>CAWGOT010000018.1:0-70561 GCA_963824275.1 uncultured Planctomycetia bacterium | reverse complement strand
CACGCGGGCGTCCGCGTCCGTTGTCGAGGCACGGGCTTTCTCGCGGTCTTTCGGCTTCTTGCTTTGGGCAATTACGGGCAACTGGTCCAAGGCAGCCTGAACCCGTTTCGCTTGTTCTTCGGCCGCACGCTTCTGAGCCGCTTGTTGCCGGGTCTTCTGCGCCGCCGGATCGGCTTCCAATTCCTGCCGCAACTTCGCCACCTGTTGCTCCGCCTCGGCCAATGCTTCCTCCAGCGTTGGCTGGCGGCGGAACGAAGCAGCCCCGGCACTGGCACGGACTTTCATGCCGTCCTGGGCCACGCACTCCAGCGTCACCAAGCCCTCGGCCATCAAGGTGGCCACGCCTTCCGTCAGGAGGCGGTCCAACAGGTCCAGGTGCTGGGTGCGAAAGTCCGAGAGGGTATGATAGTTCATCGACACGCCGCCGCAAATCCAGCGATACGCCACGTGGGCCTGGCACAGGCGGTTCAGTTCCCTCGCACTGCCGACGCCACGGAGCGTCGCATACAGCCACAAACTCATAAGAATTCGCGGGCCAGCCGGAGCTTGTCCGGGGCCCCCTTCGACGGCTTGAATTCGCCCTGTCAGCTCCGACAGGTCCAGGCCACTCACATAAGCCCAGACGATTCGAGCTTCGTGGTCTTCCGGCAGCAACTCATCCAGCGAGCACTGTTGGAACTCGACTTGATTCCGCACCGCGCACCGCATCCGTTTCGGGCCAATTCGGGGCGATTGCGGCGATTCGCAAGACTTGGTCTCCTCACCCGCCCCCAAATCGATAAAAGCACTCTGGTCCATCATCCGTTCTCCGGCCTCCCTTACCGATCAAACCGCACAGGATATTGAACCCCACGATTGCGAAAAAGTTTTTCTTGTTTTTGAAAGATTCACAACCTCTCAGTGCTCGTTGTGCCGCACCGCGGTGGAAGTCATCAATCGCCTTGTCGATGCCGCCTCCCATATCCCCGAAGCTATTGGCTGGGCTGACAATGGCATCACAGGCCAGGTCCAGCAGATTGCCCTCGACAACCTCTACCTGATCTGCACCAGCAAACGCCGTCGCAAGGGCAATCGCGATTTCTGGTTTCATGTCGCCTAAACTGATCCGCAGCGCGTCGGATGATGTTCTTCCGAACGGTTTATGGGTCTTCATACGCCACCATCGAATCAGGGCTTTTGCGTAATCCAGCATTGCTACGCTTGGAGTTTCCCATCGATTGCGCGCTCCAGCTCATCCACGTCTTCCGACAAGTGGGGCGGTTCGCGAATCGCGCGGAGGACCGCGGCGGCGGAGCCCGCCGGACGCCCGATCGCGTCCTTTCCCGACAACACTGCAGTGAGATTCTCGCCGATGCGAACCACGAGCCTTGATTGCTCCTCCGGTGTAAGCAGAGAAGCCAATTCTATAACTTGTTGAAAATCAGGCGGGACAGCGGACATAAGTTAAGCTCCTTGCTACGAACTATATTTCATCCTACTCTCAATCGATCCCGATTTCCAGTAGCAGTCTACGATCCCATCCACCGCGTCACGTGCCACAGTCCGGCCCCGATCCCGCCTCGCATTTGTGCAACCTGCCGCAGGCAGCAGCGATAAAGCCGCCGCCGCGCCGGCTCGCGCAGGAAGTCCTTATACCCCGTCCGCGCACCATCAATGCGCTTGCGCACCTGCTGAAACACCATTGCCCGCCCGGCCCTTTCGGCCGCTTCCATCTCCAGCACGCCTTGCACGACCGCGACGATGAAGGCGCAGTCGGGATGGAGGTTCTTCGCCTGCACTCGCTGCATGTAGTTGCGGGCCGAGGAGAGGTCATTCCGCATCACGGCAAGACCGGCCATCAGGATGCGATGCATGTTGTGGGCGGGCGATTCGGCCAGCGCCAGGGCGTGACCGCAAATCTCGCCAGCTTCCTTGTCTTTGCCGGTTCCCCAAAAGCCTTCCGCGGCATTCACAAGCATCCAGGGCTGGGCGTCGGTCCGCTGCCGCCAATCGGCCATCCAAACGGTAAGCTGACGATACCGCCGCAGAACCGCCATGCCATAGCCCACCGCGCCCCAGGTGAAGACGCTCTCGCGCAGCCACTGGCGGTTGTCGGCCACGAAACGGTTGAAGCCTTGAACCTCTTGAGCCTTGGCCAGAGCTTCCAGGTAGGTATAGGCGGGATTGTCCGCGCGGAGGCCCTCTTCGCTCACGCGCTTAATCCACTGCTCAAAGCCCAGGTCGCCCCCGGCGGCGCACATGCTCGCCCAGCGACTAGCAACCTCGGGATGGACGCCGTCGCGGTCGACCGCCTCGCGCAAATTATCCGCAGAACGTCTTTCGTCCAGCCTCCCTTGACCATCGCTTCCGCGGCGCCGTTGACTGGCCAGGGGCTCGAGCATTCGGTCACGCAGACCTGGCGCAGGGCGTCGCAGGCTTCACGGTGATTCCGCTGCCGGACGGCCAACTGGACGGCGGGCCAGCACGTAGCCGGTTTGCAGGTGCTTCCGCAAAGTCTCCAGCGTCGCGGCGGCCGACTTCAGGTCGTTCCCTTCCATATACAAATCGAAGAGCAGCACCCCGGCAAATTCATACTCCGGTTTCAGTTCCAGGGCACGGCGAAAGGCCTGGATGGCTCCGGCGCAATCCTTGTTCATGCGGCGGGCCTCGCCCAGGCAGCCGTAGCTGAACTCGTACTGCGGCGCGATGCGGACCATGGCCTCCGCCGCTTCCAGGCTGCCCTTTGCGTCTTTGGCCTCGTTCGACCATTGATGCAGGCTCGACCAGGCATCGAAGATGGCGGGCGACTCGGCGACGACCTGCCGCATCTCGGCGACCGCCCGCATCCGGTCGCCCTGCTCGGCGGCAATCCAGGCCCCGCGGGCCCTCAGTTCCACCGGCAGGTTGTCTTTGAAAACCGCCGGCCGGCAGGCCGCGTAGGCTTCCTCCCAGCGGCGGGCCGCTGCCAGGCTGCGGGCCCTCAGGTCGAAGGCGTCGACGCATTCCGGATTGAGTTCGAGGGCCTTGTCGAGGGCCGCCAGGCGGGCGTCCAGTTCCTCGGGAAGGTCATAGGCCCGGGCGGCTATGAGCCAGGAGCGGGGCTCGCCGCCGCGCTCTTGCGTCAGCGCGCGGGCCGTCTCCAGGGCCACGTCGCGGCAGTTCATTTCGCGGGTCCAGGCGTTCAGGCAGACCCAGACGCGGGCGTAGCCCGGCTCAAAGCCCGCAACATGGCGGACGCGCTCCAGCGCCGCTTCCCGTTCGTCCAGACGCCAGAGCGTTTCCGCCAGCATGACCTGGTTGGCGGCATCCAGCGGCGTGAACCCGACGAGTTGTTCCAGGAGCCGCCGCGAGGCCTGAAGGTCTCCGTGCCGCTCGTGAAAACTGCACAGCGAACGCACCGCCTGTCCCCATTGCGGATTGATGTCGCAGGCGGTCGTGAGGGCCTGCTTCTCCTCCCGCTCATCGCCGCGGGCGCGGGCGATGGTAGCCTGGTCGAGCCACAGCCGCGGCAGGAGCGGATAGCGCGCGGTCGCCTTGCGAATGGTCTCCCAGGCCTCATCCATGCGGCCCATGTTCACCAGTTGCATCGCCACGGCCGACCAGGCGTGCCAGAGGTCGGGCCGTGCGGAAACGGCCTCTTGCAGGACGGCCAGCAGTTCGGCGGCATCGAGCGTGCCGTGGGCCAACTCGCGAAACGTGAGCAGGCCGTCGCCGAAAATCACTTGCCGCTTGAGTTCCTCGCGGATCAGGTCGAGGGCCTCCCGCCGCTCGACCAGCGAGTTGGAGAGGTCCAGCAGCTCGTGGGCCGCGTAGACGTTATCGATCGATAGCCGCAGGGCCTGCCGCAGGGCCTCTTTGGCCTCGGCGATGCGACCCTCGGCGCAAAGAGGATGGACCGCAGGTGAAAGGTCGGTCCTTCGCGCGGCTCCAGCCGCAGCGAGATGTCGGCCTCCTGCCAGGCCTCGGCAAAGCGCCGCTCGTTGGCCAGCACGAAGCCGAGTTCGCGATGCAGCCAGGCATCATCGGAAATGGTATCGAGCAGGCGGCGGAGAATCGGTTCGCGAACGGCCGCCGGTTCGTCGTGCAGCCGCTGGGCCCACAACTGGGCCAAGGGCTGGTAGTGGGGGAATCGCGCCACGGCTTGTTCCAGGTGGGCCAGGCCGGCGGGCCGGCCCTGCTGCTCAGACAACAGTGTCGCCACGGCGGCATGCACGTCGACCGCAAGCGGCTGCGTGCGGAGCAATTCCTGCCACAAATCCAGGGCCCGGCCCCGTGCGCTTCCATTTCCGCCAGTTGTGCGGCGGTCCGCAGCCATTGGCCGCGGGGGGCCTTGGTCTCGACCTCGGCCAGGAGGCTCGCCGCACGGGCGCGATGGGGCCCGCCAAAGGAGGCGTAGGTCTTTGCGGCAAAGAGGGCCATTTCTGCGTCGCTGCGGAGCGCGAGGGCCTGCTCGATGACTTCCATCGCTTCGCCGCTGCGATCAACGTGGACGAGGGCCGTGATCAGCGTCCGGGCCGGCAGCCACGACTTCGAACCAAAGCGTTCGAACCGCGCCGCAGAACTGCAGTACGTCGTCCGTCTTTTTGAACCACTGGGCGGCAATGAAATAGGAATGGGCAAGATTCTCGTCTTTGTCGTTCAGGCAGGCGGCGAAACGATAGAGTTCCAGGGCCTCGGCAAACCGGCCCTGATTCCAGTAGACGTTGCCCAGCATGGCATAGTTGCCGCCGTCTGCCGGAGAGACCCGCACGGCAAGCTGGGCCAGCCGCGCGGCCTCCGCCAACTGCCGGGCGTCGGCCCGAAGTTCATCGGCGTACTGTTGCAGGAAGATCGGATGCGGACGGCCCGCCGAGCAGATCTTCTCGTAGGTCGCCAGCCGCTCGGCCCGCCGCGCAAGGCCGCGGAGGCAGCCCAGCCGGTCGAGTTGCAGGCACGGATCGTCGTCGGCGATTTCCAGCAGCGACTCGACGGCCTCCAGCCGCTCGGTCGTGTTGGCGTCGTAGATCGCCAGCCGCAGGCGGGCGTCGCGGGTTACGCGATGCGCCGGCGCCTGGGCGAGAAAATGATCGAGGATCCGCCGCGCCTCGTCGCGGCAATGCCGCTGCAGGGCCCCGTCGAAGGCATGCAGCCGATCCCAGAGTTCCGCGTCGGGCAGGTCGATCGCTTCCAGCCGCGCAGCTTCCTCCTGCGGCGCCAGGGCCATGCCGCGGGGGCCGAAGGCCCGGTAGCGATGCAGGATCTTGTCCGCCAGCGCTTCACCCGAAACGCGCGAGGAAGGATCGCGGATCAGCAACGTTCCCCGGCGGCCGTCGTAACCGATGACGGCCTGCAAGTGGCCGGCACCGGGCTCGACGGTGTTCAAGGTGAACGGCACGCCGCGCTTGAGCAGGGCCTGCGTCGATTCCTCGGTCACGGTAAATTCCCGCGCAATCCAGCCGTTGCGCTGGGCCCACTGCCGTTCGTTGTAGGCCGAGGTGCCGTTGTAGCAGATCTCCTCGGCCACCTGCACGTGATCCGCGGCCCTGGACCAGAAGCGGCTGATGGCTGAGAGCGTGGCCGGAACGCAGGTCATGCGATGTTGCTTGACGAAGCCGACGGGAAGCTCGATCCGTTCGGCGCCGTGCCTTGCCGGTTCGGCCAGACGCTGGGCAATGGCCTTGAAGAAATCGTAGCGGGAGGCCTCCGCATGACGGATAGCAGCCGGATAATCGCCGAGATGGTAGGCCACATCCGAGCGCCGGGCCTCGAGCCATTTGATGAAGCCTTTTTCCGCCAGCGGCGACAGGCTCACCCAGCGATCGAGACTCTCGCGGGCCTGCTCGTACTGCTTGAGTTCCATCTGGAAGACGTGCAGCAGCGCCACGAGCGAGCCGCACTCGAACCGCCCGGAGGCCTCGACGAGAAGCTCGATCGCCTCCTGATCGCGGTCCAGGAGCGTGTACAAATGGCTGGCGAATTCCACCGCTTGGGCATACGCAGGGTCGCTCTTGAGCACTTCTCGCACGACGGCCAATGCGTCCTCGTAGCGATCTTCGTACTCCAGCAAACTGGCCCGGCAGAGGTGCGCGTAGGAACAGTCCGGCGCCAGGCGGATGGCCTCGTCGAGCAGCGACTCGCCGACGGTGAAGTCGCGGAGGGCCCCCGCGGCCAGGCCCCGTAGGGCATGCCACCGCGCTTGGAGCTCGCAGGGCGAGGCTGGGTCCGGATCTCCGGCCTGGGCGGTCCAGCGCCAGGCCCAATATGGCCCGCGACGGCGGAAGATGCGGAAGGCATTGTAGAAACGGGCCTCCCAATCCGACGGATCTGCTCTCCAGGGCGCGGCGGACCAGCCAGTTGGCCAGCGTGGGTGCGGCCAACTGGTAGGCCAGGCGGGCAGCCAGCACGGTTTCCGTGGTGCCGGTCCAGGCGTGGAGCGGTCCCGCTTCCCGCGAAGCCTGGTAGGCTTGCAGATAGAGCCCTTTCTCGCCCAGGGCGCGGACCCGCGAACGATCTCCGCCCTCGCGGGATCGACGGTCCTTTCGCTTTCGCTGACGGTTGCCATTTCGCTTGTCCTGTTCACTCCGCGCGGCGATTCCGCGCACCGCTGCCCGTGCTCATTGGACACCATTCCGGCAGGGAAAGTTCGGCTTGCCGAAAGCGCACGGAAAAGTCCAACGTGGGAACACGGGCTTAAAACGATTAGTGTACCAGATGGGAAACGGCCGCCGCAACGTGGGGGTGCCGGCAAGGGGATGGCTTCAAGCTGAACCAGAAAGCCTTTTGGGAAGATGCCACCTATCAGCGCGGGACTGGAAGCGAACTGCAACGTTTGCTTCAGCGCATGGCCCTCCACACCGATACGGACTTCTTTTATCCGGTAATCGCATTTCTTCACTCGAACCCCAGCCACCCGAACCCTTCCGGCGCCACCGTCGTCCCGGCGGGCGTGGTCCACGATTGAAAGCCAACGCCGGGCACGGTCCGCTGAAGCCCCAGGGCCCAGATCGTCTTGCCGGGCACAATGGTCGCCCTGAGCTCGGCCAGCGGAATCGCCGCCTCGGCAGTCCATGTGCCGTCCGCCGTTTGCGCGGCGACGAACCACTTGGGATTCCAACTTCGATCGTTGCCGATGGCGTCGGCGGCCCAGCCGCGGTGATCGATCGTGAGATGATAATACGTCGCATAGCCGCGATCGACGTTGAGGAAGATGTCGACGCGGTCGTGCTGCGAAAGGTCGGGATTGCGCGGCCGCCGCTCGGTGGAGGCCTCGTAGCGGGCCCCCGGGGCCTGTCGGCATTCGATCGCCAGGTAAAGATATTGCTCGTCGTATGCCAGCCTCACCATGGCGGGCCATGCACGGTCGTCACTGAGTGGACTGGAAAGCACGATCGGCGGGCACTGCTTCCAGAGCGCCTCGTCCAACCGCCCATCGAGATGCGGCCGCTCCGTGGCCGCAACGCAAGTCACCAGCGGCTTGGGCGACGGACCTTTGCGATCGTGGATCCATGCTTCACCACGGGCACAGTCCGACCAGGCATCACGATCGACGCCGCGGCGATCGAGGGCATAGAGCCGCTGGGTCTGAGCGTCCTGCCCCAATTGCCGATAGACGGCCGCCAACGGATACCGAACGGCCGGGGAAGCGAATAGCTCAGGCCGATTGACCTCGATCTCGCGGGCCAATGCCACAGCCAGCTCGGCTCGCGACTTCTGCGGCGCGGCAGCCGCGGTTAGTGAGGACTCCACTTCGCTCGCGGCCAGGTTCTGGAATCGCCATACCAGGGCCGCGCGGGCCAGCGGATCATCCGGGTAACGCTCGACGAGCAGGGCCAGGGTCTTGTCGGCCAGGTCCCATCGGCCGATATGCCGGAACCGCTTGGCGATGCGGAACGTCAGCGTCGCGGCGGCCGAGGCGTCGATGCCCGGCGGCAACTCGCCGCCTTGGGACAGCCGGTCGAAGACTGCTGGGGGATCGTGTTCGACGTGCTCGAAGATCTTCTGCACTTGCCGCCCCTGGGCCAGTCCGTCCAAGGGCCCGGCCCTGTCGGCTTCGTTCGCCGGCCGACGGGAAGGTCCACCGATCGATGCAAGACCCGCCATGATGTCCATGCGATTGGTGAGATCGCCGAGGTGCTTGTCCATCACGGCGGAGCGTGATGAGTACGTTGTGTCCATCACGGCGGAGCGTGATGAGTACGTTTCATCGGCGACGCCGCTGGCGATGAGTTCGACGCTGCAAGCAGCCGGCCCTGCTTGATAATCGTCGACGAATAGCGCCGGGCCGGCAGGGCAGCGTCGGCCCAGGTCTGTCCCAGTTGCGACGACCAATCATCGCAATTCACAGCCAGTTTTCCCTCTCCCAGGCGAGGGGAGCTACTATCCGACACGAGGTAAACCCGTTCGACATTCCACGGCTGGCAGTCGGCTGGTCCGAATTGGCCGGCTAGGAATGCCCGATCGCCGGCCAGCTTGACGGCGGCGACCACGCTTTGCTGGATGACCTGATTCAGCCCTTCCGAACCGCGGCTGGCGGGGATCAAGATCACGCTCGGCCGCCACGTGCGAATTTGGCGGACGACGTGGGCTACTAGGGCGTCGGCCCCGTGGCCGTTGTGGACGCGGTTCCAGCCCTCGATGACGGCCTGAGAGGGAAGCAGCAGATCGGGCTGCCGGATGGGGAATCCCCAGGCGGCCTCGCCGGCCGCCGCGCCGACGATCAGCATGGCTTGGTGCAGCCGGTCGGCAAGGGGCACGTCGTCCCGCCCTGCGGTCTCGACGTCGATGCGACCCAGTACTTCGGCAACGCCCAAGTGACCTTGGTCTTTGCACAGTCGCGCAAGCAGTTCCAGCGGCAGGTCTTGCGGCACGCCGGCCACCGCCATGACGGCTGCCCTGGCGCCGCCGTACCGCTGCCGCCGCCACGTCCGCCCGCCGTCGTCGGTGGCGAGAATGAGCCCCAACTGACCGACGGCCCAACCGTGAAGGTCGTCGGCGAAGGCAATCGCCCGCAGCGGCAGCGTGCTTCCCGTGGGATAGGCGGACCAGGTTTTTCCGGCGTCGGGCGTGAAGAAGACGCGACTGCCAGGGCTGCCGGCAATCCAGCATTTCGGCCCCCGCACGGCCAGTGCCGAGAAGTCGAACAAGGCCGATTCCGGCGGTGGCGGGCCCAGAGGCGGACGCCATGCATTGCCGCGATTGGCGGTCAGGGCGATCCAGCCGCCGTCGCCGACCAGCCAACCGTAACTGGGCGGAACGACCTGCATGCCGTTGATTCCGGGCAAGATGACGCCCGAGCTCGGGTTGCGGCCGAAGTCACCTTCGCTGATCGCCGCCGTCAGGCCGAGAGAGCCGCCGACGATCGCATTGCGGCCGTCGAAGAAATCGGCCGTCAACAGGCGCGGCGTGCCGCCGCTGGAAGCCGGCTGCCAGCTTCGTCCGGCATCGCGGGTCGTAAAGGCCCCGCCCGGGAACATGGCCGAAGGACAACCGACGGCCCAGCCTTGCCTCTGGGTCCAGAAGCGGATCTTGCGCAGGGCCGGCAGCAGCACCGGTTCGCGCTGCCAAGAGAGTCCGCCGTCGCGGGTGCTGAGCACTACCCCGGTGCTATCGTGCAGGTAGGGATAGGCCATGCCGCCCGCGGCCCAGCCATAGCGGGCATCGACAAAACAGACCGAGTTCAGCGTGCAGGTCGCGCCCGAGACCTGCGGTGTCCAATGTTGGCCGCCGTCGTCGGTGTGCAAGATCACGCCATGGTCGCCCACGGCCCAACCATGTTGCGGATCGACAAAACAGACGTCGCCCAGCCGTGAGTCGTCGGGTTGGACGTTCCGCGTGGGTGGTTCCGTGCCTGGCAAACGCGGCGTTCCGTACTCTGGAGCGAGGATCCTGCGGTTCGTCGTGGGCGACGCCGGGTCGCCAGCCGTTGGGGCATTGGGCAATTGGGCGAACTGCAGTGCGGCCAACAAGAAAATTGCGATAGAAGCGGGCATGAGCGACCCTCCGTGGCCGCTGATTGTACCGAGAATTGCGTTGATGACTCTAGCCCGGATTCTTCACAGCCCGGTTTTTTCGCATGGGCTCGCTCTATGCGCAGCGCCGTGGCACAATATAATACACTGCATGAGGGCGGAAACGGGTCGTTGGAGTCCCGGCTTTAGCCGGCCAACCCGTCTAAAGGCGGGACTCCAACTCCACCCGCCGAAGGAGGAGTGGTAGCTATTGCGGCGGAAATGATGTCTGACGATTCTTCCCGCGAACCGATCGCTGACAGCGTGCCGGACGGCGCCCCGGACAAACTGCCGTTGGCCGATGAAGTCCGCGACGAAATCGGGCCGACCTTCGACCTTTCGATCTTCATCGAACCCAGGGGCGTTCTTTTCCAGTTCCAATGTGAGGGGCGGAGCCAGCAGTGGACGGTTCCGAAAACGGTCGTCCGCCGCGTCCATAAGGCGATGTCGATTGATCATGTCTTCGACCTGCTGGGCGCGGGGCCGATTGTCGGCTACCAACTGCGCGAGGCGGTGACCAACGACCCCGAGTTTCTCCTCGTGCCGCGCGCGGTCAACGCCCTGGCCGATCGCGTCACCAAGGCCCTGCGACAGGTGCAAAAGGCCATCCAGGCCGAGACCGCCGATGCCGCCAACCCGGAACGGGCGCTAGCTTGACGTTCCGGCGGCGCCTGCTTTACAGTAGTTCTGTCTATCCATAACTCAACTCAGGGGAGGAATCGGCCGTGTCTTCAAAGACTGTTCGAATTGTGATCTGGGGATCTGTCGCAGTGGCGGTGGTGGTCGTTTCCTACCTCCGTTTCGGGACCAACTTCCGTCTTCAAATTGGCAACCAACAGAACGAGTTGATCAATGACGCGAACGCCCTGATTGACGAAGGCGACGCCACCAAGAGGAAGCTCGGTTCGAACGTCGAATTGCTCATCGGCGGGGCCGTCCCGCAGGAATTGGCTTCAGATCGGGCAAAGCTCGAAGAAACGGTCGACAAGGCCAATGTCCTGCTTACGAAAGTCGTCGAAAGCTATCGGGCCGCGGCGGCGAAGTTCGATGCCGGCAGCAAGCTCGGCCTGAGCAGCGTGGTTTCGAAGTACCTGGAACTCAAGTCGACAGCCTACACGAACCTTGCGGACGCCGAGGAGGCCAACCGCAAGATTCTCCTCTTACTGGTCGACAAGCCGGTCCCAACGGGAGACGAGCTGAAGAAGAAGCAGGATGCGCTGGCCAAGCAGTTCTTCACTTGCAACAGCGAATTCGAACGCTTGGATATGGAAGCGGAGAAACTCCACGACGAAAACAAGAGCAAGTTCAACTAAGTTGCCTTTCGCTCCGCGAAAGCCGCATCTTTCGCGGAGCGAAAGGCGACGATGCGGAAGTCGTTCTTCGGCCGGTCCTAAGCCGCCCGTCAATGCGCTCCCGGCCGGGAGATCAAGCCAAAGTCGAGCCCCAGGACGAAGATCATCAGACTGAGGATGAAAATCAGTCCGATCCAGGTCAGGGCTTCCTGCACGCGCTCGTCGGCCGGCTTGCCGCGGATGCCTTCATAGAGCAGCAGCACCATATGCCCGCCGTCCAGCACGGGGATCGGCAGGAAGTTGATCACCGCCAGATTTGCGCTGAGCAGCGTGAGGACGATCAAGAACGTGCCCAAGCCCTGCCGCGCGGCCATCAGCAGGTATTGAATGATGCCCCATGGGCCGGAAAAATTGCGAACGGAGATTTTTTGCGTCGCGACGACGCTATGCAGCGTGCGGTAGACCACGAAGGCCGCATCGACAGTCTCCTGCCCGCCCCACCGCAAGGCGTCGGAGAAACTGCCGGCCTTCTGCACAAAACTCATCGGCTCCAAGTTCCAGCCGCGCTGGGAATTGAACCAATCCTTGGCCGGCACGGGCGTAAGCGTGCGGCTAATATCTTCTTCCCCGCGATGCCAGGTCAATTCGACGGTTGTCCCCGGAAGGACGTTCCTGCAATTCCAGCATAAGAAACGGCCAATTGCGTTCTTTGTCCGCAAACGGCAGCGTAACATCATTTTGGTTCAGGTTTTCATCGTGGTGTTTTTTTTGCAGATTGGCCAATTGTTCGGGCGACGGTTTTACAAGTTTCGCCTGCGTGATGCGGTCGCCCGCCTTCAGGCCGGCTTCGGCTGCGGGGCCGTCCGGTTCGACGCCGGCAACCGTATTCAGGACAAAATACGCTATTCCGAGCTCGGAGATCGCGACGGGACTGTCCGGCATTGCCGAAGGCGCGTAGCGCGGCGGCAGAGACAGCTTGACTTTCACCGTGAGCGGCTTTCCATCGCGCTGCAGCCCTAGCGTAACCTCAGACCCGGCCCGCTTGTGAAGTTCGTCAGGCAATCGCAAGGGATCCGCCACCGGCTTGCCGTCGATCGTCTTCAGCACATCGCCGGCTTGAATTCCCGCCTCGGCAGCCGGCGACTGGGTCTGCACGGCGGCAATCGGCCCCATTTCCATGATCAAGCCGAACTGTTGCATGGGACTCGTCGGCACCGTGATCCGCACCTTCTCCTCCTCTTCTGACTTGGCCTCATTTGGACTGGACTGCTTCAGTCGGGAAACGGTCACGGTCAGGTCGTCGCCGGCGTGCGCAACGAGAAAGTCCTGGAGTTTGCCATAACTGCCGATTGGCTGGCCGTCGATGTCCACAATCTGGTCGCCGGGCAGGAACGTGCCCTGCTGGGCCTTGGCCGCCGCGGAATCCGGAAAGTACGGCATGCTGCCTTTTTCATTGGCGAGCTTCAGTTCCCACGAATTCGCGACGCCGATCATCGGCATGCCGAACAACTGCTCGGGTTTCACGTCGATCACCAGCGGGTCCTTGACGCCGGGCCGCTGGATCAGCAGAGGGACTCCTTGGGCGCTGTCTGCGGTACGAATCTCGTCGTTCATCTGCCGCCATTGATGGACCTTGCGGTCGGCGACTTGCAGGATCTTGTCGTCGCCTTGCAAGCCCGCCTGCCATGCGGCGCCGCCGGGAATGACATTTCCCACAACCGTCGGAGTCTGCTTTACGCCGACGAGGAAGGCGACGACGGCGAAGACCAGTGCGAAAATCATGTTCATGATCACTCCCGCCGAGATGATGGCCATCCGTCGGGGAACGCTTTTCGCAAGGTAGCTTCGCGGGTCGAAAAGCTTTTGCTCAGCGGAGGCAGCGCCATCGCCGGGCGTTCCGCCCGCCGGAACTGCGGCGCTTGCGGCCTCGCCCCCCGCTCCTGCCGGAGCGGCGGCCGCCTGGCGTGCCCGCTCCATCTCCTTGCGGAGTTGCGCCGGGTTGTCTTCCTGCCCCAGCATCTTCACATATCCGCCCAGGGGCAGAATGCCGATGCCGTACAACGTCTCGCCCCAGCGGTAGCTGAGCAGTTTCAGCCCGCCAATGTCAAAACCGATGAAGAACTTCTCCACTTTGACGCCGCACGCCTTAGCCACCGCAAAGTGGCCTAGTTCGTGGACGAAGATGACAAAACCGAGGCCCACGGCGACCTCAAGCGCAGCAATCCACATGCTCGGGTCGGTCCAACCACTGGCAATCAGGCAGCAATCCAACGCAATACCTCCTTGCGAGCCCAACGGTCCATCGCCAGCACGTCGGCCAGGGTGGGGCTGGGATCGTAGTCATGATTTCGTAAAATGTCGCGGCAAACGGGTACGATCTGGTGGAACCCCAAACGGCTGTCGAGGAAGGCCGCGACGGCCGCCTCGTTGGCGCCATTCAGGACTGCCCCCGACGTGCCCCCCATGCGGGCGACTTCCAGGCCAAGCTCCAAGGCGCCGAAACGCTGAAAATCGGGCGGTTCAAAATCAAGGTGCATCGCCCTCCGCCAATCGACCCGCGACGCCACTCCGTGGCAACGCGAGGGCCACGTCAAGGCGTATTGGATTGGCAGCTTCATATCCGGGGGACTCAACTGGGCAATGACCGAACCATCTACAAATTCTACCATCGAATGCACGATGGATTGCGGGTGAATCATCACTCCGATCTGCTCGCTTGCCAGATCGAACAGCCAGCGGGCCTCGATGATCTCCAGGGCCTTGTTCATGAGGGTTGCCGAATCGATGGTGACTTTCGGTCCCATATCCCAAGTGGGGTGGGCCAGGGCGTCGGCCACCGAGACTTGCGCCAACTGCTCGATCGTGTGTGTACGAAACGGCCCCCCGCTGGCCGTGAGAATCACCCGCTGGACCTCGCTCCGCCGGCCAGACTGCATGGCCTGAAAGACGGCGCTGTGTTCGCTGTCCACCGGCAGAATCCGAACCTGCTTTTCCTCGGCAAGGCGCATGACCAGCGGCCCCGCCACGACCAGGCTTTCCTTGTTGGCCAAGGCGACCGGCTTGCCGGCCTCCAAGGCGGCCCAAGTTCCTTGCAGGCCAGCACTTCCGACAATTGCCGAAAGTACCATGTCGATCTCGGCATCGCCCACGGCACGGGCAATTCCCTCGCAGCCGACTAGCAGTTCAACGCCCTCCGGCAAGGCCGATCGATCGATCTGCCCAGCCTTTTCGGGGTCCGTGACCACGATCCAATGGGGGTGAAATCGGGCGGCCTGCTCGCGGAGCAGATCGACGTTATTATGAGCAGACAAGACCCTTGCGCACAACTCACCCCCCGAATTAGCGATGACTTCCAGTGCGTTTCGCCCGATGCTGCCCGTTGAGCCTAGCACGGCGACGTTTTTTCCAGCTCGGGTCATGGGCAGAGCAGACGGCGATTTCGGAAGCGAAGGGGAAGGTGGCATTGTATGAGAATTACGGGCAAGCGGCAACATGGTTCCGCACACGAGGCTCCATCAGCCCTCGGCAACCTGTGCCCAACCGGCGATTCTTGACCGAGCGAGTCAGTGCCCCCGATGGTGTGGAATTCCAGAATTCTGCCAATGACTGCCGTCAAATCCTTGACATAAGTGCAACGATCGCGAAAATCAAAGGAGGGGTGGAGAGAGGATGGATGACAACAACAGGTCAAGTATCGTCGCTCCGCGAAGAAGGAAAGCCATTGGACGCGATTATCGGTCGTTCTGAGTGGGTCGAGCAGACGCGGGCCGTGATACGGGCCGTGGCGGCCTATCCATCGAGTGTATTGATTACCGGTCCCAGCGGCACGGGCAAGGAGCTTATCGCCAGGGCGATTCACAACCTGAGCCCGCGATCCACGCGCCGGTTCATCCCCGTCGATTGCGCGTCAATCACGGGCCCCCTCTTTGCCAGCCACATGTTCGGGCATCTCAAGGGGGCGTTTACCGGGGCCACGTTCAACGCAGTGGGGTGTTTTCGTGCGGCCGAGGGCGGAACAATCTTCCTGGACGAAATTGGCGAGTTGGATCTCGAGTTGCAGGCCAAACTCTTACGGGTTCTCCAGGAGCGCGTGGTCACGCCGGTGGGCAGTCACGATGGGGCGCCGGTCGACGTGCGTATTCTCGCGGCCACGAATCGGGAATTGCAGCAGGAAGTGGCCGCCGGACGCTTCCGCGAGGATTTGTACTTCCGCCTGAACGTTGTTTCCATACAGACCCGCCCTCTGCGCGAGAGGGCTGAAGACATCGAGATCCTGGCGGAGCATTTTCTCCGCCGCTTTGCCGTTGAAAACGGCATGCCTTGGAAACGGCTTTCCGAAGCTGCCCGAAAGCAGTTGCAGGCCTACCCCTGGCCGGGCAACATTCGCGAACTGGAAAACGCCATCGAGCGAGCCATTCTCTTCAGTCCGGGCGAACTGATCGAGGCGACGGTTCTTCCACGGGTTGCCGCGGATAACGCGGACGGGATTTCGTCGATCGATTTCGCCGCATCCGCCGATGGCGACCGCTGGCTTACAGCCGCCGAGGTCGAACGCCAGCATATCCTGCGTACTCTCGAACACACGGGCTATAATCAAAGCGCTGCGGCTCGGCTTTTGGGCATCGATCGGCATCAGCTTCGCCGGCGGATGTTTGAGTACGGCCTGACGGCGCCGGGGCAGGTCAAGCGGGGACGGCCTGCGAGCCAGCCAGGCGCGAGTTCCCTCCAGGAAAAACGCAGCGCGTCGGGTCGTGCGCCGTTTTTTCTGGACGGAACTCGCGCAGGGCCGCGTAACGTGTCGCAGCTCAATCGCAGGTCATTTGTGTGTGTCGGCGGTTCGCTTTCGGCCTGAGGCGTTGACAGGCCGGGTAGCCACTTCGAACTCGCAGCACGGCGCGCCCTCATGCCGGCACGCGGTTCGACGTACCGGGCAGCCTGCGACTGCCGACAGCAACGCCTGGTCGATCGCGCAGACGTTCTCTTGGTCGTCGAACATGCTGATAAACGCGCAGGTCCGTTTCGTGACCGTGAGATGGCCGTCCTTGCGGACCATGTCGGTCATTCCGCCTTCTTCTTCCAGAATCGCCAGAAATTGCTCGACTCGCTTCTGCGGCGTGGCTGCCGTGATTCGCGCAGCATAATGTTGCGCCAGGCTGCGGCCCACCGATCGCAGGACCTTTTTCGTCAGCTTCTCGCCGCCGATCTGGTAGATCGCCTTCCAAATCGCCGGCACCACCAATTGCTGGTTGTTGGCAAACAAGAGCACCAGTGCGGCCTTGGTCGCCGAGTAAAGATGGCGCGGCCGCCCTCGGCCAGGGAGTTTCTCGATCGACTGCTCGACAAAACCCGCAGCCACCATCTCATTGAGCTGCTCCGTCACGGCCGTCCGGGTCACACCGGTCGCATCGATCAGTTCGGCCACCGTGCGGAGGGTGCCCCACGAGGAGTTTTACAACCCGCATTCCAGCGGCCGTAATTGTTGCGCCAGCCATGTTCGCAGTTATTGGAGAAAATTGAGCGAAGGAACCAGTTGCGTGCAGCTTTATTGCCGCCCGATCCTGATAATAACCGCATTTCCTCCGCGACGCAAACGCTATCTTGTTTCGCTTGTCAAAATTGTCAAATTATCACATGTTTAGTTGTCGTAAATCCGCCGAAAGGGACGGATTTCTCACCAATCCGGGGTACACCTCCAGGCCAAGGTCTTCGATCAGGCCAGCCTTGTACCGCTCCAGTGCGATCGCTCCCATCACGGCATTATCGGTGCAGAGGCGCAAGGGTGCGATGTGAAGCTGTACGTCGTGCGCGGCGGATTCTTCCTGCAAACGCTCACGGAAGCGGGCGTTGGCCGCCACGCCGCCGCCCACGCAGAGCTTCGCCAGGCCCGTCGCGCGCAGCGCTGCGAACGTCTTGTCCAGCAAGACATCGACGACGGCTTCCTGAAAACTGGCCGCCAGGTCGGCAACCTGTTGAGGTTCGAGCACGATCTGCGACAGGTCCGGCGGGGCACCCGGTACTCTGGGTCGCGGCCCGGCGATTCGGTAGCGAACGGCCGTCTTCAGTCCGCTGAAACTGAAATCGAGTCGATCATCTTCACCGAGGAACGAGCGGGGAAAAGTGTAGGCCCGCCGATTTCCTCCTACCGCAGCCTTCTGAATCGAGGGCCCGCCAGGATACGAAAGGCCCAACATGGCTGCGACCTTGTCGAAGGCCTCGCCGGCCGCGTCATCGATCGTCGCGCCCAGCAGGGCAAAGTCGAGCGGACCCTGGCAGCGATAGAGACTCGTATGCCCTCCGCTGATGATCAGGCCGATGCACGGAAACACGTCGTCGGTGCCTGCGGCGATGCGGCAGGCATAGATGTGGGCCTGAAGATGATTCACGGCCAGCAGGGGTTTGCCGATTGCCACGCAGAGTGCCTTGGCCGCCACGAGCCCGACCAACAGCGACCCCGCTAGTCCCGGTGTATTTGCTACGGCCACGGCATCGATATTGGCCAGTGTCAGCTTGGCCCGCTGGAGCGTTTCGTGGATTACCGGCAAGATGCGTTCGAGGTGTGCCCGCGAGGCAATCTCCGGCACCACGCCGCCAAACCTCTGATGCAGCGCATCTTGCGAGGCGACCACCGACGCCTTGACTTCAAGCCGGTCCGTGACGATTGCCGCCGCCGTTTCGTCGCAAGTGGTTTCAATCGTGAGAAGGTTCATGGGGGGAGAGCAGGGAGCAGGGAGCGGGGAGCAGGGAGCAGAGCTGTACCAAGCACTAAGCACTGAGTACTGAGTACTTCCCCCGCTTCCCTACGGCTTCTCTTTCTTTTTCGTCAATTCCGTTCGCAGATACTTGATCGCCATCTCCAATTGCCGGTCAACAAAGGGCTTTTTCGCGGCCACGGCCTTGGACTCGGTTTGCACAGCGGGCTGCTCCTGAGCGGGCTTGACGGTTCCCGCAGTTCGCCGGGCAAGCGGTTCGTCCTTCACAGGCCCCAGGGAAGAGGGCGACTTAATGGGTGCGATGGCCGGCTTGTCGCCCAATCGGTCGGGCGGCGTCGCTGCCTTCTCGCCGGTCGCATGGGCCATGATGACGTTGCGATTGCGGCGGTCGGCAAGCAGTTCGCGGGTTTCACGCTCGTCCAGCCCCAAGTCGTATCCCAAGTCCGGCATCACGCCCCACTCGTCGGTATCCTTGGAATCCGGGAAGCGATGAATATTCTTGCCGCTCGGCCGTTGGTAGGCAGCCGTGGTCAGTTTCAAGGCGCTGCGTCCGTCCTCCAGGGAGATGATGTTCTGCACGCTGCCCTTGCCCCAGGTTCGCTCGCCCATGATCACGGCACGCTTGTGGTCCTGAAGACAAGCGGATACGATTTCGCTCGCGCTGGCACTATAGTGATTGACAAGCACCACCATCGGAACAGCTTCAAAAATGGCGTCACCATGGGCGTCCCACGTGCGCTGCGGCGTATTGCGGCCCTTCGTGCTCACGATCCGGCCTGTGGAGATGAAAAGGTCGCTGACCTCGATCGCCGAGCGCAGCAGACCGCCCGGATTGAATCGCAGGTCGAGCACCAGGCCGCGGACTTTGCGCTGCTGGAGATCTTCCAGCGCGGCACGCAATTCCTTGGCAGTCTCCTGGCTGAAGGCGCTGACGCGGATGTAGCCGATGTGGTCTTTTTCATCGTACATGAACTCCCAGTGGTCGTCCGACTTGCGGCGGTCGCCCAGCACGGTTTCGACGTGCACAAGCTCGCGTGCGAGCGTGAACTTCTCGCGTTTCGTCTGGCCGGGGTGAACAACGGTGATGGCGACCTTGGTGCCTTCGGCGCCTTTCATCAAGCGAATCGCGTCATCGGGCTGGATGCCGTCGGTGCTCTTGCCCTCGATCTCGACGATCCGATCGCCGGCCTGGATGCCCGCTCGGTAGGCGGGCGTGCCATAGATCGGGCTGAGGACCTTCAACTCGCCGTCTTCGACCGTAACATGGATTCCGATGCCGCCGAATTCATTGTCCACGGTGCTGCGAAACTGGGCCAGTTCGTCCGGGCCGATGTAGGCCGAATAGGGGTCGAGCTTGCTCATGACGCCGCGGATCGCGGCTTCGATCAGTTCCCGGCGATCGACCTCCTTGACGTAATTTTGATCGACCTCATCGATCGTATCCAAGAGCAGCCGGTAGAGCTCGTAGTCGTCGTCCTTGGCATGGGGAGACTTTTTGGCCGTACTTTCCCCGCTTTTGGCGTTTTCAGCACTGGCGGCTGAGTGCGGCAGGACGAACGGCACAAACAGCACTAAAGCCAAGAACAGAAACGACTTGTGGAACTTCATGGAGATTGACTTCGTGTGCAAAGAAGATCGGGACCTCGCGGGCTTTGCGCGATCTGACACGACCACACGTATCGCCGTAGGGAGAGTCCCATCTGATTCTTGACTTGACAGTATATCAAACTATACCGAAGATTGCCTTTTCGAGCAAGGAAAGGTAGTATGGTGGTCGCCAAACGATGGATTTTCATGTTGACCTGAACATTTTCCGCGGCCCCTTGGACTTGCTCCTTTACCTGGTGCGAAAGCACGAGGTTGAAATCGTTGATATTCCCATCTCGCTGATTACGGACCAGTATCTGGAGTACTTGACCGTCTTGGAGCAACTCGATGTCGGCGCCGTCGGCGACTTCGTGGCCATGGCTAGTCTCCTGATCGAGATCAAGTCGCAACAGGTCCTGCCCCGCGCCGACGAGGTCGAGGAGGAACTGGAAGACCCCCGGCAGGAGCTCGTGCGGCGGCTCTTGGAGTACAAGCAGTATCGCGACGCGGCCAGTATTCTCGATGAACGCAGCAGGGCCTGGCAGCAGCACTATCCGCGGGTGGCCGTCGATCTGCCCCCGCGAGAGGAATCTGGCCGAAGAGCCGATCCAGGAGGTGGAACTCTGGGACCTGGTCAGCGCCTTCGGCCGGATCATTCGCGAGAATTTCGCGGCCAGGCCCTCGAACATCATCTACGACGAGACCCCGATCCACGTTCACATGACGCGGATTCTCGCCCGTCTGCATGAGCGCGGCAGGTTGGCACTCAGCGAACTGCTGGACGCAAGCCTGCACAAGGCGGTGCTGATTGGCATGTTTCTGGCTGTCCTGGAGCTTGTGCGGCACCACCGCATTCGGGCTGAGCAGAACGACTTGTTCGGCGAAATCTGGATCCTGCCAGGCGCGGACGCCGCCGCCCCGCTGGACCCCACTTTGGTAGACAACTACGAGCACCACACGGAAGAACGAAATTCGAAATCCGAAATCCGAAATCCGAAACAAATTCAAACTGCAAAACTGGAATGATCCGGCGAACCACGGGCAAGCACCGTGGTTTAGAGTTTGCTTCTTTGGATTTTGGATCGGGCACCACGTACCCGTGGTCGCGGATTTCGATATTCGTATTTCGGATTTGGATTTATTTAGGATGATCAACAACCTGCCCGTGAAAACGCTGGCCCACAAGGACCTGACGATCGAGGGCTATTCCAGGGCCGCCGTACAGACGTATTGGCGGATACCCGAGTTCAAGCTGGGCTTCGATCTCGGCGCCCAGCCCTGGGTCTTCATGGGCACGCCGACGTGGTTCGTTTCGCACGCGCACATGGACCATATCGTCAACTTGCCGGTCTATGTTGCCCGGCGGCGGATGATGAAAATGGAGCCGCCGGTGATTTACCTGCCGGAGAGCACGATCGACCCCGTGCAGAAGATCCTCAAGCTCTATAGCAGACTCGATCGCGGGCGGCTGCCGTGTGAACTCTTGCCGGCGCGGCCGGGGGATGAAATCGAAATTTCGCGGGAGTTGGTCGTAACCGTCTCGGCCACCGTGCATACCGTGCCATCGCTCGGATTCGTCGTCTGGCAGCGGCGGCGGAAGTTGAAGCCGGAGTTCCAGGGTCTGGCCGGCGATCAGATTCGCGACATGCGGCTAGGAGGAACCGAGGTCACGGCCGAAGTCCGGGTGCCTCGCGTGGCGTATCTGGGCGATAGCGCGCCGGCGGGGCTCGACGCCTGCGAGGCCATGTACCAGGCCGAAATCCTGATCATGGAGATGACCTTCGTCGCCCCCAGCCATCGCAAGGACAAGATCCATAAGTTCGGACACATGCATCTCGACGACTTTCTGGAGCGGATCGATCGCTTCCAAAACGAGCGGATCCTGGCCACGCATTTCAGCACGCGGTATCATATACATCAGGTCCGCCAGTACGTCGAGCGCACCGTGCCCGACATGCTTGGCGGGCGGTTGCACCTTTGGCTCTGAACTCTCCTTGCGGGGCACCATGTGCCCAGGGTCGCGGGAGAGGGGCAGGGGGTGAGGGCGTTTATCATGTCGGAAATCGTACGTTTTTCTGTGTCCTTGGAAGACGACCTGCTGGAGCAGTTCGACCGCTACTGCACGGAGCAGCATCTCGCCACGCGGAGCGAGGCGGTACGGCAGTTGATCCGCGACAAGTTGACGGCCCACGCCTGGGCCTCGGACGCCCAGGACGTGGCCGGAACCATCACGCTGGTCTACGACCACCACCGCCAGCAGCTTCGCGACCAGCTTACCGCCTTGCAGCACGACCACATGGAACTCGTCGTTTCCACGCTTCACGCGCATTTGACCCACGATCTCTGCCTGGAGGTGATCATCTTGCGTGGCCCTGCCGCCCAGTTGCAGCAAATCGCCTCGAAGCTTCAGGGGCTAAAAGGCCTTCTCAAGGGCGAGTTGGTGATGGCGGCGGCGAAGTAGGATAGGTTTTCAACCTGTCAGGTGGCGATCCTGCGTGCGTGGACCCGGGAAGGGTTTCGAGAGAAAAGCCGTGCGGTCGGAGAGAACTCAGGGAGAAGCACCCGCCGGCTGCACACTTGCCGGATGCACCACGTCAAGATTCGGTTGCAAGCCCGTTAGCGAGAGGAAATGCGCCGTATTAAAGGTCAACAGGTGGCTGAGTTGGTACACCTGGCAGACAGCGACCAGTCGAGCATCATGCACTTGCTTTCCAATAACTCCAGCCCGACTTACAAGAGACTTCCATGCCGGTGTCGACGAGGTAGGCCACTATTCGTAGATTCCTTCGCTGCTCACTGCCGCATCCGACAAGGCCACACCGCAGTCAACCGCGAGGCGGCGCAATTGCCGCTCCCAGTTGTCGCGCAACTCTTCCCGAGGACTTGCCAGGAAGCGATCTTGCAGGACCGCTAAGGCCAGACCCTCGGGAGAAACTCCCTGTCGCCGAGCCTGCTCATTGAGCACCATTTCCAAATCTCGACCGATTGAAATCACCATTCCTGCCTCGCAAAACAAGTTGCAACGCTACGATTTTATTCAAAGCGCAGTCAATGTCAATATGGCCTACCGGCGGGGATGCTACGCGGTCAGAACGCGCAAACCTATGGACCGGACGGACAGGACCGATCGCCGCGATTCGCTGCCGGTCGACAGGGGCACCGCCCGAGAACTTCATGATTTCCGTGCGTCGGTCCCCTGGTTCCGTCTCGGACCGTCAATCGCGCGGCTGGTCTGCTGGAGTAGCCGCCCCGGGTGTTGTCAGTTCATGGGCAGCGCTACCCAACGTCCCGCCAGAACTGTTGCGACGAATCCATGCGCAACCACCAAAGCCACAGCGCCGCCCAGCCCGGCAGTTCATAGCCCGCCAGCCTCCTTGCCCTGACTATGCGAAGCCAGTCGGCATCACGCGGATCGGCGTCTGGACAGATAACGATTGTTCCATCGTCAAGATGTTGCGTCGACTTGTCCGGTCCCGATAGGAATGATAGCGCATCCCTCAGAAACCCTTTGATGCGATTCCAGTCGTCGTCCGTCAGCAACTGATTTGCTCGAAGCGCAGCCAAGAGTGGAATTGAATTGTCATCGAGCGGCACTTTCTCGCGTCGTTCAATGTCCGTCAGGTCAGCACTGAATAGGTCGGCTTCCGGTTTCGTACGATGTTCTTCCCGAGGTACATCATGGCTGTTCTGGTTGCTCGGGCTTCGATTTCCATGATCTGCGTCGGAACCATCCGGCCACAATCCGTCCTCACGCACCATCGACACGTACTGCCGCATGGCCGAAGCGTAATTGCGGATCGTTTTTTCCGCATGCGTCCCTTGTAATTTGCTGACGATGCGCTCGATGTCGTCCTTGCTGTGGAGCAACGCCGGCGAGACGTCGGCCTCCAGCAGTTCAGAGACGCTGTTGAGATACGAGACGTACAGACGCACGTGAGCAGGCAACTTCGTCGTTGGCCCCGACTCCTTGCTTCTCGATGTATTTCAGGTAACGCTCTTCGTGCTGTATCATTGTTGGACACCTTTCCGTCAGTCAGGCAAGGGACGTTGAAGATCCGTCCAAGTGCTAACCGCACAAATTATTGGATCTACCGATTCTGACGCGACGGGGCAGTGTGATGACGTGCAACCACCGCTACGCACGGCCGGCCGGAAAAAGGTCGGGAACTACAGGCACGCTCAACTCGTGGAGGACCTCCGGGCACAAATCGGCACCGTTGGCCCACTCGATGGTATCAAAGTTCACGCGCACGGAACGAAACAACGATACGTCCTTCAAGGCGGCAAAGACCCCGTTGTCCAAGTAGGGCCTGACGTTGAAGACCCGCCGGTCGCCGTTGGCGAAGCCCAGCAGAAGCCGATAGTCGGGCATGGCAGTAACGCTCGTAACCGCCGGATACGTCATGACATTCTTACTCGTTTACCGAAGTGGTTGTATCTTGAAAGGCAACTCGCCTTGTGCGGCCAGTTGCCAATCCGCGATCAGTGCGTCTTTGTGGAGTTCTGCCCAGGCCGTGACCAACTTCGCTTGCTTCGGCGGCAGTTCCCCGCTGATGATCTCACAGGTGTCAATGGAAATCACAGCCGAATGTTCTTGATAGTAGGCATGGAAGTGGGGTGGATTATGTTCCGAACGATCGCAATACATTCGGACAACGATGCCGTAAAACATTGAAATGGTGGGCATGGGCGTCCTCCAAAGGCCGCCAACGATGATAGCTGGCCACGAGCAATGCGTCAAGCGGTGGGCTGGATTGAAGAACCGTTCTGCAGGGCGGATTTTCTGCTTTCCCCACCCCCCTCGACATCCTCTCCTCTCCGTGTTACAATTGCGGCAGGCGTATTACCGCATAGGATCCCGCCATGTTGAAACGACTTGCCTTCTTCTTTCTGATCGCTATCGGGCTGTTTTGGCTTGCCGATCGGGCCGCAGCCCATTTTCAGGTCCTCTTGCCTTCGACCGATATTGTCGAAGACCAGGACAACCGCACGGTTGATCTCGATCTGCGATTCACGCATCCGATGGAGCAGGGGCCTACGATGAACATGGCCCCGCCCCGGCAGTTCGCGGTCCTGGTCGGTGGCAAACGGATCGATCTCGCCCCGCGGCTCAAACCGCAGAAGGTTGACGGCAAGTCGGCCTACAAATGCACGCTACCGACTTCGGCGCCTGGCGATTACGTCGTCTACCTTGAGCCCGCGCCCTATTGGGAAGCGGCCGAGCAGAAGATGATCGTCCACTACACGAAGGTCGTAATTGGCGTGCTCGGCGCGGAAAACGGTTGGGACGCCCTGGTCGGCCTGCCCGTGGAAATCGAACCGCTCGTGCGGCCCTACGGTCTTTGGACGGGCAATACGTTCCGTGGCATCGTGCGCTACCACGGCAAGCCGGCGCCCAATGCCCGCGTGGAAGTCGAGTACTACAACGAAGGCCGGCGGGTGAAGCCGCCCCGCGACGCCTTCGTCAACCAAGTCATCAAGACCGACCCCAACGGCGTCTTTTCCTATACGATGCCTCGTGCCGGTTGGTGGGGGTTCGCGGCATTGATTACCGGCGAGGAGAAAATGAAGAATCCCGAGGGCAAGCCGGTCGACGTTGAATTGGGCGGGCTGATGTGGGTCAAGGCGGTCGATATGCCGGTCAAGTGAGGTTGCGTCATGCATATCGGTGAAGGCATTCTTACCGCCACGCCCGCCGGGCAAGCCGCGCTCCTGGCCGGAACGCTCGCCGCCGCTGCCGGCACGATGATCGGCCTGCGGCGGTTGGACGAAGATCAGATTCCCAAGGCGGCCGTGCTGGGAACCGCCTTCTTCGTCGCTTCGGCCATCCAAGTGCCGATGGGCTATTCGTCGGTCCACCTCGTGCTCAGCGGGCTGATGGGCCTGGTGCTCGGCTGGGCCGTGTTTCCCACCGTGCTCGTGGGCCTGACTCTTCAGTTCGTGTTCTTTTCGATCGCCGGCCCGACCGTGCTCGGAATCAACACGCTGATCATGGCCCTGCCCGGAGTGATTTGCTATTATCTTTTCCGCGTGCCCGTGCGGAGCAATCGACAGTCGGTCGTCTTTGCGAGCGGATTCGCCGCCGGGTCGGTGGCACTGATCCTCGGCGCCCTGCTGTCGTCTGCGGCGATGGTGCTGGCCGGCCAGCAATTTGTCGCGCTGGCCAAGGGATTTCTCGCCGTCCATATCCCGGTCGCCTTGGTCGAAGGCCTGGTTACCGGGAGCGTGGTGGTCTTGTTGCGACAGGTCCGGCCGGAAATTCTCCGCGCGACAGTCCTGCCGCCCATGGCACAAGAGGGCGGCGATGGATAGTTGTTGTTGGTCCAAAGTCGGACAGGCCGTTTGCGGTTCGATGGTGCTGACGTTGTTCCTTCTCTGCCCCGTGCCGGCGCTGGCCCACAAGCTGTACGTTTTCGCCCAGGTGGAAGGCAACTCGATCCAAGGCCGCGCCTATTTCCCGGGCGACGTTCCGGCCCAAGAGAGCGTGGTCATCGCCCGTGATCCGTCAGGCCGCGAACTCGGCCGCACAACCACGGACAACGAGGGCAAGTTCACCTTTCCGGCCCGCGAGCACGTCGATTATTGCCTCACCGCCGAAACGCCCGACGGCCATCGCGCCACATACACCGTCCGTGCCGCGGAACTGCCGGATAAT
This sequence comes from uncultured Planctomycetia bacterium, assembly GCA_963824275.1. Taxonomy (GTDB): domain Bacteria; phylum Planctomycetota; class Planctomycetia; order Pirellulales; family Thermoguttaceae; genus JANXQG01. Next base: position 44,352 of record CAWGOT010000018.1, on the reverse strand, counting down.
TTGCCAGGGAGTGCTTCCACGACCGCCAGCGGTGCGGAAGTTGTTTCGCAAGAAACGAATCATAGCGGCATGCCGGCCACGTCGGCGGGCAAGGAGAATGAACCGGTCGGGGGCCAATTGTCCGAGTTGCGGAAGCAGATCCAGGAACTTCGCCGGCAGATCTACGAATCCGACCAGCGTCTCCGCTTTCGCGACTTCCTGGGCGGCATCGGCTTTATCCTCGGGCTTGCCGGTGTGGCCTTTTACATGAAGGCCCGGGGGAAGAGAACTTAGAAGTTCGTAGGGTGGAACCAGCGAGCTTGCGAGCCGGCCCACCAACACCGGCGACTGGTGGGCCGGCGCTCGCAAGCTCGCTGGTCCCACCCTACGGCCTAAGTACTGAGTACTGAAGACTGCCTGACCATGTTCACCCACGCCCTCCACTCTCTGCGCTGCGGTCCATCCTACCTGGGCCGAATCGATCCGCGAGCGCGCATCGCGGCGGCAGTGCTGATGGCATTGATCGTGGCGGTTGCCAGAAGCGTGCCGGCGATGACCGTGGCGCTGCTGGCGGCGACCGGCCTGGTGGCCCTGGCGCGGATTTCGCCGCGCGACCTGCTCCGCCGCCTTATGCCGCTGGAGATTCTCCTGGCGATCTTGTTGATCGTCGTTCCCTGCCCTGAATACAGCCGCGCCGGCTTCATGCTGGCGATCGTCATCGTCCTGAAGGCCAACGCGGTCGTGCTTTCGGCGGCCGCGCTGATCGGCACGATGGACGCCGTCACGCTCGGCCATGCCCTGGCCCATTTCCACGTGCCGCAGAAGCTGACGCAATTGATGTTGTTCATGGTCCGCTACTTCAACGTCCTGGGGCGGGAGCACGACCGGCTGAGGGCGGCGATGCGGGTTCGCTGCTTCCGGCCGGCCATGAACCGGCACAGCTACCGCACGTTCGGTTACCTGGTCGGCATGCTGTTGGTGCGGAGCTTCGATCGCAGCGAACGTGTGCTGGCCGCGATGAAGTGCCGCGGTTTCTGCGGCCGCTATTACATGCTCGACCACTTCGCCTTCGTTCCTCGACGCGACGGGCCGTTCTACGCGGCGATGTTCTTGCTGGCGGCCGTCCTCATGGGCCTGGAATGGATATGGACATGAGCGAACCGCTGATCGAGTTTCGCGACCTCGACTTCGCCTACGGGCCGGGGCAGCCGGTGTTGCGCGGTTGTAACTTCGCGCTGCGGCCGGGTGAGCGCGTGGCCCTGCTGGGACCCAACGGCTGCGGCAAGACGACGCTTTTGCACCTGATCGTGGGCCTGCTGCGACCCCTGGCAGGGCGGATCGTGGCCTTCGGCCGGCAGCGCGTGGCGGAGGCCGATTTCCACGAGGTTCGCCGCCGCGTCGGCCTCCTGTTCCAGGATGCCGACGACCAGTTGTTTTGCCCCACGGTGGCAGAGGACGTTGCCTTTGGCCCTCTGAATCTGGGTAAATCCCGCGACGAAGTCCGCCGCATCGTCGCCGCCACGCTCGATGCGCTGGGGCTGGCCGGTTGCGAGCATCGCGTGACCTATCACCTGTCCGGCGGCGAGAAGCGCTTGGTGGCGCTGGCCACCGTCCTGGCGATGCAACCCGACGTGTTGCTCCTGGACGAGCCCAGCGGCGGACTGGACGAGGTCGCCACGGAACGGTTGATCGGCGTGCTCGACCGGCTGCCGCAGGCGATGATCGTCGTCTCGCACGATCGGGCGTTTTGGGAAGCCGTGACCACGAGCGCGGCGGAACTGAGGGGAGGAAAAGTGGTTGCCAGTTTGCCGCAGACTTGATGCGCGGCAGACGTTGGCGTAGGGTGGGCCGAGCTTAGGCGAGTCCCACCAACCAAACGCGGTGGGACTCGCCTAAGCTCGGCCCACGCTACGCCTCTGAATTCTCCTATCGGTTCTCCTTCTCCGGGCGATGAGCGTCTTCGCCGCCATGTTCCAGCCCAGCACGCCGGCCAATCCAACGCCGACGCAGTTCGCAGTGCCGTGCAATTCCCGCATCCAAGGAATATCGAGCCACGGGATGGTAACATAAGGCCGGCTTCCATACAAAGCGGCAAGCCACATGCTGAAGACAAGCGACGCCGCCACGGCGGACCAGCAGCACCGCATGGCAGCCGGCCAGCGACTCTGACACGCCATGCGGAAATACTGAACGGCCGTCAACAACCCGCCGATCGCCATGCCCCAAGCCACCATACACTCGATGGCAGGGCTAATGCCCAATTGCGTTGTCGTGATTCCCACGGCGACCAGCGGCACGGCGGCCACCACTGCGACGCAATTGACCTGTGACAAGCGATCGCCGCCTTGTGCCGCAAGACCCGTCAACAGCAGCAGCGTGAAACCGGCGTAGTGGAAATGGACCGCGGTGAGCTGGACGATGGCCGGATCGAAGCCCAGCGGTTGCAGACCGGCCCGATCGAGCACGGCCCAGAAGCCGCCGATGGCCAGGTAGATCAAGCCGGCATCAATCGTGAGGTCGCCAAGGGGGCCGCGGCGATGTTGCCAGGCCCGCAACAGCCCCCAGGCGGCGACCAGGGCCGTCGCAGCCAGATACGGCGCGGCGAGCAAGGCGGCAGTTCGGCCCTGTGGTCGCAGTAAGGCATACGCCAGCAGAAAAGCCGCAAGGAGTTGCGCGACTCTGAGGATTCGGCCAAGCCGGTCGATGCCGCCTCCGAGCCACTCCAGGGAGACAATCCGCAACCCCAGCGGGACAATCACACAGGCTGCCAGGATGACAACTCGCGCGGTCCAATTTCCGTCGAAGGGCGGGCAAAACACGTTGAGCCCGACGATCAGCACTCCGAAGATCCACGGGGCGACGCGAACCATGCGCCGGGTTTCCGGCGGAGTCATCATGCCGGCCCTCCATGTGTTGTGGCGGACGCCGCAATCTGCTGCATGGCCGCTTGGGATTGCAGCACGAAGCGTCGTTGCAGCCGGCGGGTGACGGGATAGCCCAATCGCACGAGCCAATGGCGAGGGCGGGAGAAGGCCCGCAAGTCGTACCAGAGATTGCCGTCCTGATCCCATTCGACCATGAACCGCTCCTCGCCCTGCTCGACGTGGCCGGGCAACGTGCCATAGGCGAAACCGAATTGCCGCGATGTGTCGTGGCTCTCCAGGCGATAGACGACCCGGCAGGCGTTGACCCACCATAGACCAAAGACGCGAGCGATCATCAGGAGCGGCGTGCCGACATCCTGCCTGGCGCCGGCTGGCCAAATCTCCGTCCATGGGGCCGGGAACATCTGCCACTGCGATAGCGCCCGGCAGGCCGCATCGAAGACCGGCTGCCCTTGGCCCAGCAGCACGCGATTGTGATCGAGATCATAGCCGGCCGGCGCGCCGTCGCCGGACTGGCCCAATTCTGCGTAGGAAAACGATTCCGCAGCCTGCGCTTCCAGGAATCGCTGGAGTTGCTGGGCATTGGGACGGGCTAGTGAGCACATCGGCGACATGGGAGTGTCCGGTTGCTTAGCGGTGGGAGTGGATGGAGCATCTCGACGAGTCGCACTTCCGGCCCAGCAGGCGGCTGAAGGTCAGGCGATGCCAGGCAAGAAAACTGTAAGAGGCGTCAGCCAACCAGCGTATGCCAGGCCAGCCGGTCGGCGCAACGAGCCAGCCCATTCCTACGGCGTCGTACGCCGCGCGAACGGCTTCCATGGCCCGCAGGACGCGGCCATCCGGCAGGACCATGTGCATCACGCTCCGCACCTGTTCCGCGGTCAGGCCGTAGCGGGCCGGGTCGAAGGCCGGATCGGAAATGTCCTCCGCCACGATCAGGCCCTTGGCATCGCGGCGTTTCAACCACTCCGTCGAACGCCGGCAGAGGGCGCATTGGCCGTCGTAGAGCAGTGTTAGTTGCGCCGCAGGCATGAAGGTCTTTCGCGGTTCTTGGATCGATCGGATATTGATCATTGTTGACGCCGGGCGCAACGCAGTCAACTAGCAGAAATCCCGCGACTGCGGCTGCATGCCGTCGAGATGGACGGAAAAATCGTCCAGCCTGGCGACGAGGACGTGAATATTCTCGCCCTGCCGCTGCAAAGGACCGGCGGCGATGAGAATCGTAGCGCCGAGGGCCGCGGCGCGATAGCGCTTCCAAACGCCGGGACGAATGATCAGATTGGCCGTCGAGGTCTCGTCTTCGAGGGTCACGAACGTGATGCCCTTGGCCGTCGAGGGCCGCTGCCGCACGAGCACCAGGCCCGCCACGCGGACCCATTTGCCGTTGGGCCAGGTCTTCAGTCCGCTGGCCGGGATGACGCGGAGCTTCTCCAGTTCGCCGCGGAGGAATTGCAGCGGATGGGCCAGGAGCGAAAGCCCCGTCGTGCGGTAGTCGGCCAGGACTTCCTCGGCCGGCGTCATGGCAGGAAGCGGGGAGCGGGGAGCCCCCTGCTCCCTGCTCCCTGCTCCCCGCTCCCCGCTTTCAACGGCGTCAAACAGCGGCATCGGCTTCCGATCCTGGGCCAGGGCGTCCCACAGCGCATGGCGGCGATTCGTTCCCAGCGAGCCGAAAACACCGGCCTTGGCCAGCCGCATGATTGCCGCGCGGCTCAGCCCGGTGCGATGGGCGAAATCGTCGATCGATCGATACGCCCGCTCGCCGCGGCACTCGACGATCCGTTGGGCCTGCGCCCGCGGCAGCCCCCAGAGCATGCGAAAGCCGAGCCGGAGGGCGGGGGCTGAGTACTCAGTGCTGGGAAAGGGATTGCAAATTGAAAATTTGCAATTTGCAATCTCTTTCCCGCTGTCCTCCGCCCCCTGCCCGCTCCCTTCCAGCGTGCAATCCCACTGGCTATGGTTTACATCGGCCGGCAAAACCTCCACGCCGTGCTCGCGGGCGTTGCGGACGAGTTGGGCCGGGGCGTAAAACCCCAGCGGCTGGCTGTTGAGCAAGGCGGCGGTGAAGGCGGCCATGTAGTGATGCTTCAGCCAGCACGAAACGTAAACCAAGAGCGCGAAACTGGCGGCGTGCGACTCGGGGAAGCCATACTCGCCGAAGCCGCGGATCTGGTGAAAGACCGCCTCAGCCCACTCCGGCGTGAACCCGCGGGCGAGCATGCCCTCGGTGAGCCGGCGGTGGAATTGATCGATCACACCCGGCCGCCGCCACGCGCCCGATGGCGCGGCGAAGCTGATCGGCCTCGCCGGGAGTGAAGCCGGCCGCCTCGACCGCCAGCCGCATCGCCTGCTCCTGGAACAGCGGCACGCCCAGCGTCTTCTCCAGCACGCGGCGGACGGCCTCGTTGGGGAACGCGACCGCCTCCTCGCCGTTGCGGCGGCGGAGATAGGGATGGACCATGTTGCCCTGGATCGGACCGGGGCGGACAATGGCCACCTCGATTACCAGGTCGTAAAAGCACTTGGGCTGCAAGCGGGGGAGCATGCTCATCTGGGCCCGGCTCTCGATCTGGAACGCGCCCATCGTGTCGGCCCGGCGGATCATCGCGTAGACGTCCTCGTCGCCTTCGGGGATGTTGGCCAGCGTCAGCTCCCCGGTGGCGGCTGAAAGGTGTCGGGAACCATTTGTGCGCAGCACCCTTCGGGCCATTCTGGCAAATGGTTCCCGATACCTTTTCAGCAGCCGCTCCGTAATGCTGCTTGACCAAGGCGAAGCATTTGCGGATCGCCGTCAGCATGCCCAAGGCCAGGCAATCGACCTTGAGGATGCCCAACTCGTCGAGATCGTCCTTGTTCCACTGGATGACCGTCCGCTGGGGCATGGCCGCGTTTTCAATCGGCACCAGTTCGCACAACGGCCCGCGGGTCATGACCATGCCGCCCGTGTGTTGCGAGAGGTGGCGCGGAAAACCGATTAACTGATCGACGAGCTCGATCAACTGCCGGCCGATTGTCGACTGCGGATCGACGCCCGCCTCGCGGCAAGCAACGCAGCAGCCAGACTCCGTCTGCCTGCGGTTTTGCCCGTGAACGCCTTCCTCGCGGTAATGCTCCATCCGCTTGGCCAGCCGGTCGATCTGCGCGGCGGGCATGCCCAACGCGCGGCCGACGTCGCGGACGGCGGAGCGAGGGCGGTAGGTGATCACTTCGGCCGTCATGCCCGCCCGCTCGCGGCCGTATTTCTCATAGAGATATTGCAAAACCTCCTCGCGGCGCTCGTGCTCGAAGTCGACGTTGATGTCGGGGGCCTCGTTCCGTTCCCGGCTGATGAACCGCTCGAACAGCAGGTCCATCCGCTCGGGATCGACGGAAGTCACGCCCAGGCAGAAGCAGACGGCCGAGTTGGCCGCCGAGCCGCGGCCCTGGCAGAGGATGCCGCGACTGCGGGCGAAGACCACGAGGTCCCAGACGGTGAGAAAGTAGGCCTCGTAGTGCAGTTCCTCGATCAGTTGCAGTTCGTGCTCGACCAGTCCGCGGACCTTGTCGGGCACGCCCTGCGGATAGCGATTCCGCGCGCCTTCCCAGGCCAGCCGGGTCAGATATTCCATCGGCGTCTGGCCCGGCGGGGCAAGCTCCTTGGGATACTCGTAGCGCAGTTCGTCGAGCGAGAAGGTCGTCTGCTGGGCGATTTCCAGCGTCTGCCGCAAAGCCTCGGGATAGCGGGCGAAGAGCGCGGCCATCTCCCCCGGCGATCGCAGGTAGCGCTGGGCATTGGGAAACAGCAGTTCGCCGGCCGTGGCCACCGTGCAGCCGCACCGCACGGCGGTCAGCACGTCGCCCAGCGGCTGCCGTTGGGGCACGTGGAAATGGACGTTGCCAGCGGCTGCCAGCGGCAGGCCCGCGCCCTGCGCCAGCCCTGCGAGCTGGTCGAGCCGCTCTTGATCGTTGCCGCGATGGTGCAATTCGGCGAGGATGCAGCAGCGGCCGGGGAAGATTTCGCGATAGCGATCGAGGGATAGAGGCGTATCCGTCTGTTTCGCTGCGGAGTACTGAGTACCGAGTACTGAGTGCTGTGTACTGTGTACTGAGTACTGTGTACTGAGTACTGTGTACTGAGTACCGCACACTCCGGCGATCAGGCCGTCGCTCTCGGCGGCGAGATCGTCGAGCGTGAGGCGGCATGCCCCCTTTTCAGCCCGGCGGCGGCCGCGGGTGATCAGCCGGGCCAGGCGGCCGTAGGCGGCGCGATCGGTCGGCCAGAGAATCACGCGCGGGCCGTCTTCCGGAGTGATCTCCGCGCCGACGATCAGTTTCAACCCATGCTCCTTGGCCGCCACGTGGGCGCGGACCACGCCGGCCAGGCTGTTGCGATCGGTCACCGCCAGGGCCGCGTAGCCGAGTTCCGCGGCACGCTCGACCAGTTCCTCGGGATGCGAGGCCCCTTCGAGAAAGGAGAAGTTCGATTTGGCGTGCAGTTCGGCGTACATGGAAGGAGTCAGAAGTTAGGAGTTAGAAGTTAGGAGTTAGAAGTTAGGGGGCGACCATCTTTCTTCTAACTCCTCTTTCAGTCGAACATTCCGTGCAAAAACCAGGGACCGGCGGGCAGGCGGCGGAAGACCCAATAGCAGCGGCCGGCAGCGGTCTCGATGCGGTAATAGTCGCGGGCCACGCCGACCATGCGTACATGCCCGCCGCGCCACCAGCCGGTTTCGATCCGCTCGGGACCCACGCGGCGCACGATCCGCTCCAGCCGGCCGGCATAGGAAAACGCCCCGCCGCCCGGCAGCCGCAACGGTTGCGCCAGCAGCCGCAACGGCCGAATTAAAGGGGTCAGATCTATTTTGCGCGACTTCCGCGCGGCGCCGCCCGGCTTCCGACCGGTCGCGAAAATAGATCTGACCCCTTTAATTCGGCCAGGACCAGCGGCGCGTAGTGGCAGGCCAATTCCGGCTGGGCGTCGGGGATCAACCGCACCCGCATCACGCGGGTGTGCCCCAGACGATTGCTGAGCCGATCAATCAGGCCCGAGAGGTGGTGCAAAGCGGCGCGGGCGTGCCCTTCGGCAAACATCTCCTGCTGCCGTACTTCCAGCGGCGCAGTGGAGGCGGCGGACAGACGGATCGAATCGACCGGGCCGGGCAATTGCAGCGACTCGAATTGCACCAGAAGCAATTCCGCGAGGTGGTTCGCCCAGGCCGTAGGGCGAAACAGGCCGACGGCCACTTGCTGCCGACCCGCCGACCCGCTGCGCAGGTGCCCGAGGTACCCCGGCCCTCGGTGCATTTCAAGACACATTCCAGGCGCATCGCGCCGCGGCCCGCCCGCGTCAGCATGGCCGCCAGGCGGCGGACGAGGTGTTCCAGGGCGGATTCGATCGTTTCCCGCCGCGCCGTAGCGAACTCCGCCGACCAGGAGACCTCGAATTGCGGCGGCGGCTCCCAGGCCGGCAGCGGTTCGCTCAAGCGGCCCGTCACGCGGTCCAGGCAATCGAGCAACTCCGGCCCAAACCGCGAAGAAAGCTCCCGCCGCGGCAAGGCATCCAACTCGCCGATCCGCCAGACCCCCAGGCCATGCAGCAACGCCACGATCGGCTCCGGCAGGCGGAGGGCCTCCAGGGGAGAGAGCGAGGGAGCGGGGAGCAGGGAGCGGGGAGCAGGGAGAAGCGAGCAGGATGTCATAGGAGGCCAGCGCCCACGCTGCGCCCGGGCGTGCCGGCCACGGCAGTGCGAAACTGCCAGCCCTGGGCGTGCAACTCAGCGTCGATCCGCTGGACCAGCGCCGCTTCGCCGCCGAACAGATGGACGACATGCGTAATATCCAGCAGCACGCTTTGGGGAAAAACGTCGGGATCGATTCCCACCAGGGGCGTGAACTGCTGGCATCGCGCCGCCACGCTTTGTAGGGTGTGTGGAGCGAACCGCTGGGAAGATGGTGGGTTCCGCACGGAGTCAAAACCCTGAAAACGTTGATCGTTGTTCTGAACCGGTTCGCGCAACGCACCATCGTCCGCGGATTCCCGTGCTGCACCCACCCTACGATCTTGATCTTCAATTTTCAGGCAGAGGATGCGTTTCATCATCGATCTCCACTTCTACGGTTTGTTCGCCGACCACGACCATGGGTACATGGTGCCCGACACGGTGCCCGCCGCCGCGGCAACGCAAGAGCACGACGCGCATCCGTCGCCGCCGGCCATAAGGCGAGCTGGCTCGGCAGCGGTTCGACCAGCAGCCGCACGTCGGCCCAGGAGGGCTGGGAGCGCACGCTTTCGGGCCGGATCAAGAGGCCCAGGCCGCCTCCTTGCTCGGCCGCCAGTTGCAGCCGGCGGAAGGTCCGGCCGTCGAGTTTTCCGTCGCAGCGATTCCGGCCAGGCGACCACCGCGGCCACGGCCGGGCAGCGCAACGCCTGATCCAAGGCCCAGGTGTGGTCGGCCTGGTTGCCGGGATGAACGACGATCAGCCGCGCGGGCTCGATCCCCAGGGCAACCGCCGCCACGGGATAGAACTCGCCGCTGCGATCGAGCACGACCACCGCCCCGCCGCCGCGGCCGGCCGCGGCGAAAGGCCCCCACCGCGGCGCGAAAAGCCAGCGTGGCCGTCCCGTCGCCCTCGCCGCGGAAGAGCCACTCGACGAGCGTGCCGGGCCGGAACCCGTGTTCAGGCAATGCCCGATCGAGCGCCGGGCAGCCGCTCGACAGGGTGGGCAGCCGCTTCCGGAACGCAGGATCTTCCGCTGCCAAATCTTTGCTTGCCAAATCTTTGACTGACTGCCGCCAGGCGGTCCCTTCCCATTGGGCAAGCTGTTGCCGCAGGGCCTCGATGCGCAGGTGTTGGCAAGGGATATCGGTCATGCATTGTGTACCTCCGTGACTTAGTATACAAATGTACCAATTGCGTGTCAATAGGAATCATCGGCAGGCACGGGAAAAAACATGAGAGGGCCGGGCCGTGGGAAGCGACAAGAGTCGCCGGCCGGCAAAAAAGTCAGTAACCGGGCAAAGTCAGGCTGGAAAGCCTGACCTACTGGCGGGTGGTTGGAAAAAGTCCTACTTCGCTTCGCCCGGCTTTTACGCCGGATGCGACTGCCTTGGAGCGTCACCACTCTGCCACTTCATTGCCGTCGATTGTGGCCAATCCCTGATAAACCGTCGGGTCGATCGTGCTGGAGAGGAAATGGATGCTGGCATCGCACCCGGCGAAGTTCGCCGCCCCGGCGTGCCGGCTCGCAAAGCCGAAGGTGTCTTGCCAGTCGCCCGAGTTGCTTGCCAGCGGAACGCCGGAAATCTGATAGTCTAATGGAATGCCGCAGGTTGCCGTCGAACCGTCGAACCAGAACCAGAGCGACCACCCGCACCATTCCGGCACGCACTCGCCGAGGAGAATCGTCTCGCTGGCACCATCATGAATATCCATGTTGCCCGTCACGATAGGGGCGCCGGCCGGGCCCGTTCCGCCGCCACGGCAGAAAACTCCATTGCTATGATCCAAGCCGTCCGAATTGCCGGCATTCCGCCCAACTGAATTAGTAACCGCCGGTAGGCCGCCCAAATTCGACCCGCCCCAGTTGCTTCCCAGGCAGCCCTTGTAATTCGTCGTGGCATACAACAGACTATTCGTGCTGTCGAGCATCTGGTTCCCGATATGGCCCTTCTGAGTATCCGATGGACAGAGAAAGGTGTTGATCGGAGTTTCCAGGGCAGTGAGGTTATTGATGCCATTTGCCGTGTTCTGATAATTCAAGGGCTCCAGAACCCCGTAGCCGGCCGCTCCGGGCGCCAGTGTGGGATCCTTGCCGAGCGCGATCCGACTGAAAAGCGGACTCTGGTCGAAGTAGGGCAGCAGGGCCGCGAGCCAACTGACACCGACCGATGTCGACCCGTTGCTGCCTGGCGATGGTTGCGTCGGGGTTCCGACAGTGGATACCTGCCCCCAGTTGAAGGGATATTGCCGATTGCTGGTTTCGTACTGGTTGGCAGCCAGGGCAACCTGGTGAATGTTGTTCGCGCAAGTTTGACGGCGCGAGCTTTCAATTGTGGCGTTGAGCGCCGGAAACAAGAGACCAATCAGAATGCCGATGATCGCGATCACCACCAGCAGTTCGACGAGCGTAAACCCGGCGCCGTGCCGATTCGGCCTGACTTGCGGACGCCGCCGACTCCCATTGTCACGTATCCCCATCGATCCACCCTCCACGTTGCGACGATGAGGCGCCGCGCCCCCTTGCCCCTACTAGTCAGCATACTGCAATTTGTCGCAAATGAAAAGCCCTTTTCCTTGGCCCCCTGGGAACTCCGCGCGGGTCCCCTGCGGGCCTATTATGACGTTCAAGAGCAGCCGACGCCGATGGTGCGGAGCGTTGGAAACGGTCGGAATGGCTTCCGCCAAAAGCAGCAGGACCGTTAGCGCCCGGAAGCGCCTCCGTCGCGCAACGTAGCCGATTGCCGGCGTCGAGCTGGTCAGTTCGCCTTTCTTCCTTCGTGGAAGCCGAGTTTGTTTGCCTCTGCAAAGTCTTACGACCGCGACGTTGTCCTGCGGGCCCTCGTAAAGTCGGTGGAGAGATTCCGCACGAGGGGCCGTGCGCCGGACCTTATCTTCGCCACGGGCGATATTGCCGCTGCCGGCAAGGCAGTCGAGTACGAACTGGCTACGAAGTTCTTCGACGATCTGTTGAGCGCAGCGGTTCTCCAGCGTCGGCATCTCTTTGTTGTGCCCGGAAACCGCGACGTGGACAGGAGTCGCGGGATCGGCCTGGTGCGGACGCTTCAATCGTCGGAAGAGGCGGACACTTACTTCGCGCCGAAGGCCCGGCTTCATCACCGCGATTGGAAACAGGAGGCGTTCGTCTCATGGTATAATCGCTACTTCGACGCCGTCCGCTCCTTTCCGGAAAACTCGACTTGCGGTCCCGTCGAGGCGGTCGACGTGCGGGTGCGCAAGATCGGCATCTTGCCGATCGACACTGCGCTATTCTGCCAGGACGACCACGATCACGAAAAACTCTGGGTCGGGCGGCGATGCTTGGACGTTGCGATTCAAGAACTTCAGAGAATTGAGGCCCGAGTGACGCTGGCCATCTTCCACCATCCGCTCGAATGGCTCAATCCCTGCGAGCGGTCGCGCATTAGAGCCAAACTCAGGGATGGCGTTGGCTTCCTGCTTCGCGGGCATCTCCATGAAACCGAGGTCGAGATCGTCGGCGCACCGCCCGAGCAGGCAATGCACCTCGCGGCAGGCGCCGCCTACGACACGCCCCAGTGGCCGAAACGAGCCTCTTTACTGCACGATCGAAGGGCAGCACGTGACCGTGTTTCCCATCCGCTACGAGGACCAGCCGGAGGAAGTCTGGACCGTCGATCCAAGCCTATTTCCGAAGCACGAGAACTACGAAAGGCGGTTCCCTGTCCCACATTCGGCCGCCATTGCCGACCCGGTCAGCACTGAGAAAGTGGTCGCTAAGGAACTCGAGAGCATCCGTGGCCTGCTTTCGAATAGCGAAACACGAGAGCTAAAGAAACGCCTGCGCCCCGCCTTGAAGAACGCACGACTAAAGGCTGCACAAGTGTTCTCGGTCTATCAAGAAACGGCGTTGGTAGGGTCCTGCCTGGCGAGAGACTTGCCGGATAACCCAGCATCGAGATTGCTCATTCGGCGCGTGTGCGAACGGCTGCTTGCGAAACGGGGAATACAACGGGCAGTTCCGCTCGAGCAAGTCGACGAATTGTACGAACGCGCCACATCCGATAGTCCCGATGCACCTGACAGCTTGTGGGAGTGGATCCTCGACCACGCAAGACCCGCAACGGAAGACGTTTCTTGAAAGCACGCCAATAGGTGTCGCAATGCGACGATGCACAGCGTGCAATTCAGGCGGCCTCGCAGGCCGACGAACCTGATGCCGGAGGATTCTTGCCGATAAGGGCAGCTTCCAGTCGTGCGGAAAGCTCGATCGCCGCTCGGTCATACCCCAAATCGAATTCGCGTCGCCACGTGTCCTGCAGCCCTTCGATTCTTCCCCATCGTCGCCACACGCGGCAAAAGTCCTCGTAAGACAACAGTTCTACACGATTGTCGGGCGAAACGCACTGGCCCGTTCTGTCAAGATCGTCGTGCAGGCGCGTTACGTACTCTGCATACTTGTCGTAAAGGGACACAAGATCGGTAGTCATCAGGAACACCTCCGTTTGCCGGCCGCGACCGCAGGAGCTTCTCATGGTTATGATGCATCCAGAGAAATGAGCAATCCCAAAACAACCGCGTCCCACGATCGCACGCGTCAGATCTCTTGCGTAGTTTGCGTAAGATAGACAAGCCAGGCAGTTAAGGCGCTATCGCATTGGCCGGCTCAGGGTCAGGCGTACGCTTTGTGCTTTGTGAGACAAAGCACAAAGCGTAAGCCCGACTCTGTTCCCTCCTGATCAACGAAATTCTCCCTACGTCACAATCGCCCAATGCGCACGATCTTGGCGCCGCTATGGCAGCAAGTCGCGGACCGGCGTGCGGCCGATTTCGCGCTCCGCAATCACTACCGGCACTTCGTCGTGTAGAGCAAAGATACGATGTTGGCCATAGTCGGGCTTTGCGCCCGTGGCGTTCGGGGAGGCGAACACCTCCACCTGCCGCTCGATGAGGTTCACGATCCAATATACCGCGACTCCCGCACCTGCGTAGATCGCCTTCTTGAACACGCGGTCCTGCTCCAGGCTCGTGTCAGCGACTTCGACGACTAGGGCTACCTCCGCGGGACCAGGCAGCCGATCCAAATAGTTGCGGCGGCTGCCCCGCACAACCATCGCATCTGGTTCCGGTTCACTGGTCGATAGCCGCAACGGCTGCTGGGAGTTGACGTGCCAACCGTCGGGGATGACCTTCACAAGGGCATCACGGACCAATTCCGTGGCCATTACGTGCAGCGGTTTCTTGGGCATTTTGGGAACCAGCCAGCCGTCCAGGAGTTCCACGGGGTCGTCTTCGCTGAGTATTCCGGCGCGGACCATCTCTTCGTACTGTTCGACACTGAGCCGCCAGACGTGGACAGGCGGCAAAGCCGCCCTGTCGAAGGAAAACCCCGCAGCGAAATCAGCCAAGCTCATCCGCCGAACCCTTGCTTGCCTTGGACGATAAACGATCGAACCCTAGCGCATATTATACCTACGGTGCCGATATTGCAAAAGGGGCGCGCTCACGACCGCTCCGGTCCCTTTAAAACCACCCATAGGAAGTACAAAACAGGGACACGTGAGGGCTGAATGATGATCCCTCATCTCTCATCTCTCATCCCCCAACTCTCATCCCTGGGAAGTCCGACCATCATCCCACGACGCGATACGCCCGGATCGCGTGCCGCCGGCCGCGCAACGGGACCTCGCCCAGCGGCTCGCAGACATGCTGCCCCCGAATCTCCTCGTAGGTTGCCGGGCCGATCACGACCTGACCGGGCAGGGCGACCGAGGTCTCCAGGCGGCTGGCAATATTGACCACGTCGCCGATCACCGTGTAGGCCTTGTGCTGCGGCGAGCCGATATTGCCGGCAATCACCCGGCCTGAGTTGATGCCGACCCGCAACTGCAGCGGGGTCTCGCCCCCGCGCGACCGGTTCAACTCGTCGAGCGTCTGCTGCATGGACAATGCCGTAGCCACAGCTCTCAGGGCATGATCGGCTTGCCGCAGCGGGGCGCCGAAGACCGCCATCACGGCATCGCCGATATACTTGTCCAACGTGCCCTCGCGCTGGAAGACGTTGGCCGTCCAGCGCTCGAAGACGAGGTTCAGCACGCGGACCGTTTCCGCCGCCGACCAGTTCTCGGCCAGGGCCGAAAAGCCGGTCAGGTCGGCAAACAGCACGCTGACCTCGTATTCCTCGGTCAGCATCTCGCTTTCCTGCCGCGGCGTGAGCTTCATGATCTGCTCCACGACCTGCGGCGAATTGTAGCGGGCCAGCCGCTCGCGCATCGTCCGCTCGCGGGCGACCTCGCTGCGGAGCGAAATCTGCGCAATGCCCGCGGCGACCATCAGGCCCAGCACGGTCAAAACCTCCAGGTCGCGGCTGCCCAACGGCCCAGCGTCGCCCTGCGAATCGACGTAGATCACGCCCGTGACCTGGCCTTGATGATAAAGCGGCACGCAGATCGCCGAGCGGATGCCCATCTGCTGGATGCTTTCCGCGGCGCCGAAACGGGGATCGTCGGCCACGCTCGCCACCAGCATCGCCCTCTGGACCCGGACCGCCTCGTGCAGGATACTGCGGCTGACTAGGAGCGGGGAGCCACCCAGAGGGTACCCGGCGGGGAGCGGGGAGCAGGACGCCGCGATCCCCGTACTCCGCTCCCCGCCTCCTGCTCCCTGCTCCCTGCTCCCCGTACTCTGCCGCTTGTTCTCTGCTCCCCGCTTCCCGCCTCCTGCTCCCCGCTCCCGGCTCCCTGCTCCCCGCCTCTTGCTCCCTGCTCCCTGCTGTAACACAGCGGCTGAATCTCGCCGGAGGCCGGGTCGATCATGCAGGCCGCGCCCCGCCGTCCCGGCAGATGCTCGGCGATCAGGTTCACGACCTGTTGCAGCATTTCGTCGAGACCCTCGTGCGCCAGCAGGATCTCGCCCGCCGATTTGAACATGGCCAGCACAGGAAGCTGGGACGGCCCTTCGAAGAGGGCTCTACCGGGCAAATCGGCCGCCAGCAGCATCTTGGTTGCCGCCTCGCTCGGATGGATCTCGATCGTCGAGCGTTTTCCCAGGCCGGATTGACCCAACGTGTCCGATAGTTTGCGGACGTCAATGCTGGCGACGATGCTCGCTCGGCCCGATTCGTCGCTGAGGATGGCCTGCGGCAACGGGGCGGACTGCGGCAAGCGAAATTCCAGCAGCGTCGGCGCCTCGGCATCCGGCGCCAGGGCAATCCGATCGCCGTGCGCCAACCTCTGGGCAACCACCCGTCGGCCGTTGACGGCAACGCCCAGGCGGCTCCGCAGGTCGCGGACGGTCCAACCGTCCGCGTCACAGATGATCTCGGCATGTTTGCGGGAAAGGTGCGGCGAGTCGAAAACGAGGTCGCACACCATGCTCCGCCCCAGCACCACGCGGGCCTGTTCGAACTTGCGAACGACAGAACCTCCGGCGACTTGAAAAACGAGTTGGAATTCCTGGCCCACGCCGCGCTCCCTGTTTGCCTGGGACATATCCGGACCATTGTAGCACAATCCGGCGGCAGCGGTGCTGACCTTTCCGGTGAAAACGATTGTACCACTGCTGGACGTCCCCGGAGCAGGCCGCGCTACCCAACCGGCGGAGTATCGCCCTGCGGATTGCGGAAAACAAAGGTATTTTCTCAAAGTGGACCACCCTAAACCGCATGATCATCCGCGCATGAACAAGGCATGAGCACAACGGGAACTGCCGTCGATCGGGATCCTGTGGCCCGGGTCGACGCGCAACTTGACGTCCTCGACGAGCAAGTGCAGAAGCTGCTCCGAAAGGAAACCGTGGAACCCACGGTTCCGCAAACGGCGCGTCCGCCCGACGCGCCCGCGCTTGGCCCTTGCCTGCCTCCCTTGGCGCCGCCCGCGCTTCCGCGGCCCAGTCTCCGCAAGCGACTGCTCCGGCCGGCGGCGGGCGTGGGGCTGCTCGTTCTGGCAGCCTGGGCGTTGCTGCCCCTGATCTTCGAGCTGCGCAGCACGCAGGCCGTCGTCAATGCACCTGTGATCTCGCTCCGATCTCCCATCGACGGCACGCTGAGATTCCTCGGTCCGACGACAAGCGGGGCGACTGCCCATGCCGCTGAACCGCTGTTCGACGTGGTAAACCCGCTTGCCGACGAAGGGGGTCTCGACAACCTCAAGGACGAACAGGCCCTGCTCGAGGCGCGGACGGCAGGCTTCCGCCAACAGCTCCAGGGCCTCTCCGACCTGCGGGAGAATCTGTCGGCGTCCGCCCGCAAGTACCAGGAGGCCCGCCTCCGCACGCTCGAACTGGAGCGCGAGGGAGCGAAGGCCGGCCTGGAAAGCGCTCGGGCGTTGGAGCAGCAGCGCGACGCCGAGAAGGAACAGATTGCTCGGCTTCAGGGCAGCAGCACGGTCAGCAACCTGGACGGCGGCGCGACGCAGTTCGCCGCACTTGCGGCGCACCACAACGCGATTCAGGCCCAGAAGGCCGTCGAGAACTTCGAGGAGCAGATCCGCTGCCTCCGCGACGGGGTCCAAGTCGGCCCGGGCGACGGCCGCAACGACCTTCCTTATTCCACCCAGCGACTTCACGAGATCAGCCTGCGGATCGAAGAAGTCCGCTCTGCGCTGCAGGACGAGGCGAAGCTGGCCCAACTCCAGCGGCACGTGCTGGTGGAAAGCGCGCGGCAGTCCCGTCGTGCCCGGTTCGCGTCCTGCCCGCCGGCCGAAACGGTCGTTTGGCGCCGGCGTGCCAGTGGTGACGCGCCGATCAAGGCCGACGATCCGCTGTTGGACGTGATCAGGCCCTCGGAGGTCTTTATCGACGCGGTGATTTACGAGCGCGACCTGTCGCGCGTCAAGCCCGGCGACAGGGCCCGCGTCCGCTTGCCCGGTTCCGGCAGAGAGTGGAAGGCCGTGGTGAAGCAGGTCTTTGGCCGCAGCCTTCCCTGGCCCGATGAGCTTCTGGCAACGCAGCCAGCCCCGGCGAGCAAGGAGGAGATTCACGTCCTTCTGAGCTTCGACGAGCCCCTCGGCGACGGCGCGGACGGCGGATGGCTGCCCCTTGGGCTTCCGGCCCAGGTGACTTTTGTTTCCACGGGTGATGCGGTGAAAAGGCTCTTCGCGGGGTGGGGAAAGTAGCGGCCCGTTATGGACAATCTCGCCTGGGGGATCAATCTGGCGGTCATCGGGTTCTTCCTGGCATGCGTGCCCTACTTGCCCAAGCAGCGGACATGGGCGAGGTCGTTGGTGATCTTCGTTACCCTGCTCATGTGGGCACGCTACCTGGCGTGGCGAATGACGGCAACCGCGCCCGCGGAATTGCGCTCATGGGGCGGAGCGTTCTTTTTCTGTGCGTTGGCGATCGAGATCCTGATCTTCGTGAACATGGCACTCTCCCTGGTGATTCTCTGCCGCCACGCGGACCGATCGAGCGAGGCCGACCGCCACGAGAAATGGCTGCGCGGACTTCCCCCCGAGCGCCTGCCTTCCGTGGACGTCTTCCTCACCACGTACAACGAGGGCCGCGAGTTCATCGAGCGGGGAATCGTCACGGCAAAGGCCCTCGACTATCCCCGCTTCAAAGTCTGGGTGCTGGACGACGGCCGGCGCGACTGGCTCCGCGATCTGTGTGCGGAGCGGGAAGTTGGTTATATCCGCCGCGCCGACAACAAGCATGCCAAGGCGGGAAACATCAACAATGCCTTGAAGGTCACGCAGGGCGAGTTGTTCACGGTTTTCGACGCCGACTTCACGCCCCATCGCAACTTCCTGTACCGCACGGTCGGCTTCTTCTTTGCCGATCCGCGGATCGCCGATCGTGCAGACGCCGCAGCATTTCTACAATCCCGACGTGTTCCAGGTCAACCTGGGGCTGGCCAACGTGATGCAGGACAACGAGCGCGAGTGGTACGACGTGATCCTCGTGTCTGCGCGACGCCTGGGACCGTGCCTTCTGTTGCGGGACCAGCGCCGTGCTTCGCCGCGACGCCGTCGAGCGGGTGGGCGGGATCGCCACGGAGTCGGTCACCGAAGACATTCTCACCACCATGAAAATGCTCCCCGACGGCTATATCACCCGTTACCTCAACGAGCGGCTGAGCCTGGGACTGGCCCCGGAGGACGTCAAGGGCCTGATGATTCAGCGGAGGCGATGGGCGCGGGGATCGATCCAATTGATGTTCTTGATGTTCCGCCAATTCGCCGCGAAATTGTCGTTTCGCGATTGGGTGTTCTTCTTTCCGCTCCACTACCTCTTGGATTTTCCCTGCCGGGTTCTCTTCACCGTGCTGCCGCTGGTTTATTTATGGACCGGGATGACCCACTTTTACGTCCATTCGACGGCGGAGTTGATTGCCTATCAAGGGCCGCCGATCCTGGCCTCGTTTTTGCTCAGCCGCTGGCTGATGCCGCACGCCAGGACGCCGCTGGTATCGGCGGCGGCATCGCTGTATCTTTCCGCCCGCATTTTCCCCGCCGTTGTGGCGACCTTGATCAAGCCCTTCGGCGCTCCGTTCCGGGTGACGCCCAAGGGCAAGGCCAGCCAGAGCGAGGGCAGCGACCCGGCGGCGCTGTGGGGCCTGGTGATTCTAATTGCGATCACGGTGGGTGGGATCATCGCGGGCTGCCAGTGCCCTTGGCGGTTTTATAGCCCCGCTGGGCTGTTCATCGCCGCCTTCTGGGCCTTGTGCAATCTCGTCATGTTCGGGATGACCATCCTGGCCATCTCGCAGCGGCCTCGCCCCCGCGGCGAGGAGCGTTTTTGTCAATCGCCCGGCAGCACTGACGGCAAGGGGTCAGAGACAAACCGTTCGAGTGATCAATCTCTCCTTGACGGGCGCGATGCTGGAAAGCACGGGGAACCTGGAGAGAGGCGAGCCGGTCCGGCTGCACGTGGATGGCGTAGGCGAGATCTCGGCCGCAGTCGTCAGGAACGTCGATGGCCGGCTAGCGGTCCATTTCGCTGAGATTCCCCAGACGGAGCGGGACAAGCTGATCCTCTATCTCTATGCCTCCGGCTTGACGAATGAAGTTTGCGAGGTGCAGCCGATGCTCGTTTTGTCGCGGTTCCTCAAGGGAGCGATCCTTGGCTCCGCGTGACCGTTTATCGCCGGCCAGGATCGGAAAGACGTGCAGCGTCCTGGGCGGCCGGCACCGTTCCCATCGACGGAACCTGGCCCATCTGCCCCGGGTCGGCAAGGATCCGCGACGGATAACCGATGGCGTGGTAAAGCTGAAACTCTGCCCGGTTGTAGCTGTTGATCGCGATGAAGTATGCCCGTAGGCCTGGTTCAACTGTTGGAGGGCCGCCACGCCTTCCTGCGGACGGCTGACCGTTTGCAGCAAGTTGCCGGCGCCGCGGACCTGGGTCAGGCCCTGGAGCGTGCCGGCGAAGGTGATGGTTGCTTCCCTGACCGCCGTCTCGGCCTGAGGGATTTCCGACCTGGCCCCTTCCACTGCGGCCTGCGCTTGCACCACTTCCTCCGCCACGCGGTCCTGGATTTCGAAGAGTTCGACGAGGGCCTTTTCCTTATCGGCCACCCGGCCGCGAACCAGGGCCTTGTTCCCCAGGCCCAAGTTCTGCACGCTCCAGACAAGCCCCAGATTGACGTTGGCCCTGCCGCTGGCAGCGCCGAGACCGCCGCCTCGCCCTCCGCCAAAGACGCCGCCCGTGTAGGTTCCGTCCGGACCGCTTCCCTCCAAGACGACGCTCGGCAACAGCGGGCGGAGTTTCTCCTGGCGGAGCAGCTCCAAAGTCGCCTGCACCGTCGCCTTTTGCGAAGCCAGCTCAGGCCGGTTCAACAAGCCGCAGGAGACGAGACCATCCAAACCGTATTGCGGCAAGATCAAGGTCACCTGCAAGCAGGACGGTTCCAGCGGAATCACGACGGAGCCGGGGTACAAGCGTAGCGCCCGCGAAAGCCGCGCGCTGGCGATCCGCCAGGTGGTCCGCGCCGCGGCGGCTTGCTGATTCAAATCGGCCAAAAGCACCGCGCTCGATCGACCTCGATCTCCGGCACCAGCCCCTTAGCGAGCGATTCAATCTGCCGGACCAGAACTTCCGCCTTGGCCGCGGAGTCGAGAACGCCGGCCAGCCGGCCGCGGGCCTCCTGCACGTCGAAGTAACTTCGAGCGACCGTCAACAGCGCGTCGTTATGCGCCGCTTCCAAGTCGGACTGTCGCGCGGACAACTCCTGGCGGGCTGCCAGCGGCCGAAAGATGGCGTCGGTCACGGCCACGTTGAGTGTCGCCCCCGCGCCGGCATAATACGAACCGAAGCTGGCAGGCGCCACGCTTCCGTCCGTGCCCTGGTTCGCCCCGTCGTGGTGCGAATAGCCGGCGCCGAAATTCAGGTCGGGCAGCCATAAGGCGTTGGCCCCTTGGAGTCCGGCCGCGGCCTTGGCGACGCTCGCCTCCGCCGAGGCAATGATCAACGGTCGAGCCTGTGACAGGCAGAGCGCGGTAGCCAGATTGATCGAGAGCGCCTGGTCGGGCGGATTGGGTTGCGGTGGGGCGACCTGCGGCACCTGCGAACCTTGGACCATCGAAGGGGCGGCCAGGAGCGGTCCGCCTGGCTGGCTGCCTCCTGCCGCCCAATCCGCCCCAAAGGGCTGGGCGGGCTGGGCTATGGCAAGGTCTGCGGGACCTGCCAGCGCAATTAGGCCCAGAGCAAGCAGCCATCGCATGCTGCTGCCCTTGCTGCTCGCCATTGGGCAGTGGGCGTGGTCATGGAACACACTCGTTTGACTCTGGACGCCGAGACTTCGTCGCCGTAACGATCTTATCGGTTATCCGCAATGAAAAGGCCCTGCCGGGAGTAGGCCCGTCCAGAGAGAATCGAGGTCCGCGCCTCGCCAACATGCCGGTTATGTCGTTCGTTCCTCGCGTGCCGACGATGCGGCCGGCACTTGCCCCTCCGCCCTGGTCTCGCCAAGGCGGAGGGAAAAATCGTAGGGTGTGGGTGAAGCACAAGAGGCGTCACCCACGAAGGGCACTGCCCCAGTCGTTCGCTCCGCGCACCCCGCAAGGGGTGAATATTCCACCTAGCTCTTGACGTGCAGGCTGGTGACGTAGACGCTGCGGCCGTCGGGATGGATGAACTCCAGACGCAGCGTGTCCATGCCCGCTGTGGCCGGCAGCGACGCGTTTGCCGTCGTGCGGGGTTTGCCCTCGATGTGGCTTTCGCCGCTGGCCAGCACTTTGTCGCCGGCCAGCGCCTGCCAGCGGCAGGTAAGCTCGGCCAGATCGGTGAACGAATAGCGGTTCTGCAGCGGAACGACGCACTTGCCCGCCGCCGCGTCGACCTCGCTGACTGTCGCATACACCGGGCTATAGGCCGCCTTGAGGGTTCCGTATGCCGGTTGGATCTTGCGGTCGGCGCTGACGGGCCCATTGCCGCCGGAGTGGCGGTAGCCGGTCTTGACGTTCGGTTTGCGCACCCGGGGCGGGCTGGTTCCATCGCTCGGGGAACTTGTCGTACATGCCCTGGGCCTGCCATTCCCAGAGGAAGGCGCCAACGATCCCGTCGGAGGGCCAGATGACGGCCCAGGTATCGGCGACGCCGCCGGCGCCGCGCGCGGAATACTCCGTAAGAACGACGGGGATCTTGGCCCGGTCGGGGCTCTTGGCCATTGCCTTCAGTCGATCGAGCGGCGGGTAATGGTAGTCCTCGAAGTCGGTCTTGGGGTTCTTGCTCTGGTTCTGCTGCGAGATCAAGGCCAGACGCGTGGGGTCGTGGGCCTTCATATAGTCGAACTCGGCCTGGTTATTAATGCCGTAGCCGCTTTCGTTGCCGCAACTCCAGGCGACGACGCAGGCCCGATTCTTGTTGCGCTCGAAGGTCTCCTTCGAACGGGCAACATAGGCCCACGTGCGGGAGGCGTTGTTGATCTCGGTCACTACCCAACACGATGGAATCTCGTCCAGGACGTAGAAACCGTACTCGTCGCACAATTCCAGGAAGCGCTCCGCATGGTTGTAGTGGCTGGTGCGGACGGCATTGATGTTGCACGCCTTCATGAGCTTGCAGTCCGTCTGCCAGCACTGCTCGGTGAGGGCGTGGCCATAGGGCGAGTATTCCTCGTGGCGGCAGGTGCCGGTGAACTTGACGGGCACGCCATTGAGCGTGAACACGCCCTTCGTGAGGTCGATCTTGCGGAAACCGATGCGGTCCTGGACGCGCTCGACGGTCCGGTTGCCGTCCGAGAGGCGGTAGAAGACATAGTACAGGTTGGGTTTCTCGGCCGACCAGAGCTTGGGAGCGGTCACCGGTGCTGAAAGGGTGACCGTGGCGGCGCCGTCGGCGCCGATCTCGCCGGTCTGGCTCGTGGCGGGAATCGCAACCTTGGCGCCGTCCAGAGAATACAGTTCGCCGCTCAGGACGAAATGCGCCCGGCCGCGCCGGAAACCCGCACGCTGGACTTGAGCGTGGCGTCCTTGTATTGAGCATCGAGATCGGTGATGACGGTCACGTCATCAATGTGTAGCGGCGGAAGGGCCACAAGATAGGTTTCGCGGTAGATGCCGCCCAGGCACCAGAAGTCGCCGTGGTCGAGGCTGGCCGACGGAGTGTTCTTGTACAGGCGGACGGCCATCAGATTGCGCTGGCCGGGCTTGAGGGCCTTAGTGACGTTGATGTTGAAGGCGGTGAACCCGCTCTCGTGGTAGCCGCACCGCTGGCCGTTGACGAAGATCTCGGCGCCGTCATAAGCACCGTCAAAATGCCAAAGCACGCGCTGGCCGGCGAAGGAGGCAGGGATCTCCACCCAGCGACGGTAGAGGCCGATGTCCGTCGCCGGCCTGCCGGTCCGCTCCTGGTACGTAAGCATCGAGAAACCTTCGATCTCCCAATTCGCGGGGACGACGATCTTCTTCCAGTCCGGGTCGGGCCCATCGGCTGAGGCGAAGGCGGGCACTGCCGCGCCGGCGGGGAGTTCGCCCTTGACGGCAGGGCTGACCCCGTGGTCGAGCTTGAAGCTCCATGTGCCCGTCATGGCCAGCACGGCGGGATTGTCTACCCGCAGGTGATCGACCGCGACCGGCACATCGCCAGGCACCGGCACGGGCGCCGCAAAGGTAGTCGGCGCCAGAAGCGACACCGAGGGGACGAAGGCAAGAAACAGGTTTCGAAGCACGGTCATCGCCAGATTCTCCTTCTGCTGTTGATCTTTGCGTCGAAAATGGGCGAGCCAGAGCCGTTTCGTCGGCAGATCCACAACGTCCCGGACTTGCTACCGCCTGTTGCCAGGGCAAAGATCAATCGGGGGTTTGTTCGTCGCGGTTGCCCGCGAACGAAAGGGGTTGAATTGCCAGAGCGCTAGCATAGCGCAAGGGTCCCGCGTTGTAAAGCCACCTGGAGGCACGGTCCTCAACACGGCCGAGAAACCCAAGAACAGACGTTTCTGACCACATGCGTGTCAAGACAAGCCGGGAATTCCACTCGAACTGGTGGTTTCCTATTGGCTACAGGTTGCCGTTTACACCGCTGGCCGAAATGACTAAGATCGCGGCCTCCGCTCGTAGTCCAGCCTTGAGGCGACAGGTGTCGAATACCGCCGACCAACATGGTGCCCGAGCGGGACTTGGAGCGCCGCGCTCGTCAAAATCCCTGCATGGAGGCATGGTGATGAAGCTCAAAATCAACCGCGAAACCCTGATTGGTCTTTCGGTCCTGGTGGTGTTGCTGGTAACCCTGGGCGTCGTTGCGGCCCGCCGCTTCATGCGGCCGATTGTTCCGCCGGAGGCAGCGCTCGTCAGGGCCGAGGAAAAGGCCCTCGAGGAACATCATGCCGACCTTCCCAAGCGAGAACGTGAAACGGAGGCTTTCCCGAAACCAGTCTTGGTGAGTCCTGTCGACAAGCCCGATCGCGAAAGCCGGCCTCCGTTGGATGATCCGAGTCGCTGGAATAGCGATTCAACACCCTCACCCCGGCCATCTCCCGGAGGGAGAGGGGAATTGGATGGCCGGCCCTCTGCCGAAGAGCGAAGGGAACGGCATGAGACACCGGCAAGTTCCCCGCCGCCGGGCGTGATCGCTACGGATCGAGCGACGACCTTCGGCCCGCGCGAGGAGGCCAACTCGGACCGGCATGAGGCCCAGCGGACAACAACCGATAGCCGGCCGGAACTGCCGCCTGCCGCGATCAACGACCGCTATTCCACTCCGCCAACAGTGATCCAAGTCAGCGAGGGCGAAATGAAAGACGGGGCGCCGCGGACGCTCGACCGATTTGCCGCGAGCAGAACGCCTCCTGCGGCATTCCAACCGGGACCCGGCGGCGCGACCATGGATACGATACCGCCTGCTCCACGCGACGGCCTGGCGGCACGCGACGGCCTGGCGGCAGGCATAGCGGTCGATCCGGAGGCTTCCCGTCGCGAGGCCGAAAGGCTTCGAGAACGCCGCATGGCGAGCGGCGACGCAGGACTCGATCGACCGGCCGCGGGCAACACGTTTGCCGCCGGAGCGCAGCCGATCGGTCCCGCCCCGCGCTACGGCTACGATCAGGCGCCGCCCGCGGCAGTCGGCAATCCGTCGCCCTATTATTCCGGCGCCACAATGGCCGATGGAGCTTCGACCTACCCCGCGGCGCCGGGCGGCTATCGGCAGGAAAACTCGCTCCGCCGCGATGATCTCTCCGGCAGCATGAGGGCCCAGAATCGGCTGCGTGCTGACGGCACTTATGAGGTTCAGCCGAACGACAGCTATTGGACGATCTCTGAACGCGTTTATGGCAGCGGGGCCTACTTCCGCGCCCTGGCCGAACAGAATCGCGGCAAGGCGGCCCGGCCCGACCGTCTTCCTCCAGGATTGGTGATTTCCACGCCCCCGGTAGCACAACTTGAGAAGGACTATCCCGATCTTTGCCCTCGGCCCAATCGCCGCGACGCGGTCCGCGATCGGGCCGCCGGCGCGGCCAGCCTGGTCAGCATGACGGGCGTTCCCGGGGGGCGGACCTACGTTGTGCAGGAAGGCGACACCTTGTCGAGCATCGCCCGCAATGAGTTGGGAAAGGTCTCGCGCTGGGCGGAGATCTACCAGCTCAATCGCGAGGCGTTGGGCAGGGACTACGATTACCTGACGCCCGGCATGCGACTGACGTTGCCGCCGCGCGACTCCCAGGCCGGCGGGGACCGCACGACGCGCCGCAGCGACGACGCCGCGCCGCTGATGCGGTAACTTGGGCAGGCCGCAGGAAACAAAATACCGGTGGGACGGATTGGCAATCCGTCTTACACTGTGCCGCCGATGGGTTTCCTGCGGCGTGCCTTAGCCCCGCACCGTGTTCTTTCCCATCACGAACAGGTCGTTGCCGCCGCTGCCGAAGATCGTGTCGCGGGCGCCGCTGTCTTGGAGCGAAAGCATGCTGGACAAGAGCGAAGGATTCTTGGCGACGCTGGCCAGTGCGCGGCGATAGAGGTAGCTGTACATGAACGTCACCCCTTCGTTGACCAGGTTCAGCAGGGCCTGATCGTTGTTGTCGTAGTTCGTCGAGCCGGCGAAGACGATGTCCTGCGCACCGGTGGCATAGAGACTGCAAGTGCCGCTGCCGGCAATCAGCAGGTTCGTGCCCCCGCCGCCGATGATCGTATCATTGCCGCCGCCGCCCAGGAGGATGTTGCTGCCGCTGCCGCCGATAATCGTGTCGTTGCCCGCCCCGCCGACGATCTCCGTCATCGCCGCCGGGCCGCCGGTCAGGACGTTGGCATACGCCGTGCCGATCAGCTTGTTGATCACGCCGTAGATCGAAAGCGTGGTGTTCCAAGGGGCAATCGATTGCGGCTGCCCCTTGTCGAGGCCGAGATTGAGGGTTATTCCCGCCGAGTCATGGCTGAAATCGAGCGTGTTGTAGCCCCCCGGATCGACGATCGCGGTGGGCATGCTGCTGGAGTTGAGCGTGTAGTAGTCGTTGCCGCTGCCGCCTTGCAGCGTGAGCTTCTGCACCGCGGTCATCACCGTCGGCAAACCGTTGGCCGTGACGGTGCCGCCGGCGAGCGTGAAGGCGTTGGCCCCGCCCGAGCCAACCACGACAACCTGGTTGTTGGTCGAGCCGGATAGCCCTTGGACCAGGATTTCCTTGGGAATCGCCGCGGTCGGGCTGCCGGGGAGATCGATCGCTACGCTGTTCGCCTGGCCGGACGGCAATTCGATCGTGACGGCGTCGGTCGGCTTGAAGGTGGCCTTGCTGAGAACTGCTTTGCCGACGTTATTGTAAACCTCGACCTGGCTGCCGGAGAAGGAGACGGTGACGCTGCCGCCCACGCTCGTATTCACGGGAACCTCGACGGGCGCCACACCGAGGATGACCGAAATATCGACCGTTGCCAGCGAGCCGGTGCGGCCCGCGGACTCGGTGATCTGGAAGCTGAACGGGAACGACTGGTTCACCTGGGTGCTGGTTGGCGTCCAGGTGAACGTATTGCCGGTGAGCTGCATGCCCGGCGGCAACGTGGCCTGGGTAACGGTTACCACGTCGCCGGCTGGGGCGTTGGTTTGCAGGACGTAAGTATAGAGCACGCCAACCTGTGCGGTGGTGATGGGCGGCACGAGGATCGCCAGTCCGATCGTCAGCGCGGTGCCTGCCGCAGCCGGACTGCTGAGCGTACTGGCCGCGATCGGGAACTCGATGGGCGCGGCAGTCGTAGTCCAATCGGCGTAGAGTGTCAACTCGGACGTGGCAATCGACTGCCGCACGGTAAACACGTCGTTGCCGTCGGCGATCTTGGTCGTGCCGTCGGTGGTGAGCGTGATGCTGCCCGCCGAGGCAGCCGAACCTGTGGCGATGGGCGTAGTGCCGCCGTTCGCGTAGACGGATACCGTGGCCCCGGCGACCGCGCCGGAGATATGGAAGGAAAGTTCGGTGGCGACGGAGCTGTTGTTGGCGAACGTGCTCCCGGAAACGGTCTGCCCGCCCACGGAAATGGAGGCGATCTGCGGGGCCGGCGGATCGACGTAGACGGGCACAAAGGCCCGATAGACCGGGTTGACATTGGCACTCGAGTCCCAGGAAGCGGGGGTCGCCGCCTGGCCCTCGATTTCCAGGACCTGCACGCCATAGAATCCGCTAGTCGGCGTCACGGTGTAACTGGACCCGCTGTGCGTGAGCGTCATGTAGGGATTGGGCGTCTCTACCGCCGGGCTGGTGCCGGTATAGGTGTTGTCGACCAGGTCTGCCGAGAAATTGGATCCTTGCAGGGGAAGGAACAGACTCACGGCGATCTGCGGCAGAGGCGTGTTATCGGCGGACTCGCCCACCGGGGTGAACTTCGCCGCCGTATTGGCGGCAGTGGTGATCGTGTCGGTGCCGTTGATCGGCGCCACCCAAGGGTTGGGCGGATCGTAGGGATTCGTGCCGCCGACGTTGACGATGAAGGTCTGGCTGCCGCCGAGGCCGTCCGTCACGGTGACCGTGTAGGGGCCCGAGGCGGTCGACGCGGCCTTGAGCAGGAAAGCGCCGGCATCCGGCTGGCTGATAATGCTCATCGACTCGATCTGCGGCGATTCGAACGGATCGCTGTCTTCGCCGGACGCGTTGGGGCCGACCTGCGTTGCCGCCAGGGCCTGGCGGACGTTGTCGCCCGAAATCAGTTTGCCGAAGATCGTGTAGCGGAAATCGAGGAAACCGTCGGAGAAATTGCTGGCGGGTTGGCCCGAGCTGGGGTCGGTGGCCAGGTCGTCAGGGCCGGTGATGAAGAACTCCGAACTGTTGCCGTCCACGCCGTTGTTGGCCATGGCCAGGAGGCCGCTGGAGGTGAATCGCAAATCAGCGTTCAACTCGACGGGGATCGTGCTCCCCGTGCCGCCCACGCCGCCCTGGACCATGAAATCCTCGATGATCCGGTAGAACGTGGCATCCGTGGCGTAGGCGCCGAATCGACCAGGCTCTCGATGTGGGCCACGGTGTTGGGCGTGTAGTTGTCGAGCAGCTCGATGTCCATGGTGCCCACGTTGGTGACGATCTGCAAGACCGGGTTTGCGGTCGTGCTGTTCTCCTTCATGATCGTCGCCGACAGTGCGCTGGGGTTCGAAGTGGTGACGCTGTAGTTCGGCGTGCCCGGATTCGCATCGTTGAAGGCGACCAGAACGGGTGAACCAACCACGACGCTCGTAGGCGGCGTGAAGACGGAAAGGCCGCTGGTGGCCGCCACCGAAACAAACACGGGGACGGTGGTGCTGTTGCCGATGGAGTCGCTGAGCGTGACCGTGAACGTCTGCGTGGTGCCAACTTCGGAGGACGTGGGGGTCCACCCGCTGAAGGTATTTGCAGCGAAGGTCATGTTGGGGAGCAACGTCGACCCCGCCGCAATCGTCGGCGTATCGCCGCTGGGGGCATTGGTTGCCGCCGCGAACGAAAAGGGAACGCCGACCGTGGCCGACACGGCCGTCTGAGTCAGGGTGAGATCGGCGAAGACCTGAACCGAGGCGCTCGCCGGCGAACTGGCGCTGACGTCGTTCAAAGTATCGGTCTGCGTGGCCGTGAAGGTGTGGGAGCCGTCCTGCAGCGTGTAGTTGCCGTTGCTGGTCACGGTAATGGTCGTTTGTCCCGTGGGAACGGCAGTCGCACTTGTGGCCACAGGGGTGGTCCCTCCGTCGGCGTAGACGTTGACCGTATCGCCCGGCGTGACTCCGGCAACTTCGAAAGTCAGTTCCCGCGATGTCGACGAGTTGTTGTCCGAAGTCAGCGCGAGCGATCCCTGGCCGCTTGGCGGTGCTTCGACCGTGACCGAGGTCGGGGTCGCGACGGTGGCCAGCATGCGGCGAAACTCCAGGCTCTCGAAGCCGAGCCGCCGCATTCGGCTGCCCGGCGGCCTTTTTGTGCGATGGGTCCGCGCCCTACCGATTCGGCCGCCGCCAAAGTGGTTGCTGCTCATGATGTTCCGTTTCCACAGGGTTCGAAAGAAAAGAGGGCCCTCGCCTGCCCACTCCAATGATAATCGATCCGAGTTTCACTTTCCAACAAGCGTACTTTGCAGGTTTCCTGGACCCCCTACCATCCGGCGGGGAAATATTCTATGCTGCCGATTATGAGCGATTTACCCCTGATTTGCCGCAGTTCCGAGTTGATGTGCCGCTCCGATTCGGCCCTCTTGGTGGTCGATGTGCAAGAAAAACTAGTTCCAGCGATTATCGCGGCCGTGCGGATTGTGTGGAATGTGCGGCGGCTGATCGACGGGGCTAAACTGCTTGGCCTGCCGATCGTGGCGACGGAGCAATATCCGCAGGGCCTCGGCCCTACAGTCCCCGAACTGGCGTCCCTGCTGGAAAATCGCCCCGCCAAGCTCAGCTTCAGTTGCCGGGAATTGCCGGAGTTGTTCGCGGACCTTCGTCAGCGGAACATCGAGAAGCTGCTCGTCTGCGGCATCGAGACCCACGTCTGCGTTCAGCAGTCGGTGCTCGACCTGCTGGCCGACGGCTGGCGGCTGTACGTGGCCGTCGACGCGGTGGGATCGCGGCACGACCTCGATCACCAGACCGCCCTGAGGCGGTTGGAATCGTCCGGCGCCGTGCTCACGACGACCGAGGCCGCGCTATTCGAATGGTGCCAGAGTGCCGGCACGCCGGAGTTCAAGCTGATCAGCCGGATCGTGCGCGAAACAGAGCCCTTGTAGGACGGCCTTCCCAGGCCGTCTGCAAATTGCCGGGCTTGGAAGCCCGCCCTGCACGTCTCATGATCCGTGCTTGCCGTTGCGCAACTCCATTTCGGAAATCTTGGCCAGTCGCCGCGCGTGGCGGCCGCCGTCAAAGGGCGTATTGAGCCAAATCTCCACGAGGCGATCGACCAACCGGTCACCCAACATGTCGCCCGAGAGACAGAGCACGTTCAGGTCGTTGTGACGCCGGCTCAACTCGGCAGTCACGTCGTCGTAGCAAGGCGCGGCCCTGACGCCCCTGATCTTGTTGGCCGCGATGCACATCCCTAGACCAGAGCCGCAGATCAGGATCCCCCGATCAACGTCGCCCTTGGAGACCTTGCGGCCAACTTCTGCGGCGATGTCAGGATAATCGACCGCCTCGTCGCCATGGCTGCCCAGGTCGACCACCTCCTGACCGAGACGCACGAGCAACTCGACCAGTTTCCCTCGCATTTCCACACCCCGGTGGTCGCTCCCAACCGCAATCCGCATCGGTTTGCCTTCCGTTCATCGAACCTAACCCCAAACCTGTCATTCTAGCAAAAATTCCCGCGAAGTTCAATTGGCCGATTCGGGATTCCAGGAGAACTGCAAAGTCCAACGCGAAGGGGTCAGGTCCATGTTATCGGGCAACGACTTCTGGTGAATCTTGTCCCTTCTCGCCGAAAAATGGACGGGACCCCGGACTTTGCAGTTCTCCTGTTCGGGATTCAGGGGGTGAACTGCTGGCACCAATAAATCGTACCTTCGGGGGTGCTATATGCCGCCACTCCGATGCGGTGGTGGCCACTATTGAGAATGTTCGCCCGATGGCCCGACGAGTTCATCCAACAGCGAACCACTTCCTGACTGCTCGGTTGGCCCATAGCAATGTTCTCCGCCACCCCAATATTCGCATGTACAAGCTGCCGGTTGGTCGTCATCCAATTGCAGTGCTGACGGGCGGTGGCCATCAGACCGGCATCAATCGCCAGTGCGGGCAGGTTGTTACGGGCCCTTTCGGCATTGGTGAGGTCCACAATGCTCTGTTCGATCGGCAATATTTCGAGTTTCTTCGGTGCGTCAGCTACACCTGGGGACTGGGAGGGCTCGGCGGCACAAAACAGGGTGGTAAGACAGACGGCGAACGTTGAAATCACTGAATATTCTCCTAACGGACTACGAAAACGATGGTGTGTCAAATAGCGCACGCTGCGCAAGCTTTGCCGACAGGGACCGGCCAAGATAAACGATCGTGACATGATTGCAAGGGGGTGGACGACGAAAATGGCACATTCGTCAAAATGGAAGTCAAGATAGGTAAGGTGGGGCCTAAGGGATGAGTCACTTCGTCTTGACACGCGGCCAGCCAGCCATTATTCTCCGCCCCGTCGAACCTTCCCCCGTTCGACCGGACAAATGGATCTTTGCCGGGAGAATCCGCTGGCGGCGGTTCCAATAATTGCAAGGGTCCAACGGAGGTCCGGTTCCTGCCAACCCATGGAGGGCGCCAGCTTTGGACGGCCATCGTAGTGTGCTGATTGTGGATGCCTCGGACGAGACCCGCGTCGTCTTGCAGACCGCTCTGGAGCGTCGCGGCGTGCGAACGATGGCTGCCGGTCAGTCGAAGCTGGGGCTGGCCATGGCGCAGGAGCATCATCCCGACTTGATCGTGCTCGACCTGGAAATCGATTCCTGCTGTCCCGACGAGGTGGCGGCCCCCTTTGCCGCGCAGTCGCGAAGGGACAACGCCTCCTTGGTCCTCTTGGGCAGCGTGCGGCGGCGACACCCCCTTCCACAGGGCGAGTACGTTGCCAAGCCCTATCACTATGCGCCGTTAATTCGTAGAATCGAAGAGATCCTGTCGGCAGACCGGGACAAGGCTGGCGCGCTGGACCCATAGAGGTTCGTGCGGGCGATGAGAACTTGGTGCTTAGTGCTTAGGACTGAGTGCTGAGCACTAAGTTCTAAGTTCTATGTTCCAAGTTCTCAAGAGCCGCAATCGTGCCGTCGCTATTTGTGATTCGCGGAAATGATCAAGGCACGCGTTACGAGTTGGAGGAGGCTATCCTGCGGCTCGGGCGCGACAAGTCCAGTGCTATTCACCTGCACGATACCGAGGTCTCGCGCTTGCACGCCGAGTTCCGCCGCACCCATCGCGATTACACGATCTCCGACCTGGGCAGTTCCAACGGGACTTTCATCAACGGCAAACGGGTGCAGCAGCATCTTCTGGCCAGCGGCGATCAGGTGCAGGTCGGGGCGACGTTGATGCTCTACACCGGCCCCGCGGATGAGTCCGACGACCAGGTCGGTCGGTTCCGTCGATATTGCCGCAGCCGCCGGCCGCCGACGACCAGTCGCGGATCATCCACTCCGTGACGCAAAGAGAGGGCAGCCGGATCTTCGAGAGCCATGCCGAGCTGCCGCAAAACTCCTGGTTGGCCCGCGCCCGCAGCAATCTCCAGGTGATGTACCGCACGGCCTTGGCGGTCAGCCATACGCTGGATATCGACCAGTTGCTCAGCCGCATCATGGAACTGATTTTCGAGTGGGTCGAGGCCGACCGCGGCTGCATCATGCTCTTCGATCCCCAGACGCAGCGCCTCGAGCCCCTCGTGCGGCGGACCCGCAAGAGCGCCGACGGGCGCCATGTACCGCCGGCCGGACTGGTCGGCGACAAGATCACGATCAGCAAGACGATCCTCGATTACGTCATCCAGCGGAACGAGGGCGTGCTCACCAGCGACGCCCGCCAGGACGATCGCTTCAACCCCGGCGCCAGCATCTTGAAACTGGGCGTTCGCGAGGCGATCTGCGTGCCGATGCAAGGCCGATACCACGTGGTCGGCGTGATCTACATCGACACTTCGGCCACACCCCAACAGATTCTCGAACGGGGCGGCGAGCCCCGGCGCTTTACCGAAGACCATCTCAAGCTGATGATCGCCATCGGCCACCAGGCGGCCCTGGCCGTGGAAGACACCCGCTACTACTCGGCCATGGTCCAGGCCGAGCGGCTGGCCGCCATCGGCCAGACCATCGCCACGCTCTCGCACCATATCAAGAACATCCTGCAAGGCATCCGCGGCGGAAGCTACCTGATCGAGATGGGACTTGACCGACCACGACGAATCGATCGTGGGCAAGGGCTGGAAGATCGTCGAGAAGAACCAGAACAAGATTTCCGCCCTGGTCATGGACATGCTCACCTTCAGCAAGGAGCGGGAACCCGACCTGACCACCGCCAACATCAATGCGGTCGTTCACGACGTGGTCGAACTGATGCAAGTCCGGGCCCAGGAGGAGCGGGTCGAACTCGCGTACCTGCCGGCTGAACTGATGCCCGACCTGGTCTTCGATCCTGAGGGGATCCACCGGGCCGTGCTCAATGTTCTGACCAACGCCATCGACGCCGTGACCGACGTCGATCCACCCGGGCCGGGTGAGCGTGACGACCCGTTATCTGCCGGAGCAGAACCTCGCCCAGATCGAAATTCGCGATACGGGGCCCGGGATTGCGCCCGACCAGATGGACAAGCTGTTCACGGCCTTTGTCTCCACGAAGAAGAGCCGCGGCACCGGTCTCGGCCTGCCCGTGAGCCAGAAGATCTTGACAGAACATGGGGGCAAAATCGCGGTCGAGAGCCTCCCCGGTCAGGGGGCCTGCTTCACGCTGGAATTGCCTGCCGTGAGTCCGAACACGCTCACGGTGTCCGGTCAGCCCCCGGTTGGGTAGGCAAACCGAAAAAAATTTCGGAATTTCGCGCGAACCTTTTCCCTACAGCCGACGTCTATAGGGTACGTCACCACTTGACTTTTTCTGGGGGTGGCGTCACAATTGAGTGTGAACTTGCACCAAGACTCATCCTCTTGCTTCAAGTTTGAAGACAATTCGTGCTCTTGTAGCTTTTTTGCCCTCTCATTCCGCACACCGTGCATGGAAAGGGTTTTGCCATGGGTGCCACAACGAAGTCCATTACCGGCTTGTTTGCCAACGTCTGCGGTCGCAGGGTCTGCGATCGCATGGTGCGCGAACAGATTGCAGCCGGCCGTGGGACCCGTTTGTCGGCCGCCCAGGGCTATCTGCCCCTTTCCCTCTTTGGGCTTCGCCATAGTTCATGGCGAGCCCCGTTGGCCTCCCTAGCCCAGATTACCTGCGGGTACCCGCAGCCGTGGCTAGGTGAGGCAAGAGACCAGGCGCGGTGGCTTCTGAAACGGCTTGGCGGACTGCTTACGTCGGCACTCCCGAATACGTCGGGAGTACTGAGTCCGGCGTGGTGTCCAGCCCGTCGCAGGCTCGCAAGCCTCCGGGCGACCCCAGGCGGGTTCCCGGCGATTCCACGGCTAAGTTAAGCCCTGAATCGAGCTTGCTGTCCGCTAGCTGGTTTCCCCGCCGCGCCGCCGGTGCTCTCGCCGCTTAAGGTCTGCTGTTTGGCATCCCTCTCGCCGCAAGACGACTTCCGCCGACGCCCTTACCCCGTCTCTCTTTCGAAAGGACCCGAGAGACAGCCGCAGAGTTTTTCCTTGGGAGCATGAGCATGAAGACCTTTGAATTCGAAAACGAAGATCCCCAGACGGTCCAGGAACGGCTTGTTTCCGCCGCCCAGCAGGGCGACCGGGATGCCTTCGGCCGGCTGTTCGAGCAGTTTCAGCGGGCGGTCTATGCGGTCGCCTTCCGCCGGCTCGGCGATCACGCCGAGGCGCAGGAGGTCTGCCAGGAGGTCTTCATCCAGGCGATGCGGAAGATCGGTCAGCTTCGCGATCCGCGCTGCTTTGCCGGATGGCTGCGCTCGATGGCCAGCCGGATGGCGGTGAACCGGGCGGTTCGCGGTCCGCGGATGCCGGTCATGTCCGAAGCATTCGAGGTCGCGTGCCCTGGCCAGCAGACGCCGTTGGGCAACATCCTTGATGCCGAGTGCCGCGACCAGGTCCACTCGGGCTTGGATCGGCTCTCGACGCTGGATCGCGAGACGCTGGTCGCGTTTTACTTCGACGGCCGATCGCTGATCGAGATGAGCGACCAGTTCCGCACGCCGGTCGGCACGATCAAGCGGCGGTTGCACGTCGCCCGCAAGCGGCTCGCTCGCGAGCTGGCGCCGACAATGGTGTGAAGAGCGGGGAGCAGGGAGCGGGGAGCACGGAGCGGGGAGCGAAGAAGAGCACAAAGTACACAGTACACAGTAGATAGTGCGAAGTCATCAAACCGAGCACTGAGCACTGAGCACTGAGTACTGAGTACTGAGTACTCCGATCGCTGCCTCGGCTTCCGCCTCCCCCGCTCCCAGTTTCCAACTTCCCTGCTGCCCGCCGTGCCACGCTGAGTCACTCTTCTGCCGCGGCATGTCCGCCACTCGGTTCGCGGAGGCGCGGCAGGCTCTGGAGCAGCGCATCGATCCCTTCACCGTCTGGAGCAGAATACAGCCGTTCCAGCGACGGATGGCCGCGGAGCGCATCCAAATCGCTGACGGAGAGCCGAGCCTGCTGGCTCATCCAGGGCGAGTCGGAGCCGATGGCCAGCGCTTTCAAGTGGGGAAAGCTGGCGATCTGATCCACGTCGGCACGCTCAAGCGGCGTGCAGTCGAAGGACAGCTCCTCAATCGCAGCCGCGCCGTGCATCCTCTGCAAGAACTCTTTGTGATGATCCGCAAAGATAAAAACGATGCACTTCAGGTTCGGCAGTTCGCGCAGACCCGCAAGCCGTGGATCCGAAAGGTCACCACCAAGGTAAACGTCTCGAACCGCCGCCGCGGCGGCGGCATCGGCCAAGAGCTCCTCAAGGGACCGCGGGTCAGGGTCAACCAGGCAGTTGATTTCTCCTTGCCGGAGTCGCTGCATCTGATCCTTCATCCAGTCATGGCTTTTCCGGGATTCGTCGCGGTCACACCAGGCAAAGGCCAGAAACTGAAGGCCGACGGTCGCCAGGATCCCCAGTCCGCCGAACAGGAGCATCCACCGGAACCACCGATCGGCGTCCCTTGCGTCTTGTTCCCCTCGAAAAGTCATGCCCCACTCCCTTGCCTCAGAATCCCTCAACCCGAAGCCGCGGCATCCCGTCTGGACCAAAGAAATCCAAACCCCAGCCAAACAAATCCGAGCGCCCCCAGAGTTGATGGACGCTGCCCAATAGCACATATTTGTTGCGCCTTGCTCCACATAATGAACATGGGGCGGCAGCGGCTTGCCGCGCAAGGCTGCCAATTCCGCGTCGTCCTTGGGCACCCGCCCGAGCCGTGCGCGAATCGCGTCGATTTCACCCGCCAGGCAATGCAGCGCGAGGATCGTCCGCTGTGCGTCTTGAGCGGCCTCCCGCTGGTAATAATACGCTTGCAGCGTGCGACCGGGGAACCAGAAGATCAGCACCGTAAAGACGACGAGCATGAAACCGGCGCAATTTCCAGTGCAGTGCCTTCGATTCTTGACCGACGCTACCAGGAACACCGCGCCCGAGGGCAAAGACAGCAGAGACGCGCCCAACCCGATCAAAACGTCGATGGGGAAAAAATCGTGATGAGAAGGCATCCCGACTGCGGCACTCAGGATCACGGCTGCCGGTAGCCAGAGCAGAACGCCCGCAAGGTTGGCTCCCGCGAACCAGAGCGCGTAGCCAGTTGCGGCAATGATCAGGCACGACGCCCAGAAGGGGTGCTCGCCGAAAACCGCCAGCAGTCCCGCACCGGCGCCGGCGACCACGAGCACACCCGTCACGCCGAGCCAACTCCCTTGCCGCGGGGACCATCCCTGCGGCTTCAACTCGAGGCTGCCTTCCGCCATCTTCCCCCTCCCGTCTTGCATGTTGGCCTGCTCAGGTCTTGCCTGGACTCGATTATAGCAGGTTATCCCACGGCCACCAACAACCGGCGATCACAGTACCCAGTACTCAGTACTCAGTACTCAGTTGACACCTCCTGACCGTGTACTGAGTACTGAGTACTGTCTACTGTGTACTTCTCCCTGCCCCCTGCTCCCTGCTCCCCGCTCCCCGCTCCCAAGAAACGGCCATCGCCGGCTCGGGGGGGAGGAGCCGGCGATGGTTCCGGGAGGGGTTACCACACCGGAGAGCTTCGGATTGAAACGAGCGGGCCGCTTACGGAGGAGTGGCCACGCCCATCTTGTCTTCTTCCTCTTCCTGGATGATGATTCGCGGCGTGACCATCATCATCAGGCTCGAGGTCTCGCGGCCAATACCCACGTTCTTGAACAACCGGTCCAGGTACGGGATCTTGTCCAGGATCGGCACGCCGTCCTCGGTGCGGCCCTCGCTCAAGCGCTTGATGCCGCCCAGCAGGACCGTCCCGCCGTCGGGCACGCTGACCGTCGTCGTCACGGTCGTGAAGGCGAAGGTCGGCAACTGCACCGTCACGCCGGAGTGCGTGGTCGTGGCCTGGTTGTTGTTGTTGTTGAAGAGGTTGTTGGCGGCGTCGACGATGCCGTTGCGCGTTGTATTCGTGGTCGTGGTGTCGGTTCCCGAGAAGGTGAACGTCTGCACGTTGCCGATCTTGCTGAAGAAGGGCA
This sequence comes from uncultured Planctomycetia bacterium, assembly GCA_963824275.1. Classification (GTDB taxonomy): domain Bacteria; phylum Planctomycetota; class Planctomycetia; order Pirellulales; family Thermoguttaceae; genus JANXQG01. The sequence goes on along the minus strand of CAWGOT010000018.1, from coordinate 6,713 downwards.
CGATCGTCAAGCGGACGAAGCGGCGGTCGTTGGAGACCACGGCCTGCACGGTCATGAACGTGCCCTCGGAAAGCACCACGATCACCGGCTGCTCCGCGGCGGCGAACTCGCCCACCACGGGAACGGCGCCGATCACGAAGGGCGTTTGCGCAGTGTCGGAAACGAAGGCCTGCTGGCCGTTGAAGAGCGTGACCTTGGGCGCCTGGAGGATGTTCGTCCGCGTGTCGCCCTGCGCGGCATTGATGAAGAAATAGGCCTCGATGTTGCTGAGGATCGCGAATCCCACGGTAGCGCCCGCCGTGGCGTCGAAGCCGCCGAATTGCGGCACCGCCAGGGCATAGCTGCCCTGCTGGAAGGGGATGCTGTTGTTGGCGGTGAAGATCCCGCTCTGGGCAGGGCTGCCGCCGGCGTTCTGCAGGCCGGAAATCGCCACCCCGCTGTTGCCGTTGCCCGTGTACAACGGGGAGACGTAGTTGTTGCCGCCCACGGCGATGTTCTGCGGTGCGGTGAAGCCGGCCTGCTGCGGATTGGCGATGTTCTGTGCAATGTTGAAGTCGAAGTCGACGCCGATCCGCTCGAAGAAGTTGTCGCTGAGCGTGATGAAACGGACCTCGATCGTGACCTGCAAGTCCTGCATCCGCCGCAACTGCTCCAAGAGATCGACGATCTGCTCGTGGACCTCCTGCGTCTGGCTGACGACCAGGCTCAAGTTGGCCGGGGAGGCGGCGATATTGCCCTTCCCGCCGCTATGGTCCCACGAGGCCGGCGCCACGGTCTGCGTGATGAGGTCGATCAGGCCGTCGAAGTCGGCGTTGGTCCCGTTGCCGGCGCCGCCGGGGCCGCCCGCGGCCTGGTTGGCGCCGCCGGGCAGGCGGGGGGCAAAATTGGCCATCACCGCCGGGTTGATCATGGCGCCGCTGTTCGGCCGGCCGTCCTTGCTGGCCACCACCGCCATCGGCGTCGCCATCGAGCCGAAGCCGCTGCCGCCGCCCACCGCGTTGGCCATGGCGTCGTGCCACGCGCCGGCCAGTCCCATGCGAGGGCTGGCGACGAAGTTGGGAATCGGTATCACCAGGTCGCCCACGGGGTAGACCTGCTGGTAGACGTGGTCGCCCTTCTTCGACTCGCTGGTGATGTTCAAGACTTCATTCTTGATGATGTAGCAGAGATGGTTCTTTTCGAGGATCAGGTTCAGGCAGCTCTTCAACTGGATGTCGCTGGTCAGTTCCAAAGTGACGGGCGTGTCCGGGGAAAGCCCTTCCATCCGCAGCCCCTCGTCGTCGAGGTGGATGTTGACGTTGACGAGCTTGGCCAACTGGTTGAGCACCTCGCTCAAGGGCCGGTTGTGGCAGGAGTAGTTGACGGGCGTCTTGAGCTTCTTCTCGATCTCCAGTTCCTTTTCGCTGCGATGGCGGCGATTCAGTTGCATGGCGGACGTGGCCCGCCGGCTGGTGATCGCCTTCCAGTCCTTGAGATCGGGGAAGACGTAGGGCTCGTTCGCCGTGCCGGGTGTTGAGATTTCTTCAACGTCCATCAGGGCGTTCGCAACCGCTCCCTCCTTCTTGCTCTCGATCCGCCGCTCGCGGTCCAATTTGATGAACATGCCCGTCTTGGTGACCATGAGCTGAGTGATCATTTCATGGGGCGCGAGCACTTGGGCCCGCTTGGCAACGACCTCGGCCTCTTCGAACCGCTGCTCCTCGATCAGCCGATTGTACTGGTCGACCAGTTCGGCCAGCTTCTGCTGCGTTTGCAGCTTCACGGCGGCATCGCGCTGGAGGTCCTCTCGGACCGTGGTGTTGTGCTCGTTGATTTCGATCATCGAACGGTTCTGGTCGATGAAGCGCTGGGTGTTGGCGATCGCCTGGTCCACCCGCCGCAACAGGTCGTCGCGCGACGCGGGATCCAGGCCGGCGGCTTCGACCTTCCGGCGCGTTTCCTGCAACATGGCCAGCGCCATTTTGGGGTCTTTCTCGAGCACCCGCTTGGCTTCGGCCTGGTGGTAAGCGACGTCGGCGAAGACCTCCTTGAGCAATGCCTGCTGGGCCGCCGCGACATCGTTGACCGGTGAAACCGGCTGGCCCGCCGCTGGCGTCGGCGGCGCGCTCCGCGGCATGGAAAGCAGCGAGAGCTGGTCCTGGAGCCTCGCGGCCGTGACCGGGTCGAGTTCGCTGCTATAGGCCGAGGCCTGCCGGAAAAGCTGCAGGGCGCGGTCGCGATCGTGGGCCTTCAAGGCCTCGAGTCCCTGCTGGAACAGGCCGTAGCCCTGCAACGTCCCTCCCGGCGAAGTCGGCTGGTTGGACGGCGACGGAATGGGCTCCTGCGCGGCGACCGGCACGACGCCGCCTTGGTTTTGCGAGGGATAATAGACGCTCGGCGTGACGCGCGGATTCGGCTGCTCGTTGTATGTGGCCTGAACCACGCCCGAGGCCTCGCGGGCCAGCGCCTGTTGCAGAGACTGGAAGACCAGTCCAGGGCGGTCCTCGCCCGGCCCGAAGACAGAATCCGAGATCTGCATCGCCTCGAGCTGGTGGTAGAGCGATTCCGCCTGACGGGTTTGTCCGGCGGCCAGGGCCCCGCGGATCTGCTGCATCAGGTCCACGGCCTGCTGCCGTCCGGCAGACGAGGGACCGATCGCATTGGGACCGGAATAGCGCGGATCGAACTGCCGCGGGCCGGCGGGGTTGTTCTGTTGTCGCGCGAGGGCGATCCGCCGCGCAACGTCCTCCGGCTTGCTTTCGTAGGGGCTATAGGTCACCCGCTGCTCGACGGCCAGGTTGGCCAGCTTTTCGGCCTGCTCCAACTCGCCCCACTGCAAGAGGGCCTCGGCCTGCTCCATGAGCATCTTGGCATAGGTCTTGCGGTTTTCTTCCGTCGTGCGGCCCAAACGGTCGACTTCCACGTAGCGGGCGATCGCTGCTTCCACCCGCTCGGGGCTGTCTTCATTGGCTGCATAGCGGATTTGCTCTTGCCGGGCCTGGGCCAGCAATTCACGGGCACGCCGCACGTCGCCCCCGGCCAGTGCCAGGCGGGCGCCGCGCAACAGGCCGTCGCTGAGCGCTCGATTGCCGCCGGGAACCGGGCCGGTTTGTGGGCCCATGAAACTCAAATTCTGGGGGGCCGCGTAACCCGGATTGGCAACCGCCGGCGGCTGCCCTGCATCGGTGGGCGGTAGCCGCGTTACGCCGTTGGCATCCGCGCCTTGCCCGGTGGGCGCCGCTTGCTGCGCCGCAAAGGGATCGCGGGGCGTCGCCGACCGGTCGGAACTGAAGCCCGAGAAGATCGAACCCGGGCCTCCCTGTCCCACGGCAGCGCCGCCCAGAAGGGCGACTGCCAGTCCATCAGGCAGGCCGGCTTTAGCGAAGCCCGCTGAAATACTCATCGCGACTGCGATCCAGCCGACAGAATTCGTTGGGTCGTCTTCAAAACGATTCTCCTTTTACTTGATGAGCCATGCGGCACGTTGCCGTGCCGCCCATGAAATCACTTGGCGAATTTCCAGCTTTTTTGGCCTCTCGGACCGGAACCGGCCCAAGCCCACACCGGGTGTGAGAAGAGGTCTTCAGCGACGAGCTTTCTGAAAAGTCTGTGCGAACGGAAATGAAGAGGGCGGTTAAATACACCATGCGTCGTCGGCGGTCAAGGGCAATTTCTCAATTTCTCAAAAAAATCCGACTGGGTTTCCTTCGTCCCGGTCTTCAATTAGAATGAAGAACTCGCTGCACCCCTCAGGTATCGCCATGAATCGCATGCCACAAATCCGCCGCATCTTCGCCTGTTTTTTCTCTGCATGGGCCCTCTGGCTCCTTGCCGCTTCTCCCCTCCTGGCAGCCGATACTCCCAATCCGGCGGAGGGCGGAGTGACCGATTACATGCTCTCGTACCTGGTCGTCATCCTTTGTGTCGTGCTCGGACTGCTGGTGGTTGCCAGGGCCAGCGGTCGTCGCGACCGCGAGCGTCCGGCAGGATACGTCGAAAAGAACATCGTGGGCAAAGAGGAGTAGGATGAGTTTCGCGCGGCTGCGCGTGACACTAACCCGAAGCGTAAGCGAGGAACGTAAGTCGTTTCCTCGCTTACGCTTCGGGTTAGTGTGCCGTGTGCTATGCCTTCTCCACGGCTGTGCCCGAGCGCTTCGTCAGGAATTTCGGCGGCTGAATGGCGTGGCCGCCGACCATGGGCACATGCTGCCCGTGGGCGAAGAAGGCCGCAATCCGCTCGACCACGAACTTCTGTTCCTCGGCCCGCAGTTCCGGGAAGATCGGCAGCGCCAGCACTTCCTCCGCCGCCCGCCGCGTCTGCGGCAAGTCATCGGGCTGATAGCCCAGCGAGCGGAAGCATTCCTGCTGGTGCAGACCGAGCGGATAGTAGATTTCCGTGCCCACGCGGGCTGCGGTGAGGGCCTCGCGAAGCGGCGTCCGCAGCCCTTCCGGCACGCGAATCACGTATTGATTCCAGACGTGCCGCATACCGGGCTTCGTCTCGGGCAGCACGATGGTGCGATGCAATCCGGCCTCGGTGAAAAGTGCCGTATAACGGTCGGCGTTCGTCTGCCGCAGGAACGTCCAGTGGTCCAGGAGCGGGAACTTGACGTTGAGCACGGCCGCCTGGAACGAATCCAAGCGGCTGTTGATGCCGATGCACGAATGGTAGTAGCGGGGGCGCATGCCGTGGCCGCGGAGCAGGCGCAGGCGATCGGCCAGATCGTCGGATTGCGTGGTCAGCATGCCGCCGTCGCCCGCCCCGCCGAGGTTCTTCGTGGGATAGAAACTGAAGCAGCCGATAGCGCCCATCGAACCCGCTCGGCGGCCCTGATTTTCCGCTCCGATGGCCTGCGCGGCGTCTTCCACCAGGGCAATGCCCTGCGCCGCGCGACCTTGGCCAGGCCCACGGTGTCGGCGGCTTGCCCGAACAGGTGTACGGGGATGATGGCCTTCGTCGCCGGAGTGACCAGCGAAGCGACGTGTGCCGGATCGATGTTGAAGGTCTGCGGATCGATGTCGGCAAAGACCGGCCGCGCGCCTAGCCGCGTGACCGCGCTGGCCGTGGCAAAGAACGTGAAACTCGGCAGAATCACCTCATCGGCGGCGGAGACGTCCAGGGCCATCAAGGCCAGCAGCAGGGCGTCGCTGCCCGACGCGCAGCCGATGGCGTGCTTGGCCTGGCAGTAGATGCCCATTTGCTGTTCGAGTTGCGTGACTTCCGCGCCGAGCACGAATCCGCCGCTATCGCAGACGCGGCCCAACGCGGCGAGGATTTCCGCCTTCAAGCCCGCGTGTTGCCGCCCCAAGTCCAAAAGCGGAACGCCCTGGATCGAACCGTTGTTGCTTCCCTGCACGTTATTTGTGGAACTCATCGTCGCTGCCCAAAATTGACCGGAAAAAGGCCGCGGAACCTGGCATCCGTACCAAGACAACAAGCGGCGTGTGCGGAAATTACTAGTTCCCGCCGCGAGAGTCAACGGCAGAACGCGATTCACCTTCGCCATCGCGGAGGGATGCCAGCCATCAGCCCCTGCCAGCGCACGATCGATCTGCGAGATCACCATTATCTAATCCTTCCGATAGGTGGTTTTTGCCCGAACTTGCTCGAAATTATTCGAGGACTTTCTTCTCATCAGCGCCATCCGTGAATCGGCGGTTCCATTCTGGCTGGATTCCTAACTTCTAACTTCTAACTTCTAGCTCCTAGGTTCTTTTACCAATCCGATGGGAGGTTTTTGCCCGAACTTGCTCGAAAATCAAATGCTCTGGCAGACCATAAAGGTGGGCCTGCAAGGGAAGTTTGGCCAAAGTGGCCCAAAAACAGGTTTATCAAAAACGATTCGGCCATGTTTTACAGCCAATGGCGTAAATGCTAATCATCACAAGATGGGTATCGATCGGGGAAAACTGCGAAGAAAATGATGGTGTACATTCTTCAGTGTGTGACATATATCGAAAGTTGGGGTGGACCGGAATTTGCACTATTCGTGCATTTTCGTTCCAATCGGATCTCTCCGTTTCGGGGAAGGCAATTTTTCATAAATTTCAAATTTCAAATCTGAGATCTTGAATCTGCTCTCGCTTTAGGTCGTAACCCGCGCGACAGCGCGGGACCGCCTTTCACCCCGCCCTCGGCACGCCACGCCAAGGGCGGGTTTGTTTTCAGCGAATTGTCAAAGAACAACGCCTTTATATCCATATATACGGATTTCGCGCCCGCGATGGGAAAATAATCCGGCACGATTTCTTACGATTTGGCCGCAAGGCGTTTGTCCACAACAACTTAAAGAATTTGGGAGTTCCGCGGATTGTGTGCGCGGTGAATTAATTTGCAAACAGCGCCGGCAGGTGGATGCACAAATTTAGGAAGACGGGTATCGGGAACATGCAAGGCGGGGCGAGCCGGCGAGTCACCGCGCCGAGTGCTCGGCGCGGATGTCCGCAATCCGCTTTTCCGTCCGGATTCGCAGCAGGCTGGCGGGCATCTTGGCCATCGCCTTCTGATACCAGAACCCTGCCCGCATGAGGCACAAGGTGCGGTCCTGGCCGGCCCGCCGCTTGGGCCAGGTCCCACCATTTGTCGCCCAACTTCGCTTGCTGCTCGGGGTCGCCTGGCGAGGAGGAAAGATCCTCTTCGACGATCTCCCGGAGTTGCCGATCAGCCGCTTTCGCCAGGCACTGCATCCCATGCGTCCAATCCTTCTCCGAGGTGCAATACCGGCGGCCCAGTA
>CAWGOT010000017.1:0-72526 GCA_963824275.1 uncultured Planctomycetia bacterium | reverse complement strand
GGATCGCTTGCTTTATCGATTTGGGGGCGGGTGAGGAGACCAAGTCTTGCGAATCGCCGCAATCGCCCCGAATTGGCCCGAAACGGATGCGGCGCGCGGTGCGGAATCAAGTCGAGTTCCAACAGTGCTCGCTGGATGAGTTGCTGCCGGAAGACCACGAAGCTCGAATCGTCTGGGCTTATGTGAGTGGCCTGGACTTGTCGGAGCTGACAGGGCGAATTCAAGCCGTCGAAGGGGGCCCCGGACAAGCTCCGGCTGGCCCGCGAATTCTTATGAGTTTGTGGCTGTATGCGACGCTCCGTGGCGTCGGCAGTGCGAGGGAACTGAACCGCCTGTGCCAGGCCCACGTGGCGTATCGCTGGATTTGCGGCGGCGTGTCGATGAACTATCATACCCTCTCGGACTTTCGCACCCAGCACCTGGACCTGTTGGACCGCCTCCTGACGGAAGGCGTGGCCACCTTGATGGCCCAGGGCTTGGTGACGCTGGAGCGCGTGGCCCAGGACGGCATGAAAGTCCGTGCCAGTGCCGGGGCTGCTTCGTTCCGCCGCCAGCCAACGCTGGAGGAAGCATTGGCCGAGGCGGAGCAACAGGTGGCGAAGTTGCGGCAGGAATTGGAAGCCGATCCGGCGGCGCAGAAGACCCGGCAACAAGCGGCTCAGAAGCGTGCGGCCGAAGAACGAGCGAAACGGGTTCAGGCTGCCTTGGACCAGTTGCCCGTAATTGCCCAAAGCAAGAAGCCGAAAGACCGCGAGAAAGCCCGTGCCTCGACAACGGACGCGGACGCCCGCGTGATGAAGATGGGTGATGGCGGTTTTCGTCCGGCGTTCAACGTGCAATTGGCGACGGCTACCGATTCGCAAATCATCACGGGCCTGGACGTGACGAACTCCGGTGGCGACCAAGGACAATTGGCGCCAATGGTGGAGCAGCATCAGCAGCGGTATGAACAGGTTCCGGACGAGGCGTTGGTGGATGGGGGATTCACGAAGAAGGAAGACATCGAGAAGGTGGAGCAGGGCGGAACGACCGTGTACGCCCCCGTGCAGAAGTCGAAGGACCCTGAGCGCGACGCACACACGCCGCGGCCTGACGATACTCCGGCCGTGGCCCAGTGGCGACAACGGATGGCTACCGACGAGGCGAAGGCCATCTACCGAGAACGGGCCGCGACGGCGGAGTGTGTAAACGCCTTGGCCCGAAACCGCGGCCTTCAGCGGTTCCTGGTTCGTGGCCTGCAGAAAGTGAAAGCCGTAGCCTTGTGGTATGCGTTGGTCCATAACCTTATGCGGGCAGTGGCACTGCGCCTGCGGCGGCTCAAGCGGGGATGTGAAGAGAGTGAAGACGATGAAACGAGTAAACAACACAAGTTAGGCAACCTCTGGCTTCCGCGACGGCTCCGTCTTAACCGGCGCAACGGCCTGCAAAGCAATCCCGCTCGACATGAAGCTGTCAAGCGTGCTTCTTCAGGACACGCGACCGAATTGACCGAAAGTTGCATTTGATTCACAGCCTCTGACCAATGCCATCGCGGAGCAGTTCTTTGGGGAACTACCCGTTGGAGCGGCCTTGGTCGTGAAACTTCCCGGACGCCGCTTGTCATTCGTCGTGGCGGCGCCGACCATGCGGATTCCGGGGAACGTGGCCGGGACTATCAATGCCTACCTTTCCATGCGAGCGGCGTTGACCGCCGTACTGCGGCACAATGATATCTCTGACTTTGCGATTCGCAGCCTTGCCGTTCCCGGCCTATGCACGGGAGTGGGTGGAATGCCCCACGAAAAGGCTAGCGAACAGATGAGAATCGCGTACGATAGCGTAATCGGCGGCCGATGGCGACAGGTGTCCCATCCGGCGATGGCTCCGTATGCGTTGCGTGACAAGTAATCGATCCATTTGCTGAACCTGGCCGTCGACGAGAAGGACTTGCTAGCGGGTCGAACGGCCGATCATCCATCGGAGCTCCCTGAACTCAGCCGTTAAAAGGGGCTTCAAGGTATTCAGACAATCCAGCCCGATCACAACGGCGTCTTGGTTCACCGCTTTCGCGCCGACGACGGCTCTGATGGCAACCGAAAAGGGTGTGGCTGGTATCCGGCCAAATCCGGGGATCTCGATCCCACAAAGAACGATGGGGTGCTCGCTTCTAGCGCCACTGTAGCTGACGCCCACACCGTAGCCAATCTCCCTGAGTCTCAGGCTTTTCGCAATGTGTTCGGCCACGACGCTCCGCTCCGCACCTGTATCTACCAGCGCGTCTGCCGTTTGATGCCCGCCGCCAGGGTGCCAAACAGTAACGCCCGGAATCACAATCGCGGGATGCGCGAGCTGTCTGCCACCGAACTTCTTGACAAGTTCTCCTCCACTCATGGATCCCCCCAAATCGGAGCACCCATGTAACTCTCGGCTTCGCCAGAACTGGTAACTTGCCTAACCAGCACGTAGTCGTCCGGATACGCGCTACAGACCCGCGTTGCCAGCGCGACTTCATCGGCGTCCACATCGACGATTTGCCCCTGCCGCATGGCGACGTATTTCTGGCCGTATTCCCTCAGCAGCGTCGGCAGTTTCGCTTTGAACGCGTTTAATTCTCGTTGGTAGGGGCCGCGGTTGGAGATTTCCTCCATGGTGGGTTCCTCCCCACCACGGCCTGGCGACTGCGATTGACGCAGTTGGGCCTGGAGTTGAGCGTTCTCTTTGGTCAACACGGCGATCTGGCGCCGCAGGGCGTCTCAGATCCTCCGCCCATAACGGCCCTGAAGATACTTGTTCGTCCATGGATAAACCTCTTCTTTAGAACCTCCAGCAAACGTCGGTTGTTTATCAGTTGCAGTTTAGTATAGTAATCTTCCTGCGAAAAGGCAAGAAACGCCAGCCGCCCCGGATCTCTTCGGGGCGGCGGTGCGATTGCACTGGTGGGCCAGCGATCGCTGCGCGAGCTTGTGCCATTACGGGCCAGTTCAAATGAACTTCCCCGTGAACGACTGCAAGGTCTTCATGTAATTCCCGCGCTCGAAGGCGGCGGGGTCGGCGCAGTTCTCCTGGCTCATGCTGCCCTTGAGCTGCTCGACCGACTCGTACTCCTTCTCCTCCATCCACTCGCGCAGCCCGCTGAGGATCTTGGCGACCTGGCTCGAGCCCTCTTCGTAGACGGTGGAAACGACCATGCCCACGTCGGCCCCGGCCAGCAGGGCCTTGATCAGGCCCTGCGGCGTCGTGCAGGCCGCTGGTCAAGGCCAGCGAGGCCTTCAGCCGCCCGTGCAGGATGGCGATCCAGCGCAGCGGCAACAACATCTCGAAGGGCGTGCTCAAGACGAGCTTGGGCTTCGTTTCCAGCGTCTCCAGGTCGAAATCGGGCTGCAGGAAGCGGTTGAACAGCACCAGGCCGTCGGCCCCGGCGTCGACCAGCCGCTTGGCCATGTTGCCCATCGAGCTGAAATACGGCCCGACCTTCACCGCCAGCGGGATCGAGACCGACTGCTTGACCGCGGCCACGAGATCGACGTAGCGGGCCTCGACGTCGCGCCCGCTCATGCTCAGATCGGTGGCGATGAAGTAGATGTTCAACTCCAGGGCGTCGGCCCCGGCGTCCTGCATCATCTTCGCGTAGCGGACCCAGCCGCCCTTGCTCGTGCCGTTGAGGCTGGCGATGATCGGAATCGTCACCGACTGCTTGGCCTTGGTGATGGCCTCCAGGTAGCTCTCCGGGCCGACGTGATAATCGTCTTCCTCGGGGAAATAGGAGAGGGCCTCGGCAAAGCTGTCGGTGCCGAACTCGTGCAGCTTGGTCATTTCCAGGCTGTCGTGCTCGATCTGCTCCTCGAAGAGCGAGGGGAACACGGCCGCGGCCGCCCCCTTCTCCTCCAGCGTGATCAGCGAATCGAGCTTCTGGGTCATCGGGCTGGCGGCAATCACCAGCGGGTTCTTCAGTTTCAAACCGAGATAGGTCGTGGATAGGTCTACGCTCATGCTTTCACCTCCTTTGTAGCTTGGGTTGCAGCGCCCGCGCCGTCGCCGCCGTCGGGCACCATGTACGCATGGTCGGCCAGGCGGTCCACGCCGGCCAACTGCTCGTAGAAGTGCCAGCGGGCGTTGATGTCGTCCTGGGCCTGGTGGAACAATCGGGCGGCAGCCTCCGGCTTGGAACGCGTGAGGATGTTGAACCGCGCCTCCTTCATGGCGAACTCCTTGTAGTCGCCCGCCGGCTTCTTGCTGTCCAGGCTGGAACGGATGGGTCTCGTCGCGGGGATCGAAGTGGTACAGCGGCCAGTAGCCGCAGTTCACCGCTTCCTTCTGCAACTGCATGCCGGTGGTCATGTTGATGCCCCAACTGATGCAGTGGCTGAAGGCGATCAACAGCGACGTGCCGCGATACGACTCGGCCTCGCGGATGACCCGCAGGGCATGGGCCGGATTGGCGCCCATGGCGATCTGGCCGACGTAGACGTTGCCGTAGGCCATGGCGATCATGCCCAGGTCCTTCTTGCGGCCGGGCTTGCCGCCCGCGGCGAACTTGGCCACCGCGCCGCGGGGCGTCGACTTCGAGGCCTGGCCGCCCGTGTTCGAGTAGACCTCCGTATCGAGCACCAGGATGTTGACGTCGCGGCCCGAGGCGAAGACGTGGTCCATGCCGCCGAAGCCGATGTCGTAGGCCCAGCCGTCGCCGCCGAAGCTCCACACGCTGCGGCGGACCAGGTAATCGGCCGAGGCCGCCAGGTCCTTCGCGTCGCGACCGCCGATGGCCGCCAGCCGCTGCTTGAGCGTCGCCACCAGCAACCGCTGCAAGACGATCTCGGCGTCGCTCTCCTGCTTGTTGTTGATCAGCGACTTCACGATCTCGTCGCCCAACTGGCCGCTGAGCCGCGCCAGCAGGGCGTGGCAATACTCCAACTGCTGGTCGATCGCCAGGCGGAAGCCCATGCCGAACTCGGCACAGTCCTCGAACAGCGAGTTCGACCACGCCGGGCCCTTGCCCTCGGGCGTCTGCGTGTAGGGCGTGCAGGGCAGGTTGCCGCCGTAGATCGACGAGCAGCCGGTGGCGTTGCCGATCAACATGCGGTCGCCGAACAACTGCGTGATGAGCTTGATGTAAGGCGTCTCGCCGCAGCCGGCGCAGGCCCCGGAGAACTCGAACAGCGGCAGCAGGAACTGCGAGCCCTTGACCGTGTCGAGCTTGACCTTCGTGCGATCGACGTCGGGGATCGTGAGGAAGAAGTCCCAGCCGGCCCGCTCGCGGTCCAGGTGCGGGATCTTCGGCTCCATGTCGATCGCCTTGTGCTTGACCTGCGTCTTGTCCTTGGCGGGGCAAACGTCGACGCACAGGCCGCAGCCGGTGCAATCGTCGGGCGCGACCTGGATCGACGAACTTCCAGCCCGGATACTCCTTGGCCTTGTAGTCGGTGGCCTTGAAGCCCGCCGGGGCCTTCTCCAAGAGCGACGGCTCGAAGACCTTCATGCGGATCGAGGCGTGCGGGCAGCCCAGCGAGCAGAGCCCGCACTGGATGCAGATCTTCGGTCCCAGATGGGGATGTCCTGGGCGATCGAGCGCTTCTCGTACTGCGTGGTGCCCGTGGGGAACGTGCCGTCGCACCGGCATGGCGCTCACCGGCAGGTCGTCGCCGCGGTTGGCGATCATCATGCCCAGCACGTCCTTGACGAAGGCGGGGGCATGGTCCGGAACGGGCGGCACCATGTGGAACTTCGAGCTGACCGCGGCCGGCACCTTGACCTCGTGCAGGCCGGCCAGGGCCACGTCGATGGCGGCGTTGTTGCGTTCGACGATCACGCCGCCGCCCTTCTTGCCGTACGATCTTCTTGACCTGGTCCTTGATCTCGGCGATGGCCTCTTCCGGCGGAATGACGTTGGCCAGCTTGAAGAAGCAGGTCTGCATCACCGTGTTGATGCGGACGCCCATCTCGGCCTCGCGGGCCACCTTGTAGGCGTCGACCACGTAGAACTTCAGCTTCTTGTCGACGATCTGCTTCTGCACTTCGCAGGGCAGGTGGTCCCAGACCTCGTCCGGGCCGTAGGGGCTGTTCAAGAGGAACGTCGCCCCCGGCACGGCCATCGAGAGCATGTCGATCCGTTCGGTGAAGTGGAACTGGTGGCAGGCCACGAAGTTCGCCTTGTGGACGAGGTACGAGCCCTTGATCGGCCGCGGGCTGAAGCGGACGTGCGAGGTGGTGACCGAACCGGCCTTCCGCGAGTCGTAGACGAAGTAGCCCTGCGAGTACATCGGCGTGTTCTCGCCGATGATCTTCACCGAGCTGCGGTTGGCGCTCACCGTGCCGTCGCTCCCCAGGCCGAAGAACACGGCCCGCGTCACGTCGTCGCCTTCGGTCGAGAAATCGTCGTCCGAGTCGAGGCTCAGGAAGGTCACGTCGTCCTTGATGCCGACGATGAACCGCGGCTTGGGCTGGGCCTTCGACAGCTCGTTGTAGACGGCCGCCACGTGGGCCGGCGTGAATTCCTTCGAGCTCAGGCCGTAGCGGCCGCCGATGATCTTCGGCAAGGCGGGCCCTCCCAGCTCTCGGCCATCGCCGTGACGACGTCCTGGTACAGCGGCTCGCCGTTGGAGCCCGGCTCCTTCGTGCGATCCAGCACGGCGATCTTCTTGACGCTCTTGGGAATCGCCGCCAGCAGGGCCGTCTTGTCGAAGGGGCGGAAGAGGTGGACCTTGACCAGGCCGACCTTCTCGCCGCGAGCCATGAGGTAATCGACCGTCTCTTCGACCACGCCGCTGCCGGAACCCATGCAGACGATCACCCGCTCGGCGTCGGGCGCGCCGACGTAGTCGAACAGGTGGTACTGCCGGCCGAACAGCGCGGCGAACTTGTCCATCGTCTTCTGCACGATGCCCGGGCAGGCGTCGTAGAACTTGTTGCACGCCTCGCGGGCCTGGAAGAAGACGTCCGGGTTCTGGGCCGTGCCGCGGAGCTGGGGATTCTCGGGCGACAGGGCCCGCGCGGTGGGCGGCGACCAGGTCCATGTCGATCATCTGCGCCACCTGCTCGTCGGTCAACTGCTCGATCTTGTTCACTTCGTGCGAGATGCGGAAGCCGTCGTAGAAGTGCAGGAACGGCACGCGGGCCTCGAGCGTCGCCGCGTGGGCGATCAGGGCCAGGTCCTGGGCCTCCTGCACCGAATCCGAGGAAAGCATCGCCCAGCCCGTGCTGCGGCAGGCCATCACGTCGCTATGGTCGCCGAAGATCGACAGGGCGTGCGTGGCCACGGTGCGGGCGGTGACGTGGAAGACCGTCGAGGTCAGTTCCCCGGCGATCTTGAACATGTTGGGGATCATCAGCAACAGGCCCTGCGACGCCGTGAAGGTGGTCGTCAGGGCCCCCGCTTGCAGCGAGCCGTGGACCGCGCCGGCGGCCCCCGCTTCACTCTGCATTTCTACGATGCTCGGCACGGTGCCGAAAATGTTCTTTCGGCCGGCGGCCGCCCAGGCGTCGGGCATCTCACCCAAGTTCGACGAGGGCGTGATCGGATAGATCGCCGCCACTTCGCAGCACAGGTGGGCAATGTTGGCCGTCGCTTCATTGCCGTCAACGGACACGAAGCGTTTTGTTTCCACGATAGTTCTCCTCAATGGATCGTTGGTGTGGAATAAGGATGGAATCTGGGATCTATGTATGCCGTGGACCGAGGGCAGATTTTGCCCTGGGCACGGGCTGAGGTAAGGGTAGGCACGGAAGCAAGCCTGTTGCTTCCGGCTTGGCTCAAGCGAAGTCCCGCCGAGCGAAGGCCATCTTCTCTCTCTGAATTACAAGGGGCGGGACCAAACCATTGAAGATAGCCTTCCAGCACGCGCTTCACAAGAGGATTCGACCTCGGAAAGGGCACAAAATCGGCGTAAATCATTGTCCCACATAAGTCATCCGCAATAGCGGAAAGCCTGATTCACCGAGGAAACGACGTGCCCAGGAATTGACGCATGAAGCGTAGCGAAAAAGAACAAGATATCAAATCCATCGTAGGTCAGGCTTTCCAGCCTGACATGGAACCGGGCAAGTCAGGCTCGGGCACCATGTACTCATGGCCGGCCTGACGTACTCGATATTCTGGCAGGTGGTTGAAAAAGAACAACCACCCGTCCGCCTTTGCAGTATTGAATCGCAGATCGGACGAGTCGGCAACGAGCCGTGGCAAAGGAATGTGCAACGCCAGGCAGTGGGGCCTGTATAACGACCGCCCGGTTTGGAGATTTTGGCCAAAGTGGCCCAAAATCGACCTCTCATCGTTTTTTTCGGCTATTTTCTCCACCGATTGGGTTGTTCATTGAATCCACACGATTGTATCACTATGGAAAAACTTGGCGGAAACCGGGGTGAAACGCGGGGTAACGCTTGTTCGGGTGGAATGTGTACAGCATGCGGCGGGATAGTCAGATTTTGTCACTTTCGGTCAAAGGCGTCAACCGGGCGGGCCAGTGCGCTGCAGTCCCGCCTTGAGGGCGCCGCCTTGCAAAGCGCACGTTCCAGGTCGCAGGGAAACGCGCGGCGCCGGATAGGAAGGTGTGGACCGCGACCGCTGGCCAGCTCGAAGCGCTCGACCGGTCGTTCTTGCTTCCGCCCTCGGCGGGCCTTCGCCGAGGGCGGTCTTCGTTTCGATTGTCAATGAGCAAGCCGTGGCTTAAGGCCCTTTCGAAACCGGGCCTGGATCGCAGCATCTTGCATGCCCGCACGGCGGCGGCCGCCTAGGGCGAGCCCCGTACGAATGCAAGTCCCCTTTCCTACAGCAAGTCGCGTGCCAATCGCGCCATATATTCCAGATTTATCCATAACTACCAATAGTGCAATGCCTTGCGGCGTGCGGGAATATTCTGCCCCCTGCAGGTGAATCGAAGCGCGGCGGACGGCGACTGCCAAAACGGGTCAAGAATGCCCGAACGAGGAACGCCGCCTGCCAAAATGGCGGTTGGCTCCGGTTCGGGGCCGGCTTGCAATTTCCTGCCAGCGTGAAGGCCGCGGCGAAGGAGACGGAAAATGCCCCTGGCTTGCCCAGGGGATCGTTACGCTCCTCGCTGCATCGCGCGCTTTCCGTCGCGGCGCTGGCTCCCCCGGACAAGCCGGGGGCATCCAAGAAGGGGAGGCGGTCGCTGCAGTAGCAAGGAACGTAACGATCCCCCGGACAAGCCGGGGGCATTTTGTTGAGGATCTCAAAACTCTCGCCCGCTGACGGTGTAAAGCCGTTTAAGAGGTCCACGTCCAGCGCGCCGTTGAGCGTGGCCATTCCTGTGATGTCCAACTGATCGTAGCCGCTGCCGGGCGTTGTCCAACTTCATGATCAGCGTGCGGTGGGATCGAGGAGCACGTTCTGGACCGAAACGGCGTCAGGGCTGTTGCCGGGCCGGTAGCTGGCGGCGTACTCGATATTGCCCGTCGTGCTGCCGGCCCCTTGGACGGCCTGCGTGAAAGTCAACTCCTGGCCGCTGCCGGTCGGCCCGTTGACCAGGCCATTGTTGACAAAGTTCGCGTTGATCTGGACGTTGCCCGTGGCCGTGAGGACCTTCGTGGCATCGACGGAAACCGGGTTGCCGAGTTGCACGCCATTCAAGGCCGTCAGGCTGCCGCCGTCGCCGAGGTTCGTCTGGCTGCCGAGGATCGCCGTGTCGGCGGAGAGGATTACCAGGGCATTTCCGCCGACATTCAGCGTGCCGCCGATGCCAGCCGCGCCGCCCTGGTTGAACTGGCCGGCCTGCTTCGAGTTGCCGATGATCAGGTCGCCGGTTGCGGTCACCGTTCCTGCCCCCTTCACCAGCACCTTGGACCGGAAATCCGCTTCCTCGGCGGGCCGCTAGCAGAACCATGGCCGCCGCGGCCAGGCAGGCCAATGTGGAAGGCTCTGGCACCACCAGCGCGTCGTTCCACGCCAGCCCAAAGGTCTCGCCGCCCGCATCCGGCGCCGAAAAGCTGGCTCTCGTAATAGACCCGAATGCCGTAATCCCCATCGCAAGGCAGAAGATAATGGAGCTCCCTGGACGTTGTTGTACGAGGTGTCCGATTCGGCGTACAGCGTAGTGAACGTCGAGTCCCAGATCTGAAGGTCGAGCTTCGCCATTCCGAGATCGGTTACGCCCAGCGCGGAAGTCACTGGGTCCCAATCGCCCGTCGCCGAGCCGACGCCCGGCACGGCCCTGTCGCGAAACCAGCAGAGCGTGACGTCCAGGTACGAGTTCGCCGGCAATTCCGTGTCAATTGTGTAGTCCGTGTAGCCCCCCGACGCGACGGTCGCGAGGCTCCATCCCGTGGGCTGGACCGAACCGGCATAACCGAACGGATCGAGCGTGCCGCCGATGTACTGATTCATGGCCTGGTTCATGTTCAACATGCCGGCCCCCTGCGACGTGTCGAGGGCTTGTTCGGTGTAGGTTACGCCGCCCGAAGTGTATTGGCCGTTGTTCCAGCCCGGAAGCTTCGTTGCCGAGTTCATCAAGACCGCCTTGATGACCCGCGAGTCGCGAGAGTTGGCGAAATTCGCCGCGGAACTCGAAAACTCGACCGTGTAGGACAGGTGGTAGCTGAGGCTGTCCAACAGCGAAACGCCGGACGCGACGATCGGCGCGGCAAAACTCGTTCCCGAGGCGATCACGCCCGCCTCGGTATCGGCCGGGTTTCCGTCATAGGTGGCCAGTAGCAGGTTGACGCCCGGCGCGACGAGATCGACCGGCGCGAACGCTCGACACGACCGGATTGGGCCCGTTGGGGTCACCGGCAAAGTCCTGCGGCCCTCGGCTGCTGAACGAAGCCACGCTCGTCGTGCCCGGCGTGGAAAGATCGTCCGCCGCGCCGACGGCGATGACATTGTATCCCGAGGCCGGCCCTCCCAGCGTATTGGCGGCGGGACCCGAATTGCCCGCGGCAATTACGAACGTCGTTTGCGGATTGGCCTCGGCCAGGGCATCGACGGCGACCGTCTCGGGAAGGGTCCCCGCCGTGTCCGGGGTAATGCCAAAACTGGCGCAGATGACGTCCGTCGGTCCCGTGACGGGAAAGGTCACGGAAATGCCCTGCGCAAGCGGATAGGCGATATTCCTGGTCCAGGTGGCGGTGGCGAAGTGACTGAAGGTGGACATGTAGGTCTGCGCGGTGAGCGTGAAGGAACCATCGCTGGAAGTGGTCGTGGCGATGGCCCCCGCGCAGAGTTTCGTGAGCGGGGCAATGCCGACGCGGATCGTGGTCGTGCCCGACGCGCTCAAGAGTTCGCTCCCCGCGCCGGCGATCGTCATGCTGACTTCCGTGGCGTGGGCCTGCGGCGCGGTCACCACGAGCGAGTTGCCTTGCGAATCCGTGGGCGAGTAGAACATGTTCGGGTCGCTCGTGTTCACGCCCGCCAGCGTGCCGGCGCCGTTAGGGCCGGCGAAGGGAAGCCCTGCGTCGACGACGGCCGTGTAGGTGTCCTGGCCGAAGATGCCGATCATGTTGCTCGGGTTCTGGTCGTCCAGCACGCCGGTCTGATAGAAGGTCGTCGCCCCCACGAAATCATTGATGTAATTGCCCAGGGTAATATCACCCGTACTGGGGTCGTAGGCCGCGATGTCGTAGATGTTGCTGTTGGCGGTAATCGGCGTCACGGCAGCGCTGGAGGCGGCGACAGGAAGCGGAGCGGGCCCTGAGGGCGAGTTCCGCGCCGTCTGGCCGCTCAAGACCCCGGAGTTGACCGCACCGGAGATCGACGGATTTTGCAAGTAGAGGAGATCCAACGAGCCGCCGGCCGACGCGGCCGAGAGTTTCAGGCCACCGGCGATCGAGTACAGCGTAGGACTGGCGGGCGATGGAACCGAGGAACTCCCCAGCGACTGGATCGGCACTGCGCCGACGGCCGCGCGCACCCAAACGCATGCCGCCAGCACGATCGCCAGCAGCCGCAGCACACGATTTGCGACCTTTCGCAGCTTATTCATCATTGGGAGTAATTCCAGCCCTTGGCTTGTGCTTGGGGTCGAGCGCACGGATTCCAGCGAGCATTGCCCGCCGTTGGGCGTGCGCAGCGAAGTGGACGAGAGGTGGTCTTGCGTTGAGGCGAAGGAGAATGGGGATTCAGCCGGGCGTATTCCCTACCGGCCGCCGTGCAGGAGCACGACCGACATAGGGGAACGCCTTGTCGCTTGGGACAAGCCTATCCACAAAACCGAGCGCTGCCTCAATATGGGAGAAAGAAATCGCCTATTCGCTTGCTGCGAGGCGCCGCGAAGGGCGAACCACACGAAATCATGCAATCGCGATCAGTCTCTACATTAGCCGAAATGCGGGGAAATTGCAAGCGTTTCGCCATTGGCAGGCGAAATCCCCGCCGGTCCTCTGTTTCAGCGGCCCTGACTACCGAGGCTGTCCTTGCCACCAGCTACGATCGCCGAATACGACCGCCGCGCCCGGATTGCCTTCTTCGGTCAAGGCCCGTTCCGATCGGTTCGAGCCAAACACAACGCCTGCGCCTGGACTGCTTTCAGATAACGGACCCGTGGCACAGCCGGAAAGAGACAGCACGGCGATTGCGATGCAGCCGAGAAAAAAACGCGTTAGGGAAGTCATCCGATGCCTCCTTGCGAAGAACCCGTGCCCTGCAGTGCTTCCAAGTTCTCCTGGTTTGGCATGCCCGGGCCAATCGATAAGCAGGGTAATTTGGGCTGAGTTTGCCGAATTTAACATCATATTATATATCGGCTCTGCGGCCTTAGTTCTCGATTGTCTTACGATTTGTTTAGGATTTCGCCAGGCGGATTTCGGATTTCTATTCGGCCGTCGGCATTCTGGTGCGCACGAGTTTCTCCAGTTGATCGACGACCTGCTCCTGCGTCAGGCCGTCGGTAAGGACTTCAATGGCGTCTTCCGCCTTGCGCAAGGGACCGACTTCGCGGGCGGCGTCTTCGTGATCGCGCTGCGCCTGGTCGGCCAGAATCTGCTGGAGCGTCGCCGCTTCGCCGCGCTCGTGCAGGTCGGCGCATACGCCGGCGGGCGCGTTCTTCCGGACTTGCGGTGAGGAAGAGCTTGCACTCGGCGTGCGGAAAAACGACCGTTCCCTGGTCGCGGCCTTCGGTCACCAGGTCCTGCCCTGCGGCCAAGGCCCGCTGCAAGTTGACCAGGTGGCGCGGACCTGCGGGTGATTGGCGGCATAGCGCGTAACGGACGTCACGGCTTGGGCACGCACGCTGTCGGTCACATCCGCGCCTTGCAAGAAAATCCGCCCGCCGGAAACCCGTAGATCCAAGGTCGAGGCCAGTTCGGCCAACTGCTCCGGCCGACTCCAATCGACGCCGGCTTGCAATCCAGCCAGGGCCACTGCCCGATACATGGCCCCGGTATCCAAGAAGCAGCAGCCCAGCCGCCGAGCCAAGGCCCGTGCGACGGTGCTCTTCCCTGCTCCGGCGGGTCCGTCGATGGTGACGATCATGTCCTATATTCTGCCAGGAAGCGGTGTTTTCGGCAACGGGCAGCGGTGCGGACTTCGCGGCTTTTGCAAAGTCGCTTCCGCATTTGGGGGATTTCGGCGTATAATGAAGCGCCATGAAGCGATTCATCTTCAAATTTTCGGGTGGTCCCCTGGATGGCACGAGCGTGGCAGGCGAACTGGCCAAGGTCTCGGAGGTCCGCTGCGTACTATGCCCTGACGCATCATGGCCGCGTCGGTCAGCGCTTCCGCACGGCCTCGGAGTATGCCGTCAACGTTCTGGTCGACGAGCAGTTGCAAGAAACGGCGCCGCATAACTTCCAACAGCACGTCTACGAAGTGGTCCAGCGGATCAACAACGGCGATGTCATCCTGATCCAGGTCGAGTACGTGCCGCCACCGGCAACGTAAAGACCGGCAAGCAAATAACTGTCGCCTTTCGCTCCGCGAAAGCAGCGTTCTTTCGCGGAGCGAAAGGCGACCATGTGACAGTTGCTGATTCACCAGCCCTAAGTCGCAAGTCGTGCTTTGCCTCATGTATCCGATTGTCCCGCGAGGTTTTTTGGCAAGCTGGGAAGATTTCGGCAAAAATTTTTTCGGGCAGGCAAACCACCTTCTGACCGATCGATCCATCGAGTCAAACGGTTGCTCGATGAGCTGCGTGGCGTCGCTCTGATTCGTTGCTTGATCTCATCAAAGCCGACGTTCTCGAGCTTTCAGGTCATGCTTCCGATCGTGCGTGCAGAAAGCCTCGCTGCGCGGTTCGCAGAAAGGTCGCAGACCAGCGCCCGTGCGCAAGCCCGCAAGCCCGCCGGATTGCCTGCGACAGCGCTGACGTCAGGCTTCGTCATCGGGCTGATCCCAAGCGAAAAAGCGGTGCGCGCCGCGATGCGAATGCCGATTCCCCGTCAATACGTAACTGATTGAGCGAAAAGAGTTTATGACAAACAGGCAGGACTTGCCGACATGCCGCATCGAGTCCCGGAGTCGACAACCTCGCGAGCCTTGCAATCGGCAGAGCGAGCCGCCGCTGCGGCGATGGCGATCGGGCCTCGAACTGCGCCATGCACGGCGTATCACACAAGCCATCATCGATGCGCTGATCGATCTTCCTGCAATCATCCCGCGGAGACCCAACATGGCGTGCGATCGAGTCGTTGCTAAGGGATGACGAACGACGCATTAAGCTCTTCGCAGAGCGCGATCAGCGCGCTTCACGGCGCATCATGAGAAGCTGTAAACATGATCGTTGCCGATTCCAAGATCGAAAAAAAATGTGCGTTCGATCGAGAATTGAGCTTGAAAAGATTTTGCAAGCCGATAACATCTAAGTAGCTAGAGCCTTGGAGGCCCTGGTGCTTCGAGCCCTCTTGTGAAGGAAGAGACGCTCGAAGGCATTCGAGAAGGGAACGGATCAAGACATGCGTCGAGCCGGCTTAGGGCTGGCAAGTTCGCGTGAGAAGATTTCGATCCCCTTTTTCCGGAATGATCGGTTGCCTTGCCGTCCTAGCGTGACGGCGTTGCCGGTGTTGTGCCGGTGTCGAACGGGCGGTCGTCATTCCAAGTCGAGTTTGTTAGGAGGAAGTACTGTGGCCAAGAAGAAGGCAGCGAAGAAGAAGGTCGCGAAGAAAGTCGCTAAGAAGTCCGCCAAGAAGGGCGCGAAGAAAGCGGCCAAGAAGTAAGCCGATGCGGCGGGAGGTTCGCGGCCGGCGGGCAGCAATGCCCAGGCTGTTGAAAACGGCCAAGGCCGGGAGATCCCGTACTCGGGGTCGCCGTCGAAACGCTGGTCGCCCCGGCCTTCCGGCTGGGGAAAACGGCCTGTTTTGACCTGCGACTCGCAGACCTCTTCGGAAAACTTTGCCTTGATACGACGAGAAAGGAGCGCCCGGCACGGCTGACCGGGCGTTTCTACTTTCTTGGCGGAAAAGACCTTAGTGCCCAACCGGCACCAGCCCGACGCGCGAGCGAGGTGTGGCGCGAGAACCAAGCGAGGAAGCCAAGTCGTCCCCTCGCTTGCGCTGCGGGCTGGTATCAGCTAATTCCCTTCCGACGGATACGGCGCCGCTTTGCCGTGGATCTCACATAAAGCGTTTCGCGCCGCACGCTGCTCGGCTTCTTTCTTGTTGCGGCCCCAGGCCGCTTCGAAGCGATTGCCGCCCACCTGGGCGGCGATCTTGAAGCACTTGCTGTGATCGGGACCCTTTTCGTCAAGCAACTGGTAGGTGGGGGTCGTGCCGTGTTCCCGCTGGGCAAGCTGCTGGAGCATCGACTTGTAGTTGTTGCCCATCTCGCCGCCGACGGCCAGCTCGATCTCCGGCGCCATGTGGCGTTCGAGGAACTCGCGGGCGACTTCCGTGCCGCCGTCGAGATAGAGGGCAGCCACGAGCGATTCAAAGACGTCGGCCAAGAGCGAGGGCGGAACCGACGGATGGGTCGTCATCCCTTTGCCCAGGATCAGGAACTCCTGCATTCCCAGGCTCTCGCTGATCTTGGCGCAGGTCTGGCGGCTGACGACGATCGACTTGATCCGCGTCAGGTCGCCCTCCAAATACTGGGGAAACTGCCGATAGAGCAGTTCGCAAACGACTGCGCCCAGGATCGCATCGCCGAGAAATTCCAGGCGCTCATTGGAAGCCAGGCGATGTTCGGCCCCCGAGGCGTGCGTCAGCGCAGCCTGGAGCAAATGCTTGTCGTGAAACGAATAGCCGACCCGCTCTTCACAGCCCTGCAATAGCGACTGTAACGGCGGCGCCGACTCGGGTAGCTCATCCGCGTGCATGCAGCGACCAGTTCATCCGATGGACAGTTCTGCGGGAGAACCGCCAACACAACCCGGCTCGCACGGCCGCCAAGACATCGGCATTGCCGATCTCGGCAGTTCCATCGCAAGCGAGCCCCGGTTGTGTTGGGGGTTCTTCGGACGCCTGAAAAACCTCGCTCAGCCGCGACCCGCAAGCGGGTGCCCTGGTGCAACGGAAAGGGGTTTTCACCGGCGTCCTCACAACACACCTTATATTGTTAGCTTGATTCCCCCCATTTGTCAATATCTCTGCAACGGGAGAACTGATACAAATTGAGAATGCCGCAGGGAGTTTACAGCAGCTTGCCCTTTTGTTCGTCGGGCTGGGGTTGCGCGGGCAACTTGGGCGGCGAGATGGGGCTGTTGGACTCGAACTGATCGAGGATGTGCTCGGCCAACTTATCGTTGGGAGCCAACTTGGCGGCCTTGGCGAAATGCACTTTGGCCTCTGCCCTTGCGCCGGTCATCAGGTAGTGATACCCCAGCAAGAACTGGCCGGGCGCGGAGTCGGGTGTTTCGGCCACGCTCTTCTCCAGCTTGCGAAGTTGTTCGGTATACTTGTCGGCGTCATTGTAATAGGAGTAGAGATTCGGCCAATCGCTGGGCGGTCCCAAGGCCAAGGCCCAATGGGCCTCCGTCGCCGCCGCTTTGTACTCGCCGGCCGCAAACAAGGCCAGCGACGTCAACTCGTGGACCTTGGCATTCTGTGGCGATTCCACGCCCGCGTGGCCGGCCAGCCGCAGTGCGTTGCGATAATCGCCTTGCAAGAATGCAGACCGGGCCTCGCTGTAGTACTGAAGACCCTCGTTGCCCGCTGCCTCGCCGTTTTCAGCCGCGACCTGGGGAGCGTTGGGAGCAATCGCGGGAGCCGCCGCGTTGCCGAAGTTGGCGGCATATTGGCCATCGTCAGGGTAAGGGTAACTGCCCGCGATTATCGGATAGCCGGTTGCATAGACCGGGCCGTAAGGGCAGAAGTAGTCGGACCAATAGCCGCCCCAGCCGAATGGATAGCCGCCCCAATACGGAAACCAAGGGTATCCCCAACCCCAGCCCAGGCCCAAGCCCACGCCCCAATACGGACCGCGGAAGGAATTGTCCCAATCGTGATATCCGAAACCGCCGACACCGTTGGCACGATAGACCGATTGATAGTTCAGCGACCCGTTTGGCGTGCCGGCGCGGAGGTAATTCGCGCCGGTGTTCGGTGAATAGGTGCTTCTGGGAGCGGCATAGGTCGAGCGCCTGCGCCAGCCGAGTATGCGGCGCCCGAATATCCCCCGCCTCCAGCGCGCATCGCCCCGCCACCGCTCCCGCCACCGCCTCCGGCGCATCGCCCCGCCACCGCCACCGCCGCCATGTGCGCCGCCGCCACCACCGCCCCCGCCGCCATGTGCCGCACTGGCCAGACCGACCGGAACCAAAGACAAGATCGCTACAACAGACAATGTCTGGAAGAATCGCCGCACTACCATGATTGCCCCCATTGGTTGATTGCCATCGCACTACAGGATTGGCCACCTCTATTGTACACCGTGTCCGCTCGCAGGGCATCCGCGAAGTTGGGGCAATTGCACTGCCTCACAAGCTGCACACGGCAAGCCAAGTGTAACCGGCAGAGTCTCGCCCGAATTTGCAGAAAACTCTCGGCCCCGGCACCTGTTTGCAATTCTCGTCGAACAATTTACAATTTGCAAGCGGATTGCCAACCTCCTCAGCCGGCCTCGCCCTCAGCCAATGTCCCAGCGTTCCCTGCCAGCCCGCCTCTGGTATCAATTCCTGCGCTGCTTGATTTACATCGCCGGCACGATTGTGTATGGCCTGCGGTATGGTGGCCTCAAGAATATACCTCCAACGGGTCCTGTTTTGGTGGTTTCCAATCACCAAAGCCACTTCGACCCGCCGCTGGTTGGTGCTGGTTGTTGGCGACGGATGAACTATCTGGCTCGTAAGACGCTCTTCCGCCCGCCGCTTGGCTGGTTGATTGCCACGGTGGACGCCATTCCCATCGACCGCGATGGGTTGGGGCTCAGCGGCATCAAGGAATCGCTTCGCCGGCTGAAACGGGGTGAAATGGTGCTGATCTTTCCCGAAGGAACGCGGACCCGCGATGGCGCGGTGGCACCCTTCCGCCCTGGGTTTACGGTGCTGGCGGCCCGCTCGAAGGCCTGGATTCTGCCCGTTGCCATCGAAGGGGCCTTCGCCGCCTGGCCGCGATGGCGAAAATTCCCTGGCGGCGGCAAAATCCATGTCCTCTACGGCGAGCCCTTGTCGCCGGAACAAGTGGCGGGACTGGGCGAGCGGGAACTGGCGGCGGAAGTCGAGCGACGCGTCCGCCAGTGCCACGCAACGCTTCGCCAGGACATGGCGGGCGAACGCGGGACGACCTGATCCCACACTACGGGTGGTTGGGATTCGGCTCAGTGTCCCGGGAACCGGCTTTGCGCTCCTGTTGCCTAATTATTTCCATAGCGGTATAATGTGTGTTTCTTGATGGTCCGCAGGTAGTTCCTGGGAACTGGGAACCGGGCGAACAAGCGGTCTTTTTGGTGTGCGTGTTTTTAAGACGGAAGCTAATACATGGTCAATCGTAACCTCATCCGAACCCTGGACCTTGATTCTGAGGAGGAATGGCAGCAGGAACTCAACGAAGCCCTGGAAGCGGCGCCGGCAGAAGATCTGGAGTGGGGAACTCAGGAAGTCGCGGTCAATCAGATCGTGCAAGGACGCGTCCTGCGAACCGAGGGCGACGTTGTTCTGGTCGACGTTGGCTACAAGAGCGAAGGTATTATCTTCCGCAACGAGTGGGAAGAAGGCGAAGAGCTGCCCAAGCCGGGGCAGATGATCAAGGTCCTGATCGAGGATGTCGAGGACATTCACGGCCTCGTCGAAGATTCACGCGGCATGATCACCCTCAGCAAGCGCAAGGCTGAGAAGATCGAGGCCTGGATGTCGGTCATGGATTCCGTCCATGAGGGCGACGTTGTCACCGGCGTGGCCACCCGCAAGATCAAGGGTGGATTGCTCGTCGATATTGGCGTGCCGGTCTTCTTGCCGGCCAGCCAGGTTGACATCCGCCGCCCTGCCGACATCGGCGACTACATCGGGCGGACGATCCAGTCCCTGGTGCTGAAGATTGACGAAGCCCGCCGCAATATCGTCGTCAGCCGCCGGGCCCTGATCGAGGCCGAGCGGGCGGAAAAGAAGGCCCAGCTCTTGGCCGAGCTGGAAGTCGGTCAGCGCCGCAAGGGCGTGGTCAAGAACATCGCCGATTTCGGCGCCTTCGTCGACCTCGGCGGCATCGACGGCCTGCTGCACATCACCGACATGAGTTGGGGACGCATCAACCATCCCTCGGAAATGGTCGCCATCGACCAGGAAATCGAAGTCCAGATCCTGCACATCGATTACGAGAAGGAAAAGATCGCCCTGGGCCTGAAGCAGAAGTCGCCCAGCCCGTGGGAAAACGTCCCCGCCAAGTACCCGATCGGCACGCAGATCAAGGGCACCGTGGTCAACGTCATGAGCTACGGCGCGTTCGTCAAGCTTGAGGAAGGCATCGAGGGCCTGGTGCATATCAGCGAAATGTCCTGGACCCGCCGCATCAGCCATCCCAGCGAACTGGTGCAGGTCGACGACGAGATCGAAGTCGTCGTGCTCAAGATCGACAAGGAGAAGCGCGAGATCTCCTTGGGCATGAAACAGACCCAGGAGAATCCCTGGGACCGTGTGGCCGATCGCTATCCGCCAGGCGCCGTGGTCAAGGGCACCGTCCGCAATCTCACCAACTACGGCGCGTTTATCGAGATCGAAGAGGGCATCGACGGCCTGCTGCACGTCAGCGACATGTCGTGGACCCGTAAGATCAGCCATCCCAACGAGATGGTCGAGAAGGGCCAGGTCTTGGAGTGCCGCGTGCTCTCGGTCGATCAGGAACGCCGCCGCATCGCGCTGGGCATGAAGCAACTTGCCGACGATCCCTGGACGACCAACATCCCCGAGAAGTACCAGCCCGGCCAGATCGTCAAGGGCCCCGTCACGAAGATCACCAATTTCGGCGTCTTCGTCGGCCTGGAGGACGGCTTGGAGGGCCTCTTGCACATCTCGGAACTGGCCGATCACAAGGTCGACAACCCGGAGGACGTGGTCAAGGTCGGCGAGGAGATCGAGGTCAAGGTCTTGCGCGTCGATGCCGACGAGCGGAAGATCGGCCTTTCCCGGAAGCGGGTCGAGTGGGCCGAGGAAGACGGCGCCGAGGGTGGTGAAGGTCAGGCTGCTGCTCCCAAGTCGCCATCGACCCCACCGGCCGAGCTCAAGGGCGGCGTCGGAGGCGGCTCCGGTCCGCTGATCGCGCCCCGGATGATCAGTCCCGAGGGCGAAGGTGGAGGATAACTTGCTATGGCATCCGTGGAAGCGTCCTATCTCGATCGCCTCTTGGAACCGGTCACGCAGTGTTTTACGCTGGAAGTAGCCGAGCGGTTGATCGCTTTGCCGCCGGACCCGACAATTCAGGCGCGGATCGAAGAATTGGCGGACAAAGCCAACGAAGGGCAACTCTCGGATGACGAGCGTGCCGAGTATGAAGAATACATTGAGGCCGTCGATCTGATCGCGATCCTGCAATTCCGGGCTCGCGCCGCGATAGCCAAACGCTCGAATTCTTGATGGACGCGGCACTTCGAGACTTGGTTCGTCGGCGAGCCGGCAATAGGTGTGAGTATTGCTGCCTGGCCCAGTCCGCGCTGCCGCATGCGCCTTTCCATGTGGAGCATGTCGTCGCGAAGCAACACGGCGGCTCCGATGACCTCCGGCCGGCCCCTAAGCGCCTCGACGGTTTGAGGTCCTTATTCCGCCCCACCAGTAAGCAGTTGGTTTGTATAGGGGCGTGCCGGGGCAGGAGCCGTAACGGGACCGAACAGTTCAGATGCGTCCCATAGCCGAAACGTATGGGTCTCATTCTTTAAGCTCCAACAATTGCGAGTGTTTGAGCATTTCGGACAATCTTCTCACTTCTTCGGCTGCAAGTCGCCGAAGGGGTCCTTGCTGGCGTCGTACTTGCCGCCCTGCCCAGCACCGGGTAGACCGATGCGGGGAAACAGAGGCTCTGATAGACGGTGAACTCATTCCATTGGATGGAAGGCAGATTATCGATGTACTTGCGCTCGCGGGCGAGCGTGGTCACCGAGGGCACCGATACGCCGTTGCCCGATCCGCCGGGCCCGAAGACGAGAATGCCCGGCCGCGGCCCCCAGCCCTTGCTCTTGGTGTAGGCCGATTCGCGATCGTGCGGATTGTGGACGCGGTTGAAGCCGATACCGGTCATGAAACACTTGCCGATCGGGTTCAGCCCCTGGTCGTAGTCCATAAGCTGGCTGGCCGCATCGATGTACTTCTGCTCCTTGGTCAGACGCCACTGGAGCAGGCAGGGATAGGCGTACTGCCCCTGCGCCGCGTTGCTGCCCCACCAGCGGAGATTCTGCGGCGTGCCGACCGGATAGGCATTTCCGGCCAGGAAGCCGATCTCCTTGTCGGCGGCCGCCTTGATGGCCGCCTTGAAGCGGGCCACGACCTCCGGATCGGTGGGCCGGTTCTTCTCGATGATGTACGAGAAGAAGAAGGAAGCCAGCCAGCCCCGGTCGGCAAAGGCCTCGCTGCCGCTGTTGTAGGTCTGCGGGTAGCCGTTGACGGCATTCACCGAGAGGTCCTTGACCGTCTGGTGGGCGGCCTCGTCGCCGGTCAGCAGGTACTTCTGCACGGCGTAATAGAGGCGGTGCGTGGGCCGAATGGCCGTCCCGCCGGCCGCGATCGCCATCTCGGCGTGCTTCTGGAACTCCGCCGCACGCTCCGGCTTGTAAGGCTTGAGAATGCGGGCGAGATGCATCCACATCCCGGCCGCAAAGCCGTCGCTGCGGGTATCGAGCACCTCGGTGCCGAAGCGATGGTCCTCCTTGTCGTAGGTCGTGAAGGGCGAATAGCCCTTCGTCTCGATGCCCCAGTGGATCGCGCCGGACGGCTCCTGCATGTAGAGCCAGAACATGCCGCCCCACTCCGCTTCGTCGATGATGTCGGGGATCCCGTTGCCCTTGCCCAGGATGTGGAACTTCTCGTCGAACTTGTCGGGGATGTTGAACTGGTCGTCGCTGAACAACTCGGGAAAGGCCTCGTAGGTCGTCAGCAGCGTGGCCGTGACGTCCATGTGGTAGGTGCGGCGGTCGGCGTCGCCCGCATCGTGATAGCCGCCGTAGGCCGTAAAGGTGGGCTCCGTCCCCGTCACGACCAGGCTGGCCTCGCGGATCGGGTCGTTCATCCGGTAGAGCGTGGTGTGGCAGGGCTCCATCTTGATGTTCCAGGCATAAGGCTCCACGATCGGGCAGCCGCAGCGCTGGTGATAGAGCGAGCGGAAGGATACGTAGCCCAGGCGGCGGGAGAAATCGCCGCCGATCCCGAAGGGATACGAACAACCGTAGCCCTTCACCGCGATCCGGTAGGGGCCGCCCTCGGGCACGGCCGAAAGATCGATGCGATAGACGTAATCGCCGGACGAGGCGTCCTTGTCCGTGCCGACCTGCTGCAGCCTGCCTCGGGCAATCTCCTGGCCGTCGGAGAGCTTGAAGACGGAGTACTCCGGCAGGCTGCCGCCGATCTGCTTCGCGCCGCCGTCGCCCAGCCAGATGGCGAAATTGGCATAGCGGACCTTCGAGAGGGCACTGTAGGCGTTCTGGTTGGTCTTGATCGACTCGCAGAAGATCTTGTGGTCGTCGAAGACGAAGGTCTTGTCGCCGTGCGGCGTCTCGAGCGTGTAGCTCGTGCCGTTGACCAGCGCCGGCACCTGGAGGTAAATGTGATGATCGCAGGCGTCGGCCTCGGTGACGAACTTATTGATGGCCTGCACCGGCTGGCCGTTGAGCTTCCAGGCGGAGGGCGAAGCGGTGTTCACTTCGTCGGCCTTGATGACCGTGCTCTTGAAATAGGCGACCAGCACGTTGTTCGAGGCGGTGCGGATCTCCTGTAGCGTAAGCGCGGCGCTGGCCGACGCCGAGCAGCACAACACGAGGGCGAGTACCAACAGACGTTTCATGGGAGGGCTCCTTGGGGAAAGGGGAGTAGGTCCTTTCTGCCGGAAAGGACTGTTGTGCGATGACCATGCAACCCGTCAGGACCTTTCAGGCAACTTGAACCAGGCAAGTCCCACTCGGCAAGAGGGACCTGCTTGGAATCCCGAGGGCTGGCTGTTTTCATTCGTTGGGGCGAATCGCCCTCATGTTTGCAGGCGCGACGAAGCCCGCCAGGGGGCAGTCCTTGAGTGCCTGAATGCCTTCGACGACGCACTGGGCGTTGAGCTTGGCGCCGGCCAGGCTGGTATGGGTATGCTCGGAGACGAAGAACTCCTTGGTCACTTTTTCCTGTCCGATCGCGTCGTAGTGTTTGGCGATGATCTCGTTGAGATCGACGAAAAAGGCGCCGCCGGCCGTTGCCGCCTCGGCGGCCCACTTGCCGTAATCGCCGGAGGCGCGGTGGACCTTGCCGGCGGTCCAGTCGTTGCGGGGAATCAGAGAACAGACGATGGGAATCGCGCCTTTGGCCTTGGTGTCGGCAATGTACTTCCGCAGATACCAGCCGTAGGAATGGACGACCTCCCGCTTGCCCGTGCTGGCAATGATTACTTCCTGGGTCTCCTCGCCATTGCCCTTGATCGAGGCTCGGGCTCGGCTGTCGTCCAGCGCGCCGCCGTCATTGTGGCCGAACTGCATGATCACGAAGTCGCCCGGCTTCATGCGGGCCAGGACCTTGTCCCATCGCCCGGTGGTCTGGAACGACCGGCTGCTGGTGCCTCCCAAGGCGCTGTTGTCGACGCGGATCTTCGCCTTGTCAAATAAGTCGGCGATGGGATTTCCCCAGCCCCACAGCCCGCCGGCACCGTTATCGCGGCCGTTTTTTACTGTGGAATCGCCGATAAGGAAGAGCGTCGGCAGAGCGGGAGCCGATTTTGCCGCCGGCTCGTCGGATTTCAACTCCGGTGCGGGCGCTGCGGTCGCGCCCGAACCGAGGAGCACTACGGCCAGCGCAATGCCAAACGCCGTTGTCATCGTCGTCTTCATGTGACGGTCATTCCTTGGGTGAAGGTAGAATGGGCCTCCGAGTCCGTCCCCGCTTCATGGACCGAGTTGGAAAGTCCGTCCTACGGCAGGTTTTTGTAGCGCGACCTCATTCCGTTTCAATTTCCCAGCGGCGCCGTGCTCGTACTTTGCCCGCTGGCCGGCATGTGGAAGCTTGCCAGGGGGTCGGGGTGACTGGGATCAAACGCCGGCACGTCGTCCACGAGATACTTGGCGAGGCCGAGCTTGTTCTGTTTGATTCCTTCCACAATGCACTTGGCCAGTTCATAGCTGCCATAGTTGTTGTGGTGCGTGCCGTCCTGAAACGCCTTGCCGATATTGGCCGGCCCCAGCGCCTCGTAGAACTGCTTGCTCATGGCGTTGAGGTCGATCAGCGCCACATTGTCTTCCTTGGCCTCCTGGCGGACGGCCTCGGGATAATCGCCCAGGGTGTTGGTGACCTTGCCGGAGGCGTCCATGCTCTTGCGATTCATGGGAGTCACGATTACGGGCGTGCCGCCGTGCTGGCGGGTCTCGGTGACAAAACGCTTGAGGTCCGCCTTGTACGTGGTGAAGGCCCCGACGCCGGCGCCCTTTTCCTTCATATCGTTGTGGCCGTACTGGACGAAGAGGTAATCGCCCGGCTTCATCAGGCTCATGACCTTGGCCAGGCGTTTGGCGCCCAGGCTGCTGCGGAGCGACTCGCCCGATTCCGCATGGTTGGCCACGGCCACGCCCGGCTTGAAGAACCGCGGCAGCATCTGCCCCCAGCTATTCCACGGCTCGCGGGGCTGGTCGCAGACCGTCGAGTCGCCCAGGATGAAGAGCGTGACGGCGTCGTCGGCCTTGGCGATCTCCAGCGCGTCGAGGCACGGATGAGCGTCGTTGAACTCCAGGGTCAGCTTGTCGTCCCAATCGACGAATTCCGTGGTCTTTTCGCGGTCTTTCAGTTTGACCTCGCCGCCCGTGGAAATCTTGGGAGTGCGGGTGTTGACCGTAAAGGTGCGAGTCGTGAATTGTCCGGAGGCGGTCTCCACCTTCTCCAGGAGCAGGCGGCGCAATTCGGCCTTGATCGTCGTGGTCGAGGGTCCGCTGCGGTCCCCCAGCGTGACCGTCACGTTGTAATTGCCCTCGGGCAGCTTGATCGAGAAGAGAAACGGCCCCTGGCTGGTGCAGAAGCCGGCGTGCAGGGGATCGTCGCCGCCGCGATCGACGGCAGCGACCTTCGCTCCTTTCTCGAAGCCATAGCCGCGCTCGGGCGTATAGAGCGTGTCGGGCGTGACCTGGATGTAGCCCGGCATGGCTTTGCCGGGCCCGAACGCGAATTTGAAGAGCGGCTTGCCCTCCGCCGTCGCGTTCTGCGCCGGCCGCCATCGGAAAGACCAGGAGTGTAGCAATGGCGAGAACGCCGACGGTCAAAACTGTCGCCTTCATGTTCTTCCTTTTCTAGTAGAGTTTCACGCGGTAAATGCCGAAGCCGGCCATCGACGGCCAGCGCTTGTTGTTGTTGGTTTCGTCACCGTTCAGCCGGCGGCCGGGAACCCAGCGGCCATTGAAATAAATGCTCTCGTCAAAGCTAGCCAGGCTCACGGCGGAACGGCCGGGCGTGGCGGAGGTGAACTTGACATTCAGCCCCGCGCCGACGAACACGAACTCGTCGGGACCCGTGGCAATCACCATCGCGCCCGGAAACAGGTTCTGCGGAGTCGCCGATGGTGGAGCGGCCGTCTGCGCCGGGGTTGTTGGCGTTGCCGGCGCCGGCTGTGCCACACGGGGCGGTGTTGCTGGAGGCTGTTTTGCCGGGGGCTGTGTTACGGGCTGCGTGCCGGCAGGTTGCGTGCCCTCCGGCTGCGCTGCCGCGGATCGGGCCAGGGAACGGGTCCGCTCTCGGCCTGCAGGGCGTACCCCCAGCAAGCCGCCGCTAGTATAGGAGATGTCGAGCGTATAGTTCCCCAGTTTCCGCTGGACTTGCGTGGGAGTGCCGCTCGTTCCGCCGGCAGGCGGCAGCACGACGATCGTGCCCTTGCCTTGGTTTTCCAAAATCACGGGCGCCAGATACGAGAGCACGGCATAGGTTTGGCCGAGCGGGTCGTCGGCGGGCTCCGTTGCAGGGCTGCCGCCGCGGCCGTCGATCCCGAACGGCGAGAAGCCCATCGCGCTATACTTCGAAAAGGCGATCAAGGCGTTGGCCGCACCGGCCGCGCCGCTCCGGGTCTCGGGAATGAAGAACGGGTTGCCGGCGCGGGTGTAGAGGCCGCAGATATCCTCGAAATCGGGCCGGTAGAGGTCGGGCGCGAGGAAGTCGATGTGCGGGGCGCCGGCCCGCCAGAGATCGTGGACCTGGGCCACCGGTCCACCGCTGGGATAGGAGCCGGGCTTCTCGCCCGTCCGCTGCACGAGCCAAGCGTTGACGTACATCGGCAGCGGATATTCGGCCTTGCCCGCCGCCGCTACGCGGCCCACGTACTGTGCGTAGTTCCAGGCCATGAAGATCTCGTCGGTTTCCAGTTCTCGGCCGAAGACCTCTTCCCAAGTCCCCGCGGTCTTGGCGCCTGCCGCCTCCCAGACCTTGCGGAACTCGGGAATCAGGGTTGCCTTGTGCTGCTGCATGTACTCGATCAACTGCCGCGGAACCGGCCCACCGAAGGCCTCATTCGCAGCGGGGGAGCGGTCTCGCGAATCGCCCAGCACGCCGCACTCGTTTTCCACCTGGATCCCGATCACCGTATGCTGCTCGCCGTCCACCTGGCGGATGTGCCGCATCAAGGCGGCGAAGGCCAGGGCGTCGGCATCGCGACTCGCCGCGCCGAGCGGACTGAGAATATTCAGCGGCTTGCCCGCAGCATTCTGAACCAAGGGGAAACGGTTCCTGTCCGTTTTCACCCAATAGGGCGGATAGGACGATTCACCGTTCTTCCAACTCCCGAACCACAAGATGACCAGTCGCATGTTATAGTGCCGGGCATCTTCAATCAGGCCATCGACGACCGCAAAATCGAACTTGCCTTCCTCGCGCTCGGTCAGATCCCACGTCACGACCGCCAGCACCGTATTGAGGTTCATGCGGGCGAGCCTGGGCCAGATCGGCCGCATATACTGCCGGCTGGAAGCGCTCGAATTGTGCAGTTCGCCGGCGAGGGCCAGAAACGGCTTGTCGTCGACGATCAGTTGGGTGACGGCCCCCCGCTTTTCCAAATGCGGAATGCTATGCGCCGTAGTCGCGGCGCGGGCCTGCGCTGCCAAGAGCGCGGAAGAGAGAAAGGCACAGCAAACGATCGTCCGAAGTTTCATGTCCAACTCCTTTGGGGACTGAACGATAGAGAGTATCAAAACGATTCGCGGGGTCTTGCCATCGCTGAAACCACCGGAACAACCCACTGCTAGAACCCAGCGACTATGATCTTCGTTCCGGCGCCGGCGTTTGTCAAGCGGCCGGCAAGAAAATCTTCGTGCCGCAGGCTTTCGACTGACCTTGCATTCCAAGTCAGGCCGGGATGCCCACTATTAAAGGTTATGGGCTGGCCCGAATAAATCACAATTCTAACTCGTGCGGATCGGGTCTGCAACGGGCTAACGCGCTCTGGATCCACGTGCGTGCGCCTAACTCACGCCGACGGGCTCCGGCGAGAAGTTGGCGAGCTCCGTAAACGGATTGCAATTGACGGCCGAAGGATGGGAGGTCTTCTGCAGCCAGGGGGCCACTTCTCCCTGCGGCGTGAACTCGTCGCGGCAGCGCACAAAGGCCTCGACAATCGCCGGATCGAAATGGCCCCCCGATTCGCCGAGGATGATCTGGCAGGCATCGTCGGGCGGCATGGGCGGCTTGTAGACGCGACGCGAGGTGAGAGCGTCGTAGACGTCCGCCAGGGCCACGATCCGGGCCGAAAGCGGGATCGCCTGCCCGCAAAGGCCCTCGCAGTAGCCGCTGCCGTCGAACTTCTCGTGATGGTAGCGGGCGATCTCGGCGGCCATGTCCATGAAGCTGCCTGTTCCCAAATACTCGCGGGCCTGGTCCAGGGTCTCAGCACCGGTCAGGACGTGGCGCTTCATGACCTCGTATTCCTCCGCAGTGAGCCGCCCTGGCTTCTGCAAGATCGCGTCGGGCACGGCCACCTTGCCGATGTCGTGCAGCGGACTGGCCCGGTAAAGGTCTTGCAGGAAGCGGTCGTCGATGAGATCCGTGTAGGGCCCGCTCCGGCTCAATTCCACCGCCAGGGTCTGCGCGTAGTAACGCATGCGGAGCACGTGTTCGCCGGTCTCCGTATCGCGGGAGTCGGTCAGCCGGGCGAGCGCGAAGACGGTCATGTCCTGCGTGGCCGCCCACTGGCGGGTCCGCTGCTCGACCAGTTTTTCCAGATTGTCGGCATAGAGCTGCAACTGCTCCTTGGCGGCCGACAGTTCCCGCTGCATGTTCCCGAGGCGGAAATGCACGCAGACCTTCGAGAACAGTTCATCGTGGTTGAAGGGCTTCACGATGTAATCGTCGGCCTGCGCCTCGTAGCCCTGCAGCCGCTCGGCGGCCGAACCCTTGCCGGAGACCAGGATCACCTGGACGAAAGGGCCGACCGCGCTCGACTTGATGCGGCGGCAGGTCTCGTAGCCGTCGATGCCGGGCATCATGATGTCCAAGAGGACGAGCTGCGGCTTGAATGCGGGCAGCCTGGCGAGGCACTCTTCGCCGCTGGCGGCCCAATCGAGATCGAAGTCCTTGCGCAAGATGCGGCGGAGGATGTCGACGTTCGTGGAGATATCGTCGACGATCAGGATGCGGCCCTTGGCAGTCATCGGTTTCCCCCGACATCCACCGCGGCCGTGGCGGCCGTGCGATCGCCGTCGGCGTGGAAATCATCGTCTTCGGCGGCGGGCGCCAAGGGCAGTTCGCAGTAGAAGGTGCAGCCCTGCGGGGCATTGTTTTCCGCCCAGATCCGGCCGTGATGCCCGGCCACGATTTCGCGGCAAATGGCCAGCCCGAGCCCTGTGCCGCCGCTGCCGGACTTCGTCTGGCTGGATTGCATGAACTTGTCGAAGACCATTTCCAACTCGTCGGGCGGAATGCCGGGGCCTTCGTCGCGGACACTGATCAGGCACGTCTTGCCGATGCGGCGAGAGCGGACGTGGATCGTGCCGCCGGCGGGAGAGAACTTGACGGCGTTGCTGAGCAGGTTGCGGAGCACCTGTTTGAAGCGCTCTTCATCGGCCGGCACAATCATCGTCTCGTCCGGTTTGCAGTACGTGATGCGAACGTCCTTGCGGGCGATCATCGAACGGAACTCGTCGACCACGACCTCGATCAGGCTTGTCATGCAGGCCGGTTGCAGATGGAACATCATGCGTCCCGCTTCGAGTTTGGATAAGTCGAGCAGGTCGTTGACGAGGTCCAAGAGCGTCTCGGCGCTGCGGCCGACATTGTCGAAAAATTGCCGCAACTCGCCGCGGTCGCCGGCTTCCGCCTCTTCGACGCCGAACTGGGCGTAGCTCAAGATCCCGTGCAGCGGCGTCCGCAGCTCGTGCGAGATGTTGGCCAGAAACTCGCTCTTGGAGCGATTGGCCGCCTCGGCCGCGTCCCGCTGGTCGGCAATAACCTTCGAGAGGGCAAGCAACTGCGACTGGGCAATCAAGAGCGTGTGCGTATCGAGCAAGCGGACGTTGCCGTTGCCGTAATCGACGAGGATCGGCTCATAGGAGTGCTCGTTCGGCCTGGCCAAGGCAAGCTCCGCGGCAGAGTGAATCGAGCTGCCGGAAGGAAGCGTCAGCACGTCGATCGGCCAGATCGTGAGAAAGTCCTTGATCGGCTTCCGCAGAAACAACTCCCGGCAATAGGGCCCGCTGAGCCGGCGGAAAAACGTGTCGCGGGCCACGATCCCCGAAAGCCGGCCCTCAGAAAGCACGATCGCGCCGGGCAGGTCCGGCCGGCGGTCGAACTCGGCCTTGACGACATCCGTCGGCGTCGATGCGTCCACGACCCAGGAAGCCGTTGGCAGGTCGGCCAGCGTGGAATTTGCGTGAATCGATTCGTGGCTTGCCCGTTTCATGGTGGATTCTCAAGGCTGAATTGGCGTTGCCTTCCGCGGCGGTCTGCATGCTACCTGTGGGTGGTCAGCAGTGGCAATCACCCAGAGAACCTTAGCATGCCGAGGAAAGGTCGGTGTTAGGAATTTGTGAATTTGCAAACAAACATTTTCGCACAAATGAATAACACGTATTTTGAGTCCGGCAAATTGGAGGGTGGTTCAAGAATAGGGAAACGGAATTCCTATGGGAAAATGGCGTGGGCCCGTTGACACGTCGGCAGGCGTCCTTTCATAGGTGTATGTTCGAGAAGCTCTCGGACGACGACCAGGAGTACTTGAAGAAGCAGGCCAAGCCCAAGCCGGCGAATCCGTTCGAGTAGAATTGAGCCGTAGCGGCAAATGGCCCCAAAGCGGCTCGGCCAACAGCGGCCGCAGGTTGAGATCCGGCACAAGACCACGGGCGAGCGATGGGTCGTGTGACGCGCGCTGCGCCGAATCAATCGCCGCGGATGACGACTTTGCGTCCCTCGACCCGCACTCGCCCTTCGGCGATGAGTTGGATGGCCTCGGGATAAGCCTCGCATTCGGCCTCGAAGACCCGCGCGGCGAGCGTGTCGGGCGTATCGTCGTCCAGGACGGGCACGGCCCGCTGCAGGATCACCGGGCCATGGTCGTACTGGTTGTCGGCAAAGTGGATCGTGCAGCCGCTGAGCTTCACGCCATAGTCGATCACGGCCTGGTGTACGCGATGACCGTACAAGCCGGAGCCGCAGAAGGCCGGAATCAGCCCTGGATGGATGTTCGTCACGCGATTGGCGAAATCCTCCGCGATCGTCAGCCGCATGAGGAATCCGGCCATGACCACCAGGTCGGCGCGCGGCCGCGCGGCAATAGTCGAGAATCGCCCGGCTGACTCCTCCCGGGACGCATAGCAGGTCCGCTCCACAATTGCCGTGGGAATGCCGGCGTCGCGGGCGAATTGCAGTCCGCGGGCGGCGGGACTGCTGGAGACGACCAGGGCGATCTCGACGCGCAAACGCCCGGCCTCGATCTTCTCGATCAGGTTCTTCAGCGTCGTGCCGCCGCCGGAAATGAGCACGGCAATGCGGAAGGGATGATCATTGAGTGGCATGGGAAGCGAATACAAGCGCGAAGTCGAAAGCTCCAAAGGGATGACAGAAATATGATTGACAGAAATATAGCCATAAAGCAGGGGAGAGCAATCCCGTGTGGAAGATCATTTTTCTGTCAATCATCTTCCTGTCTTTGTATTTTTTCGTGTCGTTCGTGTGTTTCTTGGTTCCTGTTGCTCGGGATGCAAATGGTGGGACTCGCAAGCTCGGCCCACCGCACTTGCTTTCTCATGAGTTCCAGGATTTGGTACGACTCGAATGCAGAGCTTGGCCCGGTAACCGCCGATCTCGACCGTCACCGGTTCCACGCCGGGCAGCGGCTCGAAGGCGATCGATACGGCCAGCGTCTCGCGCATGATGTAATCGCGGAACTGCTCGACTGCGGCACGCAATTCGGCACTGTCGGTGACGATGCCGATCTCGACGCGGTCGGTGAACTGGCAGCCCATCTCCTTGCGGCGATCGTTGACCGCGCGGGCAAGCTCGCGGGCCGTTCCTTCGCGCATCAGGTCCTCGGTCAATTCGGTGGAAAGCACGACGACGCAGGCCTTGCCTTGGGCCGCCGCCCAGCCTGCTTTGGCCTGGAGCCGCACCTGGATGTCGTCGGAGTCAAGGACCACGGGGCCGTCGGGCAACGTGAAGCGTGACCTTGCCCTGCGTTCTTCAATTCGGCCAGCAAGGCGCCGCCGTCGGCCTCGGCCAGCAGCTTCTTGACGGCCGGCAGCCGCTTGCCCAACCGCGGGCCGAGCCGCTTCAAGTCGGGCAGCACCGTGTAGGTGATGTAGTGGTCGGCCCGCTCGGCGAACTCGACCTTCTTCACGTTCAGTTCGCCGCAGATCAACTCGGCATGCTCTTCGAGCCAGGCCAGGTGCGTGCGGTCGGCCAGGATGACCTCGACCCCTGCCAGCGGCTGGCGGACCTTGAGCTTCGCGCCCATGCGGGCCGAAAGGCCCAGCGAGACGATCTCGCGCACCAGGCCCATCTGGGCCGAGAGCGCCTCGTCGATCAGGGCTGCGTCGCCGGTCGGGTAGTCGCAAAGATGGACGCTCTCGACGGGCTGTGCTCGGCCGGATGGCTGCGGAAGGC
Source organism: uncultured Planctomycetia bacterium (assembly GCA_963824275.1). Taxonomy (GTDB): domain Bacteria; phylum Planctomycetota; class Planctomycetia; order Pirellulales; family Thermoguttaceae; genus JANXQG01. The sequence goes on along the minus strand of CAWGOT010000017.1, from coordinate 40,010 downwards.
GGCAACGGCCAGGTTCTGCCAAAGCTCCTCGGCCAGGAACGGCACCAACGGGGCGATCAGCTTGGCCGTGGTCAACAGACATTCGTAGAGCGTCCAGTAGGCGTCGCTCTTGTCGGCGTCGTGCTCGCCGCTCCAGAAGCGGTCGCGGCTGCGGCGGACATACCAGTTGCTCAGGGCGTCGACGAACTCGATCAGCCGCCCGCAGGCGTTGAAGTTGTCGTACTGGTCCATCCGCTCGACGACCCCGGCCGCCGTGCGGTTCAGTTCGCTGAGGATCCAGCGGTCCAGCTCGCCGCGCTCCCGCGGCGGGCGGTAGCTGCGGCCGGTGGCCAGCACGTCCGGCGTCAGTTGCCCGGCATCGCCGTGATCTCCGCCGCCGGGTCGAAGCCGTCGATGTTGGCGTAGATCACGAAGAAGCTGTAGACGTTCCAGAGCCGCAGGAGGAACTCGGGGATGGTCTCCTTGATCGCCTGCTCGCTGTAGCGGATCGAGGTCCATGGCGGCTGGTTGGAAAAGAAATACCAGCGCAGGGCGTCGGCCCCGTAGCGGTCGAAGATCTCCCGCGGCTCGCGGTAGTTCCGCTTGCTCTTCGACATCTTCTGGCCGTCTTCGCCGAGCATCAGCCCCAGCACGATGCAATTGCGGAAGGGATGCGGATAGGGATACTGCCGGCGTCTCGTCCGCTTGCGGTTTCGCGACGGTTTGCGAAGGCGGTTCGTCCGTCCGGCTGCTTCCCGAACAACAGCGTGCTGATCGCCAACTGGCTATAGAACCAGCCGCGGGTCTGGTCGATGGCCTCGCTGATGAAGTCGGCGGGGAATTGCCCTTGAAATTGCTCCTTCGAGCCGGGCTTGATGCGGATAGCCCCACTGGGCGAAGGGCATCGCGCCGCTGTCGAACCAGCAGTCGATCACGTCGGGCACGCGGCGCATCCGCTTGCCCGGCGCCTTGGGCGAATCGTAGGTCACCGCGTCGATATACGGCTTGTGGATCCGCAGGTGCTCGGCCAGCGCCGGGTTGGCCGCCTTGGCCTTCTCCCAGACCTCAAAGCCGGTCGGCCCCGGGCTTTTGCCGCAGCTCCTCGTAGGAGCCGACGGCCTCCATGTAGCCGGTCGCTTCGCAGACCCAGATCGGCAGCGGCGTGCCCCAGTAGCGCTCGCGCGAGAGGGCCCAATCGACGTTCGATTCCAGAAAATTGCCGAAGCGGCCGTCGCGGATGTGCTCCGGCAGCCAGTGGATCGAGGCGGTTGTTGGCCAGCATCTCGTCGCGGAACCTGCGTCGTGCGGATGAACCAGCTCTTCCGCGGATACTGGATCAGCGGGTCTTCCTCGGCCCGCCAGCAGAACGGATATTCGTGCAGGTATTGCTCCTGGTGGAAGAGCAGGCCGCGGGACTTCAGGTCGCGGATGATGTCGCTGTCGCATCCTTGACCCAGCGGCCCTGGTAGTCGGGGGCCTCGGCGGTGAAGGTGCCGTCGGGGGCGACGGCGTTGATGAGTTGCGGGCCCTGGCCTTCCACGAAGCGGGCCTGCTCGGCCAGCAGAACGTCGAAGTCAACTTCGCCGAAGGCCGGGGCCTGGTGGACGATGCCGGTGCCGGTGTCGGTCGTGACGAAGTCGGCCGCGACAACCCGCCAGGCGACGTGCTGCGAGCCGCCAGACTTGAGCTGGCCCTGTTGCTCGGCCAAGCGTCGAAGAGTAGTAGTAGAACGGCGCGGCGTATCGCTTGCCGACGAGGTCGCTGCCGTGGCATGTCGCGTTCGACCTCGAACTTGAGTTTCACCTTCGCCGCGAGTTGTTCGACGAGCGCCGACGCGATCCAAAAATAGCCATGGACTTCTTCGTCGTCGCTTGCAACGACGAGACTGTATTCCAGCGCCGGGTGGACCGCGACGAACTGGTTGCTCGGCAGCGTCCAGGGCGTCGTGGTCCAGACGAGCAGACTTTGGTCCGAGCGGCTTCCCGTCGTCACCGAGCAGCGGAAACCTCACGAACACGCTCGGGTCGGCCACTTCGCGGTAGCCCTGCCCGACCTCGCCGCTGGAGAGCGCCGTGCCGCCTTGGGCCCACCACCAGACGATCTTGTGCCCCTGGTAGAGCAGGCCGCGCTCGAAGAAGTCTTCAGCGCCCACCAGACGCTCTCCACGTAGCTCTGGTGGAAGGTGACGTAGGCCTCGTCGAGATGGATCCAGAAGCCGAGCCGCTCGGTCAGTTCTTCCCACTCGTGCATGTAGCGGAAGACGCTCTCGATGCACTTGTGGATGAACGGCTCGACGCCGTAGGCCTCGATCTCCTCCTTGGCGTGGATGCCCAGCTCCTTGCAGACCTCGACCTCGACCGGCAGCCCGTGCGTGTCCCAGCCGGCCTTGCGCTCGCAGCAGAAGCCGCGCATGGTCTTGTAGCGCGGAAAGAGGTCCTTGATCGCGCGCGTGAGGCAGTGGCCGGGGTGCGGCAGGCCGTTGGCCGTGGGCGGGCCTTCGTAGAAGACGAAGGGCGGCGCGGCGGCGCGGACGGCCAGCGTCTTTTCGTAGATTTGCCGCTCTTTCCAGAAGCGGATGATCTTCTCTTCCTGCTGGGGCAGGGAAACCGAGCTGGCAACGGGGTCGAACATGGGGCAGCGAATCGCGGAAATGTCGGCCGGTTTCTCTTTGAAAATTGGGATCCGGACCGATGGACGTAAACTATCAGTAGACCAGTCCGGGCCGGAACTTGCAAGGCCGCTGACGGTTGTTTTCCAGAGCTTCGCCCCTGCCCGGATGAACTGCGGTCTCCGGCACGTGACCGGCCATTCATTTCTTGGAAAGGGAAATGGGGGAAAAGAAGATGATCTTCCCCCATTTTCTTTTCCCGTCTCCCTATTCACTCGTTCCTTCCACGATGGCGATTTCCGCCTCCGTCAGGCCGTAGAGTTCATAGACCAGGCGGTCGATCTGGTAGTCCGTGGCGTCGATCTGACGTTGGATCAGCGTCTTGTCGTCAGCGGTCCGGGCCTTCGACAACTGTTGGTGAAGTGCCAACATGGTCTCGACGAGCCGAACCAGGCGATCGTGACGGTTTCGTTGACTCTTGTCGCCTGGGTCGTTTTTGCAGATCGGAAGCTTCTTTGAGGTACGTGCCTTTGATCTTGGGAAAGGTCCGTCGCTGGTCGTAGAATCGTTGAACCCAATATCCCCGCAACAACTTCGAGTTGAGGATTCCGAGGAGAAACCGGACGTTGAGCCCGGGTTGCTTGGGGTTCACCATGAAGACGGTGTTGAGGCATTGGAACCCGTCCAAATCGATGCCGAACAATGGGCACTTACCGATCTGCCGAGTGACGAGTTTCTCTTTTGCGTTCTGCATCTGCGGATCCCAGCATCCGCCGCAGCGCGCCTGTTCGTCGTCGAGGCAAGCCAATCCGCCCCATCGCAAATCATAGCGCGAAACATCGCGCCCCGTATAGCACGCGCAATCAGGGAGGCTTTAGCCCGCACGGCCCGGTACCTTAATCACGTCGGTCGTGTACTTCTTCCGGTCCCGCAATTGCTTTCCGAAATTCACGAAGGCGATCTTGCCCAAGGGCGTCCCCGTCGCTTCCAAGCGTTCCCAAAGGGCGTTTGCGGCAACATCTTCCCCGCTCGTAAAAAGGCAATGCGCATTGTCGAGGCGCACGGAGGGGAGATTGCCGTTTCATTGCCAATCGCCAGATCATTTTCCTGGATCTCCGCGTGAAGGATACGAAATGGTTCATCCGATTGGGTTTTGCCTTTCGCGACAAATATCGCGCTATCGACGCTGATTCTGTGAAACACGCCGCCGTCGATGACGACGATATGGTCCACGGCGGAACGGGTAAGCAAGTAGCGACGGAGAAGATCCAGGTGGTTGTTGGTAAGGAAATTGGCCGGAGTAATCATCGAGCAATAACCATTATCGCGGATCAACTGAATGCCACGCTCCATGAACAGATGGTACGTGTCAAGCTTGAATAACGCGCAGGAGTACTGGGAACGAAAGTAGGCCAATTGATCCTCATCACGGAATTTATCCTGGAGCAGAACGTAGGGCGGATTCCCAATCACGGCGTCGAAACCGCCCGCCTTGAAAATCGTCGGGGAACTCCGCCTTCCAGTCGAAGACGTTGATGCGGTAGCGCTCCTCCTCGTCCAGCATGTTCAATTGGTGGCCGTTGTAGTAGTCGGGGCCGATCAGCGAGTTGCCGCACTTGATGTTGCCGGCCAGGTCCGGCAGCGCCCGCTCGTGGAATAGCCGCAACTGGTTGGCAAGCGTCTCCTCCGACTCGCCCTCCAGCACCTTCAACAACAGCGAAAGCTTCGTCACCTCGACGGCCTGGGGGTCGATGTCCACGCCGAAAATGTTGTCCAGCAGGATCCGTTTCTGCTCGGCGGTCGTCAGTTGCCATTGCCCGCCGGCACTCGCGGTAGAGCACGGGGCTGCCGGCCGCGGGCGTTTCGCTCCGGATCGTCGGCCACGTACCAGTCGCGGTGCCAGTCCAAGAGATATTGGTAGGCGCCGATCAAGAAACGAGCCCGAGCCGCAGGCCGGATCGAGAACGCGGAGCTTCGCAACCTCTTTCGGTGGTCGATGCCTCCACCAGCTTGCCGACCGTGTTTTTGACGATGTAATCGACGATGTAGGCCGGCGTGTAGTAGACGCCGCCGGCCTTGCGGACTTCCGGCTTCTCCTCGACCTTGGCCTGCCCGCCCGGGTCAGGCGGATCACCTTGCCCAGGAACTGCTCGTAAACCTGCCCGAGAATCTCGGCCGGCAGCACCGAGAACTCATAGGGGCTTTCGGGGAAGTAGAGATTTCGGATGATCTCCCGCAGCGGCTTGTCGTCGATCGCCAGTCCCAGCGTCATTTCGTCGGGCGGCTCGCCCCGGTCCCGCTCGCCGTCGAAATAGAACAGGCCCGAGTTGTAGCGCTGGTCGGCCCGGCGGAACAACTCGCCCAACCGGGCGTAGATGCTCTGCCCGTTGGTCAAGCCCTGGAGACTGCCGTAGGGCTCGATGCCGCGGTCTTCGCAAATCCGCAGGAAGACGATGCGGTCGATGGTCCGCTGCACGGCGAAATTCAGGTCGCGGCTGGAAATGCCCGGATTCCGCAGGGCGATGTTTCGCGACAGCACGTCGCGCCACGCTTCGATCTCGACGAGAAACGCCGTATCGACCTCCGCCGTTCCCTTCTTGATCTTCTTCGAGGCGACGAGTTTTTCCAGCGATCCGCGGCGAATCGCCTCCGGCGAAAAGAGGTCGAACAGCTCGTCCCAACGCTCGATATACTGCGTGTAATCGAGAAAGATGATGCGGCCGGTAGTCGCCTTGTCGTTCTTCTCCGGCCGCTGTCGGCAATCGTAGACGGCGAACTCCTCGAAATCGGTGAGGATGCTCACCGCCAGCTTGGCCGACCAGGCGTAGCGGCGGAGCTGGTAGGCGGGGCTGGCGGCGTCGCGGATATCGACCGATGGCTTCTTCGCCTCGACGAACAGGCTGCGGATGCCGCTGCCTGCGCGTAGGCAGTAGTCGGGGGCCTTGGTCCGCCCGCCGATGCGGATCGCGTCCTCGTGAATGACCTCCTTATAGGCCTCGGCGTAGCCCTTTCGATTGAAAACGTCCCAGCCCAGGGCCTCGAAGAAGGGGTCAAGGAACTCGCGGCGAAGCTGCGTTTCGTTATAGGCGCCGGCACGGTAGGACTCGAGTTGGGCCTGAAAACGCTCGACCAGTTCCTGTACGACTGCCGGTGCTGCCATGGTTACAACCTGTGAAAAAGCTATCTGAGCAAGTTCGCTGCTAAACCTGCGGCCTAGCGCACATGCCTACCTGCCGACCGCGACCACGAGTACATGGCGACCGGTTTCGCTTTCCCTGTTGCCCGGAGTTTGTAACGGCCGCGAGAAGTGCCGCCCTCACCCGCCAAAATGTCTGCCTGCGGCCCGTTACTTGGGGCAACGCAACCCTCGCTCTAACCGGGTCCGTTCATGGCGCTATCGCGGATCGTCCTGCAAGGTAATGACCATCCGTTTGCCTACGGCCTCGGCATAGCGGACGAGCGTGGCAATGGTGGGATTTCCACCGGCTGTTTCCAATCGATGCACGTTTGCGCGATCGGTACCCATCCGTTCGGCAACGTCCTGGAGGCTTAGCCCGCGCGACCAACGCGCCTGCGTTAATGCGCCGATGGTTTCCGCCAGTGTCCGCTCGTGCTCCGCGAAGACCTCGCGGGCGCGGCGCAGAATACCATCCCTCTCAGCCTCCACCCGTCGGCGAACATCACGCATCCGGGACTTCTCTTCGGCAGACAGGCCTCTCGGGCTCCTTCGTATTTCCCTCTTTGCCATGTTATTCTACTCCACTTCGTACGCGGTTACTGGGTAAAGCGTGCTGTCATCCAGTTGCTCGTAAACGACGGCGATTCTCCGGCCGTCTTCGGTATAGCCGAAGACGACAGGCCGACCCGACGAACGGCTTTTTTCCTCGCGAATAGGATTCTCCAACACATATTCTACATCCTCGGGCGTCAAGTCGTGCTCCGCGATGTCAGCCACGTTGCCGTCCGGTTCGTCCCATTCCCAGATCAATTCAAACCAAGGCATTGCGGCTCCATTTCACCCGTGTGTAGTCATATTATACAACACATGCATTGCCTGGTCAATCGCATGTGCATGGAATTCCGGTTGAGTGGCTGTGCTTTGCTCCTGGCCTCAGAACTCCTGCATTAGCCTCCACCCACGGGGTTTCCTTGTGCTGCTGGCGGTAGGCGGCGATCATTTCCTGGAGAGCATCCTGAAGAAGCTGACGGCAATCATCCAAGCTCTTTCCCTCGGTGAAAGGCCTCCTCCGCCACCACTCCCATGACGATCTTCCTCAGTTTCGGCTCGGCGTCGGCGGCGGTGGCCAGGATCTCCTGGATGTCGGCCGGCTTGCAGGGCGTCCGGCAGACACATGTCGGTGATGATCGAAAGGCCCAGCACCCGCATGCCGGCATGCACGGCCACGAGGACCTCGGGCACGGTCGACATGCCCACCACGTCGGCCCCGATCATCCGCAGGAAGCGATATTCGGCGCGGGTTTCCAGGTTCGGGCCGGTCACGGCCACGTAGACGCCCTTGTGGGCCGCGAAGTTCTCCTTCCGCGCGATGCCCAGGGCGCGATCGATCAGCTTGCGATCGTAGGGGGCGCACATGTCGGGGAAACGCGGGCCGAGGCGGTCGTCGTTGACGCCGATGAGCGGATTGCCGTTCATCAGGTTGATGTGGTCTTCGATGACCATGATGTCGCCGCGGGCGTATTGCGGGTTCATGCCGCCGCAGGCGTTGGAGACGATGAGCAGCTCGGCCCCCAGCGCCTTCATCACGCGGACGGGAAACGTGATCTGGGCGTAGCTGTAGCCCTCGTAGGCATGAAAACGGCCCTCCATGGCCACGACGGCGGCTCCGTCCAAAAGACCGCACACCAACTGGCCCGTGTGGCCGATGGCGGTGGAACGCGGAAAATGCGGGATCGAGGCGTAGTCGATCGTCGCCTCGGCATGGATATGCCCGGCCAGGCTGCCCAGCCCCGTGCCCAGGATGATGCCGATTCGGGGCTTGCCCGTCCAATGGCTGCGGATCGCCGCGACCGCCTGTTCGATTTGTGCTGCGAGCCCCTGCATGACTACTCGCCGTCCTCCACTTCGCCGGCGCGAATTCCGAGTCGTCGTCCGTCTTCGTCGTCCAGGGCCTCCTCGTCGTCTCGTCGTCATCGAAGTCGTCGTCAAATTCGTCGTCGAAATCCTCCTCGAAGTCGTCGTCGAAATCGTCGTCGAAATCGTCGTCATCGAATTCGTCGATGTCTTCGTCATCGTCGGCGGCCGAGAGGCATTGCCAGGGACCGAAGGGAGCGGCAAGCGGCCGGCAAGGGATGCTCGTGGGAGAATCTACGCGGATCCGATGGAATTTGGCGGGTGGTGGACATGGGATCTCTCGCTGAATGAAAATGGCAGTGGGAAGTGCCGAATGCCAAATTGTGATGACTGCCGCGGGGGTTTGTCAACCATGGCGAGAGAAAATTCGGCACTGCCGAGTTGGATGTGCAGACGCGCATTGCAGGGTGTTTGCCCGCCTACGCGTTGCGGCTAAAGCCAGTACTGCGGCCTCATTCGCCGACTGCTGCGGCTTGAGGCGGCGAGTGCGCGCCGAATCGGCTAGGCCCGGCCCGCGTCGAACCGCAATTGCTGCCGGTCTTCCCAGCGCCCCCCGATCCGGGCCGATATCCAGCAGCGAAGCCGGCAGCCGCTCGGCCAAGGCCAGGGCTTCCGCCGATTTGCCCTGCTTGCGGTAGAGCTTGTAAAGCTGGTGGAGCAAGCGGAGCGAGTCGGGCCGCGCAGCCAGCGCCGTCTCCAGAACGCCGCAAGCCTCGTCGTCGCGCTGCCGGGCCTGCAAGGCCAGGCCCAGGCAAACGGCGGCAATTTCCCGAACCTCGCACAGATGCCAGACCGTCGGGCGTGATCCGGCCGAAGCGGACGGCCGCCTCGAACGCCCGAATCGCCAGATCCAGCCGCTCGCGGACCAGCATGTAGTTGCCCAGGGCCAGCAGAAGTTGCAAATCGAAGGGAAAGTCCTCCAGCGAGTCGAGGCATGCCGTCAATTGGCTGGCGTGCAGGTCCGGATCCTCGTCGAAGGTCGTCAAGAGGCCATAAAAGGCCTCCAGCCGCTGGGCCGAACGGGGCGGCGATATCTCGACCGCCCGCCGTAACATTTCGCGGGCCTGATCCTGATCGCCCAGAACGCCGTGGGCCTGGCCGGCCGCCAGCAGCAGCCGTGGCGGCCAATTTCCGACTGCTTCCGCCTCGGCGGTGGCCAAGGCCAGATCGCGCCGGGCCTTGGCCAGGAACCGCTGGGGCTCGTGCTGACGGGGGTGGCGAACGATGCGGCAAGGCGCCTCGGCGGTTTGCAGTCCGGCCGCTTGCAGCGATACGCTCAACGTCTCGCGAACCCGGCCTGAAAACCGCAAATCCACCTGGGTGGGAAGCAGCCTGACTTGCGAGCACTGCTCGGCGGACGCCGCCTCCTCGCGCGGAGGCACTTCCACCCACAACGGAGTAGGCGACCGCGGGATTGGCTTGTTCGTCGAGGAAACGTCGCAGGTCGGCCGCGTGCTGCGCGCGGATGCGCTCGCCCGCATCGAGCCACAGAACCCAATTCCCGGCTGACAAATCTCAGACAGTGGTTGCGTGCCGCGGAGAAGTCGTTTTCCCAAGGCATACGGTGGACCGTAGCGCCAAGTTGGGCGGCCAATTCCGGCGTCCGGTCCGTGGATCCGGTGTCCAAGACCACGATTTCATCGGCGATTTTGCGGACGCTTTCGATCGATTCGGCCAGCACCTCCTGCTCGTCGCGGACGATCATCGCTACGGAGAGGCGGGGCCGCGACAGCGATTCTGCGAGGATTTTCATATGCCATCCTTGGCAATTCTGAGATTTGCGAACCAATCCGTTCGTCGTCCGGTAGCTGGTCGGATGGGAACCATAGATGTTCCTCCGCTCCCCGTAAAACTGTACCGTGAGTCGGGAAAAGATTAAATAGCGATTTTTCAAGTACTAGTGGCCCTGCTGGACCTTGGGGAGGGTTCCCGCCGAGGAATCTGGGCAGTTTCCACTGTTTCCGCCGTTTTTTCCCTCCCGCCCCTTGCCCACGAGCTTGGCACCGTACCATGATAGGCGATGCGGTCTTGGCCCTGGCGATTATCGCACGCCATTCGTGCGCAGATGCCGCGGTCCCAATTCGCATTCCCCTGGCCGGCTGGGGGTCGATGCAGTCCGGCAACTAGCCTCCAGGCGACAAACCGCAGGCCCGCAAAGGAACGCAGAAAATGAAACGACGTGATTTCTTGTCCGGATCCCTGGCTGCCGGCGTGGGAGTGGTTCTGGGTGGTACCGCTCTGCAAGGCCAGGCAAACGATCAACCGACACCCCCAGTCCGACGACGAAAAGGAGAATCCAAGATGAGTTTCAAGCAACCCGATTTGCCTTATGCCCTGGGCGCATTGCAGCCCTTTCTGCATGAAGAGCAGATGGACTACCATTACAACAAGCATCAGGCTGCCTATTTCAAGAATCTGAACACCCTGCTTGGAGGGCAAGCCGGAGGCCGGCGCTCCGTTGAAGGAAGTGATTATTGCCGCTGCGGCCGGGCGCGGTGTTCAACAACTCCGCCCAGGCATGGAACCACGATTTCTTCTGGCACTGCATGTCGCCCACCGGTGGCGGCGACCCCAAGGGCGACGTGCTGAAGGCCATCGATCGCGATTTTGGCGGCTACGACAAGTTCAAGCAGGCGTTTTCCGACAAGGCCGCGAATCTGTTCGGTTCGGGCTGGGCCTGGCTGGCGGTGGATAAGCAGGGCAAACTGGAGATCATGCCCTTGAGCAATGCCGACACGCCGCTGAAGCACGATCGCACGCCGATCCTCACGCTCGATGTCTGGGAGCACGCCTACTACATCGATTACCGCAATCTGCGGCCGAAGTTCATCGAGGGCTTCTGGACGAAGGTCAATTGGGATTTCGCTGCCAAGAACCTGGACGAGTCGACCAAGTAAGTTCTGATCGCCAAGATTTCAGAGACGATGCAGCCGCGGCCCGCAAAGCCGCGGCTTTTTTCCCGATCTGCGCAAAAAAAGAGCCGAACCTGAAAACAGGTTCGGCAATACTTATTTCGGACGAATCGGCCTGACTAACAGGGCAAATCAAGGCCGGACGGGCGTTCCCAGGGACAGCCCCGCTGGAAAACCAGCGGGGCGCCTGGGCCCTGGTCCAGTTTTACTTACTCACGTTCCGGTCTTGGCCGGCGGCGCCGCAGGAGGCGGCGGGGCCGGGGTTGCCTTTCGGGGGCCTTCATAGGCCCAGCCGAGGGCGACATCGGAGCAGGCGGGGCCGGAGCCGGGCCCGCAGCAGCTGCAAGCCGCCGGAGCGCACAGCGCTGCAGGCGGTCTCAGCCGCACAGCAGCGACGCTCGAAAGGCGATGCCGCGGACGGCAGCTCACCGGAGCGCATGCGGCAGCAAGCCGCCGGAGCACAGGGCGCCGGAGCCGCACAGGGGGCCGGGGCCGGGGCGGCACAGGGCCGCCGCAAGAGCGCAAGGCGCCGGAGCGCACGAAGGTGCTGCACAGCAGCACTTGCGGGCCTCGCGACGCTCACGCAGCCGCTCCAAGAGCCCCGGATGGCAGCTCTTCGGAGCCTCGCAAGCGCAAGCCGCCGGAGCGCAGGCTGCCGGAGCGCAAGGCGCCGGCGCCGGGGCTGCAGCCGCACAGGGTGCCGGAGCCGGAGCAGCCGCCGCACAGGGCGCCGGAGCGGCGCACGGGGTCGGGCAGCAACTCTTCTCGGCAGCATCGTTCACGTAGACGCTCCAAGAGCCGCGGATGGCAGCTCGCCGGAGCAGGTTGACAACAAGCGGCCGGAGCCGCACAAGCAGCCGGAGCGCAGGCATCGCCCGCCACCGCCAGGTTGGCGCCGCCCATCAGGACGATGCCGAGCACCGCAACAAACAAGGCGGCACATAGAACACAGGTGCGATTCATTCGAAATTCCTCCTACTTTACAGGTACCGTAGCGTTTATATTCGCACTAACGCCGTCACTGGTTCTCCCGTTCCCGGCCCTGACGGCTTCAACCGGAAACAAACAGTCGCTGGCGCTGTGACCTAAGACTTCCTCCGGCTCTTGCTGCCCTGTTCAAGCCGCAAACCGGTCGAACTCCTAGTTTCGAAGACACAGCGTTCGAACGATAAGCTATCATAGCTGCCACCGATGTCAACCGGGGAGACCACGGAAAATAACCGTCTTGGGTCAACTCGGCTGTCTGGGGGCACTCTACCATAGTTACGGAAGTTTACACCACGTTTCGCGCTTCACAAGTACCCTCCAGCAAAAAAAAAGAGGCTTCCACACCAGGAAGCCTCCACTTCAAGAGCATCTAAGTTATTGATTTCAGAACGCTTAGGACTCGTTTAATAATCTTTTGCCTCAAAGGAAAAAGTTTCTTGTGTCCCTATAATAAGAGGGGTTCGAACGCCATTTTCTGTGATACTTTCCCAGCATGTCGGTCCCGCTTAGCGGCGGAAAGCGTCCTGGGGTTTCTTCTCCGCTTGCAGCGGATTCTCTCCGCTGGGAGGTGGGGTTGTCTCTTCCTTCGAGCGTCGTTGGATCTCTTCGTCCAGCCACTTCTGCTGCTTTGCCATGCCCTCCGGATCTTCAAAGCTCAAGAGCAAGGGCGGCTCGCCGTCGAATACGTAGGCCGCAAATGCGGCCACTCGCCAGCCCTCCGGCTCCAGGCGGCAAACCCAAGTGGCCTTGTCGGTATGCGGTTCTCCCGTGACATCATCGGGAACGATCCACTTGGCAGGCACGTGGGCGATCTCGTGGTCGGACGTGGGGTATTCGACCTCTTCAATTTCGAATCGTGCGCGATCGTTCGCTGGGGGAGTCACGCAGCGACCGGTTTCCGCGACCTTTTGGCGGGCAAGGTTCGTCAGGAGCTTCATCGCCGCGTCGTTATCACCCTTGCGAAACGCCTCGAGGAAGCCCGCAACGACGACTTTCGGGTCTTGCGACGGGTGCGTTCCTCGCGGCACTGGCCGGTACGGACGCGGCCGGCGGCGTGGCCTGCGTCGTTCCAGAATCGTTTGACTTGCCGCAACCAAAAGCCAGCAGGCCGATCGCAGCCAATCCTAAAATACTGAACCTCGACAACATGGTATCTCTCCTCGTACAATCTCCATTCAATCGCGGAGGCATCGTGCCCGGTCTTGAAACCGCTTCCAAGAAAGGTGGCGGAGTGTCGCAAGATTCGCTTTCCAGGTCAAGATCAGTCCTATGTCACTTGTTTCCTACGCCTGGTTTCTCACCGGTCCTACGGCCTGCGGTAAAACGTCCGTCGGTCTGGCTCTGGCTGAAAAGATCGACGCGGAAATCGTCTCCATGGATTCCATGGCGATTTACCGCGGAATGGACATTGGTACGGCCAAGCCCACGGCCGATGAGCGGCAGCGAATACGCCATCACCTGATCGACATAGCCCCCCCCAGTGATGATTTCAGCTTGGCTCAGTATGTGGATTCGGCCCAGGCAGTTGCCAAGGAAATCAGGTCCCGCGGCAAGCAAGTGCTGTTTGTGGGCGGGACCCCGCTCTACCTCAAAGGGCTGTTGCGGGGGATTTTTTCGGGCCCGCCGGCCGATTGGCAGTTTCGTCTCGACCTGCTAAGGGCATCCGACGCCAACCAGCCGGGCTGGCTGCATGCCCGTTTGGAGGCGGTCGATCCTGTTCGCGGCCGCACGCCTGCATGCCAACGATATCCGGCGCATCATCCGCGCCCTGGAGGTCTTTGAAAAAACCGGCCGCCCTATCACCGAGTGGCAAAAGCAGTTCGATACAGGTCTGCCCGCCGACGCCTGCCGGGCGCTGGTTCTCGACCGACCGAAGGAAGAACTGCATGCCCGAATCGACCGCCGGGTGGACGCCATGTTTGCCGCCGGACTGATCGAGGAAGTTTACCGCCTGCTTGCCGATCCCCGAGGGCTGAGCAAGACGGCCAGGCAGGCGGTCGGTTATGCCGAGGTTATCGATTATTGCGGTGGAAAGCAGGACCTGGCGGCAACGGTGGACCTGGTGAAGACGCACACCCGGCAACTTGCCAAGCGCCAGGCGACCTGGTTCCGCAGTCTGAGCGAGTGCCGGTTTGTGCCGGTCGAGGGCAACGTCGAGCCCGAGGTCATCGGCCAACGGGTAGTTGAGCTTGGTATCCGATAGGGTTTGGGCGAAATTTCCTACTAAGCCAACGCGACCGTTGACGGTGCGATGAAATTTGCGTCACACCGGTTGTTGAACTTGTGCTCTTGTGGAAGTGGAATTTGAAACGCGGCCGCCAGTCGCGAGAATCGTTTGACAACCAATCCGCGGGAATTCTCGCCAATCCGTCGGCCGATCCCCTTTCGGGCGTGATGAGGCCGTATTCAAATTTTGAAACAAAGTGGCGCATTTCCTGGGTGGCCCCATAAGGGTGAGTTCAAATAATTCGAGTAACCGTTCGCGGACGGCAAAAAGCTTGGAGACAGTTGTAGAGTTGGCAATCGTTGCTATACTAGTGATGGATACAAACAAGAAGGGAGGAAATCACGATGGCTACGCCGACGGCAAGTTACGTTCCCAGTGAATTCGCCCGCCGCGGTCAGGAAATCTACGATCGCGTCGTCAAATCCAAGCTCAATCCGGACAACGTCGACAAGTTTGTGGCAATTGATATTCAATCCGGCGATTATGAGATTGATTGCGACGATTATGCCGCGATAAAACGCCTCCGGGCACGGCGGCGCGACGCACAAACATGGCTGATGCGCGTCGGGTCGCCGACAGCCTATCGGTTCGGGTGGCGTCCTGTCGCGGGAGAATCGGTATGATCCGTGGGACGGTCAATCCCCGAAATGAGATCGTTTTTCGAATCGCGATTCGTGATTCTCAGGGTAATCCGCGCGAGATGGAAACGGTCCTGGATACCGGCTTCAACGGCGCACTGACTTTGCCCTCAGCCACCATACTCCAGTTGGGTTTGCCCTGGGCGTCGCGAGCAAGCGTAGCGCTCGCCGATGGCAGCATTGGTGAATTCGACGTTTACGACGCGACAGTAATTTGGGACGGCGTGCCGAGATCAATCACAGTCGATGTCATGGATACTGCGCCGTTGCTTGGAATGAGACTTCTGGTCGGCTACGACCTGCGCCTCGCGTGCTCAACGGGGGACAGGCGACGCTCACAGCCCTGCGGTGAGTAGCTCGCCCGCCGAAGCGCTTGTTCTCCTGCCGCAGTCTTTGTTCTTCGCCGCCGGGCCAAACGCCAAGGCCCCGAGGTCAAGGCCCGAAACCCCCCGTTCGCGGCGCGGCTGCCGCTATTGCCGTCACGACCTGCCGGGGCCCTTCCTTCCCGTGCCATAAGCCGGCAGTTAGAATGAAGTCCTTTGAAGAACCGCCGCCGAGCCCCCCAATAAGGGCCGGATGGCACTGGGCAATCATCGATTGAAGGGACTTCCATCTTGCTGCGGACTCATACTTGCGGCGAACTTCGCGCGGAACAGGTCGGTCAACAAGTCACCCTCTGCGGCTGGGTCGATACCTATCGAGACCAGGGCGGCGTGCTGTTCGCTGATCTCCGCGATCGTTACGGCAAGACGCAGATTGTCTTCACGCCCGAACGCGGCGACGAAACGCTGAGACAATCAAAGGCCCTGCGCTCCGAAGACGTGGTCCTCGTCCGCGGCGACGTCGCCCGGCGGCCCGAGGGCACGGCGAATCCGAAGTTGGAGACGGGCGAGATCGAGCTTCGGGTCCGGCATGTGGAAATCCTGAACAAGAGCGCCCCGCCGCCCTTCCAGCCGGGCAGTCCCGATCTGCCCGGCGAAGATCTGCGGCTGAAGTACCGCTATATCGACCTGCGGCGGCAGAAGATGCAGCAAACGCTGCTGCTCCGGCACCGCATCATCAAGTCGATGCGCGACTACTTCGACGAGCAGCGGTTCATCGAGGTCGAAACCCCCATGTTGGGGAGGAGCACGCCGGAAGGGGCCCGCGATTATCTCGTGCCCAGCCGCGTCGTGCAGGGCCATTTCTACGCCCTGCCCCAGTCGCCGCAGCTCTATAAACAGATCCTCATGGTCGCCGGCTACGACCGCTATATCCAGGTCGCCCGTTGCTTTCGCGACGAGGACCTGCGGGCCGACCGGCAGCCGGAGTTCACGCAATTGGACTTGGAGATGTCGTTCGTCACCGCGGAAGACATCATCGGCGTGATCGACGGCCTGATGGCCCGCCTGGCGAAAGAAATCCTGGGCATGGAGCTCAAGTTGCCGCTGCCGCGGATGACCTACGACGAGGCGATGGAGCGGTTTGGCCATGACGCCCCCGACCTGCGATTCGGACTGGAACTGATCGACCTCACCGACCTGGCCCGCGAGGCCGAGTTCCGCGTCTTCCGCGAGGTGGCCGAAAGCGGCAACCGGGTCCGCGGCATGAACGTCAAGGGGGCGGCGGCCCGCTATTCGCGCAAGGACATCGACGAGCTCACGGCGTTTATCGTGGAGAACTTCGGCGCCAAGGGGCTGGCCTGGTTCAAGGTCGAGGAGGGCGGCACGCTGGCCTCGCCGATCGCCAAGAATTTCAGCCCGGAGCTTCTGGCCAAGATCGCCCAGCGGATGGGGGCTGCGCCGGGCGATTTCCTGGTCTTCGTGGCCGACAAGTTCGAAGTCACCTGCAAGGCCCTGTACGCCTTGCGGAAGCGGTTCGGCGTCGATTTGAAGCTTTACGATCCCAACGAGATGAACTTCTCGTGGGTCGTGGAGTTTCCGATGTTCGCCCCGGACGAGGAATCGGGCGGGTGGGCCGCCATGCACCATCCCTTCACCTCGCCGCGCCCGCAGGACATGGCCATGCTCGCGACCGATCCCGGCAAGTGCCGGGCAGTGGCCTACGACCTGGTGATCAACGGCTACGAGGCCGGCGGCGGGACGATTCGTATCCACGACCAGCAGGTGCAGCAGCAGGTCTTCTCGCTCTTGGGCATCGATCAGGCGATGGCCCGCGAGCGATTCGGCTTCCTCTTGGACGCCTTGCAATTCGGCGCCCCGCCGCACGGCGGCATCGCGCTGGGCATCGACCGCGTGGTGATGCTCTTCGGCAAGCTGGAGAACATCCGCGACGCGATCGCCTTCCCCAAGACGCAACGTGCCACCGACCTCATGACCGGCGCCCCGGGCGAGGTCGACGCCAAGCAGTTGCGGGAGTTGAATATCAAGGTCAATAAGCCGTAATCACGGTTTCGGCTTCTGGATGGTGAGTTCCATGGCATTGAAGATCAGATCGGCGCGGAGCGGGTTGTGCTTGTAGAGAATGGCCCAGGCCGGCAGCCCTGCCCGGCGGGAGTTGGCGATCGCATGGCCCGGATCGTAGCCGAAACCGGTCATCAAGAGCAGCGGGGCCGGGGCGACCAATTCCTGGAGCTTGAGCATCAGCTCGTAGCCGTTCATGTCCGGCAGGCGGATGTCGGCGATGATCACGTCATAGGGCTCATTGGATGCGGCGCGGACCATGCACACCGCCTCGGCGCCGTCATGGGCGGTTTCCAAGCTGATCGCGTAGCGGTCCAACAAGGCATGGGCCGCGCGGCGCACGTCGCTGTCGGCATCGACCAAGAGCACCCGCCGGTCGCGCAACAACGGCCGCTCGTCGGCCGGCATGGCTGCGGGTTGGGCCTGACCGGGCGGAATCGTCTGGCGGACATCCCGGATCACCTGATGGATGTTGCGGGCGTTGCGGAGGATTCGCCGCAAACGCTCGACGACCTCGGGTTCATGGCCGGCGTAGCGCTCCATCACGTTGACTGCGTCGTTGAGTATTTCGTCGATGGGCAAGGCCACGGCGGTGTGGATGGCCTCGACGCTCTCGGCGGCCGCATTGGCCTTCTCGGCCACCAGCAGTTCCAGCGTGTTCAGGGCGGCCGCCACGTCACGGCTGAAGATCTCCAGGAACTGAAGGTCGCTCTCGCTGAAGGCCCGCAACTCCGTGCTTTCCACGTTGAACGTGCCGATCACCGAGTCGTGCAGCACGAGCGGCACGGTCAGCGAGCTCTTCGCCCCCAGGACGCCCTCCAGGAAGAGCGGGTCTTCGGTCGTATCTTCGCAAAGGTAGCTTCTGCCGGTGGCCGCCACGAAGCCGGTCACGCCATTCTCCTGGGGCAAAGCGTACAAGTCGCCGCGCCGCGGCGGGGGCCATGCCGATGGCCAAGAGCGGCTCCAGACGATTCGTCTTGCGGTCCACGAGGCGAATCTCGGCGACTTCGAAGTTCAACAGGTCCTTGGTGAAATGCACGATGTTGGACTTGAGAAGCTCGATCCTGTCGCGGACCGGCATTTCCAAGACTTCTTTCGGAGTCAGGTCGGCCAGTTTCATGCCGGCGCGGTGGATCGCTTCCAGTTTCTGCTGCTGATGAACTTCATCGGTCACGTCGCGGAGGGTGATAATCAGATGGCGGGCCGGCCGCAAACCACACAACAAATCGGCCGACTCGCCGGCCGGGGCAACTTGCACCTGGAAATAGCGGTTGTCCCGGCTCCGCAGCGTGGAGCTCGTCCCCTGGCCGGTCGCCAATGCCATGTGGAACGGACAGAAGTCCGGCCCCAGAATCTCCGGGTTGTCGAGTGCCGCGTAAAAACCGCTCCCGACCACGCAGTCGCGACCGCTCCACTGGCCGATCCGACCGTTCTCCCAGACGATCCTGTTATCGCTATCCAGCAGGGCAATCCCGAAAGGAAGGCCCTTGAGGATCTGCTCATTCTGCAGGAGCCTGGCGATCTTGAAAGCCGCCTGGAAGTGCCGGGCAGCGATGAAAACGCCGTCGAAATGCTCATGGGTCAGCAGGCTCATGGCCCGCGTTGGATTCGGCGCAACAACCACGTCGCGCGATTGGGAAGCGGCCCAGAACATCCGCTCGAAGTCCTCGCAGGCATCGCCAACCAGCAGTATTCTTGGCTTTTCCCGCACCGTTTCATGCCCCGTTTCATGCCCCGACCGAGTCCAAAAATGTCGCCGCTCCTCGCTGATTATAGACGGGAGCGACGGTTCCCACAACCGGGCCGGACAATGAGCTCGCGGGCAGATGTGGGCCGTTGGAGTCCCGCCTTTAGGCGGTTTGTCCGGGACAATTCCGGCTAAAGCCGGGACTCCAACGGCTCATTTCAGTCCGCGTGTGGTATAATGCGCGGCTGGAGAATTACGATTCCACGAGAACCCATGCTTGACCTTCAGTCTCATCCCGACGGCACCATCCTTCCCGTGCGGGCCCAACCCGGCGCAGGCGGAACGAGGTCCGCGGACTTCAGGACGGCGCCCTGAAGGTCTGCGTCACGCAAGCGCCTGAAAAGGGCAAGGCCAACAAGGCCATCGTCGAAGTCCTGGCCAAATGGCTGGAAGTGCGGAAATCGCAGATCGAGCTGCTCTCCGGCGAAACCGCGTCGCAAAAGAAGTTCCTCGTTCGCAACATCGAGCAGGTGGAGTTGGCAAATCGGATCAAGACAAAATTGGCCGAAAACAAAGACCTCGACAGAAAAATCAAGGGACAGAAAAACAAGAAGCAGATGGAATGAATTTGAATCGGGAAAGAACACCAATCTGCGCATAACTGACACCAATCTTGCGGTATCATTCGCCAGAGCCAGTGTCAATGAGTGTTCCCTTCCTTCGTTTCTTATTTTTCCTGTCCCCAATTTTTCTGTCGAAGTCTTTTCGTTTTCGCCCCGTTTTAGAACCACAGCCGCACGCCGCCGACCAGACCGTTCCAATGCACGGTGCCGATGTCGGTGTACTCGTAACCCGTATAGACTTCGAGCGACTTGTGAATCACGCCCACCGTCTGTACGAAATCGGAAGAGCCCTGCATGGCCCAGCGTGCCGGCGTCCAGCACGGACGACAAGATCCAGGGCTTTGCGGGGAAAATATCGGCGCCGTAGGTGAAGTTGAAACCGAGATCGGTCCGCGCGGGGTCATTCAGCCAGTTGAATCCGAGCCCCGTGCGGAACTGTGCGAAGTCGCTTTGGGCGAAACGGATGGTCACGTTGCAATCGCCGTTCCATAGTTGATCCTCGCCGCCGCCGGCAAGGCGTTCGGCCAGGTGTTGGAACCGGGTGTCGAACTCCAGTCGCGATGCGGTGCTGATCAGCAGATGGCCGTTGATCCGGTCGAGGTTGTCGAAGGCATCGACGTAATCGGCGTCGAAGCGGATCGCGAAGGGAAATGTCTCGACGGGGTAGGTCGTGTCGTCGTAAGGAAATTGATACAGATCGGCCGCGCCAGAAGTCATCGTGCGTGATCGCAAACGGCGCCCAGACGGGCGCCGTGACAGCAGCGCCGGCCAACACCGCGCCACCGACCAGCAATGCGAATACGCCCTCCGAATCATCGGTCGAGTTGTCGTCCGAGCCGCTGTTCGACGATTGGTTCGTCGATGGCTGCGGCGAACTGCTTGGCGGCGGGGACGATGTTGCCGGGGAGGGCGGCGGGCCCTCGCGGACGTCGTTGCGAATCGACTGCAAGGTGCCCGTTTGGGCATCGAGCGAGGCCGTCGTGCCAAGCAGCAGAGCCGCCGCCGCCACGACGGAAAACCAAGGGAAAACCCGAGCGACGCCACACGAAATCGCAGCCATGGCAACCCCGCGGTCAACAGCCCAAAATGAACCGTACCCAAGACGAGGTGCGAATACTAACATGTCCCAACTGCCGGGGCAATAGCAAATATGCTACAATTGACAGCATTCGACACGAACCCCTCTCCGGAACCGCCCCCATGACCCGCCGACCGCGATTTGCAACGCTGCTGATACTCCTGCTTTCCACCGCCCCGCTGGCATCGGCCGCTGAAAACGAGTTCTCCTCGGTCCGGACCACGGTGCTCGATTTGGACCGCGAGTTCCAGGCCGACCAGTCGAGCCTCCGCGCGGCGTTCGAGATGCCGGCCTCCCGCGCCTATCTCGATCGGCAGCAACAATTGGCCGAGGAGTGGAGCGGACGCCTGACGAAGTTCGACTTCGCGTCGCTCGATTCCCGCGAGAAGGTCGAGTTTCTGCTGCTGCGGAGCGAAGTGCAAGGGCTGCTCGATGACCTCGCGCAGGCGAAGAAGCGGTTGGCCGAGATCGCGCCCTCGTGCCGTTTTGCACAATTATCCACGGACTGGAAACGGGCCGCCGGCACTGGGACGTCCTGGACTGCCAGGCGGCGGCCAGCAAGGTCGTCGACGTGTCAGCCGCCATCACGGGGCTCCGCGAGCAAATGGCCAAGCCAGGGGGCAAGCCGGCTTCCGCGGCGATTGCCCTGCGTGCGGCGGGCGCGGTGCATGACTTGCAGGAACTGCTTGAAACGCTGGTACACGTTCTACGACGGCTACCAGCCCGACTTTACCTGGTGGTTGAAGAAGCCCTACGACGACGCGGCCAAGCAGCTCGACGACTACGCCAAGTATCTCCGCGAGGAAGTGGCCCTGGTGAAGGGCAAGGACGACGATCCGTTGGTCGGCGCGCCGATCGGGGCCGAGGCCCTGGCCGCCGGCATCCGTCGCGAGTGGCTGCCGTACACGGCCGATGAGCTGATCGCCATCGGCGAGCGGGAGTTCGCCTGGTGCGAGCAGGAGATGAAAAAGGCGTCCAACGAGATGCAATTGGGCGACGACTGGAAGGCCGCGTTGGCGCGGGTCAAGGCCGACTACGTGCCGCCGGGCGACCAGGATCAGCTCGTGGCGCGGATCGGCCGCGAGGCCACCGAGTTCGTCAAGCGCCGCGATCTGGTGACCGTGCCGCCGCTGTGCGAAGAGTCGTGGGGGCTGACGATGATCTCGCCGGAGACGCTGAAGACCATCCCCTATGCGGCCTACGACGGCCGGAGGATTATGGTCGCCTATGCAATATCGACATGAAGCAGGACGACAAGCTGATGGTCATGCGGGGCAACAACCGCCACTTCACGCGGCTGGTCATCCCGCACGAGCTGATCCCCGGCCACCACCTGCAACAGTATTACGAGTCGCGGGTTCCGCAGCGGCCTTTTTCCACGCCCTTTTACGTGGAGGGCTGGGCCTTGTATTGGGAGATGCGTTTATGGGACCTCGGCTGGGCGCAGACGCCCGAGGACCGCATCGGCATGCTCTTCTGGCGGATGACCCGTGCGGCCCGCGTGATTCTCACGCTGAAGTATCATCTTGGCCGCATGACGCCGGAGGAGATGGCCACGTTCCTCATCGACCGCGTGGGGCACGAGAAGTTCGGGGCCCGCGGCGAGGTACGGCGTTTCATCCAGGCCGAGCCGCTGTACCAGGTCGGCTATCTGATCGGAGGGCGGCAGATCCTCGCGCTGCATGACGAGATGGTCGGCCCCGGCAAGCTCAGCGAACGCGACTTCCACGACGCCGTGCTGAAGCAGGGCCCGATGCCCATCGAGTTGCTCCGCGCCGCTTTGCTGGGCATTCCGCTGGCGAAAGACGCCAAGCCGGCCTGGCGATGGGCGAAGTAAAGGACACGAGAGAACCACGAAAGACACGAAGCACACGAAAATCCCTCCCGCTGTAGGCTCCCTTTTCGTGTCGTTCGTGTCTTTCGTGGTTACCTTCCGCCCGCCGCGTATTTCCACCCCGCCGCTTCTTCGCCGTCCAGTCGCAACGTAAGGCACTTGGCCGATCCGCCCGATTTGACGAACTCGCCCAGCGGCGTGGCGATCGGCGTGTAACCGCGCGATTCCAACTCGCGATGCAACTCCGGACAGCCGACGTTGGTGACCACCGTGCGGCCGACGACAACCGCGTTGCAGGCGAAGTTCCAGGCCTCGGACTCGGCCACGGGAATCAACTCCTCAACCACCAACCGCAGGGCCTGTAATCCGTATTCATCAAAGGCGGGCGGATAATAGATCGCTACGCCAGGGGCCAGAGGGCAAAAGCAGGTGTCGAGATGGTAGTAGCGCGGATCGACCAGTTCCAGCGAGATCACGCGGCAGCCCAACAGGTCGCCGAACTGCTGATGGCCGCCGATGGCCGTGCGAATGCGATAGCCGGCCAAGAGCGTGTCGCCGCAGAACAGGGCGTCGCCCGCCCCTTCAAAATAAGTGTCCGGTTTCAGCGCACGAAGCTCGAAGCCATGTCCCGCCAGCCAGGCCTGGGCGTACGGCTCCTCGACCTGCCGCTGCGGATGGCGGAATCGGGCCGGAACGGCCACCGTGCCGTAGATCAACGCCGCGTTGGCCGTGAACACCAGGTCGGGCATGCCGGCCACCGGCTCCATGCACTCGATCGACGCCCCGGCCTGCACCAGCAATCGCCGCAGGTCCTGCCACTGGGCCATCGCCGCCGGGTGATCGGCCCCCTGGCGGCGGTCCATCCAGGGGTTGATCTCGTACTCGATGCCGTAGTGATCCGGCGGACACATCAGGATGCGGGGCGTCATGGACCAGATCCAATCCGAAAGACCCAAAATCCGAAACTCGAAGCACGAAATCCGAAACAAATCAGAAATTCAAACGAAAAAAAGCAAAAGAAATCCAAAACGCGCACATTGGACTTTTGAATTTGTTGATTTGAATTTGTTTCGGATTTCGACATTCGAATTTCGGATTTTGGACTTGCCGCCCTACGCTTGTGCAGTTTCCAGCATCGTTAATTCTTCCACCAGAGCCCGCAGAACGGCGCCACGTCGGTAACTAGGCTTACAGTCTGGAATGAGCCCCGGTCGGCCAGCTTGATGGCCGTCGAGGGGTTGATATCGACGCACACGACGCGGACCCAGGAGGGCAGCAGGTTGCCCACGGCGATCGAATGCAGCGTCGTGGCGATCATCAGGCAGAAGGTAACGCCGCGGAGTTTTTCGCGATCAGTTGCTGCGCCACGAGCACGTCGGTGACGACGTCGGGCAGCGGGCCGTCGTCGCGGATGCTGCCGGCCAGCAGGTAATCGACCCCGTGGCGCACGCACTCATACATGATGCCGGCCCGCAGCTCGCCCTTTTCCACCGCGGGCCGGATTCCGCCCAGCCGGCGAATGCGGTTGATTGCGCGGAGGTGATGGGCGTGGCCCGCCTCGGCCAGGCTGCCGCGATCGAGATAGACGCCCAGGCTCGTGCCGAAGAAGGCCTGCTCGATGTCGTGCGTGGCCAGGGCGTTGCCGGCCAGGAGCACGTTGACGTAGCCCATGCGGATGATCTGCTCGAGGAACTCGCCGCTGCCGGTATGCACGATGGC
This sequence comes from uncultured Planctomycetia bacterium, assembly GCA_963824275.1. Taxonomy (GTDB): domain Bacteria; phylum Planctomycetota; class Planctomycetia; order Pirellulales; family Thermoguttaceae; genus JANXQG01. Next base: position 16,224 of record CAWGOT010000017.1, on the reverse strand, counting down.
GGGGCCGGCGACGACCGCCGTCCGCCCGCCCGCGGCGCGGTTCTCGGCCAACTGCCGCGCGATCTGGCGGATGGCCACGTTCTTCGGCTTCTCGGTCGAGACGTTGCTGCCCATGAACTCGAAGGTCTGCGGCCCTCGCGACCGCTCTTCGGGAAAGACCCGCACGCCGGCATGGCCGACGACGATGCGGTCGCCCACGCGGGTATCGGCCATCGCCAGGCAGCGGGCGGTCGGTGGCGCGTCGAGATCGACGACGATCCCGCAGTCCATTTCCTGGTCGGCGACCGCGATCCAGCGGCCGGCGACGCGGACTTCGGTCCGCTGGTTCGTGGTGCTATAGAAGTCCTCGGGAAAGGCCCCGGCGATGTCGGCCGCGACGAGGCAGCAATCGCGGGGGTCGGTCGGCGCTGCGCCGTGATCGGCGATCTGGGCGAGGATTCTCTGCAGGACCTGTCTTCGTCGGCGCAAACTTCCAGCACGGCATAGCTGGGATCGTTCCGCGCCTGCCCGATCGTGATCTCCTTGATCGTGAAGCTGCCGCCGCCGCCGGAGATCGAGTCGAGGATCTTGGGCAGGATGAGGCTGTCGATGATATGGCCGCGGACCTCGACCTCTTCCACGAACGGGCACCCGCCGGCCTGTGCCGTTTTCCACGCTGCATTCATTGCTCGCCTCCTCCAATTTGGCAGTCCGCGACAATTTTAGGTAACCCGACGCTATTTGGCAACAATAGGGAGTGCGGCAGGCCGGGCACCAGTACCCTGGTCGGCCGCACTCCAAAGGGCCACTGGCCGGCGGAGCCCTCAACGTGCATAATAGGATAGATGCTTTCCATGAACCGCTTATTGGCGACGCTGGTCTGCTGGACGCTGCTCGGGCTGGTCGCCCAGGTGTGCTCTGCCGGCGTGGTGCGTGCTTCAGAACTGGACACCTGTCAAGATCGACTACACGCTTCGCCAGGCCGACGGCCGCGCAGAGCCGCCTGGGCATCGCGCCGACCGATATCGCCTCGTTTCCGACCACGGGGCCGGTCACGGTCACCCTGGGTGAAGGGCCGCGGCCCGCAGTTTCCAGTTGAACGTCAACTCGATCCACTACTTCGGCTTGCGCAACGGCCTGCCGGAACTGGTCCATCTCAAGCTGCCGGGCGTGGAGGACAAGGCCGAACCCGCCGGGCCGCCGGCAGGCCAAGGCCGTGCCGGCCGGCGCCGTGCCGCCGGGGCAAGCCCAGCCGGCCGACGCCGTCTACAAGATCCCGGTGGCGATCCTGCACCGACTCCCCCGACCCGCGGACATGCACGGCTTGGGAGAAGCGGGTCCGCAAGCGGCTGGACGATGCCTCCGACATCTTCGAGCACCATTGCCGCGTGCGGTTCGAGGTCGTCAAGGTGGGCCACTGGGACTCGGACCCGGCCGATCCACTCCTTCGACCAATGCGCTGATGGAGTTCGCGCAGAAAGTGCGGCCGGCCCCGCGCGGGTGGCGATCGGTTTCACGAGCCACTACGAATGGATCCACGGCGAGATGCACCTGGGCGGAACGCACGGCACGCTGGCCTCGCACGTCCTCATTCGCGAATCGCCCGGGCCAGGTCAGCGAACCGGAGCGGCTGGAGGTCCTGGTGCACGAGTTGGGCCACTTTCTCGGCGCCGCCCACACGTCGGACAAGGCCTCGGTGATGCGGCCCAAGCTGGGCGATCGGCAGTCGGCGGCCAAGACCTTCCGCATCGGCTTCGACGCCCCGAACACGCTGATCATGAGCCTCATTGCCGAAGAGATGCGGACGCGGCACATCTGGCATCCGAGCGTGCTTTCGCCGGAGGCCAAAACCGCGGTGCGGGGGGCCTACATGGCCTTGGCGCAGACCATTCCCCAGGACCCCGTGTCGACCTCGGCGATCGAATCGCTCGGTCCGCCGCCGCCGCCCGCCCGCCCCGCCCGGCAGCCTGAACCCGGAGATCATCAACGGCGCACGGCACGTCGTTGCAGGCCGTCATCCAGGCGGCCCGCGAGAACCAGAAACTGCCCGTCGCCTCCAAAGACCCGAGGGCCGCGGTCTGGCGGACCAACGACGAGTCTGACGGTCTATTACGTGCGCCGGGCCGCGGCAGCCGCCCGGCAGCTTCCGCCGCAAGTCGGGCCGCCGGCGTTCCTGCTAGGCCTGGGCGTGGCCCTGGACGATTCCAACTTCGTGCGCGACAAGGCGGCGCTCAACGAGGTCTGGCAGAAGATCGAGCCGGACGATCAGCGGCAGACGCGGCTGCTGATCCTGGGCACGCCGACGATGCTCAAACGGCAGCAACCTGACCCGGCATTTCACGATCTCCTCGGCCCTGGTCGTGCTCAGCGGCCCTCAAGGCGCCGAAGCGGCCGGCCTGGGCCAGCGAGATCCTCGACTCCCGCGGCGGCGACGGCTTCAGTTTCGCCGATCTCTGCGCCGACATGGCGGGCGTGATGTTCGCCACCCACGTCCGCGAAGGGGACATCTCCCTGGAGGAGGTCGCCGCACGCTTTACCGTCGAGGACTACGTCCCCAAGCTCGACGGACTGCCCGACGATCTCTCCTGGGAGAGCTTCGTGAAGCAGTACGGCGCAGGCCGGTTCCGAGAACTTTCAGCGGCAGCGGGCCGACATTTTCCATCGCATCCTCGCCCTGCCGCCCTACCGGTGCCGGAAGGGGCTAAGAAGAAGTAAAGGATGAGGGATGAAGGATGAAGGATGAGATAAGAGATGAGGGGTACGAGATGAGAGATGAGCGTCATCCCTCATCGCTCGATCCCTCATCTCTCATCCCTCATCCCTCATCCTTCCGCCTTCATCCTTCATCTCTCGGTCGAATCGCCGCGCAGGAGGCCAAGACGCGCTGCTTGGCGATCTGGTCGGCCAGGGCTTGGATCTGAGGATCGTGGTCGCTACGGGTCAGGGCTTCAACGCGATCGAGCAAGACCGGATCGCCGGTCGTCGCCAGCGTGGTCAAGGCGGCCAGCCGCACTTCCGGCTGCGGATCGAGGCAAGCCACATCAGCCATTGGGCGGCATCCACGCTCGACAACCGCGGCACGGACCGCGCAAGTTGTTTGCGGATCTCCACGTCCAGACTGAAAAGCTGCTGGGCCAGTTCCAGGTCGACCTCGCTGAAGCCCCGCCGCACCAGCTCGCGGCGGGCCTCGGCCCTTTGATCGCCGTCGTCGCGCGGAGCGCCGCATGAGGTCGAGCACGTCGACCGATTTCAGCGGATCGTGCAGGTCGCCCAATCCAATCGAGTCGACGGCCGAGGCCGCCAACGTCCCGTTTCGCGACCGCTGGCCCGCCGATCCACCGTCCGCCGGACGCGACGCCGGCTCGGAATATTCCGCCGGCTGGGCTTGTGGGATGGGATGGGCCGCCGCATCCGACTCGATCTGCGCGGGGGCAGGCGAGGGATCGGTGACTTGAATGTGCATCATCGACTGATTTACGCCACCGCCCTGCCGCAAGACGTTCCCACCGTCATTCTGTGCTGCTTCGCCAGCCGCCGCTTTCGCCGCGGATCTTTCCCGCCGCAGCTCCATTACCGCCGACGGCGACCCCATCGCGGCAAGTTCTTCCCGGCATTCCGCCGACAAGTCGCCGGCGGCCGAGTCGGGCGGATCGGGTCTTCGTTGGGCCTGCTCGACCAGCGGCGCAACATAGAACCGTTCCCAGGCGACGCCTGCGGCAATCAACCCGGCAGTCAGGCCGGCGACCAACAAGACATGCTGAAAAATTCGCATCGTACGGCACCTCGCAGAAAAGTTCCGCATTGTTCACCTTTGCCGGCCAGATTGCAAGAGCGGATTCTCCATCGCATGAAGGCAACCTAAATCCAGAATCCCATGAGACTTACGTTTTCCGCGCGATGCGGCGTTGGCAGCCTTTTGATGCTTGCCGTAGCGGAATACCGGATTTCCTTAGGCGACTGCTGGGGAGAACCCTGGGAACCCTGGGAATTGATTTTGACAATTTAGACTCATAAAATTCGGTGATTGATCCGGTTTTCCGGAGAGTGCGGGTTAGGAAGACCCCCAAATTGACATTGTGTCAACATGCCTTTCGGGTGCAGGAAGCGGTAGAGAGGATGTGTTAGATGGCGGCTAACAACTTGAGGAGTCACCCATGTTTTCAGGATCGTTCTTCGCGCGGGGCAAGAAAAAGCGGCGTAACCCAACCAGAACCTTGTCGGTCTTTCGTTCGGGGCTTGCGCCAGAAGGGTGCGCTGCTTCGAGCGGCTTGAAGATCGGCTGATGCTCACGACGATCGTCGTCACTAACCCCACGGACGCAACCGTGGCGGCCGAGCTTTCGTTGCGGCAGGCCGTCGCCCAGGCCAATCTCGATGCGGCGGCCGGCATCAGCGACACGATAACCTTCGACCCCAGCCTGGGCGGCCAGACCGTCAACCTCACGCAAGGCCAACTGGAGCTCAGCGGCGCCGGGGCCGGCACGATCACCATCGACGGCAACACGTTGAGCAGCCCGCTGACCATCGACGCCCAAAGCGAAAGTCGAATTTTCCAGATCGATAGCGGCGTGAGCGCGGTGCTCACGAACCTCAACCTGGAATACGGCGATGTGAACTCGGGCGCAAGCGGCGGCGGGATCCTGAATTCCGGAACGCTGACGGTGAGCAATTCCAGCATTTACGCCTGCGCCTCCTACCAGGGATCCGGCGGTGCCATCGAGAGCTCCGGGCCGCTGACGTTGGACAACGACATCTTCACGTCCAATTCCGCGAACGACTACGGCGGCGCTGTCGACAACAAGGGCTCAAGCCTGGTCGTCAACGACTGCACTTTCAACAACTACAACCGGGCCTATATCTCCGGCGGCGCGATCTCCGTCCAGAACGGCACGCTCACGGTCAATGGCAGCACCTTTTCCGGCAATGCCGCCAACACCTCCGGCGGCGCCATCGAAGTCGTTGCCGGCACGGCCACGCTCGACGACGACATCTTCTCTTCCAATGCCGCGAACACGTCCGGCTCGGCAATCGACAATCAGGGCACGTTGACGCTGACCGGCGGTCTCTTCACCAGCGACAATACGGACGGGGTCGGCGGCGGACTCAACAATGGCGGCATCGCGTCGCTCGCCGGCAGCACCTTTACCAACGACAATGCCGGCAAGACGGGAGGCGGGATCGAGAACGCCTCCGGCGGCACGCTGACCGTAAGCGGTTCGACCTTCACCGGCAACGAATCGGACTACTACGGCAGCGGCGGCGGCGGCATCGAGAACGCGGGCATGGCGACGGTCGTCGACTCGACGATCACGGGCAGTTATTCCTACCAGGCGGGCGGCGGGATCCAGAACGCAAGCGGCGGCACGCTGACCGTGAGCGACTCCACCATTTCCGGCAACTCGGCGGCGGATTCGGGCGGCGGCATCGACAACTCCGGCACGCTCACCTTGCAGAACAGCATCGTGGCCGGCAACAGCAGCAGCAACTCGACCAATCCCGATATCAACGGCGCGATCACCACCGACAACGGCAATAACCTCCTGGGAACCGGCGTCAACAACAGCACGAACGACCCCACGCCAGGGCCGGGCGACGTCTTCAGCAATACGCCCATGCTGACCGCGTTGGGAAACTACGGAGGGCCGACCCAGACCATGTCGCTTCTGGCCGGCAGTCCGGCGATCGGCGCCGGCAACGCCTCGGCAACGTCGCTGCCGACAACCGACCAACGCGGCCTGCCCCGTACCGCAGGCGGAAAGCTCGATATCGGCGCCTTCCAAACGCAGTTGCCGGCGATTGCCTTAAACACCCTGAGCCAGACGACCGTCGCAGGGCAGCCGACGGGCGCCATCTCGATCGAACTGCAAGACCCTGATGGCAACCCTACTTCGGCCGGCAGCGTCACCTATAGCGCCAATGGCACGACGGCCGATACCACGGGCTCTACCAACCTGACGCTGGTGAATGGCGCCGGCTATGCAGCCGGTCAAACTGGACAGGCCCTCAGCCTCAACGGTGTCAATCAATATGCCATCACGCCGAACCTGGCCAGCCTGTTCGCCAGCAGCAACGCGAATGTCACGATCAGCTTGTGGTTCAACGCGGCCGGGGCCGGCGTCATCGTGGATGAGCTCGGCCAAACAACCCTCAGCACGGGCTGGAATGACAGCCAGATCGAGATTCTGGCCAACGGCACGGTCGAAGTGCGAGTCTGGGATTTGCCGGCGGTCACGCTGGGCACGGCCAGCTTCAACGCGTGGCACAACGTGGTGCTCCGCTACAACGCTGCCAGCCAGACCCTGGACGGGTTCCTCGACGGCGTACAATCGACCAGCGTGTCCAACGGCGCACGCCAAACGCCCTACGGCAGCGGATATGGGCTGTACTATGCATTCGGCGCCGCGGACACGAACAACCTCGGCAGCGGCAGCTACTTCGACGGGCTGATCCAAAATATCAGCATCTTCACGACCGCCTTGCCCAACGCCCAGGTGGCGTCGCTATTCGCTGCGGGCAATTCCACGCCGGCCCCGCTCACCGTGACGCTGAGCTCGTCCTCGCCCGGCGGCAGTTTCTCCTATCCCGACGGCCTGCCGATTAACGGCGGGCAAGTGATCGTCCCTCTGGGCGCGAGCAGCATCACGGTCGATTACACCGACACCGTGCCCGGCACCCCGGTCCTGTCCGTTTCCGCCCCCGGCTTCGCCTCCGCCAGCCAGCAGGAAACCATCCTCCCGTGCCGAACACCGCCACGCCCTCGACCGATATCGTCGTCGGCCGCACCCTTTCCGCCTATTTCACCGGCCAAATCCAGAACAACCAGGAGACGATCACCTACACGGTTTATAACGAGTCGTCCGATCCCGAGACCGGCGTGTTGTTAACCGATACCCTCGCGCCGGGCGTGACGCTCGTGAGCGCCTCGCAGCAGCCCGACCAGAGCGGCCAGAATCTCGCCTGGAGCCTGGGCACGATCCAGGCGGGCAACTGGGCCAGCGTGACGATCACGGTCTCCCTGTCAAGTCCCTCGATCTTGCAACTCGATACGGGGGCCGTGGCATACAGCACGCTCAACGCGCTGGCGATCTCCAACGTAACCCCTGCCGCGACGCTCACCAGCGGCAGCGTCGATCCCGACCTGCTGGCCTCGACGCCCGATGCCAACACGACGGACCCCTACCTTCAGGAAGAGGCGGCATCGCTCGACTACAACGCCCAGAACATCTTCAACTTCCTGCACGATACCATCGGCTACAATTCGTATACCGGTTCGCTCCGCGGGGCCCGCGGCACGCTCTGGTCGATCGCCGGCAACGCCCTCGACGTGGCCAGCCTGGGCGTGGCGCTGATGCGGGCCTCGGGCATCCCGGCCCAGTACGTCCAGGGCACGCTGACCTATACGCAGGCGGACCAGCTCCTGGCCACGATGTTCCCGGCCAGCTATCAAACGGTGGGCTACATCCCGGCCGGAACGCAGACCTCGAACCCGGTGGACAATTCCACCTTGGAGAGCGAGACGACAAGCCATTACTGGTTCGAGTTCAGTGTCGGCAGTGGCTGGGTGAACGCCGACCCGCTGATGCCCGGGGCCCAGGTCGGGCAGACGTTTACCGCGGCGACAGGCACGTTCAGCGAAGTGCCGCAAAGCCTCCGCCAGACCACCGAGGTGCAGCTCACGGCGGAGATTTGGAGCCAGGCCGACGCCTCCTTCGGCCTCAATCCGTTTACGGAAAATAGGGTCCTCGATCAGACGTTCAACGACGTTGCTCTCGTGGGTCGGCCGCTCTCGGTCGGGAATTTCGTCAGTCAGTCGGGCACCGGCGCCATTTTCTCGGTGTCTACCAACACCTACTCCCCGTATATCTTTGTAGGGGACGAGGCCTATTCCGATGCGAGCAATAACCAACTCATCCAGGGCACTCCTTACCAGGAAGTCTTAAGCAACTTCCCCCTTTCCAGCCAGGTGCTCACAGGGCTGTTCTTGAACATCACACAGGCCGGCCCCGATGGTCCGTCCCAGACCTACCAGCATACGATTTACGACGCCATCGGTTACGCCGCCCGGCAAGGCGACGTGTCGGCTTCCGTTACCGTCAGCCCCAGCGGCGCCTCGGCCGTCTCACGATGGCGACATGTACACGATCGACGTCCTCCCCGGCCTGCAATCGCCCCAGACCCTGCCGCGCCTCGAAGCGCAGGTCAGTTCCACGGAGCAGACGGTGACGGACGACATGCAACAATCGGCCGTATCGTCCCAAACCGAGGAAGCAATGCGGATCGCGCAGATCGCCGCCGAGCAGTTGGAACTCGTGCAATATGCGCGTCCTTGCGCAGTCGGAAGCGGCGAACCTGGCGAGCCTGAACGACGTTATCGCGTACTTCCAACGTCCGAGCATAACGATCGCCGGAAGCACCTTCGATGCGACCACCAACAACTACAATTTCTTGTTCGACCTCCTGAACGAGACCATGAACGTCTTGGCGGCGCCGGGCCAGAACCCGCAAGCCGTGCTGTCCTTCAATTTCGCCAACGGGCTGGTCGACAACGTCTACGAGCAGACCGTCACGCCGCTGACCGCGGGCCAGGTCTCGGTCGGCACGATCAATATCTTGGAGCAGGCATTCGCCCAGAATATTCCTCTGCTCTATCTGAACAGCAGTAATGCCGGCAGCCTCGATGCGCTCGATATTTCGGCCGACGCCAAGGCGCGGATCGTGACCGCGATCCAACAAGGCGACGTGGTCGTGACGCCGGCCCAAATGGTGATGGTCGGAGACATCTCGACCATCTCCTGGCTGGAGATCAATCCGACGACGGGCGAAGTCTCCGGGGTTCTCCCGGATGGCACGCGGTCGAACAACGACGAGGGCGGAGTTGTCACCGGGGAGTCGAACCAAATCGCCGTCCTCCAGAAAGTGGCAAGCGGGGTTCAAAAAGCGGCCCAGGCCGCCCAAAGTCTCCTCCAGCGGATCAAGAACCTCCCCACAAACATCTCTGACAAAATCACGCTCCAGCGACTGCTGATGAATTACTTGACGGGCGTCAACACCGGCGACATAACCCAGCTCGGAGTGGAGATCATCAAAGGCGCGGCGATCGTCGCGCTTGCCACCGTAACTCTCGGCATTGCTACCGGCGACCCGCCGTTGGACGGTCTTCTCGCGGATCTGGACCTCCCGAATCCGGATGTCCCGGCCAACCCGGCCTCGGGCACTCAGCAAGTCGCTGCGAATTCCTCCGCGGGCAGTGTGACCGGCACCGATCGGACCGCAAGCGTCGCAGTCTCCGGCGGTGTGACGGCCACGTGGACGAGTGCCGCAACCAGCAGCTTCGCCGCGTCGTCCCTCGGCGCTGCCACCGCGACCGTCGTCAACTCCCAAGGCACGACCGTCGGCACGGGAACGGTGGCTCTTGCTCTGACTTCGCCCGCCGCGCTGGCCCTCGCCGGCGACCTGCACTACAGCGTCGATGGCCAGGGGAGTTTGTCGTTTTATGGTCCGGCCGAGTCGAGCCTGGGCGTAGCCGGCGACTGGAACAGCTACTCGGCGACCGTAACCGGGACCGTCTTGATCACAATTACGACCGGCGGCCTGCTGCTCAACGGCACGGCACTGCCCGCCGGCACCTATACGATCACGACCGGCTCGGCCACTTTGTCCGGCGAGGGCGAAACGACGTCTCCAAACTTTGCCGGCTCGGTCGCCATCAGCGCGACGGGCGGCACGATCGACCTGGGTGCCGGCAGCGGGAACGTCACTGTCGACGGCGCGGCGTTTGCCTCCGCCAACGGCGGCACGCTCGACGGCTACACCGGCACGGTCAATGTAGCGGCCGGCGGCAGCGCCATGGATACCGTTACGCTCAGCGGGAGCGCGGCCAGTCTGTTGCAAGTCTCGGCAGGCCGGCCACGCTCACGACCAATCAAAATACGCCTGCCACCTTCGCCGCGACGATCGACACCAGCCTGGCCGATACCTACACGGTCACGGCCCAAGTGCCCGCCGGTTGGACGGTCGTCATCGGCGATAGCGGCAATGTCACCGTAACGCCGGCCCCGGGCCTGCAGGGCGGGACCTATCCCGTTCAGATCACCGCCCAATCGATGAGCGATCCAAACCTCGTGGCCAACGCCTTGGTCGACGTCACGATTGCGCCCGTGTCGCCAGGCATGACGCTGGCAGTCACTCCGGACCCGACATTCACGGTGCCGTACAACGGCGCCCAGGTGCCTACGGCCTATCAAGCAGTGATCCACAACAGCGGCCCGACGGCCGACACCTACAATCTGACATTCCCCGCCGTCCCGGCCGGCTTCGCCGTGGTCGATAGCGGCACGAGCGTCACCATCCCGGCGGGCGCGACGGGCGTCGTGGGGATCTACTTGCAGCCCTCGGCGCTCTGCCCGCCCCGGGAACGGCGGAGTCGTTCTCGGTGACGGCTACCAGCACGACGACCTCCTCGATCACCCAAACGGTGACGGTCAACTTTGCCATGCCCACGGTTTCTGCCGTGACGATTACCAGTAATCCCGCGTTGCTCAACAGCACACCGGGCGTTCCGGTCTCGACCACGCTGACCATCACGAATGTCGGCAACGTGACCTACAACCCGGCGATCAATCCCACGCTGCCCTCAGGTTGGACGATCAGCGGGGTCGACGTGCCGGCGTCGTTGGCAGTCGGGGCATCCGAGACCGTGACGGCGACGGTCACGCCGCCGGCCGGCGCCCCGCTCAATTCCACGCAGAACGTGGTCCTGACCTACGGACAGGGGACGTTGCAAGACGCCGTATCGGTGGTGGGAGTGACTCCGAATCCATCGACCGCCGAAGCGGGCACCCAGGTCGACGTGACGGCCGGCATCCTGGCCGGCGTGACGCAGGCCGAGCAAGGCACGGTCTCGTACACCGTAACCAACAGCGAGGCAGCGGTCGTCTTCACTTCGACGCCGGTGCCAATCTCGTTGCCGGAGGTGATCGGCGTGCAGAACGTCGACCTGGGGACGTTCGCCACTGCGGGATTGAGCCCCGGCGCCTATCGATCACCGTCACCGTCGACGGTCCCAACGGCCAGCCCATCGCGGGCGCGACCGGCCAAGGGGAGTTGTTCGTCGACGCGCCGATCACCGCGACCCAATCGCTCAGTTCGAATGCGCTCGATACGAGTAATGGAACGGTGTCCACTTCGCTTTCGATCGCCGCGCAGACGCAATTGGGCCAGGCGACCACGGATAGCCAGGCGGCGAGCGTGGTCGTCAGCGGCAACTACGCCTATTCGATCGGTGCGGCTGACATTACGATCCTCGACGTGAGCAACCCGGCCAGCCCGACGGTGGTCGGCACGTTCGGTTCGGGCACCCTCAACAGCGTTTCCACGAACCTTGGCGCTGGCCGGAAACGACCTGGTCGTGGCCTCGTCCACCGCCAACGGTACGTTCAACTTCCTTGTCTACTCACTGGCCAATCCCACGAGCCCGACGTTGTTGAGCAACACCCCGATCAACTACCAAATCCGGCAGATCCCGTATGGCCTTTTTGTGCAGGGGACGACGGCCTACGTGGTGACCGATGGGATCGAATGGTCCGGCGCGGGCCCCAGCACCATCACCGACCAGAACGGCGATCTCCTGGCCATCGACTTCAGCACTCCGGCCAACCCCAGCGTTGTGGGCTCGCTGATCAGTAACTCGGCAGCTCCCAGCGGCGGCACCGGCAACATCAACGGCGGCACGGCAGTCTCAAGCTCCTTGGCCTACGTGGTCGGCTCCACTTCCACCGGCAGCGCCACGCAAACGGGCAGCGGGCAACTCCAGGTCGTCAATATTTCAAATCCCAGCAGCCTGTCGGCGATGGGCTCACCGTTGACGATTCCGGACACGGTCCAGGCGCTGGCCGTGGCCGTCCAGGGGGACTATGCCCTGGTCGTCGGCACGACGGGCGGCTGGGAAAGCCCGTTCGAAAATCGCCGGACAATCTGACCGGCAATATCACGCTCACGCTGCTGAATATTTCGACACCGGACGATCCGTCAGTCGTCGGCAGCACGCTGACAGTCAGCAGCGCCACGGTGTCGTCGTCGGGGATCGTGAACATCGTCGCGTTGGGAGGCGGCCAGTTCGCGGTAAGCAATGTCGAATCGAATGGTTCGCCGGTCGTGCTGGTGGTGGACGGCAGCAATCCGGCGAGCCTTGGCGTGACGACTTTCAGCGGGGCCGGGGCCGTCAGCGGCATGGCCGTCAGCAACGACGTTCTCTATGCCTCGACGACTGCCGGGCTGGATCTGTATCAGGCCGCTTCGATCACGAACATGCCGGTCACTGTCACTGTGCAAGTCCCCACGACCACCGGCGTGTCGATCGTCGCCAGTTCCTTCAACGTCGCGCCGACACAGATCACCACGGCGCGACCTCCGAGACGCTCACTTGGAATTTCTCCTCGCCAGCCGACATTCCCAGCGGCGGAATCACCTGGCAGTCGAGCGTCGCCAATCTGCAAGCGGGCCAGGCCCTGTCGGTGACGCTGGGTACGACGGTGCAGTATACGGCCTTGGGGGCGGCCGGTGGCGAGAGCTTGCCGCCGCTGGTCGTGTCGGGCGTGCCCGCGGTGCAGACGCTGACGATCCCCGTCGAGATCGCGGCGCCGGGCGTCCCGGCCCTGGCCGACGCGGCGGCGGCGGCCGCGCAGATCGGCAACTCGAACCTGGCCGATCAGCTCAACGACCTGAGCGTGGCGTTGACGAATCTGGTGCAGACGCCGACCAGCACGGTCTACTTGAGCCAGGCGCAGGCGGCCATCACCAGCGTCGACAGCCAGTTGATCCACGATCCGTTCTTGCGCCCTTTGCGCCGAGCCTGACGGCCGCCAACGCGGCGCTGGGAGCGGCCACCACGGCCAGCGAGATCAATACGGCGCTGGTCGATCTCGGCACGGCTCGATTCGCTCGCCCAGGCCATCACGGACGAAGCGGCCTACGGCTTCAAGCTCAGCCTGGCCGACAGCTACGCCGAGGCCGAGCCCACGGGGCCCAGCGTGTTCGACATCGAAGTGACGAATACCGGCAGCCAGTCGGCTACCTACAACCTCAGCGTTTCCGGATTGCCCTCGGGCGTGACCGCCACGCTCAGCCAGTCCTCAGTCACGCTCGCCGCCGGGGCGTCGAGCTCCACGGCAAATCCGCCCACCCTGAGCCTGATGGAGAACGGGTCACCGCTGACGAGTTTGACGGCGTTCAACTTCACGGTCATCGCCACGGCCGCGGAGGCCGCGGAAATCACGCAGGGCATACCCGGCCAGGTCGTGCTGCGGGCGGAAACGCTGCTCGTGGGAGCGGTCACACCCGATCCGCTCTTCGCCTCCGCCGGGGGCCAGATCGATATCAGCACCACGATCGCGAGTTCCTTGAACGAATCGCGGCAAGTCGCCGTCTCTTACGTCGTAACCGACGTCAACGGCAACGTGCTCTTCACTTCCACGCCCGTGATGACGACCCTGGGCATTACCTCTTCCTATACCAAGGTCGACCTGGGCAACCTCGACACGACCGGCTATGCCAATGGAACCGACACCATCACCGTCACTGTGGCCGATCAATCGAGCCAGCCGCTTCCCACCGCCACGGGGCAAGGGAGCCTGATCATCGGCTCGCCCGTGACCGCGACGGTCACCGTCAACCAGTTGGACCAGCCGACCGGGAACCCGACCGTGACCAACTCGCTCTCGCTCACGGGCACCGACACCACGATCGACCCGCTCACCGTTGACGGCGCGGTGACGACTACGCCGGCCACGTCGGTCGCGCTGTACAGCGACGCGACCCATAACCTGGCCTACGTCTGCGGACCCAACGGCATCGACGTTGTCAACGTCAGCAACCCGTCCGACCCGGTGGACGACGGCACCTTCGGCGCCAGCCTGATCCACCAAGGCGGGCTGACCGTCGGCCGGGTGGACACGATCGGCGGCCAGCCCTACCTGCTCGTGGGCACGACGGTCGTGGGCATTGTCTCGGGCGGGCCGCCGCCCTTCACCATCCTGATCTTCTCGCTGGCCACCCCCACGAGCCCGTCGCTGGTGAGCGAGACGACGTTCCAAACCAACGGATTCCTCAGCGACATGGTCGTTTCCAGCGACGGAAATACGCTGCTGGTCTCGGTCTATTCGTATTATCTCGCGTTCGGCTTCGCATTCGAAGGCCAAAACGGCAACGTGATTGCGATTGACGTCAGCACCCCCAGCGCGCCCGTCATAGCCGGAAACGGGACCGGCGTGCTCTTCGGCAGCACGGACCCAAATGCGAACACCACGCAGTTCGGCGTCACGCTCGCCAATAGCGACTACGCTTACGTTGCCAGTTCCACCAATACCGGCTACAGCACCCAGGACGGCGAAGGGCGGGTCCTGATCGTCAACTACTCCAATCCCGCCGACATGACCTATACGTCAGTGGACATTCCCGGCACCTACCAGATCCTGACGGTTGGCGTCCAGGGCAATCAGGTCCTCGCCGTGGGACGCACGGGCGGCGACGATAACGACGATAACAACGGCACGATGACCCTTACCGTGCTGACCATGAACAACAACGATCCGTCGAATCTGACCGTCGGCCCGACCTTTGACACCGAGGGACTATTTGGCACGGCCGCCTTCGTCAACAAGGTTTCGGCGCTCACGCTGGGCGACGGCCTGCTCGCCGTGAGCGAGGCCACCGTCAACGGCACTCCGAATCTCCTGCTTGTCGATCCGGCCAATCCCGCGAACATTCTCGCAAGCTACACGCCCGTACCGTCGCTGGTGAACGAGATGGCCGTCTCGGGCAGCCTGCTGTATGCCAGCAGCCAGCAGGGGCTGACGATCTACAACATCGGCACCTTCAACCCGATTCCTGTCACGATTTCGGTCGAGGTGCCCATCGGCGTCTCGATCGTCTCGAATTCCTACAGCACGCCGCCCACGCAGGTCATCACGGGCACGACCTACGACACGCTCGTCTGGGACGAAACCTATGTCTTCGGAGATCCGATGTTCCCGATCACCTGGCAATCGACGCTGAGCGACCTCACCGCGGGCGAGGTCGCGCCCGTGACGCTCGGCACCTCGGGCACGTTCAGCTACCAGGGCGAGCCCGGCACGTTTACGGTCCCCGGAACCTCCGTCACCGGGGTCTCGATCATCAGCGTTCTGCCCGCCTCGAACACGGTTCAGCCGGGCGGGACCGCAACCTACGACGTGCAACTCTCGAACCCGACGTCCAGCCAGGTGACGTACTACCTGAGCACAAATATCTACGCCACGGTGAGCCTCAATTACAGTATGACGCTGGCACCGGATTCCACCGCGGACGATCCCCTGCTGATTACGCCCTACGAGACGCAGGCGGCGGGCAATGTCCCGTTCACCGTCACCGCCACGGACTATGCGGACTACGTCGCCAGCGCCGAGGGCACGGCCGACGGTGCCTTTGACGTTTCAGGGCCGCCGGTCCCGCAATCGACCCCCAATGCCTACGGCGTCGTCGCGACACTGACACCGTCATCGGCCACGGGAGGGCAAGAGTTGACCGTCCCGTTTGTTTTGCAGATCACCAACACTGGCAGCACCGAGGAGGAGTTTGGGTCCCAGATCAGCGGCTTGCCCTACGGAACCTATGGGACCTTCGGCCAGGACGAGTATGTGGATGTTGAGCCCGGCGCGAGCAACTTCCGCGATATTCCGCTGACCGTCGGCATCGGTTCGGCGACGCCGGGCAGCTACCCGTTCACGGTGACCATCTCGTCCGTAGACGGCACTTCATCGACCACGGTTGAGGGCACGCTCGACATTGTGTCCAGCGGCGTTTACGTCGAGCTTGCCCCCTATGGCGGCGTTGCCCCGGGCGGCACCATCAATGCCTATGTCTTCAACTACGGTTCGGCAACCGACACCTTCAATCTGTCGCTGTCCGGACCGGGCGCGGCAGTGGCCACTCTCGCCCAAACTTCGGTAACGATTGCCTCCGATTACGACCAGGAAGTCCAGATTACGACGGGTCCGGTGACCTTCGCCACCTCGGGCAACCTGCCCTTGACCGTTACCGCCACCTCCCAGACCAATAGGCTGCCACGGGCAGCGCCAGCACGACCATTAACGTCCCGGCCAGCCGCGGGCTTACCGTCACTGCCAGTCCCGCCTCCGTCGTGCTGCCTCAGCCCGGTCCGACGTTGTTTACGCTCATACCGCAGAATACGGGCACCCACGCTGACTCCTTC
>CAWGOT010000016.1:0-16425 GCA_963824275.1 uncultured Planctomycetia bacterium | reverse complement strand
GTCTTCTTCTTCCTGCGCAAAACTCATTCCTCCCATGAAAGCAATGGTCCAACCACCTTTTCACAGAAAAGGCGATACGCCATTCCGCGACCAAACCGGACGTGGTACATCTGCTCCAAGGTCTTTATGGCGTAGACACTGAATTCCATTGCCTTCTTATGGGCGCTTTCATCGCCACCCCTTATCGCCTCTTCGTACTCGACGAGATCTTTCTCTTGATTAAATCGAAAAGAGGCGTATTCGCTCCTTTGGCAGTCAGCCATAGCATTTACCAAGACGTAGGAAATCAGTCCGTACACCGCATACGCCTCACGCCAATCTTCGTTCTCCACTGCACAACCTCGTAGCGCGGCCTTACGAAACGCAACCCCGAAATCACGATACATGTCCTCCTTGCACGTTGCTACGGAATAGCCATCGCGATTCCCGAGGTCGAAACAGAAGTAAGCCGGTCTGAGTACCAAGTCTCGGCAAATTACATCAAAGTCGCCCAAAAGCCAAAATAACCGGTCGATACGGAAACGGTCGCGAGAGGGCCTCGTTGTCAGGAATTGGAAATGGATGGGATTCACCGAACGCTCCTTTGGCCGGCGGGTCAGCGGGGCCACGGGATATCTGGCCGACGCTAGTCGCTAGTAAACGATCCCCAAGTGTTTTTTGCACATGCCCGGCAAATTGGCGAGCACCAGGGGCACCCGCCCCGCAATCTGGCCATCCACCTCCGAAAACCCCTTCCCTGGTTGACGGGGCGGACCGTAAATGCAATTATCTAGTCTTCTACTCTTATCCAAATTCTGTGGATGTCACGTTTCTTCATCCCTTTCTTCATCCTTAATCCATCCTTTCTTGATCCGAACTCCCGTCGCCGTGCGTTGGCGGGTACGGACGGAGGCTTGTCCAGCCGCGGCCAATACGTTTGGTGTGAGTTGCAACGGGGCGTTCTGATGGATTTCGCCGCTGCCGGAGCGGAATGCCTCGCCGCAACAGTTGGCAACGTAATTCTTGAACAACAGCCGGTTGCCGCAATGGGGACAGGGCACTTCCTGACCCTCGCGCCAAGGATACTTCAGAATGGTTTGCCCACTCATCGTGTCATAGAGGCACCAATACGGCTTCACCGATATTTCTGGAGGGAACATGGAGTTTTCAATCTAATTTCGAGGGAAATTGGTTAGGGACAATATTGATCCGCAAGCCCACAGGCCAGCCGGCCCCTGCTCTGTCCCTCATGGTGGGACTGTCAATTGGCGCATTCTCTGCGACCATTTTGTGCCATGAGGTCGAGTTCATTGACCGTAAGGCGAACCAGTAAGCGAATCGATCGTGTTGGCGTTCGTCGCCAATGATCCAAGATCGAATCGGCCGAGAGATTCAACGAGCACGGATAGGCCGTTCGGTACAACGAGTGGATACACGTTACCAATTCCTCAGCCGAGCGATCATTCAACGCGGGCGGCTTGATTTGGTCGATTGTCTGGAACCGCTCGACAAACCATTTGGCGTCATTGGTCCAATTCTCCCAATCTCGGTGGCTGCCGTACCAGAAATCATCCTTCACTTGCTGCGACAGCCGATCCGTCGCAAATAGGACAGGCAGAATGTGCTTATGTCGCATCATCCTTGCCAGAGTTTCATAGCTCTTTCGCCTTCCGCAAATGTTAAATTGTTTGGTGATGTTTTCGGCCTCATCCAATAGAAGAACAATACCCCCCGTGTCCATCTTGTTCAGGAAGCTTGCCGCAGATTCCAAAAGCGCCCAAGCTTTGGCATGCTGATATGGATAATCCGGCGAGCGGTACAAATGTCCGAGCGCGAGAAGCCATCCTTGCTCGTAACCACCCGAGCCATCACGAATACCACGGGCAAATTCTGACGGAGAGCGGCCAGCCCAATCGAGCACTCGCTCTGCGGGAAAACTTCCGTTCGTGAGTGCGTCTCGTAAGCCCGTGCTTCGGCCAAAGCGCATTCGCTCAAGCCAGCGTGGAACCGAACGATGGATGTGGGCGAGCGATGCCGCCTTCGCATCAATGCACTCGTGGACGAACGGAATCCTTCGCTCCGAGAGATGGTTCGACAAAAGATTCCGCATGTGGGACTTGCCGAATCCCCAATCTGCCGCCACGACAATCATGTCACCCTTTGTGCCATCTTTCAAAAAGTGACGCGGTCTGCGAATAGAGTTCCTTTTCGATACGCGCTGTGCCCACTGAAATCGCCTTGGCACTGCGACACAACGTCGTTCCCGATCGAAGTATCTGTATCACCCTCCGTGCTGTCCGACACTCCATCGGCACGGACGCCGTTTCAATGAGCGCCTCCGCGATCGGCATGCCCTGTACGTCGTCCATGTCCGTTCGGGAGCTCCGCCGAGGAAGAATATACCTGCCCTGTTGCGGTCCAGTGATAGGAATCGTCCTGGGCAACGCATTTGCCATTAGTAAGCTCAAAGTATAGCACTGAGTTCACAGACTGCTTTGTAACTATAATGCCCGACCGATGGAGGTTATCGGCGATCTCGCGCCCGAGCATAGGGTTCGTTGCGTTGGCAAGCACTTCGAGTATACTCGAAGCAATACTGTCTCGTTCGCTTGGCATGATTTAGTCTCCCGTAGCGACTCTACCTGGGCAGATCGCTTCCCGCTACTTCCCTTTGATCTCTCGCTCGCGCTCGAGTCGCATTTCCTCAGTTCGCAACGCCAGCGCCTCCCGCAAATTGTCGCCAAGCCGTCCTTCAAGAAGCTCGACGACAGAACGACACAACAAGCGAGGCCGAGCAATAACATAGTTCCCCTGCACGATGGCGATTATAAGTGCATCTAGTCGCGTCAGCGCCTCCGGGTCAACTGGGCCGTTAGCGCACTCGAATACTGAGATGACGTTCTCAGCAAGTGTCCGTAGGTCATCAACGCCCAGTTCAGTCTTATCGAGGTTTACAACGGGCGCACGGTAATTAACAACTCTCTTCCCGGCCAGGGAAGGCAATTCCTCAATGCGGTCCTGAAGCGCTTTGTAGCTTGGGAAGAGTGAGGGATCCTCAAACATGTCCGGTGTTGCAGCAAGATACAGACAGGTTGACGGAGGCATGAGGTTCTCGTCATTCTGATCGACCAGAGCGCACAATGTTTGGAAACTGTTGTCGCGCCGTCGCCGCTGCTGCCCAGCAATGAGTTCAATTTCGTCGATGGCCAGATACAGACCACTGTAGCCCGCTTCATTCACGAGCAAGGCGAATAGTCGAATAAGCTGCTCGGCGTCACCCAATCCCAGAGGCTTTAGGACCGTTTTGCCGGCCTTGCTTTTCGGGACATTGGGCGAGGCCGAAAGGTCATTCGGATCGACCGTCAATGTGCTATTGCCGCCCGAAAGCCAATTGACGAACTGCCCGAGGAGATTACCGTCGCTCTCCAGAACAGCATACATACAGACCTGAAGCGCGAGCTTGAACTGATAACTAATGCCGTTCTCCTGCACGAATTTTGACACCGCACGCTGTGCTCTTTCACGGGTGGCGAACGACATCGCCCCGCCAGGGTCGTAGCCAACGCGCTTGCCGATAGTTACAAGAGCGCCCGTACGAGTGCTTCGAGGCCCCGTTTATCGTCAGGAAGCTCAAGCTTATTTGCGATTTCAGCAACAATGCTATTGAAACGGTCCAATTCAACTTCGCCGTGTTTTAACAGGACATAGGCTGTGGCCCAGTTTCGATCGTGTGCCTCGGCCTGCAGGCGACGAAGAAAATGAGTCTTTCCACCACCGTATCGAGCGCACAAAGCGCACGTCAAAGTACTCGCAGTCTGCAAGCTCATCCAGAAGGTGCAACGCGGTCGTAAACCAGGGCTTCTGGCCGACTGCAATTTCACTTGCAAACGCCGCTGGCGTTGCACCCTTGCGGAGAGCGTTCAGCACTTGGACAGCTTTGGGACGGGGTATTGATGCAGCCATTGAATTGTCTCACTTACTCAGAAATGATAGACGGCCAACCTGAACAACACGGCCTTCAGCAGATGAGTACAACTCCCAATAGTCCTTACGATTAACGGTCGGCATAAGGCGGAAATCGCGCCCATCCGTCGTCGCGAGGTTCTCAGACAGGGCCGCGGATAGTCGATACCGGAACACGGGCCGCGGCAGTTCCAGAAATTTCGTAGGCTCCACGTTGATCCAAAACGCGGGCGACTGAATGAGCAGAACGCACTGTCGAAACACAGCCTCAAGGGTGATATCGCCTTGGCCGCCAAGCATGTCATAGGCTTGTGCAAGCATGTCAACGAAGTCCCGGATGCCTCCTTTGTCGGCTTTCAGTACGTCAATGTGGGGCTTTAGGGTTTGAATCAAACTGGGCACGTAGGGAGAATGTCTTCCGGGCGCGCCATCAATGGTTACCATGTCGTTCTTCAACTCGACGAAGATCGCCCGCGATACTAGGCGACGATCCGTGGAACCATGCACTTCCCAACCGGCGGTCTGCGCACTTGCGCAGAATTGCTGCCAGAACTCCGCTCTGGCTTCAACGCACTGGGTATCAACAACTTTCCGAAGGGCGTCCGGGGCCTTCAGCCGATTAGTATCGACCTCACTCAGAGTCCTCGCAGTACGCTCGATTTGCTCTCGTTGGGCAAATGGATCGTCGCCGGCGGCCAGAATGGCCTTAGCGTGCGATTGCAGCTTCTTACTTAGCGACTCCAAGTCGCCGGCCCACTGCTCGCGCGGCGTTGGGACAGGTTTATTCATGATCGTCTCCTTCACTCACGATATGATACTGTAATAATTCCGATAATCCGGTCTTGGGGATTGCCGCCGTTCGACCTCGCAGTTCGGCACGCCCAGACAACCGGACTGCGTTCGCCGTCTTCGGGTCAACGCGCATTGCATCGAGCAGCCTGGTGACAGTGAACAGTTCCAGCAAGTGGCCCTGACCAAGCGCCTTTAGGCATGAGAGCGAAGCCCACGTATGCACTTGAATGGGGCCGAGTTGTCGTTGCGCTAGAGGAAGCGTATTATCGAGCAGCGCCGCTATCTGCCGTTGGTCGCGGAACGCGTCAAGCGTGTCAGTCACTTGGCCAAATCCTGCGGCACAGAACTTGATCCACGATTTCTGGCAGAATGCCTCCAGGTCGCCGGCATCCGCCCGCAGGACTTCGGCGGCTTTCGGCAAACCAGGCACTGTGTACCAAGTCCAGGAGGTTCGTGCCTTCTCACGGGCTGTCTCGTCGGCCGGCGAATTGTTCGGATCCTCTTTCGTCAATAACCCAAGGTCGACCAATTGTTCAAAGCGACAAATCGCGTGATACTCGGCCAACTTTACTCGGGCGCCTTTCAGGCGGTCACCAGCGAGTGTCTTAATAATTCCTGGGCGAGTTTCTGCATTCACCAGCCTGCGCGGATCATCGATGTGGTACTGCCGGCCGATGCGTTCGATTACGTCCCTAAGGTCCATTCGTGTCTGCAGTTCGGTTGGGTTATTCCCTTGAATGCGATCGAGCAGGTCGCCGAGCGATTGCGTCACCAAGACGCAACTTTCTGCGGCGCCAATAGCGGTTCCGGCGGCCATCTGGCCAAGATTTAGCACCAGAAGTGGAAGCACTTGATCGTGGAAGAATAACAGTTGCACGAAGAACGCCCGCTCTTCCACCGAAAGCACGAATGGATTATCCCGGTTCCATCCCGTTTCCTCTGGTCGGCTGCGGACACCCTCAAGTATTGCTGCCCATTCAGACAAGCGACCGCTTTGGGCAACCAAACCGACCATCTCGGCCCAGGCGAGCAGGCGATCCAAGGTCTTCGGCACGAAACCGACGATCCAGGACGGCGCGAGTTCGGTACGAATAAGTTCCTTAGGGTTGAATTCCTCGACACGGCGACCGGGGAGGGTCGGGCGGCGAGTACCTGGATAGATGCCCCTTACGCGATCTAGGATATCGTCAGGCCCTCCTCGCGCCCCCTGGCCAACGCGGCTGACGACTTTCAAGAAGCCGAGACGCTGTTGGTAATCTTTGTTGTAATTGCAGAAACGTGCTTCGATCACGGCATCACTCCAATTAGAACGCCTTGCCGCCGTGTGCAACCACGCGAGGACGGACTTCCATGATGAATGCACGCTCCACGCTGTCGCTGGAAACAAACGCGGTGCCAATTTCCAGCGAACGAATCAACTCCTGTAAATCGACTTCCTTGTCGCTCACTTTGGCTTTCTGCGGCATGCCGGATTGGATCAAGTCGCTGACCGCGTTAATGTCGTCGGCGTTGGACAATCGGTGAACTATTAGCGAATCCAGCTGCTTGATTGCTCTGGTCGATATAGCGCCCGAGGAATCTGCGTAGCCAGCCAAACCGAGAGACCGAAGTTACGCCCTTCGAGGATGTAGGATTTAATGGCCGCCCGGGCTGGACCACCGCCCGAGGCCGGTAGAATCATCTGGGCTTCGTCGATAGCTAGGATTGTCCGTGGCATGACTTTTACGCCGTTAGTCGTGGCATGGGCGTCGTATGCCTGGCGCCGTTCCTGTTGACTGGAGCGACTCCTGGCAGCCTTAATCTTGCGCACCAAGACGCCGGTAATCACCGACCGCATGTCTTCGGAAAGCCGATTGAGGCAAAGGATCGAGAGTTCGCCTGCCTTGACCATTTCCGTTACAGGTGTACCCACATCGCTTTGAAACAACGGATCGCCTAGCCAGGTTCGCAGCCGCTGCTGCACGGCGCGAGTAGTCTGCCCACTGTAACTGCGCTGGATTTCGGCATCATCAAGGCACGCGATCAAGTCTGCCAATCCGTAGATAATCTTGGGCGCGATATGCGCGCCTTGGATCTCGTAGCCCAATCGGGTTGCCTTCTCGTAAAGTTCCCACAGCAACATTCCTGACGGATCGGAAACGATATTTGCACCGTAAAGCTGGCCCCAGTCCTCCGGCGTCAAGTCAGCAACCGGGAGCTGAAATGGGACGAAGTCACCGGGATCCTCGGGCTGCCCGAGCCCGGCAGGCATGTACACTTTCACCCGGATTGGATCAACGGTGATCTCAGGCCAGCGCGCCAACAACTTGAACTGCTCTTTCATGTGTCGCGAAACGCCGTCCTGGACCGGATAGATGGCAGTCCAATGAATATCCAACGGATCAAGCAGGAGAACTCCTCGCCGCTCCGGGCCGTGCGTCGCCAAGGAGCACGTGTCTTGGGCCGTGGCGAACGCCTCGATGCTGCTCCCATGCCGAACGACTTTCCACTACCACGTTTGCCGACCTTAAGCACCACGAAGTTGTTGTCGGCGTCAAAATATACCGGATGGCTGTTACGCCCGCTATCGCGGACGCGGCCAATTAGTACCTGGTGACTTCCGGGTCCGCCAATGCGAACGCGATTGGTGATCTCGGGATCACAGTGAAACCGGACGGCAGCCATTGTCGCGTATCTCCGCAAAAAAGAGGGGATTAGAAGCCGTCAACCACTTGTTGAAGGACCTGGACATCAATCAGTTTCTTGTTCATCGTTATCGCTCGCTGGGCAGCCCGCTCCAGGTGATTCAACAACTCCTGCGGTTTGTTCTCTTCCGTGCCTATAGAGTGGTGCTGGATGAAATCCTTGAATGCATCCGCCGTGAACGGATAGGAGTCGAGCGGTTCGCCTGTTTCGTCGAGGACCGCCTGCAACGAAGCAGGAACCGGATCGCGCTGGATCATCGTTGCCAGCAACTGGGTCAAGAAGCTCTCCGCATCGGGCGGATCAAACGGCGGCGACGAAAAAATGCTGCTGGCGCCGATGCGATTGTAAATCTCGTGCTCCATCAGAATACGGGGAATGTAATCTGGATTGGACGCGATAATGAACAGAATCACGCCAACTGAGGTGCGACGGAAACTCTCACGAAGGGCTGAGAGCCACGCCCAGTACTGTTCACCGCTTTGGATTGTCTGAAGGCGCTCCGCCTCGTCGACGAGGAATACCAGGTTCTTCCCCTCAGCGAGAAGCAGCATATCGCCCAGCGTGCCGAAGTTACGAGCGATTTGCCCGCCATCTTCAATCTGCTCGGACGCGTTGTCCACGATGTTGCCAATACGAAACTCCTCGCCACCCAGCCATCCGAGGATGCCTCGGACGGTGCCTTCATTTGGCAACACGAGTCCTTCCGTGATGGCCCGGTAGATCGTGTTGTCATGATTGAGTTCGCCGAGTACGCGTTTGTCCCAGTCGGGATGGGCGTCCTTCTCCTCGACATACTTGGTCACGAACCGTTTCACCGTCTTCGGCGGGATCGACTTGAAGAGAGCACTGAAGAATGTCTTCAATGGTTCCTTGGCCGACTTAATCGTCGGGCAATCGACGTAGACAAGTTCTAATGGCAAATCGTCGCCTTTGGCGTGGATCAACAGGTTGTTCGCCAAGTGCGTCTTGCCACGGCCCGACGATCCCCATATAATCGCGTTGTAGCCACGTTCAGAATACGCACATTCCCTTAGCGACATCAGCAATTCGTCGCGAAGCTTCTTGTCACGCTCGCCGAAGAGGTAACGAGCGTGCTCTTGTGGAACGAGTTTGAACGAGGTGAACTGGGGCTTGAGATGAAACCATTCTCGAATACGTGGTGTCGGGGGCATGAGTGTCTCCTTGCGTTTCATTAGGCTGTGGCCGTCTAGGCCTGTTTGCGATTCAATCGTGCATGGTGTTCCCAAGCTTCAAAGCGAAGAAGAGCTTGCTGTAACAAACGCGTCCCGACAGGATTGTTCCCGGAGAACGCAACGCCCAGTTCAAGCGCGGTGTGCTCAGAGGCTTTGGTAAAGTTATGTGATCCGATCCATCCCATAGAGTGCCTGCCATCCAGATCGGATAGCATGACCGACTTGGCATGGATCCTTGGAAGGTAAACGAGATGAACACCCATGACCGAGAGGCTATCGAATAGATCGGAAGTCGATTGGTCGGCCGGCGGTCTTGTCAACAACCTGACGCGGGCGCCAGACTCTGCTGTCGCAGTCAGGCTGCGCCACAGATCGCTGTCCGTATCATAGAACGGGACCGCGACATCGAGACGGGCCGCCGCTCCCAACTGGCCGGCACGGGTCAGCAACTCGCGAAGATCATTCCCTGCATCAACTCGGATCATGTGTTTGTCTCCTCATATCGGTTTGCTGCCCTAAAAAGCACTTCGCGTGCCAAACCTTCGGTGCCTGCATAATCCTCGTGTTTTCAGCGGTTTTCTTTGGTTCTGATTCACGTGTCTGGCGAGAACGACTCAATCTTGAGTCAGTTCTCACTCGTCTTCGAGCCGGAACGCATTAGGTTACGCAACTCCTTCTTGACCTCACCTTCCTTGCAGCCCGCAATCCTAATGGTGCTCAAAATCTCGGGGTCGCCGCGGTCGAGCCGGTCGAGTAACTCGGCTGCCCATTCATAGCGATCATTCATCCAAGCATCTGAAAGACTGCGACCTTCCGCCAAACTCCGCCGGAGCCGATCGACGCTCGTTTCCGCGCTCTGAAGCTGACATGGCCGAGAAAACGCAGCGCTAGCGGCAGCAAGTGCGGCGTCCAGGCTACAGCCATCAAGCAGCCGCTTCAGCGTCATGCGCAAACCGCGAAGCTGCCCATGCGATGACCAATCGACCTCCGCCAACGTCGATGCAATCTTCAATGGCAGCTTGGCGCTGGCACATCGATTGGCCTGCTCTAACCAATCCATCGACAGAACCTGAACCGAATCGTCGCCACCCGTTGCGATGCGATTGTCAATGTTCGCCAGTTCATCGCGGATCTCCTTCTTCACGACTTCCGCTGCGTAAGAACAATCTGGAGGCGGATATTGCCCGGATACTCGGAGATGCCGGGAATCCGGATTCTGTGTTGCAAAATACGCTGTCGCAAGTCTTGGCGCAGTTCACATTGCCCATCGATATTGCGCCACGTGGCCAGTGCCACGAGACCTCGAAAAACGAAACCATAAGAAGCGTTTCCTTCCGTCCCAACGCGAAATTGCATTTCTCCGTTAAGCACTCGAAGGAGTTTCGCCTGCAATGGCTGCGAAAGGTCGCCTATTTCATCCAAAAGGACCGCTCCGCCCGTTGCGAGCGGGATCAGGTTATTGAGCTTTGCATCTGCTGTTAGTTCTTGATGGGTCTTGGGCGTCTTCGGGTCGCCACAGCCCGTCATGGCTTGTTCAAAAATGCCAATCCTGGCAACTACCTCGGTCGCAACTCCCTTGCCGATACCGAAGAGCTGTGCGTCGGCAAGCGTATCCGTAAGGCCAGCCAACGAAAGGTCGCGATACCATCGTAGGGCAGCCCCCTCGCGAACTTCGCGCACCGCACGTTCGACCGATATGCGGTGATATTCTGGGTCGACCATTGACAAGACTCGGGCCATTGCCAGGGCGCGGGCCATCGTTGTCTTGCCGGTTCCTGGCGGGCCTTCGATCAACACCGTCACAAGGCCGGGGGTCCGTGAAATTTCGCCCAGTTGGTCTCGGATCTGGACCATCAAGGGATCATCGCCCTTGTAAAGCTCGGCAAGGAGTAGAGATGCTGACACTTCTTTCTCCACGACGCCCCAGCCCGAGCGACGGGCGCGTTTACATTTCCCGCCTGCCCGCGTGCTTCGGTCTCGAACAAGGACTTATTGTCGCATGACAGAATTTCGCACTGCGCCGGCCCATCCGCGCCCTCCGCGCACGTTCCCTTCTCCTCGGTTGCGCGCTCTAATGGGTAGCTGATTCGGCTTGATCCGGGGGCGGTCCGCTTCGCTGCGAAGCGGACTGGATCGGCGAAACTTCGCAGTTCCCAATAAAGCCGACATTATAGCACAATCCTACTGAGAAGGGAGTAAGGGGGGCGGGGGGCGGGGGATGAAGGATGATGGGATCGGGGCCGTTCACATGCCTCTCGCGTTTGGGCGCAAGTCGGCGCAAAGCCGGATGGGGCGTAATCGTCAGCATTTGCCGGATGGCGATCTGATTGAGCCGTTTCAGCCGTTCGCCCTGCGGCAGCGACATGTGGATGAATTCGGCATTCATGCTTTCGAGGTTGGTAGTTGATCAAGCCGGCATGGCTTCTAATTATGGCGAATTCGCCATCATTAAAATCGGTGTTGAAAACCTACTCCCAAATTCCCAGAAACTCCACCGTGTTGCGGTTTCTGGGCCAATCGGAGCGAGGGCCATTTGTCCTCTAAGTGGCAGGCAGTGTACACCAACCGTCGCTCACGACGCGTCCTCCGGCTTGACGTGAAAGCCGATTCGCGGCCGAGGTGGCGCCGGCGGGGAAGTACGGAAGTACCGAGTACCGAGTGCCAAGTGCAGAGTACACAGTACCGAGTGGGGAAAAACTGCCGTCCGCCATCCACTGTCCACCTTGGAGAGCATTTCCCGCAGTTTGACGAAAGCCCTTACCACGTATACGCTTACGTCGATGGCCCGCGGCGTGTTTAGGATGCTGGCGGCCATCAATGCCCCATGTTCGGTGAAGGCGTAGGGCAGATAACGTCGGCCACCGTGGGACGCCGAACTTGAGGTCGCAATTTGCGACCTCAAGTTTGCGGTCGCAAATTGCTTCAATTTGTCAGCGGCCGACAAAGGCTTGGACCTCCGGGATCAATTCAGCCAGAGTCAATTCGATTTTCCTCCAAATCGCAGGCAGCATACGCCTTTCATTGTACCACCGGACGCGAAGTGCGTGGACATGATTTCGCGCAGCCGCACGAAGGCCCGCATGATGGCCATGTTGACTTCGACGGCGCGGTCGCTGTTCAAGACGCTGGAGAGCATGGCCACGCCTTGCTCCGTGAAGGCGTTCGGCCGTCGCCGGAGGCCCATCCTGGCGGCGGAATTGGAGGTCACAATTTGTGACCTCCAATTCTCAAATTCCTCGTCGGACAAGGGGAACCGTAAATCGCTGGGGAACCGTTGCGGATTATTCATGGGTCTCTTCCTGCCGAAGTCGGCCTTCCATCTCGATGGTTTGCCGCTCGCGCTGCACTTCGGCCGCCAGTTCCGTTTCCGTGGGCAGATAGCAAGCGAGTGAATCTGCCGCTCCAATTCGCGGGTGGACCAATTCGCATTTACGGCCTCGGCTTCGTAGAAGCCGCGTGCCTGGGGATTCTCCACCCGAAGGAGGAGGCGGTAGTGGGTCCAAGACAATTCGTGACGCAGTGCGTCACGAATCTGCGATCGTGGCCGCTCATGGCGCGTCTCCCGTTCCGGGCGGAAGTTGGCGCAAGGCCGGATCGCCGGTGAGCGTCAGCATTTGCCGGATGGCGATCTGATTGAGGCGTTTCAGCCGTTCGCCCTGCGGCAGCGACATGTGGATGAACTCCGCGTTCATGCCTTCGAGGTTGGCGAGGACGAGGAGTTGCTCGATCGTGGCATGGTCGCGCATGTTGCCGTCAAGCCGGGGGTTGGCCTCCCGCCATTGCTTCGCCGTGCGCCCAAAGAGGGCCACGTTTAGAAGGTCGGCTTCGTTGGCGTAGGTGATGGCAGCCTGGGCTGGCGTGATTTCCGGCGGAATAAGGTGCTGCTTGATCGCATCGGTGTGGATCCGGTAGTTGAGCTTCGAAAGGGCGCGGTTGAGGTTCCACGACAGCGAGAGCCGGCGGTTTTCATCGTCCTTAAGACGCTCGAACTCCTTAATGAGATAGAGCTTGAATTCCGGGCTGAGCCACGAGCCGAACTCGAAGGCGATGTCTTTGTGGGCGTACGTGCCGCCATAGCGTCCGGCGCTGGCAATGAGCCCGCGCCGCGGGCGACTTCCATCCATTTTTTTGCGGATAGAAAGAAGCTGTTCCGCCCGGCTTCATTTTTAATTCCCTCGAATTCGAGGGAATTAAAATCCGGGTTGTGGAGCGTTTCCCAAACACCGAGAAACAGCACGGTATCCTTGTTCTTCAGCCATTGCTCGATAAGCGCTCCGCCACCCTCAAAATGGCGAACCATGTCGGTCAGGGAGATATAGTCGCCCTCGTCCCGAGAAACAATCGCGATCGCCGTTCCTTGCACTTCGATGCTGCTTTTCTTGCTCATTTCCCCGCCCCCGCCAGGACCTTCCTGATCTCGCCCATGATTTCAATGATCCGCCTCTCCTTTGTCAAGATGCTTTCGACCAGTTGCTCGGGCGGCAAATGCTCCAGGGCTTCTTCGGCACTGGGGTTCTTGATGTCGAGATTCACCGATACCAGGTTCCCGTCATCGTCCAGCTTGATCACGTCCGCGGCCTTGACCTTCCAGGCCCGGCCGTTCTCTTTCCGCTTGCCCCACCATTTCAGGCAGTCGGCAAATTCCTCGTACTGGATGGGCTTGGTCTTCGTGTAGTTCTTCCGTTGGTCGGGCAGCGGCTGCTCGTAGTACCAGATGGTCTTCGTCGGCCCGGAGCAATCGCAGAAGAGCAGGTTCGTGGGGATCGACGTGTAGGGGGCAAAGACGCCGTTGGGCAGGCGAACGATGGTGTGGAGGTTGAATTGGGTCAGAGCTCGTGCTTGATGCGAGCGCAGGTAGCCGGAGATCATGCGGTTCTGGACGCCGCGAAAGACGTTGGCGATCACGTCGCGGCGGCCGTCGCCGTTTTGCCCCTGCAAGGCCCTGAGGCAGGCGAACAGCCCGGCGCCCTTGGTGCCGTCGGGCCGGACCGCCTCGTCGTTGTTGATGAATTTGATGAGCTCGTCGCCGGTGATGCCGTCCTTCTTGGCGGCCCAATCCCGCCAGCGGTAGGGCGGTTCGATGGCCGTGCGGTAGCGCTTGCCGCCGATGGCCGCCCTCGTTTCCTCGACTTGCTCCAGGTCGTCGAGGAACTTGAGGAACATGACCCAGGTGAGCATCGGCAGGCGGTCGAGGTCGCCGTTGAGTCCTTTGTCTTTCCGCATGATGTCGCGGGCCGACTTGATGAGGCTGCCGAGCTGCTGGGCCGTGGTCTGGGGTGCGTCAGGTTTCTTGGGTTGCTTGGGCATGTGAACGCTTTTCCGAATTCAGTAGTGGAGGGCCATTTATGGCCCTTTCCCGCCGTAGGCGATAGTAGGCCCGTGCTTCAGCACGGGTGTTGAAAGCGCCACCAAACGGCCGCAACTCCCGCCCGGCCCGCCCGCCGAAGGCGGGCGGGCCGGGCGGGAGTTGCGGGGGAGAGGATCGCCCGCATCCGTGACCCGTGCTGAAGCACGGGCCTAGTACCGCCTACGGCGAAAACGCCCGTAAACGGGCGTCCAATTGCATCCGCTAGACTGCTCCCGCCTGTTGCTCTCCAATTTCCACCTGTGCTGAAGCACGGGCCTAGTACCGCCTACGGCGAAAACGCCCGTAAACGGGCGTGCAATCGCATCCCCTGAACTGCTTCAGCTTCTCCATCTTACAGTGCGAATTGGTTTACGCCGCAGCATACAACAAGGTCTGCAATTCGGCAATCGCCTCGCGCAGCTTCTCCACGCCGCCGAACTTGTCCGCAATCTCCAGCACGTTGCCATGCTCGCTGAGCGGCGGGACCTCCAAAATCTCCGGAATCACGAACTGCGCGGCGCCGTGCTGCGCGTATTTCTCCAAAAGCTCCTCCAAAATGCAACGGGCCTCCGGGGCGTACTTGTCGAAAAAGTCCTTGCGGTCCATCTTCAAGCGGTCGGCCCGCTCCCGGCGGGTCCGCAGCGGAGCATTGAAGGCCACGTGGCAAAGCAGATCAAACGGATCAGCATCGGGCTGTCTGGCCGCATCGGCCAATTCGTCAAACTCGATCCCTCGCTCGGCCAGGGCCTCGATAATCTCACTGCGGCGGGCCGGATCGGCCCATCTCTTCCGCAACTCGGCCGCATTGGGGAAAAGCGTCCGCACCTTCGACGCCGTGTAGTCGGTGTATTCGACCACCTGGAGTTGCTTGCCGCCGGGGTCAAGCTCGTAGACCAGGTGAGCGGCAATCTCGACCTGACCGCCATCGACATAGAATTTCTGCCGCTTTTCGCCCGGAACCTCTTCCTCGGGACCCGGCGTCGTGCCGGCTTCGTCTTCGGCGTCTTCGGGCTCGGCCGGCGCGACTTCGCTTTCCTCGCCGGTGGGATTGCCCTCGTCGTCGATCCCTTGTTCGGTGACAACGGCCGGATCGCCGTCGAACTCGGGATCGGCGAAGAGGCGGGTCGATTGCGTGAAATCGAGGATGTTGAAGAAATACTTGCCGTAATCGTCGCGGAGCCGCGTGCCGCGGCCGATGATCTGCTTGAACTCGACCATCGAATTGACGACGCGGGCCAGGATGATGTTCTTGCAGGTGGGGGCATCGACACCCGTGGTCAGCAGTTGCGACGTGGTGAGAATCACCGGCGACCTGGCATCGGTCTCCACGTCCTGGAATTTGCTCAGGTGCCCCAGGCCCACGTCGCCCTCGTCGGAAGTCACCCGGCAGACATAGTTGGGGTTCTGCCGCACCAGATCGGCGTTCAGGTTGTTCAGTTCCCGCCGCAATCCATCGGCATGTTCCTGATCGACGCAGAAGACGATCGACTTGTCCCAACGGTTCGTCTTCTTGAGGAAGTCGGTGATGCTCTTGGCGATGGCCTTGGTGCGGGCGAGCAGGGCCACCGCCCGCTCGAAATCCTTGGTCTGGTATTCTTCGTCCGGGATTTCTTTGCCGTAGCGGTCGAGTTCGCCCTGGGAGGGCCGCCAGCCCAAGGCGTCGTACGTCGTGATGATCCGATGCACGCGGTAGGGGGCCAGGAAGCCGTCGTCGATCCCTTGCCGCAGGCTGTAGGTGTAGACTGGGGCGCCGAAATAGGCGTAGGTATTGGCGTTCGTCTCGCACTTGGGGGTCGCCGTCAGGCCAAGCTGGTAGGCGGGCTTGAAGTATTCCAGGATCTCCCGCCAGGTGCTCTCGTCGCGGGCGCTGCCCCGGTGGCATTCGTCGATGATGATCAAGTCGAAGAAGTCGGGCGGGTACTGGCGGTAAAGGCCCGGCCGGTTCTCGTCCTCGGCGATCGCCTGGTAGATGGCGAAATAGATCTCCCGGCCCTTGCTGATCTTCCGGCCCGTGATCTTCCAGCGGGCGTCGCCGAAGGGGGCGAAGGTCTTGTCCTTGGGATCGAACTCGATGATCTCCTTGCCGTTGGTGGCGTAGGCGAATTTCAGGTCGAGGATTTCGGCGTATTCCTTGGCCTGCTGGAGCCCGTCGCCCGCCGACTTGTAGCTGGCCTTGGCCTCGACCACGGCGATGGGGAAATCGCGGGTGTAGCGGAGCCGGTAATCGGCCCGTTTCTGTTTCAGGCGGCGGATCTTCTTCGCGGCGGGCACGATCCGCCCGTCCGTGAAGGAATGCTGCTCCTGGATCTGGTCGTCGGCCCAGCCGGCCCCGTAGAGTTTGGGCAGGACGTAGATACGGCAGGTATCGGCCACAGTCTCGGGCATGCAGTTATTGCGGCATGAGGGAAGTCCGCATTGGGCGGGCCCCGCGCCGCCCTCGGCGCCACTCCGTTTTCCTCGGTTGCG
>CAWGOT010000015.1:0-662203 GCA_963824275.1 uncultured Planctomycetia bacterium | reverse complement strand
CCCGCCGCGCCGCAAGACGGCCGCGCTTGCCGACATCGGCGCGCATGCACGTGGAGGGCAAAAGCCTCCAGGAAATAGCCGATGCGCCTCGGCTTCTGCCGCGCGACCATCCGGAAGTGGACCGCCGAGATCCGCGCCGCGCAGCTTGCCGAGGCCAAGACCAACGTCAAGCACTGGCGGGCCAAGCTCCTCGCCCGCTACGAACACCTCTGGCAAGAGGCCATGAAAGCCTGGCACCGCTCGGAGGAAGACCGGGTCAAGCGGAAGACCGAGTCCACGCTCCCCGCCAAGACGCCTGGTTCCGACCTCGACGCCGTCAATTCGCTGCTGGCCTCAATGACTCGCAAGCGGACCAAGACCACCGAGCGGCAGTCGGGCGACGCTGCCCTCCTGGCCAAGGCTATGGAGGCCTTGAAGGCGATCCGCGAGCTCAAGGGCCTTGATCCGCCCAAGCAGACTGAGGTTACCGGAACGCGGGGCGGTCCCATCCAACTCACGGTCCGCGAAATGACCGACGAGCAGCTCCTGGCCCTCATTGCCCAGGAAACGGCGAAACAGCAGGCTCTGACCGTCGAGTCGGCCCCGATAACCGAGGCCTTGCCGCCACCCAATTCTACCGAAACCGAAAATACCTGACCGCTTAAGTAGTGAATGGTCGAGATCGGATTTCCTCAACATTACACTTGCAAATTTCGACGTTAACCTGTATACTTTCCTGTAGTAACCTAGTAATGCCAAGGAGTTGCGAGATGTCTACCGCTAGCGCAGGAAAAAGCCGAAAAAACGTAATCCCCGTTTGACGCAACGGGCTGAATTGTTGCGCCAAGCCGAACGTCTCCCCGGTGTCGCCGATGTCGTCGCAGTAACCATCGCCGCACTGAAGGCTCAATCTGACGTGTCTCATTTCTTCTGGGCACCGGAAGCCAACGGATCGTATGCCAGCCATACGAACTAACTTGGTTTCATCATGCCAGCCTGGAATCAGATCTTAGAGGAGTTCCAAAAGTCTATAAACGAGCGGCATGGGCCGCCCGACGCTGATGGTATTCGCAGAAAATACCTGGCTAAACTCTTTGCGAAAACTGGCCGAAACGTCATTCTTTATGCCACCCGGTTTACTACGCCGGGACCAGACGTTCCACAGCCGCTTCTGAGCATCAACGACGAAGACATGACCGGCTTGATGACGGTCATTCACGGAATGCGCGGAAAGCAACTCGATTTAATTCTGCACCTTCCTGGCGGGGGACTTGAAGCTACCGAGTCCTTTGTTGAGTATCTTCGGTCGAAGTTTACTAATATACGCGTAATTGTGCCCCAACTGGCTCTTTCGGCGGCAACGATGCTTGCCTGTAGCGGGGACGTTGTAGCCCTTGGGAAGCATTCGTTTTTAGGTCCGATTGATCCACAGATTCTGATTCGTTCCCCGGTCGGTGGTCAAATGATCTTTGTCCCGGCCCAGGCCATAAAGGACCAGTTCGACAAAGCGGTTATTGAATGCCGTGATCCCAAAAAACTGCCCGCGTGGATTCCGATGTTGCAGCAATATGGACCGCATTTACTGATTACATGCGACGACGTTAGCAGCGTTTCGGAATCATTAGTCACCGACTGGCTAAAGCGATGGATGTTCAAGAAGGACCGCGACAAGGATACGAAGGCAAAGAAAATTGCGGCATGGCTGGCGAATCATGGCGAATGGAAAACCCACGGACGGCATATCCCACGACGGAGGCTAGAACAAATGGGGCTTCGCGTGGAGCATCTGGAACAAGATTCAGAATTTCAGGATGCCGTGCTGTCCGTCTTTCATGCAACTTTGCATACGTTTGGATTTTCTCCCGCTGCGAAAATCATCGAAAACCACCTAGGCAATGCTTTTGTAAAAGTCTGGCAGATGCCAATGATGCTTCCCCCAGGACTTCAGCTTGCCCCTGCACCCCCGCCAGGGCAATTTAGGCCAATTGTCCCTCCCGCACAGCCGCCAAGTCAGCCTTGATCCCTCCTGTGCCAGCGCGCTTCAGCGCCTTTTTTTGGCAATCGCCTCGCGTTCTTCCGTTGTCAGCTTCCCTGCACCTCCTGATAACGCTTCGCCGAGCCCGAGCCGCGATTCCTTTGCTCCCCAAACACCTCTCCGCGCCCCACAAGTCTTGGCTCGGCATCCTGCCTGCGTGATGGAACCTCGTTGGGTCCGCATCTTGTCCGGCTGCGGATCGGTCAGTACACCGACAGATAGGACGGCTGGGGGTGGACACCCGCCTGCTGGGTCTTCTCATTCGTGGGTCAGCACACCATATCATCGTTTGGGCTTGTCCCGCGCCGCGATGGCGTCCAGCTTGGGCTTCGGCAGTGAACCGTACAATGCCTTTACCGCCTTGGGCTTGGCAATCATCTCGTCAACGACGATGTTGACCAGACCAAACAAGGCTTGGGCTGTCTCTGGGTTATCGTCGAGGTTTATTGTGCCAGGGTGGACGCACTTGTTCCCGATAACCCGCACCGCATCAAGGGACTGCTGCACCATAGCCGACAGCCCCATCTTCACGAGATTGCCAATGTCGTCATTCAGATCCTTCCCTGACTGCTTGAGATCGACCATGAGTTTCTGAATGGCGAGCCGCAACAAGGCAGCCGCTCCCTTCGGCGACTTGGCGACGATCCCTCGAGCTTCGTTGAAGTCTTCCTTTACGTCTTCGGGCATCTCAGGATGGGGCAAGGGCGCGCTACCACCATCCGGCATAATCATTTGCTTTCTGTGCCAGATGGAATACTTACCGCAATGACAGCACTGAGCTGCCCCCAGTTCATCGATATCAAAAGGACGGTATGAACCGCCGTACTGGTGAGTAGTCGCAAGGTTGGACCATATTTGCTTGGCGTAGACGCCGCAATATGGGCAGTGGAATTGGTTCACCCCGTACTCTGGCGGGTAGTAGGTTGACGGGTTCATGGTGGTCTTACTCCAACAACTCCCTGCGCTGCGGCTGGTCCCCGTCCTTCTTGCTGTCGTCAAAAGTCAACAACGGGGAAGCGGAACTGCTGGGCAGTCCTTCCGCGAGCGACTGGGTATGCCAGACAATATCCGCAATTTCCCGAATGCGGTCCACCATTGGCTTGGCGTCATGCCCGAGTTTTCTAAGCATGACTCCGGCATCGCCGATGAGACCCCAGAAGCGGTCAAGGTCCGCGACTTTCTTGTGAAGCTCCGACTGGAGACGTTCAAGGCGGCGAAGGATACGAGCCTTGTGCTTCTCTTCAATCTGGTCGGATTGGGTAACCAAGTCCCGCAGCTCGTTTATCAATTTCTGGATTCGCTTCAAGTCGGCGTCCGCGAACTCGTAGCAGAAGCCGCGACCAAGCAGAGCCGTAAACCGCTCCGTTGACTCATCAATCTGCGCGGCTCTTATCTTGGCACTGGTGCGTTTCTGAATCGCTTCAAACTGGGAATCTAGGAATATCCGCATCCTGTCAATTGGCGCGCCATTTCCCAGCGGCGGTCCAGTGAAATTCAGGTCGTAGGTGTCCCCCATTACTAGTATCAGGGCGTAGAACTCTGCTATTGAACGGTCGTCCAGGTCGGGTGCCCTGTCTGAATATCGAAAGTCGTGCCACAGCTGGCACAATTTCAAGACAGCAAGGTCAGGGTCGTCAGGTACTTCCCCAATATCAATCGCCATCGGTTTGTCCTTCTCCCAAGGGTCTGGGTCATCCACCCCCATTTTGCCAGCCATCGAACTTTCAATCAAGGGGTGGGGGAACATTTAGGCAGGTTCCATTCGCCAAATGGCCCGGCCATCCCGCCCGCTCGTCGGGGCCCAAGGCGCTGAAGAGGCCGGGTCTCGTGGTTCTTCGGCGGGCCGACACAAACCCCGCCGGGTGCGAACCCATACTTGCGCCATCCTGATAACGCTTCGCGGAGCACCAGCCACGATTTCTCGACTTTCCGACCATCTCTCTGCGCTCCACACGTCTTGGCTCGGCATCCTGCCTACGTGATCGCACCTCGTTGGGTCCGCCTCTTGTCCGCCTGCTGATCGCCGGGTACGCCGGCAGGCGGACGCTCGTCTGAACTCGCCCTTCGGCGAGGTGGAATTTCGGGGGGATTTTGCGCTTCGCTGTTTTTGGATCCACACTCCCTTAAATCCTCACTACAGGCGTTTTGGTAAAGAAGACGGACTGTGGAATGGGGACAGCTTTCTAAGACCGGCCGCTGTTCTTCGCTGCGCAAAGGCGGCCTCTTGTGCCTCTTCGCTGGCCTGCGCCGGGATTCGCGATTTCCTTCCTCGAGATAGCAGGGCGAATCTCGGCCTTGTCCAGCGAAGGGCACACTTCCTTTCCCAAGCGCCTGTTTGACGTTCGGAGGATTTAAGGCAGTGCGGCCCAAAAAAGTTGTGGCGGGGGGATTCCGGCTCGTTGGCCGGGACACCGACACACGCCGCGCCGCCTTGTCTCGCCAAGGGAGTTTACACCCATGAACGTGATTATCAATTACCAGCAATGCGCCATCCGCTTTTCCACGCGCCCGAGTGATGAAGTCTTACGCGGCCTCCGCGCCGAGGGGTTCACGTGGCACGCCCCTACGTATTCGTGGATTCGCCCCGAGGGGTGGAACGGCTTGCCCGAGGACTTTTGTGACTGGCTGGTTAGCACGGCTGACCCCGCGCCGGTTGAACTGGAGCCCGCGCCCGCCAACTTCTAGGCCCCCTTGGATAACGACAGCTTGTTAGCGGGGGTCAGGCATGACAACCAAAACCCGCACGCCCCTGTTTACACCCTTTGCCCAGGAGAGACGAACGATGGACCCCAACGCCTGTTTCCAAATGATTCTCGACGCGCTTGAAACACGCGATACGGACGAAGCGCGCGAGCATGCCGACGACCTGCGCAACTGGCTTCGTCACGGCGGCTTTATGCCCGCCATCCAACCGCATGAGCTTGAATTCTTGCTGACCTGCGCTTGCCATCGATGCGAGGCGCGCCGATGAAACGCTCCCCCGTCAAACCGAAACCCGATCGCCTCTTGCTCTTGACCGATCGGATTGACCGCCTTGCCGATCAGCTTGCCGACCTTGCAGACGCCTTGACCCGCTTGACCGAGACCATTGACCGAGAAACCAACAACCGCAGCGCCAACGAGTGGCGCGCCTAACCGAGGTAAGACCATGAAGCCTAATCTTGAGATTCCCTGCCCGACTTGCCACGCCGCAGCCGGTTCGCCTTGCATCAATAAACGCGGAGAGGCAACCAAGCGCCACCCCGCACGCATGCCGAAACCGGGATCCGCAGCCGAGGCACCAATGCCAGCGCCACCGCCGGCAGCCGAGGAAACGGCCCGCACGCTGTTGCCCATCGAGGGGAACCGAATCGCCGACGCCGTGCGCCGCCTTCGTTGCTCTGGCTTGCAAGTCACCGTCTACCCGTGGCCCTTTGGCCGTTATGCCCAGATGGGCCATCGTTGCAGCCTGGAAAAGGTCTTTATTGGCCCGTACGGCACGCGCGACGAACTGCAGAAAGACCTTCCCCGCTTGCGGCACTTGATCGAGGAGGGTTGCCCGTGAGCGCCACCGAGAACCACAAGATGGTACGCCTGCCCACGGCCGTATACGACCGCCTCTTGCGGCTTGCGGCCGACATCGACCGCCAGCGCGAGCGTAGTGGCCGAGCGTATGCCAACGTGCCGCAGACCGAGCAGGGGGACCGAGGGGCATGGACGCCGATCCATGCCGTAATCAGCCGCGCCCTTGATGAATTTGAGGGGCACCGCAGACGCAATAACCGCAAACGCCTTCCACGTCGCACCCGTTCCGAATTGACCCGCCTTGCCCAACTCTTGACCCAGGAGAAAGAACCATGCCCCACCGACGCAACGGCAAGTGGATTGACCCCACGGCCGAGCTTTTCTTAGGTCTGCACGACCATCCCGACCAAGGCTTGCTTTTCGACTACGCCGGCAGCCTTGAGGAGCCCTCGACCCCGCCGGCAGCCGAACGGCCGGCAGCTTTACCGATGTTCGCCGAAGAACCCCCAACCCCGCAGGAGAAGTGACCATGCCCCTTGAAATCAATTTCACCGATCTTCCCGACGACGACGCCCAGGAGGAAGACGAGTACTTGACCGAGGCAGAGCGCCTCTATTGGGAATCGCAGCTTATGCACCCCCAGGAAACCGAGACGGCGCCGGCAGACTGACACCGGCCCGCAGCCGAGACGAACCACCCCGCGCCCTGCCCTTCGAGGCAGGGCCTTTTCTTGCGCCGGACCGTCCCCAGAATTTCAAATCGTGCGCTCGCTTCGCTCGCTTGCTCTAATCTGGCCGTCCCCCGGCGCTTTCCGCGGCAGGGGTCAAGCGGGGGTCAACGCGGAGCCGTCTTGCCACTGACCGCCGAGGTACGATAGCACCGCGGCCGCGACGCTCGTACACCTGACCCCCTTGACCCCCACGCCCAAAAAAGACCCCATTTCCCCGCGTTTTCTGCCATGAACTTCTATGAACTTCACACCCCTTGCAAATCGTTCCGATTTCGCGTAAGATGTTACTGTGCTCTGAAATACGTGTTTTTTGGCAAGGCCCGCGGGGTCGCCTCATAACCTCGAGGTCGTAGGTTCAAATCCTGCCCCCGCCACTGTAAATCAGGCCAGCTTGCGAAAGCATCGTAAGCTGGCTTTTTTCTCGCGCTTTTGCTAATCTCGTCATGGAGCGATTGCATGAAACTGAGCCCCCGTCCCTGCAAGCGTTGCAAGTCTGACATTCCGGTCGAGCGATTGGAAGCAATTCCCGGCACTGTCTTGTGCGTCAAATGCAGCCAAGAAGTAGGTGGAGAGTGGGAATACTCCTTTACCAACGAGAACACCGCCAAGGTCGGCAGCCTCAAAAAGAACTACGGCGGTGTCTCGATTCAGAAGAAGCGGAAGTCCGACGAACAGTTGCGAAGGTAGGCCACTTTGGGATTGACGGTCTATTACGAGTGGAAAACAAAAGCTGACTTGCCATCCGCGCGGCGGCTGATCGCGAAGTTTCGTACCATCGCGATTAAGCTCCCCTTCGACAAGGTCTCGGAAATCTACGAGCAGGATCCTCCGGACGATAAGTTCGCTTTTCGCCCTTACGACGCTTCGTTTCGCCAGGGCGGATTGTACCTGCCGCGCAAGTGCGGGGGCGGAGAACAAGAAACGGTGTATGTGCCGGCACTGCACGCGATGTTCTTTTTTGTGCATGTCCAGGGCTCGGAAAGCGCTCCGATCGGCCTGGCGAGTCATCCGCCGGTCGTGCTTCATCGCGAGGATGTCATCGAACGGAACAAGGATGGTTCTGAACGAGGCCGGCATATCGGTCAGGGTGATCCGATTGAGTTCCCGACGGGACGACGCGGTTGCTATTCCTGGCATTCATTCTGCAAGACGCAATACGCCGGCAATCCGAAGCTCGGCGGGGAGGCAAACTTCCTCAAGGCACATCTTTCGCTGATCGAGTTGCTTGACAAGATCCACGCGGCTGGTCTGAACGTGCGAATTCGCGACGATACGCGGTACGCAAAGCACCGCGATATCGATCGGCTGCTACGGGAACTGCGAAAATGGGATGCCATCGTCGCGCGGATTGCCGGGAGCTTTGGCGATGCACTCGGAAACGAGTCAGGATCGCTGATCGCTCCCATCAAGGAACGTCCTGATTTTGAGCATCTGGAGGCAAAGGGCATCGGCATATTAAGGAAACTCGCTGCTCGACAGCGCCGGAGAAAGAAAGACTCATAAGTCCAACAGAACTGGTGCGGTTTTTGTAGGTGCCTCTACGGCACTTTGCGTCCTTGCGCAGCCTCCCACAGGGCGTACCAATTCTCCCGGCCGAGCGCGATATTGACTGCGGCGGCCGCCGAGCGTATCCGCTCGATACGGTTGGTGCCGATGATCGGCAGCGGCCGGCTGGGATGGGCCAGGATCCAGGCATAGGCCAACTGCTCGACGCTGGCCCCGGCATAGCGCGGGGCCATCGCCTCGACCGCCTTGGCGATCCGCTGGGCGGCTTCGTTGGTCGGATCGAACAGCCGTCCGCCCGCCAGAGGGCTCCAGGCCATCGGCAACACGCCCGCCTTCTCGCATTGGGCCAGCGTGCCGTCGTCGATGGGGTCCATCCGCAGCAGGTGGAACTCGATCTGGTTGGTCGCCAGCGGCTGCTCCATGCGGCTGTTCAAGAGATCGAATTGTGCCGCCGAGTAGTTCGAAACGCCCGCCGCCCTGATCTTGCCCTCCCGCAGCAGTTGATTCAGTCCGCCGGCCGTGTCGGCGGCGGGCGTGAGCCAGTCGGGCCGATGGACCAGGAGCAGTTCGACGTGATCCGTGCCGAGGAAGCGGAGCGATTTCTCCAGGCTCTTGACCGTCCGAGGGCCGCTGGCGTCGTAGAAGGCCGTGCGGCGATCGGGATGATACTTGCACGGCACGTAGATTCCGGCCTTGGTGACGATCTCCAACTTGTCGCGCAGTCCGGGCGATAGGGCCAGCGCCTCGCCCAGCGCCCGTTCGACCTCGTACAGCCCGTAGATTTCGGCCGTATCGATCGTGGTGATGCCGAGTTCCAGGCAGGCCTGGAGGCGGCGGTTGATCTCCTGCGCGGTCGGCTGGTCGCTGAGCATCCGCCAGGTCCCGTAGACCATGCGTGAGAACTGCGGCCCTTGCGGTGCGATGGGAACGCGTGGCATCATGGCGGTTTGGCTCTTGACTCCCCTCTCCCTTTGGGAGAGGGGCAGGCTTGAGGGCGGTGGGTGAGCGGAAAGCGGCCAGTATAACACGAACATTTTGCCGGTGAAACGTGTCCTGTGAGGATCGGTTGCCGCTGTAGGGTGGGCCGAGTGGGCCCAGTGGAGCGAGTCCCACCGATTTGAATGCCTACTGGCAAGCACTTCGGAGGGGAGAGGGGGCTGGTCGATTCGGCTGCCTTGCCGGACGCCGCAAAAAGTGGTAGATTGCCAGGGCAGGCTGCAACTTCAGGACCTGGAGCATTTCAATCCGGTTTCCTCGGGCCGCGCGGGCGTGGCGAAATTGGCAGACGCGTCAGACTTAGGATCTGATTCCGCAAGGAGTGGAGGTTCGAGTCCTCTCGCCCGCATTTGACCAGCAGGATTATCAGTACAGTTTCGCCCCCCGCGCCTTGAACTCCTCGGCCTTTTCCTGCATCCCAACGGCAAGGGCTTTTTCCTCCTCGAGACGATGCTCGGCGGCATATTTTCGCACGTCCTGCGTGATCTTCATCGAGCAGAAATGAGGGCCGCACATGCTGCAGAAATGGGCCAGCTTCGCCCCCGGCATGGGCAGCGTCTCGTCGTGATACTCGCGGGCCCGCTCGGGATCCATCGATAGATTGAACTGGTCCTCCCAGCGGAACTCGAAGCGGGCCTTCGAGAGGGCGTCGTCCCAGTCCTGGGCGCCGGGATGACCCTTGGCCAGGTCCGCCGCGTGGGCCGCGATCTTGTAGGCGATCATCCCTTCCTTCACGTCGTTGCGATCGGGCAAGCCGAGATGCTCCTTCGGCGTCACGTAGCAGAGCATCGCCGTGCCGTACCAGCCGATCATCGCCGCGCCGATCGCCGAAGTAATGTGGTCGTAGGCCGGGGCAACGTCGGTCGTCAGCGGTCCCAGCGTGTAGAACGGTGCCTCGTGGCAGACTTCCATCTCGCGATCGACGTTTTCCTTGATCAGGTGCATGGGAATGTGACCGGGCCCTTCGATCATCACCTGCACGCCGTACTCCCAGGCGATCTTGGTCAACTCGCCCAAGGTGTCCAACTCGGCGAACTGGGCCTCGTCGTTGGCGTCGGCAATCGAGCCGGGCCGCAGCCCGTCGCCCAGCGAGACGGCCACGTCGTAGCGGGCCATGAGTTCGCAGAGCTCGCGGAAGCGGGTGTAGAGAAAGTTCTCGGCGTGATGCGTGAGGCACCACTTAGCCAGGATCGAACCGCCGCGGGAGACGATGCCCGTCACCCGCCGCGCGGTCAACGGGATGTAGCGCAAGAGCACCCCGGCATGGATCGTGAAATAATCGACGCCCTGCTCGGCCTGCTCCTGGAGCGTCCGGTAATAGACGTCAAAATTCAAGTCCTCGGCCTTGCCGTGGACCTTTTCCAGGGCCTGGTAGATCGGCACGGTGCCGATCGGCACGGGCGAGTTCCGCACGATCCACTCCCGCGTGGCGTGGATGTTCGCGCCGGTGGAAAGGTCCATCACCGTATCCGCGCCCCAGCGCGTGGCCCATTGCAGTTTCTCGACTTCGTCGTCGATCGACGAGCGGACGGCCGAGTTGCCGATATTGGCGTTGACCTTCACCAGGAAGTTGCGGCCGATGATCATCGGCTCGCTCTCGGGATGGTTGATGTTGGCCGGCAGGATCGCGCGGCCGCGGGCGATTTCGGACCTCACGAACTCCGGATCCCGATTCTCGCGGGCGGCGGCGAAACGCATCTCCGGCGTGATGATGCCCTGCCGGGCATAGTGCAACTGCGTGACCGGGCCGCGGCCGCGGAGGACCCTGGGCCGTTGCAGCTTCTCCGGGATCAGCGTCTCGGTCGCAGGGCTCTTCAGCGGCGCCACCTCGTCGCAATCGCCGCGCGAGCAGATCCACTCTCCCCGCAGCGGCGGAAGACCTACGTGGATATCGTGGTCCTGAGGGCCGGCCGTGTCATAGACATAGACGGGATCGCCGGCCGTAAGATTGATTTTTCGCACCGGAACGCGGACACCGTCGGCAACCTCGACATAGACGCGCTCGACCGCCTCGGGCGGC
Organism: uncultured Planctomycetia bacterium; assembly: GCA_963824275.1. Classification (GTDB taxonomy): domain Bacteria; phylum Planctomycetota; class Planctomycetia; order Pirellulales; family Thermoguttaceae; genus JANXQG01. The sequence goes on along the minus strand of CAWGOT010000015.1, from coordinate 651,433 downwards.
TTGCCGTTGGATGATGACGCGTTGTAAGACGGATTGGCAATCCGTCCTACGTCGCTGGCCTCCTGGGTAATGGACACGCTGTTTTCTCCTTCCCTTCGCTGGTGCTAACCAGATCAGGTTCAATGGGTTTGCTCTCAGCCTTGCGGCACCCCGTGGATTAGAGAACGATAGGGCTCGAACGGCAAGAAGCGGGTCGATTATTCGCACACCACTCGCCGGGCGCGGCGACTTTCTCTTGCCATCGAGTCCAATCCAAAGTATACGCGAGCGGCGGCGAAGCGAAAAGGTTTACGCTACGAATGAGTCGAAATGCTGCTCTCGATACAAGGCAACTGCCCCACCCGTGGAAGCCGGCTGATCGCCCTTCGAGTTCGCCAGGCACTGAGGGGCCAACTTTTGCACAATCCACTCATGCACGGCTGCTTGGTCCTTCAACTGTTGAAGGTCGACGTTGAACCGTAGACTACGGTCCGTTGCCGAAAACTCGACGCCTTGCTTGGTAAGTTGATCCTTCGCTTCGGTGATTTCGGATTCGACGTACTTGACAATCCGCGGGATGGAACATCTATAGCGCGTTTACGAGCCTTGGGCTTTGTCGACCAAGGTGATGACCAGTTCTTTGCCGACGGCATCGGCGTAGCGGGTCAGTGTTTCGATCGTTGGGTTGGGGTTCGGCGCGTTTTCCAAACGCGACAAGTTTCCTTTCTCGATGCCCGTGCGGGCCTTGATGTCCGCGAGGGTCAGACCGAGGGCCTCGCGCGTGGCCTTCAGCGCGCCGACGGCTTCCCGCAATCGGTTGTGCCGCTCTTTGGCACGCCGTCCCCGAGCAATCAGTGCCGGCTTCTCTTGTTCGATCTGTCCACGAATACGAGCGTGTCGCGCACGCTCCTCTTCGGTAAGCGCCTTGTTGACATTGCGGACCTGTCGCTTGATCATCGCCTTAATCCTCCACCTCAAATGCCGTAACTAAAGCGTGTACTCGTCGATTTCCTCATACACCACGCAGATGTACCGGCCATCCGGCGTGTAACCGAATGCGATAGGACGTTTCGACGAGCGGCTCTTGCCCGTTTCGACCGGATCCATAAGCACGGCATTGACGTCTTCCGGCGTCAGGTCGTTTTCGGCGATGTGGGCCACATTGCCGTCCTCGTCCTCGTAGTTCCAGAAGATGTCATACCAGGGCATCGAATCCAGCCTATCGCTATTTTATCATTTTTGATAACCAGGGACAAGAGTAATCGCCGCAAAACGCCCGCTGGACTCCCGCCTTTTGGCGAAGATTCTGCCTAAAGGGCGGCTTCAGTGCGGTCGCGAGCCGATTCGCACGTGAGACCGGAAGGGACCAATTCGTGGGACTTGCGATCTAGTTATCTAGTTTACTAGTAAGAACACGGTTGTGAAGCCCCCGGCTGCCGGAACGGCAATGATGCGCCGTGAGCGAGTAGCCGGCACTCCCTGGCCTACAACCTAGGCGGCAAGGCCCTGGGCAAGTTCCATGCTCCGTCGCGTGGTTGGCTGACGCGCTGAGCCGAGTAGCCCGGCAAGCGCCCGGTGCCCGACTCCGTTCGCTTTACACGACTCCTGGCATCCTCTATAATTCTGTCGAGGAGATCCGTTTCACCGCGACTGAAAGGCACAAAGGTGATTCCCATGGAGAATGCCACGATGGGCCGAGTCCTGACCGAAGTGATCATCGAGAATTTTCAAGATCTTTACGCCGTGAAACTCGGTGTCCTGCGCCCTGATCAGGTCCGGCGAGTCGTCGTCGGCGATGCGCTGGTCGACTCGGGGGCGTCGATCCTCTCGCTCCCCACGCGACTGATCCGCCAATTGGGGCTGGATAAGCGGGGAACGAAGCGGGTCACCACCAGTAAAGGCGTTTGCGAGGCCGACAAATACGAGGCGGTGCGGTTGACCATCCAAGGCCGCGACTGCCCCGTCGACGTTCTGGAGGTCCCCGACGACGTCCCCGTCCTCGTCGGCCAGATTCCGCTAGAGAATCTCGACCTGGTAGTAGACCCGCGGGGTGCGAAACTGATCGGCAATCCCGAGCACGGCGGCGAACAAATGTTCGAGATGTACTGACCGGTCGATCAGGATATAATGAGTCAGCATGACGACCGCTCCCGAACTAAAGCCCGACGCGCCCAGCAACTCCAGAGAGGGGGGCGTTGCGCTTTAATGTCAGTCGGCGACGGACTGCTTTTTGTGGCGACAGTTGAGCATCGCCGGACTGGACGCGGTGGCCGAAAAAGTCGCCGCCGGTAGCGATTTGAACCTGGACGAGGCACTGGCCTTGAGCCGCGCCGGCCTGCCGCTCCTGGGAAAGTTGGTCCAATTGCGGCTTGCCATACTCATCACGCCGACCATGAGTACACGGCGGGCACCATGGACTCATGGTCGGCCTGATGTCCCGGGTTCGTCGCCGGCGGCGGGGCCTTTGCCGTTCGAGCGCGTAACCGCCGTGCCCGATTCACCACAGCCTATCGGCCAGCCGTTGGCCGATTGGGAGTCGTTCTGCCGGACACTTATCGCCACACGTGGCGAGCTTTTGCCCGGCGAGACCGCGACTTTCTGGTATCCCATTGCAGGACGGCCCTTTGACGGTGAACTTGGATGCGATGGCGGTTTCACGGGCGTCGACGTTTTGCGGGCGATCGCCTTGGCCCGGCTGATTCTGCCGGCGAAAGTCGAAGTCATGGCGCCGCTGGCCACGCTCGGCCCCAAGCTGGCGCAGGTGGCCCTTAACTTCGGCGCCTCGCACCTGGGTTATGTGGCGCTTGACGGCCAGACGCCCAACGACCCGCTGCTGGCCGCGCCGAGCCTGCTTGACGAACTCTTAGGCAGTTGCCAGTTGACCGCTCTGGAGGACGAACCATCATGAACATCGATCGCAATCTCAGCGAAATTGCCGACAAGGTTGAAGCCGGCCAGCGGCTCGACCTCGACGACGGCATTTTGCTCTTCACGCACCCGGACTTGCTCACGGTCGGCCAGATTGCCAACGCGGCCCGCGAGCGGCTGCACGGGAACGTCACCTACTACAATCGCAACCTGCATCTGAACACGACGAACGTCTGCGAGGCGAGCTGCGCGTTCTGCTCGTTCGCGCGGCTGAAGTGGGGCATGCCCAGCGCCTACACGATGAGCCTGGAACAGGCCCTGGAGTGGATCGAGAAACGCTACCAGCCGGGCATGACCGAGGTCCACATCGTCAACGGGCTGAATCCGCATTTGCCGTTCGACTACTATACCGACCTGCTGCGGGCGATCCGCGTCCGCTTTCCGGCCTTGCACTTGAAGGCCTTTACGGCGGTAGAGATCCATTACTTCGCCAAGAAGTTCGGCATGTCGTATCGCCAGGTGCTGGAGCAACTGATCGAGGCCGGCCTCGGTTCGCTGCCGGGCGGCGGGGCGGAGATCTTCGCCGAGCGGGTGCGGAAGCGAATCTGCCGCGACAAGGTCGATGCCCACGGCTGGCTCGACATCCACCGCACGGCCCACCAGTTGGGGCTGAAATCGAACTGCACGATCTTGTACGGCACGATCGAGACCCGCGAGGAGCGGATCGACCACCTCCTGCGGCTGCGGGAGCTGCAGGACGAAACGGGCGGCTTCCAGGCCTTCGTGCCGCTGGCCTATCATCCCGAGGGCAACCGCCTGCGAAAGCTCGGCGCCCCGACGGCCGACGACGACCTGCGGATGATCGCCGTCAGCCGGCTGATGCTTGACAACATCCCGCACATCAAGGCCTATTGGATCATGCTCGGCGTGAAGATGGCGCAGGTCGCCCAGCGGTTCGGGGCCAACGACATGGACGGCACGGTGATCGAAGAGAAGATCTACCACATGGCCGGGGCCGAGACCCCGCACGAATTGACGATCGATGAGCTTGGCCGCATGATTCGCGCCATGGGCCGGGAGCCGGTGGAACGAACAACGGTCTACGAGACGGTAGCGCAGTAGGTCCCTTCTGCCGGAAGGGACTTTTTCGCCTCGTTGACGCCGACGAAGAGCACGAACCGCTGTTGAGGGTAGAGGATGAGCTTGATTTTTCGGACCGAACGGCTATTATGGACTGGGAAGTACAAATGGAAGACGTTGAGTTTCCTGCACCCGGCAATTATCGCCTGCAATTCTTTGCCGGCGGCGAGTTCATGCTGGAGCGTCGTTTCATCAAACGGAGGATTAGCATGTCGGATAAGCCAGAGAAACGGAGCATTGCTCGCGGGTTGCCGGCAATGGCAATCACGCTGACGGTCAAGGGCGGGAAAGTTGTGAGTCGGGTTGTCAGGAACGAAAGAAAGAAGAGCGACGCCGCCGCACGCCTGCCGGAAGGCAGGCCGCTGTTCCGCCCTAAGCCGCGCCGGCTCGGGAGGGATGGCGAATAGTTGTATGACAATATCGGCCATGTGAACCTCCTTCCGCCAGAAGGAACCTACCGCTTGATTGCCACCAACCACGCAGGCACCCTTGACCGCCTCTTGAGCAAGGCCGCCGACGGCCAACGGCTTTCCGTCGATGAAGCCCTGCGCCTTGCGGGCGAGGCCTCTCTGGCCGATCTAGGGCTGGCGGCCGACACGCGACGCAACCAGTTGCATCCCGGCCGGCGGGTTTCCTACATCGTCGAACGGAACATCAACTACACGAACGTCTGCAACGTCTACTGCCGTTTCTGCGCCTTCTACCGCGCCCCTGGCCGGCCTGGCGGCTACAAGCTCAGCAAGGAGGAACTGGCCGCCAAGATCGACGAGACCGTGGCGGCCGGCGGCATTCAGATCCTGCTCCAGGGCGGGCTCAACCCGGAACTCGGCGTCGCATATTATGAAGACCTCTTCCGCTGGATAAAGCGGCAATACCCCGCTGTCAATCTACACGCCCTGTCGGCCGACGAAATCCTGCATATTTGCAAGGTCTCGAATCTCTCGATCGAGGAGACGCTCTCGCGGCTGATCGCGGCCGGCATGGGTTCGCTGCCGGGCGGCGGGGCGGAGATCCTGGTCGAAGACGTTCGCAAGCGGATTGCGCGGTTGAAATCGGGGGCCGAAAAGTGGCTTGCCGTCCATCGCACGGCCCATCGTCTCGGCATCCCGTCCACTTGCACGATGATGTTCGGCGTGAAGGAGACCTGGCACGATCGCCTCTTGCACCTGGAGATGCTCCGCCAACTGCAGGACGAGACCGGCGGCTTCACGGCCTTCATTACCTGGCCCTATCAGCAGGGCGAATTGAAGCTCGGCCGGGGCAACACGTCGGCCGCCGAGTACCTTCGCGTACAGGCCCTGGCGCGGCTGTTCCTCGACAACATTCCCCACTTGCAGAGTTCGTGGGTGACCCAGGGCCCTTCGATAGGGCAGATTGCCTTGAGCTTTGGGGCCGACGATTTTGGGGCGGTGATGTTCGAGGAGAACGTCGTTTCCGCCGCCGGGACCACCTTCCGCATGAACAGCGATTTCATCGAATCGCAGATCCGCCGCGCGGGCTATGAGCCGTGGCGGAGGAATGTGCGGTATCAAGCGGTGCAGTCCATTTGACAAATCGGCGAAGCCTGTTGCATGGCGAACGCTTTCTTATCATAATAGCGCTATTGAGGCATGGACGCCGCCGTCGCCACACGAATTGAGCGCGACGCGAGCGTGTATCAGGATTAACGGCCGATTCTTCCCGATGCCAACCATTCTCCAAGCCCTGGCGACTGCGATCCAACACCATCAAACGGGCCGACTGCAGGCCGCCGAGCAGATCTATCGCCGGATTCTCACCGTCGACCCGGACCATGCCGACGCCATCCATCTCCTCGGCGTGATCGCTTCCCAGACGGGCAAGCTCGACCTGGCCGTCGAGACCATTCGCAGGGCGATCGCCTTGAAAGGCGGCGAGCCGGCCTTCCATGTCAACCTGGGCAACGCGCTGATGGCCCAGGGCAACCTGGAGGAAGCGGTCGCCTGCTACCGCCGGGCACTGGAGCTCAAGCCCGATTTTGCCGGGCGCACAACAACCTGGGCAATGCCTTGAAAAACCAGGGCAAGCTGGACGACGCCATCGCCTCTTACCGCCGCGTGCTGGAACTGGACCCCAACTTCGCCGGGATCCACAACAACCTGGGAGCGGCCTTCAAGGACCAGGGCAAACCTGATGAAGCCGGTGCTTACTGGCGCCGGGAATTGGAACTGAACCCGAACTTCGCCGAGGCCCACAATAACCTGGGCACGGTTCTCAGGGAGCAGGGCAAGCTCGACGAGGCCATCGCCTGCTACCGCCGCGCCTGGAACTCAAGCCGGACCTTGCCGAAGCCCACAATAATCTGGGCAATGCCCTCAAGGACCAGGGAAAACTGAGCGAAGCGATCGCCTGCTTCCGCAGGGCACTCGAACTCAAGCCGAGCCATGCCGAGATCCCCAACAACCTGGGCAATGCCTTGAAGGACCGTGGCAAACTCGACGAAGCGGCCGCCTGCTATCGCCGGGCACTGGAACTCGACCCCGACTTCGCCGAAGCCCTCAGCAACCTGGGCGTCGTCTTCAAGGACCAGGGAAGGCTCGACGAGGCGGTCGCCTGCAGCCGCCGGGCGCTGGAACTGCGGCCGGATCTGGCCGCGGCGCACAGCAACCTGGTCTACGCCCAGATATTCCACCCCGGTTACGATGCCCAGACCCTCTACGAAGAACACCGCCGCTGGAACCAGCAGCATGCCGCGCCCTTGGCCGAGTTCATCCGGACCGCATGGCAACGACCGCGCTGCCGACCGCCGCTTGAAGATCGGCTATGTCTCGCCCGACTTTCGCGACCACGTCGTCGGCAGGAACCTGCTGCCGCTGTTTCGCCAGCATGACCACCAGCGGTTCGAGATCGTCTGCTACGCCGACGTCGCCGCGCCACGATGCTTTCACCGAGCGCTTCCGCGGTCATTCCGACGTCTGGCGCGATACGGCCGCTCTGAGCGACGCGCAGACTCGCCGCAGTGCATTCGCGAGGACGGCATCGATATCCTGGTCGACCTGACGCTGCACATGGCCCGCAACCGCCTGCTGGTCTTTGCCCGCAAGCCGGCGCCCGTGCAGGTCACCTTTGCCGGCTATCCGGGCACCACGGGCCTTCGATGCCATCGACTACCGCATTACCGATCCGCACCTGGACCCGCCCGGACTGTTCGACCACTGCTACTCGGAGGAATCGATCCGCTTGCCGGACTCCTTCTGGTGCTACGATCCGCTCGACAGCGACCGGCGGTCAACGCCCTGCCGGCCGCGGAGAAGGGCCACATCACGTTCGGCTGCCTCAACAACTTCTGCAAGGTCAATCCGCCCGTCTCTGAAGCTCTGGGCGCAGGTTCTCAAGGCCGTCGATCGCTCGCGGCTGATCGATCCTGGCCGGCGAAGGAACGCATCGCCAGCGACACGCTGGATCTGCTGGCAGAGGAAGGCGTTGCCGGCGATCGCGTGACGTTCGTCGCCCAGCAGCCTCGGCCGCAGTACTTGAGCTATTACCACGGCATCGACATCGGATTGGATACCGTTCCCTACAACGGGCACACGACCAGCCTGGACTCTTTTTGGATGGGCGTGCCGGTCGTGACCCTCGTGGGGCCAACGGTCGTGGGGCGGGCCGGTTTGTGCCAACTGATGAATCTCGGCCTGCCGGAACTGATCGCCGCCAGCCCTGAGCAATATGTGCGAATCGCGGCCGAGTTGGCCCGCGATCTGCCGCGATTGAGCCGATCTGCGGGCGACGCTGCGCCAGCGGATGCAGGGCTCCCCGCTTGATGGACGCCCCGCGGTTCGCCCGCAACATCGAGGCCGCCTACCGCGAGATGTGGCGGCGATGGCGTTAGAACGGTATCTTCAGGGCCGTGCAGAGGAAACGCATGAAGGGTCGGCAGGCCGTGAAGGAAGCTGCCACGTGCTCGAGGTAGCCCTTGCCGAGCACGTCCCGCTCGTCCAGTTCTTCAACCGCGATGAAGTCCGTCCGCTTGAGGTCTTCGATCGAGGGATGATCGACCGGAAAGCCGCGGGGAGGGCGCTTGAGGCTGTCGCCGCTGAGCGCGAACCGCCCTAGGAATTTCCGGTCGTCGCGGGCTTTGCGCCAGGGATCGGGCCGCTCGACGATCGCCTGCCGGACCTGGCCCAGCGGCTCGGCCTCCGGCCGCCACAGGCCCGCGGCCAGGAAGCACTCGCCCGGCGCAATGTGGACGTAGAAGCCCGGGGCATGCACGTCGCGCCCCTGCTCGTGGCGGAACTGGATGCCGACGTTCGTCTTGTAGGGCTCGCCGTCCTTGACGAACCGCGTATCGCGATAGACCCGCATCAGCGAGCCGCCGACCCGTTTGTCGCTGGCCACGAAATGTGGCGAGATCCGTTTCAGACGCGGCTGGAAGGCGCGGATGAAGGCCATGGCCGGTTCCAAGACCTCAAGCTCATAGCGCGACTTATTCTCCTGGAACCAAGGCCGGTTGTTGTTGTCGGCCAACTGCTCCAGGAACTCGAAGAACGCCGGCTGGAACTGCTCGAATTTCGTCATGGGCTTCTATTCCAATACGGTGTCCGCGTCCTCGTAGGCAGGGGCGCAACAGCAGAGGAATCGCAAAATGCCCTGGCCGCTGTTGCGGATTTGGTGCCGGGCGCCGGGCGGAATCGCAATCGCGTCGCCAGGGCCAACCGGGCGGATCTCGTCGCCGATGTGCATCGAACCCTGGCCTTCCAAGATGTAATAGATTTCTTCCGTCTGGGGATGATGGTGGGGCGTGGTGGCCGCGTGGACCGGGAGCCGCGCCTCGGCCAGCGATTGGCGGCGAATGCACGAGTTTCGATGCGCCAGCAGCTCGCGAATTTCCGAGCCGTCCTTGGTGGTAAAGGCCGGCACGCGATTGATATTGGTAACGTCCATAGCGCCATGCTAGCCGATTCCTGGGCGCCCGGCAATAAATAGCGGACAGAAACATGAAATCCCAGATAGGGAGGGAGAGTGCCCACCTTTTAGGGTGATTTTTCCGATCTTTCGAGAACAATTCTCGTGGGGACTTGCTTTCGCAGCGAAATTATTCTAAAAAGAGTAGAGCGTGGAAACGCACTGGGTTCACCGCCACTTCGGGTGATATGGTGTTCCTGTTAGACGTGGTATGCGCGAGTGGCGAAATTGGCAGACGCGCGAGGCTCAGGACCTAGTGACCCTTATACGGTCGTGGAGGTTCAAGTCCTCTCTCGCGCATCTTGCAGCATAAGGACTTACGGCGATTGGCCGTAAGTCCTTTTCTGCTTCGGATATCACTCTGGCGGAAGCACGGCGAACGACCAACGGATTACCACTAAGCTGGCCTGACATTCTCACGGATTCCGCATTTCCGCACTCGCATCCATGAAAACAAACCCCTCAGACAACAAACCCTCTCTCTCTAGCGTATTTTCCCGCACCCGAGCCTGGCTTCCCTCAATCCTGGCATTGGCTGGCCTGGCGATCGCTGCTTCTCCGATTTGCATCGGAGCTTCAACCAGCCAATGGGTCTATCCTGGCCCCGATGGCAAACTTGTTTACAAGACCACACCGGCCGGCGACAAGATCATGGACTTTTCTTCCGCCGGTTATATGGGCGGCGGAGTGGCCCTGCCCGATGTGCCCGTCAAGGCGACGGTCAAGCCCTCGGGCGGACGGGACGACACCGCCGACATCCAGGCCGCCATTGCCCAAGTCGCCGCGATGCCTCTGGTGGGCCGTTTCCACGGCGCGGTGCTCCTCGAATCGGGCACGTTCACCTGCTCGAGGACCATTGCCCTCTCGGCCGGCGGCGTGGTGCTCCGCGGCAGCGGGAGCGGCAAGGGCGGAACCACGATCAAGATGGTCGGTGGCAAGCATGGCGCCTTTTCAATCGGCGGAGGCCGAGGCCCCGTTGTGACCCCCGATACCGCGGACGACTCTGCCGCCGCACCGGACGAAACCGTACCAAGTCCCGGCGCTGCCAGGACCTCGATTGCCGATGCCTACGTCCCCGCAGGGACAACCTCCTTCAGCGTGGCCAGCGCGAAAGGGTTCGCCGTTGGCGACACGATCTCCATCCAACGTCCCACGACCACGGCCTGGACAAAGCTGATGGGCATGGACACCTTGAATCGCGCCGGCGGCGGCCAGAAGTGGCTTGGCACACGCGCCGGAGTGCAGCAACGCAAGATCACTGCCATTTCAGGCAACCAACTCACCGTCGGCATTCCGCTGGCAGACTCCTACGACGCGAAGTACTTGAATCCTCCGGGAACCACGGTCGCCAAAGTGCAGCCCACATCTCGAACCTCGCAGGTCGGCATCGAACGCTTGCACGTCCAATGTCCGCCGCTGGAAACGGCCTACGGCCAGGCGCCTTATTCGGGCGTGCAGATCGCCGGCGACGATTGCTGGGTCAAGGACGTTTATTTCGAGGAGACCATGAACACCACGAAGGAAACCGGCAAGCGGATCACCCTGCAAGAGGTTGTCGTCAAGCACACCTATCCCAATCTGGGCGCCTCCAAACCGACCGATTTCAGCATCGAGAGCACCCAAATCCTCCTCGACCGCTGCGAGATTACCGGCGACAACATGTATTTCGTGTGGACGGCCAGCCTCGACCCCGGCCCGAACGTGCTGCTGAACTGCACTTTTCGCGGGCGGGGCAGCCGCATCCAGCCTCACATGCGCTGGTCGACGGGAATGCTGGTGGACAATTGCAGCGTCCCCGACGGCGGAATTGATTTTGCCAATCGCGGTGTCGCCGGCTCCGGCCACGGTTGGACCATGGGCTGGGCTGTCGCCTGGAATTGCCTCGCCAAAACCTACGTCATTCAAACACCGCCCGGCTCGGCGAACTGGGCCATCGGCTGCATCGGCCAACGCGACCAGACCGCGCGCTATTTCGATACCGCCCCGCTCCTGCCCGAGGGTTTCTTTGATTCTCATGGAGCCCCCGTTGCCCCGCAGAGCCTGTATCTCGCGCAGCTCAGCCAGCGGCTCGGACCCCAGGCCATCAAGAACATCGGCTATGATGCAAACCAGGAGCGGTCTTTTGCCAACAAATCCGTGCCGCTCCTGAAGCCGTGGGTGAACATTGACGACGAGTTTGGCGTCAACCAGGCGTTCCATCGCCCCGTCAACGCGGCCTTCCGCGGCCCCGGCCGTCAATTCGCGGGCGAAAAGGCCGTCGATGGCGACCCGAACACGTATTGGACCGTCAACGAGGGCACGACGCGGGGCTCGCTCGAGATTGATACCGAGGGGCCGGTAGAGATTGATACCGTCGTCCTTTCAGAGCCCCCGGGCTCCAAGGTGGCGTCCTACCGAGTCGAGGGCGTGGTGAACAGCCGGTACAAACTCCTTGCCCAGGGCACAACCATCGGCCAGCGCAAAGTGGACCGCTTCCCGAAAGAGACCGTCTGGAAAGTGCGCCTGACGGTGACCGCCGCCGGCGCTTCACCCGCCATCCAGGAAATCGGCCTCTACCTCCACAACAGCAAAAAGTAGCCGCCGGCGCCGCCGCGACGAGGTCAGCATCGTTGCCAGAGTTTAGCGAGTCAGGTTGCCAATCAGCACAGGTTTAGGGCGGAGACGACGAGGGGCGTGTGGCCAAAGTGGCGCAAAAACAGCTTTCTGAAAAGTGTTTCCGGCCATTTTTACCACCAATGATATATTCGCTATCTGGAACACGACGAGTATGAATTTATGAAAACCGCGGGAAAAACGGGTCTTCCAAAACAGTTGTCGTGGGCCATCCGCGCGGGAACCACGCCGATAGGGGCTGTTGAATTCGTCCTACGGCCCGACTTCCGGCGGCAGATCGCGCGCGGCGGCGCCTGCGGAATCCGTGTCGCGGAGCGGCGCTTGGCAGTTGACAACCTGGCTGTTTGCCGGCTGGCCGTTGAATCTCCCCGCAAATTCCACCTCGCCGCGGACCAGGCCGGCGATCGAGAGCGTGGCATCGTCGACCGTCTGACACGCACCGTCGGCGCCGCACCATCGGCCAACGACAACTTGCCCGGCTACCACCGAGCCCTGGCCGCTCCAATTCACTTCGTGCAACAGCGGCCCTGGGAAGGCGTCGGCGGTCAAGACCAGGAGCGCGGCCTGGGTTCGAGGGGCGAAAACGCAGCCGGTGGCCTCGATCCCGATCTCGCCCGCCGGCGCGGCCGGCTCGATGCCGCGGCAGTCCAGCAGCGATTCGGCCTCGCGCAACGTGACCTGCGCCAGGCGGATGCGAAGCGGTTCGTCGGCCGCCGGTGCATGCATCAAACGGATCATGGGGCCGGGCCCCAGGCAGAGCGAGTTCACAAGCTCCAGGCCGACGGCCCCGTGGCGATGCGACTCGATGCCCACGCCCACGCGGCGAAAGACGCAGTTGTTCAGGCGAATGCGGCCCGCCGGCAGCACATCGGCCGCCAGCCGCGCGCTGGAAGCATGCTGCCAGACGATGGCGGCAACCAACTCAGGGCTGCCGGCCGGCGACTGAAAGGAGCAGTCCGCGAAATCGCATTCGGCGGCCAGCACGCGGATCAGGGCGTCGGGTTTCTGATCGGCGATCGCGGGCCGGTCCGCTCGCTCTTCTACCACGAAGTCGATGTTTTCAAACAATACCCGCTCGGCCTGGACCGCAAGCCCTTCACGCGGAACGACCATTTTCGCCCGTCCACCTTGCGCCCGGACCCGCTGCCCCGGTTTGAATTGCAGCAGCTCGCCGCGAACCGGCCGGTCGGTGGGCAAACGAAGCTCTTCTGCCGGCTGGTAAGACGGATCGCCAATCCGTCCCACCGTACTAACCCCTGCCGGCTGGTAAGACGGATTGCCAATCCGTCCTACCAGGTTAGCACCCTTGGCGACCTTCGCATTGGAATCTGGCGAACCGCTCGCGGCCGAATATCCTGCGGGCGTAACCGCCGAGTCGATCATGGGTCGAGGAGAAAGCTCGCGCGGTACAGGGGCAGTTGAAGCCGCGCTTCGTGCGGCCGGCAGTTTCGCCTCTGCGGGGTCGGCACGCCTGGCAATTTCCGCGTTTGCCGGCCGCCGATTTCCCGCAACCCACAGCGGCCAGGCCACGGCGACGCCCGCCATAACGAGCAGAGCTGCCGCCGTGACGCGATGCGGATGTGCCGCCTTCTTTCGAGTTCGCTTCGATCGCAGCCAGGCAGCGCGAGGTTCTGCCGCGGCCGCCAGGCAGCGGGCGATGGTCTGGCGACCGCTGCGGCGGAGGGGACCGAGACGTTGGGCCAGGTCGGCCATGGACTGGGGACGTTTTCGCGGATCTTTCTGCAGGCAGTCGCCGATTGCCTCGACCAGCACGCCCGGCACGTCGGCAGCCCACTGATGCAAGTCATCGATAGCGGCCGCCTGGGCCGCAAGCAAGCGGGAACGCGCATCCCCGCCTCCCAGCGGCGGCCGCCCGCAGAGAAGGTGCCACCACACACAGCCACAAGCGAAAAGGTCACTCATCGTCGTCGGTGGAGTGCCCTCGGTTACACGTTCCGGGGCAAGCGTGCTGCAAGCGTCGGGCGCAAGATCGTCGCAGGACATGCCCTCGTGCGGACGGATCAGGCCGCGCAGACCCGGATGGGGAATATGAACTTCGCCGTCGTTGGCGATCAGGACCGTCTGCATGCGGATATCGCCGTGGACCAGCCCTGCCGTCGGATAGGTTTGCAACCTGTCGAGCCTCTTGCTTTCGTCGTCGGCTGAGACAGGTTGAAAACCTATCCTACCGCGGAGGTTATCACCTGCCGGCTCGTAAGACGGATTGCCAATCCGTCCTACCAACTCCAGATCGACAAGTTCGCCGAGCATTGCACGGGCGATTTCCAGGACGGCCTGGGGCGGGAACCGGCCGTGGTGCAGCACGAAATCGGCCAGCGAAGTGCCCTCGACCCAGGGCGAGGCCGCGTGGCCGTGCGAGCCGTCCAGTCCGGCGGCGACGATCAGTCCGGCCGGCCCGGCGAGTCTCTTTCCGAGGGCGCTCAGACTCTCCAGCTTCGCGAGCAGCAAGTCCCGGTCTTGGCTAGGAGGGGAAAACACGGCCAAGCGGACGATTTCTCGCGTCTGCCGGTCTTCCGCCCGATAGACGGCCGAATAGCCGCAATCGAAGACAGGTTGCAATAAGACGCAGCGCGCGACCGCCAGTGCTTCGCCGCGCCCAGCGTGGATCTCGGCCGCCTGAAAATGCGTGAGGCAGCGAGCCTGGCGGAGCGCATCGATCCACACGGATTCGAACCGCGGCAGGCTGCCGGCAATTCGATGCACGGTGGCCTCAACGCGCTCGAAATCCCCCTCGGTTGCCAGTCCGAGTCGCTTCAACAGCGCGGCAAGCTGCGGCGGCGGTAGTTCCCGCATTGCCCGGTCCTTCAGGCGGTGGATAGAACATTCAAACGTCAACCGGCATTAGTGGAGACGACCGGTTTCGAACCGGCAACCCCGAACTTGCAAAGCTCGTGCTCTCCCAATTGAGCTACGTCCCCATCGAAATTCGACTGCCTTCTATTCTACTCTGACCAAGCCGCTGCGCAAAGGGCGCCTTAGTGGCCCGTTTCAGAAATGATGTCAGGGTTGCACGGACTTAACCGTAGGGTGGAACCAGCCAAAATCCGCCAGCCGAGGTTCTTGCGTTTCGGCCAGGGCTAAGGTAGGATTACCATCAAGGTGGGGGCGTGCAGCACGGCCTCGCGCCCGATGTCCAAGAATGAGGGATTTTGCTATGGTCGATGACCCGTCCTCGAGTGCTCCGGGCGATCCCGGCGGACACTCCTACTTCCAGAACTTCCAACATACGCCGGTCGGCGCCCGGGTGCCGGAAAAAGTCAGCCGAGGCGTGTTCGCCACCGCCTTGATGGTCCTGCAGACCAATGAGTTGTTCGTGCTGGACCTGCTTTCGATGACCTCCCAACCGCAACAAGTCGTCGGGCGGATCATCATGACCGCGCATCAGTTTTTCCCAGTTCCTGGCCGCCCTGCGGATGAACGTCAAGCACTATGAGAGCGAAATCGGACCGCTGAAGCCCCGCGTCCCGCCCCCGCACCCGAGTCCGCGCTCGACACCGAACGTGCCCGGCACGGGCAGCATTGTTGCGGGCAGCGGAATCGAGGGCGGCGGAGGTTCTGCGGGAAACCCGCCGCACACCGGAGGTGGTGTCATGCCGGAGACGCCGCACGGCCATGCGGCGTCGCCGCCCCCCGGACCGATCACTGAACTTTATGAGCAGGTCAAGTTTCCTGAAGACCTGCTTGGCGGCACGTTTGCCAACGCCGTCATGATCCGTCATACGCCGGAAGAGTTCTGCTTTGATTTCATCAGCAGCCTTTACCCGCGTCCGATCGTCGTAAGCCGCGTGTTTGCCGCCGCGGGACGCGTGCCGTCGTTCATCGACGCCATGGCCGGATCGTTGGAACGATATCAGGGCGGCCATGGCGGCGGAGGACAGGCTGGCGGAGAGCTGCCGCCGCCGGAAGAATAGGCGACGAGGCGAGGTGGGCCGGGCGTGCGCGAAAGCGGTTAACCTGGCAACTGTTCCTGGTTGCGATGGTTGGAATGTGGCCGTTCCTAATGCCGCCGGCTTGCCGGCGGGATTTCTGGGGATGGCAGGGCCGCAGTAGTAGCAGCCAGCCTAACGATCCGCCGGGCAAGCTGGCGGGATTTCCAGCCGCTCGGGGCGTTTGCATGCCACACGTCCCCCCAAATCACTTCACGCCGGCCAGCAGCTCCGCGATCACCTTGCGAACCGTGCCCGCCGGAACCGCATAGGTGGCGGTGCGGTCGGCACGGGCGATGTTCAAGCCGATCGTCCGGCCGTCGAGATCAACGACGGGGCCGCCGCACTCCGCGGCTTGCAAGACCGTGTCGTGCGTCAAGGCATTGGGAAAATTGCTGTGCCGCTTGCTGACCGTTCCACCGGCCTGGCTCAAGCGCGTCAACTGGTCGGCGCTCGTCTTGGGCGCCATCTGATCGGACGAGACCAGATCGGCCTGCAGTTTCAGCGATTTCCCGTCCCGGCTGACTTCGATGGTAACCTTGTCGCCGGGCTGGTACTTGCCCAAGACCTGATTGACCTCCTTGGAGGTCGGCGTCGGCTGGCCGTCGATATTCACGATCACGTCGCCGGCCTTGAGACCGGCCTTGGCCGCGGGGAGATCTTTCGAGACCTCGCTGAGCCGGGCATTCTTGGCCGTCTGATCGAGCATCACGCCCACGATCGCCCGATTGCGGAGCAGGATCTTCGGCGCATTGGGGATGGCGCGGGCCGGTACGCTGACGATGCCCATCCCCAGCACGTCCTTCTCCGGGGCGGGGGTTATCAGCCAACTGCCGGGGACCGGCGGATCGCCCTCGGCCCAAGTCACCGGCACGAGGTCGTCGGCGCCGACCTTCAAGAGGGCGATGTCCTGGTCGGTCTTCGATTTGACGATAGTTGCGGGCAGGTCGCGGGTCCCGATCCGGCAGGTCAGCTTGCCGTGGAGCTCGCTGGCCTTGGTAACGATGTATCCGTCTTTGCGAACGACGGTGCCCAGGACGGCCTTCTTGCCATCGCACAGCACAATGACCGTGCTGCGGTTGGCCTGGGCGGCAATGGGGGCGATTTCGCGGAGGAATGCCGGGCTCGATTTGCCATAATCGGTGGCCGAAGCACGGCCCCGTCCCAGCACGGCGCTGAGCATCTCCTGGAGGTTCCTGGCCGTTTCCGGCGAGATGCTGCCTGGCTTGGCGGCCTGATCGGCCTTTGGTTTGTCGGCATTGGCCTTATCGCCGCCCGCCGTCTGGCTGGGCGCGGCCTTGGGCGACTCCGCTTGCTTCGGCCCCGCGCCGGTCGTCGCCGCCGGTTTCTCGGCCGCTGGTTTCTCGCCGGTCTTCGGCTTGGACGAATCGGCGGCGAGCGCCTTCTTCTCCCATTGGTCCAGCAATTGGTGCATCTGTTCGGGTGTGACCATCATGGTGCCATCCTTGATCAGCCGCAATACCTCGGGATCGCCGGCCAGGAGCCGCTCCTGAAAGAGCCGCTGGAACTTGAGGAAATCCAACGGCTTGTCAGCGGCGCTGACGGTGGCACTCGTGGCGGCATTGCCGGCGGGCGCGCTGGAAGCGGGCTTGGCTTCGGCGCCGCCGCCTGCCGGCTTGGAATCCGACTTAGGCGCTGCCGCACTCTCGGAGGGTGCGCTCGAAGCGGGCCGAGGCGTGGCAGCGCGTCCCCGCCGGGGGTGATTTCTCCCACTTGGCAATCAGGCGGTCGATATCCTCGGGCGTAAGGTCGGGTTGGCCATCCTTGATCAGATCCTGGGCCTCCGGGTCGCCGGCCATCAGCCTTTGGACGAGGAGTTGGCGAAACTTGTTGATCTTGGCGTAGTTGGACCGGTTGCCCGTGCGGAGGTCGTTGGGAGTGCCGATCGCCTTGCCGGCCAGAAGATCGTCCCATTGGTCGCGGTAGACGTCGATCGGCACGTCCTGGTTCTGGTTGACGTTCATGCCGATGTTGGAATGGACGCCGATCACGCGGCCGTCCAGATCGAAGAGCGGTCCGCCGGAATCGCCGGAAATGACCGTGGCGTCGGTGATCAGGAACCTGGCGCCCTTGCCCGAATTGAGGATCCGCCCCAGGCGGATGGGCGGCGTGCGGCCCTGCTGGATGCCGCCGGGATGCCCCAGGGCCATGCACCACGTGCCCGGCTTGATGTCGGCGGAATGGCCCATCTCGACGTGCGGCCACTTGCCGGGGTCGGTGATCTTGGCGAGGGCGGAATCGCGCGAGAAATTTGCGCCCAGGGCCTTGGCCGTGGCGCGGCGGCCGTCGGGGAAGATGATCGTCAGCTCGTTCCCCGGCTTGGCGACCACGTGGCCGACGGTCACGATCAGGCCGTCTTCGCTGACCACCACACCGCTGCCCTCGCCCAGGCGGCCCTCGCCGGCCAGCCCCTGGTTGATGATCCCCACCGTTGCCGGCAAGACCCGCGCGGCCACCTCTCGGCTCTTGGCCTCGACCCGCTTGAGCGTCGCCACCGTTGTCGGATCGGCGGCTCGAACCGGGGGCGGGACGAAATTCCCGAGCAGAGCGAGTGCGACGACAAGGCAAAGGACGTGCTTTTTGTGCGGCGGGCAAGATGGGGTACGGAACATGATATGTACCTAGAAAGAGTGGTTCATTGTGGCGGACCGGGAGTACCGGCCACCCAGATATTTTCTATGGTTGCGGTGGAAAAGCAAGTCTAACTCAGCGCGAAATCAAGATTTCTGCGACTTTTTCGCGTGGAATCGGTTTGCAAGTTCAGCTATCATGCTGGGTATGAAGTCGCCGCTGAATCGAGGGGGCCTGCGGTTCTACCTCGTCATTATTGCCCTGGTTGCCGGCACGCTGCTGGCTCGCACAACCAGCCCTCGCTCGATTCTCGCCGGCCTGCCGTGCCTGATTCTGGGGGTCTGGCTGCACACCTGGGCGAAGGGCTGTCTGCGGCAGAACCGCGTCGTCGCCAAGATCGGGCCGTATCGCTTCGTGCGGCATCCGTTTTACCTGGCCAACGCGCTGATCGACGCCGGGCTGGTGATTATGGCCGGCTGGTGGCCGTTGGCCGTGGTGCTGCCGGTGTGGTGGCTGACGATCTACCTGCCGGTGATTCGCGGCGAGGAACGCTATCTTGCGGAGAGCTTTCCCGACGAGTATCCGGCCTATAGGGCCGCGTCCCGTGTTTGATTCCGTGGCGCCGCCCGCTGCCCGCCAGCGGCGATGGTTTTCGCTGGAGCAATCCCAACCTGGCAGGCGGCGAGGAGTTTCCTCGGGCGGTGCGGATATTGGCCTATCCGCTGCTGTTTTTCGTGGCCGAAGGGCTTCGCAGCGAGGGATGGGAATGGCTCAACAGCGGCTGGAACCTGACCGGGCTGGCAGGGCTGATCATGCTTTACGTGCTGGCCTGGGAACTCCACGGGCATCAGCGCCAGCGGCGCTGGATCCTCCCGTCCGTGATGCGGCACCCGATGTTCCGCGTGGTGGCCAGCACCGCCGTGCTGGCGGCGGTTTGGTATGTTCTGGGCCCAGGACGAGTTGCGGAGACGCCTTGCCGATCGCCGGTGCTGTGTCTGATGCTGCTCTCCGTTCCGGTATACTCACGGACGCCGCTGCGGGCGGTGGCGGCGGAATCGCTAGCCTTGCTGGGCGTGATTGCCGCGGGCGAACTCCTGTGGCTGGCCCCGGCGTTAGTGGTCGTCTTTGCGGCGTGGATTCTCGATTATCAACTCTGGGCGCACGCACTCGGCCGACGGGCAAAACCCTTCGCCTGCTGCCGCTCCTTTCTGGCCCTACTTCTACCCGCTGCTGGCGATTGCCTGCGCGGCAGTGATTGGCGTGAAGCTCGTGGGGCACGTATTTCCGTTGCACATATTTTAGGGCGAGATGCAGGAAGTAAACTCGAAACAGGCCGCAGGAAATAACATGCCCGTAGACCGCATTAGCCGCTTCTTCGCCGCCACGCGACAAAGGACCCCGCCAGCTGCGCTGACCGCGAAGAGCGCCAGGCATCCCGGTTCGGGAACCGCGAGCGCATTGGGCGAAGCCGCCATCGGCGATCCGCCGAGAATTCCGCCAGCATCGGGCGCGGTGCTCGCCGGGGCGCCGAAAGAGACGCCGCCCCTGCGCCAACGGTCAAACCCGATCCCTCGGGCAAGGCGTCGCAATTGGCCACACACAAGACACCGGCGCCGACCATCGTTCCGCCACTGTAGTCGTCGCTGCCGCAGAGCACGAGCGCCATCGTCGGCCACAATCAGGCTGCCGCTGCCGCTGACCGCCGCGCAAAAGTGCTGGTTCCAGCAAGGTCGAAAACCAGCGCACTGTCGTCAATCACCGCTCCGCTGCCCAGCGTGCCGGAGGGGCCGCCGTTGCCGACCTGCAAGGTGCCCGCGCCGATCGTTGTCGCTCCCGAATAGCTGTTCGCTCCGGCCAGGACGAGAAGGCCGCTGCCAATCTTGGTCAGGCTGCCAGCGCCCTGAAGCGCGCCGGAGTACGTGGCGCTGGCGTTGTTGCTGCCGACGCTGAGAGCCACGGCCTTTGACGACGTGTTGGCCAAAACCAGCGTTCCGGGACCGGCCAATCCGCCGAGCGTGACGGAGGTCAGCGATCCGAAGCTCACGACGCCTTCGGTCGCGTCGAGCGTGCTTTGCTGTAAGGCCCCGGAGTTGGCCAAGACGAGCGTACCGCTGCTGACCAGGGTGCTGCCGCTGTAAGTATTCGTGCCGCTTAGGACGAGCGTGCCACCGCCGGCCATGGTAACCGCGGAGGCGCCGCTGCCGTTATCCTGGACAGCGGCCGCAACGGCCATGTTGCCCTGCCCGGTGAATACCAGCTCTCGGCCAGCACCGATGATCAGGCTCCCGTCGGCAATCGTGGCCAGCCCCGAACCGGCGTTCATGACCCCGTTCAAGCTTAGCGCGCTGGCGCCGGACACGGTGATCGTGTTGGCGGCGCCGGTGAATTGGATGGTATTGGCGCTGACCGCGGCTGTAAGCGACCCGCCACCACCGGAAAGCGAATAGTTGACGGTCCCGGTGCTGTCGCTGAGCCCCGTCACTCCGGCAGTGACGGGTGTGGCGGCGGTGTAGGGCCCAATCGTATACGGGGCTGCCGCCGCTGACGGCGGCGTAGGTCATTGACGCACCGCTGCCGAAGGTGGCCCAAGGGCCAGAATTCCATTGCTGTTCGTCTGGGTTGTCGTGATCGTGCCCGTCGTAGTGAAGTTGACGGCGCCGCCCGCGTTTCGTGCGATGGGCCCCAATGCCAATGCGTTGCCGGTCGAGACTTCGATGGCCGAGACCCCGGGATTGACCGTCAGCCCTGCCACGCTCTGCGTGTTGCCGGCGCCGGCATTTCCTGCCGGCGCGTAGCTGAACGTGCCGCCTCCGACGATCAGGGCGCTAACGCTGTTCAACGAACCCGCAAGCGAGAGGATGCCGCCATTGACCTCGGTGGATCCGCTGTAGCTATTGTTTGCGGCCAGGATCAGCGTGCCGCTGCCGACTTTAGTCAGGCTGCCGGGACCGGAAAGGGGACCGGCGAGCGCACAGAGTAGCCGGCCGTATCGAAGGTGGCCCCGCCGCCGCTGGCGCCAAGCGTCATGGACATACTGGTGGAAAACCCAGGCGCAGCCTGAAGCGTCCCGCCGCTGAAGTTGAAGGCCGCCGCGCCGAACCTTGGCTCAGCGCATACAGGACGAGTAGCCCGCCGTTGAGGTTGTAGGTGCCGCTGGAACCGGAATTGTAACCAAGGTAAAGGCTGCTAAGCTTGTTCGTCCCGCCCGACTGGTTAAATGTGCCCGGGCCGTAGTCACCCACGTACTCGTTGTTCGCCGAGAGCATGCCCGAGCTGCTGAGGTTGTAGCTGCTGCTGGACGTGAACGAGCTACGGCCGACGTACAGTCCGCCGGTGCTAATGGTATTCGTCCCACCGGACTGCGTAAACGTGCCCGTGCCCATAAAGCCCAGATATTCAGCGTAGGCCGAGAGCAGTCCCGAGCCGCTGAGGTTGTAGCTGCCGATGGAGCCAGGGTTGTAGCCAAGGTATAATTGGCCAAGGTCAAGAGACTCGAGCACGTTATTCACCCCACCTGACTGGGCAAACGCGCCAGTGCCGGAGAATCCCACGTACTCCGTATAGGCGGAGAGGAGTCCAGAGCCGCTGAGGTTGTAGCTGCCGCCGGAAGCGGAGCCGGAGCCGAGGCAAAGCCCGTAAAAAGAGGCGTTGCTAACGTTGTTGGTTCCACCGGACTGCGTAAACGTCCCATTGCCGTAGTAGCCCACATACTCACGGTATGCGGTGAGCAGCCCCGAACCGCCGAGGATGTAGTTGCCGCTGGAACCAGCATAGAGGCCGAGGGTAAGCTGGTCGTAGGCGCTGTTAACGTTGTTGGTTCCACCGGAGTGCGTAAACGTCCCATTGCCGTAGTAGCCCACATACTCAGAGTATGCGGTGAGCAGCCCCGATCCGCCGAGGATGTAGTTGCCACTGGAACCGGGGTTGTTGCCAAGGAAGATGGCGTTAAGATCGTTGGTCCCGTTGGAATGGTTAAACGTACCCATGCCGGAAGAGCCCACGTACTCAGTGAATGCGGAGAGCAGTCCGGAGCCGCTGAGGTTATAGCTGCCGCTGGCCCCGTAACTACAGCCGAGGGAGAGACTGCCGCCGGGGATCGTGTTGGTTCCGCCCGTCTGGGTAAATATGCCCGTGCCCTGGTAGCCCACATATTCTTCATTCTGGTAGTTGCCCACGGCGAGCACTCCCGAGCCGCTGAGGCTATACGTGCCGCTGGAACCCGCGTTGTATCCGAGGTAAATGTCCGAGTAGGTGTTGGTTCCGGCCGAGTGATTAAACGTGCCGCTGCCGGAGTAGCCCACAAACTCGCACCCTGCGTCGAGCAGTCCTGAGCCGCTGAGGCTGTAGCTGCCGCTGGAACCCGCGTTGTAACCAAGATACATGTTGTAAGGGTAGTTGCTCCCGCCCAACTGGGTAAACGTGCCGCTGCCGGAGTAGCCGACGTACCCGTAGCTTGCCGAGAGCAATCCGCCGTTGATGCCCGAAAGCGAGGCATCGACTTGGAAGGCTCCGCCGCCCAGGTTGACGTTTCCCGTCCCGGAAACCATCACACCGCCATTGAGACTAATCGACCCGTTTCCTGCCAAGATCGTTCCCTGGCAATTCACGAAATCGGCCAGGGAGCCGTTTCCGGCAAAGCGCTGCCCGGCCGCGATGGTCAGAGGCGTGCCCACGTTGTGCGTCAGGCCCTGGTTTTGATAGCTGCCGAAAGCGGTTGCCGGATTGAAACCGGCAGGCACCAGCAACAGCGAATTAGGGCCGATGGTCAGCGAGATGGACGCGGTGTTCTGCAACGTCCCCGTGGAGAAATCGACGATCGCGCTGCCGGCGACCGTCAAAACACCGGTGCCGCCGGATGCGTCGAAGACGCCGAGGTTGGCAAGGCCGCCGCCGGCGACTTGGAGCGTGCCCCCGCCGAACTGGTAGCGGCCCAGGTTTCCGACGCCGAGGTAACCCACCGAATTCGATCCACCCATTTGATTGAACGTGCCCGAGCCGGAGCAGGCCACACTCTCCGACCCCGCGACGGAAAGCACAGCAGGGCCGCTGAGGATGTAGGTGCCGACGGAACCCGCGTTGTAGCCAAGGTACAGCCCCCCGGAACTGTTGCCGAGGCCGTTCGTCCCGCCGGACTGCGTCAAAGTGCCGGCGCCCAGGCTGCCCACATACTCCGCGTAGGCCAAAAGCGATCCGGCCGTGATCCCCGACTGCGGGTCGTCCACGCCGACCGTTCCGCTGCCCAAGCTGGCGTTGCCCGACCCGGAGAGCGAGACGCCTCCATCGAGATTGATCCAACCGCCGGGCGCCGCCGAGATCGTCCCCTGGCAATTCACGTGATCGGGGATGCTGCCGATGCCGGAAAAGCCCTGTCCTGGGGCAATCGTCAGAGGGCTGCCGAGATTATGCATCAGGCCCTTGTTCGTGTAACTGCCGAACGAAGTCGCCGGATTGAAGCCCGCCGGCAGGAGTAATAACGAGTTGGGACCGATGCTCAATGCCATGGAGCCGGTGCTGACGAGGGTGGCCTGCGAGAGATCGACGATCGCACTGCCGGTGGCGGTCAGCAGGCCGGTGCTCTGGGTTGCGTCGAAACCGCCCCGGTTGACGAGGCCAGGACCGGTGATTTGGAGCGTTCCGCCGCCGAATTGGTATCGGCCCAGGTTGCCGATAGCGAGGCAACCCGCCGAGTTCGACCCGCTCGTCTGCGTGAACGTGCCTGAGCCGGAGTATCCCACGTATTCGCTGGACGCGGCGAGCACTCCAGACCCGCTGAGGCTGTAGACGCCGTTGGAACTGGCGCGTGTAGCCAAGGTAAAGGCCGTTGCCCGAGGCGCCGAGGAGGTTGTTTGTCCCGCCGGACTGGGTGAACGTCCCCGTGCCAGAAAGGCCGACGTACTCGATGGATGAAGAGAGCACTCCCGAGCCGCTGAGGCTGTAGCAGCCGCTGGAACCTATGTTGACGCCGAGGGTCACGTTTCCCGAATTCGTCGCTCCCGACTGGGTAAAGGCGCCGGCGCCGAACTCGCCGATGCACTCAGAGGCAGACAACATTCCCGAGCCGCTGAGAGTGTAGCTGCCGCTGGAAGCCGGGTTGCAGCCGAGGTAAACGTAGTCGCCGAAGTTAGCACCGCCTGACTGGGCGAAGGCGCCGCTGCCGGAGCAACCCACGAACTCCGCGTATGCGTTGATCGATCCCGAACCGCTGAGGCTGTAGCTGCCACTGGAACCCAGGTTGACACCGAGCTCAAGATCGCTGTAACCAAGGTTGTTCCCCCCGCCGGATTGGGAAAACGTGCCCATGCCATAGTTGCCTACAATCACATCACTGGCTGGGGTGAGGAATCCCGAGCCGCTGAGGTTGTAGCTGCCAATGGAGCCTGCATAGTTGCCGATGGTCACGCCTCCCGAATACCTCCCGCCCGACTGGTTGAACGTGCCGGCGCCGAAGTTGCCGACGCACGCATTTCCATTGAGCAGACCTCCGCTAAGATTGTAGCTGCCGCTGGAAGCCGGGTTGTAGCCGAGGTAAAGATTGTCGTTGACACTAAGGTTGCACGTCCCGCCCGATTGGTTAAACGTGCCCGTGCCGGAGTAGCCCAC
This sequence comes from uncultured Planctomycetia bacterium, assembly GCA_963824275.1. Classification (GTDB taxonomy): domain Bacteria; phylum Planctomycetota; class Planctomycetia; order Pirellulales; family Thermoguttaceae; genus JANXQG01. The sequence continues at coordinate 626,774 of CAWGOT010000015.1, read as the reverse complement.
ATACATACTGTAGCTATAGGGACCGAGCAGCCCCGAGCCGCTGAGGCTGTAGCTGCCGCTGGAACCCGGGTTGTAGCCAAGGTAAACACTATTGGTGTAACTGTTTGTCCCAGCCGACTGGGCAAACGTGCCCGTGCCGGAGTAGCCGACATACTCGCTGTAGGCACCCAGCAGTCCCGAGCCGCTGAGGATGTAGCTGCCGCTGGAACCTGGGTCGGAGCCAAGGTAGAGATATCCGTCACCCAAACCGATGTTGTTTGTCCCACCCGATTGACTGAAGGTGCCCGAGCCGTTATTTCCCACATACTCATTCAGCAGGACCGACAAGCTGCCGCCGGACATCTGGATCGTGCCCGAGTTGGTGCTGTTGGGATCGCCGAGATAGAGGTAATTGCAGGTTGCGGTGGAGGTGGACGGAGTGATAGCCGCCGTTCCGCCGTTGATGATATACGCGTTGACGTTGTTTGTCGGCAGAGCGCCACCCCAATTTGCCGCGACCGACCAGTTTCCGGTCTGGCTCGCCGATAGAACCCAGGTAACATCCGCGCGAAGCGGGAGCGGAGTCATTAGCACAAGGGCAACCAAGCTCGCGAGGTTGGCGGCCAATAATCGAACTGCCCGCGAACTGCCTCTCGTGAAGGATTCGTCGAACATTTCCAACGCTGCCTCAGTGAATGCTTGTGTGAAATCGGCCACGCGCCGCCAGTGCTGAATAACGCCATTGTGCCCTACCGCGAGATGGCTGTCAATAATTCAGGAGGTACTTCCTCTGGTCGATGGCATTTAACTCATTAAAGTATGCGAGAACTATGGCCCGAGTGCTTCGTCCGGCGGCCGAGCCATAACTCTCCAGTATCATTTCCGGCAACTTCGTGCCGGGACCGCCCTATACCTGAAGAGCGCCGCGCGGCGAAGAAAATCCCTCCCGGCCCTTGACATGAATCCATATTTATATATACTTACGGCTATATGCCGATCCGACTCGCCCGCGCGACTTGCGAATTGGGGGGCGAGGTCACGTGCTACGAGTTCGACCTGCTCAAATGGCTCGTCAAGACCTACGGAGGCCAAACGGTCAAGAGCATCGCTGGCGAGGCGGGCTATCGCGCGGCCCCTTGCCCGGCCTGGAGTTTCAGCAAGCTCGCGGCCGAAGGCGCTTCGGCAAAGGCGCGGCAGCGGAAATCGTGTGGCTGGTCGGAAAGGACGCGGTTCGAGCTCAAGATGCCCCCGGCTGACTATGACGGGCGGCCGACGACTTGGGGCGGCAGTCCTCCCAATTCCGCCAGGGTGCGAGCTATACTGCTCGCGGTTGCGACTGACACTAACCCGAAGCGTAAGCGAGGTCCGGAAGTCGTTGCCTCGCTTATTCTTCGCGCCTGGTGTGGATTGTGACCATCTCAACCCCGAGCAATATAGACCCGTATGCGGAAATTCACTCCCGAAATAACGCATGTCCCGGAATCCCGCCCATTCGTGATTCACCTGAATTGACCGCGGCGCTATGCCTGCATGAGATTCTGCGGCTAATTTCCTCACTCTTGCCTAGCTCCCACCGACCCGCACCGGCAGTCCGCGCAGAGAGGCCGACGGGCAAAGCCCTTCGCCTGCTGCCGCTCTTTTCTGGCCCTACTTCTACCCGCTGCTGGCGATTGCCTGCGCGGCAGTGATTGGCGTAAAACTCGTGGGGCACGTATTTCCCTTGCACGTGTTCTAGGGCGAGATGCAGGAACTGTACGGCGCGCGGGTGAAAATGATCGAAGCCCGACGGGGCACCCGCTTGCGGGTCAGCGAGGGACATAAACGCTTACCTCGCTTGCGCCTCGGGCTTCGATGGCGCTACCGTTAGGGTTTTAGACAACGATGAAATAACTATTTCCCGGGCAGTTCCCACACCGGGTTGAATTCCGCGTTCGGCGCGATCAGGCAATTGGCGGCGCGGGAGAGCAGGAGCAGGCTCGGGCCGTCGTCGGGCCATTTCTCCAAGAGGCTGCTCACGGCTTGCGCCGCGCGGCGGAAGTCGCGGCGCTCGAAGGCCGCCAGGGCCGTCTCGTAGCCCTGCTTCAGCTCGGCCCAGCCCGGCCGGTCCGGCGCCGCCAATTCATGCAGCTCGACCGGCTCGACGATGTTCACCACGCGAACCTGGCAGAGCCGGCGGCTCTGAAAGCCGGCGTCGAGCCGGGAATGGGTCGAGCCCGCGATCAGGATCGGCGAGCGAAGATACTTCGTCGCGCCTTGCACGCGGCTTGCCAGGTTGACCGTGTTGCCCAACGGCCCGTACTTGAACTTGTGACGCGAACCCGTGTTGCCTACGCGGGCAATCCCCGAGTTGATGCCGATCCCGAAGGCCATCTCCTCCCGCAGCACCGCGCTCCAGCGGGCATGGATCCCCGGCAGGGCCCTGAGCATGTCGATCGCGGCCCGGCAGGCGAGCCGGGCATGCTCCGGCTGCATGGCGGGCGCACCCACATGGCCACAAGCTCGTCGCCGATGTAATCCACCAGCACCCCGGCGTGGGCCAGAACGCAGTCCGAAAGCACGCCCATCACGTCGCCGATCCACTGCACTGTCTTCTCCGCGCCCAGGCGCTCGCTGATGCGGCTGAAACCGCGGATATCGCAGAACAGGAGCGAGACCTCGGCCTCCCGCCCTGCCAGCAGGTCGGGATGCAGGGCGAGCTGCTCCGAAAGCTCGCGGGTGAAGAACTGCTCGAACTGCACGCGGGCGGTCAAGGCAGCGTGCTCCTGCTCGAGGCGGGCCATCCCCGCAGCCACGCCGCTGGCGATCAACTCGACGAGCATCGCCTCCAACTCGGTAATGAGATCCTGCTCCAAGACGCCCCGCGGCCGGCGGCGGTCGCCATAGACGGCCCCGATCACGGCCCCCTTGGAATCGAGCAAGGGCGTCGCCACCACCGCTTCCACGCCGCTCAGGCTGGCCAACTGATCGGTGGCCAGGCTGGGCAGTTCCCAGAACGTCCGCCGTTCCTGGCGGACCCGATTGAGGACACGCAGGCTGGGCCGCCAGTCGTCTTCCGCGATTTGCGCCCCCGAGGCAAAGGCGCGGGTCTGCCAGGCGCCGCCGTCCCAGACCAGGACCCGGCCCGTATCGAGGCCGATGATGTCGACGACGGCCTGGGCGGCCTTCTGGAAGAAATCGGCCGAGCTGGCCGCGCTCTGAAAGACCCCCATCGAGGTTTGCAGCCAATGCAGCACTTGCCGATTCAACTCGCCGGCCGCCGGCTGGCCGGTCAGGCCGGGAAACCTCTGCAGCGAAGAAAACTGCAGGTTGGGCGGCACCGTGCCCTCGGCCAGGCCGTGCAGGTTGGCCGGTTCGGCTTCGATCTCCTGCACCCGAATCGCCTTTTTTCCGATGCTGAAGAAGACGGGCAGCGGCATCTGCCGCACAGCCGCCGGTTCCAAGGGCAGGCCGTTGTCGATACCGACGGGGAGCGTGGTGCTGAGGTTCTCGATCCGCAGCGAGCCGTCTTCCTGGCGTTGGAGCAGGACGTGCCTGCGGGAGATGGCGGTCTCTTCCAGCGGGGCGATGACCAGGCGGGCCAGCGTGCCCTTCGAATACCGGCAAAACGGCCCCTGCTCGCCCTTGACTTGCCGCCCCAATTCCAGGGGGCCGTCGAAGATTTCGTGATGCACCGGCCGCTGGTTTTCGTAAATGCGAATTTGCCAGGAAAGACCCATTAAGTTTCTCGCGCGGAAGCGTCAATTGCCGGAAAAAATCCCGTCCCGTACGGCCTCCAGGACGAACCCATTATAACGGCGGGGAAGAGGAGGGTAAACTTATTTCGCATGGCGTTGGCAAATAAACTCCGGGCGGTTGAAACTGATACCAGCCCGACGCGAAAGCGAGGATGCTAACCCGTTACCTCGCTTGCGCTTCGGGCTAGTATGAAATGGCTCACTTGAAACCGTTCATCGCATAATTCCCGCATTATGATTATTGCGGTCGCAAGGGATCTGCCGATCAAGACGATATGCGAGCGTATGCCAGGTGATTGGATGTGCGTGCGCTGGCGAAACCAACAAGACGTGCGACGATTATGAAACGCGTTTCATGGTACGGGTCTTTGGGTATGGGGTCATTCCCCCTCTTGTTGGCGCTAGCCGCGCCTGGCTGGTCCGCCGATTCTCCCGGTGGGACCTTGGCGGCAAGCGAATCGCAAGCCCTGGCGTTGCCGGCCGGCGGGGCTGCCGCCCCGGCGGCGCTATTGCCGCCGGATCTCGGGGCCGAAGCGGCCCGCGAGGAATCGGCCGCCAGCGTCGCCAGCACTTTTGCCCCCAACATGATCGGCGACATGGGGGGCGGCCCCCTCCTGCATGCCAGCATTGGTCGTTTCGGCACTCAGGCCCAGTTCCTTAACCTGGACGTGCCCAGCCCTGGCAACGGCATTCTGGGACGCCAGAGGTTTGCCGATAACGACTGCACCTTGCCCACGGACCGCGTGTTCTTCGACGCGAGCTACTTCCACGAGGCCGAGCTGGCCGCGCCCATGGACGCCAGTCGCTTTGTGCCGGGCTTCGAGAAGACCTTCCTCTGTGGACAGATGTCGGTGGAAATGCGCTTCCCCCTGGGCGACCTGGAAGCGGACAACCTCACCGCCAATAGCACGACCTTCGGCAACACGGGTCAATTCGGCGATATTCAGATCATCCTCAAAGCGATTCTCCTGCAGGGCAACACGTGGACCCTGGGCGCGGGACTCGACATCTCGGTTCCGACGGCGCCCGGGCTTACGATCGAGAATGCCTTCGGCACGCCCTTGATGCAGATCGACAATAGCTCGACCCACCTCCTACCGTACCTGGCCTTGCTCGTCAATCCGAACAACGACTGGTTCGTGCAGGCCGCGCTGCAGTTCGACGTGGCGGCCAACGGCAATCCGGTCTCCGCTAATTTGACCGGCAACGGCTTGACGCCCTGCGGCCAGATCTACGACCCGACGCTGATCTTCGCGGACGCCACGCTCGGCCGTTGGCTGTACCGCAATCCGTGCCAGCGTTTTTCCGCCCTGGCGGCGGTCGTCGAGGCGCATTACACAGGCGAGCTGAACGCCCCTTCCAGCGTCGGCGGCAACGGTCTCAACGGCTTCTCGCTGGGATACGATACGGCGAGTTTCAACGTCCTGGACATCACCGTTGGCGCACATGCGGTGATCGGCCGCACGACCGTGACCGCCGGTTTTGCCACGCCTCTGACGGAGGACCGCGGCTTCGAAGGCGAGTTCCGCTTCTTCGTGAACCGGTATTTCTAAGGCTGCCAGTAAGTACTCCGGGTTATTATCATTGTTCCGCTGGGACCGATTGTGCCGATAAAAGTGAAAGTAGGATTGTTTTCCTAAGGTTGGGGGGGCCCGCAATGAACCTGCTTTCGCCGCGTTGGTTAACGTCGATTGCGTCGCTTGTCGTCTTGCTGACCCTATCGGCGTTTGCGCAAAGCGCCGATCCGCCGAGTTCGACCGTGGCGGCAAGCGCCGAAGCGCCGAACCAGGCCCCGTCGCCCGACAACCTCCGCGCTGCGCCCTCGGCGGCCGATAGTGTGTCCGAAGCGAGCCGCGAAGAGTCGGCTGCCAGCGTCGCCACAACGTCCTCGCCCAATATGATCGGCGACATGGGGAGCGGTCCCACGCTGCACAGCGTGCTGCCGATGCCGGCCCACCCGGGGCCGGTTCAAACCGGATCTTTCCTTTTGCCGCCAACTGCGAACAAGCCGGCCTTTAACGGAAGCACCGGATCGTTTACGACAAATGCGACGACCGTCTTCGGCGGGTCTGTGCCGAGCACGGTTTTCACGTTCAACAATCCTGGAGGTGATGTGCTTCCTGCGTCGATACCGCTGACGAATGCCGATTCGGTCTATTTGAATGCGGCAACGCAGGCCCTCACGAACTACTACAAGTCGCAAAACACGGCCTACCAGCAACTGTCCAACGTGAACGTGAGCCCCAACGGCGCCGTGGCCACCGAGATACCAGGCCCCTCCCGCATCACGGCACAATTCGGCGACACTTACAGCATTGCCCAGTTCTATACCTACCAGTATTCGATCATCCCGTCGTACATCACGATCAACATTCCCAGTCCTAGCGGCGGCGTGCTCGGGCGGCAAAGGGTTACCGACAACGAAAACGTCCTGCCCACGGACCGCGTGTTCTGCGACTACAGCTACTTCCACGACGCGGCCCTGGCGTCGCCGTCGGACGCCAATCGCTTCGTGCCCGGCTTCGAGAAGACGTTTTTCGACCAGCGGATGTCGGTGGAAATGCGGTTCCCCATGGGCGTGCTGGAATCGAGCGATATTGTCGCCGACAGCCCGACTTTCGGCACGACCGGCCAGTTCGGAGACATCCAGGTCATCCTCAAGGCAATCGTCCTGCAGGCGGACACCTGGACCCTGTGCATGGGATTGGAAATCTCGGTGCCAACGGCGCCAGGCATAAACGTCGGCTTAGCTGACGGCACGCCGCTAGTGAGGATCGGCAATAGCTCGACGCACCTGCTGCCCTTTTTCGGACTCCTGGTCACGCCCAACGACGACTGGTTCATTCAGACCTACTTGCAGGTCGACGTTCCCGCCAGCGGCGACCCGGTCTCCGCCAACCTGACCGGCAGCGGCCTGGTGTCCACGGGAGAGATCTACGACCAGACGCAGCTTTTCGCCGACGCCGTGGTCGGGCGCTGGCTGTACCGGAATCCGGCTGGGCGGTTGTCCGGTCTCGCGGCGGTGTTCGAAGCGCATTATACGGGAGGGCTGAACGCCCCTTCCGCCATTCAGGCCGGGAACTTCACGATCGGCAACAACTCGGCGGAGTACAATGTCCTGGATCTCGTCGTCGGCGCCCACGCGGTCGTCGGCAACACGACCTGGACCCTCGGTTACGCCACGCCCGTGACCGAGGATCGAGGGTTCCAGGGCGAGCTCCGCTGCTTCGTGAACCGGAAGTTCTAGCTCGGACCATCCCGCTGGAATTTGTCAGCCCGGATCGGTATTATTCCTATATCCGAGTGTTTTAACTTACCGGGGGAATTATGGGCGCTGCTAGTCGCGATCGCAATCTGCTGTTTGGCATTCTGGCCGTGCAAATGGACTTTATCAGCCGCGACGCCCTGGTCGCGGGGATGAACGCCTGGGTCTTGACCAAGGATAAGCCCCTGGGCGAGATCCTGGTCAAACAAAAGGCCCTGGCGGCCGACCGCCGTACGCTGCTGGAGGCGCTGGTCCAGGAGCACCTCAAGCAACACGGCAACGACGCGGAAAAGAGCCTGGCGGCGGTCAGTTCCGTCGGCGAGGTGGCGGACGACCTCCGCCAGATCAAGGACCCGGACGTGCAGGCCTCGATGGTTCACGTCGCCGTGCCGCGGCGGCCTGCCGATCCGTATGCCACATGTCAGTCCGTCGGCAGCTCGACCTCGTCGGGCAGCCGCTTCCGCATCCTGCGGCCGCATGCCAAGGGAGGGCTGGGAAAGGTCTCCGTGGCCCGCGACGAGGAATTGCGGCGGGAGGTTGCCCTGAAGGAGATCCAGGAACGGCATGCCGACGATCCCGACAGCCGCGCCCGCTTCCTCTTGGAGGCCGAGATTACCGGCGGCCTGGAGCACCCCGGCATCGTGCCGGTCTACGGCCTGGGCCAGTATGCCGACGGCCGGCCCTACTATGCCATGCGTTTCATCCGCGGCGACAGCCTGCAGGAGGCGGTGGCCCGCTTCCACAAGAGCCCCGATAAGCGGCTCGATTCGGGAGAGAGGGCCGTCGAGCTCCGCACCCTGCTGGGCCGCTTCATCGACGTCTGCAACGCCATCGCCTATGCCCACAGCCGCGGCGTGCTGCACCGCGACCTGAAGCCCGGCAACATCATGCTCGGCCAGTACGGCGAAACCCTGGTCGTCGACTGGGGGCTGGCCAAGCCGCAGGATCCGTCGAATACGAAGTCGGAATCGCTGGAAGGGCCGATCCGCCCCACTTCGGTGAGCGGGTCGGTCACGCAAATGGGCTCGACCATCGGCACGCCGCAGTACATGAGTCCCGAGCAGGCCGCCGGGCGATTGGATCTGCTCGGCCCGGCCAGCGACGTCTATAGCCTGGGCGCAACGCTCTACTGCCTGCTGACCGGCCATGCGCCGATCGAGGCCCCCAGCGTGGAAATCGTGCTGCAAAACGTGCAGCGCGGCGAGTTTCCGCCGCCCCGTCAGGTCAACGAGCACATCGCCCGCCCGCTGGAAGCCATCTGCCTCAAGGCCATGGCCCTGAAACCAGCGGACCGCTACCAGTCGCCCAAGGATCTTGCCGACGATATCGAGCACTGGCTGGCGGACGAGCCGGTCTCGGCCTATCGCGAAGGGCTGTCCGCGAGGGCCGCGCGGTGGGCCCGCCGGCACAAGACCCTGGTGGTCAGTTCCGTCGGCCTGCTGGCCGCGGCGGCCATCGCCCTGGCGGTGATAACGGTCGTCGTCAAGCACCAGCAGGCGTTGACCGAGGTGGCCCGCCAGGACGCGGAAACGGCCCGCGATCAGGCCCGCCGGCGGTTCCAATTGGCCCTCGACGCGCTGAACGACATGGTGCAGGGCATTCAGACCAAGCTGGAAGCCCGTCCCGGCACGCAGGATCTGCGGAAGGATCTGCTGGAGAACGCCCGCAAACGCGTGCAGGAGCTGCTGCAGGAGGCCGAGCGGCAGGGCAACCCGGACCAGACGCTCGTCTGGTCCTATTACCGCATGGGCGACGTCGATCGTGTGATCGGCGACACGCCGGCCGCGAAGAAGGAATACACCAGCGGTTCCGACCTGGCGGTCAAGCTCGCGGCGGCCGATCCGAGCAATTCGTCCGCGCAAAGCGACATGGGCGTCGGCTACATCAATCTCGGCAATATCACCCAGCAGACGGGCCAGACCCAGGAGGCGCTCGCGTGGTATCAGAAGGCCCTGGCGATCCGCCAGCATCGGGTGGAGCTTGACCCCAAGGATGCCAAGGCCCAACGCGGGCTGAGCATCAACTACGAGTTGCTCGGCGACGTCACGGCGCAGTTGGGCCGGACGCAGGATGCGCTGGACTTCTACCGGAAGGCCGCCGCGATCCTCGAACATCTGGCGGAGGCCGAACCCAAGGACCTCCAGGCCCAATCCGACCTGGCCGTCATCGACGAGCGGCTCGGCGACGCGACCGAGCGCTTGGGCCATGCGTCGGAAGCGCTTGGGTTCTTCCAGAAGGAGCAGGCGATCCGCGAGCGGCTGGCGGCAGCCGATCCCAAGAATACGCAGGCCCAACGCAACCTGAGCGTGAGCTACGAGCGGCTGGCCGGCGTGATGCAACTCCTGGACCGCGCGACCGAGGAGCGGGACTGCTTCCAAAAAGCCCTTGCGATCCGCCAGCGTTTGGCGGACGACGACCCCAGGAATGTGACGGCTCAACGCGACCTGGCCGTGATCTGCAATCATCTTGGCGATCTGTCGCTGCAATTGGGTCAAATCACGGAGGCGCGGGACTTCTACCAGAAGTCGTTGGCGATTTCCGCGTGGCTGGCGGCAGCCGACCCCGAGAACTCCCTCTTCCAAATCGATCTGAGCAACAGCGACGACCGCGCCGCCGACGTGCTGCGGCGGATGAACCAGAGCAAAGAGGCACTCGACCTCTACCAGAAGTCACTGGCGATCCGCGAGCGTTTGGCGGCGGCTGATCCCAAGAATAACGAGCTCCAACGCAACCTGAGCATCAGCTACAACAAACTGGGAGCGATCTTGCTGGCGATGGGCCAGAAGCCGGAATCGCTCAATTACTACCAGAAGGCGTTGCCGATCCGCCAGCGCCTGGCCGAGGCCGACCCCAAGAACGCCCAGGCCCAACGCGACCTCGGCTTCAGTTGCGAGAAGCTCGGCGACGCCTTGCTTTCCTTCGGGCAGACGAAAGAGGCGCTCGACTTCTACGAGAAGTCGCGGGCCATTTATGAGCGTCTGGCGGTGGCCGATCCCGCGAATGCCAATGCCCAGCGCGACGTTGCGGCGGGCTATTACCATGCCGCGTGCGGCTTCGCGCGGCTCAGTGCGACCGACAAGGACGGCCGAGAAGCGGATGCCGCTCGCGCGATCGACTTCTTGCGTCAGGCGGTTGCCAAGGGTTACAAGGACCTCACGCAGTTGAAGCAGGACAAGGACCTTGACTCCTTGCGCGAGCGGGACGATTTCAAGAAGCTGCTTGCGGACCTGGAGAAGAGCACGCCGGGACAGAAACAGAAATAGCAGGCGCATGGTTCCCCTGCTTTGAGCCCGTCGTCTGCCCTTGACTTTTAGGGCAGAAAGTGCCATAATTATCTTCAGGAGCGTATAAAATGACTGCGATTTCCGAACATCTGGCGCGAGCAAGACTGCCTCGTGTCTCGTTGTGCTGTTCATTCCTAGCAAGGACCGCGCCGACGAGACCATTGAGCAGGAATTCTGGGTTCAGGAGGCGCTTGTCGTCCTGGGGAGGCTTTTCGGCGGAGCAACCGCCTTCCCGCAAGGAAAGGGTGTATGGCGGGACGACGCCCAGGGAGGGCGGTTGCTTTTTGATCAGCCGGTTGTCATCCAGTGCTACACGAGCAAGGCCGCTTTGGCACGGGAGGCGCCGGCGCTCCGCGATTTCTTGCACCGCATGGGGCAGGAGGCGAGACAGGGGGCTATCGGCCTGGTGATCGACCGCGACTACCTGGAGATCGGCTTCCCCTTGGAGGCCGCTCTGCCGACCAAGAAGAAGAAAAGGAGGTGAAGTTATGTCGAACAACGTAGACAAGATCGCGGAGGTCCTTGGGGCCAAGGTCGTTGCGCGGCTTCCGCGGACTGGCGGCGGGGCCTTTGGCGCCGCGCTTGGCCGCGATTGTGGAACGGCTGCAAGCAAGGCTCGCGCCCAGCCATGGCAAACGGCCGGGCCGGCCGACGGATGTCAACTGGGTGCATCATCCCAAGATTCCGATGAGTAAAGCCACCGAACAGCGACTCATTCAGTTGGCCCAGCGCATCAGTGAACGAAGCCGTAAGGTGAGCGCGATGCAACTTGCAGCCCAACTCCTCGAGGACGCCGTCGCGCGAATCGAGGAATGAGCCCAGACGATGCCGCTTTCGCGGCGAAAGTCGCCCGCTGCTTACTCGGACGCCGAAGCATGGCTGGAAAAATCCGCCAATTTTGAAATTCCGAGTCTGACCCCGGTGTCGCATTGAGAACCTGCCTTTCGGACAAAAGGAAACATACCAACCGAGATTATATAATTTTGCGAACCACCTTGTCAATAAGGGCTTCGGACGACGGTTCAGAATTTTCCTTAATGTCAGAAGGTCTCCGGGCGATTTGTGGCGGGGCTTTACTGCGCTCCAGCACGCGTTGCGCTGCAAGGTTCTGGCGGCCCCTTTTTCCTTCTGGACATATTCTACGACTACGAGATCCCCTCGAAACCGATGCGGAACGCCGTGCGGAACGCCGCGCCCGCCGCCACGACGTGCAATCCGCTGCCGCTCACCAGGGCGTTGGTCGGTGCGGTCATCGGCTCGATGGCGACGAAATCCTTGCCCTGGGGCGCGAAGATCTGGGCGTAGGGAAGGCCCGCGAGAAACTCGACGGTTATGCGGCGGCCCGCGCCCGAGAGGCAGAACGACGGCCGCTCGTCAAGGACGGCATAGCCATCGTCGAAGACGGAATCGCCCAGCGGCCGCTCAAAACCCGCAAAAGCCGCCTCTTCGCCGGTCGGAATTCCTCGCCGATCGGGCACAAGCCGCCGCATCGCGGGCAGTTTCAGGACCCACTGGGAGCGCGGCAGGTCGGGAAGTCCGAAATAAGGGTGAAAACCAAAGCTCACGGGCACGGGGCCGGCGGGGTCGGCCAGAAGCGTCGTCTTTAGGGTCAGGCCGTCGGCGCCGACCGTGGCCTCGATTTCCAACCGGTGCCGAAAGGGGAAGATTGCCAGTAGTTCGCTGCGCGTCCAATCGAGCCGCGCCGCGAGGCGATGTGGCCTGAGGTCTGCCACTTCCCAGGCGAGTTTCGCCCAGGGCACGCCGTGGATCGGCAACCCGTTTTCATCGAGATGGAGCAAGGGCGATGACGGATCGAGCCGCACGTCGCGTCCCGCGGCCGAATATCGCGGGCCGGCCAGCCGGTTCGCCCAGGGATGAAGCAGCGGGATGCCCGCCGTGCTGCCCTTGACGGCAGCGGCCTCCAGGCCTTCCAGCCGCCGCAGAATCTCGACGCCCTGGTGGCGAAGCGAGACGCCGAGCATCCCGCAACCGGGCAGGAAAACCGCTTCCAGATCTCCGGCGGCGATGGAGCATGCGGCGGAGTTGCAGGGCAGGCCGGAGTAATCGGGACGATGGCTTTGGCTATGGACGGCCACGATTGTTTCCTTACGGACGTTGCTTGGTGGGACTCGTTTGACTCGGGCCCCCTGGCTGCGCAAAACTCGCACGACGGGCTAATATTGCAATGTTCGGCAGGCGGCGTTCTGGTTCCCGTGTAGGGACGGGCGTTTACGCGCATAAATGCCGGGCCGATTACCGGCTGAAGCCGAAAACGGGCGTAAACGCCCGTCTCTCGTGACCCGGAACGAAAGCGGCATAGCGCCTCGTCCTCCCGCGACGCCACTTTTCGCTTGCTTCCTTCCCTGCAGTTCTTTGTTCGCTCACTTCCTTCCCAGCAGTTCCTTGGCCGCCGCCGTGACATGCTCCGGCTCGAAGCCGAACCTCTTTTGGAGCTCCTTGAGCGGCGCCGAGGCCCCGAAGGTCTTCATGCCGATGACTCGGCCCGCGCTGCCGACATAGCGTTCCCAGCCGAGCGTCGAGCCCTGCTCGATGGCGACGCGGGCCGTGACGTGAGGCGGCAGCACGCTGTCGCGATACTCCTGGTCCTGGTACTCGAAAATCTCCCACGAGGGCATGGAGACGACGCGCGAGCGGATGCCCTCGGCGCGCAGCTTCTCGTGGGCCTCCACCGCGAGGCTGACCTCGCTGCCCGGTGGCGATCAAAATCACCTCGGGATTCGCGCCGGGTGCGTCGGCAAGCACGTAGGCGCCGTGCGCGACGCCGGCGGCCGGCGCGTACTTGCTCCGATCCAAGGTCGGCAGCGGTTGACGCGATAGCGCCAGCACGGCCGGCTGATGGCGCAGTTGCATCACGTAGCGATAGGCCTCGACGACTTCGTTGGCGTCGCCGGGCCGCAAGCGTGACCAGCCCGGGAATGGCGCGCAGCGAGATGAGCTGCTCCACGGGCTGATGGGTCGGCCCGTCTTCGCCGTCGCCCATGGCGTCGTGCGTGAAGACGTAGATGGCCGGCAGCTCCATCAGGGCGGAAAGGCGGATGGCGGGCCGCGCGTAGTCGCTGAAGATGAAGAAAGTCGCGCCGAAGGCCCGCAGCTTGGAGAGCGACAGCCCGTTGACGATCGCCGCCATGGCGTGTTCGCGGATGCCGAAATGCAGGTTCTTGCCGCCGGGGCTGCCGGCCTGGAAGTCTCCGGCGCCCTCGAACTTCAGCGTGGTCTTGTTCGAAGGACCCAGATCGGCCGAACCGCCCAGCAGCCAGGGGATGTTCTGGGCCAGCACGTTGAGCACCTTGCCGGAGGCCTCGCGCCCCGCCATGCCCTTGGGGTCGGCCGGGAAAGACGGGCAGGTTGCGGTCCCACCCGGCGGGCAGTTCCCGGCGCTGCATCTGATCAATTTCGGCGGCCAGCTCCGGGAACTTGCCGCGGTAGGCGGCGAAGAGTTCGGTCCACTGGCGGCGGGCCTCTGCGCCGCGCCTGCCGACACCCGGCGTCGAAGTGCTCGCGGACGCCGTCGGGGACGAGGAACTTCGCGTCTTCCGGCCAACCGTAGCTGCGCTTGGTGAGGCGGATCTCCTCGTCGCCCAGCGGTTCGCCGTGGGCTTCGGCGGTGTCTTGCTTGTGCGGCGAACCGTAGCCGATGTGGCTGTCGAGGATGATGAAGGTGGGGCGGCCTTTCGTCTGCCGGAAGACCGTCGAAGGCGTGCTCGATGCGATCGAGGTCGTTCGCGTCACCCACCCGCAGGACGTTCCAGCCGTAGCCGAGGAAGCGGGCGGCAATGTCCTCGGTAAAGGTGATGTCGCGTATTGCCCTCGATCGTGATGTGGTTGTTGTCGTAGACCCAGCAGAGATTGTCGAGGCCCAGGTGGCCGGCCAGCGAGGCCGCCTCGGACGCGACGCCTTCCATCATGCAGCCGTCGCCGCAGACGGCGTAGATGTTGTAGTCGAAGATCTCGAAAGCCGGGCCGGTTGTAGCGGGCGGCGAGCCACTTTTGGGCGATCGCCATGCCGACGCTGGTGGCGACGCCCTGCCCCAGCGGGCCGGTGGTCGTTTCGACGCCCGAAACCCAGTGATATTCCGGATGTCCCGGCGCCTTGCTGTCGAGCTGGCGGAAACGGCGGATGTCGTCGAGGGTGACCGAGGGCTGCCCCAGCCGCTCGTAGTCCGCGTTCACCGCCTGGTCGCCGGTGAGGTGGAGCACCGACCAAAGCAGCATCGAGGCGTGGCCGTTGGAGAGCACGAAGCGGTCGCGATTGGGCCAGATCGGATCCTTGGGGTCGAACCGCATGACGCGGTTCCAGAGCGTATAGACCAGCGGCGCCAGGGCCATCGGCGTGCCGGGATGCCCGGACTTGGCCTGCTGCACCGCATCGATCGAAAGGGTGCGGATGGTATTGATCGACAACTGGTCCAACTGCTCGGAATTCATCGTTCATTCCTTTCGAGACAGGCGCCTTCCAGTGAGGCAACTTTGCCCAGGCGGCGAAGGTGCCGCTCGGCCTGGCTGAATTGGGCGGCCAGAAAGGTCTCGACCAGGTCCCAGGCCACGGCCGGGCCGACCGTCCGCCCGCCCATGCAAAGGACATTCATGTGGTCGTCCTCGACCCCCTGTTTGGCCGAAAAGTGATCGTGAATGAGCGAGGCCCGGACGCCGGGGATCTTGTTGACGCAGACCGCCGCGCCGACGCCGCTGCCGCAGATCGCCACGCCGCGATCGACCTTGCCCTCCGCCACGGCGCGGGCCAAGGGCACGACATAGTCGGGGTAATCGTCGGTCGGATCGAGGCTGTGCGCGCCGAAGTCGACGACCTCATGCCCGGCCGCACGGATATGGCAGGCCAGTTCCTCTTTCAAACCAAACCCACCGTGGTCGGTGGCGATGCCTACGCGCATGGTCGTTGCTCCCTTACTTTCAATCAAATAGTTCGTAGGGTGGGACCAGCGAGCTTGCGAGCGCCGGCCCACCAAGACCGATGATTGGTGGGCCGGTGCTCGCAAGCTCGCTGGTCCCGCCCTACGAAGCTACCCCTGACATTATTTCTGAAGTGGACGCCGTAGCCTTCGATACCGGTTGATCAGGCAGTTCGTGGAATGATCGTGCCCCAACGCCGGCTCGGTCTTGCTTTCCAACTCCGCGATGATCCGCTGGGCGAGCACTTTGCCCAACTCGACGCCCCACTGATCGAACGAATCAATATTCCAGATCACGCCCTGCGTGAAGACGGCGTGCTCGTAAAGCGCCACGAGCTTGCCCAGCGACTCCGGCGTGAGACGCTGGACGAGGATCGTGTTCGAAGGGCGGTTGCCCTCGAAGACGCGGTGCGGCACGAGCGCCTCCGCCGTGCCTTCCGCCCGGACCTCTTCGGGCGTCTTGCCGAAGGCCAGGGCCTCGGCCTGGGCAAAGACGTTGGCCAGCAGCATGTCGTGATGCCGGCCGAGCGGATTGAGCGTCTCGATGAAGGCAATGAAGTCGCAGGGGATGAATCGCGTGCCCTGATGGATCAACTGGTAGAACGAGTGCTGGCCGTTGGTGCCCGGCTCGCCCCAGTAGATGGGACCGGTCTGATAATGGACCTGGCCGCCGTCGAGGGTCACGTGCTTGCCGTTGCTCTCCATGGTCAACTGTTGCAAATAGGCCGGGAACCGTTTCAAGTACTGCTCGTAGGGCAGGACGGCCACGGTCTCGGCCCCGAAAAAGTCGTTGTTCCAGACACCCAGCAGTCCCATGAGCATCGGCACGTTGCGCTCGGGCGGGGAGGTGCGGAAGTGCTCGTCCATCTTATGGAAGCCGTCGAGCATGGCGCGGTAGTTTTCCGGCCCGATGGCAATCATCGTCGAAAGTCCAATCGCCGAAGTCATGGAATAACGCCCGCCGACCCAGTCCCAGAATCCGAACATGTTGGCGGTGTCGATGCCGAATTCGGCGACCTTGGCGGCGTTGGTCGAGACGGCGACGAAGTGCCGGGCCACTGCTTTCTTGTCGCCGCCCAAGCCGGCCAGCGACCAATCGCGGGCGGTCTGGGCGTTCGTCATCGTCTCCAGGGTCGTGAAGGTCTTCGAGGCCACGATGAAGAGCGTCTCCGCCGGGTCGAGGTCGCAGACCGCCTCGGCAAAATCGTCGCCGTCGATGTTCGAGACGAAGCGGAACGTCAGGGCCCGGTCGCTGTAGTACTTGAGGGCCTCGTAGGCCATCACCGGCCCCAGGTCGGAGCCGCCGATGCCAATGTTGACGACGCTGCGAATCGGCTTTCCGGTGTGGCCCTTCCATTCGCCGCTGCGGATCCGCTGGGAAAAGTCGGCCATCTTGTCGAGGACGGCATGCACCTGCGGCACGACGTTCTCGCCATCGACGAGGATCGTCGCTCCCCTCGGCGCCGCAGGGCAACGTGCAAGACCGCCCGGTTTTCCGTGATGTTGATCTTGTCACCGCGGAACATGGCGGCGATGCGGGCCGGCAGGTTCGTCTCCTCCGCCAATTGACGCAGCAGGGCGAGCGTCTCGTCCGTGATGCGGTTCTTCGAGTAATCGAGATAGATGCCCTCGCCCTCGACGGTCATCCGCTCGCCGCGCTGGGGATTGGCCTGAAAGAGCTCGCGCAGGTGCAGTTTGCGGACCTCTTCGTAGTGGGCTTGCAGGGCCTTCCATGCCGGAAGTTCGGTGAGCGGCTTGCGCGTGCGTCATGTTCATAAGTGGTATCCCTTCGTTATCTTGTCGTTACCAACAGTCGGGACATTGAAACCCGACGGGGCACCCGCTTGCGGGTCAGCGAGGAATCGGCTTTCCGTGCTTTTTGACGCACATTCCTCGCTTGCGCATCGGGCTTCAATGTCGGTCTGCGGCAACAGACTTCTCGGATCGACCCTCACCCGGCCTTCTTCAAAACGGCGCTCTTCGAGGCGATGACCTCCATCAGCTCGTTCCACGATTGGACGAAGGAAGCGGCCCCTTCGTCCTGGAGTTTTGCCGCCAGCGCGTCGATGTCGATGCCGGCCTTGGCAAACTGGGCCAGAACGGCTTCGCAGTCGCCGCCCTCGGCCGAGATCGCCGGACCGACCTCGCCATGATCGGCAAAGGCCTTCAGCGTGGCTTCCGGCATTGTATCGACAGTCAGCGGGGCTGCCAGCCCCTTCACGTACAATATATCCGAGGCCTTGGGATCCTTGGTTCCCGTGCTGGCCATCAGCAGGCGTTGAGGGCGGGCGCCGGCGTTGAAGATCCGCTGCCAGCGGGGCTCGGCCATCAGGCCGCAATAGGCACGGTAGGCACGTTTGCCGATGGCGATACCGAGTTGATTCTGGAGCGGTTCGGGCACTTTGTCCTTGACCGCCGTGTCCCAGCGGCTGATGAAGAGCGAGGCCACCGAACCGACATCCGGCCTGAGCCCGGCGGCAATCCGCCGCTCGATGCCGCGGAGATAGGCCTCGGCCGCCGCCAGGTAGTGCTCGCGGGAAAAAAGCAGCGTGACGTTGATCGGCACGCCGGCGAAGACCGCCTCCTCGATCGCCGGCAGACCTTCCGGAGTGCCGGGAATCTTGATGAAGAGGTTAGCGCGTCCGGCCCTGGCGTGCAGTTCCTTGGCCACGGCCAGCGTGGTCTTCGTGTTGTGGGCCAGCAAGGGCGAGACCTCCAACGAAACCCAGCCGTCCACGCCGCAGGTCCGCTCGAAGGCCGGCCGAAAGAGGTCTGCCGCCCGCGTAATGTCGTCGATCGCCAGTTCGAAGAAAAGACCTTCCCCCGACTTGCCTTCCCTGATCTTGGCGGAAATCGCCGCGTCGTAGGCCGTGCTATTTTTCACAGCATGATTGAAGATCGTCGGGTTCGACGTCAGTCCCGTCACGGACAGTTCGTCGATATAGCGGCGGAGCGTGCCGCTGGTGAGCAGGTCGCGCGTGATATTATCGAGCCACAGGCTCTGGCCCAGGTCATGGAGTTGTTGGGTTGCTTTCATCGCTTTCTCGCTTTTTATCTTGGGTTTCCGCGGTGTGGGGAACGGACTCCGTGCCGTTCCTTTCTAGGCGGAAGGCCACGGACAACGTTCCCTGCGCGGGGTTTGGCAATCGGGTCTGACATTATACCGGCCGCGCTCCGGCCGGGGAATCCTCGGCCTAAAATCGCCTGCAATTGGGGCTTCCGGGTGTAGGCGCAGAACACGCGTCGTAGTAGGGTGGGCCGAGTGGAGCCAGTGCCACCATTTTCCCGCGATTGACGACATTTGTTGGTGGGACTCGCTCCACTCGGCCCACCCTACTACGACGCGATCACTTGCAGATCCGCGCGGACTCGTGTACATTCGAAGAAACTCACTGAGCCGAAGAACGCCTTTTTGGAATCCTTGCCCATGCCCAGCAATACGACCCGCATTTTCCTCGTGCGTCACGGCGCCACCGTGCTCACGGCTGAAGACCGCTTCGCCGGCGCCACCGACGTGCTGCTTTCTGACGAGGGCCGCGAGCAGGCCCGCCGCCTCGGCCTGCGGCTGAGCGGCGAAAGCCTCGCGGCCGTCTATGCGTCACCGCTGGCGCGGACCATGGAAACCGCGCGGCTCATCGGCAAGCCGCACGGTCTGATCGTGCAGGCCCGCGAAGGACTCCGCGAAATCTCGCATGGGCACTGGGAAGGGCTGACGCGGGCCGAGGTCGAAGCACAGTTCCCCCACGAGACTGCTTCGTGGAACAAAGATCCCTACACGTTTGCCCCCTCCCAGGGCGAGACCGGCCTTGCCGTCACGGCCCGCGCCCTGCCTGCCTTGCTGGACATCGTCCGCGCATCCCGGCGCGAAGGTCCTCGTGGTCTCGCACAAGGCCACCATCCGGCTACTTCTCAGCTCGCTTCTGGGCTTCGATCCCCGGCGGTACCGCGACAACCTCGACCAGAGCCCGGCCGCCCTGAATATCGTCGATTTCCGCGATGAAGTCCGTGCCCGGCTCACGCTCTTCAATGACACCTCGCACTACACGGAGGCCGGCCTGGCGATCCCTGCCATTCCTGCGGCGCGCCTCTCCAAATGGTGGGACGAGAAGGCCGCCAACGAATAACCGGCACTATGCGAGTAGTCCGCTGGGGTGGGTTGACTTCGTGCGGCCTGCTGCGAATATTCTCCTGAAATAATTCGCTCGACCGCACACCGCATAACTTTTTCAGGAGCAGACGCATGCAACTAGGAATGATCGGCCTTGGCCGGATGGGGGGCAACATGGCGGATCGCTGCATGCGCTCCGGCCATTCCATGGTGGTCACCGACCTTTCGAAGGAGACCGTCCAGAAGTACGTGCAAAAAGGCGCGACGGCGCCGGCAGCCTGGAGGAACTGGTCTCGAAGTTGGCCAAACCGCGACATGCCTGGGTGATGCTGCCCTC
Source organism: uncultured Planctomycetia bacterium (assembly GCA_963824275.1). GTDB lineage: Bacteria > Planctomycetota > Planctomycetia > Pirellulales > Thermoguttaceae > JANXQG01. The sequence goes on along the minus strand of CAWGOT010000015.1, from coordinate 607,139 downwards.
CGGCGAGATCACCGAGAACTGCGTCAATCGGCTGGGCAGCCTTCTGGAAAAGGGCGACGTGATCATTGACGGCGGCAACTCCTTCTTCAAGGACGACATCCGCCGGGGCAAGGCCCTGGCCGCCAAGGGGATCGATTACATCGACGTCGGCACTTCCGGCGGCGTGTGGGGCCTCGAGCGCGGCTATTGCATGATGATCGGCGGCCCGGAGGAGGCTGTCGGCCGGCTCGATCCGATTTTCAAGGCCCTGGCCCCAGGGCTGGGAACCACTCCGCCGACGACGATCGGCGCCAAGGTTGCCGGGGGCACTGCCGTGGAGGGCTATCTGCATTGCGGCGGCCACGGCGCAGGACACTTCGTGAAGATGGTCCATAACGGCATCGAGTACGGAATGATGCAGGCCTTTGCCGAGGGCTTCGATATTTTCAAACGGGCGAAAAAGACGGATCCCAAGCACGATGCGTGGGACTACGACTTCGATTTCGACCTGGCGGCCATCGCCGAATTATGGCGGCGGGGCAGCGTCGTCGGCTCCTGGCTCCTCGACCTCCTGGCCATGGCCTTCCTGGAGCAGAACAACGATCTCTCGAAATACACGGGGTTCGTGCAGGACTCGGGTGAAGGCCGCTGGACGGTCCTGGCCGCCGTCGAGCAGGCCGTGCCGGCCGAAGTCCTCACGGCCTCGCTTTTCACCCGCTTCCGGTCGCGGCAAGACCACACCTTTGCGGAAAAAGTGCTCTCCGCCATGCGCGAGAAGTTCGGCGGACACGTCGAGCAGCCGCCAGTGGTCTAAAGAATCTCAAGACAATCGGATTCGTTGTCCGAGGCAAATGCCTCGATGGTCTTGGCGTGTTTACGAAGAAGTTCCTCGATGATGTGGGTAGGCTGGTTGCCGCAACGCAGCCAGATGACCTTGGGAGGCGAACCCAAAAGCGCGGCGAGATCAGCAAAATCGGAATCCTGGGTCACCAGCACGAATCCGTTGAGCTTGGCGTGTTGCCAGATGGCGCGATCATCGGCCTGGTCGAGACCAAGTTGCGCACCTGGTCGGAATTGGGGAACAGACCAGCCAATCGAGCAACGAGTCTGAAACTGAGGTTCTGGTCGAAGAGGAGTTTCATGTCATCGCCGTCAAGACGCGGCGTTCACGATCTGCGGCATAGCCGAGGCAGGCGCGGATATCCTCCTCGGTCAATTCCGGAAAGTCGCTGATGATCTGCTCGTGCGACATCCCGGCGGCGAGCCACCCGAGCACATCGGCCACCGTAATGCGCATGCGGCGTACGCAGGGTCGTCCGCCGCGTTTGCCGGGTTCGATCGTGATGATGTTCTGGTAGTTCATAGTCTATCCTGTTGAAGCTTCATCCACGAATCATACCTATTTCCATCGCGCAAAACACTCTCGATCCTAACGTGGATTCCGATTGAAGTCAAGAACCTGCTGCCTGGCACATCGAGCGCCTCACAGCAACAGCCCCGCCGCCCGGTCGATGAGCCAGGTCAGCGTTCCGTCGGCGGGCTGCACTCCGGCAGCCGGCCGCACCGCACGACTTGCCTTCCCTTCCAGCACGTCGCGCAGGGCGCGTGCTTTCTTTTCGCCGGCCACGGCAAAAAGCACCTGCCGGGCGGAATTGATGGCAGGGTAGGTCAGCGTGACGCGGTCGACCGGCGGCGGCAAGACGCCTGGCGGACTCCAGGTCGCCCACGCGTCTTGCACGTCGAGCGCGGCGGCATGCGGGAAGAGTGAGGCCGTATGGCCATCCTCGCCCATCCCCAGCAGGATCAAATCGAAACGCGGCGGCGCGCTACCGTAATCCGCGACAAAGAAACGCCGCAAGTCGGCATCGTACTCCGCCGCAGCCTCGGCGGCGCTTCGTCCCTCGGTGCGAACCGGAAAGACATGTTCGGCCGGAATGGGGACGAGGTCCAGCAACGTACGCTGGGCCATGCCGAAGTTGCTGGCCGGATCGCTGGCCGGCACCATGCGTTCGTCACCCAGAAATGCGAAGATCTTCGTCCAGTCGATCGCCGCCGCCCGATCGGGCTGGGAAAGCAGCGAATAGGCCGCTTCGGGCGTCTTCCCGCCGGCGAGGACGAGCAGAAACTGACCACGATCCCGGATCGCGGCTGCGGCCGCAGCCACGATCATCTCCGCCGTTCGCGGCGCGAGGTCGCTCGGGGATTCGCAGATAATTACCGTAGGGTTCTGCATTAGTTTTCTCCATGAAAAGAGTTGAACCGTAAACGGTAACACAGCCAGATGCCATAGCATTACTGAGTCCTGGCAACGCGGAAGCCTGCGTTGCAGCCCCGGTAGTCCGGCGCGACCGAGCCGCGTCCGGCGGAACGGGCGAAGTACGGCGCGTTGATCCAGGAACCGCCACGAGCGACACGCTCATGGCCGGACTCTGGGCCGTTTGGGTCGTCTACGGAAGACGCGGCATAGTATCCCGCGCCGTACCAATCTGCGCACCACTGCCGTGCGCGTCATCTATTTTTCTCCTTCCTGCTCTGAATCGGAGTCGCTCCATTCTGTTAAAGCACCATAAATCAGAGACAAAGGGACCAAGCCAAAAACCACCCATACGCTGATTGCATGGCAACAACTGTAAATCCATACGGCTCGGCTAACTTCGGTGTACCAGCCGTGCTCGCAAACGAAATAATGCCCATCTTTAGGGCATCCGTAGAGAGCGCTCCCGCCGAGAAACTCTGCAACGATTACGAAGCTCAGGAAATTGACGACAGCCAAAACCAATACAGGCTTCCATAAAGGCCGTCTTGAAGTTGTCATGATGGAAACTCCGACTTTTGTCCACGTATCTTATCGCGGACGCCGGACGCTGGGAAGAACCCGCGGAATCGGCGAATTGATAACCGTGATACCGTGCGACCCCGGCCAGCTTGCCTGGCCGGTGAACGAGTCTTTTTAGCGAAGAGACGAGCCCCCATGGTTTCGCTCGACCCCTGCCGGCTCGCCCGGCAGGTGAAGCAGTCTTGGTTGCAATAGTCCTTGCCGCGCCAAAAACTTGTTCACCTGCCAGCCAAGCTGGCAGGGGTCCCGAAAAGATGTTGAAAACGCCTGCTCGCTTACAAGACTCGTCCACCTGCCGAGCAAGCCGGCAGGGGTCGACTCTGTTCGCTGCATACCTACGGCGATTACTTGCGAGAGTCACCACTGGTCCTTATTGCCTCCACTCGTCGATCAAACAGGCCACCAGGGCCGTCCAGCCCGTCTGGTGCGAGGCCCCCAGTCCGGCGCCCGTGTCGCCGTGGAAATATTCGTAGAAGAGCAGATGGTCGCGCCAGTGGGGGTCTTCCTGGAACGTGCGGTTGTCGCCGAAAACGGCGCGTCGGCCCGATCGCGTCCCTGGTGAAAAGCCCGATCATCCGCTCGGCGATCAAGCGTGCCATTTCCGGGAGCGAGCGGGACCCCTCCCGGCATTGGGGCAAGGGGACGCGGACGTCATTGCCGAAGGCCTTGGCCAGCTTGCGCAGCGACTCGATCAGCAGGAAGCAGGTCGGAAACCAGATCGGCCCCCGCCAGTTCGAGTTGCCGCCCTTGATCTTCGATTCGGCCTCGGCCGGCTCGTAGCCGACCAGCTTGCCGTCGAAGTCGAACGGGCTGACGCTGGTGCGGCTTCGACAGGCTGCGGATGCCGTAGTCGCGAGAGGAACTCCTCCGGATCGCAGACCCGCTGCAAGCATCCGTACCGAGCTGGTCCTGGTTCACGATCGTCAGGACATGCGTCACCTCGCCCTCTTGCTCGCACGGTGTGGACCACGCCCCGGACCAGGTCGCGGCGATTCTTGAGGAACCAATCCAAGCAGCCCGGAACTCCTTGAACGGCTTGATCCAGTTCGCTTCCAGCCGCTCGACGGCGAAGAGCGGAATCAGCCCGACCAGCGACCGGACGCGGAACTTCTCGAAGCGCCCGTCGGGATAGCGCAGCACGTCGTAGAAGAAGCCGTCCTGCTCGTCCCAGAGCTGGTAATCGCGGTCGCCCATGTGCTTCATGGCCGCGGCCACGTAGACGTAGTGCTGGAAGAACTTCGTCGCCAGGCCCTCGTAGATCCGGGTTCTCCTTGCGCCAGCTCCAGGGCGATCCGCATCATGTTCAGGCAGAACATGCCCATCCAGCCGGTGGCGTCGGACTGCTCGAGCACGCGCGCCGTCGTTGCAGTCCGCTGGCTGCGATCGAAGACGGTGATGTTGTCGAGCCCCAGGAATCCGCCCTCGAAGATGTTGTTGCCCTCGCGATCGACCTTGTTGACCCACCAGGCGAAATTGATGAGCAGCTTGTGGAAGCAGCGCTCGAGGAAAGCGCGGTCGGCCTTGCCGCGTGCGGATGCGGTCCATGTTGTAGACCCGCCACACGGCCCAGGCGTGCACCGGCGGATTCAGATCGGAGAACTCCCACTCGTAGGCCGGGAATCTGGCCGTTGGGATGCTGGAACTGCTCGAACAGCAGCACGCCAGAGCTGTTCCTTGGCGTACTGCGGCGTCGACGAGCGCGAAGGCGACGCAGTGGAACGCCAGGTCCCAGGCGGCGAACCAGGGATATTCCCACTTGTCGGGCACGGTCATGACCCGCATCGAATTGAGGTGCCGCCAGTGCTGGTTGCGAATCGTGCGCCGCGATGCCGGCGGCGGGCAGCCGGGATTGTCGCCGTCGAGCCAGTGCTGCACGTCGAAGATATAGCTCTGCTTGGTCCAGAGCAGCCCGGCCAGGGCCTGGCGCTGGATCCGCCGCTCGTCTTCGTCGGCCTGCGGCGGGTGGATCGCGTCGTAGAAGTCGTCGGCCTCGGCCCGCCGCGTTGCAATCAATGCCGTCGACCTCGGCCAGCGGCGCCGGCGATCGCCGCATCTTCGGAGAGGCGCAATCGCAGCACCGCCGATCCGCCCGGCGGCACCGCGTCGAAACGGTAGTGGATCGCCGCCTTGGTGCCGATCTGCTCGGGGTTGATGCAGTCCTCGCCGTGGATCAGCCAGCGGTGAAAGGCATCCTTGACGTGCGGCTTGCGGCTCAGATTGCCGGCGCCGTAGACCACCGCGCCGTTCGTCTCGTTGTCGGTGAAGAGCAGCGTCCCGCCGCGGGTCCATAAAGCGCGCGCGGTCCCAGGCGATAACGAACCGGGACGTTCGTCAACTCCTCCATTTTGGAGTCGTCGCTGAGAAGACTGATGAAATCGCTGCCTTGAGGGCCGGGGCGGATGGCCGGCTCGGGATATTCGGCCCTGCCCCAGCTTTCCGGCCCCCAGGCCCAGGTGTTGCGGAACCAGAGATGCGGCAGGATGTCGCAGCGGCGCCGCATCCGGGCCGCGATTGAAGGCCTCGATGCGGATGCACGATCTCTTCGGGCGAGGCCTTGGCATATTCGATGAAGATATCGAAGTAGCGATTCTCGCCGGAAGATGCCCGTGTCGAGCAGTTCGAACTCCGGGCCTCTGCCCTGCCGCCGCTGGTTTTCTTCCACCAGCACGTCGTAGGGAAACTCGGCCTGCGGATACTTGTACAGGAACTTCATGTAGGAGTGCGTGGGCGTATTGTCGAGGTAGTAAGTAATACTCCTTGACGTCCTCGCCGTGGTTGCCCTGCGAAGGGACCACGCCGAAGAGGCGTTCCTTGAGGATCGGATCGCGGCCGGTTCCAGAAGGCGGGGGCGAAGACCAAGAGCTGGTAGCGGTCGCAGATGCCCGCGATGCCGTCCTCGCCCCAGCGATAGGCCTTGCTGCGCGCGCAGGTCGTGGGGGAGGTAGGCCCAGGCGTTGCCGTCCGCGCTGTAGTCCTCGCGGACCGTGCCCCAGGAGCGGTCCGAGAGATAGGGTCCCCACCGCCGCCAGGAGGTCGCATCGTCACGTATCTCCGCCAATCGTTCCTGTTCTCTGGTCGCCACTGGCGCCTCGCCAAGGTGTCAAACGATGAGTTTCTCCGATTACCATCTTAGGCAGCCGCGGATTTATGACAAGCCCGGCTGTGCGCCACAGGCATTTTCCGGCAGGCCCGGTCCACGGCTAAGTGACATGCCTCATGGCGCTGGAACGCAGCGAAACACGCGGACGTCATCGAGGCCGATCGTCTCGCTGTAGGCCGCTGTCGGACCGTCGGCGACGAAGGCCTGCATGATTTCGCCCTTGGCGTCCGCCCGCGCGGCGGTCGCGAGGTCGGTGAACTTCACGAGTTGGTAGGGCTTGCCCCGCTCCAGTTCCTCGACGCTGACGCGCAGCTTGACCTGCGTCTCCCCCACCCGGCTGATGGCAACCCGCGCAGGCCTCAGTCCAGCTTGGGCCGGCTTGAACCTCATGCCCGTGATTGCGTGGCCGCAATAGGAATCGAAGCTATTCGCAAACGAGATTCCCCTGCCCTGGGTCGAAAGCTGCGCGAAGGTCTTGGTCTGCGGTCGTCCCCATGTGGTGTTGTACGTAAGGGCATCCTCGGTGCAACCCACCGCCAGCATGAAATGGTCCAGTGCCCATTCCGGGTGCTCCGTGGGATAGATCTTCGCCCCCACCAGGACCGGATGGCCCGCGGCAAGCTCGCTTCGTATCCACGTCAAGTAGGCATCCAGGCCGTCTCCTCTCCATCGCGAGGCCTCCAACCCCACATTGCGGATTGCCATCGGGATTTCGCGTTCATAGAGATCGGGATGTTCGGGCTTGCCCGCGCGGTCGATGGCCTGTTGCGAGGCATATCCGCCGTAGTACGCCAGCGCCATCTGGATCGCCGCTTCGCCGCACCAGCCGCTCTCCGGCCTCCGCTTTTCCTGGCCCGTGTCGGAAATTGCCAGGGAAATCGCCTTGGCGCTGGTTTTCGGACTGGCGGGCTGCTGGGCACGGACCGCGCCGCAGGTCGCGGCGAACAACAGCGCGAAGGTCAAGAAGAGTCGTTTCATGGGGTCCTTCCTTTCTTGCAAAACCGCGATGGGACCTTGGCATTGTCGGACTTGTGTTGCTCGGCACTTCGCTTCGATCATATCACGCTGACGAAGATGTTTCCACCAGAAGGGCAAGAACCGTAGCAGGCACGCTGCGTGTGCCTGCTACTTTGGAACCCGTGAAAATCCGGAGACGTCTCCCTTGCCGTTGGCGCAAGATAGGAACTGTAGGAAAGATCGAAATCGTTTTCTGCTCTTGATGGTTGCGCGGAGTTGGGTAGACTTTCCGCGCTTGCGGTCTTTTCCAAGGGCAGCGGCTTTGAAAATGCCGAAAAAGCGGTCTATGGGGTGAGCCACCATTCACATCCTCGCGGTGGAAATTGGCTCGCCCCATAGCCAGAAGTCATTGTAAAATAACGACTTAGTGCCATCGATTGAGCTTCCTGCCAATCGCAACCGCGAGCCGTGTAGTAAAGAGCACCTGAGAATCAACATGGCATTTGGCCGGCTAACTCCACCGAGATTGCCAGGGGCGCATCAAGCGTTGCGGAAAGTCGTCGTCCGCTATGCGCCAATCCTCGTTGCGCTGCTCTGCGTGAATGCGAACTTGGCCAGCGCCCAATGGGCGTCCGAGCCCTCGATCGATCCCTTCGGGCCGGTGCCTGGCCATGCGAACCCACCGGCTTCCGCCCCTGGAAATGGACCGGTCGCGCCAGGACCATCCGCGCCGGCCATGAGCGGACCGCCGGGACCCATGCAGCCGCCACCCGGCACCTATCCCCAAGGTCCACAGGCATTCGGCCCGGTGCCGTTCGATCCGCAGGAGGGCTTTCCGCCTCCCGCCATCTGCCCTGTTCCGCAGCCTCAGGATGTCCTGCCCTTTCAGCAGCCGGTTCCGTCAACCAGCCCGTCGAGTCTGCCCTCCGACAGGATCCCGCCGCAAGATCAGTCGCTGGCGCCCACGGGGACCAACTCGCTTTCTCGACTCCTCGATCGTCTCGAAGTCAGTGGGGTCGCTCGTGGTTTTTATCGCAACGACCAGCGGATCGAGTGGTCAGGCATGGAGGCCACTTTCGGCGCGGAAGGGGCCATCGCGGCAAGGCTTCGCCAGCGCTGCGGTGATTTCGATTTCGCCATCGACAGTGAGTTCTTTATCAACGAGCCCTACGACGACAACCAACTGCAAACCACGCAAGAACTGAAATCCTATGCGGCCAATTTCCAGGTTGACCCGTTCGAAGTCTCGCAACTGGCGCTGGTGACGACCGTCGGCGACTGGACCCTCAAAGCAGGCAAATTCGTGACTCCGTTCGGCCGCACCTATTTTCCGCTGTATTCGAACTCGGAATGGGATGCACCGTTCATCCGCACGGAGGTGATCGATTGGCGCGAGACGGGCATCCTGGCGCACTACAAGTCGGGCTGGTTCGTGGGCGACATCGCGCTGACCAACGGCGGCGAGAACCTGGGCACGAACTCGGGAAAGTCCTTAATGGCCCGCGTCGGCCTGGAGTCGGACTGGTGGGCAGTCGGCTGCTCGGCCAAACAGGGCGCCGGCGTCGGTTCGGAAAACGACAAGGAGTTCGACGACTACTTCGGCGTCGACATGATGGTCCGCCGCGGGCCGCTTCAACTCTCGGCCGAATGCATCTTCGACGAATACGGATTCGGCCGGCCGGGCTTCAATCCCCTGGACATCTACTGGGTCAAGAGCATCTACTACCGCGACGTCAGTTCGGGACAGCAGGGCGTTCCCTGCACCGGCATCGGCTACTATGTGAACCTCGGCTATGTCGAAGGGCCCTGGAACACCACGCTCGACTACGGCGATTTCCACCCGTTGTATACGGGCACGGCGCCCGATCAGCGGGTGCAGCATCGCGGCCTCGGCAAGGTGGCCTATCGGATCGCGGAACCGCTCCAGGTATTCTCGGTCGTGATCGTGGAAAACGGCAGCTACATCGCGCAATCGAACGAACGCCGCATACCGTACGCCGGGATGACAGGATTCCAGTATACGTTCTAGTGCTGGAGTCCCGCCTTTAGGCGGCATTCTGGGGAAATTCCGGCTAAGGATTTGGCGAGAAATAACTTGGCGGCATCCCGTAGGACGGATTGTTAATCCGTCCAAGATTGAGTGACGGATTAACAATCCGTCCTACGGCCAAGTGCGGAAGTTATACTTCGCCAAATCCTAAAGCCGGGACTCCAACCAAAGACCACCTGTTTGTTTCGCTTCGCTAGCTGTCGCTGTCGGGGGCTTGTATCCGGCACCCTCGCGGCATACCATTAGTGTTCGCGATTTCGACATTCTGGCCGTTACCAAGGAGTGGACCATGCCGGCACATGCCCGACGATTCATCGTTATTCCCGCCAGTCTGACGCTGATGCTGGCTGGCGTCGACCCCGGCTGCGATGGCGCAAGGACGGCTGGAGACCCAGGCCTTCGTCGGCGAGCCCTTCGGCGTCGGCGCCGTCACGCTGAACCTGCCGGCCGAGATGTTGCCCGAACCGCTGGGGCTGGAGGGCGTGGGCCTGAGCGAGAAGTCGGGCCGCGTCTTTTATCCGGCCCTGCGCACGCCGGCCGTGGCGAACGCCCTCAAGGAGTTCCTCCACGAAGACAGCCCGCTGACCACGGGCGGACCGGTGCGGCAAGAGGTGGGCGGCATCCTGCGGGGCGATGCCTCAACCGTCCGCCGCGAACGACCCTCTACTTCCTCTTTCGCGGCACGGAGCCCTTGAATCTGACCATCCAGGCCCGGAAATCGATCCCGCTGGTCGATCCAGCCGCGGAATAATCGCGGCCTGCGCACCGCCGCCTGCTCCAGGCCTGGTGGCGCGACTATGCCGCCCCGCGGCGCCTCTTGCAGCAGAAGCCCGACTTTCCCCCGCAGGTCGAAACCTACCTCGTCAACACGCTGGCCCGGCGGTTGAACCTCGCTGCTGCCGCGGGAGAAGCAGGAAGAATCGGGCTATCAGCCAGTTCGAGCGGGAGTTGGGCGCGCTGGCCGGGAGCGAGGGCATCCGCACGGCCATCGAGCAGGACCGCGTGCTCGGCTTGACCGATGCCGCGCTTCCCGCCGACCAGCCGCTGCCAACCGCGGCGGACGGTTGCCCCGCTGGAGTTTCCCGAGCCGACCGCTCGCCTGGTCCTGACGGCAAGCCGGGCCCCGACCCGAAGAGCCGAAGATCGAGCCCATCGCGCGGCACGTGCCCGCCGAGTTCTTCTACATCCGCTTCGGCAGCTTCGAGAACTTCCTCTGGTTCCAGGACACGCTGGACACGTGGGGCGGCGACCTGCAGAACCTCGTCGCCATGCGCGGCTTGAACGACCAGAAGAACCAGCGGATCCAGAACCAACTCGTCCTGGAGCAGACGCAGCTTTCCCGCATGCTCGGCGGCACGGTGATCTCCGACGTGGCGATGGTCGGCACCGATCTTTTCATGCAGGACGGCGCGGCGATCGGCTTCCTCTTCGAGGCCCGCAACGGACTGCTGCTCGGCTCGAGCCTCTCCGGACCGCGGGCCGCGCGGGTCAAGGCCGGCAAGGCCAAGGAGGAAACGGTCAAGATCGCAAGGGCAGAACGTCTCCTATCTCTCCTCGCCCGACGGTTCGATCCGTTCCTATTACGCGGTCAGCGGCAATTACCATTTCGTGACTTCTTCGCCGGCACTGGCGGCCCGTTTCCTGCAAACGGCCAAGGGCGAGGGCTCGCTGGGCAACTCGCGGGAATTCCGCCACGCCCGCAGCGTCCTGCCGATCGAGCGCAATGACGCCGTGTTCATCTACTTTTCCGACGCCTTCTTCCGCAACTTCACCAGCCCCGCCTATCGCATCGAGTCGCTCCGCCGCTTGCAAGCCGCCACCGACATCGAGATCGTGCAGCTTGCGAAGCTCAACGCGGCCACGGAAGGCAAGCCGGGCGGCACGATCGAGGAACTGATCGCCGGCGGGTTCCTGCCGCCCGGGTTCGGTCCGCGGGCCGACGGCAGCCAGGCCGTAATCGGCAAGGGCGAGGTCTACGACTCCCTTCGCGGCCGGCGGGGTTCCTTCGTTCCGGTGCCCGACGTGCCGGTGCGGCCAGGTCAGCCGGGCGGAGGCCGACTCGTACGCCCGCTTTGTCGCCTATGCCCAGGAGAACTGGGGCCGCGTGGAGCCGATCCTCGTCGGAGTGCAGCACAAGGCGATCCCCGGCAAGGCACCCCGGCAAGCGCGAGCAAGTGGTGATCGACGCCCGCATGACGCCGCTGCAGCGCAAGCGGATCGAGATGCTCGCCAAGATCGTCGGCCCGATCACCAAGGACCAGCTTGCCGCCGTGCCCGGGAACATGGGCAGCTTCGAGGCCAGCCTGCCAAACCAGCGGATGTTCGGCGGCCTCCGCGACGTGGCCGCCGCCCAACGACGTGATCGACGGCCGCTTCATGCCCTGGCTGAAACTTCGCAATGCGATCTCCGGCTACCTCGGCTACCAGGGCGATCCCGGCTTTCTGCAGTTGTTGGAATTGATGTTCGTCGGGTCTCAGCAGGACGCCAACGGCTACAAGCGGAGCGTCATCGGCCTGTGGCGCTTGCAGTACGGCACGTTTGCCCTCTTCTCCTTCCAGCCGGAGGTGCTGGCCGAAGTCGCGCCGCAGTTGCACTTCGAACCGGCCCGCCAGCCGGCCCAATTGCGATTGCACGTCAACGACGTCTCCGGCGCGCGGATCACGCCGTTCCTGAACAACTGGGGCTACGCCCGCACGCGGGAGACGGCCCTGGGCAACCTCCGCCTGATGCATTCGCTCGACCAGCAACTCCACGTGCCGGTGAAGGACTGCCGCGAGGCGGCCGAGTTTCTCCTGGCGGCGAAATTGGTCTGCCCCTTGGGCGGCCAGTACGTCCTCCGCGACGCGGCGCCCGCCGGCTCCGGCCCGAGCCGTTGGACCTCCACCAAGCTGGAGGAATTCCAGCCCAAAGGCGGCTTCGTGCCGGAGGCGCCGCAGGGCTATGTCGCCCCGCCCTTGAACTGGTTCCGCGGGCTCGACCTGCACGCCTCGCTGGTCGACACGCTGCTGGCCGCGCACGTCGAGGTCATCATGCAGTTGCCGGAGAAGAAATAAAGTGAAGCCGTAGCGTGGGACCCGGGCACAATGTACCCATGGTCGGCTTGCGATGCCGGCCCACCAAAAACCGCGATCGGTGGGCCGGCGCTCGCAAGCTCGCTGGTCCCACCCTACGGCCAACACGATCGCATGTATTATGATGAACGCAAGTAACGAACGCCGCGTGCTGGCCGAAGGGAAGTTTCTGCGGTTGGTGGCCGAATCGGGCTGGGAATGGGTCGAGCGGGTGAACGCCTCGGGCGCCGCGGTGATTGCCGCTGTAACCGGCGACGATCGCATGATCCTCGTCGAGCAATACCGCATTCCCATGCACTGCCGCGTGCTGGACCTGCCCGCCGGACTGGTCGGCGACGACCCCGGCACGGCCGGCGAGGCGATGATCGACGCCGCCCGCCGCGAGCTGTTCGAGGAGACGGGCTACGAGGGCACGGACTGGCGTTTTGCCGTAAGCGGTCCGGCGTCGCCGGGCCTGGCCACGGAGGTCTATTCGCTCTTCATCGTCCGCGACGTGAAGCAGACCGGCCCCGGCGGCGGCGACGCCCGCGAGAAGATCGAGGTCCACGCCGTGCCCTTGGCAGAGCTCGATTCCTGGCTCGACGCCAAGCGGCGCGGCGGGGTGATCGTCGATCCGAAGATCTATTTGGGGTGGGCGTTTCTGGGTTGCGCCTACCCCCCCGTCGCTTCCTTCCTCGGCTCGACGTGAATCACCACCCGCCCTACATTCGGCACGCACGTCCGAATGCGGGCCTCCAGGGCCACGGTCAGGTCGTGGGCCTCGCCGATCAGCATTTGCGGATCGAAGCGGCAGTGGAAGGAAACCTGGGTCTGCCCGCCGGCCCGCTGGACCTTGACGTTGTGGACCTGGGCAATAGACGCATCGCCGTGGAAGAACTCGTTGACCGCGGCAAGAACCTCTGCCGCATCCGTCGGCTCGGCCCGCACGATGGCCGTGTTGTCGCCGACCGGTTCGAGGTGTGAGACGATCCGCATCATTCCCGCCACGCCGGCCCGCACGTCGTTCTCAAATAACGTGGCCTGGCGGTGGGCCTCTTCCAACGTGAGCGATTCGGGCACTTCCAGGTGCAGTTCCAGCCAACGCTGCGCGTTCTCCTCATACAGGCGGATGGCATGCGCTCCCAGACCCCGCCGCGCGGCAAGGATCCGAACCTGCGTGGTGATGTCGTGGTTGCTCAAGGCCAGCGGCTCGGCGTGGACCACCACGTCGGCGCCGGGCACGACCGTCCGCACGGCCTCGGCCGCCTCGTCGGCAATTTCGTGGGCCCGCTCGAAGCTGATCGTATGCCCTACGGAGAGCGTGATGTCGGCAAAGACCTCCGACCCGGCCCGCCGCATGCGGACCTTCGTCACCGACTCCACGCCGCCGACCTGCCCTGCGGCACGCTCGACCTTGTCGCGGAGATCATCGGGGATGCGGTCCAGCAGGTCGTCCACCGATTTCTTGCCCAGTTTCAGGCTGACCCAGACCACGACCCCCGCCACGGTTAGCGCGGCGACCGTGTCGGCATTGGCCAGCCACGGCAGCGGATAGTGCCGCGACGCCAGCACGCCCAACAGTCCGAAGAGCACGACGCACGACGACCAGATGTCGGTCGAAAAGTGCAAGGCATCGGCCTCCAGGGCCTGGCTCTTGTATTTTCTCGATACCCGCAGCAGGGCCCGCGACCGCGTGACGTTGACGACGATCGAAAGCCCAACGACGAGAAACGCCCACGCGCTGGGATCGACTTCAATCGCCTTGTTCAGGAACAGCCGCCGCGCGGCTTCCCAAACGATCCACAAGCAGGTCACCAGCAGCAGCAACGTCTCGAACAACGCAGAGAGGTTCTCGAACTTGCCGTAGCCGTAGGTCTGCTTACGGTCGGCCGGCCGTGAAGACATCCGAACGGCCCACAGCGTCACGCCGGTCGCCACCAGGTCGAGCCCTGAATGCGCCGCCTCGGCCAAAATCCCCAAGCTCAGGGTCATGACTCCAACGCCCAGTTTCAGGCCGGTCAACACCGTCGCTGCCAGGAGCGACGAGACGGCCACGCCGAGCTTTTCGCGGGCCGATTCTTCGCGCGTCGAGGGCGTGGCGGCGTCGGGCATGGTACGGAGTGGGAGCGATGAGATCGATACGGCGTCACGGGTATTGTAAACGAAATTACAGGACGCGAGTAGGGAGCCGGGGCGGAACGCAGTTCCCCTGGCCCCACCTTCCCTTAACGGTCGACTGAGTACTGCGTACTGAGTACTGGGCACTAATGCGTGAGCGCACTTCGCCTGGCACCCTCCCTTGGCGCCGGTTCACTCCAGCGCCGGCACGTCGAGCCAGCGCCGCTCCTGCCACGACTGCACGCCCAGTTCGGCCAACTGCACGCCCTTGGCCCCCTCCAGCAGCGACCAGCGGAACGGCGCATCCTTCACCACGTGCTTCAGGAACAACTCCCACTGGGCCTTGAAGGCGTTGTCGTAGGGCAGGTTCGTCGGCACCTCTTCCCAGCCGGCGTAGAAGTCGATCGCCTGGTCGATATCGGGATTCCAGACCGGGCGGGGCGTGACGCTGCGGTGTTGGACGCGGCAGCGGCGCAGGCCGGCCACCGGCGCTGCCATGCGTGCCGTCGACGTGCAGCGTCAGCAGGTCATCGCGGCGGACCCGCACGCACCACGACGAGTTGAACTGCAGCGGCGTGCCGTCTTTCATTTGGAAGATGGCGTACGCCGCATCGTCGGCCGTGGCCTTGTAGGGCTGTCCCTGCTCGTCCGCGCGGCGGTCGATGTGGATCGCCCCCAGCGCGACGAGCGACTGGATCTCGCCGAACAGGTTATCGATCACGTACCGCCAATGGCAGAACATGTCGATCATGATCCCGCCGCCCTCTTCCTTGCGGTAGTTCCAGCTTGGCCGCTGGCAGGGCTGATCGAAACCGTCGAAGACCCAGTAGCCGAACTCGCCCTGCACGGAGAGGATGCGGCCGAAGAAGCCCTGGTCGATCAGGTACTTGAGTTTCAGCAGGCCCGGCAGCCAGAGTTTGTCTTGCACCACGCCGTTTTTCACGCCCGCCGCCTGGGCTTCTCGATATAGCGACAGGGCCTCGGCCAGGTTCGTGGCGGTGGGCTTTTCCGCATAAATATGTTTCCCCGCGGCGATCGCGCGGCGAACGCCCTGCACGCGCTGCTCGGTCAGCGTGGCGTCGAAGTAGACGGGGTAGCGGCTATCGGCCAAGGCGCCGTCCAGGTCGGTCGTGTAATGCTGCACGCCGTGTTCCTCGGCCAGGGCGCGGAGCTTGTTGATATTGCGGCCCACCAGGATCGGTTCCGGCACGATGACTTCGTCCGCACTCAATCTGACGCCGCCCTGTTGCCGGATCGCCAGCACCGAGCGAACCAGGTGCTGATTGGTTCCCATGCGTCCCGTGACCCCGTTCATGATGATGCCGACCGTATGCGTTTTCATTCTTCCTTCCGCGTTGCGCCGAGAGATTGGATTGTTGATCAGACGCTTATTGTAACTCAGTGGGCAATTGCCACAACCGACCCCGGAAGCTGCACCTGCCTGGTTCGCATTTCGACATTCGCATTGCCGATTTTCAAGAAGGGCGAGGGCCGCTTTCCGAACCATCGCCAAAAGCGTCTTGCCTGGTTGGCATTCCAAGCTTAAGATCCCCAGAAAAGGCCCTCAAGACAGGATGTACTCCCCAAAGGACGTAGAAATCGACGAACCATCACCTTTCCCGTTGCCCCTAAGCGCCTCGCGATCAGGTCTACTGCTTCCAGAACTGCCACCATTTCTTTCGGAGCTTGCTGTCGCATGTCTGGCAAACACCCGTGGGCACTCCCTTCAGCGAAACAACCCGCCCTTTTGTGAACCGGTTCCCGCAAACGGCGCAACGCGAGAAATCCGGTCCAACAGAGGCCGTCGCCTCAGGGCGGCTGGTGGCGCCGCCCTGACGCAGGTGAGCGATGTACTGCAGCTCATTTAATGCGACTCCGTTCTTTGGCTCGATGTCCAGGGAACGCTTGAATGCTTTCTCGGCATCGTCGAGCCGCCCCATTTCAATCAGTACAAAACCCTGGCCTCGAATCGCCACGGCAAGGTCATGCCCACTTACGTAGGGGCCGATTTCTCTTACCTGCGCGTACAGTGCAAGGGCTTCCTCTTTCCGGCCGGAGCACACCAGAGCCTGCGCCTTCTCCATGATGAACTTTGGATTCGTTGGTTCTAGCCTCTGCCCCTCGTCAAGATACTCAATGGCCCGGCCGAACTGCTTCCGTTTTACGCAGAGAAATCCCATGTGGTAAAACGCCCGCGGATACGCGTTGCCGACGGCCGAGATGGCCTTCTTAGCTCTTCCTTGACTCTTCTCCCACAGTACGTAGTGGACAAAGGAGGCTTGGTCCCAAAACTTGATCGACTGCCCCTCGGCATCTTCCGTTGAATTCGCGTAGCCGGCGGGCGTGTCGGCGATCACTTCCAGCAGAAGCCGTTCAGCCTCGCCGAACTCGCCGCGTGCGATCAGGTCGCGAGCAGCATCGACCTTCTCGGCATCGGCAGACTCGGCCTGTTTGGATTGCTCGGGATTCATAACTCCTCATCACGGGTATGGGTGTAACGCGCGACGCGGTCGTTTCCGCCGGCCGTCTGTCTATCGCGGTCGAGTTGGATATCAATATGGTGCAGATCTTGGAGATAGTCAAGTCGAATGACGTCCAGAAGCGGCGTATCGACGTAGTTTGGGATCGGCGAATCAGCGACTGCGAACTCTTGACCAACGGATGAAGACTTTCATAATTCGGCCCTTCCACTTCTTTTCCTCATTGAAAAGCAGGCTTACCGAGACCCCGACAGTGCCGTCCTGACGTCTTCGAATTCAAGAAACACGTGCATCAGGTTGTCCATAGCGCGAGACGGGACGATTTGCCCGCTCAACCACTGGGAAACGGTCTCCGGCGCAACGCCGATCCGTTCCGCAAAAACCTCCTGCGGCAATCCCAAGGCGATCAATCGTTCTTGGATTTGCTCGGGCTCGAGCAGGCCCAGGTGCTGACGCAGAGCACGGGTGATCTGCTCGTCGGCGACGTTTCCGAACGTGGTTTCGCCGCACTCGCGGCATTGGTTCGCTTGAAGATCGGGGACATGGAACTCGTAAAGGCGGCCTTCATGCCGAACCTTCGCATCGTAATCGACCGTCGCCGGCCAGACTGCCTCCTTCCCGCACGTAAGACAGGCGCGGGGAAATGGCTTGCCGTGTTTTTCCGTTTGCTCGCGCATGCGTTTATCATCTGCGTCAAGCCGTCGGATGCTGGCACTCAGGCGCTTAAACCTGTGCTGATTGGCAACCTGGCTCGCTAAACTCTGGCAACGATGCTGCCCTCGTCGCGGCGGCGCCGGCGGCTACTTCTTGCTGTTGTGGAGGTAGAGGCCGATGTCCTGGATGGCGGGTGAAGAGCCGGCGGCGGTCACCGTAAGGCGCACTTTCCAGACAGTCTCTTTCGGGAAGCGGTCCACTTTGCGCTGGCCGATGGTTGTGCCCTGGGCAAGGAGTTTGTACCGGCTGTTCACCACGCCCTCGACTCGGTAGGACTCCACCTTGGAGCCCGGGGGCTCTGAAAGGATGACGGTATCAATCTCGACCGGCCCCTCGGTATCAATCTCGAGCGCGGAGCTTGTTGATATTGCGGCCCACCAGGATCGGTTCCGGCACGATGACTTCGTCCGCACTCAGTTGCCGATTTTCAAGAAGGGCGAGGGCCGCTTTCCGAACCATCGCCAAAAGCGTCTTGCCTGGTTGGCATGCCAAGCTCAAGATCCCTAAAAAAGGCCCTCAAGACAGGATGTACTCCCCAAAGGACGTAGAAATCGACGAACCATCACCTTTCCCGTTGACGCAGGTGAGCGATGTACTGCAGCTCATTCAATGCGACTCCATTCTTTGGCTCGATGTCCAGGGAACGCTTGAATGCTCTCTCGGCATCGTCGAGCCGCCCCATTTCAATCAGTACAAAACCCTGGCCTCGAATCGCCACGGCAAGGTCATGGCCACTTACGTAGGGGCCGATTTCTCTGACCTGCGCGTACACATTTAATAGATAAATATACATAATTACTTATTAAACAGCCCCTGTCGGCGTGGTTCCCGCGCGAATTGCCGTGCACACATTCCAGAAAACTCGCAAATTCGCAAGTCACGGCGGCCAGAGGAGTTGCGACGCAATCCGCGCCGCGGGGCCGATTTCCTTTTCCCATTCTTGCCGCCAAATCCGTATATATGTATATCCAGACGTTGCTCTTTGACAATTGATCCACACAAAACCGCCGCCCCCGGCCTAACGCACCGGGGGCGAGATGCAGAGCGAATCGTCGTCCGCGCCGTTTGCCGGTCGCGGCGGCAAACCGCCGCGACTCCGCCGCGACCGCGCAACCGCAAAGTGCTTTGCCTGCGAAAAGCGATCGAGCGGGCCGCAAAACATTCCACTCGGCCTCTTGACAGATTGGTATAGTTATGGATAATTACGGTATGCGTTTGATTTCCGAAGTCCCAAACCTGAGGAGAAGTCTCCCGGCACAATGCGGCCGACAAGATCACAGAGATGCGGGATGAAGGATGGGGCTGGCCCACGACAACTGTTTTGGCCAACTCTGGCTGACGGGAATACGAAGATCGGAACGAGGATTTTTTTCGGGCAAGTTCGGGCAAAAACCACCCGTTGGAATGGTAATTCTGCAGCGTGGCGGACAAACGCGAAGACAGGAAAATGGCTGACGGGAATACGAAGATCGGAACGAGGATTTTTTTCGGGCAAGTTCGGGCAAAAACCACCCGTTGGAATGGTGATTCCGAAGCGTGGCCGACAAAGAGCGAAGACAGGAAGATGGCTGACGGGAATACGAAGATCGGAACGAGGATTTTTTTCGGGCAAGTTCGGGCAAAAACCACCCGTTGGAATGGTGATTCCGAAGCGTGGCCGACAAAGAGCGAAGACAGGAAGATGGCCGACAGGAATATGAAGGCGGGAAGCAGGGTTTTTTCGGGCAAGTTCGGGCAAAAACCACCCGTTGGGACGGTGATTCCGCAGCGTGGCCGACAAAGAGCGAAGACAGGAAGATGGCTGACAGGAATATGAAGGCGGGAAGCAGGGTTTTTTCGGGCAAGTTCGGGCAAAAACCACCCGTTGGGATGGTGATTCCGAAGCGTGGCCGACAAAGAGCGAACGAGCGTCAGCGTTCCCACATCGCCGACGACATGCCCACGGCGGCGGGCACGAAGATCATCAGCGGCGCCCAAGCGGCCAGCGCAGGGCTGAGCAGGCAATTCCCGCCCAATTTCTCGCAGGCCATCGAGGCGATGTAAAACAGGGCCACCAGCCCCACGCAGAGACCGATCGCCACGAACACGTTGCGATTGTCGCGGGCCGCCACCAGCGGCAGGCCCAGCAACAACAGCGTGAGGTCCAGGAAAGGCTGCAGGATTCGCGAGTGGATCGTCACCCGCACGTCCGGACTGTAATAGATGCTCTGATTCCTCAGGGCCCGGATCAACTCGCCGGTCGAGGCAAACTGCAGCAGGACTTTGCTGCCGGTCAACTCGTCGACCGTCACCTCGCTGACCACGAAGGCCTCGTTGGGCCTGAGCCACTCCGGATGGTCGTGGGGCGTGATCAGGACCAGCCGGTCGCCCAGTTTCAGGGAGGGAAGTTGGGCCAGGTTCTTCGGCTCGATGACGTCCGTAAGCAGATAGCCCGTGGGCCGCCCGCCTTTCGCCGGCTGGTAGCTCGCCGAAACCGCCGACCACTGCCCGCCGTAGGCGCACAAGGTCGGCTTGTCGTAGGGCACGGAAAACACCGGCATCTCGATCAGCTTCTTGTCGACGACCACACACCGCCCTCCGATCACTACGTCCGTGGCGTTGTCGTACGGCGACTCCACTTCCTCGATGTGATTGCCATTATACGTGGACGGCTGCTTTGCGAGCTCGTCCTTGACGCTGGGAATCATGATCTCGCGATTGACGACCGCCAGCAGGATGATGACGACCGAGACCGCGAGCACCGGCGCCACCACGCGGATCCGCGCGATGCCGGCCGCCATGAGGGCCGTCATCTCATGATGCCGCTGGATCCACGCCATCGTGAACATGGCCGACATCAGCACCAGCAGGGCGCTCGATCGATCGAAGAAGGCCAGCGAACCTGATGCCGTAATACGCGGCCAGGACCTTCATCAAGGCCACGCCCTTGGCAATTCCCATGAAGGCCTCGAGGTTCGTGAAGATGTCAAAAATCACGTACACGCCCATCAGGCTCACAAAGCAGATCGCAAAGTTCTGCAGGAACTGGCGCAGCAGGTAGCGGTCGATGATGTTCATAGCTGCCTAGTCATTCTCCCGTCAACGCACGATCGATGGCATTTTTGCCATCCTTCGCGCGGTTGAAACTGATACTGGCCCGACGCGCAAGCGAGGATGCTAACCCATTACCTCGCTTGCGTTTCGGGTTAGCGGGTGGTAGTCTAGGTAAATGGGGATTTTGGGTCAAGGGAGAAAACTCGGCCGTGCAGCCGACGCAAGCGGAACGGGTAGGTTTCCACAGCACGCAATATATGTTAAAATCGCCCGTTTATCGCATTCACTAGAGAATCCTGCCATTCGAGTAGAAAGTCATGACAACCGCCAGAAGACTAACAAGCGGAGAATCCAAGCCAAAATCCATCACCTTCGGCATCGTCGCCACGGGCGATCCCCGCATTGACGAGGCCTCGCGGCAGCGCGCGGGCAATATCGTCAAAACGATCGCCGACCTGGTCGCCTCTCAGGTCCACACGCCCGATGGCCGGGCGGTGGACGTTGTCTGGACGCCGGTCCTGGTCGATGGCGAGCCGCAGGCCGATCTTGTCGGCCGGCAGTTCCGCGAAGCGGGTGTTGACGCCGTGATCTGCACGCCGGACACCTGGGCCTTTCCACAGCTCACCCTCATGAGCCTGCTGGCGCATCTGCCGGCGGACGTGCCGGTGAACATCACTTGCGGCAACAGCGGACCGAAGCCGGGCGTGGTTTATGCCCATGCCGTCAACGGGGCCCTGGCCCAATGCGGCCGCCTGACGCACCTCAATGTCGGCACCTGGCCCGACACCGGCGCCGATCCCCAGCCGACCGACTCGACCGTCACGGCGCTGATCGATTGGGCATATTCCGCCGTGGCAGACACCGGCCTGAAGGGCCGCCGGGTCGTGGTCTTCGGCCACGATTCGATGGGCATGGAGACCGCGCTGGCGCACGTCATCCCCACGCGTCAGACGTTCGGCCTGGAAATCGCCCGCTTGGATATGAAGCTCCTGGCCGACATGCTCAACAAAGGCGCGTACGACAAGAAGGAGGCCGCCGGCCTCCGCCGCTGGATCGACCAGCACGTCGGCAAGCGGTTGGACCTCAGCCAGCCGGGCGGCGAGGAGAAGTTCAACCAGTCGCTGGCCTTGTACCTGATCGTTCGCGACCTGATGGCCCAACTCAACGCGGTTGGCGGCGGGTTCATGAACCAACTGGAATGGGGCAGCGATCGCCGGGGCATTCCCTTGCCCATCGCCGACGTGATGGAGAGCCTCTTCAATTCGACCTTCGACCATAACGGCAAGAAGACCGTGCTCCCGTTTGCCACCGAGGCCGACGTGCAGGGCCTGTTGACGATGCTCTTCAGCACCTGGCTTTCCGGCGGCAATCCGCCGCTGTTCATGGACTTCCGCAAGGTCTGGGAGCCGTGGGAGATCCAAGGGCTGGCCCAGAAGCTCGGCATCCCTTTCGGCGCCGCCGATCTGTGGGCCCAGAAAGGAATCATCGACGGCAACAACAGCGGCTCGGCCAGTTTCGATTGGGCAGGCAGGCCGGGCGACTCGGTCGAGAAGCTGATGGCGGGCATTTCCTTGCCGGGGGCCGAGCTGTATTATTTCCCCGGCGGCGGCAACAGCGTGACCTTCATCACCCCCGGCGGCATCGACTGCATCGCCGGCCGCCTGGCCTACAGCACCCTGTCCGGCATGTTCAGCATGGTCTGGGACGAGGCCGTGACGGTCGACCTGCCCGAGAAGCTGGCCGACGCCGTATCGCACACGTCCAACTGGTCTTGGCCGCACACGTTTATCGTGCCGAAATATGCCACGATGGGCGAGTACAAGCAGTATGCCCCGGCCAACCACTTCCATGCCACGTGGGGTTTGAAACCGAGCCGCCTGCAATTCTGGATGGACCTTGCGAACGTGCTTTCCGCCGTTCCCTGGTCCCGGCGGGCGACGTGGCTGGAAGGCGTCGATCGTCCCCAGCCGCTGCTGTTCGTGCTCAACGGCGGCGAGAACCAGGCCAAGCTGCTGCGGTCGCGGGGGCGGTAGTACCTTAGCGACAATTCATCAGGAGAACAACCGATCATGTCGAACGACAACGTTTCCCCGGAAGACCAGTCGGCGATCAACGAGGTTGCCCGTCGCGTCATGCAGCAGCTTGCCGCCGGCCGCAGTGCCGAGGAGGTGGCGCGCGAGCTTCACCTCAACGGTTGGCAGAAGTCGACAGCCGACGCGCTGGTGGAGCACGTGCAGCAGGATTGGCGGCAGATCGAGGCGGCCCCGCTGGCCAACGCCGGCCTCTACTTGCAGATGAAGTATCCGGAAATGCGGCCCATCGGTTCCGTGCCCTCGCTCTTCAGCATGCACGGCATCGGCACCGCGTTCTATGGTTCGCGGGATCCCGACCGCCCAACCGGAAGTTATGTCAAGACCCAGTGTTTCTGCGTCTTGTTCATTCCCCTCTTCGCGCTGAAATCGTATCGGGTCACAAGCCGGGGCTCCGGCTGGAACCTGATCGGCCGCGTGCCGCTCTCGCGTTTCGCCCGGACGTGGAACATCTTCTTTCCCGTCGTCGTTCTCGCCTCGCTTGGATTGGGCACGCTTTTCAACTACCTCGACAGCCCGAGCTATCTCGCCGGCCGCAAGCTCGCGCAGGCCGACGCAGCGGCCGCCGCCGGAAAGCTGCTCGAGGCCAGCCGGATGTACCGCGAAGTGGCCGACGGCCACTCGGAGTACTCCGCCACGGCCCGCGCGATGCGCGAAGCTGGTCGAGCGGCCGGAACTCGACAGCATGTCCCCGCAGGAACTGGCCCAGTTCGTGCCGGTCGTCAAACGGTTTGCCGGTCCGGAGGGCGAAAAAGGACTTTTCCAGGCCGGGAATCGCCTGGGTGGAGCATCATCCGCAGGCGGCGCCTGGCGAAGTCTTCGACCTCTTGGACCAGCTTGCCGAGATCCCCGGCGCCGATCGGGCCCGCATCGCGGCGATCCGCCGCCCCATGCTGGAGAAACTCGTGGCTGCCGATCCGCACAACGTCGAATTGACCGTCCAACTGGCCCTGGCACTGGAGGAGGACACCCAGGCGGGAGACGGCAAAAAGAACGGCGGCGACGATCCGAGCACCAGGATCTTCAAGTTGCTCTCGCCGCTCCGCAAGAAGTTGGGCGATGGCGAAGGGGCCCGCCTGCTCGGTCAGGCCCTGGCGGCCCAGGGCAAGTTCGACGAGTCCTACGCGCTGTTGAGTCCCTATCTGGACAAGCGGCTTGATGCCTTTCACGATGCCGAACGGGCATTTGAAGGCGCCATCGAGCAGGCCCAGAATCGCATCGTGAATCAACTCCAGCAGGAGACGCCGCCCGGTTTCAACTTTAAGCGGGCCAATCTTGTCTCGGAAAAGGAAAGACAGGCCATGGCCAGGGAGTATATCTCCCGGCACATCAACGACGATCCCGGCGTCGATGCCGCCCGCGAGAAGTTGGAAAAGCAAGGCATGGTCGTGCCCGCCGCCTTGGACCTGGGCATGGTCACGCTGCAGCGGGCACAGTCCATGCAGGATTCCGCTGACCGCCACGCGGCGTTGGAGCAGGCGGAAAAGACCTTCCGAGCCATTCGCGGCACGGCCGCCAGCGAAACGGACCAATTCGAGCTTTATTTCGGCCAGGTCTGCTACTGGCTCGGCAAACAAAAAGAGGGTCAGGACCAATTCGACAAGCTGCTTGCCGAGCACCAGCGGAAGGCCGAGATGCTCTACTCCCTGGCCAACGTGCTGCGCGATCTGGGAGCTACGGTCGAGGCCCGCAAATTGCTGGAAGAAGCCTACGAGAAATCGACGGAGGCCAAGGTGCGGCAGAGCATCGCCCACCTCCGCGCCATCACTTCTACGGACCTCGATGACGAGATCCACTGGCTGGAGCTGTGCGATGCCAGCGATATCAACGTCAAGGCCCTGCTGGCTGAATCGCGGGGGAATCGGGCGGAAATCCAGGGCAAAGACGTTGAGGCGGCAGCCGACTATCGCGAGGCCGTGGCAATCTACGAGGGGATGCCCCAAGTCCCTTCCGTCCTGAACAACGGCGCGCTGGCCTGCCTCGCGCTGTTCGAGATCAGCGGAGACCGCCAGGCCTTGGAACGCGGCACGCAGTGGCTGGAAAAGGCCGTCAGCCTCAACCCCATGGATTCCGTGGTCTTGGGCAACGCATCGCGGCAGATGTTGCGGGCGGCTATCCAGGACCTGGCCGGAAGCGAAGCTCAATCTCCGCGAGTTGCAAATCTCCGAGCCGGTCAGCGCCTTGTATTTCCTCGCCCGAGATCAGAAGAGTCTCGACGACCTTCGCCGTCGTGCCCGGGAACACGCCGGCCTGCGCAAGGCCCTCAACTATCTGGAGAGGTTCAATGTCTTGGCGCCGAAGAACCTGGAGGGCAACTTCTCCGCCCTGGCCGTTTACAGTTTCCTGCGCGACCGCGAGGCGCTGGAACGTCTTTCGCAGAAGGTCGCTGCCGACAAGCCCGACTGCGCCGAAATCAACGCCAAAGAACTCAAGCTTTATCAGTACCAGGATGCAGACTACAGCACGGAGAAATTGAAAACGAAGATCGCCAAGGCCGAGAGCCTGGTGAACCGCCTGGGGACGGGCGACAAGGGACCGGCTTATGCCGTGGCGGTCGAACGCCTGGTGGATCTAAGGACTTCGCTCGCGGAGGACGAGGCCGTCGATGCCGACGAGATCGTGCGGTTGGCCGAGGATGCGCACCGCGCCGCGCCGAGCATGGCAACCTACGGGCCGCTGATAAAAACGCTGATGTACCGGGCGGGAAAGAAATTGGCGGCCGAGTATCCGGAGTATGCCAAAGCGACCCAAGGGACTGGCGGGCCGCGCCGGTGAGATGCACCGTGGCGCTAGCCATGGCCCGCACCGATGCCCTGGGCAGGTCGGCCCGCGAAAACAAGGACGTTCAACGCGCCATCAGCCTGGCCGCTGCGCAGAGCGAGGCCTTCCCCGCAACCCGCGGTTCCTGGGAGTGGGCCGTCCTGGGGGCTGCCGAGCCCAGCCAGGCCGACCTGCGGGCAAAGTGCCTGATACCCGACGAACTCGACGAGATCCAACGCCAGATCGGCCAATGCCTGTATCCGATCAACCCCCATGAGGCCTTCGAAACCTATTGGCGACGCCTGGCCGCTGGCGCAGCCAACGCCCGCGCACCGCTCGATCAACTCGTTCAACTTGGCGTGCCGCTGCCGCTCGGCCTGATTCAAGCCGAAGCGGAAAAGAAGTGAGGACAGTTCGGTACGCTTGACATTGCTCCAGCGGCATGCTTTCGATATCTTGGCAATCCGGGTCCCCCTTGTCCCTCCATGGAGAAAACCACTATGTCTCGCACGTTTCGACCGTTCCTCGCGGCTGTTCTGGCAACTGCTTTCTTCGCGACTTCCAAGCTCCCAGCCGCCGACCCGCCCGCGGGCGATCCGCCGGCCGGGAAACCAAGGCCCAGCGCGACGCCCGCATGCAGTGGTGGCGCGAGGCCCGCTTCGGCATGTTCATCCACTGGGGCCTCTACAGCGTCCCCGCCGGCACCTACCAGGGCAAGCGGATCGGCGGCATCGGCGAGTGGATCATGAACAACGCGAATATCCCCGTGGCCGAATACGCCGGCTATGCCAAGCAATTCAACCCCGTGAAGTTCAACGCCGACCAGTGGGTTTCCATCGCCAAGAACGCCGGCATGAAGTACATCGTCATCACCTCGAAGCATCACGACGGCTTCGCCATGTTCCACTCGAAGACCAGTCCCTACAACATCGTCGACGCCACGCCCTTCGGACGCGATCCGCTCAAGGAACTCGCCGCAGCGTGCAAGAAGCAGGGCATCAAGCTCGGCTTCTACTATTCGCAGGCCCAGGATTGGCACCATCCCGGCGGTTACGCGATCAAGACCAACGGCCGAAAGGAGGAACACTGGGACAAGGCCCAGGACGGCGACTTCCACAAGTATATCCGCGACATCGCCATTCCGCAGGTTCGCGAACTCCTGACCAACTACGGCGACGTGGCCGTGCTCTGGTGGGACACGCCCACCGGCATGAACCGCGAGGAAGTCCAGGCATTGGCCGACCTGCTTGAAGCTGCAGCCGCAGATCATCACCAACAACCGCCTGGGCAACGGCGTCGCAAGGCGACACGGAAACGCCGGAGCAGCGGATTCCTGCCGCGGGCTATCCCGGCCGCGACTGGGAAACCTGCATGACGATGAACGACACCTGGGGCTACAAATCCTACGACACCAACTGGAAATCGACCCAGACGCTGCTCCGCAACCTGATCGACATCGCCAGCAAGGGCGGCAATTATCTCTTGAACGTCGGCCCCACCAGCGAAGGCGTTATTCCGGCGGCCAGCGTCGAGCGGCTGCAACAGGTCGGGCAGTGGCTCAAGGTCAACGGCGAGGCGATCTACGGCACGTCGGCCAGTCCATTCAAGAGCGGCCTGCCCTGGGGCCGGGCAACCCAGAAGGGCAACACGCTCTACCTGCACGTCTTCGACTGGCCCAAGGACGGCAAGCTCGTCGTGCCGCTGGCTAAAAAGCCCCTGAAGGCGTGCTTGCTGACGGCGAAGGACAAGAGCCTGGAGGTGGTGCCCGATGGCAACAGCCAGGTGATCCAGGTGCCGGCCCAAGCACCCGACAAGATCGCCAGCGTAATCGCGCTGGAGATGGATTAAGCAAGAAAATCAGAACCCCGGCCGATTTGGCCGGGGTTCAAAAGAGGTTGAGTTGATGAAGGTTGTCAGAAAACTAATCGTGAGGAACAGCTACCGCCGCGCCTCACGACAAACAGACCGGTGGATCCTGCATGATTGCCCTCCGCTGTTGAGTTGAGGTGTAAGGATATTGGCTGTCAACCGTCTCAATTTATGATACCAGCAATTGAAAAAATATCAAGAGGCTAATTCGGGAAAACCACCGCAGCAA
This sequence comes from uncultured Planctomycetia bacterium, assembly GCA_963824275.1. GTDB lineage: Bacteria > Planctomycetota > Planctomycetia > Pirellulales > Thermoguttaceae > JANXQG01. The sequence continues at coordinate 579,873 of CAWGOT010000015.1, read as the reverse complement.
CCGGGAGTATATGCTCTAGGCGGGTAGGCAAATGCCGACAAAGCAGGTTTCTTAAACCAGATATTCGGATTTCAAATCTCAGCTTTCGGATTTCAAATCTCTCATCCCCGCTCGGCGTCTTCCCGGACGCTGAACTCCAGCTTCCACCGGCCGCTGTTCTTCGTGCTCACGCACCACAACTCCAGCACGCCAAGCTCGGTGATCCGCGAGCGGAACCGCACGGCAGCGTAGTCCTCCTCCGCGCCCTCGACCGCCGGAAGGGTAGTTTCGAGCGAATCGGTCTCTTCCAGCTCGTCGGCCGACCATGAGGAGAGCAGTTCGCCGGGCCGGTCGGACTTGCGGGTCGAAGAGCTGAAGAAGCGGAACTGTGCCGGTTCGCCGACGATCAGGCCGATCTCATCGGAGGGCACGTCGGTCTCGGTGCCTTCCTCCATGCCATAGGGCACGACGCACAAGGCCCTGAGCGGCGCGGTGCGCCGGGCACGGCGAGGCCAGCCGTCTCGATGCCCACATAGTATGCCCTGGCCGTCCCGCCGCGAATCCGCAAACCGCCGCGGTGCTTGGCCCAGCCGTAGTAGGCGGCGCCGCGGGCCACGGCATGATCCAGATCGTGGCGGCCCTCCAGCATCTGCGGGGCCGGGTTGAGGGCGTCACCGGAAAACCACTCGCCGAGCACTTCCAGCAGGCGATGTCGAAGAACGTCGGCCTTGAATACGCCGCCGTTAAAGAGCACGTGCGTCGGCCGCACCGGCTGGCCCGGCGCCGGGCCGTGGGCCTGCAGGAACGCTGCCAGGTGGCGGGTGATGGCCGTGTCGGTCTCGTAGGGCAAGCCGAGTTCGCGGAAGCCGGAAGCCGCCCGCCGCGCCGGACGATCGTCGACCTTGCAATGCGGGAAGAAGCCGTCAACCAGGAGGTTCCCGACGCCCTGCCGGTCGACCTCCGTGGTGACCGTGCCGCCGATCAGGCGGCTGCCGCGGCCGAGAACGGAAATCGGGTACTTCTCGCCGGCTGGACCTTCGGCGGCCAGCAGCGTTTCCTTGGCATTGCGGCAGGAGTGCCACAAGGCGACCGACTGCCAGGGGTCGAGCTTTGTCCCTTTTTCTGCAAAGCGGGCGGCGACGAAGTGGGCCAGGGCCAGGTCCATGTTGTCGCCGCCGACGAGGAGGTGGTTTCCCACCGCCATGCGGCGGAGCATCAGGTCGCCGCCTTCCTCGGCCACGGTCACCAGCGTGAGGTCCGTCGTGCCGCCCCCCACGTCGCAGACCAGGAGCGTGTCGCCCAGCTTCAAGGCCCTCCGCCAGCGGTCGCCGCGATCGCCCAGCCAGGCATAGACGGCGGCCTGCGGCTCTTCCAGCAAGACCAGATCGTGGGGCAGGCCGGCGGCCAGTGCCGCCTCGCGGGTCAGCTCGCGGGCGCTGGCGTCGAACGAGGCCGGCACCGTCAAGACCACCAGTTGCTCGGCCACGGGGGCCTCCGGGTGGAGCTCCTGCCAGGCTGCCACCATGTGCTCCAGGTAGCGCTCGGAGGCCGTGACGGGCGAGATCTTGGCGACGCGCTCCGGTGCGCCCCAGGGCAGAATCGGCTGGTGGCGATCGACCCGGCTATAGGCCAGCCACGACTTGGCGGCGCCGACGGTCCGGTCGGGGACTTCGGCCCCTTGCCGCCGGGCATATTCGCCCACGGCAAAGTCGCGCTGGGCGGCCCAGGGCAAATCGAGCGCCCCGCCGCCCGCCTCGCTGGGATTGGCCAAATACGTGAACGACGGCAGCATCGTCCGCGACTCGATCGTTCCACTGCTCACGAGTTGCGGCAGGGCCAGGATCTCGACGGCCGGATTCTCGGCGTCCAAAGGCGCGTAGGCCAGTACGCTGTTGGTCGTGCCCAGATCGAAGCCCAAGATGAACCGCGCCGAGCCCTTTTCGCTACTCGTGCTCATGCCAGCTCCACTTCCACCGGCGCGACGACGCGTGAAGAACCTTGCGTGCCCGACCAGGCCGGCAGTTGCACCTCGGCCGCTTCCCAGCCATGGTGTGCCAGGCGGCCGCGAAAGGGCGGATCGCCCACCACGTTGCCCGTCAGCCGGTAGCGGCCGGCGTCGAAACCGGGCGGAACCTCGACCGTGCTGCCCTCTTCCTGGTCGAGAATTGTGCGAATGGCGAAGAGACGGTCGAGCACTTTCCCGCAATCGCGATGCACGTCGCGGACCGCGGCCCCGATCTGGGCATCGCTGTAGCTATCCAGCGGTTCCTTGATGAAATCGACAAAGCGGGCCTCGCGCTGCAGCGTTGCCAGGAGGGTGACGGCTTCACTGCGAGTCGGCTTCGACTGTTGCTTAGCGGCCGGCTTGGTTTCCGTCTTGTCCGGAACCTTCGCTTGCGGTTTCGCCCCGCCATCGCCAGGTTTCTCTTTTCCTTTTCCCAGAATCTTGATCGCCTGCCAGACGACCAATTCCAAAAACAAGACGGCGACAATGGTTGCCGGTACGAGCCACACTTGGTCCATGGGTGTCAAGCCTTTCTTGAGATAATCGATCGTGCTGCGATTCCAGTCATTGACCTGGCCCGATGATCTTCTCGATCTGGTTCCGCAAGTCCTCGCGGGCCTGGACCTGGGTGTCCGGCGCGGCCTTGGGATCGACCTTGATCGGCACGTTCAACATGATCGTCAACTGCTGGACCGCGGCCTGGCGGGTCGCTTCCTCCGGACGCGCCAGCAGGGCCAGCCAGACCAGCGGGTCTGCGACCAGCATCGCCGCCACGTGATCGGGCGTATCTTCGCCGGTCTGGAAGGAGAGGTCGCGGATGATGCCCCGCACCCGCGACTTCTGCTCGGCGTCGAGCTGGCTCATGTTCAGCCGATTCAAATACCCGAGCACGGCCGGCCCAACGTCCCGCAGGTTCTGGTCGGCCCGATTCCGACGGGTCCATAGCGGGTCGCCCAGTTGCGCGACCCAGGCCGCCCACTGCTTGCGATCCGACTTTCCCGACACGGCAGCCATCTTCACCAGTTCATCCTCGGCGGCCTGCACCGTGTGAGCGACGTGCCAATCGGAACGCATCGCCTCCAGCATCGGCAGCAATTGCTCGCGGCACTCGTCGGCGTGGATGATCAGCAAGTGCCAGATGCTGGGGGCACGCAGCACCCGCGGCTTGTCGGCCGGCGGCAGCGACAGGCTCAGCGGCTGACCGGCCAACTGCGTCAAATTGAAGTACTTCAGCGGATGGTCCTTGTCCGAGTAGCGCAATACGAAGCGGCCTTCCGAACTCATGTCGAGGCCATACTCTACGATCGGATCACTCTGCGGCGCGGCCTGGCCGCTCCGCCGGTAGGTATAGACGAGCGAACCGGTGACTCCATTGCCGTTGATGTTGATCTGCTCGCGAGACGGGCCGTCCGTCGAAGCCTGGCTCTGATTGCCGAACATCCAGGCCCCATTGCTGTTGGAGATTCGTCCGCCCACGAAAATCAGCCTGGTACGTTGCACGATCCAGTGTTGAAAGACGGGCCGGTTGGGCAGTCCGTCTTCGGCCGAGACCTCGCCCGCCGCACACACTGTCGCCAGGATCCAGAACGCGAGATGTTTCCAACGCATAAGTCGCTCCTTGAATTTGACACGCTACATTCTATTCTAGCGGTGCGGGACTACGCAACGCCATCCCCCGCGCATGGGGTGCGTGCATGCGAGGGCCGTATTCGATCTTCACGGTCTTGCCAAAGCGGCCAGCAGTTCGGCCGATTCGTCGCCCAGCCCACAGTGATGCAGTTGCCACTTGCCGTCCGCAGCGGCAAAGAGGATGGCAGCGATCGACGGGTGCTGCCGGCAATAGCTCAGGGCGGCCTCGGGGCCCATGACGTAAAAGGCGGTGGAAAGCGCGTCGGCCTCGGCAGCCGTGGGGGCCATGACCACGACCGAGTGTACGCCCTCGGCTGGCCGGCCGGTGCGCGGATCGAGGATGTGGCCATAGCGCCGCCCGCGATGGCGGAACGATTGGAACTGCGTCCCCGACGTGCCCAAGGCCCGGCTGTGGAGTTCGACCTGCCCCAGGCGGCGCTGGTCCCGCAGCGGGTCCTTGATGCCGATCTTCCATGGCCGGCGGGCGCTGCCGGGCAGCATGTCGGGCACCATGTACCCATGGTCGTGGTCGGCGGCAGCCGGATCGCTCGCGGCTTCGAGTTTCGAGGAGGCGTCGGCGAATCCGCGGGCGGCCACACTGCTATACGAGCCGTGCACGAGAAAGTCCGAAACGCCGGCCGCCAGCAGGTGCTCCACCGCGCGATCGACGGCGTAGCCCTTGCCAATGCTGCCGAGGTTCAGTCGTACTCCCCGGCGAAGCAAGCGGATCGTCCCATGCGATTCATCGAGTTCGATCCATTGCCCTCCCACGAGGGTCTGGGCCTCGGCAAGTTGCTCGGGTGATGGAATAGCGCCCTGCGCGGCGGGCGAATCCCCAGGCTTCCCAGAGCGGTGTGGCCGTGAGGTCGTAGGCCCCGCCGCTCTCGCGCCAGAGCTGCATTGCCGCTTGCAGCAGCGCGAACAGCCGCGGCTCGACTTCCACGGCCGCGTCGGCCGCCGCGCGATTGATCGCGGAAATATCGCTCTCGGGCTGGAAGAACGACAACTGCCTCTCGATCGCTTGCACGAGGTCCAACGCCTCCAGGGCCGCGGCCGTTGCCTCGCCCGCAATCGCAACGGGCAGACAGATCTCAAACTCGCCGGCCATCGCTTTGCGGGAGAGACGGATCAGATACGGTTCCTTGGCATGCTCCGCGGTCCCACGGGTGGGACATTCATCGATCGGATTTGAGGAAAGCCCGAAGAGGAAGTCGCGGCGTGGTGTGCGCTGGGTCATGACTTGCGGCGGCGTTTCGCCAGGTCCAGCGGCTTCAACTCGACCAGTTCGGCCAGGCCCGCCGCAGCCAACTCCGGACCGCTGACGTATCGGCCGGCACGAGTCCACTCGACGATCTTCTCGGGCGCAATGCCGAACAACTGGGCCAGGAGCACGTCCATGTCTTTCTCCAATTGCCCGAAATGGCGAGCCCATTCGGCCGCCTCCAGCAGGGCGACGTTTTCTTCGCTCTGCCACTTCATGTTGTGGAACAGCAAGCACGCTCAGCGGCGTGACCAACCGCCGCTGGCAGGCGGCAAACGGCCACAGCGCGGCCGAGGAGCACTCGCCCGCCACGATGCCCGTAGCCCGCAGCCCGCGGAGCGTGATCAGCGAGACCAGCGCGATGCCGCAGTAAGGGCTTCCGCCCAGGGAATCGAAGTATAGAATGCACTCGCCGCCCGGTTCGACGGAAAGCAGTTTCTCGCACAGATCGGCCTGGTTTTCCGTCAGATCGCCCGCCACGGCGATTTCCAGCGGACCTTCGTGATCGCGGTCGGACTTTCGCATGTATACCCTATCCAGACTATGCTCTGCACGGCTTGATATGACACTATTCACACTAACCCGAAGCGTTAGCGAGGAAACGACTTACCTTCCTCGCTTACGCTTCGGGTTGGTATTTGGTCGCCGCCGGAAAATGAAAAAGCGGACCGCGCCGGGACCGGCGCAGTCCGCTGATATTCTAACATTCTGACCGCAGGATGGGCTTTAGCCCGTCGTGATTTACGATAGACGGGCTAAAGCCCATCCTACAGGACCGTTGACTACTCCATCTCGATGGCGTGGGTCGGGCAGGAATCGACACAGCCCCGCAATCGGCGCACAATTCGCCGTCGATCACCGCCTTGCTCTCTTTCAACTCGATCGCACCGCAGGGGCACGTCTCGACGCAGTCGCCACACCCTTCACACTTCTCGAACTTGACAATCGTAGCCATAAATGAACTCTCCTGATTATTTGACGGACTTATTCCCGCTCAAGCACTGAGAACCTATCCGAAAACCGGACTTGGCCCCGCACGACCCGCGAAGCTCTCGGGGATAGGTTCTAAGCCGAACCCGCCAGGTCCGACTCTCTATCTATTCTGACGCCAAAACCGCCAAGTCGTCAACCGAACTATCGGCCAGTTTTCCGGATTTCTACCGAAGCGAAAACATTTTCGTTTTATCACAAGTTTTTCGCATGCCGGCGGCTCAACTTGTCCGCCCAATAGAGGGGCAGCGGCAATCGTCGTACACTGAGGACCGCACGCACGATCTGTTCCGCCGAGGCCAGATCCAGTCCGCTTCCCGGCGAAATGAACAGCGGCCGGCGGCTGCCGGATGTCGGGCGAATTGCCACGCCGATCGGTTGGTCTTCGAACAGACCGGCCGCGATTCCAAGGGCTGCAAGCCGGCGATGTCCACCTGTCCGCAAAGGAGTTTCTTCGTCACGCCGATCGTCGGCAAGCCGGCGACGACGCCCAAGTGGCTGGCGATGCCCGCCTGGCGCGGATGGAGAATGCCGGTGCCGTCGACCAGGACCACCGGCGCGATCCGATCGTCGGCGCGAACCTCGTCGATGAGTTCGACCAGCAGCGGCAATTCGCGAAAAGTCAAATACGACGTAATATATGGAAAGCAAACCGGCCGGCGAATGGTGGTCGACCAGAGCAGTTCGCCCGTCGCCACGTCCACCAGGGCGTATGCCGCCACGCCTTCTCCAGGGCTGCTGTAGGAAACATCGACGCCGCCGACGCATTGCGGGACCTTGCGCCGCGGTCGCAACTGGAACCTTCTTCGCCAGGCGATTCTGGAAGCGGGCGAGTTTTTCCAGGGGGCGATCGGAGGTAAAATCGGCGAAGTCGTACCGCGCCAGATCGATCGTTTCGCCAACCGTCTCCACTCCTTCCGCACGGAGCCGCCGGACCTTTTCGTCGCCGCCCTGCGGATAGGGTCCCGGCGATCCGCCCGCCCGAACAACGCGATGGCATCCGCAGTCCGCATCGTGGTCGTGATGCAGCAGGTAGTGGCCGATCCAACGTGCGGCAACCGGATTGCCCAGTGCCAAGGCTAACCGGCCCGGCGTGGTGACGCGGCCCTCGGGCACTTGATCGATTAGCCGTTGCAGCGCAAGGACCAGATTGGGGATGGGAGGAAGGGAGATGGGCATTGGTGTTTTGGTTACCGAGTCCGTAGGGTGGGACCAGCGAGCTTGCGAGCGCCGGCCCACCAACTCCTGTCCCTGGTGGGCCGGCGCTCGCGAGCTCGCTGGTCCCACCCTACGGACTCTCACGCAAGCTGACTCCCCAATGAGGGCGCTAGGTCGTGCCCTCGCTGGCGCTTCGGGTTAGTATGGATTGTGCCTCGTCGCAAAGTCGTTGTGCCTCGGCAACTGTGGGGGCTTCGGCTATGGCGCGGACGATCGGCTCGGTGTTGCTGCCGCGGACCAGCAGCCAACGGCCGGGCCAGTCCAGACGCAAGCCGTCCAACCGGTCGGCCGTCGCGTCGCCGAAGTGCGATTCCAGGGCAGCCAGAGCGGCGGGGATCTTCTCCTTCGCCAGGCCGATCTTGGTCTTTACGATCTCGTAGCGGGACAGCGCATCGGCCATCGAGCCGATCGGCAACTCGCGCTGGGCCATCGCGTCCAGGAGCAATGCCATGCCGACAAAGCTGTCGCGGACCAGGCCCACGCGCGGATGGATCGGTCCGCCGTTGCCCTCGCCGCCGAAGATCGCGGCGTGGGCAAGCATCGCGTCGACCACGTTGGCCTCGCCCACAGCGGATCGGAAGAAAGGCGCCCCTGCCCGCTCGGCCAGATCTTGGGTCATGCGGCTGCTCGAACAATTCGTGACGATCGGTCCCTTCGCGTGTCGGAGCATGTGCTCCGCGCACAAGGCAACCGTGTACTCTTCACCGATGTAGCGGCCTGCGGCGTCGATGATTGCCAGGCGGTCGGCGTCGGGGTCCTGACAGAAGCCGACATCGGCCCCTGCCGCCGTTACGGCCGAGCAGACGCCGGCCAGGTTCTCGGCCGTCGGCTCGGGCGTGTGGGCGAACTGGCCGTCGGCCTTTTCGCCCAGGATCGTCAGCGTGCAACCGAGTTCCTCCAGCAGGCGCCGTCCCAATGGCCCGCCGGCGCCGTGGTTGGCGTCCAAGAGCACGCGGAACCGGCGCTGGCGAATCCGCTCCGGCTGGACCGTCGCCAGGACGAGCGCCAGGTGTGCCGATTGCGTGTCGACGAGCAATTCCCCGGTTCCCAGGCGCTCGTGCGCAACCCACGCCGGACGCCCGGTGCGGTATTGCTGCAAGACCTGTTCGCCCAGCGCAGCCGGAATCACGCGCCCTGCGTCGGAAAACAACTTCAGGCCGTTGTAGGGCGACGGGTTGTGGCTGGCCGTGATCTGGATTCCGCCCGCCGCGCCGAGATGCCGCACGAGCACGCCGGTGGTCGGCGTGGCCGCGATGCCGGCGTTGATCGTCGCCCGACCGACCGCTTCCAGCCCGCTGTTGATCGCCCCGGCAAGCATTCTGCCGGAAGGGCGGCTATCGCGGGCGAGCACGATCGGCCCCGGCGGAACCGTGGCGGCAAACGCGGCCGCGTAACGGATGGCAACCTCCGGAGTGAGAGTCTCACCCACGATGCCGCGCAAGCCGGAGACGCTGATGATCGGTTCAGTCATTTTGCGAGCCTTTCTGATTTTCTCGCGATTATACTTCGCCAGGGCAATTCCTTCAAGGAACCGCGACTGGTGTTCCCCCCGCTATTCCCCCTTCTCGCCATTTCGTACAATAGTCGCATCATGAACACCCAAGATGCATTGCAACAACTTGACTCGGCTGCGGCGGCGGGAAAAATCTCGCCCGCAGCTATTGAGAACATTCGCACCTGGCTCACCGCGCCCTATCTGACCGAATATGCGCCGGCGGTGGCCGAACGCATTGCCGCCGCCAAATGGCAGGAATTGGAAGACGTCTTCTGGACGACCATCCCCTTCGGCACCGGCGGCCGCCGCGGCAAGCTCTACCCCATCGGCACCAACGCCATCAACGACCGCACGATCGGCGAAAGCGCCCAGGGCCTGGCCGATTATGTCCGCGAAGTCGTCGGCAGGAAGCCGCTGGCCTGCGCCATCGCTTACGATACGCGGCATCGCTCGCGAGACTTCGCCGAACTCTGCGCCGGGATCATGGCGGCCGCGAGCTTTAAGGTCTGGTTCCTCGATGGTTTCCGCAGCACGCCCGAGGAGTCGTTTGCCGTTCGCTACAAGAACTGCGACTGCGGCATCATGATCACCGCCAGCCATAATCCGCCCACCGACAACGCCCTGAAGGTCTATTGGTCGACCGGCGGCCAGTTGCTGCCGCCGCACGACGAGGGCGTGATCGACCGCGTCTACCGCGTCAAGGAAATCTCGCGGATCCCGTGGGCCGAAGGGCTGGCCTCGGGCCGCATCGAGTATTGCCAGGAAGAGGTCGATCCGGCCTTCGTCGCGGCAGTCATGCGGCAGAGCACGCCTGGCCCGCGCGGCCTCAAGATCATCTACTCGCCACTGCACGGCGTGGGCGCTTCGGCGGTTTGCCCCGTGCTTCGCGCGGCCGGATTCAACGACGTGGAAGTCTTTGGCCCTCACGCCGCGCCCGATCCCGATTTCACGAATATCCCAGGCCATGTGGCCAATCCGGAAAACGCCGTCGTGTTCGATGCCATCATCGTCCGCGGCAACGAGGTCGGCGCGGACTTGATCCTGGCCACCGACCCCGATTCGGACCGGTTGGGCTGTGCCGCCCGCTTGACTCCAGCCATCGATGCTCCCTGGGGGACGATGACAGGCAATCAGATCGGCTCGCTCTTGACCGATTCCTTGCTTGCCGCGCGGAAGGCAGCGGGCACGCTAAGCCCCAAGCTGTACGTCGTCAAGACCTTGGTCACCACGGAACTGATGCGGCGGATTGCCGACGACTACGGCGTGCAGACGGCCGGCAATCTGCTGGTCGGCTTCAAGTACATCGGCGGCGAGATGGATCTTCGCGGGCCCCAGGATTTTGTCTTCGGCGCCGAGGAATCGTACGGCTTCCTGGCCGGCGACCACGTGCGCGACAAGGACGCAGCCGTGGCCTCGCTCCTGTTGGCCGAGTTAGCCGCGCGCCTGAAGGCCCGCGGCAAGACCCTTCACCAGCAGCTCGACAGACTATTCGTCCGTTATGGCTGCCATACCGAGGGCCAGATCAACGTGCAAATGCCGGGCGAGCAGGGCATGGACGCAATGAAATCGCTGATGGCCAAATTCCGCTCCCAACCGCCGCGGGAGTTGGGCGGCTTGAAACTGGCCCGCGTCCGCGATTACCTGACCGACACCCTCACCGTGGCCGGTGGAAAACCGGTCCCGCTCGGCGGGCCCAAGGGCGATTTGGTGATCCTCGACCTGCAGCCCGAGGGCAACTACGTCGCCGTGCGTCCCTCGGGCACGGAGCCGAAGGTCAAGTTCTACATGTTCGCCTACGACTCGCCGGCGGCGTTGGCCGATTTGCCCGCTATCAAGGCCGCGCAGGCGGTTCGCATCAAGGTCCTGCGCCGATCTGCGGAAGTTCTCGGGGACGTGATGAAAATAGTCACTCTCTCATGGCTGCCAACCCAAGATGTTCCTTCCCCTCTCCTGCCAATGCAAAGGAAACCGTCATGAAACTCCGAACTTCTTTCTGTGCCGCTCTCGTCTGCCAGCTCGCCCTCGTTGCCAGCGAGGGCCAGATCCAATCGGTCGCAACCGCTTCCGCTGCGGACGACATCCCTCACCTGCGGAAGCAGGGCACGGCCACCCAACTGATCGTGGATGGCAAGCCGTTCCTGGCTTTGGGCGGCGAATTGAGCAACAGCAGCGCCACCAGCCTCGATTACATGGAGCGGGTTTGGACGAGGATCGACGCGCAGACGAAACTCAACACGGTCCTGCCGGGCGTCTCCTGGAACCAGATCGAACCGGTCGAGGGCAAGTTCGACTTCAGCGTCCTGGACGGCGTGATCCAGGGCGCGCGGAAGCACAACGTGCGGCTCGTGCTTCTGTGGTTCGGAAGCTGGAAGAACAGCCTCTCCAGCTACGCGCCCGACTGGGTGAAAAAGGACTTCGAGCGGTTCCCGCGGGCCCAATTCGAAGGGGGCAAGAGCCTCGAAGAGCTCAGCATCTTCAGCACCGCGAACCGGGACGCCGATGCCCGCGCCTTCGCGGCCCTGATGCGGCACGTCAAGGAAGTCGACGGCCGCCAGCACACGGTCATCATGATCCAGGTCGAAAATGAAGTGAGCATGCATACGGTCTACCGCGACCACTCGCCGGTGGCCAATCAGGCCCTTGCCGGGCAGGTGCCCAAGGAGCTGATGGACTACCTCCAGCAGCACAAGCAGACGCTGATCCCCTTGTTTCGCCAGGCGTGGCAGGCGGCGGGCGGCAAGACCTCCGGGACCTGGGAAGAGGTCTTCGGCAAGGGCAACGCCATGGAGGGGATCTTCATGGCCTGGTACTATGCCCGTTACATCGGCCGGGTGGTCGAGGCCGGCAAGGCTGAATACCCGCTGCCGATGTACGTCAACGCGGCACTGTACGGCATTGGAAAGGTCCCACAGTTTACACCCAGCCACGGCCGCCCTTGGGACCTTGTGATGGATGTCTGGAGGGCCGGCGGGCCGCAAATCGATTTCATGTCACCCGACATTTACAGCGCGACCGACTTCATGGGGTTCTGCGAAAAGTACACGCAATCCGGCAACCCGCTCTTCATCCCCGAGACGGGGGGCGACATGGACTCCAAGATGCCCTACGTCTTCGGACGGCATGACGCGATCGGCATCACCGTTTTGGGATCGAAAAGTCAGCCACGCCCGACCCTAAGTTGATCACCGGTTGCGAGATGATAACGCAACTGGCGCCGCTGATCGTGAAGCACCAGGGCGACGGCAGCATGTCCGCCGTGATGCTGGCCGCCGGCGACCCGCCGCAGAAGGTGAAGGTCGGCAATTACACCATGCAGGTCGCGCGTGCGGCCTCCCGGTCGTCGGCGACAGCGCAGACCGCGCCGGCACAGGCGGGCTTCGCGGCGGCCCTTTTCATTGCGGTCGGGCCTGACGAATACTATGCCGCCGGCGATGGCGTAAGCGTCGCCTTTTCACCGAACACGCCGGGACCCGAGCAGGTCGGTCTGGGGACGGTGGAAGAAGGCACGTTCGTGGATGGCCGTTGGGTTGCCAGCCGCCAGCTCGCGGGCGATGAAACCGGCCAGGGGGACAACTTGCGGCTGCGGAGTCACCCGGCGGACCGAATCCCGGGCGACGGCTACATCGGCATCCAGCACTTCACGCTGTACCGCTACCGGTAGAGCGCCAACCGTGCGCTGCGAAGTGTATCGGGATTTGGCGCAGTCCGTGTCATTTTGAGAACTGCGGACGGACCATGAATGTCGCCGCCACCGCCGTAACTCGTGCAGTGCCAAGACTTTGCCGTAATGCGCCCAGTACCGCGAAATATCGGCACAGCAATTGCTCCTGATTGGCATTCGGCGAAGCGGCTGCCAAATGAGCATCCGCGGCTGAGGTTCTGGCGATCGAAAGGGCATTACCATGGATTCCAACGCAGGCATGATCGTGCGGGTCACGAAACGGCTGAAAGCCGCCGTAGGTTATCACGAGTTGGGAATGACGCAGCATGCCCTGCGTTGCCTCGACAGCCTGGCGTCGCTGGGCAAGATCGGACCCTTTGGCCTCGTCGCCGAAGTGCTCCGCGACGAGTTCGTCAAGCGCCCGGAGGGCGGTTTCTCCGCGACCAAGGCCCTGGAGATCGTGGCCTGCATGTTGCCGACGCCGGCCAGGCATGCGGTTCAGTTCACGTTGTCCGCCTGTTACGGGCGGGGCAACGAGGTGGGCCGTGCCGCCAACAGCCGAGCTTCTGCCCGCGGCGCGAAGCCCGAAGCCGAGCCGAAATCTGCCGGCTAGACCTAATCCAGTCCTCGGGTCTCCTCGTGCGGTTGCCGCGCGGCCAGCCGGTCCGCACGAAGGTCGACCGCGCATTCGAGGCGTTCCTTCAAGTCGGCGGGGAGCCTGGCGATGGTTCTTTCCATCGCGCTGGTGACGACCTTGCAGAACGCCTTCGGACTTCCGGCGGCAAGCAGCCGTTCCATCGCCGCCGCAAGCAAGCGAGCCCCAACGCCCCGGCGGCCGAAGTCACGCAGGACATAGACGTTCGCGATCGTCGGCAAGGTACTGCCGTCCATGCCCTTCGAAGAAGTCGCAATCGCCCCGATGATCTCGCCTTGATACTCGGCTACGGTGAAGCCATCGCAGTCGCGCAGGCGGCCCCAGTCGATGAAAGGCGGCACAAGTCCATCCCAATCCCGGTCCGAGGCGTTTCCAAAGAAGCGCCGAACCTCATGGATGGTGGCTTCTCGTATTCTGTCTTCCAAGGGCTTCACTTGGCTCCGCCGATCCCCTGCCCGATGCAGTACAGGTTTTTCAGGCCGACGAGAAACAGCCGGCCTTGGGCCACGGCGGGCGAGGGATGGTTGCCGTCGCCGAGGTCGTTGACGGCCAGGATGCGGAACTCCGGGCCGGATTGGATGACGTAGCTTTTTCCGGCGCTGGCGAAATAAAGGCGGCCGTCGCCGTCGGCGACAGGGCTGGCCCACGTCGTCGAGACGCCGGGCAGCCGCCCCGTGTAGACCTTTTTGCCCGTCGCGGCCTCCCAGCACTCGACGACGTCCGGCTTGTGCAGGCGGTAGACGTGGGGACCGATGATGACGGGAGAACTTATGCCCTCCGGGATCTCGGGCCCGGTCCAGCGGATATGGGTTGCGGAGACGTTGCCGCTGCCGCCGGGATCGACGGCCACGCCCTTGCCCGCGCGTCCGCTGTCGAAGTAAACGATCCCCGAGCCGAAAGCCGGCGAAGCCGCGTCGCCCGCGCCACGGCACCACCACAACGGCTCGCCGCTGGCCGGATCGAGGCTGCGGAGCGCGTTGCCCGTCTCCTTCATGCCCGAAGCCACGACCAGCATCTGGGGCTTCTCCTTCACCGAGATGATGACGGGCGTGCTGTGGCCGAAGGCCATGTCCGGGAACTTGCGCTGCCACTTTACCGCGCCGTTGGCCTTGTCGAAGGCAACCACGTTGGAATCACCGGGGTTGGCCATCGCGCACAGCAGGATCACCGTATCCTGGTAGAGAATCGGACTGCTGCCCACCGTCACGTCGAAGTTGTGCGGGACAATCTCTTTCCGCCAGACGAGCTTGCCCTGGAAATCCAAGGCCGCGATGACCGCGGAACCGAAGACGCAGTAGATGAGCTTGCCGTCGGTGACGGGCGTGGGGCCGGCATAGCCGCCTCCGGCGCCGGAGCGGAAATCGTCCCGCCGCCAGGGCCCTGGCGGCACGATCGTGGTCCACAGCCGTTTTCCATCCGCGACGCGGTAGCAGGTGACGTGGTGGTCGGGGATCAGGCTTGCCTCTGGTTGGCCATCCCCCGGCCATTGAACCGTACAAACGAAAACCCTCTCGCCCCACACGATCGGACTGGCATGCCCTGCACCATTGAGCGGGCTCTTCCAAACGACATTCTCATCGGCGGGACCTCCCCAGCGGAGAGGTAGGTTCTTCTCCTCCGTGTAACCGAGCCCGGTCGGGCCGCGAAACTGCGGCCAATTCTCGCCGCACCGGGCGTAACGCGAACAGGAAATCAGTCCCAGGGTGACAATTACCGCAAGCAAGGACTTTCGCCGTCCATGCCCTTCCACGCCGGCGGGGCATAAGCAAGTTCTCATGGTTTGTTCCTTCGACGTTCGCTTCTGGTCCTTGGATGGCGGTTGGTCAACCAGCACCATCGGAACCATTTTACCCTGGGCGGTGGCGTCCGTCAGCCCATCGCATGCGTACTCTATGATCGTCCTAGCGTCTTCTCGACACAGAGCTGCTCCAAGCCCTGAAGCAGAAGATCCGCCCGGTAGCTCCAGACTTGATACCGGTCCACTGCGGTTCTAATGAATACGTTTAGGTGTTCAAAGTGTATGACCGCGTCACCATTCGTCCCAACTGTCAAGCTGCCGAGGATCGAGTCGTGTAACTCGATCGCCGCCAAATTCGGTGGTGCCCCGTCCGCTAAACCACCCGCATCGGATGACATATTTTCCCTTTCCTGAGATCTATACCTAACCGGAGAAGTTCCCCGCGGAAACCGCTCGCTCGCACTTCGCCTTCCGCCGATCCGCTGCTGGAAACCGTAATATCGCTGGTCATGTCATGAGGAGTCCCCGCGGCGGGCACCATGTATGGTCGGCGGACGCCGGGCTGGTGCGTGAGACGGCTGAAGAACTCGCGATAGACGGGCGCTAACCGGTCGGGATGCCACTGCAGGGCACGCTGCCGGGCCGCCTGGCTCCGTCGCTCGTACTCGGCCGCGTCGTCCCAAAGGCGAATGATCGTCTCGACCCAGGGCTCGACCTCTTCGGCCGCGGGCAAATCGCGCGTCTCGGGCGTGTAACGGGCCGGAATGTCGAACAGGAAGCCGCCGCATGTCCCCTCGCCCGCCGGGAGAGGGTTAGGGTGAGGACCGTTTCCGACCGTCTCCGGCAGCCCTCCGCGATTGCTGGCCAAGACTGGGATGCCGTTGGTCATTGCCTCCATAGCCACGAAGCCCGCATTCTCCATCAGCGAGGGCATCAAGAGCAGTTTCGTCACGGCGTAGAACTGCCTTGGGTCGGGCGTGTTGGGCATAATCCGCAGGTTCTTGACGCCGCCCAGGTCGATCCCCAACTGCGGCAGGAAACTTGCCTTCCCCGCCCCCTCCACGATGAGCAGCGGGATGTCCGGCCGGCGGTGGGAGAGCAGTTCCGCGATCCGTGCGAAGACATGCACGCCCTTCCGCGGCTCAGGGTTCACGAATGTCACGTACTGCCCGTACTCATCACGCTCCGCGTGATGGAATCCATCACGCGGAGCGTGATGAGTACGATCGGTCCCCTCGGCCACTGGGAGAGGGTTAGGGGGGTTAGGGTTAGGGTGAGGGCCGTTTTGTATTTCCCCGTTTTTCCCCTTTTGATTTTCCTCCTTGTTTCGGATTTCGGATTTCGGATTTGAGATTTCCGCTTTCGTCACCCGCACCCGTTCCCCATCCATCACCAGCGGCAGCACGTGGCACTTTAGGCCAATTGTCTCCAAGTAAAACCGCCGTGCAAACTCCGTGGGGACGATCGTATAGTCGATAGGCGCGAAACAGGCCGCATCACGATAGGCGAAGTTATGGAGCGCGAAGAGGATGGGGATGCCGAGCGCCTTGACCAGCTTGTGGAGCGCCGTGGAAACCGGGTCGCCGCCGTATGTCCAAACCAGGTCGGGCCGGTTCCTGCGGAGGAAAACCTCGCATCCGCTGAGGAAGGCGGCGATCTCTTCGCGGTTGATCCAACCACCGCGGGTCGAGGCCGAGTTGAAGAGCGTCACCGGCACCGGGCCGTGGCTCGTAAAGATCATCCGCCCTTGGTAATGGCCGATTTGGGCGTTGTGGACTGCGTAGCGCACGCCACGCCTTGCGAGGACCTCCTCGACGAGGACCTCTTCCCAGGCGTCCATCCGCGAACTGCAAAACACCTGGCAGTCGAATCCCGACCGCGCCAGCAGCGCCAGCGCATCGAGCGTGGCCGTCGCCGCGCCGTTGGTAAAGTCCATGACGCAGTGCGGCGAAACAAAGGCGATCTTGCGAATTGAGCGTTTCATGGCGGTAAAAACCTGACTTCCAACGCACACCGGCTCTGCGTTGCATCCGGAAATTGACACACACTCCAAGCCCCGACTCCCTGGGAATTCGTCCTCTCACTTGTCCTGGGCGCCTTGGTTCGGTTCTTCCATGTACCAGTGATCGCCTGCTTTTACGAAGGTAAGGGTTAGCGCCCCAGGAAGGCCATTGACATGGATCGCCCGCAGATCGTATGTCGCGCGACTGCAATCGGCATTGAATGTCGGCGAATCGGTCGACAGGGTTCGTAGCAATTTGGCGAGCAACGGCCCACGCTCCTCCATGAGTTTGAGCATTTCTTCCGTCCGGTTCGGCCGTTGCTTCATCGCATCCCGAGCTTCTGGTGGGAAGAAATGCTCCGCGAACTCTGAGTATTTCTTTTCCTCGAGACGTTTGACGTTCTCGGCTATCTCCGTACGCTGACCGGCGAGCGCCTCCTTCTCCTGCGCTGAACGACGCTTCATTCGCCCCCGCCTCCTTCTCGACGTGCTTGAAGGTATAGATTTCGCGTCCCTTCCCAGGCTCGAGATTGACAGGATAGGGGGCGGTTCCAGTAGTCGTAGCCGGTACGGGAATGCAGAGGCGCAGTTTGCCGTCGTCGAGACTGTAAATTGCCCGAAGATAAAAACCGAGTTCTTTCGGTCTCGTCAGAAGGTCGCAGCGCTTTGGCGTTTGACTGGTGTCGAAGTGATACTCAAAAACGTCTGCTCGCAAAGAAGAACTCAGTTTCACCTCCCTGTCTGTAAAGAGCGCGTGAATCGACTCCGGCGCAGGGACGGGCTCTCCATTGCGGGAGTGTTCAATGCAAATCCAGTGGCCGGCAGCCGGTGCCTCGTTGCTCGGCGCCTTTTCATCGACCGCAGATGTTCTCTTTTCCCCGGCGCCTGCCGGTTGCGGCGGTTTTGGATCCGCACCGCAACCTGAGGCGGTGGAGACCATGGCAAGCGTCGCAAAACAAAGAGCAATTCTTTGCATGATCGTACCTTTTCTAACAAGGTCATCGGATTGCAAATTCCCACTCAGACGATTCTAACTCATAACTGGTGAACGGGCTTACGGTCCTTCGAACCACCACGGTGCGCACCTTTTACAGCCTAGCATCAGTCGTCGATCCATGTCCAATTATCGAAGTCGTCGAATTTGCCGCCACACTCGCACCTGCCAGCGCGATTCGGGTGCTGAATCCGATTGCATTTCTCGCAGATAACCACCTTCCCGCCGACGCGCAGGGGGTCGATCTCCCGTCGGAGAAGAAGCTGTAGAACGTACACCACCAGGGCGACGGCTGCCGCCCCCTGCATCGCGCCGGCCAGAATCTCTGCCCAAGTGCTCGGCCAGCGCCGAGCCGGGCCTCGTGGCCCCAGGAGCGCTAACATGATTCCGCCAGCGAAGAGCATTAGAAATAAGATAAGCGGGCCACGAAAAGACAGCCAAAGACGGGAGCGGTCCCTTGCAATTTGCTGATCAGTCTTCCGTACCCACATCGGCATTGTGCCTAACGGCGCCAGTAAACACGGCCGCAATAACCGACCGCACGGCACCGCCCTTCGTCGCCAGACGTTCGTCTTTGTTCCAGTTTTTACCTATTCTCCCAGTACCAATCCCAGAGCTTGCCGGCACAGCTCGCGACGCTGTTTCCCCACGCCGGGTCGCCAAATTCCTGGACCCATTGCGGATGAACAAATGGGTCAGAACGATTTGTTTAATAGTTCTGACCCGTTTTCTCCGCGCGATCAATAGTGTCAATGGTGCGCAGGTTCTGCATCAGGCTGGAGCTCAGCCAGTCGGCGAGCAAGCCCGGTTGCGTGCCACTAGGAATCCGTCCTGTCAGCACGGACGACATTCTCTCCCGTTGCTTCCGCGCCATGCGGGTCGTAGGCAGCAGCCATCTCTTGCCGAAAATCGTCAACCGCCTTATCGCGGCGCGCAGGTCGGAAATCTTCAGTGCCGCCACCATGCGATCCATGCGGGCGTTGATCAACCTCAGGACTTCGTTCCAGTCAACCGTCGCCGGGGAGTCCCAATCCCGCGCGGATTCCTCCATCTTCGCAAGCTCTTTGCGACGTTCGATCGATATGTTGTCCATAAGTCCCTGCACGTGAAGGCAGGTCGCCGGGCCGGTCCGTGCGACGCGGCAAGCAACGTCCAGCACAGCAAGCCGCTCGCCGAACTCGGCCGCTTCGACGGGCCCCTTGCAGGGTCCCAATTCCTGCAGCACGCGCAAATACTTCCGCGCCTGCTCGGCGCTCAGGCCGGGCTGCTGCGAGAGCACCACATCGCCGGTCCAGGCTTTGTCCTCGATCGCGACACCCACCAAAATGTGAAGCATAAACGGCCCTTGCCCGATGAGACGCGCCAAGCGGTGGCAAGCCAGCAGGTCCCGCCCCGCGTCGGACAACCTCCCTTCCCCCATGCTCAGCATGGCGCGGGCGACGAGCATCGTCGCCACATCACGCGCCAGCGAGCAGTCGGGGCGGCGCGCGTTGGTCAGCCCGCTGTCTGCCGGCACCGGCAGTAAGGCCGAGAAGAAACGCGGTTTCTTCGAGGCTTCGGTGAATTTGGCCAAGGGCCCGGCGTACCCGTCAATCCGTGCAGCGACCTTCGGCAGGCCGGAACGCGACCAGACCCGAGCCGCGTAGCCCTCGAGTTCCTTGCGCATCTCGGTTTCGATCGTGCCCGCATCTTTTTCCGGATGGACTTTCGCCAAGGAAAGGGCGAGTATTTCGAGCCCGGGGAAGCAGTCGCCTTGCTGCAGCAGGGGCGGTGCCGAGATGCCGAGGGCCCCAAAAAACTCCTCGCGCCGCTCTATGGGAATCAACCAAGGTCCGGCGCCCTGCCAAAACGGGATCGCGGCATTGTTCTCGGACGTAATTCCCTTGCTATACCGCTCGTGCAACGCCCCAACGAAGTCGATATTGCCGTCCTTATCAACAGGGCCGAGCACGTAGGTCGTTTCCTTGCCGACCGTAATCTTGACCAGTGCGATGGGATTCTGCGTTGGCGCGGAGCCCTCGGCAGCCGTCGAGTGCGGAACACCGCCGCCGCCCGCGCCGGTCGTCCCGGCGTTTGCCGGCTGCGAAACTTTTGAGTAAGGTGCTGGGGAAGCTTCCTGCGGCTGTTGTGCGGTGCCAACCAGCATCGGAATGACGACAACGAGTGCGGGCCAATACAGTTCTATTTTGCGGATTCTCATTCGGTTGCCTTTCAAACGTACGTACGGCGCGGCCGATACCCGTTTCTACCTCACGTGTCGAGGCGGTCGGCCGCCAATTCTGCTTGCGCTCTTTCGACGCTCGGCGCGGGCGGCCCGGGACGCGACTATCTACGGGGTTTGCGCCGGTTGCCCACCAGTTTCGCCGTCCGAGAGTCCGTCTGCAACCGGACGGCGGAATCCAGGTCCTCTTTTTTCAACGCTTCGTCACCTCTTTCCCCGAGCGCACGCGCATCATCAGCAGCGGCCGCGTGCGGCAATGACAGAAGAAACCAGCACGCGGGCCACTCGAAAAACTTCCACAACTTACCCTCCTATAAGTTGCTGCGATCGACGCCCCCCGCTATCGAACAGGACTCGGTAAGCGGCGGGCCATATCGGCTGTACATGCCTTCCAGCGCAGCGCAGCAAAACTACTTTGAAACGATACGAAAGAAGTAGTCACATGCTTCGTCCTCCGTGTCAAACGTCTTCAAACCGGTACGCAATCCACGCTCGCTGTAGTAGGTCTGCCATTTTCCGTCTGGGCGATGCTCAATGCAGTACGCCTCGTTCGGCGCCCCTCCGCGAAGGCAGAACGAATCCTTTCGCAGCCCACTACTCGCCAACCTTGATTCCAACTCTTCAAGTTTCATAGTGTCGACCCGACCTCCACGATTGACCCGTTATCCAGTAATTCTTGAATCGATTGCGATAATTCATACTGCGTGCCACCACCTGGCTGTCCAAACCAAGGAGCAGCCTTTCCCTCAAGCGTCCGGGTCGAGTTGCGTCCTTTTCAATCCCCGCAATCCGCCGGCTTGCGAAGCGACTGCGCCAACGGCCAACAGTCGGCTTCGATGTACCGAGTTCGGCCGCGATACTCTCGTTAGTCATGCCATCCGCCGCCATCAGCACAACCTTTGCACGCGAAACGCGACGCGCTTGCGTACTGCGCCCTCGCGACCACGCCTCCAAAGTCTTGCGTTCTTCGTCCGACAAAGTTATGACCGGTGCCATTTTCATGAGTTCCATCCTCCTATAAAAGATGAAACCCCACAGTGCGCCAAAAGTAACGCTATTTATCAGACACTATACTAGGAGCAAAAAAAACGATGAATGTCGTACGCATTACCTTTTCTCCTTAAGTTGGGTTAGGGACTATTGGATCACGATTCGGTTAGGCACAATTAGAGGCGGACATTTCAATCTAAACTAGCTGCGTACCCGTTCTGACCCGCGCCCGTTCCGACCCCCGAACTTACTTGGGACTCTGTCCAAGGCTCTTGGCTTTCGCGAAGTCCTCTTCGGCCTTAGACTTTTCACCCATCTGGGCGTACACCATGCCGCGTAGATAGTACCCCTCACCGCATCTTGGATCGAGCCTGACAACCTCCGTTAGGTCGGCAGCCGCGCTGCCGAGTTCGCCGCTGCCTTGGAAGCTGTTCGCAAAAAATGCAAGGCCCCGAAAGTAGAACAGTTGCGCACAGTTCGGTCGAAGCCGGATCGAGTCCGTGCAGTCCGCGATAGCCTTGCCATACTCCCCCATGCGCAAGTAGACGACGCCCCGCCCAAAATACGCATCAGAGTCTGCCGGGCTGAACCGAACGGCCTCTGTGTAATCCTCAATCGCGCTCCGGTCCTCGAGCCTGCGAAGGTGGGCGCTGCCTCGGAACTCGTAGACCCTGGCGTCTCTCGGGTTAAGCCGGATTGCCACCGTGTAGTCGTCGATCGCCTTGCCATACTCGCCCGCCATCTGGTAGGCCCTGCCCCTAATGGCGTAAGGCTCAGCGTCGTTCCTGCTTATTCCTATTGCCTGCGTGCAGTCGGCGATGGCGCTCTGCCATGATCCTTTCCGCGCATAGGCCAAGCCGCGATTGTAAAACCCATCAGAGCACCTCGGGTCGAGTTGGATCGCCGCTGTGTAGTCGGCAATAGCCCTGTCGTACTCGCCTTTTTGGTCATATCGGTTCCCCCGGTTGTTATACGCCATGCGCAGTGTTGGATCAAGCCGGATCGCTTCCGTGTAATCAGCGATCGCCCTGTCATTGTCGCCCTCTGAAATGCCGCGATTGAGGTAAGCCAGGACGCAGTTGGGATCAAGCCGAATAGCCGCCGTATAGTCGGAAATGGCCTTCTCACGATCATCCTTCTCCGCATAGCAGAGCCCTCGGTTCACAAACGCCGACGTGAGGTTTCGGTCGAGCAAAATTGCCTTGGTGTAGTCGTCAATGGCCTTCTCGCCGTCGTCTTGGGCACGTGCACGGTTAAAGTACACGGGGGCCAGCCGAGGATCTAGCCGGATCGCGTCCGTATAATCGGCGACCGCCTTATCCCGGTTACCTTTGCAACTGGAAAACAATAAAAGTCCGGTTTGTATGATTCTGGGGTGGTCACGTTATGTGAAAGGAGTATAATCGAGGAGTACTAATTCTTCAACCATGCACGCCAAGGATGGCGGCTATGTCGAGAACGGGTCTTCAGGGTTGTATTTGTCCTCAATGTGTCGTCGATGACGACGTGCGAGCTACGCATGGCCGGTGGATCGAATTGATGTCCCTTTTCAACGAGCGGCAGGCGTGGCTTTACGCTGCCGAGAAAGCCATGGCTTTGGGACATGGCGGTATTACTCTTGTGTCGGAAGTGCTGGGTCTGTCGGAGCGCACGATTCGTGCGGGATCGAGGAGTTGGAGGCGGGAGATCTGGGTGAGATGCCGGAAAGAGCCCGCCGTCCTGGCGCTGGACGGAAAGCGAGCGAAGAAGTCGATCCGTCCCTCGTGGATGACCTGGAATTGCTGATGGGAGAAACTACGGCAGGTGATCCCATGCGACTGCTGAAGTGGACCACGAAATCGCTTCGATCCATTGCCAAGGAATTGACTCAGCGCGGACACACGGTCAGTCATCCCACGGTACACCGTTTGCTGCGAGAGTTGGATTATTCTCTGTGGGGCAACAAGCGGTCGATCGAGGGCAAGCAACATCCTCAACGGGATGCTCAATTTCGCTACCTGTACCAGCAGGTGAAACGCTGTATGCGTGCAAGAATCCCCGTAATTTCCGTGGATACCAAGAAGAAGGAACTGGTGGGGGCGTTCCACAACAAGGGGCGTCGCTGGGGAAAAAAGCAGCATGTGGTCAGCGCTTACGACTTTCCGTCCCTGGCTGAGGGCCGGGCGTATCCCTATGGCCTTTACGATGAAACCCAGAATGAAGGCTTTGTGAATGTGGGAATTAGCCACGACACTGCCGAGTTTGCCTCGGAGAGCATCGATCGTTGGTGGCGGATGCTGGGGCGCCGTCACTACTCGAACGCTACCAAGCTCTTGATCACTGCCGATGGTGGCGGTAGCAACGGAAGTCGGAACCGCCTGTGGAAATACTGTATCCAGCAATTTGCTGATCGCCACGGCTTGGCGGTGACAGTTTGTCACTTTCCCCCCGGAACCAGCAAGTGGAATAAGATAGAACATCGGCTGTTTTCCCAGATCAGTGTCACTTGGCGAGGTGAACCGTTGGTAAGTTATGAAACGATCATCAACTTCATAAGTTCCACCACTACCAAGACCGGTCTGAAAGTGAAAGCGAAACTGGACACCCACGAATATGAAACGGGCAAGAAAATTACCGACGAACAGATGCAAACGGTAAGAGTTAAGCATCACGATATCCACCCGCAGTGGAACTATACCATTCAGGGTGAAACGTAACACACTTCATACCATTGTCTTAGAACCTAAATCGGACTTTTATTGTTTTCCAGTTGCTTTCTTGAAATGGACAGCGCCCCGGTTGTTGTACGCTTCGGCGAATTTTGGGTCCAGACGGATAGCCTCCGTGTAGTCGCCGATGGCGCTTTCGTAGTCCCTATCAGCACTCTGCCCCTCACTTGGCCCAGCGGCCTTTGCGACGTCGGCCCTTGCGCCATAGGCTTTGCCGCGCCAGAAAAAGGCATTGGCGTCGTCTGGATCGCGACGAATTTCGGCTGTGAACGCACTGATCGCTGCGTCGTAGCTTCCCCCTGCAAAAAAGGAAACGCCATGCGCGCTGGTTCCAGTTTTCCGTCGTCCCCGATCGCCAAACTCGAAAAAATCGACGCGACGAGCGCGGCGGCGTGACAAAGCACGTATTGTCGAGTAAACATAATATGGCCCTTTCATTCAGGTTTGTTTTGTGTTCCCTGTTTCTCTGCTATTTCGATAGGCGCGGCGTCACAATATACTACAACGAACCGATCGGCTTTTTTATTACGCTCTTGGGTTATGCTTCGCGAGAAGATACGAGTCATATACGTACATCAAAAGTTAAGGGTACCAGATGCGCTCGCGCCCTTGCCGCCCTGCCCCTTCGGCTTCCATGTTGGGTCAAAACTGGGTTCACCGGCCTTTTGGTATGCCTCTACCGCCTTTTGTAAAGCGTCGGCCAACGCTGGCGGAAGGAACGCAGGCGGAAGATTTTTCGGCGGTGGAAGTGGCATCTCAAATTGTCGCTTAAGAGACGGCGGTCGTGATAGTGTCCAGGACGGGTATACCAACACCGGCCACGGATACGCCAGGTACGGCGGTCGAACCTGCAAGTGCGGTGGCGACCCATCGCCCGGGACAATGAGAACGGGCGATGGTGGTATTACCACATAGGGCGGGGGTTGAATATAATACGGAATCATCTGAATCTGGTCCGGGCCGACAGTAAAGCTAGATGAACAAATGGGTCAGAACGATTTGTTTAATAGTTCTGACCCGTTTTCTCCGCTCATAACACAGTGCGGCGAGACGAAAGCAATCTTGCGAATAGGACACTTCATGGCCGATGACGCCTAAACTCTAAGGTCTGCCCGCTCCGGGCCGTTGCCACCCACACCTTTGCTTAATACGGTTCCTGGCACCTTTTCCGCCCTGCGGATTGGGCGTTTCATGGCCAATGACACCTGATCTAGTTAAGGTCTGCCCGCTCCGGGCCGTTGCCACCCAACCCTTCGCTTAATACCGTTCCTGGCTCGAATGGCACTGTCGCGTTAGGATCGGCGCGCAGATTGGGCATGGACGAGTTGGGGGGTTTTGCTAGATTCCCTTTCTCGCCGAGGTGGTCTTGAAGTTTTTGCCCGCTCTTGGCTATGATTTGTAAGCCCTCCTTGGCATGGCGATCGCAAAGATGCCACGGAGGGTTTTTCATGGCTGGGGATATACCAAATTCGGCCAGCGGGGGCAGTAGCAATTTTCGGAAAATGGTGGCAGCGTTTCTCGCCGACGAGTCGTTGCCCTTCGCACGCATCCTCTCCGCGGAGCGCGTCGGGAGTGTGTTCGCCAAACATGATGGCCTGTTCGGCAAGCAGGCAATCTACTCGACGGCGATGATGGTCTGGTCGTTTCTCGGCCAAGTGTTGCGCGACGGCAAGGAGGCCTCGTGCCAGGCGGCCGTGGCGCGGGTCGTCAACTACTGCGAGCACCAGCAGATCACGCCGCCCACGGCCGACACCGGCGACTACTGCCGCGCCCGCGCCAAGCTCTCCGAAGTGGCGCTGCACGAACTCAGTCGCGAAGTGGCCGCCGAGATGCAGGGAGCCGCCCCAAAGGATTGGCTGTGGAAGGGCAAGCACGCAAAACTGATCGACGGATTTACGTTCACCATGCCCGCCACGCCCCAGAACTTGGCGGAGTTTCCCCATCCGCGGACCCAGAAGAAAGGCGTGGGCCTGCCGATTGCGCGTGCAGTAGCGATCATCTCCCTGGCAACGGCTTGCCTGACGGATGCCACGATCGGTCCGTATAAGGGCAAGGAGACCGGCGAGACGGCTCTGCTGCGGTCCATGCTTGCGTCGCTGCCTGCGGGCGATATTGCCGTGTTCGACCGCCACTATTGTTCTTTCATGATGATCGCCCTGTTGCAACTCCAGGACGTGGATACCTGCGCCCGCTTGCATCAAAAGCGCAACTCTGATTTTCGCCGCGGCACACGCCTGGGAAAGAACGATCATCTCATCGTGTGGACCAAGCCCGCACGGCCGGACTGGATGAACCAGGAGACTTATGACCGCATTCCCGAAACCCTCGAACTGCGTGAGCTGTGTTACACTGTCGTGGAACCGGGCCGCCGCACGAAGACGATTACGGTGGTCACCACGTTGACCGATGCGACACTCTACAGCCATGAGGAGATCGCGGAGCTTTACGGTTTTCGCTGGAACTCGGAGTTGGACATCCGCAGCATCAAATCTAATCTGAATCTCGCTCACGTTCGTTGCAAGTCGCCGGAAATGGTTCGCCGCGAACTCTGGGCCACCCTCCTCGGTTACAACCTCATCCGCACGACGGCGGCCGCAGCAGCGCTGCTCCACGGCAAACAGCCGCGTCAGATCAGCTTCACCGGAACGTGCCAGTACGTGCTGGCGTCGTGGATGTCGATCTCCTGCGGGCTGATACCCGCCTCGCAATTGGTCGTTCATTGCCAAACAATACTCCGCCACGTTGCTGCCTGCGAAGTCGCCAATCGCCCGGGCCGTCTCGAACCAAGGGTTCTCAAACGGCGCAGGCATGGTTATCCACTCATGCAGAAGCCCCGCGAGACGCTCCGGGCCGAATTGCGCAAACACTGCACGTGAAACGACTTCGGACGGCGACAGTGCCATTCGTTCCTGGCTCCTTTTCCGGCCAGGAACCTATTGCTGAATCGGTTCCTGACACGAATGGCACTGTCGCGTTAGGATCGGCGCAGATTGGGCATGGACGAGTTGGGGGGTTTTGCTAGATTCCCTTTCTCGCCGAGGTGGTCTTGAAGTTTTTGCCCGCTCTTGGCTATGATTTGTAAGCCCTCCTTGGCATGGCGATCGCAAAGATGCCACGGAGGGTTTTTCATGGCTGGGGATATACCAAATTCGGCCAGCGGGGGCAGTAGCAATTTTCGGAAAATGGTGGCAGCGTTTCTCGCCGACGAGTCGTTGCCCTTCGCACGCATCCTCTCCGCGGAGCGCGTCGGGAGTGTGTTCGCCAAACATGATGGCCTGTTCGGCAAGCAGGCAATCTACTCGACGGCGATGATGGTCTGGTCGTTTCTCGGCCAAGTGTTGCGCGACGGCAAGGAGGCCTCGTGCCAGGCGGCCGTGGCGCGGGTCGTCAACTACTGCGAGCACCAGCAGATCACGCCGCCCACGGCCGACACCGGCGACTACTGCCGCGCCCGCGCAAGCTCTCCGAAGTGGCGCTGCACGAACTCAGTCGCGAAGTGGCCGCCGAGATGCAGGGAGCCGCCCCAAAGGATTGGCTGTGGAAGGGCAAGCACGCAAAACTGATCGACGGATTTACGTTCACCATGCCCGCCACGCCCCAGAACTTGGCGGAGTTTCCCCATCCGCGGACCCAGAAGAAAGGCGTGGGCCTGCCGATCGCGCGTGCAGTAGCGATCATCTCCCTGGCAACGGCTTGCCTGACGGATGCCACGATCGGTCCGTATAAGGGCAAGGAGACCGGCGAGACGGCTCTGCTGCGGTCCATGCTTGCGTCGCTGCCTGCGGGCGATATTGCCGTGTTCGACCGCCACTATTGTTCTTTCATGATGATCGCCCTGTTGCAACTCCAGGACGTGGATACCTGCGCCCGCTTGCATCAAAAGCGCAACTCTGATTTTCGCCGCGGCACACGCCTGGGAAAGAACGATCATCTCATCGTGTGGACCAAGCCCGCACGGCCGGACTGGATGAACCAGGAGACTTATGACCGCATTCCCGAAACCCTCGAACTGCGTGAGCTGTGTTACACTGTCGTGGAACCGGGCCGCCGCACGAAGACGATTACGGTGGTCACCACGTTGACCGATGCGACACTCTACAGCCATGAGGAGATCGCGGAGCTTTACGGTTTTCGCTGGAACTCGGAGTTGGACATCCGCAGCATCAAATCTAATCTGAATCTCGCTCACGTTCGTTGCAAGTCGCCGGAAATGGTTCGCCGCGAACTCTGGGCCACCCTCCTCGGTTACAACCTCATCCGCACGACGGCGGCCGCAGCAGCGCTGCTCCACGGCAAACAGCCGCGTCAGATCAGCTTCACCGGAACGTGCCAGTACGTGCTGGCGTCGTGGATGTCGATCTCCTGCGGGCTGATACCCGCCTCGCAATTGGTCGTTCATTGCCAAACAATACTCCGCCACGTTGCTGCCTGCGAAGTCGCCAATCGCCCGGGCCGTCTCGAACCAAGGGTTCTCAAACGGCGCAGGCATGGTTATCCACTCATGCAGAAGCCCCGCGAGACGCTCCGGGCCGAATTGCGCAAACACTGCACGTGAAACGACTTCGGACGGCGACAGTGCCATTCGTTCCTGACACCTTATCCGGCCCGCTGCTATTCCGCGGCTCCCGCGACCCGTGACCAGTCAGAGAGCCAATGACCGCAACCGACCGCTTCGACAAGCCGCCCAACCGTTATTGGGATACGATTCTGCCGGCGTCTCCCTCCCTGGCAGTAACGCCTCCACAGAGCGAGCGGCATAATAAGCGTTTCCACCCAACCGTGTCCTTCATACAAAAAGTGGCTTTCGAAGAGAAACTGGGAAAGATCCACGTTAAATCGCATCGAGAACTCGTGGAGAAATTCCGCAGCATCATCGCCGAACAATCCGAGATCAACAAACAGGTTGGTATCCGCTTCTATTCGGCGGCACCGACCGACACGCTCGCGCAGAAGGCCGATAATCTCCGCGGCAATCGTCTCTTCGTTTGACGTCATAAGCCACCACCGTTCCAATCATCTCCGCCACCGGGCGGCTCGTGAGCCGGAGGAAAAGTCAGGTCTGCCGCTTGCATGTCGTAATACGCTATAAATCCCAGGCATATACCATCACCGGCAAGCGCAATCCAGCCGGCGACCGGCACAGCCCTGCCTGCAAGACGCCCCGCACCTTTTGGAAGTATTCGTCGGAAGAACCATGACGCTACACTGCTGCCCGGCGTTGAACCGAGATATCCCCGTGGTTTAAGTGCCTTAATCCGCTGCCCCGCCGCTACCATACTGCCTGAGCCCACGGAGCTAAGTCCGTAATACGACAACACATCCTGTTTAAAGAACTTCCAGAATACACTCATCTTGCTTGGAGTGCCTAAAGAGTTTGGGGCCACCGGCGTTCCACCACCGGAAGCCGAACCGTTCTCAATTCCCACACCGTTGCCCCATTGCAGCCTAGGCAACATTTCGGCGTCAGAATATGAGCGTGCGATCTGTCGCGAAACCGCTTCCCTCATCCTATCTCCGCTCATTGAGAGGCTCGCTCGCGCAAGTATTTCGTTCCTGAGGTCACGCTGCGCGGCCGCGCGGTCGCTCAATGTTGCCGCGTACGCAAATCGGGAAATCGCGTCGTTCGCGCCTGCCTGAATCTCGGCACATTGCGCGTCGGCATCCTGATACCACTGGGTTTGATAACCGACCGCGGCTTGAAATCGCTGCCAGGGATCAATCCACTGTCCCTCACACGGTCCGAATGGATTGCTCGGGTCAATTTGGCTTGGGTCCATCATCCCGCTGGGGTCCGTCGCATTCGTCGGGCTGTTGCCGCAATACTCGCTCGTGTTCGTCTGCCCGCCGCCAAACTCCAGCGGGTCCTGGCTGCCGAACACGCCGTCCACCGGGTCGTACCAGCGGGCGTCGTCGTAATCGAGCCCGGTCGTGGGATCCTGCCACATACCGTCGTACGTAAACGTCGGTCGATCGGCCGAGTTCGTCTGCGAAGCGATTTGTCCATAGCTCGCATAGACGAGGTGATTGACCACGCTCGTCGTCTGTGTGGATGCGTTGTACTGGGCCACGTCGCGGACCGTGCCCTGGTTATCCGTCAGGTCCCAGTCCACCGTGCCGGCGCTCTGAACGCTGCCGGGCGATAAAGGCGTCACCTCTTCCGTCGCCAAGATCTGATGGATGGCCGGCCCCCAAAGCTCGCGCTCCAAGACCTGCCCGCCGGAGTTGAGCACTAGCGCGACGTTCTGTCTGTCGTTGACGAAGTACTCGGCCGTCCCGCCCGCGGGACTCTCCGACACCATCTGTCCGGACGGATCATAGGCATATCCAACCTGGCTCGTGGCGTTTTTGGCGTTGTACGCCGTGTAGTTGGCGTACTGCGAAACCTCCGTCAACTCGTTGGCGTTGTTCCACTGGTAGATCGTGATATTCGTGGCCGTCGAATCGAGGGCCCCCGTCGTGCTCTCGAACTTCGCCGTCCGATTCCCGGCCGCGTCATACGCATAGTAATACGTGCCGTCGAACAGCAGCCGATCCGTCGCGCTCGTCTCCGCCACGCCGTTGGTGGCCGTGCGGTTGCCGTTGGAATCGTAGGCCTGGCTGGTGCTGCTCGTCGGCGGGTTGACGAAGTTCCCGCTGTAGCTCGTCCCCGTCAACTGCCCGTCGTGGTCGTAATTGGACTGCGTGTCGGCCCAGTTCGAATAGCTCGAAGGGCTAGGAGAACCGGACGTGTCCTTGAAGGAGTAGGCATTCGTCACCTCACTGTCCGAGTCGTAGCTCCAGTGGTAGGCTGCCAGCGTGCTGCTCTGCGCCGTGTAGGAGAGGTCCGTCAACCGCGAGTCGTCGTTATAGGTGCAAGCCGACGAAGCCACCGGCACGCTGGTGTCGACGCTGGCATAGAGGCTGACTCCCGCCAAGCGGCTCTCGCCGTCGTAGCTCAAGACCGCGTTCTTCGCCGCCACCGTGTTCACCGCGGTCTGACCCGGCTGGAGGTCGGTCTGAGTCTGCTGGGTCACGTCCGTCATGTCGCCCAGCGCATCATAACTATAGTTATTGATGAAGTCGGGCGTGCCGTCCACGACC
This sequence comes from uncultured Planctomycetia bacterium, assembly GCA_963824275.1. GTDB lineage: Bacteria > Planctomycetota > Planctomycetia > Pirellulales > Thermoguttaceae > JANXQG01. Next base: position 549,247 of record CAWGOT010000015.1, on the reverse strand, counting down.
GACCCGCTGGCGATTTCCCCGCCGAGGGTCGCCGCCAGACTCAGGCGGTCGCCGTTGTAGTCGTAGGTCGAGCTCAGGACCACGTCGGAAGCGGGGCCGGCGACATTGAGGCCGCCGATGGTGATCGCCTGGGCGTCGAGGTTGCCCACACCATCATATTGGTTCGTGTAGCCCGCGATCAGGCTGCCCGAGGCCGTGTAGTCGGACGCCCCCAGCATGTCCCCCGCGGTATCGTACGAGTACGTCACCGAACCGGCGGCCGCCGCGCCGGGCGTAAACCACTGCTCACTCGTCTCCTGGTTGGCCGCGTTGTACCAGTAGTCGATCACCCGGCCATCGGCGTCCGTGGCTTTCACCAGGTTCCCGGCAAGATCATATTGGTAGCTGCTGGTGGCCGTGGTCGTTTGGACCACGTGGCTTGAATTGTACCCCAGGGCCACCGTTTCGCTCTGGCCCGTTTCGTTGCCCAGGCCGTCGTAGGTCCAAGAAGTCGTGTTGCCGTCGGGGTCGGTGAGCGAGAGCATGTTGCCTACCCCGTTATATGCATACGTGGTCGTCGGCCCGCCCGCCGCGCCGGTCGTCGGATTGGGCAGGCTCTGGCTCACCGGGTTGCCGAAAGGATCGTAGGAATACGAAGTCACGTTGCCCAGCGGGTCGGTCTGGCTCAAGAGGTTGCCGTCAAGGTCGTACGTGCTCGTGGTGGTCGGTCCGCCCGCCGCGCCCGTGGCCGGATTGGGCAGGCTCTGGCTCACCTGGTCCCCGAAGGCATCGTAGGAACAGGAACTCACGTTGCCCAGCGGGTCGGTCTCGCTCAAAAGATCGCCGTCGGCATCGTAGGCGTTGGTCGTCGTAGGGCCGCCGAACCCGCCCGTGGCCGGGTTGGGCAGGGTCACACTCGCCTCGTCGCCGAACACATCGTACGAGTAGGTCGTGGTATTGCCCATCAGGTCCGTGCTCGTGGCCAAGTTGCCAGCCTTGTCGTAGACCGCGCCCAACTCGATGGCGGTGTTCGAGGGATCGGGCTGCTGCGCCGCCTCGCCGAGGTCGTTGTAGCTGTAGCTCGTCGTGTTCCCGGCCGCGTCAATCTCGCTGATCAGGTTGCCGTCGGCGTTGTAGGTATCGACCGTGGTCTGCATCAGCAAGGCCACCTGCGTTATGCCGGCCGAACTGGGGCAGGCTACGGTCATGACGGAACTCAAATCGTCGATGTCCAGTGCGTTGCTGCCGAGCGTGACCGTGCCCAGGTCGTACCAGCCGCTGCCCAAGGGCGTGGCCGCAGGGCTGGTCCCCGCGTACGGCGAAAAGGCCGGGTTGTATACGCCGTTCTCCGAGAACGTGTATCCGCTGCCGTTGTTCGGCGCCGTGCCGGTCAGCACGTAGACCGTGTAGGTCCTCTGCTCGGCTGCCTCGCTCTGGAGCAGCCCTAGGTTGTTGAACGTGGCCGAATTGCCCGACACGGCCACCGCCTGACCTTGGGAAGTGGTCACCGAGTCGCCGGGGAAGTACGTCTCGGTTTGGGAATTGTACATCTGGCCGAAGGCATAGCTGTAGGCCGTGATGCTGCTCCCGCCCGCGCCCGATGAGTAAGGCGACGTAACGGATTCGAGCCGTCCCAGGGCATCATAGACGTAGGACGTCACCGGCTGGCCGGCCTGTCCCGTCGGATCGGTTTCGGAAGTTTGATCGCCCAGCGGATCATAGCCAAAAGTGGTCGCGCCGCCGTCGGCGTTCGTTTGCGTGCCCACCAGCGCTGTGGGCGTGTAGGCGGTAGTCGCCATCGGCTGCAGGAGGCAGATTTCGCTCACGCCCGAGCCCGAGTAGCCGACCGTCAGCGTCGTGCTCCCGTCGCTGGAGGCGAGCGTGATCGTGCCCAACTCATACCAGCCGCTGCCCAAGGGCGTGGCCGAGGCGCCGCTGAAGGTGAACCCAGGGCTGCCCGTGCCGTTCTCCGAGATAATGGTATCACCGGTCACCGGGGCCGCGCTCGCCTGGACGTAGACCGTAAAGACCCGCGCCTGTCCCGTCAGCGGCAGGTTGGCGAACGACGCGCTGCCCGAGGCCAGCGGCAGCGCCTGGCCCTGCGACGTGGAAACCTCCTGCTCCACGTCGTTGTAGCTGTAGGTCGTCGCGTCGCCCAGGCCGTCGACGTTCGCGAGCACGTTGCCGGCGGCGTCGTAGACCACGGCCGAGGTCTGTTCGAGATAGGCCACTTGCGAAACCGTGCCCCCGTCCGTATAGCTCACGGTAAGCGCGGTGCTCGTATTCCCCCCGGCCAGGGTCACCACTCCCAACTCGTACCAGCCGCCAGCCGCGCCCCCCAAGGGCGTGGTCGCGGAAACATCGGTGGTCCAGGAAATGACGCCCGCGCCGTTTTGCGTGACGGAGTAACCGCTGGGGGCCGTGGACGATTGGACGAAGACGGTGTACGTCCTGGCTTGGCCGGGGGCCTGCGGCAGGTTGGCGAAGGTTGCCGCGCGCCGGAAGCAACATTCACGGCCTGGCCCTGCGAGGCGGCCAGCGGCCGGCCGAGATTGTCGTACGTCGAGGCGCTGAGGGTGCCCATGGCGTCGGTTTGGGTAAGCGGGTTTTCCTGGCCGTCGTAAACCGTGGTCGAGGTCGGCTGCAAGAGGCTGATCGCCGTGGCAGGCGAACCGCCACTATAGTTTACCACCAGCGAGGAACTGCTGTCCAGCGTGATCTGCCCCAGGAAGGACCACCCGCTGCCCAGCGACGAGGCCGGCAGGTAGCTGGCCGGCGTGGTGAGCGTCAACCCGCTGTCGAGGTTGCCCTGCACGCTATAGCCGCTGGACGAGGGCGTACTGGCGTAGAGATCGTAGGTCCGCGGCGCCGGGGGCCAGATTATTGAAGGCGGCCGAGTCGGAGAGCATGGCAACGGCCTGCCCCTGATACGTGGACGTTGGGTTGCCGGCCGTATCATAGGTGTCGGCCGTCACGTCGCCATCCGGATTGGTCGTGCTCAAGACGAGGCCGTAGGGGCGCCCGTGGGGTCGTTGCCGGCGCCCTCGGTGGTATAGACGCAACTCGTGATCGGATCGCCGCCGACCGCCGTGTTCTGGCCCAGGTTATCCGAAGTTGTGCCGTTGAGATATTGCTCGCTTTGGAGCAGGTCGCCCGTGCTGGTATTGTAGGTGTAGACGGTCTCATCGCCGACGCCGTTGGTGTATTCGGTCGGCACGACGTCGGTGCCCCCGTAGGTGATGTAGCTCGTAATGTTCCAGGACTGGGTTGAGCCGTCGGGGTCGGTCTCGCCGGTGAGCACTCCCGTCGACGGATCATAGGTGTAATTCGTGGTCGGCGTGGTCATCGCGCCGCCGTTGCTGACGGCCGGCTGCTGGACCTCGGTGACCTGCTCATCGGCGTTGTAGGTATAAGACGTCTCGTTGCCCAGGGCGTCCGTAACGGTCACGGGATTGCCGAACCGATCGAGCGTGCAGGTAGTGACGTCGCCCGACTCGTCCGCGTTTGCGGCCGCCAGCGCCAATGTCGGCGTGAGGCATGCGCCGTTGTCGAGCGGGAGCGTCAAGGCCGCCTGGTATTCGCAGGTAGTCTGGTCCGCGTACGTGACCATTGACAAGGCGCCCGTCACCGGGTCATAGGCGTAGGTCGTGGTATTACTGTTGGGGTCCTCCATCGAGGTCAGCTTGCCGGACGTGTAGCCGAACTGCGCCTCCGGGCTGGTCTCGCCGCTGACGTTGCCGTTATTGGGGGTCGGCTCGGTGATCGACGTCAACTGGCCGCCGCTATAGCCCAAGGTGGTGATTCGGCCGGCGAAGTCGGTGATCGAGGTGACCAGGCTGCCCGTATAGCCGAAGCTGGTCGTCTGGTTGCCAGGGGCGTTTATGCTGGTGAGCAGCCCGCCGGGGTAGTTGTAGACCGTGTTGTTGCCGTCGCCGTCGGTAACCGTCGTGAGTTGGCCGGCGGTGTTGAAATCCTCCAACGTGCCGTTGGTGCCCGTGAGCGTGAAGCCGCTCGTCCAACTGCCGGTAAGGGTGTCGAAGGCGAACGGCCCGGCCTCGGCGTTGTACTCGCCCGAGCCGTTGGGCCAGAAGAAGGTCATCGTGCCGTCACTTTCTACAAGACTCACGCCGGCTGGACCGCCCGCGGTCGCCGGCGCCAGCGCGTCGAGCCCTTCCAGATTCCAGCCGGGGCCGAAGGGGCTTTGGCTCCAATTGAGCACGTCCTTGTAGCTCACGAAGCTCAGCGTCTGGCTGGTTCCGTCGGCATACTGCTCCAGCACGTTCATCGTGAAAGCATAACGGCCGGTGGCCAGCGTACTTGCGTTGATCGGCACGACAAAGCGGTAGGAGACGCCTGCCGAGGGCGAGCCGGCCAGATACACCGTGTCGCCGTAATTGACGCTATTCGACAGGCCGCCCATCGTGGCGCTGGCCGTGACGTCGCTCAGCCGGGAGCCGCTGCCGTCGGTCGGCGAGAGTGTGGTGTCGACCGAGAGCAGCACCTGGCCGGTGGCCGCGCCGCTGACGTAATTCAGCCCTGCGGAAGCGGCCGCCAGCAGCAGGCTGCCGTCGGTCAAGGGCGAATCCGCCGAAAGGTCGGGCGGCTGCTGGGTCTGCACGATCAGGGTGGCGGGCGTGGTCGTGACGTTGCCGGACGAGTTATTGAAGACGGCCTCGTACTGGTATCCGCTCATCGCAGTGGTCGGCGCGGTGATCGTGAGCGTGCCGGTAGCAACGCCGCTGTAGAAGCTGTTGTTGGTTAGCGCGGTGAAGACCCCGGTGTCCGGGTTGACCTCCCACTTCACGGTGGGCGTTGGGCTGCCGCCGGCCGCCGCCGTAAGGGTCGCCGTGGCTCCCGCGAAAACCGTCTCCTGGCTGACCGGGTTCTGGGTCACCGCCAACCCGCTCTGAACGGTCAGTGTGGCGACCGTGGTCGGCGTCGAACCGGCGCTGTTGGTGAACACCGCCTCGTAGTGGCGCCGCTGTAGACGCCGGTGTTGGTGGGGACGTTGGCGAAGGCGCCGCTGCCGGTGTTGTACTCCCACTGCACGGTGGCGCGGGGCTGCCGCTGGCGGCAGCCGTGAAGGTCGTGTAGCCCCCCGCGTTGATCGTCTGGCTCGCCGGGTTGGCCGTAATGACCGGCGCGGTGCCGACGGTCAGCGTGGCAACCGCGGTGTATGTCGATCCGCCGCTGTTGGTGAAACATGCCTTGTAGTCGTTGCCGCTTTCTGTCGTATTCGCGTTCACGATGCTCAGGGACGCCGAGGTCGCCCCCGAGATCTTACTGAAAGTTCCTCCACTGTTAGTGCTCACGTACCACTGTACGGCCGGCGTGGGCGTGCCGGTGGCGGCGGCCGTAAAGGTCGCCGTGCCGCCCACATTGACGGTCTCGTTGGCCGGGGAGGTGTTCACGACCGGTGGAACGCTCAGCGTGGCGGCCGCCGTGGTCACGGTGCCCGCCGAATTGGTGAATTTGGCCTCGTACTCGTAGCCGTCTTCTCCCGTGGCGGCGGTAAAGCTGTACGTCGTCGAGGTCGCTCCCGAGATCGCGCTGAACAACGTCCCGCCATTGGTGCTCTCGTACCACTGCACGCTGGGGGTGGGCGTGCCCGTGGCGGCGACCGTGAAGCTCGCGTTGTTGCCCGCGCTGACCGTCTCGCTCGACGGGCTCTGGTTCAGGACCAGCAGCGGCGCAACGGTGACCGACTCAGCCGTGGCCGCGTTGCCCAGCGCGAGCGAATAGATGCCGCCGCTGAGCGTGGCGTCCTCAGTGGTCGTGCCGTTGGCAAACTTGAACGTGCCGGTAAGCCCTCCCGAGGCCGTGATCAGCTTGTACGTGTTCGGAACGAGGGTTGCGCCCATCGCGTTGACGTTGATGGTGTTCGTGCCCAGCACGGACGCGCTGGCGGTCACGGCCATCTTGGCCCAGCCCGCGGCGGACAACCCGAAGTCGAGCGTGGCGGTGTTTATGGTCAGGGCCGTGTTCGCAAAGCCAAAGCTCGTTTCCTGCTGAAGGTCGAATGTCCCGATGCTGCCGATGTCGAGGTACGAGCCGCTCAGGAGGTCGAGCGTCGCGCCGGCCGATCCGGACACCGTCAATCCCGCACTGTTCGTGTAACCGCACGGGTTGGGCGAAAAGTACGCGCCGCTTTCCACCACGATCGGCGTATTCCCCAGCGCCGTGATCGGGTCGAGCACCAGTTGGCCAAGGGTCGTGACCGTGTAGCTCGTATAGGAAAAATTGGTGCCGCTGAGGGTCTGCGTGCCGCTGCCGGACATGACCACTTCAATCAGCCGCGTCGGCCCGTTCTCGATCGTGCCGCCGAAGGTCGTGCCGCCGGGCGCGACCATCGTCAAATACGACGTGCCGGAGGCAGTCGAATAGTCGGTAACGATGCCGCTTCCCGTCAAACCGCCGATGTTCACGTTCTGGCCGTTAAGATTCAGCGTAGCGCCCGCGTCGACCGTCAAAGTGCCCTCGGCCCCTAAGGCCCACGCGCTACCCGCATCGACCATCCCCGCCTTGATCGTGTTGGTGCCGGTATAGTAATTTCCGCCGGCCAGGTCCAGCGTGCCCGCACCTTGTGTTGTCAGGCTGCCGGTGCCCGAGATCGCGCCCGTGAGCGTTAAAATTCTGGAATCGACCTCGACCGTGGCCCCGGCGGCGCAAAGCGAAATCGCCGGGCTCCAAGAGAAATTGGCGTTGGGGGTGACATCCAGAGTTCCGTTGTAGAGCGAAAGCGGCCCTCCGCCCATTTCGACCGCACTGCTGGCCTCCAGCTTGCCGCCGCCGCTGATCGCCTCGCCGCCGCTGTAGTTGTAGCTGCTGCCGCTGCCGCTGAGGGCCTGCGTGCCGCTGCCGGACACGGCAAATGCAAGCGTGCCTCCCCCGCTCGAGCCGTTCTCCAGCGTGCCGCTGAAGCTCGCGGTGCCCGATGGAACGACCGTCAAAAGGGCAGCGGCAGAGCTAATGTTCGTTACGGTGCCGCCGCCCGTCAACCCCCCGGTATTCACGTACTGGCTGTTGAGATTGAGCGTTGCCCCAGTGTTAATCGTCAAAGCCCCCTCGGACCCCAAGGCCCACTCGCTTGCCGCATCGATCGCCCCGCCGCTGATCGTGACACTGCCGGCAAAGTAATTTGCGCCACTGATAACCAGCGTGCCGGAATCGGTCTTCGTCAGGTTTCCGTAGCCGGCGATCACGGAATTGATCGTTGCGGTGTCTCCGCTGGCGACGTCGATCGTTGTCGTCCCCCTGGTCGGCAGGGTGAGAATGTTGGAGCCAATGCTGTAGGTACTGGACGCGAATTGGATCGAAGCAGCCTGGATCGTGCCCGAGGCGAGCGTAACTGCTGCGCCGGCGCCGCCGAAGACGGCGGCGTCGCCGTTGGTCCGGGCATACATCGTGCCGCCGCCACTGGAACTGGTGCTCCAATTGGCCGTCGATGTGCCCCACGTGCCGGTCCCGCCCAGTTGCGATCCGTGAGAGGGGTCCCAGTAGAGCGTTACGGAGAGCAGTTGCCGCGCCTCCAGTTGTTCCGCTTGCAGCACGCGATGTCGCAACGATTTTGCCGGCTTCTGCTTGCGGGAGGGCGCCAGACCGATACTGCAACGAAATCTATTCCAAAGGCTACGCCTGTTTTTTCGCATGATGGACCGCGGGGAGGTTTAGGTGGTTTCGGACGGCGTGCGGATGTCTCGTCGATCCGCGGCAGGTTTCCACCGTGCCGCGAGCGAACCGCACAACGCTGATCCTACACCTGGCCGGACCAACGCCGAAAATAATTTTCTTCGCGCGTATGCCGGAACCGCAGTCACCGAGGCCGCCAGCTCGGACGAAAGGGCGGTCCAATATCATCGAGCGCAAGTGCTTGCGCCGCAAGGGAAAAGCGATAGAGGGCCGTGCGGCGGCGAGAGGCCGCGCGGAGGGTGCGCGGAGGCGGCCAATAATCTTTTTCCGCCGGCCAAAACGCGATCAATGTTACCATTGCGAACGTTGATATTCCGCTCGTTCCCTTCTCAGGTGGTGGCGATCGTCCACTTTTTCGAGAACGGATGAAGGCCGAATACATCGAGGCACGGCGGCGGACTTACCCGTTCGACCACATGGAGCAGCGCCTCGCCCTGCTCAAGCGCCAAATCCCTGCCTTCCTCGATCCAAGGCGGCAGTCCCTGCCCGTCACTTCCCAACTGTCGCGGGCACCCAAGAGCAGCATGTCGTGGACCGTGAGCAGGGACCCGTGAGGATCGAGCGGCCGCGTCGCGGGATATAGCAAGGTCGTGCGGGAGAATCCCCAGGCGGCGAGGATCTTGCGGCCGTCGTGCAGCGACTCGGGACCGACCTTGAGATAGACATGGACTTCCGCCGCCGCCACTTCCATCACCGGCAGTTGGGCCAGTCGCGGGTCGATCGAACCGCGTGCTTTGCGCCGTCGGCCGGCGCAAAGGCGGCGTCGATGAAAATGCAGCCGAACCGCTTTCCTTCACTGGCCAGGCGCTCGACGCCGCCGGAGGCGCGGCACAAGGGGTCAGCGCTGTGGCCCGCCTGTCTCGCGCTTTCGACGTACGCCTTCGCCAGGCGGAAAAGCCCGTGCGACGACGGCATCGTGCCGTTCCGCGAGGCTTGCGCGAGATAGTCGGCGAACGCCGCGGGCGGCAATTCGGCCTCCAGCCGCCATTGATGCGATTGCCTGCGGTTGATGCCGCAATCTTCAAGCCGCGGGTGGTTCGCCCTGTGGCGCAACTTGTGATCCCCGCCGGGCAGACGGAGCGAGTTGAGCAACTTGCCCAACATCCGCTCGATAATGAGCGGGAGTTGGGCGGCCCAGGTCGCCAGGTCGAGGCCCAAGCCGGCGGTCTTGATGTCCGACCGCAGGGCCACGGCCCGGTCCAGAAGGGACTTGAACTCGGCGAGCGTGCGGAAAGCGGCGGCCAACTCCTCAGGCGTCATCTCCCGATGGTCGACGTTCTCGGTCGGATCGCGATCGGCGGCCTTTTCCGAGGCCCGGCGGATTCGGACCAATTCCGACTGGGCGTCGTCTCGAGAAATCTTGTTTTGCATGACGACTGCTCCCGGGCTTTGGCGCCGGAAAGCCGGCCGCTTCTGGTTCTTGGACGGCGGTTGGTCAACCAGCACCATCGGAAGCATTTTACCCTGGGCCGAGGCCTCCGTCAGCCAAGGGGTCTCACTACCACTTTTCCGCTTGCCGCCAATGTCTCGACTAGTTGACAGGCAACGACGCGGCCGGCCTGGTCTGGGCCGGGAACTGTCTCCTGAGAAATTCCTCGTGCCAGGAGGATTTGCCGCCGTTGGAAGAGTATTTCGGCCAGTTATGGCCGAGGTCGCGCATTTCTTTTATCGCCTGCTCCGCGGTCCAGTGCTGCACCGTGATCCGCAGATAGGCGGCTGCAAGGCCGGACCGGTCATGGCCGGCCGCACAATGAAAAAGGACGCCGCCCTGGCGCGATGCGGCGAGAATGTCCTTCTTGACGTCTTCCAGCCAGGCAAGGATGTCCTTGTCGGGCATGGTGCGGAAATTGGCATTTTGCATGGGGTGCGAAAGAAAGACGATCCCCGCATTCTTTGCCGCATTCCGTTCCAACTCCACGGAGAGCTTCCTCTTGACTTCCTTCGATTCCTGATCTTTCCCGTTTTCATCTTCCAACGAGACGATGGTTTTGATGCCGAGGGTCTTGAGGTGTTCCATGATCCGGGCAGCGCCGGCAACGGTTGCCTTGTTTTCCAGCGAGGCGTTGTCCTCGCTGGCCAGCGCCCTTACCGGGGAAGCACTGCGGTAAAGCTTCATCTCCGGCCCACCGAGCACGACGGCATGAAAATCACTCACGAGCTTGTCTTCGGAGGCCACCTTTTCGCCCGGCGTTTCTTCCGCCGTGGACGAAGGGGGTATTGTCGGATCGGCCGCCCAGAGCGGGCAGGAGGATCCGAACAAGGTCGCCACGACTACACCGATCAACCCAACTCTCCAAGTGCCGCTCATCTAATGTCTCCCTCGGTTTCGCATTATGCTGCTCGCGGTCGCGACTGACACTAACCCAAAGCGTAAGCGAGGCGCGGAAGTCGTTGCCTCGCTTACGCTTCGCGCTTGGTGTGGATTGTGACAATCTCAACCGCGAGCAGTATATCTGTTAGTTTTGGTTCTGATCCTGTGGATTGTACCAAGAAGCTTGGAAAAGGAGGATGGCCCATCCCAGGCCCGATGTCGTCGCACGTAGCGACGGCGGGAACGAAATATCCTGCTCGCGGTTGCGACTGGCACTAACCCGAAGCGCAAGCGAGGTCCGGAAGTCGTTGCCTCGCTTACGCTTCGCGCTTGGTGTGGATTGGAGTCACTTCCAATTCTCCACCTGCCGCGGTATGCTATCCTCCGGGTGCAACCCCGGCGCCCGCCCCGGCCGCCCCCGCCCGATCAGTCCCGCCCATCTCCTGTGTGCCATAATGATCGTCAACCCACTACCTCCCGCGGTTGCCCTCAAACCCTCCCGCACGCGGCACCTCGTTGTCCTCTTCGCCGCGGCGCTGGCCGTGATCATTTACGTTGACCGCGTCTGCATGGCGCAGGCCAAGGGTCCAGTCGTCGCGGACCTGGGTCTGACCAGCGAACAAATGGGTTACGTCTTTGCCGCCAGCACCCTGGCGTACCGGCCTGTTCGGCGTTCTGGGCGGTTGGCTCGGCGACTTGTTCGGGCCGCGCCGAGTCCTAACGAGCATGGTGCTCCTCTGGTCATTCTTCACCGCCGCCACAGGGCAGGCTTGGAGTCTGGCCTCCCTGCTGACCGCGCAATTTCTTTTCGGCGCAGCCGAAGCCGGCGCTTTCCCAACCTGGCCAAAGGCTTCAGCAACTGGTTGCCGGCCCGCGAGCGGAATCGAGCGGTGAGCGTCATGTGGTTGTGCTCGCGGTGGGGCGGAGCAATCACGCCGCTGCTGGTGGTATGGCTGATTTCCCTGGTCGATTGGCGAGGGACCTTCGTCGCCTTTGGCGGCCTGGGCATCGCCTGGGCCCTGGTTTACTTCTGGTGGTTCCGCGACCACCCCCACGACCACTCCCGTGTGAACGGGGCCGAACTCGCACTGATGGATGAAACTCCGCCCACAGCCGCCGGCCACATGACGGTTCCTTGGGGAAAAATTCTAAGCTCCGGCACCGTATGGCTGTTGTTGGTGCAGTATTTTTGTTTCGGCTATGGCTGGTACTTTTACATCACTTGGCTGCCGACGTATTTGAACGAGGCACGCGGGCTAGACCTGCAAAAGGGCGCCCTGCTGGCCGGAATCCCCCTTTTCTTCGGGGGTTTCGCCTGTCTCGTATCCGGCTGGCTGGCCAGTACGCTGGTGCGGCGCGGCTTCGCGTTGGTGAAGGTCCGGCGGGGCTTGGCGTTTGCCGGCTACGGCGGGGCCGCGGCCATGCTCCTGCTTTCGCCGTATCTTGCCGACCCCGTTCTGGCGATGCTGGCCATGGGCCTGGCCAGTTTCTCAATCGATCTGACTTTGCCCCTCTGCTGGCGCACGGCGATGGATGTCGGCGGGAAATACGCTGGCACCGTCTCCGCCAGCATGAACACGGCAGGGCAAATTGGCGGCGCCGTCGGGCCGGCCGTCGTCGGTTACATCCTCCAACACCTGAATCACAACTGGATGTTGACTTTTTGGATATCCGCGATTATTTACGTTATCGGCGGTCTCTGCTGGATCTGGATCGATCCCGTCACGCCTATCGATGAAGCGGGGAGTTCGTAGGGTGGGATCCGGGCCACGGGGGACGGGCGTTTACGCCCGTTTCGGGCTCCAGCCCGTAATCGGCCCGGCATTTATGCCGGGTTGCTAGCAGGCGAAAAGCAACTCACCAGTTTGGCGACTGTGGATGTCAGGCCCGTTTACGGGCCTCCTTTGTCGCGGCAATCCGCGGCAGGAGCCCCGTAAACGGGGCTGACAATGCGAATCAACCTATGAGTACAACCGATATTGACGGTTTCGGCTTGCCCAGCATGAATGCCGGGCCTAATACCGGCTGAAGCCGAAAACGGGCGTGAACGCCCGTCCGCATGTCCTTCGGAACAAAAATGCGCCACACAGAACACGCGATTTCATCCAAAGCATCCGACTTTTGCGCAGGCCAGTCCCACCAAACAACCGCACAACGAGACCACCAAAACTGTCCCTCATGACCTCATTACAATTCTAAGGAGCACGCACATGGAAACCCGTATCCCCCGCCGCACCTTCCTCGGCGCCGCCGCCGCCCTCGCCGCCGCCGGCCTCCCCAACTCCCTTCAAGCCCAGGCCCCCGCGCAATCCCCGACGCCGGCCCCCGGCCCTGTCATGCCGCCCGCCGACACGATCCCCGTCATCGACACCCACATCCACCTCTTCGACCCCTTCCGCCCGGGCGGCGTGACCTATCCCAGCAAGAACAACCCGGCCCACGCCGTGATGTACAAGACCTCGCTCCCGGACCGTTACCGGCCGATCGTCGAACCCCTCGGCATCGTGGGCGCGATCGAGATCGAGTGCAGCGGCCTGCTCGAAGACAACCAGTGGGTCCTCGACGTGGCCGCCAAGGATGAAGTCATGGTCGGCACCATCGGCCACCTCACGCCCGGGGCCCCCGACTTCCGCGCCAACCTCGACCGCTTCCGCAAAAATCCCCTTTTTCGCGGCATCCGCTACGGCCTGGGCCGCCAGCGCGGCCGCGAATTCGACCAGCCCTCCTTCGTCGCCGACCTCAAGTACATGGCCGATAACGACCTGGTCATGGACACTGCCAATCCCAGCGTTGCCCTGCTCGCCGATGTGGTCCGTGCCAGCGAAAAAGTCCCCAGTCTCCGCATCATCATCGACCACCTGCCCCAGATGCTGCCCCCCACCGACCCGGCGCAAAAGACCTCCTACGACGCCAGCATGAAGGCCTTCCGCGACCGCCCTCAGATTTTCGTCAAGATCTCCGAAGTCCTCCGCAACGCCACCGCCTCCTTCCCCAAGGTCCCCAACGAGGAAGTCCGCGTCGACACCGAGTTCTACCGTCCCCGCATCGACGAGATCTTCGACGTTTTCGGCCCCGACCGCGTGCTCTACGGCAGCGACTGGCCCAATGGCGATCAGTGGCGGCCCGTTCCCGTCGGCTTCAAGATCGTGAAGGAGTACTTCACCGCCAAAGGCCGCGAAATCGCTGAGAAGTACTTCTGGCGGAACTCTATTCAATGCTACAAATGGGTCAAACGCAGCGCCGCCCAGAATAAACTTGCGTAAATTGTGAATATTGCCTAAGTGGTCCATTTCACAAATAATGTCACAGATAGGGCCGTAGGGTGGGACCAGCGAGCTTGCGAGCGCCGGCCCACCATTCACGGCGTTTGGTGGGCCGGCTCGCAGGCTCGCTGGTCCTCGCTGGTCCCACCCTACCGCACCGATGCCTGGCAACTGTGACATTATTTGTGAAATGGACCACTAAGCGCGAGCGCGGGCACGGCCGCATAAATCCGCAGTTCCAGCGCTTGACAAATCTCACGAAGATTCTCACACTAAGCGATCAGAGTCGTTTGTCTCGTGCAGCCCTGCGTCGAGCGATCCTCGACCTCGGCCTTCTTGCTTCGAACTGGGGTCAATTTCTTGAGGAGTCTGGCGAATGCCAAAACGAACGAATATCTTGCGGCGCAATTTTCTGGGCGATATGTGCATTGCGGGTGCCGCAGCAGCGGGGGCGACGCTGATCCATCCCATGCAGGCCGCGGCGCAGGCGGTGGGCGTGAAGCCCGGCGATCTGCCCGACCTGACGATCAAGGAGGCGAAGATCTATGTCGCCAACATCAATGGGGTGCGGAAGCTGAACAGTTCGGAGAACGGCTGGATCTTTTCGCTCGTGACCAACAGCGGGATCGAGGGCAATTATACGGACGGCAACCGGGGCGTGACGCCGAACTGGCTGGAATATGCCAAGGCGACGTGCGTGGGGAAGAACTTGTTTGATCTGCTGCCGTTGATACCGTCGTCGGCGAGCTATTCGGGAGCGCGGGCGGGCGGCGGGGCGACGGATGGTAGGGGGCCAAGTGCCGCGGCGACGGGGCCGGCGGGTTCCGCGGGAGCGCGCGGGCGGGGCGGCCGGAACTGCGCCGTTCCAGGGCGGATTTGGGTTCGGGACGTTCAAGCCCAGCGGGGGACCGAGCAGCGTCGATCTGGCGGCGGCCTATGTCGATGTGATGCTCTGGGATATTCTGGGCAAGGCAGTGAATCGGCCGATTTACAAGTTGCTGGGGGGGACGAAGGACCGCATGCTGGCTTATGCCAGCGGGCAGCACCTGCCGGCCGTGGAAGACTACGTGCCGGACGCGCTGAAGGTCAAGGAAGCGGGATACAAGGCGTACAAGATTCACCCCGGCGGCGGGCAGCACCGCGACGGCAAGCCGATTCCCAAGTACATGGGCTTGATCGAGGAGATCAAGGAGGTCCGCAAGGCGGTGGGGGATGATTACACGCTGCTCTTCGACCCGGTGCAGCAGCTCAACGTGTTTGAGGCGCTGCGGGTGGGGCGGGCCCTGGACGAGTACAACTATTGCTCGTTTGAAGATCCAATTCCGTCCACGGACATCGACGGCCTGATCGAGTTGCGGAAGAAGCTCGACGTGCCGATCGAAGTGGGGGAGTTTTTGTATTCGATCTACGATTTCGGGGAATACATTCGGCGCGGCGCGATGGATATTGTGCGGCTGATTGCCGACAACGTGGGAGGCATCAGCGGGTCGCATCGGATTGCGCAGTTGGCGGATGCGATGGGGATGCCATGCACGCCGCACAATTGGGGCAATGCGATGGATCTGGCGCTGCATCTCCATGTCGAGCTGGCATCGCCGAACTGCTACTGGTTTGAGATGCCCAACTCGGCGGACCTCACGGACCGGGCATACATCAAAGAGAAGATTCGGATTGACGCCAACGGGTACATACCCGCGCCGACGCAGCCGGGGCTGGGGTATCCGCTGGACCACGATGCGTTGGACAAGATCATGATCCGGGTGGAGCGCTGAATCAGGCCGGCCGAAAGTTCGTGGAGCAGGTTGCCAACCTGCTCCCTAGCCAAGGGAAACTATTTCAAAGGAAGCGATGATGGAAACGACGATGCGAACGGGACACGGGAACCTGGCACGGCGGGATTTTCTCCGCTGGGCCGGGGCCGGGGCGATGGGTGTAGCGCTGGCGAGTCGCCTGGGCGGGACGCGCGGCCGTGCGGCGGCGGCCGAGGAGGGCGGCGTGGCGGCGGGGGCGAAGTCGGGCGGCAAGGTGCTGCGCGGGCTGTTGCCGATCGCGTCCACACCGTACACCGCGGATGACAAGCTGGATCTGGAATGTCTGGCGAACGAGATGAAGTTCTGCAACAAGGGCGAGGTTCACGGGTTGGCGTGGCCGCAGATCGCCAGCGGCTGGACCTCGTTGAAGGAGGATGAGCGGCTCGCCGGGGCGGAGGCGCTCTCCGCGGCGAACAACGGCAAGACGTGGCTGGTGATCGGCGTGCAGTCACAGGACAAGAATATGGCGACGGTCGAGCGGTATGCCAAGCACGCGGCGAAAAACGGGGCGAATGCGATCGTGTCGCTGCCGCCGGCCGGGGTCTCGGATGAGAAGGCGCTGCTGGCGTATTACCAGGCAGTGGGCAAGATGACGGACCTGCCGCTGTTCGTGCAGTCGCAGGGCGAGATGAGCGTGGACCTGGTGGTGGAGATCTACAAAACGGTGCCGACCGCGCGGTATATCAAGGATGAGGCGACGGCGGGGGGCGGGGCGCTGCGGCGGATCACCGAGATCCGGCGGCGGACGAATGATGAGATGGCCGTGTTTTCCGGACAGGGCGTGCGGACGATGATCAATGAGATGGAACTGGGGTTCTCGGGGCATTGCCCTACGGTGGTCCTGGCGGACATCTATGAGCAGGCCTTCGATTTGTACCATGCGGGACAGAAGGAAGAGGCCTTTGCGATGTTCGGCCGGATCCAAGCCCTGGGCACGATGAATCTGAACATGGGGAATCCGGCGATGGTGGCGCGGGGCATGTTCAAGCTCACGACGCGGTCGCGGGCCACGCCGGGCATGGGCGACGCCGGCGGTGGCGGCGGTGCGGGGAAGGGCAAGCGCGGCGGTGGCGGCGGGGGGGCTCCGGCGCGGTCGCCGGCGGAGGAGGTGGCGGCGGTTCGCAAGGCCTTGGATACCTATCTGAAGCCCTATTTGAAAGGTGATTTGGTCTGACTCAAGCGGGCATGAACGTTTGCTCATGCCGCATTTTACTCTTGCATCGTCGCCTTTCGCTCCGCGAAAGAACGCCACTTTCGCTCCCGCGAAAGGCGACCGTTATCGATTTACCGATCATGAGGAGATCTGAATTATGATGAGAGATTCGAAAGCAGACGGTCGACGGCAATTTTTGAAGACCTCGGTAATTGGCGGGTTGGGTGCGGCGGCTGGATTGCAGTTGGCGCGGTCGCCCGGGGTGCAGGCCGCAGTGCCCGCGGCACCGCCGGCGACGCGGCCCGCAGCGGCTGCGCAGCCGCACTTTGTGCCCACGGATCCGGTGAATACGCCGATAGGCACCGCCTTTGGCGTGCAGCCGGGACGGGTGGCTTGGGCCTTTGATCCGAAGGCGACCACATGGGATGGGACAACCAATGCGCCGGGGTGGTGGGATGATGCCAACACGCATCCGGAAGTCGTCAGCGCGATGCTCTCGAAGGTCATCCGCTCGGTGGGGTCGGCCGGGACGGACAAGGAGGCCTGGGGTAAGATCTTTGCCGATTCCAACCAGCGCCGCGGCAAGGGAGCGGTGGGCTATGTGAAAGGCGAGAAGATCGCCATCAAGCTGAATCTGAACCAGTGCCATAGCAGCCATGGGGACAACGCGAACGCTTCCTACATTGCCCCGCAACTGGTATCGGCCCTGCTGCGACACTTGGTCAACGAAGTCGGGATGGCCGCGGCGGATATCACGTTTTACGATGCGGTCCGGAATGTGCCGGTGACGATTTACGATCGCTGCACGAAGGAGTTTCCGGGCGTGCATTTTGTCGATGCGACAGGGACGGAGGGACGCGAAAAGGCGCTGCCCGACAAGAGCAAGCCGCTGGCGCTGGCCCAGGGGCGGGCGATGTATTATCTGCCGACGTGCGTGACGCAAGCGGCCTACATGATCAACGTGGCAGGACTCAAGGGGCACGGTCTGGCGGGGATGACGGTCTGCGCGAAGAATCACCTGGGCTCGATCTTCCTGGAAAACGGCAGCCCTGGGGCGCCGACCATCCATGCCTTCATCGCGGTGAAGGACTTTCCGCGGACAACGCCGCAGGCGATCGGGTCCTACAACGGGCTGGTCGATCTGAATGGGCATCCCGAGGTCGGCGGCAAGACGATTCTGTACCTGGTCGATGCGCTGTACGCGACGCAGCATAACGAATTCAAGCTCTCGCCGGCCTGCAAGTGGACCAGCCCGCCGTTCAATGGCAACTGGACGGCGAGCCTGCTGGCGTCGCAGGATGGCGTGGCGATCGACTCGGTGGCGCTCGATTTCCTCCGCAACGAGCCGACGATCAGCGCGATCGTGACCGGGCCGGTGGACAACTACCTGCACGAGATGGCGCAGGCGGACAAGGCGCCGTCGAAGACGGCCTACGATCCGGCCAAGTCGGGCAAGGCCCTGGCGAGCCTCGGCGTTCACGAGCACTGGAACAACGCGGCGGAGAAGAAATACAGCCGGAACCTGGGCACGGGCCAGGGGATCGAGCTGGCCACGGTGTGAGATTTTGGTCCGATCAACAAAGTCAATTCATAGTTCGCGGGCAGAGCCGGAGTTCGGAGATCAGAGGTCTGGCCTCTGACTTCTGACCGCTGACCTCCGGCTCTGCCCGCGTGCGATACCTAGAAGGCATGGCAAATGTCGAAACCAACGAACAAGTGGCGGCGCAATTTTCTGGGCGATGTCTGCGTGGCGGGCGCGGCGGGGGCGACCCTGCTTCATCCGATGCATGCCGCGGCGCAGGCCGTGGGCGTAAAGCCTGGCGACCTGCCGGATCTGACCATCAAAGAGGTCAAAGTCTATGCGACGGACCTCAAGGGGCAGCGGCCTCTGAACGGCGAGACGGGGCGGATCGCGTCGGTCGTGACGAATAGCGGGATCGAGGGCAATTACACGCTCTTGAACAGCATCTGGCATACGGGCTGGAACATGCGTGGGTGGCTCGAGTATGCGAAGGCGGCGCTGCCGGGCAAGAATGCCTGGAGTCTGTGCGCGACGACGAACCAGTGGGGCAACCGCAAGGGGACTTTTTCGCCCTATGCGGGCGTGATCGACTGCTGCCTGTGGGACATCGTGGGCAAGGCGGTGAATCTGCCGATTTACAAGTTGTTCGGGGGCTGCAAGGACAAGGTGCTGGCCTACGCCAGTTCGGCGCATCTGGCGAACATCGAGGCCTATGAGGCGGACGTGCTGGCGGCGAAGAAGGAGGGCTACAAGGCGTACAAGGTGCATCCGGGCAATGGGCAGCACGCCACGGGGCCGAAGATCGCCATCGAAGACGGCCACATCGAGATTCTGCGGCTGGTGAAGAAGACGGCCGGGGAAGGGATGGCCTTGCTCCACGACCCCGTGCAGCGCTACAACCGCGACCAGGCGTTGAAGGTGGGGAAGGTGCTGGATGAACTGGGGTATGAGGTGTACGAGGATCCCCTGCCGACGAAGGACATCGACGGGCTGGTGGAGTTGTGCAAGGCGGTGAAGGTGCCGGTGCATGTGGGCGAGTTCATGCCCAACATGTATGCGTTTTCGGAGTACATCAAACGCGGGGCGATGGGCGTTGTGCGGGTCATCATGGACAGTTGCGGGGGCATCAGCGGGATGATGAAAGTGGCTGCGCTGGCGGAGTGCCACGGGATGGAAGTCCATCCGCACAACTGGGGCGAGGCGATGGAAGTGGCCTCGCATTTCCACGTGGAACTGGCAGCGCCCAACGCGCGGTGGTTCGAGATGCCGCACCCAGCCACGGGCCAGGACCGGTTGTATCACAAGGACAAAATACGCATTGACAAAGACGGATATGTGCGAGCGCCGACGCAGCCGGGGCTGGGATATCCGCTCGATCGGGATGCGATGGACAAGTTGATGATCCGCATCGAACGGTGAACCGGCGGCAAGAAAAGCAGCAGGCGCACTCCGTGTGCCGTCCGCCCGCCGCCATGAGGCCGGGAGATTTTGCGAGTCTTACGAATGTCGAAACGAAGGAAGAATGCTAACCCCAAGCGAAGGGAACAAATATGAACTATGAAATGAACTTCAAGCCATGTATCACGCGCCGGCGCTTCATGCAATGTGCCGGGGCGGGCGTGGCGGGAACGATGCTGGCGGCCGGTGCCCGGACGCCGGCACTGGCGGAGACGGCGGCCGCGCCGGTGGCCGGCGAGTTTCGCCGCGGCGGGATGGTCTATCGGCCGCTGGGCAGGACCGGAATGAAGCTCTCGATCATGTGCTTTGGCTCGCACACCGATCGGGCTTACAATCAGCCGGGCGGGATTCGCAGCGTGCTCAGCGCGGAAGGGCAGGCGCGGCGCGACCGGCAGATTTCCAAGGCGCTGGACCTGGGCATCAATTTTTTGGATGTCTACGAGCACATGGGGCAGTGGGAGCCGCTGGCCAGGCTGCTCAAGCCCAAGGCGCGAGAAGGTGGTGGTTTCGGGGGCCTACGACAATCCGGAGTTCATCGGCCAGAACATTGACCGTATATGCCGGCTGTATGGCGGATATATCGATCTTTACCGAATTCGCAGCGAGACGGTGAAGTTCGACATGAAGCTGCTGGAGCAGTGGGACGTGCTGCGGCGGGCGAAGGAGTCGGGGAAGATCCGCGCGATCGGCATCGCCTGCCACCTGGAAGGGCCGATGATGACGGCACTCCAGGAGCTGGAGGGCCTCGATTACCTGATGCTGCCCTATAACTTTATTCATGCCAAGGCCGATTATGCGGACTTCCTGCCGGCGGCCACGAAGCGCGGGATCGGTCTGATCGGGATCAAGGCGCTGGCGGCGGGCTCGATCGTGGAACTCGATCCGCGGATCAAGTCGCAAACGAAGCCGGAGATGGCGGACATCCGGCTCTTCAATTCCAGCCCTGGGAGCCGGGCGATCTTGCCGGCGGCGGTGGCGGAGCTGGCGAAGGCCCTGAGCCAGATGCCGGATGAAAGCCTGCCGCAGGCGGCGCTGCGGTACGTGTTTTCGAAACCGTTCTTGACGAGCACGATGATCGGGATGTTTGACGATCAGTTCTTGATGGACAACTACGCGGCGCTAACGCGCTACGACAAGATGGGTGCGGAACAACACGCGGCGCTGGATGCGGCGCGGAAGGTGACACGGTTGGCGGGGGCAGGATGGCTTCCCAAGAACTATCAATGGCTGGACGAACAATGGCGCGTTTGAACTTATGGCGATGGACGTGGACTGTAGCGATGGTGCTGGGCGCTTTGGCACTGGGCGCGGCGGTGCTGGGCACGGTGGTGCTCGGCGCGGCGGCGCCGGCATCCAAGAGTGCGCGGCGCAGCAGGGGACCAAGGAACTCACCACCGCGGGGGCCTGCGCACGATGCCATGTGGACTCGACGCTGGAATGGGGGATTTCCAGGCACGCCCAGAGGGCCGAGAAGACCGGCAAGACCGGGAAGACCGGCAGCGCCACGAAGCGGCTGCCGAACTGCGTCGGTTGCCACGGCGAAAGCCGGGACCACGTGGTGGATGAGCAGAACACCTTCAAGCCCGACCGGGTGGCGCGAGGCGATGCGATCGCGACGCTGTGCGTGGAATGCCATAGGCGAGGCTGCCCCAATGCGCGGGATTTGAAGAACTGCCAGAACTGCCATGATGTGCATGCCCTGCTGAATCCCAAGCTGGATGCCAAGACGATCGAGGCGCGGGCCAAGGAACTGACGCAGTTGCAGGAGGCGTACAAGGCGCATGTGGCGGACGGCGAGAGGTTAGCCCAGCAAGCGAAGTGGGAACCGGCGCAGACTGCCTTCGCGGCGGCGCTCCGGGATAATCCGCAAAGCGAGCAGGCGCAGAGCGCGTTGACGATGATCGCGCGGCGGCTCAAACCGGGGATTCCGGGCTTCAAGACCGTGGGGGACCAGTTTGACGCCGCCTCCGGGCTGCCGAAGGAAATCGCGATCGAAGGGCTGGGGATCGACATGATCCTGGCGCCGGCCGGCAGTTTTGACATGGGGTCGGACGGCCGTGCCGATACCGCGCCGCGGCACACGGTGAGCCTGGGGGCGTTTTACCTGGCGAAAACGGAAATGACGCAGGGGCAATGGAAGACGCTGATGGGCACAAACCCGAGCTATTACCAGGGGGCGAAGTTCCCACAAGCGGATCAGTTCCCGGTGGAGCAGGTCTCGTGGCAGGATTGCCAGGCGATGCTGGCGGCGGTGAACAAGAAGGTGGGCGGTGGCCTGCGGCTGCCGACCGAGGCGGAATGGGAATATGCGGCGAGCGCGGGCGGCAGCGAGACGTTCGATCCGAGCACGGTGCTCTCGTCTGCGTGGCTGCGGGAGAATTCGCAGATCGCGCCGATGGTGACGATCAATGTGCCGGCGGCACCGATGGTTCCCCCCGCGGCGACGGGCGGGACGGCTGGGAAGGGGCCGGGTGCGGCGCCGACGACGCCAGGTGCGGCGCGGGCGCAGGGCGCGGTCCGGGAGCGGCAGGCGGGCGGGGCGGGCTGGGGCGAGGGGGAGCGGTGAATGTCGAGGCGGCCAAGCTCGAGGCGCCCGATCACTTTGCCCCGCATGCCGTGGGAACGGCCAAGCCGAACCTCTGGGGGCTGTATGACATGGAAGGGAACGTGTCGGTCTGGTGTTCGAGCCTGGCGCTGCCCTATCCGTACAACAAGATGGATGGGCGCGAGGCGGCGGACGGCGAGGGCTGCGCGTGGTCCGCGGGGCGACGTTTGTCGATACGGCGGATGCCGCGGACCCCACGTTCCGGCATTCCGACCGGCCCGATCGCAAGCTGCGGTGGGTGGGCGTGCGGCTGGCCTTCAGTCCGCCCGAGCCGGCGATTGCGGCACCGACGGCCCAGGCGGCGCGGTGAACGGCTAGGCAAAGTCCAAGATTTCTTGGCCACGGATGAAACACGGATCAAGACAAGTTGAAAGGCAGGCAATGAGGATCACAATCCACACGGTATGCCTGCGTGTAATCGCTGTTATCACCGTCGCGCTCTGCGCTGGTTGTCACCGTGAAACAAAGGACGAGAAGGTGCATCGCGCGATGACGGACGCCGCACTGCCCGATGATCAGGCTGTCGCGCTTCTTGCAGAAGGCATTTTCGACCTTGAAAGCGCATCGACAGAGACGAGCAAGGACGGAGGTGCCATTACGGTTCTTGCTGTGCGCGGAGAGGACATGTCCGGCATGCCTGCTTCGGTCATTGACACGGCGCGAGGGGGCATTCATAACGCGATGAAGGAAATCCAACTGATGACGTTGGTGCCGAAAATGGCCAAGTTCATTGAGCGAGGTCAATCGCGGAGACTCGGTGATCTTGTCTTGACGCTGAAAACCCCCGAGGTTGATGGAGGGAAGGTCGTTGATTGGGTCGAGACCTACCGTTTTCGTCTGCCCGCCGCGAAGTTTCAGGCATTCCTGACTGCCTCAAAGGTCGATCCCAAGGACACGACCGCTGTTATGGAAAAGATCTGGTCAGTCGAGTTTGATGGATTTGATCAATTTGTCTACTCGAAAGGGAAGTAACAGTAGCCCGTCGGAATGCTGAACGTCGCGTCCACAGCATCCAACTTATCCGTGTTTCATCTGTGTTCCATCCGTGGCTGCTAATCTTTGCTCGCGAGATCACCATTGATGGCGACAAGGGAGCAACTCATCCCGGGGCTTCTCAACCAGAAAGAGAAGCTTCAACAGGCGGCAAGCCACGCCGTATTAGGCGATTTGGGAGGAATCGAAGGTGCTTCTTTTCGTTGATGAGAGTGGCCATGATAAGCACAAGATTCCCTACGAAGTCTTGGCCGGCGTTGCCATCGCGGAACCCGATCTGTGGAATCTCGTGCAGGCGATTCGTTCGGCCGAGCGGGAACATTTCGGCGGCTACTTGAGGAATCTTGTCGCGGGCGAGATCAAAGGACGTAGCCTGCTCAAGACCAAGCGTTTCAAAAGTGCCGCGCGGAACGTTCAGATTGCGCCGGAGGAGCTCGTCGATCTGACCTATTCTTGCCTCCGCAAGGGAGTTGCGGCCAGCCAGCAAGGACTCGCTGACAGCGGATCGACCGAACGGGAGATTGTGGCCTATTCTCGCCAAGTGCTGAGCTTCGTGCATAAGGTGATCGACTTGGCGGCCGGCTACAATGTCCAGGTGTTCGCGTCGGTGGTAGACTTGGCGGCGCCTCGGCCCGAGCCAAATCGCCTGCGGAAAGATTACGTTTATCTCTTTGAGCGCTACTTCTATTTCCTGGAAACACTTCCCATGCGAGAGCGTGGCTTGGTTGTTTTCGACGAACTTGACAAGGCTCAATCGCACATACTTCTGCAACAGATGGCCGCCTACTTTCTCGGGGCTGCGACAGGCAGATACCGAAGTTCACGCATCGTGCCCGAACCCTTTTTCGTGCATTCCGATTTGACGACTGGGGTGTTTCTCGCAGATTTGACCGCGTACGTCCTCGGATGGGCGTGGCGACTCCGCGATATGGGGCAACCGATTCGCAACGAACTTCTGCCTTATGTCGCCAAGCTGCAAGGCATGCAGTTCGTTGGGGAGAAACCAAAACGAGACGGCGCGGGTGTTTGGCGCCTATTTGGGATTCGGCATATCGACGACCTGCGCGGTCAGTTTGATCGAGAACACGATGAGGAGTGAGCGCAAAAATAAAGGCAATGACCAGCCCCAAGGGACCAGCCAAAGCCTCCATTACTAGTATACGGTTTTCCCTGCTCCCGTCAATAGACACATTCCGGACAACCCGTCATCTTACCCAAGATGGCCGAGAACTAAACGCTCTGAACCGTGTGAGCAGCCATTCCGGGTGGTGCGCAAGAATCATTTGCGGGGGACACGTTAACTGCCGCCTGGCTGCCCGCCCCCCCCGCCTTTGTCACAGCTTGCCGAAGAGGCTCAGGACTGCGGCGCTGGGTCGCGGGATGACGTGGGCGGCGATCAGTTTGCCCAGGCCGTCGACCTTGGCTTTGCCGGCCTCGACGGCCGCGGTCACGGCGGCCACGTCGCCCTTGATGATCACCGTGATGTAGCCGCCGCCGAGTTTTTCTCGGCCGAGGACTTCCACGGCGGCCGTTTTGCAGGCGGTGTCGATGGCTTCGATGACGCCGATCAGGCCCTGGGTTTCGATGAGTCCGATGGCGAAGGATGTTGGGTCGGACATGAGAAGCTCCTCGTTAAGGTGGCGGGGGAAATGAACGACGTCCGTTTCGATGAGGGGACTGAACTCGCGGGGGGCTTCCAGGCGGCTTGCGCTCGGGTGTCGGGGTTGCTGATCAGGTCGACGACGCAGGAGGCGGCCATCGATTCGGCCAGGGCGCGGCCGGAATCGAGCGCGGCCGCCAGGTCCGAGACGGGGCCGGCGACCTTGATGCAGGCGCCGTAGAGGTCGTTGATCTCGATTTGCAAGAGGCGGACGTGGGCCGCTTTCTCCATGCGGTCCAGCACGGCCATGGAGGCGGTCCAACTGTGGACTTCGATCAGGCCCAGGGCGGCGGCGGATGGAGTCGCGGAGGCGCTCACACGACACCTCGTTCACGGAGCCGCTCGAGGACTTCCTGCGTGATTTGTGCCACGCGGTCCTGCTGGAGGTTGCCGCTGCGGTGCGCGCAGCCGCAGGCCGGTTCATCGACGTAGCCGTTGTCGGCCAGGATGCACTGCAGGACGCGCTGCACCGCGGCCCGGTCGACCTGCTGAGTCTGGCTCAGCGGCTGGCGGCTGCGGCCGAGGTTGAATCCGCGGAGCTCGGCGGCGGCGCGGAAGCCCTCGGGGAAGTCGGCCGAGAAGATCATGACGTTGAACAGTTCCAGCAGGCGGTATTGCAGCTTGATGGCCGCGTCGAGCTGGCCGGCTTTGGTAAGGTCGTAGAGCTGGCGGGTGAGCTCGGGCACGACGCCGCTGGAGGCGTGAGTGCCGCCGTCGCAGCCCAAGAGAAGCATGGGCACCAGCACGACTTCCCAGCCGGTGAGGAAGACGAAGTCGGGGCGGACGGGACGCACCGCGGCGATCATCCGCATCATGTTGGCCAGATCGCCGGAGGAGTCCTTGATGCCGCAGATCTTGTCGAGTTCGGCCAGCCGGCGGATGGTGGGCACGTCGATGGGGCTCGCAAACATGGGGATGTTGTAGAGCGTGATGTCGATAGGGCTCGAGAGGGCGATTTCGCGAAAATAGGCGTAGACACTTTCCGGGCCCAGGCGATAGTAGAAGGGCGAGACGATGGCCACGGCGCGGGCGCCGAACTCGTAATAGGCCTCGCAGGCGGCGATCGTCTCGCGGACGTTCGATTCGGCGGCCCCGGCGAGAACGGGGACGCGGCCGGCGGCCTGCTCGCAGACGATGCGGTTGATGCGGCGGCGTTCCTCGGGGGTGAATCGCGTGAACTCGCCCGTGGAGCCGTTGGGATACAGCCCGTGGACGCCTTTGGCGATGAGCCAGTCGATGTAGCGGCGGAGCTCGGGTTCGTTGATTTGGCCGTCGGGGTCGAGGGGGACGATGTGGGGGGTATAGATGCCGGCGATGCGGGCCTTGGGCGGGCGGGCAAGCGGAGTGGGCGTGTGGGTGGTGATTTCGCCGTTCTTATGGTTCATGGGAGGCCTCCGCACCTCTCTTCCAAGCGGGATTTTCACATGGCATACAATTAGTATACCATAAAGATCGGTATCCAATTCCACCAGGGCGAGCGACCCATCAACATGGAATCGCCCCATCTTGACAGCAGCCCCCCGTCCGCTACAGTGAGGGGCATACGTGGCCCTGAAATTCACACTACGGGAGACGAACCATGCGTTTCAAATTACTGCTCTTGCTTGCCATTCTGCTCACCAGCCAACTCCCGGCCCGGGCCGAGAACTGGCCCTGCTTCCGCGGGCCGACCGGCCAGGGCATTTCGTCCGAAAAGGACGTGCCGCTGACCTGGAGCCTCAAAGAGAACCTGGCCTGGCAGACGGAGTTCGGCGGCCTGGGCTGGTCGTCGCCCATCGTCTGGGGAGATCGTATTTTCCTCACGGCAACCACGGACGACGAGACCACGGGTCGGGTCCTGTGCATCGCCCGCGACACCGGCAAGATCCTCTGGGACAAGACGGTGGCCGATCACCTGCCCACCAAAAAGCGGCCCAAGAACTCGAATGCCACCCCCACGCCGGTGACCGACGGCCAGCGCGTGTACGCGGTCTTCAACGGCTTTAAGGTGGCCGTCCTGGACTTCGACGGCAAGCTGCTCTGGACGCATGACGACCACGCCTTTGCCAGCGTGCATGGAATGGGGGCCTCGCCCATCCTGTACAAGAACCTCTTGATTATGCCCTGCGACGGCAACGACTCTGCCGTCGGCATGAAGGGATTCAAGCAGCCTTGGGACGGGGCCTTTATCGCGGCCTTCGACGTCAAGACGGGAGAGGAGAAGTGGAGGGCCAAGCGCGGCCTTTCGCGGCATGCGCACGTGACGCCGATGGTGATCGACGTGGCCGGCCGGCCCTTGATGGTCAGCGCCGCCGGCGACGTGGTGCAGGGCTTCGACCTCGACAAGGGCGACTTGCTCTGGACCGTCAAGAGCAAGGGCGAGGGCGCGGTGCCCTCGATCGTCTATGGCAACGGCCTCGTCTACACCTGTTCCGGCTACGAAGCGCCCACGATCCGCGCCATTCGCCCTGACGGCCACGGCGACGTTACCGCCACGCATATCGCCTGGGAGTCGACGAAGAACGTGCCGATGATGTCGTCATTCCTGTTTACCGACGGGCTGCTTTTTTCCGTCAAGGAGACGGGCATTGCGACGTGTTTTGATGCCGCCACGGGCAACCTGATTTGGGAGCATAAGATGGGGGCCTTCTTTTCCGCTTCGCCGGTGCTTGCCGCGGGGCGTGTCTACTTTCTCGCCGAGGACGGCACAACCATCGTCTTGGCCCCCAGCCGGGAATATAAGGAGCTTGCCAGGAACAAGCTGGAAGCCACCTGCCAGGCCTCCCCCGCCTTCTCCGACGGAAAGATCTTTATCCGAACCGGGGGAAAGCTGTTCTGCGTGACGCGGTCCAAGTAGAAGAACGGAAGCATGACGGGCCGCCCAGTCCGCACCGTCGTTGCGGCCCTTTTTCGCGGCAGAACTGCTGCGGTCGCTACATCCGGAGAAAGAATCTAAAGTCTGGGACCGTTTCAGGGCGAATCTATTCATCGGATGGCTTGTTCTACTGACGCTGCATCTTACCGATGCTCACGAAATGTGGAATGGGCTTGCAGGGGGGGAACCGCGTGCTTTGTCAAAAAATCCTCGGGGGAAATGCCAAAGCACGAACTTGAAGGTCACGCCTTGACGATTCGCCTTGATAGACTCTCCATGGCGATTCGTTCGCTCGTTTCTCTCCTGCCAGTTGTAGTTCGCCGGACGGTTGTAGATGGCAGCGGAGTAATTCGTAATGGGGTGAGCGAACCATGCATTCCCTATTTTACGGATTTTCTCTGGCTTCCGGATGCCTAGGTTGCCGATGAAGTAATTGCGGCGCGGGTCAGAGGGAGCTGAACCACAGCCACGAGAAGCGGATTACGGATGGCCCCGACCCAGAGGGTTGCGGTTCCACTGACCGGATAGCCGGTCGGTTCGACGGAGCGATAAATGAGGGAAATACCGCAAACCAGGGGCGATAGCGTCTTGCCGAGACAGAGGGGTCGAAGGTAAGACACAACTCAAACCAACGTGAGAGATTTCGGAGAGCCTGCGATGAAGGTCTTCACAACAGGACAGGTCGCCAAGATTTGTAAGGTGGCCCCGCGCACCGTCAGCAAGTGGTTCGACTCGGGACGGCTACGGGGATACCGTATTCCAGGATCGCAAGACCGGCGAATTCCTCGGGAATACTTGATCAAGTTCCTCAAGGAGCATGGCATGCCCTTGGGGGACCTCGAAGACGAAGCCATGGCCAAGGTGCTCATCGTGGCACAAGACCAGGTGTTAGTCGAGAACGTCAAGCGGGAGCTTCCGCTGGAACGCTCGTTCAAAGTGGCTGTGGCTGCCAGCGGATTTGACGCCGGCATCCAGGCCGAGAGCTTCCATCCGGACTGCATCATCGTCGATTTCTCGATCGGCCGCACCGAAGCGCTGCAGATTTGTCAGAATCTGCGCCGCAACTCGGAGTTTGCCGACGTGATTTTGATCGCCTTGCTGCCCGATGACGGCAGTTCGACGAGCTTCGACCGTTCGAGCATCAACGAGACGTTCAAGAAGCCGTTTGACGCGGCCCTCTTGGCAGAGCGTCTGCGGACGCTGATTGGTGCGAAGAAAGAGCTCGTATAGTCTTTCGTGGGTGCTACGCGACTTTCGCTGATTGCCTGACAGGACTTTGGATGGCTCGCGGTCCTCGACCTCGATCCAGCCAAGCCCCTGCCAGGGACGCGAAAGCCCGCG
This sequence comes from uncultured Planctomycetia bacterium, assembly GCA_963824275.1. Taxonomy (GTDB): domain Bacteria; phylum Planctomycetota; class Planctomycetia; order Pirellulales; family Thermoguttaceae; genus JANXQG01. Next base: position 520,608 of record CAWGOT010000015.1, on the reverse strand, counting down.
TTATCAAAACGTACAAATCGCCGATTCAAATTAACCCGTCGCGGACCAGACCCCCGCGACGGTTACTTTTTCTTGGTGCCATACCAACCCGAAGCGCAAGCGAGGGCAACTCCGAACCTTCAGCCCTCGCTTGCGCTTCGGGTTAGTATTTCGCCGCGAGTCATCGGGGTCAGTGAAACTCCTGTTGGCGAAACGTCCGCATGCCGATCCACATCGGCACCAGCGCGGCTGCCGCGCTGACGGCAAGACTGGCCAGCGTGCCGGCGACAAGCCAGGTGCGGATGGCGATTTGAAACGGCGCGTATTCCCCGCCGACGAGCACCACAGGTTCCATCTGCCGAGCCAGGTAGACGTGGCAGGGCAATGTCGCCAGCGACAGGATCAGCACGATGAACAGCGTGCTGATCACCAGGTTCAGCGTCCCGCCGAATCCGGCTGCAATCCGCGAGGGCGATTGCTCGTTGATCACCGGCAGCCTGGCGCCCAGCCCTACGCCGATGCCCGAAAGGCCCAGGCACAAGAGCACGGAAGTCCCCTGGTGCTCGACGAGCAAGAGCGGCGGGATGCCGAGCCGCCAATCGCTCAGCAGGATCAACAGGCCGCAGGGAACCAGCAGGCAAAAGACGGAAAAGAGGAATTTTGCCCAGAGGATGGAATCGCGCTTCAGCGGCAGCAGGCCGAGGAGCCAGAAGCGGCGGCCTTCGAGACTGACCAGGGGAAAGACGAAACGCGTCGTGAAGGTCGACATCAGCAGACCGACGACCGAGAGATTCATGAAGCTGACGACGTTCACCCACTCGGAAACGCGGACCGTATAGCCCACCGGATGCACGTTGATGAAGTAAAAGATCAAGAGGCAGATCAGGATCAGGAACTGGGACCATTGCAACGGATCGCGGCGGAACAGCCGCACGTCCTTGACCAGCATCAGCCGCACGGGAGGCGAGAGGAATCCCATGCAGCGGCTCAGCGTGCGGTCGAACCAGCCGGCCTTCACGCGGGCCGGCGGCGAACCGAGGCCGGCGGCCTCCCAATAGGCCTTGCGGTAGATGCGAGCGGCGAAGATCCCGGCCAACTCGCGGAAAAACAGCGCGTTGGCGATCAAGAGGACAAGAAACAGCACGCCCTCCGACCAGGCGTTGCCCGCCGCTTGCAGCAGGCCCGAACTGAGCCACCAGTTGGGCAGCGGCGTCTCCTGGGCGAGTTGCAGGCGGCGGAGCATCTCCTGCAACCAGCGGGGAGTGAGCAGATCGGTTTCCGGCCGCGAGAGCAGCGACCAGAAGAACCAGAACCCGGCGGCCACCAGCAGCCCGAGGCCAAATGCCAGCAGATGCACCCGCTTGCGGGGAAAAAACCGCATGATCGCCAGGAGCAGGATCGCCCCGATCCCCGCGGGAATGAAGACGAAGGCAACCAGCATCGGCAGCACCATCGCATAGTAATACCAGGGGGCAACGGCCACGACGCCGTAGGCCACGAGCATGGGGCTGCCCAGGAGCACAAAGCCCCAACTGCTGAGGATCACGGCGTGCCGGAACTCATGCTGAAAAATCCGCTCTTCGTGGATCGGCAGCGTGAGCAGATAGGTCACCTCGCGGCTGCGGAACAGCCCGCCGTAGAGGATCACGCCCGAGGAGAAGATCAGCATCAGAAAGAGGGCGAAGAAGAAGGCGTTGAAAATGGCCTGCACGACCGTCTCGTGATACGGTTCCGGAAGCGTATCCTTCATGAAGTGGAAGCCCTGCCGCACGAGGTGGAAAAGGCCGAACCACAAGAGCACGCTGAGGACGAGCACCAGCGCGTAGCGCAAGCGGGAGGTTGCAAATCCCTGCGCGAATTGCGTCCGCAAGATCCGCCACTCCATGCGCCGGAATCCATGCGACTCGGCTTCCGGCGAAGGCAGGCGGGCAAGGCGAGGATCGGCGGACGACCTTTGGGTACGCGGGTGCCCCGTCATGAGGGGAGTTCCTCCGCCGGCCCGCGACCCGCACCCACGCGCGGCCCAGTTCCATGGATTTCGGCGCCGGATGCCCCGCGACCCGGAGTAGCGGGTGCGCCGTGCCCCGGCGAAGCATGACCATTGGTCACTTCCAGGAACAGGTGTTCCAAGGCCTGGTGCGGCGCGGAAAGCTCCTGCCGCAACTCGGCCAGCGTGCCGAGGAAGCCCAACTGCCCCCCGTTCAGGATGCCGATGCGATCGGCGATCTCCTCGGCCACGGCCAGGGTGTGCGTCGACATCAGCACGGTCTTGCCCGCGTCGGCCTCGGCCCTGAGCAGGTCCTTCACCACGCGGGCGCTGTGGGGATCGAGTCCCACCATCGGCTCGTCGACGACCAGCACCTCCGGGTCGTGCAGCAAGGCGATCGCGAAAACCAGCCGCTGCCGCATGCCGTGCGAGTACGTTTCGGTGAGGTTGTCGATGAACTTGGCCAGCTCGAAGCGCTGCGCTTCGCGGTCGATGCGGTCGCGGGCCGTGGCCCCGTCCAGGCCATGCATCTCCGCCGCAAACTCCAGCAGCTCGCGGCCGGAGAGCTTCTCGTAGAGATATTGCTCGTCGGGCAAATAGCCCAGATGGCTGCTGGCCTCGCGCGGCTTGCGCGAACAATCCACGCCGCACACCCGCACCTGTCCCGAATCGGGACGCAGCAAGCCTACCAGCATGCGGATGGCCGTCGTCTTGCCGGCGCCGTTTGGGCCCAGCAGGGCGAAAAGCTCACCCGGGGTAATGGTCAACGTCAAACCGTTGACCGCCAAGGTCCGGCCGTATCGTCGAACTACCAGGTCAAACTCGATCATGGTTGCACTGCCCCGGTCTGCCTCTGGAATTCCTTATGCTCGCCTCGCAACTTGACCGCCTCCTGATCGTTCATGCGACTGAATCGCAGGTTGTGATCTCCCAAATGAACCTCCTGCCGCACAACCGTGCCATCGTGATGGATCCAGAGTCGATTGCGGATGTTTCTTGTCGTTATCGGGACTTTCGCCGGCATCCGTGCGGTAGACCACCACCCAAGTCGGTTCCAAGGCGCCGTTCCAAGGCAACGGCACTTCTTCTTCCACCCGGGCGAACAGAACCTCCGTCGGCGGCCGCCCGCGAATCATGTCCAAAGGATGGCTCGGCAGGGCCAAAGGGCTGTAGGACACGATCGTCCACGACTGCCCAAGATGCAGGCCCCGCAGTTGCATCTCCGGCGCGAAGCTGTCGCGAATCTTGTCTTCGGGCATGGGCAATTCGGTATCCCAGGCCGTATCGCCCATGTGGACGGCAAGCTTCAGCTTGTCGCCCTCGACCGTGCCGTCGATCCGCACCAGGCTTTGCCCGCTCTTAGGACGGAACTTCGAATAGAAGGAAACCAGTTGATTGAGCGGGTTCGTGATCAGGTTGCTTTCGACCTCCAATTCCGTGCTGCCCGCCGCATGCGTGCTTTCGCGGGCAATCACTCGCAGATAGGCGGGCAAGATCTCGTCGAGGGGAAGATTGTCAAAATGGACAAGGCTGTGAATTTCGGTAGTATCGGTCGACTGTTGGCTGATTTCGCTCAAGGCCCAGCCCAAACGGCGCTCGTTGAGGTAAACGTGCCATGCCACCGGGGGACGAGGTTTGTCGTTCACGGACGTTTCGTAGACGGGAGGCTCGCCCGTGAAAAAGGGCGGCAGGACCTTCCGGACCGTGAGCCAACTCATGGCTGCCAGCCACAAAGCGAAGACGGCCAATCGATACCAAGGAATAGTCATGATTACCGGCCGGTAGGAAAGACGTTCTGCCCCAACGGGTGGTTCCGGGCGTTTGGATCGAAATCCAAGTCTGTTCCGCTTGGGGTATTGTAACATAGCTTGGCGAGTAAAGAAAATCGTGGTAATCGCCATTGCAGCAAATGCCCAGAATGAGGATGATAATCTCGTCCATCAAGAATTCTGGTCCGCATGGAGGCAAGTCAGTGCAACCCTTACGAAAGTCGATGCTAGCAGTCTTCGTTTTGATCCCGGTCTTGGCCTTGGCCGGTTGCCAGAAAAGCGGCGATTCACCTCAACCCGCGGCTGCCGTAAACGGGCCCGCCGGCGAGAAGCCCGATTCCCATGCTGCTGCCGCTACCGAAGCTGCGCCGGCAAAGGCCGACCAGGAGGCCCTGCATCCGAACTACGAGTTCGAAACGAGTCATGGCAAGTTTACCGTACGTCTCGATGCGGAGAAAGCCCCGAGGACGGTCGAGAACTTCCGGAATTACGTCGCCAGCGGCCATTATGAGCAGACGATCTTCCACGAGGTGATAAAGGCCCCCATGATCGTGATCGGCGGCGGTTACACGGCCGACCTCAAGGAAAAGCCCTCGCTCACGCCGATTCGTAACGAGGCGGACAATGGTTTGAAAAACCGCCGCGGCACGATCGGCATGGTCCGTCGCGCCAACGACATCGACAGCGCAACCTGCCAGTTCTTTTTCAACATTGCCGACAATGACGTCCTCAATTACAAGGCCCCCACCCCTGAAGGCTATGGCTACTGCGTGTTTGGGGAAGTGACCGCGGGGATGGACGTTCTCGATCGGATTGCGCAGGCGCCGGTTCACGTCGCTGACGGATTCCAGGATTTGCCGGTCGAAACGATCGCGATCAAGTCGATTCGGCAGGTCAAGTAGCGCTGAATCTTTCTGAAAAATGGCTTCAACTGGTTGACAACTGCCCCCGGATTCTGCGACAATACTTGTCGACGGAAGGGTCAGGCAGAAAAAAGGAGTACGCCAGTCATGCCGAACGCCACCTACTTTGTTCAGGAATGTCCGACCTGTGGGCGACGTCTTCAAATTCGGGTCGACTATCTAGGCAAGCAGGTCGCCTGCCAGCATTGCCAGGGGACATTCATGGCCGCCGAGTCTTCGAACCTGCGGGGTGATGCGGCCGATCAGGCCAGCGCCCTTCTGCGGCGAGCCAATGAGTTGCTCGATACGGTTGCCCAGCGGCAGTTGGCCGGCCGCCCTCCGGCGAGCCGGTAACATCTCAGAGGCTATCGGGTAAGTCTTGGGGCGGCAATCGGCCTAGAAGCCCGACGGCACGCCGCAAGCGGGCGCCCCGTCGGGCTTCTATGCCGCAGCTAAACGAGTAAACTCCCTGGATAGCCTCTCACTGCGCTAAGTAATCAGCTTCTCGAACTCCTCCTCGCTCAGCACCTTGACGCCCAGTTGCTGGGCCTTTTCCAGCTTGCTGCCGGCCTTCTCGCCAGCGACAAGATAGTCCGTCTTCTTCGAAACGCTTGACGCGGCATGCCCTCCATGCTGCGTAATAAGCTCGTTGATCTCGTCGCGACCGTACTTCACGAGCGTGCCGGTGACGACGAGCGTCTTGCCTTCCAGCTTTCGCGTCCCCGCCGCCGCGGCCAGGGAGGAAGCCGATTCCATCTTCACGCCCTGCGTGCGGAGATCCTCGATCGCCTTGCTGCCGAAGTCGGAATGCAGGAAATCATAAACGCTCTTGGCAATCACAGGCCCAATCTCGTTGGTCCGGCTCAACTCGTCGATATCGGCGGCCAGCAGGGCGTCGATCGCGCGGAACCGCTCGGCCAACACGCTCGCCACGCGATTGCCCACGTGACGGATCGACAAGGCGTTGAGCAGCCGGGCCAGGCCGCGGCCCTTGCTCGCCTCGATGCCTTCGAGCAGGTTGTCGGCCGACTTGCGGCCCATCCGTTCGAGTTCCAGCAGCTTGTCCGCGGTCAAGCGGTAAAGATCGCCGTAGCTCGCGACCAGTTTCTCGCTGACCAGTTGATCGACGAGCTTGTCGCCCAGCCCCTCGATATCCATCGCGTTGCGGCTGGCGAAATAGCGGATCCGCTCCTTGATTTGGGCGGGGCAAGCCGGGTTGGGACAGCGGATGTAGACGCCGCCCTCGTCCTTGACCGCGGCGGTGCCGCACTCGGGACAAGTCTTGGGGAATGGGAACTTCGGCAACTCGCCCTTCCGCTCGGTGACCTCGACGCGGACGACGTGGGGAATGATCTTGCCCGCCTTCTCGACCACGACCACGTCGCCCACGCGAACGTCCTTCCGCTCGATCTCTTCGGCGTTGTGCAGGCTGGCCCGGCTGACGATCGTGCCGGCCAGTTCGACCGGTTTCAGATCGGCCACGGGCGTGATCGCGCCGGTCTTGCCCACCTGCACGCGGATGGCGTTGACGCGGGTCGTGGCCTCGTATTTCTCGAACTTGTAGGCGATGACCCACCGCGGGGCCTTCGACGTGGCGCCCAGCCGTTCCCGCTGGTCGTAGCGGTTTACCTTGAGCACCAGCCCGTCGATCTCGAAATCGAGCTCGTGCAGCCGTTCGATGAGCTCCTCGCAATGCTCGACGGCCGCCTCGAAGTTGGGAAAGCAGGCCGCGCCGGGCGTGATCGGGATGCCGTAGCCGGTCATTTCCTTGAGGAACTCCATGTGCGTCCGGGCCTCGAGGCCTTCGCGATCGCCCACCGAGTGGCAGAAGAACCGCAGCCGCCGCTCGGCGCAGATCCGCGGGTCCAACTGGCGGATGCTGCCGGCGGCCACGTTTCGCGTGTTGGCGAAGAGCGGCTTGCCCTCGGCCTTCTGCCGTTCGTTGAGCCGCACGAGGTCGCTGTTGGTCATGTAGATTTCGCCCCGCGGCTCCAGGATGCGGGGAAACTTCTTGCCCTCCAGCCGCAAGGGAATGCTCGCGGATCGTGCGGCAGTTGTGGGTCACGTCGTCGCCCACGCGGCCGTTGCCGCGGGTGATCCCCCGCACCAGCAGGCCGTCTTCATAGACCAGCGACATGGCCACGCCGTCGACCTTCAGTTCGACGACCCACTCGATCGGCTCGCCGTCCAGCAGCTTGGCGGTCCGCTCGCCGAACTTCTTCAGGTCGTCGAGGCTATAGGTGTTTTCGATCGAGAGCATCGGCACGCGATGCTCGACCTGCGGCAGTTCGCTGACCGGCTGATCGCCGATCCGCTGCGTGGGGCTGTCGGGCGTGACCAGCTCGGGATGGGCCGCTTCAAGCTGCTTGAGCCGCTCCAGGAGCTTGTCGTAGTCGCGGTCGCTGATCTCCGGCGCCGCCTCGACATAGTACTTCAGGTCGTGGTGGCGGATCTGGTCGCGGAGGCGCGGCGATTTCGGAGGCAGGGTTCTTGGACATGATGGGGATCCTTATACTAACCCGAATTGCAAGCAAGGGGAACGGGCTGCCCTGCTGTGGAATGCGAAGCCCTCGCTTGCGCTTCGGGTTGGTATGGCGCTGTGAACAATCTGGGCTTTACGCACAACCGCAGGCCGCGGCGCAGGGCGCGGTCATGCTGCGCAGTGGATGCGGAATGAGGCAGAGGAACTTCAGCGGCCCGCTGCCCGTGTTGCGGAACTGGTGGATCTCGTCCGGGGCGACGTAGACGGCCACGCCCGGAAACAGCCGATGCTCGCCCCGGCTATCCAGCACGATGCCCTCGCCTTCCAGGATGAAGACCTCGTGCTCGTAGCCGTGGGAGTGTTTGGGCGTGTTGCCGCCGGGGGCCACCTCGAACTGCCGCATGGTGAAGCTGGGGGCGCCGTCGTCCGGGCCGATCAGGCATCGCATGCGGCAGCCGTTGGCCCCTTCCATCTTGACGACGTCGCCGGAAATCTGCTCGAAATGCGCGACTTTCATGAGCGTAAACGCCTCGCGGGTTCCAGGATCAATTCAGATTTAATTATACCCTGCATTTGTGACACCGTAATAGGGGCAATGAGACGGGAAAGGAAAATTTGGCAAAGGAAAATGAACGTCCATCTGCGGCATATTTCTGTCGGTCGTTTTTCTGTCATAATTTCTTTGTCTTATCGGTTGCCAGTCGCCTCACCAACTCCTCAAACCGCTCCCCGCGTTGGCGGAAATTGCGGAACTGGTCGTGGCTCGAGCAGCCGGGCGAAAGCACGATCGCATCGCCGGCCTGGGAGTTCCGCCAACACCAGTCCAGCGCATCGTCGAGCGCGGGCACGGCGATCGAGAGGCAATCGACGTGCGATGCCTGGAGGCGGTCATGCAGCCAGGGACCGATTTCGCCGAAAAAGGCCGCCCCCACGGCCAGCCGGCCGATCGTCTCGATCATCTCCGTGAAATCGAATCCCTTGTCGTGCCCTCCCGCCAGGAGCAACGCCGGCCCTCCGACCGATTCCAGCGCGGCGATCGTCGATTCGGGCGTAGTTGACGTCGAATCGTTGTAGAATGTTCGGCCCTCGATCTGGGCAATCGGTTCCATCCGCTGCGGCAGACCCCGGAACGATCGCAGCCCGCAGTGGATCGCCTCGCGGCTGCATCCGGCGCCCAGGGCGGCCGTGGCCGCGCAGGCGGCATTCATGCGATTGTGCCAGCCGGGTACTTGCAGCTCGGGCAACTCCGCAACGGGCACAAGCGGCAGCAGGCGACCGCATGCAATCCGGTCCCACGCGGCGAGCCGCCGATCGTGCGTGTTGAGCACGGCCAGATCGTCGGGCCGCTGCCGCTGGAGCAGGATCTGCTTGGCCGCCGCATATTCGTCCATGCTCGAGTGCCAGTCGAGGTGGTTGGGCGAAAAGCTGGTGATAACACTGATATGCGGCAACCGCGTTTCCGGCCGAAGATAGCTCAACTGGAAACTGCTCAGTTCGAGCACGACGCCGTCGCCGGGCTGGATCTCATCGAGATGATCGAGCAGGCTGCCGCCGATGTTCCCGCCCAGCCAGGTCCTTTGGCCGCCGGCCTGGAGGATGGCGGCGATCATGGCCGAGGTCGTCGATTTGCCATTGGAGCCCGTCACGCCGATCGAGGCCGCCGGGCAAGTCCCCTCGCTTTTCGGCAGAGGGCTAGCGTGAGGGATGTCAGGACAAGTGACCGCTTCGAGAAAGAGGTCGATCTCGGTGGTCAGCCGGACGCCATTTTCCGCGCAATGGCCAGCCAAGGATTTCCCGGTCGCACTGCCGGGTTGACCACAACAAGATCGGCCTGGCGAAAATCTTCTTCGCGATGCCCTCCGAGATGAAATGCGGCGATTGGTGCGGCCGCGAGGCTTTGCAGCGCGTCGGCTAGCGTTGTTTCATCGGCCAGGTCGGTCACGGTAACGACTGCACCCTGTGCTGCCAGCCAGCGGGCCGCAGCCGCTCCGCCGCCGAAATGGCCCAGCCCCATGACGGTGATTCGTACTCTGTCGTAGGACATAAAAGCCTCGCAGCGTTGTTGACATGCGTAACCGGCCGACCTGGGACGATCTCGCAGGTTAGCCTGCTGGCAACCAGTTATCATGGCCCCATCGCACCGCCCGAGGTGCTGCAAGGCTATGAGAATCTGGTGCCCGGGTCCGCCGCCAGGTTCTTTGATCTGTTCGAGACCAGCGAAAGCCACTCCTTCTTCTTTTCGCCCGCCGACTGCTGCCTGAACTCCGCGACATCGGCTTCCAGCTTTTCGAGGCGTTGTTCCACGGTTGCCACCTGGGGTCTCCTGAATAAACTGCGAGTTTGGGAACATTCCCATTCCCAATCCTAGCAAAAAAGCCTGGACGAGGCAACCGAAGCAGAACTCTTAAGCCCGAATTAGCGATTGGATGCAGAGCCCGACGCTCAAACCCGGCCTGACTGCACGCGCTGCGAGGTCAATATAGCAACCTAATCCATTCGTGGCGTTATTGCCACGCTCACGGCCGCTTGGTATCCTGGATAGGGTGAAAACCGTTTGCAGGCGTCTACCCTGGAGGAAAGGCCATGAACATGTTCAAGTGCTGGGCGGGGGTAATGATCGCGGTCTTGTTTCTGGCAAAGGTTGCAGTCAGCGCGGATGCAGCGAAGGAAGCCTATGAGAAAGGCGAGTCATTTCTTGAGAAGAAGGACTATGACGCTGCGATCACTGCGTTTACCGATGCCATCCGGCTCGACCCGAAAAATGCCGGGCCATATTGTGGCCGTGCCGTTGCGTACCGGGAACAAAGGCGAATACGACAAGGAGATTGCGGATTGCACAGATGCCATCCGGTTGAACCCAAAATTTTCCGATGCGTATTACGACCGGGGAATTGCCTATCTTTGCCGCAAACCCGATTCTTCCACAGGCGTATAGCGGAGGCGCTCCTGTTTCCAAAGATAGTGATCTTGAAAAGGCCATCGGCGACTTCACCGATGCCATCCGGCTCGACCCAAACAATGCTAAAGCGTATTACAACCAAGGCATCGCCCATAAAAAGAAGCTTGAATATGACAAGTCGGTCGCCGACTTTACCGAGGCCATTCGCTTAGACCCGAAATTTGCCGGTGCTTATGTCATCCGGGGCAATGTCTACGTCGAGAAGGGCGAGCATGACAATGCCATCGCCGACTTTACCGAGGCCATACGGTTGGATCCGAAAGATGCGGTGGCGTATTATGACCGTGGTAACGACTACTTGACAACGGGCGAGAACGATAAGGCAATTACAGACTTCACTGAGGCTATTAACCTACGGCCAACTTTTGCCTTTGCTTATGGCAACCGCGGTCTCGCCTACGATAACAAGGGGGATTACGACAAAGCGATTTCAGATTTCACGCAGGAAATCCGGCTCAATCCGAAAGACTCGTGTGCATATTGCAACCGGGGAAACACTTATCGGGAGAAGGGTGAGCTTGACAAGGCCATCGCCGATTGCACAGAGGCGATACGTCTCGATCGGAGCAACGTTGCAGCATATTGCGACCGAGCTATCGCTAATTGCAAGAAGGGTGAGTTCGACAAGGCTCTCGCCGATTGCAATGAGGCCATTCGGCTCAATGCGAGAGATTCAGGGGCATACGGTAATCGGGGTAACGTCTATTTAGCCAAAGGCGATTTGGACGAAGCCATCGGTGACTTCACAAAACAGATCGGGATCACGCCAAGATTTGCTAAAGTGTACCACGATCGTGGCATCGCCTACGAAAAGAAAGGCGACAAGGTGAAAGCGGACGAAGATTTCGCTCAGGCCACGAAGCTCGGGTACAAAGGAGAATAGCTCTGACGACAGATTCAACGTACCAGTTTTTTCCTCGGTGGGAAGATCCATGAGCGTTGCGGGACACATTTCGCTGCGGGGCGTGGCGGTCCACAACCTCAAGTCGATCGATCTCGACATCCCGCACCGCAAGCTGGTCGTGCTCTGCGGACTCAGCGGCAGCGGCAAGAGCAGCCTGGCCCTCGACACGCTCTACGCCGAAGGGCAGCGGCGATACATCGAGAGCTTTTCGGCCTACACGCGGCAGTTCCTCGACCGGCTGGAGAAGCCGGAGGCCGAGCGGATCGACGGCATCCCGCCCGCCATCGCCGTGACCGGCGGACGGCGGCAGCCGATCGAGCCGATCGACCGTCGGCACCGCGACCGAAGTGGCCGACTATCTGCGGCTGCTGTTCGCCAAGATCGGCAAGGTGGTCTGCCGACGGTGCGGCCACACGGTCGAGCGCGACACGCCGCAAAGCGTCGCGGCGCTGCTGACCGATCTGCCCGCCGGCACGCGGTTTATGGTCGCTTTCGGGCTTGGCAGCGACGGCGAGCGGTTCGCTGGCCGCGACGGCCGCCGCGCTGCGGGAAGAAGGGTTTGTCAGGGCGATTCTCGGCGAGCGGGTCGTGAATCTGGATGAGGAGCCAGTGGCTCAGTACTCAGTACTCAGTACTCAGTACTCGGCGGCCGATGCTCCGAAATCAGAGTCGAAACTCAGCACTCAGTACCGAGTACTCAGTACTCAGCACCCGTCTCCGCCCTACGTCGTCGTCGATCGCCTTGCCGCCGGCAGCGCCACGGAGCAGCGGGTCCGCGATTCGCTGGAAACGGCCTTCGGCAAGGGACAGGGCAAGTGCTTCGCCTTCGTGGAAGAGGACGAGGCGGACAACACACCCTCACCCCAGCCCTCTCCCGGCAGGGCGAGGGGGACCGGTCACCATCGACGGCCGCGCGTGGCGGCGGCTGGCCTTCAGCAATACCCTGGCCTGCGCCGATTGCGGCATCGAATATCGTCCCGCCCGAACCGCGGCTGTTCAGCTTCAACAGCCCTCTGGGGGCCTGCCCGAAGTGCGAGGGCTTTGGCAACATCATCGGCGTCGACATGGATCTCGTCGTGCCCGACCCGAGCAAGTCGATCCGCGAGGGGGCCATCGCACCGTGGAACACGCCGGCCTATGCCCATGAACTGGAAGAGCTGCTGGCCCTGGCCCCGGATTACGACCTGCCGGTCGACGTGCCGTTTCCGCAATTGACCGCGGCCCAGCGGAAGCTGATCGAGCGCGGCGTGCCGGAGCGGAACTTCGGCGGGCTGGACGGCTTTTTCGCCTGGCTGCGAGCGGCGGAAGTACAAGATGCACATCCGCGTGTTCTGAGCCGCTGGCGAAGCTATCGCCCTTGCCCGGCCTGCGGAGGCACGCGGCTGCGGCCGGAGGCCCTCGATGCCCGCATCGGCGGGCGAAACATCGCCGAGATCGGCGCCATGCAGATTCGCGAGGCCGCCGAGTTCTTCCGGCCACTATGCTGCCCCCTGCCAAGCCGTGATTGAAGCCCGTACTGCGCAAGCGAGGCGAGGGAACACCAGACCTCGCTTGCGCTTCGGGCCTCTAATGGCCGTCACGCAAAACCTACCAAACGCGACCTGGCGCAGTGTAGTCCTCTCCCCTTGGGAGCGCCGCGTCGGCCGCATGATGCTCGAGCAGGTGCAACTGCGGCTGGGCTACCTGGAATCGGTGGGGCTGGGCTATCTGACGCTCGATCGCACCATCCGCACGCTCAGCGGCGGCGAAGCGCGGCGCGTGGCCCTCACCTCGGCGCTCGGCTCGAGCCTGGTCAACATGCTCTACGTGCTCGACGAGCCGTCGATCGGCCTGCATCCCCGCGACGTCGATCGCACTCGTGGAATCGATCCGCAAGCTCCGCGATCGGGGCAACACGGTGGTGGTCGTCGAGCATGAAGAGGCGATGATCCGCGCGGCCGACCAGGTGATCGAGATCGGCCCCGGGGCGGGCGAGCGGGGCGGCCGCGTCGTCTTCCAGGGCACGCCGGCCGAGATGGAGGCATCGCCCGAGAGCCTCACCGGCGATTACCTGGCCGGCCGCCGCGGCGCGTGCGGCACGGCCGCGCGGCGGCAGCCCAACCACGGCTGGATCCGCCTGGCCGGGGCGCGCGGCAACAACCTCAAAAACGTCACCGTCGAGTTTCCGCTGGGCGTGCTCTGCCTGGTGACCGGCGTGAGCGGCTCGGGCAAGAGCACGCTGGTCGAGGACACGCTCTATCCGGCCCTCTGCCGCCGGTTGCGCAAGGACGCCCCGCGCCCCTTGGACTGCGACGACGTTTTCGGCGACGGCCAGATCGACGACGTGATCATGGTCGATCAGAGCCCCATCGGCCGCTCGCCGCGGAGCAACCCGGTGACGTACCTCAAGGTGTTCGACGAAATCCGCAACGTGTTTGCCGAGACGGTGGAGGCCCGCACGCGGAACTACGACGCCGGCCATTTCAGCTTCAACGTCGACGGCGGCCGCTGCACCGCCTGCCAGGGCGACGGCTACATCCGCATCGACATGCAGTTCCTGGCCGACGTCTACATGAAGTGCGGCCAGTGCCACGGCACGCGCTACCGCGACGAGATCCTCGACGTGACCTATCGCGGCCGGAACATCGCCGAAGTGCTGGAAATGACCGTCCGCGAGGCGTTCACGTTCTTCCGCGGGCAGTCGAAGGTGCAGGCCCGGCTGAAGCGGCTGATCGACGTGGGGCTGGACTACGTGCGGCTGGGCCAGCCGGCCAACACGCTTTCCGGCGGCGAGGCCCAGCGGCTGAAGCTGGCCGGCTACATGTCGGCGGCCAAGCGCGGCCGCTGCCTGTTCATCCTCGACGAGCCGACCACCGGGCTGCACTTTTCCGACGTGGTGCAACTCCTGGACTGTTTCGACGCCTTGCTGGCGGTCGGCCATTCGCTGATCGTGGTCGAGCACAACCTGCAGATGATGAAGGCGGCCGACTACATCATCGACCTCGGCCCCGGCGCGGCGGACGAAGGCGGCCGGGTCGTGGCCAAAGGCACGCCCGAGATGGTCGCGCGGAGCGAAGAGTCGGTGACGGGGCAGTTCCTGGAGAAAGTGCTTGTCTGGCGGCCGGAGATTGCAAATTGAAAATTGAAAATTGCAAATTGCAAATTGAGGGACTGGAACTGGGACAGGGGGATGACCAGGGACGCTCACGTTAAGGCAGAAGGCGAAAAGCAGCACCGGAAAATTTCAGATTTCAGATTTCAGATTTCAAATCTCAAGCTGAGAGCATCCCTCATCCAGTAATTGTCAATTCAATCCCTCTCTTCCTTTGCGCTTCTGCGCCTTTGCGTGAGACAGTCACTCGTCGGCGTCATCTGCTCTTCGCCCCGGCCTTTCGAGTTCAGAGCCGCCGTTTGCCTACGCCAAGTTTCAATTTGCAATTTTCAATTCTCAATTTTCAATACTCCTCATGTCGTTTGACCCTTCCGCACTTCCCGACCTTTCCCGTTACGCCCGCCAGATGCGCTACGCGCCTCTCGGCGAAGAGGGCCAGCGCCGGCTGGCCGCCAGCCGGGCGTTGATCTGCGGCTGCGGCGCACTGGGAAGCCTGCTGGCCAATACGCTGGTGCGGGCAGGGGTGGGCAAGGTGCGGCTGGTCGATCGCGATTTCGTCGAATTGAGCAACCTGCACCGCCAGACCCTCTTTGACGAAGCCGACGTCGCTGCCGGCCTGCCCAAAGCCGTGGCCGCGGCCGAAAAGCTGCGGAAGATCAACTCGGCCGTCGAAATCGAGCCGATCGTCGCCCACGTCGGACCGGAGAACGTCGAGTCGCTGTGCCAGGACGTGGACGCGATCCTCGACGGCACCGACAACTTCGAAACCCGCTATCTCCTCAACGATGCGGCCGTCCACTTGAACCTGCCCTGGGTCTATGGCGGCTGCGTGGGGGCCGAAGGGCAGACGATGACGATCTTGCCCGGCGAGACCGGCTGCCTGCGATGCCTGTTGCCGGAGTGCCCTCCGCCGGGCAGCACGCCGACCTGCGACACGGCCGGCGTGCTCGCGCCGATCGTGGGCGTGATTGCCTCGATCCAGGCCCAGGAGGCGATCAAGATCCTCAGCGGCAACCGGGCGGCCATCTCGCGGCAGCTCACGGTCATCGACCTCTGGCAGAACCGCTTCCTGCAACTCGATGTGCGCGATCTCCGCGACCGGTCCGATTGCCCAGCGTGCAAGCGGCGGCAGTTCGACTGGCTTGCCGGGCAACAGGGCAGCCGTGCCGCCGTGCTCTGCGGCCGCAATGCTGTGCAGTTGACGCAGCCCGGCCCCAGCATGCCGTTGGACGAGTTGGCTCGCCGGCTGGAAGGCGTCGGCCGCGTGACGCGAAATCCCTTCTTGCTGCGGCTGAGGGTCGAAGCGTACGAAATCACGCTTTTCCCCGACGGCCGGGCGATCGTTCAAGGCACCGACGACATCGACGCGGCAAGGACGATTTATGCGAAGTATGTAGGAAGCTGAAATCCCCTTTGTTTCGGATTTCGGATTTTTCGCCTCAAATCCTACAAACGGCATCCTGGAGTCCTCCTCACGTATTTCCGAGTAATCTGCCGATGTTAAATCCTGCCGGTCACGGATGATGCGACGGTTGCGTAAGGTGGGGTGATGCCGAGAGAGTCGATGCTCCTCTCGGGCAAAATCA
This sequence comes from uncultured Planctomycetia bacterium, assembly GCA_963824275.1. GTDB lineage: Bacteria > Planctomycetota > Planctomycetia > Pirellulales > Thermoguttaceae > JANXQG01. The sequence continues at coordinate 504,949 of CAWGOT010000015.1, read as the reverse complement.
GCACTGCCGGCGCAATCGGCATGACTGGGCCACGGACGGAAGGCAAGACCGCGCTCCCCAATCCCTATTGCCCAAGAGCCTCCCGTGGCCAGAACCAGCCCTCAGTCATCGAGTCTCAGGCTCTATACCGAGCCCTCCGCCCGCGCCGCGAGATCCGCTGCCGCCACCGTGGCCAGCCTACCCGACGTGCTGCAGGCATTCCAGCGCGCGACCGGCTGGTCGTTGCACTATGCGGCCGGACCTGTGCCCAAGACTTCCCACGTAAAATCGACGGCCGAATCGATTTGGTCTGCGGCGGTCAACCCGGGTCCTGGAGCCGCTCCGGGGCATCTCACTCTCAGCGGCGTCGAAGGCGAAGTAGAGTCGGCGCCGGTCTCCTTCGAGGCGGCCCGCGGCCTGGCATCGGCGATCGGCGGCATGTTGGAAGAAATCCTGCAACTTCGCCGCGCCCTGATCGAGCGCGAGGCCGAACTTGCCGCGGGCGTGCCCTTGGTGCCGCACCCCGAAGAACCCGAACACCTGGCCAACCGGCTGCGAAGCCGTCTTGCGCGGCGGGGCCCAGGCCGTCGGCTGCCATGCGGCGGCCCTGTACCTTCTAGACGAGGCAACCAGCAAGCTCAAACTACGGTCTTGTTGGGGACTGCCTTTGGATCGGCTCACGGCCCCACCTCGGCCCTTGAAGGGGGCCGTGGCCGATCTGGAATCAATGCTGGGACACGCCGTCGTGCTGGAAGACGTGGCGATGATGCGTCACTGGCGCGCCCCGGAAGAGTTTGCCGCCGCCGTGTGCGTGCCCGTTTCCACATCCACGACGATCCTCGGCACGCTGTGGATGTTCTCCAACGCCACGCGCGATTTCACCGCGCCGCAGACGAACATCGTCGAAGTCGTCGCCAGGCCGTCTGGCCGCCGACCTGGAGCGGGAGATGCTCTGGCAGGAGGGCTTTGCCGCCGCCGAGATCAAGAAGCAGATTGCCGCGGCCGAGCGGATGCAGCGGAGCCAATTGCCCACGGTCGCCCCGCTCTTGGACCATTGGGACCTGGCCGGTTGGACCGCGCAGGCCGACGCGCTGGGCGGCGATTTCCACGACTGGTTCTGCCTGCCCGATGGACTGCTGGCGGTGGCAGTGGGCCATGCGATGGACGGCGGCGTGCAGGCGGCTTTGGCCGCCAGCGGCCTGAAGGCGGCCTTGCGAGCCCACGGACAGTATTACCGCGAGGCCCAGCAGACGCTCAAGCGGCTGAACCTGACGCTCTGGACCGGATCGGCCGGCGACCAGCACGCCACGCTCTTCTACGGCCTGATTGAAACAGCCACCGGCCGGATCAGCACCGCCTCGGCGGGAAATCCGGCGGCATTGGTGATTCGCCCTGACGGCTGGGAGTCGCTGACCCAGATTTCCGCCCGCTTGGGCGAGGGGCCGGAATCGATTTATGAGCAGACCGGCTACGAATTGCAACCCGGCGAGACGCTGGCCTTGTTCACAGACGGCGCCCTGGAAACGCCCGGGCCCGACGGCAAGCCGCTGGGCGAGGTCGGCATGGGCAAGCTCTTGCAGGCATTCCACGCTGAAAGCGCGGCCGAAATGGCGGCGACTCTCCGCCGGCAGTTCGACAAGCTTGCCTCCCCTGGGCCTGGCATACTGCCCAAGGGTCGGGATCGGACCGTGCTCGTGGTGAAACGGAAGTAGAACTGGCCGCCGCCTACCTTGACGTGCCGTTGCCGGGCGATAAACTGGAAGGACAACTGCTTCTGCGGGAATGGCGGAATTGGCAGACGCGCCAGGTTGAGGGCCTGGTGGCCGCAAGGTCGTGCAGGTTCAAGTCCTGTTTCCCGCACTCGTTACCAGATAAGGACTTACGACTACAGGTCGTGAGTCCTTTTTCATTTCTTCCGGGTCAAATCTGACTCAAATCTGACTCACTATAGGCCTTGTATGGGCTTAGTGTTGCTGGTCTCCGAGGCACGTCGGCAGAACAATCTTGGAGCGTCCAAACGTGCCCGTTCCACATCACGGGGACGGACCAAAACGTCGGTTACACTAGCTTCCGACATGCTGCCGCCAAGGAATGAGATCAATGGCTTACCTGGAATTAGACAGTACCTCCGGCATCTACCGTATCCGCTTTAGGTATCAGGGCCGGCCGTACAAGAGGTCCATCAAGACCGTCGATGCGGTCGAGGCTGTGGGCTTGGTCGGCCGCGTCGAGGAAACGATAAGGCTCTTGGAACGCGGTCGGATCGAGATGCCGGCCGACGCCGATCCGGGCCTGTTCATCGTGTCGGATGGCAAGCAGGTCAAGAAGACCGTTACGGAGCGTGCCGATACCCTGGAAGAGTTGCTTGCGACTTACCAGAAATCGATCCCGCCCGGAGCAAAGGCCGAGACAACGATCTGCACGGAGGGACTGCATATCGCCCACCTGTTGGGACATCTCAAAAAGGCAAAACCCATGCAGAGCGTGACGACCTCCGACATGCAGGCGTATATCGACAAGCGGCTGCATGATTCCTATCGGAAGAAGCCGATACGCCCAGAGACCGTCAGGAAGGAAGTCGCCACGTTCCGGCTGATTTGGAACTGGGCCGTTACGCATGGCCACGTGGTCGGGCCATCTCCCACCAAGGGCCTGAAGTATCCGAAATCTGAACAGAAGCCGCCGTTCATGACCCGCGAGGAGATCGAAAAGGTCATCAAGCGGGGCGGTCTCACGGACAAACAGGAAGCGAGGCTCTGGGAGAGCTTGTTTCTCACGATCTCCGAAGTCCAGGAGGTCCTGGCATACGTGGAAAAGAACGCCGACCACGACTTCATCTACCCCATGTTTGTATTCGTCGCCCACACGGGGGCTAGGCGGAGCGAAATCCTCCGAGCCCAGATTGATGACTTCGACTTCCGGTCGAATACCGTGCTGATCCGGGAGAAAAAGCGGAGCCACGATAAATCGCTGAGCTACCGCCGGGTACGCATGAGCGAACTGCTAGCCAGCACCATGCAAGACTGGTTCGCCAAGCATCCTGGCGGCCAGCATGCGATTTGCGAGCCAGTGAAGATCATCCGTGGCAAGACGCGCGAGATCGGCGTTCCCCTTACCAGAACGGAGGCCCACGACCACTTCAAGCGGACCCTGACAAAGAGCAAGTGGGACAAGATCCGCGGCTTCCATGTCTTCCGCCATTCGTTCGCGTCGAACCTGGCCGCGGCTGGCGTGGATCAGCGAATCATCGACGAGTGGATGGGCCACCAGACCGACGAGATGCGAAAACGCTACCGGCATCTGCTGCCCGATCAACAGCAGACCGCGATTGACCTAGTATTTGGACGGAATGGGAAGTAGGCCGTGATTCTGATACCGCTCCAGTTCCTCCGCGGATACCTCCCACTCGTCGGCATCGCCACGGCCGATCGGGCGTTTACGAGCATGAATCCGTCCGAGACGGCACCACTCCCGCACGGTGTAGGGCTTCTTCCGCAGGATCTCGGCCACTTCAACTGGCGAGTACCATTCCTTGGGACTTTGCTTGCGGGATACCAGGTCGATCAGCTTGTCGAGTTTTGCCTCGACCGCCGCGAGCCGAACGTCGAGCCCTGCCGAGCCGGCAACAGCGGTGTAAGACAATCCGTTATCGAGCCTTTGATCCCGGAACGGCCCGCTGGTAGGGCGGTTCCCGAGTTCGTGCTCGTATGCCTCGTCGGTACGAATTCCCCCAATAGAGTCTTTTGCCATGTTTGCGACATATCTTCCTGACCTAACTCTGGGGCATCCGCGACGAAAAGGCAGGGACCGGCGATCTTGGTTTTGCCGTCCCACGACCAAACTGTTCACCTCGCTCGACCTGGGGGGCTTCTCGCCCCGGTCGGCGGTGGTCACGCGAATGCCAAAAAATGCTATAGCCGCAAAGGGCTTCAGGCGGTCGGCGGATGATCCGCCGACGCCTTGGGTAAGCCGCCGCGATGAGAGGCGGGGCTCATCTCCAATTGTATGCATCGGGTTCGCGTTCTCCAGGTGCGATTCGTTGGATTTTTCGTGGGCGTTGTGGGTAGCAATCCCAACAAGTGAGGGGAAGTGATGCTCCCCGACAGGGCACTTTCCGACGTTGGAAAGGTCTGCTACCGTATATACTTGGCGGTGTGCTTCGAATCAATGACCAGGTGATCTTAGCTTGCTCGTCCACGGCGGCCCTCGCCGTATCTTCCTGCCGCTGGAATCCTGAAAGCTCCGGTCAGCCGCCCGCTCTCTACGAGCCGTCGCACTCGGTCCACGGCCAGGCCCCATCGCTTGGCCAACTGGCCAGGGGAAAGGGCATCAAGTTGTGTTTGCGAGCGTGGCATGATTCCGACACGACTATCCCGGTTGATCTAGCCAACAACCCCGACTTCATTGCCGCCATCGTCGTCATGCTCATCGCCCTGACGATCTTCGTGCTCGACGCCGGCCTTGCCTTTCGATTGAGCACGTGCGACGTTACCGTGGACCAACCGCTCGACGAGCTGGGAGATGTCCTTGTCGTGGAACCGCTTGAGCAGCTTGGAATCGTTGGGAAGCTCCCAAAGCCACCGGCAGTCTTTTCCGCTGCTTTCTTTCCAAGAGTGGACGCCCATCCGCTTCTTCGCCCGCTTGAGGGTCCGCTCGCAAACCCCAGCTTCGCCGGCCAACTTGATGCACTCCCTGGCAGGAACCGGCCCTACAACCAAGATCGAATAGAGCACGTATTCGGCCTCGGCCACCGCCGAATTGTCGTCGGCTACGCCGCCCATCAGGTCCGCGGCGGAGTACTGGCTTGTTCCCAGCCATTCCACGCCAAGTGTGCCGTCGTGGCGTTTAATCGTCCGGTACGAGAGCGAGGCAGCGGCGGCCAAACTGCCTTTGCTCTGGGCGAGAACGTGCTGATGTTTGTCTTCGCTGGCGGGGTCGGCGAGTACCATCAAGCCGGACCGCGCAACTCCGATGATGCCGATGCTGCCCAGGCCGGCGTACAACGGATTGCTCCGGCCCGCCTTCCCCATGTGCCTCGCGATCACGTTGGCCAGATCGCGACGCTCGGCGAAGACGGACAGCGGGCCGAGGGCCTTGCGAACGGCCGAGTCGCTGTTGGAGTTGCCGGCGTGGAAGGCGTTGAACGGGTCGATCGCGAGGAATTTGGCCTGCACCTCGACCACGGCCTGCTCGATCACCGGAATATCGTGGGGCAGGCGCAGCGGGGACTCAGTGAATTGGCTCCGGTCCAGCAGCCTGATCTTGGTCAGGTCAGCTCCGGCCGCGCGGAGGTTGGGCAGCACCGTCTGCGCCGCCATGTCTTCGCCTTGAACGATGACGACGCCCGCCGGATCGACCGTGGCTGTGTCGCAGCCGGGCATGGGGCGGCCGGTGGTGACGCGTGCGGCAATGTCGAGCGTGATGGTCGACTTTCCACTGCCCGGATCGCCGTCCAGGACCGTGACCGCGCCAAGAGGAATGCGATCGGGCCACAGCCATTGCAGGGGGCGTTCGGAGATTTCGGAGGGGCTGACGAGGCGGCGGTCGGACATTGTAATTCCTTTCCTAGCGAGGAGGCCAAGGGTGCCAACACGAAACCTTGGCATCCTTGGCATCCTTGCCCTGTTCTGTGGGGCTTTCAGGTCACGAACCAGACTCTGACTGGCGACTACGGTTCGACGCCATGTCCAGCTGGACCGGAAGTTGACTTGCCATTGATGCAAGTCTACCGGGCCGCTATCGGGCAAGACCATGTGTTCCGGAGTTCCGGAACACATTTCACGACAGCGGAATGAAGAGAACGGGCGGCACGCCGCGATTGTTCCAGGACGATGCGACGCTACCGGGCGGCTTTGTCGGTGCCGAAGCCATCGTATTCGCCCAGGCGTTCGAGAATTCGCAGCACGAGACGGACCCGTTGATTATTGCCGCCGCCATTTTTCTTCGGACTGATGATGTGCGTTGTAGAGGCGAACAAGGTCCCGCAAATCGCCCGGCGAATTGCCAGCACGAGATTCAGGCTGTGCCATCGCCCATCGTAAAGTCTCCGCCGTATCCGATAGCCGTTTTACTTCAAGCAGCCGGCGAACTTGATCGTCCGACCAAGAATAAAGTCTGGGATCCACGAGTTGTCCTATATTGGTGAAGTTCGGAGTGGACGGCTCAACCATTTCCGTGACGGCGCGGAGAACATTTTCGAAGGAGCTCATATCGTCGTCGTGCCCGTGCGAAACCTTGTCGACCGGTGGCGAGCTTCCAGGGGAATAATCTCCCGAAGCAGACAGGTATACGGTCGGGGAACCGTCTTTTGCCGCCAGCGGCCAAATTTCATTCCAGTATTCTACAAGCGTGGAAATCTGCTCTCCATCATGAATTTCCGCGGGGTCGCTTGAAAACCACAAGTTCAAATAGCTCTCGATACGCGCCACGGAGGGAAGCGGCAACAATCGCCACCCATCAGCAAGCACGTTGATCCCATCTTGGAGCTCGCCCGATTGAACCGGTAGCCCTCGTCCCTGTTTCAGTTGTCGTTTCCAGACGCGTCGGCGAATCACGCAGCGTCCGAGTTCTTGCCCCAAAACGAACCACCTGAACATGGGCTCGTCTTCTTTTAGCATTTGCGAGGCGTACCGCGATACCCGGTGACAGATCACGGGAGCATTCATTTGGTCGCGGTGCCTGGCACCCTGGAGGTGATTTGCCAACTCGATTCGCGGTTCTTCCAAAACGCGTCCCTCCAGACACGAAACTGCCGCCAAAAGACTTTTGATTGCGATACTGGGAGCAGTAACGACCATTTCGCTGTAGTAGCCGATTTGCAGGCACGCCGCAGCTCGTGGGTCGATCAGGTCGTCTTCGATGATGGCCGATCCGTCTCGCCGAACGTACCAATCAGCACTTCCATCCGCCCAATTCTGCCGCAGCATGGGCTTGAACTCATCAGGGCGTGGAGAGTCCAACGGCTTCTCGTAACTTCTGTCCGGCCAAGTCGTGCAGATCCACTTTCGGTTGTAAGCGAACTCATACGAGGTCGGGTCTCGCGACGACTGACTTTTGTTGGGCACAATCAAGCCTCTTCAGTTGGGATATCAGAAAGTGGTTCCGACAACGAAATCGCTACATCCGTTTTAGAACTTTTTATTCGAGTGTCAAGCCAGCCGCAAACATCTGCGGTCGGGAATCTATGCGGCCACATTTCTAGTGTTCCGGAACTCTGGAACACATCGACCATAGCAACGAAGGCCACTAGGATTCGATTATAGATGTCACTCCGGCATCGGCCGGCTTGTTGCCGGCCAAGAGTCGCCAGGCGAACGGCTCAAAAAAATCTCCAACTGCCCTGGAGAAGGCACGCCATTTCGCTAATATTCTTGACGAGCCTTTGGCAGTCCGCGTGTGACTGCGGTCAGCCGTATGCCCCAAAACACCTGTAAACAAATTGGGCGGAGAACTATTTTGCAAAATCGCTCGATTCGACCGACTGATTTTTCGTCGGCTTACGTATAATTATGTTCGACCTTCAGCGGTCCCGCGGATTGGAGCCAAGCCTACCCGCGGCTCAGGAAAATCTCATTTCGACCGAACAGTTTTCGGTCGTCGTGAATATAATTGGATGTGGGTTGACTCCCGACTTTACGACTCGAAGAATTGAAGAGCGGCCCAATTTGGGCCAAGCGTAGGATTCATAAAATGCCGATAACCTCGAACTTCTTTATCGCTAGCGGATGATGCCCAAGCGTGACGCCCTCTCCACGGGGCCATGTGGGGTAGGGGAGGTTGCGCCTTCAACGGGCTCAAAAGCGAGTGACAGCTTTTTTGGGAATTCTTCCTTCTGCAACACAGGTATCGCCACGCGCGATGACCTGGGGCCGCACGCTTTTTGCTTCATAGCGTGTCTCGGGGCCCCCTGCGCCTTGATCACGAGTGCAGGGGCCACCCTATCTATCGCCGTGCGCACGGACATGGAATCTGCCTGCCCGTCGCGTGACGACGCAGCGTCGCCAAGCACCTTGGGGCAGTCTGCGGATAGAAATGCGGACAAACCAGCGAGCGTCAAGGAGGGCGGATGGAAACATTGCGGCCCGCCGCCCGCCGGCCAGCACTGGCGCGGCCCCACCAGGGGCTCCGGCAAATGGTTGGCGGCAGCGCTTGAGATCGACTACAAGACGCTCAAACGCCGCGATGCCAACGGGTCGCTCTGGGTGCGGCCCATCGATGGTAAGACACTTGACCTCTGGACACAGTCGATCGCCGACGACGACAAGCTCTTGACCGCCAAGAAGAAACTGGATGAGACAAAAAAGGATACGTAGGTCAGACCGGGCCTGCGACACGATCCCCGAGCACAACGGTTGCGGAAGCATTTCCCGCGGGACCACGAAGGCAAATGGGACATGTTGGGACATGTTGGGACATTATGGGACATTATGGGAAAAAGACTAGTCGCGAGTCTAAGCGATGTTCGCGAGTTTGCGTATTCTGAGATAGGTCGTTGATCGCGGTTTGCGATCTACCTGATTTCGGCCGGCTTGTTGCCGGCCAGGAAAGTCGCCCGCCAGCCAGCGGCTGGCCGGCCCGCTAGACAAGGAACATTTCACAATGGCACAAAAGAAAACGACAACCACGCGCAAGCGACGTCAATCCAGTCCGGCTGTGCAGGCCAGTCAGGAGATTTTGACCCTCACGACGCCGAAAGACGGCGACGTGCTCACAACTCCGCAGCAAAAGGGGCTGCTCAGCATGTGCGAGGCTACGATTCGCACGAATCTCGAAGGCTATTACGCAGTCGGCGTGGCATTGGCGACGATCCGTGACCAAACCCTCTATAAGCTCGACGGGTTCAAGACTTTCGATGAGTATTGCGCGGCTCGTTGGAGTTTCGGTCGCGCCCGTGCCTGCCAATTGATCAAGGCGGCCGAGGTCGTCACGACTGTTAACAACTGTAAACAGCCGGGTCTGTCCCCGCCCGTCAACGAGGCCCGAAGCCCGTGAGTTGGCGAAGCTGAATCCTGAGCAGCAAGTCACGGTTTGGAAGAAAGTCGTCGAGAAGATGCCGGTGGAAAAGGTCACGGCGAAAGTCGTCGCTAAGGCAGTGGCGTCGACGCTCACACGCAAGGCGAAAAAGCAACCCCCTAAGAAGCCCGACAAGCCTGACAACAACCGCAAACTTCTTGGGGACGGCGACCAGGCCGCTTGCAGCGCGGAGCTAATCGCCGGCGTCGAGAATTTTGCTACGGGTGTGCAGAAGGCATTGAGCACGATCCTGCGGAAAAAGGAAGTTGTCGCACTCCCGGAAAATCACGAGCTGATGGTCCTGCTGCGTAAGTTAGAAAGCACTGCGGCGCAAATCATCGATTGGGCGGTGAGCGCAGAAGCCGACTCCGACGAAGACGACGATGAGGAGGCCGATGGAACCAGCGACGCCGACGCTGACGACGCCAATGCTGATGAGATCGACGCACCGGCGCAGGCCGAGGCCGACGAGGAGGAAATATGGACGGTATGAGCTTACTGCAGAAGGCACACGTTGCTGGTCTGACAGTCCAGGCCCAGGATGACCGCTTGGTCATCAAAGGCTCAAAGCGGGCGGAAAGCGTCGTTAGAGAACTGAGCGAGAACAAGGCCGCCGTGTTGGCGGCGCTGGCCGCGAGGTCGACCACAGAAACGCCCGTGATCGATCCTCAGAACGAGCACGTCGGCCTGGACGCCGAACCAGCGAGTCGTGTTGAAGAACGTCACCAGCCGCCTGCCGCACAGGAAAACACGACACATGGCGTAGCTAACGAAAGTCCGACCAATCCCACCCAAGAACGCTGCAACGTAGCCTATTGCGACGCGCTTCGTTTGTCGAAGGCCATGCTCGCGGCAGTAATCACGTTGGGCAACGAACTGACGGCCGCGGAGCGCGAGATGGGTAGCGGGTTCGCTGAGTTCGTCGTAACGCGGACGCCCTTGAAGATCGTAGAGGCCCGCACGCTGATTCGCTTCGCGGCGGAAGTTGGGCTTCAGCCCGACGCGTTGACGGCCGCGATCGCCGTGCCGCTGTCGCGAATGTTCGAGGCCGTTGCGGTGCTCGGCAAATTATTTCTGGAGGAACAAGGATTGTGAACAGCGACACGGAAGTCAAGACTGCCGAGGCCGACAGGTCGATGAACGCGGCGCTCAAAGCCAAGGTCAAAGCCATGCGCGAGCTGGAACGGCAGGCACTGCCAACCGAGTACCAGCGGGCCCAGCACTGCAGGGACGTTGTTGAAGGCGACGGCAAGTACGGCGACCACGCGGTCGAGACTTTTGCCGACGCGATCAAGTGGTCACCGACCCAGGTCTACGGCTACGCCAAAATCGCCCAACTCTGGTCGAAGGGCCAAGTCCGAGAAATGCAAAATACCAAACACTGCACCTGGTCCCATTTGCTTGTCCTTGCCCGCGACAGCGTGGCGGATCAGCGTGAATCCTTGATCGAGAAGGTCAGTGCCGACGAACTTTCGGTGCAAGCACTCAGGAACGAGATCAAAGCAACCGCCCCGCCCGACATCCGACCGCCCTCCACCGACTTCTTGCTTGACACCTCGCCTTTCGAAGCACTGGTCGAATCCCTGCAAGATTACGGCGCGAAGTTGCTCGCGTTTGAGAACGGGGGGAACGCCGACGTCCAACGTCTGCGACAGGCAGTGCATGCGGCTAAGGCCGAAGACTTGACGCTGAAGGCATTGCAGCAACTGCGGCAACTGCGGAAGCGGCTGAAGGCTGCGTCCGAGCACGACATCAAACTGCTGGATGACTGCATCGCGAAGGCCGAGAAGGCGATCAAAACTAAGACCGCGGTAGGCAAGGCGCAGGCCACTGTCCCCGTCGAGCAGGCCGACGCATCGGCGGCGCCTGACGACAAGGTGACACCCAAGCCAAGTTCCGCCGCCACAACCAAAAACCGGGAACGTTCCCAGAATTGGCGTAAGCCGCGACAGGCAGCCCGTTCCACACCGGCAGCAAAGACCCGACCTTCGTCCAACAAATCCAAGAGGTGAAACCAATGCCTTTCGAACTCACTAGCTCCTATAAGCCCCAAGGCGACCAACCCCAGGCAATCGATGCCCTGGTCAAGGGCCTCCGCGCCGGCAAGAAACATCAAACCCTCCACGGCGACGGGGACCGGCAAGGGGCACACGATGGCCTGCGTGATAACGGCCCTTCAGTGTCCAACGCTGGTGATCGTGCATAACAAACTGCTGGCGGAGCAGCTCTATAAGGAGTTCCTGCGTCTCTTCCTAAGCAGTTCTGTGCACTTGTTCATCAGCGCCTTCGACACGTTCCAGCCCGAGGCGTATGACCCCCGTCGCAAGGTCTACATCAAAAAGGACGGCACGGCGGACGCCCTGATTTACCAGCAACGCCTTGCAACGTTGGACGCTTTGCTTATGCGGCAGGATGTTATCGTCGTCGCCAGCTCGTCCGCAATGTTCGGCGTGTCGTCCCCGGAGGATTATGCCAGAGTGTCGGTCAGTCTGTGTGTTGGCGATAGGCTGGAACGAAATGAACTTCTCGGTCGCCTCGCTGCCATCGAGTATGCCCGCGACGATCTGTTGTTCCTGCCGGGAAAGTTCCGCGTCCGCGGTCAATCGGTTGACGTTTGCCGGGCGTATGGGCAGCAGGCTTGGCGAATCACTTTTCAGAACGGGCGGGTTGACCGTTTAGCGATCATCGATCCAGTCAGCAACACCGTGATCGAGGACCTCGGTCAGCTTGTGATCCGCCCCGCGACAATGTTCGTCTTGCCGCCGGAACGGCTCGCTCAGGGCATCGAATCGATCGAGCGCGAGTTGCCCGAACAGCTTGAGCAGCTGCGGGGACGTGACGACGTGCGGGCAGCCGATCGGCTCAATGAGATCGTCACACGGGATATTGAGTTGTTGCGCAACACAGGGAAGTGCCCGGGCATGGAAAACTATATACGGGCTTTTTCAGGGCGGGGGCCGGGTGCAACGCCAACGACCCTCCTGGACTATTTTCCGCCGGAATGTCTCGTCTTCGTTGACGAGAGCCACGCCACGATCCCGCAGATCCGCAACATGTACGCCGGCAACGAGGTAGTGAAAGAAAACCTCGTAAACGCTGGCTACCGGCTGCCAAGTGCCTTCGACCTGCGACCCTTGCGGTTTGAAGAGTGGGCGCGTGCCTTGAACCAGGTCATTTTCGTTTCTGCCACGCCCGGCGATTACGAACTGGAGCAATCCGCCGGGGCGGTCGTCGAGCAGGTCGTGCGTCCCACGTACCTCTTGGATCCGGTCATCGAGGTCCGCGGCAAGCAGGATTGGCAGGCGGATCTGGTCATGGAAATTCGCGCGCGAATTGCGGTGGGTCAACAGGTCCTGGCTATCGTTATGACCAAACGCCAGGCAAAGACCCTGGCAACCGACCTCGGAGGAGCGAACATCAAGTGTGCCTGGATCCACTCCGACCTACCTGTGCGTGAACGAAACGGGCTGCTGCGGGCTTTCCGCAAGCGTCAGCTCGCCGTGTTGGTGGGCGTGGGTATGTTGCGCGAGGGCGTGAACCTGCCGGGCGTGTCGCTCGTGGCCATCGCGGACGCCGACAAGGGCGGCTTTCTCCGATCCACAAGATCGTTGATCCAGATTATCGGACGGGCGACCAGGCACGTGGCAGGCAAAGTTATTCTGTACGCGAACAAGACCACTGCCGGTATGAAGGAAGCGATCGACGAGACAAGCCGCCGGCGTGAGCGACAGGAGGCATACAACCGAAAGCATGGAACCATACCCATGCCAATCGAGGAGGATGTCGGGCCTCAAGCCGACCGAGGAGGGGCTGGGCAACCGACCGTGGCGACCTCTAAATGAGGTCGCGGATTGTCTCAGGAACCTCAGCAGCACCGCAGGGCTAAGGCGTTGCTGGGGTTGTGACTCAAACCTAACTGATTTTGGCCGGCTCGTCGGCGGCCAGAAGTCGCCTGGCGTGGGCCATGATGGCGAGCCAGGCGCTACCCAACCAAACGGGGCCCGCCGGCACGCCTGCCGCCGGCGGTTGCCAAACATGGCGGGCTAGAAAGGGGGATTCGGAAAATGGCAAAGAAGAAGACGGTGAAACAAGCGCCTGAGAAAGTGTTTTTGACCGCCAAGGAAATCGCAACGATGAAAAAGGCAGTCAAGCTTTTGGAATCAGTCGGTGCTTGTGATATCGCTTTCGACAACTATGGCCAGATGTTGATTTATACGAACGTGGTCCACGACGAAGAAACCGACAAGGACCGCTGGATGACCGAAGACGATACCGGAGAGGAATAACCCGGCCCAGGGCGGCACCAGCCCCGGTGCCTGATTGTAAACGCGGCCCGCCTCGCCGCTAACACCGACGAGGTGGGCCATCCATCGTGGCCGACATCGGAGTCGGGCACAACCTAACCATTTCTATTCCATTGGAGGTTGCCTACATGGCAAACAACCGAAAAAAACCGATCGGGGCGACGGGTTCGCCCCAGGCGGCCGCAAGGCTGTTCACACCGCTGCAGGTGTACAACGCATTTCCTGACATTGATTCCATGTGTGTCGTGCCGCCGGAGGAAGGCGAGGACCGCGACACGTACTTCGCTCGTATCCGTGGCGTGGCCGGCGTTGATACACTCTTCAAATTCGTCGTCGATCACCTTTGTGGGCACTACCACGATAACCTGGATGATTGCGAGAGCGATTTGGATTCGGCCATCGACGACTTGATGACCGTCAAAGCGGCACTTTTTGCTAGCCAGAGTCGCGGATTGTAGTGCAGGCACGGCTTCCGCCGTTCGGCGGTGCTATGCCCGGCACGGCCGCCAGCGAGCGGCCCGAATGTAAACGCGGCCTGCCTCGCGGACGAGGCGGGCCATCCATCGTGGCCGACAAAGGGTCGGCCACAACGTCACTATTCCAGAAGAAACGAAAAGAAAGACAATCATGCGTGAAGAGAATGTTATCAATGTCAGTAGTTTTGCCAGCGATTTGCCACGTCCCAAAAAATGGGAGGCGGCCAAGAAGCACATCGCCACGCTGAGCGAGGAAGAGCTGATCCAGCAGGCAGGGAAAGTGCTGCAATCCATCCATGCGGACACCATGTTCTACCGCTATTTTGGCATGGCTGACTACAAGATCGGACTGCGGCTCAATGACCTTTTGGAGGAGTTGCATAAGCATATTGCAGCCAAACAGGTCAAAAAACGTTTCACGCCGATGCTGGAGAAGCATCAGCGGGAAATCAACCTCTTCGACAGTGGCGATTACGACGCGTTGTTGCAGGAAGGGTTTATTGACCAGGAACTCCATGCAATTCTCCAGCGGTCCAAGGGCGGTCACACCGAGACTGCGGACTCCGTAGGCGAATCGGAAACCGAGGCGATTTCTGAATGAGGTCGCGGATTGTTTCAGCAACCTCAGCAGCGCCGCAGAGCTACGGCGTGCTGGGGTTGCATGAAGACGCCAGGGCCGGCTTAGGCCAGCCCCGGTCCGTAATTGACGTCAGCGGCGTCGCAATTGGCGCTGCGAAATGGAACGACCGTTAGCCGAGCATGGGCGCGGCCAACGGCAAAAGTGGTTTGCCCGAAAACCTGAGTTGAACGAAAGGAAACGAAAATGAGTGTCAGCATCGACATGTACGAGTTTCGAAAAGTGCTGGTCAAGTCTCCCAACGAAGAGACGTTGAACTGGTTGGTTGGCAATTGCGAATCCATAGTCGCCTGCGTCGTCCACGTGGGCGAGGACGGTATGCCCAGGGAACTGGTCGACGCGTTCCGCGCCCACGGTTGTGAAGGTGACCAAGCCGTGCTCGTCGTCCTGCAGTAGACGGTAGACGGCGAGTCAAACCCCGAGGCTGTCTACGGATTGTAGAGGCGCGAAACCGGCAACGCCCGGGCTAGGCGTTGCAGTGTCGCACAAACCGTTGGAGCCGGCTCACGCCGGTCCCAGCGGCCCGATTGAGACCCCAAAGTGGCTGCATCCCATTCGGGACGGCAAATTGCTGCTCTTGGTGCGAGCCTATCCCAGCGTGGGAAAGGCCGACACCAACGCAGTGACTGGACTGATAATCACCTTAACAGTGGAGTTTTACCAATGGCTAAAAGGAAACCGGCGGCCAAGAGCCGCAAGAAGACCGAAACCCCATGGGAGCAAATCGGCCTCGTGACAATCAGTACGGGATCGCTTCTGTTGATCGACCCAGTCGATGTCAACGAGTACGACGACGCCGACCGCTCAGACTCGGATTACGAGGTTGAGCTCGGTAAAACGAAGGGTACGGCAGTTGTCACAACCACCGGGATGGGCGACGGAATTTATCTTGTCGAAGGCCGCTATCACAGGTACGAAGACCCCGGCCAGCCCGCCGACATCCGTCTCGCCGAGATCCGCGTGAAGTTCCTTGATGACGAAGGTAACCAAGTGTGCTACGAACCGCGTGGCGCGGCCTCAGGGAAATGAACCCCGATTGTAAAACCTTCCTGCCCGTGGCGGCGATTCGTCGCCGCCGCGGGCTTATCAAAAACAGATTTACACCGATCGCCTGCGAAGAACGGTCCCCCTAACTGAATGTCCACACGCCCGCGGCCGGGATTCGTCGCTGCCGCGGGCTTATCGAAAACAGACTTACGCCGATCACCTGCGGGGGCGATCGGCGGTTCAAACACACGCCCCGCATTATTAGGAGAAAACACCGTGAGTAAATCACGCAAAGTGGACCCGTCGAGGTTCCAGAATCAGAGCAAATCGCGACCCGCCCACGTTGGCACGCGAACGTCCAAGGACGATTTTGCCAAGCTCCTGATGGATCGCATTCATCAGGCAGGGGAGAAAGGCGAAATCGCCTACGACCCGGAGGAGTTTTGTCTGCGACGCAAAGGCGACCTTCGCGCCACCATGCCTCTCGGAAATGCGTACAACGAATATATCACCGCCGATGATGCCGATGGGTGTGATCGGGTCGTGAAGGCTCGGGTGCGTCTATGGTTCAGTGCCTACCGGCAATTTCCGGAAGACTTTCAGGACGCCAAATCCGACCTGCTGCCTGTGGTCCGCTCCCGGGCCTATTTTGAACTTGCCAGCCTGGAACATGAAAGCGGTGTCAACGAGCCGCGTGAAGTCCTGGGCGAGCATTTCGGAATTGGTCTTGCGTACGACTTTCGCGAGTCGATATGGTTGGTCCCGCAAGCCGTCCTGAATGCCTGGGGCGTGGGCTTCCACGCAGCATTAGAAGCGGCGATGGAGAACCTGCAGTCGCTGGATGCAAGGTTCATCGCTCCGATATTGGGCAACGGAATCTATGTGTCGGCAAGCGGTGATAGTTACGATGCCTCTCGGCTGCTGCTAAAAGACGCAATTCGGCAGTTTCACGTTAGCGGCGAGCCCATTGCCATGATCCCAAACCGCGAAAGTCTGATCGTCGTGGGGTCGGAGGATCGTGCGGGGCTGTCGAAGATGGTGAGGCTCGCACGTGAAGCCCTGAACGGACCAAGTCCAATCTCGGGGATCGCCCTGCGGTTTGACGGAGACGGATGGACGCCCTGGATGCCGCCGCCGTCTCATCCCACTTTCAAGGAGTTTGAACGGTTTCGATTTTGGACCCTTGGGCTGGATTATGCCAATCAGAAGGAGTTGCTCGACAAGCTGCACGAGAAGAACGACGAGGACGTGTTCGTCGCGACGTTCGGCGTGATTCAATTGCCCGATGGCAGAGTGTGTAGCCAGGCTGCATGGGGGCAGGATCTTGACACGAAGCTGCCTAAGACGGATCTGGTGGGCTTCGTGAACGGCGGTGAACTGAGACTGGCGGAGTGGGAGAAGGTGGTTGCCGTGGCGGGCGACCTGATGGAGCCGCTGGGCATGTATCCGCCTCGGTATCGCGTCCGAGAGTTCCCTTCCCAAGAACAATTGGCGGCGATGGGGAACGTACTCAAATGAGAAAAACACCCAACCCAGTAAGCGAAAGGGCGTTGGTCGCCAGGATCAACCGGGCACTCGCAAAGGAGCGGAAGGCCCTGCGGCGTTGCCACAGGCGTGGCCGAGGTTTTGATTTCTACGGCGTCTACTATCTGCTCGACGTTTTTCAGAACCAGGTCCTCGACACGCACGTCAATATCGAGGCGCTGGGCGCAAGATCAACGTCTTGGGCGACTGGGAGATGCTCCAGGCCGAGTAGGGCTAGCCTTCGGTCCGTGGCCGCGATTCTTCGCGGCCACGGGCCTGGCGACGGGCAATACAAAAACGGAAACGCCTATTGCGCTCGCCGGCAAATTGCGTACCCTGAATACGTTGTCATCAACACGACGATACGAGAACCTTCCAGACCAACGAGGAATTAGCTATGCCCCAAACCATGAGCATGCAAGACTGCGCCCGGCTCCTGCACATCCAGAGCTACCGCATTCAATATGCGTATGCCCACGACCGCTTGCCGGAACCTCGGCTCCGCATCGGGGGCCGAAGGATCTTCACGCTGGAGGACCTCCAGCGGCTGGCGGAGCACTTTGGCGTTACTTTGCCGGCAGCCGAGGCTGCGGCGGAGCCCGTGACAGAGATCGCGGGCGTATAAAACAGCGAGGCCGGTCAGTGTTGACCGGCCTCACCGATGATCCAATTTTAGCCGTCGACCGGAAATCGGCGGCAAGCAACACAAATCAAGGAGTGCTTGATCTAATGCCTAATATACCAGAACACGACGAAGAGCGCAATACAGGGGCAGCCGGTGGGAACGACCACGCGCCCATCGAGAATGAAAATCCACCCGCCGCTGACCAGGTCGAGGGCCAGGGGCAGGCCGGCGACGGCCTCGGCCAGCCGTGCGGCCCTCAGGGCTTATGCGTGCCGGGCCCGGTCGACAGTGTCGAGCCGGCAGTCCTGCCCGATGCAGATGAAGTCCAGCAGGTCGTCGACTCGCTGCGTCGCACGCCGCTGGCAGAGAACCACCTGGCCGACCTGCGGGCCAGCGGCCTGAGCGACGAGACGATCCGCGCCGCGGGATTGTGCTCCGCCCCCGCAGCGGCAGCGCAGTTGCTCGGCTTTCACGATTCTCCGGCCTTGGTGATTCCCTATCTCGATCACCGGGGCTACGTACGCATCAAGCCCGACCAGCCGCGAACGGACAGCCAGGGCAAGGCGATAAAGTACGAGTCGCTGCGTGGCAGCGTCAACCACCTCTACGTGCCCAACGGGACACGGTCGCGACTTCACGGCATCGGCCAGTCGGTCACTGCCGTCATTATTACGGAGGGCGAGAAGAA
The DNA here is from genome assembly GCA_963824275.1 of uncultured Planctomycetia bacterium. Taxonomy (GTDB): domain Bacteria; phylum Planctomycetota; class Planctomycetia; order Pirellulales; family Thermoguttaceae; genus JANXQG01. The sequence continues at coordinate 486,717 of CAWGOT010000015.1, read as the reverse complement.
GGCCCTCAAGGCCGACCAAGAGGGTTTTGCGACAATTGCCTTACCGGGCGTCTGCGGTTCCAGCACGGCATTCCGCGAAATGGCTGGGATCAGTTGGCAAGGCCGGGTTGCCTTGATCGCCTTCGACTCTGACGTGACCCGCAAGCCGGAGGTCAAGGCGGCGATCACCACCTTGGTGGACAAGCTCAAGGACGAAGGGACCGACGTCCGCGTTGTCTTGTTGCCGGACATCGAAGGTTGCGAGAAGACCGGCTTGGACGACTTCTCGGTGGTCCGCGGCGCGGAGGCGTTGCAGCGGCTGATAGACAGCGCCAAGGACTGGTTTTCGACGCTGCTGGACATGCTGTCGGCGGGGCTCACGGCCAACGCGCTGGAAGCGGCGTTGCAGCCGATCTATGAACAGATCGCCAAAGCCGGTGTCGTGGGCGGCCAGATGCTCTTGGAACATCTTCGGCAGCGGCTACAGGCTTTGGGATACCCACTTGGGGCGAAAGCCGACATGCAGCGGGCGATCCGCAACAGCGCCGCGCAGCGCGGGCGACACGGACCAACCGCCGACCAGCCAGCCGAAAACGAGCCGCTGATCCGTTTCGTGGCGGAAGGGCCTGACGGTCGTTTTGACGGTCAGTGCGACAAGTACGGCTTGTACGACATGCGGTCGGAGGAGCCTCACCAACTGACCAACTTCGTCATGCGGATTACCGAGGATGTCCGTGTGGCGGATGACCTTCGGCCCCGGCACGTCTTCCGCGGCACGATCACCCTGCTGGGTGCCGATCACCATTTCACCATCGACGCCGAGGACTACGGCAACAACGGCAAGCTGACCGCGGCCATCTACGCGGCGGCCGGCGCCAAAGCGGAGATCCACTGCAAGCCCGAGATGCTGCGCACCGCGATCTCCGCGGTTAGCGGCCCAGCCATGCGGCGGGCGTCCACCAACTTCGGCTGGAGCGCCGACAAGACAGTATATATGGTCCCCGGCGGACAAATCACGGCCAACGGTTTCCAGGCGGCCGACCAGAGCGCGACGCAGGTTGACCTGACCGACCAAGAGTTCGCCAAGAGGTTGGGGCTGGGGCCGATCACGGCGGAGCAATTGGCCACCACCAAACAGCATCTCGTCGAGGACCTGCTGCGGCTCTGCCCGGACGCCAAAGTGGGCTATGCCCTCTTGTCAGGCGCGGCCTTGTCCGTGCTCTACCGCTTCACGGACGGCATGAACCGCGTGCTGCTGTGGGTCGCGGGTTTGTCGGGCAACGGCAAGTCGTTCATGGCGAAGCTGTTCCAGAACCTCTTCGGCGACTTTCCCATCGCGGGTGAGAAGGCGGTAATCAGTTGGGCCAGCACCGTGAAGCGCATCCAGCATGAGGGCTATTATTTCCGGGACGCCATGTTCCTGGTGGACGACTACAAGCCCGAGCATTGTCGGCCCGGCGACGCCACCTGGCTCTTGCAGGCTTACGCCGATTCCGCCGCCCGTAGTCGGCTGAGGGCAGACGCCACGGCTGCGGAAACCCGTGAAATCCGTGGCTTGCTGGTCTGCACGGGGGAGGACGTGCCCGACCACTCCGCCAGCGCCACCGCCCGGCTCATCAAAATTCCCTACCCCGTGGGCGAGAAGGACCTGGAGCGCGGCCGGCGCTGCCAGCAGCAGCGGGGGAACTATGCCGGCGTCATGGCCGACTTCCTCCGTCATATTATTGCCAACAACCGCGGCCCAGCTTTCGCGGAGCGCGTGGCTGAGTTGCAGCAGCGATACTACCGGGAGGTCACCGGCAGCGACAACGACCTGCGGATCGCCGGCAACTTCGCCATGTTGGCGGCGGCTTTCGAGGAGATGGCCGACTACCTGCGCGACGCGTGGCAAGGGGCCGGGGAGGCCAAGCAGACCTTCGTGGGGCAACACGTCCCTGAGCTGCGTCAAGCGACCTTGGCCGACGTAAGTGACCAGAAGGCGTCGCGGCTGTTCCTGAGCACGCTGGCGGTATTGGTGCAACAGGGAGCCGTGCGGGTCCAAGGCTTGCAGGGCGGACCTCCTCTCCAAGGGACGCCGCCGTTGATCGGCAAGACCGTGCAGGCCGATGAGCCTCGCCAGGAATCAGCCCCGACCGCAGCACCGGCTGCCGGACGGACGGGTGCCGTTGCCAGGCACGAAGACATCGCCCTGGAGATCTGGACGAGCGCCGCTCTGGGCGTGGTTCAGCAGGCGTTGCGGCAGCAGGGGAAGCCGCCGTTGTCGGCCACCGAAAAGACCCTGCTCCAGCAGCTTCGCGAGGATGGCGTGCTGTTCGGGCGCGACAACCAGCCGCTGGCACGGGAAGGCACCGAGGATGCCACCCGCCAGGTCAAGATCGGCGAGGTCAACCGCAAGGCGTTCCGCATCTTGCACCGCACGCTGATGCAGGGGTGGCTGTGATGTCCAATCTCAAACTGCAAGAGTACGGGGAGTACGCCTACGGTCTGCGGGGCGTGCTCCAACCCGGCGACAAGTTCCGCGTGAGCGGCGGGCCGTTCTACCAGAACGACGACGGCACCAAGACCTCGATGGCCGAGCGTGGCACGTTCGTGTTCCGCCGCTACTGCGAGAAGGCGCGAGCAAGTGGATCGAGGCCACGAGGGTCGGTGGTGAAAATGTCGTCTTGTCGGTGGGCAAGGCCGTAGCGAACCGGGACCTGCCGAGTTTCAGCGCCGGCCGTACAAGGTCAGGAAGGTCACAGAGAGGAAGCGCGAAGTCGGGAAGAAACAGGCGGCCGGCCCAGCAGTCGATGCCGTATGCGCGGCCAAGCGAAAGGTGGGCAAAGCCGCAGGGCACAAGGCCACAACCAAGGTCCAGGCCGGCTCGAAGACCAGCGGGGCCAAAGGGGCCAAACGGCGGCCCAAACCCAAAGCCAAATCTGGGTCTACCCGGCCAAGGTGGGAAGTGGGCCGAAACGCGGGAAAAACGGGGTCCCGGGCGGCAGGTAGAGGGAAGAGCCCTCCCTCTACCTCTGGGTCTACCTTGATTTGAGCCTGGTTTTTACGGGCTTTTTTGAGCCTTATATATATAAAAGTAGATGGTAGATAGTAATTATTATATACGCATATAGGGGAAATTTGCACATATATGTGTGAAATTGTCCCGTATATATGTGACTATAAAACGCGAAAATGGGTCTACCATCTACCTGTCGTCGTAAGTCCTTGTATAACAACATGTTATGTAAATTGGCAGTTTTCCGGCTCCCGCTACCACCCTCTACTGCCTCTACCTTGCTGGGGTAGTTATCAGCCGCCGGCCCATCCCATAACCCAGCCGCCGGCCATTTCATCGTCATCGCAACCAATGTGCTATCAAAATCTGCCCCTTCAAGTCCCTGTGGCTGTCGATTACGTCCCGGCCGGCGAATCTCCCGCTACCTTTTTGGGGCCCGGCCGGTCTATCTTGACCGCCGTCATAATAGCCGTTCCGGGTCAAATTCCGCGCTTCCATGAGGATGTTGCCGGCGTCCTGGAGGCCCTCGGCAACCGTCCGCGCATTTGCTATGACGCCCGGCTTGCGCTCGCCGTGGAGCTTCAGCACGACCTGCCCTTCGCGCCCTCCTACGACGACGTACGCGCCCTCCTGGCCCTCTTGCAACAGCCGGAGCCTCCTGGGCTGGTTTCGCCCCCGAGCGCCTCCAGCGCGTCCCTGGAGCGCGTAGGCGCGATGCTCCGCCTGGCCCCCGATCTGCTCCGCCGGATCGACAACGAGGGCCTGGGCACCGTCTACCGCCAGATCGAACTGCCGGTCGCCATCCCGACCGCCGTCATGCTCAACACGGGGCTGCGGGTCAACCAGCCGGTGCTCCATGACATTCGAGGCAGTCAATACTCGCGGATGGAGGTAGCCCGCCGCACGCTCCGTCGTGAAGCGGGCCGTGACTTCAATCCTGACGACGCGGCTGCCGTCCGCCGGCTGCTCTATAATGACCTCGACCTGCCGTGCCCCTTGGAGACCCGCCACGGCAACCAGGCAGTGTCCAAGGCCGCCCTGGCTCAGCTACTGCCGCTAAGTCCCCTGGTCGCCCACCTCCAGACCTACCGCGATGCCAAGTCTGCCTACGACTCCGCCAGTGCCGTCCTCGCCGCCGTCGATCCCGCCACGTCGATCGTACGCGGCAACCTTGACCCGCTGGGCACTCTCACCGGACGCTTCTCTTGCAGCGACCCACCTTTACAGGCCCTCGATAGGCGAGTCCTCCGAGCCATCGAAGCTTCCCCAGGCTGCCTTCTGGTTGAAGCGGACTACTCGCAAATGGAACTCCGCGTCCTCGCCCACTTCACTCAAGATCCAGCCCTCCTCCATGCCTTCGCCAACGACATCGACCTGCACGTTCGTACCGCCGCCCGCGTGCTCGGTATCGCCGAAGCCGACGTGACCGACCAGCAACGCTCTCTGGGCAAGACCTTGAACTTCGGCATCATCTACGGGCAGACCGCCTACGGTCTTGCCGATGATTTGGGCGTGACCATGCAGCGCGCCGAGGAATTGCTGGCAGCACACGCGGAAGCCTACCCTGGCGTCGCCGCCTGGATTGCCGAAGTCCACCAGCAAGCCGAAAATACTGGCGAAATCCGCACCCTCTTCGGACGCCGCCGCTACCTGCCGAACATCTATTCGAGGTTGGCTGGCGACGTTGCCGAAGCCCGCCGCCACGCCGTAAACACCATCATCCAGGGCACCGCTGCCGATCTGATGAAGATGGCGTTGATCCGGTTGAACGCCGAGCTACCCGATGGGGTCAGGATGCTCCTGCCCGTCCATGACTCCGTGCTGCTTGAACTGCCGGAAGGACTGGTCGAGGAGACGCGTCAGTTCGTGGTCGCGGCGATGGAAACGCTGCCCGCCGGCTTCACGGTGCCGCTGAAAGTCGAGGTCAAGACGGGCAGGACGTGGGCGGAGTGCAAATGAGGGCGGGCGCGGCACCATCGGCAATCAGTGATGGCCCCTTCGGTCCTTGACACACTAGTTCCTCTGGTTTAGGCTGAGTCGAATCAGATTTCCTATCAGTAATACAGGAGGAAAAGCGGATGCAAGCTGCCTTAACGTCTTCACCGAATTTGGAGGAACGGCTGTCGGAGTGCCGTAAGTTCGCTCAGAAAATCGGGCGGCAGGTGAAATTCAAAGACCGCCACAACGGTTACCAGTTGTCCGTTCCTGGCGGTAAGGCGTTCGGTTTCATTCGATACAATGTCAAAGGCGCGGAGAGCGGGAAGTTTGTTGTGTACGTTTACCGCCGGGATGCAGATCCTCGCGGGATTTTCAAGCCGCAGCCTAAGAATCCGAACGACATACACTTGTTCTTCAGTCCCGACGATCACAAAAAGGTGGAGTATGTCGTCGAGGTTTTGCGGAGAGCGTACGAGATGGCGGGCGGAGCATCGCAAAAGCAGAGCTAAATATTCGCGGAGGGGCCGACCATGCAGTGGACATGGGAAACGGTTTACAATGCGTTGGCGAAAGATCTGCTGCCCTGGCCGTCGAGCGCCCTGACATACCGGGCTGAGCGGTATGCTATTTCGACCCCGACGCCGTCAATTCGCTGCTTGCCTCCATGACCCCGCAAGCGGACCAAGACCACCGAGCGGCAGTCGGGCGACGCCGCACTTCTGGCTAATAAGGCGATCCGCGAGCTTCAAGGGCCTTGACTCGCCCAAACAGACCGAAATCACCGGCCCGCAGGGCGGACCCATCCAACTCACGGTTCGCGAAATGACCGACGAGCAGCTTCTGTCCCTCATTGCCCAAGAGACCGCGCAGCAGGCGCTGCCGGTGGAGTCGGCACCGATACCCGAGGCCTTGCCACCTCCCAGTTCTCCCGAAACTGCCGCGCAACCTCTGGAGAACCAAGTACCGCAAGGTTCTCCCAACTGCGATCCTCAGGCTCCCTGCATTGATTGAACGGGCGTTACTCGCCGCTACGGGCGGTTTTGGGCTTTGGCCTTGGTGCGTTGGCGCCCGGCCCGGCGGCAAAGAACGACGACCTAAGCCCCAGGGACATCACCGACATCTCCGAGACCAAGCGCCTCGGCAATAATCTTCCACCCGTTGACCGTTTCATCTCTGTCCCTGCTAGGATCACGCACTTCGCAGTGCAAAAAACTGCGTCGTCTGTCTTCCTGGGCCCGTTGTTCCAAATGCACCGACTTAATAGCCGGCAGGATTTCCTTGTAGATTTCCGTCTTCCACTCTGGTCTGCCGGGGTTCAGGTGCAGCGGGCGATTGGTCTCCTTATCAGGCGAATACAGAACCGCGCAGTCCGTTGACTGCCGATAGAGCCATGTTAGCGTTCCCGGCTCGTTGTGTCCCTGACCGTCTCCTCGCTTGACCCATTCCTGGTTTTGTTTGGAAAGCACCTCGAAGAGCCTTCTTTGGGTCCATACCATGATCACACCTCCAATTGCCTGATAGACCTGATTGATAAAAAATTGAATTTGACTCAGGCTTGAGTATAAACCCGGGTACATAGTGAAGCAAGCGTTGGCGCCCGGCCCGGCGGCAAAGAACGACGACCTAAGCCCCATCACCGACATCTGGATTTAAGTGATGTCCCTTTCTTCTCCCCATCTCCCCAAGTGAGCTACCCGGCGACCCTACCGGTTTTGCCTTCCTTATTTTGCCTTTTGGTTGGGGCCTAAGGGCTCCGGGGTTCTCATTGCGCTTCGACGCCGCGAAGCCCACCAGAGCAGCCCGGCAATACCGGCCCCGAGAAGGGCTAGCGAGCTTGGTTCGGGGACTGGCGCTAGGTTCAGCGAGAATACTGTGCCCTCGCCATAGGCGCCACCCTGGAACGTCGTTCCATACAGGGTCGACCCGTCGAGCACCAAATTGCCGACGGGATTCGCGCCGTTGAAGTCGAACAAATCGGTGTAGTTGCCGCCGCTCGTGTTGATGCTGAAGATCTCTCCGCCGGCGACCGGGCCGCTGATAGCGATCATCCCATACAGCGTCGAGTCGCTGAGAATCAAACTCCCTTGGGGTGTTATGCTCTGGGTGCCGCTGAAGGAAAGCAAAGTCGTGGTTGTGCCACCGCTCACGGAAAGGCTGAATAATGCGCCGTTGTTGCTAGCGCCGCCCCGGTCGGTCATGCCGTAGAGGGTCGAGCCGTCAGCGCTCGGCGTCAAACCACCCGCGGCATCGACGTTACCGAAGGAGAACAGCGCCGTAGCCGTTCCGCCGCTCACGGGGACGCTGAAAACCGTGCCGTCATTATAAGTTCCGCCTTCACTGGTCGTACCGTACAGGGTCGAGCCGCTCAGCGTCAGGCTGTTATTGTTGGGATACTCCCCATTGGAGCCGTCAAACGCGCACAGCGTCGTAGCCGTCCCCCCGGTCACGGGAAGGCTGAAAACAGTTCCGTAGCTGTGGGCGCCACCGAACCGCCGTCCCATAGAGGGTAGAACCGATGAGGATCAAACTGCCATCAGGGCTTGTGCCGTTCGGAGAGTTGCCGAACGAGAACAGCGTCGTAGCTGTGCCGCCGCTCGCGGGAACGCTGAAGGCCGTGCCGTCCTCATAGACACCGCCGTTGCTGCAATTCCCATAAACGGTCGAGCCGTCCGGGCTGAGCGTCGGCCAGCCTTGGGGATTATTGCCCAGAGGGCTCGAACCGCTGGGGCCGAACGCGAACAGCGTCGTAGCCGTCCCGCCGCTCACGGGCAGGCTGAAAACCCCGCCGGTGCTGTTGACGCCGCCGTTTTGGGTCATCCCATACAGAGTCGATCCCCAAAGCGTAAGACCGCCTTCGGGATAATATAACGAACCGTCGCTGTCACTGAAGGTAAGCAAAGTGGTAAGCGTCTGCGCGCTGGCTTGACTTCCAATCAACAAGAGCGAAATCAATAAGGTCACGCCCACGACCCCGCCGATCGCGCCATGAATGTGTTCGCCCTGTCCGCCCAAACAAGAGCCCGCCAAAGCACCAATCGACCATTTCATCGCACTTCTCCTTCAAGACGTCTCTGATCTCCCACGTGCCACGTCCGCACTTGCCGGGCTGCGTCGTGCCGCCATATGCCCGCGCCCCTCGATATTGCCACGCCACCAGTATAATTCGCCGTCAGGCTCCGAGCAATAACTGGGACATCCTGATAACGCTTCGCGGACCACGATTCGCGATTTCTCTCTGCAAGCCCCTCTCTCCGCGCTCCACACGTCTTGGCTCGGCATCCTGCCTACGTGATCGAACCTCGTTGGGTCCGCTTCTTGTCCGCCTGCTGATCGCCGAGTACGCCGGCAGGCGGACGCTCGTCTGAACTCGCCATTTGGCCAACTGGAATGGCCAATCGCTATGCGCGAGCGGGCGAAGAAGCGTTACCGGCAGCACTAGGGGCATCGTCTGTCCCCGATTTAATTATTGAGAATAAAATGTCGCGTTTTCCGTAGCCGCGGCAATCTTCTACACAAATAAACTTGGCGGGGGTATTGCAAGTCCAGTGCCAATCTGCTACAGTCATCTTATGGCAATACTAAGTTTGCCTTTTGACTTTCTACAGCCTTTTTAGCGTTGACCTGCGGCGGCTGCCCCCGCCAATCTGGTCGTTTCTTACCTGCCCGACTTTTACGGTTCTCCGCGGCTGGGTGCCCCGGGCGTGAAGCGGGTGTCTTCGTTTTCCGCCGCTCGACGCGGCACAAGGAGTTTTCGATGTCAGCGATGCTTTCGCTCAAAGACGTTGTGAAGCAACTCGGCGTGCAGGGCTATCAGATCCAGCACGCGATTTTTACCGGAGCCGTGCCCGAAACAAGATTGCGAATCGGCGGTCGCCGGGTGTTCGAACCTGTCGACATGGAACGGCTGGCGGCACACTTCGGCGCAAAGATTGCGGCGGCAACCGCCGCGGAGCCCGTTGAGGCATAAATCACCAACAAGCATATGACACAAGTCAAAGAGAGTGACCACATGGAAGCGACAGTAATCGACAGCAACAACACGATCGACCGGCCCGCCGAAGCTGCGGCGGAGCCAAAACTTTACCACTCCATTGAAGCGTGGATGAAGGACCAGCCAGGCAACGACTGGCGTGAGGCATCCGAACGCCTGACATTGTGGACGGAGGAGCGGCTGGTCAATCGCACCGACGTTTACCGCACCTATAAGTCGCCGGAAAGACGCTTTTTAGGCCAGCTTCTTACGTACACCGCACCGTGGTTCGAGGACGATCGCGTCTTCGGAAGCCTTGATTGCAACGTTATCGAAACGCACTATTGTGGGAACGACGTGGGCAAGTTGATCGGCGTTCATGCCATTTCCATCGACAATACAAGCCGGTGGTTTGCTATCGACGTGGATCAGCATGGTGACGCCGGACCGGTCCTTGTGGAACAGAACCTCGACGCTGCCCTCGCATGGTACGACGACTTGCGGTTGCTGGGGTTTCGCCCGCTGCTGCTCGATGCCAACGGATCTGGCGGCTTCCATCTATTGGTCTGCCTTTCCGAACCGGCGTCGTCGCGTCGGGTACACGACTTCGTTTGGGCGTTCGTCCAGAATTACACGAACTTCGGGCTCAAGCAGGCCCCCGCCGTATTTCCCGGCGAGCCTGAGGTAAACCCACACCGACCTTATGGTTCGTGGTGGCGACTGCCGGGACGGCACCACACGAACGCCCACTGGACACGCGTGTGGGGCGGTTCGCGATGGCTGGAAGATAGGGAAGCAATCGAGGCGATCGTGAGCGTTACCGGCGACTCCCCTGCCCTGATTCCAGGGGATGGCTCTGCGTCAGGACCGGTGGCACGGAACGGTGACGGACTCGTCCAGCTTGCCCGCTACCTGCTTGAGGAGCGTCTCGACCCGGACGTGGTTGCAGAGGTCTGCCTGCTCTGGAACGACATCCACAATCAGCCGCCCAGCGACGAACAAAATGTTCGTCAGACGGTTCGCGACCTAGTGCAGCGAGGATAAAGAACAAAATCCTGCGGCGGAGCCTAAAGGCTTAGAGAATGGCGGCCGGCACACGGAAAATCTTCTAGGCTACTTGTGCCGCCAACCTGGTTTTGGTAGTATTGCTATTATGACAACTGGGGCCCGTTCCCCGTGACTCCTACCCTCTGGGCATCGCACGTCGATCGCCCGTTCTTTACGCTGGCGATGACCCCGCATCGCCGTAACCGCCGTTGCCTTGTCGGCGACTGAGCGATCTACCTATCCAATCCCGGCGATCGGTTCTGCCGACGCCCAAGACATGAGGAAATCATGCCAAAGAAGACCAGCCCAAAGGGCACCCCGAAGCCAGCCGCCAAGGAAAGCGTGCCAGCCTCGAAGAAGAAATCGAAGCCCAAACCTGGCTCTGCAAAGAAATAGGCCACCGACGGCCTCTCTATACGCCCGTGGTGCCCCGCACCACCGTACCCGCCGTTCGCGGCGGGTTACAATCAGATTTTCCGGCCAGCGGCCGTTATGCCGCTCGCCCAAGCAACAGCAAAAACATAGAGAACAAAGAATGAAAACCGTAGAAATTCACCTCCCATACTTCAAAGCGGGCGACGATTTCGCGTGTCACGTTTCTACCACCGCCAGTCCAGCAGAAGCTTTCGAGGCTCATGCGTCTCGGATGGATGCCGCCGCGGAGCAACTCCGAGCGATCAGCAAGGTCATCGCCGACCATCCTGTCGAGGTCCAGGCCGACACGCACTATATCGAATTGAGCGGACCGGATACTGTGATCGACCAGCTGGTCGCAGAAGAGCTTGCAACAATTCTGCAAGACGAGGACGACTTCGATGGACCTGACGAAATGCCGGTGGCATAGCTGCTCGGCAGGACCCTGCCCATTCTAAAGCTGGCGGTAGTCTTTGCCGCCGGAGCCGTGGAGGCGTCATGCGGCGTCTCCACGGCCTACCCTCTGATCTGATTTCCTGGCGATCGGCCCATCGTGCCTGTCGCCACCCTCGCAGACATGGAGAAAACAGCATGTCAGACAACACGGTCCAAACATCTTCTCACGATCTCGATTCAGCCCAGGCTACCGACACGGCCTGCCAACGGAGCCACTCCGTGCCCGAACTGGAGTTCTTCAACAGCCTCAGTGGAACGCTCTATATCACGCTTACTGCTCCCGCCGATCCGGTTGCTATGACATATAATCTGCGTGCCTCGCCCGAGGCTAAAGTTGCGACTCTGAGATTCCACGCCGAAGTCTTTCACCGCGAGAGCGACGCGCTCGCGACTTGACGCTGAAAGACCTTGACAGCGTTGCGTTTCGCGGCAACCGGATCAGGCTGCGTGGTCTATCTGGTGAAGTCGTCGCTCACGATGCTGCAAATGGGGCATTCTTCACGGTGCGAGAGTTATTGCACGCGGTCGAAGAAACGGAGCGGCGAACACGCGATCGAGCCCCATGGCTCGGCGGCGTCGATGTCCATCACTGCTTTTTCGAGGGACTTCGCCTGGCCGATGATGGTGTCTGGGACATCGCTTGGGGATCGTGACAGGCCCCGACGCTTTTCCGCCCGTTCTTTACGCCGGCGATGGCCTGCATCGCCCAAGCCGCCGTTCTGCGGCGGCCTACCTTCTGATCTGATTTTTCGGCGACCGAGCCGTTGTGCCGATCGCCCGCCACAAACAAGGGAAAAACAAAATGACAAATGAATCAACCCGAGTATCTTCCTGCACCCAAAATCCAGTTTCGCTTGCCGAGACGCACCCCTGGCAGTTCGAGGACGAAACGCCCGACATCGTTAAAACCTATTTCAAGGCTGTCGGCATCACGGACCTTCTCTCCGAAAACGACTTTGAGCAAAGGCTCCTCCAGCGTTTCGGTGTCGGAGCAACCGAGTACCTGGAGGCCACGAAAACCAAATCTTACAGGGGTAAGCAGGCCGCGTCCCTGAAGTCCGGCAACCTCGAATTGGCCCTTGCCGTCCGCTCGCAGTACGATGGCACCCGCTACGAAGAATACTTCTCCTGGCTGGCCGAGAGAAATCTGCCACAGCCGAACCGTATACTCGAACTCGGCTGCGATGTCGGCATTTCGACCTGCTTCTATGCCACGCTTTACCCCGAGGCAACGATCACCGGCGTCGACAAATCCGCAGATGCAATCGAGTGTGCGAAGAAGCTGGCAGCGAAGCTGCGGCTGAAGAACGTCCAGTTCATCCGTGCGGACACAGAAATGCTATCGAGCGATCTGACGGGTCAGAAGTTCGATATTGTCTTCGCGGAAGGTGTTGCGTTCGCAATGTCGGATGATTGTCCATATCCTGGCGATACCGTCGAGAATATCCTGGCATGGCAGCGGCCCTCGGATTCCAGCTACTACAAAATGCCGCGTGCCCAGCCGCTCGCCGACCTTCTGACGGACAACAAATCGACGCTTATCTCCGTCGAACATTTCTTCACGCCGCACGACCTAGCCGAATGGCTGCGGAGTCTTCGCGATGCTGGAATATACGTTGCCTGGGAAAAACTTGATTTGGCGACATACTTTGACACCGAGTACGGCTATCACGCTGACCTGCACCTGATGATCGGCTCCAAACAGCCCGCCGACCTTCCAACCGCGGCTGAAATCCGCAGCCTGTGGACGGGCGGCCTGGGCCGGATACCTGACCAGGAAGTCTACGAAGACGTTGAGGCAGAGTCGGTACTTGTCGCTACCGAGCCCAAGGAATGTCACGCCGAAATCGTGACCGAGCGTCGCTACTCCGATGAAATCGTCTGCTACGAACTGTGGGAAACTCCCGGCCAGGTTCTCATCTACAAGCACTTCGATTTTGGCACAAGACTCGTGCGGCTGCCTGCCGAGAACCCGAAACGCCTCATCGAACTGCTGGTAGAGGCGTTCGACGACAAGGAAGACAACGCCTAGTTCGACTCGTTGCCGCGTACCGCCGTGATAGGGGCGGCCCGGCTCATTACCGGGCCGCTTTCTTTTTTTGTCGCTGTCGGCGGGCTTTTTTCGTTCTGACGTCGATCCTAAGCTATTTCGACGTGTGCGGGCTGTCTCGGGACACAGGGACGCCCAGCACGAGTGTCGTGGGCCGGCAGGTGCGTTACGAGCCATCGGGCATCTCGGTCGCTTACTGCGTGGCCGGCTTCGTTCAGTGCCTTGCGTAGGGCGGGACTGCCCGGTGGCTTGCCCATGATGTCTTCGAGCGTTTCATAGCACGCCAGCGTCACCGCGATAAGCTGGCTGCGTCTAGCGTTTGCATCGTGGCATCGCCGGTGGTTTTCCTCTTGAAATGCCATCTGCCGGTTCTCGTTGCCGTATTCTGATTTGGGGTGTCGAAGCCGCGAGCATTGCGGACGCCCGGCCTGCGATTCCCGCCAAGTGCCGAAGCTGTCGTAACCCGACACTTTTCATCACAAGAACAAACTCTACCGCGATCCTTGTTCTCAAATGGGCCCGAACGCCGCCACAATCTGTTCTAGGGAGCGTACAACGCGATCCAGAGCCCCGCTGTCCCCAAAAGCATGTCCCAGCCACCTTTCTGCCCGAAGTGCCGTCCAGCGGGCTCCAAGAAGCTCACAGGGCATGCCTCACGACGGCCGTACACCAGCGGTTGACCCGTTATGCAATCTAATTATCGAGAATAGGGTTTTGTCCCGTCAGCAAGCTGATGGTCATGGCGTGCCCAAGCCCTTCTCTGGGAAGTTCGGGCAAGATCGACCCAAGCACAGCCGCCGTGCCATCTCCCCGATACACCGCCGCGTTCGATTGAATCTGTCCGCGGTGGCGCATAGCCCTTGTACCGCTCGATTCGGACCTCCGCATAACTTGTAAAAACGCCTCTTGCGCTTCCGGACCGAATGCGCTAACCTAGATAGTGTGGTTGCGACATTTTGTCGCAACCGCCACAACCGCCAATTCCAAGAGGACCCATGAACGAGCTCCTGACCCTCAAGCAAGTGTCCGAGCTTCTCAAGCTCCAGCACTACCGCATCGCCTACGCCATCGCCACGCACCGAATACCAGAGCCTGCCCTGCGGCTAGCCAATAAGCGTATCTTCCAGCACGCCGATATCGAGGCCGTCGCGTCCCATTTCGGCGTTTCCTATCCATCGGTCGAAGCAAGCGACCCCAGCCAATTAACCGAACATGGCCAAGCGCAAGCCCAAGTGCGTCCCACTGATTGATGTCGACGGCAACTATACCGTCGATGCCAACTTCGCACAACTAAAGCGAGACCAGCCGCCGAAGGAACCGAGTGCCCGAACATTTGGCGCTGCCTACCGCTCGCCGCCAGAGCCGCCGCCCGAAGAGGCACTGCCGATACGGCGATACAGCCCGCACGTCGAAGACCGTCCGAAACCGTAGATCTTATTAACGTGAATAACAACTCCTGAAGGAGATCGATATGCCGCAGGCATACACACCCAGCAAGCAGATCAATCGGCCCGAGAGGCCGCATTTCACCGAGGACTTTGAGGAAGAAGAACTGGCACCGGCCGTAACGGAGTCTCAAGCCCAAGTTCACCGAGGAGCGCAGCCGCTTGCGGTCCGAACGGCAGCGCACGCTTCTCTGGCACTACGACATTGGCGCGATCGTCGCCAAGCACTATTCCGACGTACAGCGGGAGCGTGCCAAGTGCAACCAGAAGATGTACGGCGAGCGGTTCTTCGAACGCCTGACCGAGAAGATGCCTGGCGTGCCGCCCCAGTTGCTGCAGAAGTGCTTCCGGCTCGCGACAGCCTATAGCACCAAGACCTTCCGGGAACTGATCAAGCACGACGTCATAACTCCGAGTCATGTGCTGCAATTGGCCGCCTTGGGCGACCCGAAAGAAAGAGCCGAGTTCCAGGCGAAGGTCATTGCCGAAAGCCTGACCTCTCAGCAGTTGTACGACGCTATCAAGCAGAAGTTCGGCGTCCGCCGCAAACCCGGTGCCGGTCGCCCCTTCAAGGTCCCGTCGAGCCTAACGAAGGCACTGATCCACCTCAGCACGCAGGGGGATGCCTACGTCCGAGCCCACGGGCAGATTTGGTTCGGCGAGGATTTCAACATCGCGGAACAGGTGCCAGACCTCCCCCCGAGCCTGCTTTCCGATAAGCTACGCGAGCAGCTTGGGGACGCCTTGAAAGCCTGCGAAAAGCTCTCTAGCGTCGCCGAAGCCGAAGCCAGTGAACTCCGCACCGTGATCGAACTGGTCGATAAGCGGATGGCAGCCCAAGCCGAGTTCGACCGCAAGGCCGCCGCAGCCGAAGCCGAGTGGGAGTAAAAGTTCCAACACCCCCCTTCTCGCCGCCCATCGCCTCCGGCAGCCGCGGTGCCGGTTGCCGGATTGCGGGGGGCCGAGGATGGGACGCAGGTGTCAGCGGTTTATCCTGCAGTTCGGCAATGCCTGCTGGAGTTTGTTCACGGCTTGGTCCGTGACCTGGGTGCGGTAGAGCGACAATCTTTGGAGTTGGGTCAAGCCTTTCAGGTGTTCCAACCCATAGTCCGTGACCTGGATGCCGTCGAGGTCCAACGATTGGAGTTGGGTCAAGCCTTTCAGGTGGTCCAGCCCCTTCTCCGTGACCTTGGTGTCGCTGAGCACCAACTCTCGGAGTTGGGTCAAGCCTTTCAGGTTTGCCAGCCCCTTGTCCGTGACCTGGGTCTCGGCGAGCACCAACTCTCGGAGTTGAGTCAAGCCCTCCAGGTTTGCCAGTCCGTTGTCCGTGACGTGGGTGTCGATGAGCACTAACGTTTGGAGTTGGGTCAAGCCTGTCAGGTGTTCCAGTCCCGTGACCTGGGTAGCCTGGAGCGCCAACGTGCGGAGTTTGGTCAAGCCTGTCAGGTGTTCCAGTCCCTTGTCCGTGACCTGCGTGTCGCTGAGCCACAAGGTTTGGATTTGGGTCAAGCCTGTCAGGTGTTCCAGTCCCTTGTCCGTGACCTGCGTGGAGCCGAGAAACAAGCATCGGAGTTGGGTCAAGCCATCGAGGTGTTCCAGGCTCTTGTCGGTGGCGTCGGTGCCGAAAGACATGTCGGAAACGTCTGAGAAAAAGTCGTCTCGCAATAAAGTCCGCAACCATGCAGGTCCTGATGGTCGTGCGGTTAGAAGTGGATTGCCTCCTGCATCGAACTCCCAATCATATTGCACCTTCACTCCTCCACTCTTGAACTCATTGACCAACACCCCCTGCTCCCTCGCGGCCTTCATCTCGACCGCCAGCCAACTGCACGCGAGGGCCACTGCGACCGTCAGGACGAGGAGCGAGAGAATGCTGAATTGAAATCGCAAGCGGAAGACGAGGGCTACGATAAGCCAAAGCAGCATGACCACGAATACCAGGCCGACCGCAGCCACGGAAATCAAGACTGCATAGCCCTTGTGCCACGTCGGCCACTGAAAGCGATCCGACAGCCATAGCAGACCTTCGATGACCAGCAAGCCGCAGATCAGCCAGGCGGGCGTCGGACGGAAGCGGCGGGTAGGTGTGGGGTCGGTCATGTCAGCGGGTTATCTTGCAGTTCGGCAGGGCCTGCTGAAGTTTTGCCACGCCGGCGTCAGTGACTTGGGTTTCAGCGAGGTTCAATTCTTCCAGACGGGTCAGGGCTTCTAGTTGCCTAAGGCCCGAATCCGTGACGTTGGTCATGCGTAGATTAAGTTGCCTTAGTCTGGTGAGTTGCCTCAGACTCGCCATCCCTGCGTCGGTCACCTTGCTCGCAACGGGCGTCGTCAGATCCTGACGCTTGCAGAACCGGGCGTACCAAGCGACATCCCGATCGGGAATGCCTGTACCACCCAGAAATAGTGCTTCCAGCCGTGTCAGTTGAGCCAAGTGGCTTAGGCCGACATCGGTAACTGCGGTTGAGCCAAGCCCCAGGGCCCGCAGTTCCTTCATGTCCTCGAAATGCTCCATGCCACGGTCGGTCACCGCGGTGCCATCCAGAAACAGGATCTCGACGGATTGAAGTCGAGGCTTCAACTCATTCAACTGGTCGTCGGTGATTTCATTGCCGGTGTAGAGACGGGGGAGGTGAAAGTAGTTGTTGGGAGTGAAACTTGCATACGTTGGCTCCATCGACCACCAGTGGGCCGAATCCCAGTTCACGTCATAACCGAGTTGCCGAAATTCCTGCCGAATCAACTCACGGTGCTGCTCGACGCGCCGCTTGTAGCCAAGTCCACTGCATAGCACCGCACAGAGTGTGACGAATATCAGCAGCGTTCGCAGGCTGTATTGGAGCCGCCTGCGGAAGGCCCAGCGTACAACGACCCAGAATGCCATAAGGAGGATTGGTACGGCGACCGCCGCCACGGCGATCACAAGCCGATTATCCTTGTCCTCATCGAAGCCAAACCACCCCAGTTGCTTGGACAATAGCAGGAATCCATAGACGGCGACGAAGGCCAACAGCACCCAGTTCCGCTTGAGACAAAACCATCGGCGTTTCCGAGATGCAGGGGTCATTCCCTTAGCATAGCAGAAGCAAGCAGGCGTTTGGAGTCCAGCGACCGCCGCCGTCTTGCCCGCGGTCAAGCAGCCATGCCACTACTGGGGCATCTGAGCTGGCTTGGCGACGCCAGTGGCCAGCGTGTTCGGCTCGACGGCGGGCCACTTCATGCCGTCGCGTCCCGTGCTATACTGGCGGTTATGAACGAAGCCACTCCGAAGCTGCGATGGTATCGCTTGACGCCCGATCGGCTGGTGCTGC
The DNA here is from genome assembly GCA_963824275.1 of uncultured Planctomycetia bacterium. GTDB lineage: Bacteria > Planctomycetota > Planctomycetia > Pirellulales > Thermoguttaceae > JANXQG01. The sequence continues at coordinate 469,115 of CAWGOT010000015.1, read as the reverse complement.
TCCTGCTGGTCGTGGACTGCCTGCTTTGGCTATCGAACTGGCTGGGCTGGCCAGCGTGGCACAAGGGCTACACCGTTCTGGCGTGTATGGCCAGCGTGGGCGTGGCGATGCTGGCGATGCTGCTGTGGTTCGGGGTTGCCTTATTGTTTCGTGGGCGTTTCCAATTTGGCGTCCGGTCGTTGCTGGTCTTGGTCGTCGCTGTCGCCATTCCTTGCAGTTGGATGGCGGTGGAGGCAAAGGAAGAGCGAGACGCAACCGCAACAATCGAGACGCACGGCGGAAGTGTGTTCCGGGCCTCTCTTCTTCCCAAGGCGCTAAGCGGGCCGCTTTGGCTTGGCGAATGTCGCTATTTCGATCGCGTGGATGTGGTCGTCCTTCGCACTCCTTGTCGAAGTCCAGGGAATGAATTGATCCGAGCGTTGAAAAAACTGAGACACATGAAGTACGTAAGAATTGACCGATCGACCATAGAATACCTCGACCTCCCTGACCGTCCGGCACGGCTTGAGACTGCGGAGATCGCGGCCGCGATACCAGACGTTCCGATTTCGGAATGGATATACTAATCTTGCTGGTCTCGCAACCGGACATAGGATGCTTCCGCGGATATTCGCGGCCCAAAGGAACCAATCCTGCCTGCCAAGCGTCTATCCCAGGGCCTCCTGGCGTACTCGCCGCCCCCGTAGTACGATAGAGAGTAGCTCTGCAGAAGGAAACCGCTCATGCTCCACCGCAAATTCTGGCCTTTTCTGCTGTTCCTGGCCCTCTCTGCCCCGGTCCAGGCCGCCGTGGACCTCGTCACTTTGCCGACCCGCGAGGGCACGCAGCTCACGATCTACAACTCCGAAGACATCACCATGGTCCGCGAGCACCGCTTGCTCACGGTCAAGGAAGGCGTGAACCGCATTCAGTTCTCCTGGGCCAATACGCTCATCGACCCGACGAGCATCGAGTTCCGCATCCTCGACCAGCAGGACAAAGTCGATCTGGTGGATACCACGTTTCCATCTGGCCGCAACGACGCCCTGCAATGGAACATCAAGAGCCAGATCGCCGGAAAGATCCCCGTCGAGATCCGCTATTTCACCAGCGGCATCACCTGGAGCGCCGATTACGTCGGCATCGCCAACGAGGACGAGACGAAGCTGGCCGTGACGGGCTACGTCCGGGTCACAAACAACTCCGGCGAGCTTTACGACAATGCCCAGACGCGGCTGGTGGTGGGCAAGATCAATCTCGTGGAGAAGATCGCCGATCTGGCGAGGAGGCCGCCGCCGACTCCTGATGAACCCTTTGTGTATCCTGACGCAGCAACATGGGGGGCTCTTACGCGTCGCCGCAAGGAAGAGTATGGGAAGTTCGACGAGGCATTGCAGGAAGCCGGGGATCAAGGCAAGTTAGGAGACGGTCAAAAGCCCAAGCAGGTCGTCAAGCAGGGCCTCTCCGAATACTTCCTCTTCACCATCGAAGGCCGCGAGGACATTAAGGACAAAGAACCCAAGCGGCTCGTCGCCCTGAAGGTGGCCGACGTGCCGCTGGAATCGATCTACAAGCTCTCCGATCGCACGCGCGACCAGGGCTTTACGAAGTTCTACCGCTTCAAGAACGTCAAGTTGCTGGACGACAAGGGCAAAGAGAAAAAGCTCTCCGGCATGGAGAACCTGGGCCTCTCGCCGCTGCCCAACGGCACCGTCAGGCTCTTCTCGGAGTACAAGAACAAGGACCTCGCCTACGTGGGCGGCACCGAGACCAAGTACGTCCCCATCGGCGACCGCGTGGAGGTCAACGTCGGCCCTGACAAGGACATCACCATCCGCCGCCGCGTGAAGGACCAGAAAACCGCCAACGTCGTCGCCCGGCAGTACAAGCGGCGGCTCGACAACGATTTCGTCCTCTACTACGACCTGCTGGATTACGACGAGACGTTCTTTTACGAGGAAGAGCTGGTCTCCGGCAAGCCCATGCCTGCCAAGATCGAAGTCGAGCGGCAGTTCGACGCCGATGTGGTGCTCTGGGGCTCGGAAGGCAAGCCGGAGGGCTGGACGACCAATGAGCCGGGGGCCTACGTCGATCTGCACACGATCGCCGGCCGGGTGGAGCGGGTCGACCAGCAACACGTCAAGTATTTCATGGATCTGTCGCCGGGAAAGAAGCAGACGGTCGAGTACAGCGTGACGTACAAGCGGCGGAAGGTCGGGCCGGAACTGAACACCGAGAGGAAGCGGGAGCCCTTGTAGCGACTTGATGAAGAGAAGGTCGAGAAAAGGAAAATTGGGGTCGGCAGCAATATCTTCCTTTTCTCCATCTTCTTTTCCAGTTCCCGTGGGAACGCAAAACCAGCCGCTTAGCGGCCATACCAGAAGGGTAGAATCATGCAAAGTAAAATCGCGTCTTGGCTTCGACTGGGCTTGACCTTCGCCGTCCTGATCGCCCTGTGTGGTCTTTCGCACGCAGCAGACGACGGCAAGAAGGAACCCGAGCGGGTGAAGGCGACCGGCACCGTCACACAGGTCAAGTTGGAGGGCAGCTTTTGGGGAATCAAGGCCGATGACGGCAAGCAATACGACCCGCTCGACTCGCTTCCCACGGAGTTCCGCAAAGACGGATTGAAGGTCCGCTTCGAGGCGACTGTGGAGAACGGCGTGGCAAGTTTCCATATGTGGGGCAAGATCATTAAGATCGAGAAGATCGAAAAGGCAGAGTAACCGGCGGGGTCGCCGATGAAACTCGGCCTGCTTGCCGATATCCACCAGCACAATGACGATCTGCGCCAAGCCCTAGACGCATTTCGACAACAGCGGGTCGAGCAGGTTGTCGTGCTCGGCAACGTCTTCGAGCTGGGCGATCGTATCGAAGAAGCGTGCCGATTGCTCAAGGAAGTCAACGCGATCGGCGGTGAGCACGTTGTTCTGGAAATCGATCGAACCGAGCACATTGCGGCGCGCCGCTGCGAGATGCCGATCTTCGAACGATAGTTGCCTCTCCTTCGGACCCGATGGCGGCGCCCACCGACAAGGTGCTGCCGCCGCCTGACGGGAATTGCCCGCCCGGCGGGAAATACTGCACGTCGTCGCTCAGGTAGTTCGGGTTTGGCACCGGGGCCCCGGCCCCTGGCCCATTGGCCTGCGCCGGCTGCTGGGCCGCCGTGCCGTCGGTATTCAGGTTGTTGCGGTTGATCCACTTGTCGTTAAACTCGGTAGCGACGCCCAGGGCGTTCGCATTGCCGAGTTGCAGCGTGCCCGCGCTGATTGTCGTTCCGCCCGTGTAGGTATTCGAGCCGGTCAACTGCAGCACGCCGGCGTTGATGACATTGCCCTGCTTGTGGAAGAGCGCGTCGAGCTGCCCGGCCGCCGCCTTGACCGCCGTCAAGCAACCATGCCGCCACCGGGGCATTCGACCTGCCTTGCCGACTGACATCTTCACGACCGGTTCTACGCCGTCGCCACACCTTCGCCTTGATGCAACGCCGGCACCTTCGCCTTCCCGCTGCCACGCCATACGCGACTCCACGCCGCCACCGCAAGTTCGCCTCCACGCCACTGCCGTATCTATGCCTCGACGACGACGTGGTATCCATGTCCCCACGCTGCCAACGTGCCAACTTCTCCAGCCCACCAGGATAACTGCGGCTCCACCGCCAATCCCGCCCGCGCTTTTCGTGCTCGATTGGCACGGCAGTCTCTATCGACCGGCTCTTTCGCCACTTGAGAGCGGCTGTACGGGTGCCTGTAGAAGTCCAGCGTTTTCACGTCGGTGCTTCCGACCCATGAATGGTCGGCCCGGCATCCGAGCGTTTTTGCGGGGCGCTCAACACGTGTGTCCGCTTGGCTCGCTGGTACCATGCTTTCAACGGCATCTTCACGCGGGTTTTCAACATCGAATTGCATTGTGGGCTTTCGGAGGCCGCCAGAAATCGATCTTGAAGGTGTCCAAAAATCACGCGGACGCCGGCATGCGGGTCACAAGCAGGCTCGACGAGGATGTTCGGCGTCGTTTCCAGCCGGCTTTTGAGCACCAAGTGTCGGCACACGGTCTGATTTAGCCTGTTCGTGGGCTGCGTTCGTAGGCCGGTTCCGAAGAGCCCGTTGTCGAGGGCGGCTAAAGGCCGGAACCGTGGCGGTAGTTGCTGGCACGGGGTGCAGTCCCGGCATGAAGATGTTGCTGGAGACGCAGGCACGTCTTGTGGTGCGGCCCGCCGCGGCGTAGTAGAATAGGCCGTAGCTCGACGCTCGCCGCTCAGTGCGGGAGCAATATCAAGCAGCACTCAGAGGTCGAACCGGATCATGGCAGTCTTCCTTCTTACGATTGAACACACGGAACGCCTCCAGAATGGCATCCGGCTGTCGCCGGGGATGCCACTCGATGATGACCGTCCTGAAGTAGGGGCGATGATGCAGAATTCCCTGCTGGAGCTGCGGTTAACGGCCATGGCCTACGCGGTGGCCAAGCCCAGACAGGCCCGTAGACCGCTCGCGCCAAGATTGCCATACTTGCCCGTTTCAAGCCTCGAACAATTGCAAGTCTCTGCATGACCGGGAGTATAATCGGGCGTCCTGCCGCTTACAAGCAATGCCGCAGGCCGGCGAAACGCCTCGATTTAATTATTGAGATTAAGATTGCCTATTCATTCGACAGCAAGGAGCCGGTGGCTAAACGCGGTTGCCCTCTGTCTTGTCGGCTATCGCTCCTGGCGGCATTATCGGGCAGCGAGAACCCCGAAGCCCTCGTGTATCGACCCAGGACGCCCCCACCATCCTGAAGAATCGGGTGGGTGGGACTGATCTCGCGTTTTTCGGCAGGTTTTGCCCCCATCGCCAAGACCAAGGCAGCACGTTGCGACTCAGATTCGGGTCGAGTTCTTTCCTGCCGGAGCAGGCACTTTCCGGAGATGGTACCGCATCGCGCCGAAGTCCTTTCGTGGCCGTCCGATACGTGCAGACTCGCGCCGACCGAACATCGGTGCGGACTTTCTTTAGGCCGAGGTGCAGTCCCATTGCAGTGGCATCTCGCTCGATCAAGGTGGCACGATGCTGCCTTGATGTTGTCGGACTGTTTTGGGTGGAAATCCGGCTGTGCCGCGGACCGGTCGGCAGAGCGTCAGAGAACGTAGCGTTCTTGACGCTGGTGAAACCGAATCGGGAGTAGATCGAAACCAGCTCGGGAACGTTATTCCCGACGCGAAAATGTGAAGAACCTTGCCAAGGGGGAACCTGGCGGTACAATTGGTCCGTTCGAATCGGTCAGGTGGCCCAGAGCCATGCAGTTTCTTCAGACAGTTTTCAAAGGACGGTCTCATGCGAGCGAGCTTGAAGAGGTTGGTTGCCCTTGCGTTGCTTCTAGTTCTAGCCCTGCCTGCCAGCGTTTTCGGCTGGGGCCCGGCGGGCCACAAGATCGTGGCGTCGATCGCGTTTCGCCAACTGACGCCGGCTGAGCAAGACAAGATCATCTCGATTCTGAAATCGCACCCGCACTTCCAGGAAGACTTTAGCAGCAAGATGCCCGCGGGAGTCGATGAGAAAGAGTGGCTCTTCCAGCAGGCGGCGGTCTGGCCCGATCTGGCAAAGGGGTTGGCGCCTGCCCTGAAAAGTCAATATAGCCGACCCAACTGGCACTTCATTGATCTGCCCTATTACCCGACGCCGGACGATGAGAATGCGCTGAAGAGCAAGTTCTCTCTCAACGTCTCTTTTGCTCCCTCGCCGGATGCGAACCCGAATATGAACCTCGTGCAGGCAACCAAGTTTGCCCAGAAGGTCTTGGCAGACCCCAACGCCTCCGATTCGGACAAGGGCAAGTATCTCAGTTGGCTTTTCCACCTGGTCGGCGACGCGCATCAACCGTTGCACGCGGCGACGCTCTGTATTGCCGATCTCTTTCCGGAGGGCGATCATGGCGGGAATTGGATACCGCCTTCCGGGAGAGGGCCAGGGTGAGGGCCGTTTTGTATTTTCCCGTTTCGTATTTCCCCTTTGTTTCGGATTTCGAATTTGAGATTTGAGGTTTCCGATTTCTCCACCCGTACCCGCTCCCCATCCATCACCAGCGGCAGCACCTGGCACTTTAGTCCGATCGTCTCCCAATAGAATCGCCGGGCGAACTCCGTGGGGACGATCGTATAGTCGATGGGGGCGAAACAGGCCGCATCGCGATACGCGAAGTTATCGAGCGCGAAGAGGATGGGGATACCAAGCGCCTTGACCAGCTTGTGAAGCGCCATGGAAACCGGGTCGCCGCCGTAGGTCCAGACCAGGTCCGGCCGGTTCCTGCGGAGGAAAATCTCGCATCCGCTGAGAAAGGCGGCGACCTCCTCGCGGTTGATCCAGCCGCCGCGGGTCGAGGCCGAATTGAAGAGGGTCACCGGGACCGGGCCGTGGCTCGTGAAGATCATCCGCCCCCGATAATGGCCGATCTGGGCGTTGCGGACCGCGTAGCGCACGCCGCGCTTAGCGAGGACTTCCTCGACGAGGACCTCTTCCCAGGCGTCCATCCGCGAACTGCAAAAGGCCTCGCATTCGAAGCCCGACCGCGCCAGAAGCGCCAGCGAGTCGAGCGTGGCCGTCGCTGCGCCGTTTGTGAAGTCCATGAGACAGTGCGGCGAGACGAAAGCAATCTTGCGAATAGGACACTTCATGGCCAATGACACCTGATCTAGTTAAGGTCTGCCCGCTCCGGGCCGTTGCCACCCAACCCTTCGCTTAATACGGTTCCTTGCACGAATGGCACTGTCGCCGTCCGAAGTCGTTTCACGTGCAGTGTTTGCGCAATTCGGCCCGGAGCGTCTCGCGGGGCTTCTGCATGAGTGGATAACCATGCCTGCGCCGTTTGAGAACCCTTGGTTCGAGACGGCCCGGGCGATTGGCGACTTCGCAGGCAGCAACGTGGCGGAGTATTGTTTGGCAATGAACGACCAATTGCGAGGCGGGTATCAGCCCGCAGGAGATCGACATCCACGACGCCAGCACGTACTGGCACGTTCCGGTGAAGCTGATCTGACGCGGCTGTTTGCCGTGGAGCAGCGCTGCTGCGGCCGCCGTCGTGCGGATGAGGTTGTAACCGAGGAGGGTGGCCCAGAGTTCGCGGCGAACCATTTCCGGCGACTTGCAACGAACGTGAGCGAGATTCAGATTAGATTTGATGCTGCGGATGTCCAACTCCGAGTTCCAGCGAAAACCGTAAAGCTCCGCGATCTCCTCATGGCTGTAGAGTGTCGCATCGGTCAACGTGGTGACCACCGTAATCGTCTTCGTGCGGCGGCCCGGTTCCACGACAGTGTAACACAGCTCACGCAGTTCGAGGGTTTCGGGAATGCGGTCATAAGTCTCCTGGTTCATCCAGTCCGGCCGTGCGGGCTTGGTCCACACGATGAGATGATCGTTCTTTCCCAGGCGTGTGCCGCGGCGAAAATCAGAGTTGCGCTTTTGATGCAAGCGGGCGCAGGTATCCACGTCCTGGAGTTGCAACAGGGCGATCATCATGAAAGAACAATAGTGGCGGTCGAACACGGCAATATCGCCCGCAGGCAGCGACGCAAGCATGGACCGCAGCAGAGCCGTCTCGCCGGTCTCCTTGCCCTTATACGGACCGATCGTGGCATCCGTCAGGCAAGCCGTTGCCAGGGAGATGATCGCTACTGCACGCGCGATCGGCAGGCCCACGCCTTTCTTCTGGGTCCGCGGATGGGGAAACTCCGCCAAGTTCTGGGGCGTGGCGGGCATGGTGAACGTAAATCCGTCGATCAGTTTTGCGTGCTTGCCCTTCCACAGCCAATCCTTTGGGGCGGCTCCCTGCATCTCGGCGGCCACTTCGCGACTGAGTTCGTGCAGCGCCACTTCGGAGAGCTTGGCGCGGCGCGGCAGTAGTCGCCGGTGTCGGCCGTGGGCGGCGTGATCTGCTGGTGCTCGCAGTAGTTGACGACCCGCGCCACGGCCGCCTGGCACGAGGCCTCCTTGCCGTCGCGCAACACTTGGCCGAGAAACGACCAGACCATCATCGCCGTCGAGTAGATTGCCTGCTTGCCGAACAGGCCATCATGTTTGGCGAACACACTCCCGACGCGCTCCGCGGAGAGGATGCGTGCGAAGGGCAACGACTCGTCGGCGAGAAACGCTGCCACCATTTTCCGAAAATTGCTACTGCCCCCGCTGGCCGAATTTGGTATATCCCCAGCCATGAAAAACCCTCCGTGGCATCTTTGCGATCGCCATGCCAAGGAGGGCTTACAAATCATAGCCAAGAGCGGGCAAAAACTTCAAGACCACCTCGGCGAGAAAGGGAATCTAGCAAAACCCCCCAACTCGTCCATGCCCAATCTGCGCGCCGATCCTAACGCGACAGTGCCATTCGTTCCTTGCACCTTTTCCGGCCCCGATCCCGACCCGACCCCGATCCCGACCCAGGCTCGTCCCCGCTTGCGTGGCTCGAACGGGAACCATCAAAGACACCCGACCCCTTTAGCCTCCTTTATCCGGCCCTGTGCGGTTGCAAAGGCAAGAACCGATAGCGGCGCACGGCGCACCGGTGCCAACCCATCTATGGAAGCATGTGCAAAAGTGCAATATTCCAAGTCTGGCCCCGATCCCCTCCCCCGCCGATCCCCCGCAGGTCTGACCCCGATCGCCGGACGGCCTATCTCCGGGCGAAGGTTGCGCGAGTAACCTTCCCAGTCACATCGTCAATTGAGATGCGAGCATTCCCGCCCTTCTGCGGATAGTTCGTAACGATGACCCAGTCCCTTGGCCCGAGGAAACAAAATCGCCGGGGCCTGTCGACGATCACTTCGGGCGTCCAGGGCCAGCCACGTCGCACACACTCTAACTGTGCCAACTCCAATGCCTCATCTTGCGTCATTTCTTGCCTCGATTCACTAATGAAAACTCGACAAAATCATCTTACCAGGGTGTCCATGGTCCCTTTCGCAACCACGCCGCAATCTGTCCGAATGCCTCAACGACGGACTCCTCGGCAGCCGCCCACGTCGGAGACAGAAAATACGGCTGTCTGCTGAGCCCAAACACGCTCTGAACAAGATTGTTGACTGGATTCAATATGGCGTGACCAAGCTCATGATAGGCAGAGATGTAGAGTTGCTGTCTTGCCGTTGTACCGGTTGCAAGCACCTCATCACGGATATTGGCCCTGTTGTAAGAAATCTCGCCCGTCGCGCTGTCATACTCGGCAAGAGAATCTGGACTGGAGGTGCCAAATCGTTCCTTTGCTACGGTTGCAACATCTTCTTCAGCGGCGACCATTCCCTCTCCTGCGGCGCCGATCCCTTCCACCACCGCATTCACGGCCGGAATCACAGTCATCCCAGTATAGGCCAGCGTGGTAACTTCAGCCTTTGCCACGTCAAACGCGCTTGCTGGGCGGACAATTACCATTTGCTCCAGCGGAGCCTGATTCTGGGTCGAACGGACAGGCGTGCCGGCCCCGCCGCTTTGGCCGCTAGCGATGATGCCAACCGGGTTGTCCTGCACCCAATGTGGATGACGGTCAATCCAGGGCGTGGATTCGTCGTTGTCCCAGTGACAGCCATTAGGCACAAATTCCACGCTGGGGCGCGTTGACGCGCCGTAACGGAAGTCTTGCCCTTGCTCACGGCTCAACTGGGCCATCATGGACAGTGCGTTGTTCCCCACCGCGTACTGGTCTGTGGGCCTCGTGGTCATGTCTACGTAGTCGGCGTATCCCTGAGCTACGTCCCCCGCCGAGTCGCCCGCCCAATTAATCACTTGACCCGGTACGGCCAACGCAGCCCTGCCCAGCCCGGTCGGGTCCGCGAGATTCGCCAAATCCCCCGCCGTAATGCCCGGCGAACCCATATCGGCCCCGCCCATTGCGGCGCCTCCAATAAATGCACCCGGAGACATCCCGCTAGGATAAGCAAGATTCGTCGGGCTGTTGCCGCAATACTCGCTCAGATTCGTCTGCCCGCCGGCGAAGCCCAGCGGGTCCTGGCTAAGGAAGACGCCATCCACAGCATCGTACGGGCGGAGGCCGTCCGAGTAAAGCTGGCTCACCGGATCATACGGCATTCCATCGTAGTCAAACCGCGGCAAAGGCTGAGAAGCAAAGGCCGGCGATTGGCTCGGGTTGCCGAAGGAATCGTAGATCACGTGATTGACCAGTTGCGTGGACCCGCCGCTGTACTGCACCACGTCGCGGACCGTGCCCTGATTATCGGTAAGCATCCAATCCACCGTGCCGATCGTGTCGGCGTGGCCCGGGGCCGTGGGCACAGGGTAATCCGCGGCCAAAATCTGATCGACGGCGGGCCCGTAGAGATCGCGCTCGATCACCTGCCCGCTGGAATTGAGCACCAGCGCGACGCTCTGCCCGTCGTAAATGAAATTCTCGGTCGTCCCGTTTTCCGTCTGCGAGACCTTGCGCCCGAAGGCATCGTAGCCGTACGTGGCATCGACGCCGGGGCCGCTCACGCCGATGAGCTCGTTGGCGTTGTTCCACTGGTAGGTCGTCACCGCGCCGGTGGCGATGTCCGTCCGCGCGATGCGGTTCCCGTCGGCATCGTAGGTGTAATCGTAGGTCCCATCAGTCAGCAGCCGGTTCCCATCCCCCGGCGAGCCGTTGTTCGTGTTGTTGCCGTTGGGATCGTACGATTGGCCGGTGTTGGTCGTCGGGTGGTCGTAAAACGCGGTGTAGCGCGTGCTGACCAACTGGCCGTCGTCGTAATTGGAGTGCGTGTCCGACCAGGTCGAATAGTCGTTCGGATTCGCCGAGCCCGCCGTGTCGCTGAGCGAGTAGGCGTCGGTCACCAGGCCGTCGTTGTTGTGCAGCCAGTGGTAGGCCGGCCGCGTCGCCAGACCCGGCGCAGAATAGGCAAGCGCCGTCAACTCGGAATCGTGGTCGTAGGTGTAGGCCGACGAGGTCACGAGGTTGCTGTTGCCATCGCTCGCGTAGCGGTCGATCCCCGTCAAGCGGTTGTCGGCGTCGTAGCTCAGCGTCACGCATTTCGGCGTCGTGCCGTCGCCGCCCGTCTGCACGATGCTCGTCATGTTGCCGAGGTTGTCATAGCCGTACGTGTTCGTGAAGTCGGAAATGCCGCCCGAGACCGTGCCGTCAGTGTTGAGCGTGCCGCCGATATTGGCCGAGAGGCTCGTACGGTCGCCGTTGAAGTCATACTCCGAGGTCAGCAGTACGTTGTCCGAGCCGGGGAGGTCGCCAAGCTGCACGTTGTCGCTGGTCAGGTTGCCCACCCCATCATAACCGTACGTGTAAGAGGCGATAGAACTGCCGCCGGCCGCGTTCGCCGCGGTGAGCATCCGGCCTTCCGCGTCGTACGAGTGGGCAATGGAACCAACGTTGTCTCCCCCCGCAGCGGCATCGGTCGTGTTGCCGTACCAGCTCTCGCCCGTTTCCTGATTCGTCGCGTTGTAGGAATATGTGTTCACTTCGCCGGTGAACCCATAGCCGGCGGGGGCATTCGCGTTGGCGTCGACCGACTCCGTGAGATTGCCGTCGAGATCATACTGGTACGTGGAGGTGGCCGTGACCGTGGGCTCCAGCGTCTGCGTGCCCGGATAATAGCCCAGCGACACTACTTCGCTTTGCGAGGTCTCGTCTCCCAGACCATCGTACGTCCACGAAGTCGTATTGCCGTCTGGATCGGTGAGCGAAAGCACGTCGCCCATCGCATCGAACGTGTAGCTGGTCGTTGGCCCGCCCGCCAAGCCGGTAGTGGGATTGGGCAGGCTCTGGCTGATCTGGTTGCCGAAGGCATCGTACCCGATCGTCGTCACGTTATGCATCGGATCGGTCGCAGAGATCTCGTTGCCGTCGAGGTCGTAGCCATAGGTGGTCGTGAGCTGACCGCCATCCTGCGCCGGTGTTCGGGTCGGGCAGGCTCTGGCTGACCTGGTTGCCGAAGGCATCGAACCCGCAGGCGGTGACGTTGCCCAGGGCGTCGGTCTGGCTCGTCATGTCACCGTCGGCGTCATAGGCATACGTCGCGGACGCCGGCGCGGGTCGGCAGCAGCAGGAGCTCGCCGGCGATGACCTGATAGCCCGACTGGCCGTTCTGAATCGTAATCGTGACCGTCGCGCTGCCGGCCGTGAAGGTAAAGATTTCCTGCCAGGCAAGCGATTCGTACGTGAGGTCATCATTCGGCCAATTCTCCTGGCTGACGGTGGCGGAGACGGCCTGGGGGACGCCGCTAACGGTGTAGATCGCGCTCGGCGTATTCAACTGGTTGTAGTTGACAGGCCAGACGGCCAGCAATTCGTACTGCTCGCCGGGCACCAGGTAGCTGATGCTATAGGTGGCCGTGGCCGACGTGCTGGTGGTCGTGCTGTACGAACCGAGGAGGCCGCCGCTCTGCGTTGTCCAGGCAGAGCTGGGAGACAACTGGCCGGTATCGCCAGGAACCGGGGCGGGAACCTGGAGCGGCGACTGCTGCGTGTCCGGGAACGGCGAAAAGACCTGCGTCACCTGATCGCTCGAATTGTAGCTGTACGAGGTCACGTTGCCCAGCAGGTCCGTGTTGCTGGCGACGTTCCCCGCCTTGTCATACACCGGCCCTAAGGGCAAGCCGTTCGTCGGGCTGGCCGGCTGCGCCGGCTGTCCCAGGTTGTTGTAGGTGTAGGTCGTCGTGTTGCCCAGCGCGTCCTCTTCCTGCGTCAGATTGCCGTCGGCGTTATACGTGTCAACGTCAACCCACTGCATCAGGCAGACCTTAGCGGTGGAGGGGCTGCCGCTATTGGAGACCGTGATCGTCGTGCTGCCGCTGGGCAGGTACACCGTGCCCAGCAGCGTCCAGCCGCTGCCCAGCGCCGACGCCGAAAGCGATGAGTAATCTTCGGGCCAAAGATCCCCGTCGCCGTCGCTGACCGTGTAGCCGTAGAGCGACGAGGCCGGGGCTTGCACAAAGACCTCATACGCCGCATCGGTGTTGGGCGTGAGGTTGTTGAAGGTCCAGGTCTGCGCGGCCGCGGTTGAGGTGGGATCGGGGGCCGAGGTCTGGCCCTGCCAGGTCGTGACGTCACGGCCGTCGTCCGCGTAGGTATAGGCCGTCGTATGGCCCATGGGATCGGTCTCGGCCGTCAGTTCCCCGTCGGGGTCGTAGACGTTGGTCGTCACGGGCTGCACCGCCGGCGCGGCCGGATTCGGGGCCGGATCGGCCTCCGAGACCTGCTCGCCCACGGCATCATACCCGTAAGTAGTAACGCCGCCATTGGCATTGGTCGACGTGGCCACCAACCCGGTTGGGGTATAGGTGGTGCCGGAGACCTGCTGGACCACGCATATTTCCGTCTCCGCATCCAATTCGCTAAAGTCCAGCGAGGAGTCGGGTCGCCGGCCGCCAAGGTCACGGTCCCCGCCTCGGACCAGGCGCTCGTCAAGGGCATCGCCGAGCCCGTGGGCGGCGTCAAGACAAGGCTTCCGAGGTTGTCGTTCACGGCAAGGTTCCCGTCGAAGGCGGTCGTTTCCACGTAAACCGTATAGGTCCTGGCCTGGCCCGGCGTCTGTGGCAGGTTGTTGACGGTCGCGGTCTCCGTATTCACGTTCACGGGCACGATCTGGCCCTGCGACACCGAGACCTGCTGCTCCAACCCATTATAGCCGTAGGTCGTGACGTTGTTCAAGCCGTCGGTCTGCGATTGGACCAGGCCCATCGGATCGTAGACCGTGGACGAGGTCTGCTCGAGCACGGCAACCTGCGTTGCGCTGGCCGCCGTGTACGCGACCGTGAGCCAGGGGCTGGCATCGCTCGCGAGCAAGTTCACGGTGCCCAGTTCGTACCAGCCGCTGGTCGTGGTCCCCAAGGGCGTCGTCGAAGAGAAATGGTGGTTCAAGGTTTGGTAGCCGTCGCTGTCGGTGAGCGTGGTCGTGCCGCTCGTGCTGGTGAGCGTCGACGAGGACTTGACGTAAATCGTATAGGTCCTGGCCTGGTTGGGCGACTGCGGCAGGTTGTCGAACGTGGCCGAGCCGCCGGACAGATTGAGCACTTGGCCTTGCGAGGCCGCCACCGGGTCCCCCAGGTTGTCATAGGCGGCGGCCGTCACGTCGCCCATGCCGTCGATCTGGGAAAGCACGTTCTCCTGGCTATCGTGGTAGATCGTCGACGTTCTGCTGCAGCACGCAGACGGCGGCGGCGGGCTGAATGCTGCTATAACTACCGCTCTGGCTGTAACTGACCGTCAGCGAGGAGCTGCCGCTGTCGAGCGTGACCTGCCCTAGGAAGCTCCAATCGCTGCCGAGCGCCGACGGCCCTGAGGCGCTGGCCGAGGGGTTCGGGCTGCCTTGCACGTTGGAGACCGTATATCCGCCCGTTGACCACGACTCGACGTAGATGTCGAACGTCGCGGGGACGCCAGGGCTCAGGCCGTTGAAGTTCCAGGTGGAGGTCGTGCCGACGAGCGAGTAATTCGGGTCGTACTGCGCACCTGCTGACGGTCTGGCCCTGGTAGGTGGCGGTCGGGTTGCCGGCCGTATCGTAACTTGAGGCGGTCACGTCGCCGTCCGGGTCCGTGGTGCTGGAAACCAGCCCGTTGGGAGCCGTAGGGCTGCTCTCGTTCGGCGTATAGACGTAGCTCGTGATCGGGTCGCCGCCGACAGCCGTGTTCTGGCCCAGATCGTCTGGGTCTGAAGACGTGCCGCTGGCATATTGCTCTGAGGAGAGCAAGTTGCCGCTGGAATCATAGTTGTAGACCGTTTCCTCCTGCGGCGTTTCGTAGCCGTCGGTTTGGGTGAAGCTCTGCAGCAGATCGATCGGCGCGCCGCTGCTGGCGTCCGTCTGGCTCGCGTAGTTCCACGTCTCCTCGGTGCCGGACGGGAGCAGCGTTTCCGAAGTCAGGTTGCCGCAGGAATCATAGCTGTTGTAGGTGGTATACGGGCCCACAGGGTAGCCGAAGTAGTTGAGGGTCTGGCCGGTCGTGGGGTCCGGCTGGTCCACTTGCTTCAGCAGGCCGTCGGTGTAGTAGACATAGACCGTTGTATTGCCCAGCGCGTTCTCCACCGAGGTCGGGTCGCCAAAACTGTCGAAGGTGTAGATCGTCGGGTTTTGCGACTGGTCCCAGGTCACGGCGCGGGCGGCGTCCGCGATCGTCAGGAGCGACGGGTTCGTCGCGCTGCCCGGCGCCCAAGTTCGTGGTGCCGATCAAGAGCGACTGTGCGGACTGATAGGTCGTCGTCGAGCCGTCGTCGGCGGTGACCGTCTCGAGCGTGCCGTCGGGGCGATAGAAGTACTCGGTCGTGTTGTCGTCGGCGTCGGTCATCGAGGCCAGGAGCCCGCTCACCGGATCGTAGCCGAAATTCGTCACTGCGTCGGACGCGCCCTGCAAGTTGGCGTTGTTCGGATCGGGCCCCACGACGGTCGTCAGTTGGTTTCCGGAGTCGTCGAGATACGTGTAGCGATTGGCAAAGTCCTTAATCTCACTCAGCAGCCGATTGCTGTAGTAGAGCGTGGTCGTTTGCTGCGCCGGATTTGTGATCGTGTGCAACAAGCCGCTCGACGGTCCGGTTGTGTACTGAGCGTACGTTGTAACGTTGCCGTCGGCGTCGGTCGCGGCGATAAGCTGGCCCGACGAGTTGAACGACTCCATGGTCCCGTTGGTGCCGGTAAGGTTGAAGTCGCCCGCCACGCTGGTGATGGTCATAAATTGGAACGGATCGTCGAGGCTGGAGTAGGTGCCGTTGCCGTTGGGCGTGAAGAGGCCCATCGTGCCGTCGCTCTGCACCAGCAGCAAATCGCTGCCTTGGGGCACCAGGCTATCGTAGCCCGACAACCACCAGCCTTGTCCAAAGGGGCTGTTGCTCCAGTTCAGGACGTCCACGACCCCCGAGATCGAGGGCAAAGGCGGCTGCGGGACGCCGCCGTAATACTCGGTGATCGTCATCGTCCACGAGTAGCGGCCCGTGGGCAGCGTGGCCCCGTTGATCGGAACAATCCGCACCGCAAACCGATAGGGGCTGTTCTCCGCCCCGCCGAGGACATCCTGACCGCTATAGTAGGTGGTCCCGCTCAGGTTGCCGTTGCCGTCGAGGGTCGCCTGGACCTCCACCCCGCTCAGCGGCACGTTGACGCTGCCGTTGTTGTAGCTGGGCGAGATTGTGGCGTCCGCGAAGACGATAGGGCTGGGGTTGGCGGCCCCGCTCACATAGACAAGCCCTGCCGTGTCGCACGGCAGGACCAGGCTGCCAGTCGGTCAGGGGCGAGGGCGAGGCCTGGTTCACGGGGTCGTTGACCACCGTGCTGGCAAGCGACGTGGGCAGCACCAGTACCTGGCTCGCCGCCGACGTGGCCGCCGCACCGTTGCCGTCGCCGCTGTAAACGGCGGTAATCGAGTTCGCCCCCACACCCAGCGTGGAAACGGTAATCGACACCTGCTCCGTGTCGGCGACCGTGCTGCCGGTCTCCCAACTGACGGCGTCCGACGGGAACGTGCCCGTGTTGCCGTTGCCGGAGTAGTCGTAAACGCTGTCGCCCGATCCTTCGTCGAAGTGGTAGCCGGCAATGAAATTCTGGTTCCATGGCGACTGCGACGCTAGCCCGTATTCTCCCACCCCGTCGTCGTAGAGTTGTGAGATCGTACCATTGTCCAAAGCCTGATTCCAGATCCCCACCTCGTCGATGTTGCCCTGGAAACTGTAACCCGGCGAGTAGTAGCCCCCGATGTACAGGGGGCAACTGTCGCTCTGCAGGGGGGCGCTGTAGCTGGCGGAGGCGTTCAGCACTCCGTTGATGTAGATGTCCTCTTCGCTGCCGTTGTAGGTGCAGGTGATGAACGTCCATTGATTGTCGGGAATCGGGCTGTTGGCGATCACCTCCCCGGCCTCGGTCACGGCGCCGTTAAGGCGGAAATGCACGAGGTTGCAGTTGCTCCCAACCTGCCCGAAAATGACCGACATACTCCCTTGGCTGCCATCGAACGGCCCCTTGTAGAGGATGCCGCTATTGCCCATGTCGGCCGTGGGGTAGACCCACATCGAGAGCGTAAGCTGCGAATTGCCGCCCAGCGAGTCCAGCGATGCGCTGGGGTCAACGGTAACGTAGCTGGGGCCCGGCTGGTTGAAACCCAAGGAATCCCCTTCGGTTACCGTCAACGGCTGAGGCTCACTCCCGATCCCCACACCACCATCCAAGAAGGTGACGTTTCCCGTGGCGTTCGCGGGCGTGACGGTGGCCGTCAACTTCACCGATTGCCCTGCGGTCGCTGGATTCTGGGACGAGACGAGCGTCGTGGCGGTGTTCATTGGCAGGTAGGTGAACTGGTCCGCGGCGGACGTGGCCGAGGTCCCGCTGCCCGTCGTCACCGTCACGTCCACCGTGCCCGCCGCTTCCGCGGGACTGGTGGCCGTGATCTGCGTTCCCGCCGAGTTGACGGTGAAACTGCTGGCCGCCGTTGTGCCGAAATCGACCGCCGTGGCGCCGCTGAATCCGCTGCCCGTGATCGTCACCGACGTGCCGCCCACCCAAGGCCCCGACACCGGCGAGATCCCCGTGACCGCTGGCGGCACCTGTTGTACTTGCAGCACCCATATCGCGTCGTTGTAGTCGAAATCGCACTGGGGCTGGCCGATCTCGTCTTCCATCGCGATGACCTGCGTGCCGGCTGCGAGCGTTATCGTCGCCCCGTTCTGTTCCACCACCGTCATCCCAACCAGCGGCACGAGGTCGGTCCCGCGATAGATGCTCAGTATCAGCGCGTCGATGTCGCCTGCCGTCCCGATCAGGAACGGAGTTCCGATCGGAGGAGCGGTCGTAGCCCCCGGCACGACGACGAAGCTCCGCGGGTATGAGGTGTTGTTGATGGTCACGTTTCCACTCAGCGCACCGTCGTAAATGGTCGAGTTGCTGTTGTTCTGCTCAACGGTGACTTCGGCCGTCACCGCTGTCTGAACAGCTTCCTGCCAGTTATCGCCGTAGGTCGCCGCCGTGCCGGTGGTGGAGAGGTAGCCTGTGACCGTATAGCCGCGGCTTCCCGAGGGCTGCGCCTCTGGCTTGGGCCGGTCCCCGAGGTCTCGACGACGACATCGTAATCCGGGTCGCCCGGCAACACCAATTGCGGGTTGCCATACCCGGCCACGGTTTGCGCAGTGGCCAGGAGGATACCTTCGACATCGAGCGTGCCGTCGTAGACCAGCGCCGGCTCCTCGGTCGTGCAATCGCCGGTCAGCGTCAATGTTCCCGCGCCGAACTTATCCAGCGACAGGCTCCCCGCCAGCCGGCCCGCAAACGTGTCGTCGGCAGTGTTCTCGACCGCCAACGTCGAAACCGTGCTGTTGCTGGTTACGGCGTCCGCATCGGTGTCATTGCCGGCGCTTGCCGTGCCCGTAAACAGTCCGGCCAACGTTTGGTTATAGCCGTTGAGGTCCAAAACGCCCGAACCCAAGGTCGGATCGCCGATCTGGACCACCGTCGCTACAGGCAAGGCGTTGTCGACGCCAAGCTGCAGGTTGCCGGCAATCAGGGTCTGGCCAGGGTAGCTGTTCTGCGCGCCAAGGACCAAAAGCCCGGGACCGGTCTCGGTCAGCCCGCAGGTGGCATCCACGCCGCTGACGATCACGTTGACCGTATCGATTGTGGAGGCCTCGCAACGTCAATAACGGCACCGCTGGCAGGCAGCACGATCTGGTCGCCCGCCGGGTCGGCTCCGGCTTGGAGGACGTAGTCGCCGCTGAGGAAGGTGATCGAACTCGGCGACACCTGGCCGAAGATCGAGACGACGTTGGAAGCACTGCCGTCCGAAGGCGGCACGCTGAAGACCGCCGCCGCACCGTCCTGCCAGGTCTGCAACTGCCCGCTGGGTCCAACCCAGTCCGCGCTCTCCGGACCCCACGGCCCGCTGCCGCCGGCCCAAGTCAACGTCAAGGGGTAGACCGCGAACTCGTTGAGCGAATAACTCGACGAACCCGCGGTGATCGAAAGCTGCACGTCACGCCCGCTGCCGCCCAGCCCGGTCAAGTCCTCGATGCCGCCCTGGCCCGTCGTCGTGCTGTAAAGCGTCGTCCAATGGACGCCGTCGTTGGAGACCTGAATCTGGTAGGCACTGGCGTAAGCCGCGCCCCAATTGAGTTGCACCTCGTTGATGCTGCACGTCGAGCCCAGATCGACCTCGATCCATTGCGCCACGCCCGCGCCGCTCGTCCAATTTGTGCTCGGGTTGCCGTCCACGGCATTCGCCCCCACGTCGCCGGCGGAATCGGTCGAGGAGACCGTCACGGGGGCGCTCAGGGCCAGGTTGTCGGAAACGCTGGCGGTCAGGCTCACGTTGTCGAAGGTGGCGGTGCAGTTCACGCCGCCGCTGTGGCTGGTGACCGCCAGCCCCGCCAGATAGTTGCTGTTGGAGAACGTCACGCTGGTGGAACCGACCTCCAACCAGGTAATGCCGTCCGGTGAATAATAACCGGTATAGGTGCTGCCGCTGTTGACGAGCTTCAGCCAGACGGGATTCGAGGCGCTGGGCGCGGCCACGCTGCCCAACGTAGAAAGGGCGCACTGAGTGCCGGTTGCGTTCCGCCACTGCATCGAGACGCCGTTGCCGGGCGTGGCGAGGATGTCGACGAACATGCTGTCGGCGGCCGCAGAGTCGCGGAACATCACGCCCGCCTTGGACCAACTGTCGGCGTCGGTCTCGGAAGTCACGCGGGCGACGAGCGTCTGGTCGCCGCTGGTGCTTTGCGAGGCGTAGTCGAACTCGTCGGAGGTGTTCCAGATGTCTCCGCCGCCGCCGACAACCGTGTAGGTGCCATTGGCGAAGCTGCCCCCGCCGGCCGGCGAGGGCGAGCCGATGCCGGCAACCGTCCAGCCGACGGGCAGCGAGGGAGCAAGGCTCACGTTGTCGAACGTGGCCGTGCAGGCCAGGCCGCCGTTGTGGCTCGTGACCGCCAGCCCGGCCAGGTAGTTGACGCTCGAGAAATTCACCGTCGTGGAACCGACTTCGTACCAGGTGTTGCCGTCGGGCGAGCAGTAGCCCGTATAAACGTCGCCGTTCTTGACCAACTCCAGCCAGACGGGGGCCGACGTGGTGGGTGCGGCGACCCCGCTGAGCGTGGCCATCGCGCACTGCCCGCCGGTCGCGCTCCGCCACTGTATCGAGACCCCGTTGCCGGGCGTGGCGACCAAATCGACGAACATGCTGCCGGGGGCCGAGGAGTCGCGGAACATCACGCCCGCCTTCGACCAACTGTTGACGTCGGTCTCGGAGGTCACGCGGGCGATGAGCGTCTGGTCGCCGCTGGCCGGCTGCGAGGCGTAGTTGAACTCGTCGGTGGCGTTCCAAATGTCGCCGCCGCCGCCGGTCACCGTGTATACGCCGGCGCTGAACGTGGCCGAGCCGGCCGGCAGGAGCGAGCCGATGTCAGCATCCGTCCAGCCGGAGGGCAGAGGGCGCGCTGACGGGGGCGGCCAGCCCGGTCACGCTCACGTTGGCGAAAGTGGCCGTGGACGAGGTGCCGTTATTGTGGCTGGTGACCGCCAGCCCGATCAAGGCGGAACCGGTCGGAAAAGCAACGGGCGAGCCGATCTGCGTCCAGGTCGTGCCGTTGGACGACTGGTAGGCGGTCACGGTTCCGCCGGAACGGACAAGCTCGATCCAGGTGTTGGCGTTGCCTGCCGAGACGTTGGTGGTGTTGGGATAGGACGAGTTGCGATACTGCAGGTTGGTGCCGTTGGAGGGCGTGCATTCCACGGCCACGAAGTTGCTGCCGGCGGCGCTGGAGGAGCGGATCATGATCGCCGCCTTGGCCCAGCCGTTGCTGTTGGTCTGCGAAGTCACGTGGGCGATGATCGAGCCGTTGCCGGGCAGGGTCTGCGAGGCATAGTTGAACTGGTCGGACGTGCCGTAGATGTCCGTCCCGCCGCCGGAGAGCGTATAGACGTTGCTGGCGGAGCAGCTTGCCGCGCCGGCCGGCGAGGGCGAGCCGATGTCGGCGTCCGTCCAGCCGGAGGGCAGCGAGGCCGCCACGCTCACGTTATCGAAGGTGGCCGTGCCCAAGACGCCGTTGTTGTGGCTGTCGACCGCCAGACCGGCCAGGTATTCGGCGTTGGATAAGGTCACGACGGTGGAACCGACCTCCGTCCAGGAGGTGCCGTTCAAGGAGTAGTAGCCCGCGTAGTTGCTGCCGTTCTTGACCAGCTTCAGCCACACCGGATGGGAGGCACTGGGGGCCCCGACGCCAGCCACCTGGATGGTGCTGGACGAGCCGCCGGTGGCATTCCGCCATTGCAGCGAGACGCCGTTGGAGGGCGTGGCCACCAGGTCGACGCACATCGCCCCGGCGGCTGTAGAATCGCGGAACATCACACCCGCCTTGGCCCAGCCGTTGGTGTTGCTCTGGTAGGTCACGCGGGCGATGAGCGTCTGGTCGCCGCAGACCGACTGGGAGCAGTAATTGAACTGGTCGGCCGCGTTCCAGATGTCGGCCCCGCCGCCGGAGACGGTATAGACGTTGTTCGTGCAGCTTGCCGAGCCGGCGGGCGAGGGGCCGCCGATGTCGGCGTCGCTCCAGCCGGCGGGGAGCGTCGAGAGGGCCTGCGTGGCGGCTGAGGCCGTGTTGCTGGCGGGCGAGTTGCCGACCGAGTTGACCGCCAGCACCCGATAGTAATAGGTCGTGTTGGGGTTCAGGCCGGTGTTGCTGCAACTCGTGGCGTTGGCGGCCGTCGTCATGACCGTGGTCACGTTCTGCGTGAAGCTGGAGTTGGTGGCCCTCTGGACCTGGAACGTGGTTCCGCTGCCAGAGTTGTTGGTCCAGGCGAGGTCGATCTCGCCGGTGGAGACGGGGTTGGCGGTCAGGGCGGAGGGGGCCGCGGGCAGGGGGCTTGGGGCAACCACGATCGGAATCGTGGCCTGGACCGATTCGCCCGCTGGGTCGGTGGCGAGGATCGTCACGCTGCTCGTGCCGGATAGCCCTGGGGCGGCGGCAAACTCCAGCGTCTGGTCCTCGACCCAGGCCGCGGGGACGAGGGCCGAATTGCTGTTGGCTTCGATCGTGAAGGTCAACTGGCTGAGTGGGCCGTTGGGGTTGTTGAAGACCGAGGCCAGATTGAGCGACGAATCGGTCGTGCCCTGCGGCACGTTGACCGGCGCGGTCGCCACGACCGTGGGAGCGAGGTCGACGACCGCCAGGCGCACGGCGTCAGCGACGACGATCCCATCGGCATTGTCGGAGAGGCTGACCGTGAGCCGGCCGCTCTGGATGGTGAAGGTGCCCAGGCTGGCCCAGCCCTGGCCGTCAGCCGTGAGATCGTTCGGGGCATTCTGCTGGTTAATCGGCACCGTGGCCAGCACCGTGGCGCCGTTGGAGACCGTGTAGGGCGCGTTGTCGGCCCGATTGGACGCCGGTGTCCAGGTAGTGAACACCTGAAATTCGCCGTTGGGCAGGTTCGCAAAGCTCCATTGGGCCGTGTTGGTGCCCGTGCCCGCCGGGCAGTAGCGGAAATCGCCCTCGTAGGCCGAGGGGTCGCTGTAACCTTGCCAATTGCTGCCGTTTTCCGCAAACGCGGCGTCGCCGTTATCGACGATGGCCGGCAAAGTGGGCGCCGCAGGCGTTTGCAGCGGAACAATCATGATTGCGTTGGCGTCGACAATTCCGTTGGCATTATCGCTGAGGCTGACGGTGAGCGTGCCACTAGCGGCCGTGTAGACCCCCAAGCTTTCCCAGCCCTGTCCGTCGATCTGGGCGTTGATCGGGGCGAACTGCTGGTTCATGTCGACGGTGGCCAGCGCGGTGACGCCATCGGAAATTGTATACGGCGCGTCGCTCGCGCGGTTTCCGGCAGCGGACCAAGTGGCATAGATCTGATACTGCGTCGTAGGGCTGACCCCGGCGAAGGACCATGTGGCGGTGTTCTGACCGGTGCCGGCGGCGCAGTAACGGAAACTGCCCCCATAGTCGGACGTGTCGCTATAGCCTTGCCAGCCGCTGCCGACCTCGGAATAGGCTGCGTCGGCCGTATCGATGAGACTGGGCGCGGGGCTGACCTGCTCGATTTGCTGAATCCTGATTGCGTCGGCGTCGACGATTCCGTTGGCGTTGTCGGAGAGACCGATTACCAGCGTGCCGCTGGCGGCGGTGAAGACGCCCAGGCTGGCCCAGTTCTGGCCATCGATCGTGGCGTCGCCGGGCGCGAACTGCTGGTTCATATCGACAGTGGCCAGCAGGTTACCTCCATCCGAGATCGTGTACGGGGCATTACTTGCGCGATTTCCGGACGCAGACCAGGTGGCATAAACCTGATACTGAGCCGTGGGATTTACGCCCGCGAAGGTCCAGGTTGCCGTGTTCGCTCCCGTGCCGGCCGTGCAATAGCGGAAGCCGCCGTTGACCGACGTGGTGTCGCTATAGCCATGCCAGCCGCTGCCCGTCTCCGCGAAAGCCGCGTCCGAGTTGTCTACCATGCTCGGCGCGGTGGTGGGCGGCTGCACGGGGACGATCATGACGGCATCAGCGTCGACGGTGCCGTCGGCATTGTCGCTGAGCCCGACGTTGAGCGTGCCGCTTGCGGCGGTGAACGTGCCGAGGCTTTCCCAGCCTTGCCCTCCGATCGTGGCGTCACTGGGGGCGAACTGCTGATTCATGTCCACGGTCGCAAGCGTAGTGCCTCCATCCGAGACCGTATAGGGAGCGTTATCAGCTCGGTCCCCGGCCGCCGACCAGGTGGCGTAAACTTGGTATTGTGTCGTGGGGTTGACGTTGGAGAACGTCCATTGGGCCGTGTTTTCGCCCGTGCCGGCGGCGCAGTAGCGGAAGCCGCCGTTGACCGATGAGGTATCGCTGTATCCCTGCCAGCCGGTGCCGCTTTCCGAGAAGGCCGCGTCGCTGTTGTCGACGATGCTGGGTGCGCTGGTGGGCGCCTGCGTCTGCACAATCGTGACCGCATTGGCCACGACAACCCCGTCAGCATTATCGCAGAGGCTCACGTTCAGCGTGCCGCTGGCAGCCGTGTAGGTCCCGAGGCTTTCCCAACCTTGCCCTCCGATTGTGGCATCGCTGGGGGCGAACTGCTGATTCATGTCCACGGTCGCAAGCGTAGTGCCTCCATCCGAGACCGTATAGGGAGCGTTATCGGCTCGGTCGCCCGCCGCCGTCCAGGTGGCGTATACCTGATACTGGGCGGTGGGATCGACGTTGGCGAAGGTCCAGGTGGCGGTGTTCGCGCCCGTGCCGGGGGTGCAGTAGCGGAAGTCGCCGTTATAGGCCGAGGGGTCGGCGTAGCTCTGCCAATTGCTGTTGGGCGATTCGGAGTAGGCGGCGTCGCCCGTGCAGACGACGCTGGGGGCGGCGGTCGTGGCGGGGACCTCCGCCAGGCAGACCGCGTTGGCGATGACGTAGCCGTTGGCCGCGTCGCCCAAAGTGACGTTCAGGTCCCCGGAACTGGCTTGGTAGACTCCCAAGTTTTGCCACGCCATACCATCGCCGGTGGCATCCGTGGGGACCATCTGTTCGTTGACGAGCACGGTCGAGATGGCGGTCGTCCCTGAGGCGACCGTAAAGGGAGCGTCTGTGGCCCGGTTCCCAGCCGCGGGATAGGCGACGAAGCACTGGTAGGACTGGGTGGGATCGAGGTTGGGGAAGTCGAAGGTGGCCGCATCGCCGTCGCTGCCATCGGTGCCGGCATGGTAGTTGAAAGTGCCTTGGTAGGCGTCGCTCTCGTTATAGGTCTGCCATGCGCCTGTCTCCGTGAAGCCGGCGTCCTGCGTGCCGACGATCTGGTGCGCGGCGGTAGAGAGGTCGATCGTCAGGAGCTGCCTGGCTTCCAGAGGCTCGATCTTCAGGCCCCGCGAGCGATGCTGGGGAAGATTCTTCTTCGCCTTTCGACGGAATTTGCGTTTTGCTTTGCGAGTCAACCGGTTCCACGAATCATTCAGCCAACCCATGACGAGAACCTCCTATGAGCTTGAAGGCATCGCCAGGATGCCTTCTTGTTCTGTTACGTTCTGAGCCCAATCCAGCGCGCGAGCCCGTGTTTCGTCTTTTTTCGTACGTTGCCCGTTCGCTTCACGTTCGTGGAGCCACTTGTGGACCTTGTCCAGATCGCAGTGGTCCCCAATGAAATACTGCGCCGCGGCGTAAGGGTCGCCTGGCCGCCTTGATGAGGGCCCGCGCAGCCTTCTCGATCGGCGTCGCGGGCTCGCGCCCCTTAATGCCGTTCCTCATGGAACGCAGCAGGGAGTTGAGGCTTCCCTTGTAGGCCCTGGCGCGGTCCAGGCTCGGGAAGCGGCAGTAGATGTTAAAGGCTTGGTTATAGTTGGAAGAGCCATGGGCCAAGCGGTACTTTTGCTGGAGCAAGCAATCCAGGCTTACAAGTGCTTCGCCAAGCTCCCACCACGCAGGCACCTTGGATGGCTGCCGCGCTGCGTTCTGCTCAAGCTTGGCCACCAACCTGACGATCCGAGCTATCGCCTCGTCTTTTTCATTCTTTGACTGGACATCCAGCCTCGCTTCAGCGATCATCTCGTCCTCCTGAATACCATGGCGTTCCTGCTTGTTCGCCAACTGCTCAGGCTCCCTGCGATAGAGTGCGTGCCCCCTCTTTTAGCTACATTTTTTCGTGCACAACCGAAACTTGCCGCCGAAAGCGGGGGACGTTCCGCCACTTCGAACGATACTCGCGCCATAGTGACGGTTTCTTCCTGCACGGAGCCCTCCATCTGGGAGAGATTGCTTGCCCGCCTGAAATTGTCCCGCAAGCGAACCGGCACGATCGGGGCGGACGTCCTTGAGGACAGAGCTTCGGCCTTTCGCTGGCTAAAGAAGCGTTGCGTGTTGCGAAAGACATGACTCGAAGATCTGGTCAGCCAACCCATGACAGGTAACTCCAGAGATCCCGTCCCGAATTGGGCTCGGCACCAGCCAAGCGAAACTCATACTATGGGGACAGGCTTCACAAGTGAAGCAAACTTCGTGCAACAAGGCTGATTGTACCACACGTCAAAAGGTCGTCAAGCATTTCACGCGTCGCGGCGCTAATTCCGATCTACATCGGGATTAGCCGCGCGAAGGGCGTTCGGCACGCTGTTTGCGTTCGCTGGATTCCTCGGCAACTTCACTTCGATTCTCGCGATGCTTGTCTTGACGGTTGGTTGCCGACGATCTCCCAATAGACGCTGTGGCGGTCGCACGAGAAACGGACCCGTTGCCGTGGCTTCTGATCTTGGTTCAATTCGTAGACGATGTCGCTGAACCCGTTCTCCGGAGCGTACGACGAGGGGTCAATCGGCGGATCGTCGACGGACTCGGGCCAGCCTAGCGACTGGAAGATTTCCAGGAGTCTCGTTTGTTTGCTCTCTTGCCTGAAACGGCGAACCAGCTTGCCTCCCAAGAAGAGTTCGCGGGTTTGCTCCTTGTACTCGGGCACGAAGAGACAGGGCAACCCTGCGACCTTATCGCAATTCGGAAGCTTCTCGCCCTCGCCGTCCATACGGAGGTGGTCGAGGACGTTCCGGAGCGGTCGGCGGCTTGCGAGACCGCCTAGATGCGCGGCTACCGTTCGGCACGCAACAGCGGTGCTTGAGTCGGCGGTAGCAGCGGCCGTCCAGGCGCCACTTACACGTGCCGATCGTCGTTTCGACTTGGTCTGTCATAACATTCTCCTAATGGTCAAGACTTTACGTTGGCGGGAGGAGCGCGAACGCACGCGCTCTGCGCATCTCCTATTTACTATTTAGATAAATTGCTTTTTGGAGCCAGAACGGCGCCTAATCCGAAGGTTCTCTCAAAATGGTCTGTTTGCGAGGACCATTTCGTGGGTTGTCGGCCGAGGCTAATTGCCACTTGCCCCTGCCGCGAGCTTCGGCAACGTCGGCGGGAGCGAGTCGGACCAAGAACCTATCCTCCGGGGGGGGGGTGAAATGGGAGTACCATGGCTTTCGCGACTAAAGTTGTTGGTATAAAATGGATAGGTTCGTCGAGTGCTCGTAGTGGCTGGCTATCGCCTGGGAGCGATTCTGAAGGCGATTGCCGATCGGTAGATCGCGATGTGTCGGGAGCCTCCCTCTCCTGGATGGCATCAATGAACGCGATAGCGGCCTCGACGCGCTTACGGTCAAAGGGCTCACCCCGCATCGCCAAGTCGATTTCGGCAAGGTAGGCGTAGATGAGTCGCGGGTTCTTCGCCCCGAGGCAGGCCACAAACTGCTTGAACGCCTTGGAGATGACCGCGTTTTCGTGCCGCTCATAGAGCGATAGCAAGACTGCGGATGCCTCCCGCGGTGACTCCGGCACATGGATCGTCGGTACGCTCGTCAGGATTTTCTCGTGGTAGCGATCTGGCGGTTGCGCCACCCAGTGTAGGCGGTCGTCACGCAGGGTCGCGCACGTGGCCACGACGCGCGCATGGAGCGTGGCCTGGAATGTCGCGTCGAACGGCGCACGGAAGCGAATCGTCAACGCGTCTTGGGTCCACCAGGCTTCGCCACGGTGTTCGGCGTCGCGATAGACATCCTCAGCGGAGCGGACGAGCAGGGCTTCCGTGGGCCGGTGGTAGCAGACGTAGATTGAATGCGGCTGCGACAGCAGGTAATTGAGATTCCTCCGTTCGACGGCAATGCTGACCGAACCGTCACGATTGGCCGCCTTGTCCGTTCCCTTCACTTGGGCATGCACCCGATAGTTGGTCATGCCCCCGGCAAGCCTAGCTTCGATCTGGAAGTCCGTCCCGTAGTCCCGTCGATCCCTCTGCTGCACAACGAACTTACCGACGTCTCTCACCCTCTTCGCGAATTCGCTTTCGGCGGCCTCGGCCAGCTCGCTGTTATCGTCGCGCTTTGGGAAATCATCGAGCGACATATCTCGCCTTTCTTCCAACGGGTCGGCCCAAGCCGGCCGGCGTGAAAGGCGAATAACCCGCCGAAGCCGGCCCGAGCCGCTTGGCCGCAGCGTAGCTATCGCTGGCGGCGTCCCGATGCTCCTATTATACCCGATGCGCGGGCGGCCAACAGGCTATCGCGGCATTGACCAAGCTGTCGCCCTCGATAGCCTCGAGCGCCCTGCATAGCCCGCACCCGCAACCTTCCTCATGCTCGATCGTATCCACCTGCACGGCCATCACCAGCTCGTCCAGCGCGATTGCCCGCTTGGTCTTGCCGTCCAGGTCAAACAATGCGTACCGCAGATCCAGCGTCTCGACCAGCAGTTCGCCGCTGCCGACGTCCTCTACGCCCGCTTCGTAGCCGGAGTCGCGGCCGAGAACGAACCCATTTGCTTCCGCCGAGAGGTCCGACAGGGTGAGCGCACGGTGCGACGATCCGCTGATGATCGGCAAATCAACAAGTGTTGATTTGTCGGCTCTTACTGCGCCGAGTCGAATAGAAATCCGAGCGGGTCCTGGCTGTTGTTTTGCGAGCCGAACAACGAAGACAGCGCGGCGGTCGATGCGGTTCCGCCTTGCGAATCGGAGAGCAACGAGGAGAGTTCGTCGACGCTTTGTGAATCGCCGTTGGTGGTCAGGAGTTGGGCCAGCGAGTCAGTCGTATTGCTCGACGTTTGGCTGCCGCTCAGCGACAGGAGTTCGGCTGGGTTGGCATCTGATCCGGCCGCGGTCAGGGCCGCCAGCACCTGCGAGAGCACGCTGCCGGTGTTCGAATCGACGGCCTGGGAACCGCTCGAAGTGCTGCTGGTGGAGTTCGCGGTTGGCTGGAACGTCTTCGGGTCTATGCCGTTGCTCTGTAGGACTTGCACCAACGAATTATAGACGACGCTTTTCAAGTCCGAGCTGCCGGACTGTTCCGCGGCTTCGAGCGCGGTGGCGACGGCCGATTGGATCTGGCTCTGCAAGCCGGAGCCGGAACTCGACGAGGATGTGGAGCTCGACGCCGAAGAGTCGCCGGACTGGTCCGTGGACGCGATATTCTCCAGCCCGCTGTCGATCAACGAGGTCAGTTGCGATGCGGGGTCGCTCGTTACTCCGCTCTCCAACTGGGAGAGCAATTGGGCGAGATTGCTGCTAGAACTGGTGATGCTGGAGACGCCCGACATGGTTGTGCTCTCACGGATAATCGAAAAGCCGTGCCCGATCTGCCCAACTCGGCGCGGTGAGACGCAATGGTTCTTTGATCGTTATGAATCGACATTTTTTGCATGAAACTTGAGGCGGATGCGGCCCTTAGCCCAGCCCCCACCCCCACGCGGCCGATGCGCGACGGCACGGCCGAAGGCAGGGGTGGGCGGTGGGGCCGAGACAATGGGCCGCGAAGGTAATCTCCCGATTCATGCCCAGATCTAATTATCAACAATAAGGTCTGTGAGTCTGGCTATTTGCCACGGATCACGAGAACGGGACCGTGAGCCTCTTGAGGGCGGTCCACAGGCACCGGTTTGCTGCGGGCGGCCAGGTCGAGCAGTTGAAGTTGCAGTGATATGAGATTGGCCGGCTGCTCGGCCGGCTTGGTGGCGGTGTCGCTCATCGGTGGGGAATCCTGGGTGCTGTGGGCAGACGGATAGATCGGCAAAGAAGGCGGGCAGGTTGTGGCCGGCGATGGTGGCCGGCAAGGTTTAGCAGGCTTGTGTCTTCTTAGGCATGGGGCTGCGGCCGGGGGGCCGACCCCGGCAAACCTAGCGTGTGTCAGGCCGAGAAATCTGACTCAAATCTGACTCAATATGGGCCATACGGAGCCTATGTGAGTGCCCTGCTACTGAAGCACGGAATCGAGCTAATCCGTTACCAAATAGGGACTTGCCACCCAAGTGTCCAATAAGTCCAATACAAGCCAAATACGATTTAGCTAGGTTGAGGGCCTGGTGGCCGCAAGGTCGTGCAGGTTCAAGTCCTGTTTCCCGCACTACTCACCCGAGCTTATTCAAATTCCGCAGGTCTGCTGCCTGGCGGCGAAACTTGTCAGCGTGGCGGAGATAGCTGGTCCTGCGGGGCTGGCTCTTGATCGTACCGGCCAGGTTTTGATATTTCTCGGCCAGGGCCAGCTTCACCCGGGCCAGATTCTCACGATCTTGCTTGAGAGTCATCGGTTTGCTCCTCGAATTTTGTGACAAACCATCAATCCTATGATAATTCGTCGGGGATGGCAAGAAGGCATGCTGCAACCTGCAACCACCATCAAAAGCCCTCACCCCCTGCCCCTCTCCCGGAGGGCGAGGGGAGTTGCAGGAAAATCACGGGTTTGGCGGTTGGGTTGTAATCCGTGGTCAATGCGGTCAAAATTCGGGGATTGACGTTCCTATCACGAAAACGCTCCCAGGAAGACCCATCGCGTGGATCGCTGGCCCAATCCCCCACTCATGGAAGGCCCGCCTGGTGCATTGACGCGCATCGACGGCAGGGAATATCTGTACTTCGGCGGTACCGGCTACCTGGGCCTGGCGGGCCATGCCGACGTGATTTACGCGGGCTGCGAGGCCCTGCGGCGCTACGGCATCCATACGTCCACCAGCCGCACCGGCTACGGTACCAGCCGCCTGACTTTGGAAGTGGAACGCCTGGCCGCTGAGTTCTTCGGCGCCCTGGGGGCGTTTTACTTTGCCTCGGGCTATGCGGGCAATCCTATTCTTGTTCAGGCCGTGGCCCAGCGTGCGGACGCGGTGCTGATCGATGAATCGGCCCACTTCTCTCTGGCCGAGGCGAGCCGTCTCCTGGGCCGGCCGGTGGCGAGTTTCCGCCATCGCGATGCGGAGAGTCTGCGGCAGAAACTCCGCGAGCAGGCGGGCCATGTGCCGCTGGTGCTGACCGACGGTGTCTTCTCCCTGACGGGCGCGGTGGCCCCGCTGGATCTGTATGTCGAAGCCCTGCGCGACTATGACACCGCAACGCTCCTGGTCGACGATGCCCACGGTTTAGGCACGATCGGTTCCAGCGGCCGCGGTTCGCTGGAACATCTGGGGCTGTGGGGCGAAGCGGTCAATGCCGACCCAGCCGGAGACGGCTTGCGGCTTTATGTTTGCGGCACTCTGAGCAAGGCGATCGGCGGCTTCGGCGGGATCGTGGCAGGCAGTTTGGCCCTGCTGGATCGCGTTCGGCAAACGTCGCATTACTACGAAGGGGCCAGCGCCCCGATGTCGGCGGCGGCAGGGGCAACGGCCAAGGCACTGGAAATCGTGCTCCGCCAGCCGCAGCTTCGGCAGCGCCTGGCGGAAAATGCCCTGCGGCTCCGCCAGGGCCTGCGGAAGTTAGGGCTGGCAGTGGACGACTGGCCGACGCCGATCATCGGCCTGGAAATCGGCAGCAGCCAGAACATGCGGCGGATCCACGACGAGCTTCGCTTGGCGGGGATCATCCTGCCCTACGTCGCCGCGTACTCCGGCGCGGGCCCCGCCGGCCGGCTGCGGATTGCCGTCTTCGCCACGCACACGGAGGAAATGCTCGATCGGTTGTTGGCCGAGTTGGGGAGGGTACTGTAGCGGGAGCGGGGAGCGGGGAGCAGGGAGCAGGGAGCGGGGAGCGGGGAGCAGGGAGCGGGGAGCAGGGAGCAGGGAGCGGAGTACTAAGCTAAGTACTAAACACTAAGTACTGAGTACTAAGTACTGAGTACCGAGTACTCTTCTGCATCAAGGCTGGACCCTAATCCGCAAACTTGATCAACCACGCGCATTCCCCGCCGTCTGGGCTATGCGTCCGAAATCGGGCAAGGCCGTCTTTCTCGCTGAAGCTGGGGCCGACAAAATCCGCCAGATGCCACTTTGCGCCCAGCGCAATGCGGATTTCATAGGGATCGCCGGCCACGAGCTTGCTCCGCCCGCTGAGCGTCTTGGTTGCCGGGTCCCACTTTTCCTCCAGCAGATCGACCATCCCCTGAGTCACGTGTCGCGACGTGCTGACGACCTGCGGATGGTCGGCCTCGGGCCGCATGGCGAGGATCATGCATGAAGTGGGCGGCAGGGTGACCTTGAGCCGGCCTTCGATCGGCGGCAAGAGACGGTTGCCCCAGAAGTCGAAGGCGATAAAGCGCCTGGCCTCCGGCAGCCCAATGCGCTCGACGGGATAGTCGACCACCCAGGGCTTTTCGTCCCAATTGAACAGCCCTACGACGTCGCGGCGCTCGCCGTTGCGACCCGGAGTGCCGGGTGCCCCGTCGGTCACCAGCCAGATCCGCGGAATTTCTTCTTCCAGCAGATCGACCGGCCGTGCCTGCCGGCCGTGGGCAGGCATCACCCGCTTGAGCACGTCCAGTCGCTCTGGGGTGAGTTTGGAAAAATCATCGCTGACCATGAACAACTGCCCCGTAATCGCCACCCATGAGGCATTGGCCCGGGCCTGGTCGAGCGTGAGACTGGTGCGGACATAGGCGACGTCGGGATCGTTGTACCAGACGCGGCCGTTGAGGTGATAGTGGCGCGAGGCGATCTGGGGTCCCCGGATGACCGATTTCCAACTGTTGCCCTTGTTGTCGGGTCCCACGCGCATGGCGTTCACCAGGCCGAAGGCCCCGCCGTAGCTCCGCATGTTCTGCGGCGCGCAGCAGCCCAAGAGAAGACGTCCGGCCCGGCCGCTTCGCGGACCAGCCTCAGGCCGCTGCGCAGGGCCTCGATATTGGTCTTCGTCGGGTCGTGCAACACGGAGTCGCCCAGATGATCGTCCTTGTAGGCCAGATTGACGTATTGCGGCGTAACGGCGGCGCCGGTCGAAAGCCCGTCCATCTTGAAGAAGCGATAACCCCAGTCGTGCGAGATCTGGTGGACGTAATCGTACAGGTACCTGCGCGTCGGGATTGGTCATATCGAAGCACGTTCCGCCCCAGGCCGTATCGAACGGCTTGCCGTCGGCCCGCTTGGCGAACCAGTCCTGATGGTCCTTGAACCAGGGATCATCCCACGTGCCGGCAAAGGGCATGAACCAGATGCCGGGCGTGAGGCCGTGGGAGCGGATCATGTCGGCGGTCTGCTTCATGCCGGACGGATAAGGCCCGTCGGCCCGCACGCGCGTGAAGTTCTTCCGCGGACCGTTCTGCTTGACGCCGTCTTGCCAGCCATCGTCGATCTGCAGGAAGTTGAAGCCGTAGGGGGCCAGTTCCTTGGCGGCGATTTCCGTCTGCTTGACCATCGCCGTTTCGTTCGACGCGCCGGCATGATACCAGGTGCAGTAACCGCAGGGCTGAGGAGGCAGCTTGATATTCTGACGCTTGGCGACGGCGTCGGCCCAGGCTTCCAGGCCCACGCGGACGTTGTCGAAGTAACCGATGGCGAAGGTCTCCAACTCGACTGTCTCGCCTGGTTTGATGGTCAGCCGGCCATGTTCGAGTTGGGCGTCGATTTGGAGTTGCCCGTCTTTTTCCTCGGTAAAGACCACGCCGCTGCCGCGCTCGGTGCTGAGAAAGCCGGCGACGATGCCGTTGCGGCTCTGCGGTTCGGCCGCGGCCAGCCACATGTAGCTGCCGATCTGCTTGCCCGGCTTCGATAGGCCGCCGGTGCCCAGGATCTTCAGTTGGTCGGCCGAGGAACTGAATTGGGCATTTACGTGAAAGACGGGGAACTTGTTGATGACCAATGGAGCCTTCCCCTTGTTCTCAACGGTTGTCTTCACGATCGCGAAAGGAAGACCATCGGCCGGCAGGATTTTCGAGATGACTTGTTCATCGGCCTCCATCCTATCAGGCCGGAAACAGCCGCTCAAAACGATCTTGCCGTTTTCGACGATCGCAGTTTGCCATTCCCCGCGAATCTGAATCTCCTTGAGTGTTACGGGTGAGCCATCTTCGGCCGCGAAGATCCTGCCGGAAAATGATGCCATTGCCAGGAATGCCAAGAGGGGAACGAAAAAAGCCTTCACGATGCATCTCCTTCGACAGAAAAATAGGGGACCGAAAAATGCCGGAGAGGGAGGCGGTCGCCCATTTTTCTGTCCCATTATCTTTCTGTCGAAAATCGGTTTGCAAGAAAGTCATGTCACTTGATTCAGCTTCACTTCCCCCGCACGTCGTAGCACTGAAGCACGTCCTGGTCGCGGAGATAGAGTCGGCCATCGGAAACGACCGGATGGGCCCAACTGCTCTCGTCGCTGCGGTCGGGCGGGTCGAAGCGGCCCAGTTCCTTATAGCCGTCGGGCGTGGCGTCGATGATCGCTACGGTTCCCTTGCCGCCCTCGGCCCGCAGGTAGAGCAGCCCATCGGCGTAGGCCAGCGAGCCCTTGCCGATCTTGCCGCTCTCCTGCCAAATCGCTTTCCCGGTCTGGAAATCCTGGCAGGTCCAGCCTTTGCCGTCAGAGAATCCGTAAAGATAGTCGCCTACCAGCACGACGCCCCCGTGGTGGTTCACCATGACTTTGTTGGAATAGGATTCGGCAGCGGAGAACTTCCCTTGATCTGCCGTGATCTTGAAGAGATTGCAGCCGACGCCGTAGCCGGAAGTGACATAGATCTGACTTTCGTGATAGACCGGCGTGGGGATCACGGAGACATTGCCTTTGCGCGGAGCGCGCCAGAGCAGTCGGCCGTCGGCAGCGGCGACTCCCGCCAGACTGGTTTCCGTGAGCAGGATGACTTGGCGGACGCCGCCGATTTCGACCAACAGCGGCGAGGAGCAGTGGACGTTATCGGTGAACTCCTTGCTTCTCCAGATCAGCTTTCCAGTCTTGCCGTCCACGGCGGCCAGATCGCCCTCCTGGCCGCCAGGGATGAGGATCAGGTGGTCGCCATCCACCAAGGGCATCGTGCAATAGCCCCATCTCGGCATCAGGCCGTTGAGGTCCTTGATATAGTCCTTGCGCAGATCTCCGCGCCGGTGGCGGCGTCGGCACAGAGGATCTCGCCATATTGGCCGATGGCAATCACCCGATTGCCGTCGACGGTCGGCGTGCAGCGTGGTCCCGCGGTGTTTTGTGAGCCGAGTCTGCCGGACTTCCCGACCTTGGTCGTCCACAGGATATTGCCGTCGCTGCCGCGAATGGCCATCAGGTAGTTGGAGTCTCCCTTATCGCCCGCGGCGAACAAACGGTCGCCCACGACGCTCACGCCCGCGAAACCGAGTCCGAGACCGGTGGTCTTCCAGACGAGTTTCGGACCGCCTTCCGGCCATTGCTTGAGCAGCCCGGTATCGGAGGAATGGCCGTCGCGGTTCGGGCCGCGCCATTGCGGCCAGTCGGCGAAGGCGCTCGCAGCGCTAACGGCCAGAACGATGATGAGACCGACGGACGCCAGGAGCTTGAGGCGGCATTTCATGAGTGGTACCCTTGGTTGGAGGAAAAAACAAAATCGCCTATTTCTCCCGCACGTCGTAGCACTGGAGCACGTCCTCGTCGCGGAGGTAGAGGCAGCCATCAGTAATGATCCCACCCTACGGCGCGAACATTACTTTCCCCGCACGTCGTAGCACTGGAGCACGTCCTGGTCGCGGAGGTAGAGGCAACCGTCGGTGATGACCGGATGGGGCCAACTGTTGAGCTTGCTGCGGTCGGGCGGATCGAAGCGGCTCACTTCCTTGTATCCATCGGGCGTGGCTTCGATGATCACCACGGTCCCCTTGCCGGCTTCAGCCCGCAAATAGAGCAGCCCGTCGGCATAGGTCACCGAGCCCTTGCCGAGCTTGCTGTTTTCCTGCCAAACGGCCTTCCCGCTCTCGAAATCCTGGCACGTCCAGCCCTTGGAGTCCGAGTATCCATAAAGGTACTTGCCCACGAGCACCACGCCGCCGTGTTGGTTCACCATGACGGAATTGGCATAGACTTGCACGGCGGAAAACTTGCCTTGGTCTGCCGTGATCTTGAAGAGGTTGCAACCGGTGTTATACCCGGCCGTGACATAGACTTCGCCGTCGTGGTAAATCGGCGTGGGGATCATGGCCGCCCTGCCTGCCCTTGGCGCCCGCCAGAGGAGATGGCCGTCGGAGGCTTGAACTCCCGCCACACTGGCGTCCGTGAAGAGGACGATCTGCCGCACGCCGCCGATTTCGACCAGGATCGGCGAGGAATGGCTGACTTTGTCAGTCAGCTCTTTGCTCCGCCAGACCGTCTCGCCGGTCTTGTTGTTCACGGCCACGAGATCGCCTTGCCTGCCGCCCGGTATCAGAATCACCTTGTCGCCATCCACCAGCGGCATTCCGCAGAAGCCCCACGTCGGCATCTGTCCGCCGTAGTCTTTCACGTAGTCTTTGCGCCAGATCGCTGCGCCGGTGGCAGCGTCGGCGCACAGCACTTCCCCGAACTGGGCGACGGCAATCACCTGATTGTCGCCGACCGTCGGCGTGCAGCTTGGTCCCTCGGGACGCACCGCCGTGCCCACGGCGCCGGCCTTTCCGAGTTTGGTCTTCCAGAGGGGCTTGCCGTCAGCCCGACTCAAGGCGATCAGGTAGTTCGAGTCTCCCGTTTCACCAGCGGTGAAAATGCGGTCGCCGACCACGCTCACGCCAGCGTAAGCCTTTCCCAATCCGGTGGCCTTCCAGAGGAGTTTCGGACCGCCTTCCGGCCATTTCTCGAGCAGTCCCGTGTCGGCGGAATGGCCGTCGCGGTTGGGACCGCGCCATTGGGGCCAATCGCCGAAGGCATTCGCGGCGCTAATCGACAGTGTGATGAGGAGAACCGGGGGAAGGAACGAGAGGTAGCGCTTCATGGAAGAAATCCTTGGGTCGAGGAAGGAACGAAAAAAAGGTCCTACGAGCAGTTGTCGTAAGGCCCTCTCGAAGGGAGGCGGGCAACAGGGCTAGATCCTGCACGACCTTTTGGCCACCAGGCACGCAAGGCCGGCTGAATAATTCTGGAGGTGCATTGTACTTGCAAAAAAGATGGATTGCAAGTCCGGCAATTGGCGCCGGGCGCCTTTAGCGCGCGCTTAGAAAGAAGTTGGTCAATTTCGTAGGACGGCCTTCCCGGGCCGTCTCGGAATCGACGGGTTGGGAGGCCTCGCCGCTGAATTGGGGAAAGGAAGGGGGAATTCGGGGGGCGGCGACAGCAACGAGGGATTTCGAAGAATGTGAAGGACGGGTCGCGGCTCGGTTTCAAGTTCGCTTCAATCGCTCCAAAACCTTGAGGACTTCAACGTCTTCCACGACGTTGCAAAGGGCGTCGTTCTCCGTGAAGTAGTTTGCGGGTATTCCACATCGGGAATTCGGCCCACCCCTCCGCAGCTTTTGCAAAAAATCTTCGTGGCTCCGCGTGATGTAGTGGTTGATTTGAATTTTCTCGGACGTGCGGGGCCATCTCCTGGCGGTCTTGATGAGCACGCCAGCCTCGTCCACGCAAGGATGGGCGTGGTGGTGCAAGAAAATATGGGGGTCGCCCCGAACCACCGGCCACGTGTAGCGGGGCTGGACAATGCTCTTGACGTGATTATTGGAAGGAAAGTCATCGGCGGCTCTCTTCGTGTACGCCGCCAGCACGGACGGCTGCCGGCTGGCGTGGCCATTGCTGCCAAAGCAGTGCCAGAAGATGCCAAGTCCCCCAAAGCGCTCGTAGCCGGACAGAAACTCCGGGAGCGTTTGACCATTCTTGGGCACAATAAATTCGTCGGTGTCCACGAAGGCCATCCATCGATAACTCGGGCCATAACGCGTCAGCACCCGGATGTAGGCTCGGCATTGTGCCCCGCGCTCGCAATCCGTATCCACGATAACGGTCACCGTCCCCCCGTCGACCCAATCCCTGACCCAAGCGGCCAAGGGCGGACGACTTCCGTTGTCAATCAGAATTACGTGGTCGACCCCAAGCGAAAAGTGGTAAGTCAACCATTCCGCGAGATAATCATGCTCGTCCTTGCAAATTAAGACCATCGCCAGATAGGAACGCATCACGACCCCCTTGCAACTTCCCAATAATCCGGAAGGTCAATCCGCTCGTTGAACGACACGAGGCTCTCGATCTTTGGAGTAGGATGCCCCGATCCATGCCAAAATTCCGCCGCCATTCGGAACATATTGAGCGGATTGTCACGCGAATGTCGGGGGTGCCTGTAGTAGTGGGAAAAATCTTCAAGAGTGTTGAGATAGCCGCACGTGCTCATCCAGTAATTCCCAGGCCAGTGCGAGAGCGGCGGGTTATGCCTCCAATTCACGCCCACGGACTCCAAGCCGCTTTTGAGGTATTCCGCGTTTCTCTTCCATTGGCCGACGACCTCCTTGTCCATCAGCTTTCTCCACTTCACCTTGATCGGGTCGTCGGGATTGCTGACGCCCTTGGTGTGCCAATAAAGGCAATAGCCACCCGGATGCGCGGCGGCGAAATCGGCGACGAGCCGGATCGTAGGGATTTCAAACATCATTCGGTCCGGGTGATGGTAGAGGATGTCGGCCACGATCCCGTAGGCCTTGGCCCTGTTTTCGAAGTGCTCGCAATCGTCGTCACCTCCGAGTAGTCCCACGTACATCCACCTCAGGCCCACGGCGGACGCCAGCGCCAATTGCTCTTCAATCACGTCCTTCCAGGTGCCAATGCAAGCACAATGGTAAAAGTGGCCAAGTTGCCAGGGAGAGAGCCGGAAGTTATGCAAAGCGTCCTCCACGGTTGCGCCCTCGATCTCGATGAGCCTCTTGCCAAAGTGCTGCCGGATGAGCCCCTCGTCGGCAGGATCAATCTGAGGGTGCCAGAGCGCGGCGTGGCCGGGGGACAAGAGTGAGCTTTCCCGATCGATAAAACTGGCCCACTCGGAGAGATGTTCGCTCTTGTCCTGCGGCGTCCTGTCCTCCTCGAAGACCTGCCTGAGCTTGACATCCTCTCCACCCTCGGTCCAGTAGCCGTGATGGAGTCCCAACTCTGGCTTGACCTTTTGCCAGACCTCTTTGGGTACCCTCATCCAGTAGAGCGGAATTGTGCCCTTGGTATGCCTCTGCCAACTCATGACTCTCCCTCCGCTTGCCAAGCCGCGCTGCCGAAGGTGAAACGATGGGCGGTGCCCTTCGTTGTTATTGTTATTCCCTGGCGACGGCTCGCGGCGCAAAATCGACGGGATATGCTTGACCGCTTCTTCCGCGCTCGCCGCCTCGATCTCGATCAGCCGCGCACCGGTTGCCTGATGGACCATTTCCGCGCTGACGGCATTTCTTCGGGCTCGTCAGGCAGTTCAGGGTCTTCAGGAGGCTCCGGCTCATCGGGTAGCTCCGGCTCATCGGGTAGCTCCGGCTCATCGGGTAGCTCCGGCTCATCGGGTAGCTCGGGCTCGTCAGGCAGTTCTGGCTCGTCAGGCAGTTCCGGCTCGTCAGGCAGTTCAGGGTCTTCGGGCAGTTCCAGTTCTTCTAGCTCGTCAAGCAGTTCTGGGTCGTCCGGGAGTTCGGGATCCTCGGGTTCCTCCAGCAGTTCGGGCGGCTGCTCGGGCTTTCCGTCGCCGCCGCTTGTCGCCTGTACGACCTGTGGCTGCGGCTGCGCGGACGGCTGCGACTGCGGCACGGATTGCTCGACCGGGGCGATTCAGGTCTCGCGGACGCCGATCAGCACGCCCCATTTGGATTTCTCCTATGTGTTTGGGAACTTGATGGCGTGCGGCGGCACGCCGGAGAACCCGAATTTCCGTATGGGGACGAATGTTCTGGTCCCGAATTGGGCCTATGCCGCGCCACCATCGGGTGGTTCGATCGGGTTCATCTGGAGTCCGACGCGTGCCTACTGGTTCCCGGCAACGGGCGGTCCGGCCATGTACGGCGCCCACTATACGATGGCGATCAACATGTTGAGCGGCAATTATGTCCTCAATGACCTCGATACCGGTACGGTCTACACTTTCGACGCGACCTCCAGACTTTTATACACGACGACGACCGCTGGTGGGCAGACAACGACGAACACGATCGGCGCAGTCACCGGCGGATACCAGATTAGTCAAACGACCCGCTCGTTCGGGTACACCGAGTGCGACAATAGCCTTACAACGACCGAAAATCTGCTTTACACCTACTTCCCTATTGACGGCAGCCCGACGAGCGGGCTGCTGCAATACGCGACGTTGACCCGGAGCGACGCCACGACGGTGCAAATTCGCCGATTGGCGATGACCTATTACGGCGATGGGGACGCCGGCGGTATGCCGGGGGATCTGATGACCGTAGCACTGCAAACGCTCGACGGAAGCGAGTGGGCCACGATCTCGACCGAATACTGTCGGTACTATGTCGAGAACTACGACGCGCAGCCGGGCTACCCGCACGGCCTGAAGTTCGTCGTCGGCCCTGAGGCCTTTGTGCGCCTTTCCCGCGAGGCCAATCCGCTGCTGGCCCCGGACTCCGTGGTGGCCAACTACGCCGATTACTACTTCGAGTACACCTATCTCGTGGGCGGGAACAATTCCAGGCGGGTCACCAAGTCCGTCACCGACGGCGGGACGCTCCCGCACGTTTTTACGTACGAATCGTCGAGCTTCGCGGATGGGCCCAACAATTGGTCGCTGAAATCCGTCGCCACGCACGCCGATAATTCGCAGAAGACTACCTATACGAACTATCTGGCGCAGCCAATGCTCACGGACCTCCTCGCCAATTACTCAAACCCGGCAGCGGGGCGGTGGATCAATTACATCGTCTATGATGCGAGCGCGATCCGCCCTGCCTCCACCTACTCGCCCATGGCCATCAACATGGGCGCGTCACCCCCGTACAACGAAAGCAGCGCCGGACTGGCCGTAAGTCCCAATAGTGGGGGCAAGGTCAACGTCAACACCTACCTGACGGGCGGCGTGCTGCCGGCCGGTTTCTATTATCTGGGGACGTCGTCGGTTAAGAATGGCGCAGCGGGCGCAGCGACGCCGATCAACTCGCTGACGTACATGCTCCAGACCACTTCCTCCGCGGGAGTCGTGCTGCCGGCTTCCTCGACCAATTATCCGGACGGCGCCACGGCCGTCACGACGGATTTCGACTACACCTTCTTCTCAGGCACTCTGCAGGTCCAGACGAAATCGACGCTGCCGCCCCCGGTTCCGTCGACGCAAAACGGCGACGACATTCAATATCAGATGGATACGGTTTTCGACATCCAGGGCAGATTGAGCCAGCAATTCGATCCGTATAATTCCAGCAGCCCGCCGACCTACAAGCCGTCGACCCAGTTCGTCTACGACGAGCCGACGGGCGCGATGGTCCAATCGATCCGCAATCCGTACAGCGGCACGCCCCCCGATACCGTGCAGTATAACCTCGTGACGGATTTCAAGGTCGACGCCTTGGGCCGCTCCGTCCGAACGCTGAGGCCGACGTTCAATTCCAATGGCCAGCAGGTCCGCGCTGTCTCGTGGACCGTCTACCGCGACGTGCAGCACGAAATTTGGACGGCGGCCGGTTATGCCGCCGGGAGCGTCGAGGGCGAATACCAGTACACGCTCATGAACCCCGTGTCGATCACCAAGATGGACGCGGACGGCCGGACCACCGACGCGATCCAGGCGGTCCGCCTTCGGGCGGGTCTCCAGCGCGAATTTTCTCTTGTCGGGGGCGCGGCCGGTCAAGGCCGGGAGACCTGGCCCGAGAGCCAAGGCGCCTCTCACCCTCTGACACCTTCCCGCGGTCTTCCTACGTCCGTTGGACGCGGACCCGCTACAATGACGCGGGCGAGATGGTTTCCAGCCGTAGGTATCACGCGATCCCTCTCGTTGGCCCCGGCAAGCAGAACCGGCACTACGACGAGACCCGTTTCGGCTACGACGTGATGAACCGCCGGAACATGGTCCGCGGCCCTAGCGGAACGATTCAACGCTCGGTTTTGACGCGCAAGACAACGTGATTTCGGTCTACGTGGGAACGCAAGACGCGGGCGCAACGGACGCCGCGCCCGACGCGGGCGGCAGCGCGCCCAACAACATGAAGCTGGTGACCACGAACATTTTCGACCTCGGCAACCCGATCGGCGGCAACAACTGGCTGACCCGCGTCGTGCGGTCCATTGACGGGACCCACGACTACAGCACCGATTTCGGCTACGATTTCCGCAATCGGCGGATCGAGACGACCGCCTGGATCGTCAACGGATCCGTTTCCGTGATTACCTTGGACACGCTCGACAACAACGGCAATGCCATCGAGACCCAGCAGTACAACAGCAGCGTTGCCTCCGCAAATCTTATCCGCCAGTCAAAGTCCCCCGTCGATTGGCTCGGCCGGCGCCACCAGACCCAGGTGTATGGCGTGACGGTCCCCGGTGGTACGGTGTCGTCCTATTCGCTGACGAGCAACACCTGGTTCGACGCCTTCGACCGGCCGGTGAAGGACATGCCGGCAGGCTCGCAGGGATACACGAAGACGGCCTACGATCTGGCGGAGCGGCTCATCGGCCGCTACACGGCCTATTCTCCCGGCAGCAACGATAACCCCTGGACGATCGGCACGAACGACCGGATTTTTGAACAGACGTTGAGTACACTCGACGCGGCCAGTAACACGCTCCTGGTCAGCATCTTCCAGCGGAACAACGGCGACACGACGACTACCGGCCCCCTCGGCGCGTATCCCAACGCGCGGGTCAGCTATACGGCTTTCTGGCAGGACGGCATCGGGCGGCAGATCGCGTCGGCCGACTATGGCACTAATAATCCCGGCACGCTGCCACTTACGCCTCCGCCCAGCACGGCGAGTGTACTCGTCAACCAGATCGCGTATAATGCAAGAGGCGAAGCGTTTCTAACCACCGATCCCGCGGGCATGATGGTCCGAACTGACAGCGACGACGCGGGAAGGCAAATCCGCATGATCCAGAACTACCAGCCAGTTTCCCCGCTCTCTTCGGGTGCGGGCATCCTGTCCGCTCTCCCTCTGGGAGAGGGTAAGGGTGAGGGTTGTGGTTGCCCCGCCAGTCCGACCACCGGCCCCGACGTCAACATGACGACGCTGTGGAAATACACGCCGGACGACAAGGTCGCCGAGTTGACCGCCGTCAACCCGGCGACCGGCAACCAGACGACGCGGTATCTTTACGGGACCACGCTGGCGACCTTGGCCGTCGCGCGGAACGACCTGTTGGCGGCGGTCATTTATCCCGACGCCACGGATTCGGTGGATTCCGTTTCGCTGCAATACAATCGGCAGAGTCAGGTTCTGCAAAAACAGGACCAGAACGGCACGCAGCATCAGTTCGGCTTCGACGGACTGGGCCGCCAGATCCAGGACATCGTCGCGCAGTTGGGCACGAATGTCGATGGGACCGTGCAGCGGATCGACACGGCCTATGAGATTCGCGGCATGGTCAACCAGTTGACCAGCTATGCGGACACGGCAGGCAGCACGATCGTCAATCAGGTCACTCTCGAATACAACGATTTGCGCAGTTAACAAGCGACGAGCAGGACCTTTCCGCTTCGGGCGGCCCGACGCGCACTGTCGGTTACGGCTACGTGGACGGCCCGGGAAACACCAGCCGGCCGATCTCCGTCACCTATCCCTACTCCACCGGCAGCCGCACGGTCAGCTTGAACTACGCCTCGGGCGACGACACCAGCCTGAGCCGGGTCACGTCGCTAGCGTTCGCTGGCGGCACCGTAGCCGCGTACGGCTATTTCGGCCTGGGGAGCGTGGCCAGCACGACGCTTGCGGCCGGCGCGATCAGCAGCACGCTGGCAAGCGGCTCCTCGTATCCCGGCTTCGACCTCTTCGGCCGCGTGGTCGATCTGTCTTGGGTCAACAGCAGTTCGGCGCTTTTGGCGGGGTTCGGCTATGGCTACAATCAGGCCAGCAACAGGACCTACCGCGCGGACCTGATGGCCCAGTCCTTGAGTCTAGCCTTCGACGAGTTGTACGGCAACGACGGCTTGCAACGCCTAACCGCTTTCCATCGCGGCGCGTTGACGGACGGTAACGCCTCGATCAATAACCCCAGCTTGCAACAGAGCTGGGGCTTGGACGCCACCGGGAACTGGCAGGATTTCAGGCAGTTTGACCTGACCGGTTCCCTCGCGCCCTCGATCAGCAGCGGGTGAGCAATACGGCTAACGAGATCACGGCGATTTCGCAGACCCTTGGGACGGCGGCGAATTGGGCGACGCCGGCCTACGACCGCGCCGGCAACATGACGACGATGCCGCAGCCGCTGGCGGCCGGCTCGTCTTACGCGGCCACGTTCGACGCCTGGCAACGGTTGACGACATTGACTTACCCGAGCACTGGGTACACCGTGCAGAAGAACCAGTACGATGGCCGGAACTTTCGCGTCGCGCTTGACCTACACTGGGGGCTCGCTGACCGAGACCCGCTATTTCGTGTTTTCAAGCCAATGGCAGGTCTTGGAGGAGTATGTAGCGACCACTTCGCTCACGGTGCCCGACCGGCAGTACGTCTGGGGCCTCCGGTACATCGACAATCTCGTCCTTCGCGACCGCGATCTTACCGGCACGCTTGAGCGGCTCTATCCCTTGCAGGACGCCAACTGGAACGTGGTCGCCATCTGCAACCCCTCGGGGGTAGTGCAAGAGCGCTACGCCTACGCGGCCTACGGCGTCTGCACGGTTCTCAACCCGGACTTTAGCATTAAATCGGGCGGAACCGCCTACGACTGGACGGTGCTGTACACCGGCCGGGAACTGGGTTGGGCCACGGGGCTGTATCTGTATTATTACCGCAGCCGCAATTACCTCGCGGAATTGGGTGTGTTCGTTAGCAGGGATCCGATTGACACCATCGCTGGTGACGTGAACTTGGTGCGTTACGTCTTGAACAGGCCGACCGCGGCCGTCGATCCTGAGGGCACCCTGTGCGAATGTTCGGTTGGACAAGGCAAGCCCAAGGGTGACCTATCGAAGTGTTGTTGTCCGTTAGCCACGCGAAAAGAATCTCCGGACGATTGTTTCAAAAATCCGAAGCTACTAACGAAAGCAGTGGGGTGTAAGTACCCCGATGATGTGTGTTTTGCAATTCGAGACAATAAGGGCACCGTTCAATGTTGGCCGATCTCCTGCGTGT
Organism: uncultured Planctomycetia bacterium; assembly: GCA_963824275.1. GTDB lineage: Bacteria > Planctomycetota > Planctomycetia > Pirellulales > Thermoguttaceae > JANXQG01. Next base: position 424,420 of record CAWGOT010000015.1, on the reverse strand, counting down.
GTAAATATCATGTCTGGGACGAAACCGATAAGCCTGTCCTCTGCCTTCGCGGGTGCATTCAATGCATTTATGACGCGACCGGCAAGGCCCCGGGCATCCTCGCTCACGAGGACTGTGTCCGGGCGTGCGTCAATAAGTACAGCACAGAGCCCTTCGACTGGCTTAAGGGAATTCAGATACTGACCATTCTTGCGTGGGTCAACGACGCTATAGTGGACTGTATTAATGTGCACAGCCCTAACAGCGCTAAATTTAAGGGGTTCGATCTACCACCGACCGCCGTCGATTGTGTCGACGGGAAATTAAAAGATCTTAAGGGGAGCGACGACGAATGAGAAAATTGATGCCTAGAAAGGTTATATTCCTCGCTTTGGCCTACGGCGCAGCGTTGACGTTTGTATCTAAACAAGGTTTCGCCGATGCTTCGGAGAATGTCTTTGACGACACCGTTGGCGGTGCGCTGGAGAATGGCCTAACAGTGGGCCTGCAGCGGGACGCAATCGACGCGGAGTTGAAACTGAGGAATGCTGCGCTTGCGAGCGACGAGAGCCGCGAGCCCAAGGGCGAAAACAAGTCCGACCAAGTGAACTATACACGAAGCGAGTGCTGGACCATCAAGAACAAGAACGTCCGCTCACTTTATTTGTACTTTTCGGACGATCATCTTGTTGCGCGCTGCACGCTTCCGGATTGGGACGCAAAACGCAATCCCGCGGAAGTCTTTGAGAGGGAAATTCGGTCTGGGAGACAGCACCCCCCCATGGACTCGTCGCTTTTGAAGGAGGTCAAGTGGGGAGAAGAAGTGCATGCTAAGGACTCCGCCGGGGCGACGTTCTCGCTTCGATGCGGCATTTATTCTTACGCACGGGATTCTCGGCTCGCGAAAGCCAGGTTTCTTGTTTTCGTGCAGAATATGAGCCAGAGCGAGTTGCGGGCCAACATTGCGGTCGCAAGCGCCGTCGGAAGGCCGTGCGAGTTTCGAATTGAATTGACTCCCAAGGGCGACGGCTTGCACACGGATGTCAAATCTGGCGGATTCGAGGTGGTGCCTACCGCGGAGGCGCGGATCGCGGGAAAGGAACGGAAAATGTTTGCCGACTTTCGACTCGCACCACGCGGACTCGCCTATTGGTCGTGTAGTATTGCCGATATTGAACATTATGAGTCCGTTATTGGAAGATGTTACCTCCTGTCGGCATTAGGACTTAATGCGACGGTAAATTCCCCGAGTGTTACGTTGGGAGGCGGAAAAACGAAGGACTAGTCTCCCCTCAAAAAGGTGTAGTCGAAATCCGTCGTGACGGCCGTGGCGCCGTCCGGATAATTGGTCGAGGAAGCCGGCAGCACGACTCCCGCGGAGGAAGTGGTCTGGAGCATGTACGTCAGCGAGTTGATCGGCGTCGCTGCGCCCGCTGCGCCATTCTTAACCGACAACGTCCCCAGATAATAGAAACCGGCCGGCAGCACGCCGCCCGTCAGGTAGGTGTTAACGTCGACCAGGCCCCCACTATTGGGACTTACGGCCAGTCCGGCGCTGCTGGCACAACGCTCCCGCACGAGAACTTTTTTTCCTCGAATAATTTGAAGACGAACTGCGATCGCGACCTTGCAGGCCTCGGTGCGAAACCATCGATCGGGGCCGAGTCCCGACGACGCCGGAACCGCCATTGGGATACCTGGGAGTTGTATAGGGGCGGCGGGCAAGCGTGGATCAATCTCCCTCCGTATTGCCCGCCTTGTGCGACTCCGCAGGCACTTTGTGCCAACACGGTGGAGGTTGGGGGGCAGTGCTTTTATGCGGGTTCCGCAAATTACGTCATATTCGGTGCGATGATGAAGCTGTGTGGTTACTCTCAGTTCAGGATGACAACGCTCATTAACGCCTATGGCGCGGTGGCGAGGAAGCCGAATTTGGGCACGTCTCTAGCATGGGCGAACGCAGGCTATAGCGGCTGGCCAGTGGCTGCAACACCGCCGGGCGACAGGCCAAACTGCAAGACCGGTTGCCCCGTGCCCTATGCCGGGGCTCCATTTAGTGTGTATTGGGCTGGTTTTGGTTGGTTCTGATTCGAGACGTTTCTGCCGGTCGACGCAGGGAATCGCGTTTTCGATTTGCGTTGCCGCAGGTACTGAACCAAGGGGATAGTACCAATTGACTTTCGCGGGCAGTGAGCTCTGGGGAGATTGAGCTTCCCGAAGTAGACAGGGCTCGGGGTGTATCGTTTAGTTTTTTGTTTTGGCACGACCTCGTCAAGGAGTACGACAATGTTCAATACGGTGCTTACAAAGCTTGCTAAGGTCATTGCACTGGTAGGCTGCCTATGGGCCGTCGGTTGTTCGACCGACGTTCGGCGCTACGATGATGTGCTTACGCTTTGGAGGAAAGGGGACGTTGTGGCCGATGCCGACGGTATTCTCCAGCTCCCCGAAAAGTACAAAACGCTTAGCGGTGACGGTAATGCGTATGTGACTAAATTCGCGGGCGGCAAGCAATCCGCGCTGCTCTTTATTCTGAGTCGCGGAAAAGCGACGAACATTTACGGCATCCTATACACTGACCTTGCTCCGCCGCCACAGCCGGGAAGCGAACTAACCGTAAGGATGACAACGCCGCCGGGGCCCGGCCAAGGCACGGCAATGATCCCCTTTGACGAGCAGGTAATCGTAGACAAGACGATCAAGTCGCAATGGTATTATGTGTACCATAACCGGGAATAAACGGATCCGTTTCTTTGATCACCCTCGACGCGCTGGACAACAACGGTAACGTCACCCAGACGCATCAGTACAATACGAGCATCGCTACGGCCAATCTTATTCGCCAGTCGAAGTCTCCCGTCGATTGGCTCGGCCGGCGCTATCAGACCGAGGTGGATGGGGTTACGCTCGGCAGCGGTCCGTCCGGCAATATCCTGACGAGCAACACCTGGTTCGACGCCTTCAACCGGCCGGTAAAGGACATGCCGGCCGGCTCGCAGGGATACACGAAGACGGCGTACGACCTGGCGGAGCGGCTTATCGGCCGCTACACGGGCTATTCGCCCGCCAGCAACGACAGCCCGTGGACGATCGGCACGAACGACCGAATTTTTGAACAGACATTGGGCACGTTCGACGCGGCCGGCAACACGCTCCTGGTCAGCATCTTCCAGCGGAACAACGGCGATTTATCGACGACCGGCGCACTTTCCGCCTACCCTGGCTCAAGGGTCAGCTACACGGCTTTCTGGCAGGACGGCATCGGGCGGCAGATCGCGTCGGCCGACTATGGCACTAATAATCCCGGCACGCTGCCCCTTACGCCCCCGCCCAGCACGGCGGCTGTCCTGGTGGGGCTGGTCGCGTATAATGCAAGGGGGGAGGCGTTTTTGACGACCGATCCGGCGGGGACCGTGACCCGTAGCGACAGTGATGACGCGGGAAGGCAAATCCGCATGATCCAGAACTACCAGCCAGTTGCCCCGCTCTCTTCGGGTGCGGGCCCCTTGTCCCCTCTCCACCACCCACTGCGCGGGTGCCCCGGAGAGGGCCAGGGTGAGGGCTGCGGCTGTGCGAGTTCAACCACTGGACCGGACGTCAACGTGACAACTTTGACGACCTACACGCCGGACGATAATGTTTCCACGCTGACCGCCGTCAACCCGGCGACCGGCAACCAGACGACACGGTATCTATACGGGACTACGCTGGCGACCTCGGCGATTGCGCGGAACGACCTCTTGGCGGCGGTCATTTATCCCGACGCCGCCGATTCGGCCGATTCGGTGTCGCTCGAGTACAATCGCCAAAGCCAAGTGTCCCAGCGGCAGGACCAGAACGGCACCCAGCACCAGTTCGGCTTCGACGGCCTGGGGCGCCAGATCCAGGACATCGTGGCACAGTTGGGCACGAATGTTGACGGGACGGTGCGGCGGATCGACACGGCCTACGAAATCCGCGGCATGGTCAACCTGTTGACCAGTTATGGGAATACCGGGGGAACTGCGATTGTCAACCAGGTCACCCTCGCATACAACGACTTCGCGCAGTTGATAAGCGACGAGCAGGACCTTTCCGCTTCCGGCGGCCCGACGCACACGGTCGGTTACGCTTACGTGGACGGTCCCGGCAACACGAGCCGGCCGATGTCTGTCACATATCCGTATTCCACCGGCAGCCGCACGGTTAGCTTGAACTACGCCTTGGGCGACGACGACAGCCTGAGCCGGGTCACATCGTTGGCGTTCGCCGGCGGTACCGTGGCCGCGTATGGCTATTTCGGCCTGGGGAGCGTAGCCAGCACGACGCTCGCGGCCGGCGCTATCAACAGCACCCTGGCCACGAGTGCCCCGGCCTACCCGGGCTTCGATATCTTCGGCCGCGTGGTCGATCTGCCTTGGGTCAACAGCAGTTCGGCGCTTGTGGCGGGGTTGGGCTATGGCTATAACCAGGCCAGCAGCCGCACCTATCGCGCGGACCTTATGGCCGAGGCGACGAGTTCCAGTCTTCCGTTCGACGAATTGTATGGTTATGACGGCTTGCAGCGCCTAGTCGACTTCCATCGCGGCAGCTTGACCTCCGGCAACACGGCAATCGATAACCCCAGCTTGCAGCAGGGCTGGGGCTTGGACGCCACCGGGAACTGGCAGGATTTCACGCAGTTCGACCTGACCGGCGCAATTGCGCCCCTCGATCAGCAGCGGGTGAGCAACACGGCCAACGAGATAACCGCGATTTCGCAAACCGTGGGGACAGCCGCGAATTGGGTAACGCCGGCCTACGACCGCGCCGGCAACATGGTTACCATGCCGCAACCGCTGGCCGCCGGCTCGGCGTATGTGGCCACGTTCGACGCCTGGCAGCGGCTGATGACATTGACCGACCCGAGCACTGGGGATACCGTTCAGAAGAACCAGTACGATGGCCGGAACTTTCGCGTCGCCCGCCTGACGTACACGGGCGGTTCGCTCAGTGAGACCCGCTACTTCGTGTTTTCGAGTCAATGGCAGGTCTTGGAAGAGTATGTGGCGAGCACTTCGCTCACGGTGCCTGACCGGCAGTACGTCTGGGGCCTGCGCTACATAGACGATCTGGTCCTTCGCGACCGTGGCGTCTCCGGCACGCTCAACGAGCGGCTCTATGCCTTGCAGGACGCGAACTGGAACGCGGTCGCCATCTCGAACGCCGCCGGGGCAGTACAGGAGCGTTACAACTATACGGCCTACGGGGTCTCCACGGTCCTCAATCCGGACTTCAGCATTAAATCCGGCGGGACCGCCTTTGATTGGACCGTGCTGTACACGGGACGAGAATTGGATAGCGAAACGGGGGTGTATTACCACCGTGCGCGGTATTATCTTGCGCCTTTGGGAGTATTCGTTAGCAGGGATCCGATTTCATATGATGGCGGTTTCAACCTGTACAGGTATGTCGACGACAGCCCGATGTCGATGGCCGATCCCACGGGAGAGATCGCGCCTCCCCACCGCGGACCGCCTAACCCTCCCCCATACAAGATCTATGCTGACGCCCATATTTGCGTAGTCCCAGGTGGTATAGTAGTAGACGTTTTCATATGCTTGGTTTCTGGCATCAAGCCGCACAATGCCCCTCATAGCGGATCTGCCTTGGATCAGTGTACCGCGAACGCTACGGCGAGAATGAACGCCGCCTGCCTTTGCGGCGATTACAGCATCTTCAGCGTGGGTTGCCGAATGTTCAACAGCTGCTATTTTCGCTTCTACTGAGGCAACCGTGTTGGTTTGAGTTGTTTGACCGGCAACCGCCCACTGCTAAAATGAATGACGTGAAGCAGCGGCTGCGCGGGACCGTTTTAAGGTCTCCCGAGGGCGCCTTGTCGCTAGGACCAACCCAAGTTTCCTCTTCGTTGCCGTGAGGCCCGCGACGCTAAGGGGATGCGAAAGAGTGCTGCAAGTATGGAAGAAGAAAATCTTTGTGATGTGTGCCGCAAACGGCAGGCAACTCGGTGTCAGACGATTATCTTCGACGACGTGGAAGTGGTCGAGAAGCTTTGCGACGATTGCGTCACATGCGCTCCCCGACCGTCGCCGTATCCCGATTTGGCCGCGGCGCAGAATGAGGCTTACGCGCTGGCCCAGGGAATTGCGCGGTCGCTGAAAGCCGCTCGGTGTCGTTACTGTGGTGAAAAGGCGACCACGGTAAACAACCACAGCTTAGACACCATGGACCGTCTCCCCGGAAGCTGGCGAACGGTTTTCATGTGCTACAGTTGTGCGAGGGAGTATTCTCGTCATTATGCGGCTGCGTTGGCACAGCTACCTGAGGGCCTTTCTGCCGAGGAGACTAGGGCCGCTGTAAGCGACCTTCGGAATGATACGAACCGACACATGGTGGGCTGGAAATCGGCCGACGAAGGAAAAAAGGGGACCTAGAACCGGGATGGGTAATGTCCCCTGATCACCTCAAGGGAGGGTGTACAGGGCCTCAGGAAAATTAAAGGGGTCGGGTTTATTTGACACTGAACTTTAGGCGAATTTTGGGGGAGAAAACGGGTCAGAACTATTAAGCAAATCGTTCTGACCAAGTTCCTCCCTAATTTCCTCCCTCTTTTTTTCCATCATCCCCCCGTCAGGCTGGAAAACAGATCGAGCCACTGCCGGCCGATGAACACCGGATCGGAGATAAATTGCAGGAACTTGCGGGCGCGGCGGACGATGCCTTGCCGCAACTCCTCGTCATAGGCCAGTTGCGCCAGGCGGTACTCCATTTGCTCGTCGTCGTCCGTGAGAAAACCCGTTGCGCCGTCCTCGATCATCTCCCGCCAACCCCAATGGTTCTGGCAGACCAGGGGCACGCCGGCGGCCATCGCCTCCAGGCCGACGCGGGGCCAGTTTTCCCGCGCCCCGCCGTTCAGCCCGAGCATGGCGTGGCAGCGGGCCAGAAACTCCTGACAGGCGATCTGCTGGGGCCTGAGCGTCTCGGCCCATTCCGGCGGCGGGCCGCATTTTTGCGTGATCTGGGGGGTCCAGCCCATCGCCAGGGCACGGCGATTGGCGTAGGGAACGCGACTTAAGATGTGCCAATGGTTCGAGCTCCACTTGTCGAGGTCGGGCCGGGCCAGGCGGCCGATCCAGAAATCCTCGCCCGGCTGATGCCCGCGCGGTTTGAAATCGAACTCATCGAAAGCGAAGGCCCCGCGGATCATGTGCCCTCGGGCCGGATCGTAGCCATGTTCGCAGAGCGACTTTTCCAATTCGGAGCGTTGATACGCAGATTGGAAGACGTAGGCATCCGCCGGGCCGTGCTTGCGCATGGCGTCAATCTCCCTTGGGAACATGAAGGTCATGCAGTTGACCCAGACGAGCCGACAGCCCAGATTCTTAAGAAAATCGCGGCAGTTCATGACCTCGTCATTGCACATGCCGACGACGATCGAACCGGCGAAGCCCGGAACACGCGCCAGGGCGTCCGGTCGTCCGGCGTGGATGGTAGGACAACCGATCCCGGCCAGCTTCGTCTCCCAAGACTGGTCGCATCCCCAGGTGGGGATGAAAGTTGCCTCAATACCGGATTGCCGCCAGACCTTGGCGGTGTGCCAGCATTCGGTATTGGCCCCGCCCATGGCGCCGGGATAGCCCAAGACGAAGATTTTCATGTTGTGCCAGTCGGTTGCAAGTCCGTCAACGCCCCGTGTGCAGTGTAAGATGGATGATCTCGGGCCGGCAGTTCATCCGCAGCGGGAGTTGGGCCGACAGGCCGCGACTGACGTTGAGAATCGTCGGCGGCACGTGAAACAGCCCTGAGGCATACTGTACGCCGCCAAAACTGGGGGCGAACACCGGACCAATCAGCGGCAGACGGATCTGTCCGCCATGGTTGTGGCCGGCCAGCAGCAGGTCGCCGTCGCCCCGCCGCGCCCAGGAGAGCTGATCGGGCGAATGGGACAACAGAAGCCGGAAGGGAACCTCGCTCCGCGGCGGGCAGGTGCCCAGGTCGGCAGCCGGCTTGAACCAGGGCAGTTCATTGCCGGCCACGAGCACGCGGGTACCCGGTGCCCCGGGTCGGCCGCGGACCTCGATCACCTTCCAGCGGCCGCCCAGGTAGATCAGCCCGCAATCGTCCAAGACCTTTTGTAGACGCCGGTTATCGATGCGGAGATCGTGATTGCCAAAGATGTAGTAAACTCCGTAACGGGCCTTCAGTCGGCCAAGGGTGTCGGGCGACCCAGTCGATGCACTTCGTTTTGTCGACAAGATCGCCCGTCACGGCCACGATCTCCGGCTCCAGGGCGTTGCTCATCCGCACGATCTCTTCGAAGAACGGTTTGCCGACCTTGCCCGTAAAGTGAAAGTCGGAGAGATGCACGACCGACAAGCCCTCCAGCGCGGGGGCAAGCGGGGCACGTCGAGGCCGCGCTCGGTGAGATCCAATTCCAGGCTCTCGTTGCCCGGCAGACGGACGATCGCGTGGTGCGGATGGTCGGGCGAGTGCAGGACGTGGCCCGTGGCCAGGCTGCGGCTGCGGTGGAAACGGAGGATATTTGCGAACGTCGTGCAGGAGCATCCATCGCAGGCGGGCGACGAGAGTGACCGCCGCCGCCAGCCAGCACAAGCCAAGGTAGGCGTCAAAGGCCAGGATGCCCGCAGTCCAGTTGCGCGGGACGCAAACACCCGCCAAGGCATAAGCGCGGGCAGGTCGACCCACAACAGGCAAAAGGCTGCCACCGGCGGCGGCACGACGAGCAAGGAAAAGAGCAACTTGTCGATCCTCTGGACGATGGCATGCGGCCAACCCGAGGCGTGCAACCGATTGATGGCCGCAACCCAGATCGCGGCATGGCCCGCGGCGGCAATAACGAGGAGAACAACCGCCGACCATGAGTACAGGGTGCCCGTCACGTCTGCGCCACCGCTTTGGGCTCGTGGAGAATGTGTTCCACGGCGCTGAGAAGCTGGTCCAAGCGGAAGGGCTTGTAGAGAATGGCCCAGGCCGGCAGCCCTGCCTTGCGGGCGTTGACGATCGAATGGCCCGGATCGTAGCCGAAACCGGTCATCAAGACCAGCGGCACGGGGTCAACCACTTCCTGGAGCTTCGTCATCAGTTCGTAGCCGTTCATGTCCGGCAGGCGGATGTCGGCAATGATCACGTCATAGGGCGTCTCGGCCATGGCGCGGACCATGCATACGGCCTCGGCCCCGTCATGGGCGGTTTCGACCGTCACCCCATAGCGGTCCAGCAGGCCGTGGGCGGCGCTCCGCACGTTGCCGTCGGCATCCACGAACAGCACCCGCCGGTCGCGCAACAGCGGCCGCTCCTCGACCTGCATGGCCACGGGGTGGGCCTGCCCGGGGGCGATCGTCTGGCCCACCTTCTGGATCACCTGCTTGATGTCGCGGGCGTTGCGGAGAATGCGCTGCAAGCGCTCGACCACCTCGGGCTCGTGGCCGATGTAGCGCTCCATCACGTTCACCGCCTCGTTGAGGATCTCGTCGATAGGCAAGGCCACGGCACTGTGGATCGCCTCGACGCTCTCCGCGGCCGTGTTGGCCTTTTCGGCCACGAGGAGTTCCAAGGTGTTCAGCGCGGCGGCCACGTCGCGGCTGAAGATCTCCAGGAATTGCAGGTCGCTCTCGCTGAAGGCCCGCGACTCCATGCTTTCCACGTTGAAGGTGCCGATCACCTCGTCGTGCAAGAGCAGCGGCACGGTCAGCGAACTCTTCGCCCCGCGGACCCCTTCCAGGAACAGCGGGTCTTCGGTCGTGTCTTCGCAAAGGTAGCTCTTGCCGGTCGCCGCGACGAAACCGGTCACGCCGTTGCCCTGAGGCAAGGCGTACAGGTCGCGGACCGCGGCGTCGGGGTCCATCGCCACGGCCAGAAGCGGTTCCAGGCGATTCGTCTTGCGGTCCAAAAGGCGGATCTCGGCCACCTCGAAGTGCAGCAGGTCCTTGGTGAAATGGATGATGTTCGACTTCAGAAGCTCGATCCTATCGCGGATCGGCATGTGGAAGACCTCTTCCGGCGTCAGGTCGGCCAGTTCCATTCCGGCCTGGTGGATCGCGGCCAGTTTCTGCTGCTGCTGGACCTCGTGGGTCACGTCGCGAACGGTAATGATCAGGTGGCGGGCCGGACCTTCCGATCTCGTGGACCGGGGCGGCTTGCACCTGGAAATAGCGATTGTCCTGGCTCCGCAGCGTGGAACTCGTCCCCTGGCCGGTCGCCAAGGCCGTGTGGAAGGGGCAGAAGTCGGGCCCCAAGATTTCCGGGCTGCCCAGCGCCGCGTAAAAATTGACCCCCACGACCGAATCGCGGCCGCTCCATTCGCACATCCGGCCGTTGCCCCAGAGGATCGTGTTGTCGCTCTCCAGCAGGGCCACTCCGTCGGGCATGCCCTCCAGGATCTGCTCGTTCTGCAGGAGCTTGCCGATCTCGAATGCCTCGCGGAAGTACTGGGCGGTGACGAAAACGCCGTCGAATCGCTCGCGGGTCAGCAGCGCCAGGGCCCGCATCGGATTCTGCACGACAACCACGTCGTGCGATTGGGACGCCGCCGAGAGCGTCTGCTCGACGTTCTCGCGGGAGTCACCAACTAGCAGGATCTTAGGCGTTTCCGACAAGGTTTTCATGCTCCGGCGCCGAGTGGAAAAATCTTCCCTCTGCACTCGATTATACGGAGAACCGAAAAATCAAACAACCGGGCCGCGGCGGGCCGGCGGAGAGAGGGAGGCCGGCACCCCCCATGCAACGTCGAGCGGGGAAAGGCGTTGGTCGCATGGGGGATGCGAAATTCCTCTCTCCCGTGGGCCTGAAGTTGGCATCGGTCCCCGGCTCGCGACAAATTGACTACCAACTACCCAATTCGCCCGATTTCCCTTGTCATGTGGCGTTCCAGTCGAGCACGCCTGCTACGAACGACAAAGAACGACCCCCACGAACGACCAGAAGCATTTCCCCAAGCCGAAAATGCCGATCGCACTCAGAAGAATTTTGCGGGAAACCGCCGGCCATCCCACCGCTGGCTCCAGCCGTCGCATGCCGTGCGACGATGGAACAATGAAGGATCGCAGTCCGCGATTGGGAGGTCATCGGTCCAGGCATTCGCGCTCGTCGTGCAGATTAGCGTTCCCGGAGATCGGGAGTCGAAACATGTGGCGGGCATTGTTCCTGGGGATTGGCGTCTATCTGATGATTGCCGGCGCGGAGTGCCTGGCTGTGGACCGCGTTATTTGGCGAACGGCGCCGGAGCCCGCGCCGGCGACGATGCCTTTTCAGAAACCGGCCGCCCCAGAAGCCGAAGGATTTCCCCCCTGCCCCGTGGGTCCCCTGGAGCCTCTTGTCCACGGGGGCCGTGGTTTGCCTGTACTCGTTTACCATCCCGCAGCGGATGGGCGGCAAGAAGCGGCAACAGCAAAGTATTACGCAACTATTACACAGCGTAAAGCGACCAGCGCAAAACCGCTGTTTTCCAGGGCACATCACAGGTTTCTGCACGGCCTGCGCACTCCGTTCTGAGCCTCGCTGCCCGCTCTTAGGCCCTATTGTCCCTTGACGGCGAATGCCGATTAAAGACAATTGAACGCGACAGTATTACGATCCTCAAGGGAGAACGGAAACAAGGCTTATGACGAAGATTTTGCGCGACATGAAAACGGCGGCCGAGGCGGGCACGGCGACAATCGATGAAACGAGGCAAAGGCCAGTGCGGCCACGCGCACGGGCGGCAGGGACATTTCCGCCGATCGCGAGATGATCCGCGTTTGGTCCAACGGGCTCGATTGGCCGGTGATCGGCTGGCTCGCGGTGCTTCATGTCGGGCGCCCTGGCCGCGCCGTTCTGCTTCACGTGGGTCGGCCTGGCGGCGTTCTGCCTTCTGTCGTGGGTCAGCGGCAGCTTGGGGGTTTGCTTGGGTTACCACCGCCTCTTGACGCACGGCAGTTTTCAGACCTTTCCTTGGGTCCGCCGCATGTTCGGTCTGCTGGGAACCTTGGCCGGAGAAGGGCCCCCCATCACCTGGGTCTCGGTGCACCGCCAGCACCATCGCTTCAGCGATCAGGAGGGCGATCCGCACTCGCCCAACGACGGCGGATGGTGGAGCCACATGCTGTGGATGTTCCCGCGGCCGAAGGATCCGCAGTGGCAAGAGATGATGGAGACCTACGGCAAGGACATGCTCAAGGATCGGTTCTTCCGCTTGCTCGACAAGACATTCCTGCTCTGGCATATCGGGTTGGGGGCGATCCTGCTCAGCGCCGGCTGGCTCTGCTGGGATCTGCGGACCGGCATTTCGCTTCTGGTTTGGGGCATGTTCCTGCGACTGGTTTACGTGCTGCATGTTACCTGGTTCGTGAATTCGGCCTCGCATATCTGGGGCTACCGCAACTACGAAACCAGCGACAACAGCCGCAATCTGTGGTGGGTCGGTCTGCTGGCCTTTGGCGAAGGATGGCACAACAACCATCACGCCTTCCCGGGCCGCGCCGCCCACGGCCACCGCTGGTGGGAGGTGGACGTGACCTACATGGCGATCCTTGCCCTGGAAAAGACAGGGCTGGCCTGGAAGGTGATCCGCGGCCGGAAGTAGGTCCTTTCCGCCGGAAGGGACTATATGCGCGACAATTTGCTGCAAGGATCAGAGTCTTCTCGGGCCGTTTGGGGCACGATAGTCCCTCTCGGCAAGAGGGACCTACGGCGACTCCACTTTTGCCGTTCGGACTGTTTATGCGGTCGGAATTTTTCCGGCATCGTTGCTGGGCCGGCTTGAGCCGCTGAAGAGCCGGTTTGGCAACCGCCGAAACCTATCGCATGAGGATCATCACGATTTGCATGTTTATCAGGTAGGAGGGATTAGGCATGTTGCGAGTTGGTTTGGCGGCGTTTCTATTGAGCACGGGCCTAGTGTTTGCGGCCCCGAGCACTTCCGCGGCGGCCCCGAATGATCCGCCGGCGGTTTCCAACGATCCACCGGCCGCCAAGAGCGAGCCGGGCTGGCTGGGAGTTGTCGTCGCCCGTGGCGAACTGAAGCAGTGGATCGACTCGACGCCCATTGTCGATCGCCCCAACCGGCCGTTCCATTTCTACGGCAACGCGGTGCGACGCAAATATTACCGTGGCAGCGCGCTTCCCCAGCCCGCCGACCTGGCCAAGGGCAGTGCGGCCCTCGTTCTCAAGCGTCAGCCGAATTGATGAAGGGTTTGTGAAGGTACCCCGGGCAGGATTCGAACCTGCGACCAACGGATTAGAAATCCGTTGCTCTATCCCCTGAGCTACCGGGGCGAAAAAGTCGGAAAGTCAGTGTCCATTATAGGTTGCATCGAGATCCTCTGCCACCCCGGCCAAGCCCCTTTCTTCCATCGCCCGGAGGCGGCCGTCCGGGCGATGGAAGAGGCGTGCAGTACTCTCAACGCCCGCCGCAGTGTTCTGTTTTCCATTCGTCGATCCGGTCGCGCGCTTCGAATTCGCTGATGGTCCCTGTCTCGACCAGGACGTTCAACGCGCCAACGGCCAACCCGCGCCGCCTGGTCTGCTTGGCGAAGCGCAAAATCGCGGCTTTCAAGTCTTCATCAGGGCTCTCCGTGCGTGCGCCGAGGTACGTCTCCAAGAAGGTTAACGCCCCGGCGGCGTCCGCGCCGCCCTTCTTGACGGCCCGTTTGGCCAAGTCCACCGCGTCGGGAAGATCGACGAGACGGCCGACCTCAGCCAGGATCTCGAAGGCCAACGACCGCCGTTGTCCGGCAAAACTCTCGCGCGGACGGCTGCACTCGAAGCACTCCCTGGCGAATGCTGCCAGGAGCGAGAGAACGGCGCACCGTGGCTGCAACTTCGGGTCCGACGACTGAAGTCCCGCGGACCGGCAAGCTTCCCGCGTCATGCCGGCCTCCTGCAAGCACCCCACGCACTCCCACGCAACTCGATGGAGTTGCTTCAGCATCTCCTCTTCCGCCGAGCACTTGCCGGGGCCGGCGGACTTGCGCAGAACACGCAAGGTATCCAAGAGCAATGTCATCTTGGCGGCATCGCCGCTCAGTTCGTCGAAGAACTGCGACACCTGCCACGCCGACTGACGAAGCAGGATCTCCCGGTCGGCAAGAGTCGGGGCGGCCGCGTAGCTCCTGATGTCGGTTAGCAGGGGCTCAAATTCGCGGTGATGTTCAACTGGCACGATGTTAGGTTTCCTTCTATCTTGCGTGCCCTTCCGGCTGCGCGGGATCTTTGGTTGGCGGAGTTCCGCGGACCCACAATTCGTACTCGCTCAGGTCGATATCGTCGCTCCAAGAGATTCCGTAGCCGGCCGGATCCACGCGAACGGCGCGGAAAAAGGCGGGATTGGCGAGCAGGCCGAACTGCGGACGGCCCAATAGCGGCCGGCAGTCGTAAATCTTGTCGATACCATTCTCGAAGCGAACGAGCAGTTCGGCGTGCCCGATGGGTTCGACACTGGAAATTCGAGGAATCTTCTCCATGGTCTGAGCCATTATACGCCGATTCCCGCGAAGCTGCGATCCACGGATCGAGCTGAACAAAAGCGCCGCGTCCGACGTTTCATGGCCGCCATGAGGAAATCCATCGCCGCCCAGGCCGTCTGGCGGTATTTCCGCCGCCTGAGCAGATGGATCAGCCACGGCGCCGCCGCCAGCCAGCCGAGCATCGGCAGGCTCTCGAAACCGAAGGCGAGAAGGGACACAGCATGCATGGGAACGAAAAACCTAGAGTTGTTCGACGTCGCGATCGCCTCGAACGACGCGGATGATTTCAACGCCGTCCGCTACGTCGCGAAAGAAGATGACGTATTTTCCGCAAGTGAAGCTGCGGCAGTGGCCTAGGTTGCGAATTTTTCTTCGTTCGCCCATCTCGGGATTGAGCGCGAGACGCCCGCACGTTTCTTCGATCGCCTCGACCCAGCGATACGCGGCGTCAGGCCTGTCCCGTGCTATGTACTCGGCGTTGTCGCATAAGTCCTTCGCCGCAGGCGGTGAATAATGCACCTTGGCCATGATTTATCGCGCCGCTTGATCCTCGACCGCCCGAATGCGCCGCCGTGCTTCGGCGTAGACTTCGCTGGCCTCGATCCGGTTCCCCGCGTTCAATGCGTCCAGCCCCACCTGAAGATCTTCACGCAGTTTATCCTGCATAAGGACGAGACGGAGGCCCTCGGCAACCACTTCTTCCTCATCACGGTATCGGCCATCGGCGATCAGCCTTTGCACGACGGGGCCGTAATCAACTGGTATTTCTACGGTCATTTTCAACTCTCCAGCGGGTTAACACAAGAAAAATGCACGCAGCGTATGCAATCTGCGCTACCTAGCCATTATACGCTGACGGCCAGGACGCCGCTATGCCACGCATCGAGCGACTGACCCGGAACCGGCCGGCTGTGCGGCTGCACATAAACTGTGGTGGCAGGTCTGAGCAAACTCCGCGAACGCCGAAAACCATGTCCGAAGACCCCACCCGGCTCGCCCGGGTCGGTGAATCAGGCTGGAAGGCTAAAGGCGTTGGGAGACACTCCCTTTCTTGCTTCGCGTTGACGGCATCCGCACAAAGCAAGAAGTGCCAGGCGTTACGGCGTTCCGGCAGTCCAGCTTTCCTCACCGGCTCGACGCGTCGGGCGGGGTCGGACGATCTCCACCCGGCTTGGCGTCCCAACGTGCCTCAATGTCGCGAGAGTCTCTGAAATCGACCCGCCCCATGTCCAGATCGGCCAGCGGTGGACGCTTGAAAACGACACGGTGATTGCCGGCTGGCAGGTCGGGGATCGTGCATGGCGTGGTGTAGGGCGTCCCGTCCGGCTTCAAGAGCTCAACTCCATCGAGTTGGATGGTTGCCTCGAACGGTTCCGTGACGAAGTTGACCCGCACTCGCTCGACGCCTGGCTCGTCCATCGGTGAAAAATCGTCAACAAAATCGCAAGCAGCAAGCACGCCACGCAGACGCCGATCCAGCCGCGACGGCGAAATGACCACTTGGCTTCGGTCGGTTGGCGCGGGTCAATTCGCCGAGCATTTCCCGGCATTTTCATATCGTGCATCGGGGGCGGTTTGGCAAGCCCTCAAGACCAGGCGATTGAGCCTCTGCAAGATAGGATCGTCGGCAAACTTCTCGGCATGGTCTCCGAGGCTCGGAAAACAAGTCGCCGGCAAGCCGGTAACCATCTCATAAATGGTCAATCCGGCCGCGTACACGTCGGCGCGTGCGTCCATACGGCCGTCGGGCGGCATATAGCTCTCGGTCCCGACTCGCGACATCTGCCGATCGGCCTCCGTCAACAAGCCAAAATCGGCAAGTCGAAGCTCGCCTCGCGACGAAGAGGCAGTTTGCCGGCTTCACGTCGCGATGGACCATCCCGGCATCGTGAAGTGCGGCCAGTCCCGCCAATAGTTCACCGGCCCGCCGCTGGCATTCTTCCGGCGGCAGTGGCCCTGCCTGAAGGCGGCTTTGCAGCGTGGCAGGTCGATAGCTCGGATCGGCCGATCCCGGCGTACCCGTCACATCGTCCGCCAGATCCATGACGAAGAAGATATGGCCGGGACACTCGCCAACGTGGTGAATCTTCACCAGGTTTGGATGCTGGCGTTGGAGATTCGCCTCCAAGCGAATGATGGACGTGACTTCACGTCGCCGCCGCGTCAACGGTCCCTGTTCGGCGCTGCTGCAATGATCTTCACCGCGCGGAGCCGGCCGGTGGCGCGATTGACTGCCAGCCAGACTTCGCCGAATCCACCCTTGCCGATCGGCCGAATAAGGTCGAATCCTGGCACTTCAGGAGACGCCCGCCCATCGCTGCTCGAAGTTTGGACTCGTCGCGTCGCTCATTGCTGGGAAGATCCTCGCCGCGATCGCATGGTCTGCTCAAGTCGAGTAATCATCGACCGCTCCACGTCGCTCTTCGGACGCATCGCCAGCGTTTCCTTGACGCGCTGGTGAAGCTGTCCGTTCTTGCGGTACGGCGCACCGAGTGCTTGCAGCCGCTCGAACACGCGCTTCCGCGAAAGGTAGACCGCATTGCGGCTGAGGCCGGTGATCTTGGCGGCCTGGTCGCCCGAAAGGCCGCGAATCGCGACCAACTCGAATGCCTGGTAGGTATCGGGGGTCACTTCCCGGCGAACGACATCCAGGAGCACGGCCAGCATCGCCTGCTCGTAGGCGGCATCCCATGCGTCATCGGCGCTGCCGTCGCCGGCTTCCGGCTCCGGGATGTCGGCATCGCCGCCTTGTCCGCGAATTCGTTGAGCGGGCTGGCGGCGATACTTGGCAACCAGATTGCGAACCACGGTCCCCAGCCAATCCCGAAATCGCCCACGCGCGGGGTCATAGCAGAAAGTGTCCCGCTGTCGGAAAACCTCCACCATGACTTCCTGCACGATCTCCTCGGCGGTGTCGTCCGAGCAGCCGCGATGCTTTGCAAAGACGAAGATCAGCCGCCAGTAGCGGTCGGAAAACTCTTGCCAGGCGAGAGGGTCGGTCCCGTCGCGGAGCCGTTCAAGCAGGGTTGTGTTCGTCTTGTTGTTCATGGAGTAAATGCCACTGGCTCGCCCAGTGGATGTTTACGCTCGTTGCTACACACGACGCATGCCACCATGTCGTCTTCCGCGTTCCCGGCGACGGCGTAGCCTTCGCCGGGAATGCGGAGGCGAAAAATGTGAAGAGTCGCGTCCTGCGTAGCAGAAGCGTGACGCTCCACCGGGCAAGGTGGTGGCATCCAACTCGTGACTCGTTTCAGTGCCATTATTTATGATGCCACGTCGGGACTTGCCAAGAATTCGCGAAAGATCCGGCGGACACGGCGCAAATATATGGTATAGCGAGGGTTGCTTCTCATGCCGCCCCCGATTGACTATACTGTACCCAGTTTTGCCGGGAAGGGAAACCATCATGCCTGCGATAGCATTGGTCTTGTTGGGCTGTCTCGCCTTGGGAGGGGAACCATCGGCACCGTCACCGACCCGGCTCTACGTGCGCACCGTTCCGCCCGGAGCCAAAGTCATACTGGAAGGGAAACCGCTGGGCAAGTCCGACGCGATTTTCTCCGTCGCGCCCGGCACCCAAACCGTTTTGGTCGAATTGGACGGCTACCTGCCGGAAGAGCGGCGGGTAGAGATTCGCGCCGAGGAGATTACGCGGGTTGAGTTGCAGTTGAAGAGGCGACCGGAAACCGCAGGCCAGACCGGCCGCGCCGATCGCCGGCAAAACTGATGCGGAAAAGAACGACGATGCTGCCTCGAAGGCGGCAACCGCATATCTGGCCGACGCCGATTTGCCTGCGCCGGTTCGCGACGCGATGCTCACGGTCCTTCGCCAGCACCCAACGGAGACTTCGCTGGTCGGGCCGTGCGGGTACGACCATGTTCGGCATCGCCGCAAAACGGTTGCCCGCGCGGGTCGATGCGGCAACAGGCCGTGCCGGCGATGCTGAATCTGACCGGCATGTTGGCGTTCCAGGAGTTGCTCAAAGCAAAATCGCTTCTGGACCGCTACGCAGCCGTCGGCTTGACCGACGCGACCACGCTACAGCGGGCTGTCGTGGAATCGGCAGGTGCGCTCCAAGTCAAGGGGAATGCCAGCACCGTCCTCCAGGGTGCGGCAGTCCGCGATGACTACGCCATAGCCTACGTGACGGCCGAAGAGCAGTCGCTGCTTGCCAGGCTGCTTCAGGAAACCGAACTGGAAAAGGTCCGTTCCGCTTACCGTGACGTGATGCACCGGCAGGCGCGGGAGCTGATGCAACGCTCCAATTGGAAGGACGCCCTTCTGCTCTGGCAGCATCTCCACCAGCGCAAACTGGTTTCGCAACAGCTTTACCTCGACGCCGCATCGTGTTTTCAGCACGCTCGACCAGGTCCCGGATATGCTCCGGGTCTTAAGCGAGGCCATCGACACGTTTGGCAAGAGCGCCACGCCGGAATTTCTGGAAAAGGCCGGCGACATGGCATTGGCCGTCGAAACCGAGCAGGCCCAGAAATTGGCAGAGAAGGCGTATCGCATGGCATCCGAACAACTGAAAGACACAATATCATCCGGCCCCGAGCAAGCTGCCAAAGGCGTCCCGGACCGGTGACAAGGAGAACCGAAAACGCCACGATGGAACAGGGCCATTTATGGCCCTTCCCCGCCGTAGGCGGTAATAGGCCCGGTGCTTTAGCACGGGTGTTGGAAAGTAACGCCACGCGTCCGCTTTTCCCCTTGGCCCGCCCGCCTGCGGCGGGCGGGCCGAGGGGAAGCGGAGGGAGGGGAGTGCCTGCTTCCGTGACCCGTGCTAAAGCACGGGCCTATTACCGCCTACGGCGTAAACGCCCGTAAACGCCCGTAAACGCCCGTAAACGGGCGTGCAATCGCATCCAGTAAACTGCTGCGGCTTGTGTGGTTTACGTATTGATTGAGATCGAAAGATCGAACAACAATCCCTCTTTGAAAAGGAATGTGAAAATGTGCATTTCGAGAATCGTCAGACTTGTGGTGCTCCTGTGCGCGGGATGCATGACGCCTGCGGTGGCGTTCGCCCAGGTTCCGACGGCGGATGATTTTCTGCCCGTCGTACAAGGCGGGCCAAGCGACGTGAAGCAACCCCAGCAGGTCGCGGTCAAAGGCAAAGTCGTGAGCGCGGCAACCGCCCAGGATGCCGTCAACGCGGCCGTTGGCGAGAACGTCAAGGGCCTGAAAAACGGCGACACGCCCGAAATCGGCGCGAAAATGGTCACGTATCCCAGCGGCCTGGGCTTCGTGGCCACCGGCATTGCGACCTATCGCACCGTCGAGAATCCCACGTTGACGCGGATCGCCAAACGGAAAGCCTACGTCATCGCCTTCACCAAGGCCAAGAAGAACCTTGCGGAGATTCTCGGCGGACTTGACAACCAGGGCAAGGAAACCGTCCGCGAGGCCCTGGTGAACGTCAATCTCCCCAAGGAGGAAATGACCAACATATCGACCGAGAGCCAGGAATCGCTGAAGCAGACAGTGGAAATGATGCTCCGCGGTTTCGTCATCTACGAAGTCAAGGACGATACCAGCCAGAACACGGTCTTCGTGTCGATCGTGACCACGCCCAAGACCCGCGGCCAGTTGGCCCGTCCGGCCCCGAACGCCATCGAGGCCGCCAGCCTCCGTGACGGCCTGAACCAGGTGATTGCCGAGGTCCGTTCCGGCTTGGTGCCGCCGGTCGGCGGAAGGATCATTATGATGCGTTCCACCGGCGAAACGGCCTTCGTCGGCTTCGGCAGCGCGGTGGTGCGCACCAGCACCAACCAGGCAGTACAAGCCAAACTCAATCTCGATGCCCAGAAGATTGCCGGGATGCGGTCCAAGGACGCGCTCTGCGGGCTGATCATCGGCGACAAGGCGTCGTGGGAGGGGAGCGTCAAGGAATCCTTGAAGGATCAAGTCCAAGAGTTCGAGGATGCCAAGGGGGACGACCCGTTGGCCAAGGAGTCGCCCGCCGCGGTCAAGAAGCTTGCCGAGGCACGCGAGACCCTCGTCTCCCGGTTGGAGAGCAACGACCTTTACCAGAGTGCGCGAAGAGGCATCCTGCCGCCGGGCGTCAACAGCAAGACGTGGTTTGACGAAGACCACGCCTGGGCCTATGGGATGTCGGTCTACGCCCCCAGCCTTTCCAACGCTGCCGCAAACGCGGGGAAAGAAATGCGAGCAAGCGAGATTCTTCAGGCGATGGACGGCGGTGGCAAGCCGTCGGCCCAACAGCCTGGTGGCTTCACCGACGAGAAGGGGACCGAAGTGCAACGTCCCGGCAAGGTTGTCAAGCCGGGTCCGACAGGCAAAATCGAGCCAGAATAAGACAATCTCGTCGGCTGTGCGCGGTCCCGACCCTCCTCGCCTGCTGCGGAAATGCGGGCCTGCATTTGCCGGTGGACGGTAGTTTTCGGCAAAGGGCATCACCATGCGTCATTTCATAGCATTGATTCTGGTCTCGGTCTTCGCCGCCGGGTGTGGCACTTCGTCTTCGTCGGATAGTCGTCGCTCGACCGACCAAGTAAACGTCGCTTCGACTGGACCGGCCAAGACCAGTGAGTCGGCCGCAAACGTGACCGATTCGGATCAAATTCCCGTCCCACAACCGGCGAAGGGCGGTGACCAAAGTGCTCCATCGGTGGGCAGTGGTGGAGCGCAGCCAAGTGCCGGTCGGAAGAGTCCGGTTGTCGACGGCGACATACAGACGGTCTTTGCGGAGGGTGCGGGGACGACCAGGGAGGAGGCGATCAAGGACGCTTTTCGCGCGGCGGTTCGACAGGTGGTAGGCGAGGTCGTCGATGGCGAGACGATCGTAAAGAACGAGGAATTGGTCAAAGATCAGGTGTTGACCTATAGCGACGGATTTATCCCCGAACACAAAATCACCTCCGAAAAGCATGAAAATGGCCTCTTCCGCATCGGCATTCAGGCCAAGGTCCAACGCCGTAGCGTGATTATGAAACTCAAAGGCGCGAACATCACGCTTAAGGCGCTCGACGGACAAAGTCTTTACGGAAGCATCGTCACGCAGCTTGGCGCCGAAAAGGACGCCGCCGCACTGGTTGCCAAGGCGTTGGAGGGCTTTCCCGATAATTACCTTGAGGCCCGCGTTGTCGGCGAACCGAGAACGACGGCGACGACCGACTCTGAGGCCACCCTTGTGGTGAACGTTGAGTTTGCTCCGTCAACGGCCGCCTACAATAAGTTTGCTTCCAAGCTTTGCAAGACCTTGGAGGGAGTCTGCAAAATGAAGGGGGAGTTTACCAGCGTAATTCCGAAAGTCTCAGATAAACGCGGACGTGGCGGTGGTACCGGGGCCAGTAACGGTCAATACTTCTATGTCGACGGAGGTAACTTTCAAGGGACAGCCGCCAAATGGATGCCGGAGCTATGGAAGGCTGAAAGTGGCCACTGGCGATGGCAGTCAAAGGGATTTGCGATCGCGATAGCCACTCTGGTGTCAGCCGATTCCTCACGGATAAGGTGGAATTATTACGTGCTCGATGAAGCAATAAGCCACGGTCTACTTTTGCGCCACATCGCGCCAAGCGGCCTGTAAATTGTCCTTCCTGGATGCCTCCGACCAAGTTGTCTCTATCGACGACTTTGTTCCACAGAACAATCAATTTCCTCGTGGCGGGCCTAATGATTGGGAGGTCGCGAATTCATGGCGGTGCTTTCTGCGAGTGTTCTACGACTTTAAGCCTCACCAGTATGGCATAGAACCCGGTAGGTTCGCGAGCGATGACCAATCCGAAACAAACTTTGCGTTTGTCGCTCCGCTGTTTTTTGGCTTAGCCGCGGAGGACGTCACATCGTTTCTGTGCTACGTCCCGAGTTTTACGCAGTGCAGGGACGTGAAGCTTTCGCTGGGCGAATTGCAGAAGGTTGCCAAGGTCAAGTCCGAGCTTAGATTCCGCGCTGTAGTGACTGACGCGAAGAAGGACGGAACGAGGCCAGGAAGAAAAGGAACTGCGGGCGGGGGCATGTTTTGAAATTGGCTCTCCCGCGTCCCTAGTCACTAGGCAGGGAGAAAATTGGGATAGGACAGATTTATTGAAAGGCCCGAGCAAATAATAGCGATGGAGTCCTTGCCATCTGGCCAAGACTCCACGAAAGGGTCCATCGTTCAGAGCAAAACATCACTGTGTTGGGGGCGCTTTATGCTCCCTGGATCAGCGTGTCTTTTCAACCCCTAGGAAGAGCCCAATGGCGGACTTGACTGCGGCAAGTTTTCCAGAACTGCATTCATTGCTGCGAGATCGTTACTATATCATGCAACGTGGTGCGTGGGTCTTTCGTGGGCATTCACGCATCGACTACGCGCTGATCCCAACCGTGGGTCGGTTGTCCCATTCGGCGCACAGTCGCGAGAACATTGAAGCCAGTTTACTGAAGATGTTCCGACGCGAAGCGGTGATCCATCTTCGCACGCAGGGTCGAAACAAGTTGGAATGGCTGGCCCTCGCTCAACATCACGGCTTGCCAACAAGGCTTCTCGATTGGACATTTAATCCTCTGGTCGCCCTCTATTTTGCCGTCGAGGACAATCACGAAACGGACGCGGTCGTTTTCGCGTTGCAAACGGTCAAGAAGATGTCCGAAACACTCGTCGAAATCTGCGACCCGCTGAAGATCGATGTGCCAATGAAATACGTGCCCACGACACAGACTCCCCGTATTGTTGCTCAAGAGGGCTTGTTTACAGTCCAACCAAGCGTCGATTTGCCTCTTTCCGAACAACTGCGAGCGGATTGGCGTCTTGACAGAATTAGCATTCCTGCCGGTTCCAAGGCAGACTTCCTCTACGAACTGTTTCGCCAGGGTGTTCATCGGGCGTCGCTGTTCCCGGATCTCGATGGCTTGGCCAGTCACATTCGATGGCAGCACACGGTCGACCCGTTCGACGACGATACCGAACCAGCGGACGGGAATGACCGCAGGCAGTGAGTTCCAGCAGTGAGTTCCAGGGACGCATGACTTGATTCGGGACAATTTGGACAGGCGTCCGCCTCCCTGGAATTCCGCTGAGAACCGGCTCAATTCTCCTGACCGGCGAAGACTTCCGCAATCCGCCGTCCCGACTCAGCCCGCAGCAGCCATCACGTGGCCTTGATCTCTTCCGGACTTGTACCCACGGACAGGGAGACTTTGCCCCATTCCTCCGGGCGGAGATTCTGTGACAAGACCGACCAGATCAGGTCGTTCTTTTCTTTCATGCGGCGACCGTCGAACTTGCGGCTGACGATTACGACGTGGACACTGTCGTCCGGGCCGTCCGACACGTCGACCAAGTCGTCGGGATCCTGGAAATAAGCGTGCTTCAGCACGCCGCGAATCTTCTCTTTAATTTGAATGTCGGCCATGTTCGATTCCTCTCAAATGTTGTGCTCGATCCAATGAGAAACCTTGTCCACTGCTTCCAAGAAATCTTTGGCGTCATCCGGATTCGACATGTCCGCGGTATAGCGCCACGCAGGAACCCAACGGTTCACCATGTTGAACGATCGCCAGTTCTCTGCGTTCTGCCGCAGTCGATCAATTGCGTTGGTCAATCGCAGCAGAACTTCCAGTTGATGCGTGAAAACCGTCGTCTGGCCAGCGAGCACGCCTCGCCGCTGCAGTTCCTCTTCAAGCTCGCGCAAATGACGGCAATCGAACATGCGCATGAGCTTCGTCTTCAGCAGGCATTCCACGGAATAGCCGGCCATGTACATCGCACCGCGCCATCGAACCGCATTCAGCAGGGGCGCGCATCGTCCATCCGGTGTTTGCCGGCTTTTCCCTGCTCGCTCACGCCATAGAACAAGTTGCGCAACATCGGAAAACAACCCACAGGCTCCTCTTCTTGTCAAACCGTCGACTCCTTCAGTTTACCCAGTTCGTCAGGTCCAATCAAGTCCAGCGAAATCAGTGTTGAGCCGATTTCGCCGGCGCCCCGGAAGACGTTGGCAGAGCAACTCGGAGACCTGGCCGGGTCCGTCCCGCACTTGCCAAGCGATATGACTGCTCAGAACGATCAATTTTCCTGTCCTATTCCTTTTCTGGCGACGTTCCCTTAGAATTGAGTGGGGTAAAACGTGTTTTTCCCGGCAAAGCGAGCGATTCGTGCTATGACAATCCCGGTCCTTGTTACTGTATTGGAAGATCGTTTCGAGGCGGTGCTGGTCGGCACGCCGGAAGTGCGTGGCCAAGGATCCAGCCGAAGCGATGCCATCGAATCGCTCAAAACGGAGCTCGCCCACCGTACGCGGCGGGGCGAACTGGTTTGGGTCGACTTCGAGCCGTCCCAGCGCCACCAAGTGGCGGGCAGCTTCGCCGATGACGACACCCTGCCCGAGCTTTGTGCGGAGATCTACCGGCAGCGCGATGCTGATTTGGCGCCATGATCGCATTCTTTCGCGATTTCCGCAGTCGCAAGATTCGTGTTGCAACGCATGACTTGCGTATCGCGGCAATCAGCATCGCGCATCGAGTCAAGCTAATTTCGCGGAACCGGCGAGACTTCGATCGCGTTCCGGGCTTGGACGTTGAGTATTGGGCCTGAAGAGCTGGCTGCAACCCCCTTGGTTCGCCGGTTCTCCCTGGTATAATCGGGGCTGCGGGCGGAAGCCATGTTTCCTGACAGCGGGAGAGCCAAAATGTTCCTCAGTCGATTTGGCGTAAAGAACTACAAGTGTCTCGGCGACGTTGACATCCCGTTGACACCGATCCACGTCTTCATCGGACAGAACGATTCCGGCAAAACGAGTCTGATGGAGGCGATTGCCGCATTGTACGGAAGCCTGAAAAGGCCGGTCGAGGAGCTTTTTCCGCAGCCCTGGCAAGGGCGTCAACTTGTTGGCTTTGGCAGTCCCGAACTTGCAATCGAGCTTCGCGGGCAGTGGCTTCCGCGGCCGGGCCAAACACCAGTCGCTGATACCCCAGAAAGAATCGCGTATGGTTTTTCCATCCGGTTCGCTAGTTCGAGCGAAGCACATTCCGTCGAGAAACGATGGCTAACCACGAACGGAATGCATGCCTACGAACTTGGGGATTCAGGGGTTCGCTACCCGCTTACACCGAGTCTGCCCGTAGATTTTGGGCCCTCTAAGATCGCTGAGGACCGTCAAACTGGAAGCCTTGCAAGGTTGACCGCATTCCTCAAACCTGTCGAAAAATACTCGCTCGACCCGCGTGCGATGAAGATGCCTGCCGCGCTCGACCCGCAGCGTAAATTCCGCCTGGACCGCGACGGTTTCGGGCTCGCGACGCTCCTGGACGATATTCTCAGTTTCGATTCGGGCCTGTTCGGGAAGATCAAGTCGGAATTCTGCCAGTACTTCCCTCAGTTCACGGGCCTTCGACTGAGCACGGAAATCGGCGTCAGTCGCGACAATGGATCTTCGGGCGCTTATGGTGGAACGCAGCGGGCCGGCAAGGGCATCTACCTGGTAAGTCATGGTCAGGACGTGCGAGCCCAGCAGGTATCCGACGGCGCAATTTTGTTCCTGGGCATTCTCGCTCTGGCGCACTTGCCCGAGCCTCCACCGCTGCTGCTGATTGAAGAACCGGAAAACGGAATCTATCCGAGACGGCTGGAGGAGGTCGTTCGATTGCTGAAACAGTTGGTCGAACGAACGGACGGCGAGCCGTTTCCACAGATCATCCTTTCGACCCACTCCCCCTACGTCTTGAGTTCTTCGCGCCGGAGGAAGTGACGTTTCTCAGCCGGGTTCCAGGCAAACCGGACGCCCCGGTCCGTGCCCGACCGTTGACAGACGCGCCGCGGATCCACGAGCGAATGGGCAACGAGTTCTATCTAGGCGAGCTTTGGTACAACCTGAGTGAGGAAGAGCTGTTCCATGGCGCTTGAAACGAACGTTGTCATCGAGGTTATGGGGGAAGGGGTTGCCGATATCGGCTCGGAACAAAAGTCGGATCTGCCAGACTCCGGCATCGTGCCGATCTTGCTCCATAAGTTGTGCGGTAAACCAAGTCGGATGCGAATCAAACGTAAGCCGGTTGCATTTCTCTCCGGCAAAGGGTTGGCCAAGAAGGTGCAATTTGCCAAGCGACAGGCTTTTTACAACCGGTCCCACGCGGCGGTTTTCGTCGTCGATTCCGAGGGCGGCCACAAGGAGTTGCAAGCGAAACGCGCCGATTTGGAAAACGGCCGAGACCGTGGCTTGCTGATTCGAGACTGTCGCAATCGCCAGCGGCGCGGTAGAATCGCATAGGCACCAGGCGCTGCCCATGATAGAATGGATGCAGGGAGGTCAAAATGGAAGAAAACCGCGTAATTGTCGAGTTTGAGACTTCGGAGACTGCGGAAGAAGCGGCTGCCGCCAGAGAACAGGACGAGCAGTTCGACCGAAACAGTGCCTGGCTGCAAGCGCACATCTTGGAGATCGGCGAGAAGTACCGCGGAAAGTGCATCTGCATCGCCGGGCAACAACTCTTCGTGGGCGATACGGCACGGGAAGCGATTGCTCAGGCAGTTGCTGCCCATCCAGAGGATAGCGGCTGGTTCACGCGGTATATTCTCAGGGAAAGGGTGGCACGGATCTATGCTCGTCGGCTTGCCAACGGAGGCAAAGAACGACGGCTTATCTTTGCTGACGAGGTAGGCCGGCACATGCCGGCACATTCATCCACTTTTTTCGGCATGATCTCCAGATAGGGGGGTCAATTCCAGATCAAGGTCCGGCTCGGCGATCGGAATTTTTGAACTTGCCCATGTGGGTGGTGGGGTATGAGTGCATCATTTTGTTTCAAACTTTTAATCCAGCGCGAGCAGGGTTGTTCCGGCCGCGGCCGCGCGGCCCCCCAAAAAACCGGCGCAAAAAAGGCGGAAAGCTCCCGCCCCGTTCCAGGCTGTTTCAAAAGACGAGCCAAATCCTGGAAAATCCACCAACCGGTTTGATCATTTCTTGAAACTCGGCGCAAGCGAGCTTCGGTAATTCATAGAAAATCCGTTAATCACACCTATATCATTTCCTCGACGCCAGGTAGCTCGACAGCACGACCTCCAGCGACTGATCGGTCCGCACGAGCACGTAGTCGATCCGCTCCTGCCGGCAGCCTTGCCTCAGCCGATGCAGGAACTTCTGCAACTCGGCGAGATAGGCGCTCCGCAAGGCGCGGGGCTCGGCCAAGAGCTCGGGCAGGCCCTCCAAGCCGCGGAAGAGCATCATCTGGTCAAAGCGAAAGTCGACCTCGGCCGGATCGAGCACGTGCATCAACACGACCTCGTGCCGGCGGTGACGAAAATGCTTCAGGCCGGCCAGGATGGCGTCGACGTCGTCCAACAGATCGCTGAAAAGGATCACGATCCCCCGCTTGCGAAAACGCTCGGCCAACTCGTGCAAGATCGGCCCCGTGGCCGTTTTCCGCGCGCCGGCGAGCGCTCCATGACCTGCAGGATCTCCTTCAAGTGCGACGGGTTGCCGCTGGGCCGGATCATGGCCCGGATCTCGCGGTCGAAGGTCACTAGCCCTACGCTGTCCTGCTGCTGAAGAATCAAGTAGGCCAGCGACGCGGCGGCGCACTTGGCGTAGTCGAGCTTCGACATCGGCGCCTGCGCTCTGATAGGTCATGCTCTCGCTCGTGTCCAAGAGCAGGTTGCAAACGAGGTTCGTCTCCTCTTCGAACTGCTTCAGGCAATACTTGTCGCTGCGAGCCAGCACCTTCCAGTCGAGATAGCGGAGGTCGTCGCCGGGCGTGTATTCGCGGTGCTCGGCGAACTCGATCGAGAAGCCGTGGAACGGACTGCGATGCACGCCCGCCACGTAGCCCTCGACGACCAGCCGCGCACGCAAAGCCAGGCCCTCCAGCCGGGCGAGAATCGCAGGATCGAGATACTGGGGCGAGGCGGCGGTCGGCATGCGTTACCTCGCCCGGCGAAGAGATTGCAAATTGCAAATTCGGGCACCACGCGCGCGTGGTCGTTGCAAATTGCAAATTGAAGACAGAAGTACGGGCAGAGTACAACGAACGTCCCTGGACAAGTGGCGAAACGGCAAGGCGTGTGTCTGCCTTGCAATTTTCAATTTGCAATTTTCAATTTTCAATTTGCAATTCCTTGCTTGCCTTGAATACCGCGCCGGCCCCGTCGTCGCTGCGGGTCGTGCTGGCAATCAGCCGCCGCACGATTTCGTCGGTCTTGACGCCCTCGGCCTCGGCGTTGAAGTTCGTGAGGATGCGGTGCCGCAGCACGGGACGGGCGACGGCCCGCACGTCTTCGCAGCTGGCATCGTAGCGGCCTTGCAGCACGGCGCGGGCCTTGGCGCCGAGGATCAGGTACTGGCTGGCGCGGGGCCGGCGCCCCATTGCACGTAGGAGCGGATGAACTCCGGGGCGTCGGCCGCCGACGCCCTAGTGCGGCGGACCAGGTCCAGGGCGTAATGGATGACGTGATCGGCCACGGGCACGCGGCGGACGATCTTCTGCAAGGCCAGGATCTGCTCGCCCGTGAGCGTGGGCGCGACGTGCGTCTCGACGTCGGCCGTGGTCTGCCGCACGATGCGGAACTCCTCGTCCTCGCTGGGATAATCGACCAGGATGTGGAACATGAAGCGGTCCAGCTGGGCCTCGGGCAGCGGATAGGTGCCTTCCTGCTCGATGGGGTTCTGCGTGGCCAGCACGAAGAACGGCTCGGCCAGCCGATGCCGCGTGCCGCCCGCCGTGATCTGGTATTCCTGCATCGCCTCCAGCAGGGCGGCCTGCGTCTTGGGCGGCGTGCGGTTGATCTCGTCGGCCAGGATCACGTTGGCGAAGATCGGCCCCTGGAGAAACTTGAATCCCCGGCTGCCGGAGAGCTTGTCCTCCTGGATGACTTCCGTGCCGGTGATGTCGGCCGGCATCAGGTCGGGCGTGAACTGGATGCGGCTGAACTTCAAGGCCAGGGCGTCGGCCAGGGTGCGGATCATGAGCGTCTTGGCCAGGCCCGGCACGCCGACCAGCAGGCAGTGCCCGCGCGCGAACATGGCGATCAGCAGCTCTTCGATCACCTGCCGCTGGCCGACGATCACGCGGCCCAACTGCTCGGTGATCAGCCGATAGGCTTCGTTGAGTTTCTGCACGGCGTGGATGTCGGTGTCTTGGAGCATCGGGGAGCCTGGGGTTCGGAGAAATTGAATACGCGAAACCAGAAATCCGAAATCCGAATCTCGAAATCCGAAACAAATACCAAGCAATAAGAAAGAAATTCAAAACCTTTGGTCATTAGCATTTTGGATTTTGGATTTGTTTCGGATTTCGATATTCGAATTTCGGATTTCTTGGGTTATTTCTGCTGCCGGCTCTTTCTTTGGCCCGGCGTTGATTGCCAGCACGACCAGCTCGCTGGGCGTGGCGATCAGCAAATGGCCGTCGGCCACGAGCAGGTTGCCGCCGCGCAGGCCCAAAGGAGCAAGTTGGATTTCCCGCTTCAAGCGCGCAGTCTGCTGGTCGAAGACGTAGATCTTCTCCCGCGTGGGCCAGAGGACCGTCGAGCCCGCCAGCAGCCCTCGGCCGTAGCCGAGCTTGTCGGCCCCTTCGGGCCAGACGTGGGCGATATTGCCCGGCCGGGGACCGCTGATCGCGATCCAATACAGCTTGTGACCGCTGGCAATCAGGCAGTCGCCGGAGACGCCGAGCAAATGGACCACGTCGTCGAGCGGGTCTTGCACGGGCGTGTCGGTAGGACGATCGGCCGGTTGATTGGCAGGCCGTCCCGGCCAGAGGATCTGACCTGTTGCGGCGTCAAGGGCATAAACCTTGGGGCTGTCGGCGGGCGCCACGTAGAGCCGGCCATGATCGAAGAGGCAAGGATTCAAGTCGCGCTGCCAGTGGGGGTCCAGCCGCGCGAGGTTTCCGCTGCGGACCCGCGGGTAGAGGCTCAGCCAGTTGATGCGGCCGTCCTCGACTGCCAGCGAGGCCACCGCGCCGAGGTTCGTATTCACGTAGATCGTGCCGCCGGAGAGCGTCAGCAAGGTGTTCGTGCATTCCAGGAGCGTATCGCGGGCGGGCGTTTCTGCCGCGCAGATGAACCGCCGCCAGCGCATGCGGCCGGTTGTGGCATCGAAGCAGGCCACGTGTGCTTGAGGGCGGATGTCGATGCGGCGCATGGCAACCAAGAGCCGTGCGCCGGCGACGACCGGGGCCCCGTCGAAGGCCCAGCCCTCTTCGGCCGGAACCTGCCACAACAGTTTGCCTTCCGCGTGCAGATCAAGGCAGACGATGCTGCCGGCCGCGACCGCCACAGTCGGTTGCTGTGGCGAGTTGCCGATTGGCGAGCCCATGCGGGCGTAGAGCCGGCCGTCGGCAATGGTCAAGGTAAATCGAGGCGTGCCGAACCGGTCGCCCGGACCCGGCAGGGGAGGATCGACAGGATTGTTGTAGTTTTCACCCCAGGGCTGGCCGGTATCGGCGCGAAAGCCGCAGATATGGGCCTGGTCGGCGACGAACACATGGCCCTCACTGATTACGGGATAAAATGCCAGCGGTGCGAGGGGATTGTCCGCCACGGCCGAACCTTGTGCTTCCGCCTGAGGTGTTTTGATCGTCTGCCCAACGGTCGCCCGCCATTGGACGCCCGCCGCGTCGATCAACTCCGGCGCGACAGCATTGCGGGTCGGCGAACCGGCGAAGGTCGGCCAGTCCGGTCCCGGCTTGGTCTTCGGCCACAAGGTGCTTTGGTTCAGTAGCTCCGCCAAGGCGGTGGCATAGCGGACATCGCGGCCGCCGAGGCGCCCGCGCGCGTCGCCGTGCAAGCCGACGAACTGGGAGAGCTCCTCTCTTGCCCGGCTGGGCACACCTTCCAGGATCGAGACCAGCACCAGCCGGGCGCGGACGGCGGCCGGATCGAGCGTCGAATCCGGATAGCCGGGCCAGTTGTCGGGGTACCCGGCGCCGATACCAAGGGAAGAGGGCCACTCGTGGGTGCGGGTCGCACCGGGCGGCATCTTTACGGGCAGGATTCGCTCGAAACACCAGCGCGCCGCGGAGAAGTCGCCCTCCTCAAGGTGAATCTCGCCCAGGGCCATCAATGCCTTGTCGCCCCAGGAACTGGCAAAGGACTGTTGGATGACATTGTCAAGCAGCTTCGCATCGCGGCTGGCGAGACCGTCCTGGTACCACTTCTCCGCCCTGGGATCGACACGGCGGCGATAGAGCTTCAGCGCTTCGGGCGGCAGGGCCGCCAATTGCAGTTGGCAGGCGTCGCTCAGATTGACATAGCGCCAGGGCGTAACCGCCAGCAGCTTGCCCTCGGCATTTTCCATTACCTGCCGCAAGGTCTCGACGGCCTCGTCCCATTGGTGTTCGGCCAGGCAGGCCTTGGCCCTTTCCAGGTGGGCCAAAGCGGTGCCGTCGGCGCGGTCGACTTGCACGGTCTCGGAAAGCTCGAACTGGCTGCTGGGCGCGCCGAAGCGAAACAGCAGCCCCGGCTGGGCCTGGGCCGTTGGCGCCGTGGCCAGGCTTAGAATCGCAAGGATGATCCAGATCAAGGTAGCAGGCACTCTCCGAGTGCCGTTCGCCCTGCGGCGACAGCCGCGCAGCTCTTGCAGAAGCTTATGGCTTCTGGCGGACGGCACACCGACCATGCAAGCATGGTGCCCGGTGCCTGCTACTTTGAGGTTTTGCGGACCGAAACGCATTGCAGGTCCAAGGGTTCGACCGGAGGAACTTGCCCCAATGCCTCCGATCGACGATTCGGGCGGCTGGGGAGCAGTTATTGCCATTCGATAAGTATAAACCAGGCACGGGGTGGGGGAAAGCGGTGTAAACCATGTGCCGGCTGCCGCGGAGAGAGGGCGCCGCGCACCCCCCCGTGCGACGTCTTCATTCCGCCCTGGCTGTCGCATGGGGGGTGCCGGGCTCCCTCTCTCCCGTGCCCCGCCTCCCCTTCCCCGGGCCAGACAGTTGGGCTAGAATCGGCGAGAGTTATGCTGTTCGCGGGTGGATTTGATCCAAGCCCGACTGCGCAAGCGAGGGATGGAACCGCTTGCCTCGCTTGCGCTTTGGGCTTTGATGGCTGCGACGAAAACGGCTCATTTCCACCGACGAACAGTAAATGTCTCCCTCGGAATCTGGCAGATGAATGTCCTCATTGTCGGCAGCGGCGGCCGGGAACATGCCCTGGCCTGGAAGATCTCGCAAAGTCCGCGGGCGGATCGCGTTTTCGTTGCGCCCGGCAATGCCGGCACGGACATCGAAGGCGAGAATGTGGCGATCCAGCCCGACGACTTTCCGGGTCTGATCGGCTTCGCCCGCGAGAACGACGTGGGCCTGACCGTCGTCGGCCCTGAGGCCCCCTTGGCGGCGGGAATCGTCGATGCCTTCCAGGCCCAGGGGCTGCGGGTCTTCGGTCCCAACCGGGCGGCGGCGGAACTCGAGGCCAGCAAGGTCTTTTGCAAAGACCTACTGCACAAGGCCGACATTCCCACCGCCGACTACCAGGTCTTCCACGATCCCACGGAAGCGATTCACTATCTGAACGACCGGGACAACTGCCGCATCGTGATCAAGGCCGACGGCCTGGCGGCCGGCAAGGGCGTGGTGGTCTGCTCCAATCGCGACGAGGCGATTCGCGCCGTCGAGCAGATCGCCTTGCGGAAGATCTTCGGCGCCGCCGGCAATCGGCTGGTGATTGAGGAACGGCTCGACGGGCAGGAGGCCAGCGTGCTGGCGATTACCGACGGCAGCACGATCGTCACCTTGCAGCCGGCCCAGGATCACAAGGCGGCCTACGACGGCGACATCGGCCCGAACACCGGCGGGATGGGCGCGTATTGCCCTGCCCCATTGGTCGACGACGCCAAACTCGCCTGGATTGAAGAACACATCCTGGTGCCGACCGTGCATGCCATGAATCGAGCGCGGCGGCCGTTTTGCGGCGTGCTGTATGCCGGCGTGATGATGACCTTCCAGGGCCCTAAGGTGCTGGAGTTCAACGTCCGCTTCGGCGATCCCGAGTGCCAGCCCCTCTTGATGCGGTTGAAGAGCGACCTCCTGGATCTGCTCGATGCCACGGTGGACGGCAAGCTCGATGCGCTGCCGCCTTTGCAGTGGGACCCGCGGCCCGCGGTCTGCGTGGTGATGGCCGCTAAGGGCTATCCCGCCCAGTACGAGAAGGGCCTTCCCATCCGCGGTCTGGAAGCGGCCGAGAAACTGAACGACGTGAAGGTCTTTCATGCCGGCACGGCCGCCGACGACCAAGGCCGCGTGCTGACGGCGGGCGGTCGCGTGCTGGGCGTGACGGCCCTGGGAGACAGCATTCCCGGCGCCAAGCTCAACGCCTATCGCGGCGTGAAGCAGATCCGTTGGGACGGGGCCTGGTGCCGCAAGGACATTTCCGACAAGGCAATGTCCTATGGAGTGCGGTAGCCCTACGGCTACATCGCCGCCTTTGCCTGAACTAACTGCGCCAGATTCTGCTTGGGGATCAGCCCCACGCTCCGCGAAGCCTCCTGCCCGTCGCGAATCACGAGCAGGGTGGGCATGGCCTCCACTCGATAGCGACGGGCCAAATCGGCGTTCTCGTCCACGTTGACCTGCACGACGCGAATCTCCGCGTGGTCATCGGAAAAATCCTCCAGCAGCGGTTCGAGCTTCTTGCACGGTCCGCACCATTCGGCATAGAAATCGACGAGCACCGGCTTATCGCACTTCAAGACCCGATCTTCGAAGGTCGCGGCGGTAACATGCTCCAGCCGCGACGGTTGCGCCGGCGTCCCGGGAAAGAACTGCGCGTTGCGGCAACCGGACAGCAGCAACGCCAGCAACAAGGGCGCCGCCCAAAACAGCGTCCGGCAAGAGCAAATCGTATATCTCATGGCATGCGGATTCCGTGAATAGGTTTGACGGAGGGTTCATCTTCCCGACCAGGGCCACCGGCGTCAAGACGAACCGGGCCTGAGTCGCGCCTTTGGCCGCTGCGAGCGGCCTGGAAGGCGAGCCGCAACTCTATTATACGTCACGGCTTGCGCTGGCAAGCCGGTTTCTCTTGACACGCACCGCGGGAATCGGGATATTCTGCCCAGTCGTTGCGGGCATTCGAGTCGCGTGAGGCCATCGGGCCCGGACGGCCGAGGTTTTGCCCCAGCCCCAAGGAGACAAGCCGTGGACCCAAAGAAAGAACTGTTTTCGTTTGCCGAGGAATTCAAAAACTTCGCCCTCAAGGGCAACGTGATCGATCTGGCCATTGGCGTGATCATTGGCGGGGCCTTTGGCAAGATCGTCGCGTCGCTGGTCGAGAACATCATTACGCCGATCATCACGATCCCTGTTCCCCTCAACGGCGAGTATACGAGTTGGAAGGTCGGGCCGGTTCTCATCGGTCACTTCCTTGGCGACGTGCTGACTTTCCTGCTCACGGCATTCGCCCTCTTTCTCTTCATCGTGAAGTTCCTGGGCTGGATCATGCGGACGAAGAAGGCGGCACCGCCCACTCCCCCGCCTCGTTGACCAAGGATCAGGAACTGCTCGTCGAGATCCGCGATCTGTTGAAGAGCCAGCAGAAGTAAGGAGTAGGGTGGGACAAGCTTGCGTAGCAAGCGCCGGCCCACCATGATCGACAATGAGTCGAGCGGCGATGGTGGGCCGGCACTGCGCTGCGCAATCTTGTCCCACCCTACGGCAGCTACCGCCGTGGCATCTGATACTGTTCGACGACGCCGTCCTCGCGGAGGACGGCAAAACCGTCGGGGTGCGCGGTAGGCAACACGGCGATAGGGCGGACATTCCGGCCCTGGCGCGCCGCCAGTTGGATCTTGCGGTCTTCCGTCTTGTAGACGTGCAACTCCTCGCTCGCAGCCAGCACGATCCATCCGCTGGCCGTAAACGCGGCGACGGGATGGCTGCAGCTCTTCGGCAAAACGAACGATGTCCCGCCCCTCTTCCCAGAACATCGCTGCCCCTTGGTCTAAGGTCGCGACGACGCGACCGACGGAATACGGCGTCGAGCCGCACAGCGAATGAACGATCCCCGGTATTTGGAATATCCGCATTTGCTTGTCACCCGTGACCAACACGAGCCGATTGCCCAACCCGAGATAAACGCCCTCGTCGCGGGCACAAATCGGCACGGGCAACACGGGCGGACCGGAAGTGCCTTCGTAGGACCGAAGAAGCGATGGGTAAGCTATCAGTTGCGATTTGACTGGAGTTCCGGTTGCGTCGAGCGTGCTCAAAGAGAAATCATCATCCGTTGTGGCAAGAAAGTGCTTCGTGCCGTTGGCACTAAACGCGACCGCGACGGCCTCTGCCGGCAGCCAGCCGGGCGAACCGACCTGGATTTGGGAGGGAACGACCTTCGACGTGATGAATGAGATCATCGGCACCGGCGGCTGTCTGCAAGCATGCAATACCACGGGTCCGTGTCCGCGCGGATCACATGCCAAGAGAAGATCGATCGGGGCGTTTTCTGTCACCGGTCCTTGGACTGTCTTACTGCGCCAAGCTAAGACGCCGTCCCATGAACCACGTACCACGCGAACCTGCCGCAGTCCCGCGATTCCGGCCGCATAGAAATGACCACCGCACGAGACGGCACACTGCCACCGAAACCCGACGGGCAGATTGATCGAATCCAGCCGCTTCAACTCCATCGCGATATGCGGCTGCGGAACCACCGGGCGAGTTATCGCCGGTTTCGTCCTGGTCCGCGGCAGAACCTGTGTGCGATTCCTAAAATACCGGGCCGTGTCGCGTTCCAGCAACCGATCGGCCGGCACCAGCCGCCGCAGGGCGTCCAGCGAATGATCCAATTCAGGCCCTGTGACCTCGCGAAGATGCCGGGCCACGATGGTTCGCGTGGCGTCGGCGGCCACGGCGCGGACCGCCTCGTGCGGATAGCTGGCTGCGTTCTCGACCAATACGTCAATCGCCCGCATGCGCACGGCGTCGCTCAATGGCCGCTGGCGAATCTCTGCAACGCGGTGCTCAGCCGCTTGATGCCGGCCCAAGCGAGCCAGCAGCTTGAACTCCGCCGCCAGGCAATGGCCGGCTTGCGAGGAGCCGGGCCAGGCATTCGACAGGACCTTCAGGGCCTCGTCAGGCGCTTGAGCTTCGTCTCCAGAAGCTTGGCAGCCGCGATACTGTCGCGGCTCGTCAGATGTTTCTCGACCGCTCGCCGCCAGGCCTTCTCGGCCTCCTCCGGTTGTTCGAGCTGAGCGTGGAGATCACCGACTTT
This sequence comes from uncultured Planctomycetia bacterium, assembly GCA_963824275.1. Lineage (GTDB taxonomy): Bacteria > Planctomycetota > Planctomycetia > Pirellulales > Thermoguttaceae > JANXQG01. Next base: position 387,846 of record CAWGOT010000015.1, on the reverse strand, counting down.
TTCGAACGCTTCCAACTTCTCGTAGAACTCGATGGCCTCGGCCCACAGTCCGCCTTGTTCCAGGCACTTGGCCGCCTGATCGGGCCGCTTCAGCTTGTCGCGATACAGCACGGCCGCCTCGCGCCAGTGCTTTCCTGCAATCAGGGCGGCAGCCGCGTTGCTCAAATCTCCCAGCAGATGGGCATAGATGTAGGCCGCGCGGCGATAGCGGCCCAGCCGCATTTCCCGCCCTGCCAGTTCCATATACTTGGCACGCAGGCGACTATAAAGGTCACTGGGCAAGACCCAGGGATCGGCCGGTCCGCCGCCGCCCAGTCGGCGCAGGTCGAAGTTCACGTTGTGACTGCCAAGCGTGGACGACGGCCGGGCGATGCCGCGGTGCTTGCCCTCGCCGCAGGGCAAGGCGAAGCGCAGGCCCTGGTCGGGATCGTTCTCCAAGAGGTGCATCAGGCGATGCAACTCGCGATGGCGGCTCTTGCGGATCGAATCGTCGATGTGGGCCATCTTCTGCTGCGCCCAATTGGCCATCCGCGAGAAAATGCCGGGCCTGGCGGGCCGCCGGCCGGCGCCACTCCCCTGCCTGTCCGGCGGCGCCTTGTTCTTGCCGCCGCCCTCGGCCAGCCGCTTGATCATGCGCGCCAGGCCGCGTTGCACCTTGCGGCCGAGTTGGCTGAAGATGCCCGGCGACGGTTCGCCCGGCTCGGGCGGAAGCTCATCGAGCGTGGGCGACTCGCTGCCGATGTCGTCGCGGCCCTCGTCGAGCATTTGTTCCACGGACGGCACTTCCACCGGCACGATGGCCGTGAGCCGCGCGTTGACGCGCTGGCCCGGCTCGGCCAGGTCCCAGCGGGCCGGCCGCTGTGGCGGCGGAGCGAGCAGGTCAACGACGCGCCGCCCATCGCTGGCTTCCAAGCGAATCCGGCCCACGGTCGGATGCAGGATGCAATCGCCTTCGTTGGCGGCCAGCTTGGCCACTTCAGCATCGGACGCATCGGGGCTGAATCGGGCCTCGACCGGAAGATAGACAACGTACTCATCACGCTCCGCGTGATGAAGTCCATCACGCGGAGCGTGATGAGTACGTGGGGTGGCGAGCGCCGCATAGGGCTGGCTGCGGTGCGTGATCCGTGGCGCGAGGCCCTGGGGCAGAACGACCAGCACGCCCTGCGGCGAGAGATCGCGGGCCGAACGCGGAATCGGATAGAGCACGGCACGCGAGAGCGGCACGCCCCAGGCCAGCATCTCGTCGAGCCAGATCCGCGGCTCCGCGCCGGGAATCAGCCAGGCGGCTGCCTGCCGCAGAGGCTTCTCGCCATAACGCATTCGCAAGGGAAGCTTGATCATAGCAGCAGGGCCACAAAGCTCTCGATAATGTTGTGATAGACGTATTCCTCAATATCCACTTGCGTCTCATCACCGGTAAAATAGTCCATACCGAAGGTGCCGACCGCGGAGGTCCAGCCCGCCAGGCGGCCATCGCGAAGCACGAGAGTCAGCTCGGAGGCCGAACGATCGGAACTCTTCAGGTGCAGCATGCCGCGGGAATCGAGCCAGGCCAGGCTGCCGTCCTTCCACTTGGCAACCTGCAGCGAATAGCCGACACCCTGCGGCGCGGGCGAGGGATTGAAACTGGCGACGAAGCGCTTGTCGGGGATTTCCGCTCGGCGGCTTTCCATGACCAACTGCCCGTTGGCCGCCAGGGAAATCACCGACTCGGATTTGCGAGAAACCAGCCCCAGCCGCCCTTGGGGATCGACGAAGACCTTCGAGAACCGATTGCGGACGGCCTGCGGGCGGACGAACTTCCAGAGATCGTGATGACCGCGCCAGTGATAATGTTGCGGGCTGGCAAAGGCACGCTCGACACGGCCGTCAGGCAGGGAAACGTCCCGTCGCTGCTTGCCGGTGCTGTCGGAAATCACCATCGCGCTGCCCGAACGCGAAATGCTTTCCAATCGCACGGGGATGCTCAGTCCGTGCAGCACGATCTTCTCCAACGCCTGATTCGGTAGAAAGAGGCAGCCGTCATCCATGATGCGGACCGGTCCTTCCACGCCGGGCACATCGACAAAAGCCAGGACCTTGCCGGCCTGCGGCCTCGCGGTCTTGGCTAAGAGGGGCTCGAACACCGGATTGAATCCGTCGAACCCGAGGGCATACCACTGCGTGGAACTGCTGAAAAAACGATCCCGCTGCCAGTGCAGGCCCTCGGGAATGGGCTTCGACTTGATCCCCGAACTGCGGGGCGATTCGAAGGCGTCAACGCGATCGGCGTAGATCACGAAAACCCTGCCGGCATGACCGCACACCGCCACGGGGCGGCCTTCCTGCAGATCGAGCGCGTAGCACTCGCAATCGGTCGCCGCCGGATTGACACGGACGACCCACAGCCTCCTCTGTTGAAACGTGCCGACCACCGCCAGGCTGTAGTTGTCCAGGGCCGACGCCCAGGTCCAGAGCAATCCGCCGGAGGGAAGGCGATCGCTCACGAGCCGCGCGCCGCGTTCTGCCTGCTGCCAGTGGAACAAGCAGCGGTCCTTGGAGATCGAGAGAAAGCCGCCCCACGGGGCTTTCCAGGCCATGGCAGGATCGAACGGCTGGTAGGAAAGCAAGAGCGGAAAGGGCCGCACCGCGAGGATCGCCGGCAGGCCGACGGGCACCGCCGGATCGAGCAGCGGCGCGGGGCGACGGGCGGGCCGGGTGAGCAGTTTCTCGAGATCGAGCGTCGCTTCGCTCAAGAGCTTGCTTCCCCGCCGGCCCTGTGATATGAGGCGAAAACGGCCCTCGCGACTGACCGTGGCCAGCAGCACGGAGGGCAGTTCCAAGGCGGCCAGCGACCGCTGGAAATTGTGATCGGCGGCGACATCCTCGTTGGTCACGATCACGGCGTCCAATAGGCCGGTCTCGGCCGAGGCAGTCGCGGCAAACGCGGCCAGGCTCATGCCGGGATGGGCGTCCGGCTCCAGCGTTTCCATGTGGGCGACCACGCCCGCCCGATCCGCTAAGGACACGTCTACCACATCATCGCCAGCCGCGCGAAAACGTCCGTCCGCACGTTCCTCTGGGCCCCCGCGGCCAGCGCCATGCCGACCGCGGTGGCGAAGACCCGCGGCACGCCCCACAGGCGAACACCCGAGTCCAAGAGCACGGCCCGGTGCTTGGGCGGATTGCTGGGCGGCGTCTCGCGGCGGAGATACAGGGCCTCGTTCATGGCGATCCGAACGGCCAGTGTGAGGTCGTCGTGGGCCAACTCGCTGAGCAAGAGGCGATCCATCGGACCGCGATTGCTGATATCCGACACGCCGCCCACCGGCAGGTCTTCGCGATCGGAAATCGCGCGGGGCAGATGGATCGCGGCCATCATGTGCCGGGCGATGCGGGCCAGGCCGCCCAGTTCCTCGTCGTCCTGCAGGCGGTCGATCAACTGCCTCGTTCGCTCGGCCGGCTCCAGATCGATGTCAGCCGGTTCGATCGGCTGCTCGAGGCCCGTCTGGAACCGAAGCTTGAATGCGGCCCAGTCGAACCGCTTGAGCCCTTCGTGCAAGGGCCGCAGTTCGGCCATCAGGTCGGTGAAGCGGTTCTGGCGGCCGGGCTGGGAGGCGACCAGCCCCGGCTCGTGATACTCGGCCAGCGTGCGGACGATGCGATAGGCGTCATCCGGCCCCACTTCGCGCCGCGACTCCTCGAGGATCATTGCCGCCAACTCGGCCTTGGCCGCCGTAAGGGTCCGCAATTCGGCCGGAATCTGGTGCACCGCATCGAGCTGCACCATGAGTTGCGGGAACCAATCGGGCAAGTCGCAGCGATCGACGCTGGCCAGCAATCCCGCTCGGGAAAGCAGGTAGTTCGCCGAATCGGGCCAGGTTTCACGACAGGCCGCCAGCAGCCAGACCAGGGCGTTCATCGGCGGCAGGCCCCGTTTCGCCAGCCGCGCCAGCACGGGCAGCAGTTCCTGGCGAAAGGCGATGGTGCCGCCCTCCGTCCAGACGATGGCCTCGGCGGCCGCGGGGTCCCATCGCCAGAGCGAGGCGGTACGTGGGGCCAGGTAGCGTCGTGCAGGAACGTAGTCGTCGATTTCTACCATGGCGGGGATGAAGGATGAAGGATGAAGGATGAAGGATGAGGGATGAAGGATGAGGGATGAAGGATGAGGGATGAAGGATGAAGGATGAGGGATGAGGGATGAAGGTTTTGAGATCCGCTTTTCGTCGTCTACTGAGGACTGAGTGCTGAGTACTACGCACCGTGTTGCACGTTCATCTTGGTCGCCCTTACCGCGGCCCGCGTTGCACGCACAAATTCCTCCGCCGCTATTTTCTCCCAAGCTCCATCGACATGCCATAACGCCACGTCGCCCTCGGCAAGCCCGAAGACCTGGCGCAGGACAGCCGGCTTCGACGGCGGGCGTCCATGTCCAGCCGGCCGGTACGGCAATGCCTTCCCGCTCGACCCAACGCTGGCCCGGTAGCGGCGGCAAGGCGTAGGATAGGTTTGCAACCTGTCTTGATTGCGATTGACCGCGAACCACCGCGCGGCCGTCGTCGGCAACGGCAAATCGCCAACAGTCGAGTCGAATCTGGGGGGCATCGATCGCATAAGCGGCCCAGAGGTCAAACCGCACAAGCAGGAGCGAAGCTTCTTCCATGCGATCCGAGCGGACCAAGGCAAGGCTGAGCGTCGAGTCGTCCCGCCCTGCAAACTGTGCTGGCGGCGGTTCCAGGCCCATCCATTGCCCAGCGCGGTCCAGGGCCCTTGGGGAAGCCAGCCCTGCGGCACCCGCGCACCGCACGGCAACAATTGGCCATCCGTGAGGACCGAAAAACGCCGCGCCCCGGCCACCGCGGCCAGTTGCCAATGCAACTCATCGCCCGCTTGCGGTCCGCGGAGCCACACGGCATTCGGCTGCTCGCAGACCTCGACGTCCGCAACCAGCCGCAAGCGGCCCGCGGCAGCCACGTCGCGGCGATCGAGCCGCATGGCCCAGCCCTGCGTATTCATGTCACCGCTCCTTTCATCCTTCATCCTTCATCCCTCATCCTTCACGTCGCCACTCCCAGCGGTTTCCAGAGCGATTCGACCTGCTTCTCCAGGAACTCCCGCTGCTGCGGATCCTTGACCCATTGGCAACGGGCCGCCAGGAGGCCAAGCCGGTCCTTCAAGTAGCTCTTCTCCGTGGCGGGCAACTCGCCGTCGGCCGCGCGCTGGGCAATATGCTGCAAGTCCCGGGCCAGGCAGTCCGGATCGGGCGCGTCGCCGCCGTGCGCGGGGATGGCTTGCCTCGGCCTCGGCGCCGTGGCGATCGACGGCGTCCTGGACGATCGAGGCCAGCACCTCTTGCTGCTCTTCCGTATCCCAGATATAGCGCAAGACCCACAGGTCAGTGGCGTTGACCGTCAGCCTGCCGCACAACAGCGCGCTGGCCCCCAGCAGGCGTTGCAACTTGACCGCGCGGCGATCGGAGATGGGAATGCCGGCGTGACGCAGGCGGTGGACCAGTTCGACGTAGGCCGTTCGCACCTTGCCCAGATCGACGTCGGCCAGCATGCGGTTCAAGCGGCGGACGTCCTCGATATCGAACCCGGCCGTGGCTTCCGCCCGCGGCAGATCGAGTTTCCAGCCCGCTTCCAATACGTCGCCAAGCCGCTCCGGGGCGACGTTGTCGCAATGCACCCGGAGCAGGAAGCGATCGAACAAGGCCCCCAAGGCGTCGTCCTCCGGGAGTCGGTTGCTGGCGCTGACCACCATCAGCAGCGGCAGCAGACGGGTTTCGCGTCCGCGGCGAAAGACGCGTTCGTTGAGCACCATCAAGAGGCTGTTGAGGATCGCGCTGTTGGCATTGAGCAACTCGTCGAGGAATACGAGCGAGGCCTCCGGCAGCATGCCTTCGGTGTTGGTCACGAGGTCGCCCTCGCGGAGTTTGCGGATATCGAACGGCCCGAAAAGTTCGTTGGGCTCGGTGAAGCGGGTCAGCAGGTAGTCGAACACGCGGCCCTGGATGCGGCGGGCGAGGTCCTGGACCAGCGCACTTTGGCGGTGCCTGGCGGCCCTAACAGGAAGAGGTGTTCGCCGGCCACGAGCGAGATGCCCAGCAGATCGATGATTTCATCCTTGCCCACGAAAGCCGCCTTCATCGGCGCGAGGACTTCCGCTGTCAGGCGTTGACCGAGTTCGACGTGTTCGAGGGATGGCATGGGGATTGGGCTGGGTTCGCGTAGTTCAGATTTGAGATTTCAGATTTGAGATTTCAGATTTCAGGTTTGTCATTTCCTCTCCCATAGCCTGCGCGATGGCCTCTTCAATCCGTGGATCGCCGGGGCATCCGCTAGTCCGGGTCGGGGAGCGGCTGGGCTCCCAGGCACCGGGAAGGCGGGCGATGACCCGATCTCGATAGATATTCAGGAGACAAGGATGGCTGACAATCGGTTCGATCGAACTCGGCGTTACGTCCGGAATTCCGATCGACGACAACGGCCAATCGACGGCCCATTGGCGTAGATACCCCAAGAGGGGATCGTTTTCGGCGTCGGTCCGAGCCAGCCGCATCAAATCCGGCAGGAAACGGAACGTGAGATCGACGCTATAGTGTAGCGAGGCGGCCGCGGCCGCGGGAACGGGGGTGCCGAGGGCGGCGGCGATCATTTCCTCTCCCGCATTGCGAAAGGCCACGAACTGACAGGCATGAAACAGCGAAACGGCCGCCCAGCGAGCGGCCGGCATCGCCAGCGGAGGGGGCTCCCCTGGCAGGTCAAGCCGGTAAATGGCCTCCAGTGCGGCAAGCGTCTCTTCCGCCGCCTGGAGTTCATCAGCTTGAATCGGTTCCGGGGTCGAGACCGCCACCCGGCCTTCTTCGAAGAGACGCTCCAGAAACCGGCTCAGGGTCACTTGCAAGGTAGACATCTACGTGAAAGGTCGGTTGGAGTTTCGGCTGCTCTTAATCCCACCAAAGAAAAACAGATCCGAGCGTTGTGAGTTCCGCTTCAAGGCCCTCGATGCTGCCCACACCCTGGTCAACGATGTCGGGGCAGAACTCATATAAATCGTTGCAGAATCCGCGCAGGTCTTCAGGAAATGACCGAAACGTGAATTCGATCGTGTCAGTCTCCGCATGGAAGATATCGATGCCATACTTGGCGTCGTACTCTTGCAGTTTGCGAACCAGGTCTTCCGTATCCATGTCGTAGTTGACCGCATCGGATTGTGCGACGCGCAAGATGTCGAACTGATTGGCGCCGGTGGCGACCACGACTTCGCTTCCCTTTTCGGCGCCCTGGGCCAAGGACCTCGTGCAACCGATAAAAGCCAGTACGCCGGGCCCGAGGTCGCGCCGCAACTCCGTGAGAAGTCTGGTCGCGTTCTCGGCCGAGACGACCACCGACCGGGCATCCATATTCTGATCGCGTCCAAAATCCCGCGTCGCATAGGGGCGAATCGGCTTTCCTGAAAGTTGTGATAATCGAGAAACTGCCTGGTCGAATGTCATCGGTTTGCTCTCCTCTGCGACGAAGTTCTTGTGGCTCGCTACTCGCGGAATTCCTTCCAGTCTATTTTCAGCTTTCGCATCCGTCCTCGCAAGGTGTGCGGATTGATCTTCAACAAGGTCGCTGCGCCGCGGGCGCCCTCGATCCGCCCGGCGGTGGCAGTCAGCGCCGCCTCGATGTGGCGGCGAATCGCGTCGTCGAGCGGCACGATCTCTTTCGCCGCCAAGGGCCGTGCTGCCCCCGCCTCAACTGCGCTAGCCGCGACTGCCGCCGCGGGACTCGTCGGCACGCCCAGCGACTTGGCCACCTCGAGTTGCTTGCCGTCGCCGAGGATCGCCGCGCAATCGATCACCGTGGCCAACTCGCGCACGTTGCCGGGCCAGGTATAGCTCGCCAGGAGTTGGAGGTCCTCCAGCGTCGGCTCTGCCGGATAGAGCCCAAACCGCAGGGCCGCGCGGCGGGCAAAATGCCGGGCCAACTCGGGAATGTCCTCGCGGCGCTCGCGGAGCGACGGAATGGCGATCGGAAAGACCGCCAGGCGATACCAGAGGTCCTCGCGGAACTGACCCGCCGCCACCATGCCGGGCAGGTCGCGATGCGTGGAGGCCACGATCCGCACGTCGACGCTGATCGGCCGCTGCCCGCCCACGCGGTCCAGCCAGCCGTCTTGCAGGATCCGCAACAGGCGGACCTGGGCGGCCAGCGGCAGTTCGGCCAACTCGTCCAAAAGCAGCGTGCCGCCGTCAGCCCTCTCGAACCAGCCTTGCCGCGTCTCGGTCGCGCCGGTGAACGCGCCCTTCTCGTGGCCGAAGAGCTGCGAGTCGATCAATTCATGGGGGATGGCGCCGCAGTTCACGCGGATGAACGGCCGCTCGGCACGGGGCGAGCCGTTGTGGATCGCCCTGGCGACGACCTCCTTGCCCGATCCGGTCTCGCCCAGAATCAGCACCGGCACGTCCGACTTGGAGACCAGGGCGACCCGCTCCATCACGGCGCGGAGCCCTGAGCCGATGCCGACGATCGTGTCGCCGCCCAGTTTTTCACGCCCCAGGCGGTTGAGCAGCGAGCGCTTGTCGGCCTCGGCGGCCTCCCGCAGGGCTGCCATCTCGGCCACCTGACGGTCGTTTTCCAGGGCCGCCGCAAACGGCTCCAAGAGCACCTGCACCAGCTCCGCGTGCTCCGCCTGGAAGATCGCCGCCGGCCGGGCCACCAGCAACAGGACGCCGAAGCGACCATCATGCAACTCCAGAGGGCCGGCCAGCACGTCGGCATCGAGCGGCCCAGGCAGGATCGCCGCGGGCAGCGCTGCGGCCAAACCGGCGTGCCCTTGCACCACTTTTCCCGCTCGACACCAGGCGAGAATTGCCTCCATTTGCCCCGGCGGGCATTCGCTGCGGCCCTCGTCGGGCCGGTCGGAAGGCATCGGCCCTCGGGCCACGGTCTCCACCCAATTCCGCTGCGGCTCAACCCGCCGAACCAGGATGCTGGCGATGGGGACATGCGGGGCCAAAAAGCCGGCAATGGCACATGTCGAGCGGCTGATTTCGATATGCCGGCAGGCCTCGCGCCAGACATCCAGGAGCAGTTCGCGATACTGGTTCATACTGGGCAAAAGGCGTTCGCCCACGGTGGAGGGTGTATCGGCGCGGTCGCTAGTTCCCGCTGACCATTGACCAATTGGTCGGCTCGCCGTCGTTACGGTTGCCCAGGTACATGTGGGTGTTCGGGTCAATATTATAATTGATGAGTTGCACCCTGCCGTCGGCGAACGCCATATAGAAGCCGGCCCCATGGGCGCTGCCAAAAAGCGCAATCGTCTGGGCCGTGACGCCTGGCATGTTCCTGAGACTTTGATCCTGGGACGGCGCCAACGGCGTCGAACTCGACGAGGTCGTGATTTCGCCCACTCCCGTCCAGCGAATCGTATTGTAGTCGTAGCCCGAATCCCAGCCGGTATCATTTTCCGAGGCAGGCGGGTTCGCAGCGGTTACCTCGCCTTCGGGACTCTGGTTGTAATAGTCAACGGTCATATATCGTTCGCCGAGCAGATAGGTGTAGGAAGGACCGTCCTTGATCATGGCCGACGGCACCATGCTCGCGCGAAAGATCACGCCGGTGGATTGCTGCCCCGAGCTCGAAGTGATACTGCCGGGATAGTTGCCCCAGGCGAAGTTCGGGTTGTAATTGCCGCCCATGCTGTTTTGCGCCGGGGATCCGAACGGGCCTGGATCGACGAAGTTGCTCCCGGCGTTGGCGGCGTAGTCGCAACGGCCGACGGCCCCCGTCGGATTGGTGACATTGATGTAGGCCCCGGAAAACGGAAAGGCCTGATCGCGGCCGTGTCGCGTGCGGCAGAGGAACTCGCGGACGACAATCAGGGTCCGCGTCCCCCCGACCGTCTTGTTCGTGCCGCCCTTGCCCGTGTCGTGCAGATCGTTCAGATCCATGAAGGGGAGGATATTCTACAGCCAGCCGCCCGGCTGCGCCGCGCCGAACCCCGCATCGGGGTTGCCGGCCCACCACTTTCCCCAGCCGCCCGAGGGAAAGAAATTCAACTTGTTCTCATGGGCCGTGCAGGCCTGGGCCAGTGTCCGAACGTTGTTCTGGCACTGGGCCCTACGCCCCGACTCCTGCACCGCGTTGATCGCCGGCATGATCAGCGCGACCAGCACGCCGATGATGGCAATCACCACCAAGAGTTCGACCAGGGTGAATCCGAAACGAACGTCCGCCTTGCGCCGGCCTGTGCCGGAAAAAATTGTACTCATGCGCCGGTACCTCAAACCGCGTGAAATCCTTGCCCGTTGGCCCGGCCCGCACTTTTCGCCAGTTCGGCAACTCGGGGAAGTGAACTGATGCAAAAAGGGTGGAAAATGCGGGCTTGCCTCACCTCATCGCATCATAACACTTTTGGTCCGCGCTAGCAACGAAGGGTTTTTCGCAATTCTTGCGAAAAGACCCGCCAGAGCGATAACTGTCGCCCTTCGCTCCGCGAAAGATGCGACTTTCGTGGAGCAAAAGGCAACAGTTATTGATTCGCCGGTCCTAATCCCAACTGTCTCAGGCCGAAACTGCTCTTGTAACCGCCGCCTTTTTTTGGCACTATTTGCCGGAGAATCTATCCGAAATCCGCTTCTCGGATAGGTTCTAAATTTGACTCTACCCCCCCGGTGAAATGGGAGTTTGCGATGTTCGGCACGCTGCGACTGATATTTACGCTCTTGATCTGTATCGTGATTGTCGGATTCTACCTGGGCTGGTTCGCCTTCAGCAAGGCCGCCCCCGACCCCCAGTCGAACAAGGTCAATATCAACGTCTCGGTGGACAAGAAGAAAATGGATGCCGACCTGCAGACGTTCGAACATAAAGTCGCCGAGCGGATTCAGGACATCAACAACCAGCCGCAGGGCAATCCGCCGACCCCGCCTTCAGGCCGGCAGCCGGCGGCCCCTGGCATGAATCTCGGCCCCATTTCCATCCAGCCCTCGGGCCAACCCCTGCCACCCACCGCCGATCAGAGTCAATCTCCGCCCTGGTCCGTGGGGCCGCTTTCCCTACAACCCTCCAACCCCGCCGCACCGCCGACCGGGCAGCCCGCGGGCCAGCCGCAAATGCAACTGCAGACGCCCGATTTTCAATTTACCGTGCCCCTGGGTCCACCGCCCGCCGGCGAAGGACGCTGAGGAGCGTCACTACCGCGGGTCGAAATGGAAGCCCGACGCGCAAGCGAGGAATGCGCGCCAAAAAGTGCGGAAGGCGGAATCCTCGCTGGCGCGTCGGGCTTCCATCCCTCAGTTCGCCGGACGATCTTCTCGGACGCCTCTTACTGCGGCGGTTCTTTCAGTCTGACCAGCAGCCACTGCTGGGTCTTGTCCTTGCCCATGTGGATCAGCGCGGGCGCCTCGTCCTGGGTCAGGTTGTAAAGCCCCGTTTCGCAGACGGTGGTCTTGTTCTTTCCCACGGTCCAGGCGACGCGCTGCGTCTTCCGGTCAACGGCGCCCTGGATCGGCACGGTCGTGCCGCTCACCAGATCCGAATAGTTTCCGCCGATGGCCCCCGACTTGTTGACTGCCAGGTTCATGACGAAGTGCGGGTCGGACTGCTCTTTCTGGACCAGCGCGAAAACGCCCAAGGGCAGCCATTCGTCGGCCGGTGCCGGTGGGGCGCTCTGGGCCACGGCCGATGCCTGCTGGTAGTACTCTTCCGCCGTGGCGGCCGGCTGCGTGCCGTAATAGACCTCGTTGTCCTGGTATGTGACGTTGTTGCCGTAGTCGTAGACCGCCGGCTGAATACTCCCCCAACCCAGCGACAAGCCGATCGCCGGCCAGGTAGTGGTGGCCCATACCCGTCCGGCCGCCCAACCAGCCGGCGCCCATGCGCCGGGGTTGGCCGCATACCAACCGGCGCCGTACAGGCCGGGGGCCCGATAGGCGGAGCGGACGGCGGCCCCGCGGGCGGCGGCGACACTGCCGCTGACCGCCTCGGTCTGGTGATAGCCGGAATAGGCCGCCGCTTGGGGCCTTGCCGCCGGCACGCCATAGCCGGCGCCGGCATCGGTCGGCAATGCCGTGTGGACGGCGCCGTAGCCGGCGGTTCCGCGAGCGTAGGTCGTGCCCGAGGCCGAATGATAGGTGCTGCTGGAGGATGCGTATCGCGCGTCGTCCGTGCCGTCGGGCCCTGTGGCGGCCCCGCGCCCGGCCGACGATTCATGGGTATATTCGTTTCCCTCAGGGCCTTTGACCGTCGTGCCACTGACCTCCCTGCCGCCGGCCGCCGCGCCATTCGGGCCCTCGGCCGCGCCATGAGTTTCGGCCGAGCCGTGCGCGACGGTCGTGCCGCCGGGGCCATGATAGACTTCGCCGCTCGCCCCGCGACTCACGCCGGCGGCGGAAGATCCGCCGCCCGCGGGCCGGGCGCCGCCGAAACCACGCGCATCGGCGCCTTGCGCGGCAAAGAGCGCCAAAGCGATTCCAACTGCCAGGCCAATCGTCGTCCTTTTCATATCAGAGACCTTTCAGAAAAATGTGGGACGGATTGCGAATCCGTCTGTATTGTGGGACGGATTGCCAATCCGTCTTACGGCATGGCGGATTGCGAATCCGCCATGCCTTGCCTCGGCGCGCTTCACTTACTCGCTTGCACTCGTACCAATTTGACCGGCCCCACGTCGGGAATCGCCACGCCGTCGAGGGTCCGTTTCAGCGACTGCCAGGTGAAGCTGTTGGCATCGATCGGCGTCACCATGTTGACGGCGCTGCTCTCGCTGCCATTGCGAAACACGCCTTTGGCCTCGATGACCCACTTCGAGCCGTCCTTGGTCCAGGTATCGTTGCCGAAACCGCCCTCGGCGTCGAAGTGCCAGGAAACGATCCGCCCCAGCTTGGGATTCCAGCCGATGATCTGGCCCCCGGTCAGCGTCGACTTGCCGTCTTGCGTGACCGTGTAGGTGTTCTTGATGAAGTTCTTCTGCGCCATCCATTCGAAATGGAGTTTCAGAGGGCTGTCTTTGGCGTCGAGGGTCCAATCGCCGATCAGCCAATCGAGGTCCTTCAAGAAATCTTCGTTCGAGCCCGGCACGTAGGGCGCGTTGCGCCCCACGACCATGATCCACTTGCCGTCGCGGCGGGCGTGGACCACGGTGTACCGTGCGCCGAGAGACTCATTGCCGGCCTTGACCTTGGCGATGCCCTTTTCAACGGCGATGTCGGGTCCCAGGAAGCGGATCGACTCGATGGTCACGGTCATGGCCGCGCCGGGATGCTGCTGGAAACAGTCGGCGTATTCCTTCTCGATCGCCTCGCGGCCCTGGAACGACTGTCCCGACTCGTCGGTGTATTCCGCATCGGTCGCCCAGAGGGCGCCGACCGCCTTGACATTGGCGGCGTTAAAGGCCTTGGTGAACTGCTCGGCCGTGGCGCGGATCGCCTTTTCATCGGCGGTGTGGTCGGGCATGCCCTTGGCCGCAGGCGCGGCCGCTGCGGCAGGTGCGTCCGCGGCGCTGACCCTGTGGAGGAGGTTTGCGCCTGCCACGGCCAGCGCGGCAGCCAGCAAAATGCCGGCGGGAATGGCGGACTGGAACGGATTGCATTGCTTTTTCATGAGTCATTCTCCGGGGTCTATCGAGGAACCTAGATTGTATGCGCTAAATAGCGAAGGGGCAAATATCCCAACTACCCGCCGCACTCCATCCAACGGGGGATTTTGCCCGAACTTGCCCGGAAATCGTCCTGTGCGAGTTTCGCAGACATTGCCAAGCCCCCGTTTGATACGTCCGATGGGTGGTTTTTGCCCGAACTTGCCCGGAAATCGTCCTGTGCGAGTTTCAGTCATTGCCAAGCGCTCGTTTGACATCTCCGATGGGTGGTTTTTGCCGGTGCTTGCCGGAAAAAGTTTTCGCCATCCCTCTTTCTGCCGAAGAACAACGTGTTTCCAGGAATATATACGTATGAGGGCTTTGAAATGGGAAAATAATCTTCTGGTCCGGACGAAATTCGCGTCCTAATGCCTTTGCTGGCAACCATTTAGAAAACTTCTGCCCTACGGCAGATTAGTGCGCGCTAGGCGTGATTTCTGGAACCATTCCGGCTAGTTCGGGAACTCCAATTGGTGGCATATCTGGGATCTGCGATTCGACGCTCCGCTCAAGCCGGTCCGCTTCGCCATCGGAACCCGATTGGTGGAGCGTAGTTGCACGCCGTTGGTCGTAATTATCCATAGTCGCTCTCGCTGGAACAGCTCCAGGCCATCCTGTCGAAGCTCAGCAGCCAGCCGGTCATCACCTCCATTTCCGCGCTTCAAGTCGGAGAGTTCGTTCGGCCTGGGCTCGACGCTTCAGGCGATGGGAATGAAGCGGGCATTCTCGCGGGAGGCGGACTTCACGGGCATCAGCAGCGTGGAAGCCCTCTACATCTCCGCAGTGGTCCATAAGGCGTATGTGGACGTCAACGAGGAGGGCACGGAGGCCGCCGCCGCGACGGGCGTGATGATGGGAGGAAGAGGAGCACTTCGCCCAGTACCGATCCCGGTGTTCCGCGCCGATCATCCCTTCCTGTTCTTGATCCGTGATACAAGGGCCGGGAGCATCCTGTTCATGGGACGTCTGATCGACCCGGTCAAGTGACGGGATACACACGACACCGTCGCCGAACAAGGAGCGCAGAGGAGACCACGCAGCATCGGCACAGATCTGCTTTTGATTTGCGGCCGGCTTCGCGCGTCAAGAGGAAGGCGGTACTACGGAGTTTGACTACCTAGTGGCGCAGGTCAAAAGCGCTCAGATTGGAGGCCGCAATCTGTCACCGACCGCCAATTTCGAGGGGTCGTCAGGCGGAACCACGGTACACAACTGACCGGATTCGATCTTGCCCGACGATGAACTCGCAATCCCCTGGAGTCGGGAGGCTTACTGCCAGAATATCATGCATTGCTGCAACGAGCAACCCAAGCCGTTCTGGGGCTACCGAAGTCTGTAATGCATCTTCGAACGCCGGGTAAGCATTCGTGCCGCTGGTCGAGCAGGTTCGTCGAGGGGCTGGCACAGGCCATCTGCACATTCGCGGCGATCCTGAATTGCCGCGGTCACGCCGAGGCCGCGTCAGAGCCGACGCGCGCCGCACCGGAAACCTGGATCGAGAAGCCGACAAGCGAGTGGCCCCAAATTGTCCTTGCGAACGCGGCGAAGTTCGACCGGCACACGCCTCTTCGCAGTAATCACGGGGCCCGGTTATCGGACATTTCGAGAGATTACCCTTTGCCGGCCGATTGCGGCAATGGTAGAATACAGGGGCACCTGCTTCCCTTCCTGGCAAATGAGGTCAAGCACCATGAAAGCCGTTATCCAGTTTACGAAACCGGAAGAGGCCCGTGCGCTACCGCTTCTTCTGCGACATTCGCCCGGCACGGTCCTGCCAAATCGCACCTATGTGCTTGATGAGGAAGCGCTCGGGGAACTGCGCAAGTCGGGAATCCGATTCGTCACGCTCAGCCACGAGTCGTCTGCGCCCGGCCTCGAGGGAGTAGGATCCGGTGAAAGAGTATGATATTACACGGTGGAGAAATGAGCAATGAATCGAATCCTGCTGCCGATGACCCCTCTCAACGCAGCGGGTCTCGTAAACCATCTAGGCATCGGCCGAGATCATGGAACCAGTCTTTGACGCTAGATTAGCGGAGCAACTTTCCGGGGCTGCCCTTGAGGAAGCCCGCGAGTTTCTCCTCAATGGCCTCAAGCAAGCAACGGGGATTCCCCTAGAGATTTGCGGTGAGGAGAAGACTATTCACTGCACCGACGTGCATACCTCCGACCCGAAGGCTTCACCATTCACGTTGACTTGGGAAGGGTTCATTGGGTCGTCCAACTACCGCGACGACGGTATCGTGGTCTATGGTGCTCACCTCTTCCCTCTGATTGGCGGGCGGCGATGCTGCGTCTTGCGGATGCGAGCAGGGACAACGTCCTACGACTACGCTTTCCGTTACCTCATGCTCACGCCTGAAGAGGGCTGGCAAGATCGTGGTTGGACGATTGACGAGTATGGGGAGTTCGAGCACTGGTACATTGAGCCTGGTATCGACGAGCCTTTTTTCGGAAACGACAACAGGCAGGAAAGGTAGGCAATATGGCAGACATTGACCGGGAAGCAAGCGTAAAACGCACTTGTCCGTCGGCAGCCGACCGCTATATCTTCGATCCTGCCTTGTCATTGCATCCGCTCGAAGGGACTCGATGTGGTATCGTCTTTGTACACGCATTTTGGGCCGGGCAATCCCATCACACACTCAAGAAGCTCGGGGAATCACTCGCCCGCGTTGACCCTGAACGTCGCGTAGAGTTGATCGTATGCGACATCGACGAGATAGAGCAGTTGCCGGACTGGCAAACTCGGTTCTACGGGGGCGACATAACGGGCGGTGGTGGTGATGCGTCGTGGATTGCCAACGGTGTTGTACGGGCACGACACAATGCTTCTAGGCAATGCGACTTTGACACAACAACTCGCAGTCTTCTTCTGGAATGTCAAGGTGACGGCTCGCCCGCAAGCTAGGCATTAATTCTGGAGACGCGCAGACCTCCCTGCCAGCCATTCTCCGCGCCCGACTCGAACCTGCCCATCTGCGGTCAGTTCTGCTTCATCGCGCGACGAAGTGCGGCCGGGTCGAGGCAGGCGGCAGCCGATCGCACGCGGTCTTTCAGTGCCCCGCAGGGAGGGCTAAACGAGCCGATAAACGGCTTGGCCGCAGCCCGCAACCTTCCGCGGCAAGGGGAGTACCGTCACCCCCGCGTCATCGCGCGGCGAAATTCGGCCAAGTCGCGGCAAGTGCCGGCCGATCGAACGAGACTCTCAAGTTGTTTTTCGTCGACGACCGACTCGATTTCCTCGACCAGATCACGCGGAACGTCGCCAAACTTCGAGAAACACCAAAATGTACCGGTGCGCGGTCGCGCGGCTCTTTTCCATTACGATTTCGTTAAGATAGGGCACTTCGAGCATGACTTTACTACCTCCCAAGACTTCGAGCAATTTAATACCATTATACCGCAGATAGGCAAGCACCTGCGTGACGGCCAGCAGATTGGCCGAGGCCGGTCGGCGCTCCCAGTTCCTCGCGATGACTGGCAGGAACTTGCTGAGAAGGATCGCCTGCCGAGGGTGCTCGCTGCGAGGGATACGGCGGCTCTGTTCGCGCTGGCGACTCAGATATCTGGAGAACAAGTGGTATGGACTGGCGGCAAGTGTCCTTTCCCATGTCATTGAGATGACGCCATCGCATGCAGAGGCTTACCGGCATCGAGCGGTCGCGCGGTTGCACTTGAGGGAATACGTCGGCGCGATGACCGATGCCGATGAGGCTCTGCGGCTTGATGGCGGCAGCCCGGCGGCATACCGCGTTCGCGGTGCCGTCTACGTGGCGCTGCGTCAGTTCGAGCGGGCGAAGCGCGACCTGAGCCGCGTGATCCGCAAGCAATACGACGACGCCGACGCCTTCTACCTTCGTGGCATGGCGTTTGTGGGTCTGGCCAAATTGCGGCACGCGATTTCAGACCTCTCTAAGTCACTTGAAATCCGGCCTTATTCGGCAGAAGCATACTACCAGCGAGCTCGCGCCTATCGAGCGCTCCGCCACCATAAGCTCGCGGATTCCGACCTGGACAAGGCCATTCAACTTGATCCGCGCGTGGGGTGGACGGTCTGACGTTCTGCCATCCAGAATCGACGCGGCGGGTTGGTTGCCAAATCACCTCACGGCTCGACAGGCAGTATCTGACCCGTTTCCAGCGTCACCGGACCCAGCAGGCCCGAGGGCAAGAGCGGCGAATCGGCCTTGTATAAGTCCACGGTCGTCCAGGTGAATCGCTTTTCGGGCGGCAGATTCTTGTCGCCGATCAGACGGTTCGGCCAGAGATTCGTGACCCTGATTTCCAGTGTGTTGCGCCCCGGCTGGACCAGTCCGGCCAGGTTGATCGCAAACGGCGGCTTCCAGAGAATCCCGGCATTCCAGCCGTTGATGGTCACTTCCGCCAGGTTTTTCACCTCTCCCAAGCTCAGCCGCAATGCCCGGCCGGAGGCGAGCTGCTCGGCGGTCAATTCAAACCCGCGGCTATACGTGGCGGTTCCGGAGAAGTGCCTTACGCCGTCATCGGCGTGATTGCTCCAGGAGATCAGCTTATCCAGCGTTACCTGATCGGGAGCGCCCCAATGGGGCGGGAAGCGCAGCGTCCATCCGCCCGACAGTTCAACCGCGGGCAAAAGACCCGCCACCTCGTGCCGCCACTGCTTGCCCGAGGCAAATCTGGCCGTGTACGTGCCAGGGGTCCAGGCGGTCAATCGAGCCCGATCGGCCGCGATCACCAGTTCGCAGGCGGCCGGTCCGGATTCCGACGGCAGATACAACGTCTGGCCCTCGTCAGCCGCCGCCTGCTGCGGCTTGCCGCCGAGTGAGTATTCGACCACCAGGTGTTTGACGTGATTCAGCGCCGGTCGCGGCCAAAGACGTCATTGCCGACCCGAATATCGACCCGCCCGGACCTGGTCAGCTCTGCAATCTTTGCGGTTACGTCCATCTTCCTCGACGCATCATCCACAGCCGCATAGGTTGCCCGCCGGATTTCCAACCGCGGCGCGGCGGTTCCACCGCCGTCATGCGCGAGCGAGACGATCGCATCCTGCTTCCCCACCGGCTTTCGAAAAACCACGAATACCGAGCCGGCCGGGTCAAACCGCAGCGAGACGGTCGTGCACCCATCGGCCTGGCGATAGACCGGGGCGGGCTCGATCGCGCCGCTATCGGGATGCCACAGCTCGGGCACGCGCCCGGCCACGCGGAAGGTGCAGTCGCTCTCCAGCGTTTGATACGCCTGGTTGGAGACAAAGTAGATCTCTCCTTCCGCCGCGTGCCGATGCACCGCCATGATCGGCGCGTCCGCCCCCGCGGTGCGGAAGTCGGGCACAATCGCCATTTCCCCCAGCACCTCGGCCACGGGCTTGCCGTAGACCACGCGCCCGCGACCCAGCCTGCGGTCGATGACCTTCTGCGACGCGCTATCCTTGCCCCACAACTCCGCGACCAACGTGCGGACCTCTTCATCGGCCTGCGAATAGTCCTGCAAGCTCGGCGACTGGCGCGGCGGCCGGCCGATCACCGTTGCCCCGGATTGCACCAACTGCCGCACCTTGGCCAGCGTTCGCGGCGTCATCCGATCCGCCTCGGCAAGCACGAGCAGGCCATAGCTCATGCCGCCGGGCAGCGTCAGCCGGCCGTCGTGAACCTCCATCTTCTGGAAGGTCTCGGCGTCGCAACCGTCGTAGTCGAAACCGGCAGGGATCGCCGGGCGCAGCCCTTGGCGATCGGGCAGCGTATTGGGCGCACCCTCGCCATAGAAATAACAGACATCCGCCACAAACTGCCCCCGCGAGAGCATCCACTGGCAACGGGCGATGTACTCGATCCAGGCCCGGGCCTGCTCCCACCATGTCTGCGTGCGCTCGAAATTCAGCCCCCACGGTCCCATGCTGACGCCGGGATACTTGTCCGTGAACGGCTGATGGGCGTAGCGGTGAAAAACAATGCGATTCAGCCCCAGGCAGAAATGCTTGTCGCCGAGGGCCTTGATTCCGAAGGGGTCGTTTTTCCAACTGGCATTCTGGGGTGCGGAGGTAAAGGATTCGGCTGCCGCCCAGCGCAGGCCGTTGATGTGCGCCGCGGAGGCTGCCTCTTTCACGTCGGCCGAGCCATGGCCGTCCAGCCAGAACTCGCCCATCGGCACGTCCGTTCGCGCCTTGCATTGCAGCTCGTCGGCCACCGTCGGCATGCCGATGCCGGGGGCCTCGGCGTAGAACTGCATTCCATGCTCGTGGGCCAGCTCCTGGATCACGCCGTAATGGTTCTCGGCAAGCAAGTCGGCGATCACGCGGCGGAAGTCCCAAAGGAAGCGATCGCTCTGGTCGACGCTGCCGACGATGCGGCCGGTAAGCGTCGGCAGCCAGGGCAGCGGATCGTAGCCGCGCCGCTTCCGGAATTCCTCGCGCATGGCCGGGGTCCAGTTCAAGCACCCCGCTTCCCAGCTATCGGCCAGGACGTTCTTCAGCGATTTCCCCGCCAGCGGGCCGGCTTCCTGCAGGACCATGCCCATCATGCCGCCGTTGAAATGCGCCGTTACGGCCGCGCGACTGAGCTTGTCGCACTCCAGGCCCGTGGCTTCCGGCATGGCCGGCGCGTTTTTCGGCCGTTGGAGGCGTGACCAAAGCGAAGGACCGTCCAAGCCCCCGGCGGCGCATCCCATTCCAGCCTGCCGTCCGGCTGGAGACGGTCGGTCAGATTCACCATGGTTTTGGGGTCAATCACGGCCTCCGCGGGCACGTCCCATGCCATCGGAATGGAGCTCTGCAGGTCCGATTTGTAGGCAGCCTTGGCCGAGACCTGCTCCCGCCTCGCCTTGAGATCGGCCGGCTTGGCCAGGTCGGCCGGCGGCGTGGGAAATGCCCAGACGGCGATGTCGCGCCAGGCGGGGCGCTTTTCGGCCGGCAGCAGCACATTCACTTTCTTCCCGCCGGTGATCCCGGCCTCGGTGACGTAGACGAACTGCATCGATTCCTCCGGCTTGACCCATGGCCCGCCCGATTCGCTCCAGCCGGGGCAATTCTGGAACGCTAGCTCCAGGCCCAGGCGGTCAGCCTCACGGATCGCGTGCCCGGTCAACTGCCGCCACTCGTCGCTCAACGTCTTCACCGCACCGGCCGGTCCCTGGTTCACGTTGAAGATCTGCGCTTCGGCCAGGCCGATGCGCTTCATGGCCTCGAGGTCCAGGGTGATTCCCTCCTTGGATACATTGCCGCTGACCCAGTGCCACCACGTCCGCGGCCGGGCCTCCGCCGGCGGTTGATGGAACCCCTGCTCCAGGTCCTGCGCCTGCGCCGAAATCACCGTCGCCAGCACCAGGCCAAGCAGGGTCGCTTGCAGAATGAAGGACTTGCTCGTCAGACAATGCACGGAATAGGGCTCGCACCGTCTCATGGCCGATAACCTCTTGTTCGTATCATGGTGGTGTCTTCCTGCCTGCAGCGTCGGCTTTTTTTCCGCCACCCAGCCCCAAGAGACTGTCCACAATGAACTGGTTCTGCGTTTCGTTGTCGAATGTGCGGTATTTCCAGATTTTCAGATTGTAACAGCGTGCTCAATCTACCGCAAGCGGCGGAAGATCGGGGGGAAGATTGGGTGTCAGGCCGCGCCATCCCAATTAGAGCGGATGCCGGAATCGTTCCTGCCAGTGATGTCCAGGTAATTCTGGGATCGATCGGGATTGTTGACCGGCACCTTCCGATCGAGTAAATTGCTGAATTGGGACGGCTGGCGGCAATTATTGCGGCGATAGAGCGGACAGAGCGGCTTTTTTCCAACTACCCCTCACGGGTGGTCCTGTTCCGCATGTCAGGGTCCTTGGTACAATGGCGATTCAAAGTCATTCATTAACAAGACTAGGGAAAAACGATCATGAAAATTACGATTCTAAGTGTAGCGCTCCTGGCGGGTCTTCCAGCCCTGGCAAGCGAGCCGGTGGCGGACGATTTCAAGCCCTCAAGCTTGAACCAGCCGGGCCAGGAATACCCGCAGGTCAATTCCCAGCGCTACGCGCGGTTCCGCATCATGGCGCCTCAGGCCCAAAGCGTCACCGTGAGCTTGGGCGGACGCGGGGGCACCGCGCTCACGAAAGGCGCAGACGGCGTGTGGGTCGGCACCACGGCGGGACCGATGGATGAGGGCTTCCACTACTACCGTCTCACGGTTGACGGGGGGACGTTCAACGATCCCGGCACGTTGAACTTCTACGGTTCGACGCGTTGGGAGAGCGGCATCGAAATCCCCGCTCAAGACCAGGACTTTTACGCCTTCAAGGACGTTCCCCACGGAAAAGTGCAGATGGTTATCTTCCCCTCGAAGACCACCGGCAAGATGTGCCGCTCCTTTGTCTACACGCCGCCTGACTACGAGAAGAACCCGACCAAGCGCTATCCGGTGCTGTACCTGCAGCACGGTTGGGGCGAGGATGAAACCGCCTGGTGGAACCAGGGCCACGCCAATCTGATCCTGGACAACCTGATCGCCGAGAACAAAGCGACGCCCTTCCTCATCGTGATGACCTACGGCCTGACCAACGAAGGCGGGCCCCCGGGTGGACGCGGCAGGGGCGGCCGCGGACCGGGCGCGCCGGGCGGCGCGGCGCCTGCTGCTCCAGCACCTGCTGGAGGGGCGCCGGGCGCTCGAGCCGGCGCAGGTGGGCGCGGCGGAGCCGGTGGCTTCGGCAGCAACGCGGCCTTCGAGAACCTTCTCGTGAATGAACTGATCCCCTACGTTGACGCCAACTTCCGTACGCTCGCCGATCAGCCGCACCGCGGCATGGCCGGCCTGTCGATGGGCGGAATGGAGACCCACAGCATCACGTTGAAGCATCTCGACCTGTTCTCCCACATCGGGCTGCTCAGCGGCGGCGTGATTTCCCCGGCGGATGTCAACAATGCGCCCGGTTTCAAGGAGAAAGTCAAGGTGGTGTTCTGCAGTTGCGGCAGCCGCGAGAACCCTGGCAACCTCCAGTCCAATCACGAAGCCCTCGACCAGATCGGCGTCAAGAATACGGCGTATGTGTCGCCGGACACGGCTCACGAGTTCCTGACCTGGCGGCGAAGCCTGCACGAATTGGCCCCGTTGCTGTTCCGGGACTAGCAAGGGTAAAATCGACCGTAGCTCGGCGCTAATCGCTCCCTCGGGGCCGGCGTTGGGTAACCCTTGAGTTAATGCGCCCATGCCAACTCGCGGACGATTTCAACTTCATTTGCCCGGCCTGCTCAAGGTGCTGGCCGAGCATCTCTATTCCACGCAGCGGGTCGGAATCCGCGAACTGATCCAGAACGCGCACGACTCGTGCATTCGGCGCACGATCGAGCAACCCGATCCGGGCTATCGCCCGCGGATCGAGTTGACGATCGAGCCGAAGACGCACCGCCTGCGGATCGCCGACAACGGAAGCGGTCTCACGGAGGCGGAGATTCTCACCTATCTCACGGTCATCGGCCGCGGATACACGGGCGAGTTGCGCGAACGTCTGGGCGCCGACGACTGCGGCAAGTCGCACGAGTTGATCGGCCAGTTCGGCATCGGCTTCCTGGCGGCGTACCTGCTGGCGTCGGCGGTCACGGTGAACACCCGCTCCAAGGATGGCTGCCCGCTGCGATGGTCTTCGGCCGGAGACCAGGAGTTCGAACTGACGGAGGGCGATCGCGCCGAGACGGGCACGACGGTGGAACTGGCGCTCAAACCGTCCGCGCGTTTTCTCACCCGCGAGCAGAACCTGCTGAACGTCGTGCGCGAGTACGCCGATTTTCTCTCCACACCGATCTACGTTCAAGGCGCGGCGGAGCAGGCGAACCAGGGGATGTTCCCCTGGGACGATCCGGACCCGGAGGCCGCCTGTCGCCGTCACGTTTGCAGGCGCTACGAAGAGCCCGAACCGCTCTGGCTGCTGACTCTGACCGATGGCGTCGTCGATCTCGGACACGACACGCTCACGTTGCCGCTGCGGGGCTTTCTCTTCGTTCCCGCACGGTCCGTCGTGTCGATCAAGGAGTTCGGCACGGTCGCGGTTTACATCCGCGGCATGGCGATCTGCGAGGCCGACAAGAACCTGCTTCCTCCCTGGGCGCGGTTCGTGCAAGGCGTCGTCGATTGTCCCGCGCTGCAGCCGACCGCCTCGCGGGAATCCGTGCACCAGGACGATTCGTTCGATGCGGTTTGCCAGGTCTTGGCCGGGCAACTGAGCCGAGGGCTGGCCGATCTTGCCGCAACGCAGCCGCAAGTCTGGCGGCAAATCGTCTTCGCCCACAGCGACCTGATCGTGGGCTGGGCGTCCAAGGACGACGAGTTCTTCGGCCTGGTCGCCGATTCGGTCCCGCTCCCGACCAGCCGCGGACGGATCGCCCTGCCCGAGTATCTCGGCATGACGGGGAACGTCGCCTATCACACCACGACCAAACTCGGGTCGCTGCAGGAAAAAGTCCTGGCCGAAGCCCGCGACGTTCCCGCCATCGACGCCTCGTGGTTCGGCGTCCAGGCGTTCCTGGAACGGTACGCGGCATTGCGCACGGGCGTGAAGCTGGCGCGGCTGGACGACAATCTCAATGCCCTTATTCGTCCTGCGCCGCAAGCGCCGTTTGCGGAACTTGTTGAACTCTGCGAAGAGTTGGGATTCGTCGTTCAGGTCTCCACGTTTCGCCCGCACCAGCTTCCGGCGGTGATGACCTACCCGGCGGAATCCGAAACGCTTCGCAATGCGACCTCGGCGCTGGATCAGGGGCTGCTGCCGGAGGGCTTCTCGGCGCTGGTACGGGGATACGTCGAAAGCCGCCGGGTGCAATCGGGCGACAGCGACGGCGGGACGCTGCACCTGAACGCCGCTTGCCCGTTGATGCTGCGTCTGGCCTCTGCGGAAATCCCCGCGTCGAGGAAGCAAGCGGCCCTGGCCGTCATGGGCCATTTCGCCAGGTTGTTTTGCGGTCGAATGCTCGACGCCGCGCGGGCCACCGCCGATCTTGGCATCTGGCAGAAATCATTGGAGCAGTTGATACAACCATGAGCGAAAGCTGGCTGGAGTTCCATCGACGGGCCGCCGCTTGGCGTCGCGCAGGCGACCGCGAGCGCCTGCGGCTGGTGGAACTGTATGAGGAGGCGATGCGCCATCGCGAGACTCAGGCGGAACTGCAATTCCGCCTCATGACGCAATGCCGCGACGAAGCGCGGCGGCTGAACGAGCCCTGGTGCGAGTTGTTCTTCGAGTATTGGCGGTTGGACACGCTGACCGGCAGTTGTCACGATTTTGCCCGCGCGCTTCCCTTGGCCATCGAACTGACGGTGCGATTCAACGGTCCCGAGGGGCGCGAGGATTCGCTGTGCGTGGGAATCCTCACGGCCGTGCTTTATACCTACGCGGAGATCGATCCCCTCGGCTACCGCGACGAGATCGAACAGGGCTTCGCATTTCTCGACGCGCGGATCGGCCCCCGGCCGACGGGCGAGCGCTTCGTGCTCGATTTTCGCAGAGCCGACTATTTCGCCGTCGTCGAGCGTTGGACCGAGGCCTACGACTTGGCGCACCAGTCGCTCGCGATGGCCAGCGAGACGGCGAACACGTGGTTCTCGGCCTGGGCCCGGTTTCTGCTTTGCCGCATTTGCCACCGCCTGGGGCTCGTGGACGAGATGGCGGATCATGCCGCACTCATGGCCGAACAGTCGGCGACGATGGACCAACTCAAACGAACCCTGGCGGACGCCTGTATCTGGCTTGCGGTCGCTCAGCAAGCGCACGGAGACGAGGCCGCGGCGGCGGGTTCATTCCGCAAGGGTATGCGTCTTCTCCAGCATCTCGATCGTCGCGATGAGATCAGCGCGGACGCGACGGCAGCGTACTACGAATCCCGCGGCGACTGGAAGGCCGCGGCAGGCGTCCGCGACCGTCAACTGGCGGATTTGACCACCAAGGGAACTCTTCACAAGATCTCTCTGGCGCATATCGAACGCTGCCGGCTCCTGGCCAAAACGGGCGATCTCGTTCCGTCCGACATTTCCAAGGCCCGCGAAGCGATTTCTCGGATGCGTGATTCTGCGTGGTATCTCAAAAAGCTTGACGGAACGGGCGTCCAATAATCAGCGAAGGAAAATGAAGCGGGATTTCGGAGACTTTGTTATGAATCCATTTGGCCTGATCATCGTTGCTGCCGGGCTCTTTTCAATCTGTGGGGCCGGTTTCGACTGGGACTTTTTCATCAATAGCCGCAAGGCTCGCCTCTTTGTCATGCTCTTCGGCCGAACGGGTGCCAGGATTGTCTACGCCGTGCTCGGTCTTTTCCTCGCGGTGCTAGGCGTCCTATTAACATTGGGCATATTGAAGGATGCAAGATGATGGCGACCTGAATGCGGGCTTGGTGAGATGATTGCCAGAATCCCTGGCGTGGGCTTATACTATGGCAATGGGCGACAAACGTGCCGTCCTTTTGAAAAGCCCTGGCCGATGAAGGAGATGCCTGCAATGTGGCGATTCCTGTGGATTTTCTTCGTAGTGCTGGCTGCGACCTCTCCGGAAGCGAAGAAGTGACGATCGGAGGGCAGCGGCCAGCCGCCGCCTGTCCCATGCGGAGACCAACCATGAAACTGATCCTGCTTGCGATTGCCGGCAGCGTCTTCTTGATGATCGTGGCTACGTCGCACGTGCGGCGGTTGCCGCCCATTGATCGAGGCCCGGAAATCTCCGCGCGACCCGATCTTGCGCCCGAGCAATTTGGCGTCGTGCAACCAAGTTTCGAATTTCGTCTTTTCGAGGATTCTCGGCCCAATTCGAGACATGATGAAGATGCCTTACCGGGCGTGCGGCCGGCCTGGGAGATCCTGGTGCTGGCGATCTGCGTGTTCTTGTACGTATACTCGCGGTACGCTTCTGTGCCTGTGACCGGGAATCGAGTCAACAAGTGTGAATTCGAGCAGGATTTACTGACGAGATCGGCTCTAGCCCCAATCGTTTTGTGGATCGTCCATGCTTAATCAGTTCTGGCGAACATGGTGGGCCAAGACCCGACTCGTCGGCTTTCGACGGCGGCAACCCGCGTCCTGCTTCTATGCGAGGAAACTCTGCTTCGCCGAGTGCGGGGCCGAGAATAATGCGAGCCGTCCACATCTTCAACCTTACGCAGGCTTGGCCGATGTATGGCACGATTACGCTGGCGCTTTCCAGTGGGACTACCCAACATTCCTCGCGAACCTCGCCAGGACCAGGCGGATCACGCTTCGTTCGATCCTCGACCTGGCTTGCGGCACGGGTACGCTATCAACTCGGCTGGCACGCATCGCACCGGAGGTCGTCGGCCTCGATGTCAGCGAACCAATGCTCGTGCAGGCTCAGTCACGTTCTTCCGAACTGCCGGGAGTTCGGTATGCGTTGGGCGACTTCCGTAAGTTTCAATTGGGCCAGTCATTTGACGCTGCCGTTTGTGCGTGTAACTCACTGAACTATGTCGGTAATATCGCCGAACTCCAGGCCGTATTCCGAAGCGTAGCGGAACATCTGCGGCCAGATGGCGTATTCGTGTTCGATGCCTTCACCGATCTAGGGATGCAGATGGTGTCCGGTTGCTATCTGCACGTCAAGGCACCGGGAAAGAGATTTGTGCTCCATTTCCAGTACGACAGGAAGCAGCGAAAGGAAAGAGCGGAGATTCTAATGCCCTCGGGAATCGAGGTTCATGCTCGAATTCCCATCGACCCAAAAAACGTCGCAGTCGCAGGACAGCGGCCTGGTACTCGAGGACTATTTCTCAAGTGCTCTCTTGCCCGGTTGGTGGTACACCGGCCCGGTTAGTTTTTTCGTCTTGCGAAGCGCGCGGACTCCAGGGTTCGATCGACCAAACAAGCATCCATGAAACGTCGGCCGATGAGTCTGGGCTCGCCAGCCACACGTTGCCGGCGGCCGCCGCAGTCCGGTGTTGGACCGTTGACGACGCCCTACCCTGGTACGAAAATAACACATCATCCAGAGACCACCCATTTCCATGACCCGCGTCCATCGAAGCGTGGAGACCAACCATGAAACAAACGCTTGGACATGCACGCCTGCCGCTGTGAAGTTGCGTCAGGGAGACGAAATATGAGACATCTTCCAACGCTTTCCATCGTCCTTGTTGCCAGCGCACTTCTCGCTGACCAGCCAAAGTTGGCCGTCGCACAACCGGACAACGCGGCGACCTACAAAGGCAAGACCTTGGCCGAATGGGATGATCGGGCCCGAAGCGACAACCAGGATATCCAGTTCGAGGCGATTGGACAGGCGTTGCCGAAGTTGGGCCCCGCGGGCATCCGCGCAATCGCAAAGCTGCTGGGAGAGGGCGAGAAGTATCGGCTTTGCGGCGCCTTGACGCTTGCTCAAATTGGCCCTGAGGCCGAGCCGGCGGTGCCCGCGATGGTCGAATCGCTGAAGAACAAGGACTGGTTTTGGTTGGAACGTATGTATGTCGAGGGCGCTCTGGAAAATCTGGGTCCGCGAGGCGCGGACGCGGTTGCCCGTCTGAGCGTTTTATGCGCGGATGATAATGAATCTGTCCGGCGGCAAGCGGCCGAGATTCTGGGAGTCATCGGCCACCGGGCGCGGCCGGCCGTTCCCGCGTTGGTTTTACTGCTCAAGGATAACGAGCAGATGGTCCGCGGCGAAGCGATCAAGGCGCTGGGCAACATCGGCCCGGCGGCCGCGCCGGCGCTCCGCGAATTGCTCGAGCGCGGACCGATGGGAGAACGATCCGGCGCGGCCGCGGCCCTTGGACAGATTGGTGCTGATGCCAGATCGGCAGCGCCCTTGCTCGAAGAACTGCTTAAGACCGGGAGTGATTGGGAGCGGACGTCGGCTGCTGTGGCGTTGTTGAGGATCGACCCGCAATCCGAGACCGCGTGGCCCGCAATCAAGCGCTTGATCGCGCAAGAGGATTGGCCGGTGCGAAGACAGCTTGCGCTGACCTTGGGCAACGTCGGTCCGGCAGCCGTTGCGACGCTCACCCGACTGCTCAGCGACCCGATGCAGTTGGTGCAGGAAGACGCCGTCAAATCGCTGGTCAAGATCGGCGGCAAGGCCGTTCCCGCACTTGCCGCAATGGCCAAGGCTGAAAATGCCAAGGGACGTCGAGCGGCGGTTGATGCCCTGGGCAAGATTGATGGGGCTTGGACACCCTGGGCTTTTGACGAACCTCCGGAACAATTCCCCTTCCAGCCTGTTGTGAAAATCGATCCGGGGGCAAAAGCGGCCGTTCCCGTCCTGATCGCATACTTGAACGATACGGATGCCAGCGTTCGCCAGGCCGCAGCCGACGTGCTGTGGATGATCGGCGTCGGAAGCGCAGCCGGCGGTTCTATCGCTCGGCGCACTGCTGGCCGACCGAGAACCTGAGGTTCGTTTCGCGGCAGCCCGTGCCTTGGCGCGAATCGGCGGAAAACGAGACGAGGTCGTGAAGGTGCTCGTCGAACTGCTCGACGACGAGAAAGTGAGAATTGCCGCGGCCAGGACTTTGGGTAAGATTGGACAGGAGGCCAAACCGGCGGTCGCAGCCCTCACGAGGTTGCTCGCGGACGCAAACGACCACACCCAGGAGGCTGCGGCCGACGCCCTGGGCGAGATTGGGCCGGAATCCCGCAGTGCCATACCGGCGCTCACGAGCCTTCTGCAAAACAAAAATTGGTCTTTGCGATCGGGCGCGGCCAGGGCTCTGGGCGCTATCGGGCCCGAGGCCAAGTCGAGTGTACCGGCGCTGATTCCCTTGCTCCAGCAAAATGGGCTCGGTGCCGAGCCATTTCCGCCATACTTCGCCGCGGAAGCCTTGGAAAAGTTCGGCCCGGAGGCCGGCACCGCCACTGCCGCGCTGGTCGAGTTGCTCAATCCTCGACAACAGCAGCCAGAGGGTTTCAGATTCGATGCGGGCGAGCGTCAGCGTAACCGCGTGCAAGCAGCCGCTGCGCTGCTGGCGATCGGCCCGGCCGCAATCCCATCCCTGAATGAGATTATGCGACAGAAGAACTCCAATGCCTACCAGGCCATCGTATGGGCGTTGCCCCGGACGCGGCCTGAAGCAAAGGCTGCGATTGGGTTCCTTATCGAACTGCTGCGCAGCGACGATAGCGATGTCCGTGCGGGCGCAGTCTCGGCCCTGAAGGTATTCGGGCCGGCCGCGAAGACCGCCGTACCGGCGCTGTCTGGGTTGCTTCGCGATAAGAACGGCTACGTTCGTGCGATGGCTGCCAGCGCCCTGGTTTCCGTGGGGGCGGATGCGAAGCCTTGCGTGCCGGTTCTGGTGGATGCGTTCGATGCAACAACGTCGCGATTCGGCGCGTGGCCGCGGAAGCGCTGGAGAAGATCGGACCGGCGGCGAAGTCGGCGGCGCCGGCGCTGGCGCCCTTGCTCCGTGCCGGCGATCATGGCGTTCGCTGTAGCGCTGCGGCAGCGCTCGCCGCGATCGAAGCCGAGATGAAGACCGTTATTCCGGTCCTGATTGAATTATCGAGCGACGACGAAGTTGCCGTTCGTGTCCTCGCCATACAGACCTTGGGCACAATCGGTCCCGCGGCGAAGCCCGCGCTGCCGGCCCTTACGGAACTGCTCTTGGACAAAGTTGTTCCGGTCCGGCAGGCGGCTGCAGAAGCCTTGGAGAAGATTCGAACTGAAAAGGAATGAGCGGATCATTCGGCGACGGGCTAGGTTCCCCTCCGTTGGCGAACGGCCCCGTCGACAAGAACAACTGCTGCGGGTAAGATATTGGCAGGCGTCACCACGCACCGGCATGAAAATGCCTCGATGGTTTCGTGGGAGGAGAAAAATGCGAACCGTGGAACTCGAACTCGATGACCAAACGCTCGAGCTTGCCGAGCGCCGCGCGGGCACGAGAATGTACGGTGGGTCAGTTGCTCCGCGATCTCTTGGAAGCGTTGCCGTCAAATCGCCAAGCCGCGGATCCCTGGCTCGGAATGCTGGCTGACGAACCGGAGTTGGCCGATTTTGTCGTTGAGTCGGCCATGGCCGCCCGTGAGACGCAACCCTTGAGGCAACCGCATCGTGGATAGCTCGCTATTCGCCATGGGTTGACGCTCGTGACGGGGAACAAGGCGCACTATCAGTATCTCCTCAACGTCGATTTCAGCCGGCTGAACGATAACGAGCCGATAGTTCATGCGTCGCTCGTTATGCCGTGGCGACTGCGAAACTCGGCGTCAAAGTCCGCTAACGGTCGCATCCGTCCTGCCTCTATCGCCTCCAGTGATTCCCGAATGGCCGCAACGTTCTCCCGATATTCGGCGTCCGACGGATTTTCCATCCGCCATAACTCGAACAATTGAAGCCACGTCAAATCTGACTCCGCACCGGACACCAGCGAAACCGCGAAGTCGTGAAACCGATCAAGCTCTGTTTTCGTTATACTCATCCGAAACATCTCCTAACTTTACGGCTCAAGCCACAGTCGTCAACCAGCCCTGGCCCCCTGCTCTCCTGCTCTCCCCTTGCAGCCCTGCCGGTTCTTATGGGGCCGCGCCGGGCTTGATCGTGCGAACGACGCGTTCAAAAACGGGCTCTTGGGCATCGCGGATCTGAAAGTCCTTCTCGGCCGTGAGCGTGATGTCGCGCAGCGTGAGGTTGGCGATCGGGCTCTCGGGCAGGCCGTGGATGATGCCGGCGTTGCCCGCGCCTTCGATCGCGAGGTGATCGAGGAGGATGTTGCGAATCGCAGGGATCTTCGCCGGGTCGCCGTGGAAGTCGGGCCGGTTGTTGTCCACGTAGTCAAGCTGGAGGACGATGGCATTCTTGACGTTCTTCATCGTGATGTCGGTGTAGCGCACGTTTTCGACGAGGCCGCCGGCGCCGCGCATGGATTTGATGCGAATGCCGTTGTCGGCGCCCTCCAGCGTGCAATGCCGGACCAGCATGTTGTGGACGCCGGCGGTGGTCTCGGAGCCGATGGAGATGCCGTGGCCGTGCTTGATCGTGTTGTTCTCGATGAGGATGTTCGTGCCGCCGGCCTTGATCGCGATGTCGTCGTCGCCGGTGTCGATGTCGCAGTCGTGAATCCAGAAATTCGTGCCGGGGCCCGGGTCGATGGCGTCGGTGTTCGGCGCAGTGGACGGTGCGCGGACCGTCACGCGCTCGATGGTCAGGTCGTTCACGCGCTTCGGCACAAGATGGAACATGGGCGAGTTGGTGAGGGTGACGCCGGCGACGAGCAGGCGGTCGCAGCCGTCGATGACGACCAGATGCGGGCGGCGATAGATGATGCGGCCGGGCTCGGTCTTCGCAACGTCGCGGGCGGCGCGCTCGGACCACTCCCACCAATGGCGGCCGCTACCGTCGATCGTGCCGGGACCGGTGATGGCCACGTCATGGAGTTGGTTGCCGGTGATCAGCGGTTTCGGGACGCGGTAAGCGCGGTCGGCCTCGGCTTGGGTCTTGAAGCTGGAGGGATGCGGGAGACCGAGCTCCTCGAAGGTCTCCGGGGCCTTGATGACGGCGCCGGCGTCGAGATGAAGGTCGAGCTTCGAACAGAGCACAAAAGGGCCGCTGCGAAAGACGCCCTTGGGCACGACCAGTTTTCCGCCGCCCGCTTTCTCAACGGCGGCGATGGCCCTGCGGAACGCTCCGGTGTTGAGCGTCTTGCCGTCGCCGAGAGCACCGAAATCGATGAGGTTGAACGTGCGATTCGGAATGCTCGGCAGGGCGGGTTTCACCTTCTCCGCAGCCGAGACATCGACGGAGCGAGGCGGCTTGAGGGCGTCGCTGCCCTCAAAATCGGATCCCTCCACCCAATGCCGTTGCGTGGCCTGCAGCGTCACCGGCCCGAGCAAGCCTGATTCGACGAGCGGAGCGCCTTTCTTATAAAGCCGCCAGGAGGTGAAAGTCTGCCGGCCGGCAGGGCTCGACTTGCCTTCCTGCAGCCACTGGGGCCAGGCCTTCAGCGTGCCGTCGGCGTTGCGATCGGAATCCTCCGGCAGGTTCTCGTCGCCGATCATGCGGTTGATCCAGAGATTCGTGACTTCGATCTCCAGCGTATTCTCGCCGGCCTTGGCCAGCGGTCCAATCTCCACGCGATAGGGGGCCTTCCAGAGCACGCCGAGGTCATGCCCATTGAGCTTCACGCGGGCCATGACCGCCACGCGACCGAGATCAAGGTACAGACCGCGATCCGCGCCCAGCAATTCGGCGGGAATGGTCATGACCTTCCGGTAGGTTGCCGTGCCGGAAAAATACTTGACGGCGTCTTCCGGCCGGAGATTCCAGGCCACGAGCTTGTCCAAGGCAAGCTGCTCGGGCGCGCCGGAAGCGGCCGGAAATCGCACTTGCCATGGTCCGGCGACGGTCTGCGCCTGCGGCAAACCGGCAACCGTCCAAGTCAGCTTGCGGCCAGTTCCCGTGGTCAACTCGTAGCGGCCGTTCTGCCAGGCTTCCAATTGGATATCGTGGATACCGTCCTTCGCTTCCGTGAGCACTGGCGGACGCGGCGCGCCGTCGGCAATGTACGACTGCAGGTCAATCGTGTCGGGGTCCTGCCCCGCCGCCTTGCGCGGTTTGCCGTCAAGTGTGTAGTCGATCGTCAGGGTCTTCACGACCATGTAGGCGGGATCGTCGCCGCGGGCCATTTCGGCCACAGTGAAGCTGGTCGGGCCGGAGTCGATGAGGGCCTGGAGCTTGGCGGTCACGTCGCGGGTCCGCTTCTCGTCTCCGGGCACGCCGTAAATGGCCTTGACGATGGTGATCTTCGCTGCTTTGCCTGCGTCGAACAGCGGCCGGCCATCCAGCGTCATGGCCGTCACCGAATCGAGGAAGGGGTTCGAGTGCCACATGTCAAAGACGACAAAGACCGATTCGCCCGCTTCAAGATAGAGCGGCAGGCGAGTCACGTCACCGACGCGCTGCTGGGCGGCCGCGCCCTGCACTTGCCCGCTCTCCGGCCACCAGAACCCAGCCTGCGTGTTCGGGGCGCGGAAGCTGCACGTGCCGCACACCGGGTGCTGCTCTTTGTTGGCGACGAAGTAAAACTCCCTGTTATCATCCACTTTGCGGTGAATATAGCGGAGCTTGCCCGCCAGGGCGCCTTCAGCGCGGAAATCGACGGGCACCTTGGCCTCGACGAGGACCTGCTCGGGCGTCTTGCCCCAAACAACGCGGCCTTTGCCGAGGAGATGCTGAGTGACCTTCGAACCGTCGCAGTCGCCCCACAGCCGATCGGCCAACGTCTTGACCTGCTCGTCGCACGCCGGGTAGTTCTCCAGATTCGGGGCCTTTTGCGGCCGCGGGCCGACGACCGTAGCCCCCGCCTCGACCAGTTCCACGATCTTGGCCAGCAGACGCGGGGTCATGGTTTGCGAATCGGGCAGCACGAGCAGGCGGTAGCTCATGCCGTCGGGAAGGACGATGCGGCCGTCCTTGACCGACATCCGCGTCAGCACCACCTCCGGCGCGCAGCCGTCGAAGTTGTAGCCCGGCCGGTCGGGCGGATTGCCTTTGCGGGCGACGGGCGGAGAAAATCTCCGCGGGGCGCCTTCGGGCTGCAGGTAACATAAGTCGGCCACGAACAGGCCCTGCCGCAAGAGATGCTGGCAGCGGGCCAGGTACTGATGCCAGCCGGCGGATTGTTCCCACCACGTCTGCGTGCGTTCATAGTGCAGGCCCCAGGGGCCCATCGACATGCCGGGCCGGGCGTCGAGCCAGGGCTGCATGGCGTAGCGATGGAAGACGAAGCGATTGATCCCTTCGCAAAAAGCCCAGTCGCCCAGCGTCTTGATGTTGGCCGGATAGCCTTGCCATTTTTCGGCGTCGGTGGCGGTGAAGGCCTCCGCGCCGATGATCCGCTTGCCGTAGACGTGTCCCACGGAGGTCATTTCCGTGACCGAGTAGTTCGCCCCGCCATAGGCCCACGACCAGAACTCGCCCATCGGCTCGTCGCACTGGCCGCCGTAGGTCAGGTCGTCGAAAGGCCCGTCGTCGTAGGCCTCGATCGAGAGTTTCAATCCGTCCTTGCGGGCGAGCTCGCGGAAATGGCCGGCGTAGTTCTTCGTCAGCAGGTCGGAAATCGTCTGCCGCAAGTCCCAGAGGAAGCGCTCGGAGACTTCGACGCTATCGACGATCCGTCCGGTGTAGACGGGGAGGTAGCGGAAAAGGTCGTAGCCGCGGAGCCTGCGGAATTCCTCGCGCATTTGCGGCGTCCAGTTTTGCGAATGGACTTCCCAACTGTCGATGTGCGTGGTGACGAGCGTCTTGCCGGCCAGGGCGGGGCTGTCGGCAATGATCTTGGCCATCAGGCCGGCGTACATGGCGTCGACGGCTTCCTTGCTCAGCTTGTCGCATTCCAGGCCGCGGCCCGAGGCGGGGGCCGGATGGTTGTCCTTGCCGGTCGAGGTATGGCCGAACCGCAGCACGGTCCACTTGCCTGCCGGCACGTCCCAGCTCAAGCGGCCGTCTTTGAAGTGGGCCGACAGATCGACGATGGAATCGGCCTTGATGACCTGGTCGGCCGGCACTTCCGCATACGTGGCCGGGGCCGGCGGTTGGTCCTGGCGATCGTGGCCCGACTTGCCGTTGATGCTCGCGATCCGCGCATTGCCGGCCGGCGTGGGGAAGGCCAGCACGGTGACGTCGCGATAGTAGTTGGCCGTCCGCTGCGGTTCGGGCAGAGCGGCGTCGAAATGCTTGCCGCCTTCCACGCTGGTTTCCGTCCAGACGAGATACTGCATCGACAGTTCGGGCGTGATCCAAGGCCCGCCGCTGCCGCACCATCCGGCGTCGTTGGTCATGTTGACTTCAAGGCCCAGGCGGTTGGCCTCGCTGAGCATGTGCTGGAAGAGTTCCCGCCATTTCGGTCCCCCGAAGCTTACGGCGCCTTGCGGCGCGCCCTGATCGACCTCCATGATCAGCACGCCGCCGATGCCGACGCGCTTGATGGCCTCCAAGTCGGCCGTCATGCCCTCCTTGGTGATATTGCCGTTGAGCCAGAACCAGTAGACCCACGGCCGGGCGGCAGCCGGCGGGGCGATAAATTCCTTTTCCAGCGCGAATGGTTCCGCGGCCTGCGCGGCGGCGGGCACCCAGCTTGCTGGGACGGCGGCAATTGCCAGGAGAACCGCAAAGAACAGGCGTTTCATGGCTCGACTCTTTTCATCTGGTTGATGCGATAGGCGACGACGCCCATTATTTTGTCATGCCGCTACCAGGCCCGTCAAGCATTTGGGTCAACTATACTGCTCGCGGTTGAGATTGTCACAAATCAACACTAACCCGAAGCGTAAGCGAGGCAACGCCTTACGGACCTCGCTTACGCTTCGGGTTAGTGTCAGTCGCAACCGGGAGCAGTATGCATCGGCGTCGCTTGGAAACGGTTTCGCAGCGCCTTACAGCCACGGACGCCAGCGCTCCAGGGCTGCCTGCAGCGATTGGATTTCGTCCGGGCGCAAATCGACCAGCGGCGGACGCACCGGGCCGCCCACCAGCCCGATCATGTCCATCATCGCCTTCATGGCCGCAACTTCGTAGCCCTTCCGTTTCCCGCGCAAGGCGTAAAGCGGAATCACCAATTCCTCCATCAGCCTCGACAACTCGGCGGAGTGTCCGGCGGCAGCCAGTTCGTGCAGCCGCAAGGAAAGTCTCGGCGCGACATTCGCGATGCTCGACGTGTAGGTGCGGATGCCCATGCCATAATACGCCGGCACCATGTCGTCGCCCGCGCCGCCGATCCAATGCAGGCGGTCGCCGACCTGCTGCCGTATCATCTGATAACGGCGGATGTCGGCCTGCCCGTCCTTCCAGGCGATAAGTTGGGGAATTTGCCGCGCGAGCTTTTCCACAAGCGGCGGCGACGGCGCAAACCAGTCGCGGCTGTAAATGATCAAACCCAGTGGAGTCGCCGCCGCGATGCCCTGGTAATAGGCGAGGAGGCCTTCGTCCTCCTGGCTGGGATAATAGGGCGGAAAGGCGAGGATTCCACTGGCGCCCGCGGCGGCGGCTTGCCTCGCAAGCTCCGCGGCAAGGGGCGGATTAAAGCCGGTTCCCGCCAATACCGGCACTTTGCCCTGCACTTCGTCGAGGGCGGTTTTCACGACGGCCAGATGTTCCGTCGGCGACAGGCCATGGATTTCCCCGGTGCCCGCCGGCGCGACGACCGCCGAGATCGGGTGCGCGAGCAGCGCGCGGAGATTTTTCCGCAGCCCGTTGAGGTCGAGCGAGAAGTCTGTCTTGAATGGCGTGCAGGGAAAGCAAATGACGCCGCCGAGTTTTTTGCGAAGTTCGTTGGGTTGCATATCAGGTTCATCCATTCTTTTTAGCGTACCAGACAGGGACGCTTGGGGTCAAATTTCCAGCCGGGAATCAGGAATTGCATCGCCACGGCATCGTCGCGGGCCGCGATGCCGATTCTATTGTGAAGTGCGTGCGCCTTTTCGATTTGCTCCATGTCGATTTCCATTCCCAGCCCCGGCAAATCGGGGGCAGCAATCGAGCCGTTGATGATCTTCAGCGGCGCGCGTGTCAGGCGCTCTTCGTCCTGCCAGATCCAGTGCGTGTCAATCGCGGTGATGCGTCCGGGCGCGGCGGCGGCGACCTGGGTATACATGGCGAGCGAAATGTCGAAATGGTTGTTGGAGTGCGAACCCCACGTCAGCCCGCCCCAGTCGCGGCAGAGCTGGGCGACGCGGACCGAGCCATGCATCGTCCAGAAATGCGGGTCGGCCAGCGGAATGTCGATCGCCTCCAGCCGCAGCGCGTCGGCGAGCTGCGTCCAGTCGGTCGCGACCATGTTGGTGGCGGTTGGAATCCCGGTGGCGCGGCGAAATTCCGCCATGACCTCGCGCCCGGACAGACCGTTTTCCGCGCCGCAGGGATCTTCGGCGTAAGCCAGGATCTTCTGCCGGTTGCGGCAGAGTGCCACGGCCTCTGCCAGCGACCAGGCGCCGTTCGGATCGAGCGTGATCCGCGATTCCGGAAAACGTCCCGCGAGCGCGGCCACGGCTTCCATTTCCGCTTCGCCGGGCAAAACGCCGCCCTTGAGCTTGAAATCCTTGAAACCGTAGCGGGCCTCCGCCGCTTCTGCGAGGCGGACGATGGAATCCGTCGTCAACGCTTCCTCGTCGCGCAGCCGCAGCCAGTCGTCTTTCGCCCTGCTGTCGGCGCGATACGGCAAATTCGTTTTCTTCCTGTCGCCGATGTAAAACAAGTAGCCGAGCGCGTCGACGGACGTGCGTTGCCGGCCTTCGCCGAGCAAGGCCGCTACCGGCACGCCGAGAAATTGCCCAAGCAGATCGAGCAGCGCGGATTCGATCGCGGTCAGGGCGTGAATCGTGGTCCGCAGATCGTAGGTTTGAATCCCGCGCCCGCCAGCGTCACGGTCGGAAAACGTCTCGCGGACGGAATGGAGAATCGCGTTGTAGTCGCCGATCGATTTGCCGACGACCAAGGGCTTCGACTCTTCGAGCGTCCGCCGGATGGATTCGCCGCCGGGGACTTCGCCGAGGCCGGCGCGGCCCGAATTATCTCTGAGGACGACGACATTCCGCGTGAAGAAGGGCCCGTGCGCGCCGCTCAAGTTGAGCAGCATGCTGTCGTGCCCGGCGACGGGGATGACGAGCATCTCCGCGACGGCGGGTGCCGAGGATATTTGGTTTGGCATCGCAGGTCTATTCCCGTGGGTTCAGTTCGAGCCGCTTGATTTCGCCGACGACGAACAAGAAAAAGAACGTTGCGCCCAAGGCATTCGCGGCGACAAAAATCAAAACCGCGTCATATCCGCCGGTTCCTTGGATCAAGTAACCGATCACAATCGCCGTGGTGATGGCTGCGGTATTTCCGAACATGTTGAAGAGTCCGCCGCTGAGGCCCATGATTTCCTTGGGCGAGGTGTCGGCCACCACCGTCCAGCCCAGCGCGCTCGAATCCCTTTCCGAAAAAGGCAAGGCACATGATCGCCACGACAACCCAGTCCGCTTCCACGTGATTGCAAGCGATCATCACGCAGGAAAGCAGCATGCCGAGGGCGATCGGCAGCTTTCGCGCAAAAGACAGCGAGCGCCCCCGTTTGAGCAGCAGATCGGAGAACCAGCCGCCGAGAATTCCCCCCGTGCAGCCGCACAGCGCCGGCAGCGCCGCGACGACGCCGACCTTCAAGATGGACATGCCGCGATGTTCCAGATAGCCCGGAAACCCCTGGATGAAAAAATAGGTGAGCGTCGTGATGCAGAATTGGCCGAGATAGGCGCCGACCAGCATCCGGCTGCCGAGCAACTGGCGGACGTGCGACCATTTCACGCTGAAGCCCGCGGCGGATTTTCCGCCCAGGTCCATGTCCACCAGCCCGCCGCCCTGTTCGATGTAGTTCAACTCGGCTGCGGTGACGCGGGGATCGTCTTTGGGACTGTGGACGAACTTGAACCAGGCAGGCGTGAGGAGCATGCCGAGCCCGCCCATCGCCCAGAAAACAGACTGCCAGCCGAGCGCATGGACGATCCAGCCCATGAAGGGCGCGAAGAGCACGAGGGAGAAGTACTGCGACGAATTGAAGATGGCTGAGGCCGTGCCGCGTTCCTTGGCCGGAAACCAGGCGGCGACGAAGCGGCCGTTGCCGGGAAAGGCCGGGGCCAAGGCAAACCCCGCCAAAAACAACAGCGCGAAGAGCGCGAAGAAGGCCGCCCGGCCGTGCAACGCGCCGGCAAACCCCATCAGGAAGATCAGCAGCGACGAGAAACCAATTCCGGCGCCGTAGACTCGCTTCGAACCGAAGCGATCCAGCAGCCAGCCGCACGGAAGCTGCGCGACGACATAGGACCAGCCCCACGCCGAAAGCAGGTAGCCCATCCACACCGGGTCGAGTCCCAGCCCATCCGAGAGACTGGTCTTGGCGATGGTAACCGAGGCGCGGTCGGCGTAATTGAGCGAGCTCGCGAAGAAGAGCATGAAGACGATGAAATAGCGCACACGGTTCTGCATCTTCGCGGCGCAGTTATTTTAGCGGTTCCACCGCAACCCACTTCAGGCTGTGGTCTCCCGTCACGGCGACGGTTTCCGGCGGCGAATCGATCTTGAAAAAGGACCACGGGCCGGGAAGGAAGGGATACTTGTCGATGACCCGCTCGTCGATCTCGACGCCCAGACCGGGGCCGCGGGGCACGATCAGATCGCCGCCTTCGATCACCAGCGGCTCGCGCAGAATTTCATCCGCCAGCGGGAATGGGTACATTCCAGGGCGGCCTGAATTCGCGTAGCACGGATACTCCAGCCACTCGACAACGTCGGCGGGCCAGCAGATTCCCAAGTGCGCCGCGGCGAGCACTTCGAGCGTGGTTCCCCAACTGTGGAAGGCGAAACGCAGGTGGTTTCGCTGCACCTGGCCGAAGATCCGCTGGCCCATGGCGAACCCGCCCTGGCAGCAGACATCCATCTGGAGGTAGTCCGCCGCGCCGCTGGCGATGAGGTCTTGAAAGCCGGCTTCGTCCTGCTCGTGTTCGCCGGTGGCGATGGGCACGGTTTTCATGGCCCGCAATTTGCGATAGGCGGCATGGTCGCTGGGCGGCAGCGGTTCTTCCAGCCAGGTGGGATGGAACGCCGCCATCTCCCTGGCGACTTCGCCGACGGTTTCCGGCGAAAAGCTCTTGTCGCCCATCCGCCACCAGGAATGGGCGTCGATCATCAGGCCGAGTTCCGGACCGACCGCCGCGCGCATGCGCCGCACCGTCTCGAGGTCTTGTTCCGGGCCCAGCGCCGGGCGCATTTTGTAGGCGGTGAATCCCATCGCCGCGACGGCCGCAGCCTCCTCGGCGAATCGTGCGGGCGACATGTACATTCCCGCGCTGCCATAAAGCTTGATGCGTTCGCGCTTCCGTCCGCCGATCAGTTCCGAGAGCGGGCAGCCCTCGTAACGTGCCGCCAGATCGATGAGCGCGATTTCCACCGCGCGATAGGTCTTGGCGATTTCCAGATCGCCGGGAAATGGTATGTCCGGCCATTGCCGCGGATCGCGGCCTAGCAGGAACGGGCGGATGGTTTCCTGAATTTCCCGTGCCGCGCGCTCGTGTGCAGGGCCGGGCGCGTAGCCGACGAGCCCGTTGTCCGCTTTCACGCGGATCAACATGGCGTCGCGCTTGAGAATCGTCCGCTCGCCCCCAAAAAAGGGAAGCCGCAACGGCTGCGGAAACGCAAACGACATCAGGAATGCCTGGACCGAGGTTATTTTCACGGTGTTTTCAAACGCTCTTGAAATTCAAAGCAAGGACTTTAAACTCAATCCCGCTTGAGGAATTTCATTATCGCCTCGATGCGGGAATGGAGGTGGATGTTTTGCAGACGCGGCAGTCGGTTGCGCAGCGCGTGGATGCGGATGCCGAGTTTCTGAGCCTACCATAAACGCCGCTTGCCGGCAAGAGGTTGCAGGAGTCTTTCCGGCAAGGCCAGTTATAGGGTGCGTCAGTTGTTCCCCTGGCATAAAACGGGATGCAACGTTTTCTATTCGTTGCTCTTCGGCGCTTCGGGCCGCCTCTTGTCTTTCAGCGCCAGCAGCCAGAAAATGGGGACATGATTTGCGTTCCGATCCATCCTGCTCTTATTTTTCTGTCATTCATTTTTCTGTCATTTCTTTTTTTGTGCCGGCGGCTCGGTTACGGGCTCAGTATCCAGGTATGCGCCAGTCAGGTCATACAAGCGCACGATTTCGTTCGGATGACCGAGGCGGTTGTAAAGGCGGATCATCGGCTTTCCATCCCGCATAACGCTCACCAGGATCAAGTCCTTGAGTTCCGGCGGTTTGCAGGAAGCCGGCAGTTTGCCGGACAACTCTCGGAGCGCAAGGACTTGTTCATGGCTCAGTTCTCGGGGCCCTCCACCCTGGCTGGCCAAGTCGAAGACCTCGCGCCAGGCTTCTACCTTGTGGTGGGCGAGATCCGCCAGGCAGACCATAGCGATGTCGGGATCGCCGTGCAAGAACCACGACATGCGGATCTCGTTGGCGGCGACCTTCTTATGCCAGGCCAGGTCCGCCGCGAACCCTCCCTCGTGCGGATAAGCGGCAAACGGATCAGGTTCCCCAGCGGCCGCCGATTCGGCATTCGGCTCTGCGGGGCGGTGCAAGCAGGCGGGGGCAAGCAACAAGCCGAGCATCAGCAGCGGAAATGCGAGGCGGCTCATGGAGCGGTCCTTTCCCGTGGACGATTCCCGAGCAGGGCGATTCGAATTGACAGGAAGATGGGAAAAGAAAATTGGGGAAAAGAAAAAGGGAGCATGATTTGCGTTCCTGTCAGTTTTCTTGTGCCGGCGGCTCAGGTACGGGGTCAGGATTGGGGGCGGCTGGCGACAAGGGTCCGAGCGCCGCGGCTGCGGCCCGGCGGACGTTTGGATCGCCGTCCTTCAGCGCCGCCGTCAACGTCTCGACCGCCCGCGGGTCGCCGATCGCGCCCAGGGCCTTGGCCGCCAGTTTGCGAACCCACCAGTCCTTGTTCTTCAGTTCGGCGAGCAGCGGTTCCACGGCGCTCGGGTCCTTGATCGCGCCCAGCGCCTTGGTCGCTTCCCAGCGGACACGCGAATCGCCGTCCTCAAGCGCGGCCAGCAACGGCGCGACGGCTCTCGGGTCCTTGAGTTTGCCCAGCGCCGCGGCCGTCCAGGCGCGGACCCGCCAATGGCCGTCCTTGAGCGCGGGCAACAAGGGTCCGACGGCGCGGGCGTCGGCGAGGTCCCCCAGGGCGTCGGCCACCGCCTCGCGGACATAAGCCTCCTGGTCCGCCAGGGTCGCCAGCAGCGGCTCGACGGCCCGCCGGTCGTTGGAATGGCCGAGGGCCTGGGCGGCACAGCTTCGCACCGACCAATCGCTGTCCTTCAGTGCGGCGATCGAACGGCGCGACCGCCCGCGGGTCGCTCAGTCCATCGACGAAGGCCCCCGCCGCGGCGCTGCGGACCCGGTCGTCCTTGTCGTTCAGTGCGGCCAACAGGGGTCCGACCGCCCGAACGTCTTTGATCTCGCCGAGCGCGAAGGCCGCGTCCTGGCGGACAAGCGGATTAGCGTCGTCGAGCAGAGTCAGCAGCGGCTCGACGGCCGCAGGGCCGAATTTCACCAAGGCGTCCCGCGCCGGATCGTACACCCAGGTGTGCCGCTTCAGGGCCGCGATCAGCGGCTCGACAGCCCGTGCGTCATGGATCTCCCCGAGCAGTTCCGGCACTTCCTCCCTTCCGTCCTTGAGGGCCGCGATCA
This sequence comes from uncultured Planctomycetia bacterium, assembly GCA_963824275.1. Taxonomy (GTDB): domain Bacteria; phylum Planctomycetota; class Planctomycetia; order Pirellulales; family Thermoguttaceae; genus JANXQG01. The sequence goes on along the minus strand of CAWGOT010000015.1, from coordinate 345,098 downwards.
ACGCCTCGACCGCCCCGGGTCCGATCTTGAGCAGGGCGACCCTGGCGGGGTCCGGTTGTGCCCCGTTGCGATCGAGGGCCGCGATCAGCGGCGCGGCGGCCCGTGGGTCTTTGATCTCGCCGAGTGCCACCGCCGCCGGTATGCGCATTTCCGGCTCGCCGCCTCTGAGCACCGCGATCAACGGCTCGACGGCCGGGTGCCGATCTTGGCCGCTTCGGCCCAGTTCCCGGCCGCGATCGAGAGCTCGGCATTCTCCTGCGGCGTGGCCGGCTGATACTTCAACTCGTTGAGCGCTCGGGCCGCCGTCAGGCAGACCCACGGTTCCCTGTCTTTGAGGACGGCCACCAGCGGCTCGATCGCTCGTGCGTCCTGGATATGGCCCAGGGCCTGCGCGGCATACCGGCGGAAACTCGGGTCGCCTTCCTTGAGGACCACGATCAGCGGCTCGACGGCCCGCGGGTCCTTGATCCTGCCCAGCGCCTCCGCAGCCATGATACCGAGAAGGTGCAGGCCCGTCGCCTGCCTGTCGTCCGACGATTTCCCGTGGCCGCCCGACACACCTTCCCTCAGGGCGGCGATCAACGGCTCGACTGCCCGGCGGTCCTTGATCATTCCCAATGCCTGTGCCGCAACGTAGCGGGAATCGTGCTCCTTATCCTGCAACTTCGCGATCAACGGCTCGACGGCCCTCGGGTCGCCGATCTGGCCCAGGGCTTCTGCCGCATGATAGAACTGCGAGCTATCCTCGAGGGCTTCGATCAACGGTTCGACCGCGCCGGGTCGCCGGCCCTGCCGAGCGCCTCTGCCGCCGCCCGGCGATCGGGGGCCTTGCTGTCTTTCAAGACGGCGATGAGAGGCTCGATCACCGTTCGGGCGCGGATTTCGCGAATGCTCTGCTCGGTGACGCCCAGTTTCTGCAATGCCTCGCCCGCGGCCCCGGTCACGACCGGACAGTAATAGTCCAAGAGCGGCACCAGGGGCTCGACGGCCCGCGGGTCCCCGATCTCGCCGAGTACCCGCGCGGCCGCGCCGAGCAGGGACCACTTGTCGTTGTCGTCCTTGAAGTCCTTTACGATTGTAATCAGCGGCTCGACCGCCCGCGGGTCTTTGATCATGCCCAGGGCCTCGGCCGCGTCGCGGCGCCAGCCTTTCTCGTCCTTCAAGACCGCGATCAGCGGCTCGACCGCCCGCGGGTCTTTGATCTTGCCCAGGGCCTCGGCCGCGTTGTCGCACACGGTGCCGTCGTTATACTTCAGTGCTGCGATCAGCGGCGGAACCGCCCGCGGGTCGTGGAGTTCGCCGAGCGCCGCCATCGCGCTTTCACGGGCGATGGAGTCGCTGTCCGTCAGCGCCGCGAGCAGCGGCTCGACGGCCCGCGGGTCGTGGATCTGGCCCAGGGCCCCGGCCGCGGCTCCGCGGACTACCGGTTGGTTGCTCTTGAGGGCCGCGATCAGCGGCTCGGCGGCCGGAGGGCCGAGCAGGCCCAGCGCCCCTTGCGCCGCGTTGCGGACATCGGAACGCTCGTCGGCAAGGGCCGCGATCAAGGGCTGAGTGGCCCGCGGGTCGCCGATCGCGCCCAGCGCCCGTGCCGCGTGTTCGCGGACGTCCGCTTCGCTGTCAGCCAGCAACGTCAGCAACGGCTCGACCGCCCAGGGGTCCTTGAGCTTGCCCAACTCGTCGGCCGTCCAGCTTGAGCCACCCCAGTTCTTCAGCGAATCGATCAACTTGTCCGTTTCGGCCTGGTTCTTCTTTTCCAGTTCGGCGACGCGGTCCTTGGGGTTCGATTCGGCGGCGACCGAGCGACCGCCCAGGAAGGTCAACGTAAGAATGATCGCCGACGAGAGAAGCAAAAGCCTCATGATAGATTTCCTTGTCGCTTGCGTAGTTGTGCAGTCGGATCGTTCATTAACAGGAAAGTGGACCACAGGAAGATAGGAAAAGAAAATTGGGGAAGAGAAAATTGGGACATGATTTGCGTTCCTCTTCATCCTGCTCTTATTTTTCTGTCAGCCATTTTTCTGTCATTTCTTTCTTTGTGCTGACGGCTCGGTTACGGGCTCGGTATCCAGGTATGCGCCCTTTCAGTAGACGATTCATGGAGCGATTGACGGCACCGGCCGAGCCTCCAACTCCCTGACGGCCTCCAATGCACGTGCAGCGATCTGCGCTCGTGCTCTTGGTCAACGGTTCAAGGAAGGGAACATCTTGCCTCGTGCCGTTCTCCCGCAGGTACTCAGGGCAATTGCACCATAAATCACGTTCCGACAAGGATTTGTGCGAGATAGGTTTCGTCCCAGGCAGCGGTGAGGCGTTTGTTCTTGATCCCGACTTTGCTCGTCGTTTCGTTCTTCAGCATTGCCAGTGCCGTGCGGCGGAGGATGCTGAAGTTGGCGTCGGCATGTCCCTTGCGGATGCGACACAGGTCTTCCTGGAAGGTTACGTCGAGTTGCCAGTGCAGCCGGTTCTCGATCCCCCAGTGGCCCCGAACCGCGCCTGCAAAGCGACGCGCGGAGAGGTACTGGCTGAGGATGTAGTAGCGGACGTCAGTGCATTCCTTGCCATCGCGCTGGGTGATGCTGATGACCATCCCGATGGCCTTCAAGCCAGGCCAACGCGCCGCATCGGCCAAGTCGGCTGGGAGCCGACAGAGATAATAAGAGCGTGTCTCCTCCCGACCGTGCCCCTTGCCCTTGGTCTGATAGGAACGGTAGGTCGTTCCGGCGAAGTCGTTCTCCAGGCGGTTGATGAAGTAGTCCTGGATGGCCTGGTACAGCGTAGGCTGGTTTTCCTTCACATGGAGGACGTAATTGCCCTTGCCGTCGAGGATCTTTTGGGCGATCTTCGTCTGGCAGCCCATCGCGTCGATGGTCACCAGGGCCCCGGAAATGTCGATGATTTCCAGCAATTTCGGGATCGCTGTGATCTCGTTGCTCTTGGCGTCGGTGACGACTTGACCAAGGCTAATGGAGTTCGCTGTGGCCCAGGCACTGACCATGTGAATCGCCGCCTTACCGCTGGCGGTGTCGTAACTGCGGCGGAGCGTCTTGCCGTCGATGGCGATCACTTGCCCGCCGCTAATCTCGTGCAACGCGGTGACCCAACTGAGCAGACACTTCTCGAACTCCGCCGGATTGATGGTGGCGAAGATCGCGTTGAAACGATCATGGGAAGGGACGCCCTCCTTCAGATCCAGAAATCGCGAAAACCACGCGCGTTGCGCCTTGCCGAACTCCGCAATGGCCACGAAGTCGTCGGCCCCGCAGATGACCGCACAGATGGCGATTGTCACGATGTTGATCAATGGGTAGACGGGCGGCCGTCGTCGAGGATCAGTGAGAGTTGCGAAGTGGTGTTGAATCTTGGCGGACTTCTTGGCCATGACCTGGTGGACTCCTGGGCCTGCGCGACATCCACGCTCTTGCCGCTCCTCGGCAAGCAACGGAAATCGCAATCCCCTAGTCATAGCAGATTACCTAGATTCGCGCAATTGCCCTGCGCAGGTACTCCAGCAAGATCTCCGCTGCATCCTCCTTGGAGACTTCGCCCTGCTGGGCCCCATCCTTGTTCCTTGTCGGTGGTTCCGGCCGTTGAACGGCGGCGAGCAGTCTCTTGAGCGTTCCATCATCACTCGGGCCGGGCCTCACCTCGATCGCAAGCGTTCCTTTCGACCCGCAGGGAAGGCGCGCCCGCGGCTCGCCGTCCATGCCATCCAGATTTCCTTGTTCCCAGACGGTGTAATCGACGGAATATTGTCCGGCCGCAGGAAACTGCACGTATTGGTTCAATGCAATGACGCAGCGAAACTCTTCCCCCGGCGCGAGATGCACGAGCGGCGTGACGCCGCCACCCATTATATACACCCTGACGCTCAGGAGGCTGTAAATGATCGGGCCAGCGTCAAGTCCCCGCTGAGGAGAGCTAGAAGAGGTAGTCATCGCCGCTCACCTCGGGCAGATCGATCGCGCCGACGTGCGAGCCGACTGGCAGCTTGTCGGCGAACACGTCGTCCCAGGTAACGCCAGAACAAGGGCGCACGATAATTCCGTCCGCTGCCTTTTCCAAGGCGATGGTTCCATGTAAACCCAACTCCTCGACCCACTCGGAAGGCAATTGGACCTTATGATCCGGCTCGATTGTCGTGACCTTCACCATGGCACTTCTACCCCCTATACGTTCTTGCCGATGCCGACGCGGCACACAGCGACCCGCAGGAGTCGTTCGCAGGGCCGTGCGGCAATTGACGCCCCAAAGCTATTATACCACATCGGCCTAGGGAACGTCGTTAGAAGCGTATTCTTCTTCCTTCTCCCTTATTCTTCTTCCTCAAAATCCATCACCAATTCGAGCCACTCGATCGAGTCGATCCCCAATTCTTCCCACTTGCCGTCGCGAACGGCGGCCGGATTGATTCCCAACCGCTCGGCCGCAAGGGCCAGCAACCGCTCCTCCCTCTCGTCCGCGTCATCGCGCAAGGAACCGGGCGTCGCCGCCGGCGGCCAGGAACCACAACAGGCTGCCACAGGCGGGGCAGGTGGCGTTGCCAAAGGGCCGTGACGGCTCCACGCGAACCTGGTTTCGGCAGACTGGGCAGTGGTTCCACTCGCCCTCAGGCGTTCGCGAAGAGATCATGTCCATCTGCTTCGGTTCCCCAATGGATAGGCCAAGCTGTCAGCGAAGCCGATCCGCGGAAGACGGACCCTGCGGCTGGTCGATGCTGGGCGGTTTCGTGCGGGCCTTCATGACCACATCAAAGGCATCCCCCAGTTCCTTTATCGGATGTGATCCTGTAAACTCCTTCGATCCATGAGACAGGAGTTGGATAAACCCTACCTTCATTTCAACGTCGTACTCGCCCAGCGCTTCATCGAGGAACAAATAAGCAGTCTGGCCGTATCGTGAATCCAGCGAGGAATAGTCTGGCAAGAACAACAGGATGCCCACTTTCTGCGGGTCTGAATCCTTGCCGAATTTATAGTACACGTCCGAAGGATCAATCCGAAGCCCACCAAATTCGACAACGTTTATAACATCCCGGCGAGGCCGGAACGCAGTCACGCGAAATAGCTGGAGCTTTGGACGAGCCTGATACAAACTCTGCACGGCAGGGAAGGCCTCCCTCAAACCCCCAGCGCTGATTACGAACTCGCGACAACCATTTTCTTTGGGGCCAAATTCAAACGTAAGATCTTTGTGTACCGCGCCCATAGCTTTTGTGAGGCGATCAAATACGGCCTCCTGGTCGCGTTCAAAGTCGAATAGTTCAGCTTCGTGCGCCTGGAACCATCCCCAAAACACGGTGGCGGACGACGTGTCTTTCCCAGAGTCTGAGGCACCGGGCAACGGATGCATTTTTTCAGATCCCCTATCCAGCTTTTCCAGATTACTCTTATCGACTTTGTTGTCAGAAGGAACGGGAACCCTTTGCGTGGGCGGGTCTTGGCCGCACCCCATGCAAAGGCAAAGTCCAATGAGTCCGAGCGTAGGAATCGCGCTTTGTGCCATTTTGCCTTCGACTGTCCTGTCGCCCAAAGGGGCATCGAGCTACGGGCGCAAGCTCTTTGAAAACTCACGTGACCATTGTCCGGCTTTCGCTGGGCGCCGTCAAGCGGGGCGTCGATTGCCACGCATTAGGATCGCCATCGCAATTATCGGTGGCCATGCCTGATGTCGGGTTAGCCAAGGGACTGGAAGCGGGATAGAATGCGGAGAGCCGTACCGCAACGTGGCGGTCGAATACTTGGCAGACCGCAGAAAGCAGCCCGCATGTTCGCACGTCAGGTACTGAGGGTCACGGACTCGATCTGGTGCGTGCGGCAACCGTCATTTCTGACGTGTTCCTATGCGGTCAATACGGCCGACGGGGTCGTGCTGGTCGATGCCGGCATGGACTCCACCGGGGCCGACATCCGGGCACTCCTCGCGGCAATGGGCCACGATGAGCATTCCGTCCGGGCGATTCTTCTGTCCCATTGGCATAACGACCATGCCGCCGGCGCCAGGGTGACTCAACAGCGCTCGGGATGCGGGGTCTACTACCATATCGCCGAGGAGCCCTGGCTCTCCCGCAAGACCGCCAGGGCTGGGCTGCGCGGCGCTTTGGCCAAACGAATCCCCGAGTGGGGTATCGGCGTGTTGCTCATCGGCCTGTTGGGCGAAGCGGTGCCGGAGGCCGTTGCGGCCACGGAATACCTCAGCGACGGGCAGCTCATCGCCGGCAACTTCGAGGTGATCGTGACGCCCGGCCATACGCCCGGACACACGAGCTTCTACTACCGGCCCGACCGCGGCCTCTTCGCCGGCGATGCGCTGGCGGTGATCGACGGCCGGGTGCGGTTCATGGCGCGGCTGGTCACGCTGGACTTGGCGGCCGCCAGGCAGTCGATCGAGCGGTGCCTGGCGCGGGACATTGGCGTGCTGTGCCCTGGGCATCGTGAGCCGCTTACGACCAATGTCGAGCAGGAGTGTCATCGGATGCGCCGACAGCTTGCCGCGGGCGGCCGATGGCCGCTGTTCGGTTGATCCGGCCGGTGCAAAAGCCTAGCCCGGATTATTCATAGACTGTAAGGTGCGTGGAGCGGTGCGTGGAGCGAACCGCCGGGAAAATGGTGGGTTACGCACGGAGCCGAACCCCTGATTGCGTTTCACCCTGTTCTGGACCGGTTCGCGCAACGCACCACAGGGCAAGGACTTCCGTGCTTCACCCACCCTACCATGAATAATCCGGGCTAGCGCTCCCGCCGCTGCGAAACCGTGCGCAGGATTGCGTCGAGCACCGCGTCGAGGTGCTTGCCCAAGTCCTCGGCGAGGAATCGCAGGACGAAGTAGCCGTTTTCCTGCAGCAGGACGTCCTTGCGGCGGTCGCGGCGATAGGCCTCCGAGCTGTCGAAATGCTGGGCGCCGTCGAGTTCGATGGCCACGCGGCCCTCGGCCCACAGCAGGTCGACTTCCATCGCACCCCAGCCGTCAAAGGGAATCGCCAAGGGGGCGTTGAGGCGGAACAGGCCGGCCGCTTCCGGCAACGTCTGCAGGCGGCGATAAAGGAATGCCTCGCTTGCACTTCGCGCTCGGGCAATACCCTCCACGTCGGGCGGCAAATCAATGCCAGATGGCATGGGCAAGATGTCTGCGCCACAGGCTGCGTCGGCGAACAACCGCGCCAGCGGCAGGTCAAGCCCATCGCGGATGAGCCGCCGCACGCTGGCCGCATACTCGCTCTTCCAGTGCGGATCGACGGGAAGCGGGACCTCGGCGGGCCAGCCGGGCACCGCGCTGGCCGGCAGCAGGATCGTATAGCCCACCGCCTCATAGCCGCGGCAACGCCGATCGAACATCCGGGCCAGCATCGGCACGTTCAGATCGGCATAATCGTAGACCTGCACCTCGCGCTTGCCGTCGTGCAGTCGATGCAAGCGGCCCGCATACTGGGCTATCGTCCCCCGCCAGGAAACAGGCAGAGTCAGGAACAAGGTGTCCAGCCGCGGGTCGTCAAAGCCCTCGCCGATGTATCTGCCGGTGGCGAGCAAGACCCGTTCCTCGTTTTCGGGAATGGCTGCCAGGCGGGCCCGGATGGCGCGGGCCTCCTTGGGCCGCGCGCCGCCGCGAAGCACCACCAGATGCCGAATCCGCGGCGACAATTGTTGCGTTCGGTCAGCACCAGGGGCGAGCGGCCTTGTCCGGCGGACCGGGCGACTTCCTCGCAAATCAATCTTCTGGTCATCGGCAACGCCAAGATCTTCATCGAGTTCAATTGTCCGGCCATGTGCCGTACCCTGCAAGTTCTTGATCATGAGAGTATCCCTTCGTTTCCTAATGCATCACGTACCATGGTATGCGATTGCCGCAAGTTGGTCAAGAACCCTTCCCCTTCGCTCACGCTTCCCGTTACGATGGCCCTATGGCCGCCCTCGTCCATCATCGCTCCCCGCCCGAAGCCAAGATCGCCTTGTTCCGCTCGCTCTTTCGCGGGCGCGAGGATGTTTATCCGCGTCGCTTCGAGAGCCGCAAGACGGGCAAGTCCGGCTATCAACCGGCCTGCGCCAACGAGTGGGCCCGCGGCCTGTGCGAGAAGCCGAAGGTCAAATGCGGGGCATGCCCTCATCGCCGGTTCCTGCCCGTCACCGACGACGTGATCCGCTGGCACCTCGCGGGACGGGAGGACGACGGCCGCGATTTCGTGATGGGCGTCTACCCCATGCTCCAGGACGAGACCTGCCGCTTCCTGGCGGCCGATTTCGACAAGGCCCATTGGCAGGAAGACGTCGCCGCCCTCCTGGAGACCTGCCGCCGCATGGACGTGACCGCTGCCTTGGAGCGATCGCGCTCCGGCAACGGAGGGCATGTCTGGCTCTTCTTCGCGGAAGCCATCCCGGCCGCCTTGGCGCGGCGGCTCGGCTCGCATATCCTCACCGAAACGATGGAACGCCGGCCGGATATCGGCCTCGATTCCTACGACCGCTTCTTCCCCAATCAAGACACACTGCCCCAGGGCGGTTTCGGCAATCTGATCGCCTTGCCCCTGCAAAAGCAACCGCGGGAACTCGGCAATAGCGTCTTCCTCGACGAGCAGTGCGTTCCCTACCCGGATCAATGGAGATACCTATCCGGCGTTGACCGAATTGCTCGTTCCCGCGTCGAAGAGATCGTGCGGGATGCCGAGCGGCGAGGTCGGATCGTCGGGGTCCGCATGGCCCTGCCGGACGAGGAGGATGCGGAGCCTTGGGCCATTTCGTCCAGCCAGCCTTCCCTGGGCGGCAGGCGAAAGGAGTTTCCGCTGGCCGAACCGCTGCCCGAGAGCCTTGAACTGACGCTCGCCAACCAGATCTATATCGCGAAGGAGCAATTATCGCCGGGGCTTCGCAATCGGCTGCTGCGGCTGGCCGCATTTCAGAATCCCGAGTTCTACAAGGCGCAGGCCATGCGTCTGCCGACGTACGACAAGCCGCGAATCATAAGCTGTGCCGAAGACCATCCGCGGCACGTCGGGCTGCCGCGCGGCTGCCTGGACGACCTCGTGCGGCTTTTCGCCGACCTGCACATCGAGCCGGCGATCCGCGACGAGCGCTCGCCGGCGCGCCGCTGGAGGTGCAGTTTCAGGGCGAATTGCGGCCGGAACAGGAGGCCGCCGCCCGCGCGATGCTGGTCCGCGAGACGGGCGTTTTGTCGGCCACGACGGCCTTCGGAAAGACCGTGATTGCGGCCTGGCTGATCGCCCAGCGCAGGGTCAATACGCTGGTTCTCGTGCATCGCCGCCAACTACTGGACCAATGGGTCGAGCGGTTGTCGGCGTTCCTCGCGCTGCCGCCCAAGGCGATCGGCCGCATGGGAGGCGGACGCAGGAAATTGACCGGAGGGCTGGACGTCGCGGTCATTCAAAGCCTGGTCCGCAAGGGCGTCGTCAACGATTGCGTGGGCGATTACGGCCAGATCATCGTCGACGAATGCCACCACGTGTCCGCCCAGAGCTTCGAGCAGGTAGTCCGCAGGGCGAGGGCGAAATACGTCACAGGGCTCTCCGCCACGGTCACGCGCAAGGACGGCCGCCATCCGATCATTATCATGCAATGCGGCCCCGTCCGCTTTCGCGTCGACGCGAAGGCCCAGGCCGCGGCCCGCCCCTTCGTGCACACCGTCTTGGTCCGCCCCACGTCGTTTCGTCCCCTCGCGGCAGCCGACCCCGACGTGCGGATCCAGTTCCGCGACCTCTATGAGGAACTGATTGCCGACAACCAGCGGAATCGATTGAAATTCAGGTCAAAGTTGTTTCCCCGGTCGCATCCGCCGGAGAAGGGTTTCTTCGCACCGAAGGGGCCTTGGCTGACGATGAGGAGTGGGATGCGATTATGGCCGAAATCCACCAGGCCCGGAAGCTGGAACGTCGCCCCCAACTGGCCGACCTTGGGGACGCATGAATTTTCTCCTCGATACCGATAAACGCACAACATGGCCGATTTTCAGAATATTCCCGGCCTGCGTCTGGCCGATTGGCTGAAGTCATAAAGGCGACCGCAAAAGCGCAATCTCGGCCTCGGGCGGGGAGCGATGATGGACCGGTTCTTGTTCATCCACTATGATTCGCACACTCTGCTTCGTACCTCTGCAACCACTCACAGCCTGGATCGTCTTTGAACGACCCCGTAATCCGGTCGATCCAGTTTTCCTTCGGGTGCAAGATCGAACTGGGACTTCAACTTCGCCAAGTCCTGCTCCACGTGCGAAACTCGAACCAGGCCGCCACACAAGGCAAGAACGACAAGCAGCAGCACGAAACCGCTGCAGGTGGAGAGCGGGGAGGCGTTCTTCATGTTTTCATGGGTTGGGCGGTTTACTTGATGTAGTACCCGCTCACCTTCCATTTGCCGTCCTTATCGAGCATCGGCGTGACGGTCTCGACGGCCGAATTCTTGTTCTCCATCGACGTTGTGAACTGGATCACGACGTACTGGCCGTCGGGCGCCCCGGGCAGGCTGGTCTGGTACTGCTTTGATTTGACTTCCCTCGACTTCAGGGCGCCCAGCGGCTTTCGGGCGGCATTCAGCGACTTCACGAAGGCGTCCTTGGTCACGGCATTCTTGAGGTATTCGGCTGCCGTATCCCAACTTTCGTCATACTTGCCAGCATCGGTTAGCGAGCCACGACTCGGCAGCGGCGACGGCCTGTTTTTCGGCCTCGTCGTGCGTTTCAGCGGCCAATACGGGGAGGGGGATCAGGACCAGCAAGAGCGTGATTGCGAGCGGTTTCATGGAACTCTCCATTTCTCGTGGTGGATGGGGCGGGCACTGCCCACAGTCTACGCTGTGCTCGGTGAGGTCGTCAATTGGGCCGTGGCTTGCCCATTCGCGGGGCAGTAGGTCCTTCCTGCCGGGAAGGACTATTGTGCGCCGCACCCGTGCAAACCTCGGGCCTTTCAATAGATCATCACACATGAGTCCTTTCCGGCAGAAAAGGACCTACTTAAGTGGTTGAAAAATTGCCGCACACCACTTCCGGGGCGGCTTGACGGACAACATGGGATGATAGGATAATCGTCCCAAACGTCCTGTGTAAAAGGCCAGGACGTCCCCAGCTTCTCGCCGGCTTCTCCGATCGGCCGGTGAACAACAAGTGCCCCCAGAGTGAATCATGCCCGATCAATCGCTGTTGCTGCTCTTGGATGAAGTGCGTGGCAAGACCCTTCGGTTGCTGCATGCCGTGACCGACCAGGAAGCCCGGTGGCCGCCGCCAGAGCTGCACAACCATATCCTATGGCACGCCGGGCATAGCTTCGTGCTCGTCGAGTCGCTGGCCATGGAGGCGGTCGGCGACCTGCCCCAGATCCCGGACGGGTGGTTCGAGATCTTCAGTTGGGAGAGCAATCCGGCCCAGGTTGCCTCGTATCGCTGGCCGACGCTGGCGCAGGTTGTCGCCCAATTGACCGAGCAGCATGCCGGTTTGCGGCGGATGATCGAAGGGCTGAGCGAAGAGCAATTGTCCCGCCCTTTGCCGGGACAGAGGCGACCATACGGCCCGGTATGCCATCCTTCATGCCTTGCACGACGAAGCCTGCCACTCGGGCGAGATCTGGCTCTTGCGGAAGCTGATCCGCACTTCCAAGTGAGAACCGTTCTCTTAGAGGCTATCCGAGAACTTTGCTCGGTTGCTTGGGACATAGAAGCCCAACGCGCAAGCGAGGATTACGTTTTCGGCGCCCCTTGACGCACATTCCTCGCTTGCCAGTCGGGCTTCTATGCCGATTTCCGCCCCCGAGACTTTCGGCCCTGATGGAATCCTCGGCCGCCTTGTAGAAATCGCCTTTTTCCTCGTAGACGTGGCTGCGGTTTTCATAAAACCCGGCATTTCTCGGGTTCAGTCGGATGGCCTCGGAAAAGTCTGCTATCGCCTTGTCAAAGTCGCCCTTTTGCGCGTAGGCAAAGCCTCGGTTGTTATACGCCTGCGAGTCCTTCGGGTCGAGCCGGAGGGCATCGGCGAAGTCGGCGATCGCCTTGTCGTAGTCGCGCTTATTGAAATGGGCCCCGCCCCGAATTGCAAACGCTTTGGCAAATTTCGGGTTTAAGCGAATGGCTTCCGTAGAATCGGCGATCGCCTTATCGTATTGACCGTTCAGCACATAATCGACCGCGCGGTTCTCATACGCCACGGCGTATTTTGGGTTCAGCCGAATGGCTTCGGTGTAGTCGGCGTTCGACTTGTCGTATTGGTCGTGGTCTCGGAAGGCGTCGCCCTTGCACGCATAAGCGAGGCCTCGGTTGAGGTACTTGGATGCATCGGTTGGATTTAGGCGGATGGCCTCGGTATAGTCGGCGATGGCCTTCCCATGCTCGCCCATCATCATCCGAGCTCTGCCCCGATTTTCAAGGGCCACGGCATCTCCTGGGCATACCGGGATCGCCTCGGCACGCGCAAATCGGAAATGGCTTTCTCGTGTTCGCCTTGAAACTCGTAGAATTCGCCCCGCCCGGTATAGGCCGGGACGTTGTTCGGGTCGAGCCGGATGGCCTCGGTGTAGTCCGCGATGGCCTTTTCGCAGTCGTGTTCCTGTCCGTAGACACGGGCTCGGCTCACATGCGCCGCGGCGTCCCTTGGATTGATGCGGATGGCCTCGGTGTCGTCGGCAATGGCGCTGTCGCACTCGCACTGCTGCTCAAAAGCCAAACCGCGTTCGGTAAATGCCTTGGCGTCGTTTGGGTCAAGCCGAATGGCCTCGCTGAATTCAGCAATGGCCTTGTCGTATTCGCAGTCCTTGAAGTAGTCCATGCCCTGCTGGCAATGGGCGCTGGCATCCTGCAATTTGGATTCTGGCGTAGAAGGTCGAGAACAGGCTGCCAGAAGTGCCAAGAACGCCAACCAGAACAACCGCTTCATGGTTCACCTCGCCATGGTTCGAGAAAAGAAAGACGGCTTCCTGGCGAGAAGGATACCGAAAACGAGGGTATGCGAAAAGGGCGAAAAACGCCAAGGCTTTCGTGCCGTCCGACCAAGGCCTCGGCCTCCCAAAAAAGTCGAAGCCAGCGCTTCCGGCGGACGGCACACGGCGTGTGCCTGCTACTTTGGCAGAACTGCAAGTCTAGCGAATTTTTTGAACTCGCCCGCTCGGGGTCATCCAGGAAATGCGCCACTGTGTTGCAAAAAATGCATACGGTCGCGACAGGCGCGTAAGGAAATCCGCCGACGGATTCGCGAGAATTCCCGCAAATGGATGGTCAGATCATTCGCGCGTTTGGCGACCGTGGTGCAAATTCTGCATGCGAACGGGCGGAAGTCCGTCACGAAGCGTGACGCAAATTTCGGCGCAGCGTCAACGGTCCGATTCGCTGTATAGAAAATTTTATTCGGACCGTATGTTTCAATCGGGGCCAGCAAGGTCTTCGACGCCACGCCTACTTCACCGGGCGGAGCGGGCTGCCGGCCAGCGTCATCTTCTGCCGCCCGGCCGTCGAGGCGAAATCGATCGTCGCCGTCCGTTCGCCGCCGCTGCCGCCCAGCGCGACGACCTTGCCAATCCCGTACTGGGGATGCAAGACCACCATCCCCTGCCGGAAGCAGTCGGGGTCGACGTCCTTCCGCCGCTCACCGCCGCCGGCCATTTCCGCCGCCGTCCGTAATCCGGTCCCAACAATCATTGGCACACTCCGCGATGGTCGGGTACTACCCTGCGGGTCGCGGCGGAAGACCGGCTCGTGATCGACGGGCAGTTCATCGATCTCCGCATCCAGCCCTGCGTTCATCTCTTCGTGAATCTGCACCACCCGCGTCGATTCCGGCTGCTCGACGGCCATCTCGCCGCGGGGCAGGTCCATGAGGAACGAACTGGGAATGACCGGCTTCCGCTCGCCGCGGAAGTCGCGATATTGGGCCAGGCTGATCTGCAGCCGCTGCTGCGCCCGCGTGATGCCCACGAACATCAACCGCCGCTCCTCCTCCAACTGCTCGGGCCTTTCGCGGCTCCGCTCGTGCGGCAGCAGGCCCTCCTCCACGGCCACGAGGTAGACGCAGGGAAACTCCAGGCCCTTCGAGGCGTGCAGCGTCATGAGCGTGACGCGGTCGAGCTGCGTCTCCCACTCGTCGGTATCGTTCACCAGGGCCGTCTCTTCGAGGAACGCTTCGAGGTTCTCGCCGCCGGGATGCCGTTCGTCGAACTCGCGGGCCACCGTCAAGAGCTCCTGGATGTTGGCCAGCCGCTCCTCGTCCTCTTCGTCGCCGGAGCCCTTGAGCATCGCCTCGTAGCCCGTCTCGCTCAGGACCAGTCCCAGCAATTCCTCGATCGGCCCGCCACCAGGAGTACCGGGTGCCCCGGCAGCCATTAGGCGATCGACGATCTGGACGAAATCGGCGACCAGCCGGGCCGCCCTGGCGGAGATCGTCTCCACCGCGCCGGTTGGAGTCCCGGCTTTAGCCGGAATGTTCGCCGGCTTCCGGCTAAAGCCGGGACTCCAACCGACGCGGCGGGCCGCGTCCAACAGCGAAATCGCCTGCCGCTGGGCTAAGTGGCCCAGCCGTTCGATCGTGGTCTTGCCGATGCCGCGGGCCGGCGTGTTGATCACGCGGAGCAGGGCCACTTCGTCGTGCGGATTGTTGACAAGCTGCAAGTAGGCCAGGACGTCCTTGATCTCCTTCCGCTGGAAGAACTCCACGCCGTTGACCATCTGGTACGGCACGCCCGCCTCGCGGAGGGCCAACTCGAACGACCGGCTCAGGGCGTTGGTGCGATAGAAGATGGCGAAATCGCGGGCCCGGCGGCGGCCGGCGGCGATCTCGCCGGCAATCTCGGCGGCGATGCCCTCGGCCTCGTCCTTGTGCGTGCGATAGGTGACCATGCGGACCGGCTTCGCCCGCCTCGTTCTCGGTGAAGAGGGCCTTTTTCTTCCGCCGCAGGTTGTGCGAGATCAGTTCGTCGGCCACCCGCAGGATCCGCTTCGTGCTGCGATAGTTCCGCTCCAGGCGGACGACGCGGACCTCGGGAAAGTCCTTCTCGAAATCGAGGATGTTGTTCAGATTGGCCCCCCGCCAGCCGTAGATCGACTGATCCGGGTCGCCGGTCACCGCCAGATTCGGATAATCGATCGACAGGGCCCGCGCGATCGCGTATTGGGCCAGGTTCGTGTCCTGGTACTCGTCGACCAGGATATAGCGATAGCGCTGGTCGAGATCCGCCCGGACCGTCGGGATTCTCGCGGAGCAGCGTGGCGACGTGCAGCAGCAGATCGTCGAAATCGACGGCGTTCGAGCCGGCAAGCTTGGCCTGATAGGCGGGTAGATCTTCTGCACGACGCTTCCCAGGGGATTTCCCGACTTGGGCTGATACTGATCGGGCGTGATGAGATTGTTCTTCGCCCAGCTAATGGCGCGGGCGATCGCCTCGGGGGAGGCGAACGCAGCATCGATCTGCAACTGGCCCATCGCCCGCCGCAGGGCCTGCATGCTGTCGCCGGTATCGTAGATCGTGTAGTTTTCCTCCAAGCCCGACGAGCGGGGCGTATTTCCGCAGCAGCCGGGCGCAGAAGCGGTGGAAGGTGCCGATCCAGACCTGGCTGCCGGGGGCCAGGCGTTCGACGCGGAGCCGCATCTCGTCGGCCGCCTTGTTCGTGAAGGTCAGGGCCAGGATCTGGTGTCCCGGCACGCCGTCGGCCAGCATCCGGGCGATGCGATGGGTAATGACCCGCGTCTTTCCGCTGCCCGGTCCGGCCAGGATCAGCAAGGGGCCGTCGTGGTGCAGGACGGCCTCGCGCTGGGCCTCGGTCAGGTCTTCAAGCAAATGCTCCATCTGACCAAATATACCGACTTCAACTGTTTCCGGCAGGGGCCGCTGCGGGTAATTGTTGAAATTCGGCAGTCCTGGTATACTTTGCGGAGGAATTGTCGTTGATTGTGACTTCTGCCGTTAGGAAGAAAAAACGCTGTCGTGGCTCGTTACTTTCGCTACTTTGAAAAAAAGCGAGGCCACCGACGGACCGGCTCCCGGCTGCTTGGCAACGTGGGCGAGGCGGTCTTCTACGCCGTCCTGCTGGTGGTCGGTTGCGCCTGCATCGTTTTCGGCGTCGTCTGGTTGATCATCCCCGAATGGCGGGTCAATCACGGCTTCGTCGAGCAGCCGTGCAAGGTCATCGAAACGCGAGTGGCCGAAATCGAAAGCGAGAAAGGCATCTCTTCCAGCCCGAGGTCAAAATCGAGTACGAGGCGGGGGGCGTGACCTATTCCTCGAAAACCTATGACATCCATCACGCCACGCGCGGCACGCGGGACGAAGCCCAGGCAGCCATCGGTCGCTTTGTTGTGGGGCAATCGTATCCCTGTTGGTACGATCCGGCCGACCCGCAGACCGTGGTGCTCGTGCGGGGCTACCAGTGGTGGATCTGGCCGGCGCTTTTGATACCCGGTTCGTTCGTGGTGATCGGCATCGGCGGACTGGTCTACACGGCGCTGCAGTGGGGCAAATCGGCCGAGCGCCGCGCGGCCGCCGTACGGAGCGTGCCGGCCGCGGAACTGTTCGACCTGCCGCCGACGGTCGATCCCAAGTACCCTTACATCCCCGACGGCAGCGAAATCACCAGCAGTCCCGGCACGCGCCTGGCCTATCGCCTGCCGCTGACGCAGTCGCCCGGTTGGACGCTGTTCGGCCTGCTGGCGGTCTGCCTGGCCTGGAACGGCGCGGTGTCGGTCTTCGTGGTGATGGCCGTGGGCAGCATTTTCGCCGGGGCTCCCGACTGGCCGATCATGCTTTTCATCGTGCCCTTCCTGGCCGTGGGCGTGGTGCTGGTGCTCGTCTTCGCCAGGCTGCTGCGACGAACGGCCGGCATCGGCCCTACGCTCGTCGAGATCAGCGACCATCCCCTGCTGCCGGGCCGCAGCTACCGCCTCTTCCTCTCGCAGTCGGGGAATCTGACGCTGAAATCGCTCGAGGTCTCGCTGGCCTGCGAGGAAGAAGCGGTCTTTCGCCAGGGCACGAACGCCCGCACCGAGAGCCGCGAGGTCTTTCGCCAGTCGCTGCATGCCGGCGGCAGCGCGATCATCCGGCCGGGCGAGCCGCTGGAGGCAGAATGTGATGTGCCCATTCCCGCCGAGGCCATGCACTCCTTCCGCGCCAGCCATAACCAGGTGCAGTGGAAGCTGATGGTCCGCGGCGAGATCGTCGGCTGGCCCGGATTCCAGCGATCGTTCCCCGTGGTCGTGCGGCCCTTGCCCGTCGCCGACCGTGGGTACACGGCGCCCGCCAGCGGGTCCCCGGCCAGCGGGAGCCCCGCCCCATGAACGAACCGGAAATCATCATCCGCCTGGACGAGAACGGCCGCCTCTACTGGCCCGGCGCGACGCTCTCTGGCGAATACCGCATCGACGCGGCGGAAGGCCAGGGCCTGCAGGCCGTCGAGGTCTCGGTCCTCTGGTACAGCGAGGGCAAGGGCGACGAGGACATGGCCGTCCACGAGTTCTGGCGGAAGGATGCCGAGAGTGGCGAGCTGGGCGATCCGCGCCGTCCCGATCGTTTCAGCACCACGCTGCCGCAAAGTCCGTTGAGCTACGACGGCCAGATCGTGAAGATTCGCTGGTGCGTTCGCGTGCGGGTGATCTTCAAGCGCGGCCGTGACCTCGTGGCCCAAAAGCTCTTCCGGATGGGAAACGTGCCGCCAGCCAAAAATACCAATCCGAAATCCGAAATCCGAAATCCGAAACAAATTTAGAATTAAGAACTCAAAACTCAAAACTTCAAACCCGTTTTGAACGTTTCTTCTTTGGATTTTGAATTTGTTTCGGTTTCGGTTTCGGATTTCGGATTTTCATTGCTTTCATTCCTTATGCTCAATCCGCCTCCCAACCTCGATCGGACGAATCCCTTTTGTGCGGCACGGTTGCGGCCGGGCACGATCGACTTTGTCTTCGAGCAGGGCAAGAGCCTCCAGCAGCTTGTCGATGTTCTGGAGGCCAACGCCTGGCAGGGCCAGATCACCGGTGGCCACGGCACCGGCAAGTCGACGTTGCTGGCTGCCTTGACGCCCGCCATCGAAGCCCGCGGCCGGCCGGTTAGTTCCGTCACCATCGTGGCCGGACAGCGACATTTGCCGCGCGACTTCCTTGGGACCTTGCGGCACCCGGCTGGTCTGGGGGTGGCCGCAGTCGATGGCGTCGAACAACTTCATCCCTGGCACCGGCTGCTGCTGAAACGCTTCTGCCGTACGCATGGCGCGGGCCTCGTCGTGGCATCGCATCGCCGCTCCGATTTGCCCGCCCTCTACGAAACGGCCGTCGACGAGTCGCGGGCCTGGAGCGTGGTCCAGCGGCTGCAAGACGGCTTTCCGCCGCGGATCGAGATTGAGGATCTGCTCCAGCGGCTGGCCCGGCACGAGGGCAATCTGCGCGAGGCGCTATTCGATCTCTACGACCTGTATGAAGAGAGGGGCTAGGGAGCTATTGACTCGTTCACCACTTGCCGAACCGAGCCCACAGGACAAGGCCCGCAATAGCAGCCAGAATCACTGCCCGGGCGATCGCGCCCTTGGTTCGGGGAAGAATCGTAATCACGCTGGGGCGACCTCTTTGCCGCCAAATCCGCAAGATGATGAGCAGGCCGCCTGCGATGCCGACGAAGTAACTCGCGCCGTGCGCAAACCAGACAGCCATGAAGCGGTCGTGCTGGCCCCGCGGAACCAGTTCGGCAAGTGAGGCGGGAAGGCCCACGATCGCCGACCGCGAAAGCTCGAATCCGACAACGCCGGCCAGCGCTGCGGAAATCGCCATCACCGCCAATAGCCCCAGTATCGATTTCAGCAGTCGCCGTATCGGAACCGGCGGCAAGCGTTCCGACTGCGTAACCAGGGCCAGCAGAGTGCCCAACAAGGCCCCCACGCCGATGGTCGCGGCAATCCCCCAGCAGATTCCCAAGACCGTGGGCGAACTCGTGTGAAAAAGCGGTGGATGCGCGATCGTGAAGTATTCGACGCACAGACGGGCGGTGATCTGATCGTGTGCGACGCCGTAGGCAGTTGCGGCGGCGGTGCTCAGCAGAATGATCTTTGCGGTTCGCACGAGAGTCGTCTCCGGTGCTACCTCCCCAGCGCCCGCTTCTTTTCGGCAATGAACTTGAGGTGATGCGCGATGTGACCGCTGGCGCGCTCGACGAGCGTCTGGAGCGTTAAGGGGCCAGCCGCGGAGTGAATGCCCAGGCGCTGAAAGTCCTCCGGTTTCAGCGTTCGCAGGATGGCGGCGACGTGGCGGCGGATCGCGTCCACCAAGGCGAGTTCGCCCTGCAGGTCGCGATCGTGGTAGGCCAGGCGCGCGGCGAAGAGGTTTTCGTCGCCGTTGGGCAAGGGTGGGTTGTTCTCGGCAATCACGCGCTGGATGCGGTCGGCGAAGACGATCTCGAAATCGGCCAGGTGGCAGACGACCTCAAGCGTCGACCATTTCCCGGCGATCGGCCGGAGCTTGACTTCCTCGGGCGATAAACCGGCCACGCCAGCGCGGAGTTGCTTCGCCGTCCAGATAGGCTTCGATCAACGCATTGCGTTCCATGGCGACTTCCCCTTGCGATTCCCACCCGGTGCGTACCAACCTAGCTATCATGGGCGTCGGGGCGTTGCATGAAGACGCGCTCCGGCAGGGGGCGCGGGACATCGGACGGCCGCCGATGAATACGCGCCGGACGGCGATGGTTCTTCTGCCCAAGTTGTTGCAGGGCGGGTAGAATCTCGGCCAATTGCTCCACGAAAGTCTGGGCCAGCCGCTGAATGGCGCGCCGCCGGGAGCGATCGCGGAGCTTGGCCGCCACCTTCATCAGCCGGGTTGCCTGCGATTGTGCCAGGCGGGTTGGAGGCAAGCAGTCATCCGGTTCAACGACGAGCCTCGGTTACCGGCACATCAAGCACGGAGGCCCACTGACAGAGCATGCTGATCGGAAGGTCGGGCGATGCTTCCCGCACTCGAAGTTCCGGGACGGAAATGCCAAGCCGCTCCGCCAGTTCGCGACGGCTCATTCCTTTTTCTCGACGGACCGCCGTCAAGCGATGCAAGACGACGCGCCGGGAAGTCGAGGCCAAATCGATTGTATCGCCGTTGCTAGCTTGTGGATCAAGAGCATCGTTGCCGTTCATAGCTGTTCACCCTAGTTGCCATCCGCGCGAGTGTCAAGTCAAAGAATGGTGAGAAATTGATGAGGAGATTGTTGCAAGACGAGAGATGCCTACCAATCTCTAGTCTAAACGCAACCGGAGTAGTTAGCAAGAAGATTTTCGGGCTACGTGGCGTGATTCCCTCGTCAATCGTCGGGGTAGCACTCTGGTGGGTAGACCGTTCCCTTGCGGTTCACTCCGCTGGGGGTACGATCATTTGCCATGATATTTACACACGAGCCAGTGTGTGGGCATGTGATAATCCTCACCCTTGATTCTTGCGAGCCCGGTCTTTATACTTCACTCCAGTGATCGGCGCGCGAATCAGCATGCTGCCTGCGGAAACTTGTTCAGCCAAGCCGTGGCCGAGGTCGATTCCTTTAATAGAAGTTGCCTGACAGGACTACACTGAGAAGGCTACCACTCACGGGGCCACGATTGCCCGGTCTGATCTTTCGCAGAGAATAGGCGCTTTTTTGCCGCGATCCGCCAACTCCACCATGCACAACCGCCCTATTCCGCTCGAACAATTGCGAACCGGCCAAACCGCGCGGATCAGCCGGATTCACGGACATCCGGACCACGTTCACCGGCTAGAAGAATTTGGCTTGCGGGGCGGGACTTGTATCGAGATGTTCCGGCCGGGGAACCCTTGCATCATTCGCATGGCCGGGAATAAGATTTGCTTCCGCGCCGACGATGGATTGAGCATCTCCGTCGTGCCCCAAGAATCGGGCTGATAGGCGCCGGGCGACTGATCCTTGGCCCACTCGAGATATGTCACCAACCGTTGAGGAAGCGACGCTGACGGTTGCCCTGATCGGCAATCCGAACACGGGCAAGTCGACGCTCTTCGGTGCGCTGGTGGGGATACATCAGCACGTCGGCAACTATCCGGGAGTGACGGTCGAAAAGAAAGTCGGCCGGATGGAACATGCGGGGCGGCGGTTCCAACTCGTCGATCTGCCGGGTCTGTATAGCCTTGCGGCCCGATTGCGCGACGAAATGGTTGCCGTCGAGGTGCTCTTGCAGCGCCAATCGGACGTCGGCACGGTCGACGCGGTGCTTTGCATCGTCGATGGGTCGAATCTCGAGCGGCATTTGTATCTTGTGAGCCAAGTCTTGGAGTTGGGGCTGCCCACGGTGGTGGCGGTGAACATGCTCGACGTGGCCGCCAGTCGGGGCATCAAGCTCGAACTTCGACATCTGCAAAATCGGCTGGGGATTGCCGTGGTGCCGATCCAGGCCAATCGAGGGCTGGGCCTGGCGGAGTTGAAGGCCGCTTTGATCGAGGCCGTCGGCAGCGGGCCGAGGGCCGATGCCTCGCTCTTTCCCGCAGTCTTTGAAAAAGAGGTCCGCGGACTCCAGGTTCACTTGGCCACCCAAGGCTGCCACGCGGAGTTGGGAGCGGGGAGCAGGGAGCGGGGAGCCCGGACAATTCCGACCCCCTGCTCCCCGCTCCCAACTCCACCCTCTCCGTCCGGGCTCCCCGTTCCCAGCTCCCCGCTCCCAGCTCGGCGTCCCCTGCTGCCGCCGGCGCTGGTGCGGCGATTGCTCCTGGATGCCAGCGGGTACTTCCAGAATACCCTGCTGCCCAATGCCGACGAACAGTTCCTCGGTCCGTTGCGGGCGGCCCGTGAGCGGGTCGAAGCGGGGGGCTGTCCGATTCCGGCCGTGGAAACCACGGTCCGCTATGCCTGGGCCCGCTCGATGCTCCAGGGCGTGGTCTCCGAACCGAAGGACTTTCCGCATACGGTCACCGACCGCATCGATCGGGTGCTCACGCATCGTTTCTGGGGGCTGATCGTTTTCGCGGTCGTGATGCTCATGGTTTTCCAATCCGTCTTCGTCTGGGCCCGGCCGCTGATGGACGGGATCGGCGCGGGCTTCGATTGGCTGAGCAGTTACGTCGATGCCCGCATGCCCCCAGGCGCGTTGCAGAGCCTGCTCTCCGTGGGCGTGATCGGCGGCGTGGGCGGCGTGCTGCAATTCCTGCCGCAGATCCTCATCCTGTTTGCCTTCATCGCCCTCTTGGAAGACTGCGGTTACATGGCCCGAGCCGCCTTCCTGATGGACCGCGTGATGGTCCGCGCCGGGTTGAGCGGCCGGTCGTTCATCCCGATGCTGTCGTCGTTCGCCTGTGCCGTGCCCGGGATCATGGCCGCGCGGGTGATCGAGAACGAGCGCGACCGGCTGACGACGATCCTGGTGGCGCCGCTCTTGACCTGTTCCGCCCGGTTGCCGGTCTATGCCCTGCTGATTGCGGCCTTCGTGCCGCAGACAATGTATTTGGGTGGGACGGTCGGCTTGCAAGGGCTGACGCTGGCTTCGCTGTACGTCTTGGGGATCGTGGCCGCGGTGATCGTGGCGCTGGTGTTGAAGCGGACGATCCTCCGCGGCGCCACGCCGCCCTTTGTAATGGAGATGCCGAGCTACAAATGGCCCTCGCCGCGAACCGTGGTCCTGCGCGTGTGGGAGCGGGCCTGGATCTTCCTCCGCACGGCCGGATCGCTGATCCTGGCCATTTCGATCGTGGTTTGGGCGGCCGCCTACTATCCGCACAATCCGCGTGTGGTCCAGCAGGAACTGCAGGAGAAGGAGACGCTGGCGGCCGCGATGAAGTCGACGCCGGACGACAGTCCGCAACGGGCGGAAATCGACGCCAAGCTGGCCGAGCTGGACAACCAGATCGCGGCCAAGTATCAGCAGCACAGCGTGCTGGGGTTCATGGGCAAAACGATTGAGCCGGTGATTCGTCCCTTGGGCTGGGACTGGCGGATCGGTTGTGCGGTAATCGCTTCGTTCCCGGCGCGGGAGGTGGTCGTTGCCACGCTGGGCGTTATTTATGGGCTCGGCAATATCGAATCGAAATCGGAAGAAGACCGCCGGACGTTGGGCGCCCGCCTTCAACGGGCCGTCTGGGACGGCACGGATCGGCGGGTTTTCACCTTGCCCGTGGCGCTTTCGCTGATGGTGTTTTTCGCACTCTGCGCAGTGCGCAGCGACGCTGGCCGTGATCCGGCGGGAGACGAACAGTTGGCGGTGGCCCGTTTTTTCCTTCACGTACATGACGGGCCTGGCCTATATCGGTGCTTTGGTGACGTATCAACTGGGAACGTGGTTAGGGTTATAAGGAGCAAGTCATGACCCCCATGACCGAAAACATCCTCGTTCTGCTTCTGGTGGCGGCGGCCGCCGTTTACACGGTTGTGCGCCTGCGCCGCGTGGCGGCGGGAGAAAGCAAGTGCATTTGCGGCTCCAAGTCGTGCGGGCCGGTTGCGGCGACGTGCGGCTCGAAGGACGCGGATAAGAGCGGAGGACTGCCGCTAATCACGCCCTCGTGCAACCAGGGCTGCGGCGGATGTGGGAAGAGCTGATTTAGCACCCCCCGCGTTTAGTACGCCGGCCCGACCGATTGCCGTCCGATCTCAAAAGTCTTATCATAGGGACTTTCTCTGGGAGCACGGATGACCATGGCCGACTCGAATGGCACCGAACGGACTCGCACGGCCCCCCGACTAAGCTCTGAAATTCTCGATCGCTTGCCTCCGCAAAACCTGGAGGCGGAAAAGGCCGTCCTGGGCAGCCTTCTGCTCGATCCGCAGATGTGCGACGAAATCGCCCTCATGCTGCGACACGGCGATTTTTATGCCGACGCCAACCAGCGGCTGTATCGCAATCTGATGGCGATGCACGACCAGGGCAAGCGGATCGACATCACGCTCCTGGTCGAACGGCTGAAGCAGGAAGGCGAGTACGAGGCGATCGGCGGGGCGGCCTACCTGGCCGAAGTGGCCCAGTCGGTCCCCTATGCGGCCAACGCCACGTACTATGCGGAAATTGTCCGCAACAAGGCCACGGTGCGGGAATTGATCCACGCCAGCACCGAGATCCTCCGCGATGCCTGGGATCCGACCTACGAGCCAAAGGAGCTGCTGAGCCACGCCGAAGAAAAGATCTTCGCCGTCCACGACCGGCGGAGCACCGATCGCGTGACCCACATCGAGAACCTGCTCATCGAGGCCTTCGACCGCATCGACGCCCGCCTGGCCAGCGGCGAGGGCGACGCCACGCCCACCCACTTCCGCGATCTTGACCAGTTGACCGGCGGGCTGCACCCGGGCGAGTTCGTCGTCCTGGCGGCCCGGCCGAGCATGGGCAAGACGGCCCTGGCCACGAATATCGCGGAAAATGTCGCCATCATTTCCCGCGTGCCGGTGCTTGTTCGTGAGCCTGGAAATGGCCCGGCTGGAACTGGCCCAGCGACTCCTTTGCTCGCAGGGCAGCATCGACGGCAGCAAGTTCCGCAGCGGGTTCATCTCGGCCGATGAGCGGGAGAAACTCATGGAGGCCTCCGGCAAGCTGTCGCAGTCGCCGCTGTTCATCGACGACACGCCCAGCCGCACGGTCACCGAGATCGCCGCCTGCGCCCGCCGGCTGAAGCGCGAAGGAGAACCTGGGCCTGATCGTGATCGACTATTTGCAGCTCGTTCAGCCGGACGATCCCCGCGACCCGCGGCAGGAGCAGGTGGCCAAAATGGCCCGGCGGCTGAAGGGCTTGGCCCGCGAGTTGACCGTTCCTATTATTTGTTTGGCCCAGTTGAACCGGCAGGTCGAGGCCAGCGGCAAGGAAGAGCACCGGCCGCGGTTGAGCCACCTCCGCGAATCGGGGGCCATCGAGCAGGACGCCGACGTCGTGATGTTCGTGCATCGCGAGGAATATTATCACACCAAGGAGAAGGCCGAGGAGTTGGGCATCGTCGGGCAGGGGCTGTTGATCCTGGCCAAGCAGCGTAACGGGCCGACCGGCGACATCAAGCTGCAATGGAGCGATAAATACACCCGCTTCCGCGACTTCTCCGAGAAAGCCTTACGAGGAATTCAGCGGCTACAGTAGCACGATTTCTGATCCACCCATGCTCGCCACTCGTCCGCAAACCCACTTTCCGCCGCTGGTCGGCCAGGATCGCCGCGTTCCCACGATCCTGGGACGCGACGTTGATTACCTCGACGCCGACGCCGCCGCCACGACCCGGCCCTTGGAGATCGTGCAGGAGAAGGTGCTGCGAATTCCTCGCCGACCTACGGCAGCGTGCATCGCGGCAGCGGGGCCAACTCCCGCTGGTCGACGGAAATCTTCGCCGCCGCGCGGCAGGCCATCCTCGATTTCGTCGATGCCGATCCGCACGACACGCTGCTCTGCGTCACGGGCAATACGACGGCCGCCGTCAACAAGCTGCGGCGGAAGCTCGACCTGCGGGCCGACCGCGGCGACACGGTGCTCCTCTCCGAATTCGAGCACAGTTCCAACGATCTGCCCTGGCGGAGCCTGAATCCCGTCCGCATTCCTGCCGGCGACGACGGTGTGTTGGATCTGAACGTCCTGGAAGATCATCTTGCCCGGCGGCACGGGCAGGGACGGGTGCTGGTTGCCGTGACGGGGGCCTCGAATCTGACCGGCGGCCTTGACTCCGCATCGGCCAGATCGCCCGCATCACGCATCGCCACGGCGGCTTGGTGTTCGTCGACGCGGCACAGCTGGCAGGGCATCGGGCGATCTCGATGCGCGGCAGCGGGCAGGGCGACCATCTCGACTTTCTGGCCTTTCCAGGCCACAAGATGTACGCCCCGTTCGGGGCCGGCGTGCTCCTGGGCGACGCGCGGCTGCTCTCGGCCACGCCGCCCGACGAGATCGGCGGCGGCACGGTCGATTTCGTCACGCCCGCCCGATACGACCTGGCCGCCGAGGCCGTTTCGCCGCGAGAATTCGGGCACGCCGAACGCCGTGGGCATCGTGGCCATGGCGGTGGCCGCGCAGGTCTTGAAGCACAAGATCGGCTTCGCCGCGATCGCAGCGGCACGAGCAGGATCTGCTCGACGCCGCGCCGGCATCGCTTGCCGCGAATTGACGGCCTCCGCGTGTTGGGCGAACTGGATTACTCGGCCCGGCGCAAGTGCGCGATCCTGAGCTTCGCGCTCCGAAGGGCATCCGCATGCACTGCTGGCCGCGCGGCTGAGCCACGAGTTCGGCATCGGCGTGCGGCACGGGCATCTCTGCCAGTTCGCCTACGTCGCGCGGCTGCTGGGCCTTTCCGCGGCGGAGGTCGCCGCCATCCGCGGCGAAGTCCTCGCGGGCCGCCGCGAGGCGATGTACGGCGTGGTCCGCGCCAGTTTCGGCATCAGCAATCGCGTGGACGACGTTCTGCGGATCGGCGATGCCCTGGAAGAAATCGCCGCCACGCCCCAGCGCAAAGCAGCTTTACGCCGGACTGCCGCCGGCGAGTGGATTCCCAAGGGTCTGCCGCCAATCGACGCGGCGAGTTCTTCCGCGTGGAGTGACCCGTACTCATCACGCTCCGCCGTGATGCCAGTCATCACGCGGGCGCCGTGCGCAGCATGGTCGGCGTGATGAGTACGTTACCGTTCCATCGCGTATCGCAGCGGTTCGTTCTGCGACATGCTCCAGAGCACTTGCGATTCGCCCGACCGCGCCGTCCGGAACATATTCCGCAACGTCGGCTGGCAGCGTCAGGCGGATCGCGGGCGGGCGAATGGATGAGAAAATGCCCGACCAGCGAATGCAGCACCGCCTGCACGACGACCGTCAGGCTGCGGAATCGGGAATTATGGCGAATGGTCCGCCCGTTGCGAAAGCGGACCTCGCGGCCCTTGCCCAGCGGATAATCGGCATCGACGCCGATCTCGAAGGTCACGGTCTTGCCCTGATGCCGCCGCGGGATGGCCACGGGGAATTTCGCGACCCCGAACCCCGCCGGGCCGCATTGGATGTCGGGCGAGACAGTCGCCACGCGGGCCCCTGCCGGCCGCAGGGCGATGCGGGCGATCGACGGCCCGAGATAGCGGCTTTGGAACATGATCGTGAACATGGCCAAGGCGTCTTCTCGATCCAACGAGACGCCGAAGCAGAAACCGTCGCGCTCGAAGAACTTGTCCTTGCAGAGGCTCAAATAGTCCGGCACGAGGTCGCGGCGAAGTTGCAAGCCCAGCAAGAGCAGCAGGCAAGCCGCGGCCAGCGTCCAACCCAGGCACTGGGCCGCCATGAGCATGCGGCGTGGGCCTGTCTGACACAAAGGGCCATTACGGCAATTCCCAGGCCGAGGCCCAGGCCGATCAGGGCGAGATTTTTCAAAGTCGAGACTCCACCAGGACGAGGCGATGGCTCCCAATCGATTGGGAGACAAGGCGTGGATGCGAACAACTTTCCCTCATTATAACCCGGATGGTCGTGTTTTGCGAATTTTCTGATTTCAGCCAAGCAGGCTATTTGCAGAAGTTGGAAACTGTGTATAATTTGTTGAGTTTGACCCCCGAACACGGATGTCGCCAACATGGGGAAAAAGTCCAAAAAACACGCAAATCGCCAGTCTGCGGACGACACTTTCCAAGTACGCCCAAAGGGCGATGGAGAAGCAGGACTTCAAGGACGCGCTGAAAAACGCCAAGCTCTGCTTCCGTCAAGATCCAAGCCACGACCACCGCCAGATCCTCGAACGCTCCTGGTTGGCCCGAGGGCTCCAATTGGCCCGTGCCGGCCTGCAAATGGAGGGGCGGGCGGCCGCCCAAGAACTGTTGGCTCTGGGCGTGTCGCTGCCGGACGTGCAACAAGGGCTGCCCGAATTGCTTCTGGCCGTGGGTCTGTACGATCAGGCGGTCTGGCGGCGGGCAAGATCCCCGGCGGTGCGCAGGGGCCTGACCCGGCCGTTCTAGCCCGTGCCGCCGATCGAGCCGTGACCGATCCGCTAACGGCGCCGGCGTCGCTGCCCGGAATTCGGGAGGGGGCGACAATGGTCCGCGCGGCCCTCGACGCCCTAAGCACGGGCGACGAGGGTTCGGCCCTGGCCGCTGTGGGCGACGTGCCCCGCAATTCGCCTTTCGCGGAATGGAAACTTTTCATCCGCGGTCTGGCGGCCTATTATCGTCGCGATGACGCGGCGATGCGCGGCAACTGGGACCACCTTTCGCCGGACCGCTTCGCGGCTCGCTTGGCGGCGCCGTTGCGGCGACTGGCCAATCCGGCTGCGGCCGCCGGCGCAGGCACCATGTACTCATGGTCGGCCTCGGTCTTGGGCAGCCGAGACGAGTTCCGTCAGGCGATTCGCGTCTTGGAGTCGGCGATCCTTGGCGGATCGGTCGCCTGGTATCTCGAGTCCTTGCAAAAGAGCTTGGGCGACGATCGTTGGCGGGAGGCCGTGACGGGTGTCCGTCGCTGGAAGAAGGAGTTTCAGGCCCGCCTGCCCAGCCTGGCCCAGCGGCTCGACCGCCTCTTCTACGACATGGCGATTCGAAAGGCCAACATGAGGTGGCTGAACGAGCTGGCGATCGGCAACGACCCGCCGCCCTGGGATCCCCGCTGGAATCGGGCCCGGGCGATGATCGCGGAGAGGGATGACGCAGATATTGAAACGGTCCAGCAGTATTGGATTGACTATCTGGAAGACCTGGCCTCCATCCCCGATTTCAAGCCTTCGGAGCGGACCCTGGCGCAGGCCATGGTCTGGGAACGGCTAGGGGAGCGGTGGGCGGAAGAAGATGGGGAGGAATGCGACTGCGAGCATTGTCGGCGGGCCCGCGAGGAAGAGGCCCGTGCCCAAGGCGATGACTGGCCTGGCCTTGCGCGGACCAAGACGATCGAGTGCCTCAGCAAGGCGATTGAACTCGCGCCCGATCTCGCGTCGGCGTACCATGCCTTGGCCCAGAATTACACGCAGTGGCAGCGAGAGGACGCCGCGGCCGAAGTCCATCGGCGGCTCGTGGCGCATGTTCCGGACGATCTCGACGCAATCGTCTCACTCTTCCGCTATCACCGCAAGCGCGGCGATGCCCTGGCGGCCCGCGACTACGCCTTGCAGGCCCGCCGCCTCAAGCCGGCTAGCGAAGAGATGCTCGAGATGGTCGTCGCAGGGCATCTCATGGCGGCCCAGGCCCTGACGCTCCAGGGCCAGCCCGACGCAGCCCATGCCGAATTGGCGGCCGTCGACCATGAGTACATGGTGCCCGCCGCCGGCACAGCCGAGGGCAGGTGCCGCTACGACCTCGCCGTCCATCGGGCGATGATCGAACTCAAGGCCGGCTTGGCCACAACCGGCATGCGGTGGGTGGAGCAAGCCCTGGCGGAATGCGACGACCCGGCCGACGTTTACCTCGCCCTGGCCATCGAGGCCGTTCGCTATGATTTGCCCTTCGAACTCGGAGGCTCGCCGCAGTACTTTCTCGATCGCTGGCAAGCGAGCCTGAAGAAGCGGCGGAGCCGCGTCGCCGGCCCCATGGCGCGGCGGATGCGGGTCCTTATGGACGAAGCAGGCCCATTTACCGGCACAGCATGCCTTTCTGAACGATTACCTGGAGCGGGTCATCAAGTATGTCAGCGGCTGTTCTCGGATTCGTTGGCAGGCCGACGATCTGTTGCAGGTTTGCCGCTTCCTCGATCGGGTCCTTGAAGATGGCAACTCCAGGGAAGTCCGCAGGCCGTTGCTGAAATTCCTCGACATCGGCCGCAAGAAGTTTGCACAGGAACCGGAGTTCCATGTCACGCGGGGCGAACTGGAAATGCGTCGCGGGCCCTCGTCCTGCGACCGCGACTTGCGCGAGAGTGCTTTGAGAAGGCGATCGAGACCGCCAGGACGTCGTCGCACCCTAAAGCCAAAGAGATTCAGCAGATTGCCGGCCGGCGTTTGAGGATGTTGGACAATGCCGGCGCGGCCCTGCCGCGGCGGCGGGGCAGCCGCGCGGCGGACGATTTTGCGGGACTTAACCCGGAGTTGTTCCAGGGTCGCGGCACGCGGGAGGAAATCATCGGCATTCTCAAACGCCTGTGTGACGAGGCCGGCATGGAACCGGAACAAATGGCCAAGAAGATCCTGGAAAAGTTGTCGTCGGCCGCAGCAATGGGGAGGAAATAATGGTCGATCCCTACGCAACGTTGGAGATTTCGCCGCAGGCCGGCGAACGAGAGATTCGCGACCGTTACCTGGAATTGGTCCGCCAATTCCCGCCCGATCGCGCCCGGAGCGTTTCGCCTCGATCCGCGCCGCCTATGAGCAGTTGCGCGATCCGGCCGTCCGCCTGCGGTCGCTGCTGTTCGGCGTGGGCAAGGAAGATTCGATTCCCGGCCTGATCGCCGAGGTTCAGAGCCACCTCCGCAGCGCCCGCATCCCGACGCAGACCCTCTTGACGCTGGCCAAACCATGATCCGGAGTTGCCATGAGCGATTGGCCTGAAACCGACGTGCTGTTGAAGAGATTCCGCGACTGGCTCGACGAGACCCGCGCAGAGAGCCGGGCACCGGGTGCAAGCCTGTCGCCGCGCGAGTCGAATGGCGAGGCTGGCGCCGCAAATGACGTCCCCGCCGACGAGCTTGGGCTCGTCGATTTGGCCCGCGAGTTCACGGCCTTGCGGCACGAGGTCAAATTGCAGACCAAGAGCGGTCGAGGACTGGAAGAACAGACGGCCGCGGCCATCGCCGCCATGGAGGAGGCGAGCCGGCAGTTTCGCGCGGTTGCGCCCCAAGAGGCGGAGGCGGCCCGCCGGGCGGCCTTGCCCTTGATCGAATCGCTGGCCGATCTCGACGAGGCCCTGGGAAGGGCCCAGGCCGTGGTGGAGTCGGCCCGCCAGCGGCTGGACAAGTCGCAGGCCGCTTTTTCCGGGCATCTGGCCGACTTGGATGCGGCCCAGCCCGGCTGGAAACGCTGGCTCTGCCACTCCTGGTATGCCGCCGCTCGCAAGCTCTGCCAGGCCGACGCCGAGGATCGCAAGCGGGTCGTCGATGCCCTGGTCGACGGTTACGACATGGTCCGCAAGCGGCTG
Source organism: uncultured Planctomycetia bacterium (assembly GCA_963824275.1). Classification (GTDB taxonomy): domain Bacteria; phylum Planctomycetota; class Planctomycetia; order Pirellulales; family Thermoguttaceae; genus JANXQG01. The sequence goes on along the minus strand of CAWGOT010000015.1, from coordinate 314,184 downwards.
CAGCGCGCGATGGCCAAGGAAGGGCTATACCGCATGGCCGCCGTGGGCCTGCCGGTCGATCCTCACGCCATGACCGTGGTCGAGGTCGTCGATAGCGACGCGCATGCCCCGGGCACGGTGGTTGAAGAAATCCGCCCCGGCTACCGCTGGCACGACAAAGTCGTTCGCTTTGCGGAGGTCCGGGCGGCCCGCAAGACGCCGTAAAGGATCGCCGTAGGACGGATTGCTAATCCGTCCCGGAAAGCACGACGGATTAGCAATCCGTCCTACAACCAACTGCCCAACAACAATCAGAACCCATAGACAAAGGAGCAACATTCATGGAAACGATCATCGGCATCGATTTGGGCACGACCAACAGCGAGGTGGCCGTGATCCGCGACGGCCAGCCCGAAGTCATCCGCACCGACGGCGAGGCCATCCTCCCTTCGGTCGTCGGCCTGGATCCGGAGGGCCGTTTGCTGGTCGGCACGCCGGCCCGCAACCAGTGGGTCCTGGCCCCCGAGCGGACCGTCCGCTCCATCAAGCGGAAGATGGGCGAAGACGTGCGGGTGCGGTTGGGCGATCGTGAGTATTCGCCGCAGGAAATCTCGGCCATCATTCTCGGCCGCCTGAAGGAGCGGGCGGAGCAGTACCTCGGCCACCCGGTCCGCAAGGCGGTGATCACCGTGCCCGCGTTCTTCAACGAAGTGCAGCGCGAGGCCACCCGCGAGGCGGGCGAGTTGGCGGGCCTGGAGGTCGTCCGCATCATCAACGAGCCCACCGCCGCCGCCTTGACCTACGATCCCGACTCCGAGAGCATGGAGCGGCTGCTGGTCTACGACCTGGGCGGCGGCACCTTCGACGTTTCCATCGTGCAGGTGGAGCGGGGCGTGGTCGAGGTCCTCGCCAGCCACGGCGACACGCACCTGGGCGGCGACGACTTCGACCAACTGCTGCTGGACCACGTCTGCGACGAGTTCGCCAAAGAGCACAAGGTCGATCTGCGGAAGTCGCTGGCGGCCAAGTCGCGGGTGCTGGGGGCCGTCGAGGAGGCCAAGAAGGCCTTTCCGCCGAGGCCGTGGCTGCGCTGCAGGAAGAGTTCATCGCCGAGGCCGGCGGCGCGGCATTGCACCTCAATTTGGAGATCCGCCGCGGAGTACGAAGCCCTCATCGAGCCTCTGCTGGCGAAAACGCTGACCTGCGTCGATCAGTCGCTGGACGACGCCCACCTCAAGCCCCGCAGATCGACAAAGTGATCCTTGTGGGCGGGGCCAGTCGCACGCCGCTGGTCCATCGCCTGTTGGAGCAGCGGTTGGGGCGGGAGCTGCACACCGAGGTCGATCCCGACCTGTGCGTCGCCATGGGGGCGGCCGTCCAGGGCGGCCTGATCAACGGCATCGACGTGGGGCAGGTCCTGGTCGACATCACGCCGCATACGCTGGGGATTCAGGCCCTGGGCGAATTGGAGGGCATGATGTCCGAACACAAGTTCGTGCGGATCATCCACCGCAATACCGCGCTGCCCGCCACGCGCTCGGAAATGGTCGCCACGGCCTACGATGGGCAGGAAACGGCGCGGATTGCCGTCTACCAGGGCGAGGACAGGGACGTCCGCAACAACCAGTTCATCGGCGAATTCCTGCTGGAGGGGCTTTCCGAAGTCGAGGCCGGCAACGAGATCCTGGTTCGCTTCGGCTTGGACCTCAACGGCATCCTGAAAGTCACGGCCGAGGAGCATGCCACCGGCCTGCAGAAGCAGTTGACGCTCGAGAATGCACTCTCCCGCTCCCGGCGGCGCAGCCAGGCAAGTTCCGCCGGCGAGCAGGGATTGCGGCAGCCCGTGGACGTGGCTTCTTCGGCCATCGCCAGCGTGCAGGGCGACGGCGGCCGCGATCCCGCGGCGGACGTTCCCGCCGAGGTGGCTTCGGCCGTCGCCAGCGGAAGCGGCCTGATCTCCAAGGCCCTGGGCGTGGCAGCCAAGGCCAGCGCGGAAGACAAGCAGGAGATCGACCGCCTGGTCAAGGACCTGATGGATGCCTCGGCGGACCGTTCGTCGCCGCGGCTGAAGCAGGTCGAAGCGGAACTGGAAGACCTCGTCTTTTATCTGCAGGACGCCTGACGCCGATGTCCGACGCTTCGCTCGATCACAGTTTGATCTGTCCCGTTTGTCGGGCGGCGCAGGCCTGGTCCGACAGTTGCCGCCGCTGCCGTTGCGATCTGTCCCTCCTGCGCCGGGCCGACGCGGCCTGCCGCCAGGCGCGGCGGCAGGCCCTGCTCGATCTTCGCGACGGCCGGTGGGCCCAGGCGCAGCGCGCGGTGCGGGCCTGTTATGCGCTCCAGCCCGCCGCCGATTCGCGGCGCTTGCTGGCGGTGTGCTGTTTGCTGGGCGGCGACTTTCAGCAGGCGGTTGAGTGGGCGCGGGACCCGTAAGCTAAACCGGTTGAAACCGTATGAAGAGACTCGTTTCAAATAATCTCCGCCGCTTTCTCCAAGTCTTCCTGGCAGGGATTCTCGCGGTCCTGCCGGTGGTCATTACCGTGTCCATCATCGCCTGGGCGGCAGGCTTCGTCCGTCAGATTCTTGGACCGCGCACGCTGATCGGCGACGGACTGACTCGCCTGGGGCTCCAGTTCGTTACCAGCGATACGCTTGCCTACGCGGTCGGCGGGCTGCTGGTGCTGGGCGGCGTGCTGTTGATCGGCATCTTCGTCGAGGCCGGGGCAAAGAACCTCGTGCAACGACTAATGGATGCAACCATGCAGCGGATTCCCATCGTCAATAGCATTTATGGCACCTCGAAGCAACTCGTCACACTTTTTGAAAAGAAAGACCCCGAGAAGCTGCAAGGGATGAAGGCCGTCTTCTGCTTCTTTGGCGAAAAGACCGGCGCCGGGATTCTCGCCCTGCTGGTCTCGCCGGAGAAGTTCTGCATCAATGGGCGTGACTTCTACATTGTCATCGTGCCCACGGCCCCCGTGCCGGTCGGTGGAGGGTTGTTCTTCATACCTGTCGAGATGATCCAGCCGACCGACGTGAGCGTCGAGGGGCTGATGAGCATCTACGTCTCGATGGGCGTCAGCGCCCCGCAGTTCTTGCCGGGAAGTACGGTAGGCAACGCTCCGTGAGACCTATTTGCCTTGGCCCCGATTCCGCAGATCGGTGGCCACCTTGAGCAAGGCTTGAATCTCAAAGGGGTAAGCGAATCCCATGTCGCTGCCGTCGGACGCCGCCTTGCGGCAAGGACTGCCTGCCTGCAGCCTGTAATCGAACGTCTTCGCCTCGACAAACGGCGGCAGCGCCTTGATGCAGCCCTTGCCAGGAGTTGCCTGGTTGGGGTTTGCATTCTCGCCGAAGATGTCGCAATGTTCGATCGTATGGCCTTCGTTGGGCGTGTTGATCGCCGTGACGATGCTGTCGGTGATCGTGCTCGACAGGCCCAGCATGCGAAGAGGCCCAACGATCGTACAATGCCGCAAGCGCGAACCCGCGCCGCAGTCCGCGCCGCCGTTGCAGACCAGGACGTTCTCCAGCATGCTCGCCGGACCAAACGAGGCGTGCCCAAAAAACACGCAATTCCTGGCGATGGTCCCTTGCTGGGCGCGGACTCCGGCTACGCACACGCTCTCGTGGGCGTCGAGCCTGCCTGCGAGCACCTGGCCGTACACGACCACCCCACGTAGCGACACCGCGGCCTTGCCCGCCGTGATCGCCGCCCCCAGCGAGCCCGAATCGGCACGGACGATGACCAGCCTTTCCAAGGATAATTGCGGCGACTGCACGAGCAAGTTCTCGGCGTAGCTCTGGCCGCTCGACGCGGTAATGACGGGCAAGAGGCCCTTCTTGCCGCGAATCGTCAGCCCTTCCTTCTCGGCGGGAACGACGATCGCCTCGTTCCACGGCCCGCTGTCTTCGATTTGAATCATGGCGTTCCGCCCCGCGCCGGCGACGGCCTCCTGGATGGTTGTGGCGTCGCCCTTGCCGTCCCTCCGCACTCGGACCAGAGGACCGAGATCGACAACCGCTTTCCGCAACTCGTCCCACGACGGCTTGCGCTGCGGATCGGCGGCCACGTCGCTGTCGGCATACTTGGCCTCGAACTGCCCGACGAGCGCCTTGAGTTCGTACAAGTCGCCGCTGTGAAGCAGCCCTGCCGCCTGGGCGTAGAGGGCTTCGGCGTCCTTCTCGCGCAATCCCCGCCTGGCCTCCTTCGCCGCAGCGTCGAGTTCGAGTTGGTTGGCTTTGAACCAGGGGATCTTGCCGTACTTCGTTTCAACCGCCGCCAGAAGCGACACGCTTTCCGGATACTTGTGCTTGGCAAGCAGCTCTCGGATCGCGTCAAGCTCCCGCTCCGCCAACACGGCCTGGTAAGTTGCGATGTCGGCGCCCAGCGAGCGTGCCTTGTCGAAATCCTGCTCGGCGGTCTGGGCATCCTGGATCTTCAGAGAAAGCAGGCCGGCTGCCAGCCAATCGCCCGCGTTCTCACGCCGCACGCTATAGTCGAGAAGATTGGTCGTGGCCTTCGGCCCCAAATCGGACCAGGTGACCGATTCCTGCCTGCCGTTGAGCAGCGTGGCCGTGATTCCTTCGCCGTCGGCATTGTCGATCGCGCCGTTGATTCCTCGCAGCATCAGGTCGGCCTTCATCAGGTGTGGATTGGCCCGATTGATGGCGTCGATGATGCGGCCCTTCAGGTCGGCCATCCGCCCAATCTGTTCGCGACGGGAAGCCAGGCGAGCGGTCAGTTCGGGCGAGTCGAAGTTCACGTTTTCCGACTCCCGGATCGCTCCCTGAAAATCCCAGACCGCCACGCGGCGTTCGACCGCCGCCATCTCCGCGGTGAAGGTTGCGTTGAGTTCGCGCTGCTTGAGCAGGGCGGGCAAGACGGCCGTCGTCACCGGCGGCTTGACGGCCGCCGACTGGGCCTGCTTCTCTGCCGCGTCAATCTCATCCAGCAGCTTCCTGGCCCGGGCAACCGCAGGGAGCGGGCCAAAGGTGGCCAGCGCCGGCTGCAGGGCGGCCCGCGCTTGGACGAACTGCCGCTGGGCAAGATGCTGGCGGGCCGTGCTCTCCACCTTCTGCAGCGCCGTGTCGGCCTCAGCCTGGAGGTGGTGGATTGCCTCGTTGCAGCGCTGCTGGGCTGCCGCATCCCGGAAACGGCCGGCCAGGGTCGAGTACTCCCGGATCGCCTTGGCGTACTGCCGCTGGGCTATCAGGCGATCGGCCCGCCCTTGGGTCTCGGCCCAGGCCTCGTCCCATGCGGAGCCCTGGGGCCGATTGGGTGTGGGCGCCGGCTTGCCCGAAGCACTATTTTTGGCATCGTCTTGCGCCAGAGCCCCGCTGGCTTTGGGATTGGCGGCCGAATCGATTCCGGCCGCCGGGTCACTGCCGGGCAAACGGAAGATGAACGCCGTCACCGTTGCCACGGCAAGCAGTGCGGCCGTCGTTGCGGCGGCGATGATCTTCCACGTAATTCCGCCACGCGCGGTCGGCGCCGGTTCCTTTGGCCCGGCGCCATGCGCTTGCGGCTGCGAGTGCCCCGTGGCAGCCCCACCGGCGATGGTTTTTGGCGGAGGCAGCGGCGAGTCTTCCGCCGGCCCGGAACTGAGCGTCGCTTCCTGGACCTGCGAGTCTTCCGTACTGGGCACCGCGCGATCGGGTGGCATGTCATCCAGCCAGTTGCCGGCAGAGATCGATTGGTCAGGACGCTGGGCGACCAGCGGCGGCGCCGCGTTGGGCTTGGCCAGGCAGCCTTCCAGTTCGACCAGGACCTCGGCCATGCTCTGCGGCCGCTCCTCCGGCCGCTTCGCCAGCATCCGCCGGATCGCGGCGTCGAGCCTCTCAGGGCAATCGGGGCGAATCTCCATCACGGAAGGAATCGGCTCGTCGCGGTGGGCCAGGATCCGCTTCACGATCGTCTCGCCTCCGTACGCTGCCCGGCGCGTCAGCAAGTAGAACAGCGTGCAACCCAGACTGTAGATGTCGGAACGCTGATCGGCCGAACGGACGTCCTCGGCCTGCTCCGGCGACATGTAATCGACCGTTCCCAGGATCTGGCCGGTCCCGGTCAGTTCCATGGCCTCGGGTCCGCCGGCGAGGTTCTCGCTCAGCCGTGCCAGGCCCATGTCGAGGATCTTGACCACGCCCTCCTGGTTCAGCAGCAGGTTGCTCGGCTTGACATCGCGGTGGACGACGCCATGCGCGTGGGCAAACGCCAGCCCGCGGGCCGCCTGTTGCATATAGTCAATCGCCTGCCGCAACGGCAGCGGCCCTTTCTGCTTCACGATTGCCGAGAGGTCTCGGCCGACGACATATTCCATGACCAGGTAATGCGTTCCGGCATGCTCGCCCGCGTCGAAGGCCGTGACGATATTGGGGTGCGAGAGGCGTGCCGCCGCCTTCACCTCGCGATAGAAACGCTGCACCGAGTCCGGCTTGATCGTGGCCGGGGGGAGCGTCTTCAAGGCCACGACGCGATCCATGATCCGGTGCCGAGCCCGGTAGACAACACCCATCCCGCCCTTGCCCAGGATATTTATGAGGACATACTCGCCCAGGATCAGCCTCTGCGGCTGACCCTGGCTGATGGCGGCGGCCTGAAACTCGGTCAGCTTGCCGCTTTGGACCAGCAGTTTTGCCACGTCTTCCACGGTATGCGGCGTTTTCGACCCTTGCAGGGCTTTTTCGAGCGATACAAGCTCCTCAACCGGAATCAACCGGCTGTCGCGCAAACTGCGGATGAACTGATCGAGAACAAGAACCATGGACACCTTCCTGCTGATATATTCTACGCTATCAGCAGGCGGACGGTGTAGTCAGGTTTGCAGGGTGGGCCGTGCTCGCAAGCCGACCCTGGGTACATGGTGCCCGGGTACCGGCCAAATCCATGCGACCCTGACATTATTTCTGAAGCGGACCACCTTAGCCGAGCTTCTCGACAATCCGATCGACGTCGAAAACGCAGCCGCCCCAGGGCCCACCGCTGGCCCTTTGCAGCGCGGCCCACAGACGCGTATCGGAGGGCAAGGCTGGGTCGGGAGTGAGTTCGGGCGGAAACGTCCGTTGCTGCAAGACACTTGCTGCCTCTTCAGGGCTGAAAAGGCGCTGCGCATCGCCAATCAAATCGACGCTGCCCTCAAGGCGATGGCGATCGATGACAATGCGAATCTGGTCCCCGTCGCGAACTTTGCCCAACGGACCGCCGGCCAGCGCCTCGGGGGTCACCCAGCCGATGCAGGCCCCGGTGCTGACGCCGGAGAAGCGGGCGTCGGTGAGGACCGCCACCTCACGGCCCCACGACAGGTACTTCAGTGCGGCGGTGAGTTGAAAGACCTCCTCCATGCCCGACCCGGCAGGTCCGCGCCCCATGAGCACCAGCACGTCGCCGGGCCGCAGCGGTTTGGGACCTTGCCCCTTGAACGCGGCAATCGCGTCCTTCTCGCGCATGAAGACCCGCGCGGGACCCGTCTTGCGATAGACGCCGTCCGCGTCGAGGACCCGCGGATCGATGGCCGTGCTCTTAATGATCGAACCGCCGGGCGCGAGGTTGCCGCGGGGAAAACTGATTGTGCTTGTGACTCCCAACTCCCGCGCCCGGGCCGGCGACAGGATGACCTCATCCGGCTCGACGCCATCGCGATCCCGGAGCCGCTGTCGGACGGCCATGCGACGCTCGGACTTCTCCCACCACGACAGCACTTCACCCAGCGACTGGCCGCTGATCGTCAGGGCCTCCAGTTCCAGCAGGCCCAGGTCTCGCAGATGGAGCATGACTTCGGGAACGCCGCCCGCCAGGTAGACCCGCAACGTCGAGTGGTTCACCGGCCCATTGGGCAGCACGGAGACCAAGCGCGGCACGCGGCCGTTGACCGCCACCCAATCTTCCAGCGTCGGACGCGGCAACGACGCGGAGTAGGCGATGGCCGGCAGATGGAGCACGAGGTTGGTCGATCCGCCGAACGCGGCAAAGACGGTCATGGCGTTGCGGACGGAGGCCTCCGTGAGGATGTCGCGGATTTTCAGGCCCCGCTCGCGCATGGCCATCAGGGCTTTGGCGCTCCGCCGGGCCATGTCCAGCCAGATCGGTTGCGCCGAGGGCGCCAGCGCGGCGTGGGGCAACGCCAGCCCTAGGGCTTCTCCCACGACCTGCGCCGTGGCGGCCGTGCCCAGGAAATGGCAGCCGCCTCCGCCCGAAGCGCAGCTATGGCAGCTCCTCAGGGCCGCCTCCTCGAGCGTGATCTCGCCGTTGGCGTAACGCACGCCGATCGATTGAATCTCGGCCGTGTCTTCGCCCTCGCTGACCGGCAGCATGACGCCGCCGGGGATGAGCACGGCGGGGATGTCGCGGAGGCCGGCCAGGGCCATCATCATTGCCGGCAGCCCTTTGTCGCAGGTGGCCACTCCCAGCACACCCTGGGCCTTGGGGATGGAACGCGCCAGGCGGCGGAGCACGGAGGCGGCGTCGTTGCGGTAGGCCAGGGAGTCGAACATGCCGCTCGTGCCTTGGGTGCGGCCGTCGCACGGGTCGGTGCAATGGCCGGCGTACGGGATGCCTCCCGCTTTCTTGATTTCCTCGGCTGCGGCCTTCAGGGCCAGGACCAGTTCCCAATGGCCCGTGTGGTAGCCCAAGGCAATGGGCTCGCCGTTGTCCGCACGGACGCCGCCCAGCGTGCTCAACAAGACATACTGCGGGCCGCCAACCGCGGATGCCGTCCAGCCCATGCCTACGTCCTGCGACATGCCGAAGGCGTGTCCGCTCGGCTGATTGCGGAGCAGGTCATCGGTCAGCGGCAGCTTTCCCTGCGGCCCCGGGCCGGCAGTGATGACCTCGTAGAGAGACGGTTGGCCGGAATCAAGCAGTTCGTTCATGGTGTTCAAGTCAGTCGTAATTCCCCACCAGCATCCCGTCGTTCCGCGCGGCCAGATTTTCCAGCGTCGTCCCGTCGATTTCGGTTCGCAGGAAGTGGATCGAACCGTCGGCGAAACAGAAGCTCGCGCCGCCCGGATGATTGCTGCCGAAGGCTTGCAGGCCGATTCCGTTGATGCACCAGTTCGGATCGGAATTGATCCACCACATGGCGTCGCTGATCATGATCGCTTCCTGGGCGATGGCAAGGGAAATATCGACCGATCCGTGCATTCCCGCCCAAATGGCGCCGTTATGGTTGGGGTTCAGCCCGCTGAGAGTGCATTCGCCCACGATCAACGTATGGGAGCAGCCGTCGGTGATTTTGCCGGTCGAGAGGTTGCTGTTCATGTAGATCACGCCGTTCTGGGTCATCGCCGTCGGATAGTCCGTGGTCAGCATCGTGATCGTCCCCATCACGCCGCGATAGTTGGACTTTCCGTGGAGGTTCTTCTGGTCGTTCAGAATATTGCCGTAGTCCGAAGGGCAGACGAAGACGGGCATCGGCCGCTGGGTGTCGGCGGTCGCGGGGGCCAACATCGCGCCGTTGCCGAATTGCTGAGATTCGACCCCCAAGGCGTTGTACGCGCCGCCTTCCTCAAGATAAGGCAAAACGTAGCTGGACCAAGACCAATGCGGATAGGTGTAGTTCTGCGCATTTGCCAGGTATCCGGACGGAAAGTGCCCTTGGCTGGCGTGAAAGCCCTGCAGGGCGATTCCGAGCTGATGCAGGTGATTCTGACAAATTGCACGTCTGGCCGTCTCTCGGGCCGACTGGATTGCCGGCAAGAGCAAGCCGATCAATACCCCGATAATGGCAACCACGACCAGGATCTCGACGAGCGTAAACCCATGTGGCAGACGTTTCATTTTTTGATTCCCCTTTGCTCCAAAACTACCGAACATACGAATTCCCCGACGTTACGGGGAAATTCGGGAGAAACGGGACTGATTATCTGGTAATGCTATCCGATTTTGGCGGCGGGGGGAAGTGGCAGAGCCGAACGCCGAGAGACCGAAGATCCTCGCATGAGTCCTTCTCAGACGGACACGTTTTCTATAATGTGTCCTTCCCACTAGGACACTTCAACTACGCCGGGCAATGACGGTGGAGACTCACGACTGGAATTGCCAGCCGGCGCGATAATCGCGGCGGATGAAGCGGTTCAACTCGGGCAGGTTGACGACCTTCATGTTGGCGCCGTCCCACTCGACCTTGTTGCCTTTCCCGGCGTGCTGGGCCAGGTTGCCCAGAAGCGTGAACTCGGTGAGCCGGGCCGAATAGTCGAAGGCGGCTGCCGTGTCGGCCTTGCCCTCGCGGCAGGCCCGCAGAAAATCGGCGAAGGAGTTCTGCGGCCGGGGCAGCGACTTGGGGGGCTCGCGGATTTCCTTCATTTTCGCCTTGGGCAGGACGTGCAGATCGCCGCCATAGCAGGCCGTGTACAAGATCCCCTTCTCGCCCACGTACAACGAACCGCTGGAATCGAACTTCTCCTCCGGATATTTCTTTTTCAGTTCCAGGAGCAAGGGCGGAACGTTGGAGGGCGAATCGGCGGTCGGTTTCCCGCCGCCGGCGCGGCCCGTGTGATCGCCCGGGTCGTTCGCCCCGCGGCGGCCGTCGTGCCAATAGGCATTCAGGGGCGGCATGTCGCCACGGGCGGGAAAATCCCAGCAGATCGTGGTGCCGGTCGGGCAGCGCTCCTCGGTGCCGCCGAAGACCTCGACGGCCTCGAATGTCGTGGGATGGTCCAACTTCAGGGCCCAGAAGACGCCGTCGAGCACGTGGCAGGCCAGATTGCCCAGCGAGCCGTTGCCGAAATCATACCAGCCGTGCCATTCATGCGGGTGCAGGTCGCTGTGGAAATCGCGGTACGGTGCCGGGCCGACCCACTCCTCCCAGTGGAATCCGGCGGGCACGGACTCGGTCGCCGGTCGCAGACCGCGGCCGCCGTTGGAGCGGTCCGTCCAACTATGGGTCTCGGTGATGGGGCCGACCACGCCGGCCGCCACGAACTCGCACAAGCGGCGATAGCCTTCCTCGCAATGCCCCTGGTTGCCCATTTGCGTGGGAACCTTGTATCTGGCGGCCATGGCGGCCAGCGTCCGCGCCTCGGCGATGTCGTGGCACATCGGCTTCTCGACATACACGCCCTTGCCCATCTGCATGGCGATCATGGCCGGCAGGGCGTGTTGATGGTTGGGTGTGGCAATGAACACGGCATCGATTTGCTTGCCGAGCTTGTCGAACATCTCGCGGTAATCGTGGAATCCCTGGACCGCGACACCGGTCGCGCGAGGCCTGGGCGGCCTTGAGACGCTTGTCATCGACTTCGACCACGGCCAGGAGGTTTTCTGCCTTGGTGGCGCTCAGGTGCGATTGGCCGCGTCCGCCGCATCCGATCAGCACGCAGTTCAACTTGCTGTCGGAATTGGCGGCTCGCACGATGTTGGGGAAGGGGAAGAGAGAGGCGGTTGACAGGGCGCCGCCGGCCAGGGCCAAACGCTTCACGAAAGAACGACGGTTGAGACGGGACGACATGGGTTCAAACTCCGTGGGGGGGGGACGCTACTCGTAAAGACCGCGAGTGGCACAGCTTCTATTAAATCAAATGTTGGCGCAAAGGGCCAGTACCAGCCGTTAGGAAAGAACCGGAACAAGATCCTCGATTTCCTCCTGAAACGCCTGGAATGGGTCAGCCTTTTCCCCCGGTGCAACAGATTCCCCCCAGTCGCCCATGGAAATCCCTCAGCGCCCGAGCGGTGCGGATCAGGTTGCCCGTTGGCAAAACGGTCTTCAGCCGCCCGATGGCGTCGGCGATTGGCACCGAACCGACGTTCGCGCCCTGGTACGAGACCATCCGCCCGAATTCGCCTGCGGCGATCAGTTCCACTGCCGATGCGCCGAACATGGAGCAGAGCACGCGATCGAAGTTCGTAGGGCTGCCGCCGCGTTGCAGGTGGCCCAGCACGCATATCCGGCATTCCTTGCCGGTGCGTTTCTCGATTTCGCTCCCGACCACGGCCCCGATGCCGCCCAAACGGGCTTCACGGTTGGCAGGCTGGTCGGCGGCGGTCACGAAATCTCCGTCTTTTTCCCGCCGCCTTCCGCGACCACGACCAGCGTGAAATGCTTGCCGTGCAATTCCCGCTCCCGGATCTTCGCGCAGATGCTCTCATAATCGAAGGGGATTTCCGGAATCAGGATCACGTCGCCGCCGCCGGCCACTCCCGCGTACAGGGCGATCCAGCCCGCGTAGCGGCCCATCACCTCCAGCAACATCACGCGATTGTGGCTCTCGGCCGTGGTGTGCAGTCGATCCAGGGCGTCGGTGGCACAGGCCACAGCCGAGTCAAAACCGAAGGTCATCATCGTGCCTTCGAGGTCGTTGTCGATCGTCTTGGGCACTCCCACCAGGGGCACGCCGCCCTCGAACAACTGCTGGGCGATGCTCAACGACCCGTCCCCGCCGATCGTGACCAGACCGCGAATGTCCAGCTTGTCCATGCCCGCCCTCACGCCGTCGATCAGTTCCTGAGGCAAGCGGCGGGATTTGCCGTGCCCGACTTTGGCCGAGAACCGACCCGAGTTGGCTGTTCCCAGGATCGTTCCGCCGCGCGTCAGCAAGCCGCCGACCCTCTGGTAATCCAAGGCGAGATACTGCTGCGGCTCGAGAATCCCTTCGTAGCCGCCGAGAAAACCGACCGTCTCCCATCCGCGTTTGGCCGCGGCCTTGGCCACGGCGCGAATCACGGCGTTCAAGCCGGGACAATCTCCACCGCCAATGACAATTCCGATTCGGTCGCTCATGAAAACCCTCTCGTGAAAACAGGTTTGCCGGGCAGGAGGCCAACGGCTACGGATAGGTGCGCATTTCGCCTACAGTAAACTACGATCTTGTGAAGCTCGCTTCAGTAATTGACCAGGCGTGAGCGGCAATTTTGTCGTGGTTCGCCGGAATGATCGGCAAATAGTGCTTTATTATACCCTTGACAACGCCCCGAACCGTGACGAAACTGAACGTCGTCGAGTCACCGCTGGGGCCGACGTACTTCGCAATTCTGGAGGGCAACGGCGTCAGCGAACGGCTTGGCGGCGGCAAAACGGCTGTCCGGGCATGGCCAATTCACTTGGAGTATTGAAATCATGCTGCATCGAGTCCTGGTTCCCTGGTTGTGTGCCACAAGCGTTGCTTGTACGTCGATCGTCACGGCCGGCACGCCTGCGGGTCAAGTCGACGGCGAGAAAATCACGCAGGTGCTGCGCGGATTTGTTGATCGGGGCCTGGCGAAAAATGGCGTTACAGCTACGCCGCCGACGTGCAGGCCGTGCTCGTCAAGCGGCTCAGCGGGCAGCCGTTCGATGTCTACGTGCAGGAAGATATCCTCAAGCCGCTGAAGATGACCCATACCGGCCTGTTCGTCGCGCCCCAGCAACGCGATCGTCTGGCGGCGATCTACGACTGGCAGGCCGAAGGGCAATTCACCCGCGAGCCCGACGAAAAGGACTTTCGATTCAACACCGGCCACTGGCCTTTGACGCCTGGCGGGCACGGCCTGACGTTGACGCTCGACGACTACTCGCGCTTCGCCACCATGTTGCTCAACGGCGGCACGTTCGACGGCGCCACGATCCTGCACCCTGCCACGGTCCGCCTGATGACCACGAGCCAGTTGGACCCGGCGACCAGCGATCGGTCGTGGCTCATTTCCGACAAAGGCGAGATGGGCTTTGGCGTCGATCTGGCCGTGCGGATCGATCCGCCCAAGGCCGGCGGCAAGGCGGGCGAAGTGGGCGAGTTCTTTTGGGACGGCGCCGCGAATACGCTGTTCTGGTGCGATCCCAAAAACAAATTGACCGCCGTGCTGTTCACGCAGTACAAGCCCTTTGGCAAGGTTCCCTTACACCGCGATTTCCGCGCCGCGGTTTACGGCGGAGTCGATCCCTCGGCCCTGCCGGCAAATCGCTGATGATCAGCAGTAACGGTAGGATGAGACACTCTGAACGCACTTCGCTTTAGCCACGGATGAAACACGGATGAAACACGGATTTTTTAGAAAGGAAAGGAAAATTGTGGAAAGGAAAGTAAATCATGTTCTGCTACACTATGGAACTGGCCACGTAGCCGCGGAGATTATCAATGAGCTTCATGTTCTTCTATTACGGAAGGGCGTTCTCGTCGGCAGCGTTTGCGACGCGAGTTGTCGAGGTCCACTGCGCGAAGTGCGGCAGCAAGTACTACTACAAGCTGACCCGGATCGGCACTGGTAGGGCTACCGCGCATTATGGAATCGGGCAAGACGCCTCGCGCGACTCGGCGACGGTTCGCTCGCGGGCCGACCTGGAAGGGCGCCTGGCAAACGAAGCCGAGTTGGTACCGTGCCCAAATTGCAACTGGATCAACGAAGGCTTGATAAGAGGCTACCGACGGGAGCGACTGCGCCACAGGGGCGGCTGGGCACTCGGAGTCGCGTCGGCGGCGGCAGCGCTTGTGATGATCGGGGCGTGGATCGCGGCGAGTCACAACCCGGCTGAGTTTGGGCTGGCGATTCGAATTGCGTTGGGCGCCGGGGCAGCATTCTCGACCGGCGGCGCAGTGTTATTTCATGTGCGTGGTATATGGATACAGTACGGAATCCGGCCCAACCGCGATTTCCCGTTGCCTCCAAAGTTACCTCCGGGTTCGCCGCCGACCTGGATCATGGACGAGGAGACCGGCGACATGCAGATCGCCGGACCGCGCCGCAACCAATATGGCGGCGACTGGCAAGTATATCAAATGGGTCGAGACCGGCTGCCGCCGATCTGCTGCGATTGTCTGAAGGCTGTTGCCCCGGAAAGCGTACAGTTAAGACACGTTGCGGTAGGCGTGGCGGTAGCAGTCCCTCGCTGCGTAAGCTGCAAGGCGCGGTCGCAAAGGAAGCTTTGGCTGGTGTCTATCGGCCTTTCCGCGATCGCGATCCTCATCACAGCGGGCGTACTGGCGGCATTGAGACTCGAATGGGAGGCGTTGTTTCTTTCACTGGTTGTGAGCACGACGATCTCGGTCATGCTTTCGGTCTGCGTCGCGCACCTCGCGACGTCGCCGATCCGAGTGCGTTTTGCCGACCGGTCGCGCGGAATCGTGGTATTTCGATTCCGCAATCGCGATTACCGGGAGCGCATCCCGGTCGTCTTTTGATTGGCTTTGTCGGGTCGGCGTCTCACGGGAACTCATACCGCACGCGTGGTGACTCGTTCTGTCGATGATGTGGTGGAGCGATAGCACTCAAACAGGTCGGCCTATCTGCGCACCCGGGCGTTGTTGCTCAGGCGGCTTTATGTCTACTGCTTTTGGCCCACGGGCAGCACGCTCCGGTCGGCCGCCGGATCCACCTGTGCGGGCAGGTCTTCACAACGGCTGCCGGTGGCGGGACAGGCAACCGTGACGTGAACGAACGGGGCAGGTGGCTGAAGGTGCCGCGCGTCGCGGTAGCGGATCATGGGCTATCCCCGGCCAGCCGATACTCCCGGTAGTGCGGAACCCGTGCGACCTGGCGCTCCTCCGACACGAGTCCGACGTAAATCGGCACGTATCCGATCCGCGCGTGAACCCTTTGGATCAGGACAATATCGTTGGCATCGCTATCCACGACCTGACCCTCATGGACGGCGACGTACTTGACTGGATAAGTCGCCAAGAGCCCAGGCAGCATGTGCAAAAATGCCCTGTATTCGCGTTCTCCCTTGGACAATGCGGGGACGGGCAAACTGACATCGAAGATCGGAGTCGTAATTGTGTCGCTCATAGCTTTGGCCCTCGGCGGGGAATAGGTGCTCAACAGGAGTACCAGCCGGCGCAGGTGTACGCCTCAAGGTCCTCGATGGTCATGCCCGAGCGGGTGATGACGCGGAGGCCGAGTGGAAAAAGCCGAGATGCTAGTCGGGTATCAGTGCCGCCTTGACCCCCCGCGGCTTCTGCCGTTTCGGCAATCTGGCGGTTGGCCTTGGCAATCGCCCCGGCTGATGGTTTCGGCGAGGTTTACGGAAAGCTCCCCGGGTAGGACTCGAACCTACGACCCAGCGGTTAACAGCCGCTTGCTCTACCGACTGAGCTACCGAGGAAGACGGTCGGAACTTTTATAATAATGGGCCGTCCGAAGCTTGGCAAGACCCTTCCTCCCCTATCGGCCAATTCCGCACGCGAAGATTATGTCCTGAACCGCCCAATCCTGCCGATTTTTTCGACAGTAACACATGTGTCAAAAGTGCGATTTGAGTAAAGTTTGATCCCACTACCCCCCGATGAGACTACCGATAAGCGAATTTGGCGAACTTGCCCGTGACACGCCCGACTCGTCACGCTAGAATCCGCGGCACTCCACTACTGGGGTCCGCCCCAGGAAAGATCGGAAAACTCGTGGCATTACACCTTTACAACCCTGGCATGGATGCCTTGGCAGCCGACCCGCCCGAAGCGGTTCGACCGGCTGCGGAGGGCTGGAGTCCAGCTCTGCCGAGAATCGCGGAACTGCCCTGTGGTGAAGCTGTCCATGAGGCCGAATTGGTTCGCTGGCCCCATCGGCTGGGACGGGAATCGTTCTACCGGGTCGCGTATCCGGTGATGTTCCTCTCCCGCCGCCTGGATGAACGGCTGCTGGAACTCTACCAAAAGGGATACGTCAAAGGCACCGTCACGATGGGCTTCGGCAACGAGGCCACCGCGATCGGCATGTCGATGCCGTTGCGGCCCGGCCGCGACGTGGTCTCGGTCCTGCATCGCGACCTCGGCGCCCACCTCATGGCCGGCGCCAATCCCTATCGACTCCTTTGCCAATACCTGGCCAATGCCGACAGCCCTACGCATGCCTGCGAGGGCAATGTCCATCATGGCGACGCCGCCGCGCGGCGGTTCCCCATGATCAGCCATTTGGGCAAGATGCTGAGCCTGGTCGTGGGCGGGACCTGGGCGGCGCGCCGCAATGGCGAGCAGGTCTTCGGCCTGGCGGTCATCGGCGATGGCGGCACGAGCACGGGCGAGTTCCATGAATCGCTCAATATCGCCTCGGTCCATAAGGTCCCGGTGCTGTTTCTGATCGAAAACAACCATTATGCCTTTTCCACGCCGACAAGCGTGCAGTACAACTGCCGGCAGCTCTCCGACCGGGCCGTCGCCTACGGCATTTCCGGCCGCACGATCGACGGCACCGATCCCTGGACGGTCTACTCCACGGTCTGCGAAGCGATCGACGGCATGGAAGAGTCGTCGTTGCCCGTCCTGCTGGAATGCAATACGCTTCGCCTCTGCGGTCATGCCGCTTATGACAAGGCCCTGTATGTTCCGGCCGAGTTGATGGAGCGGTGGCGGAAGGACGATCCCGTTCTCCGCACCAGGCATTGCCTGGCGGAGGTCTGCGGCCTTAACGAAACGTCCATTGCCCACATCGAAGAGGCCATCGAGGCGGAGATCCGCGAGGCCGTCACGCGTGCCCTGGCTGTGGCCCGGCCCTCGGCGCCGCGGCAGTGGCAGGTGCATGCCGAAGTCGCGACGCTGGCTGACGATGCGGAAATTCTGCTTGATAACGAACAAAGTAGCAGGCAGACTCCGTCTGCCGTCCGCCAGATGTTTTCAACTTCTGAAGAGGAGCCTGCGGCTGGAACCGCAGGGCGGACGGCACAGAGGACTGTGCCTGCTACCTTGACGGCTGAGAAGCTGCCCGCGCTTTCCGGGAGAGGGGAAGAAGGGGACCAGATGCAGCGGTTGCACGCAGCCGTTGACTCGATTTCGCTCTGCCGGCCGCCCACGTTGCCGCTCCTGAAACCGTTTCAGGCGAAAGGGGTCAAGAACGGCGATGCCGTCAACATGGCCCTCGACTATCTGCTGGCGAACCGGCCCAACGCCTTCCTCGCCGGCATGGACGTGGGTGCGTACGGTTCGGCGTTCAAGACCTGCAAAGGCCTGGTCGAGCGCTACGGCGCCGATCGCGTCATCGATATGCCGCTGGCCGAGTCGGGCATTATGGGCTTCGCGCTGGGCGCCTCGCAGACCGGGGCAGAACCGATCATCGAGTTCCAGTTCGCCGACTTCTCGACAGAGGCCGTGACGCAGCTCGGCCTTAACGCGGGCACCTGGCACTTCCGCACCGGCTGCGCCGCGCCGCATGCTCGTGCGGCTGCCCTGCGGCGGCGGCATGACGGTCGGCGCGTTCCACTCGGGCGAGTTCGAAGGACTGTGGTCGCGCTTTCCCGGGCTGAAACTGCTTTATCCGGCCACGCCGCAGGAGACCTACGAGGCCCTGCTGGCCGGGTTCTACGATCCCAACCCGTGCCTCGTGTTCGAGCACAAGCTGCTCTACTGGAGCCGCGGCGGCGACATCGATTTCGACGGCAACCTGCACAACGTTTGGCGGCCGCGACGCTACACCGAAGGAACCGACCTGACGCTCGTCGCCATCGGCGCCATGGTCCAATCTTCGTTAACCGCGGCGGCCCAGTCGGGCTGCTCGGTCGAGGTCTGGAACCCGCTGGTCTTGCAGCCGCTGGATCTCGGGCCGATCGCCGAGTCGGTCAAGAAGACCGGCCGGCTGCTGGTCGTGCAGGAGTCGGGCGAGACGCAAGGCCTGGGCGACCGCCTGATCTCGCTGCTCACGCGCGAGTGCTTCCCGTCGCTGAAGGAAGCGCCGCAGTTGGTTTCCACGCCCGACGTGCCGATCCCCTTCGCCCCCGAGCTGGAGAGCGTCTGCCGCCCCAGCCAGGAGAGGATCCGCAAAACGATTACGGCGATTCTGGCAGCGGATCGCTTGCGAAAGGTGGCCTGAAGGTCTATAACAACGTCATGGAAGCGACCCCCTTTCGCATGCCGCTGTACTTGCCTGCCCAGGGGGCAAGCGAGACCGAGGCCACCATCATCGAATGGCGCGTCGCCGCGGGGGACCGTTTTCAGCGCGGGCAAATCCTGGCCCAAATCGACAGCGCCAAGTCGGTCTTCGACTTCGAAGCCCCCTGCACCGGGCAGGTGATCCACGTCATGCAGCAGGAAGGCGAAACCGTGCCGCTGACCGAGCCGGTGCTGGAAATCGAGACCAGCGATCCGGCCGATGCGCGACTGGATTCCGCCCGCCGCCGGCCGCGACTCCCAAGCCGGCACGCCGGCCGCCGCCACGTCGCTTTTCGCCGGCCCTGCCGCCGCCGAACGGCAGCGCGGCGAGGGCGTGGTCATCAACGGCGTCGGCGGCTATCTGCCTTCACGCGTGGTCACCAATGCCGAGCTGGTCAAGGGCTTTCCCGATCTGACCGACCAATACGTCTACGAGGTCACCGGCATCCGCCAGCGGCGCTGGGCCGACGACGACGAGCGGCCCTCCGGCATGGCCTTCAAGGCCTCGCTGGAGGCGATCCGCAACTCGGGGCTGGACACCCGCGACATCGACGCGATCATCGTGGCCACGACCACGCCCGACATGGCCATTCCCTCCACCGCGGCGATCCTCCAGGAGCGGCTCAGCCTGCCGACCGTGCCGGCCTTCGATCTCAACGCCGCGTGCAGCGGCTGGCTGTACGCCGTGGCGACGGCCCGGGGGATGATCCTCTCCGGCCTGGCCCGGCACGTGCTGACCGTGGGCGTGGAGATGCAATCGCGGCTCTTGGACGCGGCCGATCGGAACGCCTATTTCCTCTTCGGCGACGGCGCCGGGGCGGCGATCATTTCCGCCGGCGGCACGGGCCATCGCATCCGCCACGTGCAGATCGGCGGCGACAGCCGCGGCATTCACATGGCCCGCCGCGACGCCCCCGGCTACCTCTTGCCCAACGGGCACGGCGATCCGTGGATCCGCATCGACGGCCACGCCATGTTCCGTTTTGCCACGGAGAGCTTTTCCACGCTGATTCGCGAGCCGTGGCCGCACAGCGGCTGGAAGCCGGACGACACCCGCTGGGTCATCCCGCACCAGGCCAACGGCCGCATCCTGAAGGCCGCGGCCAAGCGGAGCGGCATTCCCTTCGACCGCTTCTTCCTGAACGTCGAGAACGTCGGCAACACCTCCAGCGCCAGCATCCCCTTGGCCTTGACCGACGTGCAGCGGAGCCTGCGGCCCGACGACAAGCTCGTGCTCTGTTCCGTCGGTGCCGGGCTGACCACGGCCGCGATCTCGGTCGAGTGGTAACGTACTCATCACGCTCCGCGTGATGCTCCTTCCATCACAACGTACATTCATCACGCTCCGCGTGATGTCTTTCCATCGACGGCGGAGCGTGATGAGTACAAAATGTTACTGCCCCACGCCGTAGCAAGAGGGCATTTCGCAATTCTCGGGCCGCACGATCGGCGTGCAAAGGCAGGGCATCGGCCGAGGGCAATACGGCACGCAAATGCCGTCGCAGGGCGGACAACTCAGGCAGGGCATCGGCCGAGGGCAATACGGCACGCAGATGCCGTCACACGGCGGACAGCTCAGGCAAGGCATCGGACGAGGGCAATAGCAGGCATAGGTGCAAATCGCAGAGTCCCGCCAGGGGTCAACGATGCGGTGGAGTCCGGGGTTGCCGGATTGGCCGCCGTAGCCATGCCCGCCCACAGGCACATGACAACCGCCACGGCGCAGAGTTTCCAGGTTTTCACGATTCGGCCTCTTGTGGCTTGTTACGGTGGTTTCCCCTGTTGTTTTCGGAAAAATCGTTGTGAAGCGAAGAGCAAACCGCCGGACGACGCTAGAACCGGCAGGGTCCGGCATAATCGGTAGTTTGTCGGGATGCTTGTAGCCACCGCACGTGAGGGGTAGAATTACGGTGTCGTTTCGCGAGTTTGCATACGTCGAGCAGAAGTCGAAACAACCCATGATAACCAACTACATCGACTTAACTTCCAAACCCAGACCCGGGTGGTACCAGTCCTGCCTACTACCAGCGCCGATAACGCTCGGGATTCTGGGTCTTATGGTATTCCTTTCATTGGCGGCCATGTTGCAGGTCCCGCCGAGGGCAAAACTGAATTCTGCGAAGACAGAAGTCGACTTAGTTGTAGATGCAGTGAAAGGGTACCAGGAAGAGGTTGGGAGTTATCCGCGGACCTTGACGCGCTCTCGATTGGCTCCCGCGGGTGCGCCGCCAGGCAAGTGGAACGGCCCCTATCTGAACAAGGACTTGCCGCTGGACCCTTGGGGACATCCCTACCAATACTCATGCCCGGGAAAGCATAATCCCGACAGTTTTGACTTTTGGACTGTCTCCCCCGACGGCCAGCAAATTGGCAACTGGGGTGTTGGTTTCGACCGGGCCCAGTCAACCACGCTGGAAAAGTCTTCTGGCAGCAAGTCCGTGCAAAGCGGCCGCGCGGCAGGAGGCGACGGTCCGCTTCCGCCCTGACTCCGCGCGTGAGGGGTTCTTCACCCACTACTTGCCGATGGTGAACAACCACCAGCGGCTCCTGCTTCTTCGCGACCTGAGCTGCCGTTCGAAGTAGATCTTCATCGTCTCGCCGGATTCGGTCAAGACTTCGAACCAGTGCTTGCGGACGTAGTGCTCGCCGCTGCCGTGCCGGCAAGGCCCGGTTTCTCGCCAGGTTTTCACGACCTGCGCGATGTGGATGGTCTGCGACCCCCAACGGAATTGCGCGGAAGCCCCGGCTCGCCCTGGCTCATGCGGGCGGCGTCGAACGTCTCGGCCACCGGCTGAATCGCTGCGCTAACGAATTGTTCCGCCATGCCATCCTCGCTTGTTCAATTATAACGTCACACGGTTGTCTTGACGGCCGCCCATCCCACCTGTCGCACCCCGCTTCGGTTAGAATTTGATTAGGATCGTGACCTCTCCTTGACGGACCTCGCAAATCGAATAGACTATTCCGAACGCTTCCCTATGGTAATGCACCGTCCTCTTTCCACTCGGCCTCTAGCACTTCTGGGCTCCATAATGGATACTGAATCGACCGGCCCCGGCAACACGACTCCGGCGCAAGGCGACGGCCTGGCCCAACAGCGGCTTACCGAAAGGACTGTCGCCGGTGCGCGATTCTCGGTGGGGCGGTGCCGCTGATGGCGATGCCGCTAGGGCTGCTGATCGCGGGGGTCCTCGGCGGCAAGTATTGGGCCGAATCGACGGCCGAGCGGCGATCGAGCCTGGAAAGTCTGGAACGCACGGTCGGCATCGGCAATCCGATTCAGAACCGGCTCGCCGACCGTTTTGCCGACGTCCATGGCAACCTTGTGGCCGACCCGCCCACCAACCCCAAAGATCTTCTCGATCCGGACGTTCCTGACGTTCTCCTATATTGCCAGCGAAAGCCCCGAGGAGCAGAAGGTCTGGGCCCAGTGCTGCGACGACCTCGCCAAGGCAACGGGGAAGCGCGTGGAGTATCTGCCGCTGGCCAAGGTCGACGATCAGTTGAAAGCGATCAAGGAGGGCCGCCTGCACGTGGCGGGGCTCAATACGGGCGCAGTGCCCACTGCCGTCGACGACTGCGGCTTCGTGCCGATCTGCACCCTGGGCCGCGACGACAAGAGCTTCGGCTACTCGATGCTCTTTATCGTGCCGGCGGCCAGTGCGATCAAGAGTCCGAACGATCTTCGCGGCCAGAAGATTGCGTTCACGGATGCCGCCTCGAACTCCGGTTTCAAGGCGCCGGTGGTGACGCTATTGAACGAATTCGGCATGCGGCCGATGCGCGATTACGATTGGTTTTCACCTACGAGCACGATAATTCCATCCGCCTGGTGGCCGGCGGGAAGCAGAATGCCGCCGCGGTGGCCAGCGACCGTCTGGCGGCGCTCATCGCCGCCGGCGAGATCAAGGAAGCCGACGTCCGCGTGATCTACAAATCGCCCACCTTTCCCCCGGCCGCCCTCGGCTGCGTCTACAATCTCAAGCCCGAGCTTGTCGCCCAGATCAAAGCCGCGCTGCTGGCCTGCGACTGGAAAAAGGCGGGGCTGACGGAGCGCCTCGCGGCTGGCGGGGCGACGCGCTTCGTTCCCATCGCCTATCGCGAGGCGTTCGCCCCCGTGCGGCAGATCGACGATACGATGGGCGTGCGGCACGAGGTGCATTGATCGTGCGGGGCGAGAGCGTGCACTTGAGGACCGGCCCAAGAACAACTTCCGCATTTGGCCGCAGGACGGATTGGCAATCCGTCCCACGAGCTTGCGTGTGCCGGCTCACCCGTGCTTTCTTCGCCGTCCGATGCAGCCGAGCAGGCCAAGGGCGGCAACGCCAAGCAGTGCGAGCGTGGAAGGTTCCGGCACGACGGTGAGCACGAGATCGTTGCCGTCGGCGGCCAGCGTCGCCGGGTAAGTATCGATCGTGCCGCTGCGGCTGGGGAATGTGCCGCCGATCGATCCGGCCTCGACCAGATAGTAGGTGCCAGGCGCGAAATTGGCCGTCCACGTGAAGTCGAAGGCGGAGAAGGGCTGGTTGCTAAGTATCAATTCGCCTGACGGCATCAAAATCTGGTCGCTCGTCGAAGGCGTATCGAGCCCGTAATCCATCAGGGCGCCCGACAGCAGGTCCAAGCTTCCGCTTAAGTGCATGACGCCCAGCGCATCGGCCGGGGCAATCTGCCCGCCGGAAGCGACGGTGACGCTGCCGAGATAGCCCGTGCCGCCCAAAATCCCGCCACTGTTGACCGTCACCGGACTCGTCAGCGAGCCGTTTACTTGCAGCAGGCCTTGATTGACGTTCGTAGGGCCGCTGTAGGTGTTAGAGCCGGCCAAGGTCAACGTGCCGGCGCCGCCCTTGCTCAGCGCAAGGGGCCTTTGCGCACCGTCTTGAATTGCCCCGCCGAAGGTGGTGCTGGCCGCCTGGCTCACGGAGAGCGTCGTGCTTCCGCTGGTGCTGGAAAGGTCGCTGATTACGCCGGCGGCGCCTGCCAGCGAGGGGACGCTGAGCGAAAAGGAATTGAGGTCAAGCAGGCCCGCATTGACCGCCAGTCCGCCTGTGCCCAAGGCGCTGGCGTTGGCAACTTGCAGCACACCGCCGTTGATCGTAGTGCCGCCGCTGTAGTTGTTTGAAGCCCCAAGGGACAGCATGCCGCCGCCGACCTTGGTCAGGCCGCCGTCCAGAGCAGGGCCGCCGGCATAGTGCAACAACGGCTGGCTGATCGTAATGTTATAGCCGTTGCTGTCGATCACGGCGCCGCCGGCTTGCACATACACATTCAGCGTTCCGCCGGCGCTGATGAAGTTGCCGCTCACAGCCGTGGCCTGAAGCCTGCCGCCGTTGAAGTAGAGATTTCCCGTGGTGCCAACCGCGTTCTGGACAGCGGGCACGCTCAGCGTGCCGCCGTTGAGGAACAGGGAACCGGCGCCGCCTGCCTGGCCACTTTGATATTGGCTGCCGAGCAGGAAGCTACCGGTCTCGACTAGGCCCTGGTTTTGAATTGTCAGCGTACCGGCGCCGCCATCCCCCACGGCGATCAGCCCGAGATTGTTGAAGGGTCCATTGCTGGCTCGCAGCGTGGAGGTGCCCCCCACGGTGACTGTGCCGGCAGAACCATTCAGAAGGCCGATGTCGATGACGTTGTAATCGAAGTTGTTCGGGGTGTTATTCAGGTTGGTCGCCGTGGCGTCGAGCAGCGAGTTCCCGGTCAAGGTCAATAGGCCAGTGCCGCCATAGATTCCCACATTCACGCCCGAATATCCGGTGCTTCCAAACGGCACAATGGCGGTTCCACCGGATATCGCGAGCGTCCCCGTCAGCCCCGCCGTATCGCCCACGTCGATTTCACTGGTGTTGTTCGTCAAAACTCCACCCGGACTGACGCTGATCGCGCCTTGATGGATGCGCACAACGCCATAGGGATCACCAGCAGAATCGACGCCACCAAAGCTATTATTGGCGTTCGTAATCGTCAGCGTGCCGGCGCCGGCCTGAACGAGACTTCCTTGGCCGCCGATCGACCCACTATAGGTCAGCGGGTCGGAGTGATTGAAGACCAGCGCGGCGCTGTTGAAGAGGGTGACGCTCGGGCTGTTGAGAAACTCGCCGCTGCCGCCGTTGCCCACCTGGAGCGTGCCGCCGCCGACCGTGGTCGCGCCGCTGTACGCGTTACTTCCGGCAAGCGTCAGCATGGCGGCCCCGGCCTTGGTCAGCGCCGTGGGCCCGCCATCGTCAGCAATCACGCTGCCGATCGTGAGATTGGCGGGCGTAATGACGATCAGCTCCCCGCTGGCCGAACCGGCCAATGTGCCGCCGCTAATGTTGCCGGACGTATTGCCTATCAGGCCGCCGCCCGCCAACGTCAGCGCCGGCACTGCTCATCGTGACCGACAAGGCGCCGGTCAGGTTCAGGGTGTTGAACGACTTGGCGGAAGTGACGGCGGTCTGCGTACCGGAGGGCTCGACGTTTTGTGCGCTATTGGAGGCCAGCGTGCCGAGGTTCGTTGTTGTGTAGGCGCCGTAAGCCACAATATCCGTGCCGTTCCAGGTAGCCCAATTCGTGCCGCCGACGGTGGCATAGGCCGAGGATTCCGGCCGCGGTGTTCGGGGTGGTCGTGGTGATGCCGTTGCTGGCGGACTGCGTGCCGCTGGGGAGCGTGAAATCGATCGTGCCACCCGGGCTGCGGCTGAGGCTGCCCATGCTTAAGAGCATCGGGTTCGAGGTCGCCGCCGTGAGGACAACGGCCGAGCTGCCCGGATTAATTGCCGCGCCGTTGAAGCGTTGGCTATTGGTCGTGCTGGCCTTACCTTGGATCAGGAGCGTGCCGCCGCCTAAGGCCAACGAAGAGGAATTGGCAGCGTTGTTGACGATATTTGCGGTGGGCGCGCCGGACTGGCTGAAATCGAGCTTGATAGCGCCCCCGGCGATGTTCGTGCCGCCGACGTACGTGTCGGCGGTGGTCAGCACAAGCGTCCCGGTGCCCACTTTGGTCAGGCCACCGGGCCCGGAAAGCGCACCGGAGAGCGTCACGGCATAGCCGGCCGTATCGAAGGTGGCTCCGCCGCCGCTGGTACCCAACTCTATGGGCAGGTTGCTTGAAAATGAGCCGCTGGCCTGAAGGGTCCCGCCGTTGAAATTAAAGGCCACCGATCCCGAACCGCGACTCAGTGACGAGAGGATGAGCAGCCCGCCGTTGAGGTTGTATGTGCCGCTGCTGCCGGTGTTGTAGCCGAGAGTAAGAGGAGAGATACCGCAATTGTTAACCCCGCCCGATTGCGTGACGATCCCCGTGCCAGAGTAGCCAACGTACTCGGCGCCAGACGACGAGAGATAGAGTCCGCCGCCGTTGAGATTAAAGGTGCCGCTGGATCCCAAGTAGTAGCCCAGAGCGAGATAGCTGCCGCTATTGTTGGTCCCACCGGTCTGTGTGAAGGACCCCGTGCCTGAAACGCCGATAAACTCATAGGATGCAGACAAGAAGCCGCCGTTGAGGTTGTACGTGCCGCTGGAACCCGAGTTGTAGCCGAGGAAAACGGAGGTCCCGACAAGGTTCGTCCCACCCGATTGCGTGAAACTCCCGCTTCCGGAATTGCCGACGTACAGGTCGACTGCCGAGTAAAGGGATCCGCCGCTGAGGTTGTAGGTCCCGATGGTGCTGGAGCCGTAGCCGAGAACGAGATAACTGCCGCTGCTATTGGTCCCGCCGGATTGGGTGAATGTCCCCGTGCCGCTGTAGCCTAAGTACTCGATGTAGGTGTTCGGCACGGACAAATAGCCGTTGCCGGTGAGGCTGTACGTGCCGCTGGAACCCTCGAAGTAGCCGATATTGAGATAAGAGCTGAGAATGTTGCTTCCGCCGGACTGCGAGAGAATCCCGGAGCTGTTGGTGCCGTCACCCACGTATTCCTCGTTTGCCGAGAGTACTCCCGACGGGCTGAGGCTGTAGCTGGCCTTGCCCCCGGCGACGCCGAGGAAAAGCCAGCCATACAAGCCGAGGTTGTTCGTACCGCCCGACTGGTTGAACGCGCCCGAGCCCGAGTATCCCACCCACTCATCGTACGCGGAAATCACTCCCGAGCCGCTGAGGTTATAGGTGCCGCCGCCGCCAACGCCGTCGCCAAGGTAAAGGTACGCAGAGGAGCCGAGGCCGTTCGTTCCGCCTGTTTGAGTAAACGTGCCTGCGCCTTGATTTCCGATAAACTCCTCGGATGCCACCGACAGGTTGCCGCCGGACATTTGAATCGTGCCGGTGTTTGCGCTGTTCGGATCGCCGAGATAGAGGTACGTGCAGACCGCGCCGGGCTGGGTGATGGTTGCGGTCCCGCCATAAATGATGTAGGCAGTGTCCGCGGGTTGAGGCGGCGCCAGGCTCGACCAACTGCCACTCGTCGACCAGTCGGCCGATTGGCCCGCGACGAGGTTGAAATAGTCATTGGCCGCATAAAGGGGGCCGGCGGCGAGCACGACCGCGACAACGAAGCTCAGCATGGGGACGACCGGCAGCCGGGTCGCTCGGCAGATGTTTCTTACCGAAAACTCACCAGACATTTTAAGGTTCCTCAAGTGGTTATCAGGGGTATCAATCGCACAAGAAGGAAATGTCGGTGCGCGCCGCATCCGACAGACGAATAACTCAAAAGGGAAATCAGATCCAGCCAAGAAGGGACCGCGGCAAAACTCGCCGCGGATGCGGCGAATGCTACGAGCCAGGGCTTAAGATCTGAAACGCTGCCTCTTAATGGGGCTTCAAATTAGCGGCTGCAAAACCGATTGCAGCCGCGCAACCACGCTAAAGTAAGTTACACCAATGCGAACAGGTTGGTTCCGCTCTCGTCCGCAACAGGATCTACCTAGGGCTCGCCAAATTCTCGCCCGACCCGCCACGGTTTTCTGGTTATTTTCGAGTTCGCATTGGCTGCAACCGTTTGCAACAGTTTTGCAGCCGGTGAAATTCTAGCGTCAAGTACTTTCTGGTCAAGCAGTCGCGTCAGCAAAAATGATCTTCATCTCCTTTTCAGCATACAGGAAGCTGCCATCTTTGCCAGTTTCTGACGGGAGAAATTCTAATTGCGCAATCCAATTTCGCAATGCGCAATCCATCGTTGCGAACTCGTGATTCGTTCTCCCAGTCTCATAGGCTGTCCGGGACGTTTCTTGGCCCAGATATTGTTGGCAAAATCAACTTGGTTATACTTTCCTGCTTTTTTGCCAAGCGCCGATTCCGACCGCCGCCCCGGCTAGCAAGAGCACGAGCGTTCCGGGCTCCGGCACGGGCACCGCCGGCGATGGCGCGGCGATCGGCGCGGCGATTTCCAGCGGAGCGCCGAACAGCGAGTCCCCTCCCGCGCCGACGGTCAAGCTCGACCCGGCGGCGAGGGAATTGGGGTTGACAACGTCCAGCGTGCCGCCATCAACGATCGTGCCGCCGCTGTAGGTGTTCATGCCGCTGAGGATCAGCGTGCCGCTGTCCACCTCGGTGAGGCTGCCCGTGCCGGAAATCGAACCCGAGAGCGTTACGGTAAAATCGGCCGGATCGAAAGCAGCTCCGCCCCCGCCACCCGCAAGCGGGTACCCGCTGAGCGTCATGGGGATATTGCTGGAAAACCCGGTCGTGGCCCGCAGCGTCCCGCCACTGAAGTTGAAGGCCGCCGAGCCGGACCCCTGGCCCAGCGACCCGAGCACGAGCAGCCCGCCGTTGAGGTTGTACGTGCCGCTGGCGCTAGTGGAACTGCCAAGCAGGAGACCGCTGCAACTATTGGTCCCGCCGGACTGAAGGAAGTTACCCATTCCCTCCCAGCCCACGTACTCGTACTGGGCCGACAAATTCCCGCTGCCGCTAAGGTTGTAGCTGCCGCTGCTGCCGGTTCCGTAGCCGAGATTGAAGTAGTAGCAGATGTTCATCCCGCCGGACTGCGTGAACGAGCCCGTGCCGGAATAGCCCACGTCCTCATGGGGGTTCGCGTTGCCGTTCGCCACCACCAAACAGCCGCTGCTGAGGTTGTACGCGCCGAGCCGCCGGACACGGTTCCGAGATAGAGCCAATCGCCGATGCTATTGGTCCCGCCGGTCTGAAGGAAGGTCCCCGTGGCGTAATAGCCCACGTCCTCGTTTGCGGCTACCGTCAAGTAACCGCTCCCGGAGAGGCTGTAGGTGCCGCTCCCGGAGTAGCCGACGTATTGGTTGCCGGCCACCGTCGCATAACCGCTGCCGCTAAGGCTGTAGGTGCCGCTACTGCCGGCGAGGCTGCCGATTTCACACTCATTGATGCAATTATTGGTCCCCCCGCTTTGAAGGAAGTTACCGATTCCGGCCCAGCCCACGTACTCATGCTGCGCCGACAAATAACCGCTGCTGCTGAGGTTGTAGGCGCCGCTGCTGCCGGCTCCGTAGCCGAGATTGAAGTAGTAGCAGCTATTCTTCCCGCCGGACTGCGCGAAGCAACCCGTGCCGGAGTAGCCCACATCCTCATGGGCGTTCGTGTTGCTGTTCACCAGCAAACAGCCGTTGCCGCTGAGGTTGTACGCGCCGGAGCCGCCGGACACGGTGCCGAGATAGAGCCAATCGCCGACGCTATTGGTCCCGCCGGTTTGAAGGAAGGCCCCCGTGGCGTAATAGCCCACGTCCTCGTTTGCGGCCACCGTCAAGTAACCGCTCCCGGAGAGGCTGTAGGTGCCGCTCCCGGAGTAGCCGACGTATTCGTTGCCGGCCACCGCCAAATAACCGCTGCCGCTGAGACTGTAGCTGCCACTGCTGCCGGCGAGGCTGCCGAGTTCGCACTCATTGACGCAATTATTGGTCCCCCCGCTTTGAAGGAAGCTACCCATTCCGGCCCAGCCCACATACTCATGCTGCGCCGACAAATAACCGTTGCCGCTAAGGTTGTAGGTGCCGCTGCTGCCGGTTCCGTAGCCGAGATTGAAGTAGTAGCAGGTATTCATCCCGCCGGACTGCATGAAGGAGCCCGTGCCGGAGTAGCCCACATCCTCATGGGCGTTCGTGTTGCTGTTCACCACCAAACAGCCGCTGCCGCTGAGGTTGTACGCACCGGAGCCGCCGGACACGGTGCCGAGATAGAGCCAATCGCCGATGCTATTGGTCCCGCCGGTCTGAAGGAAGGCCCCTGTGGCGTAATAGCCCACGTCCTCGTTTCCGGCCACCGTCAAGTAACCGCTCCCGGAGAGGCTGTAAGTGCCGCTCCCGTAGTAGCCGACGTTGAGACCGTTGAGATTATCGTTGGGGCAACTATTGGTCCCGCCGGACTGCGTGAAGGTGCCCGTGCCGGAGTAAGCGATGTACTCGGCGCCGGCCACCGTCAAATAACCGCTGCCGCTGAGGTTGTAAGTGCCGGGGCCAACGTTGTAGCCGAGGTAAAGATAGCCGGCGATCGTGTGCGTTCCGCACGACTGGATAAACGTGCCCGCACCAGTATTTCCCACGTACTCGCTATTCGCCACCGTCAGGCCGCCGCCGGACATCTGGATCGTGCCGCTGTTCGCGCTGTTCGGATCGCCAAGGTAGAGGTCCTGGCACGCCGCTCCGGAGAGCGTGATGGTTGCACTCCCCCGTTAATGACGTAGGTCTCGGTCGTGGATCCGGGTCCAGGCCCGTAGACCCAGCTCGCGGAGATTGACCAATCGGCCGATTGGCCGGCCGGAGCTTGCCAGTAGTCGTTAGGCGGCAGGACCGTGATCGTGATCGGTGAGAACTGGGGAGTCGACGTGGCGACGGAGACGAAGCCCGTCATATCCACCGCGCCCGATGGGATTGACATGCCGTAGAGATTTTGGTTCGCAACGGAATACGAAGTCGGCCAGTAGTACATCGTCATGCTGTTGTTGCTCGGGTCGGTGATGGTGGACGATATGTTGTCGCTGCCGAAAGTCCCGGTGGAAAAGCCGGTGCTGACGTCGATGGAATAGCTGATCGACACGTCGTTCAGTGCGAGGTAATAGCCGGCGACGCCCGCCGGGAAGGCGCCGCCAGGCAGCGTTGATTGGTTGATGGCGGGGATGGAGGTGACGCGCGGGGCCGTGAAGGCGTTGCCGGAACTCCTCGCGTTGATCGCCGTGACGCTTTCGATCTCAGGAACCTGGTGAAAGGGGCTATAAATGCCGGAAACGGTCAAGGCGTCGCCCACGGTCGGCGTGTAAGCGCCGCCCGCGGGCAAGGTACCGAAAACAACCATTCCCCCAGTACCGTCGTCCGTCGTGAACGTCCAATTCGTGTAGGGTCTGCCATTCACTGTGCCCGGCTGGCTCAGAATGGCGGTAATGACCGGGTTGCTATCAAGCGTGGCGGACGTACCGCTCGCCTGTTGCTGAACTGTGGCAATGTCGGCGGCCATCGCGCTGACGGCCGCCGCGCACGCCCACGACAATACGAGGATTGACAAGACCCAACGTCTCACGCAAACAACCTCTCTTTGGACAAATCACAGCGCCAAGGAACCATCTAAGGCTCGCCGGATCCCCGACCGACCCGCCACATTTTTCAGGACCGGGCTCGAGAACCGCATCACTCCGCGTTGGTATTCTAGGCGTCACGCCTCCTTACCAAGCGGCGATGAGGGTAAATACGCTGAGATGATCTCTTAGGAGTTGCTATAGCCCCCCCAACATTGTGCGCAAACCCGCAAAACCTTCGCGAGCTTGGCGGGTGCCGGCGGTTTCCGGCGAGCCCAGGTTAGAACCGCGTTAGGGCAGGTCAGGACCAGCCTCGCGCCAAAACCTGGACCAACCGCCATAGAGGGATACAATTAGCGCCAAGCGGTTGCAATCTCCCTACGGTCGGCAATCTCCCGCATGCTCCGCTTTCTTGATGGAGAATCAAATCCCGATGGAACCACAGCCGCAAGACAATTCGCTCGCTATCTCCTTGTCGCAGGTCCAGCGGACCGACCAGGTTTGCGATCAGTTCGAGGCCGCCTGGAAAACCGCCGTAAAAACCAGTACGCGCCCGAAAATCGACGCCTTCCTGGCCGGCGTTCCGCCCGCCGAATGGCCTGAACTACTCCTCGAGCTGCTGATCCTCGATCTCGATTATCGCCGCCAGCGCGGGGAAGCGCCGACACTGGAGGAGTACCGCTCGGAATATCCGGCCCTCGGACTCGAACGCTTCGCGGCGGTCTTCGCCGGGCCGCCGCAGCCGGCAGCCTCGAAGCCCGACGAAGCAACCTTCGAGCGCACCCCGTCCGGCGGACAGGCAAGCAACGGTCAGCTTCCTCGCATCCACTACCTGGGCGACTACGAATTGCTCGCCGAGATCGCCCGCGGCGGCATGGGCGTAGTCTACAAGGCCCGCCAGATCTCGTTGAACCGCATCGTCGCCGTCAAGATGATCCTCGCCGGGCAACTGGCCACGCAAGCCGACCACGATCGGTTCCATGCCGAGTCGCAGGCCGCGGCCGTACTCGACCATCCCAACATCGTGCCGATTTTCGAGGTTGGCGAGCATGAAGGGCAACACTACTTTTCGATGGGCTACGTCGATGGCCCGAGTCTCTCGGCCCGCCTCGCGAAAGGGCCGCTCGCGCCCAAGGAAGCGGCGGCACTGGTCGCCACCGTGGCCGAGGCAGTGGAATATGCCCATCGACAGGGCGTCATTCATCGCGACATCAAGCCCTCGAACATCCTGATCGACAGCCAGGGCCACCCGCGGGTAACCGATTTCGGCCTGGCCAAGCGGGTCGACGGCGGCAGCGACTTGACGGAAACGGGCCAGATCCTGGGTTCGCCCAGCTACATGCCGCCCGAGCAGGCGTGCGGGCACGTCAGGGCCATAGGTCCCGCGTCCAACGTCTATGCCCTGGGCGCGGTGCTCTACGCCGTGCTCACCGGCCGGCCGCCCTTTCAGGCCGCCACGTCATTCGAGACCCTGAAGCAGGTAATCGAGCGCGAGCCGGTGCCCTTGCGGCAGCTCAACGCGGTCGTGCCTCGCGACCTGGAAACGATCGTGCTGAAGTGCTTGGAGAAATCGGTCCCGCGGCGGTATGCCAGCGCCCAGGCATTGGCCGAGGACCTGCGGCGCTACCTGCAAGGCCGGCCAATCCTTGCCCGCCCCGCCGGGCGATGGGAACATGCCTGGCGGTGGTGCCGGCGGCAGCCCGTGGTGGCGGCGCTGTCGGCGGCAGCCGTGCTGCTCGTGGTGCTGGTCGCCGTGACGAGCACGGCCGGCTACGTAAGCACGTCGCGTGCCCTCGACCAGGTTGTTGCTGCCCAGCGGGAACGCGCCTTGGAGCAAGTCAGTACTCTGCGGACGGCGGAAATCTCTCGCGTGCCCAACTTGATCGAGGGCCTGAAGCCCTTCCGCGAGGAGATCGTGCCCCAACTCCGCGAAATGCTCCAGCAGCCCGATTTGAGCGAAAAGGAACGCTTGCGAATGAGTCTGGCGATGCTGATGATTGCGGAGGACGAAGGGCAGGCGGCTTATCTCTGCGATCGGCTGCTCACGGCCGAGCCGGCGGAACTGGTTGTGATCCGCGATGGGTTGCGGCCGCATCGCGACAAGCTGGCGGCCAACCTGTGGTGGATTGCGGACGATCCGGCGGCGTCCAAGGGCCGCCGCTTCCGCGCCTTCTGTGCCTTGGCCGGGTTCGACCCCGCGTCTCCACGCTGGACCACGGCAGGCAAGCCCGTGACGGAGGACCTGGTGGCCGAAAACCCCCTGCTGGCTGCCGCCTGGGTGGAAGCCCTGCGGCCGATCCGGCAGGCGCTGCTCCCAGGGCTTCAGAGTGTCTTCCGCGACCCGAAGCGCAGCGACTCGCAGCGGATGTTGGCGACCGGCATTCTGGCCGACTACGCCGCGGACCGTCCCGACGTGCTGGCCGATCTGGTGATGGACGCGGACGAAAAGCAATTCGCCGTCATTTTTCCGAAGCTCAAGGAGCGCGGCGAAGACGGCCTGCGGTTCTTGCAGCGCGAAGTAGAAAAGGCGATGCCCGACGAGGCCGAGGAGGCAAAGGAAGCATTGGCCAAGCGACAGGCGAATGCGGCGGTCGCCCTGTTGGAGTTGAACCAGCCGGAAAAGGTCTGGCCGCTCTTGAAGCACGGCCCCGATCCGCGGGTGCGGAGTTATCTGATTCATCGTTTCGTCCCCTTGGGCGCCGATTGTCTGGCCCTCGTACGCCGCTTGGACGCGGAACCGGACGTATCGATTCGGCGGGCCTTGCTGCTGAGTCTGGGAGAGTATGATGAGCAGGTCCTGGCAGCAGGCGAGCGCAAGGCGTTGCTGGAGAAGCTTCGCGACCTGTACCGCGACGATCCCGATCCTGGTCTGCACGCGGCCGTCGAGTGGCTGCTGCGGCAGTGGAAGCAAGACGAGTGGCTCAGGCAGGTTGATGCGCAGTGGGCGAAGGACAAGCAGCAGAGGGACCAGCGCGTGCAGCAGATCGGGCAGGAACTGGCCAAGGGCAATGCGCAGCCACAGTGGTACGTCACCAGCCAGGGCCAAACCATGGTGATTGTTCCCGGCCCCGTGGAGTTTCTGATGGGCTCACCGCCTACCGAAGCCGGGAGGATGGACGGCGAGCAATTGCACCTCAAGCGGATCGCACGGACATTTGCCATCGCGGCAAAACCGGTTACGGTCGAGCAATTCGTGCGTTTCCGTAAGGACTACAAGGGTACCGATCCGAAGTTCGCCCCAACCGTTGATTGTCCGGTGCATGGGCCGACTTGGTATGAGGCGGCGGAATATTGCAATTGGCTAAGCAAACAAGAAGGGCTGTCGGAGAAGCAGTTGTGTTACGAGCCCAACAAGGATGGAAAATTCGCCGAGGGCATGAAAATGTCGCCGGATTACCTCAAGCGGAGCGGTTATCGCCTGCCCACGGAGGCGGAATGGGAGTATGCCTGCCGCGCGGCGGCGGTGACGAGCCGGTATTACGGCCAGTCCGAGGAGTTGCTGGTGAAGTATGCCTGGTACAGCAAGAACTCCGGCGAGCGATTCTGGCCGGGGGGAATCTTGAAGCCCAACGACTTCGGTTTGTTTGACATGGAGGGCGATGTTCCGGTCTGGTGCCAGGATCGGCACGCGAGTTACGTCTTGGGGCAAGGCGGGAAAGCGGCAGAAGACCCGGAAGATGACGCTGTCCTGTCTGAAAAAGAAGACCGTGTGTACCGGGGCGCGGCAGTCGTGTTCATGCCCTCGCTGGTTCGCTCGGCCAACCGTTTCTGGAACTTGCCTGGAGTGCTTGTCATCGTGAATGGGATCCGTCCGGCGCGGACTTTCCCTGATGCGATCGACTAACACGGGAGCGGTTCGCTGCGGTGCTTGAACGTGCCGGCTAGATTCCGTGATGCCTTACTTGGAAAAAACGATGCGCGAGAAGAAACTTGACGTAACCCGATGGTTGCTCAGGGTCCTGGCCTGGGACGGTCTGTTGCCCGCCGGCGTTGCGCTCGTGGCCAGCTTGATCGCTCTCGTATTGCCCAATAATCTCGGATTCCACGCGATGTCGTTCCTCTTGCTGACGTTGTTCATCGTGCTGCCGGTCAGCGCATTTCTAATACGTTATATTGCGGGAAGACGGCATATTAGCAGAAACAACTGCTCAGAATCAACGCGGGAACGTCAATTCGTCGTTTTTGTCTTCGGCATTTTCATCTTGGCCCTAGTCGAAGCGTGGTTGATTTTTCTTCATCTCTTTCCGAACGGCGGCCCGTTTTTTGGTAATCGCGACCCGCATGTGCTGGCGACGTTTTTCACCATCTATATTATATCGATGGTCATCGCGATGTACCCGGGACGTCAAGCGGAAAAAGGAGGACTCGACAATGAGGTGAGACAAAATGGAACCCCAACCGCACGATGAACCGTCTTCGGTCCCGTTGTCGCAGGTCCAACGGACCGACCGCGTCTGCGACCAGTTCGAGGCCGCTTGGAAGGCAGGGCTTCGCCCGAGAATCGGCGTCTTTCTCAGCGAGATCCCGCCCGCGGAATGGTCGGAGCTGCTACGCGAGGTGCTGATCCTGGATCTCGATTATCGTCGGCAGCTTGGGGAAAATCCGACGCTGGAGACGTACCGTTCAGAATATCCGGCGCTCGCCGTGATGTTCTGCTGCGGCACACGCACCACGATGCCATCGGCAAGCGACAACTCGATCCAGGGGCTTTGAGGCACGGACGCCAAGGGCAATTGAAGGAAGCTGGTCGCATGCGGCGACGCCGCAGAACTTACCCGTCCTTGCCCAGCAGTCTCGTCTCGCGATTGACGGACAGACTGTGCCACCGAAAGCCCACGGGTTGCCGGCCGGAGTTTCCGCCTCCATGCCTGAAAGGTATGCGGCGAGAAGTTCTCTCGTCGGCAGAATTCAGCGATCGACATGCCGCATTCACGCTGCCTTTTTAATTTTTAATCGCTGCCGCCACTCGTTCCAGAGTACGGGATTCACTTGTCGAGCCATGATGGGATAGCCTCCTGATTCGGGATGGGACAAAACAGACCTACCCTTCAAGGACGCGTGAGACCTTTGGCTGCCGGGCTCGGCAAGCCAACGTCAGTAGCGTACTGGTCCGCTGCGTATGCATCAAATCCGCTCCATGGCTCGCCAGGGCGAGGCGGCCTGTACATCGCGATCGGCAGCCGCGGAACGTTGGGAATAAGAATAGCGGCTGTCGCGCCCCATTTCGATTTCCATTCCTCCTCTCGCGTGTTTAGCCAGTACCTGATTCGTTGCGTGATATCCTCGTTCTCTGAGAGCTTCCCACCGATGCTTGCAAAGTGCGTCGTGCGCCCCCTCCTCTGCCCTCGCCGATTTTCCAAACTGATCTTCCCCCCGAGGCCCTTTTTTGGTAGTTAGGCACCTCTCATCATGCCATCACGATCCCTCTTGCGGGGGCAGTCGCTATGAAACGCATTGTTTTTCGGATTTCCGTACTAGGAACGATCGTCGGCCTAGGGCTATTGGCGATCGCACACGCGCAGCGGGCCGCGACGGATCCGCCGCCGGACGACGGGTCCAATCCCCTGCGCAACGGGCAGCCGCAGCCCGTGGTCAACCAGGTGCCGGCAAACTACCCGAATTACGCGGTCGGCCCAGTCGATACGAACGTGCCCCCCGGCGACAATCCGCTCCGCCGTACAAGCGATGGCAACGTGCGGCCGGCCTCCAACGAGGAGCCGCAGCAAGGGCAAGGCCCGACCCGGATTCGTCTCGCCATCGATGGTCCGCCGACAGGCGGAAACGCCGCAAACGCCAATAGCTCAGTTCGCGTGCCCGCGGGCGAGCCCCAACTCATGCCGCCCGCGGCCGACCGCTTTGCCATGCCCGCGCGGCCCGGAGACCAGAATCCGATCCGTCCGCCGCTATCAGCGACGCCTTTGGGACCGCCGCCGACGGGTCCGCGCGTGGCCCCCGCTGATCCGGGCAATACCTTTTACGCTGGCTCGACCCGCAACGTGATGCCGGCGGATTCAAACGCCTCGGTTGCCGGCGGCACGGGTCAACCGGGCGGCAAGCAGCTCGAAGGCCCTCAAAGCCCTCAGGTGATCGTCGAGAAGATCGCGCCGCCGGAGATCCAGGTGGGGCGGCCGGCGGTCTTGCGAGTCATCGTGCGGAACACCGGCGCGGCGACGGCCCGCGACGTCGAGATTCACGATCAGGTTCCCCGCGGCACGCGTCTGTTGGGCACTGCGCCGCCCGCTTCCCAAGGCCCGCGGGGAGAACTCGTCTGGTCGTTGGGCACGCTCAAGCCGGGCGGCGCGACGTCGGTCGAAATGCAGATCGTGCCGACCGACGAGGGCGAGGTCGGCAGCGTGGCGAGCGTCCGCTTCCAGGCCGAGGCCACCGCCCGCTCGATCGTCACCCGGCCGAAGCTGGTCGTCGAGACCAACGGCGCCAACCGCGTGCTGGTGGGCGACGAGACGCAGCTCACCTTCACCGTATCGAATCCCGGCAGCGGCGTGGCGACCGGCGTGGTGCTGGCCGAGCACATCCCGGCCGGATTGAAACATCCCGGCGGCAGCGAATTGGAATACACGGTGGGCGACCTCAAGCCGGGCGAAAGCCGCCAGTTGCAGCTTCGACTGAAGGCCGTCGGGGCGGGCACGATCGCCAATTTGATTACCGCCCGTGCCGACGCCAACCTCCACGCCGAGCACCGTTTCAACCTCGATGTCATCTCGCCGCAGTTGGACGTTGCCATGGCCGGTCCGAAACGCCGCTACCTGGAACACGAGGCCACCTACCAGTTGTCGGTCTCCAATCCCGGCACGGCCCCCGCCCAACAAGTCGAACTGGTGGCCTATCTGCCGCAGGGCCTGAAATTTGTCAGCGCCAATAACGCCGGGCGCTACGACGAGAACACGCGGGCCGTCTACTGGCGGCTGGAAGAACTGCCCGTCAACAAGAGCGGCGCGGTGGAACTGGTGACGCTGCCGGTCGAGGCCGGGCAGTTCAACATCAAGGTCCGCGGCGCGGCCCAGCGAGGGCTGGCCGTCGAGAAGGACCAGCCGGTGCTGGTCGAGGGCCTGGCCTCCGTGCTCTTTCAATTTTCGCACACCAAAGACCCGCTGGAAATCGGCGGCGAAACGACCTATGAAATCACGATGGCCAACCAGGGCTCGAAGGCCTCGAGCAACCTGCAGTTGTCGGTTTTCTTGCCGCCCGAGTTAAAGCCACTGGCGGCCGACGGGCCAGCGCGTTATACCATAGAGAGCAACAAGGTCCTTTTCGAGAACTTGCCACAGCTTGCGCCCAAGTCCGTGGCCACCTTCCGCGTGCGGGCCAAGGCCCTGCAGCCGGGCGATCTGCGGGTCCGTTGCCAGTTGATGTCCGATGACATGCAGCGGCCGGTCGTCAAGGAAGAGAGCACGCGGGTATATGCCGACGAATAAATGATCCTCCGCCTGATCTGCCCATCCGGTCACGTGCTCGACGTTGACGCACAGCTTGCGGGCCGGAAGATCCGTTGCGGGGCGTGCGGCAGGATCATGCTTGTGCCGATGCCTCCGGCCAAGGGGTTGGTGAAGAGGCCGCCGGCCAAGCCGGTTGCAAAACCGCAACCAGCGCCTCTGGCGAAGCCCATTGCGAAGCCGCAACCACCGCAGCCTGGCTCGCCGCTCCCTGCTCCCAGTTCCCCACTCCCAGCTCCCTCCTCCCCGCTCCCCGCTCCCTGCTCCCTGCCGCAGGCAACGCCGCCGAGCGTGCCCCGCGAAGAAGGAATGGTGCCTTTGCCGCTGCCGCCGGTCCCGCAGCCGAAACCTGCCACGGACGGCGACGCGGCTGTTCTTCCTCGGCGAAGCGCGGGGATCGCATTTTCCTTCTGGCTCCGCAAGTTATGGCCGGCGGCGGACAGGCATCTCGCGTCGGACGTGACGATACCGGGCAAGGCCGAGCGGCGGATCTCGCTGCGACTGGCCGCTGTGGCCGTCGTTGCCGCGGTGGTGAGCGTAGCGCCGGTGTTTGTATCGGGACACACGAATCTTCTCGCGGCGCCTCCCTGGGCGTTGGCAGCCGTATTCCTGGCGGTCCTGCAGTTGGTCTTTGCCGCCTGGGTGATCAACGCGCCGGACTGGGCCTCGGCACGCGTGCAGATGGTCCTTTGCGCCGTCCTCGCGACACTCTACGCGATGCTGATGACCCTGACGTTGATCACTCCGCCCAATTATCCGCTGCTTCTCGGTCTGGGCGAGGTTCGTCACGCCGCGCCGGGCTGGTGCGGGCTGATGTTCGTCGTGATGGGCGCGGCGACGTGGTTCTGCGGCTGGACCAGCGCGAAGTGGCGAAGGAGTTTGGTGCCGCGGAGCCAAGAATGATGGCGACGGTTGGCGTCATCTTGCTCATTTTGTTTGTCGTCGCCGTCGTTGCCGGCGCGTTGTTTTGTGCTCGATGGACCTTGGGACCGTTGGAACGTGCTGCGGCAAATTCAAGAACCCGTGCATGCTTTACGATTGCAGATATTCTCTGCCTTTTCGTGCAGGCCCAACTGCTGCTGGGGATGTTGCTAGCAGCCTCGGGGACGAAGCACCGCGACTTTGGAATCCTGCCGGTAGCGGTTTTCCTTTTCTTCACGATGGTTGGATCATTTCTCACGCAAAAGCGCCAAGCGCAAAGAAGGTAGTTTCCTAAGACTCTTAGGACATTACCGCAAAGAAAAGCCGGTTGATCGTTTCGAGCCGGCCGTGTAAAATGAGTAGAAAGGAGCAATCATGGCGACACGATACACGGTGAGCGATGGCAAGCTTGTGCTCAAGCTGGAAACTGCGGAGGAAGGGGGGTTTATTGTCACCTCTCCTCTCGATCCCGAGTTGATTACGGAGGCCGAGACAATCGAGGAGGCTTTCGCCAACGCCCGCGACGCCGGCCACGCGCTCAAGCAATCGCGCGTAAAACTGTTGCGTCGCCTTTCGGTTGCAAAGGCTGCCCGATGAGGATTTCGCCGTGAGTCGTCACGACCTGGAGCGACACTTGCGCCAGTGCGGGTGCGTTCTGCATCACCACGGTGGAAACCACGACGTTTGGCTGAATTCGTCCAATCTGGCCCAGGCTCCCGTCCCGAGGCATTCGCGAATCAAACGAGGCACGGTGCGGGGCATTTGCCGAATCCTCGGCATTCCGCGGCCGCCCGGGCTCTAGTCCTCGCCGGCTGATTTTCTTTGCGCCGAAAGCCCGGCCGTTCGCAAAGCGAAGCCCTTTCGAGCAAGCCGGTGCCGGCGCAGATC
This sequence comes from uncultured Planctomycetia bacterium, assembly GCA_963824275.1. GTDB lineage: Bacteria > Planctomycetota > Planctomycetia > Pirellulales > Thermoguttaceae > JANXQG01. The sequence goes on along the minus strand of CAWGOT010000015.1, from coordinate 273,794 downwards.
CGTCTTGAATGCCCCTTTTCCGTGTAATACAATGAGACGCAAAGGAGTATTCCGAGTGCCTCGGCGAACCGGAATCCAACTCGTCACTGGGCTTGCGACTTGTTGTTGATCCTGGGGTTCTTACGGCGTCGGCCAGTCGCGAAACGAGGCAAATAGCTGGCGCAATGACGAGCACGAACGCGATACATCGCCGCCCGCTGCAGTTCAGCCTCCGCGAGCTGTTCGTGTGGGTCACTTTGTTCGCGATTGGGCTTTCGATATTCACATCGCGGTGCCAATCGATCGGGCTGTGGCTGGTGCTCTACGCGCTCAGTCTCCGCCTCCTGCGGGCGCACGTGCGGCGGATCCCGACGGGAATTTCCAGGCGGCGGTTGTTCCGGAAGCGCTTCTGGCGCGTTGTTTGCGCGACCTTGCCGATTGCCGCCTGCCTGAACCTCGTTACCTACTGCGATAGTTGCCGGGCGAACTGGACGGGTCGGGTCTGCGATGGCGCTGACTGCGTTGGTTGGCCGTTGGTCTTCCGGGCATCTGGCGGCGAGTTTCAGGGGCCATTTTACGATTTTAATGCCTTGTACGTCGATATTGCGGCCTGCGTTGCGATCGCACTTGTAACAGGACTGGCACTAAAAGATGGCGGACGACGAGTTTCCACGACGATGGCCCGCTTTCTGCGCGGACGGAGCTTGATGCCGCATCCCCGGTTCGATTGGGAGAGGAGATAGCGCTCAGATCATCCTTTCCCGCGGTCGATCCGCCGGGCACGAAAGCACGCCGCCGGCCCGAGCGGGAACGCTCACAATCGCCTGTCCGCCTTGCACGACGCCCGCGGTCGCTGCTCCCAAAAGCCGATGCAGCGATTCGCCCTCAGCAGGATGCCGGCCTAGCGGCACGCTGATCTGCGCCGCTTCGTCGCCCGCGTTCAACACGACCATGAGTGTCTCATCGCTGTCGTGGCGAAGAAATGCGTACTGCCGGTCATGGGCGTAGAGCTGTTCGAACCGGCCGTGGCGGAGCACGGGATGCGCGTGCCGCAGGGCAATCGCCTGGCGAAAGAAGTCCAGCATCTCGTTGTCCCATGCCGCCTCGTCGTGCCAGGGAAAGGGCCAGCGGGCATCGTGGTCGCGGTGCGGATGATCGTAGCGATTCGTACCCCGCAAGGCGATTTCGTCGCCATAGTAAATGCAGGCGCTCCGGGATAGGTCATCTGCAAGAGCGTGGCGAGCCGCAGCGTCGCCTTGTCGCCCCGCGCGATGCTCAGCACGCGCGGCGCGTCGTGGCTGTCCAGCAGATTGAGCTGGACCTGGGTCGTCTCCCAGTCGTAGCCCGCGAGCAACTTCTGAATCCGCCGGCCGAACTGGACGGCGTCGATGCCCGGATAGGCGTCGTAGGAGCGGTCCTCGACCAGTCGCCGGCCGACCCGCTCGCCGGCCGAAAAGGCGATGGCCGCGGCTGCGAAGACGTAGTTCATCGTGGCGTCGAAACGATCGCCGCGAAGCCAATCGGGCGCTTTGCGCCAGATCTCGCCGACAAGGTAGGCGTCCGGCTTGACGGCTTTCACGCGGCGACGGAACTCCTCCCAGAAGCCGGGCGTCGTGATCTCCGCAGGCACGTCCAACCGCCAGCCGTCGATGTCGTACTCGCGAATCCAGAACTCCGCAATGCCGAAGAGAAAGTCCGTCACCTGCGGATTGCCGGTGTTGAACTTCGGCAGGGAGCGATTGTCGGCCCAACCGGTGTAATTCGCCGGCCGGCTGCCGTCGTACGGCGCCAGCGGCCACTTCTCGACGTGGAACCAGTCGAGCCACGGCGAGTGCGGCCCGTTTTCCAGGATGTCGTTGAACTGAAAGAAGCCCCGGCTGGCGTGATTGAAAACGCCGTCCAGCACGATGCGGATGCTCCTGGCATGCGCCTTGTCGACCAATTCCCGCAAGGCCGAGTTGCCGCCCAGCAACGGATCGACCTTCTCGTAGTCGTGCGTGTGATAGCGATGATTGCAGGCGGACTGGAAGATCGGGGTCAGATAGAGCGCGTTAACGCCCAGATCGGCCAGGTAGTCCAGATGCTCGACGATGCCCAGGAGATCGCCGCCGTGGTAGCCCTGCGGCGAGGGCGGGGCGTGCCACGGCAGCAGGTTGGCCGGCTTCAGCACGCGCCCGCTGGGGGCAAAGCGGTCCGGGAAGATCTGGTAGAAAACGGCATCCTTGACCCACGCCGGTCGGTCGCTCATGTTAGTTTCCCGCCTTGCCGGCGGCGGCTTTTTCCGCCGCATCGTCGGGCATCATCAGCAACGTCCGCATGCCCTCGTCCCGAAATGGCTTGCCGGACTGGAAGGTCTTCTGCAAGTCGGACATGCCGGCCTCGGAAAAAGGCACGTTGGCCAGCGGCTTGGCCTGCTCGATGAGCTTAGTGGCCCGAGTGAAATCGCCGTTCTCGGCCGTCGCCGCCGCCAGGGCCACCAAGACCCGCGGATCGCTGCCCTTGGAGAGTTTTCCGCTCGCAGCGCCAGCACCTGCGCCTTGCTTCCGCTGCGGACGGCCTGGTCCGGATCGGTGGCCAGGAGCCAGGCAGTCATCGTCAGCACGGGGAGCGAATCGGGATTCGCATCGAGATACTTCGTCCAGAAGTCCAGGGCCTGGCGCGGCTGATGCTTGATGTAATAGAGGTAGCCGAGTTTTCTTTTCGCCTCGCGGACGGTTGCCGGTTGCTGCAGGAGAACATGACAGCAGCGAATGGCCTCGTCCCACCGTCCCTGCTTGAAGAGGGCTTGGGACACCTGGACCAACATCCGCCAGGCCTCGACACAGTTGGGATCGACTTCGACGGTCTGGCGCAGGGCGTCGATTCCTTCCTCCCACCGTCCCTGGTTGAAGAGGGTCTGGGCCACCGTGAGCAAGGTCTGCCGGGCCTCGACACAGTTGGGGTCAACCTCGAGGGTCTGGCGCAAGGCGTCGATTCCCTCCTTGAGCTTGTTTCGCTCGCACAGGACCAGACCCAATCGCCAATGGGCCGGGGAGTACTTGGGGTTGATTTCCACGGTCTTGCGCAGGGCTTCGATTTCCTCGTCGAACTTGCCCTGCTGGCCCAGGACGAGGCCCAACTTCCAATTTGCCTCGGTGGACGCCGGATTCAACTTCAGGGCCGTGCGAAAGTCGTTCTCGGCCTCGACCAGTTCGTCGCGGAGCGCGAATGCCTCGCCGCGGAACATGAGTGCCGTGCCCTTGTTCACGTAGCCGAGATCGTAGTCGGGCCGGATCTCGATCGCCGCGTTATAGTGCTTCAGGGCCTCGTCGGTCAGTTCCTTGAAGGTCTGCTTGTTTATCGGCTTAAGTGCCTGGGCTTTGCGCATGTAGACGTTGCCGAGATTGATCTGGGCCTCGACGTACCGCGGCCGAATCTCGACGGCGTGCTCGTAGCGCTTCATGGCCTGATCCAGCCTCGTGGCCTCGTCCAGCCGTTCGTTGCGTTCCACAATATAGCCGAGATTATTTTCCGCCAAGGCGATATTGGGATTGGCCTTGAGGGCGCTCGTCCAAAGGGTTTCACTGTCTTTCCAAGTCGCCGTCTGGGCCGCGGTGCTCTCGACCAGGACGGGAATCAAAATCACCAAGGCCGCGCCCCACAACCATTGCCGCGCCGGCACGCCGGCCAGGAGCTTCTCCGCCGTCCAGGCGAGCATGATATAGAGTCCAATGTGCGGAAGGTACGTGTAGCGATCGGCCATCGACTGCACGCCCACCTGCACCATTCCGATGACCGGCACCAGGGCTACCAAATACCACAGCCAACCGACAGTCAGCCACCGCCAGGCCCGCAGCCCCACGACCAGGGCCGTGATCGCGGCCAGCACCAGTCCGGAGACCGCAACACTCTGCCAGGGCACGCCATGTTCCGGAAACGGATAAAGGGGTGCGAGCCTGACCGGATAGAAGATCTCGCCGATATAGGTCGCGTACGACACGACCGCGTTCTGCAACCGCATGGGAAACGTGATCGTGTCGATGACCAGCATCGCCCCGCGCTGGGCGATCACGGTCACGACGCTCGATGCGATCGCAAGCGCAACGAGCGGGGCCTTCTCCAACAAGATGCGCGGCCAGGAAGATGGGGCAGATTGCCAATCTGCCGCGTTTCCGGCCGGTTGGCTAACGGCGCCGGGCAGCGGCAGTCGCCCCAGCGGCCAGTAGTCCAGCAGCAAGAGCAGCACCGGCAGGATCACGAGCATCGGTTTGGCCATCAGTCCGCCGATGAAAAGCGCGATCACCAAAGCGTACATTAACCATGAGCGGCCTGGTTTCGCATAGACCGCGTAGGCCCACAACGTTGCAAGAAAGAAAAGGCCGCTGAGCACGTCTTTCCGTTCGGAGATCCAGGCGACCGATTCGGCCCTCAGGGGATGGAGCCCGAAGAGCACGGCCACCAAAAGGCTCGGCCAGAAGGCGGAAGTCATCCACCGCAGCGCCAGGAAGAGCACGATCACATTGATCGCGCTGATCAGGATGTTCGTAAGGTGGTAGCCCCAGACCTTTTTCCCGTGCTCTTGAACGCTTTCCGGGCCAAAGAGCTGGCGGTCGACCATCAGCGAGAGCCAGGTCAGCGGATGCCAGTTGTCGTATTCGAGGCTCGTATACGCCCAGCGGATCGAGTCCCCGGTCAGGCCTTGGGTGACATGTGCGTTGTCGTAGACGTAACGGTTGTCGTCCAGATTGACGAAGCTAAAATCTTTATCCAGGGCTGGCCGGAAGGCCAGCAAGGTGCTGACCAGCAGCAGCAGGCAGGCGAGGGCCAGCACGCCGGGATTTCCCGTCGCGACGTTTGCGACCGCTGAATCGGGACCGCCCGCAAGCGGACGACCCTTGGCGGCACGACCCGACGATCGCGGCGGCGCAAACGGGTTCTGCGAAGAGGCGGTCGATGCGGACGTGGCGTGCTTGCGTTTTCGACCCATGCGTCAATTCTACCCGCTCAGAGGCTATCCGGAAAGTCTGCTCGGTTACTTGGGGCATAGAAGCCCGACGTGCAAGCAAGGAATACGCTTTCGGTGCGCTTTGACGCGCATTCCTCGCTTGCGCGTTGGGCTTCTATGCCGATTTCCGCCCCGAGGCTTTCCGGATAGCCGCTTATCGTTGCACGGGCATCTCGTACGCGGCCGGCACCGTTGCGCCGGCCGGCTGCCGGTCGGCAATGGGCTTGGCGGGCGAATGGCTGGCCGTCGGGTCAAGGAAGTTGTCGATCATAGTCTTGTCCTGCAACCGCTGGTAGTATTCGCGCATGGCCAGCTTCTCTTTCTTCTCGCGAATGTCTTCGGCGATGTTGCGTTCCACTTCGGACTGCTTCACGTCGATGGGCTTGGTGTAGCCCTCACAGAAGAGGATTACGAACTTGTCGTCCAACTGGATTATACCCGAAATTTCACCCGGCTTGAGTGAGAAGGCCTCATCTTCCAAGACCGGTTGGCCGCCGTATTTTTTGATCGGGGGCACCTCGCCGAGCAGGGCGCGGCTGCTGCGCTTGATCGAGTACTTCCCCGCCAGTTCGCTGAAGTTCTCAACGGTCGGCGTGCGGCGGGCCATGTCCCAGACTTCCTGGGCCCGCCGCTGATTGTCGAGCACGATCGCCCGGCATCGAACCCGGGGACCATAGTTCGCCTCAAAGCCCTTCTTCAGATCCTCGGCCGTGATTTCGATCCGGCCCACGGCCAGCTTCCGCAAGGCCACGGAGGGCCAGACCACTTCGCGGCGATAGGTTTCCGCGTTGACGTTCGAGTTGCTTGCAGGCCGCCTCCAGCCAGCCCTTCACGTCGGTCGAGCCGTCGGGCAGCGGCTTGGTAAACTCGGCGGCCGCGTGCGCGATCTCGGCGTCGATCTCCTTCTCCGAAACGGTCACCTGCTTCTGCTTGCATTCCAGTTCCAGCATCCGCCGGCCGATCACGCTTTGCAGCACGTCGGTGCCGTGGCGATAGATGCACTCTTCGTCCAGGGCGCGGAGATAGATCGGCGCGCCGTTCACCAGCGCCACCACGCCCTCGCCCAACTGCTGGCGGAGCTTGGGATCGTTCAGCACGTTCTGCACGCGGGCTTTCGTTTGCAGCTCCTTGAAGATCTCGGTGGACACCTGCCGCATCTTGCGGTCGCGAATGATCTTCTCCAAACGCGGAGCGGCCTGGGCCAGCGTGATCTGGGGGGCGGGAATCAGGCCGTCGCGCTTCAGGATCACATACTGTCCGGAACTCTGAATAACGCCCGAGACCTGGCCGTCTTCCAGTCCGAACGCGGCCGTTTCAATTTCGGGGCAAGGGCTATGCTTGCGGATCGGCGGGACCAGGCCCTTGACGCTGGCGCTGGGGGCGTCCTCCGACCACTGCTGGGCGAGTTTGCCGAAGTCGTTCGGATTGGCTGCGGCGAGGGCCTGGACCTTCTGGGCATTCTCCGCCGTCGTGCAGACGATGATCCGCACCTTGACCGCCGCGCCATATTCCATCTCGAAGGCGTCGGTCAGTTCCTTCTGCGTGGGAAGCAGCCGCTCGCCCGCCAGCTTCCGCAGCGCCAGGCTGGGCCAGATGATGTCGTTGGCATACTGGTCCGGCTTGATCCCCCGGTCTTGCCACAAAAGGTTCATCCACTGGTCGACCGGCAGGCTGAAGCTCTTGGCCATTTGCGTGATCTCGTCGTCGACCTCGCGTCGAGAAACGGTGATCCCCCTTTGCCGGCACTCGGCGAGAATCAGGTACTTGTTGACCATCGACTCCAGCACTTCCTTGCCGAAGTGGATGCGGCACTCCACGGCCAACTCGTCGCGGCTGATGCCATGGCCGTTGATCGCGGCCACCACGTCGGGAATCGGCATCCGCTCGGCGGTCGCCGAGGTGGTGCTGTGCGGGGTCGGTGCGGACTGAGGAAAAGTGTTCGACACCGCTGGCATGGGAGCGGCATTGGGTCTGGTTGGTTCAGCCGAAACCTGCGCCCGGGCGGGCGCCGTACCCCAATAATAGCGAATGACGCCGCACGTGGCCAACACGCACAGGCCGGCGAAAATCATGCCCAGCCGCGATCTCCAGATGCGAGGCGCGACGTGGAACTTCCGGAATCCTTTCCGACGCATTGCGGTTCCTCCTTAAACCAGCAAAATCCAAACGACTGGGCATCGGGTCCATTCGATCCCCAGCAGGTCGGGCAGAGTATATAGAATTCTGCCCTCCGCAAGCAAGACCGCTTTTTACCGCACCACTTCCCCCGGCACTTGCTGAACCGCCCGCAGGATGATTTTCGCGATCGAATTCCAGGGCACCACGGTAACGGTCGAGAGGCCGTCGGGGTCTTTCGTCACCAAAACCGCGTAATCCTGCTGGGAATGCGGCTTCAAATAGCCGTCGGGCAGCAGCACGCTACCGCTTTCGAGATGGACCTCGACCCGGCTGCCTTCGCCGCGGGCGGCCCAAAGTTCGATAAACAGCGCGGCAAGGGGATGAACTGAAGGCATCGCGGGCGTTCTGGCCGGCCCGCCGCCGCCCTCCAGCACCTGCAAAAAATCGAGCGGTTCCAGTGAATCGACAGGCTGGGCGCCGCCAGCGGCGTAGGGCTGTCCAACGAGATCTCTTCCTCGACGGCAACCTCCGCCTCGTCAGGCGCAGCGAGGGCTTCGGCTTCCGGTTCGTCGATGATCGGAATGCGAAACCGGGAGCCGCACTCGGGACATTCGCCCGCCCGCCCCTGCAAACTGGCCGGCCCGTGAAGGTGATGGCCGTTGGGACAGAGAAACTCGATTTGACGCTCTTTTGAGGAAGTAACCGTGGCCGCGGCCTGCTTGCCGCTATCCCCGGGCGAACGGGGGGTCGCCGGTTCATTGGTCACTTCTTCGCCCGCTAAGGTGGCGTCGGCGACGGCCGATTCGTCTAGGCCCAACTCTTCGATGGTAGGGATTCGAAACCCCACTCCACACTTGGGGCATTTCGCCGGCCGCCCCGCATTTTCCTTGGGGCAGCGAATTTTGTGTCCTTCAGGGCAAAGGAATTCGATCATGAGCCTACCGTACGAGCAAGAAGACGGTTTTTGGAAATAGCCCGATGGGGTTCTCTTTAGATTAACTCACCGTGCCGTCGGACACAATGATCTTCAGGCCCGGATTATTTAGAAGGTAAGATTGTCGCCCACCCTGCCTGCATAATCCGGGCACGGGTTTCTTGACATGCCATGCGAATATGCGAAACTAGAAGGCAGCCGTAGACCACGTTCCTCCAATGAGTTAGCACATGTCCATCGCAGTTACCTGTCCGGGCTGTAAGAAGACCATCAATGTCGACGACAAATTTGCCGGCAAGACGGGGCTCTGCCCTACCTGCAAGGGAAAAATCACGATCCCGGCAAAGGCCCCCGAAGTCAAAATCCACGCCCCGGACGAATTCTCCGGGGGCGGCAAGGGCGTCACGGGCAAGCTACTGTTGAAGCCTATCGCCAGGGAGAAGACGCGCATCAAGCCGGTCATGGCCGGGGCGGTTGGCGGCGCGATCCTGGCCGCGCTCCTCGTGGCGTTGGCGATGCGCTTTTTCGTGGCTGCCGATTCCACTACGCTACGCTACGTGCTGAGTGGCGTCGGTTTGCTGCTGGTTTCTCCCGCGCTGGCGGCGGTGGCCTATACGTTTCTCCGCGACGACGAGTTGGAGCCCCACCGCGGTACTGAGCTCATGATCCGCGCGACCATTTGCGGCGTGGTCTACATCATTCTCTGGGCGGTGTTTCCCTATGTGAAGACCGCGCTGTCGGACCCGGTCACGGGCATGGTCCCGCTTTATTGGGCCATGGTGGTTCCGCCGTTCTTGATCGTGGGGGCGATGGCCGGCAAGTTCTCCTTCGATCTGGAAACGGCCAACGGGTTCTTCCATTACGCCTTCTATGTCGCCCTGACCATGGTCCTGGGATGGATCGCCGGGCTGGGCTGGCCGTGGCAATTGGGCTGGCCGTGGCAATGATGTACTCCTCACGCTCCGCGTGAGGCAGGACATCGCGGAGCGTGAAGGGTACGAAAGCATGTCCAGCATTCTCGACATTCCCGAAGTGGCCGCCTTGGACGCCCGGCGTTCGCTGATCCGCATCCCGCCGGAGATCGACGTTCCGCTCACGCGGCGCGTGCGGCAGGTGATCGACACGGCCGACTTTCACCGCCTGGCGCGGATCAGCCAATTGGGCCTGGTGTCGCTGGTCTATCCGGCGGCCCATCACACCCGCTTCGAGCACAGCCTGGGCGTCTTTCGCTTAGGGCTGCTGTATTTGAAGCGGCTGGCCCATGACGAACGCTTCCAGGCGGCCATCAGCCCTGAGAACGCCGAGATTTTTCTCGCCGCCGCCCTGCTGCACGACTTGGGCCACTGGCCGTTTTGCCATCCGATCGAAGACATCGAGTTGCCCGGCGTGCCGAGCCACGAGTTGTTCGCCAACAGTTTTCTGCTGGAAGGCGAGATCGGCGACGTGTTGCGGCACGATTGGAACGTGCAGCCGCGGGAGGTCGTGGCGCTGTTTGAGCGATAAGCCGCGCGACGCGGCCTCGCGGATCCTGGCCAGCATGCTCTCCGGCCCGATCGACATCGACAAGATGGATTACCTGTTCCGCGACAGCCTGCACGCCGGCGTGCCCTACGGCCGGCATTTCGATCAGCAGCGGCTCCTGGGCAGCCTTTGCCTGAACGCGGCTGGCGACGGCCTGGCGATCAGCGACAAGGGCCGCACGGCCGCCGAGCTGATGGTCTTTGCCCGTTATGTGATGTTCAGCGAGGTCTATTGGCATCATGGCGTGCGTGCGGCAACGGCCATGTTCCAGCGGGCGTTTCTGTTTTCTGCACGGCGTGCTGGACCTGGACGCCTTGTTCCGCCTGGGCGAGCATGACTTTGTGGTCGAGCTCCAGCGCGTGGCCGGCGAGGGACCGGCCGGCGACTTGCTGCGAGGGCTGTTCGGTCCCACGCGGCAGCTTTACAAGCGGCTGGCGCAGTTCGGCTTTTCCGATGGCAAGGAACTCTACCAGCGGTTGGCGCGGCGGCCGTATCCCTGGCTGGCGGCCTGTTGCGAGCATTTTGCCACATTGGCGAGCACCGCCCTGGGGCGCGTCGTGGCGCCGCACGAGATCCTCTTCGACGCCCCTCCTGTCTCCCGCGAGGTGCAGATCTCGATCGAAATCCAATTCCCCAAGGAAGGCACGTGGCGGAATCTGTCCGAGGTCTCGCCCGTGGTTCGGGCCCTGGCCACGGAGCAGTTCGACGATTACGTCAAGCGGGTCCGCATCTACGCCCATCCCCGCCTGGTTGCCGATCTCCGCCGACTGCCGAATCTGCTGCAACTGCTGGACCAGGCGATCGAGCGGACGGGGTGAGAAGCACTTGCATGAGCATGTAGCCATGAGCATTGTCAACAACGAGATTACATCCCCAAAGGTCCGTGTCCGTGCCCGCCGTGGCGCAGAGTTGGGAGTCATGTCGCTCCGGCGTGCTCTTGAGGAAGCACGAAATCGCGGGCACGACCTAGTGCTGATGGCGCCTCTCGCGATCCCGCCGCTATGCGAAATCATGGACATGAGCCAGTACGTCTACAACGAGGAGTTGAAGGCACTGGCTGCCGGTTCGCCACCGCCACGCGCTGAGGAGAATCAAATTACTCAGGACGGAGTCCGGCATGGTGAAGTGGAGTGGTCGTTTCCTCTTTCGCCCGAGCAGCTCAAGACCCATTTTGGCTCCGAACGCCAGACTCTACCCATCCAGGCCGTTTCAAACCTCCCGCTTCCCGAGCTCGCAAAGCACGTCCTTGTTGACATTGGCCTCCCCTCGCGAGCATTCTTCTTCGAATTAGGCTTGGCTCGCACCGGCTTGCTACAATTGGACAAGTACGTCGCGTGGTGGCGCGAAGTTGAGACGCGCGCTTTCGGGAGGGCTTGTCGCCGCCTCGGCAGAACGCCAGAGTTGTGGCGATTTTACCAGGCCCAGCATCCGGTTGATCTTTCTCAATACTACAGGATCGGAGAAATGGAGTCCGGGGAGGAACTGTGCATACAGCGTTCTACCAGCGCAGTTACGATTGTCGATGCCGCAGGTTCCAACGGTTACGAAACCCCGTCGCTGATCAACAGCGACATCGCGCGCTTTGTGGAGTTTATCGCAATCGTTGACAAAGCCAGCGACGGGAGAACTCCAGACATCGAATCACTACGCGAAGAACTGCGCAGTATCGACCCGGAAGCAATGGCGGGCTGGGATATTGCCTTCTGGCCAACGGTTCTTGAAGAAATGGAAAACGGCGTGATGTAGAATCCCCGAACGAGCACCATCTCCGTTTCCGCGGTCACACGAGTTTCCAGTGATGAATCCAGAAGCGAAACCGGAGAGCCGCTCTTTTCAATCAGCGCATAATATTGCGGAGGCAAAACTCCCCGATTCAACGCCCGACTGATCTCGTTGATCCACGCATGGTGGAATGCGTGAAAAATACCCGCTTCAACGCGCGTCCAATCGTGTGCGGGCATGATTCTCTCTGCTTGGTTGCTGCTTTCCGAGCGCAAAGCCAAATGGGGTTAGATCGTCCTATTATATCGGCTATCGGTTGCGGTGGGAAATCGAGCCAGACCTTCCAGCCGGACCAATCGGCTCGTAATTCTGCCTTGAGGGGGCATATCTTCCATTACTTGGCAGTCCCCGCGCTGGCCGGCCGCTTCGCCGCTTCCTCGGCGAACAAGAGCGTGCCGAACCCCGGATGATCGGCGTCAAATGCGGCGCCCTCCGGCCGAATCTTCTCGACGGCTCGCCCAGTAAAAGGCGCATCGAGACCGCGACGCTGGTGAAAATGGTTCCAGACCAACTCATAGATCGGCCGCAGCGTTCCGCGCCCCTGGTCCGAGATCTTCATGGGATGGTACTTTCCGGTCGTATCGACCTGCGGCTTAAAAGGCACTTCACCGCCCAGATTGTAGCGGGCCGTGTACTCGAAACCCTTCAGCAAGCGGTTGTCCTCCGCCCCGTACATGTCGATCTGCTGATGCCAGCCGATCTCGCAGGCCTCGGCCAGGTGCCCCAGCCCGAGTTGCGCATGCGTCTGGTCGCGCCCGCTTTCCTGGCACTGGCCGCCGGCATCGACGATGTAATGCGTGAGGCGGCCGTTGCCCTCGCCGCGGTAGAAGTACTCCACCGCGCGATCGAAGATCTTGCGATCGTCGCAGAACACGCCGATGGCCATCTGCGTCTTGATGCAGCCCGTGTCCCAGTTGCCGTTGGCAAAGGTGGCGAAGTTCTCGATCGCCGGGTAGATCGCCCGCCGCAGCATGGCCTGGCAGGCGCGGACCTCCTCCGGCGACCAGCCGGGATAGGTGGCCCGCATCAACTCCGCCGCATTGACGAACTTGAAGCCTCCCAGCGACGGCGCCCAATTCGCGGTCCGAGCCCGAGATTTCCTGCAATTGGCTCGACCAGGCGTTGAGAATCTCGCAGGCTTTCTTCGCGTGGGCCTCGTTGCCGGTAATGCACCACATCAGCGCGTTCTGGTAAGCGGCGTTGGCGTCGGCGTCCATTTCCGCAATGTGCAAGCCAGCGCCGGGCGCACGGACGACCTTGGCAAACGGGCCGCGCAGCCGCCAGTCGGCCCGCGAATGCGAATCATCGCGGAGCTTCTCGAAACCGGCGTACCAGGGCTGGGCGCGTTGACTTACCTTATGCTTCATGCGCTCCAGATCGTCCTTCGAGTGCAGGAGTCCCGGATGGACGAAGGCCGGGGGCGAACCGGCCGGGAGAGAGGGAGGCGCGCCTCCCGTATGCGACACGGAGCCCTTCCCATTTGCCGTCGCATGGGGGGTGCCGGCATCCCTCTCTCCGCCGCGAAAGCTGTTCGCTGAACTCGGGTAGGCAGGATACGTTTCGCCGCCCGTGGCCGGCACGATGCGAATCGCCTGCCCGCCGCGGGCCGGCATGCTGATTCGCAGCACTGTGCCGCCGTCTGCCAAGTAGCGATCGATGCGAACATGCGTCCGCGTCGGCAGGCTTGGATCGTCCGAGTAGATGTGGGCGACATACCGCTTGCCGGCATCGAGGAACGTGAGCGGGACCTCGAATTCCCGCGGGCGGTCCGTATTCATGCCGCCGATGAACCACTCGGGCCCGCTCCGCCGCGCAATGACGCCGTACTCGCCAATGGCTCCCCGCAGGACCTTCGTGTCATCCCAGACGGTCGGGCAGTGGTCGAAGAACTCCAATTCCGGCTCGTCGCCCAGGATGTTGTGACCGCTCGCGGGCATCCGGCCGATGTTGCCGGGGCGATCGTACCAGTAAAGGAACTGCCAAGGGCAATAGAAGCAAACGGCCTTCGCGAGCTGGTAGGCATGCGAGGCCTGCTTGTCGACCCGCTCGTCATAATAGCAGACGGTGATGTCGGCGGGGCCGGCCAGCATGCGGCAAAACAACGACATGAGCTGCAACTCGTTGGGCTGCCGCTCCTCGTCGCCGCGGATGCCCTCTTGGGTGACCAGGTTCGGATAGGTCCGCGTGTAGCCTGTTGGCCGGTACTCGTCGTGGATGTCAACCATCAGCTCGCTGGCCGCCGCCTTGCGGACCGCCCCGTGCAGCCAGGCGGTCCATTGTTGCGAGCCGACGTTGACGAAACCGAACTTGATCCCCGCCACGCCCCACTTCTTATAAAGTGGAAAGATTTCATCGGCGTAGCGTTCCAAGGGTTTTTGATTGACGTACAGGATGATGCCGACCTGATGTTCCTTGGCATAGCGAAGCACCTCCGGCAGATCGAGTTCACCTTGCGGGCGATCCGCCTTGACCGATACGGCGCGTGGGTCGCCCGTCGCTTCCGGCCCATACCAGCCGGCATCCAGCTCGACATACTGCAGATGGTGCTTGACGGCGAAATCGACGCAGGCCTTGGAACCGAGCGTGCTGAGCGTCACTTCGCGAATCACCTTGCCGGGCTTGATCCACTCCGTGGAAGGCAGGGCGCAAGGGTCGTTGAGATTGAGGATGACGTCGTTGTTCTCCAGCAACCGCCCCGGACTCTCCGCCGCCATCACCACGCGCCAGGGAGTTCGCAGCGGGAGCGTTGCGGTGACCGGGCCGCCCAGCTCGGCGACAAGGCGGGGCGCCGGTAAGGGAGTCGGGTCCGATTGGCCGGAACGGCCCGCAGCGTGCTGCGCACCAATCGGACCTGACCCCATTATCGGCGCCGGTCCGAACTTCATGCGGGCGTAGTCCACCAGGCGGGCCTCGGCCAGTGCCGCATACAGATCGTCGGCCAGCCGCACGACCAGGGGCCGCTCGCAACCCGATTTGACCTGACTCACCGGCACCTTAGTGTAGGGTCCCTGGGCCGTATAGGTCGCCCAGGCGTCGCCGTCGCTGGGCAGGCGGAATTCGGTTATTTCGCGGACGATGTTCGCGTCGGTCAGGCCGGGCTGCTTGGGAAGGACGTAGCAGAAGGCGGCCCCTTCGTTATAGCGCGCAGCTCCAGTTGCAGCGCGCGATGCGGCGGCGCTTGCTGCCGTAAGCCGACGACCGCCAGCCGATAGTGGTCGCGGATGATGTTGCGTTCCCCGTAGACCGGCTTCCACGAGCTATCGACATCGCCGCGCTCGATGTGTTCGATGGAAAAGCCGCCTGTCGGGCTCCCGTCGACCAGGAGTACCTGGTGCTCGAGTTCCAGCCCAAGCCGCGAGAGGGCAATCACGGTCTTGCCGCGATACTGCACGCTGTAGTGCGGACATCCGGCGACGCCCTCGAAGTCCTGCACTTCCAGGCGCAGGCGGACTTGCCCATCGGGAGAAACGACTTCCACCGGTTCGGCGGCGGCGGACAATACGCGGACCCAACCGAGAAGGACCGCGATCACCGAGAATGTTCTTTTCATTGGATTATCCAACTGCAAGGAGAAAGTTCAAGGAAATCGGCTGCGGTGCCTGCAAATACCACTTTGCGGATAAATTCAACCACCATTTCGATGGGAAATCCGGTGTTGTCGGACCTTTTTGTGGCCAGAAGGCTCGTTTCGTCTGTTTTTCTGCCATTTTCACCCCTCGACTTTCGTAGAGTGTATTCGCCGTAGGACATGTCCGCATCGCAAAAACCGCTGGAATTCGATGTCTTTACACTCCAGAGAGTCATTTGCTTTTATAACCCTTATGGTGGAAATCTGGCCACATTTCTGGCCAAATTCGGCCACGTTCTGGCCAAATCCGGCCAAATCCGGCCAAATCTGGCCACTTTTTCCGGATTTGGCCACGAATCACAGGTTTTGCCCCCAATCATTACTATTCATCCATTCGCTGGGTCATTAAATTTTTTATTTTGTAGCGACAGCCGGTTGGTGGCTTCGGTGCTCTTCATCCTTCATCTCTGATCCTTCATCTCTGATCCTTCATCTCTGATCCTTCATCTCTGATCCTTCATCTCTCATCCTTCATCTCTGATCCTTCATCTCTCATCCTTCATCTCTCATTCCCTCACGCCGAGGGCGGGTTTCTTTTCATCAAATTGTCAAAGAACAACGCGTTTCCAGATATATATACGGATGAGGGCCTTGAAATGGGAAAATAATTTCGCCGCACGGGCGGCAATCTTGTCCTAACACGTTTATTCATAACGGTTTACAGAATTTTGAATTTCGTCGGATTATGTGCGCAGCAATTGATGGAACGTTCATTCCTTTGGGGAGATGAAATGCACACAAGAGGTATGGCTTCACGGGAGCTTGCGAGTGCCGGCCCAGCAATCACGGGTGTTGTTGGGTGGGCTGTGCTGTATACCGCCCGCGGTTGAGATTGTCACAATCCAGGCTGCAGACTAACCCGAAGCGTAAGCGAGGCAACGACTTTAAAACCTCGCTGACGCTTGGGGTTAGTGTCGGTCTCGACTACGGGCCGCATACTCGCTGTTGTTGCAGAACTTCGCGCCGCATCCGAGGTCGATTTATCGTTCTCGGTCCACACCAGCGGCGGAAACGCGACATAAGACTTCAGAGCCGCGTAGTGCTTGTTCATCACCGAATCGATGCCGAAGCTCAATATCTTGCGGCCCAGGCCGGGAATAAAGACGACTTCGTTCCTCAGCGGAAAGCACCTCTGTAGCAGGGACCGCGCCCCCTTCCGCGACACGGAATAACAAATCGTTCCAAATGCCATGACCAGCCGCAAGGGCAGGATTTCATGCGCCTTCTCCTGAAACTCGGCCGCGCGAGCCCCAAGCCTCGCGGGGGCGAAATGCATCACCGCTTGCCCCAGCCCCTCAATCACTTCAACATGCAGGATCGAATCGAAATTCCAACCCCAGAGAATGATGTCCCAGTCCCGCGGCAGGCCGGACAAGACGGCCTCCGCCCGGCGGCTGAAATGGCGGTTAAAGATCGCGTCGTCCTCGCATAGGGTCACGGCGGCTTCCCCCGCTGCACAATGCTCCCAAAGGCTCCTGTGCGAAAGGGCGCAACCTATTGCTCCTGGAGAATATGCCTTGAGCGGCTCTACGATCGCGCCGGCACGCAACAGATCCTCATTAGACAGCCGCGTCCCATCGACCGCCTCCCAACGATGAAAGTCGGCGATCATCGCGTTGGCGGCCAGGAATCGCTCCTGGCGATCCGTGCGTCGCGCAGATTGAGGTAGTATACGATCATGGCCGCCGAATGCCCTCGCGGTTGTAGAGTTTCTCCTCCATGATCGCCGAACCGGACGCTTCGTTAATGCGCCGCTTGATCGCCGAGCGGCGGTCGTTCGTCAGGTAGACCGAACGCGCGAGTTCGACGAATCGAGGGCCGAAATCGCCCTGGGCCTCGCAGGCCCGAATGTCGTCCTCGCTCTCCCAAAGCTTTTCGTTCACGGCTTGTAACTCGCCAACCAACGCGTCCAACGCCGCATCGCAGGGGACGGATCGCCGCTGAACTTCCCTCAGCGCCCGCAGTTCGCGCTCGACGTTCTGCCGTGCGGCGGCATCGGGGATTCTGGTCTGCTTCAACTTCAGGATCGAAATCCGGTCCAATAGTTCGCCAGCCGAAAGAGGGGCCTGAATCGCCGGCAATCGCTGCTCTACTGCCGGTGGCGACGCGGCGGCTATCCCGCCTGAAGCCCGAAGCGCAAAACGAGGTCTGGCCTTGCGCGGCCTCGCTTGCGCGTCGGGCTTCGCGTGAACCGCAGGTGTGGTTGGTTAAGTCTCAAACGGTGCGATTTTAACAGGAAAGGAGAACTGGTGAAATCAAATCCTACCCGAGCGGGTCCAGGCCCGTTCGGAAATCTTCACTCGAACTTGGCAATTGCCAGGGTACGCAGCCAGCGTCGGGAGATAACGAACGGCGACGGAGGGGCCAGGTGAAGTCAGTTCGGGAGGCGTCACGTTTCGGCTCGGATGGTGGGCCAAGCTCCGGAGCCCGCGGAAGCCCTGGGGATGAATCCACCCCTCTGCCGTCGGTACTTGGTTACGACGAGCAGCCCATCAGAGTGCTTGGTGGAGTCGCCTGGACACAAAGGCCAACGACATTGACCGGTGAGAGTCCTACTTCGTCCGCAGCAGGGTCTCGGCCTTGCAGCGGTAACGCCAATCTATAAGTCCACGACGAAATGAGCGGCGGAAGCGATGGAACAAGGAAGGCGCCTGGCCTCTCTCGTGAAAGGATGGCAGCTTTTCCGGAGTAGTCGCGGCCTCGCGCAAGCGAAGACGCGATGAAAGGAAGAACCGTTGTGAAAGTAGTGGCAACTCGCTCCAGACAGGGAGGAAGTTAGCCCGGCGACTGCGACCGCAGCAGGTCGGCCTGTTCCTCTTTCAGGAAACCCGCCGAGGCTAAGAAACGCCTTCAAAAGCTGGTGGCGAGGGGTCATTCGACCGAACGATCCACAGGATCAGCAAAAGGAAAGGACGTGGCAAAAGGAAAGATCAAAGTTCATAGCCTGACAGGAAGGATTACTTCCAAGCTGGTGTACGAAGCTTGGCGGGCCGTGCGGCGGAATCGCGGTGCGGCGGGAATCGATAAGGTCAGCATCCGGATGTTCGAAAGGCATCTGGAGGCGAACCTCGACCGGCTGATGCGGGAACTGAAACAGGGGACGTTTTTGCCCCTGCCCGCTCGACGTGTCTACATTCCCAAAGACGCCAAGCGGACCAAGTTTCGCCCGCTGGGAATCCCGGCAGTCCGAGATCGGGTCGCCCAGGAGGTGCTTCGGCGTCTGCTGAATCCGATCTTTGAGGCAAGGTTTCACGATCATTCGTTTGGCTTCCGGCCAGGACGAAGCTGCCATCAGGCGGTGGAGAAGGTCTTGGAGTTGGGACGGCAAGGGTATCGTTATGTACTCGATGCCGATATTTCCGGCTTCTTCGACAATCTCTGCCACCAAGCCGTGATGGGGGAATTGTCCGAGGTGGTGGCCGATGGGAACATCTTGCGGTTGGTTGAGAAGTTTCTCAGGGCCGGAGTGATGGAGCAGGGCCAGCGCAGCACTCTGCGTAATCCTGGCAAGATAGGTAGAGTTGCGCTTTGGGGTGTAATTTGGTATAACAAAGCTGTCGTTATGGTTTCTTTGTGTATGTGTAATGGAGTACGCGAACGATGGCAACGGTTGTGCGGATGGGTGTGAAGGAAGTCGTGCGGCATTTCAAACAGTTGGAGGATCCGCGGTCGCCGGTGAACCGGCTGCATCCGCTGGATAGTGTTATTGTCATTGCGATCATGGCGGTGCTTGCCGGAGCCAATGGACCAACAGCCATCGCCAACGTGGGCCAAGATGAAGTCCGATATCTTGTTGAAACTGCTGGACCTCCCGAATGGTATTCCCCGGAAAGATGTCTTCCGGCGCGTTTTGGCCACCTTGAAGCCGGACGCCTTTCAAGCATGTTTCACGATGTGGCTGACGGCACTGCGTGCCGCAGCCGCTGAGGCTACGGGCGTGGATCGACCGACTCTGGCCATCGACGGAAAGACGTTGCGGCGAAGCCACGATCGCCGTCGGAATCTGGGGGCCTTGCATTCCGTCAGTGTCTGGGCGAGCGAGTTTGGCCTGACGCTCGCACAGGTGGCCACGGAGGAGAAATCGAACGAAATCACGGCAATTCCCATACTGTTGTCGCTCGTCGATATCCATGGGGCAATCATCACCATCGACGCCATGGGGACCCAAACAGCCATTGCTGAAAAGATTATTGACGGTGGTGGGGACTTCGTCCTGGCGCTGAAGGGAAACCAGGGAACGCTGCACGACGCAACCATCGACTATATCAATGAACAGACGAAGACGGACTTCCGCGGGATCGGCGCTCGTCGGCTGGACACCGAGGAAAAGAAGCACGGTCGGATCGAGAAACGAACCTACATCCAGATGCCCGCCCCCAAGAGTTTGCCGGGATTCAGTAACTGGAAGGGACTGCTCTCGATCGGGATCGCGGTTCTCTGCTGCATCCGCGACGGAAAAGAGACCGCAGAGGTGCGTTACTTCATTAGCAGTCTGCCCGTCAAAGTAAACCAGTTCGCCCACGCTGTTCGTAGTCACTGGGGAATCGAGAACAGTTGTCATTGGTGCCTTGATGTCACGTATCGTGAGGACGAGTCACGCATCCGCGATGATCATCTTCGCGAGAACTTCGCTTGGTTAAATCGGCTCACGTTGTCCCTGTTGAAGCAGCATCCCGAGCAAAGACAGCGTGGCCATGAAACGCCGCGCTTGTGGTTGGAACGATGAGTACATGCTCCAAGTCCTTACCGGAACAAGCTGTTAGTGTGCGCTGGCCCTGAGTGATGGAGGGAGGCAAGTTCCTGCCGACACGCGTCGGCACGCCCCAAGGCGGGGTCGCATCTCCGCTGTTGGCCAACATCGCTCTGAACGTGCTTGATTGGCATCTCCAGAAGCATGGCTACCGCTTTGTGCGGTACGCCGATGACTTCGTGGTGCTCTGCCAAAGCGAGCAGGAAGCAAAAGAGGCCCGGGTTTTGGTTGAGCAACTCCTCATGGAACGCCTCGGACTCTCTTTGAGCCCCGAGAAGACAAAAGTGACGAGGTTCCACGAAGGATTCACCTTTCTGGGCTTCGACCTCAAGTCGCGGTTCGTGAGGATGCGCCAAATCGGTGGAGAACTTCAAGGCAAAAATCCGTGGCTTGACCCAACGACACCACAACCTGGAGGCTGAGGTGATTGCGAAGCTGAACCGCGTCATCCGGGGCACGGCGAATTATTTCGCTACGCCATGGTCGCACTGCGGCGATGCATACCGCAGCCTGGACCGCTGGATACGTATGCGACTGCGGTGCATGAAACTCAAGCGGAAATCGGGTAAGGACAACTTCCGCCTCCGCTTGAAGCACTTCAGGAACATGGGCTTACTTTCCCTGAGCGACCTCCGGCCCTCATGCGTAGGCGGATCGGACCGGCCCCCCACAATATGGGGCGATTTCCACGGGACCGCCCGGTGCGGGAAATCCGCTCGCCGGTAAATATGAGGAAGGGGGTGGCGCAAGCCACTCCCTTACCCACTAGTGCCGCAAATCACAATTGATGGTACATGAAGACCTTGTTTCGCCCAGATTCCGGCATTTCCTTGCTTCCTAGATAACGCATTTTACCCCATTTCCATTGCATCAAAAGACCTTCCTCCTGTCTGATAACCGCGATGTCTTACGTCTCGGTCTCAAACAGGAGGAAGGATATGTCTGGCAAGGCGGCCAAAATCGTGCTTACGGAGAGGCAACATTCAATTTTGCAAGAGATGATCCACTCGACGACCGCGGCCCAACGGCTCGTCCAGCACGCGCACTTGATCGTACTGGCATTTGGCGGCATGTTCAATAGGGCGATCAGCGGCATCGTCGGCTTGCGGCGAAAGCAGATCGGTGTGTGGAGGCGACGTTGGAAGCAGTCGTTCGACGCGTTGGTGGCCATCGAGTGTCGCGAATCGCAAGCCGCACTTCGCCGCGCCATCGAAGATGTCCTGAGTGATGCGCCGCGGAGCGGGTCGCCGGGCAAATTCACGGCCGAACAAGTCACGCAGGTCCTGGCCATTGCCTGTGAACCGGCAGACCAATCGGGACGGCCCATTAACGAGTGGACCGGACGAGAACTCGCCGACGAACTCGTCCGCCGCAACATCGTCACCTCCATCTCGGTTAGTCAGGTCAATCGTTATCTGGCCGGGGCCGAACTGCAACCGCATCGCAGCAAGTATTGGCTGAACACCACCGAGAAAGACCCGAAGCTCTTTGAGCAGCAAGTCCAGATCGTCTGCCAGTGCTACCTCGAAGCCCCGGAATTGTACTTCCAGTACAATACGCACACGGTCAGCGTGGACGAGATGACGGGCATCCAGGCATTAGAGCGGAACGCAAAGACGAAGCCCATGAAGCCCGGTCAGCCGGCGCAGCCCGAATTCGAATACACGCGTCACGGCACGTTGTGTTTGATCGGGAATTGGCACGTGGTGCTTGGACAAATGATCGCACCGACGATTGGTCTGACGCGGACGGAGGAGGATTTCTATCGGCATATCCAACAAACGGTTGCAACTGAGCCGCAGGCGGGCTGGAGGTTTGTAGTGGACAACTTGAACACGCACTGTAGCGAGAGTCTCGTCCGTTACGTCGCGCGTTTGGAGGGAATCGACCCGAGCACCTTGGGCCAGAAAGACAAGGCCGGCATTCTGAAATCGATGGCCAGTCGTCAGGCTTTTCTCTCCGACGGTAGTCATCGGATTCGCTTCGTGTACTTGCCGAAGCACAGTTCCTGGTTGAACCAGATCGAAATCGTTTTCGGGATCGTGACCCGACGTGTTCTGCGACGCGGCAACTTCAAATCGACGGAGGCGTTACAGGAGCGACTGTTGGCCTTCATCGACTACTTCAACCGCACGTTTGCTAAACCCTTCCGCTGGACCTACACTGGGCGCCCGTAACAGCCGCCACCGTGAAACGCCCGGCGACCTGGAAGGAAAAATGGGTAAGTCACCGAGAATCTGGTGAAACTTTGGTTTTGGTGGGCTGACAAATGTGATTTGCGGCACTAGTGCGCTCTCCCCGAACGAGCCGCGCCAGTTCGCCAGCAATGGCCGCGAACACGCCCGCCCAATCCCCCAGCCGCGATTGCCGGAAGAGCCGCATGGTGGGATACCAAGGGCAGTCTTCCCCTGCGTCCAGCCAGCGCCAGTCACACGCCGTACCGAGCGGCACCCAGACCGGCACGCCCAGGCCGCCGGCCAGGTGGGCCAGCGCGGTGTCGGAGGTAATGACCAGGTCCATGTTCCGCATGACGGCCGCGGTGTCCATGAAGGTCCCGCGGCGGGAATCGAAATCGGGCCCGAATTCGACGATCGGCCAATCGGCCCTCACGGCGGCGGCTTGCTCCGAGCCGGGGCCCTTCTGCAAGCTGAAAAGACGCACTCCCGGCACCCGCGCCAGGGGCGCGAAGTGCCGCAGCGGGATCGACCGTAGATTGTCGGTGACGTATTTGGGGTTGCCCTGCCAGCCGATGCCGACCTTGCAGCCCTGGAAGCTCACCAGCCGCTGCCGCCAGGCCTCCACGAGCGCGTCGTCGGCAAAGAGGTAAGGCACGTCGGCGGGGATCGTCTCCAGCCGGGTCCCCAGGATTCCGGGCAGGCTCAGCATGGGGGCCTGCACGTGGTACTGGGGGAGCGACTCGCCGCGAACGATCAAGCGATCGACGCCGGGCGAGCGGGAAAGCAGCGGCGCCAGGCCCGGTTGGCACTGCACGATCACGCTGCCGCAGCGCTCTTTGACCAGGGGGGCGTAGCGGATGAATTGGAGCGTGTCGCCGAGCCCTTGCTCGCTGTGCAGCAGCACGGAGCGCTGGGGGGCGGCCGAGCCGTCCCAGAGCGGCGCGGGAAGCGGGGCGATGCGGTAGTTCTCGCACAGCCGCCGCCACTCGAATTCGTGCCAGCCTTGGTTGGGATCGGGGTCAGAATTGGAATATGCACTTTTGCACATGCTTCCAAAGATGGGCTGGCGCCGCTATCGGTTCTTGCCTTTGCAACCGCACAGATGTATCATGGCGAAATGGCTCGACCTCCCCGAATTGATTTCCCCGATGCGGTTTACCATGTCACGAGCCGCGGCAACGGCCGCGACGTGATCTTTTGGAGCGACGCGGACCGAGAGCGGTTTGTCGGGCAATTGGCCGACAACCTTCGGACTTCGGCCGTGGTGCTGTACGCTTACGTACTTATGGACAATCACATCCACCTCCTTTGCCGTACTCCGCGAGGGAATTTATCGCGTTTCATGCAACGGCTGTTGACGGGCTACGCGCTTTACGCGCGCTACAAGCACCAGCGTCCCGGCCACCAATTCCAAGGACGGTTCAAGGCCAAGCTGGTCGAGGACGACGTGTACCTCCGCGCCGTCAGCCGCTATATCCACCTCAACCCTATCAAGATCGCAGCGTGCCGGAAGATGGACCGCCGCGAGCGCCTACGACGATTGGAAGCGTATCCTTGGAGCAGCTATCCGGGCTGCGTCGACGCCAAACGCGTCCAGGAGTTCGTGAGCTATGACGTGCTCAAGGAGTACGGCAAGGACTTGGCGGCGGTGCGGGCGCAGTACCGGGCCTATACGCATGCCTGCCTGCTGGAAGACGACGCGCCGATCCTGGAGATGATGGCCGCCAGCCGGTATGCGATTGGCGATGCGCCGTTCGTCAATCGCATGGAGAGGCGGGTCGAAGGGCGACGCAGCGGGCGCGTGCAGGACGAGGACCTGGCCTTGCCGCGCTGGACGGTGCCCTTGGACGAAATCGACGCCGCGGTGGCGAAGCGTTATGGGGTCGGGGTGGAACACCTCCAGGCCCACGGGCACCATGCCGGGGAGGCGAAGGTGGTGGCCGTTGAATTGGCGTGCCGCTTGACGGGCCTGACACTGCGCGACGTCGGCGGACATTACGGGCGGATCAGTTCGTCCGCCGTCTGCGCGATCCACCGGAAGGTGCGGAACGGAGACTACGCGGTCGAATCCGTCCTGGAACCGTTGCTGCGGAAACTACAATCCGCCACCCGACGACGAACATGAAATGCAAACTGCATATTCCAAGTCTGACCCCGACTGGCCGACCCCGACTGGCCCGACCCCGACTGGCCCCGGTGGACAGATTAACAGCGCCGGACGGGCGCAGATCAGGGATATACGCGCCGCGGACCCCGGGGCGACAATCGTGGTAACCGATCATACGAATCCCTCGGCGCCGCTGATCTATCCGCCCAGAACTCAGCCGCCTCCGCCCGGTAGGCTGCCGCCTGGTACTCCGACTTCCGTCCCCTATCCTTGAGCTTGTTGGAGGCAATGATGGCTAGCGTCGTTGGCTATTGGCAAGTTGCCGATGATGAACAAGCTTTCCTAGAATACCTGTCGACAACCGGCGACGTTGTTGCTATCTCGGGCGCATGGCTCGAATCCCCTGACTTGTTCGAGCCAGTACCCATTGCTGACTTTATCGAGCGTGACAACCCGAGCGGACTTCTTTTCGGACTTCGGAAGTTGTTTGATATGGATAAGTATGATGAGCGCGAGTTCGAGGGAAGAAAGCAATTCTGCATTCCACATATGAACTCAAACTCTATAGGGTATGACCGTGGATTGCTTGCCGAACGGAGGCTTCCACTATCGAATCTGAGCATGTATTCCAGCTTTCCCGACGCGAGCGTTACGGCGATGGTGACGAAGAATCGTGAATTCTTGGCGTGGGCGAAGAAAGTGATGAATTGGGGCGCAAAAGAACGCCAGAGAAACTTTTTTGCAATGGTTACCCTTACCGCGCCACGAGGCTAGCGGCAACAGCAGCGGCGCAGGGGCACTTCGAACCCGTCTTGTATTAGCTGTTGTGCTGATCCAGGGGACCTGGGCCAGAAGGGAAATCAACGCGGTCGGGTGTCTTTAATGGGCATCACTGTGTTGGTCCAGCGGCTTTTTACAGCCGACGAGAGGGGATCACGACATCCCGGAAGTGGGTGGATTTGGATACGGATCGAGGATAGGGCTGCGTCGTTGCGTCGCCTTGGCGACGCAACGGCAAACTGCTCATTGACAATTAACCAGAGAAAAGCAATCCTCTCGGCAAGCCGACGATCGAGCCTCCGGCTGATGGAGGTGAGTATGGACTGGCTGACGGCAAACCGGGACCCAAGCCCAAGGGGCAGGGTCCCCACAACGAGACAATCGACAGGCGCATTAAGGAACTGCCCGAGGAACTTGGACCTGATTGGGAGCACACCGGTGGTGGGTCGCCGACTGAAGAGTACATTCGGACTCCAGGCGGCACAAAGGGCGCACGGAGAGCTGACATCACATTCAAGAACAAGAAGACTGGCGAGGTCTATCGCGAGCAGGTTGGCGAGACGGAGGCAGGCGGTGACCACCCGCCAGTAAAACGGGAAGTCGATGCGATGGATGATATTGAAAAAAGAACTGGCGATCGCCCTAAGTACACGCCCTATGATAGATAGCTTCGCGAAAGGATCACCGATGAAATCCGCGCGCATCTCAATATTCTGCCTTCGACAAGAACTTGCCGCATGGTTGCAGCGCCTAATGGAGGAGAAGGGATTGGGGGCCTTACTATACTTGCGGTCGGAGGGATCCGCGCGGTTGGTTCGAACCAAGGATGGGCTGTCGTTGCCTGACGATGTCTATATCGCCTTCCTGGCACCGACAAGCGAACTTGCGGAGCGGCGCCCCTTGAAGTTGAACGATGTCGAACCGAGGATCTGGGGCTGGTTGGATTTACGGCCGGGCGCTATCTTTACCGAGCCACCGCCGGGTATCGTCGGGCTTACGCAGATTGTTGGCGAGGACTTCGGGGGGCATTCTGGGAGGACAATACAGTGGGTTAAATTGCTTCGGCGAAAACTTTCTGGAGTGGTTCATCGGGGTGTAACAGGAAAGAATGTTAAGTACGGCGGTCAGTCAGAATATAAGAACATCGCGTATTCAGACGGTGCCTTGCAATTTCTGGAATCGGGAGGGAAATGGAAAGACGGTCCGACGGACAACGCCGAGTTCTACCCGTTGAAAGGAAGATCAGGCCGGGTGGCCCCGGGTGATTGCTCACCCGGGGCTCCCACAGACCCGTACGTGCAGAACTACCGCATACGGTTCCTCAAGTAACCCCTTTGCTTCGCACACGGCACACGGAATGTAAGGCAATCGGTGGCGGCAGCGCCCAGCGTTGCTCGAATTGCAGGAACTTGGCCCAGGTGGGCCGGTTCCCGCCACGTCGACGACCAGGGAAATCAAAAGGGTCGGGAGTCTTTGTAGGGGCATCGCCGATAAGAATTGAATACGGTTTCCGGCAGTTATGGATTCTCTGAGAACATCAAGAGGAGGACGCAGCCGACCGCGCCGGCGACGATCGGGATACGTCGTTCGTGTTTCGCCCGCCTTCGCCCTCGGCAGCGTGACGTTAACGCTCAATGCGATGTATGACGGCCTGGCGGGGGTGCCGGAGATCCAGTACTGCTACACCGTGACCTCCACGGCCACGGCCGGCGGGAGCTACGGCGGCGGGACCTGGACGCAGACCACCACCAACTACGCTGCCATCGACTACTTCATGGGGGTGGCGACCGAAACGGGCCACGGCCAGACCACGGCCAGCTATGCGTGGAGCCAGCCCTATTCCAGCGGGTCGTCGTCACAGCCGGTGACGGGCACCGAGTATGAATCGGACGTTTATCAGGATTCGTACCATTACGGCACGGCCGGCGGCGTTGGGCAGGTCGAGTCGTCGGGCAGCGAATCGGAGTCCTACGCGGGCGGCGGATACGCTTACAACAGCGGCAGCAGCGCCGGCGGAAACATTACGACCTGGATGGAGAGCGAAAACGGCAGCGACGTGAGCTCCTACGACCTCACCAACTCCTTCGCCTACGACGACGGCGGGTGGACCATGACCGCCGGCAACAACGCCTCCTTGGGCAACGGCAGCACCTACCAAATGACGTTGGTGGCCTTTTCGGGCGGCAATTCGGTTCAGTCGAGCTTGGCCGAGACCTCCTACTCCTACCAGGAAAACTCGGACTGGAGCGCCTCCGGCTGGGCTCCGGCCAGCGGCACGGAAACCGACAGCCAGAACGGCTGGTCCGACTCGACTCAGGACACGACGAGCGCATATAGCATCCCCTTCTCCAGCGGGAGTTCCACGGGCGGCAGCACGGGCGGCAATTCGCCCTTCGCCCTGTCCGGCGGGTCCGTTTCCTACAGCGGCAGCGGAACCGAGAGCACGAGCGGCGACAGTTCCTCGTCCTACTCCTCGACCGGCAACTACACCCTGGCCTCCGACGGCACCTGGCAGGGCGTCAGCGGAACCGGCTGGTCGCAGGGCAACAGCTTCTCCTCGTCCTCCTACTCCGGGGGCGGAACCTATTCCTACAACATCCCCGCGCCCTCCGGGGCGGGGACTGAGGGCAGTTGCAGCTACGGGTGCGTCTCGGGCGACTTCACCGAGTCGGGCGAGAGCCAGAATACGCAGCAGTATCAGACGGAGGCCACGCTCAACTCTGCCGGCTGGTCGCAGACCGGCTGGATGTGGACCGACTCGTCCAACGAGAGCTATCAAAGCGCCTCCGGCAGCGGCTCCTTCGATATCCCCGCTCCCTCCGTGGGCCTGGGCGGGGGCTCACAGGGCTTTGCCTACAACGGCACCACCACCGAGTCCAACGGCCAATCGTCCTACGCCGATGTTACCAGCGATTATACGCTCGACGCCGACGGCAACTGGCAGCAGACCGCCGGGCACGGCACCAACACCAGCGCAACCTGGCAGTCGTCCAGCCAGGAGGGCGAGTATTCGCACGCCGTCAACGGCGTGGCGCTGGAGGGCACTTTCAGCCAATCGGCCTCCCAGAGCGACAACTCCAGCTACACCACCGGCGGCAGCCCCGGCTCCGGAGGGCAATGGGTGCCTTCCGGCACGGGCAGCGATACGCAGGTGACTTCCAGCAGCAGCAATTATGACGGCAGCGGGAGTGCCACGGCGTTCCTGGCCGTAAACGGCAGCTATGACTGGCCCTCCACGGGCACGCAATTCGAGAGCGAAAGCGCCAGCGCCAACGCCAGCTACACCACCGACTACGCGCTGCAGCCGATGTCGGCTTCCGGATCGGGCGGCCAGTCCTCCTCAGCCTCGGGGGGTGAGGGCTATTCCTGGCAGGTGACTTGGGGCAACGGCACGACCTCCGGCGGGCAAACCACGTCCCAGGGCTATTCGGGCGGCGGCCAGTACACGGTCGACGGCGGCGAGATCGTGGGGAGCTTCTCGCAGGCCCAGAGCGACACCACCTCATGGGGCTACGAAACCCAGGAAACCGACTTCCCCGATGTTGCGGGCAGCAATGCCAGCACGGTCGGCTGGCAGACCACCAGCGGCAACGGCACGACCGTCGATTCCGGCGGCGACAGTTTCTCCTATTCCGGCACGGGCAGCTACAACGACGGATACGGCGGGGGCGGGGCGCTGAGCCAAAGCGGCTCGGCCAGCGACTCGTTCAGTTACACCAAGGACTACGCGATTAACTACGACGGCAACGGCAACGGCACCTGGCAGGTCGAGGGCGGGACCGGCGGGGCCGCGGGCAGCGGCGGGACGTTCGCCTCCTACGATGGCCAAACGCCTTGTTCGGTGGCCCTGGCGGGGGCTCCCAGCGGCAGTACCGCGATGGACGACCAGAGCGGCAGCAACAGCACGTCCTATTCCTTCAACACGACCGCGATCTTCAACGGCCTCGACTGGAGCGAGACGGGACTGAAGACCTCCTCGGGCAGCGGCAGCACCGGCGACCAGTTCGCGGCGTCCTGCAGCGGGCAGAGCTTCAGCGCCTCGAACAGCGCCAGCTTTGGCTATACGGAACAGGCGTACCTGGATGACAACGGCGTGTGGCAAGCTCTGCCCTCTGCGGCTGGGGGTGAGGGCGGCGGCACCGTGAGTGCCAGCGCGTCGGTCGAGGACCCGGACGGCTGGGATTCCGGCACGGCCACGGGGTCGGTCGGTCTAAGTTACACGCAGAATTTCAGCCAGGTCGGCGGCGGCCAGTTCCAGGCCGCCAGCGCCAGCGGCAACTTCGAGACGCTCCCGGCGGGGATTACACCGCCCTCGCCGATGACGGCCGGCAACGCGACCAATTCCTTGGTGTCTCAGGCTTCGTGGCCGGCGGCGGTGGACGCGGTGTGGGGGATGGCGATGACGGCGGATGCCGCGCCCGAGACGTTTCTTGGGGAAGGCAACGGGACTCCCGGCTCGGGCGGCGGGATTCCTTCCGGTTTCACTTCGGAGACGATGAGCGAGGCGGACGCCGTTTTCGGCCCCAGCAACGTCGACGCCGTCTTCCCCGTGACCGATGTGGTGCTTGACAGTGGCGGCCTGAACAACGTGTCGGCTGGGGACGCGGCAGGGGGCGCGGCGAGCGGGCAACTGGGCACGTCGAATGCGGACGTGGCCGGCGGGCCGATGGCCGTGGCGGATGCAGAGCCGGGGAGCGGCGGGACCGGCGGGAGTTCGTCCACACCACCGGCAGCGGCTGACCCGCTCGGCAGCCAGGTGGAACCCACTAGGGGGTCGTTGACGGTAACCGGCAATGGCGACCGGCCCGCGCAGTCGGTGCTCCAAGAAGTGAAGGCTGCTATTGGCGGTGCCACCGTTGCGGAGGCGGAGATAAAGAACGTGCTCGGGCAAGTTGGGCAGCGGCTCTCGGCAGCCGGAAAGGGTGGCACGATCGAGTTCACAGACGCGGAGGTTGAGCAACTCAAATATTACTCGACCATATATGTCGATTGTTTAACCAAGGCATACCGCGGCAATAGCCTCCTGCGCAACGACGACATTAGCAAGAAACTGATCGCTTTTAGCCCGGATATCGACGGGTTCTGTGTTTTCGCGGCGGTCGGTCAAAACGCCGCGGTTCGACTGCAGCTAGCGCAGGCAGCGAACTACCGCGGGATGACCGGAAACATCCAAGATTTGGCGGAGATGAGGTGCGGGCTTGAGGTGACGCAAGAGATAAATGACGCGGTTGGCTGGGTGGTTGGCGGATTTGGACTCTATAACGCGTATCGGAAGGCCGGGACAGCCTGTGTCATCAAGACGGTTGGGATCGTTGCGGGCACGTATCTAGCGTTTTACATCGGCGACAAAGTGCTCGTCGCCTGCGGTGCATCGGAGCAAACCGTGAGTTATGTTAATGCCGCCGGGAACATTGCGATGCTCATTCTCCTGCACAAGGCCGGCTGCTTCGTGGCGGGGACAGCGGTATGGGTTCCAGGGGCACCAGCGGGCGGCATGCCCCCAATTCCCGAGAACGCCAATATCGCCGAAGAAGCCGGGTCCCACGACCGGCTCTTGGCGGCAGCGGCGATTCTCGTCGCGCAGCGGGCTTTGAAAGCGAGCGACGCAGTAACGCCAGGAAGAAGCGTCAGGAACAGCAAGTTGGGCCGTCGCTCGTATCTGCGTCGGATTCGCGTGACGAACGAACCCGCGAGGATCTTGCCGACAAGTGCCTCTGCGATCGCGGTATCGTTGAAATCCACCTCGCGCAAAGCTCGGCGTCTGACAAGGAAACGCTCCAAGCGATTGGTTCTTCGCGTCTCAGGGACGATCCGGCGCCAACGATTGCGGCCGACGTGAACGATTGCGGCTGCCGTCCGGAAGCGGTGACGGCGCGGAACGATGGCGGTTCGCCGCGAAAGGCGTGGTCGGCCGATCTGCATCGCGCGAAGGATTCAGCCTCGCGATCAGGGTTCAGCCTGCGGCAATGCTTCGTCGCTGCCTGCCTCGTGATCGCCGCGTTCTTCGGCGGCAGGTCGCTGCTGCCTACGCGGCCTACGCCTGTCGCGCGGTCCGTTCCGGCGAATGCCAGCGCGAGCCGCGGTCTTGCCGGCAACGCAGGCCATTGAGACCATTCGGGTGGGGCAGAGGGTCCTAGCGCACAATCCGGACTCACACGACGCGGAGAGCATCGGTAAGACGATCGTCGATCCGGCCACTTGGCGGCATTTGAGCCTGCGCCTGTGGTTCGAGACGCCGACGGCGACGAAGACCGGGTCGAGGTCGAAACGCTTCAGCCGCCGGAGTGGGTCGAGGCGGAGAACGCGACTCCCGGCGGGACAGTGCCGATCCCGTTCGACATGCGGGAGATGGGGCTTCCCGACGATCTTCGCGCCGAGGTGCTTGCCAACCAGCCTTGCCCGCCGTTAGAGGGTGGCGAGGGCCGGGTTGTTTTGAGCACGATCAGTCACTTGAGCCAGTCCGTGGGCCGATTGGTGGTGGAGGACGATCTTGGGCGGCAGGAATCGATACGGCCGACCGCAAGTCACAGATTTTACCGGGAGAGCGATGGGAAGTGGGTTCCGCTGGAATCGCTTCAACCGGGAGACCGGCTCCGCGGCGCAACGGGCGTGCTGCGCGTGGCCGCCGTCTCGCGCGAACACGGCGTCGATCGCGTGTATAATATGACGGTTGAGGGCGAGCACGTCTATTACGTGTCGACGCTCGGCGTGCTGGCGCATAACGGCTGCAGCGTCACCGTTGGGGAAGTTGAGGTCGTCGCTGAGAAGCCCGTAGCGCCACCGGAGGCGGAAATATATGAGTTCAAGCCGGACGGATACGAGCCTCCACCGCGTCCAAATCCTCTCGGTGAACCGACCGTCGAGCCACCGGCGGACGGCGGCGAGTATGGATTGGCGGGAGAGCGGAACGGGCCCAAAGGTGGTGCATACGGAAAGGTCCGTTCAGGAACAAAGGGCGGGGAAGTTAATCATTCACCACCTGCTAGCGTGTCCCCTTATCCTTACAGGAAATCGCCGGCGTTTTGGATGGAAACTGTGGATCATCGGAAGACCGCAAGTTGGGGGAGTTCAAACGCAGCAAAGACCTGGCGGGCGAAGCAAGAAGCGCTCATCAACGAGGGAAAGCTGAGAGAGGCAATACAGATGGATATTGACGATATTCGTTTGAAATTTGGCAATAAGTACGACAAGAACATTAGAGAAATGCTCGCGGAGTTCGGATTTACCGAGTGAGGACTAACATGGAAATCGAACCCTTTAGGTCCGTGGGTCCGTTAGCTTTCGGCGATTCGCGAGAGCGTTCTCGAGCGAAACTGGGCTCGAGCGTTAACACTTTTCGAAAGGTTAGCGGTGCGGTTGAAACTGATTCGTTCGAGCTGCTTGGACTTCATCTATACTACGACGACAACGATCGTCTGGAGTTTGTTGAGGCGTTCGAGCCTGCGAATGTCTTTCTTAATCATATTCACTTCTTAGCGCGAGACCTATGTGAAGTTATTGCAGAAATGAGATCGCTTGGATTTGAAGCATCGGAATCCGATGTTGGCGTGGATTTCAAAGACGTTGGCGTTGCGCTGATGGCGCAGTTTGGAACTGTCGAGGGCGTTGGCGTATATCGTAGGGGGTACTATGCGACTAACGATACATGACCACTTCCAGATAACAGCGCCGGACGGGCGCAGATCAGGGATATACGCGACGCGGACCCCGGGGCGACAATCGTGGTAACTGATCATACCAATCCCTCGGCGCCGCCGCTTGTCTACCCGCCCGGAACCCAGCCGCCTCCGCCCGGCAGGCTACCGCCTGGTACTCCGAATTCCGTCCCCTATCCTTGAACGTGTTTGAGGTAATGATGCCAAGCGTCGTTACTTATTGGCAACTCGCAGATGACGAACAAGCTTTCCTAGAATACCTGTCGACAACCGGCGACGTTGTTGCTATCTCGGGCGCATGGCTCGAATCCCCTGACTTGTTCGAGCCAGTACCCATTGCTGACTTTATCGAGCGTGACAACCCGAGCGGACTTCTTTTCGGACTTCGGAAGTTGTTTGATATGGATAAGTATGATGAGCGCGAGTTCGAGGGAAGAAAGCAATTCTGCATTCCACATATGAACTCAAACTCTATAGGGTATGACCGTGGATTGCTTGCCGAACGGAGGCTTCCACTATCGAATCTGAGCATGTATTCCAGCTTTCCCGACGCGAGCGTTACGGCGATGGTGACAAAGAATCGTGAATTCTTGGCGTGGGCGAAGAAAGTGATGAATTGGGTGCGGCAAAAGAACGCCAGAGAAACTTTTTTGCAATGGTTACCCTTACCGCGCCACGAGGCTAGCGGCGACAGCAGCGGCGCAGGGGCACTTCGAACCCGTCTTGTATTAGCTGTTGTGCTGATCCAGCGGACCTGGGCCAGAAGGGAAATCAATGGGGTCGGGTGTCGTTAATGGGCATCACCGATAAGAATTGAATACGGTTTCCGGCAGTTATGGATTCTCTGAGAACATCAAGACGAGGACGCAGCCGACCGCGCCGGCGACGGTCGGGATACGTAGTCCGCGTTTCGCGCGCCTTCGCCCCCGGCAGCGTGACCTTCACGCTCAACGCACTGAACGACGGCTCGGGGGAGGATCCGGAGGTCCAGTACGATTACACCGTCACTTCCACGGCCACGGCCGGCGGGAGCTACGGCGGCGGGACGTGGACGCAGACCACCACCAACTACGCTGCAATCGACTACTTCATGGGGGTGGCGACCGAGACTGGCCACGGCCAGACCACTGCCACGTTTGCCTGGAGCCAGCCCTATTCCAGCGGGTCGTCGTCACAGCCTGTCAACGGCACCGAGTATGAATCGGACGTTTACCAGGATTCCTACGACTACAGCACGGCTACCGGCGTTGGGCAGGTCGAGTCGTCGGGCAGCGAATCGGAGTCCTACGCGGGCGGCGGCACCGCTTACAGCAGCAGCGGCAGCGGCAGCAGCAGCACGGGCTGGACGGAAAGCGAAAACGGCAGCGACGTCAGCTCCTACGACCTCACCAACTCCTTGGCCTACGACGACGGCGAGTGGACCATGACGGCCGGCAACAACGCCTCTTCCGGCAACGGCAGCACGTACCAGTGGCAAATGACGACGGGGAACATTTCCGGCAATTCCTCGCAATCGAGCCAGGCCGAGACCTCGTACTCCTACCAGGAAAACTCGGCCTGGAGCGCCGCCTCCGGCTGGGCCCCAGCCAGCGGCACCGAAACCGACAGCCAGAACGGCTGGTCGGACTCGACTCAGGACACGACGAGCGCATATAGCATCCCCTTCTCCGGCGGGAGTTCCACGGGCGGCGGCAGCACGGGCGGCAATTCGCCCTTCGCCCTGTCCGGCGGGTCCGTTTCCTACAGCGGCAGCGGAACCGAAAGCACGAGCGGCGACAGTTCCTCGTCCTACTCCTCGACCGGCAACTACACCCTGGCCTCCGACGGCACCTGGCAGGGCGTCAGCGGAACCGGCTGGTCGCAGGGCAACAGCTTCTCCGCGTCCTCCTACTCCGGGGGCGGGACCTATTCCTACAACATCCCCGCGCCCTCCGGGGCGGGGACTGAGGGCAGTTGCAGCTACGGGTGCGTCTCGGGCGACTTCACCGAGTCGGGCCAGAGCCAGAACACGCAGCAGTATCAGACGGAGGCCACGCTCGGCCCTGCCGGCTGGTTGCAGACCGGTTGGATGTGGACCGACTCGTCCAACGAGAGCTATCAAAGCGCCTCGGGCAGCGGCTCCTTCGATATCCCCGCTCCCTCCGTGGGCCTGGGCGGGGGCTCAGAGGGCTTTGCCTACAACGGCACCACCACCGAGTCCAACGGCCAATCGTCCTACGCCGATGTTACCAGCGATTATACGCTGGACGCCGACGGCAACTGGCAGCAGACCGCCGGGCACGGCACCAACACCAGCGCAACCTGGCAGTCGTCCAGCCAGGAGGGCGAGTATTCGCACGCCGTCAATGGCGTGGCGCTGGAGGGCACTTTCAGCCAATCGGCCTCCCAGAGCGACAACTCCAGCTACACCACCGGCGGCAGCCCCGGCTCCGGAGGGCAATGGGTGCCTTCCGGCACGGGCAGCGATACGCAGGTGACTTCCAGCAGCAGCAATTATGACGGCAGCGGGAGTGCCACGGCGTTCCTGGCCGTAAACGGCAGCTATGACTGGCCCTCCACGGGCACGCAATTCGAGAGCGAAGTCGCCAGCGCCAACGCCAGCTACACCACCGATTACGCGCTGCAGCCGATGTCGGCTTCGGGGAGCGCGTTGGGTTCAGGCGTTGAGGGCTATTCCTGGCAGGCCACCGGCGGCAACGGCACGACGTCGGGCGGCCAAACGACCACGCAGGGCTATTCGGGCGGCGGCCAGTACACGGTCGGCGGCGGGGACATCGTGGGCAGCTTCTCGCAGGCCCAGAGCGACACCACCTCGTGGGGCTACGAGACCCAGGAAACCGACTTCCCCGATGTTGCGGGCAGCAATCCCAGCACGGTCGGCTGGCAGACCACCAGCGGCAATGGCACGACCGTCGATTCCGGCGGCGACAGTTTCTCCTATTCCGGCACGGGCAGCTACAACGACGGATACGGCGGGGGCGGCGCGCTGAGCCAAAGCGGCTCGGCCAGCGACTCGTTCAGTTACAGCAAGGACTACGCGATCAACTACGACGGCAACGGCGACGGCACCTGGCAGGTCGAGGGCGGGACCGGCGGGGCCGCGGGCAGCGGCGGGACGTTCGCCTCCTACGATGGCCAGACGCCTTGTTCGGTGGCCCTGGCGGGGGCTCCCAGCGGCAGTACCGCGATGGACGACCAGAGCGGCAGCAACAGCACGTCCTATTCCTTCAACACGACCGCGGTCTTCAACGGCCTCGACTGGAGCGAGACGGGACTGAAGACCTCCTCGGGCAGCGGCAGCACGAGCGACCAGTTCGCGGCGTCCTGCAGCGGGCAGAGCTTCAGCGCCCGAACAGCGCCAGCTATGGCTATACGGAACAGGCGTATCTCGACGACAACGGCGTCTGGCAAGGTCTGCCCTCTGCGGCTGGGGGTGAGGGCGGTGGCACCGTGAGTGCCAGCGCGTTGGTTGAGGACCCGGACGGCTGGGATTCGGGGGCGGCCACGGGGTCGGTCGGTCTAAGTTACACGCAGAATTTCAGCCAGGTGGGCGGCGGCCAGTTCCAGGCCGCCAGCGCCAGCGGCAACTTCGAGACGCTCCCGGCGGGCATTACACCGCCCTCGCCGATGACGGGCGGCAACGCGACCAATTCCCTGGTGTCTCAGGCTTCGTGGCCGGCGGCGGTGGACGCGGTGTGGGGGATGGCGATGACGGCGGATGCCGCGCCCGAGACGTTTCTTGGGGAGGGCAATGGGACTCCCGGCTCGGGTGGCGGGACTCCTTCCGGTTTCACTTCGGAGACGATGCGCGAGGCGAACGTGGTTTTGGGGCCGGACAACGTGGCGGTGGTCTTCCCCGTGACCCGTTCGCCGGTCCTGGTGGATGGCGGCCTCAACAACGTCGCGGCCGGGAACGTGGCGGGGGGGTGGCAGAGCGGGCAGGTGAGCACGTCCGATGCGGACGTGTCCGGCGGGCCGATGGCCGTGGCGGATGCGGATGGGACGGCTCCAGCGGCAACGCCGGCCGGTGCGGGCGTAGCCGGTGGTGCGTCGCTGCCTGGCAACCAGATCCTTCCCGAGAGCGGTCGGGCACCGAATGGCTTTTCCCTTGGTGAGCGGCGGGATTTACCTACTGGCGCCGCTACGGCAAGCCCCTTACCCAGGGAATTGCTGCTCACCGAGGTTTTCCCGCAGGTGTGCTCGCCGACGACGAATCCGCCTTCTCCGCTGGCTGAAAATCCGCGCGAGCGGCTCAAGGCCGCACTCCACGGGATCGGCCAAGGCAGCTCCTGGTCAAACGAGCAATGGAGTCAATACGACAACGGATTTGCCGACGGCTTCATCGCTGGCATGGAGGGGACCCTCAACCTCATCCAATCCGCGCCAAAGCTTTTTTGGGACGCCATTACGTTGAAAACCGAACGGGCCGTCTTAGGGGCCGGCGTGAAGCTCACCCTGTGGTCGTGGGCCGTGGTCGGTGACGAAATTGGAAGTTGGTGGTACGGCACGCCGCCCGTCGAGGTCAAAGAGGGCGTGGCTCGGTCCCGCGAAGTGCTTAATACGGCCGTCGACCGCTGCGCGGATCGCAGCGGACCTGAACGCGATGGGCTACGAGATGCTGAAGACCGTGCTCGTAGAAGGTAGCAATCCGAATACACCGAAGCCGGCCGAACTTCAAAAGGAGGAAGCGGCCGCGATTGATCGGCGCTCGGCCGGGCCTCGCCGCTGACCATTGCACTGCTGGACCTCGTGGCCGAAGCCGTATACGATCTTAGCCCTCACGACCAAGGCTATATCGTCGGCTTGGTGGCCGAGCAGGTCGTTGAGTGGGCCGTTGTTTCGGCGGCTACCGAGGCGCGGGCGCGGCAGCCGAGCTTACAGGATTGAATGCCCGCGTCGCCAAGGTCCTGGAGACCACCAAGGAATTCGCGAGTTCCGAACGCCTGCAAGCTGTTGTGAAGGCGTTGCGAGACGTCCTCAACGGCGGCCGAAGCGAGGAGCAGATCGTCGAAGAGTTGACCGAGGCGAGGAAGGCGCTCGGTGTTTGCTTTGCCGCAGGAACGGAAGTTTCTTGTGCCCGCAATCGGTGCGCAACATCGCAACCGGCGTGGAGTCAAGGCCCAGGACGACGGCCAATCGGGATACGAGCAACTGGAGGCGGGAATCTGCGTTCTCGTGGGACTTGCCGGGCTCCATTTGATGGATCAAAATTACCGCAAGAGGAAGAAATCCGACGAAGAAGAGGACGAGCTCTTCTCCGGCGATCGCGTTCGAGAGCCCCGGTTTCGTATCAACGGTTCGCCAAAGGACGCTAGCCCCAGCCCGAAGAACTCGGAGTCACGCATGTCGCAGTGCGTCGAAACGGCGTCCGTTGAAGCTGCCGGCTGCTTGCAGAGTCCCCCGTGCGGCGCACTCTGCGCGGTCGCGGACGGACTGCAAGACGACTTGCCGACAATGCTTGCGCCGGTCCGATCGCGCTCGGCGTCGCAACCGCAAACCGTCGTCGCGCTGCACGATTGCGGGAATAACGTGGCTCGCCGCCTTCCTGGCGCTTGCCGGCTTTTTCTCCAGGAAGACTCTTCTGCCCCAGCCCACGGAGGGCAAAATCGCTGCCGCCTCGGCTAGCGACAGCGTTCCCTCGTGGGTAGGCACAGCGATCGAAGACATTCGGGTCGGGCAGCGAGTGATCGCGCACAACCCCGATCCGGCGGCTTCCGTCAGGACGGCGAAGATTGTCGTTGACCCTGCAACGTGGCGACGTTTGCGGCTGCGGGCCGAGGAAACGTGGCCGGATGGCACGCTCGATGTGGTCGAGGTGGAGACGCTCCAGCCGCCCGAGTGGGTGAAGCAATGCAAGGCCGAGCCGGGAGCTTTCGTGCCGTTGCCGTTGGACCTCTTGGAAATGGGTCTGCCGGAATCGCTGCACGCAAGGGTAGTGGCAAACGAGCCCTGCCCGACGATCATGGACGGGCCAGGCTGCGTTGTGTTGACGACCGTGAATCATCTCAACCCGAGTCTCTTCGAGTTGACGCTTCGCGACGAAAGCGGCCGCGTGGCAACGGTTGAACCGACGGGCCTCCACAAGTTCTATAGTGCCGACCGGGTGCGTGGACTGACACGGAGGATCTGTTCGAGGGGGAGCGCCTCCGATCAATTAACGGTTGGCTCACGGTCGAGAAGATTGAGCGGGTGCCCGGTGTGCATCGTGTTTACAACATGACGGTCGCGGGCGAACACGTGTTCCATGTCTCGTCGCTGGGGCTCTTGTCGCACAACAACAATCCCTGCGCATCCCAGCTAAGGTCGGCACGAACCAAGCAGCGCAACGAGAACTCGTGTCCATGCAGCAGGAGCGGCTGAAAGCAGCGATCGATGCGGCTCCGGAAGGGGAGAAGGCTGCGGCCAGGGGCAGGGCGCTCGAATACACTCGGACGGGATTTCCAGGACCTATCGACTAACACGCTTGAACAGATTCCCGGGGCGACAGTCGAAGAAAATGTTAGGATTGCGACGGGAACTGGATCAGTGCTGGATGATCGAGTGAGCCTAAATGGTAAATCGGTCCTGGTTGAGTCGAAGTATTCGCTTAACGACATAAACGAGCGGATGGAAAATCAGATAAACAACGCGGTAAAGGCAAACGGTTCGGCCATCTTGAACGTAGCGCGAAAACCGACTCCAGGCGAGTTGGCCGAGCTGGAGAGCAGGCTTGGCAAGGACGTGTTCAACAAAGTCAAGGTCGTTTCATCGCAAATTGAGCTGTATGAGGCGGCAATATTCGCATTGCAATAGGAGCTACTGTGAGATCCGCGGTCAGAAAGCAGCTTATAAAGACATTTCAGCGGGAATTTGAAAGTCAGTATCCGCAGTTCGCGATGCTGAAGTTGCCGGGCGACACCTCAGTCAAGGTGTGGGAATGGCGCGTAGCTCCAAGTCTCCACTATTTCGTGCTGCTTCAGCCTTTTGAGCAAGAAGATAAATTTGTCCTAGAAATCGCGTGGAGTGAGGACGGCGAGTTTCCTTGGGGAACCATGGACGATGTGCTTGCTCCGGACAAGCCCCGCTGGCGCAGGCGGCTTGGCCGGTCGTGGCAACCTCTCGGCCGGGGGCCGGTTTGGGACGCTGCGCCCGAAGTAGGCGAGGCGAGGCAAGCGCGTTTTGACGCTATGGCACGCGGCGAGGAGTGGAGCTATCCGCCGGACCCGGCAATCGACGTTGTAATTCCGCATCGCACCGCTCGTGCGCGATTGCTTGCAGAAGTTTCAAGAGTATGGCCTGCCTATCTTCAAACAGGTCGCCCAGCATCGGGGCCTCGGTGACTTGTTCCAATCTGCCGCTCCATCTTGCCTTGAGAATCGAACGGAAGAGCAATATGACCCATGATAGCCCAGGAACCATCGGGGACCATCAGGGATCACGCCGAGCGGAGCGCGGCCGCCGGCTGGGCCCCGGCCAGCGGCACCGAAACCGATAGTTCCAGCGGCTGGTCGGACTCGACTCAGGACACGGGGGAAATCCGGGGACAGGGGAAATCCGGGGGAAATCCGGGGACGCGGGGAAATCCAGATACCATGAAAGAGCCGGGGTCTCCAAGAAAAGTACGCTTGGGAGTTGTCAGAAACCCAAGTTTACGAACCCTTTCCAGGAGACCCCAGTATGTTATACCTTGGTATCGACCAGCACAAGCGACAGTTGACGGTGAATTTACGCAGTGAAGACGGATCGGTGATTCTCAAGCGGCAGGTGAGCACTCAGTGGGAGAAGGTTCGTGCCTTCTTTGCCGATCTTACCGAGAAGGCCAAGCCGGAGGGCGGATTCCTCGCCGTCCTGGAGGTCTGCGGCATGAACCCCTGGCTGCTGGACATGCTCAAGGAGTATGGCTGCCGGGAAACGGTGGTCACGCAACCCACGGAGCGGTCGAAACAGAAGACCGACCGTCGCGACGCCGGCGTCTTGAGCCACTTGCTGTGGGTCCACCGGCAGCATTTCGTCGACGGGAAGCATCCGCTGGGAATGCGGCGCGTGCAACCGGCGACGCCCCAGGAAGCCGACGATCGGCAGGTGACGGCCTTGCGTGCGCGGCTGACGAAGAAGCGCACGGCCGTGCTGGATCACCACACATTAGTCCTTTCCGGCAAAAAGGACCGAAAGGACCTACTTCAATTTTGCAACACACCATTGGCGGTTTTGTTTGGGAACGGTTTTCAGATTGTTAGATTTGCAATAAAACACGGGTTGGTGCGTTTACAACTGGTGCCTTGGCCCTGCGGCCGAAGCTCCTTGGTCGGCCATGGAACTTTTGGGTTTCTACCTCCCTGTCCCCGGTTCCTTCTGGGAGCGTGTTCTTATTCATTTCAGAAAGGCAGCGATTCATGTTGCGAGTCAGTCTTGGGGCGAGTGCCCTCGTTTTAATGTTGAGCGTTTCGGTGGCTTCCGCCCAGGGACCCAACGGGTCTGGTCCGGGCGGACCGGGCGGACCGGGCGGTCCGGGCGGTGCCGGTGGCGCAGTACTTGGAGGTTCTGCGTCGACGACTGGCAGCCTGCCATCCGTCAAGACGCAGCTTCGGGCGAGTGACGAAGAGTGGAAGATCATCGAGCCGAAGCTGCGTAGTGTGATTGCCGCGCGGCAGGCCATGGAAACCGGCATCAATTCGGGCCAAGCGGGCGGGGGTGGCGGTGGTCGGCGCGGCGGCTTTGGCGGCGGTTTCGGCGGCGGTTTCGGCGGCAACGACAGCTTTAGCGGCCCCAGCGACTCGGCAGGTGGATTTGGTCCGGGTGGGGGCGGCCGTGGAGGATTTGGTGGCGGATTTGGTCGAGGTGGCTTCGACGCTCCGGGGCGCCCGGGCAGCCCGCCGCTCAGGACGGATCAAGGTCAAGCGGTACCAACCCAGCGGCTGGCAGCGTGACAAGCAAGTCCGGCACGGTGCGATCGTCAGAGAGTTTAAGTAAGGCTGGCACCTCGCCTGTCGCGCCGAAGACCGCGACAACCACTCCGACTCCGGCACCCGGCGAACCTGGCGCAGGATCTGGCACGCCTCCGGGCGATGGTCCTATTTTGGGCGGCTTCGGCGTTCCTCCTGGCTTCGGTGGCGGCGGACCTCCTGACTTGGGTCGTGGACCAGACTTCGGTGGCGGGCGCGGCTTCGGTGGTGGTGGACGCGGCTTCGGCGGTGGCGGTGGGCGGGGCTTGGGCCGTGGCGGTCCCCCTGACTTCGGCGGCGGTGGACCGGGCTTCGGTGGTGGATCTGACATGCTGCCGGGCGGTGGACCGGGCATGGTCGGTGGCGATAGTGCCATCACGCAGGCCATGAGCGAACTTCAGACCGCCGCGGCCGACACCAAGACCTCGCCCGACGAACTGAAGAAGAAGGTCGCTGCCGTACTGCGCTGCCCGTCAAAAAGCGAGGAGCAACTTTGAGGCTGCCAAGAAGGAACTCTTGGAACTGCTCTCTCCCGACCAGGAGGCCGTATTGGTGGGCCTCGGTTATCTCGATTGACCCCTTGGCGGGGATTATTCATAAACTGTAGGGTGCGTGGAAGCGAAGCGGAGGCGAAACGGTGGGTTACGCACGGAACCAAACCCTTGAAAACCCGTAATGGCGTGCTGGACCGGTTCGCGCAACGCACCATAGAGCAAGGACTTCCGTGCTTCACCCACCCTACGAAACTCGATTGACCTTTCAGGAGTCTACTATGTTGTTGTTGTTGAGAAGTTCGATCCTTGCCCTGCTGCTGATGGGCCTCTGTCTGGCCACGCCCGTCCATGCCTACGTCGACCTGGCGCCGACGCTGGCGAAAATCATCTCGGATTCCAAGAAGATTGCCGTCGTCGAGGTCGTGGAGTTCAATCGCGAAAAGCGGATCGTGGTTTTGAAGGAGATCCGCGTGCTCAAGGGCGATAGTTCGCCGGACCCGATTCGGCATGAGGTGGCGGCATCCGCGGGGGCGCCGGTGCCGCGGCAGATCGTGCAATGGGTCGGCGCCCGTGCGCAGGCCGTCCTCTTCCTCTCGCGGAACACGGCCCTGGTCTGCGTCGGGCGGGGCTGGTATCAGGTGCAGGCATCGGGCGACGGGCTGTGGAA
Organism: uncultured Planctomycetia bacterium; assembly: GCA_963824275.1. Lineage (GTDB taxonomy): Bacteria > Planctomycetota > Planctomycetia > Pirellulales > Thermoguttaceae > JANXQG01. The sequence goes on along the minus strand of CAWGOT010000015.1, from coordinate 231,297 downwards.
GCTCGGCAAAGACCGCCCGGATCTGCCGCTGGCCTACTACGGCGCCGTTTCCCGGATGGCGGAGGGCATTGCGCTGATGATCGGCGGCAAGGATGCCGTTCTTACTACCGTCGCCCACGGCGCGGACAATGAAGGGGCCAGCTTCGACCTGGCCCTGAATCACTTCAATCTGCCCGGCCTGGTGCGGGTCCAGCGGATTCGGGCCAACCTGCGGATGCCGGGGATGGTCATGGCCGCGACGTTCGAGTCCCGACTACTTGATTGGGGCGGGACCGGTCGACGACGGCGACCTCGCGGGGCTCATCGAGCGGCTTCGCTCTGCGGACGCGACGGTCCGCGCGGCAGCGGCGGAGGATCTGCGCTGTCCGGGTCGCAAGGCCGCGCCGGCGGTGTCGCCCTTGGCGGAACTGCTCGGCGACGCATCGCCGCGCGTCCGTCTATCAGCCGCAGCCGCTCTACTGCAGATCGACTTCAAGCAGGCCCGTGCGGTTGAGGTGTTGGCCAAGGGCCTGGAGAGCGGCAATTTGGCCGAACGTCGCGACGCGGCGGAGGCTGCCGGTTTGGCCGGCCCTGCGACTTCCCCGTTGATCGACAAGTTGGCGTCGCTGCTCAAGGATCCCGACGAGGCGATACGGATCACTGCCTTGCAGGCCATCGCCACGCTCGGGCCGGCCGCTGCTCAAGCCGCCGGCGCCGTCACGCCGCTGTTGGACAACCCTGAGTCGGCGATCGACGCCGCCGATGCCCTGGGCCGCATCGGCTCGGCCGCACGCCCGGCCCTGAAGCGGCTGACGGAGATGCTCTCGTCCGATCAGCCGGCCGTGCGTTGGGCAGCCGTCCGCGCCATGTCGCAGATCGGCGGCGACGAGGCCCATCCCGCCGTCGATTTCATGGTCCGCGCCATGCGCAACGCCACGGAAGTGGAGGGCTACAACATGATGATCTACTTCTCGCTGCTGGGTCCGGTGGCCAAGGATGCCATTCCCACCATCCGCAGGCGCGGATCAAGAACCCCATGCTCCCTTCGGCAACGGTTTGGGCGATTGAGTCGGACAAAAGCCTGCCTTGGGGCGGCGGGGGCGGCGGAATGATGTCCGGCCCCGGCGGAATGGGCGGGCTCGGCCCCTCCGAGCTGATCTATGCCGCCTATGTCGATGGGTTGGGCCCCCGCCTCCGTCCCACCGCCCGCCTGCTGGCACAGAAGCTCATCGACGGAACGGCCGGCAACGTGCCGGAATGGGGCTACAAGATCCTGACCTACTCGCCGGATGCCGCGATCGAGATCCTTGTGCCGCACCTGGCCGATGCCGACGCCGTGCGACGGGAGCTGCGCGGCGGCTGCTCTAGGGCACATGGGCGCCGCGGCTGCGCCGGCAATCGACCGGGTCAAAGCGGCGATTGACAAGGCTTCGACCGACGGCGAGAAACGCCTGCTCGCTTGGTGTGTGCGGCAAATCGGCATGTAAGTGAGCGATCGCCGCAACCACGATGTGACCAAGGCAAAGGGCCGACTCGCCGGCGATGCTGCGCACGATGCACGTCGTCCCGCTCTGTGGCCGGCTGCGGGCCGATGGCTTCTACCGGTCCGGAGCCGTTCAGCCGCCGCCCGGTCCGCCGCCACCACCGAAACCGCCGCCACCGAATCCGCCGAATCCGGCATTTGCGGGGAACGTGAACGGCTTGCCGCAGAGGTTCGCCCAGGCGATCGACTGATCGTCGGTCAAAACGGCGAGGGCGTCCTTTTGCATCTTGGCAGTCTGCTCCTGCATCTTCGTCCCCATCTGCTGCATCGCCTTCCGCATCGCTGCCTGGAAATCCTCCGGCGACTGGTTCGGGTCGTACGTGGGCATCGTGGGCATCGCGAACCCGCTGGCGGCACTGGAAATGACGCCGTTGATCTTCGTCACCTGATCGGTGCTGAGTCCCAGCGCCTTGACCGTCTCCGGCAGCACCAGCGCCGCGGCGCCCAGGCGTTGCAGAAGCAACTCGTGGAGCCGCTTCGACTGCGTGGCGTTGAGAATCGTGCCGACCTTGTCGTCGAGTCCCTTGCTGGCATCCGCGATTTTCTTTTGCATGTTCTCGCCGAACTTCTGTTGCTCTTCCGGCGTCGCGCTCATCATATCCTGGAAGTTGACCTCAGAGAGCGCATCACGGATCTTCTGCGTCGACTCCTTACCTTCCAACATGTCCCTATCCCATAGGTAACGGCGCCGCTTGAAAACCGCCGCCGAAATTTACGACACGCCGGAATACACGATATACCGGCGATGGTTGCGCCGGTTTGCGGGCATCCTTGCCGCCATTCTGTCAGGAAACGGTTGTCAAGTTGTCAGCCACGCAATAAAATACGGGCAGGTGCGTTCAGAAGGAGTAGGAAAGCCGTATAAGCATGATCACTTTAGACTCCCCCGCGGAACTGCTCAGACTGGCGCAAGCCGGCGATGCCGAACATATCGGCAAGTTGCTGGAGTCTATCGGCATTACCTCCACCTGCTGGCTCGCATGGAGATCGGACGGAACCTGAGGGCGAAACTCGACGCTTCGGACCTCGTGCAGGACACGCTCCTGGAGGCGCACCGCAATTTCTCGCGATTCCGGGGATCAAGCGAAACCGAGTTTGTTTGCTGGCTGCGGCAGATCATGGCCGCGATCCTGGCAAACCTCCTGCGACGTTACCTCGGAAGCCAAGGCCGTGACGTACGCATGGAAAGGCAACTGGCGGTTCAACTCGACGAGTCGTCGCAGCTCTTGGACCGTGGTTTGATCGATCCGGCCGGCTCGCCTAGTCAGCAGGCGTCGCACCGCGAACAAGCAGTCCTCCTTGCCGACGCCCTCCAGCGGATTCCCGCGGACTATCGGGAGGTCATCATTTTGCGTCACTTGCAGGGACTATCGTTCGCGGAAGTCGGCGAGCGGATGGGGCGCTCGGGCGATAGCGTGGGAAAACTCTGGATGCGGGCGATTGCCCGTCTGCGGCGGGTCATGGGAGAAATGCAATGAGCCAGGACGTTAATCAACATTCCCCAAGCCGCAACCCGCCTGATCCGACGGCAGAAACCGACGATTCGCTCGCGGACGATCCGCGACTGCTGAAACTGATGCAGGAGTACCTGCGGGAACTTGAGTCCGGCCGGCAACCCGATCGCCGCCAATGGTCCCAGCGCTATCCCGATCTGGCGGAGGCGCTCGGCCCATTTCTCGAAGGCCTGGAACTCGTCCATCGGGCCGCGCCGCTGGCAAGCCCCCTGTTGGACGGTTCTGCACGCGTCCCAAGCAACACGACCGAGCCGCTGGCGGCCCAGAATACAAGGAATGAGGCGCTGGGAGATTTCCAAATTGTGCGCGAGATTGGCCGTGGCGGCATGGGGATCGTGTACGAGGCCATCCAGTTGTCACTGGGACGTCGCGTGGCATTGAAGGTGCTGCCGCTGGCAGCCACCTTCGACGCCAGGCAATTGCAGCGATTCCAACAGGAGGCGCAAGCTGCGGCCCACCTTCATCATGCGAACATCGTTCCCGTGTATGGCGTGGGATGCCAGCGCGGCGTCCATTTCTACGCCATGCAACTCGTGGAAGGTCAATCCCTGGACGTGGTGGTCCGCCAACTGCGTCAAGAAGCGGGGATGGACCCGCTCGAAGCCGGCTTGACGGAGCGTTCCTCGTCGGCCGGCAATCGCGAATCGTCGGCCTCCAGTGCCGTCGACCAGACAGGCGATTGGAAGCCGACCGCCGCGGTCGATGCGACTCTTGCCCCCCCGCCCGTCCAGGTCCGATCCGACCGACCCCACGCAGGGGCACTTCTCGGCCCGTTTTTCCACCCACAATGGCGGCAAGCCGCCGGAGCGGTATCGGACGATCGCCAGGTGCATGGCGCAAGCGGCGGAAGCCCTCGAATATGCGCATCAGCAGGGCATCGTGCATCGCGACATCAAGCCGGCGAACCTCCTGATCGACTTCCGCGGCAACGTCTGGATCGCCGACTTCGGCCTGGCCCACTTCCATGATGCGCCCGGCTTGACCCAGACGGGCGACCTGATCGGCACGATCCGCTACATGAGTCCCGAACAGGCGTCCGGGCAGCGGGCGGTTGTCGATCACCGCACGGACATCTATTCCTTGGGAGCGACGTTCTACGAGCTGTTGACGCTTCACCCCGTCTTTGCGGGCAGGACGCGTCAAACGTTGCTGGCCGACGTGCTTAACCGCGACCCGCCTCGCCGCGTACCATCGATCGCGGCATTCCTGCGGAACTGGAGATCATCGTTCTCAAATCGCTCAGCAAGAATCCGCCGGAGCGCTACGTCTCGGCCCAGGAACTGGCCGACGACCTGCATCGTTTCTGCGCGACGAGCCGATCCGGGCGCAGCGCCCTTCCGCGATTGAGCTTATGCGCAAGTGGTCGCGCCGCCACCCCACGGTGCTCGCCGCGGGAATACTGATCATGTTCCTCACGCTCGTCGGGTCCCTTATCGGCAATTGGCTTGTCACGAATGCCAACGAGCGCACCAAGGCGGCATTGAACGAAGCCCAGCTTCGGGCCGAGGAAGCGGAGAAGCGGTTCCAGCAGGCGCGGCAGGCGGCCGATCTGCTCGTTGAGGTGAGCGAGCAGGAGTTGCCCGATACGGCATCGACCAAGGGGCTGCGCAAGCGGCTCGTGGAAACGGCGATCGGCTATTACCAGGACTTCATCAGTCAACATCGCGGCGACGCGTCCAGCCAGGCCGAGTTGATCGCCGTTCAAGATCGACTCAAGAAGCTGCTCAACGATCTGATCGTCTTGGAGGGCGCGGGCCAGCTCGTCTTGCTTTTCGATCACCAGGTCCAGGCCGACCTCGCGCTGAATGACGAACAGCGCCAGCGGATCGACGCCCTGACAGCCGAGTTTGCCAAACGACGCCTCGACTCGCCGCGCGACTTCTTCCAACCATCGTCGCCCGACGGCCAATCGCGGTTTCTGGAAGAAGTGCGGGGCAACGATCGCGCCATGCGGGCCGCGCTCACGCCGGCGCAACTCCAGCGTTTAGAACAACTCACGCTGCAATTCCGCGGCCCCATGGTTTTCGACGAACCCGACGTGGCCGCGCAACTCCGTCTGACCGAGACGCAACGGCAGACTATCCGCCAAATTGCCATGGGATCGTTTGTGCCCGATTGGCATTCCATGAGACCGGAAGGCGGCCTACCGAAAGACGGATTTCAACCGGCGGGCATGAAAGGCGTCATGGAGAAGATCCTCGCAGTTCTGACGCCCGAACAATTGGCCCAGTGGCAGAAGCTCACAGGACCACCCTTTAAGGGGGTTGCCGAGTTCGTGTATCCGGGCTTCCAGTTCTTTCCGGGATGGCATCCGTGAATTGTGCAAGTTTCGGCGGCGGTTTTCGACCGCGGCCGTTACTTCTATGTTAGGGACATGTTAGAGCGCAACTAACAGGCCCCTCAATTCTGCTCCCTAAGCATGCTGTAAGGTGTGAAAAACTACGTTCGCGAGGATAGCAGAAGAGCGTGCAAACCAACTTGTTATCGAGGTGCAGGCCGGCGGATGGCTTGTACCGCGGTCCCTTTCAGAAAGGCAGTGCTTCATGTTGCGACGTGATCTTGGGGTGAGTATCCTCGTGCTAACATTGATCGTGTCGGCGGCTTCCGCCCAGCAACCAGGCGGCCCAGGCCTTGGTGGGCCGAACGCGGTGGGCGGCTTGGCATCGGTCAAGTCCCAGATCCGTGCCAGTGACGAAGAGTGGAAGATCATCGAGCCCAAACTGCGGGAAGTGATCGCCGCGCGTCAGGCCGTGGAAACGGGCATGAATTCGGACGGGCTCGGCGGTGCGGGGCGGCTTCGGCGGGTTTGGCGGCGGCCGCGGCGGGTTCGGCGGGTTCGGCGGCCCTGGTATCGGCGGCGACAGTTTTGCCGGACCAGAAGGATTTGGTCCAGGCGGATTCGGCGGAGGCGGGTTCGGTGGCGCTGGCGGCCCTGGTTTCGGCGGAGACCGGTTCGGCGGACCCGGCGACGCGGCAGGGCGAGGGTTTGGTCCAGGCGGATTCGATCGGGGCGGATTCGGTCGCGGCACTGCCCCACTGCCAGCAGGGGGAACACCGGGGGCTGGGCCGGGGCAGCCTGCCGCACAGGAAGGGACAAGGGGGGCCAGCCAGTCGCCGACAGCCAGCAGCAAGTCCGGCACCTCGCCTGCGAATACGAAGGCCGCTCCTGCGGCAGTGAGCAGCAGCAAGCCCGGCTCATCGTCTGGTTCCGCGACGGCGGCAGCAACCGCTCCAGCGCCGATGCGCGGCGCTGCCAGTGGCACCGCTGTGGCTGCTGGCGGCCCTGCCAGCGGCCCCGGAATGTCTCCTGCGGGCGGCGACATCGCCATCACCCAGGCCATGGCGGATCTCAGGACGACCGCGGCCGACGCCAAGACTTCGCCCGACGAGCTCAAGAAGAAGGTCGCCGCCGTTCGCATCGCTCGGCAAAAGGCGCGGGACAAATTGGAGACCGCCAAGAAGGGACTCTTGGAACTGCTCTCGCCCGATCAAGAGGCCGTGTTGGTCGGCCTCGGTTACATCGATTAAAGCTTTTTTGGGCGGGCGACCGCTTGTTTTTCAGGAGTCTCTTATGGTTTCCTTGAGAAGTCTGTTCATTGCCTTGATGTCGATAGTTTTTTGTTGGACCGTGCCCGCCCACGCCTATGTGGACCTGGTGCCGACGCTGGCGAAAGTGATCACCGATTCCAAGAAGATCGCGGTCGTCGAGGTCGTCGAGTTCAACCGCGAGAGGCACGTAGTGGTCTTGAAAGAGACTCGCCTGCTCAAGGGCGAGGGTTCCGCGGAGCCGATCCAGCATGATGTGAGGCCCGCGGAGGGCGCGGCAATCCCGCGACAGATCCTCCAATGGGTCGCGCCCGTGCGCGGGCGTCCTCTTCGTCTCGCGGAACACGGCCATGGTCTGTGTCGGCCGCGGTTGGTATCAGGCGCGGACATCCGGGGCACCCGGTACGCCGGGCGGCGGGCCGTGGAAGATCGGCAAGGACCGCCCGGAGTTGCCCATGGCCTATTACGGACCCGTGTCCCGGCTGGCCGATAGCATTGCCTTGATGGTCGGCGGGAAGGACGCCGTGATCACCGTCGTCGGCCACGGCGCGGACAACGAGGGGGCCAGTTTCGATCTGGCCTTGAACCGCTACAACTTGCCCGGACTGATAAGGGTCCAGCGGGTTCGCGCGAACATGCAGATGCCGGGGATGGTCATGGCCGCGATGACGAGTCCCAGCTACGTGATCGGGCCAGGAGCGGTCGACGAAGGAGACGTTGCGGAGCTCGTTGAGCGACTCCGCTCTCCGGAAGCAACGGTCCTTGTGGAAGCGGCGGACGATTTACGGAGCCTGGGGCGCAAGGCAGCATCGGCGGCGGCGCCTTTGGCCGAACTGCTCGGCAACCCGTCGCCGCAAGTCCGTCTGTCGGCCGCGGCCGCGCTGCTGCAGATCAAGTCCAAGGAAGCTCGCGCGCTGGAAGTGCTGATGAGGGGCCTGGAGAGCACCGATCTGGCCGAGCGTCGCGGCGCGGCGGAGGCCATTGGCTTGGCCGGCCCCGCGGCTGCCCCGCTGGCCGACAAGTTGGTGCCGCTGCTGAAGGATCCGGACGAGGCGATACGGATCACCGCCTTGCAGGCCATCGCTACGCTCGGGCCGGCCGCCGCTCAAGCGGCCGGCGCCGTCACGCCGCTGTTGGACGATCCCGCGCTGGCGATCGATGCCGCGGATGCCCTGGGCCGCATCGGCCCGGCGGCACGTCCCGCCCTGAAACGGTTGGCGGAGATGCTCTCGTCCGATCAGCCGGCCGTCCGTTGGGCGGCCGTGCGGGCCATGTCGCAGATTGGCGGCGAGGAGGCCCATCCGGCCGTCGATTTCATGGTTCGCGCCATGCGCAGCGCGACGATCGTGGAGGGCTACAACATGATGATCTACTTCGCGCTGTTGGGGCCGGTGGCCAAGGATGCCCTGCCGACGATCCGCAGCGGGCGGGTCCCGAACCCCTTTCTCCCCTCAGCAACGATTTGGGTGATCGAGTCGTCCGACAAGACCCTGCCTTGGGGCGGCGGCGGGTTCAGCGGGATGAACGGGCCCGGCCCCTCCGAACTCATCTACGGCTCCCTCGTCGACGGGTTGGGCCCCCGCCTCCGTCCCACCGCCCGCCTGCTGGCGCAGAAGCTCATCGACGGGACGGCCGGCAACGTGCCGGAGTGGGGATACAAGATCCTGACCTACTCGCCGGACGAGGCGATCGGGATCCTCGCGCCGCATCTGACCGATGCCGACGCAGCGCATCGGGAGCGAGCCGCCGCTGCCCTGGGGCACATGGGCGAGGCGGCTGCGCCGGCAATCGATCGGGTCAAGACAGCGATCGACAAGGCTTCGACCGACGGCGAGAAACGTCTGCTCGCCTGGTGCCTTCGGCAAATCGGCACGTAGGTCAGGCTTTCCAGCCTGACAGAGCTGACTAGTCAGGCTGGGAAGCCTGACGTAGTGATTCCGTCCATGACCATGATTGCAGTCGTCCCGATTTTCACGAGTGCCGGCGTTGCTTTGCTGCCGACCATCCTGGCGGCCCTTGCCAGCCTGGCGGCGCTGATCATGAAGCCGCGCGAACTGCTGCGCCTGGTCTTCCGCCGGCCGGCGGCGGCCGGTCTGGCGCTGGGCGCCGTGGCGCTGGGTTCGGTCGTTGCTTGGATGCTGGCCTTTGGCGTGCCGCCTCGGGCGTCCGGACGCGCGGTGCCAGGGGCCACGGTCCATTGCGATTGGGCAAAGGTGGCCGAGGAGATCATCGCCCGGCAGGAGCGCGAGAAGGCGTCGATTCCGCCGGCCGCTCCACAGTCCGTCGAATCCCCGCCGGATACCGCGCTCGTGCTGGGGCGGGATTTTTCCCGCTGTTGCTATCAGGGAGGGCCGTCTCCGCTGCGGCTCCAGCCGCTGTGGTGCTACCACCCCGAGGACACGATGTTTCTTGCCAGCCCTGTGGTGGCCGGGAAACGGATCTTCGCCGCCGGCTGCCAGACCGACCTCGGCGGCTACACCGGCCTGCTGGCCTGCATCGACTCCGAGACCGGCAGGCCCCTTTGGCAAGTCACGCAGTTGGCGGGCGAGGACCTCCGCCCGTTCTTCAGTTCGCCCGCTTTGACCCGCGACGGCAAATACCTGGTGATCGGCCAGGGCCTGCACTCCGACCGTGATTGCTCGCTGTTGTGCTTCGCGGCCGAGACGGGCCGCTTGCACTGGGCGGTCAAGACGCCGCTACACGTCGAGTCGTCGCCGGCAATTCTGGGCAATATGGCCGTGGTGGTGCGGGAGCGATCGAGGGTCCAGACGGAAAGGCGATCGGCGACCCGGGCTTCGTCCTCGCCGTCCGCATCGATGACGGCCAGGTGCTTTGGCGACAGCCCGTCAATGACCCGGAAAGCTCGCCCGCCATCGACGACGGCGGCATGGTCTACATCGGCAGCGGCTGCAACGGAAACGCGGTAGTCGCGATTCGCAGCGAGTCCGATGCGCAATTGGGCGAGAAGAAACTCGATCGCATCGCCTGGCGTACGCCCGTGGCCCAGCCCGCGCTCGGCCCCGTGACGCTGGCCGGCGATCTGGTGGTGGCGGGAGCAGGCAACGGCGACGTGGTCCATTCGAGCCAGAATGCACAAGGGCTGGTCGTGGCCCTGGATCGCAAGACCGGCGCCATCCGCTGGCAGACGCCGCTGGACGACGCCGTGTTGGGAACCATCGCCTATCGGGAGGGCGCGTTGATTTGCCCGTCGCGGAGCGGTGAAGTCGCCGCGTTGGCGGTCGACGACGGTCGCGTCTTGTGGCGCGTCCGCCCGAGCGGCAAGGCGCCGGTCGTGGGCGGTTGCGCCTTCACCGGCCGCTGGGTGTATGCCGTCAGCAGCGACGGCTACCTCGCCGTGATCGATTTCAAAGAAGGCAAGGTCGTGGAGAAGACGTATCTCAACGATCAGGCCAAACCGGGCAGCGGACTGACGCTTTCTCTCCCGCAGGTTATTGCGGGGCGAGTGATCGTGGGCAGCGAGACAGGCGGGCTGCATTGTCTCCAGGGATCGGAAAGCGACCCATGACCCGATCGCCAACCTACATCCAGCCCCTGGTCGACTGCCGCAATGCATCGCTTGTCGGCGGAAAGGCGGCGAATCTTGGCCGGCTGATCCGCGCCGGTTTCCCCGTTCCCGACGGTTTTGTCATTACCACGCAAGCCTATCGCTTTGCCCTGGCGCAATCGCCGGACGGGAAGCCCGCAGACACCTTGCCCAGCGCCGGTGAATCCGTAACTGACGCAGCGTCGCCTTTCGCTCCGCGAGAGAACGCCACTTTCGCGGAGCGAAAGGCGACAGTTGTTGATTTGTCGATCCCAACCGCGGTGGCCGACGAGGTCTGCAAGGCATACTATGCGATGGGTGGAGGGCGGGTGGCGGTCCGTTCATCGGCAACCGCGGAAGACGGCTCCGGCGCCTCCATGGCGGGACAATACGACACGGTTCTGGACGTCCAGGGCGAGGCGGGACTTCTCGACGCGGTGCGGCAATGCTGGGCGAGCCTCGATGCCTCGCGGGCCTTGGCCTACCTTCGCGAACATGAAATCGACGCCGCCGGCGTGGCCATGGCCGTGGTCGTGCAGCGGCTCGTGCCGGCCGACGTGGCGGGCGTGCTCTTTACCACGAATCCGCACGACGGCCACGGGGCACCCGGTACCCCGGGTCACGAGATGCTTGTCGAGGCCGGCCCGGGATTGGGCGAGTCGGTCGTCTCCGGCCTGGTCCAGCCCGACACGCTGCGGATAGATCGCCAGACAGGGCGGGTGCTGGCCGTCATGCTTGGCAGCGACCACGACGGCACGGCTGCGCAAGATCATCGGCCGGAAGATCAAGCAGCCTGCCGGCGGCCATGCCTCGATGGTCGCGACGTCTATCGCCTCTGGCAGTTGGGGACGTGGGCCGTTGACCACTTCGGCGCGCCGCAGGATATCGAATGGGCGATCCACGCGGGACGGCTGTACGTGCTCCAATCGCGCCCGATCACCACGCTGAACGGGGCCGAGTCGCGCGCGAAGTTGCTGTACGCGGCCCGGCAACGTCTGCGCCGGGAATCGGCGGCGGGACGCGGCCCGTGGGTGCTGCATAATCTGGCGGAATCCCTCTCCCATCCGACGCCCTTGACGTGGAGCGTCATCGGCCGCTTCATGTCGGGGGCCGGAGGATTGGGCGGAATGTATCGCCGCGCAGGTTTCGAGCCCTCGGCGACGGCCGATCGCGAGGGCTTCCTGGAACGCATCGCGGGGCGCGTCTACATGGACGCATCGCGTGCGCCGGAGATGTTCTTCGCGGACTTCCCTTTCGCCTACGCGGTGGAAGACCTCCGGCGCAACCCCGATGCCTCGCAAACACCGCCGACCTTGCCGCGCGGATCATTGTCTTCGCGGTTCCGCGGGGCGGCGACTGGCCGCCGTACGGTCGACGCTGCAGGCCCTGTCGCTCGATCAAGACCGGCGGCTTCGCGACGCGGTCTTCCCGGCCTTCGCCAGCTACGTCGCCGAGGCCAAGCGGATCGATCTCGAGCGATTGTCGGCCCGCGGCCTCATCGCCTGTTGGCAGGAGCGGGAAAAGCAGGTCCTCGATACGTTCGGTGCGGAAGCTCTTCTGCCGAGCCTTATCGGCGAGATGGCGATCGCCGACTTGCGGACTTTCCTGGCCGAGAACTTCTGGGATGAAGATCCGGACGTGCTGGCGCATCTGATTTCATCCGGCGGACCGGCAGATCGCACCGTGACCCGCGATGCGGAACTGTACGAGGCAGGCAAAGGCAGCCAATCGCTGGATGCGTGGCTCGGCAAGTACGGCCACCGTGCCGCGGACGAATTGGAACTGGCCGCGCCGCGCTGGCGCGAGCCGTCGGAGACCGGGGCCGTAAGCGAAATGGCAACGCGCCTGGCCGCCGGCGACAACCCCCTGGAGTGCCATCGCCGGCATGTCGACGCGGTCAATCGCCGCATCGCCACGCTCTGCCGGCAACTTTCCAACCGCGACCGCCGGGAACTCGATCGCCGCATCGATCTTGTCCGGCGGTATATCGCCTTCCGCGAGGACGGCAAGGACTTCTTGATCCTGGGCTACGATCTGCTTCGCGACGTGGCCTTGGAGGCCGGCCGACGGCTAGGGGCGGGCCAGGACGTTTTCTTCCTCTGCGCGAGGAGCTCTTCGATGCCCTGCGGGTCGGATTCGCTCCCTGGCACCTGATCGATCAGCAACGCGAGGCCTACCAGGCCGAGTCGCACCTGGAACTGCCGCGGGTGATCGACGCCAAGGCGATCGACACCCTGGGCTCGAAGCTCCCCTCGACCTCCGGGAGAGGGGCAGGGGGTGAGGGCGACGGGCATACGGCTTTTGCCGTTTCCTCCGGCGAGGCGGGTGGTCCCGCGGATCCTGGCCTCGCCCCGCAACGCCGGCGATCTGGGCCGCGGCTACATCCTGGTTTGCCCCAGCACGGACCCTTCCTGGACTCCACTCTTTGGAAACGCCGCCGGGCTCGTGCTGGAACGCGGCGGGATGTTGTCGCATGGCGCCGTCGTGGCGAGGGAACTCGGTTTGCCCGCCGTGGTTCTTCCGGGCGCAATGCACCTCTTTCACGACGGTGAACCGATCCATGTCGACGGTTGTCGCGGCTGGGTGGGAAAACCGTCGCAAGCATCGCGGAAGGACGCGCCGGCCGAGACGATCGATCAAGGCGACGTCCGCGCGGCCTGCGAGCTGATCCCGCCGCCGCTGGGGCGAAAGGACCGCACCGCGGCACGCCTTCGCGACCTGCTGGCGGCCGCCTGGACGGCCTTCCTGCTGGCGGTCTTTTTCTTGCCCGATCGCTGGCTGTGCCAGCCGGTGTTGGCGGCATTGGACTTTGTTCTTTGGCCCATCGTCCGCGGTCTGGGCAAGCCGGCGACCGTGGCGATCGTGGCCGCCGGCATCGCCGCGCTTTCGCTCGTGGTCCAGAGGCTCGCCACCGATAATCGCCGGTTGCGGGAGGCCAAACGTCGGGCAGCGGCGTGAAACAAGCTGGCCGCCGCCCTGCCCGACGATTCGCCGCGGCGCGGCGCATTGCTGGCCCTGGCCGCGCCGGTGCCGTTTCAAGGGCTTCTGGCCGCGCTGGTCCCGATCGGCATTCTGCTGGGGCCGATGGTGATGTCGTTCGTCTGGCTACAGCAGCGGGTGGATCCCTCGGTTTCCAGCCCTCGGCCAGGATCCACGGCGCACGTCGTGGCGATGGTTCAGGGCGAGTGGAGCGAGCCGGTTCGCCTGGACGCGCCGCCGCCGCTGGTCCTCGACGAGGCGACTCCCTGCTCGCGGACCCTGCCGCCACTCCGCAAGACCCTGGAGCGGCTGCTTGCTCTCTATCACCAGCCCGGCAGCATTCCCGGTGAGCCCTGGGAGCTGCAACTCGCTCCCGATCTTGCTCGCCAGCAGACGGCCGACGACTTGGAGGCCTATCTGGCCGCCGGCATTCCTCCGCAGCCGGTCACCTGGCTGGTCCGGCCGCCGGACGAATCCGCCGGGCGGTTTCCGGTGACTGTGACGGCGGGGGCATACCCGCCGCTCACGGTCAACTTGGTGCTCGGCGACGACTATCCGCCGCCTCGCCTCAGTGCGAAAGGCGCAGCCGGTGCGCCGATCCAGGAGTTGCGAGTGGTCTATTCGACGTCCAGGGAGGAACCGGTCTTTTGGCGGCCCCTGGCCGGCCTCGGGGCAGACAATCCCCGTCCTTTGATCGCATGGCTGGCCACGATCAACGTGGGGTGGCTCGTGCTCTACCTCCTCGTCTATCTTCCGACGCTGATGCTGGTCAGGGCGATCTTGAAGATCGCGTAACAGCACGGATTGAAGTCCAGGCCGATGCCGGCCTTTGTCCTCGTCGGGCAGCGGCAGCACGGCCGGTTCGGGGACCGTCTTTGCTTCGGAGACGATGCGGGGGGCGAACCGCGTTTTCGGCGCCAACAACGTGGCGGACGTTTGCCCCGTCGAGGATTCGCCGATTCTGGTGAGGTACGGATCAAATGGCGTCTTGGGTGGGGGCTTCACGCCGGTGCTCGACCCGTTGAACCGCGCCGTGGCCGAAAGACGGATCGAGAAGTATTCGGTCACCGGCCGGCAGATCATCGTTTACCTGCGGCAGGTGACCGAGGGCGCGCCGGTGAAGCTGCAATACCAGTTGCTGGCCAAGTACCCCTTGAAGGCCCAGACGGGCAAGTTGGCGGCCTATGAATACTACAATCCGGCCGCCCGCGGCGAGGCGAAGCCGGTGGAGTTGACGGTGGAGGGGGGAAAGAAGTAAGTTGTAGGGTGGGCTTAGCCTGTGTTGGCTTCTGGGGATGCCGTTGACGTTTGCCGCTGCATTTAGTATTCTTGATATTCTCTGGCTGCTGCCGGGGGTGACGGGGCGTAGCTCAGCCTGGCTAGAGCGCTTGGTTCGGGACCAAGAGGTCGCTGGTTCAAATCCAGTCGCCCCGACTTGACATAAGTATTGCGGCATAAGGACTTACGACGAGCCGTGGAAAGCCGGCCCTTCTGTTTCTTGTCGTCGCAAGTCCTTATTATTCGTGGTTAGTCTCGCCTGTTTGGTGCCATTTGGTGCCAAAGCGAACCTAAACCAAGCATAGTCCGGCCGGACGGCAGAAGCAAGCGGGTTTCGCCTTGGCACTATTCGGCACCAAACTCCGCCAAAGAAGTCCATCTGCCTGACGCCGAAATCGTGGACGCCGACACGATCCACGCCACCGCCCTCGCCACTTCGACGCCCTGAACGACGGCCGGCCATCGTTCCGGCGGCCAGTCCAACGCCTTCTGCATCGACGCCCTATTCACCGACGCCATAGGGCGGCCTCGCCGTCCGGTCCCAGACTCGGAGAACGGCGACCATGAATCTGCGCGGTTAGCGACCGGCAGGAAAAGCAGCCGCTCGGCCTTCCGGCCGAATACCGCGCCGGGGCATGAGGCGGCAAGGTTGACAGCCCCACCCCCGGCTGGGACAATGCGAGAATGTTTCGCCGCAATTCGGCGGTCGAATGCCTGCTGGCCGCACGCGCAAGGCAGTATCGCGTCTGAACCGAAGGAGGGATCATCCGTGACGGTTCGCCTGATCTACCACAATCCCGATTCGCCCCCTGGCACGGTCTCCCCGTTCGATTGCGCGATACTATCAATCGCGCCGGCGAGCACTTGTGCCTCGCCTGCCCCTACATCAATCTCGGATACCTACACCGGATTATCCGGCCTAGCGCCTCTTGGCAACTCTTGACGGACGTAGACGAATGGCTGCCTTCACAGGATCGCGCAGCGGGAAGAAATTTTCGCGTTTCTGAAGGATCGCCGCTCCCGCATTCGACATTGCCCTAAACTGCACGCGAAGGTAGCCATCGGCCCACGAGCGGCTATGCTCGGGTCGGCCAACCTTACCACTTCGGGCATAAGGAACCGAGCGGAGGTTTCCGCGTTGCTGGAGGACGAACCGCAGGTTCAGGAATTGGCCGAATGGTATAGGGTCCTCTGGTCAAGGGCCTACGAACTCCCACCTCTCTTTGATCGCATTGCCGAATGGATGAAGACGCTGCCCAAGGGTGCCGCTACTGCGCACGCTAGCAGTGGTTTGCACCTTCCGCCGCTTTTCGGGAAGGCGATACTTGTTCCGACTCCCGAACCGATTCGGGGCTCGACGCCGGCAGAGACGCAGTATTGGTGTCTTAATTTCGACGACCATCCAGACATTTTAGAGCACGGATTGACGAATAACATTTGGATGATGCAGTATGAGTATTCCCACCACGGGAAGGAATATCAGGGCGGCAAGATCAGCCAGATTACCCGCAACTGGCACTCGGCAGCAAGAATCAAACCCGGCGATTGGTGCGCCGCGTACATGAAGGGGAACAAGTTTTACGCAATAGGCAAGGTCCGTGCACGAGAAAGTTGGCGACGTGTCAGGACTCAATAAAAAGGACTCTTGGCGGCGAGCCCGTTAAGCGCCACCACCGATACTACAAAGGGATTGTGTACTACACCGACGCGGCGGGAGCCTTTTACGAGGACCGCGACGATGGTTGGCGATTCAAACCAAACCAGTGTCCCTATCCCCAGAGGGTAGACGTGGAGGAATGGCTCTATGCCGACCGACGCGAGGATGGTTCTTACGTGCCTCAAAAAGTGGACGGGCTCGCCGGAGCGTTGCGGGCATTCAACGCCGGAGCGCCGCCGGGATGCAAGGACTTGATTACAAACGCATCATTTAGAGTACCAAGAGAGTTCTTCAATGAGAAAATCGAGAGGCGCTTGCACGCTGGCAAGGCATAAAAGCGCCGACCGTTGCGGGGGCTATGAACGTCGTCCTTCTACGAATCGGCATCGACACAGGTTCAGGGAGCATTCACGGACCTTTGTTTGCTGACGGGACGTTTGAGTATATCCCGATCCCTGACGGGCACACCATTGACGAGCGAACCTACGGTAACACTATGGGGAGGCATGGGCGCAATCTGATCGACCACTTCCCCGTGTCCATGCGGGACCGAATGGCCGACCAGCCGATGCACGTTGACCCGGAGTTTGAGTCGTTCACCTACGGCGATCCCACCACGCCAAAGGCCGGGCTGCGGCACCTACAGCCCGGCGATTTGCTCGTCTTCTACTGCGGGTTGGAAGGATGTGGCTTTGCTTCCGAGCCGGCGCTTTACCTGATGGGCTTCTTTGAGGTCGAGAGAGCAGGCAGACCGACCGACTTCACGAAGACCGAATTGAAGCGTCTGTTCTCTCGCAACTTTCACGTCCGCCATCCACAAGTTCTCAGCCGGCAAAGGGAATCGCTCGTCCTGGTGAAAGGTACTGCAAACAGCCGTCTTTTGACGAAGGCCCATCGGATCAGCGTGTATGGGAAAGACTGTGCCGGAAAGCGATTGAAGATACTGTCCCCGAAAATGCAGAGAGTCTTTGGCACGTTCGGCGGCAAGGTCGCAATCCAGCGTTCGCCACCGAGATGGGTCGAAGCGGATTACGTTGCCGGGGCAACAGAATTCGTCCGGTCCCTTGAATAGTGGAGGCTACAATGCGGCTTTTTTCCTACGTCCTCAGATACGACAACGGCTTCGCCCCCAACCCATACGGAAGGTACTGTACCCTGGCTACTTGCAAGCCTCAAATTCGTCGCCATGCCCGTCGGGGCGACTGGGTTGTGGGCGTAGGATCAAAGAACAACGTCGGGAACGGCAAGGTGATCTACGCCATGCTGGTGAGCGAAGTCTTGTCCATTGAGGAGTACAATGCCGATTCCAGGTTCCACTACAAGAAGCCTGACCTTGTGGCTAAGCCCATCCAAAGGTGCGGCGACAACATCTACTATAAAGAGAAGAGCGGCAGGTGGCGACAACGGCCTTCCCTGCATGGCCCAGGTGACATGAAACACGATCTTGGTGGCCACAATGTCCTTATTGCCCGGCATTTCTTCTACCTTGGTGCCGATGCGGAACTTATCCCTGCTCGGTATATGGCCTTGGTGTGCCGGGGCAGAGGGCATCGCTGTAACTTCCCTGACGAGTTGGTCGAAGAATTTGTGGCATGGCTGTCTGCCACACTCCCAGCCGGGCAACATGGCGATCCATCGAATGGGCTGCCATCAGTCCCGGAGGTTGACTCCCGCAAGGCACGATGTCGCGGATCAAAGCGACGCTCCATGCGGCGGTGTCACTAGGGCCACGGTCGGAGTTTCAATTGCCACCCGTAGCACATCACCTTGATGCCTTTCAGTTTCGCCAAATCGTCCTCAAAGGCAGGCAGCACACCTTCACAGACAATCACGCCCGAAACGTTCTTCTTTCCTTTCCCCTTCCTGGCCCACTTCATGTAGCCCCGCAGTTGCTTGACGGCATCTCTTCCGATTCGATGCAGCTTGACCTCCACCACGATGACGTGCCCCGACTTCGTTTCGAGAAGCAAATCAATTCGGCCTTCGTCGGTTTCTACCTGCCTTTTCACCGACTTGACGCCTTCAGCGATCAGTTTGGGGTTCCTGAAAATGAGTCCTTCGATATGCTTCTCCACAACCTGGCTGACTTCCTCCGTCGTCAAGATTCCCTGCAAGCTGAGAGAAATGTCACCTTCAGTGGAGCCTTCGCAATGGGCGATTGCCTTTTGAAGAATCCGAACATCCTTGTCGGTAAGCTGTCTCCAACTCCTGGTCGCGGAACCGATGGCAAGGCTTTCGGGCCGTCCAGCGGGGAAAGGGATCGGTTTGGTCGGATGGAAAGATAGTCGTTGTGCCAGCTTCTTATCGAAGGGCAACGGCTTCGTAAGAATCATTAAAGTGATCGGATCACCGAAGACCATCACGTCGTCGGCCTGCGTACCCTGCTTCCCCTTAAGCCAGCGTTCAATATGCGGATTCTTGTACTTGCTCCTGATGCTAGAGTCCTTGACGGCATCCCTTGTATCCATGAACCGACTTACCGAGTAGTAGGCAGTAATGCACTTCTTTCCCTGGATGGCCGTGTGGAAGAAAATGCCGTCACCGGGCTTCAGGGTCTTGAGTTTCCTTGCCCGCTGATCGACATCACCATAGGTAAACTCTTGAAAAAGAGGATCAATGTGGTCGGGCAATTTCACGTATGGGATCAGAAGGTTCATGGATTTTAGCCTCGCAATCACGGATTCAGCGAAGCCTCCATTCTATCATGCGTGTGGCCCCAATTGCCAATAGCAGCAGGTTCAAACGGGCCGGGGGGTCGCCATCGGGCCGGTGAAGATGCCTCCGGCTGCGCGCGGCCGTGGTCGCCCCTGGGCGTAACGCCTCGCGTAGGCTAGCAGCCCGATGGCATCGCTCGACATGCTGAATCAAGCCGCGCACCGTGCCATGCTCGCCGGGGACGAATGCGAAGGGAATGACAGGATGGCTGGGGCGTCGTCATGTTGACCAAATGCCGCTGACCTCGCAATTCTCGCCAACCGCCGCCGCCAAGCGTATGCCACCAGTGCGATCGCACCAACGCCACTCAACGCGAACGTGGAAGGCTCGGGAACCGCTTCTGACGTATAGGTGATAATGATTTCGCCGTTGCCGCCCTGGCCGCCGCTGTTGTTGCCGCTGCCGCCGCCGCCGCCGCCAGGGAAGCTGCCGCTGCCGCCGATGCCGTCAAATCCGCCGGTGCCGCCGGGACCGTAGCCAGCGCCGCCGCTGCCGCCGCCGTTTTCGCCGCCAGTCCCAATCCCGCCTTCGCCGCCCGGCCCGCTTGGGCCGCCAGCGCCGCCGCCACCGCCGCCGTACTCAGCGCCGGGACCGTAGCCTCCAGCCCCGCCTGTAAAGCCCGTCCCGGCGAGGACCAGTCCCCCGCCGCCGCCCATCCCGCCCGGTTCGGCTGCTGTGCCGCCACCGCCGCCGCCAGCCATAATGTCTTCGGCACCGCCGTAGTTCCAAATTGTATTTCCGCCGCTACTGCCGTCGTCGGGGACGTAGGGCACGTAGGGGCCACCGACGCCGCCAGCGCCGACATAGTAGCTATACTCGCCAGCGAGAAGCGGCGTTAAATACGTCTTGCTAGAGTAAGCGCCGCCACCACCACCACCAGCCCCGAAGTCGGTGCTGGGGTTGCCGACAGCGCCGCCGCCCCCTCCGCCCCAGCACTGGACGGTCACGTCAGTCCACTCGTAGCCGGTGGGGATTGTCACGCTGCCGGCCCCTGCACTTGTCAGGGATAGAACAAGCTGAGCACTAGCCACGGAAGAAACCGACAAGAGCATAGTGAGCAAAATGCTCACCCGCAACGCCACCATCGAACCTCGCACCATCGTCTTCTCGAACATGATTTTTCTCCCAAATGTAAGTCCGACCTCTTGTATCCGCATCCACGCGATGCGTAGTAATTGCAACTTTGACTGTGCCACGCCAAATCGGAGACTCGCTCGAAGTCCGAGAAGGAGGGCGTATTTCAGAATGCGCAGGCGGCGCAAGGACCGAATGCTCGTATTTTTGGTAAGGGGTGCTGGGCACCCCCATTTTGACAAGCCCCATTATAGACAGGGCGAGTCCTCACCGCAAACAAGGATTGGATTTTGGCGTCCGCCTTACCTGAATGTCGAGTCAGCCAAGTAAGGCTTTTTTGATGCCGAACCGGGACGGTTCCAGGAGGATTACTGGTTCAATCCTCCAGCCAGTGAACCTCGTCGTCATTCGTGACAAGACCATTGCCGCTCAATACGTCGGCAACTGGAACGAGCACGCCGACCACTCGGAATCATACCAGCGGTAGCGATCCTCACTCGGGCCAGCGTTTCAACAGCTTCGTCAATATCATCTGCGGTTTGGTGTCGGCCGCTTTCGACCACGCCACGAACTCCACTACGTCGATTCCGCGAGTACCGTTTTCGATCTTGCCGACGAATGACGGGGGCTGACCCATTCGCCGTGCAATCTCGCGTTGCGTCAAGTTCCGCTTCTTCCTAGCAATGACGATTAACTTGCGCAGGTATTCGTATTGTGCCGAGAAATCGGGTTTTGCGGTCTCTGCCATCGACGGAGCCTCGAAAACTGTGCTTCTATTTCAGGATTTCGCTTCTATTTTAGGAGCAGCATGGTATAGTAGAGTATCGACCGAACGAAATCAAGTCTTAAAGCAAAACCACCCATTGATTAACCCTTGGAGATTGATTGATGAAACTGCGGTTCTTCCACGTCGAATCAGACATTGTTCACCACGCCAATCGGAGCCGAGTCCTCGGCGCTTGGGAACGGCGGAAGCCCTGGGATCAATCCAGCGGCAAGCAAGTCCTGAAACTGATTACGGTTGTCTGCGACGACAAGCTCCATCCGGTCCACGTCTACCTGATGAAGTTGGCGCTCGACGACGGCTGGATCACCGACGAATCTCGCCGCGATAGCGTAAAGTTCATCACCGCCGAGGAACGGTGGGGCGGTGGCACACGGAAGCAACGCGCATGCCTGGATCACGGCGCTCAAAGAGCAACTCTGGTGCCACAGCTTGCGCAATCTCCAGTCCATACCGAAGATTGGCAAGACCCGGCATGCCCAGAAGCGTATTGCACGCCCCCCCACTCCAGGAGACCACAGACGATGAAACTCAAGTACTTCGCTCTGGCCGCCGGGTTTGCGCTCGGCATCCTCGCGTCGGCGCAGGCGGCCGACAAAAAACCCAACATCCTCATTATCTGGGGAGACGACATCGGCCAGTTCAACCTCAGCGCCTACAACATGGGCATGATGGGCTACAAGACGCCGAACATCGACCGCCTCGCCAAGGAAGGGGCGCTGTTCACGGACTTCTATGGCCAACAGAGTTGCACCGCCGGTCGTGCGGCCTTCATCACCGGCCAGTCGCCCATTCGCACCGGCCTCACCAAGGTCGGTCTGCCCGGCGCGAAGGAAGGCATTACCGCGGCCGATCCGACCCTCGCCAACTTGCTCAAGCCGCTGGGCTACATGACGGGCCAGTTCGGCAAGAACCATCTCGGCGACCGCAACGACATGCTGCCCACGGTCCACGGGTTCGATGAATGGTTCGGCAACCTCTATCACCTGAATGCGGAAGAGGAGCCGGAGAATGTAGATTATCCGAAGGACCCGAAGTTCAAGGCGATGTTCGGACCGCGCGGCGTGCTGGACTGCAAGGCCACGGACGTGGACGACCCGACGGACGACCCGCGCTTCGGCAAAGTCGGCAAACAGACCATCAACGACACCGGCCCGCTGACCAGGAAGCGCATGGAAACCGATTGACGAGGAAGTCACCGCACACGCGATCGCCTTCATGGAGCGAGCCAAGAAGGCCGACAAGCCCTTCTTCTCTGGTGGAACTCCTCTCGCATGCACGTCTTCACGCACCTGAAGAAGGAATCGGAAGGCAAGACCGGCCTCGGAGTCTATGCCGACGGCATGGTCGAGCACGACGGCCACGTCGGCCAGTTGCTCGCCAAGCTCAAGGAACTGGGCATCGACGACAACACCATCGTCATGTATTCCAGCGACAACGGTGCGGAGTTCTTCAACTGGCCTGACGGCGGCACCACGATGTTCCGCGGCGAGAAGAACACGCAATGGGAAGGCGGCTACCGCGTCCCGTGCATCATCCGCTGGCCCGGCGTCATCAAGCCCGGCACGACCATCAACGACATTGGCGCGCATGAAGACATGCTCCCGACCGTGATGGCCGCCGTGGGTGATCCCACGATCAAGGAAGACCTGCTCAAAGGGAAGAAGATCGGCGACATAACCTACAAGGTTCACCTCGACGGCTATAACCTGATGCCATTCTTCAAGGGAGAAGTCGCCGAATCGCCACGTCACGAGTTCATTTACTGGACCGACGGCGGCAGCGTTGCGGCGTTGCGCTACAACAACTGGAAGTTGACCTTCCTGCGGCAGAACTCTGTCGGAATCAAGGTGTGGTAGACCCCGTTCGAGGAACTGCGTTGGCCGATGCTCACCAATCTCCGCATGGACCCGTTCGAGCGCGCTCGGATGAATCCACCGGTCACCCGCAATGGGCCGCGGAACGCATGTACGTGCTGGCGCCTGCCGGCGATTATGTCGCCAAGTGGTTGCAGAGCTTCCGCGAGTTCCCGCCGCGCATGAAGCCCGGCAGCTTCAGCCTCGACCGCGTGATGGAAGCGGTGAGCGAAGCCGGCAAAGCCACCAACTGACGCCGCGTTTTCTACAACGCCAAGTCAAATCGCGGAGCCGCACCCGTCCCAACCGGGTGCGGTTCCGGTACATCGCAGTCAAGAAAATGGCCCAGCAAGGGCACATGACAATGAAAACCAACCGTAGCCGACACCCGGTTGCCATCTCGCTCCTCGCAGCGATGGCTTTCACCACCGCGCTCGCCCGTGCCGCGGACCCTTTGCCTTCGTGGAAGGACGGCCCGGCCAAGCAATCGATCATCACCTTTGTGGACAGGGTGACCAAAGACGGCTCACCGGACTTCGTTTCCGTCCCAGAGCGTATCGCCACGTTCGACAACGACGGCACGCTATGGTGCGAAAAGCCGCTGCCCGTGCAGCTCTACTTCGTGATCGACCGCGTGAAGACGCTCGCACCGCAGCATCCCGACTGGCAGACCAAGGAGCCATTCGCCTCCATCCTGAAGGGAGACCCGAAGGGCTTGATGGCGGGTGGGGAGCGCGGGCTTATGGAAGTGATCATGGCCACCCATACGGGCAACACGACCGAGGAGTTTGAGCGGATCGTGAAGGACTGGATCGCCACGGCGAGGCATCCCAAGACCGGCAAGCACTTCACCGAAATGGTCTATCTGCCGATGCTCGAAGTGCTCGCCTATCTCCGCGCAAATGGATTTAAGACGTTCATCGTCTCCGGCGGCGGCATCGAATTCATGCGCCCGTGGGCCGAGAAGACCTATGGCATTCCGCCGGAGCAGGTCGTCGGCAGCAGCGTCAAGACGCAGTTTGAAATGCGCGATGGCAGGCCCGTGCTCGTGCGACTGCCGGAATTGAACTTCAACGACGACAAGGGCGGTAAGCCCGTCGGAATCAACCAGCACATCGGCCGCCGGCCCGTCATGGCCTTCGGCAATTCGGATGGCGATCTGCAGATGCTCCAGTACACCGGCGGCGGGCAGCGGCCCACGGTTCTGCCTGTATGTCCATCATGACGACGCCGAGCGAGAATACGCTTACGACCGCCAGGATCAACTGGCCAGGCTCGACCAGGGGCTCGACGAGGCCGCCGCGAAGGGCTGGACCGTTGTCAGCATGAAGGACGATTGGAAACAGGTTTTCCCGTTCGAGGTTACGGCCATCGACATCCTGCTGGAACCGAACGCAACGATGCTCGCGCATTGCAAGGCCAACAACGCCCGGCTGCTCAAGGATATACCCCAAGGGTTTCGCCCTCGATGCGACGCACACGCCGCACATCACGATGCTCCAGTGCTTTGTCCGCACGGCGGACCTGGACAAGCTCTATGCCGCCGAAGAAAAGGTGTTCGCCGCCGCCGACGTGACCGCCATGAAGCTGGAGGCGTTCAAGTATTACTACGCCCCGACCGGTGCGACGGGCGTTGCCGGTATCTGCGCAAAGCCGACGCCGGAAATCCTCAAGCTACAGGCGGACATCATCGCCGCCGCAAGACCGTACATGCTGGAATCCGGTCCCATCGGCGCGTTCACGGCCCCGCACGACGATCCCGCCATCGACGCGGCCATCATCGATTATGTGTCCACGTTCGTGCCGAAGATGAGCGGCGCGAACTTCAACCCGCACGTCAGCACCGGCGTCGCACCGAAAGACTACCTCGACCGGATGCTCGCCGAGCCCTTTGAGTCATTCACCTTCTCGCCCGCCGGCGCGGCCGTCTATCAACTCGGCCCCTACGGCACTGCGGCGAAGCAACTCAAGGAATGGGATTTGAAACGTTAGGGTAAAGGTGTGTGTTTCCGTGATAAGGCAAAGTCAAGTTGGGCGGCGACGGAACCCGGCCCCGCGAACCGTTTCAATCAAGTCGCCCCGGTTGCCAAGCTTCCTGCGCAGCGCCATGATATGGTTGTTCAACGACGCGGATGTGACGGGGTAGTCGTCGCCTTGAACGGCCGCGATGATCTCATCTCGCGAGAAGACCTGCCCGTCGCTGCGCAACAACAGGAACAAGACCCCGAATTCAGTCTTTGTCAGGCCCAGCGGCCGGCCGTGCAGGGATGCCTCGCCCGTCGATGCGTCCAGGACTATCCCCGCGAACTCAATTAGGTTTGCATTCTCGTCCATGAGGTTGTGGCCGCTAGCATATTCAGATTGAGAAATTGGACCAACCTGTAGCGGGAGGTCTCGAAAGTGAGTTGCTGTCCTCCGAAGCCGGACAGGACCGGAGATTCTCATTTGTACGCGACTCGAATGGCTGCTGGGATTCCGCCGACCGGCAAGGTGCCGATTTGACCGAGATACCTGCCCTCGACTTGACCGAAGCGAGCGGTCCTCGTTCCGCTGCGGATCGAGGGAGCGAGAACGCGACAAGACGATCCGGCCCCGTGAAAAAGCCCCTGATGCGGTTGCACTTCATGTTTGTCCCCTTCGTGTGTTCGGTGATCGCAAATTGACTTCAAGGTTTGCTTAAGCGCTACCGGACCAAGCGATTGTGGCAACCGCAAGATTCGTGCCATCGACGGAAATCATCCCTCGGGAATCAAGTCATTGCCGAGAGGGATCTCCATTCGCACGTTCAAATGTCAAACGCCGTTGGACGTTGCGGTGAAAATTCTGCCTCCCACAGGGCAGGCGTTTTGTGTCGGGGAGTATGGTCGATGAGGCGAAGGGAAATCTCGTGGCGTCAACGCCGTGAAATACCAATGCAATCCCGTGAAAGATGACGGGCCGACCGTGAGCGGCCCTGGCGTTCGTCGCAATTCACCGTCACGTGTCGACAGGCCAATGGGAGGCGGGTGAAGCGAGCGACACGCGGAGTTCGATCGACGTGATCCTTGCATTGGCCCGTTCGATCATGACCGCAAGATGCGGTGAACGGCCGCCACTAGACGGTCGATTTCCTCATTCGTATTGTACAGCGAGAACGAAGGCCGAACGGTTGATTCAAGGCCATAGCGCCGAAGAGAGGGCTGGGCACAATGGTGCCCGGCCCGCACGGCAATACCCTCCTGATCCGAGCATCCGGCCGACTTCCTCCGTCTTCCGTTCCTTGAGAACGAACGAGATCACGCCCGACCTTTTCCGGGGCCGTGCCGATGATCCGCAGCCCGGGGATGCGGGCGAGCCGCTCCGTGGCGTAGCGGAGCAGTTCCTGCTCGTGGCGTGCGATGTTCGGCAGTCCAAGCCGGTTGATGTAGTCCAGCGCTGCGCCAAGCCCCACCGCGTCGGCGATATTCGGCGTGCCGGCTTCGAACTTCGCCGGCGGCTCGGCGTAGGTCGTTTCCTCGAACGTCACGTTGCGGATCATGTTCCCGCCGCCCTGCCAAGGCGGCATGATCTCCAGAAGTTCCTCCTTGGCGTACAACGTCCCGATGCCC
Source organism: uncultured Planctomycetia bacterium (assembly GCA_963824275.1). Taxonomy (GTDB): domain Bacteria; phylum Planctomycetota; class Planctomycetia; order Pirellulales; family Thermoguttaceae; genus JANXQG01. The sequence goes on along the minus strand of CAWGOT010000015.1, from coordinate 205,241 downwards.
GTTGGGGCGAAAATCTTGTGGCCCGAGAAGACGAAGAAGTCGCAGTCGAGCTGCCGCAAGTTCGACCGGCAGATGCGCTACGGATTGGGCGCCGTCGATCAGCACGCGGGCGTTGTAGCGACGTGGCCATTTGCGTCATTTCGGCCACGGGCAGGATCGTGCCCAGGTGTTCGACGCCTGCGACAGGGCCACGAGGCGGGTGCGCGGGCCGAGGATCGTTTCGTACTCTTCAAGCATCACCTCGCCCCGATCGTTGACCGGGCACGACGCGCATAACGGCCCCTTTCTCCTTGGCGACCAATTGCCAGGGCACGATGTTGGCGTGGTGTTCGAGCGTTGTGAGAACGATCTCGTCGCCCGGCTGCAGGAATTTCCGCCCATAGGTCTGGGCCACCAGATTGATGCCCTCGGTGGTGCCGCGGACAAAAAGGATCTCCTTGGCCGACGATGCGCCGAGGAACTCCTGGACCTTCCGCCGTGCCTGCTCGTAGGCGTCGGTGGCGCGGGCGGCCAGGGTATGGGCCCCGCGATGGATGTTCGAGTTGTCGTGTGCATAGAAGTTCGCCACGGCGTCGATCACGCATTGCGGTTTCTGAGTCGTCGCGGCATTGTCGAACCAAACCAGCCGTTTTCCGTGGACTTGCTGGTCAAGGGCGGGAAAATCGCGCCGGATCGCCGTAACGTCAAAGGGCCTCGGCGCAAACCCGCTGTCCACGTCCGGCCAGGCGAAGCGCACCTGCGGCGGTTCGCGGGACACGGTGAAGCGCCGTACACCCGCAACAGCGTCCGGTGGCCCGCCGAAACTGCGCCACTCCGCGGTTCGGATGCTCCGTGCGAATGCCTTCAGCGGATCGTCCGCCGAGGCTGCCGGCGGCGGAGGCGCCGGTGAAAGGCGCCGACGCCGTGACGGCTGGTGACGTAAGCGAGAGGGCGCCGTCATGCACGTCCGCGGGCGCCGCAACGACAGCGGTCTCCGACTTCGGAACATGGTTCATGCCGGGAATCTCGTTGTACAGGCGGCGCAGCGGCCGCAATCAATTCGGGCGTAATATCGTTCATCGTGGCGGTCCTTAGATTCCCAGTCCGTATTCAAACTTCTTGCCCTCGCGGTTGGCGTAATCGTGGTAGTAGCCCACCTCGACGTTTTCCAGGACGCCCAGGGCGTCGTCCGTCAACACGGCACAGGAGAAATAGAGCGTCAAGAGGTACGTCGCCACTCCCAGGCTGTCGATGCCCATCAGTCGGGCGGACAAGCTGGGCATGATCTCGCCGGGGATGCCGGTCTGGTGCAGCCCACCACGCCCTGGTCTGCCTCGCCGACGCGCATCAGCAGGATGCTTGTCGTTCCGGCGCGGCGGCCCCGCATCTCCAACTTGTCGCAAGGGACCAGCGGCACGCCCCGCCAAGTGAGGACGGGAAGGCCGCCGACGACCGTCGTCGCCGGAGGCACGCCCCGCCAGGTGCATTCGCGGCCGAAAGCGGCGATCGCCTGCGGATGCGCCAGGAAGAACGCCGGCTTCTTCCATACCCGTGCCAGCAAGCTCGTCGAGATCGTCGGGCGTAGGCGTGCCGTAACGTGTGCTGATCCGCATCGACGGGTCTACGCGAGTGCAGCAAGCCGAATTTCTGGACTGTTGACCAGTTCCCATTCCTGCCGCTCCTTGATCCCCTCGATCGTCAGACGCATCTGTTGTTCAAGCTGATCGTGGGGGTCGTTGTACAGGTCCGAGACGCGGGTATGCACGCGGACGATCGTCTGCACGGTGGAGAGCGGGTATTCGCGAGGCTTGGCCGAGTAATCGACGAAGGTCTCCGGAATCTCGATGTTCTCGGCGAAACCCGATACGAGGTCGATGTTCCTTTCCCCGTAGCGGTTGACCATCGATCGGCAGTTCCACGGTACTCGGCGACGGCCTTCTTGAATTCCTCGTTCCAGTCCGGGCACCTCGCTCAGGCTCGCTTCAAGGTCCTTGCGCGAAAGGCTCAGAAGCATGCAAGGCGTGAGCGTCCGCACGGTCACGTCCGCAGCCTGGTCGGAGGCGAATTCGGTCTCGCCGAAGTACTCGCCATCGGTCAGCAGGGCGATGCGGATGTCGCTGCCGTGCGCCCCCTTGTAGAGGACCTCGACCTGCCCTTGGGCGATGATGAAGAACTTGCTCTCCGTCTTCCCCTTCGACGATCACCTTGTTTCCCAGGGGAACTTGCTTCCGTTCGGAAGCTGCCGGCCATGCGGGCGACGATGGTCTCCGGCAGTCCGGAGAACAGCGGCACGTTGCGCAGCGACTCCGGCGGAAAGGAGCCGGCCCGCCGGACAGGTCGACCTCGATCCGTTCGGCCTTGGGCAACTCCACCTTGGTGCGGTTGACGCGATAGATGCCCCCGTCCACCTGCACCCAGGGCAACTGGCTCAGCAGTAGCCGCGGGGTGATCGACGTCATCTTCGGCCTGCTCTTGGTGGTACTGGCCAGGTTCTGGCGACCGACGTCGTCACGCTTCGTTGCAACAAATTGTCGGACATGTTCGTTCCTCTCAGTTAAGCGCCACCAGCGCGTCCGCCCGTGCCGACGCTCACGAAGCCGGGGCATGTTCAAGATGATAGTTATTCTAGGTCGTCGGCGACAATGCACAAGAAGGCATGGACGCAAAGTTCTCGCATTTTATCGAAACTCGCCGGGCGATGTCCTTGACAGAACTGTCTCGCCTGCCAATGGGCACTCAACAAGGAACATGGCCGTGACATTTGACGGCACGGCCGTTGCCTATAGTGAGTTCTCAAGTTGTAAACACCACTACGGGCCTGCCCCATCAAAAACAGCACAGGATCGCATTGCACTGCCGCGCGCTACAGCGTCGGCCCTCCGCCAGCACCGCCTGCCGCCGCTGCGTGGGACAAACCCTCGAACAAAGGTGTCGACAGGTAACGCTCACCGAAGCTAGGCGCGAAAGTCACGAGCACCTTGCCGCGATTTTCCGGCCGGGCAGCGACGCGAATTGCCGCCGCAACATTGGCCCCGGAGCTGATTCCCACCAGGATCCCTTCCTCGTGCGCCAGGCGGCGGGCCCAGGTGAAGGCGTCTTCGTTGCTGACGGTTTCCACGCCAGACAGCAGGCTCGTATCCAGGTTCTTGGGGATGAAGCCGGCACCGATGCCTTGGATCTTATGCGGCCCCGATTTCCCGCCGGAGATCACCGGCGAGTCGGCCGGTTCCACGGCGATCGCGCGGAAGTGAGGGTTCTTGGAGCGGATGTATCGAGTCACGCCGGTGATCGTACCGCCGGTGCCCACGCCGGCCACTACGACGTCGATGCGGCCGCCCGTATCCTCCCAGATCTCCCGCCCCGTGGTCCGCTCGTGGACCTCGGGATTGGCGGGGTTTTCGAACTGCTGCGGGATCCAACTGTCGGGCGTGTCGGTCGCCAACTCCTGGGCCTTGGCGATGGCGCCCCGCATGCCGTCCTTGCCGGGCGTCAATACGAGATTGGCCCCCAAGGCCCGCAACAGCGCGGCGCTCCAGGCTCATCGTTTCCGGCATGGTGAGCGTGAGCCGATAGCGCTTGGCCGCGGCCACGAACGCCAGGGCGATGCCCGTATTGCCGCTCGTCGGTTCAATAATATGCGTATTCGGCTTGAGAATGCCCGCCTTCTCCGCGGTCTCGATCATGGACCGCCCGATGCGGTCCTTGACGCTGCTAAAGGGGTTAAAGAATTCGAGTTTCACGAGCACGGTGGCGGCGTCCGCGGGGACCACGCTGTTCAATTTGACCAACGGCGTGTCGAAGGTCGTTTCCACGATGTTGGCGTAGGTTTTCTGACGGGACATGGAATGTTCTCCTTGGCTTATGGGTTATCTAAATTCTCGGATCGAACTGCCAATTCCAAAACCAATACCAGTAGTCCTCGACGAACTGGGCGTTGGGATGGCTGCTGTCGATCTCCAGATCGATCAGCGGAATTTCGGTTTCTGCTCCGTTGCGCAGCGCCTTGCACTTCAGCCCCGTTCCGTCTTGGGACGGAGACTCCGAAGGCGGCAGGATCGCGACGACCGTCGCAATGGACGTCCACGGCCGGATCAGCCCTGAGTCTTCCGGGCAGCGGGCATCAAAGGGCAGGCAGAGGTGTGCGGCAAGGTATTCATAGTAGCGAAACAACCATTTCGTTTCGGCCCGGGGCAGCGGCCCGCGCAAGAGCCCCAGCGCGGCCAGAATGCGACCTTCCTGGCTGAGGGGTTTGGCGGGCCGGACGATCGCGGCCGGCGTTTCGACGAAAAATGAAGTTGTGATGACGTCTGCCATGGATCAACTCTCTTCCTCGGTCCGATACTTGGCCCAATCGATCCCCAACTTTCGCATCCGTGCCCGAAGGGTGTGTGGATTGATTTTCAAGAGCGCCGCCGTCCCACGACGGCCTTCGATTCGTCCGTGCGTCATGGCCAGGATGCTCTCGATGTGTTTCTTCATCGCCTCATCCAGTGATAGAACCTCCACTGGGCCCGGCGGGCTCTGTGCCGGCTGGGACTGCGAAGGCGATTGGGGCCGCTCGCTGGCGCCCAGGGCTTGTGCCACCTCTAATCGCTTGCCGTTTCCCAGGATCGCTGCTCGATCGATTACCGCTCCCAACTCCCTCACATTTCCGGGCCAGGAATATGCGGTCAAGAGCTGGATGTCCTCGGTAGTCAAGGGCGCTTCGGGCAACACAAAGCGAACGGCCGCCCGCTCGGCGAAATGTCGGGCCATGGCCGGGATGTCCTCGGGCCGCTCGCGCAGGGGAGGCAGGCGGATAGGAAACACGGCGATCCGATACCAGAGGTCCTCGCGGAAATGTCCCTCGGCCACCATCGCCGCCAGATCGCGGTGCGTGGCGGCCACGATGCGGACGTCAACGTGGACCGGCTCATGCGCTCCCACACGCTCCATCCAACCATCTTGGAGAATTCGCAGCAGCCGGACCTGGGCGGCCAAAGGCAACTCGCCAACCTCGTCCAAAAGTAGTGTTCCGCCGTCGGCCCGTTCAAACCATCCCTGCCGCGTCTCCACCGCCCCCGTGAAAGCGCCACGCTCATGCCCGAAGAGCTGCGAGTCGATCAACTCCGCCGGGATCGCACCACAATTGACACGCATGAAAGGCCCATTGGCCCGCGGGGACTGGTTGTGAACCATACGGGCGATGACTTCCTTGCCAGTGCCTGTCTCGCCGAGGAGAAGGACGGGCGCATCGTTCCGGGCGACCAGCGCCACGCGTTCCACGACCTGGCTCAGCCCCGAGTCGGCGCCCACGACAATGTCGGTCAGTTGCTTTCGGCCGAGCCGCTTCAGCAGCGAGTCTCTGTCGGCCTCGGCGGCGACCCGTATGGCAGTCATCTCACGGAGCCTATGGTCGTTCTCCAGAGCTACGGAGAAAGGTTCCATGAGCGATTCGGCCAGGCAAATGTGTGCATGGTCGAACGTCGCGCGGGTTTTGGCCACCAGGACAACCACACCCGACGGATTTTCCGGCTGCCCTAACGGGACAGCAACGACGTCGGCCGCGATCCCCGGGGGAATGATCATTCTCAACAATTCCTGGTCACGTGCTTCACCACCACGGTGCAGCGATTGACGCCTACGGCACCATCCAAGAAGGCACGCAAAATGGGCTTCGTCAAACGCGCTTCGGGCCTCAGGAGTGAGATAGTCGGGAACCGGAATGCCCACCGCAACGGTTTCCAAGCACAGTTTCTGCCGGTCAATCCGCCGAACCAGCAATTGTGCCAGGGCGCATGCTTTGCAAGGATCCCCCCAATCGTATGCGTCGACTCTTGAATTTCGATGTGGCGGCAGGCTTCCCGCCAGACATCGACGAGAACCACAAGGTCTGCCCCAGCATGTTCTTTTCCATCAAATATCACGGGCATCCAACTTTCAATCACGGCTGTTGCCATAATATATCACGGAATAAATCACTATTGTACTGTACTATTCGGCGAGTGGGTGGGCCCTTCTCCACAGCATGGCCACAACAGGAACTAATTAAAACATTGCTATGATTGGACTTACGGCAAGCAGAACATTCAAACGCTTTCTGTGGCGAATCCATTCGTGGCACTGTATCGTTTGGCCAACGCACCGGGCGGCGAAAGCTATTGCAAATCCCAAGCCAGAAAGCTTGCAACCCGTTGGGAATGTCAGAATTTCATCGAAAGCGGCTGGACGCAGCGGATCCGGTCCCTGGAAGTAGGCCTGGGCCAAGCGTTCGATGTCCCGCACGCTCAGCCGCTTGCCGGCAAGGGCTTTCACGAACCGCTCGACCTGCTCCCGCTTGCGGGCGTTTATGCACAAAACGGCCGCACGGTGTACATGCTGGAATCCGGTCCCATCGGAGCGTTCACGGCCCCGCACGACGATCCCGCCACCGACGCGGCCATCATCGATTATGTGTCCACGTTCGTGCCGAAGATGAGCGGCGAGAACTTCAATCCGCACGTCAGCACCGGCGTCGCACCGAGAGACTACCTCGACCGGATGCTCGCCGAGCCCTTTGGCACGGAGGCACCGAATCTCTACCCTACCGATTCACGTTCGGAGGCACCCTCATATTGGCATTGCACGAGGCAGGTTGACTTCGTATACAGACGGCAAAAACCAACAGTTCTCGTCACGTCTTGGGATTGCGGCCCTCAGCGATGCACCGTTATCGAAACACGATTCTCGCGGCTGCTGGTCTGCCTGGTAGCTTGCTGTAACCGCGCGACGGCCGACGAGCCATCCTCCACCAATCGGATCGCGCCTGACGAGACGGCAGTCGCACAGCCGTCCCCGCTTATTTCCGATAGCGCGATCAGCGGTGGAGATACGCCCCGCCATCAGCACGCTGACGGCGACGATCGGATACCGATGAATGTCTTTTGGGACAACGGCGTCGTCCTGGAAAGTCCCGACCGCGCCTTCCGCCTGCACGTTGGCGGCCGTTTCGATTTCGATAATACCTGGTACCACCAGTCTTCAGAGCTGCCTTTTCTCCTCCAGGATGGTTCCGACATGCGCCGTGCCCGCTTGCGGGCGGACGGCGCGATCGGCGAGAACGTTGATTTCGTCACTGAGGTGAACTTCGCCAATATCCAGGACGTAACGAATGAGGACACCACGGCGCAGATCGGCAGTGTCGGCCTGACCGATTTCTACGCGACTTTCAAGCAGGGTGAGCCCATAAGAACCATCCTTGACGGGTAGGTTAGGCTGAGGGGATTGGATTTCCCGTCCCCTTTCCCTATCCTCTCGGAGGTCTTATGGCTCGTTTTCTGCAGAACCGCAAAGTCCAGGAGTGGCAACAGCGGCTCGTTCGGTTTGACAATTCGCGGCGGAGCGTCCATGCATTCTGCCAGCAGGAAGGCGTCTCGCCGCAGTCGTTCTATCTCTGGCGCAGCGCCTTGCGCAGTCGGCGGCTGCCGCCCCCACCGCGGGGCCGGCGCCGGATGCTTTCCTGCCGGTGAGAGTGTTGGCGGCCGGCAACATGCAAGTGCGGCTGCCCGGCGGCACCCGCTTCGTTGTCCCCGTGGATGCCGGGAGCCTGCAAATGCTCGTCGAAACCCTCGCGCGCCTCGACGCCAACCGCCTGGGAGGCGCCTCGCCATGCTGAGTTTCGCGCCGAACATCCGCATCTTTCTTCACGCCCGGCCCACCGACATGCGGAACAGCTTCGACGGGCTCTGCGGCCTGGTCCGCGGCGTGCTGCAGGCCGACCCCTTGGACGGCAGCCTGTTCCTCTTCGTCAACCGCCGCGGAGATCGCCTCAAGGCCCTGTGGTGGGACCAGGACGGCCTAGCCCTGTTCTACAAGCGGCTGGAATCGGGCACGTTCGAAATGCTCCGCCCCGAGGGCCAAGCGGCCGCCGTGGAACTCGACGCCGCACAGTTGGCGATGCTCCTCAGCGGCATCTCGCTGGCTTCCGTGCAGCGCCGCAAGCGTTACTCCCGGGCCGCCGCCTGAAGCGGCCCGCGGGCAGGGACCGCCTGCCGGTTCACAGAGGGCTTTTCGCGAAGTACGCCTCGCGAAAAGCCCTTCTTCGTTTCCGTGGGATCGAAGATTCTCCCTCGCACCTCTTGCTTATTCCGCAATAATCGGTATACTTGGAAACATGAACGACACGCAACTCCTCCCCACCGACGTTGCCGCCTGCCGGGCGCTCATCGAAGAGCAGCGCCGGAAGATCAGCGAACAGGACCATACGCTCGTCGAGCAGGCGCGGGCGATCACCGAACTGCACCAGAAGGTCCAGGAGCAAGAAGCTCACCATCAACGAGCTCCTGCAACGCGCCTACTACCACCGCAGCGAACGGTACCGCGCAGACCCGAACCAGATGCGGTTGGACTTCGGCAACACGCCGGAGGCCGCCGACGCGGCCGACGGCCTGGCCGTCGCCGTGGAAGAGGCGGAGATCCTGGTCCGCGAGCACAAGCGTCGCCGCCGCAAGCCACGGAAGGCCCGCGACGAGTCGTTCCCCGCCCACATCCCGCGCTACGAAGTCACGCTGCCGGCGCCTCCGGAAGTGACCCACTGCGCCACGCACGGCGCGCGGAAGCTGATCGGCTACGACTCCCAAGAGATGCTGGAATTCGAGCGGCCCAAGCTCAAGGTCCGCGTGACGCGGATCCCCAAGTACGCCTGCGAAGACCAGCCGGCCTGCGGCGTGAAAGAACCACCGCGGCCGGAGGGCCTCGTCGAGGGAAACCGCTACCACACCAGCGTGGCCGCGGAAATCATCACGGCCAAGTACGGCTACCACCTGCCGATCTACCGCCAGCAGGACACTTTCGCAGGCTGCGGTTGGACGCCCTCGCGGAGCACGCTCTTGAACATCCTCACGGCCGCGGCGGCCTGCGTGCGACCCTTCACGCTTTACCTGGGGGAAGAGGTGCTCCGCAGCGGCCTGCTGGGCACGGACGAAACCCGCGTCACGTTGCTGCTGCCGCCGGAAATCCCCGCCGCGGTGCCGGGCGACGCCAAGTCGCAGCGGATCCACGAGGTCTTCACGGAAGCCCGCGCCGCGGGACGGCCGAGCGTCTCGGGGCGGATGTGGGCCTACCGCAGCCTGACCCTGCCCATCAACGTCTTCGACTTCACCGTCAGCCGCCATCGCGACGGACCAGACGAGTTCCTTGTGGCGGGCAACTTCGTCGGCAAAATCATGGCGGACTGCTATTCGGGCTATCAGGGGATCACCTTGCGCAGCGACGCGCGGATCGAGCGTGCCGCCTGCAATGCGCATGCCCGCCGCAAGATCTTCGAGGCGCGCGCAAGCGACCCCTTGTTGGCCAGCCGTTTCCTGGCGAGCTATCAGGAGTTGTACGACATTGAGGACCGCGGCAAGACGCTTTCGCCTGGCGAGCGGGAGGCCTTGCGGGCGGCGGAATCGCGGCCGGTGTGGCATCGCCTGCGAGAATTGTTGGATGGCGAGGCGGCGTCGCGGGTGTTGCCCAAAGACAAGTTCGCCGAGGCCTTGGGTTACCTGCGGAACCAATGGGACGCCTTGCAGGTGTATCTCGTCGACGGCCGCTTGCCCATCGACAACAACGATACGGAGCAGTTGATGAAGCAGGTGGCGATCGGGCGGAAGAACTGGCTGTTCGTCGGCAGTGTGGCGGCAGGGGAGCGGGCGGCCGACCTCCTCACGATCGTCAGCAGTGCCGTGCGGAACGACTTGGACGTGTGGGCCTATGTGCAGGAGCTGCTCGACCGGCTCTTGGCCGGTGACCGAGACTATGCCGCCTTGCGGCCGGATTGCTGGGCGGCATCCCACCCTCAGCATGTTCGTTTGTATCGCGCCGAGGAGCGTCGCGACCGCGCCGATGCCAAGCAGTTGCGGCGTGCCGAGCGTCGCCTGACGAAGATATCCGGCTGACAGCGTCTGTCCCTCGTCAGGGGAGCACATCGCAAGACCGCTCCCCTTCTTCGCCCGCTACGGCCACCCACCCTCGACGCACGGTATCGACCCATCCCAGAAGACCGGCCAGGGGCAGGCCAACCGGCCGAGCCTCCCGCTCGCCAACATGCCCTGTCACTGGTGGCGCACACTCGCCGGTGACAGTCGAACAAGTCATCAAGCACGAGCTTCAGCATGTCCGTTCGCAATGGTGCTGGTTCCTGTGCTTGGGCATCCTGTTGTTGGTGTGCGGTGTAATGGCCCTGACCTTCCCGTTTGTCGCTGCCAATGTCGCAATTAGCGCCCTGTCGATTGTCCTTCTGGTGGCCGGGGTGGCCACGATCATCGGATCGTTCTGGACGGGCAAATGGAGCGGTTTCCTGGTCCAATTGCTGATGGGCATGCTCTACCTGGCGGCCGGCTTCGTCGTCTCGGAACGACCGTTGTTTTCGATCCTGCTGGTCACGATCTACGTGGCCGTGTCGTTCATGGTGATGGGCGTGTTCCGCATCCTGGCGGCCCTGACGATCCGCTTTCCGCAATGGGGATGGACGCTCCTGAACGGCGCGGTCACTTTCCTGGGCGGACTGTCGATCTATCGCCATCTTCCTCTCAGCTTGGTGTGGGTCGTGGGCTTGCTGGTCGGAGTGGAATTGCTCTTCAGCGGTCTGAACTGGATCATGCTTGCGATGGAAATCCGTAAGATCCCCAAGTGATAACACGGCCCAATGAAGGTCAGTCCTACAGCCCCGGCGGTACGAGAAAATCGAAGCCCGACGCGCCAGCGAGGAACAGGCTTTCTCGGCCATTTCGGCCACAGTCCTAGCTGGCAGCTTCGGGCTTCGATGTGGCCGTGAGCGCTAAAGGGAAATGCCGATGAGCCAGGAACAACTAAGGCTAAAGGCAGCGCGAGAACAAAGCGTTGCGTGGAAGAAATGGGGGCCCTACCTGAGCGAGCGGCAGTGGGGCACGGTGCGCGAGGACTATAGCGAAAATGGCGATGCCTGGAACTTCTTCACGCACGACCAGGCCCGTTCGCGGGCCTATCGCTGGGGTGAAGACGGCCTGGCGGGCATCTCCGACGACCAACAGCGGCTCTGCTTCGCGCTGGCCCTCTGGAACGGCAAGGACCCCATTCTCAAAGAGCGGCTCTTCGGGCTGACCAATAGCGAGGGCAACCACGGCGAGGATGTCAAGGAATACTACTTCTACCTCGACAGCACGCCGACGCACTCGTACATGAAGTGTCTCTACAGGGCGAAAAAGGGGTCAGAACTATTAAATAAAACGTTCTGGCCCTTTTCTTCCCCTCGGCTATTTCCGGCCGATTGAATGGAGGACTTATGGTGCATTGCCCCCTAAGGGCGGCAAGCAATGGCGATCTGCTGCCGCGGGCGTAGGGGGCGCAGGTTGAGGAACGTCGCGGACGATAACCCATCGCGCTTGCAACACTTTGGCGCCCTTTTCGGTGACTTTCGTGTCCTTGACGTAAACCTCCTTGAGTCCCGGCATGCCGACCAGTTGTTCGAGCCCGCGATCGCTCACCGCAGTCCCACTCAAATACAGGACGGCCAACTTCGGTACCTTGGCGATCGACGCCATCCCCTCGTCGTCGACCTGCGTAGCCCCTAGTTCAAGTTCATAAAGCTCAGGCATGTTCGTCAACGATTTCATGCCGGCACTCGTAACACGGGTGCCGGCAAGGCACAAAGAGTCCAGCTTCCTAAGTGTACCGATTTGCACGAGGCCGGCGTTGCCCAAATCGGTCTCCATGCAATCCAGCGATCGAAGCCCCTTGATGTTAGCGATCTCCCGGATACCCACGTCGGTGATTTTCGTTTTGCAGAGGGAGAGCGTGACCAGATTGCGCATTTGTCCGATGATTTTCATCCCCTCGTCGGTAATTCGGCTGTTTTCAAGGTCAAGCTGTCTCAACTCGGTCATGGCGAGCATCGACCGCAGCCCATTGTCGGTGACCTGGCTGTTTTCGAGGTCAAGCTGTCTCATCTCGGTCAGGGCGCCGATCGACCGCAGTCCGTTGTCGGTGACCCGGCCCATGACCCGGCTGATGCCTCTGCCGATGCACTGCATGTTTGTCATGTTACGCAGGTGGTTTAGCCCAACGTCCGTGATTTCCGCCGGTCCCGCAAAGTCGTTCAATTCAACGAGCCCCTCGATCGCCGCTAACGCCTCGTTGGAGATCGTCTTGTTGACGCGCAAGACGCGGAGGTGTCGCAGCTTGCCGACGTGGATCATCCCCGCGTCGTCAACGCGGGTGCCGGAGATGTCCAGCGACGTCAACTGTTCGTTTCCGCTGAGCGCCTCGATCGCCGCATTGCTGATGCGGGTGTTCGCAAGATTGAGTTCCCTGAGGGATCCATGGCCCTTCAACGAAGCCACGCCCGCATCTGTGATTTTCGTGTCGGACAGGTCAAGGGTTCGGAGTTTCGGCAGTTTCACGAGGGCCTTGACAACCTCGTCGTTGATCGCGGTGCGGGCCAGATTGAGCTCGAAAAGGGTTTGACTCTTCGCGAGACCGTCGATACCGCGTTGCGTGACCCGGCCTCCTCCTGTCAGAACCAAGCAGCCGAGATTACCTACGGCGCCGAGCGCGATAACGTCGTCATCGGTGATCTTCCCGACCACCCGAAGCGTGCCGTCCGGCCTGGTATTCACGCTAACGCCGAGACGTGTAAGTTTAGCCAGGATTCCTTCGTTGGCAAGCCGGCGGGGGGGAGGGATGTCGTGGACGGTAACGCCTCGCTCTTGCAGCACCTTGGCGCCCTTGTCGGTGACCTTCGTGCCGTCAACTTCGAGATCGTTGAGCGCGGGCATCCCGACCAGTTTTTCAAGCCCGCCATCGCCCACCGCGGTCCAAGCCACGTCTAAGCTAACCAACTTCGGCAGTTTGGCGATCGACGCCATTCCCTCGTCGTCGACCTGCGTACCCGACAGGCCAAGGTCGCAAAGCGCAGGTAAGGTTCGTCAAGGATTTCATACCGACACCGGTAACGCGGCTGCCGCCAAGTTCCAAAAAAGACAATCGAGTTAGCGCCAATCGGCACAAGGCTCGCGTCGCCCAAATTGGTATCGCCACAATCCAGCCGTTGAAGCCCCTTCAGGTTAACGATCTGCCGAATACCCACGTCGGTAACTTTCGTTTTGCGAAGAGAGAGCGTGACTAGGTGGCGCATTTGTCCGACGAACTTCATCCCCTCATCGGTAATCTGGCTGTTGTCAAGGCGGAGATGTCCAAGCTGGGACATGCGCGAATAGATCGTAGTCCGCTGTCGGTGACCTGACTCATGACTCCACCGATGCGACCCATGTTCGTCAGGTTCCGCAAGTGATGCAGCCCAATGTCCGTGATTTGCGCCGGCCCCGAAAAGTCGTTCAATTCAACGAGCCCCTCGATCGCCGCCAATGCCTCGTTGGAGATCGTCTTATTGACGTGCAGGACGCGGAGGTGCCGGAGCTTGCCGATGTGGAGCATCGCGGCATCGTCAACGCAGGTCCCCGAGATGTCCAGCGACGTCAACTGTTCGTTTCCGCTGAGGGACTCGATCGCCGCGTTGCTGACGCTCGTGTCGCTTAGGTCGAGTTCCCTGAGGGATGCATGGCGCTTCAACGAAACCACGCCCGCATCCGTGATTTTCGTGCCGGCCAGATTGAGGCTCCGAAGTTCCGGCAGTTTGACGAGCGCCTTGACCCCCTCGTCGGCGATTCCGGTTTTTTCCAGATTAAGGCGGAAGAGGCTTTGACTCTTCGCGAGGCCATTGATACCGCGATCGGTGATCCGGCTTCCTGGCACGTCCAAACTGCCGAGGTTAGCCAGCGTGCCCAGGGCCACGAGGTCGTCATCCGTGATTTCTCCCGACCAGACCGCGACCCACAGCGTACCGTCCGGCATGGTCTCGACGTGACTGCTGAGGCGTGCGAGTTTATCGAGGATCCCTTCATTCTTCGTGCAGGCTGCAGGCTTCGGCCCTGGCTCCGGGCCGAAAGGGTCCGCCTCTGGGGCGCGCGCCGACGAGCTACCCGGATCGACAACCGAGTCGGGCGTAGCCGATTCGGTTGTCGGCTGGGGGAGTTTGGCGTCTTGCGGCTGCGCCGCGATTAGCGACAGCGCGACGACCGTCAAAAGTGCTTGTACCGTGCGGCCCATGCTTACTCTTCGTTCAGTTTGTTTCGTGCGCTCCGCCTGTAGAGTCCAAGAACGCCCAAGAGCGCTTGCGCTGCGTGCGGCATTTAGTCTTCCTTCAAGTCAACAGAAAACGGGCGACAACGGTGAAGATGGCTCAAGTCGTAAAACTCTTCGTGCAAAGTTCGTGAAATCATTCCTTAAACGATCAGAATATTCTTGTAAGCCGTGTTAAACGTAAACATTACTCGCGTCTTTTTATTTTCTTTTTTCTTGCCTACCGCAGCATGCCGCGTGCCGAGGCCAGCGGCCAACGATCAAGCGCACCCAGTTCGCGGCGGACCCGCCGGATGAAGCGGTACACGGCTTGGTAGACGGCGGCGGCGGTCATTCCCAGTTCCGCGGCCACATCCGCGGCCGGCTGCTGGTCCACCGCATGCCGCCAGAAGGCCCGAAACGTCGTGTCCTTGGTCCCGGCCCGGGCGCGGCGGATCGCCTCGATCTTACGCGCGTGGAAACAACGCCCACCGCGTCCTCTTGGGCAACGGTTTTTGCTGCCCTGCGGACGCGTACCCCTTTCCCGACCTGCGGCCGTGGCTGCCCGCCGATCCCAGGGCGCTCCTGCGAAGCGAAGAAAGCGTGCTGGAGAATGCCAACTGCGTCCTGCGTTCGCGCGGACAGCCGGCGCTTACGCGGCTGGGGCAAATGTACGGCGAGGTGGATGAGGTTCTCCTGACCACGCTGGCGGAATTCGACTACTATCCTCGCCGCGCGCCTGTCCGCTATCGCGGGCCCTGGATGCCGGAGGGGGGAGGGTCGCCGGCCTGGCCTGGCGGCAGCGGCAAGAAGATCTTTGCCTACCTGAAGGGCTTTCCCGCCTTGCCGCGACTGCTCGGGATGTTGAGAGAAACGGGCGTCCCGGCGATCATTCACATCGAGGGAATGACTGCGGAGTTCGCGCGACAGCATGCGGCGCCGACGCTGCGGTTTCAGGCCGATCGGCTCGACCTCCGCCGCGCGGCCGCGGAGTGCGATTTGGCGATCTTCAACGGCTCGCAGGGCAGCACGATCTTGACGCTACTGGCCGGGAAGCCCGTGCTGCAAGTCCCGCTCGCGCTGGAGCATGAGCTCGAACGCCCGCGCCACAGTCCGCATGGGAGCGGGCGAGATCGCCTCCGCGGCGGGGGGAGGATCGCTGGCGGCAGGACTGTCGGGCTTGCTGCAATCCGATGCCTGCGGCGCGGCCGTGCGCCGCTTCGCGCTTCGCTACGCCGGACATTCTCCCGCGGAGGAGAGCCGCCGCGCGTTGGCCGACGTGCTAAATTGGCTCCCATGAACTCCGCCGTGACGCTGTTCCATCACGGCGGAGCGTGATGAGTACGGTGGCCCGGCTGATCGGTGAGGCGACTCGATGGACAGGGAGCGTGGGGCAATGCGAATCAACGATTTGAAATTTGGGAAATCCGGCTTGAAGACAGAAAGATGCACGACAGGAAAATAGATCTCAGAAATTCTGCCCAGCGCTTCATCTTCCTGTCGTGCATCTTCCTGTCTCTTACGCTCGGGGCGGCCGAACGCATGGTACCGACAGCCGGGATAAAGGCCGAACGGCCGTCTGGCGAATGTTCTGGACTCGCCCTTATGGGAACATCCGGCATAACTATAGATAACTACGTATTACCAGATAACTACGTATTACCTAGCCCCTGTCGGCGGGGTCCCCGCGCGAATTGCCGCGCACACATTCTCGAAAAATCGCGAATCCGCAAGTCACGTCGGCGAGAGGAGTTGCGACGCAATCCGCGCCGCGAGGCAGATCTTCTTTTCCCATTCTTGCCTCCAAATCCGTATATATGTGTATCCAGACGTTGTTCTTTGACAATTTGACCTACACAAAACGGCCGCCCCCGGCGTAGCGCCGGGGGCGAGATGCAGAGCGAATCGTCGTCCGCGCCGTTTGCCGGTCGCGGCCTGAGATCGCCCGCGATTCCGCCGCGACTGCCCGATGGCAACGCGCTATGCCTGCGAAGCGCGATCGAGCGGCCGCAAAAAATTCCCCGGCGGCCTATTGACATATTTCCGTAGTTACGGATAATAACGGTATGCGTTTGATTTCCGAAGTCCCCCAACCCGACGAGATGCAGGATGAAGGACGGGGATGGCTCACGGCAACCGTTTTGGCCCATTCTGGCCACCCTTCCATTTGGTGGAGGCGGTGTTGCCAGAGGGATGGAAGACCTGTTTTTCCCGCTGTTTTTACAAATTTATACCCGTCGTGCTTGGGATAGCGAATACATCATTGGTGGTAAAAATGGCTGGAAACACTTTTCGGAAAGCTGTTTTTGGGCCACTTTGGCCATGCGCCCCTCGCTAGCCATAAACGAAGTGATGAACCGCGGATGACACGGGTGGGCGCGGATAAGAGGATAAAGAGCTACCGAATACCGCCGGATGCGGATTTCCAAAGGAACATCCGCGCTGATCCGTGCCATCCGCGGTTCATTTCATTTGGCTGAAGAGTAGCGAGGATTTTTGTCGAGCACGTTCGGGCAAAACCACCCGTTGGCAGGAGGGATGAAGGATGAAGGATGAAGGATGGGCAGAACGAAATTCGAGCAACTTCGGGCAAAACCACCCGTTGGCATGGCAATTCCGGAGCGTACCCGGACAATATGCAGGTGGGAAGGAGGATTTTTTTCGAGCAAGTTCGGGCAAAACCACCCGTTGGCATGGTAATTCCGGAGATCTATCCTATCTTGAAAAATATTTTGCCTATTTCCCCCCTTTCCTGCAAACGTGATATACTGAAGGCTGGTCGCGAGCCAACGGGAGGTGTTGCTGACCTCCCGCCGGCCAATTTGTCAGCCCTGCGTTTGGTCCCTCCCTTCCTGCCATGATTCCGTAAGTCAACGTGGGTTCCGGCGATGTGTTGCCGCAATTCAACGTCTCGATCGAATGATCGCATGCCCTTTGCCAGTCTCTGGCGGTCGTAAGTTATGATCTAGCAGTCATTTACGACGAGCCGCCAGGGCTGCGCCGACGTTTCGGCACCAGACATGCTTTCTGAGGATGCCACCTACAGCACCCAGGAACAGCCCGCTTCTCGAAGGAGTGTCTCGTGACGAAAACCGCCGCCAATTTTGCCCGCACCAAGAAGTCGCATCCCAAGTCCGCAACGAAGATGTCTACCGCCACCCGCCCTTTGAAAAGCCTGCTGGACGACGAAACCCTCATCGACGATCAGCTCGATGCCGAAGATCCCCGCCTCGACGATGAAACGGCGGGCACCCTGTACTCAGGGTCGGCCTCCGACGAAGAGACCGAGGCCGATCTGGAGTTGCCCTTTGATCTGGAGAGGGAGGGCGACGCCGACCTGGAAGCGGTCGTCGAAAAACCGACCGGCGACGACGACCAGATTGAAGACCCGATCCGCATCTATCTGATGCAGATGGGCGAGATTCCGCTTTTGAGCCGGGCGGAAGAGATCGTGGCCGCCAAGCAGATCAAGAGCGCCCGCCGCCGCTTCCGCCACATCATGCTCGCCACGGACTATGTTCTGCACGCGGCAATCGACATGCTCAAGAGCATTCGCGACGGCAAGTCAAGGCTCGATCGCACGATCGAGGTCTCGGTGATCAACATTCGCGAGAAGAAGCGGCTGACGAAGATCCTCACGCCCAACCTCGCCACGCTGGCGCACATCGTCGCGCAGAACCGCAAGGACTTTGCCGCGGCGATCCACAAGCAGCGGCCCTTGCGGCAGCGCCGCGCGGCCTGGAAGCGGCTGATCGCCCGCCGCAGCCGGGGCGTGCGCCTGATCGAGGAGCTCGGCCTGCGGACCCAGCGCCTGCAGCCGATCCTGGAGAAGCTCAAGCAGGTCCTGCGGCAGATGGAAGAACTGCACGCGCAGCTCCGCCAGCTCAAGGGCTCGCCGGGCCACGCGCCCAGCAGGCCGCGCTGAAGAAAGAGCTTTGCCACCTGATGAAGATCACGCTGGAGAGCCCTCGCACGCTCCGCCGCCGCATCAGCCGGATCAACGGCCTGGCCTGCGAATATGAAGCGGCCAAGCGCCAGCTCTCCGCCGGCAATCTGCGGCTGGTCGTCTCCATCGCCAAACGCTACCGCAACCGCGGCCTGAGCTTCCTCGATCTGATTCAGGAAGGCAACACCGGCCTCATGCGGGCGGTCGACAAGTTCGAGTCCGCGCGGGGGTACAAGTTCTCGACCTATGCCACGTGGTGGATCCGCCAGGCCATCACGCGGGCCATTGCCGACCAGAGTCGCACGATCCGCGTGCCGGTGCACATGATCGAGACCATGAGCCGCGTGCGGGGCGTGCATCGCCAGTTGCTGCAGGACAACGGCGCCGAGCCGAGCCTGGAGGACACCGCCATGGCCGCCGGGATCTCCGTCGACGAGACGACCTGCATCCTGCGGATGACCCGCCAACCGCTCTCGCTCGACCAGCCGGTGGGCGAGCACGACGACACCTATTTCGGCGAGTTCCTGGAAGACTATCGCGAAGACGATCCCTTGCTGGAAATGAACCAGGACATGCTCAAATCGAAAATTGCCGACGTGCTGCAGAGCCTCGACTATCGCGAGCGGGAGATCCTCCGCCTCCGCTACGGCCTGGTCGACGGCTATGCCTACACGCTGGAGGAGGTGGGCAAAATCTTCTCGGTCACGCGGGAGCGGGTGCGGCAGATCGAAACCAAGGCGGTGCGGGCCCTGCAACATCCGATCCGCGCCCGGCAGCTTTCCGGCTTCCTGGAAGAGACCCGCCGCCCCTCGCCGCTGACCGACATGATCAGCGAGAGCGCGACGGCCTCGCTGGAGAGCGTGTGATTGCTGAGATCTGGCCGCGTCTTCGGTGTTTGACCTTGGAAACCATCCCTGCTTCAGAGTCGTGCTTGCGGAGAGAATGCGCCGCCGCCAGCATCTGCCCTTAGGGGTAGAATAATGCTGAGCGAGCAAATATCGGTTGCTCATATTCCAGTATCAGGTTGATGCAGCGGAGTTGCAAAGATGCGAGTTGCCACTTACGAGGCGGTTGTGGAGAATGGGCAAATTCGCCTTCCGTTGGATCTACGGTTGCCCGAGAATACCAAGGTCTATGTGGTAGTGCCCGGCGCGGAAGTAAGGCCCGTGCCGCATATTGCCAGTCCTCGGCTTGTTCATCCCGAGCAGGCCAAGGATTTCGTCCTGTCGGTTCAGGAGGACCGCGATGCCGGAGTATGATGGATCTCTATTCAATCCGCCGGCGCCGGTCGCGTTGGTTAGCATTCAAAATCCCGTAACGGGTGAGACGTTGAACGATGTGCCCATGCTAATCGACAGCGGCGCAGACGTCACGGTCGTTCCCGAGAGTTCCGTGCTGTAATTGAATATCCCGCTCGATGGAGGTCCCGGATATGAAATCGAAGGTTTTGGCGGTCAGCGGAGTGTCGCAAGAGCGGCCCGTCTTGTCTTACTGCTGTCACGCCTGACGTTTCGCGGACAATTCCTGGTCGCTCCGCAACCTTATGGGTTTTTGGGACGCAACTTGTTGAATCACATGCGTCTATCTCTTCTCGGTCCTGATCTCAAGTGGACGCTCATCGAATGACGCCTCTCAACCTCGATAGAAATCGATCCACCCAATATCCACACTTTTCACCTGGCCCTGCAGAATCGCTTTAGGCAGTGCGATCTCAAAATAGCCGCCTGCGGGCGGGAGGCCGGTGGCCGGCTTGCCCTGGCCATCGAAAACCTTGATCGTCGTTCCGGCGTCCTGTTCTCCCTCCTTGCCTTCCTCGGTCAAGGTCAAGTGCTGCGTATTCCCGCTGTGGCTTAAGACGTATCCCGCCAGCCTGAGCTTGCCGCCAGAAACGGAAAAGGACTCGAGCCCCTTGAGGTGCAAGCGGACAACCACCGTCGCCGGCCACGGGCCCTTCTTCAACTCGATCGTTGCCCCGCCGATCCCGCTAGGGCTGCCAACGTTGACGATTGCCGCACCGTTTTCCAGATTCACCGTGACCTTATCTTCCGGCTTCGTCGCCTTTGCGGCAAGCGAATCTGCCGAAACGTCGTCGGCCCGCAGGTGCGAAAAGGCGATCAAAACGACCGGTGCCGCGGCCAAATACTTCCACATGATAGTTCTCCGGGGGCAGCCGCATTTCGTGAGTTTGGAACGTCTCATTGTACGCGGTCGTCCGCAATTTGCCCAATCCGCAAATTTTTCCGCCGGGGGGGTTGTGCGAATCGCTAAATCCGCTAAACTCAATACGTGGGATTTGAACCCAATTACTTCGTAAGCTGCTGGCCACTTGTGGGAAATCAACCCAAAGCGTAGAATAGAAGGATTCCGCGTGAGTCGCGCACCCTCACTGCTGCCGCTTTCCGCCTCGTCCCGCAGGGCCGAAAATGCCAAATCCCCGGCAACTCATCCTTGGCGAGTTTCCCTGTACCCTGGACGAGCGGTTCCGGCTCTCGATCCCCCAGAGCCTGGTCGAACTGCTGGCCGGCGAAAATCCCCGCTGCATCTTAGCCAAAGAGCGGTCCGGATGCCTGAGCCTGTGGGGTGCGGAGGCCTGGGAGGCGAAACTCAACGCCCGAATCAAGCTGCTCGAACAGAAATTGCAGGCCGAAAGCTTCGGCGACGA
The DNA here is from genome assembly GCA_963824275.1 of uncultured Planctomycetia bacterium. Classification (GTDB taxonomy): domain Bacteria; phylum Planctomycetota; class Planctomycetia; order Pirellulales; family Thermoguttaceae; genus JANXQG01. Next base: position 184,560 of record CAWGOT010000015.1, on the reverse strand, counting down.
CCGCATTGCCCAAGTGCAATTGCTGGGGCGACTGCTTTCCACGCGGCATCGGCCGGTGGAACTGCGGGGCCGCGGCCGGCTGCTGATCCCCGAGGGCTTCCGCGCGTTCCTGGGCGTCGATCGCGATCCGCCCGGCAACGAAGTGCTTGTCGTGGGGGCAGCGGTGTGTATCGAAATCTGGAAACCGGCCGCCTGGCTGGCCTACCTGGAACGGCGGATGCCCAAGTTCCGCCGCGTGTTCCATCGGCTCTCGCAGTAGCGAGGATGCTACGAATTGTCACGATGTCCCGTGCAGCCGCCATGTTGGGACGGAGACCAAGCAAACTCAGACGGCAAAACGGAGTTTTTCTGCGCAAACGCAACCATGTCCGGACCGGTGGAGGTTCCCTTTAAATCCCGGCGCGTCGCTCGGTAGGGATTGCAAGTCACCAGGGATGGGTTTTTCCGGCGCACGAAGCGCCACCCATTATCCTCCCCGGCCCGGACGTGGACGTTTTTCGTTATCCGACCACTTGCACATAAGCCATGCGCACCTGGTACAGCATGGCCTCGATGTCCTCCGACTCCTGGGGCGTGCGATTGCCTTCGGTCTTCTGCTGGAGGACCTCCAGCATGTCGATCAAGTGCTTGGCCTGAGGGAGATTCTTCTCGGCCTTTCCGCTGACGGGATCCGGCATCAGCCCGAGGCACATGCTGGCCTGGAATGCCAGCGAACTGGCCAGGTAGGTCAGGTTCGCCGGAGGGAACTCGACATCGGGCTGCGCCGCGGCCGCCTGCGCCGGCTGGGCCTCTGCCCCTTTAAGGGCCGCTTCGCGCTCGCGCTGGACTTGGCTCTTCCAATCTTCGTCGACAATGATCTTCTTTTCAGCGTTTTCCGTCATGATGGGACCTGGGGAACGATGGACCGATGCCGCACGGCGGCCGCCACGAACCCGGAAAAGAGCGGGTGCGGCCGCGTGGGCTGCGATTTGAACTCGGGATGGTATTGGACGGCGACAAACCAGGGATGCGAGGCGATTTCCACGACCTCCACCAGCGAGCCGTCGGGGCTTAGCCCCACGGGGCACATGCCCTTGGATTCGAACTGTTCGCGATAGGCATTGTTAAACTCGTAGCGATGTCGGTGCCGCTCGGAAATTGCCTCGGCGCCGTAGCAGCGGGCGGCCTTGCTTCCCGGCCGCAAGCAGGCCGGATGGGCCCCCAACCGCATCGTGCCGCCCTTCTCGGTAACGCCCTTCTGCTCTTCCAGCAGGCAGATCACCGGATGCGGGTTGTTCTTGTCGAATTCGGTCGATTGGGCCTTCTCCAGCCCTAGCACGTTGCGGGCGAACTCCACCACGGCACATTGCATTCCCAGACAGATGCCGAAGAAGGGAATGCCCCGCTCGCGGACGAAACGGACGGCATCGACCTTGCCCTCGATCCCGCGTTCGCCGAATCCGCCCGGCACGAGCACGCCGTCGACGCCGGCCAGCAGCCGTTCGGCGCCGTCGCGCTCGATCAGCTCGCTGTGCAGCCGCTGGATGCGGACCTGGGCCCGGTGGGCCACGCCGGCATGGTCGAGGGCCTCGTAGATCGACTTGTAGGCGTCGCGATGTTCGGTATATTTTCCCACCACGGCGATCGTCACCTCGTGCTGCGGATTCCGCAGCCGGTCGAGCAGGTCGTGCCACTTGTCGAGGTTCAAGTCGCCCGCGGTGAGCCCCAGCTTCCGCACGATCAGGGCGTCCAGCCCGTGCTCGACAAGGCTGATCGGCACTTCGTAAATGGAAAAGTCCTTGTCCTTCTCCTCGATCACGGCCTCGATCGGCACGTTGCAGAACAGGGCGATCTTCTTGCGATCGTCGTGGGCCAGGGTCCGCGAAGTGCGGCAGATGAGCACGTCCGGCTGGATGCCGATCTGCCGCAAGAGGCCCACGGAATGTTGCGTCGGCTTGGTCTTCTGCTCGTCGGCCGCCTTGAGGTACGGTACGAGCGTGAGATGGATGTAAAGGCAGTTCTCCTTGCCCACGTCGAGGGCGAACTGGCGGATCGCTTCCAGGAACGGCTGGCTTTCGATATCGCCCACCGTGCCGCCGATCTCGGTGATGACGACATCGACGTCGGGGCCGTCGGGCTTGGCCAGTGCGGCCTTGATCTCGTTGGTGATGTGGGGAATGACCTGCACGGTCTGGCCCAGGAACTCGCCCCGCCGTTCCTTGTTGATCACCGAGAGGTAGATCTGGCCCGTGGTGTAGTTGGAGTGGCGGTTCAAGGGCGAGTTCGTGAACCGCTCGTAATGGCCCAGGTCGAGGTCGGTTTCGCTGCCGTCGTCCAGCACGTAGACCTCGCCGTGCTGGTAGGGGCTCATGGTGCCCGGATCGACGTTGATATAGGGGTCGAGCTTTTGCATGCGGACGCGGAGCCCGCGCTGTTCCAGCAGCATGCCGATCGAGGCGCTGGTCAATCCCTTGCCCAGCGAGCTGACCACGCCGCCGGTAACGAAAATATGCTTGCTCATGGAAGTTCCATCCTGGTGAGGGGGTGCGTCGTGCCGTAACCAAGCGGATATTGTAGAACGCGAGGGACCAGCGGAAAAGCACCCCCCCTCCTGTGGTTGCGTTCGCTAGATACACGACAATTTGCCGCAAGGCAAACAGACCACCTCCTCAGAACACTATCCCCTTCGGAACGTGTAGACCTCCAGAACGTAAGCTTCGTTATAGAGCCAAAACCGGTCTGACAGCCACAGCAAGCATTCCGCGACCAGAAGTCCGATTACAACGCGTTCAGGCGTAAGACGGAAGCAGCGGAGGCGCGCCAGAAGGATGCCCACTAGAATTAGCCCTTGTGCCGAAAGACAATCCTACCGCAGGCCTTTGCGCCGCAGCCATTCGTCGGCCCACGATGCATCGGCCGCGTCCAACGGCGGACGCGGCGGAGCATGGTAGTCGATCCTTTCATACCCGCCCTTCTCGTAGCACTCGTCCACCAGCGGCTGGATGTCCAAGGTCACGTCAGCGTCGCTTTCCCTTAATGGAACGCGGATGGCAGGCAATCGTTCGGGCAGAGGCATGGGGTAGACCTCTGCCCAGCCGGGCTTCCAACCCCGCGAGACACAGGCCATGTAGGTGGTGCGGTGGTGGGGCGGAATGTGCCAGGGCGGTGCGGCGAGAGACCGCCTGCCGGCGCGGGTCAAATCGATTTCTACAAGGCCCGCCTTGCTCTCGAGTACTTCGCGCTGCTTCCGCAGGTACCGGTCCTGCCCGTCACCCGGCACCTTATTGGTAGGACTGAGGAACTCGATCACGGTCACAACGCGGTTGCCTGCCTCAGTGTCGAGGATCTCGATGTAACCCTGGGGGGCTTCCCAGTCTTGCCTCCCCACGAACAGTCGTTCCTCAATGCGTGCCCACAATTCGCGGGGTAGTTGGGGGCCAAGCTGATCGCGCACGTAGGTAATCAGCGAATGGTGCATGTCGCGCCAATACCGTTCAAGGTACGGATCCATGCCGGGAAACGGGCTTTTCACGAGAACACCACAAGGGTTCCTAAAACCAATTAGATTCTATATCTTGTGCCGAAAACGTCAACCTGCCGCATCTTCTCCACAAACGCCCGATAGTCCTCCGGCGTGTCGATCCCGAAGGTCGGCTCATCGACCACGCCCACGACGATCGAGTAGCCCGCCTGCAGCACGCGGAGCTGCTCGAGCTTTTCCACCTGTTCCAGGCTGGAAGGCGGCATTCCGGCGAGCTTCAAGAGAAACTCCCGGCGATAGGCATAGAGGCCCACGTGCTGATAGAAGTGCGGCGGATCGGCCAACAACAGGGCGTCGTCCCACTCGCGGGCCCGCGGAATAGGGCTGCGGCTGAAATACAGGGCCTTGCCCCGCTCATCGAAAACCACCTTCACGCAGGCCGGGTCTTCCAACTGCCGCCGCGTGCGAATGGGCGTGGCGAGCGTCGACATCGGAGCCTCGGGATTTCTGTCAAGAAGCTCGATCGCCAGATCGATCGAAGGGCCGGCGATCTCGGGCTCGTCGCCCTGCACGTTGACGATCGTATCAACCTCCGGCATGCGGCGCGCGACTTCCGCCACGCGGTCGGTGCCGCTGGCGGCGCGGGGGTCGGTCATTTCCGCCCTGCCGCCAAAGGCCAGCACGGCCTTGAAAATCTCCTCGTGATCGGTCGCCACGCAGATTCCGGCCGGCCGGCGGGCCCGCAGGGCCGATTCGTAGGTGTGCTGAATCAGCGGCTTGCCGGTCTCGGCCAAGAGCAGCTTCCGCGGCAAGCGCGTCGAAGCCAACCGGCCGGGGATGATGATTTGACTGCTCATGCGTCGACGGCCTTGATTACGCGCTCGTCAAAACTGGCCGCAACCCGCTTTCCCGGCGGAACCACGAGATAGCGATCGTCGTCCCAAGGGCCGTCCAGCAGCCCTTGAAGCAGCCGCATGTCGCCGCGGAGCTTCTCGTAGCGCCAGCCGCGGGTCTCGGCCTCGGCCTCGCACTGCCGCTGGAAACGCTCGTCGGGCTCGACCCCCATCTCGATATACGCCAGCCCGGCGTAGTGCCGCATCTCGCACAATTCCTGGTAAAGATACCGCGCGTTGTCCTCGCCGTAGCGGGCCACGAGGTCTTCGTACGACTGGGCCGAGGCCGATTGCGGGAAAGTCGTTTCCCGTCCACCCTGGATCAGGCCGGCCCCGCGCTCGATCCAGCCGGAGGTCTTGTAGAAGACGCCCGGATGCTCGTGGAAGTACTCCAGATATCGCTCCTTGCTGCCCAGGAAGAGCGTGATGCAATCGTGGGCCCGCGGCACGACCAGCGGGATCGATCGCGCCGTCAGGCCCACAAGCCCATTGCTGCACAGGCCGTAGCCCAGCAAAACCGCTTCGTAGCGGGTCTCATCGACGCCGGAGAGCGCTTCCGCCAGGCGGCTCGACATGCCCGCCTGGCCGATGTCGTGCAGGCCCTTGGGCAGAAACTCGACGTCGACCAGGTTCGCGCTCCGAGCGACCGCCGCGCACAACTCGCGGTACATGATTTCACAGGCGATGAGCTTCAAACGCATGGGGGCATTATACCGCGCTAGGTTCGCCCTGACATCCCTGCCTACTAACCCGAAGCGTAAGCGAGGAAATGACTCAGCGGACCTCGCTGGCGCTTCGGGTTGGTGTACGTTCCAGCTACCCGCACAGGTACTCCGGAGCCCGAGAAACGAACAAACGCTGCCCGCGTCTTTAGCCCGCGGCAGCGCTTGTCGTTGGAAAGGCGCTTGACGATCAGTACGCCATGTTGGTGCTGTAGGCCGCAGGCACGACTCCCGAACCGCCGGAGTTGCCGCCCACCGATGACGACGACAAGCTGCTGAGGCTGTGCGGCGAAAAGTCGCTCGAGGTATTCGTGCTGCCAGGCTTGAAGGCCGGGTTGCCGGCGTCGGGACTGGCGGGCGGAGCGGTGTTCGTCGACGGATAGGCGCCCGTGGCGCTCGGCGCCGAGTTTGACGCGCCGCAGGATTGCTGTAATACGAATTGCCTGCGGGCGTATAGGTATTGCTGGTCGGCGGCAAGGTGCTTGCCCCAGAACTGCCAACCAGGCCGTGATTGTCGGCGACCGTCGTGCCGGACGACAACGACGAACCTAATCGAGGACTGGCCGAACCGGTCGAACCCGGCGGCGGGGGCAAAGCGCTCGAGCCGTTGCTGGCCGGCGGGAGGCTGTAGCTGGGAGCGCCCGTGGTCGGATAGCTCGGCGGATTGTAGTTTTGCGTCGCCGGAGTATTAAGACTTTGCGTGGCCGGCGTGTTGTATTGCGTGGCCGGCGTATTGTAGTTGTACTGCGTGGCCGGCGTGTTGTAGTTCTGCGATGTAGCGCCTGGCAACGGGCAATTGTTGCCGTTGCAGGGCTGGGTCGCGGTCGATGGATACGTACCGGGGCTCGTCATCGATGCCGGCGGGTAAGGGTTATTGGCAACGGTCGGATACTGGTTGCTGGCCGGTGTGGTTTGGTACGCCGGGTTCGTGTAAGACTGGGCAGCCGGTGCGGTATACGCTCCGCTGGGCGTGTTATAGTTCGGGTAGGTGTTGTAGACTTGCGAAGATGCCTGGGTGTTGGACGGATAGCCGGCGTAATTGTTGTTGGAATAGTTGTTCGGCGTCCCGTTGTAGCCAACCGGCGCGGTCGTGCTATACGACGCGTAAGGGTTGGCAGGCGTGCCGCTGCGGTAGCCGGCGGCGGTCGACGAGTAGTCGAGCGACGCGGCCCGCGCCGGCGGTGCCGCATTCGTGGCAGCCACGGTGTTGGGTGACGTGTGGAACGGATTGTACCAGACGGGGTCCCAGTGCGTGTTTTGGCAGCCGGCAATCGCCGCCACCATCAATACAGCCAAGGCACCCCGGGCGATCGAGCTACGCATGTTCACGTGTCCTTTGAAAGGGACAAGAAGCCGGCCCCGCCGGGCCGCGACTTCCTTGTCGTTGGTCCGAATTTGAATCCTCGTCCCTGAGGATCGCAGCACCTGCAATTAGGTACTGCCTGATTCATTCATCGAACTTGAGCGATTGTCCAGTTGATTCCTTTTTTGCGGAATTTGCGGCTTGCATCGCTTAGTCGGGTTGAAACGGCAAATTTGTGCGGATTATATACTCCATTCCAGGTGGGTCAATGCCAATGTTAGAAGATTATGGCAAAAAACAGAAAGATTGCGTAAACCGTAGGGACCCGGCCAGGGCGGTTGACAGGCAGTGCAATAAATCGCAAACTGACGGTTGTGGTTTTTTCATTCCTTTCGGCACCTTCCCATGACTGACTCACCCGCCGACATTCCCTTGGTTTCCCCGGCTACGCACCGTTTGGGCTGGATTGGCACCGGGGTGATGGGCTCCAGCATGTGCGGAAATCTCCTCCGCGCCGGTTTTTCAGCATCGGTCTATAATCGCACCAGGTCGAAGGCCGAGAAGCTGGTCGGGCAAGGTGCCCACTGGGCCGCCACGCCTCGGGCCGTGGCCGAGCAATCCGACGTGGTCTTCAGCATCGTCGGCTATCCGGCCGATGTCCGCGAGGTGATCCTCGGCAGCGACGGCGCCCTGGCCGGCAGCCGCCCGGGTACGATCCTCGTCGACATGACCACCAGCGAGCCCTCGCTGGCCGTGGAGATCGCCCGTCAGGCGCTCGCCCGCGGCGTGGTCAGCCTGGATGCACCGGTCTCTGGCGGAGACGTTGGCGCCGCGAAGCGCGGCTGACGATCATGATTGGCGGCGATGCCCGTGCCGCGGCCGCACTTGCCCCCTGCTGGCAGGCCATGGGCAAGACGATCGTCCACCAAGGCGGCCCTGGCGCCGGCCAGCAAACCAAGATGGTCAACCAGGCCCTGATCGCCTCCTGCATGGTCGGCGTCTGCGAAGCTTTGCTTTACGGCTACAAGGCGGGCCTCGAGCTGGAGAAGGTCTTGCAGTCGGTGAGCGGCGGCGGGGCTGCAAGTTGGTCGCTGGCGAACTACGCCCCGCGGATGATGCAAGGCGATTTCGCGCCCGGCTTCTTCGTCGAGCACTTTCTCAAAGACCTGGCGATCATCCTCGCCGAGTCGCGACGCATGAACCTCCTCATGCCCGGCGTGGCCCTGGCCGAACAACTCTATCGCAGCGTGCAGGCCCACGGCCACGGCCGCGACGGCACCCAGTCGCTCATCCTGGCCCTGGCCGAAATGAGCGGCATCGACTGGAAACAAAGGAAATCCCCATGAGAAACGTCATCGCTTTGGTGTTGGGCGGCGGACAGGGCACCCGGCTTTACCCCTTGACCAAGGTCCGTTCCAAGCCGGCCGTTCCCGTGGCGGGGAAGTACCGCCTGATCGACATCCCCATCTCGAACTGCATCAACAGCGGCCTGAACCGCGTCTACGTCCTCACGCAGTTCAACTCCGCCAGCCTGCACCAGCACATCCGCAGCACCTATATCTTCGACGCCTTCGACCGCGGCTTTGTGGAAATCCTCGCCGCGCAGCAGACCAACGACAACGCCAACTGGTACCAGGGCACCGCCGATGCCGTGCGGCAGAACCTGCGGAACATCGAGCAGCCGGACATCGACTACGTGCTGATCCTCTCGGGCGACCAGCTTTATCGCATGAACTTCCGCGAAATGCTCGCGACCCACCAGCGGAGCAAGGCCGACGTGACGATCTCCGCCCTGCCCATCGACAGCAGCCAGGCATCCTCCATGGGTATCATGCGCGTCGACGCCACGGGGCGGGTCGTCGGCTTCCTGGAGAAACCGAAGACCCGCCAGGAACTCGATCTCGTGCGGACCGACCCGGCCTGGATCGACTCCCAAGGGGTCGAGAGCAAGGGCCGCACCTGCCTGGCGAGCATGGGCATCTACCTTTTCAACCGCCGGACGCTGGTCGACGCCCTGGAAAAGACGCCCTATCGCGACTTCGGCAAGGAGGTCTTTCCGGCTTCGATGCGGACGCACCGCGTGCAATGCCACCTCTTCGACGGCTACTGGGAGGACATCGGCACGATCAAGTCGTTTTTCGAGGCGAACCTGCAATTGGCCGATCCCTGCCCTGCCTTCGACCTCTCCTTGCCCAACGCCCCGATCTACACGCAAGGGCGGTTCCTGCCGCCGTCGCGGATTGACCGCGCGACGATCCGCGGCAGCCTGGTGGCCGACGGCTGCCGCATCGAGGAAGGCGCCGTGGTGGAGAACAGCATCATCGGGCTGCGTTGCGTCATCGGCCGCAACGCCACGATTCGCAATTCGATCTTGATGGGCAACGACTTCCACGAATTGCCGCACGAAATTGCTGCCGCGGCCGCCGCGGGCATCTCACCCTTGGGCGTCGGCGCCGGATCGCACATCGAGGGCGCGATCATCGACAAGAACTGCCGCATCGGCTGCAACGTCCGCGCGGCCAACGCCTCCGGCGTGGAAAACAGCGAGGAAACGCCCTACGGCATGATCCGCGACGGCATCTTCGTCGTTGCCAAGGGCACGACCTTGCCCGACGGCTGGATGTTGGAAAAAGGATGAGGGGTGAAGGATGAGGGGTGAGGGATGAAGGATGAGGGATGAAGGATGAGGGATGAAGGATGAGGGATGAAGGATGAGGGATGAGGGATGAAGGAAGCAGACGGCGTGAAATCCGCACGCGGTACTGAGTACTGAGTACTGAGTACTGAGCGATGATCCCTCATCCCTCATCTCTCATCTCTTATCCCTGTTTTCCCCGCCGGCAGCGTGGTGCTGAGATAGACCTTCACGGCCAAGTCGGCCTCGCTGGCATGCGGCTCCTTGTTTTCCGGCACATTGTCCGGTAAGACAGACAACTTCAGCCGTTCGGGCTCGACCTTCAGCGCGGTAAAGAGGCCGGCCATTTGACGGCAGCGGGCATAGCCAAGTTCCCAGCGGTCGCGAAAGGGGCAGCCAGGCGGCAGCGGCCGCTTCGAGGCCGTGGCCACGATCTGGAACTGGTGCGGCTTACCGGCCAACTCATCGGCAATTGACTGTATCAAGCCGCTTTGCCCCGCGACAAGATTCGTGCTCCCATTATCGAAATAGATCGGGTTGCCGATGGCGTAGAGGTCACCGTCGCCATTGACGCGGATCCGCGCCTTTTCCCGCTTCAGCACGCGGACCGTCCCGCCCGGATCGCCCATGGCGGGAATGGGGTTGGTGCTGCCCATCCCCTTGCCGCCGCCGGGCAACAGCGAGTTGCCCGGCATCAGGCTCCAACTCATAAAGGGTTTCCACTTGGGGCCGAAGCGGTACTGCAGCGATTCGATCGCCACCTGCTGCTGCTGCGTCCGCTTGCCCTTGGCCGCCTCGCCGGAGGCAATCGAGAACATGACCACGAAGAACGACATGACGATGGTGATCATGTCGGCGTAGGAGACCATCCACTCCGGCGCGCCTTCCGGTTTTTCTTCCTGGAACTTCCGCCTATCAAAAGCCGGCCTGGACATAGGGTTGCTCGCGGTGAAACCTGGCTAAAGCCCGACGCGCAAGCGAGGCTGCAAACCCCGACCTCGCTTGCGCTTCGGGCTTCAAGGGCCCTCATGGGAAAGGTATCAATTGTGACCGCCGGCGGGATCAAAAGCCGGCCTGGACATAGGGTTGCTCGCGGAGCCGTGGGGGCAGGAACATGTCGAGCTTCTGCCGCACCACGCGCGGATTGTCGCCCGCCTGGATCGCCAGCACGCCGCGTATGGCGATCTGCCGGGACAGGATTTCTTCGTGACTCAGGTAGCTCAGCTTCTCGCCCAACGGGATGCAGATCAGGTTCGCCAGCAATGCCCCGTACAGCGTGCCGATCAGGGCGACGGCCATCGAGGGACCGATCGTGTCGGGGTTCTCCAGGTTGCCCAGCATCAGGATCAAGCCCAGCAGCGTGGCGATCATGCCGAACGCCGGTCCGCAGCGGCCCACTAGCTCCACGATCTTCTTCGCCTCGCGGTGCCGCGCGGCCCGGCTGTCCACTTCACTATGCATGATCTCGGCGACGACCTCCGGCCGCGTGCCGTCGACGGCCAGTTGAATCCCCATCGCGACGAACGGGTCGCGGATCTCGCGGGCCTTCGCCTCCAGGGCCAGCAGGCCGTCTTTCCTGGCCAGTTCCGCCAATCCCACGAGCTCGCCGATCAACTCCGCCGGTTCCTCCAGGCGGCTGAGAAACGGCTTCCTCAGGATCGAAAACAGGTTCTGCAACTGCCGCGACGGAAAGCCGATGAGCATCACCGCCGCCGCGCCGCCGAATACCATCAGCAGGGCGGGCGGATCGATGAACGTATTGAGCGTGGCCCCCGTCTTGCCGAGGACCAGGACCCCCGCCATCGAGGCAAAGCCCAGGATCAGTCCGAGAATCGTCGTCCATTCCATGAAGTCGGCTCCGGCACCGGGAGTGCGCCGTCGGTGCGTTACGTCCTATATCGTGAGAATCTCCAGCCGGGTTTGATACCATCGGCACAGACGACAAACTCGACGGAGACGGAAAACTCGCCGTGGACTGCGTGAGTGACCTAGCTTCACAAAGCGTACGGAGTGCGTAGTCCGTAGTCCATAGTTCGTAGGGTGGGCCGGCGCCCGCAATTCCTCCCTACGACTTTTCGGGTTATATACCCGCGGTTGCGTCCGACACCAACCCGAAGCGTAAGCGAGGATCCCACGACCCTAACAGCCGGTACCTTCGAAATCTCCTCCACGGTCCGGCGACGAATCGGCGTCCCGGCCGCAGGGATTCTCCTTGAAGCCATGCACGTCCCCGTTTATGCTCCAGGTAGCCGCTTGTCGAGGGCGACAAGCGTTCGGCTCTTCTCTTCCCTCTGCTTCTCGTCGCGACATGCCCATGAAACTACTCAAGGCGCCGGCATTCCTTGGCTTGCTCACCGCACTCTGCCTCTCGTGGAGTCAGGCGCGGGGTTCGGACCTCGACACGATCGGCGTCACCGCGCTCGAGCAGGCCGACCCCACGCTCACCGGCGCCGGCGTGGCAGTGATCCAGGCCGAGGCGTCGCTGACGGCCGGCACGGGCGCGGCCAACGACACCTTCGAGATCAATCCCGCATCCGCCGGCCTGCCGGCAAACATCTTCACGTATATCAACAGCGGCGGGAGCCTTGCCACCGCGTTTCCCAACCAAGTGGGCCCGGAGTCGTCGCACGCCGACGCCGTCGCCTCCTACCTGGCCGCCGTCGCTCCGGGCATCAGCAGCCTCGACAACTACGACGCGAGTTACTACTACGACAACGTCATCGCCACCGGAGAAAGGCCGTCCTCGGTCAATCCGGCGTTGCACAACGCGCAGATCGTCAATCAGAGCTTCATTTTCAGCAGCGTCACGTCGGCCGAGGTCGCGGAGATCGACCGGCAGTACGATTCCTGCGCGGCAGCCAACAACGTGCTGTTCGTCAGCGCCGCGGGCAATAGCGTCAGCCCTCCGCAGCCGCCTTCCTCGGCCTACAACGGGATTTGCGTGAACGCCTATTCGCTGAGTCCGGCAACGTCCGCGGCGGCAGGCGGCCGCTCGATGGTCGATCTCACTGCGCCCGGCAACGAGACGAGTTATTCGACGCCTTACGTCACCGGGGCGGCGGCCCTCTTGCTGCAGGCGGCCAGCGAGGGCGACGGCGGCCCCGGCACCGTGACCAGCGCCGGCGACATCCGCACGCTCAAAGCCCTCTTGCTCAACGGCGCCGGCAAACCGGCCGGCTGGTCGCACACCGATACGCAGCCGCTGGACCCGGTGTATGGCGCCGGCATGTTGAACGTCTGCCAATCGTGGCTCGAACTGAAATCGGGACAACAGACGGCCTCGTCCTCCTCGGGGGCCAATTCCGCTCTCCAGCCGCCGCCAAGTCTGCTCTTGTCGTCCGGCTGGGACCTCGGTTCTTTGCCTGGCGGCAATACGACCAACCATTACTTCTTTACGGCCCCGGCGACGGGCGCCGCCGGCGACACGCTCACGGCCACGATCGACTGGAACGTGACGGAGTGGGACCGCAACGACAACGCGATCTTCAATAGCCTCGATTTGGCGCTCTACGACGTGACGACGAACACGCCCTCGCTCGTCAGCATCAGCGACAGCACGATCGACAATCTCCAGCAGCTTTACGTGACAGGGCTGGTGCCCAACGATACCTACGATCTGCGGGTCTACCAGGCTTCGTCGCCGGTCGGCGGCGGCACAACCTATGGCCTGGCTTATTCCGTCTCGCCCGCTTCCGCTACCGCCGTACCCGAACCGGCCGCACTCGCCCTGGTGGCAGTTGGCCTCTGCGGCCTGCTGGCCTGCCGATTGCGAAAATCGGCCGCATGCCGGCCATAGCCGAACCGCGGTCAGCGTGTGTATAATAATGTTGGCTTCAACTGGCCGTAACGCAACGGCGGTTGTGGAAATCCCCCACCAAACGGGTTCCGTAGTAAATATTCCGTCGCCGGCTATTGCCAATGTCCCGAATTTGAACGTAAGGAGTTCTATCATGGCTGTCGCCATCAAGAAGGTCACTTTGTGGCGAACTGAAGTCGAGAACAAGCCCGGCGCCCTGCGCAGTGTTCTCGCCCCGCTGGCCGAGGTCGGCGCCGATTTGCAGGTGGTGATGGGCTATCGCCATCCTGGCGGCAAGCACAAGGCCACGATTGAGGTTGCTCCGGTCTTGGGCCGGAAGTCGACCGCCGCCGCCAACAAGGCCGGTTTGGCCGCTTCCGCCATTCCCGCGCTGCTCGTCCAGGGCGACAACCGGCCGGGCCTGGGACACGCCATCGCCGAGGCCATTGCCGAGGCGGCGGATTAACCTCGCGTTCTTCGTGGCCCAGGTCATCGACGCGCAGTTTTCGGCCGTCCTCGGCTTCCCCAGCGAGGCGGCAGCCAAGCGAGCTGCCGCGCGATCAAGAAAGCGGTCAAGGAACTTGAGAAGCAGTTCCCCGCCTCCGACGCCTGCGCGGAAACGCACAACGGCTCGTCGTTTGCCCGCAGTCGGGCCCCCATTCTCTGCCGCAAGAAGTGCGATGTGCTGCTGAACGCCTTTTGCAGCGACTTCCTCCGCTAAGCGTTCCGTGATTCAGCATGGGAGTAGGAAAGGGCTCGAATCGAGTCGCGTACGCTATCCTTGTAGATTTGCTTGCATTCGTCGGACAGTGCGGAGCGATCGATCAGCGAGAATACCTCGCGCTCCTTTTCAACGGCAAACCGCATGAATCGCTGGAAGCGAACTGGGTGCAGCCCCAAGCGGTTGGCAAGCTCTTGAAAGTCGTCGTAGGCGTAACAGGCGTTGATGCGAAAGCTCTCCGTCTCGAAATCATCCTTGAATAGCCCGAGCGCCGTCCTCGTTTCATAAGGCGCATGCAGCCGGGTGCATAACAGGTCGTAGGCTGGCGTCAAAGTGTAGTCGCCCGTTTCGTCATTGCGGATCAGCGAAAAATTCTTGAGGTGCGCATCGCCGTTATGGACCAGGTAGTTGAAGACGACCAGATGCAGGAATTTCTCCATCTCCACTTGATGCGCGGCAACGTGTTTGCGAATCAGGTTGCCGATCTCCTCGTAGGAAGAATCGTACTTGTAATTTCTCCCATGGGATTCCTCGGATCGCCCGGCGATTTGTGCGAAATCTTCCTGCAGGCGCCGCGTGCCGTTTTCCTCAACGTCGAAGCGGCGGACCAGATAGGCCAATTCGCCACCCTCGAACTCGACCAGCGCGCTGGCGGCGACGCGGATGCCAAACACCTGGCGGGCGATCTGCATGGTCAGGTTCTCGTTGATTGGCGCCGCTTCCAAATGCTGAAGCTCCCCAAGCGGAATCGGCTTGAGAATATACTGGCCGCCCACCTTGGTCATCTCCAGCCGTCCCCCGCGCAAAACAAGCGGCATCTTGGTCTGGAGACCTGAAATCGACAGTCTTTTCCCCGCGGTCGCCAGCCTGGCTTGATTGTAGACGGGCCGAGAAAAAGGAAGCGCCTGGGAGACCTTCTTGCCCTCAAAGAGCCGTTTCCGGCAAGTTTGGCAAAACGTGGAATGTCCTGCTTTCAGGCAGCCTGGGCAGTTCGTCACGGGACCTCCCTGACGGTGATGCCGCCGATCGTTTCGGTCGCGCAGGTCCGCAGCAGGCAAGTGAAGTGGTCGTGCTCGTCGATTCGAAGGAGACGGCATTCGAGCGACTTGTTCTCGCCCTCCGCCAGCAGGCCGAAAAAAAACGGGAATAGCACGGGGGATTGATAAACTGTCTCCCGCTTGGGGAAAGTCAGACTGATTGCCGGCAAGGCGGGATTCGCCAAGTACGAGGGCAGATACTCGAAGGCATATCCCCCCGAGTCCCGACTTATGACCCCCGCAAGAGTATCACGGCAGTAGACGTTAGCTCGCCGCATCGGGTGCCTTCAGGGTCAAGGTCACTTCCAACCCGAGCACGCTCGCAATCTTCGAAAGTTGCTTGAGTGTGGGATTTCCCCGGCCATTCTCGATTTCGGTCAATCCGCGCAATGTGACTCCAGCCAGTTCCGCCAGGTTGCGCTGACGAAGATGGAGAAAGTCGCGTCGTGTACGCAAGAGCTGTCCGATCTTCTTGCTGAGCATCGTCGTCGAAGCGCATCAAAGTGCGCTTTTAGCTAATTTTTGGACGAAAAAGTCGCGGCATTTCGATCAAATATGCATCACAATGCGCGTCTGACAGAATAATATAACGTTGGATCCGCATTGTCAAGTGCAATGCGCACTATAGTGCGCTTTCCGACTGCAACAAAGCGTCGGCTGTTTCTTGCACAATGTCGCTGTAGATGCTGCCGCCGCTCTGGCTTCCCCATTCGTTTTCGCTTAGGCTGCTGTAGCCGAGGCGCTGCCGTCGCCCGAGGCGCCGCCGTCGCCCGAGCCGTCGTCATCGCCCCAGCCGTCGCCCTGACCGCACGAAGGAGGCCGACTTCCTCTTGCACCGCGCCGGCCACTTTCGCCTGGCCGACGCCAAATGGAACGAGCATCCGGAGGGCGCGGGCAAGTTGGCCCTGGTACGTCAAGAGTTCGAACTGCCCCCTCCATGCGCCATCGTTTGCCGCACGGCGAACCGCTACCCGCTCGCAGCGTGAATCGAGGCCCTCCCGTTGGCCGATCTCCCGGCCTTCCTCCATGAGCCGTTCCCGTGAATCGTCGCGTCTGAACTGCTTGGATCAACTCGGCATTCTAACGTCCTTGGACGCATGCAGGCGATTCCAACCCATCAGCGCCATCAGACCCGCAGCCAGGAGGGCGAGGACCGAGGGCTCCGGCACGACGCTGATCGTACCGGTCGTGTAGAGGTTACTGGTATTCCAGCTCTCGCCCACTCCCAGAAAGGGCAGACTGATCTGCGAAAAGCTGCCGGCCGTAGGGCCGCTGAAGATCTCAAAACTCTCGCCCCGGGACGGTGCAAAACCGTTCAAAAGGTCGATCTCCAGCGTGCCGCCCAGCTCGGCCGTGCCGGAGATCTCCAACTGGTCGTAACCGCTGCCGGGCAGTTGCCCTGCGAAATCCATGACCAAGGTCGACGTCGGATCGAAGAGCACATTCTGGACCGGCACGGCCGCCAGGCCGTTGCCAGGGCTATAGCTGCCGGCATACTCGACATCGCCCGTCGTGGCGCCGGCCCCTGCGACTGCCTGCGTGAACGTCAGTTCCTGGCCGCCGGTCGGCCCGTTGACCACGCCGTTGTTGACGAAGTTGCCGTTGACCGTGGCATTGCCCGAGGCCGTCAGGACCTTCGACGGATCGACCGACCCGGCATTGCCGAGCTGCGCGCCGTTCAAGGTCGTCAGGCTGCCGCCGTTGCCGAGGTTCGTCTGGCTGCCGAGAATGGCTGTATCGCTGGAAAGCAGCACAACCGCATTGCCGCCGACGTTGAGCGTGCCGCCGATGCCCGGTCCGCCGCCCTGGTTGAATTGGCCCGCTTGCGTCGAGGTGCCGATGTACAGGTCGCCGGTGGCGGTCACGGTTCCAGCGCCGGTAACGGCCCGCTTGATCTGCGCGGCGGCCTGCAGGTCGCGCCCGCAGCCAGCGTGACATTTCCGCCGCCGTGTGGAATGCCGACCGGGGCGACCAGCGTGCCCTGGCTAACCGCCAGCGTGCCCGTTGAGCTCATCGTATCGCCTCCACTGAGCGTCAGGCCGCCGGAGCCGCTCTTGACGAACCCGCCCGAGCCGCTGATCGTGGAGTCGAGCAGCAAGGCCCCGCCGTTGATGCCAAAGGCCGTATTGCCGGCCAGCGTGATCGGCGTGTTGATCGTCTGCGTGCCGCTGCTGACCGTTACTGTGGCGGTGCCGCTATTGCTGTTGAGCGTCAGGCTGCCATTGCTCAGCGTATAGCTGGAATTGCTGAAGCTCAGGGCCTGGAGGGTGGGATTCATGCCCGTCAGGTCGATCGCGGTTACGGCGCTGGAGCCGCTGAAGGTAGCCGTGTCGTTATAGCCCCACATGCCCGGAGCGGCCTGGACGCCCGAGCCGTTGCTATCGGACCAGTTGTTGTTCGGCGCCCAGGAACCGCTGCCGCCGTTCCAGCAGCCGCTGCCGGAGAAGACCTGGGCCACGTAGGGCACGGAGACATTCTGCGGCGACTCGCCCGACAGACCTTCGCCTCCGGTCACGAGGGTCACGCTGCCACTGTAGAGGCCGGCCGTGGCGAAAGTGCCTGTCAGGGTCCGGCTTCCGGTCGAGGCGGCGGAGTTGAAGAGCGTGCCGGTGCCGCCGGTGACCAGGAAATTTCCCGTGCCGCCGGTAGTGGCGACCGTCACCCGAGTGAAGTAGCTGTCAGCGCCCGTCGTGCTGAGCGTGCTTATGCCGGTTGCGGTGGTTGCGCCGCCCACATGAACCAATCCGAAGTTGACGGTGCTGGCCGAGACAATGCGATTGTCGACCACGGCTCCGGTCATGCTGATGACATTCCCCGAGGAGTTGAAGGGGTCCGCCGAGTTACTCGTATTGCTCAGGGTTACCGTGCCCGTGAGCGGGCCGGTGGTTGCGTAGCTGTTCCAGCCCAGACTTAGGGTTTGCGTGCCGCCTGCGTTTACGACGCCGCTGGCCGGATTGACCGTGGTTGCGCCGCTCAAACGGCAGTTGAAACCCGCCGCGGCGAGCCCGCTCGTCTCGCTCAACGTCGCGGCCGTCGTCGTGCCGTTGTTGCGCATCGCCCGCAGCGTAACGCTGCCCCCCGAAAGCGCGAGCGTGGAAGCAGACGTTGACGTGGAGGAAAGGCTGTCGACCTCAAAGTCATTGATGTACGCCTGGCTCGTTTGCAAGGGGTCCACCATCGCGCAGAACCCGAGGTACGCGGGCGTCAAGCCGGCGTCGGTGATCGATCCGTTGCACTGCACATAGTTCATGCCGTCCGTGCTGTAGTACTCCGTGTACACGTCGCCCACCTTCTCCATTCGCAGGTAGAACGGATTCGATCCGAAGTTCTGCGTAGTGTAGGTTCCCGTGTACGTGTTGGGGCTGGGAATTTCGTACGCAAACTCGAGCGATTGCAGACCGCTTGTAGGAGCGTGGCAACCGTAATCGGCCCGAATATAGCTGTCGTCGCTGTCGTACGCCAGCAGCGCGATTTGCGGCGCGTTGCTTTGCGAGGTGGGCACGAAGGAGCTCAGCCCCAAGGTGACGACGAAATTGCCGGTGGTTGGAGTCGGGATGAGGAATACGTTCAAGGCGTCATTTTCGCTGAGCCACAGATCGCCGCTGTTGGCGCGGAGATCCAGATCGTTCGGCTGCAGCGTGTAGTAGGACGCGTTGGGCCGGACGATTGTCCACAAGTTGGACATCGTCCCCTGAAACGTGTCGTGAAAGAGGACCGTGGCGGCCTGCCCCGACGCCGCGGACGCCACGAGCGCCACCGCCAAGCACACTTGCAGCATCTTCGTCACGGACGCCGTGACTTCGCGCGTTTGGAAACGCGCCGTGGCTGCCGGACGCCTTCGCCGGCACCGATGCGCGAACAGAGCGACGGCGCCGACCGCGAGCAGGGCGAGGGTCGAGGGCTCCGGCACGACCGTGACAACGCCCGCCGTGTACAGGTTCTCGGCGTCCCAACTCAAACCGCTGGGCAAGGCCGGTAAATTGACCTGGGAAAAATTGCCGGTCATCGCACCTTCGAAGAGATCGAAGCTCTGGCCGGCCGATGGTGTGAAGCCGTCCATGAGGTCCACGTCGAGTGTACCGCCGAGCGTGGCCAACCCGGAGATCTCCAAGCGATCGTAGCCGCTGCCGGTGAGCTGCCGGCAACGTCCAGGATCAGCGTGTTGCCGGGGTCGAGGAGCACGTTGTCGACCGCGACGGCGGCAGGGCCGTTGCCAAAACTGTAACCGCCGGCATACTCGATATTGCCCGTCGTGCTGCCAGACCCTTCCACGAATTGCGTAAAGGTCAGCAATTGTCCCGCCGGTCGGCCCGTTGACGACGCCGTTATTGACGAAGTCGCCGTTGACGGTGGCGTTGCCCGTGGCCGTCAGGACCTTCGAGGCGTCGAGCGACGCGGCGTTGCCGAGTTGCGCCCCGTTCAAGGTGGTTAGGCTGCCGCCGTTGCCCAGGTTGGTCTGGCTGCCGAGAATGACCGCGTCGCTGGAAACGAGGAGGACCGCGTTGCCGCCGACGTTGAGGGTGCCGCCGACGCCCGGGCCGCCTCCCAGGTTGAATTGGCCAGGCTGCGCCGAATTGCCGATGAACAGGTCGCCGGTCGCGGTCACCGTGCCGGCCCCCGTCACGGCCCGATTCACCAAGCCGGCGGCCTGAAGCGTACCGCCGGCGGACAGGTTGATGCTTCTACCCGCGTGCGGAATCCCCAGCGGAGCGGCCAGCGTGCCCTGGGCAACGGCGATCGGGCCGGTCGCGACCAGCGCGTCGGCCCCGGGCAGCGTCAAGCCGCCGGACCCCGTCTTCGTTAATCCGCCGCTGCCGCTGATCGTGGAGTTCAAGAGCAAGGCCCCGCCGTTGATGGCAAAGGCGGCGTCCCGGCGGCCAGCGTGATCGGCGTGTTGATCGATTGCGTGCCGCTGCTGACCGTCACGGTGGCCGTGCCGCCGCTAGCGTTGAGCGTCAGGCTGCCATTGCTCAGCGTATAGCTGGAATTGCTGAAGCTCAGGGCCTGGAGGGTGGGATTCATGCCCGTCAGGTCGATCGCGGTTACGGCGCTGGAGCCGCTGAAGGCAGCCGTGTCGTTATAGCCCCACATGCCCGGAGCGGCCTGGACGCCCGAGCCGTTGCTATCGGACCAGTTGTTGTTCGGCGCCCAGGAACCGCTGCCGCCGGTCCAGCAGCCGCTGCCGGAGAAGACCTGGGCCACGTAGGGCACGGAGACATTCTGCGGCGACTCGCCCGGCAGACCTTCGCCTCCGGTCACGAGGGTCACGCTGCCACTGTAGAGGCCGGCCGTGGCGAAAGTGCCTGTCAGGGTCCGGCTTCCGGTCGAGGCGGCGGAGTTGAAGAGCGTGCCGGAGCCGCCGGTGACCAGGAAATTTCCCGTGCCGCCGGTAGTGGTGACCGTCACCCGAGTGAAGTAGCTGTCAGCGCCCGTCGTGCTGAGCGTGCTTATGCCGGTCGCGGTGGTTGCGCCGCCCACATGAACCAATCCGAAGTTGACTGTGCTGGCCGAGACGATGCGATTGTCGACGACAGCCCCGGTCATGCTGATGACATTCCCCGAGGAGTTGAAGGGGTCCGCCGAGTTACTCGTATTGCTCAGGGTTACGGTGCCCGTGAGCGGGCCAGTCGTCGCGTAGCTGTTCCAGCCCAATGCGAGAATTGCGCTCCGCCAGCGCTCACGATACCGCTGTTCGGACTGATTGTGGCTGCGCCGCCCAGACTGCTGCTGAACCCGGCCGCGGCCAGGCCGCTTGTCTCACTCATCGTCACGGCCGTCGTCGTGCCGCTGTTCTCGCATCGCCCGCAACGTGACAACGCTGCCGCTGAACGCCAGGCCGCCAGCCTGGGAAACCGTGCTCACAATCGCTTGAAATGAGCCAGGTGTCGATGCACTGTCGAATATCAACCTGCCGTCATTTGTCATCACTGTCTCGTCGGTCCACTGGAATAGCGAGTCGTTTCCTGTAATCGGACCGATCGAGTTGAGCATATCCCAACCTGCCCACGCTGCTGCTGCTTGACTGTCGTAGAAGTCCGTGTAAGGCGACACGCCCCATTGAAAACCGGCTATTTCGGTCGAATTATTGACAAACGACTGCGTCGGTGAGGTGATAGAAAACGTGCCCACGCCGCCAATCGAAATTGAGTCTGCCGAGTCGAGCAACGAGTACCCTGACTCACCGCCATAAGCGGTCCAAGAGTAGACGCCCGACGTATCCGCAATGGCCGTGATCGTAAAGCTCGCTCCGGTGAAGGACGTTGTCCCAATCGTTCCTGAACCTACGCCCGAGTAGGTGAGCGTAATGGGCGCCGCTAGTGTCATTCCTGAGAACAACGCTGTCGCCAAAGCCGCCGCCAAGAGACCTCGCCGCCACCAAATAAGTCCCTCGTCGTCTCCCGAGAAACGAATCGCAGCCTCTCGTTACCAAAGCCGCACGACGCACATCGCTTCGCCGTGCGCTGCATCCTCTGTGTTCTCGCCGCGCAAGAACAAGAAAACCGATGGCGCCGACGGCGAGCAGGGCGAGGGTCGAGGGCTCCGGCACGACGCTGATCGTACCGGTCGTGTAGAGGTTACTGGTATTCCAGCTCTCGCCCACGCCCAGAAAGGGCAGACTGATCTGCGAAAAGCTGCCCGTCGTAGGGCCACTGAAGATCTCAAAACTCTCGCCCCGGGACGGCGCAAAACCGTTCAAAAGGTCGATCTCCAACGTGCCGCCCAGCTCGGCCGTGCCGGAGATCTCCAACTGGTCGTAACCGCTGCCGGGCAGTTGCCCTGCGAAATCCATGACCAAGGTCGACGTTGAATCAAAGAGCACATTCTGGACCGGTACGGCCGCCGGGCCGTTGCCAGGGCTATAGCTGCCGGCATACTCGACATCGCCCGTCGTGGTGCCGGCCCCTGCGACTGCCTGCGTGAACGTCAGTTCCTGGCCGCCGGTCGGCCCGTTGACCACGCCGTTGTTGACGAAGTTGCCGTTGACCGTGGCATTGCCCGAGGCCGTCAGGACCTTCGACGGATCGACCGACCCGGCATTGCCGAGCTGTGCGCCGTTCAAGGTCGTCAGGCTGCCGCCGTTGCCGAGGTTCGTCTGGCTGCCGAGAATGGCTGTATCGCTGGAAAGCAGCACAACCGCATTGCCGCCGACGTTGAGCGTGCCGCCGATGCCCGGTCCGCCGCCCTGGTTGAATTGGCCCGCTTGCGTCGAGGTGCCGATGTACAGGTCGCCGGTGGCGGTCACGGTTCCAGCGCCGGTAACGCCCCGCTTGATCTGCGCGGCGGCCTGCAGGGTCGCGCCCGCAGCCAGCGTGACATTTCCGCCGCCGTGTGGAATGCCGACCGGGGCGGCCAGCGTGCCCTGGCTAACCGCCAGCGTGCCCGTTGAAGTCAGCGTATCGCCTCCACTGAGCGTCAGGCTGCCGGACCCGCTCTTGACGAACCCGCCCGAGCCGCTGATCGTGGAGTCGAGCAGCAAGGCCCCGCCGTTGATGCCAAAGGCCGTATTGCCGGCCAGCGTGATCGGCGTGTTGATCGTCTGCGTGCCGCTGCTGACCGTTACTGTGGCGGTGCCGCTATTGCTGTTGAGCGTCAGGCTGCCATTGCTCAGCGTATAGCTGGAATTGCTGAAGCTCAGGGCCTGGAGGGTGGGATTCATGCCCGTCAGGTCGATCGCGGTTACGGCGCTGGAGCCGCTGAAGGTAGCCGTGTCGTTATAGCCCCACATGCCCGGAGCGGCCTGGACGCCCGAGCCGTTGCTATCGGACCAGTTGTTGTTGGCGCCCCAGGAACCGCTGCCGCCGTTCCAGCAGCCGCTGCCGGAGAAGACCTGGGCCACGTAGGGCACGGAGACATTCTGCGGCGACTCGCCCGACAGACCTTCGCCTCCGGTCACGAGGGTCACGCTGCCACTGTAGAGGCCGGCCGTGGCGAAAGTGCCTGTCAGGGTCCGGCTTCCGGTCGAGGCGGCGGAGTTGAAGAGGGTGCCGGTGCCGCCGATGACCTGGAAGTTCCCCGTGCCGCCGGTAGTGGCGACTGTCACCCGGGTGAAGTAGCCGTCAGCGCCCGTCGTGCTGAGCGTGCTTATGCCGGTTGCGGTGGTTGCGCCGCCCACATGGACCAATCCGAAGTTGACGGTGCTTGCCGTGACGATGCGATTATCGACCACGGCTCCGGTCATATTGATGACGTTGCCCGAGGAATTGAACGTGTCCGCCGAATTGCTCGTATTGCTCAGGGTTACCGTGCCCGTGAGCGGGCCGGTGGTTGCGTAGCTGTTCCAGCCCAGACTTAGGGTTTGCGTGCCGCCAGCGGCCACGACTCCGCTGGCCGGGCTGATCATGGCTGCGCCGCCCAGAGTGCTGTTGAACCCGGCCGCGGCGAGTCCGCTTGTCTCACTTAGCACCGCGGTCGTTGTTGCGCCGCTGTTGCGCATCGCCCGTAGCGTGACGCTGCCAGTGCCCAATAGCGCGAGCGTGGAATTGTAAGTTGAGGTCGTGGAAAGGCTGTCGACCTCAAAGTCATTGATGTACGCCTGGCTCGTTTGCAAGGGGTCCACCATGGCGCAGAACCCAAGCTCCGCGGGCGTCCCGTTGCCATAGGTGATCGACCCGTTGCACTGCACATAATTTATGCCGTCCGTGCTGTAGTACTCGGTGTATACGTCCCCGACCTTCTCCATCCGCAGGTAGAACGGATTCGATCCGAAGTTCTGCGCGGTGCAGGTCGACGTAAACGTGTTGGGGCTGGGTATCTCGTCCGCGAACTCGATCCCATACTGGGGCGTCGTTTCGAACGAATGGTAACCATAATCGGCCCGGACGTAGCCATTGTCGCTGTCGTACGCCAGCAGCGGATCTGGGCGCGTTGCTTTGCGAGGTGGGCACGAAGGAGCTCAGCCCCAAGGTGACGACGAAATTGCCGGTGGTTGGAGTCGGGATGAGGAATACGTTCAAGGCGTCATTTTCGCCGAGCCACAGATCGCCGCTGTTGGCGCGGAGATCCAGATCGTTCGGCTGCAGCGTGTAGTAGGACGCGTTGGGCCGGACGATTGTCCACAAGTTGGACATCGTCCCCTGAAACGTGTCGTGAAAGAGGACCGTGGCGGCCTGCCCCGACGCCGCGGACGCCACGAGCGCCACCGCCAAGCACACTTGCAGCATCTTCGTCACGGACGCCGTGAGTTCGCGCGTTTGGAAACGCGCCGTGGCTGCCGGACGCCTTCGCCGGCACCGATGCGCGAACAGAGCGACGGCGCCGACCGCGAGCAGGGCGAGGGTCGAGGGCTCCGGCACGACCGTGACAACGCCCGCCGTGTACAGGTTCTCGGCGTCCCAACTCAAACCGCTGGGCAAGGCCGGTAAATTGACCTGGGAAAAATTGCCGGTCATCGCACCTTCGAAGAGATCGAAGCTCTGGCCGGCCGATGGTGTGAAGCCGTCCATGAGGTCCACGTCGAGTGTACCGTCGAGCGTGGCCAACCCGGAGATCTCCAACTGGTCATAGCCGCTGCCCGGCGTGCTGCCGGCAACATCCAGGATCAACGTGTTGCTAGGGTCGAGGAGCACGCTCTCGACCGTGACGGCCGCAGGGCCGTTGCCAAAACTGTAGCCGCCGGCATACTCGATATTTCCCGTTGTGGT
Organism: uncultured Planctomycetia bacterium; assembly: GCA_963824275.1. GTDB lineage: Bacteria > Planctomycetota > Planctomycetia > Pirellulales > Thermoguttaceae > JANXQG01. The sequence goes on along the minus strand of CAWGOT010000015.1, from coordinate 160,352 downwards.
CCCTGCCCCATCCACGAATTGCGTGAAGGTGAGCAATTGCCCCGCCGGTCGGCCCGTTGACGACGCCGTTGTTGACAAAGTCGCCGTTGATGGTGGCGTTGCCCGTGGCCGTCAGGACCTTCGAGGCGTCGAGCGACGTGGCGTTGCCGAGTTGCGCGCCGTTGAGCGTCGTGAGACTGCCGCCGTTGCCCAGGTTGGTCTGGCTGCCGAGAATGACCGCGTCGCTGGAAACGAGGAGGACCGCATTGCTGCCGACGTTCAGTGTGCCGCCGACGCCCGGACCGCCTCCCTGGTTGAATTGGCCCGGCTGCGTCGATTTGCCGATGAACAGATCGCCGGTGGCAGTCACCGTTCCGGCCCCCGTCAAAGCGCGATTGACTAGGCCGGCAGCCTGCAGGGTAGCGCCGGAAGCGAGGGTGATGCCTCCGCCGCCGTGCGGAATCCCCAGCGGGGCGGCCAGCGTGCCCTGGGCGACGGCGATCGGGCCCGTTGCGACCAGCGTGTCGGCCCCGGGCAGCGTCAAGCCGCCGGACCCCGTCTTCGTAAATCCGCCGCTGCCGCTGATCGTGGAGTTCAAGAGCAAGGCCCCGCCATTGATGGCAAAGGCGGCGCTCCCGGCGGCGAGCGTGATCGGCGTGTTGATCGATTGCGTGCCGCTGCTGACCGTCACCGTGGCCGTGCCGCTGCTGCTGAGCGTCAAGCTGCCGTTGCTGAGCGAATAACTGGAATTACTGAAACTCAATGCCTGGAGAGTGGGATTCACGCCCGTGAGGTCGATCGCGGTGGCCGACCCCGAACCGTTGAAGGCGGCCGTATCGTTGTAGCCCCAGGTGCCGGGGACGGCCTGGATGCCGGAGCCGTTGCCATCGGTCCAGTTGCCGCTTGAGGCCCAGGAACTGCCGCTGCCGCCGGTCCAGATGCCGCTGCCGGAGAAGACCTGCACGCTGTAGCTGACCGGCACGTTGATCGGCGATTCGCCCGTGAGGCCCTCGCCGTTAGTCGGCAGCATTAGCGTGCCGTAGAGAACCCCGGCCGCATTGGGCGTGCCGGAGATCGTGCGGATGTCGGTCACCGAGAGCCCGTTGAACGTCGGGTTGCGCCCCCGCTGACCGAAAGGCCGTTGGCGTCCGGCCCGGCATTGCCCACCGTTACGCGCGTGAAATTCGCATCGCCGCCGCTGGTGGACAAGGTGAGCGACTGCGGCGCGACTGTTTGGCCAAGGTGGATCAGGCCCAGGCTGGCCGACGTGGAAGTCACCACGCGATTGGCGAGCGGCGTGGCCGTGTAATCCACGGTGACGTTGATGGGTGACTCGCCGGCAAGCCCTTCGCCGCTGGTTGTTAGGGTTGTCAGGTATCCACTGGCGGCCACGCCCAGCACAGTACCGCTGGCCGCGGTCGTGCCGCTGGTGGTCGTGCCGTTGAAAAGCGTTCCGCCCACCGTGACGCGGGTGAACAGGTCATCGGCCCCGGTCGAGGTCAGAGTGGTCGTGCCAGCCGCGTCTGGAACCGTCGCTCCAGCCATCTGACGTCCAACGTTGGCCGGTGAAGCTGTCACCAGCCGGTTTGCGACCACCGTACCCGTCACGCTGATCGAGATCGGGCTTTGGGCGTTTCCCTGCCCTGCGTCCGCGTTGTTGGGGCCGTCGCCAAGACCGTCGTCGCCGCTGTTCTGCACCTGGACCGTGCCGCTGTAAGAACCGGTGGCATTGGCCAGGCCGATGGTAACGGTCCCGGACGTTGATGGCGCGACCGCCCCCGGTCCGTTGCCACTGGCCGAGGCCGTGGCCCCCCCGCTGGTCGCCGCGCTGAAACCGGTCGCCGACGTGCCGCCGGTGAGGCCGATGATGACGTTTGCCGATGGGATATGGTTGAGCATCACGCGGCCCAGCGAAACGGAATTGGTCGAGGCCCCCAGGACCGAGGTGTTGGTTCCCACGATCAAGTAGAGCCCGTTGCTCGCGTAGTCCAGTGTTCCGCTCCAGGCGAGGCCATTGAGGCTCAGGTTGGCGAATGTGCCGGTGCGAGACGCGTAAGCCATCAGTTCGTCGGTCCCGCCGGTGAGACTGCCGTAGAGGTTGAGCGTGCCACCCAGGCTGTCCGCCCCGGTGCTGCTCAAAACGGTCCCGATCGTCAGGTCCAGAGTCCCCAAACTGCCGACCGCCAGCCCGCCGACCTTTTGGGGAAAGCCCGTGGCGTCGAGCGTGCCGCCGCTGATTATCAACGCCGAGGTGGGTGAGAACGCGTTGGCCGCGCCCGCCTTGAGGGTTCCCGCTGATCGTCGTAGGGCCGCTGTAGCTGTTCGATCCGCTGAGAATCAAGGTCCCGCTGGTGGTTTTTGTCAGTAGGGCAGCGACGCCGCTGATCGAACCACCGTAAGCACCACTGCCGACGACAAGTGCCGAACTGCTCTTCAGGTTCAGCGCGGTGCCCGGCGAACCGTACAGGCCGTTCAGGGCCTGGGTCCCCGCGTATTGTAGCGAGACCAGGCTCGACCCGGACTGAGAAAGGGTCGTGGCAGGGAGCCAGGTGCTAGGGCCGACGGTGAGCGTGCCGCCATTGACGTTCGTCGGCCCGCTGTACGACTCGCCGGCCGAGCCGCTGAAGACCACGTTGCCCGGCCCTGTGAGCGTGACGCCGTTGGCCGTCCCGCTGCCGTTGACAAGGCTGCCGGAGAAGGTCAGGGCGTTGCTGCCGGTGGCCGCGGAAGCGATGTTGAGCGAACTGTTGAGGGTGATCGTGCCGCTGTAGGTGGCATTGGCGTTGGTCAGGCTCGCCAGCGTGGCCGGCGCCGAGCTGTTCGTGCCGGCGCCCACAAGGACGTTCCGCCCTATCGCGTACCCGCCGCTTATAGCCAATTCCACAGGGCTGGTGCCGCTGTTGGCGTCGCCCAGGGCGATGGCCGACGTGCTGCTGCCCAACGGTCCCGCAACACCCGAGCCCACGCTGCCGGCTACCGCCAGCACTCCGGAACTGATCGTAGTGGAGCCGGAATAGGAGTTCGCTCCGCCAAGCGTCAGGGTACCGCTGCCGAGCATCATCAAGCCCAACGAACCGCTGATCGAATTGCCGGGCCCGCCATAGGAAACGCTCTCCGGGGCCACGACCTGGATGCCGAAGTTAGCGCCGGAGGCGAACTTCGCCGTCCCCAGCACGTTGTTGATGTCGCTCGTGCCAAACTCGCCGGGTTGCGTGCCCTCTTGAACGGCCAGCGTGCTGCCGGCGGCGACCGAGACGCTCGACGCGCTGAGACTGGTCGAGTAGCCGGCCAAGGAACTGGTGCTGCCGGCGACCAGCACGCCGCCGTTGACCTTGGTGGACCCGGAATAGTTGGCGACGCCGTTAAGGTCGAATACGCCTCCGCCAAGCTTCACAAAACCGAACGATCCGTTGAGGCCGCTGGGCTCGACAAAAGTCTCCGGGGACACGACCTGGATGCCGAAGTTGGCGTTGCCGCTGAACGACGCCGTCGCCAGCAAGTTGGTGATGTCGTTGACGCCGAACTCGCCCGGATTGTTGCCGGCCTCTACGACCAGCATGCTGGCGGAACCGGAGACCGAGATCAGTCCCGCGGCATAGCCCGGCAAGGAAGCGGTGTTCAGGGCGACGAGCGTGCCGCCGTTGACGGCGGTAGCGCCGCCGTAGCCGTTGGAGGCCGCCAGGGTCAGCGTGCCGGCGCCAAGCTTGGTCAAGCCGCCTGGCCCTGAGAGGCCGGTGTTGAACGTCACGCTGTTGGACCCGGTGTCGAGGATCGCCGCCTGCCCCGAGGCAATCGCCGCGATGCTGGCGGAGACGTCCTGCGTATTGCCGGCGGCCCATTGCAGGGTGCCGCCGTTGAAGCTGATCGTGCCGGCCCCGCTCGGAATCGCGCCGGCCACAAAGTTCAGCGCGCCGGCCGAAAGGGATGTGCCGCCGCCGTAGGAATTCGTGGAACCGGTCAGATACAGCGTGCCCGCACCGAGCTTGGCCAGGGCCCCGCCGCCGGTGATAACGCCGCCGTAGCTCTGCGTGGCGCCGGGGTCGAAGACCAGCGCCGAGTTGTTGGTCACCAGGCCCGTCGCCGACAGCGATCCGTTGGTCGTGCCGTTGCCAAGCTGCAGCGTGCCGGACGAGATCGTGGTCCCGCCCGTGTAGGTATTCGCATTGGTCAAGGTCAGCGTGCTGGCGCCGAGCATGGTCAGCCCGCCGCTGCCGCTGATCACGCCGCCGCAGGTCAGCGGCAGGGGATTGTCAATAGCCAGCCCTGCGCCGGCGGCGACGGCGACGTTGCCGGCCAGCGAACCGTTCGTCGCGCCGTTGCCAAGCTGCAGCGTGCCGGCCGAAATCGTGGTCCCGCCGCCGTAAGACTCCACATTGGTCAAGATCAGCGTGCCGGGGCCGGCCTTCGTCAGCGTGCCAGTGCCATTGATCGACCCGCTCAAGGTCTGCGTTCCAAAGTAGTTCGCCACTAGCACGCCATTGTCCGTGATGGGGCCGCCGAGCGTGCCGTCGTTGCCGTAGCTTCCCAGGCCGAGCTGCAGCGTCCCGCCGCTGATTGTCGTCGCCGACGCAGCGTCCGCATTCGTCAAGACCAGCGCCCCGCCGCCCGCCTTCGTCAGGGAGCCGCTGCCGCTGATCACCCCGCCGTAGGTCTGCGACCCGGCCAGATCATAGACCAGCGCCCCGCTGTTGCTGATCCGACTGGTGTAATAGATCGAGCCGTCCTGGCCCGCCGTGCCGGTGCCAAGCTGCAGCGTGCCCGCCGAAATCGTCGTCGGACCCGAATAGGTATTCGTGTTCGTGAGGACCACCAGCCCCCCGCCCGTGACGCTCAACCCCGTCACGCCGCTGATGCCGTTGGAACCCGAAAGCGTATAGGTCGCGGTCGAGTTGCTGAACGTCACGCTGCTGGGAACGACGTTCCCCGTATTCAACGTCACGCTCGTGTTCGCCGCCGTGTTGCTGAAGACGACCGCATCGCCAGGCTGGAACTTGCTGTAGGGATCAACCCCTCCCATCTGGATAAAGTTGCCGGCCGCGTTCCAATCGCTGCCGTTGCTGCCCGTCCAGGCCACCGAATACAGCGCGGTCACGTCCAGGAACAACTCGCCGCCGCTGACCATAGGCGTTGCCGAGGCGCGGCCCGGTAGCGTCCCAACCGCGAAATTGCCGGCCACCAGGTTCGGGCTGCTGGAACTGATCAGCGGATAATCGCCCGTGGCCGGGATCGCGCCCGTGACATCGATCATCACCGGGTTGCTGATGCTCAGGCTGCCGTTGATCTTGATCCCGGGGCCGCCGGTGGTAGCCAGCCCTCCGAAGTTAATCGCCGATCCACTCCCCGTAAAGCTCAGACCGCCGCCAACCGTCAGCGTGCCGCTGCCCATCTGGCCGCCCTCCAGCATGCCGCCCGCCTGGACCGTCACCGCGCCGTTGACCGTTCCTTTGCCCCCCAGCGTCGCGCCCGACAGCACCGAAACCGCGCTCGCCGCATTCAACGACCCGTTGACGTACAACTCGCCGTTGTTGATGGTCGTGGGACCCGTGTAGCCGTTCGCCCCGGCGAAGACCACCGTCCCGTTGTTCAATAACTGGATGCCCTTGATCCCATTGGCGTTGGAGTCGCCTTCCACGCTGGTCGACGAACCGTTGCCCACTGCCACCGCCCCGCTGCCGCTGATCGTGCCATTGAAGTCGACCCGGCCGCCGGCCGCCGGCCCATTGGCCGTGAAGGTCGCCGAGCCGTTCAAAGTGATGCTGCCGTTGATGGCCGTGTAGTCATCGGTGAATCCGCCCAGGACCACGCCCGTCGACGGCGCGCCGTTGCCGCCGACCACCAGGCTCCGATTGGTGATGATCGTCGGGGCAGGGCCGACGCCCGCATTCGCTCCGTAGGTCATGAAGCCCAGGTTGGCCCCACCGCTGGTCGCGCTGGTGCCGATCTGCAGGGCCGCCGCCCCGGAACCGAAGGGCCCCGTCTGGCCCGCAGCCGCCGGGTCGCCCGTGCCCACAAAGACCGCGCCCCCGTTGACCTGCAGGGTCTGGGCCACGTACGACGAAGTCGGACTGGCGAAGATCAAGCCGCCGTTCCCGCTGAAATTGACGAGGATGCCCCCCGCGCCCGCCGTGTTGGAATTGATGATCGCGCCCGCATACTCGCCCTCCGGCGCAATGCTCACCCCGCGGATTGAGACGAACTGCTGCGCGCGGCCGCGCCGGACGCGGCATTCAGGTCGACCGGGTTCAGCAGATCCAGCGTGTTGTTGGCGGTGGGAGAACCCAGCGTGAGGTGGTTCCCGGCGGCAAAGTAGGTCCCCTCCTGCAGCGTCTGCAAGGTCGCCGTGGTGGTGCCATTTACGACCGCCAGCAGACCCACGACCCGCGGCGTGGAAAGCGAACCGGAGTTGAAGGCGGCAAAGCCCACGCCGCTGTTGTTGCCCCCCGAGGCACTTGGGCTGAGGCTGATCTGCCCGTTGCCGGGCGTCGCACCGGCCGCAACCACTCCGTAGGCGAAGTCCCAACTATTGGTAGCAACGTTGGTGCCCTGCTTGGCCCCAATCTCGAGAATGGCAGCCGAGAGGCTGCCGCCCGTGGCGTTCAAGCTGATCGGGTTCAACTGCTTCGTCAACGTTCGAGCGCCCAAGGCATAGCTATTCTGGACCGAGAGCACGGTCGTGCCCTGCGGAAGGGAGTTCGTCACGCTCACCGCACCCGCCCCACCTGTGCCCTGCATCACGAGTTCCCCATTGGCCACCGAGGTGCCGCCGGTGTAGGTGTTGCCGTTGGAGGCCAGCAGGACCAAGGTCCCCGTGCCGAGTTTAGAAATGCCGAAGGTATTTTGCACAGCGATCGGTGCGCTGAGATAGGCCCCGTCTTGGAAGAGAGAAGAGGAGGCAGTCACCCCTTGCGCCAAGACCGAGGTCACCGAGTTCGTGGTGTCGAAGCCGAAGTAGGAGCCGACTTGGAACGTACTGGCGAGCAGCACCGCAGCCTGCGCGCCGCCGTTGGCGCTGAAATCGCTCGGCCCGCCGATGGTGACCGCCAGCGTGCCGCCGCTGGCAACGCTGATGTTGCTTGCCCAGCTTGCCGTGTTCCCGCCGTAAAGCGAGCCGGAAGTGGCGAGCTCCAGGATACCGGAATTGACCGCCGTTGTGCCAGTGTAACTATTCGCCCCGTTGAGAATGAGCGTGCCAGGGCCGGCCTGCACGAGCCCGCCGCTGCCGGTGATGACGCTGCTGAAGTTCGTGCCTTGCGTCAACGTATCGCTGTGGCTGAAGGCGAGCGTGCCGCCGGCGCCGATCGTAATCAGGCTGGCGGCGGAGATCGAGCCCAAGTTGCCGCCGCTGCCGACTTGCAGCGTACCGGCCGTAATTGTGGTCGGACCGATGTAGGTGTTGGCGGCCAGCAGGCTGAGCACGCCGGCGCCGGCCTTGGTCAGGCCGCCACTGCCGCTGACGACGTTGGAGAATGCCTGCGGGGCATTATTGTTGAAGGCCAGGGTGGCATTGTCGAGGACATTTCCGAGAACCACGCCGTTGGAGGTGCTGCTTATGCTCAACTGCAGCAGCAGGGTACCGGCCGAGATCGTCGTGCCGCCGGTATACGTATTCGCGCCGCTGAGCACCTGCGTTCCCGAGCCGGTCTTGACCAGCGACAGCGTGCCCGAGCTGTTCTGGATGGTCCCGGAGAATGTTCCCGAGAGTCCGCTGTTGCCGATGGTCAACACGATCGCTCCGCCGCCCGCCACGTCGTCGATTGTCCCGCTGCCGCTTAAGGCGCCGACGGTGGCGCTGAATCCGTTCAGATCGACCAGCCCCCCGGTCACGGTCAGGGAGCCCATACCCAACGCGGCACTGTTGGCCAATTGCAACACCCCGCCGTTGACGACCGTGCCGCCGGTGTAGTTGCTCGATCCGGTGAGATCCAAGATGCCGTTGCCGTTTTTAGTCAGCGCCTGGCCACCGCCGGCGTAGTCAACAATGTTCGAACTGACAAGCATATCGACCGCCCCGGTGCCGCGGGTCACGGTGAAACTGCCCCCATTGAGGGAAATCTCCGTAGCGTTAATCAGCGCAGGGTTGCCGGCGGCGTCGGAAGTTGCAGTCCATACACCATTGAGGCTAAGCGTGCCGTTGGCGCCGGTGCCGTCGCCCGTTGCACCGGAACTGATGGTGCCGCCCGTCATGTTGACAGTCGTGAGCGATGCGCGGAACGTGTTGTTTTCGTAGAAACGACCGCCGGTCTGGATGGTCAAGCTGACGGTGCCGCCCGAATAGCCGAGGGGATCCGAAACGTTACCCAGCAAAGTGGCGCCGCTGCCGACGGTGACCGCCGAACCGGGCGCCAAGGCCGCCGTGCCACCGGTATCGGCGGCGTTCAACTGCAGCGTGCCGCCATTGACGATCGTGCCGCCGGTGAAACCGTTGGAGGCAGTGAGCACCAGGGTGCCGGGGCCGGCCTGGACCAGGGAGCCGTTGCCCTTGATTGGCGCTGAGCTGAAGTTCGTCCCTTGCGTGACCGTATCGCTTCGGCTGAAGACGAGCGTTCCATTATCGATGATTGCGGCCGCGGTGCCTGTGGAGAGCGAACCGCTGCCGCCGCCCGCGCCAATTTGCAGCGTGCCGGCAGAAATCGTGGTGGCGCCAAGGTACGTTTCCGAGGCCGCCAAGACAAGCGTGCCGGCGCCCGCCTTAGTGAGGCCGCCCGAGCCGCTCAAGGGCGAGGCGAACTGCACGAGATTCGCGCCGGTGTCGAGGAAGGCCGTTTGGCCCGACCCGACGGGCGCGATTGCGCCGAAACGTCGGCCGTGTTGCTGGCGGCATATTGCAGTGTCCCGCCGCCGAAGGTGATGCTGTTGGCCGCGCCATACGGTAATGCAGAGGCCGTGAAGTTCAGGATGCCGCCGTTGATGTGCGTGCCGCCCGTATAAGTGTTCGTGCCGCTGAGCACCTGCGTTCCGGCGCCAGCCGCCACGACCAGCGACAACCTGCCCGAGCCGTTCTGGATTGTCCCCGAGAAGGCGCCGCTTGTGCCGCCCATGCCGACGGTCAACGTATCGGCCCCGCTGCCTGCCACGTCGGTGATCGTCCCGCTGCCGCTGAGGGCGCCAACGGCGAGACTGTACCCGTTCAGATCGACAAGCCCCTTGTTCACCACCAGCGGACCCGTCCCCAATGCAGCGCTGTTGCCCAACTGCAAACTACCGGCGTTGACGATCGTGCCTCCGCTGTAGGAATTGGCGGCTTTGAGCACAAGCATGCCCGGCCCGGCTTGCACCAGGGAGCCCAAGCCCGTGACGGCAGCCGAGCTGAAGTCCGTGCCCTGCGTAACCGTATTACTGCGGCAGAAGACGAGCGTCCCGTTCGTGGTGATTGTGGCGGCGGCGTTGGAGGAGAGCGAACCAGTAGCGCCGCCGGCGCCGATCTGCAGGGTGCCGCCGTTAATCGTCGTGCTGCCCGTGTAGGTGTTGACGTTTTTCAACGTGACGCTCCCGGAGCCGTTAAGGGTGAGCGTTGCCGAACCGGAGATTGCTCCGCCGGAAAAACTGTAGGAGGTGGCGTTATTAGTGAAAGTGACGCTGGATGGCTGAACACCGCCGTTGGCGATCGTAATGTTGTGGTTCATTCCCGAGTCGGAGAACGTCACGGCGGAGCCATCGCTGTAGGCGCTTGCCGCGCCCGTCCAGTTGGCATCGCTGCCCGCGAGGCTCCACATCCCACTGGCCGCGCCGGTCCAGGTCAGGGTACTCGCGGGGGTCACGTCGGCGTAGGTCGTGCCGACGCGCAACTCGCCGATGTTGAAAGCCCCGCCCGAATAAATGACCAGGCTCGACAGGGTGCCAATGCCGAGGTTGTTGATTACGGCGGCGCCGGAGGAAGGCTGAGGCGCGCCCGGCGTCGGGTCGGTGTACAGGGTGAAGACGTTGTTTCCCGCGGGCTGGAGCTGGGCCTCGAGCACGAGAAACTCGGTTTGGCCTACAACCACAGGGCTGCTGGACAAGACAGAGTCGGCGCCGCCTCGCTCCTGGATCAAGTAAGACGTGGTTGAACCGGCGCCCATGAACAGGTCGTCCGAACTCCCATGCAAATAAACGCCAAAGAAGCCGCCGCCGTTGCCAACGCCCAGGGTGCCCTCAGGACACAGCAGGCAACTGAGATAAATGGTCCCCGATGAAATCGGGCTGGAAAGGTCGCGCTCGAGGCCGTTGAGGTAGGACGTTGCAACGGTCGTCACTTGGTTGCCCGTGGTCGCCAGCGACGGGTAGGTCAGCGAACCACTCGCCACGACGCTCAGCGCCTGCGACACGTTGTAACCGCCTTGATACCACGCATCGGAAAACCCCTGGCCGCCGTTCTGGCCGGCCAGGTTCGATCCGACGGGGTAGGCAAAGTCGTCGTAAGCAATCACAGCGCCATGTGCCGGCCGGACACAAAGCAGAGCGGCGATCGCAATGGAAAGGCAAGATACCGAGTAGATTGAGCGGAGTTTCACGATGGACCTCCTGAGTTCGAGAAATCTGCCGGAACTGGACTTCGTCATCCACGGATTCCGAGCGAAGGATCATCAGACAGCCGCAAGGCCAGAGTATCTCCACCGCGCCGCGTGGAGCAGCCCTTCGATCAGAGCCGATTTTTGAGAAGTGCAGTCCGAAGACGCCCTCTGGCGACAAACCAGCGACGTGTTGGCTGCGGGGCGCTGCCTCGTGGTGGAGTGGTATAATTCGGACCGCGACCACGGTTTGCGTGGCCATCGGTCAAACAGCCTTCAATACTCCACGAACTGCCTGCATACCCAGCTAAAGGGGGTATAGGCCAGTCTGGCTGGTCCGCTTGGTAGGATGGCACTCGGGAAGTACATGCTGCTGTATGGGCCTAAGTTCAAGGTCCGAGGCCCATATTCGCACCCTACCACGCCCATGCACTATTTGCAAGGGGCCAATTGGAATTCAGGAAAGATTATTTTCCCTGAGGTGGCCCCCCAAAGGAATGAAAGCTGCAGTTGTCATTATTAGGACCGGCCGAAGAACGACTTCCGCGTTTGGCCGTAGGACGGATTGCCAATCCGTCTGGAAATCACGGACGGATTGCCAATCCGTCTGGAAATCATGGACGGATTGCCAATCCGTCCTACGAGATTCCGCCAGGTTATTCTCCGGCCGGTCCTTAGCTGTCACGAGTCCGCCAGCGCGATTGATCCGCTCGACGGCCTCGTCGATCTGCTGCGTGCTGGTGACGCCGATGACCACGGCGTCGATGTCTTTGCAGGCCATGGCATAGCGGATGGCCTTCTCGCGATCCGCCGCTTCCTTGAAGAGGCCGTTGCCGATGAGCTTCATGCCGATCACGCCATGCCCCTTGTCGTGCATGATCTTGATCTGCTCCATGACCGGGCCGATTTCATGGGTGGTGTCGTCGTACGATCCGGTCATGCCGTCGGTGTACTTGCCCTGCGGGTTGACGCGGACGAGATGGACCTCGGTCCAGTCCGAAGCGGCGCCGGCGCGGAGGGCGGGCAGGCTGTGGCAGGAAACGCCCTTCGAACGGATCCATTTCTTCTCCTTGGCCTCGTTGAAGCCGTCCATGATGCGTTTCCACTTGTCGGTCCACTCGCCCTTGGTCATACAGTGGATGAGCATGCTGTCGATGTAGTCGGTGTTGTAGGTCTTGCGATGGTTGTCGATGGCCGCCAGGATGTCGGCGGGCTGGCCGCCGATCTTCGACTGGATAAAGAGCTTCTCGCGGGGCAGGCCCTTGATCGCCTCGCCGATCCAGCCGAACGTCTTGTAGGCCTGGGCCGTGTCGACGTAGGTGATGCCCTGGTCGTAGGCATAACGGACGAGTTTGATAAAGGCCTCCTTGCCCAGGGCAACCTGGTCCTGTCCGCTGTTGACGCCCGTTCCGATGCCCAAACGGCTGAGCCTGATGCCGGTCTTGCCGAGCGTCACCTGGTCGATGGCGGTGCGTTTTACGGCCTGGGACGCGGTCTGGGACGCGAGCGAACGGGAAACGGTCCAGGGCGAAAATAGCGCGGTGCCCGCCAAGGCGGCGGCGGAGGTACCGATAAATTGGCGACGACTGAGTTCGGGGCTCTTCATAAGAAAGTCCTTTGGGGGAAAGGGTGCAAATCTCACAAATATCCGCGCAATCCGTGGAATCCGCGGTTCACTTTCTTCGATAATTCAGGGTAATCTTATCGGGGGCAGCCATCTTCGACAAGAACCCTGCAAACAAGTCCTTTACGAACCGGGCGGCCGCTTGCCCTTGCTGGTCGGCGGTTGCGGTTGCGCTGGCTGCTGCTGGGCCAAGAGGTCGCTGGCCTTCTTGGCGGCGACCTTGGCCTTGGCGACGATGGCATTGGCCGCGGCAAACTGGCGATTGAGGTCGGCGAGGGCCTTTTCCTTTTCCTTCAAGTCCTTGTCCGCGTCGCCCCACTTGGGATCGGCCTCCAGGACCTTCTTGAGCATCGGGTCGTAGGCCGCCTTGGCGTCCTGAAATGCGGTTCGCGGCCCGGCAATTTCGGGCATGGCGTCGAACTCCGCTTTCAGGTCGATTATGGCCTGCCCTCCCGTCTCGCGGGCCGCCGCCAGCTTGGCCTTGAAATCCTCGGAATCTTTCACCGCCTTCTGGGCGGCCTGATAGGCCGCGTTCGCCGCCCGGTACGGATCGCGGACCTTGCCGAAATCAGAATCGGCCGGCTGACTCTCGACGATCGCATCCTCAAGGGCCTTCTTGACCTTAGCGGCCTCGTCCCGCGCCTGCTGGGCGGGCTTGATGGAGGCGTTCAGGTCCACGAGCTTCTTTTGCGCCTCGGCGGCCTGGGCCTCCAGCGCCTTGGCGGCATCGGTGGCCTTCTTCAGGGCTTCAGCGGCAGCTTTTTGCGCCGCTTGCTGCTGCTGTTGCATTTGCTTTTGTTGCTGCGGCGATGGTCGCGGCTGGGCGGAGGCCGTGCCGGCAGCCAGGACCAGAGCGGCGGTGATTCCCGTGGTCAGAATGACCATCGGCAGACGAGTTCGATTTCGCATCGCATGAACTCCTTCGATAGGTTGAGCCGATCCGCGATCGGTGTCAGCGGACTGGTAGCGGAGGAATGCCCTCAGTCTCAGTTTAGTAGATTCGAGGGGCGGTGGCAAGCGGTTCGGCGCATTTTCGTCTACCCCAAAGTGAGCATCCTGTCGGTTATCGATTTCGATCGGGTTCTCGATCGAGCGTGCGACCGAAGCCGCGAGGCCGCGAGTCCTTGACAGGAATCCGCGTCCTTGCCAAGATGGCGAGTGCTTATACTTCGCGCGGTTGAAACTGATACCGGCCCGATGCGCAAGCAAGGATGCTAACCCGTCACCTCGCTTGCGCTTCGGGCTAGTATGAAAAATCTACCGAAGATGCGCATGCGGCGTGGCGGGCAATTGCCACGAACTCCCTATTGATTTATCGAAGGAAGAGAAGATGACCAAGGTTCGCCGATTGTGTGGAGGGAACATCCCGATGGCAATTCCTATCTGCTGGAATTGCAAGCACTATCGCGAAGACGTCACGTGCGCCGCTTTTCCTAAGGGGATTCCCGCGGAAATCCTCGAGAGCGAGGCAAACCACCGGCACCCCTACCGCGGCGACCACGGCATCCGTTTCGAACCGCTCTCCGAGAAGCAAGTGAGCGTGGAACAGATAGCCGGCCGGTCCCGGCAGTAGACAGCGTCTGGCGCGACGCCGGCCGTTTTGAAAAGCGGCGACCAGGGTACTGGTGCCCGGCCTCCGTACTCCAAAGTTCACTCTCCCAACGCGTCGATCGGGTTCTCGATCGAGTTTTGGATCATGATCGCCTTGTGGCCCTTGAAGGCCCCCAGCTTGGCGCGGAACTTGGGCACGCCCTCGACGGAGACGATCACCGGCTGGTGGACGTCCTTCTGCGTCGTGATGATGTCGCCCACGCGGAGGCTCATCAGCTCGCCGGTGCCGATCTTGGTCTGGGCCAGCCGGACCTGGACGCCCACGGGCGAGCTGCAAAGCGTCTGGCTGATCTGCTTGATCGTCTCCGGCGAGGCGTTCTTGCGGCCGTAGGAGATCCAGTTGTTGGCCGAGAGCTTGCCGCCGATCCGCTCGATGGAGTTGTAAGGGATGCAGAGATTCATCATCCCGCGGAGGTCGCCGATGGTGAGCTCGAAGCTGATCACGACCACGACTTCGTTGGGCGGCACGATCTGCACGAGCTGCGGATTGCTTTCCACCTGCAGGACGGCCAGCTTCAGGTCGAGCACGTTCTCCCAGGCGTGCCGCAGCTCTTCCAGAAACAGGCCGGTGATCCGCGAGACCAGCCGCAACTCGATCTCCGTGAGCGGCCGCCGGGCCAGCGCGCCCGATCTCGCGGCCGCCGCCCAGCAGCCGGTCGATGATGGGATAGAGGATCGACGGGTTGATGTCGAGGATCAGGTTGCCCTCCAGCGGTTCGGCCTTGAGCAGGTTGAAGCAACTGGGGTTCTCCAGGCTGAAGACGAACTCGCTGTAGGTCAATTGATCGACGCTGGTGAGCTTGACCTCGACGATGCTCCGCAGCAAGGCGGACAGCGCGGCGCCGAAGTTGCGGCCGAAACCCTCGTGCAGCGTCTGCAAGGCCCGCATCTGCTCCTTGCCGACGCGCTCCGGGCGCTTGAAGTCGTAGGGGGTGATCTTCTCGCGGCTCGCGGGCGCAGCGGCCTTGATGGGCGGCTCGGTGGCCGGCAGCTCGCCGCCGGTGCCCATCGCGCTGAGCAGGCTTTCGACTTCCAGTTGCGAGAGGACTTCGGTCGACATGGTTCCTTCCTTTGCGGCTCGTAGGGTGGCGACATGCATGCGCAGCCGTCGCCGGCCCACCAGGTGAGTCGTGTTCAATCATGGTGGGCCGTGCTCGCTACGCGAGCTTGTCCCACCCTACGGCCTACGACCGTATCTGGCCGTTGCCGTAGACGACGTACTTGTAGCTGGTCAATTCGTTCAATCCGCAAGGGCCGCGGGCGTGGAACTTGTCGGTGCTGATGCCGATCTCCGCGCCCAGGCCGAACTCGCCGCCGTCGTTGAACCGCGTGCTGGCGTTGACCATCACGGCCGAGCTGTCGACGCGGGCGGCGAACTGCCGGGCCGCGTCCAGATCGCGGGTCACGATCGTCTCGGTGTGCTGCGAGCCGTAATGATTGATGTGGCGGATCGCCTCGTCCAGCGACGCCACGACCTTCACGGAGATCACCGGGCCGAGATACTCAGTGAAGTAATCCTGTTCCGTCGCCGGCTTGGCCGCGGGCAGCAGTTCCAGCGTGCGGGAGTCGCCGCGGATCTCGATGCCGTGCTCGATCAGGGCCTTGCCGATCCGCGGCAGCAGCGCGGCGGCGGCCTCGGCGTGGACCAGCAGCGATTCGGCCGCGTTGCACACGCCCAGCCGCTGGCACTTCGAGTTCACGGTCAGCCGCTCGGCCATGTCCGGGTCGGCCGTGCGATCGACGTAGACGTGGCAGTTGCCGGCAAAGTGCTTGATGACCGGCATGCGGGCCTCTTCGCTCACGCGGCGGATCAGGCTCTCGCCGCCGCGGGGAATGGCCACGTCGATCAGGGCCGGCATGCGGAGCAGCTCGCCCACGGCGGCGCGATCGGTGGTGGCCACCAGTTGCACGGCGTCGGCCGGCAGCCCTGCCTCTGCGGCGGCAGCGGACAGGAGGTCGGCGATCGCCCGGTTCGAGTGGGCCGCTTCCTTGCCGCCGCGCAGGATGACCGCGTTGCCGCTCTTGACGCAGATCGCCGCGGCGTCGGACGTCACGTTGGGCCGCGACTCGTAGATGAAGAAGACCACGCCCAGCGGCACGCGGACCTTCTGCACCTCCAGGCCGTTGGGACGGATCGACGAAGAAATGATCTCGCCCACCGGCTCCGGCAGCATGGCGATCTCGTCCAAGGCCGTGGCCATGGCTTGAATCCGCGCGGGGGTCAAGCGGAGGCGATCGACGGCAGCGTCGGTCAGGCCGAAGCCGGGGGCGGCCGCAAGGTCCTGCTGGTTGGCCTCGATCAGCGCGGGCGTGGACTCGACGAGCCGCTGGCTGGAAGCCCTGAGCCAGGCCTGCTTCTGCGCCCCGGTGACCACCGCCAGATCGGCGGAGGCATTCTTGGCACGGGTCGCTATTTCCAGGCAATAGGCATGCAGGTCGTTCATGGCGGGAGTATCCCCTGGAAGCAGTCGGATGTCAACGGCGATTTGGACGGCGTCCGCCGTTGGCGTTCTGGTCCGAAAGAATTATAGCATAAGCGGTTAGGGCGGAAAGGATGAGGGATGAAGGATGAGGGATGAAGGATGAGGGATGAGGGAAGGGATGAGGGATGAGGGAAGGGATGAGGGTCCACCGCTCGGCCGAACCTACTTTTCCGCAAAGCCCCCCGCGGCCTCAAACAGCAGCAAGGCCTGCCGCACCGCGGCCACGTCATGCACCCGCAAGATCTCGACGCCCTGCCGCGCGGCGGCCAGGGCGGCGCCGATCGTGCCGGCGGTGCGGTCGGCCGCCGGATCGCCAAGCACGTGGCCGATGAAGGCCTTCCGCGAAAGGCCGACCAGGAGTGGACAGCCCAACGACCGGTAGCGGTCAAGATCGTTCAAAATCGCCAGGTTGTGTGCCGCGGTCTTGCCGAAGCCGATCCCCGGGTCGAGGGCGATGCGGTCCTGGGCGATCCCCGCTGCCAGCAGGGTGTCGCGGCGAGCGGCCAGCCAGGCGCGGACGTCTTCAACCACGTCGGCGTAGTGCGGGTTGATCTGCATCGTCTGCGGCGCGCCCTGCATGTGCATCGCGCACACGCCGCAACCGCTCTGGGCGGCGAGTTCCACCATAGCACTCTCAGTTAAGGCCGTGATGTCGTTGATGACTTCCACCCCGGCGGCGAGGCATTCGGCGGCGACCTTCGCGCTTGAGGTGTCGATCGAAAGCGGCGTCCCCGTTTGCTCGTGCAAGGCTGTGACTACCGGCAACACGCGGCGAAGTTCTTCCTCCACTGCGACGGGCACGGCCCCCGGCCGCGTGCTTTGCCCGCCGATATCCAGAAGGTCGGCGCCTTCCTCGGTCAGGCGAAGGCCGTGCTCGATAGCCGCGGCGGGCTCGAAGAAACGTCCGCCGTCCGAGAAACTGTCAAGCGTCACGTTCACCACGCCCATCAAGCGCGGAATGCCGCCGGCCGCCAGGGCCTTGGTCCGCAATCGCCAGGGAAGGGAAGGAAGCATGGAAAACGGTCCACGGGTTATTACTTCGCGCGGTTTGATGAGGGATGAGAGATGAGGGATGAGGGATGAGGGATGAGGGATGAGAGATGAGAGATGAGAGATGAGGGATGAGGGATGAGGGATGAGGGATGAGAGATGAGAGATGAGAGATGAGGGATGAGGGATGATCGATAAGGGACCCCTCATCCTTCATCCCTCATCCTTCAACCCTCATCCTTCAACCCTCATCCTTCAACCCTCTTCCTACAACCCTCATCCCTCATCCTTGATCCCTCATCCTTCCCCTCACCACGGCTTTTCCATCAGCGAGACAATCTGCTCCGCCAGGCGCTTGATGGCCGCCTGGTGGCTGGTCGCGATCGAGTGGCCCACCTCGGGCACAACGCCGTTGGCCGCGCTGACATTTACGACCGCCTCGGGCACAGGCACGGGCGGGATCGCTTGGACCTCACCGCCGCGCTGATAGGTCCAACTGACCTTCACCGCCAGGCTCACTTCCATCTCGCGGGGATCGCCCGTGAGGCTCTCGAAGAGCAAGTGCTTTGTCTCGGTAGTGATCGTGCCCGTGAGGATCGTGTCGGCCGACGTTGAAGGAACGACCTTGAAGGGCGTTCGTCGTTCGATTTCCTTGATGACGGCCTCGGTCAGTTCCACGCCCAGTTCGCGGCGATAGCTCTTGCACTCGAAGACGGGCACGTAGACGGTCTCGACGCCCGGGGGGAACATCGTTCTGGCGCCGAACTGGTAGTTGCTCAGGCCCAGGCATCCGGCCAAGAGCGCCGGCAGCAGCGCGGCGGCCAGCGCTGCAGCCAAGCGTTGCAACCGCGAGCAACATGGCATTCTTGGACAGTTGGTCATTTTCCGTCGCCGAAGGGTGCCGTCAGCCATTGGAAGTGATTGACCGGCTCGTCGGGCTCGTTCTGGATTTCCTGCATCCGCTGGCGGGCCCGCTGGCCGAACGAAGTATTGGGGTACTTCTCCAGCAACACCTTGTAGTACTCGCGGGCGGCGCGGAACTCGGACTTGGCGTCGTAATACTGGGCCATGATCCACTCGCGCTCGGCATGCTGTTCGAAAATGGTATTCAGGGCCGCGCGGACGCGGGGCTCCTCGTCGCCCAGTTGGCCGGGGAATTGCTTGAGCACCTGCTTGGCGATCTCCTTGGCGTCGGTGAGCGGCACGATCGAGTACTTGGGGCCCTGGTAGATCCGCATCTTCGCCTGGAGCTCCAGCAAGTGGGCTTCCTTCTGATACTTGCTCTTGGGATGGTACTTGCGCAGCATGTCGTAGTGTTCGGCCGCGTCTTCCCATTCGCCGCGGCGGAAGTGCGCATTGGCCACCCGCATCAGCGCCGCGTCGGCATAGGGACCGTGCTCGTCGTGCGTCCACACCGCCGAGTAGGCGGCCAAGGCGTTGCCGAAGGTGTCGAACCAGGGCTGCGTCTTGTCGGTGGGGTTGGGCACAACCGGCCAACGATGCGATCGCAGATCGAGTTGCTCCCAGTATGTGGCAATTGCGAACAAGCGGGCCACAACCGTGTCGAGGTAGCGGGTGTTGTCGTGTTTCTTCAGCAAATTGATGTACGAGTCCTGCGCGTTGGCGTAGTGGTCCGAGAAGAAGTACGATTCGCCCTCGAGAAACATGGCGTCCTCTTCCATCGTGGAGTCCGGCCAGCGCCAGGAGGCCGTATAGAACTCCTTGGCCGCCTCATCGTAGTTCTTGGCGTTGTACAGGGCCTGCGCTCGGTCGTAGGCCTCGCGGGCCAGCCCATGGTCGGGACCCCAGCCAAGCGACTCCTTGAGCTTCTGCCAGGTGTAGTCGGGCGCCAGGTGCTCCCAACTCCATTCGTTGTCGTCATCCGACTTGTCGGAACCTGCCGCCACCGGACTGAACGGGATCGGCGGCGAGGAACCCGGCCCTGCATAGCCGGGCGGAGGGCCGGGCGCCGGATCGTAGGGTGCGGGCCCTGCCGGCGCACCGCCGGTGGCCCCTGGGGGAATCACACTAGGATCGAAATAGCGCGTGGTCGGGGTTGCCGAAGCGCTGTAGGGACTTGGCGGCGTGGCGGCCCAACCACTGTTCGAAGGCCCGGCGGGCGCGGCGTTCGCCGGCCCAACCGCGTTGTCCGGCGGATAACGGGTTTCCGTCGCAGAGACGGTCACCGGAAGTTGGTTGCCGGCATCACTGCGCTTCGAGTAGACGGTCGACGGCGGGTCCCCTCGCATTGGAACGCAGCCCGCCGACATAGCCAGCAGGCCGGCCAAAGCGATGCCAAGCAAGTTCTTGCCGAGGTTCATTCGTGCCATAGGCGACGTCCTTGTATTGTATCCGGCACCGGATGCATTTGCTCCGGCTATCTCCAGAACTCGTGGAGGTAGTGGAACATCTTCGGTTTTCGTCCCAAGAGATTCGTGATGTAGTGGTTCAGCACGCCGCGCAATTCGCCCAGCATGCGGGCGTCGATGTCCATTCGCCGCCAGGTCTGGGATTGCAAATCGGCCAGTTGGGCCATCGTTCGCAACACTCCGGCACTTACGGAAACGATGTTGCTCTTGCCCTGGCGGCACCCTCGGCACAGGGCCCCGCCGTGTATTCCGCCGAAGGCAATCCGGCCCGTCAGGTCGATTTTCGTTCCACACTCGGCGCACTGATCCAACGCGGGCGCGTGGCCCAGGAACCGCAGCGCGCGAGCTCGAAGCGTGCCAGTCGCCGGTGGACCACCTCGCCTGCCGCCAGGGCGGCGAGCGTTTCGTCGGCCAAATCGAAAAGTTCAGGATGAGGATCGTTGTCGTCGGTCAAATCGCCCAGCAACTCGGCAACATAGTAGCCGGCGTACAGCCCTGCCAGATTCCGCCCCGTTGGGCGAAACCGCCGCAGAAGCCTGGCCTCGGTCACCAGGTCGAGCGCCTCGGACGATTTGTGGAGGAAGACTATTCGACAAAGGGCTAGTACGTCAAGAGCAGACTCGAAGGGGTTTTGAGTCGGCGTGCGCCCTTGGCCAGGGCCCCTATCTTGCCGAACTCCCGCGTAAAGAGCCAAACCACCAGGCTCGTCTCGCTGAAATCGATCGTGCGGAGGACCAGGGCGCTGGCTTTCTCGGAAGGCATGGGGCGGGGGTAATCGGCGGCAGGAAACAGGTATTGTCAATTGCACGATTGCAGTGTACACTATCATAGTGTAGTACGGAGCGTCACCAATGGTCAAGAACATTACGCTTAGCGCGGACGAGAAGATCATTCGCCGAGCCCGGGAAAAGGCGGCTAGCGAGAATCGTTCCCTGAATCGCGCCTTTCGAGAATGGTTGGAACGGTATGCCGGACGAGAAAAGGCGGGCGATGCCTATGACGCACTCCTGAAGCGGCTCAGCTACGTTCGCCCCGGCAGGAAGTTCTCCCGCGAGGAGATGAATGAACGCTGACGATCCTTCAGTGAGCTCAAGCGTCGTATCCCCACTCGCCAGTTTGGCTGCCGGTTCCAGATATTTCCTCGACACCAACATTCTCGTCTATTCCGTCGATCCGGCAGATCCGGCCAAACAGCGCATCGCCAGCGATCTGGTGCGCGATTCCCTGCAAAGCAGCCGGGGAGTTATCAGCTTCCAAGTGGTCCAGGAGTTCTGCTCACTGGCGCGGCGGAAGTTCGCTGCACCTTTTGCCTGGAACGATCTGCGCGACTATTTTCAGCAGGTCCTAGCTCCGCTTTGCGAAGTCCATTCGAGCACAGAACTTTACCGATCGTGCCTGGACATTTCCGAGCAAAGCGGCTATTCCTACTACGATTCGCTGATCCTGGCCGCCGCCGCCAGCGTCGGTTGCAAGACGCTCTTCTCGGAAGACTTGCAGTCCGGCCAAATGCTGGTTGGGCTGCAGATCGTTAATCCGTTCCGGCAATGATCGCCGGTCACTGCCGCCCCACCGCCTGCTCCAAGGCCTCGGCCACGGTGCGGAGGGCCTTGATTCGCGCGTAGTACTTGCAGTTGGCCTCCAGGATCGTCCACGGCGCATGAGGCGTGCTCGTGCGGCGGAGCATCTCGGCCACGGCCGGCTCGTACTTTGGCCGCTTCTCCCGGTTCCGCCAGTCTTCGTCGGTGATCTTCCACTGCTTGTAGGGCGTGTTCTGCCGTTCCTGGAAACGGCGGAGCTGCTCCGCGGAATCGATCTGCAGCCAGAACTTCACCAGCACCGCCCCGAAGTCGACGAGTTGCCGCTCGAACTGGTTGATCTCGTCGTAGGCCCGCTTCCAGTCGGCCTCGCTGCAAAAGCCCTCGACCCGCTCCACCAGCACTCGGCCGTACCAGGTGCGGTCGAAGATCGTGATGTGCCCTGCCTTGGGAATGGCGCGCCAGAAGCGCCAGAGATAATGATGGGCCTTTTCCTCTTTCGTGGGCGCGGCAATGGGCACGACCTCGTAGCCCCGCGGGTCGAGGCCCTGCGTGACCCGCTTGATGTTTCCACCCTTGCCGCCCGCATCCCAGCCCTCGTAGCAGATCACCGCCGGAATCCGCGCGAGGTACAGCTCGTGCTCGGCCTTGAGCAGCCGCTCGTTGAACTCTTCGCGCTGGGCTTCGTAGGCTTCCCGATCGAGCGAAACGCTCAAATCGGCGCGGTCGAGGATCGTGCCGGTCGGGGCGTCGTCTTCGTCCGGCTTTCCGCCATTCGCGGCAGGGGGGCTTGAGGAAATAGGCGCCGCTTCCGGCGCCTTCGATTGCTCCGTCCGCTCGGCCAGGGCTTCGCGGATCGCCGCGACGAGCGTGCGAAACACGGTCACGCGGGCGAACCGCCGCTGGGTGGCCTCGACGATCGTCCAGGGCGCGGCCGCGCTGTTGGTTTGCATGATCATCTCTTCCACGGCCGGCAGCCACTGGTCATAATGCCGGTGCTCCCGCCGTTCGGCCTTGCCGATCTTCCAGGCCGTGGCCCGGCTGGCGAGAAGCTGCTTGAACCGCTTCTTCTGTTCGCGCTTGCTGATGTGCAGCCAGAACTTGACGATCACCGCGCCGCCGTCCGCAAGCTGCTGCTCGAACTGGCGAATGTCCTCGGTGGCCTGCATGGCTTCACGCTGGTCGGCGGCACGGTCGCCGACCGTTTCCTCGACGTAGTCCGATAGCACGCGGCGATACCAGGAACAGTCGAAGATGGCCCAGTCGCCTGCCGCCGGCAGCTTGTTCCAGAACCGCCACATCCAAGGATGGAACTGCTCGGTCTCGTTGGGCGGGACGATGGGATGGACCTTGAATCCGCGGGGATCGATGGCCTGGGTCAGGCGGTTAATGATCGTCCCCTTGCCCGCGGCGTCCCAACCTTCGAAGACGACCATCACCGGCACTCCGGCGGCGCGGGCCAGTCGCTGGCATTCGCCCAGTTCCCGCTCCAGGAGAGGGAATTGCTTCTCGTAGTCTTCCTTGGAAATCTTCTGGTCCAGATCGATAAGTTCCAGCATGATGTGCCTCGCAAACGGTGCAGTTGTAGAAGGTTCAAGCTAACACTATCCTAATACGGCAGTTCGCCAGAGGCAACAAGGCCCCCGTACTCCCGTACTCATCACGCTCCGCGTGATGGACGGAAAGCCATCACGCGGAGTGTGATGAGTACAGGGCGGCCGCTAGACGCGGGGGCTTCATCGGTTACAATACCCCTAGAATCGAGTTTTCAACCTGCCCGGGGGCCGGCTCGGCCGGCCCGCCGGTGCTCCGATGCAAAAAAGGCTGGCGATAGGTTCTCATGACGGACGGTCAAGGCGATTTTTTGCAGTTGGATGACTGTCCCGCGTTGGAGAATGCCACGCTGGTGCTTTCCTTCACGGGCTGGATGGACGGGGGCAACGTCTCGACGGGCACGGTCGAGCGGCTGGTCGCCCTGCTCGGCGCCCGGCAGATTGCCCGCATCGATCCCGAGCCCTTCTACATCTACAACTTCCCTGGTCCGATGGAGGTGGCGGCCTTGTTCCGGCCGCATGTCGAGGTCGAGGAGGGCGTGATGAAAAGCATCGCCATGCCGTCGAGCACGTTCTATTGCCATGCCCCGGCCCGGCTGGTGCTGTTCATCGGCAAGGAGCCGAACCTGAACTGGAGGGCCTACGGGGATTGCATTTTTCGCCTGGCGAAGCGTGTCGGGGTGGGTCGGATTTTGTTCGTCGGATCGTTCGGCGGATCGGTGCCGCACACCCGCGAGCCGCGGCTTTTCATTTCCTGCAGCGACGCCGCGACACTCGCCGAGATGGCGCCTTACGGCATGCGGCGGAGCGGCTACGAGGGGCCGGGCTCGTTCACCAGTTTCCTCATGTCGCAAGTCCCCGCAGCCGGCCTGAAAATGGTCTCCTTGACTGCCGAAATCCCCGGCTACTTGCAGGGGGCCAATCCGCTTTGCATCGAGGCCGTCACGCGGCGGCTGGCGAAGATCCTCAAGCTGCCCTTGAAACTCGATTCGCTCCGCAGCGCCAGCACCGAATGGGAGTTGCAGATCTCCAGCGTGATCGAGAACGACAAGGACCTGGCCGAAAAGGTCCATCAACTCGAACACGAATACGACAACGATTTGCTGAAAATGGGTTCGGAGGAAGGGCTGTAACCCATTCACCTCCTACGGATTACTCCCAGTGCGCAGCACCGCCCGCCAGATACGCCTCATAGGCGGCCTTCAGTTCTGCGACATCGACGGTGCCAGCGTGGATCCAGATGCGATACTGCAAGTGGATCGGCTTGCCGGGCGCGAATTTCTTTCCGTTCACGCCCGGCCAACCGATCGACATCAGGCCATAGTGCCGCGTCAGCCAGGTGGGCGGATAGTCCGGATGGTCGCGGAATGAAGATCGCGGCGCCGCTGGGTTGCTGCTCGCCAGCGAACTTGTCGGTCAGGTCGGCCCAGGGAAGGGGAGTTTCGGGCAGGTCCTTCGCCGGCGCCGGACGGCACGGTGATCGTCGCGTCCTTCTCGTTGGCCACGTTGAAGCGAATGTTCAGTCCGCCATAGCTCTTGCCCTCGGCCCCGCGAAGCGTGATCGGCTGATCGACGGGGATAAAGGTGAAGTCGAGATCGAGGGCCCGCTCGGTGGGCGTGGCCTTGGCTACTTCCATCCAGACCCGTTCAATCATCACCTTGCGGTCGCCGACGAACCAACCGTTTTCCACGCCGAGCACGGCGGCCAGAGGGCCGGTATCCTTCGTCAGCCAGCGGACGAATTTCGGCGTGATGTCCTTGTATTCCCACAGGTCGTGCATCTCCGTGCCGACTTCAACGTGCGGCCAGGCCCAGAAGACGCCGTGATGATGGTAGTGGTCCTTGGGGAAATCGTCGGTCAGCACCTCGCCGTTGAGACCCCACAGGGGATGGATGTAGCAAGCCCGGCTGCGGCGCGGTTCGCTGGCCGGGACCTTCTCGCCGGTAATCACGCCGTAGTTGTAAACGAATACCGGCTTCGCATCTTGCGTGACGCGGAGCGAGGCAGGGCCGTCGTCCGCAATGGCGAAGGCGGCGGGAGCGGCTGCGCCTGCCGGCGACGGTTCGAGACGAAAGCGGCGGGCCTTGGCAGCATCGCCGCCCGGCGGGACATCGACTACGATCCGGCCGCCTTCGACCTGCTTGGTCCCATCGGCCGCGATCTTCGTAACCCCTTGAAGGGCCAGCCGGTTGCCGGGCTTGTCGATTTCGACCAGTTGCCACCCGGTCTTGATGGAATCTTTCTCAGGCAAGTCCACGACGACGTGCAGCGTCGCCTTGGAGGCCGGCACGACAAGAACGGGTTCAGCGGCGCCAGCGACAATCGGCGGGATGGCTGCCAAAACAACGGCGAAGAAGAGAAGAAATTGCGAGGAAGGTTGCAGCATGGGACTTGAACTCCTGGATTCGAGGATGGGAAGCAGGGACTCGGGTGGGTTTCGCGGCAGATGCAATACTATTCTACTTGCCGGCACGGCCGCGCCAAGCGGCAGTTCGTAGTCCCGGCTTCAGGCGGGACGGCGCGACCATTCCGCCTAAAGGCAGGACTACGAGCCACTTGCCAAACCGGCGGCGAGGATCTAATCTGGCGCAGAGGCCCAATTTTTCGGAGAAATACCATGTGCATCTTGCAACCCAAACCGGCCGCTTGGCTTTGCGCCCCTGGTCGTCGCTTTTTCAATGCCGATTCCCGTTTTCGCAGCCACTTTGGAAGTCGGGCCGGGAAAGCAGTTTTCGCGGATCGAAGAGGCCAATGCCAAGGCCCAGGCCGGCGACGTGATCCTGGTCTACCCCCGCGCGGCGGCAAGCCGTACGACAAAACCGCAGTCTATGTGCGGCAAAAGAACCTCACCTTCCGCGCCGCTGCCGGAGCCGATAAAGACAAACCCTTCGTCGCCCTCGGCGGGCAGGGATTCGACTACAGCGGCGAGGGCAGCACGCCACGGGCCATCTTCCAGTTCAACCCCGGGTGCGACAATTGCGCGCTGGAAGGCTTCGAGCTTTCCGGCGCCCACAACTCCAGCCACAACGGCGCGGGCGTGCGGATCAACCAGGCCAATCACGTGGCCGTCCGCAAGTGCTCGATCCACGACAACGACATGGGCATCATGTCCAACGGCGACGGCAGCCTGGCCACGGCCGTCGATCAGCGGATCGAGGAGTGCCGCATTTTCCGCAACGGCGATCCGACCGAGCCGGGCAACAACCACAATCTGTACCTCGGCGGCACGAGCGTCACGCTGCGATTCTGCGAAGTCCATCACAGCCTGACCGGGCACAACGTGAAGAGCCGGGCCCATTCCACGCGGGTGGAATATTGCTACATCCACCACTCGGCCAACCGCGAGTTCGATCTGGTCGACGGGGCCGAGACGGCCCGGCCCGAGAGCGACGCCGTGCTGTTGGGCAACATCATCGCCAAGGACCCCAAGTGCAGCGGGAACCGCACGGTGATCCATTTCGGCCAGGACGGCGGCAAGCCGCATAACGGCACGCTGCACCTGGCGTTCAATACGATTGTCACGCCCTTTGTTGCGCCGGTGGTGGAACTGTCGACCGCCGGGGCGAAGGCGGAGTTGCTGGGCAATGTTGTCGCCAGCGGGGCGCGGCAAACCGGCCAGAAGGTGGCTGCGGTCCGCAACGCTGCGGCGATGCAGAATATCGGCGGCCAAGCGAACTGGTTCTGCGGCGATTTCTCCGCCCAGGGGACCGGACTGGACGGCACGAGCAGCCACTTCGAACCGGCCGGCGACCTGTTCTTCGGCCCTCGCGACAACAACTATCAGTTGCCGCCCAAAGTTGCCCAGAGGATGATGGTGTCTCCGTCGATCACGGCCGCGCTCATCGACCTTCCCGCAGTGCCCGGGCTGCCCGACGCAGCTGCCTTGCGGCCCTTGGAATGGCAGTACCATCATCCCGCCGGGAGCGAGAAACGCCCTGCCGGGCAAGGCCTCACGGCCGGGGCCCAGACGCCGCTTGCGGGCCGGCGGTAATGACCGGTGTGGAAACCATTTCACAGATAGGGCCGTAGGGTGGGACCAGCGAGCTTGCGAGCGCCGGCCCACCATTCACGGCGTTTGGTGGGCCGGCTCGCAAGCTCGCTGGTCCCACCCTACGGACCACTAAGGGCGGTTCTTCGATCGGTCCTAGGCAAACGCATCCGAATCTGCTATGTTCGGTGCGGGAGGGCCAAGGAATCCGACAGAATGAGCATGAGTGAAATCGAACAAGTCTTTCCGGGCGAGATTCGCGATTGGCTCGCCAAAGCAGTCGAAATGGACGCTTCCGACCTGCACGTGGTGGCCGGCTATCCGCCTGTCCTGCGGATCCACGGCGAGTTGAAGCAACTGGAGCACCCCCCCGTCGATGACGGCGCGGTTCCAGGGCTGCTTGTGCCGCTCTGCCCGCCGCACGCCATGGCCCGCTTCCAGGCCGAACGGAATACCGACTTCGCCCTGGAACTCAAGCTGCCTGACAAACGGCAACGGCTGCGGGCGAATTATTTCATGAGCGGACAGCAGATGGGGGCCTGTTTTCGCCTGATCCCGTCGGTCATCCCCGACTTCCCCTGGGCCCGGTTCCCCGAAAAGCTCGCCAGAAAGCTCTCCCATTTTCGCAACGGACTGGTGCTCGTCGGCGGCGTGGTCGGATCGGGAAAGACGACCTCCCTGGCCATGCTGATCCACCTGCTCAATCAGGAAGGCGGGTATCGCATCATCACGGTGGAAGAACCGGTCGAATACCTTTTTCCCAAGATGTCCAGTTCCGTGGTCACGCAGCGGGAGGTAGGGCTGGACGTGAATACGTTCGCCGACGGGCTGAAGTTCGCCCTCCGCCAGGACCCGGACGTGATCCTGGTGGGCGAGATCCGCGATCGGGAGACGGCGCAGATGGCCCTGAGCGCGGCTGAAACGGGGCACCTGGTTTTCTCCACGCTGCACACCCGCGACGCCAAGGGGGCGGTTTCCCGCTATGCGGATCTCTTTCCGCAGAGCGATCAGGGCGAGGTTCGGGCCCAACTCGCCTTGAGCCTCCGCGCCGTGGTCAGCCAGCATCTCTTGCCCAATGCCCGAGCGGGCGAGAGACGCGTCTTGGCGATGGAGATCCTCTTGAATAATACGGCCGTTGCCAGCGCGATCCGTATCGGCAAGATCGAGTCGATCGACAACACCATGCTCACGAGCCGCGCCGAAGGCATGCTCACGCTCGACGAATCGATCAAGCGCCTGCTGCGGGACGAGGCGATCAGCCTGGAGACGGCCCAGCGCTTCGCCAGCCCGGAAAGCAGGTTTTAGTCTCTGGCATGTACGAGTTGGGGCAAACGTAGGGTGGGACCAGCGAGCTTGCGAGCGCCGGCCCACCAATCAGGGGCGTTGGTGGGCCGGCGCTCGCAAGCCTACCATGGGCACATGGTGCCCGGGTCCCACCCTACGTCTTCACCGGTCGCAGGACGTATCGTATCTCGTCGACGGGCAGCAGCCGGCAAAGACGGCGTTCGTACCAGTCGAGAGCGGGGACGCCGAGGTTGATGAGCGGCTCGAACACGGCCCGCACGATGCGGTCGAAAAGCGATTGCTTGAGCAGCCGGAAGCGGATGCTCTCGACCGTAAACCGCACAGGGCTGTAGAAGTTCGGCACCTTGCGCCGCGGCTGTTCCGCTTGATCGCAAAAGTAATAGAACGAATACAGCCCGAAGAACCGCACGTGCGTCGGATCGGAGTAGCCGTAGGGGTTCGAGAAGTGCGGCACGACGATCTCGATCCTCCCGCCCGGCTGCACCACGCGGTGGATTTCCGCCATCAACTCCATGAACCGCGAGACATGCTCCAGCACGTGACGGCAGTAGATTTCCGCCACGCTGTTGTCGGGCAGCGCCGTCAGCGGTTCGTTCAGATCGGCGAGGATCGCGACGCCCGGCAGGGCCACGCAATCGAGGTTGTAGAAGCCGGGGACCTGCCGCGTGCCGCCGCCCAGGTTGATGCGAATCGCCCTGTTCGCCGCCACATCGCCTTGCACCGCGGGTTCGAGGAATTGCATCCGGGCCGGCTCCCCTATCCCTTGGGCGCGAACTCGTAGACCTCGACCCGATCGGGCGGCTCGGGCACCGGGTCGTTATCATTGTCCGTGAGGATCGGATAATATTGCGTGGCAATCAAGTCGTAGCGCTCTTTCATCCCGTCGAGCCAGCGACCGAAGGCCGCCTGATCGTAAGGCGTAAGGTGCGTCCAGAATTGCACGCAGGCCAGCGGATGATCGCGCGATATGCGGCTCAAGTCATAACTCTGGCCGCGGTTGTGCCGCGGCGAGTAGATCCGCTCGTTGCAAAGGAGCTGCGGCGAGATGCAGTTCTCCCAACACACGTTCGGCGCGGCAAAGACCTGCTTGAGATCGCTGTAGAGGCAAACCACTTCGTGATCCCGTTCCATGCTTGCCCAGAACCAGGCGGAGAAATCCCGCCTGCGAATCTCCTGCTGCTCTTTGCCCGGCAGAGAGAAATCGCGGGCTGTCGATAGCACTGCCAGCATCAGCAGGCCGGCGATTGCAACAACGGTGGACCGCGGCAAGGACCTGCTCGCCCTCACCCCCAGCCCCTCTCCCGGAGGTAGAGGGGACGTTGTTGCGCTCACCCACTGCCCTTCTCCCGGACGTAGGGCGGAGTTTTCCGGCCGAGCCGCGCGAGAATGGCCGCCGCGCCGATCCCCGCCAGAATCGAGACCAGCGGCACGAGGTGCATGGCAAGCCGCATGTGGCCGCCATAGGGAAAACGGCGCAGGGCAGCGGCAATCAGATTCAAGGCAAACGGCGCCGAGCACAGCACCAGCAGCCGATAGCAGCCCTGGCGGACCAGAACTCCCACGGCCACGAGGCAAATCAGCGTGGTGCCGATGCTGCCCCAATTGTCGCCGCCGAAGGGCACGGCCAGCAGCGGGCCGGCGTGGACCCGCGCCAGCCAGGCGAGCAGGCCGATGAGCGAGTCGCGGGGCGGGAAGGTGTCGTCCCACATGCGGCCCATCACGTTCAGTTCGGCCCCCGACTGGGCCCCGATGGACAGTCTGTACCATGCCAGAAAACTGCCGGCCAGCACCGCGTTATACACTGCCCAGACCCACCAGCCGCGGCGCGACCGCGCACTCCACATCACGGCCGCCGCGGTCAGGCTCACGCCGCCGGCCACGAAAACCGCCGGGTACGACAGGCCCAGGGCCAGCGGCACGACGGCCGTCAAGACCCAAAGCCAACGCGTGTCATCGGGCTGCCGCCACCACCGCACCGCCAGCAAGAACAGGAGCGTCGAGACCATCAGATCGACGCCATAGGGCTTCACTTCCGAGGCATAGCGGAGGCCGGAGTAGGTTACGGCAAAAATCGCCACCGCCAGGACCAACGCCGTGCCGTGGAGCAGCAGCCTCGCCAGGCGGTGAAACAGGAACAAGCTGGCAAGGCTGCAAAGCAGAGGAAAAAGCCGCAACGACCACTCGTTGAACCCCAACAGCTTGACTGCGGTCAACTCGATCCACAAGAACAACAGCGGGGCAACCTGGTGGAAATTCAGCGGCTGCATCAGGCCGGCGTAATCGCGATCGAGGAAGTTCATCACCAGCATCGACTCGTCGCCCCAGAGCGGAAACCGCAGCAGATAGCGGATCAGCCGGGACGCAATCCCGACCGCCAGGATTACCATGATCCATCGGGCGCAGCGGTCCGCGCCGCCGCCTCCCGCCGCGGCCGAGCCGTCGCCGGTTGCGATTCGGAATCTGAGGATCCTGCGATCCGCGGTGAAAATTGCCGGCATTCGCCATGCTCCTTCCTGGACCCGGCGGTCACGGTGCTGGGCACGCGATACCAGCCCGAAGCGCAAGCGAGGGGCCGATAACGAGCGACCCTCGCTTGCGCTTCGGGCTGGTATAGGTGCGGGGGGAGGATAGTCAAATCTGCCGCCGGCGGCAAGGCCAGTTGGTCTTGGACTGCGGCGGGGAAGTTGGTAGACTTCGGCCCGCGCAATTCGGTCCGGGCGGCGCGGCGGCGAGCAATCATGGCCTAGATGCCGCGCCCCACTTCCCAGCTAGCATGTCGAAGGAGCAATCGCCGTGGTCATTATCGACAGTGACTCCCGAGCGGTCGGTTTCAGTTTGAGGACTGCATACTACTTGTGCCATTGCAGCCTGGCAGCCTATGGCGGGTCGGGCGATTGGCCGCAGACGCTCGCCCTGGGCGACTCGATTCGCCCCTTCCAGTGCGGCGCGTTCCATGGATTTGTCGCCGCGCAGAGGAACATGGCGATCGTCGCCTTTCGCGGCACGGTATCGATCGGCAACGCCCTGACCGACGCCGAAACGGCCCTCATCCGCCACGATATCTTCCCGGGCCTGGTGCATCTCGGCTTCGCCCACGCGGTGGACGCCGTTTATCCGACGGTCCGCACACTGCTGACGACCATGGACCGGCGCCTGCCGATCTGGGTCACGGGCCACAGCCTGGGCGGGGCGATGGCCTCGCTGGTCGCGCACCGTCTGGCCCACGAGCGCTTTCCCGTCCGCGCGGTCTACACCTACGGTTCGCCTCGGCCCGGCGATCGCAGGTTCCGCGATTCCTATCGCCTGCCCAACTACCGCTTCGTGAACGATAACGACCTGGTGCCGCACTTGCCCTTCCGCTGGTGCTATCGTCACGTCGGGCTCCTGAAACTGCTGACGCGCGACGGCCGGTTGCTGGAACAAGAGAGCCACTGGAAGGCCAAGAAGCGGGAACTCGTCAAGCATGCCAAGCACGTGCAGAGGGCCCATCGCACGGTCGCCGATCCGCACTTGAAGCTGGGCGAATTCGATTGGCTGGCCGATCACCACCTCGACGGCTATCTGGCCGGGATCGAGCGGCTGCTGCCGCGGGTCCCGCGGCGACGGCATCCCGAATACGCCGGCATCGAACTGGACGCCGTGCCCTTGCACTACATCGACGAGCCGGCCGAACCAGTCGTTCGCCGGCCGAAGCTGCTCGATCCGCCGCCGCAGCCCACTCCGGCCATCACGCAAAGCGAGTTGGCCGCAGCCTTCTTCAAGCAGCCGCGGGGCAAGCAGTAGCTCAGATCCCCTTCTCATCGCTGTTCGGCGGATTATAATAACCGGACGAATGGCTTCACCGCCATCACGAGCGATTCGACACCAAGCGCGAAGCGTAAGCGAGGTAACGACTGAGTGGCCTCGCTTACGCTTCGGGTTAGTGTCAGTTGCAACCGCTCGCAAACAATTGCCCCTCTTTCACCCGGAGTCTCCTCATGAGTGCCGAAACCGTCAAATGTGATCGTGCCGCCTGGATCAAAGGACCGGCCTACCAGTGCAATCCCCTTCCGCCCGCGAGCAAGCGGCCTTGGCGGCTGGTTCTGCTCGGGGCGCCGGGCGTGGGCAAGGGCACGCAAGCCGAACTGCTTCGCGACCGGCTGGGGGCATGCCCGCTCTCGACCGGCGACGTCTTCCGTGCGGCAAAAACGCTTCCCGAATCCGATCGCAGCCCGGCGATGGCCGCGGCCCTGGAACACATGAGCAAGGGCGAGCTGGTTCCCGACGCGACGGTGCTGGAGATGGTCCGCGAGCGCAAGGCCTGCCTGTGCTGTCCCGGCGGGTTCTTGCTCGACGGTTTTCCGCGGACCGTGGCCCAGGCCGAGGCGCTGGCCGGCCTGCTCGTCGAGGTCGGCGTGAAGCTCGACGCCGTGGTCGATTTCCGCCTGCCCATCGATGAGATTGTTGCGCGGCTCAGCGGGCGGCGGACTTGCGCCTCCTGCAAGTCGGTGTTCCACGTGACCGGACGGCCGCCGAAGGTGGACGGCATCTGCGATCATTGCGGCGGTCAACTCGTGCAGCGCGAGGACGACCGGCCCGAGTCGGTCCGCGTGCGCATGCAGGCCTACGATCGCAGCACCGCGCCGCTGACCGACTATTTCCAGAAGAAGGGCCTGCTGGTCCAAGTCGACGCCCGCGGCGCGCCGGAGGAGATCTTCCAGCGGACGTTGAAGTTGCTGGGGGCGTGACTCGCTGGAAAGTAGTACCGTAGGGTGGGACCAGCGAGCTTGCGATGCCGGCCCACCATTCATGGCGCCTGGTGGGCCGGCTCGCAAGCTCGCTGGTCCCGCCCTACGGGCTTACGGCTGAGTTCAGGGCAGCGGCAGCCAGTTCGGCAGTGCCTTGGAGGGCAATTCCGCCAGGCGGTTGGCCCAGTAGGAATTCAGTTCGGCAAGCACCGCCTCGCGCAGTTCCTCGTCGTCGGCCGGCGCCCGGCGGCTGCGCCACCACCCACGGGATGTCGATGTTCTCGATCGACATCGACCAATCAAGGAACGTCTTGCTGCCCAGCCAGACGCGCTCCTTCTCCGACCAGAGGGCCTTGCTGTGCAGCGCCTTGCCGCTGAACCGGAAGCAGACATCGACCGCGAATCGGACTGCTCTCTTCAACGAATACCGGCGTGTACGGCGGCGGATCGATCGCTGGCGTGAGGTTGCAATCCGCGGAATCCTCGGAACGGTCTGAAAGGCGATCATAGAGTGCTCCTGGGTTTAGAGGCTGTAGTGTAGGACGGATTGCCAATCCGTCTTACGGTCGGCGCGGGATTCTACGCCTCGCCGGGAGGCGCGTCGATGGTGGATGGATCGTCGACGGCCGGGGGACCGACCGGCGTCTCGGGACTGTCCTTGCGCTTGCGGCGGCGGTCGCGCTTCGCTTCCGCCTTTTGCCTCTTCAACGTCTCGCGCTGACGCTTGGCGTACGTGTTGCCGTCTTTGGCCATACCAAATCCTCCACTTTCTGACAAGAGCCGATCAGGGCCGAGGCCTGGCTACGGCCTGCGGCGGCTGAAAGAGAATACCACGGGGCGACGGGGATGCCTGGCGTGGCAAATCGGTCTGCAAAAAAGATCAAGCGGCTCAGCCGCGATCCAAGACGTTGGCGGCAGTCGCCGGATTGCGACTGAGGAGCGATGCATTTGGAGGGAAGCTGAGGGGCCGGAAGTTCTCCACCCCACATGGCCCTTATTATACCGCGCTCGCGCCCGCGTGGGAACCCCACCGCAAATCCCCTACAACCGCTGTTTCTTGTCGCAAAATTCCTCCAATTTCCTTGTGACGCGGCCCATCGCTCCGGCATCTGACCTTTTGACGGCCGGATGGTCGGCCGCAGAACCGAAACAACCCTAGTGGGAAAAGGAACAGAATCATGTTGTTTGCAGATGGTACGCCGGAAATCTTGAACGCCGCAAGGAACTCCTTGCAAGACAGTTTTCAGCAGGCCTTCAATCAGGTCATCCTGTACGGCCCCAAAGTCGTCGCCGCGATCGTGGTCGTGGTGGTGGGCTACCTGGTGGCCCGCGTGATCGGCAAAGTGCTCGTCAAGGTCAGCGACAAGCTCGGCCTGCAGGTCGCCGCCGAGCGGAGCGGATTGGCCCAATCGATGCGGCACATGGGCATCGAACGGAACGTGCCGACGATCCTGGGCACGATCGGCTTCTGGTTGCTGATGTGCGTGTTCTTCATGGCCGCCTTCAATATCCTGGGGCTCACGGAGGTCTCGACCGCCATGAGCAGCGTGGCCAACTACATCCCGAATCTCCTGGTGGCCACGGTGATCGTCGTGGTGGGATTGTTCGCCGCGACCTTCCTCCGCGGCGTGATTGCCACGAGCACCGACCGGCTGGGCATCTCCTATGCCGAGCACCTGGCCAACGGCTGCTACTACACGCTGGCCCTCTTGACCTTCATCCTCACCTTGAAGCACCTGGGCATCGAGTTCCAGTTGCTCAACAACATGATCCTCCTGATCTGTGCCGGTCTCTCGCTGGGCTTTGGCCTGGCGCTGGGCCTCGGCGGCCGCGAGGTGATGGCCGGAATCCTGGCGGGCTATTATCTCCGTCAGCGCCTGGCCACGGGCGATTCGGTTGACGTTGCCGGTTTGCAGGGCACCGTCCGCGAGGTTGGCCCTGTGGCCACGGTCATCGAGACCGACGAGCACGGCCTGCTCAATCGTCACACGGTCCCCAACACCAAGATGCTCAACGAGGCCGTTCGCTAAATAGCTCGAATCAGAAAGAGGCCGCAACGGGCCCTGGGGTCGATGCCGATCCCAGGGCCTTTGCATTGTCTGCCTACTGCGGGTAGAGCGTGTCGTTGGGGACTACCGCCGCATGCGCGTCAAAAAACGTCACCACGACTTTGCCAGGATGATTCGAAACCATGATGTAGGGCGAAAGCGGCATCGGCGTCGGCGGTTGTGGCAAAGTCTGCCCCTTCTGGATCGTCCCGACCGGCCACGGGAAAGTCAGGCAGGCCCAGTTATTGCTGGTCCACTGCCCCGGACCGAACCCCAATCCAGTACTTCCGCCGGGGTAATTTGCCACCAACACGTAACTTTGCAAGGGCACATTGCTCGCGTAAGTCGAACCCATACCCAGCACCATCGTCTGATACGCCGTCGATTCCGTCAAATTTTCGATGCCCGTCCGCTCACCGAGCATGATCGTTGTCTGCGAACTGACGGGCTCGCCGCGAGGGTTGCCAGACATGCTAGTAGTGCTATTAGTCCCGCTGGTGGGCCGGCCGGTGAGCTTCGAGAGAATCGTCGGCGAGACCACATTCCCATTCCGATCCGTTGCCACGCTGCCGCTTGACGAATAGCTCACGAAGAAACCATCGTTGACTCCATAGCTTAGAAGCGCCTGGCCGGTCATCGCGGGGTTGGCCATATAGGGATCATTGGGGCAAATCAGTTCCTTGACCTGCATTGAAGAGATCGAGCCGACGGCGCCGCTGCTGACTTTTTGCCACATGTCGGGATGTTCCAGGTTGGGGAAGATGGCCTCGGCCCAGTTGTACTGATTCCCCTCCGTATAGGCGGTCACGCCGGGGAGGCGTTTCTTGGCCCCCTCGTAGGCCAGGATGGCCACGGCAACCTGCTTCTGATTGCTGAGGCACTTCGTCTGCCGCCCGCTCTCCCGCACCATATTCACGGCCGGAATGAGGAGCGCCACCAGGATTCCGATGATCGCTATCACGACAAGCAGTTCAATGAGCGTAAATCCGCGATTGGAACGATACATGGTCAAATTCCTTTCCAAGATCCAGGACCTGTCCGAGAACCCCCCCCCCCCCAAAAAGAGCGTGAACGGCGGACGGCTTTGCCCGGCGGACGGCATACGGAGTGTGCCTGCTACTTTGGTTCTTGGGCGATTTCTCCGATTTCATCTCCTGCCCCTGCGTCTATTGTCGTGGAAATTGCCGAAAAATTCCAGCCCCAAAAAAAATTTCAGGGAAACGCTGGATTTCTCGCCCGGAATTTGAGACAATACCAGAGGGCAAGGCGTGCGGCAGCCGCAGGCTTGGCGGAGTCGCTGCAAGCCAGGCGGCGGACACGCCGCGGGCCGGGTAGGCTTGGGATCTCAACGATCAAAGGAACCTGATTATGGAACGGCAGAAGAAAACCCGTCGAATTCGAGTGCTTCGCCCGGCTTTTACGCTGGTCGAACTGTTGGTGGTCATCACCATCATCGGCATGCTGGTGGCGCTATTGATACCGGCGATCTCCGTGGCCAAGGAACACGCCCGGCGGCTCACCTGTGCGAACAACCAGCATCAACTTGGGCTCGCCGTGATGACGTACGCGCAGAGCAAGAACGGAACCTATCCTGGCTGGCGGGCCAACGTGACGGGGGCAGCCCAGAACCCGGTTTCCTGGGTTACCCTGTTGCTGCCTAACCTGGAGCGCAACGATCTGTGGCAGATGGTCAAGACCGGCGGCAGCTATACGGGAACTCCCCTGAGGAATATGAGTTGCCCAAGCGATCCGCCCATCAACGCCACGGGCACGGGTCAAAGTGCGTACACGATCAATGGACTGGTCGTGCGAGATCCACTGGCAAATCCCCCGTTTGCCCCGCAAACCCAGGACTATGTCTCGAATAACGACGGCACGACGACCACCCTTTTGATCAGTGAAAACACGCAATTGCCGCCCCCGGCCGCTGCCGCCAACAACGCAGCCTCCAAACTCCACAACTGGTACGACGTCAGCGTTCAGATCAATCAGACCTTTGGCGTTCAGGTAAGCTATCCGGGATACGGCTTTACCAATGTCTACAACGGACAGGTCGGCGCCTATAACAACGTGATGCTGGCGAACATGAACTCGAATCATAGTGGCGGAACGAACGTGACCTACTGTGATGGCCACGGCGGATTCTTGAGTGATACGGCGGGGGTGACCACGGCCACTGGCGGCTCGATCATGGTTTACCAGGTCCTGGTTACTCCCGATGGCACGAAGAACGGCGAACCGCCCGCCGACGAGAGCCAAATCAACTAGCCTCGCTTACACTTCGGGTGGTTAGTGTCAGAGGGTGTCCGGAGAGTTTTCGCTACTTCTTCGCTATTTGATTTTCGGCCGAGAACTTCCCGGATAGCCTCTCACTTGGAACCGCCCGCAGTATATTGCAAAACCCCCCTTGGCAACCCATCGGGCCAAGGGGTTTTTTCGTTTCTTGACCCATAAGAATCCCGAATTCGGAAACAGAGCAAAGAACTGGTCAAAGTTTGCCGATTATTCCGACTGCACTGTTTAGGAAGACTTTAACGGCACCACAGGCACCAATAGGGCCTGCCAGATTTACCTCGTCGACCAAGTCTTCCAGAATACCCCAAACCTGCACCCACAGGTCCTCCGGCAATGCCCAGCAACCCCAAGACCGCTTGCTTTTCCAGGTCGGCTCTCGCGGCCGTCTGGCTTGCTGCGTCGCTGTTGGCCGGTTGCGCGCACCATCAATCCCTACGATCCCAGATTGGAGCCGCCCGTGCCCGAGGCCATGCAGCCGCCGCGGGAGATGAGCAAGGTTTCCCTGCCGGCCTATCGCATCGAGCCGCCCGACGTGATCTCGATCGAAATGCTCAAGCTCGTCCCGCTTGCCGCCCTATCGGGCCGAGGTCTTCGACGTGCTGCAGATCCGCGCCATACGCCGCCGGACTCAGCCCATCGACAACTACTACATGGTCGAGGCCGAAGGCACGATCAACCTGGGGCCGACCTATGGCTCGGTCCGCGTGGCGGGCATGACCATCGAGGAGATCCGCACGACGCTTGAACAAGTGGCTGCGCCAGTGGCTCCGCGATCCGACCGTAACCGTGCAGTTGGCCCGCGTCTCCGGGGCCCAGCCGGTCACCGGCCAGTACCTGGTCGGTCCCGACGGCACGGTCAACCTCCGCCAGTACGGCGTGGTGCACATCGCCGGCAAGACGGTGACCGAGGCCCGCATTGCCATCCAGAAGCACTTGAAGCAGTTCCTCGATTCGCCCGAGCTTTCCGTCGACGTGGTCGCCTACAACAGCAAGGTGTACTACGTGATCACCCAGGGGGCCGGGCTTGGGCGACAACGTCCGCCGCCTGCCGGTCACCGGCAACGAGACGGTCTTGGACGCCATCAGCCAGATCAACGGGCTGTCGCAGGTCTCCAGCAAGAAGATCTGGATTGCCCGGCCGGCGCCGCACAATTTCGGCTGCCAGCAGATCCTGCCCGTCGACTGGGACGCCATCACGCAAGGGGCGCAGACGGCGACCAACTACCAGCTCTTGCCCGGCGACCGGCTGTATCATCGCCGAGGACGAACTGGTCACCTTCACGCAACATGATGGGCAAGGTCACCGCCCCGATCGAACGCCTGGCCGGCATCATCGGCCTGGGCAACTCGACGATCCGCGGCTTCCAGACGATGGGCCGCAATTACAACCGTTCCCGGAATGGACAGTAGTATATGAAATCGAAATCATCACTCTGGATCAGCGTTTCCTGCGTCATTGCGGCGGCCTGTCTGATCCCGCCTGCCAACGGGTTCGCCCAGTCGTATACGATTCGGCCCAACCCGCAACCCCAGCGCCCAGTGCAAACCCAACACGTTGGGCTTTGGCTACAACGACACGAATTGGCGGACGTGGCCGCTGCAGCCTCGGCCGGAGGAGCGAGACGCCAAGACGGTCGGCGGCAGCGTCATCCCAGCCCCGCCGCCGATCGTGGAGCGGCCGCTTCCCCACGCGGAAGACGTGCCGGCCAAGCCCTCTAGCGAAGGTTCCGGAGGCGGGGTCTTGCCGTCATTCCAGGGCATAACAACGCCCAGCACGTCGGCGGGCACCGGCCGCTTCGACGGCGGCACGGGGTCAGGCACGATCCTGCCGGGCAATACCCTGTTGCCGGATCCCGGCCTGGCTCCATCCGGGCCGGACCGCGTGCCGAAAACCGATAACAAGGACGTTCAACCCACGCCTCCGCGCAGCGACTCGTTGCTGCCAGGGGCTTTGCCAAGTCCTCTGACCACGCCGCCAGGCACCCCTTCAGCCGCACCCGCGAGGAGTTCGGACAGCACTCCCAGCCCGCTGAAGGCGCCGGCCGAGGCGGCGCCGCCGCCTGCCGCCGCGCCGGATGCCGTCCCAGCGCCGTCTCCCGCCGCAAAGCCAGATCCGGCCCCAAGTCCAACACCGTCGTCGACACCGACCAAGGGCTTTTCGTCTTCCGAGCAGGGAGAGGATGCGGTCGCGGCAACAGCGCCAAGCACCCAGGACGATTCGCCGATGCAGGCCAACTGGGACGCTTCGCTGGTGCCCGAAGCGGTGGGAGGCAACCACCTTCGCAGCGCGAGTTTTGAGCAACAGGCTGCGGAGAAGTCCAACCCCCTTCGCTGCGGTCTGGAAGGCTTTTGCCCCGTCGAATTGATCGAGAAAGATCGCTGGGTAGCCGGGAACCCGGAGTATCAAATGTCCTACCAGGGGCAGGTGTTCCATTTCTCCAGTGAGGCCGCCCGCAGACAATTCCAGGCAGCGCCGGAAAAGTACGCGCCGATCGAAGGCGGCAATGACGTGGTCTTGATTGCGGAAGAGAACCGCAGCGTGCCCGGCAGCGTGAATCACTCCGCCCTATGGCGCGGAAGGCTATTCTTGTTCTCCAACTCGGCCACTCTGGCGGAATTCCAGAAGAACCCTCCGCGACTACGCCACTCGCGCCGCAGAGATGCCCGCGGATTCGCAGAAGGAGTAGTAGTGAGTACTGAGTGAGTACTAGTAATTGGGAACGGGCATGTAGTTAATGACGCCGTTGGGATTGTTCAGCCCGTTCCCGCCCATATTGGTCTCCACGCCCGGATTGGGGCCGTAGCCGCGCTGCATGGTCTGCACGCCGTTGATCTGTTCGCTCACGTGCGAATTGAAGTTCTGCTGATTCATCATCGGTTGCACATAATTCGTATAGGTATTGAGTGTGCCGTTGTTGGTTGGCGCTTGCAAGCCATTCCACGCGCTATATCCGGACGGCGGTTGATAGCCGCTGAACGGCTTGTTGCCCCCCGACGGATCGGCCGTCACGGTCGGCGCACTGGCTAAGCCGTATCTGGCCTGCGTTTGCGCGATCGAGTTCGTGTAATTGGCGGCGTAGTTGTTGACATTTTGGGTCGCCAGGGCTCTCGGCGCTGGAATCCCGTTATATCCGTAGACCGGGTTACGTCCCGGAGCTTGGGCATTCGAATAAGGATCGTTGCGGGGGGCATCCGCCGTCGGGCTGGCGCCGCCGAACTGACTGGGCGGCGCAGCGCCACCGCCCGGCTGGTAGGGCATAGGGCCACGCGGGGCATCCGCCGAGGTTCGCGCCTGGGGCATTATCGGCTGGCTCGGCCGCGGGGCGTTCCGATCGGTCGGCGCGTAGGGCATCGCGGGAGGACGTTCACCGCCATTCCCTGTTTGTTGACTAGGATCAATCGTAGGAACGGGCGGCAGCGGATGTGCCTTGGCGCGCTCCCTCAATTCCATTTCCTGAATGGAGCTTGGGTTGGAAATGTCGTCCCTCAAGGGAACGGTGACTATTTCCGGTTCCGGCGAGACCGGACCGCCGACCATCATCACAAAAAGTACAATTGAGGCGTGCATGGCTAGAATCCCAATGAAGAATCGATGCGCACCAAGGCGCGCAGCTAGGGAAAGGACGGTACGCCGCAGAACATCATACATTCTACGCTCTTTCAGCCGGAAGGCAAGCGACGTTGACGGTTTGCGGCCGGGCACAGCACTCCAAAGCGGGTTTGTTTACCCCCCCCTTTGCCGTTTGCTGACCCATTGACCTGAGCGAACCATTACAAAAATGCCGAAGATAAGGATTATGCAGTACACTTGATTTGGAAACTGCTGGCTAGCGCTTCGGTTGAATTCCCCTCCCCACCGCGCTACCAATGAGTTACTCTTATAAAGATCCAATTCGTGCAGCGTCAAGTTTCCAGGTGGCCGAATGAGTTACGTGCAATCGCCCGATGAAAGTGAGATCGAGCGGACCCGCCGCCAGATCCAGGTCCTGATAGGCGAAATCTCGAAGTTGTCGCGGCAGAATCTGGCCCCCGGCCAGTTCTATAGCGAGTTCCTCAATCGGGTGGTTACCGCCCTGGCTGCTGACGGAGGGGTCGTCTGGACGACGGGCGAAAACGGCCAGCTCGCGCTCCAGTACCAGTACAAACTCGAGCAAACCGGCCTGCTTGAGGACGAAGAGAAGCAAAAAAGCCATAGCCGGCTGCTCTACAAAATTCTCAACACGCCGGACGTGGTTGCGGGCAACGGCGTGCTGGTGCCGCCGCACTCCGGCTTCGGCGAGGACGGGGCCGCCAACCCCACCAAGTCGCTCCTCGTCTTCGGACCCTTGCGGACCGACCTGGAAATGGTCGGCCTGATCGAGATCTTCCAGCGGGCTGAAGCGGCGCCGCAGGTCCAGCAGGGCTACCTTCGCTTTCTCGTGCAGATGTGCGAGTTGGCCAGCGACTTCATCAAGAGCCACCAGTTGCGGCACTTCTCCGATCGCCAGGTCCTGTGGGCCCGCCTGGAAGACTTTACCCGTGCCGTGCATTCTTCCCTCGATCCCATCGAGACCGCCTACACCATCGCCAACGAGGCCCGCCGGCTCATCGAGTGCGACCGCGTGAGCGTGGCCATTCGCAAGGGCAATCGCTGCACGATCGAGGCCATCAGCGGGCAGGACGTGTTCGACAAGCGTTCCAACACCGTGCGGCTGCTGGGCCGCCTGGCCTCGGCCGTGGTGGCCACCGGCGAGCCGGTGTGGTATGCGGGCGATACCCGCGACCTGGCCCCGCAGGTTGAAGACGCCGTGCAGGAGTATGTCGACGACGCCCACTCGAAGATGATCGCCGTGCTGCCCTTGGGACGACCCAAGCCCGACGAAGACGCCGACGAGCAGGAGAAGGACGACGCCGAAGGTCCGGTGGGGGCCTTGATCGTCGAGCAGATTGAAGACAACCGCGTGGCGCCCGCCATGGCCCAGCGGATCGACGTCGTCTGCCGGCACAGCTCCGTGGCGATGGCCAACGCCATCGAGCACCAGAGCCTGTTCCTCATGCCCTTGTGGCGGGCGATCGGCAAGAGCAAGTTCATCATCCAGGCCCGCACGCTGCCCAAGACGATCCTGGTCGCGATCGCCGTCGTGGCGGTGCTCCTGGCCCTGTTCCTGCTGCCGGCCGACTTCGACCTGCAGTCCAAGGGCTCGCTGGAGCCGGTCGTGCGGAGGGACGTTCTTCGCCCGAGTCCCCGGCTATATCAAGGAATTCGGGACGGGTCTCGACGGCAAGCCGATCGAACAGGGCTCCTGGGTCAAGAAGGACCAGCTCTTGCTGCGGCAGTTCGATCCCAACGCGAGTGCGCAAATGATCAAGATCGACGGCCAGGTGGCCGCCGAACAGGTGCTCGCCACCGACATCGACAACGAATTGAACACCAACGGGCCCTCCATGAAGCCCGAGGACCGTGCGCGGCTGGAGGGCCAGTTGGCCGAGGCGAAGGTGAAGCTGAGCGGCCTGAAGGCCGAGGCCGATATCCAAAGGTCCAAGATGAACGATCTGGAGCTGCACAGTCCGATCGACGGCCAGATCTTCACGCCGGACGTGAAGAAATTGCTGGAAGGCCGTCCGGTGCAGGAAGGCCAGTCGCTGCTCCGCGTCGCCGATCCGAACGGCGACTGGGAACTCGACCTGCACATGCCCGACGACCGCATGGGCGAAATCAGCCGGGCCAAGCTCGCCGCCGAGCAGCGCAACGAGCCGCTGGCGGTCACGTATATCCTGCAGTCGGAGCCGGGAAGGCAGCTCAAGGGGACGGTCAAGGAGATCGCGAGGTCGTCCGAGATCATCGACAAGGACGACGGTCCCGTGGTGCTGATCAAGGTGGCCATCAGGAAGGGGGACATCGATCCGGCCAATCCCCTCGCGCTGTCGGGGGTCACGGTTACGGGCAAGGTGCATTGCGGCCGGCGTTCGCTGGGTTACGTCTGGTTCCACGATCTGTTCGCGTTCATCCAGGCGAAGGTCTTGTTCCGGTTCTTCTAGCAAGGAGCGAATATGCGTTACATCGTCGTTTGTGTTATTGCCGTCGCCGCCCTGGGCCGGCCGGCCGTCGCCCAACAGCCCGCGATCGTGAGAGTGCCGGATTGCGTGGTGGTGCTGGCGGACCAGGCCGACCTGGGACCGCTCGAGGCCGGCACGATCAAGGACATCAAGGTGGTCGAAGGCCAGATGGTCGCCGAGAAAGACCTCCTGGTGCAACTGGAAGATGGCAAGGCCCAGGCGGAGCTGGACGTGGCGGTCGCCAAGTACAGTTCGGCCGAGACCAAGTCCCAGGCAGCCAAGATCAACGTCGAGTACGCCACTTCGGCCAACGCCGTCGCCAATCAGGATTACAAGGTCAGCCAACAGGCCAACGTCGCCGTCAAGGGCTCGATCCCCCAGGTGACCATGAACGAGAAGTTCCTCAAGTGCGAGGAGACCAGGCTCTCGATCCTCAAGGCCAATTCCGACCGGGACGTGGCCGCCGAAGACGCCAAGGTCGCCGCGGCCGAAGTCGCCGCCGCCAAGTTGATGGTCGAACGGCATAAGATCCTCTCGCCGCTGGCCGGCGAGGTGGTCGATATCCGCAAGCACAGGGGCGAATCGGTCCAGCCCACGGAGGCCGTTGTCCGCGTCGTCAGGCTCGACACCGTGTGGGTCCAAGGCA
Organism: uncultured Planctomycetia bacterium; assembly: GCA_963824275.1. Classification (GTDB taxonomy): domain Bacteria; phylum Planctomycetota; class Planctomycetia; order Pirellulales; family Thermoguttaceae; genus JANXQG01. Next base: position 116,675 of record CAWGOT010000015.1, on the reverse strand, counting down.
CCGTGCTGGCCGCCAATTATGCGCGGGCCGAACTCGACGGGCAGGACGTCTCCGTCGAGGTCGTGGTTGCCAACCACGCCACGCAGACGCTTGCCGGAAAGGTCATCTTCGTGAATCCTCTCACCGTTTCGGGAGGCACCTACATGGTCCGCGCCAAGGTCGAAAACCGCAAGGTGGACGGCTCCTGGCTGCTCAGCCCCGGCATGCAGGGCGAAATCATGAATATCCAACGCAAGGCGCTGCCGCGGCAGTGAAATTTGCGGTGACGGCAAGTAAGGTGGGAGCAGCTCGCCAGCGAGCGCCGGCCGACCGCGATCGAGATTATTGAGGCAATGGTGGGCCGGCGCTCGCTACGCGATCTGGTCCCACCCTACGATTCCCTGAATGCAACCCCGACGTAATGGTCACCCTTCACGACAGTCTGCTTTCCAGTTCCGCACGCTCGCTCTCGCTGCGGCGGCGGCCCGACCTGATTGCGCACCGCCAGCATTACCTGGGACGCAGTTACTGGATCGTCAAAGACCCCGTGGGGCTGAACTACTTTCGTTTCCAGGAGGAGGAATACGCCCTGCTCAACTGGCTGGACGGCAACATCAGCCTCGACGAGTTGAAGGACCGTTTCGAGAACGAGTATCCGCCGCAGAAGATCACCCTGGAGGAACTGCAGCAGTTCCTCGGCATGCTGCACCGCAGCGGACTGGCGATCGCTTCGGTGGGCGGGCAGGGCAAGCAGTTGCTGAAGCGCCGCCGCGAACGCCGCTGGAAGGAGTTCCTCGGCGCGCTGGCCAACGTCCTCTGCATCCGCTTCAAGGGCTTCGACCCCGAGCGGTTCCTCAACTGGCTCTATCCCAAGGTGAGCTGGTTCTACACGCCCTGGGCGGTCGCCGTTTGCATTGCGCTGGGTCTTTCCGCCCTGACCCTGGTGGCGGTTCAGTTCCAGGTCTTCACGTCGCGGCTGCCGGCGTTCCACGAGTTCTTCAGCTTCGAGAACGCGCTCTTGCTCTCGGTCACACTGGGCGTGACGAAGGTCCTGCACGAGTTCGGCCACGGCCTGATGTGCAAGCACTTCGGCGGCGAATGCCACGAAATGGGCGTGATGGTCCTCGTGCTCACGCCCTGCCTGTATTGCAACGTCTCCGACTCCTGGCTCTTGCCCAACAAGTGGGCCCGCGCGGCCATCGGCGCCGGCGGCATGTACGTCGAGTTGGTGCTGGCCTCGGTCGCGACCTGGATCTGGTGGTACAGCGAACCGGGCCTTATGAACCACCTCTGCCTGAACATCATGTTCGTCTGCTCGGTCAGCACCCTGATCTTCAACGCCAATCCGCTCTTGCGGTACGACGGCTACTACATCCTTTCCGACATCACGGAGATTCCCAACCTGCGGCAGAAGTCGACCAGCGTCTTGAGCCGCAAGATGGGCGACTGGTTCCTGGGGCTGGAACAGCCCGACGATCCGTTCCTGCCCGAGCGGAACCAGATCTTCTTCGCGCTGTACTCGGTGGCGGCATCGATTTATCAATGGGTGGTGGTCTACTCGATCTTGTTCTTCCTGTACCACGTCTTCAAGCCCTACAAGCTGGAGAAGATCGGGCAGTTGATCGCGATGGCCTCGCTGTGGGGCCTGGTGGTGATGCCGCTGTATCAGCTCGGCAAGTTCTTTTATGTCCCCGGGAGGCTCGAAAAAGTGGAAAAACCCCGCATGTTCGCCAGCCTGGCCGGCTTGATCGCCATCATCCTGGCCGTATGCTTCATCCCCCTGCCGCACACCGTGATGGCGATCATCGAACTCCAGCCGCACGGGGCCGATCCGGTGTATGTCAACGCTGCCAAGGGCGGCAGCCTGGCCGAGCTCAAAGTTCAAGCCGGCGACACGGTCGTCAGCGGAGGGACACTGGCCGTGCTGGAAAACAAGGACCTGGAGATGGAGATTGCCGATCTCGTGGCCCAGGAGAAGGACTATGAGATCAAGCTCGAACTCCTCCGCCGATCCGAACATCCCGATCGCAACTCCTCCGAGACGATCCCGCAATTGGAGAAGAGCCTGGAATATGTCCGCAAGGAACTCGGGGAAAAAGAGGCCGCCCGCGCGAGTTGACGCTCGTGGCGGCCCGCGACGGCATCGTGTTGCCGCCGCCCCCTACGCCGGCGACCCATCGGGAGGAGATGGAAGGCGGTCAGTTGCCGTACTGGTCCGGCACGCCGCTGGACAAGGAGAACTTCCGGCCCTATCTCAAGGAAGGCGTGCTCCTCTGCCAGGTGGGCAATCCGCGGGATCTGGAAGCGGTCCTCGTGATCGACCAGGGCGACATCGATTTCGTCAAGTTGGGCCAGGAGGTCGACCTGAAGTTCGACGCCTTGCCCGGCGACACCCTGCACGGCAAGATCGATCGGATCTCGCCGGACAACATGAAGACCCTCCCCAACCGGCTCTCGACGAACGCCAAGGGCGAGGTGGCCAGCATCCAGGACAAGGAAACCGGCGTGGAGAAGCCGCAAAGCGCGTCCTTCCAGGCTACCGTGCCGATCGAAGACGAGGAAGGCGTGCTGACCGTCGGCCTCCGCGGCCGGGCCAAGATCCACACCGCCTGGCTCTCGCTCGGTGCCCGACTCTGGCGGCTGATCATGAACACCTTTAACTTCCGGCTGTAGGGATGAGGGATGAGAGATGAAAGATGAGAGATCCTCCATCCCTCATCCTTCATCCCTTATCCCTCATCCTTCATCAGGACCATAATCGTGATCCAAGAGCGTCGATCCTCTTCTGCGATTCGAGTGGGTGCGGTCAACTACTTGAACGCCCGGCCGTTGATATTCACCCTCCCGCAACTGCTGCCGGAGGCGGAGATCGTCGTCGATTTCCCCAGCCGGCTGGCCGATGGATTGGCCGACGGGCGGTTCGACGCGGCCCTCGTGCCCTCGATCGAATACCTGCGGCAGACCGGTTTGCGGATTGCCTCGGACGTGGCCATCGCCTGTGACGGTCCGGTGCTGAGCGTCAAGCTGTACGGTCGCGTGCCGGTCGAGCGGGTGGAAACGCTGGCTTTGGACGAAGGCTCGCGGACCAGTGCCGCCCTGGCCCAGATCCTGCTGGCCGAGCGTTTCGGTTTGAAGCCGCGTTTGCTGCCCTTGCCGCTGGAAAGCCGGCCCGCCGATTGTCCGGCCGATGCGGTGCTGGTCATCGGCGATCGCGGCATGCTCGCCCCGGACGAGGATCTGGTCTTTGCCTGGGACTTGGGCGAGGAGTGGTGGCGCTGGACCGGCCTGCCGTTTGTCTTTGCCCTATGGGCTGCGCGGCCGCACATCGAGGCGGAGCGCATCGATCGCGCCCTGGCCGCCGCCCGCGATGAGGGCCTGTGCCGCTTGCCCGAGATCGCCCTCCGCGCGGCTCCGGAGGTGGGCCTTCCCGAAGCGGAATGTCTGAGCTATCTTCGCGATAACTTGGAGTTCCATCTTGGCGTCCGCCAGCGGGAAGGGCTAGAGCGGTTCTATCAGCTCGCCAAACGGCACGGCTTGGCGGGAACGTCAGGTTAACTGCAAGAGTATACTGCGGTTTCAAATGGGCCATTTCATACTAGCCCGAAGCGCAAGCGAGGTAACGGTTTAGCATCCTCGCTTGCGCGTCGGGCTGGTATCAATTTCACCCGCGAGCAGTATAGCAGGCACACGGTGTGTGCCTGCTACTTTTCTTGCCGTCCGTGAACGGTTACCATCCGCCCAAGTGTCCCAGCCGCGGAATCATCGCTGGAAGGCCGCAAAAACACCGCCGCCGCCGCTCGCTCCGTAGAATTTCGCATGAACAAGCTCAGTCAGGAAATCAGCCCGTATCTCTTGCAACATGCCGCGAACCCCGTCGATTGGCAGCCTTGGGGCCCGGAAGCGCTCGAGCGGGCCCGCGCGGAGCAGAAACCGATCTTCTTGTCGATCGGCTATTCGGCCTGCCACTGGTGCCACGTGATGGCCCACGAGAGTTTCGAGAACCCGGCCATCGCCGAAGCCCTGAATCGCGATTTCATCAGCATCAAGGTCGATCGCGAGGAGCGGCCGGACCTGGACCAGATCTACATGGAAGCCGTGCAGGCCATGAGCGGACAGGGCGGGTGGCCGATGTCGGTCTTCCTCACGCCCGAGCAGAAGCCGTTCTTCGGCGGCACGTACTGGCCCCCGCGTGGGCGGGGCGGAATGATGGGCTTCGGCGACGTGCTCTCGGCCGTGGACGCCGCCTGGCGCGAGCGCCGCAGCGACGTCCTCCAACAGGCGGAAAAAGCCGTTCAGTTCCTTCAGGCCCCGCGCCTGGTGGGACAGAAGTCGGCCGAGCTGACCGCGGCGCCGCTGGAAGCGGCCGAAGCCGCCTTGGCCCAGGCCTTTGACGACAGCCTGGGTGGCTTCGGCTCGGCGCCCAAGTTCCCCCATGCCACCGACCTCAATCTGCTCCTGGCCCGCTGGAGGGCGTCGCGGCATGAGCCGTTGTTGGAGATGGTCGTCGTCACGCTCGATCACATGGCGGCCGGCGGGATCTGCGACCATCTTGGCGGCGGGTTCCATCGCTATAGCGTCGACGCCGAATGGCTCGTGCCGCACTTCGAGAAAATGCTGTACGACAACGCCATGCTGGCCCGCTGTTATCTGGAGGCCTGGCTGGAGACCGAACGGAAAGACTACCTCCGCGTGGTCCGCGAGACGCTCGACTACGTGCTCCGCGACATGACCGATCCGCAGGGTGGATTCTACAGCGCGGAGGACGCCGACAGCGAGGGCGAGGAAGGCAAGTTCTACGTCTGGACGCCGCACGAGATTCTGGCGGTGCTGGGACGCGAGCGCGGCGACGCCTTCTGCCGCGTCTACGACGTGTCTGCCACGGGCAATTTCGAGGGCAGCAACATCCTGCATCTCTCGAAGCCGATCGCCGTTTGTGCCAAGATCCTCGGCCGCGACGCCGCATCGCTGGAGGAGGATCTGACCGCCGATCGCGCCCGGCTGTTGGAAGTCCGCTCCCGCCGCGCGCGGCCCGGTCGCGACGACAAGGTGCTGGTGAGTTGGAACGGGCTGATGATCGACGCCCTGGCCCGCGCCGGCGACGTGCTCGACGAGCCGCGCTATCGCACAGCCGCCGCGGCCGCCGCCGATTTCCTCTTGACGCATCTCCATGACAAAGAGGGGCGATTGCTGCACTGTTGGCGGACCCAGAGTACCGGGTGCCCCCGCCAGGCGCGGCACCTTGGCTTTCTCGATGACCACGCCAGCCTGTGCAATGCCCTGGTCACGCTTTACGAGACGCAATCCGAGCGGCGCTGGCTTGACACGGCAACCCGCCTGGCGGATGCCATTCTCGCCCGCTTTGCCGACTCTGAGGCCGGCGGCTTCTATTACACTTCCAGCGATCATGAACCGCTGATTGCCCGCAAGAAGAACCTTGGGACACGCCGGTTCCCAGCAGCACCGGACTGGCGGCCACGGCCTTGTTGCGGCTTGCCCGGCACACCGGCCGCGACGACTACCGCCAGGCGGCCAAGGACACCCTGGGCGTGAGCATCGCCTGGATGGAGCGGGCCTCAATGGGGGTCGGGCAATTGCTCCTTGCCCTGGATGCCTGGCTTGGAATGCAGAATGTGGCGGACGTAGCCTAAACCGTAAGGCTGAGGGAAGAGACAACTTTGACAAGTCTGTAGGGTGGGACCAGCGAGCTTGCGAGCGCCGGCCCACCAATCGCCGGTGTTGGTGGGCCGGCATCGCAAGCTCGCTGGTCCCACCCTACGAGCTTGGAATGCAGAATGTGGCGAACGTACGCTAACCGTAGGAGAGAGACCATGAAAAAGAGCCCTAGGCAGAGCGGACGGCGGGAGTTCTTCCGCCAGGCTGCGGCGGCGAGCATCCTCTCGCCGGCCGCATTTTCGTTGGCAGCCGGCATCTTCGGCGCGGTTGGCGCCGCGCGGCGCAGGGGGCCAGCCCGGAACTGCGCAAAGACTGGCTCGCTCGCTGGGAAAAGAACATCTTGAGCGACGCCCGCAACCGCTACTGCGACCGCGAAACGGGCGAGGAGATCGGCTGGCTGATCAGCCCTTTCCTCAACGGCTTCTACTACGGTTACCAGGCCACGCACGAGAGCCAATGGGTCGATTCGCTGATGGACTGGGCCGGGGCCTGGATCCCGCGGGGTGAAGGAGCCCGACGGGTACACCGGCTGGCCGAAGGCGGACGGCGCCAGCACCAACGTCATGCCCGGGCTGTACACCGACAACATCCTGGGCGAGGCGATGGGCCTGCGGCCCGTGGTCTTGATGGCCGATACGATCTTGAAGACCCCGGCCCTCAAGGCAAAGCACGGACAGAAGGCGGAGGAATATCTTCGCCTGGCCGAGCAGATTTTCGAAAAGTGGGACAGTCGGGGATGTTGGCGCGAAGTGAAGACCGGCGGGCTGTGGGTCGTGCCGCCCTTCGGCATCGATCGCGCGACGGGGAAATGGTCGGCGGGCTATGCCCAGCGGAACACGGACGGGTTCTCCCTGCCGGCCAACAAGCAGAACTATGTTGCGCTCTGGCTGCTGGCCATGCACGAGGTCGCCAAGAAACCGCTCTACCGCGAGCGGGCGGAGAAATGGTGGCGGCAGATGAAGTCGCGGATGCGCTTGCAGCAGGAGGGCAAGTTCTTCGTCTGGAACTATTGGGACCCGGCCGGTCCGTGGGACTACAAGCCGGACGGCTCCACGAGACACTGGGTGGGCGTACATCCCAACGGCGGTTATTACGCGGTCGACGTCGAGGGCATCGCGACCGCCTACGAGCACGACCTGGTCTTCGACAAGGAGGATCTGGGCCGATTGATCGCCACGAACCGCGACTTTATGTGGAACCGGCAGATCGAGGGCGCCAAGTTCCGGCGGATCGACGGCGGCCAGCCCGACCCGCGCTGGAAAGACACACCCGGCGTGCTCTGGACGGCCCTGGCGCCGCACGACGAGACGTTGCGCAAGGTGTTCGAGGCCAACCACAAGCCGGACGCCTGGGGCGGTCTGTCGGCGACGCCCTGGTATTTGGCAAGGCAAGAAGCGGCGAAGGGATAGACGCTTGTCGCCTACCGTGGCCGGTGATTTCCCTCGCGATGCGACGCGCATTGCACGCACTGCGCGGCATAAGGGATGGCCTCCAGGCGGGAGCGGGGGATTTTTCCGCCGCACTCCTCGCACCGCCCGTAACTGCCGTCTTCGATCCGCACGATTGCCGCTTCAATCTGGTCGAGGGCGTTCTTGTCGCTTCCCAACAGGCTCAGCGTGAGCTCCTGCTCGGAACTGTCGCTCCCCAACTCCGCCATGTTGATCGGCATGCTGGTGGTCCTGCTGTGGTCCTTGTTCAGGGCGTTATCCTCCATCTGCGTCATATCGCCCCGGAGCCTTGCCCGCAGGGCCAAAAGTCTTTCTCGATGAAGCGCCAAGTCCGTATTCGTCATTTCGTAGGGCCTGCAATTTTCCGGTGTGATGCGCCGCCGCGGCTTTTCTTGTCGAAAGGGCAGCCTTTTCGGCCTTTTCCATGGATTCCTCCGCAAGAGGTGATGAGACCGTGGAGTGCATTATACCAGATTTCTGCGCGGAACGGGCCTTCCGGATGCGTCAACCAAGCGGAATTGCCGCACTTGCGGTGGCCGGTCCTATCCCTCAATCTCGACGCGCTGGAGAAACCGGCAGCCGACCAGGTATTGCTTCTTCTCGCCGACCTCTTCCCGGCAATGGGTCAGGCGCATCAAGAGATACTTGATGTTCGGCCGCTTTCCCAATCCAATCACCGCAAACTCGAACGCGGGAGGACGGGGCAGGAAGAAGGAAACGCCGCCTTGCGAGAGGTCGTGGCAGCGGACCTCGCAGAACATCTGCTGCTTCGGCAATCCCCACGCTCCGTAAGGGCCGATCAATTGAGTCTCCGTAAAGGGCCACCGGTCGGAGGTCCGCCGCTCGGCGCTTGCGGGGATCGCTTCCGCACCACAGGTCCGGTAAATCCCGTCGATCTCTTGTTGCGAAAGCAGCAGCGCATCGGTCATATATGCTACTCCGGACTCGGAAAAGCTTACCTTGAATTTTCCCTGCAGGCAAACGGGAATCGCCGCGCTTGCACGCGGAAACGACGAATAAGCGGCGCACAGCATGCTGGAAACCTGCGAGAAATCGAAAGCGGTGATGCGGGGACGGTGGCAATTGTGCTGAGTAGCGGGGCTTGCAGTAGTGAGTAGTGAGTACTGAGCTGAGTGCTGAGTACTGAAGGCCATCACATGGCTTACACCACCGCGGCACCGTCGGTCGCGCTACAGACATAAACGGCCGGTTTGTTGCCGGTCTTGGCCTGGTAGGCGCTCGACGTGGCAGCCACGAAATCATCGGCCGCCTCCGCCGGCACGATCGCCACGGCACAACCGCCGAACCCGGCCCCGGTCATGCGGGCGCCGAAGCAGGCCTTGTGGGCCTGGGCGGCTTCGACCATCGCGTTCAGGGCGTCGCTGGAAACCTCGTAGTCGTCGCGCAGGCTGGCGTGGCTCTCGTTCATCAACCGGCCCAGGGTCGCAATCTCGCCGCGGCGCATGGCCTCGACCGCGCGGAGCGTGCGATCGTCTTCGGTAATCACGTGCCGCGCGCGGCGGCGGGTCGTGGCGTCCAATTGCCCGGCCTTGGCCTCGAAGACTGCCACGGTCACGTCGCGCAAGGCGCGGACCTGGAAGAAGGCGGCTGCCTTCTCGCACTGCTGCCGGCGCTCGTTGTAGGCCGAATCGACCAGCCCTCGACGGGTGGCCGTATCGAGGACCACGACCGCAACGCCGGTGGGCAGCGGCGCCGGCTGCAACTCCAGCGAACGGCAGTCGATGAGCATGGCGTGGCCCGCGCGGCCCGTCGAGGAGATCAACTGGTCCATGATGCCGCAGTTCACGCCAATCCACTTGTTCTCCGAGCGCTGGCCAAGCTTGGCCTGGGCCACCGCGTCCCAGGTGATGCCGCTCACGGCGGCAAAGGCGCGGGCGGTGGCCATTTCCAACGCGGCCGAGGAAGAAAGCCCTGCGCCCAGCGGCACGTCGCCCGCCAGCACGCCTTCCCAGCCCTTGAGATTCATGCCGGCGTCTTGCAGACACCAGGCAACGCCCTTGAGATACTCGATCCAACCGGCCTTTTCCTGCGCGAGGTTCGTGATCTCGAACTGACGGGGCTCCTGGTAGTCGATGGAGTAGACGTTCACGCGGCAGTCGCTGCGCGGCCGCAAGGCGATCCAAGCCGCACGATCGATGGCCAGCGGCAACACAAAGCCGTCGTTGTAGTCCGTATGCTCCCCGATCAGGTTGACTCGTCCCGGGGCTCGCACGACAAGCGGGGGGGCTTGCCCAAAGCGTTCGGTGAAATAGGCGACAATATCTTCTTTAACCAACGGCATAACGGTGGATCTTTCCTCGTAAGAACAGCGGCAACGATGCACGCCGGAACATCTTGTTATGTTCCAGTTTCAGGCGAAAGTCAAGTGGCGGCGCGGATTACTGCCAGAACCGGGCGCCTGGCGTTGGTCCGCTGGGGGCCGAAGCGGCGCTCGGCGCCCGACTAGCCCTGGACGGCAAACCGGCGCTGGGCGGCGGGTCCACAGGAAAGAGCCCATTGGCTGCTGCTGAAGGTACATCCATTTGCGGGGCACTTGATGTATGGGGGGAATTCGCCGCGGTTGCAGGGCTTGGCCAAGCGTAGGTTGGCGGCCCAGCGGCGCTGGAATTGGCTGACAGCGTCGTGCTCCGCGACGTTCCGTCCGCTGGGCCGCCGCGAACCACGGCCACCGGGGCGAGATCGCCTGACGACTTTGCGCCGGTCCTGGCCATCGAGTTGAACTCGTCCTTGACGGTCTGGCCCAGATTCTTCGCGACTTCCTCGCCCTGGTCGGTGTAGATCTGATGAATCACGCCGGGATCGTTGAGCACGAGGAATGTCAGCAGTGCTAGCTTCGTGTAGCAGGTGAGGTTGGGCCACCAGCCGTTTCCGACAAACTTCATCGCCGTGCCAAACGATTTCTTCACGCGCGGCCGCCCGTCCCATTCGACGCTGTAGATTTCATCGAGCAGCAGATGGATAAAAAATCCCAGGCAGACCGCGCTGACCATGAAGAGCCGCACGAACATGCTTTCGCCATAGAACAGCAGGTAGGTCAACTCGCCGAAGATGGCCATCGAGGGAAAACTATGGAACATGCCCCGATGGACCGTGTAATGCCGGAGAAAATGCGAAAGTCCAAAGCGGATAGCCACGTAGATGACCCCTCCGGCAAGGATCAGCTCTTCCTGCGTGAACTTGTACGAAAGCAGCCGCGTGATGAGCATTGTGGGCACAACCGAGGCCAGAAAGGTCGTGATTTCCCGCAGTGGAATGCCCGGCCCGCTGTCGATATCGGGCAGGATCCCGCCTACGCAACAAAGGCCCGCGCCGACTGCGCTGGTGGTCAACGGCACGCCGTAGCCGACATAGGCCGCGATGCCGCCGCCAATACCGGCAAGGGTGCTGCACTTGATATGGGTTGGAAACATCGCCATCGGTAGGGTCTCCGGCGGATGAAATTGATATTGGGGTATTCTGACGCCCTTTTAGCCCAAGGCCGGCTTTTCTCCAAGACCAGTTTGTGCCGAAGGACAATCGCCCCATCGCTCGCCCCAAGTGAACCGTTCTTCCAAATTGGGCCTTACCCAACTCCAATCATTTGATACACTTATTAGAGTCCCTGGCGGTTTCCTTTCCCCACCATCCTTCACCCCGACCGAGTCGCCTGTGCAATCATCTCCTCAATCCGAGCGAACCCGCCGGCTGGCCGAAGACCCCATCCCTCGCGTATTACTCCGTCTCTCATTGCCGGCCATGGTCGGCATGATGACCCAAGGCGCCTACTATTTTGTCGATCGGGTCTTCGTCGGCCAGGCGTTGGACCCCGACGCCCTGGCGGGCATCACGATTGCCTTTCCCTACATGCTCGTGCTCCTGGCGGCATCGATGCTGGTTGGTTTCGGCGCCGCTGCGCAGGTCTCGATCAAGCTGGGCGAAAAGAAAATCGATGAGGCCGAGCGTGTTCTTGGCAACGCCGCGCTCTTGCTCTTGTTCTTTTCGGTTCTGCTCACGGTCGTCGGACAGGCGCTTCTGGGCCCGGTCTTGAATGCCTTTGGCCTTCCGCCAGGCGTGTTGCATTACACGCATGACTACTTGCAAATCGTGATCTTCGCGACCGGATTTCAGTTGGTCGGCTATGGGCTGAATGCGGTGATCCGCGCCGAGGGCAACGCCCGTACGGCGATGTGGACGCTCTTGATCGGCGTGCTCTTGAATTTCATGTTGGCCTGGCTATTCCTCTTCCGATTCCATTGGGGAATGCGTGGCGCAGCGGCGGCCACGGCAATCGCCCAAGGCGTATCGGCCGTTTGGGTACTGGCCTACTTTTTGCGTGGCAAGAGCCTGCTGCGCCTGCACCTGAGCTACATCCTGGACCTGCGTTTGCATGGCCCGACGTGTCGCAGGATCTTGCTGATCGGCTCGCCGATGTTCGCCATGCAATTGTTCGGGGCCCTGATGTTCGGCTTCGTGAACCATCAAGCTGAGGAATACGGGGGCGTGACGGCGATCGCAGTCTGGGGCGGCATTTACGCGCTCTTTATGATGGCCAATATGCCGGTCTACGGAATCAACCAGGGCACGCAGCCCATCGTCGGCTTCAACTACGGCGCCAAGCGTTTTGACCGCGTCAAACAGGCGCTCTTGACTGGCATCCTCTTCGCATCGACCTTGACGGTCGTGGGTTTTGTGGTCGCCATGCTCATTCCAGGACCGGTGATGGGGCTGTTCATCAACGCCGAAACCGCCAATCGCTCGGAACTGATCGGGTTGGGCGCGCATGCCATGCGCGTCTGCTTTCTGTTGTCGCCGCTGGTCGGTTTTCAAGTCGTCAGCGCCAGTTACTTTCAGGCCACGGGCAAGCCTCGGGAGGCGATGCTGCTGATGCTTTCGCGGCAGGTCTTTCTGCTCATCCCGCTGGTCTGGATCCTGCCGATGTTCTTCAAACTCAACGGCGTGTGGATGGCATTGCCGATCTCCGACGGTGTGTCGTCGCTGATAACCGGCGCGTGCCTGCTCTTCGAACTTCGCCATCTGGACGACCGCCACCAGGAGACGACTGCCGCGGCGGCAAGACGGTCCGTGCCGGCCGTGGAGAGTCTTGCCGTGCCGGAAGACGCGGCGTAATAGACCCGATAGGCCGTGCGCCGTTTCCAAGCGCTATCGGATCGGGTCGAAACCGCCGGATGCCCTGTTGCGGTTGTCGGTGAGATTTTTCGGAAAGCCCCTTACAACTCGGTGCCCGACGGTTGGGCCGTGGCGGGGGCTAAAGGTGGCGGCGGCAGTGCCGGTGGCGAACTAGGCGCCGAGTAAGTCGGCGTCGCACCGGACGGCGACGATGGCGAGTACGGCGTATAGTAGGACTGCTGGGCGCCGGAGTCGACGGCGGGTAGGCAGAAGGGGCTGCGGGCACGTAGGTCGGCGAGTAGGCCGGCGCGGCTGGTGCGGGAACATAGACCGGCGCCGGCTGGACATAGACCGGGCGGGAATAGTAATACGGGTACGGATACGGATAGGGGTAACCGTAATAGTACGGATACGGAGCGTAGGCTGGGCCGACTCCGATGCCGATGGGGATTCCGATGCCGATGCGGATTCCTACTGCCTGGGCCGACGACCACGACAGAGCCCCGGCGGCCAGGAAGACACCCAAGAACAATGCTGTTTTCGCTCGCATGGCGAGACCTCCTTGATTGGCGTTCTTCATATTACGTTACCGCGGCAGGTTTGGATCGTACCGAGATTGGGAATAGGGGTGAATGCCGGTTCCTCTCCTGCGACTATATAGTACGATTGGCGCGTCTCCGATGGAAGGTTAAATTGAAAAATCCTGCAATCGAGGAGCCAAACGCATGTTCTCTTTCCACTGGCGCAGCCCGCGAAGCCCTGAAACGACCGGCACAGGAATCGGCCGGCCTGTCGGCGACCATCATTATCGGGCATTCATTGGCCCTCCCGAGGACTATGATCGAATCGCCGCCATGGCCTTCAATCTGCTGACCAGCATTGGGTTGCGCCAGCACCATCGCGTGCTGGATCTGGGATGCGGTTCCCTGAGAATTGGCCGGCTCTTGATCCCCTATTTGAATAATGGCAACTACGTCGGGGTCGAACCGAATCGCTGGCTGGTGACCGACGGCATTCTGAACGAGGTGGGGCGCGACCAGATTCGGATCAAAGCGCCGCGGTTCATTTATCGCGCCTCCCTGGAGGGCTGCGAAAACTTGGAACTCGATTATGCCTTGGCCCAGTCGATTTTCAGCCATTGTGCCCTGCCGCTAGTGAGAGATTGGCTCTGCCAGTTGTCGGCCCACCTGCGGAATGACAGCGCGCTGAGTGGCGACCTTCTGCAGTGGCACTGTGGACTTCGAGGGCGAGGGCTGGATTTATCCCGGTTGCGTGGCCTATAGGCCGGAGACGCTGGCGACGATTGCGGGTGAGGCGGGGCTGACCTTCGAAGTGCTCAACTGGCGCCACCCCCGCCAGACGTGGGCCCTGTTCGCCAAGCCCGACTACGACCGCTCGTTGGTGAGCGGCGGCGTGATTAGCTGGAATCGGCTCGTCGAGCAGAGCACCTGGCGCGGAACGGCCTAAAGTTTTTGAACTCACCCTTATGGCGGCATCCGGCAAACGCAACACCGTGTTGCAAAAAATGCATACGGTCGCAGCGCACCGCAAGGGGATCCGCCGGCTGACTGGTGTGAATTCCCGCCAATTCGCCATCATAGGATTCGCGCGTCGGGCGACCGTGGTGCAAATTCCGCATGCACAACAGCGGAAGTTCGACAACCGGCGTGACGCAAATTTCGGCACACCGTCGTTGGCCCTGTTCGCATTATAGGAAATTTCGCAAATGCACCCTGAGCCATGTCCCTGCGTTCTCATCCTTGACTCCAAATCGAGGGCCCTTTGCGCAAGGCGAGTTGCGGGTATACAAGAATGTTTCACCCCTATTGCTTCCGCAGTAAAGGACTACAACCTTTGGCCAAGCCAACGACCAATAAAAACGAAACGGATATTTATCGCACCCGGCTACTGAACCTTCGCGCCCGCTTGCGTGGCGAGATGGGACGCATGGCCGACGCGGCCTTGAGCCAGGGCCGCTCGGAAACCAGCAGCCTGCCGATCCACCTGGCCGACCTGGGCAGCGACAACTTCGAGCAGGAACTGACCTTGAGCCTGGTCGGCAGCGAAAAAGAGGCCCTCGACAAGATCGAGGTCGCGCTGGAACGGATTGCCGCTGGCAGCTACGGCAAGTGCGAAGATTGCGGCAAGAAGATCCCGGAGTCCCGGCTGGAGGCCATCCCCTATACGTCGGTCTGCGTGCAGTGCGCGGCGGTCCACGAACAGCAGCGGGGCGAGGAAGAATAGGCGGAGCAAATGCGTGTGTAGCATCAGAAGCAATATTCGACGCCGGGCATGCCAATTTGCAGGTCAGGCAGATTGAGTACCTGCAATTCCTCGACGATCTGGTCGTAGAACGAGGCCTTGATATGAATGGCAATGATCTTCGCCGGGTGGCGGAGTTTGCGGACCTCTTCCGCAAACATCTTCGGCGTGAGGTGTTTCGCAATCCGGGCGAGGTCGTCCATGGAATTGGGAAAGGTCGCTTCGAGAAAAACGGCATGTACCCTGGGCAACGCGTTCGCGCACCGCCACAATTCCTCGGTGGGGCCCGTATCGACCGGCAAGACGACCGCCGCGTCGCCCTCTTCGATGAGGAAGCCCATCGCCGGCACGACATGCGATACGGGCACGGGAGTAACGCGCACTCCCGCGATCTCCAAGGTTCGACCGGCTTCCATTGCCTCAAGGTGGAAGAAGGGCTGCCCGTTCAGGGATGCATGGATCAAGTCGGGCCATAAACAGCCGTTAAAGACATGGCGCCGCAAACCATCGAGCACGGCCTCGCTGCCGTAGATCGTGACCCGCGTTCCGGCAAATTCCTCCGTGTTTTCCAGGAATATGGGGAGCGTCGCCAGGTGATCGATGTGGGCATGCGAGAGCACGACCTGCTTGACCTTGTGTTGCTCTTCCAGGCCGAGCGCAATCCCCAGACTACCGGCGTCGATGGCCAGCGTGTCATTGATCAAGTACGACGTCAGGAATTGGAGCCTCTGCTCGCCTGGAACCGAAACCGCCGACGGTAGAAGTCTGATCCTCAAGATGCCCATCTCTCCTGCGACAATACGCCGCTACGGACCCTCGTAGGACGGATTGCCAATCCGTCCACGATTTGCAGACGGATTGCCAATCCGTTCTACGGTGGCGTGTCCATCATTCAATTGGAACAAATCACTGGTCATTCTAGCCAAGTCTTCGCCGGCGGACCAGTAGTATTCTTTCCCTACATTACCTAATGTGTCGGACGCCGCGATTTTGCGGCTGAAATCCGTACCCGCGGCAGTCAGGGCTTTCTTATTCGAATAGGCTTGCCCTGCCGATAAATCCGATACAAGAGTTACGATCGATAGATCCCTCAAAGGTTCCCAAGTGGCCGATTCACTGAAGAATCGCACAAAAGCGGTGACCGGGTATTCCTCAAACGATCGCAAAGAAGAGACGGTTTTGTATGCCGGAGCATTCCAGGGCTGGGAAACTTGTCGTGCGCTCGATCCGTCCGGCCGTCTTTGCCTGCCTGGCGGTCTCGTGGTGGATTGTCTCGGCGTCAGGGGCTCGCGGGCAGTCGATCGGACCACCAATGTCCTACGATTGGATCCTGCCCGCCCTTTCCAGCCTGGAGCCAGGCGCCGGCGTCGAACCGATCCGTTTCGATGCCCTGGAGCCCGATGGCTTTCGGGAAATTGGCAACGCCGTGTGGGCTGAGGAAGGAAACTCCCAGTCGCTGGTCCGCTACGCCGCGTCGTTATCGGAGACTGAGCAGGACGTTCGTCCGCCGATCCTGCGAGCGCCTTTCGGGCCGGTCGAGCCGCCCCCGCCGCCGGAGTTGGGTCAGCCCCAGACGTTCTTCCAACCCATGGATCCGCCGCTCGGTTATACCGGCAAAAGCGGCGTGCTTCCCAGCGAGTACCAGCAGTCGAGCGACTTCGTGCCGATCGAAGACCGCTGGCGACTCGGTTTTCCGGCCTGGGATCGCTACGACCACGGCCATCCGCCCGTCGACGACTATCCTTACGTCGAAGGCCACTGGTGGGACCCCTACAATCAAAACGTGCTCAAGGGCGACTACCCGATCATCGGCCAGCACACGTTCCTGAACATCACGCTTTCCACGGAAGCCCTGCTCGAAGCCCGGCAGGTCCCCACGCCGGCGACCGGCTTCGAGAGCACGGCGAATCCCTTCCAGACCAACCTCATCGGCAACGGGAATCAGTTCTTCTACACCCAGTTCTTCCGGCTCGGCGTGGACCTTTCGCACGGCGACGCGGCCTTCAAGCCGACCGACTGGCGAATCCACTTGCAGCCCGTTTTCAACGTCAATTACCTGACGGTCTCGGAACTGGGCGTCGTCAGTCCGGACGTGAATGACGGGCTTTCCCGCGGCCGCGACTATTTTGCCCTGCAAGAATGGTTCCTGGAAGACAAGCTCGACGACACGAGCCCTTATTACGACTTCCTATCCGCGCGGGTCGGTTCGCAGCCGTTTGTGAGCGATTTTCGCGGGTTCATCTTCAGCGATACCAACCGCGCGGTCCGCCTCTTCGGGACGCGGTTTGCCAACCGCGACCAGTTCAACGTCCTGTTCTTCGATCAGCTCGAAAAGGACACCGACAGCGGCTTGAACACGTTCCAGGATCGCGGTCAGTACGTGTTGATCATGAACTATTACCGGCAGGACTTCCTCGTGCCGGGCTACACGGCGCAAGTCAGTTTTCACTACGACCACGACAAGGCGACCGTCCATTTCGACGATAACGGTTTTCTCGTTCGGCCCGATCCCTCGGGCATCTTTCAGGCCCACGAGATCGACGCCTATTACCTCGGCTTCGCCGGCGACGGGCACATTGGGCCGATCAACGTCAGCAACGCCTGCTACTACGTCTTCGGTCACGACGATCAGAATCCGCTGGCGGGCAGGCCGGTGCAGATCTCGGCGGGGATGGCCGCCCTGGAGTTGTCGTACGATCGCGACTGGGTGCGATTTCGCAGTTCGTTTCTCTACGCCTCGGGCGATCACAACATCAGCAGCGGGGCGGCGACCGGGTTCGATTCGATTCTCGACGAGCCCAATTTTGCCGGCGGCAAGTTCAGCTACTGGCAGCGGCAGCAGATCGGGCTGCTGGGCGTGAACCTCGTCAACCGCCTCAGCCTCCTGCCCGACATGCGGGCGTCGAAAGACGAGGGCCAGGCCAACTTCGTCAATCCCGGCCTGGAACTGGTCAACTGCGGCATGGATTTTGACGTCACACCCAAGCTGAAACTGATCAGCAACGTCAATTTCCTCTGGTTCGACAGCACCAATGTCCTGGAGCAATTCGTCTTTCAGGACAAGATCCATCGCCACATCGGCACCGACTTGAGCCTGGGCGCCGAGTACCGTCCCTTCTTGAGCAACAACTGCATTATTGACGGCGGCATCGCCGGGCTGATCCCCGGCCAGGGGTTCCACGACCTGTATGACAATATTGACGGTGGCGTCGCCACCCAGATTGCCGGATTCGTCGATGTGACGTTGACTTATTAGGACTGCTTTGGAATAATCCCCGCCCGGAGGATCGCGAATTTATGACTGGCCGGAGAATAACTTCCGCGTTTGGCAGTAGGACGGATTGGCAATCCGTCTGGAAATCGTGGACGGATTGCCAATCCGTCCTACGAGATTCCGCCAGGTTATTCCTGGCCGCTCCTTACCGTTATAAGGATGGTGGCCAGTGCATACTCAGCGAATGGTTGCGAACTCGCCATATCATACCAGCCCGAAGCGCAAGCGAGGGAACCATTTGGCGGCCTCGCTGGTCTCCTCGCTTGCGCTTTGGGCTAGTATCAGTCGCGTCGGATTGCTGATCGTGGTGTTTTCCGCGTTGCTGGGAAACGCGTCCGCAGCCGCGCCTCCAGAGAGTGGCCCGGCGCCCAACCCGGCATTGCCGGGCGCCTCGGCCTACGACTTGTTGCGGCAGACGGAAGCCGACGCGGCATCCAAGAGCCAGGGCTGCGTATTGTGCCACGCCAACGTCGGCGACATGCATTCCAAGCGGATCGATGGAAAGCCAGTCGTGCGACTCGGATGCACCGATTGCCACGGCGGCGATCCCTGCGCAGCGACCGCCGAACAGGCCCACGTCCATCCCCGCTTCCCGGAGGACTGGCCTGCCTCGGGCAATCCGGTCCGCTCTTACACGTTGCTCAACCACGAGTCGCCCGAGTTCATCCGCTTCTTCAATCCGGGCGACCTGCGCGTTGCCGAGACGACCTGCGGCAATTGCCATCCGACGGAGACGCTTGCCGTGCGGAAGAGCATGATGACGCACGGCTGCATGCTCTGGGGCGCCGCCCTCTACAACAATGGCGGAGTGCCCAACAAGCAGCCGCGGTATGGCGAGAGCTACAGCATGAACGGCGTGCCGCAGCGGATTCAGGCGGTCCCGCCGCCGATCGGTCGAGGAGATGCAGCGCAAGGCCATGCTCGCCTATCTCGATCCGCTGCCGCAGGTTCGAAATGTCCCAGCCCGGCAACATCCTGCGGATCTTCGAGCGCGGCGGGCGGTTTCGCCCTGAGACGGGCATCCCGGAAACCGAAGACGATCCCGGCCGGCCCCGCACCCGCCTGAGCAATCGCGGTCTGGGCACGGAAAATCGCACCGACCCCGTTTTCCTGGGGCTGCAAAAGACTCGCTTGCTCGATCCGACGCTGAATTTTCTCGGCACCAATGACCACGCCGGCGACTACCGCTCCAGCGGCTGCAGCGGCTGCCACGTGATCTATGCCAACGATCGCTCGCCGGTTCATTCGGGGCCTTATGCCCGCTTCGGCAATCAGGGCACGAGTTTTTCGCCCGACCCGACCATTCCCAAGAATTGCTCCGGCCATCCGATCAGCCACCAGTTCACGCTCGCCATTCCCAGCAGCCAGTGCATCGTCTGCCACATCCATCCCGGCACCAACGTCATGAACAGCTACCTGGGCTTCATGTGGTGGGACAACGAGACCGACGGCGAGTTGATGTACCCGCCCCAGCAGAAGCACCTCACCGCGGAAGAACTGGTTCGCCGCCAACATGTCGAATCCCGAGGAGGCCTCGGCGCGGGGCAACTGGTCCGATCCCGACTTCCTGGAGCACGTCTCCGACCTGAACTCCCAGCGCAAACACACGCAGTTCGCCGATTTTCACGGCCACGGCTGGGTCTTCCGCGCGGTCTTCAAGAAGGACCGCGCCGGCAACATGCTCGACTATAAAGGCGACGTCGTTCCGGACGTCAGCACGGAGAAGCTGATGGCAGCCATGACGCCCGCCAACGATGCCGAGCGGCAGACCGGCAAGCAGCGCGAAGGAGTCCCCGTGCATCTGCTCGACGTCCACTTGGAGACGCGGCATGCACTGCGCCGATTGCCACTTCGCCCAGGACAACCACGGCAATACCAAGCTCTATGGCGAGGTCCGCGCGGCCATCGAGATCACCTGCGAGGACTGCCACGGCTCAGCCACCCAGCGCGCGGCGCTGGTCACCAGCGGCCCTGCCGCTCCTGCCGGAGGGCACAACCTCTCGGCCCTGCGAACGCCCTTCGACAAGCCGCGATTCGAACAACGCTTCGAGCGCGGCCGGGACCGGATCTTCCAGAATTCGGTCGTCGAGCCCGATCTTTCCTGGGAAGTCGTGCAGACGGCCGATACCATCGATCCCACCAGCGACCATTACAACGTCCGCTCGCACATGGCCAAGACGGTCGGGTTCGACTCCGAGGGCCGCCTCACCTGGGGCGGCGGGGCACCCGGTACTCCGGGTCGGGGCGAATGCAAGTGGGCCCATCAAAACGGGATGAGCTGCATCGCCTGCCACAGCTCCTGGAATCCAAGCTGCTTCGGCTGCCATCTGCCGCAGGCGCGGACATGAAGATGCCCAGCCTGCACTTTGAGGGCGACGTCTCGCGAAACTACATCTCCTACAATTTCCAGACCCTCCGCGACGACGTCTTCATGCTGGCGAAAGACGGCAACGCGACCGGCAACCGCATCGGGCCAGCGCGGTCCTCGTGTGCGATCCACGTCGGGTCGTACAACAACAACCGCGAGTCGATCTACGTCCAGCAGCAGACCATTTCCGGCGAGGGCCTCAGCGGCATCGCCTTCAGCACGAACGTGCCGCACACGGTCCGTGGCGGGTTGCCCAAGGGCGTCGTTCCGGCCCCGACTCAATTCTCGCGGTCCGGCACCTTTGAGACCAAGATGTGCAGCGACTGCCACGTATCGAAGTACGAGGACAACAACGCCATCATGGCCCAGCTCTTGATGCATGGCACGAACTACGTCAACTTCATCGGCCGCTACTGCTGGGTCGGCGCCGGCGATCGCGGCCTGTATGCCGTGGAGGTGACCGAGCGCGACGAGCCCCAGGCCGTCATCGGCAGCAGCCTGCATGCCCTGGCCTACCCCGAGGATTACGCCGCGCACGTCAAGGCCGGCGGCATCCTCCAGCATGCCCACGAGCATCCGGGCAAGGACATCAGCGACAACGTCCTGCACCCCTTGCGCAAGACCGAGGTCCTCAGCCTGCAGGCCCGCGGCGAATACCTGTATGCCGCCTGCGGCGAGGGAGGGCTCCGCGTGTTCGACATCGCCTTTATCGACGACAAGGCCTTTTCCGAGCGGATCACGACCGCGCCCGTATCGCCCTTGGGGCAGCGCTTCTACGTCGAAACGAAATATGCCGCGGCGGTCGCCTCGCCGGCGACTATCGCCCCTGACCCCACGCGTTCGCATCGCCCGGAGAACTTCGAGCAGCCGGTGGCCGGCGTCTATGGATACCTGTACGTGGCCGACAAGTACGAGGGCCTGATCCTGGTCGGCGCGGGCACGCTCCTGGACGGCAACCCGTTGAACAACTTCCTCAAGCGCGACGTGACGTTCAATCCCAACAATCTGCTCTGCGGGGCGCGGAATCTGACGATCGTGGGCAATTACGCCTACGTCTGCTGCGACGCCGGCCTGGTGGTCGTTTCGCTGAAGGATCCGAAGAATCCGCAGGTGACGTGCGTGATCGGCAACGACAAGCTGAAATGCCCGACCGCGGTGCAGGTGCAGTTCCGTTTCGCCTATGTCTGCGACAGCGAGGGGATCAAGGTCCTTGACGTGACGCAGCTCGATCAGCCGAAGTTCGTTTCCGCCCTGCCCTTGGACGATGCACGAAATATCTACCTGGCACGGACCTACGCCTACGTGGCCGCCGGCCGGCATGGGCTGGTGATCCTGGACATCCTGAACCCGCCGCGGCCGATCATCGACCAGGTGTACAACGCCGAGGGCTGCATCAACGACCTCAACGACGTGAAGCTGGGGATCACCAACGCCAGCGAGTTCGCCTACCTGGCCGACGGCTGCAACGGCATGCGCGTGGTGCAGTTGACTTCGCCGGAGACGCCCGGCTCGATCGGTTTCAGTCCTCGGCCCGTGCCCCGGCTGATCGCCACCTTCCCCATGTCCGGCGGGCGGGCGCTGGCCATCTCGAAGGGCGTCGACCGCGATCGGGCCGTGGACGAGTCGGGCAACCAGTTAGCGGTCTTCGGCCGCGTGGGGGCCCGGCCGTTGAATCTGGAGGAGCAGCAGCGGATGTATCTGCACGACGGCAAGCTGTGGCGGGTGAGCGACGACCCGTTCGACGCGGAGATCTACCGGCCGATGGTCGGTCCGCGCCCTAGCGCCGCTGCCGCGCCTGCAAATGACGCCGCCGGTTGCACCGGAGGGTTTTCCCGTGCCGCCGCAGGAGCCGGTGCGATGAGTTACGTGCATTTGGATCCAAGGTGCGGAGCCCGTTCAATCAGCAATCCTGCGAAAGAACTCGGCTATCTGCTGCTTGCCGATCTGGCCCTGGGCGACGGCCAAGGTAAGCTCAACCAATCCCTCTTCATCACCGTGAGGGTCAATGCCGTTGAGCGCAAGAAAAATGAGTGCGCAACCGGCGCCGGTGCGCTTGTTCCCGTCCACGAACGGATGGTTCTGGACGATGTGGTACAGGTACGCCGCAGCCATCTCGAACAAATCCTTATGGAGGAACTCGCCTCCAAAGGATGCCTGCGGCATGGCGATCGCAGAGTGCAGAAGGCCGACCTCGCGCACTCCCTCGGCGCCTCCGTAGTGTTCGATCAGACTAAGGTGCGTCCGTAGGACGCGCTGAAGGTCCAGAACAACGGCTGCATGGCCTGATACTATTCCGCAAGGCGTTTCATCGCGCGGCCAAATCGCTTATGGACCATGTCGAGCGCGTTCTGGAATTTCGTTTCGTCAGCCGAATCTCGGACCGGGGTCAGAACCAGGCATTGTCCATCGGTTACGATTTCAAACGTCGTCTTGGGCGATACCCGAAGTAACTCGAGAATCGGCTTCTCGATTACCAAAGCGTAACTGTTGCCATGTTTGGTCAGGGTCTTGATCATCATCGAACCTCGCTGTCGTTGCCACACTGTATCACTATTGTATCACCAAGAAGCCGATTCGGCAACCCGGGAATCCACAAAGTAGGTTGGTGTCGAGCGGGGCGTCGGGATCAAGGAGCGCCCGCCAAATCAAGGTGCGGGGGCGACTTTTCTGGTCGTGACGTCCTTATGTTCGACCCAGTCGTCGTGCATGCCGGCGACCATCCCGCGATACAGGCCCCACTTGGGCCGGTAGTCGGTGGCGTCCTTGAGGAAGATCGGCTGGTTCGTGATCCCCTGGAACTTGTCGCCGTTGACGGAGGCCATCAGCAAGCCGTCGCCGGACTTGGAGGTCTTGACGCGGATCACGACCCGCGTGAACTCGCCGGGCTTGAACGTGAACTCGCGGGCCAGCTTGTTGCCGGTGAACCAGCGGATCTGGGCCTTGTTGCCGGCGACCAGGCTCATGGTGATCAGGGGCGCGCCTTTGTCGCCGTCGGTGGACTTGAGCTGGAAGCAATGGCAGAATCGGCCCAGGGCCTTGAAATCCGCATCGGTCCGCCAGGTGGTTCCGTATTCGTAGGTTTCCCCATTTTTCTGATGGGGACCCAGCCCTTTGATCTCCGCGCCTGGCGGTCCTTGCGGGTGGTTCCCTGGTCGCCGTCCCACCACTGGGCGTTGGCGCGGAGGAACATCCGCATCAGGCCGCCGCCTTCGTCCGTGATGTGCTTGAAGTCCTGGGGCTGGGTCTTGTCCTCGGCGACGACGTACTTGACGACGCTCTCTTCGATGCCGTCGAAGCTCTTCAGTCCCAGGGCATGGCGCGTGCCGTCGGGGTCGGTCGTATAGGGCCGCGTGGCGGGCTGTGCACCCCGCGCCGCAAAGGGCCATGCCGACAACATTACGGAACCTGCAAGGACGAGATAATTGCCTGCTTTCATGATGTACCTTCTGATTGAGATTTTAATCCGGCCAGTCGTGCAGCTTCACTTGGCTCTCTGCGCTCGCAAGAGAACGTCCACGTAAGCGGCCTCCGTTTCGGAAAGAGACGGCGGTGGCGGCGGTTGCGAATAGTCGATGAGAGAGGCGTAACCTCCGCGCTCGTACACCGCGGCCACAATCGCGCTCAGAGTCAGGCTGACATCGGGGTCCGGCTCGGCAAGCGGCACCGGTATGTCCGGTAACTTCTCGGAAAGCTGAATCGGCCAAACATCGACGTAGGGCCGATTCTCAATGCGGCTCAGAACGACGTAGTAAGGGGCCACCGGGACCGGTCGCTCCAGGGGCGGCCGCCGCCCCGGGCGCAGCAGGTCGATCTCAATGAAGTGGGCCGACGACCGCAACAACTCTCGCCGCTTGCGAAGGTACTCGTCGTGGGCCTCCCGACCGGGCTGCTTGTTCACCGGCGAAAGGATTTCGATCGCCGTCACAAGGTCGCGCGAGCCCACCTCAAGAACCTCCACCGTGAACAGACGCACTGGCAATTCCATCGCAATAAGATTCTGAACCGGGGCAGGTGCGAGGACCGCTGTTTGCCCCCCATGCTGCCCCTCCGAACCGCTAAGCGGACCCCAAACGCCGACATCCGGGCGGACGCTGCGAGGCTTCTCAATCTCCACGATCTCATAGGTCACGCGCGGGACCAGTCGGGCAACGTAACGGGGCTGAATAACCTTGTTCAACTCCGCTCGGATCTCGTCCGCCAATCCGCCGTGGAAATCGCTCCACACGTCCGGGTGCTCGATGTACGGATCCATTCCTGGAAAGGGTGATGGCATTTCAAAAACCTCCTTACCCAACCATTCTATCACGGTGTCCCAGTCCGGAACAAGTGTGTTGGCCTATTGGCGGACGCTGCGACGCTGCCCCGAGAGAACCCGAAACCAGGCCGTGTCGCGGGAGGTTCTTTCCTCGAGAAGCAGGTAATTCTCGTTTCGCGGTTTCTCGCGAAAAAAGCACCACTCTTCCAAGATCAATTTCTGCCCAAGTGGCCAAAAAGCCGTTCGGCGGCTCACTCCAGAAGTCAATAAAAAAGAAAAACGCCCCTTGCGTCAGTGAACCAAATTATTGGTATAATGACATAAGCAAAAAGCCCTCCGGTGCCCATAACCACGATGTTCCGCCAGTTTTGCCCGAATAAGAGGACTGCGCCCGGAGAGATCGCGGGAAACGCTTGGTTGATGTACGCTACATGAGCCATAGAAACGAGGAGATAGCTTTATGGACGTTATGGCCGAACCTGCCCACAACGAAAAAGACCTGTACCTGCCGATCCAGAAGTTGATGGAGAGTCGCGAGTACGCGGTCATCCCTCAGTTCGAGACGTTTTCCCAGTTGACCTGCCGTAAGCGGAAGTTAGACCTGCTGGGCTTCCGGTGGATTGGTGACGGCGACCTTGACGCATGGGGGCATCGAGGGCAAGCAGGGGGCATCGCCCGCTGATACGCTGTTGGCACTGGGGCAGGCCATTGAGTACCAGCTTTACGTGCCCCACGTCTCGGTTGCCGCCGAGGTGCCCCTTGAAAACCTCGCATATGCCGAAAGCCCCCTCCGGCAACTCGGCTTGGGCTACATCCATGTCACACCGACATCGGCGGCTGAAATCATCGCCCCTACGCTGTCGCCGCGCTGCTACCAGAATGAGTTCAACGAGGTCATTCGCCATGCCGGAGTCCTCTGCCTGCTCGGTCGAAAACGGTGGAACGAGCAGGATGGTCGCCAAGAGCATCACTCCGCCGGGGTCAAAACGGCTGACACAGCAGGCTATCCCTTCTACGCCATCCATAATAAGGATTCTGTGCAATACATGTTGAGCGCAAACGGACAATCCAAGAAAGTCCGAATCCAAATTTGGATTGATCGGAAGCCGGATTTGAAGGCTGTCTATCACGCCATCGAAGAAGGCAGACGTTTTGCTGAACTCCTCGGGAAATTGGGCGAGGACGCGACAGCGGCCATTTCTATCTATGAACGCGACAATTTTGGTCGGCTGAGAAATTGTGAAGGGCAACAGCAATTGCCGCGCGACCAGGCAGCCATTGCCAAGGAACTGAATGATGCACGCGCACGGCTGAAAGAAGACCGGATCGTCCCCGTGATTTCCGTCGCCCTCGAACTGTGGGCATGGGATGCCATGCCACGGCGCGCCGAAGCAGAGAATGCGGTTCCGCAGGCCATCGAGCGGTTGGAACCGATCAGGACGTACTTGGCTGCAATGGCGAAGTAGACGCCCTGCCCGCCAAGCGCAAAGGACACTTGAGGATCGAACCATCAAGCGCGGGTTGCTTGACATCCGGTCGTCTGGTAAAATTGGGGCACAATCAGATTGAGGTCATTATGCGTGCTTCTGTTCTTGTTCCCGTTATTTTGCTGCTTTCAGGCTTTGGCGACGTTCGCGGTCAATCACCGAAGGACGAAAAGCCGAAGGACATTAAGGAAATTGCCGTTGCGCAGCATGTTGGGGGAGTCCGATCGACTAGTGGCACAGCGCCGAAGCACGCACCCTACTCTCAGCGATGGAGGAAGGGAAACTCTACTCAGCGACGGAGAAAGGAAAACTCAACCCCGTTTTGGATCAATGCAAGCGCACTGCTGATGGTGTTTTCATTTTTGGGACGAGCGCACAAAGTCGTCGTGCGTCACCGCGCAGAAAGACCGAGTAGCGGGTTTGGAAAAGAAATTAGCTGGGCTTAGAACCGGAACGTTTCCCCTCCCAATCTTTGACCTCAGCTCAATGGCGGTCGGCGATGCAGGGCAAATAGGCGTGTATAATGTACGGATACGCTAGGTCACGCTAACTATCCTAGCGTGAGCACCGATCGCAGTCAAGATTCTGCAGCCCAAGCTAACCTCCGGCACTCCAAGTCGTAGGTGATCCACGCCTCAATCGAATGTAGTAGAATAAATGCGCGAATCGAACGCAGTTCCTTAGTCGATCAAAACAGTCCTCGTTTTGGGTTAGCGCAAGGAGAACCTATCATGCTATTGACCTTTGTCTACGCCTCCATCGCGGTCCTCGGAGTTGCCGCGGACGACCAGCCGCGCGTAGTGTATGTCGGCGACGCTGCGCCGAAGTTGGAGATAAAGGAGTTCGTCCGTGGCGAGCCGGTCAAGCAGTTTGAGGCGGGCAAGACGTATGTCGTTGTATTCTGGAACGGAGGGATGGGGGGGATTGACCTAGGGCCAGTCCCCCATCTCACGTCGCTTCAGGAAAAATACAAGGATGTGGTCTTCCTGGGAATTACCACAGCCGAATATGCCAAAGTGGTGAGGGCGCATGTCGCCAAGAGGGGCGGCAAGGTCGAGTTTCGTGTGGCCATCGAGCCGAGCGATGAGCGCGGCGGCAAAATGCAGTCCGCGTGGCGTGCGTACTGGCCCAACCGGGCGTACGTCGTCAACCGCACTGGTCGTTTGGCCTGGATCGGAGATTCCCAGGATATCGAAGAGCCTCTGAAATTGATCCTCGCCGACAAATGGGACTTGGCGGCGAAGGCGGCGGAGTACAAGGAGGCTATCGCCGAGCAGGAGAGTGCGGGCGCGGAGGAAAACGCGGAATTTCACGCCAACGAGGAGCTCGATAAAAGCCTTGCCGGAGCGCTCCGCGATAAGCGTTATGACGATGCACTGAAACTGGTCGAACAGGTCGAGGACAGGGAAAATTTGGGATTGCGATTGGTTTCTGCTCCTACTCCGTTTTTTCTTCCTATTATTTCCCCGGCAGACACACGGACACTTCACCTCGCACTTCTCTCGATCAGCGGTAAAGAACCCGCCAAGGCGGTTGAGTTGGGCAAGAAGCTCTTGGCAGGAAACACGGGTGTCCACCCAAGCGCACCGCCTACCGACCAAGTGATTGCCGCAATTGTAACTCCGCAGGAGATACTGGACTCTCGTCGGCTCGGCTTTGGCATGGGATTTACGGTGCCGCGAGACGAAACGAGTATACCCACTGAGTTCCATTTCAGTCCTGTCTTGCACTTGGATCGGACGTTGGCGAAGGTCGCGGCGGAGGCCGCGGACGGCGTCGATTCTAATCAGTACGCGAGCGGATTCGATACACGAATCGAGTATGCCAATCGCCGCATCCTCCTGGCTAGGATTTACCAGGCGGCAGGCGAAAAAGACAAGGCGGTTGCCGAAGTCAAGAAGGCCACGGCCGCGCTGCAGGTTGTTGTGCATGATTCCAACAAGTTTATCGAGAAGGCTCATGCACTCGAGCACGAACTCGACACATCACATGGTGCGGAGAAGCAGCCGGGAAAATAAGGCGGTGAGCTACCAGCGAACCTCGAACGTCTGCCGCACCCCGCGATAGAGCCGCTCGGCAAGCGACTGCGGGTCGACGAGGATCTTCGCCTCGCCGCGACTGCCCAAACCGAAACGCCGGGGAACAAGTCCGGTCGGGCCGTCATTTGTCAGATGAGTTCGGCAAAACGCCGAAGTCCAGCGACGGTCTGTGCGAGCCCTTGGCGTTCCATAGCGGCGAGGTATTCCTCAACGGTCTTGGGCGGATTTTTGAGATTCTGCCGCTGGCGCTTGGCTGCGGCACAGACAACAGCCACGGCGCGGTCAAGCAGGTGCTTCACGAACTCGTCGGGGTGCTGAGCTTCAATCCCGTAGGTGGCCAGAATGTCCTCGGGAAAGTGCTTCAGGTTGAAAACTACTCACGATCAATAGCCCATTCCCAGTTCCTGGGCCTGGGCCGCGAGTTCCTCAAGTGCCTTCAGCCGCTGCTGGTCCACTTGACGCTTATACTGAAGCAGGTCCTGAAAGCGAATGCGTCGATGGGTGCCAACCTTGCGGCAGGGGATCTTGCCTTCCTCGACAAGGCCAACGAGAAAAGGGCGAGACACGTTCAGGATGTCGGCTGCCTGCTGGGTCGTCAACTCGGCATATACCGGAATCAGCGTAACCGCATTTCCTTTTGCCATCTCGGTCAGGATGTCATTAAGAAGGCGGAAGGCCGGCGCAGGGATAACAACCGTTTCCTCCGGCTCGTCGTCTGCCTGGACACGCAATCGAAGGTTGCCGCCCTGCTTTCCAAGGAGCCTGGTGAGGCTGCGGCTCGATTCCTCGGCAAGCCGGCTGTCCGCCTCGCTCGGTGCAATCGTTTCAGGAAAATCCAGCAATTCGCTCGACATTTATTACCCTCCAGCCAACAACCAGTGGTTTCTCAATCGGCTCATCATTATTCTACGCTAAAATCGAAACAAATGCAATATTCGAAATAAACGAAAGCGCCCTAGGATGGCAAGCTGGCCCCCGCATTCCGTTTTTTGTCGGCCTTACCACCGAACCTCGAACGTCTGTCGCACGCCGCGATAGATCCGCTCGGCAAGCGACTGCGGATCGACGAGGATCTTCGCCTCGCCGCGACTGCCCAAAAGCGAAACGCCGGGCTGCTCATCGAACCGCACGCGGGCCTGGTAGGAGATCGATAAGGGCCGCGCGACGCCGCGCGGATCGACCCGCACGGCCAGATCGGCCCCCGCCGCCAACGCCCGCGGCACGACCTTCAAATCGCTCTTGGCAATCTCCACAATCGTGCCGTAGAAAACCCGCCCGGCAAGGAAATCGAGCCGGATCCGCACCCGCTGGCCCTCGCGGACCAAGGCCACGTCGTCCTGGTCGATCACGGCGATCGCCTCCAAGGGCTGGGGCGACCCGACCAGGCAGACAAGCGTGCCCGTCTCCACGCGGCAGTCGCGGTTCTGCTCGTCCAAGGGCGTCCCTTTCCACGTACATAACTGGCCCGTGGCCGGCGGCGGCGCAGCGGCGCGGGGAGGCGGCAGGACGATGCCGCCGACCGGTGCGCGGAGCACGAGTCGTGCTTCGTCGCGCTGACGCTCGCGCAGCCGCTGTTGGAGGTCGTCCAGCGCCGCTTCTGCCGTGGGGATCAGCGCGGCCGTTTCCCTGTCCTGCACTTGCCCTAATCGCAGAACTTCCACCTGCCGGCGCTGCTGGTTGCAAGCTCCCGTCAATTCCACGATCTCCTTGCGGAGGTCGAGATTTACCAGGCGGGCCACCTCCTGGTCTTTCTCCACTCGGTCACCCGGTCGGGCCGACTCGACCAACGTGCCGGGCACAACGGCATAGACCGCATGGGCATTTTCCGGCTCGAGAACGACCGGCGCCGCAACCCGGCACGGCAGGGGAATCATCGCCAGCGCGACAATCGCGCCGCCCCACAGAGCCAAGCGAAACATCGCCCCCAACCAGCGAAAGCCGCCGCCGAGCGACTCCCGCCGCAAGAAGCCGCCCAGCCGCCAGGCCGGCAACACGACCAGGCCGGCAAGCACCGCCAGCCCCAGAACGTCGCCGATCACCGTCAGGCCGTACGCTTGCGTCACGCGATGCACGAGCCACAGGATCGCCAGGCTGATGAACCAGCGGTAGGCCAGGGAAGCCATCGCGTAAAGCCCTAGGAGCCAGCGGCCGCGAGCAGGCAGCATCCGGCTGGCGGGCCGACGGATGCCCAGGAAGAGCCGCGCCGCCAAGCGGGAAAGCACGGCCTGTGATTGCTCGGCCAGATTGGGGACTTCAAGGAAGTCGGCCAGCGCATGATAGCCGTCGTAGCGCACCAAGGGGTTGCCGTTAAACAACAGCGTGCTCACGGAGCAGACCACCATCACGTTCAGGCACAAGGAATGGACGAGCCCCGGCTGGCTGAACAGCCAGAGCAGCGCGGCCGCCGACGCCAGGATGATCTCCACCGCGATGCCGGCAACGGAAACCGCAATCCGCTGCCACTTCCCGGCAAACGTCCAGGCGTCGGAGACGTTGCAGTACAGGCAGGGCGTGAAGATCAAGAGCATGAAGCCCAGTTCCTGGCACTGGCCACCGAAGTGCTTGCAGCACAGGGCGTGTCCCAGTTCATGCATGACTTTCACCACCGCCAGGATGACCGCCAGCCAGAGGATGTTGCCCGGATGGAAGAACTCCTGCACGTCGCTCCACCGCGCGGGCAAGCGCGGAATGTGGAGCACGACCAGCGCGGCGGCTGAGAGGGCAAAGGCCAGCAGAAAGAGGAGCACCCCTTTGCCGAACATCCATCGCACTTTGGGATAAAGCCAGTCCAAAAGCCGCGCCGGATCGACGCCCCGAAAGCGGATCGCCAGCAGGTTCGTCCAGGCGGCCGTCCAGCGCCGCCAGCCGTGACTGTCAGCCCTCTCCAGCAGCCGCGCCCCCTGGCCCTGGGCGTCGGAAAGGACCAGGCCGCACTCGTGCAAGCGGCCCAAAAACGCCTGAAGCTGCTCAAAGGGCAGAAGGCTCGGGGCGAACCGTTTCTCGAACCGCGCCTTGATCTCCGCCGCGCCTGTCCGCCCGTCGAGCATCTCCAGGATCGCGTGCTCCTCATCGCGCAGGTGAAAATACGCGAGCGCGACCGGGTCCTTGACGAGCCAATAGCGCTGGTCGCGGTAGTTCTGCGGCACGATCTCAAGGTCGGGCCGGCAGCGCAGGGCGAGCGGCCGGCTGGCGGCAGTATCGGTGTTGTAGTGATCCATAATTGTGGTCGCCGCTGGAGTCCCGGCTTTAGCCGGAATTGCCGCCTAAAGGCGGGACTCCAACGGCAGTCATACTAGCGGTTGGCAATCGGCTCATCGTGGCACGTCCAAAGTCATTTTTGCCCTCATCCCGGGCCGCAGGCTCAGGTCAGTATTCGAGACTTCAATCCAGACATGGAACTGGGCGTTGACCGGATCGATCTCGGGATCGAGGAAGACGATCTTTCCGGGAAACGCGGCGGCCGGCCGGCGGGGCAGATCGACGGTCAGCTTGACCTTGCGGCCTTCCAACTCAGGGCTGAGATAGCGGGCATTCAGAAAGCCTTCCGCCCTGAGGTGGTCGAGGCAGACGATCCGCGCGATCGGTTCGCCCGGTTTGACCCATTCGCCCGGATGGCGATAGACCTGCACCACCATGCCGCCCAGCGGGGCCGTGATCTTGCGGCGGCCGACGGCCTGTTCGGCGGCCTGGTAATCGGTGGTCTTGATCTGCCGCGTGAGGGCGGCGATCTTGAAATCGTGCTCGGCCTGCTCGACCTCCACGCGGCCCTTGGCCACCAGCAGCCGCTGGCGGTCCATTTCCGAGGCCGAGATACTCTTCGAGTAGATGGTGAGGGCCTCGGTCGAGCGGGCCAACTCGGCCTCGGCCACTTCCAGCGATTTCTTGGCGAAGCGAACGCCGACGTTGTTTTCCGCGTTCGCCTGGGCGATGCTCATTTCGATCTTGGCGCTTGGCGGCGATCACCGCCTCGTCGTCCTCGATCTGCGCGATCCGCGCGCCCCGCTCCACGACTTGCCCTTCATGCACGGGGACGGCGGCCAGCACGCCCGATTCCCGCGCCGGCACGTCGACCTGTTCCGCAATCTTGATCAGCAAGGACGGAACCTCGATCGTTTCCACCGCCGCAGGCGCCGATGTAACCGCAGGCGCGGCCGGCGGCGGCGTATTGGTCGAAGGCTCCGCCGCGTGCAGACTGCCCGCGGTTGAGATTGTCGCAATCCACACTAACCCGAAGCGTAACCGAGGCAACGACATCCACACTAACCCGAAGCGTAAGCGAGGCAACGACATCCGCACTAACCCGAAGCGTAACCGAGGCAACGACTTACGGACCTCGCTTACGCTTCGGGTTGGTGTCCGTCGCAACCGCGAGCAGTGTACGGCGATCGAAAGCGCGAATAAAAGGCAAGACATGACAAGTCCTCAGAAAAACAGACGGGTTCGAATCGTATCCACCAAATCGTGCAGCCAAACGTAGCCTACCGAGCGTCGCCCGCAGCGGATCGAGGCCTTCACGCCCGCGCCTGGGGTCCGGTTTTCCAGGAAGGACGGATCGATATCGACCGAGACCGACAGGTACGGCGCGTTGTCTTCGGCCGTTTCGCTCCGCATGCCCAGTCTCGAAACCGTCCCCTGATAGTGCTGGCGGGGATTCATCACCAGCAGGTACGAGACGTTGAGCGGCTTGTCGCCTTGGGCCTCTTTCGCCGCCAGCACGAAACCGGCCCGCTGGGCAGGCAGGCGCAGATCGAGCTTCCAAGGGCCGGAAAGGTCGCCCACCGTGAGCAGCACCTGGCCGCGGCTTACCGGCCGGTCCTCCAGCAGTTGCCCGACGTTCCAGGTCAGCACCTCGCCGTCCATAGGGCTGCGGACTTCGCTCTCCGCTTGTTGGCTCTTGAGGATTTCGTATTGGGCATTCAGGCTGCGGACCGTCTCCCGCAGTTCTTCCTCCTGGGCCGTCGCCTGGGCGTAGCGCCGCCGCTGGTCGTCGCTCTCCCGCGTGCTCTGCAGGCGTTCCGTCTCCAGGGCGACCAGTTTCTGTTGGGCAGTCTGCAATTCGCCCAAGACCCGCTTGAACTCGAGATCCAACTGCGGACGCCGCAGCACGGCCAGCAGCTCGCCGGCGCGGACCCGCTGCCCGTGCTCCACGCGCAGGTCGGCGATCGTGCCGTCGGCGCGGGCAAAGACCTCGCGGAGACGGGCCGGCTGCAACTCGCCCTCGGCCACGACGTTGAAATCTGTCTTCACCAACAGGGCCGCGGCCACAACAGCAGCCAGCACAGCGGTCAGCACGGCGGTTGTCAGCAAGCGGCGGACGCCCAGCATCCAACCCAGGCCGCGGAAGAGCCGCAGGAAGGGAATGCTCTGGAGTTCCAAGGCGTTCTTCAAAGCCAGTCCGCAATGGACTTCCGCTTCGCTCAAAAGGGCCTGCTCGCGGAGGCCGAGCGCGCCGGAAAAGGTTTCCACCACCAGCACGGCAATCGGCGGACTCCCCGCCGCGTCCTGCGGCACAAGAGGCCGCAGCGCGATCGAGCGGGAATGCGACTCGTCGAGGTATTCCCGCAGGCGCTCTTCGACCTGCGGCGGCCGATCGATATCCGCGGCGGGAAAGTCGAGCGGCTCGCCCGACTGGGCAACGGCCAGACTCAACTGTTCCAACGCGCGGGCCAGTTTGGCGCGGCGGTTCGGTTTCTCCACGCCGCTGACCGCCGTCAATCGATACCGGCGGCCCCGCCGGACGAGCACGCTCACCCGGTCGCACTCCAGCAGGCGCCGCCCTTCGTTGGCAATCGCGTAGGCCGTGCCGCGGAGGTCGAGATTGCCGTGAATCTGCCGGCTGAACTGGCTCAGCCGGCTCCAATCGCGGGCGATCCGCTTGAAGTCGCGAAGCTGGCAGTTGCGATGGAACTCGACAACCAACTCGCCGATCACCTCCAGGAAGCGGAGATAGCCCTGTTGAACCTGAGGGCTGGCATCGGCGCGCTGGAACAACTCGATCAATCCCACGGGGACCTGATCGAAGCTCCAGGGAAAGAGGATCAGCATGGCGGCGGTGGGGTTGGCGACCGGGTCGGCGGCCGTCGCCTGACGCTGCGGGCCGACGATCCGCGGCCGCCCCGATTTCAAGACGTAACCGATCACGTCGCCATGCCGTGGCGGGTCGCCGCGATCCTCGTCGAGCCAAGGATGCGGAGGGCTGACCAGGCACTCCTGTTGCAAGCGGCCATCCGCGGCCACTGTCCAGATTGCCCCGCCCTGGGCCGCCAGGGCCGCGATCAGTTGCTCGAGCAAGGCGGCATAGAATTTGTGCGGCGACTCTTCCGATTTCGCAAGCTGGGCAAGCGCATCGACCACCTGATCGATTTCGCGCCAGGCGGCCTCGACCGATCCGCTTTCAGGGACTGTAGGGCTCTCCACCATGTACTAGTATATGCTGCGCGGGCAGAAGTCCGCCGGCTGGAGTCCCGCCTTTAGGCGGAATTTTCGCAGGAATCGCAGGAATCCGGCTATGTGGTCCATTCCAGAGATGATTTCATGCTTGCACGGGGTTCGGTGTAGGGGCATAAATGCCGGGCCGATTACGGGCTGAAGCCCGAAACGGGCGTAAACGCCCGTCCCCCGTGGCCCTGAACAAAAGCGGCATAACCTCTCGTCCTGCCAAGACGCCGAACGAAAATCCCCAAACCGGGGCCGATTCAAAATGCGCAACGCTGGTTGTTTATCCGGCCTCGGTCAGGTCCTAATTTGCCGTTTTTCCCATTCATCGCGAATATACCGTGAAATGCGATTCCATAAGTTCGCGCGGCCATGCCGATCAAGACTATGAAACCCGATTATTCGGAATGTGATCGTTGTACCTTTGAAATGGACTGTTTGGACCCGGCCCGCAACATGTCGCGGGAAACACCGCCAACGGCAGCATTCCAGGGACGAGCGAATTTTGCCAAGACCAATCATTAACGCTGCCCAGGGCTCGATCCGCTGTCTGCTGGCAAGCGTCCTGCTCGCCGTGGCGGGATGTTCGACATCCCGCGTGGCCGACGCGCCGTCCACGGACACGGTCCATTTCCAGAGCATGGCGACGCAGATCGAGTATCCGGCCGGTCCCACGCCCTGCGACGGCAGCCTGGCCAATACGCCGCCCCCCCGCACGATACGCGATCCATCGCAGGTGGAATACCGCGACCTCCGCTTGCAGGAGGTCATCCAGACGGCGCTGATGAACTCGCGGGTCCTGATTGACCTGGGCGGGACGGTCCTCCGCGCCCCGAAAGCGTGCAGACGAGTTACAGCATCGCGGTCGAGGAGACCGACCCGGAGTATGGCCCCGAGGCCGCGCTGAGCGCTTTCGACGCCCAGTTCTCCACCAGCCTCTACTCCCAGAAGAGCAATCAACAGTACAACAACACGGCCCTCGGCACGAACGGACTGCTGGTCAACAACTATGACGAATGGGATGCCCAGATCACCAAGACCGGCGCGACCGGCGCCCAGTACTCGATCCGCAACGTGATCGATTTCGGCCGCGACACCAACGTGGCCAACATTTATGCCAACGGGGCCTTCGACACGGCGATTCAGGGCGAGGTCCGCCAGCCGCTGTTGCAAGGCGCCGGGGTCGAGTTCAACCGCATTGCCGGCCCCGGCGCCAAGCCGGGCGTTTATAACGGCGTGCTGGTGGCCCGCATTCGCAGCGACATCAGCATCACCGATTTCCAGCTTGGTTTGCGGGACTACGTGAGCAATGTGGAGAACGCCTACTGGGACCTCTATTACGCCTACCGCGACCTGGCCGTGAAGATCGATGCCCGCGACGAGGCCCTGCGGACCTGGCGGGGCGTCTATGCCCTGTGGCGCCCTCGCGCGGCGCGGCGGCGGGCGGCGAGGACGACAAGGAGGCCCAGGCCCGCGAGCAGTATTTCCGCTTCAAGCAGGACGTGGAGGACTCGCTGGCCGGCCGGCCGGTGGAGGGCACCCGCACGAACAACGGCAGCCAGGGCGGCACGTTCCGCGCCACGCCCGGCGTGCTCATCGCCGAGCGGCGGCTCCGCCTCTTGATTGGGCTGCCGGCCACCGACGACAAGCTGATCCGGCCTGCCGACGAGCCGACGCTGGCCCCCGTCAGCTTCGACTGGTACTCGATGACCACCGAGGCCCTGGTCCGCCGCGAGGAGCTCCGCCGCCAGCGGTGGCTGATCCAGTCCCGCCAGTTGGAATTGGCTGCGGCCCAGAATTTCCTCCAGCCGAACCTGGACCTGGTTGGCCGTTACGGCCTCCGCGGCTTCGGGCACGAGTTGACCGATTCCGATCCGGGCAGTCAAAGCGCCTACTCGAACCTCTTCACGGCCGACCACCAGGAGTGGCAGGTGGGCGCGGAGTTCTCGATGCCGTTGGGCTTCCGCCAAGGGCATGCCGCCGTTAGCAACGCCGAGCTCCGCCTGAGCCAGGCCCACGCCATCCTCCGCGACGAGGAGCGGATCGTCATCAGCGACCTGAGCACGGCCGTGGCCGAAAAGGACAGGGCGTTCATCGCCGTGCAGACGGCCTACGACCGATCGGCGGCGGCCGAGAGGCAGCTTGGGGCCCTCAAGGAGCGATACAAGGCCAAGAAGGAAGGCTTCTTCGAGGTCCTCGACGCCCAGCGGCAGTTGGCCGACGCGCTCGCGCGTTATTATCAGTCGCGGGTGGAATACGCCATGGCGATTCGCAACGTGCATTATGAAAAGGGCTCGCTTTTGGATTACTGCGACATCTGCCTGGCGGAAGGCGGTTGGCCGGCCAAGGCCTATCGGGACGCCGCCCGCCGCGACGCCCATCGCGGGGCGGAGAAGTCGATCGACTACAGTTTCCGCGTGCCGCCGGTGGTTGCCCGCAACCCGCCGGTCTTCGCCTTGTCGCCGAGCGGCCTGGGTCCCGCCGAGCCTGTTCCGCCCGCGCACCCCGGAATGCCGCAGCCGCCGGCCAACGGGCCGGCTGGCGCGCCGCTGCCGGAACCCGTGCCCGCGCCGCTGCCTTTTGGAGGTTAATCCGCCGCTTGCAATTGAGGATCCGGCGTGCGGGGCGGTACGGCGGCGCGGCGGCACCCCGCCGGGAAAATTGACCTTGAAACGTGCGAAGCGTTTCAGTACTTTCTCCGAAACTGGAGTCTTTTCTCTAACGATGGGGTGTTCCATGCACGTATTCAGGAGGATGGCGGCAATGGCGGCAAGCGAGTTGCTCGGCGGATCGGCTGAAAGCCGATGCAGCAACGAGCAATTGGCCAGGCAATTGGAGGAAATGGCCCTCGATGACCCCGAGTTGGCCGAACACCAGCGGCATCTGGCAGAAGCCGTGCCGGCCTTGCAGGCGGTCCGCCGCCTGGAGGATGCCGCGTAGTTGGTTCGATCGTGAAGCCCAGGCTGCCGTCCAGATGTCATGACCAGCGATTCCGCCGCCTATCGGGACTTCGTACGCCGGGCCGCCCGGGACCTCGTTGCCGTGCCCGACAGCGTGATGAGCCTGCTGTGCGGCCGGAGTTTCCTCGCGCTGCGGCCGGAGCTTTATGAAAAGGTCCGCGAAGGGCAGGCTCGATTCGGCCTGTCCACCGCGCAAGTCTACGACGACCTTGCGGCTTCCTGTGCGATCGCGCGGCGGACGCTCGCGTATCGCCTGTATTTCTGCTTCGTCCGCGGCGTCAAGTACTTGTTCTTGCTCTTGCGGCTTGCCTGGCTGGCGCGGGTCGTTTTTCCCTGACCTCTCGGCAGACTGCGCGGCCCTGCGGCGGTCATTGCCGCGGACAATCCTCGCCCTCGGTCCGGGGGACAGGGCGGCGCGTCTCCGCAGGCTTCGATCGTCGTCTTGAGCTACAACCGGCTGGCCTATCTGCAAACGACGATTGCCGCCTTCCTGGAAACGGTGGGCGACGTGCCCCACGAGCTGATCGTCGTGGACAACGGCTCGCGCGACGGTTCCGTGGAGTTCCTCCGCGACTGCCGGCAGCGGGGGATCCTCGACAAACTGCTGCTCTTGGAAACGAACCAGGGCATTTCCGCGGGATACAACCTCGGCTTTGCCGCGGCCGATCCGCGGTCCGAGTACGTCATGAAATTGGATTCCGACATGAAGCTCCTCACCCCCGGCTGGTTGGCCGAGGCCATTGATTTCCTCTCGGCCAACCGCGACGTAGGCTTCGCCGGTCTGAACCTCGTCAACCACGCCCCGGTGCAATTGCTGCCGCGGCGGCGGCGGGGGAGGTGGGAGTTGCTCGATTTCGCCGACTGGACCGCCGGCGGCACGATGCTCGTTCCCATGCGGGTCCAGCGGGAGCTCGGCTGGTTCATCGAGGACCCGCAGTTGCGCTACACTCCCGACGACATCGACTACTACGTCCGCGCCAGCCGCAAGGGATACCGGGCCTTCTTCCTGAGAAGGCTCCTGGTCTATCACCAACAAGAGTTGGACGGCAAGGACTACCTGGAATACAGCCGCGGCAAACCGGCGGGCGAATCGTCGTTGTTGGCGATCCGGCTGGCGGGGGAGTACGACCGCGGCACGCGTCCGCTGGAGGTGCATGACGCGAAGTATCGTGCGAGTGACCCGTCCGCTTGAAAACCGTGAGAATCGCTACCCAAGCGGGTGATAAAATACGATATGACCCTAGCCAAGCAAAGGGACAGCGCGAGCAGCCCTGCCGACGCCGATTCCACCCAGGAGAGAACCGAAATATCATGCCAAGCAACGTCAAGCAGGCGGTGATTGATCTGATCGAATCCCTGCCCGAGGACACTTCCGTGGCCGATATCATGGCCGAGTTGTACTTTCATCGCAAGGTCGAGGAAGGACTCCAGCAACTCGACGCCGGCCAAGGGATCGACCACGAGACGGCAAAGCAACGGCTGCGCAAATGGTCAAGCTGACCTGGTCGCCTCGGGCATTCCTATTATACCGCGCGGCGACGGTCATTTCGTGCCGTTCAGCGGATTAAGCCTGCTTCCTGAAAGCTGAAGTAGCCTTTCTTCGTCACGATCACGTGGTCGAGCACGCGAAGGCCGAGAATGGTTGCCGCCTCGGTCAATCGTTGGTGGGTGCGGCGGTCGGCCTCGCCGGGCTGGACGTTGCCCGACGGGTGATTGTGGGCGAAGATCACGGCCGCCGCCCGGTCCGCGATCACGTCGGCGAAGACCTCGCGCGGATGCACAGGGCTCTGGTCCAGCAGGCCGATGGTGACGACCCGCTTTTGGATCACCTCACTGGCGCCGTTGAGGGATATGCAGACGAAGTGCTCCTGCTGTTTCCCGGCAATATCGGCCAGCAGCGGCAGAACGTCCGCCGCAACCACAATTTTGGCGGCGTCCGTGAGCAAGTGCCGCCGGGCGAGCTCGAAGACCGAGAGGATCTGGGCGGCCTTGGCAAGTCCCATGCCGCGGACCGCCAGTAGATGCTCAAGCCCCAGCCCGGCCTTGTGCTCCCGGATCAAGCCGGCCACCTGCCGGGCCATCGTGCGGACGTCGATGCCCGCCGTCCCCATGCCGAGAATCGCGGCCACCAGTTCCTCGTCGTCCAGCGCCGCAGCCCCCTTCTCCCGTAGTTTCTCCCGCGGGCGGCTGTGCTCCGGCATGTCCTTGATGGTTTTCATGTTTCAGTCGTATCCGGACATAATGTCCGGATAGTCCGTTCCTCCATCTTATCGTGCCGCGAGCCTTGCTTTACTCGCGTATTGATCGGCCTTTCGCGACACTTTGTCGCGATAAATGTCGCGATTCACGGCCTGCCCCGTGGCCCTCATCCCGCCAAAATGGCGGGATTTTTGGCGGGATACGCCCGCGAATCACCCGCACGGAAGCCTATCCCGCCAAAATGGCGGAATTTTTGGCGGGATAGGCCGGAAAAGGCGCAGACACTTCCTGGTTTCGTCTTTCATTTACGCGAGGGAAGGCGAACCTCGTACCGCGTTGCCGGTCCCGTTCCTGAGCGGCTCAGTAAACCGATCCTAGTAAAGCGGTTGAGATGGTTCAATGCCGTGCGGTTAGGGATTCCCATCGCCTCTGAGTATGATCGCAACGTCACGACCTCCCGGGCCGCGATCCACTGCCACCCCTTTCGTTCGCCTTCGCTAAGCGATTCCAGGGTCTCTCGGCCCATCGCTTGCACGGCTGCTTGCGGCGACCGGTACAGCGTGAGCACTAGATAGGGATCGTCCCACATGTACCGCGGCAAGGGGAGCCCGAGTCCCTCCGCTCCGGTCTTCATGGTCCTGATGCCCAGCGGGATGTTCTTGTTCTCGTTCATCTTCTCGATGCCCTCGGCATACAGCAGCAGCCGCTCGTGGCCGCCGTAGCGCTTGTCGAGGAGTTGCGCCCATCGGTACTTCTTGAAGCCGCCGGCGAAGAAGGTGGCCTTGCCGCCCAGCTCTTCCGACTGGCGGTCCATGTCGTCCATGAACTTGTAGATCAGGGCAATCGTGATCTGCTCGACCTGCGACTTCGGGTCGGGCACCTTGCCGACCAGAATGTCGCGGGCGGAATCGATCCGGGCCTTGGTTTCGGTGTCTAACATAGGGTTCCTTGGTGTATTTGGACGCCCGTTTACGGGCGTTTCCGCCGCAGGCGGTATTAGGCCCGTGCTTTAGCACGGGTCACTTGACACAATGATTCGTTCCCATAACGAACCGCTCGCCCGCCCCGCCGCCTCCGGCGGCGGGGCGGGCGAGCGGTTCGTTGCCAATGCTGGTCCCGCCGACCCGTGCTAAAGCACGGGCCTAATACCGCCTGCGGCGAAAAGGGCCATAAATGGCCCTGCCTAGCCGTATCGTTACAGTTTGCGTATATCATGCGGCAAAAGCGTTCAAGGAAACATAATCCTTCACGTATTCCGGGATCACGTCCCGCCAGCCGTTCAGGGCCTTGATGTCGCCCAGCGAGACCTTGGGATTGTCGGCCAGCCGCCCGAACTCCCGCGAGTCGACGATCGTCCGCACCGCGCCGTCGGTGACGTAGGCCTTGAAGAACTGGCGGATCACGGGAATGTAGCGGGCGTCGGGCTTGTGGATGGAAACGAACTTGGCCAGTTCCTCTTCCAGCAGCTCGTCCTTGGTTTTGAAGCGTTCGATCTCGCCAAAGGCATTGGCCAGGATCTCGCGGAGCGTAATCCGCCGGTCGGCCTGCACCGCCTTGCGGAGCTTGTCGAGGTTGAAGAAGTCGTCCGGCTTATTGAAGAGCTCGGCGATCACGATTTCCGCCGCGCCCTTGAACGTCGCCCCGTTCGTAGCGCCGGCGGACCTCCGCCGCGGCCTTGACCTTGTCCTCGAACCGCTCGAAGAACTTGCGGTCGATCTTCATGCCGTAGACGGGCACGGCATATTCGACCTGCGACCGCAGCGGGTCGGCCAATCCGCCAACCGAGGCTTCGCCAGAGGCATCAAGTTCTGGGGCGGAAAAAGCGAGCGACCGGCAGTCCGTGGTCCCTGGACAGGACAAAGCCTCACAACCCCGGACCTTCTGAGGAAAAGGGGCGTGTAGGGTATGCCTAACCTTCAAGACCAAACGTCAGGACGGGTTGCTCGTCTCTTCCCTTCCCTAATAGGGTTGTGTCTGCCTGATTTCTTTTTGGATTGCCCAATTTGCTGACGCCTGCGCTGGGTTGGGACACCTGGAACCTGCGACGGGCGTGGCCTCTGAATAGCGGGGTCTGCCTAACTTGACCTCGTCCTGCCCAATTTGCGTAAGCGTCAAAGAATCGCCATCGCGTACCGCAGCCCCAGTTCCGGTGCCGGACCGAGTTGCTGGCCTGTAAGCAACAGAGGCAAGACCAGTGTCAGGTCTGAAGGGTTACCAAGACTTCTGGCTGGCCAAGCGTCGTCACGGCTCCCATCCTGACTCAACGACGCGACAGTCGCGAAACGTCAGGCACAGCATTTGGTTAGGTGCAACCGCGCCCAACCAAGTCCAATACCCGCTGTTCCTCTGGCACGTCCAGCACCGCCCGCGACAGCGTCCCGCCCGGCCCGTCGAAGAACGCCCGCAACATCCCCCCATCGCCGATCCAAGCGTAGTATTTCCGGCCGTGATAAAGATTCGGGCGGTGATAGGGACCAATGACGGCCTCTACCTCTGCGGGAGTCATACCTGCCACGAGGCGGGCCAGTGCGGCTGGACTGAGGTCTGGCAAACTGTCTTTCGCCATCAGTTCGTCTCTTCTCCCTCAACGACAAGCGCAACGTGCGCGGTGCTGCCGGGGAACAGGTTTGATTCTACTAAGCAACCCGTCTTACAACAACGGGGCCGGTTGAGCGTCTAGTTTGGCGAGGATCACGCGGATAGCGAGAGCCACCACCCCAAAGCCCGGCAGTCGCGAACTCAGAATGACCATCGTCTACTGGGCGGCGGCGATCCGACGTGCGGGTTTCCGACGA
Source organism: uncultured Planctomycetia bacterium (assembly GCA_963824275.1). Classification (GTDB taxonomy): domain Bacteria; phylum Planctomycetota; class Planctomycetia; order Pirellulales; family Thermoguttaceae; genus JANXQG01. The sequence goes on along the minus strand of CAWGOT010000015.1, from coordinate 74,374 downwards.
CGGCGGGCCTGAGCCTCACGGGATTCTTCTTCCCGCTGCTCCAAGCGATGCTCGGGATGCTCGGCCAGCCAGCGATCCGGCAACAGGGGTTCCAAGGCAGCAGTGTCGCCAGGGGCAATGGCGGCAATCCGACGCAGCACGTCGGTCAAGTACGGCCATACGTCCACGCAGTTCCGCCGGGCACTCTGCACCAGCGTATAGAGCGTCGCCGCCGTCTTGCCACCATGCTCGCTTCCGAAAAACAGGTAATTCTTGCGACCGATTGCCACGGGCCGCAGAAGCCGCTCAATGACATTGTTATCTACTGGAATCCTTCCGTCCTCGGTATACCGGACGAAGGCTGCCCAGCGGTTGAGCACATAGTCGATTGCCTCGGCCAGTTTCGACGTAGGACGCAACGTGGGCCGCACCTCCTCGAAACGGGCCTTCATCCTCGCCAGGATCGGCAACGCCTCTGCCTGCCGCAATGCCCGGCGATCGTCCGCCGACATTTCTTTCGCACGGTCCTCGATGTCGTAAAGCTGCTGCGTCCAGACCATAGCCTCATGGACCAAGGGATGGCTGGTCGCCGGAATCGCTTCCTCGAAGCCGCGCCGACCGTGAGCCCAGCACGCCAGGTCCACGAGGCGGCCCCCCGCCTCGCGCACGGCGAGCTGTAGACGATGTAGCCGTCCGTTTGAAGATAACCCCGATAATCGGCCAAGACCCCCCTCGGCCCGTCACTGCTGCGGCTGGGCCGGAAGTCATAGAACACGTCCTCTTCCATCTCCACCCGCTTCGTGACGATGGTACGGATAATAATCCGTTGCGTCCCGCAACAGCCGCAAGGCAATTCCGAGTCCGGTAGCGGATAGTTGATCTGCCGATGTTCCCAGAATTGCGGTAACTCGATCCTTGGGTCGTCGTGGCTTTCGTCGAGCCCGAGGCGGCTGGCGAGTCTGCATTGCTGTCTTGGGTGGTCTCCTGCTTGGCATCCAACCCTTCGACGACTTCGGGCACGAACAGCACCTTCTGATCGGGCGGGGGTGCGTACCGCTCGCGACGTTGGCCGAACATTGCCCGCTTGAGGAACCGCAGTTGCTCGGCGGCCTTCGCCAGTTGCTCCTGGTATGCGGCGATGGCTTCCTGCTGCTGGACGATGACAGCCTTCTGTTCCGCGTCTGTCTGTTCCAGCTCGCGGACACGTTGCTGAGAGGTCGCCAGTTGATCGGCAAGAGATGGACATCCGTTTTCCATGTCCTATTAAGCGCCGATTTCCGCGAAACCGAAATCGACTCACATTTCTTGCCCGAACCGGTCGATTTCTTGCGGATTTCCCGAGTCCCCGCCGTTTATTCGGGCCGCGCTGGGTGTGTTTTGGCAATTCGGCGGGACCGTCCCATTGACTGGTCGCCCCACATTGTAGTATTATTGCTTCAGATAGACACTGTCTGAAGGATGCCCCATGCTCATCGAAACCCGATCCACCGACGCGAAGGCCAGGCTCGTTCTGCCCAAGTCGTTCGCTAACGCCAAAGTCATAATGGAGCAGGTAAGCGAGACCGAAATCCGAGTCCGCCGGGCGACCGTGGGGGCGGACGAGGAAGTGCCGTTCACCGAGGAATGGTCCGCACCGCTTTCGGACCGGGATCGCGACCGGTTCCTGGATCTCTTGGCGAACCCGCCGGCCCCAACTGTGGCTCTGAAGAAGGCGGCGGCACGCCACAAGGCTCGCCGCTCGGGCTCCTTATGATTGATTGGGTTGTCGAGCCGTTTGGAAAGCGTCACCAACGGAGCGGCTTCTCGTGTGGAAAGCGCACGCTCGACGATTTCATCCTGCGCCCGCGTCAGCCAGTACGAGAAGCGTCAGTCCAGCCTACAAGAACTTTGCCGCCCTCTTTTATTCCCTGGTGCTCGAACTATACTGGTCGGGGGTGGAAGTAAGCCGTTTTCGCCGCAACCATCCAAGCCCGAAGCGCGAGCGAGGGATGGAACCGCCTACCTCGCTTGCGCTTTGGGCTTCAATGGCTGCCGCAGTCGTAAAACCGATTCACCCAATTCCCCCGCCGGTGGTGTGACATGACCGATTCCCCGCACGAAGAAGGCATCGCCGCACGCCTCAACGCCGGTGCGAACTCGGCGGCGTTCGAGTTGGACGAGCGGTATCGTACCCAGCTTTGCCGGCTGGTCGAACGGGAGATGGACCGCCGTCTCCGCCGCAAAGAGGACCCGGAAGACGTGGTGCAAACGGCCTTTCGGACCTTTTACCGTCGAAATGCCAAGGGCGAGTTTCATATCGACTCTTCGGTTGACCTGTGGCGCCTGTTGGCCACCTGCGGTGATTCGCCGGGTTCTCCGAGATGGAGTGGTCGCCGTCCTCGCGGACGAACCTGCAACCGATGGCGCGTAGATGCCGCAAGAGATCCCGTCGCTTCATCGCTTCACCCTGCGGGCACGACGGCAACGTGAGTGGCGGCGGACAAGAGAAGATGGATCGGCTCCTCGACGTCGGCCTCAGGGTCAGTTACGGCCGGGTTGGGCTGCGGCAACGGCTCCCCGAGAGCCAGATTCGTCTCCGGCGGCCCCGGACAGCCCCGCATCGGCGCGACGGCCGCAGAAACACCCGCGCCTCACGGCCCGCGGCAGGCTTGAGCGTCAGGCGACCGCCCCAAATCTCACAACGGAAGTTTAGCATGCCTTGGACAACCCCCGGTTCCGCTCTCCTCCTTGCACTCCGCGGGCGCCTAATGACCAGGACCAACCGCGCCCGCCCATTTTCCTTTCCCCCCTTTGCAGACTTTGGCTAGATAAATGCCCCCCGGAAGAACCCCTTTCCCGTCAATCGGCGCGCACACAATCCGCCCGCTTTCCAAATTCTGTAAACCGTTTCGCACAAACGCCTTGCGTCCAATCGCGGGCGATCGGCAAAAATTTTTTTCCCATCGCCGGCACGAAATCCGTATATATGGTTAGAAGTTCTTGTTTTACGCCAACGAGAGAAAAATGGATAGCAGAAAAATGAGAAACGAAGCTCGGCCGGAGAAAAGGCCCGCACAAGAACTTCTTCCGGGCAAGTTCGGGCAAAAATCCCCCGCTGGTATGGCGATCCCGGATCCAAGGCGGACTGAGACGAACGACGGAAAAATGAAAGAGAGAAAGATGGAAGGCGGAAGGGGAAGAAACCACTCGTCAGTCGGGCGCCGTAGCAACTCCTCGCTTGCGCGTCGGGCTGGTGTCGAGGCCTCGCTTGCGCGTTGGGTGCCTCGCTTACGCTTCGGGCTGGTGTCGGTGCCTCGCTTGCGCGTCGGGTTGGCGTCGCTCGGTGCTTGCCACTGGCTTGGCCCACTTTGGCCCGCCTCGTGTAGACTTGGCCAGCCCGAATTTTCTCGATGCTTCACACCCCGAAGAGCGTGTACCGAGCGACTTCTCCGCTGTTTTTCCAGTGTGATGACCGCTTCGCAATGGAAACGAATTCACTCATTCGTGGTAAACATGGCCCAGAAAAAACGCGCGAAAGCTCCTTTTGGGCCACTTTGGCCAAACGCCCGCAATCCCGCCTGAAGACGGGACCACCAGCGCCGCAGAAAATGAACGCCGGAAAAATGGTAGTCGGGGGCAATGAACGATTTTCGAGCAAGTTTGGGCAAAACCACCCATCGGGGCGGGAATAGAACCTAGGAGTTATAGATTGCGCGGGCAGGAATGAGCCGTTGGAGTCCCGCCTTTAGGCGGTTTGTCCGCCAGTGTTCCGGCTAAAGCCGGGACTCCAACGGCTCACTTCTGCCCGCGTGCAGTATAGCAGGGGTTAGGAGCAGAAAGATGGTAGTCGGATTCCGGGCAAGTTCGGGCAAAAACCACCCATCGGTAGCATGCCTCGTGCGAAACCAACGGGCTGTGCGAACTTCACCCGCCCTCACGGGCCGGCTGCGGCGAGGCGGCCGCGCTGGGCGGCAGGCGAATCTCCCAGCCGCCGCCCAACGCCCTATAGACCTGGATCAGGCCCGTCGCAATCTGACTGCGGGCCTGGGTCTCGAGGTTCTGCTGCTGGACCAGGTTCTGCTCGATGGTGTCCACGCGGTTGAAGTCGACCGTGCCCGCACGATACTGGGCGACGACGATGCGGTAGGCCAGGGCGGCGGCCTTGACGCTTTCGGCGAGCCGTTGCGTCTGCTCCTGGGCCAGCAGGAAAGTGGCCAGCCCGTCCTCGGCCTCCTGGTTGGCGGTCAGCACGGCCGTGCGGTAGTCGAGCAAAGTCTGCTGGAACTTGGCGTCCTGCAAGCGGACATTGTTGGAAATCCGGCCGTAGTTGAGGATGTTCCATTGGAAGGAAGGCCCTATGCTGCCGTTCGACGAGGGACTGGTGAACAACTGCGAGGCGTTGTCGGCCGAGTAGCCCAACGTGCCGGTGATGGAGATGTGGGGATACAGATTGGCCTGGGCGATGCCGATTTGCTGGGCCTGGGCCGCCGCAGTGCGTTCGGCGGCACGGACGTTCCGGCCGCCGCTCGAGCAACTGCGCCGGGATGCCCACCGCCACGTCGATGGGCGCTGCAGGAATCGGCCGCTGTCCGAAACGGGCCTGCAAGTCGGTGGGTGGAATGCCCAGCAGCGTGCAAAGCTGGTCCTGGCTCTGCCGCAGACTGATCTCGAACTGCGGAATCTGGGCCGCGGTCTGGGAGAGCGTGCTCTGCGCCTGGTCCACGTCCAGTTCACTGGCGCTGCCGGCACGGAAGCGGGCGCGAATGATCTTCAGCACGTCGCCCTGCAGTTCCACGTTATGCCTGGCCAGCGCAATCTGCTCCTGATACTGGCACATCTGGACGTAATTCGTCGCCACGTCGCCCATCAACGTCACGAGGACCGAGTCGTAGGTCTCGACCGAATAGTCGACTTGGGCCTGGGCGGCCAGCACGGAACGGCGGAATTCTCCCCAGAAATCCAGCTCCCAGGCCAGGTTGAATCCAAAATTAAACTGGTCGTTGAACTTGGGAAAGCCGGGGATAGTCTCATAGGCCGGCGTGGCCGAGCGGACATAGCTGCCAGTGGCCTGTTGCGTCTGAGGGAACAACTGGCCCTTGGCGATTGCAAGCGAATAGCGGGCCTGCAGGATCCGCGTGCCGTATTCCTTGAGGTTGATGTTCTGGTTATAGGCATGGGATTCCAGATCGTCGAGCACGGGGTCGTTGAAGACGCTCCACCAGCGGCTCAGGTCGTCGGCATGACTGCGGATGCGGACATCGCTGGCATCAATCCACTGGGGCGCGACGGCGGCCCTGGCCGCAGTGTAGTCCGGCCCTACCTTGAAGCCGTTGTGAACATAGTCGGAAAAGCCGGTGCATCCGCTCAGGCAGAGCAGAGCGGCGGCGAGGCAAAAGAGGGACGTAGGTGGAAAGGCATGCCGCATGGCCATACTCTGCGTGGCAAATCCGTGCCGGCGGTCAAAAGAACCATAACCGGTTCCGCGATTACCATCGACAAAACCGGCCAAAGCGGGACATTGGAATAGTCTGGCGCGAGAAAGCCGCTAGATCCGTCATTGGCGAAACCCGTGGAGAATGTGGAATAAGCCCTAGAACCGGCAATCGAAACCCACCCTAATGAGTGGTCAAAGTGTAGCCAGAGAACCATTGCCCGGCCTGTGATAATTCCTGGCATAGTGGAGGGGATTGCGATGTGTAGGCAATCGGGACGGCACGACCCGACAACTCGCGAGTAAGTTGCAGTTGGCCACCTTAGTAGGGTGGGACCAGCGAGCTTGCGAGCGCCGGCCCACCATTCACGGCGTTTGGCGGGCCGGCGCTCGCAAGCTCGCTGGTCCCACCCTACGGCCCCTACGGCCCTATCTGTGACATTATTTATGAAACGGACCACTTAGGCGGTCGATGTGGAGAATTAAGCTAGGGTCTGCAAATCGCTCCGGTGGAGCGGAACGCGAGGTTGAGGTCCGTTGCACAAAGGCACCGATTTCGGCATGCTTCCTGCATGATAGTACAAATGCGCGAATTTCGCCAGCGAACCTGCTTTCCAAGCTCAGGAAACTTGCAGGTGCCGCTCAAAACATAGGCATGCTAGGACAAAGCAGGGAAACAGTTTATCGCCTTGTTACAAGAAAAGTCGCGCCCGAGGTTTGACAAAACTGTGGCACTTTCCTCCAGAGCAACGGACACAATTATGATGGACACGATGACGGCTCCCTCCCCCCAGACCGACGAAATCGCCTTTTCGGATTACGACACGGACGGATTCTTCGACGAGATGTTCGACGATCGGGGGGTGCCGCGGCCTCCCGCGTCGTTGCTCGCGAGCCGATTGGGCTCGCTTGCTGCGGGCGAGTTGACGCGCCGCCAGAAGGCCGCCGACACCGCCCTGTTGAACATGGGCATCACGTTTAATGTCTACGGCCATGAGGCAGGCACGGAGAAGATTTGGCCCTTCGATCTCATCCCCCGGATCATGGAGTGCGAGGAATGGCGGTTTATTGAGGCCGGGCTGAAGCAGCGGATCCGCGCGCTGAACCTGTTCATCGACGACATGTACCACGAGCGGCGGATCGTCCGCGACGGCGTTTTTCCCGAATACATGGTCGAATCCAGCAAGTGCTTTCTGAACCGTTGCGCCGGCTTGAAGCCTCCCAAGGGCGTGTGGTGCCATATCACGGGCACGGACCTGGTCCGCGATTCCGACGGCACGATCTACGTGCTGGAAGACAATCTCCGCTGCCCGTCGGGCGTTTCCTACGTGCTGGAAAACCGCGAGGTCATGAAGCGGACCTTTCCGCAGATGTTCGACGGCCTTTCGATCCTGCCGGTGGAAGACTACCCCGAGCAGCTTCTCAAGATGCTGCAGTACATCGCTCCGGTGTCCACGCGCGAGCCGACGGTCGTGGTGCTGACGCCGGGCATCTACAACTCCGCCTATTTCGAGCACTGTTTCCTCGCCCAGCAGATGGGCGTTGAACTGGTGCAGGGCCGCGACCTGATCGTCGCCGACGGGTACGTCTGCATGCGGACAACGCAAGGGCTGAAGAAGGTCGACGTGATCTACCGCCGCATCGACGACGACTTCCTCGATCCGCTTACCTTCCGGCCCGATTCATCGCTGGGCGTGCCCGGACTGATGGACGTCTACCGTGCCGGGCGCGTAGCCCTGGCCAACGCGCCGGGAACCGGCATCGCCGACGACAAGGCGGTCTATGCCTACGTGCCGGCGATCATCAAGTACTACCTGGACGAAGAGATCGCGCTGCCGAACGTGCCGACGTTTATCTGCGCCGAGGAAAAGCAGCGGGCCCACGTGCTGGCCAATCTCGACAAGCTGGTGATCAAGCCGACCAACGAGTCGGGCGGATACGGGATCATGCTCGGCCCCCGCGCAGCCAGGCGGAGCGGGAGAAGTGTCGCGGCCTGATCGAGTGCAACCCGCGGAACTACGTGGCCCAGCCGATGCTGGGCCTGTCGCGCGTGCCGACGATCGTGGGCGACCACCTCGAAGGCCGCCACGTCGATCTGCGGCCCTATATTTTGTATGGCGAAGAGATTTACATCCTGCCCGGCGGGCTGACCCGCGTGGCGCTGGTCAAGGGCTCGCTGGTGGTGAACTCGTCGCAGGGCGGCGGGAGCAAGGACACTTGGGTGCTCAAGAGCAGCACGCCCCGCGCCGCACATGGCGGTTCGCGCGGGGGGAGGGCCGCTGATGCTCAGCCGCGTCGCCGATTCCATCTACTGGATGAGCCGCTACGTCGAGCGGGCCGAGAACATCGCCCGCGCGATCGACGTGAACTACAACCTGGCCCTCGACCTGGGGCCGGAGATGGGCAACCATTGGAGCCCCCTGATTTCCACGACCGGCGACCACGACACGTTTTACGAGCGTCACGAGGTGGCTTCCGAACGCAACGTGATCTGGTTCTTGACGTTCGACGACGAGAACCCGAACTCGATTCTCTCGTGCCTCGCTTCCGCCCGCGAGAACGCCCGCACGGTCCGCGACATGATCAGTTCGCAGATGTGGGAAGAGCTGAACAAGTTCTATCTCATGGTCCGCGCCGCCAGCAAGGACGAGAGCATCCTGGCCTCGCCCTTCGAGTTCTTCGGCAAGGTCAAGCTGGGCGGTTCGCTGCTGGAGGGCGTGGCGGAATCGACGATGTCGCGGGGCGAGGCCTGGCATTTCCGCCGCCTGGCGATGTCGATCGAGCGGGCGGACAAGACCTCGCGGATCCTCGACGTCAAATACTACCTGCTGCTGCCCAGCGCGGCCGACGTGGGCACGCCGGTCGACACCAACCAGTGGGTCGCCCTGCTGAAGAGCGTCAGCGCGCTGGAGATGTATCGCAAGCGACACGGCCGCACGACGCCGACCCAGGTGGCCGAGTTCCTGATTCTGGACCGCGACTTCCCCCGCTCGATGCACTTCTGCCTGCTCCGCGCCGAAGATTCGCTGCTGGCGATCACCGGCAGCCGGCCGGGCACGTTTCGCACGCTGGCCGAGCAGCGGCTGGGTCGCTTGCGGTCGGAGCTCGACTACGGCAACATCGAGGAGATTATCGCCGGTGGGATCCACGAGTTCATCGACGCCTTCCAGACGCGGCTGAACCTTGTGGGCGAGGCGATTTACGAGGCCTTTTTCGCGCTCCCGCCGGCCCATGACTTCGTGCCGTCCGGAACGGCAACCCAGACACAAACGCAATCCCAGACACAGACCCAGACCCTGGCACAGAGGCAACCGCTTGAGGAAAAAATCCGAAATCCGAAATCCGAAATCCGAAACAAATCCCAAATCCAAAACAAGAAAATCCAAAACGCCTGCTTGGAACCTTTAAGGAAGAAATCCGAAATCCGAAATCCGAAATCCGAAATCCGAAATCCAGAAGAAGAAAATCCAAAACGCCTGCTTGGAACCTTTGAATTTCGAGATTTGAGATTTGGAATTTGTTTCGGATTTCGAATTTCGGATTTCGTATTTTGGATTTGCACCTATTGTTGAGCACATACTAAGAGAACAACTATGCCCATCCGAGTTGCCCTCCATCACCGTACCCGCTATGCGTATAGCAAGCTGGTTCAATTGGCGCCGCAGGTTGTGCGGTTGCGTCCGGCGCCCCACTGCCGCACGCCGGTGCTCAGCTACTCGCTGAAGGTCACACCGGAGAAACACTTTGTCAATTGGCAGCAAGATCCGCACGGCAATTTCCTGGCGCGGCTGGTCTTCCAGGAAATGACCCACGAACTTTGCGTCGACGTCGACCTGGTGGCCGAGATGACGGTCATCAACCCGTTCGCCTTCTTCCTCCAGGACGAGGCGCTCGAGTTTCCATTCCCCTACGAAAACGCCGTTCGCACCGATTTGTTGCCGTATCTTGAGACCTTGCCGCGCGGTCCACGGCTGACGGAGTTCCTGGCCGGCGTTCCCAGTAAGAGCAAGAAGACGGTTGATTTTCTCGTCGATCTGAATCAGTACGTCCATCGTGCGCTACGGTACGTGATTCGCATGGAGCCGGGCGTGCAGACCTGCGAGGAAACGCTCGCCTTGCAAAGCGGCTCGTGCCGCGATTCCGCCTGGTTGTTGGTGCAAATGCTGCGAAACCTGGGACTGGCCGCGCGGTTTGTCTCGGGCTATCTGATCCAGTTGAAGCCGGACATGAAACCGCTGGACGGCCCGCCGGGACCGGGCGCCGACTTCACCGACCTGCATGCCTGGGCCGAGGTCTATCTGCCGGGCGCGGGATGGGTAGGGCTCGACCCGACCTCCGGCCTCTTGGCTGGCGAAGGTCACCTGCCGCTGGCCGCCACTCCCCAACCCGATTCGGCCGCGCCGATTACCGGTTGCGTCGACCCGTGTGACGTCGATTTCTCCGTGCAGATGGCGGTCACGCGCGTGGCCGACGCGCCCCGCGTGACCTTGCCGTATACCGAATCGCAGTGGGCGGCGGTCGAGCAGCTCGGTCATAAGGTGGATGCCCGGCTGGAAGCCCTCGATGTCCGCCTGACCATGGGCGGCGAGCCGACCTTCGTGTCGATCGATGACATGGAGGGCCCGGAGTGGAACATGACCGCCGACAGTCCACAGAAGCGGCGGCTGGCCGGCATCCTCTTGCGGCGGCTCTCGCACTGCTACGGCCACGGCGCGCTGCTGCACTTTGGCCAGGGCAAGTGGTATCCGGGCGAGTCGCTTCCGCGCTGGGCGTTGGGCTGCTACTGGCGCAAGGACGGCGAACCGATCTGGCGCAACCCGGAATTGATCGCCGCCGACCCAGATTCAATTGCACCTGGCGACAACCGCGCCAACCCCGCCATGGCGCTGGCCTTCATCAAGAGTCTGGCCGCAAGGCTCGATCTCAGCTCCGATCATATCGTGCCGGGCTACGAAGACACCTGGTATTACCTCTGGAAAGAGCGGCGCTTGCCGGCGAACGTCGATCCCTTGAAGTCGAACTTGGAGAACGAGGAAGAGCGGAAGCGCCTGGCGCGGATCTTCGAACGCGGACTGAGCCAGGTGGTGGGCTATGCGCTGCCGATTCGTCCGATCTACAGCGACGGCGTATCGACGCGCTGGGAGAGCGGCCGCTGGTTCCTGCGGCAGGAGAACATGTACCTCCTGCCCGGCGATTCGCCCATGGGCCTGCGGTTGCCCTTGGACAGCCTGCCCTGGTACGTCAGCGACGACAGCATCCCCTGGCAAGAGCGCGACCCGCTGGCGCCGCGCGGCCCGCTGGCTTCGCGCGTGCGGGGTCTGGCAAACCGCAACGGCGGCGCCCGGACCGCCGGGCACGAGTCCTTTTCACCAACGTATGCGGCGGAGGAGTTCGCCGGAACGCCACGGGGCCCGTCGACGCTTCTGGCGGCGACCATGCTCAAGCAAGTGCAAGGGATTGCGCCCGCGATGCAGGCCCGACTCGCCGATCTGTCGGGCGTCGCCGACCACGAATTCATGGTGCCCGTCGCCGAGCGGTTCATCGCCGACCATGCGTACATGGCGCCCGCCACGTCGCAGACCATCCGCACCGCGCTCTGCGTGGAAGCCCGCGAAGGCCGCATGCACGTCTTCATGCCGCCGGTTTCCCTGCTGGAAGACTACCTGCACCTCGTCGAGGCCATCGAAGACACGGCCGAAGAGCTGGCGATGCCGGTGATGATCGAGGGCTACACGCCGCCGGGGGACCATCGCCTGCAGCATCTCAAGGTCACGCCCGACCCCGGCGTGATCGAGGTCAACCTGCAGCCGTCGGCGAACTGGCAGGAGTTGATGGACAACACCACGACGCTCTACGACGAAGCCCGGCGGTCGCGGCTGGGGACCGAGAAATTCATGGTCGATGGCCGGCACACGGGCACGGGCGGCGGCAACCACATCGTCCTGGGCGGCGCCAAGCCGATCGACAGCCCCTTCCTGCGTCGTCCCGACCTGCTGCGAAGCCTGGTGGCCTATTGGAACAACCGGCCGAGTTTGTCCTACTTGTTTTCGGGCCTTTTCGTCGGGCCCACGAGCCAGGCCCCGCGCGTGGACGAGGCCCGCCACGAGAGCCTTTATGAATTGGAAACGGCGTTCTCGCAGTTGCCGGAAGGCAAGACGCCGCCGTGGATGGTCGATCGCTTGTTCCGCAATCTGCTGGTCGATCTGACAGGCAACACGCACCGCGCGGAGTTCTGCATCGACAAGCTGTATTCGCCCGACTCGGCCTCCGGCCGCTTGGGCCTGGTCGAGTTCCGCAGCTTCGAGATGCCGCCGCACGCGCGGATGAGCCTGACGCAGCAGTTGCTGGTGCGAGGGCTGGTCGCCCGTTTCTGGGAAGTGCCCTATCGCGAGCCGCTGGTCCGCTGGGGGACGTCGCTGCACGACCGCTTCATGCTGCCGCATTTCATCGTGCAGGATTTCCTGGAGGTGCTCCGCGAGCTGCGGGAGTGGGGCATGGCCTTCCAGCCGGAGTGGTTTGTGCCGCACTTCGAGTTCCGCTTCCCCATGCTCGGCGAGGCGGCCTACGACGGCGTCAAGCTGGAACTTCGGCAAGCCGTGGAACCATGGAACGTACTGGGCGAAGAAACCGTCGCCAACGCCACGGCCCGCTATGTCGATTCCTCCGTGGAGCGCCTGGAGGTCAAGGTTCGCGGCATGACTGGGGCACCCGCTATGTCCGGGTCCCGGCACCTGGTCGTTTGCAACGGCCGCCGCGTGCCGCTGCATCCGACGGGCACGCCGGGCGAATATGTCGCCGGCGTGCGGTACCGGGCCTGGCAGCCGCCGAACTGCCTGCATCCCACGATCGGCGTTCATACGCCCTTGGTCTTCGATCTTTACGATCGCTGGTCGAACCGCTCGATCGGCGGTTGCATGTGGCATGTCTCCCATCCGGGCGGCGTGAACTTTGCGACGTTCCCGGTCAACGCCCTGGATGCCGAGAGCCGCCGCGCCTCGCGTTTCCAGGCGATGGGTCACACGGACGGACCCATGCCGCTGCCCAAGAGCGAGCACAACCCCGATTATCCCATGACGCTCGATCTCCGCCGCCCGCTGGAAGTTACCGAACTGGCGGGAAGTTGATTTAAGCGTTGGGAAGTGGCCGAGCGTATGAAAGAAAAGCAGCGTATCAATGCCGCATGCCCCGGCAGGAATCACCCCCACCCGCGCCGGTACCCGCAAGCCGACCACGAGTACATGGTGGCCGCGATCTTGTCCGCCGATCGGGCCGGATGGTATAATGTCATAATAAGGTGGCGATAAGAGCCTGCTAGACCCTAACTCGATTCATCCCAAGCGGAAGTAAGCCGCTAAGTTCGCATGAGTTCAACGATCGAGGCGGCGGAATCATCGCCTCCGGAAAATCCGCTTGCGAACTACTCGCCGCGACCCGGCGTACCGGGTGCCCCGGGGAGCTATGACGAGCTTCTTGATGGCCGCGGGCAGATCCGCGCAGTTGGCGGCAATTCGCCGCCGGCTTGGGGACGATCGGCTTGCAGGGGCTCGGTCAGCGTTACGAGCAGGCCCGGCGTCTGCTGCGCGAAAACGGCATCATGCAAGGCGTTTCCGGGTTTCCTCACGCCACCATCGATCGCCATTGGGAACTCGATCCACTGCCGCTGCTCTTGGCCAAGAGCGAGTGGGACGCGCTGGCCTCCGCGGTGGCCCAGCGCGCCCACTTGCTGAACCTGATTCTGAACGATCTGTACGGGCCGCAGACTCTGGTCGGCGAGGGCTTGATCCCGCCGGAGCTGGTCTTCGGACAGCGGGCCTTCCTGTTGCCCTGCCACGGCATCGCGGCGCCGCGGAATATCTTCATGCATCTGTACGCCGGGCATCTCGTGCGCGGGGCGGACGGCGGCTGGAGCGTGTACGCCGACTACTCGCACTGCCCCGCGGGCGCCGGCCTGGCGCTGGAAAATCGCATCGTCACGTCGCGCATCTTGCCCACGGATTTCTACGCCTTGCACGTCGAGCGGCTGGCCGGATTTTTCATCACGCTCCGCGACACGCTGCAATCGCTTTCCCTGAAGCGGTCCGACAATCCCCGTGTCGTGCTCCTCTCGCACGGACCGCGGAGTCCAAGCTACTTCGAGGACGCCTACCTCGCCCGCTACCTCGGCTATACGCTGGTCGAAGGCGGCGACCTCACGGTCCGGGGCACGAACGTCTATTTGAAGACCCTCGGCGGCCTGTTGCCCGTCGACGTGATTATTCGCCGCATGCACGGCGAGGAGGCCGATCCCCTGGAGTTGCGGTATGACTCGACGTACGGCGTGGCCGGACTCGTGCAAGCCGTGCGGAACGGGCAGGTCGTCGTGGCCAACGCCCTGGGCAGCGGACTGGTGGAATCGCCCGCGCTGATGGCCTTCCTGCCAGCCATCTGCCGCAGTCGCCTGGGCGAGGAACTGAAGCTGCCGTGCGTGCCGACGTGGTGGTGCGGGCGGGACGAAGACTGGGCGTATGTCGAGGCGCACTTCGATGAATTGGTGATCCGCCCGGCGGTTCCTTCGCGGACGCAAGGGCCGGTTGACACGGCATTGCTCGACCGGCCGCAGCGCGAGCACTTCCTGGAGACCATTCGCCGGCACCGGATGTCGTTCGCGGCCCAGGCCCGCGTGAACCGTTCGACGGCGCCGGTGTTTGTCAACGGTGGAATCGAGGCCTGGCCGATAGGGTTGCGGGTCTTTTCCGCCGCCGGGCGCGACGGGGCGTACCGGGTCATGCCTGGCGGTCTGGCCCGAGCCATGCCCCCGGGGCACCCGGTACCCCCGGGTCACGGCACAACTTCCATCAGCCGGCCCGACGGAGCGGCGTGGCCCGACGACCCCAGCGCCGGGTCCCGCGGCAAGGACGTGTGGGTCCTTTCCGACCGGCCGGTGGCAACGGTTACGCTGTTGCGTCCGCAGGCCGCGGCCGTGGAACTGCGCCGCAGCAGCAACGATTTGCCGAGCCGCGTGGCCGACAACCTGTACTGGCTTGGCCGGCACATCGAGCGGGCCGACGGCCTCGTCCGGCATCTGCGGAGCGTCGTCCTGCGGATGACGAGCGAACTCGAGCCTTCGAACCTGCCGGAGATGAGAATCCTCGTGCAGATGCTGGCGGACGACGCCCAGCCGGCAGCGAAATTGCCCAGCAATCCCGACGAGTGCGTTGCTGCGTTGGAAAGGGAGATCCTGGCGGCATTCGTGCATGAGTCGCGAAGCGGCACGCTCGATGAGACGCTCCGCTCGCTGTATCGCACGGCGTCGCTGGTTCGCGACCGAATTTCGGCCGACACCTGGCGCATCGTCAACCAGCTCGATCTCGACCTGCTCGCGCCGCGGCCGGCGGCCATGGTCCGCCTGGGAGACACCTTGAGCGTGCTCAACCAGGTCTTCAACCTGCTTTCGGCCTTGAGCGGCCTGATGACCGAGAGCATGACGCGCGGTCCCGGCTGGCGCTTCGTCGACATGGGGCGCCGCCTGGAACGCGGATTGGGCGTCCTGCGGCTGTTGCGGAAGACCCTCACGCAGAGCAAAACGGAATCGACCTCCCTGCTGGAATCGGTGCTGGAAATCGCCGACAGCGCCATGACCTATCGCTACCGTTACATGACGTCGCTGCAATTGGCGCCGCTCTTGGACCTGCTGCTTACGGACGAGACGAACCCCCGCAGCCTCGGGTTCCAACTGGCCGCGCTGGCCGATCACGTCCGCCAATTGCCGGGCAAGGAAACCAATCCGCTGAGGAATCGCGAAACGCGGATCATGATCGCGACGCAGGCCGAGTTGCGGCTGGTCGACGTTGAGGCCCTGGCCCGGCCGCGCGAGGAGGGCGTGCGCTGGACCCTGGACAGCTTCCTCGCTGACATGACGCTGCAACTGTGGCAGCTTTCCGACAGCCTGACCCAGACCTATTTTACCCACACCGGCCCATCGCGGCAGTTGGGGGCGCCGAATTCATTGACTGCGCCGGAAAGCCTGGTATGAAGTACGAAGTCACTCATCGCACCGCCTACCACTACAGCGAGCCGGTCACGCTCGGGCACAACTCGGCCCATCTGACGCCGCGGACGCTCGCCGGGCAGCGGTGCCTGTCCAACCGGCTGGTGATCCTGCCGGCGCCATCGTGCCTGCGAAGCTGGACCGACTATTTCGGCAACCAGGTGACCTACTTTACCGTGGAAGAAGAGCACCGCGAACTGACGGTGACGGCGATCAGCGAAGTGGCGATGGAAGCTCCCCAGTTGCCGTCGGCTGGATCGAGCCCGGCCTGGGAGGAAGCCCGCGACTCGCTGCACGCGGGCGAAAAGGGGTCAGATCACTTTTCCCGAGAGACGTTTGGGGCGGGCCAATCTCCGGGCGCGGGGAAAATGGATCTGACCCCTGTTTCGCCCGCCGCGCCCTATGCGTTCGACTCGCCTTGCGTCTCGCGACGACCGCCTGGCATCCTATGCGGCCATGTCGTTTACGCCCGGCCGACCGCTGCTGGAAGCCGCCCTGGACCTCACGAGCCGGATCTTCCACGAGTTCAAGTACGATCCCACGGCCACGAGCGTCAGCACGCCGACGATGGAAGTCTTCGAGAAGCGCCGCGGCGTGTGCCAGGACTTCGCGCACCTCGAGATCGGCTGCCTGCGGTCGCTGGGCCTGGCCGCGCGCTATGTCAGCGGCTACCTGCTCACCGATCCCCGCCCTGGTCAGCCCAGGCTCGTGGGAGCGGATGCCTCGCACGCCTGGCTGAGCGTCTTCTGCCCCGGGCACGGCTGGGTCGATCTCGATCCGACCAACAACGTCATTCCCGCCATGCGGCACGTTACCGTGGCCTGGGGCCGCGATTACGGCGACGTCTGCCCCATCAAGGGCGTCTTCCTGGGAGGCGGAAGCCATTGGATGACGGTGGCCGTCGACGTAGTCCCTTGCGCGGGCCGGGATAACGTCTGCCAGAGGGCAATATCCGCTCGACTCTGTCGAAGCATCAGCACAACCCTTGTCGAGCGGAAGAATGAGACCGAGAGAGGATCCGTATGACCAGAACCAGCGATGCCGATACGACGCTGCAAGACGTTAAGAACACGATTGCCCGGTTCACTGCCGAGCGCGACTGGCAGCAGTTTCACAGCGCAAAGAACGTGGCCATGGCGCTGGTCTCCGAGGCGGCGGAACTTATGGCCCATTTTCGCTGGAGCGAACATGGCCAGGATCGAGCCCTCCTCGACGATCCGCGATCCCTGCGGGAAATCCGCCACGAGGTGGCCGACGTGCTGTTGCTGCTGGCGGAGTTCGCTAACGTCGCGGGAATCGACATGGCCCGGGCTGTCGAAGAGAAGATGGCGATCAACGCCGACCGCTACTCGGTGGAAAAATCACGCGGAATCGCGCAGAAATACAATCGACTGTGACCTTCCCGACATGACCGTGGTACGGTTGTTGGAAGAGTGATGAACGCTGGCCAAATGCTCTCGGAGAAGATCGATCCACTCCCATCGCCTACCCCTGCTCCGGCGATGCAGAGTTCCCCGACCACGCCGCTTGGGACGGGCGCCAAGCGCTCATCGACAATGTATACCTGGACATTGCAGATCGGCCGGCCGATGGGGACCGGCCGGCCGCCGTAATCGAGCGACGAAGACAGTCTATGAAAAGTGGCGATGTCGCTGCACTCCGTCGGCCCATAGGTGTTGACAATCTCCGCCCGATGGATCGCCACCGGGATCATCCGTTGGAATCCCGTCGCCTGACGGCCGCAAAACCGCCGAATCGCATCGCCGAATCGCTCAGCCATGCGGGCCTTCAGCTCCGCCGGTGTCGTGATGAACGCCGGCCAAATGCTCTCGGAGAAGCTCGATCCACTGTTCAACGGTTTGTTTGTCTCTTAAAAAATCCCCATGGTCGGGCGTAGACAAATCGTGCAAAGTCAAACCTCCTGCGGCGATCTTCGCCCACTGTTCCAGGCAGCCCGCCGAGTAGGCTTCGCTTTTCACGAGAACGACCTTGCCGGGAAACGGCCGAGGAACATAGCGGTCGATTGCCAGGCGATACCGATCTACGGCGTGGTCCCATCGCATGTGGACCGGCACGGGAAGCCCGATCGCCAGGCGGGCGTCGCAGTAGCGATCCCTGATCCAGCGCCTGACGAGTCCGACGCAGGCCTTTACTCGGCCTTGCAGGTACTGGGCCCTTTGGCCACGGGGCACGGACGGAAGCCTACGAAGATGATGGACAACCCTCGATGCACGGCTTTGCGAGATTCGCTCCCAAGGGCCGGGCGTCGACGGTTCCAGGAGGAACGGCAGAGCCGGCACCCGGTTGCGTTCGTACAATTGCCGTGCGGTCTCAAAAGCCACAAGGCCCGCAAACGAGAACCCGCACAGGACATAAGGTCCTTCTAAGCCCGCGGCAGATATCTCGGCGGCAATAGTGGGCGGCGAGAGCTTCAATCTCGGAATAGCGAATTCCTTTTCCCTCGGCGTGCTCCAGCTTGCACCAATATAGCGGATGCCGGGACGGCAGAACCTCCAAAAACGCTCCATAAAGCCCCCCGCGATATACAGAACCGCCGCTCCATCGCCGGTCGGCCGAATTGGCTCCAAGAGGTCCCCCGAATGCTGCGACAACTTCGCCACCGTCGGCCCTTGGGAGGACACGCGTGGCGGCACTTCCACCTTTTCCGGGGACAATGCAGGCCGTTCACCGTGAAGGGAACCGGCCGGCACTTCGTAGCCCAGCGCGGTCGCCAGGCGGAGAGTTGCCTCGCCGAGCGAGGCGGGGTCGATGTCCTTTTTCCACGCGTTCGCGGCCGCAGCCTCGACCCCACGGTGGTCGTGAAACTTCACATCGCCGAGCATTCTCGACTCGGGATGGATCCCGTCGGACATGCGCTTCTGGTGATCGCCATAGGGATCGAGCGTCGCCGGGTCGAACGGCAAACCGATGAGATCGCACAGACGGGACATCTCGCGCTGCGGATCCTCGACCAGTCGTTCGAACTGCACCACGCACTTTCGCTCTGCCGGCACGCGCCGCAGGAACTCGAGGATGTTCTCCTGGGAGATCACCCAAATCAGCTCGGCGAGCAACCGCCGAGGATAGCGATGGTTGAGAAGGAAGAACACCTGGTCGAGGCGTGCCTGCTCAAACGAGCGGATCATGGCGCACGGATGACGAAGCAAGTGAATATAGAAAGCGCCGTCAAAGTCCCGTTCCGCGCATTCCAGGTTTCGCAGGTCGAGTGAATACGACGGCGTCTTGTCTACGAGAATCCGATCGCCGATCCAGTTCTGGAGCTGGGCGTAGAATTCGCGCGGTCGAGACATCTCTGGTCTCGTAGTCGGACATGACCTCCTTCGCGCGATCGGCGTCGCAGCCCAGAATCTCCATCAACGCGCGGAGCGTGCCTTCCAACCAGAATTCGTATTTGCCGCTGAAGGCGCGGCGCCGCTCCTGCAGCGTTTCGAAGGAAAGCAGTTCCAACTCGGGGGGAGCAAACAGCTTTGCGTGGCCGCCAAGCATGATTCGCAGCAGTGTCGATCCCGATCGCGGCGGAGATAGAATGAAAACTGCTCGCCGGTTCTTTTGGCCCTGAGGGACGCGCTTCACCGAGCGGGTTGGCGCCGAGTCGATCAAGCGTCTCAACTGCCGGAGGTCGTCATCGCTGACGCGTGCGACCTGCGGGGCAGGCGTATCCTCGGGCACGGCGTCTTGACCGAGAACCCGTCGCAGCGCATCCGCGTAATTCCTTGTCAGATGATCCGCCAGAGCGGCGATCGTGGGCGACTCGAACAGCGCGACGACGTAAACGTATTCCCCCAACAAGCTCTGCAAGCGATTGATAAGGACAGCGCCTCGGAGCGAATTCCCGCCAAGTTCAAAGAAGTCGTCAAACACGCCGATCGCTTCCATGCCGAACAGCTCGCACCAGATCTCGGCGAGCATCCGTTCCACCCGAGTCCGCGGCGCCACGAAACTGCGACCGAGTTCAGGGCGGCCGTCGGGTGCGGGCAGGGCGCGCCGGTCCACCTTGCCGTTGGGCGTCAAGGGCAATGCACTTAGTGTCACAAAAGCCGAAGGCACCATGAACTCCGGAAGTTCCTGCTTGAGGTGGCTGCGCAGGTCGGCTACATTGGGTGCCTCGTTGTCCTTTGCCACGACGTAGGCCGCCAGGCGCTTGTCGCCCGGTGAATCTTCGCGGGCCACCACCACAACGTCCCGGATCGCGGGATGACGCCGAAGGCAGCTTTCAATTTCGCCCAATTCGATGCGGAACCCGCGAATCTTCACTTGACGGTCTAACCGCCCGAGGAACTCCAAGGTCCCGTCCGGCAGCCAGCGAACCAAGTCCCCCGTCTTGTATAACCTGGCCCCCGGCGCGTCACTAAACGGATCGTGAACAAACCTCTCAGCAGTCAACTCGGGACGTTTCAGGTAACCGTGCGCCAAGCCGCGGCCCCCGACGCAAAGCTCGCCCGGCACACCGACCGGCGACAGGTTTCCGTAAGGATCCAGGACGTAGAGGCGAAGATCGGCAATCGGCCGCCCGATCGGGCTGCACGCTGGACGTTTCAAGTCGGCACAGCTCAGGGGATAGTAGGTGACGTGGACCGTTGTCTCCGTGATCCCGTACATATTGACCATTTGAGGATGCTGGTCGCCGTGGACATCGAACCATGGTTTGATCGCCTGCACATTCAGGGCTTCGCCGCCGAAGATCACCAAGCGCAAAGCCAGTCGGCCGTCTTTGCCAACGTGTTTTTCGGCCGCGATGAGTTGGCTGAAGGCAGACGGGGTCTGGTTGAGAACGGTTACCTGTTCGCGGCATAGGAGTTCGTAGAACTCCTCGGGAGACCGGCTGGTCCAATAGGGTACGACTACGACGCAACCGCCATAAAGAAGTCCACCCCATAGCTCCCAAACCGAGAAATCGAAGGCATAAGAGTGGAACAACGTCCAGACGTCGCTGGGGCCGAAGTGGAACCAGGCTTCCGTCTCGCCGAACAGTCGCGCCACGTTAGAGTGGGTTATCAGGACGCCTTTGGGCCGTCCGGTGGAGCCCGAGGTGTAAATCACGTAAGCAAGGTTGTCGGGAGTGGTCGCGCAGGACGGGTTGATGGCGCTCTCCCCTCCGAGATGCTGCCCGTCCCGGTCCAGGCAGATCATCTCGGCCGCGTGCCGGGGCAGTTGCTCGCACAGGTCCTTTTGCGTAATCAGCACCTTCGCGTCCGAATCCTGGAGCATGAAGGCGAGTCGATCTGGCGGGTAGGCCAGATCCATCGGCAGGTAGGCCCCGCCGGCCTTGAGTATCCCTAAGAGCGCAACCACCAAATCCAGCGAACGATCCATGTAAACGGCGACGAGGTCCTCAGGTCCGACGCCCAACCGCCGCAGGTAGTGGGCCAACTGGTTCGCCCGACTATTCAGTTCGCAGTAGCTCAGCCGCTGGTCACCGAAGACCAACGCCACCGCTTCCGGTGACCGTTCCGCCTGTTCTTCAAACAGTTCATGGACACACCGTCCCCTGGGGTAGTCTGTCCGCGTGTCATTCCATTCGACCAGCAGTTGATGCCGTTCCGCCTCGGTCAGCAACGGCAACTCGCCGATCCGCTGCCCGGGATCTGCCGCAATCCCTTCAAGCAACCTCTGAAAATGCCTCAGCATCCGCTGGATCGTGCCCCGATCGAACAGGTCGGTGTTGTACTTCAGATCCCCGTACAGTCCATCGCTATCGGCAGCCATCGCGAGGACCAGGTCGAATTTCACCGTATGGTTTTCCACGGCTTCGCTGCTCACCGTTAGCCCTGGAATTTGGGGAGGCTCGCTCGGGGCATTCTGCAGCATGAATATCACCTGAAACAGCGGCGAGTGGCTGAGATTCCGCGCCGGGTTCAGCTCATCCACCAACTTCTCGAACGGCAAGTCCTGGTGCGCATAGGCGCCTAACGCCACCTCACGCACCCTCGCCAAAATCTCGCGAAACGCCGGATTTCCCGAGAGGTCCGTCCGGAGTGCCAGCGTGTTCAGGAAGAACCCGATCAACGGCTCGGTCTCCAGGCGATTGCGGCTGGCAATCGGCGTCCCCACGACCACGTCCTCCTGCCCGCTGTAGCGGTACAGGAGCGTCTGGAACGTCGCCAGAAGTGTCATGAAGTCAGTGACTCCTTCCTGCCGGCTCAACTGTTTCAACGCCTCCCACAGCCCCTTGTCGAACACCAATCGCTCTCGGGCGCCGCGATGCGTCTGCACGGCAGGCCGCGGATGATCCGTTGGCAATTCGAGCACCGGCGGGGCGCCCTCCAACTGTCGTTTCCAGTAGGCCAGTTGCCGCTCCAGCACGTTCCCCTGCAACCATTTCCGCTGCCAGACGGCAAAGTCGGCGTACTGGATCGGCAGGTCCGTCAGCGGCGAGGGCCGGGACACCCGGTACTCCGGGTCGCAGGAAAATGCCGCGTAGAGGGCCGTCAACTCGCGGAAGAGGACCCCCATGGACCAGTCGTCCGCGGCGATATGATGGAGCGTCAAGAAGCAGACGTGCTGCTGATCATCCAGCCGCAGCAGCCCAGCCCGGAGCATCAAGTCTCGCGACAGGTCGAAAGGCCGCCGCGCCTCTTCGGCCAGAAGTCGACGAATCTGCCCTTCACGTTCCGCTTCCGGCAAACCACTCAGATCCGTCACCGGCAGCCTCAAGGGCGCCGCCGCACCAATTCGTTGCACGGGTTCCCCGTCCAGGGTCCGAAACGTGGTCCGCAACACCTCGTGCCGCCGCACGACCTCGCTCAGGCTCCGCTCGAATATCGCCACGTCCAGCGGCCCAGTCAAACGCAGGGCAAGCGGGATATTGTACATCGAACTGCCGGGTTCCAACTGATCGATGAACCACAACCGCTGCTGAGCGAAGGAAAGAGGCGGGTCGCCGTCACGAGGAACGGCGGTGATCGCCGGAGGCGCACTCGCCGCCCCGGAAATGGACTGCTTAAGGAATTTCAGGATCTCCGCTTTGCGTATACGCAGTTCGTCGCGCAAGTCTGGAGTCATGGCCCCTGGAGGGGCGTTGTACCGCAATTCCTCCCCATCGGCCCACAAGGCGATGTCAGAGCGTTTCAATCGGGAAAATAGATCGAGCAATGGCGTCATAGTTCAGATCGTTCCCTCCTCGCGGTCCCCGCCGACACGTTTCGCGTTGTCTGCCCGGGCCTCCGTCGCCAAGCGTACAGCTTCCTGGTACTGCGCCAACTGCGCCACGGTTGGTCCTTCGAAGAACACTCGCAACGGCACGTCTGCCTGAAAAACAGTGCGCATGCGGGAAACGACTTGCATTGCCAGCAGCGAGTGCCCGCCCAGTTCGAAGAAATTGTCGTGGATGCCCACGCGATCGAGGCGAAGCACTTCCGTCCAAATTCCGGTCAGCGCCTCCTCGATCGCCGTGCGCGGCGCCGCATAGGTCGCCTGCGGCAAGGCAGAGTACTCCGGCGCCGGCAGCGCCTTGCGGTCCAGCTTGCCGCTCGAGGTCAGCGGCAGCGCCTGCAGAAACACGAAGGCGCTCGGCACCATGTACGCCGGCAACTCCTGCGACACGTGCTCCTTCAATTCCTCGACCGAAGGCGCCTCCTGGTGTGCCACGACGTAGGCCACCAGCCGCTGATCCCCAGGGTTATCCTCGCGCGCCACTACCACGCTCTGCCCCACCCCGGGATGCTTGCCCAGCATCGCCTCGATCTCGCCCAACTCGATGCGCTGGCCGCGGATTTTTACCTGAAGGTCCGTCCGGCCCAGATACTCGATCGCACCATCCGCGCGATGCCGCGCCAGATCCCCCGTCTTGTACAGGCGCGCCGGGCGCGGGCGAGAACGGGTCCGGCACGAATCGCTCCGCCGTCAGATCGTCCCGCCCCACATAGCCGCGCCCCACCTGCACTCCCCCGATGTATAGCTCGCCTTGCACCCCAATCGGGACGGGCTCAAGTCGCGGGTCGAGCACGTAGATCTGGGTGTTAGCGACCGGTCGTCCAATCGGCACCGTTAGACGCTCGTCTCCCTGCCGGCACGCCCAATAGGTGACGTCCACCGCCGCTTCGGTCGGCCCATAGAGATTGTGCAGTTCCACTCCGGGCAGCCGCGCAAAGAAGCACTCCTGCAGCTCGCGGGGCAACGCCTCGCCACTGCAGATCACGCGCCTCAGCGAGGCGCAGGCCTCCAGCCCCTCTTCCTCCAGGAACACTCGCAGCATCGACGGCACAAAGTGCAGCGTCGTGATCCTACTCTCGCGAATCAGCTTCACCAAATAGGTGCTGTCCCGGTGCCCCTGGGGCGCGCAATCACCAGCCGCGCACCCGTCAGCAGCGGCCAGAAGAACTCCCACACCGACACGTCAAAACTGAACGGCGTCTTCTGCAGCACGCGGTCCTCGCCGCTGAGCCCGTATTCCTCCTGCATCCACAGCAGCCGATTGCAGATGCCGCGGTGCTCGTTCATCGCTCCCTTCGGCCGCCCCGTGGAGCCGGAGGTAAAGATCACGTAGGCAAGGTCCTGCGGCGTGCCCGCGACCTCCAGGTCCTCGCCCGCCTCGCCCGCATAGGCTGCCCATGAGGGATCCAGCAACAACACGTCTCCGGCCTGAGCCCGAAGCTGGGGCGCGAAGTGCGGCTGGGCCAGCACCCGGGAAGCGCGCATCCTCCAGCATGTGTCGCAGTCGTTCGGCTGGATAGGAGGGATCAAGCGGCACATAGGCTCCGCCCGCTTTGAGCACCGCCAGCAGCGCCACTACCATCTCGAAGGAGCGCTCGGCAAATACGCCAACAAGAACGTCAGGCCCCACACCCCGCGTACGCAGCACCCGCGCCAACTGATTGGCTCTCCGGTTCAGTTCCGCGTAAGTGATCTCCCGCCCCTCGAACTCGAGTGCAACGGACTCCGGCGTCCGAGCCGCCTGCTCTTCAAACAGTTCATGGACACACCGTCCCCTGGGGTAGTCTGTCTGCGTGTCATTCCACTCGACCAGCAACTGTCGGCGCTCGGCTTCGGGGAGCACATCCAGGCTGCGCAGAGACGTAGCCGGCGCGCTCTCCAGCGCTCCCACCAACTGATCGAGTGCAGTCTGCATGTAATCGCAGATGCGCTGCGGATCCGCCGGCGATTGCACCTGCGCCGTCAGCGCGAAGCCTTCGCCCAGGTCGTCCACTGAGAGCACAAACGGATAGTTGGTGCGCTCCTCAGCACCGAGAAACTCGATTTTCACCTTGGCTTGATCCGCCTCAGCCGGGGATGGTTCCGCGGTGCTACTGTGGCGGTAGTTCAATAGCGCACTAAACAGCGGCGCAGGCGCCTGCACCCCGCTGCAGCGCTGCGCCAGGGCAAGCGAGGCGTGCTCGTGACGAAGCAGTTGCGCGAGTAGCGTGTGGGCCTGCCGGACGCTCTCTTGCACGCCCTGCTCGCCCACCCGGAGCCGCACCGGCAGCGTGTTGATGAACGGGCCCAGCACACGATCGGCGCCCTCGCCACTTTGCATCCGTCCCAACAGCACCGTACCGAACACCACGTCGTCGCGCGCGGATACCCTCGCCAGCACCTGTGCCCAGGCCACGTGGCACACGCTGGCGGCGCTCACCCCCAGCGCTCGCGCCCGCTCCCGCAACCGCCGGGCCAGGGAGGGCTCGACCGGACTGCTCGCTTCGACGATGCCCGTGCCGTCGCCCTGCACATCCGTAAGCCCAAACGGCGCGGTGGGCTCGTCCACGTCGCCCAGCATCGTGCGGAAGAACGCCTCATGCTCCGCTGGCGGCACCCCAAGCTTCGCCTGCACCACAAAGTTGCGAAACGGCAACGGCGCGGGCAGCTCCCCCGCTCGACCCAGCAGATGCGCCTGGATTTCCTCCCGCGCGATCTCCAGCGTCGTGTGGTCGATCGCCAGATGTTGGAACAACTGAAACATCAGCCAGCGTGCATTTGCTGCATCGTGCGCGATGAACATACGCAGCAGCGGGGCCTCACGCACGTCGAGTCGGTAGTGCCGCGGATCGAAGCGCGCACGCAACTGCTTGCCAATATCACCATCGGCCGCATCGAGGCTGACCTCCTCCACGATGAGCCGCGCCCGCCGCCACACCACCTGTACCGGCTCGGGCAGCCCTTCCCACAGCACCGCCGTGCGCAGAATGTCATGCCGATCGATCACCGCCTGCAGGGCCTGCAGATACGCATCCAGCCGGGAGCGATCGTCGAATCCGAGCAAGGCCGACACCAGGTAGGGATCGCCTTCGCGCGCAACAAGTGGTGAAAAAGGATCCCTTCTTGCAGCGGCGCCAGAGGATAAATATCCTGGACGTTTGCCGCCCCTCCAGGCACCACCGCCACAACGCGTTCGATCTCCTCGGGGTTCAGCTTCACCAAGGGGAGCATCTCGGGGCCGATCGCCTCACACCCCGGAAGGATCCGATTCGGCGGCACATCAACGACACCGCTCTCGCCGCCCACCGCCGCTGCCAGCGCCGCGATCGTGGGCATGAGAAACATGTCGCGTACGGCGACGTGCAGTCCGGCCCGACGCATACGATGCACCACGCTCGCCGCCAGCAGCGAGTGCCCGCCCAGTTCGAAGAAATTGTCGTGGATGCCGACGCGATCGAGGCCAAGCACTTCCGTCCAAATACTGGTCAGCGCCTCCTCGGTCGCCGTGCGCGGCGCCACATAGGTCGCCTGCGGCAAGGCAGAGTACTCCGGCGCCGGCAGCGCCTTGCGGTCCACCTTGCCACTCAACGTCAGCGGCAGCGCCTCCAGAAACACGAAGGCGCTCGGCACCATGTACCCGGGCAATTCCCGCGACAGCCGCTCCTTCAACTCCTCGACCGAAGGCGCCCCTCCCGCGCTACAACGTAGGCCACCAGCCGCTGATCCCCACCGTTATCCTCAGCGCCAGCACCACGCTTTGCCCTACCCTGGGATGCTTGTCCAGCAGAGCCTCGATCTCACCCAACTCAATGCGCTGGCCGCGAATCTTGACCTGAAAGTCCGTCCGGCCCAAATACTCGATCGCGCCATCCGCGAGATGCCGCGCCAGATCCCCCGTCTTGTACAGGCGCGCCCGGGCATGGGCGAGAACGGGTCCGGCACGAAGCGCTCCGCCGTCAGATCGTCCCGCCCCACATAGCCGCGCCCCACCTGCACTCCCCCGATGTATAGCTCGCCTCGCACCCCAATGGGGACGGGCTCAAGTCGCGGGTCGAGCACGTAAATCTGGGTGTTGGCGACCGGTCGTCCAATCGGCACCGAGAGCGCAAGGTCCTTTTCCCTGTCATAGAGGTAAATCATGCAACCAACGGTGGCTTCCGTGGGACCGTACTCATTGTATATCTGCACCGAACTGCCGACATTGTCAACAATGCTGCGTGCCAGTTCAGCCTTGAAATCCTCGCCTCCGACAACAAACTTGCGAATCTTGGTGGTGCCCGCGATCATATCTTTGATCGTGGCAAGGTGCGCGGGTGTAAGCTTCACGATGTCAGCCACGTTGTCATCAATGACCTTGAAGATCCCCATGCCGCGCTCCCCCGGGGCCTCGCGATAGGGGACAATGGGACCGCCGGAAACAAGGGGTGTAAAGATCGATGTAACCGTGAGGTCAAACGCGAAAGAGGAGAACAATGGCCAGGTCAGCCGTTCACACCTGCAGTAGGTCTCGCTTGCCCAACAGATGTAGTTGACCAGGCTGCGGTGCTCGATCATCACCCCCTTCGGCCGCCCCGTGGAGCCGGAGGTGAAGATCACGTAGGCAAGGTTTTGCGGCGTGCCCGCGACCTCCAGGTCCTCGCCTGCCTCGGCCGCATAGGCTGCCCATGAGGCATCCAGCAACAACACGTCTCCGGCCTGAGCCGGAAGCCGGGGCGTCAAGTGCGGCTGGGCCAGCACCAGGGAAGCGCGCGCATCCTCCAGCATGTGTCGCAGGCGTTCGGCTGGATAGGAGGGATCAAGCGGCACATAGGCTCCGCCCGCTTTGAGCACCGCCAGCAGCGCCACTACCATCTCGAAGGAGCGATCGGCAAATACCCCAACAAGAAACGTCAGGCCCCACACCCCGCTTACGCAGCACCCGCGCCAACTGATTGGCTCTCCGGTTCAGTTCCGCGTAAATGATCTCCTGCCCCTCGAACTCGAGCGCAACGGACTCCGGCGTCCGAGCCGCCTGCACTTCAAACAGCTCGTGAATGCACCGTTCCCTGGGGTAGTCTGTCCGCGTGTCGTTCCACTCGACTAGCAACTGGTGCCGCTCCGCCTCGGTCAACAAGGGCAGTTCGCCGATCCGCTGCCCGGGATCTGCCGTGACCCCCTCGAGCAAGGTCTGAAAATGCCTCAGGGTCCGCTGGATCGTCCCCCGCTCGAATAGGTCCGTGTTGTACTCCAGCTCTCCGCGGAGTCCTTCGCCATCGGCCGTCAGCGAGAGCGTCAAGTCGAACTTCGCGGTGTTGTTTTCAACGGCCTCGCTGCTCACCGTCAGCCCTGGGATTCGCAACGGCTCGCCCGGGTCATTCTGCAGCACGAACATCACGTGAAACAGCGGCGCATAGCTGAGATTTCGCTGCGGGTTCAGTTCATCCACCAATTTCTCGAATGGCAGGTCCTGATGTGCGTATGCCCCCAACGTCGCCTCGCGCACCCGCACCAACAACTCGCGAAACGTCGGGTTCCCGGAAAGGTCTGTCCGCAGCACCAGGTTGTTCACGAAGAACCCGATTAGTTGCTCGATCTCCAGCCGATTGCGGCCGGCGATCGGCGTCCCCACGACCACGTCCTCCTGTCCGCTGTAACGGTACAGCAGAGTCTGAAACGCCGCCAGGAGCGTCATGAAGTCCGTGACTCCCTCCTGCCGGCTCAACTGCTTCAACGCCTCCCAGAGCCCCCTGTCGAACACCAAGCCTTCTCGGGCGCCGCGATACGTCTGCACGGCGGGCCGCGGATGGTCCATTGGCAATTCCAGTACCGGTGGGGCACCCTCCAGGTGTCGTTTCCAGTAGGCCAGTAGTTCCTCCAACACGTCCCCCTGCAACCACTTCCGCTGCCAGAGCGCAAAGTCGGCATACTGGATCGGCAGGTCTGTCAGCGGCGAGGGCCGGGGCACCCGGTACTCCGGGTCGCGGGAAAAGGCCGCGTAGAGGGCCGTCAACTCGCGGAAAAGGACCCCCACGGACCAACCGTCCGCGGCAATATGGTGCAAGGTCATATAGAAGACGTGCGTCTGCTCATCCAGCCGCAGCAGCCCAGCCCGGAGCATCAAGTCTTCCGACAAGTTGAACGGCTGCTGTGCCTCTTCGGCAAGAAGCCGACGAACCTCCCCTTCACGCTCCGCTTCCGGCAAACCGCCCAGATCCGTCACTGGCAGCCTCAAGGGCGCCGCCGCACCAATTCGCTGCACGGGTTCCCCAGCCACGGTCCAGAACGTCGTCCGCAACACGTCGTGCCGCCGCACCACCTCGCTCAGGCTCCGCTCGAATATCGCCGCGTCCAGCGGCCCAGTCAAACGCAGGGCAAGCGGGATATTGTACATCGAACTGCCGGGTTCCAACTGATCGATGAACCACAACCGCTGCTGGGCAAAGGAAAGGGGATCCTCTGCCGAGGAATCGCGGCGTGGAATACGCGTCTCATGCACCGAGGCGGCAACCCGCTTGATCAAGCGCGATTCCAGCCGCGATCGCTCCTCCAAAGTCAATTCCGAAGCTGGGTTCGATATACTGGTCATGTGCGTTCCTCCCGCAAAGCTGTAGTTAACGCGCCGGCTTTGGCATCGGCCTCGAGCAAGCACGCAAAAGTCGCTTCGGCAAGCCCCGCCACCGTCGGCGACTCGAACAGGCGACGCAGAGGTAGTTGCACGCGAAGGAGATCAAGCACCCGGGAAACGACTTGCGTCGCCAACAATGAGTGCCCTCCAAGTTCGAAGAAATTGTCGTGGATGCCGACATGCTCCAACCCCAACACTTCGGCCCAGATCCCCGTCAGCATTTGTTCCAACGGAGTGCGTGGCGCCGTATAGGCATGCTCCATTTCAGGCCGTCCCGCCTCGGGAACCGGCAACGCCCGGCGGTCCACCTTACCGTTGGGTGTCAAGGGCAATGCCTTCAGTGTCATGAAGGCCGCAGGTATCATAAACTCCGGAAGTTCCTGCTTGAGGTGGCTGCGCAGGTCGGCTACAGTGGGTGCCTCGCCATCCTTTGCCACGACGTAGGCCACAAGGCGCTTGTCGCCCGGTGAATCTTCGCGGGCCACCACCGCTACGTCCCGGATCGCGGGATGACGCCGAAGGCAGCTTTCAATTTCGCCCAATTCGATGCGGAACCCGCGAATCTTCACTTGACGGTCTAACCGCCCGAGGAACTCCAAGGTCCCGTCCGGCAGCCAGCGAACCAAGTCCCCCGTCTTGTATAACCTGGCCCCCGGCGCGTCACTAAACGGATCGTGAACAAACCTCTCAGCAGTCAACTCGGGACGGTTCAGGTAACCGCGCGCCAAGCCGCGGCCGCCGACGCAAAGCTCGCCCGGCACACCGACCGGCGACAGGTTTCCGTAAGCGTCCAGGACATAGAGGCGAAGATCGTCAATCGCCCGCCCGATCGGGCTGCACGCTGGACGTTCCAAGTCGGCACAACTCAGGGGATAGTAGGTGACGTGGACCGTTGTTTCCGTGATCCCGTACATATTGACCATTTGAGGATGCTGGTCGCCGTGGACATCGAACCATGGCTTGATCGCCTGCACATTCAGCGCTTCGCCGCCGAAGATCACCAGGCGCAGGGCCAGTCGGTCGTCTTTGCCAGCTTTCTCCTCGACCGCGATGAGCTGGCTAAAGGCAGGCGGGGTCTGGTTGAGAATGGTTACCTGTTCGCGGCAGAGGAGTTCGTAGAACTCCTCGGGAGACCGGCTGGTCCAGTAGGGGACGACTACGACGCAACCGCCATAAAGAAGTCCACCCCATAGCTCCCAAACCGAGAAATCGAAGGCATAAGAGTGGAACAACGTCCAGACGTTGCTGGGGCCGAAGTGGAACCAGGCTTCGGTCTCGCCGAACAGTCGCGCCACGTTAGAGTGGGTGATCAGGACGCCTTTGGGCCGTCCGGTGGAGCCCGAGGTGTAAATCACGTAAGCAAGGTTGTCGGGAGTGGTCGCGCAGGACGGGTTGGTGGCGCTCTCCCCTCCGAGATGCTGCCCGTCCCGGTCCAGGCAAATCACCTTGGCCGCGTGCCGGGGCAGTTGCTCGCACAGGTCCTTTTGCGTAATCAGCACCTTCGCGTCCGAATCCTGGAGCATGAAAGCGAGCCGATCTGGCGGGTAGGCCAGATCCATCGGCAGGTAGGCCCCGCCGGCCTTGAGTATCCCTAAGAGCGCAACCACCAAATCCAGCGAACGATCCATGTAAACGGCGACGAGGTCGTCAGGTCCGACGCCCAACCGCCGCAGGTAGTGGGCCAACTGGTTCGCCCGACTATTCAGTTCGCAGTAGCTCAGCCGCTGGTCGCCAAAGACCAACGCCGCCGCTTCCGGTGTCCGCTCCACTTGTTCTTCAAACAGTTCATGGACACACCGTTCCCTAGGGTAGTCTGTCCCCGTGTCGTTCCACTCGACCAGCAGTTGATGCCGCTCCGCTTCGGTCAACAGCGGCAACTCGCCGATCCGTTGACCGGGATCGGCCGTGACCCCCTCGAGCAACGTCTGAAAATGCCTCAGCATCCGCTGGATCGTTCCCCGCTCGAATAGGTCCGTGTTGTACTCCAACACCCCGCGGAGTCCTTCGCTATCGGCAGTCATCGAGAGCGTCAAGTCGAACTTTGCTGTGTTGTTTTCCACGGCCTCGCTGCTCACCGTCAGCCCTGGGATTCGCAGCGGCTCGGCCGGGTCATTCTGCAGCATAAACACCACCTGAACCAGCGGCGCATAGCTGAGATTCCGCTGCGGGTTCATCTCATCCACCAACTTCTCGAACGGCAAGTCCTGATGTGCGTATGCCCCCAACGTCGCCTCACGCACCCGAGCCAACAACTTGCGAAAGGTCGGATTCCCTGACACGTCCGCCCGCAGCGCCAGCGTGTTTACGAAGAACCCGATCAGTTGCTCGGTCTCCAGCCGATTACGGCCCGCAATCGGCGACCCCACCACGAAATCTTCCTGCCCGCTGTAACGGTACAGTAGCGTCTGGAACGTCGCCAAGAGTGTCATGAAGAGCGTGGCCTTCTCCTGCCGGCTCAACAGTCTCAACGCCTCTGATAGCCCTTTGTCGAGCACGAATCGCTCCTGGGCGCCGCGATACGTCTGCACGGCAGGCCGGGAATGGTCCATGGGCAATTCCAGCACCGGCGGGGCGCCCTCCAGTCGCCGTTTCCAGTAGGCCAGTTGCGCCTCCAGCACGTTCCCCTGCAACCATTTACGCTGCCATATGGTAAAGTCGGCATACTGGATCGGCAGATCCGTCAGCGGCGAGGGCCGGGGCACCCGGCACTCCGGGTCGCGGGAAAAGGCCGCGTAGAGGGCCGTCAACTCGCGGAACAGGACCCCGACGGACCAACCGTCCGCGGCGATGTGATGAAGCGTCAAAAAGCAGACGTGCTCCTGCGAGTCCAGCCGCAGCAGCCCTGCCCGGAGCATCAAGTCTTGCGACAGGTCGAAAGGCCGCCGCGCCTCTTCGGCCAGAAGTCGACGAATCTGCCCTTCCGTTTCCGCTTCCGGCAAACCACTCAGGTCCGTCACCGGTACCCTCAAAGGCATCGCGGCACAAATTCGCTGAATCGGTTCCCCTCCCAGGGTCCGAAACGTGGTCCGCAACACCTCGTGCCGCCGCACCACCTCGCTCAGGCTCCGCTCGAATATCGCCATGTCCAGCGGCCCAGTCAAACGCAGGGCAAGCGGGATATTGTACATCGAACTGCCGGGTTCCAACTGATCGATGAACCACAACCGCTGCTGGGCAAAGGAAAGCGGTAGGCCGCCCTCACGCGGGATCCGAGGAATGGGCGATGCCGCGGCAATCGCCCCTGAGTGCTGTGCCAACTGCGCCACCGTCGGCCCTTCGAAGAACACTGGTAGAGGCACTTCTGCCTGAAGCACTGTGCGCACGCGGGAAACGACTTGCATTGCCAGCAGCGAGTGCCCGCCCAGTTCGAAGAAATTGTCGTGGATGCCCACGCGATCGAGGCCAAGCACTTCCGTCCAAATCCCGGTCAGCGCCTCCTCGATCGGAGTGCGCGGAGCGACGTAGGCGGTCTGCTGGAGATCCGAGTGTTCAGGCGCCGGAAGCGCTCTGCGGTCCACCTTGCCATTGGGCGTCAACGGCAACACCTTCAGCGTCATGAAGGCCGAAGGCACCATGTACTCCGGGAGATCCCGCTTGAGGTAGCTGCGGAGGTCGGCGATCGTCGGCGCCTCACCATCCCCTGCCACTAGGTAGGCCACCAGGCGCTTGTCGCCGGAAGCACCTGCCTGCGCCACCACCGCAACGTCCTTGACCGCGGGATGGCGTCGCAGGCAACTTTCGACTTCTCCCAATTCGATGCGGAATCCACGAATCTTCACTTGGTGATCCATCCGCCCCAAATATTCCAGGTTCCCATTTGGCCGATGACGTACGAGATCGCCCGTGCGGTAGAGGCGTGCGCTCGGCGCCGCCGCAATAGGATTGGCGATGAACTTCTCGGCCGTCAGCTCCGGGCGGTTCAGGTAGCCACGTGCCAGCCCGGCGCCGCCGAGGAATAGCTCGCCCGGCACACCGACCGGAACGAGCTGCCCGTGCCTGTCCAGGACATACGCCTGAGTGCCGGCGATTGGGCGCCCGATTGTGGCGGGCCCCTCCGGCAAACGCAAAGTGTAGGTCGAGTAGGTTGTTGCTTCCGAAGGACCGTACAGGTCATAGACCTGTTTGGCCCTGGTCTGCCGGTAGATCGCGTCAGCCAACTCGGGGGAGAGTGGCTCGCCCGCCAGGTTAACCGTCACGACCGAATCTGGAATGGCGCCGCGCCGCAGCAGTTCCGCTATCGCGGAGGGAACCGTATTGACAAGCGTGACCCTGGCTTCCGCCGAAAGAGACGAGATCCTCCATTGCGTTCTCGACCAGGATCACTCGTCCCCCCGAACTGAGAGGCACAAACAACTCGTACACGGAGAGATCGAAACAGATGGAGGTAGACGCCAGGACTCCGGACAGCTCCTCTGGAGCGAACACCGCAAGGGCCCAACGGATAAAGGTGACCGTGCTTTGATGTTCGATCGCTACCCCCTTGGGCGTACCGGTCGATCCGGACGTGTAGATCACGTAGGCGAGACTCGTGGGACCAGCGGTGCGTGTCAGATCGTCATCAAGCGCCTCGCCGAGACGCGGCAACTCTGTGTCCACACAGACGACTTTCGCGGCGCTCGCGGGAAGGCTTTCCAGGAGCCTCTGCTGGGTCAGCACCAGGGGAGACTGGCAGTCTTGGAGCATGAAGGCAACGCGGCTCCTGGGATAGGCGGGATCGAGCGGGACATACGCCCCCCCGGCCTTGAGGATGCCGAGCAGACTAATTACCATGTCCAAACCGCGCTCCATGTATACGCCCACGCACACTTCGGGCGCCACGCCCAACTCCCGCAGGTGACGCGCCAACTGGTTGGCACGGCTGTTCAAGTGTCGATACGTCAGCACGTGTCCGTTGAACTCCAGCGCCACCGCCTCGGGCGTTTGTTTCACCTGCGCTTCGAACAACTGGTGGATGCATTGGTCGGCTCTGATGGAAGAACCGGTATCATTCCACTCCACTAGCAATTGGTGCCGCTCGGCTTCGGGGAGCACATCCAGGCTGCGCAGAACGTCGCCGGCGCGCTCTCCAGCGCATCCCACCAACCGATCGAGTGCCGTGTGCATGTAGGCGCAGATGCGCTGCGGATCAGCCGGCGATCGCACCGCCGCCGTCAACGCGAAGCCCTCGCCCAGATCGTCCACCGAAAGCACAAACGGATAGTTAATGCGTTCCTCGCTAGTTAAGAACTCGGTGCCCGCCTTGGTTTGATTCGCCTCTGTTGAGCGTTGTGCCAAGGTATTGCTGTCGCGGTAATTCAACAGCGCTCCGAACAGCGGTGTGGAAGCCGCGACTGCACTGCAGCGCTGCGCCAGGGCAAGCGGGGCATGCACATGGCTCAGCAACTGCGCGAGCAACGCCTGGGTATGCTGGACGCTCGCTTGCACGCTTTCCTCGCCGACGCAGATACGCAGCGGCAAGATGTTCGTGAACGGCTCCCCCACACGGTCAGGCCCTTCATCGGCTTGCATTCGCCCAACGAGCACCGTGCCGAACACCACGTCGTCGCGCGCGGATACCCTCGCCAGCACCTGTGCCCAGGCCACGTGGAACACGTCGGCGGGGCTCACGCCGAGCACTCGCGCCCGCTCGCGCAACCGCCGGGCCAGGGAGGGCTCGACCGGACTGCTCGCTTCGCCGATGCCAGTGCCGTCGCCCTGCACATCCGCAAGCCCGAACGGCGCGGTGGGTTCGTCCACGTCGCCCAGCATCTTGCGGAAAAAAGTCTCATCGGAAGGGAGGTACTCGTGCGCTTTCGAAAAGCACGCTCGCGCTTGCCTCGAGTCTCCAAGTCCAATCCATTTCCGTCCAAGTTCCGAATATTTACTTGATAGAAGCGGATTGAGCCAAGCACGATTCTCGGCGAAGAAGTCCGCATCTTGCTCGCCGTGATTAACAGTCACTCGCAGGAAATTCTGGAAGGACAGTGCCGTCGTTCGCATTCGCTCGGCAGTCCGACCTGTTCCAAGCATCGAAAGTTGATCGTGGCCATAGCGATAGACATACAGAGGGCGGTCAAGGTATGCCACAATATGGTGTTTGCAAATGCGGACCATGAAGTCGTAATCCTCGGCCAAGGATATTGATTCATCCTGATAGCCGACGACTTCGAGGATTGCTCGTCGAAAGAGAGCCGTGGTGGATATAACTACCGGGCAGTGCAACATGGGTTTGAAGATGTTGCCCATGTAGGCGTCTATTTCTTCGCCGCCGTGTTGAAACTTGAAGTGGGCGGAGTAGATATTCTCGATGGAGAGCCCGTATTCTTGAAGGTAGGGCGACATGTAGTTGACGAAGTGAGAATCCTCGAATATCTCTCCATCGCGCATTGCGCTCATGTCCGACGAGACCATATCCACGTTCGGATGCGATTCAAGAAAAGCGACCTGCAGATCTAACTTGTCGGGCAGATAAAAGTCGTCTGAATCAAGAAACGCGATGTAGTCGCCCCTCGCGGCGCGCATGCCGAGGTTGCGCACTGGAGACACCCCGATTGACTGATGTGATAAGAGTTATCTGGCCTGAGAATTGCGCTAATACCTGGCCGGTGTCATCCAATGAGCCGTCGTCCACGACAATGCACTCAATGTTCGAGTAGGTCTGATTCAGGACGCTCTTGATCGCATCGCCAACCGTCGTCGCGCGGTTGTACGTAGGGATAATTACGCTGACACAAGGTTTGTCTGCCATGATACCGGTCCTTTGCTAGCGAAGCGTGAACCAAACCTCCACTTCTTGCTCGAGCCAACCCGCAAAGTCGTCAGCGACCACGAACAGATCGGCGAGGTTCTCTTCCAGGCTCGCCTCGTGGTCCCAGAATACCACGGGGTACTCGCCGTCCGCAGACCGCTGCCGGGTGTCGAAACACAACTGGTCCCCACAACCGTTGTTGTGAAAGGCCACGAGAAAGCAGGGAAGGGGAGGATCCGCGTTCCGCTGGGCTTCGTTGGCAGCCACGATGTTCCGCGGGCCCAACGAGCCGTCGCCAACCCAGTAGGTCTGCCATAACGGCAACTGACAGGCGCCGGCCTCGCGGAGGAATTCCAGGAAAGAAGGCGGAAATTGCCTGCCGAGCCCGGCCTCCGCGTCCCGGATTTGCTCGACTGTCGGCGCGGGAGCAACCTCCGGATGGGCCGTGCTCTTGCGGCGCAGCTTCTGAATGGCATTTCGGATATCACCCATACGGCAGCCCTTGCTTTGCGATCATGACTCGATCCGCTTGCGGTATTTTTCTGGAAAGTCAGGACATCGACGGTCGATGACGTGCGGCCCGAGCACCAGAACATCCATGTCGGTGCGGAGGAAGCAACGGATGGCCTCGGAAGGGGTGCGGACGATCGGCTCGTTCTCGTTCAGCGACGTGTTGAGAACGATCGGCACCCCCGTCTTCTGGTAAAAACGCGAGATCAGCGCATGGTAAAGCGGATTCGTGCCCTTGGAAACCGTTTGCAGACGCCCGCTGCCGTCGACGTGGGTCACGGCGGGAATCTGCGCCCGGCGGTCGGGCCGGACGGGAAACACCTTCTCCATGAAGGGCGCCGGTTCGTCGATCTGGAACCAGTCGCCGACACATTCCTCGAGGATGCTGGCGCGAAGGGGCGGAACCGCTCGCGGAACTTGATCCGCAGGTTGATGATGTCGCGCATGTCGCTCCGCCGCGGATCTGCCAGCAAGGTTCGATTGCCGAGGGCACGGGCGCCAAATTCCATCCTCCCTTGGAACCATCCCACCACTTTTCCATCGATCAAGAGATCGGCCGCGCGATCGAGCAGGGCCGGCTCGCCGCAGGTCTGAAAAGGAAGACCGGCGCCGCGAATCGCGGCGGCACACGACTCGGCATCGGATTCACAGCCCCAATAAGCATGCTCCTGAACAAACGACCGCGGGTTCTCGAGCACTCGATTCCAGATATAAAACGCGGCGCCGAAGGAAGTGCCGTTGTCGGCGGCTCCCGCGGGGACATAGACCTTTTCGAAGGGCGTCCGGGTCGTGATCTTGCCGTTGGCCACCGAGTTCATGGCCACACCGCCCGTCAGGCAGACGTTGGGGCACTTCGTTTTCGCGTGCAGCCGCTCCAGCAGATGCAGGATGATCTCCTTGGCGACGGCCTGCAGCGACCGGGCGATGTTCTCGTGGCGGTGCGCACTTCCTCGTTTTCCCCGCGCACCGGGCCCAGTTGACGCTCCAACAGCGGGCTGTGGAACGGTTGCACGATCGGGCGCCCTTGTTCCAGCTCATGCGGATGCCCTGTTTGTGATGCAGAAAGTAGTCGAGGTTCAGCTCGAAGGTATCGCCCACCGGCCGGATGATTCTCCGGAACAAGTCGAGAAACTCCGGCTCGCCATAAGGGGCCAGCCCCATCACCTTGTATTCGTCTCCGTAATGCGGGAAACCAAGATACATCGTGATCGCCGTGTACAGGAATCCGAGGGAATGCGGGTAGAAGACCCGGTCCTGCTCGACCCATTCGGTTCCCCGGCCGTGGACCGTCAGGGTGCTGGTGAAGTCGCCCATGCCGTCGATCGAGAGCACGGCGGCCTCTTCGTAGGGCGAAATCAGGAAGCCGGCCGCCACGTGCGTTTGATGGTGCTCGATGCGATGGAACTGGGCCTTGAGGTCCGATTGCGCCACCCCGGCGGCCTTCGCGAACTGGTCCTCCAGGGCGATCGTCTTGCCTTGCCGCCGCACGCGGTCCAGCAGCGATCCCAAAGAAGGCCGGTTGCGGACCACGAAGCCGATCCGCTTCCAGAAATTCGTCCGCGGATCGAACGATATTCCCACGTGGTCCAGGTCGCGTGCGGTAATTCCACCGGCCTCCAGGCACCAGCGAATCGACTCGGCGGGAAAGCCGGCCCAGTGCTTGATGCGGTTGAGTGCTCCTCCTCGACGGCGGCGACAAGCCTGCCGTCAATCAGCAGCGCCGCCGACGCATCGCCATGGTAGGCGTTGATGCCAAGAATACTGATCATCGTTCGTTACTCACTTTGGGTCAAAATTTTCCTTGCATTCCCGCGGGGATTTGGACGGTTTTGTGGCCAAACGGCCTGTTTTTCCGGTTTTCGACCATTTTTACCCGTCGACCTTGTGTATCTCATTAGCCATAGGAGGTGCTAATACTGGTAAAAACCCCTCAAATTCAATGTCTTTACACTCTTGCGAGTCAATTACTTACATAACTCTCATGGCTGTAAAATGGCCACTTTTTTGGCCAAATCTGGCCAGGGAACTGGCCAAAATCTGGCCAAATCTGGCCAAATCTGGCCAAATCTGGCCACGAATCCAATGTTTGTGCCCATTATTGAGTATCTTTCCATTCGATGGGTCAATAAAAACCAGACGCAATTTTTTCCCGTTTGCCAGTTCGACCGAGGCGGGAACGCTAATCTCCACTCATCATCACTAATTCTTGTTATACTGCGAGCGGCCCTAATTGAGCTGTTTTCGCAGTAGCCACGCGAAGCCCGAAGCGCAAGCGACGTAAGCGGTTCCATTCCTCGCTTGCGCGTTCGGGCTTCGATCCGTTCCGCCCGCGAGCAGTATAGCCGAATTGTCAAAAGAACAACGCGTTTCCACATATATATACGTATGAGGGCTTCGCAATGGGAAAATTATCTTTTGGTCTGGACAAAAATCGCGCTCTAACGCCTTTGCCGGCAACCCTTTCGAGAATTTCCGTCCTGCGACAAATTAGTGCGCCCCGGGCGTGATTTCCGGGGCCATTCCGGCCGGTGCAGAAACCCTTGTCGGTGGCATATCTGCGGCGGGCACGGAACGAAGGAAACCTTGGATCACAGCGGGTCCGCTTTGATGCCTAGAACGGTTGCCACCGGCCGAGAACTGCCGAGGAGGGTGCCCGATCGCACGTGGGCCGCTTTGGGCCCTAGGACCATCGTCGTCGAGTGTCCGCCGTCCAGCAGGAACCCGTCCTGGGCACCGTGCTGCTTCAGCACCGGGGCCACGGCCAGCGAGGAGGCATTCTCGAACACGGCCAACCAAAGCAGTCGGCGGCCGCAGTCGACTCCGACTGCCGTGCGGCGGTCCATTTCGTGGCCGGCCGCGCCGTTCCCGCACTTGCCCTTTCCAGAGCGCCATCACCCAGCCGCCAATTCCCCAGCGGGCCCGCGCAGGAGGGCGGGGTCCGGCGGCTCGCTGGACTCGAAATGCGGCGTCAGGTCGGGCTCAAACCAGAGCATGTAGCTATGGGGATCGACGTGGCTCATTCGGCCGTTCGCGATGACCGTCTGTACACTATTGGCCAGATCGCCGGTCTGGTAGAACGCGCCCGACTCCGCCCCGAAGTAGGTCCCGTTGATCACGACCGCAAGATCTTCGCGCCGCAGAACGGTGGAGGCTTCGGCCAGGCGATACTGGTAGCCTTGGCTCACCGCCTCCGGGTCCAAGGGCGTCAGGTAGAGCCCGATTCCCGGCGCAGACAGATCCACCCGCACGAAGTGGACCAGGCCTCGACATTCCTCCGTGTTCATCTCCTCGCAAGTGTAGGTGATTCCGCGGAAGATCTCCGTTGGAGGCGTAGGACGCGGACGCGTCCACCAGGCGTAGCCCGCATAGCCCAACCCCACAAGCTGTGGCCGCCAAGAACGTCCAAACCGCAATCCGCCGCCAAATTCTAGCCCGCATTTCTCCTAGGATCCACCCATACCCCACCACCCACATGGCTGGGTTCAAAAATAATTCGGATCCTGGTCTCCGGGTGCGCCGTCAGGTGCGCATGATGCAAGACAACGTAGGCAGCCGCAAACCCGCGTATCGCCTCGAGCTTTAGAAGTCGATGCCGCTCGGACTGTGCTTTAGAACAGAGTCGCCAGCGGATAGCGTTTCATTACTCCGACGTGGTTGGATGGTCGGTACCAAGGTCAAGGGCCCGTCGGTCAGTCGGCCTTCCTGCTTTCACTCTGTTCGTTTTGCAACGAATCGTCTACCGGCCTGGCTTGCAGCCGGCGATCGAGCAATTCCAACGAGAGCAAGATCTCGGCATACGTTCGTTGCAACACATAAAGATAGCCGGGCCAGCCGTCCAGCAGGCAGCGCTTGACGAAAAGCGTGTAGAAGAAGACCGCCGGGGCCGCCGGCACGATCCATCGCCGGACGCGATCGGCCGGGCCCAGGTCGACGCCGCCTGCCGATTGCAGGTGGTCCGCCTCGCGCTCGGCGTACCGGCGCCGCGAGTCGAGCCAGCGGCCGAGCGGCTTGCGATCGTCATGCAGGAGCGCCGTCCTCAAGGGCAGCACGTCGCCCTCGATTTGGATCCTGTGTCCGTGCCCTTCGTCGCGATACCGTGCCGCCTCTCGCCGGTAGAGAACGGTTCGCGGCGGGTAGAGCGACGCCCGCAAGGCCCTGCCGTAGATGCAGTATTTGAAGTGCGTGCGATAACCGCGGACGCCGTCTGGGGGATCGAGGGCTTGGACTTCCTTGTGGAACTCCGGGGGCAGGACATAATCGGCATCGAGCGATAAGACCCAGGGGTTGCGATTTGATCGAGCCCGAAGTTGCACTGTCGGGCGAAGGTATCGAACTTCCTCTGGACGATACGGACGTTGGCATAGGTCCCGGCGAGTTCCAGCGTTTGGTCGCTGCTGAAACTGTCGACCAGCACGACGTGGCGGGCCCAGGAAAGGCCGTCCAGCACGCGGCGGATGTTCGGCGCCTCGTTATAAGTGATCACAAGGGCGCCGATTCCGTGGGAGATCCATCAGCCTGCAGCCCCACAGGCGATCCGGCTATAGAGTCGCATCAAGTTCGATGCCATCGCCGCGGTGCTGAATTTCTCCGTCGCAAGCTCCCGGCGTCGGCCCGCGCGGCGCCGCCCCTGCCCATCCAAGAGCAGACAGCGGATGGCCGCCGCAATCGAATCGGGCTCCGGGCTGACAACCAGTCCGGCATCCGCCGCGGCGACATCCGCCGCCACGGCCACGCCCTGGCCGAGAATCGCCGGCAGGCCGGCCCCCAGGGCCTCCACGGCCGCGATCCCAAAATTCTCGGAAAACGAGGGCAGCACGAAGAGCTCGGCCGCAGCCATGCCGACTGCTTCATCGTGCCCTCGACGTGCCCCGCCCAGACTACCCGCCCGGCAGTTCCAAGCTCAGCACAGAGCGATTGCAGCCCGGCCACGTAGCGGGGCTCGCCATCGCCACAGACGATCAGGGCCACGTCCGCGACTTCCCGAGCCACGTCGCCCGTTGCCCGCAGCAGGCCTTCCAGGTTCTTCTTGGGGTCGATGCGGGAGAGGAACAAGATGCGGCGGCGGCCCCGCAACTCGGGGTATCTTGTCAGGAATTGCTCAGGGCTCGCGGCCGGCGGCAGCTCAATTCCCAGCGGGATGACGACCGAGCGGATGGGCCAGCCCAACGACTCCGCCTCACCCTGTTCCGCCAGGCTGGTAAAATGGACCGCGGCCGCGTCTCTAAGAGCGGACCCTCAATGGTCCGCAGGGAAAGGCGTTTCAAAAGTGCTCGCCGTTGCGTCATGCCATAGGAATTTAGCAAGCCGAGCGGGCGAACGACGTAAGGCACTTTCGCCCGCCGCGCGGCCCACGCTGCCGCCACGCTCGCAAAAGAGAAGAGGGCGTGGACGTGGACGACTTCGAATCGGTGCGATTCCCTCTTCAACCAGCGATAAAGGGGCAACGAGAGCTTGTAGAACTCGGTTTGCTTGGGGAAATACCAGCGGGTTACGCCGTTTTCCTGGGTCGGTTCCGCCAATCGTCTGGAAAAACGCCGTCCTGGGCCATCGTCATCGGTCGTGGCGGTCTCGACCTCGACCCCCGCCGCCGTCAACGCCCGCTCCATGAGGGGCAAGGCCACACTGGGCCCGCCGTGGGCGACGGAAAGCGACGGGATGACGTGGAGAACGTGCAAGGCGGAGGGCCGAGGGCGGAGGGCGGAGAGCGGAGGGCGGAGAGCGGAGGGCAGAGGGCGGGGGTCAGGCACGCTGTATGGCCAATAGGATTTCCGCGCCGTGCCGCGCCGCCCAGCGCTCGGCAATCCGCTCGGCATGATAGTTCCCGAACCGCCATAGACGATCGCCGAAAGGAACGCAGAGACCGAATCTTCGCTCGTCGACGACCCGCATGCCGCTCCGCTGGACGGCGTCTCTCAACTCCGACAGGCGGAAATAGCTGATCGCATAGCCGCTACGGCGCTCGTATCGCCGCCGGGTCAGCAAGCGGACGAGACGGGTGCCGGGATGGTCGAGCAGGGTGGCCTGCAGCAGCAGCCGCCCCGTGCCGGGCGTCAGGCAGTTGCGGAGCAGGGCCAGCAACTCATCGATCCGGCCGGTATGTGCGATAAGTCCCAGGCAGAGGACCAGGTCGAAACTTCGCCCTTCGTCCGCCGCGCGGCCAAGGTACGCGAAAATGTCGGACACCTCGAAAGCGCAGGGGGTCTGCAGTGGGGCGGAT
Organism: uncultured Planctomycetia bacterium; assembly: GCA_963824275.1. GTDB lineage: Bacteria > Planctomycetota > Planctomycetia > Pirellulales > Thermoguttaceae > JANXQG01. Next base: position 31,748 of record CAWGOT010000015.1, on the reverse strand, counting down.
GCAATCGCTTCCTTCGCCCTGGCCAGCATGTTGGAGGAGATATTGACCAGCTTGGCCGATTGGAACCGGCCCTGGCGCAAAACGGCTGCCGTGATTTCACCGGAGCCCGTCGCGCAGTCCAGGAGCGCGCCTCCGCCTTGTCCGCTCAGCTCGCGGGCCAGCGCCAGACGCCGGCGGAAACAGAAATTGTTGCCCGTCTTCCGTTCTGCGAAGAGCGACGAGTACGCGTCGACCTGGCCCTGGAAGAACTGACTGACCGAGTTGCTCATGGTTTCGCAAGCTCCGTGTTGATCGGCATCATAAGGCTTGTGCGGTTTCGTGGCGTTCGCCGTTTGCGGTCAAGGCCTCCTCAAGCAGTTGCCACATCCGCTGGTGAAAGTGCTCTTCCGTAAAGCACTCCTCGAAGCGTTTTCTGCCCTGGCGCCCCAGCTTCTCGCGGAACGCCTGGTCCCCAAGCAGTCTCGTGATCGCTGCGACGATTGCGGCCTGATCGGCCGGATCGACGAGCAGCCCCGTTTCGCCGTCCACGACGACCTCGCCTGCCGCGTCGCAGGTGGAGGCCAGGCAGGGCAGGCCCGCCGCCATCGCCTCCAAGTACACGAGGCCGAAGCCCTCCTGCCGGCTGGGCATGGCGAATGCGCCACCTGGCGATAGAGGGCCCGCAGCAGCTCCTCGGGCACGTATCCGAGAAAGACGATCCGCTCCCGGACCGGCGAGCGGCGGGCCATCGCGACATAGGTCTCGGCATTGTTGCCCGTTCCGGCGACGAGCAGCCGCGCAGCGGGGACCTTCGCCACGACGTGTTCCATCGCGTCCATCAGTTCGCGATGTCCCTTCTCGCCCTCGCCTTTCGCCATGCGCCCCACAATCAGGATGTCGTGCCGGGTCGGGGTGAGAGGTGAGAGGTGAGAGGTGAGAGGTAAGAGGGCAGAGGGCAGAGGGCGGAGGTCGGAGGTCGGAGGCCGGAGGGCGGAGGTCGGAAGTCGGAGATCCTCGCCACTCTCGCCTCCCACCTGACACCTCTCACCCCTCACCTCTGGTATTCCCAAGTGGCAGCAATGCACGTCGGTCAACCAGGGATTGAACTCGGCGGCCTTTCGGGCCGTGAAGCGGCTATTCGCCACCACGTAATCGCTGCGGCAGAGCGACAGTCGATGGCGGAGCCGCGCGGGCACCCAGACCTCGGTCCCGTGAATGAAGGTGATCGAGGCCGGCCGCAGCCTCCGGGGCAACAAAACCAGCGGGGAGCCCAGGCCCACGTGCATGACGATCACCGCCTCGGCCCACGTGGCCATGGCGGCCAACGAGGCGGCGGAAAAAGCCAGCCGGTTCCTGCCGTAGCAATTTAGGCGCCGCCCCCACTCCTTGCGGAACCCCTCGCGATCCTCATCATCCGGCCGGCCCAGGGCCAGCACCCGGCAGTCGAGTTCGCGACGGCAATGGCTTTGGCTCATCAGGCGCATCATGCTTCGGCCGACCCGGGAGATCCCGCCGCCGCTGCATGCACTGATTTCCGGGATCAGAAGAAGCAGCCGGGCTGCGCGGCCGTTGCGCCCGGCAAGGTGCTTACGCTGGGTGCTCATCGGTTATGGAATAGGATGTTCGACTCACGTTCAACCCCGGTTGCTCCGCGATTTGGTTACAAAACGCACCGCATCGAGGGTCCCCCGCACTGCGGCTTCAATGGAATAGTCCTGGACGTGCCGACGGCGCGCTCTCCCATGGCCCGCAAGGTCTCCGGACTGCGGCCGAGCGCCGCCAGGCAGCGGGCCAGCTCGTCAACATCGCCAAAAGGAAAGGTTTTACCCGTTTCGTCTTCCACGATCAAGTCGGGTCCGCAGCCGACCTGATCGCTGACCACTGCGGGCAGTCCGCAGGCCATCGCCTCGTTGACCACCAACCCCCACGTCTCGCCGTGATCGGAGGGCAGGACCAGGCAGTCGGCAGCCGCATACGCGGCCGGCAACTCGCTCTGGTTGAGGAATCCGGCAAAGGTCGCCGGCAGGCCGCGGTCGCGCGCCAGCTCTTCGCATCGGCCCCTGAGCTCGCCGTCCCCAACGAGCAGGCCATGTGCTTTGGCGCCACGGGCGTTCGCGATTTCCAAGGCTTGGAGAAAGTCGATGGGATGTTTCTTGGCAATGAACTTGGCGCAGTAAAGAAAGGTCACTTTGTCCTGGCCGATATTCCATTTTTGCCGTAGTTCATCGCGGTTCTTCCGGAAAACACCGGCCCGCTGGGCGAAGCGTTCATTATCGACGAAGTGCGGGACCCGGATCAACCGCGCTTCGGGCACGCCGCTGCGGAGATAAAGTTGTCGATTGGCCTCACCGACCACCAGGCAGGCGGAATACAGGCGCAGGAGGAGGCGATGCCGGAGTCGCTTCCACCAGGGCCGGGGCATAAGCGCGTTCGAATCGCCGCGCACCAACGCGGGCACGCCTGCGCCTGCGACATGCCCATAGCGCCTGAAAGTGGCTCTTGACCTGCCAGCCGCAGATCAGGAAGGCATCGAACCGGCAATCCGCGATCCGCTTGTCGATCCCAGGCGTGTCGCAGCCCGAGTACGTGCCGGATGAAGGCTCTTTCGAGCGGTTTTCAAGGACTTCGTGGCTGTAACCCTCCAAAAGTGGCATGTCCCAGTGAAAGGAAACTCCGAAGTCCTGCCCCTGTTGGGCCGGCGTCGGCAGGTAACAGTAGAATACCGTAGTGTCAAGCTCCGCGTGCTGTGCAAGCCGGCGGAACCAGGGTGCTTGGTATTGGATTGGGTGAGTTGTGATAATTCCAAGCCGGTAGCGCATTTATCAGACGATCTCACCAAAGAGCGAAAACCTCGGCGCACAACGTGATCCGTTGGTTAATGAAATCGGTGTCCCGCAGGCAGATAGCATTGTCACCCGGCGAATAGAGATCGGCTGCTCGAATCTCCCTTACCAGAGGATCGTACGTGTAGAGCTTAAACTCGAATGCCTCGAGGACCTTCCATAGCCGCGGGTCGTGCCAGAGCTCGATTATCACGCATCGAAGGTTAGCGTGCCCAAGTACGGCCGCCGCGCCCTCGATGATTTCCTCCTCCGCTCCCTCGCCATCGATCTTCAGGGCGATGGGAAAGTCCGATGTGATCACGTCATCGAGTCGCCGCACAGGCACCTGCACGGCGTCGTGTGTCGGCCTGTTGTCCTTGATCCGGTGATTTCCGGTTCCCAGAGCGGTGGTGAATGGCAATAGCGCGTTCTCTCGGCCCACGCCGGCGTGAATTGCGGTAACCAATTCCTCGGCCCGGTTAGCGCGGATATTATCACAAAGCCTTTTAAAAGACGCCGGCGTGGCTCGAACGCGGTAGTCGATGCACGACAGACCGCCGATGCCAGGACGGTGTAGGCGCCGATATACGCCCCGATGTCGACGAAATGATCGTCGGCCCTTAGAAAGTGCAGGAGGAAGGCCATCTCGTTGTATTCTAACAGGCCCAGATAGGCGTACCCGCCGCCGCCCAAGCCCCGGGATAACAGGAGGCGGCTTTCGTTAACGTACGGGCACAAGATCGGCCAGTTAACCGCGCGAGACGCAATTTGCCACCGCAGAAACCGCGCGACGGCGGCCGCCTTATGATTCTTGGTCAAGGGATGCTTGGCGATGTTTCCCAGGATCCGCCAGGAGCTCGACTGGGGCTTTGATGATGCTCATTTCATGCCAGTTTCGGCCTGCGCATTGGTCTTCACTCGCGCTTGGTTCATATCGCGTCCATAAAGGTCGAAAAGGCAGCACCGGCCTGTTTCCAGGTATACCCTTCCGCTCTGGCGGCGCGGCCTGGCCTACGCGAAAGGTCGCGTCCCTGTCGGCTGCCGCCTGCCTGAGTTGGCCGACCAAGGCATCCACGCTACATTCAGGGATGATCCATCCCTCGCGGCCGTGCTCGATGCACTCCGGCCCGCCGCCACAACGGGTGGTAATTACCGGAGTGCCGCAGCACATGGCCTCCTGGATGACCAGGCCGAAGCCATCGGCCAAGGTCGGGAAGATGAGAACGTCCGCCGCCTGATACTCGGCCGCCAACTGCGCACGGGGGATATGCGGGACGTGCTCGAACATGTCGCGATAAGGCTCCAGGAACCTTCGCGTCAGCCCCATCCGCCCGATGAGTCGCAAACGCGCGTCCTTGATCCCCGCCCCTTTCCATGCCTCCAGGAGATAGGGCGTTCCCTTGCGAAGGGTGTGGTTCCCTACGGCAATGACGGTGAACGGGCGTTCCGCGATTCGCTCTTTGCAGGCAAAGCTGTCTACCGGGAATCCATAGGGGATGACGTGGACCGGAAGCCGGCAATCGAGCGACTCGACCGATTCTCGTGTAAATCGCGATGCAACGCTGACGTGCGTGGCGAGGGCCAGCTCGGCGTCCTTGCGGCGCTTCTTACACGGGGGCTCGATCGGCGGCTCGCTGCCCATCGCGCCGGGCCAGCGGATCGCTTCTGATCGCCACATTTTTTCCACAGTCGCATAGTACGGCGTGGGCAGGTCGTAGATCCGCGGCACGGACCGGCGGCGTGCGCGGCGAAAGGTCCGCAGCGCGATGTCCTCATAGCCGTAGACGCCGTCGATCCCCCTGGGCCAGGGGAGGACCGACACCACCGCATCATGGATCAGCGATGCCAAATACCCTGGGTCGAAACGACCGTCCGGAAAACGCCTGCCCAGCGTCCGCGCGATGAGTCTCGCGGTGACGCCCGCGACAACCTCCATGGCGGCGAGCGAACGCAACCGCGATGGATCGATGCCCTCGACAATCCGATTGGCAACCCGCGGCATGACCTGGCTGATACGCGCCAGGCTCGCCCGCGCAGAGAGTTCCGCTCCGCCGCGACACCCGTGAAAAACGCGCCCAGGATCCCTGCGGCGGACAAGCCGGCTGCGAAGCCTCGGGCATCCGGTTTGGCATGGGGATGGCTGAGTAGGACGGATTTCATAGGGTCAGAGGTCGGAGGCCGGAGGCCGGAGGTCAGAGGTCGGAGGTCGAGTTTCCAGACGAATCGCGCCCGCCACCAGGGCCACCACGGCCCAGAAGAACGATGATAGGACGTGATTGAAGGCGAGATTGAGAATTCCTGCAAGCGCCAGGAAAGGCAGTGACGCGGCGCAGAGCGCCAACAAGCGGCGATCGGTATGGGCACGCAACTGCGTGCGACCATCCAAATCGCCCGAACGCGTATCGACAGCACCGCGGCAAAACCCAGGATCCCGATTTCCATGACGATCCGGCCGAATTCGTTTTCGCAGTAATAAAGGTCGACCTGCTGGCCCGTCGCCGCGTAGCCGCCGGGCTGGCCGCGACCGATGCCGGTTCCTAAGGGCGCCTCGCTGACCCCCAGCATAAAATCATCAACAAAATACGCGATCCGACCCGAGACGGCATTGGGAGTATTCATTCTCTTCATGGCAACCTGGTAGACGCCCGGCTCCAGGCCGCTGTCGTCATCCGTTCCGCCCATGAACCAGAGCCCGAGCAGACCGAGAATTCCAACATAGATCACTTCCTTCCTCTGCCGGAAACAGAGGGGCGCAATGGCAATGATCAATAGCCAGGGAATGAAACCGCTCCGCGACATCGAGACCAGGCCGCATACCAGTCCGGCGACGGCCGCTGCTACACCCAACCCGCGGCGAATGCCTCCCGCCGTGAGAAACAGGCATGCCCCGGCCCATGCCGCCAAACCGGCCATGGCGGCCATCCCGGCCATGTAGGAGAACGTGCCCACCGCCCGCACGTGACCAAATTCAGCCGTAATGTCAGCACCTTCGAGGTCATAGCGATTGAGCACGTGCCCTGCGGGAAGTCGAAACTGCACCAGCCCCAGCAGGGCAACCAGGACCGCGAGGACGGCTGCCACCGCCAGGATTCGGTCAACATCCCGCCACGACCGGATGGTCCCCGCGGCCCAGTAGGCGCAGACCGGCAGAATCACGTAGGCCCGCAGGGAAAGCAGGGCCCCGATGGGCGTGGAGTTGTTGAAATTCAAGGCGGCGAAGGGCAGGATCAACAAGGCGCTAATCCCCAGGACCCACTGGGCGCGGCCGCGGAAGATCATGCCCGCCTTTTCCCGGCCTGCGATGCCGGCCATTACGAACACAATGTCCTTGGAAAAATAAGCCAGGTACCTGAGGGGATTCGGGCCGGGAAAGACCCATTTGCGTACCGCGCCTTCCAGAATCGTGAGCACGAAAGCCAGCAGGATCAGCTTGCCGCCCCAGGTGCGGCCGGCAGACGGCTTGGAAATTTCAGCTTGAGGTTCGGAGGAAGTCATGAAGCAGGCGGTTCATTTAGTCAACGTGCTGGGGCGCAACGACCCGGGCATTGGCCACGGACCGCGGCCAAAACCACTTGCGAATCCTGTCCGTGCGAGATTCGAAGAGCCGGTAAACCACGTAGGCGTAAATCACTGCGACCGCACAGAGCAAGAATAGTCCGGCGCTCGCCGCGAGGTCGGGTTGCCAACGGTTGTTGCCTACCACAAAGGTGGAAATGCAGATCAAGAGCGGCAAATGCACCGCGTAAAGCGAATATGACATATCGGCCAGCCCTTGGCTCAGCCGTTCCAGCCTGCGAGGGCAACGGTTCCGCCCGGCGGCGAGAACCGTCACCAGCGGGACCGTTCCCACGCCCACGAGGAAGTCGGCCGCGTCGCCGCGGAGGATGCCCAGGCGGGCAACGACGAGTGCAAACGCGAAACCGATCAGGGACGCCCAAAGCCACAAGGCAGAGACCTTTCCGTTTCGCTCCGCGACCCCCTGCGAAACGCGATACGCCAGCACGCCGCCCAGCCAGATCAGAAAGCCAGTCGCAATGCCTTGGCCCACGAACCAAAGCATGCCGGCCGCGGCCGCCAGCCAAGCCGCTGCCGCAGTGGCGCTCCTCCGCTGCTTCCAAGCGCAGACCAGGCAAGGGTAGACCATGTAGTACCAGAACTCGTTGGCCAGGCTCCACAATGGGCCGTTGGAGCCGAAGACGGGCACGCGGATGGTCTGCAGGAACAAGGCATTGCCCAAGAAAACCGGCAGCGAGGTGCGGTCCGCAACGCGGCCCAGGGCCAGTTGTGCGGCGCCCGTGCCCGCATAGATCGTACGATCGAAACCGAAGCGGCTGCCGATGGAGTCCCAGAGGCAAGTCAAGGCCAGCGCCGGCAGCAACACAACCCACAGTCGCGACAACCGGCAGGCAAAATAGTCCTGCCAGTCCCACCGGCCGGCCCGCCAGCGGCTGTGAATGGTCCGACCGATGAAGAAACCCGAGAGCACGAAGAACACCATCACGGCCTGGTGCCCGAATCCTGAGCCGAAATAGAGGATCCCGGCGAGCCCGGCGCCGCTCTGATAGTCGACGAAGAACAGCGAGCGGACGTGGCCGAACAGCACGGCAATGGCCGCCAGCCCGCGAATCAAGTCCAGGTAGGGATAACTCCGCTGTGCCATAGCCGTTCAGTCATCGTTCCAGCGACACGCAGCCGGTGGGGAGGCGTTGCCGCCCATTTTTTCCAATGCGCTTGCGGCGATCGTGCGCCAACCGAACGTCCGCGCGGCGAACTGCCGCATTTCACTACCCCAGGCGGCGAGTTCCGCCTGCGAAGGAGATTCCATCAGCCGCTCGGCGGAGAGGCAGCCCGCAAGCCGGTCCAGTCCGTGGCCCGGGTCGCCCCTGCCGGCGGTCAGCACCGGCAGGCCGTTGACCGCCATTGCCATGAATCCGCCGCTCTTGCACATCGTAGGGCGGGGAGGTTCGACCAGTCCCAAATCGCAGCATCCGAGGATGCGGGCCACGTCGGCCGCCGCGCGGGCCAAAGATGATTAGCCGGCCCCTCAGCGGGCCGCGCAGGTTGAGCTCTCTTAGCGTTGGCGGCGCTCTTGTGAATTGCCCCCCACGCAAGCCACCCGGTGCAGCCTTCCCGTTTCGATTTCGCCCCTGATCCATTGCTCGTGCCGCCGCAGGGCCGCGAGTTGCGAAAGCCATGATCCGAAGCTCACGGCAATCCGTTCATTCGGCCCCCAGCCGAAACTCGTGCGCATCTCGGAACGCTCAGCAGAGGTGAGTGTCAGGGCAGGGACATTCGAGCCGATCGGCAGCAGGAACGTCTTGTCGCCGACCCCGCACTCGCCGGCGAGGTGCTCCCGCTGCCTTGGATTGCTGGAGAAGACAACGTCGGCCGAACGAGCGATACGTGCCACGGTGAACCGTTGCCAAGGGGCCACGATTGGGCCCTTGAGTCCCAACTGGCGGACCGAGCAGTAGGTCTCGTGGCGCACACGGCCACGCGCAGTTCCGGAATCCTCCGCCGCGCCCAGGAAATCGCTTGCCCTAGGATAAGGGGGGCGCCCCAACGAGAGTATCCATATCCCGAGAGTTGGACCCACAACCAGTCAGCGCGTTGGCGAATGAGCAAGCCGGCCAATGACCGCCGGCGGCCGTCCCAGCAATCGACCGGTCCCGGCAGTCGTGTCAGTTCTGGAGCGTTTTGTTGCGTATGAATAAAACCAACCTCAAGGCCCTGCTCCGCCATGGCCTCGGCCAGCCACTGCGTGTGGTCCGCCAGACCGCATACGGCGGGCGGCAGCCGCGGCGCAAGGAACGTCAGTCGGGTGATTTCCGAACCGTGCGGCAAAGCATGGGTTGTTTGAATCATTGCCAAAGCGTTGCCGCGATCTTCCTTGCGACAGCCCTAGGACACGCTACCGTTTCCCACCAATCGCGACGGCTTTGCCACGTCGGCTGACTCCTCCTGATTCTCGAGCAACGGCAGCGCTACCTCCGGAATCTTGCGCCAATCGAGGATTTCTATAAAGGGATGATCCTTGAAATACCAGCACTTCGGCATAGGATCGCATAGCACAGCACATCCGAGACGGGCGGACTCATAGAGCCTGAACGTCTCGGCAAAATTCCCCCGCACACAGAGGCTGATCTTCGTCTGCTGCAGCAAGTGATGATATTCCTTTCTCGAAAGCTCCTCTTTCGGTTCCATGTCTGGATGCATTACTCGGACCGCAAGGTCAGGTGCAGCCAGCGAAGTTCTTCTTACGCCTTCAAGCATTGCCAGCCGCGCGGCCGATTTCGGAGTCAAGGGAATTGGCCTGCCCCGAACTGAGCGATGCCGGCCGATCCCGCCCGCAAAACTCAAACTCCATTCTCGCGACGGCATGTCCAACGGTTCCAAATCGATGTGTCCGAGAAACCCAATCGGAATGGACTCGACGTGCCGCGGCGTTCGCAACGGAATTCCCCTCATCGGACCAGACAGCCGTAAAGCGAAGTTCCTGAGTTCACGTATGCACGACAGCAGGAACAGGGACAAAGGGGCCTGCTTCCAGGGAGGCAATTCCGGCGATTTCGGCGAACCCGTACCAGAACGAGTTTCGCGTGCTGCGTCCCCGCCGGTACCTGGCCGCGCTCGTCGCCGACCGTTATCAGAATCGTTTCATCCCCCTTTAAGCGCCGGGATTCGATTGCCGGCCGTTGTCATGACAAAAGCGCAGGTCCTCTCGGGATAGTGCTAGCGCCAGTTCATTCACGAAAGCAGAAACGTACGCATACCCTCCGAAAAAGCCGCCTGCCGCCGTAGCGTCGTTGAACGTCTCAAGCCTTCCGTTTCCGTGACAAAAGGAAAATTGTTGCTTGGCCAAGATCACCGACCGCCTTCCGAGGATAATCGTCGATCGTCGCCTCGGCTGATGCGAAGACACACGTGAGAGACGTCGCAGGTCAGAGGTCGGAGGTCGCAGGTCGGGGGTCGTGTTTGCTGACCACGAAATCGCCGATCACCAGGTCGTCCAGTCCCGAGGTGTAAAACGTCTGCACGGCGTCCTTGGGCGTGCAGACGATGGGATCGCCCTTCAGGTTGAACGAGGTGTTCATGACCACGGGCACGCCCGTCAAGCGGCCGAAATGCGCGATCAGGTCGTAATACCGCGGGTTCACCGCGCGCTCGACCGACTGCACCCGGCAGCTTCCGTCGACGTGCACCACCGCCGGGATTTCGTGGGCCCGCCCTTGTCGGCCCAGAAGGTGAGGATCATGTAGGGCGTCGCGCGGAAGTCCTGGAAATAGTCCCCGCCCCGCTCGATCAGCACGCTGGGGGCGAAGGGCCGCCAGCCCTCGCGGAACTTGACCGCGTCGTTGACCCGGTCGCGGTTCTCCGCGCGGCGGGGATCGGCCAGGATGGAACGCATGCCCAAGGCCCTCGGGCCGAACTCCATCCGCCCCTGGAACCAGCCGATGAGGTGGTCCTGGGCCAGGAGCTCCGCCGCGCGGAGCGACACGTCCTTTTCCCGCGTATAAGGCAGTTTATAGACCTTGAGCACCTTCTCGATCTCCTCGTTGGAGAACTCCGGCCCCAGATACGTATGACCGGCGGGCTTGCGGGGGTAGGGCAGACCCAACAGGCCGTAGACCGCGTAGGCCGCTCCGATGCAGGCCCCGTCGTCGCCGGCCGCGGGCTGGATGTAGATGTCGTCGATCAGGCCCGATCGGATCAGCTCCCCGTTGGCCTTGGAGTTCAAGGCCACGCCGCCCGCCAGGCACAGTTTCCGGCTGTGGGTCAGGCTGGTCACGCGGCGGAGCAGGGCATGCATGGCCGCCTCGCAGGCATCTTGCGTAGAGCGGGCGAGGTTCTGGTGCTTTTCCCCCAGTTCCTCGCCGTTCCGCTGCGGTCCCACAACCGCCTCCAGTTTCCGCACGTCGAAATCGGTCTTGCCGAAGAAAAGCCCGCCCTCAACCCGGTAGGAGTCTTCTCCCCAGCGGATCAGCGGCGCGAGGTCGAAGGTCGGCTTGCCGTAGGCCGCCAGGCCCATCACCTTCCATTCGTCGGACAGCGGCTGGAAGCCCAGCATCTCGGTCATGCCGGCGTAGAAGACGCCGAGCGAGTTCGGATACAGGTACTTTTCCAGAAGCCGGAACGTCATTCCCTTTGGCCTGCCACAGCGTGGTGGCCTCCGCCGCACCGCGGCCGTCCACGATCAGAACGGCCGCCTCAGCGAAATCCGACATGAGATAGGCGCTCAGGGCGTGGGACAGATGGTGGTCGACGAAATGGACGCGGTTTTTCGGTTTGCCGAAGGCCCGCCAATAGTCCAATTCGCCCCCCCGATGCCGTAGATCTTTGAGGAAGCCTAGCAGCGTCCTTTCCCAGCGTTGCCACGACCAGGGCCACTGGCCGGTCAGGAGCAGCCTGAGATTATGGCCGTACGTGGCCGAGGGCCGCGGCCAGGCGATGGCCACGTGGTCCACGTCCGCCGGCGTGATGCCCGCGAAGTCCAACGCCGCCCGGATTGCCTGTACGGGGAACGCGGGATCCTGTTTCTTGCGGCTGATTCGCTCTTCGGCGGAGGCAAAAATCAGTTCGCCGTCGCGGACCAGGCAGGCCGACGACTCGTGCATGCTATAACCGATTCCAAGGATGTTCATTTTACTTTCTCGAATTTTCTCGAAATTCTTGCTTTCCTGCGAGTCTGGTAGGCTCACGGTCTCTATTTCCACAGCGCCTATAGCCACAGCACGGCCAACTAAGCAACTGGAAAACAATAAAAGTCCGATTTAGGTTCTAAGACGATGGTATGAAGTGTGTTAGGTTTCACCCTGAATCGTATAGTTCCACTGCGGGTGAATATCGTGATGCCTAACTCTTACCGTTTGCATCTGTTCGTCGGTAATCTTCTTGCCCGTTTCATATTCGTGGGTGTCCAGTTTCGCTTTCACTTTCAGACCGGTCTTGGTAGTGGTAGAACTGATGAAGTTGATGATCGTTTCATAACTTACCAACGGTTCACCTCGCCAAGTGACACTGATCTGGGAAAACAGCCGATGTTCTATCTTATTCCACTTGCTGGTTCCGGGGGGAAAGTGACAAACTGTCACCGCCAAACCGTGGCGATCAGCAAATTGCTGGATACAGTATTTCCACAGGCGGTTCCGACTTCCGTTGCTACCGCCACCGTCGGCGGTGATCAGGAGTTTGGTAGCGTTCGAGTAGTGACGGCGCCCCAGCATCCGCCACCAACGATCGATGCTCTCCGAGGCAAACTCGGCAGTGTCGTGACTAATTCCCACATTCACAAAGCCTTCATTCTGGGTTTCATCGTAAAGGCCATAGGGATACGCCCGCCCCTCAGCCAGGGACGGAAAGTCGTAGGCGCTGACCACATGCTGCTTTTTTCCCCAGCGACGCCCCTTGTTGTGGAACGCCCCCACCAGTTCCTTCTTCTTGGTATCCACGGAAATTACGGGGATTTTTGCACGCATACAGCGTTTCACCTGCTGGTACAGGTAGCGAAATTGAGCATCGCGTTGCGGATGTTGCTTGCCCTCGATCGACCGCTTGTTGCCCCACAGAGAATAATCCAACTCTCGCAGCAAGCGATGTACCGTGGGATGACTGACCGTGTGTCCGCGCTGAGTCAATTCCTTGGCAATCGATCGAAGCGATTTCGTGGTCCACTTCAGCAGTCGCATGGGATCTCCTGCCGTAGTTTCTCCCATCAGCAATTCCAGGTCATCCACGAGGGACGGATCGACTTCTTCGCTCGCTTTCCGTCCAGCGCCAGGACGGCGGGCTCTTTCCGGCATCTCACCCAGATCTCCCGCCTCCAACTCCTCAATCCCGCGCCGAATCGTGCGTTCCGACAGCCCCAGTACTTCCGACACAAGAGTAATACCGCCATGTCCCAAAGCCATGGCTTTCTCGGCAGCGTAAAGCCGCGCCTGCCGCTCGTTGAAAAGGGACATCATTTCGATCCACCGGCCATGCGTAGCTCGCACGTCGTCATCGACGACACAATGAGCACAAATACAACCCTGAAGATCCGTTCTCGACATAACCGCCATCCTTGGCGTACATGGTTGCAAATTTAGTACCCCTCGATTATACTCCTTTCACATAACGTGACTACCCCAGAATCACACAAACCGGACTTTTATTGTTTTCCAGTTGCTAAGCAACTGCAATTCATGGCGTGCCGGCACCAACGACGGGGGTCCGCTCCGCACCAGTGATCGCGCGTCGCGCTGGTAAGGCGTCCTCGGCGGTGCGGGAAACGGACCGCTTGGTGCTCAGGAAGGGGTGTTCGACGAAGCGGTACGTAGCAGCGGAACAAAGTAGCGTCATCAATCCGCTGAAACAGGTAATGCTCCAAAAGGCCCGGGGCGTGATTTCCGCAACCGGGGCCAATCGATTGACGACCCGGAACACGACGAAGAGAACGATGGCGTGCATCAGGTAGATGCTGTAGCTGATCGTCCCAAGGAACTTCGCCGGTCGCCAGCGCAAGAAGGCGAACAGGCGTGAATCGTAAGCGATTGCTGTGAAAACGACGAACATCAGCAGCGTATGGCGGGACGGCATCCAACTATACGGTCTTACCGGGGCCAGAGAGCAATTGCCACCAGCGGCCACAACGCCGAATGGAAGTATCGCTCCAGTGAACGCGACGCGACTAACTGCGCTGTGACCATGCCCATCAGAAAGCGGAGGAGAATTCCGGTGTCGAGATTTATAACCGAAGAAGAATATGGGGCCGCGATTACTCCGATCGGAATCGACGCGAGGCAAAACCAGGCGAGCCTCTTTGGCGTCGCAAACCAGGCAAGTAGTGGAATCGCCAGATAGAAAGACCATTCATAGCGAAGCGTCCAGAATACGCTGGCATTATAGACGTTGAGGACGATGCCATTGATGGTCGGTGTTACCGCGCCCAACGTCAAACAAGCTAGCGCGCCCTCGATCAGCCTGCCGACCGGCACCAGCAATTGAAAACGCGATTGAACCGCAGCAAGCAGCGACATGACGAGAATCGAGAACAGGCACATGGGTGCGATGCGCAACAGCCGGTTCCTCCAGAGCTTGAGCGCGTCGATCCTGGCACCGTTATGGATTGCCTTCGTCCAGAACAGGAACCCCGTAATCATGAAGAAGAACCGGACACTGTCGGGGCCGAGATAGCCATAAAAGCCCTTGGGCGCCGACCATACTCCAGAAACGTACCAAGCGTGCATGATAACGGCGTGATGAAAGAAGACGCCCATCGCGAGAAAGCCGCGCAAGCCGTCGAGGCTCTCGTAGCGGCCCTGCACGCCGGGCGAGAGCATCCGCGCATAAAAGCCGTCGCCCCGCAAGAAAAGCATCGCAACGCCGAAATAGAGCAGCATCAACAGGAAATAGGGTGCGATGCTTTGGTGGTCCATTATTCAGTTTCTACAATAGGTACCCTTCAATTCGCCGATTGCCTGTACGGGGAACGAGGCGTCCTGTTTCTTGCGACTGATTCGCTCTTCGGCGGAGGCAAAAATCAGTTCGCCGTCGCGGACCAGGCAGGCCGACGACTCGTGCATCCTATAGCCGATTCCAAGGATGTTCATACAAGTTTCCATGAGTGAAGCGCGGCGGAGCGTGACACTAACCCGAAGCGACGAAAGCAAGTCGTTTCCTCGCTTACGCTTCGGTTTTGCGTGAATCGTGTCATTCCAAGCCGCGCGAAGCAGAGTGCGCTCTTCCGTCTTCCGTAGGAGCCGCGTCCGAACCATGCGGAAACGCGGAGACATTTTCCCGAACCATCTGGCCGAACCCGTACGCCGAGTTTGTTACTCTGAAGGGGCCTAGGTAGACGGGGTTGCGAGGAAGATTATCGTACACCGTCGCGAACGTCGATTTTGTCTCCTCGATTCGGCAACAACCGTCTCGCAGCGGCCGACCGGGAACGCCCGACCCGTTTCCGGACAAGACGAGGAACTGAACGGCGCCTGGATCCGGGCTGCCAACCCATGTGGAATAAACCCGGCAATGCCCTCGAAGCATCAACCATGCGTCCGGGTTCGCGAGAACCGCGCTTCCCTGAGGAATCAACGCCCGCAGTTTCGCCTGGTTGACCGCGAACGCTTGATCTTCCGGCAACTGGAGGAATTTCATACGCTCCATCGCGAAGGGGGTCCAGCCGACGATAATCGCGGCGAGCAACACGAATGCGCTGACAGCGGAGGCGGCCGGCCGCGAGGTCCACAACCGGCCCAATGAGATCATCGAGGCCACGATCAGCGCGGGTTCGACGAACCACAGATACGAGTATTCTCGCGGCAGCGCGATGAATATGAAGGCGAGTGCCAGGACAGGGCCGAGCCAGGGGACGCACCAGTGCCTTAGCGTCCCCCGGCTGCTCTGGAAGGCCAACGCTAGCAAGCCGGTCGCCGCGGCCGCGAGGGTTGGGATGAGCACGTCGAAATGCCCGAGCCTCCACATAAAGCGCCAGGACTCCGGCAGCGTCTGCTGCAGCCGTCGGACGTAAACGACATGCGCGAGAAACTGGCGCAACACCGATGGCTCGGCGGCCAGGATAGGCAGCCATACAACACACATGGTCATTACGGAGACGCCGAACAATAGGGCACATCTGACCGCTCCTCGCTGCCACGGCTCGCCCTGACACAGGATTCTCGCCAGCGCAAGGAGGCCGAACAC
Organism: uncultured Planctomycetia bacterium; assembly: GCA_963824275.1. Classification (GTDB taxonomy): domain Bacteria; phylum Planctomycetota; class Planctomycetia; order Pirellulales; family Thermoguttaceae; genus JANXQG01. Next base: position 16,266 of record CAWGOT010000015.1, on the reverse strand, counting down.
GGCGCCGGCGCCGAGGCTCGTCCCGGCGGCGAGGCCGACCGCGGTCCCACAGATAGCCGCCGGCAGCATGCCCTCGCCGCGCCATGCCAGGAAGCAAACGCCCAAAGTTCCAAAGATCATTGCCAACTCGTCCGGTCGGCCTGGCGTGCCTAAAGGAAGGACCAGCGCCAGGAGCAGGACGCCCGCAAATCCTCGGAAGCGGCTATCCAACTGCGTCGCGTACCAAAGCACCGCGACTGCAAGGACCACGTGGATCAGCGCATCGTAAAAGACACAACACCGCCAACTGAATCCCGCCATGCGCGCCAAGACCCCGAACAGAAACGGGTAGACGGGCGGGTAGAGCGCGTAAATTCTCTCGACCGGCGGATCGGTCCCGAGAAAACCGGTGAATTCCGTAGCGGCAAAGCTCCCGGTTTCCGCCCACTGGGCCCCTGCCGCCTTGAAAAAGATCTCGTCCGCGACGACAAAACGGCCCTCAAGAAGCATGACCGCCAGATAGGCCGCAAGCAAACCGAGCATCAGCGCGACAATCAATAGCTTTGAACTACTTCGGTACACTTTCAACTTTCCTCGCGCTTCGAAGGAGGGCCCTTGCGGTTTGTCCCCCCCAGCATCGGAGATGGCCCGGCCGCAGCAACTGCGCGTAGGGAAGCCAGCGAAGCACGCCCATGGGAAGCCTGCGGCGGGCCTTGAGTTCGCAGCACCAGGTTGCGATGCGGTGGAAGCACGATTTTTCGGAGAACCACTGCTCCCACTGCTCCCGCGCGATGGCCCCCATCCGCTCCGCTTCGTGCGCCCGGGCCGCCAGCAGGTGCGGTATGCCCGCCACTTCCTTCTCGGGCACGCGAATCGTGAAGGCCGCCCAATCCGGCCCAACCGGAGGCACCCACTGGTCCGAGATAATAACCGCTGCCCGCCCCATCTTCATTGTTTCGAACAGTCTCCAACTGGACGCGCCAACGCCGCGCGGGCAGAGAACGAATTTGCTCTTCTCCATGACGTTCGGCGTATAGGCGCACGCGTTCCGGCATCTGATGGTTGTATACCGCTCCCTGGTTTTGCATGTCGGCGAGGTGACAGTTCGGATGGTCCAGTCGCATGATCCGGCGCCGGACGGCGGCCGTCCCGGCCGAGCCGACGAAGGAGAAGAGGAGCGAAGCGCCCGCAGGAGGCGTCCTGAAACCAATCGACTCATTGTCAATGACGTTCAGGTAAAAGCCTGATCGCGTCCACCCCGGCCAGTGCCATCGCTTCTCGATGCTGGCGTAAACGCCAGGAAGAAAAGGGATCACCTTATCGGCCGCGTCGAACATGAAACATTTGTCGCGGAAGGCCCGCAAAACGGCGCTTCGCCGGACATCTTCATGGTAGGTTCTCGCCGATCCCACGAAGATGATCAGGTCGGCGTCGCACGCGTCGGTTGCAAGGGTGTGTTCGCGGAAGGCGCAGGTTTGGGCCGCCCGCACGAGTCGCGTCAAGTCCTTCTGCGCATTGAACGAACGCGAATTGTAGTCCGAGTCTACGTTCTGAATAGCGCCGGTCAGGAATACTCTTGCCATAATTCGCTAGTGGCCACCGTGCGCCGGTTCGTGCGTCGGGGAAGGCGGTCTCGAATCCGAGAAATACCCGTTCATAACGGCGTAGGCAACCAGGTCGTACTCATGCGCCGTCAAGTGCTTGTAGATCCTGTCCCGCTCCGGCGCGGAGGTCAAACCCGTGCATCTCGACGACGATCAATCTCGGCCTGAAGTTGTCCAGGTCCAACGAAGCGAGGACTTCATAATCGTGGCCCTCGACGTTGACGCAGAGGAGATCAAAGCAGCCCGGTGTTCCTGTGCTCCTTAAGATTTGGCTGAGCGTAGCGGTCATGACCTTTCGCTCAGTCACCGCGCTCTTTGTCCATCTGGCTGCATGGCCTCGTGAGAGCGAGGAGACGCAGTTATCTTGGCAATCATAGAACACGGCGGGCTCCTCTTTGTCTGATACCACGGTGCAAATCGCCGTATCGCGCGGACGTAGGGCCGAATGCTTGCGGACCAACTCCTCGTTGGCGTCGATGGTAACCCCCCGCCAACCGAGTTTATAGAGCGCGAAGGTGTTCGAGCATGCCTCTGGGATGATTGCAACCGACATTAACATAGAGTCCCTCTGGTGCGTTTGCCAGCAGCGCCATGATGATTCTGTCTTCCCCTGTCTGACCGTAACTCGGAACGCAGTAAGGATCAAGGAGTCGTTGGAAGACTTTTGCAGTGAGTATTCTCAGGGCCCAAGGGATGGGAAACTGCCGCAGGTACGTTAGCGCGGTCGTTGTTATCATTTTTCCGTTGGGATCTGCTCAGTGATCCGGGCAGCGACAAGCGCTTGGTTACGGGGCGGGTTCGGGTCCTCTTGCGCCTCGCTCGCCGTGCCCGCAGCATACGGTTCCCGGGCTTTACGGCTGTGTGGAAGCTTGTAGTCGCGGGAAAAGATCTCCTTGTACGTTTTTCTCAGGTCGACGACTGTGTCGAGGATGCTCCTGATCGTTGTCGAGGAACCCTTTCCGAACTCGCGGGGGAAGGTCTGGATTCCCACTTCGCCCACGCGATAGCCGCTGAGCATGGTCTTGATCGCAAGCTCGGCGCCGATGAACGTGCTGTTCGATTTGAGTTCGAGCTGCGAGACCAGCGAACGGCGCATAACGCGAAAGCCGGTGCTGATGTCGCGATAGCGCGTCCTGAACAAGAACCGCAGGAGGCAGTTGTAGACCCAGGAAATCAACTGCCGCTTACCGGAGTAGGCCTTGACATAGCGGAAGGTGATAATCAGGTCGTAAAAATCCATCAACGGCAGCATCTTGTACAGATCGAAGACGTTGTACTCGTCGTCGCCGTCAGTGAAGCATACCCAGTCGTGGCGGACCTCCGAGAGCCCGGTCCGCACGGCGGCGCCGTAGCCGAGGTTCCGCGGGTGATGGATCACCCGGATCTTATCCGGAAACTCGCGCCCAGCTCGTCGGCGATTTCACCGGCCCGGTCCGGCGACCCGTCGTCGATGATCAGGACTTCATACTCAAGGCAGGTCGCCGAGAGGACCTCAAGCGATTTGAGTGCAACTCGGCGCACCGTCCTCTCGTCCTTGTAGACGGGAAAGAACAGGCTTATCGAACGTCGAGCGCGTTCGGACGGGCAGGGAGTTGTGTCAAGCATTGGTCAATCCTGGATGGTTCATGAGCTCGCCGAGTGCGTAGCTAGAGCCCTGCTGAAATGTAGCTCAGGCCGTCGGGGCTTATACGTACGGCCGTAAAACGGTTCACGCCGAAATGTGTCTCGACGTTGGCCGGGTCGCTTTTCAGGCCATACCGCGCAGCGACAAGCTGGAGAAGTGCTTTGGCCTCTTCCAGATTTTTCGAATTTGTAACATGTCCGGCGATAAACCAAGTTACACGCTGCCGATCGCCCTGGCTCATGTTTGAAGTCAGCACTTCCTCCCGACTAATCTCCTGCGTCGCTGGGATCCCATAGAATCGTCCGACGCAGGCGGCATAATCGGGGTAATAAACCAACTTATCCTCGCTACGGACTTGGCTGCGGATCTTGTTCAACTGTTCGCAGGTAAAAAAGTCGAAGTAAGCGTGGCAACTACTTGTTGAACTTAGGCAGTTGGCTGTATTATTAGCAACCAGAACGAGGAAAACGCCGATTGCCACGAAGTGAGGAAAACGCCGGCGGATGAGCGTGGGCCAGGCAGCGATGCCGAGCCAAACCGTAGGCGCCATGGGGATCAGGTACTTTGCGGAAAAATAGGGATGGCGCTGCCGCAGCAAGAGTGCCAGAACCAGCGACGAGAGCGCCAGCGCTCCCAACGGTACTGCCGTGGCAGGCTTCTTCCACAGCAACCACAGGGTTCCAAGAAAGGCGGCGGCTACCAGCAGCCGCCACACAACGGGCACGGGGAAAAAGCCGGAGAAATTCCGAAATATTTGGTTGCCGATGATAACTACACCAGGCGGTGCTTCCCCGTAGGTCTGTAGAATCCTCCTGGTGAGAACGTCGTAAATGCCCTCGGCTCCGAAAATCATGGCCGTTAACAGGATCAAAGCGCATCCGCCATAGATTGCCCGCTTTTCGCTTTTCGTGCCCGGACGCAGTGTAATCCGAATTATCTCGCCCACGCATGTGGCGAATACCGCCGCCGAACTCGCCAGGGCGAGTTGGTTATTGAACAACGATATTCCAAGGAGGGCGCCAGCGCAAGGCAGAGCGTTTTGCTGCGGAAGCCCGTCTGGATGAGTCGGATGATTAAGATCAATGCCAAGAGCGTACCTAAGCAAAGCAGCGAAAACATTCGAGCTTCCGCACTTTCACTGACTAGCACCGGGTCGCAGGCCGCAAGCAAGGCGGCGCATCCGCCAAGCCACCGCGATTGCACCCGGCAACCCAGGTAATATGCGGCAGGAATGCAGAAGACGCCCGCCAGGAGGGGCAAGAGCCGCGCGGCCAGGAGGCTTTTGTCACCCGACACCAGAAGGGAAAGTTTGAGCAGGATGTAGCTAAAGGGTGGTTGGTTGTGTTCCTCGTGCCTCCATAACATGAGGTCGCCAAACGTCGTCTGTGACGCCAAGTTCATGGCGACCGCTTCATCGACATCCACTGGCCGACCGGTCGCGACCCAGATACGGAGAAACGCGCCCAGGAGGACCGCGAATACGAGCAGCCAAACCGGCGAAAAGCCGGTCCAACCGAGACGCCCGCTTTCGCTTGGGCCTCTGCCTTGCTCCTCCCCGGTTTCCCGAATCACGTTTTGTGCGACGGACATGATAGCGTACGGTGGGTAATCGGGGCTGTTCAGGGGGAAAGAACCAGTTTCAATGACGGAGGCGGGCGCTGAATCAGGACCTCGGACGATTTTGCCGCGCAGACTTTTCCGTCCCGAATTCGAATGACATTCATTGCCGCCAGCGATTCGACCGTTTGCGGTGAAATCGGATGTCCCACGCGCGGGACAGGACGCCGCTGATTTGTTTTTCGGTTGTGGGCAGCCAGAAGTCGTCTTGGTAGTTCGATTCGATCACGATCCAAACGTTGCGGCCGGATGCGGCCGGGACATCTTCCAGTCGATAGACGTTGCTGTCCGGCTTTGGGGCCCCGTCCCATTCGACCGTCCAGGCGTTGCGGCGGCAGGCGGTAGAAGCTGGCGATGTTCTCAATGTGCGGCGGGATCGTCACCAGCACGTCCTCGGGGGCGGAGGAACGCCCGACATATTGCAGCAGGCGGGTGCCCTCATACCGGAGATTATCGGGCCGGTCTTGTTCACGGAGAAACTGCGAGAGCTGGACGATGCGCAAGGCCATTGCGAAGAAAAGAAGCGCAGCCGGCAGGCCCCGCAACCATCCGGTGACCTGCCCCAGTCGTCTGCTGATCGCGACCGCCAAAACGGAGATACCGAGATAAACGGGGATGAAGAGGGGGTAGAGGTAGCGTCCCGCCGCAAAATGGGTCGCCACGAGTTTCTGGTCTGCCAAGATTGCCAGCGCCCGACGATGAGCAAATAGCGGGCCGGCTTGGCTTCCCTGCGGCAGAGCACGATCAAGCCCGCCAGGCCCAGCGCCAGCAGCAGCGGATACGCGCCCGTCCAGGCGAATTCCCTGAACGCAATCGGCAGCCCGATGTTCATGAGACTTGGGTCGGGGCCCTCGTTGCGGTAGGTCGTCGCGCTCAGCATGTGTTTCAGATCGCGGAGCATAGAGTAGAGGCGTGGAGCCGAGAGCGCGACCGCAATTCCGTAGGCCAACGCCAGGCCCTTGGCTGCATGAAATGTTCTGGACCAGGATGCGTCGTGCAGCCCCTCCAGGGCCTCGTTGCCCAGCACCGCGAGGCCCACCGCAACCCAAACGGTTGAGCTCAGAGGGTGGGTCCATCAGCGCCAAGGCGAGCAGGATTCCCAGGAACAGCCAGTCGCGGGTCCCGGCCTTCCCCGCGGAACGGAACTGCCCGCAGATTCGCGTCACCCAGCAGGCGATAAGCAGGAGGAGAAACCCCCACAGCCCGTACATCCGTGCCAGCGAATCGTTCCAAACCAAGAGCGGATCGACGGCGGTCCACCACGCGCAGAGGACGCCCGCCAGGGGCGAGGCAAGGCGGCGGGCCAGCCAGGCCGCCGCCGGTATTGCGAGGATCCCGAACAACAGCGAATGCAGCCGAAAGGCAAGGAGATTCTGTCCAAGCATGTAGACGGTGGCTTTTGTCAGCAGCAGGGAGAGCGGATTGTCCAAGCCGCCGCGCAGAAGCTGGCTGACGCTCTGTTGTGCAAACCTCCATTGAAAGCCTTCGTCAAGCCAGAGCGGCAAACGGACCGCGAGGACGACCCGAAGCGCCGCGCCGACAACGGTCGCGCCGAGAACCGCAACGACGAACGGCCCGCGAAGCTGGCCGGCCGCCGCTTTGCAGTTCTTGCTTTCCTCGAACTCTGTTAGGCTCATGTGCTCTCTTCTCAGCGCCTTTACCGCTGCGATTCCGCGGATGGCCGCGCAGGCTCCACAGTGTAAATTGCTTCAAAGCTGGCGTTGTTCTCCTCGCCGAACGAGGAGATCTTTGTTAGCCGAGCGCTCGTGGACGATTCCAGCGCTCTTACCTGCAAATCGGCATGCAGTACGACGCGCGGGTGCTCGGCCAGGAACTTTTCCCAATCAATTTCTTGGCCGTCCCAGCCGGTCACTCGTTTTCCCTTTTCCGCTGTAAAGAATTCTCCGGGATAGTGTCGCGACAAAACGGTGGAGAGACCGCCGCCCGCGTCAAGGTTGCCCATGTGAAGCGCCGCAATGGGAGATGAGGCGATATAGCCCACGAACACAAGTGTTTGACCGGGCTCTCTCAGCGATTCGGCCTCAATTCGCATCCGTTGCCGAGCAATGCAGTTCGACTTGGCCACGACGTTCGCAGCGATAAGGTATCGGACCTGAAGCGCAAGCGCGATCGCGACAATTGCCGCCAGCGAGGCCGCCGCAAAGCGTCGACCTACGATGCTGCCGCGGAAGACCGTGCCACCGATTTGCCACAGCAGCCATAGGTCGATTCCGATGAGTCCCATAGACGCGATGGCATATCTCGGCTGGTGTCCTTTTGCGGCCAGGCCGACCTGGAGGCATCGAGCAACCGTTATCGCCACGAGCAGACGGAACCATGCGTTATTTCTCACGTGACGTGCGAGGCATCCCGAGATTGCGACCGCCGCCGCCAGCAAGATGATGCCCGCCGCTAGCTTGTTGCCAAGCGCCAGCGCCAGCAACGCGCGAAGGTTGCTGCCCGGCTGAAAGCCGACGGGGCCTGCCCCGTACGCCCCGGTGTGAGTCACACATGCGCTGACGAATGACAAATGGCGGCCGATTCTCGGCAAGATCGGAAGGACGCCGATCAGGTACGCGCCGATCGCCGTCGCCAGGAAGAACAAGCGCTCTCCACGAGTTTGCAGAGCGATTAAGGGCACGACAAGAAAAGGGCAACGCCGTCACTCTCGTGGCGACTGCAGCGCCGGTGATCGCTCCCAAAACAGGACGTTCACCAGAAGCCGATGTTTACGAGCATACCCCGCAGACTGGCGCACGAGAAGAGCGCCGTACAGTGCGGCGAGTCCGTTCACCAGCGCATCGGGAAACACGAACGTCGCCCCCACAACGATACACCAGAAACACCAAGGCGAGAACTGCGCCAGAAGTCCGGCAAGAACGCTGCCGGTGCTTCGCCATACGATTAACCCGGCCACAAAGTATGCCAACGTAGTCAGAGAGAGTATCGCGGCGTGAAGGCCGGCAAGGTACCACTCCGGCCGCACAACGACGTCGTCAGCGAAGTCACCGTGCCCCAGCGCGGCGTGCTGCAACCGCAGAACCGCGCCGCCAAGAACGTGAAGCGGCGTGCCCGGGTTGTCCGTATGCGCTGGGGCTTGGAAGTTGCCAACCAGCGCAGCGTTCATAAAGTGCAGATAGTCTGGGTCTTCCGCGGTCATAAGCCAGCGCGGGCCTTGCGCCTCGTGCAAATGGTAAACGACACCGAAGAAGGCCGCCGGCTGAAGACAAAGCAGGAAGATAGACGCAAGACACCGAAGGCGAATACACGGATCATATCTCATTACCGCCGCCTCCGTTCCCTTAGCCATGGCACCCGTGGCTCGCAGTGCCGGTTACGGTTGCATCCAATTGCTGATAAATCTGTAACAGTTTCTCCGAAATCCGGTCCCAGTTATGGCAACTTACTATGTGCTCGCGCGCCGCCTGCCCTAACTCGTTTCGCAGGCTTGGGTTGTTTGCCAAGCCGACAATCGCCTCGGCGTAGTCATGGATGAACTGTTCGGGTTCCCGCATAGGCACCTTGAGGCCGGCGCCATCGGCCACGATCTCCCGCGGGCCGGCCACGTCGCTGACCACCACGGCGAAGCCGCAACTCATGGCTTCCAGCAACGCTATCCCATAGGTGTCGCAAATGGTAGGAAAACAGTAAACGTCCGCGGCCTGGTAGCTCATCGGCAGTTCCTTCCGTGCTACCGATTTCGCAAACTCCACAGTTCCTTCCAACCCCAACTCGGAGACCAGTTGCCGCAGGAAGGAGACGTAGAGTTCTTCGCCGCCGCCGATGACCCGCAGCCGCAAATCGCATTTCTTGGCCGCCAGCGCCACGGCGCGGAGGAGCAGCTCGATCCCTTTGTATTGCACCAGCCGTCCCACCCACAGCAGTTCCACCGGCCGGTCCAGCGGCCGTGCGGCCGGCGGCACGAAAACGTCATGTTCCACGCCGGCGTACGTGATCAGTTCGCAGCGCTCGCGATATGCTCGCGGAACATGCTCCATGGCGATCCGCGTCCCGGCGAGGATCTTCGTCGCCCGGCGGAGATGATCATGGGATCGCGCGGCCGCGGCGAGGATGCGGCTTGCCAATCCGGCCGCAATCCGCGAGGGGTGGAACTTGCCGTGGCGCGGGCCGGACTACCGCGCGCCGCAGGTATGGCTCGAAACTCTGCGGCGGCAGGTCGGAGGCAAGCAACGGACCGATCACCAACGGCACTTTCAGCCACGGGGAGGAAGGTCGGGTTCTGGATGGCCGAGGGCGTCACGCGATGGATCACGTCGAACGGCTGCCGCCGATGAAGCCGCCAGGCCTTCGGCAACTGCCGCAGTTCGAATCGCATCAGGGCGCTCGGCGCCACGTCGTTGAAATTGCAGGGCCCGGCATTCACCGGGTAGCAGGCTGCTCCCGGCGGCACCTCGACAGGCGGTGAAGCGATCATGGTCACCTCGTGTCGTCCGGCCAAGGCCTCGGCATACTTGTAGCCCACCAGGGCCTCGCTCCCGTGCGACGGATTACAACTAAGTGCGGATAGCAGAATACGCATTCTCCCTACAGAAACGATACTCCTGGATTTCCCAGGTTCCATCCGCTTCGTTCGGTTTCGTGCGGACGACCCCATGGCCCCGGTAGCCGATCGTTTGGCAGAGCGCCCGCCGCACCAAGGGAACCCTCTGCAGCCCCCATCGCAGCGCTGCCTGGCGAATCCGGTTGGCTTTCAAGGGGCTCGTCCGGCAGTGCTCCGCCAGCGACTGGGCGCTTTCCGTGGCATAGTGGTTCCCGCGGTTGGCGGTCTGTCCTGCGCAGCATCGCCACCCGGCCAGCATGTAAGGGGTGGCATAAAGCTCGGCATGGAGGCAGAACCGCGCCGCAGAGATCGAACTCGGCGGCGTAGCGGAAGTGCTCCGTGCGAAATCGGCCCCCGGCCTTCTCCCAGAGCAAGAGCACCGCCAGAAAGTCGCTTCCGATTGAATAAAACCGACTCGTGATAGAAACCGCCACGGGGTCGGGACGGGGCGCGTCGTAGCCCTCGCGGAACGCCTGGCGGCAAAACCCCGGACCGGGGCCGTCGGAGCCAGGGTCCCTTGGTAATCCCACTCCGCGGGCTGAAAAGTGGTCAACCACTCGATTTCGGGAAACTGGGCGAAGATGCCGCCAATCGCATGCAGCGAGCCGGGCAGAAGCATGTCGTCGCTGCCCACGAAGGCCATGATCTCCCCGTCCGAGCGGGCAAAGCCCTTGTTGCAGGCGTCGAACAGCCCCTTGTCCTTCTCGCTGCACCAGTAGGCGATGCGGTCCTCATGCTTGCGGGATGATTTCCACGCTGTTTCGGTCGAGCCGCCGTCAATGACTACGTACTCCAGATTGGGGTAGTTTTGGTTCATCGCCCGAACGGATCATCGCCTCCAGGAACTCGCCATCGTCGTTCAGGTTCTCTGTCACCAAAGTAATCTTTGGCGACTTGACTAGCATCGACGTTTTCTCCATAAGAAACTCGAAGCCGTGTTTCAGGTGGTTATCGCTTGTTAACGGCAGCGCAGCGTGGCGGCCAAGACCCTGGCGAAGATCCGCACGCATCGCGAGGCCTGGGCAGGCAAAGCAGGTGCATGGTTTCCGCCAGCACTGCTCGCTGCTCGCCGATTCCCGCGAAGCCCCCGCCACGTAGCCGGTATGGTTCGCCACCAGTTGCCTCAGGATCGGGTCCTGTGGGAAGCGTTTCAGCATCGCCCGCTGCGCCCTGGCCACGCTCCGCTCCGAACGCCAATTCCGCGACGGCTCGGCGACGTAGGTCCGCCAATGGTTCGTTGCGTGGACCCGCTTGCGGAACAGGACCCGGTCCAGCCACGCCACCGGGCGGTCGATGGCCCGCAACAGGAAGTCGTAGTCGGCCACGGGCATGAAGCGGTGATCGAAACCGCCGACGCGCGCCGAGGCTGCTGCGAAAGAAGTAGCTGCTGCAACTCAACGCCAAGCCGGGCCGCGTGACAAAGGCCCTGACGCACGTCATGGGATCGAGGACTTGCAGTTCCTCGCCGCGCTCGGAACAGCATCGGGTGCCCCTTCGGCTCCCAGCGCCGCGCGTCGGAGTCGGGCAGTACGCCTTCGGGGCCGAAATGCTCGTAATCGCTAGGCGCGAGGTCGACTTCCGCGTGACTCTCCAGGGCCTCGGCCTGCAGAGCAAGCTTCTCGGGAAGCATAAGGTTATCGTGGTCCAACAGCGCGATGAACTCGCCCTTGGCACTTTCCAGCCCCACATATTCGTCGGTAGCGACGGCCCGCCGCTGTTCTTGGGCAGCACCTGCAAATGCAACGGCAGCGGGCGCCGCGGGCAAATTGCCGAACGGTGTCGGCCGTTGCGTCCGTCGACGCGTCGTCCACAACCACGATCTCCTCAGGCAGGCGGCGTTGGGCACAGACCGACTCCAGCGTCTCCCGCAGGAAACGGGCGGCGTTGTACGTGGGAATGACGACTGAAATAGAACCGTTCATTTTGGCCTGTTTACAATATCGCGCAGGACTCGACCAAGGACGCCGCTTTACAGCCGGGAGTTCGGGCCCTGCGGCTACTGCGTCGTCCGGGCGGGCGGCACCCCGCGTCACCTTTGGCTGCCGGCTTCCCGCAAACGGAAGTTCGCAGAACCGGTGGAACGGGTAGCACAGCAGGCAGGTGCAGACAATGGCTGCAATATCCCCCGCGATGGGAAACTGCGGCACTTGTTTCGCGATCAGCCTGTGGGAATTCCAGCAGGTTGGAGTGCAACAGGTAGATGGAATGGGACATCGCTCCCAGTACGAAAAGCGCACCGATGCACGTCCGGACCAGCAGGTTCCGAGCGCCGCGGAGTCGCGTCACTATCGGGTCGAATCGATGACCGAACCATAAGGCGACGGCGAAGAGTATGGCAAAAAGCGTTTTGCCCTGCACCTGCCCGCTATCGGGAATCACCGGTATCATGTTGAAAATCATAAGGGACACGGGCACCAGGAAACAGACGACCGCTGCCGAAACGACCAGCGATGCCCGCCCGAGGACGCGTTCCGGCGTAATTCCGCGACTCAGGAGATAATAGAGCGCGAGCCCAAGGGCGAACTGCGCCCGCCAGGGGAAGAAAAGGCCCCGCGGTGTAGCGGAGACGAAGAAAGTAAATGGCAAGACCAGAACTGTGACCGCGGCGAGGGCGCCGTAGAATCTCCTGGAAACGACCGCGCAGGTGACAATGAGATAGAACTGGACTTCAACGGGGAGCGACCAATAGGCGTAGTTAACCACGCGGAACGCCGCGTCCCCTGGAATGAAGAGTCCCCTCGTCAGCGTGGCAATCATGACCCATCCGGTCAGAGTCAAATCCGGGCCGGGGGGCAGGCAGACCCAGCGTCCCTGTTTCACACCGGCACACAGGCGCCGCCACGTACATCACGGCGAAAGGCACGGCCAATGAAAACCAGAATGGGGGATAGATCCGCACCAGTCGGCAGCGCGAAAAACTGAGCGTCGATTCCTTCTTGTTCATGGTTCGCGCCGCGCAAGCCGCAAGGCAGTAGCCCGAAGATCACGAAGAACATCTGGACCCCGAGATGCCCGAAGGATGCGAAGTCTACAATCCGGGGAAGCGCTTGGCGGAAGGCATCCGAAAACGGGTAGTGACAGAGCAGCACCCAGAATGCGGCGATCCCGCGGAGCACGTCGAGGGAATAATATCGCACGGGCGGGACCTCGGCGCCTGCGGCATCGCGCACTGCCGGAGCCGGAGACGATGCACCGTCGCCGCGGGCCCCGCACCACCATTTGGTAAACAGCGATGTACTCATGGAGAACTCACTCGTTCAGCGAGCGGTAGTAATTCAATCGCTCTTTGCGGAACAAGCGGAAGTGTGAAGTTCCGCGAAATTTTGTTAGCCATCGCCAGCAGTCCCACGGGGCGCAGCTTGGCAAGCGCACGATCGCGTCCGACTTCAGTGCCACGAACAGACTCCGGTTATGATCCTCAATGTAGGTATCCTTCGCAATATCCTCGAGAAAATCGAATTGCTCGTAGATGATGTCGAACCCTACCTCGCGCAGGGTCTGGAGAAGCTCCTTTTATGAAGCCAAAAGGACCGGCAGTTGCCGTACGACGCCCACAGATTCTCCTCAATTTCCTCGTTACTTGCCATCGGTGCGTACTCGCGAAACCAACGGCCCCACTTACCTTCATTCAGCACCAGAGACGAGAGATCGTAGTACGTGTTTTGTCGGCTCGACTTCGTCAAGAACCGACGACGCAGAGATCGCCGCACGCGGTCCCGGAGGGAACCAAGGCCAACAAAGAAACCCGACTGCGGCCGCTGTCCTACGGGCAGTTGGCCGACAGCATAATGCGTGTGAAGAATAAACGCGGTAGTCGCACACTTGGCGACGGTTTTCCAGAAGGCATGCGGATTGTCCAGGTGATAAAGCAGGCCGCAGCAGAATACAACGTCAAATTGGCCATACTTCTCAACGTTGCGAACGTCATCCTTAACAAATTTCAGGTTTGGCAGCTTAACGTCTGCCGCGACCATCTCGCAGTTCTTGAAGTTCATCTCACGGACCATCAATTCCTAATGCCTGGTATCCGTGCCGCGCGAACTCAACCGTATAGCCGCCCTCGAGACAACGAGGTCGACGACACGAACTCTTGCTCGATCGGGCTCTCTCCAAATCGTGTCCATAGTTCGGAGAATAGCCTTGCACTGTTGTTTCTCGCAAAGTGCCGGCCCCTCGTCCATCGTCCGCTTCCCGTCGTTTAGGCAAATGTTATGTGCCGTGAAATTCATTTTTTTCTTCTGTTACTGGACTTACTCGTTCAGCGAGCGGTAGTAATTCAATCGGTCTTTGCGAAAGAGGCGGAAGCAGGCCAGGGCGGCTAACCGGCACGGTAGCCGATCATCCACTCAGCCGATCGTACAGATCCAGAACGTTTCTGATGATAACCCAAGCCATTCAATTCGCGCAACGCCGCAGCCAATTGCGGCACCAGGGGATCGGGCTTCCGGCGTGCGAGGCGGGCGCGGAGATACGCATGCTCCAACTGCACTAAATCATGGCCAAGCGCCGCCAATCGCTCGCCGCGCGGCAGTATCTCGCGATGCCCCGCAACAGGATCTCGACCCGCCTTGCACCATCACGTCGCGCTGCCTGACCATCGAGCCGGGCGTCTGGCGGTAATACGCTCCAACCCGGCGAACGGCCGTGAATTGAGCACCGGCCAGCGCCAGCCGCGTCCAAAGGTCCCAGTCTTCGACGCCCCGGAGGGTTTCCTGGAACGCTCCCGCGTCCAGGACCATTTTCCGGGGCGACAGAAACGAATGGACCGGGCCCAGGTTCTCATGCAGCAGCCTGGGCAGCGGTTCAACGATCTCTGGCGGAACTTGATCAAGAACGGCTCCTCCTGCGGGTCGCTTGCGAATCGCCGCCAGCCCATCTGCGCCACGCAGCCGTTGCGCCCCGCCGCGGCCTTGACTAGCCACGTGATGGCATCCGGATGAATAAGGTCGTCGGCGTCGAGAAAGAAAAGCCACTCGCCGTGTGACTGGCGGATCCCGGCATTCCTCGCACTCGGCAGTCCCCCGTTTTGCTTTGCAACATACGCTATCCGCTCTCCGTAGCGGCTGGCCACCTCTTCGGTCCCGTCATCCGAGCCGTCGTTGACAACGATTATCTCCACGGCCCCGTAGGACTGCGCCAAGGCACACTCGATGGCCGCCGGTAGAAAGTGGGCCTGCCGGTAGCAGGGTATGATGATCGAGACCAGATCCCGATTCATGTCACGCGGTAAATCTTCGATCTTCCCCATTGGAAGCCTCGTCGGAATGTGCGGCGCCATCATGATTCAGCCCGCATTCGCATTGCGACTTTCAACTTGTCCGGCTCAAGAGCCTCCCCAGCAAGCAATCGAGACGATCGCGGTAGGCCGAATCTGAAAAATGGCTCCGGTAGATGGCGCAATTCGCCCTCCGAGCCTTGCGCGTTTTCCGACCGCTTGGTGCGATGAGCCAAGAACGACCGCGTCAGTGCCTCACCTTCAGCCGCAGGCAAGGGAACGATACCCGGCGAGTGCGCATCGGCAAAATAACGGTGTCCTCCGGTGCAAGCAATGATCATTGGCGTACCGAGCGAAGAGGGCCTCCATGACCGAGAGATCGAAATAAGACTGACGGTTGGCACTTACCAGGTAATCGCAGGCGGCGAGCCAGCTAGCCGGGTCCTCGGAGTATCCAATATCGACTACTCCGGGGCTTCGGACCGGTTCTCCACGCCCGACCAGAAGCAATCTCAGCGAGGGATCGGTGCGATAGGCGTTCTGGAATGACTCCAGAACCATGTCGAAGCCCTTGATCGGCACCCTGCGGCCAAGGTAGAGATAGTAGCCTGACTTGGGTCGACGCGAGAGAGCAGCGTGGCGCCTGCTGGTGACAACCGCTCATCAGGTACTCGACCCGTTGGTCCTGGGAAATCAGCGGACCGCAGATGGTCCTTGCATACTCGTTCGGCAGGATACATATATCCGCCCTGGCAAAAGCACGCCGTTCCGCAGTCGGGTCCATGCCACGTCGTCCGCACACCCTGATCGGCTACCTCTTCGCTGGGCAACTGCGGGCTGTGTGACTGCAGTATCACCTTTTGATGTGCCCCAATTTGGTCCAGGCAGGCGGTCATATTCCAGACATCGTGAAACCAGATCCAATCGTACGCGAGTGCATGCTCGCACTCGAAAATGCGGCGTGCCGAAACGACCAGGTCCGCAAACCAACTGCCCCTCGGGAGGCCGGCTTTCCTCAGTGTCCGACCGGGCTCGCGCCGTATGCGGCGGCGCCAGGTGGCGCGCCAACCCACGGGCTCCTGCCATCGTTGGGATGTCCCCAAGTGGCAATAGGGGCTGGAGTTGCCAAGGAGATTCTGAGCCAGGAAGCCGCTCGGCCCGCCATCGGTTGTACGCAATGGGTAATTGCCGAAAATCAGGCACGGCTTGATTGCGTTCAAAAGGGTGCTTGCCCTCGGGTCAGCGGCCAGGGTTGCTTGCCACGGTTGACGTAATTGGCATCAATCGCTGTAACTTCTTGCCGGCCCCGCACCAGTCGCTCGACGACCTCGACGCCTTGCATGAAGGAATGGTCCTGGTTGCTGACCTCATACCTCCAAAGGCCAAAACGGCCCCGCGAATAAACGCCCTTTGCTTCAAAGAAGGGCAGGATCTCCGCAATCGCTGCATCCCGCTCTAAACCCGGCGTAGGATAACCGAACTCCGCCCGATGTCTCCACGTAGAAACGATGTCTTCCCGCCGCTCAATCAATCGGGTGGCCAGCAGTCCTTCAATCACGTTATCCATCAATCGCGTTTGCTCCACCGACGGCCGCCGACGACGACGGCGACGACGACGACGACGACGACGACGACCACAACGACGACGACGACGACGACGACGGTG
>CAWGOT010000014.1:0-313687 GCA_963824275.1 uncultured Planctomycetia bacterium | reverse complement strand
CTATGTGTTAAGCCTGGTCGGAACTTGGGGCGGTTAGCTTTCAGCCGAGCCGGTTTGGGGCCCGAGCAAGGCAAGAAGGACCTTTTTCCTGCTTGCACGGCTAAACGAAATCGACGCGATTTTCGCCGCCTGCCGAGAGGATTCCGCCGAGTTTGCCGCAATGGTGCGCTGTGCTTTCGGTTAGGCCTGATGTCAGTCATTCCGACAGTCGTGCCGAATCCAACGACACCCGGGCATCGCTTTCCAAGCGGCCGCCTCGTCCCAAATCATGGTATAGTATAGAGATACTGCATCTCTCCTCCCCCGGTCCTGCTCCGGCACGTAGAATGCATTATTGAAGGCCACACCCTCCCATCGATTTCTTTCCTGGAGTTTCCGTCATGAGCAACAGACCCGCCTTCCCCACGTTTTCCCGCCGCGGTTTCCTGGCCACGTCAACCGCGATCGCCACCTTTTCCGCGACCGGCCTTTTTCGCCTGGCCAACCTGGGCGCGGCCGTCGCGGCCGACCCCAAGATCGATGCGATGCTTGCCAAGGCGATCGAGTACCTGGCCAAGCAGCAGTCGCCCGAGGGCGCTTTCACGCCCCAGGCGGGAGTGGGCGTGACGGCCCTCGTGACCACAGGGCTGCTGCGGAACGGCCGCTCGCCGGACGACCCGCTCGTGGCCCGCAGCCTGAAGTACATCGAGAGCTTCGTTCAGCCTAACGGCGGCATCTACAGCCCTAAGCTCAGCTACAACAACTATGAAACGTGCATCGCCCTGACCTGCCTGACCGAGGCCAACGCCGACAAGCGTTACGAGAAACTGATCCGCAATGCGGAGAAGTATCTCAAGGCCGACCAGTGGACCGAGGCAACGAACGAAAACGATACGACGAAGAAGATCGACAAATCCGATCCATTCTACGGCGGGGCGGGCTACGGCAAGAACAAGCGGCCCGACCTGTCCAACACGGCCTTCCTGGTCGATGCCTTGCAGCGACGCCGGCAACGGTCCCGATGACGAGGCCATGAAGAAGGCCCTGGTCTTCGTCTCCCGCTGCCAGAACCTGGAGAGCGAGTACAACACCACGCCGGCCGCGGCCAAGAATCCCGACGGCGGTTTCTACTACACGCCCGCCGACGGCGGCGAAAGCGGGGCCGGCAAGCTGCCCAACGGCGGCCTGCGAAGCTACGCCTCGATGACCTACTCCGGCCTGAAGAGCATGATCTACTGCGGCTTGAAGGCCGACGATCCACGCGTCAAGGCGGCCACGAAATGGATCCAGGAGAACTACGACCTGAAGACCAACCCGGGCCTGGGGCCGGACGGACTTTACTACTATTACCACGTCTTTGCCAAGGCCTTGGCCGCCATGGGCAGCGACACCCTGCAAGACGCCAAGGGCGTGAAGCACGATTGGCGGAGAGAGCTTGTGGAGGAACTGGCCTCGAAGCAGCAGGCCAACGGGTCCTGGACCAACGACAAGAGCCGCTGGCTGGAAGGCGATCCGAACCTGGTGACGGGCTACGTGTTGCTGGCGCTGTCGTACTGCCGGCCGGGGGCGAAGTAGGGGGAGTACCGAGTACTGAGCACCGAGTACTGAGTGCAGAGTACTGAGTCCTTAGTACTTAGTACGGTGTACTGACTCACGCCGCCCTAGGCCCCGATTCCACGGTACCCTTATTCGATCGCGGTCAAAATCGAATCGGGCACGCGGGACTGTGTGGAAAATCGCGGTTTCGGTAAGAGACCCCCTCCCATTGGCACCCATCGCGGTGACGAAAATCCCCCCGATCGCAGCGAAACGGCCATCTTTTTCAGGCAATAGTTGACAGACCTGCTATCGGCATAGCAGAATATAAGGGATGATCACCGATTATCCGTCCGTTCCAAGGAGCCATGCAATGCAACGCCTTGTCGTCCGTCTCGCCGCAGTCCTGGTGGGATGCCTCGCTATTCCAGCCAGCCTCCAGGTGCAAGATGCCACCGAGTATATAAATCGGGGCGACGGCTGGCGCATCCGAGGAGAATACGCCAAGGCCATCGTCAACTACGGCAAGGCCGAAAAGCTCCTCGATTCTACCGATGTTGACGACGCCATCACCTTGGCCGACTTATGCTGCAATCGCGGCAACGCCTATCACTGCCTGGGCGAGTACGACCTGGCCATCGACGACTACAACCATGCCCTCGTGTTCAACCCCGGTTACGTCCTGGCCTATGAGCGCCGCGGCCTGGCCTGGTTCGAGAAAGGCGACTACGACAAGGCCCTGGCCGACGAGAACCAGGCCCTGGCGATCGATGAGAAAGACATCAACGCCTACGTCAATCGCGGCAACATCTCCTTCAAGAAAGGTCAGTACGAAAATGCCCGCGTCGACTACCAACAAGCGGTCGACATCATCACCGTCAATGATGAGGCCCTTAAGCGCCGGGCCAGCTCACCTCGGCGAAGCCGAATCCCCTTCTCGCCGAGCCTTGCTATGGGCTGGGCAATGTCTGGGCCAAAGCTGGGGAATTGAGGTCTGCCGTCATCGATTACGACAAGTCCTTGAGAGCCAATCCTAACTACGCCGAAGCTTATTACGCCCGCGGCCGCATCGGTCAGGAGATCGCCCACTACGACCTGGCCATCGCCGACTACAACCAGGCCCTGGCGGTCAATCCCAAGCTGACTGCCGCCTACAACGCCCTCGGCTGGCTGCACGCGACGTGCCCGGACGAGCAGTATCGCGACGGCAGCAAGGCCTTCGAGAACGCGAGCAAGGCTTACCAATTGGACGGCGGAAAGTACTGGGGCTATTTCGAGACGCTGGCGGCCGCTTATGCCGAGAGCGGCGACTTCAAGAAGGCCAAGGACAACCAGGCCAAGGCCATCGAATTGGCGGCGGCCGACAAGTCGGCAACCGACAAGGACAAGGCCGAGGCCAAAGCCCGCTTGGCGCTCTACACGCAGGGCAAGCCTTATCACCAGGAGCCGCCCAAGATCGAGCCGCCCAAGATCGAGCCGCCCAAGGTCGAGCAGCCGAAGACCGAGCCGCTCACCCCCCAAGACTCCCCGCAATCTCCAACGCCTTGACCGCCATCCCGCCCGTCTCCCGGCCAAGGTTGCGGGCGTCGCCGTGGGTGGAGTCAAAGAATGTGTCGCGATCGCGGATGATGGCCTGCGGCGGAAGCTGTTCCGTCTCGGTCTTCACCGCGTTGCTCTTCTTGATCGCCGTGCCGATGGCCATTACTTCGACCAGCCCTCCGCCCACTTCGTAGATGAAGATCTTCACCCCGATGATGCCGTCGGCCTGTAATTCCGTTGCCTCGCGATGGATGTGCTCGAGGCAGTTCTCCCGCGCTTCGTAGATCAGTCGCGTCATGGCATTCACCTCGCCGCGGGCAAACGACTTGAAAAAGGTCTGGATGCCGCCGCCGAAGCCCAAGGCGTAGACCGACGAGCCCAGCATCAGGCGGATCGGCTGGTAACCGAGGCTGGTGAGGTTCCAAAGTTCCTCGCCGGTAAGTTCCGAAGTGACCGGCTTGGCCGCCTGGCCCAGGGCCGGACAGTACGACGCCGTGCCGACCATGAGCATTTCGCGGACGCCGGGCCCAAAGGGCAGGATCCGCGTGGTGATGTCGACCACGGCGTTAGCCCCGCGCTGGGCCGCTTCGGCCTCGAGGCGTTCCAGGGCGAGATGGCGGGTGTGGTTGTACATGTCGGAGTATTCTCTCACCTCGCCGCCGGCGAAAGTGCGGATCATGCCCATCAGTCCGCGGCCCACGCCCAAGGCGTAGCAGACGTTGCCAATAACGAAGTGTCGCGGTTCGTAGCCGGCGTCGATCTGGCAGTAGAGATCCTGGCCGGAGCAGGCCGTGGTGAAAAACTGCGTGCTCTGGCGATTGTGGATGGAGGTGCCCAGTGCGAGGAACTCGTGCAGGCCGCGGACCCTCTTGAGCTCGGAAGTCACGCCCGTCACACCGCTGGCCTCGTGGTCCGTAGCCTCCTTCTCCAGCCGCGTGATGGCAGCGTGACGGCCGTCGGAAATCAGCGCGGTGAGCGAGTGGATTTCGCCGCCGGTGAGCGTGCGGATGCCGCTGGTCAATCCGCGGACGGCCCCCAGCGAATAGACGCTGTTGCCCACGACAATCCGACCGGGGGCGTAGCCCTTCTTTGAGAGACAATAGATCTCATTGCCCGAAAGCCCGCTGATGATCATCGCTTCTTGCTCCGTGAAAGTAACGCCGCTGGAAGAGGCCGCATTATACTGCGCACGGTTGCGATTGACACTAACCCGAAGCGCCAGCGAGGGCGGCAGGTTCGATCCTTCCAACGGGTGGTTTTTGCCCGAACTTGCTTGAAATTCGTTCTGCCAAGTCCCTGTTCGATCCTTCCAACGGGTGGTTTTTGCCCGAACTTGCCCGACATTCGCTCCGCTGATTCCCGTTCAATCCTTCCGACGGGTGGTTTTTGCCCGAACTTGCTTGACATTCGTTCTGTTCAATCCTTCCAACGGGTGGTTTTGCCCGAACTTGCCCGAGATTCGTTCTGGCAAGTCCCGTTTGATCCCGATCAGTTCCCAACCAAGAACTCGGGTTCTGGCGGAACCCGTCGACGCCGTGCGAGGATGCTTCAGCCTGCGAGCGGCTTCGTCTTTCCGGAAATCACCGCAGCAATCGTATGCGAGATGATCTTGTGGTCGGGAAAGGGGCCTAGCGCGCTGGAGTGCGCGCGCAAGCCCTGGCCGGGGCGGCTGACGAGGCCGCCCCGGGTTGCGCGGTGGGCCTCGGCAAGGCCCGCCGCAGAACCGAATTGTCAATGAACGGATGATACGGGTAATTATCCATACTTGTCGATTCCTGTCAAGGGCCGGGGGGAGTTTTTCCCGCCGCACCATGGCCGCGGGTCGGCTCGATTGCCCTAAGTCGTTTTGCCTCAAGCGTTTCCGTCGCCGGGAAGAAACGGGAATGCCCGCAGAAAAACCGCGGATTTCGTCAGCGTCTCGAGAACCTGCGGCGGGATGTCCGCGGGAAAAAAGCCGCAACGTCTTGGCCCGCAAAGACTTGAGGTTTCCGTCTCCGATCGCGCACAGTCCGTCTGCCTTGAGGTCACGTTCTTGACCAGGCCGAGTCGGTCCCGCAGGCTGCGGCGCTGGCCGGGATCGACGTGGTCAACGTCGACCCGCATGCCTTCGTACAGCGGCAAGGCTTTGGCCATGACTGCCGGCGGGTATTCGCGGCCCTTCTTCGAGACGCGGCCGAGCAGCTTGACGCCGGGGTTACGCCGCGGGCGCGGTCCACGTTGAGGCGGTTTCCGCTGTTGTCGGCGTATTCCTGAAGTGTTTGGTTGGCGTTCATCTATGGAACATATACACGGCCGGCGCAAAAAAGGGCATCGGACTTGCCGCAGGAAGTGGCGAACCGCGGATGACACGGATGGGCGCGGATAAGGGGAAGAATGGCCAAAATCCTTTCCGCGCAGAGATTCTTCCGACTCGTGAGTCTAAAGGGATAGCGGTCTTCCGACGAACAACACGAGTTCAGGGAGCGGCGCGAAGGGAGAGCAGTCGCGGAATTTGATAAGTTGGGGTAACTCCGGACAAAATGTAATATTGACAGCCCGCCGGTGGCCGTGCGACAATGGGGGATGCCCGTTGGCCGCTTTGCACGAGGATCGGACAAAGCAAGGAGGATAGAAATGGAAATTCAGAATGCAAGAGGCGTTTTTCACTCATCGTGGCGGCATCCCGTCATTGGGATGTTCCTAGGGGCGCTGGCGGTCGTCGGATCGGAAATTTGCCTCGCGGCACAGCCGCAGAGCCGCGCCCCAGGACCTTCAAGTTTGCCCGCTTGGTGCCTTCCGCCGGAACGTCGAAGCGGCCTTGAAGGATCGAGTGGGCCGCTTGAGAGAGGAGGGGAAACGGCAAAATTGGTTCCGGGATTATGAAAATGGGCGCGAGATCCAACGGCAAATTGTCGAGGTTACTGAACAGCTTGTAGGACCTGCCAACTACCGAACGATGACGGAACGCCGCGCTCTTGAAGAGTTAACTCAGCTTTGCACGCTGAGCAACCCCGATCGAGTAGAATTCCAGGAGGCAATCCAGTTGATGAATGTCTCAGGTGACCGGTTAATGCGGGAGGGCGACTACGCCTCAGCAATCGGCAAATTTCAAACGGCGAACAGAGTTCTAGTTCGGCTTCTTAAGCCTGACAGCGGGTCGATTATCGCTTGCAATCAGTACCTTACCGTAGCCTACTGCCTTCAGAACGACTGGGAGAAAGCAAAGGTGCAATGCATTGAAACGGTCGAGATGAGGCGGCGGATGCAAGGCGAAGCTCACCCAGAGTACTTGAATCAACGCGGCATACTTGGCGGAATTCTGGAAGCAAACAACGAACTCGATAAGGCCGAGCCGCTATTGCGCGAAGTCGTTCGAGATTTTGAGCGGTTCGGGGCGCGAATCATCCGTGCGTCGCAGAGAATCTCCATCGTCTCGGTAAGGTACTTTACAAGGCTAAGAAGCTCCCGGAGGCCGAAGCAGCGTTCCAGGATGCGATAATGCGATCTGAAAAAAACGACATGTCGACCGACCGTTCCACGGTCTATTCCCTGAGGGGACTCGCCGATATGTACACCGATCAGGGAAAATACTCGGACGCTGAGGCAAGTCTCCGCCGCGCCCTCGAACTTGACGAGAAGACGTTCGGCAAGCTGCATCTTGAGGTGGCTGTCGACCTCGACTGTTACGCGAAGCTGCTTCGTAAGCAAAACCGAACGGAAGAGGCCGACCGGATGGACGGACGTGCAAAGGACGTGCGTGATCGGCTGGAGGAGAATAGGCGCGAAGAACGCCGGCGCGCGCTCGAAGCCATTCTGCAGCAATGGAAAGATCAAAGGTGACAGCCACGTGACTGGCACTAATGCCATAAAAGACATCACTGATATTGGGATAGATTAGGACGATTGATTTCCTAGCCCCTTTCATGTCCTGGAGACGAGGCTCAGAGCACCGGGCCGACGGCGATGCCGTAGTGGTCATACTCCGTGCCGGCGGCGTCCTTGTCGTGCCAATTGGCGTCGAACGCGGAGCGGTCACGCCGATTCGTTGGTCCGCCGCTCGATCTCGATCAGCATCGTCAGAAGATGGTCGAAGGAGGGTCAGGTGCCACCCAATACGCGTGCATCCTCCAGTCGCCAGTCTTACGTCCTGGCCTCCGCCATGGCCGCGGGCGTGGCCAACTGGCAGCGATCGCCGTCGTGGTAGTGGAGGCAGTTTCCGCCGCGCTGCCGACCGGCGTCGAGGGCCATTTCCGCCTTGCGGAAGAGGGCCACCATGTCGTCGGCACAGCCGGCCTCGATCAGGCCGATGCTGACCGTGAAGCCCGCCTTCGCTTCGCCCACCGTCAGCACAACCTGGCTCGCCGCCTCGCGAATTCGCTCGGCGACGCGAATCGCGTCGGGAAGCTGGGCCTTGGGCAAGAGGAAGGCCAGGCTACTCGTGCCGTAACGGGCCACCATGTCCATCTCCCGCACGCCGGCGAAAACGACCCGCGCCAGGCTCGTCACCAGCAGGTCCCGGAACTTCGTGCCGTGGAGTTGCGTGAGACTCTCAAAACGATCGATCTCGACGAGCACCAGCGACAGCGTCGGGCCGCCGCGCTTCCATTCGGCGACCCGGCTCCGCACGTGCTGGCAGAAGGCGGTGCGGTTGAGAATGGCCGGCAGATCGTCGGCCAGCTTCTCGATCGTCGACTCGTCGCCGGCTGGTTCCCCGGCGGCGGCAACCGCGGCCGGTTTGGGCACTTCAACGGCCTTGGTCGCCATCACCGGCTTGGGGACCTGATTGGTCTCCGCGTCGAGGATGGGAAGGACCTTCTGCCCGTCGTGCCAGTGAGCGCAGTTGCGGCCCGCTTCTTTCGAGGCGTACAGGGCGGCGTCGGCCCGTTGGACAATCGCCTCGAGGTTCTCCCCAGCCATGACCTGGGCGGCACCGATGCTGATCGTGACTTGGAGTTTTCCGCCAGGGAATTCGAAAGCGGCGTTGGCAATCGCCTTGCGGAGCCGCGTCAAGGCCTTTTGGACCTCGCTGATCGTTGCGCGGTTGAAGATCACGGCGAACTCCTCGCCGCCGTAGCGGGCGATGGAATCGCTCTCGCGCAAGACCCGCCGCAAGACACGGCCGGTGCCGCGCAGGACCTCGTCGCCCGCCTGGTGGCCGTAGGTGTCGTTGAGCCGCTTGAACTTGTCCAGGTCGATCATGGCCAGCGAAAAGACCTGTCCCATGCGGTGGAAATCGGCCAGGCAACGGGCGATATCGGTCTCGAAGGCCCGGCGGTTGCCGACCAGGGTCAAGGCGTCGGTACGGGCTTCGGCAGCGTGCGACTCGACCAGCCGGACCTGCTCGCGGAGCCGGTCCTCTGCCTGGTCCAAGCGGCCCTGCATCGTCTTGTTGACATCGACCAGCTTGGTGACGACGTTGAGGATCTTGGCCGGTTCGCGGAGCTTGTCGTTTTGCAACTCGACATTGATCTCCTCGACGCGCGTATTGTGCTCGCCCAATTCGACGGCCACTCCGGCGGCCAATTTTTGCAGGCAGCCGAGCAATTCCTGGGCGCGGCGAACTTCCTCCTTGTCGACGGGATCCTCTTGAGGTTCCAGGCCCCGGCTCCGCAGCCACCATCCGCCCGCCAGGCCGGCCAGCGCGGTCGCCAAGGCAAAGAGCACATA
The DNA here is from genome assembly GCA_963824275.1 of uncultured Planctomycetia bacterium. GTDB lineage: Bacteria > Planctomycetota > Planctomycetia > Pirellulales > Thermoguttaceae > JANXQG01. The sequence goes on along the minus strand of CAWGOT010000014.1, from coordinate 304,987 downwards.
GACCGTCGAGATTGACAACATCGTGATCGCTCCCCTGGATCTTCGGGTTGAAGCCCAACGCGCAAGCGAGGGATGTGCATTTGCAAGCGAAGGACGGCTTCCTCGCTTGCGCGTCGGGCTTCGATGTCGATTTCCGGCCCCAAGTTGTTGGGACAGGCTCTAGGAAAATCTAGGTTATCAAATCGGCGCGGTGCGGGCAAAAGACGTGCCCTTCAAGCCAGCGGCGTCTTGCGCGGCCGGCCGCGGGGCCGCATCGTCGATTGAAGCCCTAATTTCGCTACAATCCGCTTCTGCCACTTGGGGTCGCCCAGCGGCGTGCCGCGGACGACGCTGTGTCGCACGATGGCCAGTTCCTCGTCCGTCAAGGGCTGCTGGACCAGTTGCAGCCATTTCCGGCCACGATCAACCGGGCCCGGATCGATCGTGGGACGATCCACTCCGGCCAACGTCTTGCTGAGCGAGGACCAGGGCCACCGCTCGGGCTTGCGCAGGTGGAGTTCCTTGAGCCGGAGGGGATTCTGCACGACGTACCGCAGGACCATCAGCAGATGCTCGTCGGGCTGGACCGGAAAGGCCCGAAAACGGCCTTCCCAAATATGCCCGCTGGATTGATGGAGTCGATGGTAGCGGCGGACGTGGCTCGTCGAGAGCCATTGCATCCAGTGGCTGAGGTCGCCGTCTTTTCGCGGCCAGAGGACGAGGTGGAAATGGTCGGGCATGAGGCAATAGGCCAGCAGCCGCACGTTGCGAGTTTCGGTTTCCTCGTAGAGAAGTTGCACGAAGTCGGCATAGTCGCGGGCGTCGTGGAAAACTTCGGCACGGGCATTTCCGCGGTTAAGAACGTGGTAGCAAAGGCCTCCGGCAGATGCTCTGGGGGTTCGAGGCATGCGTTGGTGACTCCCTATCAAGTGTTTCAGATACGGCAAAAACGCTGCGCCGAGGCGACCGGCGGACGGCCGCGGGGCGGGCATTTCGCTGGGTAAATACACCCTGAGAATAACGCAAGCCGCCTCCCTTGTCAAGGAAAAGCAGAATGTCCCCTTGGAAAATGGCGGAAAGACGCAGGGTGGGACTGGCCTGCGCAAAAGTCGGATGATTTGGATGAAATCGCGTGTTCTGTGCGGCGCATTTTTGTTCCGAAGGAAATGCGGACGGGCGTTCACGCCCGTTTCCGGCTTCAGCCGGTATTAGGCCCGGCATTTATGCCGGGCAAGCCGAAACCGCCAATATCGGCTGTACTCATCGATTGATTCGCGTTGTCAGCCCCGTTTACGGGGCTCCTGCCCACGGATTGTCGCGACAAAGGAGGCCCGTAAACGGGCCTGACATCCATAGTCGCCAAACTGGTGAGTTACTTCTCGCCTGCTAGCAACCCGGCATAAATGCCGGGCCGATTACGGGCTGAAGCCCGAAACGGGCGTAAACGCCCGTCCCCGTGGCCCGGAACAAAAGCGGCATAACCTCTCGTCCTGCCAAGACGCCACTTTCGCGCAGGCCAGGGTGGGACCGGATCGCGCAGCGCGCAGGCCCACCCTACTATATTTGCCCGACAATGATGGTGGGCCTGCGCTCGCTACGCGATCTGGTCCCACCCTACGATACGGTGCAATTCACTCACGGGCGGACCCTACCGGCACGGGCGGCAGAGGGCAGGAGAGCGCTGCCGACACGGCGCGCAGAAGCTCGTTCTCCACGACGGTCATTTTGCCGTCGGCGGCGATGCAGGCCACCACGGCCGCCAAAACCTGCCGCTTCACCGCCGGGCTGGCCTGCGCAAGCTGGGCCAAGGCGGCGTCGAAGCTGTCGAAGGTGCATTCCTGGGGTGGAACAAGCTGTGCCTGGCCGAGCAGATCGCGGGCGCCGGCCTGGAAGGCCCGCTGGATGTCGTCCGGCTGGCTCTGTCCGGCATAGGCCAGCGACGAGAGGACGACCGCCGCGGACTGCCCCACGGCGCCGACCGTCTTGAAGCGGACGACCGGCGCGGGACGCAATCCGAACTGCACATCCAAGTAGCCGAAGAGAATCACGCGCAGACAGTACTCGAACAGGTCGACCTTGCCACGACCCGGAGTAGCAGGTGCCCCGGAAGTGAGGGCCTCGACGATCTGCCGGAAGGCCTGGTACTGCGCCGGCGAAAGCCGCTTCAGCGCGGGGATCGTCATGTCGACGACCGACAAGCGGTTCTCCGCCGGCAACTGGTCCAGCGGTGGGGAAAGCTGCTGGACGACCCGCAGCAGCGGCGGCTCGGCGCTGGCCTGGAGCAGTTCCCACTGCCGCTTGCGGGTGGCCGCGTCTTCGCGACTCAGCAGGAGGGCAAAAATCGCGCCCCGCGGAATAGGGCTCGCGAACCGCTTGGACGACCAGCGGCGGCAGGCCCGCCACCAACCGGCCGGCATGCTCCAGATGTTCCGCTTGTGGATTGCCGGCCTGACCGACGATCCGGTCGGGATCGGTGCTCACCGGGCGAGCGACCCGCGGCCCGGCCGACGCCAGACCTGAAGCCAAGGCGGCAACCTCGGCGCCGCTGGCGGGCCCGTAGGACGGATTGGCAATCCGTCCTACAGTAACCGCCGCATCTTCTGCGTCAGTCATGGCCTCGACTGCCGCGTAGCCGCCGTCGAAATTCGGATCGAGCAGCCGGATCCGCTCCGCCAACGGCGGATGGGTGGCGAAGAGATTGAAGACCGAACCGGCGAAGGCGTCGCCGAAGAACATGTGGCTGATCTCGTGGGCGTGGGGATCCCTGATCCGCGAGCCCTCGGCCAGCCCCCCGATCTTCTTCAAGGCGCCGGCCAGGGCGGCGGGGTTGCGGGTGAACTGCACGCTGGAGGCGTCGGCGAGGAACTCCCGCTGGCGGGAGATAGCGGCCTTGATGATATTGCCCAGCAGCACGCCGAGGTAGCCCAGGATGTAGAGCGCCAGGCCGATGAAGAAGTAGGCGGCGCGATTGTCGCCGCGGCGATCTTCGGAGTCACGCGACGAACCGGCAAAGCCGGCCGAGCGCATCACGAAGTAGCCGATGATCGAAAGCACGAGGATGCCATAGACCAGGCCGATCAGGCGGAGATTGAGACGCATGTCGCCGTTGAGCACGTGGCTGAACTCGTGGCCCAGCACGCCCTGCAATTCCTCGCGCGTGAGATATTTCAGGCAGCCCCGCGAGACGGCCACCACGGCGTCGGCGGGCCGAAAGCCGGCAGCGAAGGCGTTGATCGAGGGCTCGTTGTCCATCACGTAGACCGGCGGTACCGGCACTCCGGAGGCCAGCGACATTTCTTCCACGACGTTCAAGAGCCGGCGCTCGGCCAGATCGGTCGTTTGCGGATCGACGAGCCGGCCGCCCATCATGTGCGCGACGACCTCGCCGCCGGAGGCCAACTCGGAGACCTTATAAAGGCTTCCAATCGCAATGACGATGGTCGTGCCCAGGGCCACCGCCGCCAAGAGCCCCGGGTCCCAGAAGCTGATCGGCTGCGCGACGTAGCGGCCGGACCCAGAGGGTGCCCCGTGGCTGCCGCCCTGCGTGACCAGCACGGCGATGAAGTAGACCGCCGCGATGATCACCGCCACGGAAATGCCGAAGAGGACGATCAGTTTGAAGGTCTGGCGCCGGGCGCGGTCTTGACGTTCGAAGAAATCCATGGCCATGGGAATCAGCCCTGTAGGGTGGGCCGAGTGATGCGAGTCCCACCATCTCGCGATGATTCATGGTGGGACTCGCATCACTCGGCCCACCCTACGCTGTTTCCGACAACCTAACCGCCGAAGGAGACCTTCGGCGCCTCGCGCTCTTCAACCTTTTCGATCTCGAAGGGACTGGCCGCCTGGAAGTTGAACATGTTGGCGATGATGACCGAGGGGAATGTTTCCCGCTGCGTGTTGTAGACCATGACCGAGTCGTTATAGGCTTGCCGGGCGAAGGCCACCTTGTTCTCAGTGGACGTCAATTCCTCCTGCAGGGCGAGCATGTTCTGGTTGGCCTTCAAGTCCGGATACGACTCGGAAAGGGCCATGAAGCGGGTGAGCACGCCGGTCAATTGGCCTTCCGCCCCGCTGAGGGCCGCCATGGCCTGAGGATCGCCCGGGTTTTGCGCGGCCTTCTGCCCGGCGGCCGACGCCGTGTTGCGGGCCTTGACCACGGCTTCCAGCGTTTCCCGTTCGTGCTTCATATAGCCCTTGGCTACCTCGACCAGATTGGGAATCAGGTCGTAGCGGCGCTTGAGCTGCACGTCGATCTGCGAGAAGGCGTTCTTATAGCGGTTCCGCACGGTCACCAACTGGTTGTACATGCCGACGATAATCATCGCCAGGATCACGAGGATTCCGAAAAACACGAGCAAGAAGATCACAAAGGGCCACATCGAAAGGTCACCTCCACGGTGCGACAGGTATGAGTCAGTTACGCATAGCATTCTACCAGAAAAGGGTGGAGAGGACGATCCACTCTTATGGCACACCCGATCCCCGTTTCCAGAGTTTTCCTTGCATTGCAGTGGGAGTCTCGACGGTTTTTGGCCAAAACGGCCCATCTGGCTTCAGCGGGTTCCCCTCCCTCGGTTTATCCATTCCCGGAAAGAGAAGCCCGCGGAGTAGCAGGACAGGACCAGAAAAGGTACAATAAACGGTGCGCCCGGCCACGTTTTGCTCCGAAAGTTGATCCTCACCAATTGACCCGATGTCCGATCTTGGCCTCTCATTGCCCTCGAACCCGTGGTTGCTGCACCGCATGGCCGTTGACGACGTACAGGAGCGATTCCGCCGAATCACCGCGGCCTTTTGCGAGCGCCACGTGCCGCATGCTGTCGTGGGAGGCCAGGCCGTTGCGGCCTGGGTCTCGACCAAGGATCCGGACGCGGTCCGCGTCACGAAGGACGTTGACATTCTGCTCGATCGCGGCGATCTGCCGCAGGCCCGTGCCGCTGCCCTGTCGGTGGAAATGGACTATTTTGAAGTCGTGGGCGTGGGGATGTTCCTGGAGCGGGCCAATCCCAATCCGCGACGAGGGGTTCATCTGCTTTGGGCGGGCGAAAAGGTCCGCCCCGACAATGAGACGCCGGCGGCAACGATCGAGCAGCGGGAACTTCTTGCCCCCGGACTGTGGGTGGTAACGCTTTTGGACCTGGTGCGCATGAAGCTTGAGGCCAACCGGGACCAGGACCGAGTCCATTTGCGCGACATGATCGACGTAGGTTTGATCGGGCGCGAGATCCTGGCCGATCTGCCTCCGGCGCTTGCCAACCGCCTCCTGCCGCTGCTTGCGGATGCGGGGAGATGAAGCTAGTGCCGCAAATCACAATTGATGGTACATGAAGACCTTGTTTCGCCCAGATTCCGGCATTTCCTTGCTTCCTAGATAACGCATTTTACCCCATTTCCATTGCATCAAAAGACCTTCCTCCTGTCTGATAACCGCGATGTCTTACGTCTCGGTCTCAAACAGGAGGAAGGATATGTCTGGCAAGGCGGCCAAAATCGTGCTTACGGAGAGGCAACATTCAATTTTGCAAGAGATGATCCACTCGACGACCGCGGCCCAACGGCTCGTCCAGCGCGCCACTTGATCGTACTGGCATTTGGCGGCATGTTCAATAGGGCGATCAGCGGCATCGTCGGCTTGCGGCGAAAGCAGATCGGTGTGTGGAGGCGACGTTGGAAGCAGTCGTTCGACGCGTTGGTGGCCATCGAGTGTCGCGAATCGCAAGCCGCACTTCGCCGCGCCATCGAAGATGTCCTGAGTGATGCGCCGCGGAGCGGGTCGCCGGGCAAATTCACGGCCGAACAAGTCACGCAGGTCCTGGCCATTGCCTGTGAACCGGCAGACCAATCGGGACGGCCCATTAACGAGTGGACCGGACGAGAACTCGCCGACGAACTCGTCCGCCGCAACATCGTCACCTCCATCTCGGTTAGTCAGGTCAATCGTTATCTGGCCGGGGCCGAACTGCAACCGCATCGCAGCAAGTATTGGCTGAACACCACCGAGAAAGACCCGAAGCTCTTTGAGCAGCAAGTCCAGATCGTCTGCCAGTGCTACCTCGAAGCCCCGGAATTGTACTTCCAGTACAATACGCACACGGTCAGCGTGGACGAGATGACGGGCATCCAGGCATTAGAGCGGAACGCAAAGACGAAGCCCATGAAGCCCGGTCAGCCGGCGCGGCCCGAATTCGAATACACGCGTCACGGCACGTTGTGTTTGATCGGGAATTGGCACGTGGTGCTTGGACAAATGATCGCACCGACGATTGGTCTGACGCGGACGGAGGAGGATTTCTATCGGCATATCCAACAAACGGTTGCAACTGAGCCGCAGGCGGGCTGGAGGTTTGTAGTGGACAACTTGAACACGCACTGTAGCGAGAGTCTCGTCCGTTACGTCGCGCGTTTGGAGGGAATCGACCCGAGCACCTTGGGCCAGAAAGACAAGGCCGGCATTCTGAAATCGATGGCCAGTCGTCAGGCTTTTCTCTCCGACGGTAGTCATCGGATTCGCTTCGTGTACTTGCCGAAGCACAGTTCCTGGTTGAACCAGATCGAAATCGTTTTCGGGATCGTGACCCGACGTGTTCTGCGACGCGGCAACTTCAAATCGACGGAGGCGTTACAGGAGCGACTGTTGGCCTTCATCGACTACTTCAACCGCACGTTTGCTAAACCCTTCCGCTGGACCTACACTGGGCGCCCCGTAACAGCCGCCACCGTGAAACGCCCGGCGACCTGGAAGGAAAAATGGGTAAGTCACCGAGAATCTGGTGAAACTTTGGTTTTGGTGGGCTGACAAATGTGATTTGCGGCACTAGTAAAAATGCCACACCAAACGGTATCCTGCAAGACTTACGACGGCAAGTGACGCCGCTATCACGACCGCTTCGCAACTCGGCAGAGTGATGCAGCCCCACAACGGCAAATAGTCGTTGGCTCGACGAATCCACTCGGTGCCGATGACGACCAGTGACAGAAGCGTGCAAAAACGAATGGCAACCCAAACGATCCGATCCGTTCGCGCTTGGATTGCTGCTGGAGCGTGTCCGCAAACCAGCCACATCGTCGCCAAGCCTACAGCCAGCCAAGATGCTGGCAAGCAAATCTGACGCTTAATGACCTGCCGCCATGAAGGTAATTGCGAGCCGTGGGTGTTTCATGGCGTCGATGCCTTGGCTCTCGGCCTCCTACCCCAGCCCCTTGTGCGTGCCGTCGCAGTACGGTGCTTTGCGCGTGTGCTTGCAGGCGCACAGGAATACTTCCTTCGGTTCGTCAACGACGATTTTCAAGGGCGAGAAAGACGAGCCTTTATGCGATCCGTCGCAAAACGGCTGAGACTTGGACTCGCCGCAGGCACACCACCAATGTTCCCCTGCTTCGAGTTGCACTTTGCATGGACTCCGACCTGCAATCTTGGGTTCTGCCATTTTCGTTCTCCTTTCTTATTGTGCGCAGTTATTTCCAATCCGGAAGCAACCCGCCGATCTCTATGGCGTCGTGGCTACAGCTCGATCCCGAAGCCCTTCCAGATCTCTTTTTTCTTGCCGGTCTCGATCAATTCGAGCTTCTTGAGATCGTTGTCCGCCGCCGAGAGAGCGGTCTTGAGCCTGGAATCGAAGAGGGAACGTTCGTGCTGGACTTCGGATCTGTAGCGGTTGATCTCGGCGACCAGGGGGGCGATCTCTGCCTTTTTCACCTCGCCATCGCCGATCGTGCCGAGCCCCTGCGCGTCGACGGACTTGACGAAGGCCTCCTCCAGATCCCGCAGGGCTTTGCCCAGCGCCAGCAGATCGTCAACCAGGCCCGACTGGGCCTTGCGCAAGGCCTCTTGATAGGCCGCGGCCTTCTTGGAAACTGCCGCGTCGGCCTTCTTGAACCAAGGGCTTGACCTGACGCTGGCGTGGCTCTTGAGCGACTGCCAGATCTTGACGAACTTCTTGTCGAGATTCGAGGGCATGATGATTTTCGCGGAGCAAGGCGACCGTTACCACTTGAGGCCCAACGACTCGCCGCCGGCCGACTTGCCGAGGCCGCCCTTGAGCGGCTGATTGGACGGACGGCTCGATTTCTTCGCCGCCTGGGGCAGCTCGGCCTCCTGGGTTTCTTCTTTTTCTTTCTTCGTCGGCTCGGGCTTGGAAAGGCCCTTGATCGAGAGACTCATCCGCTGGGCCTCGGGATTGACGTTGAGCACGAGGACTTCCACCTCCTCGCCTTCCTTGACGACGTCGCTGGCCCGCCAGATCCGCTTGTGCGAAAGCTCGGAGATATGGACCAGGCCCTCGACCCCCGGCTCCAGTTCGACGAAGGCCCCGAACTCCATCAGCCGCGTGACCTTTCCTCGGACGACGCTGTTGTGCGGATACTTGCCGGCGGCGGCGGTCCAGGGATTTTCGATCATCTCGCGATAGGAAAGACCGATCCGCCCAGTTTCGCGGTCGATCTTCTCGATGCGAACGCGGACCGGCTGGCCTTCCTGCACGACCTCGCTGGGATGCTTGATGCGGCCCCACGACAACTGGCTGATGTGCAACAGGCCGTCAACGCCGTTGCCAAGCTCGACAAAGGCCCCGAAATCCATCAGTTTCCGCACCGTGCCCTCATAGACCTGGCCGGGAGCGAGCGCTGCGAAGAAGGTCTTCTTGGCTTCTTCCTTCTCGCGTTCCAGCACGGCCCTGCGGCTGAGGACGAGGTTTTTCCGCGAGGGATTGGCCTCGCTGATCAGGCAGGTGAACCGCTGGCCGACGAACTGGGCCAGGTCTTCCACGCGGTAGAGGGAAATCTGGCTGACGGGGATGAAGCCGCGAATGTGGTTGACTTCGCACTCCAGTCCTCCCGTGTTGTGGCCGGTGACCTGGGCCTCGACGAGCATGCCTTCGTGGACTTCGTCCCAATTTCCCAAGTCCACGGAGACACCGGGAAGGGTCAGATCGTACAGGCCCTCTTCGGCGTTAAATCGCTGAACAATGACTTCGATGGTCTCGCCCGGCTGGGGCGGCGTCTGGAACGCGCGTGCGGGCAGGCAGCCCTGCTCGCGACCGCCGAACTCGACGAAGACTTCGTCGCGCCGCAAGGCGACGACTCGGCCGCGATGCCGCGATTCCGGCTCCAAGGCGCCTTCCTGGCCGCTGCTATCGCCGCCGGTCATCAGGTCGTCCAACGACATCCCGCCCATGGCCCGATCCAATTCGGCTTCCATCGTGGCCGTGAGCTTCTGCCGGCGACCGGGCCGATTGCCAGGGATGAACAGGGCGGGAGTGTCGTCTTCCTGGGTGTCGGGAGGAAGCTTGGCCACATCGGGTGCTTGTTCCGCCACAGGCGGCTCCGGCGGTGGAAGCGGATGACGAGGCATCGAAAGTGTATCGAGGTTGGCGAGATCGGCGCCGGCCAAGGTAGCCGCACTGGCCCGCAAGGCGTCATCCTGGGCGTGTGCGGCAACAGGCATTGGCGATACGACCGGCGTTGGGGGTGGCATGTTCTCACCGGGCGCCGATGCGCGGCGTTGGTCGGCGGGCAAGGAGGTTGCGACCGTCTGCACAGGGGTTTGAACTGGCGCGGTCGCTGCTTTGGTTCTGCGAAACGGCACCCTGCTCTTGCATGCCTGGCTGCCCTCTTTGCTGCTCAGCGTTTGGTTCCCTCCGGTCTCGGCGCCCCCGGCCGCCACGATGCCGCCGGTGGCGACCGCCCTCGCCCCCTTGTCGCGCCTGATCACCTTGTCGCCTCTGACCGCCCTCAGAATCCTCCGCGCGTTGCTGGGAGGACTGGCCTTCGCCGGCCTGATCTTGGGCGACCTCCTCGCCTTCGACCGGGGTCCAATCGCGCTTGGGACGGGCACGATAGGCAGCCGGATTGCGCTGCGAGCCGATCAAGATCCGCCGCGACCCGCCAGCGGGCGCCCCGGCGGACTCGTCCTCGTTGCCGGCATCGCCTGCCGGCACGACAGATCCTGCGGCACTGTCTTGGCCAGTGCTGTCGCCGGCAGGGCAACTTGAAATGGTCTCTTCCGTCGGATTCTCGTTGGCCGGGCGGCCTGGTTCAATTCCGGTCAATGCTCGTCCCTTTGCTGCTTACCTAATGACACTCGGTTCAATTCTAGCAGACAATCGGGGCATCTTCCAAGGGGCGCTAGTTGGAGTCCCGGCTTTAGCCGGCCCCCCCGAAGATTCCGGCTAAAGCCGGGACTCCAACCGGCGCACCAGGGGAAAGCCGTCGCTTCCACCTTCCCCCGTCAGCGAATTCCCGTTATCCTTAATACATTATCCCCTTTTCCCTGGGCCCGACCGATGAGTACGGAAGCGAAAGAAGCAATCGAACCAGTTTCACAGGGCCGGCCCTTCTCCATCGAAGTGTCGGAACGGGTGCGGCGTCTGCCCCCCTATTTGTTTGCCCAACTTAATCGGCTGAAGTACGAAAAACGCCGCGCCGGCGACGATGTGATCGACCTGGGGATGGGCAATCCGTCCGACCCCCCGCAGGACTTGGTAATCGAGAAGCTGGCCGAGGCCGCCCGCGATCCGAAAAACCACGGATATAGCGAGGCGGCGGGCATCCTCAGTCTTGCGGCGGGAGGTGGCCAGCAAGTATTTCCGCCAGCATGGCGTACGGCTCGACCCCCAACGAGAGCTAATCGCCTGCCTGGGCTCGAAGGAGGGGTTTAGCCATCTGTGTCTGGCGCTGCTTGGGACCTGGAGATACGGCGATCGTGCCGGCCCCGTCCTATCCGGCCCACCTTTACGCAGTCGCCCTGGCCTCGGCCAACGCGATCCTGCTGGAGGTCACCGATCCGCAAAAGCTGCTGGTCAACGTCGATTACACCTGCCGCCACATGGTGCCGCGGCCGAAGGTCTGGATCGTGAACTATCCGCACAACCCGTCGACGACCGTTGTCGAGCCGGAGTTCTATGTCGAGGCGGTCAAGCTGGCCAAGCGCTACGGCGTGATGATCGTCAGCGACCTGGCCTATGCCGACGTGACGTTCGACGGCTACAAGACGCCGAGCATCCTCGCCGCGCCGGGCGGCATCGACGTGGCCGTGGAATTGACCACGATGAGCAAGGGCTACAACATGGCGGGCTGGCGGGTCGGATTCTGCGGCGGCAATGCCGAGATGGTGCGGGCCCTTTCCACGATCAAGGGCTATTACGACTACGGCATGTTCCGCCCGATCCAGATCGCGGCGATCCTGGCCCTGCGGAACGCCGAGGCGGCGGTCGAGGCCCAGGCGATGATCTATCAGAATCGCCGCGACGTGCTCTGCGACGGCCTGGAGCGGCTCGGCTGGCCGATCGAGCGGCCGAAGGCCTCGATGTTCGTGTGGGCGAAATTCCCGAGCCCTGGGCGAGCCAGATGAACTCCTTCGATTTTTCCATGAAGCTGCTCGAAGGAGGGCGACGTGGCGGTAAGTCCCGGCGGCGGCTTCGGACCTGCCGGCGAAGGGCATTTGCGGCTGGCTCTGGTCGAAAACGAGAACCGCCTGCGGCAGGCCGTGCGGCAGATTGGGCGCTGCCTGGGGAAATAAACTGTGAGGATGATCCCTGTTTCCCAATTTGAACACGCGAAGATCGGCAAGTCCGTGGTGGTTCACGCGGATTGCTTTGATTGGCTTTCCGGACTGCCAGAGAACACGCTTCACGCCGTTGTCACCGATCCGCCCTACGGAGTTAAAGAGTATGATGCGGACCAATTGGAGAAGCGGGCCAACGGCAAAGGAGGCGTTTGGCGCATTCCTCCTTCATTCGACGGGCACGTTCGCGCGCCGCTTCCTCGGTTCACGGCATTGAATCAGAAAGAGCGAGCCCGGCTCCGTGACTTCTTCGTGAACTGGGGCCAACTTGTCTGTCGCGCAATGCGTCCTGGCGGTCATGTCTTTATCGCCACCAACGCCTTCATTTGCCAACTCTTGTACGATGCCCTGGTTGATGGCGGGCTAGAGTTTCGTGGGGAAATAATCCGTCTCGTTCGCACCCTGCGCGGCGGGGACCGGCCAAAGAACGCTGAGGAGGAATTCCCTGGCGTGTCTTCGATGCCCAAGGGTTGCTATGAGCCATGGGGCCTGCTTCGTAAGCCGCTGGGGGATCTGAAGGTCTCCGATTGCCTGCGTCAACACCAAACTGGCGGTCTGCGCCGCTACCCAGACCTGCCATTCGAGGATGTAATTCGTAGCGAGCGCACGCCGCAGCGAGAGCGGGAAATTGCCAACCACCCCAGCATCAAGCCGCAGTCGTTCCTGCGCCGAATCGTCTACGCCGCACTGCCGTTAGGCACGGGCGTGATTGCTGATCCATTCATGGGCTCGGGCTCAACCGTTGCGGCTTGCGAGGCAATCGGCGTGGAGGGCGTCGGCATCGAACGGCACCGCGAATACTTCGATATGGCGCGGACTGCAATCCCGCGACTCAAAAACCTGGAAACCAACGCTGATGAATTGGTGGGCGCAGGCCAGCGATTATTCTGATCGGTAAATCCAGTTGGCTTCCATCTTCTCGTAGCCCGCTCGCGTGACGCTGGCAGTAATCGTCCGCCTACTCGTCGCCGAACGCCCCGAGAAGGCCCAATCCGACTTTTCCAGTTGTGCTCCGACGACTTTCAGCAACCTGAATGGCTTGGGATCGATCCGCAAACTCGTGTCCCGTGCGCTGTTGGCGTCGAAGACGAAGACCATCAGCCAGGTATCTTCAGCATTGTGGCCCTGCCAACCGCTTCCATGCCGCGAGGCTTTGATTTCGATTCCTTCCGTTCCATGCTGGCAGGCGTTGTTGGGGAAATTGCCGGCTGGCACCAGGTCAGGATGGCCGTTGTGATAGGTATTTTTTGCCAACCTCTTGCAATATTTCGGAATCGTGGCCGACATAAATTCTCCGACCATACTGCTGAAATTGGCCGGCATTAGGAACGACTCCAGCCGTGGTAGCTGGCGAGTGTTCAACTGCCGATTCAAGAACCCTAAGAAATCCAGAAAGTCGGCCATTGCCTATTGCAAGTGCTTTGTGGTCAGTCCACAAGGCAAGACGGCAAGTTTGTTGAACCCTCGCGGATTCAGCGGGTCCGGAGTGCAGGCGGAATGCTCTTCCATGATTATCTCCCGTTGTTCCTTTACCGGGCCGGAACTGTACCCATTTCTAGGGGGCGTCACAAGGGCGAATTTCGTTGCAAACCCGTATCGCTTCAACTTGTTGTCAAATGAGTGTTAAGGTAAACTGGATAACGAGTTGCAAAGTTGTTGATGGCACCCGGAGGCTGGTTTTTCGGGGCACTCAATGGCCGGCTCGCCCGACGGGGACGCAGAAAACGTGAAGCACGAACAGATTTGGGCCCCTTGGCGACTGGCGTACATATCCGATACGCGGGAGAAGTTGCAGCATTCCGCCGTGCCCCTGCTTTCAGGCGGAGACCCGGACTGCTTCCTCTGCCAGGCAGTGGCCGGTGACGACGACCGCGCCCGGCTGGTCGTCGAGCACGGCCAGGATTCGCTGACGATGCTGAATCGCTACCCCTACAACAATGGGCACCTGTTGGTCGCCCCTAATCGCCACGTGGCCCGCCTGGATGACCTCACGGCGGACGAACAACTCCAACTCGTGCAGACGATCGCCGCAATGATCGGGCTCTTGGAACGCACGATCCGCGCGGAAGGATTCAACGTCGGGTTGAACCTGGGACAGATCGCCGGCGCAGGCCTGCCGGGCCACGTGCATTGGCATATCGTGCCCCGCTGGAACGGCGACACTAACTTCATGTCCACGCTCGCCGGAATTCGAGTCATTCCGCAGTCGTTGGAAGCGCTTTGGGAACTCCTGACCGAAGCGATTGGCCGCAGACGGCCTGGGCAAGATCCACGGCAAAGTTCTTAGGATAGAGCATGACGTTCCAGTTCTGCTGTCCCCAAGGGCACGTCTTGCAGGGCGAACTGTCGCAGGTCGGCCAGTTGTTGCAATGCCCGCTGTGCGGCAGCAATTTCTTGGTTCCGCCGCCCACGGTTGACCCTGCCGCAATGGGAGGCCCTGGCGCTACGGGCGGTTTCTTTCAGGGACCAGCAACCTGGCCGACGCCAGGCGCCTCGGGCCCGCGCCAGCCCCGCAGGGCGGAATGCCCGGCATGCCGCCGCCCCAGAATATGCCGGTGATGCCCGGCAGCCCCGCGGGACCGATGTCTGCCGGGCCCTATCCCATGCCCGCGCCGCAGCCGTTTGCCTACGGTCCGCCGACGGTCGATCCGGCTGCCCCAGTGGCCCCGGTACCGGGACCGACCCAAACCCCGCAGCAGCCTGCGGAGGAATCGCCTGCAAGCGATGCGGGCAGGCCGAAATTTGATCTGGGATTCGACCCCAGCGCGAAGGCCGCGCTGCCCTTCGATTTGCCCGGCGGGGCGAATCGGCGGCCGAGCAGACACCGGCTTCTCCGCTCCCGCCGCCTTCGTTTCCCGCGTCCTCGTTTCCGGTGCAACCGCTTCCGTCAACCGGTTTCCCTGCGCCCTCGATGCCCGCGACCTTTGAGCCTAGCGCCGGCAGTCAGGACTTTTTGCAGTCGGCGCCGAAAGTAAACGTGGAACAGTCCTGGCCAGCCGGATCGCAATCTGGTCCCACGGACTTTTTGCCGTCGGTTCCGGCATCGTCGGAAGAGGCGGCGGAGAATCGGCCGACGCTTTTGCACATCCGCTGTCCCTCGGGCCATCTCGTCAAGGCCACGAGTGATTTGCTAGGCAAGAACGGCCGCTGCCCGGCCTGCAAGAAGACCTTCGAGCTCCGCTACGAGGACAGCGTGGAGTTTCAGCGCCGCACGCAGAAGATCCTGCAGCGCGAGGAGATCAAGACCGGTCAGGCCTGGATCGCCTGGGCCTTTCTGGCGGCCTTCTTTGTCTTTGCCGGCCTGGTCGGGCTGATCGTCTTGTTCAGCCGGTAGAACAGAAGGGGTTTAGGGTCGGCGTCGTTCATACACGTTTTCACAAATCGACCGTCACGCCCTTCAGCCGCCGGGCGACCGGTTCGATGTCGTTGCGGCTGGAAAGGTCCAAGACTGGGGCCTTGCACCACACGATGCCGAACCGCTCGCCCAGCCGGTCGATCGAATACTGCACGGCGTCGGGCAGTTCCAACTCGCCCCGCGGCGAGGGCTTGATCTGCCGGCAGGCCTCAAAGATCGAAGAGCCGAACCGCCAGCAATTCATGCTCACGCCCAACGGCCGCGGCAACCGGGCCAGAGTCGCCGCGTCGGGTTTCTCGATGATCCGCAGCAAACGCCGCGAGCCGCCGGCCTCGGTGACGCCCTCGACCACCGAGAACTTCGAGATCCGCTCGGCCGGGATATTGCTCTGGGCCACCAAGGTCTCCTGGTCGAAGATCGCGACCGCAGGGCCTGGGGCGTCGCGCAGCCCTGCGAAGGCCGAGAGCGGATAATAGTTGTCGGAATTGATCATCACGAAGGGCCGCTGGCCGACGACCTGCTCGGCGGCGGCCACCGCATCGGCGGTGCCCAGCGGCTCGACCTGCACGGCGAACTCGATCGTCATCCGCCGCGGACGCAACTCGGCGTAGTACTTTTGCATCGCGCCGTGCTCCGGTCCCACGACCAGGCAGGCCCTGGTGATGCCGGCGTCCGCCGCCACGCCCAGGACATAATCGAGGAAGGGCCGGTCGATGGGGATCATGGCCTTCACGCCGCTATCGGCGGCCGCCGCCAGGGCCGGATCGAGTGCCACCGCCGGATCCGATTTCCGCATCCGCGTTCCTAGTCCTCGGGCCAGAATTACCACTTGATCCATAGCACATTCCTGGAGGAAGGAGGCCCGTAAACGGGCCTGACAATCGGGAACGAATTGCTGCACGGAACGATTGTGATCTGCCGTCAACCCGGCATAAATGCCGGGCCGATTACCGGCTGAAGCCGAAAACGGGCGTGAACGCCCGTCGCTCATGGCCGGGAACGAAAGCCGAATAATGTCTCGGCCGCCCAAAACGCCACGTTTGCGCAGGCCACAACCACCCTTCGGCCTGATTCTACCAGAACCTCCAAATCTGGTAAACTAGGATCGCCCAACAATTTGACACTTCCTTTCCATTTCGGAGGCCCATCATGCAATCCAATCCGCGAAGCCCCGCTTCCATGGTTCTCCTTACCGCCCTTCTTGCTTTTGCAACGTCCGCGATTGCCGCGGAGCCTGAACCGGCCGCGCTCGTCCCCCGTCCGGTCAAGGTCGAATGGCAAAAGGGCCATGTACAACTTGACGCCCAGACGCCGATCATCTATGCCAGCGAAGCCGCGAAAGACGAGGCCGAGATGTTGGCCTTGATCCTGCGACCGGCGACTGGCTTGCCGCTCCCAGTGCAACCGATGCCGACAATGGGCGGCAGGCTGGGCAACGCCATCGTGCTCACGCTCGACTCCACCCTCGAAACCGTCTTGGGCAAGGAGGGCTACCGTCTTGACGTGTTGCCGACGCCCATCATCCGCATCACCGCAGCCACGCCCGCCGGCCTGTTCTACGGCGGGCAGACGCTGCGGCAACTGTTGCAAACGGGCCTCAGCCTGGATGGCAAGAACTCAAGCCGCGAAATCCAGGTCCCCTGCTGCCGGATCGAGGATCACCCGCGGTTCCCCTGGCGCGGACTGCTCCTTGACGAAAGCCGCCACTTCTTCGGCAAGGAGTTCGTCAAACAAACGATCGATCGCCTGGCCTCCTATAAGATGAATACGCTGCATTGGCACCTGACCGACGACCAGGGCTGGCGGATCGAGATCAGAAAGTATCCCAAGCTCACGGAAATCGGCGCCTGGCGCGATCAGACCGAGCGCGACGGCAAGCGCTACGGCGGTTTCTACACCCAGGACGAGATCCGCGAGGTTGTCGCCTACGCCGCACGGCGGCACGTGACCATCGTGCCCGAAATCGAGATGCCCGGCCACTCGGTGGCCGCGCTGGCCGCCTATCCGCAGTTCTCCTGCACGGGCGGGCCGTTCAAAGTCCGCACGGTCTGGGGGATTGAAGGCAACGTCTACTGCGCGGGCAACGACGCCACGTTCGCCTTCCTCGACGACGTGCTCGACGAAGTCATCGGACTGTTCCCCTCGACCTTCATCCACGTCGGTGGCGACGAATGTCCCAAGGACCGCTGGAAGCAATGCCCCAAGTGTCAGGCCCGCATCAAGGCCGAGGGACTCAAGAATGAAGAGCAGTTGCAGAGCTACTTCATTCGCCGCATCGAAGAACACGTGGCCTCCAAGGGCCGGCGATTGATCGGCTGGGACGAGATTCTCGAAGGCGGCCTGGCGCCCAAGGCCACGGTCATGAGCTGGCGCGGCATGGACGGCGCCACCGCCGCGGCCCAATTGGGTCACGACTATGTGGCCACGCCCACTTCGCACTGCTACCTCGATAATCCGCTGAGCGTGATCAGCCTGGAAAAGGCTTATTCCTTCGAGCCGATCCCGGAAAGGCTGACCGCCGCACAAGCCGCCCATTGCTTGGGAGTGCAGGGAAACCTGTGGGCCGAGCACACGCCCACGCCGGCCGACGTTGACCGCCAGATCTGGCCCCGCCTGTGCGCGTTGGCCGAGGTCGGCTGGTCTCCCAAGGAAGGTCGCAATGGCCCCGACTTTCTCGCCCGCATGGAATCGCATCCGATGCCGATGGACGGCCGCACCACGACGGGCGAAATTTCCGTCGCGAGCCTGCTTGAACGACATGACCCACCTGGCGGCGATGGCCGAGTTCCCCGATCCGCCCTACACGACCCGTCAGTTCTCCTCCTACGATCGGGCTTCGACCACGCCCGCCGACTCGAAGACTTGGTTCGCCAACAACGATTCGGGCAATTACCTGCGGATCGAGGACCGCGAGGGCCGCAAGGAATACGTGATGGCCGACATGCAGCGGCCCGGCGCGATCGTCCGCCTCTGGTCGCCCAATCCGGGCGGCACGCTCCGCATCTATCTCGATGGCAAGGAAACGCCCGCCCTGGCGGCCCCTATGGCCGACCTGCTGGGCGGCAAGCATCCCTTGCTGCCCGCCCCCATCGCCACCGAGTTGAGCCAGGGCTGGAACCTCTATTTTCCGATTCCTTACGCCAAGAGTTGCAAAGTGACCTGTGACAAAGGCGGGCAATACTACCACGTTGGCTATCGGACCTATCCGGCCGGCACGCCGGTCAAGACGTTCACGCTCGCACAGCTTGGAGCGGTCCAAGGTGAAATCAAAGAACTAGCCAAACGGCTGGGTGAGCCGCGGATCGCCGCCTCGCTGCCGGACGTGAAGGTAATGGCCGCACCGGGTAAGTCGAACACCATCATGATGCATACATCGAATGTTGACATGTCGATGGATCTTGGCGGTTCCATCGTTGACCCCGGCAAGACGGCGACCTTGTTCGAACTGAACGGTCCGCGAGCAGTGGCCAACCTGGTGGCAAGAGTCGACGTGCCCAAGGACCAGATCGAGGCGGCCCTGCGTGCGCTGGTCATCCAAATCAGCTTCGACGGCCGGCAGACCGTCGAGGCCCCCTTGGGCGACTTCTTCGGCGCCGCACCGGGAGTCAACCCCTTCGAGTCGCTGCCGCTGGGCGTCCAATATAGCGGTTGGATGTATTGCCACTGGGTCATGCCTTTCCAGAAAACAGCGCGAAATCCGCTTGGTGAATCACGGCCGCATCCCCATACCGGTCATGACATTCGTGGCCACCGTACCTTGGCAGTGGACCGATCGCTCGATGTATTTCCATGCCCGCTGGAAGATCGAGCACGACGTTCCGCACGCGGCCGATGCAGGACTGGAACTACCTGACGGCCAAGGGCAAGGGTATCTTCGTCGGCGCGGCCTTCTTCATCGATAATCCCGTCAAGGAGTGGTGGGGCGAGGGCGACGAGAAGATCTATGTCGACGGCGAGACCTTCCCCAGCCATTTCGGCACCGGCACGGAAGATTACTACGGCTACGGCTGGAGCAGCCCTAAGCTCTTCACCCACGCCTATCACAGCCAGTCGCGTTGCGACGGGCCGGGAAACTACGGCCGCACGAGCGTCAATCGCTTCGACATCCTCGACCGCATCCCCTTCACGAAGAGCTTCAAGTTCGACATGGAGCTCTGGCATTGGAAAGACTGCAAAGTGAATATGGCCGTGACGGCTTATTACTACGGCCTGCCCGGCACGGACGACACCTTCCCGCCGATCACGTCCGAAAGCCTTATCTTGCGACCGGTTCCGGAACTGGCCGTTCTTCAGGTGCCCGGCGCGATCGAGGGTGAAAAGATGCGGGTCGTGAAATCGACCGGCACGCCGGGGCCGCAGGACTGGGACGACGATAGCGGCGGGCAGCATCTTTGGTGGCACGGCGGGCAGAAGCCCGGCGACGAGCTGCTGCTGGAGTTTCAAGTCCCCAAGGCGGGCCGCTACGAAGTCTTCGGCCGTTTTCTCAAGGCGGTCGACTATGGCATCGTGCAACTGGCCATCAACGGTACGAAGTCGGGCCAGCCAATCGACTTCTTCCATGACGGCGTGATTCACACTGCGGAAATCTCGCTTGGCACATTTGACCTTCGACAAGGTCCGAACGAGCTTTCCGCCGTCGTTGTCGGGGCCAATCCCAAGGCCCAGAAGCAGTATATGTTCGGGCTGGATTACATCTTGATCAAGCCGAAGTAGGGACCGGTGCGGAAATAAGTGTCGCCTTTCGCTCCGCGTGAAACCCAAATTAACACGTTCACCAATCACGTCATAGGTCGTCTTGATGGAATCGCCAAAGGCGTCTTGCAAGCGTTGTTTGATAAGGCCAATTGCCAAGAAGGTAACATCAATTCCAATCCAACGTCGGTTCAATTTCTGCGCAGCAGCATGGGCGCCACCATCCTGCTTATCCTGCTTGGGTTTGGTGGCTGGCGCCTTTTCCACTTCTCGGCCAAATGTGGAGATACCAGTAAATGGGCATCGCTATTACGCTGCCGAGAAACAGGACGACAGCCCATAGTGCCTTCTTGTCCTGCGGCACTCGATCCGTTTTGAACACATGGCAGATGTAGATAACGAGCAGAACGACGACCTCAAGCATCGTGAGGAGGCGCAGGAGAGAAACAATCAAGAGGATGGCATGTGACCTCGTTGCGTCCCCCGAACCGGAAGAGCTTGTCAGCAGCATCCCTTCAATCGGGCCAAGCCATGAGAGAACCGTGTATAGGACCGGCCATGCCGTAAAGGCCGCCAATGCGACCGCTTTCCCTTTGCTCATTTCATTATCCTTTCATCCCCTGCCAAATTGGTGGTGAATCGCAACAAGAGCCGACAGTACGTTAATTAGGTTATCGCCAGTTATTGGCTCGCCGATCCTGGGCCAACCCTACTTGCTGAAGTGAATGAACAGGATGTCGTCGTCCTGGATGACGTAGCCCTTCGGCTCCTGTCGGACGAGGTGGGCGGCCTTCACTTCGCGTTCGCTGCCCAGCCGCATCAGATCGCGATAGTCGAAGATCTCGGCGCGGATGAAGCCCTTCGCCAGGTCGGTGTGGATCGAGGCGGCCGCGTCGAGCGCGGTGCCGCCTTGCGTCAGCAGCCAGGAGCGGACTTCCTTCTCGCCGGCCGTGAGGAACAGTCGCTGGCGGGAGGCCGTCAGCAGGGTGCGGACCAGGGCGTCGCGATCGGTGCCGCCGACTCCCATCTCCGCCTCGAACTCGGCCCGGTCCGCCGGGCTCATCCTGGCTAGTTCCAGCTCCAGCCCTGCGGGCACGGCCAGCGTGGGCGTCTCGGGCGGGCCGAGCGACGTGAACCGCTCCGGTTTCGTCTCGTCGTCGGCCGTGTTGAAGAGCACGACCCGCGGCTTCTCGCCAAAAAGGCGGAACGAACGCGTGACGCGAAGCTGGTCGTCGGTCATGTCGCTCTCACCGAGCGGTTTGCCGCGCTCCAGGGCTTCAAGCACGGTCTTGAGCGTGGCGTGCTCGTGCTCCAGGGTCTCCCGTTCCTGCTTCGGCAGCGGCTTGCGCAGCGAATCCTCGACGCGGGTGATGCGGTTGGAGACGATCTCCATGTCGGCCAGGATCAGGTCGGAGTCGAAGGTCTCGAGGTCGGTCTTAGGATCGCTGCGGCCGAAGGCGCCGATCACCAGCACCAGGCAGCCGGCCTCGCGGATCAAGGCCAGCCGGGCGGCACTGCCCTCGTGGCTGCGGCTGAGGCCCGGCGTGTCGACCAGCTCCAGGGAAGCCATCGACACTTTCTTGGGTTTGTAGATCTTGCAGAGCCCTTCGATCCGCGGCTCGGGAACGACGACCATCGCGCTCTGCGCGGTGTGGCCCAGGGCCGGATCGGGTTTCTGGCCTGTCAGCCACTCGAAGACCGTGCTCTTGCCGGAACCTTGATATCCCACCAAACCGATTTTCATGCGAGTATGCTCCTAGTGTCAGAGTTCCGTGGTGCTCGCAGTAGGGTGGGGACCAGCGAGCTTGCGAGCGCCGGCCCACCATTTCATGGGACCTATAGGTCCTATGAGCAAACATCGGTGGGCCGCGCAAGCAAGCTTGCTGGTCCCACCCTACGGCACTCGGTGAGTGCCTGCTACTTTTTCGCTGCCCGCAGTCAATTCCTCCAAGGCCCGCTCGACGGTCCGCGCGGCGGCGGGGTCCAACTCGCGGCGGCCGAAGCGAACGCGATAAAAGGCCTCGACCACCTGCATGGCCCTCGTGTAAAGCTCGCTCCGCCCGCTGACCGTGGCCAGGCGCGTGCCGGCGGCATGGGCGAACTCGCAGGGGGTCTGGCCCGCGGCGCGCTGCATGCCGGAGCGGGCAAAAATCTGCTCGAAGCGGTGGTAGAATTCAATCGCCCTACCCATTGATCCCTGGCGGGCCCCGGCCTGCCGCCTTCCGCCAACCCCGGCGAACCGCCGCCAAAGCCACCCCAGGCCGCGTACAAGCCACCAGCCCAGCATTGCCAGCACGACCGCCGCCACGAGCAACACGAACACGGCGAACAGCCATCCCATGATACCACGTCGGAGCATTGCGGCCAAGGAGGCCCACAGGCCGGCGGCAAGCCCCTTCCACCAGCCGAAATCGAACAGCCGGCGGGTGACGTTCTGCATCGCCCTGTTAATCGGCTCATAGACCGATTCCCGCTGCTTGGCGCGATCCATGTCGACGATGTACTGGTCCCAATAGCGTTGAAAGGCGTGCAGGCGGCCCTGCCAGGCTCCCCACAGCGTACTCTCGGCCGCCTTTGTGCCCACGACGCCCGCTGGCGTCGCATCCAATCGCAACCAACCGCCATGCGTCCAGTCAATCCCCGCGCTCCCTCGCAGCTCCTTCGGAGCCTGCCGGACCTGACTCTGGTCGAGGAAGGCCTCGACCCAGGCATGGGCATGCCACTGCCGAACCTGGTAGCATTGCTCGTTCTCGAGCCATTCATCGCAGTGGTAGCCGAGCACCACCCGCGACGGTATTCCCTGGCTGCGGAGCATCATCGCCAGGGCGGTGGCAAAGTACTCGCAGTGTCCGCTGCGATGGTTGGAAACGAAATCGTCGACGGCATCCAGCGACGTGTCGCGCTCCGCTCCCTTCAGGCTGTACTGGAACTGGCCGGAGGTGGAGAGCTGCCGCTCGAACCAGCGGGCCACGTCGTAGTGCCTCTCCTTCGAAAGGCCGCTTTCCCGCAGCCACTCGGCGGCAAGGGCTTTCAGCCGGGGCAGCGGCAACGGATCGCCCGGCATCTGCAAGTACGGCGCGTACAGGGACATCCACGCTTGACGGGATCAACTGGGCCTGGCGCCCGTCGACCAAGGCGCTGGTAACGACTTCGTACTTGAAATGGTCACCGCTGGGCTCGGCGCTGAGACCAGCAGGCATCCGCTGCAGCTTGCCGCCTGGCGACAAGACCACTGCGCCGGTGAGACGCTTTTCCAGCGGCCAGATGTAGAACAAATCCAGCCGATCCAGGTAGGGCTCCATGGTAACTTGCTGCACCACGGGAGGGCCGATCTGGAATCCCGGTCCCTTTTCCGCATTCTCCCGCAGTTGCCCCTGCTGCCACGACGGCAGACGCGATTCCGGGCTGTTCGGCGGCGGTTCGCGCCGCCAATGGTTCTGCGCATACCAGGTGACTACGGAGCCCCGCAGGTAGACGTCATCCCGCATCGGATCGACCTCGTCCGTGGCCTGGTCCACGAGTTTCAACTGCAAGACTTCATGCGGGTCTTCCATCGTTTCGCCCAGTCCGCCCAGCTCGATCTTGTCGCTGAAGCCGACGGTGGCAATCGTCCTTCCCGAGTCGCCGTGCCAGGCGGGACGCCGCGGACGGGGCACCGTGTAGAACATGACCGCCGCCAGGAACATGGCGCCGGTGCCGATCAGGGCCAGCCGGGCAAACAGCTCGACGACCACTCCCGATCGGCCCGTACCCGTCGGCACACTGCTGAAGTTCGACTGCATGGCAGCCAACGGCCAGCGGGCGGGTAGGATGGGCTTTAGCCCGTCTTCTTTTGGAGACGGGCTAAAGCCCATCCTGCTTGGGGTTGTCACGGGCTTCGAGTCCTCCGTCGCACCTCCGTTTCTTCCCCAATGTCTATAGAACGCCCGCAGCGACTTGGCGCGGGCATCTTGCCGCACACCGGCTGCCTGCGCCCGGATTTCGCGCGGTCGCCGACCGGGCCGCGATGGCGTTCCCATTGGCTATAAAGCACCAGCAGCGACATGGCCAACATGCCGACGAGCGAATAGGCCACCAGCAGGGCGCCGAAGGCCACGCCTTGGCTGTAGCGGGCGGCTACCACAGCCTGCAGCAGGCTCATCACGGCCAGCCAGCCGTAGACGCGGGCGTCCTTCTCCTGGAACAAGAGCGTGATTTGCAGGCAGAGGAGGATGCCGGCGATCGACTGCAAGAGGTTGTCGAAGTCGTGCTGCAGCAGGATTTGCAAGAGGATCTGCGGCAGAAAAATTGCCAGTACACCCCATATTACGAATGTGGCCACGCTCCGCGGCACGCGGACCGCGCCAAAAAGTCGGTGACCACCAGCGAAACGACGGCCGCCAGCCACAACGACATCGCCAGCAAAGGGCTTTGCGAGCCCATCGCAAAGAGCATCGCGCCCAAGGCGGTCAGCGCGGCAATCACGACGGATAGCAGGTTTTTCAGTTCCATCGCAGTGTTTTCGCTGGGTCTTCGCAGGCTCGACGCCACCCTGTAAAGTCATTCCGGCTGGAAAAACCGGGCCAGGTTAGGGCTGGAGGCATCGACGATCCGCAGACCGCGGCCGGAAATCCGCCGCGCCACGTCGTGCGGCAACTTGCCCGCATACTCCGCCTTGTTCAAATCGATCGGCCGCGTGCTGACCAGGACGATCTCGGTGCCCTGCTCGACCTGGCCAATGGCAAGCTGCAGCAGTTCCGGCACACGGTCTTGCGACTGGGCATCGACCAGGGCCAGCCGCTCCATCAGGTCCTGGAGCATGGCCGCCGAGCCGGGCCCGCCGGTGACCCGCGGCTCGGGATCAGCGGCCGCCAGGAAGACGTCGCTATTGCCCGCGCGGCAGAGCTCGGCGGCCAGCGTGGCGGCAAAACTCACGGCCAACTCGACGTTCTCCACACTGGCCGCATCCAGGTCCGCGGGCTGCCAGAGATCGAGCACGATCGCGGCGTCGCGGCTGTGCGGCTGCTCGAACTGGCGGACCATGACCCCGCCGGCGCGGGCCGAGGTCCGCCAATGGATCCAGCGGCGGCTGTCGCCCCGTTGCCAGGGCCGCAGGCCGTAGAAGTCGCCGTCGATGCCGGGGCGGTGTTCGCGGCGGTCGTTGCCGGCAAACGACTCGTGCCGCAGGGCGTTCCAACTCTGGGTCAGTCGGCCCAGCCGCGGCAAGACGGTTAATGTGGCCGAAGTGCCGCAATTCATCCAGTAGCGGAACAGTCCGAAGGGGAATCGCGTCGATAGTCGCAGCGGACCGAGGCGGTAGCGGCCGCGCTGCGCGAGCCGGCCTCGATAGTCGCCTTTACAGGTCTGCCGGGCCGGAACGTAGGGGAAGAGCACGCTCGCCTCGTCGACCCGCGACCCGCAAGCGGGTACCCCGGGTGCCCCGAGGCCGTTGCCTTTGACCTGCCGCCCTGCCGTCAGTCGGCGAATCGGTTCTTCGAGGACCAGGATCCAACTCCCGACTCTCCGCCGCGTATTGGAGATCGCCAGGTGGACCACGAGCAGGTCGCCCGCGCAGACGGCGCGCGGCAGGCGCCTCTGCACGACCAGGCCGCGAAGCGTGAACATGGCCAGATGGCGGCTCAAGAGCAGCGGGCCGGCCAGCATGCTGCCCAAGATCAGCAGCAGATTCACGTCGTTGACCAGCGCCCCGCCGAAGACCAGGGCGAAGATCAGCAGGTACTGCAAGCCTTCTCGCGTGAATGAGGTCCAGCGACGGGTGCTCATAATGTTCTTCCCCTGTACTCATCACGCTCCGCGGTGATGCTCTCGTACTCATCACCTTCCGCGGTGATGCTCTCGTACTCATCACGCTCCGCCGTGATGCTCTCGTGCTCATCACGCTCCGCCGTGATGAAGGGCATCACAGCGGAGCGTGATGAGTACGTCATGCCGGTACCCGCACTTCCTCAACCAGCCGCTCGACGAGCGACTCCACCGCCTGCCGCTGCCCGCCGTGCAGATAGCCTTTCGGGATCACGCGATGGGCGAGCACCGGCACGGCGAGATTCTTGATGTCGTCCGGTACGACGTAGTTGCGGCCCGCGATCAAGGCCGCCGACTGCGCTGCGCGGTACAGTGCCAGGGCCCCGCGCGTGCTCGCCCCCACGTGCAGCTCGTCACATTTCCGCGTCGCCAGGACGATATCCAAGAGGTAACCATTCAAGGCCGCATCGACCTCCACGCAGCGGACCGCCTCCTGGAGCTCGACCACTTGCCGGCCATCCAGGGCCGCTTGCAGGCAATCGACCGGTTCGCCCTCGCGATGGCTGGTGAGGACCTGCAATTCGACCTCCCGCGACGGATAACCCATGGGAATCCGCAGAAGGAATCGGTCGAGCTGGCTTTCCGGCAGGGGGTAGGTGCCCTCGAACTCGACCGGGTTCTGCGTGGCGATGACCATGAACGGCCGGGGCAGGGGGTGGGTTTGGCCGTCGACCGAGACCTGCCGCTCGCTCATCGCCTCCAGCAGGGCGCTTTGCGTTCGCGGCGTTGCGCGGTTGATTTCGTCGGCCAGGACGATGTTGGCGAAAATCGGCCCCGGGCTGAAGGCGAACTGCCGCGACTCGGGGCTATAAATGCTGCTGCCCGTTATATCGCCCGGCAGCAAGTCGGGCGTGAACTGGATGCGGCGGAACTCGCTGGCCAGGCTGCGGGCAACCGCCTTGCCCACCAGCGTCTTGCCGACGCCGGGAACATCTTCCAGGAGGATATGTTCGCCCGCCAGGAGTGCCACGGCCGTGAGCCTGACGACCTCGTTCTGGCCCAACACTACGCGGCTGACGTTCTCGCGCAGCTTGCGGATAAGCGGTTCGGTTGCATGCATGAAGATTCTGTTCCGGTTGTCCAGGATTCCGAACACGACCGGGAATCGGCCAATTGCCGGCATGTCGAAAACCGGGTCTCGTTGGGTATCCTCAGGTTATTCTAATTGCTGGCCGAGGACATGGCGAGTGGTGGGTCTGCCAGAAAGTGGGCCATTGTCCCCAGAGGGGGGACAACATGACAGCATCGGCTCTCGACCGTTGTTTCCTTAGCGCATAAGTGTTTACTCATTGAGCGGTTTCCGCTATACTGCCCGGCGATCGCAGTTCTTCCACCGACCGCCAGCGCCATGAACCGCATTTCCGCATGCATGCTGACATCCGGCTTGCTGTTTTTCCTCGCCCTCTGCGGTTGCGCGCAGGCCGAGTGCGGTTGACCAGGTCAAGCAAATAGGCGGCAAGGTCACGATCGATGCGCAGAGTCCAGACCATGCCGTGATTGCCATCGACCTGAAGAAAGACGAACTGAGCGACGCCTGGTTGAAACATCTCGAACCGTTCACCAAACTGCAGACGCTCATCCTCTCGCATACGGAAATCACCGACGCCGGCCTTGCGCACCTCCAAGGGCTGACCCAACTCCAGGCACTCGACCTGAGGCAAACCGGGGTGACCGATCTGGAGCGTCTCCAAGGGCTCGCCCAACTCGAATCGCTGGAGTTGGGAGAGACCAGGCTCACCGACGCCGGATTGGAGCCCGTCCAACGGTTCGCCAAACTAAAATCGTTGAACCTGAGGTCAACCAAGATCACCGACGCCGGCCTGGAGCATCTCCGCGGATTGACCCAACTTGCAAAGGTCTGCCTCAGTTACACGAATATTTCCAACGCGGGGCTGGCATCCCTCAAGGGCTTGCCCCAACTCCAATCGCTGGAGTTGGCGGGAACCCATGTCACCGATGCCGGACTGGCAGAGATCGAGGGTCTCGCGCAACTTCGAGAACTCTACCTCTATAACACCAAGATCACCGATGCTGGTTTGGAGCACGTCAAAGGACTGACCCATCTTGAATCGCTCGACCTGGGGAATACCAGCGTGACCGACGAAGGCGTGAAGAAACTCCAGCAAGCGCTGCCTGGGTGCAAGATCAACCGGTAGCGGAAGGGAAATCCGAAATCCGAAAATCGAAATCCGAAACAAATTCAAAGACCGAAAGGCGGAAAATCCAAAACAGGCCTACGCGATTGCAGCCCGGGGCGTTTTGAGCATTTCTTCTTTGGATTTTGGATTTGTTTCGGATTTCGATAGTCGGATTTCGGATTTCCTTTGATCACGTACCCCAGTCCCTTGCGTAACGAAAATCGCGGTCCATGGTCCGCTGCGAGAGTTTGGCAATCACCGGCATGCGGCGCTTGTAATGGTTGCGGCGAATGAGCGTCGCCACCCGATCGACGAACTCCACGGCGAAGCCGGCCGCGATCAGTTCCGCTCGCCGCCAGCGGCGATCGACCAGGAGGACCATCAAGCGGTCGGCCTCGGCATAGCTGAAGCCCAATTCGCCTTCGTCGGTCTGCCCCACCCACAGATCGCCCGTGGGGGTTTTCGCGAGGATGCTGCCGGGCACGCCGAGATGCGCAGCCAGCGGGTAGAGCTGCGTCTTGTAGAGATCGCCGATGGGGTTGATCGCCGAGGCCATGTCGCCGAACTGCGTGCCGTAGCCCAGCAGCAGTTCGCTTTTGTTGCTCGTGCCCAGCACCAGGGCGTTGAAGGCGGCGCTTGATCGTAGAGCGTGGTCATCCGCTCGCGGGCGCACTTGTTGGCCAACCGCATCCGCGAGGCGTCGGGAAACCGTGAGAAATAGGCGTCGATCGGCTCGGTGATCGGCACTTCAATCGTCCGCACACCCAGGTGCTCGACCACCGCCCGCGCGTCGCGATTGGTCGCGTCGCTCGACGTCTTGTAGGGCATGGTCACGGCCAGGACATTTTCCGGCCCGAGGGCCCTGGCGGCCAGGAACGTGACGACGCTCGAATCAATGCCGCCGGAAAGGCCCATTACCGCCCTCTCGAATCCCGCGCGGCGGATCTCCGCGCGGATGAAGCGAGTCAGGATGGCCGCGACCAGTTCCGCGTTGATCGTCAAATTGTCGGCCAAATCGTTGTTCATCCTTCATCCCTCATCGCTCATCCTTCATCCTTCATCCCTCATCCCTCATCCTTCATCCCTCAGCCCTCATCCCTCATCCTTCATCCCTCATCCTTCATCCCTCATCCTTCATCCCTCATCCCTCATCCTTCATCCATAGCGGTTCCGCTTGATGCGATGGAGTTCCTCAATGGTCAAGAGCAGGCGTTCGTCGCGGGCCAGGGGCGTAATGAGCCGCTGGCGCCGCAGATCGGCGGCATCGAAATTGGCCAGCGTCAGCGCTTCGTCGAGTTGCGGGGCCTCGGCGATCGTTCGCCCATCCGGCCCGGTGACCGAGCTTCCGCCCCAGAAACAGAGCCCGTCCTCGAATCCCACGCGGTTGACGACGATCACCACCGCGCCCATCAATTGCGCGTATGCCTTCGAGAGGTGTTCGTAGGTCTCGGCCGTGCGAACCCGCGGGCCCTCGACGCCGCGGCCGGGCGAGTTCGCAGGGCAGACGAGCACATCGATCTCCTCGGCTTGCATGATGGCGGCGGCCGAAAGGTGCCAGAAATCTTCGCAGATCAGCATGCCCATCCGTCCGAAGCGGGCCGTATTGAAGGCTTGGAACCGCTCGCCGGCCGCGAAGTAGCGTTGCTCATCGAAGAGGCCGTAGGTCGGCAGGTAGACCTTGCGGTGGAGGTGAACGATCCGCCCGCCCTCGGCGTACAGGGCCGTGTTGTAGAAGCGGTGTTGCGGCGACTCTTCGACGAAGCCCAGCACCACGGCCATGGGGCCGGCGGCGGCCAAGAGCTCGCGGATTTCCGGGGCGTCGGGCGCGATGGCCACGTCGGGCACCATATCGCGGAGGAAGTAGCCGGTGAGCGAGAGTTCCGGGAAGACGATCAAGTCGGCTT
Organism: uncultured Planctomycetia bacterium; assembly: GCA_963824275.1. Taxonomy (GTDB): domain Bacteria; phylum Planctomycetota; class Planctomycetia; order Pirellulales; family Thermoguttaceae; genus JANXQG01. Next base: position 275,554 of record CAWGOT010000014.1, on the reverse strand, counting down.
CTTGGGCCCTAGCCGCTTGGATTTGCTCCTGGTGCAGACCCACGTTCCGCTGCCGGTCGGCCAGCACCGGCGCGATCTGGGCCAGGGCCACGCGATGGAGGGTGGGGCGGGAAGTGGGGCAAGCGATTGGGGAGGTCATTTCTTTATGGTAGCTCAATATGGCTCATATTGCCAGGAGTGGCCGACGCAAGGTAGAATATGGGAACAAACGAGCAAGGGAAATACCGTGACATTCGATGGCATTGTACGAAACGGGACGATCGTTTTGGACCAAGGAGCCACGTTGCTTGAGGGCACGCGGGTGACGGTTGTTGCCAACACCCAGGGGGCTGAAGAGCAGCCAACCCACCTGAGTCTGCTGAAGCTGGTTGGAATGGCGAAAGACCTCCCCGCCGATTTCGCCGCGCAGCACGATCATTACATCCACGGAACGCTAAAGCGATGAGGAAACTTGCGATTGCGATCACTGTCCTCGCGGTCCTTGCCCTTCTGGCGTTGGCTGTGTTTCGAGGGCAGGCGTCACGCGAACTGATTCTGGAAAGAAATGGACTTCCCTTGGCAAATCTGAAGGGGAACATTATTCCCTACGAGGTCGCGGGGGCCCCTGTGCTGCCGACTTCCACCGACCCTGACGGCAGGTTGGATCTCAGCAATTTGCCAAGCGGAGCGCACATGATCCGCGTTTGGTTGTCGGACGGTGCCGGTATTGTCCACAATAGCTCTATTTCGGTTCCCACAAGCGGTTCTTGCACGATCGATCGTCGGGGCAGCCGAACTATCTGCACGACGAAGAGGACGTACGCGGATTTCGGATTGTTCAAGCTCACGGGGCAGGAGGTGGAGGTGGATGACTGGGCCGACGACAAGAACACGAGCAGCGTACCTTCGCAAGAGGCAACCCAAACGCCGCTTCCAGATGGCGGCGCGAAGCCAACTGATTCGCCTTCGTCTCGGCCTGGCAGCTAAACCGAATCGTTCGGTACCTGTTGTCGCCCGACTCAGCTCTTTTCCGAAAGTTCCATAAGGTACCGATTTCTGGGAGAGTTCAGTGGGAAGTCCTGGCAATCCCGCAGAACCACAGGAGCAGTGGACACTTACTACCGTCCTAACGACCTTCCAGCCCATCGAACAACGCTGATCCGACCCGCACCATGGTTGCCCCTTCCTCGATAGCGATCTCGTAATCGCCGCTCATGCCCATCGAAAGCTCGTCCAGACGGACCGTTGTCGGACAGGCTGCTTGCAATCGGTCGCGAAGGGTCCGCAGGCCGGCGAATTCGCGCCGGGCTTCCTCGCCGCCCCCTTCCAGGCCGGCCATACACATCAGACCGCGAATCTCGATATGCGCCAGCCCGAATAGCTTCGGGAGAAGCGGCTCGATCTCCTCGGGAGCAAACCCGTGCTTGGCCGGTTCGCGTGAAACGTTCACCTCCAATAGCACTGGCACGATACGATCCAGCTTGCCGGACGCTATATCGATGGTTTCAGCCAAGCGGAAACTGTCCACCGAATGGATCACTGCCACCAGCGGCAGCGTCGGCTCGACCTTGTTGCGCTGCATGTGCCCTATGAAATGCCACCGAATCGGCAGATCGCGGAGTTCAGCGGCCCTGTCCCAAAGCTGCTGCGGCCGGCTTTCGCCGAGATCCGTGCAGCCAGCGGCGACCAAGGCTCGAATTTCCTTTGGCCCGACGTATTTGGTGACGGCCACCAACCGCACGTCCTCGGCACGACGACCGGCCCGAGCGGCGGCTGCGGCCATGCGACCACGAACTTCGGCCACGTTGTCATTCAGCGAATTGCTCACGTCGGTACACCTTTCTGGCAGCGGGGACATGGCTACCCGCCGACCACGAGTACGTTGTGCCCGGCGTGAAGGCATGCCACCCGACCGTACTTATCACGCCGACCATGCTGCGCACGGTGCCCGCGTGATGTTCTTCCATCACGGCGGAGCGTGATGAGTACGTTGGACGAACATTATTCGCTTTCCACGCGGACCATCGCGTGGACCGCATTGGCCAAGACCAGGCACGAACGCTGTGCCGATCCGGTAACGCGCTGGGCCAGCCGCGCCAGTTCGTCCGCCCCGCCAATCGGAATCATCTCGAGGTCCTCAACGATTCCGGGGTCGAGACGGCTGAGCAGGTAAATGCGGCTCGTCTCCAAAGCGCGGGCAAGTTGCAGGGCGGGCAAGGCATCGCGGGGATTCTCGCGACGGATCTCCCGCATTGCCTCCTCGGCGTTGGCCCGCCCATGAGTTGCTGGAAGGCAGGACCCGGCGCGGTCGCCAGGTCGCAACAGACGGCAATCGCCCCGTCCTCTTCCACCAGCCGCGCGGCGCTCTCCAGCACGCGGCCAAGGCTCTCCCAACTCTGCTGCCGCATGGGACCTTCGATGGCCGCCACGACCAGGCTTGACCGATGGGCCACCGATCGATTCCACGCCGCTCTATAAAGCTCGCGGCATTGCCGCCGGACGACGTCGCTTTGACCGGCGAGCACGTGCAAGATGCCGTCGCCGGCCGCCGGCACGACTTGCAAGGAGAAGTTCACTCCCAAGCAGCCAGGCGACGTGGTTCACCTCGTGCTGCAACTCGCGATGGTGCCCATTGCCGGTGAAGAAATCGCGCTTGCGGAATCGCGCCTGCGTCGGCCGATCGGAATACTCGGGATAGATGGTGGTATGAATGCCGAAATAGCCCGCCGACCGTTCGCGTTGCATGCAACCGATCGGCAGCACGACGTCGGCATCGGTCAGGAGGCGATTCAAGAGGATCGGCTCCCCGCCCTCGGTGGCGGCAAGGTAGGCCAGGTTCCGTCGATTGGCCGGGTCGTGGGTCAAAAGTCGGATCCGCTCCGCCGCTGGCCCTGGAACCAGCCTGAGCGGATTTTCAATGCCGGCGGCGACTTCAACCTCGTTCCGCAGGATTGTGATGCCATCGGGATCGACGCCGGAGACCATCAGCGATTGGACTACAGAGGCCGTAACTTGGGCAACTTGCGGTAGCTCGGGATCGAGGACCACGACGACGCGATCACCCGGGGTGGTCGTCTTGGCCAGCGGGGGATATTCCAAGGGCTGCTCCAGCGCAGCAGTGACCGCAGCCGATGGATCGGCCAAGGGCACGCCCTGCGGCGTGCCGCATTGCTCGAATTCTGCTCCCGCGGCAAATTGCAGGTCGACCGACGAATCGGTCCCGTAACGCAAGACGGTCATTGGGGAAGTTTGTGTAAACAGGGTAGTTACGCGAAACCACTGTGGCGGCTTCCTATTATCGTTGCTCGACCCAGGGGGTCAAGAAGTCGGCTTTACCCCGCCGCCTGAGTTCGAGAATAATGGAGTCGGCAACCGCTACACTGCGAGCGGCCTGAACTGAGCCGTTTTCGCGGCAGCCATTGAAGCCCGAAGCGCAAGCGAGGAAAGCGGTTCCCTCGCTTGCTCGTCGGGCTTAGATCATGTCAGGCCGCGCGGAGTATACGAGGAACAGGGGATCTGCAATGACTCATTGTAAAGTTGGGTTCTTGATTTTTGTTACTGTGTTGGGCCTGGTGCAGGCGGTCGGTTGCGAAAAGCGGCCGGGATCGTCGGATACTTCTGCCGCGGCCTCTGGTACGGATGCCAAGGCGGCCTCTCCAGCCGATTCGGCAGGGCCGAATGCCCAGCCGGCCAGCGGGCCGGCCCTGGGCGGAATGTCGGTGGCGTACAGACGTGCTGAAGAAGATGGCCGCGGCCTACCGAACCGCAACCACGTATGAAGACTTCGGCACGGCTGAGCTCTTGGACGAAGGCGGCACGCTCCAGCGCCGTGCCGATTTCAAGGTGGCTTTCCAGCGCCCCAACAAGTTGCGAATGAACTTCTATCAGGGCGAGGTCGTCTGCGATGGGAAGAAGTGGTACGCCTTCTGCAAAGACATTCCCGGTCAGGCGGTTCTGCGGGACGCCCCGCAGAGACTCAACCTCCAGATGTTGCAGGCGGACACGGTCATGAACCAGGCGCTGAACAGCGGATTCGCCGGCGCATCGCCGCAATTGCTTCTCTTGCTGGAGGAGAATCCGCTGGGGATCCTGCTGGACGGCGTGCGCGACCAGGATCTAACTCTCGGTGAATCGGCCCGGATCGGTGATTACGACTGCTATTGCGTCTGCTTCAAGCGCAACGAGGGCAAGGGCGAGTACTGGATCGATCAAAAGACGTTCGTCCTGCGGCGGATGGAGTTTCACCAGCCTCCCATGCCGCCCGCCCGCGAAGGCGAGCCGGGGACGGAGGGTGTCGGCATGGTGGCCAATTTCGAGCGGGCCCGGCTGGGGGGCACAATCGATGATCCCTTGGCCTTCAAAGTCGAAGTGGCCGAAGGCGTGGAGTGCCACCGTGCGCTGCTCGATGCCGGGCCCTACGCGCTGATCGGCAAGAAGATTGATGAGTTCCATCTGACGGACATGCAAGGCAAGGCGTGGAGTAGCCAGGCCTTGGCGGGAAAAGTGGTCGCGCTGCACCTGTGGCGGAGCAACGCCGAGGCCTGCCTGCCCGTCATTCCCGCGCTGGAACAGGCCTACGAGAAATTCAAAACCGACGATAAGGTGGCGATTTGGGCGATCAACCTGGACGGCCCGCAAATCGACACAAAAACGATCGAAGAAACGGCCAGGCAGTGGAAACTCTCGGCACCGATCCTCCGTGACCCGGAAATCGAGACGCCGAAGCTGCTGCGGATCTCGGCCCTGCCGGCCACGTTCTTCCTGGATGCCAAGGGCGTCCTCCAGGATTGCATCGTCGGCGACAGTCCTCTGGCAGCCGCCGCGACGACTGCGCAAGTTGGAGAAACTGCTGGCCGGCGAGGAACTTGCCGCACAGGCCTTGGAGCAGTTCCAGCAGCGGTTCAAGGAGTACGAAAAAGAAGTCGACATGCTCTTCTCGGGCGAGGCCCAGACGGCCACGATCGAGCAGGGCAAGGCCGCGCCGCCGGCAGCCAAGAGCGAGCCCAAGAAGCTCCGCTTGACGCCGCTCTGGAAGTGCACCGCGATCAGCATGCCGGGAAATCATCCTCGTCACCGCCGAAGCCGGCGACAAAGCTCGCATCTACGTCATCGACGGCTATAAGGCGGTCAGCGAGATCGCCTTGGATGGCAAGGTAGTTGCAACCCACACGACGATGCTGGCCGACGAGGAGTTATTTACCCTCCTGCGCACGGCGGCCGGTGGCGACGGCAAGCGATATTTTGCCGCTTTTGCCCCTTGGCAACAGCGATTCCACTTGTTCGACGAAAACCTGAAGTATTTGAAGAGCTGCCCCGAGAACGCGTTGGAGAACCGCAATCCGGGCTTGACGGACGTGGAATTGGGCGACCTCGAAGGCGACGGCACGGTCAAGGCCTACGTCGGTTTTGGCGGCACGGTCGGCGTGAAGTGTTTCTCTCTGCAAGGCACGCAGCTTTGGGCCTGCCGCAGCCTGTTCAACGTCGGCCGCGTTGTGCCCGGGCCCGCCGACGCCAAGGGACGTCGCGAACTGTACTGCATCAGCGACGCCAATTCGTTCGCCATCCTGGACGCAACACACGAATTGCGGCATGCCATTCGGCTCTCCGGCGACGGCATCGTGCAATCTTTGGTGCATGCCGACCTGAAGGGCGGCGGCCAGGACGCATGGTGCGCGACGATGCTCCAGCCCGACGCCCGGCAACTGGCCACCGGTCACTTCACCGCGCTGGGCCTCACCCCGATGGGCGACGTGATCTGGAAATACGAATTGCCGTCCGGCATGCAGCAGCCGGTGGAGCCGATCGTTGTCGGGCGGGTCTTGCCTGGCCCGGCGCGGCAATGGCTCCTGCCCGGCAGCGACGGCTCGATCCACGTCCTCGCGGCCGACGGCACGCCGATCGACCGCTTCAACTACGGCGAGCCGATCACCGGCCTGGCCACCGTGGAGATCGATGGCAAGCCGGTGCTTTTGATCAGTTCGGTCAATGGGGTCGAGGCGTTGCGGGTGGAGTAAACTGTAGGGTGGGAGAAGCTTGCGTAGCAAGCGCCGGCCCACCAACACTTCATCGTCCTCGCTCATGGTGGGCCGGCGCTTGCTACGCGAGCTTGTCCCACCGTACGGCCTCTATTTCCGCCTGCTGCCTTACTTCTGCGCCGCCAACTTCAGCGCCACCAAATAGGGCACCGGCTCGCTGCCCAGGGCGTTCAACACCGTGCCGCCGGCCGTGAAGCAATAGGTCACCCAGTCGGGCTGGCCGTACTTTTCCAACGACGTGCCGCCCTCGCCGCCGCCGATGTAGACCTTGATCCCGGCGTCCTTCATCCGCTTCAACTGCGGCACGAAGTTCTTCGTGCCCGCCTCGAATCGCGGGTCTTCGAACATGCCGAACACGCCGTTGTGGAAGGCCACCGCGGGCGGCTTGTCATTCTTGTGGGCCTCGATGAAGCGGGTAACCGTGTCGGCAAACAGCTTGCTGCTCTCGGGACCGACGTCGAACTGCTCGTTGCCCGGCCCGATCTCCCGGGAGATTCGGCCGTCTTGCAGCACGAAATCGACCGGCAGGACGAACTCGATCCCCTTGGCCCGGCCTTCCTTCAACATCTTCTTGGCCTGCTCGATGCGGTTGCGGGGAATGAAGATACGGCTTGTCGCTATGGGCGGGGTCTTCCGCATTGCCCAGGTTGAAATCCTTGCCCTCCAATTCGGCGGCGGCCTTCTTGAGCGATGCCGAGAGCGAGCCGGCCGAGATTACGAGGCGGATCTTGCCGCGGTTGATCATGGCTTCCATATCGTCAAGCTTGTCGGCCTTCAGGCCGCTGAAGATCACCAGTTGGGCATTCAGGCAATCGCGGAGTTGCACGTCGAACTGTTCGGCCTCATATTCGCCCAGGGCCACGCGATCCATGCCTACCGGCACGATCACGCTTGAGGCATCGAGGCTGCCGGCCGAGAACGCCTCGTGGATGTAGACCTTCGCCACTTTTTGGGCGAACTCGTTGGCCAGCTTGGCCAGGCGGTCGGCCAGTTTGGGCAGGTCGGCCGGCTTGGCCTTCCAGAGCACGCGTTCGATGTCGTACTTCCGCGTGTTCTCGAGCATGATCACGCTACCCGGCGCGGCGGTCTGAATTGCCTTGCAAACCTCGTCCTTGATGGTCGTTGTCGCCGGATCGAGCCAGTCGGCGATGAAGCCCACTTCGCAGCCGAGGATTTCGCCCAGTCGCGTGCGGACCTTCGCCAGCGACTTTTCCGGCTCGCGGCCGATGTGACCGAAGATCACGATCTTCCAGCCCTTGCTGCGGGCGTAGTCGAGCGTGCCTTTCATGGAGCGGAGGCGGATGTCGCCATCGCCCACCTTGGCGCCCGGTTTGGCATCCACGTCGCCGCGGATCAGGACCGGCGTGCCGCTGGGCAAATTGGCCAGGGCATGCAGGCGGGGAATGGCCTCCAGGTACTTCTCCACGGGCAGTTTTGGCACGTTGGGGTCGTCGCCCATAATGCCGCGGGCAAAGGTCACGATTTTTTCAGCAGTAACAGCCATGAAAAACCTCCAGATTCTGCGGATAATGTCAAAAAACAGGCTCGCCAGCGGAGCAATACTTGGTCCGCTATGATAGCAGAAAATGGCAATTGCAGGGAGTAGGCAGCGCTCTTCCCAAGCCGCGCGAAACGCGACGGACCGCTTGGCCGTTGACTCTCGCCCCACGTCCGTTTTCAGCGATTCCTCCTCCACCGCCGCTGCTCCATTGCCGTAACGAACTCCGATGCGACATTTTTCATGACGAAATAGCTTTCGGCCACCGCGTGAATCCTCGGAACGGTTGATCCTACGGCCAGGCCCACGACTGCCCAGACGGCAAGGCCAGGCACGCCAATCACGACCATCAGGCCGATTTCAATAATGAACGCCAGCATGATGGGGCTCTTGCCGTGGGGGTAATGCTGAATGGTCTCCGCACCCCACGCAAGAGTCGCAAATAACACGATGAAGCTCAGGACACTGCCGACAATTATCCACTTTCCAATCAACGACAGACGGCGCGACAACCGCAAGCTCTTGCGATGACGCACACACACGGGAACATCCATTTCAACAACGCGCATCTCGGCCGCGTTGGCTACAAGATGTGCGCCAGTCAGCAAATCTGAACCCATGATGAGGTATGGCATCCAGCGAAACTTGAACGGCTCGCGGACTTCAGTCACTTGACCGCAACAAATGCAGACCCCGGGTAGTTCTCCACGGGCCTCGTCGTACGCCAAGGCGAGGTCGGCCTTCGAACCTGCCTGGATAACGGGCGCATTCAGAAATCTCCCCTTGCACGCGGGGCACCTGCCTTCGGCCGTAGGCACAACACAAACGCCGCATCGATTGCAGATTTGCATCTCCATAGGCCACTCACCCGAAAATCTCCGTTAACCGGCGTCGGCGTCTTCTCCCGCACGCCGCAATATGACCACGCGGCACATCATGCTCCGGGCGGGATTGAATGGCGCTGGCGGAACTTGCGGTCGAACTCTTCAAGCGGCAGGCCGTGGTCGCCTGCTTCCATGTCCACCAAAGCTTCACTCAGCGCCGCGGTATGCCGAGAAAAAAATCGGTCAAAAACCTCGGCATCGCGGAGGTCTTGAAGGATAGCCTCCTTGTCCGGCCCGCGTCCAACGCCGTCAATTACGGCTTCAAGCGGGATTTCCGCCGAAGTCCCCTCGCGGTAGTACCGCGTCCACTCCTCGAATCCACGCGTCAGGTTGGAGATAGCCCAATCATCTTGCTGGGCAAAATCATCGGACACTTTTTCGAGCAATTTAATCTCCGGTCGGGATAGCTTGGAAAGCTCCGGTTCGTCAACCAACACGACTTCCCGCGGACCGTCGGTCATGATGTACTTCGACCAAATCGGCTCGGCGGGGTGGTTTCCCTTGATGAGATCATGGATCGCGCTGTGCAACGGGCCGTTGTCCATCGCGACAATTCTTGATCCGAGAATGGGAAATCCCATTTCCTTGATGCTCGTGCGGTCGGCAATGAGCAGTAATTTAAGTAGTCTCAGCCGAGTCATCCGCTTCCGTTCCTTGCGAAGCAGAACGGCGGCGACCTGAACGGCCTTCAGAGGATCAAAGCGGCAGTGCATTTCGAACCTCCGAGGAACCAAGAGACAACATCGGTGCGTAGGACGCCAAAACTTCGTGCAGGCCGCTGTATTCCCACTCACGGAGACCGACCCGCCATTTTTACTATACCACGAATTGCAGCGGCACGGAAGGCATGGTCTGGCAGCGAAAATCCGTTTCATGCCGTGGAAGAGGGAAGCGGCGAACTACCCCTACTGGCAAATCAAAAACGGGGCAATATACTGAACTTCTGAGAGTTTGAGGAGAGGGCGATTCTAGTCAGGATGGTGCCGTGTACGAAAATACCGCGGTGACTTTGCCGCCTGATCACAACGAGCGTCTTGAGCGAATGCAACTGTCGCTCGACGGTCTCGGGCTGGGCGATGCCCTCGGTCAAATGCTGAGTTATCAATCAGCGGACGCTCCACGGCGGCTGGCTGAAAACAAGCTTCCGCCAGGCCCCTGGCGCCATACCGACGACACCGAGATGGCGATTTCCATCGTCGCAGTACTCAAATTGCACGGCAAACTGGACCAAGACGCTTTGGCCGAACACTTTGCTCGGCGTTTTCAACGCGATCCCGACCGCGGCTACGGCAGCATGACCCGCCTTCAGTTGGAGGAAATCAGCGCCGGAAAGAAATGGCAAGAGATGGCCAATAGCGCTTTCGGCGGCCGCGGCTCGATGGGCAATGGTGGTGCGATGCGAGTAGCTCCGCTTGGGGCCTATTTCGCGAACAGTCTTGGCGCTGCCGGGAGCGGCCTACGCCTCGGCCTTGGTCACGCACACACATCCAGAAGGCGTCGCGGGAGCGATTGCCGTCGCGCTCGCGGCAGCGATGGCGTGGCAACTGCGGAACGAAACGCCAAAGGAATTCGTCCGCAAGTTCTTCGATGAGGTTCTCCGAAGAACGCCCGAAAGCAAGGTGCGCCAGGGAATTGCGCAGGCAAAGCAGATGCCCGCCGGGGCGCCGTTGCAACAGGCTGCCAAGTCGCTCGGCAACGGTTCGCTGGTCACGGCTCCAGATACCGTTCCCTTTTGTCTCTGGATGGCGGCGCACCATGCACACAATTTTGCCGAAGCCATCGGCAAGACGATCAGCGTGGATGGTGATTGCGACACGAATGCCGCAATCGTCGGTGGAATTGTCGCATTGAGGGCGGGACGCGAGAACATTCCGAGCGAGTGGTTGGGGGCGAGGGAGAAGGTCCAGGATTAGCTCACGAGCTGTTCTTCCTGCTCGTCGCTGTGCGTGCTGATTTCGCCGGCGTCTTCCAGGCGGCGCACGACGTCGACGATCTGCTGCTGCATCTGCTCCACCGCCGAAAGCTTGACGGGCCCGAGATACTCCATCTCCTCGCGGAGCATGTCGCCGGCACGCTTCGACATGTTGGCCAGGATCTTCTCCTTCAACTCGGGGTTGGCTCCCTTCAGGGCCATGGCCCACTGCGAGTTGTCGACGTTCTTCAATAGCGTCTGGATCTCCTTGTTTCCCAGGGCGTTGAGATCGTCGAAGACGAACATCAGGCGGCGGATCTCTTCCACCAACTCGGGGTCCTCGCGGGAAAGATTCTCCAGCAGACTGCGCTCCGTGGCCCGGTCGATGACGTTGAGCATGCCCGCCACGCTCGGCACGCCGCCGGCGTTCTCGAACTGCTGGCTCACCACGCTCGACATCCGGTGCTCCAGCCCGCGCTCGACCTCCTTGATGATCTCAGGGCTGGTCTGCCCCATCGTGGCCACGCGGCGGATGACCGACAACTGCCGCTCGGGCGGCAGGCCCTTGATGATCTCGGCGGCCTGCTGCGGCTGAAGGTGCGAGAGGATCAGGGCGATCGTCTGCGGATGCTCGTCCATGATGAAGGTCAGCAGGTTCTGGTTGTCGACCTTCTGCAGGAATCCGAACGGCAGGGCCTCGATCGATTGGCGGACATTGTCGAGGGTGACGCCCGCGCTCTTGCCCAACGCCTTTTCGACCAGTTGCTTGGCGACCTCGAGCCCGCCCGCACGCACGGCCATGCCCGAAGGGTTGGACCCCGCAAACTCCTGAATCGTCGATTCCTGCTCGTCGCCGGTCACGGAGCCCAACTTGGCGATCTCGATGGAAACCGCCTCCACCTGCTTGGGCTCGAGCTTGCTCATCAACTGCGCGGCCTGCTCGTCGGGCAGACTCATGAGCAAAATGGCGGCTTTGCGAAGGTCCGAGGGCATGGCAGGGCGTTAAGGTTTGCGCAATCGGGAATCTTCAGGGGGTATCGGCTGAAAAACGGGGGGAAACTTACAAAATCCGAAATCCGAATGTCGAAATCCGAAACAAATTCAAAGCAATAAGTCAAAAATCAAACGCTTAAAGGATGCGTTTTGAATCTTGTTTTTCTTGTTTTTCTTGAATCTTGGATTTGTTTCGGATTTCGACATTCGGATTTCGGATTTTTCTCTGTCATTCGTCCGTGGCCTTCTCCACCAGGTTCTTCCAGAAATCCCGCGCCTTGCGGTGAAATTCCATGACTTCTTGCCGCTTCTGGGGATCGTCGATCTGGATCTGCCGGGCACGCTCGTAGACCCAATCGAGGAAGAACTGGGCCGACTTCTTGCTGATCCGCGGCTTGTCGCCGAACTCGACGTAGTAGGGGCCGGTCATGGCGAATCGATACGTGTCGGAGATCTCCGCCACCGCCCTCAGGAGGAACCAGCCGCTGCGGCTGAAATGCAACGGGGGCAGCCGGCCGACCTTGACGTAATCTTCAAAACGGATCGTATCGCGGACCTGGCCGTCCTGCACGATCTCCAGGTAGCTGATCGGCTCGCGAGTGGTCAACGTCATGCCGATTTCCAGCTCCAGGTCGCGGCCTTTCTCGCCGTGGAACGTGTGGCCCGGCAACTCCTTTTCCACCTTGGCCCGCAACAGAGGGCCATTGGTGACGACGACCTGACCGGCCTTGAGGTTCTTCCACCACTGCTGGTAATCGAAGCTGCTATCCAGATGCACATAGACCCGGTTGTAGCCGGCCGGATTGGGCGAGACGCCGGAACCGCTGCCGGCGGTGGGCGGAATCCGCAAGCCGCAGTCCAGCAGCTTGAAGTAAACGTCCTGCGACCAGCGGGCATAACCGAAAGGGCCGCCATAAAGCCCGGCATCGCGCGGCTTTCCGAGCTTCGCGTCGGGCTGCATCGCCTTGCGGCCGAAATGGCCGTTGGCGACCTCGATCGAGTCGACCAGCCCGTTGGCCACGAGCATCGGCAGGTCCCAGCCGTAGCTCGCCGGGGCATCGACCCATAGTTCCGAGTTGTCCTTCTGCCGGGCCTGTTGAAGGAGCATCGCCAGCGATGGATATTCGTCGCTTTGCGCGCGCAGGGGTATCGGTCCCGGCAGGTGGAAGCATAGGACTTCGGTCCCAGCCCTCGTGAAGCCGCCACAGTACAATTCATAGACGCGATCGTGGTCGAAGGTCACGAGCCGCGTCTTGGGCAGGACCAGCGTCTTGCCGCTGAGATCGTTCTTGTCGTTCCACCAGGTGACGGCTTGGGCGACGTGCAGATCGTCGGCCGACGCAATCAGTTCCATGTCGCGAATATCGCGACGGAGATTGAGATCGCCGGACCACCAGCCCTCGTCGCTCATGTCGACGACGCGGCGGAGCTCCACTTCCTTGGTGTCGTCGGCGAAGCGTTCGATCGTGAAGTTGCCCGTCACGTTGTAGTACTCCGGGCCGCGCTCCAGCTCGAAGGTGTAAAAGCCGGTCGGCAGGTTGAGCGTGATCTTGCCCGGGAAGACGAAGTGGTCCGACCAGAAGGGCGAACCTTCGATCTTCTTGGGCAGCTTGCCCGGACCGACCAGATGCATCCGGCAGGCAAGCGGCTTGTGCGTCTTGCCATCGACGACGGTCAGCAGCAGCTTGCCGTCGGCCGCGCGGCATGGAGGGGGCTGGAGCAAGAGGACCGGCAGACAGACGAGTAGTCGCGGAAGCAACCGGATGCTATAATGTCGCACAAGGAATCGCATGATATAATATAGCATTCTACGGTCCGACTTAGCCGAAAAAACCATGGCTGCCGACTATTACAAGACGCTCGGGGTTCCCCGCAATGCCTCCGCGGCCGATATCCAGAAGGCCTACCGGGAATTGGCGCAAGCACCATCCCGACATGAACCCGGACAAACCGCAGGCCGTGAAGAAATTCCAGGAAATCCAGGCCGCGTTCGACGTGCTGAATAACCCGGAAAAGCGGGAGATGTACGACCGCTACGGCAGCTCCTTCGAAACGATGGGCCAAGGCGCCCCGCACAGTCCAGGTTGGCAGGCCGGGCCAGGCGGCGGCTTCAATGCCGAGGATATCGACTTCGGCCAGTTCTTCGGCGACCGTTTCGGCGAAGGTGGCGGCGGCTTGGGCGACATCTTCTCGCATGTCCGCCGGGCCGCCAGCCGCGGCGGTTCGAAACGTCGCGCAAGCGACGTCGCGTCCGAAGTGACCATTCCCTTCGCCACCGCCATCAGCGGCGGCGACGTCCAGTTGAGCCTCCACCGGGAGTCGGGCGAAACGGAAACGATCGTCGTCAAAATCCCGCCGGGCATCGAGGACGGAAAGAAGATGCGGCTCCGCGGCAAAGGCGAACCGGCGACCGGCCGTGGCACCGCCGGCGACCTGATGCTGACGGTCCGCGTTGCACCGCATCCGTTCTTCGCACGTCGGGGCAACGATCTTCTCCTTCGTCTGCCGGTCACGCTGGGCGAGGCCGTGGCCGGAGCGAGCGTCGACGTCCCCACGCCCACCGGCACGGTTGCCCTGCACATTCCAGCCGGAACGTCCAGCGGCAAGAAACTGCGGATCAAAGGACATGGCGTGGCGCCGAAGAGCGGCACCAAGGGCGACCTGTTGGCCGAGGTGTTGATCGTCCTGCCCGCCAATTTGACGGAGGCGGATCGGGAGACGATCCGCGAGATCGATGGTCGAAATCCGAGCAATCCGCGGCAGAGCCTGCGGTGGTAAGATGGGCTTGCGGTGGTAAGATGGGCGACCAACGCTTTCTCCGCGCGTACCGCATTACCCGCGGCGCGGAGTTTCAGAGGGCCTATCAGCGCCGCCTGACGGCGGGCGACGACCGCCTGTTGGTCTTCGTCTATCCCAACGGCCTGACGCATCCGCGACTGGGGCTTTCCGTTTCCCGCAAGGTTGGCGGCGCCGTGGTTCGCAACCGATGGAAGCGCTGCCTCCGCGAGGCCTTTCGACTGTCTCGCGAGCAGTTGCCGAGTGGCCTCGACCTGGTCGTCATTCCCCGGCCCGACGCCCTGCCGGAAACGGCGGCGCTTCAGGAGTCGCTGGTGCGGTTGGCTCGAAAGGCGGCAAAGAAGATTTGACAGAAGGACGATGGCAGAAGTAGGGTGGGCCGATCTTAGGCGAGTCCCACCAATCGCTGCAAGGGCAAAGGAAACCACGAAATACACGAACGACACGAAAAGGGAGAAAAGACAGGAAGGTGCTTGGCAATGTCCGCTCCATAATCTACAATTCTTCCCAGTCCGAAACACTCTCATGTCGCGCACTCGGCTCACGGCAGTCCTCTGGGCAATCCTCCGCATTCCGGCGTGGATCTTGATCGGCGTAGCAAGGGTCTACCAGTATACGCTCAGCCCGATCTTGGGCCGGCATTGCCGATTTCACCCAACGTGCAGCGCGTATTTCATCGAGGCCGTCGAGAAGTATGGCGCCATTGGCGGCACATGGCGTGGCGTCTGGCGAATCTGCCGCTGCAATCCCTGGAATCCCGGCGGCCACGACCCGCCGTAGAAATTCACTTTCCGTCAATCTACTTGCTCTTCATGGCTGCCAGCTCCCGTAGTTTTCGCAAGTTGACGACATCCAGATCCTCGCCGTTCTCCTTGCCCTTGGGCGTCTCCAGGACCATGGGCACATTGCGGAAACGGCGGTCGCGAAGCAGCCAGCCAAACGCCTCAGGGCCGATTTTCCCGCAGCCGATGCCGGCGTGCCGATCGACGCGGCTGCCGCAGTCCTTCACGCTGTCGTTGACGTGGAAGGCGCGGATCTGATCGACCCCAATTATCTTGTTAAACTGCCGCATCGTCGCCCGATAGTCGGATAGCGACGTGATCTTGTAGCCGGCGGCAAAGACGTGGCACGTGTCAAAGCAGACGCCCAATCGGCTATTGTCTTTCACGCCCGCCAGGATCGCGGCCAGGTGCTCGAAGCGCCAGCCGAGGGTCGTGCCCTGGCCGGCCGTGGTTTCCAGCAGGATGCCAGGCAAGGCAGCAGGCACCGTCCCCTTGCCGTCCGCCTTGCAACGTCGGCCGCCAGTTCCTGCAGAAGCCGGGGGCTTCTGGCGGACGGCAGACGGAGTCTGCCTGCTACTTTGGCCGAGGACTTCATCCAGTGCGACGACGATTCGCTCGAGCCCTTCTGCTTCGCTCGTCGTGATAAAGGCCCCGGGGTGAGTGACAACCCAAGGGATGCCGAGCGTTGCCGCCCGCTGAAGCTCGTCGATCAGGGCCTCGATCGATCTCCTCCAAAGCGTCTCGTCGGGGCTGGCCAGGTTGATCAGGTACGAATCGTGGGCCAGAGGGCAGGCGATGCCGGAGGCAGCGACCGCCTCCCGGAACGACTCGGCCTCTTGCGGCGTGATCGGCTTGCCTCGCCATTGATTCGTGTTCTTGGTGAATACCTGGATCACCTGGCAGCCGGTCTGGATGCCGATCTCCACGGCCTTGTGGTATCCGCCTGCGATCGATTGATGGGCGCCGAGAATTGCCATTTCCTCTTTCTTTTGTCAGTCGTTCATGGCCCCTGGACATCGCCCTCAACTTCTTTTATGATGCGGTCTTACGTCGATTTGCGACGCGATCGCTGGGCCTTTCCGTCCGCGGACGTGTCTCCTTGATCCTAACCGAGGGTCGTTTCCATGGTCAACCCTGCCCCCGCTGCTCCCCCCACCAACGAGAACACGAAGGCCTGGTATCGCCAACTGAACGGCTACCATTGGCTCGTGCTGGTCGTGGCCACGATGGCCTGGTCGTTCGACTGCCTGAACCAGCAGATTTTCAATTTGACGCGCAAGCCGGCCATGGATGCCCTGGCCGCCACGCCGGCCGACGCCGACTACTTCAGTCCGTTGAGCACCACGGCCCTGCTGATTGGTTGGGCGACGGGTGGGATCATCTTCGGCATCCTGGGCGACCGCATCGGCCGGGCCAAGACGCTGACGATCATGATCGTCTGCTACAGTGTCTCCACGGGGCTATGCGGGCTTTCCACGGGGCCGTGGGATTATATCCTCTACTGTTTCATTACGGGCGTGGGAGTTGGCGGGATCTTCCCCATTGCCTGTACGCTGGTGGCCGAAAGCTTGCCCGATCGCACCCGCTCCCAGGCGCTGGGCATGGTGCAGGCATTTTCCGCGTTCGGAAATATAGGGGCCGGCGTAATCTCGCTGGGGTTCGTCGCCCTGTTGGCGGCGGGCATGATCTCGACCCATTGGCGGTGGATGTTCAGCGTCGGCATCATTCCATCGCTCCTGGCGATCATTGTCGCCCGCCGGCTTCGCGAGCCCGAAGCCTGGCAGCGCGCGAAAGCGGAAGGAAAGGTCAAGAAGGCGGGGCTTGGCGAACTGTTCTCCGATCGCCGCTGGCGGCGGAACGCGATCGTCGGGCTCTTGCTGGCGGCATCGGGCGTCGTGGGCCTGTGGGGAATCGGCGTCTTCAGCAATGACCTCACGCAGGTCATCGTTGGCGATCGCTACGACAAGCAGCAGTGTCAGGCCGGCGAAGGCCAAGAGGACCTGCAATTCGTCGCCCTGGCAATTCGCTCGCCCGATGGTCTCGCCGCGGCAAAGCAAAAGAACATCATGCCGCGGCAATTGTTGGGCAGCGACCCTGCGAACAAGGTGAAAGACGCAGAGCGCCTTTACAAGGCGGCGATTGAGCTTGATGAGAAGGGTGAGAAGGTTACCGCCGCAAGCGTCCTTGGCAGCGTGCGAGTGCCGACGGTAAACCGCTGACTTCGGACGAAGCGGCGGCATTGACCACAGCCTTGGCCACGCAGCCTTCCGGCGGTTCCATTGAAGACCATGTGAATCGAATTGTAACGCGGCAAAAGGCCCGCAATATCGAGGTCCTGAATTGGGCCGCCTGGACGCTGATCTGCTTCAACATCGGGGCCTTCTTCGGCATGTACGCCTTCGCCCGCGTAACGCAGTCGATCGGCCGCCGCCCGACGTTTGCCATCTTCTTTACGCTCGCCATGGTCACCACGGCCTTGGCCTTCGGTTGCATGGAGAAGATGCCGCGCGATCTGTGGATGGTGGCGTTGATGGGCGGGGCGCAGCTTTCGGTCTTCGGCGGCTATGCGATTTACTTCCCGGAGTTGTTTCCCACCCGCCTGCGCAGCACCGGTTCGTCGTTCTGCTATAATGTCGGCCGCTACGTTTCGGCGATCGGCCCGTTTGGCCTGGCCATGCTCAAGCCAAAATTGGTCAGCCTGCTTGCCAGTCAGGTACTTGCCTACCGCTGGGCCGGCGTGACGATGTGCTCCTGTTTCCTGGTGGGGCTCGTCGCGCTGCTATTCGCACCGGAGACGAAGGGAAAACCGCTGCCGGAATAGGTACTATTCGAGCTCCGCGTTGGCGGGCGATGCAATAATCTGGTTAACGCTATCGTGCCGGAATATCGTTGGCGCTCCGCGCGGGGAAAGGTACCCTGCCACACCATCCCGAATCGCCAAGGGGTAATCGATTTCCAACCGCCGGCCATCGTCCAGTTCCACCGTGAATGCCCTAAAAGGCTTGGCATGGCATAACGTCTTCAGCACTTCGTCAAACTCTTCACGATTCATCAAAAGGCCCTCAAAAATCTGTGTTCGCAGGTGCGTCAATCACCTGGTTCACACTCTCGTGATCGAACAAGATGGGCACGCCGCCGGGCGAAAAAAGACGGCGACGCCGTCGCGAAAAATCAGCGCGTCCGGGTGATCCACTTCGAGCCGCCGACCGCCATGAAGTTCCAGGGTGAAGACTTGAAATGGCGTTGCCGAACTCAAAGCCGTGTAAATACTGTCAAAATGGTCGGCGGACATGGCGATTCACTCTTCGTCATTCGAGCCTGCTCATTTCTTCTCCGGACTGGCGGGAGTTTCCTCCCCGCCCACCGTCGGCACGACCCAGACCTTCACTTCGGCCTCGATCTCCTGGCGCGAGATGGATCTTGACCGTGTACAGGCCAAGTTCCTTGAGCGGACCCTTCAGCCGGACCTGGTCCTGCGTGATCGTGACCTTGTTGCGCTTCAGGGCGTTGACCATGTCCTGCGCGCCGACCGAGCCGTAGAGATGGCCTTCGTCGTTGGCGTTGGCCTCGATCGTCACGCTCTGGCGGCCCAACTCTTCGGCCTGCGTGCGAAGGCCGGCCAGGCGGGCCTTTTCGATCTGATCGAGCTGGGCGCGGTGCTTTTCGACCATCCGCTTGTGATGGTCGGTGGCATAGGTCGCCAGGCCTTGCGGCAAGAGGTAGTTCAGCGCGTAGCCGGCCTTGACCGCCACCACGTCGCCCTGCTTGCCGAGGTGATCGACGGCCTGGACCAGCAGCAACTCGATGCCGCCGTTGGGCGACTTGGGCAATCGCTTGTTCCGAGTCTTCTTGAGGCTTGCTTTCGCCATGATCGTTTTCCGCTGTTCGCTGTGAGAATTTCTTGTTTGAATTGTTTACCGCTAGTGGAGTGATTCAAGCAGATCGGCATCTTTGCTCTGGGTTGGAGTCCCGCCTTTAGGCGGAATTCCGGCTAAAGCCGGGACTCCAGCCGATGACCGAAATCCGAATCACCACACTAGAAAGGTATGTCGTCGCCGCCGCCGCTGCCACCGCCACCGCCTGACATCTCTTGAGGAGCCACGTCATCAACGTAATCCGGCGGACCGGACTGATTGAATTGCTGCGAAGAACCGCCACCGCCGCGCTGGGCCGGCCGCGAAGTGCCCTGCGGCCGGTCGCCGCCGCCACCCTGGCCACCGCGGCTGCCGAGCAGTTGCATGCGTTCGCACACGACCTTGAGCTTGGAGTGCTTTTGGCCGTCTTTATCCCACGTGTCCAGTTTCAAACGACCTTCGAACAGCACCGGCGAGCCCTTGGTCAGATACTCGCATACGGTCTCCGCCTGGCGTCCCCAGACGGTCACGTCAACAAAGGTCACGTCCTCGACCCACTCGCCGGTCGCCGTCTTGCGGCGATCGTTGACCGCCAGCCCCACGTCGGTCACGGCCATGCCCTCCCGGATGTAACGGAGTTCGGGGTCCCGGGTAAGGTTCCCCACCAAAATCACGCGGTTGTAACTTGCCACGATAAAAACTCCTGTGATTGAGAGATTGTATCAGCGTAAGGGGCTACTAGATTTCTTCCTCGTCAAGCACTTCCGAAAGATCGGGGACTTCCGTTTCCGCAATCGCGACCGCCACCGGCGATTCTTCCGTCGCCGTGACCGCGGGAATCGGCGCCGAACGGGCGTGGGTCACCAGGGCATCGACAATCCGCGGATCGATCTTCAGGAACAGGAATCGCAAGATCGCTTCGTTGATATCGAACTGGCGGCGGAGGCCCGCCAATTGCAGGGGGTCGAGGCTCAGATAGATCAACCAGTACGTGCCCTTGCGCTGTCCCTTGATGGGATAGGCCAGGCGTCGCTCTTCCCAAAGGCGGCTGACGAGGATCTCGCCGCCCGCTTTCTGGATCAAATCGGCCAATTGGCCCGAAATGCCGTCCGGATCGCGGCCGAAACGGGTCGATTCCAAGATAAACATCGCTTCGTAGACGTTGCGGGCCAAAACTAAACTCCTCAAACTTGCCAAAGTAGCAGGCACACGCCGTGTGCCGGCTTCTGAATGGACGGCACACGGCGTGTGCCTGCTGCCTTCTAGCCATTGTATCGGTTCATACAGGCCTGAACGCCTTCGCGGGCCCAGACCACGATCGCCTCGATCGCTCGGGCGACTGCCTGCTCCATGGCAGGGATTTCTTCTTTCGTAAACTTGCTGAGGACGAAATCGGGCCAACTCCAACCGTCGGGCGGGGCCCCAATTCCAATTCGCAGCCGGGCGAACTCGTCGGTGCCCAGGCGGCGAATGATATCCTCCAGCCCTTTCTGTCCGCCGGCCGACCCCGCCGCTCTCAACCGCAATTTCGCCAACGGCAGGTTGAGATCATCGCAAACGACGAGCAGGTCTTCCTGCGGTATCTTGTAAAAATCCCGCGCGGCCAACACGCTTGCCCCGCTGAGATTCATGTACGTTGTCGGCGTCAGCAACAGGGCCTTCTCCCCGTCGAGATCCGCCTCGGCCGTTTCGCCCTGGAAGCGGCTCTTCAGCCCGCTGGCAAAGTACTTCTTGGCCAACTCGCCGATGATGATGAACCCGACGTTGTGCCGGGTGCCCTCATATCGCCGCCCAGGATTGCCCAGCCCTACGACAAGTTTCATGCGCACGAACTCCACGACCCGTGATATCGCGATGAGCCAGCGCTGCTTACTCTTCCTCCTCTTCCTCTTCCTTCTTGGCGCCGATCACCTCGGGCTCGCCCTCCACCGCTTCGCCCTCTTCGGCTTCCGGCTTCTCGACCGGGACGATGCACTGCACGACGATCGCTTCGGGATCGCCGAAGACCTTCGAGTTGGCCGGCAATTCGAGCTGCGCCAGGGTGATCGTATCGTTGAGTTTCAATTGGTTGACGCTGACGTACAGCTTTTCCGGAATCGCGCCGGCAGGGCATTCGACCTGAACGTCGTGGATCAACTGGTCGACCGCGCCGCCTTCCTTCACGCCCGGCGCCTGACCGCGGAGTTCGATCGTCACGTGGACCTTGACCAGTTCGTCGGCCGAGATGCGGGTGAAATCGACGTGCAGGACGTGCTTGCCGAAGGTATCCCATTGCAGGTCGCGAACGAATGCCGATTCGTTGACCGCGCCGGTGAGACCGACCAGGCGGCTGCCATGGCGGAGTGCCGCCGCGAGCGTATCCGTTGGGACCGAGAGGCAGACATTTGCCTCTCCGTGACCGTACAACACGGCTGGAGTCTGGCCCGAATAACGCAGACGCCGATTCGAGTGCTTGCCGCCCTTGCTGCGCACGGTGGTGGGAATGGGAATTTGTTCCGCCATGGGAATCCTCGGTAGGTATTACAATCTTCTCGGTTGCCGCACTCCGGCTGCGCAACAGAGGAAACCAATCATTTTCCCCAATTCGCGAAGAAATTCAAGGCCGGGTGAGCAAGATTTTTTCGGCACGGTAAACCCTACCCAAACAGCCGGCTCACCGACTCATTTCGATGAATGCGCTTGATTGCCTCACCCAACAGGGGGGCAACCGACAGAATCGTTAGCTGGGGAATCCTCTTCTCTTCGCTGATCGGAATCGTATCGGTAAGAAACATCCCGTCGATTTGGGCCTTTTGGATACGCTCGATGGCCCCCCCCACAAGCAGACCATGGGTTGCCGCCAGATAGACTTTGCGCCGCCGCCGGTTCGCATCATCGTCGCGGCCCCGCAGATCGAACTGCCGGTGCTGATCATGTCGTCGAAGATCAGCGCGACGCGGCCCTCGATCTGGCTGCCGATGACGTGGGCCTGTTTCGTCTTTTCCGCGCTACTGCGACGCTTATCAATGATGGCCAGCGTGCCGCCCAGCCGGACCATGTGCGGCCAAGGCCCGTTTGATGCTGCCTTCGTCAGGGCTGACGACGACCAGTTCATCGTCGCTGAGATTCATCAGCTTGATATGGTCGTCAATCACCGGTGCGGCATAAAGATGGTCCACCGGAATATCGAAAAAGCCCTGGATTTGAGCGGCGTGCAGGTCCATCGCCAATACCCGGCTGGTCCCTGCGCGGGCGATCATGTTTGCCACTAGTTTGGCCGTGATGGGCACGCGGCCTTCATCCTTGCGATCCTGGCGGGCGTAGCCGAAATAGGGCATAACCGCCGTGATGCGATCGGCGCTGGCACGCATGCAACTGTCGACCATGATCAACAGTTCCATGAGGTTGTCGTTCACGGGCGGGCAGGTCGGCTGGATGATGAACACATCACGGCCGCGAATATCCTCGTCGATCTTGCAGGAAATCTCGCCGTCGGGGAAGTTGCCGATGATGGCCCGCCCTACGGGAAGACCGAGGTAATCGCAGACCTTTTTGGCCAACTCGGGATGGGCTCGGCCGGTAAAAATCTTCAAATCATCCATTCCTTATACCTTGGCACCCGGCTACGAACCTGTCCCAGAACCGCGTGATCCCCTGGAGTTTCCGGCCCAGTCCAGGTCTCCCAGAGGTTGTAAGATTAGAACCTATCGAACCATTGGCATCAACCCCCGGCGGGCTCGTAGACCCGACTTTAGGCGGAAATTCGGGCGGGACTACGAGCGCAATTTCCGCCCAAAGGTGGGACAACGAGCCCGCGATGCCCCTGTTCGAGGGAATTTCGTTGCCAATCCTCCCCGCTCTTGGTAGGGTGTATAATAGCAGATCCTCGAGAGAATCGTCCCCATGACCACCAGTTTGCGTGCCACGCGCCGAACATGCCGCCCCGCTGTTTTGGCCTTGTTTTGCGCCGTCGTTTTGGCGACTGGCAGGCGCGTGGCCTTCGCCCAGCCCAGTGGCAGCGACCCTCCGCTGACCTACGAAGTTCAAATCGACGGGGAGAGCTTTCAGGTCGAGGGAGGGCATCCCCCAATCAAGGTCCAAAGCAAGCTGAAGCCGGGGACGACCTACTCGCTCGCCTTGCGTGTGGCGATGACTCAACCCCTCCGGCTCAACTCGGTGCAGATGGAATATGGCATGTGGGCCAAGGTCATCGACAACAAGGGCAAGGATCTGCGAATAGCCCAAATTATTCACGAACTTGGCTTTAGCCTCGAAATTACCGATCTGGGCCAGGCCCTCGATGCCAAGCGCCAGGACGAACTGCTGAAGACCCTGGTCGATGACTCGGTCAAGCGATTTACGGACCGCAAGGCGACCGATTTGAAGCAGGCGGAACCCAAGTCGGGGAAGTATGGTTCGTCTGAGGGCAGGTCGGTGGAGATCAAGTTCCACGACTCCGATGGCGCGGCATGGACCTGCATGGTCTTTGTGCTATCGGGCGAGAAATATACTGTCAGCGCGGTTGCACACTTCCAGGACCACGACAGGGAGGACGTGCGACCTTGGGTGATGAACGCCTTGAAGTCGATTCGCCCGCTGCCGTAGGTTTTTTCTGCCGGAAAGGACCGATCCGCCATGCTTTTCGGCAAACGTCGCGATTTTAGACTGGCGCAAGTCACAGTAGTCCCACCCGGCAGGTGGGACCTGCCCCGGCATTGACACCGCCCCTTGATCGACTAAAATATTGGGTTTTCCCCTGCAAGGGCCGGTCATCGTCCGGATTGTTCACTTTTGCACTTGGATTGACCGCTCTCACGCGAGAGGGGCCGGGAGCATCCTCCGTTGGAAGAAGCGATCCAAAAAGCCGACATCCTCATCGAAGCCCTGTCCTGGATTCGCCAGTTCCGCGGCAAGGTCACGGTCATCAAGCTGGGCGGCAGCGTGATGGAAGACCCGCGGTCGATGACCCACCTGCTGCTGGACATCATCTTCATGGAGACGGTCGGCATGCGGCCCGTGCTGGTCCACGGCGGCGGTGCGGCCATCAGCCGGGCCATGGACAGAGGCCGGCCTGCAGCCGCGCTTCGTCCAGGGCCGCCGCTACACCGACGACGCCACGCTGGCCATCGTCGAGCGGGTGCTGGCCGGCGAAATCAACGAGGGCCTCGCGCGGCAGATCCAGGAGTACGGCGGCAAGGCCCAGTCGCTGAACTTCCGCACGACCAACGTGCTCTTCGGCCACCGCTTGACGCTCGACGGCCCCGACGGTCAAGCCGGTCGACCTGGGCCACGTCGGCGAGGTTACCTCGGCCGATGGCGAGATCGTCCGCCGGCTTTGCGAGGTGGGCTCGTGCCGGTCATCCCCTCGATGTGCGTCGATGCCAACGGCCAGAAGCTGAACGTCAACGCCGACACGGCCGCCATGGCCGTCGCCCAGGCCCTGCAGGCCGAGAAGATGGTCTACCTCAGCGACGTCAACGGCGTCCGCCGCGACAAGAACGATCCCGAACTCGCTGATCCACTCGCTCACCGCCGAGCAGGCCCGCGAGCTGATTGCCAGCGGCGCGATCGACGCGGGCATGATCCCCAAGGTGCAGGCCTGCCTGGACATGCTCGAGCGGGGCGTCCGCAAGGTCCACATCATCGACGGCCGCTTGCGGCATTCGCTGCTGCTGGAAGTGTTCACCAGCAAGGGCGTGGGCACGGAAATTGTCAGGAACGGAAAACTGTAATCACGCCGCGTTATACTAGTTCGCGGGTGGAATGATCTGAGCCCAACGCACAAGCGAGGGATGGAACCGCCGACCTCGCTTGCGCTCGAGCTTCTATGGCAGCGGCGAAAACGGCTCATTTCCACCCGTGCCACCCGGCGTGAAGCTGCACTATTTGTGATCTCGCCTGACCCTAGAGGAGACCCTCGGTGACGACATCCGCGTTGAGTTCCAGCGACGTGCTGAAGCTGTTCCAGCAGTACGTCATTCCCAACTACGGCCGCTATCCCGTCGCCCTGGCGCACGGCGAGGGCTCCTATGTCTGGGACGCCGAGGGCAACCGCTATCTCGACCTCTTTCCCGGCTGGGGCTGCGGGCTGCTGGGCCACTGCCCCGGCCCGGTGGTCGAGGCCGTCCGCGACCAGTTGGGCACCCTGATCCACGTGCCCAACACCTGGCACACCGAGGTCCAAGGGCAGTGGGCGAAGGCCCTTTCCGAGCGGAGTTTCGGCGGCCAGGCGTTCTTCTGCAACTCGGGCACCGAGGCCAACGAGGCGGCCATCAAGCTCGTCGCTGCACGGCTGCCGGACGGCACGCCGCACGAGTGATCGGCCTGCCGGTCGCCGCTACAAGATCATCACCTTCGAGGGCGGCTTCCACGGCCGCACGCTCGGCTCGCTCACCGCCACGGCCCAGCCCAAGTACCACGAGGGCCTCGGCCCGCTGATGGCCGGCTTCGTCTACGCCCCGTTCGGCGATCTCGACGCCGTCGCGCGGCTGATCGACGACGAGACGGCCGCCATCATGATCGAGCCGATCCAGGGCGAAGGCGGCGTGCGGATTCCGCCCGACGGCTTCCTGGCCGGCCTCCGCAAGCTGGCCGACGAGCACGGCCTGCTGCTGATCTTCGACGAAGTGCAGAGCGGCTTCGGCCGCACCGGGCACTGGTTCGCCTACCAGGCCGTCGGGCGTGACGCCCGACATCATGACCCTCTCCAAGGCCCTCTGCGGCGGCATCGCCGGCGGGGCCATGCTGGCCACGGCCGAGATCGCCCTGAGCCTGCGGCCGGGCATGCACGCGGCCACCTTCGGCGGCAACCCGATCGCCGCCCGCGCCGGCCTGGCCGCCATCGAGATGATCGAGAAGCAGAACCTGCTGGAGGCCGCCCGGCATTTGGGCGACGTCTTCCGGCAGCGGCTTGGCGCAGTTGCAGCAGCAGTGCGATCTGGTCCGCGAGGTCCGCGTCCGCGGCGCGATGATCGGCATGGAACTGGCCGTCGACGGCACGGCCACCGTCCGCGCCTGCATGGAGCGGAAGCTGCTGATCAACTGCACGCACGGCACGGTGATCCGGCTCCTGCCGGCGCATGACCCTCAGCGACGAACAGGCCCACGAGGGCTGCGACATCCTGGCCGAGGTCATCAAGGCAGGCCACAGGGAATACAAAGTAGTGCATTGGGTGGCACGCCATGAGCCGGGGCAACCCGTGGCACTCGCTTGCGGGTCGCGGGTCGGCGAAGGGCATGTTGACTCAAAAATCACGCCCTTCGCTGCGGCTCAGGGTCGTGCCACCCCGCCGGATACCAGACCCCATCATGCGACATCTATTGACTTTGGCCGATCTGACGACCGCCGAAATCGAGCATCTTCTCGATCACCGAAGATCTGAAATCGAAATACGAGCAGGGGCTCCGCGAGCCGCTCTTGCCCGGCCGCGTGATGGCCCTGCTCTTCGAGAAGCCGTCGCTGCGGACGCGCGTGAGCTTCGAGGCGGCGATGGTCCATCTGGGCGGCAGCTCGCTCTTTCTGGGCCAGGACGTGGGCTTCGGCAGCCGCGAGAGCATCGCCGATTTCGGCCGCGTGCTGGGCGAATACGTCGATGTGATCGTGGTCCGCGCCAACCGCCATGACGGTGCCGTCGATCTGGCCGAGCACTGCAACTGCTCGGTCATCAACGGCCTGACCGACTTCGGCCATCCCTGCCAGGCGATGGCCGACCTGTACACGATCCGCGAGCTGGTCGGCGGGCGGCTCGAAGGGCGCACGCTGGCCTGGATCGGCGACGCCAACAACGTCGCCCGCAGCGTCGCCCTGGGCTGCGGCAAGCTGGGCATGCGGCTGGTCATGGCCGTGCCCGACCAGGTATCAGTACAACGCCAAGTCGCTGGCCTGGATTCGCCAGCAAGTGCCGGCCCTGGATCTCGACCGTCACCGACCGATCCGATCGAGGCCGTGTGCGACGCCGTGGCGATCTACACCGACGTCTGGGCGAGCATGGGCCAGGAGGCCGAGCGCGAGATCCGCCGGGCCGATTTCGCGCCTTACCAGGTGAACGCCCGGCTTGATGTCCCACGCCCAGAAGGGCGCGTTCTTCATGCACTGCCTGCCGGCCCACCGCGGCGAGGAAGTGACCGACGAGGTGATCGACGGCCCGCAAAGCGTCGTCGTGCAGCAGGCCGCCAATCGCATGCACGTGCAGAAGGGCATCCTGGCCTGGCTGCTGGGCACGCAAGGGCCGGGGAGGCGGGCGGAAGGACGCGGGGCTAGGGATAAGCGAGTGAGCTGCAACCATGCGTCACGACCGTCGCCAACACAACGAGCTTCGCCCCATGAAAATCAAGCGCCGCTATACGCGGACCGCGCCGGGCAGCGTTCTGATTCAGCCGGCCGCACGACCGTGCTCTGCTGCGCCGCGGTTGAAGCCGGAAGTGCCCGCCTGGCTGCAAGGGCCAGGGCCGCGGCTGGCTGACGGCCGAATACAGCATGTTGCCCGGCAGCACCAGTCCCCGCAAGCAGCGCGAGCGGGGCGGGAACCTCGACGGGCGGACGACGGAAATCCAGCGGCTGATCGGCCGCAGTCTTCGCGCCGTGCATCGACCTGTCGGCCATCGGCGAGCGGACCGTCACCATCGATTGCGACGTGCTGGAAGCCGACGGCGGCACCCGCACGCTGAGCATCACCGGCGGTTTCATGGCCCTGGTCGATGCCTTGCAGGCGGTGGCCAAGGACCTGCCCGCGGGCGTGCGGCCGCCGACCATGAGTACATGTGCCGCGACAGCGTGGCCGCGGTGAGCGTGGGTATGGTCGAGGGCAAACCGCTCTTGGATCTCTGTTACGAGGAGGACTTTGCGGCGGAGGTTGACATGAACGTGGTGATGACCGGCTGCGGCCGCTTTGTCGAGGTGCAGGGGACGGGCGAAGAGGCCACCTTCAGCGAGAAGGAGCTATCGGCCATGCTCGCCCTGGCCCGCAGCGGCATCAGCGAATTGACGGCCTTGCAAGCAAATCGCTAGGGCGGCTGTGGGCCTGGTAGGATGTAAACGCCCGTCAACGGCCTTGCTCGCATGAGAGGAAATTGCCTTACGTTCGCCGTCGTGCTGCCAGTCCCGCCGTATTGCCCAGCAGTGTAGCGAAGTGCGGGGCCGGCGGCGCCAACTCCGAGAGCATGCCGCGGCCGGCGTCGATGCGATGAATGATCCGCTCGGCGGGCGTGTGCCCGAGCGTGCCGCTCCAGGTCTCAAAGGAACGGCCCTTGCGCTCGTCGCCCTGGAAAAAGGCCAGGTAGCTGAAGACGTCGGTGGCGATGAAATCATGGCCGGAAGGTGAGCAGCTTGCCGAACGATGAATCCGCCGCCACGTTCCGGCATTGAAATAGACCTGATCCAGCACATAGCCCTCTGCGTGGCTGGCGTCCAGCGGCACGATCTCCGCCGCATGGGTGTGGCCATAGACCACGTGCTTGGCGCGGCGATTCCGGAAATCGGGCTCGGTCAAGGCATGGGCGGCAAAGGAATCGCTGTCGGCCCCGCGAATCGACCGCAACCACTCGGCGGTGGCCGCCGTCCAACCGGCCGAACGCCGCTTGCTGAACCGCAGGGCCCGCGAGAGCCCGTCGATCAGGTTTACGGAACTCAGGGCGTCGCGCTCCCGAACCAGGCGGCTGGAGAGCAGCTCGTCGGCCAACCGGTCCCAAACCTGCTTCACGCGCTTTCGCACGGCCGGCTGGGGACAGGTCCGTTCCAGCAGGCCCTCGATCCAGGCGGGAATCAAAAGCAGAGGGCGGAAATTGTCGATCTCGCGGAGGGCGAGAATCGTCACGTCGGGCAGCTCGTGACCCAGGTTCTGCTCGACCTCAATCACGAAGCGCCCCACGAGATCTAGCGCGATGGCGTCGCTCAGGCCGGAAAGATCCCGGTCGCCCTCGAAGCTCAAGGGGTCAAAGGCGTCGCCATGCCGGGCCGTCACCTTGTGGCGGCGCATCGTCTGCAAGAGCTCATCGCTCTCTGTAATATCGTGTGGGAAAGGGCGCTCCGCACGATTGGCCAGCCCCATCTGTTCGACCAGCTTCTGCCGCAAGGCGTCATAGGCCGCGCCGGGCAGATGGTAGAACCAGTCGTGGTTGCCGACCATGTAATGGGTCCGGACCAGCACGGGCTGGTCGTCGGCATCCGAGGCGGGCCGAGCGGCGCGAAGCATCGGCGGAATGGCTATCTCGCCTTCCCTGGCCAAAGCCCTCAAGGTGGAGAGCGACTCCTGGTTCTGTGCCAGGATATCGCCCGTGATTCGCGAAATTTGATCGATCAGGCCCGGCGATTGGGGATCGTCCCAGGGGCGGATTCCCGTCGCGGAGTGCCAGCGGTTGGAGTGCAGCAGGTCGAGCACGTCGCCCAGCAACACCAGGTCGATCCGTTCGATCGGCCGGTAAGCGCCGTCGCTCCGCCAGGAGGCGGTGATCGCCAGTTCCTTGAGCCGATCGGCGAATAGGGCGAATGCCTCCGGCGAAATCGCCTCGCCCGTGGTGCCGTCGTTCAGGTGTAGGTCACTAAGTATTATCAGCATAGGACGCACCGGTTCGTAACATGCGTAGTAATCGACCCCCGTAAGCTCCGGAATTGAGGTTTAATCGGAGCATGGCAAGCAAGGCAAAGTTTGACGGCGGCAGGGGAGAAGACGTACTCATCACGCTCCGCCGTGATGTAAAGTCCGTCTGAACGGACTGATAGCATCACGGCGGAGCGTGATGAGTAGGGGAGGTCACTACCCGACGCCGAGCGCGCGGACAAATTCGTCGGTACGGTCGATGATCTCGAAGGTGCCCGGCGGCGTGAAGAGGAATTGACCGGAATCAATCGGTGCGCGGAAATCCAGATCGGAGAATTCCAGGCGAATCAAGCATCTTGGCGACGACTTGGGCACGCTTCTGAGGTAATCGATGCGGAAAGGAAAGCAGTCTTCCCGGCCCAGGAACAGCGTCACGCTGTCGGGCAATTGGGCCGGCAGGCGGGTCAAATCAGGCTTTCGACCCTTTTGCATCGACTCCTTCTGGTCGGGCAGGAGTCGGAGCAGTTGATCCGGCTTCCATCCGCCACTGAGCTTCCAGACCGGATACCCTTCCAGTCGATCGGCCTCGACCGACGTGAACTCGAAGCGGGCGTTCAGGCCGCGCATCAAGCGTCCCAGGCCGCCCAGTCCCGGCGCTGAGGCCAGGGCCTCGCGCGGCGTTCTGCCGGCAACCTGCTCCAATGCGGCCAGCGCCCGCACGGCGTCGAGCTTGGAGAATGATTCCCCGCTGGGAAGCTTGGTATGGGTCCAGAACGTCGTTCCATTACAAACCTCCATGAGACTGGTGGTGACCGAACCAACTTCCACCGTCAACTCAAGATGGATTTGCGGAATCGGTCCCTCGCGAAGCTCGTAGTAGCGGCCGTTGCCGGTGATCGGATGGCCGAACAATTCGCCTTGCTGCTTGATCCGCGCGGAGATGTTACGAGGGGTTTCCACGGCCCGCACGGCGCTATCCAATAGCGCCTGAGGTTTTGGCAGGGCAGTTTGGGATGGGGCGGCAAGCCGGGAAGTCGCCGAATTCACAATTGCCGACTGCGATCCGCTGGGCTGAGGCAACGACGCAACGCCTTGATTGCCAACACCTTGCGTGCCGCCCGCTGATATTGACTGGGTAACGGCACGTTCGGGGGGAGGCACCGTTGTTGTGCTGCCGGACATGCTCCAGCGCTGCGACTCCAGCGATCGCAACCACGGCATGGCCGCCACGACCATGAGAATCAAAGCAAGCAGGATGGGCAGTCTATTCCTCATTGCGCCAATTTGCAGGATATGCCGGATTTTCCAAAGATTCACGTTGTAACAGGACGACCAATAAACCT
The DNA here is from genome assembly GCA_963824275.1 of uncultured Planctomycetia bacterium. GTDB lineage: Bacteria > Planctomycetota > Planctomycetia > Pirellulales > Thermoguttaceae > JANXQG01. The sequence goes on along the minus strand of CAWGOT010000014.1, from coordinate 244,964 downwards.
CAGACAGCAAATCGACCCGTTCAAGCCATGCGCGGCTGCCCTTCACGCCGGAGCGGACCTTTGGCCGGATTGAATGGCAGGCGCAGGATATGGGGTCCGTATTGTAAGACGGCCCTCGATCAGGGTCCATGTCAATTGAGGGGGGAAACTATGAGGATTACGGGAGTGTGCTTACTCGTCATGGTTATGGCGGCGGTTGGCTGCCATAAACCGATTGCAAACAATGCGCCGCCAACCGAGATGCTGGCCCATCCTGGACCGGGCGTTGATGGCCCGGGTCCCGGCGTGCTTGCGTACCAGCCGGCCGTTCCACCGGCGGCAGCGGCATCGCAAATCTACTTCCGAAACCCGGAAGGGCTGACCATCCAGTGGGATGTGACCGCCCCCGGCCGTTTCGACTCGGAACAACTTGTCGCCCCTGCCCGGTATAACTTCCCGCAGGGCGCCATCTATCGGTTGAAGCTGACCAACATCCCCGGTCGTCCGGGCGTGGAGCTCTTCCCGACCGTGGAAGTCGGCGCGGCCATGCCGCGGACCGAGGCCTTCCTGGCCCACAACGCCATCCCCGTCGAATTTACCGATGAAGACTTCGACCAGGTGATGACGGGCAACTTCGTAACCAAGGTGATCTACCTGCCCGATCCTGAGTTCCAGGAAATGGCCCTGGCCGGAGTCGGCACGCTGGTCAGCACGAAGCTTGATCCGGGCGTCGACCCGATCGTCGAGGCCGATCGCCGCGGCGCCATCATGGCCATTGTCCGCTTGGGCAACAAGGATCTGGCGATCGCTTCGGCTACGGCCGAGCAGATGCCGGGCGGCCCTTACGGAATGCAAGGCCCCTGCCCGCAGCCGGGCTATGTGGCCGGCATGTCCGCGCCGCAGTATGGCATGCCGATCACGGGCACGCCGATCGGACTGGCCGGACCGCCGCACATTCCCTTGGGAGTGCCCGCCGGCTTGCAGCGCCAGACGATCGTCAACCATACGCACGTCTCGCTGCCGCAGCCTGTGACCCACGAACGGATCGACGTCAAGCAGGAGCCGGGGATCCACTATCCGGAACCGGTCAACCACGTCCGCATCGTGGAACGCACGTCGGCGAGCCTGGCGAGTCCTGGTTCGGCCCCGTGTCCGCCCGAGGGCGCAACAGGGGTCGGTGTCGCGCCTTGCCCGACTCCGCCGGTGGCGCCTGCCAACTGATGCCTTGCAAAGCGGATCTCGATCCGCTGGAACGGGACAAACCCCGTTCCTCGTACTGCTCGTAACCTTGACCCCTTTTCAAACCCGCGACAATGGTCCACCAGCTCCGCTGCTCGACAACTCGGATGCGACAGTCTGGAAGCCGAGTTGCCGGCCAACTGGCCGTCGTGCTGCTTGCAATCCTGTGCCTGGCCGTCCACGGCCGGGCCCAGGAGCCGGCGGTTCACTACTGGCATGCGGGCGTCATGCCACCGGGAGCGATTGGAAGCCGGCAGCTCCAGCGGGGCGGACCATTGCCCGGGTTTTTTCAGCCAGTTGAGATCAAGGCCTCGCCCGGGGTCTCGATCTCGCTGGCGGTGGCAAATCAATTCGGCCAGGCGCAGCAGGCGCCGCGCCGCGTCGGGCTGCTGATCGGTTCGGTCTATCGGCTCCGCGTGACGAACATTCCGCTGCCGCAGGCCGAAGGGCTGGAGATCTTTCCTACGATCGAGATCATCGATCGGACCTATGCCCCGGAAGATCAGCAAGTCCGCTTTGCGATTCCCGTGGAGATCGACTCGAAAGACATCGAACTGGCCCTGCAAGGCAAGTTCGTCACGCGGGTGATCTACCTGGAAGATCCGCACAACGCCTTGCCGACGCGGAGCGGCGATGCCCAGTCGTGGTTCGAAGTGGCGCCGAACCGCGATCCGTTGGCAGTCGCCGACGAACTGGGACGGCCGGTGGCGATTCTCCGCATGGGCGGACGCGTGCCCAACCAGGGGCCGGACCCCAACTTCTACTTCGGCTCGCCGGCCTGGGTGGCCTATCCGCCGCGCACGGCCTTGGAAACGAAACCAATCCGCGAGGCCGCCCCTGCTCGACCCGCCCCTGCCCGACCTGCCCCCGTCGCCGAAAAGCAGCCATGAACCAAATGAACGACACTTCGCGAGCGATGCAGGTCTGGCGGCTGGCGGTCATTCTGCTGGGCACGCTGATTCTCTGTTCCTGCCAGGCTCCCGCGTCGCATGCGCCGAACCAGGCCGCGACGGGCGGGAATGCGGGCACGTGGGACGGATTGGCAATCCGTCCTACAGGCGGCTCGGGCGGTTACACCATGCCTCCGCAAGCCTATCCCGGCATGCCGCAGGGCGAACCGTGCCCGATGGGTCCGCCCGGCATGGAAAGCGGCGTCCCCGTACCCTATACCGGCGCCGGTCCCTGGATACCGCCGGGAATTGTTCCGCCCTGGCCGGCGGACGAATACCTCCGTGACGGCGGCAATGCCGGTCCACCGGTCCGCGTCGGCCCCAACGGCGAGTTGCAGGGCCTGGAAATGGAAGACACCGTTGCCCGCTACACGACGCTTGACGGCCGCAACCTGGTCGAGCCGACCAACAAGGTAACCCTGTACAGCCCTCGCTTCAACGCCGTGCGGCAGGTGGTCGACGTGGAAATCGATCAGCAGCGGAACCGCGCTGCGGGCGTGGCCGAGCCGGTCGCGCCGCTCACCCCGCGGACCAGCGAACTGGTGGGGCAGAACCGGCAGAATCTCCAGGCGATCCGTGAGATCGGCGAGAATCCGGCCGTGCAGCTCCGCAATCGCAAGTCGCAGGCCACGCTCTACGACGAACTGCGCCCCAAGGGCTTCGACAATTTCTATCGCCTCTACGAGGACATTGGCGTCATCCGCACCGGCGTGGATGTCGGCCATGACGAAGCGATGCTGGCCAAGGGCACGCAGGCGGCGATTGCCTGGAACAACAAGCAGGCCGTGCAGATTTACCTCGACGGCCAGGCCGCCGGCGCTACGGTGGTCAGCCAGAAGCCGCAAGAGACCTTCGGGATCGGTTCGGCGCCCAATCCCCGGCTGCGGGTGATCAAGGTCGCGTCGACGCCCGTGGCCGAGCCGGGCGACGAGGTCTCGTTCACGATCCGCTTCGACAACGTGGGCAATCAGCCCATCGGCAGCGTGCAGATCGTCGACAGCCTGACCACGCGGCTGGAGTATGTGCCCGACAGTGCCCAGTGCAGCGTCAAGGCGCAGTTTACGACTCAGCCCAACGAGGGCCAGTCGCTGATCGTGCGTTGCGTGCTCAGTGAGCCGCTGTCGCCGGGCCATGGCGGCGTCTTCCGCTTCCGCTGCATCGTACGGTAGCCCAGCGGGGCGTAGCATGGCTGCGGCTTGCAAGGGGCGGGCTCCAAGGCGACAATGAACTGTCTTGGAGAACGTCAACATGCCCTCAACCGATGTCAATTTCCGCGGCCGCTTGCTGCGGCGGACGGAGGCCGACAACGTGGCCGTGGCCACGGTCGATTTCCCGGCCGGCGCCGTGGTCCCTTGTGATGGCGGACAGGTCACGCTCGTCGACGCCGTTCCCATGGGACATAAGGCGGCGGTTACGGCAATCGCCGCGGGGGCGAAAATTGTCAAGTTCGGTTGTCCGATCGGTTCGGCCCTGCGTGCGATCCGTGTCGGCGAACACGTTCACACCCACAACATCAAGAGCGATTACCTGCCCACGCGGGACAGGGGCTAGCTCCCTTTGCCCTCCGGGAGAGGGGCAGAGCGTGAGGGCGAGCAGCTACCCAAGGAACCATCACCGTGCAAGGCTTTCTGCGTTCCGACGGTCGCAAAGGGATCCGCAACTACGTGGCCGTCGCCTACCTGGTCGAATGTGCCCATCACGTGGCGCCGAGATCGCGCTGCCGTTGCGCGAGCAGGGCGTCCACCTGATCGGCTTTCCCGGCTGCTATCCGAATCCTTATGCCGATCGCATCCTGCGGCGGATCTGCACGCATCCCAATGTCGGCGCGGTGCTCCTGGTCTCCTTGGGCTGCGAGAGTTTCAATCGTAACGGCCTGGCGGAAATCGTCCGCCGCTCCGGCCGGCCGGTCGAGACGCTGGTCATCCAGCAGGCCGGCGGAACGCGATCGACGATCCGCGCCGGCCGCGCGTGGGTCGAGCAGGCCCTGCGGCAGTTGCAAGATACGGCCCGCTGCGAGATGGGCGTCGCCGACCTGGTCGTCGGCACGATCTGCGGCGGCTCGGACGCCACCAGCGGGCTGACGGCCAACCCGGCGATCGGCAAGGCGTTCGATTGGCTGGTCGATCACGGCGCGGCGGCCATTTTCGAAGAGACCAACGAACTAGTCGGCTGCGAAGAGCACCTGGCCGGCCGCGCGGTCACGCCGGAATTGGGCCGCGAGCTGTTTGCCGCGGTGGTGAAGGCCGAGGACTATCATCGCGTGTTGGGCCACGGCAGTTTCGCCCCCGGCAATGCCGAAGGGGGCCTGACAACCCAGGAAGAGAAGTCGCTGGGCGCCTACACCAAGAGCGGCAGCCGGCCGGTCGCCGGCATGCTCAAGCCGGGCGATCTTCCGCCGCACGGAGGGCTGTATCTCTTGGACGTGGTGCCCGACGGTGAGGTCCGTTTCGGCTTCCCCAACATCAGCGACAACGCCGAGGCGGTGGAACTGATCGCCTGCGGCGCGCACCTGATCCTCTTTTCCACCGGGCGCGGTTCGGTGGTCGGCTCGGCCATCTCGCCCATGATCAAGATCTGCGCCAATCCGGAAACCTATCGGCGTTTGCGCGAGGACATGGACATCGACGCCGGGCGGATTCTGGAGGACCGCGGCACGCTGGACGAAGTGGGCCGCGAAGTGGTCGATTGCCTGCTCCGCACGGCCGTCGGAGAGCCCACGGCATCCGAGGCATTGGGCCACCAGGAGTTCATTCTCACCTACAAGAGCTTTGAGCCCTTGGGCCCGGCGTGCTTGCCAACGTGAGGGCGCAATGCCCTGCGCGTCGATCAGGCCAGAGTGCTCCTTGTTTAGCGATTCCACTTGAAGAGAAATTCCGCTATAATCGGGGGACGGAAAATATCTGTGAGGTTGCCCCAATCCATCCGTGACCGTTGACTCGCCGGCAATAGACGGCTAAGATGGAAAGTGTTGGGCGGGGCTCAAAGCGAAACGCGGAGACTTGTCATGCAGACAGTAAAGTATGTCTCGTGGGAAGAGGATGGGGCCTGGTTAGGATATCTCCAGGATTACCCCGACTACTGGACGCAAGGCGAGACCTTGGAAGATCTGAAGGAACACCTGCGCGATCTGTATGCGGATCTGGTCAGCGGCCAGATACCGGGTATCCGAAAGGTCAACGATCTGGTTGTATCATGAAGCGTGTGGACCTTATTCGGAGGATTGAGGGATTTGGCTGCCAGTTGGTTCGACATGGTGCGAAGCACGATTGGTATCGAAACCCGAAGACTGGAGCGTCCCAGCCCGTCCCGCGCCACCGTGAAATCAAGGAAAGGCTAGCGCAGCATATTATCAGAATGTTGAGCAACCCTGATGGTGAGTAGGCTGTCCTTAGTGCCACGGGACGTCCGCCGCTCCAACTTCGCTTGACGAGTTGCCGATCCTTCGCGCCGAAAGCACCCCGTCAGGCGCCAGGACCACGATCTGGCCCTTGGCCAAGAACCGCGGCCGGCTGGCCACGACACGCCACGGGCCGGGCATCTGCGACTGGAGGTCCTTCAGTTCCTCGTCGGTCGTAACGACATAAGGATGCGGCGATCGATCGAGGAACTCGCGGAGTTTGATCGCGTCGTTGCATTCCGCCACCGGCCCGGCGCATAATAGACCGTGCTGGCGTCGCAATATTTGTAACCGGCGATCTGCGGCTCGCCGGGACTGTCGCGGCGGACTTCCTCCAGCAGCGGCCGCGAGTGCTGATGCCGGTCGATGCGGACCGCCGCCCAGCCGAAGAAGATCGCGATGAAGAGCACGGAGGCCGCGGCGAACACGGTCACGTACGACCGCCGCTGTCCGCGGGCCAGGAACCACCAACTCAAGCCGCCGCCCACCGCCGGCACCAACCCGAGCAGGGCCACGATCTGCTCGCCGGGTGCATACCGCGTGGTCACCCAGGGCAGGACCGCCAGCATGGCCACGCCCACACCCAGGAAAATGCCCGTCGCAATCGGCATCACGTGCCGCGCGGCCGCCTCGGCCCGCTCGATCCAGGCCTGGAGGAAACAGCCCGTCAGGATCGCCAGCGCCGGGTAGGCCGGCAGGACGTAATGCGGCAGCTTCGTGCTGCACACCGTCCAGAAGCCGAAAAACACGCCGATCCAGCAGGCGAGGAAAACATAGCAGGGCAGGTCCTTGCCGCGGGCGCGAATCGCCCGCCAGGTGTTGGCGATCGTCGGCCCTAGGAACACCGACCACGGAAACAGTCCTACGAGCACGACAACGAAGTGATAGTAGATTGGTCCTCGATGGCCATACGACGGATTGAAGAAGGGTCCGACATTGTGCTGGACGAACTTCACGAGCCACTCGCCGCGCGTCGTCCAGGTGACCGCCGCATACCAGGGCAGTGCCACCATCGCTGCCAAAGCGAGGACCGTGAGCGGCCGCATGGCCCAGGTCACACGCAGCAGATTACGCGGCGCAAAGCGCCGGGCGGTCTCCCAAAGCACATGCCGCAGCTTCCGCGACAGAATCAACCCCGCGAATCGCCAGAGCATCGTGCGGAAACGGCCTGCCCGGTCGGAAGCCTCGCGAGGCGCGAGGCTGGCGCATCGTTCATCGCCAACAGGAAGAGCCCCAGCGAAGCCGCCGGCAGGAGAAAACAAACTGGCCCTTTGGCAAGAACGCCCAGGCCAAGCAGGACGCCAATCGATGCGTAAACCCACCACGACTTCGGCCGATAAGCTACGTAAGACGGATTGGCAATCCTTCCTACGAGGGCAACCTGGTCGTGGCCGGGGAGGGAGACGATGGGATAAGCTACGTAAGACGGATTGGCAATCCGTCCTACAGTCGTGCGACGATCGTCTGCGGGCTTCGCTTCCGCCGATTCTCCGATCCGCGCTTGCTTGGCGAACAGGGCCATCGTCAGCACCGTGAGAAACGTCACCGCCGAGTCGACCGTTGCCGCTCGGGCCGATACTGCGAAAATGATATTCGAAACGGTCGCCAATCCGGCCCAGAAACCGACTTCGGCCGAGAACAGCCGCCGCGCCAACCGGTAGGTTATCAAAGTCGTACCGACCGCCAGGATCGCCGCCGGCAACCGCGCGGCAAACTCGCTCGTGCCGACGACCTTGAAGCTGTCGATCATCAGCCAGAACATCAGCGGCGGCTTGTTGTCGTAAATGATCGCCCCGTTGAACCTCGGTACGATCCAGTCACCGCAGGCGTTCATCTCCCGGGCCATCGACGCGAACAGGGCCTCGTCCAGATCCCACAATCCGGCAACCCCCAGGTTGACAAAACAGATCACCCCAGCGACCAGCACGAGGATCAACTGATGTCGCAGAACCTGCGATTTTGCACAACTCTTGATAAAAGATATGGACAAGATCGAGTTTACCGGTTATGAAGCCACAATTGACTTAACCGCGCCACTTCCTAGAACCGATACCAGAACCACGAATGCAACCCCCTTGGCACGCGGCCTGTGAGTCTACGGAATTCAGCCAATCGGGCCAACATCACTTCTCATCCAGCAGGGCAGACCGAACGGAAAGAGCCGCCCACGCGGCCTCTGGACGTGGGGGGTCCGCCAGGCCTGTTATTGTGGATAGAATATGCAAACTGCGCAAGAGGCATCCGTGATCTCGGGACCCGCGAATTTCCCGATCACCAGGGCCAAGGGCCAGTTGCCCGCCGATCCTGCGCCGACGGCTGGGACGAGTTGGGTTCGTCTCTGGCTGCTGTTGGCGGCAATGATCCTGGCCGGTTGTGCGATTGCCGCATTCAGCGTTGATCTCTCCGTGGCCGAGTGGTGCCAGCGAAGCCACAAGTTGCGGTATTTGCACTATCTGCGCGATCTGGCCTCAATTTGCGAAGTCTTTGGCCGGGCCGAGTGCGCGGTGTTGGTTGCAATCTTGATGTGGCAGCTTGACCGGCCGCGACGTTGGGCCGTTCCGGGCGTGGCGGCGACGGCGCTGTTGTCGGGTCTGGCTGCCGACGGGGTGAAGATGTTGATCGCCCGCGTGCGACCGCATCACTTCGATTTCCTCGGCAGCGTGTGGAGCAGTTTCGGGCCGTGGCTGCCCTTGGGCTCGTTGGGCAGCGCGAGCCAGAGTTTTCCTTCGGCACACACGGCCACCGCCGTCGGCCTGGCGATTGCCCTGATCTGCGTCTATCCGGCGGGGCGATGGATGTTCGGCGTTTTGCCGCTGCTGGTTGCCTACCAGCGGATGGACAGCGGCGCGCATTTCCTCAGCGACGTGCTCTGCGGCGCGGCCGTTGCTTGTCTCGTGGCGACCGCAGCGCTAAGCCTCCGCTGGTTCGACCAGCAATTTGCCCAGCGGTTCTGGGGGTGGGTCGGGGCGATCATCTCGCGATTGTGGCGAGGGCGTTCGGCCCAGTAGGATAGGTTTTCAACCTCTGGCAGGCTTCGAAATGACCATGCCAACGGGTGGTTCTTGCCCGAACTTGCCCGAAAAAATCCCCTTCCCTCCTTCCTATTCCTGTCAGCCATCTTCCTGTCTTTACTAACTTCTTACTTCTGACTCCTAGCTTCTATTCTCTTTGGCAGACCATCAAGGCGGGGACGACGAGGGGCGTTTGGCCAAAGTGGCCCGAAAACAGCTTTCTCAAAAGTGATTCGGCCATTTTTACCACCAATGATGGATTCGCCATCCAGAACACGACGGGTATAAATTTGCAAAAACCGCGGGAAAAACAGGGTCTTCCATCCCTCTGGCGCCATTGCTCCACCAAAAGGAAGGATGGCCAGAGTGGGCCAAAACCGTTGCCATGGGCCAATCGGGTTCTCCTTGGCTTTGGGGACTTCGGAAATCACACATATACCGTAATTATCCATAACTTTCGCACTCTGCCAATAGGCCGCGGGGAATTTTTTGCGGCCCGCTCGATCGCTCTTCGCAGGCAAAGCGGATTGCGATCGCGCAGTCCCGGCGGAATCGCGGGCGATTTCCTGCCGCGACCGGCAAACGCCGCGGAAGGGGCGCGCCGCTTTTCGTCTCGCCCCCGGCGGGCAGCGCCGGGGGCGATGATTTTGGACGTGTAAATTTTCAAAGAACAACGTCTGAATACACATATATACGGATTTGGCGGCAAGAATGGGAAAAGGAAGTCGGCCCAGAGCGCGGATTGCGTCGCAACTCCTCTGGCCGCCGCGACTTGCGAATTTGCGAGTTTTCCGGAATGTGTGCACGGCAATTCGCGCGGGAACCCCGCCGAGAGGGGCTAGTTAATACGTAATTATATATATCTATGCAGTATGTCGTAATCGATGTGCGGCCATCATGACCGGTCATAATTGGATCGACAAAAGTTCAGTGTGCGACTGGTTCGTCCACACGAGGCCGATCGTTTCGCAAAGGAAGTTGAGACGCTACTTCCACGTGGCCCCCGCTCCCAACTCCTCAACCAGCGCGGCGATCTGTTCCTCGGTATGGCCCCAGGTCAAGCTGATCCGCAGACAGGCCTCGCCTTCAGGCACTGTCGGAGGGCGAATCGCAGGTACGAGTAGCCCTCGCTCGCGTAGCCGCTGGGAAAGCTCCACCGCTCGCTTTGGCTCACCAATCATGATTGGAATGATCTGGCTGGCGCATTTCTGTGATACCTGGTGCGTTGCGCGAACCGGCTCAGAGCACGGACGGCCGTTTTCAGGAGTTCGACCCTTTGCGGGACACGTCGTTTCCCCCCCGGTTCGCTCCACGCACCCTGCCATTGATCCCCCTAGCGGCCAACCGCGCCCCGCAAGTCGTTCGCGGACGGCGGCAGCCCGATGCAAGAGCTCGCTGCCGCGCTGCGGTTCGGCGATTACGATCTCCAGCGCGGCCAGCGCGGCGGCGGAAATCGCCGCGGGCGCGGCCGTCGAATAAATATATGACCGCGCCCGATGGATGAGCCACTCGATCAAGAGCCGGCTGCCGCAGATGAATCCGCCGGAGCAGCCCAATGCCTTGCTGAGCGTGCCGACCCGCGCCGTGACGGATGCCTCCACGCCCAGATGCTCGGCTACGCCCCGGCCGCCAGCGCCGAAGACGCCCGTCGCGTGGGCCTCGTCCACCAGCAGCATCGCCTCGTGCCGCCGCGCCACGCCGGCAAGCTCCACCAGCGGCGCCAGGTCGCCGTCCATGCTGAACAGGCCGTCGGTCACGATCAAGCGGCGGCGATAGCCCGCCGCACGGCCCAGGGCTGCGTCGAGCTGTCGCCAGTCGGCATGCGGATAGGCCCGGACATCGGCCCGCGAAAGCCGGCAGCCGTCCCACAGGCTGGCATGGTTCTTGGCATCGCTGAAGACCACGTCGCCGGGCCCGGCCAAGGCGGCAACAGCGGCCAGGTTGGCGGCAAAGCCGGAGGGGAAGACCAGCGCCGCCTCGGTGCCCTCGAACTCCGCCAGCCGCTGTTCCAACCGCTCGTGTGCCCTGGATCGCCCGGTAACCAGAGGGCTGGCCCCGCTGCCGACGCCTTCGGACTGGATTGTCGCGATCGCGGCGGCCGCCAGCCGCGGATCGGCCGCCAGGGCCAGGTAGTCGTTCGATCCGAAGTTGACGAGCGTTTGCCCATCCAGGTCGATCGCCGCCGCCTGGGCCCCTTCCCGGCTGCTCAGACGGCGGCGGAGACCGGCGCTGCTCCAGGCCGGCAAGCTCTTCGGACAGCCACTCGATCACGGCACCGGCACCTGGTTCGGCTGCAGGGCACGATTCTCCGCGGCCTTGATATAGTCGCCGAAGGCCTGGACCAACTCGGAGGGCACGGCGATCTCGCCGTGCAACTCCAATGGCGTGGCCTTGAGCGCGAAGCCGATCGGCGGGCTCCTGCCGAACTCGGGCATCGAGTACCCTTCCATGTCCGTGCCCTTCAACGTCGCGGCCATGGCTCGCTGGCCCAACTGAATATAGCCCCGCGGACTCACGTAGGCAACCCACTGGGATTCGGCCGGGAGCATGGCTGCCGTGACGGCAACGTCCGTGTCCTCGCCCAGGCTCTTTTTCGGCTGCTTGAGCACGTCCAGGGCCGCGGCCATCCGCTCCTGTGAGACGCCGACTCCCGCCAGAACCGTGTGCTCGTCGGCAGCCACGTAATAGATCAGCATCTGGCCGCCCAAGCCCAGCATCTGATCCAAGGCCGCGCGGTTCATTCCTTCCTCTGCGATCTTCGATACGTCGTAGTTCATTTCCTGCAGGAGGGCCGGTTTGCCCGCGATTTCCAAACGCTTGACGGTCGTCGATTTCATAATTCCTGGTTTGGCGTTTTGCATGAGCTTATTCGCGTTCGCTGCCGATTTCTCCTGCAGATCGAGGAGCGTCTTGGAGTTTTCAACTTGTATCGCCATGTACATGTTGCTGTAGATCGGATCGCCGCGCTTGCCGGTTTTCATCACGAAGCTCATTGACCGAAGTTGCTTGAAGCCCTCGATCGATTCTTTGCCCATCCGCTCCAATTCCTCGGAAGGCAACCCGTACACCGAGCTCATGCTTTTCATGAAGCCCACAACCAGGTTCATGAGGCCATCGGCCAGATTGGGAATGCCGAGGCCCGCGCAGGCGAAGGCGAACGGGCCGCCCGGCACCCCGGAAAGCAAGTTCTCTTTGACGGGCGGAAGGTCGGCGACAGCCTTCGACACCAAGCCGCCGCCGACCAGCCGCGCCCGTCCGATGATGCGGATCGAGCCCTGCTTGTCGCAGCGAATGCCGGCCAGGGCCAGGGAGATTTCCTTCGGCCCGAGTTCCAGCGCCGTGCCATAGAAACCAAGCATGGAGCTCAGCACGGCCGCGTCCGGTCCCTGGCCCACGCTGTCTTTCGACTTCTTCAACTCCTCGCCGGCCTGCTTGGCGGCATACTTGATGCCGGCCGCAGTGCCGGCCACGGTGCCGTCGTTCTCGGCCAGCCACGCTTCCAACCCGGCCATCTCGGCCGCAGCGTCCTGCTGGATATCGACGGCCGCTTCGACGGCTATCCGATCGCTTTTCGCTGCCACCAAGGCATAGCCGTTGCGAAAGGCCACGCAGTGGGTCGCAGGGCTGGGAGTTGCCGGCACCGCCTTCTTAAACCCGCCAAGAGCGGGCGGATTGACTTCTTCCGTCTTGAACCTGATCTCACTGATCTTCCCAGTGGTCTTTACAACCTCGAAATTGCCGAGAAACTCCTTCTCATCCGTCACCGCGACAAAGTACACGGTCACGATCGGATCTTTCTCGGTCTTGCCGGGCAGCACGAAGAAGCCTGCCGCTCCTTTTTCGTCGAGCCCTTTTTGCAGCCCCGATGAACGTCTTGATCTGCTCCAGCAGGTTCGTAACGGGGGCTTGAACGATCGTGGCCAGCTTCTGGATCTTCTCGTTGGCCTCGGTCATGTTCTTGACAACGCCCCAGGCCAAGGCCGTGCCGGGAATGACCTTCAAGTAGTTGTCGGCCGCTTCAGCGGATGTTGCCGCAAGCGCCAGCAGCAAGATTGGGAAAGATCGGAATAGATGTCGTCGGATCGGGGTCATGGGTCGAGTCTCCTTTGTGAGGTTAAGAAGCCGTGAGGCAGCTAGTCGTCATTATCATGGATAGGAAACCCGTGAGCCAGTCGTCGTTTTCGATTTTTTCAACCGCCCGCCAGAATATCAAGTCGCCGGCCAGTAGGTCCTTCCTGCCGGGAAGGACGGTTGTGCGCCTTCCACTGGATCATCACGCGTTATACTGCGAGCGGTCGCAAGTGACACTAACCCGAAGCGTAAGCGAGGCCGCTAAGTCGTTACCTCGCTTACGCTTCGCGCTTGGTGTCGAATGGCTCATTTGCAGCCGTTCGCAGTATTAGTCCTTTCCGGCAGAAAGGACCTACTTGAGATTGTGGCGGGACGTCGGATTTTTTTGTTCCGGCAACCAGAACTCCTGCCCAAAATAGGTGTTTCTAACAATGCGCACGTTCCGCATGCGATGCTGGGCTCAATACATGTGTCAAAAATATCTCCCGATTGCGACTGGGTTGCCGTCACATCGGTTTGCACCCCGTCCGTCGGGTGGTTGCCTCGTAACCTGGACGATGTTCTTGTTCCTCGCCGCGTTGCTTGCTGCGGCAGGCGGCTGCGGTGGGCGGTCGCACGCCGCAGGCGACGCCGAGGCCAAGACGCCGTCGGACCCAATCCCCGTCGGCGTGAAGGCCGTCGAACTGCGAGACATGACCCAAGTCATCGTGGGGCTCGGCGCCTGTGAGGCCCCCCTCAACAAGACCGCTGCGCTCTCGCCCGCCGTGGAGGGACGCGTGTCGAAGATCCTCGCCAAGCCGGGCCAGACGGTGAAGGCCGGAGAGCCCATCGTGCAACTCGATGCCGCCGTCGCCGAGGCGAATTATCAAGAGAAGAAGATTACCCGCCAGGGCCTGGAGGCCTCGCTGCGGCTTCTGAAGGCATTGCCTCGCCCGGATGAGCAGAAACTCCTGCAACTGGCGATCGACGACGCCAAGGACTCGGTCGCGAAGGCGGAGTCGGTCGTCGCACGGTTGCAGCCCTTGCTCGAGCGCAAGGAGATCTCCGAGCAACAGATGTTCGAGGCCAAGCTGGCGCTGCACCAGGCCCGCGTCCAGCAGCAGAAGGCCCAGGTTACGCTCACGGTGGCCATGTTCGGCGCCCGCGCGGAGGCGGTCGACGAGGCCGCCGCCCGCATCACCGCCGCGGCCGCGGTCGAGGCCTCGACCAAAGGGCAACTCGATCTGCTTACCATCCGCTCGCCCATCGACGGCGTCCTGGACAAGATCACCTGCCGGCTCGGCCAGTCGCTGACGATGGGCACTCCGATCGGCGAAGTCGTCGATCCGCGGCAACTCTCTACGCTCGTCTGGCTGCCGACGAGCGACGCCGCCCTGGTCCAGGCCGGACAGCCGGCGCAGGTCACGCCGGACGATGCCGGTGCGAACAAGACCGACTCCGATTCGTTCGCCGGGACCGTCGACTTCGTCGGCCAGGTGGTCGATCCGCAGACCGGGAACGTGCCGATCCGCGTGCTCGTCGAGAATCCCCCGGCACTCGGTACTCCGGGTGGGCGGCTCCGCCTGGGTCAGACGGTGACTGTGGCCATCACCGTGGCCAAGCGGTCCAAGGTTCTGGCGGTGCCGGCCGAGGCCATCACCGATCTGGCCGAAGGTCCCCTGCTGAGTGTGGTCCGCGATGGGAAAGCGGTGCTGAAATACCCGCAACTGGGCCTGAAGGACCACGGCTGGGTCGAGCTGACCTACTTCGACGACATCCAGGCGGGCGAACCCGTGGTGGTCGAGGGGAACTACAACCTGCCCGACGAAACTCCCGTCATCCCCAAGCCGGGGGGCAAGTGATGAGCCTGCCTTCACCTGCGGAAAGCGGCCATGTGCCCACTGGCCGGAGCGTGCTCGCGCTGGCCCGGCCGTATTTCGGCCTGATCGTCGTCGTCACGATTCTGCTCACGCTGGCCGGCGCGTACTCCATGTTGCACATGCCCAGCGGCATCTATCCCGAGGTGGCCTTTCCGCGGATCGTGGTCATCGTGCAGTCGCCCGGCCTGGCGGTCAAGGACGTCGAAGTCGCCGTGACCCGGCCCATCGAGGAAGCGGTCAGCGTGGTGCTGGGCGTGCAGCGCGTCCAGACCCGAAGTCGGTCCGCGGGGCGGCGGAAGTCCGACATCGATTTCGCCCCCGGCACCGACATGGTCCAGGCCCTGAACGACGTCCGGGCGAGGATGGCCGAACGTCGGCGCCAATTCCCCGCCGGCACGAGCACGATCGTCGAGCGGCAGACGCCGTCGATCTTTCCCATCATCTCCTTCGTCGTCACCGGCGGACGCGACCCATCGGCCCTGCGCGACTACGCCTATTACGATCTGCGGCCGCGGATCAGCCGCATCCACGACGTTTCCTACGTCACGGTGCAAGGGGGCGACGTCCGCGAGATCGTCGTCGAGATCGACCCGCAGAAGGCTGGTCGCCGCGGGCCTGTCGCTGGCCGACGTGGCCGACCGGCTGGGCAAGGAGCACCGCATGAAGGCCGTGGGCCGGATCGACCGCGGAGACGCTGCAGTATCCAGGTGCTCACCAACACGCAGGCGCCGATCCCCAGGACCTGGAGGAGCGGGTCGTCGCCCAGAAGAACGGCCAGCCGATCCGCGTGCGGGACCTGGGCCGGGTCGTCGTCGCCCACGAGGACCGCACCATGGCGATCCGCGCCAACGGCAGGACGCCGTGGCCTTGACCGTCTTCCGCCGCCTGGGCGGCAACGCCCTGGCCATCTCCCGCGATCTCGACGCGGTGCTGGCCGACGCCGCCGAAGTCGGCCCCGCCGGGCATCCAGATCGTGCCGGTCTACGACCAGGCCCTGCTGGTGCGGACCGCCATCGCCAACGTCCGCGACGCGATCCTCGTCGGCGGCCTGTTCAGCGTGCTGGTCCTGCTGTTGTTCCTCAAGAGCGTCCGGGCCACGCTGCTCGCGGCGCTGTCGATCCCGTTGAGCCTGGTCATCAGCTTCCTCTTCCTGCGGCTCACCGGCGACACGCTGAACCTGATGTCGCTGGGCGGGCTGGCCGTGGCCATCGGCCTGATCATCGACGACTCGGTGGTGGTCGATCGAGAACATCGCCCGGCACCTGGCCGAAGGGCAGTCGGGCGACGAGGCCGATCGACCGGGCCAGCCGCGAGATCAGCGGGGCGGTGATCGGCTCGACGCTGACCACGATCCTGGTCTTCGTGCCGCTGGCGTTCGTGCGCGGGCGTGATCGGGCAGTTCTTCCAGTCGCTGAGCCTGGCGCTGACGGTGGCCCTGCTGGTCTCGATGGTCGTGAGCCTGACGCTGGTGCCGGTGCTGGCGGCCCGCTTCCTGGCGCGGCGGCGGATGCCCGCACAGCGGCCCGATCTACGACGTCGCTGGCCGACGGCTACGAGCGGCTGCTGCGGGTCGGCCTGCGGTTCCCGCGGCACGGTCGTGGCCTGGCCCTGCTGGCCGTCTTGCCCGGCTGGTGGCTGTTCGCCACATCGAAGACGGGCTTCATGCCCGAGATGGACGAAGGGGCCTTCGTGCTCGACTACCGGAATGCCGGTCGGCACCTCGCTTGCGGCAGACCGACAAGGTGCTCCGCCGCGTGGAGGCCCTGCTGTCCGCGACACGCCCGACGTGGCCGGCTACATCCGCCGCACCGGCGCGCGAACTGGGCTTCTTCGCCACCGAGCCGTACACGCGGCGACATCCTCGTCAGCCTCAAGCCGGCCGGCCAGCGGCGCGCGATGCGAGGCGATCTGTCGACGCCCTCCGCAAGCGGCTCGATGCGGCCATCCCCGAGTTGCGCGGCACGATCGAGTTCGAGGCGCCTGGTTGCAAGACCAGATCAACGACCTCAGCGGCGTGGCCACGCCCGTCGAGGTCAAGATCTTCGGGCCCGATCGTGGCGGAGCTCCGCAAGTCTGGCCGCCGAAGTGGGCACGATCGTCAAGAAGGCCGGGGCCGAGGACGTCAACGACCCACGTGGACCTGGGCAATCCGGACATCGTCGTCCGCCCCGACAGCGTGCAGACGGCCCGCGTCGGCCTGACCGCCATGGACGTGGAGAGCGCAGCTCAACGCGGCCCTCTACGGCCAGGTGGCCAGCACGCTGCCGGAGCAGGACCGGCATCACCAACATCCGCGTCCGCTATCCGGATCGGCGTCCGCTTCGACCGGGACCGCTGGCCCAGCTGCCGATCAGCCTGGCGGCCCCGCGGCGGGCGAGGCCATGGCGCAGCGCGGCCGCGCCGACCGCTTGGGCACGGCGTTCGTCCCGCTGGGCCAAGTTGGCCTCGATCGAAGTCGCGCCGCAGTCCCAACGAGCTGTGGCGCGAAAACCAGCAGCCGGTGATCACCGTCACGGCCGAGTTGGGCAGCGCCGCGACCTGGGCAGCGTCGACCGCGAGCTGCAGCACGATGCTGGCCGGAGATCGACTTTCCCGCCCGGCTATCGCTGGGAACTGGCCGGCGACTACCGCTCGCAGCAGGAGTCGTTCGCCAGCCTGCTGATGGTGCTGATCGTGGCCTCGGCGCTGGTCTTCCTGCTGCTCGGGTTTCCAGTTCCGCAGCCTGACGCTGCCGCTGTTGATCTTTCTCACCCAGCCGATCTCGCTGGCCAGCGCCATGTTCGCCCTCTGGATCACCGGCACGCCGCTTGAACGTCTCGTCGTTCATGGGGGCGATCCTGCTGATCGGGTTGGACGTGAAGAACGGCATCATCCTCATCGAATACATCGGCCAGTTGCACCAGGCGGCATGCCGCTGGACGAGGCCCTGGTGCAGGCCGGCCGGACCCGCTTCCGCCCGATCCTGATGACCAGCCTCTGCACGATCTTCGGCCTCTTGCCCCTGGCCTTCGGCTTCGGGCCGGGGGCGCAGATGCAGCAACCGCTGGCCATCGCCGTGATCGGCGGCCTGATCGCCAACATGCTGTTGACGCGGCTGCTGATCCCGGTGGGCTACCTGGCGCTAAAACAATAGGAGGCCATTGCAGTTTGTAGGGTGGGACCCGGGCACCATGTACCCATGGTGCCCGGGTCCCACCCTACGGCTAAAACCGCGCAACCCTGACATCATTCTGAAATGGACCACTACCCTGCCCCCTATTGCAGTTTTTCCCGAACGGGACATACTCATGCGACAGTGAAACAACCCGCGGAATTGCCCTCGCGGATCGTGGATTGGCAACCCTCATTTTCAACCTTTAGGAGAGACTCATGAACCGTAACGAAGTTCGTCCTGGGAACGATTGCCCTGTTGTTGGCCGTGCCCTGCCTGGCGTCTGCTGAAGCGCCCAAAACCGCGGCCGCGCCCGCCTACAATCACGATATGTCGGCGTACAAGAAACTCGCCGAAGACGCCCTCAAGCTGGCCCAGGCCAACAACCTGGCCGCGGCCTATCCCAAAACCAAGGAGTTGGAGAAGGTCTGGGACAAGGGCACCGAGGACCTGAAAAAGGCCGAGCTCAAGCTCTGGACGGAAATCGACGACCAGATGGACGTGGCCATCGATGCCACCAACCCGGCCAAGGGCGGCACCAAGGAAAAATCCACGAAGGAGTTGCAAAAGTGGCTCGACATGCTCGCCAAAGTTCCGGCCAAGTAGGCCGGCAATCGTATGTGCGGGCAGAAATGAGCCGTTGGAGTCCCGCCTTTAGGCGGCTTATTCGGCAGGCCGCGGGGCCCTGGCCGTGGAGTCGACGCAATCGACGTTGGAGTCCCGCCTTTAGGCGGCTTATTCGGCAGGTTTCCGGCTAAAGCCGGGACTCCAACGGCTCATAACAAGACCGGAAAAACACGCCCCCGCAAGCCGCAAGGGGGCGTTTCTTGTTCTTGGCCGCGGCCATTCAGGCAAGCGCGAATCGCTCTCGCGCTTTTTTTCACGAATTGCCTGCTTGACATCCTGGTCGCTATACGATAAACTACTTTGTAGTGCAAAGTATATTCTTCCGGGAGCTGGAACATGACAGGCCCAAGAGACTTCCTTGGATCGCAAAGCGGCAATCCTTATTTTCGGCCCTACCTCGTCGTCAGTCCCGAAACGGACGGGCTGACCGCCTACTTCAAATTCGATTCCGATTACTCGCAGCGGCTGACGGACCACGTAACGCTGTATCGCTCGACCGGATCCGACGAAATCGTCGGCTGCCGCATCAAGGGGATCTTGCGCATTCTCGCAGACCTTCCCGACTTTTTACCCGTCGATCGCCAGGGTGCGAAGCTCTCGATGGTCTTCTGGTCGTTCTATGGCGGGGTCGATGACGAGGATCAGCGCAGGATCTTCCGGCAGCTTGCCAAGGCGGCAGGCGACTTGCCGATACCGTCGACGGAGGTCTCGAGCGAAGCCCGGCTAAAGCCCGTACTCCAACCGGTTGATTTCAGCCCGCGTGCGCTATCGCTAGCCCGCTAGCAACTTATACTGCGAACGGTTAAAAATGAGCCATTTGACACCAAGCGCGAAGCGTAAGCGCGGCAACGACTTTGCGGCCTCGCTGACGCTTCGGGTCAGTCTCAGTTGCAACCGCTCGCCGTAGAACAAAATAAAGCCAATCTCTTGGCTACGAACCCCAATCCCAATGGATGGGGTTTTTGCATTTTGCTGTAGTCCTAGCACTCCTGCGGCATTGATAATTTAAGCGCAGCCGGAAAACGCATACTCAAGAGCCTTCTTGGTAGAATAAACTAGCATAGGGCAAAGACCGCAGCCGAAACCTCGATGGGCGAAAGGTGTTCAATTATTCAGGCTGCCTCAATCGGATTGGAACCCAATTTTGCCGGTGCTCCTGGATGATAAGAAATCGTCGCAGCGTTCGCCCAAGGCCGGGCGTCATGCTGTCCATCTGGTCCTTTCCCGTTGGACGCTCTGCTTCGTCGTCGCCGCTCTACTCTTGCCCTGGGTCGTGATCGCGTCCGTCTTCGTCTCGCGGAATTTCAGTCAGGCCAGCGGTTCTTCTTCGACCCATGCCGGTAGATCTGATGACGACCCGGCCAGTTCCGCGGGCACGGGACGTGCCGAACTGCTGCCCCAAGAGTGGGTCTCCGGCAAGAAAGGGCCTTGGGGCCAGATCGATACGATGCTCTTCGCCATCGATCTGCCCGACGAATTTGTCTTCGTGCCGGCGGCGGATCTGCCGCCGGTTCGCTGGTGCTTTCCCGGCTATACCAAAGAGCAAGTCCTCGCGACTTTGCGGTCGGTGGGCCTGCCCCAAGACGACGTTAAGAAGCTCGACGCGGGCGCAAGTGGACGAGCAGCGATGGCATCGCAACCGTCGAGCCGGGCGATCCCATGATCCTCAGCATGAAGCCCGAGGTCCGCTCGAAACTCTATGCCCTTCTCGTCACGTTTCCGCAAAATGGGCGGCAGATCGATCCCATCTGGTTTCGAGACCGGCCTGATCGACTGGCGATTGCAAGGCAGCGGACTGGCGCCGGAGTCGATTGCCCTGCTGAAACAGTTGCTCTACCCGCAGGGCGAGAACTTGCTTTTGTTCGCCGACTTCGAACCGGCCCTGCGCAGCCTGCCCGACGATGCCGAGCGGAGGCTCTTCATGAAGATCGCTCGCGCGGAAGCGGACGGTCAGGGCCCGCGTCCATCTGGACGGCGATGCCGACGTGGAGAAGATCTCGCAGTATTGGGGCATCGGCGGGCGGCACAAAGACCTCTTTCCCTTCCTCAACGCGCTGCATCGCGTGGAGAACGGCAAAGTCAACGTCGTTTTCCTCTTGCCCAATTTCGCCCGCGACCATCTCTATCGCTACCCTTATAGCACCCCCGACGACAAGGGCGTGAAGCAGGACTGTTTCTGGTCCGCCTTCAATTTCTTCAGCGACGCGCCCGACAACCGCATCAACGACTTCGGCTATATGGAAGACGTGCTCCGCCGAGACTATTATCAGATCGAGGGGCCGTCGCAGTTGGGCGACCTGGTGTTCTGGCCATCGGGGAGAAGAAAAGCGTGATCCACGTGGCGGCCTATGTGGCCGACGATCTGGTGTTCACCAAGAACGGCGAGGATTTCCGCCAGCCGTGGCTCCTCATGCACATGGCCGACATGCTGGAAACCTATGCGGTCAAGTATCCCAACAGCGGCGCACTGCAGCCGCAGTACTACCGCAAGAAGACGCTGTAGCCTCGCCGCAGGAAATAGGATTCCCGTAAGACGGATTGACAATCCGTCCTACATGGGACCTCCGTAAGACGGATTGGCAATCCGTCCTACGCCGTAGCCTCTCACACTCCCACCGTAGCCAGCTCGTGATAGACCGACTCGACGACGTTGGCGTCGATCGACTGCAGGTGGCGTCCCGCCCCGGCCACCAGGGAAAGATCGGCCAGCAAGCGGACCTGCCGCGGGATGCCGTGCGATAGCTCGCAGAGTCGCGCGATGGCCGGCTCGTCGAACATCTTGGCCGACCCGCCAGCCTGCTGAAGCGAGCGGTCGAGGTAGCCGGCGATGTCGTCGGCCTGCCAGGCCTCCAGATCGATCCGCAGTTCCGACAGGCCCAGCAGCGTTTCGCCCAGGCGGCCAATCGACAAGCGGTCGCCGGCCAGGATCAGCGTCAACCGCGGCTGGGGCGAGGGCTCCAGCTTGGCCAGCCGGATCAGGTGCGGGACCACGTTGTTTGCCGCCCGGTCGGCGTCGTCAATGAGGATCACGGCGTCGACTTGTTGATAGCGAAAGGCGGCCAGGCGGTCGCTCAGCGCCCGCCACAGCACGGGCGTCGAATCGCAGCGATCGAGATTGCGGCCGAACTGGGCGGCCAGCGTCCAGAGCATCTCGTCGCCGCTGATGCCCGTCAGGTTGACGCGGGCCACCACCGGTCCGCGGCGGCGAAGCTGATTCGCAAGGATCTCCAGCAACAGCGACTTGCCGCTTCCTTCCGGTCCCAAGAGCAGCCCTAGCCGGCGATGCTGCTCGACCAGGAAGTGCAGCCGCGCCAGGGCCTCTTCGTGCGTGGGACTTTGATAGAACGACTGGGAATCGTGCCCCTCGTGGAACGGCGATTCCCGCAGACCCCAATGCGACTGGTACATGACAATCTCCCTAGGTGTTGCCGACGGTTCTTGGGTGGTACCTCCGTATCATCGGAATTATCGGTAAGGTTTGCCAGGCAACTTGAGCGGAAGGAAGGGATGAGGGATGAGGGATGAGGGATGAGGGATGAAGGATGAGGGAAGGGATGAAGGATGAGGGATGAGGGATGAGGGATGAGGGATGAGGGATGAGGGATGAGGGATGAGGGATGAGGGATGAGGGATGAGGGATGAGGGATGAGGGATGAGGGATGAGGGATGAAGGATGAGGGATGAAGGATGAGGGAAGGGATGAGGGAAGGCATGAGGGATGAGGGACGAGGGATGAGAAGCGGTGGAAACCGCGCCTCCCACCCGCTAAGATAAACGGAAAAGGGATGAACCGCGTCGTGCCCTCATCCCTATATCCCTCATCCCTAAATCCCTCATCCTTCCTCCTTCCTCCTTCCTCCTTCCTCCTTCATCCTTCATCCCTCATCCCTCATCCCTCATCCCTCATCCCTCATCCTTCATCCCTCATCCCTCATCCTTCATCCTTCATCCCTCATCCTTTCCCCCAATGTCCGACCGCTACTTTGTCGAATCTCCCATCCTCTCCGACCGCGCCGTCCTGGCCGGCGCTGAGGCCCACCATCTCCTGCACGTGCTGAGGGCCAAGACGGGAACGCGGGTCACGCTCTTTGACGGCTCGGGCTGGGAATTCGAAGCCGTGGTCGAGCGGACCAGCCGAAGCGAGGTCGAACTCACAATCGCCGGCCGCCGGGAAATCGACCGCGAGGTGCGGGTTGCCGTGACCCTGGGCGTGGCGCTGCCTAAGGGCGAGCGACAGAAGTGGCTGGTCGAGAAGGCGGTCGAATTGGGTGTCGCGCGACTTGTGCCGCTGGAAACCGAGCGCGGCGTGGCCCAACCCGTCGAAAATGCCCTGGAGTGCTTGCGCCGGAGTGTAATCGAGGCCAGCAAACAGTGCGGGCGAAATCGCCTGATGGAGATTGCCGAGCCCAGGACGTGGCCGGCGTTTCTTCGGCAGTGGCAAGCCGAGCCATGCCGATTGGTCGCCCATCCGGATAAGTCCAATGCTAGGACTCGTTGCACCCTACTTCCTGCGCAAGTGAAAACGCCGCACTTGCCATTGGCCCGGAGGGGGGCTACTGATGAAGAAGCGGCATTGGCTATCACTCACGGGTGGCAACTCGTCGATCTGGGCCCGCGGATTCTCCGCGTGGAGACCGCAGCCCTGGCCCTGGCGGCACGGGTGATTGGATAATTTCCCACCCGTAACCTATATTTTGGCAAAGAACCGCATTCACTTGGGCAATCGGCCGTGATTCTCTTGTTAGTTACCATCGGATTGCTGAACATTGGCCTGGGCTTCGGTCTGGCCATGTATTACGGTCTTGGCCCCCCCGGTCTGGACGGAATTTTCGAGGCCCTAGGGCCAATGCCGCCCGTCATCCCGAGCGTTCCACCGCACGATTCCACTGGGATGGAACGATCGCCTGATCCTGCGGTTGCGCCGGACTCAACGGCCGAGCCCGCCACGAATCTGCCCGCCGATAATTCGATCGCTCGGCCCGGCGACGCTTTGCCTGAGGAGGATGTTCTGGGCGACGTTCAAGATCTGGCCGCGTACGGCTCAAACGGCGATGGAAAGCAGCCAAGTGCAAAGCCCGGAATAAGGGAGTTCAAAGAACTCGCCGCCGAGGGGCGCTTCCAGCATGGCTTTTCTGCTGCACGGCAATCCCTTGCTACAGCGTGCCGCAAACAATATAATAAGGCCGCTTATTCGCGTCGTTACCCATTACCCAGGTTTCGCCTTGAGAGCCAGTGCATGTCCATCGTCGATCCCATCTCGCAGCCGCTCTCCGAATACTCGCTGCCCCCCGCGCCTGCCGAATCGCTTCTGCGTCTGACCGTTGGCAATATCACGACATGGCGCGGCAAGGCATTTTTTCGGACGACGAACGGGTGGAACTCTTGGAAGGGTTGTTGGTGCGAAAAATGACCGTCTCGCCTGCCCATCATCTGGCTACGGCCCGCGTGCAAGATGTCCTCCGGAAGGAGTGACTTAGGTTTCCTCGAAGCCGTAGTCGTTGAACTTCAGGGTCCGGCAGTTCTCGGTAACGTCGCGGACGGTCTTTTCGCTGGCGCCGTCGGGCAGGTTGGCTTGAATCTCCAGCGTGACTTCAACCTTGGCCCCTACCAATCCCGATAGATGCTGAACGACCTCTTCGGCAATACGGGCAGCGTCCCGACCGAGACGCAGCGGGTCGATTCGCACGGCACCGTGGAATCGACCGAGCTTGGGCGGCTGAACGATGACCTGGTTGCCTCCCGTCGGGCGTTGTCCAACCAATGTCTCTCCTCCCGGTGTTACCGTTCCCGACGCCGTGCCAGTCGCCGAGCCTTGTGCCGTGATCACCGCCGTTTGAACCGATGCGCTCTGCGTGTCTTTCTCGATCTGGACCTTGGCAATCTTCGGGCCTTACGAGCAATGTCCGGTCGTCGACGATGACCCGAACGGTCGTGCCGGCTTTGAGCCCCTGGTAACGCTGCCGTTGTTCGTCCCAGCCCTCGGCATAGGCGAAGGTCTCCGCCCATACCAGACTGGAAACGCCCTCCTCGATGGCAGCGATCAACACCCGTTCGTCCTTCAGGCGCGGCAGATAAAGATAGCGGGCCATGTACTCGCCAAGCTGCTTGATGCCGACGTGGTTCCCTGTCCAGAGCGGTACACGGTCCAGTTCCGCCCGCAGCCGCACTGCCGCCCATTTGCACCAGCAGGCACTCCTCGCTCTTCAGTTTTTGGACGCTCGTGCCGCCAGATTGTCCTGGCCCTGAAGCTTCAGGTCCGTCCAGCCGACCTCGCCCTTCGGGTCGGGTTGACCGGGCACGAGAAGCCAGTGGTATGTCTCCGAGATCCGTAATTCAATGGCTTCGTCGGCAGCCCGTCTTCTTGGTCTCGGCCTGGCGGGTCTGGAACGGGTCAAGATTCAACGTGGACGCCGTCGGTCAAGATCGAGGTCCAGGCGAGATACTGGCGCACCGCCTGCTCAAGCTCGCGGAGCCGGTTTTGCGTCGGCGGCCACGAAAACCAGCGTGTTCTTGTAATTGCGCGGTGACGATCCGCGCGATTCGAGGATCGCGGCGGCTTCGCGCCGGGCCGCGCTCTTCTCGTCCTTGTTGGCATGGGGGAAGTCCGGCCCGAGGATGACCAGCCTCGCTTCCTTGTTCGTCCGGGATGTCGCTGCCGGGTATGCACGCGTGAACTTTGGCGAAATCGCCCCTCGATGCGGGCCTCCTCGCGCAGGCGTCTTGATGATCTCGTCGGAAATCTGCTCGTCGGAAAGCTGACTTGCGCGGTCGTCGGCCAGGCGCGTCACCGTCGGCTGCGTCGAATACCAGTACCGCTTGCCATCGACGTACAGGTAAGTCGCGCTGTCGGTCAATCGCCGGCAGCGCGTCGCCGAAGGTGGCCACCGTCTCGCCCGGCTGAACGCAGCCGAGCTTCACCTGCCGCTCGTCGATGCCGCGATGCGCGATGCCGCATCGTCGGCGCCGATCCCATGTAGATGGTTCGCGCGACGCGGCGGCAGGCCGAATACCGCCCCAGATTCGGGTTGTCGCGATCCAGAGACAAACGGCAGCGAGTTTCCGCCATCCACGTCCTTCTCGATGACCGGCACCCAGTGATCTTCCAGGTAGCGCGTCAACTCGAACTGCACCAGTTGGTCATCGACCGGGACGTTCCCCGGCATGAATAGCAGGTTGCCGTCCTGCCGTTCCCAAAGGGAATGAATCACCGCGGCCATTAGCCGCAGGACACGCCTCGGGTCCGCTGAAACTTGTCCAGCGTGGACCAGTCGTTGTAGAGGCGGTCAAAAAGTTCCGGGTGGATCGGGTAGGCCATCTTCATTCGGCGTTCGTAGTCCGCTTCCCGACATTCGCCGGGGAACTCCGGCTGCTGCGACCCGTAAAGCTCTACGAAAGCGCGGGCCACGGCATCGCGGGCGATGAACTGGTCCCCGGTCAGCGGCTGGAACAACCGGCGGCGGACGATCTCGAAACCTTCGTCCGGGCTGGCCGGCCGCCAGGATGCCTCGACGCGGCCGATGGCGTTCTTGAGCCGGGCCAGCGCCTCGCGGCCTCGTCTCCCCGCCGACTTCGATGTCAGTCACGCCTCGCTCGCCTTTCTGGTGCGGGCTTTCCGAGGCGGGAATGCTGACCACCAGCAAGGTATTCTTGGCCGCTTTGGCCGCCTCGCTCAGGGCCTGGGCGAAAGTGAAGTGCGTCTCAAACGAGCCGGCCGGCAAGTCGGCCGTGCCGTGCAGCTGCCGGGCGTAGGCGACCCATTCGTCGATCAGGATCGAGGCAAGGGCCGTATTTGTTGAAAACTTCCTTGAGCGAGTTGCCGGGGTTTGTGGCCCGCTCGTCGTCTTCCCGGACGAGCTTATAGCCCTCCTTGCCGCCAAGCTGCCAGGCGATCTCGCCCCAGAGGGTGCGGACCGTGGTGCCGTCCGGCTTCTTGTGCGGCTTTCCCGGCGAGATCTGCGTGCCCACGAAGACCGCGCGCCGCACGTTCTGCGGCATGGCGACGGCGGTTTCCTTGACCAGTTCCTCCGGCGCCCGGCAGTTCGGCCGGCGGCGTGCCGGAGAAGAGGTGATACAGTGCCAACATCGAGTGTGTCTTGCCGCCGCCGAAGTTGGTTTGAAGTTCCACGACCGGATCGCCTCCCTTGCCCGGTCAATCGCAGATGGCCTGCGAGAGCAGCCGCCTCAGCCCTCGGTGAGGAACGTCCGGCGGAAGAACTCGGTCGGATGCTTGTATTCGTCCGTGCCCTCATCCTGGTACACCTGCCACAGGTCGGCGGCGAACTCGGCCTGCTGATAGCGACCGCAGGCCACGTCCGGGTGCGGGAGTCACCACTTCCCGCCAAGGCTTCAGCCCGCCCTGCGGCTTGCCCTCGGTGGGCTGGAACGACTTCTTGCGCATCTCCTGCCGGCGCTGATCGTCGAACATGGTCCGCATCAGGTCCATGCGCATCTGGCCGACTTCCGCCGCCGGCTTCGGCGGCCGATACGGCATTCAGCAGTCGCTCCATGGAATCGAGGGCCCGGACAGCGTCATTGCTGCTGAATTGCTCGGTCATGCGCCCAGCGGTTGCGCACTTCGCGCAGTTCGCTGACGATGCTCCGCTCGGCGTGGCCCAGCGTGTCCTTGAAGACCGCGTTCCACTGGTCCCAAACCAGCGTCAGAAGAACCTGGGGATCGTCCAGATTCTGCGGCTGCGGCTTGGTGCGGGGCCGCGCCGGCGTCGCACCGGGCAGACTGGCCTGCCAGTTCTCGCCGACGTGCGACTTCAGTTCGCGCTCGACGAAGGGGCGCAGGCCCGTGCCAGAAGGTCCAGTCCTTTGCCCACACGTTCTCGATTCGTTACAGCCATGTCTTCTCCTTATGTTCCCACACTAACCCGAAGCGTCAGCGAGGAAGGGGTATTCCTCCACACTAACCCGAAGCGTCAGCGAGGAAGGGGTGTTCCTCCACACTAACCCGAAGCGTCAGCGAGGAAGGTCGAAATTCCCTGCTCCTCGCTTACGCTTCGGGTTAGTGTTTCGTGTCTTGCCCGTCCCGTACGTAGATGATCGCGGCATCGAGGCTGACTTGATCATCGATGTATCGTTGACTGCCGCGTTCGGCCCACCAATGCTCGCGAACCTCCCCGCCGGCCCCTTGCTGCCTGCGCCAGCATCTTCAACTTCCTGGTACACCATGCCTTCAAGTGGCTTCGCACCACCTTAGGATCGCACGTGCAGTCACGACGACATGCAAATGATTGGTTCTGCAGTTCACCTCATGTAACGTCCAGCCTCGATGGCCGCAGGTTTCGGCAACCTGTTTCTCGACAGCGTCGCGTTGCTCGGGGCTCAAGTAGCACGCGTCTTCTGTCATTTTGGCGGCTGCTTCGAGTTCCCGGATCGGGTCAGGCAGCTTCCATCCATGCCGGTATTCGACCCACCCGCCTCGTCGCCGGGAAGCCAGGTTCCATAAGTAGACCAGGTGATGAAGTATGCGATTGGGTCATCCATCGGCACCGCGCCAATTTCCGTCTGCATGATTCAAGTCTCCCACACCAACCCGAAGCGTAAGCGGGGCCCTCCAAACTAACCCGAAGCGTCAGCGAGGCCCTCCACACCAACCCGAAGCGTAAGCGGGGAAAGCCAAGATTCCGCGACAAGTATCTGATTTCTTTCTCGCATAATGGCGAGTATCCTCGTTGAGAGTAGCATTGTCAAGCGTCCTCGCTTATACTTCCTCGCTTACGCTTCGCGCTTAGTGCGCCCGCCTCGCTTCGCGCTTGGTGTGCCCTCCTCGCTTACGCTTCGGGTTAGTGTCCGTGTCAGAATTGCAGTTCTCCTTGAGTTTCGCCTGGTCGTGTCCGCGCCGCGTGGGCGAGTTTCGTCAATTCCGGCCAGGCGACCACGAGGCTGTTGTAGGCCAGCGCGTCTTGCGCCCATTTCTTCCGCTCGCAGGTCGAATACAGCCGGTAGGCCAGGTCGCGGGAAATCTCCGCGACACCGCCAAGCTGCCCGACCAGCAGGGCGGCGCCGACTCGCCCTGCCGGTCGAGGCGATGAATCAGGTGCTGGGTGACTTCCCAAACGGTGAGCCGTTTCTCCGCGGCCGGATTCCAATCCGCCGGCAGGTCGTCGCGCCTGACAAGCCGCACCTTTCCGCCGTGGGCCGTGACGATGCCCGCCTCGACAAGGCCGTTGATTGCCGTATTCTTGGCCTTGCTCAGCGTTTCGGCGTCGCCGAAAGGGCCTTCGTTCATGCCGAACTGCTCGAACCAGGCCAGGGCCCAGCGGGTGTCGCCGTCGAACTCCCCTTCCTGCTCGGCCAGCACTTCGTCGAGCGTCTGGTTGATGAGCCCCAGCGCGGTGCGCACGGCCATGGATGATCCGTCGCTCTCCAGCACCTTGGCATAGCGGGTGAAGACGGCCATCCCCGGCCCGATCGCGGCCTGCGCCAGGTCCACCGGCGCGATGTTGCCACGCTGTAGATTCCGCAGCGCTTCCGGCAACTCGCTCCGCAATGCCGTCAGGAACTCCTTGCGGGTCGCCAATGAAGCGCCGGGCGGTCGTGGGCGGCAAACGAGGACGATAGAAGAGGCGAGCGCGTTCATCTTGCCCTTGAGGTTACCGACCAGTTCTGTGCGAAGCGGCCATGTTCCCGTGATTGTCAGGTTCGCATCACAGAGACTCTCAAGGAAGGTCTCCCAGCCGGTTGATACTCGCGATTCTCCATCCTCGTCGTCCATCTCCTCTTGCTGCTTGAAGCCGTAAACGATGCTGGATGGACTATCCCTATTGAGGTTCGGGGCCAATTGAGAGAGCGCCTGGCGAGTGCCGGTTATAAAATGTTCGTTGGCTCGACCTCTGTCACCGTCAAAACGGTAAGGTGTAGCGACTAGTTCTTCTTTCTTTGGTGTGGCCACCGTGGAAAAAAGGCTTGGGTAGACCTCGCGCAACATCGGCCGCAGCCATACGTAGAAGAAGTCGGATAGGTCGGCGTAGTCGATGTTGTCGTAATACGGCGGGTCCGTGCAGAGCAGCGGACGTAAGGAGGAACCAGGATGTCGCATCGTCGCGTCGTGTTGAATTACGTTCCCAGGCACCGTCTCGCGGGGCGAATTCGCAATCACGTTGGAAAGATACTCTACCTGGCCAACAAATCCGCCGCTGGCATCTCCTACCGGGTTCGCCTCGACGAAGTCCCACGCCATTGCGATTGCCTGCCGCGCGAAAACTTGCTGAATCTTTTCTCCACCAGGGTCCCAGAAACAGGCGTTCGAGCACCGATTCGCAAGTCGGCTCACGCACATTGCTAACAGAGTGGTTACCGCATCGGCGTAGGTGGCGTCGTCGATTCGCGACAATATTTCGTTCCGAACGTCCGCCGCAAGGTCCACGAAACTGGTCATCGCGTCCAGCTGGCGGCGGGTGAAAAGATCGGAGAATCCCGTAAGGCCGTAAAGCGCCGGGCGCAGGGAAAACGGATTGTACGCGAGTTGCAGTTCCGGGCTCCACGCAGGAGTCGCGAGGCTTGCTACCGTTTCGTCTTCTGGCGTCGCCGGCAGGTAGAGTCGCTTTGTTCCGCCATCGAAAACCCGCGCTACCATCTGGTCCTTCATTTGGCAGTTCTTCGCCTCCTGGCGAATATGGTCGTATGGGACCGGCGTAGAGCACCGCGGGCAAACGGCGCCCTTCCTGGATATCGTCCCCTCGCGGCCGCTTGCGGCACCGGTTTCAATCCTGA
This sequence comes from uncultured Planctomycetia bacterium, assembly GCA_963824275.1. GTDB lineage: Bacteria > Planctomycetota > Planctomycetia > Pirellulales > Thermoguttaceae > JANXQG01. The sequence continues at coordinate 214,959 of CAWGOT010000014.1, read as the reverse complement.
AGCGTACGGTGCTCCCGCCCCGGTCGATAACGGGATGGAGTCGTAGCGGCCGGCTCGTCTTCGTGCATATGGCGTATGACTTAATGAGTGGAACTTGTAAACGGCACGCTGGGTTTGGACACACAACGGTTCTTGCCCAGAGCCACGCAATCACGGTAAGTTTCCGTCCGACGTAGGGTTCTAAATCGGGTCGGTCCTTGGCCATTTCGGCGGTGACTTCGACCTTGGGGTAAAGGTGCCCGATCCGCTTCTCGGCCTCGTCGCGCATCCACTGGCCGTAATACCGCACGTCCTCGGCCAGCCCCGTCGCGCCCGGCCACTGCTTCTCGACAAGTTCCTGCTGCCTCTTCACACCAACCCGAAGCGTAAGCGAGGCAGGATCGGATTTCCTCGCTAACGCTTTGGGTTGGTGTTCCGGCCTCGCTGACGCTTCGGGTTGGTGGGGACGAGACGCCGGATTCACGGGCGGCCGCCCGGCGAACTTGGGCGGAATCTCGATCAGCGCCTTGTTGATCAGCACGGGCACCGGGTTGAGGTCGCTGGCGTAGGCCCGCAGCCCCAGCCGTTGGGCCTCCAGCGGAATCGAGCCGCCGCCGCAAAACGGATCGAGCACCGGCGGCGCGTGCTCCGCCAGGAAGGCATTCACGGCTTCCTCAGGCGGCAACCCCGAGACGTCGAACGAGAAGCGGACCCGGCCGACCTTCTTGTCCAGTCCCAACGGAATGGGCCGGCAATGTCCGCGCTTCACCAGATCGTAGGCCGTCACCGTTGGAGTCCCGGCTTTAGCCGGCATCGTCCCCGAACCGCCGCCTAAAGGCGGGACTCCAACTTCGGTCTCCTTCTTCAAGGCCCCGGTTTCAATCAGCCGCGACGCCACCGAGCGGGCGATCTCCGCACGGGCCGTGCGAATGACCTCGGGGTTGTTGGAGTTCTCCCACATCACCAGTTCTTCGATCAGGTTGAACAAGTCGGCCCGCTTGAGCCCGGCCGCCTCTTCATCCACGGAACCGTTCGGCTTGAGGTAATGCGGATCGCTGTCCGGGTCGTCGACCAGCGAGGAGAAGAGCACCGCCCGGCAGGCCGCCAGCGGCCGCCTGGCCCACCACAAGTGCAGCGTGCTGGGGTGCCCATGCCGGATCGACTTCTCCCGTGCCGACTCGGCGTTGATGGCCGCCAACGGCAGCGCGACTTCAATCAGCTTCTTGCGGTAAGGCGTCATGGTGCGAACTCTTCCATACAACCTGCGTCACTTTCGGCAAATTCTACCTGCGGACGAAGATCATACCAACCCGAAGCATAAGCGAGGACGGTAGCCGATTTCCTCGCTTACGCTTCGGGTTAGTATGGAGTATGGACTGTGACAATGTCAACCGCGCGTAGCATAGTCAACACACTTTGCCCCCTATGCAGCAGCCAGCAACCTCCGCAGCCATGCCACGAAGGCCCCGGCATTGGGATGCGTCGGGTCGAGATACTTCTTTCGGAAGACCTGCCCTAGCCGCGTCCCCGGCTCTTCCTGCCAGGCAAGCCAAGTGTGCATGCAAGCCTTGACCACATAAGATTCCTTAAAGAGCCGATGAGCGGGCGGAATGGTCGCGACATCGTTTTTCGCTTTCGGCCAAAGAACGTCTGCCGGGGTAATCAGGGAACTGATAAAATCCTCGATCGCACCCACCGCGCGATTGTCGGGCATCATCCAGATACCGACGGGAATGAGTCCTTCTTCAACGATAATCGTGCCCTCCGGTCCAGGAGCGACCGGAATGGCCGTGTAGCCCGCCTCTCGCAGCGCATAGCTGAGGCTACCCCACCGGGATGTCATTTCAGAGTCGGCATCCATTACGACGCCTATGCAGTCAATGTCGGTTGCCTGCAGTTCGTCGGCGAAGGTCGCAAGCAGATTTGGCGCGCCCTTTTTCTGTTTAAGCTCAAACATCTCGTCCAAATCGTGATTGAAGAGCAGGTTGCCGACGACGGCATCGTCGTCCGGGCCCTCAAGGAGCAGTCGCTTTATCATCGCATCTCAATCCCTTCTTCAAGAAAGCGGTCGAGTTTTTGGTCATCGAACAGAACGGCCTGAATCACGCCTTTCCTGATCTCGATGCGGTTCAAGACACCTTCAATCGCCGGATCAGCATGGGTGACCTCGTGGAACGCCTTGATGCAATCGAGGCTGTGACTCGTCACAAAAACCTGGACGTCAAGCCGCTTGGCAACTTTGGCAGCGAACTTCCAGACCGCGGGCAGGACGGAATAGTGTATTCCGTTCTCGATCTCGTCGATCAACAAGATTCCGCGCTGGGCCGTGACCAATGCGAGGGTCAGGCCAAAGAGGCGGATGGCTCCGTCTCCCAGGCTCTTGAGCGGGTGCGGATGCGCGAACGACGGATGTTTGACGCGCACGCTCGGCTTCCGGGTGGTCGAGGCTGCAAGGACGGCAAGTGCGTCGACTCCCGGGTAAACGATATTGAGGCTTTCGATGACGTCCCGTTCGAGGTCGGAAAGCGCTATGCGCTCCCACATTTTCTCCTGATCGACGGCGCTTAGTCCATTTGGCCCGACGCATAGACATGGCGTAGCGAGATCCAGAAAGCTCCTGGGTTGGTACTGCCAGCGTCGGGAATGAGAGGCGAAATCCTCGTCAAGCCGAAATACGCGTTTCGAGCCGCCAATCGCCAGAGTGAGCGCGGGCGTCAGTTCGGAATCGGTTGAAAGGAGTGCGGCGCTGTAGAGTTTCACGAGCCGCTCCAGAGCGAGCGCGGGGGTCAGTTCCGAATCGGTTGAAAGCTCCGGATCCTTAACTGCTGCGGACGGTTTCTCGCTGGCGTCGCCGACATTGGGCAGCCATTCGACGCCGATTTTGAGCGTGCTGTCGGGTGCGTTGAATGGCCCGATACTCACGGGTTCGGTTATCTTGGAAAGGAGCGGGTAGCCGTGAAAAAGGTGCTGAATGGCCGGTCCTTCCTTCGCTCCCGTGACGCGAAGGTCGCCCTCGCGATCGAATTGGTCGTCGCGCGAATCGAGGATTTCCAGAAGAACATGCGGTGCGCCCAGGTTCGCCGAACTTCTCGATGTGGAGATACTCAAAAGTCCTGAATCGCTGAATTTCGAGGCTGCTCAAAAGCATGGAAAACACTCCTGGTCGTTCATGCGGGTTCCGTGGCCAGCGCCAAAAGCGCTTGAGTTCGTAATTCACGCTGGTGGCCTTGAAGTCGGGCTCTTTCTCGAACGGCCGACGAACATAATGCACTTCGGCCCGATCGGCGTCAAGCAGGGCAATCGCGAGGATGAAGTCCTCCGGCTTGTTGAGCCCGGTCAGGATTTCGTTCTTGGTGACCGTGATCGTCTTGGCCCCGCGTACCCGGCCTTTGACTTCGAGGAAGCGAAGCATGCCCGAGTGGGGTATCGCGGATTCGATGTCGTAGCCCAAATTCTCGTCGCTAACGTCGCGGGGACTGAAGCCGAGCCGGCGCTGGCGCTCATGACGGCCTCCATCGCGCGGCGTTCGGATTCCTTCGTCTCCAGGGCAAAGTCCGGCGGTGTCGCGGAATCCTCGCTTACGCTTCGGGTTGGTGTTGCGGGGTCCTCGCTTACGCTTCGGGTTGGTGTTGTCGAGCCGTCGGCGATACCAACCCGAAGCGTTAGCGAGGCCGGATCACCAACCCGAAGCGTCAGCGAGGACTCCGGGAGCAACCTGCGGAGAAGGCCGACCGGGATAATCAGCGCGCCGCCCAACACTACCGGCGGCAACGGCGAGAGTTTGCGCTCCTGATCGAGTTCGACCAGCCGCTTCTGGAGGCGCGCAGTCAGTTCATCGGCCCGCTGCCGGGCCAGGGCGGAATTCAGCTTGGCGTTGACCTTGCCGGCTTGTTCCTGCTCCCTGAGTTGCGCAGCGCGATGATCCCAATAGTTGATTTCCTTGGTCAGGCGGTCCTGGACCGCGGCCTTGGTCTTGTCGATCAATTCCTCTTTGCGCCGGCGGAGTTCGTTCAGGTGTTCCGGTACGAGATGGATCGCCGCGTACTCCATGGCCTTGGTTTCGAGGTCGGAACGCAGCCATTCACCCAGACCGGCCCGAAGCGTGGCGAGACGCCCCCACCAACCCGAAGCGTAAGCGAGGTTGGCTGGGCCGGCGCAGACCCGATGTCGCTAAAGGAGACCTCGCTGACGCTTCGGGTTGGTGTGCGGGCCTCGCTGACGCTTCCGACCATTCCGGCCTCGCTGACGCTTCGGGTTAGTGTGGGTTGTTCGTCGGCCGTGGGGGGGCGATAGTCCAGATACGGCGCTGGTCCGGCGTTGACGGCGTTTCCGGCCCGATCGAGTTCGACGAATTGCAGCCGCTTGGACACCACGCGCCGGTGCCCGGCGCGGTCGGTCCTGGCGTCCTGGATGGCGTGCTCCAAATAGAGCAAGACCCGCGGCTCATCGCCTTCGTCGTTTTCGTCGATCAGGATCGCACCGCGTTTGAGCAGGTCGCGGTGCCGCTCGATCACCAGGTCCAACGTGGAATCGAGCAGGGGATGACCGGGGCAGACGAAGGCGGCCATGGGCTTTCCCGTCACACCGATGAGATTCTTGTCAAACGTAATTCGTTCGTAGCGCTGCAAGACTGCCTGCCCTCGCCCGATTTGCCGATCCCTGCTGCGGATCACAGCGGGGACGTGCTTGACTTCGTAGCGCTTGGCTTCGCGCTCGTGGATCGAACCGCCCAGCAGCCTGAAAGCCTCCATGAAGAACGAGGCGATGAAATGGGGCTGGAGCCGTCGCGCGTCGGCCCTCTCCATGTCTTCCCGGATGCGGCGGACCTTGGTGACGTCCATGGCGTCGTGCGTGAGGGCGCGGCCCTCGACAAGATCGCGGAGGTGCTGGCGGTCCATGGTATGATCGACGACTTGAAAAAGGCATAGAGGCGGATGGCTTCCAGGACCGTCGATTTCCCGACATTGTTGCGGCCCACGATCAAATTGATCTTGCGGGATTTGACCTCCGGCTGGTCGCCGTAGCGGACGGCTTCCAGCAGCAGTTCGCGGAGCGGACGGTCCTCGAACGTGAGTTGTCCCAGCACGTCGAAGACCTGGCCTCCCAGTGCCTGGCGTTCTTCGTCAAGCTTCTCCAGGAGGCGGAAATAGACTTCGCCTTCGCGCGTGTCCTTGGCAACGAGATTCCAAAGGTGGCAGACTTCCGCCTGGCCGATGCGGTGGATGCGCCCGAATCGCTGTTCGAGGCGGTTGGGGTTCCAAGGCAGGTCGTAATTGACCATCAGGTGGGCGCGCTGGAGGTTGATGCCCTCGCCGGCCGCGTCCGTGGCCACCAGGATTTCCACGTCCTTGTCGTGTTTGAACGATTCCTCAGCCTTCTTCCGCTCTTCACGGCCGACGCCGCCGTGAATCACGACCACGGCCTCGGGCTTGCCGATCAAGGCCCGAATCCTTTCGGTGAGGTAATTCAGCGTGTCGCGGTGCTCGGTGAAAATGACGAGCTTGCGGCGGTGGCCGTGGGCGTCGAACATCTCCGTATTGTTCTGAAGCAGCCGGGAGAGTTCGTCCCATTTGCGGTCGGTGCCCGAACGCCGGACCCTGTCGGCAAGCTCCTCCAGGTGTGCGAGCATACCGATTTCGACTTGGAGTTCGGCAATCGTCCGCGCCGCCGACGCCTGATCGACGACCTTCTCTTCGGCCTCCTTGATTTCGGCGTCGGGGGCGTCGTCAAGCTCCTCCAAGTCGTCCAGCGTATAGACCGGAAGACCGGCATCGGGGGCAAGGCGTGCTTCTGCGCCGCGACGGAGTAGCTGCTCCTCGCGGAGCCGCTTTTCGAGCCGTTCCCGCCGCCGGCGAAGCGATTGATAAATGGCCTCCGGAGACGACGCCAGCCGCCGTTGCAGGATCGTCAACGCGAAACCGACGGTCCCCTTGCGGCCTTCGTTTTCCAGCGCCTCGGCCCGATTGAATTCCTCGCGGACATAATCGGTGACTTCCTTGTAGAGCTCTGCTTCGGCATCGGAGAGCGAATAGTTGACGGTATAGGCGCGACGCTCGGGAAAGAGCGGCGTTCCGTCGAACTTGAGCAGTTGCTCCTTGACCAGCCGCCGCATCATGTCCCCGGCGTCGGAGAGGTGAACCCCGTCCCGGTACTTGCCCTCGAAGCGGTCGCCGTCCAGCAAGGCCATGAAGAGCTGGAAATCGGCCTCCTTGCCGTTGTGCGGCGTGGCGGTCAAGAGCAGGAAGTGCCTCGTGAGGGTCGAGAGCAACTGGCCAAGCCGATAACGCTTCGTGTACTTGACTTCGCTGCCGAAGTAGGTGGCGCTCAGCTTATGCGCTTCGTCGCAGACGATCAGATCCCAATCGGTCTGAAGGATCTTTGCCTGCGCATCCTCGTCCCGACTTAGCTTGTCGAGGCGGCAGATTGCGAGCGAGACCTCGTTGAACCAGTTTCCCGTGCGGGCCGATTCCAGCGCGTCGTTGGTCATGATCTCGAACGGCAGGTGGAATCGCTGGTCCAGTTCATCTTGCCATTGCTCCACAAGATTGCCAGGGCAGACGATCAGGCAGCGTTGCAAGTCGCCGCGAGCAATCAGTTCTTTGATGAGCAATCCCGTCATGATCGTCTTGCCCGCCCCAGGGTCGTCTGCCAGAAGGAAACGGAGGGGCTGCCGCGACAGCATCTCGCTATAGACGGCCGTTATCTGGTGTGGCAACGGCTCGACAAGCGACGTGTGGACGGCCAGCAGCGGATCGAACAAATAGGCCAGACGAATACGGTTAGCTTCCGACAAGAGGCGGAAGAGCTCTCTGTCGCCATCGAAGCTCCAGGGGCGACCGGCTTCGACAATCTCCAAGGTCGGTTCACGATCGCGATAAAGAAGCTCATTCCCCAGCCGACCGTTGCAGTCCTTGTAGGTTACCTCGATGGCCACGGTGCCGATCCAGCGCACGTCACCCACGGTGACGATTCCGTCGGGCAGTATGCCCCGAACGGCGGTTCCGCGCGTGATTAGTTCCAGTTGGACCATTTGGTCATCGAAGTTGTTTGGCAACCCTTTCAAACCCCAATCATACCCTGGCCAAACCCAACGCAATAGGGGCCCGCGCCACGGCCCCAATGGCTAAAGTCATACCCGAATACCGGGTTAGCCGGACGCAAATTGCCGTGCACCAATTCCAGAAAATCCGGATTTTCCTAAGTGCTTTCGACCAAAGGCATTAGGACGCGACTTGTGCCGGGACTAGAAAGTTGTTTTCCCATTTCAAGGTCGAGATCCGTATATATTCCTGGAAACACGTTGTTCTTTGAAAATTTGGTGAAAAGAAACCCGCCCTCGGTGTAGCGAACCGGGGGCGGGACAAAGAGCGGAACACTAATTGCCGCTAGTTATCATTAATAACACAAATTAGTGATGATTAGTGGTGATTAGTGTTCCGCGCTCTCGGTCGAACTGCCAAAGAAACAGAAATCGCGTGAGGTTTTTACTGACCTGTCGAATGGGAAGATAGTTACTAATGGGTGGCAACATGGGATTCGTGGCCGAGTGTGGCCAGATTTGGCCGAAAGTGGCCGGATTTGGCCACTTTCGTGGCCGAATGTGGCCAGAAACGTGGCCAGATTTCCGCCACAAGAGCTATGCAAGTGAATGACTTGCAAGAGTGTAAAGACGTAGAATTCCGGCGGTTCTTGACGCGTCTACACCCAGCGTGGCCAATATACTAAGCATCATGCGAGGGGTTGATGTAGCGAAAAAGCACGCTGAACCGGCCATTTTGGCCAAAAACCGTTCGAAGTGCCGCGGGTATGCAAGGAAAATTCTGGACGGCTCGAATAGAAGCTAGGAGTTAGGAGCTAGAAGTTAGTAAAGACAGAAGAATAGGTTAGAATTTCGTCCATGCCTGAACTGCCTGAAGTTGAAACCATGCGCCGCGGGGTCGCCTTGGCGGAAGGCGCCCCGATCACCGCTATCGTCCGCCCGCGATCCGCCTTGCAATCGATCTGCATTGAGCCGCCGCTGCCCAAGTTCCGCCGCAGGGCGGTGGGCCGCCGAATCGCGCATGTCGGCCGGTTGGGCAAACGCGTAATCCTGGAACTCGACTCGGGCGACCGCATCGTCATGGAACCGCGGATGACGGGACTCGTCCTCCTGGCGGACCCGCCCGACCGCAAGCACTTGAGGCTGGTCATCGAACTCTCCGGACCCGGAGTGACCCAGAGTACTGGGTGCCCTGGTGCCCCGGCCGAGCAGATCCTGTTTTGGGACCAGCGCGGATTGGGAGTCGTGCGGCTCGTTTCGCCCGCGGAGTTCGACCGGCTTTATGGCCCTGCCAAGATCGGCCCCGATGCCCTGGAGATCTCCGTGGAAGAGCTGCGCCGACGGATCGGCCACAGCCCTAGGGCGATCAAGGTCGCACTGCTCGATCAAAAGGCGGTGGCCGGCGTGGGCAATCTGTATGCCTCGGAAATCCTGCACCGGGCCGGCGTTCATCCGGCGCAGATTTGTCGCCGTTTGCGGAAGGCCCAATGGCAGAGCGTGCATGCCGAGATGCTTCGCGTGCTCAACGACGCCATCCAACACCAGGGCTCGACGCTGCGCGACGGGACCTATCGCATCGCCCGCGACGCCCCGGGCAACTACCAGTACAATCACCGCGTTTATCAGCGGCATGGACAGGCGTGCCTGGCCTGCGGGAAGGCCCAGATCATGCGAATCGTGCAGGCCCAGCGATCGACGTTTTATTGCCCGGCGTGCCAGCGAAAGTAGCACCGGCTTACTATGCCTGTCCCTTTGCCGATCGACGAAGTCCTGCCGCAACTCGTGGCGGCCCTGCGCCGTTTCAAGGCGGTCGTGCTGCGGGCGCCGACGGGGGCGGGCAAGACGACCCGCGTGCCGCCGGCCCTGCTCGATGCGGGCCTGGCCGGGTCCGGTGCGATCGTGGTCTTGCAGCCCCGCCGCCTGACGGCCAGGGCCTGCGCGCGGCGGATCGCTCACGAACGCCGGGCGACGCTGGGCGAAGAGGTGGGCTACCAGGTTCGCTTCGACCGCTGCATGGGCCCGAAGACGCGGATTCGGATCGTCACCGAGGGCATCTTTCTCCGCATGCTCCAGGACGACCCTTTCCTGGAATCGGTGGCGGCAGTCGTGTTCGATGAGTTCCACGAGCGGAGCCTCAACAGCGATCTGGCCCTGGCTATGGTCCGCCGCGTGCAGGAGACCGTCCGGCCGGAGTTGAAACTGGTGGTGATGTCGGCCACGCTGGAGGCGGAACCGATCGCCCGCTGGCTGGGCGATTGCCCTGTGGTGGAAAGCCGAGGGCGGCTGCATCCCGTGGAGATCCGCTACGTGGAAGAGTTGCGGAAGCGCACGCTTGCCGAGCGCGCGGCGGATGCCGTGGAACAAATCCTCGATCGCACGCCGGGCGACGTGCTCGTCTTCCTGCCGGGCGTGGGCGAGATCCGCCAGACGGCCCGGCGGCTGGAATCGCTGGCCGCGGCGCGGAACCTGGCCGTCCTGCCGCTGTACGGCGACCTGCCGGCCGAGAAGCAGGACGAAGTTCTCGGCCGGATCGATCGCCGCAAGGTCGTCTTGTCGACGAACGTCGCGGAAACCTCGCTCACGATCGAAGGCATCACCGCCGTGGTCGATAGCGGGCCTGGCCCGTTCGCTGTCCTTCGATCCGCACGTCGGCATGGACCGCCTGCAGCTTGCGCCGATCTCGCAGGCCTCGGCCGATCAGCGGGCGGGCCGCGCGGGACGCACGCAGCCGGGCGTCTGCCTGCGGCTATGGGCCGAGCGGACCCACCGCCTGCGGCCCGCGGGGGATGAGCCGGAGATCCGCCGCCTCGATCTGGCCGGCCCGATGCTGGAGCTTCGCGTGTGGGGCGAGACCGATTTGCAGACCTTCCCCTGGTTCGAAGCCCCGCCGGCAGCGTCGCTCGAACAGGCCGACGCGCTGTTGAAGCGGCTCGGGGCGTTCGATGCGGCGGGGAACGTCACGCCGCTGGGAAACGTCGATGGCCCGGCTGCCGGTCAGTCCGCGGCTGGCCCGCATGTTGTTGGAAGGCGAACGGCTTGGCCAGCCGGAGGCGGTGGCGCTGGCGGCGGCGCTGCTCAGCGAGCGCGATCCGTTTGGCGCGCGGCGACGATCCGCCGTACCATCGCCCGGCGGCTGCCGATTCCGATTCCGACGTGTGCGATCGCGTGGCCGCGCTGGAAGACTTCGCCCATCCGGCCGGGTGGATTCGTCCTTGGGGCGAATCCATCGCGCGTCGGCCCAGTTCGTGCTGCACGTCCGCGATCAACTGCTCCGCGAACTGCGGCAGGCGCTGCGGAGAGCGAAGCCCTCACCCCCTGCCCCTCTCCCGAAGGCGAGGGGATACTCCTATCCCGCGGGGCCTGGCGAGGCCGTGCGCCGAGGGCTGTTGGCCGCGTTTCCCGATCGGCTCGTGCGGCGAAGCGGCCCTGGCAGCCGTTTCGGGCGGATGGTCGGCGGACGGGGCGTGCGCGTAGTCGAGTCCAGCGCGGTCCGCGATGCGCCGTTGTTCCTGGCCGTGGACGTCGATCGTGGCGGGTCGGAAGCCCTGGTCCGGCAGGCATCGGCCGTCGAGCGCGATTGGCTTGATGCCGATCGGCTTGTGTTGCGAACGGAGGTCGAGTTCGACGTAGCGAGCCGGCGCGTGATCGCCCGCCGCCGCGTCTACTGGGAAGACCTGCTTTTGGAAGAGAGTCCCGCGCCGCTGCCCGACGGCAATGAGGTCGCCGCGATCCTCGCGGCGGCCGCCGCACAATCGCTGGACGAGGTCTTTCCGTGGGACGACGCGGAGACGGCCGACTATGTCAACCGCGTTCGCTGCCTGGCCCAGTGGATGCCGGAGTTGGAACTGCCCTCGTTCGATGCGGCAGGCTTGCAGGCCGTCTTGCCGCAGGTGTGCCAGGGCTGCCGGTCGCTGGACGAGTTGCGCAAGGCCCCCTGGCTGGCGCACTTGCAAGCCGCGTTGACCCAAGAGCAGCAACGGGTCCTGGCCCGCGAGGCCCCGCAGCGGATCGAAGTTCCCAGCGGCAGCCGCATCAGGCTGCACTACGAGCCGGGCAAGCCGCCGGTGTTGGCCGTGCGGATCCAGGAGATCTTCGGCATGCTGGAAACGCCGCGCGTGGCCGGCCGCCGCGTGCCGGTGCTCCTGCACCTCCTGGCGCCCAATCATCGGCCGCAGCAGGTGACCGACGACCTGGCCAGCTTCTGGCGGACCACCTATCATCAAGTCCGCAAGGACCTGCGACGCCGTTATCCCAAGCACGCCTGGCCGGAAGATCCCTATCAGGCCCAGGCGGAACGAAGGCCAGGGCGGAAGGGGCAATAGTTTCAAGCCAGCGGCGAGACGACCGATTCGAGGAAGCGGCCCCCGCTTTCATACCAGCCTTGCCGCGTGAAGCGGCACCAACTCAGGTCGATGAGGAAGCCGAACCAGTTGCCGCCCGGCCCTTCCAGCGAGGCGATGACGCGGCGGTAGGGCAGCGGCTGGGGATGATAGAAGCCCAGCCCTCGCTCGGAAACGTGCTTGCCGACCACGACCACGTTCTCGCCGCAAGGGGTCGCGCCGTCCTCGCCCACGGGCGTCAGATGGATCAGAAACGGGAAGGGGTAACGGGTCTCTCGCCGGCGCTCGACGACCACGACCTTGGGATAAAGCGTGCTCAGCAGGCCCCAGACCTGGGTGCGAATGTCGTTGTTGGCGGCGCCCTGCTCGGGCAAGAGGTCGATCTGTGGATAATGCAGCGCGGCAGTAGGAGACATGTGCAAGTAGGGCAGTGAATCGCTCGATGAGGGGAATCCGACGCAGATGAGCGCAGCGGGCCGGCAAGTCGCGATGGAACGCGCATGCCCCGAAAACGACCCAAAGAAAACCTAGGTTAATTTTCGGCGGTTGTCAAAGCTACTTTTCGGCCCACCGCCGCAGGATCTCGACGGCGGCCTCGTGGAAGAACTTCTCGCCCGGCTGTTCCTGCGCCGCTTGGGCCAGCAGGCGGGCGGCATCCTCATAGTGGCCGCTGCGGCAAAGATGTTCGCTCCACCGGCGAAAGAGCTGCACGTAATTCGCACGAAAGGCGTCGTAGCCCGGATCGGTGGCCAGGCCCAAACGGAGCAGCTCGGCGGCCTTTTCGTAATCGCCCGACACGCCCAGGTCGATCGCCCAGTTGTTGATCGTGGCGAGGAGATTGCCCTTGGCGGCGGCGCTCTTTGGATCGAGCCGCACGGCCTTGGCATTGGCGGCGGCCGCCTCGGCAAAGTGCTTTTCGGCCAGCAGATCGACGCCGCGGTTGTAGTAGATCGTCGCCACCAGTTCCACGTCCGACACCTGCCGCGGCGGCTGGCGATCCTTGGCCGATCGGCGGGCCGGCGAGCCTGTGGCAAGCTCGGCGAGGGCAGCCGTGTCCGCTTCGGCCGGCAGCAGATCGCCCGCCTGCGGTCGATTGGCCGCATCCGGCCGATTGATCAGAGCGAACCACCGAGGGCAGGTCGTCTCGATATTGAGCGTTTCCTCGGGCAATTCCAGCCGGCTCATGGCGTGGCCGGGAACTTCTAACCCCACGGCCTTGAGTTCGAAGCGCGCGGCCAGGCAGTTCATCAGCAGCGACGCAGTGACACAGTTGAAACGGCCGAGGTCGAAGGCCTGGCGCAAATCGCTGGCTTGCAGGTCATAGCCGCCGCTGAGGATCGACTGGTGCAGAAAGGCGAAGAGGGCCTCCGCTTGTTCGCGGGGCGTGCCACGGACCTTGCCGGAACTGCGCAGCGACTCGACGAGGCCGTCGAACCGCTTGCAGTAGCGGTGCAACTCGTCCTGGCGATCGACCCCGCCGGCGATCAGTCCCGCCTCCAGGAGTGAGAACTGGCCGAAGCGGCCCTCCTCAATCCGATCGAACAGCCGCTGTTCCAATGTGGAAAGCCGCACATCCAATTTGGCCGCATTGCCTGCGACGCGATTTCCGGCGCCGCTGTGTGCGCCGCTGTGTGTGCCGCTCTCCAGGCCAACGTTGTTGGGGGCGACGGGCACCTGCTCCGTCGCGGCGGCCGAGCTGGCAACCACGGCAATTGTCGTCAGCCACCCAAACTGGAGAACTTGGAGCTTCTTTGCAGGTCGCATCGTAGTGTCTGTGGCGAAGTTGCGGAAAATCCCGTTCGCAGCGGCTTTTCAGCGGGCGGAACGTCGAGCAATCACAACAACTCTATACTGCACGCGGGCAGAAATGAGCCGTTGGAGTCCCGGCTTTAGCCGGAAACCTGCCGGACAAACCGCCTAAAGGCAGGACTCCAACGGCTCATTTCTGCCCGCGCAAACTATAGGTTGCGAAATGACAACGCGCCGTGGGGAAACTCGGCCGGAAAGTGCGGTCCTAGCGATTACGGGTCGTTTTATACCAGCCCGACTGCGCAAGCGAGGATGCTAACCCGTTACCTCGCTTGCGCTTCGGGCTTGTATGACCCGTGGTGTATATCGAGGCTCGCCAGAAGCGAAACTTCGCGGCGTCTGCGGGGTTAAGAAATAAGACAAATTCTCGGTATCCTGGCAGCCACTTCTTGGAATCGCATCCTGGGGCCCACCCAAAGCGGTGACAAGGTGGATCGCGGGATGCGGTTTGTCCTGGGATCGCGTTTTCCATATTTTGCGACAAGCCGGATTCCGCATGCTGCGTGGCCCTTTACGCCCCGATCTGCTCCGCGAGGAATGTCTGGGTGATATTCTGCGCGCATGGCCCGTCGGCGGCCCGATCATCCGGCCTTGATATGGGGCGATCGGGTTGTGACCTATTCGGAGTTGGACGCATTCAGCGATCATGTGGCCGGCGAACTGGTCGCCCGCGGCGCGGGCGCGGCGCGGTGGTCGGCCTGCACTTGCCTCGGGGCGCCGATCTATTGATCGCCCAGGCGGGGATTGCCAAGAGCGGCGCTGCCTGGCTGCCGCTGGATGCCACGACGCCCTGCCAGCGCATCAAGCTCTGCCTTTCTGCGGCCGGGTGCCGAGGGCTAGTTACCACACGGGAGTGGACTACCAAGCTGGCTGAGAGTCCGGCGCCCGTCTGGGCCGTCGAAGATCTGTTGGAGCACGCCTGCGGGGAAGCCGTCGAGCTGCCCTGCAATCTCGCCCGGCCGGACGATCCGGCATACACCATCTACACCTCGGGCTCGACGGGTCAGCCCAAGGGGATTGTCGTCAATCATCGCAGCATCTGCCACTTCCTGCGGAGCGAGAACGAAGTCCTCGGCATTCGTGAAGACGACCTGGTCTATCAGGGCTTCTCGGTGGCCTTTGACATGTCGTTCGAAGAGATCTGGATTTCCTACCTTGTCGGCGCGACGCTTTGGATTGCGCCGTCCGAATGCGTCGCCGATCCCGAACAAATCGCCGCCGCAGTTGCGGCACGGCGGATTTCCGTGCTCCACGCCGTACCGACCTTGATGAGCCTGATCGATGATCCGCTTTCCTCGGTGCGGCTGATCAACCTCGGCGGCGAGGCATGCCCTCAGGCGCTCGCCGATCGTCTGGCCCGGCCGGGACGGCGTGTCTACAATACCTATGGACCGACGGAGGCGACCGTTTCGGCCACTCTCGCCCGACTGCAACCGGGCCAACCGGTGACGATCGGCGAGCCGCTGCCCAATTACGGATTGCTGGTCGTCGATTCCGCGCTCCGGCCGGTGCCGGCCGAAGAGAACGGCGAGATCTGCATTTTCGGGCCGGGCGTGGCGGAGGGTTATCTCGGCCAGCCGGAACTGACCGCCCAGCGGTTCGTCGCCAATCCGCTGGCCAGCGGCTCTCATGACGCGCGGATGTATCGCACCGGCGATCTTGGGCGGATCGACGCGGCGGGCCAGTTGCATTACCTGGGGCGTGCCGATGACCAGGTGAAGATTCGCGGATTCCGCGTGGAGTTGGCGGAGATCGAGGGGGCGATTGCGGCGGAGCCGGGTATTGCCGCGGTGGCCGTGGCGATGCGGTCGCTGGCCGGCATCGAGCAGTTGGTGGCCTTTGTGGCTGGAACCAACGGTGATCCGCCGCAGCCCTCCCAACTGCGGAAGACGCTGGGGGAGCGCCTGCCCAAGTACATGGTGCCTGCCCATTTTGAGTTCGTTGCGGAACTTCCACGGTTGACGTCGGGCAAGGTGAACCGGAAGGCGCTGTGCGAGCTGCCGTTGAGCGTGGGCCTGCGGGAAGTGCGGCAGCAAGACGCAGCACCGTGCAATGCGGACGAGGCGGCCTTGTATGCGGCGCTGCGGCCGCTTTTCCCCGGTCAAGCGCTGAGCGGCGACCTGGATTTCTTTGACGACCTGGGCGGCCATTCGCTGTTGGTGGCCAGGCTGGTATCGGCGCTGAGGGCCGATCGGCGCTACGCCACCCTGAGCATCCAGGACATCTATCGGCAGCCGCGACTGCAGCGGATCGCCGCGAGGATGGGGCAACTGCGGTCGAAGCATGAGTGCCGGCCGATGTAGGACGGATTGCCAATCCGTCCCACACGGATCCGCGGAGCCCTGTGCCCTGGACGCGGCGGTGGCTGTGCGGCGCCGCGCAGGCGGCCGTGATCCCCGCGTGATGCTGCTGCATATTTCCTCGTGGCTCTTCCCATTTTTCGTCTATCACAATTTCACAGGCGACGAGGGCGATAGTATTCTGCTGGCAGCCGCTTATTCCGTGCTGGCCTTTGTGCTGGCCGAAGTGGCCTTGTATCCCTTGGCCATCGCCGCCAAGTGGCTGGTGGCGGGGCGGCTGAAGCCCGGCCGTTATCCGCTCTGGGGCGTGACCTATTTTCGCTGGTGGCTGGCCGACCGTCTCTGCGAGTTGCCGCGGGTCGATCTGCTCAGCGGAACACCGCTGCTGTGCTGGTACCTGCGGGCCTTGGGAGCGAAGATCGGCCGCGACGTTCTCATCGAATCCGTCCACGTGCGGGCGCCCGATCTGCTGGCGATCGAATCGGGTGCGAGCCTTGGCACGGCCGTGCAAATTGGCAATGCGAGAGTCGAGCGGGGCGTGCTCTTGCTGGGCCCGGTGCATGTGGGCCGCGAGGCCGCGGTCGATTCGTACGCCGTATTCCAGAACGATACCGGCGTAGGCGATTACGCGCGGCTGGGCGGCCTTTCCGCCCTGCCTGCCGGGCAACGAGTGCCCGACGGCGAGAACTGGGAGGGCTCGCCCGCGCGGCGCGTCAACCGCCCGCTCGCAGCGCTTCCGCCGCGGCCCCATGCCAGCCTCCGGGTGCGATGGGCCCAGTCGGCGTTCTTTGTCGTTGCCGGCCTGGCGGTTGCCGCCCTGTTCTTCATGACCGTCTTTCCCGGCTTCATGCTCATCGACTGGATCGATGCCAACTCGTGGAATCTGTTCGAAGAGGGCCATCAAACCAATCTCTTCACGGCCTTCGGTTTCTACTTCTTGCTGAGCATTCCCGCCAGCCTGGTGCTGGTGACGCTCACGGTGTTATTGACGGCCGGGCTGCGATGGGTCTTCGTACCGCGGCAGAAACCAGGGATCTACTCCGTGTATGGCCTGGCGTACTGCCGGACGTGGCTTTTGAACCGGGTGCTGGACGGCAGCCTGGGTGTGCTGCACGGCGTCTACGCCTCGATGTTCGCCCCGCCGTGGCTGCGATTGATGGGCGCCAAGGTCGGCCGGCATGCGGAGATATCGACCGCCGTGGGAATCGTGCCCGACCTGCTCGCGCTGGGCGACGACACGTTCATTGCCGACGGCGTGATGCTGGGCGATGAAGACCAGCGCGGCGGATGGATGACGCTGCACCCCACCGGCATCGGCAACCGCTCGTTCGTGGGCAACGGCGCCTACGTGGCCGGCGGCGCCAGCGTGCCCGACGACGTGTTGATCGGCGTGCAGACGCTGACGCCGGAGAACGCCCGGCTCCGCTCGGGCCAGACGTGGATGGGCTCGCCGCCAATCTTGCTGCCGGCCCGCGAACAGATCGAGGGATTCCCCGAGTCGCTGACCTTCCGCCCGTCGTGGAAGCGGAAGATCGGCCGCGCCCTGGTGGAATCGCTGCGTATCGTGCTGCCGCTGGCCGTCGTCATTGCCTCAGGTTACCTCATCGTGCAAATCGTGGTGCCGATCGCGGAAGACGAGGAGTGGTTTGCAGTGGTCAATGCGCTGGCCCTGGCCGGCGTGATCTTCGGCCTCGGTTCGTTCCTGCTGGTGGCGGCCCTGAAGTGGATTCTGGTTGGCCGCTACCGTCCCAGGGCGGCGCCCATGTGGACTCCCTTCGTCTGGTTGAGCGAAGCCGTGACCAACCTCTATGAATCGCTGGCGGTGCCGAACTTCTTGACGCATCTCTGCGGCACGCCGCTCTTGCCCTGGGCCTTGCGGCTGTTGGGCACGCGGATCGGCCGCGGCGTCTACATGGACACGACCGACCTGACCGAGTTCGACTGCGTGCGGATCGGCGACGAGGCCGAATTGAACAGTTGGTGCGGGCCGCAGACGCACCTTTTCGAGGATCGCATCATGAAGATCGGCAACGTCGAGATCGGGGCCCAGGCATCGATCGGCGAGAACTCCGCCGTGCTCTACGACACGCGGGTCGGCGATCGCGTCGTGCTCGGGCCGTTGACGCTCGTGGCCAAGGGCGAGCGCCTGCCCCCCGACACCCGCTGGGAAGGCTCGCCGGCGGGACCGGCAGAAAGTCCATGAGCGGCGCCTTATCCATGAAGCGCTACCTTTCGATTGATATCCTGAGGGCAGTCGCCATTCTGCTCATGATCCAGGTGCATTTTGCCGACGATCTTTCTTCAGGTACGGAATCCTGGCCGAAGCTCTACGCCGTCTCGGCGGTTCTGGGCCTCTGGCCGGCGCCGCTGTTCACGTTGCTCTCCGGCCTCAGCCTGTCGCTGTGGCTCCGCGGGCAGCGAGGACAGGGCCGCAGCGAAGAGCAGATCACCAAGTATCTGGTCCGCCGCGGGCTGTTCCTGTTCGGCGCCGGGCTTGCTTTCGCCTGTCTCGTTTGGCTTCCCGACGAGATCTTCGACTGGGATATTCTGACGTTGCTCGGCGCATCGACCCTGGTCCTGGCCGCCGTGCGGAGACTGCCGCCGCGCGTTCTGGCGGGATTCTGCTTGCTGGTCCTGCTTGCCAGCCCGCCCCTGCGGCAGCTATCCCACTATGCGTCGTACTGGGATGACGGCGAGTTCGTTTGCGAGTTCACGCTGAAAGACGTGCTCCTGGGATTTCTGCTGAACGGCTATTTTCCGCTCTTGCCGTGGATCATCTTCCCCGTGGCTGGTTATGTTCTGGGCGAGACGATCTTGGACGAACGGCGTCAGGTAGATTGGCCCCCGTGGTTGATGCCCTCGCTGTGCGTCGGTTTGTTGGCGCTCTGCGGGTTAGCGGCTATCGGGGAGCGGTTGGCGCCGTGGCTGCTGGCGAACGACAATGCGACCGCGCTTTCCTTTTATCCGGCTTCCACCGTCTACATCCTGGGGATCCTGGGCATCAGCGTGCTTTGTTGGTGGACGCTGCATCTTGCACTGGATGAGAACCGAGGCCTTACGGGGAGCGGCCCGGTGCTGACTTTCCTCCGGCGCTACAGCGGCTTCGCCCTGACGGCTTACGTTGTGCATCAAGCGGCCTACCTTTGGCCGCTGTGTCTGTATGCGATGTGGATGGGCAAGAGCGAGCCGCTGTACTTCGAATATCGTGCGATGGACACCTTGACGAGCCTGATGCTGGCGGCGGCATTTATTGCAGTTTTCTATGGGTTTTTGATCTTCCTCGATCGCCACAGAAAATTCAGCCTCGAGTCCTTGATGCGGTGGGTTTGCGAGTAAGAACCGAACGAGCTGCGATTTTGCGCGGAACTTTGACACATCTTTGGGGTTAAAGGGAAGGTGGAGCTCCTATCTGGGCAGCCGGGTAATACTTCTGGGTGTAGTATCGTTCAGAGGCACTGCCTGCGCATACCGTAGATCCCTGCGTTCGTCTGTCGGCCGCACGTTCCACGCGCAAGACGACGAACGGCCGGCGGGCAGAAGTTTATGGCACATGTTGTGCCAGAAACGCTTGTTTTCGGCAGGGGTTCCAGATAGACTCAGAAGTTTATTCCCTTCCTAACCCTCCCTCCCGGCGCTTCTCAAATGACTCCCAAAGCCTCCGCCAACAACGGCCACTCGAAACCCAAGGGTTCGGCCAAACATTGTCTCTTGCTAGGAGGCGGTGGTCCCGTCGGCATCGGCACCCAGTATTGGCTGAAAAAGCTCGGTTGGACCGTGAGCGTCGTCGATCCGCAAATCCCTCCCCACAAGACCTACCACGACGTGGAATTGAACGGCACGTTGCGGGAGTGGACCAAGAAGAAATACACGCTCAGCGATCTTCGCAAGCGACTGGCGGCGGAAAAATTCGACGTTGTCATCGATCTGACCCCCACGCTCGACAAGAAGGAGTCGATCCTGATCTGCGATGAAGCCGGCGTGCCGCTGGTCAATTCCACGATGGTCGACTACAAGGACGACATCCACATCGCGGCCTTCAACTTCGTCTGCGAGCGGCCGAAGGCGACGCGGGTCGGGCATATCGTCGCCTCCGGCATGAACCCCGGCGCGGTGAACGCCATGGCCGAGGAGATTATTGAGACCTACGAACAGCCCGACGCGATCATTTATTGGGAGTACGACGATACGCTGCCGATCGACGGCAAGCTGCCCGGCCCCTCGACGACCTGGAGCGTGGGCGAATCGGGCGACGAGATGACCGAGGACTGGACCTTCGAGGTGGTCGAAGAGGGGACAGCCATCATTCACGAAGACGCCATGAGCTGGCATCCGCAGAGCTACGAGGCCAGCGGCGTGCCGGTCAAGCACCTGGGGATTCCGCCCAAGGCCGACGTGCTCTTGATCGGCCACGAGGAGTGCATCTACATGGGCTGGCGGCACGATACGGCCGTGAAGTTCATCTACGGCTTCCACCCGCTGAACATGAAGCTCATGCGCGAGGCCGGCTACGGCTGGAAGCCGCATCTGCTCCGCCAGGAGGCCAGGCGGCCGCTCATGGGGCGCGACATCGTCGGCGTGGCCTGCCGCTACGCCGACGACGACTCCTGGGTCGGCTCCTACTGCTGCCTGGAAAACACGCCCCAAGTCCCGCTCGACACGAACGTGACCTGCATCCTCGTGGCGGCGGGCGTCGCGGCCTCGGCCGTGCTGCTGGCCGACGGCAAAGTCAAACCGGGCGTGCATCTGACGCACGAAGTGCCCGGCTGGATGAAGGCCTTCCGTTCGTTCACCAAAGTCCAGGCCTACGAGATCGAGGGCAACGAACTCGAGCTGAGCCGCGGACGCCATCGCGCAAGGTAGGCCAACATGGAACTCATCTTCGATCCCAAGGCCCGGCCGCCCAAGCCGGCCGGAAGCCGCCGGCCCGACCCTACAACTCCCGAACCTTTTGCCGGGCCGGACAGCCCGAGGGCCTCTTGCATGGATCTCATCGCCGACCTGAAGGCCAGGCTGCACCGCATCGAGTTCAAGCCCCAAGCCGGGCCGGGCGAGGAGGTGCTGCGGGAATTCAGCGACCCGGCGCCGTCGAAGGCGGTCAGTTCATCGCTGGCGGTCGAGACCCTGCCCGAGGGCCCCTGCGTCACGTCGTACGACGTGCTCCAGGTCTTGTCCGTCCCGCGCGAAGGCAAGGACGAAGCCCGCTGGCGCAGGGACCTGCGGTCGTTGATGGAGTCGACCGGACCGGGCTCGGCCGTCCCGATCGTCACGGTCAAGGTCGAGGACGTGCTCGTCTTCTGGCGGCCGGGATGGGCGACGGTGCAAGCCCCGCCGCAGCGGATGGAGATCGTCCTGCTGGCGCTGGCGGATTTCGCCTACTACGAGGGCCAACTCCGCCGCATCGAAGACGAGATTGCTGCGGCCTGGGTGGAGGCCGAGGCCGACATGCCCGTGGCCCATGACGCGGCAAACGTCGGCCCCGCGCGTCGGGCGGAATTGGCCGAGCGCACGGCCGCCACGTTCCGCCGCCGCATGCGGCACGTCCGCATCGAGCCGCACCTCTATGAACCGCGGGCCGCGATGCCCCCGCTGGCTGCTCAACTGGGCGAGTCGCTTCGCGAGGAGGCCGGCATCGAGGACCGTCTGGAATACGTCGACGGCAAGCTCGAAGTCTTCGAGAGCCTCTACGAAATGGTCAGTCAGCGGCTGGCCGATTC
Source organism: uncultured Planctomycetia bacterium (assembly GCA_963824275.1). GTDB lineage: Bacteria > Planctomycetota > Planctomycetia > Pirellulales > Thermoguttaceae > JANXQG01. The sequence continues at coordinate 193,778 of CAWGOT010000014.1, read as the reverse complement.
CACGCACAACACGCAAGGTCTGGGCGTCGAATGGCTGATCGTCGCGCTGCTGGCCGCGGAGGTGATCCTGGCCATCGCGGCGCTCGTGGCGGAACACGTGGCGCACTAAGGGCCTGCTGGCTTCAAAAATCCGGCCCCCAGCTTCGCAACGAACGCCGCATGCTCGGGCGAGGCAATTCCCTCTTGAAGCACGGCCATCACGCGGGCGAAGTCGCCGCACAACAAAGCGGACGGGTCAAGCCAAAGGCCGGGAAATATCTCGCTGCGGTAACGACCAGTGTCGCTCGGCGGCAGACGTTCGAACCGCCCCTCCCGCAGTCCGAACCAGTCGATGGCCAGGTCCGACACCCGCCACACTAGATACTCGCGAACGCCGTTGCGCTGGTAGACGCGCAGCTTCTTGTTCAAATCAATGCTCGCGCTGCTGACAGCGATCTCGGCGACCAGCTCGGGCGCACCGCCGACATACTCGCCGTCGTCCCACGACTGCCCGCCGCACTCCGGCAGGATGCGAAGAAAACCGTCAGGCTGAGGCTCGTTTTCCAGGTCGAGGCGGACGGTTGCATTGTCGCAACTTTCCACTCCTTGGGTGGCGCTCCAATAGTAACCCAGCCAGGTGATTATTTTGGCCTGCGGACCAGCGTGCTTCCTGGAAACGGGCGACGGCATATATACTTCCCCTTCAATGAGTCGGCCTTCTTGACGTTGGGCATTGCCGAATATCGACGTTCGAACTCCAGCCGAGTCAACTGATCGCCCGCACATAGCTCCGGAACCCCGGCGCTTGCCGTCATGCCGCTGGAAATGACCGTGTTCGCTTCTACCGTTGCCATGGGAAGAACCTCCTCCACAATAAGTATACCATTCTTTAGCTTTCCGCGCAGGCCTTTTGGATGCGGGTTGGTGGCGCTACACCGACCATGCCGACCAATTGCCGCCACCCTACTTACATCCCCACCTGGTTCGGCTTGTTCGGATCGAGCCCCAGCGTGGCAATCGCGTCGCAGAGCTTCGCCTTAGGGTACTCGTCCCTGCGGGCCAATCGTTCCAGCGCCGTCAGGGCGATGTTCTCGGCGTCGACCTCGAAGAACCGCCTTAGGTCGGCGCGGGCCTCGCTACGGCCGAAGCCGTCGGTGCCCAAGACGGTGTAGTCGGGACCGACCCAGGGAGCGATCGCCTGCGGCACGGCGGCGATGTAATCAGAGGCCGCCACGACCGGCCCTGACAGATCGCCGATCACCTGCTCGACGTAAGGCCGCCGCGGCGCCGCGCCGGGATGCAGACGGTTCCAGCGGTCGCAGTCGCGGCCGTCGTAATAGAGGTTCTTGTAGCTCGTCACGCTGTAGACCGTGCTGGCGACGCCGAACTTCTGCTCCAGCAGGTCCTGGGCCCGAAGCGCCTCGCGCAAGATCGCCCCGCTGCCGAAGAGCTGCACGTGCGGCTTCGGCCCCAACTGCCGCTCGGAAAGCCGGTAGATGCCCTTGACGATCCCTTCCGTCGAGCCCAGCGGCAGGATCGGCATCTCGTAGTTCTCGTTCATCAGCGTGATGTAGTAGAAGACGTCCTGGTCCTCGTAATACATCTTGCGAATGCCGTCCAGGACGATCACCGACAACTCGTAGGCGTAGCACGGGTCGTAGGCCATCACCCTGGGGAAGGCCAGGGCGTTGAGATGGCTGTTGCCGTCCTGGTGCTGCAGGCCCTCGCCGGCCAGCGTCGTGCGGCCGGCCGTGCCGCCCAGCAGGAAGCCGCGGCAGCGCATGTCGCCGGCGCACCAGATCAGGTCGCCGATCCGCTGGAATCCGAACATCGAGTAATAGATGAAAAAGGGGATCATGCTCACGCCGTGGCTCGATCGCGAGCTCGCGGCGGCGATGAACGAAGCCATCGACCCCGCCTCGTTGATCCCTTCTTCCAGGATCTGCCCGTCGATCGCCTCGCGGTAATAGAGCACGTTGTCGGAATCGACCGGCTCGTAAAGCTGGCCGCTGTGGGCGTAGATGCCGAACTGGCGGAAGAGGGCCTCCATGCCGAAGGTGCGGGCCTCGTCGGGCACGATGGGCACGACGTAGCGGCCGATGTTCTTGTCGCGCAGCAGCCGCACGAGCAGCCGCACGAAGGCCATCGTGCTGGAGACCTCGCGGCCGTCGCTGCCGGCGAAGAACTCGGCGAACTCCTCCCACTTGGGCGGCTTCAGACGCATCGTTGGTGCCCTGCGGCCGGGCACGAACCCGCCCAGCGCCGCCCGGTGCTGGCGGAGGTAGACCATCTCCGGGCTGTCCTCCGGCGGCTTGTAGAACTCGGCATGGGCGGCCTGCTCTTCGCTGATGGGGATGTCGAAGCGGGCGCGGAATTCGCAGCAGCTCGTCCTCGTTGAGCTTCTTCTGCTGGTGCGTGATGTTGCGGCCTTCGCCCGCCTCGCCCATGCCGTAGCCCTTGATCGTCTGGGCGAGGATCACCGTCGGCGCCGCCGGATGCTCGACCGCCGCCTTGTAGGCCGCATAGACCTTCGGCGGATCGTGCCCGCCGCGGCGGAGCGAGCCCAACTGCTCGTCGGTCAGGTCGTCGACCAGGGCCTTCAACCGCGGATCGACGCCGAAGAAATGCTCGCGGATGTAGGCGCCGGGCATGACCGAGTACTTCTGCAACTGGCCGTCGACCACCTCGCCCATGCGGCGGACCAGCAGGCCGTCGGTGTCCTTGGCCAGCAAGCGGGTCCCAGTCGGCGCCCCAGAGGACCTTGATCACGTTCCAGCCGGCGCCGCGGAAGGCGCCTTCCAATTCCTGCACGATCTTGCCGTTGCCGCGGACCGGCCCGTCCAGCCGCTGCAGGTTGCAATTGATGACGAAGATCAGGTTGTCGAGGCCCTCGCGGGCGGCCAGCGTGATCGCGCCCAGCGTTTCCGGCTCGTCGCATTCGCCGTCGCCCAGGAAGGCCCAGACCCGCGAGGCCTTGGCGTCGGGCTTGATGCCGCGATCGACCAGGTAGTGGTTGAAGCGGGCCTGGTAGATGGCCATGATCGGTCCCAGGCCCATCGAGACCGTGGGAAACTCCCAGAAGTCGGGCATCAGCCAGGGGTGCGGATAGGACGACAGCCCTCCGCCCGGCTTCAACTCGCGGCGGAAGTTCACCAGGTTCTGTTCCGTCAAGCGGCCCAGCAGATACGCCCGGGCATAGATTCCCGGCGTGGCATGCCCTTGGAAAAAGACCTGGTCGGGCGGCTCCGTGCCCTGCTTGCCGCGGAAGAAGTGGTTGAAGGCCACTTCGTAGAGCGTGGCGGCCGAGGCGAAGGTGGAGATGTGCCCGCCGATGCCGGGGCTCAGCTTGTTCGGCGCGGACGACCATCGCCATGGCGTTCCAGCGGATGATGCTCTTGATGCGGCGTTCGATCTCGCGGTCGCCGGGATACTCGGGCTGCAGTTCGACGGGGATGGTGTTGATATACGGGGTGGTCGCGCTGGAGGCGAAGGGCACGCCGATGCGGAAGGCCCTTTCGCGGAGCTTTTCGAGCAGAAACTGCGCCCTTTCCCGCCCCTGGGACCGGCAGATGTAGTCGAGCGACTCCAGCCATTCCGCCGTTTCCTGGGGATCGTTATCCGTTTGCAGGATGGGCACGACGCCCGAGAAGAGTTTTTTTTCGTCAGCGTGTGGTTTCATAAATGAGGGTTCCCATCCAATTAGTTTTGTTTATTGTACGAAGAATGGCCGCAACGTCCAAGGGGCGGACGGAATGTGGCAGAATGAGGGATCTGCGGCGGAGGGGTGAGGCTGCAAGTGAACCAAAGTCTAACACACCGCTCTGCTTGCCTGCCCCCTCGCCCGTCCGCCATAATGGTCCTTTCCCCCGACTTCTTTCCCGCGAATTGGAGGATACTTACGTCTCGCGCATCGGCAAGCCCGTCATTCTTCATCCCAGCCAAGGACAACATCTTCGTCGGCAAGAGCAAGCCGGTGGCCTCGTTCCCCACGCCCGCCGGGACCTTCAACTTCACTGCCAGCGAAGAAATCGACGAAAACAACTAGCTGCGTCCCAGTTTCGACCCCCCCCAGTTTGACCCCGCAGGACGAACTGGCGGCCCACCTGCCGCGGCTGGCGGCGGCGGGCGTGAGCGTGACCTTCGCGCCGCCGTCGGGGCCGATCCTCGTGGCTAGCGTTTGCCGCTAACGGAGATAAAGCAACGGGGCAACTCGTTTTGAAGTCCTCCGACGCGCTCGTCGCTGACCTTGTTTCCCAACAAAAGGATCTCTAGTTCAGTCATACCTCTCAGATGCTGGAGCCCGATGTCAGTGACGCCCGTTTCCTCCAAGTTTAGGAATTTCAGCCTAACCATGCCTTCGATATCTTGCAAACCGGCGTCGGTTACGTCGGTTTTTGTGAGGTCCAACCCCTCAAGTTGTTTTAACGGTTTGAGATGCTTCAGGCCGGCGTCGGTAACGCTAGTTCCGTACAGCCCCAGCCACTTTAGTTTCACAAGACCAGCTAACTGCCTCAGCCCGTCGGCAGTCAAATGCGTTTCCCGCAACTCCAGTGATTGAAGCTGTGTCAGGTTTTTAAGGTGTGGTAGCGCGGCGTCGGTCAACTGGGTTCCGCAAAGGTCCAGCGACTTAAGTGTGCCCAGCCCCTCAAGGTTTGCCAGCCCGGCGTCAGTGAGGTTTGCGTAGCAAAGTACTACTTTTTGTAGTTTCGGGAAATCCCTCAGGTGAGGCAACGCAGCGTCCGTGACCTGCGTTCCGCACAGGGAGAGCGTTTGGAGTTCGGTCAAGCCGGTCAGGTGAGCCAACCCAAAGCCGGTGACTTTGCTCCAACTCAACTCTAGCGACTCAAGCTTGGTCAACCCGCGGAGGTTAACCAATCCGTTATCGGTGAGGTTGGTGGAATTCAATCTTATCGATTTGAGCTTGGCCAAACTGCGAAGATGCAGCATCCCCCGATCACCCACATCGTATCCCCGAGGTCCAGCGATTGGAGTTGCGTCAGACCTTCAAGGTGAGCTAGCCCGGAGTCCGTGACCTTAGTGAAGTAGAGACTCAAGGATCGGAGTTGGGTCAAAGGCTCCAGGCTAACGAGCCCAGCGTCGGTCACCTTGCTTTCCGCCAGATCGACTTCTATCACCGGCCGGCCAGGAGCTGTTTCATCAAGGGTGACCCTTCCGCCCAGTTTCTCGATTTCCGCGATCGCATTCGCTCGGTTTGAATCGAGTCTCTAGCCCGAAGCATAGAAAGGGTGCTAGCGGAAAGGCTAACGTCGCTAATTGGATTGCGATTCGGTTCATGGTTTTGACCTTAAATTAAAAGGGGGTTGGGGAAGAAATTCGTCGACAGAAAGAGTTGAATCGCGGCGGCTGAAACCCCCCGTTTAGCTTCTGCCACGAATACAATCGTATGCGGTCGTTGGCGCGGGGTCAACTTAGGCAAGGGTGCCCAAGTTCGAGGCGAGGTAGGTTGAAGGAGATGTTGAAGGGGATCTATTTTGCATGTTTTTTGCATTGACGCTCTTGAGCTCGGCGACTTTAGGTCTGGCCGCCAACGGCGACCGGCCTGCGCAACAACTCGCGCGGCTGGGCGAACCTGACTACGACACCGTTGTCACCGAGTGCAACCGCCAGGGAGACGCGATCCTCCGCACCGACCAGAACGGGACGGTGCATTCCTACGGCTTTGACGGCCTGGGCCGGCCGACCACGGACAGCGTCACCACGCTGGGCGACGCCGGGGACGACACCGTACTGCAAATCGCCTGGACCTATTGCGTCGACGGCATGCTGGAACACATCACCAGCTACGCCTCGGCCACGGGTGGAACCGTTGTCAACGACGTGCTGCGGGTATACAATGGATTCCAGCAGTTGGTTACCGAATATCAGGAACATGGCGGCGCCGTGAACACCGGGACCTCAGCCAACGTCCAGTATGTTTATGCCGACGGGTCGGGCAACACGATCCGCCTCACGGGCATCATCTACCCCAACGGGCGGCAGGTCTCGCTGGTCTACGATTCCCCGGCCGACGACATGCTCAGCCGGCCGACCGCCATCGTCGATGGCACGCTAACGAGCGGGCTGATTTCCTACTGGCCGCTGAACGAAGAGGTTTCTTCCGGGACCCGCTATGACTCGGCCGACGGCAATAACCTGGCAGATGTCGATAGTAACGTCAACAACGCGGCCGGCCTCTCCTCGGGCAATCTGGGCGTGGCGGCCCAATTCACGACCAGTCCCAACTCGCAGCTTGCCTTGAATCCGGCCCCCGACCTGGGCTTCAACAACCAGAGCTTCACCACCACCAATTGGGGCACACCCCCTCTTGTCGACGAATCCGGCAGAATTCCCACGACGGATAGTGAATAGGATTGTCGATTTCGTTGGCGAGAGCCATGTTCGAGAAATGGTTTCAGGCGGTCTATATAATGGTTCACTCGATTACGCATCGCTGGAAATCGGTAGTAGTTGTAGTAGCTGCGGGTGCCGTTATCCTCCTAGCGCTGCTGCACGGCGCGGGACACGATTTGTTATTTATCGGGCGGTGAGAACCCGTTCCGGTGATGGCTTTTTACGAATATCAGGAAGCAATCACTAAGTACGTTGAGTCGGTAAATGTCGGCAGAGTTCCAAAGAGAACCGGCGATCCCGTGGGAGGGTACGCGATCCTCGACAAGTTGCGTCCGTACGGCCTGACCGCTGTGATAAAATCCGAAGACGGTTCAGTCCATCTGGTATTCGAGTCGCTGCCAAGCGATCCCACGCCGTCATTGGTCTTCTGTCCGTTCTCGAGGCTCGATATTCGGCGAATCACACCCGTTGGCGGCAATGCCATCACCGAGGGGAAGGTCCTTGCGCCGTATTGGTTCTTTTGTTTAGCGCAGTGATTGTGCAAATAGGGGATGAAAACGGGGGATGAAAACGTGCCACCCACCAAGTCCAGGTAAGATGCAGCGTTTGGGATTCTTCCGTTCACAACGAAAACGCGGGAAGGCAAAACAGATCTAAACGGTTTGCAAAATCATCTGGGACCCTTATGAAGATCGGTGTTGTGACTTCGATATGCGGCCGTTTGCCGTATACGGCGTATACGGTCGCGATAAATACCTTGTATTGCAAGTATCATGGTTACGAATTTCACCCTGTCCACACCGAACCCGACGGAACGAGGCACCCGGCATGGAACAAAATCCCAGCGGCGCTGAGCCGTTTGCCGCAGTACGATTTCTTGCTGTGCATGGACGCGGATGCTTTCTTCTTTGATTTTGGGCGGAGAATCGAATCGTTAGTCGCGCTGATGGGCGACGACTTCCTGATGTTCTCGCAGAATCGGAAGAGCGCCGGCGTGAGCTGGGTCCCCAGAATGCCGATGAGGCATTAAATCCGAATAGCGGCGTGTTCCTTGTAAAGAACTGCCCGGCGGCGCTTGCTTTTTTGGAGGAATGGAACGGTCTCTCGGAGGCGTTGCCGCACCACAAGTTCAAATGGCCTGTCGAGGAGGCAGCCTTAGAGAGCGGTTCTTTCGTGGCGACGGCGCCAACAAGGGCGTCCGCGTCCTTGTCGGCGATGATTATAAATTGCTCAACGGCAACGACGGGATCTTTATCCGCCATCCTATGGGCGGCAGTTGGAACCCGGAACTAAGGGCGAAACAAAAGACCGCATTTATTGAGCAATACCGGCCCAAGGTCGTCTTCTCGTCTCCCCATTCTGATAGTGCTCACGAAGACGCCGTCAAGACCCGCTCGGCAACCGGGACGCAATTGGAAAGGCCGCAAGCGCCGGGTGTCAGGTGCCAAGGACCCCGCCTCGTTGTGACCCAACCGTAAGAATGGTAACTCTTGAGTTGGGTATGAAAACCCTTAGGAAGCGGCAAGGTTTCCCGTGCTATGCAAGTGTCCTGCAAAAGGCTAAAAAATGATTTTCCGCAGGAGATTCTCGTGGAAATCTGCACCAGCCCCTTGCAAAATTTTGACAGAAAGTGTAGTCTAAAATCTACTGCCGTTCGCATAAGAACTTAGGCTCGGTCCGGAGCCCTACACCAGCCGCCTCGGGAGTGCCAAGCAGAAGGTGAAAAAGTAACGGGGAGGCGAACTTTGGACACTTTGGAGCGTACCAAGTATTCAGGCTTTCGCGAGTTTCCATCGGATGATGCGCCGACCGCCGGCTGCTGACGAAAGGACGAATGATGCACACCGAATATCAAATCGCTGCGATGCGGGAGCTCCGAGATCAGCAGACGCGCTTCGCCCCCCGAAAGAAGATGCTCGAACAGGTCGCGGCCGCCGAGAAACTGCTGGCGGAGATCGAGCCGGACAGGGTCTACCCCTACGAATACCTTTGCTACCGGATCACCCGATTCCGACCCGAAAACTATCGGGACGTGACCTTCTCGGGGCGCGAGGCCAAGCACGATCTGGCCCTCTTCGTGGAAGACCTCTCGGATGCCGCGAATGTCGCTGCCGAGTCGGCCGGCGAGCGCGTGGTCACGATCGAGGAGCTCGCCAAGCGGTTCAACGTCTCGACGAAGACCATCTCCCGCTGGCGTCGTTTGGGACTCATCAGCCGCCGCTTCGTGATGGACGGCCGCAAGCGGGTCGGCTTCCTGGAAAGCTCGGTCGACCGCTTCGTCGCCCAGAACTCCGACAAGGTCCGCCGCGGATCGCAGTTCAGCCAGCTCAGCGAGTCGGAGAGGGCGAGGATCCTCGATCGTGCCCGGCGCCTTGCCCAGGCGGGCGGCGCACGGCCGAAATCGTCCGCCGCATCGCCCGCAAGATCGGCCGCAGCCCTGAGACGGTCCGCTACACGCTCAAGCAGTTCGACCAGGAAAACGCCGACATGGCGATTTTCCCCGATTATCACGGTCCCATCCGCCCTGAAACCAAGCGCACGATCTACTACCAGTTCCATCGCGGCGAGTCGGCCGAGTCGCTGGCGAGACGTTTTTCGCGAACGAGGGCCAGCATCTACCGCATTATTGCCGAGATGCGGGCCGCACAGATCGCCGAATTGCCCTTGGATTTCATCCCCAATGACGATTTCGCCAAGGCCTTGCGTGCGGCCAAGCGCGAACAGCAGATCCTCGCGCCGATGCCGGAAAACGATGAGCCGATGAAGAAGGCCCGGCTGCCCTCCGGCCTCCCGCCCTACCTGGCCAGCCTGTACGAGGTGCCGCTCTTGAGCCGGGTGCAAGAGGCCCATCTCTTCCGCAAGATGAACTTCCTCAAGTACAAGTGCACCAAGCTGCGGGAGAAGCTCGACGTGGGGCAGCCCAAGTCGTCGGTGATGGATCAGATCGAATCGCTGTACGAAGAGGCGGTGGCCACGAAGAACCAGATCATTCGCGCCAATCTCCGCCTGGTGGTCTCGATTGCCAAGCGGCACGTCGGCCCTGTGGAGAACTTCTTCGAGCTGGTCAGCGACGGCAACATGTCGCTGATGCGGGCGGTGGAGAAGTTCGATTATGCCCGCGGTTTCAAGTTCAGCACCTACGCAAGCTGGGCGATTATGAAGAACTTCGCCCGGACCATCCCCGACGAGAACCGCTACCGCGACCGCTTCCGCACGAGCAATGGGGAGATGTTCACGAGCACGCAGGACGACCGCAGCGACCAGTTCGAGCAGGAGTCGTCGCAGTCGCAGCGGGAGTGGCAGGTGGAGAAGATCTTAGGGCGGCTGGATGAGCGGGAGCAGAAGATCATCATCCGGCGTTTCGGCTTGCAGCGGGGTCAGGAACCCCTTACACTGAAGCAAGTTGGAGCTGAATTGGGGGTCACGAAGGAGCGGATCCGCCAGATTGAAGCCCGCGCTTTGAGCAAGCTGCGCAAGGCAGTCGAAGAAGAGAAGATCGATTTCCCCGGATAGACCTGTCGCGTAGCGACCTAAGGACGGTAGCCATGGGTTTTAACCCACGGACCCGGAGTCCGAAACCCTTCCTCGTCGCGCAGCGATGACTCCGTCTTCGATCGTCGCTACGCGACGAGGAGAATGTCGTGAGAACCCCAAACCGTGGGTTGAAACCCACGGCTACCATCGGCCGTCGCTACGCGACCAAATGCACCCAGAGCAGAGCGGTTTTCCAAATAGAGTCCGGTTGAAAGACTATGCAACTTATCTTTGTGCAGCGGCTAGTTAGCGTACTGCTTTGCAGCGTTGTGGTTGGTCTGGGGGCCTGTGTCAGCCAATTGAGGGGCGACGATTGGCCCCAGTGGCGCGGACCTACCCGCGATGACGTGTGGAAGGAAACTGGCCTCGTCGAGAAGTTCTCTGCCCCGCAGATTCCCATCCGCTGGCGGGCAGCCATCGGCGGCGGATATAGCGCCCCGACGGTGGCCGATGGCCGCGTTTTCGTCACGGACCGGCAGACCGAACCGCACTCCGCCGAACGGGTCCATTGCTTCGATTGGAAAACGGGCCGCAGCCTGTGGAATTTCAGCTACGACTGCAGCTACGACAACGTCGGCTATCCGGGTGGGCCGAGGGCTGCGGTCTCCATCGACGATGGTCGTGCCTATGCCTTGGGGGCGATGGGACATCTGCACTGCCTGGATGCCGCCACGGGCAAGCTGCTTTGGAAGAAGGAGCCGGGGGTAGACTATAAGATTCGCGTCCCCGTCTGGGGCATCGCCTCAGCGCCGCTGGTCGATGGCGACCTGGTGATCGTGCAACTCGGCGGCGCGGGGGCGTGTCTTGTGGCCTTGGACAAGAAGACCGGCGTCGAGCGCTGGCGGGCCCTGGACGATCGGGCGTCCTATTCGGCCCCGATCATTATCCAGCAGGCCGGCAAGCGCGTGCTCGTCTGCTGGACGGGCGACAACGTGGTCGGCCTGAATCCGGCCACCGGCGCCGTTTATTGGAAGTATCCCTTCCCGCCGGAGAAGATGGTCATCAACGTCCCAACCCCGGTGGTTTCCGCTGATCGCCTTTTTCTGACGGGATTTTACGACGGGGCCCTCATGCTCAAATTGGGGCAGGATGAGCCGCAGGTCGAGAAGCTTTGGAGACGGAAAGGCCCAAATGAGCAGAAGACCGACGCGTTGCACTGCATGATCAGCACGCCGTACCTCGACGGCGATTATGTCTATGGCGTGGACAGCTATGGCGAGCTGCGGTGCCTGGATGCACGCACCGGGGACCGTGTTTGGGAGGACCTGACGGCCGTGCCCAAGGACCGTTGGTCCACCATCCACATGGTCCGCAACGGGGGGCGGGTGTGGATGTTCAACGAGCGCGGAGAGCTGCTTATCGCCACGCTTGACCCCCAGGGCTTTCACGAGATCAGCCGTGCCAAGCTGATCGAGCCGACGACTGGTCAACTACCCCAGAGGGGTGGCGTCTGCTGGTCGCATCCGGCCTTCGCCTACAAGCACGTCTTCGCCCGCAATGACCGGGAACTGGTCTGCGCCAACCTGGCCGCGGAAGATCGTCCTTGACCGGATCTTTCTGCAATTGAGCTTTTTGCGGGCAAGATCGGGCCGTTCTTGCCAATCGAACCGCCATTTCCATCCGAGCAAAGTACAATAGATATATGCTGCGAAAGGTCGCAACCGATACCAACCCGGAGCGCCCGCGAAGGGTGCTGAGCCGCTAGCCCCGTAGGGTGGGACCAGCGAGCTTGCGAGCGCCGGCCCACCAAGCGCGGTGAATGGTGGGCCGGCGCTCGCAAGCTCGCTGGTCCCACCCTACTCTGCGCATCCGGCTAGTAGGGCACGACGAATTTGCTGCCGTTCGCAGTATACTATGGGAAGTTCTGGTCTTGAAGGACCGTGACCTTCGCTAGGGCGGCCAGCTTCCTTTTCGGTGAAAGAACCCGGTCATGGGTCGAGTTTCTCGTTTTCTGAGATGGGCCACGCAGCCCTTGCGTCGCGCGCAGACCGCGGCGCGGCCCGCACGGCCTAGGTCCGCATCACCGCCGGTTGGTTTGCGAGGTGCTGGAAGCGAGGACGCTGCTCTCGGTCAGTCTGCAACTTCCCGTATCGCAACTCGCATCGCCCGCGATCGAGAGCCGTTCCGCGATGCTGCCCACCTCGACCAGCTACGGTTCCTCGACCCCCGCGGGCTTGACGCCGAATCAGATACGCGGCGCCTACGGCCTGGGCAGTTACACGTCGGACGTCCTCTCCAAAGGGATTTCGTTTGACGGGATTCAGGGCGATGGCCGCGGCCAGACGATCGCCATCGTCGACGCCTACGACTATCCGACGGCCCTCAGCGACCTGAATGCCTTCTCGACGTACTATGGCCTGCCGACCTTCAACGGCAGCGGCGACCCGACGTTCGAGAAACTGAATCAGACCGGCGGCACGACCTTGCCCACGACGGACCCCGCCGGCCCAAGCGACGACGACTGGGAGGGCGAAGAGGCGTTGGACATCGAGTGGGCCCACGCGACCGCACCGATGGCCAACATCATCCTCTTCGAGGCCAACAACGACTCGAACAACGGAAGCAATCTGTACACGGCAATACAGACCGCGGCCAACACGCCCGGCGTGGTGGCTGTTTCCATGAGCTGGACCTTCAATGAATCGACCTACACGCAGAGCGAGGTGACGAACTATGACACGACTGTCTTCGTTACGCCGGTCAATCACGTCGGCGGTTCTGCGACGCTCGGCGGCACGGGCCTGCCCGGCGGCGTGACCTTTCTGGCCGCAGCGGGCGACAACGGCCCTTATTCGGGCGACGGCACCACCGCCATCGTGCCGCAATACCCGTCAACTTCGCCCAATGTGATCGCGGTCGGCGGGACGTCCCTCACGGTTGACGGGAGCAGCCCGAATTACACCTATGGCGGCGAGACGGCCTGGGGCGACGGCACCAGGACGGCGACGCTTGGCGGCGGCGGGGGCGGCATCAGCGTCGTCGAGAGCCAGCCCTCCTATCAGACGGACGCGGTTCCGAGTGCCACGGTGAGTGCCTTCAGCACCAGCCAGCGGACCTATCCCGACGTTTCGGCCGACGCCAATCCAAACGATGGAGTGCCCGTTTACGATACCTATGACGACGGCACTTCAACGCCCTGGAACAACTACAACGGCGGCACCAGCCTCTCCACGCCGCTCTGGACCGGCATCGTCGCCATCGCCGACGAAGGCCGGGCGATTGCCGGGCAGGGGTCGCTCAACGGCCGCACGCAGACCTTGCCCGAACTCTACAAGCTGCCGGCCGCCGACTTCCACGACATCACTACGGGCAGCACCGGTCCTTCGCCCACGTACAATGCCGGAGAGGGCTACGACCTGGCCACGGGCATCGGCAGCCCCATCGCGAATCTGCTCATTCCGGGCCTCGTCGCCTATCAGCCCACGGTCACGGGCGTCAGCCCTGCGAGCGGGTCGGTGGCGGGCGGCGCCGCCGTGAGCATCACGGGGACGGACCTGCTCGGCGGCACGGTCGTCGATTTCGGCTCGACCCCGGCAACCAGCGTGGTGGTCGTCTCGGCGACCGAGATCACGGCCACGAGCCCGGCGGGGACGGGCACGGTGAATATCACGGTGACCGGCCCTGGCGGCACCTCGTCGACCTCGACCGCCGACCAGTTCACCTACGGGGTCGGGCCCGTGGTGACGGGCATTGGTCCGACAGCAGGGCCTACGGCAGGCGGCAGTTCGGTGACGATTACGGGCACGGGCTTCAGCGGCGCGACGGCAGTCGACTTCGGCACGACTGCGGCGACCAACGTAGTGGTCGTCTCGGCGACCGAGGTCACCGCCACAAGTCCTGCGGGGACAGGCACGGTGAATGTCACAGTGACCGGCCCCAGCGGCGTTTCGCCGACCTCGACTGCCGACCAGTTCACCTACAGGACCGCTCCCACGGTGACGGGCATCAACCCGGCGGTCGGGCCGGCGGCGGGCGGCACGTCCGTGACCATCACAGGCACGGGCTTTACGGGCGCGACGGCGGTCGACTTCGGCACGATTGCGGCCAGCAGCGTGGCGGTCAACTCGGCGACGCAGATCACCGCCACGAGTCCCGCGGGGACGGCCGGGACCGTGGACGTGACCGTAATCGCCCCGGGCGGCACTTCGGCCACGTCCTCGGCCGACAAGTTCCTCTTCCTGGGCGTGACAGCCGTATCGACGACACAGCCCACGGGAATGTACGGAGCGCGGACGGCGATCCCGATCACGGTGACGTTCAGCGAGCCGGTCTATGTGACGGGCCTGCCGCAGTTGGCATTGAATGCCGGGTACCCGCTTGCGGGTGGTGGGGCAACGGCAAGCTACGCCAGCGGCAGCGGCACTTCGGCGCTCACGTTCACCTACACCGTGGCCTCGGGGCAGAGCAGCTATGACCTGGATTACAGCTCGACAGCCGCCCTGAACCTCAACGGAGGGACGATCGATGACGCATGGAACAACGCGGCCACGTTGACGCTGCCCGCCACGGGCAAGGACGGCCTGGCGGCCCAGAACATCGTCATCGTGCCGCTAGCCGACGGCTTCGAGACGGGCGATTTCACCGCCCTGCCCTGGCAGTTGTCGTCGTCGGGCCCTTCGCCGGCCAACTGGTCGGTCGAGTCGAACGTAGTCCACTCGGGCAATTATGCCGCGCAGTCGGGCGCGATCGGCGCGTCGAGCACGAGCACCCTGAGCGTGACGCTCACGGAACCGGCCGGCGAGATCGCCTTCTGGCGATCGGTCTCCTCGGCCCCCGGCAGCGGCCTGTTGAGCTTCGAAATCGACGGCGTTGCCGTGGGCCAATGGTCGGGTACGGTCTCCTGGCAGCAGTCGTTCTACTGGGTCTCCGCCGGGACGCACACCTATTCCTGGGTCTATGCCGAGGGCACCGCCGCGCCGCAGGGCAGCGACGCCGCCTGGCTGGACGACGTCCAATTCCTGCCCGGCACGACGCTCGCCGTCGAGGGCACGGGGGCGGCAAGCGATCAGTTCACCTTCACTGGAGCAATGCCGGCAACGCCAGCAACCCTTCGATCGTGGTGGGCCTCAACGGCGAGAATCACAGCTTCGCCGCAGGGGCCGAAGGGGACTTCAGCAACTATTTGTTTCTCGGCGACGGCAGCGGCGACGGCGCATCGCTTGACCGGCAGCAGCGCCGGCGGCAACACCGCGCTGCTTTATGCCAACGGCAGCGGGCAACTCAATAATTCCACCGCGGGCTATGCGGTCGCCGTGGATGGCATGGCCTCGATCCATGTCAACGGCCATGCGGCGGACACGGCGAAGTTCTTCGATTCGCCCGGCAACGACACGTTCTATGCCTACGCCGATTACGACAATGACGGCCCGGCGGCAGGCATGTACGGCGGGCAGCCGGTACTTCGGATCTCGGCGGCGGGTTCGCCAATTCGGCCAGCGGCTTCGGCACGAATCTCGGATACTCGACCAACGGCGGCAGCGATACGGCCTATTTCTTCGATTCGCAGGGCAACTCCACGTATCTATGCCTACGCCGATTACGGAAGCGGCGGCAAGCCGTTATCGGGCATGTACGGCAGCTACGCGGGCTACGGCTACTCCAACGCGGCCAGCGGCTTCGCCACCAACGTCGGCAATTCGACCAACGGCGGCAGCGATACGGCCTACTCTTCGATTCGCCGGGCAACGACACGTACTATGCCTACGCGGATTACAACGGCGGCGGCCAGCCGTCGGCCGGCATGTTCGGCAGCTTCGGCAGCGGCAGCACTGCCCTCGCGTATGCCAATTCGGCCAGCGGCTTCGACACGAATGTCGGTTATTCGACCGAAGGCGGCAAGGATACGGCCTCCTTGTTCGACTCGCAGGGCGGGGCCACGTACTATGCGGACGCGTATGCCAAGAACGGCAGCATCGCCGGGCCGGCGGAAGGCATGTACGGCGGCTATGGGAGCGGCGCCGGTGCCGTGGTGTACGCCAACGCGGCCGTCGGCTTCGGCACGAACGTCGGGAAGTCAACGCACGGCAGCACCGATACGGCTTATCTTTACGGCGCGGCGGGCGGCACCGACACCTACTATGCCGAAGCCTATTCCAGCAGCAGCAACGGCGTCGTGCCGTCGGCGGGCATGTTCGGCAGCTACGCCAACGGCGGCAGTTCGATCGCGTATGCGAACTCGGCCGTCGGCTTCTTCACGAACGTGGGAAATTCGCTGTCGGGGAGCAGCGATTCCGCCTATTTCTACGGCGCCCCCAGCGGCACCGACACCTACTACGCCTACGCGGACAGCAACGGCGCCGTCGGCGGGCATGTACGGCAGCTACGGCAGCGGCGCCGGGGCCGTCACGTATGCCGACTCGGCCCTGGGCTTCGACACGAACGTCGGAAATTCGCAGAACAGCAACGACATGGCCTATTTCTACGACGTGCCGGGCGCCTCGTATTCGGGCACCGCCACGTACTATGCCTACGCGGAGAGCAACGGCGCCGCGTCGGCAGGCATGTACGGCGGCTATGGCAGCGGCAGCAGCGCCGTTGCGTACGCCAACTCGGCGCTGGGCTTCGACACCAACTTGGGCTTTTCGAACGACAAGGCCAATGAAACGGCCTACCTGGACGGCGTCACGTCGGGCAACAACACCCTGTACGCCGACGCGGCGATCGCAAGGCTTTACGGAACCAACTTCGACGAGCAGGCATCCGGGTTCGGGGTCGTCAATGTTACCGGCGCGACGACGAACGGCGTCAATACCGCCGACACGCAGCCAGGGCTGGAATTTACGTTGAACCTGATTGGCACTTGGGTTGGCGGTTTCTGAGCTTAGCCGTAGGGTGGGACCAGTGAGGACCAGTGAGCTTGCGATGCCGGCCCACCAACACCTGCGATTGGTGGGCCGGCGCTCGCAAGCTCGCTGGTCCCACCCTACGGCTAAATCCGTGCAACCCTGACATCAATTCCGAAACGGACCACTAAGGGTTCTTGACATGGGCCGGCGGCCGAATTACTATCGGGGGCACTGGGCACGATCACGCGATCTCAATTCCTCTCAGCCGTAATAATGGAAGGACCGAATGTCATGAAGAAAATGCTGGTACCGACTCTCACGCTGGCAGTTGCCTCCGCGATTCTGCTTTTTGCACAGGATGCTCCCGCGGCCGCGCCGAGCGGCCGCGCCCGACATCGGCGACGCATCGGCGGTCTGGCGCGATGCCGCCAAGACGCCCGACGAGCGGGCCCGCGACCTCCTGGCCCGGCTCACCCTCCAGGAGAAGATCTCTTTGGTTCATGGCGACGGCACATTCACCACGCCGGGGCTGCCGCGATTCAACATCCCCAAGCTCTGGATGTCCGACGGCCCCCAGGGCGTGCGCGAGGAGATGCAGGCCAATTCCTGGAACTCCGCCAACCGCAACGACGACTTCGCCACGGCGCTGCCGGCGGGCGTCGGCCTGGCGGCCAGCTTCGACCCCGATCTGGCCAAGGCCTTCGGCAACGTCATCGGCGAGGAAGCCCTCACGCGGAAGAAGAACATCATGCTCTGTCCCGGTTTGAACATCATGCGCACGCCGTTGAACGGGCGCAATTCGGAGTACCTGGGCGAAGATCCTTTCCTCTCGTCCCGCATGGCGGTCAATCTGGTCGAGGGCATTCAATCGCACGGCGTTTCCGCCTGCGTAAAGCACTATGCCCTGAACAACCAGGAAACCAGCCGCGGCAGCGTCAACGTCCACGTTGACGAGCGGACCATGCGCGAGATCTATCTTCCCGCCTTCAAGGCCGCGATCACGGAAGCACACGCCTGGTCGATCATGACCGCCTACAACCGGGTCAACGGCCAGTATTGCTCGGAAAACGAGTTCCTCCTCAATCAGGCCCTCAAGAAGGACTGGGGCTTTCAGGGCCTGGTCATGACCGACTGGGGCGGCTGCCATTCCACGGTCAACGCCGCCAACCACGGGCTGGACCTGGAAATGGGCTCGCACGTGGGCCGCCGCCCAACCACAGCGGCGACTTCCTCGCCGACCCGCTGGTGAAGGCGGTTGAGGCGGGTCCCCAGGTGCCGATGTCCCGCATCGACGACATGGCCCTCCGCAACCTCCGCGTGATGTCCTGGACGGGGCAATTCGACCCGGCGGCGAAGCGCGAGAAGGCCAAGCCGATGATGGCCCCCGAACACGTCGCCGCCGCCCGGCGAATCGAAGAAAGCGCCATCGTGCTGTTGAAGAACGAGGGCAATCTTCTGCCGATCGACCTGGCCAAGACCAAGACGATCGCCGTGATCGGCAGCAACGCCCAGGCCAAATTCGCCCGCGACGGCGATTCCGCCCGGATCAAGACCTCCTATGAAATCACGCCGCTGGACGGCATCCGCAAGTATGTCGGCGACCGGGCGACGGTGAACTTTGCCCAGGGCTACGCCGGGGCCGGCGGCCGCGGCGGGGCAGCAAGGGGAAGGGCGCGCCGGCGGGCGGAGGGGACGCGGCCGGCCCGGTTCCCTGCTCGATGCGGCCGTCACCGCGGCCAAGGGCGCCGACGTGGCAGTCGTCGTCGCCGGCCTGTACCGCAACCAGGACCAGGAGGGCCGCGACCGCCCCGAACTTCAACCTCCCGCCCGGCCAGGCCGAGCTGATCCAGGCCGTCTGCAAGGCCAACCCGCGGACGGTCGTCGTGCTCAACGGCGGCAGCCCCAGCTCCGTCGATCCCTGGCTGGAGAACTGCGGCGCCCTGATGATGTACTGGTACGGCGGCACCGAGGGCGGCAACGCCCTGGCGCGAGTCCTCTTCGGCGACGTCAATCCCTCCGGCCACCTGCCTTGCACGTTGGCCCAAGAAGATTGCCGATTCTCCGCCGCGCACTCCACAGGCAACGCGGCCGATTACCCGGGTGTCGACGGCAGCGACGGCGGCCGCGGCGGCGCGTTGTCGGCCACCGGTCGGCCCGCAGGAGAACTACTCCGAGGGCATCCTGGTCGGCTACCGCTGGTTCGACGCGAAGAAGATCGAGCCGCAGTTCCCCTTCGGCTTCGGGCTGTCCTATACCACGTTCGCCAGTTTTCCGACCTCACAGTGGAAGCGAGCCCCAAGCTTCCGGCGGGCGGTTCCACGCTGGGCAGCGTCGTGACCACCGTGACGGCGGCGGTCGCCAACACGGGCAAGCGCGACGGGTCGGAGGCGGTGCAAGTCTACGTGGAGCAGGCCAAGCCCTGCGCTCGCCCGTCCGCCGCGGGAACTGAAGGGCTTTGCCAAGGTGGCCGTGGCCGCCGGGCAGAGTTCGACGGTCTCGATCCCCTTGCCGCTGTCGGCCTTCACGTACTTCGACCCGGACAAGCACGCCTGGGTCGCGGAGGCCGGCGAGTACACGATCCTCGTCGGCGATTCCTCGCGGAATCTGCCGCTGAAGGCCACGGTCCAGTTGCCGGAAGCAGTGACAGTGAAGGAAGGCGACTAACCTTCTTCCTCGTCGCGAATCGGCGCCCAGAGCGACGCCGGGACGAGCACGGCATCCGGACACGCAAGCGGCCGCAGTTCGTCATTGCCGGAAAAGACTGCCGGAATCGGATATCCATCCGGCCCGGGATCGCGGCGGACTTCGATCGTTCTGTCGCGAGAATTGACCACCCAGTATTCGCGGATACCCGCTTTTGCGTAAAGGGATGCTTTTCGAACCGTATCGTCGGCAAGACTCGTGGCGGCAACCTCAATCAGCAGCAAAACGTCCTTCTCCTCCGGATGACGGCGGGCATAGCTGCCCGGCACGACCCAAACGACGTCGGGTTCGGGCTCGCTGCCAATCTTCGTCAGACGGAGCGGCGATTGCACCCGTACCTCGACCGCGCGTCGCGACGTGTTCTCGTAGCTCCAATCGACAATTTGCCGCACCGCGAAGGCATGCGGAGGATTGATCGGACTCATTTCCAGAATCTCCCCTTCAATAAGCTCCAAACGACGGCGGTATGGTCCCGCAAAGACACCGGCTTCGATCATGCGATCATACTCTTCCAGCGACAGCTTCGCCGGCTCGCCGCGTTCCTTGAGATAACCGTAGATGAGCTCAATATGCCGGGGATGCCGCCAATCGCTGAATACCCATTCGCCGACCTCGGCGAGGGCTTCGTATTGTTCGAGTGTCCAGCGGAAAACGGTGCTCATGCTTTCATTATCCCGTCTCACATAAAACTGTCCAGCACTTCCGGCGGGGCGGGCCCGTAGGACGCCGGTTCCATCGTGCAGGTGGCCCGTCCCTGGCTCAAACCGCGCATGGCGTTGGAATAGCCGAAGAGGTTGGCCAAGGGGGCCTCGGCCTCGATCACGGTGCCGTTGCCGCGATTCTGCGTGCGGGTGATCATCGCCCGCCGCTGCTGCAAGTCGCTGACGATATCGCCCAGGTTCTCGTCGGGCACGGTGACCTCGATCTTCATGATCGGCTCCAGGAGCACGATGCCGGCCTCGCGCAGCCCCTTGGTTGAAAGCGTCGGCGGCTGCCAGGCGGAAGGCCAGCTCCGTCGATTCGGTCTCGTGCGTCTGGCCGCTCTTGACGGTCATCTTGACGTGCATCAAGGGGAAGCCGAGCATGCCGCCGCCCTGCCCCAATTCGCCCAGGACCTCCATCGCCGCCGTGAGATATTCCGGCGGCAGTTCCGCGGCCACCTCGGGCGTCGGCACGGCGATCGGCGTGGGACTGGCCGCGAAGGGCTCCATGCGGATCGTCAGCCGGGCGAAGTGCGACTGCCCGCTCATCGAGCGATGGCACTCGCCGGTGACTTCCACCGCCTTCTGGATCGACTCGCGATAACTCACCCGCGGCTTATGCACGCGGACATCGAGCTTGTAGTCGCGGAGCAGGCGGTGCTTGATGACCTCGAGGTGCAGCTCGCCCATGCCGCTAATAAGCGTCTGTCCCGTTTCTTCGTTCTCGCGGGCGCGGAAGGTGGGGTCCTGCCGCTTCATCATCTCCAGCACCTCGGAGAGCTTCTTGCGCTCGGTCGAGCTTTCCGGCTCGATGGCCATCGAGATGACCGTCTCGGGGAATTGGATCGATTCCAGCAGGATCGGCTCGTGGGCGTCGCACAGCGTGTCGCCGGTCACCGAGTGCCGCAGGCCGATCACGCCGATGATGTCGCCGGCCTCGACCGCCTCGACCTGCTTCCGCTCGTCGGCCTGGATCCGCCAGAGCTGCGGCACGTTCTCCTTCTTGTCCTTGCCGGGATTGAGCACGCGGCTGTTGGCCTTCAGCCGCCCGGAATAGACGCGGACGTAGTGCAAGTCGCCGTGCGTATCGGCCACGATCTTGAAGACCAGCCCGCAGAAGGGCTCGTCGGGCTTCGGCTTGCGCGTGATTTTGGCGTCCTTCTTCTTCGGGCTCGTGCCTTCCACGGGCGGCATGTCGAGAGGGCTGGGCAGGTAGGCCCCGACGGCATCCAGCACCGGCTGCACGCCCATGTTGTCCAGGGCCGAACCGCAGAGCACCGGCACCAGGATGTAATGCAGCGTGGCCTCGCGGAGCGTCTTGCGGATCAACTCCTCGGGCACCGGCTGCTCGTTCAGCATCAGTTCCATCAATTCGTCGTTGCACATCGAGAGCTGGTCAAGCATCTGTCCGCGCCAAAGCTGGGCGTCGTCCTGCATTTCCGGCGGGATGTCCGCGACGACGATTTTCTTCCCTTCCGGCGGCGTGAACGTCAGCATCTTCATGGCGATCAGGTCGACGAGGCCGCGGAACGGGTCGCGGACGCGGGCCGGCCCTTGGCCGACGGGCAGGATGACGGGCACGGGCTTGCAGTTGAGCCGCTTGTGGATTTCCTCCACGGTGCCGTAGAAATCGGCCCCTTCGCGGTCCATCTTGTTGATGAAGGCGATGCGGGGGACGCGGTATTTATCGGCCTGCCGCCAGACCGTTTCGCTCTGGGCCTCAACGCCCTCGCGGGCGCTGAAAACCACGACGCCGCCATCGAGCACGCGCAGGCTGCGTTCCACTTCGGCCGTAAAATCGACGTGGCCGGGGGTGTCGATGAGGTTGATCGTATAGTCATTCCAAGGGAAGGTCACGCAGGCCGAGAAGATAGTGATGCCGCGCTCCTGTTCCTCCACGTAGGAGTCAGTGACGGTGGTGCCCTTGTCGACGTCGCCCAGCCGGTGCGTAAAGCCGCTGTAAAACAGCATCCGTTCGGTGACGGTGGTTTTTCCGGCGTCGATATGGGCAATGATGCCGATATTTCGGAGGTTCTTGATATCGTGGGCGGGCACCGGGTACTCCTGGTCGGCGGCGGAAACTCGTTGAAGCTAAAGGACTTAATGATAGAGTCCTCCGCCGCGAAGGTCAACGGGGGCCGTACTCATCACGCTCCGCCGTGATGGACCTTCCTATGATTTTCCCACGACCGATCGAACCCATTCCGCCGCGGCGGCATCTAGGGGCGGCTTGACTGGCAAGCGGTAATCGAGGGCATAGTCATAGCCGGCGCGGTCGTAAGTCGTGGTAAAGGCCGCCTGCAAATCGAGCGGCACGTCGGGATCGTCGTCGGCCAGGGGCACTGGAATCACCGGTAACCGATCGCGCAAGGTCCAACCGTAGACATCCACTTGCGATAACATTTCCGAGCGGCAGACAAAGACAAAGAAATCTGCCGGGGCGAGCGGTTCGCGCGTCGGCAATCGCTTGCCGCCGCGCAGAAGATCGATTTCCACGAGATGGGCAGGCGTGTAGCGAATATTGCTGCGATTGACCAAATATTCGCTCCATCCATCGCCCGGCGTCTTATTCGAAGGCGAGAGAAGTTCGATAACCGTAACGATTCTTCGTGACTGCGTGTTGCGGATGGACAGGAATTTTTGCCGATGTTGCCGTGGAATCGGCATGGTGTGGATCGAAGGCGCAGAGTGGCGGCGGCGGAACCTCCCGCGCCCTTGGCGTTTCCCGCGGTCCTTCCACAATGGCCAAATCCGGTTCGAATAACCGATCCGGCTCTTCGTCCTCGCGGGCAAGATAGACATACTCTTCAATTTGGACGACGTAACGTGGCCTCAACTGGGCCACCAGCAAATCGCCTAAAGCAGCGATGAAGCGGGTATGAAAACCCTTCCACACTTGACCCTCGATAAAAGGGTCCATTCCAGGAAACGGGCTTGGCATGGGACGTTCTCCTTGTCAGCAGGCGGCGCGGCCGCCGGCGGCTCGAAGCGTCGCGACGAAGGCGGCGTGTTCGGGCGAGGCAATACCCTGTTGAAGCACTGCCAAGACCTGGGCAAGGTCGTCTCGAATCAAGGCTGGCAGGTAGAGCCAAAGTCCTGGAAAGACCTTGCTCCGACAAAGTCCTTCTTCGGATAGCGGCAGGCGCTCGAACCGCCCTTCCCTGAGCCAGAACCAGTCAATGGCCGAGTCCCACACGCGCCATACCAGGTATTCGCGAACGCCGTTGCGCTGGTATGCTCGGAACTTGTCGTGCAGATCGTAGCTGGCGCTGCTGGCGGAGATTTCGGCGATCAGTTCGGGCGGCCCGGCGATAAAGCCGTCTTCGTCCCGCGACTGTCCGCCATGCTGCGGCGAGATGCGAAGAAGGGCGTCAGGCTGAGGTTCGTTTTCCCAGTCGAGGCGGACGGTTGTGTTGTCGGCGCCTTCGACTCCTGGTGTGGCGACGCAATAATAGCCCAGGAACCCGATCGCGTCGAAACGCGGGCCAGCGTAGTTCATGGAAGCCCGCGACGGCATATACACCACTCCTTCAATAAGTTCCGCTTTCATGACGTTTGGCATTGCCGAATATCGCCGTTCAAATTCTGGGCGGGTCAATCGATCGCCCGCACACAGCGCTGGAACTCGCGCGACAGGCGCCAGGCTTGCAGCTTGCACGACACTTGACTCTACCGTTGCCATGGAAATGACCTCCGCAAACCTCAAACCGCTCAAAATAAGTATACCACGGCCTATTGGACGGGAAAAGACAGGCGGCATTCGCCTTTCCGCAGATTCCAACGGATGCTAGAATGAAGTGTGTGGTTAATGAGCCCCTCATGGCAGTTTTGTTCCGGAGTGGAATCAAATGTCGCTCGTTATTGAAGCCGAAGCTCCGCCTCTGAGACTGGGCGAGGGTGGTGTTGTCCGCGTTGGCGGCACGCGAGTCTCTCTGGATTCGATCATCATCGCTTTTCAGCAGGGCGAGTCTCCTGAGGGTATCGTAGATCAGTTTCCGGCGGTCCCGTTGGCCGACGTTTTCGCGGTCATTAGCTTTTATCTTCGGCATCGTGCCGAGGTCGAAGCCTACCTTGGTGAACGGGAACAGATTGAGGAAGCGGTGCGGAAAAAATGCGCGGAGAGATTTCCCCAAGAGGGCTTGCGGGAGAGGCTCTTGGCGCGGCGCAATTCTCAGTCGCAATCGTAACGCATGATGTCTTTCTGCCATTGTGACGACCCCTCGTCAACGAGAGGTACGCCGGTTACGCGCCGGACTCTCCGGATGGCGGGGGGCAAGGCCGTTTCGCAAGTGCGCAGTCCAGCGGCATGAGCTCCGGCGAGAAGTGTTCCAGAGAGGCTGAACTAAAAAACGGACGCACCCAGTTCATTGGCAATTTGCTGCATTTTCTGCTTGTGTTCTGGAGCTACCGGCGGGAACCGTTCCATTTCAATCCTTCCTGCAAGCCACCGGATTCGTCGGGATACACCATTGAGCGTGAGTTTGGCGCGGCCTGGATATCGGGCAGAGAGACTCTTGTCGTTGGTAAACGGATTGGTCACTTCCGTGTATTCGTCCAATTCAAGGTCGGGGTCTCGCAACACGTAGTCGCGCCACTCTGAAATTGTGATTGGATTCAGCATGCTCCGGAGCGGGTGATTCGAACGCGCGATGAGACGCCCGCCCGCTGGTCGCGTCGCAAACGGATCGGGGCGCGCGGCGAGCGTCCAGCCATGATCGAAGTAATTGCGAAGTGTGCATCGCTTGTTCTCCACAAACCCGTTGGGTGGATCGTGTTCCCATAACCACAAGGCATCTGAATTCGGGTCATTTCCTACCATGCAGTAAACGTTGCCGCAGCCATCGCCGCCAATATCAAGAAAATGCCACGACCGAAGTTCCGGTTGGAGCTCATAATGGTCGAAAACTACGGTCTCAAAAAAAGAAAGCTGCCGGATGAGGAAGAGTTCTGCGTTCGTGGGAATGACGTCGAGCTGCCCTCGGAGTTGATGCACAGCGTCGCCGGGGAAACGCCGCATGAATTCTCTGAAAACTACGGACAATGCGACTTGCAAGCGGGATTCGATGAAGTCAAAATCGGCGTCATTCATGGATCACCGTCGGTCTTGCGATCACGCCTTTTGCGCCCCGGCAAAAACGCCGTGCGCACGCCGTCGCCCGGCAGCCGCTTTGGCACCGGCAGCGAGATCGTGAACTGCGTGCCGCGGCCCGGCCGAAAGAGTGCGGAAAGAGTGTGAAGCGAGGTTTCCGTCGGCAGCGCTGTAGGAAAAACTGTTGGCACGCCGTGCTGCCAAGTCGGATTCGTAGAACGCCATGCTTCGATTCCCCGCGGACGAGAAGATCGTATTATGCGCCGATTCAACTTCCGGCAATTCGTTCTTCCCAGGGGACAGGTCTCAAGTGGCGAGAACCGATCAAGCACTCGTGGTTGCGATAGTCCTCTTTCGCGGCGCCGCCACGGGCGAAAAACCCGCTTGCAGGGAGAATTCGGCGAGACAGATCGAGATCCCCGAAGGAAAGGCACGCATCGCGAGCGCCCAACTTCTCCTTGCCTCCGAGCGCCAGTAGAACAATAAGCAGGTTATGGTAGAATTTCGCCTCGTCGCCCATGCAAGCGATTTCATCCAACTCGATGGTCACGAATTCACCCTCGGCATTCTCTAGCGCCAGACGCAAAAATCGCCCGTAGTCGTCAAGTACTTCTCCGGGAATGGCGATCAGTTGAGTCAGCCTCGCGAGCTGCGTCGAGAATCGGTCAAGACATAGCTCTCGGGATGATATTGGGGCCGTCGCGACTACCTCGTCGCCATGGACTGAAAAGGTCCGAGTCACAAGACTGTCCGCACTAAAGAAAGCAAGCCAAGTCAGCGGCACGCAATACACGCCTGAGGCGAGGGTGTGCAATTCCGGATCGAATTCGGCATACCCATGGGCCGGGTAGATGTCGGGGTGGTTGCTACAACACAGGTATGACTGATTGCTCATGGTGGTCTCACTGGTCAGTAGCTACCCCTTGCTCGCCCCCGGCAAGAACGCCGTGCGCACGCCGTCGCCCGGCAACCGCCGGGGCACGGGCAGCGAGATCGTGAACTGCGTGCCGCGGCCCGGCTCGCTCTGCACGGTGATCCGCCCGCCGTGGGCCTCGATGATCTTCCGCGTCGTCGGCAGCCCCAGGCCGGAGCCGCCTTTCTTCGTGGAATAGAAGGCGTCGAAGGCGTGGGCCTGCGTCTCGGCGTCCATGCCGCAGCCGGTGTCGATCAGATCCAGGGCCACGCCCTGGGCCGTGTTGCAGGTGCGGATGACCAACTGCCCGCCGTCGGGCATGGCCTGCTGGGCGTTGAGCACGAGATTCAACAGCGCCCCATGAAAACTCTCGCGGTCCAAGAGCACCGTGGCCAGATCGCTGGAGAGATAATCGACGACCTCGATCCGCCCTTCGCGGCCTTGGGGCGGAAGAAGTCCAAGACCTGCTGCGACCTGCACGTTCAGGTCGCTCGGTTCCAGTTTCAGCCGCCGCACCTTGGCGAAATCGAGGAAGCCGTCCAGCAGGTCCTGCAACCGCTGGCACTCCCGCTCGACCAGTTCGATCTTCCGCATCGCCCGCCGGTCGCGCGGGGCTTCGCTGGTTGCGAAAGTCCTCGGCCAAAAGCTCCATGTTCAGCCGGATCGTGGAGAGCGGATTCTTGATCTCGTGGGCCAGGCCGCCCGCCAGCCGGGCAATCTCCGTGTACTGGTCGACAAGCTTCTGATTGACGGCGTCGGGAGACATCACAAGGGGAAAATCCGAATATCGAAATACGAAATCCGAAACAAATTCAAAGACATCAAATTCGAATGACGAAACGCGCTACCGGACTGCCACGTTTCGTCATTCGGAATCTCAAGATCTCAAATCTCAAATCTCAAATCTCAGATTTGAAACAGAGGATGTCTTCGTTCAGTTCCGGTCCCGTCCGCGGCCATTGCCGCGCCGGCCGCGGTCACGGTCGCCACCGCGATCGCCGCCGATCACGATCGCGATCACCGCCTTCGCGAGGCGGACGCTCGCCGCCGGCCAGGACCTTGTCGTCGACGATGCTCAGTTCCTTCAAGGCGGCCTTGCGGCTGAGCTTCACGCGGTCCTGGTCGTCGATCAGGATGACCTTCACCGGCATCTCGTCGCCCACCTTGCAGATCTCGCTGACGTTGGAGACGTAGCCCTCGGCCAGCTCGCTGATGTGGCACAGGCCGTCCTTGCCGGGCAGGATCTCGATGAACGCGCCAAAATCCTTGATGCTGGAGACCCGGCCGGTGTAGATGCGGCCCATCTCGACCGTGGCGGTCAGCGATTCGATGCGGCGCAGGGCCTCCTCGGCGCCTTCCATGCCGCTGCTGGCCACCGTCACGGTGCCGTCGTCCTCGACCTCGATCGAGGCCCCGGTCGCGTCCTGGATCGCGCGGATCATCTTGCCGCCCGGCCCGATCAAGAGACCGATCTTCTCCGGGTCGATGTGGGTCCGCAGCAAGCGCGGGGCCCAGGCGGAAATCTCGCTCCGCGGCCGGGAAATCGCCGTGAGCATCTTCCGCAGGATCTCGATGCGGGCCTCGCGGGCCTGCGTCAACGTGGCCGCGACGATCTCCTCGCTGATGCCGTTGATCTTCAGGTCGAGTTGGATGCCCGTGATGCCGTTCTGCGTGCCGGCCACCTTGAAATCCATGTCGCCGTAGTGGTCCTCGTCGCCGATGATGTCGGTCAACAGCATCCAGCGGTCCGACTCCTTGACCAGGCCGATGGAGATGCCGGCAACCGGGTTGCTGATCGGCACGCCGGCAGCCATCAGGCCCAGCGTCGAGCCGCAGACCGTGGCCATCGAGCTGGATCCGTTCGACTCCAGAATATCGGAGATGATGCGGATCGTATAGGGGAAGTCTTCCGCGGGCGGCAGGACCGGCTTCACGCTCCGTTCGGCCAGGGCCCCGTGGCCGATCTCGCGGCGGCCAGGCCCGCGGATGGGACGCACCTCGCCCACCGAAAACGACGGGAAGTAATAATGCAGCATGAACTTCTGGGCGTACTCGTCGACCAGGCCGTCCACCCGCTGCTCGTCCTTGCCGGTGCCGAGCGTGACGGTGACCATGGCCTGCGTCTCGCCGCGCTGGAACACGGCCGAACCGTGAACGCGGGGCAGGACGTCGACCGAGCAACTGATCGGCCGCAAGGTCTTGCTATCGCGGCCGTCGAGCCGCGTGCCGGAGAGAATCAGCTCGCGGATGGCCTGCGTAACCACCGTCTGCCAGGCGGCGGAGAACTTCTCTTCCAGCGGCTTGTTTTCGGCCGCCTTTTCCGCCGTCTCGGCAACCGGGATCAACTCGAGCTTGGCCCGCTCCTTGAGAGCCGACACGGCCTCGGCCCGGGCCTGCTTGCCCTCGGTCCGCTTGGCCTGCTTGATCTCTTCGAAATACTTCGCCCGGATCGTTTCCAGGAATGGATTCGGATCGGGCACCGTATAGACGGCCTTGACCACGTTCATCTTCTGGGCCAACTCGATCTGCAGGTCGCAAATCTCGCGGATGTGCTCGTGGGCCTTGGCGATGGCCTGGGTCATGAGGCTCTCGGGCAACTCGCGGGCGAAGCCCTCGATCATGAGGATGGCGTCCTTGCTGCCGGAGACGATCAGGTCCAGATCGCTTTCTTCCAACTCGTCGTGCGAGGGAAAGACGATGAACTCGCCGTTGATATAGGCCAGGCGGACCGAGCCCAGCGGTCCCTGAAAGGGCAGCGGCGAGATCGTCAAGGCGGCCGAGGCCCCGTTCATCGCCAGGATGTCGCCGTCGTTCTGCCGGTCGGAGGCCAGCACGAAGCTTTGGATCTGGATTTCGTCGAGGAACCACTCGGGGAACTGCGGCCGGATGGGCCGGTCCATGAGCCGGGCGGTGAGGATTTCCTTAGTGGTCGGGCGGCCCTCGCGCTTGAGGAATCCGCCGGGGAACTTGCCCGCGGCGGCCACGCGCTCGCGATAATCGCAGGTCAGCGGGAAGAAATCTCCACCCACGCGGGCCGGGCCGGTGGCTGCGGCCACCAGCACCACGGTCTCGCCATACTGGACTAAACAACTGCCGGCCGCCTGCTTGGCCAATTCGCCGGTCTCAAAAGAAAGCGTATGCGCTCCAATTTTCCGTTCTACACGTACTTTCAACGTAGTTTCTACCTTTTTGCTGATTGAAGAATCCATGCCAGATGCGGCAGACACACCATAGCCGTAGGGCTATTGGCGGCAACCAGGCTTGACTGCGGGCGCTAAAAGCGCGGGCGGGCTTCCGCTTGAGAATGAACACGCCGGCCCCGTTGGGTGCGGCGTGCATGGTTCCCAGATTTGTGTCGTGCCGATCACCGATCGCGAGGGCGGACGACTGAATCGCAGCCGCCAGCGTCCTTGCGACCTGGAGGCGGCCTGCGTTACGCGTGATTCCCCGCCAAAGCGGGCCATCGCCTACTTGCGAATTTCCAGGCGACGAATCACTTCGAGGTAACGCCTCGCGTCGACTTTCTTCAGATAGTCCAACAACCGTCGCCGGCGACCGACCATCATCAGCAGGCCGCGTCGGCACGCGTAATCCTTCTTATGCCCTCGCAAATGCTCGGTCAGCCCGTTGATCCGGGTCGTCAATAGGGCGACTTGCACCTCGGGCGAGCCGGTATCATCCTGCTTCCGCCGAAAGTCCCCGATCAATTCCTGTTTCCGCTCTTTGGTAATGGTCATCTGCTACCGCGACGGCTCCACTTGGGCTGGCTCGACACTCTTCGTGGGGAAGCACCGTCCTCCTACCGTGTCTGCTTGAACTCTTCCTACCTATGTTCTGTAACAACCTACAAAAGGCTCAGTTTAGCGTTTCTCCAATAATTTGCAATGAGGGGTGGACGACAAAGCGAGAGAGAATCTCGGAATTGTGAGGGCGCGACGTAAAGGGTAAGACGGATTGCCAATCCGTCCTACGGCGGGCGTCTTTTCTGTCGCTTCTAACTTCTAACTTCCAACTTCTAACTCCTAACCTCTATTCCCGTTTCGAGAGGAAGATAATCTTGCACGAGGGCTTACGATTTAGTCGCAAGTTGTTTGTCCTAAACGACTTAAAAAAATTTGAATCCGCTGATTGTGCGCAAAGTGTCTAACGAGCATGACCAGCGGGTGGATGAAATACGCAGGAAGAGGAGGGAAAAAGTGATCCCATGAAATCTAGGCAAGATAGGTAGTCTGTTGCGGTCGGCTCATGCCCTTCCTTTTCGGTCTGCGCGGTTCCCAACATCTGGACGTGCCGCGGAGTATTCTGGATTCAGCCACCCTTCTTGATATGCTCGTGGTTCAACAGATGCTCCATGCAGTAGGCGTGACT
Organism: uncultured Planctomycetia bacterium; assembly: GCA_963824275.1. Lineage (GTDB taxonomy): Bacteria > Planctomycetota > Planctomycetia > Pirellulales > Thermoguttaceae > JANXQG01. The sequence goes on along the minus strand of CAWGOT010000014.1, from coordinate 163,355 downwards.
GCCCTCGCACTTGCGGCAATAGCGGAACTGCGCGTGGGGATCGCTCTGATCGGTGATGCCGCAGACCGTGCAGCGGTGGAAGTAAGGTCTCGACCGGCCGCCGAACAGGCTCGCCTGAAACTCCATGTGCCGCCGGCCAATCCGCAAGCGGTGGAAGATGTCCCTGTGGAAAAAAAGCAGGAAATTGCTGATCGACGCCAGCACCAGCATCCGCTCCGTCCAGTCGCCGAAGACCAGCATCAAGAAGTAGCCGATCCAGGCCAGTACGCGCCAGCCACTTGATCTTCACCGGCAGCAGGAAGAAGAGCTGGATCACGAAACCGGGAAAAAGGGCGGCAAAGGCCAGGAACACGGAGCCTTGCACGAAGCCGATCGAGGCCGGCACGCCGGGCGAAAGGAACGACACGGCCACGGTGGCCAGGTAGCCGATGAGCAGGTAGACGTTGTAGCGGAACGCGCCCCAGCTCGCCTCCAGCGCTTCGCCCATCAGATAGAAGAGATACCAGAAGAAGAAGGCGAAGAAGATATTCATCGTCGGTGGCTCGCAGACGAACGTCACGAGCCGCCAGACCTGGCCCTCCAACACCTTGTTCGGGACCAGCGCGATGCGATCGAGGACGGTCAACGGTTGGACGCCGCCGGCGGGGGCCTTGAGCATCTCGCCCTGTGCCGCGAAATAGGCCACGACCTGGAGGACGATCAGGCCGATCGTCACGTGCGGCAGGGCGTAGCGGCGAAAGCGGCGTTCGATGTGGTCGAGCAGCGACATGGCAGTGCGTCGATCGGATGCCCGGGGTGCTGTGTTCCGCGCAGCGGCTTATGGAAACGAAAGGCGAATCGCCCTCCGGCTTGCTTGCGGCGCACTCCGCGAGGGCCTACTCGACACCCAGCATGACGCTGCTGGCCTTGATGATGGCACTTACCTTGCCGCCCTCGGACAAGCCGAGGCTCTTCACCGACGACAAGGTCACTACGGCGACGATCTCCTGGCCGCCGGGCAGTTCGACGACGACCTCGGCATTGACCATGCCGGCGACAATCTTCTTGATCTTTCCCTGGAGGACGTTTCTGGCAGAAATTCTCATCGCTTGGCTCCACGATGGCTAATGGTGTGGCGCGGCGCACCGAGTCTGCAGGCGTTCCGCGACCCTCTATTTGGAACGTCGCGACCCGCAAGCGGGTGCCCCGCGTTCCCTGCAGACCTGACGGAACCGCGCAAGTCATTTCACAAACCACTGCCAGCGTACCGCAAGTCGCGACGCGGTGCAACTGCCGGGATGGTCGAAACGCGGTTATTCCTAATGCCGCCGGCTTGCCCGGCCGTTACTTACGCTCGACGCTACACGAAGCCGACATCTGCGTCTCTTTAATTTAATGCCGCCGGCTTGCCCGGCGGATACTTACGCTCGACGCTACGCCGGCCGTAAGGAGCCTAACGATCCGCCGGACAAGCCGGCGGGATTTCCCGCGGCACGGGGCCCTTGGATCTCAAATCAGACGACAGGTTTCCGGAACACTTTCCGAACCAGAGCAGAGTCATCGATTTGCCGAAATTCGACCCATTTTGCCGCCTCGCTGGTCCCACCCTCCGAACCTATCCATTATTTGAGCGAGAAGCCGTGGCGGCGGACTGTGCGATACCAGGCTGTGGGGGCTGCGTAACGGCCAACCGGTTTGGAGATTTTGGCCAAAGTGGCCCAAAAATCGACGTTCGGTTTTCTTTTGCGGCCGTTTTCTCCACCGCATGGGTTATTCCTTGTATCCATAAGGTTGTATAACTCTCGAAAACAATGGTGAAAAACAGGGGTGAAACCTGGGGTAACGCTTGTTCGGGTGGAATGTACACGGCATGCGGCGGGATGGTCGGAATTTGTCATTTTCGGTCACATGGCGAACCGGATGGGCCAGTGCCATGCTCACCCGGCCTTTTTCAGCCGCTGGCGGCAGGATGATTCCAGGCTGCCGCCAGCGGCCAGGTCGAAGGGCACGACCGGTCGATCTTGGTCCGCGCTCGGCGGGCTTTCGCCGAGCGCGGTCTTCGTTTCAATTGTCAAAGAGCAAAAGCGGACCTGCGGGCGTACGGCACTGTAAAGACAAACGCGACCACCTGCCGTAGGACGGATTGCTAATCCGTCGCGGGAGGCACGACGGATTGGCAATCCGTCCTACGACCGCCTGCGCGAGTTATTGTTTTCGATCACCTTATGCCCGCAGGCCGCCGGCAAAACGGCTTCTCACGATTGTTCGTGATAACTATCCACACTTATTCCAATAATAGCGCACGTTGCGAACACGGCCCCGGCCGTTTGCAGCGGGCGCCGTTAGCGAGAGCGCTTCCTCCTTGCAGCAAGTGGCGTGCCAATCGCGCCAAATAGTCCATATATATCTATAACTATGTATTATGTAATACTTTGCGCCGTGCGGGGTTATTCTGCCCGCCGCAAGGGAAACGAGTTGCCCCGGACCGCGACTGCCAAAACCGGTCGAGAAACCCCGGACGAAGAACGCCGCCTGTCAATATGGCAGTTGCCGCCTGCCGCCACCGCGCCGGGCACTATTTACCCATTGTCGAGTGTCCAAATCTTGCAGTCGAGAGCGACTGCTGTTTACAATTGTAAACGAGCGGCAGGCAGGACAGCATCAGAGCTTTCAGAAACGCTCCTCGCGCCTCAGGCGGAGTGCCGTTCGTCATTTCGCCGCGGTTGCCGGACCAAGCTCGCCGTTTTCATTCAGTATCATACCGCAATCGGCGAGGAGATTCACGCATCGGCTGAAGGCCCGCTGCCCCTTGGTTACGTCCCGACACGGCTTCGGCTGCATACTCTTCCCGGCCTTGAAGTAGAAATCCTTGCCGAACAGGAACGCACCGCACCGTCAGGAAGCGTAACCATGGCGATAATCGGCCGTGCGGGGTCGTGCCAGACCTGCCGCGTCTTCCACTCTGCGCCGCTCTGTTCGACCGCGTAGACGGCCCCAGAGTCGGTAACAAAGAAGTAGCTGCCGTCGCCCGTCGCAACGTGGAACGGCTCGTCGAAGGGCACGGCAAACTCGCCCACGTCCTCCACGGCGTAGTCCCAAATGCCGGACTCGGGCGCTTCCTTCGGATCGTCATCCTTCTCCCAATGAAAGACGTAGGCGTACAACGAAATCTGACGACCGCCATTGCCCAATTGAAAGAACAGGACCCGGTTCGGCGTCAGGGGGAGGATGTCCACATGATAAAACCAAGCGAGTCCGCCGCAGCGCTCTGGGCAGGGTTGGGCGGCCACGGCTGGGGGCGGTTCGGCCTCGATCGCCGGCCGAAGCCGCACTTCGATCGGGTTCCCTTGCACTTTGTCGTTGTAAGGAGCGCCATTGAACGGAGAATAGGTTGGCGCCGCCAGCCAAAAGAACCCGGAGGCAATCCGCCAGCACCGGAGGCGACGTGGGCTGAACGCGGTTCCCTGGGCGTCCGCGGGCGCACAACCATCCTTCGCGCCCGCGACCGACCCGAACACCCTGACGTCCCCGCAGCGCAGATCAACGAGGTACCACCCTTTCGGCGACGAGTCAAGCTCGGACGGCTCCGCGTCCTCGCTGAAGAACAACTGGCCGGGGAGGACGCCCAAAGCCCCGAAGGCGATCGACGCCGATCCCGTCGCGCGTTCCCTACCAGAAGCCTCCCCCACTTGTCCTTCCTCCTGCTTGCGGTTTTCCTGCGCGGGGTAGAGCCGAATGTCGCTCCGGTACCCGTGCGAGATCTGGCACTTGGGCAACGCCTTCTGGAGCCAGTTCGCACCCTCGTCCGTGACATAGGTGAACGATAGGTCCAGGGACTTGAGTTTTCCATCCCAGCCAGGCTCTCCAACCCAGCGTCCGTGATTTGCGTGTCCCTAAGGTCCAAATAACGAAGGTCCCTCAGCGGCCTGAGGTGCGTCAAGCCGGCGTCCGTAATCGCGCTGGAGCAGAGCGAGAGGTCCGTCATGCGATCCAAAGCTTCCAGATTCTTCAGCCCCTCGGGCGTGATCCGCATCTTGTCGAGGCCGAGCGACTTCAGGCCGCGGAGTTCCGCAAGGCAGTCAAGCCCCGCGCTGGTGACGCGCGTTCCGCCGAGGTCGAGCGCCTCCAGGGCGTCAAGCTGGCGGATCCGCTTAAGCCCGGCGTCCGTCACGCCGCTGCCCTTCAGGTCAAGCCCGCGGAGTCGCGAGAGTCCCATAAGATGCTCCAGCCCGGCGTCGGTCAAACCCGGGCTGCCGAGCGACAGCAAACGGAGGTTCGTCAGGCCCCGAAGATTTGCCAGGCCGCTGTCCGTGATACCGTCGCTGCTTCCGATCCGCAACGCTTCGAGCTGTCGCATCCCCTTCAATCGCTTCAACCCCGCGTCGGTGATCCCCGGTGGTGGCCAGCCGTGGCCGATAAGGTCCATCTCCCGCAGGCGCGTCAGCGGTTCCAGCCGTTCCAGATCCGTGTCCGTCAGTGCTTCGTCCATCCTGTCGCGCGAGACGCACACGAACGTCCGAGAAGAAGTCTCCGCCGAAGATGTCTTGCAGCCACTTTGGACCCGGCGGCGGCGCACCCGTCGATAGCGTGCCGCTCGAAGGAAACAGCCAATACGCCCCGCTGGAAGGAAACGTCCCGCCTTCCCAGGGAAGACGCAGGTCGCTGCCGGCGAGCTCGAAGTCATATCCCACGATGGCTTTCCGCCCCTGAGCGAGGCGACAACCTCGCGTTGCTTCGACGCCTCGCGCATCTCGACTGCCAGCCAATCGAACGGGACGGCCACGGCGACAACCAGCAGTAGCAACGACCGCAGTCCGAACTGAAAGCGCGGCCGGCATACAAGGCCCGCCGCGAGCGAGAGGAGGATCAGCACGATTGCGAACCCGGCGCCCGCGCACGCAATCACGCAGGGCCAGCCCTTCCTCTGGCCGAAGAATGTCAGCCAGCCCATGTGCTCTGATAGCAGCAGGACGCCCGTGATACCCAGCAGCGCAAACGACAAGTTGGCCGGTGTGGCGCGATGCCAAAGATGTTTGCGACGGTCGTCAGTCGTCATCCTAGCACTATTTCCGTCGATGGGTCTCGGTGAACAACCGCGCCGTGGCGCGGCGGACTCGCCGGCCGCGACCCTTATAATAATTTGACTTTCCCAGCACGGCCGCCAGAGGGCGTTCCCTACAGGCCTGACGGAACCGCGCAAGTGATGTCACATACCGCCGATAGTTTACCGCAAGATGCGCCGCGGTGCAACTGCCGGGCCCGTAGCTGCTCAGCCTGATTCACCGCCCTGGCGAGTAGGGCGGGGTCTTGGGTTGGCGTGGGCGGGGCGCTGAGCTGTTCAGCCTGATTCACCGCCCTGGCAAGCAGGGTGGGGTCTCGGGTTGTCGTGGTGCCACGATGCAACTCCCTGGCGAGCCGCTCGGCATCAGCGGGCGAAACGTCGCGTCCCTGCCGGCCCAGGATGTGCCGGACGGCCGCCGCGCCGGAGTGCTTGCCAAGCACGATTTCCGTCCCCGCGCGGCCTACCGCCTCGGCCGCGAACGGTTCGTACGTCCGCCGGTCCCGCAGCAGGCCGTGGACGTGGATGCCCGATTCGTGGCGGAACGCGCCCGCCCCGACGATCGGCTTGCCGGGCGGGACCGGCCGGCCCGAGGCCTGGACCACGTAAGCCGATAGCTTGGCGAAACGCCGCGTATCGAGTCCGCAAGAGCGTTGGAGCGTAATTCAAAGGGCCATCGCGGCCTCTTCCAGCGGCGTGTTGCGTCGTTTTACTCGCGTCCATGTCCCACTCGCCCGTTTCGATGTCGATGAGTCGATGGCAACGTACTTGCCAGCCGAGCCCGCAGTCTGTAAACTAGTGAGGCAGTGTTGGTTATACACAAGGGATTGCATACCATGATCGTTCCCGCGTTACCGCCTGAACTCGGTCAATTCGTCGAACAGCAAATCGCGACAGGAAAATACCACTCCGAGGGGGATCTCGTGGTGGACGCGCTGCGTGTCTTGTCTCGGGTCGAGGCCCGGCAGCACGAGTTTCAAGAAGCTGTGCGCCAAGGCATGGAGCAATTGGCACGCGGCGAATTCACGCAGTACGATGACCAAAGCCTAGGTGAGCTTTTCGATAGCCTGAAGCAACGCGCGATGAATCGTGCGACCTGCGACGAGTCGCGGCCGTGAGCGAGTATCGTCTTACTCCGTTGGCTCTGCAGGACCTGAAAGATATCAGCGACTACGTTTTTCTGTCAATAGATGTCAGAGTGTACATGCCGGCCTTGAACGGCACAACGGACAGCTTGCCGCATGTTGCGCCGAGTTTCAACTCGCCGGCAAGCCGCTTGGCCTCAGCGGGCGAAACGTCGCGTCCCTGCCGGCCCAGGACGTGCCGCACGGCCGCCGCGCCGGAATGCTTGCCGAGCACGATTTCCGTCCCCGCGCGGCCTACCGCCTCGGCCGCGAACGGCTCGTACGTCCGGCGGTCCCTGAGCAGGCCGTGGACGTGGATGCCCGATTCGTGGCGGAACGCGCCGGCCCCAACGATCGGCTTGCCGGGCGGGACCGGCCGGCCGGAGGCCTGCGCCACATAGGCCGATAGCTCGGCAAAACGCCGCGTATCAAGTCCGCACGATCGCTGGAGCGTGATTCGCAGGGCCATCGCGGCCTCTTCCAACGCCGTGTTGCCGGCCCTCTCGCCCAGACCGTTGACGGTGACGTCGATGCTTCCGGCCCCAGCCACTACGGCCGCCAGGGCGTTGGCGGTGGCCATGCCCAGATCGTTGTGCCCGTGAAAGCCGATCGTCACCGGCCCTGCATCGCCGGCCAGCGACTGCACGGCGGCTTGAACCTGGAAGGGGTTCCACACTCCCACGGTATCGGCCAGGCGGAAGCGGTCGGCCCCGGCCTGCCGTGCGGCGCGCAGGCAGCGGGCCAGAAAACTCGGCGAGGCCCGCGATGCATCCTGCGCGCCGAAGGAAACCAGCGGGAATCGCGGCCGCGCCAGGTCGCCGAGCAGGCCGATCTGGTCGATGACCCAGCCCTGGGTTTTCTCGAGGGCTCGCAGATGGATGGCCGAGGTGGGCAGGGAGAAATGCACGCCATCGACGCCGCTGGCGGCAGCCGCGTCGAGGTCCTCGCGTTTTGCCCGGCACCAGGCGGTCAGGCGGCAGCCGAGTCGCAGGGCGACGACGGCCCGGATCGAGGCGATTTCCTCGCTGCCCATCGCCGGCGTGCCGACCTCGATCTCCGGCACGCCGGTCTCGGCCAGCAGGCGGGCGATGGCCAGCTTGTCGCGGCGCGAAAAGGCCACGCCCGCGGCCTGCTCGCCGTCGCGAAGGGTTGTATCGACGAGCCAAACGTTTTTCATGCCATCAACAATTCCTCGACCGCCGCGCCTTGCTCCAAGGCGTCGAGGATCGAGTCCACCTTGGCTTCATCCACCTCGTGATACCACCAGGCATTGGGATAGACGATCACCACCGGTCCTTTCTCGCAGACATTCAGGCAACCGGTCGTGGAGACGATGGCGTCGATGCCGCGTCGCTGACCTCGGTTTGAATGTACTGAACGAGATCGGCGCCCTTCTTGAAACAGACGCCTTTGGGCTCGCCGTTGGCGCGGAAACTGCTACAGATAAAAATGTGATACTGGGGTTTTTGCATGACTGGGTCCTTGGGGGTTAACCTGTAGGGTGTGGTCAAGCGCAGCGAAGACCCACCAACAAGTGTCGACAAATGGTGGGTCTGCACTGCACTTGACCGCACCCTACAACGCTGCTACGAACATCCCTGGCCGTTGCCGGAACAACCGGCCCCGGAGCCGCAACGATGATTTTTCCGCAAGGGGGCGCGGATCTCTTCGCCGCGGAAGACGGCGTCGAGCCCCTCGTCGATCAGGCCCTCCATCATCACCAGCTTGATCCCCCGGCTGACCAGGGCCTCGCGCGGGGCCTGCCCTGCGCTGGCCACGAGCACGGCCCGGCAATCGGAGAGCGCGTCGGCCAGGTCGGCCCAGCGCTGCGAACCGCTGCCGGCGGGCGGGGTCCGCCGCTGCTCGATGAGGCGGAATCCTGATTCGTCTTTGGTATAAATGTTCAACTGCTCGGCCTCGCCAAGATGCTGGTTCACGAGCACGCCTTCCAGCGAGGCCACGGCGATGTAGGGCCGATCCTCGGCCGGATTGAGCGGGCCGCCCGCGGCTTGCAGCAGGGCAATCTCCATCTCCGGCCGCTTGGCCTCGCCCAGCAGGCCGACCGCATCCGCACGGCAGCGGGTGCAGTGCGACATGATCGGCAGAAGCTGGGCCACGTCGGCGCGAATGGCCGCCACGCGATCGGCGGCAGGCGTCTCCAACTCGCCGAAGGGCGTGCCTGCCACGGGATACAGCGGCACGCAATTGGCAATATCGGCCCCCAAGTCGGCGACCCGCCGGGCGACCTCGACCACGTGGTCGTCGTTCACGCCGGGGATGATGATCGTGTTGATCTTGACGACCACGTCATGCTGCTTGAGCATGCGGATCGCCTCGGCCTGGCGGTCCCAGATCAGCTCAGCCGCCGGAATCCCGCGATAGACCTTCTTGCCGTCGCGGATCCAGGCGTAGACCTTGGCGCCGATCTGCGGATCGACGGCGTTGACCGTGAGCGTGACGTGGCTGACTTGGCAGCTTGCCCAGCGCTTCGGCATGCGGCGGCACGCCCAGCCCGTTGGAGGCCACGCAGAGCAGCATTTCCGGATAGGCCTCATGCACCAGGCCCAACGTCTCCAGCGTGAGCGAAGGCGTGGCGAAGGGATCGCCGGGCCCCGCGATGCCGACCACCGAGATCCGGTTGTCCTTGGCCAGCACGCGCTGCAAGTAATCCAGCGACTGCCGCGGCGAGAGGATCGCCGTGGTGACGCCGGGCCGGCTCTCGTTGGCGCAATCGTAGATCCGCTTGCAGAAGTTGCACTGCACGTTGCAGTCCGGGGCGATCGGCAAGTGAACGCGGCCGTGGCGGTGACGGGCGTCGATGTTGAAACAAGGATGGGTGGATATGTCCGGTGTCATGGACTCGGCACTCCTTGAAAATCCGAAATCCGAAATCCGAAATCCGAAACAAATTCGAATACAGAATGAAGAAAAGCAGAAAACGTCTTGATCATTTGAGATTTTGCCATTGGAGTTTGTTTTTCGATTTGTTTTGAGTTTATTTTCTCATTTGTTTCGGATTTCGGATTTCGAGTTTCGGATTTCTTACATGTAGGTATATCCGACGGGGTTACTTTCCTGTGCGGTTTCGATCATGGCGTTGGCGATGCGGTCGAAAAGCTGCTGGGCGCCGCCGTAACCGACGTGCAACATCCGCGGCCCGTCGATGCGGTCGTGGACTGGGAAGCCGACGCGGACCAGCGGCACGCCGAGCTTCCGCGCCATGGCGAAGCCCTTGCTGTTGCCCACGATCAGATCGGGCTCGACCGCCGCGGCGCGATCGTCGATCTCGCCGAAATCGGTGCCCTCGATGACCGTGATCGCCTGGTCGCTGGCGGAATCGAGTTCTTCAATCCGCTTCCGCAGCTTGCCGGTTCGGGCCCCGGAGCCGCAGAGCACCGGATCGACGCCGATCTCCATCAAGAACGACGCCAGGGCGACGACCAGATCCTGTTCGCCGTAGACAATGGCCCGCTTGCCGAAGACGTACTTGTGGGCGTCGACGTAAGAGTCGATCAGCCGCCCTCGCTGGTTGGCATGCTCGGCGGGCGTGGGGCGACCGGTAATGGCCGTCAATTCCTTGAAAAGGCGGTCGGTCTGGACGACGCCGATGGGCTGGGGCAGGAAGAAGTGCGGGACGCCGAATCGTTCCTGGAGCAGTGCCCCGGCGGTCTTGGCCGGGTCGGCCGTCGAGCCGAACTCGATGGTTGCCAGTGCGCGGCCCATGCGGCGGATGTCGGCGAGCGGCGTGCCGCCTTGCGGAATGCGCTGATATTCGCTCCAAGTGGGGCCGTCGAGCGTGTCGCTGTAATCGGAGAGCATGATCGGCTCGACGCCGAAATCGCGGAGGATGGTTTTGAGGCATCGCAGATCGGCGGGCGAGACGATTCCGGGCAAGATGTTGACGGTGTTCTCTCGCACTCCGCCCTCGGCAAACGTAGCGACGATGGCCCGGATAGCCGCGTGAAAGCCTTCGGCATGCGTGCCGGCATAGCTGGGCGTGCCGACGTGCACGATTTCAGGCCAAGGGCCGGTTGCCGTCTTGCGAATTTCGCGGAGGTGGTCGGCGACGTCCTCGCCGATCGTCTCCGCCAAGCAGGTCGTGGCGATGCCGACGACCTTGGGATCGTACTGACGGATGACGTTGGTCAGGCCCTGCCGCAGGTTTTCCCGGCCGCCGAAGACGGTCGTGGCCTCGGCGAAGTTCGAGCAGGCGATGTCGATTGGCTCCTTGAAGTGGCTGATCATGTAGCGGCGGATGTAGGTCGAGCAGCCCTGCGACCCGTGCAGGAAGGCGATCGCGCCCTCGATGCCGCGGAAGGCCAGGCAGGCGCCCAACGGCGCGCAGACCTTGCAGGCGTTGCGGGAGGCCGTCTTAGGAATTGCGGCCTCGGTAACCAGCGAAGTCTCCTTAGCGATGGGGGCTATCATGACGTCATCCATTTCTTGAAGAAAGGAAAATGGGCGAAAGGAATATGGAATTCAGAAATTCAGCGATTTCTTTTCCTATATTGTCCTTTCTTACATCTTCCTTTCTTCTCTCTTATTTCTTTGTGTTTCTTCCGGATCTTCAGGTGGTATTCGTTGCCGCGGCACCAGTTTCCAGATCGGCGATTTTGCCGAGCGGTAGACCTCGCGGGCGAAGTTGATCATGCCCTCGAAACCGGCCAGGGCCTCTTTCCGCTCGTGGTTGTGGTCGCAGAATCCGATCCCCAGCTTGAAGGCGATCGGCCGCTCCTTGACGCCGCCGATGAACAGATCGACGTCCTTCTCCTGGACGAACCGCGAAAGCTCGAGGGGGTTCGTGTCGTCGACGAGGATCGTGCCCTCGTCGCACAGATCGCGGAGCAGCTTGTAGTCTTCCTTGTTGCCGGTTTGCGAGCCGACGAGCACGGTCTGCATGCCGAGCGTGCGGAGCGAGCGGACGAGGGAAAAGGCCTTGAAGGCCCCGCCGGTGTAGACGGCGGCCCGGCGGCCGGAGAGGGCTTCGCGATAGCGCCGCAGCTCGGGCATGATCTTGGCCACCTCGTCGCGGACCAATTCGCGGGCCGCGGCGACCATGCTCGGCTCGCCAAAGAAATCGGCCACTTCGTACAGGGCCCCCGACATGTCCTCGATGCCGAAGTAGGAGACGTGCCGGAAGGGGATGCCGTACTTCGCCTCCATGTCCTTGGCCAGGTAGACCATCGAGCCGGAGCACTGCACGACGTTCAGGGCGGCCCCGTGGGCGCGGCGGATGTCGTCTACGCGGCCGTCGCCGGTGATCGTGGCCACCACGTCGACGCCGATCCGCTTGTAGTAGTCGCGGATCATCCATGTCTCGCCGGCGAGGTTGAAGTCGCCGAGGATATTGATGCTGTGCTTGCTGATGCCGGCGGTCGATCTGGTGCCCACCAGCGTGCCGATGGCGTCGCAGGCCGCGCGGTAGCCGTCCTTCTTCGTGCCCTTGAAGCCTTCTGAGTGGACGGGCAGCACGGGGATGCTTTTTTCCGCCGCCACCCGGCGGCAGACGGCCTCGACGTCGTCGCCGATCACGCCCACGATGCAGGTCGAGTAGATGAAGGCCGCTTTCGGTTCGTAGTAGTCGATCAGTTCGATCAGCGACTTATAGAGCTTCTCGGCCCCGCCGAAGATCACGTCCTTCTCCTGCAGGTCGGTGCAGAAACTCAGTCGATGGAGTTCCGGGCCCGAAGAGAGGGATCCGCGAATGTCCCACGTGTAGGCCGCGCAGCCGATCGGGCCATGCACGATGTGCAGGGCGTCGGCGATCGGGTAGAGCACCACCCGCGATCCGCAGAAGACGCACGCCCGCTGGCTCACGGCGCCGGCCAAGCTGGGCTTGTTGCAGGACATGTCAAAGGGCTGCTGGCCCTTCTCATGCACCTGGCTCTTGCGTCCTTCGAGGATTTCGATCATAGGGCCGCGGGGTTAGGAGTTACGAATGAAGGATGAGGGATGAAGGATGAGGGATGAGGGATAAGTGATGAGGGATGAGGGATGAGGGATGAGGGATGAGGGATGAGGGATGAGGTGGAAGCATGAAGGATGGGCGAAGCGCGTCCCATTGTCCAGTCTCGTCTTCGATCTTGGATCTTGGATCTCTCATCTCTCATCACTTATCTCTCATCACTTATCTCTCATCACTTATCTCTCATCACTTATCTCTCATCACTTATCTCTCATCACTTATCTCTCATCACTTATCTCTCATCTCTCATCACTTCTCACATTGTCAACTCGAACCGTTCCTCCGGGGCCTCGCGGTCCTGCCGGTCCATGATCGCGCCGAGGATCATCTCCAGGAGCCGCATGCCGCCCACGTAGCCGACCGTGGGGAAATAGGAATGGCCGATCCGGTCGAGGATGGGAAAACCGTGCCGCACCAAGGGGATGTTTTCGTCGCGGGAGATGTACTTGCCATAGGTGTTGCCGATGAGCAAGTCGACCGGCTCCTGCTTGATCCACTGGTGCATAAGGAACATGTCGGCGTTGGCGCCGTAGCGTATCTTGGCCTCGGGAACGCGGCCCGCCAGGGCCGCTTCAATCCGCCGCTCAAAGCCCTTGCCGGGCGTGCCGCTGACGATATAGACCGGCCGCATGTCGAGGTCGGCGAGGAACTCGACCAGCGAGACGAGTTGGTCCGGGTCGCCCCACAAGGCGACGCGCTTGCGGTAGAAGTACTGGTGCATGTCGGTGATGATGTCCATCATCCGGCCGCGCTCGGCCTGGATCGATGCGGGAATCGGCACGTGGGCCAGTTTCCGCAGGGTATTGACGAAGCGGTCGGTCGCCCTCAGGCCGATCGGCAACTCGAGGCACTCGTAGGGAACGTTGAATTTGGTATCGAGTTCCTTGGCGGCCGGCTCGGAACCTGAAGGGCCCAGGGCCACGGTCGCCTTGCTGGCCGAGGTCCTTTGAAGCTGCTCGGTCGTCACGCCCCCTTTGGGATAGAAAATGTGTTCGCCGGTCTGCGGGGCGTCGAGCACGTCGGACGTGTCCGGGAAGAGGATCGTGTCGATGCCCATGGTTTCCGTCAAGCGCTTGATCTCGCGCATGTCGCTGGGCTCGACCCAGCCGGGCACGACGTTAATGGTCTTGGTCCGTTTCTCGGCCGGCTCGGCAAAGTAGGTGACCATGCCCTTGACCATGTTGGCGAAGCCCGTCACGTGCGAGCCGACGTAACTCGGCGTGTTGGCGTGGATCACGCGTTTGCCGACGGGGATCTTGCCCTCGTCGCGGGCCTTGGCCATGATCTGCGGGATGTCGTCGCCGATCGTCTCCGAGAGGCACGTCGTATGGATGGCGATGACGTCGGGGTTGTAGACGGTGAAGATCGTGGAGATGGCCTGCAGCAGGTTGGCCTGGCCGCCGAAGACGGACGAGCCCTCCGTGAAGGAGCTGGTGGCGGCCATCACGGGTTCCTTGTAGTGGCGGGTGAGCGTGCTGCGGTGATAGGAGCAGCAGCCCTGCGACCCGTGGCTGTGCGGCAGGCAGTTGTGGATGCCCAAGGCCGCGTACATCGCGCCGATCGGCTGGCAGGTCTTGGCCGGGTTGACGGTCAAGGCCGTGCGTTCGGTGACGTTCGGGGGTGGTATGTCGTAGGAGCATAAGGTGGTTCCTGGGAAATCATGAATCCGTAGCCGTCGTTAAAATCCGAAATCCGAAATCCGAAACAAATTGGAAATCCAAAAGAAGAACATTAAATTAAAAACATGCGGTTTTGGGCCTTTGAGTATTTGAGATTTGAAATTTGCGTTTGTTTCGGATTTCGGATTTCATGCACAGCGGGCCGGCGCTCGCGAATCTTAGCTTGCGACGGTCTCCAGCGCGGCGTCTGTCGCAAACGATCGGGCCCGCACGAAGGTCGCTTCCAGCTTGGGCCGGTCTTCCTGCTCCCACGGCGGCTTGATGAACGACCAGACCCGCGTGTTGACCATCTGGTCGATGTCGCGATAGAAATTGATCGCGCCGCGGAATCCGGCGTACGGTCCGCCGTAGTCGTAGCTGTGGAGCTGCTTGCTGGGGATGCCCATCTTCTGGATGCAGAACTTCTCCTTGATTCCGGCGCAGAAGATTCGGGCTTGTAGTGCTTGATCAGCCGCTCCGTCTCGTGGTGGCTGATGTCGTCGACCACCAGCGTGCCGGCCTGCATCTGGGCCATCATGCCCTCGTAGTCGTTGAACTCCATGCCCTCGCTGGCCAGGCGGGCGAGTTCCTCGTCGCTGAGGCGAGGGCGGAAGCGTTCGGGATCGGGATCGACGTGCAGCTCTTCGATGTTGCGGCTGTCGGCGTCGATCTTGATCGTGGGCAGCACGCGGCGGCCTTCGTAGTCGTCGCGGTGGGCGAACTCGTAGCCGGCGGCGACCGTCTCCATGCCGATCTCGCGGAACAGGTCCTGGTAATGGTGGGCCCGGCTGCCGCCGACGAAGAGCATCGCCTTCTTGCCCTGGCAGCGGGCGCGGATCTCGCCGCGAACCTTCTCGACTTCGGCCATCTCCTCGGCGATCACGGTCTCGACCTGGGCCATCAAGTCGGAGTCTTCGAAGTACTTGGCGATCTTGCGGAGCGATTTGGCCGAGCTCTCGGCGCCGATGAAGTTCACCTTGAACCACGGCACGCCGAACCGCTTCTGGATCATGTCGGCCACGTAGTTGATGGAGCGGTGGCACATCACGACGTTGAGGTCGGCGACGTGGGCGTTCTCGAACTTGGCCATCGTGGAGTTGCCGCTGAAGGTGGCCATGAGGTTGATGCCGGCCCGCTCGAAGAGGTCCTCCAGCACGAAGGCGTCGCCGCCGATGTTGTACTCGCCGAGCATGGTCACGTTGAACTTGCCCTTGGGGGGCGTGTCGTCCAGCCCGATGACGTGCTTGAAGAGGCCGTTGTTGGCGATGTGGTGTCCGGCCGACTGGCTCACGCCGCGGTAGCCCTCGCAACTGAAGGCGAAGACGTTGATGCCGAGTTTCTCCTTCATTTCACGGGCCACGGCATGCACGTCGTCGCCGATCAGGCCGACGGGGCAGGTCGAGAAGACGGCGATCGCCTTGGGGTGGAAGATGTCGAATGCCTCCTGGATCGCCTGGCGGAGCCGCTTCACGCCGCCGAAGACGATGTCTTCCTCCTGCATGTCGGTGGAGAAGCAGTAGGGGATGAAGTTCTCGTCGGCGTCGGTGGGCGGCTTGGTCTGGTTGCGCCTCGTGAGCCACGAATAGAAGCCGCAGCCGATCGGCCCGTGGGTGATGTTGATGATGTCGCGCGTCGGCCCGAGGACCACGCCTTTGCAGCCGGCGTATGTGCAGCCGCGCTGGGTGATGATGCCGGGGATGGTGCGGACGTTGGAGGTGACGATCGGGATGCCGGTCTCCGATCCGTCGCTGTTGACGACCATCTGGCTGGCCCGTTTGCGGGCGACTTTCGCCGGGTAGTCTTTCACCAGGTCGTCGCGGACCTTTTCGGCGTCGAGTGTGCTGGGCTGGGTCATGGGGTTCTGTCCTTTCGTTGACGTGTCCGAGTTTCGGTGCGGAACAGCCGCAGTTGCAGGGTGGGACCAGATCGCGTAGCGAGCGCCGGCCCGCCACTGCTGCCGTTCTCGACCCTGGTGGGCCTGCGCTCGCTACGCGATCTGGTCCCACCCTACGGTCTGCGTCATGGATTCTCCTTGTTCAATCAATCGTTTCATCGAGTGCGGCGTCGTCCCGTTCGCCGGTGCGGATGCGGACCGCCTCGCGGACGGGAAGGACGAAAATCTTGCCGTCGCCGGCGTTTCCCGTGCTGTTCACGGAGATGATCGTGTTGACGATGGTGGGGACGACCTTGTCGGGGACGACGACCGTGAGCATCCGCTTGGGGACGAGTTTCGGGCCCGGCGAGAGCTGGCTGATGGCCTCTTCGTGGCCCTCCGCCGCTCCCTTGAGCAGGCGGAAGTCGACCTGTCCTTTGCCGCGGCCGACGACCTTGCGAGCGGTGAACGAAGCCACGCCGGCGTCGACCAGGGCCTGCTTCGTCTCGTTCATCTTGTTCATGCGTATGATCGCGAGGACTTCCTTCACGGTGATGACTCCTTGTGCAGATCAGACGGGTTGAGCGACGGTGACGGACGCCGGAGTCTGGGACTCGACCTCCTTCAGCCCCGTACTGACGGTGTAAACCTCTTCCACCGGAGTGATGAAGATCTTGCCGTCGCCAAAGGCGCCTTTGTGGCCGGTGCGGGCGGCCTGCATGATGACCTTGACGACGTAGTCCTTGTCGCTCTCGCGAATGACGGTGAAGATCAACTCCTTGGGCAACTCGTCGTAGGTCACCTCGCCGATCCTCATGCCGCGCTGCTTGCCGCGGCCATAAACGTCCATCTTCGTCACGGCGGGAAAACCGGCGTCCATCAGTGCGGCGAGCACCTCGTCGACCTTTTCCGGCCGGACAATTGCACGAACCATAATCATGTCAGAAGTTCCTTGATATTTGCTGAGGCGATGCGTAGGGTGGGCCGAGCTTGCGAGTCCCACCAATTCTGGGCCAAAACATGGTGGGACTCGCAAGCTCGGCCCACCCTACTTCTCTTTCTCCCCTCTCTCATTGGGAGAGGGGCAGGGGGTGAGGGCATCCTAGACGCCGACGAGGCCGAACTCCATCAGCAGTGCTTCCAACTCGGGCATCGTCAGCGGCTTGGGAATCACGAACATCTCGTTGTTGTCGATGGCCCGTGCGAGCTTGCGGTACTCGTCCGCCTGAGGGCAGGTGGAGTCCCACTCGATAACCGTTTTCTTGTTGATTTCCGCCCTCTGCACGTCGTTGTCGCGGGGCAGGAAGTGGATCATCTGGGTGCCGATCTGGCGGGCGAGCTCCTCGATCATCTCGCGTTCGTTGTCCACCTTGCGGCTGTTGCAGATCAGGCCGCCGAGGCGGACGGTGCCCGCCGTGGCATACTTGAGGATACCCTTGCAGATGTTGTTGGCGGCGTACATGGCCATCATCTCGCCGGAGCAGACGATATAGATCTCCTCGGCCTTGCCCTCGCGGATCGGCATGGCGAATCCGCCGCAGACCACGTCGCCGAGCACGTCGTAGAAGACATAATCGGTGCCGGTGCCCGGTCCGTACGCGTTCAATTGCTCCAGGAGGTTGATGGAAGTAATAATGCCGCGGCCGGCACAACCGACGCCCGGTTCCGGACCGCCGGACTCGGTGCAGCGGGTGTGGCTGAAACCATCGCGGCAGATATCGTCGAGCTCAACGTCTTCGCCTTCGTCGCGGAGCGTATCGAGAACCGTTTTTTGCGCCAGGCCGCCCAACAGCAAGCGGGTCGAGTCGGCCTTGGGGTCGCATCCGACCACCATGACTTTCTTGCCCATTTCCGCCAGGGCCGCTACCGTGTTCTGTGTGGTCGTCGATTTGCCGATTCCGCCTTTGCCGTAGATTGCAATCTTTCGCATGGGCTTTCCTTGTGGTGTATCAGGTGTCTCGTGCTTGGGTTGCCTCTCCCGTCGAGAGAGGGTCAAGTCAGGGCCGTTCATGTCCCCTCGCCCTCTGGGAGAGGGCCTCTCCCCCTGTCGCGTGCGGCAGCCGCGGGAGAGGTCAGGGAAGTTCACCGCTTGGCCTCAAACTACGCTCCAATCGCAATGCAATAAGCGTGCCAAGTTCGCAAGAATATGGAAAGATGTGGAAATCGCCACGAATACCGCCTGGTTCCCTTGCCAGCGCGGCGAAAAGCGGATTGTGCTAGATGTGCTGGCGCGACAAAAGCGTTACGTCTCGACGCCTCTGAGATTGACAGGTTTTGCTGTCAGTAATAGGGATATGAGGGCAGATCGCGCGGTTTTTCCGCAGAGTGTCGAAAATGTCACGCGCGGGCTACGAAATAACGTGAATTGTCACTAATACTCGCAACATTTCTTGTGAGATATCGAGGCGTGCCAAGATGTCATGACCCGCCATCACCGAAATCACTGCCGCCGCCAAAATCTCCGCTATCGTCGAAACCTCCGCTGCCGCCAAAATCTCCTCCACCGCCATCGTCAAAACCGTCGTTGTCTGCCAGGGAATCGTCGCCGCCGAAATCGCCGTTTGAATCGTCGGCGTCTCCTCCGAACGCACCGCCGCCCGACTGATCGGCCGAGACAGCATCGGGGTCGGACGATCCGCCGCCGAACGGCGAAGCGGCGTCGCTCTGCGGCGCCCCGCGATTGCCGCCGCGGAGAAAGGAGTCGTACATCCAGTTGCCGGCCGCGGCCCCGAAGATACCGCCCAGAAGTGAACTCGAGAAACCGCCGCCACCGTAAACCGGACCGCTGCCTCCGGCGCCGGGCTCCCCGCTGCCGCCGCCGGGCAGGCCGCCGTAACCGCCGCCTCCGAACAAGGGCCGAAAAACCGCCAGGGTCAACCACAGGAGGAACGCCACGCCCGCGGCCAGGCAGAGCCAGCCCGAGACGCTTGCCCACCACTGCGACCAATCGAACGAGGGCTTGGCGGGAACCTCCTCCGCAGGCGGGGCGGTCCCGCCCTCAGGCTCTTTGAGATTGATTTCCATCGTCGACGCGATGCGGTTGACCATTTCCAGGAGCGCGGCATCGGGGCCGGGAACAGCCAGCGTTTTCCTCACCAAGCTATCGCGCTGATAGATCCTGAAAGCCTTTTTGCTAACCGAGGGATCGAGTTCGACCTGCAAGTAGGAGCGTTCTTTGCAGATCAGCACGTAGATGCCGTTGGCGCCTTCCTCGTGCGCAGACTTACGGCCCAGTCGTGAAAGAAAGTCGCTGGATTGGCTTCGGCTTGGGCCTTCATGTCGTTGGGGATCGAGGCCACGGTATCGATCACAATTTCCACGTTGAAGCGGCGCTGGATGTCTTGGATCTTCCGCGTGGCTTGCTCCACGGCCGACTTGGAGAAAAGACCGGCCTGGTCGTTGACCCTCGGTCCTGGGGCCTGCGGCTGGGCCGCGGCAGCCATCCCGCTCGCCAAGAAGGCGAAAAACAACAACCCGCTGCAGCGCAACATGGAAACGCTCCTCTACTGCTCGCCGGCAGAAGCGAACCGTTGGAGTCCCGGCTTTAGCCGGAGTCCTCCCGGAAATTCCGCCTCAAAGGCGGGACTCCAACCGCTCCTCTCTGCCCGCGCAGACCAAAATCCTGATGCAAATGGAGAACCTAAGACATTTTCGTCCAACTCTAGGTTGCCGGCAAGCCCGCCGCGTCGAGGACCTCGATCCGCACGCGTTCGATCCGCCGCCGCGTGGCATCCAGGACCGTGATGCGGCACGTTCTGCCAGACCAGGTCCTCGCCGGTCGTGGGAATGTGGCCCAGCTCGTTGAAAACGAAGCCGCCGATGGTGTCGTAGTCGGCGTCTTCGGGCAGGCCCAGGCCCAGCCGCTCGTTGATCTCGTCGATGTGCACCCGGCCCAGGGCCTCGCACACGCCGGGGCCCAGCTCGCGGACGCCTTCCACGTGGGCCGGGTCGTACTCGTCGACGATTTCGCCCACGATCTCCTCCAGGACGTCCTCCATCGTCACCAGCCCGAGACGCCGCCGTACTCGTCCAAGCACCACGACCATGTGATTGCGGCTCGCGCTGCAACTCCTGCAGCAGGGCGTCGATCGGCTTCGTCTCCGGCACGAAGACCGGCTGGCGGAGGAGCTTGGT
The DNA here is from genome assembly GCA_963824275.1 of uncultured Planctomycetia bacterium. Classification (GTDB taxonomy): domain Bacteria; phylum Planctomycetota; class Planctomycetia; order Pirellulales; family Thermoguttaceae; genus JANXQG01. Next base: position 143,563 of record CAWGOT010000014.1, on the reverse strand, counting down.
CCAATGCTCGACCCGCTGGCCCGGCCCGCGGGCCAACTCGGGCAGGAGGTCCTTGGTGTGCAGGATGCCCAGGATGTCGTCGCGGTTGCGGCCGTAGACGGGGATCCGCGTGTGCCCGGCGTTGATCACCTGCTCGAGCATCTCGTCCCAGGAGAGCGAGGCGGGGATGGAGACCATGTCGGTCCGCGGGGTCATGATCTGCGAGACGTCGGCGTCGCCCAGTTCGATCACGCCTTCGATCATCTCGCGGGCCTCTTCCTCCAGCAGGCCCTCGCGATGCCCTTCGGAGACGATGGTGCGGATGTCTTCTTCGAACGATTCTTCGTCGGGGACGGCGGCGTTGCGGCCGGCCAGGCGGTGCAGGGCCACGTCGACGACGCGCGCCAGCAGCGCCAACGGCGCCAGCAGGAAGCTCACGCCCCAGAGCAGCGGCCAGGCGAAAAAGAGGAAGGGATCGGCCCACAGCCGGGCGAAGGTCCAGGGCAGCCAGAGATTGGCCGCCAGCACCAGCAGCAGGCCGGCCAGCAGGGCCGGCGCCGATGCGCCGACGGCGAAACCGAGAGGCTGGCCATGCTGCCAAGCGCGAGGCCGCCGGCTGCCGCCGCCGCGGCCAAGGCGCAGGGTCCGCAGCGATTGCATGGCCAGGCCGCACCTGCTCGCGCCAGCGCAGGACGTGGCCCAGGCGATCGGGCCTGTTCCGCTTGCGGCAGATCTCCTCCAACTCCGCCGGCGAGAACTCGGCCAGCGCGCGGGCGCTCATCGCCGCCAGGCAGGTGACGCCCAGCGCGGCGGCGGAGAGCCAAAGGAGTGCGGCGGTGGACATGGAGGAATGAAATCCGAAATTCGAAATCCGAAATCCGAAACAAATACAAAGATCAAAAATCAAATAAAGAAATTCAAAACGGTGGTTACGTGACGTCTAAGCTATTAGGTTCTCAGTACTGAGACTGTAGTGATTGCGTATCTGAGTACTCGAGTCACCCTCCTGTGATTCCAAGTTCTTCAATACGTGCGTTTCCGCTTCTGCATCTCGGCGCTGCATGGCCGGGCTGGCGTCGTCGTGGCCCACCAGGTGCAGCGTGCCGTGGATGACGTACAGCAGCAATTCGTCGTGCGGCGGCCAACCATATTGCGGCGCGGCCCGCAAAGCCGTCTGGGCGCCGACGATCACCTCGCCCTCCAGGCCGTTGCGCCTGGTCGAGCAGGAAACTCAACACGTCGGCCGGGCCGCGGTGGCGGAGATACTGCCAGTTGAGCCGGGCGATCGTCTCGTCGTCGACCACGGCCACGCTGATGCGGGCCTTTCGCAGGCCCGCGTCGCGAAGCACCCTTCGCACGGCCCTTCGCAGCAGCCGCCGGTCCAACGGCAGACAGGTCTGCTGGTTGGCGATCTCGATGGCGATGGCGGAGCGATTGCTTCATGCGGAGCGACCGAATCGAAATTCCGAAATCCGAAATGCCAAATCCGCAAGCAAATTCGAGAAATCCAAATGACGAAAATCCAAAACGCCAGTTCCGACCTTTCGAATTTTTGCATTTCGAATTTGTTTGTGATTTCGAGCATTCGGATTTCGGATTTATGGTCTTATGCGGATCGTTGATCGGGGTATTTCAGCCGTCCATGGTAGATCGAGGCCACGGACATGACAAGACTCCGCTCGATGGTGCCCAATTCGCGGAGCGTGAGGCCGCTTTCGTCGAACTGCCCGCCCTGCAAGCGCCGCTGGGCCAGGTCGCGGACGAGGCCCTCGATCCGTGCCGGCGTGGGATCGACCAGCGTGCGGCTGGCGCTTTCCACGGCGTCGGCCAGCATGAGCACGGCGGCCTCCTTGGTCTGCGGCTTGGGGCCCGGATAGCGGAACAGGTTCTCGTCGATCTCGCTGCCGTTGGGGTCGGCGGCCTGCTGCGTGCTGGCGCGATCGTAAAAGTATTCCATGAGCATCGTGCCGTGATGCTGCTGGATCATGTCGATGATCGGCTGCGGCAGATGGTGCTGCCGGGCGAGGTCGGCGCCGTCCTTGATGTGGGCGATGATCACCAGCGTGCTCATGGCGGGCACGAGGCCCTCGTGGCGGCTGCCCTCCTTGCCCTGGTTCTCCACGAAGTAGCCCGGCTTGAGCATCTTGCCGATGTCGTGGAAATAGGCCCCGACGCGGCACAACAGGCCGCGGGCCCCGATGGCGTCGGCGGCGGCCTCGGCGATCGAGCCCACGGTGATCGAGTGGTTGTAGGTGCTCGGCGCACGGCGGACCAGCTCCTGCAAGACGGGGTGGGTGATGTCGCCCAGTTCCAGCAGGCTCAGGTCGGTGAGCACGCCGAAGAGCCGTTCCACGAAGGGCAGCAGGCCCGTCATGAAGAACCCGGCCAGCGCGGCCCAGATGAACTGCCGGCCGGCCCCGCGCAGAAGTCCAGGCCCAGGGGCTGGTTGTCGATCATGTTCATGGCCAGATCCAGCAAGGCGGCCACGCAGCCGGCAAACAGGCCGACGTAGATCAGCTTGCTGCGGCTGCGGATGCGGCCCAGGTTCAGCGCCGCGGCGGCCGTCGTGCCGAACAGCAGCAGGAACATGGGCAAATCCCCGCCCATCGCCAGCACGACGATCCAGGAAACGACGCCCGTGAACAACAGCGCCAACTCCTGGCGATAGGCGATGGCCATGGTCATGCCGAAGACGATCACGGGCACGGGCTCCGCCCGCCAGGGATCGCGGGCGGCCCACACGGCCAGCGCGACGGTGACCACGGCCAGGCCCAGTGCGCCGGCCAGGCGATCGAGTCCGGCCTGCACGCCGCGTTGCCGGAAGCGCATGTACATCCCGCAGAGCGTGAACATGGCGAAGACCACCAGCAAGGACCGCGCCGCCCCGGCAGAACGGGTCCCAAAACAGTCGCTGCTCGATAAACGCCTGCGTATTCCGGCTTGAGCAAGTCAAGCTTCGATCCGTCGATCGTCTCGCCCGCCTTGACCAGCCGATCGCCCGGCCGGTAGGTAATCATCACCGGCTCGACCTTGGCGGCGTTCTCCTCCTGGGCCCGCTTGCTCGCGTCGGGATCCTTCGTGAGCGTGGTCAGGGGTTGTAAGGGGGCGACGGATGCAGGAGCCGCGGTTCGAGCCAGGTGTAGACTCGGTCGGCAATCTCCTGCGACTTGAGTCCCTCGGCCAGCTTCTGCCGATCGCCTGGGGATCGACGATGCACCTCGCTGACCTCGACATCCGCGACGCTCCGCCGGATTATCGGCCGGGTAGACCTCGATCGTCTTCTTGATTGAAGCCCTTGAGCTCTTCTCGAGGCGCCAACAGGCCGTTCCGCTCCAGCGGGGCAAAGGCCTCGGCAACCGCTGCGTCGAGTTGTCGAGTTTTCCTTGCCGGCCAGGGCCTTGCGGAATTCCTGAAAAGCGGCCAGTTCTTCCTCGGGCCGACCCGCACCCACCCGTGGCCCTCTTACATTGCTTTCGGCGCCGGGTGGCCGCGAGGCCGCGCTTGCTCCGGCGCGGCGGCTGGAATTCCTCCCACAGGATCTGCGTCTGCGGGGTCAGCGTTTCCGCCTTGGTCAGGTCGGCGATCGTGGTGCGGAGCTTTGCCCGCAACTGCACCAGAGGCGTCTTGTCCTGCTTGAAAACGGCCTTGGTTTCCTCGCTGGCCTTCTGCCGGGCCTTGTCCGTGGCACTCTTGTCGACTTGCTTGAACTCCACTCGCGCCGTGACGTAGCGTGTCGGCACCATGCCCGTCCGCCAATGGATGGGCGGATCCCAGGCCTGGATGATCGCGCAGACGGCCACCGCGGCGACGAAAGCCAGGCCGATCCGCGCCAGGACATCGCGCTGGCAGAGCGCGAGCCAGGCCCGCTCCAGGTGCCCCGGGGGCAGTTCCAACGCGGCTACGCGTTCGGATCGTGTTCGTCGTTGACCACCGTTGGCCATAGCCTGTCAATCTTCAGCGGGGAGCGGGGAGCGGGGAGCCGGGAGCCGGGAGGCGGAGCCGGAGAGGTCGCTCCCTGCTCCCTGCTCTCTGCTCCCTGCTCCTTGTCGCTTGGGGGGACCGTGTTCATAGGCGTTGACGATCTTCTGCACCAGCGGGTGGCGAACGATGTCGCCGCGGCCAAGCTTCACGCAGGCCACGCCCTCGATGCCTTGCAGGCGGTCCAGGGCGTCGACCAGGCCGCTCTTGTGGTGGTCCGGCAGATCGATCTGGGTCGATGTCGCCGGAGGCCACGATCTTCGAACCGTGGCCCATCCGCGTGAGGAACATCTTCATCTGCGAGACGGTCGTGTTCTGCGCCTCGTCGAGGATGATGAAGGCCTCGTTCAAGGTCCGGCCCCGCATGTAGGCCAGCGGAATGACCTCGATCAGGTCCTGCTCGCGGTAGCGCTTGATCTGCTCGTGGTCCATCATCTCGTGCAAGGCGTCCATCAGCGGGCGCAGGTAGGGATTGATCTTGGCCTGCAAATCGCCGGGCAGGAAGCCGAGGCTTTCGCCCGCCTCGACCGCCGGCCGGACAAGCACGAGCTTGCGGACCCGTTCGGCCCTCAAGGCGGCCACGGCCGCGGCCACGGCCAGGTAGGTCTTGCCGGTGCCGGCCGGTCCGTGGCAGAGCACCACGTCATGCCGGGCGATGGCATCCAGATAGTGGGCCTGGCCCTGCGAACGGGCACGAATCTGCCGGCCCGTGGTGAAGACCTTCAAGGGCCCTGCCGAGGGCTTGGCGAGGCACCCGGCACGAAACCAGGCGTGCGGGTCGGGGCGCTTTCGTCGTTCAGCACTGCGTCGTTCAGCACTGCCTCGTTCAGCACTATGCCGTTTTGCACTGTGCCGTTTTGCACTGCGGCCAGCACGCGGTTGATGTCCTCGGCGGCCAACTCGCCATGCCGCAAGGCGTGGGCCTGGAGTTCTTCCAGCACGTGGGTGGCACTGGCTACGGCCTGTTCCTCGCCCTGCACATGGATCCGGCCGTCCCGCGCGGAGATTGAAACCGACAACGCCTCACGGAGCCTCCGCACGTGCTGATCGCAGGTGCCGAAGAGCGTCACTAGTTCCTTGGAACTAACAACCGAGATGTCTGTTTCACTCATGCGGGATTGCGCCGAAATGAACCTGCGGCGCCGTGACCATTGAGATCTGTCAATCTATTTAGTATAACCAATTCCGGCGGAGAAAGAACAGCCGCTTGGCTGCCAATCGCTAAAGTCTTTAGTGGCAATGAGTTAGGGTGATGAGCCACCTTCTGGTGTTGACGCGCTGGCCGGTGTAGAATAAATCCCTGGCACTTGGGGTCCCTTGAAAACTCGCACGACATGCCACGTGACCGATGATGATCGCAATACCTAACTGACGCTACCTCGCCATGCTGTGCGAGAGCGACGAAGACGACCTCCGGTGCAGCCGGTTCGAGACCCAATCTCACCCAATTCCACCAGCCATGAAAACCTGCAAACACCTGTTCCCCGTCTGTCTGTCTTTGATTGTCCTCTGCGTTGCCATAACCGGACCGTCCCACGCGCGGGCGGCGGAGCCGAAAGCGCCGGCGGTGACGAAACTGCCGGGAGGCGAACCGGCGGCCCACCTGGACTATACGCCCGGCAAGCCGCCGGCCCTGTGGTCGGTGGCCCTGGCCGAAACGATCATGGCCCGCTATCCCGACTACCGCCGCGCTTACTGGAAGCCGTGGAACTACGCGGAAGGATATGTGCTTACGGCCTTCGAGCGGATCTACCGCGACACCGGCGACCGACGGTATATGGACTACGTCAAGAAACTGGTCGATAACTTCGTCGCGGCCGACGGCAAGTTCAACGGCAGCAATCTCAACAACCTCGACGACTTCATGGCCGGCACGTCGATCGTGGCCGTCTACGACTATACCCACGAGCCGCGCTACAAAACCGCCGCCACCCAGATCCGCAAGGCCTTCGATCCCTATCCGCGGACCGACGGCCAGTTCTGGCACAACGCCAGCGGATCGGTGATGTGGATCGACGGCGTGTTCATGGGACAGATGTTCGCCCTGCGGTACGGGGCCTCGATCGGCGATAGCGACTACTGCTTCGATGAGGCCGCCAAACAAATCCTGACCTGCGCCCGGCATAGCGAGAAAGGAAAGTCAGGGCTGTACCTGCATGCCTGGACCGATCAAGCGGCGAAATACAAATGGGCCGATCCGAAGACGGGACTCTCCCCCGAGGTCTGGAGCGAAGGACTCGGCTGGTATGCCCTGGTCGTCGCCGACGCGCTGGCCGTGATGCCCAAGGACCAGCCCCGCCGCGCGGCGGTCGAAGACGTCTACCGCCGCCTGGCCGCCGGACTCAAACGCGAACAGGACCCGCAGACGGGCGGCTGGTTCATGATCGTCGATAAGGGCAGCGAGCCTGGCAACTGGATCGATCCCTCCGGCACCGCGATGTTCGTCTACTCTCTCCAGCGGGGCATCGAACTCGGCCTGCTCGACGCCCAGGGTTACGCGCCCGTCGTCCAGCGCGGCTACCAGAAGCTGCTGACCTTCGCCACGGTCAACGAGCACGGCCTGGTGGATGTCGCCGGCGGCGGCGACGGCATCGGAATCAAGAATAGCTTTGCGGACTACGTCAAGTTCCGGCGACAAGTCAACGCCAAAGAGACGGTTGGGGGATTCTTGTGGGCGACGACCATCATGGAACGATCGAAGCTGGAGGCGATGAAAAGGTAGGGGGAAGGAGCGGCGAGTACTCAGTCCTAAGTGCTTAGAGCTTAGCGCTTCATCCCTCATCCTTCATCCGTCATCCTTCATCCTTCATCCTGCTCTCCGCTCAGAACATGAACCCGAAGCGGCCGCCGGCGGTAAACAGCACGGAATCGGGCTGGAACGCGCCCTGGACCGTCGAGGATTGTGCCCACGACATGACCTCGGCGCGGGCGGCGATGAAGAACCGCGGTCCGCGGAGCCCGATTTCGAGGTTCGCAAAGACACCCGGCTTGGGCCACAAGGGCCGCTGCGTGAACATGCCATCCCCCTGCTGATCCACCGGGAACACCTCGCCCGTGGTGGCGAATTGATAGGTCAAGGCCGTCGTGCCGACCCGCGATTCCGAATACCAATCCATGTCGGCGCCCACGGGCAGATGCGTTTCCAGCCCTAGGTAGGGATAGATCGTCCACCACGTTTCCTGGTAGCCGTATACCTGATCGCCCTGGAAGTCGCTGCCGTCGTGCAGGTCGCGGATCCAGAATCGCGTGCCCAGGCCCCCCATTAGCGCCACGTGGCCTTCGAAGACGGCCGGCGTGAGCACCATCTCATATTCGCCGCGGAGGCCGAGGTAGCCGGTGTTCGAAGCCATGTCCGCCGCGCCGGTCGGATCGTAACTTACATAATGCACGTCGCCGCCGAAGAGCTCGCGCGAAAGCGTTCCATGCCGATCTGCCGCGAGTAGCCCAGCGTGCAGAGGGCCCCGTCCTCGTTGACGTAGTTGACCCCGCCGACTTTCTTGTTCCAGCGATAGTAGTCGACGCGGGTGTACCAACTGGCCGGCGGGGGCGGCACGATTCGGGGCACGACCGAAGTTTGAGGATAGACCGGAGCTGGCATGTCGGCCGGCATGTTCCACGCGCCGCCGCCGACACCAGAGACGCCGGGCGATGGATTGAACGAACTGGCAGGGCCGCTGGCCGGCCAGGCGGGCGAGCCGGGCGTCGTGGCCGTGGGCATCGTGCCCATTGGCGTCGTGTCCGCAGGCGTCATGCCGGGCAGTCCTGGCGGCGGCGGCATCGGGATCGCACGATCGGGCGGCGGCCCTGGTGGATTGGCCAGTGCCGGATCGGTCACGCCCGCCGGATAGATCGATTGGCCACTGGCCCGCATGGCGGCAGTGCCCAACTCATAGTGATCAACGGCATCGCCCGCCGCACGCCCTGCAGCCAGAAGGAGGGTGAGAACCAAGAGAATCCGCGTAGAGAAGCTCATGAACACCTCAGAGTTGGAGAAGAGAACCGTCGCCGGGCTGGGGAAGAGGCCGATTGCGGCCGGATGGTAAACAAGTCAAGAGCGTCGGTCAAGGGGAAAAGCCTCTCAAAGCCTCTCACTCCAAATCCCGACAGACGCGCAGAATTCGACCGACAGCCTCGTCGATCTCCGCCTCCGTGGTCGTCGCCCCGAAACTGAAACGGAGACTGCTGGCAACGATAGCATTGGGCAGTCCCATCGCCCGAAGCGTGGGAGAAAGCTCCGTCGAGCCGCTCGCACACGCCGCGCCGACGGAACATGCGACCCCCGCCATGTCGAGTGCCAAGAGCAGGATCTGACCTTCCAGACCTCGGAAGGCGACGTTGCTGGTCTGCGGCAGACGCGCAGCCCTATCGCCATGCACGATCAGGCCCGGCCGCCCGGCCTTCAGTCCCGATTCGAAACGATCGCGGATTGCGGTCAGCCGGCGGCAGTGCTCGTCTTGTTCCTTTCGCCAAAGTTCCAGGGCGGTTTGCATGCCGACGGCCAAGGCCACCGGCTCCGTGCCCGGCCGCAGGCCCTCTTGCTGATGGCCGCCAAATAGCATGGGGGCCACGGCGACATCGTGGCGGGTAATTAGTGCGCCAATTCCCAGCGGTCCCTGGAACTTGTGCGCGGCGACGCTCAAAGCCGCCACTCCCAGCCCGCGGAAGTCGATCGGAATCTTGCCTGCCGCCGCAACGGCATCGGTGTGCAATGGCACTCCCGCCGAACGGCATACGGCCGCCAGTTGCTCGATCGGCTGCAGCACGCCCGTCTCGTGGTTGGCCAGCATCACGCTTACCAGGCGAGGCGCCTCCGATCCGCCGTCTTCAGATGGGCCTGAGCCAATCGCAAGCAGCGCCTTGAGGGCATCGGCCTGAACCACGCCCTGGCCATCCACGCCTAGCGTATCGAGACGCCAGCCGAGTTCCAGGAGATGCTCGGCCGCTTCCAGCACGCTGGCATGTTCGATCGACGAAACGATGACTCGCCCGCAAGATTGGCTGCCCGCCTGCGCAATCCCGAAAATGGCGAGGTTATTCGCCTCCGTACCTCCGCTGGTGAAGACCAGCCGATCGGGCTTGAGGCAGTTCAGATTGGCCCCGAGGATCTCGGCTACCCGCTGCCTGGCATCTTCCAGAACGCGCCGTGCCTGCTGGCCCGGTTGATGCTGGCTGGCCGGGTTGGCATATCCAGCCGCGTAGCAGCGGGCCATGGCCTCGACGACTTCGGGCCGGGTGGGAGTGGTCGAATTGTGGTCCAGGTAAATGTGGGTCATCTAGGCAATTATCGGATGAATTGTCGGCGGAGGCCAGTAGGTCCTTCCCGCCGGGAAGGACGATTATGCGTCCCGTTGCCATAAGGCTCTGCCGATTTCCCCGGTTTATAGCACATGGCTCCTGTCCGGCAGAAAGGGCCACTGACTGGCCCTGCACTGGCCTTGCTTCCGAGGGCCGAGCCGACTACAATCCCCGCCGAAATCGCTATTGTCGTAGCGGTGTCCGACCAGTTCGGCATGCCGGAGGCTGTTCACAATATGTCCGCATACGTCACCGAGTTGTGGCGGCTACGCCATTTCTGGATGGCCTTGGTGCATAACGACCTGCGCAACCGCTACCGCCGCTCGGTGCTGGGATTGGGCTGGTCGCTGCTGCAACCGATCGCCATGACGGCGGTGCTCTGCACGGTATTTGCCGGCGTGTTCGGCGTCAGCCTCCGCGAATATGCCCCGTACCTGCTTTCCGGTCTGACCTTCTGGGGCTTCCTATCCACGACCGCGATGAGCGGCTGCCAGAGCTTCATCCAAGGCGAATCGTATATCCGCCAGCATCGCGCCCCGCTTGCCATCTACCCGTTGCGAACGACCCTCGGCGCCGGCTATCACTTCCTGGTCGGCATGGGCGTGGTCCTGCTGGCCGTGAGCATCTTTTCCGGATTTACCAACCTGCTCGTCCTGCTGAGCCTGGTGCCGTCGCTCGTCCTGCTGTTCATCTTCGCCTGGTCGCTGGCCGTATGCACGGGCACGCTCCACGTGCTCTTCCACGACACTCAGCACTTGCTGGAGATCGTGCTGCAGATCATGTTCTACATGACGCCGATCATGTACAAACCCGAGATCCTCGTCAACCGGAACCTGGGCTGGGCCGTCAAGTTCAATCCCTTTGCCGTGCTCTTGGACCTGGTCCGCCAACCGCTTTTGCAAGGGGCCCTGCCGTCGATCGAAACGATGCGAACCAGCCTGCTGATCGTGGCGATCATGGTCGCCGTGGCGGCATGCTTGCTTCGCTGGTGCGAACGGCGGCTGGTCTTCTTCCTGTGACGCTCCGCCTCGAATTTGTTTCAAGACTCCAACGAGACCCGCGAGAACACGCCATCGAAACCTGTTTGCGAAAGAAGTTCGCGGGAGAGAGAGGACCGATGAAGCTGATCGAACTCGACGACGTGAGCCTGCACTTCCACGTCCGCTGTCGGGGCCGCGACAAGCCTCAAGGACTACCTGCTCCACGGCCTGTTTCGCCGCAGCAAGCCCAACATGCTTGAGGTCAAGGCCCTCGAGCGGATCGATCTGACCCTGGAGGAAGGCGAGCGGGTGGGCATCATCGGCCGCAACGGCGCCGGCAAGAGCAGCCTCTTGAAGCTGCTGGCGGGCATCTACCCTCCGACCTCCGGCACGCGCCGCGTAACGGGCCGCGTCAGCTCGTTGTTCGACATTTCGCTGGGCTTCGAGCCCGAGGCCAACGGCTGGGACAACATCCGTTACCGCAGTTACCTGCAGGGCGAAACGCCCCGCTCGGTGCAGAACCGCATGCAGGCGATCGCCGACTTCAGCGAGCTGGGCGAGTTCCTCGACATGCCGGTGCGGTTCTATTCCTCCGGCATGCTCGTGCGGCTGGCCTTTTCGGTGGCCACGGCCATCGAGCCGGAGATCCTCATCGTGGACGAGGTCCTCTCGGCCGGCGACCTCTCCTTCCAGGCCAAGGCCCAGCAGCGGATGAAGGCCCTGATTTCCCACGCCCAGGCGGTGGTGGTCGTAAGCCACGACTTGGACTCCTTGACGGCAGTCTGCAGCCGCATCCTCTGGCTCGACCACGGGCGGATCCGCATGTCGGGCCCGGCTGCGGAGGTCGTTCCCGCCTACGTGCGGCACATGGAAGAGGATGTGCAGCAGCGGGCGGCGTAGTTTGTGGCAATCTGCGCCTCTTGCTCTACCGGTTCCGATCAGCTACCGTTAGTATTATGGCGGTGACATCGAATGAAGAATTTGCCAAGCGGATGATGCTCATGACGGAGCCGGCCGAGCCCTTCAGGCCGACGGCGACCTACGATCCCAACGGTGACTGCATCGAGTACCTGATCAGTCCTGATCCGTTCTACGCCGAACGTGTCGATGATCTGGTGACGGTTTATTACAGTCAGGAGACAGGTCAAGTCATTAGTTCCTTCATCAAAGGCGTTTCTAAGTTCTGCCATACCTTCTTGACGACTTTATGAAGCAGTTTCGTGTCGGCATCCTCGGTTTCGGCATGATCGGCAAGGTGCATGCCTATTGCTATGCGACCTTGCCGTTTTATTACGATCCGCCGCCGCTTTCGGCCCGCATTACCCACGTCGTCACCAGCCACGCGGAAACGGCCGAGAAAGCCCGGCAACTCGTGGGGGCCGACGTGGCCGCCACCGATTTCCGCGCGGTTACCGAAAACCCCGACATCGATATCGTCCACGTCTGCACGCCCAACAACCGGCACTGCGAAGCCCTGTTGTCGGCGATCGCCCATCAGAAACATATCTACTGCGACAAGCCCTTGGCGGCCACGTGGGACGAAGCCCGGCAGGTCGTCGCCGCCCTGGAAGGCTATCGCGGCACTGGGCAGATGACCTTCCAGAACCGCTTCTTTCCCGCCACGCTGAGGGCGAAGCAACTGATCGGCGAGGGCCGCCTGGGCCGCGTGCTCCAGTTCCGCGCCGCCTACTTGCACGCCGGCAGCGCCGACCCCAATGCCCCCGCACGATGGAAACTCACCGGGGCGGCGGGCGGAGGCGTGATCGCGGACCTGGCCTCGCACCTGCTGGACCTCGTGGAACATCTGGCGGGGCCGATCGACGCCGTGATGGCCGAGACCCACATCGCATACACCGAGCGGCCGTCGCCGCAAGATCCTGCCCGCAAGGTGCCGGTCGATGCGGAAGATTGCGTGCTGATCCTGGCCCGCCTCGAATCGGGCGCGCCGGGCACGATCGAGGCCACGAAGATCGCCTTCGGCGCGGAGGACGAACTGCGGATCGAGATCCACGGCACGCAGGGGGCCTTGCGGCTGAACCTCATGGACCCGCATCACCTGGAGTTCTACGACGCGACAGCTCCCGATCGGCCGATCGGCGGTCTGCGCGGTTGGAATCGCATCGACACCGGCCAGCGCTATCTGCCCCCGGCGTCCGCGTTTCCCAGCCACAAAGCGGCCATCGGCTGGACCCGCGGGCACGTGGCCTGCCTGGCCAATTTCCTCCAGGCCATGGCCGAAGGGCGGGCCGCGGAACCGGGCCTTGAGCAGGGCATCCGCGTCGAGCAGTTGCTGGAATGCGTTAATCAGTCGGCTATCCAGCGGCGCTGGGTGAATGTGTTGCAAGCGTAGGGTGGGACAAGATGCAAATCGGATGGGCGAACGTGCTGGAGTCCCGCCTTTAGGCGGTGTTCCGCCTGACACCGCCTAAAGGCGGGACTCCAGCGAGCAGTTGCACAAGCCCTGGCAAGCAACTATGATAATGCCTTATGGGCACTATTATCATTGTGGCCGTGGCGGCGGTTCTCCTGGGCCTCACGGTGTTTGTCAGTCTGGCGGCCGCGCTGGGACGACAACATATCTCCGAAGACTATTTCGTCGCCGGGCGGACGCTCCCCTGGTATGTCGTGGCCTGTTCCGTGGCAGGGCTTTCCCTGCGGTTGGAAATGTGGTTGGGCCTGATCGGTCTGACATACATCGCCGGCGTCGCGGCGGGAGGGCTGGCGTGGGGCAGCTTCATCGGCCTGACCGTGCTATCCAGCATGTTCTTGCCCTACTTCGTCCGCAAGAAGTTATCCAGCCCGGCCGAGTTTCTTGAACGCCGCTACAGTCCGGCGACGCGCGGCCTGTTCGCCGTGCTCTCGATCCTCTTTCTTGTCCTGGGCGTGCTGACGCCAGCATTGTATATGGGCGGATGGGTGCTGTCGGAGGCCGGTTTCAACGTGCCGCTGAGCACGGCCGACGGCATCCCTTGGGTTTTCTTCGTGTGCGTGGCGGCGATCGCGGTCGTAGCGTCGCTGGCCGGAGTGATTGGCGGCTCGATGGCAGGCGCCTGGGGCGGAGCGGCGCAATTCCTGGTTGTTGCCATCGGCGGAACCATTTTCGCTGTCGTGGCAACCCACGATGCCGGCGGATTGGCGGCTCTTTGGGAGGGCAACGGCCCCGCACGAACCTCGCTGCTGCTTTCCTTGCATCATGGCTTGCTTCCCTGGGTCGGCATGCTTGCCTTCGCACTTTCGATCGGGTTCTGGAACACGGCCGTCAGTCCCTTGGTGGTGCAGCGCTGCCTTGGGGCGCGAAGCGAATGGGATGCACGCTTGGGTGCGATCGCCGGCGGCTTGCTGCTACTGCTCTTGCCGGCGGTCTTCGTCCTGCCAGGTTTGGCTGCGGCAATGAAGCTCGGCCCGCAGGGCAACACCGGCCTCTTGCCGGAAGCGGGCGGCCTGCGGTTGATCGAGGTCCTTTTTGGGCGGCGGAACGTGCTGGGCGCGGCCGGGCAGGGACTCGTCGTGGCGGCGGTCCTGGCGGCCGTCATGAACACAGTCGCCGCCGCGGTGCATGCCGTCTCGGCCCTCTGGACGATCGACGTCAGCCAGGGCCTGCTGGGTCGCAACGACTCCGAATCTGACCTGGTCGCACGCGGACGGCGATCGAGCCTGGTGACGATCATCGTTGCCGCCTTGCTCGCGCCGCTGCTCTTGGTCTGGCTCCCCTCTACCTCCGGGAGAGGGGCAGGGGGTGAGGGCATCTTCAACTACGTGCTCGAAGTGGCGGCGATCATCGGCCCTCCGGCCGCCGTGGTGTTTCTCGTGGCGTTTTTCTGGCCCAGCGCCCACGGGCGATCGGCCGTGGCGACGCTCGTGTGCGGCTGCCTGGTCGGCGCGGTCCTGTGGTTCATCGTCGCTTTTGGGGAGGTCGTGCCCGAGTGGCTCAGGCCGGTCGTGACCCGGGCGGGCGTGACGGGCCTGGCAAGTCTCGTCTTGCTAGGGCTGTTCACCTTCGTCATTCCCCAGAGTTCCCGCGAGCTTTACGATCCCGACGCGGCCTGGAGCCTGGATCTTGTGACCTTGCCGCCGCACGAGAGCGACGCCGGCTCAGGGTTGGGCAACTTGTGGTTCTGGTGGGGTCTGTTGGTCGTGGGCTCGATCGCGGTTTGGATCGTGTTGCGATAAGAAATGTCCGACTTCCCTTCCATCTTCCGCCTTCGTCAGAAGTTCGCCCGGCCACGGGTGGCCGATATTGCCGCCGAGGTTCACGCCCAACTGGCGCGGCTGGAACTCCACCGCCGGGTGCAACCTGGGCAGACCGTCGCCATCACCGCCGGAAGCCGCGGGATCGCCAATATCGCGGAGATCCTCCGCGCGGCCGTGGGACATTTCCGCGCGCTTCGCGCCGAGCCGTTCCTCGTGGCCGCCATGGGCAGCCACGGCGGCGGCACGGCCGAGGGTCAGCGACAAGTGCTGGAGGCGTGCGGCATCACCGAGACATCTGCCGGCTGCCCGATACGTTCGAGCATGGAGACCACAATCGTCGGCCGGGCGGCCGAGGGCTTTCCCCTGCACATCGACCGCGCGGCCTGCGAGGCCGATCACGTGCTCGTCTGCGGCCGCGTGAAACCCCATACGTCGCTGGCCGGCGGATTCCAAAGCGGCCTCTTGAAGATGCTCCTGATCGGCCTCGGCAAGCAGACGGGGGCCAACATCTATCACCGCGCCATCGAAGATTACAGCTTCGACCATATCGTGCGGAGCGCGGCGCCCTTGGTCGTCGAGAAGTGCCGCGTCGTGGCAGGGCTGGCGATCGTGGAAAACGCCTACGACGAAACGGCCCTGATCGAGGCCGTCGAGCCCGCGTGGTTCGAGGCCCGCGAACCGCAGTTGCTCGCCTTGGCCCGCGAGTGGATGGCGCGGCTGCCGTTCGACGCGGTCGACGTGCTGCTGATCGACCGCATCGGCAAGAACATCAGCGGCGTGGGCTTCGATCCGAACGTCGTGGGCCGCAAGTTCAACGACCATCAAGCCGTCGCCGGCGAGACGCCCCGAGTGAAACGGATCTGCCTCCGCAGCCTGACGCCCGAGTCCCACGGCAACGCCGTCGGCCTGGGGATGGCCGAGTTCTGCCGCACGCAATTACTGCGAGACATGGACCCGCGGACCACCCGCGTCAACTCGCTCACCAGCGGCCATATCGCCGCCGGCATGACGCCCCTGGACTACGCCACCGACCGCGAGATGGTCCAGGCCGCCCTGGGGACGATCGGGCTGGTCAAACCGCCCCATGCCCGGTTGCTGTGGATCGCCGACACGCTCGATCTGGGCGAACTGGAATGTTCCGCAGCCTATCTGGAAGCGGCCCGCGGGCGGAGCGACCTGGAGATCCTGGGCGAACCGCGGGAGATGGAGTTTGATGCGGCGGGAAACCTCGGGAAGATCAAATGATCACTTCCCGTCATCCCTCCGCACCTGCACCTGCAAGGCCCCCAACATCCGCATCACGGCCTGTTCCTTCCTGTCGATGAAGGGCACGTTGTCCAAGACGATCGGCTGGCGGTCGTTGCTGGTATAGATCGTCAAGCGGCCCGATCGCAGCAGGAGAAACTCGAAGATGTCGTTGATCTGCTTCTCCATCCGCAGGTTCGGGGCGGAGAGCCGCTCCAGGTCGCTGAGGAAGCCGTGATGGTGCAGCAACTCGTTGCCGCGGACCTCCCAGAAATCGAACCGCACCACGACCGCCACCACCGCGAACATCGCACCCAGAATGAAGGCGATTGCCGCGTAAAAGTGGGAGTTGGCCATCGGACGGAACTGGCGAATAAAGGCAGTGAGATCCGGCAAGAGATTGGGCTGAAAAGTGAACAGCAAAATCAGGCCAAGCGTCACGGCGGCCACAAAAAAGAAGAGCGTCAGCGAGGTCGTGCGGGGAAAATCAAAGGACAGGATCACCAAGTTCACTGTGAACACGCCGAGGAACAGCGTGCCGATGCCCCCTGCGATGTGGTTCTCCGGGCCCAAGGGCTTTCCCAGGAAATGCGTCCAGAGGGCGGCGACGATCGCCATCAGGAAGGTCGGATACAAGAATACGATCTTGGGATAGGGCACCAGGAAAACGCTCTCGGGGGCCTCATCGGCCGTTTTCTTGGCGGCCGGTTGGGACACAGTCTTATCGCTGGCTGGGGTGGACACGCTGGTCTCCTTTTGATTTCATGTCGACGGGGCGCATCGAAGGGAACGCACGGAAGGCATTATAGCGTACGGCCTGGATTGACGGAACCCGCCCCAGGCGAAAGAATAGAAGCTTGCGGCCAAAACTGCGCACCGGAAAATGGGAGGTGGCCTCATGAACGGAGATTTCACCCCGTCCGACGACCTGCTGGCGCTTCAACGCGGCGTGGCGGAAAAGCTGGGCATTCCGGGTATCCGCCGCCATATTTTTCTCTGCTGCGACCAGACCAAGCCGAACTGCTCGACGCGGGAGCAGTCGCTCGCGGCTTGGGAATACCTGAAAGCCAGGCTCAACGAGCTCGGCCTGGCCGGTTCCGGCGGCATTTACCGCACCAAGGCCAATTGCCTGCGGATCTGCACCGGAGGGCCGATCGCCGTGGTCTATCCCGAGGGCGCCTGGTACAGCCGCTGCGATCCGCCCGTCCTGGAAGAGATCCTCCAGGAGCATCTGATCGGCGGCCGAGTGGTGGAAAAGTACTTGATCGCGCGGAAGCCGTTGTAAATGAGGTTGCGCGGTACCGGAACGCGACGTGGCAACCGCGTAGGGTGGAAACAGCGGTGGGACCAGCGAGCTTGCGAGCGCCGGCCCACCAATCACGCGTGTCACGGGTTGGTGGGCCGGCACTCGCTACGCGATCTGGTCCCACCCTACTTCCCACTCGGCCTTGCCGCATTCGACAGCTTCGATGCCGCGGTCCGATCATGACAGCTTTCTCCGACATCCGCTACCTGAGCCATCTCGTGGGCGAAGAGCTGGCCGCCAGCGGCGTGCAACTGGCCACCGACCGTGACCCGCGGCATCGCGAGGCCCTGCTCGATGAACTCAAAAAACTGCCCGCCTTGCAGTCAGTCACGGCCCGCGCCGACATGGCACCTGCGGCACTCTCATCCGGATCGCGCAAGGACGGTAGGCCGCAAGGGACCGACCATTAGGGTCAAGAGCAGAACGATCGCCATTGGTGTTTAATGGAGAGATAGCACTACCTTGCTACAGCGGAATAATACACATGTCGATAATTCTGCCCGTCTTGTCGCTTGCTGTCAGCCGATAGGCTGCAACGACTTGGCACAATCTTTGGCAGCATATTTCTTTGGCATGGCAATTGCACCTGCTCGATTTGCATGCGAGTCCTACTGATCAATGTTCATCACCCCTCCATCGGCAGTAGCATTGCCGATCATTTGCCGCCCTTGGGGCTGCTTTCGATCGGCGGGCCGCTGATTGATGACGGCCATGAGGTTCGCCTCATTGACGGTGAACTTGGCCCGATGCCTGAAGCCGAAATTGTGGAGCAGGCGGTGGCCTTTTCGCCCGAAATCATCCTCTTCGGGCATTCGGGGTCAACCTCCGGGCATCCGCTGATCGCCAGTTTAGTCGCCGGTTGCGGGCCCGCCTGCCGCAAGTCGCCATGATCTACGGCGGCGTGTTTCCGACCTACCACTGGCGCGAGATCCTGGCGGAAGAACCGCAGATCGACGTAATCGTGCGGGGCGAGGGCGAGGAAACTTGCCGGCGGGTGGTGGCCTGTTTCGCGACGGACCGCGCCTTGACCGACGTCCGCGGCATTGCCTATCGCCAAGGCGGAGAGATCTGCTGCACTCCGCCCTCGCCGCTGATTCGAGATCTCGATTCCTACCGCGTGGCATGGGAATTGATCGACCATCGACGCTACACGTATTGGGGCGGCAAGCGGGCGGTGGTCGCGCAATTCTCGCGGGGTTGTCCGCATCACTGCACCTTTTGCGGGCAGCACGGGTTCTGGACCCGTTGGCGACACCGCGACCCGCGGCGGTTTGCCGCCGAACTGGCCCGCCTGTATCGCGAGCAGGGCGTTCGCGTCGTCAATTTCGCCGACGAAAACCCGACCGCCTCGCGGCGGGCGTGGCGGGCTTTTCTCGAAGCCTTGATTGCCGAAAACGTGCGGCTGACGCTGGTCGGATCGACCCGTGCCGACGACATCGTGCGCGATGCCGACATCCTGCCGCTCTACAAGCAGGCCGGTTTCGAGCGGTTATTGCTGGGAACGGAAAACACCGACGAGGTGACCCTGGTCAAGATTGCCAAGGGCAGTTCCACGGCCAAGGACCGCGAAGCGATTCGCCTCTTGCGCCGGCACGGCATCCTGTCCCTGGCCACGTTCGTGGTGGGGTTCGAAGAGGAGACCGACGGGGATTATTGGAGGGCTTTGCGGCAACTGCTGGCATTGGACCCGGATCAGATCAGCATTGTCTATGCGACGCCGCATCGCTGGACTCCCTTCTACGAGCAGTCGATCCAGCGCCGGGTCATCCAATTGGACCGGCGCTGGTGGGATTACAAGCATCAGGTGCTGGAAACCCGCCATCTGCCGCCCTGGCGCGTGCTGCTGTGGGTCAAGGTCATCGAAGCGGTGGTGCAAATGCGGTTGCGAGCACAGTGGCGGACCCTGGCACACCGCGACCAGCGTCTGCGACCGGCCATGCGTTGGTACACGGGATTGGGATGGCGCGTCTGGCCGGCCGAGATCTGGAATTTTCTGTTTCGCGAGCAGCGGGTCCGCAACGGCCCTACCGTGCGGGAATTCTGGGGCGAACCGCAGTCTCACGAGGAAAAAGCCATGGTCGACGGCAATTGCCGCGAGAATTCGAGTTGACTCGCTCACGATTTCTTTATGCACAGGATTGCTTGCCCTACGTGTCGCGCCTTAGAATTTAGCCGTGATGCGCGAACGCATCCCAATCACTCTCGCCTCTCCCACAGCACGCAAGCCAGCAGGCAAATGCCCGTTCCAGGACTTAGAACTGCAGGCCTCAGAACTGCAAGTTGGTTTCTCGTTTTTTTCTCGGCCTTCGCTGCGCATCGCACGAGGGCGAACGAACTCGCGTTTCCCGACGGCTTTTGCTGGGGTGTCGCGACGAGCGGCCATCAAATCGAAGGCGGCGATTCGGGCAGCGATTGGGCGGACTGGGAGGCCCAAGGCCACGTCAAGACGGGTGAGCAATCAGGCCGGGCTTGCGACCACTGGAACCGCTTGAGAGAGGACGCGGCGCTTCTCAAAGCCCTGCACGTCACGCAATACCGATTTTCGATAGAGTGGTCCAAGATCGAGCCGGAAGAAGGAAAGTGGGACGCGGAAGCGGTGCGACACTATCGGCAGGAAGTGGCGCTGCTGAAGGAAAACGGCATAGCGCCTCTCGTCACCATCAACCACTACACTCTGCCTCGATGGGTTGCGAAAAAAGGGGGATGGCAGTGGGCGGGAATGCCGGACGCTTTCGCGGGCTATGCGGAGTTTCTCTATCGTGAAGTGGCTCCCGAGGCCACCGACTGGATCACGCTCAACGAGCCGATGGTCGTCATTCTGCGGGGCTATATGACGGGAGAGTACCCGCCAGGATTTGCGTCGGACGAGACTGCCCGCCTGCCGCTGCGGCACATGGTTCAGGCCCATGGCCGGGCTTACCACCGTCTGCATGCAATCGCCTTGGAGACCGGCCGCACGATTCGAGTCGGCGTAGCCCACCATCTTCGGGTTTTTCAGCCCTTGCGGACTGCGGGCGTCGGCAGTCGTCTCGATAGCACTGTCGCCCAAACGATGAACGCGTTTTTCAATTGGGCGTTTCCCGACGCCATCGAGGATGGTCATCTGGCGGTGAGCCTGCCTGGCTCGCTGGAAATCGACGAGTTCATTCCTGAAGCCGTCCGGACGCAGGATTACTTTGGGCTCAACTACTACGGCCGCGAGATCGTGAGATTCCGACTTCGTTCCCCCAAGCACTACGAGATCGTCCCCGCGTCGAGAGGCGGCGATGCCAGCGACGTGGGTTGGAGAATTTATCCCTCGGGCTTGTGTCAGATGTTGCAGGAAGTGAATCGGCGATTCAAAGGAAAGCCCATCTACATCACGGAGAACGGGATCGCGGACGCCACCGACACGAAGAGGGCCCGGTACTTGCTCGACCACCTCGCGGTTGTCCATCGGGCGATCCAGGATGGGATTCCGGTCGTGGGGTATTGCCACTGGTCGCTGATGGACAACTTCGAGTGGATCGAGGGATTCCGCCCTCGCTACGGCCTGTATGCGGTGGATTACCGGACAGGCCAGCGGACGCTTCGAGAAAGCGGGAGGCTGTACGCGAAAATCGCGGAGGAGAACGCGATTTCAAGGTGAAACGCGAAGACACTCCAGGCTTTCGCCCTTCGCCGCCTGGGTCGCACCCAAAATCGCTACCCAAGCGGGCGACGATCGGTGATTCCCCTTTTGCGAAGAACGCGTCAGCACGGGGGGGTCGCGCGGGCCTCCAAAGTGTACTCGGGTTGGCCCATTTCATCGGCCTGCCGCGTCAGCAGGAACGCGTGACCGAACACGGTGGATTCTATCCAGCCTGCCGATTTGCCCGCCGCGGAATAGCCGGCGGTCGTATGGCGGAGGATGTCGAAATCGACCCGCTCGCCACGGCAGTCGACCAGCCAATACTCCGTGATGCCCGCCTTCCAGTACAAGTCCCGCAGCCACTCGGTATCCTTGCGGACGGAACTGCCGCTGACAACCTCCAGGACCACGTCGGGCGTGCCCTCGATTTCCACGAAGCCTTCCAGCGAGCCTTCGATCAATCGCACGCGCTGGGTGGCAAACGCCTCGCGGGAAACGAACGTGCCGTCGGGTTTTGAGCAAAGATCCGCCTCGATGTTCGTCAAGAACAGACCGTCGCTGAAATAACAGCCCAAACGACGTTGTTTGACAAGTCCGGCAAGGACGCGGGCGAATTCGGTCTTCACCTGGTTGTGAGAGTAAATTTGCTCCTTGCTCATTTCCACCCAGACCTCTCCGGAAAGATAGCAGACCGTCGCCTTATCGGGCGATTCCTCGGAGTCCGCCCAACGCCGAAACGAGGACAGATCGGTGACCCACAGCGGAATCCGAACCGACTCGGTTTCAAACTGAATAGTGCTCATGCAGCGGCTCGCGATCGAAATTGGCCCGTCAACAGCAACCCCGGTTAGTATAGCCCCAAACGGATGTCGTGGCAAGGCTGCAGGATACAGCGGAATGGGGATACTCATCTCCATGTCAGAGTTGAATTTCTACAGGCCAGAGCCAATCGAAGGCTCGGCCCACGGCACTGGGAAGCGCCAGCCTCCGCCACGCGTGATGGCCGCGAAAGAACGCAGAGAGCGCAGAAAGTTCTTTGTGGCCTTTGTGCTCTCTGTGGTTAAACTCCTTCGAGAGAAAAATGATTGGCAAGAAAATAGGGGAGGAGAAACGAATATGGGGGAAAGGAAATTGCAGGAACAGTGTTACGCAGTTCCTTTTCGATGCCTCTCCGCCATTTTCCTTTCCCCATCGTCCTCTCTGCGATTCTTCTGTCCCCCGTGTACCTTTAGCGGACAGGCGGGGTCAGGCTTCGCCCGCGAAAGAACCGAGCTACGACCGTGGAAAGTCGTCGTCCGCCGTCCCTCAGTGCCAGTCCCGTTGCCACGGCAATGGCAAGGGACGCTGCAACGTCCAACGTCAGTGCCGGGACGCTGTGGTGCTCATGGTAGGAGAAACCGCCACGTTCCATGAAGGGGGCGGGCCAGCCGACGCCTTCATAGCCGTCCATGCCGTAGTTGCGATAGGTGTCCGCAAGAATGACGAAGTCCAGGCAGAGGGAAACGGGCAATATGAGCCAGGCAACTCGCCAGAAACGCTTGCAAAACGCGGCCCGCCTGGATGCTGAATCCGGAATGCGCCGAACATACGCCCGCAGCATGCGACAATTAAGCGCGTAAAACACGAGCCAAATGACGATTGCCTGTCTCCACGTCATGAAAATCGAAAACGCAACCGCGACCGAAGTGATCCAGATAAACAGCTCACGCAGGCCGTATTGAAGGGGCTGCAGCGTCGCCATTTTCGCTTCCTTTTTATCGGTCTGTGTCAACCGAACCACGCCGCCGCCTACCCATCCGGTCAGCGTCGAGCCATCTTCAATTATCCATCGCGAGGGCAGGCCACACAAGCGGACGACGGCCGGCCAGCAGTGGGCTTGGTACCCCAGCCACGACTGGCAGGCGTCCTGCAGCGAGCCATTCGCTGACGGCTGCCAGCAAGATCTTAGCGCGTCTGGCTATTGGACCGCCGCTCATGGGGTTTCAAGCATCTGGTGCTGGAAACGCACCATCTGCCGCCCTGGCGCGGGTAGATTTGGGAGAAGATTTGAGTAAGTCGAGGTTTGGGCAAGGCCGCCGCTCGACATTTACAAGTTGCTCCTCCAATCCGGCAAGTGCCTCACAAATGCTGCTGTCAGCCGCCAAAATCGCTACCCAAGCCGTCGATAATCAGATATGATATAGGTTCCAAGTCCAGCGAAGGGCCAGCGCAAGCAGCCGTTCTGATGCCGATCTAAACCAGGAGAGGCCCGAAGTATCATGGTATAATTCACAACGGAAATAATGAAAGGAGGAAACTATGAAAAGCATAACAGCCGTGATTCACAATGGTCGAATCGAACTCGCCCAGCCAGTCGAGTGGCCGGACGGGACGCGGGTCGAGGTGAGGCCGATCAATAATCCCTCGGAGCCGACGGACTGGCTCTCGCTGCCGCCGATTGGCATGAGCGAGTTTCGTGATCCAGTTTCGGATGAATTGGAAACGGACCAAGTAACCTTCGAAGAATTCGAAGCCGGACTGGACGAACTTGCGTCGGCTTCGGACACGATACCGGTTCTTCCGGCAGAAGCGTACACGCGTGAGAGCATTTACGGGGATGATTGATGCCATTTCTGGCGGACACGAACATTCTATTGCGAGTGCTGCAGCGCGGCGATCCGGATCACGCTATCATTCGCGCGGCGTTGCGGAAGCTGAAGCTGCGCGGGGAGACAATTCACTACCTTTCCCAGAATCTCGCCGAGTTCTGGCGTGTTTGTACGCGCCAAAGTCGGCCAACGGTCTTGGCATGTCGGTACCCGCCACCGATAGTTGGGCGCGAGTGATTGAACGCATCTTTCTCTTGGCGCCGGATCGTGCCGAAGTGCATCAAGAATGGCGCCGCATCGTGGTTGTCAACAGCGTATCCGGGGTTCAGGTCCACGATGCTCGCATAGTTGCCGCAATGCGGGTTCACGGAATCTCGGAAATTCTGACCCTAAACATTGCTGACTTCAGGCGCTATCCTGGCATAATCGCTGTTCATCCCCGCGACGTATAGGGCATGAACTGAGGGAACCGTTTCCCAGGGCGCATTCCCTTTTTTCCTCCAGCGGTTGCTTCAATGGGGCCGGAAACTGTTGCCACGCCGTCTGGTAAGCGGCCTCCAGGCATAATTCACAGGCCAGAGCCAAGAAAAGGCGAAACGCGGGTGAGACGTTTCAGCCCTCGTCATGTGCCGGCGCGTCGTGTGCCAGCGCGGCGGGGGGAGCGTCGGGGAATGCCAGCGGGACGCGCATCGGCTTGTCGCCGCCGAGCTTGCGGATGACGGTGTAGAAGACGGGCGTGAGGAAGAGCCCGAAAATCGTGACGCCGATCATGCCGTAGAACACGACCGTTCCCAAGGCGTGCCGCATCTCCGCGCCGGCGCCGGTAGCAAACAACAGCGGCAGGACCCCGAAAATGAACGCACAACTCGTCATGAGAATCGGCCGCAGGCGGAGTCTGGCCGCGGTAATGGCCGCATCCGCGGCGCCCATATTCGGATCGTGCTCCTGCTGCTGCTTGGCGAACTCCACGATCAGCACGGCGTTCTTCACGCTCATGCCGGCCAGCACCACGAAGCCGATCTGCGTGAAGATGTTGTTGTCGAGCCCGCTGAAGTAGACGCCGGCCATGCCGCACAGCAGGCACATCGGCACGATGAGAATGATCGCCAGCGAAAGCGCGAAGCTCTCGTATTCCGCCGAGTGCGTAAGGAAAACAAATAACACGCAGAGCGGGAAGATATACAGGGCCGTGTTGCCGGCCGTTTCCTCCTGGTACGCCAGCTCGGTCCATTCGTAAGTGAACCCGGCCGGAAGAACTCTTCTGGCGACGTTCCCCATGATCTCGATGGCCTGCCGGCTGCTGACTCCCGGCGCGCCGGCGCCGTTGATTTCGGCGGAGGGATACAAGTCGTAACGATTGATGCGGTCGGCGTCGGCAATCCGTTTCAGCTCCATGACGGTCCCCAGCGGGACCATCGCGCCGGACGCGTTGCGGGTCTTCAGTTGTGCGACATCGGACTCCAGCGCGCGGAAGCGGGCGTCCGCCTGGGCAATCACCTTATAGGTCCTGCCGAGGTAGTTGAACTCGTTGATATAGAAACTGCCCAGGTAAACCTGCAGGGCTTGAAAGACGTCGGTGACCGCGACGTTCTCCTTCTTGGCTTTGACCCGATCGACGTTGGCGTACAATTGCGGCACGCCGGCGCGGAACGAGGTAAAGAGGGCGGCGATCTGCGGATCTTTGCCGGCGGCGGCGATCAGCGCGTCGGTCGCCGCCTGCAATTGCTGCGGCGTTGCGCGGCCGGAACGGTCCTCCACCTGCATCTTGAATCCTCCCGCCTGCCCGATGCCCTGCACGGGGGGCGGCATCAAGACCAGCGAAAAGCCTTCCTGGATGCGGCCGAATTCCCCCATCAAATATCCCGACAGCGCCTCCGCCGATTCGGCCGGTTTTCCATTTCGCTTGCTGAAATGCTCAAGCGGCAGAAACATCGTGGCCGCGTTCGTCTGGTTCGTGCCCGACAGAAGATTCAGTCCCGTAATGGCGAAGGTGCCTTCGATGCCCGGCACTTTCATGGCGATGTCGGAGAGCCGGCTCAGGACCGCGTCGGTGCGGTCGATTGCCGACGCGTCGGGCAACACCAAGGCCACGACGAGGTAGCCCTGGTCCTGTTGCGGAATGAAACCGAGGGGAACCTGCTTGAATTCCAGGTAGGTCAGAGCAAGCAGGCCGGCATAAACCGCTAGCGCCAGGAGCGAAAGCCTTACGACCTGCCGCAGCAGAACCACGTAGGTCGCATTCAGCCCGTTCAATCCGCGATTGAAGATGCGGAAGGACCAGCCCAAGACAAGATGGATCAGGCGCGACAGCCAGTCCTTCCTGGCCGCATGCGGCTTGAGAATCAGCGCGGCCAGTGCCGGGCTGAGCGTGAGCGAATTGAATGCCGAGAGGAGCGTGGAGAAGGAGATCGTCAGCGCGAACTGCCGGTAAAACTGCCCGGTGATTCCACTGATAAACGCGACCGGCACGAAAACCGCGGTCAGGCCCACGGCGATGGCGAGGACCGCCGGAGTGACTTCCTCCAGGGCGCGGTACGTGGCGTCGCGGGGCGAGAGGCCCTGCTCGATCCAGCGGTCGACGTTTTCCACGACCACGATGGCGTCGTCCACGACAATGCCGATGGCCAGCACCAGCCCGAACAGCGAGAGGTTGTTGAGCGAAAAACCGAAGGCCCACATCACGGCGAACGTTCCAATCAGCGAAACGGGAATCGCCAAGAGCGGCACGAGCGAAGCCCGCCAGCTTTGCAGAAAGATCAAGACCACCAGCGCCACCAGACCGACCGACTCGAAGAGCGTTTTCGTCACGTCCTGAATGCTGTCGCGAACGAAGGTCGTGGTGTCGTAAGGGATGGCGTAGGCGATGCCGGAAGGAAAACTCTGCTTCAGTTCCTCGAGTTTTTTGTAAATCGCGTTGGCGGTGGCGATCGAGTTGGTTCCCGGCAACTGGAAGACGCCGATGCCCACGGCCGGCAGGCCGTTGTAGTGCGTGCTAGTGCTGTAATCGGCCGCGCCGAGTTCGACGTTCGCCACGTCTTTCACGCGGGTCACGCTGCCGTCGGCGCCGGTCTTGACGATGATCTCAGCGAAGTCCTTGGGCTCGGTCAGCCGCCCCAGGGCATTGACCGTGTACTGGAAACGCGCCTTGCCCGCCGGCAGGGGCGGGCCGCCGACGATCCCGGCGGCCACCTGCACGTTCTGCTCTTGAACGGCCGTGATGACGTCGCCGACGGTCAAATTGCGGGCCGCCAAATGCTCCGGATTCAGCCACAGCCGCATCGAATAGTCGCGGGCGCCGAAGATCGTCAAGTCGCCCACGCCCGGCAGCCGGGCCAGTTCGTCCTTGACCTGCAGCGTGACGTAGTTGCTCACATAGAGCGGGTCGCGGCTGCCGTCGGGCGAATAAACCGCGATCCCCAGCGTGACGTTCGGCGAGGCCTTTTTGACCACGACGCCCTCGCGCTGCACGTCCGGCGGCAAGAGCGGCTGCGCGATGGCCACGCGGTTCTGGACCTGCACCTGGGCAATGTCCAGGTTCGTGCCCAGTTTGAACGTCACAGTGAGGATCATGTTGCCGTCGTTCGTGCTCTGGCTCGACATGTAGAGCATGCCCTCGACGCCATTGACCTGTTCTTCGATCGGGGTCGCCACCGTCTCGGCCACGGTCTTGGCGTTGGCGCCGGGATAGCTGGCGGTGACGGTCACCGTAGGCGGGGCAATATCGGGGAACTGCGCGATCGGCAGCACGAGGAGGGCAAGCCCTCCGACGATCACCGTGACGATCGAAAGCACGGCGGCAAAGACCGGCCGCTCGATGAAGAAAAAGGCGAACCGCATCAACGCACCCCGCTGGCCGGCTCTGCGGCAGGCGAGGAATGCAAGAGTCCGCCGGCCGCGGACTGGGAACGGCCGGCATCGCGCTGCGGGTCCGTGCGGGCAACGGCCGCTGCCGGATCGGAAAACGCCCCTTTCTCCGGGATCGGCACTTCGGTCGGCGTCACGATCGAGCCGGGGCGGGCGTGCATCTGGCCGTTGGTCACGACAAGATCGTCCGCGCTGATGCCGGAAACGATCGCCCGCAAATCGCCGAACAGTGCGCCCAGTTGCACGGGCCGAACCTGTACCTTATGATCCTTGTCCACGACCAGGACGGTATGCTGACTCTGATCGTTGCCGATCGCCGCGTCGGGCACCAACAGGCGCGATAGCGCCCGCTGCCCGGCACTCGCATGCGGGCGAAGAGGCCCGGGATGAGCCGGCCCGATTGGTTTGGCAGAACGCCGCGGACGCGCATCGTGCCCGTCGCCGGATCGACGTGGTTGTCCTCGAAGTCGATCGCGCCTTGGTGCGGAAAGCCGGATTCATTTCCCAGTTCGACGTAGCATGGCACCTTTCCGTCGCGAGCGCTGAGCAGCTTCCGCTCCTCGGCCAGCGTCTGATACTTCAGCACCGAGTTTTCGTCGACGTTGACGTAGCAAAAGACCGGCGAGACCGATTCGACCGTAGTGAGCAGCGCCGCCTGGCCCGCGCCGCCGTTGACAAGATTGCCGACCGTCACCTTCTTGTAGCTGACGCGTCCATCGATCGGCGACAGCACGCGGCACCATTCCAGGTTCAGTCGCGCCGATTCCACCGCGGCCTTCGCGCCGGCCACGACCGCCGCAGCCTGCTCGCAGGCCGCCTTGGCGTTGTCGAAATCCTGCTGCGAGACGGCATTCGTTTTCCGCAAGGTCGCCGTGCGATCGAAGGTGATGTTCGCGAGGGCCAGCGCGGATTCGGCCTTTTGCTGGTCGGCCTGCTTGAGATCCAGATCGGCCTTGAAGGGCCGGTCATCGATCACCGCCAGCACGTCCCCGCGCTTCACGATTGCGCCTTCTTCAAAGGGCATCTCGACGATCAGACCGCTGACTCGCGCCGCCACATTCGCCACTTGCGGGGCCTCGAGGTGTCCTGTGTAAACGTCCCACTCGACAACGTCTCGCTCAAGCGGGTGAGCCACGCTGGCCTCCAGCGGCGGCGGAACTGCGGGAGGTGAACCTTGATTGCATCCTCCCAGGCCGGTCATCATCGACAGGCTTAGGATGAGAAAGCTGCAACCACGCGTCTTGTCGATCCGGTTCGCTCGCGGCATACGGGTCATTACTCTCGGCATTGCTCTTGTTTTTGTCGATCGGTCATGCCAAATACAATTGTTTGTTAATTCGGAATGTTGGAATAGTAGGTCTGGCGAATGATCCGGTCAAGGTCTGCGGCCGTCGATTGGGACCGGCGAATCAGTGAATTGGGCAGCGTTTGTCGGGATCGCTGACCACCGATACAACGCTTAATCGCCTGCAACCAGTCTTGGCCGGCACGGGCTCGAACGTACGTGCCGATTGCAGGTATTCGGACAGGCAGCGGACGACCTCCTGCGTGCTTTGCTGGCCGTAGCGAGCTTGACCGTAAAATGGAACGTCCGCTTGGGTGTAGCCGCACAGGCGTTCGGCGGCCGGATTGGCCGATTCGATCATCCCCCGCGCGTCGATGGTGATGATGCCGTCGATCGTGGCGTCGAGAATGGCCCGATGCCGGGCTTCGCTGTCGCGCAGGGCCGCCTCGGACCGGATGCGCTCGGAAAGGTCGGTCAGCGCGGTGCTCCGTGCCATGCAAATGTCCGCTACAGATTCGCCAGCAATGCCACTGGAAAATCCGCCAGAGCGACGGCCACTGGCAGGCGGGAATTCTCCAGCGGCAATACTTGTCCCGTGAACAGGTTCCTCAGCGGACCCGCGGGGGTGCCCAGAAATCGCGTTTCCCACGGTGACATAAGTGTCCGCCCAGACCGCAGGGCCGATCGGCGGCGGGGTCGCCAGGGAGTCGGCGCTCGACCGCGTCAACTCCGCAACCAGGCAGGGCGCGATCACGACGGCCGTCGTTGGGCCTGCCGCGGGTGACGCGAACTCCCGTGCGAAGGCACACACATGCCTGGCCTGCGGGCCGCTGACGTCCAAAGGAGTGTACTCTCCCAGTCGGAAGAGATCGGCATGCTGACGACGCCACTGGAGCACCCGCCACGTGACGAAAAGCTTGATTCGCGGGTCGCGGGGGTCCTGCGCAAGCCGGCGGGCAAGGGCGAGCAACGAACGATCATTGCGGCCGGCGTCCTTGCGGAGTTGCGCGAGCATCTTTCCGCGGAGGGCGAAATCGACCGGCCGCCGGCTGTCCGGATCGACGAGGCTGAAATCCCACAACTCCTGGCCCTGGTAAATGTCCGGCACGCCCGGCGCGGTCAGCTTCAAGAGGGTTTGCGACAACGCGCCGTAAAGCCCCCAATTCACGACCTGCTCGTGAAAGCGGCGAACTTCCGCCAGGAATCGATTGCGGGGACGGTCGTCGAGCACGGCGGCGACGAACTCGCGGACCGCGGCGTCATATTCCGCGTCGGGATTGATCCAACTCGTGTGGACCTTGGCCTCGTGGGTGGCCTTTTCCATATACGCCGCCATGCGGGCGGCCAGCGCGCGGAGGCCCTTGCCCTCCATCGGCGCCAGCGGCCAGACACCCACCAGGCTCTGGTAGAAGTGATACTCGTCGTTGCGGCTGGGGGCCGGTTGCCCGGCCACCTCACGGTGATGCCGGCGGTTCAAACGGGCCCAGCGATTCACCGCTTTGCGCCAGAGATGGGGGATTTCTGAAAGCACGCTGATCCGCGCGGGCGTCTTCGCTGCGCTTGGTGTCGTGCGTGGTGGTTGCGATCAGCGACTGCGGCCAGGCGGCCTGCCGGGCGAGATTATGCCGGTGAAAGTCCTCGATTCGCACGGCGCCGCGGAGGGGACTGCTCCCCACTTCGTTCAACGACGCCAAGGGGAAGACGCGATAGAAGGCCGTATCCTCGATGCCCTTGGCCGTCACGGGGCTGGTGACTTGCTGCACGCGCCCCACGAACAGTTCCCGCTCGCGGCGGCCGGCCTCGTTCAGATCGGGCGGGCGCTCCAGCAGGAGCACGTCGCGAATGAAATCGAAGGCGTCGGCATCCGTAGCGGGATTACGCCGCTTGGCCTGCGCCGCGGCGCGGCAGACCGCCTGCCGGTCGCGCTCCAAGACGTAGCCCTCGCGAATGTAGGTGCGGTAGACGGAAAAACAGACGAGGATTTCGCGGAGTGCGGTCCGCAGAGTATTGAGCGTGAAATCCCGCGACCGGCGGTGGCGCTGGGAAATGCGATTCAGGCGGTGCGCGAGTAATTGCAACTCGCTGGACATCGAGGCACGGAAGATCTGCCGCTTCGACTGCTGTGCCACTTCGCGGAAATCGAGCCGCTCGTCGATAAAGCGGCCATAGATTTTGGACAGTTCGGTCAGGCTGGACGGATCGACGAACAACCCGGCCACGGAGTTCAAAAAGTCGTAACCCGTGGTGCCCGCCAGGAGCCAGTCTTCCGGCAGGGCTTCGTCTGCGCCAAGGATCTTTTCCACGACCACGTAGAGCGGCAGCGCGGCGCGCTGGGTACAGGTCATTTCCGTCACGGCCGGCAGGAAGGCGGGCTCGATGTCGCTCCACGGCGGAGGTGGGCCCGGCGGCGCCGGATGCTGAGACGCGGTGAGGGGAGACGCGGAGACGCCGAGCGGCGGGACCAGCGTCCCCGCGTCCCCGTGTCCCCGCGTCCCCGTGACCCCGTCTCCCCGTGTCCCCGTGCTCACGGACCGCGCGGCGGCCGCCCGCTGGTGAAGGTCTTTGCCCAGCGCCACCAAGTAGCCCCGCTGCAAGCGCCGCAGGTATTCCGCCGGATCGTACAGGCCGTCGATATGATCGACGCGGAGTCCGCTGACGTCGCCGTGGACCAGCAGTTCGAAGACCAGGCCGTGACTCTCCGCAAAGACCTGGGGACTTTCCATGCACACGGCCGCCAACTCGTTGATATCGAAGAAGCGGCGATAATTGATCTCATCGGCGGCGGCCTTCCAGTGCGAGAGCCGATAGACCTGGGCGTCGAGGAAGGCGTCGAGGCCGTCGAAACTGTGCGGGTCGTCGGGCGTGCCGTTGAGCTCCTGCAGGTTGCGAGCGATGAACTCGGCGACCGCCGCCGCGCGATCCGTCGAGCGCACAGAGCCGGCCCTTGACGACCTCCTTCTCGCGCTGCCGTTCGGCGATCCGCTGGGGATCGGTATCCGTCGCTTCGGGCAGGTGTTCCAGGGCGGTGACGATGCTCTCCAGTTCGCGGACGTCTGCGGAGTCCGGCGGCTGAGCTTCTTTCAGAGACGTCCAAGCGGCGGGTCAGAATGGTGCGGCAGGTCCGCGGCTCGATCGGCAGGAGCGTCTGGAAGTAGCGCAGGGAAAAGGCCCCCGCTCGATACTCCAGTTTCAGTTCGCCCGATTCCAGGACCTGTCCATACTGATCACCCAGGATGGGCAAGAGGATTCGGTTCCGCAGTTCCGCCTGGACGGGCCGCCAATCGATGTCGAAGTAGGCTGCGTGCGGCGAGGCGGGGCCGTTCTCCAGCACGTCGTTCCACCAGGCGTTTTCGGCAGGCGTGGCACTCATGTGGTTGGGCACGATGTCCAGGATCTGGCCCATGGCGCGGCCCTGCAGGGCATCAACCATCGCCCGATAATCGGTCTCGCTGCCCAACTCGTCATTCAGACGGGCATAGTCAACGATGGCATATCCGTGCGGGCTTCCCATGCGGGCTTTGAGGTAAGGCGAGGCATAGAGGTGGCTGATGCCGAGTTCGTCCAGGTAGGGCACGATGCCGGCCGCATCGCGGAAGGTCATCGTACCGTGCTCGAACTGCAGGCGGTAGCTCGCCGACACGCGACAACGGCGGCGGGCGACCGTTTCGGCAACGGACTGCGCAAGCCACTGTGCCCAAGACTCGAGATCGCTCATGATCGTCCTCCGGGTCCGCTAAAGACCAGCAGTTCGTAAGGGAGAATCGGTTGAAAAGTCCCCTCGCCCTCACCCCCTGCCCCTCCCCCAGCGGGAGAGGGGAGTAACTTGCGGCATCCTCCATAGCGTGCGTCTTCCGTGCTCAGCAGGAGTTCCCGACCGTCGAATTCCGGGAACGACACGTTGCACGGTGTAAGGTTTGCCACCGCCAGCAGCCCTGCGTCTCTGCCGCGCCGGAGCAGCAACAAGGCCGGAGTCTTCTCTCCTGACACGTTCAGAAGGCGGGCCTCGGTCTGCCGCCGATCGCGCAACGCCGGCCAGCGACGGCGGGCCGCCAATAAATCTTGATACAGTTGCCGCAGTTTCGCCTGCAGCGAACCTTCCGGCCATTCCCACGCGAGCTTGGCCGCGGCGAAGGTTCTTGGGTCCTGGGGGTCGGGAATGTCCTGCTCGCGGTCGCCACGAACACTAACCCGAAGCGTCAGCGAGGAGTCTGAGTCGCTGCCTCGCTTACGCTTCGGGTTGGTGTGAATTGACCCGTCGTCAAACGCGGGCGGTCGATCCGGTTGCGCAAGGAGACGCGCTCGGCGAACTCGCGGCGACGGCCCCGCTGCACGCCTTCGACGACGACCGGATCGCCAAACGAGCAGAAAAAAGGAAACGGCCTCTCTTCGCCGTATTCCTCGCCCATGAACAACAGCGGCAGGCACGGCGAGAGCAACAGCAAACCGCACGCTAGCCGCTGCGCGGCCGGGGGAATCAGCAGGCCTAAGCGATCACCCCGCGGGCGGTTTCCCACCTGATCGTGGTTCTGGATGCAGACCACGAAGCGCGTGCGGTCCAATCCGCCCGCACGGCCGCCGTGACGGCGGCGATACCATCGACTGTAACAACCGTCGTTCACAAATACGTCGTTGAATGCCTTGGCCGCCTGCCAGGGCTCGCCGAAATCGACGTAGTAGCCGTCGCGCTCGCCGGTCAGCAGGGCGTGGAGGGCGTGGTGGAAATCGTCGCTCCAGACGCCGTCCAGGCCGTAGCCGCCGCGATATTGCGAACGGACCAGGCGGACGTCGTTGGCATTGCTCTCGGCGATGACATGAAGATGTCGCTCAGCGAGGGAGGATTCCCGCCGCACCGCAGCTTGAATTTCCTCCAGGATGTGCCGAGGGCTGAGGTCGAAAATGGCATGCACCGCATCCAGCCGCAGGCCGTCGGCGTGGAAATCGCGGACCCACGCGCAGGCGTTGTCGACGACGAACTGCCGCACGGCATCACTGTCCGGTCCGTCGTAATTGACGGCCGTTCCCCATGGCGTGGAATAGCGATCGGTGAAATAGGGTCCGAACTGCGCCGAGGTAATTGCCTTCGGGGCCGAGATGGTTGTAGACGACGTCCAGGATGACGGCGAGTCCGACCTGATGGGCTGCATCGATCAAACGTTGCAGTTCCCGCGGCCCGCCATAGCTGTTCTGCACGGCATAAGGACAGGCGGCGTCGTAACCCCAATTGCGGTCGCCGGGAAACTGCGCCACGGGCATCAACTCGACCGCCGTAATCCCCAGCGAGGCCAATTGCGGCAAGCGGGGAACGATGGCGTCGAACGTGCCCTCGGGCGTGAAGGTCCCGACGTGCAATTCGTAGATGACCAGGTCGTCGCGGGCGATGCCGCGCCAGTCGCCGTCCGACCAGGCGTACGACTGCGGAGAGAAGAGGGCCGAGCTGCGATGCACGCCCTCGGGCTGCCAGCGCGAGGCGGGATCGGGATACTCGCGGCCGTCGGCCAGTTGGAATGCGTACCGCAAGCCATCGTTCGCCTGCGATTGCCGATGGGTGAAGTAGCCGCCGTGACCCGCAAGCGGGCGCCCCCGCGTCATGACCGTTTCCCGCCGTTGGCCTGAGGGCCAGGTGACGAGCGTCACGGTCGCGGACAACGGCGCCCAGACGCGCCAGACGACGCTTCCGTCGGCTTGCCGCAACGCGCCTTGCGGAGGATGGGGGGTATCCTGCTGCACTGCTTTTCCCCTTTGCGTTGCGCGGGTCGGGCCAAAGGCGGGCTCTTCCGGTTTTGGCTGCAAAACATCAGGTAGTAGGGTGCACTTCGCCGAACCCGGAAGAGTCCAACGACGGCAGTACGTGCCGGAGTAATTTCCGATTCGCGATGGATATTGCAAGTATTGTCCGGCCAATGGGGTCCGTCAAGGCACCTACAAAGGAGGGCCGGGGCGCTTTTGCCCCGGCCCGGTGGCCCTCAACTGCACGTTGTGCTCGCTGATCGTCTGACAGATAACCTCGTGCGCTTTCGCCCCGGCCCGATGGCCCTCAACTGCACTGGAAGGGGAGCGAGGGCCACTATCGCAATCGACGCCTACCGTCGAATCGAGACGCCGACGGGAATTGCCATGGCAAGCAGGTTATCATCGATAGCGGTATCCGCCCACGCGGACCCGGACGCCACCGCCGCCTCCAACGCCGACCCGCATGCCGCCCACTTCGACGTAAACGCCGGGGCGATAATAGTAGCGCCCGCCGTACCAATAACCGGGATAATAGAATCCGGTGCTCGGAACTGGAACTGGAACCGGGTAGGCACCATAGGCCGCCGTGTAGGGCACGGCGGTGTCGTAAGCGACCCAACCATTGTCGCCGTACCACATCCACTGATTTTGCGGCGTCCAGTACCACCATCGCCCGTTTTCAAAGCGGTAGCGCCACGGGTCGGGCGACCCGCGCGCGGGTGCCCCGTCGCCGGTCACGTTGGCCGGATTTCTCGCATCGGGCGGCATCGGAGGGCTCAGTGTCGGGGCCATGTTTGCCCGAGCATCACTTCCTTGCTTGATGTCAGCCCCGATGTTGGAAATGCCCGCCGGAGTGTTCGGCAGCGCGGGCGCGGCAAGCGACTGGCCGTTGCCATCATGGCGCGCGGTTTCACCCGCTGCATCGGCCGCAGGCCTTTCCGCTCCCATAGCGGCTTGTCCCGTGCCCTGAACCGCGCCGGCCTGCGGGCCCTTGATTTCCTGGCCCCAAGACTGAGCGGCAGCCAGACTGAAAGTAACAGCGATCGCTCCGATCAACGAATAGCGTCGCATCATTCGTCTCCTTTCCAAAACTCTGAGAATGCATAGACCGTGAATTCCACGCGAGATTACCTGACGGGTGCATCACTCGCGAACATTGGAAAGTGCTTTTGCAAATCGTGTGCCGCGGAGAAAGGGACGCGTGCACCTCCCATGCGACCCGAAACTCGGCCCGTTGGAACGTCACATGGGGGTGCCGGCGTCCCTCTCTCCCGTCAGAATCCGATTCAATTTGAAAAACGGGACCTAATCCCCGTCCCGTTGCCTGGTGCTTTGCCAGCCAGCCTGGTTTTCCCGACGCCAAATCGGCCGATCGGTCCGCGGCGTGAAGAAATTTCGAAGCGACATTTACAGTCGCACAGAACGGACGTTGCCAAAATAATGATCATGGCTGTCATGAAAACCGAGATGGTCGAGCTTGGCCTGACGGCCAAGTGACGAGCGTCACGGTCACCGACAACGGTGCCCAGAATAACTTGGCCCTCAACGTTTCTCCATGACCCACTGGAACGCACGACGGCTCAACTGGGCGCTGGTTTGCAAGTCAAGCTTGTCTTTGATCGTCTTGCGGTGCGATTCGACCGTCTTGGGGCTTACCTGCAGCTTTTCGGCAATTTGAACCGTGCTGAAGCCCTCGCCAATCATGTGGAAGACCTGTAATTCCCGGTCGGAAAGAGTCGTCACGGGATCGGAGTCGAGTGTCTGGCCGATCGCCGCTCGATGCAAAAGGTTGCTTGTCATCTGGGGGCTGAGATAAACCTCGCCGCGGAGGACCTGGCGGATGGCGTCGACAACCTTGCCGATCGGTTCGCGCTTGTTGACAAATCCCACGGCGCCTGCCCGCAAGACCCGTCCGGCAAATGTCTCCTCGTCGTGGGCGGAGTAGACAAGGACCTTGACTGCGGAAAATCGCGACTTGACATAGTCGATGAGTTCGATTCCATCCTCCCCGTTCAAAACAATGTCGATGACGACGACATCCGGAGACGTGCCCTCCATTTTCTGCAGGGCCTCCGCAATGCCGGAGGCCTCCGCACAAATTTGAAGGTCCGGCTCGCAAGAGACCGCTTCCGCAAGCCCGCACCGTACAATGGGATGGTCGTCAACAACGGCCACCTTAAAGGACCGCACTGGCGACGAGGTTATGCTCATTAATTTCTCGCATTTCCGATTCCAGGTGGCAATCTCGGCGAAGAATACTAGTGCGCCCCGGCGTTTCGGGCAACTACCCCCCATGATTATTTGTGGCTGTAGGGTGCGGTCGAGTGCAACGAAGACCCACAACTGCCGACCACACCCGACATCTCGTCTCCCGCATTTTCGGATAGCCTTTAAGGAGTTTTCCATCGCTGGTTACGGTCATTCCTGAGGAACGGTTCAACTTGTTTCCTATTTGCCGCTTCCTATTTCAAGTCTAAACTCAAAGTACGATCAGTTGGGCCAGACGATTTCGCCCATGAATTCCCAATTCACGCATAATCTCAAGTTGCCGAGAAAGGAAGTCTTCGATCATGATCATGGCCGTCATGAAGCACCAAGACAATCGACCATCCAAGGTCAGGGAACGCGGCGCGGAAACCAGCGTCACGGTGGAAGCGGCCATTCGAGGCCGTTTTCAGCGATCTCCTTATTTGCCCCTGCGAAATATAAGTTGCACCTTGGACCATGGCGTGCTTTCGCTCCGTGGGCGGGTGCCAACCTACTACTTGAAGCAACTCGCCCAAACAATCGGCGGTTCTTTCGAAGGCGTGCGGCATGTTTCCAATGAACTGCACGTCGATTTCCCCGATCGGGCTTACCGCACAAATCGCTAAGACCTTTTGCACCAACACTATGGAAGGTTTTAAAAAATACTTACGGAAATAAAACATGCTTGTCCTATCACGCAAGCCACACGAGGATATTTTAGTTGGTAAGGGGATCACGATCCGCGTGCTGGCAATTTCGGGCAAAACCGTTCGGCTGGGGATTACTTGCCCCAAGGAGATCCCTATCCGTCGTGGCGAAGTTGAGCCCAAACGCCAACTTGAAACCAACGCCAAAGGACCGTCAGCGACCGACCTGGTCGCACCATGTGCCGTCGCGTCCACGGGTCGCCCCAGGTCGAAACGGTCCGGATCGTTGTTGACGCTTTCGGCGCGGCTCTGAAGATCCTACCGGACCGGCGAGTGCAGAAAGCAACTCCCCGTGATTTCCCTGTCAACGTCTAGGGAAATCCCTGATTTCCCGGGGAGGGGTAAAGCAATGAAATGAAGGCGGGGAGCAGGGAGCGGAATCAATCGCCGGGCTCCCTGCTCCCCGCCTTCCTCCGCCGCGGGACGTCGTTGACAGCTCACCGGAGATCAATTATCCCAAGTTAGAAAGTTCGGTGGCAAGCGATGAGAACGCACGCCCGAAAGGACCAATCCATTCCCGAGACCGTGACTGCCGTCCCATCCGAGACGACATCCGTGGCAGTCGAAGAACGGCCGGCATGGGGCGACAGCAATCGCCGGACCGTCGACCCGGAGAGATTTTTCACGCAGCAGGTTCTATACGCCCTGACTGCCTTCCGAAACGGCGACTTCTCGCGGCGGCTGCCTGTCGAGTGGACGGGCGTGCATGGCAAAATTGCCGATGTTTTCAATGAGATCCTGGCCTTTAACGAACGGCGCGCCAACGAGACGGCGCGCATCTGCCGGATGGTGGGCAAAGAAGGCAAGCTCGAGCAGCGCATGGCGGTGCCGGGCGTCACGGGCGGCTGGGTGGATGAAATTCAATCGCTCAACACGCTCATCGCCGACCTCGCACGACCGACCACGGACGTGACCCGCGCCATCGGCGCGGTGGCCAAGGGCGACCTTGGCCAATCGATCGTGCTTGAAGTGGACGGCCGACCGCTGGAGGGCGAGTTCCTTCGCTCGGCAAAGCTCGTCAACCGCATGATCGAGCAGCTCTCGGTGTTCACCTCGGAAGTCACCCGCGTCGCCCGCGAGGTAGGCACCGCCGGCAAATTGGGAGGACAAGCGCAGGTCAAAGGCGTTACGGGCGTGTGGCGGGAACTGACCGACAGCGTCAACCAGATGGCCTCGAACCTCACCGACCAGGTTCGCAGCATCGCCGAGGTCACCATCGCCGTAGCCAACGGCGACTTGTCGAAGAAAATCACGGTCGACGTCCGCGGCGAGATTCTCCAGCTCAAGGAAGCCATGAACTCCATGGTGGAGCAACTCCGCTCCTTCTCCTCCGAAGTCACCCGCGTAGCCCGCGAGGTGGGCACGGAAGGCAAACTCGGCGGACAGGCCATCGTGCCCGGCGTGGCCGGCACATGGAAGGACCTGACCGATTCCGTGAACTCGATGGCCGCCAACCTGACCACCCAGGTCCGCGGCATCGCCGAGGTGACCACCGCCGTAGCCAAAGGGGATCTCTCGCGGAAGATCACCGTCGACGTGCAGGGGGAAATCCTTGAATTGAAGAACACCATCAACACCATGGTCGACCAACTCAACGGTTTCGCCTCCGAAGTCAGCCGCGTGGCTCGCGAAGTCGGTACGGAGGGCAAGCTGGGGGGACAGGCCGCCGTGCCCGGCGTGGCCGGCACTTGGAAGGACCTGACGGACAACGTCAACTCGATGGCCTCCAACCTGACGGCCCAAGTCCGCAACATCGCCGAAGTAACCACGGCCGTGGCCCAGGGCGACCTTTCGCGGAAGATCACCGCCGACGCCAAAGGCGAAATCCTCGCGCTGAAGAACACGATCAATACGATGTTGGACCAGCTCAACGGCTTCGCCTCGGAAGTCAGCCGCGTGGCCCGCGAGGTCGGCAGCGACGGCAAACTGGGCGGCCAGGCCGACGTGCCGGGCGTGGCCGGCACCTGGAAGGGCTTGACGGACAACGTCAATTCCATGGCATCCAATCTGACGGACCAGGTTCGCAACATTGCCGAAGTCACCATGGCCGTGGCCCGTGGCGACCTCTCGCGGAAGATCACGGCCGACGCCAAGGGCGAAATCCTGGAGTTGAAGAACACGATCAACACGATGGTTGATCAGCTCAACGCCTTTTCGTCCGAAGTGACCCGCGTGGCCCGCGAAGTGGGGACCGACGGCAAACTGGGCGGCCAGGCCCAAGTGCCCGGTGTGGCGGGAACCTGGAAGGACCTCACCGACAACGTCAACTCGATGGCATCTAACCTCACGGCGCAAGTCCGCAACATCGCCGAGGTGACCACCGCGGTGGCCCGCGGCGATCTCTCGCGGAAGATCACCGCCGATGCCAAAGGCGAAATCCTGGAGTTGAAGAACACCATCAACACGATGGTGGACCAACTCAACGCCTTTGCATTCGAAGTCAGCCGCGTGGCCCGCGAGGTGGGCACCGAGGGAAAGTTGGGCGGGCAGGCGCAAGTTTCCGGCGTGGCCGGAACCTGGAAGGACCTTACCGACAACGTCAACTCGATGGCCTCGAACCTCACGGCCCAGGTCCGCAACATCGCCGAGGTGACCATCGCCGTCGCCAACGGCGACCTTTCGCGGAAGATCACCGTGGACGTCCGCGGCGAGTTGCTGCAGTTGAAAGAAACGATCAACACCATGGTCGAGCAGCTTCGCAGTTTCGCCTCGGAAGTCACGCGCGTGGCCCGCGAAGTAGGCACCGAAGGGCGTTTGGGCGTGCAGGGCGTGGTCCCCGGCGTGGCCGGCACTTGGAAGGACTTGACCGATTCGGTCAACGCCATGGCCTCGAACCTTACGGCCCAGGTCCGCAATATCGCCGAGGTGACCACCGCCGTGGCCCGCGGCGACCTCTCGCGGACGATCACCGCCGACGCCAAGGGTGAGATCTTGGAATTGAAAAACACCATCAACACGATGGTGGACCAACTCAACGGTTTTGCGGCCGAAGTCACCCGCGTGGCCCGCGAGGTGGGCACCGACGGCAAGCTCGGCGGACAGGCGCAGGTGCCCGCTGTGGCCGGCACATGGAAGGACCTTACCGACTCCGTGAACTCGATGGCTTCGAACCTTACGGACCAGGTTCGCAACATTGCCGAGGTCACCACCGCCGTGGCTCGCGGCAACCTCTCGCGCAAGATCACCGCCGACGCCAAAGGAGAAATCCTGGAGTTGAAGAATACCATCAATACGATGGTCGATCAACTGAATGCCTTTGCCTCGGAAGTCACTGCGCGTGGCCCGCGAAGTGGGGACCGAAGGCCGGTTGGGTGGCCAGGGAGAAGTGCCCGGCGTGGCCGGCACTTGGAAAGACCTTACCGACTAGGTAAACTCGATGGCCTCCAACCTCACCGCGCAGGTCCGAAACATCGCCGAGGTGACCACCGCCGTGGCCTCCGGCGACCTCTCGCGCAAAATCACTGCGGGCGCCAAGGGCGAGATCCTGGAGTTGAAGAACACGATCAACACGATGGTCGATCAGCTCAATGCCTTCGCGTCGGAAGTCACCCGCGTGGCCCGCGAAGTGGGCACCGACGGCAAACTGGGCGGCCAGGGGGCCGTGCCCGGCGTGGCCGGGACTTGGAAGGACCTGACGGACTCCGTGAACTCGATGGCCTCGAACCTCACGGCCCAGGTCCGCAATATCGCCGAAGTGACCACCGCCGTGGCCCGCGGCGACCTCTCGCGGAAGATCACCGTCGATGCCAAGGGCGAAATCCTGGAACTCAAGAACACGATCAACACCATGGTCGATCAACTGAACGCCTTCGCCTCGGAAGTCACCCGCGTGGCGCGCGAAGTCGGCAGCGAGGGCAAACTCGGCGGCCAGGCCGCCGTGCCCGGAGTCGCCGGGACGTGGAAAGACCTCACCGACAACGTCAACTCCATGGCCTCCAACCTCACGGCCAGGTCCGCAACATCGCCGAAGTGACCATTGCCGTGGCCAACGGCGACCTCTCGCGCAAGATCACCGTGGATGTGCGCGGCGAACTTCTGCAATTGAAGGAAACGATCAACACGATGGTTGAACAGCTTCGTCCGTTTCGCCTCGGAAGTCACCCGCGTGGCCCGCGAAGTCGGCACGGAAGGCCGCTTCGGCGTGCAGGCCGTGGTGCCGGGCGTGGCCGGCACCTGGAAGGACTTGACCGACTCGGTCAACGCGATGGGCGCCAACCTCACGGCCCAGGTGCGCAATATCGCCGAAGTCACGACCGCCGTGGCCCGCGGCGACCTCTCGCGGAAGATCACCGTAGACGTCAAAGGCGAAATTCTCGAATTGAAAAACACGATCAATACGATGGTCGACCAACTTAACGCCTTTGCCGCTGAAGTCACCCGCGTGGCCCGCGAAGTGGGCACGGAAGGCAAACTGGGCGGCCAGGCGCAGGTGCCCGGGCGTGGGCGGCACGTGGAAGGACCTGACCGACTGCGTCAATTTCATGGCCGCCAACCTGACCGACCAGGTGCGCGGCATCGTGAAAGTGGTGACCGCGGTCGCCAACGGCAACCTTCGGCAGAAGCTCACGTGGAGGCCAAAGGCGAAGTGGCGGCGCTCGGCCGAAACGATCAATAACATGACCGATACGCTGGCGATTTTCGCCGAACAGGTGACCAACGTGGCGCGCGAAGTGGGTGTCGAAGGCCGGCTGGGCGGGCAGGCGAGCGTGCCCGGCGCGGCAGGCACCTGGAAGGACCTTGACCGGCAACGTCAACCTGCTGGCCGCCAACCTCACCACCCAGGTCCGCGCCATCGCCGAAGTCGCCACGGCGGTGACCA
Source organism: uncultured Planctomycetia bacterium (assembly GCA_963824275.1). Lineage (GTDB taxonomy): Bacteria > Planctomycetota > Planctomycetia > Pirellulales > Thermoguttaceae > JANXQG01. The sequence goes on along the minus strand of CAWGOT010000014.1, from coordinate 101,739 downwards.
AGGGTGACTTGACCCGTTCCATTCAAGTGGAAACGCGCGGTGAAGTCGCCGAACTGAAAGACAACGTCAACACGATGATCGACAACCTCCGCGTCACGACCGAACGCAACCAGGAGCAGGACTGGCTCAAGACCAACATCGCCAAATTCACCGGCATGTTGCAGGGGCAACGCGATCTCTTCACCGTCGGGCGCATGTTGCTCTCCGAACTCGCCCCGCTGGTCGGCGCGCAGTAGGGCGCCATCTACCAGATGGAGGTCGGCAATGACAACAAATGGACCTGAGCCTGCTGGCCGGATATGCCCTGCGCTCGGACCAGCCGACCCGCATTGTCGTCGGCGAAGGCCTCGTGGGACAATGCGCGGTGGAAAAGCAGCGCATCCTGCTGACCGAGATCCCGACGCGACCACACCCGATTGCCTCCAGCCTGGCGGAGTCCCGTCCGGCGAGCATTGTGGTGTTGCCGGTGCTTGTTTGAAGGACAAACCAAGGCCGTCATCGAACTGGCCTCGCTGTCCGCCGTTCAACGTCACCCACCTGACCTTTCTTGAACAACTCACGCAATCCATCGGCGTTGTGCTCAATACGATTGAGGCGACGATGCGCACGGAAAACCTGCTCCAACAATCCCAGCAACTCACCGTTGAATTGCAATCGCAACAAAAGGAATTGCAACAGACCAACGAAGAGCTGGCCCAAAAAGCCCGCCAATTGGCCGAGCAAAACGTCGAAGTCGAACGCAAAAGCCAGGAAGTCGAGCAGGCCCGCCGCGCCCTGGAGGAAAAGGCGGCGGAACTCGCGCTGACCTCCAAATACAAGTCCGAATTCCTGGCCAACATGTCCCATGAATTGCGCACCCCGCTCAATTCCATCCTCATCCTCGGCCAGCAATTGGCCGAGAACACCTCCAGAAATCTCACCACCAAACAGATCGAATTTGCCCGCAACATCTACTCCTCCGGCTCCGACCTGCTCAACCTCATCACCGACATCCTGGACCTGTCCAAGATCGAGTCCGGCACCGTCACCGTGGATGCCGAGGAAGTGGGCTTTGCCTCGATGCGCGATTCGGTGGAACGCAACTTCCGCCATGTCGCCGAGTCGAAGAACCTGGCCGTTCAATATTGAATTCGATCCGGCCTTGCCGCGCGCGATGACGACCGACCCGAAACGGCTGCAGCAGATCCTGAAAAACCTGCTCTCCAACGCGTTTAAATTCACCGCGCATGGGCACGTCACCGTGCACGTGCACCCTGGCCGCCGACTGGCTGGAGCGCCGACCACCGCGTCCTTTGCCGCGCCCAAAATATCTCGCCTGGACATCAGCGACACGGGCATCGGCATCGCCCCGGAAAAGCAGAAAATCATCTTCGAGGCCTTCCAACAGGCCGACGCCGGCACCAGCCGCAAATACGGCGGCACGGGGCTGGGGCTCGCCATCTGCGCGCGAACTGGCGACGCTTGCTGGGCGGCGAAATCAACCTTGATCAGCACTCCCGGCCAGGGCAGTTCCTTTACGCTCTACCTGCCGTTGACCTATCCGGCCCGGCCTCGGCCACCGTCCGCTCGCCGTTAACGCGGCGCCAGCCCGGAGCCGGTGGCATTGCCCGTCGCCGCGCGAGGAAAACATCCCCGACGACCGCGAGACCATCCAGGCAGGCGACATGTCGCTCTTGATCGTCGAGGACGACCCGCATTATGCGCGCGTCCTGGTCGGCCTGGCGCGCGACAAGGGCTTCAAGGCGATCGTCGGCCACGCGCGGCCACGCGGCCCTGCCTTGGCGCGGCAATACCTGCCCACGGCCATCACGCTGGACATTTTCCTGCCGGACATGCTGGGCTGGACGGTGCTGAACAATCTCAAACTGGATCCGTCGACGCGGCACATTCCCGTGCAGATCATTTCCTTGGAAGACGAGCGGCAGCACGGCCTGGCTCATGGCGCCTTCTCCTATATCGTCAAGCCGGTGACCACCGAAGGCCTGGAACAGTGCTTCGACCGCATCAAATCTTTCGTCGTCCCGCACCTGAAGCGCCTGCTGGTGGTCGAGGACAACGCCACGGAGCGCGAGAGCATCGTGGAATTGCTCAAGCACGATGACATGGAAATCACGGCGGTCGGCACCGGCCAGGAAGCGTTTCGTACGCTGATGGACAGCCCTTCGACTGTTGCGTGCTCGACTTGCGGCTGCCGGACATGAGCGGCTTCGAACTCCTGGAAAACATCCAGGCTGAACCGGCTCTCCGCGACGTGCCGGTCGTGGTTTTCACGGGCAAGGACCTTACCGCCGAGGAGGAAGACCATTGCAAGGCGGTGGCCAAGAGCATCGTGCTCAAGGACGTGCAGTCGCCCGAGCGGTTGTTCGACGAGACGGCCCTCTTTTTGCATCGCGTCGTGGCCGACCTGCCCGAGACCAAGCAGCGAGATGCTGGCGCGCTGCACATCTCCAACGAGGCCCTCGGCGGCCGCAAGGCGCTGGTGGTGGATGACGACGCCCGCAATATCTTCGCCCTGACGACGGTGCTGGAAAACCAGGAAATGGAGGTCATAAGCGCCACCAACGGACGGCAGGCGATCGAACTCATCCAGAACACGTCCGACCTGGATGTCGTGCTCATGGACATCATGATGCCCGAGATGGACGGTTATGAAACGATGCGGGACATTCGCCAATTGATGAAAAAGCGCAAAGAGCAGAAATTCCGCGCGCTTGCCCATTTTGGCGCTGACGGCCAAGGCCATGAAGGGCGACCGCGAAAAATGCCTGGAAGCCGGCGCCTCCGACTATATCGCCAAGCCCGTGAACATCGAGCAGTTGCTCTCCTTGCTCCGCGTTTGGCTGTACCGGTGAGTCGAGTTTTATGACGAGCCCTGTGAACATCTTGCTTGTGGACGATGAGCCGCGGAATCTCGACGTGCTGGAGTCGATGCTTCCGGACGCCGGCTATCGGTTGGTGCGGGCTGGGAGCGCCGACGAGGCCCTTACAGAGTTGATCGGCAGCGATTTCGCCGTAATCGTGCTCGATATCCGCATGCCGGGCACGAGCGGCCTCGAGTTGGCCCAAATAATCAAGCAGCGCAAGAAGACGCAGCACATTCCGATCATCTTCCTCACGGCCTATTACCAGGAAGATGAGCATGTCATGCAGGGCTACAGCGCCGGGGCTGTGGACTATCTCAGCAAACCGTGCAACCCCGCCATCCTGCGGTCCAAGGTTGCGGTCTTCGTCGACCTTTTCTGTAAGAACCGAGCGTTGGAGGCGGAGATTGCCGAGCGCCGTCAGGCCGAGCAACGCCTGCTTGAATCCGAGAAGAAAGGGCGCGATCAACGAGCAGCTCGCCCAGCGCGTCAACGATCTGGCGGCCGCCAACTCGGAGTTGGAGGCCTTCAGCTATTCGGTCAGCCACGACCTGCGGGCGCCCTGCGGCAGGTAGCCGGCTTTGTCGGCCGCATGCAGAAGCTCGATCGAGAGGGTGCCGATGCGAATGCTGCCGAGCAGTATCTTCCGCTCATTCAGAACTCCGTGACGCGAATGGGCCGGCTGATCGACGATCTCCTGGAGTTTTCGCGGATTGGGCGCACCGAGCTGCACTATCAGGACGTTAGCCTCCATAGCTTGCTCGACCAGACGCTGCAAGTCGCGCAGTCGGAAGCGGCAGGTCATGCGATCGAGTGGAGAATCGAATCGCTCCCGGAAGTCCGCGGAGACCCCTCCATGCTGCGGCAGGTGTTTGCCAACCTGATCGATAACGCCATGAAGTTCGCCCGGCCTCGCGACCCGGCCGAAATTGAGATCGGCAGTCTGCCGGCGGAGAAGGAGCACGTGGTCTTCGTGCGCGACAACGGCGTCGGTTTCGACCCGCGCTATGCGCATAAGCTATTTGGCGTTTTTCAGCGGCTGCACAGTGCGGCGGAATTTGACGGAACGGGCATCGGTCTGGCCACGGTCCGCCGCATCATCGAGCGCCACGGCGGCCGCACCTGGGCCGAAAGCACCCTGGGCCGGGGTGCGACGTTCTGCTTCTCCCTTCCGCGTTGAGGCGAATATGGACCACCTAGCGACAAATTCCGTGCAGACCAATGGCCAGATGCAGTCGCTGGCCCGCGTCCTCCTGGTTGAGGATGATCCGCACGACGTGGTGCTGATCATCACGGCCTTCGGGAGGTGGGTCTGGGCGACCAGATCGTCGTGGTCAACGACGGCGTGCAGGCCATGGACTACCTGCTGGCGAGCAACGCGTTTTGCCATCGCTCACCCGGATTATCCGGCGGTCGTGCTGCTAGACGTGAAGCTGCCGCTGGTAGACGGTTTCGAGGTTTTGCAGCAGATCCGCGTCGGAACCGGCGACGAAATTGCTGCCGGTGGTGGTACTGACCTCCTCGAACCAGGAACGCGACCGTCAACAGGCCTACGAACTGGGGGCCAATGGCTACGTGGTCAAAATCATCGACTTCGAGGCCGACACGGCGGCCCTGCACGGAATTGCGCAGTATTGGGTGGTATCCAACGAACCGCCGCCCGGCAGCTTGCCGCGCCCCAAACCCGTGCCGACGGAGTGACCTATCCATGAATTCTCCCCTTGCGAATAGTCTACTTGGAGGACGACCCGGCCGATGTCCGGCTCGTGCAAGACACTTTCAGCGACGACGGTCTCTGCGCGGAAATGACGGCCGTAGACAACCGCCAGGACTTCCTTGCCGCGCTGGGGCAATGCCCCGACTTGATTCTGGCCGACTACAAGCTTCCGACCTTTGACGGCATGGAGGCCCTCGTCGCTCTGCCGCGCCCGTTGCCCGGAGCTTCCCGTTCATTTTCCTTACCGGCGCGATGGGCGATGAACGCGCCGTCGAGACGATCAAGAGGGCGCCACCGACTACGTGTTGAAAACCCGCCTTTTTCGCCTGACGGTGGCCGTGCGACGAGCGCTGGCGGAAGCCGAGGACATTGCCCGGCGCAAGTGCGCCGAGGAGCAACTGATTGCCGCCAAAGCGGCCGCCGAGAGCGCCAATCGAGCCAAAAGCCAGTTCTTGGCCAATATCAGCCACGAATTGCGCACGCCCATGAATGCCATCCTGGGCATGATCGACATGGCACTACCGAAAGCGACCGACCCGATAGTCCAGGACTGTCTGCAAACGGCAAAGGGATCGGCCGACCTGCTTTTGGCGCTTCTGAACGATCTCTTGGACTCCGCCAAAATCGAATCGGGCAAGCTGGAACTGGAATCCGCCCCCTTCAGCCTGCGGCGGATGTTGGATCAGATCGCGAGGGCCCTTTCCGTGCGGGTGAGTGAAAAGGGGTTGTGATTCCACTGCCGCATACCAAAGTCGGTGCCGGATGCAGTCCTAGGCGACCGGATGCGATTACAGCAGGTCCTGCTCAACCTGTGCGGAAATGCCGTCAAGTTTACCGAGTGCGGGGAAGTTGAAGTCAGCGTTCGCTGTCGAAAGCAGGCCGCTGCGTCGCCTGCCTGGAGTTTGCCGTGCGGGATACGGGGATCGGCATCCCGCCCTACGACCTCGAGCATCTCTTCCAACCCTTCACGCAAGGCGATCCCTCCATGGCCCGGCGTTTCGGCGGCACGGGCCTCGGGCTTTCCATTTGCAAGGGCCTCGTCGAGATGATGGGCGGGCAAATCCGCGTTGAGAGCGAACCGGGCAGGGGAACCACCTTCTCCTTCGAAATCCGGCTGCCCTCGGCGAAGGAAGTGGGTGCCCTCTGGGTGGCCGGCGGCGATGTCCCTGCCGCCGTTCCCTCGGCGGCCCGCGCAGCGTTGCGAATCCTGCTAGTGGAGGACAACGCCGCAAATCAAAAAGTGGCCAACTACATCTTGCAGGAGCGGGGCCACACGGTCGAGATCGCGGGTGACGGCAATGAGGCGTTTTGCCTGACCGAGCAGATCCGCTACGACGTAATCCTGATGGACGTGCAAATGCCGGAAATGAACGGGCTGGAAGCCACGGCTGCGACTGCGCCCGCGAGTACGCGGGAGGCGAAAACGGCCAGCCCCGCGTGCCGATTATCGCCATGACCGCCCATGCGGTGCAGGACGACCGGGACCGCTGCCTGGCGGCTGGAATGGACGGTTATCTTTGCAAGCCGATCCAACGCGAGGAATTGATTGCAACGGTCGAACGATTGGCGGATGAGGGGATTACGGATGAGCGATTAGGGATCGGGGGCGATTGCAAATTTCACATTTCAAATCCCAAATCTCAAATTGAAGACCCCGCCCCCCCACGTTTCATCTCTCACCCCTCATCCCTCATCCCTAAGCCTTCATCCTTCACCCCTGCTTCCCCATTTAACCTGGACCGGGCCCTGGCGCGGCTCGGCGGCAAGCTTGGGCTGTTCCGGGAGATGGCAGGATACTTCTTTAGCGACGCAGTGAAGCTTCTGCCGGAGATCCTTGCAGCCGCTGCGGCAGGCGATGCCACGGCCATTGGAAAAAGGGCCCACCAGCTCAAGGGGACACTTCTCTATTTGGGCGCCGATGCCGCCGTCGAGGCCGTCACCCGCGTCGAAACCATCAGTCATTCGGGCAACCTCGCGGACGCAACCGTCGCGATCCGTTCGATGGAGAACGAACTGACACGCCTCGCCGCGGCGCTACGTCCCTATGGTCCAGAAAACGACCAAAAGCAAATCGAAATGCCGGACAGGGAGGAACACAACACCCCTACTCACTCGAGCGGCGCCGTGATCGATCCGGTTTGGACGCATTCGTCTCCGGCCGACCGGCGCCTAACATGGATCTGGTGGGCAACGAATGTCGAGACCGTCCTTGAGGAGACCGATGATGAGAAAACGAGAAGCCGCCTGGAATCTGACCGTCGAGGCGGTCCGGAGTGCCTGGTTGTAAAGTTCTCTGGAGAGGTCGTAAACAAAACGCCGGTTCCCGACCAATAGAGAGTGAATCATGTCTTCCCTCCTAGTCGTTGACGATGATCGGAGTATTCGTCGCATTGTGCAGCGATGTCTTGAGGACTCGGATGTCAAGGTGCACACGGCGACCTCCGGACCGGAGGCGGCGAGGGCCACCGCCGCGTTGCAGTCCGACGTCGTGGTCCCCGATTCCCTGCCCGACGGGAGCGGCCTGTCCGCGCTGGAAGAGATCCGCCGGCTGAATCCCTCGGTTCGACACACGTGCTTCGCCATACCCACGGTAATCAATCCGAGGCCGCGGGGCTGCTGGGCATAACACGGGGCTGCCTCCGCAATAAACTGCGACAACACGGGATTTTGATTAGCTCGTCAATTGCGATTCACGATCAGGCGGCCAAGCCCGCACGGAGAGCTCGCTGCGTCAGTGGGCGCGAGATGCAAGAACCATCGATCCTGACGCGTTAGATCGCTGGTGCTTTGTCCGCCACGTTGGTTTTCCAGACGCCAGATCGCCCCCGATCGGTCCGTTGCGCAGCGTAATCTAGGACGTTGTGCCCGCGGAGACCGTTTGGCACGGAACGCGCACAAATCAACTGCATCGGCACTTCTTCGTCAGGGACCAATGGAGACCCGAGGAGTGCGTCTTCCAACGAGTTGCAATGTCGACTTCCTCAAACCAGGTTAGTATAGAAGGGCGGTTGACGGGTACGATGCAACCGTTTTCCGCATTTGGAGTCAAACCATGCGAATCGTTCCTTTTCTTATTATCTTGGACGTTCTGCTCCCATTCTCGGGTTGTGACACGAACCAGAAAACTCCGCCCGCCTTGCCTTCTGACGCTCCTGCTTCGCAACCCAAGAATCGATCCGGTGTTGAGGTGCATACGCCAAATGTGGACGTAAAGTCTGACAAGAATGGCACCCGTGTCAGGACGCCCGGCTTGGATGTCGACGTGCAGAAGAAACAGCCGTAACGTCGTCACCGCAGGAACGGACAAGCGCGGACCAGCCGCACTACGCTCTTTGCGCCGCGGCGAGAAGTCGCAGCCGGAAAATCTACGTCTAGTGGTTTCCATCGTCTGCCCGTCGTCCGCGATCGCTGGCGATTTGCCCGCCAGCCTGGTTTTCCAGACGCCAGAGCGCCCTCGATCGGTCCGTTGCGCAACGTAATTTATTTAGCCCGTTGTACCGCGGAGAGCGTTTGGCACGGAACTCGCACAAGTCAAGTGTATCGGCACTCCTTCGTCAGGGTCCAACGGAGACACGGGGAGTGCGATCTTCATTCTGCACGGAGCACCGTCATGGTCAATCAGCAGGTTTTGACAGGCAATTGGAACGAGATCAAGGGGAAGATTCGGTCGCATTGGGGGCAATTGACCGACGACGACTTAACCCAGTTTCGCGGGCAAGTCGATAGTCTCGTGGGTACGATTCAGCGGAAGACCGGCGAGGGGCGGGAAGCAATCGAGAGCTACCTCAACGAGCTTTCCGGTTCCGCCGCCTCGACGCTTGGGGAGACGGCCGAAGGCGTTCGTCAATACGCGCAGCGGGCCGCCGACGGCGTGCAAAACACTGCCAAGCAAGCGGCGGACCAGGTGCGGGCCGGCTACATCGAGGCCGAACGTTTTGTTCGCGACCGGCCGCGCGAGTCGTTGGCGATTTGCTTCGGCGCGGGGCTGGTTGCCGGCGTACTCATCAGCATGATGCTCAATTCGAAATGACCCGAAGTCCCCCCGGCGACGAGCCTGCCATTCGGGGCACGGCTCGCTGATTGGCCAGCCGCGCTCCAACACCGCGCCGGGGGGCTCTCAATCAGGAGGTCGTAGCATGGTATCTCAGAATCCTTCCACTTTGCAGGGGCAAATGCAGCAAATCCGTGGAAACTTGTCCGAGCATGCCGATGAGGCGATCAAGAACGCCCGCAGGGAATTCGATTGGCGGTATTATGTAGCCAATCATCCCTGGACGTTGCTAGGCGTGGCCATGGCTGTGGGATTCGTCCTCGTTCCCCGTCGTGCTTGTTGCAGGGCCGCCAATTCCGAGGCGGTAACGGAGGCCGTCGACCGCGTCGCGGCGCCGTGCAACCATCGCCGCTTGCCGGCATGGTAGCGGGCGTGCTGACGGCCGTCACGGCGACCATCGCTCGCGAGACCCTGGCGTCGGTTGGTACTTATCTCAAGGAGTTCTTGTTGGAGTTGCGCGGCCTGGGAAGCAACCCTTCCCAGAGAGACGTTATGTCGGCGAGGTAAGATCCACGAGGCTCCAGATTGTGATGCGAGGTGCTGTAATGAATGTCCTTAACGGCAAAAGCATGAACTTAGCGATCGACCGCTATCGGCAGTCGGTCGATCGGCAGCTTCAACGGGCCGAGCGAGAAGTGGCCGGGCACCCGGAGGCGGGGCTGCTGCTGGCCGCGATTGTCGGGGTCCTTCTCGGAATATGGATGAAACGCACATGATCCACCTAAATACACCGCCCGCCGTCGACCACGAGTACGTGGTGCCCGCGGAAACCGTTCGGGAGAGTCTCGGCGCGTGGCCCGCGACGTTACGACCTTGGCAGAGTTGCAGGGGCAACTGTTTCGCAGCGACGCCCGCGAAATCAGCCAGCGAATTGGCCGGCCTTTGGCCGCCTTCCTGGCGGGCTCGCTGCTCTTCGTAACGACGGTTCCCGTAGCATTGCTGGCGATAGTCCAATCCCTGGTCGCTATGGGACTTCCGCAGGCGGCCGCTTATGGCCTGGTGGCCGTCACAAGCCTGACTGCCACAGCCGGGCTGGCGGCGTGGGCCTGGCGGCGTCTTCGCGCGATGCCTCCCGCCTTTGCCCGCTCGCGGGAGGAGTTGATGCGGAACATTGCCTGGATCAAGGACGCCGTGGAGGACCTCGCTGCCAGGCCGGAGCATTCGGGAAACGGCAAAGCGTGAATTCCGCCCTGTGTTACTTGTTGGGAAAGAAATGTCACATTTCACATGCAAAGGAGAGAGAACCATGTTGGGAACAATTCTTCTCATTCTATTAGTGCTGCTATTGATCGGGGCCCTACCTTCCTGGCCGTATAGTCGGGGCTGGGGCTATTATCCGAGCAGCGGGTTGGGACTCGTGGTGGTGGTCCTCCTGATTCTTGTGCTTTTGAGAGCCATTTAAGTTGACGGAGCCCATGCGAGTGAATCGGCACAAATCAACCAGGCCGGGGTCGCGACTAGTCCGCGCCAGTTTTCGCCGACCGCAGGAACCGTCAGGACCCTCTCGGCGTCCGGAACACGTTTTGCACAAAAACACTTCACGTGTAGGGGTCATAACCCCATTACTGTTCTTTTCTCAAGGAGGTGTGTGATGCGTAGGTTTGTTTCGATCCCGGTTTTGGTTGTGGGGGCCGCGTTTCTCGGCGTAGCGGCGCGAGCGTTGGCAGATGACACTGCCCCACCCCCGCAGAGCACGGCGCGGGTCTCGGATCTGCTTTCCCTGGCAGTTTACGGCGAAAGCAACGAGAAGCTCGGCAAGGTCGAGGACATCGTCGTCGATCCGTCGTCCGGCAAGATCCGCTATGCGGTGCTATCCTTCGGCGGGATTTTCGGCATCGGCGACAAGTACTTTGCAGTTCCCTGGCACGATCTGAACGTCGTTCACAAGGGACCGACCTCGGCCGGCACGCAAAAGGAAGAGTACGCCACAATCGACGTCTCGAAGGACGCATTGAAGAAATGCCCGGCTTCAATAAGGACCGGTGGCCGAACTTCGCGGACCAGACCTTTAGCCGGGACCTCGAGACCTTCTACGGTTCGAATCGGGCGGCGGCCAGGATCCACGGCGACACCACTCGCTAGGACGCTGCCGATTGACGCGCGCGGGATGGGAACGAGTCGCGAAGGGGATTTCGCGACTCGTTTCGTTTCTGGGCACGACATGCGGCGTCTGTAAGATAGCGATGTCGGCACCATTCGCCGCCGATTTCTGATCGACCGAAACGGTGTACCGGCTTTCAACATGACTTCTCATCCTCCAATTTAATGCGGGACCGTCGGTCGCCACACTCGACCCGGGAAAATCAAATCCATGGCGCTGGCGCCGATGACCATGTCCCGCGGCGCACGTTGCCACCGGGAATTGGTTTGGCCGGGCGAAACTCGGCAGAATTTTGCGGCCAAGGCACCAATTCCGGCACCGAATGTGCTTCTGACCTAAGGCAGTAAGAGGGAAGCGTAAGCCCTCGCGGAGTTTATTTCGAGCGAAGCCGATTGGGCGGAACCTCGCTCTCAGGCAATAAGGAGAAAATCATGAAATTACGAACGGCTATCCCAACAGCCCTAATGATCTTGGGCCTCTCGGCCTGCACGGCACGAGCGGCCGATGAAGGGGCTCGGCCTGCGCCTGCCCCAGGCGGTGTCAATGTCAACGCGCCGGGCGCGGACGGTACGGGTCAATGCCAACCGCGTGCGCCGGGTGTCGAGGTCGGGACGCCCAACGTCGGTGTCGACGTGCATGCACCGGCCCGAGTGGAACCCTCCCCTAACGCCATTCAGAACGGAAATCGCACGGAGATCAATGTCACCGGCGATAACCGGCCCGACCAGTGGCGCTATAAGTGGGAAAACAATCGTTGGTGGTACTACGCTCCGGACAATCGCTGGATGTGGTACTCCGAGCCGGGCGGATGGACTTACGTCGACTCGCCGGGAAGCTACACGACGGGTTACGGCGGGGCGCCGGTCGCTGCCCCGACCCCGACCTATACGGTGCCGCCAACGACCTATTACTATTATCCGAATTCCGGATATTACTATTATGGCAGCCCGGGAATCTACATCGGCGGTCGCGGCTGGGGTGTTGGAATCGGCGGTCGCGGCCGGTGGCGATAGCCCATGAAGGAGTCAAAGCTATGGAACTGTTTGTGGAGATAGCGTTGCCGATTGCGGCTGTCGGTTACTCACTGGTCTATCTGCTCGCGGGCGGGGGCCTGGGAGGAGCAATTGTGATCTTCCTTGTTGCGAAGATGCTCGGCAGGTAATGCCGGCGTGGTTGTTTTGTGATTGACTGAGATTTGTTTCAAAGGAAAGAAGGAGAATGCGATGTGTACGTGGATTGTCAGAAACGCGGCCGCCGGTGTGGCGGCGTTGTCCTTGATTGCCGCCGGCGATTTGGCATCGGCCCAATTGTTCAGGCGGGTTTACCCGCCGCAACCGGCTGTTCAGCCAGTTCAACCGGCGTCACCTGGCCAGGCCCAACCGATTCAGGCCCAACCCGCTCAGGTGCCACAGACGCCGGGAACCGCCGCAGTGGCGGCAGGTCCGCAACCTGCACAGCTTCCGCCGCTCGATCCGGCGAAGACCGTTCGCGGCAGCCAACTCGTCGGCCAGACGATCTTGGATCCCAGTAGTCAGAGGGTGGGGGTTGTTAAGGACTTCCTCGTCGATTCGGAAACGGCGCGGGTCGTCTTTCTATTGATGGCTCCGGAAGGATCGCAGGCGAACGCCGATTGGATCGTGATTCCGTTTGATGATCTGAGGCTGAGCGCCGATGCGAATTCGCAGCCGATTTTCGTCTTGAACCTGCAGGCAGCGCACTTGCGCCGCGCCCCATATGCGAAGCAATGCCTGGGAGACGTTGCGCGACCCGCGGTTCATTAGCCAGGTGCAGCAGTTCTATCGCCCGATGGAATATACGGCAAGACGGCCGATCGGCGCGATCAACGCCAACGGCCAAGGGACAGCGCAACCCGGCCAGGCCCCGCAAAGCAGGGAGGGCCAGCCTTCCGGTACGCCCGCCCAGGGCACTCAGGCGCCTGGAACGGCAGCACCGCGCAGCACCGCGCCGGATGCCGGGACGATGCAACCGCAACCAAATGACCCACAGAACCCGCCAAGGCCGCGCCTCGAGCCGGAGAAGGGCAGGTCGGGTCAGACCGACGCGAACGGCGCTCAGGGAGCTCCAGACAGGTCCAATGCCGACAAGAGGGGCGCCGACCAGCGGGAGTCAAAGCCTTTGAAGGATACTGAGAAGGCGGACGAAGAACCGTCGCCTTCGCGATTGCGCTGACGTGCCGTCGAAGGCTTGTAGCCTTCACGGTTGCCTTAAGTTCGAAGTTCTTTACAAATGGAGGTTTAGAATGAATACCGATCAGATCAAGGGAAACTGGAAACAACTCAAGGGGAAGATCAAGGAGAAGTGGGGAAAGCTGACGGACAATGACTTGGCGGTCATCAACGGTCAGCAGGAGCAGCTCGTTGGAAAGCTCCAGGAACGTTACGGCTATAGCCGGGAGCAGGCCGAACGGGAGATTGAGAAGCACCAGCTTCCGTGGTGATGAAGGTTGAAGCTCGCTGGCCGAGTCTGCAGCCCTGGGGCGGCCGAAAAACGGCCGCCCCTTTGTCTATAGAGGATCCCATTATGAAGATTTTTCATTGCGATCATTGTCAGCAGTTGGTGTTTTCGAAAACGTGAAGTGCGTGAAGTGCGGTCATGCGCTGGCGTACCTGCCCGACGTGGATGATATCGCATCGCTCGAGCCGGCGGAGGGCAATCTCTGGCGATCAATTGCCGGGAGGGTCTATCGCTTGTGCGAAAACTATACCAAGCAAATGGTCTGCAATTGGGCCATACCCGGTGAGGGTGCGGAATCGCTATGCGACTCTTGCCGTATAACGGCCGTAATACCCGATCTGAGCGTAGACGGAAACCGCGACAAATGGTATCGGTTGGAAGTGGCGAAGCGGCGGCTGCTCTACAGTCTCCGGCGATTAAAACTACCGTACGGAAGAAACGAAGATCCGGCGATGCGATTGCGATTCGAGTTCATGGCCGACTCGCCGAAACCGGATGGCCCGAAAGTGCTGACCGGTCACAACCTCGGTCGAATCACGGTCAACGTGGCAGAGGCCGACGACGCCGAGCGCAAAAACGTCGTTTGGCGTTACGCGAGCCGTATCGAACCCTCCTGGGCCATTTTCGTCATGAAGTCGGCCACTACTATTGGGACCGATTGATTGCCGGGCGCGCCTTGCTTGAGCCCTTTCGCGAACTGTTCGGCGATGAGCGGCAGGACTATGCCCAGGCCCTCAAATGCCGCACTACGACCAAGGCCCGCCTGCCGATTGGCAGGAGCATTATGTGAGCGCCTACGCCGCCGCGCATCCGTGGGAGGACTGGGCCGAGACGTGGGCCCACTATCTGCACATCACCGACGCACTGGAAACGGCCGCGGCCAGCGGACTTTGGCTCCGACCCAAGCGCCAAGACGAGCCGGCCCTTCGGCCCGCTGACGAACTGCGCAATGGCTCCGCGGCGCCGTTCAACCGACTCATAGAGAATTGGTTTCCGCTGACCTATGTGGTGAACAACCTCAACCGCGGACTGGGCCTGCCGGACGGCTATCCGTTCGTACTTTCGCCCCCCGCCATTACAAAATTGCGATTCGTTCACGAGGCGATTGGCCCAGAATGTGCTTGCAAAGGAGGACACTGTTGAGATCGCACCAGGAACCGTCGAGCTGAGTCCCAGTTCCTCGAACGGCGCACACTTTGCTCCCTTGATCAACCGGACGCCGCGCAAACAACTGCGCCAGGCTTAATTACACCAAAAACCGCAGAGGAAAGTCATCATGCCACGTGGCGATAAATCGAAATACAGCGAGAAGCAAAAACGGCAAGCGGAGCACATCGAAGAGGGCTATAAGAGCCGGGGCGTCGACGAGGCCGAAGCCGAAAAACGCGCCTGGGCAACGTTCAATAAGATGACCGGGGGCGGCAAACTGCCCGGCGGGTCCGGACGGGGCAAACCGCTCAATAAAGGGCCTGCGAAAAAAGGCGGCAGGATTGGAGGAAGTGCCGCCGCCAACCGGCCGGTGCAGGAGCGAGCGGCATCTGCGCGAAAAGCTGCACGAACGCGGAAGCGCAACGCAACCGGGCAGAAGCAAGTAGAAGGCTAGCCTCGTCCGACAACAGGTTTCGACAGCCATGAAGCATCGTGATCCCATTTCCGGCAATCGCGTTCACCGGCGCCGGGCCATGGGTGCGGAGCCCTTGCCGCAGGGCGGCACGCATTTCCGCGTGTGGGCTCCCGGCAAGGATCGCGTTGTAGTCGTGCTCTGCGACGCACAGGGGCGAGGTTCGGCCGAATTCGCCCTGCAGCGGGAGGAGGCAGGCTATCACGCGAGTTGGGTCCCCGAAGCCAAGGTAAATTCGCTCTACGGGTTTCAGGTGGACGGCAACACACAACTCCTTCCGGACCCGGCCTCGCGATTTCAACCGCAGGGACCGACGGGGCCTTCCCAAGTCATCGATCCGGGCCAATTCCCCTGGTCCGACACCGACTGGCGAGGCGTAGGCCGGGAAGGCCAGGTGATCTACGAAATGCATTTCGGCACGTTCACTCCCGAGGGAACGTATGCGGCCGCGGCGGAGCAATTGGGTGTGCTGGCCGACCTGGGGGTGACCGTAATTGAGGTGATGCCGCTGGCCGACTTCCCAGGTCGTTTCGGCTGGGGGTACGATGGCGTGTGTTTGTTTGCGCCAACGAGGCTTTATGGCAGCCCCGATGATCTCCGTCGCTTCATCGATCGGGCCCACGGTCAAGGTCTGGGTGTGATCCTCGACGTTGTTTACAATCATCTGGGGCCCGAGGGCCAGACTCTGGAGCTGTTTTCCGACTACTACTTTTCGGATCAGATCGCGACCGACTGGGGAAAAGCGATGAATTTCGACGGGCCGGAGGCGGCCGAGGTCCGCCGTTTCTATCTGGCCAACGCCGCCTATTGGATCGAGGAGTTCCATTTTGACGGCATGCGGTTCGACGCAACGCAAGCCATTCACGATTCCTCGCAGGAACACATCCTGGCGGCCTTGGCCCGACAGGTTCGTGTTTCGGCCGGAAAGCGCGCCACGCTGCTGGTGGCGGAGAATGAACCGCAGCATACCCGGTTGGTCCGCGCGGCAGACCAGGGAGGCTTCGGCCTCGATGCCCTGTGGAACGACGACTTCCACCACACTGCCCATGTGGCGTTGACGGGGCACAGCGAGGCCTATTTTACGGACTATCGCGGTGCGCCGCAGGAGTTCATTTCCGCCATCAAGTACGGATATCTCTACCAGGGCCAATGGTACACCTGGCAGAACAAGCGGCGCGGCACGCCAGCTCTTGATCTACCGCCGGCCGCGTTTGTGAACTACATCCAAAACCACGATCAGGTGGCAAACTCCATCCGCGGAGAACGTTGCCACGCCCTGAGCAACCCGGGATGCTATCGGGCAATCACGTCCCTCTTGCTGCTGGCGCCGGGAACCCCGATGCTCTTCCAGGGTCAGGAATTCGCTTCTTCGCGGCCTTTCTACTACTTCGCCGACCTGAGTCCGGGGAAAGGGCCCTCGATTCGCGCCAGTTGCGCGGAATTTCTTTCGCAGTTCCCCAGCATGCGGACTGCGGAGGCCCAGGCTTGCCTGGCCGATCCGGCCGATGCGGAGACCTTTGCGCGATGCAAGCTCGACTTTGCCGAACGCGCGACGCACGGGGGGCTGTATGCCATGCACCGCGACCTTTTGCGATTGCGGCGCGAAGACCGCGTCATCGGCCAGCAGCGGCGCGGCGCCGTGGATGGAGCGGTCCTGAGCCCCGCGGCATTCGTGGTACGGTATTTCGGAACGGCCGGCGACGACCGCCTTCTGATCGTCAATCTGGGGACGGAACTGGCCCTCCGTCCGGCGCCCGAGCCGCTCTTGGCGCCACCGGACGGAGGCTGTTGGCAATTGCGCTGGTCGAGCGAAGATCCGGCCTACGGAGGATCCGGGATTCGTCCCCTGGCAATCGACGAGAATTGGACGATCCCCGGCCGTTCAGCATTTGTGCTGGTTCCCCAGAGCGCACGACAAGCAGTGGACGATTGCCTGCTCGCAGCGAAAGTCGAAGCGGGGGACGTCACGCGCGAAAATGGCGCTGGTTGCCGCCAGGAGGCGCCCGCATGAGAGAACTTATTCGAAAAATGCCCTGGGGCGAAGCCCAGGTGGCCCAGTTGGAACCGCTGCTTACACGCGAATGGCTGATTACCAACGGTCTGGGTGGATACGCGTCGGGAACCGTGGCGGGAGTTGTCACCCGCCGTTATCACGGGCTTCTGATTGCCGCGCTGCCGGCGCGCTTGGGACGCATGATGCTCTTGCCGCAGCTTTCCGAGCAGATCCGCCTGGGCGACGGGCGAAATGTCCGCTTCAGCGGTGAAGAGCGAACCGGCAGTCCGTTGACGGTCTACGGCGCAAATTACCTGGCCGAGTTCCGCCTGGAAACGGGCCTGCCCGTGTGGCGGTACCAGATCGGCGAACTCATGCTGGAGAAGCGCGTATGGCTGCCCCACCAGCAGAACACGGTGTTCGTGATCTACCGCTTGATTGAAGGGCCGGACCGCGTTCGACTGAAACTTCTGCCCTCGGTCCAGTTTCGTCCGCATGACGGCCCGGTAAGCACCCCGCTGCCGAAGAACTTCCGTCTCGTCAGCGAGGAGGGCCGCCACGAGCTATCGGCAGGTCCGGAGTTCCCCGTCTTGCGGATGAGGCTTTTCGGGCAGCGGGCGGCCTTCACGTCGGAGCCGCAGGTGTTCTCCCAGCTCCTTTATCGCATGGAAGAGAGCCGCGGCTACGATTCGCAAGGGGACTTGTGGAGTCCCGGTTATTTCCGCGCGGATCTCGCCCGGGGCGAGGACGTTGCCTTGGCGGCATCGACGGAATCCTGGGAGACCATTTCAGCCATGTCCCCAGACGAAGTGGTTCGAGCGGAAACGGAACGGCGGGCCCGTCTGCTGGGCGCCGCAGGCCGGTGTGCGCAGTCCTCGCTGACCAGCGAGCTGGTCCTGGCCGCCGATCAGTTCATTATCGCGCCGACGGGGCGCGTACGGGACGCTGCCCGCGTGCAGGCCGCCGGCGATGAAGTCGCGGACCGTCATCGCCGGCTACCATTGGTTCACGGATTGGGGTCGCGATACCATGATCGCGCTGGAAGGCCTTGCCCTGATGACCGGCCGGTTCGTCGAAGCCGGCTACATCTTGCGCACGTTCGCACACTCGATCCGCAACGGCCTGATTCCGAACTTGTTCCCGGAAGGACAGAAGGAAGGGCTCTACCACACGGCCGATGCGACTTTGTGGTTCTTTCATGCGATTGCCCGTTACCTCGTCTATAGCGGCGACCACACGTCCTTGCAGCTTCTCCTGCCGCGGCTTCGTGAAATCATTGACCATCACGTGAAAGGCACGTCGTTCGGAATCGGCGTCGACTCGGACGACGGACTGCTGCGGCAAGGGGCCGACGGTTACCAGCTTACCTGGATGGATGCCAAGGTAGGCGACTGGGTCGTGACGCCCCGCCGCGGCAAGGCAGTGGAAATCAATGCCCTTTGGTACAACGCGCTGCGACTGATGGAGCGATGGGTGACGGCCGAAGAAGGGGAAGAACGTGCGCGGCCGTTCGGCGAGCAAGCGGCCCGAGCCGAGAGGCTCCTTTAACCGTCGTTTTGGAACGCCGAGAGCGGCTATCTTTATGATGTCGTGGACGGTCCCCAGGGCAATGACCCTTCCTGCCGCCCCAACCAGATTTTGAGCTTCTCCCTCGATTATCCCGTACTGCAACGAGATCATTGGGAACCTGTACTCGCCGTGGTTCGGCAGCGGCTGTTAACTCCGGTCGGCCTGCGGTCGCTGGCGCCCGGCCATCCCGATTATTGCAGCCAATACGAGGGCAACCTGCTGTCCCGCGACGCCGCTTACCATCAAGGAACGGTCTGGGCATGGCTCATCGGGCCGTTTATCGATGCCTGGCTTCGCCTCTATCCCGATGACCGTCGTGGGGCCCGGGAGTTGTTGCAAGGCTTCGAGCACCACCTGGGAGAGGCCTGCATCGGCACGATCAGCGAGGTATTCGACGCGGAGTCGCCGCACACGCCGCGGGGCTGTATCGCGCAGGCCTGGAGTGTGGCCGAAGTCCTCAGGGCCTATGTGAAGACCGACGAGACGAGATTAACAGACGTGGCTTGAAAAATCACGTCCGCGACGGAGCAAAACAGCACGACTTCCGCAAATTACGTGCCAGCGACCTTCGACCAATTCCGGACACCTTTCCGTGCTCACGCTCCCGAGTCGGAGGCAATTAGAGAACGAGTGCGCGGGCACACTATTTGCAGCGCAATACAAGACGGTCGCGGATCAGCCGTCTGTGGCGCTCGTAGCATTCACGATCCATGGTGAGCGGCCGTCACGAGGGATTGGGCCCTGCCATCCCTAGAACGATTTATGAGGATTTAATGGAGAGCGCGAGTCAGTTTGCGGCGGCGTTAAAACGCCTTGGGGGAGACGAACAGCTCTTTCGAGACCTGGCAACCTATTTCATCGAAGACGCGGATGAACTTCTCGAGGCGATTCGCTCGGGGTTGGCCACGGGAATTGCCGAGCATGTCGCACGCGCAAGCCATAGTCTGCGCGGCCTGGCGGCGAACTTTGATGCGGAATCGATCGTTGTGATCGCGGGGTCGATTGAGGACATGGCCCGCAAAGGCCAGCTAGATATGGGAGCCGCCGTTGCTGATCTCGAAGCTGAAGTTCGATCGTTGCGGGACGTCCTCAAGAGCTATATATCCCAGTCGACGACAAAAGACGCCAAGGTCGGCCTATAGGTTCGTGCCCTGTGCCATGGCCAGTTCTCCTGGCGTCTTTGCGCCGGGTCCCGAATGGCGATTGCGGCGTCGATCATAATTCCATAAAGCCGCAGTTTACGTCGCAGGCAGCCCCGCGTAATTCCCAGGAGCGACGCTGCCCGTGATTGATTGCCCTCGGTGTAACGAAGCACGTGCGGCAAGAGAATCGACTCCATGTACTTGACGCTATCGGCGTGTAGAGAGTCGGTCCCGCTGCGCAGTTGTTCTGCGATAAAGTCATCAAAAGCAGCGCGGCGGTGCTCGGACGGCCGATCCGCAGTCGCAAGTTCCGGGGCGGGTATTTCGTCCGCCGGGACAGCAAACTGCGGCGGCGGTGGGGACGTGCGCCAGGCAAAGTCGCGCAAATGCTGCGGCAGGAACTCCGGTACCAGAATGGGGCCGATCGCGTGCAGCATCGTGTGTTTGAGAACCGTCTGCAATTCGCGGATATTCCCCGGCCAGGTGTAATGCTGCAAGCGTTCCATGGTCTCCGGGGCGACGCCGGAAATTGCCTTGCCGATTTCGGAATTGAACACTCGGATGTAATAATCTACGAGGAGTGGGATGTCCTCGCGGCGTTCGCGCAAAGGGGGCAAGACGATCGTGTATCCACTCAGGCGAAAACTTAAGTCGGCGCGGAATTCTCCCGCGGCAACCATGGCGTCGATGTCGCGGTTCGTTGCCGCGACAATCCAAACGTCCGACCGGACCGTCTGATTTCCGCCCACGCGCTGAAATTCCTTCTCTTGAATGGCGCGGAGGACCTTGCTTTGCATGAGAAGCGGCATGTCCCCGACCTCGTCAAGGAAAAGGGTGCCGCCATCGCATTCTTCGAACTTCCCGATCCGCTGGCCCACGGCCCCCGTAAAGGCCCCTTTTTCGTGACCGAAGAGGCTCGCTTTCCAAGAGCGACTCGGGAATTGCCGCACAGTTTACCGCCAGGAACTTCTTTCCGGCCCGGCTGCTGTGCTGATGAATCGATCGAGCGACGAGCTCTTTCCCCGTCCCGCTCTCTCCTCGGATGACTACGTTGATGTTCTGATCGGCGACCCGGCCAATCGCCTTATAGACCTGCTGCATGGCCGGACTATTTCCGATCATGGTTTCGGCGGAGGCCGGTGACGAACCCGCCGTGCCCGCACTCGCCGATCCGCCGTTGGCCGCCGTCACCTGAATCAGCTTGCTGATCCCCACCGCATGACCAACCACCTCGTGGATCTTTGCCATATCGAGAGGTTTGACCAGGTAGTCCATGGCGCCCAGTCGCATCGATTCGATCGCCGTGTCGCAGGTCTGCGAGGCGGTAATAAAGACGATAGGAATCGACGGTTTCCGGCGGTGGATCTCTTCGCCAGTGGCCAAACCGCTCAAGTCAGGCAACATAATGTCGAGAATCACGACGTCGGGCGACAAATCGTTCATTACTCGTAGGGCTTCGGCGCCCGACATGGCCGAAAGTACCGTAATGTCCGAGTTTTCAAAGCAGCGTTGGAAAATGCGGATAATGCTTCGATCATCGTCCACGATCAAGAGCGAAGGCATGATTTATTCCCTCAAACAAACAAGATCCCGAAGACCCGTTAGTTTTCTGATCCCAAAAATCGCGAACCTCCCACGCGAAAAGGGGGAGATCTGCGAGCGCCGTTATTCCTAGTATAGGTATGTCCCTCAACGCGAGAAAAGCCCGGCGGTGACCTTTTTTGCCGAATGGCGTCCAGTAGGGTGTTTCGAAAACCGGACTGACGCGCGCGTACAGCCCCTTGCGGAATGAAGAGATTGCAGCGCCTATCAACATCCAAGCCCCAGAATGGCGTTTCCCCGCTCATCGCGAACCGAAAAACGCCAACGTGGTTGTGATGCAGTCAAGAAAAGAGGACTGGACCGTGTGAATGCCCGTTGCCTGGTTGTGCCGTCACCGCGCGTCACTACCAGGCTTGGTCGCCATTTGCGGGGGCGTGAGCGGCGAGTTGGATTGGAGCTGCTGCGAATAATGACTGGCAAGCTTGTCGTTCGGAGTCAATTTCACGGCCTCCGCGAATTCAGTTTTCGCATTGTCCCGTGCCCCAGTCATTAAGTACTGATAACCCAAAAGGAAATGGTCGGCCGCGGAGTTGGGCTTGTCGGCTGATGCCTTCTCTATTGCTCTTTCCCTTTCTTAAATGAACTGTCGCTGACCTGGCCGCACGTACGGCCCGGATAGGAGCAACGCAAATCCAATGCCGATCCCGCTTCGCAAGGTCTCGTCACCGGCGGTCATTCGTGGCTGGCACGGTAATTGCGGAAGTAAAGGGGCTATTGTCCCCTGAATCGAGTGCCCCCAGCACTCTCGTCAACTTAGGTAACATCCATTGTCGGCAACATGAAAAAGACCGCGCCTGCCAGCCACACGGACGCCAGGTTGATTGCGCTTGGTGCGGGCCCGGTGGCAGCCGTGCTCATCCTTACCGCTGGACTGGAGTATTGGAACACAATTCAATTACAGCGAAGTTGCGCTTGGATCGCCCACACCAACGAGGTCTTGACTGCGATCGAAGGTGCAGACTCGACGGTGGAGGAAGCCGAGACAAACCAACGCGGCTACTTAATCACGGGCGATGAGAGCTTTCTCGAACCGTACCATGCCGCCGCTGCCGCCATCGAAGACAAAGTCCGGCGACTGAAGCAGTTGACCGCGGACAATCCCCGCCAACAGGCCCGCATCCGTGTCCTGGAAGAACAGATCTCGGCCAAGTTGAAGGAACTGGACCAGGCCATTGCCGCAAGGAAGCAAGGCCCCGAGGGTGCCCGACCGATCGCTTTGAACCGCAAAGACAAGAATCTCATGGACGCGATCCTGCGCAGGTCGAGGATATGCGGCAGGAGGAACGGGATCTGCTCGTGGCCCGAGAGCGACTATCCCGGCGAGGCTACTGGGCAGCCGTTCTCACGACGCTCTTCGCCCTCGCCTTGGGCCTGGGGATGGTCGCGACGCTCAGCTATTTTGTGCAACGTTATCTTCTGGAGCGCAAACAGGCCGAGAGACTGCAAGCGCGGCTGGCGGCGATCGTGGAATCCTCCGACGATGCAATCCTCTCGAAAGACCTCAATGGCATTATCCAGACGTGGAATGCCGGAGCCCAGCGTTTATTCGGCTACCAAGCGGAGGAAGTTATCGGCCGATCGGTCACCATCCTGCTGCCGCCGGAGCGGCTCCAGGAGGAAACGCAGATTCTGACGTACGTGCGCAATGGCCAGGGCGTGGAGCAAATGGAAACGCTGCGGGTGACCAAGGACGGGAGGCGGATCGATATTTCCTTGACCGTGTCCCCCGTAAAGGACCGCAGCGGCCGGATCATCGGGGCCTCGACGATCGCCCGCGACATTACCGACCGCAAGCGCGGAGCACGAGTTGAAGGCCGCGAAGGAAGCTGCCGAGTCCGCCAATGCAGCCAAGACTCAGTTTCTCGCCAACATGAGCCACGAGTTGCGCACGCCGATGAACGCCATTATCGGCATGACGGACCTGGCACTCGGCGAAGAACTGTCGGCCACCCTCCGCGACTATCTGCAAACCGCCAAGCAATCGGCCGACAGCCTGCTGACGCTGGTCAACGAAATCCTCGACCTTTCGCGGATCGAGGCGGGCGGCTTCCAATTTGAATCGACACCGTTCGACCTTGGCAAGAACGTGGAGCAGGTCGTCAAGACGCTCGGTGTTCCGGCCTACGAGAAAGGCCTGGAATTGGTCTGCGACCTGGGCAACGTGCCGACTCGGCTCGTGGGCGATCCCTTGCGCTTGCGACAGGTGCTGGTGAACCTGGTGGGAAACGCCGTCAAGTTCACAGCCAAGGGCGCGGTGGCTGTGAGTGCGACCGTCGAGGCATCCGAAGGGGAGAACATAATCGTACAGTTTGTCGTGGCCGACACGGGCATTGGCATCGCTCCGGAGGATCAAGAGCGGATCTTCACGTCGTTCACCCAGGCAGATCCCTCGACCACACGTCAATATGGCGGCACGGGCCTGGGGCTGACCATCACCCGCCGCCTGGTCGAACTGATGGGCGGGCGGATCTGGGTTGAGAGCCAGTTGGGCCACGGGAGCAGCTTCCGTTTCACGACACGATTGCGTCTGCAAGACGGAGTCGAGAAAGAGCCGGGGCCGCCCGCGGTCCGCCAGGAATCCCTGTGCGACTTGCCGATCCTGGTCGTTGCCGAGAATCCGGTCAGCCGTCGCGTGCTGGTTGAGCTCCTCCGGCGGTGGTCGATGAAACCGGACTCGGCCGACGACGTGCCGACCGCGTTGGCCAAAACCCACCAGGCCGCCAGTGAAGGGCGGAACTTCCGTTTCATCCTGGCAGACGCCGCGCTGCCCGGGATCGACGGATTCACCCTGACCGAGTGGCTGCGAAACGATGCCAAGCTGGCGGGCCAGGTCATTCTGATGTTCTCGGCATCGGAACGCCTCGCTCAAGCCCAGCGCTGTCAGGAGGTGGCGCGCTGAGCTTGGAAAAGCCCGTCTCGCAGTCCGCCTTGTTCAACATAATCGCCGAGGCGTTGGGGATCCAAGAACAGGCCGACCATCAGTCCAGGGTGCCCGAGACCGCCCCATCCCAACCCACCGCCGACCACGAGTACGCGGTGCCCGAACCTCCGTCACGATTGCTGCGAGTCCTGTTAGCGGAGGATACTCCGGCGAACCAGAAGGTGTTCGCCTATATTCTCAACGCACGTGGACATTTCGTGCAGCTTGCTCGCGATGGGCGACAGGCGGTGGAAGCCCTGGACCGGCAAGATTTCGACGTAGTGCTCATGGACGTTCAGATGCCGGTCATGGACGGTTTGGCAGCCACCCGAGCGATCCGCAGCCTCGCGGACCCCAAGAAGGCCCGCGTGCCGATTATCGCCCTGACGGCGCATGCGCTGACTGGCGATGCCGAACGTTGTCTGGACGCAGGCATGGACGGTTACCTGAGCAAGCCGATCAACCGGGAAGAACTCATCGAACGGGTCGAGCAGCTTGCGACCGCCGCGACGGGCAATGGATATTGTTCTTCTTAATTAAGACGGCGACGCCTGCGCGGCCGGTCAGTGCATGCCCTTAACGCCATTCGTTCTCAGTGCCGGGCACAACCCCCCCGCCACCGCCAAACGCTTACGTTGACCGCAATCCACACGAGCGTTGCCAACGAGAGCACGATCCAGGGCGGCATGCGGGCGCAGGCCCAGATGGTGATTGCAAAGCACAATAATCCCGCCGCCCAAGGTCGTGCCGGCCGCGGTCACGCCTGCTGCCTGGTGGGCGATGCGTTCCCTTAGCCTGTAGTTCTTCCCACGCTCTTCTTGTTCTGCGTGCCGTTGAACCAGAGTTATGCTGGCTGGAAGAATCGACGGGAACGCCAAGAAGAGGCCGCCGATAACCGGCCCGTATATTTCGGCGATCAGCCCCGCCGCCACCGTGATCAGCCCGCCAACAAAGAAACGGACGAGATACTCGTGCGCTTTGGTTTCTCTGATTCCTACCAGTCTCACGCGGACCCTCATAGCACGCCCGCCGCGCAGAATAATTCCCATAGACCAAGGGAGACGACGAACCAGGCTGCCAGCCCCAGCAATGCGGAGGGCAAACCGGACAGGTTGCGCTTTAGCACCAGATAACTGAGGTCGCGAACCAGTTGACTTGCGACAGCGCCCAGATTGACATTCTGTCGGTATCGTTCATCCAGGCAGGAGTGTTCAGCGAATGAGCAAATCTGATGCCAACTCTCTGCGAACAGCCGCCGGCGGTGGCATAGGGTTTGCAAGGGAACCACAGCGGCGATTCGATGTCGCGGGCAACATTGGTATCTGCCGAATTATCCCGTGGATCGCGGGATGTTTCGGCGGATGGCGCACCGATTGCATTTCGTCCACTTTATCGTCTAATTTTCGACCTTAGCCCGTTAAATCTGGCGAGCCCTGAACGAATAGGGGGCGTTAGTGGGTTCGATTCCCGCTCGGGCTACTGTTTCGAAAGGAGTTTACGGAGCGTGCCCAAGGCCGAATCATAGCGCGCATCGCTTGGTACGGAATATGCAGACTTGGTTAACGTTCCAGCAACTGACACCCTGCCAACCAAGGGAGTCCCGATCATGGGAATGTTCTTTAATGTCCATTTAGATACGCTCGATGACCTCTTGTTCTTCGAACTCAAGGACCTTTACGATGCCGAACAGCGGCTATGCGAGGCGATCCCTACTATGGCCGACGCGGCGACTTCGCCGGCCCTCGCGCAGGCATTTCGGACGCACTTGGAGCAGACCAGGCGGCATGTTTCCCGCTTGGAGCAAGCGTTCGTCGACCTGGGCAGGTCGGTCGCCCGCGAGACGTGCGACGCCATGAAGGGCCTCATCAAAGAAGGCTCGGAGATCGTGGACGCGGTCGGCGACTTCGACGTTCAGGGATGCTGCCTTGATTGCGGCCGCACAACGCGTGGAACATTACGAAATCGCCAGTTACGGTTCGGCACGGACCTTTGCGCAGCGTCTCGGGCATAACGAATGTGGCCCGCCTGTTGCAAACGACCCTCGACGAAGAGAAAGAGACCGACCAACGGCTGACTCAGTTGGCCGAAGAACGCATCAATGTCCGGGCCGAGGCGGCCCAAGGTTGAGAACAACACCCTCGTACGCTAAGATGATACGACCACATTCCTTAGATCCAGAGACCATCTTACGACTCCGCTTGTTGGCGGCCACGACGTACAGCGGGCGCGACGATTTGTACGCCGCGGCGTCCCAAGTCAGCAACGAGGATCTCGCGATCATTTGTCGCAGGCTGGCGGATGATTTGGCGGGAAATACCGCATTTCTGGAGCAGATTATCGCGATCCATGGGGCGGAGCCGGGGTTCAAAGAAGCCGTCGCGTCCGCATTGGGCGAGGAAATCATGCGGCTCCTGCGGGAAGGACACGGCGATCATGGGGTCATTTCCGTCGTGCAAGCGGAACAGAGGAGCCTTCGCGGCGAGTACGAAGCGACGATTGCCGCGACCCACGACGCCGAAGCGCAGCGCTGCTCGAGCGACAAAGGCGCGATGTTGATTTCGCCGAGCGAGTGCTGCGTAAGATCACGCCCCCTGATCCTGACAAGTCGCCGCGGGGAAGCCACGATTCGCAGTGAGACCACGCAGGGAAAGAACATAATATGCGAATAGCCCAGGTTGCACCGCTCTATGAAAGCGTTCCGCCGGAGGGCTACGGCGGCACGGAGCGCGTGGTATCGTTCTTGACGGAGGAGCTTGTGCGTCAGGGTCACTCCGTAACTCTCTTTGCAAGCGGCGATTCGAAAACGCGGGCTCGTTTGGTCCCGGCTTGTCCCCGGTCGCTCCGATTGGATCCCGCCTGCCTTGACCGGCTATGCTATCACATCCTGCAACTCGACCAGGTCCGGGAGTGCGCGGCTGAGTTTGACGTGATTCATTTCCATATTGATTATCTGCACTTTCCTCTCAGCCGCTTGTCTGAGACGCCGCACCTTACGACCTTGCACGGCAGGTTGGATCTTCCCGACCTCGTTCCCCTCTATCGTCGTTTCGCCGATCCTCCCGTGGTTTCGATCTCGGACGCGCAGCGGTCGCCCTTGCCGTGGATCAACTGGCAGCGGACCGTCTATCACGGGTTGCCCGACGGGCTTTACGCGTTTCATCCTGAACGCGGAAAATATCTGGTATTTCTCGGGCGGATTTCGCCGGAGAAACGCGCCGATCGCGCGATCGCCATCGCACGACGTGCCGGCATGCCGCTGAAGATCGCCGCCAAAATCGACTCCGTCGACAAAGACTATTTCGAGCAATCCATCCGTCCCTTGCTAAGCGGCAGTGACATAGAATTTGTGGGAGAGATCGGCGAGGGCGAGAAGGACGCGTTTCTCGGAAATGCTTATGCATTGCTCTTTCCCATCGATTGGCCGGAACCCTTCGGACTGGTAATGATCGAAGCCCTCGCTTGCGGCACGCCGGTGGTGGCGTGGAACCATGGGTCGGTGCCGGAAATCATCGCGCCCGGCACGACGGGCTTTATCTGCCAGGAGATCGACGAGGCCGTAGAAGCCGTGAAACGAGTTTCTTCACTGAGCCGGAGACGCTGCCGTCAAGAGTTTGAGAGTCGCTTTTGCGCGGCGCGCATGGCGGAGAATTACGTGCAATTGTACGAGCGACTCATCGACACGGGGAAGGCGGTCCGACATGCAGGAAATCATCCAGGTCCAAGATCAGTTCTACATTCTGGCGTCGGCGGCGCGGCTCGGCGAACATACCCGCGTGCTCAAACACGGCGAGACATTCGCGGTCTTTGATCGCGCCGGCGACATGCATCGCATCGGCCGCGGCGAGCAGGGATTGTATCACGAGGGGACGCGGTACCTGAGCCGGCTGGAATTGCGGCTCCTGGGACATCGGCCCCTGCTCTTAAGTTCGACGGTTCGTCAAGACAATGCGATGCTGGAGGTTGATCTGACCAATCCCGACATTGCCGTAGACGGGCAGATTACGTTGCCGCGCGACCAGGTGCACGTATCTCGTTGTTGCTTTCTTTGGAACGGGGCCTGTTACGAGCGGTTGCGAGCGCGGAACTATGCGTTGCGATCTGTCGAACTGTCGTTCGATGTGCTCTTCGAAGCGGATTTCGCCGACATTTTCGAGGTCCGCGGCATGGTCCGCGCGCCGCGGCGAATTCCTGCCGGCGGAAATAGGCGCAGACCACGTGCGGCTTAACTACCGCGGCTTGGACGATCAACTGCGGCGGACGTTGGTCCGCTGCGATCCCGCCCCCTACGAGTTGACGGCGGGGCGAGCCCGTTTCCACGACACGTTGCAGCCGCATGAGGAGAAGTCCTACTTTGTGACCGTGTGCTGCGAGCCCATCGCCGAAGACTGCCCGCTCCTGCCGTTTTCGAACGCTGCGGAGGCCGCGGCCGCCGAGTTGAACGACTTGCGCGATTCCGAAGCCGCCATCCATACGTCCAATGCCCAATTTAATGACTGGCTCGACCGCTCTTCGGCCGACTTGCACCTGATGACGACCCGCACGTCCTATGGAGACTATCCCTATGCGGGGGTCCCCTGGTTCAGCACCGTGTTCGGGCGCGACGGGATCATTACGGCCCTGGAGTATCTGTGGGTCAGTCCCATGTTGGCTCGTGGCGTTCTCGGCTATCTGGCGGCCTGCCAGGCTACCGAAAGCAATTCCGCGCAGGATGCCGAGCCCGGGAAGATCCTCCATGAAAGCCGCCGCGGAGAGATGGCCGCACTCGGGGAAATTCCCTTTGGACGCTACTATGGCAGCGTGGATGCCACGCCGCTCTTTGTAATGCTGGCCGGGGACTATTACGAACGCACTGCCGACAGGGCGTTCATTCAGTCCATTTGGCCCAACATCGAGGCCGCCTTGACTTGGATCGACCGCTTCGGTGATGCCGACGGCGACGGTTTCGTTGAATATTGCCGCCGCTCCCCCCAGGGCTTGAGCGTTCAGGGATGGAAAGACTCGGTCGATTCCGTGTTCTACGCCGACGGTTCGCTGGCCGAAGGCCCCGTGGCGCTCTGCGAGGTCCAGGGTTACGTCTACGCCGCGAAACGCGCCGCGTCACGACTGGCACGCGTCCTCGGCCACGATGATCGAACGGCGGCACTCCTGTGCGAGGCCGAGCAACTTCGGCAGCGGTTCATCGACGTCTTCTGGTGCGAAGAATTGTCCACCTACGCTTCCGCCATCGATGGCCGAAAGCGACCTTGCCGCGTGCGCAGCTCCAACCCCGGCCATTGCCTATTCACGGGAATCGCCGCCCACCGGCACGCCGAGCGACTTGCCGATACGTTATTGGACGAGTCGTCCTTTTCCGGGTGGGGAGTGCGAACTGTGCCGACCACCGAAGTCCGCTACAATCCCATGTCGTACCATAACGGTTCCGTGTGGCCGCACGACAATGCGATCCTCGCCGCCGGGCTTGCCCGCTACGGACTGAAACGTCATGTCCTCAAGATCGTCCAAGGTCTGTTCGGTGTCAGCGCCTTCGTCGACCTGCACCGCATGCCCGAGTTGTTTTGCGGGTTTGAGCGTCGTGCCGGCGAGGGGCCGACCTTATACCCTGTGGCTTGCGCCCGCAGAGTTGGGCCGCCGCCGGCGTGTTTTCGCTTCTCCAATCCGTCATGGGGCTTTCGATCGATGCTACGATCCCCCAGATCCGCCTGACGCGGTCGGTGTTGCCTGAATCCCTGCGCCGCGTGTGGATTCATAATCTCCGCGTGGGCAGCGCAATTGTCGATCTCGCGTTAGAACGGCTTCCTAATGACGTTGGCATGGAACTGCTTCGCCGCCAGGGGGATGTCGAAATCGTGGTCGTTAAGTGAACGTGCCGCCACGAAGGATCATCTGCAAGACGCGTTTGCTGGAGTTCCGCTTTGGGCAGTGCCAATCAAAACGCCTCCTAAAACCAGAACAGCCATAATGGTTCGTTCTAAAGCAGGCCCCGCGTAATAGACCATCGATGACGACCGTTTTGGCTGAATCACACTCACTATGGCCTTTTGAAGCTCAGGCATGTGCTCACCCGGCCCCGTATCGACAACGATCTCGAGTCGCGCAGAGCCAACGCCGCGTCTCCGTGGGCGGCGCAGAATCCGATCCGTCGAAGACAACTTCCCTGCCCGCCTCTGCAATTCTTACCGCGCGATAAACGGCGCGATTTGCTCTAGCAATCGAACGCCCTGGAGGGAAATATCGGTCTTCACTCGCGTAACACACACAACCAAGACCGAGGGTCGACCGACCCTTTCACATCCAACCACAACACCGAGGAAAGGAAAGAAGATGAACCGGCAATCTACTGCAAGACAGGGGGCGCCACTTAACGGCAACGCGAAGGAGAAATGGCAAAGACCGATCGACGGCCGATTGCTTGAGCGCTTGCGCGGCCGCGCTCAATCTGGCCAGGCGGGCGACCGCCAGTCGGTTCGGGCAGCCGGGGGAATGATGGGGCCGCAGCCGCTTCGAATGGAAGAGCGGCGCCTTGCATTGCTGGCGCTGCGTGCTCGCTTGCGGGGAGACGTGATCGGAGAGGCGGAACGGACTCTCAGCGAGGGCCCCGAGACGGCCACCAACACCTTAGATTCAGTGGACTGCGCCAGCGAAATCGTGAAGCAAGACCTGGCGGTGGGCCTGCTTGGTAGTGCGGCCGCAACCTTAGAGCAAATCGATGTGGCGCTCGATCGCATGGGTGAAGGAAACTACGGCCGTTGCCTGGAATGCGGCGGGCGGATTCCGCAGGATCGCCTCGAGGCCATTCCCTACGCGACGCGTTGCGTACACTGCGCCGCGCGGCAAGAGCAAGTCGTATGAAGTCGGGAACGCAACTATGAAGATGCGAGTGTGGCCCGGGCGGCCCTATCCGCTGGGAGCGACATGGAACGGCAGCGGCGTAAACTTCGCGTTGTATTCGGAGAACGCGACGAAGGTCGAGTTGTGCCTGTTCGACTCGCCGGACGCCGAACAAGAAAGCTGCCGCGTCCCGCTGGCCGAAAGCACCGATCTCGTCTGGCACTGCTACCTGCCCGACCTGTTGCCGGACCAGGTGTACGGGTACCGGGTCCATGGACCCTATGAGCCGGCGAAGGGGCATCGCTTCAATCCCAACAAGGTGCTGCTGGATCCTTACGCAAAGGGGATTGCGCGGAGACCAAATGGTCGGACAACGTCTGGGGTTACAAGCTCGGCGATGCGAAGGGCGACATGTCGTTCGACGAGCGCGACAGCGCTCCCTGCGCGCCGCTGGCGGCCGTCATCGACGAGGCCTTTACCTGGGGCGACGACCGCCCGCCACAAACCCCCTGGAACAAGACCATCATCTACGAGATGCACGTCAAAGGCTTCACCAACTGCACCCCGAGGTGCCCGAGAAACTCCGCGGCACCTATGCCGGGCTTGGGCTCCGAGGCGATCGTCCGCTACCTCCGCGAACTGGGGATTACCGCCATCGAATTGCTGCCCGTCCAAGACCACGTGGACGACCGCCAGCTCGTCGATCGGGGACTGACGAACTACTGGGGCTACAATACGCTGGCGTTCTTTGCGCCCGAATTGGAGTATTCCTCCACGCCCGTCGCTCAAAATACGGTCCGCGAGTTCAAGACCATGGTCAAGACCATGCACAGCAACGGCATCGAGGTCATCCTCGACGTGGTCTATAACCACACGGCCGAAGGCAACCACATGGGGCCGACGCTCTCTTTCCGCGGCATCGACAACGCTTCCTATTACCGCCTCTCCGAGAAGGACCCGCGATACTACGTGGACTTCACCGGCTGCGGCAACACCTTTCGCATGCAGAACCCGCACGTCCTGCAACTGATTGTCGACAGCCTTCGCTATTGGGTGCTGACGATGCACGTTGACGGGTTTCGCTTCGATCTGGCGTCGACGCTGGCCCGCGAATTGTACGAGGTGAACATGCTGGGCGGATTCTTCGACATCATTCATCAGGACCCGGTGCTCTCCCAGGTGAAGTTGATTGCCGAGCCGTGGGACTTGGGCCAAGGGGGCTACCTGGTGGGCAACTTTCCGGCCTTGTGGTCGGAGTGGAACGGCAGGTACCGCGACTCGATCCGCAAGTTCTGGAAAGGCGACGGCGGCATGGTCTCGGAGTTCGCCACGCGGTTCACCGGCTCCAGCGATCTCTACGAATGGAGCGGCCGCCGGCCGCACGCCAGCATCAATTTCGTGACCTGCCACGACGGCTTCACGTTGAACGACCTGGTCTCCTACGACGCGAAGCACAACAGGACAACGGCGAGGACAATCGCGACGGCGACAACAACAACCACAGTTGGAATTGCGGATGCGAAGGGCCGACCGACGATCCGGCCGTCAACCGCTTGCGGGAAAAGAAAATCCGGAGCATCCTGGCAACGTTGCTCCTCTCCCAAGGCGTGCCCATGCTCCAGGCCGGAGACGAGATCGGCCGCACGCAGCGGGGCAACAACAACGCGTACTGCCACGACAACGAGTTGACGTGGCTGCATTGGGAGCCGGACGAACGCAAGACGGACCTCTTGAAGTTCGTTCGCCGCGTGGTCCGCGTCTTCCACGAGCAGCCCGTCTTCCACCGCCGCCGTTTCTTTCACGGCAAGGCGATCCAAGGCGCCGAAGCCCCCGAAATCTCCTGGCTCGACCCTTCGGGCCAGGAAATGAACGACCAGGCCTGGAAGGATTCCTTCGTGCGCTGCCTCGGCGTGCAACTCTTTGGCGGCGAGATCGACGTGGACGAACACGGCGAACCGATCTTCGGCGACACCATGCTATTGATGTTCAACGCCGATCACGCCAACGCCATCCCCTTCACGTTTCCCAAGCCGGACAACGGCGACCCTTGGGTATTGGTCTTCGACACCGCTCGGCCGGAATCGGCCGGCACTTCGTCCGCTACAGCGGGAACGACGTATGGCCTGGAGCCGTGCTCGATGGCCGTGTTTTTTTCCAAGGTGCCGCGGGCCGAGAACGAGTTGTGAGGCGGCAGGAGTTCAACCTAACGCGAACCCAGCCGGGTAGGGCGACCGGGCGCATTGAAGCATGGAAAGGACTGGGCGAATGGCCAACTTGCACCTCGACCGCGATCCGCGGCGAATTATCGCTGCCACCTTGGTCGTGGCGGCCGTCGTGGCCGGCTTCGGCGTCGCCTGCCTGCTGAGCGACGTGCTATTCCTGCTGTTTATCGGCATCGTGCTGGCCACGGCGCTGGAGCCCATGATCGGGGCGCTGGAGCGACGCGGCGTCGGACGATCTATCGCGGTCGTCGCCGTATATGCATCCGTCGTCCTGGTTGTGGCAGTAGCGGTTACCGCCGGCGCGCCTATCTGATCCATCAAGTCAGGGGATTGGCGGCCGAGGTCCCGCCGCCGGCCAAGAGGCCCGCCAATGGCTGGACAGCGCGGGGGACGTTCTTTGGACAAAGGTCGCCCGGCGGATCCTGGCGGACTTCGTGTCGAGCAAGGCCCCGGCGGAAGTGGAGCAGGCGTTGGCGACCGTCGGCCAGACGGCCTCGTACCTGGCGGCGGCGGCCCACGCGCTCCTAGTGGCCTGCGGCGTCATGCTGTTGGCGTTCTACTGGTCCCTGCAGGGCGATCGGACCGTCCGCTGGCTATTGTTGCTGCTGCCGGCCGCCCGACGAG
The DNA here is from genome assembly GCA_963824275.1 of uncultured Planctomycetia bacterium. Lineage (GTDB taxonomy): Bacteria > Planctomycetota > Planctomycetia > Pirellulales > Thermoguttaceae > JANXQG01. The sequence continues at coordinate 68,013 of CAWGOT010000014.1, read as the reverse complement.
ACGGAGCGCGGGACGTGATCGCCGAAATCGAAGTCAAGGTCGGCGCCTATCTCCGCGGTCAAGGCCTGGTCTGTCTGACCATGGCCGCGATCGCAGCGGCTGCCTATGGCCTGCTGGGACTTCGCTATGCCGTCGTGTTGGGCCTTGTCGCCGGTGTCATGGAAGCCCTGCCGGTGCTGGGACCGGTCCTCGGGGCCATCCCACCCCTGGGCGTCGCGCTCGTGACCGAGCCGGGCAAGACGCCGTGGGTCCTGGGGGCCGCCGTTCTCATGCAGCAGGCCGAAAGCTATCTCCTGGTCCCGCGAATCATGGACAAGTCCGTCGGCGTGCATCCCCTGGTGACCCTCTTGGCGATCGCGGCCTTCGGCTCGGTCCTCGGCCTGGCGGGAGCGGTCCTGGCGATCCCCTTGGCGGCAATCGTGCAAATGTTGTTGAACCGTTTCCTGCTTGTCCCTGTGGCAGCGGAGCCGCAAAAACCGCTTGGACGCGGCGCGCGGAGCGTGCTGCGCTATGACGCGCAGCAGTTGCTGCGCGACATACGGCTGCGCGATAATGCCGAAACCCCGTCCGGTAAGACCGACCATCTGCGGGAAGCAATCGAAGCCGTCGCCCGCGACCTGGACGCGCAACTCCGCCGGGGCGATGGCCAAGACGAGACGGAGGACGCGCCATGAAAGGCCTGGCGAAAACAACTGCGCTGGTCGTGGCAACGCTCTTGGGGCTGGCGGTCCTGTGGACGTTCCGCGGGCCGACGCTGATCTTCCTGCTCTCGCTCGTCGTGGCGGCCGCGGTGCGGGCACCGATCGAGCACCTCGCCGGCCGCGGCCTGCCAAAGCCGGCGGCTTTGGCCGGGGTTTATGCGGCGGGCTTTCTGGTCCTTGCGGTGCTCACTGTGGCAGTGGGTTATCTGGCGAGCGACGAACTAAGCCGGGCTGGGGAGGACTTCAGGCAGCTCTACGAGTATTCCACCCGACACTCGTCGCCTGTGCTTTGGATCGAGCATGTCGCCGGCGTGAGAATGCCTCCCGCCGATGAACTGCTGACCGCGCTGCTCGGCCGCCACGGCGGGCAGGCCGTTCGCCTCGTGCTGGGCACAGCGTTCGGCGCGGCAAGCGCGGTGGTCGACATCGTGCTGGTAGTCGTCCTGAGCATCTACTGGGCGAGCGATTGCGCGTATTTCGAGCGGTTTTGGCTCTCGCTCCTGCCCTTGCCCGAGCGCGCCTCGGCGCGCGACCTGTGGCGGATGCTGGAAACGGAATTGGGCGCCTACGTCCGCAGTGAGATTGCCCAAAGCCTCCTGGCCGGCGTGTTGCTCGGGGCCGGCTACCACCTGCTGGGTCTGAGCTATCCCGCGCTACTGGCCGTGATCGCTGCATTCTGTTGGCTGCTGCCGTGGCTGGGCGCGGCCATTGCGCTGGTGGCGCTGGCATTGGCCGATTTGCCCGCTTTGGTCCTCGACTGGCCCGACGCGCTGATTCCCCTTGCCATGGCGGCGCTGTTCACGATACTCGTGTTTGCGATCCTGGAAACGTGCCTGGAGCCGCGGCTGTTTAACCGGCGGCGCTACAATTCGCTCTTCATTGTGCTGGCGGTGATTGCCCTGGCGGAAACCTGCGGGATCCTGGGGTTGCTGCTGGGCCCCATGGTCGCCGTGGCAACCCAAGCCGCCTTGGAGCACCTTGAGCGCGCGGGTCGCCGCGCGGCCTCCCGCTGCCGATTTGGCGGGTCTGGAGGCGCGCATCGCGGAATTGCGAGCCGCGCGGAATTCCGCGAAGACCCTCCCCGAGAGTGGATGAGCCTTGTGGAACGGCTGGAGGCCCTGATTGCCAGAGCGCAAGAGATCGACGAGGAACCGCTCTCGATCCGTAAATGATATCAGTCGAATTGCCGGAATGGTCGTCTAACGACCAGCGCGACCTATTCGCGGCCGCGCTTGCGGACGGGGATAGGTCGCCTTTTCGGCTGTCGAAGCGTGGAATCGTGGCACGCGCGGGATTGGCACAGTATGTGCAGTTCTTTTTCACATCGATCTACGACAACTCACAAGGGACACGATCATGTTACATTGGGCGCTAGTCTTCCTGATAATTGCCCTGATTGCCGGCGTCTTCGGCTTTACCAGGGTGTACGTGGCGGCAGCGGGCATCGCGAGGATCCTTTTCTTCATCTTTCTGGTGCTGCTGGTCATAAGTCTTCTATTCGGCTTGCGCGGTCCGCCTGTCACTTAGCGCCGATCGGAAGGCTCGTCCGAGAAACTTGAGGGCGAGGACATTCAACCGGGGAGTTAAGCATATGACAACCGAGACAATCAAGATCCTCGTCGTCGGCGACGACGAGGAAGGATGCACGTACGTGGCGAACATGTTGTCTGCGAAACATTGGCAGACGGACATCGCCTGGATCGGCTCGAAAGCGCTGGAGCTCGCTCGAAAAACGCCTACGATGCCATCGTGTTCGACTACCGAAGGCCGGGACATGACGGCGCCGAGGTCTGCCGCCGCATTCGCGGCTCTCAGCCCTCAGCCCGCCATGTGTTCATGACCGGCACGACCAACATCGAAACGGTTTACCTGGCCGTGGAAGCGGGCGCCGACCGCGTGCTCGCCAAGCCGGTTGATCCAATCGAACTCGTTCGCGTCCTTGAAGAGCCCAAGGAAGGAACCACCTGAAACTCGTTGCGAGAGAGGAGGATTATCATGACTCGTGTGATGCTGGTGGCGATTGCGATCCTCGCCCTGGGCGGAGGGCTTGTGGCGGCGTGCGTTCTCCAAGTTCGAAACGCCAAGGCTGAAACTGAGGCCACGATAGGCAATGAGGCTGAAACGACTTCGCAGCAGCGGGAACAGCAACGCCTGCATGCCCAGAAACTCGAAAGTCTGGGCTTCCTGGCCAGTCGAATCGCCCACGACTTGAATAACATTTTGGCCGGCATTATGGGCTATGCGGACCTGGCGCTGGCAGAATTGCCTGCCGCCGACCCAGTGCACCTGCACATCGAGGTGATCAAGAAAGCCGTGCGGCGGGCTACGGAACTGACACGCCAGGTTCTGGCCTACTCGGGCAACGAGAGGCTGAGCGTCGAGCCCGTAAACCTCACTCGGACCGTGAAGGAATTGAGCAGACTGTTGGAAGTATCGATCCCCAAGAACGCCGCATTGAAGCATGATTTCGCTGCCGAGCTTCCGGAAATTCAGGCGAACGCCTCGCAGATCCACCAGTTGATCATGAACCTGGTTCTCAACGCCGCGGAGGCCCTCGGCGACATGGGCGGCGCAATCTCGATCTCAACGGGCACGGTCCAATGCAATGCCGAAGACGTGGCCAACATCGGTCCCTGTCACAATCTGGCAGAAGGGCTTTACGTCCGCTTGGAAGTGGCTGACACCGGCTGTGGCATGGATCAGCAGACCTTGACACAGATCTTCGATCCACACTTTACAACGAAGTCCTCGGGTAGTGGGATGGGGCTCGCGGCAGCCCAAAGCATTGTCCGTAACCACATGGGGGCGATCCGGGTATCGAGCGAGCGCGGCAAGGGGACCGTCTTCCAGGTCATGTTCCCCGCCAGCGGACTTGCCCCGGCCCCCGTCGCGAGCAATTCGACAACCCCGAGTGCTTGACTAAGAAAACATGAATGAGTCGTCTATTTAGCACTGAAAGCGCATCAACCTCCTTGAAAAAGAGGAGAAGTATCATGACTCGCGTATTGATCGTAGCGATCGGAATCCTCGTCGTCGTCGGCGTAGCGCTGGCGGCGGCGGGCGTTCTCCACGTCCAAAACTCGAAGGATGAAACCGGCATCACGATCGACAAGAAGGAACTCCAGGAAAAGACCGAGAACGCGGTCAAGAAGACCCAAGACGCCGGAGGCAAGATTCTCGACAAGACCGGCGATGCCTTGCACAAGGCTGCCGACGAGATGAGGAACTCATCGCCCGATGCGCCGACGCCGTCAACAACAACGCCTGCCGGCGAAAAGAACGACAGTCTGCGGCAACCTGCAGACAGCAAGGACCTGCCCGAAGAACGCAAACCCCAATAGGCGTCAATGTTTCGCGAGAAAGAAAGCACGTGCGATGGAAACCGCAGATCCCTTTTGCATCATGGATTGCAGCCTGGTCCGCTATGCGACCGGTCGGGTCTGCGCAAACCTTCGCGAGTTGCTTGAGGCGGTCCGCGGCGTGCCGGACGCCGTCCTGGAGCATCACATGATGCGCTGCGCCTGGAGGACCACTTCGAATTGCACGAGTTTCCCAATGACCTGGCCCGCTGGTGCTGGACGGCCCTGGGCGACAATGTCCTGGGCGAAGAAATGGGGCTGGTCGACCCGTATCTGGAACCGGCGACCGCCACCTTGCGCGGGTCGCTGATCAATTTGATGGAGGACCGCCTGTGGGACCTGGACCATGTGCCTTGGTGCCGGCCGGGACTGGAACTGCACTTGATCGGATCGTACCTGATCGCCTTCGACACCGGCGAGCGCGTGGAAACGCCGGCGGCCCTTCTGGAGGCCATTCAGCGAATGTCGTCGCGGTCGCTGTTTTTCCACGTGCATGACGCGCGGCGGCGCACGGCCGGACAATCGGACGATTTTTCCCAGTGGCTGCAGAACTGCGGGGCCGATCCCTCATTGGTGGCGTCGATCCGTGAAATCGACTTCTACTTCCTGAAACTGAGCCAACTGCGGGAGGCGCTCGTCGAGGCCTTTCAGCGCTACGCGGCGGAAGCCCCGCCAACGACCATGAGTACATGGTGCCCGAGGAGCGTTCCATGAGACTTCTGGACCGTTATGAAGAGATCGTGGGCCACCAGGAGGTGGAGCGGCTCCGCCGGCTGGCAGGCCGGCTGGCCGGCAAGCGGATCGTACACGTCAACTCCACGCGGACCGGCGGCGGCGTGGCCGAGATCCTGGGCTGGATGGTCCCGCTCCTGCAAGAGCTGGGGATCGAAGCCCGCTGGGAAGTCATCACCGGTCCGCCCGACTTCTATCGCGTCACGAAGGCCTTCCACAACGCCCTGCAGGGTCTGCCGGTAGCGCTCAAGAAAAGCGACTTCGATCTGCACGCCGAGGTCAATCGGGAAAACGCCCAGCGGCTGAACCTGGCGGCGGACATTGTCTTCGTGCACGACCCGCAGCCGATCTGCCTGCCGCAATTCACGCCGCCGGGGCAGGTGGCCCGCTGGATCTGGCGCTGCCACATCGACGCCTCGCGACCCAACCGCGGCGTGTGGAAGTACCTGGAGAGGGCTGTCTCCCGCTATGACGCGGCGATCTTCTCGATGCCCGCCTTCGCGCGGCCACTGGCCTGCCCCATGTTCTTGATCCCGCCTTCCATCGATCCGCTCTCGGACAAGAACTGCGCGATCCCGGAGAGCGAGCGGCTGGAAACGCTCGTCCGGCTGGGCATCGACCCGGAGCGTCCGCTGCTGGTGCAGGTCTCGCGTTTCGATCGCTTCAAGGACCCCTTGGGCGTCATCGCGGCCTATCGGCTGCTGAAGCCCTACTACCCGAAAATGCAGTTGGCCTTGGCCGGGGGTCCGGCGGACGACGATCCGGAAGGCGCTCAGGTCCTGGGCGAGGTCCGCGACCTGGCGGGCGACGACACCGACCTGAAGGTGCTGATGCTGCCGCCCGATGCGCACCGCACCATCAATGCGCTGCAGCGCTCGGCAACCGTGGTTTTGCAGAAGTCGCTGAAGGAGGGTTTTGGGCTCACGGTCACCGAGGCCTTATGGAAGGGCAAGCCCGTGATCGGCGGCGCTTGCGGCGGCATTACCCTGCAGGTCCACGACTACCAGACGGGGTTTCTGGTCTACTCGCCGGCCGGGGCCGCCTACCGCATTCACTACCTGTTGCGCTACGCCGACAAGCGGCAGCGGATGGGGCAGACCGGCCACGAGTTCGTGCGGGCCCATTTCTTGCTGACCCGCAACCTTCGCGACTATCTGACGATGCTCCTCTGCCTGGATCATCCCGAATCGACGATGCTCGTGGTCTAGCAACAAGAGCAATGCCTGTTGCAGGGCCCAGGCCGCAGATTAAGCCATCGACCCGGCGACCAGTTCGGTCAAGAGCGAGAAATGCAGCGATTTGACCATGCCTACGAACCGCTCGGCGTCCAGCGGCTTGGGCATGAACTCCATGACGGCGAAGCACTCGCCATCCAGTAGCGTCTGACAGGTCGATGCGACGCTCATCACGACGACGGGAATCTTCTTGAGTCGGTCGTCGGTCTGAACCTCGCGCATGACCTCACAGCCCGTCTTTTTCGGCAATTGCATGTCCAGCAGGATCAGGTCGGGCCGAGGGGCCTTGGCATAAATCCCCTTGCGATGGAGAAAATCCAACGCCTCTTCGCCATCGCGGACCAGACTCACGCGGCAACGGACATGCCCTTGATCGAGAACCTGCATCGCCGCCCTGGCGTCGACAAGATCGTCCTCAATCAAGAGGATTTCCATGGCCCTGCCGACGATTGATCTGCCGAAAATGCTCTGTCGCATAGGTACACGCGGGTTTCGTTGGCTGCTTGCGCAATAAGAACCCCGCCGGGGAAGCGGGGTCCTCGTGGTTGGGGTTGAGAGATCTTGCTAAAACGACACGATTGGAGCAACAGCCTACGCCGCCACTCACCGCAAAACACTGGGTGGATCTTGCACGAAAGGCCCCTCCGTTAGTGGTCCGGTAAAATCCTGTATATCGAACTATCTGAGCCTTCCGGTTGTCCTCGCCGACGGGCTCAGGTCTTGTCGTCCATTGGCTGAGGGAGAATGCACACGGCGTGCCAATCGCGGCCGAAGAGGGAGCAAGAATGGCCGGGGAGCAGGCAAAGCCCTAGGAAATCGGGAGTTGCGCGTTGCCAGTTGGTGCGAAGTGTCGGAGAAATTTCCGCAAATCGATTAGATGCGCGGCAAGAGATGCCGAGAACTTGAACAAAAAGGATGAGAAGCCGAGTGGAAACTCGCAGGTCGAACCGAAAATCATACTCGCTCCTCATCCGGCCCTTGAAGTATAGCATTCCGCGAACGGGAGAATAGGCTACACCACCACCGTTCTTCCGCCCTTGTTTCCGGTGATCCCCACGACAACGTACTCGACGTCTTCGCTGCCGCGGTTGGCCATGAGATGGATTTCCCGTGGGTCGATGGCGATCGTGTCGCCGCGGCCGAGCACCACCCTTTCGCCCGCCACAACCATCTCGGCCTCGCCGGCCACGATGATGAAGATCTCCTGCAGGTCCTCGTGATAGTGGGCCGAGAAACTGTTGCCCACCGGCAGCCGGGCCCAGTTCACCATCTGCACGGTGCCGGGCTGGAGCTCGTCACGCTGGAAGAGGACCTTCTTCCAAACGCCCGGGGCCAGCGGATTTTCGTGGCTGGCCGGGATGTACGTTTTGTCCGTAACGCGGATGATCTTCATGAGGCGCTCACAAACCTTGCGGCACTGACGCCTGATGCCGCCAGCCGGTCTCGATGTCCCATTCCAGGATTGGCGTCGGCCGCTTGGGCACTTCCAAGGAGGTCTCGTGCGGGACATTCGCCGACGGCCCGGCACTGGCCGGCGAATTGGCTGCGAGCGAGTTACCCGCAAGAGGATTCGCCGTAAGCTGGTTGACAAACGCGGGCGAAGCGCAGGTCCAGAGTGATGACTTCGCTCTTCGCTTGCGGATTGTTGCGGTCGCGAATGATGCAGACCACCTCGGCGCCGTCGGCGGCGGCGCGGCGAATCTCGTTAATGACCGTCTGCTCGCCCTTGGCCATCATGGCGGAATCGGCGCTCGATCCGCGTGGCGCCTCGCTGCCCGCTACCGCGGCGGCGGTGAATGTCGGTTCGACCGGCATGCCTTGGCTCGGGATCCGCGCTTGCGGAGCGGCCGCGCGACCGGCGGAGAAGGGATCGACCGCGATCAGGGTCGATGGCGCGTTTGCCACGGGAGGCACCAGCGCCGGCGGCGCGACCGGTTGCATGTGGAGCGACGCGAGACTCTGCTGGTCCAGCACGGCATAGATCGAAGCCAGGGCCGCAAACAGTCCCTCCTGATCCTCGGGCTCCGCCGCGTTGCAGACGCCGATCACCATGCCGTCGGCCGAGAACAGCCCTCCGCCGCTACGGCCCTCAACCGGCTGCCCGGCCACTTCCACGTTCCACGGCGTGCGGGACGTGCCGGCGGGAATGCCGTTGCGGAGTTCGACGGGATCGCGGAAGCGATCGAGCTTGTTGACCCGGCTGTGCTGGACGGTCGGATCGCGGCCGTTATTGCAGCCGGAGCTGGCCACGGCATCGCCCTCGCGAATCGCATAACCGGTCGGCGCCACGCGGGCGACCATCACGGGGCCCTGCGGCCGGAAGGCGATCAGTCCGATGTCGCGTTCCAGGTCGTAAGCGATCAGCCGGCCCGGCACGCGAACGGCCGGCGAGGGACCGTAAACGTCGACTTCAATCCTGCCCTTGCCCTTGGAGTCGCGGAAGAGGTGCCCGCAGGTGAGCACGAGGGCTTCGCCGCCGGCGCGGGCATCGATGATCGTGCCGCTGCCGCAGGACTGGCCGTTGGGGTCTTCCACGCGGAGCCGCACGCTGGCGGCGAGCAAAGCGGCGTCGTTGACAATTTGTTGTTGCGGGGTAGGTGAATAGGAGACCGGCACGACAGGCACAGTCGGACCGCCGCGACCCGGACCTAGAGTACTGGGTGCCCCACCGGGTGCCCCGGCCGTGCCGCGCGCCGCCGGCATTGCCAGCATGCTATTGGGGTTGGGCGCCGTGGCGCGGCCCAGGCTGGAAAGCTGTTCCAGGCGGCCGAGGCTTGTGGCGCCGACCACGCGGCCCGCTTCCTGGCCGTTGACGATCATCACGAAGCAGGGGATGTTCGTGATGCGGAAGCGCTGGGCCAGGTCGGGATACTGGTCGACGTTCACCCGCCGCACCGGGTATCCCTTGGCGGCAAGCTGTTCCACCGTGGGGATCATGGAACGGCAGGGGCCGCACGCATCGCCGTAGAAGTCCAGGAGCACGGTTTCACCGGCGCCGCCGCCGGTGATCGCCATGGCGACCAGCGCCGCAGGCAGAGTGAGCATAGGATCCTTCCTTACTTGGCTGCCGCTAAGGGCCCCCGGTTCGATCGTCCTGATCTTGGGGGCGAGACGAGCATGTGTCGCGGCGGGCCACGCCAGTATTGCAATTGGAAATGATGGCTTTTCGTTGGAGCGAGTTTTCCCAGGATGCGGAGGCCGGGTAGGTGCAGGATTGTTGCCGTTTCTGTCAAACGCCACAAGGCCAGTTTTCGCAAAATGAAGGCAACGCTCGGGGGCTTGGAAGCGGCGGGATGGCCGGGTATCATGTCCACTTGGTAACATTATCCCTTTTGGAGGATCGATGATGAACCGTTTTTCCCTGATCCTCGCCGCCGCGTTGGCGGCGGGCGGAACAATCGCCCTTTCTGCGGAAACGAAGAGCAAACCGATGTCCTACGGCACAACGCGCAAATTCCTGGCCAAACATACCCAACTTATTGAGCTTACCAACGACGACGGGGCCCGCGTTGCCGTCTGCCCTGAGTGGCAAGGCCGCGTGATGACCTCGACTTGCGGCGGCATGCAGGGCATCAGTTTCGGCTTTGTCAATGACGAGTTCATCACTGCCGGCAAGTCCGACCTGCACTTCAACAACTACGGGGCCGAAGAGCGCCTGTGGCTCTCGCCCGAGGGCGGGCAGTTCAGCCTATGGTTCCAGCCCGGCAAGCCGCAAGACCTCGACAACTGGTACACCCCGCCGGCCTTCAACGAAGGCGCGTGGAAGGTGGTCTCCGGCCCTGCGGAGCCGCTCCGCATGGCCGCAGCGATGAAGCTTCAGAACACCTCGGGCACGCAGTTTCATCTCGACGTCAGCCGCGGTATCCGGCTCCTGGGCAACTCCGATCTGAAGCAGATTCTCGGCGAGTCGGCGGCAAAGAAGATCGCCGCGCCGGGCGTGAAGAGCGTGGCCTATGAGACCGATAACCGTTTGACCAATCGCGGCGCCGACATGACCCGCGAGAAAGGCATGGTTTCCCTCTGGATCCTGGGCATGATGAACTGCGGACCGCAGACGGTCGTGATCGCGCCCTACAAGCCGGGCAGCGAGGCCGAGTTGGGTCCCGTGGTCAAGTCGGACTACTTCGGCGCCGTTCCCGCCGAGCGGCTGCGAATTCTCCCGGAGGCCGTGCTCTTGCGGGCCGACGGCAACTATCGTTCGAAGATCGGCATCTCGCAGCGGCGTGCCCGCAACGTGCTTGGCTCGATCGATTTCCAGAACAACGTGCTTACGCTGGTCCAGTTCAGCATGCCGGCCGATCCGACGCAAGAGCTTTACATGAACAACCAGTGGGGCGTGCCCGACTGGCCAAGCCTTACAAGGGCGACGTCGCCAACAGCTACAACGACGGCCCGTCCGCGCCCGGCAAAAAAGGTCTCGGGCCGTTCTACGAGGTCGAGTCGCTCTCGCCGGCCAGGCCCTTGAAGACCGGCGAGTCGCTCTCGCATCAACACCGCACGATTCACATCCAGGCCGACGCGGCCGCACTGAACGACCTGGCGAAAGAAGTGCTCGGTGTGGAGCTGGAGAAGGTGAACAGCGCGATGCTCGGGCAGTAGGTTACTTCCCCTCCACGCACGCGTCGAACACCCGGACCTGCTTCCAGTTCGCCTTGTTCTCCTCGATGAACTTCAGGTGCCGTGGCGCCTGCTGATAGGCATCGTGGGACGCGCGGTCGGCGAAGACGACGTGCAGGGCCACGTCGAACGCCCGATCGTTGACCGGCCGCTGGTACTCGCCGGCCAGCGTGCCGGCCGCGAAGAACCACGTGCCCGGATGGCCGTTGAGATACGTCTTGCAAGCCATGACAAGTCGATCGATGGCGGCGGGCGAATTGTCGTGCAGACTAAAGAACACGCTATGTGATAACATCGGAAAGCTCCTCGGTGTTCCCACGCTCCGCTGAAGAACGTGACGGTCGCTGATCGGGAGAAGGTCGACGCGACGCTACCGGCAACTGCCACAGCAGATCATCGATCCGAAACGGCTTTGCCAGAGATTTCACAGCAGCAGCCAAGCGACTCGGGCGCGACGGAACGTCCTGGATCCGTGGGGCGTCGAGCAAAGCCAGCACCGGCGCGGGAGAAACCTCGGCAGTCAACTGGGTGAGTTCGGCCAGCGCCGGCAGCATCCAGCGAAGCACCGTCGAAAATTGCGGCCACGCCGCCATGGAGTCGGGCCGGCTGGCGCGGGTGCAACCAGGCCGTTGCGTATCCGGCCCGGCGGCAGGCGTCCGCAAGCAACCTTCCATTTCAGGCCGCCGCGTCCAGATGGCGACCAGGCCCTTGCCCGAGGGCAGCGGCGCATGCTGAATCGAGGCCAGCAACCGTTCCTCGTCCGTCGCGGTGGCGGGCAGCCACCATGCCGAACTGTGGGGCTGGAACCAATGGGGAAATTCCCGGCGGATCTCGACGGCCGCTTGATGCCAGTACATGTGCACTACGCCCGGCAGGGGATGACCGCTGCGCGGCTCGCCTTCACACCAGCTTCCGTGAATCGCAATCCATCGGGCCAAAGGGGCGAGGCTGCGAAGGCGGTCATCGCTACGGGGAAAACTGACCGGCGTACGCCTGGGCCAGCACGATCGCGTGGGGCGCCGGCAAGCCCTCGGCTAGGGCGGCCCTGGCAGCCCCGACATCGGGGAAGCGGTTCACCTGGGCCACGGAGTCCAAGGCGGTGGTGGCCTCGTGGAATTCAGCCCGCGAAGTGTCGCCAATGAGGATGACTTGAAGTGCGGTGGATCTCAAAGCGTCTCTTCCGTGTCGAGAAAGAGCTTCCTGGCCGCCTTGGCATCGGGGGCCGTTCGTAGGGCCTCGACAAACCCGGGCGTGGCAAGGATGCGGCTCAGGCGGGCCAGCGTGCGGAAGTGGCCGCGATCTTCCGTTGAGGCGATGAGGAAGAAAACGTCGGTCATCGGCACGTCGGCGCCGAAAGGGATGCCGGTAGACGTGACGCCCAAGGCCACAAACGCCTGGGCCAGGATCTTGGGCAACGGCCGTCGCGGGTGGAGCAAGGCCACGCCATTGGCCAGCGCCGTGCTGTGCATCTCTTCGCGGGAGCGGATCGCCTCGGCCATTTCCTGGGGATCCCACAGCCAGCCGGTCTGCGCGGCCAGTTCGACCATCGAGTCGATGACCGAGCTCCGCGTGCGGGCGGGCAGGGGGACGGCAATCGCCTCCAAGGGCAGCATTTCGGCGATAGAAATCTCCTGCTCGTGCGGGACTGGCGCCGACCCGCTGAGCACGCCCTCGACTTCCAGCAACTCTTCTTCATCGGACAGTCCGATCCGGCGTTCGAGCCAATGGTGGATATCCGACTTGGAGAATTTCCATTCCCCGCCCACCTTGCGGCCGGGCAGTTGGCCGCGGTCCGCCAGCTTGGCCACCTGCTGGGGCGCAAGGTGCAGGTAGCGGGCCAGTCCCTGAAGATCGAAATCGCTGTAAGGCATGGTATTATCGTCGCAAACCCGGCCGGGTTTGTAAAGTGGGCTGGAAACTCGCCTTGACACAGACCCGGAAATTGCGACAATCCGGCCCTCAAAATCATTGAGGGCTGCCGGCCGACCACTCGCTTCCGCCGTGCGGTCGAAACATCGAACAAGTGCTGTTTTGCCCTGCGGCATGGAGGCCATGGGTCGTGCAAACCTGTTCTGTCGCCGATCGACTGCTTAGTCTGCGGGCGTTGTTGCCGGAAGCCGAATTCATCGGCGCAGACGATATTCGCCCCCTGCGCTGCACGTCCGACTCGCGCCGCGTGCGGCCCGGCGACCTGTTTGCCGCACTGCCAGGCGACCGCTTCGACGGCCACCAGTTCATCCGCGAGGCGATTCAGGGCGGCGCAACCGCCGTGCTCTGCGAGCGCCCACCATCGGGCTTGAGCGTGCCGTGCGGAATCGTGCCTCACGTACACCATGCCTACGGGCGCGTTTGCCAGGCATTGGCCGGCAATCCGAGCTTCCATCTCAAACTGATCGGCATCACCGGAACCAACGGCAAGACGACCACGAGCTGCCTCATCGCCAGCGTGCTCCTGAAGGCCGGCTATCGGGTCGGCGTGGCGGGCACTTTGGGCTATTTCGACGGAGAGGAGGTCGAGCCGGCTACGCACACCACGCCCCCCGCCGAGACGCTGGCGCCGCTCCTGGCACGCATGGTGACCAACGAATGCACCCATGCGGCGATGGAAGTTTCCAGCCATGCCTTGGCGCAAAGCCGCATTGCCGGCGTTCGCCTCGACGTGGCCTGCGTCACCAACGTCAGCCGCGACCACCTCGACTACCACACCTCGCTGCAAGACTACCGCCTGGCGAAATCGAAACTGCTGGACTACCTGGCGCCGGAGGGATTTGCGGTCGTGAACGCCGACGACCCGATTGCCCTGGGCTATTTGCGGCATTTCCACGGTCCGGCACTTACGATCGGCATTCGCAAGCCGGCGGAAATCATGGCCGCGCCGGTCGAGCAATTCCCCAGCGAGCAGACCTTTCTGCTCACCGCGGGCAGCGAAACCGTGCCCGTGCGGACCCGCATGATCGGCACGCACCATATCTACAACTGCCTCACGGCGGCCGCCGTCGGTTTGACCTACGGACTCGACCTGCCAACCGTCGTTCGAGGGCTGGAGGCGGTGGAGTACGTGCCTGGCCGCTTGCAACGGATCGAGTGCGGCCAGCCGTTCAGCGTATTCATCGACTATGCCCACACGCCCGACGCCCTCGCCGGCAGCTTGCAGGCCCTGCGGAGCGTGACGAACGGCCGGCTGATTTGCGTCTTCGGGGCCGGCGGCGATCGCGACCGGCAAAAACGCCCGCTGATGGGCCGCGAGGCCGAGAAGCTGGCCGACTGCAGCGTGGTCACCAGCGACAACCCGCGGCACGAAAACCCTCGCGAAATCGTCAGCGAGATTCTCGAAGGCTATCAGCAACCTGAATCGGCAGAAGTGATCATCGACCGCAGCGAAGCGATTCAATGGGCCTTGGCCCAGGCCCAGCCGGGCGATTGCCTGCTGATCGCGGGCAAGGGACATGAAGATTATCAGATCGTCGGCGACGAGCGATTTGCGCTGGACGATCGGCAGATTGCGGAAGAGTGGCTGTACGCAAAAGGGAACTTAGAACTTAGTACTTAGAACTAAGGACTAAGCACCAGGAACTAAGCACTACTGGCACTGGACACGATGGAAACCCTGTTCGACCTTGCACAAACGACTGGCGGCCGGATCCTGCCTCAACGCAGGGTTCAAGGATGCCGCGCGTACTGCGCTGGGTCGGATCGTGACCGACAGCCGCCAGATCAGTCGAACGACGTCTTCTGGGCGCTCTCGGGACCGAACTACGACGGGGCCTGCTTCGTCCATGAGGCCATTCGCCGCGGCGCAAGGCGCCGTCGTTTCGCCCTTGGAAACGATCCCCGACGAGGGCTGGATCCTGAACGTCGACGACACGCAGCTCGCGCTGGAGCAATGGGCGCGGTGGAAGCGGCGGCGCTTCACCGGCATCGTGATTGGAGTGACCGGCAGCGTGGGCAAGACCACGACGCGGCAGATGATCCATACCGTGCTGCAGAGCCGCTTGAAGGGTACCGCAAGCCCGCGAAACTACAATAATCAATGGGGCGTGCCCTTGAGCATGTTGACGATCGAACCTCAGCACGACTATGCCGTGCTGGAACTGGGCGCAACCGCGCCGGCGAGATCGCCCTGCTGGCCGAGTTGTGCGCCCAAAGGTCGGCGTGATCACGCAAATTGGAGACGCCCATCTCGGCGGCTTCGGCAGTCGCCAGGGCGTGGCCGAGGCGAAGGCCGAATTGCTGGCCGCATTGCCTGCCAGTGGACATGCCGTGCTGGTCGACGATTCGTGGCTGCGCGCCTTGTCGTCGCGCTGTGCGGCGCCGATCACGTGGATCGGCACGGGGCCGCAGTGCGATCTGAGGGCGGTGAATGTCGAGTGCCGGCAGGGCCGTTTGCAATTCCATGACGTCGCCTGCGGCGGTGCGCGCGCGCGGTGCGGTTTTCGATTCCGGTCTGGGGCCGTCATCATGTCAACGCCGCCCTGGCTGCCGTGGCCGTGGGCCGCATGTTGGGCTTTGACTTGGAGAAAATCGCCGCGGCGCTGGCCGACTACCAGGCCGTGCCGATGCGCTGCGAAGTCATCGAGATCCGCGGCGCGACGATCATCAACGACACCTACAATTCGAACCCCACGGCGATGCGGGCGGCCCTGGAACTGCTCCACGACTTCGACATCTGCCGGCCGGCGGATCGTGATCTGCGGCGACATGGCCGAGTTGGGTCCGCAGTCGATTCCACGGCATTGGCAGATGGGAAAAGACATCGTCCATATCGGCGGGGCCGAATTGGTCATCGCCTGCGGCCAGTTTGCCCGGCATGTGACCGCCGGGGCCCGATCGACCGGCCTGATCCGCTCCCGAGCCGTGCCCTGCGACACGGTCGAGGATGCCATTCCCTTTGTGGGCCAGGCGGTCTTGCCGGGCGACGTCGTGTTGGTCAAAGGTTCGCGGGTCATGGCGATGGAGCGCCTGATCGAGGCCTTGAAACATTATCCACAACGCAAATCTGCCTAAGCGGAAAATAACAAAAAGGAGGCACAAGACCCAGGACATCAAGCCATTGAGGAGTTCCACCGTTGGCAGCCGGTTTGCGGGAATTGGCTGCCGCCCTCCCCTCCTTGGGTGGAAGCAATTAACTTGCCGGGATCCGCGACCACTGGGTCGGTCGCTCCGGCAAGGGCTTCACGGTGGGACTTCGTTCTGAGCGCCGGGGCGGCGCATCCGCGCCGCCCCGGTTGCTCAGGGAACACGGGGATGGGATGAGGGATAAGGATGAGAGATAAGAGATAGGGAATCGACTTCATCCCTCATCCCTCATCCCTCGTCCTTCGTCCTTCATCCTTCATCCTTCATCCTTCATCCCTATCCCTATCCCTCCACCTCATCCCTCCAATGCTGCTCTGGCTCCTCCAACACGTTGCCGCCGCTTCCTCCCTGGCCGGCCTGGGGAAGATCACGGCCCGCGCATCGCTGGCGGCCTTGGTCAGCTTCCTGCTGGCTGTGATCCTGGGGCCGCGCTCGATTGCCTGGCTTGCCCGCCGTTTCCGCGAACCGATCAAAAGCGACTCGCCCGAAATCTGCCGCTTGCATCAAGCGAAGAAAGCCACGCCCACCATGGGCGGACTGTTTATCGTCGCGGGACTGGTCGGCAGCGTGCTGCTAGCGGGCGATCTGACCAACCGCTACCTGCTCCTGGCCCTGGGTGTTGCCGGTGGACTGGCGCTGCTTGGGGGCGGGCGATGACCTGGTCAAGCTTCGCTCGGAAAGGCGGGGCATTTCCGCCGCCAGCAAGTTGGTCGGCCAGGTAGTAGTGGCCACGGTGGCGGCCTTTTGTCTGTACTTCGATCACGCCTCCTTGCCGGACGGCCTGGTCCTGCCGCCACCGCTGAATCTCGCTCCGCTACAGCTCGGAATCGGGTTCGTGCCGCTGGCGATCGTGGTAATCGTCGGTTCGTCGAACGCCGTGAACCTGACCGACGGGCTGGATGGGCTGGCGGGCGGATGCCTGCTGTTTGCCTCCGCTGCGATGACCCTGGTGGTCTATGCGGCGGGGCATTCGCAATGGGCCGCCTATCTCAACATTCCTCATATTGCCGGTTGCGGCGAGCTGGCCGTTCTCGCGGCCGCAATGATCGGCGCCGTGGTCGGATTCCTGTGGTTCAACTGCCATCCGGCACAGGTCTTCATGGGCGATACCGGCTCGCTGCCGTTGGGCGGGCTGCTGGGGTTCATGGCCGTCGCGGCGCGGCAGGAATTGCTGCTGCTGGTCGTGGGTGGCGTTTTCGTGGCGGAGGCTGCGAGCGTCATCCTGCAAATTGCCTGGTTCAAGTGGCGGAAGCGGCGGATCTTCCTCTGCGCCCGCTGCATCACCATTTCCAATTCCGCGGCTGGCCGGAGAGCAAGATCGTGGTCCGCTTCTGGATCGCCGCCGCCCTCTGCGCTTGCTGGGCACGGCGTGCCTCAGAATGCATGCCGTGGAAAGGCCCGCGGGCCGAAGTGTGGAACGACTGGCCGGCGAGGGGCGAACGGTGCGGTAATGGAGGAAGGATGAGGGAGGAAGGATGAAGGGATGAGGGATGAAGGATGAGGGATGAAGGATGAGGGATGAAGGATGAGGGATGAACAGAGCATGACGCGCACTTTCCATATCGTTTTTGCAGGCGGCGGCACGGGCGGACATTTGTTCCCAGGGCTGGCCGTCGCGAAAAACTCTCGGCCAATCGGCCCGGAGTGCGGATCACGTTTGCCGGGACCGCCAAGCCGCTGGAGCGCCAACATGTTGCGGCGGCGGGCTTCGAGTATGTGACGTTGCCGAGCCGGCCGCTGCCGCGACGCGGGCACCATGTACTCATGGTCGGCGAAGCCATTTCCTTCGTCGTGGAAAACGTGGCGGCGTACTTTGCCGCGGGTCGGCTGTTGGATGACGAGAATGTGGTTGGCGTCGTCGGGCTTGGCGGATATGCCAGTGTCGCGATGGGCCGGGCTGCCGCGCGCCGCCGCCTGCCGCTGGTCTTGCTGGAGCAGAACGTCGTGCCGGGCAAAGCCAACCGCTGGCTCTCGCGCTGCCAGCCTGGTCTGCACGAGTTTCGCGGAGACGGAGCAGCAGTTTCGCTGGCCCTGTCCCCTCCGGTGGACCGGCAATCCGATCCGCAGTTTTGAGGAGCGGCTCCCCTCTCCTTCCGGGAGAGGGGTAGGGGGTGAGGGCTACTTGCAAGCAGACGCAGCGAAAAGTCCCCTCATCCCTCATCCTTCATCCCTCATCCCTTATCCCTCATCCTTCATCCTTCATCCTCCGCGCTTGGTCGTGCTTGGCGGCAGTGGCGGGGCACGGTCCTTGAACGAGAACGTTCCAAGGGCGTTGTACAAAGTTCGCCGCCTGCTCGGCGGATGGGAGATCCTGCACCAGTCGGGCGAGGCGGACCTGGAAGCGACGCGCGAGCTGTATCGTAAGTTTGACGTGGAAGCGCGGGTCGAGGCCTTTTGGCCCGATCTGCCGGTGTTGCTCTCGGGAAGCAGTCTGGCGATCTGCCGCGCCGGCGGGACGACACTTGCCGAGCTTGCGGCCGCTGCGACACCGGCCGTGCTCTTGCCCTATCCCCACGCCACTGACGATCATCAGAGAAAAAACGCCGATATCTTTGCCGCCGCGGGCGCGGCGCATCTGGTCGACGAGCGTGAAATCACCGGCCGTTTGGACGACCATCTGGCCGAACTGCTCGGCCGCCTTCTGATCGATGCCGACGGCCGCGCGATCATGGGCCAGGCCATGCACCGCATGGCACGACCGCATGCCGCGGCCCACGTCGCCACGCTCATCTGGTCGCTGGTCAGCAGCCAGGCGCGGACTGTGCGGGCGACGGCCGCGGCGTAGCTCCGCTCTCTTCTGTCAATCCTCCGTCGGTGTTGACCTTGACGGCCGATCCGCCGTGGCGATTCCTGGCAAGTCGCCCCGCGGCCCTTAGGAATTGAAACATAGGGTCCGAGCGAAATTTCCTATAAACCGGACAGGGCCATTGACGGCGCGACGAATTTTGCGTCACGTTGGTTGTTGCATTCCCGTTTTTTCGCAGCCGGATTTGCGCCACAGCCGCCAGGCGCGAGTACTTTCATCGCGCATTCGCGGGAATTCTTGCCAATCAGCCGGCGGATCGGACGATCCGCGGCAGCGTCATCAACGGCGGCAATCTCTTGACGATAGCCGGATCCGGCAACACGACCATCCAGGGCGGCATCAGCGGCAGCGGCAGCCTGAACATGAACGGCAACGGCACGTTGACCCTGACCGGGTCCAATACGTGCGGCGGGTTTTCCGCCAGCGCCGGCAGCGTGCTCCTGGCCGGCACGGGCTCCCTATCTACGGGGAGTAGCGGCTGCCTTTGTGTGGGGGCGGCTGGCCCTGCGGCCATGACGATCCAAGACTCCGGCTCGTTCACCGCCAACGAACTCGACGTAAATTATGCGAACACGGCAGGAGGCGCTTCCACGTTGACGATCACCGGCGGATCGCTGCACGTGACAGGGCAATCCTACATCGGCCGGGCGCTGATGAACACCGGCCCGACCACGACCAGCGCGGCCGTTTACCAGAGCGGCGGCATGACGACCCTCACCGGCACGGCCACCGTCGGGTACAACGCAACGGCACTGAGCCTCTACGACATCAGCGGCGGAGTCCTCAACGCCAACGGCGGGCTCTTGGTGGGCGGCAATGCGAACAACGGGAACCTTGGCCAGGGCGACGGCGCAATGAACATCCAGGGCTCGGCCGTCGTGAGCGTCTCGGGCGGCTCAGGGCTCCAGATCGGGCAGAATGCCGACGCCGCCACGCCCTCCACCAGCGGCAGCGTGACGCTTTCCAGCGGCCTGCTCTCGGTCGTGGGCAGTATTACGCTGGGCAGCGGCGGCGGGATCGGCACTTTGACCCGCTCGGGCGGCAGCGTGACCGTCTCGGGCGGTCTGGTTATCGGCGGCGACGCGACGATCGTACTCGACGCCACCACCGCCAACGTGGCCACGTCCTTCAGCGGCGGCCTGGGACGCAGCAGCCTGGGAACGCTCGTCGTCGTTCCCTATACCGGCAACCTGGCATCGTCCGAAGCGCTCAGTTTCGGCAAGTCGCCCACGCTTGTGGATGGCATTCTCGGGCCGTGGGCTGTGCTGGAGCAGTCTGGAACCGACTCGGCCGGTGACTACCTGAAACTCAGCGGCAACAGCCTGGCCGTCTTCTCCGCATACCAAAACGGTTTTGCCGGGTCGAGCGGCACCAGCATCGTCTACGCCGGCAGCGGCTCGTGCGGCATGTCCGGCAGCAACGCCACGATTTACGCCATGAAAGTCAACGGCACCGCCGCGCTCAGCGGCAGTCAAACCCTGACCTTGAACTCCGGCGGGCTTATCCTCAACGGCGGCCTGGTCAGCGGTGGCACGCTGGCCTTCAACGCCACGCCCTTGATTTTTGCGGGCACGACCACCGCCGGCACGGTCGCCTCGGCGGTCGAAAGCAGCGCGGGGCTGATGAAGTTCGGGCCGGGCACTGTTGTACTCAATGCGGATAACAGCCAAACGCTCAGCGGCCAGATTGCCGTCAATGCGGGGGCGGTCAATGCCCGAAACTCGGGGGCATCGGGCGCGAGCGGGGCCTGGAGTTCGGTGGCGGTCTCCGCCGGCGCTTCGCTGGAACTGCAAAACAACGTCTCCGTGGGAGACGTGCCCGTCACGCTCAACGGCCTAGGAGTGGGTGGCGAAGGCTCGCTCTGCGATGTGCAAAATAACAACTCTCTGGCGGGGCCGATCGGCCTGGGCTCCAATAGCCAGATCAACACTGTCGCCGGGTCGTTGACCCTCGGCGGGGCGATCCAAGGCCCTCAATATACGTTGACCAAATCTGGAAGCGGATCGCTGGCGCCTGCCGGTGCAAGCGGCAGTGCATTTCCGGCGTCCGAAAATTTGGCCGCGGGGACGCTCGTAACGCAAAACGGCGCCAGTTTCGGCCCCGGCGGCGGCATGGTCGGCGTGACGGTGGGTAGCGGCGCGACCCTCCAACTGGAAAACACCGGGTTGCGCAGGGCGCTATTTGGATGTCCCCGGCTTGCCCAGGGGAGCGTCACGTTCCTTGCTACAGACCGCGCCCCGCCAAGACCTTCCTTTTCCGGTCTCTCCGGCGGCGTAGCCGCCGGGGAGACCGGAAAAGGACTAGGGGAGCCGTTTCCGGGCCTCAGCGCCCTGCAATCGTTCATCCAAGCCGAGCAGCAGCTTTTCACCAGCATCGCCAGGAACGGGCAGGCCCGGCCGTCATACTGGGGCGAGCCGGCGGCCGCCGGGGGCAATCTGTACAAGCTCTACCTCTGCGACAACGGCATGCTCATTAGCCAGTGGACCGTGAATTGGGGCGACGGCAGCCCGCCGCAGATCGTCGGCGATCAGCCCTGGGTGACCCACGCCTACGCCGGCAACGCCGGCCACTATTCCATCAGCGTCACCGCTTTCAGCCTTGATGGCACGTACGCCGCCGGCATGGGCACAACGCCCGGCCAACTGGACGACAGCTTCAACGTCGAGGCCCTTCCCACGACAGGAGGCTCGTCGCACGGCAGCAACCCTGAGTGGTCCAACCAGGTTGACAACGTAGGCCAGCAAACGACGAACTTCGAGGGCGACAGCGGCTACGACCAGGCCAGCGCCGTGTGTGGCGCGCGCCATCGGCGGTGCCCGAGCCTGGCGCGCTGGCGCTGCTCCTGGCGGCCGGAGTGCCGGCAGTGCTGTTCTATCGCCGACAGAGAGGGATGAGAGATACGAGATGAGGGATACGAGATGAGGGATAAGAGATGAGGGATAAGAGATGAGGGATAAGAGATGAGGGATGCGGTCGAAAGAGGCCGTGGGATGGCCGCTCATCCTTCATCCTTCATCCCTCATCCCTCATCCCTCATCCCTCAACCCTCATCCCTCATCCCTCATCCTTCAACCCACGTGCCAAGATAGTTCAACTGGTAATTGATGGGGACCTTGTTCCTTGCTATTGACGGCGCCCTGCACGGCAATCGCGTTGACGACCTCGAACCCGGATGCCGTTTCCGCAAAGCCGCTCCCGTAAAGTTCCGCAATCGCCAAGTCCGCGTAGAGGGCATTGTTGCCGGTCGAACCGCTGAGATAGGCGGTGTCGCTGCTGCCGCTAGTCGCATATCCGATGTTGGTGCTGAAACCGCGGGCCGAGTTGGCATACCCGCCGCCATAGCTGCCGTACATGCCGGCCGACGATTTTCCGCCGCCATCAACGTTTCCTGGGGCGTAGGCATAGTAGGTGTCGGTGCCCGGCGCATCGTAAAAATAAGCCGTGTCGCTGCCGCCGTTAATCGAGTAGCCGATGTTGGTGCTGAAACCGCTGGCCGCGTTGGCATAGCCGCCGCTGGGACCCGGAGTACCGGGTACCCCCCCGTACATGCCTGCGGACGTTTTGCCGCTGTTGTTGTAGTCGGCGTAGGCATAGAAGGTGTCGTTCCCCGGCGAGTCATAGAAATAGGCCGTATCGCTGCCGCCGGCGGTCGCGTAGGCGAGATTCGTGGCGAAGCCGCTGGCCGCGTTGGCGTAGCCGCTGCCGTAGCTCCCGTACATGCCGGCCGCCGTTTTGCCGCTGTTGTTGTAATCGCCGTAGGCGTAGAATGTGTCCTTCCCCGGCGAGTCGTAGAAGTAGGCCGTATCGCTGCCGCCGGCAGTCGCGTAGGCGAGATTCGTGGCGAAGCCGCTTGCCGAGTTGGCATAGCCGCCGCCGTAGCTGCCGTACATGCCGGCCGCCGGCTTGCCGCTGGTGCCGTAATCGGCGTAGGCGTAGAAGGTGTCGTTCCCCGGCGAGTCGTAGAAATAGGCCGTGTCGCTGCCGCCGGCCGTCGCGTATGCGAGATTCGTAGCGAAGCCGCTGGCCGAGTTGGCATAGCCGCCGTAGCTGCCGTACATGCCCGCCGAGGGCTTGCCGCTGGCGCCGTAATCGGCGTAGGCGTAGAAGGTGTCGTTCCCCGGCGAATCGTAGAAATAGGCCGTGTCGCTGCCGCCGGCGGCCGAATAGCCGACGTTCGTGCTGAAGCCGCTGGCCGAATTGGCGAACCCGCCGCCGTAGCTGCCGTACATGCCCGCCGCCGTCTGGCCGCTGTTGCCGTAGTCGGCGTAGGCATAGAAAGTGTCGTTGCCCGGCGAGTCGAAGAACTGCGCCTCATCTCCACTATGGCCGTTGACGTGGATCGATGCCATGCCGCTGACGGCGACCGTGTAGCCGTTGGAATTCGTGAGCTGCCCGCTGCCGTTGGCGTACAGCAGGGCATTGTTCGTCCCCGCGCCGCCGGTGAGCGTGGCGGAACCGCCGGCCCCAGCGAATACATAGTTCGTGAACGTCCCGGCGCGAAACTGTCCGACTCGCTGTCCAGCGACACGACGACCATCAGGCCGCTGGCATCAAAAGTGAAACGGTCGGAGGCCGAAGTGCCATGGACGGTGAGGGTCGTGCCGTTGGACTGAAAACCGCTGGGCAGCGGCGAGGCCGGGTTGACGGTAACGCTGTAGGTGGTCGCGGTGGCGGCCCCCAGGGAGTCGGTGGCCGTGACCGTGAAGGTCTCGGTCCCGGCGGCCGAGGGCGTGCCCGTGACGGTCAACGAGCCGCTGCCCACGGCGGGCACGCTGAGACCGTTAATTGCGTTTTGAATATTGCTCACCACGAGCGTGACGCTGCCGGTGCCGCCGCTGGCTGTGATCGTTTGGCTATAGGCCACGCCGACGGTGCCGGCCGGCAACGTCGGCAGGGTGAGCGACACGGCCGGGTTGACGGTAACGCTATAAGTGGTCGCGGTCGCTTCCCCCAGCGAGTCGGTGGCCGTGACGGTGAACGTCTCGGTCCCGGCGGCCGTGGGCGTGCCGGTGACGGTCAACGAGCCGCTGCCCCCCGCGGGCACGGTGAGACCGTTGATGGCGTCCTGGATGTTGCTCACCACGAGCGTGACGCTGCCGGTGCCGCCGCTGGCCGTGATCGTCTGGCCATAGGCCACGCCGACGGTGTCGGCCGGCAGGGCGGGCAGGGTGAGCGAGACGGCCGGATTGACGGTAATGCTGTAGGTGGTCGCGGTTGCGGCCCCCAGCGAGTCGGTGGCCGTGACGGTGAACGTCTCGGTCCCGGCGGCCGTGGGCGTGCCCGTGATGGCGAGCGTTCCGCTGCCGCCGGCGGGCACGGTGAGACCGGTGATGGCGTTTTGGATGTTGCTCACCAAGAGCGCGACCCTGCCGGTGCCGCCGCTGGCCGTGATCGTCTGGTTGTAGGCCACACCGAGCGTGTCGGCCGGCAGCGTGGGCAGCGTGAGCGAGACGGCCGGGTTGACCGTAATGCTGTAGGTGGTCGCGGTGGCGGCCCCCAGGGAGTCGGTGGCCGTGACGGTGAAGGTCTCGGTCCCCGCGGCCGTGGGCGTGCCCGTGATGCTCAGAGAGCCGCTGCCGCCGGCCGGGACGCTGAGACCGTTAATGGCGTTTCGGATGTTGCTGACCACGAGCGTGACGCTGCCCGTGCCGCCGCTGGCCGTGATCGTCTGGCTGTAGGCCACGCCGATCGTGTCGGCCGGCAGCGTCGGCAGGGTGAGCGAGACGGCCGGGTTGACCGTAACGCTGTAGGTGGTCGCGGTTGCGGCCCCCAGGGAGTCGGTGGCCGTGACGGTGAACGTCTCGGTCCCCGCGGCCGTGGGCGTGCCCGTGATGACCAGCGAGCCACTGCCGCTGGCGGGCACGCTGAGACCGGTGATGGCGTCCTGGATGTTGCTGACCACGAGCGCGAGCTGCCCGTGCCGCCGCTGGCCGTGATCGTCTGGTTGTAGGCCACGCCGAGCGTGTCGGCCGGCAGCGTGGGCAGGGTGAGCGAGACGGCCGGGTTGACGGTAACGCTGTAGGTGGTCGCGGTTGCGGCCCCCAGGGAGTCGGTGGCCGTGACGGTGAACGTCTCGGTCCCAGCGGCCGTAGGCGTGCCCGTGATGGCGAGCGAGCCACTGCCGCTGGCGGGCACGCTGAGACCGGTAATGGCGTTCTGGATGTTGCTGACCACGAGCGCGACGCTGCCCGTGCCGCCGCTGGCCGTGATCGTTTGGCTGTAGGCCACGCCGACGGTGTCGGCCGGCAGAGTGGGCAGGGTGAGCGAGACGGCCGGGTTGACGGTAACGCTGTAGGTGGTCGCGGTTGCGCCCCCAGCGAGTCGGTGGCCGTGACGGTGAACGTCTCGGTCCCCGCGGCGGTGGGCGTGCCCGTGATGCTCAGCGAGCCGCTGCCGCCGGCCGGGACGCTCAGACCGTTAATGGCGTTCTGGATGTTGCTGACCGCCAGCGTGACGCTGCCCGTGCCGCCGCTGGCCGTGATCGTCTGGCTGTAGGCCACGCCGAGCGTGTCGGCCGGCAGCGTGGGCAGGGTGAGCGAGACGGCCGGATTGACGGTAATGCTGTAGGTGGTTGCGGTGGCGGCCCCCAGGGAGTCGGTGGCCGTGACGGTGAACGTCTCGGTCCCCGCGGCGGTAGGCGTGCCCGTGATGGCGAGCGTGCCGCTGCCGCCGGCGGGCACGCTGAGACCGTTAATGGCGTTCTGGATGTTGCTGACCACGAGCATGACGCTGCCGGTGCCGCCGCTGGCCGTGATCGTCTGGCTGTAGGCCACGCCGAGGGTGTCGGCCGGCAGGGTCGGCAGCGTGAGCGAGACGGTCGGATTGACGGTAACGCTGTAGGTGGTTGCGGTTGCGGCCCCCAGCGAGTCGGTGGCCGTGACGGTGAAGGTCTCGGTCCCGGCGGCGGTAGGCGTGCCCGTGATGGCCAGCGAGCCGCTGCCGCTGGCGGGCACGCTGAGACCGTTAATGGCGTTCTGGATGTTGCTCACCACGAGCGCGACGCTGCCGGTGCCGCCGCTGGCCGTGATCGTTTTGGCATAGGCCACGCCGACGGTGTCGGCCGCCAGGGTGGGCAAGGTGAGCGAGACGGCCGGATTGACGGTAATGGTATAGGTGGTCGCGGTCGCTTCCCCCAGCGTGTCGGTGGCCGTGACCGTGAAGGTCTCCGTCCCGGCGGCCGTGGGCGTGCCGCGTGATGCTGAGCGAGCCGCTGCCGCCGGCCGGGACGTTCAGCCCGTTGATCGGGTTCTGGATATTGCTCACCACGAGCGCGACGCTGCCCGTGCCGCCGCTGGCCGTGATCGCCTCGTTGTAAGCGAAGTCGGCCGTGTCGGCGGGGAGCGTGGGCGGGCCGAGCGCAATGGCCGGATCGAGCGCGATTTGCCGCGTCGCGACGTTGCTCTCGGCCTGGCCGTCATTGACCTGGAAGCTTATCGTCCGCGTGGCCGCGCTGGGGTCGGAACTGGTGTCGTCGTACTTCACCGCCCGCAGGGCCGCCTGGTAGTCGGCCAGCGTATCGCTGCCGCTGAGGGTCAAGGTCCCCGTGGCCGCGTTCCAGCTTCCCGTGATGTTGGTCGTATTGGCAAAGCTGAGCACGTCCTGGCCGCTTTGATAATTGCCGCTGATCCAGACCGTGGCCCCGACCAGGTTCGCGCTTTCCGCGTCGCTGACCGTAAGCGCCGACGTGACCGGCGCGGCCGTTTCGTCCTCCGTGTAGGTCAGCGCGCCCGCTTCGATCCCCGCCAGGACCGGCGACTGAGGGGCGGTTCCTTCTTCGGTGACGAAATTGACGTTGGAGACGATGGCCCCGTTGCTGATCGTTACCTGCTGAACGCCGGAGGCCGGATTGGTGTCCGTCCAGCCCGACTGCGGCGCGAGGTCCACGCTGTAAGTCCCGTTCGGCAGGTTGGGGATAACGTAGCTGCCGTCTGCGGCGGTCACGGCGCTCGGCTCCGCCGAGGCGATGTGCATCGACCAACTATTGAGGTGCCTGAACTGAAGCCATATTGGGTGCTGACTTGCAATGTCCATGTGCCGTTAGGCGCTCCCCGTTGAACTGCGCCAGGCCTCCGGTGGGGAGAAACACGCCGGTGAAGGGCGCCGTCGCTAAGGATATGGGATCTGCCGCCTGGTCGTCCAGGGTGGTGTTCGTGAAGTTCGCGGAAGCCGCCAACACCGCTGAAGAGTTCGAGCGCTGGTGCCCGTGGGACTAATCAAGGTGGCGGTCACGTCACTGTCCCAGGCCATAGCTGATGTTCAGCGCGACCGTGATGTCGGTGATCAATCCCGGCAGACTGCTTGCGTGAGTGTGGAGCTAAACGTGCCTGCCCCGGGATCTTCACCGGCACGTCGGTCGAGGCCGGGTTGGCCGAGCCGGAATCGAGGGTCCCATTCTGGTTCATGTCGAGGAAGACCGTGTCGCCGGCCACGCCCTGTCCGCCCGGGGTCTGCACCGTGCCGTGGACCTCGCCGATCTGGCCTACCTGCAGCGGGGTCTGCGGGTCGCCGTAGAGCGTGGTCTCGAAGCCAATCCAGCGCATCATTCCGTCCGCATACGCGCTGGCCAGGTTGGCCACCTTCGAATAGGCATTCGCCTGGCCCGGGCTCACCATCCCGTTGTCGAACACGCCTTCCCAGAAACCGAGGGCGTAGGCAGAGCTCAATCCCACCGCGTCCCCCGAGACGTACCAGCCAAGCTGCGTATTCATCACGACACCCAACGCCGCATGCGTGGCGTCGACTTGCTCCGCGGCGATGCATGGATCTGCTTGATCCATCGCTCCCGCTTCACAGCCCTCAGAGTACATGAAATAGGGAAAACTGTTCGTCAGGCCAGCAACGTCGGAAACGGTGATCCCCGAGTCGTCCGTGGCGTTGGAGTGGCCCACGGAATTCACGATCGTTGGGCCGGCATTCAAAAGGCTGACGATATTTGTTTCACCATACCCATTCCCCCAGGAATTAGGTGACACGTCATAGCTCGTCAAATTGGAACTAGTATTCCAGCTTGCCGGCAGCACGGCGTTGATGATGGCTTGGTTCACGACCCCCGCATCGGTGTCTGGATCCAGTTGGTCGGCCAACCATAACGAAGTATCGGGATTGGGGTTTCGCGTGGTTTCATTCTGGATGGTCTTGTCCACGAAGTTGGCCGTCTGGCTCGCGTTTTCCACCGGGGCCCGGCCCACATAGACCTCGGGCATGAGGTCGATGTCCCCTCCGCCCGCGCCATCGTCCGCCTCGCCCCAGTAGGGGTCGCCGCTGTTGTCCCACGGCCCGTTCGGGCAGGCATAATACGTCATCCGTGGGCAGCGTGTCGTCGATGGCTCGGCCATCGGCGTCGGCGTATACGGTGCGCATGGGAATCACCGTGCTGTCGCCGCCCAAGAGCACCCAGCGGGTGCCCCAGTTGGCGTAGGCATTGGCGATGAACTGGCGGATCTGGTCGGCCTCCAGGCCCGCCGCGCCCATGATGTCGTTGGCATGGCTCTCCGTGCCCGTGTAATTGGCGTAAATGTAATCTGTGGTGACGATGGTGGCCGTCAGGCCGTCGGCGATCTTCTGGTTGATCAGCGGCTGAAAACTGGCCGCCAAGGCACTGCTGGTGATGATCACGTAGCTATAGGGGCCGGCGCTCGGCAGGCTAAGCGGCTGCGCCGACAAGGCCAGGGGCTGATCCGCGTATGCCGTCACCATGCTGGGGTTCACGACCATGCCTTCGACTTCTTGCGTATCCGTCGACAAGGGGTGGACGCCGTCTTGGCTCGTGTCCGGCGAGGTACCGGTCTGGACCTGGATCGAGACGTTGGGGTAGAAGAGCGTGGTCTCCGTGGCGGCGTCGTAATGGACGGGGAAGACCTGCACCATCCCCAAGTGGTATCCGGCCAGGATTGAGTTTGAGAAGGCCGTGACCGAGTCGCCGGAGAAGGAGGGAGCGGGGAGGGCGGGCCTTGCGGCAGTGGCGGATCCGACTGCGTCGGCTGGGGCATGGCCGCCAGGGACATGTTCTCCGCCACCGGCACGCCTAGACCGGCGTACTCCACGTTCGCCGCGCTGATGCTCGTGCCCGGCGGCAAAAGGAGTGTGACGGTCTCGACGGGCACCGTGGGATCGCCTGCCGACTGCCAGCTTCCGGCCCCCGCTAACGCAATCGTTGCGCCGTAGGACGACTGCTGGACCGTGGGCGTGCCGTGGAAACTGAGGTTGATGGTCCCCGTCTCTTGGGTCGCTGCGCCTGGAACCCCGAAAAGGAAATATCGGCCGACGACGACGATTGAGAGCCGCTGCCGACCGCGGCCGAAGACTGAACGCCTGCTAAGACCCCTGGCGCAACCCCTGTCGCCGAAAGGAGTTCCCGTCTTTCCAAGACTTCAAACCGCATGCTCCTCGTCCGCCGGGCCTTGTGGCCTAAGTGACGATTCCCAGGCGAAGCAATCGGGACGTGAAGGAAATGGATAGTGGAACGCATAGTGAGCTCGTTCGACGAAAAGTACGTCGTCCACTTCCGCCAAATGGGGTGGACTTCCTACTTAGATTATACGTCGCCAATTCGGCACGGTGTTTGGGCATACAACGAAAAAGGGCCATCGCGGGATGGCCTCGTGCATGGACGACCGTACATTATAATTCGCTTCGCGCGGCCTGAAGTGATACGATGCACACTAACCCGAAGCGTAAGCGAGGCAACGACTTAGAATATATCTCAAATATCTCAAAAGTCATCTTGCCGTCCGCGGCGGGATCGGGTAAAAGCCGCCTCCTGACAAGCACACAGGAGGACCAAGGATGGCTAAACGACGTGGTAGGCGTAGGCGCGGGCGAGTGGCGCTGGGCGTAATTTGGGAAATCCCCGACGAATTATGGGAACGAATCGAACCAATCTTGAAGGAGTACTGGCCGGCGAAAGCCACCGGACGCAGGACCGCCAATTGGCGGCAGATCCTCAACGGCATCATCTTTCGCATGCGATCGGGCTGCCAATGGAACCAACTGCCCAAGCAGTTTGGCGACGACAGCACGGTACATCGTTGGTTCCAGCGGTGGAACAAGAACGGCGTGATGGAGAAAATTTGGGCCACCCTGGTGGAGGAATGCGAGGACTTGGGCGGAGTAAGCTGGGAGTGGCAAGCTGCCGATGGCGCCATGGCCAAGGCGCCTTTGGGGGAAAAAACGGGCCGAAACCCCACAGATCGCGGCAAGCCGGGCACGAAACGTAGCGTGATCGTTGAGGAAAACGGCGGTCCGCTGGGCGTGGTGATCGACGGTGCGAACGTCCACGATACGAAATTGCTGGACGCCACCATTGAAGCGATCGTCGTGGATCGTCCGGAACCGACGAAGGAGAATCCCCAGAACCTTTGCCTGGACAAAGGATACGATAACCCCACGGGACATGAGGCGGCAGAAAAACACGGCTACACGCCACACATTCGGCCAATCGGCGAAGAAAAAGCGGTTCGTAGCGGAAAGAACAAACACAAACCGCGCCGGTGGGTCGTCGAGCACACACTTGGTTGGCTTTCCAAGTGCCGTGCGATCCTCGTCCGTTACGACAAGAACGACTTCAACTACCTTGGCCTGATTCAATTCGCCTGCTCCCTGTTGTGGTACCGCCGCGTCCATTGCCTGACTAGCCCGTAACCGCTTTTGAGATATATTCTTAGTGGTCCGTTTCAGAAATGATGTCAGGGTTGCACGGATTTAGCCGTAGGGTGGGACCAGCGAGCTTGCGAGCGCCGGCCCACCGATCGCCGGTGTTGGTGGCCCGGCATCGCAAGCTCGCTGGTCCCACCCTACGAACCTCGGGTTAGTTTCGAATTCAGCCGCGCGAAGTATTTCCGGTCAGAAGTCCCGCTGCGAAAGCACGAGATCCACCATCGCGCCGGTCAGCAGGTAGCGGTCCTTCGCTGGGGAGTCCTGGAGGGATTGGGCGCCGATCGCAAACCAGGCATCAACCGGACCTAGGGACTCCAGTGCGGGCCTCGGCCAGGCAGCCTGAGCTACCTGCGCTCCGCCCCCCGCCCTCCAGTCTCCGTGCTGCACCACTTCCGACGAGACCCGGATTACGAGGGGAGCAATCGCCCTCTGGGCCGGCAAAGTGCAGCTTTCCGGTAGATCCAACGCGACGCCCGCCGCGCTCGAGGCAACGGCGGAACCCGTAAGCGGGTTCCCTGCGAGAGCCGCGATGTGAGCAACATCCTGGCTGGCGTTTCGGGCTTCGACGCCGGCTGGGGGTTGATTCGTGCTCACGCTTTGGGCAGCCCCACCGCCGAACAAAAGGGCGGCACCCGCGCCGACGACCAGGCTGCCGCCCGAGGGCAGTGCATCGGAGCTGCGTGATCTCCAGGGTTCCGGCCGCGACCGTGGTGCCGCCGCTGTAGCGGTTCGCGCCCGAAAGGACCACCGTGCCGGCGCCGGCCGTGATAATGCCGTATTGGCCACTGATGTCGCCGGAGACCTGCAAGTTGCCCGCCGCCGCGTCGAGCGTCTGGTCGCCGGCCAGTGCCAGCGGCAGGGCGATGGTCTGCGTGGCGGCGCTGTTGTTGACGATTCCGCCGCCTAGATTCAGGGCATTGCCGCTCAAGACGAAGGCCCCCGCGTCGCTTGCAAAGGTCATGCCGTTGACCTGCAGGCCGGGCGGCATGTCGTTTTGACTGTCCAGGCCCGTCGTCCCGGCGAATTGCAGCCCTGCGCCGGCGGCCAATGCCGCGCCGCCCCAATTGGCCGCGGTGCTCCAGTTCGCATTGGCCCCGCCGCCGGACCAGGTCGCCGTGAGCGGGGCTTGCACGATCGTGATCGTGCCGTTATTGATGACGGCGCTCTTGCCCGCAAAGTCGGTCGCCACGCCGGCCGGATCCGCCAGCACCAAGGCCCACGTGCCTGAGGTGAAACCGGTCGTGTCAATGGTCACGTCCGCCAGGAGGCCGTTGGCCGGCACCAGCCCGCTGCCCGTGGTGGTCTGCACGGTTTCATACTCGGGGTAAGGATCGGGGACCCCGTTGGCATCCACCTGCCCCGTGTTGTTGCCGTAGAAAATCGTGGGATCCGCGGCGTTGCCGAGGATATCGACGCCCGTGATCCGCGGCGCCGTGCCGGCATCCAGGCCGTCGCCCACGGAGATATTCAGCGTGAGGCCGGCCACGTAGGCCCCGCCCGAGACCATGATCTGGCAGACCTGGTCCGGCGTGTTGGGCAGCAGGCTGATTGCGCCCACGGAAATTACCGGCGTGACTTCGATCAGATTGACCGTGACCACGCCCGTTGCCGATTGGGAAGGATCGCCATTGTCCGAGACCTGCACGGTCAAGTTGTAGGTCGACTGACGGCAATAATCCAGCAGGAGCATGTTGGCGACGGTGATCTGGCCCGTGGCCGGATCGATGGCGAAGACGCCGTTGGGGTCGCCGGCCGTAATGGCATAGCTGAGCGCAAGCGGGGCGCGTCCGAGTCCGTGGCCAGCACCGTTCCGACCAGCGTCCCCACCGGGCTGTGCTCGGTGACGCTGAAGGTCTGATCGGCAATCGCCGGATTGCCGGCCTGGTCCAGCGGAGAGACGGCGCCGCCTTGCGACCCCTGCCGGAACGCCGTCCGGGGCCGCGGAGAGATTGACTTGCAGCGGCACGGAGATCAAATTCAAGGCGGTGCCGTAGGCCGTGGGGTTGTCGCGGGCGATGATCTCGTCCGTGGCGTCCACCCGCTGATCGCGGTCGAAATCGTAGGGGTCGGTAATCGACGCCGGATCGCTATAGGAAGCGGGGTTCATGCGGGCGCCGATCGCATCCGTCGCGTTCACGTAGGCATTGGTCGTCGAATTGCCCGTTTCCCCGATGGCATTGCCGAAGTAAAACACGTCGGGCTCGAGAAGGTTCGTATCGGCGGTCGCCAGCACCACCACTTGCAGCCACTCGTTGGCGATGGTCTGGGGTTGCGGAAGGAGACTGAACGCGTCGTGATCGGGCCAGACGATTTCCACGCGGGTCAGGCCGTTAGCCAGGGTCCAGGAGGTGATCTGGGAAGGAGCGGGGGCGGCCGTCCAGGCGGATGGATTGTCGTCGTTGCCGACGCGGAACTGGAAGTCCGCGGGATTGATCGCCGCGGCGTTGCCGGGGTTCTCCAGGTCGATCATGATACAATTGATGCCCTGGGAATAGCTCGTGTAATTGGCGAAGCTGGCGGTCTGGCCGGGCAGCAAGGCCTGCTTGTCGGGAGCGATGGCACTGTCGTCCTGGGGACCGGGGGTGGTGCTGTCGTCGTCCCAGCTCGAATCGTAATAGGCGATATAGCGGCCCATGACGTAGCCGACCGGCGTGACGGTGACGGTCATCGTCTTGGGCACGGGGTCCAGGTCCTGCGCCGCCGTTGGCCGTGCCGCCGTTGTCCTGGACCTGGAAGGTGAAGCTGGCGTAGCCCGTTCCAAAGGCATTCGCCGCCGGGGTGAAGACCAGGTTCCCGGCCGCGAGGTCGGTGGTGGGGACGACTGCCCGGCCGTGACCGGCGTGCCGTTGTCGGTGAGCGTGCCGGCCGCCGGCAGCGTGGTGATCTCCACGGCCACGAATTGGCTGGGGCCGTTGGGGGGTGGGTCGTTGGGGTCGCTGAAGCCGAAGTCGGAGACTTGAAAACTGTACGAGGAATTCTCCGCCAGCGTCACCGTGCTGCTCGTGCCCTGCGGCGGCTGGTCGACCCACAGAACGGCGATCCCGGCGGTGGCCGTGGCGGAGCTGAAGGCGGTCGTCCCGCCGTTGACGGTCGTGTCCACATAGCTCCCCGCCGTGCCGCTGGTCTGGTCCCAGGCCCGGAAGGTCATCCCGTCGGCCACGGTTCCGCTCCAGTCGGCGTCCGGCACGAAGCGGACGCGGGTGTCGGCATCCGCCGCCAAGAGCAGGGCCGCGGTCGCCGACGGCGTGCCGAAGGCGGTCCAACTGCCGCCGCCGTTGGTCGAATACTGCCAGACCCCGTTGGTGCCGTCTGCCGCCGTGACGGCGATGCCCTGCACCGCGCCCGGGTCGGGTCGCTGACCATCCCCGCGATCAGCGTCGAGACCAGGTCGCCGCTGCTGCCGGTCTGGTTCTCGTAAATCGTCGTGAAGGGGTTCGCCCCCGCAAGCACGGGGGCGTCGTTGTTGACCGTGATCGTCGACGTGGCGGTCGCCGTGCTGAAGGCCGTGCTCCCGCCGTTGACGGTGGTGTCCGCATCGCTCCCGGCCGTGCCGCTGGTCTGGTCCCAGGCGCGGAAGGTGACCCCGCCCGTGGAACCGATGCCGCTGGGCACCAGCCGCAGATAATCGCTGGCGGCAGCAAGAGGGCCGAATTATTGGCCACCGTGCCCACCGCCGTCCAGGTCGCGTCGTTGGTCGAATACTGCCAGGCGCCCGTGCTGCTGTTGAGCCCCGTGACGGCGATGCCCTGCACGGCGCCCGGGTCGGGATCGCTCACCATGCCCGCGATCAGCGTCGAGACCTGGTTGCCGCCGTTGCTCGGCTGGTCCTCGTTGATCGTCGTGAAGGGGTTCGCCCCGGCAAGCACGGGGGCGTCGTTGTTGACCGTGATCGTCGACGTGGCGGTCGCCGTGCTGAAGGCCGTACTGCCGCCGTTGACGGTCGTGTCCGCATCGCTCCCGGCCGTGCCGCTGGTCTGGTCCCAGGCGCGGAAGGTGACCCCGCCCGTGGAACCGATGCCGCTGGGCACCAGCCGCAGATAATCGCTGGCCGGCAGCAAGAGGGCCGAATTATTGGCCACCGTGCCCACCGCCGTCCAGGTCGTGTCGTTGGTCGAATACTGCCAGGCGCCCGTGCTGCTGTTGAGCCCTGTCACGGCGATGCCCTGCACCGCCCCCGGGTCGGGATCGCTCACCATGCCCGCGATCAGCGTCGAGACCTGGTTGCCGCTGTTGCTCGGCTGGTCCTCGTTGATCGTCGTGAAGGGGTTCGCCCCGGAAAGCACGGGGGCGTCGTTGTTGACCGTGATCGTCGACGTGGCGGTCGCCGCGCTGAAGGCCGTGCTCCCGCCGTTGACGGTGGTGTCCGCATCGCTCCCGGCCGTGCCGCTGGTCTGGTCCCAGGCGCGGAAGGTGACCCCGCCCGTGGAACCGATGCCGCTGGGCACCAGCCGCAGATAATCGCTAGAGGGCAGCAAGAGGGCCGAATTATTGGCCACCGTGCCCACCGCCGTCCAGGTCGCGTCGTTGGTCGAATACTGCCAGGCGCCCGTGCTGCTGTTCAGCCCTGTGACGGCGATGCCCTGCACGGCGCCCGGGTCGTTGTCGCTCACCATGCCCGCGATCAGCGTCGAGACCTGGTTGCCGCCGTTGCTCGGCTGGTCCTCGTTGATCGTCGTGAAGGGGTTCGCCCCGGAAAGCACGGGGGCGTCGTTGTTGACCGTGATCGTCGACGTGGCGGTCGCCGTGCTGAAGGCCGTGCTCCCGCCGTTGACGGTGGTGTCCGCATCGCTCCCCGCCGTGCCGCTGGTCTGGTCCCAGGCGCGGAAGGTGACCCCGCCCGTGGAACCGATGCCGCTGGGCACCAGCCGCAGATAATCGCTAGAGGGCAGCAAGAGGGCCGAATTATTAGCCACCGTGCCCACCGCCGTCCAGGTCGTGTCGTTGGTCGAATACTGCCAGGCGCCCGTGCTGCTATTGAGCCCTGTGACGGCGATGCCCTGCACCGCACCCGGGTCGGGATCGCTCACCATGCCCGCGATCAGCGTCGAGACCTGGTTGCCGCCGTTGGTCTGCTGGTCCTCGTTGATCGTCGTGAAGGGGTTCGCCCCCGCAAGCACGGGGGCGTCGTTGTTGACCGTGATCGTCGACGTGGCCGTCGCCGTGCTGAAGGCCGAACTGCCGCCGTTGATGGTGGTGTCCGCATCGCTCCCCGCCGTGCCGCTGGTCTGGTCCCAGGCGCGGAAGGTGACCCCGCCCGTGGAACCGATGCCGCTGGGCACCAGCCGCAGATAATCGCTGGCCGGCAGCAAGAGGGCCGAATTATTGGCCACCGTGCCCACCGCCGTCCAGGTCGTGTCGTTGGTCGAATACTGCCAGGCGCCCGTGCTGCTGTTGAGCCCTGTGACGGCGATGCCCTGCAAGGCGCCCGGGTCGTTGTCGCTCACCATGCCCGCGATCAGCGTCGAGACCTGGTTGCCGCTGTTGCTCGGCTGGTCCTCGTTGATCGTCGTGAAGGGGTTCGCCCCCGCAAGCACGGGGGCGGTTTCGATCGTAATCGAGCCGTTGGTAATCTGGGCGGAAACGCCGGCAAAATCGGTGGGTGTGCCGCCTGGATCGGAGAGCGACAGCCCCCACGAGCCGGTGCTGACGCCCGTGGTGTCGAAGGTCACCAGGGCCAACAGGCCGCTGGCCGTAACGGTGCCGCTGGAGGTAGTCGTATCTCTCGACGCATAATAAACAGGGTAAGGCACGACGCTGGCGTAAGGATCCTCCTGGCCGGTGTTGTTGCCATAGAAGATAGTCGGCTGGCTTGCCGTGCCCAGGACGTCGACCGCGGTGATCTCCGGGGCGCTCGTCGGATCGCCGTTGCCGACCGTGATATTGAAGTTCAGGCCCATGACCGCGCCGCCGCCCGTGACGTCGATCTCGCGGACCTGGTCGGGCGTGTTGGGCAGCAAGAAAAGATTGCCCACGCTGATTGCAGGGTCAGCCTGCGGCGCCGTGACGAAATTGACATTGGAGACGATTGCTCCGTTGCTGATCGTTACCGGCTGGACGCCGGAGGACGGATTGGTGTCCGTCCAGCCCGATTGCGGCACGAGGTCCACGTTGTAAGTCCCGTTCGGCAGGCTAGGGATCTGATAGCTGCCGTTCGCGGCGGTCACCGCGCTGGGTTCCGCCGAAGCGATGGAGCAGCGACCAACTATTGAGCTTGCCGTATCGGTGTTCCAGTCGTTGTTAATTTGCAGGGTCCAAGTGCCGTTGGGCTGCCCGCCGTCGAGCGTGCCCAGCACGCCCTGCGGTTGGAACGTCCCCGTAAAGGGCGCAGCCGCCGTGGCAATCGAGGTCCCGGCCTGATCGCTGAAGGTCGTGCCCGTGAAGTTCTGCCCCGAACCGCCCACGTTGGCAAACAACTCCACGCTGGTGCCCGCAGGGCTGATCAGATAGGCCGTCAGGTCGCTGTCCCACGGCCAGGTTATGTTCAGGGTCACGGTAACGTCCGTGGTCAGTCCCGCCAGGCCGCTCGTCGTGAGCGTCGAGTTGAACGTGCCGGCGTCCGGTATGCTCAGCGGCACGTCGGTTGAGGCCGGATTGGCCGTGCTGGAATCGAGGGTCCCATTCTGGTTCATGTCGAGGAACACCATGTCGCCGGCCACGCCCTGTCCACCCGGGGTCTGCACCGTGCCGCGGACCTCGCCGATTTGGCCGACCTGCAGCGGGGTCTCCGGGTCGCCGTAGAGCGTCGTCTCGAAGTAGATCCAGCGGTAGGTGTCGATGAAGCCGTACTCGGAAAAGACCGCGTACTTCGAAGTCGCGTTGGCCTGCCCGGGGCTCACCTCTCCCGCGGTTAAAAACCGCGTTCCAGAAGGCCTGGTTGTAGTTGTAGCTGTAGGAAGGCGACGAACCGGGGGCGTACCATCCCAAATTCGTATTCATTATCACCCCCAGGGCCCCATCGGGCGGCGTCAACCTGCTCCTGGGCGATGCACGGATCGGCCAGGTCCATGGCCCCCGCCTCGCAGCCCTCGGAGTACATGAAATAGGGGAAACTGTTGGTCAAACCGGCAATGTCGGAAACAGTGATCGCCGAATCGTAGGTCGAATTGGAATGGCCCATCGAGTTGACGATTGTGGGGCCGGCATTCAGGACATTGATAACACTCGACTCGTCCTGAGAATCCCACCCGATGGCCGCCGATTGATAGTTGCTCATGCCGGAATCCCAGCCCGCCGGCAGGTCGCTGCTGCTGATGTCGGTGTTCGTGACCCCGCCGTTGGTTCCGGAGTCCAAATAGCAACTCAACCAGGCCGAGGTGTCGGGATTGGGGTTGCGGGTGGTTTCATTGAGGATCGTCTTGTCCACGAAGTTGCTCGTCTGGCCCACGGTTTCCACGGGGGCGCGGCCCACATAGACCTCCGGCACGAGGTCGATGTCGCCCCCGCCCGCGCCGTCCGTCGTCGTGCCCCAGAGAATGCTGCCGCTGCTGTCCCAGGGCCCGTTCGGACAGGCATAGTACATATCGGTGGGCAGCGCGTCGTCAACGGTCGTTCCGGAACTGGCGTATACCTCGCGCATGGGAATGACCGTCGTATCGCCGCCCAACAGGACCCAGCGCGTGCCCCAGTTGGCGTAGGCATTGGCGATGAACTGGCGGATCTCGTCGGCCTCCAGGCCCGCCGTGCCCATGGGATCGTTCGTGTGGCTTTCCGTGCCCGTAAAATTGGCGTAGATGCCGCTGTAATTCCCGTAGGCATTGGTGGTGACGATGGTGGCCGTCAGGCCGTCGGCGATCTTCTGGTTGAGCAGCGGCTGAAAACTGGCCGCCAAGGCGGCGCTCGGTAATAATCACGTAGCTATAGGGGCCCCCGCTGGGCAGGCTGGAGGACGAACTGGCCATCGTGACGGGCCCCGCGTCCGCGGTGACGGTCGACACGTCGTAGGCCGCCGCCTCCTGCGGATTGGCCACCATGGATTCGACTTGCTGGGTATCCGTCGCCAAGGGCTGGACGCCGTTTTCGCTCGTGCCCGGCGAGGCCTCGGTCCGGACCTGGATGGAGACGTTGGGGTAGAAGAGCGAGGTCTCCGTCGCGGCGTCGTAATGGACGGGGAAGACCTCGTACCGTGCCTAGATGGTATCCGGCCAGGGTTCCGTTGGAGAAATTGGCGCCCGCCTCGCCCGAGAAAGAGGGCGCCTGGACCGGCGCCGCCGCGGGTGTCGTTGCCGCGTCGCCCGCTTGTGCCGGTTGCGGCACGGCCGCCAGGGGCACGTTTTCCGCCACGGGGATGCCCGCACCGGCGTATTGGACGTTGGCTGCGTGATGCTCGTGCCCGGCGGCAGAAGAAGCGTCACCGTCTCGACGGGCACGGTGGGATCGCCGGGCGACTGCCAGCTTCCCAAGTTCCCCAGGGCGACGGTTGCTCCGTAGGACGACTGCTGACCGCCGGCGTGCCGTTGAACGCCATATTGACGGTCCCCGTCTGCTCGGTAGATTGGCCCTGGAATCCCGAAAAGGAAATCGCGGCCGCCGCGCCGCTTGGGGAATGCTGGCAGTGGACAGGGCCGCGGCCGGTTGGGCCCCGCTAAGGCGTCTTGGGCGACTGCCGTGGCGGACAGGAGTTCCCGTCTCTCGAGGGCTTCGAAAGCGCAGGCTCCAAGTTTGCAGAGCATTGCCGCCCGGGTGACGATGTTTTGGCGCGAAGATCGGAAACTGCAGAAAATGGTATGCGGAGCGCATAACGGCGTGATCCGATGAAAGGTGGGTGCCAAAGAGGGAAAATCTGGCATCGGGGGAAGAGCACGCAGGCCTTCTCGAATCCCAGGCATACCGGACGGCGACGAATGTCGGCCACCGTTGACTAAACCGCTTGCGAGCCCCGAAGGCTGTGACTACTCGGATTATCCACGGAAGCGAACTCTTGTCAAGGACCGCGCACATTTTCTTGATTAGAAAAACAAATTCATTTCACAAACAGTGAGGGATGAAGGGGGAAGAGAATGAGGGATGAATGAAGGATCGCCGACCTCTGAGATCTGAACCTCCGAGCCACCGACCTCTAACAAT
The DNA here is from genome assembly GCA_963824275.1 of uncultured Planctomycetia bacterium. GTDB lineage: Bacteria > Planctomycetota > Planctomycetia > Pirellulales > Thermoguttaceae > JANXQG01. The sequence continues at coordinate 28,769 of CAWGOT010000014.1, read as the reverse complement.
TCCGCTGCGACAGCACGAGATCCACCATGGCGGCCGTAAGGGTGAATCTGTCGTTTGCCTGGCAACCTGCGGGGGATTGTTCCCCGAAGACGGCCCAGGCGGCTGGAGATATCGTCGGTCGCGGAAGATCTGCAGCGTGCGGCCCCTTGCCAAGAGGCCGGAAAGGTGACAGATTGGCAATCCGCCCCACACCCGCCGTGCGCGGCGAAATGGCCGTGCGGACTTGCGGTGAGCGCGGCGCCGGCGGCAGCAGCGCTGAAGCCTCGGGCCTGACGGCCTCTGTCGCCATCTGGCTGGGTCCGGTGACAGCCAAGCTTGAAGCAGGCTGCACGATCGCCGCCGAGAACGGAGGGCCCGCCGGTTCGGCCGGCAAATTGCTCGTGTTTGCCACGGCCGCCGGGGCCTCTGCCGGGCTGGACGGTTGTGCAACAACCGTGGCGGGGCTGGCGGGAGCTGCGACGAACTGAGACGGTCCGGCGGCACTGCTGCCGAAGAGCAGTTCCGCGCCGCTGCCGACGATCAATGCCGTGCCCGACGGGAGGGCACCAGACGACGTGACCTGGAGGGTTCCCGCGAGGACCGTCGTGCCGCCCGAGTAGTCGTTTTGCGCCGTCAGAACGAGCTTGCCGCCACCGCTCATGACCAGGCCGCCCGACCCCGAGATTGCGCCGTCGATCGTTGCCGTCGTGTAGCTCTCGGCATCGATCGTCAGCAGATGGCCGGCGTTGTCGAGCGGGCCCTCGACTGCAAGCGAGCCCCAAGAATCCTCGAACGTTCCGTCGGCAGCGAGCACGAGCGGGAGCGAGAGCGTATTGCCGTCCTGACTGAGGATGGTCGCCGATCCGGTGGAGTCCAGCAAGGCGGAATTGCCCGAGAGGGTGCATCCGCCGTCGAGCGTAAGACTATGAAAGAGCGTGCCGGCCGGATAGTCATTCACCAGCGATGAAGGGGTCGGCGGACCGAAACCGGGCACTCCCAGCACCAGGTCGTCGCCGGCGGTGCTCGGCGCCACCCCGCTCACCCAATTGGCCGGATCGCTGAGGTTGCCCGTGGTGCTGCCGTTCCAGGTATCCGTGGCAAAGACGGCGAGATTGCCGTCGACCGGCGTCACCGCCACGCTGCCGCCGTTGAGCTGGCTGGCAGCGCCGCCGCTGACGACGAGGACCAGGGGCGAATCGCCGCCGATGGCGGTGGCGAGGACCTGAAACGTGAGGTCCACGAGTTCCGCAGGTCCCGCCGGCAAGGCCGTGCCGCCGGATAGGGTCACCGCGATCGTGCCCGCCGCGCTGTCTACCGTGGAAGTGACGGTCCAGCCCAAATTTGCCACGTAGGTGCTGGCCGTCACACCGCTCTCGGCCACGGTGAAGCGGCTGGTGTCGTAAGTGATCGTCAGGTCGGCCGACTGCAACCCCTGCGCACTGTCCATGATCCACACGGCGAGGGTTGCCGACGTGCCGCGATCGGCGACGATTGCCGTAGGGCCGCTGCCGATCTGGACGGTCATCTCCGCGGGGTTGGGGATCTGCCACACGATGTACCGCGCTACGACGTTGCTGTCACCCAGGCCGTCATTGGCTTCGAAGCTCACCGTGCGGGTGGCACTGTTGGGATTGGGACTGGTGTCCTGGTACGTCACCGCCCGCAAGGCGGCCTGGTAGTCGGCCAGCGTATCACTGCCGCTGAGGGTCAAGATCCCCGTGGCCGCGTTCCAGCTTCCCGTGATCTTGGCCGTGTTGGCGAAGCCGAGCAGGTCCTGGCCGTTCTGGTAGTCGCTGATCCAGACCGTGGCCCCGATCAGGTTCGAGTTCTCCGCGTCGCTGACCGTAAGCGCCGAGGTGATGTCCGTGGCCGGGTCGCCCTGCGTGTAGACCAGCGGCGTGGTTTCGATCCCGCCCAGCATCGGCGGCTGGCTGGCCGTGCCTTCGGTGGTGACGAAATCGACGTTGGAGACGATGTCCCCATTGCTGATCGTCACCGGCTGGACACCGGAGAGGGATTGGTGTCCGTCCAGCCCGACTGCGGCACGAGGTCCACCTGGTAAGTCCCGTTCGGCAGGTTGGAGATTTCGTAGCTGCCGTCTGCGGCGGTCACCGCGCTCGGGTTCCGCCGAGGCGAGGGAGAGCGACCAACTATTGAGCGTGCCGCTGTCGGTGTTCCAGTCGTTGTTGATTTGCAGGGTCCAAGTGCCGTTGGGCTGCCCGCCGTCGAACGTGCCCAGCACGCCCTGCGGTTGGAACGTCCCCGTAAAGGGCGCAGCCGCCGTGGCGATCGAGGTCCCTGCCTGATCGCTGAGGGTCGTGTTTGTGAAGTTCTGTCCCGAACCGCCCACGTTGGCAAACAGCTCGACGCTGGTGCCCGCAGGGCTGACCAGATACGCCGTCAAGTCGATGTCCTAGGGCCAGGTTATGTTCAGGGTCACGGTGACGTTCGTGATCAGGCCGGCCAGGCTGCTCGTCGTGAGCGTCGAGTTGAACGTGCCCTGCTCCGGCATGCTCAGCGGCACGTTGGTCGAGGCCGGATTGGCGGTGCTGGAATCGAGGGTCCCATTCTGGTTCATGTCGAGGAACACCGTGTCGCCGGCCACGCCCTGTCCGCCCGGGGTCTGCACCGTGCCGCGGACCTCGCCGATTTGGCCGACCTGCAGCGGAGTCTCCGGGTCGCCGTAGAGCATGGTCTCGAAATCGATCCAGCGGTAGGTGCCGTCGAAGTCGACGCGGAACAGGTTGCGTACCTTCGAATACTCGTTGGCCTGGCCCGGGGCTCACTTGCCCGCGTCGAAAACCGCGTTCCAGAAGGCCAGGTTGTAGGTATAGCTGTAGTGAACGCGCGCCCGGGAGGTACCAGCCAAATTCGTGTTCATCACGACCCCCAGGGCCGCATGGGCGGCATCGACTTGCTCCTGCGCGATGCACGGATCGGCCTGGTCCATGCGCCCCCGTATCACAGCCCTCGGAGTACATGAAATAGGGGAAACTGTTCGTCAAACCGGCAATGTCGGAAACGGTGATCGCCGAATCGTAGGTCGCATTGGAATGGCCCATGGAGTTGACGATCGTGGGGCCGGCTATTCAGGATTTGATAACGGCCGACTCATCCTGGGAGTCCCACCCGATGGCCGTCGATTGATAGTTGGTCAGGCCGGCATTCCAGCCCGCCGGCAGGTCGCTGCTGATGATGTCGCTGTTCGTGACCGTCGCCGTCGGTCTCGGAGTCCGAGAGGCAACTCAACCAGGCCGAGGTGTCGGGATTGGGGTTGCGGGTGGTTTCATTGAGGATGGTCTTGTTGACGAAGTTCGTCGTCTGGCTGGCGGTTTCCACCGGGGCGCGGCCCACGTAGACCTCGGGCATGAGGTCGATGTCGCCCCCGCCGGCCCCGTCCGTCGTCGTGCCCCAAAGACTGCTCCCGCTGCTGTCCCAGGGCCCGTTCGGGCAGGCGTAGTACTGTCGGTGGGCAGCGCGCGTCGACGGTCGTTCCGGACTCACGCAGACGTTGCGCATGGGAATGACCGTGGTGTCGCCGCCCAGCAGCACCCAGCGCGTGCCCCAGTTGGCATAGGCATCGGCGATGAATTGGCGGATCTGGTCGGCCTCCAGGCCCGCCGCGCCCATCGGGTCGTTCGTGTGGCCTTCCGTGCCGGTGTAATTGGCGTAGATGCCGGTGTAATTCCCGTAGGCATCGGTGGTGACGATGGTGGCGGTCAGGCCGTCGGCAATCTTCTGGTTGATCAGCGGCTGAAAGCTGGCGCGCCAGGGCGGCGTCGGTAATAATCACGTAGCTATAGGGCCCCCCGCTGGGCAGGCTGGAGGATGCGTCCATCGGCCCCGCTTCGCGCGGAGAGACTCGATGCGTCGTAGGCTGCCGCCTCCTGCGGATTGGCCACCATGGCCTCGACTTGCTGCGTATCCGCCGCCAAGGGCTGGACGCCGTTTTCGCTCGTGTCCGGCGAGGCCTCGGTCTGCACCTGGATGGAAACGTTCGGGTAGAAGAGCGAGGTCTCCGTCGCGGCGTCGTAATGGACGGGGAAGACCTCGACGGTTCCCAGGTGGTATCCGGCCAGCGTTCCGTTGGAGAAGTCGGGGCCCCGGTGCCCGCGAAGGAAGGCGCCGGGACGGGGCTGCCGCTGCCGCCGTGGCCGCGCCGCCCGTTTGTGCCGGTTGCGGCACGGCCGCCAGGGCCACGTTTTCCGCCACCGGGATGCCCTCACCGGCGTACTGGACGCTGGCTGCGGTGATGCTCGTGCCCGGCGGCAGAAGGAGCGTCACGCGTCTCGAGGGTACGGTGGGATCGCCCGCCGACTGCCAACTTCCTAGGCTCTCCAGCGCGATCGTTGCTCCGTAGGACGGCTGCCGACCACCGGCGTGCCGTTGAACGCGAGATTACGGTCCCCGTCTGCTCGGTCGAAACTCCCTGGAAGCCGGAGAAGGAAACGTCGGCCGCCGACGATTGGGTGCCGCTGCCGAGGAGTGCCGCGGCAGAGAGCAGATACCGCTGCTCGAGGGCCTCAAAGCACGGGCCTCGCGTTTCTCGCGTCTGGCCCAGGCGGCACCAGATGGCCGCAGTGCTTGGGAAGTGAAGCAAACGGATTGTGGAGTGCATAGAAGGCTGGCATCCGAGCAAGAGCAGGCAGGGCCTACGGAAACCCCGCCGGCCTGACATCGATCAGTATCGGCCCTTTTGACTCTATGGTGCGGTTTGCCGGCCGAAAGCGCTGTCTACCGCTATTATCCACAAAAGCGAGTTCTTGTCAACAAAGCGGCAAACTCTTTAGACTCAAAAACAGGGCACCTTACGGCACCCTGTCTTGGTCATCGCGCCAGCCTTCGTAATCCATTAGGCGTTTCTGTAGCCTCGGAAGGCCTTCTGTTACGGCGGAGGAGCAGACGACCGCCGATTAGGGCGCAGCAGCAGGCAAGTCCAATCAGTCCAACGCACGTGCCCGGCTCCGGCGTACTCGACACCAAGTCGCCCGTAAAAATGAGCGATTGGGCCTGGAGGTCGCCGCCTTGGTCCACAAGCGCGTAAACATCAAGCTGATTGGCAATAGAATTGTCCATAGAGGTTAGCATGGCGTTTGCGTCAGCTATGGCAGTCGAGTTAGCAGAGTCGCCTGTGAGAGAACCCGAGGCAGAAACAGTATAGGTGTTATGCGTACCCGTGTATTGGTTACCCAGAACCGCCCAAATCGCGAGACTCAACCCCTCGGATGCATCATTTACCGCGGGACCAATTACGTTGTTGGTAGAGTTGGTAAAAGGGTTCTTGTAGGTAAGACCGTTCGTCGTGGTAAAACTAACCGCGAAATTGGTGGCGGCGTAATAGGCCGCGCACCGATGTCGGAAGCCAGGGGATTCCCGTTGGCATCGTACTCGGCACTGAGGTAGGTGCCTAGACTTTCCACGGTGAAAGAAGCTTGGTTGCCCACACCAATATCCTGGGTAAGGTCAACGCAAAATCCAGTATACGTCGTGTTGTCCAAGTTCGCCGCGATACCGGTTCCATTGTTTGAGAAGGAATACTCATAGGGACCAGAATACACGCCACCGATACCGACCCCAATCGATCGCCGTTAGGGCTGCTCTTACCAGACCCCAGGTTCACAACACTCCCCAGTCCTGCATCAAACTGCATGGTGATGGTTTGGCCAAGGGCCACCGTGGCCGTAGCGAGAAACGCCAGCACCAAAGGAACAATCATTCGCTTCATAGTTCAACTCCAAAATTCTGGGTTCGAAGTGTTCTGTGCCGACAGGGCACGCGAAGACCGCGAAACGCTAAAAAATTTCAAACGAAACAGGCAAAACGATCACACGAAAACCAAACCGGCATTACGACCCCAACTCCTCAGTACTCATCCTAACTTTCATTATTCTTCCTACTTCTTGTTTCTTGTCAAGCAAACTGACGCGAAATTCATAAACTCGCAATCCCTTGCGCAAATCCGCAACCACGGTTCTGGTGCAACACAAACTGTTCGCTCCAATCTCCCGCACCAAGCGGTCCACCCAACCCGCAGCCATCATCCTTTGATTATTGCCGATCCTGCCAATTCGTCAAGGATTTCGTCGTCGGATTTCCTAATGTCGCAAGGCATTGCGCAATTACGCAATGGGACTATTGGAGTGCGTGGACAAGCTCCGCATAAACCGGCCGCTCCAGGGGATGGAGCAATTCTGGACGGAGCTTCATTTCGCGGGCCTTCGCCAGGGCATCCGCGGCTTCTGTTCGCCGGCCGAGCTTCCGCAGTGCCAGGGCCAGATGAAAGTAGCGATTCGGCGCGGGTTGCTCCTCAAGCACCACCTGCATGTCGGCCAGGGCCTTTTCGGCCTGCCCCAAGGCCAAATAGACGATGGCACGGGTATCCAGGAGGTAGGGCTGCGGTCCGGCCAGCGGCTATCGCTTTCGCAATCAGATCCTTCGCCTCGTCAAGTTGCCGGCCGCTAAGGGCTAGAAGATCAGCCAAATTGTTCAGCGCGCGCGACGTATGCTTCGTCCTTTTGCAGCAGTTCGCGATAGAGCCTCTCGGCCTCCGTGTACTTTTCCTGCCGTTCCCGCAACTCCGCCAGTCACAAACAGGAGCGGAGCGGCGCGGTCGTGCTTCTGGAGCTCGGCGGTGAGTAATTTGGCCAGTTGATCCACTTGGGCTGACGCGATCCCGGGCTGACGCACGAGCAGCTCGCAGCTCGCGGCGATCTGTGCCGGTTCGGCGGCCTTCGACGCCTCTTCCATGAGTTGCAGGGCCTCGTCCAACCGCTTTTGACGGCCGAGAAAACCGACCAGGACCAGGCCCTGCTTGGGATTCTCCTTGAAATACTGCCGATAGAGGGCTTCGGCCTTCTCCGTCGCGGCGGCGGCGGGTCGTGGCCGCCGTGCTGCCCTGCGACGATCCCATGGATTCCAGTTCGCCGGCGGCGCCCAACATGCGGGCCGAGCGATCGGCCGAGCCGGCAGCGGCCTTCTCCACGAATTTTGTCAACGTGGCAATCGCCTCGTCGACCTTGCCCGCGCGGAACTGGAGATCGGCACGGAGCTGCGCCGCTCGGGGATTCTCGGGGGCAATCTGCTCCAGGCGATCGATCCAGTGCTCGGCCTCGCCCGTTTCCTTGTGGGCCAACAACGCCTGCGCGTAGGCCGCCACGTACGGCGGCTGGTTGCCTTGCACGGCCAGCAGGGCCAGCAATTGGCCGCGGGCCTTCGTCCAGTCGCCCGAGGCCAGGTAGAGCTGTGCCAGGCGGAAACGGTCTTCGGCCGCGGTGTTCTGCTGCTCTTCGACCAGCTTCTCGAAGATCGACACCGCCTCGCGGCGCTTGGCGAGTTGGGGATGAATGGCCAGAAGGCGGGCCTTCAGACGCAAGTCGTCGGCCGAGGAGGGCGATGCCGCCAAGTTCTGGTCGACCAGGCGGATCGCCTCCAGCAGGTTCTGATACCCTCCCTGATCGGCGCGGACACGGGCCAGGGCACCGCGGGCGTCGGCAAGCTGCTGAGGCGTGCCGTGAATCTGGCCGCTGACGATCTGCGCGAGTTGCTCGGCCGCCTTGGGCAGGTCGTGCTGCCGCACGTAGTAGATCGCTACGCTGCGGACGATGGCCGGATCGTCGGGTTTCTGTTTGAGGCGCCAGGGCGTACTGTTGCGCGGCTTCGTCGGTCTTTCCCAGGAGTTCCAGGCACTCGGCCAGCGCCAGTGGGGCCTCGGCCGCGGGGATTTTCCCGCGCCAGCGCGAGGGCCTTTTCCGCCCGCTCCTTCTGACCCGCAGAACGAAGAACTGGACCTGGGCCACCCACGTCTCGGGGGCCTTTTCATCGAGCTGGCTGGCCTGCTCGAGGGCCTTTTCGGCCTCGTCATTCTGGCCCAGAATGCTGAGAAGCTGCCCCAGCCAGAGGTAGTCGCGATAGTCCTTGGAAGTCGCGGCCGCCTGCCGGGCGGACTTGAGGGCCCCCGCATAGTCCTGCATCCCTCCCAGGACCCGCGATTGCTGGCGGAAAAGCTCGGTGGTGAAGGGCACTTTTTGACTTTCGAGCTGGCGGAGCAGGGCATTGGCCGCCGCATACTGGCCCTTGCCGTAGAGCAAGCGGAGCGCGCGGCGGGCAATCTCGGCGCCGGTCTCGCCCTGGTTGACCGCCTCCAGGTACTTGGCCAAGGCCGCGTCTTCCTCGTGCAATTCTTCGTAGATCATTCCTTGGAGCATCAGCGCCCGAGACCAGTTGGGCCGCAACCGCAGGGCCGCGGCAAGGTGCTCCTGGGCCTGGCGCAGGACCGCCTGACGCTGGGGATCGGAGGTCGGAGGTCGGAGGTCGGAAGGTTGGTCGGGAGAGGATAAACCACCCTCACCCCCTGCCCCTCTCCCCGAGGGCGAGGGGAGTTCCCCGGCTGCCCCTCTCCCGGAGGGCGCGGGGAGTTTTGCACTCTCGGAAAAGATCAGGCTGAGGGCCGACGCGTAGTGCCAGATCGGGCCTTCGCTTTCGATCCCGCGAATCTCTTTCAGGGCCGTATCCATCAGCTTGAGGTCGTGGGCCTGGGCCGCCAGGTCGAAGAGTTCCAGACGGACGCGGAGGTCGCCAGGCAGTTCGGCCATGACCAGGCGGAAGAGCCGCTCCGCCTGGGGAAAGTCGTCCACGGCCAGCGAAGCCGCCGCCAATTCCCGCCACAGCCTCACCTGATCCGGCGTGGAGAAGTCCTTTGATTTCTCGGCCAGCTTGCGGATCTGTTCGGCTGCGTCTTTCTCGCCCTTGCGGACCAGGTACTGGGCGCGGGTCAGGCGCAAGGCAACCTGATCGCCGAGTTTCTTCTCGGCTTCGTCCAAGGTCTGGCGGGCCCGCTCCCAACGGTTGTCGCGGATCGCCAGGTCGGCCAGTGCGACCCAGTAGGCGATCTCCTTGGGATCCTTCTCCTTCTCGCTTTCGATGAGCTTCTCGGCCTCGGCGGCGCGGTCCTGGGCCATCAGCACCTCCGCCCGCAGCAAAGGCACGGCGGCCGATTGGGGGGCCGACTTGGCCAACCGATTCACGAGGTCGGCCACGTCGCTCCAATCGCGCTGGTCGGCAGGCAGCCGGGATTTGGCGAAGATCGACAAGCGGATCAGATTGACCCATGCCGACAACGGCACGTCTTGCATTCTTGCCAGCGTGTTTTGCTCTTCCAAGGCTTCATCGGTCCGGCCCAGCGACTGAAGGCTGGCAGCCAGCGCTTCGCGGGCAGGGATCCACATCGGGTCGGCGTCGACTGCCTGGCGGTAGGCCTTCAGGGCACTCTCGAGATCCGCCAGTTGATCGTAGCTCTTGCCCAGCGAGTAATAAGCCTGCTTGGCCAGGTTGGGGACCGACTTCAATCCCACGCCGATCTGGCCAAACCGCCGGCTCGCGTCCAGCCAATGCCCTTGGGTTTGCTCGATTTCCGCTTCCAGCAGGTCGGCGTAGAGACCCGGTTCAACCTCGCTCGCCGCAGCGGGCTGAACAACGGGGAAGACTTTTTCCCGCAGTCCCTTGGCGGTTTGCCGTGCCTCGTCGAACTTGCCTTTGGCAATCTGCAATGTGCCTAGTTTCCACCAGAGACCTGGCGGCCCGCCGGCATCGACGCCCTCTTGCAGCCACTCGAGCGCTTCGTCCGATTGCTGTTTGGCCAGTTCGACCTGTGCCAGGATCGTCGTACATGCGGGGATCTTTGGGGGCAGCCTTGACGCCCCGCGCGGCGTACTGCCGCGCCTTGTCGGGTTGTTTCGCCGCCAGGCACGTCAGCGCCGCAAGGTTGCAGGGCATCGGGGTCGTCGGGCTTGAGTTTCAGCGCCGCCTCGGCGTCTTGCAGCGCGTCGTCGAGCAACTGTCGACTGCTCCGCCAATATCCGCGAACAACATAGACGTGAGGATCTTTCGGGTTGGACTCGACCAGCCGATCGGTCCAGTAATCGACGGTTTTCTCCACCCCCCACTCCTTGTCCAGCCGGAGCGCCTTTTGCCGATCGTCGGGCAAACTCGCCAGCCACTTCCCGGTCCTTGTCCAGATCTCTGCCGGCCTTCAACAAGATCGCAATCAACTGCGTGTAGGCTTCCGTACGCGCCGGGTCGTGCTGGATGGCCGCCGCGAACGAGCGGCCCGCAGCCAGGTACTCACCGTCCCTGGCCAGGCACCGGCCCTCGAGGTCGAGAAGTTCCGCGTCGTCCGGGAATTGCTTGAGCAGGTAGTTCTCCAAGTGGTCTCGGGCGTCCGGCACGCGATCGATGAAGATGTCGGCCTTGACCACCTTGCGGCGGACGTCGCCTGCGCCCGGATCGACCCGCAATACGGCTTCGAAGGCCTGGCTGGCGCGGGCGTAGGCGCGGGCCTCGAAAAGCATTAAACCATAACGGGCTTGCGCGTCGGCATCCCGCGGCGCGAGCGCCAGGTATTGGCCATAGGAGTTGATGGCTTTTACCAGGTTCCCGCTGGTTTCCGCCTCTTGGGCCATGGCCAGGAAGATCCCGGTCTGTCGCCGGACCTGCCACTTGTGCAGAAAATAGACTCCCAGGCCCACGATAGCGAAGGTGGCGAGCGACCAACAGACGAAACGCAGGTTAATTGCTTTAGGCATGCGGAGATCCCTTTCATTTCATTTCCCGTCTCACATATACATGTATAACCAAAGGAGGAGGAAACGGGAAGTGATTGCTCGCTGAGGCTGCCGGTGAGTTGCAGGACATTTGTCCGCGCCGACGGCCATAGTTGCGCAAAGCGCAGCAAGACTTGCGCTTTCCCGCAGGTCACCTGCGCAGGTCGAACAAATCGGGGGATAACCCTCGTCAAAATAACGAAACTCTTGCGCGTTTTCTCGCGGCAAAACCTTCCATTCTGTGCGCGTGTAGTGAAAATAGGTTTAACCGCGAGTGAAGTGAGTTCGCGGACGAACGCCCTGCCCGATGCCCCTCTCCCGAAGGGCGACGGGACGAGGGACCGATACTTCGCCCCGGTTGAAACTGATACCAACCCGACGCGCAAGCGAGGATGCTAACCCGTTACCTCGCTTGCGTTCCGCCTAGTATGAAACGGATCATTTAAAACCGTTCACAGTATAAATGAATACTCATCCAACCATTTTTGTTGTGGAACCTGATCCGGCCATCTGCGAATCGGTCAAGGCGATTGCCAGCGTGCTGGAGTTGCGTTGCGAGACCTACGCGGCCGGCCAGGAGTTCCTCCAGGCCTTTGATCGTCGCCGGCCGGGCTGCGTGGTGCTGGAAATCCGAATTCCGGGCGTCAACGGCCTGCAGATCCAGCAGAAGCTGGCTGAGATGGGCGCAACGCTGCCGATGATATTTCTCACCGCATCCGCCAGCATCTCGATCGCCGTACATGCGATGCGGATGGGCGCGTTTCACTTCCTGGAAAAGCCGTTCCATGAGCACGATCTGTGGACTGCCATCCAGGAGGCCATCCAGGTCGACCAGGAACGCCGCAAGGCGGGGTCGCTCCAGGAAGCACTTGAGGAACGGATCGGCATGTTGTCGGAAAAGGAGTTTGCGGTGCTGGAACTGCTGGCCGAATGCAAGAACAAGCGGGTCATGGCCGAGGAACTGGGGGTCTCCGTGCGAACGATCGAGCATCACCGCACGCAACTGATGCGGAAATTGAAGACCAATTCCATCGCCGGCCTGCTGCGTTTTGCCTTGACGGTGAAGCGATCAAGTCCCTGCTTCCTGGAAACGGCCCTGTCGCTCAACGAGGCCGGAAACGGATTCGGCAGCGGCGAACGCACCCCACACAACGGGTTCCACGCCCAGCAGATATTAAAAGGCCCGGCACACGAACGCCCGGCACACGCAGGCCCGGCACACGCAGGCCCGGCACGCGACCGGCACAGGCAGCACCGATACGGAGGCGGAGTTCCAAATGAAGCGCACGCGACAAAAAGCGACAAAGACCGGCCAGCGGGCCGAGCTTGGTCTTCAGGATGCAGAAAGGCCGATGCGGGACGCCGAAGCTGAACCGGCGGGCCGCAGAAACGAGATGGGCATGTGGGCGGGAGTCGCCCTGCTGACCGCGGTTGTGGCAGCCACCTACTGGTCCGCCCTGGCCGGACTTGCCGGGCGCTGGTTCAGCGACGCCGATTACGTGCATTGTCCCTTCGTTCCGCTCTTCGCGGCCGTGCTGCTCTGGCACCGGCGGGAAATGTTGGGAGCCACCCAGAGGATACCCGGTTGGCAGGGCGGCAGCGGGATGGGGAGGCCTCTGTGGCCTCTTGCTGCTGGCTATCGCGGGGGCGATGCGGATGGTTTCGTCCTTCTATTACTATGCTCTGCTCGATCCCGCGTCGTTGATTCCGTGCCTGGCAGGTCTGACGCTCTTTGTGGGGGGCTGGAAGGCGCTTCGCTGGGCCTGGCCCGCCATCCTGTTCCTGATCTTCATGATTCCCCTGCCCGGCTTTGTGGCGAACTTGATGGGCGGCCCGCTGCAGCGCTTGGCCACGGTTGCCAGCACCTTTTTGATTCAGACGATCGGCATTTCGGCAGTCCGCGAGGGCAACGTGATTTCCTTGGCGGATTCGCAGATCGGAGTTGCCGAGGCGTGCAACGGTCTGCGGAACATGATGCTCTTCCTGACCGTGTGCGTGGGCATGGTGCTGATCAGCCGGCGCTCGGCCGTTGAGAAGGCGATCATCGTTCTAAGTTCCGCGGCAATTGCCTTGCTGGCGAACGTGGTCCGCATCGCTGCCACGGCAATCCTCCACGAGACAGTCAGCCACGCGGCCGCAACGACTCTCTACCACGACATGGCCGGCTGGTTCATGATGCCGGTGGCCGTCGTTTTCCTCTGGCTGGAACTGGCCTATTTGAACCATGTTTTCCCAGGCAAGACAACGAGCGACATCGAAGCAGCATGAATTGCACCGCGCTTGTGGACCATGGCAGTCGATCATGGCAGTAAGCACCTATTGAACCTGACACTTCCGTTAGCCATCTTTCTTCGCAGATTATCCGCATAATGAGAGAAAAAGCAGATCGAACTTCTGATGAAGCCGGCCCTGGCACCGAACTTGTGAAGGCCCCCCGCGACGGCACGGCGCCGCATGCGATTCGACAGCGCGAGGGAGCGGTCTCGGGTGCAGCGGGCCACGACGAGCCGGCGCGAACGGCCATGGGCGGGGTCTTCACCTACCTGCATGCCTTCCGCCGCCACTGGCCGCTGGCGATCACCCTGGGACTGGTTTGCGGCGCGGCGGCCGCGGTCGCGGCCTGGTTCGTGGCGACGGAGCGGTATACGGCGAACGCGCTGTTGCAGATTTCCGCCAACCAGACAAACATCGTCTTCAACCACAACGGGGACTCGAGCAGTTCGTTTGAGGTTTTCAAGGGCACGCAGCAGCAGATGCTGACCAGCGACGTCGTGCTGGTTGCGGCCCTCCGCAAGCCGGAGGCGGCGAGCCTGGCCGCGGTCAGAAAGGAGGACGATCCGGTGCGCTGGCTGGCACGCAACCTGCGCGTCGATTTTCCCGGCACGCCGAGATCATGCGCGTCAGCTTGACCGGCGAAAAGCCCGATGAAGCAGCCGTCCTCGTGGGGGCGGTCGTCGACGCCTATATGAACGAGGTCGTCGAACGTCGAGCGAAAGCGGCAGAGGGACCGGCTGGTTGAATTGGATCGCCTGTACACGGAAAAAGAGACCGAACTGCGCAGCCGCCGGACCGAGCTCAAGGCCTTGGCCGAGCAGCTTGGAACGGCCGACACGGGCGCCATCGCCCTCAAACAGAAAATTGCCCTGGAGGCATACGCCGACGCCCGTAGCGACCTGGCGAGACTGAATGCCGAATTGCAGCAGGCCAAGGACGACCTGAACGTCAAGCAAGCCTTGGTCGATGCGGTGAATGAAGCCCAGAAGAAGCCCCGATGACGCGGAGCCCGCCAGCCCGGACGTGGACGATGCAATTTTAGCGCAACTCGCGGACCAGATCGAGGCCATCGATACCCGCATGGAAACCAATCGCAAGACGGCCAAGGAACCGCTGCTCTCGCAGCTCTCGGAGAAGTACGTTGAAGAGAGGAAGTCGCTCGTCGAGAAGCAGGAGAAGCGGCGAAAAGTGCTCGAGGCACGGCTGCAAAGGACGAACCCAAACACGAACCTGGCGAACCTGGATTCCCAAACCATCCAGCTCAAGGCCCGCATCAATATCCTCGCCGCCAAAGCGCAGGCAGCCGCGAAAGACCTGGAAGATCTGCGGCAGAAGGCCGAGCGGGTCGGCAATTCGTCGATCGACCTGGAAATGATGCGAAGCGAACTCCAGTATCTCGAGCGGGTCTTCGCGCCGATTGCCGACGAACGCGAAAAACTCAAAGTCGAGCAGCGGTCGGCCCCCAGGATCAGCGTGTTTCAGCGTGCCGAAGCCCCCAAGAGTCCCGATGGCAAGCCGCGCTACCAGAACGCGGCGGTGGCGGGCGGCGGCGGTTTCTTCGCCGTGATCTGCCTGGTCTTGTGGTGGGACGTCCGCAAGCAGCGGATCAACTCGCTGGCCGACCTTTCCCGCGGACTAGGACTGACCGTGGTCGGCGCCGTCCCTCTGTTGCCGCAGAAAACGACTCGCGCCGGCCGGGCGCCTGGCACTCCGGGTCCGGCAAACGTCAGCGGAGATGGCAGAGATCCTTGGACCATGCCGTCGATTCCATCGCCGCCAGGGTCTTCCTGCGCAAAGACGCCGACAACGTCCGCGTGGTGATGGTTTCCAGCGCAACGCAGGGCGAGGGCAAGACCACGCTGGCCATCCAACTGGCCCGGCGGCTTGCCCGCACCGGAGAACGGACCCTGCTGGTCGATTACGATTTGCGGAGACCGTCGATCCATCGGGTCTTCGGCATTCCGCGCGGCCCGGGCGTCAGCGAGTGCTTGCAGAGGGAATTCAAGGTGGGCCAGGTCGTCCGTCCCACGGAAACCGAGAACCTCTCCGTGGTCACGGCCGGGAACCCGCTTGGGGACTTGCTCGGCCCGCTGGCCAACGGCGTTACCACGGACTTCTTCGAGCAGGCCCGCGCCGAGTTCACGTTCGTCGTCGTCGATGGCTGCCCGATCCTGCCCGTGATCGACGGGCTGCTGGTCAGCCAGCACGCCGACACGGTGCTGCTTTCCGTCCGCCGCGACACGAGCGAAGCGCCGCAGGTGCTTCGCGCCTGCGAGAAGCTCACCGCCTTCGGATCGCGGAAGCACGTCGTGGTGCTCAACGGCAGCCAGGAAGACGTGCTTGACGACTACCAAGAGCACGTCCTGAGCGCCCGCGTCGAGGCGGAGGACAGCCTCAAAGACGGCAAGGCGTAAACACTCAATCCGAACCGATATGGGATATTCGACCATGATAATCACGATCGCAATCGTAAGTTTCGTGCTGGCATGCGCGCTCAGTTTGGCCTTGACGGCGGCGGCCATTCGCATCGCGCCCCGCATTGGGCTGGTGGACCATCCCGACCAGGATCGGAAACAGCATGAGCATCCTATTCCCACGGGCGGCGGAGCGGCGGTCTTCCTGGCCACCGTCGCCGTGCTGGGCGCGTCTGGTTTGCGGCGGGCCCTGGCGGATGCAGGTCAACGAGGACTGGGGCGGTCTTTTCGGCGGGCTCTTGGCCTGCGCTTGGATCGTGGTACTCGGGCTGCTGGACGATCGCATCCGCCTGCGGGGCCGACAGAAGCTCGCCGGCCAGCTCGTGGCCGCCGCGATCTTGATCGCCAGCGGCGTGGTCATCAACAGGATTTCGCTCTTTGGCCTCGAAGTCGACCTGGGCCTTCTGGCAATTCCCGTGACCGTGCTTTGGCTCACCGGCGCGATCAACGCCTTGAATCTCTTGGACGGCATGGACGGCATGGCGAGCGTCCTAGGGTCTGATCCTCAGCCTCGCGATCAGTGCCCTGGCCGTGATGACGAATCACGGGGCGGTTGCCGTCGCGGCACTGGTCTTCTCCGGCGCACTGCTGGGATTCCTGCCCTTCAATCTCTCCCCGGCCAAGATCTACTTGGGCGACGCGGGCAGCATGCTGATCGGGATCGTGGTCGGATGTCTCTCCATTCGCGCGACGGTCAAGGGTGCGGGCACGGTGTTGCTGGCCGCGCCGCTGGCCGTCATGACCATCCCCATCCTCGATTCCTTCGCGGCGATTCTTCGCCGGCGGCTGGCGGGGCAGAGCATCTATGCCGCCGACCGCGGCCACCTGCACCATCGGCTCCTGGCCCGCTTCGGAAACAAGTACAAGGTCCTGGCCTGTGTCGCAGTCTGCTCGGCCGCAACCTGCGGATGCGCCCTGGTGAGCGCCTGGATCAAGAACGACGCGGTGGCCCTGATCGCCTCCCTGGCGGTCGTCGCGACCTTGGCCGTCAGCGGCTGGTTCGGACGCGGCGAGTTCGTGATGCTTTCGTCCCGGCTTTGGAACGCCGCGAGGTCTCTCGTAAGCCGGCCAGGCCCCGGCGACTCCGGCGCGCATGAGAGCACGACACGCATCCAGGGCTCGCGGCAATGGGAGGTTCTTTGGTCCACGCTGACGGAGTCGGCGGAGAAGCTAGGGCTGACGAGGATCCGCCTCCATGTCAATGCCCCGGCCATTGAGGAGGCCTACAACGGATCTTGGGAGAGTGCTTCTCACCAGGACGAAGTAAACCGTTGGGAAATGCGATTTCCGCTCCTGGTCGCCGGCCACGCCGTCGGTTTCCTGGACCTCGCCGGAGAGAACCAAGGCTATTCCAACCGAGAGACCATCGAGCTCGTGCGAGACATGCTGGAGCCCTTTGAGCTTGGCCTGAAGGATTTTGCGGAGGATGCCATCGTGGCCCGCGTGGGAGAACGCCGTCCGGAGGGGCGGCTGCACCGCCGCATCCTTGGTCGACCGTCGAGAACAGCATGAGAGGACTCCCCATGACCACACGCTTATTCATCGCTGCCCTGGCCTTGCTGGGAATCTACGCCGGCTTCCGCTGGGCTGCCGGTCATGGCATGCCCACCGAGTCCGCCCCGCTGGAAATGAAGACCGAGGACTTTCCGCTTACTTTGGGGGATTGGAAAGGCGAAGAAATAGCCTTGGATCCCGACCTATTCGATCACATCGGCGCCAAGATGGTCACCAGTCGCGCCTACCGTGACCGTCGTGGCCGAACCGTGTGGATCGACTTGGCGGCGTTTGACCCGGTCGGGACGGTAATATCGCTTCCACACAATCCTGAAGAATGCTATCCATCATCAGGTTGGAATATTGGAGAACCGACCTACGTTTCGCTGGAACAGGGCGGTCCGACCCAGAATACTGCCAAGTTGCTGCCCGTGGAACGAAATGGACGCACAGCCTGTGTGCTATTTTGGTATCAGGTGGGAGGTGTGGCCTACACGAGCAATGATCGTTGCCGGAATCTTATGCTGGGATACCGCGGCCGCCCTGTCCTCCCGCCCGTCGTCAAAGTTATGCTGCAAACCACCGCGGCAAGTGCCGAGGAGGCGGAGAAAACCCTGACACCGCTTGCCCGCGATGCTTTCAAGTGGACGCGAGAGTTCAGGTGAGAGGTGTTAGGTGAGAGGTGTCAGTGTCAGGTGAGAGGTAAGAAATGAGTTCCGAAATCGATCAAATCTCGTCGCCAGTCAAAGGGGCCTCACCGCCCAACGGCAGCGCCGCGCTCGACGATTTCTCACCTCTCACCTCTCACCTCTCACCTCGCACCTCACTCCTGCTCCTTAACCAGTGTTTCTATCCCGACGTGGTCTCCACGGCCCAGCATCTCACCGATCTGGCCTTGGAACTGGTGGAAGCGGGACATTCGGTCACCGTGGTGACCAGCCGGCGCGGCTATGACGACCCGTCGCTGCGGCTGCCGCGGCGGGAGACCTGGAAGGGCGTGTCGATCGTGCGCATCGACAGCCTGGCCCTGGGCAAGAAGTCGCGCTGGCGGCGGGCCGTCTCGTTTGCCAGCTTCTGGATCAGTTGCCTCCTCGCCCTGCTCCGGCTTCCAAGGCACGACGTTCGTGCTGGCGCCTCACCTCGCCGCCCTTGATTTCCTTCCTGGGCGCCTGGTTCTGCCGCTTCAAGGGCGGACGCCTGGTCGTCTGGATGATGGACCTGAACCCCGATCAGGCGATTGCCGCGGGCTGGCTCCGCCCCGATTCGCTGGTCGCCAGACTGCTCGACGGCATGCTCCGCTTCACCTTGCGGCAGGCGGAGAGCGTCATCGCCCTGGACCGCTTCATGAAGGCCCGGCTGGTGGCCAAGGGCGTCGATGCCGGCAAGATCCACGTGATACCGCCTTGGACCCACGATGATTCGGTCCGCTACGACGCGGGCGGCCGGCGGAAGTTCCGTGAAGAGCACGGATTGCAAGACAAGTTCGTCGTGATGTACTCGGGCAATCATAGCCCTTGCCACCCCCTCGACACGTTGCTGGAGACCGCGGCCCGGCTTTCCGGCGATCCGCGTTTTGCCTTCTGCTTCGTGGGCGGCGGCGCCGCGCTGGCGAATGTCAAGAAGTTCACCCAAGACCGCCGGCTCGGCAATATCCTCTGCCTGCCGTACCAGCCCTTGGAAATGCTCTCCGGTTCGCTTTCGGCCGCGGACGTGCATGCGATTGTCCTGGGCGATCCGTTTGTGGGAATCGTGCATCCCTGCAAGATCTACAACGTCTTGCGAATCGGCACGCCCTTCCTGGCCATTGGACCGCAGGAGAGCTACATGACGGACCTCTTTGCCGACGGCGAAGTGGCCGACCTAGGGCTGTCCGTCCGCCACGGCGACGTGGCGACGGTCGTGGAGTTTCTGCAGGATGCGGCCGCCGCCAGCCAGTGGCGGGGGCTTTCGCGCGAGGTCGCCGCCGCCTCGCGTTTTTCCAAGTCCGCCCTGTTGCCGCTGATGGTCGCGCGGACGGGCCTTGCGGCGGCAGAGGTCAGAGGTCAGAAGTCAGAAGTCAGCGGGAGGTCGAAAAAAGCAATTGAAACATAGGGTCCGTAGGGAATTTCCTAGAAAGCGAAGAGCGCCGTCGGCGGCGCCGCACTATTCGGTCAGGCCTGTTGTCGAACTTTCGCTCTTTTGAACGCGGAATTTGCGCCACAACCGCTGCACGCGCAATTCGCCTTGTCGCTCGTTGCGGCGAATTGTTGCGATTCCGCGAGCGGATCCCGTTACGCCCGTGTTGCAACCGTATGCATTTTTTGCAACAAGGTGTTGCATTTGCCGGATTCGACCTTAAGGGTGAGTTCAGAAAATTCGCCAGGCGGCCCTTCGGCGTTTACACCCGTGCCGAGACCGGTTATTCCGGATGCCTTGCCCGGGTTACCTGCATTAGCGTAAGTTAATGGGTCACCGGCTTGCGGGCTGCGTGCTTGCAAGCTAGACTGAATTTGAGCTTTTTTTAGAAAACTAGTTCCTCTGCGGGGCAGGTAGCTCATGCTTCTGCGGGGGCAGAAAGAATCGGTTTGCGCAACCGACGGGAACGGAGTGTGCGCTGAGGTGCCAGGTGAGAGGTGAGAGCAGAGGGCAGAGAGTGAAGGGCTGAGGGCGAAGAGCAGCGTAGATGAGTCCTGAAATCGAACAAGTCGCGGAGTCTGCGGAAGCCGCATCGTCGGGCAACGGCAGCGCCGCGCCGACATCTCCCCTCGCCATGTGGGAGAGGGGCCGGGGGTGAGGGCGTCAGGTCCTGCTCCCTGCCCTCCGACTTCCGACCTCCGGCCCCAGTCCCACGTACCTCACGCCTCCATAAAATACAGGCCGGAAATTGACGGATTACGGGCATTGGCCATCTTGCCGGTGGTGGCGTTTCATTTAAGGGCGAAGTGGCTGCCTGGCGGGTTTGTCGGAGTTGACGTTTTTTTTGTGATCTCAGGTTACCTGATCACCAGCATTATTCTCAACGACCATGCTAAAAATGCGCTCACGCTGAGAGGCTTCTGGCTGCGTCGGGTTCGCCGAATTATGCCCGCCATGCTCGTCATGTTGCTGGCTTCCTTGGTTGCAGGCTATTTTATTCTCATCGGGGCGAACTGGGCGTCCCTGGGCTGGCAAAGCATCTCGACCCTGCTGTTGTCGGCGAACCTGCTCGTGTGGGACCTTACGCGCGGTTACTGGGGGCACGCAGGCGAAACGCTGCCTTTGCTGCACAACTGGTCGCTCTCCCTGGAGGAACAGTTTTACCTCTTCTATCCGTTTTTCATGCTCGCGGGCCTGCGATGGTTTCCCAAGAAGCTGCTGCCCTGCCTGGCGGGAATATTCATCGTCAGCCTGGCGCTGTGCATTATCGGCACGCTGCGCTATCCGGCGGCCACGTTTTACATGTTGCCCACCAGGGCCTGGGAACTCGCGGGCGGCTGCTTGCTGGGAGTCTTCGCGCAGCGGAAGGAAAACAAACTTGCGCCTCGCCGCGCGAGTGTTGCAGGCGCTCGGCATTCCTTTATGGCTGCTTGGCGCTGCTCGGGGTGGCGCTCATCGCGGCGTCGTGGTTCCTTGTGGATGAGCGCTCATTTCCCGGGTACGAAGCCTTGATGCCGGTGGCCGGCTGTATGTTGGTTGTTCAATTCGCCGGGGGCAGCGCCTGCCCGGCCACTTTGCTGCTTGCCTCTGGGCCGCTTCGTTTCATCGGCAAGGTCTCGTACTCCCTTTATTTGTGGCATTGGCCGGTGATCGTGCTGGGGGCGCGGCCCAGGTCCGCTGGGAGGATGTGCCCGACTGGGCTTATGTTGGTTTGATTCCGCTGTTTACACTGGCGTCCTATTATTTTGTCGAGACGCCCGGCCGTCGACGAGTTCGAATTCTGCCCCCTGTCCTGGCCGGTGCTTGCGCGGTAGGCGTCCTCGCGGGCAGCCTGATTTGTTTCCAGCCCAGCCCTGACTTATCGAGGTTCGCACCAACGGTATGGATGGGCGACGCCTACAACGTAGCGCCCAACGCGACCATACCAGAATCGCTACGCGAGGGGATTGCGCAACCCGAGCGGGATCCAGATACTCGAACGGATATTCTTCAGGGAGGAATAATCAAGCGTTATGGCGGCGAGCGGGTCGACGTGCTCGTTCTCGGCAATTCGCACGCCCTGATGTGGGCCCCCGTAATCGACGAGATTTGCCGGGAGTTACATTGGACTGTTTCATTTTATGCGGCCAGTGGAGTGCCGCCCTTCCCGGAAATTCCTGCTCGCAGACAAGCCTACGCCGGGTCCTCAGTATTTTCGCCGGAAGAGTGGTTCCTGTTTGATTCGAATCGCATCAATTTAATCAAACAGTGGAAGCCGCGTCTTGTGATCGTGGCCAGCAAGTGGAACTCTTTCTTGCCCGAGCGTGGCAGAGCGAGCGTTTTTTTGGAGCAAAGCCGAGGGACAAGCGTCCTTCTCATTGGCGACCCGCCTGAATTGGCGCTAGGAGACATCAAGGCGCCGACGTTCCTTTCTATGACGTTCGTCAACGACTGTCAAAGCCGGCAGTTTGCAGGACCTGCGGGACTCCAGCGCGTGGCTGCGCTCTCTTTCCGACAGGTTTGAGGACGTGCACGTCGTGGAGACTGCCGACCTCTTTCTCACCGGTGGCGACCGGGTCAGGGCAAGAGACGGCAACTCCATCCTTTACATCGACAAGGACCACTTGAGCGTCGCGGGGGCACGTGTGGGCAAGGAACGGATCGAGACGGTAATGGCGGACATTCTTCGCGAGGTGAAAGGTGTCAGTAAGTGAGTGCTGAAATCGAACATTTCGCGCAGTTTGCCGAAGGCCCAGCCTCCGGCAACGGCGGCCTGCGCCCGTCTCCGCCTCCCCCCTACCGCCGCGAGAGGGGCACGGGGCGTCCGGTCCTGCTCCCTGCTCCCCGCTCCCTGCGCCCTCTGACCCCTCTCACCTCTCACCTCTCACCTCTCACCTCTCACCTGAGCCTCGTCCTCGAGCCCGGCCGGGCCGAGCGCCAGTACTGGCGCGACCTGTGGCGCTACCGCGAGTTGTTCTACGTGCTCGCGGCCCGCGACGTTTCCGTCCGCTACAAGCAGACCGCCATCGGCGTGGCCTGGGCCGTGCTGCAGCCGCTCTTGACGATGGTCATTATGACCGTCATCTTCGGCAAGGTCGCCAAACTGCCCTCCGAAGGCGCAGCGCCCTATTCCCTGATGGTCTTTGCCGCCATGCTCCCCTGGCAGTTCTTTTCCACGTCGCTCTCCGGGGCCAGTCAGAGCATCGTGAGCAACGCCAACCTGATCTCGAAGGTCTATTTCCCGCGGATGATCATCCCGGCCAGTTCGGTCCTCACCTGTCTTGTCGACTTCCTCGTCTCCTTCGGCATCCTGGTGGGCATGATGGTCTGGTACCAGTATTGGCCCGATTGGCGGATCCTCGCGCTGCCCGTCCTCATCGTGCTGGCCTTCCTGGCCGCCATGGGTCCAGGGCTGTGGATCACCGCGCTGAACGTCAAGTATCGCGATTTTCGCTTCGTGGTCCCCTTCATCGTGCAGTTCGGGCTCTATCTTTCGCCGGTCGCCTACAGCAGCAGCGTGATCCGCGAGCGGTTCGGCGACGTGGCCTTTACGGTTTATTCGCTGAACCCCATGGTGGCCGTGATCGACGGTTTCCGCTGGGCGATCCTGCGGGGCGAGGCGGCCATCTACTGGCCCGGCTTCGCCCTGTCGACGGCGACGATCTTCGTCTTCCTCTGGATCGGCATCCGCTACTTCCGCAAGACGGAGAAGGCCTTCGCGGACATAATTTAGGTGAGAGGTGAGAGGTGAGAGGTGTCAGTAAGAAAGAATCATTTGAACCCCTCCTTCTCCCTCTAACCTCTTACCTCTTACCTCTCACCTAACTATGGACGAACGAAAACGATCGAAGATTACGCACTTCACGGATTTGGAAGTCTGGCGACGGTCCCACCAGTTGTTCTTGGATCTGCTTGTTGACTTGGAAGGACTGCCGAACACGCGGGCGGCGGCTGTCGTATCGGACCAGGTCATCCGCAGTATTGGTTCGATTGGTGCGAACATTGCCGAGGGCTTCAATCGCAGTCAGAAGAAATATCTATCCAGTCTCGACATTGCGGTGGGCGAGGCATCCGAGGCGGAGAATTGGCTCTACAAGGCCCGCGACGCTCATTTCATCGATCGCCAGATTGCCGCCGGCCGCATCCGCGAATCCATCGAGATCCAGAAGATGCTCCACGGCCTCATGGCGGCCATATCAGGTGAGAGGTGAGAGGTGTCAGTAAAAAAATCATGTTCCTCTAACCTCTAACCTCTCACCTCTCACCTCTCACCTCTCACCTCTCACCTTGTCCTCTCCCATCATCAGCGTTGAAAACCTCGGCAAGAAGTACACGATCCGCCACCAGGGCGGCAACCGTGCCGGCTACCGCCGCTTCAGCGAGGACCTGGTCGACATGATCAAGCGACCATTTCGCGCTAAGGCGGGTGAGAGGTGAGAGGTGTCAGGTGTCAGGGGGAGAGCCTGCTTCCTCCCTCTCACCTCTCACCTCTCACCTCTCACCTAGGGAAGCCTTCTGGGCCCTCCGCAACGTCTCCTTCGAGGTCCAGCAGGGCGAGGTCCTGGGCATCATCGGCCGCAACGGCGCGGGCAAGTCCACGCTCCTGAAGGTTCTCAGCCGCATCACCGAGCCCACCGAGGGCCGGGTGCGCATTCGGGGCCGCGTCGCCAGCCTGCTGGAGGTCGGCACCGGCTTTCATCCCGAGCTGACCGGCCGCGAGAACGTCTTCTCAACGGCGCCATCCTTGGCATGACCCGGGCGGAAATCCGCAAGAAGTTCGATGAGATCGTCGCCTTTGCCGAAGTCGAGAAGTTTTTCGATACGCCGGTCAAACACTACACCAGCGGCATGTACGTGCGGCTGGCGTTTGCCGTGGCCGCGCACCTGGAACCGGAAATCCTCATCGTGGACGAAGTGCTGGCGGTGGGCGATGCGGAGTTCCAGAAGAAGTGCCTAGGGAAAATGGGCGAGGTTGCGCGTGGTGGGCGGACCGTGCTCTTCGTCAGCCACAACATGAATGCGGTCCAGGATCTCTGCACAAAAGCCTTGGTGATCGAGTCAGGGAGAGTCCGGCGATTCGATGAAGATGTGCAAGCGCTTACGACCGAGTATCTCTTCGGAAAAATGAACCCGGCGCAAAAGCCCGAATGGGTAAACAACGGCGACGAGCACGGCAGTCCGTACTTCAAACTCTTGCGATTTGCGATTTGTGATGCGGAGCGCAATACCGTATCCTCTCCCATTACCAATAACCGGCCAGTATGGGTGCAGATCGAGGGGCAGATTGACCGATTTGACCCGATGTTAACTGTCGGATATGCTGCTTATAGCGAGTCCGGGCAGATCCTCTACTGGTCGTATCAAACGGACGGCGAGGAATCGCGATGGCCGCGATTGGGTACCGGCGCTGCCTGCTTAAGAGCCGACTGCCCGCGCGCCTTTTGAACGAAGGCACCTATCGACTGGAGATGATTGCCGGTCTGCATTGCCGTAGTTGGCTATATGAGCCGAACGTGAATGCTCCAGCGCTCACGTTCACGATACAGGGCGGTCTCAGCGATTCGCCCTATTGGATGCAGTCGCGCCCCGGCATCCTGGCGCCTGTCTTGGCGTGGGAAAGCGACTGCGATTGTCGCGAAGGAACGAAATTATGAAGAACGTGACTAGACAGTTGACCAAAGAGAGTTCGCTCTACATGTGGCTCCAAGCGAGGAAGGAGCGGAGGTTGGACGCGCAGGATTTGGAGCGAATGGCGTTCTACCGGCAGTTCCTCCGCCCTGGCGCTGTGTTTCGACATTGGCGCTAACATGGGAAACCGCGTTAAATCGTTTCTTGCGCTCCATTGCAGGGTCGTTGCCGTCGAACCGCAACCGCAATGTGCTAATCACTTAAGAAGCGTGTACGGTAGGGACCGAAATCTCACGGTCTTAGAGACTGCGCTCGGTCAGTTTGAAGGTGAAACTGACATGTTGCTTGGCGACGCGCATGTGCTTGCCACACTGTCCACCGATTGGGTTAGGGCCGTAAAGCAAAGCGGTCGGTTTGCGAGCCAGAAATGGGACCGAACTATCAAGGTGCCAATTACGACTGTTGATAAGCTGATCGACTGTTACGGCGTGCCGGACTTCATGAAGATCGACGTGGAGGGCTTTGAATACGAGGTAGTTAGCGGACTTTCGCGTCCCGTTCCCACGATCTCTTTGGAGTTCATGCCGGAGTGGCCGGATTCAATACGTAAGAGCATCGCACACCTCCGGCAGCTCGCCGACGTTGCATTCAACTACTCACTGGGAGAGACGATGCAGTTCGGGTCGGGGGCGTGGGTCTCGGCTAAGGAGATACTGGAAATACTCGAGCGCTTTCAGGGAACGCACGCTTGGGGTGACATATACGTGCGCAGTACGGAACACCCACTGAGGTGAAATCGGCCTTGTCGGCAATCCGTTGTTTGCCCGATAGCTCCGTCGCTGGTGTGGTTTAATGCAGTTCCGCTCCCTCTTTCATCCCCGATCTTTGGTGTATCAGTTGATGGAAGCGTCGGTTCAGCGCCGAAGGATGCGCAGACTACAGCGGACGCCAGCTCGCAATCTCAAGACCGAGCACATCGACTCGCTGGAACTGCTGGATCTACTGCGCGAACAGCCCCCAAGGACCATTTATGATATAGGCGCGAATGTCGGGACCTGGACGCTACTCGCCAAGGCGATCTACCCTGACGCTGAAATACACGCCTTCGAGCCGTTGGCCCGACTTGCGAAGCCGTTCCTTGAAAACACGCGAGGACTCTCGAGTGTATATCGTCACGAGGTGGCATTGGGGGCTCTTCCCACGTCAGCAGCGATGAAGATTACCGACTTCGTAGACGCATCGAGCCTCCTCGACATCGCAGAGCCCTCCGTCCGCCACTTCAATCTCCACCCAAGCGAGGAAGAGGTAGTTGATGTCGTACGTTTGGATGATTTTGTCCAGGAGGAGCGCATACCTAGCCCGTCCTTGATTAAGTTAGACATACAGGGGTACGAACTTGAAGCAATGCGAGGAGCAGATCAAGCGTTGAATGCAGCCTACGCCGTGATTGTCGAAGTGAGTTTTGTTGAGTTCTACCGAGGGCAAAGCCTATTCCACGACGTTGTTGGCTATCTCGCCACAAAGCGCTTTTACTTGCGGTCGCTCGCACGTTGCACGCCCTTGGGAATACCACTTTTGCAGACGGATGCGCTTTTTATGAAGAACGGCATCGGCTCAGTTTAGGCTATGGTCATTGTAAGGCTGAGCTCTGGATTTGGTAATCAGTTGTTTCAATATGCCACGGGCAGAGCAATTTCGGCACGAACCGGATCGCCGCTAAAGCTCGACCTGGTCGAATACGACCAGCCTGGCCGGAGAAACCGCGAGGTACATGCCAGGAGCTACGAATTGCACAGACTGAAGATTCGTGAGTCGCTCCTGGAACCCGGTGAGCAGGCCAAGGTTCACGTTTGGCTTCGGCGGCGGTATCGACTAATCGGTAGATTCGTGAGACTACTATCACCCGCACACGTACCGAAGATCTTGATTGATCGCCAAGATGGTTACGACCCGCGCGTTCAAAAGGCCCCGCCCCATGTTTACCTTAGCGGGTATTGGCAAGCCGAACGTTATTTCGCGGAGATTGCAGACATACTTCGGCAGGAACTTGTCTTCAAGGCATCGCCTGACAGCGCAAACGCCGAGTTGATTGGAAGGATCATCGCTTGCGATTCCGTGTGTGTGCATGTCCGGCGCGGACACAAGGAATACAATAGTGTTACAAACGGCCTTTTCCGACTGGTTGAACCGGCCTATTATCGCGCCGCCATTGACATGATTCGCGAACGGGTTCAGAGACCACAGTTCTTTGTATTTTCAGACGATGCGGAATGGGCAAGGGAACACCTATCGCGGTGTTGCAACGCCGAATTCGTAACACTCAACTCGAAAAAGCAGGATCATGAGGACTTGCGTCTGATGACGCACTGCCGGCACTTCGTCATCCCAAATAGCACGTTTAGCTGGTGGGCGCGTGGCTCGGCTCGTGTCCGAACAAGATCGTCGTGGTGCCGCGTGAGTGGTACACGCGAGCTCACCCTCGGCCCGCGGTTTGATCCCCGATTCGTGGGTTGCATTATAAGTTTTAGTGGTAGGTCCGTTCGCGCCAATGTCCGTCACCGTAATCATCTGCACGTGGAACCGAGCGGCCCAACTAGAGCAGACCTTGGCGGAGATGCGCAAACTGCGGATCCCTGACGGTTCCGACTGGGAACTGTTGGTGGTGAACAACAATTCCACGGATGCGACCGATGAGACGATCGGACGCCATGCGAAGAACCTGCCGATCCGGCGGATTTTCGAACCGCGGCAGGGCAAGTCGCACGCCTGCAATACGGCGGTCGCCGCCGCCCGCGGCGATCTGCTCCTCTGGACCGACGACGACGTGCTTGTCGACCCGGACTGGCTCAGCGCTTATTCCAGTGCGGCGCGGCGCTGGCCGAATGCCGTCTGTTTTGGCGGCCCGGTAACACCGTGGTACGAATGCCCGCCACCACGCTGGATCGAAGAACATCGCGGATTACTCCAGGGAATGTTGGCGGTGCGGGATTACGGAACCGAGGAACGCCCGTTCTCGGCAGACGAAGGCGCCCTTTGCGCCGAACATGGCGCCTCGCTGCCAGGTGTTTCGACGATCTGCAGTTCGACACGCAACTCGGTCCGAACAGGAATACAGGGTTGATCGGCGAGGAGACGACACTGCTGCGGACCTTGCGTGAGCGTGGCTGCCAGGGAGTCGCGGTCCCGGCCGCGGAGGTCCGCCACTTCATCGGCGCGGCGCGGATGACCCCCGCCTACCTTTGGCGCTGGGCATACGGCTGGGGCAGGACCACCGTTCGCATGGAGTGCGGCGATGGCGCGACTGCCCCGGCGCACCCGCTGTGGCGGCTGCGCGTTAATTGCTGGCGGCACGGCCTGCGATATTTTCGCTGCCGGCTGCTGCGCCACGGCGATTGGGTCTTGCCCTACTACAACTATGCAGCCACGAGCGGGATTATCCCGGAGTGGACCGGAAGCAATGGCGCTGACTGAAAACATCCGAATGCTTCTATTTTCAAGGCGGAGTTGGGGGTGCGCGTCCTGTTGTCCGCACTTAGTTGTAATCCGTCGCACGGGAGCGAGGCCCTGGTGGGCTACAAGTATGCCGAGGCCTTGGCCGGACGACACCAGGTGACCATGATCGCTTCACCGCCTGTCGAGGTGCCGCCGGGAGCAGCCTGCTACCCGGTGAATGCCGGGCCCTGCAATTTCAACGACGTGGCGCCAGCGCCCTGATGCGATTCGAACTGCGGCAGTTGCCGAAGGCCTGGCGGCTCCATCGGCGGCAGCCGTTCGACGTGATCCATCGAGTGACGCCCTCGGCCATCCAGAACCCGATGTTTCTCCCGTGGCTGAACGTGCCGTTGGTGATCGGTCCCGCTTGCCTCGACCTGCCGCCGCCGAGTTTCGAGCCATACCTGCGGCGTGCCGTTGGCCGGCCCGCTCACGGCAAGTTCCACCCCTCGCGGATTGCGGCCGGATTGGCAAGCCGCATCCTCGCCGCGGCCGCGATCCCATGATCATCTCCGCCGGGCGACGAAGATCCTCGCCGGGACGCGGATCGCCATGGAGCATGTTCCGCGAGCATATCGCGAGCGCTGCGAACTGATCACGTACGCCGGCGTGGAACATGACGTTTTCGTGCCGCCGGCCGCACGGCCGCTGGACCGGCCGGTGGAACTGCTGTGGGTGGGACGGCTGGTGCAATACAAAGGGATCGAGCTGCTCCTCCGCGCTGTGGGGCTGGCGG
>CAWGOT010000013.1:0-268142 GCA_963824275.1 uncultured Planctomycetia bacterium | reverse complement strand
CAGGGGGCGATGGTGAAGTCGGCGACCGCGCCGGCCGCCGTGTAATCCAAGCTCCCGGCATAGGAGGCCAGGACTGCATAGTCGCCCGCGTCGATCGGCGGACCGGACAAGGCGATCACCGCTCAGGTCCGCCGCGGTGGCGTAGGTGCCCGAGTAATAGGTGAACGTCGGCGCCCGAGGTCGGCGTCGCTGACGCCCGTCACGTCCCCTGTGGCCGGGAAGGATGCCCCCGAGTACGTTCCGCCGGCATCGGTCACCGTTACCACCGGCGTCGTGAGGAATGTGTACGCCGCCCCGGGGTCGCTGACCGCCCCATCCGCTCCGACCACCAGCGAACTTCCGTCAATCGAGACCGAGGAACCGAAATTATCGCCGGCCTCGCCATCGGGGACGGTAAGCGTGGTGGTCTCCGTCGCGTTGACCCAACCGGTCTCTGGTTCTGTGTAGACGTAGGCCTCGCCCTGACCGCTCTGGTCGCCGACCAGGGCATTGGGCGCACCGACCACTACGGTGCTGCCGCTAATCGAAACCGAAGCGCCGAAATGGTCGCTTGCCAAGCCATCCGACGCGGTGAGCTTGGCGGTCTGTTCCATGGGTCCAATCCGAGGCGGGCTCCGTGAACACGTAGGCCGCCCCCTGGACCGCTGGTGCGGCGTTGGGCGCTCCGACCACCATCGTGTTGCCGCTGATCGAAACCGAGCGCCGAAATTGTCCGCCGCGCCATCGGACGCCGTGAGCTCGGCGGCCTGGGTCGCAAGGGTCCAATCCGAAGACGGTCGCCGTGAAGACGTAGGCCGCCCCCTGGTTGCTTGTGGCGTGGCAGCGTGCTCCGACCACCACCGTGTTGCCGCTGATGGAAACTGAGGCGCCGAAAGCATCGCCATGCCACACCGTCGGACGCGGTGAGCTCGGCGGCCTGGGTCGCACGGTCCAATCCGAGGCAGGCTCCGTGAACACGTAGGCCGCGCCCTGGCCGCTGGCGGCGTTGGGCGCCCCGACCACGATCGTGTTGCCGCTGATCGAAACCGAGGCGCCGAAACGTCGTCCGCCGCGCCGTCCGCCGCCGTGAACTCGGCGGCCTGGGTCGCAAGGGTCCAATCCGAGGCAGGCCCGTGAAGACATAGGCCGCCCCCTGACCGCTTGTCGCGCCCGGCGCTCCGACCACGATCGTATTGCCGCTGATCGAAACCGAATCGCCGAAATTGTCGCCCGCCTTGCCGTCCGACGCCGTGAGCACGGCGGTCTTGTCATGTCAGTCCAACCGGAGACGCTCTCCGTGAACACGTAGGCCGCCCCCTGGTCAACCTGGCCGTCGACTGTGGCGTCCGGTGCTCCGACCACGACTGTATTGCCGCTGATCGAAACCGCTGCGCCGAAGCTGTCGCCCTCCGCGCCGCCCGACGCCGTGAGCCTCGGCCTCCTGCACCAGCGGATCGATGATGATCGGGCCCTGAGCCTCGGCATCGTCGACGTGGATCAGGAGCTCCTGGCGGCCGCCCA
Source organism: uncultured Planctomycetia bacterium (assembly GCA_963824275.1). GTDB lineage: Bacteria > Planctomycetota > Planctomycetia > Pirellulales > Thermoguttaceae > JANXQG01. The sequence goes on along the minus strand of CAWGOT010000013.1, from coordinate 266,642 downwards.
CGATCTCCACTTGCAGCGAGGCCGGCAATTTCTTCCCTGTGGCGTCATAGGCCGCCAGGCCGGTGTAGCCCAGTGCGGCCGAGCCGTCCGGCCGCGTTAAGGTGAGTCCGTTCCCCGCCGCGTCCACGTTGCCCTTCAAGTTGCCGCCCAGCGCCAATTCCACGGTCAGCAACCCGCTGGCCTCGGACTGCGGCGACAGCGGCACGTTGAAGCCCTGCTCCAATCCGCCAGGGCCGTTGACGTACCACTCATCGACCGTCCCGTAGTTGCAGTCCACGCGGTTGCCGTCGGCCGCAGTCTGCGCGATGCCCACCGGCTGCAGGGCCCCGCCATAGCTCAGTCCTCCAAGCGACATGCCCCAAGTATCGGACCCGGCAGAGACGAGCATGGCCCCCGACTGCACCTGCGTGATGAAAGAGTTCGCTGGGTTGGCCAAGGTCACGCCCGCTGCTCCGGCTGCCGCTTGATAGGCGGCTTCGTCTTGACCGATGGCCGAGGAAATGACTTGCTGCGCCGCGACGGGCAGATCGGCGACGGTCAAGTGCTGCGTCGCACCACCGGCCGACAGCAAGGTCCTCGTTTCCAGCGGTTCGCAGACCAGTCGGCGGCTATGGGGGGCGTGACCGCGAGCCTGTTTTCGCGGCTTGCGGTTGCGACGATTCGACCGACCAGCCCATTTCAGGAAGCGAAGCACTCGACCCATGATTCAGCCCAATCCCAGGGGAAAAAACTTGACCGAAGGAAAACTTGTAATATCTGGGATTATTTAAACCACTTGTCAAGCAATTTTACCGGTATTTTACAATTCCACGCTTTTGGGTGCCTGTAAGACAGGCTACAAACACCACAATGGGGTGTGAGTTTCCAGAGTCCGCAGCAGGAAAACGCCGCCGGAGACGAATTGCAAGATCTTGTTCTTGCACTCTGGCAAAGAGAAAGACCCGCTGGCAAGTGCCGTCAACGGGTCTTCGAAGTCGGGGCGACTGGATTTGAACCAGCGACCTCTTGGTCCCAAATCAGATCCTACGCGACGCTGACCAACTGCTGCCAGCGGCTTCCCGCTTGGATTACTTCAACGGACCCCAACCTGGGCGCGGCTCGCGCCAGGCCAGATCGTTGACGGCCGGATCACTGGTGATGCGGCCTTGCTCGTCCAGCTCCAGCTTCTTGCCCGCGCGGGCGCAGAGATTGCCCAACTGCACGTTGGCGGCCATCGGGCCGGAATAGCTGAAGTTCGACTGGCTGAACTCGCGCGGCTTCTCGCCCGTGCAGGCCGCGATGAACTCCTCGTGGTGGCCGGGCGAACGCGGCAAGAGCTGCTTGGGCTTGCCGAACTCCTTCGGCCTTCGCCTCGGGGATCAGCCGGGGGCTGTCCCAATAGTCGCCCTGGACGAGCATCTTGCCCTTGGTGCCGACGATCATGTTGCCGGTTCGCGGCAGTTTGCGGCTGTCGGACTTCAGCTCCTCGGGCGTCTCCGGCATGTTGGCACTTCCGTCTTTACGATTTCCCTCGTACCAATAGGTCGTGAAGCCGGGGCGACCCTACCCACTAGTGGCCCTCTTGCATTGCTTTCGGCGCCGGGTACCTCGGCCTTGGCGCGGAAAGTCATCTTGATGGTCATGCCGGCGGGGAACTGGTCCTTGACCGGCGCGGTCATGAAGATCGGCTCGGCCGTCGCGGCGTAGCCGGGGTCCATGATCGCATAAATGCCGTCGGTCGTATGGCAGGCCATGTCGCCCAGGGCGCCGGACCCGAAGTCGACGAACCCGCGCCAGTTGAACGGCTGATAACGTCTGTTGGCAGCATAAGGCCGCATGGGCGCCGGGCCGATCCATGTTTCCCAGTCCAACGACGCCGGCACTGGGTCGGTCCGGGTGGGGCGGTCGCCGCCCTGCGGCCAGATGGGGCGGTTGGTCCAGGTGTGGAACTCCAGCACGTCGCCGATTGCGCCGCCCTTGATGAACTCGTAGGCGATCCGCCAGCCCTGCGCGGCGTGTCCCTGGTTGCCCATCTGCGTGACGACCTTGGGGTTCTTGGCGTAGGCCTCGGCCAGCAGTTGCGCTTCCCGCACCGACCAGGTCAGCGGCTTTTCCGTGTAGCAGTGGATGCCATGGGTGATGGCGGTCATGGTCGGGGCGAAATGGCTATGGTCGGGCGTGGCGACGAAAACCACGTCCAGCTCCTTGGCATGGTTCTCGAACATCTTCCGCCAGTCGGTGTAGCCCTTGGCCTTCTCCCAGCCCTCCTTCCCCAGCACGCCCTTCCAATTCGACCGGTTCACCTCGGCGAAGCAGACGCACTTCAGGCCCATGTCATGCATGGCGCCGGTGTGTGCATCGGCCCGGCCGCCGGTTGCCACGAACCCCACCCGCAGGTCCTTGGCCTGCGTCGCTAATTGCACAGCCCCGGGCCAGCCGTGGCAGGATGAGCGGCAACGACACCCCCGCGGCACCCAGCCCTGCAATAAACTGACGACGAGTAGCACGACGCATGATAATGACCTCCAGGAAAAAATTAGGGGAAAATGAACGCGGAAAATCCCCGTGCTCACTTCGGCGGCAAGACCTTGATCTTGATATTCGCGAAGCTCACGTTGCCGTGGTCGCCTTGCAAGGCGATAAGTCCGCTCTTGTTCTTGGCGAACCCAGGCATGGTCCTGAACTTGCTCTGCTGGACCCGCTGGTTGAAATCGTCGCTGCCGAGTTCGAACTCGCAGTACTTCACGCCGTTCATCCAGTGCTCGACGTGGTTGCCGTCGTAGACGATCTTGACGTGGTTCCAGTGTCCGATCGGCGTGGTGACATCCAAGGGCTTGCCGGTCTTGGGATCGACAGCCGGCTTGTACAAGGCATAGGCCCAACCGGCCTTCTGCGGGTCGGCCTTGGGATCGGTGTTGTCCAGGAGTTGGTATTCGATGCCCGTCGCCCAGGTCGTGTTCCGGTCTTCGCTGACCCGCGACATGATCCCGCTATTGGCATGGCGGGGCACTTTGTAATCGAGTTCCAGGATGAAGTTGGCGAAGGGCTTTTCATAAACGATGTCGCCGGCCGAGTTGTCCACGCGGCAAAGCGCGCCGTCGATGACCTTCCAGCCGGTGGCGAGCGTTTTCTGCTTGAAAGTCCGCCAGCCGTCTGACGTTTTTCCGTCGAACAACAGTTGCCAGCCGTCGGCCTTCTCCTGATCGGTGAGCTTGTTCAGATTAGGGAGGACCGAGGCCGGCTGATCGTCGTCAGCCGCCCGCGCGCCTGCGCCGACAAACGGCAATGCCAAGGCAGACAAGAGGACAAAAGAAAACACACGCATGATTCTTCCTTTTAATGAAAACATAGGGGATCTGAAATCAGCCGTAGCCTCTTGGTTTGCCCAGGGCAGGCGGTAGGTTAGAGCGAGGGGAACGCCGCCTTCGGCGGCATCGTAGCGACATTCGGGTACCGTCCACGATAGTCGCGGGGCGGGGAGATGTCAAGGGTATCGGATGGTTCACCTCTTCTCCCAAGTAGTGAAAAATGTCAGCCTAACACCGCTTTTCCCATCGGTATTGCTCGCCAACGGCAGAATCTGTGCGCAGACCGACAATTACGGCCTCCCGCGACTTCTTGGATGCTTGGCGTAAGGCCTGCATAAGGGGTCGCCGACGACGATATCCCCCAGCCCAGAAAGCGGGAAGTGAACGGGCCGGGCTATATCCCCAATACCCGCCGATAGTCGCGGACCATGCGGTCTTCGCCAAAGTGCGCTGCAATCCGTTGGCGGGCGGCGGCGCCGTGCCGAGAACGCATGGTGCCGTCGCCTGCGTACTCGACCACCGCCGCGGCAAGCGCCGCCGCGTCGCTGCGCGGCACGAGACGGCCGCTCACGCCGTCGTCCACCTGCTCCGATGCGCCGCCTACGTCCGTGGCCACCACCGCCAGCCCCGAGGCCATCGCTTCCAAGGAGGCATTCGGGCAGCCGGCCGGCTCGGAGATCATGACGAACAAGTCGAGGTCGCGATAAAACGGCCGCGGGTCTTCCAACTCACCGAGCCAGTCCACGTTCAACCCTTCGGCCAGCCCGCGGACCTGCTCGGCGTAGGCCTGGGCGCCGCGCTCCACGCCGCCGGCAATCCGCAAGACATAAGGCGGCAAACGCCCGGCCGCCTGCCGCAGGGCGAGGAGCAGGTCCTCGAGCTTCTTTTGCGGCGAGATCCGCGCCGCCGTGCCGAGCACCAGCCGCTCGCGCCGGCGATGCGGGGCGGGCGTTGGATCGAGGGGAACACCGTTGGGTACGACGTGGATCGGCACGCCGAATCGTGCCGCGGCCAACGAGGCCTCGGCATGGTACTTGACGATCGCCCCGGCCAGCCGCGTGCCATAGTGCCGCGGCGTGCGGTAAGGCAACCCCGGCCGCGGATTTTCGAAGTAGCTCTCCAGCGCGGTGAAATTCATCTCGCCGGGACTGACGTCGAAGAGCGGCACGTCCAACAGCCCGTCGGCCAGCAGCAGTTTGTATTGCGGAATGACGTTCCAAAGCACGACGGCCTGCGGCGGATCGGCAGCGATGCGATCGGAGATTTCGGCCACCGCCGCCGCGGGATCGATCGTCCCGGCCGGCGGCAAGCCACGAGCATGGGAATGCCGGCGGCTTCGAGCCGGCGTCGGCCGAGCGTGGGAAAGGCGGCCTGCTCCTGGAGCACGGCCGCCCGAACCGGCACGCCTTCCGCTTGCAGTCCGCGAAGCAAGCGCGCTGCGCTCGATTGGGCCCCGCCCATGGAGAAATTATTGGTCACCAGCCAGAGTCCCCGCCGCGGTCCGGCTTTGCGGTGCGCGTGGATCGCCGCCGCATAAAGCCGGCGGTAGGCGGACACCATCCGTGGGCGGCTGAAGTGCAACTCGGCGGCGGCGCGGCCGCTGGGCACGGAAGTCAGCGCGATTTCCGCCAGGACCTCGGCATACTGCCGCGGCCCGGCATCCACCGGCACCAGCCGCACCGCTGGATTTCCGGCGGCAAGCTCCGGCGTTCCGCCTACGGCCGTGGCGACGACCGGCCGATCGGCCGCTAACGCCTCGAGATGGGCAAGGCTCAGTCCCTCATGCCCGCTGGTGGAAACAAGAACATCGGCGGCTGCCAGAAGCGCCGGCACGTCTTCCACCGCGCCGAGGAAATGCACGTGCTCGGCGAGGCCCGCGTCGGCCACCGCAGCACGGAGCGCCGCCTCCGCCGCCAAGGCCGATGGATCGGCCTGGGAGGGTTCGCCGGCAATGAGCAGTTCGACCTCGCGCGGCGTGCCGAGGCGGCGGAATTCCGCCCGCGTCGCCGCCAACACGGCCGGCAGCAACTCCATCCGCTTCTGCGGCCGAGGATTGGCCAGGGCCAGCAGCACGAAGGCGTCGGACGCAATCTTCCGGCCCCGTCGAAACTCGCGCAAGCCGCTTGTCGCAATTCGGGCCTGGATCGCAGCGGCCCGAAATCGATGCCGTTCCAGACGGTTCGCCTGGGAATAGGTATCGCATGCGCCCGCAAATCCTCTTCCACGGCACGGGAGCAGGCCACCAGCAACGTGGCATCGTCGGCCGCGAGCGTCTCCAGCCCTTCCGGCCAACCGGGCCGCGTGTTATGTATCGTTACGATCGTGGGCACGCCGGCCGAGACCAATTGCTTGATGTCCGCCCCGCGGAGCAGGTGCCCATGGAGCAGGTCGGCCGCGAAGTCGCGGATACGCGGCAGTCGCGGCGGCGACGCGGTCCGCGCGGCAGGCGCCGCGGCGGGAAACGTCGACCGTTTCCTGGGGCGGGGCAAACGCCGCCCGCGTGGGACGTCCCAGGGTCAGCAGTCGCGATCGGCAGCCGTTCGCGTTCAGCGCGTCATGCAAATCGATCGCGATCCGCTCTGCGCCGCCGCGCTGCAAGCTGGTGATGACCTGCAGTACGCGAAGCCGCCGATCGTGACGCACGTCCAAGGCGGCAAAGCGCACGAGCCGGCGCGGGGGCAAGCGCTTCGGCGCGAATCGCCTGCGGCAGCGGCTCGCCGGCGGCCAATCGCGCGGCGAGCCGCCGCGACGACCGGCCCTTCCAGGTAAACGCTTGCCAGCGGCGGCAATTCCCGCGGGCCGTCGGCTGTCGCCGCGAAATTGCCGCCCGTCGCGGCGATTGCAGCCGTCCATTGCTCGGCGTCGCCGCCGCCGTTCTCGCCGCACGCCGCCAGGGTCGTGCGCCGAACGCGCAGAGGGGAATGCCCGTGCTGCTCTTGGGCAGTGCGACCCGCGGCACGTCGCCGGCCGGCCAGCTTCCAGCCCGCAGGAACCAGGCCGGCGCGGACGATTCGATCAACCATCGGGCGACGGCTGCCGGAGGGCGGGCGGCAACGTCTTCGGCGGCGATGCCAAGACCGCCGATGCCCTGAGCGTGCGCCCGGCCAGGAAACCATCGTCCCCACGATCGCAAAAGACGGCGACGCGAAACGGTTTCAGGGCTGGAGCATGATCGCGAATCGGCATTTCAGCGCGGCTCAATACGCCGGCGGAAATCCGCCGCACGAAGATCCCGACGAAGGGGCCGGCCGGTCGTCCGGCTGCGACGCCCGATCGCTCGACGACGAAGGGAACGCAGTATCGGAGGGCGGCGGAGCGGGCGGGGCGGCGTCGCTCGGAATGACTTGGGTGATATCTACCTGGTCCGGCGCGTTGCCGGTATAAACGAACTGACGATCGCCCGCTTCGACGATCATCGTGCCGCGGCGCTGCGTGCCCTGACATTCGTAACTGTAATGGACTACGCTGCCGCGGGCGAGCCCCCCGGTGTGGATCCAGAAACCGTCGGCGGCCGTCTGTGGTGCAGCATTGCGCCGGCGGCCATGCCGGTCGAGAGCCAGGACGGCGTGCGCGGCTTGTCGGGCGGTGGGCCCTGTTGCAACGGCCCGCTGGCGGAGCCTGCCGCTTGCAGTGCGCGAAAGACCATTACGGCGATGCCCGCCAGGACGATCAGGAAGATCAACGTGCCGAACTCGGCCCGCGCCTGCTCGGCGCCTGCCGGGGGCGGCGAGGTCGCGTCGGTCTCCGGCCGCTCGGCGACGGGAGCGGCCTCGGCGGCGACGCGGAAACCGTTGTCGGCGTTGCGGCTGGCGGGTGTATTGCGAAGTGCGCGGCCGAGCGGCACTGCCGCGCGTCCTTCAGCCACGATCCGCCGCGCAGTACCGCGCCGCGGCGGCGCGGTCCGGTCGGAACGCGTTTCCTCCGGGTCGCTGGCGTCATCCCCGTAGGGGCCGTACCAGTCGCGGCACCACTCATAGACGTTGCCGCTCATGTCGTACAGGCCGAAGGCGTTGGGCCGTTTCTGGCCGACCGGCTGTGCGGACTTGCCGGAGTTGTCGCGATACCAGCCGATGGCTTGGAGATCGGTCTCGGAGTCGCCCGCGTAGAATCGCGACGTTGTCCCGGCGCGGCAGGCGAATTCCCATTGGGCCTTGGTCGGCAAGGAAACGTTCCGCGCGGCCTTGCCCGCGAGCCAACGGGCGAATGCCCGCATCGTCGAAGGTGACGATGGTCGCGGGGCAGTCGTCGCTCTGCGGGTAGCCGGGATGCCGCCAATTGAACTCCTTGCGTTGCGCCAGTTCCTTGCCGTCGAAGCCGAATCCGCCCGAGGCCCCCTGTTCGGCCTCGGTGCGGTAGCCGGTTTCGTCGGCAAAGCGGCGGAACTGGGCCACGGTGACCGGGTACCTGCCGAGATAGAAGTCCTTCGTGATCGTGACTTGCCGTGGGGTTTCATCGTCGTTTCGGCCGGCCTCGTTCCGCGGCGAGCCTTGTTGGAACTTTCCCTTCTTGACGAGCACCAGTTCCAGCTTGACGCCCTGCCCCAAATCGATCACCAGCGAGTTCTCCGTGGCAAGGGAAGCTGCTTGCCCAGAGCATGAAAGCGGCCCAAAAAGTGGCCCGACGGTATTTCGTCATGTTTTCCTCCGGTTTAGCTGCTTGCAACTGGCTGTCGCGCCTTGCGACAACGCCCGCCATTTTACAACAGGGCGAACAGGCGTGCCAGACAGCCACCGCGACGGTTTCCTTTTCCCCTCTTGCCAAGGCCGGGCGAGGTGCCGTCGCTCGATACACGCTATAAGAAGTAAGCCCCCGCACTGCATGGCATCATGGTCTTTGAACGGCAACTTTTGGGATTGGGACGGCAGAGCTGCCCAAATGCTTGCGTTGTTTTCCCGTTGTAGTTAACCTGAGGGGATTGCCGGTCCCGGGCCGGAAGGTCCCATGCCCGGCGGCATGGATGGGGACAGCCGGAGCACTTCAAGGGGGAGACTGCCGTGAACAAGGTGGTGCAAGGCGGGGATGCGCGAGGCAATCCGCGACATCCGCGACGGTGCGACGCTCATGGTCGGCGGCTTCGGCCTGTGCGGCAACCCGGAGAACCTGATCCTCGCCCTCAGCGAGAAGGGCGTGAAGGACCTGACGATCATCTCCAACAACTGCGGCACCACCGACTGCGGCCTGGGCCTGCTGCTCAGGAACCGGCAGATCCGCAAGATGGTCGCGAGCTACGTGGGCGAGAACAAGATCTTCGAGCAGCAGTATCTGTCCGGAGAGCTCGAGGTCGAACTCAACCCGCAAGGGACGCTCGCCGAGCGGATCCGCGCCGGCGGCGCGGGCATCGGCGGTTTCTACACCCCCGCCGGCGTGGGAACCGTCGTAGCCGAGGGCAAGGAGACTCGCTTCATCAACGGGCAGGAGTTCCTGCTCGAGAGCCCGCTCAAGGCCGACTTCGCGCTGGTCAAGGCCGGCCGGGGCGGATCCTTGGGGCAACCTGGTCTTCACCAAGGTCACGCGCAATTTCAGTGCGCTGATGTGCGCCGCCGCCACGACCACCATCGTCGAGGTCGAGCGGCTCGTTGGTTTGGGCTCGCTCGACCCGGACCACGTCCACGTCCCCGGCATCTACGTGCATCGCATTTTTGAGGGCAGCAAATACCAGAAGTGGATCGAGCGGCGCACGGTGCGTCCGGCGGCCGCGGGCGCGAGCGGCACGCGCAGGCGGCGGGAGGCACGGCATGGCGTTGACACGCGAACAGATCGCCATGCGTTTGGCCCGCGAGCTCCGCGACGGGTACTACGTGAACCTCGGCATCGGACTGCCGACGCTGGTGGCCAACTACGTGCCCAAAGGGATGGAAGTCGTGTTGCAGTCGGAGAACGGGATCCTCGGCACTGGGCACTACCCGCGCAACGGCGAGGAAGACCCCGACCTGATCAACGCCGGCAAGGAGACGGTGACGGTGGTCGAGGGCGCCGCTTTCTTTGACTCCGCCGAGAGCTTCGCGATGATTCGCGGCGGGCATATCGACATCGCGGTGCTGGGGCGCATGGAGGTAAGCCAGAAGGGCGATCTCGCCAACTGGATGATCCCCGGCAAGATGGTCAAGGGCATGGGAGGCGCAATGGACCTCGCCGTGGGCCAAGTGCGTCTATGTGGCGATGGAGCACTCGGCCAAGGGCCAGCCGAAGATCGTCAAGGAGTGTTCGCTACCGCTCACCGGCGGGCCTGTGTCGACTACATCGTGACCGACCTCTGCTTTCTACGGGTGACCGAGCGCGGACTAGTCCTCATGGAACTCGCGCCGGGCGTCACCGTCGGCGAGGTCCAGGCCCTGACCGAGCCTGCGATCATCGTTCCGCCCGAAGTGCGGACCATGCAAGTCTGAGCCTGGACCTTATCCGGCAGTTCGATTGACGCAACGCCACAGCGTACCTGTGAATCCGTTGAATATTGCCGTTCTGCGCAAAAATCGTGCCGCTGAGAGTCAATACGCAATACGGCTCGTCGGTTATCGTCCATGTGCTTAAAGAAGTTCATAAACGGTTCCATTCTAAGGTCTTTCGTATTATGAGAAACAGCAAACTTGATTCCTTATTCTGCGGCCCAAAACTGCTCGCGGTCCGCGCTCGTTTCCGCACGCTGCTGTTGACATGCGCCGGCCTCCTGTCGACCTGGGCCGGCCTCCTGGCTTTGCCCGCAATCCAATGCAGCGCGGCAGAGACGGCCCCAATCCAGCCGGCGCCCGTGTCCGATGCTTCCGGCGCCAAACCCGCCTTCGACAAGAACAGCCCCTTCTATTTCGATGGCACCATTTCGCGCCAAACGCTGGAAAACTATCTGGATCGTGCAATCACCATGGGCTATTTCCTGGTTCCCGGCCAGCCGGAGGGCTACCAGTTTCCGTATCGGGATGATGATGTCCGCATGATCCACAACCTCGGCGCCAAGTTTATCGGCCGGGCCATCTACCGCTGGGGCGAGGAGTCCAAACTTGGCGATCCCGCTTTTTTGGAGTATGCCAAAAAAATGGTGGATAGGGTGCATGCCGCCGATCCCGAAGTCGTTTTCCAAGGCTGCCTTTTTGAACAGGTCGGCACCGATATTAATAAACTGAAGATCCCCGCCTGGGTTTTCGCAGACTTTGGCCTGCCCGTTGAGGACCGGACCTTTTCCTGCGCTGCGATCATCAAACGGGAAGGCCGGCCCGACAGGGGTGGCGGCCGCGGCGGAGTGCCGATTATCAACAATCTTGAAACCCGGCTTTGGTTCTATTACCTCGCCGTCTCCTACATCAACGTCGGCTGTGAAGCCCTCCACCTGGGCCAGGTCGGACTCATCGGCGCGGACGACAGGGATCTGAAAGTCTATTCGGAGTTTCTGGCCAAAGTGCGGGCTTATGCAAAACTGCACGCCCGCCGCCATCTGGTGCTGATGGATGGCCATGTGCCTTCCGGTGGCATGGTCAAGGACGGGGTCAGTCTCTTGGATTTCAATTCGTTTCCGATGCGCATCAAGGCGGTTCCGGGCAAGCCGCATGAGGCCATCTTGGAAGTCGGTCACCTTGATGCCATATTCAAAAGAAGCAAGGGCTGCATTTCGCCCAGCGGCTGGCGTTGTGATAGTTTGCCTTACCTGGTTGAATTCGACAATTTTGGCCGGGGGCCGAACCCCAATGTGGCTGACCCCAAATCAATGTTCTGCTGGGGCTGGGATGAGATTTCATGGTTTGCGCAGCAACCGGAGGAATACCGAAACCAATGGCTCCTCTACGCCCACAATTGGATCAAGCAAACCGACCCTAATGGCCACCTCGAAATGCCGGGAACCCGGATGATCTCCTGTCCCAATGAAACCCTGCGCACGTACTTTGCCAACACCAAAAGCCCAGACCTGCCCGGTCGGCTATTCCCAGGAAGAGACCATAAAAAAAATCTGGAACCACGAACTGAAGTAAGCTGGAGGCAGGAACTCAAAGGTCAAGGATCGATCCTATCCTAAGAGGGTATTACTATGAACAAGAATGCAAGAAGGTGTTTGTGTTTTGGCCCTGGAGCAGCCGCCCTATTGGCTCTTCTGCTGCCTTCCAGAGGCTTGCTGGCGGCCGATGGATACGTCCCGTTCGACGGTCCAAAGACCACGTGGCACGAGGGATTCGACCGTTATGACTTCATCATGGACGATGCCACGGGTGCGATCACGCCCATGACGGCGCCCGCGAACGAGGTGAAGGGCTTCAGTGTCGATAGTGCGGTGAGGGACGGCAAACGGCGGTGCATCGTGGTCGTCCCCAAGCAACCGGCGGCCGGCTATCCGTGGTCATGGCGCGGCTGCTATTGGGACCACCAGCCCCAGACCGAAGTCGAGCTGCTCAAGCGCGGGTTCCATATCGCCTTTTGCGCCCGACGGCGGCAGGCAAGGCAAGGCGTGGGACCGGTGGTACGCCTTCCTGACGGAGAAGCATGGGATGGCGAAAAAGGCCGCTTTCATCGGCATGAGCAAAGGCGGGGTGAACGAGTTCAACTGGGGCGTGGTCAATCCCGACAAAGTGGCGTGCATCTATGCCGATAATCCCGGAGTGTACGAGGAGGACTACGCCAAGCTTCCGGAGTTGGCCAAGCACGACGTTCCGATCTTGGAGGTCGGCGGCACTGAGGATGGTTTGCTGCGGCCGAATGCCCTGGCCGTCGAGGACATTTACCATCAGGCAGGCGGCCTGATCACGGTGATCATCAAGGAAGGCACCGCCCATCACCCGCACAGCCTGGAAAATCCCAAGCTGATTGCCGATTGGATCGAGCAGCATAGGACACCGTCCACGGCCAACCGGCCCGCTTTCGTGAATGCGACATACACGAAGCGGTATTACTACAGCCTCGAGCCTTCCTACATCTTTCTGAAGGAAGAGAACACCTGGGCCACGGCCCGGGGGCCGGGGTACACGGAGTGTTACGACCGCTACGACGCTGGTATCGGCGCCAACTTCAGGGTGGACAGCATGTCGATCATTGTGCCCAAGACCGTAGCGCAGGGAAAACCCTGGGTGCTCACGGGGGACCCTATCGAGAGGGATTCGACCGTCGAGCAGGCGCTGCTGGCCAACGGCTACCACATTGTGACCATCGGAATGGAGAAAAAGCGGTGGGACGGTACCTACAAACTCCTTGTGGATAGTGGATTCTCGAGCAGGCCGGTGTTGAAGGGGACCGGGCCGAAGGCCGGCGAAGCCTACGCCTGGGCGATTGCCAACCCGGGCAAGGTCTCCTGCATTTATGCCAGGAATGCGTACATGCACAGTCTGATGGCCGGCAACGCGCAGCCGATCGACAACCTTGCGGTGTTGGCGAAGGCTGGCGTGCCGGTCCTGCACGACTGCGGCGCCTCGGATCCCTGGTCGGAGAGCCAGACGCGCGTCGTCGAGAAACGTTATAGGGAACTCGGCGGGAAGATCACCGTGATCGTCAGGGAGGGCGAAGGGCATTTTCCGCTTTCGCCAAAGGACCCGAAGTCGGTCGTGGAGTTCATCACGATCAGGTCCCATTGACTACTCTTGAGAAAGGAAACGTTCCGTGAAAAGCAAACTCGTGCCGGTCTTCGTGGCGGCCCTGCTGGGCATCGGCCTGCCGCTTGGAACAAGCGGACCGGCATCGGCCACGCCCGTTCAGAACAATGCCCCCCCGCCGTTTCCGAGCGTCGGAGCGGGCAACTACTACAAGGTTGACTATCCGGGCTCAACCGTGGAGGGCGAGCTCAAGACGCCCGTCACCTACCTGCTCTGGATCCCCGACGGCGTGACGCAGCTCCGCGGCCTGATCGTCCATCAGCACGGGGCCGGCACCACGGCCTCGATCGAGGGCTCGACCGGCGCCTACGACCTTCAGTGGCAGGCCCTGGCGAAGAAGTGGGACTGCGCCCTGTGGAGTTCCTCGTACCACGTGGTGAACGAGGCGGTCGACCTGACGCCCGGCGGCTCGGAGCATTGGTTCGATCCGCGTAGGGGCTCGGAGAAGACCTTCCTGAAAGCCATCGACGAGTTCGCCGCCAAGTCGGAACATCCCGAACTGTCGAAGGTGCCGTGGATCCTCTGGGGGCACTCGGGCGGCGGCATCTGGGCCGACGTGATGACCGACCTGCACCCGGATCGCGTCGTGGTGGTCTGGATGCGCTCCGGCTCGGCGGAGATGTTCCGCGCGGAAAGAGTTCCCGCAGCCCACGGTCCCCGAGGCGGCCTACCAAGTCCCCGAGATGGGCAACCCGGGCGCGAAGGAAACCGGCCCCTATACCGGCGCGCTGGCCACGTTCAAGCAGTATCGGGCGAAGGGGGCCCCGGTGGGCTTCGCGCCCGACCCGCGGACCGGCCACGAGTGCGGCGACAGCCGCTACCTGGCCATCCCCTATCTCGATGCCTGCATGGCCATGCGGCTGCCCGACAAGGGCTCCAAGGACCAGAAACTCAAGCCCGTTGATATGAGCAAGGGCTGGCTGGCGAAGCTCGTCGAGAAGGACCCCAAGGATGCGGCGGCCGTGCCGGCGGCTGAGTACAAGGGCAATGTCAACGAAGCGGTCTGGCTGCCCAATGAGGCGGTCGCCAAGGCGTGGGTCGAGTACGTCAAGACGGGCGCCGTTAGCGACACCACGCCGCCCCCGGCCCCGACCGACGTGAAGACGATCGACCGGGGCGGGGTACCAGGCGGGTACTCACTGGTGGGTGCGGGTCACGGCACGGAAGTCACCTGGATCGCCACGGCCGATTTTGAGAGCGGGATCAAGCAGTTCATCATTCTCCGCGACGGCAAGGAACTGGCGATCGTGGGTCCGGACCGCGGCCAGTACGGGCGGCCGATCTTCCAGGGCATGACCTATCATGACACGCCCGTTTGGCCGCTGAAGGAAACGAAGTACCTGGACGCCACGGCCAAGGCCGGCGAGAAGCACACCTACACCGTCATCACGGTCAACGGCGTGGGGCTGAAGTCACCGCCCTCCGACGCCGCCAAGGCGACTCAACCTTCCTCTTCCGCTGCGGCGCCGTCACGCGCAGACAGCATCGAGATTCTGAAGGACATCGTGATCGGCACGGGCGGCGGCCGCGCGCTGCACGCCGACATCGCCCGGCCCAAGACGCCCCCCACCGGCCTCATGCCCGCCGTCCTCTGGATCCACGGCGGCGGCTGGACCTCCGGCTCGCATCATGAATTTCAGCAAACCGTGCAACTTGCCAACCACGGCTACTTGGTCCTCAGCGTCGAGTACCGCTTCGTCGACGAGGCGATCTGGCCGGCCCAGATCGAAGACTGCAAGCTCGCCGTCCGCTGGCTGCGGGCCAACGCGGCGAAGTACCAGGTCAATCCCGATCGCATCGGCTGCTGGGGCACCAGCGCGGGCGGTCACCTGGCGGCCCTCATGGGCGTGACCGGCGACAAGCCCGACCTGGAGGGCAAGGGCGGCTCGGCGGGCTTCAGCAGCGCCGTGCAGGCCGTCGTCGATTTCTGCGGCCCGACGGACTTCAAGGGCAGGTCCGATGTCACGCGAAAAATGGCCGGCGGCACGTACGAAGAGAAGCCCGAGATCTTCAAGCAGATGAGTCCGCTCGATAACGTCAACGCAAAGGCCTGCCCGTACCTCATCGTGAACGGCGAGAAGGACACGAACGTCCCGCTGTTCCACGCCCAGCGCATGACTGAGGCGCTGCAGAAGGTCAACGTGCCGGTGGAACTGATCATCGTCAAGAACGCCGGCCACGGGTACGTGTTCGTGGCCCCGCCCGGCGGCCCGCCCGCGCAGCCGTCTCCGGCCGAGGTCGATGCGGCGGTGCTCAAGTTCCTGGATGCGAATCTGAAGCTCAACGCCCAGAACCTGCGCGTCAGCATCTACGCCGATGCGGCGGATGTGAATCGCTACCTGACAACGCCCGAAGGACGGGAGAAGGCGGCTGCAATTCTCCAGGGATTGAAGATCTCCAAGATTTTTCTTGAGGGTCGCAGGGAAGATGATTACGTACCGCCGGCCGTTCTTCGCGAGATTCGGGACGATTTTCTGAAGCGCGGCTTTCGCGTATGCGGCGGGGTCATGTTTGCGGCAGGCAAGACCTGGGCCGTGAGAACTTCAGTGCCCGGGGGGTTGCCATGGCTCAACTACGAGGCGGAAAAGACCCGGCGCGATCTCGCTCAGTACTTTACCGAGAACGCAGCCATATTCGACGAAATAATCATAGACGATATGTTCGCCACCGACGACACCTCCCCTGACTCGGATCGAGCCCGCGGCAAGCGCTCCTGGGGCGAGTATCGCCGGGACTTGCTCGTCTCTGTCATCGAACCATTCATACTGAAGCCGGCGCGGGCCGTGCGGCCCTCCGTGCGGGTGATCATCAAGTACCCGCAATGGTACGAAAACTTTCACAACCAGGGTTACGACCCGCCGCGCATGTCCGCCCTCTTTGACGAGACCTGGGCGGGCACCGAGACCCGAGATCCCCGCTCCGTACAGCCGACTGAAGGGTACATCAACTATCGCTGGGCGGCGTCCGTCGCGGGCAAGAAGATCAACGGCGGCTGGTTCGATTGGGGCGGTTGCACACCGCAGACTTTCGTGGACCAGGCGTACCAGACCGTACTGGCGGGGGCCCCGGAGTTTGCCCTGTGGCATCTCGGCGACTTGATGAAGGATAATCCATGCACGATGCGCCTCCAGACGGCGCTGCCCGAACTGTTTGAACTGGCCGACAAAGTGCATGGGCGTCCCCTGCGAGGCATCAGCTATTACATGCCGGCGGGAAGCGACGGCGCAGGGAACCTCTACCTGGCCGATGACCTTCCAATGATGGGACTGCCAATCGTGCCGGAGTCGAGCTATCCGGCGGCCTCCCGCATCGCGATCCTGCCCGCCCATGCGGCAGACGACCCGCAGATACTCGCGCACATGAAACAGCATCTCAGTCAGGGTGCAACCCTGGTGCTGACACCGGCCTTCCTGAACCGAGCGGGAAAGGCAGCGGCGGAAATGGCAGGTGTGAGCATCCCGGGGAAGCCGCAACGTGGGACCGCGGGCAGTGTCGAGATCGAGGGCAAGCAGGTGAAGCTGACCACACCGCTTGAGATCGATCCGGGCCTGGAATCCCCGGCGGACAAAGTGCTCATTTCGGCGTCGGGGCACCCGGTACCCCGGGTCGGGGACCGTCGCATTCCACTGCTCACCTCTCGGGCGACCGGCGGCGGGCATGTTCTCGTGCTGAATGTGGCGGCATATTCGCGGGGAGGCGACAAGGGGCTGGCGGGGATTCCGCAGCGCTGGCTGATAAATTGCGCGGGGAGCTGTTGGCCCCGCTCGGCATTCAGCTTAGCGCGCCGACCAAGGTCAGCTTTTACCTTTGGGGAGACGCCAGTTTCTTCTACAACTTCCGCGATGAGCCTGTAGAATTGATGCTTAACCAGAAACCTGTCAGCCTGGGTGCACACCGCGTCCTCTGGCGTTGAGTAAATAGCTGGGCGGCTGTGCCACAAGAATGGTGCGATTCGGGTAGGCAATAGAGGAGAATGAACAAGGGTACTACTATGATCAAGAGTGCAAGAAGGAATTTGCGTTTTGGCCTTGGAGCAGCCGCCCTACTGGCAATTCTGCTGACTTCCCAAGGCTCGGGCACCATGTACGCATGGTCGGCGGCCGATGGATACGTCCCCTTCGATGGTCCCAAGACCACGTGGCACGAGGGATTCGACCGCTATGACTTCATCATGGACGATGCCACGGGCGCGATCACGCCCATGACGGCGCCCGCGGGCGAGGTGAAGAGCTTCGGTGTCGACGCCGCGGTGAGGAACGGCAAACGCCGGTGCATCGTGGTCGTTCCCAAGAAAGCCGGGGCACCCAGTGCCCCTGGGTCCGGCTACCCGTGGTCCTGGCGGGGCTGCTATTGGAACCACGAACCTCAAACCGAAGTCGAGTTGCTCAAACGCGGGTTCCATATCGCTTTTGTCGCACCCGACCCCGGCAAGCAAGGCAAGGCGTGGGACAGGTGGTATGCCTTCCTGACGGAAAAGCACGGGCTGGCGAAGAAGGCCGCTTTCATCGGGATGAGCAAGGGCGGGGTGAATGAATTCAACTGGGGCGTGGTCAATCCCGACAAAGTGGCATGCATCTACGCCGACAATCCCGGGCTCTATGACGAGGATTTCGCCAAGATCCCGGAGCTGGCCAAGCATGACGTGCCTATCTTGGAGATCGGCGGCACCGAGGACTGGATGCTCGAGCGGCACACCCTGGTCGTCGAGAACATATACCATCAGATGGGTGGCGCGATCACCATGATCATCAAGGAAGGCACTGCCCATCACCCGCATAGCCTTCAAAATGCCAAGCCGATTGCCGATTGGATCGAGCAGCATATAACACCGTCCACGGCCAACCGGCCCGCTTTCGTGGATGCGAACGACACGAAGAGGCATTACTACAGCCTCGAGCCTTCCCGCATTTATCTCAAGGAGGAGGACACATATTGCACGGCCCGCGGGCCGGGGTTCACGGAATGTTACGACCTCTACGCAGGCTATGCGGCGGATGGGCATGGCCTTGACTCAGGCGCTCCTGGCGCCTTCAGGATGGTCGGCATGGCGGTCATCGTGCCCAAGACCGTAGCGCCGGGAAAACCCTGGGTCTTCATGGGCGATCCAATCGAGAGGGACGCGACCGTGGAGCAGGCGCTGCTGGCCAAGGGCTACCACATTGTGATCGTCCCGCTCGAAGGAACGGGTATGGTGCGAAAGCAGTGGGACGATATCTATAAACGCCTTGTAGACAATGGATTCTCCAGCAAGCCGGTGTTGAAAGGGACCGGGGCGTTGGCAGGCGAAGCCTACGCTTGGGCGGTTGCCAACCCGGGCAAGGTCTCCTGCATTTATGCCCGAAATCCGCTCATGCGCAGTCTCATGGCGGGCAGAGCGCAACCGATCGACAACCTTGCGGCGTTGGCAAAGGCAGGCGTGCCGATCCTGCACGACTGTGCGCCTCGGATCCCTGGTTGGAGAGCCAGACTGCGCGTCGTCGAGAAACGCTATAAGGAGGCTCGGCGGAAAGATCACGGTTATCGTCAGGGAGGGCGAAGGCTATTTTCCCCTTTCGCCGAAGGACCCGAAGTCGGTCGTCGATTTCATCACCACGAATGCCCATTGATAACTGCGGCAGAAAGAACAGTACCATGAAGCAGCCAATGTTGTTACTTAGGATCGGCAAATCAATAACTGTCGCCTTTCGCTCCGCGAAAGTGGCGTTCTTTTGCGGAGCGAAAGGCGACTATCCGGCAGTTATTGATTTGCCGGCCCTCACCGCGCTGCTTGCGTCCTTGGTTTTCGCGGCAGCGACAACCGGCGTTTGCGCCGCCGACCTCTTTGTCTCGCCGGCGGGCAGCGACCAGGGAAACGGGGCCCGCGCGACCCCCTTTGCCACGCTGCAGAAAGCCCGGGACGCCGCCCGCGGCATGCCGAAACCCGTGACCGTTCATCTGGCCGGCGGCACGTACTACCTGCCCGAAACGCTGGTGCTCGGGGCGGAAGATTCCGGGGTCGCCTGGCAGGCCGTCGAAGGTGAAACCCCGGTCGTCAGCGGCGGGGTGAAGCTCGACCTCAAGTGGACGGCCTACAAAGACGGCATCCTGCAAGCGAAGGTCCCGGACGACCTTGTCACCGAGGAGTTGTTCGTCAACGGCGAGCGCCAAGTCCTGGCCCGCTATCCGAACTTCGACCCGACGGCCAAGTACTTCGACGGCTACGCCGCCGATGCGATCAGCAAGCAGCGGGCGGCCCGCTGGGCCGACCCCGCGGGCGGCTACTTCCACGCCATGCATCCGGCCCTGTGGGGCGGGTTCACCTGGCGGATCACCGGCAAGGACGCCAACGGCGAGATTACCAAGGAGGGCGGCTGGCAGAACAATCGGGGCGGCACGGCGCACCAGCAAATCCGCTTTGTGGAGAACATCTTCGAGGAACTCGACGCCCCCGGCGAGTGGTTCCTCAATCGCAAGACGCACGTCCTCTATTTCTATCCGCCTGCCGGCCTCGACCTCTCGTCGAAGGCCACGGTGGAAGCCACGCGCCTGACCACGCTCATCGAGTCCCGCGGCGCCCAGGAGAAACCCGTTCGATCGGTGACGCTGAAGGGTCTTACTTTG
This sequence comes from uncultured Planctomycetia bacterium, assembly GCA_963824275.1. GTDB lineage: Bacteria > Planctomycetota > Planctomycetia > Pirellulales > Thermoguttaceae > JANXQG01. The sequence goes on along the minus strand of CAWGOT010000013.1, from coordinate 247,195 downwards.
CGGCACGCGAATCGCACGGTCATGGAGACGAAGGAACCGCTCCTCAGGACCGACTGGGCGTCTGATCGCGGCGGCGCGATCTTGGTCCAAGGCGCCGAAGACTGCCTGCTGGAAGACCTGCTCCTCGACCAGGTAGGCGGCAACGCGATCTTCGTCAACCACTACAACCGCCGGATCACCGTCCGCGGGTGCGAGATCGTAAAGGCCGGGGCCAGCGGCGTCTCGTTCGTGGGCGATCCCCGGGCGGCCCGGAACCCGCTGTTCAACTATGACCAGCGTCAAAAGGCATCCGACCTCGACCGCACGCCGGGGCCGAAGACCGACAACTACCCGTCCGATTGCCTCGTGGAAGACTGCCTGATCCATCTCACCGGACGCGTGGAAAAGCAGACGGCGGGCGTCAACATCGATCTGGCCCGGAACATTACGGTTCGCCACTGCTCGATCTACGACATGCCGCGGGCCGGGATCAATATCGGCGACGGCTGCTGGGGCGGCCACGTGATCGAGTTCTGCGATGTCTTCGACACCGTCAAGGAGACCGGGGACCACGGCAGCTTCAATTCCTGGGGCCGCGACCGCTGGTGGCAACTCAAGGACGTCGGCATGAACGACCTGCTTTCCAAGGACGCCACGAAGGACCTCGTGCTCCTGGACTGCGTGCAGCAGAACGTCCTCCGCAACAACCGCTGGCGCTGCGACCACGGGTGGGACATCGACCTCGACGACGGGTCCTCGAACTACTGGATCCACGACAATCTATGCCTCAGCGGCGGCATCAAGAATCGCGAGGGCTATCTCCGCATCGACGAAAACAACATCATGGTCAGCAACTCGTTCCACCCGCACGTTTGGTGCAACGGCAGCCAGGACGTGTTCCGGCGCAACATCGTGTTCACCCCGTACAGACCTATCGGCGTCCGCAAACCCTGGGGCAAGGAGATTGACTGGAACCTGCTGTACGCTCCCGGCCGGACCGAACCGATCCCCGCGCAATCCCTGCAGAACCAGAGCGGCCGTGACGAGCATTCGGAAATCGCCGACGCGATGTTCGTCGACCCGGCGCACGGCGACTACCGGGTGAAGCCGGGCTCACCGGCGCTGGCCCTCGGGTTCAAGAACTTCCCCATGGACCAATTCGGCGTTACCAGCGCCGGGCTCAAGGCCAAGGCCCGTACGCCCGTCTTGCCGGGAGCACCGGCGGCCGCTGAAAAGAAGACGGGCAATCCCACGGGCGTCTGGCTGGGCGCAAAAGTCCGCGCGATCGAGGGCATGGAGTTCTCCGCCTACGGCGTGGCCCAGGCGGATGGCGGTGTGGTTTTGCTCGATGTTCCGGCCGATTCGGCCGCGGGCCGGGCCGGCCTGAAGAAGGACGATCTCATCCAGGGAATCAATGCGTCCAAGGTCGCCAACGTGAAGGAGCTTACGACAGCCTACGGTGCCGGAAAAGGCCTCATTGAAGTCCGCTTGGTACGCGGCCAGAAACTACAGACTCTGAAACTCCCGGCCGAACATTGAGAAAGACCGTTCGCCCGGCTGATCGTTACCACCCGTGTTTGGTAAACTCAAACTCCGAAAGGACCGTAGAATGACAACCACGAAACAAATCGTAAGAGTGAAGGGGGCACTTCTCGTGCTCGCTTCCCTCGTCTCCCTTGTGGGGGCTGCCCAAGTCGGGCCGGTTACGATGCCGGTTAAGGGGGACGCCCCCACATCCCTGTACGGCGGAGCGGCCTCCAGGGGCGATAACCTCAGGGGGCAAGCCGGGGAAAGCTTCCGTTGGACGGGCAGCGGACAGATGACCTGGAAAGTCCAAGTCGACCGGGCGGGAGACTACGAGGTCGCCCTCAACCACGCCGCGGAACCCGGCGCCGTTGGACAGCACGTGCAGATCAGCAGCGGGAGCAGCCGGGTTGAATACACGATGGCGAAGACCACGGGTGTCTTCGGAGACAAGACATATCAAATGACGCCGATCAAGGGCACGCTCCACCTCGAGGCGGGGGCCCAGTCGATTGCGCTCAGCATCCCGGACGTGCCGAAAACGATGGCTGTGCTCCAGTTTCGCAGTCTGGTACTGACTCCCGTGGCCGCCAAGGCGGCCATTGAGGCGGACCGGCAGGAGGCGCTGAAGGCGCGGGCCAACTCGGAGTGGATGGCCAAAGCCGGCTACGGGCTGATGTTCCATTATACCTCGCAGAGCATCAGCAAGGACGGAACCCACAAGCCGTATGCCCAGGCCGTTGCCGACTTTGACGTCAAGCGCTTTGCGGACATGGTGGAAGAGACCGGCGCCGGCTATGTTTTATTCACAGTTTGTCATGCGGAGCCTTATTGTCCGGCTCCGCTCTCGAGTTGGGAAAAATACTTCCCCGGCAAGACGGCGAAACGCGACTTGATCGCCGAGATGGCACAAGCGCTCAACGCGAAGGGCGTCAAGTTGATGTGCTACTTCCCGGCTCACGTCATCGGGAAGTACCCGCGTGCCTCCAGCCAGGAATTCACGCAGATGACGACGGACATCATCAAGGAGTTCGGAGAACGCTATGGGGACAAGGTCGCCGGCTACTGGTTTGACGGGTTCTATCAATGCTTTGAAAAGTACCCGGATTTTTCCTTCCGCGAGTTCTTCAAGGTCTGCAAAGCGGGGAACCCGAATCGCGTCATTGCACTGAACTCCTGGATCTACCCGAACGTCTCCCAGTGGCAGGAGTATTGGGCCGGGGAAACCACCAACCCCGTCGGGTTGCCGGTCAACGGCACTACCCAAGAGAACGGCCCCGGCGCGGGATTGCGCTACCAGGCCCTGCTGATCATGGAGCCTTACTGGGTGCAGCAGAGTGTTAACATGCCGAGACCTCAGTTCACGGCCCAACGGTTGGGGGATTACGTCAGCCAGTGCAAGGCCAAGGGCGGCGCGGTGACGATCAACCTCGGCATCTATCAGGACGGCACGGTGGATCCCAATGCCGTCAATGTGCTCAAGGAAGTTCACAAGCGAATTCTGGAGGCTGCCCAAGTTGCGCCGGTTACGATGCCAGTCAAGGGGGACGCCCCCATATCCCTGTACGGTGGCGGCGCGGCCTCCAGGGACGATTGCCTCAGGGGCAAGCCGGGGACAGCTTCCGTTGGACGGGCAGCGGACAGATGACCTGGAAGGTCCAAGTCGACCGGGCGGGAGACTACGAGGTCGCCCTTAACCACGCCGCGGAACCCGGCGCCGTTGGACAGCACGTGCAGATCAGCAGCGGGGGCAGACGGGTCGAGTACACGCTAGCGATGACCAAAGGGGTTTTCGGAGACAGGTCATATCAAATGACGCCGATTGAGGGCCTGCTGCACCTCGAGGCGGGGGCCCAGTCGATCGCGATCAGCATCCCGGACGCGCCGAAAACGATGGCTGTGCTGCAGTTTCGCAGCCTGGAATTGGTTCCCGTCGCCGCCAAGGCGGCCATCGCGGCAGACCGACAGGAGGCCCTAAAGGCACGGGCCAGCACGGACTGGATGGTCAAAGCCGGCTACGGGCTGATGTTCCATTGGACCTCCCAGAGTATCGGCAAGGACGGGACCCACAAGCCGTATGCCCAGGCCGTTGACGACTTCGACGTCAAGCGCTTTGCGGACATGGTGGAAGAGACGGGAGCGGGCTACGTGTTTCTCACGATCGGCCACGCCCAGTCCTATTGTCCGGCGCCGATCAAGGCATGGGAGAAATACCACCCCGGCATGACAACTCGGCGCGACCTGATTGCCGAGATGGCCGATGCGCTCAACGCCAAAGGCATCAAGATGATGTGCTACTTGAACGTGGCCAGTCTCGCCGGATACCCGAGGTCCGGCGAAGAGGCGTTCACCCGGACCATGACCGAGGTCATGACGGAGTTCGGCGAGCACTACAAGGAAAAGGTGGCCGGCTACTGGTTCGACTGCTGTTATCAAGCCAAAGAGAAATACCCCGGCTTCTCCTTCCGCGAGTTCTTCAAGACCTGCAAAGCGGGGAACCCGAATCGAATTATTACGCTGAACTCCTGGATCTATCCGAACGTCTCCCAGTGGCAGGAGTTCTGGGCCGGGGAAACCACCAACCCTGTCGGGTTGCCGGTCAACGGCAGCACCCCGGAGAACGGCCCCGGCGCGGGATTGCGCTACCAGGCCCTGCTGATCATGGAGCCTTACTGGGTGCAGCAGAGTGTTGACATGCCGAGGCCTCAGTTCACGGCCCAACGCTTGGGGGATTACGTCAGCCAGTGCAAGGCCAACGGCGGCGCGGTGACGATCAACCTCGGCATGTACCAGGATGGCACGGTGGATCCCCGTGCCGTCGATGTGCTCAAGGAAGTTCGCAAGCGAATTGGAGGACCGTCCAGTTCGACTCCTGGGCCACGCGCAGTCCGCGCCCGGCGAAGTGCTCACCCGGCAAACACAAACGGACGCCCCCCCCGCCACGTCGCTCACGCTCGACCCGGCCAAGGTGAACATCCTGATGGGGCTATGGAGCGCGCACAGCCCGTCCATCACGCCGGCCAAGATCGGCGGCAGCGGTTTGCACGCCAAGAACTTCTGGCTCCAGGACGGCTGGTCCGCGCCGATCAGGTCGTGCAATGGGAGGTGCGCGCCCTAAGGCGGAGAAGTACCGCCTGACCTTCATGCTGGACGCCGCCAAGGGCACGCACGTCCAGGCGACCTGCGGCGGTTCTTCCATTCTGTTTGCGGCGCCGGAGAACGGCTGGCAGAGAGCGGAAGCCGCGGAGCCCCTTTCCTTGGCCGCGGGTCTCAACACGATCGCCCTGCGCCTCTCCGGGAACTCCAGCATCAGGTGCTTCAAGTCCGTCGAGCTGGTGTCCGAGAGACTTGCCGGGCAGCTTCCCGCCAAGATCGCCGCCCTGAAAGGGGACACGTCCTGGATGAAAACCGCCGGCTACGGGATCATGGTGCAGTGCGGCGGCTGGGCCTATCCGCCGCATGGCGGCAAGAAGCCCTGGCCGGGTTTCGCCGAGGATTTTGACGCCGCCGCCTTCGTGCAGAAGGTGGACGAAATGGGCGGCAAGTTCATCGTCTGGAGCGACACCTTGATGTTGTACCTGTTTCCGGCGCCGATTGCGGCCATTTCCGAGGTGATGCCCAACGCCGTCAGCAAGCGCGATCTGCTCGGGGACCTTATGAAGGAGTGCAAGAAGCGGGACATCCGCTTCATAACGTACTACCACATGGGGCACGACCATCCGCAGGTGCTGATCGACAAGGGATGGGACCCGGACTGGGAGAAACACGGACACAACCGGCAGGCATGGTTCGACCGCGAGGTCAAAATCTTCGAGGAAATCGGCGCCCGCTACGGCAAGGACTTGGACGGATGGTTCCTGGACGATGGCTGTTCCTGGTATCCCGCCGACTTCGAACGCCTGACGACCGCGCTGAAGACGGGAAACCCCCAGCGCGTGGTGGGGTACAATCCCTGGATTGCGCCCCGTCACACCGAGTTCCAGGATTATTACTGCGGCGAAGGTTTCGACGGGCAGCGAACGCCGACCGCGCTGCGGGACGGCGTCGCGGAGGAAGGCCCGCAAAAAGGCTTGCAACTCTGGGGCTGCTTCACGTTCGACGGGGGCTGGGGCATTGCCAGCCCCAACGTTCCCATCCGAGGCCCCGGCAAAGATTGGACGGTGGACCGCGTAGTCGAACTGACCCGAAAACTGGAACGCGAGAAGTACTCGATTGCCATTAACCTGGCGATGTACGAAGACGGGACCATCAGCCCGGATTCGTACCGGTTGCTGGTTGACGCAGCCAAGAGGTTGGGTCGTGGCCCGTGGAAGAAACAACCGTAAGACAATCCGCCTGTGACACGAATCAAAAATTGATTTTCCGGGACAGACTAGCAATCCGTCCTACAACCGTCGCGCCTGACAATCCGTTGTCGGCGCCAAACCAAGGAGATTGACTATGAGCATTAAGCGACTATTGCGGACCCTCATGATTGCGGCGACGATCCTCGCCTCATTGACTGCCGCCCGGCCGGCCGCGGCCCAGGCACCCGAGTCCAAGGAGGCCCGCGACGCGCGGATGAAGTGGTGGCGCGAGGCCCGTTTCGGCATGTTCATCCACTGGGGCGTCTACTCGGTGCCGGCCGGCACGTACAAGGGGAAGCAGGTGGGCGGCGGCGAGTGGATTCTGCGCAACTCCAAGATTCCGCTGGCGGAGTACAAGGAGTTCGCCAGGCAGTTCAATCCGGTGAAATACGACCCGGACGCCTGGGCGGCGCTGGCCGAAGCGGCGGGGATGAAGTACATGGTCATCACCTCGAAGCACCACGACGGCTTTGCCCTGTTCGACTCGAAGGCGAGCCACTGGAACGCGGTCGAGGCCACGCCCTATGGCAAGGACCTCATCGCCCCGTTGGCCGCGGCCGCCCGAAAGCACGGCCTGAAGTTCGGCCTCTACTACTCCCAGGCCCAGGACTGGACCAATCCCGGCGGCGCCAAGTACGGGTACAAGGAAGGCGACGGCTGGGACGACGCCCACAAGGGAAGCTTCGACAAGTATCTGGACGAGGTCTCCGTTCCCCAGGTCCGCGAGATCCTGGCCAACTACAAGCCCGACATCCTCTGGTGGGACACGGCGGTATGGATGACGCCCGAACGGGCCAAGAAGTTCGTGCCGCTCCTGGCCCCCTATCCGGCGATCATCACGAATAATCGCCTCGGCGGCGGTATCCGGGGCGACACCGACACGCCCGAGAACAACATCCCGGCCACGGGCCTGCCCGGTCGCGACTGGGAAACCTGCATGACGATGAACGGCACCTGGGGCTACATGAGCTTCGACAACAACTGGAAGAGCGCCCGACGCTGATCCACAACCTCGTGGACATCGCCTCGAAGGGGGGCAATTACCTGTTGAACGTCGGGCCGACGTCCGAAGGGCTTATCCCGCAGCCGAGCGTCGAGCGGCTCCAGGAGGTCGGCCGCTGGATGAAGGTCAACGGCGAGGCGATCTACGCCACCACGGCCAGCCCGTGCGCCCAGCCCTCGTGGGGACGAATCACGACCAAGACCGCCGGCGACGTGACGACCCTTTATCTGCACGTCTTCAACTGGCCGGCCTCCAACGAGTTGGCGGTGCCGGTCTCCAACGCGGTCAAGGCGTGCTCGTTGCTGGCCGACCGCTCCAGGCAGTTCCAGACCACCGCCAACGAGAAGGGCGTGACGGTGAAGCTCACTGGCGACGCCCCGGACAAGGTCTGCTCCGTGGTGATGCTCCAGATCGCTGGCCAGCCGCAGGTGATCGCCGGCCAGGGGCCGCCGGCCGGCAAGGCGAAAGGGGCGAAAGCCAATTAGCAGAGTGATATTGAGTCGTGCATCTGAGAGAACGGGTAGGCTATGTTCGGAAGACGAAATCTGTGCCTCGCTGGAAGTGTGTTGTTTGTGTTTGGGCTGGGCGTCCGGCCGCCCCCGCCGGCACGGGCACGTCGGCCACGGGAACGTCCGCTACAGAGGATGTGGAACAAGAGTGAGTCGGAGCGGGAGAGGCATCGCTGGAATTTACGAAGGCCGTAAGGCAGGAAATGGTGGCGGAGAAGAAATACAAGGAACTCGGCGGAAATTTCACGGTGATCATCAGGCAGGGCGAAGGGCATTTTCCGCTCTCGCCGATAGACCCGAAGCCGGTCGTGGATTTCATCGTCGGCGCGGGACTGAAGTCCATTGAATAAGGAGCGTTCCATGCGAAGCGGACTCAGTCTCTCACATGAACAACAGTAGGAGCATTCACATGAACAACAGTAGAAGTTGGCGTGCGTTTCCAGGCCTCGCCGTAGTTCTTGCGGCAGCGATTTTCTCCAGCGCGTCGGCCGCCGAGGGCGGCTACGTGGCCTTCTCCGGCGCAAAGCAGCAGTGGCATGGCTTTGACCGTTACGATTACTTCATGGACGATTCCACGCTGGCCATCAAGGAGGCCGCGCCCGGCAACCCGCCGGCGGGCCAGCGGCGATGCACGATCGTGGTCCCGAAGACGCCGGCCGCCGGCAACCCGTGGTCGTGGCGCGGCTGCTACTGGGACCACCAGCCGCAGGCCGAGATCGAGTTGCTGAAGCGCGGCTTCCACATCGGCTACGTCTCGGTCGACGGCACGACGGTCCCGGGCAAGCAGTGGGAGGCCTGGTACGACTTCCTCACGAAGGAACACGGCCTGCATAAGAAGCCCGCCTTCATCGGCATGAGCCGCGGCGGCTCGTACGAGTACAACTGGGGCGTCCACCATCCCGACAAGGTCGGCTGCATCTGCTTCGAGCGCTATGACTTCAGCGTAGGCGCCGACGCCGGCATCGCCGTCGTCATCCCCCACAAGGAAGCCGCCGGCAGGCCGTGGGTCTTCCGGGCCGATTTCCCCGCCCGCGACGACCTCGTCATGCAGGCCCTGCTCGCCAAGGGCGTCACCCTCGTCGCCGCCCCAGGAGGATCCGAACTGACCCGCAAGGGCTGGGACACCGTCTACAAGTTCATGACCAACAAGGGCTTCTCCAAGAAGCCGATCATGGCCGGCGACGGCGGCGCGGCCCTCGGCTGGGCCACCCTCAACGCCGACAAAGTCTCGTTCATCTATTGCGAAAACCCGATCGTTCGCAGCCGCATGACCGCCACCCCGCCCATCCTCGATAACCTCGCCGCGCTGGCGAAGGCCAAGGTGCCGCTGGTGAGCGTCTGCGGCAGCCAGGACCCGTCGTTCAAGGACGGGACCCAGGTACTGGAGAAGAAGTACAAGGACCTCGGCGGCACGATGACCGTCATCGTCAAGGAAGGCGAAGGCCACTACCCGCTCTCACCAAAGGACCCCAAGCCCGTCGTCGATCTTATCATGGCGGCGCAGGAAAGCAAGTAGACAACGAGGATGATTCCATGCTACGAACATCAGAGCCTTCGCTTCTCGCCTTTGCCCTTCTGCCGCTGGTCCTGTGCGGCATGCCGCTGACCTTGTGCGGCAGCTCCCCACAGCAGAAGGAGCCGGTTGACTACGTGAATCCGAATATGGGCGGGATCGGTCAATTGCTGTCGTCGACCTCTCCTGCCGTCATCATGCCCTATGGCATGATGCGCATCGCTCCGATTACCACGCCGGGAATCTCAGACCGGTATCTGGCGGACAAGATCTACGGGTTTCCCGCTGCGGGAATGACCCTCATGCCGATAACCGGGTCCGCCCAGACCGATCCGGCCAAGTACGCCTCGATGTACGACCACGATCTGGAGACGGCCACGCCGTATTACTACGCAGCGATCCTGGAGAAATACGACATCAGAGTGGAATACACGGTAGGTGCGCATGCCGCCTACTACCGCCTCACGTTCCCCGCGGGCGCGGCGGCGCATGTGCTGCTCAGCCTGCCGCAGACCGGAAAGATCGACCCGACCAACAATACGACGCTCAGCGGAGGAGGTGGCGGAGGCGGAGGCGGCGGAAGGGGCGGCAGGGGCGGCTACTTCTATGCCGAGTTCTCCAAGCCTCTTGCATCTTTCCAGACCTTGAGCAGCGTGCAGGCTGCCGGCGGCCGCGGGCAAGGGGCAGGCGGCCTCCGAATCATGGCCGACGTTTCGCCGGACCAGAGCCGACAAGTTGGAATACGCATCGGCATGTCCGGCATCAGCCTGGATCAGGCGCGTCAGAACCTCGAGCGCGAGATCCCGGCATGGGACTTCGATCGGGCCCGCGCCAGGCGCGTAAGACCTGGAATGAGGCGCTGAGCACAATCGAAGTCAAGGGCGGAAGCGAAGACCAGCGCACCATCTTCTACACCTGCCTCTACCGCGTGCTGACGAGCGTGACCAACACCGTGGAGGACGACAAGTACTACGGCTCCTTCGACCAGCAGGTGCATCCCGCGGACGGCCATGGTTTTTATCCTATCGGCGCCGGCGCCGCCATGTGGGGCAACTATCGTTCCCTGGAGCCGCTGCACTTGCTCCTGGACCCCCAGGAACAGGTCGATCTCGTGCGGTCTTTCGTGACCCTGTACGAACGAACGGGCCGGATGATGGCCATTAACCGCGGGCTCAGCGGCCATCACATCATCGGGGTGGCCCTGGACGCCTATATGAAGGGCTACCGCGATTTCGACGTGGCCAAGGCTTACGAAGCATTCAAGAAGATGCAGATGGACGAGACTTTTCTGCCGTGGCGGGATGTGCCGCAGACCGCGCTGGACCGCGTGTATCTGGAAAAGGGGTTCTTTCCGGCCCTCAAGCAGGGCGAGAAGGAGTCGGTCAAAGAGGTCAATCCGTTCGAGCGCCGCCAGGCGGTGGCGGTAACGCTGGAAACCACTTACGACGACTGGTGCATGGCCGAATGGGCCAAGGCGCTCGACAAGAAAGAAGATTACGAGTACTTCTCAAAGCGGGCGCACAATTACGAAAACGTATTCGACAAGCGCGTCGGCTTCATGGCGCCGAAGTCGGCGGACGGCGAATGGGTGCTCGACGAAAAGGAGTTCAGCCCCATCTGGAGCGGAGGCCAAGGGGGACGGGAATACTACACGGAAATGAACGGCTGGATCTACACCTTCCACGTCCAGCAAGACGTGGCGGGCCTGATCAACCTGATGGGTGGAAGGGACAAGTTCGTCGCCAAGCTGGACGCTCTGTTTCAAGACCAATTCGAGGGATATTCGTGGTCCTCCTGAACCGTTTCGGGGACCAGGTTCCAAGTACTTCTTCCAGGCTCAGTTCCCGGACATGACCGGTTTGATCGGGCAGTATGCGCAGGGCAACGAGCCGAGCTTCCACATTCCCTACCTTTACAACTATGCCGGGCGCCGTGGATGACGCAGCGCCGGGTGCGGGACATCATGAAGATCTGGTTCAACGCCGGGCCGCTTGGCTTCTGCGGCGATGAAGACAACGGAGAGGAGTCGTCCTGGTATGTAATGAGCGCCATGGGCTTCTTCACGGTCTGTCCCGGCCGTCCGGTGTATGACATCGGGAGCCCGCTTTTCGATGAAGTCAAGCTGAACCTGGCGGGGGGAAAGGTCTTTACGATCACGGCCAAGAATGTCTCGGCGGCGAACAAGTACATCCAGTCCGCCACGCTGAACGGCAAACCGTTGAACAAGCCGTGGTTCGAACACAAGGACCTGGTACACGGAGGAACGATGGTTCTCGAGATGGGGCCGCGTCCGAACTCCGCGTGGGGGAGTGCGCCGGAGGCAGCGCCGCCGTCCATGTCGCAGTGAAGACGATAAATCGATAGGGACACGACCTCAACGAAAACTAATCCATTTGAAAGCTCAATGATGAACTACCCAACTATCCGTGCAAAGTCTATTGATCGATTCGTTCCATTTTTGGCCGCAGTCGGGCTGCTGCTGAGTGTCCAACCCAGCGGCGCGGCGGACCCCGCGTCGACCAGCCCGCTGATCAAGGATGTGGCCCAGGATTGGGGGCCAATGACCAACAACATGCAGGCCGTGATCGAGAATACCATGAAGCCGTTCAAGGGCGACAGCCATCCGGGCGTCGATACGAAGACGCTGACGGGCAAGGTGATGTGCGGCTACCAGGGGTGGTTCGGCACTCCTTCCGATGGTGGCGGGCGCCAATGGACCCATTTCGCAGGGCGGAACGGATTTCAGCCTGGGAGTTGCTGCATTGATCTCTGGCCGGACGTGAGCGATTTGGGTCCCGACGAGCGCGTGGCGACGCAATTCAAGAACGCGGATGGCAGCACGGCCGAGGTCTTCAGTCCGTTCAACCGCAAGACGGTCTTGCGCCATTTCCAGTGGATGCAGGAGTGCGGGATTGATGGGGTCTTTGTGCAGCGCTTCATTACGGATGTCTCAAGCCCGCGGGATGCCCGGCATTTCAACGTGGTGCTGGACCACTGTCGCGAAGGGGCCAATTTGTTCGGCGCGCCTATGCGGTGATGTATGACATCAGCGGTTTGGGCGGCGGGCAGATGCAGCGGGTAATGAACGATTGGAAGGCGCTGGTGGACCACATGCAGATCACGAAGGATCCGGCCTACCTGCATCACGCGGGCAAACCGGTCGTCACGGTGTGGGGCTTTGGCTTTAACGATGGCCGCCGCTACACGCCGACCGAGGGGCTCGAGCTCGTGAAGTTCCTCAAGGACGACCCCAAATATGGCGGCTGCACGGTCATGCTGGGCGTCCCCACCTATTGGCGGACCCTGAATCAAGACTGCGTCAGCGATCCCGTCGTGCATGAGCTCATCCTCAAGGCCGACATCGTCAGCCCTTGGGCCGTCGGGCGTTTTAATACTCCGGAAAGAGCCGCCGGCTATGCGCGGACCACCATGAAACCGGATATCGAGTGGTGCAAACAACATGGCAAAGAGTTCCTCCCGGTGGTTTTTCCGGGCTTCAGTTGGCACAACATGAATCAACGCTCTGCGCTCAACCAGATTCCCCGTCTCAAGGGACAATTCCTCTGGACCCAAATGGTGGAGGCCAAGAAGGCCGGCGCGACGATGATCTATCAGGCGATGTTCGACGAAGTCAATGAGGGCACGGCCATCTTCAAATGCACCAACAATCCGCCCCTGGGGGATTCAAAGTTTGTAACCCTGGAAGGACTGCCCAGCGACTTTTATATGAGGCTCGACGGGCAGGCTTCCCGCATGTTGCGGGGCCTGGCGCCGGCGACGGACGCGGTGCCCTCGCTCGATACACTGTATAAGAAGTGAATTTCCTATGCAGCGAACAACCCCAAGGAATCCATCATGAACCATCCACTTCTCAGAACCGCGGGCAACGCCTGCGCCGTCGTACTCCTCGCCGCGGCCGCCTGTCTCGGCGCGGGACCGGCCGATTACGCCAAGCCGATAATCGGCACCGCCGAACACGGGCACGTCTATCCGGGCGCCACCGTGCCCTTCGGCATGATGCAACTCTCGCCCGACACGCGCGACGGCACGTGGGACGGTTGCTCGGGCTATCACTATTCCGACACCAGCATCCTCGGGTTTTCGCACAACCACCTTACCGGCACGGGCATCGGCGACCTGGGCAACGTGCTGCTGATGCCCACCGTGGGCCCGCTCAAGTTCACGGCCGGCAACAAACCGGGCGAGGGCTACCGATCGCGTTTCTCCCACAGCCAGGAGGAGGCCCGGCCAGGCTACTACCGCGTCCTGCTCCAGGACTACAACGTGACCGTGGAGCTCACGGCGACACTCCGCGGCGGCCTGCATCGCTACACTTTCCCGCAGACCGATCAGGGGCACGTCATTCTGGACCTGTGGCACGGCGTGAGCAACCGCCCCACGGACTCGCAGATCACGATCGCCGACGATCGCACGCTCACCGGCTATCGCCGCAGCAACGGCTGGGGCGGCGACAAGATCTTCTATTTCGTGATCGAGTTCTCGCGCCCGTTCGACGCGGCGGGGCTCGCGTCGAACCAGAAGCCCGTGGACGGCAAAGAAATCAAAGGCAAGAACCTCCAGGCCCATCTGGACTTCAAGACCGGCGCCGGTGAGAAGATCCTGGCGCGAGTGGCCCTATCGACGGTGAGCGTCGAGGGGGCCCGCAAGAATCTCCAGGCCGAGTTGCCCGATTGGGATTTCGACGCCGTGGCCGCTGCCGCCCGCGGAGCGTGGGACCAGGCCCTGGGCGTGGCCCGGATCGAGGCCAAGGACGAGGCAGTCAAGCAGACGTTTTACACGGCGCTGTACCACGCGCTCTCGGCGCCGACCATCATGAATAACGTCGACGGCCAGCTCCGCGGCCCCGACAATCAGGTCCACCAGGTCAAGGGATTCAATTACTACACCGAGTTCTCGTTCTGGGACACCTTCCGTGCCGAGGACCCGCTGCTGACCCTCATTCAGCCCGCTCGCGTCAACGATATCGTCAAGACCTGCCTCGCCCATTACCGCTTCACCGAGCCGGGCAAGCGGTTCCTGCCGGTCTGGCTCAATTCCGGCAGGGAGACGGGGTGCATGATCGGACACCACTCCATCCCCGTCATCGTCGACGCCTATCTGAAGGGCTTTCGCGACTGGGACGCCGCCGAGGCCCTGGCCGATATGGAAGCCACGACCGGACTGAACCGCGAGCAGCAGGATACCTATCGCCGCATCGGCTACGTGCCGCACCGGCGGTCGGACCAGGGCGCGTCCAAAACGCTCGAATACGCCTATGACGACGCCTGCATCGCGCGGCTGGCCCGCGCCCTGGGAAACGCGGAGATTGCCGATCGCCATGCCAAGCGGTCCGGGAACTGGGTCAACGTCTTCGACCCCGGCAGCGGCTTCATGCGGGGCCGCGAAGAAAGCGGCGCCTGGGTCTCGCCGTTCGATCCCAAGCGGATCGATACGCAGGACTTTACCGAGGCCAATTCCTGGCAGTACACGTTTTTCGTTCCCCACGACATTCCCGCCCTGATCGAGAAAATGGGCGGCGACGAGAAGTTCGCCGCCAAGCTCGACGAGATGTTCGATACCAAGGAGAAGATGCCCAATACCCTGCCCGACATCACCGGCGTGATCGGCATGTACGCCCACGGCAACGAGCCCTGCCACCAGGTGGCCTATCTGTACAACTATGCCGGCCAACCGTGGCGGACCCAGGCCCGCGTGCGAAAGGTGGCCACGGCGCTCTACGATAACACGCCCGGCGGCATTTGCGGCAACGACGACTGCGGCCAGATTTCGGCCTGGTATGTCTTCACCGCCCTGGGCTTCTATCCGGTCGACCCGACCGGCGGCGTCTATATCATCGGCAGCCCGTTCATGGATCGGGTCGCTATCACGCTCGACCCCAAGTACTACAAGGGCGGCACGTTCACGGTCATCGCCAAGGACAACTCGCCCACGAACATGTACATTCAATCGGCCACGCTCAACGGGCAGCCCTACATGCGGAGTTGGATCACGCACGAGCAGATTGTCGCCGGGGGCGCGCTGACGCTTCAGATGGGACCGGCGCCGAATCGCCAATGGGGCGCGGCACAGGCGGACCGGCCGGGACAACCGAAGCAGTGACACGCGAAACAATATTCAAAACGATGGCCCCCATGCCGTTATTGTCGCTCTGCGCAAAACACGCACCCTGTTATTTGGACCTGTCCCGTTTGCATTCTCCTAACTTCTAACTCCTAACTTCTAACTTCTGCCCTGGCTGCTTCACTCGTTTTGACCCGCGGCCCAGAGGATCGCGTTTTTCAGGATCGTCTTGTAGGCGTCGTCGTCGAACAGCACCGGCGAATGCCCCATGAAGATATAGACGTTGCGGGCCTTGACATGATCGTTTGTCCAGATCACCGGATGATCGCCCATTTTGACGGGGCCATTGGGCACGTAGGACGATTCGTCCACGGCGGCAAGCACGTGCACCTTCGGCCGAGGGCTCTTGTCGTAGGTGTACCATTCCTCTTTCTTGATGACGAACGAGGCCGGAACGCCCTTCATCACCGGATGACTCTTGTCCTCCACATTCACCTTCCCGGAGGCGAACTTGGGGATGTAGTCCTTCCAGAGGATCCCGCCCATGAAATCATCGTACCAGGGCCAGACGTGGTAGCCGTCGAAATCGCCGAGCAAGGAGGCGTGATGCAGGCCCACCCAACCGCCGCGGCCCTCTGTGATGTACTTCTGAAACGCGGCCGTGGCGGCCGGCTTCCAGCCGTAGGGCGGGTAGTTCAACTGCAGAACAACGAGTGCTTCGCAAGATACGCGTCGTCGATCTCCGCGGTGTTGGTGAGGTAGTCGAGCGCGAAATGCCGCTCGGCCGCCAGCTTCCCGAGCCAGACCTTCGCCGCGTCGACGAAGGGGCCATGGATACCACCGCTTTCGGTCAGCACCAGGACGCGAAAAACGGGCGGCTCGTCCGCGGCGCTCGGCGTCGTCCAACAACAGCCGGTCAACCCGCAGAATCCCAGAACGACCGTCGCTAGACCCGAGAATTTCATGTTGCAGCACCTTTCAGAATATCCAGAAGTGGCTTAACGGCCATGTTGCGTCCGCCGAATACAACTTGCTGGGGATGATTGGCTTGGGAGGGAAGATGGTCTTCGAAGGACCAGCCTTCAATTTACCACTTCCGGGAGCGATAGCAAGGGTTGCCGGTGCGGCCGGCAAAATTCTGCCTTAATGCTTGCCGCACTCCGCAAGGCCGGTTATACTGCTTTGCTGGTCGTCAGCCGCATTCCAACAAGTCAGAGGGTTATCATGCATAGCGGAGATTCACTGCCGAAGAACACTGGCCCAGCCGGCAACCCGCCTCAGCGGCGCGGCCTTTCACGACGCCGGTTCATGGTCGCGGGCGGCGCGGCCGCCACCGCTTTCAGCGTCGTGCCGCGACACGTGCTGGGCGGGGTCGGCGTTGTTGCGCCGAGCGCGAAGATCACTCTGGCCTGCATCGGCTTCGGGACCCAGGCGATCCGCGAAATCGGCGCCATTCTGGCCAGCCCGGACGTCCAGGTCGTCGCCGTCTGCGACGTGGAGAAGGACGGGGTCAATTACCTGGAATGGGGCAAGAACGGGATCCGCAACGAGATCAGGCGAATTGTCGAGAACCCGACCTGGAGAGAAGGCGTCAACCACGTGCCCGGCGGCCGCGATGTCGGCAAGGAAATCGTGGAGACCTACTACGCCAAGCGGCGCGGCAAGGAGCAATTCAAGGGCTGCGCCACCTACGCGGATTTCCGCGAGCTGCTGGACAAGGAGAAGGACGTGACCGCGGTGAAAGTGATGACGCCGGACCACACCCACGCGGCCATATCGATCGCGGCCCTGAAAAAGGGCATGAACGTGATCGTCCACAAGCCGCTGGGGAATCGCGTGCTGGAGGCCAGGGCCGTCATCGAGACCGCCCGCGCGCGGAAGATCGCCACGCACTTCGAGCCGGCCAGCGACGGCGCCAATCAGCGACCGGCCGTGGACATGATCGGCAGCGGCGCCATCGGCACGCTGCGGGAGATCCACAACTGGTCGATGCGGCCGATGTGGCCCCAATTCGCCACCCGCCCCGTGGACAGGCCTCCTGTCCCCGCCGGTTTCGACTGGAACCTCTGGCTCGGCCCGTCGTTGGACCGCCCGTATCACCCAAACTACACGCACACCAATTTCCGCGGCTGGTACGAGTTCGGCGGCGGGTCGATCGCCGACATGGGCCATTACAGCCTCTGGCCGATTTTCCAGATGTTCGATCTGGACTCTCCGCTCAGCGTGGAATCGACGCCCAGCCACGTCTGTACGGTTTCCGACACGCTCTGCCTGCGGATCAAGAACGACTACTCCTTCCCGGCTGCCTGCACGGTCCGCATGCGGTTCGCGTCCAAGGGGAAGCGGGCGGCCCTGGACATCTTCTGGTATGACGGCGGCATCAAACCGCCCGTGCCCGAGGAGCTCGTGGCGGAGAACAAGGAGTTGGCGGAAGAGGGCATGATGTTCGTGGGCGACCAGGGCAAGATCGTCGGCGGCTTCCACGGCGAGAACCCGCAGTTGATTTCCGCGGCGAAACGCACGGCCAACGGCGCGCCCGAGACGGCCGGGGGCGGGGGCGGGGCGGCCGCCTGGATCACGGCTTTCAAGGGAGGTCCGGCGAGCTACGGCGATTTCCTCCTGGCAGGCCCGATCTGCGATGCCGTAAACCTGGCGGCCGTCTCGCTGCGGCTCGGCGGCCGGAGGCTCCTCTGGGATTCCGCCGCCGCAAAGATCACGAACGTGCCCGAGGCGAACAAGCTCCTGACGCGTGAATATCGTCCGGGCTGGGAACTGCAGCAAGGGTAACTTGACCATTTGTTCGTAGGACGGATTGCCAATCCGTCTTACGGCAGTTGGTCACCTTATTTCTTTACGCTCTGTAAGGCAAGGAGAAATGCACGATGACTGCGATGTCGAGACGAGAGTTCATGCAGAGGGCCGCGGTCTGCTGCGGCGCGGCCGGTTTCCTGGTGGCAAGTGCGGCGCGGGGCACCCGCGCAGCGGACCGGGGAGCGGATCCGCTCGGCCCGCTGGGCCTGCCGATTGGGGTCCAGGTCTGGCCTTTGCGTGCCTTGCTCAAGGACTTTCCCGCCTTTGCGCAGAAGATGGCCGAGATCGGCGTGACGAGGCTCGAACTCTGCTCGCCGATCGGGTACGGTGCGGAGTTCGCGTCGTTGGCCAATGCGAAGGAGGTCAAGAAGATCATGGCCGATCATGGCCTGAAGTCCGAGAGTTCCCACTTCAGCATGGACGAGTTGCGCAAGAGCCAGGAGAAGAGCATTGAGTGGGCCAAGGAGATCGGCATCACCCAGATGATCACCGCCAGCCTGGGCGACGGCAACGGCGGAAACAGCCCGACGCTCGACCAGGTGCAGCGCGCGGCGGACGAATACAACAAGATCGCCGCCGTGGCGGCCAAGGCCGGCATCCAGCAGGGCCTTCACAACGAGGGCTTCGAGGTCTCGATGACCGCGGGCCGGCGGACCTACGACCGCTTGTTGGAACTGCTCGATGCGAAGCTGGTCAAGTTCCAGTTCCAGATGTCGACGATCACGGACGGGCTGGTTGCCGCCGACTACTTCGTGAAGTACCCTGGCCGCTTCATCTCGATGCACCTGCAGGACGTGGACATGGGTGCTGCGGGGCCAGCCGGGCGCGGCGGGGGCCGACACCCGCAGGTTGCGCTGGGCAAGGGCAGCATCGACTGGGTGAAGACCTTCACCGCTGCGAAAACCGGCGGGGTCAAGAACTACTTTGTCGAGCAGACCTGGGAGCTCACGCAGCAGAGCGTCGCGTATCTCAAGGGGCTGAGAGTCTGAGCGCCGCTGGCACAGGCTTGCCACGCACCAAAGGCGGGCAGCGCGGGGAGAACGCACTATGGAAGTTTCCGTTTTGGTCGAGCAAGTTGATGCCAATGGCTTTCGTGCGACGGGACTGGGGCTGAACGCCGCGTCCGAAGCCCCAACCCGCGAGGCTCGAACAACATTTACGGGATTACCGGCGCGACATGGACGAGCAGGGGGACCGCTTTTGAGTCTGTTCGTGCTCGATACGTCTCCTTGCTCCAGCGCGGTCGCCCGGCGGTTTCGCCCCGGGTCCTGGCAACGCCGCCGGATCAGTTGGCCGTGTCGGTTATCACGTTCGAGGAACAACTGGGCACTTGGTACACGCAGGTTCGCAAGGATTTGGGAACACTCATTAACGCTGATTAACGCTAATCTCCGTCTGGATTAGTGGTAATTAGCGATAAGTAGCGTTCCGCTCCCTCCGCCATTTTCCTTTCTACCATATTCGTCAGGCCGAGTAGGTCTTGATCAGGCCGCGCATGTAGGCCGCGGCAGCCTCGGCACATTGATCGGCAAACTCGATGCCCACCGTCCGGCCGTTGACCTTCGGCAGGCTGTGGCAGAGTTCGTAGCCGAGGTACCCCTGGTAACCGATCTCGTGCATCGCTTTGACAAACGGCGGGTAGTAGTCCGGACCGAGGACCGAGCCGTCCGCCTCGCGCTTGAACTCGCCGCCGAAATGCGAGAGGGCTTGCAGATTCCCCACGTCGAGGGCCGCCTGACGAATGGCCTGCGGCGACTTGTCGTTCATGATGTAAGTGTCCAGCGAGATCTTCAGGTGCGGCGAGTCCACCTCCTTCACCATCCGCAGCACGTCTCGGTGGTCGCGGATCACCGGCGTGTGGTTCTGCAAGGCCAGGGTCACGCCGGCGTCGGCGGCGTACTTCGCGCACTTCGCCACGCCGTCCCGGCACCAGCCCCAGATCTCGGCCTCGGTGAAGCCCTTGTGCATCCCTTCCCAGAGAGGGCCGACCAGGTCATAGGAAGCGACCTGCGGATGTTGCGTGACTCCCTGCCAGGCCAGGAACACGCGAACCGTTTTCGCGCCCAGTTCCGCGGCGCAGCCGATCAGTTCGCGCATGTAAAGGATCTGCGCGTCGCGATGCTCCGTGACGGGACTGCTGAAATCGTTGTTTCCGGCCAGGCCGTAGATCTCGATGCCCTCGCCCTCCGCCACCCTGCGCAGTTCCCGGCATCCCTCCTTCGACAGCGTCAGCGGGTGTCCGTGCGGGCACTTCCCGTCGATCTCGATCCCCTCGTAACCGTATTTCTTGGCACGCTTAATGACGTCTTTGAGCGGCAGCGCGTTGCCGTCGTACCAGATGCCGAGATAGGTGATCGTGTACAGTCCCACCTTCATTTGCGAAGATGCGGACCGGCCCTCGGTACTGCTCATGGCCAACTCCGACGCACCGAGCACGCCGGCCGTCGCGGCCAACGACGCGCCCACGAACTGCCGGCGAGTGATGGTATCCATAGAATGCCTCCAACGGACGGATAGGAATTTTGGTCGCGCAAACACGCCCGATCATACCGTAAACGCCGATCGCCGGCAAGACCCCGATGCAGATTGTCTGGACAGCAGCATTCCAGCAGGTTAGACTACGAATGCTGGCCCTCGGCAGGGCTTCGCTCGTTTCAGACCCCCTATCGCTGGAGAGAACCCATGATCCGCCGCTGCTGTCTCCTTGTTTCCGGGATTTTCCTGGTCGCCTTGAGCGGCCCGGCCGTCTGTCGTGCCGACACACTGGAGATCGGCAGCGCAGCGCCCGATTTCCGCCTGCCGGGCGTAGACGGCAAGACCTACAGCCTGGAGACGTTTCGCGAGGCCGAGATCCTGGTGGTGATCTTCACCTGCAACCACTGCCCCACGGCCCAGGCCTACGAGGGCCGCATCCAGCAACTTGTGGCGGATTACAAGGACAAGAAGGTCGCGGTGGTGGCCATCTCGCCCAACAATCCCGAGGCGCTGCGGTTGGACGAACTGGTTTTCAGCGATTTGACCGACAGCTTCGAGGACATGAAGGTCCGGGCCAAGGATCGGGATTTTCATTTCCCCTACCTTTATGACGGCGAAAACCAGAAGGTTTCGCAGGCTTATGGCCCCGTAGCCACCCCGCACGCATTCGTCTTCGACCGCCAGCGTAAGCTTCGCTTCGTCGGCCGCATCGACAACTCCGAAAACCCCAAACAGGTCACGTCGCAGGACACCCGCAACGCCATCGAGGCCCTCTTGGGGGGCAAGCCGGTGCCGGTGGAGAAGACGAAGGTCTTCGGTTGTTCGATCAAGTGGGCCGAGAAGCGCGATTCGGTCCAAAAAGCGCTGGAAACCTGGGCCAAGGAGGAGGTGACCTTGAAGCTCATCGACGAGAAGGGCATCCGCGACCTGGCCAAGAACGACGGCAAGAAACTCCGCCTGATCAACGTCTGGGCCACGTGGTGCGGTCCCTGCGTGACGGAACTGCCCGAGTTCGTCGCCATGAACCGCATGTACCGCAACCGGGAGTTCGAGTTGATCACGATCTCGGCCAACGCGCCCGCCGACAAGGACAAGGCCCTGGAGGTGCTGAAGACCAAGCAGGTCTCGGCCGGCAACTACCTGTTCGAGGGCGAGGACAAGTACAAGCTCATGGACGCCGTGGACGCGAAGTCGGAGGGCCCCGTCCCGCACACGGTCCTGGTCGCGCCCGGCGGAAAGGTGCTCTACCGCAAGTCGGGCCCCTGCGATCCCGCGGCCATCAAGCGGGCCGTCATCGACTATCTGGGATACACCAGCTACAAGTGAGAGGCATTGCGTAACACGCCGATCTGAAGGTCGAGGTTCTCGACCGGCATGAGCACCGGTTCTCGAAGCATCTGCGCCAGGGTCCGCGGATTCGAGCCGATCAAGTCAACCGTCGGCTGGTAGTAGTGTCGCCACATGTCATCCTTGACGTTCAAGTCGATGCCCCCGCCCACCGGGGTCCCCCCGCTGCGGATCGCGCCAGAAGAACTGGAGTGAGTCGTTCTTGAAGTACGTGATACCGCCAATATGATATGTGACGGGGATGCGCTGGGCCTGTGCCTTCGCCTTGTCCTTGGCAGCGGCGGCCGGCGGACTTGCGCGGCCTTTCGATTCAAATGCCAGCCAACGACCTGATAGCGTTTCGCCAAGCAAGTCCGGCCGGGAGCGGCCGTTGAGTTGGGGGTTGAGCAGCGGTCGAAAAACACCCAGGTGCAGAAGCCACGGCGCGTCGAGCAACTTCGCGGCAAACAGCTTGCATGTGGCCATTCCTAGGAAGTAGTTGACGGCGCCTTTTTCCGATGGGTCGAGGCTGCGCACGGTGTCTGTGCGGTGAAATCGCGACCCGCGGCCCCCTCTGCTCCAGCGCCATCCGCACCAACGACAAACGGAAAAACGCGGTGTCTTATGAACTTGCGAGCACTTGTCCTATGCTGGCGCTTCGCGACTGACGGAAATCGTGCTATAATGCCGGTTGCCAATATCAGATCGCGCTCTCCGCCGAAAAGTGGGAAATTATGCCGATCCTACGGTTGACTCAATTCGAGCTGGACAACGACCGCAACCGCGTCGAAATTGCCCTGGAGGGCGCGGGGGCACGGCAGACGGCTACGGCCGAGTTCGCCTTTGCGATGACCCCGCAGGACCGCAATAACCTGCAATGGTATCTGGAGGATTATCTCCAACATCCCCACGATCCGGCGCCCGCGATCGCCGCCCGAATCGAAAAGCGGATGGAGGAACTCGGCTGCGAGTTGTTCAATAAGGTCTTTCTGTCGCGCTGACGGCACGGCCAACCAGGACGCATCTCGCCTCTGGTCGCGGGTCGAGGGGAACGTCAACGACTTGCGGGTCGAAGTGGCCACCAGCGTTCGAGGGGCCACGGCGGTCCCCTGGGAACTGCTGCGCGATCCCCACACTCGTCACGCCCTGGCCACGTCGGCCCGGGTATTCGTGCGGACCCACACGAACCCGATGCGGCCGAGCATTCCACCGCGCAGCGACCGCCGTGATTCGCCGATCCGCATCCTCCTGGTGATCTGCCGCCCGGGAGCGGAGGACGACGTGCCGTTCCGCTCCGTGGCAAGCCGGTTGCTGAAAAGCCTGACGGAGCAGGCCCGCGCCGTCTATCAACTGGACGTCCTTCGTCCGCCCACGTTCGATCGGCTGGGCGACATGCTCCAGCGGGCTACCAGCGACGGTCAGTCCTACGACGTGGTCCACTTTGATGGCCACGGGGCCTTCCTCGACATGGCCGAAGTGCTCAAGCAATGGCGCGAGAAGGGCGAAAAAGAGGCCCTCAACACATTGACCGAAAAACTGCCCTTGGATTCCCGGCGGTTCTCCCCTGCCGATCTGTATCCCCATCAGCCCGTGCCGGGCGAGCACGGCTACCTGGTCTTCGAGAATCCGGCGCATACCTCGAACTACCGCCTGGTCGACGGCGGCGAGTTGGGCCGGTTGCTTGCCGCCTGTAATGTGCCCGTGCTCGTGCTCAATGCCTGCCGCAGTGCGCAGGCCGACGCCCCCGACGCTCCCCCGTCGGCCGCGCCGGGCGACACAACATCGGAGAATCCGCATTCCCAAGTACAGGCATTCGGGTCGTTGGCCCAACAGGCGGTCGACCAGGGGCTGGCGGGCTTGGTGGCCATGCGCTACAACGTCTACGTGGTCACGGCGGCCAAGTTCGTGGCCGATCTGTATGCGGAGCTGGTTCGCGGCCGCCCGCTGGGCGAGGCGGCCACGCTGGCCCGGAAGCGGCTGGAAAGCGATCCCAGCCGCAGCATCGCCTACAACCCGATCGCGCTGCAGGACTGGATGGTTCCAGTCGTCTATGAAACCGAGCCGATCCGGCTTTTTTCCGCGGAAAGCGCCGGCGGGCAGATTCAGATCGAAATCCGGGCCGGCCAGACGACCGCGGCGGCCGGATCGCTCGACTCCAAGTTGCCCAGGCCGCCGGACGCCGGCTTCTTCGGCCGCGACGAGACGATTCTGGCCCTCGACCGGGCCTTCGACACGCAGCACGTCGTTCTCCTGCACGCTTATGCCGGCAGCGGCAAGACGGCCACGGCGGCCGAGTTTGCGCGGTGGTACTCCGTAACCGGCGGAATTCACGGGCCGGTGCTGTTCACGACGTTCGAGCAACACCTGTCGCTGGCGCAGGTCCTGGACCTGATCGGCCAGGTCTTCGGCCCCGTCTTGGAGCAGAAGGGCATTCACTGGCTGGCGCTCGACGATGCCGCGCGCGCGCGGTGGCCCTCCAGGTGTTGGGCCAAGTCCCGGTCCTTTGGATTTGGGACAACGTCGAGCCGGTGGCTGGATTTCCGGCGGGAACTCCATCGCCCTGGAGCGCGGAAGAGCAGCGGGAACTGGCCGATTTTCTCCGCGACTGCCGCACGACGAAGGCCAAATTCCTGCTCACCTCCCGCCGCGACGAACGGGCCTGGCTCGACGACTTGCCGCGGCGGATTGCGATCCGCCCGATGCCCATGCAGGAGCGGGTGGAACTGGCCCGCGCCCTGGCCGAGAAGGCGGGCCGGCAACTGGCCGACGTTCGAAGACTGGCGGCCGCTGCTGCGGTTCACGGAAGGCAATCCGCTCACGATCACGGCCTTAGTGCGGCAGGCCCTGCGAGATAACCTGCAAACCCGCGAGCAAATCGAGGCATTCGTCGAGGCCCTCCGCAGCGGCGAAGCGGCCTTTGACGACGAGCAGAGCGAAGGCCGCACCCGGAGCCTGGGGGCCGCGCTGGCCTACGGATTTGAGCATGCATTCAATGATGACGAGCGGCGGCAGCTTGCCTTGTTGCATTTCTTTCAGGGGTTTGTGAATGTCGATGCGCTGAGAGTGATGGGCGATCCGGCGGCTGATTGGTGCCTTCCCGAAGTGCGAGGGCTGACGCGGGACGCCGGCATTTCCCTGTTCGACCGTGCAGCCGAAGTGGGACTGTTGACGGCGATCGGGCAGGGCTACTATGCAATTCATCCAGCAGTGCCGTGGTTCTTTCGACAGGAGTTTGGTCGGCATTTCCCTCCCGTGTTGGGGAGTCAATCGGCACGTGCGAATCCGGCACTCGCCGCCACACGGGCCTTTGTCGAGGCGACGGGGCGATTGGGGAACTTCTATCACGATGAATACTCTGACGGCAATTGCGGCGCGATCGCGGTGATACAGGCTGAAGAATCGAATATGCTCTACGCGCGTTGTTTAGCGCGGCAGAATGATTGGTGGAACCCGCTAACTAGTGTCATGCAGGGTCTGCACGTCCTCTACGCACACACAGGCCGGCGGTCGGAGTGGAGACGGCTCGTCGAGGAAATCGTCCCCGATTTCGTCGAGCCGGTCGGCGATGGCCCCTTGCCTGGGCGAGAGGCCAGGTGGAGCCTAGTGACCGGTTATCGAGTTGACTTGGCGAGGGAAATGCGGCAGTGGCAGAAGGCTAACGATCTCCAGCAGGTTCGGGTCGACTGGAACCGCCGCCGTGCCCACGACGCGATTACCCGCCTGGAACAAGAGGCCGGCCTACGCGCGCAGGCAACTGCGCCATGTCCACTATCGGAACGCATCCGGAGATTGGGCCAAAAGGTCACGGGAAACGATCGGAATGAAGTCCGCATTTTAGCGGTTTCCCTGGGGAAACTGGGCGATGTTCGCCGGGAGCTTCTCAACTGTGACTGCGTGACGGCTTATCGAGAGGCCCTGGAACTGATGAACGTGATTGATGACAGGGCTGGGGCGGCACCTTGCGCTTTCAATCTAGGGAACGCGTATAAGGATCTGAAGCCGATCCGCAATCTCGACGAGGCAGAGCGGTGGTATCGCGAAGGCCTTAGGTTCGTGCCCGACGAAGATGTGATGGGACGAGCTAGGTGTATCGGACAATTGGGTGCCGTAGCGCTAGAGCGGTTCGATGAAGCTCTGGCCGCTCGGCGGCCAGAGGTCGAACTCCGCCGTTATCTCCGTGATGCGTTGAAGGCATACAACCAAGTGTTGGCCATGCTGCCCGAAAACGCCTTCGCGGAATTGGCAGTGACACGCAATCAACTCGGCCTGACGTATGGGCAAGGACGCGACTTCGAGCGTGCGTTAACGCATTTCCGCGAGGCAATCCGTTACATGGAACTTTCGGAGAATCGCTTTGGGGCCGGTCAGGCCCGCATGAACGTCGCGGTAGTGCTCGCGGAATTGGGCCAACTGCCCGATGCGCGAGAGTACGCCCTAGCCACCCTGCGGGATTTCGAATCTTACGGCGCTGGGGCAGCCGAAAAGTTCCAAGAGACGAAACGGTTACTCGATAAGATTGAGCAGAAACTGCAACCCTCTTAGCGCAACGGTTAGATGCCTCCGGCACCTCGTTTGCCGGGCCAAACCTGCACCGAAACCTTTTCACCAAGAAAGCACGACGATGAATCCCAACGCATGGTTCGACGATCTCCCCGTCCTGGGAAAGCTGCCGCCTGCCCAAGCCGCCGCGAAGCTCCGTGAACTTGGCGACAACGCAACGGCCGCCTCCTTGGAAACGCCGCATGAAAGCATGTCGCGGTCCTTCGGCAGGCCATCGTTCTGGCCCTTTCAAGACAAACCGTGGCAGCACACGGCCCATGCCTTCGGCTATCTGGCCCCCGCCGCGCCGGGCAACGCCCTGTTGCCCATCCGGCACGCGGGTAACATCGCCCCGGACGCGTCGCTTAAGAACGGTCGTGTCAACATCCGCCTCGACCGCCTGCGGATCGCCGCCTATCCGGGCGGCGGAATGCATCGCGTCCTCTTCGACTTCTACGCGCAGAACCAGTTGCCGGGCAACGTCGAGCATTTGCACTTCAATGCCACCTACCGGGGGCGCGAGGGCGAGCAGGTCGCAGTGATCGGCTATCCGATCTTCGTCGGGCTGAACGTCGGCGCCGACGGCGTCGCCCTGAAGTGTTTTACCGTGAACGTCGCCAACCAGGAGGATGAGGCGTTCCTGGGGTTCCTCGATTCCAACGCCTTCAAGACCGGCCTGAAGCTGGCCTCGACCTTGCAGCCCGCCATCGCGCCCTTTTCGGAGATGGCGGTGGCCGTAACGAAGTCGATCGCCGGGCGGCATCGCAACGTCCCGGTGCAGGATTTTTACATGGGGCTCGATTTCACCGGCATTGCCACGGGTGCCCGGCTCGCGAGCGGCTCCTATCTGGCCGTGCAGATCCCGGAAACGATGCAGACGGTCTGGGATTGGGATGACTGGGTCTACACGCCGGGCAACGGCCAGGTCGTGAACAAGACCGACCCCACGATGTTGATCCCCTATAACTATGTGGTCTTCAGCGTCAGCCGCTATGAAGGGGGGTAGCTGGCAGCAATACCCTCGCGGCCCGCGACCCCATCCAGCTTGCTGGACGGTGCGTAGGTTCCGGCAACTACCGATTCCGCAGGCAGCAGTTCTTGAACTTCTTGCCCGACCCACAAGGGCACATTTCATTTCGTCCCACCTTCTTCCTGCCCGAATCACGCCGGATCAAGGCCCGTCGCATTCGAGCTAGTTCAAGTTGTCTCGCACGATACGGATTGTAACCGCGGGCGATCCTCTCGATCAAAATGGATTGCCTCTCCACTTCACGTCTTCGATCTTCATCCTCGAGACCGAATTCCAAGAGTTTGCTTATCTCTTTTCGGGCAAGCGCATGATCGCCACAGTAAGCGATTATGACGGCATACTGACTTCGCACAGGGACAACATACTCCATCAACTTGAACTGACCCACGGCAGGGAGCAAAGATTGTTCGATAAAACCACGAGCCTCGAGAGGATCATTGGACAACGACAGCAATTCGTCGGCACAATCCTGCCCCACCCGTATTGCCGAGCGGTAGGCTCCGGCCAGAATATAGAACTTGTGGGCGTGCAACCTGGCCGGAAACGACACTTTCTCCAGTCGGTCGCTGGACATCGCGTACAGGTCGAGGCAATCAGCAAGCCGTTTCAAATCGCTTTGCGTTGATTCCGTCTTCTTGATACCGTTCCAGATTTCCGGCAAGTTTTCTGAAGCAAGACCCCCACCAAGCCCAAGCTCGGTCAGGTACTCTTCGGCCACTGACATTGCGATCTTCGCGGCTTCTGAGTACCTACGTGCGTGGAACAATGCTACCCCGCAATCGTAGACGAGGATTCGTCGATGCTCGGCGTCTTCGGCAAGCACATCCTCAACAACTCGCATTTCGTTAAAGACAGCGTCAATGTTGCCGGTGCGCCCAAAATAAAGCAACCGCTTCGTTGCGAGTGCGGCTCTTTCTCGACGCCCCAGGCTGGCAGAGTCGAACAAGACTCCCATCTCGGCAGTAATCTTCTCAAGCTTCCCCAAGTCCTTTTGGTCATTGGCCCACAGAGCGAGGGCATCTAATGCCCAGAAGCTGTCGCGTGCCGAAGAATTGGGATCGTCGACGTATTCACGCAGAATCGTGGATAGCTCGGGAACGAGGCCAAGCTCCCGTAGAAACTCGCCTTCGTTAGTTGCCACGTCGATCAGGGCCTCCGTTTCTCCAATCAAAGGCAGCAACCGCAAGAAAAACCTTTGTCGCAGAGTATCAGGTTCTTCGGTAATCGATTTGAGCAGAATGCTCTTCATCGCACGTCTGGCCGCAAGGACAGCGTCGTTGCCGAGGTCGTCGATAAAGCCTGCAGCGATCGGGCGAAAAGCATCATGCAACTGAACCTCTTGGCAACGGATAAACCGAACTACACCCCAATCGTGAAGTTCACGCACCATGCGAGCAGCGAGCCGATCCTTCATTCCGAAGGACGCGCCGAGAACGCTCGTCAGTTCGTCAATACTAAGGGGCACCTTGGAGATCCCTAGGAGTGCAACCACCTCACGGGCATGTTTCGACAGTCTGTCGCGAACCTTCCCGAGAATCACGTCTTGTGGTGTCGTCTTCGGATGCACCGCTTCGGCGACATCATCGCAACACCAGCTGACATCCCCGTTGTAGACATCTTGCGTTAGCGCGAGGATGGACTGCACGAAAAGGGGAAGGCCACCAGTAACCGACCTGACGTTCTCGGCAACTGGATAGTCAATGGGAATACCTCCCGCCCTGAACCATGCCGCAACGGAATCCGCATTCCACCCTTGAAGATGCTCTGCGGTCGTGCCAAGCCGAGCATGAAGCTCCGTTTGCTGAGGACAAGGCTGCGAGATGAAAACCCATTGCAGGTAGACCGTCGCTTTTGCAAGTTCCGCCACCTTCTCCGGGTCTGCACGATGCGTATTGTCAAGAAAGACGCAGAGCGGCAGGTGTTTTGATGCTAGCAGGTGGTCAAGGCCACGAAGTGAATCAAGCCCGCTGTATCCGGGAAGAAGAACGGAATTGCGTTCTTCTGCAGTGCGAGGAAACATGGTCGCAGCAAGCTCACGAACGAGGGTCGCTGCAAGTGCAGGATTCGGCGTGTCTCCGACATCACAGTAAGCAGCCGAACCACCGGTATGTGTTGACGCCTCCGCAACCCAAGCTGTCTTTCCCGCCCCTGAGTGTCCAACAATCAATCGAACCTGCGCGTTTGAGGAATACGGTGGCTCTTCGGCATGAGGTATATACGGCTTTGCCATCTCTGGAAAGCTCTGCAACTGAACGACGGCCTGATTGAACAGGTCGGACAAATCGCTGGCTCGAAAGCTATGATCCCGATTTTCTTCTCCCGTGCAGGCATACTGGACAAGCGCCGCTAACTTCCAGACGAGTACGTCTCCGGCAAGTGATCCGCAGGGAATTGCATCGGCCTGTTCCCGGCACCATTCAAACGCTTCCTTGATCGATGGCCATGCAGGCGGGAGCCAAGCGGCATACGTGTCCCCGCACGCCGGCCAGATGACCTTCACGTCCGATGGCCAGTCGGTCGCGCGCATATCTCTCAAGAAGTGCCTTGCCGGGAGATACGTTGGTCACGATGCACAGGATCGGTTTACCCAATCTATTCCCGTTCCTGTGGTCCTCGCGAATAAAGTGGAACTGGTCGACGCTTGATTCGATGTCGCTCCAGTCGAGTTGGTCTGTGCGAGTCTTGACCTGCATGTAAAGTCGGGAATCAGCCAGATTCAACTCCAAGTCCTCGTCTTGCTCGACTATCACCCTCAAGACACCGGCCCGCTGCGCTACCAACAGGCATCCGACTGCGAAGAGGTGCTGATATAGGAATCCCCGATGCATGCTTTCAATACGCTTCAACTGCTCTGGATTAAGAACCGGAGGTAACTGCATGTGATTGTCCTAATTCAGTCTCGCGTGGCATCAGTCGTGGGGCACCCGGGGATACCCGTATTCGTGGCGACGATCGTTGCCGTAGCCGCTGAAATGCCCACTCAATCATTGGGTCTCCTGAGGAAAACAATCGGACCACAACAGTTTGCGAATCCGCATCGAACGTCTACGTGTCGCCTGCCTCCCATGCCTGATTGAGCAGGTCTATGAACGCCTGGGGCACTTCGACCGTGGGCCGCGGCCGACGTTCGGCAAGGGCGCGGAGGTGGGCCGATAGCCAGGGATCTCGTTTGTCGATGGTCGCCAAGAGGTTGTCGTCCGCGCCGACGGCGGCAAGCGCCTGGAGGAGCGTGTCACCGCGGCCTCGGGCCGTGAGGGCCAATTTCAGGAATGCCGCCACGGTCTTCGCCGGTAGCGGTGGCGTGCCGGCCCGCTCTTCGGCCTCTTGGAAGGCCGCTTCCTTGCGACGCCTGTAGTCCGTTGCCGCGGTAGCGTCACCGCGCGCGGCTGCGATCTTCTCTAAGACGTTAAGGGTTCTCCACGTTCCCGGGGCTTGGATCTTCTCGAAAATGGCCAATGCCTGTTCGGCATGCGATTGGGCCTCGCCGAATTGGCCCGCCAAGCGGAGAAAGCCGGCATGATTCGAGTGCAAATTCGCCAGTTTTTCAGGTCGACCGAGTTGGTTTTCGAGCGCCAGCGCATCCAGGTTTTCCGCAACGGCTTCGCTCAAGAGTCGCCGTGACTCCCTGGGATCCGTTATCCGCGCGGCCTGGGTCGAAAGTACGTTGGCCCGATTCGATCGGGCCGCTGTCTGGCCCTCGACGTTGTCCAGCTTCTCCGCAATTTCCAGTGTTCGGGCGTACCAGGCGAGTGCGGCAGTGAGATTGTTTCGCCTTCGCTCAACATTTCCCAGCAAGTTGAACGCCTGCATTTTGCCCCGCTCGTTCCCGGCGCGCTCGCTCGCGGTAACTGCAGTCTGAAGCAGGCGAATTGCTTCTTCTAGCCGATCGCGTTTGAGGGCGAGGCCGGCTAAATGCTGGGCAACAATACCGATCACTTCGTCATCGCCCGCATCCTCGGCTGTGCGGATTGATTCGTTGTAGCAATTCTCAGCCTCTTGGAGACGGCCTTGTGACATTAGGATGTTCGCAATGCGTCCCTGTGCCCGCGCTTTGGCAGACGTGTCATTCCGCTGACGGTCAAGTGTCAGCCCGCGACCGGCCACGTCGTGAGCCTCCGCGTAACGTCCAAGGCTGCCGAACGCATTGGCAAGATCGCCCAGCGTTACAGCCCGGTTGGTGCTATTGATAAGGCCCTCGTTCTCCAATTGTGCAAAGAGGCTTTCCGCCTCCCTCAGCGGTTCGATCGCGTCGGCAGGTCGCCCGCGGACTTCGTAATTGATACGGCCGAGCGTCAGTTTGGCGCAGGTGCGCTCTTGGCGAGTATCCCATACCTGAACGGCATCGAGAACTACGAGAAGTTCGTTGAGTTGTTCGACGGCTCCGTCGGTGTCAGTCGCTGCGCGAGCCCAAGCAGCCTCGCGAGTAAGCCTGGAATTGGTCTCGCCGATTTCTTCCGTCTCGGACGTGCTGACGCGGTGATGCAAGTCGGTGATCAAGCTTGCGCCCTCGTTGGCCCGGCCGGTCAGTTTGAGGAACATCTGTAACGAATCAGCCATGAACCAGGCAGTCCTTTGATTGTCCGCGCCCAACGCCCGACCGATCGCGCGGCGAACCACGGCCTCGCAGCGACCCATGGCAAGAAGCCCTGCTTTGGTATCCGCCGAACGCGCGAGTTTGTCGAACTCCGCACAAAACGCCAAAATCACGCCGATGAACCGCTTGAACAAGTCGCCAGAGGGTGCCAGTTGTTCGATCTCGCCGAGCACGGGATGCGGTAGGAAAGCGCGCCTTGGATGCGGACGAGGCCCCTGTGCTCCAACTCTTCACGCACGGCGGACCAGGCCGTAGCGTCGAGCCCTGCCACGGCCGGTGCCATGTCCTCCAGGCAGCCGCCAGCCAAGAGTGCGACCGCGGGGAGCGCGTTTCGGGCCGCTTCAGAAAGGTGCTGAATCGAAAACTGGAGCGAGGCCCACATATTGCGGTTGCGTTCCTCCGGGTGCTCCTGCGTTGCCTTGGCCAACAGCGCACCGACCTCGGCCGCTACCTGCCCAGCGCCGAGCTTGACGATGTACGGCGCGAGCAATTCCAACGCCAGCGGATGGCCGCACGTGCGGTCGTAGATTGGTGCGAGCATTTCGGGGGTCAGGCCGCGCTGGACGCGTTGCATGCGATCGATGCCCAAGCGATCCAGGAAGCGGACCAAGAGCAAGAGGGCCTCAGACTTACTGAGTTCGCCAAGAGGGAAGGGCCATGCGTCGAGCCCCGCCGACGGATCCCGGCTGGTGACCAGGATCCGTGTGCCGCGCTCCGTCCAGCGGCGGGCAAAACGGGCGTACTCGGCCGGCGCCGGCTGCTTGGCGTTGAAGCTGGGCAGGACCGACTCGTAGTTGTCCCAGACCATAAGCATTCGCCGTTGGTCGAATTCCTCACCCAGCCAAGTCTCTTTTTCCTCGGGGGACCGTTTGAGAAAATCGATGCCTTCCAGCGCTTGGCCCAACTCATTCACAAGTGCCGCGGGCGATTGGGTCCGCTCGAAGGAGACGAACACCGCGCCGTCGAGAAACAGGCCAGTGCGAACCCACCAGTGGGCCGCTTCGCGTACCAGCGCCGTCTTGCCCATTCCGCCCGGCGCGTGGACCACGACCACCCGGTTGCGAAGCAAAGCCCGCTCCAGGCGGTGCAGTTCGTAGCCGCGCCCCTGAAAGCCGGCACGCGGCGGATCGCCAAAACCCTCAAACGGAGGCACCGGCCGGGCCTTGCGACGTTTCGGCTTGCCGGACAAGAGCACAGGATCGACGCCCCCTTGATAAAGCTGCGGCACGAACCAGTCCTGCAAGTCGATCTCCTTGGCATCGGCATCGGTGCCAAGGCGCCGGCCGGGCGCAGCGGAGTTGATTGCGGCCAGCCTGGATCGCTTCGCCCAACGGCCGGCCGCGAGCGATCACGCCGTAAAACCCGGCCATCAGCCGACGGGTCATGTCGACGTGGACCGCGTGGCCCATTGCTACCACCGTGCCCACGCCCTGGCGCAGAGGGCGCCGGCCACCGTGTCCTGGGCGAAGAATTTGGTGGCCGTGCGGCAGGCCTCCAGCACAACCAGCGGGACACGGAAGCGAGCCATCAGGTCGCCGAACGGCTGCGCCCGAACCGGGTCCGTCGAGCCATCGTCCTTCTCGAAACAGAGGATGCCCACGCCGCCTTCGGCCGCCAGATAGTCGCCGTGGCCGTCGAAGTGCACGACGTGGTAGGGCTGACCCGCATCGGCGGCACGCTGGAGCATGTCGACCAGTGCGGCCAGCGTGCCGGGCCGGCAGAAATCGACCGAGACCTCAGGCCGCTCGGCCAGGGCCCCGAGAATCGCCTCGGGCGTGTAGCGGGGATCGAGGAAGCCGGCGTCCTCGGGCCGGCAGACGATGGTCAGGATCCGCAGCCCGGTGGACGTGTCGGGGAGCGTCATCATCGGCAGATTGGCGTTGACTCGGCGGACCACGCTCACGCCCAGTTGCTGCAAAAGCGTGCCGGGCGACTGTGACGAGAGGCCCACTCGCATCAACTCCCAGGGTGTGCGGAAGGCCACCTCGTCGGAAAGCTGCTTGGCTCTCAGTTCCAGTCGCCCGGCACCCGCGGCCTGAACCGCTCCCAGCCAAGTCTGGACTGCGGGACCTTGTAGCGCGTCCCAAAGGGAGCGGCCATACGCGGCCAAGTGGGCTTCGACCTGCTGGGCACGAATTTCGTTGCCGCCCTCCGGGAAGTCCATGTAATCTTCGATGTACCAGCGAATCTCATCCCGCTGTCTGCTGGTGAGTCCCTCGCGTACCGGGAACGGGTCGCCCTGCTCGCCCTGGAAACGGACCGTAGCCCGGCCATCCCAGGGGTTGCCGGCGATTTCACAGAACAATAGCTCCAGAACGGGCATCATGGCCGATTCCCCTCGTAAGCTGATTCCAGACTGGGGCCAACAGTCGTGAGAACTGTCGGCAATCCGCCGGTCTTAAGTTCGCTACTTGTTCGGGCAGCCCAAGGCACGGCCCACCGACATCGGTTGTGCGAAACGGCACCCAGGTCACTTTATCAGGAGTGCCCTTTCGACATGCCACTTATTATTATCCATATCCGAATGAGGGAGTCAACTCCTGGCAAGGACTTCCGTGTTGCCGGATTCCCACTTTGATGACGAGTTCCCGCCGCAGAAAGTCCAGGAGCACCTTGGCGATCCGCTGTCGCACGTCCGGGGAAGCGGAAACCAGTGCCGGATGGCAGTCCTGCCACACGTCGGCGGCGGTGCAAACCTCGTCGAGCGATTCGTACTGAATCTCCAAGAGACCGCACTGCTCCAAGTTGGGCGAGGTGACACGCCATCCGCGTTTCAAGTCGCGGTACAGCCGGTAACCCAGCACGTTTCGCAGTGCCCGCTGGGTGTTGGCCAATGCCTGGAACCTCGCGGTCGGATTGCTGGAGTACGCCTCGACAGGCAGGTTCAGTTGGTCGAGGGGTTCAGTTGGATGAGCGGATCGGGCCAAAGAACGCCCACTTCGAGCTGACCGGCAACGTAGCCCCGGATCTGCGGATCGCGGATCTGGATGAAACTCCGCGTGTAGCCAGCGTAGTCGTCGATCAACTGCTGGCGGAAGTCGAAGATGTTCATGCTGCCACGGCAATTTTCGCCGTCGGAACGACGAACGGGCCGCCGAACCGACATTGGACTTCTCGCGCGTGGAAGTCACCCCTCCGTGCCCTCTACCTCCCGGAGCGCATCTTGGAATACCACTCCAACTTCCTGTTGGCCATGACGCCATTATACTCGGCGACAGCAATGCTTGCATCCAGGGAAACCCATCTCTGGTGGGGGATAAAATAAGACGGAGGCCTGAGATGATTCCGAATGTGCGGCCTGCGAAAGGTCTGCGTCCTGCCGATAGCGTCGCGGTCCAGCCGGCGATAGAACCGCCATTTTGGCAGGCCGCCTCCCGGTGTTCAGGCGTTCCGTACCTGTTTTGGCAGCCCTGGCTTTTGGCGGCTGATGCCAGGCAGCGGCGCACCGTTTTCCTGCCTGCCGCAAGCCCTTTTGTTATCACTAGTTATGGATAATTACGGAATAGTGCCGGCGATTGGCACGCGATTTGCTGCCAAAGACGGACCTGTCGACTCTTTTGCTCTTTGACAATTTAACCGTGCGGCGCACCCGTCAGGACGCGTCGCGCAGGCCGGGGCGGCCTCGCAAGCCGGCCCCGGTCATAACATCGCGCCGGCAGTTCGGCCCGCGATTTCCGCGCTCGCAAGTCGCCCATCCCATACAGCCCTGCCGGCTTGCCAGCCAGGAATTTGGCGGCGGCCGTTATGCTGCTGACGGCCAGGGAGGCATTGTGGCCGTTGGTGCCGTCGCCAAGCTGGATCCTTCCGCCGCCGATCGCCGATCAACCGGAATTCTCGACCCATTACGAGCCAAGGCATTGCGGCGATTTTCCCGCGACCATTCTGACCCCGGTTATCGCGGCGCTGACGAAAGCCGCGGTTTTTCCTCGCGGATTTCGGTTCTTTCCCGTTCCGGAACCCCTTGCAGCCAGACAACTTAGGGCAATCGCGTTCGTCGCCGGCCGCGATGCGGCGGAAAACACTCGTCCAGGCCCTTGACAATAATCCAGAACTATACATAATTACGCGTATTCTCCGTTCTTTGACAATTCGGTTCTGCGGCGGGCCTTGCCGACCCCGCCGCGCAAACCGGGGCGAATTCGTCAATCGCCCCGGTCAGGAGCTTGCGCCACTCGAAGGCGCAATGCCCCTTTCCCGACCACAAGGTCATCAACTCGAAACTACCTATTGTTCGTACTCGACAGTTACAGTGACTTCTGGAAAGAGAAAGCTGCCCGCCGGGCTGAAGCGTCCTCGTACGGCGTGGACCGCGGGCTCCGCCCGAGCCCGAATTCTCGGTTGGGAACTAGCCGCAATCAGATGGCACTTGGCAGACCGACTTCCGCGCAAGTTCGGGCGAAAACCACCCGTTGGAAGGATCGAACAGGGGATTGGTAGAACGAAATTCGAGCAAGTTCGGGCAAAAACCACCCGTTGGAAGGATCGAACAGGGGATTGGTAGAACGACTTCCGAGCAAGTTCGGGCAAAAACCACCCGTTGGAAGGATCGAACAGGGGGATTGGCAGAACGACTTCCGAGCAAGTTCGGGCAGAAAACCACCCGTTCGAAGGATCGAACAGCGGACTGGCAGACCGAATTTCGGGCAAGTTCGGGCAAAAACCACCCGTCGGACGTATTCGGCGAGCAGCGTACTGGTGCCCGGCCACCGCAGTCCAAAGGGCCGCTCGGCACTACGCCATTGCCGGCTCGGCCAGCGTGGCCAGCTCGCCGGGGAGGCAGTTCCAGCCGGACTCCGCGCTCTCGCGAGGTTCGTCGGGATACCTGGCCGCGATCGCGCGGACCGCGGGCAGGTTGTGAAAGAAGAGCGCCAGCAGGCTCGGGTCGAAGTCCTTGCCCTCGCCGCGACGCATGATCTCCAGCGCCGCCTCCTCGGACATCGCCGGACGGTAAACGCGGTCGTGCGTGAGCGAATCGTAGGAGTCGACGATGGCCATGATCCGCGCCGCTTCGGGAATGGCAGTCCCGCCCAGCCCGGCCGGATAGCCGCCGCCGTTCCAGCGCTCGTGATGGCTCAGGGCGATCTGTTGCGCCATCCGCAGCATCGGCGCGCTGGACCCTTCGAGCATGTTGGCCCCGATCGTCGTATGCGATTTCATGACCTCGAACTCTTCGCGCGTCAATTTCGACGGCTTGCGAAGGATCGCGTCGGGAATGCCGATCTTGCCCACGTCGTGCATGGGGGCCGCCAGGCGGATCGCCTCGGCGTCGGACGGCGACCAGCCCTGGGCCCGGGCCAGCACCTCGGACAGCAGTCCCGTACGGAGGATGTGCCCGCTCGTTTCCACGTCGCGGCAGGAAGAGGCCGCCACCAGCCGGTGAATCGTCTCTTCGTGCGCATGGCGGATGGCCACGGTCTGCTGCCGGATCTGCTCTTCCAAACGCTCGGTATATTGCCGGCGCTCGATCAGCATCTGCCGCTGGGCGATCGTCTTGCGGGCCTGCAGGACCAACTGCTCGCGCGTGACCGGTTTGACCAGGTAGCCGGACGCCCCGCGCCGCAGGACGTCGATCGCCGTGCGGGCTTCCTGCGTGGCGGTGACCATCAGCACCACAACATCGGGACAGATCGCGAAAATCTCTTCCAACAAGTCGGTGCCGGATCGGCCCGGCAGCGTGATGTCGAGGGTCACCAGTTGCACGCGGTCGTCGTGCAGGCAGCGGCAGGCCTCAGGAGCGCTGTCGGCCTGAAGGCATTCGAAGCCCTCGTCGCTGAGCCAGCGGCAAATGAGCGACCGCACGTGGAATTCGTCGTCCACGAC
The DNA here is from genome assembly GCA_963824275.1 of uncultured Planctomycetia bacterium. Taxonomy (GTDB): domain Bacteria; phylum Planctomycetota; class Planctomycetia; order Pirellulales; family Thermoguttaceae; genus JANXQG01. The sequence goes on along the minus strand of CAWGOT010000013.1, from coordinate 209,645 downwards.
CAGCGCTTTTCTCGCCCCGGCGCGAACTGCGCCACCATTCAGGCAGGAAGCGGACACGTTCGGCTCTCCTGGATGACGGGGATCTCGCTCCGGTTCGCAGCCGCAAGCCGATCCTGGCCGCCATCGTCGGCGTGCGGCGCGTCGACGATAGGCAAACACAGGGTGAACTTCGTTCCCTTGCCCAGCGCGCTCTCGACGTGCGCCGAGCCGCCATGCTGACGCACGACGCCATAGACATTGGCCAGCCCCAACCCGGTCCCCTTGCCGGTTTCCTTCGTCGTGTAGAAGGGCTCGAAAATCCGCTGTTGGGTTTCCAGCGACATGCCACAGCCCGTGTCGATCACGTGGAACATGGCGGATGGCCGCTGTGCGCGGCGCAGCAGTCATCGTGACGGCACAATCCGCGTTCGGTCTTCAAAATCAACTTGCCGCCGGACGGCATGGCGTCGCGGGCGTTGAGGCAGAGATTCAACAGTGCCTGCTGCAACTCGCCCGGGTCCGCGCAAATCGTGCCGATATCTGCCGCCAGGAAAAGCTCGAGCTGGATGCGGGCTCCGATCAAGGGGCGGATCATCTTCGCCAGGTCCGCGACCACCCGGTTGGGATCGATGTTCTTCTTCTCCAAGGCGCTGCGACGGCTGTAACCCAGCAACTGCCGCGTGAGCGCGGATGCCCGGCCTGAGGCATTCAGCACCTGCTGCAAATCCTGGTACCGTCTCTCCTGGGGCGAAAGACCTTCCATGGCATACGCCGCATAGCCTTCGATCGTCTGCAGCAGGTTGTTGAACTCGTGGGCGATGCCGCCGGCCAATTGCCCCACCAACTCCAGCTTCTGGGCGTGGCGCAACTTCTCCTCGGCATTGGTCCGCTCGGCCATCTCTCGGCGCAGGCATCGTTGCTGTCAGCCAGCTCGTCGTAGATGTTCTTGATCCGCAAGGCCGACCGCAGACGCGCCGAGAGGATCTCGCGGGTGACGGGCTTCGTGATGTAGTCGTCCGCCCCGGCATTGAGGCCCTCGACCATGTCTTCGTCCCGCGTGCGGGCAGTGACCAGAATGATTGGGATCAGCCGCAATTGGGGATCCGTCTTCAGCCGCCGGCAAACTTCAATCCCGCTCATTTCCGGCATCGAAATGTCCAGGAGCACAACGTCGGGCCGTTCGGCGGCGATCATCTCCAACGCCTGCGGGCCGCTTAACGCCGAGCTTACCGTGTAGCCCTGGTGCATGAGCATCCAGGTCAGCACCGTGACATTGGAGGGCACGTCATCGACAACAAGTATTCGGGTCATGACTTCAGGCAGTAGCCGGTAACATGATTCTGACAGACAGTAAGATAGGCATTCCTGGTGGGACTCGCTCCACTCGTCCCACCCTACCTATCTTTCCTCTTGGTTTCTTAATGCTTCCGTAACAATATAGAATATTTTCCACAATGCGGCCCGCTCAGATCACGTTTTCAAGCCCAAATTGCTATCAGCGGGTCACACGGCCTAAGCGTGATGCAATTTTGACATGAAATTACGTCAAAATTAGGGTAGCAAGCTGCGGCAAAACCGATATGATTGTTGTAGCACGAGCTGACGTGCCAAGACAAGCAAAACGGTCGTCATTTAACGCTGCTTTCGGGGAGTCTGCAATCTCCTTCCCTTGGGGCACCGCAGAAAGACGACACTTCCTACACCGTCCCGAGGAGAAACAGTTCATGAAAGCGCGAGTCGACCCGGACCTTTGCATTGGTTGCGGGATTTGTCCTGACGTGGCGCCCAAGGTCTTTGAAATGGGAACCGACGACAAGGCCCACACCAAGGTGGACCCCGTCCCGGAAGAACTCCAGGCGGCCTGCAAGGATGCCGCGGACCAGTGTCCGCAGGCGGCAATTGAAGTGGATTAGGCTGGGCTAGCGGTTGAAGCCCACGAAGAAGCTGAACATCTGCGTCACGTCGCCGTACTGCTGGCTGATGGGGAAGGCAAAGTCCAAGGCGATGGGGGCTGGCCCCATCATGGGAATGGAGATTCTCAGGCCGAAGCCGGGCGCCACGCGGACCTTGTCCAGCCATTGGCTGATGGTTGGTTCGATGGTGCCGGCATCGACGAAGAGCACGCCTTTGAGCATGTCGTCGGCGGTGATCGGGAACATGTACTGGGCCGTCGAGAGCATCTCGAAGTCGCCGCCCACCCCCATGTTATAGACTGGGTCGCGCGGTGTCACGCCGCGGAAGGCAAAGCCGCGGAGCGTGGAAAAACCGCCTGCATAGTAGCGCTCGAAAATCGGCGTGTCATCGCCCGTGTAGCCGGCCTTGAGCGAAAAGCTCAGGACGTGCTTGCCCGATCGGTCGGCACGTTCGAAGATGCGGAAGTACTGGCTCAATTCGACCGACGCCGTCGGGTACTGGAACGAACCGACCGTTTCCTGGACCGTGCCCGAGAGCAAGTGCCCTTCCGAGGCCAGGAACGGGTTGTCGCGGGTGTCGTGCCGCAAGGAGACCCCGAAACTGAAAAGCTGGTTGTGCCCTACGACGTCCTGCAGCGACGGCACAGGATAGGCCGGGTTCTTGATGTCGACGTTTTGTCCTTGGAAGTTGAAGCTGCCGGTCAAGTCGTGGGTGAACTGGTAGCCCAAACCTGCGCTGCCGCCCTGCGCGGCTTTCCGTCCATTCCGGGTAAATCCGCTGGTAGAAGAACCCGCTCAGGCTGAGGCTCACCGGCTGATTGTCGAGGTAGGGCTCTGTGAAGCTGATCATGTAGCGCTGGACTTGGGTGCCGGGCGCCAGTTCCAGGCGGAACTTCTCGCCGGCGCCGCGGAAGGCGCGGCCTTCCATGATGTCTTCCCAACTGGTGGGCACCTTCGTCCAATCGAAGTTCTGCTCGTCGAGCGTGATGTTGCCCACCAGGCCGGCATCGGAGTTCACCCCGACGCCGAACATCAGTCTGCCCGTCGTGGTCTCTTCCGGCTTGATATAAAGCGGCAGATCGCGAACGGGATCGCCGGTGGGCGGATTCATCATCGGTTCTGCCGGATTGAACAGGTCGCTGGCGGCGGCAACCTCAGTCACGGGTCGTCCTGGCGGCGGGCTGCCCGGCGAGCCGAAGCCCTGTCCGCTGTTGGGATACCCGGTGGGATACCCGCCAGCCGTCACGGGCGCGGTTGTATACGCAGGATTTCCGGCCGGAAGACCGTTGTTCGGCACGGCGTTGTAAGCAGGCGGGCCATTGTAAACCGGGCCGGGAGAATAGGGCGTGGGCGGCGGGTTGTACATCAAGTTCCCCGGCGGTTGCGGCGGCGGGTTGTTCTGCGGCGCTTGTGGGCCGTAGGATCCGTTGTTGCCGGAACCGACCGGCGCCCAACTTTGTCCCTGGAGCGGCTGTGTTTGCACCCAACTGTCGCCCGATTCGTAGCGAGTTTGCACGACCGCCGGTCCCGCCGCCGGGTAACTTCCTGCCGGGGCCTGCGCCTGTTGCTGGGGTGGCGCATAAGGCTGCCATTTGGGAACCCAAGTTCCTTCGGCCGGCTGCTGGAAGGTCCGGCCTTGGAAGGCGGGTTGCGGATCGGCCGCCGGCAGACAGGGAGCATTCTGCGGCGGCGCTGCGTCCGGCCCCTGGTAGCCTGCATTGACGTTGGCGTAGCCATCCCCCGGCCCGCGGTAGTAGGTCGTTTGCCGATAGCCCGAGGGCAGCGTCGTAGGCGAAGCACCGTAGGGCGGGGCGGGCGGGTTGGCGTACGTGTTCGCCGCGGCCGGCGAGTAGTAGTTCATCGACGATCCAGCGGGCGGTTGCGGGGCGGGATAGTTCTGCGGTTGCCCGCCGTAGGACCCGTTGTTGTTCTCATTGGCCGGCGGCCAACTCTGCGGCTGCGGTCGTGTCCAACCGTTGGTCGGTCCATAACGTGTCTGGATTTCGGCCGGACCCGGAAGTTGCGAAACTGGATAGTTTTGCGGCTGGTTGGCCCCGCCGGCATAGACCGGAGCAGGCGGAACTTGATTCGGATAAACGGGGGCTTGGGGTGCCGGAGCAAACCGCACGAGGCTCTGTGGGGCTTGCTGCGGGTACGGCAGCGCGGCATAGGTTTGTCCCGAGGGAATCTGAGCCGCGGGGGCCGGCACTTGGAATGTCTGGCGGACATAGGTCGGCGGCGGAAAGGCGGCCGGCGGGTAAGCGGTATTCTGCGGCCCGCCTGCTTGCGGATCGAGAGGGCCGGAACTGAGGAACACGTCGAGATAGGCTTCACCCGGCGGCAGCGGGGCCTGGCCGCCCGGCACGCAGTAGTAACTCGTTCGCTGCTGGCCGGCGACCATCGTGTCCTTGTCGTCGGTCGGCGGCGAGTAGGCGATCTTCGGCTCGACGCCTTTCTGCGGCTCGACCTTGAAGAGCTGCGAGGCCTTCAGTCGCCGCTCGCTGGCGGTCATCTCGCGGGTATCGGCAATGTCGCCCGGCTTGATGGAGAGGCGGTTCAGCACGGCCGTCATCGCCGTGTGCGGGTTCTCGCCCTTGATCTCGATATTGATCCGTCCCATGCGGTAGCGGTGCCTTCCTCGATCGTGTAGACGATGTCGAGCTTATCCATCTGGCCGGGCTCATCCACAAGGCGGTTGTCGGCCTCGACCTTGGCAAAGACGTAACCCTCGCCGCCGTACTCGTCGCGGAGCTTTTGCAAGATCGAGGTTCTGCTGGTTCTGGTCGAAGGACTGCCCGCCGAGCAGTTTCAGCTTGGCGGCCAGGCGGCTGGTGTCGAATTTCTTGTTGCCCAGGAAGGAAATATTGCGGACCGGTATCGCTTGCCCTTCGTTGATCACGAAAGTGATCGTGACCCAGTCCTGGTTTTCGTTGATTCCAATTCGCGGCCGACGTGGCATCAATAGAAGCCGAAGCCGCGATAATAAGCGGTCAGTTTGTTCACGTCCTCGTCGATCTGCTTGCGGTCGACCTCGCCGGAAAACAGATAAAACCAGGGCGGATGCGAGTCGATGATCGTCTTCAGCCTGGCGGTGCTGACGAAATGTGTTGCCGACGAAATTCACCCACAGACACTTTTTGCGCGGCCCTTCGTTGACGACGTAGACGACCCGCAAATCGCCCACCTTGTCGCCCTCCAGGACGGAGACGCGGACCTTGGCTATAGCCCGTTCTTCTGTAGTATTCCACAATCTGCGGCGGCCGTTGTTCCACGGCGAAGGGATCGGCCGCATCGCCCACCTTGAGTTCGGCCTCTTTTCTGAGGACATCGGTCCGATAGGTGTCGTTGCCGATGATGCCAGACTTCCTTGCAGCAGCGGCCGCTCCGCCACCTGAAAAATGACCACGACCCCGCCCTGCACCGGCTGCCTCAAGGAATGGACGTAGGCAAAGACCCCCATCTTATAAAGATCGCGAACGTCCTCCTGGACCTGCCATTCATCATACGCCCGGCCGACACGCGTGCGGATTCTCGGAATAATCTTCTCCAGCCCGACCGTGCGGTTCCCTTCCACGCGAACTTGGACCACGATCTCCTCCGGGGGCGTGGCTGGCGGCGTGCCGCCGGGCTGTGGCGGACCGAGCGGGGACATCGCGGGGCCAGGACCCGGTATGGGCATGTTGGGGGCGCCAGCGGGCATCGGCATGTTCGGGCCAGGAGCGTACATCGGCGTGCTGGGCCCGGCGGGCATCGGCATGTTCGGGCCAGGAACGTACACGGGCATGTTCGGGCCGGCAGCGTACATCGGCCGCCCTTCCGGCCCTAGCATCGGACCTTCCGGCGGCATCTGCCCGAAACTGACAGACCATAGCGGTCCTATCAGCGCCAGCAGCGCGGACAGCGCCACGCGACGGCTTATGCCTGCTGTGTTTGGCTGTCCAGCCATGAAGGCCCTTTCCCGAAGAACCATGCCGCCGTCCGAAAAATCGGTGGACGACGACCGTGGTGCCTTCGGCAGTGTTTTTTTCCTGCCGGCAGTGAAGCAGCCCTAGGAACTGAACCCTAGGGCCGTGCTCCGAATCGCTTCAAGCCGTGCAAAGCTGTAAGTTTCCAGAAAAGACGTGCAGACATTCTTCGATGAGACAAATATACGGACGGCGGAAAATACCGAAAGCGCTCCTGTCTGGCAAGGCGAATTGCTAGTAAAAACGTCTGGCAATTCAGAGTTTTTTCCCGCAAGAAGGAAAACTAGGCAGTCTTCACAAGACCGAGAAGTAATCCGTCGCCGCTGCGTCGAGTGCCTCGGTGGTCAAGCGGGCCGGCTGGTCGAGCAGATCGTAGTAGACTCGGACCTGCCGCAGCAGGTCGCGGGGCTGGCAAAACCGCATCGCACGGCCGGTGCTGCGATAGTACTTCTGGATAAGGTAGTCCAGTGGTGGATGACAAGGCTCGATTTCCATCGCCTCGGCAAGTTCCCAAAACAGGCTGCGGAACTGCTGCTCCGTGGGGTCTCCGATGTCGATCTTGTAGGGGATTCGCCGCAGGAACGCCTCGTCCACCAGTTCCCGTGGTTCGAGATTCGTGGAGAACACCAGGAACTGGTCGAACGGCACCTGGATCTTCCGGCCGCTGGTGAGATTGAGGTAATCGTAACGCTTTTCCAGCGGTACGATCCAGCGATTCAAGAGCGACGCGGGTGGAACCTGTTGACGGCCAAAATCATCGATGACCAAGGTGCCGCAGTTGCTTTTCAGTTGCAGCGGCGACTCGGCGACGCCCGTCTTCAGGTTGCCCGTGATTTCCAGATTGTCGAGGAGCAACTCCCCGCCGACGACGATCGTGGGCCGCCGGATGCGAATCCAGCGGTGGTCGATCTGCGCTTGGTCGGCGAGACCCTGGCCCTTGGGCAGCGGCATTTCCTGGTGGCAGCTCGGGTCGTAAACGCGGATGATCTCGCCCCAAGCGCTGATCGCCCGCGGGATCCAGATGGTTGCGCCGTAGGCCAGCGTGACGCGTTCGGCGATGCTGGTCTTGCCGTTTCCGGGCGGACCGTGCAAGAACAGTCCCTTGCCGGAGACGATGGCCCTCCCCAGGCGTTCGAAGATCTCTTCGCTGAGGGTCAGGTCGGCGAACGCGCGGCGGAGGTTGTCGATGCTCGGTTGGCAGTTTTGCAGCGACTGGGCGGCCACGCTGGCGGCATAATCTTCCAGGCAGACGGGCGCCGCGCCGAAATACGCACAAATCTCCGCGAACTTGCGGGCGCGATGCGTGCCGGACTCGGTCAACTCGTAGAGGTAGTCGCCCACCTTGGCGGCCTTGAAGACGACCAGGCGATCCGCCTTCATGACGTGCAGGAGCTTCTCGCAGATGCAGAACAAAATGCCGATCTGCTGGGCGATTTCCCGACCCGTGGCGTTCTGGCGGCTCAACAAGAACTTGAGGATCAGCGATTCGACCTCCGTTTCGGACAGACGGAGCTTCGAGAACTCGCGGGGGGCGATAGGAAGGAATTCGCCTTCCTGGGATAGTGGTTCAAGAGGGGATGCGCCGGCGATGTCGCCTAGCGCCATTCCCGGCGAGGGCGGCAGCGAGTGGTCGCTCGTCGGCAAACCGCCTGCCGCGGGAAGTGTCCGGGGGAACGAAGCGTCCGCCGCCGCGTCGCCCTGCTTGCCTGGGCCATCCACCGTGCCGGCATCGACTTGCAAAATGGCCGCCAATTGCGTGAGCAGACTCTGGCGTCGCAGATCGCTTTCCGGTGGCGTGGAGGTCATGGCAATGGGCTGTGCAGGGACTTGCTCGTCGTTCAAATGTACGTCAGCAAATCGCCCCACGCAAGGGAATCGTCTCGGATGGCGCCGGGCGATCGATGGGGGTGATTTAATTCATTCACTCTACGCCCGATGCTCGACAATCTCACGGACTTCTGCCGGGCACAGGCCCCACCGCCTGGTGCCACATCTTGGATCGGAAATAGAGCGAGACATTCACCAGCCCGATCAAGGCCGGCACCTCGACCAGCGGCCCGATCACGGCGGCGAAGGCGGCCCCGGAGTTGATGCCGAACACGGCCACGGCCACCGCGATCGCCAGCTCGAAGTTGTTGCTGGCGGCCGTGAAGGAAAGCGTCGCCGTCTTGGCGTAGTCGGCCCCGATCCTGTGGCCCATGTAGAAGCTCACCAGGAACATCACCACGAAGTAGATCAAGAGCGGGATCGCGATCCGCACCACGTCCATCGGGATCTGCACGATCAGGCTGCCCTTGAGGCTGAACATCACCACGATCGTGAACAGCAAGGCGATGAGCGTGATCGGGCTGATTCTCGGAATGAAGGTCCGTTCGTACCACTCGCGCCCCTTGGCCTCCCGCAGGACAAACCGCGTGAGCATCCCGGCCAGGAACGGAATGCCCAGGTAGATGAAGACGCTCTGGGCGATCTGCCCCATGCTGACCTGCACGAGACGTCCCCTTCTGGCCGAACAGCGGCAGCAGCAGCGTGATGAAGACGTAGGCGTAGACGCTGTAGAAAAGCACCTGGAAGACGCTGTTGAAGGCCACCAGGCCCGCGGCGTATTCCGTGTCGCCCTTGGCCAGCTCGTTCCAGACGATGACCATCGCGATGCAGCGGGCCAGGCCGATCATGATCAGGCCCACCATGTAATCGGGATGATCCGGCAGAAAGACCACGGCCAGGGCGAACATCAGCACGGGGCCGATGACCCAGTTCTGCACCAGCGACAGGCCCAGCACCTTCCAGTTGCGAAACACGTCGCCCAGCTCCTCGTACTTCACCTTGGCCAGCGGCGGATACATCATCAGGATCAGGCCGATGGCGATGGGGATGTTCGTCGTGCCCACCTGGAAACGGTTGATGAAGGGCTCGATGCCAGGGACGAAGTAGCCCAGTCCCACGCCGGCGGCCATCGCCAGGAAGATCCAGAGGGTCAGGAAGCGGTCGAGAAAGGAAAGCCGCTTGGCATCGCAGTTGGTCATTGTGCTATCGCTTCTTCGTTCGTCGTGTCCTGTTTCTGTAACGCTTCGGGGAGCCCCAGGACGAACGCTCGAATCTCGTCCCGCACGCGGCGGTACGGCGCAAGGCGTTCTTCTTCGGTCGCGGCGCCGGCCGCCTGGCGGGGCGGGTCGTCGAAACCGGCGTGAACGACCTTCGCCACGCCGGGGAAAAGCGGGCAGTGTTCGTGGGCATGGCCGCAGACGGTGACGACGTAGTCGAAGGCCACGTCGCGAAGCTCGCCCACGTTCTTCGATCGCTGGCCGGCAATATCGACGCCCGCTTCGGCCATCACGCGGACCGCGTCGGGATTCAGCCCGTGCGTTTCCATGCCGGCGGAATAGGGCTCGATGGAATCGGCCTTGAGCACCGCGCCCAGCCCTCGGCCATCTGGCTGCGGCAGGAATTGCCGGTGCAAAGGAAGAGGATTTTCGTCTTGTGGCTCATGGTTATATATTCGCTTAGGCGTATATATGGGGCAAAAAAATTTAGCTGCCGCAGGAACCGACTCCAGTCCGCAGCCGTTCATTGTCCTTGGCGAAGATCCTCTCGTCGCGAAAGCACTGCGCGAGACACTCCAGCAGCATCGCATGCGACTTGCTATGCGCGGGCGACAAGCGGTAGTGCATCCACAGGCCGTCTTTCCTGGCAACCACCAGCCCGGCCCTGCGCAAATAGGAGAGGTGCCGGGAGGCGGTGGGCTGCGGAACGTCCAAGATGTCAACGAGGTGGCAGACGCACAGTTCGCCGCCCTGCAGCAGATTGAGGATCCGCAGCCGGGTGCGGTCGGAAAGCGCCCGGAAAATCGTCGTCGTCTGAGGTGGTGCGGTTTTGGTTCTCATATTCGCCTAAGTGAATATATCGGTTCTTCCGGATGAAGTCAAGAGGCGAACTGGGAAAAAGCCACGTCAGCTTACGCCTTGGGCGTGAACTGGCTGAGGTCGTAAATCCCCAACGTCTTCTCAAACTCGGCTACCCGCGCCACGATGTCTTCAAATCCATGCTCGCCGAACAACTGGTGTTCCTTGTCCTCAAAGCGGTCGCCGAGCTCGTCGAACTCCTTGGCCGTCATCAGGCTGCGAATCGCCGGGAAGAGAACCGTGTCCTCGCGGGCTTCGTGCGGCCGGTACATGCGGATGAACTGCGTAATCGACGCGGAGAGCTTCTTCGCTCCCGTGGCATCCTTCAAGGCTGCCGGGGTCGCCAACTGGATGATGTCGCCCGTCAAGCGACGGCCGGCCTGATGCTGCTCCCGCAGCACCTTCACCAGATCGACGAGCTTGCCCGCCTTTTCGAAGCGGGGGAAAAGCTGGTCTTCTTCCAGCTTCTCGTGATAGTCCTCGATGAAGGTGCTGATGATCTTCGCCGAACCGGCAAGCGGGGCCGGATCCAAGTTCTTCTGGCCCCCAATCCTCTGCAGGCACTCCTCGTAGATCAGCAGAATGCGATTCAAGACGCCGTGCTCCCGCATGAGGTCTTCGGGCGGCGCAATGTCCTCCGCGGCCTCGACCGCGTTCTTGGGCTGGGCAGGGTTATCGGCCGCCGCGGCGACGCCAGCGAACCCGGTGACAACAAGTCCCGTTCCCGCAGCGGTTCCGGCCAAGAGAAACTGCCGTCGCGATTGCTCTGACTTCATAGCCATTTTTGTCCGTCCTTTCTGTTTGCGGCCCAGGTTGATGGCCTCGGGCCAAATTACCATTTCGGTCCTCGTATTCGCCGGTGTGAATGTTTCGGTCTCTTCGGGATGAAGTCAAGAGCCCGAGGTGGAAAAAAAGCGGGAACTCTTCACCGTAATGAAGTCACTCCTCTTCTTCGTCCGCCTCAGCCAACCGCACTTCATCCTCCGCCGGTTCGTAGGCCAGGCCGTAGCCCTCGTTGAACCAGCGATTCAAATCAGCCAGACGGCAGCGAGCGCTGCAAAAGGGCAATGCCGGACTTTGCTCCGCATCGAAGCGGTGTTCGCACATGGGGCAGCGGCGGAGGCTCATGGCAGCGGTGCTATTTCTTCTCCTGACCGTAGGCCCATAAGAGACCGTTGGCCAGCAGCTTGTGATAGCTTTCCATGTCGGTGGTGGGACTGGCGTGGCCGAGCGTCGTGGCGAAGACCCGACCTTTGCCATACTGGTTGGTCCAGGCAACCACCTGGTCCTTCTTCGACTCGATGCTGTACGCCGTCAGCAGCGGCTTGGCATTCGGCCAGAGCTTGACGTTCTCGTACAACTCGTCCTTGTCGGTTGTCCAATCGGCCGGCCAGTCGGCAATGATCCAGCTATCGGAGACCTTCTTCGTGGCGAACTTCCGCGCCGTGTCGTGCCTGACGGAAGTCAGGCCCATGGCCTCGCAGAAGGCATCGCGATCCTGGTTCAACTCGCGATAGGAGTGAAGCGTGCCGTGGATCACCACGGCCGGCTTGCCGTCGTGGATCGTCTGGGCGAGATTCGCAGCGATCGCCTTCCCGGGCTTTTCGCCAGCGGAGTTTCCAGCCGGATCGTGCTGCGTGAAGAAGAGGACGATCAGATCATACTTATCGGCAAAACCCCTCTTGGCCCATTCCTTGGGGTCGGTCGAGGGCGTGAACGCAAGGGGCAGCGAGGATTGCTTCTGGATGCCCTTGGTGAGAATCGGCTGGAGGCCCTTGTAGTCATGCGAGGCCCCGCCCGTACACCACAGGACTTTGATCGGCTGGGGATCTTCGGCCCGGGCCAAGGGCGTGACGGCAACCAAGGCCGAAATTGATGCGGCGAGGAAACGGAACATAGCGGTTCTCCTTCGATGACGGCCCGATGCGAGCAAAGGGCGGGGATTCTCGACATTCGATGCCGAGCACTCGGTAGTATAATTCGCCCTCGCTCCTGCGGCAACCGCCCCGGGGCGACATCGCCCGGCCGGAGATCGTCCTTGCGGCCCTTTCTACAGCAAAATGCTTGCGTTTTTTTCCAATGGCAGCTATGATGCGGAAATTGGCCGTTCTACCACCGGATAGCGGCTGCCTGGGCTGCCTGGGATGGGATATTGATTGCCACATTCTGATGGTCGTTCAAACGCTCTCTAGGAGGGGTTATGAGTCGCAGAGATTGCTGCTGGGCGGTTTTGGGGTCGTTTGTTCTGGCACTGGTCGCGGCCCCGCCGCAAGCCTTTGCGCAACCTTCTTACACCTGGACTGGAACTACGAGTAACGTCTGGGATCCTAACAGTTCCGATCAGAATTGGGTCTCGGGTGGATTGCTGAGTACCTACTCCGACAACTCGAACGTGACTTTCGACGATACGGCGGCCGGGAATTATAGCCCTATCATGATCGCTGCCGGGGGAGTTCAGCCTCTAAGTGTCGTCTTCAACAATAATGTCCTTGCCTACAGCTTCTCAGGCGGAGCGATTGGGGGCGCGGCCACGGTAGCCCTGAATGGTTCGGCGGGCGTCACATTTTACAACGCCAACAGCTATTCGGGCGTTACGACCATCGGCGGCGGCACGCTGACCCTGGCCAACGCAAACGCACTGCAAAACAGCACGGCGACGCTCACAGTTCCTGGGGGGTTGGCGTTCGCACCCAACATCGGGAGCTTCAATATTGGCGGGCTGGCCGGTAGCGGCAACCTCCTGTTGACTGACGGCAGCGGCACCGACGTGACCTTGAACGTCGGCGCCAACGGCCAAGCGACAGTATTCTCCGGCAACATCAGCGACACGAACCTCCGCGGCAGCCTGAACCTGGTGGGCGGCATGTTTACCCTCTCCGGCGCGAATACTTACGGCGGCGGCACGCACGTCTCGGCCGGCACGCTGCAACTCGGCAGCGCCACGGCGCTAGGCGTCGGCGGCCTGACAGCCAACTCCGGAGTTGTCGATCTGGACGGCCAGAGCCCAACCTTGCCCAGCCTTAACGGTTTGGCCGGCACGATTACCAATAGCACCACGAGCGCCGTTGCGCTGACGGTCAGTCCAAGCGGAATGAGCGCCTTTGGTGGCGTTTTGCAAAACGGCTCCGGCACCCTTGCGCTAGTAATGAACGGCGCCGGTCAACTTACGCTTTCCGGTTCGAACACCTACAGCGGCGGCACGACGATCTCGGCCGGCACGTTGCAACTCGGGAACGGCACGACCAACGGCTCGGTCGCGGGCAACATCAGCGATAGCGGTGCGCTGTCCTTCAATAATACCACGCCCCAAACCTATGGCGGCATTATTAGCGGCAACGGCACCGTGAATGCCCTGGGCCCCAGCCTCCTGGTGTTCGCCAATTCGAACACCTACAGCGGCCTCACGACGGTTTCTGGCGGCACACTGCAACTGGGCAACGGGGCGAGCAACGGCTCGGTAGCTGGCAACATCAACGATAGCGGCGCGGTGGCGTTCAATAATGCCACGCTGCAGACTTACGCTGGTCTCATCAGCGGCAGCGGCGGCGTGTCGGTGACCGGCCCCGGTCCGCTGGTGCTGGGCAACCTCGCCAACAGCTACTCGGGCGGCACGACGGTCACCAGCGGCACGCTCTCGATCGCGGGCAATGGCGCATTCGGCGCCGCCGCGGGCGGCCTTGCGCTCAACGGCGGCGTGCTGAGCGTCACTGCTTCGACCACGCTCCCCGCCAACCGCACGATCACGCTGGGCGCCAACGGCGGCACCATCAATATTCCCTTCACGTCCGGCGGCAGTCCGGACGACGGCGCCACAACGCCCACGGTGCGAATCCTGGGGCAAATCACCGGCCCCGGCGGGCTGACCGTCACTGGCGGCAACGGGGTAAACTCCCCCGGTTCCAACTCGTCCTACCTGCTAGTGCTCGACAGCCTTACGAACAATTACTCGGGCAATACGATCATCAATAACGCCACGGTTACCAACGACAACACGATTACCGGCGTGAATATCCTGCCTCCCACGACGGTCCTCATGCTCTCCAATTCCGCCGTCTTCGCCTTCTACAGCAACACCTCCTCGCAGACTCTGGCCGGGCTGTCGGGCGACAGCACCACGGCCATCGGCTCCGAGAACAACAGCTCCGCGGCGGCGCTGACGATCGATCCGGCGGCCGGCCAGAGCTATACCTACTACGGCAACATCGGCAACGTCGCCGTCAATGGCCGCGGCCACTCGGGCAGCGGCGGCATCGCGCTCAGCCTGACCTTCAGCGGGCTGGGCACGGAAGTGCTCGCCGGCCTGAAGACCGACGCCGGAAGCACGACGATCACCAGCGGCACGGTCGAGTTGGCCAACGTCAACGCCCTGGCGGCCGGTGTCGTCGCGGACAACGCGGTCGGCAACGGCCTGATTTTCGCCAGCAGCGGTCAGACCTACACTGTGGGCGGCCTGTCTGGGAGCGGCAATTTCTCCCTGTCGGGCCTCAGCGGCGGCAGTATGACGCTGAACGTCAACGGAAACAACACCACGACCTACAGCGGCATCATCAGCGGCGGCGGCAACCTCACGCTCAACGGCAGCGGCGGCACCGGCGTCCTGTACCTCACCAACACGAATGCCTATGCCGGCGGGACGACCGTCAGCGGCGGGACCCTCGTCATCAATCCGAACAGCGCGCTCAACAGCAACACGAGTTTGATCGGCACCGGCGCCCTGACGATCAACGCCGGAGCAACGGTCGAGGCCTACGAATCGGCCTTCGGCGCCAATTCCACTCAGCCGCCGATCGTCATCAACGGCGGCGTGTTGAATCAAGCCGGTTCCTCGAATATTCACCTCGGTACCGTGACGATGACCGCCGGCACGATGTCCGGCCTCGGCGGAACGGATTATACGTATCTTACGCCCAGCACGATTACCACCAATTCCGCCAGCACCACGGCGTTGATAAGCGTCAGCACTCTGGAGCTGAAGGCCACCACGACGTTCAACGTGGCGGCCGGCAATTCGGCGCACCGGACCTGGTCGTCTCTTCCCAGATCGTCCAGGACGCCGCGACCTACGGCATCACCAAGACAGGCAACGGCTGGATGGAGCTTACGGGATCGAACACCTTCGCCGGCGGCACGACGATCGGCGCGGGCACGCTCGAGTTGGGTAACGTGGGCGCCCTGCAGAACAGCACCGTTACCGACAATGTCGCCAACGGCGGCCTGATCTTTGCCACCAGCGGTCAAGCCTACAAAGTCGGCGGACTATCGGGCGGCGGCAATATAACCTTGTCGAACGTCAGCGGCGGCAGCCTGACGCTGAACATCACGGGTGGAACGAACACCACGCTCGCCACAACCTACTCGGGCGTTCTGAGCGGCAACGGCGGCTTGACCAACAGCGGCGACGAGCTCGTGCTCAACAATGTCAACACCTTCAGCGGCCCGGCCACGATCTCCGGCGGCACGCTCCAGTTGGCGAATTTCAACGCGATCAAGAACAGCACGCTAACCGACAATGCGACAGGCGGCGTGAGTTTTGCCAGCAGCGGCGTATACAACGTCGCCGGCCTGGCCGGCAGCAGCAGCATCGCCCTGCTCGGCGTCAGCGGCGGCAGCGTGACCTTGAACATTAGCGGCTCGAATAACGTGGCCAGCGTCTATTCCGGCGCCCTCACGGGCTCGGGCGGCCTGACCGTGGCCGGAAGCGGCGTGGAGGTGCTCGCCGGCAGCAATACTTATGCCGGCCCGACGACCATCACCAGCGGCACGCTGCAACTCGGCAACGGCGCGAGCAACGGCTCGGTCTCTACGGCCACGATTACCGATAACTCCGTGCTGGCGCTCGACAACGGCACTGCGCAGACCTTTTCCGGCTTGATCAGCGGCAGCGGCGGGCTGCTCAAGCTGGGGCCCAACACGCTGGTGCTCGGCAACGTCGGCACCGCCTTCTCCGGCAGCACGACCGTCAGCGGCGGCATGCTTTCGATTGCCGCCGATGCCGACCTGGGGGCAGTCCCGGCAGCGACCTCCTCGGCCGCTATCACTCTCAACGGCGGGGGACTGCAAGTCACCACGGTTTCGGCCTCCAATACCGCCACGATCAATAGCAATCGAGGCATCGCGCTCGGCACTTCCGGCGGGACGATCCAAGTCACGGCCGTCTCATCGGGCACACTCGGCGCGAACGAGACGGCCGTGCAGTACCGCGGCACGATCAGCGGCCCAGGCAACCTGACCGTGATGGGCGGCACGGCCGTGAACTCCGGAACCAATGCCTATATCTTGGAGTTGGGCAGTTCGAACTCCTACACCGGCACGACCACCATCAACAACGCCATTGTCACCTTCAACGACGGTTATGTGGCCAATGGCCCCAACAACATCCTCCCCGCGTCGACCGTCCTCAGTCTCGTCAACAGCGGCTGGTTCAACTTCGACAACGGGGCAAGCAACCAGACGATCGCCGGGCTCAGCGGCGATGCGACCGGCAAGCTATCGACCACCAACGGCGCTTCGGCCAGCGTTCTCACAATTGATCCCGCTGCCGGCCAGAGCTACACCTTTGGCGGCGTGATCGGTGCGCAGACACTCCTCAACAAAACCGGCAACAACTCACTCTTGTCGGTGGTGATCGGCGGGGCAGGCACAGAAGTGCTCGCCGGCGCGAACACCTACACCGGTTCAACGTCGGTCACGGGCGGCACGTTGCAGGTCGGCAACGGCGCCACGGGGTCGCTGGCGACCGCCGGAATCACCGTAGGCAACAACACGTTGCTGGCGTACAACATCGGCACGGCGCAGACCTACGGCGGCGTCATCGCGGGCGGCGGTGCGGTGTCGGTCACGGGAAACCGGGCGCTGGTTCTTACGGCCTCGAACACGTTTTCCGGCGGCCTGACCATCGGCGGCGGCACGCTCAGTCTGGGCAGCTTCGACACCGGCACGGAGAATACCGCTTCGCTCGGCACGGGAACGGTCGGGATTACTGGCGGCGGCGTATTGACGCTGGGCGGCACCACGGGCGCATCGATTTTCTACACCGTAGGCAATAACTTCACCCTCAATAACGGCACCATCCTTGCCGAAGACGATCAACACACGTTCACGGGCGTCACGACGATCGGGGCCGGGGGCGGTACGATCTATACCCAGTACCAGCCCGTGTACGTCAACAACTTGACCGGTTCGGGGGCCCTGAGGATCGATAGTATCTTCATCAACGCCGCCGCGCCGGGAGGAATTGTCTATCTGGGCGGTTCGGGCGGGTATACCGGGACGGTCACGATCAGTCAGTCCGGCGTCGCGGGCGCAGCCGCGGGGCATGGAGGCGAAATGGGGGTCTCCACGGTCGCCGCCTTGGAGAATGCGGCGGTAGTCATGTCCAGCACCCGCGGAATATCCTTTGCCGTGGCCAATCCCGACTTCGGTTCCTTAAGCGGTAGCGGCGGTTTCGCCCTCACCACCACGGCCGGCGTGTCGGCCGGCACGCTGACCGTCGGGGGCATCAACACGAACACCACGTACACCGGCGTCATTACCGGCGCCGGCGCGCTGCTGAAGACGGGCAGCGGCCTGCTGGCCCTGGGCGGCGTGAACAGCTACACCGGCGGCACGATCGTCAACGGCGGCACCCTGCAGTTGAACATTGGCGACGCGGGGCCGCTTGCGGGCGGTTCCACCGTCATCGTCAACAGCGGCGCCACGCTGCTGGGCAACGCCACGGACCCCCTGAACTATAATGGCGGCGGTTACACGGCGGTCAATCTGGTCATCAATGACGGCACGATGTACGAGAACGCCGGGGTCCGCGCCACGCTCACCTCGCTCAACATGACGGGCGGCACGTTGAGCTCCGGCGCCGGGACCGGGGCCAACGGCAATAACTACTCCTTGAGCGGCACCTGGACTGTGACCTCCGACGCCGCCGGCAATCCAGCGCTGGCCAATGCCACCGACATCGGCCTGAACGGCGGCACGCTCAACGTCAATCGCGGCCCCGGCGCCGTTGACATGCTCGTCAGTTCGAGCATCGTCAATTACGGCAGCAGCACCCTAATCAAGAGCGGCGCCGGCATCCTGGAGCTTGCCGGTTCGAATACCTACAGCGGCGGCACGGTGGTCAACGGCGGAATCCTGGAGTTGGGCAGCACCGCGGCGACTTTGGGCGCCGCTACGGGTTCTCTCACGATGACCGCCGGCACGCTCGACCTGCACGGGTTCGATCCCACCGTGGGCGCGCTAGGCGCGGGGACGGGCACGATCGCTGACCTGGTCTCCACCGCTTCGACCTTGACCATCGGCTACGGCGGCGTTAGCGGGTCCTCTTCCGTGGCGATTCAGAACGGCGCGGGCATCCTGTCCCTGGTCAAGGTCGGCAGCGGAACGCAGATCCTCAGCGGCACGAACACGTATACGGGCACGACCACCGTGAGCGCCGGCATCCTGCAGTTCGCCAAGACCAGTGCTCTTTATGCGGGGAACCAGAGCAATTGGACCCCGGCGTACATCACCGCCGGCACTCTGGGCACGCTGGCGGTGAATGTCGACACGGCGGGCGGCTTCACGGTCTCGCAGGCCGCGACCCTCCTGGCAAACCTGACGGGGAACAACAGCGGTCTGCTGGCCGGATCGTCCTTCGGCATCGACACGACGAATGCCACCGCGCCCGTCCAGTTCAGCGCCCTGATCCAGAATTCCGGCGGCGGCTCCGCTGCCGTGGGCATCACCAAGCTCGGTTCGGGGACCTTGCAACTCACCAATGCCTCCAACAGCTACTCCGGCCCCACGACCGTCCTGAACGGGCAACTGATGATCTCGGGCGCCAACACGAATGCCCCCGCCGGATTCGTGACCGTGTCGAACAGCACCAGCGGCGGATTGTCAATCCTCTCGCTGTTGAACCCCAACGCCCTGGGGACCAGCGGCGGCAGCGACAAGTACCTGGCCCCCGTGAGCCTGAACGCTTTCGGCGGCACGTCGATTCTCGAGATCGGCGCCACGCTCGGCAGCGACCCCAACTATCCCAATTTCACCTCGGACTTTTCCTATCAGGCGGTTCCCATCGGCACGACGCCGACGGCCGGCCAGATCAGTCTGGGTGGAAACGCCGGCGGCAGCGTGGGCTTTTCCGCTTCCAGTTCGACCTACGCGCCGCGCGTCGTGGCCTTGTACTCGTCGACCGCCGCCTCGCCAACCTTGCAGACCTTGCAGTACGGCACCTACTTCGCCGGCAGCCTGACGCTGGGTTCGTCGGACGCCAACACGATGCTGATCCTGGAGAATCCGATCGATCTGAATTCCGCCGCCGGCGCCAACTGGCAATGGTCGTCGACCCGCGGGGCCAATTCACCGCTGCCGGAGGGCGAGTATGCGGGTCCCATCAGCAACTCCACCTCGGCTGCCATCAACGTCAGTTTTACCGGCAATGGCGGCTTGATTTTCGCCAACAGCGGCAGCACCTTCAATGCAACCAGCATGCAACTTGTCGGGGGCGCTGCTGGTCGGCGCCAACGATTGGGCGGGCCTCTACGGCCAGCCCGGCGCCCTGGGCTCAGGCAGCTCCGCACTCGTTATCGGGACCAGCGCCACGACCGCCGGGGCCAACCTGGCCTTCTTGACCGATGGGCCCAATAGCCGGCTGATCGGCAGCAACCCGACCCTGTTCACCAACCGGAGTATCACTGTCAACACGGTTTCCGGCAACATCAACGGCGGCGTGGTGCTGGGCGGCTTCACGGACGACTACACCGCCATGAACGGCGCCATTCAGTTGAATGGCCCGGCTGTCTTCTATGCCGCCCAGCGGGGCCGCGTCGATTTCACCGGCCCGATTAGCGGGACGGGTGCGGTCCAGATTGGCGCAACGAATCCAGTCTATGTGGAAGGCGCTGGGACCACGGCCGGATCGAATGGGGGATTGCAATTGGGCCCCAACGGCACGATCGCCTTCACCGTCGCGAACAGCTATTCCGGCTCGACGACCGTGGCCAGCGGGCGGCTGCTGGTCAACGGATCATTGTATGCCTCGTCAAGTTCGAGCACGTCCAGCACCGTGACGGTTTCGGCGGGGACCCTTGGAGGAACGGGCGCGATCTATGGAGCGGTCTCCCTTGCCAATGGTACGACTCTGGAAGCCGGCATGGCATCCGGCAGCCCCTTGACCTTGGCCAACGGGGTGACGTTTCCGAGCTCTTATTTCGGCACCAACGTCACGATCAGTTTCGATTCAGTGGGGCCTCCTGGCAGTCCAGGGCTGGTCATCAGCAACGGACTGAACAATGTCGGCATCACGGGCACTCTCAATCCCAACTCGCAGACGATCACGATCACCGGCGCGATCTCCGGCACCGGATCTTACGCCCTGATTGCAACCGACCCGGGCGACGTCGCCGCGCTGGCCGACGCCGCGACCACCTCCTTTACGCTCGGCAGTCTTCCCAACCGCGCCCAGGGCAGCCTGCAAATCAATCCTACCAATCCCGACGAGCTTGACTTGCTCGTCAGTGGGCTCTATTCCGTTGCTTGGACGGGGGCCAATGGCAGCGATTGGAACGCCTTGGGCAATTTTCTCCAGATGGGGGGTGCCGATCAGTACGGAAAATTCCAGCCTGGCGATGCCGTCGTCTTCAGCGACTCGGCCGCGAATACCAACGTGACGCTGAACTCGGGGAACGTGGCTCCCAGCAGCATGACGTTCGAAAATCACGCGAGGACTTATACGATTTCCGGGTCCGCTTCCATCAACGCCGGCAGCCTGAGCCTGACCAACGGGAGCACGCTGGTGATCGAGAACACCAACACGTTTTCGGGGCTGACCTCGATCGGGCCGGGGTCGACGCTCCAATTAGGCAATGGCACGGCAGGGACCGACGGCGCACTCCCCAACACCACGATTTTCATTAGTGCAAATGGTTCGCTGGTCTACAGCCTTACCGGCCAGCAGGTCTTCGGCGGCGCGATCAGCGGGGCCGGATCTCTGTACCTCAGCAGCGGCGCCCTGACGCTGACCAGCACCGCCAACACGTTCAGTGGCGGCACGACGATCTTGGGCGGCACGCTGCAGATTGGCAGTAACACGGCTCCCGCCTTCGATGGTTCGCTCGTGGGCGCTGTCGCGAACAACTCCACGCTGGTGTTCGCCAACTTTGCCAATGGAACTTTCGGCGGATCCATCAGCGGTAGCGGCGCGGTGATAAAAGCCGCCAGTTTCAATGGGACTGGGGGCGGCGTGCTGGCGTTCACCAATGCCAACGCCTATACCGGCTTGACCACGATCTCCAGCGGCACGCTGCAACTTGGCAACGGACAGGCTGGCCACGACGGCTTGGTGGGCGGCCCGGTGGCCGACAATGGCGTTTTGGCCTTCGACGAGGCCGCCAATGAGACGTTTGGCGGGGCCATCAGCGGCGGCGGCGGGCTGACGACTGCGGGCAGCCACACGCTGACTTTGACCAATATCGAGACGTATGGCGGTGTGACCACGATCTCGGCCGGCACGCTGCAGCTTGGCAATGGCGCCGGCGGCGTCGGCGCGGTCGCCGGCAACATCGTCAACAACTCCGCACTGACGTTTAACAATGGGATTGCCCAGACCTGCACGGGCGTCATCAGCGGCAGCGGCGCGGTCTTGACCGTCGGCGGGAATTACCTGAAGTTCACCGGCCAGAACACGTATAGCGGCGCTACGACCGTCAGCGGCGGCACGCTCTCGCTGGTCGGCGGAAGCCTGTATTCCAACCTGGGCTGGACAAATACCGTGGTTACAGTCAACCAGGGCGGGGTCGTCGAGGTTGCGGCCTGGTCGGACACCGATACCGGGACCGCTCCCGCCTCGGGTTTGGGCCAGGATTCTTTTGCCGCCGCCAACCTCGTGCTCAATGGCGGCACGATCCGCTACGTCGGCACGACCACCGCCGGCGGCAATTGGGACCGCGGCTTTACGATCGGCCCTAATGGGGCGACCCTCGACGCATCGGGCAGCTTGACCTTCCAGTTGAACGCGACCAGGAACGCCGAAGGGTATGGGCTGATCAACGACACGGCAAACGGTCCCCTGACGCTCGAGGGCACGACGAACGGCGCGCTAGGTCTGGCCTATAGCGGCGCGAGCAGCCTGACCAAGAACGGCCCCGGCACGTGGACCATCAGCGGCTCGAACACGTATACGGGCGGCACCACGCTCAACGGCGGCGTTCTGATTGCGGCCGGCACATACTCCTTGCCCGGTTACACGACTTCCGGCAAGATCGTCGTCAACCCCGGCAGCACGCTTGCCGTCACGGGCGGCACGAATGCCGGCGAGTTCAGCCTGACCGCGGGCGGAGCGGTCGATCAGGTGTTGCAGAACGTGAATTTCGCGGGCGGCGCCAACCTTGGCATCCAGGTCTCCGGTTCGGAGAACGTCGCCTACGGCACCCCCATAGCCAACACGGTCAACGGCACGCTGGGCTTCGTGAAGCTCGGCACGGGCGTTCTCTCGCTCACAGGCGACAACACCTATACGGGCGGCACCCAGGTCAACGGCGGTGTGCTTGTCGCCACCAGCACCAGTTCCTTGGGTCTGTCCGGCGGCGGGGCGCCGAGTACTCCGGGTCCGGCCTATCTGACCGCGGGCAACATCAACGTCACCAGCGCCGGCAGCACGCTCGTCGTTCAGGCCGGCGTCAATCCGGGCGAGTTCCAATCGTCCGACATTGCCAGCGTATTGACGAACGCCACTTTCGGTTCGGGCACCAACTTCGGCATCCAGGTCGTATCCGGGGAAAGCGTCAGCTACGGGGCGAGCATTCCCGACGGCACGTCCGGCGTTGCCGGAATGGGGTTCCTGAAACTCGGCGGCGGCACGCTGACGCTCGGCGCGGCCAGTGCCTATACCGGCACGACTACGATCAGTTCGGGCGTGCTCGTGGCGGCAGCCGCCGGGGCGCTGGGTAATGGAACGGCCATCCAGGTGGGCAACATCTACACCGGCAGCAATCCGGCGCAATTGCTCATCAGCGGGCCGAATACTTTCTCGCAAAATATTACGGTTAACGCGCTTAACGCCACTCTGGGAAACATCGACGACAACAATGCCGGCTTCAGCGGGAACATCTTGTTTTCTAATCCTCTGACGATTTCCTCGGCGTCGATCGCCAACGACCTGACGTTCTACGGAACCATCACCGGAACAGGGGCCGCCAGCAGCGTGACCCTGGCGGGTCCCGGAAACGTCGTCTTCCTCGGCAACGCGAGCTATAGCGGCGCGACCGTGGTCAACGCCGGTTCACTCACCGTCGGCCAGACGGGCTCGCTGCCCGCTGCGACAACCCTGGACATCAACGGCACGAGCACGGTCACGCTGAGCAACTCGGCCCAGGCCCTGGCCGGCCTGAATGGCTCGGCCGCGAGCACGCTGGCCTTGTCGTACAACGCCAACAGCAACGCCACGACGCTGACGATTGGCAGCGGCAGTTATGCGGGCGCGATCACCGACCCCACCAACGCGGGCGCCAGCCTGGTGAAAACGACGACCGGGACCCTCTATCTCAGCGGCGCAAACTCGTATTATGGCACGACGACGGTGACCGCGGGTGCGCTGCTCTACGGATCCTCGAGTTCCATTTCCACGGTTGCCGGCGTGGGCTCGATCACGGTGGGCGCCTCCGGTGCGGTTGGCCTCCTGGCCAGCGGCTTGCCCGGGCTGCTGCCGTATATCAGCGGCGGAAGTGCTTCCAACGGCACGCTCGTCGTGACCCCGGCCACTTCGGCCGACGCCGTCAACTTCGCTGCGGCGGCCCTCCCCTATCTCAGCCTTGGTGCGCTGGATCGCGAGACCTACAGCGGCACGCTTACGCCGCCGGGCGGAACGTTCTATCGCCTTGGCGGCGGCGGCGGCACGTTGACCGTCGCCTCGCAGTTGACGAACAGCGGCGGCTCCACCGGTCTGGTGGTCAACGGTCCGCCGACTGGCGGGCAAGGTCATCTTGACGGCCACGAACAACAATTTCACGGGCACCACGACAGTCACCCACGGCACGCTTCAAGTGGGTGACGGCTTGACGACCAACGGATCGCTGCCGGCCGGCAATGTGACCGACAACGCTGCCTTGATCTTCGCCAACCCGGCAAGCATGAGCTACACCGGCCTGATCGGCGGCAATGGCCAGTTGGCCAAGACGGGCGGCGGCGGGCTGACGCTGCTGGCTGCCGAAAGCTACAGCGGCCCCACGACGATCTCGGCCGGTTCGTTGCAACTGGGCAACGGCGGCGGCAGCGGCTCGCTCGCGGCTGCCAGCACGATCACCGATAATGGGACGCTCGTGTTCGACAACAGCGGCACCCTCGCACAAGGCACGAACTTCAGCACGGCCGCCATCACCGGCAGCGGCTCACTGCTGGTGTCGACCGGCTCGGTAAGCTTGAACGCGTATAATACCTACACGGGCGGCACGGTTGTCAACGGCGGCACGCTTGGCCTTTATGCCGGTGGGACCGCAGGCGCCATCGTAGACGCACTTACCATCAACCCCGGCGCAACGGTCAAGCTCTACGCAAATAACGCGCTGGGCTATGACGCCGGAACGTCGGTCACGCAGGTCACGATCAATGCCGGAGTCCTCGATGCCGGCCCGAACGGCGACGAAGGGTATCTCGCCAATTACACGCTTACGGGCGGTTCGATGACGAACATCGCGGGCGGCGGCGACTTCCCCATTCAAGGCGGCTACAGCATCACCACGGTGGCCACGAACGTATCGTCGCTGATTTCCGCGGCAGTTCAGCTCCGATCCAGCACGGTGAGCTTCAACGTGGCCCGCGGGACGGTCGCCAGTGGTGTCGATCTGCAGATTTCCGGGGTGATTTCGGCGCCGGCGGCTTCAACAAGACCGGAAACGGCACGCTGGCGCTGATTACGGCCACGAACACCTACACCGGCGGCACAATCATCAGCGGCGGCATTGTCGAGATCGGCACTTACGACGGCGGCAACGAGAACGGCGCCGCCCTAGGCACGGGGACCGTCTTGCTCAGCAACGCCCAAATCACCTTTGGCGGGACGGCGGGCGGGACGGCGGTTCCGACCACCATTGCCAATAACTTTACCGTGAACGGCGGTGTGTTCTATGCTCAGGACGGTTACCAATACCTCACGGGCACCGTGACCATCGGCTCCAGCGGCCTGACGGCCTACACGCAGTGGGGCGGCAAAGACCTGTCGATCGCCCAATTGGCCGGTTCGGGACCCCTCGCGATTGATAGCGCAATCGCCGCCACTAGCGGTCAGACTGTTGCTGGTGGAATCGTACACGTCGGCGGCGCTGCGGGCTACACGGGGACGGTCACGATCAATGCGGCCGGTGTCGCTTCGCTAGCCGGGACCAGCGCCACGGGCCTTGGCGGCGAACTGGAGCTCGCCACGACCGGCGCCCTGGCCGGCGCGACCGTGGTCATGAACGGCACGCGGGGAATCAATTTCGACGTGGCCAATCCCGTCTTCGGCTCTTTGAGCGGCTCTGGCGCTATCGCCCTGACCACGACGGCCGGCGTCTCGGCCGGCACGCTGACGGTGGGCGGCAACAACGGCACGACCACGTACTCCGGCATTCTGAGCGGCACGGGCGCGCTGGCCAAGGTGGGCAGCGGCCTGATGGCGCTGGCCGCAGTCAACACCTATACCAACGGGACCACCGTCAGCGGCGGCACGCTCGTCATCAATCCGGGCGGGGCCATCAACAGCACGACCTCCTGGGTCGGCACCGGCACGGTGACGATCAACGCCGGGGCAACGCTCGATGCCTATACCAATTCGTTTGGCTACACTGCGGGATCCCTCCCGTCCGTCGTCATCAACGGCGGCGTCCTCAATTCCCTTGCGGGGACCGACGGCCCGGATTCGCACATCGGCGCCGTGACGATGACCGCAGGCACGATTTCCGGCAGCCAGTTCGATCCCCACCTCGGCATCACGACCCTGGGCTCCACCGCCGAGGCACTGATCAGCGTCGCCACGCTGCGGTTGGAGGCAAACAACACGTTCAACGTCTCCGCCGGCACGACGGGCGGGGCGGACCTGGTCGTCACTTCGGCCATTACTCGAAGACGTTCGGGCCTTACGGGATCACCAAGGCAGGCGCGGGCCTGATGCAGGTTTCCGGTGCGAGCACCTATAGCGGCGGCACGACGATCAGCGGCGGGATCTTGCAGTTGGGCGGCGCTGCGGCGACCTTGGGGGCCAACACGGGCGCCCTGACCGTCGTGGCCGGCGCCGAGCTCGACCTGAATGGATTCAACGCCAGCGTCGGCGCCTTCAACGGCGCCGGCACAGTCGACGACGTGTCTGGCAACGGGACGCCCATGCTGACCATCGGCAACGGCGGCGCGAGCGGCACCTTCTCCGGAACGATCCAGAACTCGTCCGGCACGCTTGGCCTTACCAAGACGGGCAGCGGCACAGAAACGCTGACCGGCGTCACCAGCGCGTTCACCGGAAACGTGGTCGTCAGCGGCGGAACGCTGGACGTGGCCTCAGGCAATTCCTCAAATTTCGGCGACACCGCGTTGGGCATTTTCTTCGCCGTGCCGGGCCGCAGCATCACGATCAACGCCGGCGCGACCCTGCAGTATGCGGCAGGCAACGCCACCGGCGGGGCCGGCACGCAGTATCTCCCGGCGGTGATTATCAACGGCGGCACTCTGATCAGCACCAGCGGGACCGGCTCCAACTACTTCAGCTCGCTCGCGCTCAACGGCGGCACCCTCACCGGGCAGGGCGGCAAAGGGGCGGGCTTCCCGACCTGGGGCTTTGCCAACGCCACCGCCGGGACCATAAGCGTCAGCGGCAACACGCCCTCGCTGATTTCCGGCACGGGGAACTACAACGGCACGGCCCTTGCCGTCAATACTACCGTCAATATCACGGGGAGCGGCGGCTTGACCATCTCCAATCCCTTGTGGGACTCCAGCAGCGGAGCGGCCGCGGCCTTGACCGAGACGGGCAGCGGCCTGCTGACGCTTGCTGCTTCGAACGCCTATTCCGGCGGCACGACGATCGCGGGCGGGACCCTGCAGTTGGGCAACAACGCGGCCTTCGGCGCCGGCGTCAGCGGGCTGGCCGTGACCGCCGGAGTGCTTGATGTGCACGGGTTCAATCCAACCGTGGGCGCGCTGACCGGTGCGGGAACGATCGACAACGCGGCCGGCGGCGCATCGCCCGTGCTGACCGTCGGCAACGGCGGCGCGAGCGGCACATTCTCCGGAACGATCCAGGACAGCGTGGGGACGGTGTCCCTCGTCAAGGAGGGCAACGGACTGGAGGCATTGAAGGGCGCGAATACCTACACCGGCGGCACGCAGGTCACCGGCGGCACGCTGCAAGTGGGCAACGCCGCCGCTTTGGGCAGCGGCCCCTTGGCGGCCGGCGGGGGCGTTCTGGACCTGGCCGGAGTGAGCATCACGGTCCCCGCTTTCAGCGGCGCAACCGGCATTGTCACGAATAGCGTGCTCGCCACGGCGAGCACGCTGACCGTCAGCCAGACCGGCTCCACCGCTTTTGGCGGCACGCTGCAAAACGGCCCTGGCGTGCTCGCGCTGGCCTTCAGCGGCGGATCGATCAATCTTTCCGGCTCGAACAACTACAGCGGCGGCACGCGCGTCATCGCCGGAAGCCTGCAATTGGGCAGCAGCGCCGGCCTGGGGGCCGGCACGGGCGCCCTGGCGATCGGCCGCGGTGGACTGCTCGATCTGAACGGGTTCGGCGCCGGCATCGGCGTCCTCACCGGCACCGGAACGATCGACGACGTAACCGGCGCCGGAATGCCGGTGCTGACTTTCGGCAACGGCGGCGCGAGCGGCACGTTTTCCGGAACGATCCAGAACTCTTCCGGCACGGTGGGCCTGGTCAAGAATGGCGGCGGAACGCAGGTCTTCAGCGGGATCAACACCTATCGCGGCGCCACGACGGTTACGGCCGGCGTGCTCATGGCCGGCGCGAGCAATGCCTTCTCGCCCAATTCGAACGTCTCGGTCACGGGCGGCACGCTCGACGCCACGAACTCGCCGCAGTCGATCTACGCGCTCTCCGTCGGCGCTGCCGGCGCGGTGAATCTGGAGATCGGCAACCTCTTGGCGAGCAACGCCCTGAGCACTGACTCGTTCGGCGGCACGCTCAACCTCTTTGGCACTGCTGCCGGGGCCGAACTGATCAGCTACGGCAGTCACACGGGCGCCTTTACGACCGTCGACCTCGACGGCAGCCCTTTGTCGTCGTCGGGCTACCAGTTGACGTACGGCACTAGCGCGCTCCAACTGGTGGCAGGCTCCAGCGGGCCGGCCACGTGGGCAACCGGCAGCGGCAACTGGAACCACGGCCCTTGGAGCACTCCCAGGCGCCGAACGGCCGCGGCCAGACGGCGATCCTCAACGACGCCGTGGCGGCGAACTCCCCGCTGAGCGTCGTGCTCGACGAGTCGGTGACGGTCGGCAACCTGGTGTTGAGCAACTCGGATGGTTCGACCCGTTCGGGATTCAGCATTTCGGCGGCGGGCAGCAGCGTCCTGACCCTGGACAACAGCGGCAGCGCGTCGCAGATCGCGGTCCAGGCGGGCACGCAGGTGATTTTGGCCCCGCTGATCCTGGCCGGCAGTTTGAACATTTCGCCTTCTGCCAATTCGACGCTCACGCTGGGCGGGGAAATCAGCGAAAGCACGGTTGGCTCCGCCTTGAGCTTGGACGACGCCGGCACGCTGATCCTCAGCGGCTCCAACGGCTACACCGGCGGCACCTTCGTCAACGCCGGCACGCTTGTGGTGCAGCAGCCCAACGGACTGCCGAACGGGTCGAGTTTGACCGTGGGGGCTGGGGCGGCTGCGCTCTTCGCGGACACCATGTCGGGCACCATGGACCCATCGTCGTGGTCGCCCGGCGGGGGGCAAGGCGGGGAGCAGGGAGCCGGGAGCGGGGAGCCGGCAGCGGTGCCCGAGCCTGGCGCCTGGCGCTGCTCTTGGCGGCCGGAGTGCCGGCACTGCTGTTCTATCGCCGGTGGAGAGGGATGAGAGATGAGAGATGAGGGATAAGAGATGAGAGATGAGAGATGAGGGATAAGAGATGAGAGATGAGAGATGAGGGATAAGAGATGAGAGATGAGAGATGAGGGATAAGAGATGAGAGGTGAAAGATGAGGGATAAGAGATGAGCGATGCGGTCGAAAGAGGCCGTGGGATGGCCGCTCATCCTTCATCCCTCATCGCTCATCCCTCATCCTTCATCCCTCATCCTTCACCCTTCATCCCTCATCCTTCAACCCACGTGCCAAGATAGTTCAACTGGTAATTGATGGGACCTTGTTCCTTGCTATTGACGGCGCCCTGCACGGCGATCGCGTTGACGACGTCGAACCCGGATGCCGTTTCCGCAAAGCCGCTCCCGTAAAGTACCGCAATCGCCAGGTCCGCGTAGAGGGCATTGTTGCCGGTCGAACCGCTGAGATAGGCGGTGTCGCTGCTGCCGCTAGTCGCATATCCGATGTTGGTGCTGAAACCGCTGGCCGAGTTGGCATACCCGCCGCCATAGCTGCCGTACATGCCGGCCGACGATTTTCCGCCGCCATACCACCTCCCCAGGAGATTCCCCCTGTCGCCGAAGCCGGCCCGCCCATCGTCGCGACGCCGTGTCACAAGGAGCCCCCGTCCAATCCGGTGCAGGCGAATGACGCCTTCCCGAACGCAGAGCCGTTCGCCGAGGAGCCCTTCGAAGAGGTCCGCAGGCCCTGCCTGGTCGGCACGGGCAAGGCCAAGGGGCGGCGGCTGGTCAAGTCCGCGCCGCGTTATTACCTTTGGGAGCAGCGGGCCTTGGAGGGCCTGGTGCAGCGACGTCCAGGTGACTTCCAACCAGGCGGCCTATTCGCTGGCGATCGGCAATGGCGGAGAGGTTGCCGTCGGCCCGGGCGCGATACTCTCAACCACGAGCAATTTCAGCCTCGACGGCGACACGCTCAGCGTCGATCCCAACGGCGCCTTCTTTACCGGCGGGACCGTGACCATTGACGCGGATGCCAGTCTCCGCGGCGGGCCGATCTCCGCGGGCGGCTATCAACTTGACGACGGCGCGGTGGCGCGGAGCTTACCGGCCCGGGCGGCCTGACCAAGGGCAACGGCAGCACGACCAGCGGCGGCCCCGTCAACCAGGACGGCTCGCCCAATAACCCCGGCGGCACCGTGGTTCTTTCCGGCGACAATTCCTATGCTGGCGGCACGGTGGTTAACGCCGGGACGCTCGTCGTCGCCAGTGCGAATGCCTTGCCGGTGGGCTCAAGCCTGGCAGTCGGAGCCGGTGCCAGCATGCTATTCGGTGCGAGCCAGTTGTCGAATGCCCAGGTTGTGGGGCTGGTCGCGTCCGTCCCGGACACGTCCAGTGCGCCGGTTGTCGCGTCCGTCATTTCCACGCTGTCGCCGGTTCCGGCAAGTCAGGTTGAAAACACGCCGAATACAGCGGTCGCAGCGCCGACAAGCACTGCTGCCGTATCAACTGGGCAGGATGCCCTCGCAAGACCGGCGGACAGCGGACACGATACAGTCGATGCGGTGTTCGTGTCACATTGGCCTGTGGATCGGAGCGTCTTGCCGGCCGAAAACCCGCAACCCGCGAGTTCCCCACTGTCGGCGGGAGCGATCGAGAGTTTTGGAACTCCCCGGACCACGATAAGATGATGGGGAAGACCGTTGGTGCCCTGGACGAGGTCCTTGCCCGCTTCGGACTTTGATGGGATCTCGATTTCTGCAGTTTTGGAATTTTTGACGAGGCCCTTGCAAAATCGGCGAATTGAGTCATATTGAAGGGGTACAGGTTTGTGATACAACAGGCGGTCACAACCACACTTTGAGGCAGCGTTAACGCGACCTGACGGCTTTACGGCACCGCCCCATACAGCGTTTCAACGGTCGAGGTCGCATCCCAAAGGCAACTCGCAGACGAAGGCTCCTTGCCCGCAAGGCGAGTCTCGTTTGGTTCTTGGTTGCAGCGCTTCCTAATCTGCCAGCGAGGCAGTCCGTCCTGGCTTTCCGTGTTCCGTCGCATCGGCACTAGTTTAGGCCCGTTGCCGCTCAAGAGCGGTCGGGCGCAGCATTCTCGGGCCGGCTAAGCCGGTTCTCGAGCTTGCGGCGTGCGGCCCGTCTGCAAGTTGCCTGGCCTTGCCGTCGTCGCCTTTGGTGCGACTGCATCCTGATTATATACCCCTTTATCCCAACATCTGCTTCCGTTTCGTCCGCATTGACAAGGAATCACCCCATGAACGCTTCTTCTCGACGTCGGCCGCTCGCCCGGTCGTTACCGTGCGCCGCTGTTGCAACTCTGCTCTGCTGGCAGTCCGCCAGTGCAAGCCTCTCGCTGGCGATCTCAGGTACGAATGGCGCAACCAGCTTCACCGTCCCGTCCAACGGTGGATCGTACCCACTGGTCGTTTTCGCCATGATCCAGGACGGGGCGGCCTCCGGCTCTTCGAATGTTGGCGGCCCAGACCCCAACGGCAACGATGGAATTGCTTCCATTGAGCTGGGCGCCGACCTGAGCGGTGGCTTGGCTAGCTACGGCAATTTCGCCCATTCGGGGAATACGGCAACTATCGCCTATCAGCCTTATCCCTCGGCGCGCACACTGCGACTCAGTTGTGGAGTTCCGGCGGCACCATTGGCATCGGGAGCAGCAATTCAACCGACACTCAGCCTTCGCTCGCGCAAAATAACACGATTTTCGCAGGGTACTATGACTTTATCTCCCCAGCTAACGCGCCCTACGGCAATGAGGAGAACGGAAGTATCAGCAGCTTAGGCGCTAATGGGGCTACGTGGTCAAGCGATCAGGCCACGTACGCGACGCTCACGATGGGCGGCAGCACCTACTCCGACTACACCGCCATCCCGGTCGCCCGCTTCACTTTGTCATTTACCGGCAGCCTTCCACTAGGCGACTCGTCTTCCTTGGGGCTGATTCTTGGATCGCTTAACGGCACTCCGCAAAGTGGCCTTCAACAATGGGAGGAGGCGGGAGCTTTCTACCAGCAAAACGGCAACAACGACATAACGGCGGCCAACGGTTATTTGAATCCCGGCATTTTGGGCGGCGAATTGGACACTATAACGTTCACCACAGCCCCAGTTCCGGAGCCCGGCACGCTGGCCCTGCTCGCCGCCGGCGGCGTGGCCCTCGGCCTGGCTTGCTGGCGGCGCAGGCTGCGAACTCGAAAGCTCGCACTTCTGACGGCCTGCACTTTACTGGGAGCGGTTGGCATGGCGGCGTCGGCCGCGGCTGACCCGGTGGTGAAGTTGGAGACCGGTCCGATCTATTTGAGTCAGCTTGCCATTGGCAGCAACGGTGAGATTGACCTGGCCAATAGCACCGATGGCACAACGTTCGCTGGAATCATCGTGCCGGACAACAATTACGCGGTGACGGGCATTCCCACCGGGTTCGGCTATCTCAATCCGGCTACCGGCAAAGCCGAGTACGGCATTCAGGCAGTCGCCGACGCCATTCGCAACGGGGCCATTAGCAGCTCGAACGCCGCCGGCATTCAAAACGCGACGATCGGCTATTACGATAACAACGCATCCGGGACGCCGTACTACAGCATGTGGCGCGGCGTCGACCTCACGGCTTCGGGGCCAACCGCCGGAACGCAATGCCTGCTCATCTCGCCGACCTACATCGGCGACGCAACGCTCCGCGGCTCCGTCGGGCTGGATGACTACAGCGACTGGCAGACTGGGTATCTTGCCGGGGACACAGGTTGGCAGCATGGCGATTTTTTGAACGACGGAGTTGTCGGTATTGATAGCTACAGCGCATGGCAGACGTCTTACCTTGCCACGGGAGGCCAGGAATATCCGAATTTCGGCACGAGTGGGGGTCCTGCGCAACTCGATGTTGGCACCACACAACTGAGCGCCGGCGCCACACAACTCGAGGTCGGCTCCGGACAACTCTTCGGGGCCACTGCCGTGCCCGAGCCAGGGACGTTCGGACTGCTCCTCGCCGCCGGCGCGGCCCTCGGCGCGGCCTATTGTCGCAAGGTCAGACTTCGAAACTATACTGCTCGCGGTTGCGACTGACACTAACCCGAAGCGTAAGCGAGGTCGCGGAAGTCGTTGCCTCGCTTACGCTTCGGGTTGGTGCGGATTGTGACAATCTCAACCGCGAGCAGTACAACTCGTTCGCTCGTCTCGCCGTTCGCCCCGCGAAAAATGCGGCTTTCGCGGAGCGAAAAGGCAACTATGCGGGTGTTCCTGGCTGAATCTCGATTTTCCTCGTAATCCCCAGCGCCACCGCTTGACGACAGTCTTCCTAGAGGACTAAATAGACTGGAGATCCACGGCTAGCCCAGATTGCTCACAGTAGGGTGGGTAGAGCACGGAAATCCTCGCGAATGGTGCGTTACGCGAACCGGTCCAGAACGGGGGGAGATGTTCCCAGGGTTCGAATTCGTGCGTAACCCACCACTTTCCCGGCGGTTCGCTTCGCGCTACGAGTTGCTGAGAAATCCGGGCCGTGGATTCCACACGCGGATTATTCGACCATGCTAGTTGTTCCTGGGCATCCCATATTACGTGGGGAGGCACGCCGCCTCTTCTGTACCCTTCTTGCGCCAATCGTCTTTCTTTCGATCGCGTCGCGCCCCGTTTTCGGCGACGATCCAGCGGCCATCGAGCAACGACTGGCGGCGACCGACCGCTATCTCGCCTCCGACGAATTGGAAGGCCGGGGATTGGGAACCAAGGGGATCGACCTGGCAGCCGACTACCTCGCCGATCAACTCCGCCAACTCAGCCGCTACGGCGTGAAGACCGATCTTTGGAAGGGCAGCCCTTTCCAGAAGTTCCAGGTCGCCGTCGACGCCGAGCTCGGCCCGAACAATCATCTGGTCCTGGTCGGTCCGCCCAAAGAGCAGGGCGGTAAGCCGCAGACGATCGAACTCGTTTTGGGCAAGGACTACACGCCCTTGGCCATCAGCGGGAACGGCAGGTTCGACCTGCCCTTGGCCTTTGCCGGCTACGGGATTTCTGTCCCCAAGGCAAATTATGATGATTTTGCCGGCCTTGACGTGGTTGGCAAGGCGGCGGTGATGCTCCGTCACCAGCCACGGGACGACGTGGAAGACAAGGAATCGGCCGCCATTAAGGAATCGGCCTACACGGCTTTCCGCCACAAGGCATCCAATGCCAGCGAGCACGACGCGGCCGCGGCCATCTTCTGTACCGACCAGGCCGAGATCCGCCGCCGCACCACCAAGGACGATCCGCCGCTCTCGTTCCGCGTGGCCGGCACCACCTTCACGCACCCCGATCTGCCGGTGATCAGTTGCCGCAGGGCCGTGATCGACGGCATTCTCCAGGACCTGAAGGAACCGCCGCTGGGCGAGCTCGAAGACCAGATCGACCGCACGCTCAAGCCGGCCAGCCGCGAGCTGAAGGGCTGGCGGATCCAGGGCGAGGCCGACGTGCGGCACGTCCAGTGCGAGGTCAAGAATGTGGCCGCCATCCTGCCCGGCGAAGGGCCGCTGGCCGACGAGGCGATTGTGCTCGGCGCCCATTACGATCACCTCGGCTACGGCTCCTATAGCACCCTGCCGTCCAAGCCCGGACCGATCTATCACGGCGCCGACGACAACGCCTCGGGCGACGCCGTGGTGTTGGAGGTTGCCCGACAGTTGGCCCAACGGCCGCAAAAGCTCCGCCGCACGGTGGTCTTCATTCTTTTCACGGGCGAGGAATGGGGCTTCTGGGGCAGCATGCACTATGTCAATGATCCGATCGTGCCGCTCAGCAAGACGGCCGCCATGATCAACCTCGATATGGTCGGCCGGCTCCGCGATGACGCCTTGACGATCAACAGTGTCGGCACCGGCACGGGCTTCCGCGAGCTGCTGGACCTTATGAATCGGCCCTATGGATTCCATCTCACGCAGGTCCCGGGGGCATCGGGCCGCAGCGACCAGGCATCGTTTTACGCCAAGCGGATCCCGGACATTCACTTGTTCACGGGGAAGCACCCCGAATATCACCGGCCCACCGATACCTTCGACAAGGTCAACCTGCCCGGAATGCGGCGGATTGCCGCCTATGTTTACGATGTGACGGTGGCGCTGGCCGACGCCCCGCAGCGGCCCAAGTTCGTGGCCGTGCCGATGCAGCGGCGGGCCGGCGACGTGCCGCTGCCTTTCCTGGGCTGTGTCCCTGATTTCACCCGCGAGGAGCCGGGCTATCCGATCAGCGCCGTGATCGCCGGCAGTCCGGCCGACCGCTGCGGCCTGCGGGGCGGCGACGTGGTCGTGAAGTTGGGCGCGCACCACATCGGCATCTGCGACGATTTCGACGATGCTCTGCAGCAGTATGCCGTCGGCGATCACGTCAAGATCCGTGTCCGCCGCAACAACGCGACGATGACCTTCGAGGCCACGCTGGCCGCGCCGGAGTAGCGTCTTTGGAGTGGGATGGCTTGCCATCGCTTTTCAAAAACCCAACGCAAGAAAACCACGCCGACGGTATCCTTCTATCGGCAGCCGTTCTAAAATGCGTTCTGGCCAGCGCGGCCATTGAGCAAGATGGCTTGGTGATGTCGGGTCCCGCGCAGATCGTCAGTCTACCCAGTTGACCACCTTGAGGTTTGGCACCTGACGAAAGTGCTTTAGGTTTCGGGTCACCAGGGTCACGTCGTTTGCCAAGGCGATGCTGGCGATCAGGAGGTCAGCGCGGCCAATCCGCTTCAGCCTGTCCACCTTCCACAGCAAGGCAAGCTGCCTCGCGGCAGGCTCGTCGAACGGCACGATCATCAAACGCGACAACCGCTGCTCGCTCCGGTCGAGTCGTTGCTGAGCTTTGAGTGTATCCTCGGCGGTTTCCGCTTTGAGCAGGTTTTCACACCGTCGGCGGAGAATCTCGGCCTTCGTGATCGAAGTCACTCCGAGTTCCGCGTCGCCGACCTCGGTCGCACGTTGAACCACGCGCTCATGCCGCGCCCACAGGTGGGACAAAGTGTCCGTATCCAGCAGATGCACGCTACGGTGTCTCCTCGACCTCCGGCCGCCCGCGGTCGCGATAGATGGATGCGCCAATTCTTCCAGGTCTTCCTTGTCGTCCTCGAAGGCGCCTGCCTGGCTCAGGAGGGCCTGCTTGGCCGAGGGCCCACGCAGCCACTCTTCCAGCGCCCGACGCGAAAACCGCCATTGGTCGCCGATTTGTCTCCCCGGAATCATGAAGTCGCGCCGCGTACAGCCGAACGTCGTCCTCTGGCAACCGTAAGAAATCTGCGACTTCCTCAATCGTCAACACGTCTGGCGAACTAATCATGGACGCCATGTTCCACACCTCGCGTAAATGGTCCTGTAGTGTAGTGTTATTATCGGCTGCTTTATGCCGTCGGTCAAGCAAAGCGTAATTTAAGGCGTGGCGCGCCCAGGGTCGCTGGCCGGTTCGGCCGCAAGGCGTTATACTGGAATTCGTGGAGAATCCGCAAATGGAACCGCTGGAGGAGACGGAGCGGCTGGAAGTTCACTACTCGGGACGGGTGCAGGGCGTCGGATTCCGCTACACCGCGCGTTCGCTTGCCCGGCAGTTCGCCGTCACGGGGTATGTGAAGAACCTCCCCAATGGTCAGGTCGAACTAGTCGTGGAAGGCCGTGCGGAGGAGATCCGGGCGATGCTTCGCGCCGTCCAGGTCGAGATGGGCCGCTACATTCGCGACGTTTGCGAGACGCCCTGCAAGGCAACCGGCGGGTTCTCCGGCTTTGAGGTCAGGTTTTGAGTTAACTGAGAAGAGAACATGTCCGGTCTTGCACTACCCCTTGCGTTTTTTGAGGCCCCCGCGTGGGCGAAGCTATTTTCCAGCGACGCGAACGGAAATTGGACGATTGGCCCGTTTGGGTTCGCGGCTGGTGTGGGAATTTTCGCCGCAGTGGCGCTGGCCGTGCTGTTTGCCCTGTTGCAGACGGTACTGCCCAAGGTTGCCGCCATTGCCTGGACGACAGCCAAGGAAGCCGTCCTGCAACCGCTGTTTTACATCCTGCTGGGGGCCGGAGTTTTTTTTTCTGCTGATCTCGCTGTACCTGCCGTACTTTACTTTCGGCGAGGACACCAAGGTGGTGGAAGAGAACGGACTGACCCTGGTGATGTTGCTGTCGATTATTCTGGGGCTGTGGACCGCGAGTGTCTCGCTGGCGGACGAAATCGATGGCCGTACGGCGATGACGGTGCTGTGCAAACCGATCAGCCGCCGCGATTTCGTCCTGGGCAAGTTTGTCGGCATCATGGCGCCGGTGGCGATCCTGTTCATCGTCCTCGGCGCCTTGTTCCTGGCGAGCGTGTCATACAAGGTGTTTTACGACGCGCGGGAAACGGCCCAGCCGGAGCCGAATTCGCAGCAATGCCTGCAAGAGGTCGAACGGATTGCCCCCGGTTTGGTCCTGGCATTTTACGTAGCAACCGTGATGGTCTCGATCAGCGTG
This sequence comes from uncultured Planctomycetia bacterium, assembly GCA_963824275.1. Taxonomy (GTDB): domain Bacteria; phylum Planctomycetota; class Planctomycetia; order Pirellulales; family Thermoguttaceae; genus JANXQG01. The sequence continues at coordinate 172,423 of CAWGOT010000013.1, read as the reverse complement.
GCCATATCCACGCGGTTGGGGATACTGCCCAACCTGGTGATTTGCTTCTCGATTTACGTGCTGGGAAATCTCGTGCCGATGCTGGCCAAATCGTCGATGGGACAAATGCCGATTGTCACCTTTCTTGCCGATCTCTTGGCAGCCGTCCTGCCCGTGCTCGAGCACTTCAGCATCTATGGGCCGATCGCCACCGGCGAAAGCGTGCCCCTTGCCTATCTCGGCCTGGCGGGGCTGTATTGCCTGGCCTACAGTTCGCTGGCGATGCTCGCTGCGCTTTTGATGTTCGAAGATCGGGACCTGGCGTGAGGAAGGATGAAGGATGAGGGATGAGGCTCATCTCTTATCCCTCATCTCTTATCTCTCATCCCTCATCCTTCATCATCCCGCCTTGCGTTCCGTCTTCGTCCGCTCGATGGCCGCCACGTTGAAATGCGGCGCGGGTACGATCCGCGGATAGGGACTGGCAACAGCAGGCTCCCAGGCATGCTGGGCGATGCTCAGCAGAATCTGCTCGGCCACGGCCAAGGCGTCGCGGCCGGCCTCGCCGGTCACCTGCGGCTGCCGGGCCGAATGAATGCTGTCGACAAAGTCCTGAAGCTCCAGACCCAGGGCGTCGACGGCGTCGAACGTCTGTTGCGTTTTCGGCAGGTGCTCTTCGGCCAGGTGCGTCTTATAGTGCTCCACCTGCTGCGGTGTGAGGCGATGGGCCTGGAACTCGCCGCGAAGCAGGGCTTCGCTGGGCCGCACGAGAGTTGTGGTCCGCGCGCCGAAGTCGACGCTCGCGTAGGCCTTCGACGACCAGATCTGCATCTTGCGTGCCGGTTCGTAGGAGACCCGCGAGGCCGAGAGGTTGGCTACGCAGCCCGACTCGAATTCCAATCGGGCGTGGGCCACGTCCTCGTGGCCGCCCAGGATCGAAACGCCCAGGGCATCGACCGACCGCACGGGCGAGCGAACCAGCGAGAGCACGACGTCGATGTCGTGGATCATCAGGTCCAGGACCACGCCGACGTCCATCGAACGGAAGGTAAAGCCCGAGGCCCGCACGGCCTCGATGAATTTGGGATTGCGGGCATGGGGCGCGGCCGCCGCCAGGGCTGGATTGAACCGCTCCACGTGCCCGACCTGGAGCACGACTTGTTCGCGGCGGGCCAGCTCGACCAGTTCGTCGGCCTCGGCCACGGTAGCACAGATCGGCTTTTCGATGAGCAGGTGAGTCCGTGCCTCGAGGAGATCGACGGCCAGGCGATGGTGCAACACGGTCGGCGAGGCGATCACCGCCGCATCGATGCGGCCCAGCAGCGCGAGGTGGGAAGAGTAGGATGCGGTGTGCAGTTCGGCGGCCAGCCGATCGCGGTTGGCAGCTACTGGGTCGACAACGCCCACGAGTTCAACTTCCGTCATGCGGGCCAGCTTCTGCGCATGGAAGCCGCCCAAGCGGCCGGCACCAATCACTGCGAGGCGGAGGGGAGGGAGCGGGGAGCGGAGAGCGGGGAGCGGGGAGCCGGAAGTGGAGGGTAGCATAGGGAGGGGGGAGTAGGAAATCAAGAACGAAGGGTACGCATAAACGCGAGGAGCATTCGGCTCTCTTCTTCAAGCTGGGGAAGCAATTGTTCCACGTCGGGCGGCGAAAAGTAGCCCTTCCGAGAAAGCATCATCGAGATGTTCGCCGTCTCGAAGACCGAACGTCGCGCGAAGTTCAGGAAGCTCGCGAAATCGGCATTGGACTGCCTGCCGGAACCTTCCGCGATGTTATTCGTAATACTGAGCGTGGCGGCACGAAGTTGTTCGGCAAATCGAAAGTACCTGCGCTGTTCTAAGCTCTCGGCGAGGTCAAAGAAATCCATGCTGAAGGTTGCGGCCTTCTGCCAAATCTCTAATTTCTCGAACCGAAACAGCTTCTCAGCCACGTCTCACTCCCAACCTGCCAATAAAGGCCGACAGGCGTTCTGTTTTCTTGCTCCCCGCTCCCCGCTCCCCGCTCCCCGCTCCCCGCTCCCCGCTCCCCGCCCTCACGCTGCTCTTCGCCGCTCCCGCCCGCGGCCGTGCATCCCCTCGTGCTGGCCTTGCACGAAGCTCAAGAGGTGATTCACTTGGGGGACGAGCTGGCCGTTGTTGCGAAGGATCTCCCAGGCGTTGTCCAGGCCGACCTTCGCCCGGTAAAGCAGGCGATGGGCTTCAGATAGCGACTGGATGACGTGCGTCGGGAAGTCGTTTCGCTTCAGGCCCACGGCGTTGATGCAGCGGGGCTTGGCAGGATAGCCCTCGACGAGCATGTAGGGCGGCACGTCGTGCCGCACGGCGCTCATGCCGGCCACGAAGGCGTAGCTGCCGATGGTGGCGAAATGATGCACGCCGACCACGCCGGAAAGCCAGGCATGGTCGTGGATGTGGACGTGGCCGCCTAAGAGCGTGCCGTTGGCAATGACGATGTGGTCGCCCAATTGGCAGTCGTGGGCGATATGGCTGCAACCCATGAGGTAGTTGTGGCTGCCGAGGCGGGTGACCCCTTCCTCCTTTTCGCTGGCGCGATTGATTGTCACGCATTCGCGAATGATGTTGTCGTCGCCGAGCACCACGCGGGTGTTCGAGCCGCGGTAGCTGAGATCCTGCGGCTCGCCGCCGATCACCACGCCGGGGTAGATGTGGTTGCGCTGGCCGATGGTCACGTCGCCCATCAGGGTCACGTTCCCTTCGAGCTTCGACCCCTGGCCGATGCGGGCCTTGGGCCCGATGATGCAGAAGGGGCCGATCTCGACGTTGTCGTCGATTTCCGCGCGGGGGTCGATCGAAACACTCTCGGCAATGCGGGTCGTCATCGCCGCAACTCCTTGTTCTATCAGGCACATCGTTTCCAGGCCGCGGAACTCTCCACCATCGCCCTCACCAGGTCGGCGTTGAGGCGATGTCCGCTGCGGTAGGCGGAAAACGTCCGGCCAGATCGCATCCGGCCAGGGCCAAGTCGCCGACCATGTCGAGAATCTTGTGACGCACGCACTCGTCGGGGAACCGCAGGGCGTTGCCGATCGGGCCGTCGGCGTCGAAGACCAGAAGGTCGCTGAACCCGGTCCTTTGCCCCAGCCCTTGCTGCTGCATGGCGGCGGCCTCGCGCTGCAGCAGGAACGTGCGGCTGGCGGCCAGGTTGAGATGGAAATAACGGGGAGAAAGCGTGACTTCCAGCGACTGCCGGCCAATCGGGTTGCCGCTGCCGTAGTCCAGTTCATAGTGGATGACGGTCTTGCCGCCGGCCGCAGGGCGGGCCTCGATCCAACATTCTTCGTTGCCCAGCCGCATCGCCTGCCGCACCACGAAGACCTCGCGCGGGGCGTCCTGCTCGACGATTCCCGCCTGCTGGATGGCCGCCACGAAGGCCTGCGCGGAACCGTCGCAGCCGGGCATTTCCGGCTGATCGACCCACACCTCGCAGTTATCGACGTGCATGCCGGCGAGGGCCGCCATCACGTGCTCGATCATGTCGACCGAGGCCCCGCCGGAGCGAAGCACGGTCCGCCGCGGCATCTCGACGCGATTGGCCACCATGGCCGGGATGCGAGGGCGTCCCGGCAGGTCGGACCGCACGAAGACGATCCCCTGCTGGGGCTCGGCCGGGCGGAACTCGACGCGGACGTCCCGTCCGCTCCAGTAGCCAATGCCTTCGATCGCCGCGATGGCCGATAACGTGCGCTGGTTGCGTCTTGCTTCCATCCCCTGCCAGTCATCCATGACAAATTGGTGCGAACTTGAAAGGCTGCGGCCGGACTTCCTTGCCCGGCTTGGGCCGTAGGTGACGAAAAGCAGCGGCTCAACGCGGAGGATAGGCCGTGGGACGCATAAGGTTCCCGTTAACGCTCCCGTTGTCAGCGCCGACGGGGGCCTGGGGCTGTTGGGGGGCGCGTAGCGCGGCATGAGAAGTTGCGTAATATCCAAGGCCCGGTCGTAGGCGACCACGGGTTTGGCGATGCTGCGGACGACGTTGTCCGGATTGTCGGCATGCATCCCGTCGCTGTCGAAATTCAAGACCAGGACAAACCCATTCCTCGCGCAGAAGGCATTCACGTCGCCGTGAACCTCCTCATAGGCGGCTGCATAAAGCGCGGCTTGCTGCTGCATGAACTCCTTGCGCTTCAGCGCGATCTGTCCCTGAATATTGGCCTTCTCGCTCACGATCCGCTCCTCGAGTTCCTGATACTGTTGCGAACCGGGTTTCCACTGCTTAAGCTGGTTCTGCTCTTCGTCTTGTACTTTCTTGATCTGCTCCTCGAACACCTTCTGTGTGGCATCCATTTTCTTGGCAAGCTCCGCACACTGGCCCTTGAGGCGGACGTGGTTCTTCAAGATCAAGTTGATATTGATCAGGCCGATGCGTCCCGCGCCTTGAACGGCGGGGGGCTGGGCTGCTGCCGGGCGGCTGCTGAAGCAGGCCCAGGCAAGCGCGGTGGCGAACAGAACGGCCGCAATGGCCGACGGCGGAAAAGACTTTTTCACTTCAGAGCGCTCCTTGCTGTGGCGGTGGGTCTTCCTTGACCGGCGCGGTTCTCCCTTCCTGCGCCTGGCCCGTGCGACCCTATCGGTAGACCAGAAACGGCTTCAAGGGAGGGGCGTATTCTGCCCACTTGTTCGCTTTCCGTAAAGAGCAGTTGCGAGATTTCCGGAATTTTCCTGGGCGAGCGCCGGCGAAAATCCGTAAGTCGTTACGGAATAAGACCTTCGGCATTCGTGCTACATGTGGCAGGTCGACATGCCGCGCTTTTCCAGATACTGCTGGTGGTAGTCCTCCGCCTTCCAGAAGGTGGCGGCCGGCACAATCTGGGTGACGATCTCGCGGTCGTATTTGCCGCTGGCCGCCAACTGTCGCTTGGAGATCTCAGCGGCTGCCTTCTGCTCCGGAGTGTGGTAGAAGATGGCGGAACGATACTGCGTCCCCTCGTCGGGTCCTTGGCGGTTGACGGTCGTCGGGTCGTGGTTCTCCCAAAAGACCTTCAGGAGCTGCTCGTAAGACACTTCCCGCGGATCGAATTGCACCTCGACGGCCTCGGCGTGACCGGTCCTGTCGGTGCAGACGTCCTCGTAGGTCGGATGGTCGAGTTTGCCGCCGGTATAGCCGACGGCCGTCGCCTTCACGCCCTTGATCTGGCGAAACTCGGCCTCGACGCCCCAAAAACAGCCGGCGGCAAAGGTCGCGGTTTGCAATTTTCCGTCTTCACAGATTGCTCCTTTTTTTCGTTGTGGTTTGATTCAGATTTCGGGGATTCCGCCAACGTGCGCTGCTGACAACCAGACAGGCCAATTGCCACGACGACGGCGGAAAACAAGGCGAAGATGCGTTGCATGGGGAGGTTCCCTGGGATGGTTAGCCGGTTCGTGGTTTTCATGTTACTTCGAAGCCGCCGACGTGGCCGGCTTTTCGTCGAGCTTCAAGGAGGCGGAGTTGATGCAGTACCGCAGACCGGTCGGCTTGGGTCCGTCGTCGAAGACGTGGCCGAGATGGGCCTGGCACTTGCTGCAGACGACCTCGACTCGCATGCCGTAACTGTCGTCGGCCACTTCGCCCACGGCCTTGTCGTCGATGGGCTTCCAGAAGCTGGGCCAGCCGGTGCCGGAGTCGAACTTGGTCTCCGAGCTGAACAGCGGCGTGCCGCAGCAGACGCAGCGATAGACGCCGCGCGTGTGGCAATCCCAATACGCGCCGGTGAAGGCCGGTTCGGTGCCCTTGCGGCGCGTGACGTTGAACTGTTCGGGCGTGAGTTTCTTCCGCCATTGCTCGTCGCTGGCGGTGACTTCGCTCTCGCCCTTGAGGACTTCGCCCTGCTTGGGCCCGCACATGTTCTCGCTGCACGATCCAGCGGCCGTGGCTGCCGTTTCGCCGTTGCCGCCGGACGTGCCGGTTTCCGTAGTGCAGCGACAGAGACTGTAGCGCGCGATGAGGGTGAAGAAGGTCATGCCGCCAAGTGCGGCCACGCCGAAAAACAAAGCCTTGGACATTGCCGGGCTCCTTGAGGTTCGCGGGAAAGACGGCAGCCGTCTGGAGCGGCCGCACCAGTGAATTATAGTCAACTCGGGTTGACAAAAAAACTCCCTCGTTCCCACGCTCTCCGCGGCGAGCGGGCACACGCACGTATGGTCGGCAGTTACGAGCCGTTGGAGTCCCGCCTTTAGGCGGTATTTTGCGGCAGGATTCCGGCTAAAGCCGGGACTCCAACGGCTCATTTCTGCCGCGCGGTATTATCCGTTACCCCGGCGGCGGAAGGTGTCATAATACAGCAGGGCCGCAACGCTCTTGGCATCGCGGATGCGGCCGTCGCGGACCATCTCCAGGGCCTCCTCCCAGGTCAGCCGCAGGACGCGAATATCCTCGCCGGCCTCCAGCGCCATCTCGCCGGCGGTAAGCCCTGACGCCGCATAGACGTGCATCGTTTCATCGAGAATGCCCGGCGACATGCACAATGTGGTCAGGTGCTCGATGTGGGCGGCGCGGTATCCGGTCTCCTCGGCCAATTCCCGCAGGGCCGTCTTGACCGGCTCCTCCGGCGGCTCGAGCGTGCCGGCCGGAAGCTCCACCAGCCGCTGCTGGACGGCGACTCGATAATTCTCCACGAAACAAAGGCGGCCGTCATCCAAGAGCGGCACGATCGCGACCGCCCCCGGATGGCGAACGATGTCCTTGGTGTGTCGCGATCCGTCGGCCGATTCCTGCGTGACGCGCTCCACGCGGAACCGCTTGGCCTGATAGAGCACCTCGGGAATATTCATGGTCATCTCCTGGGTTATTCGATTTCGACGATTGACGTCACTTCGCCGTCGGCGCCGAAGCGGGCGATCAGCGATTCCGTGGCGAGATTATGGCCCAGCAGCGTGCGATTGTCCCTGACGGCCAAAGACCGGTAAATAATCCACTGCTGTTTTCCGATCGCAACTCGGAAACCGACCGCCGTCTCCGGCGGCACCGGCGCGAGCCGCTCGGCCACGGTGATCTGCCGCCACGTCATGCGGCGGCGGAATCGGCCGCGGTCAAGGTCGAAGAACAACGGGGCAAAGAGCCGCTGACCAGCCGCCGCATGCCGCAGTTCGAGCCCTGCCGCGGTCGCCTTCAGATCTCCCAGGGAGTGCTCCGCTCGCCATTCCCGCATTCCCAGCGGCAGCACCTGCGCCAGCGGCCGGGGGGAAGCCGATTTCCCGATTCCGGCCTGAGTCAAGAGTCCCTCGTGGCTCTCTGCGGCTTCGCGGAATGCGACCTGCGGGGCCAGCGGCAAGACGCCGCGATAGTCCAACCCGCCGGGCTGCGGGCTCATCACGGCGTCGGCCAGCAACAGGAACCGGTCTTCGCGGGCCAGCACGATCTGCCGCTGCAACTTGACGCCGCCCTCAAGCCCGATCTCCAGTTCCAGGTAATCGACGTCTTCGTCGCTATACCAGCAGGTCGATTCCCAGTTCGATACGGGCGGGAGCTGCCGGCCCTGCTGGGCAACTTCAAATTGCCAGGCCCCGGAGACGGCAACCCGGCCGGATGCAATCAGCTCAATCCGGCACTTCTGCCCGTCAAAGAGCACGGCGATCCGCTCGTCGTCCCGATTCCAATTGCGGCGCAAGACGGCAATGGCGCGCTCTTCACAATGGATCGAAGCGGGCGGCAGGTCGGCGGCCTTCTTCGGCGGTTTGGCAACGACGCCCGATGACAGACTGGGCAGACTCATGGCCGCGAGGCTGTGATCGATTTCTTCCACGCCGCTCTTGAGCACGGCCTCAAACAGTTCACGCCCCCATGTCGTCCCCTTGCCGGAATCGCTGTCATCCTGGGCTAAGAGCGGCCGGCCATCGGGCCGAACGCACCGCAGGGCATTCCGTACCAGCCGCTGATAACGTTGCTCGGGCCGAGGTCCCCAACCGCCTCCCGGCAAATTCGCGGACAACGCCCGGCAGCGGGTCCAGCAGGCCAATAACGGGCGGAGTAGGTGGAAATGTCCCGCCAGTAGCATGCCCTGTCGGTCCAAAATCCGGCTCAGACCTTGGGAAATTGCCGACCGACCGTTCTTCTCCAGGCGACGGGATGCGGCGGTTTGGGGCAATCGCGTTGCCAGAGTCCAGGCCAACTCTCCAGCCAGGAGTTGGTGGAGCAAGGGCTGATCCTTGATCGTCTGCGGATCGGCATCGGCCGGCAGGCTCGACAAGAACTCGCCGAGCGCGAGCCAATCCTCCGATCCAAGGACCTTCTCAAGCCGTGGCAATTCCTCCGCCGTAGCAATGGCCTCCAAGGCGACCGCCACGTCGCGGATCGGCCGGGCATGCTCCTGCATCCACTCGACAACTCGCTGCCGGGTGGTTTCGGGCGAGTTGCTGTCGCCCAAAAGCGTGGCGGCAAAAAGTTTCGTTGGAATCCTAAGCATCAAGAGAGCCTTTGGGCGTCGCGTTTTGTGTTTGGCGTATTGTACCGCAACCGGTTTGCCGCTGGAACCTCCGGCTGGAGTCGGCCCGGAACCTCCGCCAAATCGCAGTTCGTAGGGTGGGACCAGCGAGCTGCGCCGGCCCACCAATCGTCGGTCTTGGTGGGCCCGGCAAGCTCGCTGGTCCCACCCTACGAACTGATTTTTGCACGCGCGGGCGATATGTCACTCTTCCCGACAGGCGTGATGGGCAGTTCGACACGTCTATGGCCCCCTTCTGCGGTGCCGTTTTGCGAAAATCGTGGTAAAGTGAGGAGATTATGCCTTTTTCCCAACCTGGATCGCCTTCGGCATATAGAATGCACTTGCCATCCCTTCAACTTCCTGCTGCTTGCCAATAGCGAAAGGCTCCGCGCCATGAAACTGCTGCGTATCGCATTACCCATTGCCCTGGTCAGCATTCTCCTCGGGCTTACCCCCATGTCTCGGGCAGACGATGACACCGAGCCGGCCCCGAAGCCGCGCGACCTTGGGCCGCCGCTTGTCGACAACTTGAAGGAACTGAAACAGCTCGGCAAGTACGCCGCCTGGCTCGACCCGGGAAAGGACGGGAAGACCAAGAAGGTGATCCTGGTGGGCGAAACCTGCAAGGCCGACTATCCCCTGGAGTTCTTTGTCACTACCAGAGAGAGGGCTTATGAATCGGCGCTGGTGATCGACGACCCCCGTCCGCAGGGCGAGATGTCGATCTTCCAGCGGGTCCAAGTGGCCCTGCTCCTCTGCGGCGCCAATCCCGGGCACCCCTCGTACTACAAAGACGACAAGACGACCGTGGCCAGCGGCGATGAGATCGAGATCGAAGTGCGGTGGAAGAACAAGGAGGGCAAGACCGAGAAGACCGACGCCCGAAACTGGATTCGCGACGTGAAAACAAAGAAGCCGCCTGTGAAAACCTGGGTCTTTGCCGGAAGCCGTTGGGCCGACGACGGAGAAGGCGGGAAACGCTTCATGGCCGACGGCGGAGACTTTATTTGCGTGCTGAACAACCCGATCGCCATGCTCGACTTGCCCCTGGTCAGCGCGGCGCAATCGAAGACCGTTCGTTCGAGGCGAACAAGGAGAATCTGCCGGAACCGGGCACGCCCGTGACAATCCTGCTGATTCCGAAGGTTCAGCCGAAGGCGGCAGCCAAGGGCGACGAGAAGAAGTAGGTCCCTCTTGGCGAGAGGGACTAATGTGCCAAGCCGAGCGAGTAACTTCAAAATCTCCGGCAAAACTCTACGCAGTAGTCCTTTCCGGCAGAAAGGACCTACTTCAGCAGCCGGGTCACGCTCTCCAGCAGGCGGTCCATGGCAAACGGCTTGCGGATGTAATCATCGACCCCCAGCATCTCGGCGTAGGCCTTGTGCCGGCTGCCCTCGTTGGCAGTGATCATGATCACGCGCATCGGCACGGGGCGCGTGCGGCGGAGCTTTTCCAAGACCAAAAAACCGCTCCGCTTGGGCATCATCATGTCCAGGATCACCAGATCGGGGTCCTCACGCTCCGTCATCGCCAGGCCCTGATTGCCATCGCGGGCAACGATGACTTCGAAACCGGAAGCGTCCAGGGCAATCCGCATCGATTCCACGATCTCGCGGTCGTCGTCCACCAGGAGAATCTTCTTCCGCACCGTGGTTTGCGGATTCTCAGCGATTTTGTCGTCACTCATGGGCCATTGCCTTCCGTAAACCCTTAGTGGTAACTCAAAGCGAGGCGGATTGCAAGGTCTCCTCTCCAGGAGAACTAAGGAAAGCAGCAGGCACACTCCGTGTGCCTGCTACTCTGGCCAACGCGAAGGGGTCAGGTCCATGTATTCGGGCAGGGATTTCCGGTGAATTTCATTCGTTCGCCCCGAAAAATGGACCGGACCCCGGACTTTGCAGTTCTCCTGCCCCGGGTTCGCCAAAAGTCGCGGGAACGGCCAGGGCCTCTGCCAGACGCCGCAAGTACTCAGATCGTGGGATCTCGATTGCCCCAAATTGTGCGGTGTGCGGGGTAAGTTGCTGGATATCCATGAGCGTGTAGCCGCGATGGCGAAGCCGATCGACAAGCTGCGTTAAGGCCACTTTCGAGGCATCGCGGACGTTGTAGAACATCGACTCCGCGGCGAACAACCCGCCGATTGCCAGGCCGTACGTTCCCCCGGCCAAGCGGTCGTTAACCCAGACTTCAACACTGTGGCCATGTCCCAATTCAAAAAGCCGGGTATAGGCCCGAATCATCGGGGCGGTGAGCCACGTGTGGCCGCGGCGCCGGCCGGAGGTGGCACAACCGCGAATGACGGCGGAAAAATCGGTGTCAAAAGTCACGCGAAACTTCCCGCTACGGCAGGTTTGGGCCAGTCGGCGGGGGACGTGAAAGCGGTCCAACTCGAAGATCGCCCTCGGTTCGGGCGAGCACCACGGCACGGGCAGGCTGGGATCCCCCGTTGGCCAGGGAAAAATGCCGTGCTGGTAGGCGTCCAAGAGCCAGTCTGACGTGAGGTTTCCGCCAAAACCAACGACGCCCTCGGAATCGGCGCTCTCTGCCGGGGGGAAGAACCGGGATGGCGGGAGACTGGTCATCTTCTGCAAAATTAGCGGCGGTCGCGGTTGGGGAATCGGCCTGTAATGGTCAGAAACAGCCAGCCCAGCGTGGCACGAAAGAAATGCATAGCGCTCCAGGCAATGGCACCCACAAAGAAGTCGATGACGTGATGAACCAGCAGCGTCCGGTTGAGCCGCTCATGCAACCGCCGCTTGAAGTCAGGCGGGGGCTCGCGGACCTTGCCATCGGCCAGTTGTTCCAGAAAATCCTTCATGATTATCGATCTTTGCGGTGGAAATGGGCCATCATCAGTCTATCACCTCGTACAAGTGCGGATCGAACTTCTGATCCTCTCGCGGTGCGAAAGGCGACGAATCAATCGGCTTGCGGAAACCGGGATTGAAGCTTCCCTCGCGCGCGGCTGATACGCATTTTGCACGCCGAAACCGAAATCTCAAAAATGGCCGCGAGTTCCTCGTAATCATAGGCCTCCGCGTATTTCAAGAGCAACAAGGCCCGATCCTCCTCGTCGAGCGTTTCCAGCATTTTCAGCAGATCCATGCCCAGACCTTCGGGGACGGAAGGGCGAGCCGGCTGCTGCGATTCCCATTCGGCCTCCGAGCCGACGTTTTCGTGCCGCCGCCGCCGCCCTCGACTCCTGCGCATCGCCAGGCAGGTTTTTACCGCGATCGCATGGACCCAGGTGGCGTACTTGGAACGTCCGGCAAAGCGGGCGCGATGCAAAAACAGCCGCAGGAAAACCTCTTGGGCCGCGTCCGCGGCGTCCTGCTCGTTATCCAGGAGCCGGAAGCAAATTTGCCACACGCGGGGTTGGAACCTCTCCACGAGCGCGACGAAGGCCGGGCCGTCGGAGCTTTCACGGGCGGCCTCCGCGGCAAGCTGTTCGTCGGAGCAGTGAATCAGGTCAACGGCCATTTTGGATGCCGGCAACGGCAAATTCGTCACAAACGGCCTTTTACACCCGCAGGACGCTTGGGAACAAGCCCAACGCGGGGCCGAATAGTCGTCGTAATTTACCTGGTTGGCAAAAACGGCCAAGGAAAATGCGTCTTTTGGCGGAAATAGGTTGTCTGGCTAAAAGACGGCAGGTTCCTTCGTCGATAGCATCGCTAGATCGGACCCGAAACCCCTATTTACGCTAGTAGCGTTATTTTCCCATTGGGTCTTTATCACAAGGAGTAACTCCCATGAAGCGTCGTTTCCTTCTGTCGGCGGTGGCCCTCTTCGCTTTGAGCGTCGTGGCCACCGCGAACATCGCATCGGCCAACTTGTTTGCTGGTCCTTGCGGTGCGTGCGAAGCCCCCAAGTGCTGCGAAGCACCCAAGGCTTGTGAGCCGGCCTGCGGTTGTAACGAGGCCTGCGCTCCGAAGAGCTGCCGTCCCTGCCTCTTCGAACGGTTGAAGGCCAGAATGGCCTGCTGCTGCGAGAAGAGCTGCTGCGCCCCGGCCTGCTGTGCGGCTCCGGCGCCTTGCGCTCCGGCGGCTTGTGCCCCGGCTCCGGCGCCCTGCGCCCGGCGGCTTGTGCGGCCCCCAAGTGCTGCGAGCCGGCTTGCGGCTGCGTGCCGAAGAGCTGCCGTCCTTGCCTCTTGGAGCGGCTGAAGGCCAAACTGGCCTCCTGCCATTCCTGCTGCGAGAAGAGCTGCTGCGCCCCGGCCTGCTGTGCCGCTCCGGCCCCCTGCGCTCCGGCGGCTCTGCGCCCCGGCTCCGGCCCCCTGCGCTCCGGCGGCTTGCGGTTGCGAGTGCGCCCCGAAGTGCCATCGCTGCCTGCTTGAGGAACTGAAGGCTCGGCTGGCCTCCTGCCATCGTTGCTGCGAGAAGAGCTGCTGCGCCCCGGCCTGCTGCGAAGCCCCCAAGGCTTGCGCTCCGGCCCCGGCGCCCTGCGCTCCCGCGGCTTGTGCTCCGGCTCCGGCCCCCTGCGCTCCGGCGGCTTGCGGTTGCGAGTGCGCCCCGAAGTGCCATCGCTGCCTGTTGGACGAGCTGAAGGCCAAGTTGGCCTGCTGCCATCCTTGCTGCGAGAAGAGCTGCTGCGCCCCGGCCTGCTGTGCCGCTCCCGCCTGCTGCGCCCCGGCTGGTTGCAAGTAGTCCACGATAACAACTGAATCATCTCCTTTACGATGATCCCAACGGCCTGTTCGCTAGCCGATCAGGCCGTTGGTGTTTCTTGGCAGGGAGCCAAGGAAAATCCGAAATCCGAAATCCGAAATTCGAAACAAATTCAAAATCCAAATAAGGAATGCTCAAAACGGGTCAGAATCCCGGGTTTTTGCCATTCGAATTTCGAATTTCCGATTTGTTTCGGATTTCGAGTTTCGGATTTCGGATTTTCCTTGGCTCCCCGACCTCGCGTTTGCTCCCCGTTAGTTGGGGTGTGGCTTGACTGACTGTTCTCCCGCCGATTAAACTGATATGTTTGTCCGTGGCCGTCGAGTTTTCCCCGGCCTTTGAGAAATCAGCAGATTGAGAGCAGGTCATGCCGGCCACGTGTGTCGTTGGGTTGCAGTGGGGCGACGAAGCCAAGGGCAAAATCGTCGATCTTCTTACCGAGCGGAACGATATTGTCGTTCGTTACCAGGGCGGTGCCAACGCCGGGCATACCGTCGTTATGGACGGGCAGACGTTCAAACTTTCGCTGGTTCCCAGCGGCATTTTCCGGCCCGACGTGCAATGCGTCGTGGCGGCCGGCGTGGTCATCAATCCGGCCGCCTTGCTGCAGGAGATCGAAAGCCTCGTCAGCCGCGGCATCCAGGTCTCCAACAATCTCATGGTCAGCACGAGGGCCCACGTGATTTTCCCCTGGCACTTCGAGGAAGACCGGCTGATGAACGAGTCGACCAGCGGCGAGGCCCTGGGCACCACGATGCGGGGCATCGGCCCCTGCTACCGCGACAAGGTCGGCCGTTCGCACGCCATCCGCCTGGGCGACATGTACCGCGACAACTTCGCCGCCCGGATCGAACAGATCGTGGCCGCCAAGCGGCGGATCCTGACGGGACTCGGTTGCCCTGAAGACAGCTTCCCGCTGGATGCGAAGAAGATCCACGAGCAGTACCTTGGCTATGCCGAGCGGTTGCGGCCCTTTGTGGGCGATACGACTGCCTACCTGCTGGACGCGGTCGAGGCCGACAAGAAGGTGCTTTTCGAAGGCGCCCAGGGGGCCCTACTGGACATCGATCATGGCACTTTCCCCTTCGTTACCAGCAGCAACAGTTCCGGCGTGGGAGTGTCGAGCGGTTCCGGCGTGCCCGGCCGCTACGTGACCAAGGTGCTGGGCATCATCAAGGCCTATTGCACGCGGGTCGGCGGCGGACCATTTCCCACCGAGCAGGACAACGCGATCGGCCAGCACATTCGCGACAAGGGCAACGAGTACGGCACGGTCACGCGACGGCCGCGGCGTTGCGGCTGGTTCGACGTGGTGGCCGCCCGCTATACGGCCCGGCTGAGCGGCGTCGATACCCTGGCGGTCATGCTCCTGGACGTGTTCAGCGAACTGCCGGAGTTGCAGATTTGCACGGCTTATGAGCTTGACGGCCGGCGGATCATGAATTTCCCCGATCACGTGGACGACTTGCGGCGAGTCGTTCCCGTCTACGAGTCGATGCCCGGCTGGCAGGAAGAGATCAGCCACGTCCGCAGCATTGCCGGGCTGCCGCGGCGGGCCCGCGATTATCTCGATCGGCTCAGCGTGCTGGTGGGCCGGCCCGTGGAAGTCGTTTCCGTGGGGCCCGACCGGCAACAAACGATCTTTGCCAACGATGTCCACAATGTCTGATGCGAAGCCGCTCCTGCTGGCCGACGTGCCGGCCGAGAAGATGCCGCGCCACATCGCCATCATCATGGACGGCAACGGCCGCTGGGCCCGCCGCCAAGGGCTGCCGCGGATCGAGGGCCACCGCCGCGGCGCGACGGTCGTCCGCCGCATCACCGAGGAATGCGCCCGGTTGGGCATCGAGCAGCTCACGCTCTATTGTCTATCGAGCGAGAACTGGAAGCGGCCGGCGGAAGAGATATCCTTCCTCATGCAGTTGCTCGAGCACTACATGGTGGGCGAGCGGTCGCTGATCATGGAGCAGAACATCCGCGTGAGCGTCATCGGCCGCCGCGACGGCATCGTGGCGGGCACGTTGCGGGAGATGGACCAGACCGTGGCCATGAGCGCGGGCAACACGGGCATGCGGCTCTGCCTGGCGATCAACTACGGCAGCCGGGCCGAACTGGTCGACGCCTGCCGCCGCATTGCCAATGAGGTCCGTAGCGGCCGGCTTAGCCCTGAGGAGATCAGCGAGGAGACGATCGCCTCGCATCTTTATACGGCCGGCATGCCCGAGCCGGACCTCTTGATCCGCACGGCCCAGGAGATGCGGGTGAGCAATTTCCTGTTGTGGCAGATCAGCTATGCCGAGATCTGGGTTACGGAGCTCTTCTGGCCGGAGTTTGACGAGGCCCTATTGCACACGGCCCTGCGGGACTATGCGGCGCGGAGCCGGCGCTACGGCGGGCTGGAGTAGGGTTTTGGCCCGAACTGACCCGAATTCAGATTTCTTCGCGATTTCTGGCCATTTTTTACCACTAATGGTGTAGCACGTTTCTTCAACGGATTGGTATCACTCCCCGGAAACCGTGGAGAAACACGGGGAAAACAGGCGGTTGCTGATCTTCGGGGGGAACGCACATGCCAAACGGAAGGAGGGGCGTAAGTGGACTGAATCGAGCCATTTTGTGCCCCTCCAAGGTCAACTCAGGTAAGTTCCCAACCGAAGAGCCAGGTTTGGCGGGCCACATGGCCCACACCGCAGGAGAACGCTTCAGCCCAGCGAAAGGGTTCGTCTTTCATGAAGTCACCGTGGCATTGGTCTGCGAACATGCAACAATATCTGCGCCTTGATGATTTTGTGGTCGGGAAGGGAGCATTGCGGTGCGAGTGCGCAAAGCTCCTGACCGGGGCGGTTGACGAGGCCGGCCCCGGTTTGCGCGGCGGGCCTCGGCAAGGCCCGCCGCAGAAGCGAATTGTCAAGGAACGGATGATACGCGTAATTATCCATATTTATAGATTCATGTCAAGCGCCGGGAGGAATTTTTTCCCGCCGCACCGTGGCACGATGCGGGCGCGATTGCCCTAAGTGGTTTGGCCGCAAGCGTTTCCGGCAACGGACAAAAACGAAATGCCCCAAAAAAATCCGCGGCGATGGTTAGCGACTCGGCAATCAGGGCCGAAACATCTGTGACAAAAACGCCGCAAAGTCTTGCCCCGCAACGACTTGAGGTTTCCGTCTTCGCACGCAAACGATAGGGTCGGAGCAAGCTTAATTCCCTTTCGCGGCCGAGAATCCACATCTTACGGGCAATTGACGCTCGGGTCTGAATGAAGTACAAAATTTTGACCCCGTTTCGCCCCGGAGGGCTTTTGAATATGATCCGTTTTTCTTCAATACCTGCCGTAGATAGCCTCGGCATGGTAGCGCAAGTAGCTTCGGTTCAAAACATGCCCCGGGTGAACGAGAAGCGGGGCGGGGGGAAAGCTCCCAGTGATGTGCTCAACCAGCAACGAGCATGGGTCGATTCGAACTGCACCACGATCCAGCATGGTATGGTGGTTTGGGCAGACTACAACAATGTTGCCCGCCGTATCTGGGCCAAAGTGCGGCGCGCCGATGGGTTTCATGTGGTGTGATTCCGAGTAGGTGCAGCGTGTCAATTGAAGCTTGATTCGACACACCTGACAGCAATTGTCGTACCTCCTTTTCATATCAGCCGCGAGAAACGTGTTCCGGAGACGAATTGTTCGCACCACGACGCGCGTTCCGGGAACTTCAAGTCCCCGTTCCCCCTGCGGCACCGCTTGCCAATCAAGCTCAGGGTACTTAAGGTTGACTTCGTACACTCCGTCGCCAAGGAAATCCAGGAACTTCGCGTCGCGCAATCGTTGAAGGGTCTGGCGGATTTTCTCTCGAATATTCCTGTTGTTCGGGAAACGCTCTTGCAGCACATCCTGTCGGTCATAGACATCCTGAATGCTGAAGCGTGCTGTGCCAGAGGCGTTCACAACCTCAAGGGCTCGCTCCGCGACTGCTTGCTTCCAAGACCAACTTGACATTTGGCCAAACTCCCATCATCAAACAAGCGAGACAATCCGAAACCTGATTATATCCGGTTCGATCGCGGCCTGCCACGTATCCTGGGTCGGTCGTCTGGCTGTCCCCGTGGATTACTGTTTCCCTGCCGTGCTCGGCTTGCCTTTCCTAATTGAATTTAAAAGGGTCAAACGATGATCGGTCTCCAACGACCCTTTGGCAGCCTGGCCGTTTCGGGGCATTTCCCGGGTGCCAATTGCCGGGCAGACGACTACGGCATTACCTGACGGGCTGTGGATCGGTTGCCGTCAGCAGCCCTTCTATGGCCGCGAGCGGCAGTTCGCACGTAGTGACGTACACGTCAGTGAACTTCGGGCTGGCCGTCCAGGCAATATTGAATTCGGGCTGAAAGGATGACGCGCCGCAACGCACGATCATCTGATCCACTTCGGTTCTCTGTGCTTCGAGGGCGGTCAGGTCAACGCCGACCGGCACGACTGCATACCCCTGCTGTTCAAAGTCATTCAGCCAATCGCGATCGACATGCTCCAGGCCAAGGCCGTGGGCAACAGCCTCCTGGCAGGCAACCAAGAGGTTTTGGTCATAGAAATCCGCCGCGCCGTCCCAGAAATACAATTCGTAGAGGTGTCCGCACTGCTTTAGCGCCTGGCGGGCTATGGCAACGCGGTGCCGGACCTCCTCAGCGAGGGCCACCGTCAGGTCAACGACCGCGTAGTCGCAGTCACCGTTGTAGTTTTCATCCGAGCTTCTTGTTTTGAGGATAATGTGCATCGTTCGGTCCAATCCTTGACTTGTAACGCAAGCAGATAAGGCGGGATAGCATCCCGCGCCGACGGCAATTATACTCGATTCGATGCCTCCCACTGGCACAACCGCTCCGGACGGCGACAGGCCACACACCGACCGGTCGGCAGCCAGCCGCCGCGGTAGGTGTCGCGGGTCCGAGCGATGATTTTGCGGATCTAGCGGCGGAACGACTTTGCTGGATGGTCAAACAGGTTGAACGGCTAGAGCGCAGTGACCGGCGACATCCCAAGCGAGGTCGATCGAGCACTTCACGGAAGAAATCGTCAAGGCGGTGTGCGGCGAGGACGGCTACGACAAGCGCTGTCGCTTTGTCGGCGCCACGGGCGCAGCACAGAAAAGACTGATTTCGCCATTCCGAACAAGGAAGATCCTTCGATTCTCATCAAGCGCAAAGACTACGGGGCCACAGGAAGCAAGCAAACCGACATTTTGGGAGACATCGAGAAAATCGACATCCAAAAGCGCCGCGACACTCATCTCCTTCTCGTCACCGATGGCTTGACTTGGAAGGATCGACTGAACGATCTGCGGGAGTTGATCCAGATGCAGAATCAGGGTAAGATAGCAAGAATCTACACTTGCAACATGAGAGATGAACTCGAGGCCGACCACCGGCAGCTACGCAAGGATCATTCGCTCTGACGGGCACTCCGCCCCTAATCCCCAAGGAACCCAACCATGCGATGGAAACGGATTTTGGCAGGTTTGACGTTTCTCATGTTTCTGGGCGCGACGGGCTGTGCTCCGGCGCAATTGCCTGACCATTCAGCCGAGAACGAGAAGAAAGTCCACGCCAGCGTGGCCGAGAACGACAAGAAGGTCCACGCCAGCGTGGCTGAAATCGCCAAGTGGGCCAACGAAGATGTGATCTGGCTTGATCGCATCTATGCCTTAGAACAAGGCATCCTACCGGCGGAGGACATGGCCTTGGGCCAATTGACGGCCAGCAGCGCTTTTCGCGGTGGACAATTCGAATTGAAAGGTTGGGTCCGCCGTTCGGACGACCTTACCCGCTTGGAAGACCGTTTTGCCGCCCACGACGGCAAAATGCTTGTAAGGAGCAGCAGAGAGGATCGGACCGTCGCCCCCTACGCCTTTGCTTTCGATGCCAACATGGAGTCGAAAACGAAGAGCGAAACCGAGAACAAGCAGCAGGTTGATGCGGCGAGCCGCGACCTCAAACGCCTCGCGGAGTGGCAGCGGCGAGCCTTGCCTCCCGACCCAGTGGTTGCCCGTTCGCTGTATCAAGACTGGCTCCGTAGTCTGACCGACCGCGCTCGGTTTCGCCAAGCCGCGATCGTTGCCAACGACGCCGTCGCGCGCCGCGCGCAATACACGCGGATCGCTTTTCATCTCGAAGCTCGCGCAAGAATGGGCGACCTGATCGAGTTCATGTACGAGTTCTATTCGGCCGGCTTCCTCCATCAAATCCGCAGTTTGAACATCAAACCGGTCCGGGGATCCCACGATCTGACGGTATCTCTCGGGATCGAGGCCCTTTCGCTTCCTACGGCCGAGTGCAAGGACCATCTTCCGAAGGACGCCGGCAGCGTGCTGAAGTTCTCAAAACTATCGGACTACCGTGAGCCGCTCGTGGCACGGGACTTCTTCGCCTACGACGGGCCGGTGGCAACTCCTCCGCGACCCGGAAAAGCGGCCGACCCGGCCGACTTTGTCGTTGTGACCGGATTCACCGAAGTTGACGGCAAATCGCAGGTCTGGATTCAGGATCGCACGAAAGGGAGTGTATCGGGATTTTCGGCAGGGGAGAGCTTTGACGTGGGAAACGTGAAGGGCAAAGTGCAATCCATCCGCCCGAAAGGGGAGGTCGTCGTCGAGGTTGACGGCCATCGTCGCCTGTTGCAAGCGGGCGACAACCTGCGCGGCGGTGTGGAAATTCAGGATGCGCAGCCAAACCAGCCCAAAGAAAGCGGCAATTCCACACGCCCAGCGAATCCATAACTGCTGCACTGGCGAGACGAGTACCTTGCCGGGTTGCCCCTGCTGTCGCGCCCCATCTGCACTCGTGTTACGTTCGCAGCAACGTGACCGAAAGGCCCGGGAAACTGTTCAGATCGGCATCGAGCGTGACGACGCCCAAGCCATACCCCATGGCGAACGCCGCAAGGTACACGTCAGTCCATTGTTTGTGGGCTGGCCGCGAGTGTTGAGTAAGCGACTTGAAGACAGAGGCAAGGCCGGGCGGCTCATCAAGGAACAACACCCGTGGATCCACATCGAGTGCTTCGAATGTTCGCCACGCTTCCACCTGCGTTTGCACGTTGGCTTCTCCCATAATTTTCGCGTTCGTCAGATGACGGAGGAGGGCTAGTTGAGTGATTCTGCAAAAGGCGCAGGCTCCTTCCGCCTGCCCATCGAACCAAATTGCCGCCGCGGCGTGATGGATTTGGCCGTCGACCGCAAGCGCAAGCCACACATTTGAGTCGACCAGACTAATCCCAGAGACTGTCATCAAGTTCCTCAGTCGTCGGATTCAGGACCGTCCCAGGCACACAACGAACGAGCGGAACGTTGACACGGGTCCGCGGCGGACTGCCGCCTTCCGTCGGAGGCAAAATCGTCAAGAGCCCGATGCCCGTTTCCGGCAGCAGGTGCGGTTGCCTTGCCGTCAACCTACCGTGCTCAATATCCACTTCCACCGTGATTGAGCCCATAAACGTCGCCCCTTTCCGAAAGGTGTTCCACAAGTCACTCCGGTTAATTGTACCACGGGCACCCCAAGCGTGCCAACAGGGGATGAAGGGCTGTGGCTCTGCGGTTCTGCCGATCGCAGGAGGCGCCGACGCTCTTTGGGTGACGGCCCGCCGAAAGTGCTTGACAGGTTACCACTTCGCGGAGAAAATGGGATTGACTTTGGAGGATTTTCCGTTTCACCGGCACGCAGTTTCCACCGCATAGGAGTAATTTTATGAAGTCGAAGTCAAGTCTGATCGTGCTCGTTTTGGCGTTTGTCGCCGGATCGCTCTTTGCCGCCGAGGGCAAGCGTCCCGCGGCGGACTCATCCAAGAATGGCGCTGGCAGAACTGTCAACGGCGCGTGCCCACGTTTCATATCGTCGGCGATTCGACCGTCCACAGCGGCGGCACCGGCGCCGGACTGTGGGGTTGGGGCGAACGCATCGCGCCCTTTTTCGATCCCACCAAGATCAACGTCATCAACCATGCCATCGGCGGCCGCAGCGCGCGGACCTTTTACACCGAGGGCCGCTGGCAAAAGGTTCTGGACCTGCTCAAGCCGGGCGATTTCGTCATCGTTCAGTTTGGCCACAACGATCAAGGACGGATCGGCGATCCTGCGGCGAAAGGCCGCCCGGACGGCAAGGGCATCGGCCCTGAAACCGTGGAAGACACCAAGCCGGACGGCACGAAGGACTCGTTCACACTTTCGGCTGGTACATGGCGAAATATGTCACGGATGCCAAGGCCAAAGGCGCGACCGCGATCCTCTGCTCGCCGATTCCGCACAAGCAGCGCTGGGAAACGGGGCGCGATTTCGCCAGCATCGCCGAGTGGGACAAGCAAGTTGCCGACGCCAACGGAGGGCTGTTCTTCGATCTCACGCTGGTCGTCACCGACGCGTACAAGAAGGCCGGCCGCGACAAAGTCGAAACGTTCTTCGCCGACAAAGGCACGCACACCAGCGATCTGGGGGCACAGTTTAACGCCGCCTGCGTCGTTGCCGGATTGAAGAGTTTGAAAGACGATCCGCTGGAAAAATTCCTCTCCGATAAAGGCAAGGCGGTCGAGGCCTACAAGCCTGGAGCGCCGTAGGATAGGTTGGTAACCTGTCGCGGTGACTGGGACGAATGGCACTGTCGCGTTAGGATCGGCGCAGATTGGGCATGGACGAGTTGGGGGGTTTTGCTAGATTCCCTTTCTCGCCGAGGTGGTCTTGAAGTTTTTGCCCGCTCTTGGCTATGATTTGTAAGCCCTCCTTGGCATGGCGATCGCAAAGATGCCACGGAGGGTTTTTTCATGGCTGGGGATATACCAAATTCGGCCAGCGGGGGCAGTAGCAATTTTCGGAAAATGGTGGCAGCGTTTCTCGCCGACGAGTCGTTGCCCTTCGCACGCATCCTCTCCGCGGAGCGCGTCGGGAGTGTGTTCGCCAAACATGATGGCCTGTTCGGCAAGCAGGCAATCTACTCGACGGCGATGATGGTCTGGTCGTTTCTCGGCCAAGTGTTGCGCGACGGCAAGGAGGCCTCGTGCCAGGCGGCCGTGGCGCGGGTCGTCAACTACTGCGAGCACCAGCAGATCACGCCGCCCACGGCCGACACCGGCGACTACTGCCGCGCCCGCGCCAAGCTCTCCGAAGTGGCGCTGCACGAACTCAGTCGCGAAGTGGCCGCCGAGATGCAGGGAGCCGCCCCAAAGGATTGGCTGTGGAAGGGCAAGCACGCAAAACTGATCGACGGATTTACGTTCACCATGCCCGCCACGCCCCAGAACTTGGCGGAGTTTCCCCATCCGCGGACCCAGAAGAAAGGCGTGGGCCTGCCGATCGCGCGTGCAGTAGCGATCATCTCCCTGGCAACGGCTTGCCTGACGGATGCCACGATCGGTCCGTATAAGGGCAAGGAGACCGGCGAGACGGCTCTGCTGCGGTCCATGCTTGCGTCGCTGCCTGCGGGCGATATTGCCGTGTTCGACCGCCACTATTGTTCTTTCATGATGATCGCCCTGTTGCAACTCCAGGACGTGGATACCTGCGCCGCTTGCATCAAAAGCGCAACTCTGATTTTCGCCGCGGCACACGCCTGGGAAAGAACGATCATCTCATCGTGTGGACCAAGCCCGCACGGCCGGACTGGATGAACCAGGAGACTTATGACCGCATTCCCGAAACCCTCGAACTGCGTGAGCTGTGTTACACTGTCGTGGAACCGGGCCGCCGCACGAAGACGATTACGGTGGTCACCACGTTGACCGATGCGACACTCTACAGCCATGAGGAGATCGCGGAGCTTTACGGTTTTCGCTGGAACTCGGAGTTGGACATCCGCAGCATCAAATCTAATCTGAATCTCGCTCACGTTCGTTGCAAGTCGCCGGAAATGGTTCGCCGCGAACTCTGGGCCACCCTCCTCGGTTACAACCTCATCCGCACGACGGCGGCCGCAGCAGCGCTGCTCCACGGCAAACAGCCGCGTCAGATCAGCTTCACCGGAACGTGCCAGTACGTGCTGGCGTCGTGGATGTCGATCTCCTGCGGGCTGATACCCGCCTCGCAATTGGTCGTTCATTGCCAAACAATACTCCGCCACGTTGCTGCCTGCGAAGTCGCCAATCGCCCGGGCCGTCTCGAACCAAGGGTTCTCAAACGGCGCAGGCATGGTTATCCACTCATGCAGAAGCCCCGCGAGACGCTCCGGGCCGAATTGCGCAAACACTGCACGTGAAACGACTTCGGACGGCGACAGTGCCATTCGTGACTGGGACCGGTTTTCAACCTGTCGGGCGTGCGGCATAATAGTAGCGGTTGCTGCATCGAACGGAAGGCAAAGAGCGACAAGTTGAAAACCTATCCTACATGATGGAACTTGCACTTACCCCCAGCGGACGAATCAGTTTGCGGCAAGCGGCCGACTCGCCGCCGACGGAAGCGGACGGTCATCTCGGCCGCCTGGCAAAGGTCTTCGCAGCCAGTCAAGGCGAGGGGCTTTTCCTGCTGGCGACCGAGCGGTGTGAAGTCCCGCTCGGGCCGGCGTTTGTCTACTGGCGGGATTTTGCCGCGTCTTACCTCACCGCGCTCTGCCATACGCCCGAGGTCGCCGGCCTGGAATTGGAGCCCATTCCGCCGCCCACCTCGGGCGAATTGGCGACGCTGATCTTGAGCGTCCCACCGATGGACGGCGCCGAGTATCTGAGCGAGGCGACCCTCCTCGACGCCTGGAACGACCTGGATGTCTGGACCCGCGAAGCGATTGCCGCTGGCGGCGAAGGGCTTTCCGGCTTTTTGAAGCGGCGGGCCGCCCTTTGGCACCAGGTGGGGAGGGTCTGCTTCCACCTGGCCGAGAACCGCCGCAGTGAGGAGTGCCCTTTCGCGTTCCTGGCGACCTATGCGCCGAGCGTGGTCTCCGGTTCCCGCATCCAGTATCAGCCGCTCAGCAGGGCCCTGCAGGAGATGGCGGCGCCAAGAACAAACCGGCCCTGGTCCGCCTGCTCTCGCCCGTGCAGGCGGCATCGCAAAAGAGCGAACTGGTGAAGGAACTGGTCGAATCGGGCGACCTCTACCAACCGTTGGCCTGGGCGCCCCCGAGGCCTATCGCTTCCTCAAGGACGCACCGATCCTCGAGGAGAGCGGCATCCTGGTCCGCTTGCCCGACTGGTGGAAGAAACGTCCCCGGCCCCGCGTGGGCGTGACGATCGGCGACGCCAAGCAGAAGAAGTTCGACATGGAATCGATGCTCGATTTCAAGGTCCAACTGGCCTTGGGCGACCAGCAGCTCAACGAGGACGAATGGCGGGAGTTGATGGCCGCCGACGACGGCCTGGTCTTGCTCCGAGGGCAATGGGTCGAGGTCGATCGGCAGAAGTTGCAGGAAGCCCTCGACCACTGGAAACAGGTCGAGGAACAGGCCCAGGAGGGGATTTCGTTCTTGGAAGGGATGCGGCTCTTGGCCGGCGTGCCCGCCGACCTGACCGAGGACGCACGCGGCGAGGAAGACCGCCAATGGTCGTTCGTTCACGCCGGCCAATGGCTGGGCGACGTCCTGGCCAAGATGCGGAGCCCGGAGAGCCTTCAACTGTCGGCGTGCGGGGAAGCTCTCAAGGCGACGTTGCGGCCCTATCAGGCGGCGGGCGTCAACTGGCTGCGGTTCCTGTCGGGCCTGGGCCTGGGGGCCTGCCTGGCCGACGACATGGGGCTCGGCAAGACAATTCAGGTCCTGGCGTTGCTGTTGGCGTTGAAAGGCCAGAAGACTACGAGCGCGTCGCTCTTGGTGCTTCCGGCCTCGCTGCTGGGCAACTGGAAGGCGGAGATGGCCCGCTTTGCGCCGACGCTCCGCGCGGCGTTCCTGCACCCGGCCGAGACGGCCAAGGAGGAACTCGAGCGGATCGCGAAGGATCCCGGCGCGGCGTTGCGGGACATTGATGTCGTCGTTACCAGCTACGGCATGCTCTTGCGGCAGGAATGGCTGGCGGAAGTTCATTGGCAGTTGGCGGTGCTGGACGAGGCCCAGGCCATCAAGAACCCGGCCGCCCGGCAGACGAAGGCCGTCAAGCGACTCCAGGCCGACGCCCGCATCGTGCTCACCGGCACGCCGGTGGAGAACCGCTTGTCCGATCTCTGGTCGCTGTTCGATTTTCTCTGTCCGGGCCTGCTGGGCACGCACGCCAAGTTCAAAGAGTTCGTCAAGAAACTCGGCGACCGCAAGGAGAACCGCTACGCCCCGTTGCGGAGCCTGGTGCAGCCGTACATCCTGCGGCGGCTGAAGACCGACCGCCGCATCATCGACGACCTGCCGGACAAGGTCGAAGTCCGGGCCTTCTGCGGACTTTCCAAGCGGCAGGCCGCGATGTACGCCAAGATGGTCCACGAACTGGCCGAAACGCTGAGGAACGTCGAGGGGATCAAGCGGCGAGGGCTCGTGCTGGCCTACCTGATGCGGTTCAAGCAACTCTGCAACCATCCCAGCCAATTGCTGGGCGACGGCCGGTACGCTGCCGAGGAGAGCGGCAAGTTCGCCCGGCTGGCCGAGATCTGCGAAGAGATCGCCTCGCGTCAGCAGCGGGCCCTGGTCTTCACCCAGTTCCGCGAAATGACCGAGCCGCTTGGCGGGTTTCCTGGCGGCAGGTTTTCGGGCGTGCGGGGCTGGTGCTCCACGGCGGCACGGCCGTCGAGCGCCGCAAGGCCATCGTCGATCAGTTCCAGCGCGACGACGGGCCGCCCTTCTTCGTCCTCTCGCTGAAGGCGGGCGGGACCGGCCTGAACCTGACCGCCGCCTCGCACGTCATCCATTTCGATCGCTGGTGGAACCCGGCGGTTGAAAACCAGGCGACCGACCGGGCGTTCCGCATCGGCCAGCAGCGAAACGTGCTGGTCCACAAGTTCGTCTGCCGCGGCACCATCGAGGAACGCATCGACGCCCTGATCGACGAGAAGCGTCAACTGGCGGCTGATCTGCTGGAAGGGGGGGCCGAGAAACTGCTCACCGAAATGAGCGATGCGGAGCTGATTCGATTCGTGTCGCTTGACGTGGCGCGGGCCAGCGTTTAGAACGTTGATGTCGGCGAATTGAAGTTGACGCGGATGCTAAACTGCACTTCAATGACATGGATGCACGGTTACGACTCTTAGAATAACGTCAAAAAGGAGTATTCCCATGGCGTGGCGGAGATACGGATATGGCGGCGGATACGATGGCGGGTATGGCGGTTGGGCGCCGTATGTCCCGGTGGCCGAGCGGCGGCGGGAGGCCGCAAAGAAAATGGACGCCTTGCGAAAAAAGGGCGTCGATATCCAGCCCGTCACGATCGAGGGCCGCAAAATCGCCAGCACCTTCTGGGGCAAGGCCTGGTGCGACCACCTGGAGTCGTTCAGCGACTTCGCGAACCGCTTGCCGCGGGGCCGCACCTACGTCCGCAACGGATCGGTCTGCCACCTGGCGGTCGCCAAGGGCAACATCGAGGCCAAGGTCTCCGGATCGGAACTCTATACCGTCAAGGTCAGCATCAAGACCTTGCCGGGAAGAAATGGACCGCCGATCAAGGGCCGGTGCAGCGGGCAGATCGGCTCGCTCCTGGAACTGCTCCAGGGCAAGCTCTCCGACCATGTGATGGAGGTCGTGACCGACCGGCAGGAAGGGCTGTTTCCGCTGCCCGGCGAGATGTCGTTCCACTGCAGCTGTCCCGACTCGGCCCGCATGTGCAAACACGTGGCCGCCGTGCTGTATGGGATCGGGGCCCGCTTGGACAGCAAGCCCGAGTTGCTCTTCACGCTCCGCGGCGTGGACCACGAGGAGTTGATCGCGGCCGATGCCGAGAAGGCCGTGGCGGCGGCAACCGGGGCACTCGGCACGCCGGGTCGCGGAAAGTCCAAGCGGCTCGATGCGGACGAGATCGGCGACGTCTTCGGCATCGAGATCGAAGCGGAAAGTGCCGACGCCGCGCCCGGCAATGGGCCTTCCGACAATGGGCAAGGTAAAGCAGTCGCGAAGAAATTGTCGGCCAAGAAGACCAAGAGCACGGCAAACGCGAAGAAGGCAACCAAGGCGGCGGCAGGCAAGGTCAAGAAGGCAGTGGCTTGAAAAATTGGGCGCAACCATCGGCGGAGCGGCTCAAGCCGGACTTGCGCCCGGGAGCGCGAGCTTGCAACAAACGCATGGACAACATATACTGGCAAGGGTGTAGAGTACGGTACGAGCCATGCTATGCGTCAAAGGACAAGTGATGTCTGAAGTCCGAATCCTGATGGTACCATTAGAGAGGTTCGACAATAGGAAGTATATCGATGAGCGCGTCGCGAGCGCTGATGAGGCGAGCAGAGGATCGGTTCGCACGGCTCTTCGCTACCTCTACGAGA
Organism: uncultured Planctomycetia bacterium; assembly: GCA_963824275.1. Classification (GTDB taxonomy): domain Bacteria; phylum Planctomycetota; class Planctomycetia; order Pirellulales; family Thermoguttaceae; genus JANXQG01. Next base: position 145,012 of record CAWGOT010000013.1, on the reverse strand, counting down.
CGGATGGGCCTGTAAATCTGCCACGTGGCCGCCTAAAGGCAGCCGAACCTTGGTTGGACGCGGCGGAGCGTATCCTGGTTCGGTGGTTGTATACAAGGACTAACGGGAACTTACGGGCATCATATGGTGCCGCTGCCCTAAGCCGCGCTCGTGCCCAGCGTTATCGCTGCGAACACTGTGGGCACGCCGATGTTCGAGTGTTGAATTTGGATCACGTTGAAGGGCACTCCAAGAAGGACCTGTTTGCCTGCCTCTGCAGCAATTGCCATTGTCTAAAGTCGCGTGCCAATGACTGGTCAGGCGTACCCAAGGCGGCAGAGAAGTGGGGTGACGCCTAACTTGCGTTTGCAACCAACTCGCTGATCGTCATCGGCTCCTCACAGGACGTTATACTTAATTGGACGGAATGACCATCATGGTCGAGAGGCGCCGGAACAATGACGAGGATCTGGAGGATCCGCTACACCGAGGTCGCGTGCAGGCTCAGGGAGGTGGCACCGAACAATCCGAGGCGTGGGCACAGAAGAAACCCCCGACTGAATCCGAGATGCTTCAGAAATGCGATTCGCTGAACCGGCGACTGACTCCGAGCGAAGCGAGGGACCGAGCCGAGCCCTTGCAGCGTCTCCGCATGTACATTCGAAGCGCAGCTCAATGCGGAGGCGTATGTGCTCCCCTGAAAAAATCGTTCCTCAAGCGAGGCTTGCGGGACATCCGAGTTGATCTTGAGGTAGTAACAGGAATGGCGTGCGTGCCCGATGACGAAGGGGATAAATAAGATCATGGATTATTATCTCTGCCGGAACTTCCTCTCCGACCCTGCCGAGTACGCTCGGGCTGAGGCCTTGTGGAGGGAGCACTGGAACGAGCTTCGTGAACATGTTAAGGACCGGGCCGAGTGGAAAACGCCCTGGCTAAACACGGGGTTTGCCGATGGGACCCCTTGCCGTGACGGGAACCCGATTTTCTCTGCCGTCTCTCGCCTGCGCCGGCGCGGCATCCGCGTGATCCAGTTCCAGCCGTCGACCGATCCGCGAGAAATGCACTACTGGATCGATACGTTCGACGAAGGCGGACACGATCAGATCGAGGAGCTGGTAATCTCTTGCGCTTTGACGCGGGGAACATTGATCGATGCTATGAATCTGATGAGCCAATGGGTCGACGAAGGGCAAATCGAGTTGTCGCGGGAACCGCTTCCGACCTCGGATGTGTGATGATGGCGACAATACCAGGAGCAAGCGATGAACAGACATTTTCTGCGATCTATGTTGGCCTTGGCACTTTGTTGGGGATGGTTCGCCGCAAGTCCGGCGCAGGGCGAGGACCCGGCCTATTGGACCTGGGCGCCCGCGCCGCCCATGGGCTGGAACAGCTACGACAATTTCGGCGACAGCGTGACCGAGGCCGAAATTCCGCACCAACGCGACGTACCTCAAAGAACACCTCCTGCCGCACGGCTGGCAGTACGTGGTGGTCGACTACCGCTGGTACGATCCCGGCGCGCATTCCAGCAATCTGGAAGACCGTGCCGGCGCAAAACTGGAGATGGACCAGTTCGGGCGCTGCTGCCCGCGCCAAACCGCTTCCCCTCGGCCGCGGGCGGCAAGGGCTTCAAGCCGCTGGCCGATGAGATGCACGCCCTGGGACTTAAGTTCGGCATCCACGTGATGCGCGGCATCCCGCGACAAGCCGTCGCCGCCAAGACGCCCATCGCAGGCACTTCCATCACGGCAGCCGATGCGGCCAACATGGCCAGCACCTGTCCCTGGTGCCCGGATATGTACGGCGTGGATGCCGCAAAACCGGCCGGGCAGGCCTATTACAACTCGGTCTATAGACTCTATGCCTCGTGGGACGTCGATTACGTCAAGGTGGACGATCTCAGTTCGCCCTATAGCGATGGCGAAATCGCGGCCATTCGCAAGGCCCTCGATCAGTGCGGACGGCCAATGGTCTTCAGCACGTCGCCGGGCGCAACGCCCGTGGAGAAGGGGGCGCACGTCGAGCGGAACGCGAACCTGTGGCGGGTTTCCGACGACTTCTGGGACGGCTGGCAGTACTTGAAGCCGCAATTTGCCCGCCTGGACGCCTGGACGCCGTTCCGCGGCCCTGGACACTGGCCGGATGCCGACATGATCCCCTTGGGCCACGTTTCGCAGCGCTGCAGTGACGGCGGGCGCCCGCACGTGACACGCTTCACCAAGGACGAGCAGACGGCCCTGATGTCGCTGTGGGCCATTGCCCGCTCGCCGTTGATGCTCGGCATGAACCTGCCCGAGAACGATGCCTGGACGCTATCGCTGTTGACCAACGACGAAGTCCTGGCCGTGAACCAGAAGAGCAGCGGGAATCGGCAGGTGTTCCGTACGGAGGACAAGATCGCCTGGGTGGCCGATGCGCCCGGCGGCGGCAAGTATCTGGCGATCTTCAATGCCGCGGATGGAACCATCGTGCCCAGCCGCGCGGCGTTCAGGAGTCCCGTGGTGACGCGCAACACCCCCGGCCACGCCGTCGATATCGACGTTGACATTACCGGGGCAAAAACGCTGGGGCTTCTTGTCGCGCCCGGCGGGAGCGATATCAACGCGGACCATGCCGACTGGATGGAACCGCGCCTGGTCGGCCCTCAGGGCGAGAAGCGGCTGACGGACTTGACCTGGACGGCGGCAAGCTGCGGATGGGGCCAGGTCTTGGTGGACCGCAGCACCAGCAACGGCAAACTGATCGTCAACGGCAACAAGGTCGCCTACGGCATCGGCACGCACGCCGAGTCGCTCATCGAGTACCAACTGCCGGCGGGATACACCCGCTTCAAGGCCGCCGGCGGATTGGACCAGGGCGGCGTGAGCCAGCCGACGGGCGCCTCGGTGCAATTCATCGTGTTCACGCAGGATCCGATCCAGGATCGCAGTCCGCGGACGATCGAGGTCGCGCTGGCCGATCTCGGTTTGAAGGGGACGTGCAGCGTGCGCGATCTGTGGGCGAAGTCGGCCCTGGGCGACGTTCAAGGGACTTTCTCGCGGACGCTCCCTTGGCACTGCTCGGGGTTGTACCTGCTGCAAAGCAAGTGAGGCGATTCGATGGTCTTAAACGCTTCAGGAGTATGGCGAGACAAGAAGTGGGGTGGGCCAGATTCTTGTCGGGCGTGGCGGATCAAATTCATGGTGGGACTCGCTCCACTCGGCCCACCCTGCTTCTTTCAGGCCCCGCTTCCGGAACGAACGCGGCGGCAGAGGCTGAGGAGGTCGTTGAGGGCCAGGAGAATGGCGTTCTCGTGTTCCGGATCGTGCGCGGCGGCCTCCAATCGAGCGGCATAGGGCGTGATCTTCGTAAAGCCATAGCTGCCGGCCGAACCTTTGAGCTGGTGGGCCGTTCGCGTCAACTGGCTCCAGTCGCGATTCCGGGCCACGACTGCCAAGGCGTTGATCCGCTCGGGCATTTCCTCAACAAAAAAGTCGACCAGTTCACCCAGCATGGGGTCGCCGGCCAGGCACGAATAGACCGGACCGGCGGAATCGCTTTCGGGAGGTGCGCTTTTGGCGGTTGCGGGATTCGGTTCCATGCTCGACTCCAAAATCAGGACGACAGGCTGGCGGCGGCCAACTGCTCGGGCAGAAAGGAGGTGGCGCCGACGACGACCGCGGCCTGTACGTGGGCCTGGAGATGAACGGTCGCCAGCGTCTCGAAGCGGCGCAGGAAGGCATCCACGACGGCGGGATCGAAGTGCGTGCCGGAATCCCTCGACGATGATGTCCCTGGCGGCGGCAGCCGATTGGGCGGCCTTGTAGGGCCTGAGCGAAGTGATCGCGTCAAAGGCGTCGGCCAGGGCCACGATCCGCGCGGCAGCGGGATCTCCCTGCCGCGGAGCCCGGCGGGATAGCCGCTGCCGTCGAACCGCTCGTGATGGTAACCGGGCGACGATCGCCGCCATGCCCAGAAAACTGGCGTCCGGGGCGCCGGATGCCACGTGATCGAGGATGTTCGCGCCGATCGTCGTGTGCTGCTTCATGGTCTCGAACTCCTCGGGCGTGAGCCGCGCCGGTTTCAGCAGGATCGCGTCGTTGATCCCCACCTTGCCGATGTCGTGCAGAGGGCTGGCCCGATAAAGATCTTCGAGGAACTGCTCGTCGATCTGTTCGGTGTAGGGGCCGTCGCGGCCGAGTTCTTCCGCGATGATCTGGGAGTAGGAACGCATCCTTACCAGATGCTCGCCCGTCTCCGTATCGCGGAGCTCGGCCACCTTGGTCAAGGCCGTCACGGTCACGTCATGGACGTGCGCCAGGAACCGGGTGCGGGCCTCGTCCGCTTCGAAGCGCATCAAAGATGCAGGCCGTAGCCGCCGGTCAGGGCAACGGTCTCCAAGGCGCCGCGAAGCCGGAAATGAAGCCGGACCCTGGAACGCAATTCGTGCGGATCGAACGGCTTGACCACGTAATCGTCGGCCCCCGCGGCATAGGCCCGAACCTGTTCGCCGCGCGGACGATTTTGCCGAGACCATGAGCACCTGGATCGCCCGGCAGGAAGGCAGCGATCGGATGCGGCGGCAGGTCTCGTAGCCGTCGATGCCGGGCAACATGATGTCGAGCATGACCAGGTCGGCGGCAAAACGCGGCCAGCATCTCCAGGGCCTCTTCGCCGCTGCTCGCCTCGGCCAGGCAATACTCCTGGCCGAGCAGGCGACGTAAGCAGTGTAAGCATCGCGCGTCGTCGTCAACGATCAGGATTTTCTTGGAACTGCCCTGCATGATCGGTCTTTTGGCAGCCGTAGGTTGGGCCGAGTGCAACGAGTCCCGCCAACGGAATTCGAAATGCGTCTTGGTGGGACTCGTCGACCAAGCTGCTGCATGATCGGTTTCTCTGACAACAAAAAAAGGCACAACGGAGACCGTCCCCAACGCGGCGGGGAGCGACTTCGGTTGTGCCTTCAGCCAGCGGGTCTCGATCCCGCCTGCTAAGGCGCCGCGCCATTCGCGCGGGGCTGTTTCTCGGCGGCTAGGCCGTCGGGAACTCGCTGAGAACCTATCCGTAACCCGGTTCCGGATACGTCAATTCGCATGCCGATTGGAGATTTCCGGATAGGCTCCAAAGATACTCTAGCACGAGTTTTGCAAGATGATTCATCGGCAACGGATAATTTAGGCTACCTTTGTTTAACCGATTATGCGATTCCGGCCCCCACGGAGTGGTTTAACGCGCTGCCCAGGAGCATTTCCTGCCATGACTTTGTTTCTTCGGAGACGGTTGACTCGCGTTCCAGGCCTCCTGCATGCGTTGCTAGGCGCCGCGTTGGCAATCACTGGGGGTTGGGCATGGCCGTCGCACAGATTGCGAGAGCCTGGCCGCGCCGGCCTGGAAAACGAAGTGGCTGCTTACTTGAGTCCGATGGTCTGTTCGAGTTTCATTCGCAACTCCGCCAACTGCTTGGACTTGAAGCTGTCCTTCGTCTTTTCCAGGACCTCGATCGCGTGCAGAATGGCCTGGCGGTGGGCCGGGCACTGAGGGCAATCCAACAACTCACAGAGATTGACCAGGCCGTGGTCCGCCGCCGGCTTATGCCATACGACCAGCAGGTCCGAGAAGCAGGAAGCCAGCGTGCGGATCGTCGCCAGGCAACTTCCGTCCGTCTGCGCTGCCCAGGGAAAGCGACCGGCAGTTCTCGGCCTCCAGGTCCGCCACGACCGAGCAGAGACGCTCGATGACCGAAGACGTCCTGCGGCGGCATGCGATTTCTCCACCGCGCCATGCACGAGCGTGAGGAGCTCATCGAAATCGACGGGCTTGGTCAGGTAGGCTTCTACCGCCAAGCCGATGCCGCGGATGGCAGTCTCCGCCGACGGGTAGCCGGTGACCAGGATAATCGGCAAGTGGCTGTCCAGGGCACGGGCCTCCTTGACCACCCGAAGGTCAGGGTTGTGCGGCATGCGAATATCGGCGACCAGCGCGTCGTAGCGGACGCGGCGAAGGCTTTTGACCGTCTCTTCGGCATCCTCGACGCATTGGCAGTCGAAGCCCTCGCGACGCAGCAGACGGGAGGTCGATTCCCGAAAGGTCTCTTCATCGTCCGCAATCAGAACCGAACCGACAAACATGAGAGTGTCTCCTTACAATTGTTTTCGCGGCAAATAGACGCGAAAGCACGTGCCTTCGCCGATGGTGCTCTGGAAATCGATCTTGCCCCCCAGGTTGGAGACAATCGTCTTCACGATGGGGAGGCCGAGGCCCAGCCCTTTTTTGGTTGAATCCACGGATTCCGTAGAGAAGAATGGTTCGAAAATTCGATCCTGAATCTCGGCCGAAATCCCATGTCCATGATCGCACACCAGGATTTCGACAAAGTTGTTATCGGTAGGAATCGCTGAAATCTCAACCTTTCCTCTTGCGGGGGAAGCCTGAAGGGCATTGACCGTCAGGTTGAACAAGACCTGCTGCAGGCTGCCTTCGTAGGCCCTGACCGTCAATTCTGGCGGGATGGTCTCCATTTCGATCGTGACTTCATGCTGCCGGCGGAGCGGTTCGAGCATCTCCACTACGTCACGGACGGTTTCGCGCACGGAAATATCGATCCGCTCCTCCACTCGGGGAGAGTAAATCTGGTACATTTGCCGCACGATGCGTGCGATGCGGTCGATTTCCCGTTCGATCCGCCCCACCATGTCGCGGTCCGGATGATCGGCAGGCACGGCATTCTTGATGAGCCGGAAGGAGTTCTTGATGCCGGCCAGCGGGTTATTGATTTCGTGCGCCACCTGGGCGGCCATCCGCCCGGCGATGGCCAGCCTCTCCGCATCGGCGCTGAGGCGTTCCGCCTCCCGCATCCGCTCTTCGGCCAGTTTTCGCCCGGTGATGTCCTGCATCGTGGGCAAGAAATAGAGCGGCTGGCCCGAGGCGGTCTTCGCCAAGCGGGAAACCAAGCGAATCCAGACGACTTTGCCGTCTTTGCGGATATACCGCTTGTCGATCTCGTAATGGTCGATTTCGCCCGCCACCAGGCGCTGGGCAAGTTGCAGATCGCGGACCCGGTCGTCCGGATGGGTAATGTCGGGAAAAGGGTGCCGGATCAGTTCTTCGCTGGAGTAGCCGGTAATTCGGCAGAGCATCTCATTGACGCGCACGAAGCGGTAGTCCAACGAGGAGATCGCCGCGCCGATGGGCAACTGGTCGAAAGTGAGGCGGAAGCGTTCCTCGCTCTCGCGCAGCGATTCCTCGAAGCGCGTTCGTTCCGTGAGGTCGATAATGATTCCGCGGACCCCCACTGTCGCCCCATCGCGGAGGATCTGCACACCGTGAATCATCACGGGAAACTGCGTTCCATCCTTTCGCTGGGCCGTGAATTCGACCCCTCCCACGTCCTCGCCCTGAGCGGCGCGAAGGAACATCTCGCGGGCCCGGTCACGATCCTTCGCGGCGAGCGTGTGGAAGCAGTTCAATCCGGCTTCAACGTCTTCCCGCGTGTAGCCGAACATCTGCAGCGATTCGCGGTTGACAAAGGTCAGACGGCCCTCGAGATCGGCTTCGTAAACTATTTGCGGGAGAAGTTCCGCCAGGTCCCGGAACCGCTCCTCGCTCAGTCGCAGCGCTTCTTCGGCGCACTTGCGATCCGTAATGTCGCAAAGGGTGCCCACAATTCGCAGCAGGTTGCCGCCAGCGTCAAATTGAGGCTGCCCTTGGCCCGAGAGCCAACGTACTTCGCCGTCGGGCCGGCAGATGCGGAATTCCTCGGCAAGAATGGCGTTTTCAGCGACGGCCCTCTTGGCCCTCGCAATGATGGCCGCCATGTCCTCGGGATGCACGGCCTTGATAATGGCTTCGAAGTTCCCGAGGGGTGACGCGAGGCCGAGGAGCTCGCGGGTCTCCGGCGATGCGACGAGGCATTTCGTATCGATTTTCCACTCCCAAACACCCGTCCCCGATGCGGCCAAAACCAAATCGAGTCTCGTCTCGCTCCGGCGCGAGTCATCCTCGGCCCGGCGGGAACGGGCCGTCAAAGCGAACTCCTCCAGTCGCTGCCGGCGAACAAGGCCGAGGAGGCGTTCGCCGTCGCGCACCGGCGCGAAAGACAGGCCGCGCTCGGTCAGTTGCGCGAGCGCGTCCTCCATGCGCAAGTCGGGAGCGAAGACCAGGGCCTCGGTAAGCGGCAGATCGACCAGTCGTCGGGTGAGAGGATAGCCCGCCGCCGCCCCCGGTGTGAGCAGATGCCAGGTCCCACGGTGGACCGCGACCGGCACGCCAGGGTTCCAAGCAGCCACGATCTCGCCCAGGGTCTCCCGCCCCTCGTACCGGGCGATCGGCTCGATCAAATTACTGAGTCGCCCGCTCATGTACAGCCCAATTCAGATTACGGCAGTTTCCTCTGCCATAAGGAGTTCCACCCACTAGGATCTATGGCTGGAATCAAACGTAAGTTCGACCTACAGTTTACCGGGTACCGACTCTTACTTCAACAAGGGATTCGTCATGGCCGCGGAAGAGATTGGCGTGCTGGTAGTGGATGATTCGGCGGTAATCCGATCACTGATTGCCGACAGCATTGCCGCCACGCCCGGAATGAGGGTTGTAGGGACTGCGGAAGACGGCCTAAAGGCCCTGGAAGTCCTTGATGCGGTGCGGCCCGACGTGATTACGCTGGACGTGCAGATGCCCCGCATGGATGGCCTGGCGACCCTCGACGCGATCCTCGCAAGACGTTCTATCCCTGTCATCATGGTCAGTTCGTTGACCCGGTTAGGGGCCGAAATCGCCCTGGACGCCCTCGATCGTGGGGCCGTCGACTACCTGGCAAAGCCCGATTACGGCGAGAAGACTAGGACGGCGCTCCGGGACGAGCTGCCGCGAAAAATCCGCCTGGCGGCCGGATGCGACGTGCAGCGGATTTTGGAAATCCGCCGCGAGCAACGCAAGCGAGTGGCCCAGCGCGTGGCCCAACGAGGAACCGGTAGCGTGGGTGGGATGGCCGGGACCGGCCTTTGGGCGGCGGGACGGCAGACGGACGACGGGCGAAACAAGCCGCAGCCGATTGCCCCGGAGTTGGCCGGAAAATGCGTTGCGATCGGCATTTCCACCGGAGGCCCGCCGGCCCTGGCCGAACTGTTCGCGGCGATTCGCCCGCCCATGCCGCCGATTGTCGTGGTGCAGCACATGCCCCCGAACTTCACGAAGCCGCTGGCCTGGCGGCTTGATTCTCTCAGCGACCTGTCCGTCAAAGAGGCCGCAGTCGGGGATGTGCTGGAACCGAACCAGGTCCTGATCGCCCCAGGCGGCAAGCATCTGCAAGTTCGGCGCGTGGGCGATGCGGTGAAGGCAGTGATCGTCGACGGGCCGGTCGTGAGCGGCCACAAGCCTTCGGTCGACGTGATGATGAACAGCGTTGTTGCGGCCTTCGGCAGCGGTTGCCTGGGCGTCATTATGACCGGCATGGGCCGCGACGGGGCCGACGGCATCAGGGCGATCCGCGCCGCCGGCGGCATTACCCTGGGGCAAGATGAGGCCACTTCGGAAGTCTATGGCATGAACAAGGTCGCCTTTGTGGAAGGGAACGTCGATCGGCAGTTTGCCCTCGATGAGGCCGCCACGGTGATTGCCTATCACGTCCGGAAGCTGCGCCGGCGGCAGACTGTACCTAGCCGCCTGCCAGTTCGTAGGGTGGGATTGGAGCGCACAAAACTCGGGAAATGCGTCTGAAATGACGCGTTGCGTGACGGTTTTGTTCCGCTGTAGGGACGGGCGTTTACGCCCGTTTTCGGCTTCAGCCGGTGATAGGCCCGGCATTCATGCCGGGATGGCCGAATCCCGCGCATCATTCCTCCCCGTGCTTCATGATGTCAACCCCGTTCACGGGGTTCCTGCCCCGTATTACCGTCTCAATCTCCACGATGCGCTTCAAGCCAGGATCCCCGTAAACGGGGATGACAACGAGGCGATCCAACGGAACAGACGGATTTGCAGCCTCAGCCGACCCGGCATAAATGCCGGGCCTATCACCGGCTAAACCCGGAAACGGGCGTAAACGCCCGTCCGCGGAACGAAGTCGTCCTGCAACGACAGCCATACCAGAACACTATTCGATCGACTTTGCGAGGGCCACTCCCATTACGGCTAAATCTGAAACGGACCGCTTAGCCCCCGCCGGCCTGTCATGCTGGGCGAAATCCGAAAATTTTTCCGCCTACCTCGACTTTGTGTGCTACGGTTTCGTAATTGAGTTTCCTTTTGCCGTGCGGCTTGAGGAAACGCCGGCCCGCTGAACCACGGCGGGCTGCCTTAATGGGCGGACCCTGGACCCGCCAGTTGAAGGCGCCATTGAAGTCGCTCTCTCCCGTAGGGACGAGAGGGCTTTGACGGCGCCTTCTTTCGTTTTAGGTGCAGCCCTCACCCCCTGCCCCTCTCCCGAAAAGAGAGGGGAGAGAGATGAAAAATGGCATTTACGTTCTTCTTCCGCGATGAGCAGACCCTGAAAGTGCTCTTGGAGCATGCCCTGCCGGTGATGCAGGGACAGGCGTTCATCCGGATCTGGGACGCCGGCTGCGCCCACGGCCCCGAGCCCTACACGTTGGCCATCCTGCTGCGGGAGCGGATGTCCGAGATGCTCTTCCGCAACGTGCGGATCCACGCCACCGACATGGAGCGGCAGTTCGAGGCGCAGGTCGTTTCGGGCATTTTTCCCGAAGAGGAACTGCGCCGCGTCCCGGCCGATCTATTCGAGCGGTACTTCCGGCCGGCCGCGGAGCCAAACCGATTCCAGGTCGTGGACGAGGTGCGGTCCCGCATCGAGTTCACCCGGCACGACCTGCTCTCGCTGGTTCCCGTGCGACAGGACCTGTCGCTGATCGTCTGCAAGAACGTGCTGCTGCACTTCAACGAGCGGCAGCGGTGCGACGTGCTGAGGACGTTCCACGGCAGCGTTGCGCAAGGATGGGCTGTTGGTGATGGAGCACACGCAGAAAGTTCCCGAGGCACTCGGCCCCCTGCTGGAGCAGGTGGCGCCGCACGCCCAAGTGTATCGCAAGATCGAGGTCCCAGCGGCCACCAAGTGCCGCTGGGATTCCGCCGCGGCAGAACGCGTCGGCCTGCCCGATGGCAGGCCCCTGCCGCACTGCGGATTGACATCCCACGTGCTGTCGGGCGGCTGACGCAGCCGCTTGACGAACCTGCCGATTGGCGTCTTCGCCGGGCCGACCAGCCGCTTGGAACAAGCGGATGGTACGTGCTGCCCGCCGGCGGCGCCCCCACCAATTTCCAACCCCACCTGAATCGAGGAGAATGACTGATGTTTACCAGCGGCAAGGCCCTTACGGCCCTAGTTTCCGAAAGCAAACGGCTCGCGGATGCAATCAAGGAGGGCAAACTCCAGACCCGCGCCAATCCGCAGGCCGTGAGCCCCAACTTCCGGCCCGTGCTGGAGGCCATGAACGCGATGGCCGACGCCTTCGTGGCGCCCGATCAACGTCACGGCGGAGTACGTGGATCGCATCTCCAAGGGCGACATCCCGCCGAAGATCACCGACACCTACCGCGGCGATTTCAACGAGATCAAGCAAAATCTCAACCAGTGCATCGATGCCCTGGGCGGCCTGATCGGCCAGATGAAGCACATGAGCAGCGAGCACGACGCCGGCGACATCGACGTGCAGATCGCGGCCGACAAGTTCCAGGGCGCCTACCGCGAGATGGGCGAGGGCGTCAACAAGATGGTCATCGGCCACATCGCCGTGAAGAAGAAGGCCATGGCCTGCATCGCCGAGTTCGGCAAGGGCAATTTCGAAGCCCCGCTCGACAAGTTCCCCGGCAAGAAAGCCTTCATCAACGACAACATCGAACGCCTGCGCAGCAACCTCAAGAGCCTGATCGCCGAGATGCACCGCATGTCGGACGAGCACAACAAGGGCGACATCGACGTGGTGATCCCGGTGGAGAAGTTTGAAGGGGCTTTCCGCACGATGGCGCAAGGCGTCAACGGCATGGCCGGCGGCCACATCGCCGTGAAGAAGAAGGCCATGGCCTGCATCGCCGAGTTCGGCAAGGGCAATTTCGAGGCCCCGCTGGAGAAGTTCCCGGGCAAGAAGGCCTTCATCAACGACACAATCGAAGGCGTGCGGACGAACCTCAAGGCGGTTCTCGGCGAATGGCGTCGCTGATCAAGGCGACCCAGGACGGGCAAGCTGCAGACCCGCGGCAACGCGCAGCAGTTCGCCGGCGGCTGGGGCGAGCTGGTGGGCGGCGTGAACAAGCTGATCGACGCCTTCGTGGCCCCCATCAACGTCACCGCCGAGTACGTGGACCGCATTTCCAAGGGCGACATCCCGCCCAAGATCACCGACACCTACAACGGCGACTTCAACGAGATCAAGAACAACCTCAACGCCTGCATCGACGTGATGAACGGCCTGCTGCGGGAGACGAACACGCTGATCCAGGCGACCCAGGACGGCAAGCTGCAGACCCGCGGCAACGCGCAGCAGTTCGCCGGCGGCTGGGGCGAGCTGGTGGGCGGCGTGAACAAGCTGATCGACGCCTTCGTGGCCCCCATCAACGTCACGGCCGAGTACGTGGACCGCATCTCCAAGGGCGACATCCCGCCGAAGATCACCGACACCTACAACGGCGATTTCAACGAGATCAAGAACAACCTCAACGCCTGCATCGACGTCATGAACGGCCTGCTGCAGGAGACGAATGTCCTGATCCAGGCGACCCAGGACGGCAAGCTGCAGACCCGCGGCAACGCGAAGCAGTTCGCCGGCGGCTGGGGCGAGCTGGTGGGCGGCGTGAACAAGCTGATCGACGCCTTCGTGGCCCCCATCAACGTCACGGCCGAGTACGTGGACCGCATCTCCAAGGGCGACATCCCGCCGAAGATCACCGACACCTACAACGGCGACTTCAACGAGATCAAGAACAACCTCAACTCGTGCATCGACGTCATGAACGGCCTGCTGAAGGAGACGAACGCACTGATCCAGGCAACCCAGGAGGGCAAGCTGCAGACCCGCGGCAACGCGCAGCAGTTCGCCGGCGGCTGGAGCGAGCTGGTGGGCGGCGTGAACAGGCTGATCGAGGCCTTCGTGGCCCCCATCAACGTCACCGCGGATTATGTCGACCGCATCTCCAAGGGCAATATCCCGGCCAAGATCACCGACACCTACCACGGCGACTTCAACCTCATCAAGAACAACCTCAACCAGTGCATCGACGCGGTGAACGCCATGTCGGCCGACGCCGTGATGCTGGCCAAGGCGGCCGTCGAGGGCAAACTGGCGACCCGCGCCGACGCCTCGAAGCACCAGGGCGACTTCCGCAAGATCGTCCAAGGCGTCAACGACACCCTGGACGCCGTGATCGGACCCATGAACGACGCCGCCAAGGTCGCTGAAGTTCATGGCCGCCAAGGACTTCACCCGGCCCATCGAGGGCGAATACGCCGGCGATTTCAAGGCCCTCAAGAACGCCGTCAACGCCGTTGTGGACAACGTCCGCTCGGCCATCGGCCAGATCACCGAGAGCGCCGCCCAGTTCGGCGAAGGTTCGCGGGTGATTGCCGAAAGCTCGCAGTCGCTCGCCTCCGGCGCCCAACAGCAAAGCTCGTCGGTGCAGCAGGTGACGGCCTCCATCGAGGAGCTCAGCCGCTCGGTCGATAACGTCAAGGACGCCGCCCACGGGGCCGACAAACTGGCCAAGGAAACCAGCGTCCTGGCCGAGCAGGGCGGAGCGGCCGTGCAGAAGTCGGTCGAGGCCATGGAGCTGATCCGCACCAGCTCCACGCAGATCGGCGAGATCATCCAGGTGATTTCCGAGATCGCCAGCCAGACCAACCTGCTGGCCCTGAACGCGGCGATCGAAGCGGCCCGGGCCGGCGAACACGGCCGGGGATTCGCCGTGGTGGCCGACGAGGTCCGCAAGCTGGCCGAACGCTCCAACAAGGCGGCCGGCGAGATCACCAGCCTGATCAAGGAGTCGACGCAACAGGTCGAGCAGGGCGCCCAGCTCAGCGATGAGACCGGCGAGGCCCTGAAGAAGATCGTCGAGAGCGTCAAGGCCACGGCGGCCAAGATCGGCGAGATCGCCACGGCCACGGTGCAGCAGGCCGCCAACTCCGAGGAGGTCTCCAAGGCCACGCAGGGCATCGCCCAGGTGACCGAACAGGCCGCCGCCGGCACCGAGCAGATGGCCTCCAGCAGCCAGGAGCTCGGGGCCCAGGCCCAGGCCCTCCGCGACCTGGTGAGCACGTTCCGCACCAAGAGCCAGTCGGGGCACGACGCCGCGGACTCCGATGCCGACGCCAGAAGCATGGCGGTCTGATTGTCACGCAGCGAGCGAGGGCGGCCTCGGCCAAGCCGAGGCCGCCTTCTCAAAACTTAGAACTTAGGGCTTAGAGCTTAGGGCTTAGAGTCCCTGCCAATAATGCGAATGACAAATATCCGGCGCCTAAGAACTAAGATCTAAGAACTAAGATCTAAGGACCATTCCAAATCACACTACAAGAACGAGGAGATCATTCATGTCCACCGTCATGCAAGAACCGCCCGCCGCCGCGGAAACCATCGTCCGCGAGCAGATGCGCCGCCCCCACCGGCTCGATGCAACTGGTAAGCTTCAAACTCAGCGATGAGACCTACGGCATCGAAATCACCAAGATCCGCGAGATCATCCTGGTGGGAGAAATTACGCGCGTCCCGGAAACACCGCACTATATCAAGGGCCTGATCAATCTCCGCAGCTCGGTCATTCCCGTGATCGACTTGCGGGCCCGCTTCTCGCTGGCCGAGAACGAACTGACCCAGGACAGCCGCATCATGGTGCTCAACGTCGGCCGCCGCACGATCGGCATCGTGGTCGATTCGGTGAACGAGGTGCTGCGGGTCAGCGAGGAGCAGATCTCGCCTGCCCCGCCGACCGTGGCCAGCCTGGGCAACCAGTACATGACCGGCCTGGTCCGCCTGGAGGAGCAATTGCTGATCCTGCTCGACGTGGATCGGCTCTTCGGCGAGGAAGCGACCGCGGCCATGGATGCGGCCGTCGCGGGGTGAGCCTGGCGTTTCCTGCTTGGGCCGAGCACATCAGTCCCTCTCGGCAAGAGGCACCTACTTGAAGAAAAGACCATGAGCGACTTGCAAGAGACCAGTCAACACGAACTGCTCGACAGCCTCCTGGGCGACTTTCTCGACGAGTCGGACCAGCTCCTCACGCAGCTCAATGAGCGGCTGCTCCAGCTCGACGCATGGGTCCGCGCCCTGGGAGACGACCACCACGAGCAGTGCGACCCCTCGTTGCTCAACGAGATGTTCCGTGCGGCCCACAGCCTGAAAGGGCTGTCGGCCATGCTCGGCCTCGCGGACATCAACAATCTGACGCACAAGATCGAGAACGTCTTCGACGCCGCCCGCAAGAACGAGTTGGCCGTCAACGGCGACGTGACGGAATTGGTCTTCATGGGTCTCGATCAACTGACGGCCCTCATCGACCGCTTGAAGCAGCCCGGCGGCGAGCCGGTCGATTGCAGCGCCGTGGTCGACGCCATCCGCCGGCTGCTGCAGACGGCGGGCGTGGAGAAAAAGCAGTCGTCGCAAGCCGAGGCCGACAGAGTGTGGAGCAGGGAGCAGGGAGCGGGGAGCGGGGAGCAAAACAACCAGCCCTCACCCCCTACCCCTCTCCCGGAGGGAGAGGGGAGCACGATGCCCACACGCCGGCCCGGCTGCTCCCCGCTCCCCGCTCCCGGCTCCCCGCTCCCTGCTCCCCGCCCCGCCGCCAATCCGTTCGATGACATTCAGGACGAAAGCGAGATCCCGCAGAAGTACCTTTCGATCTTCATCTGCGAGAGCGAGGAGGCGCTGGATGCCTTGACCGGCACCTTGTTGGCGATGGAGGGCGGAGGCGACGCCGACGCTCTGAAGAGCCTGATGGGCACCGCGCACAAGATCAAGGGGTCGGCCGCCTCGATCGGCCTGAACCGGATCGCCAAGTTGGCTCACATGATCGAAGACGTGCTGCAGGAATTGGCCCAGACGCATGGTTCGTTGTCGAGCGGCGTGGCCGACGTCCTGCTGAAATGCACCGATGCGCTGCAGCGCCACGTGGCCGAACTGAAACACGGCACGGCCAGTTCGGACCACTTCGGCCAACTGGCATGTGACCTGCTGGCGGCACGTTCCGGTGATTCCGCCGCCGAGCCGCCCAGCCACATAACGTATGTGGGCGAAGTGAAATTTCAGCCCTCCTTGGCGGCTGCCGGGTTGAAGGCCAGTCTGATCTGCGAAAAGCTCGCCAAGCTGGGCCAGTTGTCCGACTGCGATCCAAAGCAGGAGAATCTCGACGAGATCGATAAGCTCGACTGTTTTCGCTTTCATTTGGCCACGGACCAGCCCTTGGAAGCCGTCGAGGACCGATTACGGATTGCCGGTGTCGTGGAAGCCCGCGTCGAGCGTCTCCCCTCTCCCGCCGGGAGAGGGGCAGGGGGTGAGGGATGAGCAAGGCACAGACGTCGATACCTCGCTTGCGCGTCGGGCTGGTGTGGACTCTGTCGATCACTCCCCGGTCCCTGCCCCCCGACCCGTTGCGCAGGTGCCCCACCCGCCCTCTGCTCCCAACTCCCCGCTCCCTGCTCCCTGCCCGTCCGCCGACGCCGGGCAGCGGCCCACCGAGACGGTCCGCGTGGACATCGACCGCCTGGACCACCTCATGGACCTCGCCGGCCAGTTGGTCATCAACAAGGCGCAGTTCGTGCAGATTGGCGACAACTTCCGCAGCGTGCTGGCGTGCAAGCACTCGGAGCAAGCCTTGAACAAGGTGGCGACCGAATTGGACCGCATGGGCAGCCAGATCGCGCTGCGGCTCGACGGCGAACACTCGGCCGCCGTGCTGGAGGGCGTCCGCGGCCACGTGCGGCGGATCCAGAACGAGTTGGAGCCTCTCCGCCGCGAGGTCCAGGCCTTCCGCCAGGCCCGCGATGTCGTCGAAGACCTGTTCGAAGCGATCCATCAACTCGGGTCGGGTCAGCGACGGCATCCAGCAGAGCGTGATGGACACCCGGATGGTCCCCATCGGGCCGCTGTTCGCGCGATTCAAGCGGGTGGTCCGCGACATTACCCGCTCGACCGGCAAGCAGGCCCGGCTGGAGATCCGCGGCGAGAACACCGAGCTGGACAAGCGGATGATCGACGAGCTGGGAGACCCGCTGGTGCACCTGGTGCGCAACTCGGTGGACCACGGCATCGAGCCGCCCGACGTGCGGGAAGCGGCCGGAAAGCCCCGCGAGGGGACCGTCACGCTCGATGCCTTCCATCGCGGCAACAGCATCGTGATCGAGGTCCGCGACGACGGCAAGGGACTCGATGCCGATCGCATCCTGCAGAAGTGCCTCGAGAAGGGCCTGGTGACCAAGGCCGACGCCGAAAAAATGACGACGCAACAGATCTACCAGAAGATCTGGGAGCCGGGACTCAGCACCGCGGAAAAGGTGACCGAAGTCTCCGGGCGCGGAATGGGAATGGACATCGTCAAGTCGAAGATCGAGGAGCTCAGCGGGACGGTCGATATCGACAGCGTGCCCGGACAAGGGCACCACGATCACGATCAAGCTGCCGCTGACGCTGGCGATCCTCCCCTCGCTGATGGTCGAGATCCGCGGCGACGTGTTCGCCATTCCCATGGAAGCCGTGGTCGAAATCGTCAGCGTCGCCCGGAAGCCAGTTGAATTCGGTGCAAGGGCGGCAGATGGCGAGCGTGCGCGGGCGGGTGGTCTCCCTGTTGCGGCTCGGCGACCTGCTGGCTTCCACGGCGGCCGGCGGTGCCGCGAGGCGCCTGCCAGTCGCCCGGAAACCACCCTGGTGATCGTGGGCGAGGCAGGCGAAGAAGTCGGCCTGGCCGTCGACCGCGTGCATCGGCGAAGAGGACGTGGTCATCAAGTCGATCGCCGAGAACTTCGACAATGTCCGCGGGAATCGCCGGGGCCAGCATCCTCGGCGACGGCCGAGTGTCGCTGATCCTCGATATCGCCGGCCTCGTCGAGATCGTATCCAAGAAAGCCGCTCTTGCTCAACCTCGTCTAAAGGACAATAACCATGATCGAAACCGCTCATGGCAACGTCAAGGCGCTGGCCGGGCTGCAAGAACTGTTCGCCTCGGCCACGCACGACGCTTCCGCGGCCATGTGCCGCTGGACCGACGGGATCATCACCGTCACGCTCGACGAAGTCCGGCAGATCGCCGCTGGAAGAAGTCGGCAGCGAGCTGGCCGTCGGCGACGAGCTGCTGACGATGGTCGTCATGACGCTCGACGGGGAGCTCGGCGGCAGCCTGATCCTGATGTTCGACGAAGTCAACGGGCGCCAACTGGCGGCCTCGCTGTTGGGGCGGGAAGCCGGCACGGAACCCGAGTGGAGCGAACTGGAGAAATCGGCGTTGATGGAGACGGGCAACATCCTCGGCTGCGCCTACGTCAACGCGCTGACGCGCCTGATCGGCACCGACCTGCGCCCTTCGGCCCCCGTACTTCATCCAGGATTTCGGGGCCAGCGTCCTCGAGCAGGCCCTGATGACCCAGGCCGCTGACCAGCGACAGCCTGCTGCTCTGCGAGATCGGATTCCGCCGCAAAGGGGAAAGCTCGATTGGCGCGTGGTTTTCGTTCCCACGCCCGGGCTGCAAGAGTCGCTGCAGCGGTCGCTCCATGCGGCCCCGTGAGGACGAGGCAAGCTCCGGAGACCTTCGCGCATTTGGACCACCACGAACATGATCACCACGACAACGAGCACGAAGACGCTGGAAACGCTGGTCGGCATGGGACAGATCGCCGCCGGCGGGCCGCCCCAGCAAATGAAGGCGATCGTCGGCTCTTGCATTGCCCTGGCCCTGCATCATCCCCGGCTGAAGAAGGGCGTCATGGCACACATCGTCCTGCCGCGATTCGGCCGGGCGGCGCCGGCACGCCGGGCAAGTTTGCCGACACCGCCGTTCCGCAGATGCTGGAATTGTTCAAGGAGCTCGGCATGCCGGCCCACGGCCTGACGGCAAAACTGGCCGGCGGCGCCAACATGTTCGGCAGTTCCGGCCCCTTGCAGATCGGCGACGCCAACGTCGAGGCCGTTGCCCAGGCGCTGCGGACCGCCGGCATTCGCATCACGGCACAAGACGTCGGCGGAACATCGCGGACGCCGCGTGACCTTCGACTGCGACGGCGGAGAAATGATCGTCGAATCCGCCGGCCAACCGACGAAAACGCTCTGTAACAGTTCACCTACCGTACGAACGGACAAGTTGTCCTATCAAACCAGGAGACTTGACCGATGCCACGCAGACTACTCGTCGCCGATGACGCCCTGATCATCCGGCAGATCATCAAGGACATGGCCACCGCCGCCGGCTGGGAGGTGGTGGGCGAGGCCAGCAACGGCCAGGAGGCCATCGATCGTTACCGGGAACTGCACCCCGACGCCGTGACCCTCGACCTGGTCATGCCCGAGCACGACGGCCTGCACGCCCTGCACGGCATCATGGAATTCGATCCCGCAGGCCAAAGTCCTCGTGGTCAGCGCGCTGGAGCAACGGGGCGTGCTCAAGGACGCGATCAAGGCCGGCGCCGCCGACTTCGTCGCCAAGCCCTTCGACAAGCGAAGCCTTCAAGCCACGCTCGAACAGTTGCTGCCCGCAGACCGGCAACTGAAGCCCGCGAAACCCCATAGACACCCCACGGTTCCTATTGCTGAAGACACGACCATGAAAGTCGAATACATCAATCCGTTTCTCACGGCCACGATCTCGGTTTTTGACACGATGCTGCATGCAAGCTGGATCGGGGAGCCCTTACCTCAAGAACGGCACCCAACCGCAACACGAGGTAAGCGGCGTGATCGGCCTTTCAGGGAAGGCGCAAGGCACCGTGGTGCTGGGGCTCAGCCGGGAGGCGGCCCTCGGCGCCGCGGAGGTCCTGCTCCAGGAGCGGCCGCCGGAAATCAACGGCGACGTTACGGATGCCATCGGCGAGCTGGTGAACATCATCGCCGGCAGCGCCAAGGCCAAGCTGGAGCACCTTGAATTGAGCGTGAGCTTGCCGACGGTCATCACCGGAAAGTGCCACTGCGTCGAGTTTCCCACCGAAAGTCACGCCGATTTGCATTCCCTTCACGTCTCCTTGGGGAGATATCACCGTGGAGGTCGGGCTTTGCGAGATCCACGCCGCCGCTCCTATTGAGGTTGCCGCAGCCGCGGAAGCCTAGCAAGGCTGCACGCCCGCGAGGCGAACAATGAGCAAACGAATCCTGGTTGCCGACGACGATCCGCTGATGCGCACGTTTGTGGCCGTCTGCTTGCAGGACCTGGGTGAAATCCGCCAGGCCAACGACGGCACGCAGGCCCTGAGCATGCTGGCGGCCGCCGATCTTGACCTGCTGCTTCTGGATTGGGACATGCCGGCCCCGAATGGTTTGACAGTACTCAAGACCCTCCGCGCGGCGGGAATTACGCTTGCCCGTGATCATGGTCACCGCGGAAGCCGGCAAGTCGCAGGTCTTGGAGGCGATCCAGGCCGGCGCATCCGACTACCTGATCAAGCCCTTCGAGTCCGCGACACTCCGCGAGAAGGTCAAGAAGTTGTGCCAGCCGAAAGCGCAATCAAGCGGCGAGCAAAGTGGGAGGAAAACATGAGACTGGGCTTATCCCGACCCCGATTGCTTGGCGTCCGCTGCTGATCTTCGTGTTCTTATCGGTCGGCATCGGGGGCGTGGGATATGCCTATTTCACCCATCAGGTGGGCCAGGACGAAATCTATGCCCCGCTCGAACGAGCCCGGCCGACGGGAGCCGCCCTTCTTGCCATTCTGCTGGCGGCTTCCCTGGCCGTCGGCCTGCTCTGGCGGCAGCGAGACAATCGCTGGCTGGAAGGCCGGCTGACCGACGAGCGCGAGCAGAAGAACCAGTTCCTCCGCGAGGGCGCCAATCTGCAGGCGATCTTCAATGCGGTTCAGGTTGGCATGCTGCTCATCGACGAAGATACGCAGATGCACGTCAACAACGTGATTGCCGCCTTCGTGGGCAAAGATGCGGCGGATTTGCTCGGCCGCCAGCCGGGAGACGCACTGTATTGCATTCATGCAGCCGAGGCGGCCGCCGGCTGCGGCCACGCGGAGGCCTGTCGGACCTGTGCTGCTCGCAACGCGGTCCAGCACGTGCTCAAGGACGGCCATGAAATCCGCAATGCCGAACTGACCTTGAATCTGACCATCGAGGGTGAAGAGAAAAACCCGTGTTTCGTTGCCACGGTCACACCTCTGGTCCTGGAAGGGAAGAAGTACGCGCTTTTGGCACTGCTGGACATCACCGATGCAAGCGGGCCGAGGAAGAGTTGCGGCGGTCGAAAGCAGAGCTTGAATACTATAACGCCGTTCTGGAGGGACAGCGGCAGGCCATGCAGGAACTGTATGAAGCGGGCGAATCCGCAACCCGCGCCAAGAGCGAGTTTCTGGCCAACATGAGTCACGAAATCCGCACCCCTATGACGGCCATACTTGGATACGCTGAAGTGCTTGCAGGGCAACTGGAAAATCCCGAGCATCTGGAGGCCCTGAATATCATCCGCCGCAATGGAGACCACCTCCTCAGGATCATCAACGACATCCTCGACCTCTCGAAAATCGACGCCGGAAAACTTCAAATCGAGCGACTGGCCTGTTCACCGGTGGCAGTTGCCGCAGACGTCGTGTCCCTGATGCGGGTGCGGGCACGCGGCAAAGGGCTTGGTTTGGACCTTGAATTCGCCGGGCCGGTGCCGGAGACGATCTTGACCGATTCCGTTCGCCTGCGGCAGATCCTCGTGAACCTGGTCGGCAATGCCGTCAAGTTCACCGAAACCGGCGGCGTGCGACTCGTCGTCCGTCTGGCCGGCCGAGACGGGACGGAACCGAAACTTCTTTGCGATGTTGTCGATACGGGCATCGGCATGACCGCCGCCCAGATCGACAGGCTATTCCAGCCATTCCAGCAGGCCGAGGCCTCGACCGCCCGCAGGTATGGCGGCACCGGACTGGGACTGGCAATCAGCAAGCGCCTGGCGACATTTCTCGGCGGCGATATTGCCGTCAGCAGCCAACCGGGCAAGGGCAGTACATTTACCTTGACCATCGATCCCGGCCCGCTGGAGGGCGTGGCTCTGGTGGAGCCCACCAGCGAAGCGATCGCCGCCCCCACTCCAAAAGCTGCAAGTCAGACCCCGCTGCCGCAGTTGAATTGCCGCGTTCTTCTTGCCGAAGACGGTCTGGACAATCAGCGATTTATCTCCTTCCTGCTCAGGAAAACCGGGGCCGAGGTGACCACGGTGGTAAACGGGCAGAAAGCGGTGGAGATGGCCCTGGCGACATTCCCTGGCTGGGGCAGGCGGCATGATGATCCCCGCGATCCCTTCGACGTGATCTTGATGGACATGCAAATGCCCGTCATGGACGGTTACGAGGCCACTCGACGCCTGCGCAATGAAGGCTATGCCGGTCCCATTATCGCCCTGACCGCCCATGCCATGGCCGACGATCGGCAGAAGTGTCTGGACGCGGGCTGCGACGGCTACGCCACCAAGCCGATTGATCGTGCCACGCTCTTGAAGACGATCGTCGACGCCCTGCAGAGACATCGCTCATCCAGTCCGACAGAGGCAACGTATTCAGAACCCATTCAAGGAACCGCATCTGATGCGCACATTAGATCACCTGACAACGCTCCTATTAGTTGACGACGACCCGGCTATGGTCCGCCTGCTGACGAGGATCATTGACCGTTCGTTCGGCAATCGCATGCAATTGCACTCTCTGACCGATCCCAGGGCGGCGCCAGTGGATCGAGCAGAACCTGGTCGACATCCTGGTGACCGACCTGGAAATGCCGGGGGTCAACGGCTTGGAGTTGCTGCGTTGGGCAAAACGTAAGAATCCGTGTGCCCAGGTCCTGTTCATTACCGGGCACTCGACCCTGGCGTCGCTGACCGACGCGCTGGAACTCGGGGCGACCGACTATTTGCTGAAGCCGTTGGACCAGGCCGAGTTGATCGCCCTGGTGCAGGACGCGGATAGCAGGCTGCGGAGGTGGCGCATGGCCTTGGCCGGCACGGTGGCGGGCAGCCGCGCAGTACATGGCGCCTAAGCCGTTTGCAAGGCTTCGATGCTGTTGATGTGGGCGAGGGCAACGTAAACGGCGCGGTCCGTGTTTGGGACTTCAAGAACCTTTCGAGTCGGGGCGAAAGGATTTGAACCTTCGACTTCCTGGTCCCAAACCAGGCGCGCTAGCCAGACTGCGCCACGCCCCGCGAGTGTTTCTATCTTAGCGGAAAGGCTGGCGGAAAGCAATTGGCGGCCCAGCCCAACGGTGCGCAGACTGGTGGGCCGGTGCTCGCAAGCCGACCATGGGTACATGGTGCCCGGTCCCACCCTACGAACTGAGTACTGAGTACTGAGTACTGAGTACTGGGTACTGCTCGCGATCCACTTACCCAGCCTGACCTTTCCGCAGGGCCCGGCCGCCATCGCAGATCTGCCGCCGAATCTGCTCGAATTCCTCGTGACTGCCGAAGACGATCACGACCTTGCCCCGCCCTCGGGCGTCGTGCGTGATCTTGACGCGAACCCCCAAGGCGGCGCGGAACTCCTGCTCCAACGCGGCGACGTGATCCGAGGCGCGGCGGGGCGGCGGGCTCACCGGCCATCGCTTCCTACGACCCCCACAGGCCCGCGATCGATGGCGGCGATCATCTCCTGGACCAGCCCTTCAGTCTGCCGCACACTCAGCCCCTCCTTCTGGATTCGCTCGCGAAAACGCCACCTGCTCCCGCTCGTCGCCCAACGGCAATAACGCCCTGGCATGGCCCGGGGTGATCTTGCCGCGACGCAGGGCGTCCTGTACGGCGGCGGGCAGCTCCAACAACCGAATCAGGTTGGCAATCGTCGAGCGATCCAGCTTCAACCGCCCTGCCAGTTCCTCCTGGGTGCCGCCATATTCATCCAGGTACCGCTGGAACGATGCGGCCTTCTCCAAAGCGTTGAGGTCCTTGCGCTGCAAATTCTCGACGATCGCCAATTCGGCCGTCTGTCGCTCGTCGGCCTCGACGACTGTCACCGGCACCTCGCTCCATCCGGCCAGGCGGGCGGCGCGCAGGCGGCGCTCGCCGGCAATGAGCTGGTAGCCGCCCTCCCAAGGCCGAACGACCACCGGCTGGAGAAGCCCATGCGAGGTGATGCTGTCGGCCAAGCGTTGCAATTCGTCGGGGTCGAAGTCCTGACGCGGCTGGTGCGGATTGTGCTTGATGCTTTCCAGCGGGAGCTTCAGGGACGCGGCCGATGCCGCCGTCACGGCCGAAATTTCGTGGGACGGATTGGCATCGTGGGACGGATTGGCAATCCGTCCTACAGGGCCAGTTTCGAGGGCACGCGAGGCAGCATCGTGCGACGGATTGGCAATCCGTCCGACCGACGGTGCCGTCGCCACGGCAGGCTGCCCGGCCGGATTGGTCGCGACAACCGGTGCTGCTTCCAGCGGCCGGATGGGAATCGTGGCCGGCGTGGAGTTGCCTTCCGTTGTCGATGCGGTCGTCGATTGCGTGGCCGCAAACGGTTGACCGGGCGGCGTGGTGCCGTTCCATCCGGGAAGTTGTCCTAACAGGGCCTCCAGCCCGCGTCCGAGTCGGCGTTCCTTAGTCACGATCCAATACCTCCATGCAAAGTTCAACGTAGGCCCGCGCGCCGCGCGAGCGGGCGCGTAATCGATAACCGTCAGGCCGTGGCTGGGGGCCTCCGAAACGGCCACGTCGCGGGGAATCACGGTGTGAAAGACAATTTCTCCAAAAAAATCTCTTACTTCCTGATCCACTTCTCGGGTCAGTTCCAGGCGTGTGATCGTACATCGTCAGCACGATGCCGCCGAACCGCAGGGTATGGCCCGCCTGCTGCATGATCTGCCCGATCGTGGCGATCATCTGCGTCAGGCCCTCCATGGCGAAGAACTCGCACTGGATCGGCATCAGCACTTCGTCGGAACTGGCCAGGGCCGTCTTCGGTCAGTGGACCCAGCGAGGGCGGGCAGTCGATCAAGATATAGTCATAGGTGCTGAAACCGCGGGTCAGGTGTTCGCGGAGTTGGGCGGCCTGGACCGCGTCGTCCTTGGTCAAGGTCTCCACGTCGCGAAACGTCCGGCTGCCGGGAAGCAAATCCAGTCCCTGGACGTCAGTTGCCACGACGCCCTGGCGGATGGGCGTGCCGGAAACCAGGGGATGGCTGGTGACCGGCTGCCGGCCGAGGCCGGTGGTGGCGTTGCATTGGGGGTCAAGGTCAACCAGCAGGGTCTGGCAACCGGCCTTGGCCAGCGCGCCGGCCAGGTTCAGAGCGGTGGTCGTCTTGCCCACGCCGCCTTTCTGGTTTGCCACACACAAGGACCGCCCCATACCGCCTCCATGCGCCGTACTCAACACGCTCCGCGTGATGGAATCGCATCACGCGGAACGTGATGAGTACTTCGGGCAGATTGTAACCAGGGACTGGACTGCCAGGAAATGGCAATTTGGCGGCATGTTTCACGTGAAACCCCCAGTTTCAGCGTCTGGAAAACTCGCCCCAGACGCGTTTCACGTGAAACTCCAGTTACTCCAGCGGGTTGATCACCAGTCCGCTGAGCAGCTTGGGATAGAAATAGGTGCTCTTGGCCGGCATTCGCTCGCCGGTCAGGCTGATCGTGCGGATGTGCTGGACCGTGGCCGGCATGACCAGGGCCGCCAAGGGAAATTCGCCCGTCTTCAATCCATCGACCACCTCCTGGACCAGGTGGACATAGCGGGGTTTGGGCAGATCCTTCCCGCCTAACAGGTCTTCGATCAAGCAGGCGGTGCAGCAATGCCACGCCAAGCCCCTGCCACTCCGGCGTATGCTCTTTGGCCACTTCGGCCATCCGTGTGCGGCCCGCCTCGGTCAGATCGGCCAACACCCAACGCTGGTCCTTCTGGGTGAACAGTCCGATTGTCCCCTGCTTGCCGCCCGTTTCGATATCTTCCCAGACGGCTGGCGCCTGGTCCGGACCTTGGCCCGCCGGCCGGATGGCGAAACACGGCGACAGCCGCGCGGCCAGCTCTTCGCTGGTCAATCGGCGGCAATCCGCGGAACAGCCGGTGCGTGGGCATCACGATCAGGCCCGGATCCTCCATGGCCACGAACATCATCAACACGAAATTGGCCGGATGGTCCTTGCCGAGGAAGTCCCGATTCGTAGATATGGCGGCGATATTCGCAGGCCGTTTCATAGCGGTGGTGGCCGTCGGCGATGAAGATCGGCTTCGGCCCGACCACCGCGGCCACGGCGGCAATGGCGCGAATGTCGGTTACCGACCAAAGCCTGTTGACCACGCCCAAGTGATCGGTCGCCACGATCGGGGTCAGGCGGCTGATCGCCTCGTCCAGAATCGCCTGGGCCTCATTGGCCGGATCGGGATAGAGGCCGAAAATCTGGCTCAGGTTGGCCTTCGTCGTGGTCATGAGCATCAGCCGGTCGACCTTCGGCCCTGGAAGGGTCTCTTCGTGCGGAAAGACCTGCCCTTCGCCGAACGGCGAGAGCCGCAGCCGGGCCATGAACCCGCGGCGATTGTAGCTCACGCCCTCGGCGGTGAACTCCTGGTGATAGACGTAGATTGCCGGATCGGGATCGGTATAGAGAACGCCCTCCGACTGCCAGTCCTTGTAGAACCGCTTGGCGCGGGTGTAGCGGTTGTTGACCTCGTCGTCGTCGCCGGGCTCGATCTTGTTGAGAATCAGGCGGACGACGTTATAGGGGCTCTTTGCGTAGAGCTCGGCCTGGAGCTCCGGGCCGATGACGTCGTAGGGCGGGGCGATCACGTCGCTCAGCGACCCCACCTGGCCCAGGTTGTAACGAACGGCACGAAAGGCTTGAATCTCGGACATGGCGGTTCCAGCGTGGAAAAGGAATTTGCTCTGCACCCCTCATTGGACTGGGGGCGATCAGGCGTTTCCAAGTTTATACTATAATCCGCGTCCAGTCCAGCAACCCGGCGCCATCACCATCTCCAAATCTCAGGTCCGTAGGGCCGGCGCTCGCAAGCTCGCTGGTCCCACCCTACGCTGCCGGCTCCAAATCCCAAATCCGATGCCCGATTCCGAGCCAATAGTCCAATCCGAAGTTTCCGCGGCCCTTGAAAACGTTCGCCGCATGGTGACGCTTTGCCGCGAGAATTGCCGGCAAATTATGGGGTCGAACTCCGTGCGGCCGATTCGCTCGGTTGGCATCGTGGGAGCGGGGATCATGGGCACCGCGATTGCAATCGAGCATGTCAAGCATGGGATTCCGGTCGTGTTGATGGACAAGAGCCCGGAAGCCTTGCGACAGGCGGCGGTAATGGCGGGCGATGAGCTGGCCACGGCCAAGCAGAGGTGGCGGCAGGTTTTGAACCAGCCCATCGCCTACACCCAGAACATTACCGATCTTTCCGGCTGTGATCTCGTGCTGGAGTCAATCGTGGAAAAGCGGGCTGCCAAGCAGACAGTTTATTCCCAACTTAACCCGCATCTGCCTCACTCCGCAATCCTGGCCACGAACACAAGCACGATTCCTATTGCCCGACTGGCTGCGGGGCAGGCCGATCCGGGCCGATTCTGCGGACTGCATTTCTGCCACCCGGTCTGGCTGCGTCCGCTGGTCGAGGTGATTCCCGGTCCTGCGACAACCCCCGAAACCGTGGCCGCGGTGGTGGCCCACGTTTGCATGTTGGGAAAGCTGCCCTTGGTGGTTGCCGACGGCCCAGGCTTTGTCGTAAATCGTCTGCTCATGGCCTATCTGAACGAGGCCCTTGCAATGGTTACTGCAGGCGTGCCGATTGAGCGGATTGATGCGGCCATGGTCCAATTCGGCATGCCGCTGGGACCGTTGGAGATTCTGGACGAGATCGGACTCGACACGGCCCTTCAAAGCGGGGTCGTGCTGCAGGAGGTTTACACGGAGAGGTCGCCCGGAAGTGAACTATTGGTTCGACTCGTGAAGAGGGAGCAATTTGGAATGAAGGCCGGGGCCGGCTTCTACACTTATCCAGGGAAAAATCCGAACCCCACTTGTGGCGAAATAGCTGGTGATCTGCGCATGTCTCATCGCTCGTGTGATGAAACGTCAGCCAATCATCGTGCGCTAAGCGATCGACTTCTCGCTCCAATGGCAACCGAGGCAGCGCGGATGCTTCAAGAGGAGATTGTCAGGGCCTGGCAGATTGATTTGGCGATGATTTTTGGCCTCGGCTTTCCCCTCTGGCGTGGTGGGTTGCTTTGGTGGGCCAGAAGGCATGAAAAAACCTGTTGAAAGAGCTTTTCAATTGCGATAGATTGCAGTATGCTGACCAATAGGGGCAAGGGGTACCGGAGTGGCAAGTCGCCTCGCCAACGCAAACGTGGAGGGTGGATCAATGTTGATACAAGACAATGGCAGTATGCCGCATACACAAAACAGGCTGAGCCGGCGTAATTCCGGGTTTACGCTGGTCGAGCTTTTGGTGGTGATCGCGATCATCGGCATCCTGATCGGTCTCTTGCTGCCGGCGGTCAACGCGGCAATCGAAAGCGCACGCCGCTCTTCCTGCGCAAGCAACCTCCGCCAGATCGCGCTGGCCGCCAACCAGTACGAAACCAGCAATAAGCAATATCCCTTCAACTGGGGGCAGGTCGCGACGGTGGGCACTCCCACCTCAGGCCAAGGCCCAGGGAGTTCGGTCGGTGTCAGTTGGCTCGCGGCCATCCTGCCGCAACTCGACAACAAGCCGCTCTACGACACAATCGCGCTCGGCAAAGATCCCACGCTGGCCCCCGGCGCGGGCAGCTACGGCAACCTGGTGCCCATGAGTTATCAGAATACCGGGAGTGGAATCAACAACCTTTCCGCGCTCGAAACGCCGATCACCACGTTTCTCTGCCCGTCGGATACGCAGAAGGGCCATATCGGCAATCAGATGCTCGACAGCAACAGTCTGCTGTACGCCACAACGAACTATAGGGGTTGCCTGGGAAGCAACTGGATCCAATCGTTCCCGAATTTTACGATCACTTCGACGGTTGGACGGAACGCCGGTAACAAGGACGGCTTGGATCATAGCAATGGAGTTTTCTGCCGCGGCGGCTCGCCCGCGGCCGGCGGCGCCCCGGTCATGACGGGCAACATGGATATTCATGACGGCGCCAGCAAGACGCTGCTGATAGGCGAGGTCGTGCCGGAACTTTGCGGATGGTCGCTCTGGTTCTGGTTTGACGGTTCCACGGCTACCTGCGGCATCCCCCTGAACTATTATCAGCAGCTTTCCGGGACGACGACGGCAAGCTTCTCGCCGGTCTGGCAGCAGAGCTTTGGCTTTGCGAGCCGGCACGCCGCCGGTGCGAACTTCGTCGGCTGCGACGCCAGCACGCATTTCCTCTCCAACGCGATCGACCCCGGCATTTACCAGGGCATGGCCACGATCGACGGCAATGAAGCGGTGACGCCCCTGGGCAACCCGGTCGATTGGCCAATTAACTGACGCTTCGCGGAATCGTGCGTCCAGGGATGCGGAATGCTGTGAAGAGTCCGGACTAGGTTTTGGGATCGCATGGCCAAGTTTGCCGTAATTCTGCCTGCCGCCGGATCGAGCAGCCGGTTCAAGGACGACTACTACAAGAAGCCCTTCGTGCCGCTGGCGGGCCGGGCCGTGTGGCTCCATTCCGCCGAACGCTTCCTGCAGCGCAACGACGTGGTGCAGGTGCTGGTGGTGATTGCGCCGCAGGACCGCGACGATTTCCATTTCAAGTTCGGCTCCAACGTGGCGATTCTTGGCATCGACGTCGTGCCGGGCGGCGCGGAGCGTTTCGATTCGGTGGCGGCGGCCTTGGCCCGCGTGAAGCCCGAGGCCGATTTCGTATGCGTTCACGATGCGGCCCGACCCTGCCTCGCCGACGTCTGGATCGACGACGTGTTCCTCGCGGCCGAGAAGTCCGGGGCCGCGATCCTGGCCATCCCTGTCGCCAACACCTTGAAGCGGGTCGGCCGCGATCAGAAGATTCAGGAGACGGTCGCCCGCGACGGTCTTTGGGAGGCCCAGACGCCGCAGGTCTTTCGCCGCCAGTTGCTGATGGACGCATATTCCCGGCGCGGCGACTTTCGGGCCACCGATGACGCGCAGCTTGTCGAGCGGATCGGCCACGCGGTGACCGTGGTACACGGCTCGCCCATCAACCTCAAGATCACGACCAAAGAGGATCTGCGGCTGGCCGAGCACGCCTTGAAGGCCCTTCCCAAGGCGAAGTTGTTCGGCCCCGCGCATCCCTTCGCTGGAGACGACATGTGGAGGTAACGGAAGGATGAGGGATGAAGGATAGAAAAAAGGATGAGGGATAAGGGATAAGGGATGAGAGATAAGGGTCAGGGGATTCATCCTTCATCCCTGATCCCTCATCCTTCATCCCTGATCCCTGATCCCTATCCCTGATCCCTGATCCCTTCATCCCTCATCCTTCATCCCTGATCCCTCATCCTTCATCCCTCATCCTTTCCCCCATGCCCGACATTATTTCTGAGCTCCGCTGGCGCGAGCTGATCCACCAGACGACCGACAACGCCAACCTCCAGGCCTGGCTCAACGAGCGGCCGCGGACGATCTACGTCGGCTTCGATCCCACTTCCGACAGCATGCACGTGGGGAATCTCGTGGCCGTCATGCTCCTCCGCCGCTTCCAGCAGGCCGGGCATCAGCCGATTCCGCTGGTGGGCGGGGCCACGGGCATGATCGGCGACCCGAGCGGCAAGAGCGAAGAGCGGAACCTCTTGAGCGTCGAGGTCCTCCGCGCGAATGTGGCCGGCATGGAGAAGCAGTTGCGGCGGTTCCTCGATTTCGACTGCGGTTCCAATTCGGCCGTGTTGGTGAACAACTACGATTGGATGGGCCGTTTCGGCTACCTCGAGTTCTTGCGCGACATCGGCAAGCATTTTCCCGTCAATGTCATGCTCTCGAAAGATTCGGTCAAGGCGCGGCTCGAACGGACCGACTCCGGCCTGAGCTATACCGAATTCAGCTACATGCTGCTCCAGGCCTACGATTTCGTCTATCTGAACGAACATTACGGCTGCGAGATGCAGGCCGGCGGGAGCGACCAGTGGGGCAACATCACGGCCGGAATCGATCTCGCCCGGCGGATCCGCGGCGTGCAACTCCACGGCGTCACCTGCCCGCTGCTGACGAAATCCGACGGCACGAAGATGGGCAAGACGGAGTCCGGCGCCCTCTGGCTCTCGGCCGAGAAAACCAGCCCTTACAAGTTCTACCAGTATTGGTACAACACCCAGGATGCCGACGTCGGCAAGTGCCTGCGGTACTTCACGGACCTTGGCCAGGCGGAGATCGAGCAGTTGGAGAACGAGCACGCCGCCGATCCGGGCCGCAGGGCCGCGCAGAAGCGGTTGGCCGCCGATCTCACCCGCCTGGTCCATGGCGACGAAGGGCTGGCTGCGGCCCTGAATGCCTCGGAAATCCTCTTCGGCGCGGAAATCGAGAAGCTGTCGGACGCCCAGCTTACGGAGGTCTTTGCCGACGTGCCCAGCAAGGAGCTGCCGCGCTCACTGCTGGCGAGTGCGGGGGTGGCCGTTGTCGACGCCTTTTTCGAGGCCGGCCTGGCCAAGAGCAAGGGCGAAGCCCGCCGCGCGATCGGCGAGGGCGGCGGCTACGTCAACAATCGCCGCGTGGAAAGCGTCGACGCCCGGCTCACGCCCGCCGACCTGGCCGGCGAGTCGATTATCGTCCTCCGCAAAGGAAAAAAGAACTATGGCTTGCTGCGGTTCGTAGAATAGGAGCGTAGGCACACGACACACTCTAGGGTGGTGTCAGCGAGCGCAGACCCACCATCTTCCAGCCAGTCTCTGGTGGGTCCGCGCTGCGCTTGACGCCACCCTGCCTTCCAAGGACTCGCATGCGGAAACGAACTCGATTCGCGTTGCTGGCCGGCGTGGTGCTCGTCCTCTTGGCGGCAGCCATTGCGGTAATCTACCGCGCATCGCAGCACGTGCCGGCGTTCTATGCCCAAGCGATTGCCGTTCCGCCCCAATCGCAGCAGGACGACAGCGAACGGATGCTCAAACAGGTCACGGCGCTCTATAGCGATTTGCAGGACCAGGGACGCTGGCAGGAGGTCTTCAAGGCGCAGACGATCAACGGCTGGCTGGCCGTCGACCTGCCGCAAAACCATCCCACGCTCGTCAGCGGAGGAATGCACGATCCTCGCGTCGAGATCGGCCGGCAGAGCATCACGTTGGCCTGCCAGTTCGATCGCAGCGGATTTCACGGCGTCGTATCGCTTGAGATCAGCGCCTTTCGCGAGTCGGACGACGTTGTCGGCTTGCGGGTCCACAAGGCCCGGCTGGGGGCGATTCCCTGGTCGCTCCGCTCGGTCCTGGACACGATCACGGACGCGGCGAAAAAATCCAACGTCGACCTCCGCTGGCGGCAGACGGACAGCGACCCCGTGGCCCTGATCAAGATCACCTCCGCCAAGGGAAATCGGAAGCAGATCATCCACATCGACACGATTCGCTTGGAAGAAGGGCAGTTGGTCGTCGCTGGTACGACGGAATTGGCGAAGTGAGAATCCGGCCCAGCCAACACCAACGGGGCCCAAGAAAAGACGTGCATCCACTGGCGGAAGTTCTCGCGCAAAGGCGCGAAGGCGCAAAGCAGTCGAGGAACAAACGGGAGTTGTTGTTTTTGGTTCGAAACGAGATCGACTAGTTATCTTCTGGTCTTCTTTGCGCCTTCGCGCCTTTGCGTGAGAAAACCTCCGGGTTCGCTTCAACCGAAATTCTCGATATCTTCCGTCTTCCACTGGAAACGCCATTGCCCCGCCGTCCGCCGCAATGCGACTCGGCCGGCCAGCTTCGACCCGGCAAGCGCAACGATAATCTCGTCATCCCTCCAGGCTTCCACCGAATAGGTCCCGCGATCCCAGCCTGCAACCGTGCCCCGGCCGCCGGAAATTGGCCCTTCGTAGTCAAGGTACAGCGGGCGATGGTCCGCCAGGGCTTCACAGTTGATCTCCAGCCCCGGTTCGGGCTCCTGAGGCAGGGCCCACGTCTTCAGCACGTCGCCCGCTTCGAGGAAGAAATCGTAGTGCATGCCGCGCGGACTGTCATGGACGAGCAGGGCAAATCGCGGCATCGGCTTTACTCCCTGCCGGCAGCCAGTTCCATCAGCCGGGGGACGATCCGCTCGGCGGCACGGGCGCGATGACTGAGATGGGACTTCACCAGCGGACTCAAGGCCCCGAAGCTGCGATGGTACTCCACGATCTCGAAGAGCGGATCGTAGCCGAAACCGCTGCTGCCGCTCAGCGCGAACAAGATCCGGCCGCGGCAGGAGGCGGCACTTTCGCCGCGGATCGCACCGCCCGGATCGGCAAGACAGATATGGCACACGAACTGGGCGCCGCGCTGCTCCCAAGGCACGTCGCGCAAGGCCTCCAGCAGCTTCTGATTGTTGCCGGCGTCCGTCGCCCCCGGATCGCTGTAGCGGGCGGAAAGCACTCCCGGCGCTCCACCCAGGGCATCGACCATCAGCCCACTGTCGTCGGCCAGGACCCATTCTCCCAAGTGCCGGGCCTGCTCGGTCGCCTTGAGCGCGGCGTTGGCGGCAAAGGTATCGCCGTCCTCCACGACCTCGATGGCCTGCGGATAATCGGCCAGGGTGCGAATCTCCAGACCGGCACGGGCCAGCAGTAGCGCCAGCTCGTGGCCCTTCTTGCGGTTGCCGGTGCCTAGAACCAGGCGACTGAGCATAGGGCGTTCCTAGCGGCCGGCCATGTCCAACCGCTGGCCCAACTGGCGGCTGATCGAGCGCTTGGGCACTTCCACGAGGATCGGCTGCACGTCGAAGCAGATGCCTACCAGGGTCTTCGGCACCAGGGCGCCCGATCCTCCGCCAAACTCAACCGGCCGGGCGCGAAAGAACTCGATGATCTTATAGGCCTGCGGATTGATCTCGGTCTTGCCGTCTGGGCGCGGCGTGCCCACCGAGTCGAAACTGCCGACCGTGACCAGGCTGGCGTTGTGATCGTGGAACTCGTAGGCCTCGTAGCCCTTGATCCGCAGGGCTTCCGTCAGCTTGTGGGCCTTCTCGGCCGCGGCGGCCAGCCCTTGCTTGGTGGATTCGGGGCCGGGCTTGATGCCCCTCTCGATGGCCTGGATGTCGCTCTGTTTGATGATGACTTCGCCGCTGAAGGTGGCGACCTGCACCGAATATTTGCCGCGACAATCCAAGAGACTGTGCTCGACGCCCTGGTTGATCTTCAAGATCAGGTCGTCCACG
Organism: uncultured Planctomycetia bacterium; assembly: GCA_963824275.1. Classification (GTDB taxonomy): domain Bacteria; phylum Planctomycetota; class Planctomycetia; order Pirellulales; family Thermoguttaceae; genus JANXQG01. The sequence goes on along the minus strand of CAWGOT010000013.1, from coordinate 110,693 downwards.
CCCCCCTTGGGTGCGAAGTAATCTTCCGGCAAGAGAGGATTGCGGGTGATGAAGGCGTGGCCGAGCGGTCCGGTCTGATTGCGGCCGGGGATGAGCAGCGACCGCCACGAACCCAGGCTGAGCGACTGCGACTCTTCCGGCGTCTTGAGACAGGTGGGATCGGCCGCCTTGAGTTTTTGCAGGGCCTTTTGGGCCTCCGGATCGTCGACCGCCGCGAAATTCCCCACGACCACGGCGGTCTCCTTGATCGCGCCGTCGCGGAAGGCCCCCGGGTTCTCAGCCACCATCTGGTACTCGTGGCGATGCGGCGAGGCGAAGAGCGACTGGGCGTTGCCGTTGGGGTCGTCGAGCTTGAAGTCCATGCGATAGACGAAGGCTTCCATGCGATAGTTCTTGCGAAGTTCCAGCACCAGGTCGTGCGCCTGCTGCTGGGCGTTCTGGCCGTTGAAACTGCAGGCCATGATGATCCACGGCCCGTGGTCTTGCTGCAGAGTATATGGTTTGTTCGGATCGGCCTCCACGTGGTTGGCGGACAGCAGGTTGGACCAAGGGGTATCGGCCCGCAAGGTCGCCGTCGCCAAAAGGCCCGGCGCCAGCGCCAGGGCCACAATCCGGAATGCCCTTTTTCCGATCATCGCCAACTCCATGCTAATCGAAGCAAACCGCACCCAAGGAGTGCTTCAAGCACGTCCCGCCACGGCATGCGAAATAATTCGGGCGGAGTGTAGCAAATCGATCGGCGGCAGGCCAGAGGGAAATTTAGTCTTCTACCGGCTCGATCGAGGCCGCCATCGACCCTTTGCAATTGGCGATCATGACGTCCTTGCCGTAGGCGTGGATTTGATCCCGTTTCAGCTCGGCGTGCTCCAGGGTCGTAGTCAGAACGACCACTCGCCCCCGCGTATCTACCTCTCGAGCCATGAGATAGCCCATTTCCGCGGGGTGGGCGAAGAGTTCCATGAGCATCGCAATCACATAGTCGTAACTGTGATCGTCGTCGTTCCAAAGCACGACGTTATAGCGCGGCTGTTTCTTTGGCTTCTGTTTCTCGCCCTTTTGGCGCTGGGGAACAGCGGTCTCGGCCGGCGCCTCGACAACCGCGGCAGCAGCATGGTCAGTCATCTTTTCTTGGTCCACTAGCGGTTTGCCGTTTCTTCCGGCATTATATTCTCTATCGACCCTCTGGAATAGGTTTCCGGAAGGTATAAGATCTCCGGGACAGATTCTCTATCTTAAAGGGTACACGCATGCCTGCTCTCGACCAGTATCTGACGGCCCACGCAGATCAATTTGAGGCCGAACTTTGTGATTTTCTGCGAATTCCGAGCGTCAGCGCCGATCCGGCCCACAAGAAGGACATCGAAAATGCCGCCAAGTGGGTTGACGCAAAATTCCGGCAGATGGGGTTTTCGTCCGAGATTATCCCCACCAATGGTCACCCTCTGATCTATGCTGAGTTGCCCGCCGTGCCGGGGGCCCCGACGGTCCTGGTCTATGGGCACTACGATGTCCAGCCGGCCGATCCGCTGGAATTGTGGACGAGTCCGCCCTTCGAGCCCACCCGCCGCGACGGAAATCTCGTGGCCCGCGGCGCGACCGACGACAAGGGCCAGGTGCTCACGCACATCATCGAGCGCGAGGGCCTGGCTCGACGTGCATGGCCGGCTGCCGGTGCGGCTGAAGTACCTGATCGAGGGCGAGGAGGAAGTTGGCAGCGAGGCCCTGCAGGCCTACCTTGCCGCGCACGCTGCCCGCCTGGCATGCGATTGCGTGGTCATCAGCGACGGCTGCAAGTTCAGCCGGGACATTCCCGCCATTACTTATGGCCTGCGGGGAATTGCCTACTACGAGATTCGCGTGGCGGGGCCCAATCGCGACTTGCACTCGGGCTCGTTTGGCGGCTCGGTCACGAATCCGGCGACGAGCGTGGCACGGATCCTGGCCGCGATGATCGATCGCCGCGGCAAGATCCAGATCCCCGGTTTCTATGACGACGTCCTGCCGCTGACCGAGCGCGAGCGGCAGCAGTTCGCGGCGCTGCCCTTCGACGAGGCAGAGTACTTCGCCGAGATCGGCGTCGACGGGGCGTTTGGCGAGGAGGGCTATTCGGCCCTGGAGCGGCGTTGGGCGCGGCCGACTTTTGACGTTTGCGGCTTGTGGGGCGGCTACCAGGGCGAGGGAACCAAGACAATCTTGCCGGCCAAGGCGGGGGCCAAGTTCAGTTTCCGTCTGGTTCCGAATCAGTCGCCGGAGAAGATCACCGCTGCGCTGCGGCGCTGGCTGCCCGAGATCACGCCGCCAGGGCTGAAGGTTGAGCTGGTGGACTACCACGGTTCGCCGGGGGTGATGGTGCCCTTGGAAAGCCGCTACGTGGCCGCAGCCGCGCGGGCCCTCGAGACGGCCTTCGGCTGCGCGCCGATTTACTCCCGCGAGGGCGGTTCGATCCCCATCGTCGGCGCGTTCCACGAGGCCCTGCATGCGGACGTCCTGCTCCTGGGCTGGGGCCAGGACGACGACAATACGCACAGTCCCAACGAGAAGTTCTGCCTGGCCGATTATCATCGCGGCATCAAGGCTAGCGCGCGGCTATGGGAGGAGTTGGGGAAGCTGCGGTAGGGTGACCATGAATCAAGTACGGACCCTGTGCGATAACGGCGGGCAGTTTATTCCGCGCCGCGGCGCCATCCTAGCGATCGCGGCTGCAGCAGGCGTTCTCGTTTACCTGCCGCTGTATTTGTCGGTGATTTTCAACGTCGGGCGCATCGCGGGTATTCTCGTTACCTACAGCCTCATGGCTACGATCCCGTTCGCACTCGCGCGAGCGGTTACGCCGGTTGTGAACTTCGACAGAACTTGGTTTCCCGGCGCCCGCTCCCAATGGCTGTGGTTTATTGGCATGGTCTTCGCCCTCTTTCTCTGCACGGCGATCACAGCGCTGATCTTGCATCCTTTTGGTCTTAGAATCGGGCAAGATCTGAGTTTTGAGATACCCACGAAATGGACCGTCATCCTTGGGGGAATCATCACAGTTTTGATCGCCCCGATCGCAGAAGAAATCTTCTGGCGCGGCTATTTTCTTGAACAATTATGGGAGATTATTCCCACCGCGGGTGCGGTCTTGATCCAGTCGCTGCTTTTTGGCTTCGTCCACCTTCATCACCAGTTCGGGAGCTTTGCGTCAATTCAGGCGTTCTTTCTTGGCACCGTACTGGGGGTGTGGCGGATCAAGTTCCGCAGTCTGCTTCCCCTGATGCTTGCCCACGCGATTTTCAATGCCGTCGTCTGCGCACCCAGGCTGATAGAGTGGTACCAGGTCGCCGATACTGCAGCGCCCATCGCAGACTCTCTCGCCGAATCCGCGAAGAACATTCGCTCGAATCCAAAGTGCCAGCAGATTCAAGCGCTGGCCAGACAGCCGCGCAAGAGCCGTGCCGGCCATTATCGATTACCTTGGCGATCCGGATAAGGACGTGCGCAGCGTACGCCCAGACAGTGCTTGTCGGCTGTTTCCGACGGGAGGCGGAACCTCACATGAAGAAGCCGCTGTCCTCGCGAGACAAGAACACGCTCGATGGCGCGATAACTGTGGTTGGCATTGGGCGCTATTCGGCCTACAAGCAGGATGTGCGAGACATTGCCTGGTCTGTGGACGATGGACGAATCCAGTTATCGGCTGTTATGACATTGTATATGCTTAACGACGAGGAGGGTCTCCGCCGCATTGCCAAGAGCCACTCAAGTGAGAAGATACGCGGCAGCGCGGAGCGACTGTTGCAGTGTTTCCCAACGTCGAAACCCTGAGCCCCGTGGCAACGTCGGTTGTCGGGCACACGACGTGGTATCGTCTCGAATTTCCACCTCCTTCGGGGCAATGGGCAACGGAAAAGGAGCGAAAGATCGGCGACAGGAAGACAAAGAACGAGGCGCGACGAGGGGATCGATGTTCCTCGCTCCATTTTCCTCTCATTCATCTTCCTGTCTTCAAGAACTTCGGCTGCACGGCTAATCGATAATCGATCGTCGACCTTCTCATTTGGGGCGCCGTGTTGTAGAATTGCTTGTTGCCACGAACTGCATCGGTCCCTGGAACGAGGTCACTTTCCCATGAGCATGCCGATTGAAAATCCCCGGCTGGAGGAAGAACTGAAAGAGCAGCGGAAGGCACGGGGCGCCGATCGTCACGACGAAGTCTGGGAAGGAGTCTATTTCATGCCGCCGATGGCGAATAATGAGCATCAGCAGATCGTCATTCGTTTTTCAAGCATTCTAGTGGCAACGATCGATGTGCCCGGGCTTGGCATAGCGTTGCCCGGCGCGAATCTAGCCGCATCGGCGGAGGACTGGGAACAAGACTATCGGGTGCCGGACGTTGTGGCCTTCCTCGCCGACACGGCCGCCGAGAACCATGATGCCTTCTGGACCGGCGCGGCCGATTTCATCATCGAGGTCACGAGTCCGCGCGACCGCACCTACGAGAAGATCCCGTTCTATTTTCGGATCGGAGTCCGTGAACTGCTGATTGTCAACCGTCAGGTCTGGGCCCTTGAGTTTTATCGGCATCTAAACGGCAGCCTGCGGAAGATCGGCGAATCGACGCTCGGGAAGCCCGATGTCCTTTCCAGCGAAAGGGTGCCGCTTGAATTTCGCCTTATTGCCGGAGAGCAGCGGCCGCAAATCGAGGTTCGGCACACGACGAGCGGCGAGCGGTGGGCAGTCTAGGACGCGCGCAACGCACGTGATCGCTTGCTTCCCAGCGGGATCAAATCATGATAGAATTGGTGTGACACTTGAAATCGGAGCTTACTTATGTCAACTGTCCGACCTTCTTTGACAAACGAAGAAGTCGCCCGGCAAGGCGACGAGATCTATGATCGCCTCTTGCGGGCGCAACTGGATCCCGACCAATATGGTAAAATCGTGGCGATTGACGTTGATTCCGCAGACTACGAAATTGGAACCGACATTTTGGATACAGCACACCGGCTTCGGGCAAGGCGTCCGGATGCGAAGGTATATCTTATGCGTGTCGGCGATAGGGCACTTTGTCACTTCCGCTCCCCCAGAAGATCGCATTCAGCATGATGACAGGTAGCGTGAATGCGGTCGGCGAAGCAGTTGTGTTGCTTCGCGTCCGCGATGCAGACGGCGGTTTTCTGGAAATCGATTCGGTCGTCGACACTGGGTTTAATGGATCGGTCGCGCTGCCCCCGGAATTTATCACCGCCCTCCGGTTGCCTGATGTCGGCGTGGTTCGAGTTGTTTTTGGAGATGGGAACGAGGGGACGCTCACGGTCTACGAAGCAGTAATTGAATGGGACGGTCTTGAGCGTCTTGTGCAAATCGATTGCATCGCAACTGACGTGCTCTTGGGCACCAAGCTACTTGCGGGGCATGAATTGCGGATCGCGTTTGTCCGCAACGGTGCAGTGGAAGTCACCAGTCTTTTATGACCGGCGCCGCCGATCGTATTTTCCCGTGCGCGAATTCGGCTCTGGCATCCCGACGTAAATGCTGATATAATCCGCGTTTTACTCGAAACGAGGCATTTTCCCTGCGTCCCCATGCTCGACCCCAAATTCATCGTCGATAACGTCGAACTCGTCAAGCTCAACTGCAAGAACCGCAACGCCAACGGCCGATGTCGATCGCTTCGTCGCGCTGGAAACCGAGCGGAGGTCGCTGCAATCGCAATTGGACGAGACCAATCGCAAGGCCAACGAGAACGGCCCGCTCCATCGGCAAGGCGCCGCCGGCCGAGCGCAACGCGCTCAAGGAAGAGGGCCGCCGCATTCGCGACGAGGCCGCCGCCATCCAGCAGCGGCTCAACCAGATCGCGGCCGAATCGGACGCGATCGTGCGGACGATCCCCAACCTCTCGCACCCGGCCGCCCCTGTGGGAGTCGACGACAAGGCGAACCTCGAAATCTCGCGCGGCAGGTCGCCGCATCCCGCACTTCGATTTCAAGCCGCTCGACCACGTCGAGCTGGCGGAGAAGCTCGACCTGATCGACTTCGAGGGCGGGGCCCGCGTGGCGGGGCACGGCTTCTACTTCCTCAAGAACGACGCCGTGCTGCTCGATCTGGCCTTGCAGCGCTACGCCCTGGACGTGCTCCTGAAGGAAGGTTTCACGCCCTTGACCACGCCCGACCTGGCCCGTAACGAGGTCCTGCAGGGCATCGGCTTCATTCCCCGCGGGCCGGAGACGCAGATCTACAGCATCGAGCAGAGCGACCTGAGCCTGGTGGCGACGGCCGAGATCACCCTCGGCGGGCTCTTCTCCGGCCAGACGGTCGATGCCGACGACCTGCCGTTGAAGCTCTGCGGCATCAGCCACTGCTTCCGCACGGAGGCCGGGGCCGCGGGCAAGGCCTCGCGAGGGCTGTACCGCGTCCACCAGTTCACCAAGGTGGAGATGTTCGCCTACACGCTCCCCGGCGAGAGCGACGACATGCTCGAATACCTGCGGGACATGGAATGCCGCATCTTCGACGGCCTGGGCGTGCCCTATCGCGTGGTCGATACGGCCACTGGCGACCTGGGCGGGCCGGCCTATCGCAAGTTCGACCTGGAGGCCTGGATGCCCGGCCGGGGCGAGTTCGGCGAGGTCACCAGCACCTCGAACTGCACCGACTACCAGTCGCGGCGGCTCAATATCCGCTATCGCGTCAAGGGCGAAAAGGGGACGCGGCTTGTCCACACGCTCAACGGCACGGCCATTGCCATCAGCCGCGGTATTATCGCCGTGATGGAGAACTACCAGCAGGCCGACGGCTCGATCGTGGTGCCCGAGGTCCTGCGGGCCTGGATGGGGAAGGAACGGATCGAGGCCAGGAAGTGAGTTTTCGGGCCGAAGGCCCAGGAGTTCATCCAGCGAAGGGCGCAGCCCTGGGTTGGAAGCACGCCCGAGTTTTTTTCCTTAGGGCCGAAGGCCCGGCAATTCGCCTTAAGGTGAACGGCTGGGCCTTCGGCCCGACACTCGCACCGCCTTCCATTGTTGGCTGCGCCCACTTGACTTTCCGGCTTTCGATCGACCATCATACTACTTATCGGTTGATCCCACTCACATTGGAGGTCTGCCATGAACGCGACACGTGCGAAACGCGGCTTTACGATCGTCGAGTTAGTGGTCGTGATTGTCATCATCGTGTTCTTGCTGGCGCTTCTCATGCCGACTATAAACGCGTACCGTGAGGTGGGGCGAAGAACCACCTGCATGCAAAATCAAAAACAGGTGGCGCTCGCGATGCAGACTTTTGCCTCCACCTACAATAACTCGTTTCCGCCGTCGGCATCCCTTGCTGTGGCTTCCGACGGCACGGGAACTGTCGGCGGCTACAGCTTCCTGGTCCAGCTCCTGCCTTTCTTGAGCCGCAGTTCGATGTATAACACCCTGCCAGCCAATGGCGACCCAGAGGACACCTCGAACCCGGCGATAGTTGCGGCGATGAATACCCAGATGTCCGAGTTCCTTTGTCCAAGCAGTCCCCGCGGCTCGGCCCGTCCATCAGCGGGCATCACCAACTACAAGGCGATGGGCGCAACGACCCGCGGCAGTCTCATCATGGTGGCAAACCCGCAGTCGCCGCCGCCCTATGGTACCATGGCGACGATCCCGGGCGCGCGCCGCTCCATCCCGATGGGGCAATATATCCAGCCGGTGCTCCTCTGCCATTGTCTCAAATCTTGGACGGTGTAGGGCATACCATCATTACGATCGAGACAATGGATCAGGCCGCCAGCCGCTGGACTGTCGGCAAGGAGGCCACGCTGGTCGGCCTGCCGCAGAAGAGCTCGCCCACGGGCGCAACGCCGACGCCGCCTTACAATTTCTTTGCACCGCCCGGCTTCGATAACGTCCCTGGCGAAGAGTCGGGAGTTACGAAGGCCGGGTTGCGGACGTTCCTGTCATACGACTTCAGCCCGACCGGCGCAGACGTCGGCAAATACGAGGATTCGGGGTTCTCGCAGCCCCCGCCCGCCTACGGCCCATCTTCGGCGCATCCCGAGGTTGTGATCTGCGGCATGGGTGACGGCTCCGTCTGCTCGATCTCCAAGCGAGTCGATGCGGCGAACCTCTTCTTCCTGATCACGAAGAATGGCGGTGACTATTTCGTTTTTCCATGATCGGCCCCACACTGCTTGACTTTTCCCGCACGATCCTCCAACATAGTGCGTATCGGTCGAACCCCTAACCCCTTGGAGGTGTCCTATGAACGCGAAAAGTGCGAAACGCGGTTTTACGCTCGTCGAAATGTTGGTCATCATTGTCATAATGGCGATCTCGCTCACGCTGATCATAGGGTGCGTGAGCGTGAGCCACGAGGCGGAACGCAGGGCCAGTTGCCTCAACAATCAGAAGCAGATTGCGCTGGCCATGCAGACGCACGCTTCGAACTTCAGCAACGCCTTTCCGCCGTCGGCGTCCCTTGCCAGGGCCCCCGACGGCAACGGGACCGTCGGCGGCTACAGCTTCCTGGTCCATCTCTTGCCGTTCATGAACCACGACCCGCTATTCAAGACCTTGCCGGCCAATGGCGACCCGGAGGACGCGTCGAAACCAGCGATCGCCGCCGCGATGAAGACGCAGATGAAGGAATTCCTCTGTCCCGACAGTGCCCGTGGGGATGCCCAAGCCAACGGCGGCGCGCAGCCTCAATCAGCGGGCATCACCAACTACAAGGCGATGGGCGCTACGACCCGCGGTAGCCTCGTCATCGTGGCGGACCCGCGGGCCAATCCGCCCTATGGCGCCATGTCGGTTCATCCCGATGGCGCGATATTTCCGGCAGCCGGCCGCTTGCCCATTTCCCAGATCCTGGACGGCATGTCGCATACGATCTTGACGGTCGAGACGGTCGACGAGGCGGCCAGCCGCTGGATGGTCGGCAAGGAGGCCACGTTGGTCGGCCTGCCGCAGAAGAGTTCACCCACGGGCGCTACCCCGCAGCCGCCCTACAACTACTTTTCGCCGCCCGGCTACGATGGCACCTACGGCGAGAACTCGGGGGTTACGAGGGCCGGTCTGCGGACGTTCCTCTCCTACGACTTCAGCCCAACCGGCGCCAATGCCGGCAAGTACGAGGACCCCGGGTTCTCGAAGCCAGCCCCCGTCTTTGGTCCCTCGTCGGCACACCCCGGCGTGGTGAATTGCGGCATGTGTGACGGTGCGGTCCTGCCGATCTCGAAGAACATCGACGCGGCGGCCTTCTTCTTCATGATTACGAAGAACGGCGACGACCCGTTCAATCCGGGGCAATAATGCTCTGGAGCGCATCGAGGCGAAGAAGTGAGAGGCTGTCCGGAAAGGTTCGCCACTTTTTCGCGTATCGAAGCCCGACGCGCAAGCGAGGAATCGGCTTTCCCTGTAGGTTGACGCACATTCCTCGCTTGCGGGTCGGGCTTCGCTATTGATTTTCGGCCGAGAACTTTCCGGACAGCCTCTAAGTGCTTCGGGCCAAAGGCCCGACGCATCACCCTTCCGCGCCGAAATCGGCCTGGTAGGCCGCGGCCAGCCGCGTGCCCCAGTCGTTCAGGGCCTTCAACCGGCCCGTGAAGAATCGCAACACGGGCGGTTCATGGATGAACGTCAGCCCCCCGATCAGTTCGCGATGGGCCAGCAGCCACGCCACTCGGTCCGCGACATAGTCCATGTGCGAAACGCTATAAACCCGCCGCGGCACGGCCAACCGGCAGAGTTCGACATCCGAGGGCACGTCGTTGCCCTGGGCGTCGCGGTCCATCGAGATCGAGCCGCGTTCCATGCCGCGGGCGCCGCTGACAAGGTAAATGGCCGCGGTCAGGGCCCCGGCCGGGTAGGCCGACTGTGGCACGTGGGGGATGAACTTCATGGCATCGACGTGCCCCGCCAGGCCGCCCGGCGGCGTCACGGCGGGGATGCCCCGCTTGACCATCTCCGTGACGAAATAGGCGATCAGGTCGGCCGAGCTGCTCGCCACTTCCAGGTCGGTCATCTCCCGCAAGCCGACCGCCATGGCCTCGATCTCCTTCGACGACATGCCGCCGTAGGTGATAAAGCCCTCGTAGACCGGCAGCCAGGCCTTGAGCGACTCGAAATACTTGGGGTTGTTCGTGGCGATCAGTCCGCCGCGGACGCAGGTGCTCTTGCGGCCGGAGAGATAGATCAGGTCGGCATGACTCATCATCTCCCGCACGATGCGCGAGACGGGGCAATTCGCATAGCCCGTCTCGCGGCGCTTGATGAAATAGGCGTTCTCGGAGATCAGGCTGCAATCGACGATCATCGGAATACCGTGCTCGGAGGCCAGCTTCTTGGCCTCGCGGAGGTTGGCCATCGAGAAGGGCTGCCCTCCGATCAGGTTCGTGGTGGCCTCCATGCGGATGAAGGAAATATGGTCGGGACCGTACTGGGCGATGACCGCCTTGAGCTTCTCCAGGTCGATATTGCCCTTGAACGGGTTGCTGCTCTCGGTCTGCAGGGCGTCGCTGCCGTAGAGTTCGAGGACCTTGGCCCCGCCCATCTCGAAATGGGCCTTGGTGGTCGTGAAGTGGTAGTTCATGGGCACCACGTCGCCCGGCTTGACGAAGATCTTCGTGAGCAGGTGTTCCGCGGCCCGGCCCTGGTGCGCCGGCACGCAGTACTCGAATCCCAAGACCTCCTTGACCGCGTCCAGGAGCTTGTAGTAGCTCTCCCCGCCGGCGTAGGCATCGTCGGAGACCATCATCGACGCCAGTTGGTTGTCGCTCATGGCGTTCGTGCCGCTATCGGTGAGCATGTCGATGAACACGTCCCGCGTGCGAAGCAGAAAGGTATTGAAGCCGGCCTCCGTGATCGCCCGCAAGCGCTCGGCAATGGGGACCAGAAATGCCTTCTGCACAATCTTCACTTTGTGCATTTCGATGGGAATGATTCGACCGCCAGAGAGCTTAACTTGCACAACAGACTCCTCAGAAACAGGACCCAGGTTCAGAACGGGAAACTCAGACGAAGCTCCAAGTATGCAATCGCAACTGCGAGGCGTCAACCGGGTGCCACCTTGGAGTGCGGCGAGCTCCAGCGGCGCGGGGCAAAGCAGGTCCTTTCTCCCGGATAGGACTAATGTGCGATGATTCGGAAGGCCTGGAGTTTCCCCGCGGCGCGAAGCACAATCGTCCTTCCCGGCAGGAAGGACCTACCGGCCGGTTCTGCGCGAGAATACACACATTTCGTTGCGAAAAGCGGCGGCAAGCCCACCGCACTCCACAGCGCAAGAAACAACGGCGGCTCGACTTTGCAGAGTCGAGCCGCCGTTCAGGCTAGACCAGACCTCTCGCCCACCGGGGCTTGAGACGGGCTTACTCAGTTGCCGCAGCCTGCCGGAGCACAGGCCTTCGTTTCTCCGCAGCAACTCGGCGTGCAGCAGTTGGGGACCGGGCAGCAGACGGTCACCGGAACCTGCTTGCAAACCACCACCGGAACGCAGCGCGTGACCGTGTAGGGCACGCACTTGGGCACGAACTTCCAGCAGTCGATCGTCTTGGTGTAGCACACCGGCTTGCAGACCGTGTAGGGAACCTGCTTCACGCAGGTCTCGGGCACCATCTTGCAAACCTGGTAAGGAATCTCCTTGGTGTGGCACTCCTTGACGATGTGGCAGACCTGGTAGGTGCAGGTCTTGACGTGCTGCTCGGCAACCATGTGGCAGACCTGGTAGGTGCAGGTCTTCACGCAGTCCTCGGGCACCATGTGGCAGACCTGGTAGGTGCAGGTCTTGACGCGCTGCTCGGGCACCATGTGGCAGACCTGGTAGGTGCAGGTCTTGACGCGCTGCTCGGGCACCATGTGGCAGACCTGGTAGGTGCAGGTCTTGACGTGCTGCTCGGACACCATGTGGCAGACCTGGTAGGTGCAGGTCTTGACGCGCTGCTCGGGCACCATCTTGCAGACCGTGTACGGAATGTGCTTCTCGTGGCACTCCGTCACCATGTGGCAGACCTGGTAGGTGCAGGTCTTCACGTGCTGCTCCGTCACCATGTGGCAGACCTGGTAAGTGCAGGTCTTGACGCGCTGCTCGGGCACCATGTGGCAGACCTGGTAAGTGCAGGTCTTGACGCACTGCTCGGGAACCATCTTGCAGACCGTGTACGGGATGTGCTTCTCGTGGCACTCCGTCACCATGTGGCAGACCTGGTAGGTGCAGGTCTTCACGTGCTGCTCAGGAACCATCTTGCAGACCGTGTAGGGAACCTTGCGGACGCAGGTTTCCCGAACGTACTTCACGCAGTCGATCTGCTTCTCGCAGACCTCCGGAACCCACACGCGGCAGCACTTCACCGGCTCGCAGCACTGGGGCGCCTCGCAGCAGGCCGCCGGCGCACAGCAGGCAACCGTCCGCGTCTCCCAGTGGCCGCCGCAGCACTTCACGGTCTGCGTGTAGTGCACCGGCTTGCAAACCGTGTAGCATTCCTCCCGCTCGCAGGTCTCCTGCACCGGCTTGCAGACCGTGTAGGGGATCTCCTTCGTGCAGGTCTCGTAGACCGGCTTGCAGGTCGTGTAACGGCAGACCCGCTCGTGGGTTTCGTACACCGGCTTGCAGACCGTGTAGGGAATCTCCTTCGTGCAGGTCTCGTAGACCGGCTTGCAGACCGTGTACGGGTAGTTCTTCGTCACGGTCTCGTAGACCGGCTTGCAGGTCGTGTAGGGAATCTCCTTCGTGCAGGTCTCGTAGACCGGCTTGCAGGTCGTGTAACGGCAGACCCGCTCGTGAGTTTCGTAGACCGGCTTGCAGACCGTGTAGCAGATGTTCTTCGTGCAGGTCTCGTAGACCGGCTTGCAGACCGTGTAGGGAATTTCCTTCGTGCAGGTCTCGTAGACCGGCTTGCAGACCGTGTACGTATAGTTCTTCGTGCAGGTCTCCCACACCGGCTTGCAGACCGTGTAGGTGTAGTTCTTGGTGCAGGTCTCGTACACCGGCTTGCAGACCGTGTAGTGGATCTCGCGGGTCTTGGTCTCGTAGACCGGCTTGCACACCGTGTAGGGGATCTCCTTCGTGCAAGTCTCGTAGACCGGCTTGCAGGTCGTGTAGTTGCAGGTGCGGACGTGCGTTTCCCACACCGGCTTGCACACCGTGTACTGGACTTCGCGGTAGCACGTCTCGGGAACGTACTTCACGCAGTTGATCGTCTTCTGCTCGCAGACCCGCTCAAAGCACGTCTTGTAGCAGGTATACTGGCGCTGTTCGTAGACGATTTCCTTGCAGGTCTTCATCACCGTGCAAGTCTGCTGCGGGCTCTCCGCGCAGCATTCTGAGCAATGGCTGCGGCAGATACCGCAAAAGCTGGCCTGGGCCGAGCTTGCCGCAACTGCCGCCAGTACCACCGCAATCAGCGATACGGCTAACATCCTTCTCATCGCATGCCTCCTTAAAAGCACCCAGAATGGTCTGGCCAATGGCCTGGTCTATAGTCCGCAGGCAGTCTTTGCCTACAATCTATTCGTCTTGCCTAATCCACGCACGTTAGCCATGCTGCGAAGAATTTGCGACTCGTGCTTCCATCCAACACGGCTCACTTATCCCACATCATCCAAATATGCGTGGCGTAATACACCCTATCGTCAAATTGCGTTAGTTGCTTTACTTGGGAAGATCGGGAAGACCGGCAAATCTGCGGATTTAGTGCCGGTGCCATGCCTTGGACGGATTATTCCGCCTGTTCGCATCGTGCTGGTTATCCGTCGAGGGCAGAATCCTTTGACGGCGGGGCATTCTTGACGTAAGAAATCACTAGGACCTGTCCGCGCAGCGGTCCGCGTTAGCGGGCTGCGTTTGTCGGGAAAGGGAGGCAATGAAGAGATTTCGGCGCAAGGCGTTCACGCTGATCGAAGTCCTGATGGTGGTGATCATCATGGCGGTCTTGGCCGCCACGATCATTCCGCAGTTCTCGACCTCGAGCCGGGACGCCAAGCTGAGCGTCCTGAAGTACAACCTGCGGATTTTGCGGTCGCAGTTGGAGAGCTACAAAGTGCAGCACTCGGGCGTCTATCCGCCGGCCGCCGCCAGCACCGACCTCGAACGCCAATTGACGCAGAAGACCGACCGGAACACGGCCCTTGACGCGGCCAACGGGGCCTGCGGCCCCTATATCGGGGGCGAGATTCCGATCAATCCGTTCAATCAGAGCGCCGGCGTGGCGATCCTGCAGGGCGACACGGAGCCGAGCGGCCCGACCGGCAGCCCTGACGGCTGGCAGTACAATCCGCAGCACGGCTGGCTCTATCCGAACAACGTCGAGTACTTTCAGGGCACGGGCAGTTTCTCCAATTCGAATTAAGGGCTTCGGGCCGGCAGCGGCTGGGGCAAGTGTTTTCTTACGAGGGCCCCTTCGCGCCGAGTGGCGTGAGGGGGCCTTCGGCTTTTGGCAACAACGGCGATCACGGATGGCCGGGTCGCTGGCCGTGGTGATGGAAATCAGATCGTGTGGCATCGTGAAAGCGGGGAGCAGGGAAGTACTGAGTACTGAGTACTGAGCATCTGGCAATGACCACCTCGTAGTCCGTCTTGACCGGCGGCCGGGGAATGTTTACGATTCCGCCGATTTTTCCCCGAAAGCTTGCGTAAGGAGGAGTTTTCAATGCCCGTGCGGATTGCCCTGTCTCTCTTGTTCGCTCTTGTCGTTTCTCCCTTGACGGCCGCCGATCCGGTGAGCGAGGCGCCGACCTTTCCGACCTTTCCATCCGCCGAGGCGATTCGGGACCGGATCGACGAGGCAATGCCCGGCATCTTGAAACGCGACGAGGATATCATCCGGAAGCTCCTCGAAAGCCTGGCGCAGGCGGACAAGGTCGAGCCTCTGATGAAGAGCCTCCGCGATGGGTTGAAAACCGACGATGCGCTTACCCCGGTAGATTGGAGCTACTTTGGAGAAAAGTCGGTTGGAAGCGTCTACCGCCAGTTGGCCTATGTCTGCCGCTACGAAAGTCGCTTGGCGGTATGGCGGTTTGTGCTGATCGCGCGCGAGGGCCGATGGTCGCTCTTCAGCATGAGCGTCGGCACGATTTTCGAAGATCTGCTGGAAGCAAAAACGGTTGGCGACGAGCGGTGCGTGCAGCTCTGCGACAAGCTCATCGATCGCATCGCTCAAGGCGACATGAAGGCGGTCGATCTGTTCAAGGAGCGGTGCGCAAAACACGACACGGCAAGCGAGTCATTCGAAGTTGGGCAGGTACGGAAGATGGTCGCGGCAGTGATCATCTGCGGCAAGCCCTTGAAATGCGAGCGGATCAGCAGTCGCGAAGCGGCGCAGCTTTGTGCCCAGCATCAGTATTTGATGCAGTGGAAAGGCGGCACGAGCCTCATCAACATCTTGTGCTATTACATTGGCGGCGAGTGGCGGCTGCTTTACGTGACGGCTTCCGGCAATGACGCCAATGAGCTCCTGGCGCATGCCGCTTGGGATCCGCAAACGCGGCAAGCGGCCAGGCCGCAGGGCACGCGGTTGAAATAGCCTCCCGCTTATCGCGCCGTCCGCGTGGCCAGTTCCTGTGGCTGGACCTTCGGCGAATGGCCCGCGCAACTCTCGCCCGTGGCGGCCACCGGCTCCGGCTCGGGATAGAACCCGAACTGGCGGAGCAAGGCCAGCTTCGGCAGCACGTTGCCCGCCAGGTCGATGTGGAAGAAGCCCGGAAAAATGTCCGGATTCTTCGTGATCAACTCGAAGTAGTCGCCGTACCGCTGGGGCAATTCGATCTGTCCGCCGCGGCAGACCTCATGCCCCGTGAAGACGAACTCGGGCAACAAGTAAGGGCAGAACTCCAACTCCGCCCTCGGGGCCCACTCGCGGTAGATCTCCGTCTGCGGCAGGAGCGAGAGCAGGCTGGGCAGGATCCGCGCCGAGCATCCGGAAGGCGACCATCTGGAACAGCGACTGGTGAAAGTCCTCCATCGTCTCGAAGGGGAAGCCCCACACGAAGAAGGCGTCGACGCGATGGAAGATCCCCACGGCCTGCGAGACCACCTCCACCGTCTCGGCTGCCGTGAAGCCCTTCTTGATCTGCTCGAGGATGCGGTCCGAGCCCGATTCGATGCCGAAGCGAAGCTCCAGGCAGCCGTTTTCGGCCATAGCCCTCATCATCTCCTCGTCGACCAGGTTCACGCGGCCGAAGGCCTTCCACTGCACGTTCAGATTGCGGCGCCGCAGCTCCGCGCAGAACTCCATCACCTGCCGCTTGCCGGAGACGAAGAACTCGTCCTGGAAGAGGAACAAGTCGATGCCCGCCTGGCGGTTGAGGAACTCCATCTCGGCCACGATGTTCCGAGGGCTGCGGCTGTGGCTCTCCAGGTTCCAGACCGGGGCCACGGAGCAGAACGTGCAAGGGTAGGGGCAGCCGCGGCTGGTCATCATCCCGTAGCCGCGGTAACGCACAGATCGACCTTCTCGAAGGCCGGGAAGGGGATCGAGTCGAGATCGGTGATTCGCGGGCGGTCGGGCGTGTGCGTGACGTGGCCGTTGGTGCGGAAGGAAAGCCCGGCGACCGAGGCCAGGTCGCCGCCGCAACGGATCGCGTGGAGCAGTTCGGGGGCGGTCCGCTCGGCCTCGCCCCGGCAGATGATATTGATCCAGGGGAAACGGGCCAGCAGCTTCTCTTCAACGGCCTTCGTGCCTACGCCGCCCAGGATCAGTTCTCGATCGGGGTAGCGGGCGCGGATCGCCCTCATGGCCAGGATCGTGAAGGGGAGCAGGTTCGCCATGCAGGACAGGCCGATGACCGGGGCCGGATCGCGGAGGAAATCGAGGAAGACCTCCATGTCGAAGGGCGAGTCGGAATCGATGCACTGGTAGTCGCGGAAATCGACCGAGAAGCCGGCGTCCTCCAGCGCGCGGGTGAGGTAAAGCGGCCCTAGCGGAACGTGCAGTTCGCGCTCCACCTCCTCGCCGTAGCGCATGAAGAGCATGTTCAGGTTGACCAGGGTGATGTCGGCCACAGCGAAAGACTCCTTGGAAGGTTGATCAGTTGGGGCGTATTCCGCCGAAACCGGCAGCCGGTGGACCCGGGCTGGGAGCGGGCGGGCGCGACGGCGGAGGGGGCTTGCTCTTGACCGCCCTTTCGACG
This sequence comes from uncultured Planctomycetia bacterium, assembly GCA_963824275.1. Taxonomy (GTDB): domain Bacteria; phylum Planctomycetota; class Planctomycetia; order Pirellulales; family Thermoguttaceae; genus JANXQG01. The sequence goes on along the minus strand of CAWGOT010000013.1, from coordinate 93,624 downwards.
CGCCGACAACCGTGCCCACGAATCGGAACGTCTTGAAGTCGGCGGCGGGAATCTGGATATCGAACTCCTTTTCGAGGTCCTTGCGAATTTGATCCAGGTCGGCAGCCTTGGCCTTCAGGTCTCTGACGAGCGCGTCGCCGCGCTTGACGTTTTTCGCCTCGAGGCCCATCCGATCGGAAATGATCTCGATGACCCGCTCCTCCAGCGTCTTGGTCTTACTGGGCGGCATTGGGGCCGGCGGAGCTATCCCGGCTGGATTTGGATTTGGATGCGCCGGTTCGTCGGCCACGGCTGATCTGACTGCGCCCAGCGCCGCCAGCATGGTCGCAGCGGCCTGCCCAAGGAACGCGCGGCGGTGCTCGTGCGGCACCGAGGCCCGGGCGATGATCGCCTCAAGCTGACTGGCGGGGACGGCGGCAAGCATTGCCGCCTCGCCTACCGTGAGTTCCAGCCCGATAGACTCGGCTGCCGCAGCCCGTTGCTGGAGCAGGATTTGCTTGAAGTCAGGATCGACTGCCGCCTTGAGGACCAGCACCTCGATGCCTTGGGGAATCGGTCTGCTCATCGAATTGTCCTCTTGCTTAGGACTGGTGAAGCAATAACGGTCGCAACGTCGCCTTTCGCTCCGCGAAAGAATGCCACTTTCGCGGAGCGAAAGGCGACCGGTATTAATTTGCCGATCCTCAACCGGGGCGTATTCCGCCCGAGTAGCCGCCGGGTGGAACCGGGCTGGGAGCGGGTGGGCGCGCCGGGGCAGGGCTCTTGAGTACCCTTTCGACGTGGGCGATCACACTGCCCACGAAGCGGAACATCTTGAACTCAGCGGCGGGGATCGCGATATTGAACTCCTTTTCGAGGTCCTTGCGCAACGCGTCCAGGTCAGCGGTCTTCACCCCCAGGTCCCTGACGCAGCGCGTCGCCGCGCTTGATGTCTTTTGCCTCAACGCCCGTCCGCCCGGAAATGACCCGAATAACCCGCGCCTCGACCGTCTTCTCATTCTTGGGTGGCTTTGGGTCCGGGGGAGCTGGCCTTGGATGCGCCGGTTCGTCGGCCACGGCCGACCTGATAGCGCCCAGTGCCGCCAGCATGGCGGCGGCGGCCTGGCCAAGGAACGCCCTGCGGTGCTCCTGCGGCACGGAAGCGCGGGCGATGATCGCCTCGAGCCTGCGCGGCGGGGACGGCGGCAAGCATCGTCGCCTCAGCGGCGGTGAGTTCCAGCCCGATGGCTTCGGCTGCCGCAGCCCGTTGCTGGAGCAGGATTTGCTTGAAGTCAGGATCGACTGCCGCCTTGAGGACCAGCACCTCGATGCCTTGGGGAAACGGTTTGCTCATCGAAGTGTCCTCTGAAACTCGGCGAAACGCACCGTTGGAGTCCCGCCTTTAGGCGGAGTTTTCGCGGGATTCCGGCTAAAGCCGGGACTCCAACGGCGCGTTTCGCCCCGCACAGGCGATATACGCCGGGTCAGTTATTGGGTCCCCTCATCACACCCGCCATGATCGGCCGAATCGGAGGTTGCGCCGGCGGCGGCGCCGGCTGTGCCGCTTGCCCTGCCTTCTTTTTGAGGGCCTTCTCCACGTAGTCGACCGTCTCGCCCACGCTCGTGATTTTCTTGAAGTCGTCGTCGGGGATCTTGATGTCGAACTTCTTGGCAACCGCCTTGCGAAGCTCGACCAGGTCGTCGGCCTTGGCCCCCAGGTTCTTGACGTACTGGTCGTCGCGCTTGATGTCTTTCGGGTCGATGTTCCACCGATCGGCAACGATCTCAAGGACCCGCTCCTCCACCGTCTTCTCTTTCTTGGGCGGAAGGGCCACGGGCGGACCAGCGACGATTCCGGCCGGTTTCATGATTCCTTTTTGGACGGCCCCTTCGGCAGCATTGACCGGCCGCGAGATGGCCGCGCCCAGCGCGGCCAGCATGGCGGCGGCGGCCTGCCCTAGGAACGCCCGGCGATGCTCCTGCGGCACGGAGGTGCGAGCGATGACCGCCTCGAGCTGGGCGGCCGGCGCGGCGGTCAACATCATCGCTTCGCCCGGCTCCAGCTTCAAGCCGATGGTCTCCGCCGCGCCGCCGCGCCGGCTGAGCAGCAACTCCTTGAAGGCGGGATCGACCGAGGCCTTGCGAAGCAGGATCTCGATGCCACGCGGTATGGGGCCGACCTTCTGGCCTCTGCCGGGCGGCCGGCCGCCTACGATCGTCGTGCGGACCGCTTCCTGCTCGGCAGGGCGGTCGGCGCGAAACTGGGGACCTGACATACCTTCCGGGTTCGACATGATTTCACTCCCGCATGGTTAGGGCCAGAAATGGAGGCTATCTGACATTCTATCAGACGCCGCCGGCCGTGTAAAAGTTCCCAATCGACGCTTATCGCGCCGCCAGCAGTTCCACCAATTTCGCCAAGATCTCCTCGCGGTCGGCGCCGCTCAGGGCCAGCGCGAGCTGCGCGGTCAAGAGACCGTACTTTACGCCGATGTTGTATCGCGAACCATCCAGTTCCATGGCCAGGTAGCGCTCGCACTGGGCCAGCTTCTCCAGCGCGGGGGTGAGCATGATCGGCGGGCCGCTGGCCGTGGGCGCTTCCGCCACGATCTGACCGAGCAACTCCATCGCCTGGGGGGTCAGCACGTGCATGCCGAAGAGGCAGAGGTAATGCCCGGCGCGCAGCCCTGGCACGACCAACTGCTGCTCGGCGCAGGTGGGCGTGGGCTTTTCCAGGACCCGTTCGATGCGATAAAGTCCGCTGCGGCCGGCGATGGGCGAACCGCCGATGGCCCCATAGTATCGGAGCATGCTCTCGCGGGTGGGCTGAACTGCGGAGACCGAGCAGTTTTCCGCCCGGGCCGCCTCGACCAACTGCTGCGTGCAGCGGCGGGCCTGCCGGCTGACGTAGAGATGGTCGCTCACCAGGTGCAGGAAGGCCTGCCCTTTGACCAGCGGCGCTGCCCGATGCAAGGCCTCGCCGTAGCCGCGCGGAGTGGGCTGCTCGACGAAGACCAGCAACCGCGAGTAGTCGCCGGCCGCCTCGCGATAGACCTGCTGGCTGCCGCGGCGGACGACGATGCCGACATCTTCGATCCCCGCCGCAATGATCTCTTCGAGGATGATCTGCAGGGCGGTCTTTTCCGTGCCGTCCAGATCGACGAACCGTTGCAGCGGCAAGCGATCCTGATTCGGTCCGGCCGCCGTGATCACGGCTTTGCGAATTTCCATCGATGGGCTCCTGCGAAAAGGTTACTGAAAATCCCATTTTACCATGAAGACAATCCGCTTGACAGCAACGCCCCGGTCGCGAAGAATAAACCGTTACAGGCCGCATTTTCGGCAAAAGCCGCAAAGCCGTTACATCCCCTATGCCGATGAAAAGTAAAAGGTATCCTGTCCTAGGGCAATTCAAGCACTGGAGAGAAACGATGTCACGATGGCCGATCTTGTTTGCGATCGCGGTCTTTGCTCTTGCGTCGGCAGCAGCGATACCGCTCTTTGCCCAGCCGGGTGGATATCAGCCGGCACCTCCCCTTAGTCCCTGGCTGAACCTTTATCAAAAACAGGGCGGGCCCGTGGACAATTATCACATGTACGTGCAGCCCCAGTTACAGTTGCAGGATACGTTGCATGCCCAGCAGATGGGCATTGAAACCAATGCCGCAGCCGTGGACGCGGTGGGCGAGCGGAACATGAGCCAGCGGGACGCGTCCTTTGCCGCGCCCCAGCAGACCGGTGCCTCAGCCACTTTCTTCAACCACGGCACCTATTTCAACACCTTCCGGGGGATTGGCGCTGGCGCCGGCGGAACGCCCGGCACAGCGCCCGGCCTCAACAGGCCGAACTTCGGGAATACCGGCGGATTCGGTGGGGGAATGGGTGGAATTGGTGGGGGAATGGGTGGAATTGGCGGGGGAATGGGTGGAATTGGCGGGGGAATGGGTGGAATTGGTGGTGGAATTGGCGGGGGTAATCTGCCAGCCCCAAATCTCGGCGGTGTCGGACGCGCCGGCATTCTGTAACGATCCTCCAGCCAGGCGCATTCGATTCCCATTCTTGCACGGCGGGCGTCGCGGGCGGATTTGTTCCGCGCGAAACGGGGGGAAGTCATTCGGGCCGAAGGCCCAGCACTTCATCCAGCGAAGGGCACCGCCCTGGATTCGCCCACGCCTTCTCAATTGCGGTATTCGGGCCGAAGGCCCAACCGTTCACCTACTTGCGAATTGCCGGGGTGTCCACACCCCAGGGCCGACCCGGAATACCGGGTGCCCGCCTTCGCTGGATGAACGGACGCCCCTTCGGGCCTTCGGGGCTCGCACGCCACCCTTCGCAGGCCCGGAACAGACCAGCAATCTGCCGACAATCCACTCTTGCGCGGGCGAGGACCATCCTCCGCGAGTCCGTGGCTGTAATGAATGAACGCCCTCCGTGGCGATCCAGGTCGGGAACGGCACGCAGGCCGTTCCCCACAGATGTGCAGCGAGTCCATTCTCGAACAGATTTCCGAAGAAAGGCCGCGGAGCCTGCACTAGTTGTGCAGGCGGCCTACCAAACTCTGCTCGCCTTCGATCTGCGGCCCGCCAAAATCCGAGAACGTGGTTTGCGTTATCGGGCTGCGGCCGAAAAACGCCGCGGGGATGGCTTCGGAAATCCCTGGCAGATTTGCGCTCGTTTCGGCCGGCTCGTCGCCAAGGAAGCGGACACCGGAGCTTTCCCTTTCAGGTCCAATAATGATCGGCTCCGCGGAACTGCTGGAGGGCGGCGAGGGAATCGCCGGTTTCTCGCCAGGAGGCTCAGCGGGCGCTTGCTGAAGCGGAGCAGGCTGCTGGCCGGCCGCAGCCGGTTCCTTGTCTGGTTGCGGGACTTGCGCGAACCGCTCTCGATCGCCGTCTTCGGCAAGGCATCACTCGTCAATGGCGCGAGCACGCCTGGCGGGTTCGGCATCTCACCCTTCGGCGGCTCCGGTTTGGGTGTAGGGATCGACTCGGGAATCGGCGGACCAGGAGGCGGCAGCCCTGGCGCGGCCCGGTCATTCGGACCGGGTTGAACGGGAGGAGTGCCCATTTCCACTCCGCCACTGCGCATCGCCATGGAACCTTCTTGCCAGGTTTGCCAAACCGTCGGATGGAAACCGGAACTGCAGGCCATATAACAGCGATGCGTGGTTCCGTCTCCAGCGACCACGTGAGTCATCATCGGGGTCTGCTCTGCTTGGTACGCAGCGCAGCCGGACATCAGGACACACACCGCAAGCACTTCGAGGGGCGCACGACAGGCTCGGATGCGCCAGGCGTAATCTGTCATGCGAGTTCTCCCTTCTCTTGGCAATGGGTTGTTAGAAAGCCGCATTTGTGTTTCCGCCGCCCTCCAGCACGTGCCCAGAGAACCGCGTCACGGTGCCGGCGCCCAGGATCGAGAATCCCATCAAGCGATTGATAGGCGCAATAATCTTGCCCAGCCCCGTATCGAAGGCGATCAGCCGGTCTTCGGCAATGAATACACGGTCGCCCGGAAGGAGTTGGTAATTCGAGCAGGCGTTGGCGTTCGCGGTAACGTCCTCCCAATTGACCTCCAGTCGCTGCATCCCGGCCGTATCGGTGGGGCGAGCGATCCAAATTCTCTTGGACGAAACCGGCCGCATGCCGTTGATTTGCGAAACGGCATCGAGCACCGTCTCATTGCCGGTCATGGGGAAGCGATACACGCCGTCGCCGAATCCCGCGCCTTGGGTCACGATGTAATAGACTTTGCTGTTGAATCCGTTGACTTCCAGCGAGACTTCCAGGCTATCGAAGTACTGGTTGAGATACTGCTGCACCGCCTGCCGTGCCTGGGGCACGGTCAGACCGACGACCGAGACGCCGCCGTACGATCCCAAGGTGACCGTGCCGTCCATGGCCACCAGGTGCGGCCCGGAAATCCTCTGCCGCGCGGCACTGTCGGCCAGACTGACCGTGACTTCCGGGTTGACCAAGGCAGCCGTGAGATATTTCGTGAGAGTGTCTTTCGCCTCGTTGACGGTCTTGCCCGCCAAATAGACGCTGCCGTAATGCGGTCCCAGGATGACCGTGCCGTCCGGTCCAATGGGGAAAACCCCGGAAATGGGCGCATCGGCGGGAGTGCCACCGACTTGAATCGCAATCGTGTCGTAGGCCTGGAGGTGATAGGGCTGCTTGGGGACGACGTGGAAGGCCTCGATCAAGAGCACGTCGGGCGGCTCGATCACATAAGGCGGCAGCACGCTCTTCTTCAACTCTCGCGGCACACAGTCTACACCGCCAACCACTTGTGGCTGAGGCATGGGCGCTGACAGGACGCCCTGTCCCAGAATCGATTGGCAGCCCGCCGTCGATAGGACGACAACCACCAAAACCCAAAGGCTCGCGGCGACGCGGCAGGTTTGAGATTCCATTATCCCCCCCTACACATTGCATTCTCGCTACAATCAGAATATTCGGTACAAATGTCCCAGACTCTACAGTTATACTTGGCAGGAAACACCAAAGTCCGGCCGTTGGATGCGGCAAATGCCTTTTCACGACAATTCAGTGAAGACTGGCAGCTTGGGAGGTCGTGATAGAAATCCCCGTTCCGGGCGGACCGCACACGGCGATCCGCCTATCGATTTCCCCAAGTTTCATTATGGCCCCCATTTTACCATTCCCGGAACCGGGACTGGGCTTGAACAGACCGCCGTAGCGGAGCGGCTGGCCCTGCTCCCAAGGGCGGTAATCGTTGGCAAACTCGATCCGCTCGGCCAAACTGGGATGGCTCGCCCGGAGGAGCGTGTACACCGGTCCGGGTCGCGGATTGCCGAGATTCTCGCTCTGCAAGCGGACGAATGCCGTGGCGGCCGCCCGATTGTCGCGGGTCAGTTCCAGGGCAAAACGGTCGGCCTCGTGCTCCAAATGACGACTGAATGCCAGCCCGCAAGGCAGCATCACCAGCCCTACGACCTGTCCCAGGAAAAGAAGCAGTGGTAGTGAGGCAACGTCGGAAAGCCGATCGAAACCGAGCCGATCCCCATAACGCCGCAGCAGGAAGGTCGCGGCACTGTCGACGAGGTAAAGTGCGATCACGATTCCGCAGAACAAGGCCAGCAGTCCCAGCGCCACGTGGTTCAGCACATAGTGGCCCATTTCGTGCGCCATGACCACACGGATTTGGTCGGCATCGAGCTTTGCCAGGAGCGTGTCCCAAAGCACGATTCGCTTGCTGCTCCAGAGGCCGGTCACGTAGGCGTTTACGGCGTTGGTGTCGGCACTCATCTCCGCCTCGAAGACCCGGCCGCCCTCGATGCCGGCATCATCCGCCAAGGCCAGGATCCGGGCCTCAAGCTGCTTGTCGCGCATCGGACCGAAACGATTGAACAACGGGGCCACCCAGATCGGCTCGAACAGCATGAAGAAGAACATCACCGGCAGCGACAGGACTGCCGTATACAGCCACCACTGAGGGCTGCGACGCATCAGCCAATACGGCAGCCAAACCAAAAGCCCTCCGAAGGCCAACCCCAGGGCCCCTTCAATGACCAGGTCGTGGAGCCACTTCAAGAATGTCTGATTCGATAGCCCGTAGTCGTGCGGGCGGACGTACCCGGCATAAAAGGCGAGCGGCAACTGCAAGACCCATTGCAGCAAATAGTAGAACGCAAAGTAGAAAACAATCGTGAAGAACCATCGGCGGCCGACTCGCTGGGCCTGATTCCGGATGCGGACGGAAAGGCCCGTCGCCAGCACCATTGCCGGGATTGCCAGAGCGATTACCTGCGAAACGACCCACAGCACGTTCCCGCTGCGGTAATGTTCCAACGCCAGTGCCGAAGGCTCCGGGACGGCAATCCGTTGGGCATTCTCCGCGACTGGCTGGTTCCCTTCCGATGCTGGAGCGGCGATCGCGACCAGAAGCATCAGGAAACCAGGCAATCGGGAACTCCACCGGCAGTGCGTCGTCCTACGATCAAGGCCGCAAACCGCTATCGCGCGCCGACTTCGGGCTCGATCACCGTTGGCTCGTCATACATATTGTTCCGCAAGGCGATCAAGGCGGCTTGGGTTCGATCCTCGACGTGCAACTTCCGCAGGATGTGCTTGACGTGTTGCTTCACGGTTTCCACGTCGATCTCCATGACTTCGGAAATGGCCTCGTTCGACAGACCGTCCAAAATCCCCTTGAGCACCTCGACTTCGCGGGCGCTCAACGGGTTTCGATCGTGGTTGACAAGCGCCGCCGCGGCCGCACGGCTCACGACCTGGCGAATCTGACGCGGCGTCCAGGCTTGCTTTCCCGCCGCGACCTGGCGGATGGCCTTCAAGAGATCCTCCCGCGTCGCACCCTTGAACGCGAATCCCGCCGCGCCCAGCTTGCGGGCATGCGCCATTTCCTTGACCTCCTCAACTGCGGAGAAGATCAGGACCGCGATCTTAGGATTCTCGCGCTTGATCTGCTCCAGGGCGTCAAGACCGTCAGAGCCTTGCAGCCGGAGATCCAACAAGAGCACGTCAGGCTGACACGAGAGCGCGAACTTGACGGTCTGCTCGCACGTCTCCGCCTGGCAAACTAACTCGATTTCGGTTCCTTGAATCAGGCCGACGATGCCTGCCCGAATCGCTACATGGTCGTCTGCGATCATCAATCGAATGCCCATTTTTTACCCTTTAACACACGAGAAAAGACTGCTCCCCAGCAACATATTATATACGATCGTGTTAAAATCGCCAAGTGACTGTTGGAGCGGCTAACAAAGAAAACCTCCCGACCCCTACCTATTGCATAGCCACAATGCCTTGGAATGGCTGTTTGGACGACGAGTCCGACGGATGTCAAGAGTAATACGCAGGCGTGGGGTAAATGTTAATCTAACACACGTCTGGCAGTTTGGCAAGCATGCCCCACGCAAAAAATTTTACGGTAGGCACTAGCCTGGATTGTTCACCGCAGGGTGGATTTTAACACTCATCTAACGATCAGTCTGCCTTGCGAGTCAACGTCCAACTCGATTCCCACGTCGTGAAGTCCAGGAATCTCAAGCAGGAACCTCGAAAGAGGCGTAACGACACGGGTTTCCAGCGTCCGCTGCAACGGCCTTGCCCCGTATCGGGGGTCGAAGCCGGTCGCGACGAGCCGATCGACCAGGGCATCGCTGGCACGGAGCCGAAGGCCGGCCCGCTTGAGCCCTTCCCGGAGGGCGATTTCGCCAATCTCCTTACGGACGATGCTCCGGCAAACGGCCGCATCTAGCTGACTGAAGGAGACCACGGCGTCGATGCGATTGAAGAACTCAGGGCGGAAGAAGTCCTGCACGGCCTTGGCGTAGCCTTGCGGGGCCGCCGCGTCGAAGCCGATCGACGAACGCGTTGCTGCGCCCAGATTCGAGGTCAAGATCACGATCGCGCTACGAAAAATCGTCGTGCGGCCGTTGCGGTCGGTCAGCCGGCCCTCGTCCAGCATGCCCAGCAACATGTCGAAAACCGGTGCGGCCGCTTTCTCAATCTCGTCAAGCAACACGACCACGAACGGCTGCTGGCGGACCTTCTCGACGAAATCGCTGGGCCTGCCATCGTCCTTGGCGAGCAGACGCTCGGCGGCCCAAGGCGACGCGTACTCGCTCATGTCGAGGCGAATCAAACGGTCGGCGTGGCGCCCATGCCCGAACAGGTAGCGCGACATCGCCTTGGCCAGCTCCGTCTTGCCGACGCCGGTCGGTCCGCAGAAGAGCAAGGTGCCCAGCGGCCGGCGCGGATCGTTGAGCCCCGCCTTGAAAGTGGCGATGATCTCGGCCGCGATCCGGCAGGGCTCGTCCTGGCCGATGATCCGCGCGTGGAACCACTCCTCAACGTCGGCAACTGCCAGCGGCCGATCGTCGCGGAGCATGGCCTCGGGCAGTCCGGAAAACTCGACGAAGGACTCGATGACCTGCAGAATGCCGATGCCCTGGCGGCCGTCTTGCTTTGCCTTCTCGAAAAGGGATGAGAGGAATCGGGCCGCCTTGCCCGGCATGGCATGATAGGGCATGAAGCGGCGAAAGAGATAGTCGACCGTCTCAGGCGTCTGCCCTTCGCATGCGACTTTGGTCTCGCCGGCCCGCTGGTCGGCGACCGCGGCGAGCGCCGCGCGGGCCTGTCGCGGATGCATCGGATCGAGACGGAGGACCTGGAAGACGTCGGCCAGGCCCGGCAAGAGACGGCGGCAGGCGTCGAACTCCTCCGGCGTTGTTTCGGCGACCAGGCGAAGCTGGCCGTTTTGCAGAAAGGGCACCAGGAACGCGGCGATGCTCCCCGCCGGCGCCGTTCCGCCCAGAAGCACCAGGTCGAGCAGGTTCTCGACGCATAAGACCCCGTCGATGGCCGACAGTTCGCCAATGACCGTTTCGCAGCGCATCTGCCACTCGCCGAGATAGCGCATGCCGGCGATCAAGCGGCCGGCGGTTGTCAGCCAGTAGCAGCGGCGCACGATCGGGGCCGCCTTGTCCCTGTCGTCGACCGACCGCTCCAAGGCCCTCACGGCATTTACCAGCAGGGTCGACTTGCCGGCGCCATGCTCGCCGACGACAGCCACGTTCGCCTTTTCGCCGCCCAGCTTGTGGATCAGTTGGGCCAGTTCGCCCTCGCGCTGCCAGGAGGCGGAGAAGCGGCGGCGATAGGAGGGCTCGCCGATGGCCTGGGCGGTCTGCATCAGCGTCGGCAACTCGGCATACGGATTTCGCGAGGGCTTGGGATCGGCGACGCGGACCGAGACCTCTTGCAGCCGCGCTTGCGGCGGCGGCAAGAAGCGGGAAAGGGCCTGCGGCGTGAGATCCGCGAGCCGGCGCCGCACCGTTTCGGCGATCATCCGCCGCAGATCGCCGGCGGCGTAAAAGTGGAAGGCAACGTCGAGCGTCGGCAGCGAGCAGATCCGCAGCCCGCTCTCTTGATGCCCATGCACTCCCGGCACGCGGAGCTCGATCTCTTCCGCGCAGGGATAGACCCGCTGCCCCTCGCGGTATTGCGGGCGCACGGAAACCCGCGAGTAGATCAGTTCCGGTTCAAGAAAATCGGGGACGGAAAGCCAGGGGTTCTTTTTGAACCACCACTGGAGATAGGCCTGCAATTGCTTGACGGCCCTTTCGGCCGTGGCCTCGACGGCGGCAGCGTCATCGCCCGCCAGCCCGATCTCGACGGGGGCCGCCGTCCAGAAGCCTTCCAGGTCCCGCCAGACCAGCAGGGGTACGCGATAGTTGGGCATCAGCGGAAATCCTCGAACTCGGGCGGCAGGGGAAGCGTGGCCATCAAATCGCGGGGGCTGGAGGGATTCTCGCCCAGAAACGTCTCCGTCATGCCGTTTTGCAGATCCGTGCGGAACTTGTTGGGGCACCAGAGGCTGACCGTCGGCAGCCAGCGCAGGGGATCAGACGGCCATCCGCCCTCGCCCCCTGCCCCTCTCCGGGCACCGACCGAAGGTTGGTCGGGCGAGGGGAGCAAGGCCGCCTCGTGCCGCGCCAAGGCATCGAGCAGGACGTCGCCCGGCGAGCGCCCGGCGGCGGCCGGCAGCACGATGACTTGCAGCGGTTCGAGGCGGTCGTCGGCCGTGGTGAAAAGATGCGTCCCCTGTTCATAGGCCAGGAAGCGGCCGGCGTGGAAGCCTTCGGCCAGCAGCACGTGCATGCAGTGCCGGTCGTGATGCCCGCCCGGATCGCCGTCCGGAAGGAGTTCCTGCCACCAGGCCCGCAAGCGCTGCTTCGGATCGGGGGCGCTCCGCCAATGCGTGATCTCCAAGCCGAATACTGAGTTGTCTTCCTCCGCGTCCGTTCGCCACGGCGGATGGATGACGCCATATTTGGCGATCAGGTTCTCTGCCACAATACGCTGGCTCAGGCTTGGCTCGCGAAGACTGCGAATCAACACCAATGCCCGGTCGGAAACCCAGCCGTCCGGCTCAGGCGCTGGCGCGTGCGCCAGTGCCAGGCGATCCAAGAGCAGCCGCATGAGCGACTCGGGCTCGCTCTCCGCTTTGCGTTTCGCCAGTTCGGCCGATAGCTCATTCACGTAGTCGATCACGTCGTGGGCGGCGGTGATCTCCTTGAGAATGCCGCGCCCAGGCGACCCATAGCGACGGCTCACCGACGTGCGGTCTCGCGCCTGGCGGGGGTGGATGAGCGGCGCGCCGCGGCCCCATTTTGGCCCGTCGATCGCGTCCGCAAGCGCGATCGACAAGCCGCGGGTCTCCTGCAGAAACTCGGCAACGCAAAGATACCAATGATATTGCGGCAAGATCCGGCCGCTTGCATCTTGCATCGGTGGACGGTGGATCTCGTAGGCCGCCTGTAAGCGATCGATGGCGGCGCGGGCCCGCAAGCAGGGCCTTGGCATCGCCGAGTTGTTCTGGCCGGACCAGGTCGGCCCTGAGTTGGGCCTCGATGAGCGGAACGATCCGCACGGCCAGCGATTCACCCCAGCGGCGGGCGGCAAGGACCGTGGGCGTATCGGGGGTTATCGCTGCCAACTGCCGGGCCATGGGCCGCACGAGGTCGCGTTCCACCGCCCGCCGCATGGCCCTGGCGCCGAGCGTGCGATGGCAGCCGCGCTCCACGAGCCACGCCAGGGCGTCGCCGGCCAGCTCGATGGCGCACCTGCGGCGGGAGAGTCCCGCCCGCCCCGCCACGTCGGCCAGGATGCCCTGCGCAATCTGCTCCAGGTCGGCCCGATCGAGACGATCGAAGGGCACGATGCGATCGATGCGGTTGAGGAACTCGGGGCGAAAGAACTCCTCGACAGCCTTGCGATAAACGTGGCCCGACGATTCCCCAGCCGGGGCGAATCCCACGTCGCGGGCAGCCTGCCGCGTGCCCAGGTTCGAGGTCATGATGATCACCGCGCTGGAGAAATTGGCCGTGCGTCCCAGGGCGTCGGTCAAGCGGGCCTCGCCCAGGATCTGCAGGAGCAAATCGAAAACGTCGGGATGGGCCTTCTCGATCTCGTCCAGCAGCAAGACGCAAAACGGCTCGCGGCGCACGGCGCCGGTGAGCAGGCCCTCCGGTTGATCGAACGTGCCGACCAGCCGCGGCACCGATTGCGGCGAGACGAATTCGTTCATGTCGAACCGCACGAGCCGGGCCGGATTGCTGAAGAGATAGTTCGCCAGTGCCTTGGCACATTCGGTCTTGCCCACGCCCGTAGGGCCGAGGAACAGCAACGCGCCCAGCGGGCGCTGGGGATCATTCAGGCGGGCCTTGGCGATCGAGACCACGTCGGCCATCGTTTCCACCGCCTGCCGCTGCCCGATGATGCGGTCTTGCAGGCCGGCAAGGACCTCCTGCCGGGAAAGCCGGGCATTGCTGTCGGCAAAGGCGACCTGCAGGCCGCTGGTCGCATGAAACTCGCCAAGCACCGTGTCGCGATCGGCATCGGCCGCCTGGTGCTTGACGGCGAGCTGGTTCAGCCATCGCGCCGCCTTGCCGGGAAAGGCGTGTTCCGCCTGCCAGGTCCTGGTCAGCTCGATAACGCACGGCAGGACGTCAAGCCCGAAGCGGACCCCGTGGCGGGCCTCGAGCCCGCGGCTCACGCTGAGCAGGATGCGGACCGTCTCCTCCTCGCTCGGTTCGGCGACCTGGACCACGTGGAACAGGTCGGCAAAGCCCCGGTCCCGTTCGCGGAGGATCCGCAGTTGCTCGGGCGTGGCTTCGGCCAGCAGGCGGACCTCGCGCCGCTCGATGTACGGCTTGAGCACGTCGGCCACGGAAAGCGTCGATTGGCTGGTCGCGCCGGCGTGATAGAGACCCAGCAGGTCATCGAAGTACAGAACGTGCCGCAACTTCCGCGACTGCTTGAGAATGGCCAGCAGGCGGTTCTCCCACTGGCCGACGTAGGACATGCCCGAGATCAGCCGCTGCGGCGCCAGGAGCCAGACGTTCTCCTCGGGCGGATACATGGGGCCGCCCTTCTCCACGCGGCTTTTCGTTTTTCGGAATACGCACTCGTGGATCAACGCCGTCTTGCCGACCATCGGCGGCCCCACGACGAGGACCGGTCGCATGTCGGCCGCTTCCAGCAACCGTGCGAGCTCGTCGACGGCTGCGTCGCGGCAGACGGCCCGGCTGAGCTGGTCCGGATAGAGCCGATCGAGACAGCGGCCGACGCTCTGGAGTTCCGCGTCGCCGTCCATCGGCTCGGCGGCATCGAGCAGGGCAAGCTGCCGGGCCTTGCCGTCGCTCCGCTTGCGGCGCGTAGATAGGGAAAGCTCGACCAGCGCGATCCAGGGCTTCTTCTTGCCCTCGAATGTCGCAAGCTGGCGCCGCACCGGTTGACCGTCGCGATTTCTCGCGGCGGCGCGAAAATGCCGCGTGAACACCTCCGTCGCCCGGCGGGCAAGGTCCGCACGCGACTCAACTTCGAACCACAGGTCATCCAGGCTTGGCGTGAAGGCCAAGAGCCGATCGAACTCGCGGAGCGTGACCAGCGGGAATCTGCCCCGGAACGGCTTGTCGCGAAGATCGAGCCGCAGGTCGAGCCAGTGGAGATCGACGTCCGGCGCGTAGGTGAGAGCTGCCACTTGCTCGTGCTCGCCGCGGCGTCCCAACTCATTCAGGTCCTTTTCTAAGGCCGCGCTCAACTTGGCCAATGCCGTCGCCAGAATCCGATCGGATCGATCGGGCCCGTTGAACAGCAGCGGCCGGACGCGATAGATCGATCCGCCCCCTTCGGGACGGACGTCAGGCTCAACCAGGATGGGAATCTCGATTCTCATGACGTTACAATGTTCTGAAATCCACATCCCTGGTATCGGCAAACCAAGCGTCGATGCAGGCCGACAACCGCTTTTCCACCAGCAGCCCTACCACGTCCGCCAAATCGCCCGACCACCGCTGGCGCTGGCCGAGGCGGCGGTCGTCGATCGACTGCCGCGGTTCGTCGTAGCTCCGTCGCAGCTCGTGCCCGCCGATGCCCTCCATGCGGTCGATCTTCTCCGGCGGCTGGTAGGCGGCGATCCCGGTCTGGCTGACATGCACCAGGCACGGACTATCCTTGCCCGACTGCAGTTTGAAGCCGTGCCGCCCGGCCTCCTCGCTCCAGCGGGCCCAGGCAAGACGCCCGCCCAGACAGAAAGCGATGCCGCGGAGATCGGCGATTTCTTCCGCAGCGGTCAGGTCCGACCCTTCCATCCGCTGGGCCATCAGTCGCGTGCCGTTGGCCTGCCGGCGGAGTTTCTCGTCGGACGAGTCCCGATCGCCCAGTTTGAACTGGTCCTGCCGCAGCGGTTTCGTGTCGTCATAAAGCAGCAACCAATACGCCTGCACCTTGTAGTCCAGTTCCGTGAACAAACGGCGGTAGGCCGCCGCCAGGTCGATCATCCACTGCCGCTGCTCGCCGTAAACGACCAGCGTCGCGTAGTCGGGCTTGCCGAATTGCTGGCAGTAAAGGTCCTGTCGCAGCACGGCCAGTTCGTCCGTGCGGATAGGGAGTTCCCGCTCGATGCGGTTCATGTCCAGGTCCTTGCCGCAGTATAGCCCCAGCAGGGCCGATTCCTCGAGGGCGACAGTGGCCGCGGCGACCGACTCGGCGCGTGCGATCAGCGATCGGACCGTCGCCAGCCGCACGGCAAGTTCCCCTTCCATGCCCGGCAGCGCGCGTGTGCGGCGTGCGCGAATATGCTTTTCGGCCTTCTCCAAACGGTAGACTTCGTTCCGCAAGTCGACGAGCGGACGGCTGCCGTCGACCGCGCCGGCCGCGCGGCGCAAGGCAACGCACTGCCGGGAGAGTTCCGCCAGGTCCTGCCGTGCCGCAATTTCCGCAGGCCGGCGGGAACCGCTTCCACGGGCCACGGCCCGCACCGCGGCCCGAATCGCGGTCCCGTCCGCATCGATATTGGCCGCCAAAGGAAGGTCGCCGGCATAGTCGTTGAGCCTCGCGGCCAGCGGGGCCAGCACGTACCTTGCCACGGTGCGCTTGATGGGCCGGGCCCCGTACCGCGGATCATAACCGTGCTCGACGACCGCATCGACCACGCCCTCGGCAAACTGCAGCCGCAGATCGCGATAGCGAATGCCGTCGCGGCGCTCGAGCAGCCCTAATTCGCGCCGCGCGATCTGCCGCAAAGTCGCCTTCTCCAGCGGCACGAAAGTAATGATGCGATCGATGCGGTTGAACATCTCCGGACGCAGGAAACGCTCGACCTCCCGCGCGAAATGCTCAGGGGCATCGCTGGCCGCGCTGGGGCCGGCAAACCCCGCAGCCGCACGGCCGAACGAATCCACGCCCAGGTTCGAAGTCATGATAATGACCGAGTTGCGGAAGTCGGCCAACCGGCCCGTGGCATCCGTCAGCCGCCCTTCGCCCAGGACTTGCAGCAGAAGATCGAAAAGCCGCGGGTGGGCCTTCTCGAATTCGTCGAGCAGCACGACGCCGAAGGGCTGCTCGCGGACCTTCGAGGTCAACAGCCCTTCGCGCCCGCCGCCGCCGATCAAACGCTCGGCGGCCGCCGGGTCGGCATATTCGCTCATGTCGATCCGCGTCATCCGCCGGCGGTCTTGATAGAGGAACTCGGCCAGGGCCTTCGCCATTTCGGTCTTGCCCACGCCGGTGGGACCGATGAACAAGAGCGAGGCGATCGGACGGCCGGGCCGCGCGAGTTCCGCCTTGACCGTTGCCAGGAGATCGACCACGGCCGACACCGCCTGCTCCTGTCCGATGACCCGCTCGGCAAACCAGGCGTGGGCGGCCTGCAAATCGAGCCGCGCTGACGGCTCCAGCAGCCAAGAGGGCAGGCCCGTTTCATAAGAGAACGCGGTCGTAACGTCTTCGCCCCGGAGCACGTCCTTTCCGCTCGCCGCGTCGTTGAGCAGGTTCCGCAGAAACCGCAACGGCCGTCCCGGGAAGGCGGAGTACGTGGCATAACGGCGGTGCAGCCGGTCGAGCGTTGCGATCGCCTGCGGCACTACGATCCGGCCGCTCGCCCAAGCGGCGGCCGCCTTTTCCAGCAATCGCTGGCTTTCTTCCGGCGACGGCTCCTTGATTTCGAAGCTGCGCGAACGCCTCGTGCATGCTGGGGCTCTCGCGCTCGATGGCCGCAAGCTGCTCCGGGGTACACTCGGCGATCGCCAGGAAATCGCCGCGAGCGATCAAGGGTCGCAGGAAATCGCCCACTCCCTGATCGTTGTGGGTCGACTTGCCGACTTGCATCAATTCGACGAGATTGCCGAAATGGACCACGGCCTTTGTACGGGCCGCCTCGGCACAAATCGCCTGGCAGCGCTGCTGCCACATGCCGAAGCCGCACATCCCGGCGACGATCCGCGAGCCGCTTGTCGACCAGCAGGGCGAAGCGGGCTTGCCCGCGGCCAGCTTATGGACCAGGGCCGTCTTGCCCACGCCCGACGGCCCTACGAGGAGCACGCTTTGCGGCGCGGAACCCCAGAGCCTTTCCGCGAGCCGCTGGGCGAGGCTCTCCATGCCGAAGACCGGTTCGGCTTGCACTTTCGCCAGGTCGGTCGCTACCGCCTCGAGCGCCGACTCGGGCGCGGCCGCCTGCCGTTGCTGGGCGATCTGCTTGGGCGTTCGCACCTCGATGCCCCACGTCACCGGCACGACTTCCACCGACTTCCGCCGCGCCAGCCAGGCCAGGCGGCGGAGCGACGTGTTGGCCTTGGCACGCATCAAGGCGACGCGGATTTCCCGCTCGACGCTCGCCGCAAGCTCGTCCGCCGTGCGGGCCACGACTTCGATATCCAGCGCCGGCACGTAGGCGATGGCCGCGGCCTCGCCATGCCGCCACGTGACGGCATGAAACCGCAGGCTCACCGGCGTGGTCCAGTGCGGGATCCGCGACGGCGGCTCGACCTCCACGACGAACTCCCGCAAATCGACCGGTCCCGGCGCGAGCGGCGGTGAAATTCCAGCAGCGGCTGCCGATCGATCTGTTCCGCGGTCAGTTCCCAGAGCGTCTTGCGAAGGTGGTCTCCGCGGACGTCCAGGTCGGAAACCTCGGGATAGAACAAGACCCGGCCCAACTGGGTCTCGTTTTCCAGCGTGGAGATGATCAGGTGGAAGGTGAAATCGTGGAGCGGCATGACAATCCTTGCCCCGTGGGGTGGGCTTTCGCGTGCTTGTGCATTGTATCATCAGGAGCGGTCCCATGTCATGCCCTTCGCGTAATGGCAGGATCGAGGTTTGCTGCGCTGCGGGCCAGGCACGCCTGGCAATCCTCCGTCGGCAATGCTCAGATACCCGTGGGAGTTGACACTGCGCGTCCTATCTGCAAGAATGGCGTGAGGAGCTAGTGCAGTTCGGCGGTCGAACTGCTGTAAGCTCGTGGATCCAGATGAAGTCCTCCGTAAATGCCAACGCTTGCATTTTGGAATGTCGACGGGAACGTCGCGGCTGAGGCGATCGCCGCTTTTGCGCATGAAGCGCAGGCGGATATCCTGGTCCTCGCAGAGAACCAATGGCCTGTTTCCGCTCTTCTTCGTGCGCTCAACGCGGGCGTTACGAGGTTTTACTTTCCGGACCTCGGCAACTCGGATCGATTGACTATTTTCACTCGCTTTTCCACTGACCCGACAACGCTCATTCGCGACAGCCACGGCATCGCGATTCGTCATTACGAGTTCCCGCTAGGGGAGAGTCTTCTCCTGGTGGCGGTGCATCTTTCCAGCAAATTACGGAAGAAAACCGAAGAACAAATCCTAGCGAGCACCCGAGTTGCAAGATTCATTCGTGAAGCTGAGGCCAGGGTTGGGCATCTACGTACAGTCGTCATTGGTGACCTGAATATGAACCCGTTCGAAGTCGGGGTCGTTGGTTCCGAGGGCCTGCACGCGATCATGGATCGGCGGATTGCCGCGGCGGGCTCACGCATGGTTGCTGGGGAAGAGTGCCATTTCTTTTACAACCCGATGTGGGCCGCGTTCGGTGACGCGGATTCAACACCGCCCGGCACGTATTTCTACGATGCCGGTGGCGAGGTTAATTTTTATTGGAACGTGTTTGATCAGGTTCTGCTCCGCCCGTCGCTTGTTGATTTCATGGCAGACGACACTGCGACCGTAGTCACCGAACTTCAGGGCGAGTCTCTTCTTAACGAGGCCGGACGACCTGATCGAAGAAAAACGTCTGATCATTTACCAATTATTTGCCGTTTACGCGAAATTATGGAGGAGTCCGATGTCAGTTAACAGTCTTTGGGGCGACCTGAGCGATCTGGAGCGTGTAGTCACGCCGCGAGAAATATTGTCGGAGCAAGCGAACCTGCTTACCCAGGCTACAAAAGGCGTTCTCGTAGGCCAGGTATCGAACAACAATATTTCGGACGGATTTTCTTACGATTTGGAAGTGCGCGTCCCGTGCCTCAACAACTACTCGTATACGATCTTGACAGTGCAGCATAAAATCGACCTTTATCCCGTTAGCATCGTCACCAACGGGGGCGGGCGGTACACGCATTGCGCGAGTGAAGAACAGTTTATCTCGGCCCTCACAAACATCCTTTCCTCCAAAGAAGTGAAATTGGTGCTTTCGCGCCTGCTGTCGCAAGCCAGCTAGCACCGGGCCGTTTTGGCAACTCGGCGCGGGCTGTGTCTCATTGCGCCCCCGGCAAAGCCAGATAATTGCCATAGCCGACGATGATCGTGGAGAGAACCAGCGTCGCCAGGCCGAGTGTCACCAGGGCGATCGTCCGCCGGCTGGAACCTCTCCATTCGCGGAGGGCAATTCCCCACAGCGTGCTGAAAATGATGATGCTGGCCATGTGCAACGTCCAACTGGAGAACTTGTATTTTCCCATCTGCGTCTCGCCCATGGTGTAGAAGAAGAACTGAAAGTACCAGGTCGTGCCCGCCACGGCGCAGAAGAAGTAGTTCAACAGCATGGGCACGCGCGGAGGCTCGGACTTCGCGCCGGGAATGCGCTCGACGACCTCTTCGCTCGGGGCGTCAATAGCGGTCTCGATGATCGTCTCCTCTTCACGGCCAGGCGCATGATTGCGGACGGCGCCGCTGAAGTACTGGTAACCCGTCTTGTTCTTGATGTTCAGCAAGGCGCACCAGATGAAGTTCGTAGTGAAGCCGCCCAGCAGTACTACCACCAGGACCGGCAGCCCTTGCCAGAGGACGGTCGTGCCGTGTTCAACCGTGCTGGCTTTGATCGGATCGCCGGCAGCCAGCCCGTAGGAGAACGACGCACTCATGATGCCGGAAAACGTGGCCACCAGAATGCCCTTCTTGAAACTGAATTCCTTGATCGCAAGCTTCTTCTGCTCCTCCGGCATCTCGCGCTCTTTCGACATGCCGGCCATACCGGTTACGGCAATCCCGGCGAGACAGACCGCCACGCCTAAGAGGATCACGTGGCCGGATTGCGTGCGCAGAACGTCGGTAGCAAATGTTCCATGAGAAATCAGTGCCCCGACCTTTGACAGATCGGCGCCCCGGCCGGCGGCGCTCGCGGCTTCGGCAAGATCGTGGTAAATCGGCGGCATCAGCGTTCCGAAGGCCGCACAATAACCCAGTGCCATGGCCATTCCCAACGACATGCCCAAGTAGCGCATCGTCAGGCCGAAGGTCAGTCCGCCCAGTCCCCACATCGCGCCCCAGAAGTAGACCCAGAACAGGCACTTGGGGTCCGTGCGCCGAGCACCGCCAGCAGATCGTTGGTCAACAGCGAACCGAGCACCCAAGGGGCGATGATCCAACTGAAGAAGCCGCCCACCAGCCAGTAGGTTTCCCACGACCAGCGCCGCACGAAGCGGTAGGGCACGTAAAAGCTGCCCGAGGCCAGACCGCCCAGCCAATGGAAGAAGACGCCAAGAAACGGATTCGGATTCATGCTTTCCTGACCAATCTAATTTTGTGCGATCGCTACGATTGAATTCCAGCCCTGCATTCCGCCACTATGCTCGTTTCGACAACACGTCCTTCTCGTACTGCTTCACTTCGCCGATCCAGGCCGGGCCCACGGGCACGTTCTGCTTCAGGCAGTAGTAATCCCACACCGCCGCGTAGGGCAGCGTCTTCAGCTCTTCCAGCAGCGCCAGCCGCGCCGTGTAGTCGCCCGCTTTCTCCAGCTCGCGGAGCGTGCCGATCGGCTCCAACAAGGCGAGCAGCAGGGCCTTGAGCATCGCGCGGGTGCCGATGACCCACGCCGCCACGCGGTTGATCGAGGCGTCGAAGAAGTCCAGGCCGATGTGCGTCCGATCGAGGAAGTTGCCGCGGACCAGCTCCTGCGCGATCGCCAGCAGCGCGTCGTCGACGATCACCACGTGGTCGCTGTCCCAGCGGATGCCGCGGCTGACGTGCAGCAGGATCTCGTCGAGCTGCGTGAAGACCGCCGAGAGCTTGTCGACGATCGTTTCCGTGGGATGGAAGTGGCCCGTGTCGAGGCACAGCAGCTTCTTCCGCGAAATCGCGTAACCCAGGTAATACTCGTGCGAGCCGACCACATAGCTCTCCGAACCGATGCCGAAGAGCTTGCTCTCCACCGCATCCAGATTATGGGCCCGATTGACGGGAAAGGCGAAGATCTCGTCCAGGGCATCGGTCAATCGCTGCCGAGGGCCGACGCGATCGACGGGCTGATCCTTCATGCCGTCGGGGATCCAGACGTTGGTGACGCAGGGCTTGTGCAGGGCCGCGCCGATCGCCGCGCCGATCTTGCGGCAGGCGATGCCGTGCTCGATCCAGAACTTGCGGATGCCGGAGTCCGCGTGGGCCAGCGTCATGCCGTCGGCCGCCTTGGGGTGCGCGAAATAGGTCGGATTGAAATCCATGCCCAATCCCTGCTCCTTGCACCAATCGATCCAGCCCTGAAAATGCTCGGGGGCCAGCTCGTTGCGATCGACCCGCTTGCCGCCCGTCTCGGCGTAGCAGGCATGCAGGTTGAAGCGGTGCTTCCCGGGGATCAGCGAGAGGGCCTTGACCGTGTCGCCGCGGAGTTCGGCGGGCGTGCGGGCCTTGCCGGGGTAGTTGCCCGTGACGGCCAGGCCGCCGCCCAGTTCTTCGCCGGCGTGTTCGAATCCGCCCACGTCGTCGCCTTGCCAGCAATGGAGCGACACGGGCACGGCGGCGAGTCGCCGCAATGCAGCCTCGGTATCGACGCCCAGCGCGGCATAGCGCTCGTGGGCAGCCTTGTAAGCAGATTCAATCGCCGCGGGCGCCGTGGCAGTCGAAAAGACGGATGGGGACATGGGGTTTCCTCGGTGAGTGGGATGGGTGGGATCGAGTCGCCGATGCGCACCGTTACAGGCCGATTATAGCCGACTTCCGCGGCTTTCCAAGTGGCCCGCCGCCAGGCAATCATAAACTCGCACAAAATGCACCCGCCGACATCCTACGATCGGGAGCAGCAGTCAACACGCCACCGTATTGGGTGGGTACGAAAGGTCGTTCGGGTTGAGTTGCATGGATTTAGCCGTAGGGTGGGACCCGGGCACCATGTACCCATGGTGCCCGGGTCTAACCCTACGAGCTACGAAGTTGTTTCGAACCAAGTCCCTAGTCACTTCCGCCCGCACTCGATCTCCCCCTCCATCTCGCGCATCTTCGCCCGCAGATCCTCGGGCGAACTATCTGCCCGCACCGGCCAGGCGGTCTGCTTGAGCCGTGCCGCGACCTCGGCGGCCTCGGCCCAGCGGCGCTCGTGGATCAGGGCCTCGGCAAGGCTGATTAGCCCTTCGGGCTCCAGTGCCCGGATGCGGGCCACATGCCGCCACTGGACGATCGCATCGTCCCAGCGGTCCTGCCGCTCGCGGATCTCAGCCAGCAACTGATGGCTTTCGGCCTCCAAGGGCTGGACTTCGACGATCGAGGTCACGGCCCGCTCGGCCTCCTCGGGCTTGCCGAAATCCTCGTACCGGTAGGCCAGATCTTCGTACAGATGGATGTCGCGACGGGCCCATTCCCGCTGGCGGAGCAACTGCCGCACAGCGCCCGCCTTGTCTTCCTCCGCGTCGTAGCAGGCAAGCAGGAGCTGATACGTTTCCTCGTCGTTGGGCTGCGCCTCCGCGGCCCTGTCGAGTTGGCGGATGGCCTTGGCGTACTCCTTTTTCTCTCGGTAGATCAGGCTGAGGGCCTTGCGGACGAGCGTGTTCTCCCGGCCGCTTTCGTCGGCCCGCCGGTCGAGTTCCGCCGCGAAGGCGTCCACGTCGGGCACATCGCGAAGGATCTCCTCCAGCAAGCCGAACCGCGGCCCCCCAGCGGCAATCGCCGCCGAGGCCGCATCGGCCGCCTCGGCGATCATCTTCAGTCCCGAATAGGCCCGTGCCAGCGCATTGTAGTAATCGGGCAGTCCCTTGACGGGCCGGTTGCCGCCCTGCGGCGGATTGGGAAGATGGAGGACGTGCTGCCGCAGCAGCGGCTGAGACACGAATTGGCCCTGAAACGGCCCGTTCGGGGTCTTGCCGCGATCGTTCCGCCCGTGGCAGGCGATCGCCTCGCGGTAGCAGGCAATCGCCGGCTCGAAGAGTTCGCTTGCCAGGCAGATCTCGCCCAGCGCGGCCATCGCGTCCTCTTCCCAAAGGCCGCTGGCGCGGAGGGCCGCCTCGGTCTTCTTCGCCAAGTCGAGCCGTTGTTCCTTTCGGCCGGCGGCGAAATAGGCCCGCATCAACCAATCGACATATTGCAGGTCGTCCGGCTCGCGGGCGACGAACGGTTCGAGGATCGGGACCAGTTCGCCGCCGCGCTGGGGCGAATATTGCAGGAGATCGGCGATCAACTTCAGTTGGCCGGCCTGGTGGAGCATCCCGCGGCGATGGGCGTCCAAGAGGATGTCGATGCCGCGGTCGAATCGACCGAGGGTGCCCGACAGGAAGTCGGCCACGTAGAGGACGTACGCCTCCGAGTCCTTGTGCCGGGCCAGCACGTCCTCGGCGACGGCCGCGAACAGCGGCTTCTTCGCCTCCCAATAATCACCGGACAACGACTCGCGAAACACGGTCCGCGATTGGATCTCTCGCCGCACTCTGCGCAGCATGATCGGCAGCAGCCGCTCGTCGAGATCGCCAAGGTCCTTGATTTCCGCAATCCATCGCGCCGGCTTGGTATAGAAGGGATCCCAAAACTCCGCCTCGACCGGCTCCAGGCTGGCAGTCTCGTTTGCCACTTGCTCGACGAGGAAGAGCAAGGCCGCGCGGACCGGCAACATCGTGCAATGTGTTGGCGACCGTGTCTATGAGGCCCGACCGCGCGCGGCTGCCCCGACTGCGTTGGAACAGCTCGGGGAATTGCACGGCAACGAATCGTTCCAGGTCGTCGGCCACGCCGGCATAGCCCTGCTTGTGCGCCGCCTCGTAAATCTTCAGCAGCGGGCCCAAGAGGTCGTCGCCCAGCTCCGGATCGGGCTTGTCCAACGCCTGGCGGAGTTTCTTTTCCAGGGCGTGGTACAGCGCCTCGCCGCGGCCCAGCGAAACCTGGCCGTTCTGCGCCAGTGCCGCCGCGTAAAGCCCATACAACTCCGGCGTAAGCGCCCCGGCCAACTTCCGATTAGCCGCGTGGGCAAGCCGGTCGCGGATCAGCGTTTCCGCACGCGCCCAATGCTGTCGCTCTTCGAGATGCGCGATCAACGTGGAGAACAACTCATGGCAGTCGGAGGGCAGCTCGCCGCCGTTGGCCTCCTGTCGTTCCTTCAAGGCCGACGCCAAGAGGTCGATGGCCGCGTTGTAGTGCTTATAGGACCAATGCACATTGGAGAGATTCGCGGCCGCGGAGAGCCGATCGGCCGACCCGGGCGGGAGACCGCGATACAGGCTTTCCATTTCGCGGACCTGCTCGGCGGCTAAGCGGGGCTCGCCGATCGCGCCGAGCCCGGCCAGCAGCTCGCACATCAGCCGCGGTTCGCCCGGCGACCAGTCGCGTTGCCAGGCCCGCCGGAAGGCGGCCAGCGCCCGCTCGGCGTGCGGTCCCGGCTGCTTCATCTCCACCGCCATCTCCACTGCACGGCACTCGATGAGCAACTCCAGCAGATCGAGCGCCCGCCGGTCAATCTCGGTCTTTGCGCGGCCGCGGACCGCGGCGATCCGCCGAACGACGGAATCGACGGCGGTTTCGTCCTGCACCCCTTGGAACACCTGCTGCGACTCTTGCAGGAAGGGATAGATTTCCGCCGCCGAGTGGCCGAGCACGCCGTCAGCCAGGGCGTCCAGCAGGCGGACATCCTGGGTCGACTGATAGAAATTTCCGAGCTGCTGCAAGAACCGTTGCGGATCGCTCGACTTTTCCATGGCTGTGATCAGGGCCAGCGGCACTTCGGTGTCCAACGCGGCGGGCAGCGGGGCATGTTGCCACGGCGCGTACTTCTCCCGGAGCCACTGATCGAGCCGGTCTTCGTCATCCGCTAGGAAGGCCGCGATGCCGGCCTGCTCGGCCGCCTCGCGCCGGCCGGCGGCCGTGTACCAGGCGGCCAACCTGCGATAGTCCTGAGACGTGAGCTCGTCGGCCGCGCGAACCGTCTCGAAAATCTTGATCGCTTCCGCCAGTCGGCCCTGCTCGGCCGCGAGACGGCCCAGCGTGATCTGCCAGGCGCTGGTCGGGTCGCCCGCCTCGATCCATTGCCGGAGTTTCTTCTCCAGCGCTTGAGGCCGATCGAGCGCGACCAGCAATTGGTACTGGAACCGTTTCCAGCGCGGTTCGCCCGGTTCGGCCGCCTGGCAGCTTTCCAGGTAGCTCAGCACGCGATCGCCCAGATCTGCCTTGGCGTTGCGGGCCGCCAGGCGAATTAGCGCGATCAGGCAACGCTCTCGGCGGGCATCGTCGAGCCGTTGCTCCAGGCTCCTGCCGCCGCGCGGCGAGCGCGGCCCGGCGGGCGGAGGGCCAAGTTCCTTCCAGCATTCTGCCGCCAGCTTGTCGGGGTTTCTGCCCGAGAGCACGTCGAGGTAGATCGCCTCGCTTTCAATCCAGCGTGCCAGGCCCGGCGCGGCCTTCGACGCCGCGCTTCGCAAGTGGTCGGCAAGGCCCTCGCGACACGTACTCATCACGCTCCGCCGTGATGGTACGTCATCACGGCGGAGCGTGATCAGTACGTGGTAACGTGCCTGGAGCATGCAATCCGTAAGCCGGCACAATGCGGGTATCTGGCTCGCCAGATTCTCCGCGTGGTCCGTGCCGAAGGTGAACTTGTCCAAGATCGAAAGGGCCTCGTCCTCGTTTGCCTCCGACCACGGTTGGCTGAGAATCGCCTCGAACAACTGGCCCGCGCTGTACCATTTCCAGTCCTCCGTCGCAGCCTGGACATCGGTCCGCAAAAAGGCGAGCACCTCGCCCGCATCAGCATGCGCCGCAAGCACGCCGGCCAAAATCCTGCCCAGTTGGTTCTTCGTGTCGGCCTGCGGTTGGACGTCCCAACGGCGGCGCAGCGCCAGGGCGATCTTCTTCCACTGCCCCGCATCGACCGGCGAGTCGTTCAGCGACGCCCAATTCACCAACTGCTCGATCTCCTGCGGCGAGAGCGTCTCTGCCTCGTCCTGAAGCCGGCGGGCAGCCGTCTCGATCACACGGTAGTATTCGTTGCCTGGCGGGTTAGTCCGAACATCGCCACTCCAGCCGTCCATGATTGTGCCGGCAATCCAGGGGCCCGACGTGCGGGCGTAGCCGAAAACGTCTCCCGGCGGGAATCGCGCAAGGGCCAGCGCCGTCTCGCCGAGCGGTTTGGCCCAACGATCATCGGGCCAATAGGCACGCTGCCCCATGGCCAGCGACACGGCGGCCTGGAGCCGCGCGGAAACGTCCTCGGGCAAGCCCCCGCTCTGCTGCCGCCCTTCCTCGAGCCAGCGAGCGATCAAGCCCTCGGCCTGTTGCACGCGGCCGTGCGCAACAACTCGCCCACATAGCGCTCATACGGCGCCGGCAGGCGCGGATTTTGCGCGATCCAGGCCGCCAGGTAGTCCGACAATTCAGCGCTGCGGCCGTCGGAGTCGAGCGTGGCAATGCGGACGTTGCGCAGCGTTCCTTCCTCCTGGGGCGTCCAGCGGGCCCCGGGCCCCAGCAGGCGATCGAGCCAGACGGCCGCCGCCTCGTCTTCGCCCCTGCCGAGCAGATCGTAGAGATAGCGGGTCTGACAGTCGCAGTCGTGCGGGAACTGCTCGGCCAGTTGCTTGCGGAGCCGCTCCACGTCAGCCGTTCGCTCCACCCGGTCCAGGCAGTCGATGCGGCGCTCCGTCCAGGTCTTCATCCCCTGCAGTTCGGCCGGCAGGCGCTCATAGACCGGCCGCAAGAGGTCCAGTAGGGCGAGCATCTCGTCGGCTTCCAGAGAGCAGGAGGCAGGGCCGAGGATGGAGTCGGCCGGGAAGGCCCGATCGCCGCCCGCGCGTGCGATCCGCGCGGCCTCGTCGAAGAAGCACTTTTTGAGTTCTTCGTGGCGGCGGCAAAGCAGCAGGAGGTTGTAGCGGACCCATCGCATTCCGGGCTTGCCCGAGAGCTTCTCGGCCTTCTCGAAGTGTTCCAGCGCGCGGCCCCATTGCTGGCTTTGCTGGAAGTGCAAGAAGAGCGCGATTTCGTCCTCGAAGGTAGTCTTGCCCGCGGCCGCGGCACGCCTGGCCTTGGCCAGATCGGGCAGGGGGGTGCGCACGAGCTGCGCCCGATCGCGATCGGCAAGCTCTGCCTTCCATTGCCGATCGAGGTCGCCCGGCCCCAGCGCGGTGATGGTCTGCGTGACGAGCGACGTTTGCCGGCCCTGGGCATCGGTCGTTTCGATGCGGCCTGCGAACCACGCGCCGGCCACTTGCACGAAATCGCCCGACGTGGTCGTGGCAACGAGCCGGCCCTCGTTGCGTTGCTCGACCTTCACGACGACCTTCCGCCGCGTGTCGATCAGGATGCGGTACTCGCGCGGTCCCGGATAGGCCCCCGCCACGAGCCAGACCTGTCCGCCGGCCTGCGGCGTAATCTGGCGGAAGATGGGATACGACTGGTCCAAGGGCCGGATAGCGCCCTCGCCCAAGTCCAACGGCGTGCCGTTGCCTAAGTCCGCCGTGAGGCGGCCCACATCGCCCGATCGCGACTGGCGCACGGTGCCCAGGAGCAGGTCCTTCGAGAAGGCGCCTATTTCCCTGGCATCGCACCACGCAACCTTCGTCTGGTCGTCGTGGAACCGCGTGCCCGCGCCCCAGGGCGGCGCCACATTGACCCAGGACGTTAAGCCGAACAGGCCCCTCGCCAGGCCCCACGTCGGCGAGCGGGACCAGTAGTCAACGTTGTTCCAGTCGTCCGACTTCGCGCGGACCAGCCAGGCCGATGGGGCGAGCAGGACCAGGGCCTGCGACCGGGATGACAGCTCGCCCCATCGCGTGTCGAAGGAGCACTCGTCGATCTCGATCCGCAGGCCGTTCTTGGCGGCGACGGCGTCAGTCCGCAGCAGGTCCCGCGCCAGCGCGCGGGCCTCGGCCGGCCAGGACGACTTGAACTCGACCGGTATGGGGGCGACGGGCAGCGGTTCGGGAAAGAGGGCCGGCCATTGCATTGCCAGATCGTGCCAATAACGGCCCCAGTCGGTCATGTCGAAACCCCCGCCCATGCCCTGTGGCATGCCGCCCCCTTGGGCCCTCATGGTGTTCAGAGATCGGCCCGCTGCCGAATCCGGGTGTTCCAGGCCGAGGTCTTGCAGCAAAGGCAATCCTCTTCCGGCATTGCCTGCAACCGCGGAGATGCCGGGGCCTTTTCCGTCTTGCGAAGGCGCCGGTTGCTGGCCGCCGTCGAGGGGACGCTGGTCATCCGGTTCCATGAATGGCTCGATGGCCGGCTCGGCCGAGTCGTCGATCTCTTCCAGGTCGTCCGGCATCGGGTTGGCCGCGCCGTAGCCGCCGAAGCCGAAGAAACCGATGCCGCTGTTGATGCTGCTGAACCCGGTGTCATCGACCGTTTGGAAGGCCCACGGGTCGCGGTCGAGCGTGTCGAGCTGCCGCAGCACTTCGCGCGCAGATCGAGCCGCCAGGCGGCCGATTGCTTCATCTGCTCTTGGGCCAACTCCCGGTTGGCGACGGCGCACCCCTCGGCAAAATACCGCTCGCTGTCGCGCATGCGGAACCGGCTTCCAACCTTGAATCGCTCGCGGTCGGCATCGCTCTCCAGCACCAAGAACGACGTGTAGGGCGTGATGATGTGATACGCTTCCGACAAGGCGATGATCTCCTCACGGACCGCCGGCGAGTCCCCTTGCGCCAGCAGGGCATCGAGATGCATGCGGGCCCACAGCCGCGGAATAAAAGAACTGCCCTCACCCCCGGCCCCTCTCCCAGAGGCAGAGGGGAGCAAGGTGCCCTCAGTCCGTAGGACGGATTGGCAATCCGTCTTACCCTGCGGCCCGCCCAAGGTGCCCTCACCCGCTGAGGCAGAAGGGAGCGTGACCGGGGCCGTGAAGCGGACCGGTTTGCCGTCCTGCGTGCCGGTGACGATCACTTCGCCCGTTTGCTCTTTGCCTTCCGGCCGGTAGCGGCCGAGGATGATCTGCTGTGTGCCGGTGGCCAGGTTGGGCAACGGATCGGGATAGACCCGCGCGGTGCGGAGGCCGTGGAACTCGACCTTCACGTCGCGGAGACCCGGCTCGGCGATCTCGTGCAGCAGGTCCAGGGCTGCGGCCTTAGGGCCGCTGGCATTGATCTGCCGCATCGACCCGCCGCCGATCGAGGCAATCGCCCTCATCACGGTCGGCTCGAAACTGTTGCCCGTGGCCACGGCGTGAAACGTCCCGTACTCCTCACGCTCCGCGTGAGGGCCCTGGGAGGCGCCGGCATCACGCGGAGCGTGATGAGTACGTTCGTCGACCATCCGCCGCAGCCGCTTGGCGA
Organism: uncultured Planctomycetia bacterium; assembly: GCA_963824275.1. Taxonomy (GTDB): domain Bacteria; phylum Planctomycetota; class Planctomycetia; order Pirellulales; family Thermoguttaceae; genus JANXQG01. Next base: position 63,906 of record CAWGOT010000013.1, on the reverse strand, counting down.
AGGCCGCCGGATCGCCGTCGCCGGCGGTCACGATGCCGTCGCCCACATAGATCACCTGCGTCTTCGGTCCGCATTGCTTGAGGGCCGACGCGAAGGTGCGATCGAGATCGGTCCAGCCCAGCGACGTGCGGGCGGCCAGGAACTGCCGGGCCGTTTCCGCCGCCTTGGCGTCGGCCGGTTTGGCGGCTGCAAATACCCAAGAACAATCGACGTCGGCCGTGGCCAGGTTGAACGTATCCTTCTCTGTGAGCGCTGCCAGGACGGCCGCGACGAACTCGCCCTGGCGCTTGCGATTGGCGGCGTCCATCGAGGCCGACGTATCGGCGATGATCCGCAGGTCGAGCGGCTCGCTGGAGGGAACGACTTGACGACTTGCAGGCGGGCTGTCTTTGCTGCCAGTCACCGCAAGTTGCAGCATGAAGTAGCCGTCGTCGCCACTGCGGTGTGGAATGACGGTGATGACCGACTGCTGTCGGGCCGGTTCGATCACGACCTCGAAATCGCCCGCCGGCACATAGTCCTTGGCCGCGAACTCGACGCGGGCCGCATGGGGCGCCAGGCTATTGCGAGTCGCATGCGAGGGCGAGGCGGCGTTCCGCAGCGGCACGGTTGAGTCTCACCTTGACGTCGATCTCCAACTGCCGCAGCGGGTTCTGCTTGAGCATCTCGCTTTGCAGCCCGTACTGGTAGCGATAGACCCCGTCCCGCAGCGGCAGGAACTGCGTGTAGGTGATCGTGATGCGTTTTTCCGATTTGCCGGGGATGGGAAAGACGCGGGCCTTGAAGAGGTTGCCGCCCGTCCATTCCAGCAGGCCCGGATCGAGCCGCCGGCTGAGGAAGGTCTCGAAGATCGCGCGGGCCCGCTGCTTCTCGACAACGTCGGCCTCGACCAGCCGGTCGCCGATCCACATGCCGAACCCGGCGATCGAGGCGTCTTGCGGCAGGGGGAAGTAGAACTCGCCCTCTAGCGCGGCCGCGAGGTGGTTGACGAACGACTCTTCGATCGTGGTGCGGGCGATCTGGTCGCGGATCTCGACGCTGACCTTGTGGTAGCCGATGGTCAGCGGCACGTCGCGGCCGTCGATCGTGGCCACCAGCGCGCCGAGCGATTCGTGATGCGGCGACCAGCGCGTGCGCCGGTCGACGTGCCGCTGCCGCCGTCTTCGGCGCGCATTTCGGCGGCGGCGCCCTTGCGGGCAGCCATGCGGCGATCAAGAGGCCGGCGGCCAGCCCGGCCGCACAAGCACGCGATGCAAGGGTCATTTTCGGACGCCTTTCAAGAAGTTGCCCAATCTCAGTATGCCCTTTCGCGGTCGGGATGGCAACCCGTTTGAGAGTGCCGCCACGGTTCTATACGACCGGTTGGCCGAGCAGCGCCGCCGTTTTCCGCTTGTATTCGTCGTCGGCAATCAGGCCCTTCCTGTGGGCATGGTCGAGGGCACGGAGTTGCTTGAAGTTCTTGACCTTGTTGCGCAGCGTAGCCACCCTGCGGTCGAACTCCTCCTGGGAATCGACGCCCATGTCGACGAGCTCCTTGCACTTCCGCACGTCATGCTCGACCTCGGCCTCCAGGGCCACCAGCTCTTCGGCTTCGCTGGCCTCCATCGAAGCCCCTTTCAAGTCGCGAATGACGCTCTCTTTCTCGGCCCTCTCCAGGTCGAGCTTCTTGATCCGCTCGAAGGCCTGCTGGACCTTCGGGTCCTCGATCGTTTCGCCGTTGCGGAGGTACTCGGCGATCCGTTTGCCAATGATGATGTAGCAGTCATCGTAGCGGTTGACAAGCTCGCTGAGCTCCAGTTCAGCCTTCCTCAGGGCTGCGGAATGCACGACATCGCTTCCGGCGGAGACGGCGGCCCTGGACACAGCATGTCCGATCTTCTCAAACAGTCCCATGTTCTCACCTCGTCAGGATCTTGGGTTACAGGAATTAGGAAGTCACGTTCACAACGCTCGGGAAACAACCCCGGATTATCGCCAGGGCCTTGGGGGTCTGTCAAGCAGATCCGTGAAGGCCGATCATACGCTCCGGGTCAGTGACAATTCGTCACACACGGCCGCCGGCGACACTAACCCGAAGCGTAAGCGAGGTCGCTCGGTAGCGCTTCGCGCCTGGTATGGATTGGCTGATTCAGGCGGCGTGGGATGTCTGGATGTTGACAACGTCCGGCTTTGCAACACCACCGACGGGGGATTTTTGCCCGAACTTGCTCGAATTTCGTCCGGGCTGTGAATCCTCGGCACCACCAACGGGGGATTTTTGCCCGAACTTGCTCGAATTTCTTGCCGGGAATGCGGCCAATTCACCGACGGCCTCGATTGCCGCAAACAGCCGAGCGCGGTAGCCACAAAGCTGCTCTTCGTTCATGTGCTCCACATCCTGGCCCACGACTCCGGCCGGAACGGTCGCGCCCTCCGCTTCGACGACGCACTTCAATCCTTCCGCAACGTCGCGGAGACTCCTCGTGCGTCATCCCTTCCAGATCCTCCTTCTCAAGAAACTCCAACCGCGCCTTTTCGGTTTCAACGGCCTCCGCTTCGGCGGTTTCCGCTTCGGGAATGTGCGATTCGTCCTCCGTCGGATTCGTCGCCGGGGCCGGCGTGGCGGCCGCGCGCCTGCCGTCGCGCCTTCGGGCGCGATCGCCTCGGCAGACAGCGGGCCGGGCTTTCCCCTGAGCCGCCAGGACGCCATCGCGGCGGCCATGGCCCTGGTGAGGTAGGCGGCGGTTCCGCATTGCGTCTGGGTACGGATCGATGTCTTGGTCGTCGCCTCGCCGTCGGCCGATTCGGTATGCTCGACGATCCGCACTACCTTGTCCGTTTGCGACTTGCGCCAGGCCTGCATGGCCTCGCGGAAGAGCGTGTCGATTCGCGCCAGGTCGGTGGCGAACAACTCTGCCGAGCCCTGGGCCGCCTTGGCGATCCATTCCTGTCGGGCTTCTTGCAGCCAGTGGTTGACGGTCCGCTTCGGCATGCCGAGTTTCTCGGCGATCGCCTGGCTGGAGTGGCCCTCCAGGGCCATTTGCGTGATTGTGGGCAGCAGGGTCTCCTTTCGCCGTCGAGGGCCGAGCAGTGCGTCGTTGATTCTCGCGGCACTGCCGGGCTGCGGCTGGAAATCGTCGGCGGTTGGTTTTTCGTTGACGGAACACATGGCTAAGTCTCCCTTGGTCTGGTGGATGGAACGGATCGCACTATCAGACCGTAATTATCTATACATGTGGATTGTTGTCAAGGGGCGGGCAGGATTATTTTATCTGAACGGCCGTCCATGGCGCGGCGGAATCGCCCTAAGTGGCGTTGTCGCAAGGGGTTCCGGCGATCGGCTTGGGAGCCTAATTCGCCAAAAAATATCTGCCGCGATCGTCGGCCTATTGAGGACCAGGCCAAGAACGCAGGCGAAGAATCACCGTAACCTCATGGCCCACCGGCACTTGGGAATCCTGTCGGGCTTCGACCATCCCTTGAAGCCCGACGCGCAAGCGAGGGATCTGCGTTCCGGGTTCTTTGGCGCACATTCCTCGCTTGCGCTTCGGACTTCAATCATTCGTCGAGCAGCTTCTGGAGCCGCTTGCGGAGGCGGGCGATCTTGGTGGTCACGGCCGAGCGGGTAGAACCGAGTTGATCGGCAATCGCCCGTTCGGTATGGCCTTCCGCCAGTAATACGGCGATTTGCGAGTAGCTCTGGTCCAGGCCTTTCAGAAGCTGGTCGATGAGGTCCTTGGTGACTGCGAGCTCATCGGGCGTCGGCTCGCGGTCCAACAAGGCATCGGCGTCGTGCGCCGTCTCGGCCTTGGGAGTACGCTTCTTCGCCCTGTGGTATTCGGCGTGCTTGATGATCTTGTGGCGGGCCACCGTCGCCAGCAGGCCCCAGAGTTCGCTGGTGTGTTCGAAGTGCAGTTCGCCTTGGGCTGCGCGGCGGAAGACCGTCCCCAGCACGGTTTGCACGATGTCCTCCGGGTCCTCGCGGCAACGCAGGCGGTTGTCCATGGCACGGTCGGCCAGGGCGTGGAGCTTCTGGCGGTACTCATGATCGAGCTTCTCCGCGCCCGATGGGGTCCCGGCGTTAACGCCGCGGAGCAGGCTCTTGTCGCTCTTGTGGGACTTGCCGGACTTGGATTCAGACATGCTTGGGTTCTCCTAACGGAATTTAAGGTGAATCCGCGATCAGGCCATCGGCCTCGGCAAGCAGGGCTTCGGCGCTCAGTCGGTCCCACCAGTGCTCGCCATAGTCCCCAGGGGCCGAACCATGATCGTCAAGCATTGCCTTTTTGAAGGCATCTCGTGCCTTGGAAAGCAATTCCTTGGCGGCCTCGCGATCGTTCAGCCTGGCCTTGGTCATGGCATGCAACGCCTGAAAGGTCGGCGGTTCGTAGAGCCAGTCGCTCATGCCCGCCGAGGAGAGCAGCTTCTCGGCCTCCTCATGCTTGCCGGCACGGTAGTACGCAAAGGCCACCCAGAATGGTCTTCCTGGTCGTTTGCCGGCAAGGACCTCGGCTGCTTGGATCAGTTCGGGCCTTCCCGTTGGAAACGTCGTAAGGCAGTGAATCAAGATCACCGGAGTCCACTCGGCGCTTTCGTCTTGGAATTTCGCAAACATTTTGGTCAGGTGCTCGGAAAGCAGATCCTTTTGCTGAAGTTTCACGAGCAACATGGCTCTGCTCTTCCAGGAGTAAAGGTCGTCCGGCTTGAGCTCGATGACCTTGGCAAAGTCTTCGGCTGCTCCCGACCATTCTTGCTGGTAGCGGGCACGCAACTCACCGCGTATCCTGTACAGGTCAATATTCTCCGGCTCTTTCCTGATTAGCCGAGTGTAAAGGTCCTCCGTTTCGCGGTCCCCGGCGGACTCGGCGACGGCCGCAAGCGGCTTGGCCCCGTTGATCAGACCTTCGGCCTCGGCAAGAAGTGCTTCGGCACTCAGGCGGTCCCACCAATTCTCACCATAGTCCCCAGGGGCCGAACCATTATCGTCAAGCATTGCCTTTTTGAATGCCTCTTTTGCCTTCGTGAGCAATTCACCGGCCGCGTCGCGATCGTTCAGCTTGGCTTTGGTCATGGCATGAAACGTCAACATCAGCGTCGGGTGATAGCGAACCCCCGGCGCCTTGACGGCCCCCGAAGAGAACAGCAACTCAAGCTCGTCGTACTTCCCGGCGCGGTAGCGCGGCAGCGCTTCCCAGAACGGTTTGTCTGGATTGTTCGGCAGTTTGCCGGCAAGCAGCTCGCAGCCATGAATAAGTTCCGGCCTTCCGGTCGGAAACGTAGCTAGACTGTGAACCACACAGACCCATGAATCGGAGATGCCTTGGAATCTCCCCAGCATCTTCGCCAGGTGCTCGCAAAGCAGGTCCTTTCGCTGGAGCTTCACGAGCAGCATCGTCCTAAGGTGCCAGGACATAACGTCATCCGGCTTAAGCTCGATGACCTTCGCAAAGTCTTCGGCCGCTCCCGACCATTTTTGCTGGTAGCGGGCTCGCAACTCACCGCGCTGCTTGTACAGTGCGACATTCTCCGGTTCTTTCGCGAGTACCGAAGTGCAATACTCCTCCATGGCGGCCGGGTCGGCGTAGAAGGTGCAGTCCGGCAGCGATTCGTGGAGCCGCGAAAGACCGTCGCCGGTGACCCTGGTGTGCTCGACATGCAGCTCGCGAAGTCCCGTGAGCTTGCGGAGGCGCTCAACCCCGCTGTCGCTTATGCTCGTGCTATCGAGATTTACAGCCTCCAACTTCGCAAAGGCTGGGATGTATGCAAGTCCGGCGTCGTCGATTCGGGTATGGTACACCCACAAATGATGCACCTTGTCCAGGTTCTTGAGGCTTGCAAGTCCCGGTCCTTGTATATCCGTCCATCCGAATTGCAGAAATTCCGCGTTTTCCAAATTTGCAAAGCTGGGAAGCGCCGCGTCCGTCAGTGCGGTCCCCTCAAATCCGAGGTCCTTCAGCTTCTTCAAGCGCCTAGGAGCTTGAGGCCGTTGTCCGTATAGGCTCGCGACCATAGGTGAACCGCCTCGAGACTTGCTAATTCGGAAAGCACTTTAAGGGCCTCATCCGAAGCCCCAGCATTGACCAAGTCAACGCTCTTGATCCGTTCCAGACCCCTCAAACGCTTGAGGTCGTAATCATGAATCTCCGCCTTGTTTCCCAGACCGATGTTGGAGACCCAGAACTCCTCCGCGGGAAGCGACTTGACATTCTTCCGGATCGAGCCGTCGGCGGTTTCGATCTCCAGGTAGCCGCGGACGTCCAGCACCCACTGCGCAACCTCGCGCTCGTGCTTTTGGCCGGGCGGAAAAATGGGGCCGGGGGCCTTCGCCGACGTTGCCCAGAATGCCGTGCCCGATAGCAAGCGCAACTGCGCGGAAGAGAAGCTGGCTGCGCCGTGGAGCCCTATTCGCCGCCGATCGGGGAGCGTCAGGTAGGGCTCGATGCTCAACGCAGTCTCGGGGCCCTCCCAACGAACGATCTCGTCATCGTCCAGCGCCGCGCGAATATCGGCACGCTGGTCCTTGACGCGCACGCTGATTGCCAATTGGTAGCGTTTGCCGTTGGTCAGGAGTCCGGGTTGGTTTGTCGTGGGATTATTGTCGGCGTTCTTTCCGTCAATAATACCTAGACCGTGGATCCGCCCATTCCAAGAGTTGAGATACAACGCGCACTCGTGGGAACCGACAGGCAGGCCGACAATAACGTCGCCCTCTCCCTGCCGCGTCAACACAACACGAAGGTCGTAATCACCCTCTATCTTCACGGGCAGCATGATTCGCGAAGCCGATTTCGTCGGCAGGAGGCCTGCGTCGTTCTTCGTCCATGCCCCGTTTACGGTGTCCCGTTCCAAATCGACCTGCGGCAGAAGATCGACGAACTCGTTCAAAGGCAGGGCTTGTTCGGGAGGCGGCTTCAGCTCGCGAATGCGAATCGAGCGAACGCGCAATTTCGCGACGGCCCCACTCTTCGGGTCCATCCACGCGTAGACCCCCAGGGGGCCGTCCCAACAATCTTCCCAATCAACGCTAAACTCATGTCCACGTCGGGGCAAGTCGATCACTTGTTCCTTGTCAATCCAAACCTGTACGCGATCGTCAGTGACTCGTAATGTTACGACGTACCAACGGCCGGACTGAAAGCTAACGTGGTGCGTCGTATTGTTGTCCAAGCCTCTTTTTCCATCTACTCTGTCCAACGCCACGACATCTTGCGGATCCCATTCGCGCGCACCGACCATTAAGGTGCAACACGCATCGCCAACGGGAAAGTGTAGGCTCGCGAAATCGGTGCCGGAGATTCGCATCGCCTCCACTCGAACTTCATAATTCGTTCGGGGCACAGGGGCAGTCGTGGCGATTGCAACACCCCGGCCGCGACTCGTCGCTAATTCCAACTGGCCGTTCTCAATGTTGACGTTTCCGATCCCCCATTCTGCGAACTGGCTAGTCGTCTCCTGCTTCCACCCGTCAAGAGTCTTGCCATCGAAAAGGTTCCTCCATGGCGTCCATGCATCATCCTGAGGCGCACCCGGCCTGGGAATGGGAGGGACCGGGGATTTCAGATCTGAGATTTCAGATTTGGGATTGGAGATTGGAGCGGGTTTCAGCGTTACGGTTACCTTGACCGTGTCACCACGCTTCACGACGACGGAGTTCTTATCGAGCTGAAATTGGTCTGTGCTGCCCTGCGGGGCCACTTCGTATTCGCCGGATTTGAGACTGATCTTCCAGCCGGACTTGGTGTCGACCACTTGAACCACCTCGCCGTTTTGTTTCACGTCCACTTTCACGCTCGGGTCATCGGTCACGATTTCCAGCGTGCCCTTGGAGGTGTGGATGATAATCGCCGCCAAGGCAATAACTCCCGCCACCGCCAGGCCGATGCCGGCAGCAAGCGTTTTCTTCCTCCGCACAACCGCCAGCGGTTTCGCCTCGCGTCCGATGACTTTGCTGGCGAGTTTGCTGGTTTCCTCGGCTGCCGCCTGCTGCGACAAGGTCGTTTCGGCAAGGCACTCGACCTGCGTCTTGGCAGCCGTCGCCAGGTTGCCCGGCAAAGCCCCGTACGAGAAACCAAGATCGTCCTCCGCCGCGAACGCAGCAGTAGACTTGTCGCCGTGCGATATGGCGGATGCCGATTTCCTGTCAAAGCAGGTTTCCAAGGCAATAATCACTTCGGTCATCGATTGATACCTGTCTTCGGGTTCCTTGGCGACCATCTTCTGGTACACGGCGTCCAGTTGCGGCGGCACGTCAGGGCGGTCCTTGCCGAGCGGCGGGATCGGCGACTCGCGGTGTGCCATGAGAACCTGGATCAGCGTCCCGCCCTTGTACGGAACGTGGCCCGTGAGCAGCCGATAGAGCGTGCAGCCGAGCGAGTAGATGTCGGCGCGGGCGTCGGCGTGGTGGGCGTCCAGGGCCTGCTCGGGCGCCATGTAGTCGCAGGTGCCCATCACCTGGCCCGTGCCCGTCAGGCGATCGCGGTCGGAATCGTCCGCCAGTCCGGCGGTGCGCCCAGGCCCATGTCGAGGATCTTCACCGTGCCCTCCTTGTCCAGAAGGAGGTTGCTGGGCTTGATGTCGCGGTGGACGATGTGGTGCTTGTGGGCGAACTGGAGCCCTCGGGCGGCCTGGAGAATGCAATCCACGGCGTCATGCACGGCCATTGGGCCGCGATCTTTGACGATCGCCGCCAGGTCTTTTCCGTCGACGTACTCCATGACCAGGTACTGGATGCCGTCGCGCTCGCTGGCGTCGTAGGCCGTAACGATGTTCGGATGGTTGAGTTTGGCGGCGGCCTCGACCTCGCGGTGGAAGCGTTGGACGGCATCGGACGATCCGATGGCTTTCTTGGCGATCATCTTCACCGCCACGAGGCGTTTCATGCGGCGGTGTTGGGCCTTCAAGACCACGCCCATGCCGCCCTCGCCCAACTTCTCGAGGACGACATATTCGCCGAAGACCAGCCCCTTGGTCTTGCCCTGATAGACGGCCTGGGCCTGGTACTTGGTCAAGAGGCCCTTCTGGACCAGCAAGCGGGCCAGCGTCTCGGCCGCTGCAGGCCGCTGTGCCAGCGGCAGAGGGTCGACGACCTGCCGAAGCTCCTGGTCGGTCATCAGGCCGGACTCCGTTAGCCGGCGGGCGAACTCATCGAGGCTCGGCGCCGAGGGCGGCGTTTTCTTGTTCATGGCGGGGCCGGCCTGATCGCGTGCAGCCCTCCGCGAGGGCGAACCAACGGCTTCGATGCTCTCCAGCCGCGGACCAGCTTGGGAAACGAGGTCGGAGGGAAGGGGTTCCGCGGCGGCTAGTCCAGCGTCGACCGCCTGAAGCTGTTTCGCCAGGTCCGGATAGCGCGACCCAAAGAAGTCCAGGTATTCGGCGTATGCCGGCCGATCGCCGTAGCGACACCTGGCATAATATTCATTGACGATCAAGTCGGTCGGGAGCTGCTCGACGGGGCCGAGCAACGGATAACGGGCAAAGTAATCTGCCAAACGGGGGCGGAAGGGAATCGGGACATCCGCCCTCACCCCCTGCCCCTCTCCCAAAGGGCGAAGGGAGACATCCGCCCTCACCCCCTGCCCCTCTCCCGAATACGGGCGACGGGAGACATTACTCTCTCCTCTCGAATAAGGGCGAGGGGAGACATTACTCCCCTCTCCCATTGGGAGAGGGGCAGGGGGTGAGGGCATGGCGGCAGTCTTCCAACGCCATTCGAGGTCGATGCCGACCATAAGCACCAAGAGGCTGCGCCGCGTGGCTTCGTTCTTGTCCGTCGATTGGGCCGGCAGAAAATCTTCGATTCGCGGCTGTTGGCCGCTCTGCCATGCCCTCTCGAATCGGGAGCAGGTTTCGTCGATCACGCCGATGGCAATTGTGACCGTTCCGCGCTTTGGTCGGCCGATTTATCGCTCATCTTTGGCCCTTCGAAAGCAAGGAAAATGCCCGATCGTTCCTCAAAAAGCGCAACGAACTTCTTTTGTGTACCACATCCGACAGTAGCTAGCAATGGGGTGCGTAAGTGCGGCAAGCCTTCGGTGCCATACAGCTTAACCGCTTGGGGGGTGTGCCGCCGAGTTCCCTCCGATTTTCGGGGCTTGGCGTCGATTCCGGCCCGCACCGAATCGCTCAACTCCTCTTCGTAGTGATCATGCCCTGCGAATGTCAGCGTAGCAGGAAGCGTATTCATGGCTTTGTGCCCCTACTGGAGAGAGCCGAAATCGCGGTGTCACGTCGCAGCAGTCGCCGGCACAGGGCTGCTCGGGCGGAAGGCGCTACCGCTCGCGCACCCCGGTGCAGAAGCCGGATTGCCGTCCTCTTTGGCCCAGGAAAAATCGTCGGGTTTCTAAATCCATGCGAGACAAATCACGGCAACGGCCGCCAGACCCATCAACGCGGTGACTCGCACAAGCCACCCGGGTGCTTGACGCTTGGGTTGCTTGACGCTGTCCTCCCCCGCGATTCGCGGGCGCGAAGCCCGAATCAAGTCCTCAAGGTCCGGCCACTCGGGCCAGCTTGCGGCCGGAATGCTCGTGAGAATGGCATCTTGTCCGCGAGAATTGGCGAGCCGCCAACGTCGCTCGCAGGGTCGATACTCCGCAAGTGTCCGTAGCGTGTTGGAATGGATCAGCATGGCAACCTCCGATGGCTTGAACCGTGGTTCCCGTATTTTTCAAAGGCACGTCTACCTTATCAAGCCGGATTCGATCCAAGATTGGCGGAGAAATAATCGCGGAATTTCAACCGCTTGCATTGAAGCCCGAAGCGCAAGCGAGGCGAGCAATGTGCGTCATAGATCACGGAACGCGGATTCCTCGCTGACCCGCAAGCGGGTGCCCCTTCGGGCCTCAATGAACTCGGCCAGCAGTTCCGTGGCCTCAGCACGATTCCTCGCTGACCCGTAAGCGGGTGGCCCGTCGGGCTTCAATGCCCATTGCCAACATGCCGAATCGTCGCCTTGCTTCCCGTTTCCACCGTGGCGGGAGCCCCCCTGCCTAGTTGACACCCCCGCTGATCCTTGGGAAAATCGGTGGACAGGTTTAACTGCCCGGCTTCGAGTGATCGCCCGTGTTGTTATACTGCACGCGGTTGCAACTGACACTAACCCGAAGCGTAAGCGAGGCCGCTAAGTCGTTACCTCGCTTACGCTTCGGGTTAGTGTCGATACGGAGTTGCTCCCAACCACTCCCAAGGAACCCCATCGTGACTGCACCGAAAGAAAACACCCAAGGCATTCCCGGCCCGGACGGCGTCGTCCTGGATCAATACGTCCTTCGGGAAAAGCTCTGCACGTCGCGCACGGGACTGATCTTCAAAGCGCAGCATCGCTTGACCGGCCAGGTCGTGGCCGTCAAGTTCCTCTCGGACGATGCGGCCGGCTCGGCAGCGCTCACCGCACGATTCCACCGCGCGATCCAGATCCTGGCGCGCTTGCAACATCGCAACCTGGTGAAAGCGATCGAGGCGGGCGAAGAGGACGGCAAGCACTACCTCGTCATGGAATACGTCGACGGCCAGGATCTGCGTTCGATCATCAAGGAGAGAAAGACCCCGCTGGGCGTCGAGGAGGCCGTGCGCTACGCGATTCAGGCGGCCGCGGGCCTGGCCGCCGTCCACAAGCAGGGCGTCTGCCATCGCAACGTCAAACCCGGCAACATCCTGCGGGACCGCGAGGGCCTGGTCAAGATCGTGGGCTTCACGCTGGCCCACGTCCAGGGCGGCGGGGCGGCGGCTGAGGCCGGCGTCGAAGACAACCTGACCCGGCAGGGCCAGGTGATGGGAACCTACGAGTACATGTCGCCCGAACAGGCGATGGACAGCAGCAGCGTCGATTGCCGCGCGGACATCTACAGCCTCGCCTGCACGCTGCACATGCTGTTGACGGGCCGGCCGCCCTACGTGACCAAGCCCGGCATGCAGCAAGTGATCGCCCATCGCACGCAGCCGATTCCGTCGCTCCGCAGGCGCGGCCCGAAGTTCCCGCAGCCCTGGACCGGGTCTTCCAGAAGATGATGGCCAAGACGCCCGGCGATCGCTACACGTCGATGGAAGAGGTTGCGGCGGAGTTGGCAGCCGGCATCACGCCGGCGCCTGCGATCGAGGAGTCCTCGTCGGCCAACCTGCGCTTGGTCATCGGCCTGCCAGCAGGCCCCACGCGGAGCGGCGCGGCGGAGACGCCCGTCGTCAAGCCGAAGGCCCGCCCGGCGAAGCGAGGGCTTCCCATGCTGCCCATCGTCGTGGGCGGGGTTTTGGCGGTCGGGGCGGTCGTGTTTGCAGTTCAGTACTTTCAAAGCAACAGCGTCCCGAAAGTGGTCGCCAAGTCGGCGGACCCGCACAAGGCCCAAGAGCCGGCCGGGTCCGCGAGGGCATCCAAACCGACGTTCGGCGCCGCGCAAGTGCCGGCAGCACATCAGGCCGACCGTGAGCATGAGAACGTGGCGCCCAAACCTGACCCGCTGACCGAACCGGCGCCGGTCCGGTCGAAGGAGACCTCCACAGCCACGGCGCCCGCAAAGGACGCGCGTCCGGTATTCGAGCCGGAAGCTGCGCCGAAACCCGAACCGGAAACAAGATCGGAGCCGAAGCCTCCCGAGCCCGAAAAGAAGTTAGATCCAACGCCCAACGCCTCCCGGATTGCCGTGCCGGACGAGGCGGCGCATGGGCGGGCGGTGCAGTTGCTTCAGGAAACGTACCACGACGATCTGGCCAAGGCCCGGTCCAACGTACAGAAGGCATCCGTGGCCCAAGCGATGCTTCGTCAGGCCCGGTCCGACTCGATGGAAAAGGATCCTGCGGGGCGGTTCGTGCTGCTGGAGACGAGCTGCACCCTGGCGAAAGAGGCCAACGATCCGGCGACGGCCTTGGAGACCATCGACCTGACGGCCCGTTGCTACCTCGTCGATGGCTGGTTGAAGAAGACCGAGCTGTTGGCCGAGATGGCCGACGGGGCAAAGACTTTGGCGGACCATCGGGCCTTGGTTGAGCAGGTCTTGCCCTTGGTGCAGAAAGCGGTGGACGAGCAGCAGATCGAGATCGCGGCCAGACTGGGTGAATTGGCCGTGGCTGAGGCTGGCAAGGCCCGCGAGCCGAAACTGCTGGCGCGGGCACGTGCGGCGGCAAACCAGAGCGATCAGGCATTGACCCAGTTTCGCCGGTACCAAGCGGCCAAGGTCGAACTCCAGAAAGACCCCGGCAGTGCGGAGGCCAACCTGGCGGCCGGACGCTACGAATGCCTGGTCCGGGGCGACTGGGAGAGGGGGCTTCCGAAACTTGCGGCCGGCAGCGATCAAACTTGGCGCGAACTGGCGAAAAAGGACCTTGCCGCCCCCGCGGACGCCGGCGCCCGGGCGGCCGTGGGCGACGGCTGGTGGGAGCTTGCCAAGGAGCAATCGGGCGTTGGCCAGGCCCAGCTCCAGGCGCGTGCCGCCGCATGGTATGCAAAGGCCTTGCCCCAAGCGATCGGGTTGCTGAAAATCAAACTGGAGAAGCGGCTCGCTGACGTCAATGCCGCGGCCAAGACGCCGTGAGTGGGGCGGAGGGTTTGCTGCTGCCTCATTGAGGCTTGGCCCCGTTGATCAGGCCTTCGGCCTCGGCAAGCAGCGCTTCGGCACTCAGGCGGTCCCACCAATTCTCACCATAGTCCCCAGGCGCCGAACCATGATCGTCAAGCACCGCCTTTTTGAATGCCTCTTTTGCCATGGTGAGCAACTCACCGGCCGCGTCGCGATCGTTCAGCTTGGCTTTGGTCATGGCATGAAACGTCAGCGTTATTGTCGTCTGATAGCGCCAACCTCCTGTAGCCGCCGTACGCGCAGCGAGTCGGCCTCAGCGTACTCGCCGGCGCGGTAGCGCGCAAAGGCCACGTTGGATCGCCATTTTGGATCGTTCGGCAGTTTGCCGGCAAGGACCTCGCCTGCTTGAATCAGTTCCGGCCGCCCGGTTGGGAACGTCGATAGGCTGTGAATCAAAATCCCCGTGTTGCCTCCGGAGTTGTCTTGGAATCTCGCGAGCATTTTGGCCAGGTGCTCGTAAAGCAGGTCCTTTTGCTGAAGCTTCACGAGCAGCATGGTCCTATGGTGCCAGGAATCGACATCATCCGGCTTGAGTTTGATGACTTTGGCCAGGTCTTCGGCAGCTTCGGACCATTTTTGCTGGTAGCGGGCCCGTGTCTCACCGCGCTGCTTGTACAGTGCGAAGTTATCCGGCTCCTTGCTGAGTACGGAAGTGCAATACTCCTCCAAGGCGGACGGGTCAGCGTAGAAGGTGCAGTCCGGCAGCGATTCGTGGAACCGCACGAGACCGCTGCTGGTGACCTTGGTGCTCTCGACATGCACCTCGCGAAGTGCCGGAAAACGACGCAGTTCCATGAGCCCAGCGTCAGTGATCTTCGTGCTGGCGAGGTGGATGGCGCTAAGGCTCTTAAGTTTCGGGAGAAATGCCAGGCCCGCATCGTCGATGGGTGTGGAATAAAGCCACAAGTGGTCTACTTTGCTCATCTTCGCAAGATGCACGAGCCCCGGCCCCTTGACGAGCGTGCGTCCGAATTGCAGGAACTGGGCGTCCTCATTGTCCCGGAAGCTTTCCAGCGCGGCGTCGGTCAGTTGGGTGCCTTCAAATCCGAAGAATTTCAGTTTTTTGAGCCGCCCGAGAAGCTTTAGGCCCTCGTCAGTGTATGCGCGAAAAAAGGGAAACGCGCTCCAAACTCGGTAACTCACAAAGTAGTTTGAGCGTTTCATCCGTCGTTCTTGAATAACCCAAGTCGATGCCTTTCAGCCGCTCAAGACCACGGAGGCGTTTCACGTCGCAATCCTGAATCTCGGATTTATTCAGCCAAAGGAAAGAGACCCAAAACGGCTCGGACGGCAGCGATTTCACGTTCTTCTGCACCGCGCCATCGCCCGTTTCGATGTCCAGTCCCCTGCCGGCGCTGAGGGCCCACTCGGCCACCTCGCGCTCATGTTGAGGTCCGGGCGGAAAAATCGGACCAGGCGGTTTGGCTGACGTGGTCCAAGAGGCTTTTCCCGAGATCATGCGTAGTTGCACTGCCTGGAATTTGACCTTGGTGTCATGCACGAGAAGGCCGACTTGTTGGCTTGTGGAAACTGTATGCTGCGCCCACGCGGCAAGAGATGCCTCTTTGCCTTGCCATTGGATGATTCTCTCGTCGTTGAGCAATACCTCAATGGATGCAGCTTGATTCGGGAACCGCACCTTCACTTGAACAGTGTATTGTTTTCCATTGACCAGATTTCCGGGTCGCTTTGTCGTCGGGTTGTTGTCAGCATTCTTCCCGTCGATCATGCCCAGACCATGGACCGTTCCTTTCCAGCAGCCGAAAAATAGGTCGCAGGCATGGGAGCCCACGGGCAGTTCAATCAGGATGTCATCGCCTTCCTGGCGGGTAAAGGTCACACGCAGGTCGTATTCCCCCTGGACCTTCACCGGCAACATGACGCACGAATTGGGCGACGTGTTCGCGACTGTTGCGCCGTTCTTCGTCCATGTCCCGTTTGTGGTGTCCCGTTCCAGATCGACCTGCGGGAGAAGATCGACCGACTGGTTCAGCGGCAGATCGCCCTGGGCGAGTTTGGCGTCGGTTCCGGCTATCAGGTTTTCGGCCTCGGCAAGCAGGGCTTCCGCGGATAGCCGGTCCCACCATTGCTCGCCATAGTCGCCATTTTTCGTGCCATCGTCGAGCATTGCCTTTTTATAGGCATCTCTTGCCATGGACAGCAATCCCATTGCGGCCTCGCGATCCTTGAGCCTGGCCTTGGTCATGGCCCGAAACGTCAGCATTATTGTCGTCCCATAGCGCCCTCCCATAGCCGCCGTAGAGAGCAGCGACCCGGCCTCGGCGTACTTGCCGCCGCGGTAGCACGCATAGGCCAGCAAGGATCGCGACTCTGGATTGCTCGGCGGTTTGCCGGCAAGGAGCTCGCCTGCTTGAATCAGTTCCGGCCGTCCGGTTGGGAACGTCGATAGGCTATGAACCAAGCAAGAGCGGATCGATGATTCGGAACTGTCTTGGAATTTCGCCAACATAGCGGTGAGGTGCTCAGCGAGCAGATCCTTTCGCTGGAGCTTCACGAGCAGCATCGTCCTGCGGTGCCAGGACCAGAACGTCAACCGGGTTGATCTCAATGACCTTGGCCAGGTCGTCGGCCGCTTCCGACCATTTCTGCTGGTAGCGGGCCCGCAACTCAGCGCATTGCGCGTATAGCGCGGAGTTATTCGGCACATCCAAGAGCAGTTCAGTGTAATACTTCTCCGCTATGCGCGGATCGGCAGACGGTCTTGGGGCTTCGGCGGTACCGCTCGTCTTTGACGGCTCATCTGTCCCGTCCGTTGGGACAATGGAAACGCGGAAGCCCAGGTCGCGGGCGCGGTACCCGGGTCCGATCCCGCCGCGGAAAGCCGACCGGCAGTACCACGCCGAGACGCCCCAGCCACCGCCGCGATTCACGCGGCCCGCGCCCCCCGGAGGACCAGTAGGGTCATCCGTAGGCGATTTCGCGTAATAGTCAATTGCGCTCCAGTCCTGACACCACTGCCACACATTCCCATACATATCATAAAGCCCCCACGGGCTGGCTCGCCTTCCGCCCACTGCGTGCGGCCGCCCGCCCGCGTTGTCGCGAAACCATGCGTATTCGGAAACGAGCTTCTCTACGGCCTGCTTATCATCCGATCCAACGCTGAAAAAGCACCTGCCCGTGCTCCCCGCACGGCACGCATACTCCCACTGCGCCTCCGAGGGCAGCCGATACCGCCGCCCCGCCGACTTCTCCTCGGCCATCTCCGACAGCCGCGAGCAAAACTCCTCGACATCCGACCAGGAAACCGTTTCTACAGGGAATCGCTTCGTGTCCTGTCCAGCTACCTTGTCCTTGCTCTTGCCTGTCGCGGAAAACTCGCTCGGGCTCGCTGACATCACTCGCTGGTATTCCTCCTGCGTCACCGGGTACAGTCCCAAGTAGAACGGCCGGGTTATCCGCACGTGGTGCCTTGGCCCCTCGCCTGGCAGGCGCTCCAAATACCACTTGTCATCTTGAGACGCGGTCTTCAACTCCTCCTCGATCACTTCCTTGGGCGAGCCCATCTCGAACTCGCCCGGCGGGATGAGCACAAGCTTCATGCCGATGGAATTGGTGATCTCGACCGGCACGCCGAGATATTTTGCCCAGGCGGTTTGGTGCTCTTTCGCTTTTTTCTCGTCGAACGGCGCGATGGCGGGGGGCGGGGATTTGAGATTTGAGATTTCAGATTTGGGATTTGAGATTGGAGCGGGTTTCAGCGTTACGGTTACCTTGACCGTGTCACCACGCTTTACGACCACTGAGCTCTTCTCGAGCTGAAATTGGTCCGTACTGCCCTGCGGGGCCACTTCGTATTCGCCGGATTTGAGACTGATCTTCCAGCCGGACTTGGCGTCGACCACTTGAACCACCTCGCCGTTTTGTTTCACGTCCACTTTCACGTTCGGGTCGTCGGTCACGATTTCCAGCGTGCCCTTGGAGGTGAGTACCGAGATAATCGCGGCCAAGACAATAATTCCCGCCACCGCCAGACCGATCCCGGCAGCCAGCGTTTTCTTCCTCCGCACAACCGCCAGGGGTTTCGCCTCGCGTCCGATGACTTTGCTGGCGAGTTTGCTGGTTTCCTCGGCTGCCGCCTGCTGCGACAAGGTCGTTTCGGCAAGGCACTCGACCTGCGTCTTGGCAGCCGTCGCCAGGTTGCCCGGCAAAGCCCCGTACCAGAAACCAAGATCGTCCTCCGCCGCGAAGGCAGCGGTACTCCCGTCGCCGTGCGATATGGCGGATGCCGATTTCCTATCAAAGCAGGTTTCCAAGGCAATGATCACTTCGGTCATCGATTGATACCTGTCTTCGGGTTCCTTGGCGACCATCTTCTGGTACACGGCGTCCAGTTGCGGCGGCACGTCGGGGCGGTCCTTGCCGAGCGGCGGGATCGGCGACTCGCGGTGCGCCATGAGAACCTGGATCAGCGACTCGCCCTTGTACGGAACGTGGCCCGTGAGCAGCCGATAGAGCGTGCAGCCGAGCGAGTAGATGTCGGCGCGGGCGTCGGCGTGGTGGGCGTCCAGGGCCTGCTCGGGCGCCATGTAGTCGCAGGTGCCCATCACCTGGCCCGTGCCCGTCAGGCGATCGCGGTCGGAATCGTCCGCCAGTCCGGCGGTGCGCGCCAGGCCCATGTCGAGGATCTTCACCGTGCCCTCCTTGTCCAGAAGGAGGTTGCTGGGCTTGATGTCGCGGTGGACGATGTGGTGCTTGTGGGCGAACTGGAGCCCTCGGGCGGCCTGGAGAATGCAATCCACGGCGTCATGCACGGCCATTGGGCCGCGATCTTTGACGATCGCCGCCAGGTCTTTTCCGTCGACGTACTCCATGACCAGGTACTGGATGCCGTCGCGCTCGCTGGCGTCGTAGGCAGCAACGATGTTCGGATGGTTGAGCTTGGCGGCGGCCTCGACCTCACGCAAAAAGCGTTGGACGGCATCGGACGATCCGATGGCTTTCTTGGCGATCATCTTCACCGCCACGAAGCGTTTCATGCGGCGATGTTGGGCCTTCAAGACCACGCCCATGCCGCCCTCGCCCAACTTCTCGAGGACGACATATTCGCCGAAGACCAGCCCCTTGGTCTTGCCCTGGTAGACGGCCTGGGCCTGGTACTTGGTCAAGAGGCCCTTCTGGACCAGCAAGCGGGCCAGCGTCTCGGCCGCTGCAGGCCGCTGTGCCAGCGGCAGAGGGTCGACGACCTGCCGAAGCTCCTGGTCGGTCATCAGGCCGGACTCCGTTAGCCGGCGGGCGAACTCATCGAGGCTCGGCGCCGAGGGCGGCGTTTTCTTGTTCGCGGCGGGGCCGGCCTGATCGCGTGCAGCCCTCCGCGAGGGCGAACCAACGGCTTCGATGCTCTCCAGCCGCGGACCAGCTTGGGAAACGAGGTCGGAGGGAAGGGGTTCCGCGGCGGCTATTCCAGCGTCGACCGCCTGAAGCTGTTTCGCCAGGTCCGGATGGCGCGACCCAAAGAAGTCCAGGTATTCGGCGTATGTCGGCCGATCGCCGTAGCGACACCTGGCATAATATTCATTGACGATCAAGTCGGTCGGGAGCTGCTCGACGGGGCCGAGCAACGGATAACGGGCAAAGTAATCTGCCAAACGGGGGCGGAAGGGGAGGGGGACGTCCGCCCTCACCCCCTGCCCCTCTCCCAAAGGGCGAGGGGAGCCAATCGCCCTCACCCGCTGCCCCTCTCCCAAAGGGCGAGGGGAGACATTACTCTCTTCTCTCGAATACGGGCGAGGGGAGACATTACTCCCCTCTCCCATTGGGAGAGGGGCAGGGGGTGAGGGCATGGCGGCAGTCTTCCAACGCCATTCGAGGTCGATGCCGACCATAAGCACCAAGAGGCTGCGC
The DNA here is from genome assembly GCA_963824275.1 of uncultured Planctomycetia bacterium. GTDB lineage: Bacteria > Planctomycetota > Planctomycetia > Pirellulales > Thermoguttaceae > JANXQG01. Next base: position 44,497 of record CAWGOT010000013.1, on the reverse strand, counting down.
CGCGTGGCCTCGTTTTTGTCCGTCGATTGGGCCGGCAGAAAATCTTCGATTCGCGGCTGTTGGCCGCTCTGCCATGCCGTCTCGAATCGGGAGCAGGTTTCGTCGATCAGCGCCGATGGCAATTGTGACCGTTCCGCGCTTTGCCGAGCAGGTTTGTCGCCCATCTTTCGTCCCTCCACGGCATGTAAGATGCCTGACCGGTCGTTAAGCACTCGCAACGAAATCGCTCTATTATGGCCTGCCCTACGCACCCCGTCAATGGGGTACGGCAAAGTCGTGGCGGTTTGCCGAACTGGCGGGAGTGCGTGCCGCATGTTTATCTCCTTGTCAGTAGAAGCCGGATTGCCGCGTTTCCTGGCGGAAGAAAATTGGGCAAGGCATCGATTTTTGCGATACACGGGGGTTTTTTCCGCCAAAACGCTCCGGAATCCGGCTTAGGTTGATGAGCACGTTGTCAAGCTGCTCTCAACATCACTTCGAAATTTCATTTGGAGGTCACGACAATGTGGAACCTAGTAGAATTGGCGGGTTACGGGAAGTCTGCTGGGGAAGCTGTTCGATCCCAGCAGAGAAAATCTCGGCGAAACGGCCGCACCCGATCGAAGGTCATGCGATCCTGCGGGTTCGAGCAACTCGAAGGCCGGGCCTTGATGTCGGCAATGCCGATCTGGACTTGCATTGTGCCCGTGGCAACTCCGCCGGCCCTTGCAACCGCCGCCAAAGCAACCCCCAAGATCAATGTCGTCGACCAGGGTGGCGCGTACAACGGCTTGCCTTTCCCGGCCACCGTGACGGTGACGGGCGTCAAAGGTCCGGCGGCGGCAAGTCTGGAGGGCGTCACGCCGACGGTGAGCTATTGCCTCGGAAGCTTCTGTTCGTCCACGCCGCCGACCCAGGCGGGCACCTACACGGTCGTTGCCACCTTCCCCGGAAGCGCGGACTATGCGGCCGCCAAGAGCCCGCCGCTGACCTTCACGATTGCCAAGGCCGTGCCGACCTTCCACGCCACGGACGCGGGTGGCGCGTATACCGGCACGCCTTTCCCGGCCACCGTGACGGTGACGGGTGTCAAGGGTCCGGCGGCCACAAGCCTGGAAGGCGTCACGCCGACGGTCAGTTATTGCCTCGGGAGCAGTTGTTCGTCGACGCCGCCGACCCAGGCGGGCACCTACACGGTCGTCGCCACTTTCCCCGGAAGCGCCGACTATGCGGCCGCCAAGAGCCCGCCGCTGACCTTCACGATTGCCAAGGCCACGCCAACCGTCCACCTTACGGAGGCGGGTGGCGCATACACCGGTTTGCCCTTCCCGGCTGCCGTGACGATGACCGGTGTCAAAGGTGCGGCGGCGGCAAGCCTCGAAGGCGTCGCCCCAACGGTGACCTATTGCCAGGGAGCCTTTTCTTTGTCCAGCCCGCCGATCCAACCGGGCACGTATACGGTCGTCGCCGCTTTCCCCGGAAGCGCGGACTATGGGGCGGCCAAGAGCGCGCCAGTGACCTTCACAATCACTCCCGGCATCGTAACCGTCACGGCGGCCACTTTCCAGCAGCAAGTGCTTGAGTCCCCGGTCCCCGTGCTAGTGGATTTCTCCGCCACGTGGTGCGAGTGGTGCCAGAAGCAGGCGCCGATCTTGCGCAACTCGCGCAGGACCGGTCCAACATCAAGGTCGTGGAGATCGACTACGACTCCAACCCCTCGTTGGATCAAGAGTTCAACGTGGACGCCATTCCGCGATTGATGGTCTTCGAGAACGGGCAAAAGGTGGCTGACGTCCTAGGGCTGCAAACGGAGGCGCAACTGTTGGCGATGCTGGACTAATTGGTCAGCGTTGCGCGGTTTTAGCCGTAGGGTGGGACCAGCGAGCTTGCGAGCCGGCCCACCATGATCGGTGATCGGTGGGCCGGCATCGCAAGCTCGCTCGTCCCACCCTACGAACCTCCGCGTTTGACCGTAGGACGGATTTGTCGGCCGCCACGCACGTCGCCGTTGTACCCGCAGGCTGAAGCGATGAAGCGACGCGATCTCTTGCGGCATCTACGCGCCAACGGTTGCAGGTTCGTCCGCGAGGGCGGCGACCACTCCATCTGGGAGAACCCGGCGAATCACCGCAGAACTTCGATTCCAAGACACAACGAGGTCGCAAGCCGTCCGCCCAATGCGCCCAGCATTGTGGCCGTGTATAACCAGACCTCCCTCGCGCTTCGGGCTTCGATCACCAATGCTTCCTTCCACCTAGAATTGCAATGGATATGCGTATATGTATTTCGCCACCCGCCAGGTGCTTGAACCTGTCCTTGGCACGCCGCCGGGCACGATTTTTGACGCGATTTCATTTCAATAAGTCGATTTTCCGAATCTGAGTTTGCGAAAACTCGGATTTGTCACATTAGTTTTTAGCGAAAAAGATCACTCATACCCCAATAATTTTTCGCGATGCTTGCCCTATGGGAAAAATCCTGGTAAAAAGAACAAATACTCGATTGTCGGTCTTTCGCAGGATCGCCGGTCGAATTTCTGAAGTTTGGCACCATTACGAGGCAGCGTTTGTATTTTGCCAGGTCTGAAATGGGCGATTCCCTCGGTGGGAATGGTTCGTTCTTGCCCTCGCACAATATAGTCGGAAGACAATCCTCGGGGCATCGAAAGTCGATTGCCCGATTGCTACCGACATTCCCCACAATTTGCTGCCATTGCCAGACTCGCGTCCGCGAGGTTTCTGACGCCATCTTTCGTGCCGCTTACGGTTAGCGCGTGCTGTTTCTGGCATGGCCCACCAATTCACCAAGAGAAGGTTGCATCGATGCGAAGGTTCGGTTATTTCTGCTTGTGTTTGGCAGGCGCGTGGATCCTGCAGGCGCATGTGGCTCAGGCCCAAACTACGGATCTCTATACGATCAGTGTCAGCGAGGGCGGGAACGGGTCGTACGTCGAGTATTCACCTCCGGTAGTCGCCGGGTCAAATGCGATTGCATCGGGATCTTTGCCGGTGTTGAGCAGCACGGGCAATGCGGGCGTCAGTTACGAGCTGCCTTATGCGCTTAACATCAACGCAGTGAACCCACACACCTGGTTGGGAATAACTCTGGCGGACGGCGTGACCCAGTCCGATCTGATCAGCTTCCTTACGATTAACGGCGGTACGAATGGCGTGATGACGGTTTATAGTAACGGCGCCGATGGCAGTGGCGGGTTGGCGTATGTCACGCCTGCGGTTTGGAGCAGCATCGACTCGAATTGGGACGGCAGCACGAGCTACTTCAGTCCGCAGACCGCGTACTACAGCACGTATGGTGACCTGGGCGGGGTTCCGGGCGACCCCGCTCCGCACCCGACAGTCGAGGCGAACTACTATGTTACGGCGGTTCCCGAGCCTACCAGCCTGGCTCTGCTTTGCGCCTTCGCCGGCACAGGGCTAGTCGGTTGGCTGCGGCGGCGGGCCAGGATCGGCGCTTGAGCCAAAGCAACTCTTAATTGAGTCATCGTCAAACGGGGCCGTCGTAAAACGGCCCTTTTTCATTGGAAGTTTCCCGAACATCCTTCCGAGAACCACCCGGTGGGGTTAGAATCCGATGAAAAACCACTTTTCCACGCCGCAGGCTTCTTGACATCGGCGGGCAGACAATCATACTGAGTGCCATAAACCTGCCCCTTGGTCTCCGTGGGTCGTTTGGGCCGAGGATGTGCGGCAGCCGCCGCTCTCTGACCGATTGACGAATCGCTTCACTTCCATGAAAGGGTCTCTCATGAAACTCCGGCGAATTGAAATGTGTCTTGTGGTCCTGGCGTCGATGGGCATAACGTTCGCCGCGGCGAATCTGCCGGCGGCCGTGCCGGTGGCGCTCTCCTCCGGCTGGACCTTGCAGGACGTGGCCGCAGTGCCCTCGGCACAGGGCGGCAACGTCCTATCGAAAGTGGGCTATGCCCCGGCCAATTGGCACAAGGCCACCGTGCCGGGCACGGTGCTGACGAGCCTGGTCAACGACGGCGTCTATCCGGAGCCGATGTACGGCGAGAACAACCGCCCTGACAAGATCCCCGAGAAGCTCTGCCGCACGAGCTACTGGTATCGCACCGAGGTCGCGGTGCCGGCCGACTTCGCCGGGAAACGGATCTGGCTGAACTTCGACGGCATCAATTACACGGCCGACGTGTGGGTCAACGGCAAGCAGGCGGGCACGATTCGAGGGGCCTTTGCCCGAGGGATTTTCGACGTCAGCGGTCTGGTCCAACCCGGCCAGACTGCCGCGATCGCCGTGCGGATCAATCCGCCGCCCCACCCCGGCACCCCGCACGAGCATACCGTGGCGGCCGGGACCGGCGGCAATGGCGGGGACCTGGTGCAGGATGGCGCCACCTTCGGATGCACGATCGGCTGGGACTGGATTCCGGCCATCCGCGACCGCGATATGGGGATCTGGCAGAAAGTGACCCTCACCACGACGGGCCCCGTCCGCGTCGATGACCCTTCCGTGAGCTCCGAACTGCCGCTGCCCAAGACCGATTCGGCCGACCTGATGGTGCTGGCGACGGTGCGGAACGCGACCGACCAGCCGCAGACCGGCACGCTCAAGGGCAGTTTCGACGGCGGCGGTTTCTCGGTGCCGGTGAGCTTGCAGCCGCATGAGGTCAAGGAAGTGAAAGTCACGACCGCCGAGGCGCCGCAGCTCCACGTGGCGAACCCCAAGCTGTGGTGGCCGAATACCTACGGCGAACAGCACCTGTATACGATGCACGTCGCGTTCGACGCCGGCGGCGCGGAGTCCGACGCCAAGGACACGACCTTCGGCATCCGCAAGATTACCTACCACGTCACGCCGCAGGAGACCCGCATCCCGCAGACCGACAACCTGACGGTCTTCGTCAATGGCGTGCCGATCTTCTGCAAGGGCGGCTGCTGGGGCATGGATGAGGCGCTGAAGCGGATCCCGCGCGAGGTGCTGGAGGCCAAGGTCCGCTTCCACGCCCTGGCCGGCTACACGATGATCCGCAACTGGGTGGGCCAGAGCACCAGCCAGGACTTCTACGACGCCTGCGACAAGTACGGCATCCTGATCTGGGACGAGATGTTCCAGGCCAACAAGAGCGATGGCCCTCAGGTGGGCGGAAACCCCAGTCCCAAGGACACGCCGGAGGTAGCCGCGCTGCGCAAGGCCACGGTGGCGATGTATCTGGAGAACGTGCGGGAAAAGGTGATCCGTTTCCGCAGCCATCCGTCGATCGCCCTGTGGTGCGGGCGGAATGAAAGCGATCCGGCCCCCAAGGAAGTGGCCGACGGCCTGAAGAAGATGACGGCGGAACTCGATCCGGCGCGGTATTTCCAGGCGAATTCCGACGAAGGGCGGGGCGTCCGCTCCGGCGGACCCTACTCCTGGCGCGTGCCGTCGGCCTACTTCGCACCGGCGGGGGGAGGGGGCCGAGCCCTGGAGCCGTTCAAGACGGAATTGGGCAGCGTGTCGGTGCCGACCCTCGAGGCGATCAAGGCCTGGATGCCGGAGAAGGACTGGTACGACCTGAACGACGACTGGGCTCTACACGACTTGTGCAGCGGCGCACAGGCCGGCAACACCTTCCCCACGCAGATCGCCACCCGCTACGGCGCGATCGCCAAGCGCGACCTGGCCGATTTCGTCCGCAAGAGCCAAATGGCCATGTACGAGACCTACCGGGCGATGTACGAGGGCCGGCAGGCGAAGTTGTTCAACCCCTGCTCGGGCGTGCTGACCTGGATGAGCAATCCGTCGCAGCCCTCGTTCGTCTGGCAGATCTATAGCTACGACCTGGAACCGCTGGCGGCGCTGTACGGCGCGAAGAAGGCCTGCGAACCGGTCCACGTGCAACTCAACCAGAACGACTGGCACGTGATGGTGGTCAACACGCTGCCCGAGCCCCAGCCGGGCCTGCAGGCGGCTGTGCGGATCTTCAACATGGACGGGACGCTGAAGTCGGAGAAGACGCTGCCGGTGAGCGCCAAGCCGTGTGCGGCGACGGACCTGGGCGTGCCGCAGTGGCCGGCCGGCCTTTCGCCCGTGCATTACGTCAAGCTGGAACTCAAGGACGCGGCGGGCAAGCTGCTTTCGGAGAACTTCTACTGGCGGACCACAGGCCACGATTGCCGCCGACGCGGCCCCAAAGGGCGCCGACATCTTCGGCTCCGGAGGGCTGGGGCGAGGCGGGCGCGGCGGCGGTGGACGGGGCGGCACTCCGGGCGCGGCGGAGGATTTCTCGCTCCTGCAGACGCTGCCCACGGCGGAGGTCCAGGTGACGCTCTCGCGCCACGATGAGGCGGGCAAGTGCCTGATCGACGCGACGATCGCCAACACGACGAAGACGCCTGCCTTGCAGGTCCATTTGCAGCTTCGCAAGGAGACGAGCGGGACTCGCGTGCTGCCGGCTTACTACAGCGACAATTTCATCTCGCTGCTGCCGGGCGAATCGAAGACGGTAGCCATCGAAGCGGCCGTTTCGGCACTCGGCGGCCAGACGCCGCTGGTGACCGTTGACGGCTGGAACGTGACCGCGGCGACGCGGAGCTTCCCCAACGGTGCGGCGGTTGCGCCCAACAAGGATGCGTTCGTCGGACCAAAATAAACAGCAAAAGTAGGGTGGGACCAGCGAGCTTGCGAGCGCGGGCCCACCAACACGCGTGCCATTTTCGGGCATGGTGGGCCGGCGCTCGCAAGCTCGCTGGTCCCACCCTTTCACTAACCAAGGAGACCAGACATGCGACAGATCCAAGTGCATTTTTCCCGCCCCATGATTACGGGCCTTTTCTTCGCACTGCTTGCCGGCTTAGCTTTGCCGGCTGTGGCGGCCGTCACGTCGGTGACCAAGACCCCGGAGTCCGTCGGCAAGTATGACAAGCTCGAACTTACCGTGGCGCTGACGGGGACTTATAAGAACCCGTACGATCCGGAGGAAATCGACTTGTCGGCGGAGTTCACCTCGCCCGCGGGCAAGGTCTGGAAGATCAATGGGTTTTACGACGGCACGGCCTACAAGGTCCGGTTTGCGGCCAATGAGACGGGGGCCTGGAAGTTTGTCGTGAGCGCCAAAGACTCCGGCGGGACCGCCAAGAGCGAGCCGGGCACATTCACCTGCATCGACTCCAAGCACCACGGTTGGGTCACCGTGGCCCCGAACCAACGATATCTCCGCTACGACGACGGGACTTCGTTCTATGGCGTCGGGGCCTGCCATGCCTGGAGCGTCAGCACCAGGACGATGGATCAGATGAAAGCCGCGGGATTCAACACCTACGTCTATTGGAACGGCACTTATGACACGGGCGGCGGCAATGCCCTGATCGAATCGACGGCTTCCGGAGTGGGCAAGTACGACCAGCGGAAATGCTCCCGGCTGGATGAGTTGATCAACTGGGGCGAGGCCCGCGATATCGGCATGATCCTCGTCCTGCTGCCGCACGACTACGGCTGCGAGAAGGTGGGCGGCTGGCCGGTAGGATGGCCAAAAAATCCGTACAAAGACATCGTGAGCTCCGCCCACTATTACGACGATCCCAAATCTTGGGCCTATCAGCAGAAACAGTACCGCTATATTATCGCCCGCTGGGGCTACAGTCGCGGCATATTGAGCTGGCAGACGGTGGACGAGATTTCGGGCACCAACGGTTGGGTGGCGAACCAGGCCACGGCCAATGAGTGGGCGGCGAAAATGGCCAAGTTCTTCCAGACCAACGATCCCTTCAAACATCCCACGACCGCTTCGCACGGCAGTTTCTGGGACCAGGGCAACAAGGCCCACGACTTGCCGAATACGGAAGTCTATGGAGCCTACAACACGGGCCGCTTCGTGGGCGTCATTCAAAAGCTCTGGAACGGCTATACCAAGCCCTGCATCATGGGGGAGACCGGCGGCGGCGACCGGGATGGATCGGTCTCGCACCAGAAGATCTGGGCCGGCCTGGCTGCCGGAATCTCCATTACGCCCCTGATCTGGCAATTCAATCAGGGCTGGAACGCCAACATGTCGGCCCAATTTCCGCCCTTCAACAAGTTCATCGCCGACATCGACTTCGGCGGGCTGACCCATCCGGCCCAGGCGAAAGTGGCCGTGCCGGGCGCGGATGCCTATGGCATCACCAGCGACCAGATCACCTTCGGCTGGATCAGCGGGGGTTTCAAGGGCAAGAGCCTCAAGGTGAGCGGCCTGGCCAACCGCGGCTACCGCGTGGAGTGGTGGGATTGCACGGCGGGAACGACGATTGCGAAGAGCAATGTTTCCGTGGTGGACGGTTCCGTAACGTCGGTCATTCCGGAGACCAGCCACAACGACATCGCCTTTAAGATCATCGCCGAGAAGTGAAGCGGCAACTAGTATTGGAGGATACCATGCATGCGGGCATTCTGTGCGCGGTGCTTGCCGCCCTAACGTGGCAGGCTGCGCCGAGCGCAGCCCCGTCCCTCAATATCCCGTGGGATTGGTCGGGCGTGATCGGAACGGGACAGAGCCTTGCCGTGGGCGATCACGGCCGGCCGGTCAAGTCGACGACGCAGCCCTACGGCAATCTCAAGCTCTCGACCGGGAGCATGGCCTGGCCGATCGATCCCAACGACCCCAAGCTGACGATGGCGCCGCTGGTCGAGCCGGTGGGGAGGCAGGCGACGAGCTATCCGAGTTCGTGGCCGACGAACATTTCGGGCGAGACCGCGCATGCGGCCATGGCCAACCAGGTCACCGCCCTGGTCAAGGCCGCTTCAGGCCGCGACTTCGTCGGCGTTCACGGCGAAGTCGGCGAGAACGGTCAATGCATGACCTTTCTCAAGAAGAACGCCACGCCCAAGGGCGTCAACGGCCGCTCCTACCAGGCCGCCATGATCGAGACGAAGGCCATCACCCGCCTGGCTCGGGCCGCCGGCAAGAGCTACGGCGTCGGCGCGATCATCGTTACCCACGGCGAGTGCGACGCGGGCAATAAGAACTACGAGAGCGATCTCTACCAGTTGTGGTCGGACTACAATGCCGACCTCGCCGCGATCACCGGGCAGAAGCAGAAGGTGCAGATGATCGTCTCGCAGCAGAACGCAGTCAACGACCGCGCCGCCTCGACGCTTGCCCAATGGAAGGTCGGCGTCGACCATCCCGCCGAGATCGTATGCTCCGGTCCGAAGTATCAATACCCGTCTGCGGAGGGCATCCATCTGACCACCGACGGTTATCAGCAGCTTGGCGAGAACTATGGTCGGGTATATTACGAGCGGGTCGTGCTGGGCAACGACTGGCAGCCTCTCCAACCGACGTCCGTCGACCGCAAAAGCGCGGTCATCACCGTCCACTTCCACGTGCCGGTCCCGCCCCTTGTTTGGGAGACCGCCTTTCAATCGCCGCACGCGTCGATTGCCGCATGGAAAGAGGGCAAGGGCTTTGAAGTGACGACAGCGAGCGGGACGAAGGTTGCGATCGATTCAGCGGCAATTTCCGGCGATGCGGTGGTCATCACCTGTCGAGCGGATCCCGGCGCGAAGGCCCGCGTGGGGTATGCGATGGTCGGCGAGCGGGCCCGCATGACGGCCCCCTTTGGCGGGACTTTTCGCTGGGGCCTCTTGCGCGATTCCGACCCCTTCGTGGGCGTTGTTTCAAAAAAGCCGCAGCCCAACTACAGCGTGGCCTTCGAGATGCCGGTGCCATAAATTCTGTGTGCGGGCAGAAGCGGGCCGGTTGGAGTCCCGGCTTTATACTGCACGCGGCCAAGAACAACACGAACCCGAAGCGCAAGCGAGGGAACGGGTTCGTACCCTCGCTTGCGCGTCGGGGCGGGTATCCGTTTCAACCGGGTGCAGTATACAAAACTCTGTAAAAAATACAATAAAATGTGACACCTGCTGGACAAGCAGCGGAGAGGCTGGGTAACATGGATGGTATTGTCGTTTCCGTGTTTTTCGGTGTCTCGACGGTCTCGTCCGCCCTGCTCTGCCAACTTTGACCAGACGGGCTTCGCCAGGCCGCGATCGGGCACAACCCTAGCCAGGGCAAGCGGGGGTCTGGTCTTTATGGTTGCCATTTCCGTTGCGCCGGTTGAAAACCATTATCAGCGGCAGCAGTTCCATCAGTTTCCGCGGGACCTTTATGGGGACGATCCCCATTGGATTCCGCCGATTGAGAGCATCCAGCGGAAACTCGTCGGATTCGGGCAGCACCCCTTCTACCGCACGGCCCAGGCCCAGGCCTTCCTGGCCACTCGCGGCGGGAAGGTCTGCGGGCGGATCGCGGCGGTGCTGAACCGGGCCTACAATCAATATTACGAAAAGCCGCTGGGGTTCTTTGGCTTTTTCGAGTCGATCGACGACCAGGGCGTGGCTGCGGCCCTCTTCGCCGCGGTCCGCGACTGGTTCGCCGCCCAGGGCATTCACTCCCTGTGCGGGCCGGTCAATCCGGGCCTCGAGTACACAGTCGGCCTGCTGGTCGAGGGCTTCGACTCCGCTCCCATGTTTCTCACGTCGTACAATCCGCCCTACTACGCAGGGCTGCTGGAGGCGTGCGGGATGGACAAGGGCCAGGATTTGCTGGCCTACGGCGGGACCACCGCCATGCTTCCCGAGTTCATTGCCCGGCTGGGGCCGATTGCCGATCAGATCGCCGGTCGATTCGAGGTCCGCGTGCGGCAGCTTTCCTGGCGGCAGATGCTCGACGAGGTCGAGCCCTTGACCGACATCTATAACCGCTCGATGGGCAAGCATTGGGGATTCGTGCCGCTTATGCACGACGAGGTGCGGCACATGATCCGCGAAGTGCGGCATCTTCTGCTCCCCGAGTTCACGCTGGCGGCGGAGATCGGCGGCCGCCTGGCGGCCTTCGTGGTTGGGTTGCCCGACTACAACCCCAGCATCAAGCGGATCGACGGCCGTCTCTTCCCCTTGGGGTTCTGCATTTGCTCTTAGGCAAGCGGCGGTTCCGCGGGCTGCGGATCCTCTCGGCCAACGTGGCCCCGGAGTATCAGCGGATGGGCCTACCCTTGGTGCTGTTGCGGGCCATGGCGCCGGCGACGTTGAAGCGGGGCATCGAGCAGGTCGAGTTCTCCTGGATCCTGGAATCGAACCGCCTTTCCTGCGGCAGCCTGGAAAAAGGCGGCGCGTTGATCGTCAAGCGCTATCGGGTCTATGGCTGGCAAACGGAGGGTGCGCCAGGCACTGAGCCGAGATTCTCGCCGTCGCGGGGAAGGGCAATCGAAATGGCCCTGGAACCCGCGGTTCTTGGTGGGCGGTAAGAATCGGCTTCGGGAAGTCTGCCTGTCCGGTTCGATGAGCGGAAGTCGTTGCGTCCCCGGGTCGCCATCCCGGAGGGATGCCAGCCATTAGCCCCGGATCGCGAAGCGAAATCCGGGGTTCCGGGTCCGGCGCGTTCATTTGACCCCAGAGGGGTCGCAGCGCGTCGGGGCGGCCGCTGCCGACGCCGCGGCGCTGTGACCCCTCCGGGGTCAGGATGCGTTTTGGGCCTTGATACCGGTGGTGGCTCCGCAACCACCGGCTAATCGCTGGCATCCCTCCGGGATGAATGGCTGCAACTGGCCGGACGAAAACTACGCTGCGCGAGCGGTCGGAGCCGAGTCTGAGGAAGGTGAAGCCGCCAGACGCCGCGCGTCCGCGAAGGTGCCGCCGTTGGCCAGGCATTGAAACACGTCGGCATAGGCGCGATAGGTCGTTTTCTATCGAACCGGTCACTGAGGTCATGCGTCGCGCTAAGGGTCCATCCGCCACGCGCCGCCACGCGGGCCATGGCGTCGGCCAGCCGCGCGACGAACGCCGGATTCTCACGATTGAGGTATCGGCCGATCGAGGAGAGATCGAGATCGGTTATGGAGTCGAAGGGCGGGGCCACAAGCTCGCCGCCCACCTCGCCGAGCAGTTCGGCCGCGCCTCCCACGGCCGTCGCAATCAACGGCAGCCCGCAGGCCGCGGCCTCGGTCAGGGCCATGCTCCAGCCCTCCCACAACGACGGCAAGACAAAGGCGTCGGCCGCGTCGTAGAACGGGGCGACCTCCGCGTGATGCCCTGCGAGGACCACCGCCGACTGCAAATCGAGCTGGCGAATCACCTTCCGCAGCCGGGCTTCATAGGCGGAATCGACCGCGCGGCCGGCGAGGAGCAAGCGGCTTTTCGGATGCTGACTTATGACCTGGGCGAAGGCCAGAACCAGGGCGATCTGGGCCTTCGGCGGCTGGATGGTCGCCGCGTTGAGGAAGAGCACGTCGTCCGCCGCAAAGCCGAACCTCTCTCGCAGCGCGGCGCGATATTTCCCGCGGTGCGAAGGCCTCGCCCTGGCCAGGTCGATTCCATTGGGCACGACCATGATTTTTGCTGATGCCAGCCCGAGTTTGGCCTCGCTGTAGCGGGCCACCGCGGACGATACGCAGAGATAGGCCGACGTGAAGCGGTCGTTGGCCTTGTGGGCCTGCGCACTGCTGCGGCGTCAGCCAAACGTAGGTGTTGTGAACCGTCTGGACGAAAGGAATCCCCAGGCCGCAGGCGAGCGAAGCGCCGAAGAGCGAATAGTGGGCGTTGACCAGATGGATCTGCTCGTCGAGGAGCAATTGGCGATAGGCCCGCTGGCGATCGGAGTCGGGCAGCGTAAGCACGCGGATGCCGCGCTGGCGGGCCGTGGCCGCGGCCGCCCCCGCTTCTCCCAGGACGAGCAACGCCACGGAAAAGTGGATCGGGTCGAGCGACTCGGCCAGGTCAATCACAACCTGCTCCATGCCGCCTTGCGTGAAGCTGTCTGCCTGAAGCAGCACGCGCAGAGGAGACCCGGCAGGCCGATTGCCGATCAGAGCAGCGCCGGATGCCAGGCCGGACGGCGATGCGCTTTCATCGCTGGGCAGAGTCGTGCTTGCAGTCCGCCAGGAATCAAGCAGGCCGTACACGGCGGCCTTGATGCGGTAGCGGTATGCGATCGGCAGCCGGCGGAAGGCGAACCGCAACGACAGGTAAGCGGCTTTCCTTGCGGCCCGGGTCACCGTTGACAAGAGTTTCATGACGCTTTGGGGCGGTCCCATAGCAGCGCAGGCCTGGCCTGCGCAAAAGTCGGATGATTTGGATGAAATCGCGTGTTCTGTGCGGGGCATTTTTGTTCCGAAGGAAATGCGGACGGGCGTTCACGCCCGTTTCCGGCTTCAGCCGGTATTAGGCCCGGCATTTATGCCGGGCGAGCCGAAACCGCCATATCGGTTCTACTCATCGATTGATTCGCGTTGTCAGCCCCGTTTACGGGGCTCCTGCCCACGGATTGTCGCGACAAAGGAGGCCCGTAAACGGGCCTGACATCCATAGTCGCCAAACTGGTGAGTTACTTCTCGCCTGCTAGCAACCCGGCATAAATGCCGGGCCGATTACGGGCTGAAGCCCGAAACGGGCGTAAACGCCCGTCCCCCGTGGCCCGGAACAAAAGCGGCATAACCTCTCGTCCTGCCAAGACGCCACTTTGCGCAGGCCAGGGCAGGCCGAGCGCAACGTTTCGTATTTCGATATTCGGATTTCGGATTCTGCGCCCTCCTTACGCCGCACGCCGCAACGGGACTTTCTCGACCGCAGCGAGGGCTCGGCTGAGGGCCTCCACGATCACCTCGCAGCGGCGCTGGGCCGAATAATATTCGTGGATGTAGGCGCTCGTCTGCGGCCTGCGGGATTGGCGAGGACCGCAGCCAGCACCCTTGCCAGGTCTTCCGGGTCCTCGCTCTTGAACGTCGGAATCGAAACCGAGGATCCGCGCTGCCTGGCCAAGCGGTTGAACTCGAGCGTGCCAGGCAAAGCGGAGGAGACCACGGGGATGTCCATCGCGAGGGCCTCCAGCAGGGCCAGCGGCAGGCCCTCGATCCGCGAGGGCAGGACGAAACAGCGGAGCTCCTTGAAGGCCAGCGACGCATCGAGCACGGCGTCGTTGAACTGGGCTCGCACGCCTAGCCGTTCGGCCATCCGCAGCAGTTCCTCGCGGTCCGGACCCGCGCCGTAGAACTTCAATTCCGGATTGCAGCCGGCGGGCGGCCCCTTGGCCCAGGCCTCGAGGAGGATATTGAGGCCCTTGGTCTCGCAGTAGCTGGTCACGCCGCCCACGTAGTCGCCCAACCGGGGCTGGGGCACAAAGCGGACGGTGTCGATCGCATGCTCGGCGACCAGGCTGCGGCGGCCATATTCTTGAACAGGAACTCCGCCAGGTAATGGGAATGGGTGAGCAGTTCATGGGGCACCCGCTTGTCGCACTCGGAAGTATCGGTCCGATGCACGAACTCGACGCAGGCGACGCCGGAGTCGCGCACGGCGCGGACGGCCCAATCGGGCAGCCAGTGGTAAAGCACGGCGTCAAAGCCCGACAAGCGCTTCCGCAGGGTGTCGTAGTCGTCGGCCCTGGTGTAGGCGAAGGGGCAGGTCTCGGCGATGTCCCAGCCGCCGGCGACGACCACGGGGGCCTCCAGCGTGTCGCTTTGCAGCTTGATCAGCGTCTCGACGCCGCCGTGAATGGCATTCTTCGTGAGGATGCCGATGCGCTTTTTTCCCAGTCGCTTGCGGACGGAGACCGCACCCGTGCGGGGGCGCAGTCGACGGCAGCGGCCGGCCCCGCGATCCGCGCACGGGCGATTGCCTTCGGGTCGACCCAGCCCTGCTCCAGCAGGACCTCGCACCAGCGTTGGCGCCAATGGGTCAATTCGTAGCCGGCAATGCTCTCCAGGCCGTTCTGCTGCAGGCGGCGGCGCTGGTCGGGATTCTCGATCAGGCGGTTGATGCCGGCGGCAATCGCGGCGGCCGTCGGCTCGACCAGCACGCCGTTGAAGTCCGTGAGCACGATATTGCTCAATCCGCCCACGTTGGTCGACACCACCGCGCAGCCGCAGGCCATGGCCTCGATGCACGAGAGGCTGGTGCCTTCGCAGGCGATGGTGGGAATGACGGCGATGTCCGCGCCCTGGTACCAGGGCGGCATATCGTCGAAATCGACGGCGTGATAGGTCAAGTGCGGGTCGTCTTTCGCCAGGTCGAGGATGATCTGCGTGTCCTGGGCGTCGCCCTCGCCCACCCACTGGATGCGGACGTTGTGCGGGATGCGGCGGAGGATCTCGCCCAGGATCCGCGATCCCCGATTCACGTGGCTGCGGCGGGGAAAGAGCACGGTCAGCCTGGCCGGATCGCGCAATTCCGCTTGCGGAAAGAAGGCCTTGCCATCGAAGAAGTTGGGAATAAATCGCATCTTCTGTGCGAGATCGGGCCACACGGCGCGGATGTAATTCACGGAGTTCGTGTCGACGCTTACGACCTGCGCCGGGCTGGCGAAGCAGCGCTGGAGTTCGGCGTACCAGCGGGGCGTGCGGTAGGACGCGCCGGGATAGTTGTTGTGGTCGAACCAGATGCCGTGGCACATCATCAACGCGTCCTCGCGGACGTGCCCTGAGCCGTACTTGGGCATATTGATCAGCACGTGATCGTAATCCTGCGTGATGCTCATGAAGTGGTTGCAGTCTTCGTAGTGGAATTCGGCAAATCCGCCCCGGATAGGAAAGGTCACAACGGGGAATCCGAAGTATTCGCCCTGAAAGGCCTGTGCGTGGGCTGAAAGAAGGTGACCTCCAGGCCGAGTTCGCGCATCAAGTTTGCCAGTGTGACGGCATAGCGTTCTCCGCCCCCGTAGCGCGGCCGCCGATCTTCCCAGTCGAGGAGTTGGTTGGTGAGCACGGCCACCCGCCGCCGGCCGTGCGGGGCCCGGACCCCGGTATAAGGAATGGTCATGGATTGGGCTTCCCGCGCAGGGCGGTTGCCGCCTTGGCCCGTGGGAGGTGCATTGATTGGCGACGCCAGTTGAGGGGCGAGCTGGCCATAGACGGCCGTTTTGATACGGTTGCGATAAGCGGCCGGGAGCCGGCGGAAGACAAATCGCAACACGAGGAAGCAGGCTTTTGCCACGGCCCAAGCGGCCATTTCACCGGCAGCCTTGATCTGGCTGCCGCTCCATCGCACAGCCAACCGCAGTCCGGAAACGGCCCTCTGCACGCCGCGATACATGCTGCGGGCGATGCGGAACGGAGTTTTCACCAGGGTCTCCCGCCGGCTTTGGCTGGGGATCAGCCACAGCCGGACCCGCCACGCCGCATGCAGCAGGGCCCAGCCGCGCGATCGCCGATAGGCGTCCCAGACCAGTTCTTGGGCATCGTAGACTCGCAGGCGGGCCTCACAGGCCTCGGTCCGCTGCTCCTCTTCGCGAAGCAGTTGTTGCAGGTCGGCAATCTCGTTTTCGCTCTGCTCAAGCCGATCTTCGCGCTCCCTGAGGCGATCTGCGCCTCTGCTCCAAGCGTTCTTCCAGTGCGACACGGGCCTGGACGCTTTCGAGAAAGCGGCGATGCGCGATGTTTTCCGCCACGAAATGTTCCGCCGCTCTGGCGTGCAGCGATTTGCACTGCTCCTCGACTTGCGACATTTTCGACCGCACTTGTGCCAACTCTTCACGTACGCCAGCCTCGGACTGCCGCACGTCGGCAAGCCGCTGCCGGAACATCTCTTCCCGGATGGCCGAGTCGGCCATCAGCTTGCGCAGGTTGTCTCGCTCCGCCAGACGCTCGCCCGAGCCGCCCATGCGTTCGAAGAGGGATTGGGCGTCGTGAACGATCATCGCGGGACTAAAATGGCGGCAACTGGGATCATAGACCTCGGCAAAGATCGATTCATCCCATTTCAGGCCGCACATTTCCACCGCCTTGGGGGCCTGCCAGGTGAACAGCGGCGGCGCGAATTGCAGGACCGCGTGGTCGCCCTGCCACTCGTCGAGAATGCTCTTCATCCGCCGGAAATGCACGGCCGCGACATCCAAAGCGTCGACGTAGCAGTGATCGCCATGCACCCGCCGGAACAAGCTCATGGCGATCTCGTGTGGCGAGCGAATGAGAAACAGGGGCACGACCCGCAGTCCGGGAAAGTCCTGCAATACCCGCCGCCAGAACGGCCAGGTGATGCGCCGTGCGGGGATCTTTGAATCCCGAAACCGGGCCCGAGGCGACGAGTTGCTCGATGAGTTGCTTGCCCTGCGTCCACTCCGCCTCGGAAATTGTCAGATCGGCCGGCCATTGTCCGCTCGTTTCTCGATAGCGCTCGAGGGTCGCGGCATCCAGAGGGGAATCGTCCCCAAAGCCGAAGGCTTTGACCTGGAGAGCGCGATTGAGGGCGATGAAGGGCAATGCCTCAAAATGCCCATGAGGGTTCGATTCGTGGCGCGGTACAGTTCGAACGGTCCCAGGGACATGCCGAGCCGCTGGAGAAGCTGGGCCGTGAAGCTCGACCCCGAACGGTGCATGCAGAAGATGACGACGAGTGTCCTACCTTGATACATAAGCGGAGACATCCGGGTGGAAGGCAACAGGATATCCAGTGGTGGAGAAAACCCAAGTGGTTCGGCCGCCGCAAGTCACCCGGAGTTGCCAGCCCTTCAACTACGCATAGCAGGTGATCCGACGGGGCGCGGAGAGTTTATGGATTTCCAAGTAGTCGGTCAATCCCGAATCACCGATTTGGGTCAGCCGCCCAGCCGCTAGCCCATCAGGAGGGTGTAAAGATAAGCGCCTCGGCTCTCTTACGCTGAAAAACGAAGGGGCTTGACATGATCCTGCGTTGCAACAACACTTGCTCTTGCTCTTTCCCTATCTCTTGATCGATGGGCCTAGCGCTCGAAACCGGAGAAGAAAGCCAAAATGCCTTATATTTCAGCGGCAAATCGTCCCGCAATCGACCAGAAGGTGGCGGCCCTGGCGGACGAGATCGCCACGGCCATGATCGACCAGCGGCATACCGCGGAGATCTCCACGCACTATCGCCGCGCGTTTCTCGAAATCGCGGACTTCATCGCGGCGGTGGAATCGGGGGCGGCCGTCAAGCCAAGTTCACAGGCCCAGCGACTGGCGGCGACGATCGTGGAGACCGCCCGCGGTGCCGTCAAGGGCGGTTGGACGGGCGAACTGAACTATGCGATTACCATGCTCATCCAACACGTGCCGCACGCCATGCGCTGCCGGAAGGCCTGGGATGAGTCGCTCCGCTACTGGATTTATGCCGAGACGGTCGGCGCCCTGACCCGCACGGCCTACGACCTGCACGCCCGCACCGGCGACGATTACGTCGGCAACGGCCTGACGGGCGTCTTCGAGGACGTCAAGGATGAATACAAGCGGCGGGTGAACACGGCCTACGAGGCAGCCCAGATCCTCAAGAGCGGCGACTGCTACGATCTGGCCCCCTTCCGCACGCGCCTTGTGGCGGCCACCGTCGATGGCGTGGCCGGCTATCAGGAGGTCATGCTGCCCCGGCAGAACCCAGCGCCGTAGGGTGGGACCAGCGAGCTTGCGAGCACCGGCCCACCAACACGCATGATTGGTGGGCCGGCGTTCGCAAGCTCACTAGTCCCACCCTACGGCCTACCAGGGGAATCCACCCATGTCGAATCCCACCCCCCAGCAGCCGAAGCTCGTCGAATTGTCTCATCCCTTGGTGAAACATCACCTCACGCAGTTGCGGAACACGGCGACCCCTTCGGCCGAGTTTCGCATGCTGATCCAGCGCCTGGCCGTCTTGCTGGCCTACGAGGCCACGATCGATCTGGCCGTCGAGCCCAAGAAGGTCTGGACGCCGCTGACCGAGACGACCGGCCACTCGATCAGCGAGAAGATCGCCCTGATCCCGATCTTGAGGGCCGGCCTGGGCATGGTCGATCCGATCTTGAACCTGATTCCCGAGGCCCAGGTCTGGCATCTGGGGATCTATCGCGATGAAGCCACGATGCAGCCCGTGGAGTATTACAGCAAGCTGCCCGCCGGGACGGCCGCCATGCCGCCGGAGATGTGCGCCATGCCGCTGGCCATCAAGGCGAACATCTCGGAATTGGTCATCCGCGGCAGATAGGGCTTGACGATCAGCGGGGCCTCGGTCTGCCCCATGAAGACGTTGACGGCCACGAACAGCGTCTCCGCGCCGCTGGTCCGCATCAAGTACATCATGATCTTGGCCAGCAAGCGGACGCAGACCTGGAGGATGCCAAAGTGATAAAGGACCGTAAAGAAGGCCGACGCGAAGAGGATCGTCGGCAGGGCCACGAAGGCGAAGGGGAAGACGTACTTGTCCCCGAAGACGGCATGCATGTGGTCGGGATGGGCCAGGTTTCCGAAGACGAAGTCCGCCCCTTCACTGGAATAGCCCAGGAATGTCCTCACGACGTCGCCCAGGCGTTCGAACAAGCCGTAGACCGAGTAGCTGTGCTCGCCGAGCGTCACCTTGCCCCGCAGCACCAGCAGGGCCAGCAAGAGCTGGAGGCCGATCCCCCAGCCGATCGTCCGCCAATTGACCGCGCGGAGGTTGTTGGAAAAGAGGGCCACGATGCCGAAAAAGAAGAAGATGCCCGCCAGCGATTGGCCGCGGAGGCCGATCGTCTCCCGGGTGACAGAAGCGGCGACGAACAGCCCTAGCAGTCCCGCGGCGATGTAAAGCCGCCAGGCCAACGGCGTCTGGGGAAACAGGGCCGTCTCGCCAGTTTTCCCCGGTAAGATTGGCGCCGGCGGAGGCGTCGCGTCGGGCGGAGGCGCGGGAAGCTCGGCAGGTGGTTCGTCGGGGACTTGCATCGTGCCTGCGATTTTACCGCAATTGGAACTGGCTGGGGAGTAGCTCCGCGAGATTCGTTTCCAGAACCCGGCCAGGATCGTCGGCGTCGACCAGCAGGATGGGCAGGTCAGGGCGGAACTCGGCCGCGAACTGCCGGCACGCGCCACAGGGAGTCGCCCCCCCGCTCGTGGCGACCGCCATGGCCGTTAGCGCCCGACTTCCGGCGGCGACGGCGCTGCCCAGGGCGACCCGCTCGGCGCAGATCGTCAAACCGTAAGACGCATTTTCGATGTTGCACCCGGCATGGATTGTTCCCGCTTCGGTCAAGACGGCGGCCCCCACCCGGAATTTGGAATAAGGGGCATAAGCCCTCTGACGCGCGGAGAGGGCCGCGTCGATCAGGGTCTGGCGTTGTTGTGCGTTCATGTCTCCCCCGTTACCCGTTCCGCGATCAAGGGCAGTTCCGCTCCCGGTTCGGGCTCCAAATTGATTGCTGCCGCGATCCGCCCTGCCGCCCACTCATGGTCGTTTCCTTGCGCGAAGATCCGCACGAGGGGCTGCCCTGCCTCTACGTAATCGCCCAGTCGGACAAGCATCTCCAAGCCGACCGAATGATCGATCGCCTGCCCCATCGCCTTGCGTCCGCCGCCGAGATCGACAATCACCATACCCAATGTCTCCGTATCGATCGCGCGTGCGAAGCCCGATCGATCCGCGCTGACAACGCTTTCCGGCGCCTTTGGCCGCGGGGCACGCAGGTCGCCGCCCTGGGCCGCGACCATTGCCTCGAACTTCTCTCGCGCCCGGCCGCTGCAAAGATGATCGCGAAGGACTGCGTCGGCATGCTGGGGGCTGCCCGCCAGGTTCTTCAGCAGAGAGGATCTCCGCGGCCAGGGCGAACGTCAGCCGCTGGAGGTCCTCCGGGCCCTGGCCGGAGAGGCAGCCGATCGCCTCGTCGACTTCGACGGCATTGCCGGCCAGCCGGCCCGTGGGCTGGTTCATATCGGTCAACAGGGCCGTCGTCCGCACTCCCATCCTTTCGCCCGTGGCAACCATCGATTGGGCCAGCGTCCGCGCGGAGTGCCGCGTCTTCATGAAGGCGCCGGAGCCGAACTTCACGTCGAGCACCAGCGCGGAGAGACCTTCCGCCAGCTTCTTGCTCATGATGCTGGCCGTGATCAGCGGAATCGAGGCCACGGTTGCCGTCACGTCGCGGAGGGCGTAGAGTTTGCGATCGGCGGGGACCAGGTTCGGAGTGGCGCCCGTGATCACGCAGCCTACGCGGTCCACGACCTGGCGAATCTCCTCGGCGGAGAGGTCCGTGCGAAAGCCGGGGATCGACTCGAGTTTATCGAGCGTGCCGCCGGTCGGGCCGAGCCCTCGACCGGAGATCATCGGCACCGTGAGGCCGCAGCAGGCCAGCAGCGGAGCGAGGACCAGCGAGCATTTGTCGCCGATGCCTCCGGTCGAGTGCTTGTCGACGCGAGAGGACAGGTCGTCGCCCGCGAGGACCTCGCCCGACCGCAGCATCTGCTCGGTGAGCGCGGCCGTTTCCGCTTCGTCCATGCCGCGCCAGTAGATGGCCATCGCCAGGGCGGCCATTTGATAGTCGGGAATCGTGCCGCGGGCGTAGCCTTGAATGAAATAGGCGATTTCCGCCGCGGAGAGAGTGCCTCCATCTCGTTTGCGAGCAATGATCTGGCTTGGATTCATGGCGCTTAAGAGAATGTAGGGCGCTGGGCGGCAATGTCAATCTGAACGTCTGTTCCCACGGCGCCGGGCTTTCAAAGGCCCTAGGCCGGTTGCGTTTCGGGACACGGCCACTATAATTGCCGCAAAGGATGGGACTCCCGGCTAGTGCGACCCGCACATTGCAGGCACCCTGGGCGAAAAATATGATTATGAGAAGGACAGCATGAGCCGTTCTTGCATTCAATTCGGTATTGGGCTATGGCGACTGAAATAACCGCTGAACACAAGCAGGGTTCCTCCGAATGCGAATTCGTGGTACTTTACGGCGTTCCTTGGGAGACCTACCAGGGCATTCTCGACGCGCTGGGGGAGTATCACCTGCGCCACACGTACGACGAGGGCACGCTGGAGATGCGGCGCGTCCTGTATGGCGTGACCTGGGAAGACTACATGAAACTCCTCGACGCCACGCCCGATCTCGACTTGCGACATACCTATGATGAAGGGACTTTGGAAATGATGAGCCCGCGCAAGGACCACGACTGGGTGGCGAAACTGGTCGGTCGCATGATCGAGGCATTCACCCTGGCACTCGACATTCCCATTCAGAGCATCGGTTCCACGACGCTTCGCGCGAAGACAGGCGGTCGCGGTCTTCAGCCCGACCAGACCTACTACTTGGCACACGAGCCGCTGGTGCGCTGCAAGGAGACGTATGACCCTGAGAAAGACCCGCCGCCCGATCTGGCGATCGAAGTCGACGTGACCAGTTCGTCGCTGCCGCGGATGCCGGTTTTTGCCAAGATCGGCATTCCGGAAGTTTGGCGGCACCGCGGACGCGGCCTGAAATTCTATCGCCTGACCAAGACGGGAAAGTACGAAATGGTCGAGCGCAGCCTCGCCTTTCCGTTTCTCAAGCCGGCCGATCTGATGCGGTTCGTAAACCGCCGCGGCGAGGTCGGTGAAACCGGCGTCGTCGGCGAGTTCGTGGAATGGGCGAAAAAGGCACAAGCCAGGAAACGCAGGTGATTACTGTAAGTTCTAAGAAAATCGAAAGGGAGCAACCATGTTGATGCGAAAACTCGGATCGTCGGGGATCGACATTTCCGCCGTCGGCTTCGGGGCGTGGGTCACCGGCGGATGGATGTGGGGCGGGGCCGACGACCGGCAATCGATCGCCGCCATCCACGCGGCCTTGGAGCACGGGATCAACCTGATCGATACGGCCCCCGTCTACGGCTACGGCCACAGCGAGCGGATCGTGGGCCAGGCCATCCGCGACCGCCGCGAGCGGGTCGTGCTGGCCACCAAGTGCGGCCTGATCTGGGACCGCGAAGAAGGCACGCTGCACTTCTATGCCGACGATAAAGGGGCCACGCTCCGCCCGGTCGACAAGAAGATCTACAAGAACCTGCGGCCGGCTTCCATTCGCGAGGAGGTCGAGCGCAGCCTGCGCAATCTCCAGACCGATCGCATCGATCTCCTGCAAACCCATTGGCAGGACCCCAGCACGCCCCTGGCCGACAGCGTGGCCGAGCTCCAGCGGCTGAAGCAGGAGGGCAAGATCCGCGCGTTCGGGGTCTCGAACTGCACCCTCGATCAGCTCAAGGCCTACGGGCCGATCGATTCCGACCAGGAAAAATACAGCATGCTCGATCGCAACCTCGAGGAGAACGGGATCCTGGCCTGGTGCCGCGAGAATCACGTCTCCGTGCTGGCCTATTCGCCGCTGGCCAACGGGCTCTTGACCGGCAAGCTGCCGCCCGACCGGCAGTACAACGCGGGCGACCTGCGGAAGGCCAATCCGCGCTTCCGTCCGGAGAACGTCGCGCGGATCAACGGCCTCATGCAGCAGCTTGAGCCGATCGCCGACCGGCACAGCGCAACGATCGGGCAGTTGGTCATCGCCTGGACGGCCGCCCAGCCGGGCATGACCTGCGTGCTCTGCGGCGCCCGCGACGTCGAGCAGGCCAAGGAGAACGCAGCCGCCGGAACGATCGTCCTTTCGGAGGAGGAGATTCGAGCGATGGGAGGACTGGTTCGGGGGTGATCGCGATTGAAGCCCGACGCGCCAGCGAGGAATCTACGTCCGGGGATATTAGCGTAGATTCCTCGCTGGCGCGTCGGGCTTCAATCGCATCGAAACGGGAAATATCCCAGGCTCAAAAACCGCTGCGTTTGAGAGCGAAGACTACTCCCGCCGCTGCCAGGCAATAGACGCCGAAAAGCCACCAGCGGCCGCCTTCCAGCCACCGCGAGAGCCACTTCAGAGCCAGCAAGCCGGCCAGAAAGCGCAGACCATTCCTACAAGGCTGGGACCGAACAAGCTCCACACGAAGTCGAAGTTCCAGGCTTCGCGATGGTCTCGGATTGACCGCCACAGCTCTTGTCCGATTGCCGCCGGCGTCAGAATCACTGCCAGAGCGAAGCTGAATTCCTCCACCCGCGCCTTGAGCCCGCCCAGCAGCAAGCCGGTGGAAATCGTTGCTCCAGAACGCGAAAATCCCCGGAACGGCAAAGTAAACCCTTGGACGATGCCAATCCACACGGCCTCCCGGATTCCAATTTCTCGGTTGCCAGCCGTCGCCTTCTCGGCTAACCCGGCGACCAAGATCAATACCCCTACCGAGGCCAGGGCCGCAGCGATAAGACCGAGGTTACCGAAAAGGGACTCGATTTCGGCGTGGCCGGCGGCATCTTTGACCAGAAAGCCTGACATCTCGAGGCCCTTTTTCACTCCCAGGTAGATGACAGCGGTGAACATCGACGCGACAAGAAGTCGGACCGCTTGTTCCTTGAACACGGCACGGGAGGCAAACAGGCTTTTTTTCCAGGCCCGCCAGAAATAGAGGATTACCGCAAACATCGTTCCGGTATGGAGCATCACCAGCAGCAACGTCATCTTCGGTTCGGAGGGGTCCAAGCCCATCAGCTTCTCAACCACGATCACGTGCGCCGAACTCGAAACTGGAAGCAATTCGGCCAGCCCTTGCACGACGGCCAGGATGATGACTTTGATCAGGTTTTCCAAGGCACCGGCTCCTCTTACCGCACGCGGGCAGGAATGGGCCGGTTGGAGTCCCGGCTTTAGCCGGAATCGTCATTCCGCCTAAAGGCGGGACTCCAACGGCTCATTCCCGCCCGCGAAGACTAAATTGGGTTTGATTCTTTCCGAAACACGCTTCCCTGCCCGAACTGCTGGAAGCCCATCTTGCGATACAGGCCCTGGGCGGCCAGGTTGTGCTGCATGGCCTGGACCTCGACCCCGCGGGTGCCCTCGCGGATGAACTGGCGGAAGGCCTCGCTCAGAAGGAAGATCGCCAGGCCGCGACGCCGGACCGATTCTTCCACCCGAGACGTCCATCAGCCCTAGCGAGGGCGGCTTCATGACGATCGGAATCAGCTCCATGCGGCGGAACGTGGCCGTCGCTACCGCCGAGCCGCCCGTCCGCGGAACCAAGGCGAACCGCACGAGATCGAACATGCCCAGCGTGCAGGCCTCCCACCAGGTGCGCAAGGGCGGGTCAATCAGCACTTCCACCACCATCTGCCGGCGAATCTGCATCTGGTGGCGGTCGACCACCGCCTCGAACGTGCTCAGGTCCCGGCGGAAAAGCAACGTGCGATCGATTTCGCGATAACCGTGCGAAGCGAATGCCTGCTGGGCCACCCTGTCCGACTCCGGCACGCCGGGCAACTCGCTTCCCCCATAGAGGCCAAGGTAAAAGCCGTTCAAAGGGCGGATTCCGCCGCCGTAAATCACGCCCGCACCCCGCCGATGGAGATAGGCTTCACAATGTTCAAGCAGTCCGGCGGCCACCTCAGCCGCATTGCAGTCGGGCCGAACCACCAGCAACTCGGTAGTGCCCAACTCCGTGGAAATGCCGTCCTCCGTGTCGTTGGCCCCAAATGCCGCGTGCGCAAATCCAAGCGCTCGCTCACCGTCGCAGGCCAGGATCAGGCCCTCCGGATCGAAGTAGGTCTTGGCCAGCACGAACTGCTGGAAGATCTCCACGTTAACCGCAGGGTTCAGCTCCGGTTGTCCTGCGCGGCTCCGCCAAACGTCGACCAAGGCCGGCGGGTCGGAATTGCGGAAATGGCGGAAATGGATGCTTTGTGCGGCCAAGAACGACACGAACCTCTTTCATGGATGCGACCCGATTATAGGCGAAATCGCCGCTTGTGCCACCAACCCCCACCGCTGGTACTGTACCGCACGCGGTTGCAAGTGATACTAACCCGAAGCACCTGCGAGGGTGCCTCGCGCGGCTTGAGATGATCTATACTGCACGCGGGCAGAAATGAGCCGTTGGAGTCCCGGCTTTAGCCGGAAACCTGCCGGACAAACCGCCTAAAGGCGGGACTCCAACGGCTCATTTCTGTCCGCGCAACTATAAGCCCAACGCGCAAGCGAGGGAGCTATGCCTCGCGCGGCTTAAGATGATCTAAGCCCGACGCGCAAGCGAGGGATGGAACCCGGCCAGGCTCGCGGTTTTCGAAGGGCAGGCAATTTGGCGATTGCCTGTCGATCAATTGTCGCAACAGCACGGCAACCTTCGGGCCCCAGCAATGCACGTCGTAGTCGCTTTCGACAGTCCTCCGGGCGGCGGCGCCCATCCGCTGCCGCAGGGACGGATTCTCCGCCAGACGGGCAACGGCCTCGGCCCACTCTTCCGGCGTATCGACCAGGAAGCCCGACTCGCCATGTACGATCATTTTTCGATGGACACCCACCGAATTGGCTACGACAGGTAGTCCTGCGGCCATGTATTGCAGGACCTTCAGGCCGCACTTGCCTTGGCCCCACAGATCGTCGCAGAGCCAACTGATGCCGATATCGGCGTCGGCCAGTTCCGCGGCTTCGCTGTTCGACGACCAGGGGCGAAGTTCCGTCCTCAGGCCCGAAAGGCGTGGCAGAGCGTCGCAAATCACGCGGAGCGTCATATCCGGCAAGCGGTGGCCGATGGCGGTCAGGTGTTCGTCGATAATGTCCAGCGATGGCAGCATGCACCGTTGGCCGATCCAAACCAGCCGCGTCCAGGGTCCGCTGCGGCGGTGACCGGCCAGGGGATACCAGGTGGGATCGACGCAGGTCGGCACGTAGTGGATCTGGCTCGCGGGGCACCCGCGCAGCGGGTCGACATAGGCCGCAGCGAACTGGGCCAGGTAGTCATTGCCCGCCAGCACCGCGTCGGCTGCCCGCACGATGCCGCGAAAGCGGGATAGGCGGGTGTCGCTATGCTGCTTCCTGCGAGTATAGGTGTCGCGGCGGAAAAGGGCGTCATCGATGTCGTAGACGAGGCATTTCGCGTTCCGGCGCAGAATACCTAACTGCCAAGCCGGCAAGAGCTTACGTTGCAAGATCACGAGATCGGCCTGGCTCCCGGCCAGCAACGTCGAGATTCGGCCCAGGCCCTTTTCGATCGGCAGGGCTTCCAGCAGCAGGCCCTCTTGCGACAAGGCCCAGGCCATCGCGTTGAAGCGATAGCGGTAGCAGACGTGGTCCGCACACTCAATCAGGGCCAGAACTTTCATCACACCTCCTCGATGCTTGCGGAAGCGTAACAAAAATTGAAATCCACCGAAAGAGCAGCGTGAGGATTTTACCCCTCCAGCGTGCCAAACGCCTGGCACACCTGGCAAGGGCTGACGATTTGCCCTCGGCAGGTTACAATTTCGTTTTTCGGGTTCCGGCGTTCGCGGTGCGACATGGTTCAACCGGCCTGCGCAAAGGCGACGTCTCGGGTGGACGAGACGTCACGCCGCTTCGTTCCGGACCACAAGGGACGGGCGTTTACGCCCGTTTTCGGCTTCAGCTTCGTTCCGGACCACAAGGGACGGGCGTTTACGCCCGTTTTCGGCTTCAGCTTCGTTCCGGACCACAAGGGACGGGCGTTTACGCCCGTTTTCGGCTTCAGCCGGTAATCGGCCCGGCATTTATGCCGGGTTAATGGCAGGCGACAATCATTCCGTGTGACAATTCGTTTCCCGTTGTCAGGCCCGTTTACGGGCCTCCTCCCTCCAGGAATAGTACTGGACAGGTGTTACCATCCTCCCGAGCCCCCAATTTTCTATGGAATCGCCCCGTATTCAACGTGTCCTGGTCAGTGTCAGCGATAAGCAAGGGCTGGCCGATTTCGCTCGCGGTCTGGTTGCCGCCGGCGTGGAAATCTACAGCACCGGCGGAACCCGCAAGCACCTGGAGTCAGAAGGCATCGCGGTTCGCGACGTCTCGGACTACACGGGCTTTCCAGAAATGATGCACGGGCGGCTCAAGACGCTGCATCCCAAGGTCCACGGCGGCATCCTCTGCCGGCACGACAACCCCGAGGACATGCAGGCCCTGGCCAGGCACGGCATCCTGACCTTCGAGTTGGTAGTCGTCAACCTCTACCCCTTTGAAGCCACGATCCGCAAGCCGGGCGTGACCCTCGACGAGGCGATCGAGCAGATCGACATCGGCGGGCCGACGATGGTCCGCGCGGCGGCCAAGAACCATGCCTTTACGACCATTGCCACCGATGCCCGGCAGTACGGCGAGATCCTCGGCCAGATCCGCGCCAACGGCTGCACCACGTTGGAACTGCGGCGGAAACTGGCCGGCAAGGCCTTCGCCCAGACGGCGCTTTACGATCGGGCGATCGCCGACTATTTTGCCGGCGTGACCGCCGAAGGTCGCTTCCCCGGCACGCTGCATCTGGGGTTCCAGCGGCAGCAGGTGCTGCGCTATGGCGAGAACCCGCATCAGGAAGGGGCCGTCTATGCGGCGGCCCTCACCCCCGGCCCCTCTCCCATCCTGTCGGGTACGACAGGCGGGCGAGGGGAGACAGACGCCAGCGTGGTCTCCGCACGGCAACTCAACGGCAAGGAACTTTCCTACAACAATCTCTTGGACCTCGACAGCGCCCTGGCTATGGTCCGCGATTTTGACGACCCGGCGGCGGTCGTGATCAAGCACAACAATCCCTGCGGCGCGGCTGCGGCAGCCACGCTCGCCGAAGCCCTGAAAGCGGCGATGGCAGGCGACCCGCTCAGCGCCTTCGGATCCGTCTTGGGATTGAATCGCACGGTCGATGCGGCCACGGCCCAGGTGCTGACCGAGCCGGGCCTCTTCGTCGAGGCGATCATCGCCCCGGAATTCGAGCCCGAGGCCCTGGCGATTCTGACCACGGTGCCCAAGTGGAAGGCCAACGTGCGCCTGATGGCGGCAGGGCCAATTGCCAAGCCAACCGCCCGCTGGGCCTATCGGGTCTTGGAGGGCGGACTGCTCTTGCAGGATGCCGACGTGCTGCCCGATCCTGAAAACGAGTGGAAGGTGGTGACCGCTTGCCAGCCAACGGCGGCCCAGTGGGGCGACCTGCGCTTCGCCTGGGCGATGGTCCGGCACGTAAAGTCCAACGCCATCGTGCTGGCCAAGGACCGCATGTTGTTAGGCGCCGGTGCAGGGCAGATGAGCCGCGTCGATGCGGTGGAGATTTCCATCAAGAAGGCGGGCGATCGGGTCCGCGGCTCGGTGCTGGCCTCCGACGCCTTCTTTCCCTTCCCCGATTCGATCGAGGCCGCCGCCGCGGTGGGCGTGGTCGCCGTAATCCAGCCCGGCGGCTCGCGCAACGACCCTGACGTGATCGCCGCCTGCAACCGCCACCAGGTGCCGATGATCTTTACGGGGAGAAGGCATTTTAAGCATTAGCGCGCGGCGGACCATCCTGCGAAGCCGCAAGCCGCAAAGTTCCTCGCTTTCGTGAACCTGTGCATTAGTGTATAAGTCAACCTGCAAACGCCACCACCGGGCTTGTCCCGGTGGAGCGATGATTGATGGGCTAAAACGCGGCCACGGACACTCTTCGCGTCTTCCCCTGTGGGTGCCCGGCCCTGCGGGCCGGGCACCCACAGGGGAAGACGCGAAACGTAGCGGGACGGCGGTTTTAGCCCATCAGTCATCGTTCCACCGACGCGGGGTACGCGGGGTGGGTCGGGGTCGTTTAGAGTTGGACTGTATAACTTCGATGGACTAAAGGACGGAAAACACGCTCTTGGGAAGAGACTAGATGACGCTGACATTGGATTTGAGCGCTGATCTGGAGCAACGGCTGATTGGCGAGGCCAGTCGGCAGGGCATTGCGCCCGATCAGTTCGTTGTCCAAGTGCTGCAGCAGCACCTGCCCATGAGGGACCGACGTGAGAAGTTTGCCGCGCTGCTGCAATCTTGGCTGGAGGAAGACCATGAAGAGCAAAAAGAGACGTTTGAGTACTTGGTGCGCTCTCTCGATGAAGATCGTCCTTTGCAGCGCAAACTCTTTCCACCAGCGTTGAAGGGAATTAGCTGGTGACGCGGGTCGTGCTTCTCGATGCGGGGCCGCTTGGATTGGTCAGCAATCCTGGACATCTTGCGGCCTTCGCACCCGCAGATCTTTGGCAAAACATCTCGCCCCGCTAGCTGCGGAGCGCGCTGATTGAACTATTTCGCCCATGTCCTCATCCTTCATCGCTCATCCATCATCCCTTCATCGCTCATCCCTTCATCCCTGCGGCGGAACGGCTGAATGAACTACTTCGCCCATGCCCTGCCATTCCTGGCCGATCCTTACTTCGTGGCGGGGACGGCCGTGCCCGACTGGCTGGCGGTCGTCGATCGCGGCGTGCGGGTGAAGGCAAAAAACGTGGAGCCCTGGGTCGTCCACCCGAATGGTGAAACGGCCGCCATTGCGCGAGGGCTGTTGCAGCACTTCCGCGACGATTCGCAATTCCACAAGACCAGGGCCTTTGCCGAGACCACCTTGGAGCTTTCCGCCCCGATCCGCCGCGCGCTGGCCGGCGATAGCGGCTTCCGGCCCAGTTTCCTCGGCCACGTGCTGGTCGAGGTATTGCTCGATTGGACCCTGGCCGAAGACAACCCCGGCGGGCTAGATGCCTACTATCGTGCCCTGGAAGCGGTCGTTCCGGGGGCGGTCGAGGAGGCGGTCAACCGTATGTCGGTCCGGGCCACCGACCGCCTGGCCCCCATGATTTTCCTTTTCTGCCGAGAACGGATCTTGTGGGATTATGGCCGGGATGAGAAACTAGTATTGAGGATGAATCAGGTCATGCGCCGCGTCGGGTTTCCCCCGCTGCCGGAGGGGATTCAGGAGCTGCTGCCGGACGCCCGGCAGTTGGTCCGCCGTCGCCAGCATGCGTTATTGGAGGGAATTCCGGTACGGTAGGGTGGACTTTGCCCACCTTTCCAACCGCCGTAGGACGGATTGGCAATCCGTCCCCAAAGAAACGACGGATTGGCAATCCGTCCTACTTTTAAGGCAAACTATGTCAACCGACGATAAATTTGGCATCGGCGCCGGTCTGCTGGCCTTGGGCCTGGCTGCCGGCGTGATCCTCTTGGCACAATTCCTTCCGCCCGATGTGCTGACCTTTCTGCCGCATCGGGACCGCGTGACGGCCGAAGCGGTCTTTGACGGGATTGTTTGCGCGTTGGCCCTGCCCGCCGGCATCTACTTCTTTGTCCAAGGGACCTTGGCGGGCGGCAAGGATCAAGAATCGGATCAATGAACCATCCAGCAGGTCCTTCCTGCCGGGAAGGACGATTGTGCCCGTCGCCGCTGGAAACGTCGGGCCTTCCACGGGATCATTACGCAATAGTCCTTTCCGGCAGAAAGGACCTACTGGAGATTCTGGCGGGTGGCAGATGAATAGTCCGGACCAGGACCCCATTTCGCTGGACGAGCTTGCCAGGGCGTTCGCCCAGGTCATGGGCGCGCCGCCCAAGGGCGGTGCTCCGGTCGAGTCGCAGGCCGCGGCGGAAGGGGCCCTGGCGGGGTCCAACGAACCGCAGTCCCGGGCGTTTGAGCCGGCCGTAGCGGTCGAGGAATCGTCGGCCGACGACTTGCCGGTCACGCCGCTGGGGATCCTGGAGGCGATGCTTTTTGTCGGCGATCGCGACAACCGCCCTCTGACGGCCGCCCGCGCCGCCGAGTTGATGCGCGGCGTTGAGCCGGGCGAGATCGGCGAGTTGATTGGCGAGTTGAATGCGCGTTATGCGCGGAACGCCTGTCCTTACTTCGTGGCGGAAGATTCCGACGGCTACCGCATCACGTTGCGGAAGCCGTTTCATCCGCTCCGCGAGCAGTTTTACGGGCGGATTCGCGAGGCCCGGCTTTCGCAAGCGGCGATCGACGTGTTGGCCATCGTGGCCTATCAGCAGCCGCTCTCTGCCGAACAGATCGGCACAGTCCGCGGGAAGCCCAGCGGCCCGGTCCTTTCCCAGCTTGTCCACCGCCGTCTGCTGCGGATCGAGCGGCGGGGCGCCTGCGAAGCGGGTCGCGGCAAGCGGCGAATGGTGCAGTATTTCACCACCGACCGGTTCCTGCAGCTCTTTGGTTTGCAGACCTTGGCCGATCTGCCGCAGAGCGAGGAGCTCGATCGGCAGTAAGCGCGTGGCCACTGCTATCCTTGCGGTTCCGTCGTCCGCAGCAGCTTCAACTGCTCAATGACCATGCTTATCAGCTTCTTGGCAGCGACGTGGACTTCCTCATTGCCCTGCACTAAATCCACGGGCTCGAAAAGGAGGAACTGCATCGCCGTAATCAGCACCAGCCGTTTCAGCGACTCAGGGCGGCAATTCTTCCACTTGGCTGATCCGAACGGGCTGGGGTGAACGTCCCGTAGCAGGGCGTCGATGTCCCCCTGCAAGTCCATAATCTCGAACAGCTTCTCGCGAATCAATCCTCCGATTCGCTCCGCCTCTCCGCGTTCTTCGTCGGATACGTCCACGTGAATGCTCCCTTGGCAAAGATTCTTGCTCATCCTTGGCGGAATGGTCTTCTGCGTTTGGCTTCCTATGCTTCCGCCTCCAAATGTCCACGCCCAACCTCCCTGCTCGCCTATCGACGACATCCTTGCCTATCATCTATAGCGACAAAATCTTCGGAAACCGCCAGAAACGTGCAAAACAGGCATCGTCACCACCAATTGGGATGTGCATTTATCCAATCTCAGGTAACCGTTTCGGTGGCGGCTGAAGATATCATCGCCGAGTTCAGGGCGGCCGCTCCCGTGATCGAGCCCTCGCTCCTGGCCTCCGATTTTGCTCACCTGGCGGAGGAGATCCGCCGCTTGGAAGAGGCCGGGGCGCAGGTCCTGCACCTCGATATCATGGATGGGCATTTCGTGCCCAATATCAGCTTCGGTTTCCCCGTGATCGAGGCCCGTGGCAAGCGGCGGACGGTTCAGTACTTCACCACCGACCGCTTCCTGCAGCTCTTCGGCTTGCAGGACCTTGGCCGATCTGCCGCAAAGCGAGGAGATCGATCGGCAGTAAGGGCATGGGCGGGAACGGGGCCTGGGATGCTGGCACTGCGGCCAATACTTCCCGCATTGCGCATACGGCCTATATTAACATCCATTTTCAAATTTTTCGCGGCCTCACGGCCGCGTCCGCGAAACGCCTTACGGCTTCAATGGGGCCGCGACTCTTCAGTCGCGGAAATGCCGAAGGTCCGCTCCGCGATTACCATCACCGAGGACTGGCTTCAATGGGGCCGCGACTCTTCAGTCGCGGAAATGGGGCGTTGGGCGGAGAGGCGGGGACCGATGGGGTGTGCTTCAATGGGGCCGCGACTCTTCAGTCGCGGAAATTCGCCGCCGTGGACCTCGACGACTTGATCCTGGTGATGCTTCAATGGGGCCGCGACTCTTCAGTCGCGGAAATCGCTCCGCCGGCCTTCGAGGTGCATCTTCCTGAACTGGCTTCAATGGGGCCGCGACTCTTCAGTCGCGGAAATCCGACGATGCGAGGAGCGAAAGGAGAAATGAGATGATGCTTCAATGGGGCCGCGACTCTTCAGTCGCGGAAATGCGACGGCATACCTTCGTAGCGCGGTGCCTCGGCCGCGCTTCAATGGGGCCGCGACTCTTCAGTCGCGGAAATGAGAAACTCACTGCTGAATTTCGAGCGTATGCCAGTAGCTTCAATGGGGCCGCGACTCTTCAGTCGCGGAAATAACAGCTCTTCGTTCAGCACTTGAACGCTAGAGGCGCTTCAATGGGGCCGCGACTCTTCAGTCGCGGAAATGAGAAACGGCGATCGACGTTCCCGGCTACGCTTACCGGCTTCAATGGGGCCGCGACTCTTCAGTCGCGGAAATCAGCCGGCCTCGCAGCACGGCCGGGGGACCCTCAGAGGCTTCAATGGGGCCGCGACTCTTCAGTCGCGGAAATCCTTTACACTCATCCGCGCAAATGCTGGGTTATGCTTTAATGGGGCCGCGACTCTTCAGTCGCGGAAATCAAACAATAAACCGCCGTGTAGATCCGTTCTCGTCTGGGCTTCAATGGGGCCGCGACTCTTCAGTCGCGGAAATAGCGATCCAGGATGATCGCACCGCACGCGCACGCTGCTTCAATGGGGCCGCGACTCTTCAGTCGCGGAAATGAATCGCCGGTCGTCAAGCTCATCATGCGCTACCAGCGGCTTCAATGGGGCCGCGACTCTTCAGTCGCGGAAATGAGCTTGCCCGATAGCTGATCCAGAGTTACGGATTCGCTTCAATGGGGCCGCGACTCTTCAGTCGCGGAAATGCCGATGATTTGAGTCTGGGTCATGGTAAATTACTCCTGCTTCAATGGGGCCGCGACTCTTCAGTCGCGGAAATAAGCCGGAATGAGAACCGGCATGACGGATGCCGAAATGCTTCAATGGGGCCGCGACTCTTCAGTCGCGGAAATCAGGCAGGTTAGGTACGGCTCTGGCCATGCGAGAGTAGCTTCAATGGGGCCGCGACTCTTCAGTCGCGGAAATTCCAGAACGGCCTGACATACCTAGGCTTATCGAACCAGCTTCAATGGGGCCGCGACTCTTCAGTCGCGGAAATTCGTGTAGCGGGAGCACTGAGGGTAGTGCCCACGGCGGCTTCAATGGGGCCGCGACTCTTCAGTCGCGGAAATGCGGACTGACCCAGCGAGCGTAAGCAGTCAGGTGGCTTCAATGGGGCCGCGACTCTTCAGTCGCGGAAATGGCGTTGGACAAAATGCTAGACGAAGCGCAGAAGTTGCTTCAATGGGGCCGCGACTCTTCAGTCGCGGAAATCAAGGCGTACACCGCAACGCCCACCGGGGCCACGCTGGCTTCAATGGGGCCGCGACTCTTCAGTCGCGGAAATCCGGCGGACGACTCAAAGGAACCTCGCCAAATGCGCTTCAATGGGGCCGCGACTCTTCAGTCGCGGAAATTCGACGGCGGCAAACGTGAGCGGCGATGGAAGTGGCGCTTCAATGGGGCCGCGACTCTTCAGTCGCGGAAATCACGCTGATGGTCGAGCCGAACCCCATCGAGCTCATGCCGCTTCAATGGGGCCGCGACTCTTCAGTCGCGGAAATGGCCTGGCTGCCGTACAGGGCCAGTCCGCCAAGCTGGCGCTTCAATGGGGCCGCGACTCTTCAGTCGCGGAAATAAAAGCCCTGGCGCCATGAACGAACTGGATCAAGTCGCTTCAATGGGGCCGCGACTCTTCAGTCGCGGAAATGACATTGTCGTCGAAACCTCCCAAAGGACCCTGCCGGCTTCAATGGGGCCGCGACTCTTCAGTCGCGGAAATGATGAGACCGGACAAGGTCCGACCCGGCCGCGGGGCAGCTTCAATGGGGCCGCGACTCTTCAGTCGCGGAAATCTTCAATGGGGCCAGCGCCGGCGCAGTTCGCGTGAGCTTCAATGGGGCCGCGACTCTTCAGTCGCGGAAATATCGCCGCCATCCTGCCCGCGGGCACGGTGGTCGTCATGCTTCAATGGGGCCGCGACTCTTCAGTCGCGGAAATGCGTTCGCCGGGATCCGACTGAGTTCGGCAAGGGCATGCTTCAATGGGGCCGCGACTCTTCAGTCGCGGAAATGGCGGCAACACGGCCAGCACGAAGCCGACGGCGTAGATGCTTCAATGGGGCCGCGACTCTTCAGTCGCGGAAATCGGCCGCCGTCGAGATCCTCCGCAAGGTCCCCAGCAGCTTCAATGGGGCCGCGACTCTTCAGTCGCGGAAATGGCGTCGTGTCCCAGACTGCCGTCGACCATCAAGCCGCTTCAATGGGGCCGCGACTCTTCAGTCGCGGAAATGCCGACTATTGCTTGCCAATTAAGATAATTAAATTGCTTCAATGGGGCCGCGACTCTTCAGTCGCGGAAATGTTGTTCGCAACGCTGGAACGTTTACGTAGACGCTAGCTTCAATGGGGCCGCGACTCTTCAGTCGCGGAAATGTACTTTCGGAGTCCAATGTGATGTGAAAAGGCAGCTTCAATGGGGCCGCGACTCTTCAGTCGCGGAAATGGCGGCCGGCGAGCGGGATGCCATTCGCAACGAGGCCGGCTTCAATGGGGCCGCGACTCTTCAGTCGCGGAAATGAGGCCGCACGGGTAATGTGGGCAAAAAGACAACTCGCTTCAATGGGGCCGCGACTCTTCAGTCGCGGAAATGCTGCGGCACCTAAACTTGGTCCCAAACCCAAGTGCGCTTCAATGGGGCCGCGACTCTTCAGTCGCGGAAATGTCCGCACGAATACCGGCCCGCACGCACGACAACGCGCTTCAATGGGGCCGCGACTCTTCAGTCGCGGAAATCGTGCCTTAGATAAGATGGCACGGGGAGGTCTGGATGAGCTTCAATGGGGCCGCGACTCTTCAGTCGCGGAAATCCAGCGGTTATCGCGATACCGGGTAACGGCATGGGCTTCAATGGGGCCGCGACTCTTCAGTCGCGGAAATCAAGCCGGCCGAATCGGCCGCCTACCGCGGCATCGGTGCTTCAATGGGGCCGCGACTCTTCAGTCGCGGAAATCTTGCACTAACCTCTGTTCTAATGCACTGGACAAGCTTCAATGGGGCCGCGACTCTTCAGTCGCGGAAATCAGATTGCATTGAATCGCCTGGGGCCGGACGTGGTGCTTCAATGGGGCCGCGACTCTTCAGTCGCGGAAATGGCTTATCGATACCGCCGCGTAATGCGAGCAAGGATGGCTTCAATGGGGCCGCGACTCTTCAGTCGCGGAAATCGCCGCAAGACACGCCCACGCCTGCCGCCACGTGCAGGCTTCAATGGGGCCGCGACTCTTCAGTCGCGGAAATCGGATGCTCGAATCCGGCGTTACGCCGCCTGGTGGCTTCAATGGGGCCGCGACTCTTCAGTCGCGGAAATATGCTCCATGCCGCTGCGGATCTAAGAAGAAGGCGGCTTCAATGGGGCCGCGACTCTTCAGTCGCGGAAATTAGTCGCATCGGCAGTCGCTACACCGCTATGCAAGCGGCTTCAATGGGGCCGCGACTCTTCAGTCGCGGAAATTGGGACGCAGTCGACCATAAGCAACGAACTACGACGGCTTCAATGGGGCCGCGACTCTTCAGTCGCGGAAATAGCGAGTCGACCTGGCCGGAGTCGCGACGGCGATACCGGCTTCAATGGGGCCGCGACTCTTCAGTCGCGGAAATGCGCATCTGCGGTGCGGTAGCGTGGATCGGCCGCTGGGGCTTCAATGGGGCCGCGACTCTTCAGTCGCGGAAATGCAGCGCCGAACGCCTGACAGTGTGCTATGATCGTGGACGCTTCAATGGGGCCGCGACTTTCAGTCGCGGAAATCGACCGCGACAGGACACTTCGACCGATATGGCCGGCTTCAATGGGGCCGCGACTCTTCAGTCGCGGAAATGCGTCGCTTCAGCAGTGCGCTACTCGCAAGACGCAGGGGCTTCAATGGGGCCGCGACTCTTCAGTCGCGGAAATTTGGGATCGGGCCATCGCGCACGTTTCGCTGTGGAAAGCTTCAATGGGGCCGCGACTCTTCAGTCGCGGAAATGCAGGACAGATGCCATGCCTGTCGATCGCCGGCGTGCTTCAATGGGGCCGCGACTCTTCAGTCGCGGAAATCGGCAAGCCAACGCGATCCGACAATCGCGTGCCGGCTTCAATGGGGCCGCGACTCTTCAGTCGCGGAAATCCGCGACATGGTGCCAGGCCGTCCGCGACCTGAAGCTTCAATGGGGCCGCGACTCTTCAGTCGCGGAAATCGGCGGCGCTGTTCTCATGGGAGGCCTCGGAATAAAGTGCTTCAATGGGGCCGCGACTCTTCAGTCGCGGAAATTCCTGTCGGCTTTACGAGAGGCAGCGGAGGAGATCGCTTCAATGGGGCCGCGACTCTTCAGTCGCGGAAATCACCGAGCGACTCGCCAAAGAACGCACTGATTTACAGCTTCAATGGGGCCGCGACTCTTCAGTCGCGGAAATCGGGATCAGGCTAGGACCGAGCGGAACGCAAGGCTCGCCGCTTCAATGGGGCCGCGACTCTTCAGTCGCGGAAATGTTTAGAAACAAGCAGGCGTGTTTAGGAACAAGCAATGCTTCAATGGGGCCGCGACTCTTCAGTCGCGGAAATCTTTACCCAGGTTGGTACGGGATGCTCGAAGGCTGGCTTCAATGGGGCCGCGACTCTTCAGTCGCGGAAATCATGGCCGTCTCGCACATTGCCGCAGTTCCTCCAGCGGCTTCAATGGGGCCGCGACTCTTCAGTCGCGGAAATTGGAAGGCCGGCGGGAGCAAGACGCACTCCAGCATGCTTCAATGGGGCCGCGACTCTTCAGTCGCGGAAATTAGACAAAAAATGAGAGCGGGCGAGATAATTGATACGCTAGCGATTAAGATAGTTGATGGGCGGTTTCGGTGTCAATGAGACGGGCAGGCGAGTACCGGTGGCCTCTTCTCTGTTGGGTTAATTGTAAGCACACGATTCTCGGTTGGGCGACGATCGCGAGGGAAGTCGTCACCAACGGTAGATGCAGGGGATCTCTCGCGGGCGTGGCAGAGAGAGATCCCCTGGATCTACCGTTGGTGACGACTTCCCTCGCGATCGTCGCCCAACCGAGAATCGGCGCGCTTACAATTAACCCAACAGAGAAGAGGCCACCGGTACTCGCCTGCCCGTCTCATTGACACCGAAACCGCCCGATCAACTATCTTAATCGCTAGCGTATCAATTATCTCGCCCGCTCTCATTTTTTGTCTAATTTCCGCGACTGAAGAGTCGCGGCCCCATTGAAGCATGCTGGAATGCAGTCTTGCTCCCAGCCGGCCTTCCAATTTCCGCGACTGAAGAGTCGCGGCCCCATTGAAGCCGCTGGAGGAACTGCGGCAGATGTTGCGAGACGGCCAAGATTTCCGCGACTGAAGAGTCGCGCGCCCCATTGAAGCCAGCCTTCGAGCATCCGTACCAAACCTGGGTAAAGATTTCCGCGACTGAAAAGTCGCGGCCCCATTGAAGCATTGCTTGTTCCTAAACACGCCTGCTTGTTTCTAAACATTTCCGCGACTGAAGAGTCGCGGCCCCATTGAAGCGGCGAGCCTTGGGTTCGCTGGTCCTAGCCTGATCCCATTTCCGCGACTGAAAGTCGCGGCCCCATTGAAGCTGTAAATCAGTGCGTTCTTTGGCGAGTCGCTCGGTGATTTCCGCGACTGAAGAGTCGCGGCCCCATTGAAGCGATCTCCTCCGCTGCCTCTCGGCAAGAGCGCGACAGGGACTATTTCCGCGACTGAAAAAGTCGCGGCCCCATTGAAGCACTTTATTCCAAGGCCTCCCATGAGAACAGCACCGCCGATTTTCCGCGACTGAAAAGTCGCGGCCCCATTGAAGCTTCAGGTCGCGGACGGCCTGGCACCAGTGTCGCGGATTTCCGCGACTGAAAAGTCGCAGGCCCCATTGAAGCTTGGGCACGCGATTTCAGATCGCGTTGGCTTGCCGATTTCCGCGACTGAAAGAGTCGCGGCCCCATTGAAGCACGCCGACCATCACAGGCAAGGCATTTGATCCTGAGATTTCCGCGACTGAAAGTCGGCGGCCCCATTGAAGCTGCGCCCAAAGCGAAACGTGGCAATGGCCCCTTCCCAAATTTCCGCGACTGAAGAGTCGCGGCCCCATTGAAGCCCCTGCATCTTGCGAGTAACCACCACTAAAGTGGAGCATTTCCGCGACTGAAGAGTCGCGGCCCCATTGAAGCGGCCATATCCGCGAAGTCGTCCTGGGCGCTGGTCGCGATTTCCGCGACTGAAAGTCGCGGCCCCATTGAAGCTCCACGATATGGCACATTGCCCGGCGTTCGGCGTACATTTCCGCGACTGAAGAGTCGCGGCCCCATTGAAGCCCCGAGCGGCCGTCCACGCTCCGCACGCAGATTGCCATTTCCGCGACTGAAGAGTCGCGGCCCCATTGAAGCAGTATCGCCGTTGCGACTTCCGCGCCACGTCGATACTATTTTCCGCGACTGAAAGTCGCGGCCCCATTGAAGCCGTAGTAGTTCGTTGCTTATGGTCGATTGCGTCCCAATTTCCGCGACTGAAGAGTCGCGGCCCCATTGAAGCCGCTTGCATAGCGGTGTAGCGACTGCCGATGCAACTAATTTCCGCGACTGAAGAGTCGCGGCCCCATTGAAGCCGCCTTCTTTTTAGATCCGCAAGGGCATGGAGCATTATTTCCGCGACTGAAAAGTCGCGGCCCCATTGAAGCCAGCCAGGGGGCGTAACCCCGGATTCGAGCATCCGGATTTCCGCGACTGAAGAGTCGCGGCCCCATTGAAGCGTGCACGTGGGGCAGGCGTGGGCGTGTTTTGCGGCGGATTTCCGCGACTGAAGAGTCGCGGCCCCATTGAAGCCTTGCCTTCTCGCATTACGCGAGCGGTATCGATAAGCCATTTCCGCGACTGAAGAGTCGCGGCCCCATTGAAGCACCACGCTCCGGCCCCAGGCGATTCAATGCAATCTGATTTCCGCGACTGAAGAGTCGCGGCCCCATTGAAGCTTTCAAGTGCATTAGAAGCTAAGAGGTTAGTTGCAAGATTTCCGCGACTGAAGAGTCGCGGCCCCATTGAAGCAGCGATGCCGCGGTAGGGGCCGATTCGGCCGGCTTGATTTCCGCGACTGAAGAGTCGCGGCCCCGTTGAAGCCAATGTCCGTTACCACGGTATCGCGATAACCGCTAGGATTTCCGCGACTGAAAAGTCGCGGCCCCATTGAAGCTCATCCAGACCTCCCCGTGCCATCTTATCTAAGGACACGATTTCCGCGACTGAAGAGTCGCGGCCCCATTGAAGCGCGTTGTCGTGCGTGCGGGGCCGGTATTCGTGCGGAGCATTTCCGCGACTGAAGAGTCGCGGCCCCATTGAAGCGCCCTTGGGTTTGGGACCAAGTTTGAGGTGCCGCAGCATTTCCGCGACTGAAAAGTCGCGGCCCCATTGAAGCGAGTTGTCTTTTTGCCCACATTACCCGTGCGGCCTTATTTCCGCGACTGAAGAGTCGCGGCCCCATTGAAGCCGGCCTCGTTGCGAATGGCATCCCGCTCGCCGGCCGCCATTTCCGCGACTGAAGAGTCGCGGCCCCATTGAAGCTGCCTTTTCACATCACAATAGGAATCAAAAAGTAGATTTCCGCGACTGAAGAGTCGCGGCCCCATTGAAGCTAGCGTCTACGTAAACGGTTCCAGCGTTGCGAACAACATTTCCGCGACTGAAGAGTCGCGGCCCCATTGAAGCAATTTAATTATCTTAATTGGACAAGAAATCGTCGGCATTTCCGCGACTGAAGAGTCGCGGCCCCATTGAAGCGGCTTGATGGTCGACGGCAGTCTGGGACACGACGCCATTTCCGCGACTGAAGAGTCGCGGCCCCATTGAAGCTGCTGGGGACCTTGCGGAGGATCTCGACGGCGGCCGATTTCCGCGACTGAAGAGTCGCGGCCCCATTGAAGCATCTACGCCGTCGGCTTCGTGCTGGCCGTGTTGGCCGCCATTTCCGCGACTGAAGAGTCGCGGCCCCATTGAAGCATGCCCTTGCCGAACTCAGTCGGATCCCCGGCGAACGCATTTCCGCGACTGAAGAGTCGCGGCCCCATTGAAGCATGACGACCACCGTGCCCGCGGGCAGGATGGCGGCGATATTTCCGCGACTGAAGAGTCGCGGCCCCATTGAAGCTCACGCGAACTGCGCCGGGCGCTGGCCCCATTGAAGATTTCCGCGACTGAAGAGTCGCGGCCCCATTGAAGCTGCCCCGCGGCCGGGTGGGACCTTGTCCGGTCTCATCATTTCCGCGACTGAAGAGTCGCGGCCCCATTGAAGCACGGCAGGGTCCTTTGGGAGGTTTCGACGACAATGTCATTTCCGCGACTGAAGAGTCGCGGCCCCATTGAAGCGACTTGATCCAGTTCGTTCATGGCGCCAGGGCTTTTATTTCCGCGACTGAAGAGTCGCGGCCCCATTGAAGCGCCAGCTTGGCGGACTGGCCCTGTACGGCAGCCAGGCCATTTCCGCGACTGAAGAGTCGCGGCCCCATTGAAGCGGCATGAGCTCGATGGGGTTCGGCTCGACCATCAGCGTGATTTCCGCGACTGAAGAGTCGCGGCCCCATTGAAGCGCCACTTCCATCGCCGCTCACGTTTGCCGCCGTCGAATTTCCGCGACTGAAGAGTCGCGGCCCCATTGAAGCGACATTTGGCGAGGTTCCTTTGAGTCGTCCGCCGGATTTCCGCGACTGAAGAGTCGCGGCCCCATTGAAGCCAGCGTGGCACCGGTGGGCGTTGCGGTGTACGCCTTGATTTCCGCGACTGAAGAGTCGCGGCCCCATTGAAGCAACTTCTGCGCTTCGTCAGCATTTTGTCCAACGCCATTTCCGCGACTGAAGAGTCGCGGCCCCATTGAAGCCACCTGACTGCTTACGCTTTCGCTGGGTCAGTCCGCATTTCCGCGACTGAAGAGTCGCGGCCCCATTGAAGCCGCCGTGGGCACTACCCTCAGTGCTCCCGCTACACGAATTTCCGCGACTGAAGAGTCGCGGCCCCATTGAAGCTGGTTAGATAAGCCTAGGTATGTCAGGCCGTTCTGGAATTTCCGCGACTGAAGAGTCGCGGCCCCATTGAAGCTACTCTCGCATGGCCAGAGCCGTACCTAACCTGCCTGATTTCCGCGACTGAAGAGTCGCGGCCCCATTGAAGCATTTCGGCATCCGTCATGCCGGTTCTCATTCCGGCTTATTTCCGCGACTGAAGAGTCGCGGCCCCATTGAAGCAGGAGTAATTTACCATGACCCAGACTCAAATCATCGGCATTTCCGCGACTGAAGAGTCGCGGCCCCATTGAAGCGAATCCGTAACTCTGGATCAGCTATCGGGCAAGCTCATTTCCGCGACTGAAGAGTCGCGGCCCCATTGAAGCCGCTGGTAGCGCATGATGAGCTTGACGACCGGCGATTCATTTCCGCGACTGAAGAGTCGCGGCCCCATTGAAGCAGCGTACGCGTGCGGTGCGATCATCCTGGATCGCTATTTCCGCGACTGAAGAGTCGCGGCCCCATTGAAGCCCAGACGAGAACGGATCTACACGGCGGTTTATTGTTTGATTTCCGCGACTGAAGAGTCGCGGCCCCATTGAAGCATAACCCCTGCATTTGCGCGGATGAGTGTCAAGGATTTCCGCGACTGAAGAGTCGCGGCCCCATTGAAGCCTCTGAGGGTCCCCCGGCCGTGCTGCGAGGCCGGCTGATTTCCGCGACTGAAGAGTCGCGGCCCCATTGAAGCCGGTAAGCGTAGCCGGGAACGTCGATCGCCGTTTCTCATTTCCGCGACTGAAGAGTCGCGGCCCCATTGAAGCGCCTTTAGCGTTCAAGTGCTGAACGAAGAGCTGTTATTTCCGCGACTGAAGAGTCGCGGCCCCATTGAAGCTACTGGCATACGCTCGAAATTCAGCAGTGAGTTTCTCATTTCCGCGACTGAAGAGTCGCGGCCCCATTGAAGCGCGGCCGAGGCACCGCGCTACGAAGGTATGCCGTCGCATTTCCGCGACTGAAGAGTCGCGGCCCCATTGAAGCATCATCTCATTTCTCCTTTGCTCCTCGCATCGTCGGATTTCCGCGACTGAAGAGTCGCGGCCCCATTGAAGCCAGTTCAGGAAGATGCACCTCGAAGGCCGGCGGAGCGATTTCCGCGACTGAAGAGTCGCGGCCCCATTGAAGCATCACCAGGATCAAGTCGTCGAGGTCCACGGCGGCGAATTTCCGCGACTGAAGAGTCGCGGCCCCATTGAAGCACACCCCATCGGTCCCCGCCTCTCCGCCCAACGCCCCATTTCCGCGACTGAAGAGTCGCGGCCCCATTGAAGCCAGTCCTCGGTGATGGTAATCGCGGAGCGGACCTTCGGCATTTCCGCGACTGAAGAGTCGCGGCCCCATTGAAGCCGTAAGGCGTTTCGCGGACGCGGCCGTGAGGCCGCGAAAAATTTGAAAATGGATGTTAATATAGGCCGTATGCGCAATGCGGGAAGTATTGGCCGCAGTGCCAGCATCCCAGGCCCCGTTCCCGCCCATGCCCTTACTGCCGATCGATCTCCTCGCTTTGCGGCAGATCGGCCAAGGTCCTGCAAGCCGAAGAGCTGCAGGAAGCGGTCGGTGGTGAAGTACTGAACCGTCCGCCGCTTGCACGGGCCTCGATCACGGGGAAACCGAAGCTGATATTGGGCACGAAATGCCCATCCATGATATTGAGGTGCAGGACCTGCGCCCGGCCTCTTCCAAGCGGCGGATCTCCTCCGCCAGGTGAGCAAAATCGGAGGCCAGGAGCGAGGGCTCGATCACGGGAGCGGCCGCCCTGAACTCGGCGATGATATTTCAGCCGCCACCGAAACGGTTACCTGAGATTGGATAAATGCACATCCCAATTGGTGGTGACGATGCCTGTTTTGCACGTTTCTGGCGGTTTCGAAGATTTTGTCGCTATAGATGATAGGCAAGGATGTCGTCGATAGGCGAGCAGGGAGGTTGGGCGTGGACATTTGGAGGCGGAAGCATAGGAAGCCAAACGCAGAAGACCATTCCGCCAAGGATGAGCAAGAATCTTTGCCAAGGGAGCATTCACGTGGACGTATCCGACGAAGAACGCGGAGAGGCGGAGCGAATCGGAGGATTGATTCGCGAGAAGCTGTTCGAGATTATGGACTTGCAGGGGGACATCGACGCCCTGCTACGGGACGTTCACCCCAGCCCGTTCGGATCAGCCAAGTGGAAGAATTGCCGCCCTGAGTCGCTGAAACGGCTGGTGCTGATTACGGCGATGCAGTTCCTCCTTTTCGAG
This sequence comes from uncultured Planctomycetia bacterium, assembly GCA_963824275.1. Taxonomy (GTDB): domain Bacteria; phylum Planctomycetota; class Planctomycetia; order Pirellulales; family Thermoguttaceae; genus JANXQG01. The sequence goes on along the minus strand of CAWGOT010000013.1, from coordinate 103 downwards.
CCCGTGGATTTAGTGCAGGGCAATGAGGAAGTCCACGTCGCTGCCAAGAAGCTGATAAGCATGGTCATTGAGCAGTTGAAGCTGCTGCGGACGACGGAACCGC
>CAWGOT010000012.1:0-22393 GCA_963824275.1 uncultured Planctomycetia bacterium | reverse complement strand
TGGAGCGTTGACAAAAGTTCGTTTTCCTTCTTCGTCCTCTCTCAGCCATGCAATATTCGGCAAATCGAGTAGCCAGAGGATTGAGTAGTTTCAGGTCAGCGATCTCAACGGCGACGGCAGCCTGATCAAGACGGGCACGGGACTGCTGGCATGCAGCGGCGATAATACGTACGGCGGAGGCACGATCGTGATGGAAGGCGAGTTGGACGTTCTCAGTCCTTCGGCCCTGCTGAATGGATCAGGCCCTGGCGGTCGGCGACGGCGCGGCGATGCTCTTCGGCGAACCGCTGCAAGGCCGCACCGTTGCAAGGCGATTTGCGTCCCGTGCCGGAGCGAACGTGCAACGGGGTCTTGACATTGGGCGGCGGCGACAGCAAACTTAGGTGGTTCGCAGGCCACCCATTCCGACAGGGAGATCCGATGATTACGATCAATTTCGTTCTGCTTGCTGCCGTGCTGGCCGGGGCATCCCCCACGGAACCCGTTGGCAAAGACTTCAAGGTCGGCAAAGCCGACCTTGAAATCAGCCTCCACCTCGACAAGCCCGAAATCATGGTGGGCGAGCCGGTCTTTTTGTCCTTCCAGGTGAAGAACCGCTCGGATCAGGATTTGCAATCGATCCAGTTCGGCTACCCCCGGAGCGAAATGTTCAAATCAGTAAGCTATCACCTAACGGTCAAGGACGTGAACGACAAGGCGTTGCCGCTCGTTGATGCAGGCTGGGACTTCGGTGGACCGATGGGTCCAGAGAAGATTCCAGCCAAGGGAACTTGGGTGCGTCGGCTCTTCCTGCCCGAATGGGTAAAGGTAACGGCGGCTAGCGACTACACGATCACTTGCAAGACGACGTTGAAGGTCAGTCCGTACACCACTGGTCGATGGGACGAGAAGGAGAAAACGACCGATCTTGCCGTGGAAGTCCAAGCGAAGGAAGCGGCTGGCTGGCACTTGGTTGTCCACCGAAGTTGGCAAACAAGTGCTGAGGGACGCATGGTTCGCCGGGTTGCTATCGTCAGGAGTTAACTTCACAGGCGGTGAAATCTTCTTGCACGCAGTAATCTGCCGGAACTGGTTGAAGCTGCACGGTCACTGAAGATCGAGGTCCGCATCAACACCAATGGATGGTGGGGAAATCGGGAGGACATACGAGTCGGTCAAATGGAGTTTCGGTCGCCTGCACATGTAGTAGGTTGGCTCCGCGAGAATGGAGTGGCGATCCTCGCCTTGAGCTACGATACCCGGTACACGGATCGTCCAGAAGCATGGATTCCGGTTGCTTCGGTGATACGAGAATGCGAGAGCCAAGGTCAACCTTATCAGGTCGTGTGTACGGGCGTCGGGCGACGAGGGTCCTTCCCGCGCTTTGCGATCATTTGACGGACAGGGCGGGAATCTCACCGAATCGTCTTGTTCCGATGGAGATGATCGACATCGGCGGGGCGTCAGGACAAGATGGAAATCCGCTACGGTGGTCTTCCGTCTTGGAACTAGGGTATTGTGTCCCCTGTGAAGGCAAAGGCTTCTTCCGGCCAAGTATCCTTCACATTTCACCAGATGGTGGCGTTCGCACTTGCCTGTACGCCCCTGGTGGCGGCTGGTTGGGAAGCGTGAATCGAGAATCGCTGCTCGATATCGTCAACCGCTTTCCTGAGAACCTTGTCACGGCGGCGTTCACCAGCGGGGAAGCTGAGTCCTTTGCGGAAACACACATCAAGCCCTATGCCCAGGTTTACCGCTCTGTGAACCACCCCTGTGCGGCTTTGGCGGTTCTTGCAAGGGCAATTGAGGCGACTTCCGAGCCAAATGCGGTGCCGTCTGTGATCCACGAGCGTATTGCGTCGGACTTCAACATCCATGCTTAACGCCCCCATCACCATCCGTCTTCGCCACAACCCCGGCTTCACGGCTTGGTCCCACGGCTGGGCTTATCTGGCACCGTTCTCGGAAGACGGCGATTACCTGCGATGGGCGGTGCGGCTGCCGAAGGCCGGTCCTTGGCACGTCGCCATCCGCTGGTCGGAACAAACGGATACAATCCGTGTCGGCATCCCAGAGTGCGCCGCTTCGACTTCGACCAGTTCCGGGGTCTGCTGGACGCTCATTGAGGATCCTCAGAAATGCGGCGCTTGAAGCAGGGTGGGCCTAGCCTGGGCAAAATGAGTCGACTTTCGGCAAATCGATGACTCTGTTCTGGTTCAGGAAGTGTTCCGGAAACTCGCCGTCTGACTACTGCGGGCCTGGCATCCCTCAGAAATCCCGCCGGCTTGCCCGGTTCCGCCGGTGCGATTGCCCTGACGCCCGCCAACATTGACACGGACGTCAATTTCAACACGCTCTTTGCCGACGCGGGCGGGAGCCCGGTCACGGACTATTTTGCCTTGCCCGGCCTGACGCGGAGACATCTTTCCAGGCTCGACGGCGGACGATCCCCTGGTTGCCTGCCGGGGTTGCGGCCACCGCTTTGATTTCACCCTGGGCACGACGGCCGGGCGGGCCACGTGCACGCATTGTCAGGGCGATTTTGCCGTTCTGAAGGCCGTCGGACAAACGGGGCGGCGGCCGGACTTCAGGCATTTCGCCAAGCTCGTCTTGACCGGCGAGGACCGCAAGGAGTACCTGCCCCGCTCCTTCGGTTGACGCGTCGATCCAGCGGGCCCGCGCAAAATCCGCCGTCTGCAAGTGGAAGGCTTCCATCTCTCCCGAAACGATCGGAAGATCATTCTCTACGGGCAGCTTTTGCCGTCAATCAAGGCGGCGACTGACGTGCCGCCGCTGGCCGGAATTGTAGCCGACGAGTTGTCGAGACCTTGTGATGCGCTGCCCAGGCGGTAAACCGCAACGGTTGCTGTTCGAGGAATAGCGAAAGTCGGAATGGGCAGGCATGAAACCTACGGCATTGATGAGGGACCGCCTCAAGAAAGCCGCCGAACGCGAATCCAAGGTACTCTAGCGGAGAGAAGTGGAATCGAACCCATAGTCATAGACGCCAACAGCATCGCCACCGTCATCGAAGTCGGGGGCGGGCAGATCCGCATGGGCATCGAAGCACCGCCAGAGATCCCGGTGCAGCGTGAGGAGGTGGCGGTCAGGGAGACGGTGGCGGCATGACGGACGACGACCCGGAGTCCGCGTTATCCTCGCTTGCGGACTTTGATTCCCGTCACTGCCACCTCTGCCCGAATGCTATTGCCGAGAAACTCCAGCCGCTGCTGGAAACTGGGTTTTTCGAATCTAGTGCTTTTGTACTTTTACGGATATAGTCCACCGCCGCCAAGACCTGGCGTTTCTGCTGCTCGGTTACGATCTCCAAAGTGAGGGTCACCTTTTCCGGAGTTCGTTCCGTCACCGTGGGCTCGGCAAGAGCGAGGCGGAAGATCCGCTCTTTGGTCGGCCCTTCCTTTTGATAATAGACCTCGTATTGTCCCGCAGTCAACTCCAAGAAATCCCCCTTGGTCAACTCGCGGCCATAGCGAAAGACAAACTCAACTCCGGGCATGAGCCCAAAGAGAATATCGCGTAGGTTCAGGTTCAGGTTCATCGAAGTTCTCCCGAGATTCGGCATGCCTGTTTGCTGCTCGAAGGGTCGCGGCTGGACATGTTTCCGCGTCTCGGATTATAGTCCGCGCGGTGAGATTCGTCCATAAGGGTGCCGTTGGTGTGCCTGCAAGAGCTTCATCGTGCCGCTGAGCAACAGCAGCAGCACCGGCAGGTGCTCTACGTTCCGCCCGGCCCAGAGCAGCTTGGTAGAGGCCGGTGCAGATTGATGATCGGATGACGACGGTTGTCTGATCGGAAGACCGAACTTTCCCACGCTCAGCGTACGTCCAAGGGGTCTTGACATTGGGCGGCAGCGACAGCAAACTCAGGTGGTTCGCAGGCTCGACGTTCCCATCAATTTGCAAATCCCAGTCCCGAAGAAAGGGGTCCTGCCATGCATCCTCTCTTAGCGCCGTCCGCCCACCAGATCGGAGAACTTGCCGACTTCGGAATCATGTTCCTGGCGGGCGTCTTTTCAATCCTATTGGGTTATGGTGCGATTCCGACCCGAAGTTGGAAGAACCTGTTTCTGCTCAAAATCTGCGGGCCCATTCTGATTCTCATCGCCCTGATCCTGATGCTCAGCCTCTACTTGCCGGGCGTTTGACATTTCCCCAAGGGCAAGTTAGTTAAGTCGTGTGGTGTTCTGTTTTTGTTCGCAGCCGGATCGAGCCTTCCTTCTTATGAAGCACCCGAACCGCTACGATCTTCCCAAAGGCCACATTGGCGACGGCGAAACGGAAGTCGAGTGGCGCCGAGAGAGGCTGGCTGAAGAAACGGGAATCCGTCAAGAGCAAGTCCAGTTGGACCCGAAGTTCCGGCACGCGGAAACCTACTACCCGACGTACAAGCGATACGGCGGGGAGACAGTGGAAAAGACCCTGGTTGTCTTCTTGGGAGAGCTTGATCGCTGACTGCGAGGTTCGCTTGGGCGAGCACTCAGGTTACGAGTGGGTACGATGGGAACCACGGCATCGGATTCAGGCGGCCACGATTGACCCGCTGCTCGCCGCGGTCGACAAGTGGTGGAAGTGCGGACGCTGAAGGGGTACGAGGTCTGGACTCGACGGGCGATTCTGCGGGGGTGCTTTGGGGCCGGGGCGGCCCGTCCCGGTCGCCGCAGCGCAGGCTGAAGCCGGACCTTTGTTGCCATCCGACATAATCTCGTTTCATTGGCCGCACGGCGCGCGGCTTCAGCGCGAACCAACTGCCATTCTGGCAGGCAGCCTTCTTCCGCCGGGCGTTCTCGACCCGTTTTGGCAGTCGCCGGACCCGGCGGCTCGCTTCCCTGGGGCCGAACATATAATCTCGGCGCCGCAAAGCATTTCACTGTTGATAGTTACGGATAATTATGGATTAGTTGTCGCGATTGGCACGCCACTTGCTGCGGGGGAAGGAACTTGCATTCGTTCGGCGCTTTGCTACAGGCAGCGGCGGCCTGCGCGAGCGTGCAAGATGCCGCCCTGCGGGCCCCGGTTTTGAAAGGGCCTGGATACGCGGCTCGCTCTTTGACAATTGACATACGCAAAATCACCGGCCCCGGCGATGCGCGCCGGGAGCAAGGGTGGACGGCCGGTCCACGGCGCCCGGCCGTCCACCTCGATCGAAGCGCGGCGGACAGACAGCGAAGACGAGAAAATGGCTGATAGGAATATGAAGGTGGGAAGGCGGACTTTTTTCAGCCGCACTGACCCAATCCGTTGCACCTGTGACCGAAATGGACCGAATCTGACAATCCTTCCGCGTGTCATACACGTGCCACCCGAACAAGCGTTACCCCATGTTTCATCCCTGTTTCCACCCAAGTTTTCCAAAGTACTACAATATTATGGATAATAGGGCTAACCCATGCGGTGGATAAAGTGGCCGCAAAAAACGAACGAATGTCGATTTTGGGCCATTATGGCCAAAATCTCCTAAGCTGGCCCCACCGCTGGATACCACACATCCCTCCGCTACTTGCCATTCCCGTGAATCCGTGCGACAATTCCGGCATGTTGATTGTCGAATCCCAGGCCGGCGTGGTCCGGCTGACGTTGAACCGGCCCGAGCGGCGCAATGCGCTCTCCGAGGCCATGCTGACCGAACTTGAGGCGGCGCTTGCCGCGATCGCCGCCGACCGCTCCGCGCGCGTGGTGGTCCTGGCCGCGGCCGGCCCCGTCTTCTGCTCGGGACACGATCTGGCGGAAATGACAGGCCGGACGGAGGCCGGCTATCAGGCCCTCTTCGCACGCTGTTCGCGCGTCATGCGGCAGATCCGGCAGCTCCCGCAGCCGGTCATCGCCCGCGTCCAAGGGCTGGCCACGGCCGCCGGCTGCCAACTGGTGGCGACCTGCGATCTGGCCGTAGCGGCGAGCGACGCGCGGTTCGCCACGCCGGGCGTGAAGATCGGCCTGTTCTGCACGACACCCATGGTGCCGCTGGTCCGCGCCGTGCCGCCCAAGGTGGCGATGGAGATGCTGCTGACCGGCATCCCCATCACGGCCGAAAGGGCCCTCGCCGTGGGACTGGTCAACCGCGTGGTCCCGGCCGAAGAACTCGACGCCGCGATCCGCGAACTGACCGATGCGATCGTCGGCTCGAGCGCGGCGACCTTGAGCCTGGGCAAGCGGGCCTTTTACGATCAATTGCCGCTCGACGAGCCCTCGGCCTATGAGCGGGCCACCTGCCTGATGGTCGCGAACGCCCTGCAACCCGACGCCCAGGAGGGCATTGCGGCGTTCCTCGAGAAGCGGCCTCACCGCTGGAAGAGCGAATGAGAGAAACATATCCTGCGAGCGGCTTTGGTTGAGCCGTTTTCGCAGCAGCCATCGAAGCCCGAAGTGCAAGCGAGGCAGGCGGTTCCACCCCTCGCTTGCGCGTCGGGCGTAGATCATTTCGAGCCCCGCGGAGTATAGCAATGGCGCTGGTCGGTTTTGACGATCTGTTTCAGTTTGCGGACAGCCTTCCCGCTCCCGTTCCCGTGGTGGCGGCCGGGGGCGCCGATCCAACCGTCCTCGAGGCCCTGTCACAGGCAAAGCAGCGAGGGTGGGTCGAACCAGTCCTGACCGGCGCCCGCTGTGAGATTCGACAACTGGCCGCCGATCTGCGGATCGACCTGGCCGGGTTTCCGGATCATCGATGCCGAAGGCTCGGCGGACGACCCGGCGGATAATCCGGCAGGCGCCGCGGTGGCCGAGGTCCGTGCCGGTCGGGCCAGGGCCTTGATGAAGGGCCAGATTGCCACTCCGGCGTTGATGAAGGCCGTTCTGGCCCGCGATCGCGGTCTGCGGACCAATCGCTCGATCTGCCAGGTGGTGTTGATGGAGATCCCGCGCGACGACCGCCGTTTCCTCTTGGCGGACACCGGCATCACGATCGGGCCCTCGCTCGAGCAGAAGGCCGATATCTCTGCAGAGCCTGGTCGAGGTGGCGACGGTCCTTCGCCCGCCGGGCGAGGCCGATCTGCCACGCGTGGGCGTGATGGCGGCCACTGAAAAGGTCACCGACGCCATGCCCGACACGCTGCATGCGGCCGAACTGGCGCGGCGGAGTGCGGGCGGCGAATTTCCCGGCTGCCTGGTCGAGGGACCGCTCTCCTTCGACCTGGCCTACGCCGCCCTTGCCGGCGCGAAGAAGAGGATCGCAGGCGGCGTGGTGGGCGCCGCCGACGCCATGCTCTTTCCCGACCTGTTGTCGGCCAACCTGACGGTGAAAGCGATCATGTACACGGCCGACTGCCGTTTCGGCGGCCTGCTCTGCGGAGCGGCCTGCCCGGTCGTCTTCATGTCGAGGGCCGACACCACCGCCACGCGCCTCAATTCGCTGGCGCTAACGCTGCGGATGGTGGACTCGATGGCAAACGCGTGGCCGAGGGATCAGCGCGATAATCAATAGGGGTTTTGCTTGTCGTCCTTTTTCACGGCTTTGACGATGACCTGCAACTGATCGACGACCCGCTGGACGCCTTCCACCCTGCGGGCGATCTGGACGCAGGAATTGCGTTGGTGTTCGTACTGGATCTTGCCCGTCAGCGTAACCGTGCCGCGCTGGGAAGAAGCGGCAATCTTGCAGGGCGGCCGCATGCCGTTGCTGGCCAGTTGCTGGCCGACCTTCTGGTCGATGGTGCGATCTGGAATGATGACTTTTTGGAACATGGTCGGACTCCGAGAAGAGAGGGCTTCCGCGAAAAAAAGCGTCGCGGAAAAAGGGGAGTCGACCAGATCGTCGCTGAGGACGGGTCAGTAAAGAGGGGGAGGACTGACCTTTCATAGGTATCCTACTCCCACCGCCTAGGACTGCAAGCCCCTCGCTTGGCGGAGACGCTACTGCTGCCCGCTGATCGCCTCGGCCCAGTCGCTCGCATTGATCACGTCTTTTTTCAGGAGCAGGCCAATCAGTGCTTGGAGTTCCAGCGAATCCGAGGCCAACGGCACATCCTCTCTTCCTTCACATTCTGCGACCATGGCCGGAACCTCGTCCGGGAAGTCCTCCGCAAGACGATTAAGGATCTCTCTGGCACGCCGATATTGTCGTGCGAGGAGTAGGCATGACGCGGCGCTGAGAAGATTGATTTGCGAGTTCTTGGCCTCTCCAGCACGTTGGAGAATCGCGGCAAGATCAAGCTCCATCTCACCCGCCTTGAGATACAGAGCCATTGCTGCCGATTCCAGCCCACGATCCTTCAGTTTTCTGGCTTCGAGGATATAGGCCGACTTGACTGTCTTGATCTGCTCAATTCTGGATGGAAGCGGTCTGCTGGACATGTGCAACTCCAATCATTCCGAGTAACTGAGGATCGTAGTTGATCAATCCGGCAGACTCCTTGGTCAAGCCGCTCACAGACCTTATCTTCGCTTGGTTGCAGAAGCGGAGGGCATGGGATTCGAACCCACAACCCCTTGCGGGGCATCTGATTTCGAGTCAGCCTAAAGCCCTTAACCCTCTGATCGCTTGTCTTTCAAACCTCTTGACACAATTAGACTTACTGCTAAACTGTCTTTGTTGTGCTACGGGTGTTTTTGGTCCAATTTTGCTCAATTTGCCAAAACGCGTAGCACGAAACCGTAGCACGAAACCAAGCCTCAACCGTCTGACAATCGAATCAGAGAGTCAAGTCATGCCTACTATTTTCGCATTTTCCGAGACCAGAATCAAGGCCCTGAAGCCGCCCACCGACAAGGATCGGGAATATCACAAAGACAAGACCTATCCCGGGCTTCAGGTCTGCGTCACGTCGGCCGGAAGCAAGACCTACTATCTCGTCAAGCGGACCGACGGCCGACCCACGCGGCACCTCCTGGGCACGGCCGACGAGCTATCTGTCGACCAGGCCCGCAAGGCGGCAGCGGCCAAGGCCGGCAAGATCGCCACCGGGGAGAACCCCCAGACCGAGCGCCGCCGCAAGCGAGAGGAGCCTACGCTGGAGAAACTCCACGCCCATTGGATGCTTTACGCCAACGCCCACAAAAAGCCCGTCAGCGCGACGGAAGACAAGCGGATTTTCGAGAAGCTATGCAGCGGGCTTGCCAAGTGCCGGCTGGGCACGATCAAGAAGGCCGACATCCAGGCCCTTCACTCCACGATCGGCACCGATAACGGCATCTATGCGGCGAACCGCACGCTTGCCCTGTTACGGGCGATGTTCAACATCGCGGACGAAATCGGATACCGCGGCGACAATCCGGCCAAGGGGGTAAAGATGTTCAAGGAGGAATCTCGCGACCGATTCTTGCAGCCGGGGGAGTTGGAGGCGTTCTTTACCGCACTGGAAGGGGAGCCGGAAATCTTCCGCGATTACTTTCTGACGCTGCTTTTGACCGGGGCGAGGAAGAACAACGTAATGATGATGCGGTGGGCCGACCTCGACTTGACTGCCGGCTTCTGGCGAATCGCGGAAAACAAGAGCGGTTCGGTGGTGGTGGTGCCCCTCGTTGCGCCGGCGGTTGCGATCCTGGCGGCACGGAAAGAGACCTGCAACGGCCACGAATGGGTATTTCCGGGGCGCCGTGGCGATCACCTGAAAGAGCCGGACAAGTCATGGGCTCGTATCATCGACCGTGCGAAGCTGGCGGACCTGCGAATCCATGACCTGCGCCGCAGCCTCGGGTCGTGGATGGCCGGCCAGAACGTATCCCTGACCATCATCGGCAAGGTGTTGGGTCATAAGACACCCCAGGCCACGATGATCTACTCCCGCCTGGCTCTCGACCCGCAGCGGCTGGCGATGACGGGGGCCACGACGGCCATGCTCACGGCTGGCAAGCAAACGAAGCTGCTCACGATCGACGTAGCCAGCCAAGACAACAGCAACAAATAGGCCGTAACCGACCCCTGTTTCCTTTCGTTTGCTGTTGCTTTCCGATGCCCTTTTTTGATCGGGCCGCGTATAAGTAGGTAGCGACGTATTCACTACCTATCACTTATGCGAGGCAAGCCAATGGCAACCGCAGCTCTTTCTCCCATTCTCCAAGACGCTCTTCCCCGCGACGAGGCCGCCGCCTACATCGGCGTCGAGGTCTGCACTATGGCAGGGTGGGCGCATACTGGCAAATATCGCGATATCTTGCCTTGTGCCCGGATTGGCAAGCGCGCCTTCTACAAAAAGAGGGATCTCGACCGTTGGATTGAAAAGCAGTTTTCCTCATCCTCTGGCCAGGTGTAAACACCTACCTGGTGCAGCGATCAGAAATTCACGCGGCCGCCGGGGTACCGGCGGCCGCTCTTCTCTGCGCCCACGTGCCCCCCGAAATTTCAAAACGCGGCCGCTGCGCGGCCGTTGCTCTTTGAAGCCTCAGGGCCGGCGGGCCAGGTGTTCTTGCGGCAAGCGGACGTTGTTTCTTGCGGGTGCTATTCGCTCTGCGGCACCCGCGGCCAAATGCCCAATTCGTCCCCGGCCGCGTACATAAGGGTATGCCGCCCCTCTTGGAAATGTCGCACGAGATCTACGCCCGCAAGCAGGCCCGCCGCGGCCTCTTGGCGTTCACCACGTACACCAAGCCCGACTACACCGTCAATTGGCACCACGAAGCCCTCGCCGCCGCCCTCGACCGCCTCAGGGAAACTCCCCGCGGCCGCCTGATGGTCTTCATGCCGCCCCAGCACGGCAAGAGCGAGCTTGTCTCCCGCCGCTTCCCGGCCTACGTCCTGGGCCGCAGCCCCGACACGCGACTCATTCAGGCCAGCCACACCTACGACCTGGCCTGCTCGATGAATCGCGACGTGCAGCGAATCATGACCGACGACCCGTACGCGAAGCTCTTCCCCGAAACCAGCCTCGCCGAACGGTTCAGCCGCGACAAGATCGCCGCCCGTCGCACGATGGACCTCTTCGAGCTCCCTGGCCACCGCGGCAGCCTGCGGTCCGCGGGCGTCGGCAACTCCATCGCCGGAAATCCGGCCGACGGCGCCATCATCGACGACCCGTTCGGCAAACGCGAAGACGCCGACAGCCCCACGATGCGCCAGAAGGTGTGGGATTGGTTCACCAATGACCTCTATACGCGCCTTTCGGCCGAGGCATGGATTGTCCTGACCCACACCCGCTGGCACCGCGACGACCTGGCCGGCCGCCTGCTTCGCAAGATGGCCGACCGATCCGCCGACCAGTGGGACATCCTCTGCCTGCCGGCCGTCAAGGAGGAAGGGCCAGGCGACACGGCCGACCACCGCCAGCCAGGCGACGTCCTCTGGCCGGCCTTCAAGTCGCCGGCCGACCTCGACATCATCCGCCAGCAGGACGCGAAGACGTTCGCCGCCTTGTACCAGCAGAACCCCACCGACGCCAGCACCGCCGACTGGGCGGTTGCCCTCGCCGGCGACTGGATGTGGGCCACGCCCGACCAGTGGCCCGCGAAATTCGACCTCGGCGTGGTCTGCGTCGACGCCAGCAAAGGCAAGAGCGACAAGCAGGGCGACTACACCGCCATCGTCTACATGGGCATCGCCCGCGGCCTGTTGTGGATCGACGCGAAGATTGAACGGATTCCGCTCGACCAGGCCGTCAAAAACGATCGTTTTTTGCGACCAGCACAGGCCCGATATGGTCGGCATCGAGGCCGAGCAGTTCCAGGAGCTGCTCGTCCACGAATTTCGCCGCCAATGTGGCCCCGACATCAAGACCCGCTGGCCCATCTACATGATGATGACCAAGGGCCTGAAAAAAGAGTTCAGGATCCGCCGCCTCGATCAGTACATCACGAACCGCGAGATCCGCCTCCGCGCCGACTCGCCCGGCTGCCGGCTGCTTCTCGAGCAGCTCCTCGACTTCCCCACCGGCGAGCACGACGACGGCCCCGACGCCCTGGAAATGTGTACCCGACTACCACGCGAGGCAATGTCATGAACGACAACACGTCCCAGCGCATGACCCTGAGCGCCATCAGTCGCAAGCTCCAGCTTGCCGAGGACTACTGCGACTATTTCGACCGCGTCGTCGACATGTCCGACATCGCCGATTTCGGCAACGGCGACAAAGCCGACCGCGGCCCGCTCCCCGGCGGCCTGCCAGACCCAGGCACGGCCTACGGCCGCGCGCTGATCTATCCGGGAGCGACGGCATGGGCCTACATCAACGAGATCGAGCTCCGCCAGATCCGCGCCCGCTGCCGCGTCTTCACGCAGACCAACCCCTACGCGATCGGCGCGGCACGCAATCGCGTCGCCTACACCGTCGGCAGCGGCCACACGTACAAGATTACCGGCCGGCAAGACGACGTCGCCGAGCAGACCACCGACGACTGCCTGAAGGTTATCGAAGATTTTCGCAAGCGCAACAAGTGGCCCACCCGCCAGAAAGAGACCGTCCGCCGCCTCGACCGCGACGGCGAACGGTTCCTCCGCCTCTTCGTCGACGAGGAGCGCGCCGAGCTCAACGTCCGCTTCGTCGAACCGTTGGAGATCCAGAACGCCCCCGACAAGACCAGCGCCCACGGCGCCTATTTTGGCATCGGCTTCAAACAGATTCAGAGCCAAGACGGCAACGCCGCGCCCGTCTTCGACATCGAGACGCCCGTCGAGTACTACATCGTCACCATCGGCCCGCTGGGGGAAGCCATCGGCCTCCGCGAGACGGTGCCGGCCGACCAGATCCAGCACCTGAAGGCCAACGTCGATATGACCTGGCCCCGCGGCCTGCCGACGTTCTGGGCCCTGATGCCGAACATGCAGAACGCCGTGCAGACCCTGAAGGCCACGGGCAAGATCGTCGAATTTCGCGCCCGCATCGGCATGATCCGCCGCCACGTGAACGCCGCCAAGGAATCGGTGCAGAAGTTCATCGCCGACGCCGCAAAGGCCAAGGACGGCCCCACCCCGACCGCCAGTAAATACCCGTTCGCCGCCATCATCGATACCAGCGACGCCACCGAGTACCAGTTTCCCGCCGGCACGGTGCCCGTCGACGGCAACGTCGCCGCCATCCAGGCCGAGCTTCGCACCTGCGCCAGCGCCCTGGCCATGCCCGAGTACATGATTTCGGGCGACGCCAGCAACGCCAACTTCTCCAGCACGATGGTCGCCGAGGCCCCGGCCGTGAAGACGTTCGAGGAGATGCAGGCCGACCTGATCGAAGCCGACGTTCAGATTCTGGAACGCCAGCTCGTCATCGCGGCCAAGGCGGGACTGATAACGGACTGTTCCGGCGATCCGGACAGCGACAGCTACGTCCTGGACCTCGTCAAAGTCGAGGCCGAGCCTCCGATCATCAAGAGCGAGAACCGCCTCGAAGAGACCCAGGCCGACCAGGTACTCTTCACCAGCGGCCTTATGTCGAAGGCCACTTTTGCCGCCCGTCACGACCTGATCTGGAGCGACGAAGACGAGCAACGCAAGGCCGAACACCTGGCCGACCCAACGACCGCCGGCCAACCAGCCGGCGCACCGCCGATGGACGGCGTGTCGCAGCAGGCCGGCGGTCTGCCCGAGGATCTCGTAAGCACCATCCTCGACGCCGTCCGCCAGGTCCTCCAGGAAGGCGACCCGGCCCAGCCGAGGAAGCCCAAGGGCACCCCCGGCGGCGGACAGTGGACGAAAGAAGACGCACAGGCGGCCGAGGAGTGGCGCCGCGCACACCCTAAACTGCCCGGCCCGGCCAAAGACGATCCGCCCGAAGAGATTGCCCGCCAGAAGGCCATCGAAGACGCCCGCACGTGGGCCAGCGGCCGCGGCATTACGATACCGCAGATCGCCGAGCACGCGGCGGCCGCCATCTCCTCGGTCATCGACTCCTGGTCGAACGCCGACAAGCCGCTTGTGATCCGCGCCCTCGACGTTGGCCACGGCGGCGCAGTCTTTCTGCACTTGCCCAACGGCAAGACGATTCTCTTTGACTGCGGCAAGATGGGCTCCCCTTACGCCGCGTCCGCGGCAATCCGCGAATATCTCGCTTACTGGAACCAAGGACCCGCCGGAATACGGCTCACACCCGATTCAATCGACGCCGTGATCCTGTCGCACGACGACACCGACCACTACAACGCTCTGCCGGACCTGATTGCCCCACAACCAGGCATCGACCCACGATGGTCGATCAGCCTTCCGGCCCACCCCATGTCGATGATCGGCCCCAAAGCCACCCCCCTCGCCGCGGGCGAGGAAGCAGTAATCGGCGACCAAATACCGACCACAATAGCCGACCGTTACCCGGAGTTTGACGCATTCGGCGGAAACGCTCTCGGAACAACCGACGAGATTGCCGCCGCTGCCGAAAACCCAGCCATGCCCGAAATGGTCGATCCACACGCATTAGCGGACTCGCCTCAGCGTTTTGTCGACCTCCCTCCCGAGCAAATAACGCCGCAGGAACTTGCACATCTGGACGCAGTCGCCGCCGGCACAAAACCGGTTACAAGCCTTGAAATATACGGCAACGCCGCCGCCGAAGCCAACTACGCCGCAGAAGCGGCAAAGCGCGGCCTAACGCTCACCAAGTCAGCGGATGGAGTGGTCGCCGCCTACAAAGACCCAGCCGCGTACAGCAATCTCCAGACAGCCATCGCCGAACAAAACGCAAACGGCGTCACGACCGAAAGTCTCCGTAAGATCGGGGAAGCGTACGGCTACACGGCCAAAGCGCGCTGACCGACGCCGAGTACGCCGCCCAGAACCCCCGCGGCGTTTACGCCGGCGAAGAAGCAGCCGCCGAAAGACGCGCCCAACAGTACGTGGACGCCAGCGGCAACGCTCTGCCGATACCGACCGGGGCCGACGCCGCTCAGAACGCCGCGAATGCCCTTGACGCCCAGCGCATGTATGCGATCCGCCGGGAACTTAACCGTATCAAGGAACGCCGAACCCATACGCCCGACCCGGTACGCGTCGGCGCGGTATACGTCCCCCCGCAGATGTTCAAGCCCGGTAAGGACGGCACCAACGAGCAGACGCGATTCCTTTACCGCGCCATCACCGAGTCCAAGGTCCCGATACGAGTCATCGGCGAGGGCGATTCCTTCGACGGCGGCAACGGCTGTCGCGTGACTGTCGTCAACCCAGCTCATAACCCACGCAATGCCGCCAAGAACGCCCGCGCCATCGCCCTGGAGGTGACCTACAAAGGCCACTCCGTGCTGCTCACGTCCGACATGAGCTCGCCGGGCACCGACGACCTACTGGCCCAGCGCCCGAGGCACCAGGACCTCATCACGGCGCCCCACCACGGCAGCGCCGATCCGGTTGCGGCCGCCGAACCGCTCTCGAAGTGGGCGACTCCCAGCGCCACGATCGTTCAGGCCGACCACCGCTGGAATACCGCCGCCACCGAGGCCACATACGGCAAACAAGGCGTGGTATACCACACGGCCGACACCGGCGCGGTGAAGGCCACGATCGACAAGGATGGGACCCGAGTGGAAACCTACCTGCCCCTGTTCGATCCCAACCAGAAGACCGGCAAGGCCGCCCTTCGCGGCGACGACCGTCCCATCGTCCAGGAGGACGACTTCCAGCCGCGGGACTGGCACGGCCGCTGGACTCGCACGACCGACCCCGGCGGCGACAAGCCGCTCACGACGGCCGCCCAGACCCACACCAAGACTGACGATCCCGAGTCGGACTATTACGGCATGATGGAAGAGTATCACCAATGGCTCGCGCGGAAAGAAGCCCCCGACACGCAACCCGCAAGCCAATCCGCTTTCGCCGGCCGAGACGAACCCGCGCGACGAGATCCCCGTGCTTGCCCGCCCGCCTTTGCCCCCCTGGGACGACTCGATGAGCAAGCACGCCAATCTCACCGACCCGGCGAAGATCGCCGCGAAGATCGCGGCCGACAAAGCCAAGTACGAACAGCAACTCGCGGCGGACGCCAAGAATCAAACCCTCTATGCCGACCTGCGTTTGATCGCTGCCGACTGGCAGTACAGCTTCAGCCGTGGAATGAACGCGCTGCGCGACCTCGTCGACGGCAGCCACAACCATGTGCTCATGGGTACAGCGCCTGGCGAATTTCGCCCCGACCCGGCACCCACCGCACCCATCGAAGTCACGCCAGACATCGCTGCCCGAAACGCCAGCGGCAAGGAAGGCCAACCCGCCGGAGGGTTCCGGGGAATCTATTACAGTATGCCCGCACTCATCACGACAGGCAGGACGACCGACTCGGCACCGCTCGCCTTCGGCGACGTTGGGCGCGGCCTCACGAACGACGACACACACCTTCAGCCGGGCGAGGAGACCGAGCCCGAAGAGAAGCCGCCGTACGTCGCCGCCAAGCGCGCCGCCATGGCGGCAATCGAAGCGAGTCAGGCGGCCGAAGCCACCCTCGCCAAATACGCCAACGAACCCCGCACGCCCATCAGGCGCGAAACCGACGACGGCGTCGAGACGACCTTCCACGGCGAGCACGACCCCGAGGTCCGATGCGCTTGCTTCGCGGCACGCGATGCCCATCTCGCAGCCGCCGAGGCGTACGAAACGGCCGGTGGCCGCGACAAAGGCCAGGCCGGCATCCACTACCACACGGCGTATATCCACCGATGCACCGCCGCCGAATACGACCACCTCGCGCCCGCCGAGCCACCCAAACCGCCCGCGCCGCCATCCTGGCACGCCGACATCAACAAGGACATTTCCCTTCGCCTGGAAAAGATCCCCAACGTCACCCGCACCACCGCCCAGGCGATCGAGGACGAACGCGACCGCCACGGCCCGTACAAGTCCAATGCCGACCGGCGAGCCCGCCTGCCCTACGTCCCCGAGTACGAACACAAGATGCTCGACAAGTACTGCGCCGCTGGCGGAAGACATCCAGGAATCGGAAGACTACCCCGAAGTCCCGGCCCCCGACATCGTCCAGCACGACCACTACTCGTGCGGCGCGGCCCAGGCCATGACCGCCGGCAGGCTCCGCGGCGTCGGACCGGCGACCCTCGACGCCTGGAAAACCGCACTCGGCACCAGCGAAGAGCAATCCACGGAACCGCCGCGGATCGTCGAATACCTGGCCAGCCTCGGCCTCCGCGTCATCGCCCGCTCGGGCATGAACATCGACGACCTGGAGGCGTACACCCGCGCCGGCTGGTACGTGATCATCTGCTGCCAGGATTACGGCCCTTACGTGCCGGCGAAGGCCAAATTCGATTACGGCCATTACCTGGGCGTCGTCAAGGTTGACGGCGAATATGTTCGCTGCCAGGACAGCTCCGAAGACAACGTCACCCGCAACAGCGGATCGATTCAAGCCCCCGGCCGCATCATGATCGCCCGCGACACTTTCGACGCCAATTGGCACGACAAAGACATCAACGGTACACCGTATGTACGCTACGGTATCGCCGTGGGCCCGGCGATTTGAATCGAGACCGTTCCAAACCCAATATTGCTACTGAGTCCTGGCAACACGGATGCCAGTGAAGCTGCCCCGGTAGTCCGGCGTGATCCCGAAGCGCTTGGCGGAACGGGAGTCGTTCGGCCAGTCGAGCCAGGAACCGCCACGAAGGACACGGACATCCCCGGAGTCTGGGCCAGTGGGGTCGTCTATAGGGGACTTGGCATAGTATTCCTCGCCGTACCAATCCGCACACCACTGCCAGGCATTGCCATGCATGTCGTACAGCCCGAAGGCATTGGGCTTGAACTTCCCCACCGGCGCCGTGAACACGTAGCCGTCATTGGCTTTGATCGTCCATGTCCAGTCAGGGAACTGCCTTGGCCGCCGCGTCGGCCACGTTGCCCACTTTGGCCAGTGTTTCGGGATCGTCACCGCTGTAGTACCGGGTTGTCGTCCCCGCACGGCAGGCGTATTCCCACTCGGCCTCCGTGGGCAGTCGGTAGGTCTTGCCTTCCTTTTTGCTGAGCCACTTGCAATACTCCACCGCATCGTTCCAGCTCACGTTCACCACCGGGTGCTCATCGGTCTGCTCGAAACCCGCGTTCCGCCAGGAATACTTCGCGTTGAAGCCGAAATTCTTCTTGTCGGGGTCCCAGCCATAGGCTCCAGGGGTCTCGCCCTTCTCCGCGTCCGTCTTGTACGCTGTGTCGGCGACGAACTGCCGGAACTGGCCCCGCGTTACATGGTACGTTCCCAGGTAGAACGGCTTCGTGATCCGCACGCGGTGCTGCGGATGCTCGTCCTTGAAAAGGCCTACGTTCAGAAGGTTCTTGCCGTAGGTCTTGTTGAAGAAGGCAGCCGTGGCCTCCGCCGACTCGCCACTGCCCATCTTGAACTCGCCCGAAGGGACGAGCGTCATTTCCATCTTCACCCCACCGCCCAAGTCTACCGCGAGCTTCTCTGGCGGCTCTTTCGTCTCGCTGAAAGCGGTCCCTGCCATTGCGAAAAGCACGATGCACCCGACCACGAAGTTTTTCATAACGTGTCCTCCCACAGGAACTTTTGCCAAACCATTTTGCGATGCTGGCACGCGTCCTAAATTGCCGAGCCCCCACCTCGCGTTATTGTACGGCTTTCGCACAAATCGCCGCAATACCAACAGGCCGACGACGAGCTTTCCGATGCCCTTTTTCTGCCGGCCGCGTATATATCCAATAGATGAACGCCAACCAAACACTTCAGGAATACGCCGACAACAGCGGAAACCGCCTCACGGTGGACCGCGCCCGCGGCATAATCCCCGGCGTCAAGCTGCTCGGCCGCGTCTCGAAAAAGGGCCGTGAGTATCCGCCCGCCGTGATGGCCAAGGCCCTCCCGCTCTACGAAGGCATGCGGGTCAACGTCGACCACGTCGATCCCGGCCAGCGGCGCAGTCTGCGGGACCGCATCGGCCTGGTCAAGAACGTGACCCTCAAGGAAGACGGCCTGTACGGCGATTTTCACTTCAACCCCAAGCATCCCCTGGCCGAGCAAATTGCCTGGGACGCCGAAAACGCCCCGCAGAATCTCGGCTTCAGCCACGACACCAGGGGTGGAAGCCGCAACCAGAACGGCAAGGTCGTCGTCGAGTCGATCGACACCGTCCTTTCCGTCGATCTCGTCGCCAACCCCGCCACCACAACCGGACTTTTTGAGAGCACTGATATGGACTGGAAAGACATCGACATCCCCGGCCTAAAGGCCAACCGCCCGGAAATCGTCGCGACGCTCCAGGAGTCGCTCGACCCCGCAGAACGCCAAGAACTGACCGCCCTCCGCGCCGCGAAGGCAGCCCGCACCCTCCAAGAGTCGATCGACGCCGACCTCCGCGCGGCCGGCCTTGATCCGGCCAACAAGACGGCCGTGTCGCAGGTCTTCATGGAGGATCTTGTCGCCACCGCCGACCAGGCCAAGCGGCAGGCCAAGATTGCCGACCGCAGGGCCCTCTACGCCAGCGGCCACGGCACGAACAACCCCCGTGCGGAGCCGATTTCGAGCATGCCGCTGGTCGAAGACACCACCGCCCGTCAGATTCCCCCGGCGACCGCGCCCCTCACCGAGCGCATCCGCCGCTTCGTCAAATAGAAGGAACCGCCCCCATGTCCTCGAACGCCCGTTACGTCTCCGGCGACTGCAAGCCAACCCCCGTGAAGTGCGACCCGACGACCCCAATCGAAGTCGGGGACCTTCTCTTCCTCGAACCGAGCAACGGCCTTGCCCGTCCGGCCTCGGCGGCGGCCAACCAGGGCACGGTTCTTTTGAACCAGGGCGCGTTCCACGACGCCTTTCTCGGCGTCGCCCTCCAGAAGAACGGACTGCAGCCCAACGAAACCGTCCCCCTCAATAGCACGATCAACCACAGCCCCGCCAACGTGATCCAGTGCGCCACGGCGGGGAGGTTCCTCTATCCCTGCGCGGCGACCACCTGGAATACAGGCTCGCTCGTGGGCGTCGCCGCCACCACGGCCGGCTGTCCCAACCAGTCGGTGGCGTCCGTGGCCAATACCTCGTTGTCGATCGGTCGCGCGGCCCCCGCCGCCGACGAGATCGGCGTCTCGTTGACCCAGGTCATCGTCCAAATCGAATCCACGATCATGGCCGGTGGCGCTCAAACTCCGGTCGCCGGCAGCTCCAGCGGCGCCATCTAAGCAGCCGCCCGCCAATTTGCACTAAACCTTTTTGTCGATCAAGGAAGTCGAACCATGAGAATCAACGCACGAGAGATCGCCCGCGGGCTGCGCCAGGAAGGCGTCCAGACCCGCGGCCGCCAGGCCGTCTTGGAATCGCGGACCTGGGGCGACCTGCAAGAGGCCCTCGACTCCGGCAGCCGCGGCCAGCCCGGCGGCATCCAGCCGACCGACTTCTCGCTCCGCGACCTGGCCGCGAACACGATCTTCAGCCGCAACGGCGATCCGGTCGGCCACGGTTTCGTTCAGGAGTACTTCGATCCCGGCAGCGGCCAGCCCCTGCAGGAAGCGATGGGCGCCGTCGACGCCTCGGCCTTCGCCGGCATCACCGGCCAGCTTCTCATCAATCGGGTCCTGGCCGCCTTCACGCAGGAAGAGTTCATCCTCTCGAAGCTCATCCCGACCGTGCCCACCAGCCTGAACGGCGAGCGGATCCCCGGCGTCGCCCTCCCGCGCAACCCCGGCGAAGACGTCGTCGTCGCCGAGGAAATGGACGAACTGCACTATATCGGTTTCACCGAAGAGTACATCCAGACGCCCGCCACCACCAAGCGCCAGCTTGGCATCGCCGTCACCAAGGAAGCGGTCTTTTTCGACCGCACCGGCCTGGTGCTCGACCGCGCGAGCTACGTCGGCACGATCCTCGGTCTCCGCAAGGAAAAGAATCTCATCCTGACCTTCATCGGGGCGAATGAGACCTTTCAGGAAAAGCGGACCGGCGACTCGGCCGCCGTCAGCCTGGCCACGTACTACGCGGCAGACGACAACGCCCGCTGGACGAACCACCTCGACGGCAATCCGCTCAACGACTGGACGAACATCAACGCCGCCGAGCAGGCGTTCTCGCAGATGACCGACCCCAACACGGGCGAGCCGATCATCCTGCCCGGCCGCCGCGTTCTCGTCGCACCGCAGATCCAGGCCCTGAGTCTGAACCAACTGATGCAGGCCCAGGCCGTATGGAAGTTCACCCAGGGCGGTGCCACGCCGGGGACCGGCGGCGGGACCTACCCGGGACTTGACGGCGCCACGGCCGGCTGGGCGAACAGCGGCAAGAACCCGCTCATGGACCTCTCCATCACCATGGCCACCAGCCGCCAGCTTTACAAGCAGGTTCTGGCCTATCTCGACAGCAACGCCGCCGACGCCGCTTCCTACTGGTGGTACGGCGACCCGGCCGCCTTCGCGTACATGGAAAACTGGCCAATTACCGTGGTCCAGGCCCCCGCCAACAGCGAGGCCCAGTTCAACCAGAACGTCGTTGCCCGCTTCAAGGCCAGCGAGCGCGGCATCCCCGCGATCATGGAACCGCGGCGGATGATGCGCTGCCGCGGCAGCAGCACCAGCAGCTCCAGCGGAGCCACCCTGCCGGTCATCCCGTAATGCGGCGCCCGCACCCCACCGGGCCGGCTGGCGAGACACCGCCCGCCGGCCTTTTATTTGAAACCAGTTCGCGTAGGAGCCCACCATGTTCGCTCAACTTGACCCAACCGCTGCCGGAACGTGGGCCGCCGTTGCCCTGACGATCTTCGGCGCCACTGCCGGCAGCTACGCCGCCGTCCGCGTCTGCCTCGCCACCCTGACCGCCGAGGTCCGCGCAATCACAAAGCGCCTCGACGAGGTCGCGGCCGGCGACACGGGCGTACTCGGCGAGCTCAAGGCGAAGGTCGCCACCAACACGACCAACATCGCCGACATCTACGGGCGGCTGCGAACACTTGAGGCCGTCTGCGCTGGAAACCACGCCCACCAACCCCCGGTGAGCCAATGAGCGCCTGCCAAGACTTCGACACGATTATCACGCAGCTTCGCCGCGGATCATCGAAATCACCGCCAGCCAAAACCCCACCTACAACGTCGAGGGCCACTCCTACTCAAAAGGCGAGTACCTGGAGCAACTCGGCCGGCAGCTAGAGCAAATGATGAAGCTCCGCAGCCAGGCCGAACCGTTCGAGATCGTGACGCACGGAAACTAGCCACGGATGAAACACGGATTCAACACGGATTGGGGAAATTAGCCGCGAAGGAAAGACGCTAGTGGCAATGCACCCCATTACGTTCCGTTTCGCATCTTGTTGTAGTTACAGCCCGGCTGGACCGATTCGGGTGCAAATGGAGCTTTCGGATCGGTATAGCGGATTGTATCGGCACAGCCCGGAAACAACACGACAACTAAGAGAACAAATAGTGTCGTTCGGACCATCATTACGACCCCCTACTTACCCCCGTAGATCCGGAATTTTGGGGATTGTATGCAGAGTAAACGGGCGTCGCAAGACCAACCTGGGAACAAAATAAACTCATTTCCCTTTCCACAATTTTCCTTTCCTATAAATCCGTGTTTCATCCGTGTTCAATCCGTGGCCTAAGAATAGTTATTGCAGTG
>CAWGOT010000011.1:0-10124 GCA_963824275.1 uncultured Planctomycetia bacterium | reverse complement strand
CGAGACGGGGCTCTACGCCGTTATCGAGTATCCGAGACCCTGACCTGGGCGAGTATGCCAAGTCAGCGTTTCCGCTTTGGATGCTTGAATGGCACGAACTTCGGTTCATAATCCAGAACCTCCTCTGGCACCGACCCACATCTTAACTCCCGTGATATAATGCCGCACAAGAACTCTACGAAGGAGCAGTCATATTGCTCGTACCTTTCCGAACCTATGCTGACGAACATGACGAGCCACCGGTTGGGTGTCCCATTGGTGACCCAGCATAGTTCATTCCCGACCTCTGACTGCGCAAACGGCAATAGGCCGCCCTTCTCGGGAAACAAAGGGTACGGCATTGCCTCGGGGTACTCTTCCGTCACGATTTTGTACCCGCCGAAAATTCTCTTGACCTCGTTCTTCAATCCACCCCTCGGGTCTGTAGGGAACGTCGTAAAGATATGAATGTAGTCAAACAAACATCCCCTCCCGTACTCTTCAACGAACTGCTTATAGTCCGCCGGCAGGCGGGTCCCTAGGTCCTTTTCCGCTTGCTTCCAGTCGCCGGATGATTCGACCGGATCGGCCGGAGGCGGCATCAACTTCCGTAATTTGCGCAAGTAATCGGCCATGTTATCGATCCTTGCGTACCTTACTTCTTCTTCGGCTTTTCCGGCGGCAGCGCCACGTTCGGACGCGTCATGTCGACGACCGTGCCAATCTTGTGCCAGAAGGGGCAATCATGGGGTCAGGCCGACTGTAGACGTTAGCGACGGCTAACGACTATCGCCGGCCTGCCCCAAGCGCTGCAAACGACTATCGCCGGTCTGACCCCAAGCGCTGCAGACCCCAAGCGCTGCACCGGTCTGACCCCAAGCGCTGCACCGGCCTGCACCAATCCCGCGTCCGCCCAAGGACAGGGCGGATGATTATTGCTGGCGACTCACCGCAACACTAGCAAAACCGCGTCGTCCCTGAACATGGCCGTGTAGAACGGGTCGGGCGGCTCCAGGTCGTCCGTCGCCCGCACGAAACAAACCACCGACGCCTGTGTGGCCAATGCCTTCAACACCGCTTCTTTGCCCAACGGTTTGCCGGCTTGGCTGTAGGCTTTCACCTCTTTGCCCAAGGTGAGTGGTTTCGTATCCACCGCCCAAACTTGAACTGTCTCAGTAACGTTTTGCGCGTTCCTCTTGTCCGTAATCCGAAGGCTTGGACGCGACAACCGGACAACAACTTCGCCTTTCACTTCAACCGCCGTCGCCCGCCAGATGGCCGGCGGAACTTCCGGGACCAGCTCCTCGCCTCGTTTTAACATATCGTACGGCTGACCCCAAGCGGGGCCGATGGAAAACAGCAAGCCGAAAACCACGCCAAAGACC
Organism: uncultured Planctomycetia bacterium; assembly: GCA_963824275.1. Taxonomy (GTDB): domain Bacteria; phylum Planctomycetota; class Planctomycetia; order Pirellulales; family Thermoguttaceae; genus JANXQG01. The sequence goes on along the minus strand of CAWGOT010000011.1, from coordinate 8,760 downwards.
AAAATCCGCATAGTATCATCTCCGCAAGGGAAGAGCCGAAGGCGAGCTATCTCATCACGCCGCCGCCCGACGCTGCCCCACCACGGAGCGCCCAGCGTCGAGCCGCCTCTATTCTACCGCGCCGCGGCGGCCTGTGCCACGCCCCAGCCTTCAGCCCGCTGGCAACCGCTGCGCCGGAGCCGGCCTGGTTCGTCATGACGGGTCAATCGGCGTGCTCGACGGCTATCGCAGGCATCCCTTGGTCTCAACGACCGCTTCCAACCAAAAGGAAAAAGCGGATGCGTCCGATTATGCATACCTTGATTATTGGACTTCTCCCCTTTTTTGTAACGGCTCGCCCGAGGGATTCTCCAGCAGCTTCGATAGCTCATCGAGGTTTCTCTTAACGGACGGCCCGTCCCCAGGGCCGCCGTCAAGGATGTCTAGCACAATTTGGTTGCTTTCTTCCCAGCCGAGGGTCTCGCGCGATTTGCGAATGGTATCCATCATCTCTACCATTTCATCGACCAACGCGAGTTGTTTTGCAAACAGCGACTCAGACATAGGCTGCAGGCCGTCCCAGAACTCGTCAAAACTTTTCGCCGCAAGCCGCAGCCTCTGCTCGGCCAATTCCGCGCTCGCCGCGCTCTGCGAGTGATAAGTCGCGATTTGTCCGTACGATTCGGACGCCAGCGACATCACGATGCGACTGCCGTTAGAGCCCTCGCCAATCGCCAACAAGTGGCGCGATTTCAATCCGTCCGAGCTCTGGTCCTGGTTGTTGAAGCGGATATCGCATTCGCTTGACAGCTCGCCGATTCCGTAAAGCCATTTGACATAAAAGCCGATTTCAGGGTGGCTTTCCGTAATGTCCAAATACGGCGCTACAACATCCTGCTCCACGCACGATAGGCCGTTCCATTGTCGCAGGAAGTCCATAAACGCTTCGGGGAAAGACAATGGCCTTGCAAAAGCGCTGCTTACCTCCGAAAGCAGATTCTCGGATACTGGCGGAAAAATCGCCTTTACTGGAAACGTCAATTGGTACTTTCTCATGGCGATGACTCCAGGAAGTCGAACCTTTGTCCTTTAAATCCTGCGGCCTCGATCGCGTCTTTCAAGTCCTCCCGAATCACGAGTATTCCGCGCTGGCCGTTGATGCGAAAAAGTCGCTCGCCCCCTAAAAGGTCGGTTTTCAAAACCATCTCGCGCACATCAAAGTCTCCCCAAGAGTTGACTGGCTGCCAATTAGTTCTAACTTTCGTACGTTCGCGATCCAGGCAATCGACCGACCTCAGAATCTGCCCAACGCAATAGTCCACGATCTGTCCCGTTCCATCCGGCCGCTGAAACCGAAACGGTAAAAACTGAATCGAACCATGCGCATGGCTTTCCAGGAAGAGGCGCATTGACGGCGAGTAAACCAGCCAGCCGTTATTCGCCATACCGAAGTGAAACTTCGGCGGCCGGGCGCAGAGGTACACTGCGATCATGTATTCGTTCCAGCCGATAACCGGCTCGCATTCATACATGAAGAATCCATTAAATTGCCGATCAGGAAAACATATCTCAATCGCGTCGACTTCCCCAATCCAGTGGCAGTATTTCATAAAACCTTGCCTTCCTTTTCAACCCCTCATTTTGTCTTTGGCTTTTCCGGCGACAGGGCGACGTTCGGGCGTGTCAGGTCGACGACGGGCTTGATCTTGCCCTTCTCGAAGACCTCCATCAAATGCACGACTCCCTCCGCCTTCTCCAGGTCGCGCTCTTCGGTGTAAAGTGGAAAAAGCGTATAGAAAGTTACGCTTTTCCCATCGGCAAGCCGCAAAGTACCGAATTCGCTCTGTTCTCCCACCGCCAGGATGCATGTCTGCTTCGTGCCTGGGCCAAGCGGCTCGGGCGGTTCGCCGTTGGCAAAGACCGCCGAATCACCGCCAAGCCAGGTGTCGTTTTCGAAAGGATAGCGCAGACCTTGCGCAGCCACTCGATCGGCCAGTAGTTCTTCTGGCTCTCGAGCGCCTTGGCCGTCAGCGGCCAGTCGAGCGGCAAATTGATTGCCAACTCGGCATATTGGTTTTGTTTCTTGCCCCGTGGAACTTTCATGGCCCGCGACGACATACCGTTAGTCACCAGCACCAACATGCGTTTGAGACGGACGACGTGGATCGAAATCGGCGGATCGCCCGGAACGACCTCCTGCAGGGATAGCGGCTCGGGCCTGCCGAGCGTTTTTTCGACATGCTTTAAGACCGGATCAACTGCGCCTTGAGGCTTCTCACTGTCAATTTGCCCGCCTTCCTTGGCCCCTTTCGAGAGCAGATATTCCGTCATTTCCTCGTTGCCTGTTGCAAACAGAAGAGCATTCTCCTCGTCGGAACCGCCGTTGACGGCGGCGCCGTGTTCGACCAGCAATTTGACGACTTCAAAATGCCCTCCCTCGACCGCGTGAAGCAACGAGTAGCAATAAACCTCCCCATCATATTCATGGTTTATCTTTGCTCCGTGTTCAAGGAGCCAGCGAACGGCGTTGACCGCGCCTTCGCAAGCCGCGTTAGCTATTATTCCTTCCGGCCCCGGAGGCATAGCGCTGGAGTTGACGTCCACTCCTAATTCTACTAAGAGCGCAACCCCTTTAACATTATCGCTAATGGCCGCATGAGCCAGAAGCCTATGCCCTTTCTGTGGGAGCAAGTCTGGGAACCGACTGTGGAGCGCGCGGGCAGCACCTTCATCGTGCGCATTGACCGCCCTCAGCATCAGAGCAAACGGGGGTTCCTTTTCAATCATATTCCCTGCCTTTCGTTGGAGATACCAAGCACTGAGTCGCATTTTATCCCGCGGAAATGGGGGATTCAAGACCCACGCCACGCCTCCACGGGTCGGAAACGAGCGAGGCAGGCCATCTTGCGACCTCAGGCCCATTATCCGCCGCCTTCGAAAAACCTGCGAAAGGCAAATCCAATTTCCAAGTGAATCCGCTAAGGTAGCCTGGCAGCCGTAAGGGAGTTTGATCGGCTCTTCGTCGAACCGCACCCCAAGTCCTTGAGCCGCACGTACTCATGGACGCAATCGTCTACCCTGTCTTTTCGTGATTTCCTGTATCGCTCCTTGAGCACAGCCGCTTACCGAGCGACCCTCAAAATTACGCCCTGTGTCTGTGTCGATGATCTGTCGAAGTGCTTCGACGGCAACTGCATCGCCTATGCTTCCTAGGGCATCCGCAGCAATGTATCGAACATTACTAGAAGCGTCTTCCTGAAGTTTCTTAACCAAAAGTGCCTCCCCTTCTGAAGACGGAAGCCGGGACAAAAATCTGCACGCAGCGCCCCGGACACCTTCGTCCTCGTGTTCGAGGAGTTTCGCGAGCCTTGGAATCGACTTCTCCCGCTCCAGAAACACCAGTGTCTCTGCCGCATTGCAGACCGTTTCCAGATTCGAATCGTCCAGGAGACTCTCTAAACAACGTATCGAAAACCGTCGATCCGATTCGGCAAACAACTCCGAAATTCTCTCGTTGGCGTCCAATGCAGTGTACATGGACTCCACAAGGGATCTAACGTCCGTCTCTGAAAGATCCGACGGATCGTATTTGGTCAAGTCAATGGGCATGTTTGTTATCGTTGCTTGGGGTGATCATCAGCTTCCGGAGTGTGCCCAAGTAATCGTCACCGTAACCGATTGCTCACGGCTTTTCGTGCAGTACGGTCAGGAACGCTTCGAAGTCGTCGGCAACAAGTTCCGTGTATGGCTCGTGCTGCCTCCCAAATTATTTGACCGAAATTGTCCCAGAATGATTGACCGGAAGTTGAGGTAAAGAATAGAAGAGCGGCAAGGTGGATGGGTGAGGCGGAAGAGGGGAAGGGAAGAGAAAGAGCCTGCGGGCGGCAGAGTGCCGTCCGCAGGGTCAAGGTGATGAGCCGTGGTTCAGTGCGAAGCAGGGCATCGGGGGCCGGGTGGCAAGAGCGGTTCCAGATAGTGGACCGCGGTTACGAAGTCGCATTGCTGCACGGCCATCGTGAAGTCGATGGGGTTGAAGTTGACTTCGCAACGGAAGCAGCGGCCGAGATTCGTAGGCGGGTTGACCGCCGAGTTGCACTCGTTGCAACGAGGACACAAGAATACCAGTTGTCCGTCGCGGAGTTTGTGCGGCCACTCCAGTCGCTTCAGGAGAGAGGCCCAGGCAATGTCATTGCGTAAGCGACGCAAGAGTTCGTCGGGGAAGTAACGTGGCATGCTGTCCTCCTGGTTTTAGGGCAACTGAAATTCGCCGACTACTTGCTGAAACAACTCGTCGTCAATCCGCCGGACCTTGCGGGCGGCGGCCTGCAGCAGGCACGCCGTGGCCAGGTTGTTGATGTGGCGGGGCACACCGTTGGCGAAGTCGTGGATGGCCGCCTTTACCGAGTCGTCGAAGAGTTTCTGGTCGCCGCCGGCCTGGGCGATCTGGAAGTCGATGTAACGGCAAGTCTGCTCGCGGGTCAGTGGTCGCAACTGGTAGCGAACCGAGATCCGATTGAGCAGGTCGGCATGCTGCGCCGCCGCAGGACGGCGCGGAGCGGTTCCTGACCGACGAGCAGAAGCTTCAGTGGCGGCCGCACGTCCAGCGCGGAACTGATCAGCAGCCGCAGGTCGGTGAGGGCATCGCCGTCCAGCAGGTGGGCCTCGTCGAAGACCAACAACAAGGCGCCCTCGGCCCGCGAGGCCCGTTCCAGGATCTGCTCGTAAATGCGTTCTTTGCCGCGGCGCGGCGTCTCCCCTAGTTGCGTGACGACAAGCTTCAGCAGGCCCGTCGCGGAGAGGTGGGAGAGGTGGCAGTAGAGGGCCTGGCAGTGTTGCGGCAGCAGGCCGTGCAGGAAGCGTTTCAAGAGCGCGGATTTACCGACTCCGCTGGGACCGGTGATTAGCCCCAACTGGCCGGACTGGACCAGGTATTCTAGCCGCGCCAGACCTTCGTCCATGCGTTGGTCCTGCCACAGGGCAGAGACCGTAGCGTGTTCTGCGAAGGGTTGGCTTTTCAGTTGCAAGTGTTCGAGATACATCAGTCGTTCCTTTCGGGAAACAGGGATTGGAGTTGAAACAAGACTTCGGGAAGGGTCGCCGCCGGGGCCTGCTCGAAGGCCTGCCGAAGCAGGCTCTCGGTGACGCGATCGTGGCGGGAGTGGAAGGCGGCCAGGAGATCCATTTCCTGGACGGTCAACCCGGATACGCCGCCCTGACGAGCCAATAAGCGGGCGAAGACGCGGGCGAAACTCGACAAGGACCATACGTTTTTCTGCCGTGCCGAGTGGTAGTCGATGCCCAGGTCGCGTCGCTGCTCCTGCATGGCGGCGTGTTCGGCACGCAGGGCATCGAGATAGTGGGGCACGATGGGTGCGGCAGGTGGCGAAGGCGACGGTTGCGGATGGCTGCCCTTTTCGCGTTGATAACGCCGACCGCGACCCACGTACGCGCCCGCGGGAGTGTAAAGCTGGACTTCGGCAAGCGGGGAGAAAGGATCGTACTGGACGACCAGCCTATCGCCCCGCAGCGCCGGATCGACAGCGAAGAACAGGCTCTCCACACGCACGTCCGAGAAGTCCTTGTCGACGAGGCGCGGCACCCGCTGATGGAAGAAGCCCAGTACCGCCCCCAGATCGACCTGCCGCAGCAGCCGGGGCTCCTGCTGATAGCGCGCGTGAGGAGTTTCCCCGGTCTCGCTGTTCGCATCTTGGTGATAGGCCACCGCGAGCCAGGCCGCCAAGACGCGGTTCAAGTCGTCGAGCGTAAGGATCTGTCCGGCGCGGACTTCCGCTTCCAATTGCATCTGGCAGGTCTGGAAGAAACGTTGGATCAGGCCGCCGGCCGGAGGATCGCGCGGCGGCCGGTGCAAGAGCTGGATGTTGAGCTGGGTGCAGGCCAGTTGCAGGGCCTTGGCATGGTAGATTTTGGCGTTGTCCACGTACAGTTCGCGGCTGGCGCCGTGGATTTCCCCAGGCCCGCAGCAGCGAATCCAGGAGGATGTCCAGGTTCTCGCGGACGTAGTAGCGGGCCTCGACGATGTAACGGCTGTGGCAGTCGATCCAGGCGGAAAGATGGGTCTTCACGGAGCGGCCCTGGTGCATCACCGGCGGGCCGTGCTCGAAGTCGCCGACCCACAGGGCACCGGGCTGGTCCCGGGTCCAGCGGCAACGCACGATTTCCTTCGCCACGCCCAGCTTCCGCCGCGTGGCCCCTTGCTGCCGCAAGTGCCGGTACAGGGTGGAACGCGGAAGCTGACGTCCGAACTCCCGCTTCAAGATGCGATTGATCGCTTTGTGGGAGCGGAAGGGCTGCTCCTTTTTCAGGGCCACGGCGCGGTCCAGCAAGTCGCTGTGCTTCTTTCGCGGCTGGCCCCGATCGGAGCGGCGGCGGCGATACAGGCCCGGCACGCCTTCGTCTTTCAGCCGCCGCCACTGGCGACGCAGGGTGCGTGCCGAAAGGCGTTTCCGCCGTCCGTTGGGCAGCAGGCGTTCCTCTTGGCTCAGTTGCTGGAAATACCGCTCGCGCCGCCGCTGGGGAATTTCTCCCAGCAGCACGGGGCTCAGCAGCGAGCACCAGAAGACAGCCCAGTCTTCATTGTTACAAGGCATAAAGTTTGACTCCAAACAAGGTGGGGATGGATGAAAAACCACTGTCGGAGTCCATGCTACCTCACGTGAACCCGGATCTTGTCGCGAAACGGGGGAAGAACTTCTCGGAAAATACCTCTTCCCACTCGGCGATCAGATGGAGCACTTGCCGCGCCAACGCAGCAATTGCTCACGCTGCGGACTGCGGAACTTTTGCGGCGCCACGGCCCCGGCAAAGCGATGACAGGTGGAGGCGGGGCAACGCTCCTGGATCAATTGCCGACCCGCAGCCAACGCGGCGGATTGCACCCCCAACCAAGTCAGCACGCACCAGATCGTGCTGTGATGCAGGGCCCGCTCTTCCATGGCGGACGACCCCGGCGGCGGCTGATAGCCGGTCGCTCGCTTTCCCGGGCTGGCCGTCTCACGGTAGGATTGCCCGTCGTTCTCCAGATAGCTGCCGGCAAGGTGCAGGAGGGTCGGGCCCGCATAGCGCTTATAGGGGAGTACGAAAGCTGGGGTAATCGGTAAAGATGTACTGGCACTTCCGGCATTGCCAGCGGGCCAGCCAGATGGTCACGCACAGGACCGTGTGTTCCACAAGCAGCCGCAGACCACGGCGGCGCAGCTCGTGGGCGCGAAACGGCCGCGCTCTCCGCAACGGCTGCACAACTGTCGGAAACAGACACGATCGGCACTCTGCCGGCGCACGGCTTGGTTGTGCTCTTCGACTTCAATTACAGTTGTCGGGCGGGGCAGTTCGATACTGATGGCGAGATCTTTCTCAACAGGAGGAGTGAGGGTTGTCGTAAACGGGCCTCACTCCTCCATTTTCATGTCGCCACCGACCACCGAAACGTAGAAAACAGGGGCGGGGTTCTCAGATGAATTTAACCGGGCGGGGTCCGGGGCGGGATAAGGGCGGGGTTCAATCCGGACGAATAACTCGAGACTTCAGCCGGTTATTCCGGTCAGGCAAACTTGTGCGCCGCAGCTCGTCAGGCGGCGACTTTTCATGGAACCAGACAACGACCTTCGGACGGCCTCCTGCCTCGTAGTCGAAACAAAGGAAATCGCCAGAAAAGAGTACCGCAAACGGAACAAGATACGCGCACCAGCCGTTCCTCAATGCTAGTCCACACTGCTCCGACATGATACTCGGCGAGCACACCACTGTTTTTCATGTCCGCAAAGTTCAAAAATCGCTCGACAACATGCGGAGTGCCCTTTGCAGTGCGGAAATACGGTTTTCCGGGAATACCACCATTGTATTTCTTGACGTGCGCAACGTATGACGGGTCGAACGCGAACCCCTTTCGTTTCTTGCTGGACTCTCGGAACCAGCCTTCAAACTCCTTCAATTCGCCTGGGACGAAAGACCCCGCGAAACTCTTCGGTTCATATTGCAGGTCTACGTCTTTCATCTTCGTCGCACTCCAATTGTAGTTTATGCCAGAATGAATTGTATATTCCGGCCAATCTGCCAGATACCAAGCACCGATTCGCATTTTACCCCGCAGAAATGGGGGATTCAAGACCCACGCCCGTCAAACGCCCCGAACCACAACCTATCGTAGGGATTATCCGCAAACCCCACCGCTATTTTGTAGTTTCCCGACCCTTGCACGATAACTGAACCGATGTATACTATTGCCTGAAACCGAACCCGGGCCAGGGCCCGCCAGTACCGCGGCTGAACCGCGGCCGCTCCAAATAGGAGCCCATCGTGAAAAACACCTGGAGAATCACCGTCGCCGGCCATCCGATCGAAATTACCGGCCTAACCAAGATCGAAGCACTGCTGCTCGCCCGAGCCGTAATGTCCCTAACCCGCCGGCCCACCTACCTCCATCCGGTTCAACCGGTCTCCAAGGCAATTCGGCGGGCCAAGCCAAAATCTCGCTCCGCATAAGCTCGACCGCTCGATATTTTGTAGCGTCGCGCCCCCTTGCACGATTACTGAACGAGCGTATACTAATGCAAAGTCACTCCCGGCTTCGCCGGTCAGGCCCACCGAGCCACTGACCATGATCGCGGGCCTTTCCGGCGGCGGGGGGTGGCGTCTGTCAGCGGCTCGGGCAGTTGCCCGCCAGGCCCCGGCTGAACCGGGGGCTCCGATAGAAGCATCGGAGCTCGCAATGCGATCCACCCCACCTCTTTCCACCTGCAGGCGCTTTCCACCGCCTTCCCAAAA
>CAWGOT010000010.1:0-957674 GCA_963824275.1 uncultured Planctomycetia bacterium | reverse complement strand
CGAGGCATAAAATACGCTACCGATGGGTGGTTTCTGCCGGTACTTGGCGGAAGGGTTTGCTTTGCTTTCGCGATCATGGCTGGGCTAGGGAATTGTTTGCTACGTCCGATGGGTGGCTTTTGCCGAACTTGCTCGATTTTCATCGCTCTCCTTTCAGGTCAGCCGGAAAAGTACCTTCGTTTGTTGTACGGTTGACGCGCGCTTCCGGTCCCGTTTGGGCCTAGTACGCGATGCCCAGTGGTTCGGTCGAGCGGGCGGTCCATGAAAGCTCCGCCTGAAGGCGGGACTACGAGCGGTGCCGGGGGTCCTGGCATCAAGGATGCCTTGCGGTTATAAGAACCGTGATGAGCAACTGTTTCCCTAGCAAGAGTTGGCAATGTCTGCTGCCGAGTTAAATGCGAGGCTGCCGCTGGTCGTCGGGATCGCCGCGGACCAAGAATTGACGTCCGAAACGGCATACAGGGCCGAAGGGCCCGTTGCCGAGATCCTGGCCGACCTGCGCGGCCGCTATCGGGAAACGCCCTTGCGCCTGGTCGTGCAGTTGCCAGAATTGCTTCAGCGCTCTGCCGAACAACTCGCGGCGGAACTGGATGCCGTTATCGTCAATCTGGAAAATCACGTTGCCGCGAATTCCAAGCCGCCGGGCGGTGAGGACGCAACTCGCAGGGCGGCCTTCCTGGCGGAACACTGCCATCTCGTGATTGCCATTTCCGACCGCCGGGAAACCGCGCCTGCTGATTTGGCTGGCCAAGTCATTCGGTTTCGGCTGCAAGGCATTCCGGACCAATATTCCAGCCGCCCGCTGCAATTGGACAGCTCGGGACTAGGGAGCGTTTATCACGTCGTCGCGGGAAAGGACGATGCGGACGCGACCAAGAGTCCGACGGCAACACTTCTGCGTCCGCAGGTCGAGACCGTGTTTGGCAAGCGCGAATTGGAGGATGCCGCGGCCTGGGACCACTTGGAGAGGTTCAATCGAGACGTGGCTCGGCAATCGCGGCGGCGGGGGCGGAAAGGGGTCAGATCCATGTTTCCGGAGGCCGTTCGAGCGCGGGGAAGTGCCGGCCGCCGGGAAAATGGATCTGACCCCCGTTTCGCCCCCGGTCAGCCCTTGGCGTCCCGGCCGGACCAGGATTGGATCGGCGACCGCTTTGCCGCTGCCGACGCCCTGGCGGTCCGCTTCCAGCAGGCCACACACCGGACGGTGCTTTGCCTCTTGCTGCTAGGGATCGTTGCCGCTTTGGCGTTTCAATTGTCGGGAGTCTTTCCGCGTGCGGCGGCGGTCTACACGGCATCGTTGGCGCTGGCCTACGGCGTCTATATGTGGGCATATTGCAGGCGCTACGAACCGCGCTTTTACGACTACCGTGCGCTGGCTGAAGGGCTGCGGGTGCAGGTGTATTGGAATGCGGCCGGCATCACGGCCTGTGCCAGCGACCACTATTTGCGGCGGCAGCGCGGCGAGTCGATTGGATCCGCCAGGCCCTGCGGGTGTGGACTTTGACCGCGCGGATGACCGGAACCACACCTCCGGCCGCGGACGCCGCCCGTCGGCGGCGTCTTGAACAGGTCCTCGAAAATTGGGTCGACGGCCAGTGGGACTATTATTCGAGGGCAGCCCGCTGCCGCCAGGCGATGGGAACGCGGTTGAATCGCCTCGCCATGGGTTGTTTTGTGCTGGGGCTGCTGTTGGCAGGGAGCCAGCCCTATTTCCAGGGCAATCCGGCCTTCAAGGTGGCGTTTGGCCTAGCGCCGGCCGCGGCCGCGCTCCTCTACCTTTATGCCCACACCCGCGCCTTTCTGGAACAGGCCCGGCAGTACGACCGCATGAGCCAGCTCTTCGGCAATGCGCGGGGCCGCCTGCGCCGCGTTCTCGAGGAAGGAGATTTCGAGAGGTTCCGGCATCTGCTTTTCGATCTCGGCAAGGAGGCCTTGCGCGAGAATGGCGATTGGGTCCTCTTGCACCGCGAGCGGCCGCTGGACTTTGGCGGGGCCCGCACGTGGCTTCAGACCGGATCGTGGATTCTCGACGCCGGGTTTCGCCGGCGCAAAAACAGAAAACGTTCCCACCCCCATTAGCTCAACGCAAAGGAACTACGTCATGGCAGAATCCCAGTCGCTGCAAACGGGCGTTGAAAAGAAGCTCGCCAAACAAGGTCCTCGCAAACTCTTGGCGCTCGATTCCGGCGGCATCCGAGGGCTGATGACGATCGAGATCCTGGCCGAGGTCGAGCGCACGCTCCGCCGGCTCTTCGGCCAGGGCGAGAATTTTGTCCTGGCCGACTATTTCGACTACATCGGCGGCACAAGTATCGGGGCGATCACGGCCATGGGCCTGTCGCTGGGGATGTCGGTCGACGCTCTCCGCGAGTTCTACGTGAGCGCCGCTCCGGCCATGTTCCAGAAGACGCAATGGTGGATGCGATGGCGGAACAAATACCGCAGCGAACGGCTCCGATCGATGATCAAAACAGTCATCGACACGATTCCGTCCACGGCACCGGACGCAAACGCGGAACTCGCCGGCGGGCTCGGTTCCGCCAAACTCCGCACCCTCCTCCTGCTCGTGATGCGCAACGCCACGACCGATTCCGCCTGGCCGGTTTCCAACAACCCCAGGGCTGCCTTCAACCGCAACCTGGACGATCCATCCTGCAACTTGAAGCTCCCGCTCTGGCAGCTCGTTCGCGCCAGCGCTGCGGCCCCCACGTTCTTTGAGCCGGAGGTGATCCGGCTTGGATCGCAGACCTTCGTGTTCGATGACGGGGCGATGACGCCCTTCGGCAACCCGGCCTTTCAGCTCTTTTTGATGGCCACGGCCAGCCCTTATTGCTTGCAATGGCCGACCGGGGAGGACAAAATGCTCTTGGTTTCGGTGGGCACCGGCAACTTCAGTCAACCGCAGAAGGTGCCGGCCGGCGGCGAGGACCTGCTCCACCTGGCGGTGAGGATCCCGGGCATTCTGATCGGCGGGAGCGTGACGCACCAGGACTACTTGTGCCGCATCTTCGGCAAGTGCAAGGTGGGAGAGCCAATCGACGCGGAGATCGGCGACTTGATCGGAGACCAGGGCGGCCCGGCCCGCCCCAAGCTGTTCACGTACCTGCGCTACAACGCCGATCTCACCGCGGAGGGCCTGGCGGGCCGCGGCTTGACGGGCATCGACGCGGCATGCATCCAGCGGCTCGACTCGGTGCGCGAACATTCCGGACCTGCAGAAGATCGGCCGCACCGTGGCGGGAGACGTCAAGGCAGAGCATTTTGCCGGGTTTGAACCGTAGATCGATTCAACCATGACAGACATCCCGAACAAGACGCTCTTGGACGAAGTGAACCAGGCCGGCGCATGGTTTCGTGCCCGGAAGACCGGCGCCGTTTGGGTCCACCCTACCGCCGATCGCGAAACGGTCGAGAGCCACGAGGGTCGGGAGACCTTGCTGGAAGGTGATGTCCTTTGCCGGGGAGAGGCGGGCGACGTCTGGCCCCAGAGCGAAGGCAGCTTGCTAGCGAAATATCGGCCCACGGAACTTACCGATGCCGACGGCTGGCGGAAGTACGAACCCCGCCCTGAGCATTCGGGCGTCATGGCCGCATGTATAGGGCATCCGTTTACCGTGGAGACCGACCGCGGCAAACTCGCAGGCAAGAGCGGTGACTGATCTGATCAAAGATCAAAAAGACTCCGACGTTCCGTATCCGCAGAGCGTATGGATCGTTGATCGTCAGGTGTTTGAGAGGACGTATGGGCGCTGATATGGCCGATTCACTTGCCTCCAGCCTTGCCAGCCTTCGCAGGGGCAACAAGTCCGTCGGCGATCCGCTTGCGGAGCGCCTTGTACTCCGGCAGGTTGCGCAAGACGTTCAAAGCGGCGATTTGATCGAGCAGTGCGGCCTTCTTGGCATCGTTGAAGCATCCCCTGTCGGTCGCGAGATTCAAGTAATGGATCGTCTGCTTGCACGCCTCGTTGACGGCCTCCTTGTCCTTTGCCGCGGCGGCCGCCTGGGCATAAACGCAAGCGGCCCAGAAGTAGCCCGCCGCCAACTTCTGCTGGAGGTCGAGTCTCTCGGGGTGCCCTTCGGCCAAAGCCTTGCGGATGGCCAGCCCCGATTCCAAGGCCGCGCGCGACTTCGGGATTTCCCCGAGGGCCTCAAGCACGAGTTCTATTTTTCCATAACAGGAAGCCAGGTTATCCGCATAGTCGCTGTTTTGCGGGAACTTGTCGGACAGTGCCTTGTAGGTATCGATCGCCCACTGGTACTCTGCAAGCGCATCTTTGAAGCGTCCGGCGTCGCCGTAAAAGGCGGCCAGACTCGCGCAACTCTCCGCCAGGTCGCTGGCATAGGAGGGCACGTCGGGATACTTCCTGGCCACGCGCTCGTAAAGGGCAAGCGACGACTTGTAGGCCGCTTCCGCGTCTGGCAGGCGGCCTGCGTCGCGGAGGCGATTGCCGAGGTTGAAGTAGTTGAGGCCCAGACTGGTCTGGTAGGCGGGAACCTCAGGATACTTGTCGGCCAATTGCTTGGAGATGGCGAGCGAGGACTTGTAGTAGCCCTCGGCCTCCTGCGGTCGGCCGACCGTGTAGCAGCAGCGGCCGAAGTCATTGTAGGCCCCGGCCAGAAAGGTCTGGTAATTCGGCACGTCGGGGTGCTTTTCGACCAAGTCCTTGTAGATGCCGAGGGCCGACTTGTAATACTCCTCGGCATTTTGCGTGCCGCCCGAGTCCAAATAGACGCCGCCAAGGTTGACGTAGCAAGCGCCAGCGCCGACTGGTAGTCCGGAACGTCGGCATGCTTTTGGGCCAGTGTTTTGCAGCTGGCCAGTTCCGCTTCGTAGGCAGTGCGGGCCAGTTCCTTCTTGTCGAGATCCTTCCCGTAGAGATTGCCCAGGTCGCGGTAGGCGACCGTAATCTCGAATTGGTATTCGGCAACGTCCGGGTGCGCCGCCGCCAACCGCTTCCAAACGGCGATCGCCGCCTGGTAGCCCGCCTCCGCATCCTGCGCGTAGCCCTGGGCGCGGTAGACGATCGACAAGTTGAGCTGGACAGCGGCCAGGCCGTTTTGGAATTTGACGTTGTCGCCGTATTTGTCGACGAGCGCTTTGCGAATGGCCAGCGCGGACTGGCACGCGGTCTGCGCACGGCGAGGTTGGACCTGCGGAGGTAGATCTCTCCGAGATTATTGAAGGCGCGTGCCAGATTGTCCTGATGCTCGGGATTCGGGTCGCCGGCGTCCACGAGCGCCTTGGCTGCGGCAATGGCGTTCTGGTAAGCCGCTTCCGCCTGCGGCCCGTTGCCGAGATCGGTCTGGATGTCGCCCGTTTCGATGAAGGCCGAAACCCGCTCGTCTTGCAAATCGGGATCGTCCCCTTTCTGGTCCACCAGCTTCTGATAGAACTCGTCGGCCGACTCCAGGAGATCGCGCCGCAACTGCTCCAGCCCCTGGGCCTTCAAGCGCGAGGAATTGGCGACGGCGGTCTGGTACTTCTTGACCGAGTTGCGGGCCATGAGGAAATTGGCCCTGGCCCGCTCGAACTCCTGTTCGGCGCGGGCCTTCTGATTCTCGGCGTCGAGCCGGGCGGCTTCCGCTTGGCGCTGATTTTCGACGGCCCGCCGCCGCATCACGTCGGCCGCAAATCCGCCGAAGGTCGCCAGGATCGCCAGCCCCGCCAGTGCCGCGGTGACTCCCCACCGCACGCGGACGCGCCTGCGGGCGGCCGCCGAGGACCGCGCGATGAAATCCTCCTCGACCGGACCCAAGGGAAATCCGGCCGACTTCAGTTGCAGCCCCTCGTCGAGCGGTTTGCCGGGATGGAGCAGGAGATCGGCGCGTCGGCCCTCGTCGACCCAATGCGCGGCCTCGGCGCTGACGCGGCCGCGAATGCGAAGCAACTCGCGATCGCTCTGCAGCCAGTCGACCAGCGGCTGCCAACGGCTCGAGCAGCGCCTCGTGGGTGACCTCGACCACCGGTGTGCCCTCGTCGGTCTGCTTGGCGGTCAAGAGCCGCGCGTCGACAAAGGCATCGACCAACTGTCGGGCCGGCGATCTCTGCGTGCCGCGCTCCAGGGAGCCGTCGTTGCCGGCGCCGCGCAGTTCGAACGCTTCCAGCGGCGCCTGGTTTGCGAGTGGGCGTTTCCCCGTCATCGCCGCCGATCGCGACCAATTGGCGAAAGACATAGCCGAGCGCGGACTTGGCCTCCGGCGGCATCCCCGCGAAGACCTCGTCGGCCCTTTGTGCCAGGGCCCCTTCCATGCCGCCCAGATCGCGGTACGCCTGCAACGTCAGCACCTTGCCGAACCGCCGCCGGTAAAGCTCATCCAGGGTGAACTCCAGCAGCGGCAGGCTGTCGCGGTGCGCCGCGGCCGCGTCGCGGAGCAGATCGTCCAGCCGCTGGCCGGTCAGCGGATCTTCCGGCTCGAATTGCAAGCCGGCCGCCAGGGTGGGTCGGCGGACGAGTTGTGCAATCTCCGAGGCGTCGGGCGGCTGCACGTCGTATTGTCCGGAGTCGGCCTTCAAGTCCGCCAGCGCGGGGATTTCGGCGCAGCGGTGATAGAAGTCGCTTCGCAGCGTGGCGATGACCCAGGTCTGGCCGCTCTGGGCCAAGGCGCGAATCGCGCGGAAGAACGCCGCGCGGTGGTCCGGCGAGAGGTCGACGGCGGTGAACAGTTCTTCGAGTTGATCGAGGACCAGGATCAACCTTGCGGCGGGCTGGACCGGCGACGATTCGGCCTTTACGAGACGGCTGGCGGCATGGGCCAGCGCCCCGCGGATCAAGTAGGGCGCCGCCTCGGGATTGGCACGCAGCATGTGTGCCAGTTGCTCGGCCGTGGTGCCGTCGCTGCCAAGCTCGGGCAGGGCCTCCTCCCGCCGCAGGGCCGCCGCCAGCCCGTCGAATAGATCGCCGGAGCGTTCTCCCGGCCGCATGATGGTCCTGCGCCAGAGGCCGACCCCTTCCACCACGCCGGGTTGGACGAGGTCCGGCAAGACGCCCGCCCGGACCAGCGACGACTTGCCGCAGCCGCTGACGCCCAGAACCAGTAGGAAGGCGCGGCCCTCGGCTGCTTGCCGCTTGAGCCGTTCGAGGATCTCGCCGATGGCCCTCGTGCGGCCGAAGAAAATGGCATGGTGCTGGAACTCGAAGACCTGCAGGCCGCGGAAGGGACTGCCCTCGGTCCAGGTCGAAGGCACGGCCGCCTCGCGGCTGGCGAGGCTGATGCCGGACTTCTGCAATTTGGCCTGGATCAGTTTCCGCAGATGGTCCTCCAGCCGGGTCTCGAAATCGGCCGCGTTCTGAAAGGGATGGAAGGCGGCGATGAGCGTGCCGTCCTCGCCGTGGAAGAACCGCTCGACGAACTCGTCGAGCATGACCTTCTGCGACAGGGCCTGGCTCGCCGCGCGGGTGTCTTTCAGGCTCACCACGCGGCTCGGCCGTCTTGCGATAGACCAGCAGGTCGGGCGCGCCGTGCTGCTTATGGCCCTCCAGGGCGTCTTCGAACTCGAATTCCGTGCCGGAGTTGTAGGTCGAGCCGTCCGGCCGTTTGAACTGCTGCGGCAGCCGCGTGCCCAGCCGCGACCAGAGAATGCAGACCACGATGTCCGTTTCCGCCGGCCGGATGATCTGTGTCTGGAAAGTGCCGCTGGCCAGCAACGGCTCGTGTTCCCAGAGGATGGCTTCGATCGTGGCCTCGGGGGCGAACTCGGCCGCCAGGCGATCGAGGACGCGATTGGCGATCAGCCGCTCCTCGGCGACGTCGCCGGGCGAAGAGACGAAGACCTTGAGTTCAGGGCGACCGGAAGGCAGCGATGAGTCTTGGTTCACGGGCGTTCTCCTTGATACGCCGAGGTTTCGCAGCCCCACCGGTCTCCAAGTCAGGCGAACGACAGGGCTGGCAACTCTCAGACATGACCATTGTACGGCTGATCCTCTCGCACAAAAAGGCGCCTTCGCGCATGTGCGGCTCCGGTGTACAATGTGGTGTAAAGGGAAGGACCGAAGTACCGCTCCCGGAAGCCTTGCCCCTGCTAGATTGGGAGATCCTGCCATGCCATTGCACGATTGGACCCGTGTCCCCTCAGGTCTGTTTCACGATTTTCACCAGAGTTGGTGCATTCGGATCAAGGACGCGCTAAATTCCGGCCGGCTGCCAAAGGGGACCGTTGCGCTCGTTGAGCAACGATCGGGCCCCCGCGAGCCTGACGTGCTCGCGATCGAAGCCAGGACGCCGCAAGATCGATTGGATGAGCCGGCTGCGGGCGTGGCCATGCTGGAACCGCCGGCCACGAAGATGGTCCATCGCTCGGACAAGGAGATCTACGCCAGCCGCGCCAATCGCATCGTCATCCGCCACCACCTCGGGCGAATTGTCGCCGTGATCGAGATCGTCTCGCCGGGGAACAAAGACACGCGTGCGGCACTCCGCGCATTGTCGAAAAGACGGTCCAGTTCTTGCGGGAAGGGATCCACGTCCTGGTGGTCGATCTCTTCCCACCCACGCCGCGCGATCCGCAAGGCATCCACAAGGCGATCTGGGACGAAATCGGGGACGAACCTTTCGCGTTTCCTCCGGGAAAGGACCGCACCCTGGTCTCTTATGAAACGGGCGAAGATCGAACTGCCTATATCGAACCCTTAGCCGTCGGGGACGCCTTTCGCGACATGCCCTTGTTCCTCGCGAGCGGCCTTCACGTGTCCGTCCCGCTGGAGTCGACGTACATGGCAACCTGGGAGGTTTCTCCGGAGGTATTCCGCGTTGCCGTCGAAACAGGTACGCTCCCGGAACCGGAGGCGGACTAGACGCCGATGGATCAAATTCTGCCGCAGTAAGCTGAAATGAAGATTCCAAGATTTTGGGCCCGCGCCACTGCGGAAACAACAACACCTCGCGGTGCGCCGGTGCGATTCTCTTGCTGGCGCTCGTCCGATACGAGCGAGGCCGTCGCCCACCAGGCAGCCTTGGCCGCCGCGCGGCGGATCCTGGACGCTTCGCTCCGCGGCAAGCGGCTTGATCGCTACGAATATGGCTGCATGCCGCTGCGCGAAGAAATCCTCAACCAGGTGCAAGGCCCCGACGGCCGGCCCTTGGCCGTGCTCACGCGGAACGGCTACGGCTCGATCGTGCTCAACACCGAGCGCGTGATGTTCGTCGATATCGACTTTCCCGACAGCGCCGGCGACGGCGGCAAGTCGCTCTTCAAGGGCCTCTTCGGCCGCAAACAGAAATCGGCCGAAGAAGAGAAGCAAGACCGGGCCCGCGCGGCCGTCGATCAGTTCATCGCCGCCAATCCCGCCTGGGGCATGCGGCTCTATCGCACCTTCGCCGGCCTGAGGGCGATCGTTACGCACGACGTGATCGACCCGCAGAGCACGGCCGCGCTCGATGTGCTCAAGCAGTTGGGCAGCGACCCCCTGTACATCAAGCTCTGCAAGGCCCAGGAGTGTTTTCGCGCCCGGCTGACGCCCAAGCCGTGGCGCTGCGGCTGCAAACCAAATGCGCTGCGGCATCCGATCACCGATGCCAAACTTTTGGCCTGGTACGAGCGTTGGAAAGAGGATTACGACGCACGGCAGGCCCCCTTCGCCACCTGCCGTTTCCTGGAGCCGCTCGGCAATCCGTTCGTCCATCCCGAGGCCGAGCGGATCGTGGAGTTGCACGATTTTACCACGCACGCGGGCGATGACCTGCCGCTGGCGTGAGCCGCGGCACTACCCAAGGAGTTGCATTTCATGACCGACCACACCAACACTCATCTCATCAGCCGTCGCACGATGATCGCGAAAACAGCGACCGCGGCTGCCGCGGTCGCCCTTACAGGCCAGGTTCACGCCGTGGCGGCCGCCAGACCGGCGGCGCGCCTGGGCGGGTTCAAGTTCAGCCTGAATATGGCCACCATTCGCGGCCAGAAGCTCGCGCTGACCGAGGAGGTGGAAATTGCCGCCAAGGCGGGGTACCATGCCGTCGAGCCCTGGCTCGAGGAGCTTCAGCGTTACGTGTCCGGCGGCGGCAAACCGGCCGACCTGAAGAAGCGGATCGCCGACCTGGGCCTGGTCGTGCCCAGCGCGATCGGCTTTGCCGACTGGATCAACGACGACGATGCCCGCCGCACCGCCGGCCTGGAGCAATGGAAACGCGATGCCGACCTGGTGGCGTCGATCGGCGGCATCCGCATGGCCGCTCCGCCCAGCGGGGCCGTCAACGTCGCACTCGATCTGCGGCGCGTGGCCGAGCGCTACCGGAAGCTGCTCGACGTGAGTTGTCCGCGGGGGATTGTCCCGGAACTGGAAATGTGGGGCCACTCCAAGACCCTCACGCGGATGAGCGACATCGCCTTCGTGCTCGTGGAAGCGGCCCACCCCGACGCCTGTGGCCTGCTGGACGTCTTCCATATCTTTAAGGGCGGCTCCGATTTCGCCGGCGTGCGAATGTTTAACGGCGCTACCCTCCACGTTCTGCACATGAACGACTATGCGGCGAGCGTGACCCGGGAAAAGGGAACCGATGCCGATCGCGTCTACCCGGGCGATGGTTCGGCGCCGTTGGTGAAGCTGCTCGGCGACTTGCAATCAATCGGCTACCAAGGCATGCTCTCGCTGGAACTGTTCAATCGCGACTACTGGAAGCAGGACGCCCTGACGGTCGCTCGCACCGGCCGGGAGAAAATGCAGGCCCTGGTCGAGCGGGTCGTGGCCGGGTAGTTTCGCAGAATTCCGCGATTTCGGGAAACTTCTTGCCCTCGGCAAACGTCTATTCTTTCGATTCTGGCGATAAATGCCCGCCGCGTACACTGTTTAGCTCAGTCGGGGGGGCGTTTTGACCTATTCTTATACATACAAACAGTCTTCACGAACCCCTGGAGTCTTGCCATGCGATCTCGGAATCTACCTTTGTGGCTGGCCGTGGCCCTGGTTTCGGCCCTGCCGTCGACCGCCCTGGCCCGCATCAAACTGATCACGCTCCCCGTGCGGGAGCGAGTGGAAATTCAGCTCGACAACCCCAACGCCACCCTGGTGGAAGAGGAACGGATCGTGCCCCTGGTCCGCGGCGTGAACCAAGTCGATTTCTCCTGGGCCAATACCCAGATTGACCCCAGCACGATCGTTTTCCGCGTGCTGGGCGGGATTGACGGCGGGGCGAAAGGCGATGCCAAGCCGGCAGAAAAAGAGACATCGGCGCTGGACGTGAAAGTCCTTTCGGTCAGCTATCCGCCCAACGAGCCGTCGCTGGTCTGGCAGGTCTCTTCCAGCGGTTCCGGTTCCGCCCGCGTGCGGATCAGCTATATCCTGGGCAACCTGAACAAGAGCTTCAACTATCGGGCGATCGCGGCCAACGACGAAAAGACCCTCGTCCTCTCCGAGTACATCCGCATCCAGAACCTGGCCAACGAATCGTTACGGATCGACCGGACTCTGGGCCGGTTTCGGGCCGCGGTTCCTCAAGCCGATCGGACTGAACGAGACCAAGGAGATGCTGGTCGAGAAGTTCACGGAGGTGCCGATCAAGAAGACCTATACCTGCGATCCCCAGGCCCACGGCTACCTCGATCGGCCGCAGAACAAGCTGCTGGTGCCGATGCACTACGTGCTGAAGAACGACAAGGCCGACCACTTGGGCGCTGCTCCCCTGCAATTCGGCAAGGTCCGCATCTTCCAGGAAGACGGGCACGGCGGCACGGCCTTCATCGGCGAGGACTGGGGCAAGTTCACCCCGCTGGACGACGAAATGCGACTGGCCGTGGGCGTCGCCCAGGACGTGGTCGTCAAACGCACCATCGACAAGAACGAGCAGCACCGCATCGCCGGAAACCTCTACAACCGCGAAGTGATCGTCAAATTCGAGATCGAGAACTTTAAGGACAAGGCGATCACGCTCGACGTCTCGGAGAACGTGAGGGCCATCCGCAACGAGCTGTATGGCAATAACAGCCGCGACGTGCAGTGGGAACTGGGCGAGTCGACCAGCTTCGTGGGCCGGCCCGACAAGGAAAAAAGCACTTTCGAGCAACTCCTGTTCCACGTCCCGCTGCCTGCCCGCGGCGCCGACGGGAAGGCTGAAAAGATCGTGCGCAAAACTCCACCTGATCCTCAAAAATGAATGGTAATACCCATGCGAACTGTGATTTGCCGATTCCTTGCGGTGGCCGGTCTGGCCGCGGTATTCGGCCCGACGGCGACGGCAGAGAACATCGATCTTTCGACCGTCCCGGCCCGCAATACCGTTCAGCTTACGATCTATAACTCGGAAGACCTGACGCTGGTCCGCGAGACCCGCAAGGTCACGTTCAAGCCGGGCGCCAACCCGCTGGAGTTCAGTTGGGCCAATACGCTCATCGATCCAACTTCCGTGGAACTGCGGTTCCTCACGCACGCCGAGAAGCTGACCGTGCTGGACACGACCTTCCCCCACGCCAAGCCGCAGATGCTGTATTGGAACGTGGGGAGCGAACTGGACGGCGAGGCGACGATTGAGATCACCTACTTCACCAGCGGCATCAGTTGGTCGGCCGACTACATCGGCATCGCCGGCACGGATGAAACACAGTTGAACCTCGAGGGCTTCGTACGGGTCAGCAATAACTCAGGCGAAGAGTATGAAGACGCCCAGGTCCGGCTGGTCGTCGGCCGGATCAACCTTGTCGAGAAGATCGCCGAATTGGCCAAGATCCCGGTTGCCGAGGTGGACAAGCTCGACAAGGTGGAAAAGGACCGTCTCCGCAACGAGGCCTTGCGCGAGGAGATGAACAGGCCGGTGTTCATGGCCTATGCCGCGGCCATACCCGCGGCCGCTCCGGCAGCCCCCAAGGAGGTCGCCAAGGAGGGCCTGGGCGAGTATTTCATCTACACCATCGAAGGCACCGAGACGATCCCCAACGCCTGGTCCAAGCGGCTGCGGAGCCTGGAAGCGGCCAAGGTGCCGGTGAAGATCCAGTATCGCTACCGGCCCGCCGAATATGGCGACCAACTGGTGCGGATGTATTTGCTGACCAACGACAAGGACTCGAAACTCGGCACCACGCCCTTGCCCGACGGCGCCTTCCGCCTCTTTCGCCAAAACGGCCGCGACGGGCTGAGCTTCCTGGCGGCGCAGGCCGATCAAGTACGTGCCCATCGGCGACAAGATCGAACTGAATCTGGGGCCCGACCCCGAGGTGATCTTCGACCTGGTCAAGCTGCGGACCTGGCGCGGCGACCTATGCATGCAGGTCAACGGCACGAACATCTTCCGCCGCGTCGATGAGCCGGGCATCCAGATCGAGATCAATAGCTCCGTGGCCGGCTGGGACGACCATACGCTCTTCGCCCAGCGGGTGCGAAACTACACGAAGAAGCCGATCGACCTGGAGATCCGCCGGACCTTTGGCGGGCACGTGATCTTCCGCAGCGAGTTGGAGGCCAAGCCGCATGATTTCCAGACGGTCGAGTACACGGCGGCGGTCAAGCCGGGCGAAAAGGCCGAGTTGCTCTATGAGATCGTGCAGAAGCAAGGCCACAACGCCACGCAGAACAACGTATCCATCGAGAAGGCGGCAGTCAAACCGTAAGAGGGAGACCACAATGACAACGAACAACTTGTGTTGTGCCGCACTGATTGCCGCCTCCGCCTTGCTCGGGGCGGCTCGGGCCGAGAACGTCGATCTCTCGACCGTACCGGCCCGCAATACGGTTCAACTCACGATCTATAACTCCGAAGACCTGACGCTGGTCCGGGAGACCCGCAAGGTGACCTTCAAGCCGGGCGCAACCCCCTGGAATTCAGTTGGGCCAATACGCTCATCGACTCCGACGTCGGTCGAGTTGCGATTTCTCACGCAAGCTGAGAAGCTGACCGTCTTGGATACGACCTTCCCCCACGCCAAGCCGCAGATGCTGTATTGGAACGTGGGGAGCGAACTGGACGGCGAGGCCACGATTGAGATTACCTATTTCACCAGCGGCATCAATTGGTCGGCCGATTACATCGGCATTGCCGGCACGGATGAATCGCAGTTGAACCTCGAAGGCTTCGTGCGCGTGAACAACAATTCCGGCGAAGAGTACGAAGAAGCCCAGGTCCGCCTGGTCGTGGGGCGGATCAACCTTGTGCAGAAAATTGCCGAATTGGCCCGCATCCCGGTCGGCCAGGTGGCCCAACTCGAGAAAGCGGCGGCGGCCCCGCTTCGTATGCAGGCGGCACGCAGCGCGATGGGTGCCCGCGGAGGCGGATTCGGCGGTGGCGGCGGCGAACCCGCAGCACCCAAGGAAGTTGCCAAGGAGGGCCTGGGCGAGTACTTCATCTACACCATCGAGGGCACCGAGACGATCCCCAACGCCTGGGCCAAGCGGCTGCGAAGCCTGGAAGCGGCCAAGGTGCCAGTCAAGATCCAGTATCGCTACCGGCCCGCCGAATATGGCGAACAACTGGTTCGGATGTACCTCCTCACGAACGACAAGGACTCGAAACTCGGCACGACGCCCTTGCCGGACGGCGCTTTCCGCGTCTTCCGTTCCAACGGCCGCGACGGGCTGAGCTTCCTTGCGGCCCAGCCGATCAAGTACGTGCCCATCGGCGACAAGATCGAACTGAATCTGGGGCCTGACCCCGAGGTGATCTTCGACCTGGTCAAGCTGCGAACGTGGCGCGACGAACTATCTATGCAGGTCAACGGCGCAACGTCTTCCGCCGCGTCGATGAGCCGGGCATCCAGATCGAGGTCAATAGCTCCGTCGCCGGCTGGGACGACCACACCCTCTTCGCCCAGCGGGTGCGGAACTACACGAAGAAGCCGATCGACCTGGAGATTCGCCGGGCCTTTGGCGGCCACGTGATCTTCCGCAGTGACCTGCCGGCCAAGACACATGATTTCCAGACGGTCGAGTACACGGCGGCGGTCAAGCCGGGCGAAAAGGCCGAACTGCTTTACGAGATCCTGCAGAAGCAAGGCCACAACGCCACGCAGAACAGCGTGACCATCGAGAAGGCGGCAGTCAAGTAATCGCAGGGCGGACCAATCCAATTCGAGTTTTGGCCACGGACGGAACACAGAAGAAACACGGATGAAGAAAGGCCCAAGAAAAGAAATGCAACCCATGCTCGTTAATCCGTGTTTCCTCCGTGTTTCCTCCGTGGCCCGTTCAATTATGCTGGCCATCCTGATGATCATCGGGGCTGCGGCCCAGGCCGAGAACGTCGATCTCTCGACCGTACCGGCCCGCAATGCCGTTCAGCTTACGATCTACAACTCCGAAGACCTGACGCTCGTCCGCGAGACCCGCAAGGTGACCTTCAAGCCGGGCGCGAATCCGCTCGAATTTAGTTGGGCCAATACGCTCATCGATCCGACTTCGGTGGAACTGCGGTTCCTCACGCACGCCGAGAAGCTGACCGTGCTGGACACTACTTTCCCCCACGCCAAGCCGCAGATGCTGTATTGGAACGTGGGGAGCGAACTGGACGGCGAGGCCACGATTGAGATTACCTATTTCACCAGCGGCATCAGTTGGTCGGCTGATTACATCGGCATCGCCGGCACGGATGAATCGCAGCTAGGCATCGAAGGCTTCGTGCGCGTGAACAACAATTCCGGCGAGGAGTACGAAGATGCCCAGGTCCGGCTCGTCGTCGGGCGGATCAACCTCGTCGAGAAGATCGCCGAATTAGCTCACATCCCCGTGTCGAAGGTGGCCGAACTCGTGGAAAAATCCAGGATCCCTCTCGAGCGTGAGGCATTGCGCGACCAGATGAAGAAGCTTGAGCTGCAAGACGCCCTCAGTTTTGACGATGGCTCCAAGGCGGAAGCCCCCAAGCAAGTCGCCAAGGAGGGCCTGGGCGAGTATTTCATCTACACCATCGAGGGTACCGAGACGATCCCCAACGCCTGGGCCAAGCGGCTGCGAAGCCTGGAAGCGGCCAAGGTGCCCGTGAAAATCCAGTATCGCTACCGGCCCGCCGAATATGGCGAACAACTCGTGCGGATGTACCTCCTCACCAATGACAAGGACTCGAAGCTTGGCACGACGCCTCTGCCCGACGGCGCGTTCCGCGTCTTTCGTTCCAACGGCCGCGACGGGCTGAGCTTCCTGGCGGCACAGGCGATCAAGTACGTGCCCATCGGCGATAAGATCGAACTGAATCTGGGACCCGATCCCGAGGTCATTTTCGACCTGGTCAAGCTGCGAACCTGGCGCGACGGTCTTTCTATGCAGGTCAACGGCGCGAACATCTTCCGCCGCGTCGATGAGCCGGGCATTCAGATCGAGGTCAATAGCTCCGTCGCCGGCTGGGATGACCATACCCTCTTCGCCCAGCGGGTGCGGAACTACACGAAGAAGCCGATCGACCTGGAGATTCGCCGGGCCTTTGGCGGCCACGTGATCTTCCGCAGTGACCTGTCGGCCAAGACACATGATTTCCAGACGGTCGAGTACACGGCGGCGGTCAAGCCGGGCGAAAAGGCCGAACTGCTTTACGAGATCCTGCAAAAGCAAGGCCACAACGCCACGCAGAACAACGTGACCATCGAAAAGGCGGCAGTCAAACCGTAATTCCAAGTTTTAGCCACGGATGGAACACGGAAGAATCACGGATGAAGAAAGGCCCAAGAAAAGAAATGCAACCCGTGCTCGTTAATCCGTGTTTCCTCCGCGTTTCCTCCGTGGCCCGTTCAATTATGCTGGCCATCCTGATGATCATCGGGGCTGCGGCCCGGGCCGAGAACGTCGATCTCTCGACCGTACCGGCCCGCAATGCCGTTCAGCTTACGATCTACAACTCCGAAGACCTGACGCTCGTCCGCGAGACCCGCAAGGTGACCTTCAAGCCGGGCGCGAATCCGCTGAAATTCAGTTGGGCCAATACGCTCATCGATCCGACTTCGGTGGAACTGCGGTTCCTCACGCACGCCGAGAAGCTGACCGTGCTGGACACTACTTTCCCCCACGCCAAGCCGCAGATGCTGTATTGGAACGTGGGGAGCGAACTGGACGGCGAGGCCACGATTGAGATTACCTATTTCACCAGCGGCATCAGTTGGTCGGCTGATTACATCGGCATCGCCGGCACGGATGAATCGCAGCTAGGCATCGAAGGCTTCGTGCGCGTGAACAACAATTCCGGCGAGGAGTATGAAGACGCCCAAGTCCGGCTCGTCGTCGGGCGGATCAACCTCGTCGAAAAGATCGCCGAATTGGCCCGCATCCCTGTCAGCGACGTTGGCAAGCTCACCATCGACGGGCGAAACGCATACCAGCAGTTGGCCGTGAAGAAGGCGATCGACGATGCGCCGACCCTCATTCTCTCAGGCGGGATGCTATCGGGGGCAAACTCGCTGCGCATCTGGCTCCCAAGGAAGTCGCCAAGGAGGGCTTGGGCGAGTATTTCATCTATACGATCGAGGGTACCGAGACGATCCCCAACGCCTGGTCCAAGCGGCTGCGAAGCCTGGAAGCGGCCAAGGTGCCGCTCAAGATCCAGTATCGCTACCGGCCCGCCGAATATGGCGAACAACTCGTGCGGATGTACGTCCTCACCAACGACAAGGACTCGAAACTCGGCACCACGCCGCTGCCCGACGGCGCGTTCCGCGTCTTTCGTTCCAACGGCCGCGACGGGCTGAGCTTCCTTGCGGCCCAGCCCATCAAATACGTGCCGATCGGGGACAAGATCGAACTGAACCTGGGTCCCGACCCTGAGGTGATCTTCGACCTGGTCAAGCTGCGAACCTGGCGCGACGGTCTTTCTATGCAGGTCAACGGCGCGAACATTTTCCGCCGCGTCGATGAACCGGGCATCCAGATCGAGGTCAATAGCTCCGTCGCCGGCTGGGACGACCACACGCTCTTCGCCCAGCGGGTGCGGAACTACACCAAGAGGCCGATCGACCTGGAGATCCGCCGCACGTTTCCCGGCGACGTGGCCTTTCGCAGCGGGCTGGCTGCAAAGAGCCACGACTATCAGACCGTCGAGTATACGGCTTCCGTCGCGGCGGGGGCGAAGGCCGAATTGCAATATGAGGTCATGACGCGGCAGGGACACAACGCACGGCAGAACCGCGTGGAAATCGAAACGGTAAAGTAGCCGAAGGTCTTCGTCACACGTGCGAAGCGGCAATCCGGCGGATGACCGCGTCGGCGAATCCGCTCGTGGACAGGCCCCCGCCCAGATCGCGGGTCTTCTCGCCTGCGGAGAGGGCCGAGTTGTAGGCCGCCTTGATCTTCTCGGCGGCCTGGTGCGAGGCCTGGCAGTCGCGGGTGTCGGACAGGTGGTTCAGCATCATGACCGCCGACATGGTCAACGCCAGGGGATTGGCGATCCCCTGGCCGGCAATGTCGGGGGCCGAGCCGTGTACGGCCTCGAAGACCGCCGCTTCGTCGCCGATGTTCGCGCCCGGCGTCACACCCAATCCGCCGACAAGCCCCGCGCAGAGGTCGCTGAGCATGTCGCCATACAGGTTCTCCATGAGAAGGACGTCGAACTGCGTCGGATCCTGCACCATCTTGGCGCAGCCGGCGTCGACGATCACCTCGTTGTACGGCACCTGCGGAAACTCCTGGTCGTGGACCTGCCGGGCGCAGCGAAGGAAGAGGCCGTCGGTCAGTTTCATGATGTTGGCCTTGTGCATCGCCGTGACTTTCTTGCGATTCCGCCGCAGGACGAATTGAAAGGCAAAGCGGGCGATCCGCAGGCAGGCGGCCTCGGTGGCCACTTTCATGCTCATCACCACGCCGTCAGTGACCTGGTTCTCCACGCCGCTGTACAGGCCCTCGGTGTTTTCCCGGATGATCACCAGATCGACGTTCTGGTAGCGCGTGGCCACACCATCGAGATTCCGCACCGGCCGCACGGCCGCATACAGGTGGAGCTTTTTCCGCATGGCGACGTTGATGGAAGTGTAGCCCTCGCCGACCGGCGTCGTACATGGCCCCTTCAGGGCCACGCGGTGCTTGCGGACGGCGTCTAATGCCTCGGCGGGCAGCAGCTCTTTGCCCTCTTTCAAGGCCGTCAGCCCGGCCTGGAACTCGAGCCATTGGACTGGGGCCTTGGCGGCCGACAGAATGCGTTTCACGGCCTCGGTCACCTCGGGACCGATGCCGTCGCCCGGAATCAACACAACTTGGTGCATGCTCATGGCAGAATTATAGCCGCCGCGCCGGAAGGAGAAAAGCTCTCATCCACCAAATCTGGTGTATCTGGGTAATTCGGGAATACAAATAATGTTGAGGGGCTTTATGGTTCTTTCCTTGGTCTTCCCCGAGCACGTAGGGACGACTCGATTTTTAGTTGCTTTGCGGTCATTGCCGTCCAGTCGATGGAGGATAAAAGGGGTCAGAACTATTTACTGGCGTCGGCGTCTTTTCGTGGTCGGCCTCGCGGACGGATGGTCAAGTCAAGCTTCAATTCCCGGCATAGACGATCCACCCACTCAGTCTCGCCGTAGGGCAGCCCCGTCTCGCTGCTGCGGCGGATGGCGGCCAGTTCGTCCTCCTCAGGAATCTGATGCACGTAAGCCGACCAACGCCGCTGCCGCGCCGCCGGACTGCTCGCCAACGCATCGTACCCCACGACCGGGTCGAGAAGCGGATCGCTACGGCCCAGGCCATGACAGGCAAAGCTGCTCCACGGGTAATCGTCCGCGCGCTCCACGAGCTTCGCGCGCAGCGGGTTGGCCTCGATGTACCGCAACACCGTCAGGAGATGGTCGTCGTCTTGAATCACCGGGCTCTTGAATCGCCCTTGCCAAACGTGCCCGCTCGATCGATGGAAGCGGTGGTAACGCTGCGTGTGCGATACCAGCAGGCTCTGCGCAATGCGGCTGATCGAGCAGTCTCGGGGGCGAATCAACAGGTGAATGTGGTTACCCATCAGGCAGTAGCCGTACAAGTCGAATTGTCTTCGCTCTTTCAGGTCGGCGATCGCTTTCAGAAACGCCCTGTAATCGCCATCGCTGTCAAAAACCGTCTGGCGATTGTTGCCACGGTTGATGACGTGGTAAATTAGTCCGTCGGCAATGGGACGCAAGGGTCGTGGCATTTACGCATCCTAACCTCACCCTCCCTTTTTGTCAAGAGAAAAAGTTCTGACCCCTTTCTTCCCCTGACCCCTTTCTTCCCCGCCTGCTCCCGGCGAAGGATTGCGTCTTGCCCATCGCCTGTCGCCGAATAGCCAGAGTTTCTTCTAGTTGAATAAAAAGCGGATAGTATCCGCTGGCCTACAGCGTTCCTCCTGCCAGCCAGTTCCGCCAGTGAGTGTTTGGATGCGTCACCTTAGGGTCGTACAAATCGGCGTTGCCCTCGCTAAGCGCTTGCGCAAGCATCTGGATCGACCGGGACTGACTCGGGAGCTGATCAGCGGCAACGTCAGGATGCTCCCATTCACTCAGCCGAATGATCCTAGGAAGCGAGATTCCCGAGAGCGACTCGATTTCCTTATCGGTTCCCAGCAGTTCAGGCGACCGGTAGTAGCAGATCGCCCTTAGCAATTCTGCTGGGTGAATCGAGGCTGTGGAACTCCGTAAAGCAATCCCGGCATCAGCAAAAAAACGGGCATCCAACGAGAAGTAAAACGGACGTCCACGTATGGATATCCCTGACAGCATTGGGTTCACGGTGTCTTTGTCGACAAGCAATGGCTCTCCAATTGCCTCAAATGTCCTAATGAACTCCCCAATGCCAGGGTGTGGAACACAACTCCCAAAACATACAGCCGGTCCTCGAACTGCCGCTCAAGGTAGTAGTAGCCAAGCACTTCGATGACAATCCCCCACGCCTCCTCGGAACGGTATCCACTGAGCCTTGCGGCAGCAAAGGACACATAGCCGTTGTCAAAGACGGGAAACTCCGCATCGTGAGTTGCCTGATCGAGTTGATCAAGTATATCGGTAGCTAGTATAGTCATTCGTCCTAATCAAGTCCCAAGAGACCATTCATTCGCCGAGAGAACTGTGCCATCTCGGCCCCCTGTCTGAGGGAAGCCTTACAACCTTGCGAGCCGCAATGAGCCTGAACTGCTTCTAAACTGGTCTGGTATTCGATGTTGTTAGTACCGGTTCGGAAGTACTCCACGACACCTGCATCCATGTGGTCGGCCACTTTCGGCACCACAGTGTCACCACAAACGGCACAGGGCAGGTCTTGAACGTAAGCCGTCTGCTCAGGAGTTGGTCCAAACTCGGAACTGCGAACATAGCGTTCTTTAATACTTGGATTCGGTCGAAATTCCGGTCCTGGAACCCCAAGCTCGTTAAGCGGAACGACTTGCCCCGGGGCCCATCAGGGTCAGACTTTAACTGCTAACTGGAACGATCGGAGCGCCCATTAGGGTCAGACTTTCCGCCCATCAGGGTCAGACTTTAACTGCTAACTGGAACGATCCGTTGGTATAGCTGCAAGACGACTTCGGAGAGCGCGTACTCTCCTCTCCTCAATCGCCGACGAATGTTGCTCACGCCTGCGGAACTGATGGCCCCATAGTGCGCACCGATGGCACGCTGGGTCATGCCCGTCAGGCGACAGGCCAACTCCACCGCGACGAACTTGGCCGCGCCGCCGCACATGCGACAACTTTCCAGGTTCGCCGGCACGACGCCATAATGCGCAGCGACTGCCTCGTCAATCCGTTCGATCGCGACGGTCGTTCGCGGAAGGTCTACATCCCGGTCGACTTGCCTTCCACTCCGCCGAACTGCCAGGCGTTGCTCCGTATCCTCCACGAATCTCTCTCCGCCGATCGCATGCCGGCTAGCGGCCATTGCCGCCAGGATCGGCGCGTCGTCCTCCAAGACGCACGCATGGACGTAGGCCCGGTATTGCCGCCGGGCCTCGGGCTGCGTGCGGCCGTAGTCGGCCAGCAGATCGTAGTTGACGAACTCCCACCGTTTCACGGCATCGACGTAACCCGGGTAGCTGCTCCAGACATAGCCTTCCAAGCGCCGCACTCGCGCCGCTCGCCCGAGCTTCCGGCAGGCCGCGATCTTGATGGGGTTCAGGTGGATGTACCGGGTCAGCATCCGCAGGTACGTCTCGTCTTCCACGAGCTTGGCCTTGAAACGGCCCTGAAACTGATGGCCAGGGCGGCGGTGCTTGAACCGCGCGTACAAGGCATAGGAGCTGTTCAGCCGCTGCATGAACTGCGAGAGGTTGGCCCGCGGCGTCCGCGCTAGGAGGTGGAAATGGTTGTCCAACATGGCGAAGGCGTAAAGCACGATTGCCGCCGAATGCACGCCGTCGGCGAGTTGGCCGACGAACCGTTGACGGTCGTCGTCCGTCCAGAAAATCTCCTGCCGCCCGTTGCCGCGGCTGGTGACGTGGTACAGCGCGTCGGGGAAGTCAATACGTGGAGGTCGTGCCATGATCCCAACATGGTACCAAGCCCGATCTCCCCGGTCAAGGCCAGTTAGCAGTTAAAGTCTGACCCTGATCCCCCTGATCCGCCCCCGCCAAGCCGTGGCGATCAGCAAATTGCTGGATACAGTATTTCCACAGGCGGTTCCGACTTCCGTTGCTACCGCCACCGTCGGCAGTGATCAAGAGCTTGGTAGCGTTCGAGTAGTGACGGCGCCCCAGCATCCGCCACCAACGATCGATGCTCTCCGAGGCAAACTCGGCAGTGTCGTGGCTAATTCCCACATTCACAAAGCCTTCATTCTGGGTTTCATCGTAAAGGCCATAGGGATACGCCCGGCCCTCAGCCAGGGACGGAAAGTCGTAAGCGCTGACCACATGCTGCTTTTTTCCCCAGCGACGCCCCTTGTTGTGGAACGCCCCCACCAGTTCCTTCTTCTTGGTATCCACGGAAATTACGGGGATTCTTGCACGCATACAGCGTTTCACCTGCTGGTACAGGTAGCGAAATTGAGCATCCCGTTGAGGATGTTGCTTGCCCTCGATCGACCGCTTGTTGCCCCACAGAGAATAATCCAACTCTCGCAGCAAACGGTGTACCGTGGGATGACTGACCGTGTGTCCGCGCTGAGTCAATTCCTTGGCAATGGATCGAAGCGATTTCGTGGTCCACTTCAGCAGTCGCATGGGATCACCTGCCGTAGTTTCTCCCATCAGCAATTCCAGGTCATCCACGAGGGACGGATCGACTTCTTCGCTCGCTTTCCGTCCAGCGCCAGGACGGCGGGCTCTTTCCGGCATCTCACCCAGATCTCCCGCCTCCAACTCCTCGATCCCGCGCCGAATCGTGCGCTCCGACAGACCCAGCACTTCCGACACAAGAGTAATACCGCCATGTCCCAAAGCCATGGCTTTCTCGGCAGCGTAAAGCCGCGCCTGCCGCTCGTTGAAAAGGGACATCAATTCGATCCACCGGCCATGCGTAGCTCGCACGTCGTCATCGACGACACATTGAGGACAAATACAACCCTGAAGACCCGTTCTCGACATAGCCGCCATCCTTGGCGTGCATGGTTGAAGAATTAGTACTCCTCGATTATACTCCTTTCACATAACGTGACCACCCCAGAATCATACAAACCGGACTTTTATTGTTTTCCAGTTGCTTCGTTCCTGCGGGCAGGTCCGTGTAAACAAAATAGCGGACTTGAGGCGTATCGCCATGCCCTTCAACGTCCACCGCTAGTTCAAACAGATTGCACTCTACCATCCTTTCAGCCTCCGTAACGAGGCCCTCCAAGAGACGCGCGGGATATCAAGCTCCTGCATAGAAGCCTTAATCTGCATCCTAATGTCAGAAATTGTGAAGGTCTCGCCGCGTTCTCGCCCTGCGCCTTTGGACGTCGGTTTCGAGGCTGCCCAGGTCGGCCGAAGCGAACAGATACCCCTGCGTCCCGGTCGCAGTTGTTACAAGTCCCATTTGGGTTGTTGTGGTAGAGCACGGCCTCCATCACATCATTCTCGCGCATCCAAATAGCAGCCTTCCCTTCGACATGCCCCGCTGAACGGTACTTGCTGTACAACGGGTTCCGTTCGCCGGAAGACAGAGGAATGACTCGACCATCACTGGTAACAAGACGACCATGTGTAGTTTCTCCGTCGAAGGCAGGAAGCTCACTCGACTCGCCTTCCTCTGCAAACGCGAACTTCTTCTGGTTCGCATACTCGTTATGCGCCAGCACTCCGCTTTCGCCGACGGAGGACAAATTTCCCTAAAAGTCGACCAAATCACGGTGTAAGACCTTGCGAAGTTCGGGAAGCTTGGCACAAAAACCAAGATGAGAACTTACCCTCCGTCTCTTAAACATCTGTTCCCAATAGGGGAAGCCACCAGCCCTAAGGGCAACACGAATTTCTTCCGAAAAGAACACTGGGCCAGCTCCGTCGTCGTAAAGGGGCGCATCGGGCGAGCCGCTTGGAAGCCAGATGCCTTTCGGCTCGTTGTTCGACGCAATGCCGCCGGTTGGAAGGAAACTACGATCAAGACTCTCCCTGCTCATGAGCTTGCATTTTGCCCTTAATTCTTCGCGAAAGTTAAGGCACCACCGAAGATCACGAAAGACCAGAGTAATGTTACAACCAAGCCCAGAAGCAAGCTCACCATCCTCATAGAGCTGTTTCGGATCTTGCGAGAAGTCCACATACGAGAACGATTCGTACCAACGTCTGAATACGATCGGAAGCGGCCCAAACCGTTGGTCAATTTCCGCAAGGGCTTCTCGATCAGACTCCGTCGCAAACTGTACCGGCCCATTGTCACGAAGAAACCGATATCCAATGCCAGTAAGGTTCTTGTGCAGTGCTACGACATTGTGCCTGCACTTGGCAATGAAGTCGCCTACTTCCGTGCTTGTTAGAATATTCTGCTTGTTCACTATCGATCTCCATGATAAACGTCTAGATCGGAGCCAAACTTGCCTGCCAACTGGTTAGTGCAATTGGCCCAATTTTCGCCGCACGGGGGCCGTTCAGTATATACTCTACGAACTTCCACAGACGATCCTCTATCTGCGAGAAGGTTGCTCCAACGAATCAACCGCTGCTCAGAATGTTCGACTCCAGGCACATTTGTGAAGACCACGGTTTTCTCGACTCCGTCCACAACGACGTCGGCAGCAGCAAAATTGCGAATCTCATTTGCGCCGTCCGGGTGTACGCTTCTGTACGCTTGCGCCTCCTCGTGCAACGCGGTTCCCTCGGGAGAGGAGGAGTAATGGCGCGAGACTACGCGGTCCTGGCGCGTATAACTATTATGCACCAGCACTCCGCTTTCGCCGACGTAGAACTGGTGCTCCTGCTCGACCTCCAGATTATACACTCGGTGCTCGCCCGCCTTCAAGGCGATGGATTCCACCGTAACCGCCGGCCCTGAGGCCGTGCGGAGGCATTCGCCGACACGAAGCTTCTCAGCCGCCACCCAGTCCTGCCGGGTATCGCTGAAGAACCGGTGCGGGGGCGTGGGTTCCAAGACCTCGCCGCTCGACAAACGAAGGTCGAGTACCCCACAACGGGCTGTGGTGAAGGTGCCGGTGATAACTCGGCCGCGACCGCGCTCGATTTCCGGGCATGGCTCGATGGCGAGGACGCAGGCGGGACCGTCAATGCCCAATTCGGCAAGTTCGAAGTGGATTTGCGATCCGACCAGTGCCCGGGTTTGCTCGATCCACGCAAGCGGCCGAAGCAGTTCGACATCCACGAGGTTGGCGCTACCGGCCGGCTTGGCCGTTCGCACCTGCACGAGCCGCCAGGTTCGCGGATCGACTTCGGTCGGGTCGTCGCCCGGCAAGTCGGCGGAGTCCTTTGTGTCTTCGGTCAACGTCCGCTGCCCGACCCGAAGGCTTTCGATCACTTCCTTGCCGCTGGCCTTATGCACGAGAGTGCCGGCCGTGAAGCAAATGAACGGATCGATCGCGGCCATGATGAGGCCGTTGGCCAGACCTTGGCCGGCCCCCTTGGCCATGCCGGCATACATCCCATCGAGGACACCCTCCCAGCCATGACTGATATAGCCCTGGAAGCCGCCCATCATTCCCCCCAGCACCCCGCCGGTCAACATCCCGTTCACGCCGCTCATCAGCGTGCTTACGATATAGCAGGATGTTTCCGGCGAGAGGGGCAAACTACCTTGCAGCCCGTTGCTGAGCATGCGGCCCAAGGGCGCGGTCGCATTGTTCATCATGCTCCCCACCAGCGCGCCGGCGCCGCCCATGCCGGTGGCCATCGCGAAAGTCGCCAGCTCGAAGTTCTGCTGCTTGTTTTCGGCCATCAGCAGGGCCTGCGTGGTGGCGTTGCTCGCCGCCCCGCTGGCCATGCCGGCCAGCACGGGGTTGGCCGTGTAGAGCATGGTCTCAGCAGCCGCCGCGCCGCCCACCCCCGCGCCCACGTAATTTTCCCAACTGCTGAGGTGACCGCTCAGAAGGTCGCCGACGCCCTGGCCCACAACCCCATAGACGAAGCCGGTGCCCATGGCGAGGGCGTCGTCCGCAACGCCCCACTGCCCGTTGGGATCGGTAACGTTGACGGGCGAGTTGCTGCAGTAACGGTAAAGGTTGGGGTCCCTGGCAAGCGCACTCGGGTCTTCGCTCAGCCAGCGTTGGCTGAGCGGGCTACACCAGCGGAGGCCGTGGAGCTGCAAGTTCGTCACCGGGTCGGTATAGGTCCCCGTGAAGCCGAAAGGAAAATTGTACCCTTTGGGAAGCTCGGACCCCCAAGGATTGTACGTTTCCGAAACAACATCTTCGGGAGACGGCAGGCCAAATGGGCTGTAGTCGATGTGCTCTACGGCACAGCCGAGGTCGTCGACTATGTCCGTCACCGAGTTCTGGCTGTCCGTGAGAGCCCAGAACGCACTGCCGTACGTCGTCGGATACAGCGTTGTCGAACCGCCAAAATACTCGTCGGCCAGGACCTGGTCCACGGCCGGGCCGAAAAGGTATCGGTCCGTGAGGCAGCCGCCGCCGTTGAAGGCCAAAACCGGGTTCGCGCCGTCGTAGACGTAACATTGTGTCGTACTGCCCGTCTGGATACCGCCGGCGTAGGTCGTGTCCGTCCGCCCGATCAGGTTGTTGAACATGTCGTAGGTGTAATCGACGATCTCCTTCGGGACTTTCGGATTCGCGAGGTAGTCGCTGCCGCTGGCATAGATCGTCACCTGCACCAGCCGCCCGCGGGCATCCCACTGGTAGGCCATCACTCGCCGGTCGGTGCTCGTCGGCGCCGACTCCGCCTGGAGGCTTTGCCAGGATAGAACCACGTTGCCATCGGGGTCGTAAACGTAGCTTTGTGCGCCATTGTAAAGGAGCGTGTTGCCCTTTGCCCCGATCAACGTCGCGGGCACGTTTACCATGCTCGTCGGATTTCCGTTCGGATCGAACGCGTTGGCGACCGAATTCCACGCCATGGTAGCCGTGTCGCCGGTCAACTGCCCATCCTTGTCGTAGCTATAGCTGGAGATGTTGTCGCCATCATACACCGAGTTGCTGTAACTCTGCACGTGGCTGTCGGCATCGTACGTCCAGGCGTCGGTGGTGTACGGCGTGTTCGAGGCCCCGAGGACTTGCGCAAGTGTCGTCACGCGACCGAAACAATCATAGCTGTAGCTGCTCGTCGCGACTACGCTGCCCGTCGTGGGATCGGAGGTGGTCTGGCTCCAGCGGCTGATACCGGCCACTTGGCCATCCGCATTGTAGCCGAAGCCCACCTTCATCCCCTCCACGTAATCGACGGCACCGAACGCTTGGGAGATCGACACCTCGCGATTCTGGGCGTCGTAGCCATAGGAGTCGACGAAATCCGCGGTTTGCGTCCCGCCAGCCGTCGGGCTGAGCGAGGCGCTCAGCGTCCTGCGGTTTCCGTCGGCATCGTAGCTCGCTGTCAGCACCACGTCGGGCACGCCCGGTGTGCCGGTGGTCCCCGTCGGGCCGCTGCCGAGGTTGTCGACGCTGGTTTGCTGCCCGAGGCTGTTGTAGGTGTACTGGTAGGCGCAGATAGCACCGCAGTCGATCTCCTGCGTTTCGAGAAGCTCGCCGTCCGCGTCGTAGGCACGCGTGATCAGGTTGGTGGCGCCGGTCTGGTCGTTCGCGTCGCTGATGCAATTATACCACGTTTCGCTCGTCTCCTCGTTCACGGAGTTGTAAGCGTACACGATGACGCTGCCCGTGCCGGTCCCGCCGTTGGCGTTCGCGTCGGCGTCGGCCGCTTGCAGCAGGTTCCCGTCGGCGTCGTAGTTGTACGTGGTCGTGGCGGTCACTGACGTGCCGGAAGAGACGGTGATCGTCTGGCTTTGGCTGGCCAACTCGTCGTAGCCGTCGTAGCCGTAGGTCGTTTTGTTCTTGTCGGGATCGGTCTCGCTGAGCTTATCCCCCTCGGCGTCGTACGTCTCGATCAGTTCCGGATCGCCGTTGCCGTTGCAGACGAAATCGGCGCTTCCCACGGTTTGATCGGCCTCGCCGTCCGTATACCAGTAAACGGCGGCGGGCTCGCCCTCGCCTCCCGTGCCGGGAACCGGGGCTCCCGTTCCTGTGCCGTTCGTACAGCCCAGCGTCACCGTCTCGGTCAGGCCGCTGTCGCTGTAGTCGTAGGCGATCTGCTCCTGGGAATGGCAGCCGTTAACGTCTGGGCCGACCGTCCAGATCTGGCTCGCAAGCTGGTAGCTGTCGGAATCGTTGCCGTCGCTGGTAGTAGTAGTCGGTCTGGTTGCCGTAGGGGTCGATGCTCTCGCTCAGCAGCCCGAAGTCGTTAGGGCTGTCCCAGGCATCGTCGTCCGGGTCCGGCCCGTCGAAAATGTACTGCGTGCCGTCGACGGTCTGCGTGAAGGTGTTGCTGCTCTCATCGTAGTCCATCGTCCCCTGCTCCTGCGGCTTCCGCGGCACGAGCACCCAGTTCGTGCTCGGCGAACAGCAGTCCGGGCAGCAGTCCGCGCAGGAATCGTTGTCAAGGTTGTCCCAGTCCCAGATGTCGACCTGGTCGTTGTTGATGACCGCCACGCCGTTGCCGGTCAGCACCAGATGCGCCGGCAGGCCGGCAGCCGACCAGGTGGCATAGATCTGATATTGGGCCGTAGGACTGACGTTGGCGAAGGTCCAGGTGGCCGTGTTCTCGCCCGTGCCGGCGGTGCAGTAGCGGAAGCCGCCGTTGACCGACGAGCTATCGCTATAGCCCTGCCAGCCGGTGCCACTTTCCGAGAAGGCCCCATCGCTGTTGTCTACCATGCTGGGCGCGATGGTGGGCGGCTGGACGGGGAGGATCATGACGGCATCAGCGTCCACGATTCCGTCGGCATTATCGCTGAGCCCGACGTTGAGCGTGCCGCTTGCGGCGGTGAACGTGCCGAGGCTCTCCCAGCCTTGTCCGCTGACCGTGAGATCGCTGGGGGCGAACTGCTGATTCATGTCCACGGTCGCAAGCGTAGTGCCGCCATCGGAGACCGTATAGGGGGCGTCGGTTGCGCGGTTTCCGGCCGCAGACCAGGTGGCGTAGACCTGGTATTGCGTGGACGGGTTGACGTTGGCGAAGTCCATTGCCGCCGTGTTCTCGCCCGTTCCGGCGGCGCAGTAGCGGAAGCCGCCGTCGACCGACGAGCTATCGCTGTAACCTTGCCATCCGCTGCCGCTTTCCGAGAAGGCACCATCGCTGTTGTCTACCATGCTGGGAGTGGTGCTCGGCGCCTGCGTCTGCACGATCGTGACCGCATTTGCCACGACAACCCCGTCAGCATTATCGCTGAGGCTCACGTTGAGCGTGCCGCTGGCAGCCGTGTAGGTGCCGAGGCTTTCCCAACCTTGCGCTGCGATGGTGGCATCGCTGGGGGCGAACTGCTGGTTCATGTTCACGGTGGCCAGCGGAGTCGTGCCGTCCGAGACCGTGTAGGGCGCGTTATCGGCGCGGTCGCCAGCCGCCGTCCAGGTGGCGTAGACCTGATATTGGGCGGTGGGATCGACGTCGGCGAAGGTCCAGGTGGCGGTGTTCGCCCCCGTGCCGGGGTGCAGTAGCGGAAGTCGCCGTTGTAGGCCGAGGCGTCGGCGTAACTCTGCCAGTTGCTGTTGGGCGATTCGGAGTAGGCGGCGTCGCCGGTGCAGACGACGCTGGGAGCGGCGGTCGTGGCGGGGACCGCCGCCAGGCAGACCGCGTTGGCGATGACAAACCCATTTGCAGCGTCGCCCAAAGTGACGTTCAGGTCCCCGGAACCGGCCGGGTAGACCCCCAAGTTTTGCCACGCCATACCATCGCCGGTGGCATCCGTGGGGACCATCTGCTGGTTGACCATTACGGTCGAGATGGCGGTCGCACCATCATCGACCGTAAACGGGGCGTTCGTCGCGCGGTTACCCGCCGCAGGATAGGCGACGAAGCACTGGTAGGACTGGGTGAGGACAACCTTAGGAGATTGTTATGACAATCCGAATCGACACGCCGATCCGCACTTGCCTGTGGCGACTGGACGGGCGCTGTTTCCGACGCATGAAACATCGCTGTGCCGGGGCGAACGGCAACTGCCCGTCGCCAGGGCTCGGAAAGCCGCCGACCATCTTGGACCTTCTCGACTTTATCCGCGGGAAGCACTCGATCGACGAGCTTCCGAAATGCGATGAGGTCCCAGGGTCGCCCTGTCCGCACCTGCCCATTTTCGACGGCCTCGTGCTCTCCTTCCGCGGCGAGGCGATGCTGAAGTATAAGAAGCGGTGCAGGCAGACGAGAGTCCTTGAAGGCATGCCAGTTGCAGGGTTGGACCGACATCATCCAAATGCCGCACTGGCCCGCAAACCCGCTCAGCAAGATCGTCTTTGAACTCAACAAAAGACATCGACGACAGCCGGCCCCATGGGGGCGAGAAAACGCGCCGGTCCGTCGCCCACGAACTTCCAGTGCATGCCGTCGTCGCCACACCAAAAATGGAATCCTGCACCCACCGCCCCTCTCCCGAAAGGAGCGCCGAGCGAAATTGCGGTCGGCGCGGAGCGAGACAGTTTGTGAAGGAAATTCTGCCGAGCGGGGATAGGCCGATTCGCCAAAGAACTAGCGGCCACCACTCGGCGAGTGAAGAAGGAACACGCGGCCTACATATAGAAATTGCAATCGGCGCGAAAAAGTGGCGCGAATTCCGGACTATTTTCGCGATTTTGTCGATTTTCCTTGTTTTTGGTGGCCCAAAGGAAGTAAATTTCGTTCTATTGAAGTTAGCGGCAAACCCATAGATAGTATGACTCTAATGCGACAAAAACTTTTTTGGCGACTCGGACCCCAAACATCGCCCCGAACATCGCACCGAGAGTATCGCACCAACAAATGTAACACCTAAAGTATTATTACAATAGTCCGTAGGGTGGTCAACCGGCCACAGATATGCCACCGATAGAAGTTCTGGCACCAGCCGAAATGGTCCCTAAAATCCCGCCCGGCGCGCACCAATTTGTCGTAGGGCAGAAGTTTCCTAAATGGTTACTAGCAAAGGCATTAGGACGTGATTCCAGCCCAGACCAGAAAATAATTTTCCCATTTCAAGGCCCTCATCCGTATATATGTGTGGAAACGCGTTGTTCTTTGACAATTCGGTGAAAAGAAACCCGCCCTCGGTGTAGCCAACCTGGGGCGAGATGAAAGGCGACCCCGCGTCTGTTTCGCGCCGGGTGTCGGTCGCGGCTTGAAATCACCCGGTTTCGCCGCGACCGACCGAAAGATGAAGGATGAAAGAACAGGGATGAGCGATCAAGTTTGAAGGACGAGGGACGAAGGATGGGCGATCAAGTTTGAAGGACGAGGGATGAGCGATGAAGGATGAGGGATGAGCGCAGAACGCCGACTACTCCCATAAAAGAGGGAATTTTATGACCCATCGAATGGATAACTCGTTATTGCTGGGGGTGCAATATGGGATTCGTGGCCAAACGTGGCCGGATCTGGCCGGATTTGGCCGGATCTGGCCGGATTTGGCCAAAACGTGGCCGAATGTGGCCACTTTACTGGCCACTTTACCGCCACGAGAGGCATGAAAGTAGATGCCTCTCCGAAGTGTAAAGACATAGAATTCCACGCGTGTTTTACTTGCATACACCTCGTATGATTGATATTGCAAGCAACGTCCGATCGGTGAATTTGTGGAAAAAACAAGCAAAATGGGCTATTTTGGCCAAACACCGTCCAGAATCCGACAGAGATGAAAGGAAAATTCCCGAAAAGAAGATCGAGCGAGGAGAAAATTCGAGCAAGTTCGGGCAAAAACCACCCATCGGGCGTAGTAAACAAATCCCTCGCCAAGCGATGACAGCGAAAGCGAAGCTGACTGATCTTCCGGCAAGTACCGGCAAAAACCACCCATCGGTAGCGTATTTATGGCTCGGGCCCCAAAGCGACTCGCCTGAAGGCTAACCGCCCCAAGTGCCGATCAGGCTCAACACATAGTCCGTGGCGCCGGTGTTGTTTTGCGTGTTGACCTTGCCCTGCCCGACTTCGCTGCCGTCGGCAGTCACGGCGCCAAAATCGGCTGCCTCGTCGTTGAAGTTGCTGCCGCAAACTTGGCGATCGCCGCGTCCGTGTTCAGCGTGTTGTTGCCGGTCGAACCGTACCGCCCTCTCTCCCGCCCTCTCCCCGCACCGGTTTCTAACCTGCCGCAAAAATTCCCGCACCTCAAATCGGACGCCCACTCTTGAAATAAGCGTAACTTATGATAAGATAGGCTTATGAACATCGAGACCTTGCGCATCTTTTGTGATGTTGTCCAGCACCAGAGTTTCGCCCGCGGCGCCTCCATCAACGGCGTCAGCCAGTCCGCGGCCACCCAATCGGTCCACCGCGTGGAAGAGCATTTCAGCGTGCAGTTGGTCGATCGCAGCAAGCGGCCCTTTGTCTTGACCCCGGAAGGGCAGGCCTGTTACGAAGGCTTCCGCGAGGTCCTGGAGCTCTACGACTCGGTCGAGGCCCGCGTCCGCTCGCTCCGCATGGATATCAGCGGACTGGTCCGCGTGGCGGCGATTTATTCGGTAGGGCTGCACGACATGCGGCGCTGTATGCAGGATTTCATGCGCCGCTACCCCAAGGCCAAGGTCCGGCTGGAATATCTGCGGCCCAATAAGGTCTACGACGCGGTCAACAACGCCGAGGTCGACCTGGGCATCATCTCCTACCCGGCCACCTCGCCCGATATTGACGTCATCCCCCTCCGCAGCGAACGCATGGTGCTGGTTTGCAGCCCTCAACACCGCCTGGCCAAGGAAACCGCGGTCACGGCCGAGCACCTGCAGAACGAGGATTTTATCGCCTTCGATCGCGACCTGAGCATCCGCAAGGAGGTCGACCGCTACTTGCGGCAGCGGTCGGTGAACATCCGAATCGTGATGGAGTTCGACAATATCGAGACCATCAAGCAGGCGGTGGAAATCGGGGCCGGGATCAGCATCCTGCCGGCGCCGCCGATCCGCGAGGCCTGCCGCAACGGCAGCCTCGTCGCCGTCCGCCTGATCGCACCCGAATTGCACCGGCCCATCGGTATCATCCATCGCCAGCGGAAGGTATTCACTCCCACCGCGGCCAAGTTCGTCCAGTTGCTCAAGGAAGTCCAGTTGCGGGAACCGGAGGAATCATGAACCGACAGGAGGAATTTCTGGTCACCTTCCAGCCCGGCGACAAACAGGTCTACGTGCTGGCGGGGACCCGGCTGCAAGAGGCGGCCACCGCGGCCGATCTCGTGCTCGACGCGCCGTGCGGCGGTGAGGGCACGTGCGGCAAGTGCCGCGTGATCGTCAGCCAAGGCGCCGGGGCAGATCCCGAAATTTATGCCGGTCCGACGGCCGAAGAACTCAAGGCCCTCAGCCAAGAGGAACTGCATGCCGGTTGCCGGCTGGCCTGCCAGGCGACCGTCAACGGGCCAATGAGCGTCTTGGTGCCCGCCACCTCGCTGGTCGACCGGCCCTATCAGGTCCTGACCCGCTCGCAAACTCCGGTGGCAGCCGAAGCGGGCACCCTGCACCCAGGGTCGGCGACGATCAGCAAACGCTATGTCGAGTTGCCCCCGCCCGCGCGCGGCGACGACCTGCCCGACCTGGCCCGGCTCCAGCGCTGTCTCGGCCGCGGAGAGAGGGGCGGAGAGAAGGAGCCCTCTCTCCCGCAGGCCGATTTGGGCATGGTCCGCGAGCTCCCGGGCCGCCTGCGGGAGGGCCATTTCCAGGGCACCGCCGTGCTCGATCGCGACCGCCTCATCGACTTCGAGCCGGGAAACACGGAGTGGGATTCCTTTGGCGTGGCCATCGACCTCGGCACCACCACGCTCGTGGCCGCCCTCTTGGACCTGGCCACCGGCCGGCAGATTCGCGTCGCCTCGCGGCTCAATCCGCAGACCCGCTTCGGCGACGACGTGCTCTCGCGAATTCTCCTGGCCCGCACGCGGCCCGACGGGCTCGAGCAGCTCCAGCGGCTTGTCGCTCACGTTCCGACAAGGATTTGTGCGAGATAGGTTTCGTCCCAGGCAGCGGTGAGGCGTTTTCTTGATCCCGACTTTGCTCGTCGTTTCGTTCTTCAGCATTGCCAGTGCCGTGCGGCGGAGGATGCTGAAGTTGGCGTCGGCATGTCCCTTGCGGATGCGACACAGGTCTTCCTGGAAGGTTACGTCGAGTTGCCAGTGCAGCCGGTTCTCGATCCCCCAGTGGCCCCGAACCGCGCCTGCAAAGCGACGCGCGGAGAGGTACTGGCTGAGGATGTAGTAGCGGACATTCAGTGCATTCCTTGCCATCGCGCTGGGTGATGCTGATGACCATCCCGATGGCCTTCAAGCCAGGCCAACGCACCGCATCGGCCAAGTCGGCTGGGAGCCGACAGAGATAATAAGAGCGTGTCTCCTCCCGACCGTGCCCCTTGCCCTCGGTCTGATAGGAACGGTAGGTCGTTCCGGCGAAGTCGTTCTCCAGGCGGTTGATGAAGTAGTCCTGGATGGCCTGGTACAGCGTAGGCTGGTTTTCCTTCACATGGAGGACGTAATTGCCCTTGCCGTCGAGGATCTTTTGGGCGATCTTCGTCTGGCAGCCCATCGCGTCGATGGTCACCAGGGCCCCGGAAATGTCGATGATTTCCAGCAATTTCGGGATCGCTGTGATCTCGTTGCTCTTGGCGTCGGTGACGACTTGACCAAGGCTAATGGAGTTCGCTGTGGCCCAGGCACTGACCATGTGAATCGCCGCCTTACCGCTGGCGGTGTCGTAACTGCGGCGGAGCGTCTTGCCGTCGATGGCGATCACTTGCCCGCCGCTAATCTCGTGCAACGCGGTGACCCAACTGAGCAGACACTTCTCGAACTCCGCCAGATTGATGGTGGCGAAGATCGCGTTGAAACGATCATGGGAAGGGACGCCCTCCTTCAGATCCAGAATCGCGAAAACCACGCGCATTGCGCCTTGCCGAACTCCGCAATGGCCACGAAGTCGTCGGCCCCGCAGATGACCGCACAGATGGCGATTGTCACGATGTTCATCAATGGGTAGACGGGCGGCCGTCGTCGAGGATAAGTGAGAGTTGCGAAGTGGTGTTGAATTAATGGGCTTGTCGCCGAGGCCCTCGACGAGATGATCGGCGAATTGTGCGACGCCACGGGCATCGCCCGCCGCCAGGTCTACCACGCGACCCTGGCCGGCAACACCACCATGCAGCAGATCTTCTGCGGCATCGATCCCGGCCCCTTGGGCGAAATGCCCTTCGTGGCGGCGGTCCGCCAAGGGCTGGCCTTTCCGGCCGCGGAAGGCGGCCTGGGAATCCACCCTCGCGGCCGGGTCTATGTCCTGCCCATCATCGGCGCTTTCGTGGGCGGCGACATCGTCGGCGGGATCCTGGCCACCGGGCTTGCCGACTGCACGGGCCCGACCCTCTTGATCGATATTGGCACCAACGGCGAGATCGTGCTGGCGGCTGATGGCAAGCTCACGGCCACCTCCACCGCCGCCGGCCCGGCCTTCGAAGGGGCCAGGATTACCCAAGGCATGAGGGCCAGCCGCGGGGCGATCGAAAAGGTCGTGGTCGACCAGCAGTTGCACGTCCACGTGATCGGCCACGTTCCCCCCGTAGGGCTCTGCGGTTCCGCCTTGATCGACGCCACGGCCGAGCTCCTGCGGCACGGCCTCGTTTCGCCCCAGGGCCGGCTGCTGTCGCCCGAGGAGTTGCCGCAGGGCGTGCTGCCCGACCTTGCCCGGCGGATCAAACGTCGTGACCGGGAAATACCGGGCGCCCGGAAGTCGCCTTCGTGCTGGCCGAGGCCGGGGGTCAGAGGTCAGAGGTCGGATCCGACCTTCGACTTCCGACCTCCGACTTCCGACCTCCGACGTTTGGC
Source organism: uncultured Planctomycetia bacterium (assembly GCA_963824275.1). Lineage (GTDB taxonomy): Bacteria > Planctomycetota > Planctomycetia > Pirellulales > Thermoguttaceae > JANXQG01. Next base: position 921,503 of record CAWGOT010000010.1, on the reverse strand, counting down.
GGCAAGAAGGTGGCATTGACCGATCGCGACCTGCGCGAGGTGCAGTTGGCCTCGGGGGCCATTCGCGCCGGCATTGAACTCCTCTTGAAGCGGCACGGATTGGGGCCGAAGGACCTCGATCGCGTGCTCCTGGCGGGCGGATTCGGCAACTACATCCGTCGCGGAAACGCCCTGCGGATCGGCCTCTTGCCGCCCTGCATCGAGCCCTCACGGGTCCGTTACCAGGGCAACACCTCGCTGGCCGGCGCCCGGCTGGCCGGCCTGTCGGTCCGCTGCCAGGAGGCGTGCGAGGAGTTGGCCGCCCGCACGGAGCACGTCGATCTCTCCTTGGAGCCCGATTTTGCCGCGCCTTTGCCCAGGCGATGCTCTTTCCGGAGTCTTAGTACTTAGTCATTGCCGCCCTTTGCTGTGCCTTGCTGAAGGCCCGCGTCCAGGGTAAAATCAGGAGCGTTGCGTGCAGCAACATTCCTAAAAAAACGCCAAACCAAACTTGGATTGCCCTGCTCATGCCGGCCAAACTACATGTCTTAATTGGATTGTTTCTCTCATTTGCTGTGGCGGGTTTGCCTGCGTCCGCCGCGGACGAACCGAGCACCAAGCCCTCTTCACCCGGAGGATTTTCTGCCGCGGCAACCGAATGGATCGACGCCGCGACCGGACACCGCATCGTCCGCCTCTCCAAGGAACCCGGCAGCCTGAGCCTTTATTTCCACCAGAACCCCTACACGCCTCAAGGCGACAAGCTGATCATCTACACTCCGCAAGGTCTTGCCGCCGTCAACCTCAAGACCCGCGCGATCGAGTTGGTCGCGCCGGGCGTGCGCTACGGGGCGGGCAGCAGCTCCAACATCGAGGTCGGACGCAAGACGCGCACGGTCTATTACCAGAAAGACGAGGACGGCCAGACCGTCATTTACGCCACCGACATGGACAGCAAGACCACGCGCGTCGTTTCCAAACTGGGTTTCACCGGCGAGTTCGGCGGCGTCAATGCCGATGAGACCTTGATCATCGGCAAGCGACGCGCCCCGGCGCCAAGGGCAACCGCCGGCGCAAGCCCAGGTGCAACCGCCGCCGGCTTCTCCTCCTGCTCCAAACAATGCCCCGGCCCAGGGCCGCCGCGGCGGTCGCGGCGGCGGCGGCGGATGCTGCAGTTCTTCGCCGTGGACGTCAAAACCGGGGCGGTCCGGACATTCATGCCCATGGCCTACAATCTCAATCACGACCAGTGCTCGCCCACCGACCCGTCCCTGATCTTGTATTGTCACGAAGGCGCGTGGGACCAGGTCGATCGCATCTGGACGATCCGCACGGACGGCAGCGGCAACCGCCTCATGCACCCGCGGACCATGCCCATGGAAATCGCCGGGCACGAGTTCTTCGGCTACGACGGCGAGACGGTCTGGTATGATCTGCAAACGCCCAAGTCGGGCGTCTTCTGGCTGGCGGGCGTGAACGTCCAGACCGGCCAGCGGATCCGCTACCCGATCGAACGCTCGCAATGGTCCGTGCATTTCAACCAGTCGCACGACGGAAAACTCTTCGCCGGCGACGGCGGAGGGCCAAACGGCGTCTCCAACCGCACGCCCAGCGGCCAGCGCATGGATCCGCCGGGCAACGGCCAGTGGCTTTACCTCTTCACGCCGCGAGCGGACAAAATGGATACGATGAAGGTCGGCAGCGACGACGTGAAGATCGGCAAGTTCGACGTGGAGAAACTGGTGGACCTCTCCAAGCACGATTACCGCCTCGAACCCAATCTCACCTTCACCCCCGACAACAAGTGGATCGTGTTCCGCTCCAACATCCAGGGCGGGTCCCAAGTCTATGCCGTCGAACTCGCCAAGGCCCAATGAAACTCGTCCGCCCGCCAGTAGGTCCTTCCTGCCGGAAGGGACTATTGTGCTCCGCGCCGCTGGAAACCTTGGGCCTTCCACTGTATCATCACACATTAGTCCTTTCCGGCAGAAAGGACCTACTGGGGAACATCGATATGCGTAAATTGACTGGACTGCTGCTGATCCTAGGCTTTGCCGGCTTCAGGACGCTTGCCGCCGACGCCGCTGCCCCGGCAAACGCGAGCGCGGCTCCCGCCGAAACGCCGACCAGTTGGGTCGACCCCGACACCGGCCACCGCGTCATCCGGCTCACGCGCGAGCCCGGCTCCGACAGCTTCTATTTCAACTACAACGGCTATACGCCCGACGGCAAGAAGATGGCCTACTCCACGCCCAATGGCATCTCGGTGCTGAATCTCGAAACTCGGGAGGCAAAGCAGCTCGTCAGCGGGCCGGCCAAGACGATCATCGTGGGCCACAAGACACCCAACCTGTACTACACGCGTGCGACCGATAAGCCGTTTTTCTCCCAGCTCTGGTGCGTCAACCTCGACACCGGCGAGGACCGCAAGCTGGCCGACCTGCCGCGCCGCGCCAGCGTGGTCACCATCAACGCCGACGAAGCCCTCGGCGCCGGCACGTTCATCGAGGGCGACGCCAACGCCGGCGGCGCGTATGACGGCACCGCGGCCTTGGGCCGGATGTCCGACGTCAACCTCGGCGAGCCGGCCAACAAGGGCGAAATGATGGCCCGCCGCCTGGCGGCGAAACTGCCGATGACGATGTTCACCATCGATTTGAAGACAGGCAAATTGACGACCCTGCTGGAGCACAGCACCGACTGGTTGAACCACTTGCAATTTTCGCCCACCGATCCCACCCTGCTCATGTATTGCCACGAAGGTAGCTGGCAGTTGGTCGACCGCATCTGGACCATCCGCACCGACGGCACGCAGAACCAGTTGATCCACCAGCGGACGATGGAGAACGAGATCGCCGGCCACGAATGGTGGGGCGCCGACGGCAAGACGGTGTTCTACCAGCTCCATTTTCCCCGTGGCGGACGCGTCTCGTTCATCGCCAGCTACAACGTCGAGAGCAAACAGCGGGTCTGGCTGCAATACAACCCCGATGAATCGTCGATCCACGACAATTCGTCGCCCGACGGCAAACTGTACTGCGGTGACGGCGACACCCACTCGCCGTGGATCTTCCTGTTCCGCCCCGTGCTCATCCCCAACCAGCGGACCCTGGGCAAAAACCTCGTCAAGGGCGGCTACCTGCAAGCGGAGAAGCTGGTCAACATGTCCAAGCAGAACTATCGCCTCGAACCGAACCCCAGCTTTACGCCCGACCAGAAGTATATCGTTTTCCGTTCGAACATGTTTGGGCCGGATTACGTCTTTGCGGTCGAAGTTGCGAAGGCCAAGACATCGCCGTGAACGTTTAACCGAGGTGCAAGGATGAATGACAAGAGTTCCATCTCCCGCAGGGACTTTGTCAAAACGGCCTCCCTGGCGGCAACCGCGGTCACGACCGGCCTCGGACTGGAGCCGGCGAGCGTCCGCGCCGCCGCCACGCGCCGGCCGCTCCGCCGAAACCCATGATCGGATTTCAGGCCGAGGTGACTTATCTGCTGCAATACGGCATCGCGCGGTTTCTCGACGACGTCCAGAACCGCGCCAGCGTCAACACGCTCATGCTGCACTGCAATCCTTTCGAGGCCTCATGGGCCGGTCTCGACCGCGCCACCAACCCCGCCGGCAACTTTGCCACCGCCCATCCGCAGTACTATCGCGATATCAAGATGGAGCCTCACGGGCCTGAGCCGGGCGACTTCAACCTTCCCGACGCGATGCAGAAGATCAGCGCGGAAACCAAAAAACGCGGCGTCAAGATCATCCCCTGGATGGAGGAGGACAATCGCGCTCGCCCGCAAATCAAGGGCATGGACGAGCTTTATGAAGTCGATCTTTACGGCCGGCGAACCGCGGGCCATCCCGGCGGACCGTGCCTGAACAACCCCTATTTCCGCAACCTCATCGCCGCACAGGTCGAGGACTTCATCCGTTCCTATGACGTGGACGGCTTGCAGCGGGGATCCGAACGGCAGGGACCTTTGGGCAACGCGCTGGGCGCGTGGCATCATGGCGCCAAGAGCGATCCCGGCCACACTTCCTGCTTCTGCGAATATTGCGCCGCCAAGGCCGCCAAGCAGGGCATTGATTTCGAGCGGGTCAAAAAGGCGTTTCTCGCGCTCGAGCCCTACGTCAGGGCCGGACGCGCGGGCAAGCGTCCGCGCGATGGCTACTACGTCGAATTCTGGCGGATCCTGCTGCGGTCATCCCGAATTGCTCGTCTGGGAAGCATTCTGGTCCGACAGCATGCGCGAGATGCAGCGGGAATTTTCCACCCGGGCCAAAGCCGTCAAGCCCGGGATTCAAGTCGGTTACCACATCTGGCAGAACATCTCCTTCAACCCGATCTACCGGGCCGAGCAGGATTACCGCCCTTACACGGAGTATGCCGATTTTCTCAAGCCGGCGACTTTACGACAATCCGGCGGGCGAGCGCATGACCTCGTTTGTCGACAGCCTCACCCAGAATATCTTCGGGGATCTCAGCCACCAGCAGATGCTCGATTTCGAATACAGCGTGATGGACCTCAAGGAAAAGTCGTATGCCCAGATCATCGGCCGGCCCCAGTCCGACTACCAATCCCAACTCAGCGAGCAGCCGATCAACGGAACTCCGCGCGGGCGATTTGCGCCGTTCTCCAGCGATTATGTCTACCGCGAGACAAAACGCGCCGTGGATGGCGTCGCCGGCTCCAAGACGCGGATCTGCCCGGGTCTCGGCATTGACGTTCAGCTGAAGAACAGCACGCCTGAAAGCGTCCGCGACGCGGTTCAAGCCATCTTCAAGGCCGGCGGCAGCGGCCTGGTCATCTCCACGGCCACGCGGCAATGCGACCTGAAAACCTCAGCGCGGTCGGAGCGACGCTTCGCGAACTTAAATTAGTCTGACCATGTTGAAGTTCCTTCGCCGCGAATTTTCCTGTTTGTCCGCTCGGCGGATACAATCAATCTGCGTTACGTAAACCGTTCCATTTCCTTTTTGAGGGTCAAGCGATGAGATGCCTTCGTGACGTTCCATTGTCTCTATTGGCTGCGGCCTGCCTGGCGTTTGGGGTTGCGACACCCGCGAGCGCCTTGGACCGGCCGGAGGTCACTTTCAAGATCTTCCAGTTTCCCAAGGACAAGATTCCGAGGATAGACGGGAACACGGACGACTGGGACATCGTGCCCGACAGCTATGCCGTCGGCATGGATCAACTGGTCGACGATGAAGGCCGACAGGCCCCCGATCCCAAGTCGCTGGATGTCAAGGTGAAGGTCGGCTGGGTCAAGGGCGAGAGCCGGCTGTACTTCCTGTACCAGGCGTACAAGAGCTATTGGGATTTCTCCCGCCCCGATCTGCATAACGACATTTTCGAGGTGGTGGTGGACGGGGACGCCTCGGGCGGACCGCTGATCGACTCGGGGCATACCGATGTCTGGACGGAAAAGGCGGTTGGGGAAATGGCGGCCGCGCGACAGCCGGCTCTCGGTGCCCGACCTGCACTGGGCGACGCATGGCGTGCATGCGCAGAATTACCCACATCTTCACCCCCGCGCTGGACAAGGACTGGTGCATGGCGTGGAGCTCGGCGACGTGGATCAAGGAATTTCCCTACGCCAATGCCGTCTGCAAATACAACTTCAAACCGGGCGAGGCCGGCAAGCTAGTGGAGGAGTTTTATATCACGCCCTTCGACTACGCCGGACCGGAAGGCCCTGAGCGGTCGGTGAAATCGGTCTTAGAGCGAAAACAAGATCATCGGTCTGAGTTGGGCGGTCATCGACTATCGCGATCCGAAATCGGAGAAGCGCAGCTTCTGGAACCTCTCCCGGCACCATACCATGTTCGGCAACGCCTCCTATCTCTGGCGAGTTCAAGCTCATGCCGCTGGAACCGCAATTCCTCAAGCCGATCGACGCGCAATTCTCCTTCACCGTCATCGACATGGAGCGGCGGCTGGTCGCTTTCAAGGATCTCTCGCAGGGCAAGGTGACAAGCTGGAAGTGGACCTTCGGCGACGGTGAAACCTCGACCGAGCAGAATCCGATCCACCAGTTCAAGCGCACCGCCAGCTTTGTCACGATCCTGGAGGTCGAGGGCCCGGAGGGCAAATCGCGGCGCTCGAAGGTCTGGGACGTCTCGCTGAAATAAGGTTGTTACGTCGTCGTACCGGGCTGCGTCTGCGCGGCGGCGACCTTCAATCTGTGGGCCTGGGTTTTCTCGGCATTGCGTCTTTGCCGTTTCTGCTTCCTCCGCTTGTCGTCTCTCGAATGTCGTGACATTTTGTTCTCCTAATGATGGTTGCCCGAGGGCATGAGTGGACTGGCTGCTATTCGAGGGCCGCGTGGAAAAGCAATCAAGTTCCCCCGCGGGCAGCCAATGCGTTATAATAGCCGCAAATCCTCGCCAGGTCGATAGCGGAAAGATCTCCTTCACGACGAGAATCCGCCCAAAGAACCGGTCAACAACAAAACCGAAAACGAGGCCCAAACCACCGCCGATCAAGAGCTCGCCTGAGAAGGCCGCCTTCCAAAGCAGTCCCAGGAGCAGTGCTGCAAAAGAGACCGCAAGCCAAATCACAACCGCCAACTGAATGCGCTTGATTCTCCGCTGGCAACGTGGACAAAGGCCGACGCTGAGAGTAACGGTCGACGCCTGTGCTTCATGCGAGGTAGGATGCAAGTGAGCATACTTGCAGGAAACGGTCTCAAAATCGCCCTATCCGAACGACCAAAATCCAGGTAGAATTACCCCTTTCCCTGGCATTGCCCCATCCTGGCCGTTTCCTCGCAACCTCCGAACTGTCAACATGTTACGATACCTGACCGCCGGCGAATCGCATGGCCGGGCCCTCTTGGCCCTCGTGGACGGCTTCCCGGCAGGAGTCGATCTGAAGGCGGAGGCCATCAATGCCGAACTGGTGCGGCGGCAGGGCGGCTATGGCCGCGGCGGCAGGCAAGCCATCGAAACCGATCACGTGGAAGTCCTCTCCGGCGTCTGGCGGGGAATGACCCTGGGCAGCCCCATCGCACTGCTCATTCCCAACAAGGATTTCAAGATCGACCAGATGGAGGACCTCAACCGGCCCCGGCCCGGCCATGGCGACCTGAGCGGCTCGATCAAGTACCTGACCTCGGTAAGGGCGATCCTCGAACGGGCCAGCGCCGCGAAACCACCGCCCGCGTGGCCGCCGGGGCCTTGGCCAAGCAGCTTCTTGAGCCGCTGGGCATCACGGCCTTCGCCTACGTGGTCGAGGTTGGCGAATTGGCGATTCCGCCCCAGCCCGGCACGCTCGAAGAACAACGGCCGCGGCGCGACCGCAGCATCATGTATACCCTCGATCCCGATCGCGACGGGCAGGTCGCCGAACTGATCGACCGCTCGAAGAGGGCTGGCGACACGTTGGGCGGCATCGTCGAGATCCGCGTCGAGGGCCTGCCCTATGGGCTCGGCACGCATACCCAATGGGACAAGAAGCTCGACGGCCGCCTGGCCCAGGCGGTGATGGCCGTGCAGGCCATGAAGGGCGTCGAGATCGGCATGGGTTTTCAGGCCGCGCGGACGCCCGGCTCGCGGGTCCACGACCCCATCCAGTTCGATCCCAGCCAGACATATACCCGGTCGCTCGGTTTCACCCGCACGCACAACAACGCCGGAGGGCTGGAAGCGGGCATGACCAATTCGCAACCGCTCGTGCTGCGCGTGGCGATGAAACCGATCAGCACGCTGGCCAAGCCGCTGGAATCGGTCAACTTGCAGACAAAGCAATCGGAGTCGGCCTCCTATGAACGGAGCGACGTCTGCGCCGTGGCCGCGGCAAGCTGCATCCTGGAAAACGTCGTCGCCTTCGAGATCGCTTGTGCCGTGGTCGAGAAGTTCGGCGGCGACAACCTGGAAGAAATCAAGCAGCGACTGGATCTGTTTTACGACATGGCACGCAAGAAGTTGAACGAGTAGGTCCCTTCTGCCGGAAGGGACTATTGCGCTTGGAACCGTCTGAGGGAATTTGAGTCTTCCGGTTGAACATGAAACAACCGTCCCTTCCGGCAGAAGGGACCTGCCGCACGACTTGAAAGGAACACGGATGTTCCCGCTGTACGACAACACTCGCCGTCAAATCTGCATGACCTTATTCCTAGGGCTGTGCGTGTTGCCCACCCTGACGGTCGCAGCCTGGGGCATCGCCCGTCGCTTGCCCTGGCACAAACAGGCGGAGGAGCAACGCCTCGCCCAGGAACTGGGGCTGGAGGTCTCGATCGATTCGATGAAGCACACGCTTCCGGGCGTCGTGCAATACACGGGACTCAAGCTCACCGATCCGGAAACCGGCAACGAGTTGCTTCGCTGTACGGAATTGACCGCCACGTGGACCGCGATGCCCGACTCGCGGCCGGCGATCGTGCTGGCGGCCACGCAGGCCGAATCGCCGGCCAGCGCTTGGGAGCGGCTGCATGACGTGCTGCGCCGCTGGCTGGAATGCCAGACCGGCTGGCCGCAGGTCGAAGTCCGCCTCACCGCCGGCCAATGGACGCTGCACAACGGTGACGAGTCGCAGATTCTCCAGGTCGTCGAGCCGACGGGCATCGGACCCATGCCCAACGGCATCGGCATCCAGGCCCAATTGCTCGTTCGGCTGCCGGGAGCCGATTCCTCCCAGCCCGTGCGGATGCGGATCGTACGCAACCGCCAGGTCTCGCCGCCTGCCGACGGCTTTGATTTGGACACGGGCCCCAACGCGGTGCCTTGCCGCTTGTTGGCCACCTGCTTCAAGGAGTTGAATGCGTTGGGCCCCAACGGCCGCTTCTCGGGCTATGTCTCGACGTTTAACACGCCGGGCGGCTGGTCGGGCAAGGTGAAAGGGCAATTGCTCGGCGTGGACTTGGGCAGTCTGACCCGAGAGAGTTCCACTGCGGTGATGACAGGCACGGCCGATATCACGCTCCTCGATGCCGTCTTCCAGCGCGGGCGGATCGACGAGCTTTCGGGCCGGATCGAATGCGGACCCGGCATGTTGGGCCGCGGCATGCTGGCCGCCCTGGTCGAGCACCTGAAATTGACGCCCCAGATGCCTGTTGCGGCTCAGTCGCCGGCCTTCGATCACATCGGGCTGGATTTCCGCATCGACAGTCGCGGCGTCAGCATCGCCGGCCGCTGTGCGGGCATTCCGGGTGCGGTGGCCGTGGCCGGCGGCCGTGCGATCCTGAGCGAGCCCGCACAGTTGCAGCCCGTCGCCGCGCTGATTCAGGCACTGGTTCCCGCCAACGAAGTCCCCGTTTCGGCCACCCGTCAAAGCGCGTCGCTGGCTCGCCTGCTGCCGATCCCGGATGCCAAGACGAACTGAAAAGCCCAGAAATCTCTCTGGACTCGACGCCGTTTTTTTGCGACACTCCCTGCCGAGTTCATTTCTTCCCCGGCGATCTCTTGATCAAGGAGTTATGCCGTGAATGCCGCTGTTCGCTGGTTTCGGCGTTGCTGCGTCCTATTCTTGACGTGCCTGGCGGTCGTGTCGCTGAGTGTCGGTTGCCGCTGCTCAAACAGCAGCAACAACACCAACGGCGTCTCGTCGACCAAGCCTGGCTCATCGTGGAACCCGTTTGCGCCCGAGCCGAAGAAGATCCAGACACCCAGCGACTTCATCTCCCAACCGCGTCCGCAAATGTAATAGTCAGGGAGCATCGAAAGTGACAGGCCAACGCTTCGCATTTCGCCCGCTGTCGTGGATGGCATCCGTGCTGCTGATGGCGGCGGCCTTGCTGCCGGCCGCGGGTTGTCTATCGCTGATGCCCGGCCACAAGGAAGCCGAACTACGCAAGCAGGCCGAGGCCGACAGTTTCCCCACCGCCGACAAGGCCCTGGGGACCCCCATGGTGGGAACTGGCAGCCGCTCTCCCAACGGCAATTGACATTCTCGGCTTCTCAACCCTCCCTGCGAGTTAACCCAGACCCTATAACCGGTTATTAGTTTCCGGAATATCTGGTTTTTTCGCATTTTGCGGCACCCTGACCGCTTTCCTTGCCCTGGCATCGCGGTAAACTGGTTAGAGTGGTGTTACGGGCGTTTTGGTTCTCTTTCGGGGAGTGCGACCAAATTGCATTGGCGGAGCGGCTGGATCCTGACAGGTCTGGTTCTGATAACTCTCGGGGCAGATCGCTGCGCCGCGGATGACGGTATTTCCGCGCGGCATCATTCCTGGGGCCGGTTCCAGCCGGGAGCTTGGAAATTGGTCCGCGTCGTTACCGAATCGCTTGACGAAAGCGGCCGCGTCACCGGCGTGAACATTACGGAAACCAAGACCTCGCTGGTGCGCATCGATGTCGATGGTGTCGTGCTGGAAGTCGAGGTCGGCGTGGAAGTTGCCGGCAAGCAGTTCGATGGCCAGCCGCAGTGTCTCAAGCAAGGATTCCACGGCGAGTTGGCTGGCGGCGACGTGAAGTTCCTGCCCGCCACGGCAGCCGAGGTTTCGATTGAAGACCATAAGTTCGCATGCCGTTGCCAGCAGATCGAAGTCGCCCCGTCAACAATGGTTCCAGCGCCGGTCGGACTTCGATCAACGTCTTTTTCTCCGATACGCTGTCGCCTTTTATTCTGCGACGGCAAAGCAAGACAACCGACCCCAGCGGGGCCAAGGTCTTGAGCGAGACGCTCTCCGAGGTTGTGGCCCTCGACATGCCGCAACGCGTGCTCGCCGACATCAAGAACGTGGCCTGCATCAAGACGGTGCAGAAGACTCCCAAGGGCAGCGTGACCACCTTGGCCATGTCGTCGCCGGAGGTTCCCGGCGGCGTGGTCTCGCAGACGACGAAGGAAACGGACACTACCGGCCGTCTTGTCCGCCGCAGCACGTTGGAGTTGTTGAACTATGGCAACCGGCCTGAGGCGGAACGCATCGGGCTCTTCGGTCGCAAACGCGTGGTGGTACGCCGGAAATCGGTTGTCACGGATGGAAAATGACGTTTCCCGCCGGCCACCAAACCTAGTGCCGACGAATTAGAAATCCTGTTTGGCGCTGGTTAGCGTCATGAAACTCTGGTAGTCTACCGTGAACTGGGCGGTGCCGCCCGATACCGGTACCGGGGCCAGGACCTGCATGTTCCGCGCGGCGTCGGTAACGGTCGGGTAAAGCATCGTCAGCGATGCCGGCAGGCCCGTGAGCGTCACGGTGCGGGTCGTGCCGGTGTTCACGAGGTGGATCGCCCAACCGTGCCCGGCGTCGCCATAAGCGGCGGCCGTGAGACGCGGATGCTCGCCGGCAATGCCCAGCGAAGGCGCTTCCGGCGGGGTCAGATTGAGCTGCTTGAGATTGAAGAACCGCTGCGTCGGCCGCAAGGGCTCCCCGTTGCGACCGCCGGCCAGGATCGAATAGTCGTCGGTGAGCTGCCAATGCAGGATGGAACTCGGCCGCGAAAGCGCCATGCAACGCACGTAGAGATTGATCTCGTCCAGGGCGTACCAGGGCTCAAGGAAGAGGAAGCGGTAGCGGTAGCTGGCCGGGTCGGTGCCGCCCTCGGCCACATACAGCGGGAGCTTGAAACGCTGGGCCACCTGGCCCCAGCGGGCGATGATCTGATCGCTGCCGCCGGTCCAGCAGTGGTAGGAGACCGCGCCGACAAACTTCATGGCCTCGGGATCGGCGATCGAGGGCTCGATGTAGTTGGCGGGGCGTGGCGTGGGATTGCCGGTGTCGCCCAGCAGCATCTTGGTGGCCAGCCCTGCGGCGGCGAACGACGCGCCGAGTCCCTTGATGACCTTGTCCTGGTCCTCGGGCGTGAGCTTGACATTGATCCCCATGTCGGCCTCGTTGAAGGAGAAGAGCACCGGCTCGGCGCCGTAGTTCTTCTTCATGTAGGCGATGTAGGAGGTGATGCCCTTATACATGGCGGGCCATTTTTCCGGGGCGATCGTGCCGCGACCGCCGCCGCCCTCGGCTGCCGCCCAGCGGGGCACCGACCAGTTGCTGATGATCATGGGGATCTTCTTCTGGGCGAGCGTGCGGCCCATCTCCATTGCCTTGCGGACGTTGTCGGCCGGCTGCCCTGCGGCGGGATCGGCCGTCTCCGTGGTCTGCCACGAGGCTCAGCGGCATCTCCAGGCGGGCGAAGGCCACGCGGAGGTTCGCCAGGTTGTAGGCGATGACGGCGGCGTCGGCAGGACTTTGCAGGCGGAAGTTGCCGCCGATGCCGATGAAGGCCGGACCCGTTTGCTGGGGATCAACGGCCAGCTTGACGGGCGTGGCGTCGAGGTCGCAGGTCGCCTTGAGGGTAAAGGCGGCGATGGAACGGCGCGCCGGGGTTGAGGGTGCCGGTGCCGATGGGGATCAAGAGGTTATAGGTCGTTCGCGCCGCCCGGCGCTCCGCCGCCGCCGCGCCGGTCCGCGCCCGCCGCCGCGGGTTTCCTGGAGGACGATATGAGTGGGCGTGGCAAAGGAGAATTCGACGACGCGGTTGCCCGTGCCGGTGATGCGGATGGATTTGACTGTGGCATCGGCATAGTGCGTGCCGCCCGCCGGCAGGCCGGCGAGCGAGACCTTGCTGGGCAGCGGCATTGTCGGCGGGAACAAGCTCCGCGGTGCCGGCGGCGAAGTTCGCGCCGGCCAAATTGAACCAATAGTAGATGCCGTCCAGCGGGATGGACGTGCCCGCGGAGGCCTGGACATCGAAGGTCGTGGTGTCGGTCGCCGTGTCGTCAACTTGCACCCGCAGGCCCACGCCGCCGGGGCCAGCGCCGCCGCCCTTGCCAGGTCCGCCCTTGCCGGCCCCTTTGCCCTTGCCGGCCGTGTTGGCCGAGGAGCCGAAGCCAAGGTTGCCGGTCAAGACCAGCCGCGTGCCGGTGCGGCCGGTGGTTTGCAACTGGGCCTGGCCGGTCTGCGCGCCGTCGGGAGAACTCATGCGGATACTGGTGGTGAGTTCGATCGGTTCGCCCTTGTAGCGGAAGGAACGGAGATCGCCGGTCGATCCCCATTCGGTATCAGCGCGGGCGCAAAGACAACAGCAAGCGGAGACGGCCAGCAGACTTGGGATCAGCATTTTTTTCATGAGTGGACTCCAAAAAAGGATGGTGATGGGGACCCAGGTAGTTAAGATACGGAAAACTGCGGCGGTTGGAGTCCCGGCTTTAGCCGGAATGCGGCAAAAATTCCGCCGACCATGAGTACATGGCGCCCGGGCGGGACTCCAACTCTAGTGTTCGCGGGCATTTCCGCATGTCCGGAAACGCGCCAGGGAGAGTCAGGGAGGAAACAGGCGGGAATTTGATGGTAGGGAACGCCCTTGATGTTAGCGTGGAGGCCGATCGTTGTCAAGAACCGGCTTGCCGATTTTGCCGAGTCGGGCCGTTTGGGTCATCGCCGAGTCAAATCGCCGCGCGGGTTACCTAGTGCGGACTTTTGAGGCGGGTATAATGCGATTTTGAATCGCTCGAGTTCCACAAGTGCAGATCCATGTAGCGAGACCTAGAGACCGACCATTATGGGATTCCTTTCCGGACCGTTATCGTTCCAGTGTTTTCAGATCGAGGGCGATGCCAGGCGGCAGTTCGCGCCCGCCGACATCAAGATCCTGGAGAAGTTCGCCATCAGCGAGATTGCCGCCACGGCGGAGCAGCCGGGCGTCGGTTTCCTGGCCGGGGAGCATTTGCTGGATCTGAAGTTCGGCCTGGAAAAGAACGTCATCGGCGAGGCCCTGAACTGTGCGATCCGCATCGACACGCACCAGGTGCCCGCGGCCGTTCGCAAGGCGTGGCTGCAGCTTGAGCTTGCCGCCCTGACGGCCGACAACCCCGGCAGCCGGCCGACCAAAGTCCAGCGTCAGGAGGCCCGCGAGGCGGTCGAGGCCCGTTGCGAAGACGAGATCCGTAGCGGCCGGTTCCTTCGCATGCAGCAGTTTCCGGTGCTGTGGGACGCCGGGGCACTCGGTACGCCGGGTCGCGGCATCCTGTACTTCGGCGGCTCCAGCAGCACGGCGGCCGATCTCTGCTGCGACCTGTTTTCGCGGGCCTTCGGCCTGGAGTTGCAACCGATGACGGCCAGCCGCCGGGCCCGCGATTGGGCCGCCGAGGCCAAACGCCGCAAGGCGCTCGATCAGACCATCCCCTCCGTTTTCCACACCAACAACGCCACGGCGGAAATCTCCTGGTGGAACCAGGAGGAGGGCAACTGGGATTTCCTCGGCAACGAGTTCCTGCTCTGGCTCTGGTGGCGGTGGGAGACCCTGAGCGACACGATCGCCCTGCCCGACCAGTCCGAAGTGACCGGCATGTTCGCCCGCACGCTCAGCTTGCAGTGTCCGCGCGACGAGTCGGGCAAGGAAACGATCACCGCGGAGGGGCCGACCGCGCTGCCGGAAGCGATGCAGGCGATCCGCAGCGGCAAGCTGCCCCGCAAGGCCGGCATGACCATCGTGCGGCACGGCGAGCAGTACGATTTGACGCTCCAGCCCGAGACCTTCATGGTGAGCGGGGCGAAGATCCACGTGGACGACACCTCGAAAGGCCGCGGCGTGCTGGAGGACCGCATCGAAAGCGTGCGGAACCTGCACGAGACGGTCGACCTGCTGTTCCGCGCGTTTTGCGAGCAGCGGGTCGGCAAGGCATGGAACGGCGAGCTGGAGCAGATCGGCCGCTGGCTGAAGTCCGATGGTGCCGCGGCGGAAGAACCCGGCGGCCTGATTTGGAGTGCGAAAATGCCCAACCAAAGCAAACAGCCCTCACCCCCTGTCCCTCTCCCGGAGGGAGAAGGGAGCCGGCCGCGGCTGATCCTGGTGGGCGGCTTTCTCGGGGCCGGCAAGACGACGCTCCTGGCGCAGGCGGCCTTGCGCTTGAGCAAGCAGGGCATGCGCGTTGGCCTAGTGGCCAACGACCAGGCGGCCGACCTGGTCGATAGCGAGGTCCTCAAGGCCGCGGGCACGTGCGTCGAGGAAGTGGCCGGAGGCTGCTTCTGCTGCCGCTTCCCCGACATGATCGCGGCCCTCGATCGCCTGGCGAAAAACGAGGGGGCCGACGTGCTCCTGGGCGAGCCGGTGGGCAGTTGCACCGATCTGGCCGCCACGGTCATGCGGCCGCTGAAGACGCTTCACGCGGCACAATTTAACCTGTCCCCATTATCGGTGCTGGTCGACGGCAGGCAGGTCCGCGTGCTGGCCCGCTTGCGTGCCGAACAGGCCATGGGCACATGGTGCCCGCGGTTCCCCGACAATGTGCTCTATATCTACGAGAAGCAGCTCGAAGAGGCCGACCTCATCGTGCTCAACAAGGCCGATCGCCTGGCGCCCGGCGAACTGGCGGAATTGATAGCATCGCTTACCGAGCGGTTTCCCGGCAAAACGCTGGTAACGATGTCGGCCTTGACCGGCGAGGGCGTGGATGCCTGGCTCGAATATGTTGCGGAGCAGAGCCCTGCCGGTCAGCAAGCGGTCGACGTGGACTACGACACCTACGCGGCCGGCGAGGCCGCGCTGGATGGCTCAACGCCTCGGTCGTGCTGCGTGCGAACGGTCCCTTGGACTGGCAGGCATTCGCCGAAGACCTGCTGGAGGCGACTCGCATGCGCTGACCGCCCGCGGGGCCGAGATCGCGCACGTCAAGCTCTTTATCGGTCGCGGGCACCATGTACTCATGGTCGGCCAGGGCTTGACGGGAAACCTCACGAGCAACCAGGGTCCGGCTTCCGTGCGGGGCAGCCTTGATTCGGTCGCGGATCAGTCGGCGATGCGAATCAACGCCCGCGTACACATCGCGCCAGACGAGCTGCGGGCGATCGTCGAAGGGGCATTGCGCGAGGCGAGCGAAGGGCGGATCGAAGCCACGATCACCGCGCTGAGCAGTTTTCGCCCCGGCCGGCCCGTGCCGACGCACTGGTTCGCTCGTACTCATCACGCTCCGCCGTGATGAAATGCATCACGGCGGAGCGTGATGAGTACGGCAAGCCGCACGACTTCCACTGTCCCCGCATGCCGCTACGTGATACAATAAACATCAACCCACCACGATCCCTACGCCTTATCCGCCTGGCCTTGAACCTCACCGATCTTGACTTCGTCGATGAAACCGTCGAGCGTCTGGGACGGCGCACCGAGGCGGTGATCCCTATCTTGCAGGCGATTCAGTCGCATTTTCGCTATCTGCCCCGCGAGGCGCTGGAGCGGGTCTGCCGGCTGACCGAGATCACGCCAGCGACGATCGACGGGGTTTCCACGTTTTACACACAGTTCCGCCACCGGCCGGTCGGCAAGCACATCATCAGCGTCTGCCACGGCACGGCCTGCCACGTGAAAGGCTCGGAACTGGTGCAGGACGCCCTGGAGCGGCACCTTGGCATCGGGGCACCCGGCGGGAGCCCACTTGTGGGTGCGGTCACGGCGGCGATACCGATCCCCGGGGCCTGTTCACGGTCGAGAAGGTCGCCTGCCTCGGCTGCTGCACGCTTGGCCCCGGTCATCCAGATCGACGAGGTGACCTACGGCAACCTCAACTGGCACCGCGGCGGCGAAGTGATCGAGGCCTTCCTTGCAGCACGACCGCGAGGGCCGGCCCGTCGATCTGGCTGCGGCCGTCCACGACGGCCCCGTGGGCGAGATCCGCGTCGGCCTCGGTTCGTGCTGCGTGGCCCTGGGCAGCGGGAAGGTGCATGAAACGATCTGCCGCACCTTGGCGGCCGGCGGGATCCCGGCGGTGGTGAAGCAGGTCGGCTGCGTGGGGATGTGCCACCAGACGCCGCTGGTGGAACTGATTCCGGCCGGCGGCGGACCGTCCAAACTCTTCGCCCGCGTGCAGGCCGAAGACGCCCGGGCGATCGTGCTTTCGCAGTACCAGCCCAAGGGCTTTTGGCGGCGGATGGCGCATCGCGCGTCGGGTTGGTTCGATCGCTTCCTCAGCGACGAGACGGCGGACCCGGCGGTCGATCGCGCGATCGACGTCCGCGACCGGCCGGTCTGCGCGTTCCTCGGCCCGCAACGGCACGTGGCCACGGAGTATTGCGGCCAGATCGATCCGACCGACCTGGACGAATATGTCCGTCACGACGGCTTCAAGGCCCTGCGGCATTGCCTCGAAGAGCTTTCGCCGGAGCAGATCATCGACGCAGGTGCAAGCCGAGCGGGCTGCGGGGCCGCGGCGGGGCCGGCTTTCCCACCGGGGCAGAAGTGGGCCGACGGCCCGGGCCGCGGCGGGCGAGAAGAAATACGTCATCTGCAACGGCGACGAGGGCGACCCGGGGGCCTTCATGGACCGCATGCTTCTGGAGTCGTTTCCCTATCGCATCATCGAGGGCATGGCGATCGCCGCCAAGGCCGTTGGGGCCGACGAAGGCATCTTCTATATTCGGGCCGAGTATCCGCTGGCGGTGAAGCGGATCCGCGAGGCCCTGCGCAGGCTGGAAGACCGCGGCCTGCTGGGCGACCGCGTGCTGAGCACCGACTTTCGCTTGCACCTTTCGGTGAAGGAAGGGGCGGGGGCCTTCGTCTGCGGCGAGGAGACCGCCCTGCTGGCCTCGCTGGAAGGCCGCCGCGGCATGCCCCGGCTGCGGCCGCCCTACCCGGCCGAGTCGGGCCTCTGGGGCCGGCCGACCTCCGTCAATAATGTCGAAACCTATGCCATGGTCCCCTGGATCTTCCGCAACGGCGCCGAGGCCTTCGCCCGGCTCGGGCACGGAGAAGAGCAAGGGGACCAAGGTCTTCGCCCTGGCCGGCAAGGTCGTGCGCGGCGGGCTGATCGAGGTGCCGATGGGCATCACCGTCCGCCAGATCGTCGAGGAGATCGGCGGCGGCGTGGCCGGCGGCAGGGCCTTCAAGGCCGTGCAGATCGGCGGGCCGTCCGGCGGCTGCGTGCCGGCCGAACTGGCCGACACGCCGGTCGATTTCGAGGCCCTCTCGCAGGTCGGCGCGATCATGGGCTCCGGCGGCATGGTGGTCCTGGACGATCGCGACTGCATGGTCGATATGGCCCGGTACTTCCTCCGCTTCACGCAGGACCAATCGTGCGGCAAGTGTACGCTCTGCCGCATCGGCACGCGGCGGATGCGCGAGATTCTCGATCGCATCTGCAGCGGCAAGGGTCAGAAGGGCGACCTCGAGTCGCTCGAACAGCTCAGCCGCACGGTCGGGGCCGGCAGCATCTGCGGACTGGGCCGCACCGCGCCCAACCCGGTGCTCTCCACGCTGCGCTACTTCCGCGCCGGAGTACGAGGCCCATCTGGCCGGCCGCTGTCCGGCGGGCAAGTGCAAGGACCTGATCGCCTATCGCGTCAACGACGCCTGCATCGGCTGCACGCTCTGCGCCAGAAGTGCCCGGCCGACGCGATCCCCATGACGCCCTACGCCCGGCACGCGATCGACATGCAGAAGTGCACGCGTTGCGACACCTGCCGGCAGGTTTGCCCGGTGAAGGCGGTGTTTGTGGAATAATGCCGCGTATCACCATTGACCAACGCGAAATCGAAGTGCCGGCCGGATCGACGATCCTCGATGCGGCCGAGCGCTTGGGCATCGAGATCCCCACGCTCTGCTTCTCGCGGCAGTGCGAGCCCTCGACCTCGTGCCTGGTCTGCCTGGTGAAGCTCTTGCCCAGCGGCCGCATTGTCGCCGGCCTGTGCCACGCCGGTGGCCGAGGGCATGCAGGTCGAAAGCGAGACGGACGAGATGCATGCGGTCCGCCGCAGCACGCTGGAACTGCTCCTGAGCGACCACCTGGGCGATTGCGTGGCCCCCTGCTCGTTCGGCTGCCCGGCGCAGATGAACATTCCGCAGATGCTCCGCCAGATCGCGGCGGGCGAGCTCCGCGAGGCCCTGATCACGGTCAAGGCCGATATCGCCCTGCCGGCCGTGCTGGGGCGGATCTGCCCGGCCCCTTGCGAAAAGGTCTGCCGCCGCGGAAGTCTCGACGGCTCGATCGCGATCTGCGAACTCAAGCGGATCGTGGCCGACGTCGATCTGGCCTCGGCGGACCCCTATCTGCCGCCCTGCCGGCCCGCGTCGGGCAAGCGGGTGGCGATTGTCGGCGGCGGGCCGGCCGGGTCTGGCGGCGGCCTATTATCTGGCCCAAGGCGGCCACGCCTGCACGATCTTCGACGACACGGATACGCTGGGCGGGATGTTCGGCCGCGAAATCCCGGCCGAGAAGCTGCCCCGCGACGTGCTCCAGCGCGAGATCGCCCAGATCCTGCGGCTGGGCATTGCAACGCAACTGAACACGCGGGTCGGCCGCGACGTTTCGCTTCGCGGAACTTCGAGCCCAGTACGACGCGGTGGTCATCGCCGTCGGTTGGACCGCGGCCGAGCAGGTGCCGCCCTGGGGCGTGGGCGTTTCCGGCGGCGGAATCGCCGTCAAGCGCCGGACCTACGAGACGAACCTGCCGGGCGTGTTCGCGGCGGGCAACGCCCTGCGCGGACAGGGAACGACCGGCATCCGCAGCGTGGCCGACGCCAAGGAGGCCGCCGTGGCCATCGATCAGTATCTTGCCGGCCAGGCGGTAACCGGGACAAGCCCTCCCTTCACCACGCGGATCGGGAAGATGGCCCAGGACGAGTTGGTGCAGCTTTCCACCGATACGGCGCAGGTGCCGCGATGTGAAGCGCAAGCGGCAGTGGAGGTTGCGACGGCCGCCGAACAGGCCGGGCGATGCCTGCATTGCGACTGCCGCGCCTTGTCGACTTGCCGGCTGCGAAAGTACTCGGCCTTGTACGGCGCCGACCCGCGGCGCTATAAAGCGGAGCGGCGGAAGTACGAGCAGGACATCCGCCATGCCGACATCCTCTTCGAGCCGGGCAAGTGCATCGACTGCGGCCTCTGCGTGCAGATCACGGCGGCCGGCGGGGAAGATCTCGGCCTGACCTACATCGGCCGCGGTTTTGACGTGCGGATCGGCGTGCCGCTGGGCCATTCGGCGGCCGAGGCCCTGACGAAGGTCGCCGCGGAGTGCGTCGCCGCCTGCCCCACGGCGGCGATTGCCTGGAAGAAGAGCTGATTGCCGATGCGTCCAATCTGGATTATGATTGCATTGAGGCAGATTGGAGAACCCAGGCGGCGAGGTCTGTTTATGGAAGCCACCGTGAAAGCAGTTTTTCGCAATGGCGTGTTTGTTCCGACTTCCAAGTGTGATTTCCCGGAAAACACAGAAGTCGAGGTCTCTGTTCAGGGCGGCGCACGTGTTCCGCCAATCGAAAGAGAGCCCGCGATCATCGAGTGCGGACGCGGGCCGGAGATCGCGGGAACGCGGATCACCGTGTTCGACGTTATGGATTACCTGAAGCACGGCTGGAATCGGGACAGTATTGCCATGCTCTTCCGATTGTCGTCGCGCGACATGCAGGTGGCCATCGACTACATCGAGGCACACCGCTCGGAGGTCGATGCGGAGTACCAACGGATCCTCGACCGGCACCATAACTACCGCTACCCTCCGGAGGTCCAGGCCAAGCTTGATGCAAGCCACCGGAAGTTTGTCGAGTTTGTCAAGGACCTTCGCAGCCGACAAGGGCAAGGGGGGCGGGACGATGCTGAGGATCTTGGCTGACAACAATGTGGAGGGACACGTCCAGGCGCTGGTCCGTGTCTGCTCGTCACGGGAATGGGCCGACGTTTGGGCGTCGCTGGCCTGCCAGATCGACTCCTTCGAAGGGTTGGGCGTGCCCCACGAAACAATCGACAGCGAACTTTGGCAACTATGCCAGGAGCAGGGAATCGTGCTCATCACGGGGAATCGCAATGCGGATGGCCCGACCTCTTTGGAGGTTACAATTCGTGCTTTTCGTACAGACAAGAGCCTGCCGGTCATCACGATCAGCGATCCGGATCGTTTGCTGCGAGACCAGAACTACGCGCAGACTGCAGCCGCGAAGTTGCTTGAACATCTTTGGGACTTGGAACGCCTTCGGGGCACCGGGCGGTTGTATATTCCGTGAGACACACCTTGCGGCTCAGCAGACTCCTCGTCTCTGAACAACTCCGAGAACACTTGCCTCAAGCCGGGCCAATTGCCATAATGTACGTCGTGGCAACCACTACCGTTTGTTTTCACAAGGGAGGTACACTGGGATGAACCGTCGCAAGCTGACTTTTTTGCTCGGGCTGTTGCTGGTCGCCGCCGCGTCCTGCAAGGCGTTCGCCGAAGAAAAGACGCTCTACCGCAAGGCTTCGCCGTACGCAACGATCGTAGTCACCGAGGACGAACAGGGCCTGCGGATCCTCCGCTTCGACAACGATCCGGCCGACGCCCAGAGCATCGTCAAGGTGGGCGACCCCGACCAGATCGAGTTCGAGTACGTCCAGGTGATGCCTGTCGGACTGGCACTGGTCAAGGAGCCCAAGCGGGTGCTCGTCGTAGGGCTGGGCGGCGGCTCGATACCGATGCTGCTCCGCAAACACTATCCGAAGATGACGATCGACGTCGTGGATATCGATCCGGACATCGTCGAGGTGGCCAAGAAGTACTTCGGGTTCCGCGAGGACGACGCGATGCACGTCTTTGTCGAGGACGGCCGCCGCTTCATCGAGAAGTGCAAGCAGCCCTACGACATCATCTTCCTGGACGCCTACGGCATGACCGAGATCCCCTACGATCTGGCCACCAAGGAGTTTCTGGCGGCCACGCGCCGCGCCACCGCGCCCAACGGCATCGTGGTGGGCAACGTCTGGTCGCAGGAGATCAATCATCTCCACGACGCCATGCTGCGGACGTACCAGGAGGCCTTCGACGACGTGTACGTCATCACTATCAGCACCTGCGGGAACGAGGTCTTTCTGGCCCTGCCCAACAAGACGCCGCTGGAGCGCGCCGACCTGGCGAAACGGGCCACGCAGCTCTCGAAGGACACGGCCTTCCGATTCGACATCGGTGAATACGTCACGGACGGTTTCCGGCACGCGGAACATCAAGAACCCCAAAATGCGGGTGCTGCTGGACAAGGACAAAGCGAGTGAGGAGAAGAAAATGAAAGAGGAGGCTGAAACGAAGGAACCCGCGGCAGCCCAGTAGGTTTCGCCGGGGGTCGTGCTGGGCAGCTTTATCCCGGCGGGGCAGGGCGTGCGACTGGGCCATTCGGTGGCGGAGGCCCTGGCGAAGGTAGCCGCGGAGTGCGTTGCCGCATGCCCCACGGCTGCCATCGCTTGGAAGCGGAACCAAGCCAACGCGCGTTTCCTTGGCAGGTTCCGCCGAGGAATCGGCCTAACTCTTGACGTGCAACTTCGTCACGTACACGCTCCGCCCGTCGGGATGGATGAACTCCAGACGCAGGGTGTCCATGCCGGGAGCCGCGGGGAACGAGGCGTCCACCGAGGAGCGGGGTTTGGCGTCGATGTGGCTTTCGCCGCTTTGCCAGTTCCTTGTCGCCGGCCAGCGCCTGCCAGCGGCAGGTCAGTTCGCCGAGATCGGTAAACGAGTAGCGGTTCTGGAGCGGCACGACGCACTTGCCTTCCGCCGCGGCAACCTCGGTGGCGGCCGTATGCACCGGGCTATGGGCCGCCTTGAGCTGCGCGAAGATCGGCTGGATCTTGCGATCGGCGGTCACAGGGCCGTTGCCGCCCGAGGCGCGGTAGCCGGTCTTGGCGTCGTTGGTCCTGGCGCCGGGGGCCCGCTGGCCCCAGCGCTCGGGGAACTTGTCATACATGCCCTGGGCCTGCCATTCCCATATGAAAGCGCCCACGATGGCGTCGGTGGACCAGATGATGTCCCAGGTATTGTTCAGTTTCTGCACGCCGCCGCTGCCGTACTCGGTGAGGATGACGGGGCATTTCGCGCGGTTGGGGTTGGCGGCCAGTTCCTTGAGCTGCTGCGGCCGGGGAAGGGATACAAGTGGTAATCCTCAAAGTCGGTCTTGGGATTCTGGTTCAAGTTCGCCTGGGAGATCAAGGCCAGGCGGGTGGGGTCGTGGGCCTTGGCGTAGTCGAACTCGGCCTGGTTGTTGACGCCGTAGCTGCTTTCGTTGCCGCAGCTCCAGACGACCACGCAGGCGCGGTTCTTGTCGCGGTCGAGGGTCTCCTTGGAGCGGAAGACGTAGGCCCACGTGCGGGAGGCGTTCCGGATCTCGTTGGCCACCCAGCAGGAAGGGATCTCGTCCAGGACATAGAAGCCGGCCTCGTCGCACAGTTCCAGGAACCGCTCCGCGTGGTTGTAGTGGCTGGTGCGGATGGCGTTGATGTTGCAGTCCTTCATCAGCTTGCATGTCGGTCTTCCAGCACTCTTCGGTCAGGGCGTGGCCGTAGGGCGAGAATTCCTCATGGCGGCAGGTGCCGGTGAATTTGACCGGCACGCCATTGACCTGAACACGCCGTTCTTCAGCTCGACCTTGCGGAATCCGATGCGGTCCTGGACGCGCTCGACGGTCTGGCTGCCGTCCGACAGGCGGTAGAACACATAATACAGATTCGGCTTCTCGGCCGACCAGAGCTTGGGGGCGGTCACGGGCGCCGAGAGCGTAACCGTGGCCGAGCCGTCGGCGCCGATCTCGCCGGCCTGGCTCATGGCGGGGACCGCGACCTTGGCGCCGTCCAAGTTATACAGTTCGCCGGTGAGAACGAAATGCGCCCCGGCCGTGCCGGCAACGCGGACGGTGGACTTGAGCGTGGCGTTCTTGTACTGGTCATCCAGGTCGGTGACGACCGTGACATCGTCCACATGCAACGGCGGAAGGGCCACGAGGTAGGTCTCGCGGTAAATGCCGCCCAGGCACCAGAAGTCGCCATGGTCCAGGGCTGGCGGAGGAGGTGTTCTTGTAGAGGCGGACGGCCATGAGATTGGGCTGGCCGGGCTTGAGGGCCTTGGTGACGTCAATGTTAAAGGCGGTGAAGCCGCTTTCATGGTAGCCGCAGCGCTGGCCGTTGACGAAGACCTCCGCGCCGTCGTAGGCGCCGTCGAAATGCCAGAGGACCTGTCTGGCCGGCGAAGGAGGCCGGGAATATCACCCAGCGGCGGTAGAGGCCGATGTCATGGGACGTGACGGGGCGTTCCTGGTAAGTGAGCATGGAGAAGCCTTCGATTTCCCAATTGGCGGGGACGGGGATGTTCTTCCAGTCGGCGTCGGAGGCGTCGGCGGCATCGGCGGCGGCGAAGGCGGGCACGGCGACGTCGGCGGGCAGTTCGCCCTTGACGGCGGGGCTGACGCCGTGTTCGAGCTTGAATTGCCAAGTGCCGGTCATGGGGAGGACCGTCGGATTGTCGACCCGCAGGCGGTTGACCGCGACTGGCACGTCGCCAAGCACAGGCACCGGCGTCGCGAAGGCCGTCGGCGCCAGCAGCGACGCCGAGAGGATGGAGGCAAGAAACAGGTTTCGAAGCATGGCCATCTCCAGATTCTCCTTCAAAAAAGGGTGTTTGCTCGTCGCGGATGTCCGCAAACGAAGGGGACTGAACTACTGAAGCGCTAGGATAGCGGGGGCTCCGTGTTGGTAGGGCGCCGAGAGATTGAACCCAGGTTCTTCACGGCTAGGTGGGTGGAGCACGGGGGTCTCGCTCCTGAAGCGCTATCATAGCGCGGGTTTCCTACTGTAAAGGCACTGAGCGGATTTCATGGAATGGTCGCACTCAAAACAACCCCTCTTCCGGAGGGAAAGGGCTCCGACACCCAATCCCTACTGCCGTTTGACCGGCAGGTTGACGACATAGACGCTGCGGCCGTCCGGGTGGGTGAATTCCAGGCGTAGCGTATCCATGCCGGGAATAACGGGGAACGAGTCGTCCACCGCGGAGCGGGGTTTGGCCTTGATGTGGTTTTCGCCGTCGGCAAGCACCTTCTCGCCGGCCAGCGCCTGCCAGCGGCAGGTGAGTTCGGCAAGATCGGTAAACGAGTAGCGGTTCTGAAGCCGGACGACGCACCGGTCGGGTGCCGGGGCAACGTCGTCGGCAGGATTGGCGATCACCGGGCTATAGACCGTCTTGAGGATCGGGAACATCCGCGTGAGTTGGCGATCGGCGGTCACGGGGCCGTTGCCCATCGAGCTGCGGTAGCCGGTCTTGGGGTCGTTGATCCTCGCGCCAGGGGCGGGGGTGCTCCAACGCTCGGGGAACTTGTCGTACATGCCCTGGGCCTGCCACTCCCAGATGAAGGCCCCGGTGATGGCGTCGGTCGGCCAGATCACGGCCCAGTTGTCGTACAATTCCTTGGTGCCCGTATCGATGGAATGTTCCTCGGTCACAATCACGGGGACCTTCGCGCGGTTGCGGCTGGTGGTCATGGCCTTGAGTTGGGCGACCGTCGGATAATGATAGTCCTCGAAGTCGGTCTTGGGGTTCTTGTCGAGGTTCTGCTGGGAGATGAACGCCAGGCGGGTGGGATCGTGGGCCTTCATGTAGTCGAACTCGGCCTGGTTGTTGACGCCGTAGCCGCTCTCGTTGCCGCAGCTCCAAGCGACGACGCAGGCGCGGTTCTTGTCGCGGTCGAGGGTCTCCTTGGAGCGGGCGATGTAGGCCCACGTCCGCGAGGCGTCGCGGACCTCGTTGGCTATCCAGCATGCAGGGATCTCGTCCAGGACGTAAAAGCCAAATTCGTCGCACAACTCCATGAACCGCTCCGCGTGGTCATAGTGGCTGAGACGGATGGCGTTGACGTTGTCGGCCTTCATGAGGACGCAGTCGGTTGTCCAGCACGCGTCAGTCAGGGCGTGGCCGTAGGGCGAAAACTCGTCCGTGTGGCAGACGCCGAGGAACTTGACCGGCACGCCGTTGACCAGGAACACGCCCCCTTTGATCTCGACCTTGCGGAAACCGATCCGGTCCTGGACGCGCTCGACAAACTGGTTGTCGTCCGATAGGCGGTAGAAGACATAGTAGAGGTTGGGCTTCTCGGCCGACCAGAGCCTGGGGGCGGACACGGGCGCCGAGAAAATGACCGTGGCAGTGCCGTCGGCGCCGATCTCGCGGGTCTGGCTCATGGCGGGGATCGCGACCTTGGCGCCGTCCAGCGTATACAGTTCGCCGCTCAGAACGAAATGCGCCCCGGCCTTGCCGGCAACGCGGACCGTGGACCGGAGCGTGGCGTCCTTGTACTGGGCATCAAGGTCGGTGACGACGGTCACGTCCTCGACGTGCAGCGAAGGCAGGGCCACGAGGTAGGTCTCGCGGTAGATGCCGCCGAGAACCCAGAAATCGCCGTGGTCGAGGCTGGCGGAAGAGGTGTTCTTGTAAAGACGGACTGCCATCAGATTCCGCTGGCCCGGCTTGAGGGCTGTGGTAACGTCGATGTCGAAGGCCGTGTAGCCGCTTTCGTGGTAGCCGCAGCGCTGGCCGTTGACGAAGACTTCGGCGCCGTCGTAGGCGCCGTCGAAATGCCAAAGCACGCACTGGCCGGCGAACGAGGCCGGAATGTCCACCCAGCGGCGGTAGAGGCCGATGTCCGTCGATTGGTTGCGGGCCCGTTCCTGGTAGGTGAGCGTCGAAAAGCCCTCGATTTCCCAATTCGCCGGGACGGGGATGTTCTTCCAATCGGCGTCGCCGGCATCGGGGGAGGCGAAGGCCGGTACGGGGGCGTCGGCCGGAAGCACGCCCTTGACGGCAGGGCTGACGCCGTGCTCGAGCTTGAAACGCCAGGTGCCGGTCATGGCCAGCACGGCAGGATTGCCCAGCCGGAGACGGTCGACGGGGACCGGCGCGTCGCCGGGCACCGGCACCGGTGCGGCAAGGGCCGTCGCAAAAACTACCGAGGCGGAGAGGATGAGGGCAACAAAAACAGGCACGTGTCGAGGCTGGGTCATCTCACGATTCTCCTTTTTCCGTTGGGCGTTTGCTCGTCGCGGCTGCCCCGCGGCGAAGGGGATTGGTTCACCAAAGCGCTAGCATAGCGCGGCCGCTCGGCGTTGTAAAGGAGTGTGCTCGACTGTCTCGTTCCGAAACCGGGGGAGCCGGGCGGCGACAATTCCGAAAACTGGTTGCGTCCGGCCAGCCCAATTGCCATAATGTACGTCATGGCAACCACTACCGTTTGTTTTCAAAAGGGAGGAACACGGGGATGAATCGTCGCAAGCTGAGTTTGCTGCTGGGTTTATTGGTAGTCACCGCCGCCTATGGCGACGACGCGAGCGCGGCGGAACCAGCCGACCGGCCAATTCCGCATATGGAGAAGCGGGGCGCAGGCGAGGCAATTGATCGTGGATGGCAAGCCCTTTCTGGCGCTCTCGGGCGAATTGGCCAACACGGCGCCTTCGGACCTCGAATACATGCGGCGGATGTTGCCCATCCTGGCCCATCAGGTCCACCTCAATACGGTGCTGACCCCCGTGGCCTGGGCGTGGATCGAGCCGGAAGAGGGCAAGTTCGATTTCCAGCCTCGTCGACGCCGCCTTGAGAACGCCAACAACTGAACGATCTCAGGATCGCCTGGCTGTGGTTCGGAAGTTGGAAGAACGGGGCGTCGAACTTCGCGCCCGCCTGGGTCAAGGCCAACCAGGAACGCTTTCCCAAGGCCCAGATCACCAGAACGGCAAGAGCGTGGAAATCCTCTCGACGCTGAGCGAGAACAACTGTGCAGGCCGATGCGCGGGCCTTCGCAGCGCTGATGCGGCACGTTCGCGAGGTGGACAAGAACCACCGCGTGATCATGGCGCAGGTCGAGAACGAGGTCGGGCTGCTGGGCGATTCGCGCGACCGCTCGCCGCAGGCCAACGAGGCTTTCGCGCAACCGGTGCCCAGGGAGTTCCTGGATTATCTCCAGAAGCACAAGGACAACCTGCTGCCGGAATTCCGCAAGATCTGGGAGGCCGCCGGGTTCAAGACCTCGGGAACCTGGGAGGAAGTATTCGGCAAGGGCATACAGACGGACGAGATCTTCATGGGCTGGAACTATGCCCGCTACGTGGACAAGGTGGCCGCGGCGGGCAAGCGCGAGTACCCCATTCCGATGTTTGTCAACGCCTGGCTCAATTCGCCGCGCGGACAAGGGCCCGGGCGATTACCCCAGCGGCGGCCCGCAGGCTCACATGCACGATATCTGGCGGGCTGGCCGCCCCGCACATCGACATGCTGTGCCCGGACATCTACGTGACCAACTTCGCCGAGTTGGCCGCGCGATTCAGCCGCTCGCGGCAACCCGCTGTTCATTCCCGAATGCGCCGGAGACATCCACGGGGCGGCCAATGCCTTCTACGCCATCGGGCAGCACAACGCGGTCGGCTATTCGATCGATGGGCGTCGGCGAGTTGCAGCGGCTGACGGCCTTCCGGGCGGGCGACGCCGGGCCGACAGGTCCCGACCGATGTCGAGAACCTTCCGCTACCGCTGGCTTACGCCACGCTTTCGCAACTTGCCCCGCTGGTGCTGGAGCACCAGGCCAAGGGCACTATCGCCGGCGCGTGGCTCAATCAAGGACAAACCGGACACGCAGATCAAGCTGGGCGGTTACATTCTGAACGTGTCGCTCTGGCGGATGGGGCCGGCGCAGCGTCTCCGATGTTCCGATCGGCCCAGGGCACGACCCTGAAGGCCGCTCGACGTGGTGCCCGACATATCGGCTACGGCATCTTCATGGCGACCGCACCGGACGAGTTCCTCATGGCCGGCGACAACGTGCAGGTCACTTTCTCGCCCGGCACACCCAACGCCGGATACGTCGTGGGGCTGGCCGAGCAGGACGCGGGCCGCTTCGAGGACGGCAAGTGGGTCATCACGCGGCATCTGGGCGGCGACGACTCGACCCTGCGCCGAGACCTGGCCAACGCCGTGGTCGAGGGCCAGTCGGGCTTCGGCGTGCGGCTCTTTTCCCAGCCGCACCTTTCCTTCGCCGAGCGCGCCATCCAGCGCGTGAAAGTCTACCGGTATAAGTAGCGCCTTATGTAAAGTTGATCTTCAGCCCATGCTTCTCTTTGATCTGCAAGAGGGCTTCGGCGTTGCCGCGGGCGTCGTCCAGCGGGTTGTGCGTGTGCCGGGTCCTGCGCATGTACTTGAAGGTGGCGAACATGTCCTTCGCCACGCCCTTGTAAAGCGAACCCAAGTTGTGCGAACTATGGCCGAAGGGGTTCTGCCCCAGGAAATGGTGGAAATACCAGTTGATGAACTGCCAGTCGAAACCGTTGTTGTCGGAGATGAACATCGGCCGATGCACGGCGTTGACCTCGACCACCCAATCGGCGAACTGCTGCATCACCGTCTTGGGATCGTCGAACTCCAGCGTCTCGTTGCGGCTGAAGCCGCTGACCTGCAGGGCCTCGGGCAGCCAGCGGTCGGAGATCGGCCTGAGCTTGCCGTAAAAAGTCTTGCTCAGGTCCGGTTCGACGACGATGGCCCCGAAGCAGACCATCGAATAGTCGCCCGGGATCGGACCATCGGCCTCAATATCAACCATGATGTAGGTCATGTTTTCGTCTGGTAGTGGTAGGGAAAGACGTTTTCGGCCCGCGCCCTTGAGGCAAGGAACCACCGAGCAAGGCCAGCGAGCATGCGTTTCATGCGATAATCCTCGGGCAAGTGCCGTCAATGTGTGTGATTGGATGCTACCGGCCCTGTTGCGCGGTGTCAACCGCGTGGATAGTTCACTAGAGGGGGTTGGCGGGAACTTTCCCGAATTCCGGTGGCAGGCTCCCGTTTGGGCAACTATAATAAAATCAAGTGCTTCATGGCCGATTTTGGAAGCGAAGGTGCTTCGCTTCAAGGGAGAGGAATTGTGACCGATCCGAAGGGCGACAAGCCGGAATCTGATCATCCACACGAGGAAGATCTCCCGCTGGAACTGCATCTGGACGCGGAGGGCCTTTCTGCCGACGACCTGCCGGTGAGCGACGCGAGCATGAGCGGCTCGATCGAGGAGTTTCACTTCTCCGGTCCGGTCGAGGAGTTGGACTTCACGGAACCGGCCAATTTCACCTTTCCCACGGAACCGGCCGAGGTCGCATCGGACCAATCGGGCGAGTTCGTGCCCGAACCGGCGGGAGTCGAGAGCTTCTTGGGGGCCGAGGGCTTTGGGGCGGAACCGAGCGCCGCCGACCCTGGTCACATGGTGCCCGAATCGCCTCTGCCGGAAGAGGCGGGCGTTGAGCCGCAACTCGCAGGCGAGGGGATTGCCGACCTCGAAGCAGCCGAAGAAGAGGCAAAACCGAAGCCCAAGTTTCAGTTGCCGGCCTGGGTCCGAACGGTGGAATGGGTCCTGGTCGGCTTGCTCGGCGGAGGCGCGCTGGCGGCAGTCATCGTCTCGGTTTTCTGGGTAAAAGACCCCAAGCAAGTCACGCTCACGCTGAATATTGGCTGCCCCTTGATGTTGGGCCTGATTCCCTATGCCCTGTGGCGTTCCAGCGATCGGTGGGTGATGCCCGCGGCCAGCGCGTTGTATACCATCATGCTGGCCTTGAGCACTGCGGCGTTCATCACAGGCGTGTGGTTCCTCGGATTTGAGCTTTCGCATTATGAATGGCAGTTTTCCAAGGCCCGCGTCAAGGCGGCACTGCCGCCGCGCGTGATCATCGTGCCCCCGGAGCAGTCGGCAGCCGCGCAGGTGCCCGAGCCGCCTCCGCCGCCGAAGGAAGCGGAACCGGCGGCAAAGGACTCGGCGGAACCGGCCGCCAAGGGCTCCGTGGCAAACAAATTGACCGAGAAGGAAGCCGTGCAGAAGCTGCGCGACTGGAATCCGGAGATGCAGAGCAACAGTGACGGAACGACGCGGACCCTCACCGTACGCGGGAACAGCAAATTCAGCGATGAAGGCATGGCGCTCCTGGAAAGTCTAACCGCACTGGAGGAAGCAAGCATCCTCTACGCCCCAATCACCGATGCCGGCATGATGCACCTGAAGGCCCTAACCAAGCTCAAGGAACTTAGGCTTACCGGGGCCAAGATCACCGATGCCGGCATGAAACCGATCGAGGGGTTGCAGGATCTCGCGACATTGGACGTGAATGGCTCCGAGATCACCGATGCCGGCCTCGACTCGTTGAAAACCCTCCCCAATCTCAAAAACCTCGATTTGAGCGGAACGAAGATCAGCAACGCAGGTTTGAAGAAGATTGCCGAGCTGCCTAAGCTGGACATGCTCGTGATCAACGAAACGCAAATCAGCGACGAAGGCGTCCCGAATCTGAAGGGCTGCCCCAAGCTGACCCTTGTGGTCACGGTCGGCAGCAAGGTGACCGAGAAGGGCGTGGAGGAATTCCAAAAGTTGTTTCCGGACGCGAAGATGCTGCTGAAGAGGCTTTGAGCCTACCGCCCCACCACAACTGCCGCTGCCTGGCCAAGAGGCATCCAGGTGAGGCAAAGCGCGTCGCCGCGAGAAATCACCAGCGGCTGATCGCGGACCACTTGCAGCGGGCAGGCCGGATCGGGATGCTGGTAGTTCCGAATTGCCGGCAGACAGCCCTGCTGCATGGCAATGATCGAGGCCGCCAATTCCATGACCGCGCCGGCGGCAGCGGCATTGCCCAGATGGCCCTTGAGGGCCGCAACCGGGGTTTGCGGCAACATATCGTGGAGGACCGCGGCCTCCAGGGCGTCATCGCGGACCGTGCTCAGTCCGTGGGCCATGACGTGTCCCAGCCCATCCGCTTTCGCGGCCGCGCGGTCCAAGGCTGTGGCAATCGCCCTCCGCAAGCCGCCGCCGGATAGCGCACCGTGCGAGTTGACCGCTTCGAAAGCCGCGCCCCAACCCTTCAGCCCGGCTAGGATCTTCGCTCCCCGCGACTCGGCGTGCTCGCGGCTTTCTAGAACGAGCACGGCCGCCCCCTCGCTCCAGACATAGCCGTCGCGGCGGGCGTCGAAGGGCCGCACCACGGACGTCGGATCTTCGTACCGCGGCGAGACATTTCCCATGGCGATCCGTCGCACGAAATCCAGCGGATGCATCTGGGAACTGGCCCCGCCGGCAAGCATCACGTCGGCCATACCGCGTTGGATGACGCTGGCCGACTCGATCACCGCCAGCAGGCTGGAAATCTCGCCCTCGTGAATCGTGTTGTTGGGTCCGCGGGCGTCCTGCGCGATGGAAACGTGCGAGGCAACCATATTCGGCAGGACGCGGAGGAATCCGAGCGGAAAACTGGCCGCCATGCCCTTGGTGCCCCAGAGCTGAAAGTCGAAACGGCCGTTGGCGAGACAGGCGCCGTAGGTCGTCTCGCTCTCCTGAATCGGGGAACAGATCGGGTCGGCCCCCAGGACAACGCCAAACCGCTCCGGGTCGATCTTTCCCGTGACAATTCCGGCGTCGTGGCAGGCAAGCGCGCTGGCGGCAACGCCCAGTTGGGCGTCGCGCGACATCACCTTCAGGCTTTTGCGATTGGTGACAAACTTCTTCGCGTCGAAGTTGCGGACTTCCCCCGCAAGCTGCGGCGGCATGCCGGAGAGGTTCGTTTGCGTCACGGGACCGATGCCGCAATGGCCTGCCAGCAAGGCATCCCAGAAGGCTTCCCTGCCGATGCCGATGGGGCTCACAATGCCCATGCCCGTAATTACGATTTCCGCGATACGCATCCCGATCCGATCTTGTTGGCAATGGAAAACCCTACATTCTAATCGGCACAATGCCAACAGGGAAACGGGGGGTTTCCCGCCCACGTCAAAAACCGGGGGCCAACATAGGCGTTGCCCCCTGTGCTAATCGATTTTCCCTACCTCGATATGGCAAATCCCTCTTCCCATTCGGAGTAGATGCGAAAACGCTTCTTGCGACGCCTAATCGGGCCTTTCATGCTCTAATATCCATGTCCGGTCGTCTTCCGAGAGTTTGGCTCGTTCCACGGCGATTGTACTGCCGTCCTCCTTGAGAAGAAGTGAAAAATTGACTGCTGTGTACCGCCGGTAGTAAGACGAATCGCTAGAAAGCTGCTTCGCGGTCTCAGTGGCATCCAAGTCTTGCCAGGACGATGGCCAATTGCCATCGTGGTTCGCGACGTAATCCTCAAGCATCTCAACGACGCGAATCGTCTCATATTCGCTCCTCAGTTGCTCATTGAGTCTGTAATAAGCGAAGGCCGCAAGGAATATCACAACAACTACGGCGATTCCGATCATCCAGCCCAATAGGGACTTTGGTTTCATGTTCAAGGCCCAAAATTCTTCGCCGGACCCCATTGCCCTGGACCACGGGGAACGAGTATCGCCACAAGCCGGCCGAGGTCGTCAATGGCTGCGATCTCCTGGCTCTCAGCCGCAGCCAACGGAATGAACAAGCCGCGACGCACGCGTGCAAGCTCGGTGGGTGTCAGCTCGCGGACAGGCAGCGCTGACAACGCCTTGCGCAGCGGGTCCAAGCGGGCCTGCCAGTCGGTAGCCGTCAGCGTGCGGGGATCGACGGCGGTCTCGATCGTCCAGGGACCGATGGCCGTGCGGACCAGGGCCGACATCACGGCGGCCGTGCCGAGCGATTCGGCCAGGTCGCGGCCCAAGGAGCGAACGTAGGTTCCGCCGCTGCACTCGATCTCCAACACCAGTTCCGGATATTCGTAACGCACGACCTTCAGCTTGTAGACCTCGACCGGCCGCGGCTTGAGTTCGACCGCCTCGCCCCGCCGGGCCAGATCGTAGGCCCGCTGCCCGCCGACCTTCAGCGCCGAAAAGGCCGGCGGCCTTTGCAGGAGACGGCCCACGTGCTTCTCCGCGGCCGCCTCAATTTGCGCGGCCGTAGGAACCGGCGGATCGGTCAGCAGGGTTACCGTGCCGTCGATATCTTCCGTCGCACTGCTTCGCCCCAGGAGGAACGTGCCGGTGTAGCGTTTTGGCATCCGCTGCACGTACTCGATCAGCCGCGTGGCCGACCCGACGCAGATCACCAGCACGCCCGAGGCCAGCGGGTCGAGTGTGCCGGCATGGCCCACCTTGTCCGGGCGGGCCAACCGCTCGACCAGATCGACCGCGTCGCGGGAGGTGATTCCCGCCGGCTTATCAATATTCAGAAGACCAGGCGAAGGCACGGGGGGGAAGGACGAAGGATGAAGAACGAAGAACTTTCACCGCTGGCACAAATTGTAACACTGGGATACCATAGAAGAAAGAGACCACTACTCCCTACTCCCTGCTTCCTGCTCCCTGCTCCCCGCTCCCTCCCATGCTTCCCTCCCACCTTGGTCCCTACCGAATCGTTCGCAAAGTGGGCCGTGGCGGCATGGGCGTCGTTTACATGGGCGTCGATGACTCCTCGGGCCAGACGGCCGCCGTCAAGTTGCTGTCCGCCGACATGGCCCAGCAGTCCGATTTCCGCGACCGCTTCAAGACCGAGATCGAAACGTTGCGGAAGCTCAACCATCCGAACATCGTGCAGATCTTTGGCTTTGGCGAAGATGAAGAGCAGTTCTTTTACGCGATGGAATTCGTGGCCGGCAGCAGCCTGGAGGAGCAGCTTGGCCGCGGCCGGGCGTTTTCCTGGAGGGAGGTGTCTGATTTCGGCATTGCCGTCGCGAGGGCTTTGCGGCATGCCCACGACCGCGGCGTGATCCATCGCGATATCAAGCCCGGCAATCTGTTGCTGACCGAGTCCGGAGTGTTGAAACTCTCCGATTTCGGCATCGCGCGCCTGTTCGGCAGCGGGCGGCTGACCGGGTCGGGCAGCGTGCTGGGCACGGCGGAGTTCATGGCCCCTGAGCAGGCCGACGGCCGCCCGGTCGATCCCCGTAGCGATCTCTACAGTCTGGGCTGCGTGTTGTACGTGCTCTTGGCCCGCCATCCCTTGTATAACGCCCGATCGTTTGCCGAGATGCTCGATAAACAGCGGTTCGAGAAGCCGGCGCCGCTGCGGCAGTTTGCGCCCGACATACCCGTCGAACTCGAGCAGATCATTCATCGTCTTTTGGAAAAGGACCCGGATCTCCGCTTCGCCACGGCGACGGTGCTCGGACGGCGCCTGGAGACGATGTTGGAGTCATTCAGCGTCTCGCCGCCTGCCGGCGCGACGCAGATCGCGCTGGAACCGGTCCCCGCCGTTTCCCCCGTGGGCGGCGATCCGCCGCCGATCGACCCGCTGGCGCAGACCATTGCTTCTACGCTGGCTGCGAACCATCCTGCCGACCCGGAGCACCGTGTACCCGCGGCAGTCGAGGCCGCCGGCAGCATGCCGGGCGGGGGCCCGCCGCGACCCGCAAGCGGGGGCCCGGTTTCACCGGGGTCGCCGGCCCGGACCACGGCCCGTTTCGTTCCAGTTCGGCCCGGAGGAGCTCGATGCCGCGCCGGCGGAGCGACCTGCGGCAACGTGGATTTCTCCGCAAACTTGGGCCCTCGTGATTGGGCTTGTCGCCGTGTGGCTGCTGGCCTGGTACATGCTGCAACCGCCGTCGGCCGACGCGCTCTATCGCCGCATCCAGCGGCAGACCGAGGGCGAGTCGGCGCCGGAACCATCTGGTACAGCGCTGGAGCCGGCCGAGGACGACATCCGCCAGTTTCTCGTCCGCTTTCCTCAAGATCCCCGTTGCGATCACTTGAGGGATTATGCCGAGCGGATTGAAATGACGCACCTCGAGCGGCGGCTGGAACTTCAGGCCAAAGGGGTCAACGTGCAAACCTCCCTGTCGCCGGTCGAGCGAAGCTACCTCGACGCCTTGAACACGGCCCGCGTCGATCTCGAAACGGGGATCGCCAAGTTTCAGGCGATGATCGATTTTTTCGAGTCGCCCAAAGACGGTTCGGGACCGAATGCCCGCTGCATTCAGTTGGCGAAGCGGCGGTTGAGCGAGTTTCGCCGGCAGTACGAAGCCCAGAGTGCAGAGCAATTGCACGCCGTCGAGGAGCGCCTCAAAGAGGCCGACGAACTGCGGGCGACCGACCCCGAGCGGGCCAAGGCCATTTACCGTGCGATCCTGGTGCTCTATCAAAACAAGGCGTGGGCGAAGAACACCGTCCAGCGGGCCCAGGCCGCGCTTGAAAAAGGACCGTGAGCAGCCTGTAGGATAGGTTTTCAACCTGTCGATCAAGCCGTAGGGCGGGCCGACCGGCACCATGTACTCACGGTCGACGAGCCCTACCATCTTCCAACCGCAGACTGAAAAAGCCCCCACTGCCGCAGGGGCAGTGGGGGCGTTTACAGTTTGAGCCGTCATGAACTTCGTTCGCCCCGCCCTACGGCTTCGTAGTGCGCCAGAAGCCCTGCGACGGCCCGTTGCAGATCGAATGCCTTCGCGACGCGATTTCTGGCATTCTCGGCCAACGTGCGGCGCTGAGCTGCGTCGCCAAGTAAACCAGCAATCGCAGCGGACATTGCCGAAACGTCGTCGGGCGGAATCAGGCAGGCCGCTCGGCTTTCTGTCGGGAAAATCTCGCGCGTCCCTCCCACATCCGTGGCCACAATCGCCACTCCGGCAGACGCCGCCTCCAAGAGCACGCGTCCCAGCGGCTCTTGCCGGGCCGGATGGACGAGCAACGTCAACTCAGTGAGAATACGCGGCACGTCGTCGCGGGCGCCAAGAAAATGGACCCTGCCCGCCAGCGGTCCCGCCGCAGCCTGATGCAGTTGAGCCTCGAACTGCCGCGACTCCTCCTTGCCGGAGAAACGCGCGCCGATGATCAACCAGGCATAACGATGGCCCTCAGCCCCTGCCCCTCTCCCCAAGAGGGAGGGGAGTTGGGCGAGGGCCGCCGCCAAGACATCGTGTCCCTTGCGCAGCGAAATCTGGCCGATGGTTCCGATCAGCGGCAGGTCGCTTGCCAGCCCCAGTTGTTCGTGCAAATAGCCCGTCGCCGGTCGGGGATGAAATTGTTCCAGGTCAACGCCATTGCCCAGGACATAAGCCTTCCCGGCAGCCAGCCCTTGGGCCACGTGGAACTTCCGCGTCGCCTCGGAGACCGCCAGCAGGCGGTCATGGCAATTCAGATCGGCAATCGCCTGGCCGCTCAGGGAGACGATATCGCGGAGGTGCGAAAGGCTCCGTAGCGACAACTCCCTCGCCACGGGGCCCGACAGCCGTCCCGTCGCCAGGCTGTTGGCATGCAGCAACGCAGGGCGATACCGCCGCACAATCTCGGCCAGCTTGCAGCGGCGCTCAGGCAATGGGAGTCGCACTCCCTGTGCGTCCCGCGGTTCGAACGGCACAACCTCAATGCCTTCCAATCGCAGGGCCTCGGCCAAAGGACCGCTGGCCGGCGCGGCCACAAGAAGCTGGTAGCCGGCCCGCGCGATTCCCGGCAGCGTCGAAAGCATCGATCGCTCGCCCCCGTTGAGCGTGGCGTATTCGCAGAGAAGCAGCACGGAAGACATGAGCAGCTCGATAACCTACAGCAGCCCGTAATCCGCAAGCGTCTTCCGCAGTTTCTCCTCTT
This sequence comes from uncultured Planctomycetia bacterium, assembly GCA_963824275.1. GTDB lineage: Bacteria > Planctomycetota > Planctomycetia > Pirellulales > Thermoguttaceae > JANXQG01. The sequence goes on along the minus strand of CAWGOT010000010.1, from coordinate 884,413 downwards.
CGCTCGCGGTGAGGCGCGTCAGCGGCATCCGCAAGTCGCCCGTGTCGCGGCCCAACATCTGCATGGCGGCCTTGATGGGGATCGGATTGGTCGACAAACCGAGCATGTCGCGACATAGCGGGAAGAGCTTGAAGTGCAGGCAGCGGGCCGCGCCGAGATCGCCCGCCTCGAAGGCCCGGATCATGGCGATTACGTCCTTGGGAACGATGTTTCCCACCACCGATACGGCGCCGCGACCGCCGAGGGCCATCAGCGGCAGGGTCAGGCTGTCGTCGCCGCTGAGCAGCGTGAGGTCGGTTTTCGCCATGATCTGCGAGGCGGCGTCCATCGATCCGCTGGCTTCCTTGACCATCGTAATGTTGGGCACATCGGCCATGCGGACGATCGTATCGGCCTCGATATTCTTGCCGGTCCGGCCGGGGATGTTGTAGACGCAGATGGGAATGTCGACCGCCTCGGCCAGGGCCTTGAAATGCTGGAAGAAACCCTCCTGGGTCGGCTTGTTGTAGTAGGGGGCTACGACCAGGGCGGCGTCAGCCCCGCGCTTGGCGGCCCAGCGGGTCAGGCGGAGGGCTTCCTCGGTGCTGTTCGATCCCGTGCCCGCCATCACTTTCGCCCGGCCGGCAGTTGCTTCCACCACCGCGGCGATCACGCGCTCATGCTCCGGATGCGACAGCGTGGGACACTCACCCGTCGTCCCTACGGGACACAGGCAGGTCGTGCCGGCCTCGATCTGGAACTCGACATTCTGTTGGAGGGCCTCGATATTGACCTGGCCGTCGCGAAAGGGAGTGATCATGGCCACGGTCAAACCGGCGAAATCTTCATTTCGGGTGGGCATAGTGTTCTACTGGATTACTGTTGGGCGAATTGTCACACAGGCAACAACGCCCAATGATACGGCAACGGCCGTGGACTGGCAAGGCGGTGAGGGCCGTAGGGTGGGCCGAGTGGAGCGAGTCCCACCATTTTCCGGCGCTTTGTGGGACTCGTCGACCATGAGTACATGGTGCCCGTCGGCCCACCCGACATTTTGGCCCACCCTACGTGACCGCCTGATTGTCGCAGAGTTCGGCAGTAACGGCTATAGCGGCAGAATCTGCGGACGATGCACAAAACACGGCAAAAACCGTGGAATCAGGATTCACCTCATTGACTGCGGGGTTTTCTGAGCTATGGTCAACCATAGAGCGTATCGCGCGAACCGCAATGTGGAGCGCTGAACGCCACCCGATCGAGGACACGGCCAGCGACCCGAAAGACCGCCACACCTTGTTGAGTCTGGATGAAATGATCGGCGTCAGCCAATGGCCGTACCGTTTAGTTAGGGGCTTATCCAATGAAAAAGTTCGCCCGGACCGCGCGGTCGTTTCTGACGGCGGAAGACGGTCCAGCCGCTGTTGAATATGCCATCATGCTGGCCATGATCATTCTCGTTTGCTTCGCAGCGGTCATGTCCGTCGGAACGCAAACCAGCAGCATCTTTCAAAAGGCCGCCAACTCGCTTCCCTGATCACACTGCCGCCATCCTAGAGCGCAGGCAGCACCCCTAGGAATGCCCCTTCGTACAAAGCCCCGCGGACGCTGAGCGGAAGAGGATCGAGGTAGTACGGAGTGCAACTGCCGGGCCGATACTGGCCAAGATCATAGATGCACTCGTTGGGCGGATAGACGCCCATGTAGTACGGCACCAAGGGCACCGTGGCGAAGAACTCGACCGCTGAAACTGCGCTCTGCTTGACCGGGCCCCAGGAGTGGCCGTACCGCTCCAATTGCTCGTCCTCAAAATAAATCGGATTGTGGCAGGTGCTGGCCGCCGTCCAGGCGAAGGTGATCCGATCCCAATGCCGCGGCTGAAGCGGCGCATCGCCCAACGAACATTCCGGCGGCAAGCGAATTCGCCCTGTCAGATCGTCCGCCTTGACGCTGATGTCGGGTGTAATCGAACGGATCGACTTCAAGTCTCCCGGCAACAGGCACTTTTCAGCCTGCATCGGCTGGCCCTCAAGCTGCTGCTGCAACGTCGGTGGTCCCGTGTTCGGCTCCGGCGACGGCGCGATTCGGACCGGGGGCGGCGGCAAGGTGGCTGGCGGCCCGGCAGGCGAATCGGGGTTATCGCCCACTCTCACAGGAGGATTGGGAAGCAAGACCGGCAGGAGCGTGTCCACCGGAACTTCTCCGCTGGTCTGAATAACGCCCGGATCGTGCGCCGCGCCGGATTGGCGCCGCGCCCGGTGCATGCCCGGCGCGAAACGCGCCCTTCCATCCCAGATCCGCGTCGCCCGACACAGTCGTCGCCGGCCCTTCCCACTTGGCGTGCGCGAAGAACTGCGCCGGCAGGGCCGCACCGCTGGTCGACGCGGACATGGACGCTTGGCTGGCAGGCGCGTCCTGGCGGACCGCAGCGACCTGCGAAGGCCAATTGGTTGCGACAATTGCGGGTTGGTCCTCCTCAACCACGGCCAGTCGCACAGCACCTGCGTCGTCTGCCCGCAGAAGAGCTCCGCCGGAAAAAACGAAAATCAACGTGGCAACAAGCACGGACCTAGGCGGAACGCCTATGCGATGCGGCATGCCCTTAAAGGGCTTCGCCGCCGGAGTATTCGGTCGAGTAGTTCGGCGCTTCCTGCGTAATGGCAATGTCATGAGGGTGACTCTCCCGTACACTGGCTGGTGAGACCCGGAGGAATCGCGCATCCATACGCAATTCTTCAATGGTGCGGGTTCCGCAGTATCCCATACCAGCCCGCAACCCGCCGACAAGCTGATAGACGAACGGCCCTAACGGTCCCTTATAGGGGACCCTTCCTTCCACACCTTCGGGCACCAGTTTTTCGGATGTCCGCCCGTCGCCGCTCTGGCGATAGCGTTCGCTCGATCCTTGCACCATGGCCCCGATCGATCCCATTCCGCGATAGACCTTGAAGGTCCGCCCCTGGTACAAAATTCTGGCCCCAGGGCTTTCTTCCAAACCGGCAAACAGTCCGCCGATCATGACCACGTGGGCCCCTGCGGCAATGGCCTTGGTGATGTCGCCCGAATAGCGGATGCCGCCGTCGGCAATCGCCGGTATTCGGGCTTCCTGAGCCACTTGTGCCGCCTGGCCGATGGCCGTGATCTGCGGCACGCCGACGCCCGAAATGACCCGCGTGGTGCAGATCGAGCCCGGCCCGATCCCCACCTTCACGGCGTCGGCCCCCGCGGCGATCAGGTCGCGGCAGCCCTCGGCTCGTCGCCACGTTCCCGGCGATCACGTCGATATCCCACTCCTTCTTGATCTTGCGAACCGTTTCGATCACGTTGGCCGAATGGCCGTGGGCACTGTCGACGACCAGCACGTCGACCCCTTTCTCGATCAAGCTCGCGGCCCGCTGGTAGTCGTGAACGCCGACGGCCGCACCGACCCTTAGCCTGCCTTGCCCATCTTTGCAGGCTTTCGGAAAGCGCCGCATCATATCAACATCTTTGATCGTGATGAGGCCCGTTAACCTAAAAGATTCGTCAACCAGCAAAAGCTTCTCCACCTTTTTTGCCATTAAAATCTTCTCAGCTTCTTCAAGCGTTACAGTCCCCGTGGCCGTGACCAGGTTCTCCTTGGTCATTACCGACGAAACGGGGATCTCCTGGCTCTCCTGGAAGCGGAGGTCGCGGCGGGTGAGGATTCCGATCAGGCGGCCATCGGGCTGGGTGATCGGCAGCCCCGAGACGTGGAACTGGCTCATGACCTCTCGGGCGTGGGCAAGCGTGGCGTCCGGGGGGAGCGTGGCCGGATTGCGAATGATGCCGTTGGCGCTTCGCTTGACCTTCGTGACCTCCTCCGCGTGGCGATCGATGGAGAGGTTTTTGTGGACGATCCCGATCCCCCCTTCTTGAGCTAGGGCGATGGCCATTTCGCTCTCGGTCACGGTATCCATGGGAGAGCTGAGCAGCGGGATATTGAGACGAATCCGCCCCGTAAGTTGCGTGGTCACGTCAACGTCCGCCGGCAGGACCTCACTGTAGCGGGGTTCCAGGAGAACATCATCGAAGGTCAGACCGAAATGGTCGGCAATCTTGTCATGCATTGAAGGCCAATCCCTTTAGGTAATGCCACATGATCCGCAACTCCCCTCGCCCTCTCTTGGGAGAGGGGCCGGGGGCAGGAGAACTGCAAAGTCCGGGGTCCGGTCCGTTTCTCGGCGAGGACGAACGGAATTCAGCAGAAATCCCTGCCCGAAAACATGGACCTGACCCCTTCGCGTTGGACTTTGTCGTTCTCCTGGGCCGGGGGGTGAGGGATCTTCAAGGGCAAGTCTTGGTGGAATCGGTCATTATGCAGCCGGAGACGGGAAAAGGAAAGGGCCGGCACGCGGAGTCGGTATTCAACCGGAGAGGTTCTTGCGGTATAAGTTAGTAATGAACTTACTTCTACATCTACCGCCGGATACGGAAGCCAAGATTCTGGGGCGGCCCAGCGCGGTGGGCAAGGACGCGGAATCCCTGACGCGAGAAGCGTATTGCCCCACCACGCCCCGAGGAGGTTATGTCCTTTCGGCCTTCACCCCGCCTGCGGCGCTCGGCTTCGCGAGTGACACGGCGTTGTGTGCCTCGCCCCAGAAGCACGCATGGGTTTTCCTCTGGTCTGCGGACGGAGAGTCTGCGGCAGTGATAAAGGACGGGCAGCCTGTCGCGTGCATCGTCGCAGCGAAGAAAACAGGGTATAGCCGCGAGTTGGTAAAGGACGGCCCCTGGGGAAACGTCTGGTCAGATCGGGTATTCGGGGAAGCGTTCGCCACATGACATGAGACGGCGAACATGCACCCGCCTTTTCGTGTAGTTCGTGTCTTTCGTGGTGTTGCGCGTTTTCCGGTCCTCAGCGGCTCGGCCAGCTATTTTTTTCCCCCGCGTTTCTTGCGGCGAATGGCGTCGCGCTCGGCATTGCTGAGACGCTCAACCTTCGTCGGAGGTGCGCTCGGCGGGTCGACGTTGTCCGAATTGCCGCCGGCGGGCGGCGCCTTGGGCAGGAACCGCCGCTCGGCAAGTCCCCACAGCGTCGAGGCGATGAAATAGATGCACAACCCGGCAGCCACTTTGAAGAACATCAGCCCCATCAAGAACATGACGTACTTCATGATCTTCTGCTGTTGGGCGGCCTGTTCGTCGGCAGCCGGCGGCATCATCACCTTCTGCTGAATCAGGAACAGCGAAAGCGTGATGATGGGGAACAGGTTCAAGTAAGGGCCTAAACCGCACATCGGTCCCAGCAAGGGGAAACCGAAGCCGATGCCGCTGTTCACGGCGTCGGGCATATACCGACTCCAATCGAAGAGCATGTCCGGCGCGGCAAGGTTCGAGCACCAGCGAACGGCGTGCGATATCAAGGGGGCGTCGCGCAACTCGACGTTCACCTGCAAGGCGCGATACAGGCCCAGGAAGATCGGCATCTGGATGAACAACGGCAGGCAGCCGCTGAAGGGATTGTAATTGTGCTTGGCAAAAAGTTCCTGCTGGGCCTTGCGGGCCGCCTCCGGGTCCTTCTTGAACCGCTTCTGGATCTCCTTGATCTCGGGCTGGATCTTCTGCATCATCTGGGCGTTCTGCGCCTGATGGCGGCTCATGGGGAACATCGCCAGACGAACGACGATCGTGAGCATGATGATCGCCAGGCCGTAGTTGCCGACCAGCCAGTAGTTGAAATTCAGGATATGGGTCATGGGCACGGCCACCCAGTGGAAGATCGGCCAGCCGTAATAGACCAGGCCCTTCATCGTGTTTGTCGGGTTTTTTTTCCGGGTCGGATCCGTACTTATCCAACAGCGTGGGCCGCTTGGGGCCGGCAAACAATTCGTAGGTGGCGACGCTCGACTGGCTGGCGCGATCGTCGCCGGCTTGGCGATGATGCGGAAGCTCGTATTGGTAAGCGTCCTCCGTTGCTCTTCGATCTCGCCCACGCGGAGGGCCACGGCACGATCGATTCCAGGGGCCGTCGAACCTGATCGGGCAACAAGGCGGCCGAAAAGTACTGGGCATCGACGCCGAAAAACAGCGGGAGATGGTCGTCGGCGAACTGCTTGCTCTCGCACAAGTCCTTGCGGAACTTGCCGCCCTTGTCCGATTTTTCCGAGAGCTCCGAACAGGCGGCCATCTCGAACTCGAAGTGGTTCAATTTGTAGACGACGTTGCGGAGGCCCAGGCCCGTCTTCTGGACCTTCGTGGCATACCAGGAGCCTTCCGTCGGAAGTCCGTTGGGGCCGTCCTGGCGATAGGCCACGTCGTGCGGCTTCGAATCGAGATTCGTCACCTGCAGGGTCAGCACGAGATGATAGGCCTTGGCGTCGACATCGATCGCGGGGTCGCCGTCAACCTTCGCCAATGCGTAGGTCTTGGTGAGCTTCAGTTGGTACTTGGGCACGAGACAACTGAAGACAACCTTGGTGACGATGTCCGGTTGGCTGGGGTCGCTCTCCTGACCTTCGAGCGTCCAGTTGATTTGGCGGAGTTCGACGCCGGGCAACTGCTGCGTCAGCTCCTCCTCCATCTTGACATCGGGGTCTTCATCCTTGCGGAGCTTCTCGCCGTCAACCTGCTGGAGCGTGGTCAAGAGCGAGGGAGGGCAGTTGTCGTCGGTCGCGATGGCGTCGGGCCGCCCGCCGGAGATCCAAACGGCGCTGGGCCGTTTCCGCTCGGGGCGAATGACTTCCAACGGACGGCGGATGAGTGTGGCCTTGGCGTTGGGAAGGAAGTCCTTTCCGCGCAGAATAACCAGTTCAACGGTTTCGCCGGGCTTCGTTTGGCGAAGAAGCAATTCCAGCCCTGCCGGACCTTCGATCTGAGTCGTTTCCCCTTGTCGCAGCACTTCCAGGATGCGATCGCCGATCTTCACGCCGGCGGCGGCGGCGGGAGTTCCGGCCCCCACCACCTGCACCAGGCAGCCGGCGCCGCGGTCCGAGTTGTCCATCACCAGGTGGCCCAGGTAGCCGCTGCGGTCTTCCAGGTCGCGGTAACGCTCGCTGCTCAGCTCGAGGCGTGCCAGCGAAGCGCCTTCGCTGCAGACCGTGGCAAGCATGCGGTAGGGGTTCTTGCGATCGGGGTCAACCGACCCGAGCGCACGCCATTGCCGAGGCTCGTCCTTGGGCGCCGCGGCCGCAAGTTGCCCGCCCTTGTCGGGCGATTCGGCCTTCGGCTTCTCCGCCGTTCGTTCCGTGGGGTAATCGCTGGGCTTGTCTTCTTCATGCCAACGCTTGCCCTCAGCGGGCTTTTCGGCGATCTTTTTTTCTCCGCCCTTGTCGTCCTTCTCCTGGACGGCCGGCGCGACCTTGGGCGGCGGAAAGAACTTGGGCATCAGCCAGAACTGGTACAGCAGGACCAGGACCAGGACGGCCACGAACATCAAGATATTGCCCAAAGGGGGCGTCGAAGATCGTTCTTCCATGAGATTTGCCTACCGCCCGTCCCGCAAACGATCGCCGAGGAAGTTGTCGAGGTCGGGTATGTCGTAGATCTTGGCGATCGTTTTCTCGAACGGGTATTCGACGCGGCGAAAGCGGACCAGGTTGTCTTCCAGCACGACGTAGCAGGCCCTGGGGTTTCCGTCGCGGGGTTGGCCGACCGAGCCGACGTTGATCATGGCCTTTTCTTCACCCAGGCGGTACTCGTGGTTGATTTCCTCAGGGCTGAGGAACTGAAATTGCTCGGTAAAGACCCCCGGCACGTGCGTGTGGCCTTGGAAAGAATATCGGGGGATCAGGGCGAAGATTTTTTCCAGCTTGCGGCGGTTGTAGATATCCTCCGGAAAGACATATTCGTTGAGCGGATTCCGGGCCGAACCATGCACGAAGAGAAACTTGTCTTCCTGATGGCTGCGGGGCAGTTCGCCGAGAAAATCCCAGCGCTTTTGCTGCTCGACCGGCGAACCGCCGTCCTCCAGTTGCATGCGGGTCCAGAAAATGGCCCTTTCGGCCCCGGAATTGAAACCTTCCGGATCGAAGAGTGCCCCCTGGTCATGATTACCCAGCAGACAGACCTTGCACCGCATGACCATGTCGATGCACTCGCGGGGATTGGGGCCGTAGCCGACCAGGTCGCCAAGGCAGTAAACCTCGGAGATTCCCTGGCTGCGGATATCGGCAAAAACGGCCTCGAGGGCCTCGATGTTGCTGTGGAGATCGCTGATTAGGGCTCGTTTCACGCTTGCCTGACCTTCGGGTGGAATGCTACCCGTGAGAAATGGAAGACACTATATTGTAGCGTAAGTGGCGCAGTCAAGTCGAGGCCCCCGAGAATCCTCATGTTTCGTATTCTTGCCCTGGAAACCAGTGAACTGACCGGCAGCGTGGCCGCGGCGGCCGATGGTAAGGTCTTGGCAGAATTGCAGTTAGACCCGCACGAGCGGAGCGCGCAGTCGCTCGCGCCGGCGATCCGGGCCCTGCTCGGCCAAGTTGGCTGGCAACCGACGCGAAATTCGTCTGGTGGCGGTGACGGTAGGGCCTGGATCGTTTACCGGGCTTCGCGTGGGTGTGGCGACGGCCAAGGTCTTTGCCTACGCCATCGGGGCGGAGGTCCTGGGAATCAGCACCCTGGAGGCCATTGCCGCCGCCGCGCCGGATGGGGTCGAGGCCGTTTCCGTGGCCGTGGATGCCCAACGTGGCGACGTGGTCGCGCAGTCGTTTCGCCGCCACCCGCACGCCGACCCGCTACGCGAGTGCCCCGCCCGGCAAGCGGATGCCCCGTCGGCCTGGCTGGGAGCGGCGGGCGAGCCAGCGCTTCTGCCGCTGGACCAGTGGCTTGCCGGTTTGCCGCCCGGCTTTGCCGTTTCCGGCCCAGTGCTCAAGAAATGGACCGCTCCGCTGCCCGAGGGCCTGACGATGCTCGATCGCCAGTTATGGCGTCCCACGGCCGCGAACGTCGCGCGGCTGGCCCATCGCGATTACCTGGCCGGCCGACGCGACGATCTCTGGAACTTGCTTCCCCTTTACTCGCGGCCCAGCGCGGCGGAGGAAAAGTGGGGGAAGAAGTAGGTGGGCCGAGCATAGGCGAGTCCCACCAGAATTCGCTGGTGGGACTCGCCTATGCTCGGCCCACCCTACAGGTTGCGCTGACAGTGTACTGAACGTCATCGGCGATCTTCTTGACGAGACACTTGACGACGCGGTATGCTGAGATAGACGATCTATCGGCCGCAGAGGACTTTTCATGGGCAGAATACGCAAGATGATCGACGTGCAGGGGAGGGACAGTTGGACCCTCTTTGATTCCGGGGCCAGAAACACATACGTGGTGTCCGATGTCGCCGCCCGCCTGACGACCACGAATCTTCCTCGGCCAATGAATACACGGCTTGGCGGCGAGACGAAGACATCTTCGCTGGCGGCCGTATTGGTCGGTGAGATCGCCGGAAAGGTATTTCATACGGAAGCCATCGTAATCGACCGTATTGGCGTGGATGACACCGGCAAGCCGATCGAGATCCTGTTTGGGGCTCGCGATGCAGCAATGGGGGATTCGACTGGTGCCCGAAACGGAGGACCTCGATCTGTCGCATTACCCGGAAGTGTTCGTAGAATTCTGAGACGCTTACATCGTTCCGAACGTCTCCGCCGCGGCGGCAATCGTGGCTTCAATCTGCTCGTCGTCGTGTGCCGTCGAGACAAACAACGCCTCGAACTGGCTGCAAGGCAGATAAACGCCGCGATCGAGCATGCCCCAGAAAAACCTGGCGTAGCGCTGCGTGTCGCTGCGCGCCGCCACTTCCCAATCGGTCACGACCTCGGGATTGAAGAAGAGCGTCATCATCGAGCCGACGCGGGCCAGCGTGTGCGGAATCTTGGCTGCCCGGGCGGCCGCGACAAGACCCTCGGCCAAACGGCTTGAGGATTGCTCCAGCCGCGTGTAGGCATCGCTATCGCGGAGCACTTTCAAGGTGGCGATGCCGGCCGCAGTGGCCAACGGGTTGCCGCTGAGGGTGCCGGCCTGAAAGACCTTGCCGGCGGGCAGGATATGATCCATGATCTTGGCCGCCCCTCCATAGGCGCCCACGGGCAGTCCGCCGCCGATGACCTTGCCCAGGGTCGTCAAGTCCGGCTTCATGCCCCACAGTGACTGGGCCCCGCCATAGGCCACGCGGAAGCCGGTCATGACTTCATCGCAGATCAAGAGGGCCCCGTAACGCGCGGTCATGTCGCGGAGCGCATAGCGAAACGCCTCCGAGGGCACGACGCAGCCCATGTTTCCCACCACCGGCTCGAAGATCACCGCGGCGATGCGATCGCCGTCGCGGGCAAAGGCGTCTTCCAAGGCCATCGGATCGTTGTAGGGCAGGACCAGCGTGTCGCGGGCGGTGCCTTCCGTCACGCCGGGCGAGTTGGGCACGCCCAAGGTCGCTGCCGAACTGCCGGCGGCCACCAGCAGGCTATCGACGTGGCCGTGGTAGTTCCCGGCGAACTTGATCACGATCGCGCGGCCGGTATAACCGCGGGCCAGGCGGATGGCGCTCATCGTGGCCTCGGTGCCCGAGTTCACCAGCCGCACCTTTTCCACCGAGGGCACGGCCTCGATGATCAGTTCGGCCAGCTCGGTTTCCTGCAAGGTCGGGGCGCCGTAGCTCGTCCCGCGGCGGATGGCGGCCTCCAGGGCGGCGACGACCGCCGGATGCCCGTGGCCGAGGATCATCGGCCCCCAGGAACCGATGTAGTCGAGGTAGCGGTTGCCGTCAATATCCACGAGCCACGGACCTTCGGCCTGCTGGATGAAAATCGGCTCTCCGCCCACGCCGCCGAAGGCCCTGGCGGGGCTGTTGACCCCGCCCGGCATGACCCGCAGGGCACGGGAAAAGGCCAATTTGCTTGCATTTCGCGACACGATCAAACTCCTTCCGCCACAGTGTAGTGGATGCAGGCTTGGATGAAAAGTGACAATTCTTGACCGTTCCTTGTATAATTTGCTGAAAACCGATTTTCATCCTGGGAGCGAACATGGGTACGCCGGAAGTGCCTCTGGAGCATGCACACGAAACGATCGAGCACCATGCGCACGGAGCATCGGAGCCCTGGGTCATGGGGGTTGCCTTGACGGCAGCTATCCTGGCCGCGTTGGCCGCGGTCACGGCCCTGTATGCCGAGCATTATGCCAATGAGGCGATGTTGGAGCAGATTCATGCCAGCGACCGCTGGAGCGAGTTTCAGGCCAACAGCATCAAGGAGAAGGTCACGGAAGCCAAGAAGGAACTGCTGACGAACCTCAAAAATGAGCCCGATCCCCAGGATGAGGCCAAGCTGGCGGAATACAAAAAGAGGAAGGACGAGACCAAGGAAAAGGCCGAAGAATTTGAGGCGGAGTCGAGTCAGCACTTTCGCAAACACGTGCCGCTCTCGCGGGGCCTGACCATGTTTCAAATCGGCATCGCCGTGGGCGCCATTTCCGTTCTCACCAGGCGACGCGAATTCTGGTTCGTATCGCTGGCATTTGGAGCGATCGGCGTCGGTTTCCTGTTTTGGGGATTCGTAACATGAGCCCTCCACCCGCCACAAGCTGGGCTAATTACACAAGCCAGGCAATGACCGGCGATGGTTCGTGGTTGACACACGCCGCCCCTTTTGCGATACTGACGTTTTATATTGCGAATATCATCCAACGGCAGATTTCCATGGAACGAATTGCTCGAACCATTGCTTGGATCGTGCTAGCGTCGCTGGCGGCTTGGACCGCGGATCAGGCCCGGGCCCAGGATTGGGCCCGCGAAATGTTCGACCATACGAGTCACGATTTCGGCACGGTGGCCCGTGGCACAAGTCGAACACCGTTTCGGCGTCGAGAATATCTACCTGGAAGACGCCCACATCGTGTCGGCCGAGGCGAGCTGCGGCTGCACCACGCCCGAAGTGCCCGTCGAGCTTCTCAAGACCTGGAAAAAGGCCTACGTGGTCGCCAAGGTCAACACGGTGAACTTCCAGGGCCAGAAGGACGTGACGATCAAGGTCAAGTTCGACAAGCCCTTTCCGGCCGAAGTCCAGTTGTTTGTCCACTGCTATATCCGCAGCGACGTGGTCCTCGAACCGGGTTCGGTCAATCTCCGCGCCGCCCAGGGTACTGCCGCGCAGCAACGGGTGAGCGTCCGTTATGCCGGCCGCCCCGACTGGCAGATCCAGCGCGTGGAATGCACCAATCCCAGCATTACGGGCAAGGTGCTCGAGGTGGCGCGCGGCGGCGGGATGGTGAGCTACGATCTGACGGTCAATCTGGCGGCCGACGCCAAGGCCGGTTACTCCCGCGAGGAAATCAATCTCGTCACGAACGATCCCAATCCCCGTGCCCAGAAGGTTCCAGTTCCCGTGGAAGCCCTGGTCGTTGCCCCGGTGACGGTGCATCCCTCGCCGTTGATCATGGACCCCGTGGCTACGGGCAAGCTCCAAACCCCGGTGATGCGGCCGCTCTTGGTCCGCAGCACGTCGCCCTTCCAGATCACGCGGGTTGAGACGACCGATCCCCGCTTCCGCTGTGACGCTCCGGCGGCTGCGGCGGCGACGCTCCAGCGGTTGCCGGTCGTCTTCCTTGGCGGCGACACGCCGGGCAAGGTCACAACGCGAATTCGCATTCAGACAACGGCCGCGACGGAGCCGATCGAGGCCAAGGTGAGCATCAATTTGACGGGGCCTTCGGCTGCGGAGAAGACGCCTGATCAGCGTCCGGCCGCAGAAAAACTGGACTTGGCTAAACCGATGCAGGCGAAACCCGAGCAGGTTAAGCCGGACGAGAAGGTGGACGATCCGATCTTTGGCCCTCCAGGCACTGCTGCCAAGCCGCGATCTTCTGCGACGAAGGACTTCTAGCGATGATGCGTTATGCCTTCTGTGTCGTCGGCTTGATGCTGGCCGGTTTTGCGGTCGTCCTCGTTGCCCAGGGCGCCGACAAAGCACCGCCGGCCGCCAAGAGCTCTTCAACGGCAAGACGCTGGAAGGCTGGAAGGCAAGCGATTTTGGCGGGGAAGGAAAAGTCGTCGTCCGCGACGGCGCCATCGTCATCGGCAGCGGCAGCCCCATGACCGGTATCACCTGGACCGGTAAGCCGCCCCGCAGCAATTACGAGTTGACGTTCGAAGGCAAACGCATCGAGGGCAGCGATTTCTTCTGCACGACGACGTTTCCGGTGGGCAACGATTACTGTTCGTTCGTCAGCGGGGGCTGGGGCGGGAGCACGATCGGGCTTTCGAGCATCGATCATTACGACGCCTCGGAGAATTCGACCTCCGCCGTCCGCGACTTCAAAAACGACACCTGGTACCAGTTTCGCATCCGGGTGACGGACGACAAGATCGAGGTCTGGATCGACAAGGACCAGGTGGTCGACCAGGACCGCAAGGAGCACACGATCGGCATCCGCATTGAGTGCGACGGCAGCCGCCCGCTGGGCATTGCCACCTATGACACGGTCGGCGCCGTGCGGAACATTCGGCTGAAAGAGCTGAAGTAGGCCCGTCGCCATTTCGCTATACTTCGCGAGGTTGAAACTGATACCAGCCCGACGCGCAAGCGAGGGTGCTAACCCGTTACCTCGCTTGCGCTTCGGGCTAGTATGAAATGGCTCGGCCGGTCGATTGCCGGACGCCACCAGCGGGTGGTCATGGAAGTCAGATACGTTTCCGGCGAATTCGGCTGCAAAAATCGCAAGACTCCCCTTTCATTCTTTTTGACTATAGTGTACAATCCTTGCATGAAGGGCGTCCTACCCCCATCCGCCTGACTTACCTCAGTCTGACTCGGCAGTGTCCCTTCGAGAGCGGCTTTTTTTCGGGCGGACTCACGTCGATCGGGAGCCTTCCTTGCGTGGACGAGAATTTTCACTTTGCGGGTTCAGATGAGCGGTAATCGCGTTGAAAGCGGCTCTTCGTTGTCCGCGCAAGGTCTTCAGGTTCTTTCCCCGCAGGGTTGTCCGGCGATGCTTCGCAAGGTGCCTCCCTTGAACCGCTTCACATGTATTTGTCCCCGTTAGTTCGGCCCGCGCTTACCAGTGGGCTGTTGTTTCTCATGAAGGAGATCGAGTTGTGGGTAAGAAGTTGTATGTTGGCAATCTGAGCTATACCGTTAGCAATGCGGATCTGGAGACGATGTTCGCTCCATTCGGCACCGTGCGAAGCGCCCAGGTGATCGAAGACCGCGACACGGGTCGCAGCAAGGGTTTTGCTTTTGTGGAAATGGGCACCGACCAGGAGGCCGAAGCGGCCATCGCTGGTCTCAGCGGCAAGGAGCACGACGGCCGCGCCTTGACCGTTAACGAAGCCCGGCCGCGCGAAGAGCGCAGCGGTGGCGGCGGCGGCGGACGTGGTCGCGGCGGCTACGGCGGTGGCGGCGGCGGTGGTGGTGGCGGCGGTCGCGGTGGACGCGGCGGTCGCTACTAAGCACCGAAAGCGAGCCATCTCGCATCGTTAGAACCTATTGCAAGACTCTGGATCACGCCCTGCACAATTCAGGGCTCTCGTGCTTTGGAATAGGTTCTCTGAATAATCCCGAATGGCATGCGACTTCTTGAAGTCGCATGCCATCCTTCACATCGCAGTGCGCGCCTATCGTGCTGCCGGATCCACGTCAGGGGAGGCTATCATGGAGCATTGCGTCGAGTATCGCGAGCAGGGCGTCCGCGTCGGCCCTGCCGATTTCGGCCTGGGGGTCTTTTCTCTGAGGTCCTTTTCCGCCAAGGAAGTCGTGGGGCCGATCGAGGGCCAGATCTTCGATGGTGACGAGTACGAATCGGACTACTGCATGGCCTTGGGGAAGAACTCGGCCCTGGAGCCCGACGCCCCTTTCCGCTTCCTCAACCACAGTTGCCAGCCGAACTGTTCGCTCCTGGAATACGAAGTCGAATATGACGACGGCACGGACGGGTCGGAACTCTGGCTGGCCGTGGAAACGGACATCGAGCCCGGCCAGCAGATGACGATCGACTACGGCTGGCCGGCCGGGAGCGCCGTTCCCTGCGGCTGTGGCAGTCCCGAATGCCGCAAGTGGATCGTCGCGGCCGAGGAACTCGGAGAGGTGGATAGTGCGGCACGTGCTTCTGCGTGACGTGCACGTTTCGCGTCGCTCATTTTGCGTCTTCAGCCGGAATCTCCCTCGATATTCCAGGCCCGCCCGAAATCGCGTAAAATGCGGGGCACCCTGAACGCCGAAAGCCCCCCATGTCCCACCGCTACGCTTGGGCCCAACGAGGCGACATCAACGCCTTCTTCGGGCTGATTCTCGACAATGTGGCCGTGATGAGCCTGCTGCTGCTGGTGATCACCACGGGCAGTCGTTGTCGCTTCTCCCGCGATTTCGTCTTCACGCAGATGATCCCCGGCACCGCCCTGGGCGTGGTGGCGGGCGATCTGGTCTATACCTGGCTGGCCTTCCGCCTGGCCCGCCGCAGCGGCCGCGACGACGTGACCGCCATGCCGCTGGGACTCGATACGCCGAGCACGTTCGCCGTCGCTACGCTCATCCTCTTGCCGTCGCTCAAGCACGGCATGGACACACCTTCAGCTACAATCACGGCCAGGCGATGGTCTTCGCCTGGCACGTCGGCGCGGTGCTGCTGGTGATGATCGGGATCTGCAAGTCGATCGTGGCGCCGCTGGGAACGGCCGTGCGCAAGTGGGTGCCCCGCGCGGGCCTGCTCGGCTCGCTGGCCGGGATCGCGCTGGCGCTGATCGCCCTGGTGCCGCTTTGGCAAAACATCGCCGCCGTGCCGCTGGTGGGCATGGTGACCTTGATCGTCATCCTCGTGACGCTGGTCGCCCATCATCCCCTGCCGGGCCGCATCCCGGGGGCCTTGGTGGCGGTGCTCCTGGGCGTGGTCCTGTACTGGGGTTTCCATTGGCTTGGCCCGGCCTGCACGTGACGTTGGTTCCGCCTGCCCGGCGCATCAGGCAGCGTCGCCGCCTGGCAGGCTGCCGGAGTTCTTTCCCGCGTTTGCCCGGAATCTGGTCCTGGTGGCAGCGCGGTGTTCGCCCATGCCGTGGCGCAGTTGCCCGTGATGCTGCCGTTCGCCCTGGCGACGATCGTGGGCGGCATCGATTGCACCGAAAGCGCCGCGGCGGCCGGCGACGAGTACGACACCCGCAGCATTCTCTGGACCGAAGGACTGGCCTCGGTGCTGGCCGGGCTGTTCGGCGGCGTGATCCAGACCACGCCCTACATCGGCCAGCCGGCCTACAAGGCGATGGGCGGCCGGGCCGCCTATACGCTGGCGACGGCGCTGTTCATCGGGCTGGCCGGCGGGCTGGGCTGGTTCGCCCATCTGTTCGAATGGCTGCCCGAAGCGGCCTGCTTTCCGATCCTGGTCTTCGTGGGCCTGGAGATCGGCGCGCAGTCGTTCCGCGCCACGCCCACGCGGCACTACGCGGCCCTGGCCTTGGCGATCTTGCCCGCCCTGGCCTATATGGCGACGATCCCGCTGGATCTGCGCCTTGGGACCGCGGCAACCGCTGCCGGAAGCGGCGGCCGTGATTCTCGCCCTGCGCTGCCTGGCCAGCGGGTTCATCGTGACGAGTCTGCTGTGGGCCTCGGCCCTGGCGGCAAGTGCTGGACCGGCACATGTTCCGTGCCGCCGCATATCTTGGCGTGGCCGCGGTCGGCAGCCTCGTAGGCATTATTCATTCGCCGCTGACGCCCGCGGTAATCGGTTGGCCGTGGGATGTCTATGCCACGATGGTGGAGAAGATGCCGCAAACGCCGGAGATTCAACCGCGTTCTCTGCCAATCGCCCTATCACTGGGCGGGCGGATACTTGCTTGCCGCCGCGGTGGTCATGCTGATCGGCTGGACGTCGCCACGGGTTGAGAGGTAGGGCCCGTAGGGTGGGACCAGATCGCGTAGCGAATGCCGGCCCACCATGTTCACTGGACCGCAAGTCGCTCATGGTGGGCCGGCGCTCGCTACGCGATCTGGTCCCACCCTACGAAAAATACGTCGGCGCGGTGATCTTCAACCCCGGGTCCACTTTGCCGCGCAACTCTTCCGCATCCAATGCGAACCAAGGGCTGATCTCCACCGCCACGCCATCCGCGACTTCGGCGCCGGCTTCCCGCAGCCACTGTCGATGCAAGTCGCTGATCTGGGCCTTCACCGATTCGGGCGTGTCCGCCGCTGCGCCGGAGGCGTTCTTCAGCGGCGCAAAGGCTGAGGCCGGATCGACCTCGACTACGATCGCATTACGGGCCGACGGCATCAGATCGAAGATAAATCGCTCGAACTTGATCGCATTGGCCTTGACCGGTTCCACGCGGCAGCCCTGCGGCGTCGATAAAGGCCACCTTCTTCTGCGCAAAGTGATACGGCAGCGAATCGGCCTGGTCCTTGGCACGGCAGAGAAAGTCGAGATCGAAAACATGCACCGCGATGCTGCCGGCCCAGATCGCCAGCGAGCCGTCGGGGTTCCTCTTGCGCGCCACGTCGTCGGGCAGGTCGCTGTACTCGATGACCATCAGCCGGCCGTCGACGTTGACCACGTTGCCCACTTTCTCCAGCGGGTCGCGCTTGGCAATCACCTGGCTGGTCATCTCCGAATCGGAGAGGATGTGATAGCCGATGTACTCGGCCCCGGCGATATCGACCAGCGGATTATCGACCTGGAAGTAAAACAACTGCCGGATGCCGCGGCCTCTGGGCGTCGGCCATCGCGCCGCTCTCAGCAAAGGCCGCCAACATGCCGCCGTGGCCGTTGGGGCTCACGGCCAGGCGATCGGGGGCTTCCAGCAGGAGTCGGCCCGTCGCCGCATCGACCGCCGGCATCGTGCCCTGGCAGAATACGTGCAGATCTTCCTCGGCCAGCCCGAAGCGGTCGTGCGCGGCGAGGAACTGGAGCGTCTCCTCGTGCGTCGCCGGACTGGTCATCAGGTAGAGCGGTATCCGAACCCCGTGCCGCTGGGCCGTGGCCAGGATTTTTTCGATATGGATCTGAAACAAGGTTCGGCCGGAGACGGGGCCGATCGAAAACATGCCCTTGGGATGGTCGAACCCCAGGCGGGTTCCCTGCCCTCCGGCGACCAGGATCACGCCGACCTGCCCGGCCGCGAGGGCCTGACGACCCCGGCGACGGGCCTCTGCCGGCGAGAACCGGTTCTTCGTTGCGTCCAGTCGGAAGGCCGCGCGGCTGCGCTTGCGCAAGGGCCAGATCGCGAAAATTGCCCTGGTCTTGCCGCTGCGGCAAACAGCTTTCCGGATCAGCGGGAAATCGATGCCGTCGGATTTGCCGGGCCAGCGACTCCCGCGCCCGCCGCGTCCAATTGCGCCCAAAAAGCCAGCAGATGCTCCTGCCCGTGCTGCCGCAGGATCGCCGGCAGATCGCCGTTGGTCCACGGCTACCAGCCCATGACCATGTTCGACTCAATCGCCTTGCGGGCATGTTCCAGATCGGTGCCCGTATTGTGCATGTAGAGGCGAATCGCGTGGAGCTTGTCGCCTTCGGCCTTGGCCAGGCAGTCGCGGGCGGTGGAGCAAGGATCGACGCTTCCGGTGATCCCCAAGGCTGCTTTGGAGATGACCCACGTGTCGCGGGGACGCTTGGTAATGCGGACGGGGTCCTCTTTGGGATAGTTCTCCCGGACCACGCCGACGGCCGACTGCTCGTCGTGGGCCCAGGTAATGATGATATGTGATGGAGTTTCGATTTCGAAAAGTGGCATAGTAGTAACAGCCCTTGTACCAAGAGGATAGGCAAAAAACACCGACAAAGGATTATAACCGATTCGGCCCGCAAGTGTCTATCCGCGATTGGGGTTACTCTATTTCATCGAAATCGTGCGGGCCAGCGGGCCCAGGACGTGGTCGATGACGTGGTTTTCCAGCATCTCTTCGCAGATCTGCCGCAAATGCCGGACTGTTTCGACATAAGTCCTTTCCGCAGCGAGACTTCCGTACTGCCGCGCGGTCACGTAGACGCTCAGTTGCTCCTCGGGGAACTCGCCCGTGCGAACATGGTAGGCGTTGGTGCGGGTCTCCATGCTCAGGCGGAACTGGACCCGGCATTCCTCGTCCAAGGCGACCGTGATCGAGGGCTCGCAGTTGATCACCGTGGAACCGGGCACTTCCAGGATCCGGTCCAAGGCCGGGCCGATGCCCAGGGCCTCGGCAATCAACTCGTTGTGATTGCCGCGATAGGTAAAATCGAAGCCGTAGAGCAGGTCGAGGGCCTCGCAATCCAGCGGGCTGACCGAGAGCATGTAAGGGGCCAGATCGAGGATCAATTCGTGCTGCTCGCATCGGCATCGTCGACCGATTCCGGATTGACGTACCCCGAGCAAACCCGCCGCGGTTCAATGGTGGCCCAGCGGTAATTGCCGCCGTCTTTGTCCTCTTCGAGGATGAAATCACCCCGATCGCGGCAATAAAAGTTCCTCATGGTGGGGTACGTTTTCTGCACCCGTTCAAAGAAATGCAGCACGGTCTCGCGGCTGGCCGGAAGCTCCATTTCCGTGCTGAGATTCATGTTCACGTAGAAATCATCGCATAAAGAGCTGTAGCGATTCATTCAGTCCATTCCTTTCGGCCGTAAAACCTATCGGAAAATCACGGTGCTGGACCTTCCGCCAATTCCTGATGCATTCTGGGCCGAGGGCTTGCAGAAAGCGATACCGTTCCTAGTATAGGATGGGTGAGGCGAAGATGTCAAAGCCTACCTTAGTAGAGGGGTAAAAAAGTTTTCTAGTGCGGTGATGATATGAAGGACAATACTGGAGCGTGACGAGATCGTGGTTTTTGCCAGCGAATTGGGCTGGATGTGCCTGAGGATGCGTGGCGAGGCCGTCCGCCAATTGTCGTTCGGCCACCGTTCGGCCGCCGCCGCACGTCAGGCGATTGCGCCGGGCCATCCTCTCCGGCAGAAACCGAGCAATTGGCAGCGGGAAGTGGTCCAGCGACTACTGCGGTATGCGGAGGGCCTGCCGGTCGATTTTTGCGATCTGCCGGTCGATTCAGGGGCTGCGACGGGGATTCCAAGTTCGCGTTCTAAAGGCTTGCAGGGAAATACCTTATGGACAAACCACGACCTACGGAGAGTTGGCCGCGACCGCAGGTCGGCCAGGGGCAGCCGGGCTGTGGGGAACTGCATGGCCGGCAACCACGTGCCGCTGATCGTTCCTTGTCATCGGGTCGTGCGGGCCGGCGGCCAGATCGGGCCCTACTCGGCTGCCGGCGGTACTGCCACCAAGCGCCGGCTCTTGATATGGAAGGCGCTTTCCCGCTTCCCGGCACGGAGTTGCGCGGTTCTAATCGTAGGGTGGGACCAGCGAGCTTGCGATGCCGGCCCACCAAGGCCGTTTTTCGCCAGCAGGGCTCGACAAGTACGCGTCAATTGGGCTAGACTATTGAAGGGCGATAAGTATACTAGTCTGGAATTCCAGGATCCGCGGCCCTGGCGGCGCCGAACCGAGTGCCGCGCAACGTCAGGCCCAAGATGGATTGGCTTTGCATCCTACCGATTTGACCGCTATGGCACCTGACGCTTGTGATGTGGAACGCTACGGCGACGGCACGGTCCTCGTCCGCGTTCATTCCGCGATCGCAACGGGCGGAGATTGCCCGATGCCGTTTTCACCTTCCGTCTTGGCGATCCGCAATACGCCTATTGGGCCGCACGCGCCGAGCCGGCCAGCCAGCCTATCGGCAGTCTGACCGTGTGAGCGATCATGGATATCATTCAATCCACTCGCGACTACGAGGCGTGGCTCGCCGCCCGGCTGACCCTGATCCCCGAAGACCTGGAACTCAAGCATCAGCACATGGCGGAAGGGGCGTTTCCCTTTCTGCGGGCCACGTTCTATCGCTGGGTCGCAGACCTGGCCGGCGACCTGCCCGGACCTGGCTGCCGCCCCCACGGTGCTGGCGGTGGGCGATCTGCACATCGAGAATTTCGGCACTTGGCGGGACGCCGAGGGCCGTCTGATCTGGGGCGTCAACGATTTTGACGAGGTCTACCCCATGCCCTATCCGATCGACCTCGTGCGCCTGGCCACCAGCGTCTGCCTGGCGATCGAGGAGGACCATCTGACGCTGGTGCCCGACGACGCCTGCAAAGCGATCTTGAAAGGGTATCAAGATACCCTGTCCGAAGGCGGGTCGGCCCTTCGTGCTGGCGGAGAAGTACCCGGTGCTGCGGCAGTGGGCGACAGCCCGGCTCCGCGACCCGAGCGAATTCTGGGATAAGATCAACGCCCAGTCGAGCCTGGAAGGCGATGCCGTGCCGCAGGAAGTGCACGACGTTCTGCGGTGCTACCTGCCCGAGCCGGGGCTGAGCTACCGCGTGGTCCATCGCATTGCCGGCTTGGGGAGTTTGGGCCGCCAGCGGTTTGTCGCGCTGGCCCAGTGGCGCGGCGGCAGCATCGCCCGCGAGGCCAAGGCCCTGGTGCCGTCGGCCTGGATCTGGCAGCAGGCCGGCGCCTAGCGGCGAGATTTTCTACGAAAAGATCCTGACGACGGCCGTGCGGATGGTCGATCCGTGGGTCCACCTGGCCGGGAAATGGATCGTCCGCCGCCTGTCGCCCGATTGCCGCCGCATCGAGCTGGAAAGCCTGCCCGAGGACCGCAACGAGTTGAAGCTGCTGACCGCCATGGGCCGGGAGACGGCCAATATTCATCTCGGCAGCGGGCCAGCGGCCCAGACGGCGATCGGAGAAGACCTGGACGGGCGCGGCCACAAGTGGCTCCTCAAGGCGGCCCAGGCGATGGTCGCCGCGGTCCGCGACGATTGGCGGCAGTGGCGGAAGGAGAGAAGGGCAAGGACAAGGGATGAAAATTTCCGCCGAAATTTTCCTGTGGGGGGCTTGTCAAGATCTCGCGAGACGTGATAGACTACAAGTGACTGATCAGTACACAGGAAGGGCCGATACACCGGGTTCAACCGCTGGCTCGATACATTTACATGGGCAGCAGGTTACCGAGGTCGGCGTATCGCCTCTCCCTCAGAAAAACATGACGCAAGAAGAAGCCCGCCTCTACGGTGCGGGCTTCTTCGTTTCTTGCACCACCCGCGCATATCGACGCGGCGCTATGCAAGCCCGACGGCGCAAGCGAGGAAACTGCTTTCTTCCGCTCGGATTGTGCAGCATTTTCCTCGCTTGCGCGTCGGGCTTGTATGGCTCGGGTTGGTGACGGAAGGTCGAACGCATGAACGTCTATTTTGCCGGCGCCGCTGTTCACGCTTGGCGGAACGGCGGTTCAACGAAGAGCTTTCCGCGGAATTGCAGCGGCTTTGTCCCGCGCTGGAGATTTTCTTTCCCCAGGCCTGCGACAAGGAGTTCCAGGGCCTGCCCGATTTTGCCCAGCGGATCTTCAACCGTTTGATGGAAGCCCTCGACCGCTGCGACGCCGTTGTGGCCATTCTCGACGGTCCCGATTCCGACTCGGGCACGTGCATTGAAATGGCCTACGCGCGGGCGAAAGGCAAGCCCGTGATCGGCGTTCGCACCGACTTCCGCGACGGCGAGGTGCATGGCCTGAACATCATGACGGCCGGGATCTGCTCGTCGTTGAGTCAGGCTGCCCTCGACCAGTAGCTCGATCGGCGAGATTGCGGAAAAGGTCGTGGAGGCGCTTGGCGGCGCTGACTCCATAATCCTCGTCCCGGCGATCAGTTCGATGAACTGCCGGTTCGACTTGAACTTCGCCAGGCGGCTGGTCAACTGCTCCATGGCCTCGACGGGGTGCATCGTGGCCAGCGTGCGGCGGAGCATGGTCACGGCGTGCAGGATGTCGGGCGGCAGGAGCTTCTCTTCCCGCCGCGTGCCCGACTGGCTGATGTCGATGGCCGGCCAGACGCGGCGGTCGGCCAGCTTGCGGTCCAGCACCAGTTCCAGGTTGCCGGTGCCCTTGAACTCCTGGAAAATCAGTTCGTCCATGCGGCTGCCGGTGTCGACCAGGCAGGTGCCGATGACGGTCAACGACCCGCCTTCCTCGAACAAACGGGCCGTGGCGAAGAGCTTCTTGGGAATGTCCATGGCCTTGATGTCCACGCCGCCGCTCATCGTGCGGCCGGTGTTGCCGACCCACTTGTTGAAGGCCCGGGCCAGACGGGTGATCGAGTCCAGCAAGAGAACCACGTCCTTGCCCATCTCGGCCAGTCGGCGGCAGCGTTCGACGGCCAATTGCGAGAGCCGGACGTGGCTTTCGATGTCGCGGTCGAGGCTGCTGGCGAGCACCTCGCCCTTGACGGCCCGCCGCATGTCGGTCACTTCTTCCGGCCGCTCGTCGATCAGCAGCACGATCAGCTTCACGTCCGGATAGTTCGTGGAAATGCCGTGGCTGATGTGCTGCAGCATGATCGTCTTGCCGGTGCGGGGCGGAGCGACGATCAAGGCCCGCTGGCCCTTGCCCAGCGGCGTGAGCAGATCCATCACCCGCGTGGTCATGGGCTCCGGGCCCGGTCTCCAGGCGCAGCCAGGACTCGGGATTGATGGGCGTGAGCTGGTCGAAGGTCTTGACCTCGCGGTACTGCTCCGGCGGCATGCCGTCGACATCGGTGATTTCCCGGAGCCGCGGCCCCTGCTGCCGGCGGCCGGGCTGGACCATGCCGCTGATCTGCAGCCCCTCGCGAAGCCCGAACTTCTCGATCATGCTGCCGGGAACGAAGGGATCGGTCAATTCGCGGGTGTAGTTGGTCTTGGGATCGCGGAGAAAGCCGTAGCCGTTGGGGTGCATTTCCAGCACGCCGCTGCCCGGCTCCAAGGGGCCGATCTCGCCGTTCTCCTGGGGAACATCTCCCGTGCGCTGCGGATCCGCGTCGTAGCTTCGCGGGACGCACCGGCCGGTTGTAACCGCTACGATAACCATCATTGCGTGGCCCCGCGCCTTGCATGCTACGGCCACGCAGCCGGCCTTGTTTCTTTTTTGCCATATAGCCCACCTAAAGAAAACTCCTTCCTGATGCAGTGATCACCTCACCGCAGATTTCCAGGGCGCGCTGCTCGCACAGCGCAATCAAACTGTCGAGGGATGCTCAACCGGACAGGCGCTTCGCACGCCCGCGTAATTCGGCCAAAACCTCAAGGGACAAATTTCACACCACGGCGCGTAACAATTGACTCGGCGCCGTACTCTAGGAATCCCTAACGGAAACCGATTTACCCGATGTGGCTCGTTTTCCGGTTTCGTCAGGTTTCCCTTCGCAGGCCGTGCAGGCAGCCTCGTACTTTGCAAGGCAAACGATATAATCCCTGCACGATGACAGGGGCCGCATCGCTATAAACCGCTCACAATTTATAAGGCGTTCAGGCTCAGAAGCGCGTCTCTGAAGGCAACTGGCTCCCCCGTGAAAGAACCATCCCTTGTGCGGGGGGCGGCTGTAAGATGCCAGATCGCGGGATAAACTCACCCGCCTGCCAGGCAGAACTCAGTATCTACTGCTATATTAACGTCTGTGGAATATATGTCAAGCTGCATTTTCGATTCTTGGCGGCTGCATTCTCATTTTTCGGCAATTTAAGCAACTTCTATCACATTTTCTCGCAGTTGCCCAGAGTAACGATCCTCGCCCTTTCACACCTTTTTCACCAACTCATCAAGCTTCTCTTCCGATATTAGGAGAAGTCAGCTTGCTGCGTTTCCTAGGCGAGGGCGGTCGAAATGGGTAATTGGCGACGGTTTCTACCGGTGTTTCTGCTGTTTTTCCTCCTCCAAACGGCCGCCAACGGCCAACAACCCCTCCATTGGGAAGCAACGATTGATAGCGCCAAGGCGGCAGCCAGCCAGTCCAATCGACTTGTGCTGGTTTTCTTCTGTGCGGACTGGTGTACGCACTGCCACCACTTGGAAAACGAGCTGACCAATCAGCGCGGGGCTGCCGCGGGCTTGGAAGCCAATTTCGTGCCCGTGAAAGTCAACGTCGATTTCTACAAGAATACGGCCAACAAATACGGGGTCGTCGGGTTGCCCACCACGGTGATCCTGGCCCCCACCGCCCAAGGCGAGGTGTTGGCGGTCATCCCGGACGACATGCCGGCGGATCAATACCTGTCGCGGCTGAACAAGGTCGCTGCCGAGGCAAAACGGCGGAATGCGCCCGTTTTCGCCCAGATTCAGCCCAGCCCCGCGGTCGGTGCCCCTGCCGGGCTGGGGCAGCCGCCGGTCCTTGGCCCTCCGCCCTCGATCTCGACTAATCCCGTCCGGCCTGTGCAAACGGTCGCCAACCTGCGGCCACCGGCGGAAATGGTCCAGAACCCGGCCCCACCACCCGTTTCACCCGCGCCCAACATGGCCGGTCCGTCGGTCGCGGCGCCCCCGACAAGCCCACCGAACTCGCTGGCAGCGTCGACGGGACCAACGGTTCCCGCAAGTCGTCCCATCGACCCGCCGAAGACGGCGGCAGATAGCAAGCCGCCTACCAATCCGCTATTCGGCCTCGATGGTTTTTGCCCCGTGCAGCTTGTGGAAAACGCACGTTGGCAGCCCGGCCAGAGGGCATGGGGCGCGATTCATCGTGGCCGGACGTACCTTTTTGCCGGCCCAGAGGAGCGAAACCGCTTTATGGCCAACCCGGACCGCTATGCGCCGGTCAGCTCCGGTGACGACGTGGTTCTGATGTTGGAGCAAGGCCGATCAGTGTCAGGCCACCGCGACCATGGCGCGCAGTTTGAGGGACACGTCTACCTCTTCGCTAGTGAGGAAACCCTGGCGAAATTCTGTTCCAATCCGCACTATTACGCCGATCGGGCCTTGCAAGCCCTGCGGCCGGCCCCCCAGCCGTCCCAAGCGGCGATCGTGCGATAGGTTCTACGCCCCTTCCACCAGCTTCGCCAGCCGGTTGGCCTGCGCCCGAACGCCCTCAAGATCGGGATTGAGCCGCAGGGCACGGCGGAAACTCTCCAGCGCGGAGACCGGATTGCCCAACTCCAGGTAGGCCCGCCCCATGCCCACCGCGGCGATAAAGTGATAGGGGTTGATCTCCAGGGCCTCGTGGCAGTCGCGGACCGACTGGTCGAAGTGGCCCAGGGCGTGGTGGGCATAGGCCCGCTGGTTCCAGGCCTCGGCCAGCGCCGGTTCGCGCTGGATCAGGTCGCTGGCCATGCGGAGAACCTTCTCGAACTGCCGCGCGGCGTTGAGGCGGATGATCGTGTCGAGTTGGATGCGGTCCTTGTCGCCGGCGGCCCGAGTCCACACCTGGCGGATGCTGTTTTCGGCCAGGATCCGCACCGTGCGGTCCTCGTCCAGCAATGCCGCGCCGAGCGTGGGGTTGGAGTCGTAATCGCCCAGGCATCCCAGGGCCAGGACCGCCGCGCGGCGGATCTCGCGCCGCGCGTGACTTGCCAGTCGCTGCAAGGTGCCCGTCGTATAGCGATCGCCTACCCGGCTGGAAAAGGCGCTGCAGTCCGGCCGATCGAGGTAGTCCTGATAGAACGTCACAAGCCGCGGTTGCCGTAGTTCGTCGCTCACACCCTTCGCTCCCATGAAGCACAGGTTTTCAATCCCTAAGCTTCATTGTAATCGCACTCCGGCGATTTTGCCAAATGGAATCTTCACGCGTCCCCGTAGGGTGGGACAGCACGCGTAGCGAGCGCCGGCCCACCAAGACCGGCAATGATCGGAGGAATGGTGGGCCGGCGCTCGCTACGCGCTGCTGTCCCACCCTACGATTGGTTCGCCCCGTCGTCCCGGCAGAGTGCTGCAAAGCGCCCCAACAGGCACCGGCTGAAGGATCTCAGGGCCGGAAAGGCCCCGGCCGCGGCCGCACGGATTGACTCGGGATCGACAAGGCCGGCATCCCCAGAATCACCTCCCGCGTCGAACTCCCGCAGCCAAAGGTCCATCAGTTCCGGCACCATCTCCACGTGGAATTGCAGGCCATAGGCCAGCGGACCGTAGCGAAACGCCTGCTGCGGGCAGAGCGGGCTTCGCGCCAAATGGACGGCGCCGGCCGGCATGTCGAAAGTGTCGCCGTGCCAATGGAAAACGGTCTCCCGGGCTGAGCGATCCCGAAACAGCCGATCCTCGGCCGCGGCGGGCAGGAGTTCCACTTCATACCAGCCAATCTCCTTCCGGGGGCTGCGATAGACGGCGGATCCCAGGGCGTTGGCCATGAGTTGCGCCCCCAGGCAGATGCCCAGCAGCGGCACGTCGCGCTGGATTGCTTCCCGGATCCAATCAAGTTCCGCCAGCAGAAATGGAAAGCGGTCGCCGTCGTTGGCGCTGATCGTGCCGCCCAGGATGATCAACCCGGCTGCTTCGCTCCAGGGCAAGGCGGCAGGGATCGACTGGAAGAGGTCGAAGCAATCCGCGCGTCGAGCCCTGCTTCTGCAAGAACGTCAGACAGCGAGCCCATCGCAACCGCCGGTTCGTGACGCAGAACGAGGACGGATTTCACGGGTGGCCCCTGGAATGCTGTTCTGAGATTGACGGGTCGGCATGCCTCTTCCGGCCGCTCGCCGGGCTTGCCGGTTGCGCGAACCAGTCTCGCAGGAGCCTGATGAACATGGCCAACGCGGCAGTCGTGCCCGAGAGAATGCCAATCATGGGGAGCAGCAAGACAATCTCGTGGTCATCGGGTTGGTTTTCTCCACCGGTCTAAATATTTGGGATCTTTATCCCGCCCAACATCCCCGAGGAGTACATGATGAGCAGGGCAACGTAGATGACCGCCGCGAGGACTACAACAATCGCGGTTCCTAAAGCAATCAAGATGCCGATTGTTCGGAAGAATGCCACCGTCGTTTCCACGAGCGTAAGTCTCTTTCCCTCTGCCGCAACTTTTTCCGCACGCCTTACTACGCCAAGAGACCCAAGGAAGATGACGACGCCCGCGGCCAGCCCCAGTCCCGGCGCCATGAAAGTGATGATACCAACGGTCGAGACCAGAGTCACGCCCAGCAGCAACGTCGAGAGGCCGAATTGGAAACGCGTCGGTGAATCGCCCGTCTGAGTCGCCTTGCGATCTTCGCGAATCCGCTTTTCTTCCGTCGGTTTCTGTGCCGTTGTGTGGCCCACGGCGTCGCCTCCGCTTGCTGAGTTGCTCGAACACTCGCTTTGGTTGTACACCGTGGGAACCGCCTCGTCAAGCATTGGCCTTTGCCCTATGATTGTAGGTGCTACCATCGGCCGTCGCTACGCGACCAAGCAAAGGAGATGCACTTATGACCACAGAAACCGCCCTGATCACCGGCGCCTCCGCCGGGCTCGGCTGGGAACTGGCGCGGCTGTTTGCCGCCGCAAAGAGCAACCTGGTCCTGGTCGCCCGCCGCCGCGAGCGGCTGGAGGAACTGGCCGCCGAGTTGCGGAAGCAGCACGCCGTCGAGGTCCGCGTCCTGGCGGCCGATCTCGCCAGGGCCGACGCCCCCCAGGCAATCGCCGATTTCTTGACCAGCGAGGGAGTGACTGTCGACGTGCTGGTGAACAATGCCGGATTCGGAGTTCTGGGCCCGGTGGCCGAGCTCGACGTCTGAGCGGCAGATGGAGATGGTCCAGGTGAACGTGGCCGCGTTGACGCATCTTAGCCGCCTGCTACTGCCCAAGATGGTTGAGCGGCGGCGGGGCGGGATCTTGAACGTGGGCTCGACCGCCGGCTTCCAGGCCGGGCCCTTCATGGCCGTCTATTATGCCACCAAGGCCTACGTCATCTCCTTCAGCGAGGCCCTGGCCGACGAGGTGGCGGCAAGCGGGCTGACCGTCTCCTGCCTCTGCCCCGGACCGACCCGGACGGAATTCGCCGAGACGGCGCAGATGGCCGGCACGCTCTTGTTCCGGATGAAGACCATGACGGCCCAAGCAGGTTGCCAGGGCCGGCTACCGGGGCTTTCGCCGCGGGAAGTTGCTGGTCGTGCCAGGCTGGACCAATTATCTCGGCAGCGTGGGCGTCCGTTTCGTTCCCCGCAGCGTGGCGAGAGGTATTGCGAGAAGGTTGCAATGGGATAGGTGACGGTGCGGGTCATTCAGAGCCGTAGGGTGGGACCAGCGAGCGCCGGCCCACCGCTACCCTTGGTGGGCCGGCGCTCGCAAGCTCGCTGGTCCCACCCTACGGCTGCAACCACCGGCCAATGGCTATCCTACTTGTTTCCCCCGTCAGGTCCTTCCTGCTTCAGCTTCTCCACCGTACCGGCGGGACTGGGGGGCAAGGCGCCGGCATCGTCGTGATCGTGGTCATGGCCGGCCGCGTCCTTGGGCGGCTCCTTCTTCTTGACGATTGCCTGGCGATCGAGGTGGATCTTGGCGTAGGTCTGGCTGGGAATCACGTAATACCACTGGGCAAAGCGGTCGCTCAGCTCCTTGGCGTGCTTCTTGCCCGCAGCGACTTTCCCGTCGTATTCGTCCTGCCGCCGCTTGTTCTCGGTTTCGATCCGCTTCCGCTCGGCAGCCAGCGCCTCGGGACTCTTCGCCTCCTTGGCCGCGTCATCCTTCTTCACCTCGTCTTTTTTGACTTCGTCGCCCTTGGCCGCGTCATCCTTCTTCGGCTCCTCCTTCTTGGCCTCATCCTTCTTCGCTTCGTCGCCCTTGGCCGCGTCATCCTTCTTCGGCTCATCCTTCTTGGCTTCATCCTTCTTCGCTTCGTCGCCCTTGGCCGCGTCATCCTTCTTTAACTCATCCTTCTTGGCTTCGTCTTTCTTGACGTCATCTTTCTTCACTTCGTCCTTCTTCGCCTCGCCCTTCTTGTCGGCATCGGCCGGTTTCGTGGTGGTTTCCGCCGGCTTCTCCTCGGGGAACTTCTCCAAGACGGGCTTGGGGATTGCGTCCTCGTTGAAGTCGGCGGCGACGAAGAGGTAGCGGTCCATGCCCGGCGACGATTCGTCCTTCGCTTTCTCTTCCTTGTCGGACTTCGCGGCGCCCTTCTTCTTCGCCTTCTCGGCGGCGGCGGCGGACGATTCGCCCTTCGTCACGCCGAAACGGAGAATGTAACGGGCGCCGTCGGCAAGCTGCAGGCTGATGTCGCCGGCATTCGAATAGACCTCCAGGGGGCCGTTGCGGGAATCGGAATTGGGAACGACGAAGAACCCGCGTTCGGCCAGCGTATCCGCCGCATCGTCGTCGATGCTGCGGACGTGGAGGTCGGCCGGCACCGCGGCGGGCTTCCGCTCGACGTCGACGATCTTGAGATCTTCCAAGGCCGTCTTCAGGGCGTCAAGATTCGCGGCGTTCACTTCCTCGTCGGCGGCCAGCGGCCGGGAAACCATCTCCCTCTTCGCCGGGTCGAAAGCCTTGGCATCGATGAGTTTCCAGGGCTGGTCTCCGGCGGGCGCGTCGAGGACGAACTCGCCCTTAGCCGTCCGCGCCAAATACATCTGGCCGTCCTGGGGGTCGAGCTTGGGCCCCACGCTGTAGTCCTTGATTTCGACCTTCTTCGAGGTCCATCGAATTGAGATTCAGCAGATTGGGCTCGATCCAATCCTCGAACCGCACCGAAAGTTTGGCCGCATCCAGCTTGACGACGTACACCGGGTCTTGCAGGACCCCGTCCTTGGCGATACGGACGTAGTACAGTTCGGGCTGGTCGGCCACCGCCTTGCCGACGATCGCCGAGGCAAGTTGATGCCCTGCGGCGTCTTTCATGGTCACCCGCGTGCCGACACCCGTATCGGTCGTCTTGACCTTTTCCGGATCGGGGTCGGCTACTCCAAAGCGATTGTGGGCCTTGCGCAAGGCCGCTGGATCCATCGGCGGCGAGCCGGCGTCAAAACCGGGGGCCATGCCGACAATCGTCACATCAATCAGCGAGTTGGCCGCCGCCGCCAGGTGGTCCTTGGCGTCGGCCGGATACTTGGCATGCGATGGGATCACCCACAGCCCGTTCGGTTGCTTGGCCACTTCCAGGTAGGTCGGATTACCCTTGGCCTGGTCGAATTGCAGAACCTGCAGGCTTTGGACGGCTTTCGGATCCGTGAAGTCGGTAAAGAGCTTCTTGCCGACCAGCGATGCCTCGTTCTTGACGGCGGTGGCTGGACGGCTGATCCAGGCTACCACCACCAACAGTGCGGCGACCCCCAGGAACCATAGTGTTTTCGCATTCTCATTGCCGTTCATTTGTATCTCTCCTTCGTCGCACGGCCTTCATCGACCGTAGGCCGCATCCGGTTAATGATTGCATATTGAAAATTAGGATTGAGCCGGCCCATTTTGCAATTTGCAATTTGCAATTTGCAATTTGCAATTCTCGGGCTCGGGCCCACCGCTCCCGTCGTATCGTCGCTACGCGACGGGAAATGACTATCTCAGGCGTTTGCTGGAAACGCCCTCCCGCTCCTTGGCCCGGCGGTTGAGGAACACAAAGCCCGCGACCAGCAGCGGCGGGATCGGCGGAATGAGCACCGCCCAGAGCTTGTAGGCGCCCTGTATGCCCTGGACCGTTGCCTCCTGTTGATCGTTGATCTTGATGATCGCGTCGTTGTACTTCTGATGGCTGTCGTTCTTTTCCTCTTCCAGCTTTCGTTCGAGATTGGATTGCACCGAAGCCACCTTCTGGATTATTGCCTGGGGGTCAAGTTTATCCCTGACGGCCTCCGCTTGGATTTTCTTCGAGTGTGGCCTGGACTTCCTGGGCCGCCTTCTTGATGGAGTCGTCGTGCTCCTTGCTCTTCTCCTTGCGGGCCCGATCGACTTCCTTGAGGGCGTCGGCGGTCTGCCGGTCCAGGCGTTCCAGCGTGCGGTGCCTGGGCCGGCGCTTGCGAAGCTCCAGGAAGCGATCGTCGCCGGCCAGGGAGTCCAAGGCGTTGAGCACAAAGGTCACGTTGTCGAAATCGAAATTGATGTCCTGGCCGGGCATCGCGCCCCGCTCCCGCCAGACGAAGAACGCGTCGCTGACCATCTCGATGTCGGCAACCAGCACCACGTTCATGGGGGCGGCGGCGCCCTGCGGCGTGCCTTCGATGTGCGCCGCCAGGACGAAGGGCTGGTTCTGGCTCGGCTGATAGTATAGGGAACGGAAGGGGCTGAGGCCCTCGCGGTGCTGTTCCGACATCTGCGCCACCGGTATCGTGCCGACAGAATCGCTGGCCGTCTGCACGAGGGGCACGAACTTGCGGTCCTTGATTTGCAGGCCCACGACCCCCTTGGCTGTACGCGATGGCGTCGGAAACCGAAACGGCCTGGTCCAGGGCCGACGCCAGCCGGGAACTCTCCACGTTGGCATACGCGCTGTCGGTTGCGGAAGTCTTTTCCCCGCTTGCGGGAACCGGGAAATGGCTTCGCAGGTCCTGGCGGAGTCTCGCCGATGGCCACGACGTCGGCGCCGGCCCGGCAGGTTCAAGTCCTTCAACACCGACTTGAACGTCGCGTCGGGGTCGATCTGACCCGGCTGGATGGTCTTCTCGCCCTCGCCGCCCGTGGAGACATCGTTGTATTCTTCTTCTTTCTCCGCCCAACGGTCGGCCACCTGATTGGCCTTGTCCGCGTCGCCCTTCGTCTTGGCCTCCTCGTAATCGTCGGAGAACTTCCGCATCTCCTTTTCGATTTGCTTGGCGTACTGGCGATTGTGCCACTTGGCGATCAAGTCGCGTGACCACGTCCGGCGTGTCCTCGATGAAGCCGGGGCCGGGGAAAAAGAGGTGTTGCAATTTCGAGCTGATCGGATCTTCCTCGCAGAACGGCTCCTTGGCGCCGCAGCCGTGGTCGATGAACACCAGTTCGGGGTCGATCATGTCGCCCAGCTTGCGGAAGGGATTATAGCGCTGCCAGACGATTTTCGCCGTGCCGCGCGGGCCCTGCGGGCCGGCCATGGGTTGGAACTCGTCGGTGTCGCCGCCGTCGCTGAAATCGACGCCCAGCAGTCGCCACAGGGCGCGGATATCGCCCTTCTGCTGGTTCTCCGGGCCGAATAGCCGCCGAACATGCTCGGCGGCTGCCGCGGCTGGTACGTGCCGGGAACGCCCCGCACCCAGTCCTGGAAGAGGATGAAGGGGTCTTCGAAGATCGCCGTCGGCTGGCCGCCGCGGACCGCAGCCACGAAGGCCTCCATTTCCTGGGGGCCCATGGCCGAGGGCTGGATGGCCAGCAAGACGTTGTAACGCTTGGCCGCCTCGCCCGGCTTCGCGATCAGGTCGGCGGGACTGACCGACACGACTTCATACTGCTTCTTCAGCTCCTCGATGAGCTGCCACGAGGGCGACATGCCCATTTGCGTAAAATTGCCCATGACGTGGGCGTCGGTCTCCAGGACCCCAATCCGCTTCCGCTTCTGCCCTGCCACCGTGCACAGCGAGCGGACCAACTCGTATTCGGCCGGCAGACCGCGCTCGACAAAGGGCAGGACGACCTTCTCCAGTCCGCAGGTGAAGGCCACGCCCAGGAAGATGCTGTCTTTCTTGCAGGTCCCGCTGCGCTCCTCGAAGACCTCCTTGGGAACGATGTTGAAGCGGGTCTTGGCCACTTCGGCCTGCGGGTCGCCATGCGTCATGGGGTTGATCTCCAACTCCACCATGTCGCCGCCCAGGGCCTTGAACTCCTGCAGCACGGTCAAGAGGTTGATGCGGGTCTGGATGTACGATTCGGGCACCTCGGTGCTGATGAAGGCGTCGATCCGCACCGGCCCTTGCACCTTGAGCTTCTCGAACGCCTCGCGCAGTTTGGCCAGTTGCTTGGCCTCTTCCGTGAGCGGGGCAACGGTCTTGATTTCCGCCTTCTTCTCCTTGGCTTTCTTCTCGTCCGCCTTCGCTGCGTCCGCTTTCGCTGCGTCCGATTGCTTCGCTTCGGGCTTCTTTTCCTCGGCTTTCGCCTCCTCGGGCTTCTTGCCCTCGGGTTTCTTGTCCGCCTTCGCGTCATCGGCTTTCTTGTCGTCCGCGGTCACGGTTGCCTTGCCGCTTTCGGCCGCCGGCGGCTTGGCGTCGCCGGAGGTCATGGCCGCTGAGGGCTTGGCGTCCCCAGGCTTGGCGGCGCTGGTCTTCGCCGCGGCCGCCGCGTCTTTCTTCTTCTGTGCTGCTTCCTGCTCCTTGACGGCTTCTTCCAGCTTGGCAATCTGCGGCTGGAGTTCGCTGGCCGTGCCATAGTCGGTCTTGAGGTCCTTGACCAACTGGATCGTAAACGGCGAGAGGGAACTGAGTTTCTCGCTGGTGGCGTCGAACCGCAGTTTCTGGTTCTGCTGCACGGCGTACACCAAGGCCACGGTCGATGATCCCCAGGGCCACGGCGCGGAGCACAAAGTGGCCGGTTTGCAGGGTCGAGTCTTCGCCGCGGGCCCAATTCCGCCGGCCGATCAGCACCATGCAGACGTAGAGCATGATGGCGGCAATAGCGAGGAAATAGATGATTCCCGACAAGCCGAGGATCCCCCGCCCGAACATCTGGCACTGGCCGCTCATGCTCCACTGCCGCACCGCCGCGGCCACCGGATGGGTCAAGCCGGGAATGACGTTGACGCTGGCCATCAGCACCAGCGGCGCGTTGAACAAGGCCCCCAGGATATAGGCCACGCTCAGGTTCCGCGTCAGGAACGAGGCCACCATGCCGATCGAGAGCATCGCCAGCCCCAGCAGCCAGTAGCCGAAGTGCGTCGAGAGGAAAAGGCCCCCGTCGGGACTGCCCAGGAGCTTCAGCACCACGAAGTTGCTGAGCGCCGAGATCAACAGGGCGACCGTGTAGATCGACACGGCGGCCAGGTACTTTCCCAGCACGATGTCGAGGTCGGTCGCCGGAAGCGTGAGCAGCAGCTCGTCGGTCCCCTGGCGGGTCTCGTCGGCCCAGATGCTCATCGTGATCGCCGGCACGAAGATCAGCATGATAAACGGGAAGAACTTGTTGAGCTGATCCAGGTTCGCCAGGTTGGCCGCGAAGAACTCGTCCGGCCAGAACGCCGCCAGCGCGCTCAATAACACGAACACGCAGATGAACAAGTAGCCCGTCGGGTTGGTGAAATAGCTGATAAAGTTTCGTTTGAAGACTGCCGTCAACACGCTGAGGTTCATAGCAATTACCGTATTGAAGTTGTTGATGCGTATTGGTTTGTGTCGGTCGTCAGACCACGCTCGATAGCTCCCGGAAATGGACATCCAACGGGCGGCCGTCCTTGATCCAGTCGGCGATCGTGCCGTCGTATTTCAGCCGGCCTTCGTCGATGAACAGCACGCGGCGGGCCATGGCCTCGACTTCCTGCAGGATGTGCGTGGAAAGCAAGATCGTCTTGCTCTGGCCCAGCTTGCGGATCGTCTCCCGCACCTCGTGGATCTGGTTGGGATCGAGGCCGGCCGTCGGTTCGTCGAGGATCAGCACGTCCGGCTCGTGCAGCAGCACGTGGGCCATGCCCACCCGCTGCCGATAACCCCGCGAGAGCTTGCCGATCGGCTTGCCGATCACCGCGTGCAGGGCACAAAGTTCAACCACGGCGTCGATCCGGTCGCGCTTCCGCTCGCCGCTCAGCCCGCGGGCGTCGGCGAAGAAGCTCAGGAGGTCGCGGGGCGACATATCTGGATAGAGAGGGCCGTTTTCCGGCAGGTAGCCCAACCGGGCGGCGCCCGCCAGCCGATCGCTCGCCATGTTGTGGCCGGCCACAAAGGCCTGTCCGGCGGACGGGGCCAGGTAGCCCGTCAGGAGCTTCATCGTGGTGCTCTTGCCGGCGCCGTTGGGGCCTAAAAACGCCACCACTTCGCCCTTGTGTACCTGAAAGCTGACATTTTCAATGGCCGCAAAACTGCCGTAATATTTCGACAGCCCTTGGGCCTCGATCATCGCGGGTGCCGGGGCCTTGCTCATAGGGAACACTCCATGCGCGGCTCCCGCTTGCGGCGAGAGGGCTTGAACGTGGTTACGATTCAAAAACAGTCGAAAACAGTTCTACCAGGGATCTTAACCGAATTACGGTCAAGCGAAAACCGGGGACCCCAGGATAATAGTTGCCGTAGTTCGCCCGGCCTTTCTGCCGGCCGCGCGGACCACAAGGCCCAGGTATTTCCAAGGGCGGGAGGGCGGAAGATCCGACCTCGGCGTGATGTAAACATCCCAGTATACCACGCTGAAAATCGAGGGCAATGGCAGCAGACGGGGAAAATCTTGGAATGGACGACCAAAAACCTCGGTTTTTCTCGGAATTTTCCTTCCTGCCGGGTCGCCCCCTGCTCCCCGCTCCCCGCTCCCCGCTCCCTGCCCTTTCATTTCGGCTGATCGCGGGAATCACCCGCTTGCGTCCCAGCAGCGAGGGTTTGCATATCCTTATCAAACTTCTCACCGTCGAAGGGAACCACGATCACCTTGCTTCCGTGGTTGTCGTTTCCCCGGTCGAGGTTCTTCTCCACATCGATGACCGCGAAGGTAAAACAAACGACGTGGCCGTTTTCCAGGAACACGCCGGGACGCTCGATCTTGTTCCAATGGTTCACGGTCCCGTCCGTATAGCGGATGAAGTTCGTCGTCGGATCGTAGGCCAGTCCCCGATTCGTCCAGTTCTTGATGCCGTCGGCCGAAGTGAGGTGATAGGCCTTCCGTGCGCCAAAACAGTTGACCACGATATGGTACAGGCCCCCGCTATGCCAGATCACCGGATCTTCGAATTGGCCCCTTGGGGCGCCGGGGATATTCGGATAGACGCTGGGACCCTGCACCTTGTAGGGTCCGACGAGGCCGCTGGTGCTCAGCAGCATGGCGCCGGACCGCGGGGCAATCAGGAAGTTGTTGTCCGGACGAACTATAATGCTCAGGTTGGCTGTCGTCCGGGCGGCGCTGAAGCCGTTGGCGTCGACCTTGATCGGGCCTTGATATTCCCAGGGTCCATCGAGCGACTTGGAGACGAAGAAATCGCCCGGCCTGGTATCGCTGACAAGGATTGCATATCGGCCGTCAGGCATGGCTACGGCCGTTACATTGTGCCCTTTTCCCCCTTGATTATCCGGCCAGCATAGGCCTTTGTCGACGTAAGGCCCGGTGACTTTGTCGCTGACCGCATGCACGGCTTGCGAGCGGCCCCAGCCGCCGTGGCCCCGGCTTTGGTCCCAGCGGCTGGCAAAGATATGATACTTGCCGTCCGGTCCCTTGATGATCTGTCCATCCCAATAATTCCACTGCTTCATGGTGGCATCTTCGAGGCCGTTCTGGACGTCGCGAGGGCCGACGGCCGGAGCGCCCCAAACGTCCGAGCGTAGGTGGTCGTGAATCGGGGTCGGCAGGAAATAATCGATCAGCGTCTTTGCGGCGGTGGCAGGCGATACGGTGCCCAGGCAAGACATCGCCACAAACAACCCGAGGGCGGTTTTCATGGAATTGGTCAGAAATTGAATGGGTTTGGACATGGGGTTTCTCCAATGAAATGCCCCCTTCTTGAGAGGGGCGTGACGGGTAAGGACCGGGCCGACTTAGTTTCATACACGGCGCATAGTTCGGAGTATAGTCATGCGGCTGGCGGTTGGGAAGGAGATTCCCCCATGAAATGCGTGGAAATCAGTAGGTTATCTGGCAGTTTGGCAATGCCTCCTGGAGTCTCTTCACAGCCGCATCCGTGGCGGGCGTGTGGCCCAGGTCAAGGTGCAATTCACGGAGCTCGGTCAATCCTCTCAGGTGTTCCAACCCGGCGGTTGTGACGTGGTCGTGCTGAAGGTTCAGAACTTGGAGCCGGGTGAGGCCTTGGATGGCGCGTTCCAACCCGGCGTTGGTCCGCTGGAGGTGCAACCATCGAAGTTGGGTCAGCTCGGCGAGACGTTGCAGCCCGGCATCCGAGATTTGGGTGCAAGAGAGATCCAGTTCCAGTAGTTGGGTCAGCCCTTTGAGATGCTCCAGCCCTTCGTCCGTGACCTGGGCGGCAGAAGAAAACCGCAGGCATTGAAGTCGGGGAAAACCCCTGGCGACGCGCGCAACTCGGCGTCCGTGACCGGGGTTTCGGAAAAAGAAACGTCGACAACGTGCGAGAAGAAGTCGTCGCCGAGCAGAATCAGCAACCGTGGCGCTACGGGCGGTCTTGGATTGGGAATGAATTTGGCAACATACCAGGGTGGCAGGCTGCCCGACGTAATTGCCCCGGTGGCGATTTGCGCGGCTCTGGGGCCGGCGAATTCATAATCGTACTGGACGAAGCCGCCCATTTTCTTGATCTCGTCCGCCACCAGCCGCTGTTGGTTCGCCGCGCGTTTCTCCACCGCCAGCCAACTGCACGGAAGGGCGACGGCCACCGTCAGCACCAGCAGCGACCGGATGCTGAACTGGAACCGCCGCCGAAAGACGATGGCCGAGACCAACCAAAGCAGCATCAAGAGCATCGTCAGGCCAACGCTTGCCACGGCGGCCAGGACCGCGTAGCCCTTGTGCCATGCCGGCCACTGGAAGCGTTCCGACAGCCAGAAAAGCCCCTCGACGGCCGGCAGCCCGATCACGACGCGGCCTGGCGTGAGGTGAAACCAGCGGACTCGCGATTGTGTCGTGTCGTCCATGAGGGCACCTCAGTGGGCGGCAGTTACTTGCTGGCTCTCTTGACCAAGAATGGACCTTACTCGTCGAATGACCGACTCGAATCCGCTGTCCCGCGACTCGACGTAGACAGGATCCAACTTCAGCAGAATCCACGGAATATCCTTGCCGGCAACAAACGTCACAAATCCCACCAGCACTGGAATCAGCCTCTGTTCGAATTTCGTCGTGGTCAGTCCGTACTGGATGTCCGCCCGCAACGCCTCGGACTCCAACGAGCCCGGCGTGACCAGAGCGATCATGACGTTGGATTCATCCAACGCCTCGCCGATCTTCTTGGCCCAATTGTCTCCCGGAGCGACTTCCTCGGCGGCATTCCACACGGAAAACCCGGCACTGGAAAGCTCAACGGCCAGCCGGGATGCCAACTCTCGGTCCTTGGCTGCGTGACTGATAAATACTCGCATGAGGCTATTATCGCACGCGATGGCCCCCTGTCAAGGCACTTTTCACGCCTTGGCCGTGCTCGCGCTGGCTGACATCTCCGTGAATATGCGTTATGCTGGCTTTGTGCCGCAGGCAGAGCCCGAGTCGGGCCAGTTCGCAGAAGAAGGCAAGTAATGATTCGGGGAACTCCCATGAAACGATCAGCCAGGATGGCCATCGCCCAGCAAACGGTCGAAATCGTGAAGCAAGGCCGATATGACCTTGCAAATGGCCGGGCGGTCGAAATCGCTCCGCTGGTCGATTTCTGCCTGGCTGCCACCCGATTCTACCTGCCGGAGCAGTTAGAGGCGACGCGGCGGTCAGTCTTGGCGAGTGTGCCCAAGGGCGACGAGGCGACCATCGAAGTCCGCAACGAGTCAACGCTTGCCGGCATTTTTCGCCCACTTGCCGAGACGAGCGAACCTGTCGCGGCGCTCAACTTCGCTTCCGCCAAAACCCGGGCGGCGGCTTTCTCAACGGCAGCCAGGCCCAGGAAGAGTCGCTGGCCCGCAGTTCGGCGCTGTACGCCTCGCTGCTCCGGGCCCCGGACTATTACGAGCGTCACCGGGCCTCCCGATCCTGCTTGTACTCGGACGCGATGATCGTCTCGCCGAGTTGCCCGATTTTCCGGGATGACGACGGAAATCTTTTGGAGAGGCCCATTGCGGCGACGTTCATTACAAGCGCAGCGCCGAACGCCGGGCGCCATTGCAAGCAACACCCCCGAAGAGCTGCCCTTGCTTCGCGAGACGTTCGTGCGCCGCTCCGAGCATGTCCTGGCCTTGGCCGCCGCGCATGGATGTCGCGTGCTGGTCCTTGGCGCCTGGGGCTGCGGTGTGTTCCGCAACGATCCGGCGATGGTCGCCGATGCATTTGCGAGCCATGTCGGCAAGGGCGGACCGTGGTCGCGCCGGTTTCGACGAATCGTCTTCTCGGTGCTTGACGCCTCGCCCGCCCAGGAAACACTTGGGGCATTTGTTCGTGAACTTGGCCGGCAGAAGTAACGGTGCCGTCGGTACGACAATATCTATGTCTCCTCCCATGACACGCCAGGCCAGCGCTCGCCCGTTTCAATGAAGTAAGCCGCAATTTGCTTCACCGTTTCCAAGGGAAGGCAAAACCGCTGCGGAATAGGCGTTGGCGTGTCGCCCACAAAATCGTGGAAAACGGCATTCATGGGGGCAACGGCGGGGTTTAGTGGGAGGGGCGAGTGGCCGGCGCCGGCAATGCTCTCCTGGTCCGCACAGCCTGCGTCAGGAGCGTGCCGACGGAAAGCAACCATACGGCCAGCGCGGCGATGTTGGGCCAGTTCAAACGCCGCGGGTAATGGCCTGTCGTTAGCGCAACGCCGAGTTCTCCCTCCTTGAAGCCGCTAATTTGCAGTACCTTCCGGAGGTCCTCGGTCGAAAGTCCAGCGGTTCGCAGGACATTCACACTGCCGTCAGCCAGCGCGACAGAGATGAACGGATCGCGGTCATAGATGTAAAAGAACTCCTCGCGATGGATATGGTGGCTCGACACGGTCAGCGCGGGTGACTCAGCATTGACCGCTCCCAGCGACTCCAGCGAAAGGTCTCGCGGCTCCGCCCAGGGGATGCCCGAGTCGGCCACCTCGACAACCAGGATCGTGTGGGCGGCATCCTGGCCGAAATCGGCGAGCTTCCTCGGTTTCTCGCCGGCCCAGGCGGTATTCGCCCCCACCACCGCAAAGTAGTTTGTTTGAGTCGCTCCAGGAACGTTGGAACTCGCGTCGCTCGGGCAGACAAACTCCCGCATGTGGAACGGCAATAGCTTCTTGTTCTTCGGCGAATCCCAAGGCTGGGTCAGGTCGCACCGCTTGTAGAGAGTATCGTAGTCGAGGTACGGCAATATGAGTACTCGCCAACTGTGCAGCGGCTTGCCGTTCTTGTCGGCGGTATATGCTGGCGGGAAACAACCGTTGGCCTGATGGTAGGTCTGCAACGCCAGGGCGATTTGCTTCAGGTTATTGAGGCACGACCGACGGTAACGTGGCCCAACGTCAAGTTGGACTGGCCACACGATCAGCAGCCAGAGAAGAGCCATCAGGCCAAGCACGACCAAGGCAGGATATACCTGCGACCGCAACGATTCGACGACGTGAAGGCAGATCGCCAGCCCCACGGCAAGAGCAAAGACGACAATCCCCCATGCCCCGAAGACCGCCAGCGACGACGCCAGCACCACGACCAGCAAGAGCAGCGTCCGCAGGCTGAATTGAAACCGAGGGCGTTCGGGCCCCGGTGCGGCGCGTTGACGTTCGGGCGCGGCAGAACTGTTCATGATTTCGTCCTTCCGTAATTCAGTCTACGCCCTCCAAGGCACGCCGCCAACGGGCAGCCACGGCATGATCGGCGCGGGCGGCTCTGGGGCTCGCTGGGGCAGGGGAGGAACAAGCCCTCAGCCGTCAGGTTTATCCTATCCGCCGCACGCGGCAACGACATCCAGTCGCACCACGTTCGCCGCTCCTGCCGTTCATCTTCCTGCCCCCCCAGTCCCATTTCAGACACCCCCTCATTCCTACTCCCTTAACGTTCATCTCTCTGTCTGTATTCTCGGAATTCTCTTTCGACGCAAGTCCAGAAACGCCAACGCCTTGGGAATCAAGTTTTGAATTCCGTTCATTTTCTTTTCCCATCGCACGCGCGAAATCCGTATATATGGATAGAAGTTCCGTTTTGTGGTAATTTGGGTAGCGTAGAAACAAATCGGCCCTCGGCCTGGCGGGCCGACGGCTGGATGAAAAGCAGACCGTCGCGCGTTGCAACCCGGATGTCAAAGCGCGGTTTGAAATCACCCGGGCATTCGCCACGACCGGCAGAGAAGGGAAAGACAGGAAGATCAACGAGAGGAAGATTGGCAGCAAATGGAAAAGAATTTTATGACCCAGCGAATGGCTGAATAGTAATGATTGGGGGATCAATCTGCGATTCGTGGCCAAAGCCAGAAAAAGTGGCCAAACGTGGCCGGAATTGGCCAAAACGTGGCCGAATGTGGCCACTTTCCTGGCCAGTTTACCGCCAAAAGGGTTGCTTCCGATAATTACTCCGTAGAGTGTAAAGGTGCCGAATTCCCGCAGTTTTCTCTGAGTCAGCCATTCGTGTGGTTAATGCAATATAGGAAATGCGAGGGGTAAAAACGGCTGGAAAACACCGAAAACAAGCAAAACTGGCCACATTTCACAAATTACCCGTCGAAATGGTGGTTGAATTACCAGGGCTTGGTAGTATGAGAACGTGCCGGGCCAATTTTTCCTAAACTTTGTTCTTGCATGCTGGTTGGTTCGCGAACTGACTTACGGCATGGACGAAAAAAAATGCGGGATCTGCGGTAAAGGACTATGTGCGTGAAGCCGCTCGAAAACGATGGCCGTTCACGAAATCGTCAAGTATCAGTCCCTCTCGGCAAGAGGCACCTACTTGGTGGGGCCTTTCCACGGAATTCCGCGTAACCAAGCAGCGAAAAACCGTGGATCAGGCCCCGCGGCAGCTTGATACCTGACACGGCGACAAAAATGCAAGTCCATGAAGCCAAACCGATTACGACAAATCTCCTGCCCTGCGGTCCGCTCGGGAACGCTGGTTGCTGAAGATGGGTGAGCCTATTCCAGCAGTGAAATGGGCGCACTGGGTCGACACGCCGCGGCGGAGCATACCAATGACCAAACACACCGTCCGAAAAAAGGACTCCTTTCTCTCGCAGGTAATCGATGCCACTCCTGGCGGGGAGCGGCTGTTGCATTGCCTGCAATGCGGAAGCTGCGGCGGTTCGTGCCCCAGCGGCGCCGACATGGAATATACGCCGCGCACGATCTTCGCCCTGATCAACGCGGCGACAGCGCGAGCGCGTGCTTGCGGCCAATACGATGTGGGCCTGCGTCTCCTGCTACTTCTGCACGACCCGCTGCCCGCAGGAGGTCCCCATCACCGACATCATGTACTCGCTGAAGCGGATGTCGATCGCCGAGCGGTTGTATCACGACACGGACGCCCCGGCCCTGGCCAAGGCCTTTACGGACTACGTCGACAAATACGGGCGGAGTTTCGAACTCGGCCTGGCCACCAGCTATCACCTGCTGAACCGGCCGCTGCAGGCGATGAAGATGGGCCCGATGGGCCTTGCCATGTTCCGCCGCGGCCGCATGGCCCTCACGCCCAGCAAGATCAGAACCTCGGACAGTTTCAGGCGATTATTCAGAAAGCAAAAGAACTCAGCAGTGAGTAGGGTGGCACGATTCGCGACGACGTTTCGAGCCTTTCTTATTGGAGATTGATTTGAATTTGTTTCGGATTTCGACATTCGGATTTCGGATTTCCGGAACCAATACTCCCTAGCCCCAGACATTTCCCATGAGTTACGCCTACTACCCCGGATGTTCGTTGGAATTCAACGCCGCCGCCTATGACCATTCGGTCCGCGAAGTGGCCGACCTGCTGGACATCAAGCTCCAGGAGCTCGACGATTGGAACTGCTGCGGGGCGACGGAGTATTTCAGCCAGGACGAGTTGACGGCCTGCGCCGTCGTGGCCCGCAACCTGGCCCTGGTCGATCCGCAGATCAAGCAACTCGTCGCCCCCTGCGCGGCCTGCTACCTGAACCTGAAAAAGACCGACCGGCTGATGGCCGACCATCCGGAGCTGGGCGCGAAGATCAACCAGTGCCTGGCCGCCGGCGGACTGCACTACGAGCCCGGCCGCGTGACGGTCCGCCACATGCTCGACGTGATCGACGACGACATCGGCGAGCGGGCCGTCCGCGACAAGGTCGTCCGCCCTCTGGCCGGGCTGCGGGTCGCCCCCTATTACGGCTGCCAGGTCGTCCGCCCCGTCAAGGGTTGCGACAGCACCGAATATCCGATGAAGATGGACCACCTGTTGAAGTGGCTGGGGGCCGAGGTGGTCGATTACCCGGTCAAGGCCCATTGCTGCGGCGGGCACATGACGCAGATCAGCGAGCCGCAGGCCTTCGAGCTGATCCGCCGGCTGCTGCAATGCGCCCAGGACTACCAGGCCGACATGATCCTCTGCATGTGCCCGATGTGCCAGTTGAACCTCGACGGCTACCAGGCCCGGGTGAACGGCTACTTCGATACGCATTTCAACCTGCCGATCATGTACTTCACGCAGATCCTGGGCATCGCCTTCGGCCTGGACCCGAAGAAGCTCGGTTTCGGCAAGGAACTGGTGGCCGCCATGCCGGTGCTGAAGGCGAAGCTGAACGGAAAACTGGCGGCAGCAGTGTAGGAAAAGAAAATTCGAAATCCGAATGTCGAAATCCGAAACAAATCTGAAATTCCAAAGACAAGAAATCCAAAACGAGTTTCGGGACTTTGAGATTTGAGATTTGTTTGAGATTTGTAATTTGAGATTTGAGATTTGAGGACTTCGCGATGGCCGAGAAAATCGGCATTTACGTTTGCCACTGCGGCAGCAATATCGCCGGCACGGTCGACGTGGAGGAGGTCGCCCGCTGGGCCGGCAAGAACGTCCAGGACGTGGTCGTCTCCCGCGACTACAAGTTCATGTGCTCCTCGCTGGGCCAGCAGATGATCGAAGAGGACATCAAGCAGCAGGGCCTGACGCGGCTCGTCGTGGCGGCCTGCTCGCCGCACCTGCACGAAAAGACCTTCCGCCGGGCCTGCGAGAACGCCGGTCTGAATCCCTACCTGCTGCAGATGACCAACCTCCGCGAGCACTTCTCCTGGGTCCACACCGACAAGAAAGCGGCCACCGAGAAGGCCAAGGCCCTCGTCGCCGCCGCCGCCGGACGCGTCAAGCACCAGCAGCCGCTGGAGCCGATGTACGTCAAGGTCAACCCGGCCACGCTGGT
Source organism: uncultured Planctomycetia bacterium (assembly GCA_963824275.1). GTDB lineage: Bacteria > Planctomycetota > Planctomycetia > Pirellulales > Thermoguttaceae > JANXQG01. The sequence goes on along the minus strand of CAWGOT010000010.1, from coordinate 839,846 downwards.
GGTCGGCGGCGGCATCGCCGGCCTGCAGGCCACGCTGGAACTGGCCGACGCCGGCTACCCCGTCTACCTCGTCGAGCGCGAGCCGTCGATCGGCGGCCACATGGCCCAGTTCGACAAGACCTTCCCCACGCTGGACTGCTCGGCCTGCATCCTGACGCCCAAGATGTCCGAGGTCGGCCAGCACGAGAAGGTCACGATGCTCACCTACTCCGAATTGGAAGAGGTCAGCGGATCGGTGGGCAACTTCAAGGTCAAGATCCGCAAGAAGGCCCGCATGGTCAACGCCGCCGACTGCACCGGCTGCGGCATCTGCGTGGAGAAATGCCCTCGCAAGGTCGTCGACGACGTTTTCGAGGTGGGCATGGCCACGCGGAAGGCGATCTACATGCCGTTCCCGCAGGCCGTGCCGAGGATCCCGGTGATCGATACGGCCAACTGCACGTACTTCACCCGCGGCAAGTGCCAGGTCTGCTCGAAGGTCTGCCCCACCAACGCCATCGATTACACGCAGCAGGACGAGATCGTCGAGGTCGAGGTCGGCAACATCGTCATGGCCACCGGCTGGAAGCCGTTCGATTGCAAGCGGATCCCGCAGTACGGCTACGGGCGGCTGGCGAACGTCTACACGAACATGGAGTTCGAGCGGCTCTGCAACGCGGCCGGGCCGACCAACGGCAAGATCGTGCTCCGCGACGGCAAGACCGAGCCCAAGCGCGTGGCCATCATCCACTGCGTCGGCAGCCGCGACAGCACCACGAACACTTACTGCTCGAACGTCTGCTGCATGGCGGCGATGAAGTTCGGCCACCTCGTGCTGGAGAAGACCCAGGCCGAGGTCTATTCCTTCTACATCGACATGCGGGCCCCGCAGAAGGATTACGAGGAGTTCTACCAGCGGCTGCTGGAGGAGGGCATGCACTTCGTCCGCGGCAAGGTGGCCGAAGTGACCGACGCCGCCCGCCAACCCGACGAGGCCGGCCGGTTGATCGTGCAGGTGGAAGACACGCTGATGGGCAAGCAGCGGCGGATCCCGGTCGACATGGTGATCCTGATGGGCGGGCTGGAACCGCAGGCCGACGCCAAGGAGATGGGCCTGAAGTGCGGCATTTCCTGCAGCATGGCCGGCTGGTACACCGAGCGGCATCCCAAGCTCGACCCGGTGGCCACGATGACCGACGGCGTCTTCGTGGCGGGCGTCTGCCAGGGCCCCAAGGACATCCCCGCCTCGGTGGCCCAGGGCGCCGCGGCCGCCGCACGCATCGCCGGCATGATCACCAAGGGCCAGGTGATGATCGAGCCGATCGTGGCCTCGATCAACGAAGAAGAGTGCTCCGGCTGCCGGATCTGCAACTCGATGTGCCCTTACAATGCCATCGAGTATCTCGCGCTGAAGAACGTGAGCCACGTGATCACGGCGTTGTGCAAGGGCTGCGGGACGTGCGTTGCGGCCTGCCCTGCCGGCGCGATGACCGGGGCCCATTTCAACAACGAGGAGATTTTTGCCGAGATCGAAGGGGCGCTTTGGGACGCCGATGGAAACGGGGCCGCGAGCGAGAAGGAACTGGCGACCGCCGCGGCAGGGTAAAAGAGTACCAAGTACACAGTACACAGTACTTAGTGCTTAGTACTTAGGAGTGAGTAAGCCGTAAACAGTGTGAGCGACACAACGAACCAACGGGGCACTGAGTACTGTGTACTCGGTACTCGGTACTGCCCGTCACTTGACAACCACTACCATGTCCAACGAAAACTTCGAACCCAAAATCGTCGGCTTCTGCTGCAACTGGTGCTCGTACCGCGCAGCCGACCTGGCCGGCACGGCACGCATCAAGTACGCGCCCAACGTCCGCATCATCCGCGTGATGTGCAGCGGGCGGGTCGACCCCAGCTTCGTGATGAAGGCCCTGGCCTCCGGGGCCGACGGCGTGCTCATCGCCGGCTGCCATCCGGGCGAATGCCACTATATCGAGCAGAACTACAAGGCCATGCGGCGGTACTCGATCCTCAAGCACACGCTGCGGGCGATGGGCGTCGAGTCCGAGCGCGTCCGCCTGGTCTGGGCCTCCGCCGCCGAAGGGCAGCAGTTGGCCGACGCCATCGACCAACTCGTGGAAGACGTGCGCAAGCTCGGCCCGCTGAAATGGCCGGGGAACTGGTCGGAAAACGGCCAGCGCACCGAGGCCCTGGAGACGATGCTCAAGGAACACGAAGAAGCGCTGGAGGTTGTTTAATCGGTAGGGTGGGACAAGCTTGCGCAGCAATGCCGGCCCACCACGAATGAGTTCAAAACCGAAGCAATGGTGGGCCGGCGCTTGCTCCGCAAGCTTGTCCCACCCTACGGATATTGGAGACGTTATCATGACTCAAGTCACCACCAAGAACAAACCCGCCAAGGGCAAGCTGGCCATTTATTGGGCCGCGTCGTGCGGCGGCTGTGAGATCTCCATCTTGCAGATCGACGCCAAGATCCTCGACGTCGATTCCGCCTTCGACCTGGTCTTCTGCCCTTGCCTCTGCGACGGCAAGGTCCGCGACATCGAGAAAATGGCCGACGGCGCGATCGACGTTTGCCTCTTCAACGGCGGCATCCGCAACAGCGAGCAGGAATACATGGCCCGCCTGCTCCGCCAGAAGTCCAAAATCCTGGTGGCCTTCGGCTCGTGCGCCTCGGAGGGCTGCATCCCAGGGCTGGGCAACCTCGACGACCGCAAGTCGATCTTCGCCACCGTCTACGACCCCGGTTCGGCCACCGCCCCGGACAACCCGCAGAAAATCTATCCGCAGCACGAAACGCAGGTGCCCGAAGGCACGCTCTATCTGCCGCTGTTCTACGACACCCTGAAGACGCTCCGCCAGACGGTCGACGTCGACTACTTCCTGCCCGGCTGCCCTCCGGAGGTCGACGCGATCTGGAAGGCGCTGGCGGCGATCGTCGAGGGCAACCTGCCGCCCAAGGGCTCGACCCTGGGCGTCGATACGACGGTCTGCGAGGAGTGCAAGCGGAAGCGGAACGAGAAGAAGATCAAGAAGTTCCGCCGCACCTGGGAGATCATTCCGGACGCGGAGACCTGCCTGCTGGAGCAGGGCCTGATGTGCTGCGGCATCGCCACGCGGGCCGGTTGCGGGGCCCTCTGTCCTGCGGTAAACTCGCCTTGCATAGGCTGCCATGGTCCGAACGAGGGCGTCGATGACTACGGCGCGCGGCTGATGAGTCGCCATGGCCTCCGTCATCGACTCCAACGACGAAGAGGAAATCGACCGCATCATCGCCGACGGCATCCCCGATCCCGTCGGCACGTTCTATCGCTTCAGCCTTGCCGGCAGCCTGCTGCGAAGGGGGAAAAAATTGCAAATTGCAAATTGATAATTGCAAATTGCAAATTGAATACGGAGCACTGCTATGTCGAGATTTCGCAGTTTGAGCGACTTGAAACTAGGGATTCCAAATTTGCAATTTGCAATTTACAATTTGCAATTTGCAATCTCTTTATTTTCAATATCTGCCTCCACCCCGACACCTGTCAACCGGCAACTTCAGCTATGAAACGCATATGCATCGACCCCGTGACGCGGCTGGAAGGCCACGGCAAGATCGACATCTTCCTCGACGAGCAGGGCGACGTGGCCAACGCCTACGTGCAGATCCCGGAGCTCCGCGGCTTTGAGAAGTTCTGCGTCGGCCGCCAGGCGGAAGACATGCCGAACCTGACGGCCCGCATCTGCGGCGTCTGCCCCGAGGCCCACCACCTGGCGGCCACCAAGGCCCTGGACCGCGTGTTCCACGTCGATCCGCCGCCCACGGCCAAGAAGCTGCGGGAGCTGTTCTACAGCATCTTCTACGCCACCGACCACACGACGCACTTCTACGCCCTGAGCGGACCCGATTTCGTGCTCGGTCCCGACGCCCCTGCCGCCGAGCGGAACATCCTCGGCGTGGTCAAGAAGGTCGGCATGGACGTGGCCGGCAAAGTGCTCAAGATGCGGCACGACGGCCACGCGCTGATCAAGATGATCGGCGGCCGCGCCGTCCATCCCAACTGGGGCCTGCCCGGCGGCGTGAGCCGCGGCATCGACGAGTCGCAACGGCAGGAGATCGAGGCCCGAGGGCTGGAGGCCGTCGAGTTCGCCAAGTTCTCGCTCAAGATCCTCGACGACATCGTGCTGGCCAACAAGACCTACGTCGCGCTGATCACCGGCGACGTCTACCTGCACAAGACCTACAACATGGGCATGGTCGACGCCGACAACCGCACGAATTTCTACGACGGCAAGATCCGCATCACCAGCCCGAGCGGCAAGGAGGTCGCCAAGTATGACTGCGCCGACTACCGCGACTACATCGCCGAGCGGGTCGAGCCGTGGACGTACCTGAAGTTCCCCTACCTGAAGAAGATCGGCTGGAAGGGCTTTGTGGACGGCGAGGAGTCGGGCGTTTACAAGGCGACGCCGCTTTCGCGCTGCAACGTGGCGGAGGGCATGGCCACGCCGCTGGCCAACGCCGAGTACAAGCGGATGTACGAGACCTTGGGCGGCAAGCCGGTGCATCACACGCTGGCCACGCACTGGGCGCGGCTGGTCGAGTTGCTGTATGCGGCGGAGCATTGGGTCGAGTTGGCCCGCGATCCGGAGATCACGGGCAAGGAGTATCGCACGCTGCCCACCGCCACGCCGACCGAGGGCGTGGGCTGCGTCGAGGCCCCGCGGGGCACGCTCACGCACCACTACACGACCGACGAGCGCGGCATTTTGACGAAGGTGAACCTGATCGTCGGCACGACGAACAACAACGCCCCGATCTGCATGTCGGTGAAGAAGGCGGCCCAGAAATTGATTTGCAAGGGAAATGTGAACCAGGGCCTCTTGAACATGGTGGAGATGGCCTTCCGTGCCTACGATCCCTGTTTCGGCTGTGCCACGCACAACCTGCCCGGCCAGATGCCGCTGGAAGTGACTTTCCGCGGGCCGGACGGGGCGGTGATTGAGAGGCTGTCGCAGTACTTGGATTAGGACTTGTTGCCAGCGCCCTCTGCGCCGTATAATTGGGTGGTGTCGTCCGTGAAGTTGTGGCAGACGCGATAGGACAAACTCAAATGGCCGTAAATGTCAGAGCGTGGCAAAACCTGCTCGAGGAAATCGATTCTTGGCCGGGGCTCGCCCCTGGTTGGGACGGCTACTCGGCCTCGCCGCCCTCTTCGCTTGCGGTTGAAAACGCGAAGGAGTTTTTGGCGTTGTTGTGCGGGTCCGAGCTTGAGCCCTCCAGAGTGAAGCCGTCGGTCGCGAACGGAATCGGGCTGACAATTCGCAAAGGGCGCCGTAAGGTCTATGTCGAGTTCTACAATGACGGGACGGTCTACGCTCTGTTCTCGGATGGCGAATCGGAAGCGGAGACACGGCAGGTTCAAGCGCGGCAAGACGATTTTTCCGCGCTAATCGGGCAAGCTCGCGAGTACCTGAATGCCTGACGTACCATCCGCAATGTTGAGGAACGGGCGGCCCAAAGACCAAGATTTTGGTCGGGGCGAGTACTTGTATCGTCGCGTTCCGTTGGTGCTTTGGGACTTTGGCTCAGCCGTCGATATTGATGCCATTGAGTTGCCCGACATGTCGGTCATCCGCAGCAAGTACGGGCATCCGGAATGGGCGCGGCTGGAGAGTGAGGAGTGCGTCGATTGGGGCGTAATCGGGTTCCGCGTAGGCGACATCCCGGCTAGGCTTCTGCACCTCGGAGTGTTCACCTGGACGTTTGGTCCCTGGCATGTGCCGCTCGAAGAAAACTATCCGCACTCGGAGGTCTGGGCGTATGAGAACGGCGTGCATGTTAATGCGAAGAGCCGTCTTGACCCGCACCTTCACCTCCGCTGGCGCGAGATGTTGCTGCGGAGGGTCAAGACGATCATTCGCCCCTACATGCCAATGGAGATCCGTCAGGACGCACCAGCAGACGGCTAGTCAACGAATCACTTAAGACCAGGGTGCAAAGATGTCGCGAATTGGCACGAAGGTGATTGCAGGTCTGGTGGTGACCGTAGTAGTTGTCATAGCTATCTGCTCCGGCGTGGTGTTGATGGACCGGCCCGTCTCAGGCTCCCACCGCGACCCCGTCAAATTGCAGATTGACCTCTTCGCGACGGCGTTGGACGCGTACAAGGATGACGTTGGCCGTTATCCGTCGACCGCCGCTGGCTTGCAGGCATTGCGGACGCCGCCGGCCGAACTAGCCGATCAGAGTAAGTGGAAGGGTCCGTACTTAACAAGGGACATCCCTTTGGACCGTTGGGGCAAGCCGTATCAATACGCCTGCCCCGGCCGGCACAACGCCAGCACGTTTGACGTTTGGACCGTGACACCGGAAAGCGAAGAGATGGGCAACTGGATGGAGGCGATCAAATGACGCGAGTCGGCGCGACGCTGAGTAAATGGCTACTCTTGGCGCTGGCGATCATGGTCATCATCGCCGGCGCGGCATTGATTGTTATTCAGCAAACGCCGATGCAGGATAAGACCGCTAGGAGCGAAGCCAAAGTGCGCATTGACCTTTTCGCGACAGCGCTGGATGCGTACCAACTCGATGTCGGCAGTTTTCCGTCGACGGCCGCCGGATTGCAAGCATTGCGAAAGCCGCCAGCCGATCTGGCCGATCCGAGCAAGTGGAACGGCCCGTACGTTACCAAGGACATTCCTTTGGATCCTTGGCGCAAGCCGTATCAATACGCCTGTCCCGGCCTGCACAACCCTGGCGGGTTTGACGTTTGGACCGTGAATCCCGACAACGAGGAAATTGGCAACTGGACCCGGAACGCACCAGTGACATCGGCCGACATGGGAATGGCTCTGCGTCTGCTATTGACGCTGGTGATCATTGTTGTCTTCGCTGGTGTCGTGTGGACGATCATAAAGCGCACGTTGGCCCACCGGTAACACTTCGTGAGGCAGGAATCGGCAACTGGGGTTTGGATTCGAAGGAGTAGCCGAAGTGAAAGATGCTGAAAGAAGATTGGGGAAAAGATCCAAGTGCCTGATCAGATCGTGGCGTTTCATCAGGCGGGAACTTCCACGGAAATCGTTTCCCACATGGCATCGCCTGGAGCATCCTTTGCGGCATTTTCACGATACGATTGCAGTAGCAGTTCAATGGCCTCACGAATGTTTGCTCGTGCTTCCTCCATGTCTCGGCCTTGCGTCACGGCGCCCGGCAATTCGGGCGCAGTGGCCATGATCCAGCCATCCTCAATGGGGGTGTAGACGATATGATATTCATGTTTCATAAACAGTCTCCTGAATTCACGTTTCTGATTCATTGTATCCTTGCACCGGTGCCGTTCGCAATAGAGTGAGTTCCCTACTCGTGAACCCTTCCGCCATGTCCACCCTCATTATCGGCCTTGGAAATCCCCTGGTGACTGACGACAGCGTCGGCCTGCGCGTGGCGGCGGAACTCCGTACACGCTTGGCAGGCCGGGCCGATGTCGAGGTCGCGGAAGACTACTGGGGAGGGCTGCGGCTGATGGAACAGATGGTTGGCTACGATCGCGCGATCGTGGTCGACGCGATTTGCAGCGGGGCCCCGCCGGGCACGATCCACCACCTGGGCCCCGGCGACATTCCCACGCAGCGCAGCGCCTCGTCACACGACATGACCCTGCCGACCGCCCTGGCGCTGGGCCGCCAGGCCGGCCTGCGGCTGCCGGAGGACGAGGCCATAGCGCTTGTGGGAATTGAAGCAGACGATATACTGAACTTCGGTGAGACCTGCACGCCGGCCGTGGCCGCCGCCGTTTCGCGGGCCATCGCCGAAGTGCTTGCCGTTCTCGATCCCCCCAAGCCTGAAAAAGCCGGAGCCCTGAAACCATGATTTCGCCCGAGATCCTACGCCGCTATCCCTATTTCGCCGGCATCGACGACGCCAGCCTGCGACAGCTTGCCATGATCGCCGAGGAGAAGAAATGCATCCCGCTCGGCACGCGCCTGTTTGACGAGGGCGTGCCGGTCAGGCATTTGGCCATCATCCTCCGCGGTGAAGTGAACATCCAGTACCTGCTGGGCAACGGCGAGATGCGGACGGTCGACACGCTGGTGGCAGGCGACCTGCTCGGTTTCTCCGCCCTGATCGAGCCTTACAAATACACCGGCTTCGGCACGACGATCCAGGAGACCGACCTGGCCCTGCTCGACGCGCCCAAGCTCCGCGCGCTTTGCAATCGCGACCCGCAGCTCGGCTACCAGTTGACGTTGCAGGTGGCGAAGCTGCTGGCCCATCGCCTGGAAGGGGCCCGCGTGCAGTTGGCCGCGGCCTAGTGGGGCGAAATGTTGGAGTCCCGGCTTTAGCCGGAAATTCCAAATCCCGGCTGAAGCCGGGACTCCAACCGGTATAGGATTATGCATGAACTGGCCATTGCCGAAGCGCTGATCGAACAGGTCGGCACAGAACTCGACAGGGCAGGAAAAAAGGGAGCGGTGAAGCGGCTGGAACTGGCCGTGGGACGGCTCTCCGGCGTGCATTGCGACTGTTTGCGCTTCGCCTTCGGCCTGCTTGCCCCCGGCACGCTTGCCGAAGGGGCCGAACTGTTGATCCGCGAGCCGCCCGCCGTTGCTCGCTGCCGTGCCTGCGGGGCGTCGACCGAGATCGCGGAAATGGTTGCCGATTGTCCCCGCTGCGGCAGCCCTGAGATTGTGATCGAAGAAGGTCGGGAGCTGTTGCTGGAGAGTATTGAAGTCGAGGACTGAACAACCAAACCCTCACCCCCAGCCCCTCTCCCCGATGGAGAGGGGAGAATTGCCATGAAAATCGTCGCTGCTAAAAGTATCCTCAAGGCCAACGATCAACTCGCGGCGGAGAACCGCCAGCGCTTCGATGCGGCGGGCGTGTTCTGCGTCAACGTGGTCGGCTCGCCCGGCTGCGGCAAGACCACGCTGCTGGAAGCCCTCTTCGAGCATCTCCGCGGGTCGCTGCGTCCGGCGGTCATTGAGGGCGATATCGCCGGCTCGATCGACGCCGAGCGGATGGAAGCCCTGGGCGTGCCCGTCGTGCAGATCAACACGGAAGGGGCCTGCCATCTCGACGCCAACATGACCGCCTCGGCCGCCGCACAGATCGACTTGACCGGCGTCGATCTGCTGATGGTGGAGAACGTGGGCAACCTCGTCTGCACGGCCGGCTTCGACCTCGGCGAGCATCTGCGGATCGTCGTCTTGAGCACCAGCGAAGGGGACGACAAGGCCGTGAAGTATCCGGCCATTTTCCAGGGCTCGGACGCCTTGGTGATCAGCAAGACCGACTTGCTGCCCTACACGAACTTCAGCATCCCGCGGATCACGGGCGACATGAAGCGTCTGGCGCCGGATGCGCCCGCGTTCCAGGTCGCGGCGATCAAGCGCGAAGGCACGCAGAAACTGGCCGAGTGGATCGCTGTGAGGAAAGCAGAAATCCGAAATCCGAATGTCGAAATCCGAAACAAATCTAAATGAAGAAATCCAAAAGTCTAAAATCCAAACGCGAGTTGCAAATGCTCGTTTTGGTCATTTGCCGCGTTCGTGATTCGAATCGGGCGCCCGCTTGCGGGTCGCGGATTTCGAACTTCGGATTTCGTATTTTTTAATCCTTCCCCGTATGCAGTCCACACTCCGTTTTCGTCGAACCGCTCCAGCGCCCGGCCCGTTCGTCCTCGCCGGGCTGCACGGCCCTCGTGCAAGGCTGGCAGCCGATGCTCGGGTAGTTCTCGTCGTGCAGCGGATTGTAGGGGACCTTCTCATCGAGGATCCGCTTCCAGACGTCCTTCTTCGTCCAGCCCGCCAAAGGGCTGACCTTGACCAGGCCGAACTTCTTGTCCCACTTCACGATCGGCGTGTCGGCCCGCGTAGGGCCCTGGTCGCGGCGAATGCCCGTGGCCCAGGCATCGTAGTCTACGGCCACGCGGTGCAGCACGGCGATCTTCCGATCGTGGCAGCAGCGGTCCGAATCGTGCAGATAGACCGGTCCGCCGTTCTGCCGCTCATACTCCAAGACACTCAACTCCGGCCGCTGCAAGTCGATGTGAATGCCGTACTTCGCGTTCATCCGCTCGCGCAATTCGAGCGTCTCGCGGAACTGGTAGCCCGTGTCGAGATTGAAGATATAGACCCGCGGTTCGATCTTGGCGAGCATGGAAATGATCACGCAGCCCTCGGGCCCCAGGCCGGTGGCCATGGTGAAACGCGGGAAGTAGCGTTGGACCGCCCAGCAGAGAATGTCCTCGGGACGCCGTCCCTCCAAACGCCGGCTTTGTTCGGCAAGCCACTCCAGTTCGTCAGCGCTGGCCGTGCGAACCGCGGGCTCTGTCCGCATAGAGGCCGGCGGCTCCTTCCGCGTTATCGTTTCGTTGGAAAGCATGGGAATCCTAACCCTCGAACTCGGCCGATCCTCGGTCGCCGTGACAGTCATGATCAAGTCCATCTCCTGAGCCACGCAATTTGAACCGGTTTAATATAAGCGAACCACGGAAAGAAGTCAATAGTAAGCTGATAAACATTGTGATGATTGTGGCCTTGCTAGTAGGTATCGTCCGCTGAATTGGCGGTCTTCACGGCAATTTCGGAAAATCTTCTCATCGGAATCGGTTATGATTACGGGCTGAAAGTAGATTGTGGGGACTGGTGACGGAAATCATTACTTTGCGAAGGAGGATTTGGGATGTTTGTGGTCTGCGTTCACATTCAGGTCAAGCCAGAGTATGTTGAGGCGTTCATCGCGGCCTCGTGTGAAAATGCCGCCAGCACGATCCTGGAGCCGGGCAACTTGCGTTTTGACGTGTTGCAGCAGGCCGACGATCCCCAGCGGTTTATCCTCTACGAAGTCTACCGCGACGAAGAGGCCTCGAAGGCCCACAAGCAGACCGCGCATTATGCCCGCTGGCGCGACACCGTAGAAACCTGGATGGCCCAACCGCGCAAGGGCGTGCAATACAAGAGCCACTTTCCACACCAGGCCGGACAGTGGAAGACACCACCAGCTTGAAGCACCATGAAAATTGAGCACGTAGCGTTTCAGGTCGCCGATCCGGCGGCGATGGCCGACTGGTACGTGAAGCACCTTGGGTTCTCCGTGCGGCGGTCGAGCGACGATCCGGTCGTGGTGCGATTCCTGGCCGACGCTTCCGGCGCGGTCATGCTGGAAGTTTATCGTAATCCGAAAGTACCGGTGCCCGATTACCCGTCGATGGCCCCTGCACTCTTGCACGTGGCCTTTGTTTGCAACGACCTGCCGGCAGCGATCGCCCGATTGACCGCCGCCGGCGCCTTGTTGGTCGCCGGCCCTGAGACTCTGGGCGAGGACGAGCTTGCCATGCTTCGCGACCCTTGGGGATTGGCCCTGCAGTTGGCGAAGCGGAAGCGGGCGATGCTTGGATAGACGCCCGATCCGGCTGTAGGGTGCGTGGAGCGGTGCGTGGAGCGAACCCCAAGGGAAATGGTGGGTTACGCACGGAGCTAGCACCTTGAAAACGTCCATCACCGTCCTCGACTGGTTCGCGCAACGCACCATAGAACAAGGACTTCCGTGCTTCACCCACCCTACGGGTTCATCAGGCTCATGCCCATCAGGCCGATGATCACTTCTTGGGACAGGGTCTCCAGCGTGACGCTTTCCAGCACGGCGCCTGGCCGGAGTCGCCGGTTCAAGAGGATCGCGCGACAGTTCTTGCCGAGTTGCACCGTCGCCGGCGGGACCTTCGGCAGGCAGAAGCCGTCGCGCTGGTAGTTGTAGTCGCTGCCGCCGAAAGGACACAGCGACCAGAAATTCAGCGGCGGCACGAGTTCCAGCTTCTCTACGACGCCGTCGGCATACTTCAGCCGCAACTCGGCGTTGGCGATTCGGCCCTGCATCGGGTTGGTGAAGCCGCACACCAGCAGCCAGAGCGCCTCGGCGTTGCGGCTGACCGGCACGGCGACCTGCCGCGGCCAGTTGTCCCACATCGAGGTCAGAGCGATGTTGCGCTCGCCGCCGGACCAGGTGAAGGGAACTCCTTGCGGCGTCCGCAGGCGCAATGCGGAATCCAAAAGCGAGGGCACGCGGGTCAGGTCGATCGCTGGCGACTTGGGGCCACCGCTCAGACTCTCCTGCCACGTCGAGTAACCGTTGGTTGCAAGCCGTAGCGAGCAGGTGTCTGGGCGGGGCGAAAGGTACTGCTGCTTGAAGATCGCGCGGATGTCGCCGTTGAACTGCGGCGACATGTCGATGCACTGCCACCGCGCATCGGCCGGCGGCTTGTCCACGACCTGAGCGTCCGTTGCCGCATCGGCCTGAGGATCGCTGACCTTGATCTTGAACAGTCGCCGCTGCGGCGCGTCGCCGGCCTGCACCAGCGACTCGACCAGGTGATAGCCGGCGCCGGAAGGCGGCACGGCCGGCGTGAGAACGCGGGCATCGCCCGCCTCAAGGTCGAGCTTCTCTCCGACTTTGGTCTCCATGCTCACGGCCGCAAACTGCGGCAGCGGTTGCTCGCACGAAAGTTCGACGGTCACAGACTTGTTCTTCGCAACCGCGATCTTCGCCACGCTGCAACCGAACCCCGGCAGCAGTTCCCATTTGGCTGGCACGCCATTGACGGTCACGGCCGCGAGCTTCCTGGCCCGCACGGGCAGGCGGAGGTCGAGGGCCGCGGGGTTGGCCAGTTCGATGCGATACTTCGTTCGGCCGGCGTCGAGCGAGAAATCGGGCGTCTTGATCGAGGCATGGTCCCAGTCGGACGGCAACTGCGGGGCGATCGTCACCAGGCCGTTGGGATAATCGGGCCGGTAGCCGAACAGCCCTTCCACCACCGTGCGGCAGAACATGCTGGCGCAGTCGTTGAAGTCGGTGCCGCCGTTGGGATAACCGAGGTCGCCCGGCACCGGGCCGTACTTCGCCATGTGCGGAAACGTGCCCCGCAGCACGGTCCAACCATCGTCCGCCAGACCTGTCTGGAAGTAGGCCAGGGCCAGGTGGTAGTTGTCGCCCGGCCACATCTCGCGGAGCGACCAGAGCGACGGCACCCAGTTGGAGGTCCAGCAGCGCTGACCGCCGTATGGGCATGTTCTCGCGTTCCAGGCCCCACTCGCTGTAGTAAAGCGACTGGGCCGCCTGGCTGGAATCGAGCAGCCCGGCGTCGATGGGGCAAAAAATCGCATACAGCCAGCAGTCTTCGTGCAGGCGCCCGTGTCCGCCCTGTTCCACGTACGAGCCGACATAGCCCTTCGACGGAATCCAGAGCTTCTCCATGAAGCTCTTGCGGATTTTCGCCAGCCGGGCCTCGTGCCGCTTGACGGCCGCGTCGTCGCCGGCCCTCCGGGCCAGTTCCAGGGCCGCCTTGTGGCCGGCGTAGGCGTAGGCCGTCTCCTCCGCGGTGCCGCCGCCGTTGTACCATTGGTCGTCAGTCGGCCAGGTATTGGCGTAGCTCTCGTACAGACCGGTGTCGTGCGGATCGAAGCAGTCGTGGATGTACTCCAGGTGCAGCTCCAGCGCCGGACGCAGCATCTTCTCCAGTTCCGGGTCGCCGGTCCAGCGCAGGCATGAATGAGTTGGTCGAAGAACTGGCTCTGCATGTCGTAGTGCCACGGCTGATGAAAATCGACGCGGCCCTTGCCGAAGAGGCGGGAGTCGAGCGACTGGCAACTGAGGCCGGTCGCCGCATCGGCCTTGGGGAGCGTCTTATCGGATTCGGTGATCTGCCTTGCCAGGCAGGAGCGGGCCTGCGTCTTGACGCGGTCATGCCAGCCGTAGACCGTGCCGCCGAACATCGTCCGCCAGCCCAAGAGCGGCACGCCCCAGCGCATGCCGGAGTGGGTGAAGATCCCTTCCCGGAAGACGCCGTCGGTGACGGCGTAGAGGCGGCCACCAGGGCGTTGAGGCGGGGATCGGGCGTATCGACCACCACGCGGTGCCCGATTTCCTCAGCCCGTTTCAGCCCCGCGGCGAAGGCCTCGGCAGGCGGCGGAAAAGTCGCGTTGCCGGCTTGGCTGCTGGGCACGTCCGACATCGCCCAGTAGATTTCCCGCTGGCCGTCCAGGTTCACAACGCCGCACGCCAGCGGATTGCTTTCCTTCTTCGCCGGACTTGTCGAGGATGAAGAGCTGGCCAAGAGCCTCAACGGATTCGACCACTCGCCGGCGTCGGTGATAGCGACTTTGGACGCCGCGCTACAGCGTCCTACGGCGGCGTTTTTCGGCTTCTCGCCAAGCTGCACGATAACCCGGTCGCCCTCGATCGTCACCCGGTTGTTGCGGCAATCGTCGCGCGAAAACGTCTGCGCAAGGGTCTTCTGCCGCCCGGCAGTCGTCACGTCCCAGACCGCAAGCAGGCTCTCCTTCTGCTGCACTGCGCCGCCGCAGGCCCAGGATCAGCCGATCGCCGGCCTCCGCGTTTTCGATCCGAAGGCGGGCTGCCATCCCCGCGCCGTCGGCCGGCGGCACCGCATCCAATGTGAGAACGGTTGCTCCGAATCCGCCGTCCTTGACAATCCACTGCATGTGGTCGGGGCTGTACTTCGAAGTGATGTCGGACCAGTCGTGCAGCCACTTGGCCTTGTTGCCGCGGACCAGCGCCGCCATGAAGGTGCCGTCCAGCACCGACCCACTGCCGAAACGCATCAGCGGCCGGTCGCCGGCGACAACAATCGCGGTCAATTGGTTGCAGTACAGAGGGCGGTTATTGAAGCGGTCGCCGTTGTGCCGCACGAAGGCGCCGTCCTCGGCCGTGTAGATCGGCGTGCGGAGCGTTGACATGTCGACCCGCCCCACGGTGCCGCCGCGGGCCGGGGTTTGGGCCGCCAGTGCAGCGGCGAGCACGATCACGATTTGGTAATGTCTCATGGGTTTCCTCTGCCAGTGCCTTGCCGTGCGTTGCACGGCGTAACGATTCGTGCCGCAGGGCCGATCGATCGGCCCTTTCGAAGAGTCTAATGCCGGGAGATGGTTGCGTCAATCGGCACGGCCCGCCCCAGGCAAACGGCGGCGCTACGGCGCTCCGTCGAGAACTGTCCTGGGCTCACCCGGCGGCCACATCGGATGAGAGCACGTCTCGCAATTCCTCCGGCTCCACCGGCTTGACGAGATGGTGGTTGAAGCCCGCCGCCCGCGAACGGCGGCGATCTTCCTCCTGCCCATAACCGGTAATCGCCACCAACAGCGTTCGCGCGAACTCCGGCTGCCGCCGCAACTCCTCGGCAACCTGATAGCCGGTGATGCCGGGCAGGCCGATGTCCAGGAGCACGAACGTCCGGTTGATAGGTCTTGGCAAGCTTCAAGGCCGCTTCGCCCGTGTGCGTGACGCAGGTCTCGTGGTGCCAGCGCGAGAGGATCTCGGCGAGGACCTTGCGGCCACGGCCACGTTGTCGTCCACAATGAGCACGCGATAGCGCACCGCGTGGCCGGGCCGCCGAGGGCTGGCTGGATCGCGCTGGCCGGCGTCGCTTCCCGCGTTAAGGACAGCGGGGCCGGCAGGCGGATCGTGAATTCGCTCCCCTTGTCCGGCCCTTCGCTGCGGGCCTCGACCGAACCGCCGTGCATTTCGACAAGGCTGCGGACCAGGGTCAGGCCGATGCCCAGGCCGCCTTGCGATCGCGCCAAGGAACGATTCGCCTGCGTGAAGAGGTCGAAGACGTGCGGCAGCAACTCGGGCTCGATGCCGATCCCGTCGTCGCGAATCTGCACGACGGCCTGTTCGCCGTTCCGTCGCGCAGTGACCCAGATATGACCCGGCTTGTTGTTGTATTTGGCCGCGTTGTTGAGCAAGTTCGTGATGACCTGCGCAATGCGCACCGGATCGGCCTCGATCCAGATCGGCGCCGCCGCAATCTGCAACACGACTTCGTGCCCTTGCGACGCGATCAGCGGCTGGGCCGTTTCCAGTCCAAGGTCGATTACCGCCTTCAGCGGCAGCCGCTCCTTGCGAACCTGGACCTTGCCGCGCATGATCCGCGACACGTCCAACAAGTCGTCAACGAGCCGCACGAGGTGCTGGACCTGATGCTTCATCATGTCGCGGGCCCAAGCGGCCGTAGCCGTATCGACACCCTCCATTTCCAGCAGGTCCAGGCCGCTGCGAATCGGGGCCAGCGGATTTCGCAGCTCGTGCGCCAGCATCGCCAGAAACTCCTCCTTGCGGCGTTCGGCGTCCTTTTTTTCGCTGATGTCGCGGACGATGCCCACGAACGCCCGCCGCCCGTCAATCGTAAACTCGCTCACGGCCAGGTCCATGGGAAACACCGATCCGTCCTTGCGCAATCCCAGCACTTCCCGCCCGATGCCGATGATTTTTGGCACACCGGTGCGGCGGTAATTTCCCACGTAGCCGTCGTGATGTCCTCGATAGGGCTCCGGCATGAGGACACTTACATTTCTTCCGATCACCTCCGCCGCCGTGTAACCAAACAGACGCCGGGCCGCCGGGTTGAACGACTCGATGATGGCCTCCTCGCTGATCGTGATGATCCCATCCACGACATTGTCGACGACGGCCCGCAGCCGCTGCTCGGCCTCCGCCAACTGCCCGATCCGCTGGTGCAACTGTTGCTGGCGCACGGCTTCGGCGGGCTGAGGGCCGATGGGAGGTCGCTCGGGAGGCATGTCTGCGGCCATCGCTTCCTCCCTGGAGATCAGGCGGTGCTTCCCACGAATTCTTCGATTACCGAAAGCAGTTCGTCGGAGCCCGCCGGCTTGCCGAGCACGCGCTTGACACCGGTCGAGATCGCCGGGTAAATCGTGTCAATCGTGGGGAATCCGGTTACGAACACACCCACGAGGTTGGGCCGCAGTTCGCGTATCTTGCGATACAGTTCTAAGCCATCCATCCCCGGCATGCGATAGTCGATCAACGCCAGGCCGTAGTCCCGCTCTTGAATCAGCTCCAACGCGGCAGGTCCGTTATAGGCAACATCAACGTCGTAGCGGCGCAGCGAGAGGATCTTCGCGATGATCTCGCAACTGCTGCGGTCGTCGTCGACAATCAGAATCCGATGGCTGGTCGCCGTGGATCGGCGAGGTTCTTCGTATTCCATGAAACCACCCGCGATTGCCTGCGAAGGAAAAGAGGACTCCGTTTCAATAGTAGGCACTCACGTATTTGAGGCAAGGGTGCGGGAAAAAAATCAAGCACGCGTCAAAACGTCAAGGCGACCAGTATTTGAATCATGTCTGGATGGGGGAAGTGGGCGACAAGAACCAGTTGCATTCGACCGAGGTCATCCCCTTGCCATTGCGCGATCGGCGCACAGGACAGGGCCGTCGCAGCGGCCGCTGCGAACGTCCGCAACGGCTAGCTTCAGGCTATTGCAGCCCAGGAACCAGCCGTGAGCCCGGCGGAAGGCGGCCAGGTACTCCTCGCCGCCCAGCAGATCGAACGCGGCCTGCGCGGCTTCGGCCATCGTGACCGCCTCCACGGGCTGTTGATCGTACAGCGCCTTCTCCTCTCCACGGGGAAACCAAAGACGTAAATGAACATCGCGGTCAGCATCAGGCCGACCACGTGCGATCGGCCGGCGCCTGTCCCGACCTGGCCGAATTTCGCCGTGCGATGAAGCGGGGTTGACCGCACTGTGCCGCAATTCAAGTTGCTCCTGCACCGTACTTGGTGTAGACTGGCTCTCGGTTCTCTTGGCGAAAAGCACGGAAATTCGAAAGGCATTTTAGCGCCGCCTCCCTGCGTTCCCGACGCGGCCGCGCGGTTGCGCAAGAGCGGATCCGGCAAATGAACCTCGACAAACTCGAAGACCTCAAGCGGCAGATCGCGGAAGCCGCAGACTTCAAGGACCCGTTCAACTATTTCCTCGACCATTTCGGGGACCGGGAAGAGTTCCATGATCTCGGGGAGCGGACATCGCACCCCAAGTTGGAGCAGATGCTCGAAGTCTGCGCGGCGGCACTCGCCGGCCCGCGGCCGCGCGTCGACAGCTTCCTCATCATTCGCGTTCCCCAGCAGTCGTTCCTGCACGGCATCTGCCGCGTCAATGGAAAGGCGGCCAACTTCATTTACTTCGAAGACGTTCAGCTCGGTCTGCTGGCGATCCTGCCCGCGAGTCTCGACGGTGTGACACAGATCATGCGTTTCACCGCGCAGGACCTTCCGCGCGGCTCGCTGCCGTCGGTGAATTGACGCGCCTGGGAAGCGGGCCGGTTGGCCGACGGATTGCCGCTTGTTGTGGTCCTATTGCGTGCGAGATCGAAGACGGAAACCGCAACGCCTTGAGAATTCGGCTCTGCGGCGGGCCTTGCCGAGGCCCGCCGCGCAAACCGGGTCGGCCTCGTCAACCGCCCCGCTCGGGAGCTTGCGCGCACACTCCGGCGCGTATGCTCCTTTCCCGACCACAAAATCATCTCGCATTCGATGGCTGCGGTGATTTCCGGAAAGACGAAGCTGCTCGCAAGGCTGAAGCATTCTCGTGCGGCGTGGACCATGGGTGCCGCCAGAACCCGAATTCTCGGTTGGGAACTGACCCTGTCAAATGGTACAGTCGTGGACGGAAAACGACCACGGAGACCGCAATGCTGATCGCGGTGCAGAACGCGCAGGCGGATTTACGGGCGGGCTTCACCACCGCACGCGACATGAGCCTCCCACGGCAACGGCTACGGCACCATCCGCGACGCCATCAACCAGGGGCGGATTGACGGCCCCCGCTATCAGGTATCAACCCGCGGCTTGGTTGCTTGATTGGCCGGCAGGCGGACAAACGACCCGCGCCGGAACGCCGCTCCAGCAGGCCGTCAACTTGCAGGTCCCGCATCGCGCGGGCCACGGTGAGCCGCGAGGTATGGAACTTGCGCGTCAACTGGCCGTCGGTGGGAAGCCGCTGGCCGGGTCCATAGCGACCGTCCAGATGGCAGCCCGCAACTGCTCGTAAACTTCTCGCTGTTTGAACTTGGGTCCCAGAGGAAATGCCATTCCGCTAGTATGGCATGCTTTCCCGCGGTGGTCAACAAGGGAAAGCGGGCTCGGTCGTTCTCCGCTCGCGGCTTGCCGCACCTTGGGAATCCCCGCCGCCCCATCCCCATCCCCGCCTGCCGGGATTCCGTCCGCCGACCATTTGTAATAACAGGTTTTTCGATAAAACCTTACCACGTGCTTGCACTTGGTTCGTTCTTATGGTGAAATGGCATATGACAAAAGTGATTATATTGCTCCATGTCCTGGGTCGCGGAGGTTGAATCATGCGTCAGGCAGCAATCCTGTTTTTTCCATTGCTCCTCGTTGCTTCCAGTCTTGCGCACGCTCAGACAATCCAAGTTGGAGATCTGCGCTGCGAATACCTGAAAGACCCCATGGGCGTCGATGCCGTCGGGCGCCCGGTACATCCGGGCCGCGGCTGAGTTGGGTTATCGAATCACAACAGCGCGGACAGCGACAAACGGCCTACCAGGTGCTCGTGGCCTCATCGCCCGCGGCGCTGGAAGCGGATCGGGGTGACGTGTGGGACAGCGGCAAAGTCGTTTCCGACGAGACCGCGCACATCGTCTATGCCGGGCGGCCGCTGGCCTCGCGCCAGGTCTGCTACTGGCAGGTCCGCGCGTGGGACCGCGACGGCCGCGAGAGCGCCTGGAGCAAGCCCGCCCGTTGGGAAATGGGCCTCTTGAAACCCGCCGATTGGTCCGCCCAGTGGATCGAAGCCGACCTGACGGCGGATGATGCGGTGGCCGGTTCACTCGAGGGCGCGAAGTGGATCTGGTGCCCGGAACCGGGCGTCGATCTGACCAAGGCGGCGCCGGCCGGCGACCGTTGCTTCCGCTGCCGCATCACCCTCCCGGCCGGCGAGAAGCCCAAGCTCGCCCGGCTGATTCTCACCGTGGACGATCAATTCACCCTATTTGTCAACGGCAAGCAAATCGGCCAGTGGCGAGAGCGCGATGGCTGGAAGCAACCGCAGAGCTACGATCTTCTGCCGCACCTGCAGGCCGGCGAAAACGTCCTCGCCGTGACCGGCAAGAACGTCGCATCCGTCGCCGGAGTCTGCGCGAAAATCACGATCCAATACCCGGGCAAGCAGACACAGACGATTGTCAGCGACCGCCACTGGAAGACTTCAATCCATGCGGCCGAGGGCTGGAACGCCGCGGGATTCAACGATTCCGGTTGGCAAGATTCATTCGAGATTGCCGCTTTTGGTCAGGGTGCGTGGGGCAAGGTGGGCAGCACCGCGGCGGCCGGACCGGTTCCCATCCTCCGCAAGTCGTTCACCTTGGGCGGGAAGCCGGGGTACCCGGTCGCGGCACGCCAGGTCGCCTCGGCCCGTCTGTATGCGACGGCGCTGGGTCTGTATGAGATCCGGATCAACGGCCGGCGGGTGGGCGACCATGTGCTCGCGCCCGACTGGACCGACTATCGCAAGCGGGTCCGCTACCAGGTTTACGACGTGACCTCCCTGCTCAAGCCGGGCGAAAACGCCATGGCCGCCCTGCTGGGCAACGGTTGGTACTGCGGCCATATCGGCAACGGCGGTTTCCAATTCTTCGGCAAGGTCCCGGCCTTGCTGACGCAACTGGAGGTGACCTACAGCGACGGCAGCGTCGAGCGGGTCGTGAGCGATGCGAGTTGGAAGATCCACGCCAGCCCCATCCTCTCGTCCGACTTCATGCTCGGCGAGTCTTATGACGCGACCAAGGAATTACGCGACCCGCAAGCCGACCATGGGTACATGGTGCCCGCCCCGGATTCGCCGGGGCTGGATGCTTCCTGGCCGGCGGCAACCGTCCGCGACCCGCAAGCGGGTGCCCGGGCCCTTCTGCTGGAAGGCCAGGTCATGCAGCCGGTGCGCGAGACCGGTGAATTGAGGCCCAAGTCGGTTGCCGAGCCCAAACCGGGCCAGTGGGTTTTTGATTTGGGACAGAACATGGTCGGCGTGGTGCGGCTGAAGGTCTCGGCCCCCGCCGGCACGAAGCTCACCCTGCGGCACGCCGAAATGCTCAACCCGGACGGCACGTTGTACACCAAAAACCTCCGCGGCGCACCGTCCGTCGATACCTACGTCTGCAAGGGCGGCGGCACGGAGGTCTGGCAGCCGACGTTTACCTTCCACGGTTTCCGCTACGTCGAACTGACGGGCCTGCCCAGTAAGCCAGGCGCCGACGCCGTGACCGGCATCGTGTTGGGCACGGATATGCCGCGGACCGGCGAATTCACCTGTTCCGATCCCCGCATCAATCAGCTTGAGTCGAACATCTGGTGGGGCCAACGCGGCAATTACCTCAGCATCCCCACCGATTGCCCGCAGCGCGACGAGCGACTGGGCTGGATGGGCGACGCCCAGGTCTTCGTCCGCACGGCGGCGATGAACGCCGACGTGGCCCCCTTCTTCACCAAGTGGCTGGTCGATGTCGACGACGGCCAGTCGCCGGACGGGGCTTTCAGCGACGTGAATCCCAACACGATGGGCGGCCGTAGCGTGCCCGCCTGGGCCGACGCCGGCGTGATCTGTCCCTGGACGATCTACCAGGTCTACGGCGACCGGCGGATCCTCGAGCGCCATCTGCCGGCCATGACCCGCTGGATCGAGTGGTGCCGCAAGCACAGCACGAACCTCATCCGCGACAAGGACCGCGGGAACGATTATGGCGACTGGCTGTCGATCGGGGCCAATACTCCCAAAGACCTGATCGGCACGGCCTATTTCGCCTACTCGACGGGCCTCGTGGCACGCTCCTACAAGGCGATCGGCAACGATGCCCAGGCGGCCAAATATGAAGAACTCTGCCGCCAGATCAAGGCCGCGTTCAACAAGCGCTACGTCAAGCCCGACGGCCGCATCACCGGCAATACCCAGTCCTGTTACGCCATGGCCCTCAAGTTCGATCTCCTGCCCGAGGAATTGCGGCCCAAGGCGGCGCAATATCTCGAGGAGGACATTAAGGCCAAGGGCTGGCACCTTTCGACCGGTTTCATCGGGGTCGGCTACCTGCTGCCCGTGCTCACCCAGGCCGGCAAGGCCGATACGGCCTATAAGCTGCTGATGCAGGATACCTTCCCCTCATGGCTCTTCTCGGTGAAGCACGGCGCCACGACGATCTGGGAACGCTGGGACGGGTGGACCCCCGAACGCGGCTTTCAGAACCCCGGCATGAACTCCTTCAACCACTACTCGCTCGGCTCCTGCGGCCAGTGGTTGTTCGACTCGGCCGCGGGCATCGGATTGGACCCTGAGAAGCCGGGCTTCCGGCACATCATCATCCATCCCCGCGTCGGCGGCGGACTGACTTCGGCCAGCGCCAGCCTGCGTGCCATGCCGGGTCTCATCACCAGTTCCTGGACGATGAAAGAGGGCGTATTCGCGCTCGACCTGACGATTCCGGCCAACACCACCGCCACCGTCTTCCTACCCGCCTTCACCGCCGCGGTCGCACGGGAATCGGGCAAGCCCGCGACCGAGGCGCAAGGCGTGAAATTGCTGCGAGGGGAAATCGGCGAGGCGGTTTTCGAGGTTCAATCGGGAGACTACCGGTTTACAGCGCGGTAACGATTCCAAATCGCCAACTAGGGAGAGATCCATTATGAGACTCGAAACGATCACTACGTTCATCCGCCCGGCCGCCTTGGCCGCGATTGTCGCCGGCATCTCTGCCTCTGCCGCGGGGGCACAGCCGGATGCCAATCCAATTCCGCATCTCGTGAGCCAAGACGGGCGGCACGCCCTATTCGTGGACGGGGCGCCATTCCTGAGTCTCGGGGCGCAGGCCCACAACTCCAGCGCCTGGCCGGCGATGCTGCCCAAGGTCTGGCCGGCCCTGGAATACCTGCATGCCAACACGCTGGAGATCCCGGTCTATTGGGAGCAATTCGAGCCGGAACCGGGCAAGTTCGACACGTCGGTCGTCGACACGCCGTTGAAGGAGGCCCGCGAGCATCACCTGCGGCTGACGCTGCTCTGGTTCGGCACCTGGAAGAACGCCAGGTCGCACTACATGCCGCTGTGGGCGAAGAGCCGGCCGGAGAAGTTTCCGGGGATCATCGACAAGAACGGCCGCCACATCGATTCGCCGTCGCCGTACGCCTCCGCCGCGCTGGCCGCCGACATGCACGCCTTCAGCGCCCTGATGCGGCACTTGAAGGCGGCCGATCCGCAGCACACGGTAATCTTGATTCAGGTTGAAAACGAGCCGGGCGCCGCCGGAGGCGCCGCCCGCGACTACTCGCCCGAGGCCCAGAAGCTCTTTAACGCCGCGGTGCCGGCAGAGTTGTTGAAGGCCCTGGGAGGCCGGGTGCCCCTGCCCGCTGGCGGCACGTGGCCCGAGGTCTTCGGCGCCGACGCCGACGAGTATTTCTGCGCCTGGTCTGTCGCCCGCTATATCGGCCAGGTGGCCGCCGCGGGCAAGGCGGAGTACGCGCTGCCGATGTACGTCAACGCGGCCTTGCGCGATCCTTTCACACCCGGTCCGCCCGGCACCTACGAAAGCGGCGGCCCGACGGACAACGTGCTCGACATCTGGAAGGCCGGGGCCCCGGCCATCGATATCCTGGCCCCCGACATTTACATGAACGACGAGGCCCGCTACGTCGAGGTGGCGAAGCGCTACAGCCGGCCGGACAACGCCCTGCTGGTGCCGGAGACCGCGCGGGGAACGGGCGGATGTGCTTTGCCGCGCTCGGGCACGGGGCCATCGGCTGGGCCCCCTTCGGACTCGACTACACCGCATACTCCAACGAACCGCTGGGCGCACCCGCGTGACCGAGCAGTCGCTGGCCCAGCTCAGGCTGACCTACCAGATGCTGGAGCCGATCATGCGCGAAGTCGCGCGGGCGAATTTCGAGGGCAAACTCCAGACCGTCTACGAACAGCAGGGCCAGCCGACGCAAACGATGGATTTCGGCGACTGGCGGGCGACCGTCACTTTCGGCGCCCCTCCGGGCACCATTTACCCATGGTCGGCGGCGCCGCTCCTACCGCGGCCGGCCCCATCTCGATAATCAATCCCGTGGGCCGAGCCCTCATCGCCAAGATAGCGCCCAACCAGTTCTGGGTGACGGGCGCCTTCTGCCGCGTCGATTTCCGCGCCGCGTCCGGCGGACAACGCGAGTTCCTGCGGGTCGAAGAATTCGCCGCCGGCGATGGCCCGAAGGCGGCGGACAATGGTCCCGTTACATCGATTGGCGGCGCAGATATGCCGCAGGGTCCGCGGTTTGTCCGCATCTGGAACGGCGACGAAACCGACAACGGTCTCGGCTTCAGCTCGGCGCCGCAACCGCTGCGGGTCCTGCTCGGCACTTTCTAGTTTGTTCGTGGGAGAAGAAGATAATGCGAGAACCTAGCCTAACCCTGCTCGTCGCTGTTCTGCTGTCGCCCTTAGCCGCGCTGAATGCCGCTGATACACAGACGGCGCTGACAAAAACGCGCTGCCGGAACCATGGACGAAAGAGTGGTCCAGTCCGTCCCGCGCCCTGCGGCCGCTGCAGATGGTTCACGGCCGCGACCTCCGCGACGTGAAAACCGTCGACTATTTCCGGGACGACTGCGGTCTGGGAGGATTGGTCATTAACGTCGGCGGGGCCGGTTACATCCGCAACGACGAAAACTGGAAGATCTTCGTCCAGGGGGCCCGGAACGTCGCCGGCGAAGGGCTTCGCTTTTGGATTTACGACGAGGACGGGTATCCGAGCCTGGAGGGCGGCGGCACGGTTCTGGAAGGCCATCCCGAACTGGTCTCCAAGGAAATGGTTTACGATCCCGACAGCAATCCGCCCTGTTACGTCCGCGAATGTTACGAGTTCACGCACTCTTGCAATAATTTCTCCTCCTGGCAGAAATATCCCGATCCGCTTTCGCCCAAGGCGGTCGGCCGGTTCATCGATTTGACCTACCGGCGTTACAAGACTGAGCTCGGCGACGACCTCTACCGAAAAGCGGAGGCGTTTTTCACCGACGAACCTTCCATGATGGCCGTCAATATCGGGCCGCTCCCCGGCGTGAAGGTCCGCATCGTCGATCCTCCCGACCCGAAGAAGAAAAATCTTCCCATGGTTACCTATACCGACGATCTCAAAGAGCGCTACCGGCAAAAATACGGCGAGGAACTCATGCCCAACGTCCTGTCGCTGTTTGCGGGCGACAGCGAAAAGGACAAGCTGTTGCGGGGAAAATACTGGCGCTCTTGGCCGAATTGGATGCCACGCGCTATTACGGTGCGCTGGCCGCTTTCTGCGCGGCCGATCCGGCGGGGCCCAAATCGTCGGGCCACACGCTGCGGGAGGAGTATCTCGAGGCCCACGTGCCGATCGACGGCAATAAACTGCTGGTGATGAAACACATGCAGATTCCAGGGCTGGACATGCTCACGTCCGATCCCATGGCCTGCCAAAACGACTCCTGGATGGCCGCCGCCTTTCCCTGTTCCGCCGCGACCCTCATCGACGAGCGCCGCGTGATGAGCGAAGTCAGCGACTTCAGCCAGAAACGCGAAGGCGATAAACGTGCTGCGACCCTCGAAATGATGGACGCCACCGCGGCCTGGGAGGCCGCCTGGGGCGTGACGGATTTCAACCTCTATTACGGCATCAAAGGCGACGCCAATTCCCCCTATCGCAACGAGCAGACGCACAAGAACTATTGCGAATTCGTCGGCCGCCTGAATGCCGTTCTCCGCGACGCCGTCCCCGTGAGAAGCCTTCTGCTTTACTACCCCATCGAAACCCTGCAACGCGAATACATCCCGACTGCCGGGCCGGTCAGCGTCGACACCCAGTCCAAGATCTTGCGGGAAACCGTCCGCTCCTTCGACGCGGTCGGCCAGTCTCTTTGCCGCAGCCAGATCCCGTTCACCCTGATCGATTCCCAATCGATTGTCGAACTTGGCCGCGACCGGCTATCGAAGTTCAGCGGAATCGTTTTCCGAAACACTCGCTTCCCTCGCCGGGAGCGGTCAAGGCGCTTGCCGACGCCGGAATCAAGGTCCTTCGGGCGGACGGCGGAGAGAGGGAGGCCGGCACCCCCCATGCGACGGCAAGCCAGCCCGGTCCGTTGTCGCATGGGGGGTCCGCGCCTCCCTCTCTCCCGCGGCCGCTCGATTCGCCGGCCGCCGTCCGTCAAGCGGCCGGCCCGATCAGCGGACCGCGCATGAAGACCGAGAACCCGAGCGAAGCCCTATTCAGCGGAACGTTTTCCCGCGACGGCCGCATGATCTTCCTGCTTTGCAATCTCGGCCGCGAAGGTTACGCCGGACGATTCCGCCCGGTCAATCTTGGTGCAATTCCCGGCGGCGAGTGGGCCGTTATGGACCCGCAGACGGGAAACATCGTCATGCTTGCTCCTCAAAAAGACGAAACCGGGATCTTCTTCGATCTGAAGTTCAAGGGCTACGAAAGCTCTATTCTGGTCGCGCCGGGAAAACCTGCTCTGCTGGAACGGTATATAGAATAGAAACGACCGAACACCAAGCTCTCACCTCACTATGAAGCCAACTCCGAGCCGCAGTTTTCGGAGGTTCCCCAAGGAAAGCCGCACTCATGAAACGTAGCCTCGCCCTGCTCGTCGCCGTCCTGCTCTCGCCCTTGGCGGCCCTACGTGCCACGGATACGCCGTCGCGCACGCGTTTGTCGGTCCCGGAAATGCCCGAGCTGGAAAGCTTCTTGGGGAGGATGATCGATCAGGTGAAGGGCGACTCGCACACGTGGACGGCCGACGGCGCCACCGTGCGCGTCAATCCCTATTGGATCCGCGATCATATCCACGAACTGAAGGGCTACAAGTATTGGGAGAAGGACCTTTCGAGCGCCTTGGAATTCCTCTGCGAACATCAGACGAACGCCGGATTCTTCTACGAAATCTTCACGCCCCTCAACGATATGCATACCGGCTATGCGAACCCCGACTGCATCCAGCGTTTTCCGAAAGACCAGAAGGCGCTCGTGCGGCTTGAATTGGAGGCGGATGTCGAGTACCTGATGGTCGAAGGCTGTTATCAGGTCTGGCAGGCCACAGGCGATGATGCCTGGCTTCGCAAGGTGCTGCCGCACTTGACCAAGGGGCTCGAGTATTCCATGAACGACCCTAAACGCTGGGACGCGACCCACATGCTGGTGAAACGAACCTTCACGATCGACACTTGGGACTTCACTTGGGGCGTTCCCGCGAATGGACCGTATGGAAATCGTAGAATTGAGCCGAACCTGCCGATGGCGATCATGCATGGAGACAACACGGGCATGATCCAGGCCTGCCGCCAGGTGGCTGCCCTCTACCGGCACCTGGGTGATGTAAAGGCATCTGACTATTGGACGCAAAAAGCCGAGTTCCTCAAACGCAATCTCTTTGCAACGTGCTGGAATGGCCGTTTCTTTACGCATCAGGTGCATCTGGGCGGCAATCCCCTTCCCAAGGGCGAGGTTGCCGAAGAAAAGCGGCTCTCACTATCGAACGCTTATGCCTTGAACCGCGGCGTGCTGGACCTGGCCCAGGGACGCAGCGTTCTCGACGAATACCAGGCCCGGCGCAAGCAGCATGGCCAAGACTTGTTCTCGGAGTGGTATAGCATCGATCCCCCGTATGCCGATTTTCCGAACCTCAGTAATCCATCGCCCGCGGGGACGTATATCAATGGTGGACTTGCGGGTTTCGTCGGTGGGGAACTGGCCAAAGGCGCCTTCAACTATGGAGAGGAAGCCTATGGATGGGACATCCTGCAGCGAGCAATGCAAAAGGTGAAAAAGGACGGCTCGATTTACTTCCTTTACAAGGCGGATGGGAGCAACCAGGGTGGCGGACCTTCGGGCTGGTCGGCGGCAGCGTTTGTTTCGGCAATCATGGAAGGCCTGGCGGGGCTTGAAGACAAGGGAGCACTCTGGCAACACGTTTGCGTCTCACCGAGATGGGCAGTAACCGGATTGACGCAGGCCGGCATCACGGCCGATTATGGCCCTTCCGGGGCTTATCTCGGCTACGACTGGAAGCTGAAAGAGGACCGCATCACGTTACAACTCCATGCTTCGGGAGTTGAGGACGCTGATTTCCATCTCTTGCTGCCGGCGAATACCAGCCTGCGGGAGGTTCGCGTGGACGGCAAGCCGGTCAAAGCGATCGAAAACAAGCTGGCCTCCAGCACCTACGCCGATTTTAGCCTTCAAGGCAAGGTGGCGGGATCGGGCCCGCTGATCGAGGTGCTTTTCCTTAAGAAGAAATGAGCAGAGGCAGTTCCATGAAATCCGCAACAAAGGACAAGCGAAAGAGGAGCAGACCCAATGAGACCTTTTCTCACCGCACAACTCATCGCTCTGCTGTTTGCGCCGCTGGCCGCGATTCATGCCGCCGCTGCGCCGCAGGCCTCGAAACCCAATATCGTCTATGTCCTTTGCGATGACCTCGGTTATGGCGACGTGCATTGTCTGAACGCGCAGCGCGGCAAGATCGCCACACCTCACATCGACCGGCTGGTCGGGCAAGGGATCAGCTTCACCGACGCGCACTCCAGTTCGGCTGTCTGCACGCCGAGCCGGTACGGCATCCTCACCGGCCGCTACAACTGGCGGTCGCAGCTCCAGGCCGGGGTGCTGGGGGGCTTCAGTTCGCCGTTGATCGCCGCGAGCCGGCTCACCGTACCGGCGTTGCTGAAGCAGCACGGCTACGCGACGGCTTGCATCGGCAAGTGGCATCTCGGCATGAAGATTTCCGAAAAGCGGCTGGACGCGCCGATTGGCGACGGTCCAACAACGCGCGGCTTCGATTACTACTTCGGCATCAGCGCCTCGCTGGACATGCCGCCGTTTGCCTTCATCGAGAACAACCGGTTCACCGAGATGCCGACCGTCCAAAAGACGTTTGTGCGGGCCGGCATCGCCGCGCCGAGTTTCGAGCCAGTCGATGTCTTGCCGACGCTGACCCGCAAAGCGGTCGTCTATGTCGGCGAGCACGCGAAGGCCGGTGCACCCGTTCTTTCTGTACCTGCCGTTGAACGCGCCGCACGCCCCGATCGTTCCGACGAAAGAATGGCAGGGAAAGAGCGGACTCGGGAAGTACGGCGACTTCGTCATGGAAACCGACTGGGCGGTCGGCGAAGTGCTCGCCGCGCTCGACAACGCCGGCATTGCCGGCAACACGCTCGTCATTTTCACCAGTGACAACGGTTGTCGCCCGTCGCCGATATTCCCGATCTCGAATCGCAAGGCCATTACCCGAGTGCCGACCGCCGCGGTTATAAGGCCGACATCTGGGACGGTGGCCACCGGATTCCGTTCATCGCGCGCTGGCCGGGCAAGATCAAGCCCGGTACGCGGAACGACCAGCTCATCTGCCTGACCGACCTGATGGCGACCTGTGCGGACATCCTCGGCGCGAAGCTGCCGGACAATGCCGGCGAAGACAGCGTCAGCATCCTGCCGGCGTTGCTGGGCGAGGCGAACAAACCGATCCACGAGGCCGTCGTACATCATTCCATCAACGGCTCCTTTGCGATCCGCCAGGGGCAATGGAAACTGGAACTCTGCCCCAGTTCCGGCGGTTGGAGCGCGCCGAAGCCCGGCAGCGAGGAAGCGAAGCACCTTCCGCCGATCCAGCTCTACGACATGAGCAAGGACGTCGGCGAACGCACACAACGAATCCAAGACCCACCCGGAAATCGTCGCGCGACTGACGAATTTGTTGGAGAAGTACGTTGCCGACGGCCGTACCACTCCCGGGACGCCGCAGAAGAACGACGCCGCCATCAAGCTCTGGAAGGAAGGGCCTCCCGACGACGAAACACTTCGAAGGCTAGGCGACTGAAGGTTTCCAGTTGCTTTACCGGCAAGAAGCTCGGATTATCCGTTCGTTGCCTTACTTAAGGACTGAAAAATATGCCTGTTCAAGGAAATCGCTGCAAATTGATCTTCTTCACCGCCCTGGCGGCAGCATTCAGCACGGTCGCCGTTTCGGCGCAGGTCCCGCCGCCGCAGCAGGCCCCGCTGGTTCACCAGCCCCCGCTTGAGATGCCAAAGCTCTTCCCCGGCAAGTGGCGGGGCGCGGGGGCAACCCCGATGATGGGGCCGGATGGCGGCATCATGCAACTTCCGCCGGCGCCGGGAGTGACCGCGATTCGCGCCGGACGCTTGTTCGACAGCAACACCGGCCGGATGCTGGTGAACCAGGTGGTGATAACCTCCGGCGAACGGATCGTTGCCGTGGGGCCGCAGGATCAAGTCAAGATCCCGGACGGGGCGCAAGTCCTCGACTTCAGCCAGGCAACGCTCCTGCCCGGCTTGATTGACGCGCATACGCACATGTTCAACAGTCGTGGACGGAAAACGACCACGGAGACCGCAATGCTGATCGCGGTGCAGAACGCGCAGGCCGATTTGCGGGCGGGCTTCACCACCGCACGCGACATGAGCTCCCACGGCAACGGCTACGGCGACGCGGCCATCCGCGACGCCATCAACCAGGGGCGGATTGACGGCCCTCGATACCAGGTGTCAACCCGCGGCATCGAATGGTCGGGCAAGCCGGCGAACCCGGCGAACCCGGACAATCCGTTGGCAGGGCAGGTGGTCCGCTCCGTGGAGGACGCGCGGGCCGCCGTGCGGGAGCAAATCAGCAAGGGCGCCGACTGGATCAAGGTCTATCCCACGGGCAACTATTCTTTCACCGCCGGCGGCGAGTTGAAGTATGTGCTCACCTATCCGCTGCCCGTGTTGCAGGCGATCGTTGACGAAGCGCATCGCAACGGGGTGAAGGTGGCTTGTCACGTGTTTGGCGGCGAAGGGGAAAAAAACGCCATCCTTGCCGGCGGCGATACCATCGAACACGGCATGGGGCTGGATCAGGAGCAAGTCGACATGATGGTGCAGAAGGGGACTTATTATGATCCGACCTTCGTCCGCTACACCGAACCGAACGTGGACGACAGCGACGCCAAGAACACGGGCGGCAAATACCGCATGATCCCGATTTTCCAAAAGGCCGTCACGATGGCCGCCAACACCAAGGGATTAAAAATCTGCGTGGGCAGCGGCGCCGACGGTTCGACGATCGCCCACGGGACGCAAGCCCTCGAATTCGAAGCGCTGGTCAAACATGGCGGCATGAGTCCCGCGCGGGCGATCCAGTCCGGCACCACCGTCGACGCCGAAATGATGGGCTGGCAGGACCGGATCGGATCCATCGACAAGGGCAAGTATGCCGATTTGATCGCCGTCTCCGGCGACCCGCTGCTGGACATCACGGAATTGCAGCGTGTAAAGTTTGTCATGAAGGGCGGAAGAGTCATCCGCAACGACATGGGGCAAAATGCCGCCAAGTAATCACCTCAGCACTGACGAACCAAGACCCATTGCGAAGGAACCTTGCATCATGCCGATCTACCTGCCTCGCGTTTCACGACGATCGTTCCTGGCCGGTTCGCTGGCCGCCGGGGCCGGAGTTCTGCTGGGCCGCGATGCCTTGGCGGCTCCGAGTCCGGGCGACGCGCTCGAGCAAGGGTTCCAGAATCCCCCGGATAGCGCCAAGCCGCGGGTCTGGTGGCACTGGATGAACGGCAACATCTCCAAGGAAGGCGTCAAGGCCGACTTGGAGTGGATGAAGCGGGTGGGCATCGGCGGTTTCCAGAACTTCGAGGTCGGGGGGGGCACGTCCGAGGAGCTGGCGACGAAGAGGTTCGTCGAGAAGCGAGTGGCCTATATGACGCCGGAGTGGAAAGATGCCTTCCGGTACGCCGCCACCCTGGCCGACCAGTTGGGACTCGAGATGGCCGTCGCCTCTTCGCCGGGATGGAGCGCGACGGGCGGGCCCTGGGTGCCGCTTGCCCAGGCGATGAAGAAGTTGGTCTGGAGTGAAATCCGGGTCGAGGGCGGGCGGCCGCTCAAGGGCCCGTTGCCCAAGCCGCCCTCCACCACCGGCCCCTTCCAGAACATCGGCAGCGGCGGGCAACCGGAGTACTACGCCGACAGCGCGGTGGTCGCCTATCGAGTGCCGGACAGCGACCTGACGCTGGCGGAATTGCAGCCCAAGCTGACCGCGAGCGGCGGCCGCTTCGCCTGGCCGCGCTGACCGACGGCGATCTGAAGAAATCCAGCACGTTGCCGGCGGCGCCGGCCGGCGAGAAAGCCTGGGTCCAGTTCGAATTTGCCAAGCCCCAGGCCGTGCGAGGGCTCAGTCTGGTGGCGGGAGGCGCGAACACCGGCCAGGCGCTGGAGGTCAGCGACGACGGCCGGCAGTTCCGGCTGGTCGCGGCCATCCCCTCCGGGCGAACGCCCCAACGGACGATCTCGTTTCCCGCGGTCAGCGGCAGGTTCTTCCGCGTTACCTTCCCGTCACAGGCGTCAGCCGGGCGCCAAGCAGGAGCAGCGGGCGGCAAGGGATCGGCTTCCCCCGGGGGTACGCCGATCGCCGAACTGGTGCTGCACACCGCCGCGCGGGTGAACCGCTTCGAGGAAAAGGCGGGCTTTACGGCGGCCACCGGCCTGTATGCGCTGGCCACGCCGGCAGTGCCCGCCGAGGACGCCATCCGCAAAGGAGACGTTCTGGATCTGACCTCGAAGATGCGCCGGACGGCACCCTGGACTGGACCCCGCCCGCCGGCCGCTGGACCGTGCTGCGGATGGGCTATTCGCTGACCGGCCAGCACAACCACCCGGCCATCACCCCCGAGACCTCCGGCCTGGAGGTGGACAAGCTCAATCGCACCTACGTCAAAGCCTATCTCGACTACTACCTGGGCCAGTACCAAGACATCGTCGGCCCGCTGATGGGCAAGCGCGGCCTGCAGTACCTGGTCACCGACAGTTGGGAAGCCGGCGTGCAGAACTGGACCGACGACATGCTCGCCGAGTTCGCCAAGCGCCGAGGCTACGATCCGCATCCCTGGCTGCCGGTGCTTGCCGGCAAGGTGGTCGAGAGCGCCGAGTCGAGCGATCGCTTCCTGTGGGACTTCCGCAAGACCATCGGCGACCTGACCACCGAGTGCTACTATGGGCAGATCTCGGCGTCCCTCAAGGAGCGCGGCATGGGCCGTTACAGCGAATCGCACGAGAGCGGCCGGGCCTTCATTGGCGACGGCATGGAGGTCAAGCGCACCGCCGACATTCCAATGGGCGCCATGTGGACGAGCCGCCGGGCGCGAGCCGAGCGTGAAGTATAACGCCGACGTCCGCGAGTCGGCCTCGGTGGCGCACCTTTACGGACAGAACCTGGTGGCTGCCGAATCCATGACGACCAGCAACGACCCTTGGGCCTGGCTCTCCGGAACTGCTCAAGCCCACCGCCGACCGCGAGCTGGCCATGGGGCTGAACCGCTTCGTGATCCATACCTCGGTGCATCAGCCGTCCAACGACGCGATACCGGGCGTCGGATTGGCGCAGTTCGGCCAGTGGTTCACCCGGCACGAAACCTGGGCCGAGCTGGCCCTGCCCTGGACCACCTATCTGGCCCGCAGCTCCTACCTGCTGCAGCAGGGCCAGTTCGCGGCCGACATCGTCTACTTCTACGGCGAGGACTCCAACATCACCGCTCTGTTCGGCAACTCGCCGCCGGACATCCCCGCCGGCTACAACTTCGACTACATCAACGCCGATGCGCTCGTACACAAACTGGCAGTGGAGAACGGGCGGATCACGACTCCCAGCGGCATGAGCTACCGCGTGCTGGCACTCGATCCCGGCAACGCCGGCACATGTCTCTGGCGGTGCTGCGGAAGATCCGCGACCTGGTCGAGGGCGGCGCCGCGGTCGTGGGACCCAAGCCCTTGGACTCCCCCAGCCTCATGGACGATCAGGCGGAGTTCCAGGCCATCGCCGATCAGCTTTGGGCGGGCAAGGGCAAGGTCTATGGCAGCCAAACGATCGCCCAGGCGCTGGCCGCCCTCCAGGTGGCCCCGGATTTCGCATACGCCAAACCGCAGGCGGATACGACCCTGATGTTCGTGCATCGCAAGCTGGCCGACGGAGAGATCTACTGGGTCAACAACCGCAAGCAGCGGGCCGAGACCGTGGAGGCGACCTTCCGCGTCCAGGGCAAGGAGGCCGAGTTGTGGCATGCCGACAGCGGGAGGGTGGAACCAGCCTCGTACCGGATCGACGGAGCCGCCACCACCGTGCCGCTGCGGCTGGACCCCAACGATGCGGTGTTCGTGGTCTTCCGCAAGGCGGCCGTGGCGCCGTCTCGCACCGTGGCCCGGCCGGTGGAAACGCCGCTGGCCACGGTGGAGGGCCCCTGGGAGGTCAGCTTCCAGCCCGACCGTGGCGCACCGGCCAGGATTACGCTGGACAAGCTGACTTCGTGGAGCGAGAACGCCGACGCCGGCGTGAAGTACTTCTCCGGCACGGGCACTTACAGTCAAGACCATCCAGGCGCAGGCCGATTGGTTCAAGAGCGGCGCACGGCTTTTGCTCGATTTGGGCGACGGTGAAGAACCTCGCCGAAGTGACTGTGAACGGCAAACCGCTGGGCATTCTCTGGAAGGCGCCCTTTCGCGCGGACGTGACCGACGCGCTTCAAGCCAGGCGCGAACACGCTGGAAATCCAGGTCACCGACCTGTGGGTCAACCGGCTGATCGGCGACGCCCAGCCGGGTGTGTCGAAGAAGTACACCTACACCAATCGGCCGTTCTACCGCGCCGACTCGCCACTGAAGCCCAGCGGGCTGCTTGGCCCAGTGCGGGTCGTGCGGAGGCGCTGGAGTAGGTCGAGGCGCCCTTCCGGTGCCGCTGGACTGGGAATAGAATCACAATCAAGCGCAATGTTCGTCATGGGCAAGAAACCAAATCTGAAATCCCGAAGCATTATGATTACTTCAAGTATGAGCCGCCGCGATTTCTTGTGGCGCAGTCCGTGGTCGCATTTTCCACCAGCGCGCTGGTCGAGCATGCGCGGGGACAGAGCCCGCAGGATGTCCATGTCATCGTGGAGACGACCTACGGCAAGGTTCGAGGAATCGAGAACCGCGGCATTAAGACTTTCAAGGGAGTTCCTTATGGCGCGAGCACCGCGGGGGCCAACCGCTTCATGCCCCCGGTCGACCCGGCCAGTTGGAGCGGTGTCCGCGATGCCCTGGAATGGGGCCCTAGCTGCCCGCAGCGCGATCCGTCCACCGCAAAGCCCGCCCCCAGCGGGAAGTCGCCGGCTGAGAGCGAGGACTGCCTCGTGCTCAACGTCTGGACCCCGGGGCTCAACGACGGCCGCAAGCGGCCGGTAATGCTCTGGATCCATGGCGGCGGCTTCGGATCGGGGTCCGGATCGGGCTCCAGTACGGACGGAACCAACCTGGCGCGGCGCGGGGACGCAGTGCTGGTCGCCATCAATCATCGCCTCAACGTTCTTGGTTTCGGGGACTTCAGCGAGTTCAGCCCCGACTTCGCGGCATCCGGCAATGTCGGAATGCTGGACATCGTCCACGCGCTCAAATGGGTGCGGGCGAACATCGCGCAATTTGGCGGCGACCCGAATACGGTCATGATCTTCGGCGAGTCGGGTGGCGGACGAAAGGTCGGGACATTGCTCGCCATGCCCTCCGCCAAAGGGCTCTTCCATCGCGCCACGATCGAAAGCGGCGTCTCGATTCAGGTCGCCAACCACAACGTCGCGACCCGCAACGCGGAGAGGTTGCTCGACAAACTGGGCATATCCAAGACCGATGTGCATAAAGTCCAGAAGCTTCCGCTGGATCGAATCATGACGGCCTATTTCGCGGTCACCCGTGACTTGGGCAATCTCGATCTTATGACCATGGGATTCGCGCCGACCGTCGACGGCCATGTCCTTCCCCAGCATCCTTTCCACCCCACGGCGTCGCCGGTCTCGGCCGACGTTCCGTTGCTGATCGGCTGCAACCGCACGGAATGGACCCTCTTTGCCGCGCCGGCGCTCTTCAAACTGGACGAAGACGGGATGAAAGCGGAAGCCAAGAAACTGCTCGGCGACCAGTCGGAAGGAATAATCGACATCTATCGCAAACGCAACCCCGGCGCCACGCCTTCCGACATTTACCTTCTGATGGCCAGCGACTACAAGTACGTCGCACAGACGCTGAAGATCGCAGAGCGCCGTGCGGCGCTCGGCAAGGGGCCGGTCTACCTGTATTACTTCGCCTGGGAGAGCCCCGTGCAGGGCGGCCTGTTAAGATCGCCGCATGGCATGGAGATCCCCTTCGTCTTCGACAACGTCCAGACGGCGGTCAAGACGGGGAAGGTCCTGAAGCGATCGCCCTCGCCGATAAAGTCAGCGACGCCTGGATCGCGTTCGCGCGGACGGGTAATCCCGATACGCCGAAACTGCCGCACTGGCCGGCGCATACCGCCGTGGATCGCGCCACCATGATCATCAACAATGAAAGCAAGGTCGTCAACGATCCGTTGCGGGAGCAGCGCATCGCCATGTTCCGCGCTCTGAATTTGAGCTGAATCATCAACCGCCAAATCGGGAGTGGACAACGATCCTTGCGCGGCCAGGAACGACACTAACCCGAAGCGCGAGCGAGGGCCGCGCGACGTATAAAGTTGCAACGACCGAAAGGCATTTATGAAAATCATGTCTGCGAAGATTTGTTTATCCCTGTTCCTATTGAGTCTTGGTGCCGCGGCATTTGCGGACAGCACCCTGGTCGCCGTTTCGGACCCGAATGTTGTGAACGGACTTTCTCCGCTCAATTGGGTTGTAAAAAGCGACTTTATCGGCTCTTCCGTCTGCGACGTGGGAAATTTCACCTATGAATCGGCGGATGGGTCGCATCCCACCGTGGCCGGACATCGGACGATTTACGACAAAGTCTTGCCCGCGTTCGAGAAGATCATCCCGCAATCCACGGACAAGCCCTCCAAGATCAACATGGATGACGGAAACAAGATGGTTGCCGCCGCCTTGGCCGCGGCGCAGCCATTGCCGGGCGCCGAGGGCGAAGTCGTCACGAACTCCATTGGCCTGAAGCTCAAGCTGATTCCCGCCGGGAGCTTCCAGATGGGTTCGCCGGACTCGGAAAAGGACCATAGCGCGAATGAGGGGCCGGTGCATAAGGTCACGATCTCCAAGCCGTTTTACCTGGGAGTCTATGTAGTCACGCAGGAAGAGTGGGAAACGGTGATGGCCGGCAACCCCTCCAGCAGCAAGGGGGCCAAGAAACCGGTGACGGATGTTTCCTGGAACGACGCGCACGAATTTATCCGCAAACTTTCGGCAAAAGAGAAAGTGGAATACCGTCTGCCGACCGAAGCGGAATGGGAATACGCCTGCCGGGCCGGCACGACGACGGCTTTTTATTGGGGGGATCGCTTCGATGCCCGCTATGCCTGGGCCAATCAAAATAGCGGCGGGGCAACGCATGACGTGGGCACGCTCCAGCCCAATGCCTGGGGATTGTTCGACATCAGCGGCAATGTTTGGGAGTGGTGCGAGGATCGGTTTGCGAATTATGCCGGAGTTGGTGAACTGACGGATCCGAAAGGAGCTTCGACTGGAGAGTCCCGCGTGCTTCGCGGCGGTTCGTGGGGCAGCTTTACGCGCAACAGCCGCGCGGCTTGTCGCGACCACTCCGCCCCTCCCACCACCCGCGACTCCCGCCTTGGTTTCCGGTTGGCGCGGACGAAATAACGATCTGTAGTTCCCCAGTCTCATGGACGATCAGGCGGAGTTCCAGACCATCGTTTTCCTTTTTTCTTTTACGGCGATTTGGCCAAACAGGGAGAGAACAATTATGAAACTCGAAACGATCATCACATTCATCCGCGCGGCCGCCTTGGCCGCGATTCTCGCCGCGGTGTCGGGCCCCCTGCCAATCCGATTCGGGGCCTCTGCCGCGGGGGCACAGCCCGATGCCAGCCCGATTGACCGCCACGCGCTGGTCACGCGGCACAACATCGAGTCGAGCGCGCTGGCGACGACATTCCCCTTGGGCAACGGCGAGTTCAGCTTCACCGCCGATGCGACCGGACTGCAGACCTTCGCGGGCAACACGATGTCGCACTGGAGCTGGCACTCGTTCCCGGGGAAGGACGACCAACGCCCGCTGAACCTCGGCCGGCTGCGTTTGTGCCACGGCGACGGCAGCGCGGTGACGAAGAAGGAAGTCACGGCGGTGAAGCGCACGCTCGATCTGTGGAGCGGCACGCAGACCGCGCACTTCGAGATCGCCGGCCAGCCGGTGCGCGTCGAGACCTGCGCCGATCCAAAGCACGACGCCGTCGCGGTGCGGATCGAATCGCCGCTGCTGGCGCAGCGGCGAGCTCCTGGTGACGCTCGACTTCCCCTACGCGTGGACGAAAGAGGATCCGTCGCTCGGCGACTGGTCGAAGCCGGAACTGCACACGACGAAGATGACGCGGCGCGGCGGGGCACCCGGCACCGCCATCGATGGAAGAGGGCCACTGGTGGGTGCGGGTCGCGGCGCCGACTTTGAGCGCAAGGTGGATGATGCGTCCTACCATGTCCGCCTGGCATGGTCCGCAGGGGCGGAGCTTGCGTCGGCGGCCACGCCGCACGCCTTCAGGCTTTCCAGCGCCGGCACGAACCGGCTCGACTTCGTCTGCGCCTTCGCGGCCGCGCCCCTCGCGGTCGAGTTTCCCGATGCGGGAAAGGTATTTGAGGAAAGTTCCCGGGCCTGGAAGACCTTCTGGAGCACGGGCGGCGCGATCGATCTCTCCGGCAGCAAGGATCCGCGTTGGCGCGAGCTGGAACGGCGCGTCGTGCTCTCGCAGTATCTCACCGCGACGCAGTCGTCGGGCAGTTGGCCGCCGGCCGAAACCGGTCTCTTCGGCTCCGCCATGTGGGGCAGCCGGTTCCACATGGAGATGGTCTGGTGGCATCTGGCGCACTTCGCGCTCTGGGACCGCTGGGACCGCGCCGCCAACGCGCTGGACTGCTACCAGCGCTTCCTGCCCGGGGCCCGCGCGCTCGCGGAGCAAGGCGGTCACAAGGGGCTGGAATGGCCGAAGTGCGTCGGCCCGGACGGGATCAGCTCGCCCTGGCGCGGCAACCGCGTGCTGCTCTGGAAAGAACCGCACCCGATCTTCTTTGCAGAGCTGGACTATCGCCGCAGCCCGACCCGCACGACGCTGGACAAATGGCGCAACGTGGTTTTCGGCAGCGCCGATTTCATGGCCGACTATGCCCAGCGCGACGCCAAGACCGGCCTCTTTTCGCTCGCGCCGGCCATGCCGCCGAGCGAGCAGGGCATCACCCGCGACACCGTCTTCGACCTCGCCTACTGGCGCTGGGGCCTCGATGCCGCCCAGCGCTGGCGCGAGCGGCTCGGGCTGCCGCGCGAGCCTCACTGGGACGAGGTCCGCAAGAATCTTGCGCCCCTGCCGGTGGTGGATGGTCTCTTCGTCCATTCCGCCGAGTGGCACGACACCTATACCAAGCGGGCTTATGAACATCCCGATCCGGTCGGCGTCCTCGGCATGTTGCCGCCGATCGAGGGCGTGGACGCGGCGACGGCCCACCGCACCGTGCTCAAGGTCTGGAAAACGTGGGACTGGAACCGTTGCTGGGGCTGGGATTTCCCCTGGATGGCCATGGCCGCCGCAAGGGTCGGCGAGCCGCGACTGGCCGTCGACGCGCTGCTCAAGGACTGCGCAGAACAGCTACGACGTTCGCGGCCTCAACGGCGGCTGGTACCTGCCCGGCAACGGCGGCCTGCTGTATGCGGTTGCCATGATGACCGCCGGCTGGGATGGCGAGTCCGGATCGCAACGCCCCCGGGTTTCCCGACGATGGATCGTGGGTCGTGAAATGGGAAGGCTTGAAGAAGGCGCCCTAGCCCGGTTTATCCATGGACCGTGGCTCGAGTTGCATCCAGTTATCAGTGGTACTATCGGAAAGCAAAGTTTGTAACAGTTCTTGCAATTTCCCATCGGACCGTCGGAGAGTTTGGAATCCCGCACGACGATGGGGTAGTGAAACGAGGAAAACCATGAGCGAAATTCGGCGACAACGGGATGTCCGACTGGGACGACGAGATGTGATCAAGTCACTGGCGGCGCTGGGAGCGGCGGGCACCATGTCGGGCACCATGTACCCATGGTCGCGGTCGGCCTGCGGGGCCGGT
Source organism: uncultured Planctomycetia bacterium (assembly GCA_963824275.1). Classification (GTDB taxonomy): domain Bacteria; phylum Planctomycetota; class Planctomycetia; order Pirellulales; family Thermoguttaceae; genus JANXQG01. The sequence goes on along the minus strand of CAWGOT010000010.1, from coordinate 799,921 downwards.
GTTGCGATGCCGCCACCGGCATCGGCCGCCGAGTCCAGCGGAGCAGGGCGGGCAGAAACCGTGTCCGCGACCGGCTCCAGCCCGGTGGTTGAAACCACCGCCGGAAAAGTGCGGGGCTGTGACCGTGCCGGCGTCTACACTTTCAAGGGCATCCCCTACGGCGCTCCCACCGGCGGCGCATCCCGCTTCCAGCCGCCCGCCAAACCGGCTCCGTGGCGCGGCATTCGCAGCGCCCTGACTTACGGCCCCATCTGCCCCGTCGGGAGCAACGTCCGTACCGGCGGCGACAACCTGCCGCATGGAGACGAGGACGCCTTCCTCCTCTATCGCGGCGCCAACCACACGGCCTCCGCGGAAGACTGCCTCCGTCTGAACGTCTGGACTCCCGGTCTGTCCGGGACGCAGGCGCCATTTACCCATGGTCGGCGGCCGGTGATGGTCTGGATGCATGGGGGCGGCTTCACCGCCGGCTCCGGCCACGATCTTCTTTCCTACGACGGCGAGAACCTGGCCCGCCGCGGCGACGTGGTGGTGATCACGCATAACCACCGGCTGAACGCCTTCGGCTACCTGGATCTCGCCAGCGTGGGCGGCCAGCGGTACGCCTCCTCCGCGAACGTGGGGATGCTCGATATCGTGGCCGTGCTGGAGTGGGTCCGGGACAACGCGGCAGCCTTCGGCGGCGATCCCGGAAACGTCACCGTTTTCGGACAGTCCGGAGGTGGAGGCAAGGTTAGCGTGCTGATGGCGATGCCCGCCGCGAAAGGCCTCTTCCACAAGGCCATCGTGCAGAGCGGCTCGTTTCTGCGCAGTCGGCGGACGATTCCGCCCGGCTCGCGGCCGCCTTTCTGGCCGAGCTGAACCTCTCCAAGAGTCAACTCGAAGAACTGCATACCCTCCCCGTGGAACGCCTCTGCGTGGCGCAGCAACGTGCCGCGGCACAGCGGCGGATGTCGTGGGGTCCGTCCCTTGACGGGCACGTGCTTCCCGTGCATCCCTTCGATCCGGCGGCCCCGGCGCTTTCCGCGTCCATCCCGTTGCTTGTAGGCACTAATCTCAACGAGGGGGTCAATGGGTCCGACAACCCGGATGTGGATGCGCTCACGGAAGAGGATCTGCGCAAACGGGTCCAGCAGCATCACGGGGAGAAGGCCGCCGCCATCATCGATGCCTACCGGCGCGAGTATCCGAAGGCCAAGCCCTTCGACCTCTGGTCCGTGATCTCCGCTGCGCCGACCCGGGGGGCCGCTGCCACCCAGGCGGAGCGCAAGGCGGCCCAGGGCGGAGCACCGGCCTATCAGTACCTCTTCGCCTGGCAGACCCCCATGCTTGACGGCCGCCCGCGAGCATTCCATAGCTGCGAGATCGCCTTCGTGTTCAATAACGGCGACCTTTGCGTCAACCTCACCGGCGGCCGGCCTGATGCCCTGGCGCTGGCCGAGCGGGTGAGCCAGGCCTGGGTAAGCTTTGCGCACCACGGGGATCCCAACCACTCCGGAATACCCAAGTGGTCACCCTACACGGCAGCCCAACGCGCCACCATGGTCTTCGACACTCACTGCGAGGTACGCAATGATCCTGAGGGAGAGGGTCGGAGGCTGATGAGTCCAGGCTGAAGTGTTACGTAATACCAGCTTTTTTGGCAAATCCGCGCAAATCGCTTGCATTTTTTTCGCCTTTGTGCTGGAATGAGTAAATGCGGTTTTGGATGCCGCGTCCATTGCGTTTGGGAGTTCTGGGAAACGCAATCCGGTGAAGATTCAGGCGGGGTCATCAAGGCTCCTTCTCTTCTCTGGATGTCGTGTACGAGGGGCTCAGGGTTCGTTTCTTGATAAAACCGTTACCGAAAGATCCGACCGTTTGAACGCGTGGATGATCGTTGTTTGTCCTGTCTGGGGCAACGGAGATGCTTTCCGAGCTTGGCATTTCCGCTGTCCCAGCGGGACAAACCGCGGTCCTTCTTCCTGCATCGTGCGGGGAAAGGTGATCCGGAGTTGGCAATACGGGGCTGTTTTTCCGTAGGTTGGCAATGCATGCGGACCTCTGGGTTATTCGCTGATAAATGTCCTTTGGAGTGTTTTGGAGGGTGCAATGAGTCGTAGAAATTCCTGTTTCGTGGTTTTGGGCCTTGCTTGGCTGGTTTCGCTTGCGGCCCTGCCGCCCGCAGTCGCACAGAGCCCGGCCCTCCTCTGGACCGGTTCCCAGGACAATACCTGGAGCCTGATCGACGGCAGCCTGAACTGGAGCCAGACCGGCACGCAGGTTCCCTACACGGACGGGGCTACCGTGACCTTTGACGATACGTCGAACCCGGCCACCACGAACATCGTGATCGACGCCAGCACGACGGTTAATCCGTATAGCATCACCTTTAACAGCACGGTCAACCCCTATTCCTACAGCTTTTCGGGCGGAACGATCGGCGGTGCGGGTTCGCTCACCCTCAACGGCACCGGCACGGTGGTCCTCAACAACGTCAACACTTATACCGGCGGCACCTACATTGAAGGCCCGGCGCGTCTGCAACTGGGCAGCGGCGCGAGCCTCGGCGCAGGCGCCTTGACGGTCAACGCGGGAACGCTCGATCTGGGCGGCAACAGCCAGTCCGTCACGAACCTCAACGGCGTGGCCGGCACGATCACCAGCAGCGTTGCAGGCCCCGTTACCTTGACGGTCAATCCTAGCCCCGAGCGTCTTCGGCGGCAAATTGCAAAATGGTTCGGGTGTTCTTTCGTTGGCCATGAACGGCCCCAGCCTGCTGACCCTTTCGGGCGTAAACACCTACAGCGGCGGCACGACGATCAGCGGGGGCACGCTTTCGATCTCGGGCGACAGCGCGCGGGAACCGCGCCCGCAGCCCCCGCCACCAACGTCACCCTCAACGGCGGGGTACTGAGCTTCGCCGCGCCGCTGACCTATACCTCCACGTGGTCGCTCAACCCCAATCGCACGATTTCCCTGGGCGCCAACGGCGGCACCGTCAATATTTCCGCCACGAGCTCCGACGAGTCCGGATGCCCCGCCCAGCGGCGTGATCATCGCGGGGCAAATCACCGGACCCGGCGGACTGACCGTCACCGGCGGCCCTGCCAGCAACACGTCCGCCATCGCCACCGTCACCGCCGGCTATCTCCTCGTGCTCGACGCCAGCAACAACAATTACCAGGGCATTACCACCATTAACAACGCAACGGTTACCGACGACGATCACGTTGTCGGCGGCACCGCCGTGAATATCCTGCCGCAGACCACGGTCCTCGCGCTCTCCAATTCGGCCGTTTTCGCCTACTACGGGGGTAATTCCGTGCAAACTCTGGCGGGGCTGTCGGGCGACAACACCACGGGCCATCGGCACCGAGAATAACTCCAGCCCCACCTACCTCACCATCAATCCGGCGGCCGGCCAGACCTATACCTACGCCGGCGTTATCGGCGACATCAACGTCAACGGCCGCGGCCACGCGGGCACGGGCGGCGCCCCGCTCAACGTGACCTTCAGCGGGCTGGGCACGGAAGTCCTGAGCGGCACCAAGCTCGATACCGGCACCACGACCGTCACCAGCGGCACGGTGGCGTTGGCCAACGTCAACGTCCTGCCAAACGGCATCACCGCGAACAATGCCGGCACGGTCGAGTTGCTCAGTGTCAACGCCCTGGGAAATGGCGTCCTCACGGACAATGCGGCCAGCAACGGCCTGGCCTTCGCCGCCGGCAATGCAATCTACACCATCGGCGGGCTTACTGGCAGCGGCAATATCTCGTTGACCGCCCAGGACACGAATCCCGCGGGCCTGAATATCAACGCCGCCAGCGGCAGCAGCGCCGACCTACTCCGGCGCCCTGAGCGGCGCCGGCAGCTTGAGCAACGCCCGCGGCACGCTCTTTCTCACCAATTCCAACACCAGCTTCACCGGCCCCATCACCGTCACGGGCGGGGCGCTGTTCCTCAACAACACGGGCGTTTTGCCCTCCGCCTGGCAGAACCCGGGCACGATCTCCGTGGCCAACGGCGGCACGTTCGGGGTCACGGCCGGGACCAACGCCGCTACCGGCGAGTTCGGCCTGCGGCCATCACGGGTTCCATCCTGAGCAACGTCAATTTCGCCGCCAGCGCGAGCCTCGGTCTGAATATTGTCGACACCTCGCCCTTGGTCTTCCCCAATCTTACCGATAGCCCCAACGGGTCGCTCGGTCTCCTGAAGCTGGGCAGCGGCACCCTGCAGCTCGACCAGGCCAGCATCAGCGGGCCCACGACGATCGCCGCCGGCGTCCTCACGACCAGCACCACCGCCCTGCAAAACAGCAACCTCACGGACAACGGCGGCCTGCTCTTCGACAGCGGCACAGGAACGCCCACCTGGCCGGCCTGGCCGGCAGCGGCAGTCTCACCCTGACCGCCACCAACGGCAGCGCGATGACGCTCAGCTTCGGCTCCAACGGTGTCAGCAACCTGTTTTCAGGCACGATCAGCGGAGGCTCCCTCGGATCCTTGATCAAGCTCGGCGGCGGCAATGAGACCCTCTCCGGCAGCGCCAACTACACCAACACGACGGTCAGCGGCGGCACGCTGACCTTGATCGGCGCCGCCTATTCCGGTTCTTCCTCGACCGCCAACAAAGCCTACTCGATCGCTGCGGGGAGCGTACTGAGCCTGAGCCTTTCGAGCCTCAACAACGCGGACAACGCCGCCAACTCGGAACCCCCCAGCAGCAGCTTTACCGGCGCCGGCACGTTGAACATTGCCAGCGGCTGGCTTCGGCGCAGCACCAACCAAGGAAGCGTGGTCACGATGTCCATGAGCGGCGGCGGGCTGATCAGTGTTGCGCAGGGCGCGGGGATCCAGAATGGCGGCTGGCAAAATATCACCTGGACGAGCAATCTGGCATCCTTGAGCCTCAGCGGCACGTTGGACCTCTGGGACGGAAATCAGGTCAACGTCGACGCCCTCAGCGGCTCTGGCGTGGTCACATCCAACCCCGGGTCGGGTGGATCGCAGACCCTGGAAATTGGCGTCAACAACGGTTCGGGGCTCTTCAGCGGCACGATCGTGAATGGGAGCCGCACGACGGCCCTGCTCAAGACCGGCACGGGCGTCGAGGAACTGTCGGGTATCAGCACGTATACCGGCGCGACGACCATTTCCGGGGGTACGCTTGAGTTGGGCAACGCCCTTGCCGTGCAGAACAGCCCCGTCACGGACAATGCCGGCCTGGTCTTCGCCACCGGCAACACGACCTACACGCTTGGCGGCCTTACGGGGAGCGGCAATATCGCGCTCACGGGCCTCGACACCAATCCCCTGGGCCTCAATGTCAACGGCGCCAGCGGCAGCGTCAGCACCTACTCGGGCGTCCTCAGCGGCGCCGGCAGCTTGAACGTCGCGGGCGTCGTGCTGGTCCTCAGTAATTCGGCCAGCAACTACACCGGCGGCACGACGCTCAGCAACAGCGGCGGCCTGATCCTGGGCAGCACGGCCCTGTCCGTCTTGGGGCCCTCCGGCACCATTGCCGTCCCGGCCGGGGCCACCTTCGGCGTCACCGCCGGCACCGCGGCCGGCGAGTTCAGTGTGCCCCAAATCGCCACCGTCTTAAGCACCAGCGGCGTTTTCGCCCCCGGCGCGATCCTCGGCCTGAATGTGGTCGACCCCTCGCCCTTTGCTTACACCAATGCGCTTACCGGCAACCTGGGCCTGCTGAAGCTCGGCGGCGGCACGCTGGTGCTCAACCAGGCCAATACCTACAGCGGCCCGACGACGATCTCCGCCGGCGAGATTGTCTACTCGACCACGGCCTCCCTGAGTCCGACCTCGGTGATCACGGACAACGTGTCCAACGGCATGGGATTCGGCCTGGCCAGCACCTACACGATCACCAACTCCCAACTGATCGGCACCGGCAATGTCTCCCTGACCAGCACCGGCGGCAGCCCTGTCTATCTGAAGTTCGTCAACTCCACCACTTCCAGCCCCTTCTCGGGCGCTTTGACCGGCGGCGGTGGGGTTATCATCAGTTCCGGCACCGAGCTCTTCACCGGCGCCAGCACTTTTACGGGCACCGCATCGAGCATTGCCAGCGGCGCCGGCCTGCAACTCGGCGGCGGGGCCTCGCTCAGCGGCGGCACCATCACGAACAACGGCACGCTGGCCATTGCTACGAACAATGCGAGCGTCAAGATTTCCGATCTCATCGCTGGCGGCGGCAGCCTGGCGGTCTCCGCCGGCTCCGTGTCCATGACTGCTGACAACACCTTTACAGGCAATGTCCTGATCACCGGCGGGACGCTCAACGCACCTTCCGGCGACAACGGCAACGCCACCCCGTTGGGCGAGAACTCCGGATCGCGCACGATCACCGTGAACAAAGGCGGCGTACTCTACCTGACCACAAATAACGTCTTCTACGGCGGCGGGCAAACCGCGGGCGGCCTGCCTACGATCGTCATCAACGGTGGCGACGTTTTCTCCACGCGTTATAACGCCATCGGCAACGTCAACCTCAGCGGAGGGACCTTGGACCAGAACGCCACCGACGGCACTGCGGCGGCCAATAGTAGTTACCAGGGCTACGAGATCCTGGGGACCATTACCGTCTCCGGCTCGGCGCCGTCGTATATCGCCAATAGCAACGGCAATGGTGCGGGTGACCACCTGCTGGCCGCTGGAACGACGTTCAATGTCGGCCAGACAAATTCCGGCGGCCCGGACCTCATCGTAACGGCCCCCCTGGTGAACGAATCGGGCGACTATGGGGGAATTGGCACGGCCTCGGCGCTGAACAAGACGGGCCTCGGCTGGATGGTCCTTTCGGGGGGTTCGAACACGTACACCGGCGCCACGACGATCTCCGGCGGAACCCTCGAGGTCGGCAATAACAACAGCGTCACCGCGTTCAAAACCAGCGGCGTCACCTTGAGCAACAGCGCGGTCTTGGCCTTCTACTCCACGTCCGCACTCTCGGAAAGCGGCGCGATTACCGGCGTGGGCTCGCTCCGGCAGATTGGCGCCGGCACGGTCACGCTGACCAACTCCGCGAACACCTTTACGGGCGGGACCATCATCAGCAACGGCGAGATAAGCGTTACGCCGACGGCAATTCCGGCCACCGGCACCGCCATCAGCATCGGTACGGGACCGATCACGATTAACGGGGGGGGCACTTTGCTATGGAACCCCGGCAGCACGGGCCTGCCCTACACGCTTGCGGACACTATGACGCTCAACGGCGGCACCTTTGTCGGCAACGACGGCAATTCGATCCTTAACGGCGCAATCAACGTCACGGCCGCCAGCACGGTCGCGAGTTCCTATACCGGCAAGAACGTCTACCTGAACGGCGTGTTGAGCGGCAGCTCGCCCTTGAGCTTCCTCAACGCCGACGGCACGCAGGCAAGCACGACCTACATCACCAACAACGCCAACACCTATAATGGCATCCTCTCCGCCCTCGGCACCAGCGGCTCGAACTTCCAGCTTGTCATCGCCGGCAGCACCGCGTTGCAGTATGCGACCGTCAACGTGGTCGGCACGAGCCCCAACTCGAACGGGGCGCAGAACGGCGGCGGCACTCTGATCTTCGCGACGACGAGCACCACGGCTCTTAGCGGCGGCTACGGCATCGGCACGGCGCTGGGCAGTGGCACCCTCGGCGGGCTGGAGGGCAACGGCAGCTTCTCACTGTCGGATGCCAACGGCAACGGCAGCACCGCGCTGACCGTGGGCGGCAACAACATCAGCACCACCTATTCCGGCGTCATCAGCGGCAGCGGCTCCTTGACCAAGGTCGGCAGCGGCCTGATGGTGCTCGGCAGCGCCCAGACCTTCATCGGCGGCATGACGATTAACGGCGGGACGGTGCAGTTGAACGCCGGAAGCAGCTTCCCGGCCAACACGCTCGTGACCGTCAACGCGGGCACGACCTTGCTGGGCAACGCCCAAGACGACCTCTACAACACGGGCTGCAACCTGGTGATCAAGGACGGCACGTTCTATCAACTCAGTGCGGCGAACCGGTCATCGCTTAACCTGGTCACGATGACGGGCGGCACGATAACTTCCGGCGCGACGAGCCCGGACGCCGCCGGCAACATCTGCATCAACGGTACCGTGAACGCCACGTCCGACGCGGCCGGTAACCCGGCACTGATCAATGCGACGCTGGTCGGCCTCAATGCCGGTGCCGGCGGCTCCATCTTCAACGTCACGCGCGGTCCTGGGGCCGTCGATTTGCTGATCACGTCGCCGATCATCGATACCACTTTCAACCCCACCACGCCGCTGATCAAGAGCGGCAGCGGCATCCTGGAGCTTACCGGTTCGAACACCTACGTCGGCGGCACGACGGTTCAAGCCGGAGTTTTGCAATTGGGCAGTACGGCGGCGACCCTGGGCGCCGCCACGGGCGCTTTGGCCATGAGCGGCGGAACGCTCGATCTGAACGGACACAGTGTCGGCGTCGGGGTCCTGAGCGGCGGTGGGACGATCAATGACGTGGCCGGCGGCGGCGCGGTGACTCTGACCCTCGGCAACGGCGGCGGGAGCGGCACCTTCACGGGCACGATCCAGAACACCAGCGGCACCATCTCCCTCGTCAAGAACGGGGTGGGAACGGAGGTCGTGACCGGGGCCAATAACTATGGCGGCACGACCACCGTGAGCGGCGGCACGTTGCAGTTCAGTAAACCTGCCGGCCTCTATAACGGCACTCAAACCAGTTGGACGGCGGCCAACATCACGGCCGGCTCCTTGGCCACCTTGGCGGTAAACGTCGATACATCGGGCGGTTTCAGCCCCACGCAGGCCGGAACCTTGTTTGCGAATCTGACCGGCAGCAGCAGCGGACTGCTAGCCGGCTCGTCCTTCGGCATCGACACCACCAACGCCACTGGGGCGCAATCGTTCACGCAGTCACTCCAGGACTCGGCCGCCGGCTCCGTGGGCTTTACCAAGCTGGGGCCCGGGGTCTTGCGGCTCACCAACGCCTCCAACAACTACTCCGGCCCGACGATCGTGCTCAACGGAGAACTCGATCTCGGGGGCGCCAATACCAACGCCCCCGCCGGACGCGTGACCGTGTCCAGCGCCGCCAGCGGCGGCCAATCGATCCTCTCGCTGCTCAACGCCAATGCCCTGGGGACCAGCAGTAATGACAATTATCTCGCCCCCGTGAGCCTGAACTCGACGGGCGGCGCCGGTCCAATTGGATACGGGGCGATCCTGCAGATCGGCGCGACGATCGGCTTGGACCCCAACGCCCCTACCTCCACCTCGGACTTCAGCTATCAGGTGGTTCCGGCCGGCCAGACGCCTACCGCCGGCCAGATCAGCCTGGGCTCATCCGGGAATACGGCGGACGTTGTGGGCTTTTCGGCATCCGCCGCGAACACGGCCACGACGCGAACCGTGGCCCTGTACTCGACGAGTGCCTCAACCACCCTGCAGACCTTGCAGTTCGGCACTTATATCCCCGGCAACCTGGTGTTGGGCTCGCCCACGTCCGACACGATGCTGATCCTGGCGAACCCGATCGACCTGAATTCCAACGTGGTCGGGACCAACGTGCAGTTCTCGTCGATTCGCGGGAGCTTCAGCGCCAAGCTGCCCGAGGGCGAGTATGCGGGCGTGATCGGCAACTCCGGTTCGGCCGCGGTCAATGTGACGATCGGCGGCAACGGCAGCCTGCTCTTCGCCAACAGCGGCAACAGCTTCAGCGCCGCCAGCCTGCAAGTGGCCGGGGGCGGGCTGTTGATCGGCGCTTATGATTATGCCAACAACAGCCAGACCGGGCCCTTGGGCATGGGCACGGCCGCTCTGGTGCTGGGCACCAGCGCCACGACCAGCGGGGCCAACCTGTCCTTCCTGACCTATGGGCCCAACAGCAAGACCATCGGCAGCAGCCCGACCTTGTCGACGAACCGCAATATCGTGGTCAACGCCCTTCCCGGCGGCGCCGGTGGCAATGGCATGGTGGTGCTGGGCGGTTACACCGACGACTACACGGCCATGAACGGCAACGTCACCTTGAACGGCCCTGTGACCTTCTTTGCGGCCCAGTCGGGCCGGGTCGATTTCACCGGCGCCATCAGCAGCAGCGGCGCGGTGGCGGTGCAAATCGGGGGCACGGCCTTCACGGGCGGGACCTCCAGCAACGGATCTTCCGGCAACGGCATAGGGCTCGGCGGCTTGGGCGGCAACAGCGCCGGGAACGGAACGATCGCCTTTACCGCCTCGAACAGTTTTAGCGGAACGACGACCGTCGCCACGGGCCGGCTGCTGGTCAACGGTTCGCTGTATGCCTCGTCCAGCGCGACGAGCACGGTGACCGTGGGAAATTTGCAAGCTACCGCGGCAGCCACGCTGGGCGGTTCGGGCATTGTCTACGGCAACGTCAACCTGTACAACGGCACGACGATTGAGGGCGGCATGGCCGGCGGCCCGTTCGTCCTGGCCAACGGGCTGCAAATCAATAACGGCAGCGGCGGCGAGAATGTCCTATTCCAGTTCGACTCCGTGGCGCTCCGGGCAATCCGGGAATCGAGATCCAGAACAGCGCAGGGCTGCCCGGCTTTGGCGGCAGCACGGAAGGGATCGTAATCACGGGCGCGATTTCCGGCGCCAGTACCTACGCCCTGATGTCCGTCGCCCCCAGCGACTCCGGCACGCTGGCGGCCCTGCTCCCGAATGGCACCTACGGTCAACTGGGCTACGGTTTTTCACTCAGCCAGTCTCTGCCCAACCGGGCCAACGGCAGCCTGGTAGTCAACGGCGCCGAGTTGGACCTGGTGGTCAGCGGGCTGTACTCCGTGGCCTGGACCGGGCTCAACACCAGCAGTTGGAACGCCATTAACAATTTCCAGCAAATGGGCGGAAATGATCAGTTCGATAAGTTTGAGCCGGGCGATGCCGTGGTCTTCAGCGATTCGGCCGCGGGCTTCCTCCTCAATGTGAACGCGGGGAACGTGGCGCCCAGCAGCATGACGTTCCAGAACACGTTGTATGCCTATACGATTACGGGGACCGCCTCCATCATCGGCAACACCGGCCTGAGCCTGACCAACAGCGGTACGGTGATCATCGAAAACACGGACACTTTCTCGGGGCTGACCTCGATCGGGCCGGGTTCCACGCTGCAATTGGGCAACGGCACCGCCGGCCCCGACGGCCAGTTGACGAACTCACCGATTTCGGACAACGGCGCGCTGATCTATAGCCTCACCGGCCAGCAGACCGTCGCCAACCCGATCACGGGCACGGGCACGGTGCAGCTTGCGAGCGGCGGCGTGACGCTGACCAGCACGGGCAACACGTTCAGCGGCGGCCTGACGATTTCGGGCGGCACCCTGCAGATTGGCAATAACACCGGTGCGGCGTCCGACGGTTCGCTGCCCGGCCAGGTCTTGGACAATTCGCTCCTGATCTTCGCCAACTACGCTCCTCAGACCTTCGGCGGCACGATCGGCGGCAGCGGCGCGGTGACCAAGTCCGGCCTGGGCCAGTTGACCATGATCACTGCCAACAGTTACAGCGGCGGCACGACGATCTCGAGCGGCACGCTCGTGCTTGGCAACGGGCAGCCCGGCAACGACGCCTCGCTGTCGCCGCTGGGCGGCGTGAATGACAACGCCGTTCTGGCCTTCAACTATGCAGCGAATGAGACCTTTGCCGGCCTGATCGGCGGCAACGGCGCTGACCACATTGGGCAGCCACGCGCTGACCTTGACCAATATCGAGACCTACAGCGGTCCGACCACGGTCTCGGCCGGCACGCTCGTGCTTGGCAACGGCGTCACCAGCGGCGCGGTTGCCGGCAACATCGTCAACAACTCCGCCCTGATCTTCAACAACTTGGTTGCCCAGACTTACAGCGGCGTCATCAGCGGCAGCGGCTCGCTCTTGACGATCGGCGGCAACTACCTGAAGCTCGCCGGCCAGAACACCTACAGCGGCCCAACTACGGTCAGCGGCGGCACCCTCTCGCTCGTCGGCGGCAGCCTGTACTCCAACCTGGCTTGGACCAACAGCTCGGTGGTTACGATCAACCAGGGTGGAGTGCTCGAGGTCTCGGCCTGGTCGGACGCCGACACGGGGACCAATCCCAGCAACTCCGGCTTGGGCCATGACGACTTCAGCGCCACGAATCTGGTGCTCAACGGCGGCACGATCCGCTACGTCGGCACGACGACCGCCGGCGGCAATTGGGACCGCAGCTTTACCATCGGCGCCAACGGGGCAACCCTCGACGCCTCGGGCGCCGTCACCTTCCAGTTGAACGCCACGAGGAATGCCAATGGCTACGGGCTGATCAACAACACGGCCAACGGCCCATTGACCCTGGAGGGCACGACCAACGGCTCGCTGGGTCTGATCTACAGCGGCGCCAGCAACCTGACGAAGAACGGCCCGGGCACTTGGACCATCAGCGGCACCAACAACACCTATTCCGGCGGCACCACGGTCAACGCCGGCGTGCTCATCGCCGCCAACACCGGCGCCTTGCCCGGCTACACGGCGGGCGGGAACATTGTCGTCAACCCCGGCGCCACGCTAGCGGTCACCGCGGGCACGAATGCCGGCGATTTCAGCCTGACTTCAGGGGGCGGCGTCGACCAGGTATTGCAGAACGCGACTTTCGAAGGGAACACCTACCTCGGCATCCAGGTCAACGCCCCGGAGAACGTCACCTACGGCACGCCGATTGCCAATACCACCAACGGCCCCTTGGGCCTGATGAAGCTCGGCACGGGGATCCTCTCCCTCACGGGCAACAACACCTACACGGGCGGCACCCAGGTCAACGGCGGCGTGCTCGTCGCCACCAGCGTCAATACCCTGGGATTATACAGCGGCCAGCCGGCCTACCTGGCCGGGGGCCAGATTTCCGTCAACGGCGCCGGCAGCACGCTGGTCGTGCAGGCGGGCGGCAACACGGGCGAGTTCCAGCCGGGCGACGTGTCGAGCGTATTGACCAACGTCACCTTCGGCACGGGCTCGGTCTTCGGCATCCAGGTTGTGTCCGGCGAGACCTTCAGCTATGGCTCGAGCATTCCCGACGGCTCCTCCGGCAGCGCCGGGATGGGCTTCTACAAGCTCGGCGCCGGCACGCTGATGCTTGGCGCAGAACAACTACAGCGGCACGACGACGATCAGTGCGGGCGTGCTGGTGGCCGCGGCGGCCGGCGCCTTGGGCAACGGCACGGCCATCCAGGTGGGCGATATTTACACGGGCAGCACCCCGGCGCAGTTGTTCATCAGCGGCGGCAACACCTTCTCGCAGAACATTACCGTCAACGCGGCCAACGCCACCCTGGGAAGTGCGGACGACAGCAATTCCGCTTTCGGCGGGACCGTCACGCTCAATAGTTCGCTGACCATCGTTTCGCAGTCGGTGAGTCCGGGCAACGCCCTGACCTTCTCCGGGAATATCGTGCATGGCAGCGGGACCAACAGCGTGACCTTGACGGGTCCCGGCAACGTGGTCTTCCTGGGCAACGCGACGTACGCCGGCGCGACCACCATTAACGGCGGTTATCTCACCGTGGGCGCGACCGGTTCGCTGCCCTCCACGACCACGCTCAACATCAACAACGCAAGCACGGTCGAATTGGACAACACGGCCCAGACGCTGGCCGGCCTGAATGGCTCGGTTGGCAGCACGCTGAATTTGTTCAACGAGAGCGGCACCACGCTGACGGTCGGCGCCGGCAGCTTTGCGGGCTCGATCAACGACGGCGGGAACGCCGCCAGCCTGGTGAAGAACACGACCGGGATTTTGTACCTCACCGGCCCCGGCGTCAATACCTATTACGGCTCGACGACCGTCACCGCCGGCGCACTGCTGTACGGTTCCGTGAGCAACGTCTCCTCGGTTGCCGGCTCGAACTCGATCAGCGTCGGGACCTCGGCGCCGTGGGCCTGTATCAGGCGAGCGGCCTGCCCGGCCTGCTGCCGTACCTCAGCAGCGGCACGAACTCCACCGGCACGCTGGTCGTGACCCCGCCCACTTCGGCCGACGCCGTCAACCTGGGCACGTATTCTCTTAATTATCTCAGCCTCGGCGCCTTGGACGGCGAGACGTATACTGGCGTTCTGACGCCCAGCGGCACGAACTATCGCCTGGGCGGCGGCGGCGGCACGCTGACCTTCGCCCCGTCGTTGACGGGCAGCATGGGCCTGGTGGTCAACGGCCCGCCGACCGGCGGCGAGGTCATCCTGACCAGCGGCAACAACACCTACTCGGGCACGACGGTGGTCAGCTACGGCACGCTGCAGGTCGGCAACGGCCTGACGACCAACGGCTCCTTGCCCAACACCGCCGTGACGGACAGCGGGGCGCTAGTCTTCGCCAATCCGTCGACCATGACCTTTGGGGGCGCGATCGGCGGCAACGGCAAGATGACCAAGACGGGCAGCGGCATCCTGACGCTCACCGCCGGGGAGAGCTACAGCGGCCCGACGCTGATCTCGGCCGGCACGCTGCAGCTTGGCAACGGGAGCGGCCTCAACGCCGCCAGCACGATCACGGACAATGGTGCGCTGGCCTTCAACAAGAGCAGCGGCACGTTGGTCCAAGGCGTGAACTTGAGCACGGCTGCCATCACGGGCAGCGGCTCCGTAATCGTCCAGTCCGGCAACGTGACTTTCGCCAACGTGGCCAACTCCTACAGCGGCGGCACCTCGATTACCGGCGGCACGCTCCAGTTGGGCCTGTTCGATGGTTCCGGCAACGGCAGCAACGGCCCCACCTTGGAGAATCAAGGCGCCTGGGTTCCGGATCGGTGTCGATCAGCGGCAACGGCGTGCTGACGCTTGGCGGCACGGGCGGCGCCACGACCTACGCCACCATCCCCAACAACATGACCATCAACGGCGGCACCATTTTTTCACAGGACAGCTACCAAACCCTGAGCGGCACGGTGACGATCGGCGCCGGCGGGTTGAAGGTTTACACGCAGTGGGCCGGCAAGGACCTGGCGTTCGCCCAGCTTGCCGGTTCGGGCGCTTTGACCATCGATACCGCGCCGATTAATCAGTCTGCGCCCGCGGGAATCGTGCATGTCAGCGGCAGTGCCGGCTACGCGGGAACGATCACGATCAATCCGGCCGGCGTCACGTCGCTGGTCGGGACCAGTGGCCTCGGCAATGGCGGCGAGCTTGAGGTCGACTCGGCCGCCGCCTTGACGGACGCCGCGGTGGTCATGAACAGCACCCGCGTAATCCTCTTTGGCCCCAGCGCGGTCAATCCCGTCTTCGGTTCGTTGAGCGGCAGCGGAGGTTTCGCCCTCAACACAACCACGGCCGGCGTTTCCGCGGGCACGTTGACGGTCGGCGGACTGAACACGAACACCACGTACTCCGGCGCCCTCAGCGGCAGCGGTGCGCTGCTCAAGGTGGGCACCGGCCTGCTCACGCTGAGCCATGCCAACACCTTCACCGGCGGCACGATCGTCAGCGCGGGCAGCATGGACTTGACGGTCGGCGGCGGGACCGGCACATTGGGGCCCGGCACAACGGTCACGGTCCAGGGGGCGCAACGTTGGAGGGCAGCGGCGTCGATGATGTCCTTGGCTACAACACCGGCGCCGTGACGCTCAATATCCAGAGCGGGGGGCAATTCGTCGAGTTGGGCGCGAACCACACGTCGCTCACGACGCTCAACATGACCGGCGGCACGATCGGCTCCACAGGACCCGGCAATGGCAGCGGCAACATTGCCGTCAACGGCGTATTGAATTTCACATCGGACGCCGCCGGCAATCCTGCGTTGGTCAGCGCCACGGTGATTACCCTGAACGGCGGCAGCTTCAACGTTACCCGCGGGGCCGCGAACCCGCCCCTCGACATGATCGTCACTTCCTCCATCGAGAATTTAGGCGCCAGCACCCTGGTCAAGAACGGCAACGGCGTTATGCAACTTGCCGGATCGAGCAATTACACGGGCGGCACGACGATCAACGGCGGGACCTTGCAGATGGCGAATTCCGCGGCCTTGGGGGCCGTGACGGGCGGCCTGACCGTGAACTCCGTGCTCGACATCAACGGATTCAGTCCTTCCGCAGGCGGTCTGAGCGGCAGCGGACTGGTGACCGACGTGGCCGGCAGCGGGGCCGATACGGTGACCTTGGGCAACGCGGCCGGCGGCAACTACACCTTCACCGGAGGCATTACGAACGGCTCCGGCACGGTGTCCGTCGTGATGGCCGCCGGCAGCGGGTTCCAGAGGTTCAGCGGCACGGACACCTATACCGGCCCGACCAGTATCAACGGCGGCGTGTTGAGCATGAACAGCACGGGGGCGATTTCGCCCTCCAGCAGCATCGTCTTCGGCGGCGGGGCCCTGCGATGGTCGGGCGTCAACACGGACGTGTCGGGCCAGATCGCGCCCATCAATAATCCGGGCGGAGCGATCTTCTACATCAACAACCAGAACGTGACCTTCGCCAATAGCCTCAGCGGCAGCGGCGGGATCACGCTTGGGACCTTCGTTGGCTCGCAGGGAACGGACAGCCCCGGCATCCTCACCCTGGCCGCCGCAAATCCCAACCTCACCGGCCCGACTACGGTCAACGGCGGCACGCTGGCCATCGCCGACGCGGCCGGAAACGCACTGTCGCAGTCGAGCGGGGTGATCGTGAACAACAGTGGAAACCTGGGATTGAACGTTTCGGCGGGCTCGATCGGCAGCCTGGCCGGGGCCGGGCTCGTGAATTTGAACAATGGGGTCTTGACCGTCGGCGGCAACAACGTCAGCACGACGTTTACCGGAATCTTGACGAGCGCCGCGGGGAGCCCCACGAGCGGATTCATCAAGACCGGCACGGGCACGATGACCGTAACCGGGAGCAATACCTACAACGGCGGCACGACCATCGCCGGCGGCATCCTTCGGCTCTCGCCCGTCGCCGTTGCCTCAGTCACGCCTGGCAGTGCGCTTTACCTGAACGCCGCCAGTCTGATCGGGCTTGCCAATGGCGCGGCGGTGACCAGCGTCCCGGACTTGAGCGGCAACGGCCTGACAGCGACCTCGGGTTCGGGAACAGTGACCTACCAGGCCGCAGGTCTCGACGGTGCGCCAACCCTCGTTTTCAACGGCGCTTCTTCTTTGAAGGATATTCTCTCCGCATCCTCTAGTACCGGGACTGTTTTCGTGGTCATGCAAACGTCGAACACCAATGCGCTTGGGACATTTGTCGGGTCAAGCGCAGCCGGCGGTCTGCAATTCCGCGTGAGCACCGGCGCCCAGTTGACGATGAACTCGCAGAACACGACGGACATTGCCGATACGACGGGCAGTCCGGTTACCGCCAACCCCCAGGTCGTGGCCTTGACGTATCACCAGGGCACGGGCGGCTCGGTGCAGTTCTATGTCAACGGAGCAACCGTTGCGACCACCGATAAGAGCGCCACCTCCACATTCACTGCGGGCCTGACCACGTCCATCGGCGCCCGCGGCGACGGCGCCGAGTTCCTGACGGGCGACATCTCGGCCATCGTGGCTTACAATACGGTCCTGACTGCCGCCCAGATTGCGGCTACGAACACGGCGCTGCAAAATGAGTTCTACGGCGGCAGCAGCGGTGGCAGCACCTATTCCGCATTGCCCAGCACCACGCCCGTGAACATCACCGCATCCGGGGCAATCCTGGATCTGAACAATTCGAATCAGACGATCGGCTCCTTGAAAGGCGTGGCCGGCAGCCTGGTGGCTCTGGGCAGCGGCGCTTTGACCGTCGGCACGGACGGCACGAACACGGCCTTTGCCGGCAGCATATCGGACGCGGGCGGCGCCAGCAGCAACGCCGGCGGATCGCTGACGAAGGTCGGCGGCGGCATGCTGACGTTGCAAGGCTCGGATTCTTATTCCGGCGGCACGCAGGTCACCGGCGGCACGCTGCAGTTGGGCAACGCCAATGCCCTGGGCACCGGCGCCGTGGCGGCCAACGGGGGCGTCCTCGACCTGGCCGGACAAAGCGTCACGGTACCGTCCTTCAGCGGCGCATCGGGCACCGTTACCACGAGCGTTGCGCAGGGCGTCACCCTGACGGTGGCGCAAAGCGGCACGACCTTCTTCGGCGGCACGCTGCAAGACGGTGCGGGCACGCTCGCGCTGGTCTTCAACGGGGCAAACGGAGGGCTGTTGAACCTTTCCGGAGCGAACACCTATAGCGGCGGCACCCACGTCGTGGCCGGCGTGCTGCAGTTGGGCAGCAACACCGCGATGAACAACGCGGGGGCCTTGACGATCAACAACGGCGGCCTGCTCGATCTGGCCGGGAACAACGCCGGCGTGGGCGCCCTGAACGGATCGGGGACGGTTGACAACGTGGCCGGCCAGCAACAATCGATTCTGACCCTTGGCAATGGCAACAACGGCGGCAGCTTCTCGGGCACGATCCAGAACAGCTCGCCCAACGGCAACCTGGCCCTGGTCATGACCGGCAGCGGGACGCAGTATCTCAGCGGCGTGAGCACCTACACCGGCGGCACGACGCTCGCGAGCGGCGTGCTGAACTTCAGCACCTCGGCATTGGCGCCGGCAACATCACGTTCGCCGGCGGCACGCTGCAATACGGCGCAAACAACACGCAGGACGTGTCGGGTCAGATCGTCAACAGCACGGCCTCCATTGCCATCGATACCAACGGCGCGACCGTCGCATACACCGGCAACCTGGCCGGCAGCAACAGCGGCGGCCTGACCAAGCTCGGCGAGGCATGCTCACGCTCGGCGGCACGAATACCTACTCCGGTATGACGATGGTCAGCGGTGGCACGCTGCAGCTTGGGACCAGCGATCCCAATGCCTTGCCGGGCGGCACGTTGAGTGTCCGCGATGGAGTCCTCGATCTCAACGGCAACACCGTGTCGGTCAGCAGGCTCAGCGGCAGCGGCGCGACCGGCATCATCACCAACAGTGCCGGCTCGCAGGCGACGCTGACCACGACTCAGACCGGCTCGAGCAACTTCGGCGGCTCGTTGCGGGACGGCAACGGCGGCCTGAGCCTCACCCTGAACGGCTCCGGCATGCTCACGTTGACCGGCGTGAACACCTATAGCTTCCCCACGACGATCAATGCGGGCGTGCTCAGGGCGGGTGCGGCCGATGCGTTCGCGCCCATTCCGACGTTTACGTCACGGGCGGCACGCTCGACGCCAGCAACTCGCCGCAGTCGATCAACTCGATCAGCGTGAGCGCTGTTGGGGCGTTGAATCTCACGATCGGCAGCGTCTTGACGACCAACAACGCCAATTTCATGAACGATTCCTTCGGCGGCACGTTGAACCTTTCCGGCGCCACCGCGTCCGGGGAGCAGTTGATTGCGTACGGAGCCAACGCCTACAGCGGCAGCTTTACCACGGTCGACCTCAACGGCGTTCCCGATCCCGCGTTGGCAAGCTCCTTGCAGTACACCGCGACCGCGCTGGAGTTGCCGATCGGTTCCTCGTTCAGCGGAACGGCGGCATGGGCAACCGGCGCCGGCGCCTGGTCCGTCGGTCCTTGGAGCCCCAACACCGCGCCGACCAAGGCCGGCAACACGGCGATCCTGAACAACACCTCGTCGGCCCTGGTGGGCGTTGTGCTGGACGCTCCGGTCTCGGTCGGCACGCTGGTGTTGGGCAATTCGGATGGATCGCCCACCTCGGGATTCAGCATCTCGGCGACCGGCGCCAACGCCCTGACGATGGACAACAGCGGCAGCACGTCGCACATTGTCGTGCAGGGGGGCACGCACGTGATCTCGGCCCCCATTATCCTGGCCGGCAATCTGAGCGTGGCGCCCACAACAACTTCCACGCTCACTTTGAGCGGCGACATCGGCGAGAGCGTGACCGGCTCGGCCTTGAGCCTGGACGACGCCGGCACGCTGATCCTCAGCGGCTCCAACGGCTACACCGGCGGCACCTTCGTGAACGCCGGCACGCTGGTGGTCGAGAACCCCAACGGCATTCCCAACGGGTCGAGCTTGACCGTGGGAGCGGGAGCGGCAACGCTCTTTGGTTCGCCTGCGGGCGGGAGCGTGGTGTTTGGCGGCGGCGCGGAAGTCGTAGTGGCCAGTGGCAATTCCGTCGCGGCGCCTTCGGCGGTGCCGGAGCCAGGCGCGCTCATGCTGCTCCTGGCGGCCCTTGGCTGTGCGGCGGCTTGCCGCCGCTTTTCGAGACGGTCGAAGATCGCACGGTGACCTTGGACGTTGACGATACTTCGCGCGGCCTGAAGGGACACGATTCACACAAACCCGAAGCGCAAGCGGGGAAGCCACTTAGGCGTCGTGTCAGATTCAGCCGCGCGAAGTATATACTGCGACACCAACCCGAAGCATAAGCGAGGAATGTGCGTCATAGAGCGTCATAGAGCATGGAAAGCGGATTCCTCGCTTGCGCGTTGGGCTTCAATGCCCAAAATAACCAAGCAGACTTTCCGGATAGCCTCTTACGGCGTCACCGCGCGCAGCACATTCCGCACCGGCTGGCCGGGGAAATAGACCTTGGGGCGAACGATCACCGGGCGGCCGTAGACCGGCCCTACCACGACCGGGCCAACCGCGTAGGGCGAGGCAACGTAATACGGTGCTACCACCGGCGACCCGACATAGTAGGGCCCTGGGGCGTAATACGAAGTAGCCACGATAGGGCCGTAGCTCACCACTGGAGCGGGCGCGTAGTAGGTTGCCGCGGGCACAGGTCCTACCGGCATGAGGGCCGCATAGCCTTGGGCCAGCGCGTTGGAACTGGCCGTCAATACTACTGCCAACGAGAATGCCGTCACAAAGCTCTTCATCGGATGATTCCTTCTCTAAGGGGGGTGAAGCGTGTGATTCGCCTGCGAAACTCCAGGCACATCACGAATTTTAGTTCACGATCACCCAGTCGGCAAGTATCGCGAAGGCGGTAAACAACAAGTTCTCCACCATTCGTAGCCCTGCCTTCGGGTGGAAAGTAGCAGGCATTTCCCGGCTACCGCCGGAACTCGAACAGGTGCGGCAATTCGTACTTCTCGACAATCGTCCCCCGTGCTGGTATAACCGGGTATTGCCCGCATCGCAGTTGGCTTTCCTGGCAACGCATTGCTCTCGAGGAAAGAACGTGACCACCGCCTTCCGCTACAAGCCAGCGCCACGTCAAGACGACCCTCCGTACCGGCAGGGCGAACCTGTGGCGATGTTCATTCCCTGCTATGTCGATCAGTTCTATCCAGGGATCGGCGAAGCGATGGTCAGCATCCTGGAGCGATTCGGCGTGTCGTTGGTCTTTCCGGCCGAGCAGACCTGCTGCGGGCAGCCGGCGTTCAATTCGGGCTATTGGGAAGAATCGCGGCCGGTGATCCAGAAGTTCTGCAAGGTGTTCGCCCCGTACCGTTGGATCATCAGCCCTTCGGGCTCCTGCACGGCCATGTGCCGGGTCTTCTTTCCGCACGTCGATTCCAGTCCCGAGGTGCTGGCGGTGAGCCGCCGGGTGTTCGAGTTCAGCGAGTTCCTGGTCGACATCCTGGGTGTGACGGACACGGGGGCCAGCTTTCCGCATAAAGTCACGATGCACATCGGCTGCCACGGCCGGCGGGAACTGGGCGTCTTCGACCATCCGCTGAAGCTGCTGCAATCGGTCCGCGGCCTGACCTACTGCGAACTGCCGAACCTCGAAGAGTGCTGCGGTTTCGGCGGCACTTTCAGCGTGAAGATGCCCGGCACGTCGCTCGCCATGGGACAGAGCAAGAAAGAGAACATCGTCAAGAGCGGGGCCGACGTTGTCGTTTCCGGCGACATTAGCTGCCTGATGCATATCGGCGGCATGCTCCAGCGCGACCCCGCTACAAGGCATATTCGCATCATGCATCTGGCGGAAATCCTTGACGCGGGCATTAACGCGCAAAATCCGAAATCCGAAATCCGAAATCCGAAACAAATCCGAAATTCGAAGCAGCAAATCCCAATCAAGAAACCGCATAGGACGGGACAAGCTGGTTCCGACCTCCGACTTCCGACCTCCGACCATGTCCGACCATGCCAGCCATCTCGACGGCGCACAGTTCCTGAAAGAGGAGAACCAGGGCCTGTACGAGCCTGCGCCGCGGTTCAAGAACCTGACCAAGGTCTGCGACGCCTCCAGCAAGAGCAATACGGCCCTGGCCGCCTCCATCCCCTATTTCCAGGACTGGCGCGAGGCCGCTCACCAGATCAAGAAGTATGCCATCGCCAATCTCGATAAGCTGCTCGTGCAGTTCGAGGGCAACATCAAGGCCCGCGGCGTCGAAGTCCTTTTCGCCCAGGACGCGGCCGAGGCCAACCGCCTTGTGCTCGACATCGCCCGCCAGCACAACGTCAAGAGCGTCGTGAAGTCGAAGTCGATGGTCACCGAGGAGATGGAACTGAACCATGTCCTGGAAGCCGAGGGCATCCGGCGATCGAGACCGACCTGGGCGAGTATATCGTCCAACTCGCCAAGCAGCGGCCGATCCACCTCGTGACGCCCGCCATGCACTTCTCGGCCGAAGAAGTCGGCCAGTTGTTCCATGAAAAGCTGGGCGAGCCCTACAGCGCGGAGCACACCGCCTTGACGGCGATTGCCCGCAAGCACCTGAGGGCCGATTATCTGGCCGCGGGCATGGGGATTTCCGGCTGCAATTTCGCCGTGGCCGACTCGGGCACGGTGGTCGTTGTCGAAAACGAAGGCAACGCCGGCCTCTCGACGGCCACGCCGCCAGTCCACGTCGTGCTCGTGGGCATCGAGAAGCTCATTCCCCGGATCGATCACCTGCCGCTGTTTCTCAATCTGCTCGCCCGCAGCGGCACCGGCCAGAAGCTGACGGCCTACACGCACTTGATCCACGGTCCGGCCGAGGGCAAGAAGCTCTACGTGATCTTTCTCGACAACGGCCGGACGAAGGTCCTGCAGGACCCGCATGCCTGGCAGTCGTTGTTCTGCATTCGTTGCGGCGCGTGCCTGAACGCCTGCCCTGTCTACCGGCGAGTGGGCGGCTGGTCGTACGGTTGGATCTATCCGGGACCGATCGGTTCGGTGCTCACGCCGCACCTTGTCGGCCTGGAGAAGGCGGGCAAGCTGCCGTTTGCCTCGTCGTTGTGCGGGGCCTGCGGCGAGGTCTGCCCGGTAAAGATCGACATTCCCCATCAATTGGTCCATCTTCGCCATCGCGCGGTGAACGAGCCTTCGCCGATGAACTCCGGCTTCGAGCGGCTGCAGTGGCGACTTTTCGCCTGGGCGATGGGCGGTCCGCGGCGCTACGGCCTGGCGATGTGGGCGGTCCGCCTCGGCGTGCGGATGGCAAAATACTTGCCCTGGCACCCCGGCAAGCTCGGCGCCTGGACGCGGGGCCGCGAGTTGCCCAAAGTCCCCTCGCATTCCTTCCGTGATTGGTGGCAGGAGAGGCAGAAAGGCAAACCATGAGCAGCCGCGACGTTATCCTCCAGCGTATTCGCAGCGGACTCACGCATGCCGCGGCGGCCGGTTTCGGCGATCTCCGCGAGCCGCCGGTGCCCGAAGTCTGGCCGCGACCGCAAGCGGGTGCCCCGACCCCCAACCGGCGGCGATGGTCGCTCGTTTCCGCACGGAGTTGGAGGCCCTCAAGGGAGAGGTCATCTCTTGTCCGACGATGGCCGATGCCCGAGGTCAGCTTACGCAACTCCTGGACTCGGCCCCCTGGCCCCGCCTCGGCAGCTTGGGGGCACCCGCTTGCGGGTCAGGGCTGGTTCGGGAACTGACGGCCGAGCTTCCGGCCGAGCGCGTTGATTGGGTGACTGCCGACTGGACCGCGCAGCGGATCGGGGAGCTTTCGGTGGGGCTGATCGCGGCCAACGCCTTATTGGCCGATACCGGCTCGTGCGTCGTGCATTGTTCGACGGCCCACCAGCGGCTGATGTGCTATCTGCCGCCGGCCTGCATCGTGATTGCCCGCGTGGAGCAACTCGTCGAGCATCTGCCCGCCGCCTGGGGGCCGATTTCCAAGGTCTGCGCAGCGCCCGATTCCCGCGGCGAGATCGTGCTCATCACCGGCCCCAGCCGCACTTCCGACATCGAAAAGGTCTTGATCCTCGGCGTCCACGGCCCGAAGCGGCTGGTGGTGATCCTGGTGGGGTGAGGCACGGCGGCAACTAACCGCGCACAGCGAACACCGGATGCAGAGGCAACTCCACGAGAATCTCCGTCCCTTTGCGCGGACCGCTCTTGATGCTGGCATGACCCGCGAAGATCCTGGCCCGCTCTTGGATCCCTTCCAGGCCGAAATGGCCTTTCGCCACGCGGCCGATCTTGAAGCCGACCCCCCAATCCTGGACGCGGATCTTGAGCCACTCCCCACGCTGTATCAGCTCGACCTTCACTTTCTTGCTCTTGCTGTGGCGGCAGGCGTTGGTGATGCACTCCTGGACAATGCGGAAGACCGTGTTCTCCAGCAAGGGCGGCAGATCGAGTTCCGCCACGTTGGAATGGAACTTGATCTTGACCTTGTTCCGCTGGGCCCATTCGTCTACGAGATTCTCGACAGCGCCGACGACGCCCTCCTCATCCAAGCGCGGCGAGCGCAGGCCTTCAATCAACCGCCGCGCCTCGGCATTGCCTTGGCGCAGGAG
This sequence comes from uncultured Planctomycetia bacterium, assembly GCA_963824275.1. Taxonomy (GTDB): domain Bacteria; phylum Planctomycetota; class Planctomycetia; order Pirellulales; family Thermoguttaceae; genus JANXQG01. The sequence continues at coordinate 775,352 of CAWGOT010000010.1, read as the reverse complement.
TTGCATGCCGAGATCGAAGGCTTTCGCAGCCCGCTTGGGATTCGTCCGCTGGAAAGACCGGTAGGCCTGGAACTGCATGATGGCGCCCGCCAGTTCCTGCGCGAGCCCGTCATGGATCTCGCAGCTTATCAGATGCCGCTGGCGATCGCTGGATTCCAGCAGGTGGCGCAGAATCTCTTGGGCCTTCTTCTGCTCGTCCTTCCTCACAGCATCAGCAGCCGGCCGACGTTTGGCAGTTTGACCCGGGATTGTCTTGGATTTGCGTTTAACGCTGGACTTAGGCGTTGCCTTGGACTTTTGCTTTGCACTAAGTTGACGCATGGCACGTTTGCCCTCCGCTGTTGAGCAGGCGGTTTTCGGTCGTTTGTGCCGGCTGGAGTCCCGCCGTTAGGCGGAGCTTCGGGGATTCCGGCCAAAGCCCGGACTCCAACGGCCATTTCTGCCGACGCTCCACAGAACTTGCATGCATGCTATTAAGTCTACCGCACTGCCGAGTCACCTTCAAGGGCCTAGCATTCGAATTATTTAATAAATTTTGGCGATCTCACCCCCCCTTTTTACGTTTTTTGCCCTGCATTGCAGATGTGACAGACCCCGGTTAGAATTTCTCAACCGTCCAAGCTACTGCGCCCTAGGCATCCCAACGCACCGCTGGCCGGCGTGAATCTGGGCAAAACCGGCATATCCATGAGTGACCGCGCACAAGATCCTATCCGCCCTCAAGTCAGCCATTACCGCTGGGTCATCTGCGGCCTGCTGTTTTTCGCCACGACCTTCAACTACATGGACCGTCAGGTTATCAGTTACCTGAAGGATTTTTTCTGCACGCCGCTTGACCAAGGTGGGTTTGGTTGGACGAACACGGACTTTGGCAACCTCACGTCGGCATTCACGGCCTTTTACGCGGGGATGACGATCGTTGCCGGATGGGTCATCGACAAGATCGGGACCAAGATGGGTTTGGCCATCTCGCTCGTCGTGTGGTCGGTCTTTGGAATTCTCAATGCGTTCGTGGGCCGCTTGGTGCTGATGCACATCGCGGTCCGCAGCGCGTTCGGCATCGGCGAAGCCGGCAACTTCCCGGCCTCGATCAAGACGGTGGCCGAGTGGTTTCCCAAGCGCGAACGCGCCCTGGCCACGGCCATCTTCAACAGCGGTTCGAACTTCGGCGCGATGGTCGCCGCGATCTTCGTTCCCTGGTGCATGATCTACTTCGGCGATCAGTTGGGGTGGAAGATGGCCTTCATCCTCACCGGCGCGTCGGGGTTTCTCTGGCTGATTTTCTGGTTCTGGCTTTACGATTCGCCGGGCAAGCGGAAGGGGCTTTCCAAGGCCGAATTTGACTACATTCACTTGGACGATGAAAAAACCGACCCCCGCGCCGACGGCGACCAAGGGAAGGTCTCCTGGTTCCGCTTGTTCGGCTACCGCCAGACGCTGGCCTTCTGTGTCGGCAAGTTCATGACCGACGGCATCTGGTGGTTCTACCTCTTCTGGTTGCCGGATTATCTGAAAAACAATTCGGCATGACCAAGCGTAACGTCATGTTGCCGACGTTCGTAGTGTACGGGGTTGCCATCCTAGGCAGCATCTATGGGGGCAGCATTCCCATGACCCTGATCAAGAAAGGGATGCCGGTGTACAAGGCCCGCATGTTGGCGATGTTGCTCATTGCTTGCATCCCGTTGGCCGTGTTGTGTACGCAGTACTTCGGCGACGTCGATCGTTTCGGGAAAATGGCCGCCGTGCTGGCGGTTGCCATGATTTGCATCGGGGCCGCCGCACACCAGGCCTGGTCGGCAAACCTCTTCACGACGGTCTCCGACATGTTTCCGAAGAAAGCCGTCGGTTCGGTCACGGGCATCGGCACTGCCGCCGGCGGTTTGGGCGGCGTGATCGTCCAGCAACTCGCCGGCTATCTGACCGACGCTTACAAGGACAATCCGCAGACGGCCTACCTCCTCATGTTCATCGTCTGCGCGTTGAGCTATCTGATTGCCTGGGCCATCATGAAGGCGCTCGTGCCCAGGCATAAGCCGATCACCGACTTGTAGAGTAGCCGTAGGGTGGGCCGAGTGGAGCGAGTCCCACCAGGAATCATTAAAGGTTCAGGCGATTCATGGTGGGACTCGTTCCACTCGGCCCACCCTGGACTGCGCAAAAGTCGGATGATTTGGATGAAATCGCGTGTTCTGTGCGGCGCATTTTTGTTCCGAAGGAAATGCGGACGGGCGTTCACGCCCGTTTCCGGCTTCAGCCGGTATTAGGCCCGGCATTTATGCCGGGCAAGCCGAAACCGCCAATATCGGTTGTACTCATCGATTGATTCGCGTTGTCAGCCCCGTTTACGGGGCTCCTGCCCACGGATTGTCGCGACAAAGGAAAGGAGGCCCGTAAACGGGCCTGACATCCATAGTCGCCAAACTGGTGAGTTACTTCTCGCCTGCTAGCAACCCGGCATAAATGCCGGGCCGATTACGGGCTGAAGCCCGAAACGGGCGTAAACGCCCGTCCCCCGTGGCCCGGAACAAAAGCGGCATAACCTCTCGTCCTGCCAAGACGCCACTTTCGCGCAGGCCAGGCCCACCCTGCGGCTTATTTCAAAGGAACTTCAGCGCGGAGCCATCCTGCGACACGTTGAACCTTGCCACGGCGTCGCGCACCGCCTCCGCACGCCAATCAAGGGCGATCGGGTCGGTGTCGTTGCCCTCGTCTTCGGTTCCAATGTACAGCGTGGTGGGCGGGAAATGACCGGCGACCCTTGCGGCGATTGCCGACGCCGCCTCCGCGACGGTCTGGGGCGAACAACGGGGATGGTCGGGGAAGATCGACCGCCCGCGCCTGCTGCGGTAGTAAGGATGCAGATTGAGGTCAATCGAGACGTTCCCCGCGCGGCCGGTTTCCAGGGCGAAATCGGCCGTCATCAGGGCGTCGTCGACGGCGGTTCGCGGAGTAGTTCCGGGGCCGCCGACGAGGATATTCAAGGTCAATCCTATTCGCTCAGGCCCCGCCTCAGCAGCCACCGCACCGATCGCCTGGGCCGCTCTTTGCACCGCCGACCGCGGCATGCGCTTCGCCAGGAGCACCTCTCGGCGATGATTGTCGGAGGTCTCCAGGCCCAAGACGACCCGCGCCGCCTTGCCCGGACCTAGCCGATCAACCACGCGCCGCAGCGCGAGTTCTGTTACCGCATTTTCCCGCGTTTCCAGGGAGACCATCCGCACGGCCGGCAGCGAGCGGGCCCAGAGGAGGATCTCGTCAAGCACGTCCGGTGGCATTTCCCGCGGATTGAGAACTGAACCCGAGTTGTACAGGAGCAAATGCGCCGCATCCGGCAAGTCCTGGTGGTACTTGGCCTGGAACCAGGCCAGCCGTTGACGATTCAATTCCGAAGTGACCGCGGCGCCTTCACCCGCCCCGATATCGCAATGGCGGCACTGCCCTGCGACGTAGTAAGGGCACTGCCCGCCGGGCACTGGTTGCCGAAGACCAATGCCAGCCGAAGACCATAGCGGTCCCGCGCCGGCGCGAACAGGAGCCGGTCCGCAGGGCGGGTCAGCGGGATCGAGGCGGTCGGTTTCGGGATGGTTTGACCTGCGGGGAGCATAGGTGAGTGGTTATTCTTGTCTGAGGACCAGACGATCGTTCAAGAATAGGGCGTCAATATGGGTCTTGCTGAAGGTCGCCAGCGCGTCATCGGGCGAGAGCACGAGCGGCTCCAGGTCATTGTAGGAGGTATTCACCACCAGGGGCACCCCCGTGATTTGGAAGAACGCCGTGATCAAGCGGTGGAATCGCGGCTGACGCTGGCGGCTGACGGTCTGGATCCGGCAGGTGCCGTCGACATGCACGGCTGCCGGAATCCGTGGTCGGGCGGTGGAGCGGACCGTGTAGGCCAGGAGCATGAGGTCTCGCGAAGTGGCGGCCCCCTCCCGGTTGCCGGGAAACTCGAACCAGGCCGCCGCCTCTTCCTCCAAGACCGAAGCCGCAAACGGCCGGAACGACTCGCGATGCTTGACGAGGGCGTTGAGCCTCGCCCGCACTTCCGGATGCCTCGGATCTGCCAGGAGGGAGCGGTTGCCGAGTGCCCTCGGCCCAAACTCCATGCGGCCCTGGAACCAGGCGACAATGCGGCCGGCGGCCAACATCGATGCCGCCCTGAGCTCCGGATCGGGCACTCGCCCCCAGGCCAGCCCCCATCGCTCCAATGCGGCGTCGATCGCCGCGTCGTCGAACTCAGGGCCCAAGAAGGGCGTCAGCGGAGGGCCGGGAGAACTGCAAAGTTCGGGGTCCGGTCCATTTTTCGGCGAGAAAGGTCGAAATTCACTGGAAACCGTTGCCCGAAAACATGGACCTGACCCCGTCGAGTTGGACTCCTCCGAGAACCCCCCGCCGATCCGCCGCGCGGTCTCGAGCGCCGCGCCGATGGCCGTCCCGGCATCGTGCGGCGCCGCGTAGACGTGGATGGCCTCGAACGGCCCGTCGCGTTCCAGCCGGCTGTTGGCAACACAGTTCAGCGCGACGCCGCCGCCATAGACCAGGCGAGACTCGCCGGTCGCCCGCTGCAGCCGCCGCGCCAGCGCCAGCAAGGCATCCTCGGTTCGCTTCTGCAACGCCGCCGCGAGATCGGCAAAGCGGGCGTCCGTCGGCGCTTCGTCGGCTTGCCGCCGCGGGCCAAACAGCTTTTCCAGGCCCGCCACGTCGCCGCCGCGGAAGCGTGCCAGATCGGGATCGATCATGAAAGGTAGGATAGGTTTGCAACCTGTCGATGGTAGGATAGGTTTGCAACCTGTTGATGCGTTCGGCGCCTTGGCAACCTGGCCCTCGTCGTCGGAAACGTGAAACAGCCGGTTCATGGCCGCGGCGCAGCGTTGCGGGTCCCCGAACGCCGCAAGCCCCATAACCTTGGCGGCATCATACTCTCCGAAGCCGAGATACTCCGCCACTCGCTCCCACAGCATGCCGATGGAATGGGGATAGGGGATCTCCTCGATCATTTCCAGTCCGGCCGGGCCGCCCTTTCCGAGCCAGGTGGTCGCCGACTCGGCAATCCCATCGACGACCAGCACGGCCGCCGAGGGCAGCCCTGCCGCATGGAAGGCGCAGGCCGCATGCGCCAAATGATGCGGAATGAAGTGGAACCCCGCGCCCATCGCGCCACCCCCGGCGTCGCGGATGATCTCCGGGACCCGGCAAACCCGCCGATCGAAAGTCCGTTCTCCCCATTCGGTTCCAAAGCCGACCGCCTCGCCGATCGGATACGGATCGCTCCCAATCATCGCCAGGCGCTTGCCGGGCATGAGGGAGTAGGCCACGGCGTCAAGATCGGAGAGCTTCTCGCAGTTTGCGGCCCTCAGGCAATCGCGGATGGCAAACCAGGGCAACTGATCGGGGTTGGTGACGCGGGCGGGCTTGGCGTGTTTTTCGCGCGTATAGCGTTCTTCCTCGGCCGCGAAAAGGACCTCGCGGCCACGGACAATTGCGGCTGCGCTCTCGTGGTAGGCGGCATTCAGGCCGAGCACCAGCGGCAATTCTCTCGCACCGCGTTGACCCATCCATCCACCCTTGACGTTCGTGCCGGCCGTTTCATCCCGCCATCCTAACAAATCTCGCCATACGCGTCAACAATTTCCTTACATAAAGGGAAGAAAATGGGGAAAACCGTCCAAAATCCAACAGGGATGAAAGGAAAATTCAGGAAAAAAAATCGCGGGCACTGCAATCGAGCAAGGTCGGGCAAAAACCACCCAACGGACATCGCAAACAAATCCCCAGCCTAGCCTAGCCACCTCGCCTGCTTCGGATTAGTATGAAACGGCTCATTTCAGTCCGCCCAAAGTATAACTGCCCCAGACGCCGATCATCAGGCCAAGCCCCTTTTCTTAGGAATATCTTATGCGCAGCCGTCGAGTTCTTCTAGCGTGTTCCAGTCTCGTCCTGGCAACCGTGAGTGTGGTCGCCGTTGTTTCCTCGGCCCAGGGACAGACCGCCCGTGGCGCTTCGGCGCCTGCGGGGTCCCCCAAGAAGAATTGGACTGCCGACAACGGCAACGGCACGTATTCCAATCCCCTCTTCTATGAAGAGTTCGAGGATCCCGATCCCATCCGCGTGGGCGACGACTATTACCTCGCCGGCACCACCATGCACATGAACCCCGCCGTGCAGATCATGCACTCCAAGGACCTCGTGAACTGGGAACTCGCCAGCTACTGCGCGGAGAAGCTCGATCTTGGCCCGGCCTATCGCCTCGAGGGCGGAAATATCTACGGCCGGGGGATTTGGGCGCCCTGCATCCGCTATCACCAAGGGCTGTTCTATGTCTTCTCGAACGTCAATGGCGCTAGCCTCCAGGTCTTCCGCTCCAAATCGGCCTTTGGCCCTTGGGAACGCAACCAACTGCCAGGAAGGCACGACCTGTCGGTCCTCTTCGACGACGACCTCGGCAAGATCTTCATCATCTCCGGCGCCGGGAGCCCCTATCCTATTGAAGAAATCGCACCGGACCTCAAGTCCTTCGTCCCCGGCGTTCGCCATCAACTGACCGGCAGGATGGGCGAAGGCCACCACCTCTACAAGGTCAATGGCAAGTATATCGACATCTCGGCCATTCCCGGCGGAACCGTCGACCAGATGGTCGCCAAGGCTGACTCCATCGACGGTCCCTGGATGATCGAACGCATGGTCCAGGGCGAATCGCTGGGCGTGCCCACCGTGACGCCCGCTCGCGTCACCGCCAACGACCGCGGTCTGACGATTCACCAGGGCGGCATGGTCGACACGCCATCGGGCGAGTGGTGGAGCATCATCATGTCGGACCACGGCAGCGCGGGCCGCATGGTGTCCCTCGTGCCCATTACCTGGGACAGTGGTTTCCCGCTCATCGGCCTGCCCGGCAACCTTCGCAAAGCGCCTAATACCTGGGTCAAGCCCAATACCGGTTTCGTCCAGGAACCCAAGCCGGCGTTCGTCCACGACGACACCTTCGACGGCCCCAAGCTCAACCCTCACTGGCAGTGGAACCATGTGGAAGATGACAGCAAATGGTCGCTTAGCGAGAAGCCCGGCGTGCTGCGGCTCCATTCGCTGCCGGCCAGAGACTTCTTTAACGCCCGCAACTCCCTTTGCCAGAAGCCGCCGGGGCCCGAATCGATCATGACGGTGGAACTGGACAGTTCCGGCATGGTGGCCGGCGACACCGCCGGCCTGGGGCTCTTGAGCACTCCCTATGCCTGGATCGGCGTGGTGAAGTCGGCCGAGGGGGCGTCGCTGCGGATGTACACTGGCTCCGCCGGCGGCCGCGGTGGACGCGGTGGACGCCAAGGCGCCGGAGCCCCCGGCGCCGCACCGGCCAATCCCGGCGCCGTCGGCTCGGACAATCCCCCCAAGCACGTGTGGCTCCGCATCCACTGCAACTTCGACACCGATCGGGCGATCTTTTCCTGGAGCGCCGACGGTAAGGAGTTCAAGCAGGTGGGCAGCCCGTTCGCCACGACCTTTCAGTTGACGACCTTCCAGGGCGTGCGACCGGCCCTCTTCAACTACAACGCCGCCGGCAGTGCGGGCGGCTACGCGGACTTTCACAACTACACGGTCGACGAACCCCGCGCCCGCGGCATCGAACGGGAAATTCCCCTGGGCAGGACTATCGCGCTGACCAGCGGCGCCGACGGCAGCTTCCTGGCCGCCGACACGGAGAAAAATACCCTGGTCAACGTGGCGGCCGGCAATGGCAGCTTTCCGCAAAATGCCAAATTCCAGGTGATCGACGTGGGCCTGGGGCGCGTGGCGCTCAAGGCCGCCAACGGCAGCCTGGTTTCGGCAGGCTTAAGCGGTGTGGTTCTCAAGGACCTTGCCGGCGGCAAACCAGGCAACGAAGAGTCGTTCCAGTGGGTGAACCTCATGCGCGGCGACACAATGCTCATGTCTCTGACGAACCACAAGTATCTGGCCACCAGGCCCAACAGCCCCGGCCCGGTCACGGCGACGGCGCTGGCGCCACGGCCGCCCGCAAGAGCGGCGCCGAGTTCAAATGGAAGGCGGTCGACTGAGACGCGGCCTCGCGTTGTTGAAAGTCTATTGGATTCCGTCCCATTGAGCACTCTGGCCCTTGGCCAGGTTCACGTCGCGAGTGGCAGCGCCATAGTGAAGCCGGCAGGGACCGGCCGGTGTGCCCGGCGGGGTCCCACCGGTGGGTGCCGGTCGGGAACGCACCGTGGCGCTGACCAGCTTGCCCTCCTTCCACTGGATGTCCACTTCGAAGCCGCCGCGGGCGCCGAGGCCGGTGACTTTGCCGGTCGGCCATTGGGGCGGCAAGGCCGGAAGCAGCTCGATTTGTGCGGGCTGGCCGGCGCGGGGAGCGGTGCTTTGCAGGAGCGACTCGGCGATGCCTGCGGCGCCGCCAAAGTTGCCGTCGATCTGGAAAGGCGGATGGGCGTCGAACAGATTGTTGTAGACCCCGGAGCCTCCCCGTCCGGCCTGGGCGTCGTTGAGCAGGTTCCGCACGATCCGGTAGGCGCGGGCCGTCGTGCAGGCGGGCCCAGAGGTTGAGCCGCCAGCCCAGGCCCCAGCCCGTCGCGTTATCGCCGCGGCGATTGAGCGAGACCCTCAGGGCGTCCACCAGGGCCTTGTCGTTGGCATAGGAGATGTCCTCGCCGGGGTATAGGCCGTACATGTGCGAAACGTGACGGTTGTGCTGATCGGGGGCCGTCAGGTCCCAGTCTTCGAGCCATTCCTGCAATTGGCCGCCCGAGCCGATCTGGTTGGGCGCCAGGCGGGCGCGGGCTTCGGCAAGCTGCGTGCGAAAGTTCTCATCGACGCCCAGGATCTGGCTGGCTTCGATCGAGTGGGCAAAGAGATCGCGGAGGATCTGCATGTCGGCCGTGGGGCCGGCCACCACCGACCCGCCGCCGGGATGGGGATTTTCCGGCGAAAGGCTGGGGCTCGTGACCAGCCATTTGTGCTTGGGTTCTTCCACCAGGGTATCGAGGAAGAATTCCGCGGCGCCTTTCATCGGCGGGTACAGCCGCTTGAGGAAGGCCTGGTCCTGGCTGAACTCGTAATGATCCCAGAGCGTGTTGCAGAGCCATGCGCCGCCCGAGGGCCACATGCCGGACGCCGGAAAATCGATCGGCGCGGAGGCCCGCCACAGGTCCGTGTTGTGGTGCGCGACCCAGCCCTTGGCGTTGTACATCGTCTTGGCGGTCTTGGCGCCGGTGACCTGCAGTTCCTCGACCATGGCCATCAAGGGCTCGACGCACTCGCCCAGATTCGTGTTGTTGACGGGCCAGTAGTTCATCTCGGTGTTGATGTTGATGGTGTACTTGCTGCCCCAGGCAGGTCCCATCTCGTTGTTCCAGATGCCCTGCAGATTCGCCGGCTCGCCTCCAGGGCGGGAGGAGCCGATCAGCAGGAATCGGCCGTACTGGAAGTAAAGCGCGACCAGGGCCGGGTCGTCGCTGCGGGGAAAATTGCGGATCCGCTGGTCGGTGGGGAGCCTGGCGTCTTCTTTGGCGCCGAAGTCCAGCGACACCCGCTCGAAGAGCCTCCGGTGATCGGCAAGCTGGTCTTTTCGCAGCGCGTCATAGCCCTTGGCCGTCGCCTTGTCGATAATGGCCGCGGCCAGGGCGTTGGGATCGCCGGAAACATCGTTGAACTTCTTGAAGCTGGTGGCCGAAGCGATGAGGATGGTGGCGCTGTCGGCGCCATTGAGGGAGTACTCGCTGGTGCTTTGATTGCCGGCGCCTCCGCCCGCTCCGCGTCCGCCGCGTCCGCCGCGTCCGCCTGCGCCGCTGGCGGCGCTGCGGCGCGACGATCTCGCGAGTGCCTTTGGCGAGCGTTCCGCCGGCATGGAGGATTTTGGCCCGGGCCTGAAACTTGAGCGCCCCGGGGACGTTCGCGAAGTTGCGATTCGTGCCGTTGAGGATAAACGTATCGTCGCTGCCGTTGCTATTGACGATGTTCTCGCCGGTCTGCATGGAGAGTTTGAAGCTGATTTGCCCTGGCTTGCTGGCGGTGAGGCGGAGGACCAGGACGTTGTCCGGGGCGTTGGCGAAGAGTTCGCGCGTGTAGGTGACGCCCCCTGCGGTAAACTGAACGCTCGCCGTGGCGGTGCGGAGGTTGAGCTCGCGGCGATAATTCTCGGCGGTCTCCACCTTGGGGAACGTCAGCAGCAGATCGCCCACGGGCTGGTAGGCCGCCTGGGTGGAGGGCCGGCCCATCATCCGCTGCGTGATAAGGCTCTCGGCCTCGCGGTACTGGCCGGCAAAGAGGAGCTGCCGCACCTGGGGCAGTGCCGCAAGGGCGTTGGGGTTTTCGGGGGAATAGGGGCCGCCGCTCCAAAGCGTGTCTTCATTGAGGCAGATGATTTCGGAATCGACGCCGCCGAACATCATCGCGCCTTGCTTGCCGTTGCCCAAGGGCAGAGCGGCGGTCCACTGCGCCGCCGGCTGGCGGTACCAAAGGGTGAGCGGCTCGGAGGGCGGCGGCGCTTCGCCGGTGAGTTTGCCGCTAAAAACCGGTACCCTGGACGGCGGAACGGCCGCAAAGCCAACTTGGGCTGCAATAGCAACCGCAACCACACTCGCAACAAGCCAAAAGCGCTTGGGGATCTGGAAATGAGACATGCGACACTCCCGATTGAAGATATTATTCGATAATACTCCGATGCAGTTGGCGGTGTATACCCCCATCTCGGAGTTACCAGCGCGAAGTCGCCGGTCGGCGGCTCTTTCCCGATCGCTTGGATTTGCTCGCAGAGGAAAAAGTCCGCGGCCCGGTAGCCGTTTTGGGCCTCAATTCCGCGGCCGGTTTTGCCGCCGGCGCTGGCGGCAAGCCCTTCGGCGCGGCCTCCACGGCCAGCGTCTGCTTCGTGAGTTTTTGAATCGCGTGCAGCACCTCCCGCTCGGAAACGTCGCAGAACGACAAGGCCACGCCGTCCGCGCCGGCGCGACCGGTGCGCCCGATGCGATGCACATAGTTCTCCGCGTCGACCGGCAGGTCGAAGTTGATCACGTGCGAAACCATGTCGATGTCCAGCCCTCGGGCGGCAATGTCGGTGGCAATCAGGACCACCGGATCGGGTGACTTGAAGCGGGCCAGCGTCCGCTGGCGGTTCGATTGGCTCTTGTCGGCATGGAAGGCGTCGGCCTCGATGCCCGACTTTTGCAGGAGCTTGGCCACCTTGTCGGCCCGATGCTTGGTGCGGGTGAAGACCAGCGTTCGCGTCCAATCGGTGTTTTGCAGCCAATGCGTGAGCATGCGGATCTTGTTCGCCTGATCGACAAAGACCACCGATTGCCGGATCTTGTCGACCGTTCGCGCCGTCGGATTGACCTGGATATCGACCGGCCTGGTGAGCCACTGGTCGGCCAACTGGCGAATGGCAGGCGGGATGGTGGCGGAAAACAAGAGCGTCTGCCGCCGCGAGGGCACCTTGGCCACGATCCGCCGCAGGTCGTGGATGAAGCCCATGTCGAGCATGCGGTCGCCCTCGTCGAGGATCAGGATCTCGACGTGCCCTAGATCGATAAAGCCCTGTTGCATGAGGTCCATCAGGCGACCGGGCGTGGCGATGAGCACGTCCACTCCGGCCTGCAAGGCGCGGACCTGTGGATTCTGGCCGACGCCGCCATAGACGACGGCCCGCCGCAGACCTGTGTAACGGCCATAGGCTTGAAAGCTCTCGCCGATCTGGATCACCAGTTCGCGCGTGGGGGCCAGGACCAGGGTGCGGATTTTCCTCCGCCCGCCGCCGGGGCCTGGATTTTGGCCGAGCCGCTGCAACGTCGGCAGGGCAAAAGCGGCCGTCTTGCCGGTCCCGGTCTGGGCGCAGCCCAGCACATCGCGGCCCTCCAGGATGGGCGGAATCGCCGCGGCCTGGATCTTGGTGGGGGTGGAATAGCCTTCTCCGCGCACGGCGCGGAGCAACGTCTCGGCCAGGCCGAGTTCTTCAAACTTCATTACGCTTCCTTCAATAGAAAACTATCAGAGTTCGCCTCGCGCTGCCGTATAAGGACAACCAGGCATCCCATGGCCTTCGGGCGAGTTCTGTGATCGCACAGATCGGTCCCATGCAAACGCTGCAGGACCGAGGGTGCAAGAGAGATCAATCGCGGTCGTAGTCAGCAGACCAAGCCGAGCCAAAAAGAAGCTCGAAACCAAGCGACCGCTACAGAAGACGCATATCGACGCGACGCAGGCAAAAAGGCCGGCGTCTCTCGCACGTCACGTCACCTAGTATAGCACCCCGCTGCGGTATGTCAAGTGGGAAGGAGAAAATCGGGGCCGTCTTGACGTCCCTCGCTTGGAGGCACTATACTTGACCGCTACGGACGGTTGGGAATGTTCATCCTTTGGATCGCAAGTGAAAGACTATGAAGAGCGAACGTCGGCACGAATTGCAGCATAATGATCTGGCGGAGTGGATCGCCAAGGCAAATGAGCGAATCCTGCCGTACAGGACCCTCCTCTTGATCGGGGGGCTGCTTGTCGTTGCGCTGCTCGGGGGTCTTTCATTATGGCACAGCCACACGCTTGCCCAGGCTGCCGACGCCTGGAATACGATGGGAACTCCTGTGGCGATGCCGCAGTTTGCCGCCGAGCAGACCATTAGCCTCATGGACACCACCGCCGGGACCTATCGGGGCACGCCTGCGGGTCAGTGGGCCACGGTCTTTGCAGCCGATACGGCCCTGACGTGCGGCATGAACCGTATCCTCACGGAGAAAAAAATCGGCATCGACTACCTGAACGATGCCCTGAAACGCTATAACGACGCGCTGAACAACCAGAGCCTCACGATCCCAGGGGCCAAGGAACAGGCAATGTTCGGCAAGGCAAGGGCGATGGAAGCCTTGATCCAGAAGCCGGACGACGCGGAGCATGCCAAGGCGGCCTATAAGGAGTTGAACGCGAAGTTTCCCAAGGGCATGTTCAAGGCGGTGGCCGAGGAGCGCATCAAGCAACTTGAGAAGCGAGATACCCTGACATTTTACGAGGCCCTTGCCCAATATGCTCCCAAACCCAAGGTGGAGAGCCCGGTCAGCCAGCTAGGGAAGCTCGGCGACTTGCCTGACAACCCGCCTAGCGAGCCGCTCGTACCGTCCACCCCCATGCGGAGCACCAGCGGCGGGCCCGAACTGGGAATCCCCGCGCCCCATCGACGCCGGCCGAACCGGAAAAACCGGGCACGCCGCCGATCGAGTCGCTAAAGCCCGACGCGCCGAAGACTGGCTCGCCGGCCGTACCGGTAAAACCGCAAACGGCGATGCCGGACGCCGTGCAGCCGGACGCGCCAAAGACGGGCGCACCGACCACCCAACTTCCAAAGCCTGAAGCGCCGAAGGTGGACCCGTCGAAGATCGAACTTCCGAAGACCGAAGCAGCGAAGAAAGGGAATTAGGCATCTGACCAACATCCCGCGCCAGTTACAATGGGAGAAGGCGACGCTCTCCGACGAGCCGGTCGAGTTCGTCGTCGGCGAAAATGAGGCCGGCCTGCGGTTGGACATTCTGCTCTCCCTGCATTTTCACGATTACAGTCGGGGTCATCTGCGGCGCGTGATTTCCGCCGGCGGCGTGTGCGTGGACGAGCATGGCGGAAAGCCGGCCTATCGCGTCCGCGCGGGGCAGCGGGTGCGGGTGGTCCTTCCGGAAATCCCCCGCCAGGCCCCGCGGCCGGAGGAAATCCCGCTCGATATCCTCTTCGAAGACGAGGATCTCGTCGTCGTCAATAAGCCGCCGGGCATGGTCGTACACCCGGCGCGAGGGCACTGGTCGGGAACGCTCGTCAGTGCCTTGCAGTTCCACTTTGGCCCTAGCCTCAGCAGCAGCGGAGGGCCCTTGCGGCCGGGCATCGTCCACCGTCTGGACCGCGACACCAGCGGCGCGATTCTCGTCGCCCGGCACGACCAGGCCCACAACCGGCTGGCGATCCAGTTCCAATCGCGCGCGATCGAGAAGGAGTATTTTGCCATCGTGGTCGGCACTCCCGACATGGATAGCGACATCATCGACCGCTCGATTGCCGTGCATCCGCAGCACCGCGAGAAGATGACGACGGTTCGCGACGAGGACGAGGGCCGCACGGCCCAGACGTTTTATCGCGTGGACGAGCGGTTTCGCGGCTTCGCGGCGGTGCGGGCGATGCCGAAGACCGGCCGGACCCACCAGATCCGCGTGCATCTGGCCCATATCGGTCTGCCGGTGCTGTGCGATCGGGCCTACGGGCATCGCGCGGAGTTGACGCGCGGCGAGTTGAGTGGAGATGCTACGGATGCTACCGTGATCCTCAATCGCCAGGCGCTGCACGCGCGGCGATTGCGGTTCACCCATCCCCGCAGCGGCGAGGTCCTGGAGATCGAGGCCCCCTTGCCAGCCGATTTGGAAGGCGTGCTGGGGGAGTTGAGGAACTATCGGAAGTGACAAGTAGGGTCGAAGGGACCTACTTGGCGCCAGCGCCGGCTCGGGCTGCTTGGCCAGATTCGCGCTGGGCGTCTCATCCACTTTCAGATCACCCAACGCCCACTGGATGCCGGCCAGATAGTGCTGCAACACCGGTTTGTTCCAATAGACCTCGCGGTTGTGGCCCAGCGAGCAATAGAACACTCGCCCGTCGCCGAAGCGCTTGATCCAGGAAATCGGGTTGTCGCCGTCCGGGCGGCCGACATTCGGTCTCACGCGGTTGCGATCTTGCGACGGCGACATGTCGAGACTCAAGAGCACGCGATGCGTGTCGCGGGAATAGGGGCCCTTGATCTGGTAGATCTCGTCTTTGAGATAGAAGCCCTTGCCGCCAAACGACTGGTTCAAGACATGCGTCGGATCATCGATCTTGATGGCCCAGCCCTCGCCTTTGGAAGTGCCGCCGGCCGTCCAGGGATGCTGCTCGAACTGTCCGCCGATCATCTCCCGGGCCTCGGGCCAGGTGGGGAAGTTGTCGGTGGCCGCGTGGATCCCGATGAATCCCTTGCCGCTGCGGATCCACTCCAGCAAGTCCTGGCGCTGCTTGGGATCGGTGAACTTCAACCCCGTCGTATTGTTGAAGAGCACGGCATCGTACTGGGCCAGGTTCGCCGTCGTGAAGACACTCATGTCGTCGGAGGCGGTTACGCTGTACGCGCCGGTCTTGGTGCCCAAGAGTTCGATGGCCTTGGTGCAGACGGGGATGCAATCGTGTACGAAGCCCTCGGTGCGATAGAAGATGAGGATCTTTCGCGGATTGTCGGGCTTGGCCGGCGCGGAGTCGGGCAAGGCGGCTTCAATTTTCTTGAGTTCGTCGGGCGAGACAGGGCGCGGGGCGGCGGTGGCGACGCTGGCAGCGGCAAGCACAGCCGCGCAGATGCACATCAGACTAGTGGACTTCATGGAGGTTCTCCCAGGAATGGAAAGGTGTGACGAAACAACGTATCGAGATTAGCGCGGCCCTTCGACCGCGAACAAAAATCCCATCAGGTCGCGGGTGCCGAGGGCGCCGGGGCTGGCCAGGACTTCACCCGCTTCGAAGCCGGCAGCCATCCCCTGTTGTTGGGCATAGGCGCGAAAACGCTTGAGGTGGTCGGACTTGGCCGGCGGAAACTGCGTCTTGTAGCAGTCGATCGCGGCCATCTTCTTCTCCAGCACGTCGCTGATGTCAAAGACGATCGTACCCGGTTCCGTCGTCGGTTGCAAGGAGCGGAAGGAGAGGTAGCAGTATAGAAATGCCGGAATGACGTGGACCGGGAAGCCGTCAAAGTACTGGTCCCACTTGGTCAGTTTCGAGTAAAACACGCCGGCCTCGGTGATTTGCCGGGCCTGCCAGTGGTCGGGCGAGGCCAGCGGCGTGCGGTCGCCCAGGCCAATCACCAGCCGAGGGCGATACTTGCGGAACTGCTTGGCCAGGGCCACGCGGGCCTCGAAGCTGTCGAACAGCCGGCGGTTGGGCAGGTCGAGGGTCACGCGGACCTTCGCCCCCAGCACCTCGGCCGCCGCACGGGCCTCGGCCAGGCGGACTTCGGGACCGGGCGAGGCGGGTGTCGGCTCGCCATCGGTCAGATCGACAATCCCCACGCGGTAGCCTTGCTGGGCCAGTTTGGCCAGCGTGCCGCCGCAGGCGATTTCCACGTCGTCGGGATGGGCCCCGACGGCGATCACATCCAAGGTCTCGTCATCCATGAGTTTTACTGTAGCGGGCACACTCCGTGTGCCGTCCGCCCTGCGGCCCGCGCCGCAGAAGATCGCGTGACTTGGCCTCCGCAGAGGCCCTTGGCTTCAAGCGGACGGCACACGGAGTGTGCCTGCTACTTTGCCGTCCGCGCCGCCCATTATATCATCCGCTTCCGCGCACGGCAATTTCCCGGTTCGAGAATTCCACCTCCGGTCTTGCCCCCCGTTAATTCGTAGGTGGTTTCCGCTGACGCGGGGTGAGGATCGCTCACGGCAGAAGCTCAATCACCGGAATCCTTCCGACTTCGCGGCCGGTGATGACTACCGGCACGTCTTCCGTCTCGCGAAAGTCCTGCCGCTGGCGGTAATCCGCCTGATCGTCCGGGTCAGTCGGATTCGCGCCAGTGGGATTGGCGTACAGCTCGACCCGACGATTGACGAGGTTGACGATCCAATAGACCGGAAGTCCTGCGGCTGCGTAGATCGCCTTCTTGAATCCTCGATCGTGGCGGATCGAGCTTTCCGATACCTCGACGATTAACGCGACTTCTCCCGGCAGGGGATGGTGCTCCAAGTAATCGCGCGGTTCGCCCCGAATCACCATGCAATCGGGTTCGGGCTCACTGGTCGCCAGGGTTGTGGCATCCTGCACAACGACGAACCAGCCCGCGGGAAGGACCTTTGTAAGCGCGTTCTGCACCAACATGATTGCAACGCTGTGCGCTCTGCTTCTCGGCATCTTCGCAACCAGAATTCCATCCAGGAGTTCGACGTCGTCGTTTTCGCCAAGTATACCGTGACGCGTCATTTCATGGTATTGGTCCACGCTCAGCCGCCAAGGCGACACTTTAGGCCCGGGCAGAGCTACGACTTCCGCAAGCGGAAGTGGGGCCGTCACGTCGGCAAGCGGCTGAGTAACATCGTCAACGACGGACATAAGTCGCCTCCACGGGTGGGGAACTTCACGACAAAACTACTGCTATTATAACCGCGGCCATCGCACCGCGAATTGATAGGAAATTTGATTTTTCCTCACATCTCCGATTATATCAGAGGACCATCATCTTGCAAACGGCTCAGCGATCGGAACTACTTCTGAACGCCCATTCGGGTGGCAATGTTCTGCCAAGGTCCAGCAGGATGTCTCCGCCGGCAAGTTTCGGGTGTGGCACAGCCAGTATATACTGCGAGCGGCCTTAATTGAGCCGTTTTCGCCGCAGCCATCGAAGCCCGAAGCGCAAGCGAGGAAAGCGGTTCCATTCCTCGCTTGCGCGTCGGGCTTCGATCCGTTCCGCCCGCGAGCAGTATAATAGAGACGTTGGCCCGCGGCGAGGCGTTGGCTAACTATCGCTCGATGGTCCAGCAGTTCAAACAGTTGCGCAATGAGGAGGATTCGGCGATGCAACGCGTAAGGCCGTTAAGGGTGAGACCCATGCCCGACAGGCAATTTCCAAAATTCGCGTGTTTCGCCGCACTGCTGGCCTCGCTGCCGCTGGCGCAGACCACTTCGGCCGCCGATATTGTCGCTGCCAAGGCCGATCTTTACGTCTCGACCCAGGGCAGCGACTCCTGGTCCGGCCGGCTGCTGGAACCGTCCGCCGACCGCGAGGACGGCCCGTTGGCCACGGTGGCGCAGGCCCGGCAGAGGGTTCGTCAATTGAAACAAGTCGAGCCCGATCGCAAGACGCCGATCGTGGTGGCAATCCGCGGCGGATGGTATTTCCTGACCCAGCCCTTGGAGTTCTCGCCTGCCGATTCCGGCACGCCACAGGCACCCGTGATCTACCAGGCCTACGGCCAGGAGCAGCCGATATTTAGCGGCGGACGACGCATCGAGGGCTGGAAGGTCGACGCCCAGGGCCGCTGGCATGCCGCGCTGCCCGACGTGAAGAGCGGCACATGGGCGTTTGCCCAGCTCTTCGTCAATGACCAGCGCCGCTGGCGTCCGCGTCTTCCCAAGCAAGGCTATTATCACGTTGCCGAGAAGCTCACCCCCAGCGCTGCGGCCCACGACCGCGGCTTCGACCGCTTCAAGTTCTCCGGCGACGACGTGCGGGCCGATTGGGCGAACCTTGGCGACGTCGAGGTCCTGGCGTTTCATCAATGGACGGCCTCACGGCTGCGGATTGCCGAAGTCGATCGGGCGGAGCACATCGTCCGCTTCACGGGCACCACGCGGGGGCTGAGCGATTGGGCCTCGTTTCCCCAGGGCAATCGCTTCCTGGCGGAGAATGTTCGCGAGGCGCTCGGCGAGCCGGGCCAGTGGTACCTCGACCGCCCGCAGGGCGAGCTGATCTACCTTCCGCTGCCGGGCGAGAGGCCCGAAACCTCGATGGTCATCGCGCCCCGCTTGCCACGGCTCGTCGTGCTCCAAGGCGACCTGCCGGCGCGGCGATGGGTCGAGCACCTGGTTTTTCGAGGGCTGACCTTTGCCCACGATAATTGGACGCTCGATCCGCAGGGTCAGAGCTTTCCCCAGGCCGAAGTGAATGTCGGCGGGGCCTTGTCGGCGCTGGCCGCGCGGAACGTCACCTTCGAGAGCTGCGCCGTGCGGCACGTGGGCCGCTACGCCCTGGCCTTCGGTCCCGGTTGCCGCGACAATCTGATCGATCGCTGCGAGCTGGTCGACTTGGGCGGCGGCGGAGTGCTGATCGGCCAGGCCAGCCTGCCGGGCGAGCAGCCCTTGAGCGGCCCGTCCCTGGACCCCGAAGAAATCGTGTCGCACCACACCGTGCGGCAATGCCTGATCGCGCATGGCGGCCGGCTGCATTCCGCGAGCGTTGGCGTCTGGATCGGCCATTCGCCCTTCAATCGCGTCGAGCACAACGACATCTTCGATTTCTACTATACCGGCATTTCCGTCGGCTGGGTCTGGGGCTACGGGCCGAGCCAGGCCCACGACAACGACATCGGCTTCAACCACGTGTACACGCTCGGCCAGCATGTCTTGTCCGACATGGGCGGCATCTACACGCTCGGCGTCTCGCCCGGCACGCGGATCCACGACAACTGCTTCCACGACGTCGATTCGTTCAGCTACGGCGGCTGGGGGCTCTATACCGACGAAGGTTCGAGCAACATCGTGCTGGAGAACAACGTGGTTTACGGCACGACGACCGGCGGCTTCCATCAGCACTACGGCAAGGACAACGTCGTGCGGAACAACGTCTTCGCGTTCTCGAAGGGCGATCAACTCCAGCGCACGCGGACCGAGCCCCACAACTCCTTCGTCTTCGAGCGGAACATCGTTTACTGGGACAACAACGGGCCGCTGTTGGGAAGCAACTGGAGCGACAATCACTTCAAGTTCGAGAAGAACGTTTATTGGAACGCTTCCGGCCGGCCTGTGCGTTTTCCCGGCGACCTGACGCTCGAGCGATGGCAGGCCGAGCGGGGCCAGGACCAGGGCTCGCTGGCGGCGGACCCGAAATTCGTCGATCCGCGGAAGCACGATTTCCGCTTGCGGGACGATTCGCCGGCCCGCGACCTGGGCATTCAGTCGCTGGACGCCTCGAAGGCCGGTCGGACCGAGCCCTTGGTTCTGACCCGCGAATTGCCCGCGGTGCCGAGGGCGTTCCAGTAAGGGCTCAGCAGTAGGGTGGGCCGAGTGGAGCGAGTCCCACCATTTTCCGATGGCTCATGGTGGGACTCGCTCCGACTCGGCCCACCCTACGGCCATCCCCAGAATCGGAAGAGCGGCATTGGGGCCTCGCCCTCCCCATCAAGCCGCTCTTCGCGCCGAGCTTGTCCAGGCCGAGGGAAAGGCGAGCGCGGCTGGACCGTCGTCTTGCAAGCCTGTGTCATCATGGCCCAATTGGGCCTGGCTGCCCGCGAGCGACAGAGACCGCCTCCGCTTACGCCGCCGCCAACGATAGCCGGCAAGCCCGACGGCAGCGGCAGCGAGCATCGTCAGGCTGGAAGGCTCCGGCACGACGGTGATCGTGCCGGTCGTGTTGAGGTTGCTCGTATTCCATTGCTCGGCGTCGCTCAACGCCGGCAGCGTAACCTGGTTGAACGCCCCTGAAAGTTGCCCATCGAATAACTGGAACGACTGGCCAACCTGCGGCTGAAAACCGCCCAAGAGCACGACATTCAGATCCCCCGCCAGGACCAACTGCCCTGTCACGTCGATCTGGTCGTACTGGCTGCCCGCGACAGGGCCGGCCAACTGCATCACGGTGTCGGTCGCGTTGCCTAGATAGGCGTTGCCGCCGAAGGTGACTTCCACGGGATCGCTGGGGCGGAGGTTGCCCTCAATGAACACGTCGCCGCCGCCCGTGAAGCCGCCGCTGCCGCTGAAGGCTCCCAGGAATACCGCGCTGCTTTGGATGTTGCCCACGGTGCTGACCAGTTTGTGTCGATTCGGATTGCGCCAGGCACAGAACTTACGACTGTAGAGCTAGTTGCCGATGGCGTTAAGCAAGCTGTCGTCTTTCCTATCGCGCTTTCCGAACTTCTTCTCTCGGCAAGCCAGTTTCAGAGCCAGGATATGCGTTTTGTCCAGTCGCAAGTTCCGCAACTGGTCGCCGTCCCACTGAACCCACCCGTCATAGACGTGCCGAACGATCTGCCAATTAGCCTCGGTGTGGTCTGCCAGCGTCATCATAAGCCACGCTCCTTGCCTTCCCGTTTTTCGCTTTCAAGTTCCGAGTTTCCGTGAAGTTCGCCTATTAGATGACGGATCGCCTCTTGAAGTGTCCAAGGCGGTCGAAGTACTGACGGTATGGCTCTGTGGTCTTTGCCTTTGCTTTGGCAAGTCGCTTCGTCTTCGACTTATTTGGCTCCCCCCAAAGCACTCGAACTTTGGTTTTCGCTCCATCGGGATTTCGCTGCCGCGAATAATGGGAAAAAGAATACCATTTGAATATGACATCCCCACCCTCGTAAGCAGCTACGACGCACGCATCGCCACGTTGGAGATTGGTGGCCATTTTTGCCTGCAAGCCAGTGGTATTCAAATCAAAAAACGCCGTGACGCCGTTATCGTCGTCGTAAAGCTCGTCGTATTTGCGGCCACCACAGTTGTTGAACAAGATAGGCATCGAAACCTCCACAGGGGCAGAAAAAGGGACCATCATTGATATTGATACGCTCCTATCGTGCTCAGGGAAACACGATCCTTACGCGCTCTGCGATTAGCGCATCGAGCTTCTCGTCATCAAGGTCGGAAAACCAAAGCGCAGTCGTCGCTTGTCGCCCTAGCCGCATGCCTGACCATGTCGTGAAGTTCTTTAACAGGACAACCTTGCTGCCACCTGTTCGGACCCAAACAACTAGTTAGGAGCCTTCCGAGCGCGACAGTCCGCGCCTTGTTAACCAAATCATTCAACTGGCCTTCTATGACGTTGGCCATTTCACGCTGGCCCGTAAGGAGCGAGGCAGTTTGTCTCTGGATTCCATCGCCTTCGGCAGGTCGAACGGGCATTCAACAAAATGCCCCGCCAAGATCAGTTGCCGCGTCAACTCGTCCATCATCGAACCTTCCGACTGATAGGGATTGTGATGTCGCGAAGCACCCCAGATCATGCCGTAAACGCGTATCGCCGTCAAGAGGCCGGCTGCAAATTTTCCGGCTTCCACCGGGGCGGCCGCGCCAGGGTTGCGCCCCGCCGGGGTCAGACTTTAACGGCTAACTGTGGTAGAAAACGAGGGCAAAAGAGGCTTCCGTAGCGCCGCGCCGCCGTGTGCCGGGTCGGGCCATCACGGCGTTGCCAGCAGTTGGTCCCGACTGGAAGCATGCACCGCAACCGGGTCAGGCCGTGGCAGGCCGACGACTATGATCTTGATCGGTGGAATTTGTCCCGTCAAGCCGGACCCCCAGAATTTTGAATCCCGTGCGCTAACCCGTTCAGGGGAATAGGGTGCCGTGCAAGCGAAGGGAAGCAGGAAAACGTGGCACGCGCGGTTGATGGCGCCGGTTTCCGCGGTATAATGAGGCAGAGCGAGACACGCACCAAATCGGGAGTTGCCAATGTCAATGCAAATCGACGCCACCTATGAGAACGGCGTGCTCAAGCCAGACATGCCGTTGCCTTTGAACGACCGCCAGCGCGTCAAGGTGACGGTCCATGAAGAGACGAGCCGCATCCGACGGAGTTATGGAATGATGGGATGGACGGGCGACCTGGAAACTCTTCGCAAACTTGCCGAGGATGACGATTTCAGCGGGCTGGAGTGCCCATGATCTTTGCAGAGGTCCCGACAGGCGAGTCGGTTTTCATCGATGCCAACGTCTTCGTATACGATTTCGGCCCCGACCCTGTGTTCGGGCTTGCGTGCCGGGCGTTGCTGGAGCGTGTCGAGCAAGGCGACTTGAAGGGGTACATTTCGGCACACGTGCTGCATGAGGCCGCCCATCGATTGATGACCATGGAGGCCTGCCAGACCTTTGGTTGGCCGTACGCCGGCATCGGTCAGCGTCTTCGTCGCCATCCTCGCGAGATACAGCAACTTCACCGCTACCGCGATGCCTTAGATGAGATCGTCGGCAGCGGACTGCTGGTGTTGCCGGTCTCCGTGCGGGAAGTTCTTCTCGCCGGCGATCTAAGCCGGTCCCACGGCGTGTTGAGCGGCGACGCGCTGATCCTGGCTGTCATGCAAAGCCACGGTCTCGTCAACCTTGCCAGCAGCGATGCCGATTTCGACCGCGTTTCGGGGATCAGGCGAATCGCGCCGGTCTGATTAGAAGCAAGTTTACCGCGGGGTTTTTTCCCGCCCCGCTTTGGCACGCTGACGACGGGCGAAACGGGGCCGGAAGTCGTAAATGGTCGCTACGGCAGAGCAAAGGGTCACGACGCCGTTGCGTTTTACCCCTTCGTCCGTCACAGTGTCGCAAGCAACTCCTCCCAACTGGAAACGTCCAGCACCGCGTCAACGAGACGCGCGAGACAGAACCTTAATTAAAAAGAAGTTTGGATAGAATGACCGCCGCCTAAAACCACCCCATATAGCCCGCAAAGTTCATAATCCAGGGGTGCGTCCAGGGGTTCCATGTGGGATAGCTGGCCGAAAGCGCGGAAAGGGCCAGTAGCGCCAGCCCTACCCGCGCGACCAGCGGCGACAGCCCAGCAGGTCGGCGGCGGGCAACATCAGCATGAGCCACATCGGGGCCATCCAAAAGACCCAGCGGAACGCGCTGGCATTGCCGCCGTAGTTGCGATCGACCCCCGGATACCATAAGTAAAAGGCCAGGCAGAGAAGCGTCACTCCCAGGGCCAAGACCGCGCAGAGTTTCAAACGCCGCTCGCCGCGAGACAACCACAGGCCGCCGCCAAGCAGGCTCAGCAACCAGACGGGAGTCAGCGAAAAAATGCCGTGCCGCCCGATCAGCACGTTGAAGGAATAGACCGCGGCCAACTCCTCGCCCACGTCGATCCCCTGCCGCTTGTTCCAGTACGAGCCTTCAAAATTATACCAGTTGTCATTGCCGGTGCGGTGCATCTGCACCGGTTTGAGGCTTTGCACGGCGATCCAGTTCGTGGCAAAGAACGCCCCGGTCACCAGCAGTGCCGGCGGCAGGTAGGCGATCAGCGTCTTCCGCGGCGCCAGGCAGAAGATGATCAGGCTCACCGGCGCGGCAAGCAGGCCCGCAGGGACTTCGTTGGCCACTAGCATGGCGCTGAAGAATCCGGCGACGATGAACGTCCAGACGTGGCGGTCGCCATCGAACCAGATCCGTACCAAGGCGTCCAACAGCACCGCCGTGCATGCCGCCGCCGGCAGATGATTCGTGACCGTGACCGAAAACGTCGTGAGGAACGTGCCGAAGACGCAACTCGCCATCACCAGGATCCGCCCCCAATCGGTCGTGCCCAGCCGCTCGACCAGCCGGGCGGTGAAAAGGAAGAGCAATAGCAGGCAGGTCCCGTTGATCGTGATCAGCATGAAGCGGCCGATCTCGTAGGGGTGCGTGCCCAGCGATTTGCCCGTCGCGTGATAGATCGCCCAGTACTCGGCGGCCATAAGCGTGGAAAGCAGCGGCGGTTTGCTGGAATAGTAATGGCCGTTGTGCTGTACCATGTCGATCGTATCCCAGCCCGGATCGGTCTTCCGATCGATGACCTTATCGATCGCGTAGGGCGCGTCGGGGACCCGCATCTCGGGCTCGACCAGCGCCCGGACCGTACACCAGCGGCTGCGGTCGTTGGCGCTGAGGAACGGCCGCCACAGGCCGCTCTTCACCGCCAATTCGGTTTCCTCGCGAGCGACGGCGTAGTCGAGTTCGACGCCGGACAGGCCTTGGCGCTCGAACTCGGCTCGCTTCTGGTCGAGCGGCTTCTTGAACCGCGTGTCGGCCAGGCGGCGGAAATCGACCGAATCGACCGCCAGGATGCGGCCGACCATCGCGCCCAGGCCGATACAGATCAAGATGCCGTAGATCGATCGCCGCAATGCGGCGTTGGGATCGGTTTCAGGTTGGCTGGTCATGGTTTTATAGTCCTGGGGTTTGGTCGACCGTGCTCATCACGCCGACCAACGCCACGCGTCGGTGCCCGCGTGATGGAAAAGCATCACGGCGGAGCGTGATGAGTACGATTGGCGGACGGCACGCGGAGCGTGCCTGCTACGGTTCCGGCGTGCGCTCCGATATGGAATAAGGTTTCTGGTCGGGCTCTCGATAGGCGATGAACAACTCGGCGAGGAAGCCGATCGACATGAACTGCGCCCGACCAGCAGCAGGCCGATCGCGTACAGGGCGCGGCGCGTTCGTGCAATAGGACGGGTTCGAAGCCGGGAATTCCCAGCCGCGAAACGACCCATTCCAGGGCCAGCCACGTCGCCCACAACCCGCCCAACACGAAGCATGACAGGCCGACCGTGCCCAACAGGTGTTGCGGACGCTGCCCGTAGCCGGTGAGGAACTTCACGGTCAAGAGATCGAGAAAGCCCTTGACGAAACGGGCCACGCCGTATTTCGACTGCCCGAACTTGCGGGCCCGATGGTTGATGACGATCTCGCCGACCCGGAATCCGCGGCCTGCCGCCAGCACCGGCACGAAGCGATGGAGCTCGCCGTAGAGCCGCACTTCGCCCAGCACCTCGCGGCGGTAGCACTTCATGCCACAGTTGTGGTCGTGCAGTTTCACGCCGGTCAGGCCGCTGACCATGCCGTTGAAAACCCGCGACGGCAGGACCTTATGCCAGGGATCGTGGCGGACTTGCTTCCAGCCGCTGACGACGTCGAGGTTGTTCTCCATGGCCGCCAGAAACCGCGGGATTTCCTGCGGATCGTCCTGCAGGTCGGCGTCGAGCGTCATGACCATCTCGCCGCGGACCTGGGCGAAGCCGGCGCTGAGGGCGGCCGCCTTGCCGAAATTGCGGCGAAAGCGGATGCCGCGGACCTGCGGATCGGCCGCAGCCAGACGGCGGATGATCTCCCAGGAATTGTCGCGGGAACCGTCATCGACGAAGACCACGTCGAGCTGGTAACCGTTGGCCGCCGCCACGGCGCCGATCTCGCGATGCAGGCCTTCGAGGCTCTCGGCCTCGTTGTATACGGGGATGACGATAGAAAGGATGTTCATACTACCTCACGACTTGCGAAGCACCCACGGCAGAGAATATAGGATAGCGGAAATCAGCAGTTCCGCCAGCAGCCACGTCAACCGCAGGGCGAAGGCCACGATCAGCGACATTCCCGCGCCACCCACCAATGGGCCCAGCAACAGGGTGAATACAACCTCGCGCGAGCCTAATCCGCCGGGAATCATGGAGGCAAATCCGCCCACGACCGCCAGGGCCACGATCGCCGTGTACAGGTACCACCATCGCTCCAGGTTGGCTTCCATGTCCAGCCCGTGAAGCGCCGCCCACAAGCTTGTCCCCATCACGACCCAACCCAAGACCATGGCCGCCCAACCGTAAATCAGCGTGCGATAATTGAATCCGGCCAGTTTCTGGGCCACCTCTGGCGACAGGCGACCGACGCCCAGCAGCCGCGCCAGCCGCGAGAAGACCGGCGGCAGCGTCGGCAGCCCCGCGGCAAGGGCCGTTGCCACGGCGCCGATAACTACCACGGGGTTGTGGGTGAACCAGATCGCCAGGATCGGCACCGCGATGCACGCGCCGACGGCCATCATGGTGAGCGTTTCCAGGAAGACGCTGGCCACGGCAATGCCCGTATCGACCCGCTGGCTATGGATCAAGCCGCTACGGAGCACGACGACCATCGCTTTGCCGGGCACGTACTTGCCTAGATGTCCGATGTAATAGGCCCTCAGCGTTTCCAGCAGTCCGACATCCTGCCCCAGCGCCTTCAGGGCCCAATGCCAGAAAAGGCCCTCAGGCAGCAGGGCGAGGAGGTAGAGTCCGCCGGAGAGGACCAGCCAGTTGAACGCCAGCGGCCTCGGGTGCTCGACCAGATAGTTCCACGATTGCCGCATCGTGCCCCACGCCAGAAAGAGCACGACCGCCACGATCAGCAGTTTGGCTGCCAATAGGATCCAGCGGCGGAGAGGAGGATTCAAAGCATGCACTCCGGAAAGAGAAAACCCCTGGCCCCGTCGCATGCGGTGAACGTACTCATCACGCCGACCAACGCTACGCGTCGGTGCCCGCGTGACGCTATTCCATCGCGGCGGAAGGTGCGGAACGTGATGAGTACGATTGCGACGCGGCTTCCTTCCAGGCGGGATATTTGTAGGCGGGTATTCCTATTATTTTGACACCCGGACCGCCTTTTTGCAAGCCGCCGACCGCCACGGTCCAACTTCCAGAAAAAAATGCTTGCGAATATTCTCTCCCCGTGCTATGGTTGACGTAAACCCTACCCTTTTCCATGAGGATTTACCAAAATGGCCAAGAAAGCTGCCGTTGTGAAGAAGCCCGAAGCCGCCGCGCCAGCCGGCAAGACCCAGAACCTGGTTGAAGCCATCGTAACCGTCCGCAATCTCCAAGATTTCATCAAGGACCGCGGCGGACTCGAAGCCGCGTTGGGCACCGTGACCCGCGTCGGCGATCTCATTGACCTGACCGGCGGATTCGCGGAACTCAAGGCGGCCCTGGAAATCGTCGGTCGCGAGAGCGCGCCTGCCGCAGGTTGATCAGACTTCCTGCGGCTGATGTTCCAACTGGGTGATCTTGTCCAAGCGGCCCATGTGGCGACCGCCCTCGAACGGCGTCTTGAGCCAGATTTCCACGATGTGGCAGATGAGACGCTCGCCGAGCAAACCGGCGGAGAGGCAGAGGACGTTGGAATCGGCATGCTGGCGGCTGAACTGGGCCGTCATCAGGTCGTGACACGGGACCGCGCGGACGCCCGCCACTTTGTTGGCGGCAATGCACATGCCCAGACCCGTGCCGCCGACCAGAATGCCGCGATCGACTTGCCCCGTCGCAACCCGATGGGCAACGCTCGCCGCAATTTCGGGATAGTCCATAGGGCGGCTGTCGAACACGCCCAAATCAACGACTTCGTGCTCCAACTGACCGATCAGGTCGATCAGTTTCGCGCGAACGAGATAGCCACTATGATTCGCACCAACAGCAATTCGCATCGCAACGTCTCAGCAAGAAAGTTGGAAATCGTTCCCCCCCTACATGATCGACGCGACTTCCACCTCGTCGACCAAAGTCACCACGCCCGGCACGGCACGACAGGCCTGGATGCAAAGCTGCTTCTGATAGTACGACGTGACCGTGCCGCGGAGCGTCACCGTGCCGCTGTCCGCCCTCACGACCACCTGCCGCAACGCGGCGATATTGCGGTCCATCAAGCGGACTGCCACGTAGTGCTCCAAATCCCGATCACTGAGTGGCAAGGGAGCCACTTCCTTGGTTAGACTAACCATGACTGATGCTCGGAAGAAATCCGACTCCATTGGTTGGGTAGTTTCCTAGCCTCTGGAATGCAAACCTCGTGCCACCTTGCTGGGCACTCAAACTAATGGCAGATTTGCTCAGATTGTGCGCAGAACTCGCCCATTGATGCGGCAAACAACTCAGAGACTGTTCGGAAAGTTAACTCGGTTATTCGGGTCATTGAAGCCCGGCACGCAAGCGAGGAATTCGCTTTCCACGCTGTTTGCGGCACATTCCTCGCTTGCGCAGTCGGGCTTCAATGTCGATTTTCGGCCGAAAACTTCCCGGACAGCCACTCACTTGGCTAAGCGGTCAACCGCTCGTCGGATTGCACGCAAGTTGGCAGGCGGAACCTTAAATCCATCGAAGGTGCAACCGGGTGCGACAATGATCGGTCGCCCGGCCGCCTGCTGAACTGCCTCGGCCACCTCCTGTTCCACATCACTGGGCGATCCGCTCACTAAAGCACCCAGATTGTCAATCCCACCGCAGATTGCCGGGCCGAGCCACGAAGCTACTTCGCTGATCGGCGGCCCGCCGATGCGGTCGGCCCAGTTCAGGGCCTGCACCGGATACCGTCCAAATCGGCCGAAGTCCAACGGTTTGCCGCACACGTGGAGAATATTCAAGGTTCCGCCTGCCGCGCCGGCCAGGATTCGCAAGTCGCTTTCGCGTACCAGCCGATCGTAGACGCCGGCACCGTTTTCGGGCAGATCAACCCAGTCGTCGCGAACCGAGAGATAGATGCCATCGGCCCCGGCGGCCAGGCAGTTGCGGGCGAAGTTGCCCAATGTCTGCGTAATGGCACTGAGGGCTTTGGCGAAGACATCTGGGGCCTCGGCCAGGAACCGCGTGAGCTTGGCATCGCGGAGATCGGCAACTCTCCCCCGCGTCGGCGGGTTGTGGACATCGATGTCCGAGGCCATCAGCCGGCGAAGGGTGCTCCAGGCGTTGAAGATCGTGGTCGTCATCCGCAACTCGCCGGAAAATCGCCGCGACAGGGCCTCGAGCACCTCCAGGTGGCGGCCAAAAATATCCTCCTCGCCCCGCATCGGCTTGAGCCGCTCAAGGTCGGCGAGGTCTTCGATGATCCCATCGGCCCGGTGCGGCAGCGGATATCGCCCGTCGCACATGACCTTCAGGAAATCGAGATCGTAGGTCTCGACGTGGCGAACGTGGGCCTCGACGGCCTTGGGCCCCGAAACGGCATCGGGGCCGAAGTGATACCAAAACGAAATCGGCAAACGATCGGGCTGGTGGCCCGCAAGAACGGCGGATACGCGCTCGATTTTGTTCATTGCTTGTTGTCGCCCAACTGCCCTCGAACGGTCTCCAACTGCTTGGAAAGCTCGTCGATCTGCTTCTTCAATTCGGCCTTAGACTCCGGCGAGGCGTTCTTGTAGGCATCTGACTTCTGCAGTTGTTCGAGGCGGGACGAAAGACTCTTCGCGATCCGGGTCGACGACTCGACCAAGAGGTTGTCGCGCTGCACGGCCGTGGCCGCGAGTGCCGTCGCTGGAGCAGGCGCCAATGGCCGCGTCTGGGCCTGCGGGACCGCCGCCCCTGGGGCCGGAGCCGGAATCATCGGCTGCGAATGGGGTCGCGCAATCGGCGCCGCGGGGGCCGCCGGAGCAGGGATCATCGGTTGCGGCTGCGGCACTGCGGGGACGGCCCCCTGCGGCGGATTCGCCGGCTGGGGGATCGCTGGCGCGGGTGCCGGTGCGGGGACGGGAACCGGAACGGGAACGGCGTTGCCCGGCAACAAGATCCCTCCGCCTGCCCGCACGACAATCCCGTTGCCGCCTTGTTCTCCCACGTACTTCTTATACAGGTCATAGCCGGCCGGGAGTTTCTTCAACTCCTCGACGTTCTTCGCTTCATACTTCTTCGTGACTTCCTTGCCGTTTTCCTTTTGCGTAAGCTCGACCTTGATGCCCTGGGCGGGATCGTCCAGGATCTTCACGGTCTTGCCGTCCTCGACAGCGTTGATCTCCTTGATGCCGTTGACGTTCTTGACGCTCAAGGTCCGCACGGCAACGCCGCCGCCACCGCCGATGTTCAGTTGCCCGCCGTTGATGATGATCTGCCCGCCGAAACCGTTGCCCGGAATAGTGACGCCCGGGGTGTTGTTCACGCCGTTCTTCTTGTTCAAGAGCGACTTGGCCTTGCGTGCCGCGGCGGGTCGGTCGCCGTCGGCCAGGCGTTGCAGGGCCTCGCTGGCCGCTGTCTCCGTGGCATCGTCGGACGAGTTCAACAGTTCTCCCAGAACGTTGGTCGCGCGGCTGGAAACCTCCAGGTCGCCATCAGCCACGGCCTTCTCCAGGGCGGCAATGGCCTCTTTCCCCTTCGCTGCCAGCTTGCCCGACGCCTTCTCGCGCGTGCCGAAATCGGCCGAGTCGAGCTGCTCGATGAGTTGCTCGACGGTCTCCCCGGCGGCCGCGGGCGTTCCGACCTGAGCCGATCCGACCTGGACCGCGGGCTTTGCGGCTTTTTCCGCCGCCGCTGCGCCTACCTCCTTGGAGGCAGGAGACGAATCATCCGCCACGACCAACCTGGTGGTCAGTGCCAAAGCACCCACGCCAACAATCAAAAAGCCTTTACCCAGTGACATGATTGGATTTCTCCCGCGAAAACCGTGTGTAGATTGGGATATGCCATTTCGCCCTAGCCATTCTTCCTTATGTTACCGCAAAACCGCCCAACTTGCATGGCCCAACAAGAAATTTGCCCAGAAGTTACAGAAACCATACTAATGGCTAATTAAAGTATCGAAACATGGGTTGTCCGCCGAAACGTCTTGCTCCTGCCGCTGGCTTGGCGTAAGATTCCGCCATGGAACAAGATTGGAAGGGCATCCGTTCTCGCACGTTTTTCGTGCTGGTCGTTGCGGCGCTTCTCGGAATTGGAATTCCAACAAGTCGGGCCATCGAAGCGGGCGTAAAGGCCGCCAGGTACGCATTTCCCGGTGCGCGCGCGGCCGTTCGTCTCCCTCGCATGCGGGCGGTGGATCCCCTGCCAGCCCGGAACCAGCCGTGCCACAGACGCCTGTGCCGGTCCCCTCGGGGAAACCGGATCCCGCGGCAGGGCAGGGAATGCCCATCTTCGACGACATCATGAACGCGGCCCTCAGGGACCGCAATATTCCCGGCGGGGCCTTGGCGATTGCCAAGGACGGCAAGTTGCTGGTGGCCCGCGGCTATGGCGTGGCCAATGTCCAGACGGGCGAGCCGGTGACCCTCGACACGCTTTTTTCCACCGCCACCGTCACCAGGACCATCACGGCCGTTGCGGTGCTCTCGCTGGTCGATCGCGGCAAGCTTTCGTTGGATGATCCCGTTTATCCGCTCCTGGGCAAGCCGCGTCCGCTGGGAGGGCCGACCATCGATACGCGGGTCGAGAAGATCACCGTGCGGCACCTGCTGCTGCACGCCGGCGGCTGGAATACGAAGTACCAGAGCGATCCCCTGGGCCAGGCGCGGAAAATCTCCGTCGCCGCCGCGGAGAAATTGCCGCTCTCGGCCAACGCCGTGTTGCGCTATGGCCTGAGCCAGCCGCTTGGATTTCGCCCCGGCGCGGAAATGCACTACTCGAACTTCGGTTACTTTGTGGCCAAGATGGTCGTGGAGCGATCTGCCCGCCAGCCCTATGAGAGCTATGTGCGGCAGCAAGTCCTCCGGCCCTTGGGGATCAGCGAAATGCGGATCGAGCAGCTTGGGCCGGCCTACGCGGCCCGCGAGGCGCATCGCTACGGTTCGGGCGGCCGCGAGCTTCCTGGCGGCCGGCAGCCGATCACCGCGCCGGCGGGCAACTGGCTGGCCTCGGTCGTCGACCTGGCCCGCTTTTTGACCGCCGTGAGCGGCGCCGGCGGCAAGCCGTTGCTCAGCACCGCCGCGCGGCAACAGATGCTTGCCCTTCCCCCTCCTCCGCTCGCGCCGCGACGCAACGGTTCGCACGTCGGTTTGGGATGGGACTCGGTGACCGAGGAAGCCCGTGGAGTCACACTTCCAAAAGCTGGGTTCGGCAGCGGGAGGGCGGGCCTATATCGAGCACCGGCCGGACGGCATCGACTGGGTCGTGCTCTTGAACTCGGACGGCGAGGCGCCGGACCAGTCGCCTGCCGCGGAGGAGATCATCGACAAGATCCGCCGGGCGATCGATGCCACGCACGACTGGCCCGACCGCAATCTCTTCGAGGGCCCCGCAACACCTGAGGCGAAAGGCTCGGTCGTGATGTAATTTTGGAATTTCATGATGACCTGGTTCGAACGCAAACCGGCAACTCCCACCGCGGCACAAGCGCCCTCCGGCAGCGATCTTCAACAACGCACCTTGGAGATCGGCGGGCGGCTGCTGGCCGGCGTCCGCAAGCACCGCAAGGGCCTCTTCTCGGCCGGCTTCTGGTCCGATCAGCTCATGTCGTGGACCATGAAGGACCCCGCCTTCAGCACGCAGTTGTTCCGCTTCATCGACGTCTTCCCCATGCTCCGCTCGGCGGACCAGATCCACGACTACCTGATCGATTATCTCAGCCAGCCCGGCGTGACGCTGCCGCCGGCCTCGACCTGGGCATGAAAGCCGGCGGCCTGGCCAAGGGCGTCGTGGCCAAGACCATCGCCGACAGGCATCCAGGGCATGGCGGGCAACTTCATCGCCGGCGGCGACGCCACGTCCGCCCTGCCCGTGCTCCGCAGCCTGTGGAAACGAGGGCCTGGCCTTCAGCGTCGACCTGCTGGGCGAGGCCTGCGTCAGCGAGGACGAGGCCGAGGTCTACCAGCGCCGCTATCTCGATCTGCTGGAGGTCCTGCCCGCCGAAGTCGCCCATTGGCCCGCCGCGCCGCGCTGGAGAACGACCATCTCGGCCCCGTCCCGCGAACCAACATCTCGATCAAGATCAGCGCCCTGAGCCCTCGCACCGACCCCATCGACTTCGAGGGCTCGCTCCAGGCCCTGGCGGCCGCCTTGGCGCCGATCCTCGCAAAGCGGCCCAGCAAGGGGTGCTGGTCTACTTCGACATGGAGCAGGCCGCCGTCAAGGACCTCACGCTCGCGCTCTTCGAGCGGTGTTGCGAGGCGATCGACTTCCCGGCCGGCCTGGCCCTGCAAGCCTACCTCCGCAGCGGCCCGGACGACGCCCGGCGGATCATCGACTGGGCCCGAAACGCACGCGGCCGGCAGGTGACCGTGCGGCTGATCAAGGGCGCCTATTGGGACTACGAGTTGATCCACGCCGAGCGGATGGGCTGGCCCGTCCCGGTCTGGACCGAAAAGCGGGCCACCGACGCCTGCTTCGAGCGGATGGCGGCCATGTTCGTCGCGGCCATTCCCGCGCCGCCGGGCGAGGGCGGCGTCAAGCTGGCCATCGGATCGCACAACGTCCGCTCGATCGCCCACACGCTGGCCCTGCTGGAGAAGCAGGGCCTGCCCAAGTCCGCCGTCGAGTTCCAAAAGCTCTACGGCATGGCCGATCCGCTTCGCGAGGCGCTGGTGGAACACGGCCTGCGGGTCCGCGAGTACGTGCCCGTCGGCGAGATGATCCCCGGCATGGCCTACCTCGTCCGCCGGCTGCTGGAAAACACGTCGAACCAGTCGTGGCTGCGGACCGGTTTCTCGGCCGAAGTCTCCGACGACGTGCTGCTGGCCGCGCCCGAGCCCAAGGTAGAGACTATGGTTGGGCAGTCTCGGGCCCAGGTACGCCTGGTCAGCCTGACGTACGTCAGGCTTTCCAGCCTGACCAATCGACGATGCGCTGGCCGCCGCTGCCGGCCGGCATCAACTCTCGCCCGCCGTGCAGGGACTTGGCGACGGCCGGCCGATGTTCAACGAGCCTTGGCATGATTTCTCCCAGGAAGCCCAGCGGCAGCGGTTCGCCAAAGCGGTGGCCGAAGTCCGCGTGCCCAAGGTTGCTACGGTCGGTGCGGATACCTGCCGGAAGGCGATCGCCACGGCGGCCGCCGCCTTTCCCGCCTGGCGCGACCGCCCCCAGTTGGAACGCTCGCAGATCATCCTGCAAGCGGCCGCCGCGATCCGCCGCGACCGCGATCGGCTGGCCGCCATGATGATTCGCGAGGCGGGCAAGACCTGGCGCGAGGCCGACGCCGACGTCTGCGAGGCCATCGACTTCTGCGAATATTACGCCCGCGAGGCCGTCGGGCTCTTCCAGCCGCAGCGGCTGGGTCGGTTCGTGGGCGAGCTGAACCACGACTGGTATCAGCCCCGCGGCGTGGCCGCGATCATCAGTCCCTGGAATTTCCCTTTGGCCATCTGCGGCGGCATGACCACCGCCGCCCTGGTGACGGGCAACACGGCCGTCGTCAAGCCCTCGTCGCAGACCCGCGGCATTGCCCGGCTGCTCTGCGAAATCCTCTGGCAGGCCGGCGTGCCCGGCGACGTGCTGCATTCTTCCCGCCCAGGGCGGCGAAACGGGCGACGTGCTCGTCCGCGATCCGCGCGTGGCCCTGATCGCCTTCACCGGCTCGAAGGAAGTCGGCCTGCGGATCTTGAAAATCGCCGGCGACCCTCAGCCCGGGCAGGCCTTCGTCAAGAAGGTCGTCTGCGAGATGGGCGGCAAGAACGCGATCATCGTCGACGAGTCGGCCGATCTGGACGAGGCCGTGCTGGCCGTTCGCCAATCGGCCTTTGGCTACAGCGGCCAGAAGTGCTCGGCATGCAGCCGCGTGATCGTGCTGGACGGCGTGCACGACCCGTTCCTTCGCCGGCTGGTCGAATCGACCCGGGCGCTGGTGATCGGCGATCCGGCCGACCCCGGCACCGACGTCGGGCCGGTGATCGACGAAGCGGCCGCCGCCAAGATCCGCGAGTATATCGAGATTGGCGGCAGCGAGGGCCGGCTGGAACTGGCCTGCGAAGTGCCGGCCGGCCTGGCCGAACGGATCGGCAAGCCCTTCATCGGCCCGCACATCTTCTCCGGCATCCAGCCGCAGCACCGCCTGGCCAACGAGGAGATTTTCGGACCGGTGCTCTCGGTGATGCGGGCGGAGAACTTCGACCAGGCGTTGGAAATGGCCAACGCCTCGGTCTACAAGCTCACCGGCGGGGTGTTCAGCCGCAAGCCGGCGCACCTGGAGGCCGCTCGGCAGAAGTTCCGCGTGGGCAACCTCTACCTGAATCGCGGCATCACCGGCGCCTTGGTCGGCCGGCAGCCGTTTGGCGGCTTCGGGCTTTCGGGGACCGGCAGCAAGGCCGGCGGGGCCGACTACCTGCTCCATTTCGTCGAGCCGCGCTGCGTTACGGAGAACACCATGCGCCATGGCTTTGCGCCGGGGTTGGAGTAGATGGAGTAGCGGGTGTTCCACAATCGTTAACTCTTCAGCCAAATGAAATGAACCGCGGATGACACGGATGGGCGCGGATTTTCTTTTGGAAATCCGCATCCGCCTGTATTTGTTAGCTCTTTATCCTCTTATCCGCGCACATCCGTGTCATCCGCGGTTCATCACTTCACCACTTCACTTGGCCAAAGTGGCGCAAAAAGAGATTTTGCGGTTTTTTTTCGGCTGTGGTTTGCCACGACTGAGGGAAGTGCTTTTCATTGTAAGACAGGCATCGCACGGTAAAAACTGCTGAGCAATCGCTGGCACACGCTCTTCGGGGTGTGGCGCATCGACAAGATTTGGGCTGGCCAGAGCTGCACGGGGTGGGCCAAAGTGGGCCAAGCCAGAGGCAAGCACCGACCGACGCCAACCCGAAGCGCAAGCGAGGCACTGACACCGACCCGACGGGAGCGCGAGCGCCGACACCAGCCCGACGCGCAAGCGAGGAGTTGCTACCGCGCCCGACTGGCGAGTGTTTTCTTCCCCTTCTGCCTTTCATTGTTCTGCCTTTCATTTTTCTGTCGTTCGTCTCAGTCCGCCGTGGCTCCGGGATCGCCATACGAACGGGGGATTTTTGCCCGAACTTGCCCGAAAAAAGTCCGCGTGCGGGCTTTTCTCCTGCCAGTTTTTCTTCTCATTTTTCTGCCAACCATTCTTCTGTCGCTGTCGTAAAACACGAACTTCTAACCATATATACGGATTTCGCGCCGGCGATGGGAAAAAAATTTTTGCCGATCGCTCGCGATTGCTCCGCAAGGCGTTTCTGCGAAACGGTTTACAGAATTTGGAAAGCGGGCGGATTGGGTGCGCGCCGATTGACGGAATAGGGGTTCTTCCGGGGGGCAGTTACCTAAGCAGCCAGGGGTAAGAACCCGACTTGTCGGGTCTGGTCGATAGGAGACCGGCGCCGGGCGCACAATGGCGAGTTCGATTATCATGTTGAACATCATTTCCACCCAGCTTTTGATCACGAAATGATTGCCTTACCTCTGCGGGGATGTTACGATAACGGTTTCAGCATAGGCAGCGTCTGTCCGCCGTCACTGCATTGCAGGAAGCGTCCCGACTGCACCGCTCCCAAGCCGGAAACTTCCCGGTCTTGGAGCCGCAGCAGCCGGGTTCGTTAATTCGGCCGATTCGCCCTCGAAGCCGCTAAGCGGATTCAAGGGAGGCTGCTGCTTTGTCTCTTCTGTCAAACGCAAGATGGAGGAAGATGATCCCATGTCAGCGCAGTCTATTTGTGTCACGGTCTTTCCGTCAGCGCGAATTGGGATCTTCTGGGCAGCGATCGCAATCCTGTCGTCGGTCGCGCAGGGACAGACCTTGTACTCCAGCGGCCCTATGACATGGCAAACCGGTGATACAAACTGGGGCACAATGTCCGGCGGGCCATACAACACCGCCACCTGGGCCAATTGGGACTACGCCGTCTTCGAAAGAACGACGGGTGCCGTGACCGTAAGCGGCGACGTCGATGCGAACGGCATCACGTTCAATCAGACTGGTTATTCCCTTTCCGGCGGGACACTTACGCTTGGCAACTTGAACCCCATCTATATCTACGTCCAAAGCGGCGGCAAAGCAACGATCAAATCTTTGCTCGATGCCAGCGGTGCTGCGTATCCGATCACCTTCGGCAGTCTCGGTTATGCGGGCACGCTGGATCTGAGCGGGAGCGTAAGCAGCGTTACCGCTCCGCTCTCGATCAATTACGGCACCGTTGCAATGGGCGCCGGAATTGGCACCGGGGGCTTGCAAAGTACCGCCGTGAGCATCGCCTCCGGCGCCACTTTTCAATTTCAGAGCAACAACTTCGTCAACAGTAGTTGCGATTTTACCGTCAACGGCACGCTGGACATGAACACTTTCAGCGGCGCAATCGGGTTCCTTAGCGGGGGCGGCGCGATTATCAACTTGCCGGCCGGCGGTGGTCTGACGCTCGCGCCCTCGTCGAATAACTACTACTCCGGCACGATCAGCGGCAGCGGCTGCCTGACGTTCAACAGTTTCCTTTTGACTGAGCAGACACTCTCGGGCCCCAACAACAGCTACTCCGGCGGCACGTACGTAAACGGCTGCCTCTTATCGATTGCCGCCGATGGGAGTTTGGGCGCGGCGCCGAGCAGCCCGACGACCAACATCACCCTCAATGCCAGCGGGCTGACAGGCTCGTCTCTCTCTCTGTCGCTGGCGGCCAATCGCAACATCTCTCTGGCCGCCAACGGCGGATACATCTGGCCCGCGTTGAAAGCGACCGTGACCGTCAACGGCCAGATCAGCGGTCCCGGCGGCTTTGGCGTGCCATGGACTAGCGGCAAGGTGGTACTGGATGGTTCCAATAGTTACGCGGGCACGACCAGCATCGGCAACGCCAACATCAATGGTAGGTGGTATGTGTGGGCCAACGCCAGTCCCACTCTTCAACTTGGCAATAACAACGCCCTGCCGGGAACCGGCCTTTGCTTCGGCAGCGATGAGTATAACGACACCGCGACGCTGGACATGCATGGCTTTAGCGCGACCGTCGGCACCCTCAGCAGCGGGACAAATGCCATCGTGGATATCGTGTCCGGCGGAGGCACGAGTACCCTGACTGTCGGCAACAACAATGCCAGCGGGGAGTTCGGCGGGATCATCAGGAACACCACCGGCAGCCTCAGCCTGATCAAGGTCGGCACCGGTACGCAAGTGCTCTCCGGCACTGGCACCTACAGCGGAGCAACGAAAATCAGCGCCGGGATTTTGAGCCTGGGCAGTTCCACCGCCTTGCCCGTCGGGTTCCCGATTACCTTCGCCGGCGGCGACCTGCAATACTCGGCTGGCAACACCGTCGACTATTCAAATAGTTTTGTCAACAGCACCGGCGCGATTGCCATCGACACCAACGGTCAAAACGTGACCTTTGCTGGGGCCATCGCGACCAGCAACACGGCCGGCCTGACCAAGCTCGGCAACGGCGCGCTGACCCTTTCCGCCACCAACAACTACGGCGGCGGTACCACCGTCAGCGCCAGTGCGCTGTTCGATCTCGTCGACCGCTGCGCTGCCTGGTTGGGCAATCAGTGGCAGTTACTCGGTTGCCGCCGGGGCAGGATTGGCGGTCGGGGACGCAATGACGGACGCCAACATTGTCACCATGCTGCGCACCGGGAATTTCGCATCCGGAGCGTGCGTCGGTTTCGACACTTCGGCCGGCAACCGCGTCTATGCGGAGAATCTCGCGGATCTGGCGTCCGGTGCGCTAGGCCTAATGAAAGTCGGCGCCAACACACTGACGCTTATGGGCAGCAATAGCTGCACAGGCAGCACGACGATCGCCGGCGGAACGCTGAACGTAGCCAATCCCTCGGCACTGCAGAATAGCACCGTATTTGTGGCAAACCTGCACTTTAGGCGATTGTCTTCCAGTGCACGGCACATGGATCGATTATACGCAGAGGCTGAGAAGGCTGGCAATCAAGTTGCGGAATTTACGCCTGTCGGGCGTGTTGGGCAGAACGGCGAGAAATTCTTTTTGCAGCATTTGCCGCGAAATCCAGCGGCGGCGATCGGCGTGGGAGGGACGCCGATCGGGGTTGTCCCAGGAGCGCGCTTGACGGTCGCTCAACTCAGGTTGCGATACGTCCCAGCAGCATAATTCGACCAACGTGTACAGCCATTGGTTCAAGTGCCAACAGCCGATGCTCGACCACACGTTGCGGACTTGTTGCTGCCCCGCGCCCCACACTTCCTTCACGTCGTGAAAGTGTTCTTCGATTGCCCAGCGATGCGGCAACCGCTTCCAGGATGTCGCGCACTTCGGCCAACGGGTCCGTGCAGAAGTAAGGTGCCCAACTGCCGTCCTCAAAGCGAAGAAGCACCACGCGGATCTGGCCGCTGACCAATTCGGAGGTCGCCAGAGAACGTCTTGTACTGACGAGTCACCTCGACGCCGCGGCAATTGTAGGTGATCGTTTGCCAGCCCTGCCGATGCGCGGCACGCTTTGCCGCACTGATTTTGTTCTTGCCGTAGATACGGTTGCCGTGAGAACCCGCGGGAGGCAAGTCAAACAAACGCGCGTCCTTGCGCAGGCGGCTGACGACCACGATGCCCAAATCGAGCACCGGCAGGAGAAACGGCCGTGTCGCATAGCCGCCATCGGCGGCCAACCACACCTTAGCCTTACGCCCAGCGCGCGGAGCGACTGCATGAACCAAGTCAGCAGTTCCACGCCGAGTTGATGTTTGGTGCGGAATTCCCAGTCGTACTTTTCCGCCAGCTTCGGCACATCGAGTTGGCGGACATACAGCAGTGAGCGCAACGGCAGCGCAATCACACCCCACAGAGGATGCGTCGCCAGCCAGGCCAAGGCGACCCAGTTATGTCCGTACAGCCACTTCTCGTCGGCGGGTCCGGGAGTCGGGTTGTGATGGATGCCCGCGCCTTCCACGTGCCGTCCATAGCGGGAAGTGGGAGAGTCGTCCATCCCCAACAGTATCCGATCGCCGAACCCCGGAGCAAACTTCTGCACGAGAAGGCCGAGGACCGCCGTGGCCAGCTTTCCGGAAGTCCGCCCCACACTGGCCAGGCACTCGTAGAAGCGGTCCCAATCGTCTTTGACTCCTGCCGCGAGGAACCAGGCACTGGCGGTGCGTCGGTCGTCGGCCAGAAACATCCCGGCGACCACAATCGCCAAGCGAAAGGCAATGCGACGGTCCATGACGGCCTGCAACACCGAGACCGCCTTCTGCATCGCGCCGGTCAAGGGCACTTTGGCCTTGCTGGTCTTCTTCCGCTGGGGATTCGGACGCTGAAGTCGCTTCCGCCTGTCGTGCTGAGACTTCTTGGATTTCTTGTGTTTCGCTTGCGGACGCTTCGACGAACCCTTATACTTGGCCATCCGTGGCTCTCCCAATGGGTTTGATGACGTTTGCAATCACCAACCATTGCCGAGAGCCGCTTTTTTGCCAAGAGCAATTTCAACCCGCCGTAACCAATTCGCCTAAAGTGCAGTGGCAAACAACACGAGCCTGATTCTTAGTTCCAGCCTTTCCGCGGCTACCGTGGGCGGACTGTCCGGTCTCGGCAACGTGAACCCGAATAACGCGCTCTTGACGGTCGGCAATAACGGCGCCAGCACAACCTATTCGGGTATGTTGAGCGGAGGCAGCGGTCTGGTAAAGGTTGGCGGCGGGGTGCTGACGCTGACGAATACGCAGAACTATGCCGGCCCGACAACCGTTCTCGGTGGCGGGTTGCAGTTGCTGAGTCCGGCGGCCTGCATCGGCATCAAGTTCAGCACGAATAGCACCGGAGGAACCTACCCAGTCTCGAGTACGGTGGGCGTAGTGCCGATGGGCAATTGGAATAACTTGACAGGGTATGTGAATCAGACGGCCGCAGGGCTGGTCGACAGCAGCAACAACCCTACCACGGCCAGCGTGGCATGGAACACCACCGACACCTGGGACGTTTTCGGCGCCAACGAGTCCAGCTTTCCGAACGCCCAGTTGATGAATAGTTATCTGGACAACACGGGAGGGACCGAAACCGTGGGCGTCAGCGGCATTCCCTACGCCAATTACAGCGTTTACGTCTACGTCGCTTCCGACGTCAACGGACGTGAAGGCACGTTGACGATCGGACGCCTCGGCTGCTCTTTCTCGACCGACGCGAACAACGGCCCAAGCCCTTA
Organism: uncultured Planctomycetia bacterium; assembly: GCA_963824275.1. Classification (GTDB taxonomy): domain Bacteria; phylum Planctomycetota; class Planctomycetia; order Pirellulales; family Thermoguttaceae; genus JANXQG01. Next base: position 734,409 of record CAWGOT010000010.1, on the reverse strand, counting down.
TGCGTTCACGGAGATCACTAGTCCGGTCGGCACCTATGGCACGGGTAACTATGCGGTGTTCAGCGGTTTGAGCAGTTCTTCGTTTACGATCAATGAAACGCGACTCAGCAACTGCGGCATCGCGGCCGTGGAGATCGTCCCCACGACCCCCGCCTTCGCCTTAAACCTGCTGCCCGTCACTACGCCCCTTTCTGTCGCCAGTGGCGCAACATTCGACCTCGGGGGCGGCACGCAGCAATTGGCATCACTTTCCGACGCGACGCCTGGCCTTGGCGGCAGCATTCAAAACTCCGGCAGTACCGCCGCGGTCCTGACTCTCTCGAGCACGGGGGGCAGCACGACCTTCAGCGGTCTGATCGCCGGAGGGGGAAGCTTGGGAAGCATCAATCTCATAGTCGAAGGAGCCGGGCTGCAGAACCTGGCCGGCACCAACACCTACACGGGTGGCACGACGATCACGCCGGTACATTGCAGCTTGGAAGCGACTTCGCCCTCGGCGCCGGCGGACTGACGGGCAATAACGGCACCCTCGATCTGGCCGGCTTCTCGCCGACGCTGCTTTCACTTTCCGGCTCGGGGTGCGTGATCACCAACAGCAGCGCTAACTCCTCGACACTCACCGTTTCCCAGTCGGCGACCACGGATTTCGGCGGCACGATGCAAGACGGTTCCGGCACGCTTGCGCTGGTCTTGGACGGCCCCGGCGAACTGATCCTCAGCGGCAGGGACACTTATGGCGGCGGCACGATCGTGACTGCCGGCACGCTGGCGGTGACGACTGCCAGCGCCTTGCCCGAGGGCGGAAGCTTGACTGTGGGCGCAGGCGCGGCGTTCATCTTCGGCTCCTCGGTCGCTGCCTCGCCAATTGCGAACGCGACCGCCGCGGTTGCCGTGCCGGAACCGTCCGCGCCTGCGCTGTCGGTCGCCGGCGCGATCGGGTTGGCGGGTTGGGCGTGGCGAAGGCGGCGGTCATTGAGTAAAATGGAGTTTTCGAGGGTGGCAGTAGCCGGGGAAACGGTGCTATAATCAAAGCAGCCGGTACTGAATCCTTCGACCGGCCTTACCAAGGAGCGGCGGTTATGAAAATAGCAATGACGAAAACCTACCGACAGAACCGAGCAAGGTTCCCTGCGAGTGACCTGAAACGCTACGGCAGTCAGTGGGTAGCCTTCAGTGCCGACGCACCCTACTTGTCCTGCTTGCCCGGCGCTACCGCGGGGCCGGGCCGCTTGGTCAGGATATCGACGAATTCCTGGTCCCAGCCACCTTCCTTCACGATCTTCAACGGCGTGTAGTAGGCGTCAGCCCGGTCGGCGTCGGCGCCGTGGGCCATCAAGAGCCGGATGACCTCCACACACTGTTTCCGCTTCGCGACCTCCGCGGAGCGGTCGCTGTGAAGGTTGTTGAGAAGTTCTTGGAAGACAGCAATCAGAGGATGGCCCCCGTGAAAATTGCGGCCGTTGGCGTCGGCGCCGGCGTCGAGCAGTCTCTTGACGGCGTCGACGTTGCCTTCCCTGGCGGCGCAGCAGAGGGCCTGGTCGAGCGATCTCTGCGTCGGTTTCTTTCCTTGCTTCTGGAAAGCATCCAAGAGCAAAGTCACGACGCGTCCCGTCGCCGCCTCGTCCAAAGGCGTAAATCCGACGTTGCCGCCCGCAAACTCGATGTTCGCCCCGTGGTCGATCAGCAGTGCGGCGACTTCCGCGCAGCCCCGACGCGCCGCGGTGCTGAGCGGTGAGCCAGTCCGACCTCCGCCAAGCGGTGGGTTGGCAAGCGCTTTGTGCTCGAGCAATAGCTTGACGATGTCCGTCCGATCCGCGTTGACGGCCACTTCCAGTGCGTCTTCGCCGGGCGTGTTGGGGTCGGCCCCGCGATCCAAGAGCAGCTCGACCACGGCCCGGTCGCCCCGGTGGACGGCGGCCGAGAGCGGCGAGACTGCGCCGTGGCCCATAGGATTGGGGACCGCAGCGACGGCGGCCTTGCGATCCAAGAGCCACTTGACCATTGTGGTTTGCCCGGCCGCGATGGCCCAGACCAGCGGCGGGCCGTTCCAATGCGGCTTGTTCAAGAGTGTCGGATCGGCAGCCAGCGCGTCGGCGACGGGCTTAATGCGGCCAAGGGCGGCCGCCGAATAGGCGTCGAGCCTGGCGCCCTTGGCGAGCAGCTTCTCGGCGACTTCCAGGCCGCCATGAGCGACCGCGAGTTGCAGCGGGGTCATGCCGTCGTTGTCGTGCACGTTTGGATCGGCCCCCAATTCCAGCAGCACGGCGGCCGAGCTGTACAATGCGGCCGCATGGACGTTCTCCCACATTTCTTCCAGGGGTGTCCAAGGATCATTGAGCGCGGCGAGCAGGGGCGTGCGGGCCTGCTCGTCCCTGCCATTGAGATCGACGCCCCGCGAAGCCAGGCGGCGGATCACATCCGCCTCGCCCCGGCCGATGGCGATCCGCAACGCTTCCGCGGCGGCGCCGGGCGTCTTGTCGGCGCCGGCGTCCAAGAGCAGATCCAACGCGGCCACATGGCCGCCGTGTGCCGCCTTGGAAATCGCAGAGGGTATCTTTGGCGCGTCCGGATTCACGGCGAGCTTGGCGCCATGGGCCAGCAGGAGACGGACCAGATCGGCACGGCCCGTCTCGGCCGCAGTGTCCAGAGCCTCATTGGGATCCGCGCCAGCCTCGAGCAGCAGGAGGGCCACAAGCTTGTGCCCAGCGCCGACGGCGCGGACCAACGGCGCAGACCTCGCCGGGGTGTTCCAGATGTTCCGTGTCGAAAATTTCGTCTCTGTCAGGACCGACCGCGTGGAATGGGCGCTCCTGCGCATCGTTTTTGCGGGCGGGGGCTTTGGGATCGCATCCCAATTCGAGCAGGGACCGCACGACGTCTTTCTGCCCCCGCTGGATGGCGGCGGCGAAGACGGCCCTCAGGGCGTCCGGCGCGGGACGGTCGCCGGAAGAGAGCTTCGACCTGGCAGCCAGCAGAATCTTCGTGATTTCGATGTTCCCGCAGCGACCAGCCTCGATCAACGGCTCGTTGAAGTCTTCTTCCCGGTCCAACATCCCTTCCGGTGCGCGGGGACCTCGGTGACTACCTGAGACAAATTCATCGGGGTCTCTTTCCGGGGCCGGCGGTCCAAGTTCCAGCACGGAGCGGACCAAGGCTACATCCTGGGCCTTCACGGCGGCCGTCAGCAACTTGGTGCGGGGCACGATGTCCTTCAACGGCGCAGCGCGATCCAGCAGCAGCTTGGCGATTTTCCGCTGGACGTTGCTTCGTGCCGCCTCGGGGATGCTCAGGGCGGCCAGCAGGACCTCTTGTCCCCCTCCATCGATGACATTCTCGTCCTGGAGAAACCGGCCATTATGTTCAAAAGGGGACTTTCGCGCCTTCTTGGCATCCACTTTGGCCCCGCATTCCAGCAGGAATTCGACGGTCTCGGGATTTCCCCTGGCGGCAAACAACGGGATACGCCCGGTTTGCCATTGAGCTTGGCGCCGTGGACCAGCAGCAGTCCGCACATCTCCTTGTTCCCGCGGGCGGCCGCGGCGGAAAGGGCCGTGACGCCCGGCGCGGAGGCGGCCTCGATGTCGGCGCCGCGGCTGAGCAGGAATTCGGCCATTTCCTGCTGGTTCGCCATGGCGGCAGCCGTCAGCGGCGTGTAACCGCGGGGAGGAATGGGTCTGGGCGGCGAGTTCCTCTTGCGCTTGCCTTCCAAGTCCGCGCCGGCGGCCAACAAGACCTTGACGGCATCGATCTTTCCAAATGCCGCTGCCATGTCCAAGGGCCGCATTTCGTACAACAAACCGTCGAAGCCGTTAGCGACGTAAGCGGTGGCGCCGGCGGCGTCGACGGCGCGCCGTGTTCGATCAGCCATCGCATCACGTCGGCCTGGCCCGCCGCGGCGGCAACGTGCAGCAGCGTTGATCCTTCGAGCCAATGATAATCATGATCCAATTCCGTGTGGGCCAGCGAGTCATCCTCCCAGAGGACCTTGAGCGTATCGAGTTGTCCGCAGCGCGCGGCCCAGAAAACGGGCGGCGGCCATTCAACCTGCGGCGGCTTGGCAGCCGTTCCTGCGGACGACGCGGACGCCAACTCCGTCATCAGCCGTTTGGCGTCCGCCGTGCGGCCCAGCCCGGCGGCCAGGCAGGCATCGAGTTTCGCCCCGCGTGCTCCAAGTAGCGGACGACGTCGAAGTGGTTCTCCCAGAGGGCATCATCGATGGGCCGCCAGCCGTAGGGCGCGGCATGATCGATCTTGGCCCCGGCGTTCAACAGGGTTTCGACGACGTCCCGGCGACCAGACCAAGCGGCGGAGTGCAGCGCCGTCCAGTTATCAGCTTCCGCGTCGACCGTCGCGCCGGCAGCCAGCATGATACGGACCAATTTGAGGTTGCCCGCTCCAGCCGCCTCAAAGAGCGGCTCGCCCGTCCACGTTTTCGCGGCGAAGGTGACGTTGTTGCCCGACGAGATGTAATCCGCCAGCAGATCGGTTTGGCCGTTCCGGGCCGCCTCGAAGAACTGCGTCGCCACCGTCTCTTTGAGGTTCCCTTGGGTCATCATCACCAAACGGTAGTCGCTCGCCTGGAAGGCCTGCGTCGCCACCGTCTCCTGCAAGCCCTCCGAGCGCGGCGGACCGGCCAGCAGGAGCTTGAGGATATTGAAACGGCGATGCTGGATGGCCGCAGCGACCGCAGTGGAGACGTTGTCGGGTTGACCCTCGGCCGCGCGGCGGAAAATCTCCCCCGGGTCGCCCAGGATCAGCAGCCGGACGGCGTCCATATCGCCTTGCGCCGCGGCCTCGGGCAGATTGATTTCCGGGATGTTCAGCAGGAACCGCACGGCCAGGTCCTCGGAACCACTCTCGGCGGCCAAGGCGAGCGCCGTCCGCCCCTGGGCGTCTTTGATCCGGTAGTCAGCGCCATGTTGCAGCAGCAACTGCACGACGGGAACCTGTTTCCTCACGATCGCCGAGTGCAGGGCCGTCTGCCCGGCGGGACCGGTGCATCGAGCAATCCGGGCCGCTCTTTGAGGACGCGATCCACCGCGACCATATCTCCGGCTTGGACCGCGTGGAAAAGTTCGTTGACTTGGGCTGGGCTCTTTGCCTTGTCGCCCGCTTCCTTGGGTTCCGCGGCGGCTACCACGGCAACGCTGCCGACTGCCACAAGGACCACCAACGCGACTGTCGATACTTGTCGGAACATGGGCCAAGCCTCCTTTAATGACAGGAATGGTGCTCGAACGCTACGTTCCCGATCTTATCGCGCCCGCCGGTCGCCGGGAAGACTCCACGGAAACGCGGCCTACGAACCCGTGGGAATTGAGGTCTTGCCATGCCTGCCGTTTGGGGCTAAACTGATAGGCTGACGTGGGAGTGAATTGCCATGGCCGAACCCGACCAATCGAAAAACGACTTCGCCCAACTCGTGATGGCTCGCCTGCGGGAAACGGGAGTCAGCGGCGAGATCTCCTACGACGCCGACGATGGCCCGTCGGCGGCGCAAGAGCAGGCGCAATATCCGCCCGACCCGAGCAAAGCGCGAGGGCAGACCCTGATCGCACGCTTCCCCGGACTGACCAGTTGGTCGGATTACCCTGTTCCTTTGACCGGCGTGCTCGCCAGGGACATTTATGCTGATGGCCATGAACAAAGCTGGTTGGTGGTGACCACCGCAACGCAATAAAGCGCGCGACACATCCGCGACCGATACGGCTTGCGGACGGACATTGAAGAGCGGCATCGGCAAGTCAAATGTTTCTGGGATTTGACGCGGTTCCATTCCACGGCCTGGAACCTGATCGTCAGCCAAACGGTGTTTGTGTGTCTGACCTACAGCCTACTGCAAATCCACTTGGTCCAGCAGGGACACGAGGAGTTGAACCGCCGAACCTGGCCGACGACCCGCCGGTTGCTGCCTGATGGCGATCGAGTGATCGTCTATCGGCAGCAATATTTCGGATTCTTCAGCTTGCTGGAGCACATGAAGTTGACGTTGAGCTTGCAAGGCAAGGCGCGACGCCGGGCCTTGGCCAAGACGCGGCGGCTGCAACAAGAGGTGCCGTGCCCCGTTCCCAACCGCCCCGCCGCACCTTGAGGTGTCAGCACCCGCCACCAGCTACCTATCGCCGGGCAGCCTCCGCCGCCCGACCCTGCCGCGTCGTGCGCACGGCCCACCTGCCACCCATCCTAACACCGCCTGCCGCCGACCCGCGGGGTCACCCTGACCAGCCCGCCGGCCCGGCGCGTCGGCCGCCGGACCCGCCACGGCCGCCGCCACGCCACCGCTTACGTCTGAATTACAGCAAACGTTGCAAACGTTGCCAAGGTCTTGTCGGCACAGGGGTTAGGGACTAGAATGATGGGTATGCTAGCGATTCTTCTCCGGCCGAACCGGCGGGAGTAAAGAATTAGGCATCGTTGAACGAACGCCACTCGAGAGCCCCATTCGTAATGCGCCGCATTCGGGAGGATCTGACTTGTACAACCTGCTCGTAACCGCCAACAAAGGTGCTTGGGATCTCTCGGCATACGAGTACGATCGCACCCGGTTTCTGGAACACACCACCGAAAGCGTGCAGGCGCGGTTCAAGCCGCTGACTGCCGAGGCGATCGAGGAACTTAAATCGTTCCCCACGCTGTTCACTTACGAAGGGTCGGGCGAACCGGTACGTGTAGGCTACCTGCGGCGCGTTCGCGAACGGGGCCGCAGCATTTTGATCGAGTACGAGTTTGATGACGCGATTGGACAATTCAGTTTCGATGTGCTGCGACCTCTACTGGTACAACTCGATATTGGCGGCTGGGAAATGTCGCGCACACACTGGGCCGTTAAGGATGAGGATCTCTTTGCGATTCTTGCCGAAGCGAAGATCGTTGACGAGACGCTTGTTGAGTCGGAGAGCCAACTGGGGCGAGTCGAGGAGATGACGTTCAAGGTAGCTTTGTCGTTTCCCGGCGAACACCGAGAGTACGTCTCTGCGGTGGCAGCGGAAGTCAAGAAGAGACTTGGCGCTGGGACAGTTTTCTACGACAGGGATTTTACGGCCCAACTAGCACGACCGAACCTCGACACCTTGCTTCAGCGAATCTATCTGAACAACTCAGAGTTGGTGGTAGTCTTTCTGTGTGCCGACTATGAGCAGAAAGAGTGGTGCGGATTAGAATGGCGGGCAATACGGACCATCATCAAGAACAAGAACGATCATGCCATCATGTTCATGCGCTTTGACAACGCTAACGTTCAGGCTCGTTCCCCGTTGACGGCTACATTGACTGCAACGAATACACGCCTAAGCAGGCGGCACGGATGATCGTTGAGCGTGCGAGAATCAACCGGCTCCCAACAGTCAGCACATAACAATCGGTTCAAGGTCGGTTGGCCCGCGAGCCGGCTGCCGTTCATTTACTCCGGGGAGGCGCAAGGTGGCAATTCGGAGAATCTCGTTATGATTGGTTCTCAAGAGGTTCGGAAGGAGTTTCGGGAGAACCGGGAGGCGGCCAGGCTTCGGGCAGGGGGGCCGATTCCACCGCCAGGGCGTGCTGCTTTGCCTGCTCCCGGGCAATGAGGGCCAAGAGTTGCTCGTCGGTCATTTCGCGAACCGCGAGTTGGATCGGGCCGCCCTGCGGGCCGGTAAGCTCGGTTTGTTTGGGCGGATCGAGACCCTTGAGTTCGCGAATCGCCTTCAAGGCTTCCATCGCCTTGGCAACGACTGCCGCTCGGTGGTCTTGGTCCGCTTGCGGGTCATGGAGGCAAGCAGCGAGTTGGCGGCGTCGAGGTCCGAGCCGGGCGTCTTGACGGGAAGGGCGGACTCGGTCTTCCGCTTGACCCGGTGCCGAAGGGGAGGACCTCCAGGAGGTTGTCCTGGAGAGGATCGAAATTGAAACCGACGACATGCAGCTGGGCCGGGCAGAACTGCTGTGATCCTCGTTGCGATACGGGGATGTAACACTGGAATTGGCCGATGATGAAGGGAATGTCTTGTCTTGGCCGGCAGTACTCGCCTTTACTGCCGCACCCGTACAATATCCGCCGTTGGGTATCTGCGGTTGCCTTGAGTTCCTGGATGTAACGTTCCTCGGGGCAGACCGCCGCATCCACCAACGATTGACCGAGGCAGCGAAAGGCTGCCGTTGATCGTGCACGATCAGGACCGAAGGCCCGGCAATTCGCCCAGAGCGGAACGGCTGGACCTTCGGCCCGAATGCGGGGATCGTGGAGCGCCGCTGAGTCCAGCGCCGACCTGGAAATACAAGGTGCCCGCCTTCGCTGGTCGAACGGTCGGGCCTTCGGCCCCAATTAGGCCGCTCAATTAAAACTCCTCGGGCAGGCCGGTCGCGCGGCTGATTGCGTGTCTCGGCCAACGAGCCGAAATCCCCCCGCCACCACTTTTTTTCGGCCGCACTCCCTCAAATCCTCCGAACGTCAAACAGGCGATTGGGAAACGAAGTGTGCCCTTCGCTGGACAAGGCCGAGATTCGCTCTGCTATCCAGGGCAAAGGAAATCGCGAATCTCGGCGCCGGCGAAGGACAGCGGCCGGTCTTAGAGAAACCGGCGGTACCCCGCACCGGCAGGCGGACACTCGTCCGAACTCGCCATTCAGCCAAGTGGAAGGGCGGTGGGATTTCTTGCGCTTCGCTGTTTCTGGATCCACTCTCCCTTAAATCCTCACTACAGGCGTTTTGGTAAAGAAGACGGTCTGCGAAGAGGCACAAGAGGCCGCCTTTGCGCAGCGAAGCGTTATCAGGAGGTCCCAAGTACGGGTTCGGGCCCGGCGGGCTTTGGGAAGAATATATGAGCATTCGTGGTTACAAACGGTCGGATTTCTGCGAATTTCCCAGCCAGGTTCTTGACGGCGATCGGCACCCAGGTTAGGATCAAGGGCGTTTCGCCGGATCAAAAATCCTATCAGTAGTACCTTGAAGAACTGGTACCGCGAGATGAGGACCATTCATCATGGCAGACAACTGGTACGTGAAAATCAACAACGCCGAGCGAGGTCCGATCTCATCGGACGGGCTCCGACAACTCGCACGGCAGAGCAAGATTAGCTCCGATACGTTGTTGAGGAAAGGCGGGTCGGGAAATTGGATCACGGCGAGCCATGTGGCGGGGTTGTTTCCCACCGCGGTTGATCAGCGCCAACCCGCACCGCGAAGGTCGCGCCTGCCGGCGGGGACGAAGGCGAGCAAAGCGCGGCGCTTTTGTGCGGAAATTCGCCATCATCGCCGGCGCGGTCACCGCTCTGATTATCGCGTTGCTCATCGTGCCCGAGTTGTTCCGGGACAAGTGGGAAATAAACAACAGCCAGCGCGTAGTCGCCAGGCTGCAGGAGGCGGAGTCGCTACGGAAGCGCGATCCCCGCGGGGCCTTGAAGATCTATGACGAGGTGCTGAGCGAGGCCGAACCCCACAAGATTGTCGATGAGACCTTGTCCAAAGCATTGGCCAACGCGAAGGGCGCCATCGCTGACATAAACCAGGAGATTCTGAAGGCGAACCAGGAGATTCTGAAGGCGAAGGCGGACCACATCCTGGCGAAAGCGAAGGAGGTCGAAACGCTCCGAAAGTCCGATCCTCGGAGGGCCTTAGTGATATGCGACGAGATCCTGAACGAAGCCAAAGGCTACGCGCTTGCCGGCGACCTCCCCAGGTCGTTGGACGAGGTGAGGAGGATCCACGATGAAATCCTCGCTCAAACACCAGGCATGATACCTGGCGGGGGTGGTGCAAAGCAGGGTTCCCTTTCGGCTCAGCAAGTGAATGCCGGTGAGTTGGTCGAATGGCTCGTCATCGGCATCGCCATCGTAACCGTTATTGGGGCGTTCCTGCTTCGCGACCTGTGTGAACATTACAACAGGTTGGTGGGCAGAGCGGGCAGTCCCCGCTCCGTGCCTCAACCCGGTTTCGGCAAGGCGATGCTAATGATATTCATGGTTGCGGTGCCAACCGGGTTATGGCTGGCCATCGGGGTCGTGGCAAAAATCCAGGAGCCGACTTTCTTTATCTTGATCGCCATCGCGATAAGTTTGGTTGTCGGGACCGCCGTTATTTTCGTAATGCTGCCGACAACGATGGGGCGAGCCTTCCTCTTGGCCGTGCTCACGGGTTTGTTCATGTACCTGTTTTACCTTTTTATTGTCCTGATCATCGTTCTCGTTGCCTTGGCGGTCTGCGCACTATTTCAACGTCGTGGAGGGTTGAGCCTCCCGCATGTGGAACAGCATGGCCGCCTGCCTCGAAAAAGGCACCATCACTGATTGCCGATGGCTCCGCGGCCCTTCCGCCAATCCATCACGGCCTTGGTCATGTACGCGATTTATTATTTATTTTGTATTGTCCTGATCATCATTGTCGTCGTCTTGGCATCAGGGCGGGACCGCGATTCGGGAAACTCAGCCAGGAACAAAATGAGCGAAACGATCCGTCACCGCAATATCAACGTCGTTGACCGCGATTGGCGTTCCGTGGATCAAAATTCCCGTCAAAGAGGAGACCTTTTCTCTACGCACGCACCCCGCAATTGCAGCAAACGAGGTACTTCTCCTTCATTGAGAACGACAGGAGAATCAAGATCAAGCCGACGACCACGGGGGCCAGTAGAAGGCCCGCAAGGAGCATAATTATTCCGGCAGTTGACATCTTGGACTTGGGGACAAGCTCACCACTGCAGTAGCGACAAGCAGCGGGCCTCTGCGTCTCTTGCGTGCCTCGGAGTGTAACGTCGAGAATCTCGCCGCAATGCCTGCACTTCCTGGCGACGGCTAGGATTTGCTCCCGACAGAACGGACACGCTTTGGTGTCCTGATTCGGGACGGGTATCGCCTGGACCGTGGGCAAGGGCGGGGGCAACGGCGGAACCGTGATTCGCTGTCCACAACCGGCACACTTAGCCTGTTTGCCTGCGTAGGAATCATCGACGCGAAACGCTTTCGCGCAATGCGGGCACTTGAATTGAATCATAATGACCGGGCTCTCTGCTCATTCAACGGGACGAAAACAACAATCAACAGTCCTACAGTGAGATGAAAACGTGACGGTCACCAAAGTTGGGCAAGATAGCTAAGATGACACATCTCAAACATCGTAGCTTACCCAAATTTGGTGACGGTCAAATTTACCGCCTACCACTTTGGCTTGCAAGGTGGTAAATGCCGGTCTGACCCCGTGACCGACCAGTGGGGAGAACCGCGACTAGCCCTGCTGCGAAATAGCCATTCTTCGCCGGCAGCTACAATGGCCGGTGCCAATGCCACGAGCAATGACAACCACGGGAAAATGGTGTATCGGACAATGATCGCGCAGGACTCGCCGGCAGCTACAGCGTATGCCAACCCCATTTTGTCGCTGCGAGTCATCGTATTCCCCACCAGTTCCGTTAGGTGTCTCTCCTGTTCCGTTAGTTGTCTCGACCGCTCTCTTATCCAACTCTCGGCGGGGAAGCCGAGCATCATTTGCATTGCCAGGAGGCAAAAAGCAGCGACGCTACAAGCGACGACCCATCTACGCAATCGCTCGTTGCCTATAAGCACCGCTACTGAGAGGGATAGCCCGGTCACAACGGCTGCTGCGTACAAGATCATTAGCAGGGCTGGTGACAAGTCTTTGATGCCGTCGCCAGGCGACTTCCCGTTGCGAACGTCAGGCTCCGGTGGGCGGGTGCCAGGGCCGAGCCCGCCCTCGCCAGGCGACTTCCCGTTGCGAACGTCAGGCTGGTCGGACGATGCTCCTGCGTAGCAGGTTTGTAGGCCAGACTGACTGAAGACTTTGTGTTCCGATCCATTCTGGTCTTGGCACGAGACGGTAAGCCACGGGAGAAAGAGCAAGAACAGGGCAAATGCAAAGGCCGAAGGAGAGGCGATTTTGCCGATCGTTCCACCCAATAGGGGATTCCCCCCAGCGGATCGCGGCGGCGCAGAAGGGGCGACCGATTCCGAATTAAGAAACTCCAGTGGATCGTTGGCTAACGGGTAGCCATCGGGCGGCGGCGGCATCGGCGGGGGCAACTGTGGCGGCGTGGATTCTGCCGCGAGGTTGTCCGTGCCGCCGGACCGCGGCGCAGCGCGTTGGGCAGGCGCAGTAGCGGACACTGCGGCCGGGTGTGGAACCTTGATCGGCTGTTTGCATCCGGGACAAGGGACTGTTTTTCCGAACGCTGGTTCGGTAACATTGAGAGCCCTCTTGCAGCGAGGACAATTCATCTTGAGAGACACCGACGTAGTCCTGACCGGAAATTCAGGGGCGGGAGGCGGAACCTTATCAGCGGGTATAAACCGTTTCAGCGCTTCTCGCTTCTCGTCGGCGGAAAGTTCCTCGATGCTGTCAATCACCACTTTTGCCTGATAGAAAGAAACTTTCTCGCCTTGTAAGGCTTGAATCATATCTTCAATTTCGGGCTTCATAAATCACCTTCCCCCCTCGGCAAATAGGCAAATTCCCGAGGCCAGAGGCCAGCAAACCGCAAGCGGTAAGTATACCAACCCCCCACCCCCCTAGCAAGCCCCCCACCCCCGTTCGCAACAGAGGCCCAAACCACCCCCGACGAAGGCCCTGGCACGGCTGCCGCTATTGCCGTCACGACCAGTCGCATTCCGGCGTCGTCCGGCCCATTTCGCCGCTGGTTTGCCGCGGGCAGCGTCGCGCGGGGAGGCGTGCAGCGCCCGTTCTCCCTTTCTCCCCTGTCAGCCGCCGTCGGCTTACCGTTTCCACCGGGTAATTGGTTCTCCAGAGTTCACGGAGCAGTTCGGCGCGAACTGGGCGGCGGCAAGGCCGCGGGTAGCGGGGCCGACTCTACCGGCAACGCCTCTTGCTTCGCCGTCTCCTGGGCAATGAGGGCGAGGAGTTGCTCGTCGGTCATTTCACGAACCGTGAGTTGAATGGGTCCGCTCTGCGGGCCGGTAAGTTCGGTCTGCTTCGGCGCGTCAAGGTCCTTGAGTTCGCGAATCGCCTTCAAGGCGTCCATGGCGTTGGCCAGGAGCGCCGCGTCGCCCGACTGGCGCTCGGTGGTCTTGGTCCGCTTGCGAGTCATCGAGGCAAGCAGCGCGTTGACGGCATCGAGGTCCGAGCCGGGCGTCTTGGCGGGTAGGGTAGACTCGGTCTTCCGCTTGACCCGGTCCTCCTCCCAGCGGTGCCAGGCTTTTATGGCCTCTTTCCAGAGGTGTTCGTAACGGGCGAGAAGCTTGGCCCGCCAGTGCCTGACGTTGGTCTTGGCCTCGGCAAGCTGCGCGGCGCGGATCTCGTTGGTCCACTTCCTGATCGCCGCGCGGCAGAAGCCGAGCGCCTCGGCGATCTCGTTGAGGCTCTTGCCCTCAACGTGCATGCGGGCGATGTTGGCAAGGCCGTCTTGTGGGCGCGTGCGCGGCGATGGCGAGTTTGGGGCGGCCGCCTTCTTGTGGCATGGTTCGTTAAGAGCGCTGCCAGCCTTTGTAGCCGGTTGAACCGCGAAGCACGGGGCGGACGTGGACGGACTTGCGGTGGGGGGCGGCGCTTTCGTACTGCCGATAGTTGCTATCGCTGATGAGGAGCGCCTCGCTGCCGGCGATGGAGGGAAAGTTCGGGAAGGCAAGGAACGTAAGCTTCCCCTGGGCAAGCCAGGGGCATTCCGACTGTTCTCGGCCATGCACGTTAGCGACAAACGTAACGTTCCCCTGGGCAAGCCAGGGGCATTCCGGCTGTTCTCGGCTGTGCGCGGTAGCAAGGAACCAAAGCTTCCCCTGGGCAAGCCAGGGGCATTCCGGGGTGGATTGGTGAATTGTCGAAACCTAGCGACGGCAGGGCCTGCGACGGCCGCGCGGCATAATACAGACGGAAACAAGACAGAATCGAGGGACTAGAATGACCGCTATTGCGCGACTCTTGCCAGAACTGCAGTTTGGGGCTAAACTGATAGGCTGACGTGGGAGTGAATTGCCATGGCCGAACCCGACCAATCGAAAAACGACTTCGCCCAACTCGTGATGGCTCGCCTGCGGGAAACGGGAGTCAGCGGCGAGATCTCCTACGACGCCGACGAATTCCAGGTGACCGTGGAGGGGGAAACCAAATCGATTCTGTACCTGGGAAACGCCTACCGGGAATACTGCTCCCTTTCCCGCAAAAACCGCCCTAATTCTCTACGACGTTTCGTGCGGGGCTGGCTGGATGCCCACAAGCCGGCCCCCGACGAATATGCCGACATCAAGCCCGACATCCTTCCGGCAGTCCGATCGCGCAGCTTCTTCGAGTCGGCCCGCTTGCGAATGGCCATCGGCGGCGACGCGGACACGTTCCTCCAATACCAGACGCTTGGCAACGATCTCGGCCTGGGCCTGGTGTACGACATGCCCGATTCGATGAAGCCCATTTCCAACCGGGAAATCGCCCTCTGGGGCGTGACCTTCTACGAAGCCCTGGAAGCGGCCCGCGAGAACCTCCGCCAGTTGCCGCCCAGGATCATGGGCCCCAAGCAGGGCCGAGGCATCTACGTCTTCACGACCAACGACGGCTACGATTCGTCGAGGCTGATTCTGCTCGACTTGATCCGGCAGTTCCAGGTCAAGGGCGACTATATCGCCATGGCCCCGGGCCGCGAAATGCTGATTGTCGCCGGATCAGAAGACGCGCCGGGCCTGCAAGCGATGATCGAGCTGGCCAAGAAGGAGTTCGAGAAACCGCGAACGGTTTCGGGCACCGCACTTCGGCTCGACGGCGACGCATGGGCGCCGTGGATGCCGGAAGCCTCCCATCCCCTCTGCAGCGCGTTCCGAGCCTTGTGGATTCGCTCCTGCGGCCAGGACTACGTGGAACAAAAGGAACTGCTGGATGCCCTGTATGAAAAGACCGGAGTGGACATTCTCGTGGCGCGCTTCATGGCCATCGAGCCGCAGAAAGGGCATATCTTCACGTACTGCATCTGGTCGAAGGATGTCCCGACGTTGCTGCCGCGAACCGACAGTGTGGCATTTCAAGGAGCGGCCGAGACGCCCGTCGTTGCCACATGGGAGAAAGTCGTCGAGATCGCCGGCAACCTGATGACGCCGACGGACATGTACCCGGAGCGGTACCGCGTGGAAGGCTTTCCGACGGCGGAGCAATTGACGGCGATGGGCAACTAAGTATGCGAATCACGGCAACCCTCCTGTTGTCGTTATTTCGTCTCCTATCCGGCTGGCAGATCAGGCAACCGGATAGGGAAGATGCACCGTCTGCCTACGAGACCTATCACTTTGGCATCCAGCACCTTGGTCATTCGCTTCTGTGGTTTCAGAATGATCCGGGAGCCATAGGCGCAAGCAGACGTGAATGCGGCACGGGAAGGAGCCGTTGGAGTCCCGGCTTTAGCCGGCAAGCTGCCGGACAAACCGCCTAAAGGCGGTACTCCAACGGCTCATTTCCGCCCCCACAAACCCGCCCGTGACGTATAGTTTGGGGGGCTTGCGAAATCTTGTTTGACCGCCGTGTGCGTCAGACGAATAATAACAGGGTATCAAACCAGTTGTTGCCCTCGCATTTGCGGTCAATTCCCCGGCCATGCGGAAATTCAAACTGTGCTGATCAACCGAGAAAGTCTGCCGCAAAATCTGGCCTGGATCGCAATATTCGCGGTCGGGACGGTCGCGGCCATTGCCGGCTATGCCGTCTGTGGCATCGGCCAACCGCGCTGGCCGGGCGGCAGCAGCCCTATAGGACTCCTATGCGGAATCGTCGGCAGCCTGATCATGCTCTTCGAGTTTTTCCTGTGGCCCAGGAAAAAGGTCCGCGCCTGGCGGATCGGCTCGGCAAGGGCCTGGATGAGGGCCCATATCTGGTTGGGGCTCTTGACCGTGCCCTTAATCGTGTTGCATAGCGGATTCAGCCTGGGCGGTCAATTAAGTACGCTCTTGATGATCCTCTTCGGCGTCGTGATCGTGAGCGGCATCTTCGGTCTGTTCTTGCAGCAGTTCCTGCCGCGGATGATGTTCGAGCAGGTCCCGGCCGAGACGATCTATTCGCAGATCGATTACGTTGCCGAGCAGTCGTATTGGAACGCCGAGGACCTGATCGCATCGACCTGCGGAACGGCCGGCGAAGAACCGTCGTTGCGGCCCCGGCCGCAGAAGGCCGAATCGGCCCCGGCCTTTGTCACCGTGGGCGCGGTGCGAACCGTCGGCAGCGTGCAGGGCAAGGTCCTCCAGACCCAGGTGCCCGCGGCGGCCTCGATCAATACGGACTTGCTCCGCGACAGCTTCCGAAAAAAGGTCGGGCCCTATCTGCTCGAGGGCGCCAAGTCCGGCTCGCCGTTGCAATCGCCAACCGCGGCGGCCGCCTTCTTTCGCGATCTGGAGAGCGGGCTCGGCCCGGAAGGGCACAGCATTGCCGAGGCCCTGGAAAGCCTCTGCGACCAGCGGCGGCAATATGATCTGCAGATCCGCATCCACGGATGGCTGCACAGTTGGTTGTGCCTGCACGTTCCCTTGTCGGTGGCCCTGGTGGGCCTGATGTTCGTCCATATCTTCGTCGCCCTCAAGTACTGGTAACCGTTCGCGATGGCACCACCCGACACCGGCCGGCAGCGCGCTTTGCGCATTCCCCTGGACTACTTCAAGACTCCCGGTCTCTGGGAGCGCCGCAAACTCCTCGCAACGATCGCGGCGGTCGTGGCGGCTGCCGCCTGGTGGACGGCCGGGGTCCTGCTCGGCCGGCAGGACGCCTCCTTCCACTCGCCGGGAAGCCTGGCGAGCGTGCATCACACGTGGGAATCGCAATGCTCGGCCTGCCATGCCGATTTCCATGCCATCCGCGACGATGCGATTGCGGTCCGCTGGGAGGGCGGCACCCCCGCCTCCGATCAGAAATGTGAAACGTGCCACCAAGGCGCCGAGCACCATCCCGTGAAGCAAGGGAGCGAGGCCCCCGGTTGTTCGTCGTGCCATCAGGATCACCAGGGCCTGCAGGCGTCGCTCCTGCGGATGGACGACAGGGCCTGCACGCGCTGCCACCAGGCGATCGAGCAACATGCCGCAATATCTTCTATCGACGGCGAGACGTCACAAATGTCGAGTTTGACGAACGTCACTCGCTTCGATAAGGAGCACCATCCCGAATTTGCCTCCGCTCAGAAGGACCCCGGTCATCTGAAATTCTCGCACTATCGCCACTTGACGCCGGGCCTGGTCAACGATCCGCGCGAAGAGAAGACGGTTTGGACCCTGGCCAAGATCGCGGACCCGGCCCAACGCGAGCGCTACCGGCGTCCAGGGCAGCACGACGACCAGCCCGTGCAGCTCGATTGCGGTTCGTGCCATGAGCTCGACGGCGGCGATTTCGGCGCAGCGCGGGAGAGAGGGAGCCGCGCACCCCCCATGCGACCCGTCAGTACCCCCGTTTGTCGTCGCATGGGGGGTGCCGGGCTCCCTCTCTCCGCCGGGCCTGCCGCAATCGCTGCTGCCTGCCCGATCGGGCGGCAAGTACATGCTGCCGATCACCTACGAGAACCAGTGCCAGGCCTGCCATCCGCTCTATAAGGCGCCCGGAGTGGTCCAGCATCGGCAGACGCCGGACGAGATTCGAACGGCGTCTCTCGGGCCTTCGCGGACGATTATCTCCGCGGCGCCGCGAAACTGCTGGAGAAGCCCTTCGTGCCGCCGGAGCCCCTGCCCAGCGCCCGCCCGGATGACGAGACCGTTGCGCGGGCGATCCAGGGTCAGATCGAGACGGCCCAGAAGGAGCTTTCCCAGGAGTATTGCGGGAAGTGCCACGAGCCGCAGGGAATTCAAGGGGTCAGGTCTCTTTTGCTCGACCGGTTGGGAGCTGGAGGCCGCCCGGAGGTCGAGCAAAATAGACCTGACCCCTTTAATTCCCTGCTGGCGTTCGTGCCGACGCAGGTGCCGCAGGTCTGGTTTCAGCACGCCACGTTCGACCACCGCGCGCACCGGGCGTTGGATTGCCGGCAATGCCATCCGGGAGCGTACCCTGACGCTCCGCAGCCCTCGCGCGAGAGCAAGGACGTGCTGATCCCGCAACGTGACGTTTGTATCGAATGCCACAGCCCGCCGTCCGGATCGGGGACCGCAGCCACAGGCGGGGCGCGGTTTGACTGCGTCGAGTGCCACCGCTACCATAACGGCTCGTCGCCGCTGGCGGGCAGCGGCGCCAAGGCCGGAAACCCGGCGCGTACGTTGAGCGAAGAAGAGTTCCAGATTGGCAGACCCCATCCGGCTCGCCCGGATGGTGAATAAGGTTGAAAAGCTATGCTTCCTATAGTTCGCGCGGTTTGAAATGATACGATGCACACTCACCCGAAGCGCAAGCGAGGAAACCACTTGGCGTCCTCGCTTACGCTTCGGGTTAGTATCGAAATCAACCGCGCGAAGCATAACTGCAAACGAAAAGCGAATCGTTTCCACGCGAGTCCGTTCATGATCGTCCAAGAACTCCATAAGATCCAGCACGAGCACGGCTACTTGCCGGAGGACCAGCTCAGGGCCCTCTCGCAGCGGACCGGCGAGCCGCTGCATCGCCTGCACGAAGTGGCGAGCTTCTTCCCTCACTACCAGTTGCAACCGCCTCCCGCGGCCGAGGTCAAGGTCTGCTGCGACATGGCATGCCACCTGGCGGGCGGCGAGACCCTCTGCCGATGTCTCGATGAGGCCGGCAAACAGACGCCCGGCCAGGTTGCCGTGAAGCGCGTCTCCTGCCTGGGCCGATGCGACGGCGCCCCGGCCGTCTCCATCAACGGCCAGGTCTATTGGAACAAGTCACAAGCCGAACTGGAAAACCTCGTGCAAGCGGCGGCAGCAAGGCAACCGCTGCCCGCGCAGAGAACCGCCGGGCCCGCGCCGAAGTGGCAGATCGATCCCTACGGCGGCCGGCCGAACTATGACGTTGTTCGCCGTTGGGCCGAGGCCTGGAAGGCCGATGCCGACCCCCATGTCCGGCAGAAGCGGGTCCGCCTGGGCGATCCGATCCTGAAGATCCTGGAAGAGGGCAACCTGCGGGGCATGGGCGGCGCGGCCTTTCCCACGCATCGCAAGTGGATCACGGTCCGCAACGCCCCCGGCGACGTGAAATATGTCGTCTGCAACGGCGATGAAAGCGAACCGGGCACTTTCAAGGATCGCGACCTGCTGCTCTTCGCCCCGCACCTGCTGGTCGAGGGCATGGTGATCGCGGGACTGGTCAGCGGCGCCCAGCGGGGATACATCTATATCCGCCACGAATATCAAGAGCAGATTGAGGCCGTCCGCGCCGAGATCGCCAGGGCGGCCCGCGAGGGCTTCTGCGGCGCGAACCTCCTCGGCACGAACCTCGATTTTCCGGTCGAGGTCTTCGTCAGCCCTGGCGGCTATATCTGCGGCGAGGAAAGCGCCCTGCTGGAGGCGATGGAGGACCGGCGGGCGGAACCGCGGAACAAACCGCCGTTGCCCGTCTACGAAGGTCTCCGCGGCAGTCCGACGATTATCAACAACGTGGAAACGCTGTCGTGGGTTCCGGCCCTGGTGCTGCGGGGCGGGGCATGGTATCGAGACTCCGGCGCGCACGGGGCCTCCGGGATGCGTTTCGTTTCCATCAGCGGCCACGTTGCCCGGCCGGGCGTTTACGAGGTTCCTTTCGGCCAGACGGTCCGCGAGTTGATTTACGATTCGGCGGGCGGCATGTCGGGCGGACGCAAGCTGAAGGCGATCGCCCCCAGCGGGCCGTCTGGCGGATTCCTGCCGGCGGTGATGGACCTCACGCGCGTGTCGCCGAAGTTCGTGGAAGGATTGCGGAAGCGGGGCGTGATTGCCGCCGATGCCACGCGGTTGGACATCCTCGACCTGCCGCTCGACCCGAGCCTGCTGCAGCCGTTCCCCGATTTCATGCTCGGCGCGGCCTTCGTGGTCTATGGCGAGGACGCCGACATGCTGCTGGAGGCGCTGAATTGCGTGGAGTTCTACCGCAATGAGTCGTGCGGGAAGTGCGTGCCTTGCCGATTGGGAACGCAGAAGATGGTTGAGATGATCGGCGATCTCCGTGCGGGACGGCGGCACCACGAGCTGGCCACGCTTGAAGACCTGGCGCAGACCATGCTTCTGACCGCGATCTGCGGCCTGGGGCAGGTCGCCGCCAATCCGCTCCTGACGGTGCTGCGTTTCTTTCCCCAGGACCTTCAACAAGCGACGCGAAGGGCCGGCCATGTCCTCCTTTGAAGAATCTGAATTCGAAGAACTGATCGGCGACCAGATCGTCACCGTGCGCCGCTCCCATGAGGAGCTCTTCGCGCAGGGCGCGGTGGAACTGACCGTCGACGGCCACAAAGTATCCATTCCCCGGATCACCAAGGGCTACGACCCCGTGGGCAAGAAAGCCACGTCCCGCCTGACGACGATCTACGACGCGGCGAACCAGTTGTACGTCAAGGAGCTGCAGCAGAAGAACCCGATCCCGATCCTCTGCCACCGCGAACACATGACGCCGGTGGGCGTGTGCCGGATTTGCGTGGTCGATGTCAAAGGCGCGCCGCGGCTGGTGCCCTCCTGCCAGCGGCCGATCGAGCCCGGCATGGACGTCGCGACGATTCTCACCAGTCCCCGCGTGCGATCGTCGGTCAAGACGCTGGTGGAACTGCTCTTGAGCGATTACCATCCGCCCCGCGGCGAGCACCTTGAGTACGGTGAAACGGGCGAGAACGAGTTGGAGACCCTCGCCCGCTCGCTGGGGATCGAGCGGAGCCGCTTCCCCCGCGGCGCGGGCCAGCGGCCGCGCGACGATTCGTCGCTCTTGATCAGCGTCGACCATAACGCCTGCATCCTCTGCGACCGCTGCATCCGCGGCTGCAATGAAATCCGGCACAACGAGGTCCTGGGCCGGATGGGCAAGGGCTACACGGCGCGGATCGCCTTCGACCTCAACGATCCGATGGGCAGCTCGAGCTGCGTGACCTGCGGCGAGTGCATGGTCTCCTGCCCTACCGGTGCGCTGACCAACCGGGCCGTGGTCGGCAAGGCGCCCCTCGAACAAGGAGGCACGGTCAGTCCCGAGGAACTGGCCGAGCACCCGCTCTTCGCGGGCATCTCCCTGCCCTTCCTCCGCTGGAATCGCAACGCCGTGGTGCGGAGGCATTTCAAGCAGGGCGAAATCATCTGCCGCGAGGGCGACTTCGGCTCCACGGCCTTCCTCATGGAGAAAGGCCGTTTCGAGGTCCGCATCAAGTCGCCCATCGACCGCGTGGAGAAGCAGAAGAGCGGCATCTTCGGCTTCTTCAGCCACTTCGCCGTGGGCCTCGGCAAACGGGGACAGACCAAGGAAGAGAAGCAGCAGCTCATCCCCATCGATGCGCCCGTTTCGCTCTGCCACGGCGATCCGGTGGCGATCCTCGATCCCAGCGACGTGCTCTTCGGCGAAATGACCTGCATGAATCAGTACCCGCGCTCGGCCACGGTCACCGCCCTGGAAGATTGCACCGTGCTGGAGATCCTGCGGAACGTGCTGTACATGCTGCAGCGGAGCGAGGCCTCGCGGAAGGTGCTGGACGAGGTCTACCGCCGCCGCACGTTGGAAACGCACCTGCGGAGCGTGAAGATCTTTGCCTCGCTGATCCCCGACCCGGCGGAGTTCAGGCAGTTTGTCGACTTCTTGCGGCCGAAGGTCCGGCTGATTCGCGTTCACCCCGGCCAGGTCATCGTCCGCCAGGGCGATCTGGCCGACCACTTCTACATGGTCCGCTCCGGCTTCGTCAAAGTCAACGAGATGCGGCAGGGCGTCGACCGCGTCCTGAATTATATCGGCCCTGGCGGCTACTTCGGCGAGATCGGCCTGTTGGGGCACCTCGCCGAGAGCCTGGGGATATCCACGCCCGGCGTCCGCGTGGCCACCTGCAGCGCGCTGGACCACGTCGATCTCGTCCGCCTGGACAAGGACACGTTCCTGGAGCTGCTGGCGATGTTCCCGCAGGTCCGCCAGCACGTGGTGGACGTGGCCCGCCGGCGGCTTGCGGACAGCGCGGATGCGGTCGCAGCTCGACCACGTTCCCTTGAGCGATTTTCTCGACCAGGGCCTGATGAACGCGGGGAACGTCCTGGTGCTCGATCTGGAGCGCTGCACGCGCTGCGACGAATGCACCAAGGCCTGCGCCGACGCCCACGGCGGAACGACGCGCTTGATCCGCGAGGGCCTGCGTTTCGACAAGTTCCTGATTGCCAGCTCCTGCCGCTCGTGCCTCGATCCCTATTGCCTGGTGGGATGCCCGGTGGCGGCGATCGAGCGGACCGAGGCCGGCGACATCAACATCAAGGACACCTGCATCGGCTGCGGCAAGTGCGCCGAGAATTGCCCTTACGGCAACATCAACATGGCCGCCGTCGATACCGGGGAAACCGCCGCCGACCCCGGCAATCCGGGACGGCAGATCGCGGTCCAGCGGCACAAGGCGACGACCTGCGACAAGTGCGGCGGCATCGATCAGCCAAGCTGCGTGTATGCCTGCCCTCACGACGCCGCACACCGCATGGACGGCAAAGAACTCCTGGAATTGGTAAGGCAACGCAACGCATGAGGCCCAACGTACAATATACTTCGCGCGGTTGAAACTTATACCAGCCCGAAGCGCAAGCGAGGATGCCAACCCGTTACCTCGCTTGCGCTTCGGGCTGGTATGAAATGGCTCATTTGAAACCGTTCAGAGTATAATGGGGAAAACAGCAATGCAGCGCAAATTGCTCGTGGCGACTCTTCTGGCGGCCGTGGTTGCGGCTGCGCTCGTCGTCGGGTCGAAACCGTTTACGATGGGGCAGGGGCCAGTTCCCGCGCCGGCGTCTTTGGCATCGCCGTCCGAGCCGCAGAAGGACCATTACCTGGGCGTCGGATCGTGCGCCTCGCCGGCCTGTCACGGGGGCCCTGCCTCCGCGGCCAACGACAATCAACGCGGAAAGTGGAACAGCGCGTACACGGTCTGGGTGGAAAAGGACAAACACGCGAAGGCCTATTCCGTGCTCTATTCGCCCGAGTCGCGGAAGATCCTGCGGAATCTCGACCACCTGGATGCGGCCGCCGAGCCGCGGCCCTATCTCGACGACCGCTGCCTGGCCTGTCACGCCACGGTCGCCAAGGGCGCGCAAGAGGCCCCGGGCACCATGTACTCATTGCCGGCGGCGGCCGACGGCGTTGGCTGTGAGGCCTGCCACGGCGCGGCCCGCGGCTGGCTCGTCGAGCACGCGGCCCGAACTTGGATCAAGACGGACCCGGCTACCCATCGCGACACGCACGGGCCCTCGGCGGACAACGACGGCCGCATGGTCAACACGCGGGACATGGCGGTGAGGGCCAGCGTGTGCGTCGACTGCCATATCGGCTGCGCCGGGCGCGGACGGCCTTCCGGCGCGGAACATGGATCACGACATGATCGCCGCCGGGCACCCGCGCCTGACCTTCGAGATGAGCGCCTTCCTGGCCAATATGCCGCACCACTGGGACGACAGCGAGGAGAAGTCCCGCGACGACTACTCGGCCCACGCCTGGGCCGTCGGCCAGGTCGTTTCCACGCAGGCCGCTTTGCGGCTGCTGGCGGCCAGGGCCAAGGCGGCCGAAACGCCGCCCGCCGGAAAGGCCGAAGCCGCCCGCTGGCCGGAGTTTTCCGAGTACGATTGCTTTACCTGCCATCATGGATTGGCGCTGGACAGCTATCGGCAGAAGATCGGCAAGGCGGGCGAAGCGGCCAAACTCGGCCGGTATGCCTGGGGAACGTGGTACCTGCCGATGACGCGGCTGCTGCTCAAGGAAGGTCCCGCCGGACCGGCGAACGCGACAGGCATCGATCGCGTCGTGGAATTGCTGCGCGACCCCGTTCCCAAGCCATCCGCCGTCCGGGCGGCAGCCGATGCGGCCGCCCGGGAGATGCAGCCGCTCTTGGATCGCGCGAGAAGGCCCGCTACGACCGGCAGGCGGTCGACCGCCTGCTGCGGGCGACCAAGGACCAGCCGCCCAAAGACTGGGACGAGGCCTGCGGCCAGTACCTGCTCTTCCGCAACGCCTACTCCGACGCCCCGCGTTTCAAGGAGTCGCTTGCCGCGGCCCGCAAGCTGCTCCAGTTCAAGAACGAGACCGACCCGGATGGTCAATTGATCCGATACAACAGCCCTGTCGATTTCGACCCCGCCAAGTTCAATCTTCGAGATGGACAAGCTCCGCGGGCTACTGCCTCAATAGCGAGACTCTACCATGCCTCATCCAACCGTTATGCGATGTCTATTCTCGACTGCGGGCCTGGCCGCCATTGTCGCGGCGAGCTGGCTCGCGTCAGCCTTCTCGGGCGAGCCGCCCTTGCCGGAACAGCCCGTGCCGGTCGCCGCCCCGGCGAAAGCCGCCGAGGCCAGCCGGAACGCCCCCAAGTACGAGGGCACCCGCGAATGCATCCGCTGTCACAAGGCGCCGACGGCCGACGACATCGCGGACAAGATCACCGACTTCTACGACCTGACGGAGTATCCGACCTGGGCCGAGAAGGACAAACACTCCCTCGCCTACCAGGTGCTCAAAAACTGCGCGGAGCCGGCAGATGGGCCTGCTCTTGGGCATCAAGCCGGAAACGGACGCGAGCTGCCTCGCTTGCCACGCCGTCAACGCCGATGCCAGCCAGTGTGCCGAGGGCGACCCGCTCAAGATCCAGGAGAAGGGCGTGAGTTGCGAGGCCTGCCACGGGCCAGCGTCGAAGTGGGTCGACGATCATTGGCATCCCGATCGCTGGCGAAAGGACAAGGACCTCACCCGCGCCGACAAGACGCCCGCGGTTTTGTCGACCTCCGCGACGCCGTGACCGGCGCGGAAGTCTGTTTGTCGTGCCACGTGGGCAATGCCCAGCAGGGCAAGGTGGTCACGCATGAGATGTTCGCCGCCGGCCACCCGCCGATCTCCGGTTTCGAGATCGAGACCTTTTCCCGTGCCATGCCGCAGCACTGGAAGCCGGCCTCCGCGCAGCCGCCGGAGATCCAGAAGCAGTATGCCGACGAGCGCGGTCCGGACAAGGCCGAGGCGATGGTTTCCACGCGGATGATGATCATCGCAGGGCTGGTCGCGCTGAAGGACTACGCGCGGCTGGTGGGCGAGAACGCCAAGGCCCGCGAGCAGGCGGCGGGCGGAGATGCCCTGGGCAGTGGAACGGCCGCGGCGGGTTCGCATGCCACCGAGCTGGCGTTTTACGACTGCCAGGCCTGCCACCACGAGTTGACGGTCGACAGTTGGCGGCAGAAGCGGGGCTATCCCGGCCGGCCAGGGCGGCCGGCGGTGCGGGCCTGGCCGATTGCATTGGGTAAACTCGCGGCGACGGCCTGCGGCGAGCAGCGGGCGCCGCTTTTGGAGGCGCTCGACAAGTTCTACCAGGCGCTCGACAAGCAGCCCTTTGGGGCCCCGAAGGAGCTTGTGGCCGCCTCGCAGCAGCTTATGGAAAGGGCCGATGGGGCGATTGGCTTCCTGAAGACGCAGCGCTTCGACGCCGAGAAAGGGCTGGCGATCTTGAAGGCGATTTGCGCCGCCGGCGCGACCGATCTGCCCGACTTCGAAACCGCGCGGCAGCTCGGCTGGACCTGGCTGGTCGTCTACGGCGACTTGCCGGAGAAGCCGCGTCAAAAAGAGATCGACGAAGTGCTCCAGGCGATCCGATCGGAACTGGCTCTGACCCTTCCCACGCGCCAGGAGGAATTCACCGCGACGGGACCCGACGAGTGCGTGTGCGTGGCCAACAAATCGGTGCCGCAGACGCTGGCTGCGGCGGCGAAGTACGATCCGCTGGAGTTCCAGAAGCAGTGCAAGAAGCTGGAATCGCTGCTGTCGCCGGATGCGAAACGCTAGCCACCATTACCGATGGCATCTTATGGTTGGGCAAAAACCCGCTGCTGCCCAGAAAAAGGCCATAAAAAAGGGCTCCCGAATTGAGTAGGCTTTTCTGGTGGTCAGTTTCGCTTTGTTGTTCAGGCCCTCAACGGCGCCGTCCGAAATGGACCCGCGGGCGCGGAACCAGTTGAGGATCAAGTGCCGATGGTCGGACAGGGGGGGAAGTTCCGCAAGGCCCGCTGGGTGTCCCTGAACGGCACGGCCAATGAGGTCTCGGGGCAGTACGTGGAGAAACGGCAGCCCCTCGGCCCTGGTGAGCCCGGCGCGCTGTTGTTCTTGGACTGCCGCGGCCACCGCCTGTGTCACTCAACGGTCTATGGCGTCTTTCGATGCCTCTTGCGCCAATGCGGGATTCCGCATCACCGGGACACCCCGCAAGCTGATGTTCGTCAAGGAGAGCGACGCCATCTGTTTGCTGCCCGGCGGCTTCGGCACTTTGGACGAGGGCCTGGAAGTGCTCACGCTCTTGCAGACCGGCAAGCGCGACCTGGTGCCGGTGGTGATGTTGGACGAGCCGGGCGGCGACTACTGGTCGACGCTGGAATCGTTCATCAAGACGCAGCTTCTGGACAAGGCCCTGATCAGCCCTGAGGACCTGAGTCTCTACAAGCGGACCGACCGCGTGGAGGAGGCGGTCGAGGAGATCCTGACTTTCTTCCGCATCTATCACAGCATGCGGTTTGTGCATCGCAAGCTCGTCTTGCGGCTTAACCGGCGGCCCAGCGAAGCGGTGCTCGATACGATCCAGACGGAGTTTGCCGACATCCTTTCCGAAGGGCGGTTCGAGCTTTGCGGGCAATTGGCCGAGGAGAAGGAAGAGACCGCGCTGGCTGCGCTGCCGCGGATGGTCTTTCAATACAACCGCTACAACTAAGGCCGCCTGCGGCAGTTGCTCGATTTCCTCAACCGCATCCCGGAAGGGGAACTGGCGGAGAATCCGGGCTAGCCGCCCCAAGTACCAATCAGGTTCAACTGATATTTCAGGGGGAGTGGGTCCGGTCCCTGGGTGTGGGTGTTGTCGCCACCCACGCCGTCCGCGTCGACGACCCCGAAACCGGACGCCTGCTCATCGTAGTTGCTCCCATAAAGCTGGGCGATCGCCAAGTCCGTGTAAAGGGTGTTGCTGCCCGACGCCGCTCCGAACAGATAGGCCGTGTCATTGCCGCTGTTGGTCGCGACTCCAATGTTCGTGGCGAAGCCGTTGGCCGAGTTGGCGTACGCGCCGTCGTAGTTGCCGTACATGCCGGCCGTCGGGCCGTTGTTGCTGATGTTATCGGCGTTTGCGTAGGCGTAGAACGTGCCGGTGTCTGTCGTATCGTAGAAGTAGGCCGTATCGCTGCTTCCGTTGGTCGAATCTCCGACGTTCGTGGCGAAGCCGTTGGCCGAGTTGGCATACGCGCCGAAACTGGCGTAGCTGCCGTACATGCCGGCCGACGGACCGCTGGCGCCGTTAACCGTGTAATCCGCGTAGGCATAGTAGGTGGCGTTGCCCTGCGAGTCGTAGAAATAGGCCGTGTCGGTGCTGCCGTGGGTCGAATTGCCGACGTTGCTGGCGAAGCCGCTGGTCCAGTTGGCATACGAGCCGTAGCCGGTGTAGCTGCCGTACATGCCGGCCGACGGTCCGCTGAAGCCATTGCCGGTGTAATCGGCGTAGGCATAGTAGGTGGCGTTGCCCTGCGAGTCGTAGAAATAGGCCGTATCGCTGCTGCCGTGCGTCGAAATGCCGATATTGATGGCAAAGCCGCTGGCCGAATTGGCATACCCGCCGAAACCGGTGTAGCTGCCGTACATGCCTGCCGCCGGCTCGCCGCTTGCGCCGCTGACGCTCTTGTTGTCCGCGTAGGCGTAGAACGTGGCATTGCCCTGCGAGTCGAAGAAATAGGCGATATTGTTGCTGCCATGCGTCGTGTTTCCGACGTTGGTGGCGAAGCCGCTGGCCGCGTTGGCGTACGCGCCGTAACCGCTGTAGTTGCCGTACATGCCTTCCGAAGGGCCGCTATTGTCGTAATCGGCGTAGGCATAGTACGTGGCGCCGCCCTGCGAATCGAAGAGATAGGCCGTGTCGCTGCCGCCCTCGGTGGAGTAGCCGACGTTGGTGGCGAAGCCGCTGGCCGCGTTGGCATACGAGCCGTAGCCCGCGTAGCTGCCATACATCCCCGCCGCCGGCAGCCGCTGTTGTTGTAATCGGCGTAGGCATAGTAGGTGTCGTTGCCCGGCGAAGCGAAGAGATAGGAGATGTCGCTGCCCGCCTTGGTCGCATAACCGATGTTCGTGGCGAAGCCGATGGCCGCGTTGCCATAGGCGCCGAAATCGGCGTAGCTGCCGTACATCCCCGCCGACGGCTTGCCGCTGGCTCCATAATCGGCGTAGGCATAGTAGGTGGCGTTGCCCTGCGAATCGTAGAAGTAGGCCGTGTCGCTGCCGCCGTTGGTCGAATAGCCGACATTGGTGCCGAAGCCGCTGGCCGAATTGGCGAACCCGCCGCCATAGCTGCCGTACATCCCCGCCGCCGGCTGGCCCGTGGTTCCGTAGTCCGAATAGGCATAGAACGTGTCGCTGCCGGGCGAATCGAAGAACTCCGCCGTGTCCGAGGGCTGGCCGTTGGCGTGGATCGAGGACATGCCGGCCACGGACACCGCATAGCCGGCTGCGGAGTTGTTGAGTTGCCCGCTGCCGTTGGCGTAGAGCAGCGCGCTGTTTCCGCTCACGCCGCCGGTCAGGTTGGCGCTGGCGCTGCCGTCTTCGCCCAGGAACAAGAAGTTGCTGAAGTCCCCGGCGTTGAAGGTGTGGCTCTCGCCGTTGAGTGCCGCGACGTCGCTTGTTGCGCTGGCGCTGAACGTGAACTTGTCGTTCGCCGCCGACGTGCCCTGGACGGCGAGAGTGGTGCCGGGCAGGAATTCGACGTCATCCAGCCAGGCGGCTGCCCGCCGTAAGGGTTCCCTGGCTATAGGTCCAGGTATAGATGTGCGAGCCGGCGGGGACCCAGTAGAACGACTGCTGCCAGGGCACCGTGCCGGACCAGGAGCCGGCTTGCGCGCTGTCGATCGAGAAGGTCAAGAGGCCGCTATTGGCCGGGGAGACCGATCGCCAGAAGGCGAATTCGCCGGCCGGCTCCGTGGCCGGGACCGTCACGCTCAGCGTGCTGCTGCTGGAGGCCCCGATCGCACCCGACTCCGCGGCGAAACCGCTGGGGGCCGCGCTGTCCGGCTGGACGGACCAGTTGGCCGGCGATGCGCCCGACGACGACAACGTCCAGGACGTGCTCGAATTGCCGCCCACGAGGTCCCCAAACCCGCTCTGGAAGCCGTCGAGAATCGGCACAATGACGATGTCCTGCGCGGCCAGCCCATCCTTGCCGGGCGAGGGCAGCGTCAACCTGGCCGGATTGCCCGCCGCGTCGGAGATCGTCCCAGCATTGAGCCCCAAGGCGGAGGTCGAGGCGTAATCCAAGTCGTAGGCGCTCTGCCACGCCGCCACGCTGTACGTAAACGTGAGCGCCGACGTGCCGCTGCCGCTGCTGTAGGCGGCCACGGCGCCGCTGCCCGCGTTCAGCACCAGTTGCGGTGTGCCCGTGACGGTGACGATTCCGTTGAATGTCACCGTAATCTCAATGGTCGCACCCGCCCCATACAAGCCTCGCGTCGTCGTCGTCGATACGCCTGTGGGCAACGTCGCGAAGAGGAACTGGTCGGCCGCCGAGGTCGTCGAGATGCCGCCGGGCGTCGTCACCGTCACGTCCACCGTGCCGCTCGATTCGGCGGGGCTGGTGGCCGTGATCTGCGTCGCCGAGACGACCGTGAAACTGCTTGCCGCGGTCGTGCCGAAGTCGACGGCCGTTGCGCCGCTGAGGCCCGTTCCGGTGATCGTCACCCGCGTGCCGCCCGCCAGAGGCCCGATTGCCGGACTGATGCTCGTTACCGTCGGGACCGCCGCGTAGGTGAACTGGTCTGCCGAAGAGGTGGCCGAAGTGCCGGTGGGCGTCATCACCGTGATGTCGACGGCGCCCACCGTTCCCGGCGGACTGGTGGCCACGATCTGGTCGTTCGAGTTGACGGTGAAAAGGGCCGCCGTCGCGCCGAAGTAGACGGCTGTTGCGCCCGCCAGACTGCTGCCGCTGATGGTCACCTTCGTGCCGCCGCCCGGCGAGCCGACTGTCGGACTGATTGCCGTGACCGTGGGCACGCTGGTTGCAACGTAGGTGAACTGGTCAGCCGGCGACATCGTTGAAGTTACGCCTGCCACGGTCACGTCTACGCTGCCCGCCGTGCCCGCGGGAGTGAGGGCCCAGAGCTGCGCCGGGCGTGCCGAAGTAGACTGGGAAAATATCGGCCGCCGGAGTCGAGCCGAAATCGACCGCCGTGCCATCCGTCAGGTTCGTGCCGCTGATCAGCACCCATGTGCCGCCCGACGTAGGCCCAACGGGCGGACTTATGCCCGTCACAGTCGTTGGGACACTCGTGTAGGTGAACTGATCGGCCGGCCTCGCGGCCGAAGCGCCCCCGACTGCGTCACCACCCTTACGTCGACTGGTCCCACGACGCCTGCGGGGCTCGCGGCCGTGATCTGTGCGTCGGAGTTCACGACGAAGCTGGCTGCCGGAGTGTTCCCGAAGTAGACGGCCGTGGCGCCGAGCAGGCCCGCCCCCAAGATCGTTACCGGCGTGCCGCCCGCTGTAAAGCCAAGCGACGGGCCAATCCCTGTCACGGTTGGCGGCACTACCGTTCCTTCCGCAAATAAATCCGCCAACGTGATGGGCGACGTGCCGGAGGGAGTTACCACCGTAACGTTCACGGCGCCCACACCGCTGGGAAGAGAAGGAGCGTCGGATACCAAGTCGTTGTCGGCAGCGTCGAAGTAGAAACCAGACGAGGTCGAACCGAAATAGACCTCTGTGGCATCTGCCAGGTTGCTTCCCGAGATTACCACGTACGGCCCGTCCAAGGCAGAGTGGAAGGTGACGCCGGTGACCGTTGGCGGACCCTCGTAGCTCAATTGATCTGCGGTGGAAATGGTCGAAACGCCCTTGGCCGCCGTCACCGTCACGTTTGCCGTGCCGGTTCCGGGCGGGCAGGTGGCCGTGATCTGGGTCGTGGAGTTCACGACGAAACTGGCTGCCGGAATTGCGCCGAAGTCCACGGCGCTGACATTAGCAAAGTTTTCTCCGAAAATCGTCACCGTTTCTCCACCGGCAAGGGGGACTGCCTGTGGGTAGATTCCACCTACGTCCGGCGCCGCGCCCGTGCCATACGTGAACTCATCGGCCGGCGTCGTATTCGAAACGGCGGTGCTGTAAAGCGTTATGTCAACGGTGCCGGACGCTCCTGCTGGGCTGGTCGCCGTGATCTGCGTGGGCGAGTTCACCACGAAAGTCGCGGCGTTGTTGCTGCCTGGGGAGCCGAAGTAGACTGCAGTGACGTTGGACAAATTCGCGCCGGTGATGGTGACCTTTGTCCCTCCTGAAACCGGGCCCGATGCCGGGCTGATTCCCGTGACTGTCGGCGCCACGCCAGGCCCGTAGACGAAGAAATCGGCCGACGTAGACGGTGAGGGGCCGAAGGCGCTTGTGAGGGTAATTGGCACAAGCCCGGAATTGCCGGGAGGGCTGGTGGCCTGCAGGATATTTTCACTCGGCACGTAGGAGAAACCGCCGTACGACGGGATCGAGCCAAAAAGGACTCCCGTGACCTTGGCCAAATTGGTGCCCGTGATGGTCACGACCGTCATGCCGGCGGCGGACCCTCTCGGGGGACTAACGCTGGTGATCGTTGGCACTCCGAGGCTGGCCTCGTAGCTGAACAGATCGGAACCGGAAACAGCCGAAACGCCATTGGCCGTCGTCACCGTCACGCCCACGATACTCGTTCCTGCCGGACAGACGGCTGTGATCTGGGATGTGGAGTTCACGACAAAACTGGTCGCCGGCATCGCGCCGAAGTCCACGGCGCCTGACATTGGCGAAGTTCTCGCCGGAGATCGTCACCGTTACGCCGCCGGCCAGGGGGACCGCGGCTGGGGAAAGCAGATTTACGATCGGCGCCGCGCCATTTCCATAAGTGAACGCATCGGCTGCCGTCGTGTTGGAAGGGCCGCCAGCGGAAGTTTGCAGCATGACATCGATGGTACCCTGGATACCCGCCGGGCTGGTTGCCGTGACCTGCGTGGGCGAGTTCACGACGAAACTCGTTGCCGCGGAGTCGCCGAAGGACACCGCGGAAAGGCCGGTGAAGTTCGTGCCCGTGATTGTCACCGCCGTGCCGCCCGCCACCGAACCCGACGCCGGGCTAATGCTGCTGATGACCGGCGCCGCGACGTAGGTGAACTGATCGGCCGTGGACGTGGCTGAAATGCCGTAGGCCGTCGCCACCGTGACGTCCACGGTCTCCGCGGCGCCTGGAGGGCTGTAGGCATCGATAACGTCGGCGGACGGATTATAGGAGAAATCGGACGACTCCACGCCGCCGAAGTAGACCGCCGTGGCGCCCGCCAGATTGCTGCCCGAGATTACCACGTACGTGTTGCCCTTCAGGGGTCCCATGGCAGGACCTATACCGGTTACCGTGGGCACACCACCGAAGTAGGTGAATTGATCGGCTGCGACAACGGCCGAGGTTCCGTTGGCTGTGACCACCGTCACGTTGACAGTGTCGGTTCCGGCGGGGCAGGTGGCCGTGATCTGCGTGCTGGAGTTCACGACGAAACTGGTTGCCGCCGCGGCGCCGAAGTCCACGGCCTTCACATTGGCGAAGTTCGTGCCGCTGATCGTCACGCTCGATCCGGCAGCCTGGGCAGAATTCGGGCTGACCGCGGTCACCGTTGGCGCAGCGCCGCTTCCATAGGTGAACTCGTCGGCGGTCGAGAGGCTGGAATCGCCGCCGGCGGTGATCGCCGTCACGTCGACCGTGCCGGCCGCGCCTTTCGGGCTGGTGGCCGTGATCTGGGTGGCCGAGTTCACGACGAAGTTGGTTGCCGCGACCGTGCCGAAATACACAAACCCGGCGTTCGTGAGGTCCGCGCCCGTAATCGTCACGCTGGTGCCGCCCGCCGTCGGCCCAGTTGAGGGGCTGATGCTGGTGATGACGGGCAAGGGAAAGTAATAGAAGTTTACGAATGGAGGCGAGGTCCCATAAGGCGTGGTCACCGAAATGTTGACGTACCCGTCTGCGTTCGGGTTCGCAGGGCTCACGGCAATCAGATTGTTCCCCGAATAGTAGAAATCAGACGACTTCACGGCGCCGAAATAGACGGACGTTGCGCCGCTGAGATTGTCGCCCGAGATCGTCACATAAGTGCCGCCCGCCACGGAACCTCCATAGGTGCTGATGCCCGTTACGACGGGCGAAAGGGAATAGCTGAACTGGTCGGCGGTGGACAAGGCCGAAGTGCCGCCGGGCGTCGTCACCGTCACGTTAACGGCGCCTAGCGAGCCTGGCGGAGCGGTAACCACGAGTTCGTACGCCGAGTCAAAGTTGATCGTGGCGGAGTTGGTTCCGAAGTCCACGGCCGTAGCCCCCAAGAGATTCGTGCCAATGATCGTCACCGACGTGCCGCCTTGCGGAATCCCCGAGACCGGACTAATGCTCGTAATCGTGGGCGGGGCGGCGTAGGTGAATTGCGCGGCCGTCGAATTGGCCGACGTGCCGCCCGCCGTGGTCACCTTGATATCGACCGTGCCCGTCGCGCCCGCAGGGCTGACGGCCGTGACCTGGGTGGCTGAGATGACGGTGAAACTGGTGGCCGCCACGCTGCCGAAATCGACCGCAGTGACGCCTGCCAGATTCGTGCCCGTGATCGTCACCGTCGTGCCGCCCGATGACGGGCCCGCGGCCGAGCTGAGTCCGGTGACGGTCGGGGCGGCGGCGGGGTCGATGGTGAAGGAATACGTGTCAGTCGCGCTTAAATTGTTGACGTCCGTAGCGGTAACGTCGAAGGTGACGCTGCCGGATCCAGTTGGCGTGCCGGTGATCTCTAGTTCACTGATCGTGGGCGTGAAGGTCAAGCCCGTCGGAATGGCACCAGATACAACCGCGTATGTGAATGTCTTGGGGCCGACGCCGCCGTTGGCGGTGACGCTTTCGTCGTAGGCGCGCCAACCGTTCCCGGTGGAAACGTGGGATCCTGTTTGATGGTTGGGCTGCTATCATAGGCAACCAAAGCGGGGAGCAATAGGGTTGCCACCGGAGACCCAAGGCCGGTCCAAGTATTGTAGCCAGCGTTCTGTGCGCTGAAGTCCGGGGGAGGCGGGATTTTGTTGTAGTCCTTCGGGGACAAGCTATACAAAGCACTCAACGCTTCTGTTGGACTGGCAGCATTCAGTGGGCTTGTTCGCTCTTGGTTTACTAGAGCTATTAAGCCCGCCCAGCAAGGCGCCGCCAGACTCGTGCCGCCGTCAAGCACAAGATGGGGCCACTGTGTCGCGCCATTCGAGTCGACAACGGCAGCATTGGCCGCCAAGAACGCAACATCGGGAGTCGTTCGAAGCCCAAGCAACTGATGAAAGAACTGCAACTGATATCCAGGCATGACTTCTTCGTCTGTACCGCCAACAGTCCCGGGCCAAGCCGTCTCACTCCAGCCCCTCAGCGTGTTCGGTCCGACGGCGACGTTCGGTGTGGGCGAAAGAACGGTGCCGCCGACCGAGATAACATTGGGTGAAGTTGATGGGTACCCGACAAGGCCACCGCCAACAAATTGATCTCCTGATCCAGTCACGAATGTAACGCCAGATTGCGTGAACAAAGCCTGGTCAAGGTTGTTCTCAAATTGCAAGTAGTTTTGCGCCGGGCTTTGGGCATTAGCCGCGCTTGATATTCCCGCGGGCGGGTACCCAAAGCTCATTGACACTACTGACGCTTTGGCATAATTGCTTGCCAAATGCGTGGCGGTGTAGATACCGTAAAGCAGGCCGCTCAATTTCAAAGTGGATGTGGATCCTGGCGAACCATACGGGACATTTCCCGATGCGTTTGGATCACACTCAATGAGCTCGATATTGGCTGCGGGCGCGATTGCATGAGCCCACTCAACGTCCATCACCGTCTCCGCGATCCATGAGTCAAGGGTTGAACCTGGCATGGGGTTCCCGACGAATGTATTTCCCGAAATCTTGTTCCCCGACTGATCGAAAACGTTTAGGAATGACTCCGACCAAGTCGCTTGGTTTTTTGGGTCGTACAGCTTGGAACCCGAAGAAGTGATGCCGAACAGCTTGTCGAAGGTGTTAACGTCATTGTAGATATTCGGATCTCCGTATTCTACGACAATTGCTATGGTTTGCCCTGTCCCGTTCGGCATTTGGCCGTTGATCAGAGTCTGGTTAATCCCGTAGGCGTCCCGAACCTCGTAGGGTTGATACCCATTGACCTGAATTCCGCCGGGAAGAATCGTATTGTAAGGAAAAACGGTGGTAAGGGACGGATCAGACGCGTCGGTGGCTGTCAGGGTATCTCCTGTGCCGGGTTCGGAGATAGCAAGGCTGGAAAAGTCTGCCACTCCATCACTTGCCGTTTCCTCAATGACTCCGTTGCTCGCCGTCTCCTGCGGCGTGCCGTCCAGTGTGGCGTTATCAGGGTTGTTGTCCATCGCCAGCGTGACGGTTTGATTGAAAAGCGGGTCCACGTACCCGTTGGCGTCTTCGGCCACGCAGTAGAGTGGATAGGTGTCGGGCGTGTCGGCATAGAGGGTGGGCGGCATTGGGGAGAGGACAAGCTGCGTGGCCTGGCCCGCGTCAAGCGTTTGGGGGCTGCTGTCGTCGTCGGTCTGACCGGGGTCTCCGTTCTGCCCCGCAGAACCGGCGTTGCCGGCCTTGCCGGCGGTTCCACCCGGTGTTCCCCCGGCGCCTGCCAGTCCGCCAAGTCCATCCACCTGACTGGCGACGCCTCCCGTGCCGGGCTGAACCTGGCCGATGAGGCTTCCGTTGTCGTCAAAGGTGCCGCCGTCGTTGTAGATGCCGCCGCCCTTGGCGTCGCCGCCGTTGCCGCCGTCGCCGGCGCCACCCCCGAATTTACCGCCGGCGGGACCGCCATCGCCACCGTCGCCGCCAACGACTCCGTCGCCGCCGGCCCCCCCGCGCCGCCGTTTCCGCCCGGACCGCCGCTGCCGCCATTGCCGGCCGTCGCCATGTTGCCGGTATCGGTGCCCCCGGAAATGGAGACGGTTCCACCGTCCGTCAGATAGATGCCGCCGCCCAGGGCGTCGCCGCCGTTACCGCCCGTACCTCCTTGACCTCCCGGCCCGCCAGAGCCTCCTGCGCCACCGCGGCTTGCGCCCTCCGACACGGTCCAGCCGCCGTGCCCTCCAGCGCCGCCCGTCCCGCCTGCGCCGCCATCCGCACCCTTGCCGCCTGTGCCACCGTTACCGGCCTTGGCAGTATTGGATTCGACGTTGGCAGCGATGATCTGCAAAGTCCCTTCGGAGACGTAGCAACCGCCGCCCGACGCATCGCCGCCGGCACCGCCCTCGCCGCCTTCTCCGCCACCGTAAAAGTCGCTGCCGCCGGCGCCGCCGTAGCCGCCGTTGGCCAGGCCGCTCGGTGGGCTAGCGCCCTTGGCGCCCTTTCCGCCGGCGCCGGCATTTGCCCCGCTGCCGCCCTTTCCGCCGGCGCCGCCCGCGGCGCTATTGGCCGATAGTGTGGCGTTAAAGACGTAGAGGTTATCGGCGGCCAAGTAAATCGCCCCGCCACTTCCTTTGCCGCCAGCGCCGCCACTGCCGCCGCCCCCTCCTGCACCGCCGCAGCCTCCGGCACCGCCATTGAGGCCATAAAAGTCGCCGGGGGCAGCGCCGCCCGTCAGGCCTTTTCCACCGGTTCCGCCCATGCCGCCGGTCAGGCCCTTGCCGCCGACCGCAGTGCAGGTGGAGACCAGGCCGCCGTAGATGTTAACGGTGCCGCTGGAAACGTAGATTCCGCCGCCGGAACCATCGCCGCCGTTGCCCCCTTTGCCGCCGCTTCCGCCAGCGCCGCCGGAGCCGCCGGACCTTGCCAGACTCGCGCTGAACGCGGGAAGATACGCGCCGTTGCCGGCAGAGCCCGGCTTGCCGCCGAGGCTGCCCTTCGCCCCTGGCCCGCCCTTGGCGCCGATTCCGCCTTTGGCGGCGTCGGATGCCAGGTTGGGTGCTACCAGGGCCAGGTTATCGCCGTCGAAGAACAGGCCGCCACCCGATGCGGCGCCTCCATCGCCCCCCTTGCCGCCATCGCCCCCGGCAGCGGCGCCGCCCTCGCCGCCCCGACCGGCCAGACCGATGAGCCCAATCGGACCATTGCCTCCCGAATCGACAACATAAGCAGCGCCGCCATTACCGCCTTTGCCCCCTTCGGCGCCCGTGCCGCCAGCCTGCGCGACTCCCGGCTTGCCGCCGTTTCCGCCCTGTGCAGTATTGGAGTCAAGGGATAGCGAGAAGAGGCTCAGGGAACCATCTCCGACGTACAGCCCTCCACCCTGGGCCGTCCCTCCGTCGCCTCCGTTGCCCGCAGCCCCGCCGTTACCGCCGTCGCCGGCGGCGCCGCCGGTACCCCCGTGGTTGCCGACCGTTGCCGCGTGTCCGTGTGCAGTCCCCCAAGCGAAGAAGGTCGAGCCGCCCTTGCCGCCGCTGCCGCCGGTGCCGCCCGCTTTCCCTTTGCCGCCGCTGCCGCCTGGTCCGCCGCTGCCTGCTAACGCCGAATTGCTGTCGATGTTGGCCGTCACGAAGAACAGGGGATCGGATGCCGATTCCAAGTAGATGCCGCCCCCCGCGGCATCGCCCCCGGTTCCACCGTCGCCGCCCATTCCACCGCTGCCGCCACCGCCACCGCTCCCACCCGCGCCGCCGGGGTGCTTGTTCTGCCCATCCCAATGAAAATTGGATCCCTCGGCGGTACTCGTTCCCCGTTCGCCAGTCGCCCCGCGGCCGCCACGTCCGCCTGCCCCACCCGAGCCGCCGTTGCCGCCGCTGCCGCCCAATCCGCCCTTGGCCGTGTTGCCGGTGATCTCGGTTTGGTTGATCGTGACTTGGCCGTCGGCCACGTAGATGCCGCCACCCCATGCATCGCCGCCGTCGCCCCCCTCGCCGCCGTCGCCGCCGTCTTGACCGTTGCCGCCCGCCTTTCCCTTGCCGGCCTGCCCGCCGGCGGTGACCGCGCCGGCAGCACCGGCCGTGCCGGCCGAGCCCTTGCCGCCGCTTCCACCCTTGCCGCCTTTGCCGCCGATCGCCTGGTTGCCGCTGACAGTCGAGTTGATCAGGTCCAGGCTGCCGCTGGCCAGGTAGATGCCGCCTCCACAGGCGTCGTTCCCAGTGCCACCCGCTGCGCCGGCCTGGTTGCCGGTGCCCGCCGCACCTTGACTGCCGCTGCCCCCCTGGGCCTTGTTGTTGCTGACGTTCACGTTGCTGAGCGTCACGTTTCCGTTGTCGATCAGCAGGCCGCCGCCCAGGGCATCCTGGCCGCCGAGGGCCCCGCCATCCTTGGCCGCGCCGCCTGCGATGGTCAGATTCTCGAACACTACGTTGGCATTGATCTCAAAGACACGATTGGTGCCGTCGGCCGTGATGCTCACTCCCGCCCCTGGCCCACGATCTGTAGCGTCTTCGTCGGCGGCGCGGAAATCACCTGCTCGGTCAACGGGTAGCTGCCGGGCGAGAGGTTGATGATGTTGTCGTTGTCGGCGTTGCTGTCGGCGGTTGCAATTGCCGCAGCCAAACCCATGTCGGTTGGAACACTGATGACCGCCAGGCAAAGCCGCCGTTCCAGCGATTCGAACGAAAGGCGAATGGAATCGTTGCGGACCGATCGCTGGGAAGACTTCCGTGTGGATTTACGCTTTGCCATGGGACCCTCTCGTATCCTCGTCCTCGCGCGGCAAGGCCGCAAACAAATTCGCCAGCTCCCTTTCGTAATTCCGCCAGCGGCCGACCGATTGCTTATAAACCGGTTGCCGTACCTGGGCCACGCTGGCCGTGCGGACCGGCCGGCGGGTACGGTGAAATTCCAGGCAGGCAGGCTCCCACTCCAGGCCGCACGCCGCCAGCAAACGCCGCGCAGCGCCTTCCAGGTCGCTCACCGTTTCCTCGTAATCGAACTCGTGGATCGGCGCCGGCAAAACGCCTCGCCAATGGTCCATCAGCCGCCTGTATTGACGGAAACGCGAAGCAATGTGTTCGGGATCGTTGGCCCAGAGGATGCTGCGGAAGTCGGTCATCCAGCAGGAAACAGCCACGTCGCGAAGGTCGCGGCGACAATGAACGAAAACCGCCTGCGGGAACATGGCGGCCAGCAGTCCCAGGTACAGGTAGTTGTCGGGCATCTTGTCCACAATCCGCTCGGCCTGATTGCCGGCCAGGGCCCGCAGCCACTGATCGTGCTGCTCGGCCAGGCGACCGAGCGACGGCGCGTCCAGCAGGGCGACGCAGTCCATTGGCAAGTCGGGGACCAGTCGTGTTCTGCCCTCACTCCCTGCCCCTCTCCCGGCGGGAGAGGGGAGACTTTCCGATCGTCCCAGCGCTGTTGGGATGGCCTCGAACGACTGCCGCGCAAAGCGCAGTTCGCCCGCGCCATGCACGCGGGAGTGGCTGGCCAAAACCTGCTCGATGAGCGTGGTGCCCGAGCGGGGCAGGCCGAAAACAAACACCGGACGGCACGTCTTCAGCCCGCGCCCGCGGCACGCGCAAAGAAATCCGCGTCAAACGCCTGCACCAGATTATCCACGAAGAGCTCGTGTTGCGCAGGGCCATAATCGCGGTTCTTGCGGCGGGCCTGCTCCAACGCAAGGGAGTTCGCTTCGCGCAGGCACTCGGCCGCACGCGGATAGTCGCCGCAGGCGTCCAGGACGTGGGCCAGCCCGAACAGCAGTCGGGTGCGGGGGCCTTCGCGCAACTCCGGATCGGCCAGCCGCTGCTCGAGCGCCGCCCGGTCTTCCTCGGCCAATCGGCCGCGCTTCAGGGTTGCCAGCCGCGCATAGGGCAGCGCGTAGGCCGGCTGCAACTGCAATGCCTCTCGATAGGATGCTTCGGCCGCCGTCAAATCGCCCAACTCCTCCTGCAAGCCCCCCAAGCCAAGACTGGCGGCGGCCAGATCGGGCCGCAATCGCAGCGCCGTGCGATAGTGCTCTTGCGCCTCCTCCAGCCGCGATTCTTCCTGCAACGCCCAGGCGATGCTGTTATGCGCGGTCGCCCGCTGCGGCTTGGCGGCCAGCGCCCGCTGCCAGCAGGAGATGGCCTCGGCAAATTCCTCCCGCTCCCCATACAACTCCGCCAGGTACTCCCAGAACGTCGCGTTCTGCGGTTCCAGGTCCGTGGCCTGCCTGAGCCAGGCGAGCGCATCGCCGAACTGGCCCTCTTGTTGCAGGACCAGCCCGAGGTGCGCATGGGACTGGGCCAGGTTCGGGTCGAGCCGGATGGCCTCCAAGAAGGCGGCGCGGGCCTCAGCAAGTCGCTCCAAGGCCCGCAGCGCGTTGCCCAGGTTATGGTGCAAAGCGGCCGTGTCCGGCTGCAAGCGGACGGCCTCTTGGCAGTGCGGCAGGGCCTCCTCCGCCTGGCCCCGGTCGACGAGCATCTGGCCCAGGTTGGTCCGCGCCGAGGCATTCCCGGGCGCCAGCTCGACAGCGCGGCGAAAGTGAATCAGGGCCTCGTCCAATTGGCCGAGCTCGCGGAGGCTGACGCCCAAATTGCTATGCGCCGTGGCGAAGTCCTGCCGGATTTGCAGGGCATGGCGGAACTGTTCGGCGGCCTCGGCATGCCGGCCGAGTCCTTGCAGACCGAGACCCAGGTTGCACAAGGCCTCCGGGTAGTTCGGACTCAAACGCAAGGCGATGCGGCAACTGCCGACCGCCCGCTCGAACTTGCCTTGCGCGCGGTAGGCCTCCGCCAGATTGGCGTGAAAGGCCGGCACGTTCGGCCGCATGACGATGGCGCGGCCGATCTCCTCCACCGCCCTCTGGTGCTCGCCTTTCTGAAAGTGCAGCACGCCCAGCAGGTGTAGGGCATCCGCATTTTCCTGACCGCCGGCCAGGACTTTCTCGTACATCTCGGCGGCCGAATCGAGCTGGCCAGCCTGATGCATAGCAATTGCGCTTGACAATGTCGGTGGCATGAATCCAAGCTCAATTTTCACATAAACATCTGTCAAATATCACTTGGATTTTAGCGCCTCGACGTGGATTGTCAAGTTTGGCCGCGTGGCGGTCGGCAGGAGACTGCGTCGCGTTGGCGGCGCAGGTTTCTGCGATCCGGGACGCCCTCACCCCGGTCCCTCTCCTCGAGCGCGAGGGGTGAAGGCGTGCAGGGCACAGAGTGGCGAAAACCACCACCATCAATGGCAAGCTTCCCCCTGTGACGAGGGGTGAAAACGCGAATTCGCCTGCAGGTAAAACGAAGTTTTTTCTCTTGTCCTAAACCGTTTTCAACGAATCTCTTAGGGCTAAATCGCGAGCCTTGCGGCAAAATTTTTTTCCCATCGCAGGCACGAAATCCGTATATATGGATATACGAGCCGCTCTTTGACAATTTATTCAAGATTAAAACGGCCCTCGGTGCGGCAGCACCGAGGGCAAAGGGACCGGTCTGCGCTCTGCTGGCGGGAAGATGGGGCACTACACTTCGCGCGGCCAAGAACGATACTAACCCGAAGCGCAAGCGAGGGAACCGGTTGCGGCCCTCGCTTGCGCTTCGGGTTAGTATCGGCTCATTTCAGGCCGCGCGAAGTTCTCGCATTCTGCAGTCGAGGCATGGTTTCCAGCTACAGCGGGGGATCGACAATTAAAAACGGATTTTTTTGACCCCACCAAGAGAAATTCAGTGGAAGAATGAAAATTTCCCTGAACAGTGGCCAGATGTTGCCATAAGTGGCCGGATTTGGCCGGATTTGGCCGGATTTGGCC
The DNA here is from genome assembly GCA_963824275.1 of uncultured Planctomycetia bacterium. GTDB lineage: Bacteria > Planctomycetota > Planctomycetia > Pirellulales > Thermoguttaceae > JANXQG01. Next base: position 692,754 of record CAWGOT010000010.1, on the reverse strand, counting down.
GAACGTGGCCAGTTTTTTGCCGGCTCCAACCTCTCTTTTGTGATTACTCTGTGGAGTGTAAAGTCGTCAATTCCTCGCAGTTTTCTCAGTTTCGACAACTGCCTATTGCGATCTTGCTTTCCACCGATAGATGGGTAACGACGCCAAAAAATCTCAAAAAGGAGCCATCTGGCCACTTTTTCCTCTGGATGGACGGTTGATTCCACCCTGAATGGTGGTTGAAATTCGTGGCCGACTGGCGGCAGATGGGCTGAGTGATGTTTTTAGAATTTTGTTCTTGCAGTGCCCTCATCCCCGGCCCCTCTCCCGAGCGCGAGGGGAGGAAGCACCCTTCATCTCATCCTTCTCCGACTCTTGGACCAGCGACTCCTTGTAAGGGTTCCAGGGATTGGCAGCCGTGATGATGGTTCCAGTGGTGTCGATGCCCCCGCCGACCCCGCGTTTAATCGTACTCATCACGCTCCGCCGTGATGGAATCTTAGACCAGTGGTGTGCCCGGACGCTGCGGACTCGGCTCGAACCGATGAAGAAGGTCGCTGCGAGCCTGTGCGAGCATCGGTTGAGGGCCTCAACAACAAAGCGAAACTGACCACCAGAAAAGCCTGTAGTTTCCGTACCTACGAAGGCATTGAAACCGCCCTATATGGTTCCGCTTTCGAGAGGACGTAAAGGCCGCGGCCGATGCGGCGCAGCACGCCCTCTGGCAGAGCTGACCGAGGTACTTTCGCGGGATTACGAGTTCGTCAAGATCCCGCGGCCGAAGCACGGCGATTTGGTGGGCAAGCTTCAGGATTTTCTGGGTTGCGATTGTCTGCATGGCAGGATGAGGTCCATTCCCTCGAGAGTTGCAAATAAGTGCCGATGTTTTGTACCATATTTCGTGTGCCACGCAAGCTGGGTCCGGGGTGTGGGGTGTTGTGGGTGGAAATCTAAGAAGATTGACAATGCCATGTTCGGCCGCGACAATGCGGTAGAAAGGAACCATGATGCGTCCAACCACCGGTATTTGGAAAAACGCCTGCTTTCGTCAATCGGTCCTCGCAGCCATGCTGATCGATGCCGCGATTTGCACGGTTCGCGCCGAACCGCCGACCGCCGCCTCGCCCGCCGGCCAAGGCCCGATCAATCGCCATGCGCTCGTCACCCGGCATAACGTGCTGCTCACGGCGGCCGATCCGATGGCGTCGCTCTCGGTCGGCAACGGGCAGTTCGCCTTTACGGTCGATTTCACCGGCCTGCAGACCTTTCCCAAGTATTACGCCGACGGCATCCAACTTGGCACGCAGTCGCAATGGGGCTGGGACAGTGCCCCCAACCCGGAGAAGTTCACGATCGAAAACGTCCTCACGCCCTATGACGCCCATGGCCGCCAGGTCCTTTACGCCGACGGCCAGGGGCTGCTCAAGAATCGCGCCAATCGCGCGGGCAAAGAAGGCCGAAACCTTCCTCCGCGAAAACCCCCACCGCCTGCAACTCGGCCGCCTGGGATTGATCCTCACGAAGGCTGACGGCACGCCGGCTCGGCTGGAAGACCTCAAAAACGTCCATCAGCTTCTCGACCTGTGGACCGGCCGCATTTCCAGCCAGTTCGATTTCGACGGCCAACCGGTGCGGGTCGAGACCGTGGCCCATCCAGAGCGCGATCTGGTCGCCGTGCGGATCGAATCGCCGCTGGTCAGCGACGGCCGAGTCGGGGCCGCGCTGGCGCTGGTGGAACCGGGAAAACTCACATCCATCTCCCATAGCAAAGAGCGATGCGACATCGAGCGAACTTTGCAGACGACCAAGTATCATGCTGCACTCGCCTGGTCCGCGGGAGCCAAGTTCGATCCCAAAGCTGACGGCGGACAGGTCACCGCAAGCGGTTCCTCGGCGATCGAGATCACGCTGGCCTTTGCCCCGCAGGACGTTGTCAAGTCCGAGTTGCCGGCCTTTCCCGCGGTCCGGCAGGCGGCGGCCGACTCCTGGTCGAAGTTCTGGCTCGGCGGCGGCGCCGTGGACCTCTCGGAAAGCAAAGACCCGCGCTGGAAGGAACTGGAACGGCGGATCGTGCTTTCGCAGTACCTGACGGCAATCCAATGCGCCGGCTCGATGCCGCCGCAAGAGACGGGCCTGGTGCAGAACAGTTGGTTCGGCAAGTTCCACCTGGAAATGCACTGGTGGCACGCGGCGCATTTCGCCCTCTGGGGACGGCCGGAATTGCTCGAACGCTCACTGGACTGGTATCGGAGAATCATGCCGGCTGCGCGGGCGAACGCCCAGCGGAACGGTTACGCTGGGGTCCGCTGGCCGAAAATGGTAGGGCCCGACGGCGAAGACAGTCCCAGTTCGGTCGGCGGGTTCCTCATTTGGCAGCAGCCGCATCCGATCTACTACGCGGAACTGGTCTACAGGGCGAACCCGGCGCAGGCGACGTTGGACAAATATCGCGAGATCGTGGCCGCCACGGCCGAGTTCATGGCCAGCTACGCCGTCTGGGACGCGACGGCCAAGGCCTACGTCCTGGGGCCGCCGTTGATTCCCGCCCAGGAAAGTTATGGCCGCAACCGTGCCAAGCTGACCAACCCGACCTACGAACTCGCTTACTGGTACTGGGGACTCCAGACCGCGCAGCAATGGCGGCTGCGGCTAGGGCAGCCCGCAATCCGCACTGGGACGAGATTTGCCGAGGGTTGGCAAGGCCCTGCGTGCATGACGGGCGCTACGAGGCAATCGAACGTCGAGCCCTTCACCGTGACCACCGATCATCCGTCGATGCTCCAGGCCTACGGTTTTTTGCCGGCGAGTCCCCTGATTGAAAGGCAGATCATGGACCGCACGCTGGACGACGTCTTGCGGCGCTGGGACTGGAAGGGGACGTGGGGCTGGGACTATCCGAGCATGGCGATGACCGCCGCCCGATTGGGACGCGGCGAGGACGCGGTTTCCGCCCTGCTGATGGACACGCCGAAAAATCACTATTCGCCCAACGGCCATGTTTACCAGCGGGCGAACCTGCCGTTGTATCTGCCTGCCAACGGCGGTCTGCTGGCCGCCGTGGCGATGATGGCCGCCGGCTGGGACGGCGCACCGCCGAAACCGGCCCCCGGCTTTCCGGCCGGGGGCCAATGGACCGTGCGCTGGGAGAAGCTCCAGCGGATGCCGTGAGGCGGCAAGCGCAGCCGGACCAGTCTTTTCGCGAGGTGACATTGCATGCGCCCCAAATATCGGCGAAACTGTTTTCTCTCAACCGAGTCGACCTCTTTAACCAAGTTCAACAGAGACGGGACGAATAATGAGACTTTTTCCTGCTTATTCGATATTGATTGCCGCGATTTCGGGCGGCCTTCTCAGATACTCAACTTCTGTCCGCGCGGAAGAATGGCCCGCCTGGCGCGGCCCGCGGGCCGACGGCAGCAGCCTGGAAAAAAACGCCCCGGCCGAATGGAACGCCGCCAACGTCGTTTGGAAGACCGCCCTGCCCGGCAAAGGGCATGCCTCGGCGATCACCTGGGGAAACCGGGTTTACACGGTCACTGCCCTGCCGGAAAAACTCGACCGCGTGGTGCTATCGCTCGACCGGGCAACCGGGAAGATCGTCTGGCAGCAGACCGTAGTGCATGGGCCGCTGGAGAAGATCCACCCCGAGAACAGCTATGCCTCCGGCACGCCGGCCACCGACGGCAAGCGGATCTACGTCACCTTCCGCGTGGGCGACGAAATCGTGGTGGCCGCGCATGATCTGGCCGATGGGAAACAGGTCTGGTCGGTCCGGCCGGGCACCCATGTCGGCGAGTGGGGGTTCAGCACCGAACCCGTTCTCTTCAAGGACAAGGTCATCGTTGATGGCGACAGCAAAGGCAAGTCCTTCTTGATCGCTTTGAGCCGCGATGACGGGCGAACGTTGTGGCGGGTCGATCGCAGCCATCAGGGGATCAGCTACAGCGCCCCGCTGATCCGCGAGATGGCCGGCCGCCTGCAGTTGGTCCAGTGCGGCGACCGCTGCGTGACCAGCTTCGATCCGGAGACCGGCAAGCCGCTCTGGACGGTGGACGGGCCCTCGCAAGAGTTCGCCGCGACCCCGACCTACAGCGAACGCACGGGACTGGTCTACGCCAGCAGCAGTTGGCCGCAATCGCATCTCGTGGCCATCAAGCCCGACGGAAACGGCGACGTGACCCACACGCACGTGGTCTGGGACGACAAAAAGGGGGCCCCGTATATTCCCTCCATGATTTTCGCCGGCGAGTTCCTGCTCACCGTCAACCCAGGCGGCACGGCATACTGCTACGAGGCCGCCACGGGCAACGTGCTCTGGCAAGAGAGGCTCGGCCGGCATCACGCCTCGCCCGTGCTGCTCGGCGGTCTGGTCTACTTCATCAACGACGACGGCCAGATCAACGTCATCAAACCGGGCCGAAGTTCGAGCGCATCGCCCAATACGAACTGGGTGAGCAATGCTACGCCTCGCCCGCTATCAGCGAAGGACAGGTCTTCGTGCGGGGCTTTGACCATCTCTTTTGCTTTGAAAAACGGGCACGCTAGGATGTCGCTCATCGCGCTTTCGGACGTGACCCTGGGCTTTCGCGGCCCTCCGATCCTGGAGGGGGCCAATCTGGCGATCGAGCCGGGCGAACGGGTCTGCCTCTTGGGCCGCAACGGCGCCGGCAAGACGACGCTCCTGCGTCTCCTCCAGGCCGGTGTGGAACCCGACCGAGGCGAGGTCATCCGGCAACAGGGTCTGCGGACTGCAATGCTCCCCCAGCAAGTGCCGCAGGACCTTGAGGGCACGGTCTTCGACGAGGTGTCGCGGGGTTTTGGGCCCAAGGCGGAGTTGCTGGCCAGGTATCATCACCTGGCGAGCCGGCTCGGGCACCATGTACCCATGGTCGGCGAGGAAAGCGGCGAGTTGCAGGCCGAATTGGGCCGCATCCAACACGCGCCTGGAGGCCGACGGCGGCTGGCACATGCACCAGCAGATCGAGGCCGTCGTCTCGCGGATGAGCCTCCAGCCGGACGCCGACGTGGCGACGCTTTCCGCCGGCATGAAGCGCCGCACGCTGCTGGCCAAGGCCGTGGTCGGCAACCCCGATCTCCTGCTCCTGGACGAGCCGACCAACCACCTCGATATCGACGCCATCCGCTGGCTGGAGGATTTTCTGCGTACGTTACGGCGGCACGCTGCTGTTCGTGACGCACGACCGGGCCCTGCTCCGCAAGGTGGCGACCCGCATCGTAGAACTCGATCGCGGCCGGCTCACGAGCTGGTCGTGCGACTACGCGACCTACCTGAACCGCAAGGAGGCGGCCCTGGAAACCGAGGACCGCCAGAACGCCCTGTTCGACAAGAAGCTGGCCCAGGAAGAGGTCTGGATCCGCACGGGTATCCAGGCCCGCCGGACGCGGAACGAAGGCCGGGTCCGCGCCCTGGAGACCCTCCGCGAGGTCCGCCGCGAGCGCCGCGACCGCCCCGGCGACGTGAAAATGGAGATCCAGGACGCGCAGCGCACGGGCCGGCTGGTGATCGAGGCCAAGAAACTCGAATTCCGTTACGAAGATCGAACCATCATCAGCGACTTCTCAACGTCGATCATGCGCGGCGATCGCGTAGGACTGATCGGCCCCAACGGCTCGGGCAAGACGACTCTCTTGCGCCTGCTGCTGGGCGATCTGCCGCCGCAGTCCGGGACCGTTCGACATGGAACGCATCTGGAGGTCGCCTATTTCGACCAACTCCATGCTCAGCTTGACGAAACGAAATCGGTCCGCGAGAACGTCCGCGACGGATCGGACTCGGTGACCATCAACGGCCGCACGCGGCACATCATCGGCTACCTGGAAGACTTTCTTTTCACTCCCGAGCAGGCCGCCGGCCCCGTGGCCCGGCTCTCGGGCGGCGAGCGGAACCGCCTGCTGCTGGCCCGGCTCTTCACCAAGCCCTCCAACGTGCTGGTCATGGACGAACCGACCAACGACCTCGACCTGGAGACGCTGGAGTTGCTGGAGGACCTCTTGAGCGAGTATGCCGGCACGCTGCTCTTGGTCAGCCACGACCGCGAATTTCTCAACAACGTGGTGACCAGCACGCTCGTGCTGGAAGGCGAGGGCCGGGTCAAGGAATATGCAGGCGGCTATGACGACTGGCTGCGGCAGCGCCCGAGGAGCCGCCGCCGGCAGTCAAGGCGCCAGCCGCCCGCCTGGAGCCGAAGCCGCCGCCCCCGCAGCCGTACGCGGCGTTTGACGTACAAAGAACAGCGCGAATTGGAGGCATTGCCCCGGCGGATCGAGGCCTTCGAGGCGGAACTCGGTGAGCTTCACGAGCGGATGGCCGATCCGGCGTTTTATCGCCAGCCGCCGGCCGAGATCATCCGCGTCAAGGGCCGGCTGGAATCGCTGCAAACCGATGTTGTCGAGGCCTACCGCCGCTGGGAAGCATTGGAGTCGCCCGGCTCGCAGGAGGAGTGAAACGATCGCGGGCGATTGTAGGGTGGGACCAGATCCGGGGCACCCGCTTGCGGGTCGGCGAGCGCCGGCCCACCGCAATCAGGACTGAACGGTGATTCGCGATTATCCCTTTATGCCCCGGCCACCCGCTACCCATCTCATCGCCTTAAATCGCTCACGTCTATCCCTGTGCCAATGGAATCGGCAGCCTCGCGGAGCCTGGTTTCGTCGATGAAGCCAGTTTCGTAGCAACGAACAAGAAAATGATAGGCCGCATCACTTGGCGGCCAGGAGTTCCTGCCAGGTGGTAACGTGCTGCAAACGGCGACCCAACCGGCGGAGACGCTCGATGTCGGCAATGCGGCCGATTGCCTGCTGGATGTCTTCGTTCGGTTCGCCAAGTCGCTCGGTGCCGACGACCAGGAGCATCTGGCGTGCTTCCTCCAGTCTGCCCTTCTCGACGCCCTCCTCAACAATCGCCTGATACGTGACGGATTCTTTCATGTTCTGTACTCCCCGCAATAAGTGGCCTACCAATTCCTTTGAATACCGCAACCCCATCAACACGTCCGCAGCGGTCCAAAGCGTCGCCGCTTCTTCGGCCGTGGCCTCGTGGTCGATCCGCTCCCGCATGCGGCTGATCACGGCCGGCAGTTCGGCTTCCGTAACCAAGCCCAACGGCGCCAGCGGCACCAGCCCCAATCCGCCGTCAAGACACGTTTCCACGGGAAGCTGCCACATTCGCACGATCTGGTAGCGAAACGCGAGATACGGTGATTCGCCAGGGAACCGGCGCTCGAACAGGCCGCTCAATTCTGCTCCATCCGCCGCAGGACGCAAGAGCACGACCAGGCTCCGCACCGCAAGTGCATGACGCCACCCAATCACTGTATTATACATCTGCGTGCGAGCGGGGAGAAGCACATCCCGTCCGGACTGCAACTCGACGTGCAGGATCCACGGCTCCTCTTCCTCGACCAACAGCACGCGATCGGCCGCCGCCGTGACAGTCGAAACGTCCGCGTCCACGATTCGCAATCGTGCCGTGGTTGTCCGCCCGCTGAGCGGAAGCCAGTCCGCCAGGCGCACGTCGAGGAGGTACTTCGTGCTTGCATCATAACGGTGTGGCATTAAAGTGGCCCCTCAGCTCCTCCAAGTGATATGCGCCGTCTCCGTGGGCAGGAAAGCCTCCGCGTGGAACGGTACGATCCGCGGCGTGTAGTGCTCAGCCGGCCGACCGGCGGGGACGCTCCCCCGATACAAAAATCCGTTGACCGCGCCGTGGATCGGTCCCGCGCGTTCGATCGTCGCACACACCGCCGGCTGCTCGCCGAGCGCTTCCGCATAGAGTTGCACCCGGACATAATCCGCGTTCAGGTCGCCCAGGTAGGCCTCGATCTCGAACTGCCATTGCTGCTCGGCCTGATGCACGAACAGGCGGCCGAACCGCACCGCTTGCCATTGCTCGTCCACCACCGCGGACCAGGTTTCGAGTTCGCGGGAGAGTTTGGCACCGTCGGCCGTGCGCCGCAGATAGGCCCGCGCCGCCGGCAGATAGGCCTGCTCCACGTACTCCCGCACCATGCGGTCGCTGGAGAACTGCTCGGTCAATTGCGTCATGCTGGCCCGCACGCGATGCATCCAGGCCCTCGGCACGCCAAGCTGGTCCCGCTCGTAGAACTCCGGCGCGATGACGTTCTCCAACAGATCGTAGAGCGCGGCGGCGTCGTCGTGGTCGTGCTCGCCGGAATGCTCGCGCGTGCCGTCGATCGCCCAGCCGACCTCCGCGGCGTAGGCCTCGTCCCACCAGCCGTCGAGGATCGAGCAGTTCAGTCCGCCGTTGACGAGCATCTTCATACCGCTCGTGCCGCAGGCCTCGGCCGGGCGGCGGGGGTTATTGATCCAGACGTCGACGCCCGCCGCAAAGTGCTGGGCCAGCACCATGTCGTAGTCCTCCAGGAACACGACGTGCTCGCGGACGTCGTCGCGCCGCGCGAACTGGACCATCCGCTGGACCATGGCCTTGCCCCCCTGGTCGTCCGGATGGGCCTTGCCGGCGAAGACGATCTGCATCGGCCGCTCGGGGTTGCGGAGGATGCGGCTGAAGCGCTCGGGGTCGTCGAGCAAGAGGTTGGGTCGCTTGTACTCGGCGAATCGGCGGGCGAAGCCAAGGGTAATGCGATTGGGGTCCAGCACGTGCTGGGCCTTTTGGATGACTGCTTGCGGGGCGTTGCGCTCGCGGAACTGGCGCTGCAAGCGGACGCGGACGTAGTCGACAAGCGTCTTGCGGGCCTCGGCGCGATAGTCCCAGAGGCGCTCGTCGGAGACGTGCTGGATGCCCTTGGCTGCCGCCCCCACGTTGCCCAGCCAAGGCCCTTCGACGCCGTAGGCCGCGCTCCAGAGCAGGTTGGCCGGCTCGGAATGCCAGGTGGGAATATGGACGCCGTTGGTCACAGAACTGACCGGCACCTGCTCCTCGGGCCAGCCTGGGAAGAGCACTTCGAATAGCCGCCGGCTGACCTTGCCGTGCAAGCGGGCGACGCCGTTGACGTGGCAACTGCCGCGCATCGCCAGATAGGCCATGTTGAACGGCTCGCCGGCATCGGCCGGGTCGCGGCGTCCCAGGCCGAGAAAGGCCTCGTCGGAGAGCCCCGTCGCGCGGACCAGCGGCTCGGCGGTCTTGGTGAGCAGCCCCGGTTCGAAGCGGTCGAAGGCGGCCGCCACCGGCGTGTGGGTTGTGAACACGTTGCCCGCCCGCGTGGCCCGCAACGCCACATGGAACGGCACCTTGTTCTTCTCCGCAAAGCTGACCGCGCGGGCGAGCACCGCAAATGCCGCGTGACCTTCGTTCAGGTGGCAGACCTGGACATCCATCCCCAGCGTCTCCAAAAAACGCCAACCGCCCACCCCCAAGACCAGTTCCTGGAGCAGACGTTTCTCCTTCCCAGCCGCGTACAGGTTGGCCGTAATGCCGCGGTCCCAAGGGCTGTTCAAGGGATGATTGCTGTCCAACAGGTACAGGTTCACCTTTCCCACGCGGGCATTCCAGACCCGCAAGATGAGCGTTCGCCCCTGGCAACTCCAGTCCCACGCGCGGCCAGCGGCCGTCGGCATCGAGGACCGGCCGGATCGGCAGGCTTCCCGGGTCATTGAAGGGAAATGCCTCCAATTGCCAGCCGTCGTCGGCCAGCACCTGGCGGAAGTAGCCTTGCTGGTAGAGCAGGCCGATGCCGATCACGGGCACGTTCAAGTCGCTGGCGCTTTTCAGGTGATCGCCGGCCAGGATGCCCAGGCCGCCGGAGTAGATCGGCAGCGCTTCGGCAAGCCCGAACTCCATGCTGAAATAGGCGATGCCGCGGAGCTCCGACTGGGCGTGCGTCGCGCCGAACCAGCCGGGGCTCTTCATGTAGTGCTCTTGTCGCTCGAGCCAGCGATTGAGCTCCCGGATCAGGACCTCGTCGGCCGCCGCCGCATCCAGGACCTTTTGATCGGCGTTCTGCAAGATCATGTACGGATTGTTGCTGCGGCTCCAGGCCTCCGCATCCAGCCGCCGCCAGATCTGCGACATCGTCTTGCTGCCGATCAGGCGAAGATCAAAGGCGAGTTCTGCGAGGCGTTCCAAGGGCTTCGGCAGCGGACGTTGAACGGTCTGAATGGACATGGTCAGGCTCCTTGTGGTTGGGTGTCGCAGCACGGACTTTTCTATCTAGGTTAAGGCTACGCCTGCCGGGCGGATCTATCAAGTACCCCTTCCCCAGAATACGGACTATTACCAAGGCCGTGTGAGGACTTTATTGGAATTTGGTAATGAATCTGTGAGTCACGGCGCAAAGACCAGTGGCTGTAAGGGTTGCGGAATATGGCCGGTTTGAAAGGCATGGCATCTGGTCCATGAAGCGGAAAACGCCGCGATTGCCGCCGCGCCGCGCGGCGAGCTACAAGCGGCAGGGTCGCTCGGCGCTAGCGCACGGCCTGAAATCAGCCCAGCGGCTTTCACGCCTCCCGGCATCGTTCTTTGATCAGCGCCGTCAGCGAACGGGCGTCGGCCCGCTGCAAGCGGGCAAGGACCCGCTGCCAACGGTAGCCGAAGCTGCCGCTCTCGTCGCGCCGCTGGTGCAGAAACAGCGTATCGAAAGCCCGGCGGCGTTTTTCGTATTCCTGCTGAATCGCCCGGAAGCGTTCCTCGAAGGCCGCGAGATACGCGGCGGCGAAACCGTCGGCGTCGGCCAGGTATTGCCGGCGATGGATAATCGGCCGGGCATACTCCGCGGCCGACTCCTCCAGCTCCCGCAGATAATCGACAAACGTCCCTGTCTGATCGGCGACCACGATCTCGACCGGAATGCCGTCGTGGTCTTCGATCACCACTTCGTCGCCGTCGTCGAACAGCACCTGCCCGTTCAGATCGCAGCGGCCGACGAGCATGTTGGGGACGGCGGCCCGGCCCAGCAGCCGGGCTAGCGGCAGGGCAAAGGCCGGATCCTCGAGCCGGCAGGTCGGGATCTTGTCGCTGGCAATCCCGCGGATATAGTCGCGCTGGAAATACATCGACCAGATCATCGTTCCGTGACATTCCGTCCGGGCGCCCCAATACGGCTCGGCCACGCGCCGGGCGGCGAAGTTGGGCGGCAGGTTCATGCCCAACTGACGGCATCCCAGCCGGCGGTCGAAGACATACTCCGTGTATTCGTCGGCCTCGAGCATGGCCTCCAACAGGCCCTTGCCCTCGTCCAGATGCTCGTGGACGCCCCATTTCTGCATGCGGACGATGTTCACGATCTCCTTGTCGCTTGCGGCGAGCTTGAAGGCAGCCACGTAGACGCCGCGCCGGCCGTGGAACGCGGCCCGCCGCGAGAGCGAACCGACGATCCGCCCGATATTGATGTGCTCCAGGTCGCCGTGCTCGCGCACGAAATTGAAGATGATCCCGCGGCACCTTTCGTCGCGCAGGGCCTCGATCTCGGGATCGCCGTCGCTGGGCAGCTCGGCGTCGAGTATCGGGTCGAACACCAACTCGCCGTCGATGATCCGGCAGCCGGGCAGCCACTGGACCTGCATGAAAAATTCGGAGCTCATGCCCAGCAGCAGTTCCTCGGAACAGGTCTCGTCATTCTGGCCGAGGAGCGAGGCGTACATGCGGCTCCGCCACGGGGGGCTATCGAGGTCGTCGCGCCGCAACTCAGGTTCCACGGCCGCCGTGAACTTCCGCCGCAGCGCATCGAAGACCGACCGCAACGCGGCGCCTCCAGGGCGTCGAAATCGTGCTCGCGGAAGTCCGCGGCGCCGAAGCGATCGTCGGCCGCGAAAAACTCGATCTCCGGCGCTCCCAGCCGATTGAACCGCTGCGACATGTCCCGGATCTCGACCAGGTGCCGCCGCAGTTCGGCGTCGTCCAAAGTCTCCAGGCCGGCGAACTCCTGGCAGGTGAGGAAGTGGGTTCCCGTCAGCCGGTCGTAATAGTAGATCTCGCGATTGCCGATGGCCACCTTGGAGGCCGCGATCATGTGGATCATCTCCGGCAGCGACCGCGGCAGCATGGCGATCCGCCAGCATTCGCCCTGCCGCTGGACGGCCTTGCGGACCTGGTCGTTGCCGACGTTGAGGAACTTGATGCGGTGCTTGGGAACGATCTCCTGGAGCACTTCGTCGGCCTCGAAGGCCAGCGGCATGTTCTCCGGGTCGGGCCGAATCAGGACGTCGCCCTCGGCGAATACGAGATCGACCGTGGCCTCCCATTGGGCCGACTCTTCCTCGCGCGACAGCGGCGGCTGGCCCGCGGCGGCCCGCTCGGCGGCCAGCACATCCAGGTAGGCCAGGCGCTGCATGGCATGGATGCCGGGCAGGGTCACGATCGTGCCGCTGTGCGGAAAGACGGTGCCGATGCGGGAGCGGAGTTTTCCGCTGGCATCACGGGCCAGCGGGTGATCGCCGATGATTCTGGGAGCCATGCGAGTCAGTTCGTCCTCCACGGTTTGGAATGTGCCAGCCAATACTAACCCGAAGCGTCAGCGAGGACCCAAGTATAGGCGGCCCGTTGAAAACTGTCGAGACGGGCGCAGTGGCCCAAAGGGGCTAGTTTTCGGGCTCTGCCACACCTGTTCGCAGGGGGTCTTTTAAGCAGCAATAGGCATAAATCCACATTTCTCACCTGTTTTTAACGGTGCCCTGATTCTCGCTTAACGCTTCGCTGTTAGCCTCATACTGGGTTTGTTTGCCTTTGGGTGGAGATGGTAACAAGGTGACCGGGGAAAGTCTCAAGGAGGGAACATGTTGGTTCTTAGCCGAAAATCGGGAGAGAAAATCCTCATTGGCGAGGATGTGGAAGTGGTTGTCCTGCAAGTCGACGGCGATCGCGTGAAGTTGGGCTTTGTTGCCCCGCGGTATGTGCCGATCTTCCGCGCCGAGATTCATCAAAAGCTGGCCGAGAATCTGGCTGCGCATGCGGGCAGCCGGTTTTCCTGACCTCGTCTTTCGCCCGCGAGACAGGGAACCTGTGGTGGTGTAGAATAACGGCGAACCTGCCGGCGCAAATTCGTGTCCTGAAGGTCAAGCCGTCATTGCCTGACACCCGCGAGTTTCTGCTCTCATGCTCCTGACCGTTACCACAACGCACCGGCCGGCAACGGATCTGGGCTATTTGCTGCATAAGAACCCGGCCCGCTGCCAGAGCTTTCCACTCAGTTTCGGCAGCGCCCACGTTTTCTACCCGGACGCCGGCGAGGACCGCTGTACGGCCGCCCTGCTCTTGGATGTCGACCCGGTGGGGATGGTGCGGGGCCGGGGCGGCGTTTCCCATTCGGTCCTGGCCCAGTACGTAAACGACCGGCCCTACGTGGCCTCGTCCCTGATGAGCGTGGCGATTGCCCAGGTGCTCGGCCCGGCGCTCGACGGCCGTTCCAAGGAGCGCCCCGAATTGGCGGCCACGCCGATTCCGCTGGTCGCCACGCTGGAAGTGCTCCCCTGCCGCGGCGGCGAGACGTTCCTGCACGATATCTTGGCCCTTTGGGGTACGAGATGCATGCCGTACGGTATCCGCTGGACGAAGAGTATGCCGACTGGGGGCCAAGCCCTTACTACTCGGTGACGCTTGCCAAGACGACCACGCTCGGCGAATTGTTGACGCACCTTTACGTCCTGATCCCCGTCTTCGACAACTTCAAGCACTACTACGTCGGCCAGGAGGAGTTGGAGAAACTGCTGAAGCACGGCGAGGGCTGGCTGGCTTCGCATCCCAAGCGGGAAGCGATCACGCATCGCTACCTGAAACATCCGCCCAGCCTCGCCCGGCAGGCCCTGTCGCGGCTTGCCGAAGAGGACGACCAGCCCGCCGAGGAACTGCCTTGACGTCCCGCTCCGAAGGTCGCGAGGAGACGCTGGAGAAGTCGATAAGCCTCAACGAGCAGCGGATCGGCAGCGGTCGTGGCGGTCTTGAAGGCATCCGGTGCCAAGCGGGTGCTGGATCTCGGCTGCGGCGAGGGCAAACTGCTCCGCGAACTCCTCAAGGAAAAGCAGTTCGACCAGATCGTCGGCATGGACGTGGCCGTGCGGGCGCTGGAGATCGCCAAGGACCGCCTGCGACTGGACGATCCTGCCTACTCGACAGAAGGACCGAATTCGGCTCCTGCACGGATCGCTGATGTACCGGGACAAGCGATTGGCCGGGTTCGAGGCGGCGGCGATCGTCGAGGTCGTCGAGCATCTCGATCCGCCGCGGTTGGCCGCCTTCGAGCGGGTCGTGTTCGAGTGCGCCCGGCCTGCGACGATCGTCCTGACGACGCCCAACCGGGAATACAACGTCACTTGGCCGAATCTCGCCGCGGGGGCCTTCCGGCATGAACGATCACCGCTTCGAGTGGACTCGCGAGGAGTTTCAGGCTTGGGCACAGAGCGTGGCCGAGCGGTTCGGCTACACGGTCGAGTTCCGAGGCGTGGGAACGGAGAATCCCGAACTTGGATCGCCGACGCAGATGGGACTGTTTCGGAAAGCTGAGGTCGATCATGGGTAGCTCGCATGATGACTTTATCAAGTACCCGAGAACCCCGCATCTTTTCGGGTCCAAGGGAACGGACGACGACAAGCATCTCAGCGAGGACGGAATCGAAACGCTTCATTGCCGATGAGTCGCTGATCGTCGAGGAGAAGATCGACGGCACGAACGTCGGCATCCATTTCACCGCCGACGGTCAGTTGGTTCTCCAGTGCCGGGGCCATCTGATCACCGAAGGCATGCATCCGCAGTACGACTTGTTCAAGCAATGGACGGTCGTGAAGCGATCCGTCTTGGAGGAACGGCTGGAAGACCGGTACATCCTCTTCGGCGAGTGGATGTATGCCCGGCACTCGGTCCACTACCGGCAGCTTCCGCATTACTTCTTCGAGTTCGACATATATGACAAAGTGGGCGAGGTGTTCCTCGAGCCTGGAATTGCGGATGGCCCTGCTGGAAGGAACCAACATCAAAACCGTGCCGGTCCTCCATACAGGGGCCGTAGCGCGAGACGAGCTCGGGAAGCTGATCGGCCCTTCCCGCTTTGACAGTCGCTTTGAAAACCCTGTGACGAAGCGAGTAGACGACCTGATGGAAGGGCTGTATCTGCGGACGGAGGCGGATGGGGCCGTGACCGGTCGGGCCAAGTTCGTCCGCCCCGAGTTTGTGGAAAAAGTGAAGCAAAGCACCCACTGGCAGCAACAGGCCATAGTCCCCAATCTCTTGAAGGACGGAGCCGACATCTGGTCATGACGTGGAACGAGCTATCCGAGGCATCGCTCGAAGAGATCGTGGCATGGGCCAGCGACCAGCCGTGGTGCCGCGCGATGGCCGACTGCGAGCAGGACGGCGGATGGCATTCCGAAGGGAATGTCTGGACCCATACGCGGATGGTCTGCGCCGAGCTGCCGCGGCTCGACGAGTGGCCGAGCCTCACGCCGCGGCAGCGGACGCTGCTCGTCTTCACAGCCCTCTTTCACGATGCCGCCAAGCCGCTCACCTCCCAGGTCGATCCCGGCACGGGACGCATCTCCTCCCCTAAACATGCCGTCAAGGGCGAGCATCTCGTCCGATCCGTGCTGCGCGACTTGGGCTGCGATCTGGCAACACGGGAAGAAATCGCCCGGCTCGTGCGGTACCACGGTCGGCCCGCCTTCCTCCTGGAAAGGGCGAATCCCAGCCACGAAGTGATTTCGTTGTCCTGGTGGGTCAATAACCGGCTGCTCTACCTGTTTGCCATCGCCGACACCCGAGGCCGCCGCACCGACGAAATGACCCGCCCCGAGGAAAACCTGCATTTCTGGAAGCTGGCCGCTGAAGAAGCGGGCTGCCTTGAGCAGCCCTATCGGTTCGCTAACGACCATGCGCGGTTCCTGTTCTACCGGCAGCGGGAACCGAATCTGCATTACGTTCCCCATGAGGAATACCGTTGCACGGTGACCGTGATGTCGGGCCTGCCCGGCAGCGGCAAAGACACCTGGCTGGCGGCGAACCGTGCCGGACCTTCCCGTGGTTTCGCTGGACGACATTCGAGACGAACTGGACGTTCAAGCGGTGGAAAACCAGGGGGAGGTGATCCAATTGGCCCGCGAGCGTTGCCGGGAACTGCTTGCGCTCCGGCCAGTCCTTCGCCTTCAGTGCCACGAACTTGTTGCGGCAAACCCGCCAGCGTTGGATCGACCTGTTTGCCGATTACGCGGCCCGCATCGAGATTGTCTATGTTGAGCCTCCTTTGCCGCTGATCCTCGCCCAGAACAAGCAGCGGGAACGGTCGGTCCCCGAGAACATCATCCGGCATTTGGCCGACAAGTGCGAACCGCCAACTTGGGCGGAGGCACATCGGTTGATCGTGGTAGAGGATCGCGACCGAAAGGCAGAGACCGATTGAGGGTCATTATGGAAGCTGTTCTACTCATCGGCCTGCAAGCGTCAGGCAAATCCACTTTTTATCAGCAGCGTTTCTTCAACACGCATGTGCGGATCAACCTCGACATGCTGAAGACGCGAAACCGAGAGAAACGGTTGATTCAGGTTTGTCTTCAGACACAGCAACCATTTGTCATCGACAACACCAACCCGTTGAAGGAGGACCGGCGGAAATACATCGAAGAGGCACAGGCAGCCGGATTTCGAGTTATCGGCTACTACTTTCAATCCCAGGTCGAGGACTGCAAACGACGAAACGACGCTCGCGCGTCCAACCAGCGGGTTCCCTTGGTCGCGATTCTGGGAACGCACAAGCGGCTGGAACTTCCCACTTGTGACGAAGGGTTCGACGAGCTACATTACGTGAAGATCGGAGAAGAAAACAGGTTTGTTGTGGAGGCGTGGGCCGATGAAATTCGATGAGCTTGATGATCGGATGCGAATCTACGAGACGGCGCATGATCTCTGCATCCTGCCCGACCTGTACATGGTCGCTCGCCTTGACGGCCGCAGCTTCACGAGACTGACCAAGGAAGTCCACCAATTCGACGCCCCGTTTGACGTTCGATTTCGGGACATGATGCTGGATACGGTCGAGCATCTGCATGACTTGCGGATTCAATGTAACCTACGGGTACACCGAGAGCGACGAAATCTCCCTGCTTTTTGCCCGCGATGAGCGTGGATTCAACCGGAAGTTGCGGAAGCTGAATTCCATTCTGGCTGGGGAAGCCAGCGCGAAGTTCTCGTTGCTGCTGGGCGCAATGGCGTGTTTCGACTGCCGGATTTCCGAACTGCCGACCGCCGCGCTTGTCGTTGACTATTTCCGCTGGCGGAATGAAGACGCCCATCGCAATGCCTTGAACGCCCACGGCTATTGGTGTTTACGAAGGGATGGAAAGAACGTGGAAGAGGCGACATCGGCCTTGTGGGCATGTCGGTTGCGCAAAAGAATGAACTTCTTTTCCAGCACGGGATCAATTTCAACGATTTGCCGTCATGGCAGAAGCGGGGAAGCGGCCTCTGCTGGGAGGAGTACGAGAAGGAGGCGGTGAATCCCATGTCCGGGGAAAGGGTATCGGCTAGCCGCAGGCGGATTTGCCGAAACCTTGACTTGCCGATGAAAGATGCCTACGGAGAATTCGTACAGAAACTTGTCAGCAACGAGTCGTGACACGGTCAGCTCGTTGAGGCCGATGGGGTATTCGCCATGAGCGATCAGAACCAGACTGCGCACCACGATGATTTCAGCCATGATCCCCGGACTAACGAGGAGTTGATTTCGGAAGCGCTGTCGCGGATGCCCGACGACGATTCGTATTGGGACGTCGTCTGGGAATTTCAGCGCCGACGCACCGAGGAGGTACTGTTTCGGGCTCAAGAGCTTTGCCGAAGCCGCTGTGCCGCGGAACGCCGCTTAGGGGCCGACATTCTTCGTCAGTTCGCCGATTTTGAGCGTGCCGTTCCAAGACAATGCCTGGCAACACTTTTCCAGATGTTGCACGAGGAGAAAGATCCCGAGGTTCTCGCGGCCATACTTACGGCTTTGGGCCACTTTCACGATGCCGATGCGATTGGACCCGCATCTCGATTTCGCACCCATGCCGATCCGAGGGTTCGGCATGGAGTCGTGCAGGCATTGATGGGACATGAGGACCAGCAGGCGATCGATGTGCTTATCGAGTTATCGCGAGACGAGGACGCCCATACGCGGGACTGGGCGACTTTTGGCTTAGCGGACCAGACCGATTTGGATACGCCAGCGCTTCGGCAGGCTTTGGCAGAACGCTTGATTGATTCAGACTTCGACACGCGAAGCGAAGCTATCGTGGGTCTTGCCAAGCGGAGAGATCCAAGAGTGATTCCGGAAATTGTTAAGGAATTGACGTCGGATTTCGTTAGCAGTCTGGCTGTTGAAGCAGCGGAGTCAATCGCCGCCCCGGAATTGTACCCGCACCTTGTTGATTTACAGAATTGGTGGGATGTCGATAAGGAGCTTCTTGCCGACGCCATCACGGCATGCGCACCATCGCAAGCCACAGGTGAGTGACTAGAATCAGTAGTGAACGCAAACTGTGACGCGGCCCCACCGACCCCGTGTCGGTGGAGCGATGACTGCCCAGCTAAGTCGCGCGAACCCTGAGTATCTCTCGTTTTCCGCCGACCGCGTCCGCTGCCCGGCCTGGCGGGCCGGGCGGGCCGGGCAGCGGACGCGGTCGGCGGAAAACGAGAACAGCGCTTGTTGGGCTGAATTTTAGCTGATAAGTCACCGCTCCACCGGGACAAGCCCGGTGGTGGCGTTCAAGTAGGAACAAGAATCGTACCGAACATGTCCATCTCCATCCCCAACCTCTCCTTCGTCGTCCTCATCGGTCCCAGCGGTTCCGGCAAGAGCACCTTCGCGCGAAAACACTTCCGGCCCACGGAGATCCTCTCGTCGGACGTCTGCCGCGGCATGGTCGGCGACAACGAGAACGATCAGAACGTCACCCTCGAGGCCTTCGAGGTTTTGCACTTCATCGCCCGCAAGCGGCTGGCCCTGGGAAAACTGACCGTGGTCGACGCCACCAACGTCCAGCCCGAGGCCCGCAAGCCGCTCGTCGAGCTTGCCCGCGAACACCATTGCCTTCCGGTGGCCCTGGTCTTCAATCTGTCGGAAAAAGTCTGCGAGGAGCGGAACCGCAGCCGGACGGATCGCGATTTCGGCCCTCACGTCATCCGGCAGCAGAAATCGCAGCTTCGCCGTTCGCTCCGCGGCCTGAAGCGCGAGGGCTTTTCCCACGTCTTCATTTTCGACACGCCCGAGGAGGTCGAGGCGGCCGCCATCCAGCGGACTCCCCTCTGGAACGACAAGCGAGACGAGCACGGGCCGTTCGACATCATCGGCGACGTGCATGGATGCTGCGGCGAATTGGAATCGCTCCTGCATGAACTCGGGTATCAGCCGGTCGAGCACAACGGCGACGATCCAATCTGGGGCCGTGGCTCCTACCGGCATCCCCAGGGCCGCAAGGCGATCTTTCTCGGCGATCTGGTCGACCGCGGTCCACGGATCCTCGATACCCTGCGGATCGTTCGGAACATGGTCGCCGATGGCAGTGCCCTTTGCGTGCCCGGTAATCACGACATGAAACTCCTGCGAAAGCTTCAAGGCAGGGAGGTGCAGATCAAGCACGGTCTGGCCGAATCGGTCGCGGAAGTGGACGCCCTGCCGGCGGAAATCCGAGAACCGTTTACGAAGGCGGCGGCTGATTTTCTCGACGGCCTCGTCAGCCACTATGTCCTCGATGGCGGCAAGCTGGTCGTCGCCCACGCCGGGATGAAGGCGGAGATGCAGGGCCGCGGGTCGAGCAAGGTGCGGATCTTCGCCCTGTACGGCGAAACGACCGGCGAAACCGACGAGTTCGGCCTGCCGGTCCGCTGCAATTGGGCGGCGGAATACCGCGGCAGGGCAACCGTCGTCTACGGCCACACGCCCGTTCCGCAGCCGGAATGGCTCAATCGCACGACAAATATCGATACCGGCTGCGTCTTCGGCGGCAAGCTCACGGCCCACCGCTGGCCGGAACGGGAGTTCGTTTCGGTTCCCGCCGAGCGGACCTACTGCGAGCCGGCCCGTCCGTTTCTGCCGGAAGATGCCGCCGCGCCGCTCTCGGCACAGCAGGTAAACGACGATCTGCTGGACGCCGACGACGTGCTCGGCAAGCGGATCATCGCGACCCGTCTGCGGGCGAACATCACGATCCGCGAAGAGAACTCGATGGCCGCCCTGGAGGCAATGAGCCGCTTCGCCGCCAACCCCAAGTGGCTGATCTACCTGCCGCCGACAATGTCGCCCTGCGAAACGAGCGGCCAGGACGGTTTTCTCGAATACCCGAGCGAAGCCTTCTCCTACTATCGCTCTCAGGGCGTGAAGAAGGTCGTGTGCGAAGAGAAGCATATGGGCTCCCGTGCCGTGGTCATCGTCTGCCGCAGCGAGGCGGCGGCGACGGAGCGGTTCGGCGTTGTTGGCGGCGAGGCGGGCATCGTCTACACGCGAACTGGCCGCCGCTTCTTCGCGGATCCGCAACTGGAGGCCGAGTTCCTGGCCCGCATTCGCGCAGCGATGGACTCCAGCGGCTTCTGGACGGAGCTCAGCACCGACTGGGCCTGTCTCGATTGCGAGCTGATGCCCTGGTCGGCCAAGGCGCAAGAACTGCTTCGCTCGCAATATGCGGCCGTTGGCGCGGCGGGAAGGGCCTCATTGCCGAAGGTCGTGGCCGCCCTGCGAATGGCGTCCCAGCGATTGGCCGGCCAGGACAGCTTGGGGCAGTCGACCTACACGTCGGACGTTGATGCCCTCTTTCGACGCAATGAGAACCGCTGCGAAGCGATTGGGCAATTCGTCGCCGCCTACCGGCAATACTGCTGGCCGGTCAACTCGTTGGAGGACCTGAAGCTCGCGCCGTTTCACCTCCTGGCGACCGAGGGAAGGGTGTATGCTGATCAGGACCACGTCTGGCACATGGAGAAGCTGGCCGCGCTCTGCCGCCACGAGCCGAGGCTCCTGCTCAGCACACCGCTGAAGATCGTCGATCTGGATGACGACGCCAGCGAAAGAGGCGGCATCGACTGGTGGCTGGACCTCACCGCGCGTGGCGGCGAGGGCATGGTGGTGAAGCCTCATCCGTTCGTCGTCAGCAACTCGAAGGGCCTGGCCCAACCGGCGGTGAAGTGCCGCGGCCGGGAGTACCTGCGAATCATTTATGGCCCGGAGTACTTGTTTCCCGAGAACCTCTCGCGCCTGCGGAAGCGAGGGCTGGCAGCCAAGCGGTCGCTGGCCCTGCGGGAGTTCGCGCTTGGCATTGAGGGCCTGGAGCGCTTTGTCCGCCGGGAGCCCTTGCGGCGCGTGCATGAATGTGTCTTTGGCGTCCTGGCCCTGGAAAGCGAGCCGGTCGATCCGCGGCTATAATGTCTCAAGTTGAAAATCGTCCCCACCGACCCCGCGTCGGTGGAACGATGACTGACCAGCTAAGAACGCGCGAAGGGGTTGTGACAGGGCGTCTTAGCTGACCAGTCATCGCTCCACCGGGACAAGCCCGGGTGGTGGCGTTTGAAGTTTAACAACAGCATCCCCCATGAGGTCACAAATGAGCTTGCAAGGAAAAATCGCCGTCATCACCGGGGCCAGCCGCGGAATCGGCAGGGCCATCGCCCTCCACATGGCCAAGGCCGGCGCCTCGGTCGTCGTTAACTACCAGAAAAACAGTGAGGCTGCGGCAGCCGTCGTCCGCGAGATCGAGGCCATGCATGAAGAGGCATTCGCCCTGCAAGGCGATGTCGGCTCGCTGGCCGAGATCCGCCAGTTGTTTCAGGCCCTCGACGCCGAACTGAGCAAACGCCATGGCAGCCCTCAGTTCGATATCCTCGTCAATAACGCCGGGATCGGCCGGCAGGGCACGGTGGAAACCACCTCGGAGGAGGTCTTCGACGAGCTTATCGCCGTGAACCTGAAGGGCCCCTTCTTCGTGACCCAGGAGGCGATCCGTCGTCTGCGGGACGGCGGCCGGATCATCAATCTCTCGTCGGCCCTCTCGAAGCACCCGTATCCACAAATGACGGCCTACGCGATGGGAAAGGCGGCCATCAATCACTTTACCTTGATCCTCGCCGCCGATCTGGGCAAACGCGGCATCACGGTCAACGCCATCGGGCCTGGCCTGACGGTCACCGATTTCACGGCCCACGCACGGCAAGACCCGAACGCAGTCAAGGCCGTCGCGGCCCACACCGCGCTCGGCCGCCTGGGCGAACCCGACGACATCGGCCGGGTGGCCCAATGGCTGGCCTCCGACGGCGCCCGATGGGTGACAGGGCAATATATCGAGGCCAGCGGCGGGATCGGATTGGCGTGACAGTGAGATAGCGGACGGCCAAAACCGGCCTTTCTGGCAAGTGCAATTCTTGGTATGGTTGGGGGTGTACCATGAACGGTTGCAAATGCGCATACCAGCCCGAAGCGCAAGCGAGGAAACGACTTAGCCTCCTGGCTGATGCTTCGAGTTAGTATCGTATACAACCGTTCGCAGAATGTTCAGCGGAATTTCGTCCGTAGATCTCCCCAGGAACCAGGCTCATGCGCCATCGGGTCGTCCATCTCATCAATCCCAAGACCGATTCGCTGACCACCCGGCCCTTATACCTCAATCGGGCACTTTACTCACCACTTGCAGGGCTGCTTGCCGTAGCGGGCGTGATCCCGCGACGGCTATGAAGTGGTGCTCACCGACGAGAACATCGAAGCCGTCGACTTCGACTTGAAAGCGGATCTGGTCGGCATCTCCGCCATGACGAGCTACGTGAACCGCGGCTACGAGATCGCCGACGCGTTCCGGGCGCGGGGCGTACCCGTGGTCATGGGCGGCGTCCATCCGAGCTTCATGCCCCAGGAGGCGCTCGCGCATTGCGACGCGGTGGTCATCGGGGAAGCGGAGCTTGTGATCGAGAGGCTCTTGAACGATCTCGAGCAAGGTGCGATGCGCGGCGCCTATCGGGCCGACCGGCTGCACTCGATGGTCGGCCTGCCGTTGCCGCGCTACGAGTTGATCAAGGTCAACCGGTACGTCAACCGCACCTTCGTGCAGACCTCCCGCGGCTGCCACCAGGGCTGCACGTTCTGCGCCGAGCCGCTGATGAATGGGCTGAGGGTCCGCTACCGCCCCGTTGAGGAGGTGATGCGCGAAGTTGACTGCTGCGGCTCCCGCACGATCTCGATCAACGATGCCGACTTTTTCGGCACGCCGGAGCGGCCGAAGGAGATCATGCGGGCCCTCAAGGGCCGCGGCATCCACTGGCAGGCGGGCGTGACCTCCAAGCTCGCGCAGGACGACCGCATGCTGGAACTGGCGGCCGAGAGCGGCTGCACCATGCTCAGCATCGGCTTCGAGTCGATCTCCCGCGACACGCTCAAGAGCGTCCACAAGGAAGTCAACCGGCCGGAGACGTTTGCGGCCCTGGTCGAGAAGGTCCACTCCTACGGCATCATGGTCTTCGGCCTGTTCATGTTCGGCTTCGACGGCGACGACCCTTCGGTCTTCCAGCAGACGGCGCGGTTCAACGTGGATGCCGACTACGACGTCTGCGCCTACTCGGTGCTCACGCCCTATCCGGGCACGCTCACCTGGTACGAGATGAAGAAGGCCGATCGCATCGTCTCTTTCGACTGGGACAAGTACGATCAGGCCAACGTGGTCTATCGCCCGGCGCAGATGTCCGGCGACGAGCTCCGCCTGGGTCAGAACTCGGCCTACGAGACCTTTTACGCGCCCGCGTCGCTGGCCCGCCGTTTCCCGCTGTGGGGCAAGCGCAGCCGGTTGCAGTGGTCGATCTATAACCTTTTCATGAAGAAGGGCGCGGCAACCGGTCAGAAGAACGTGGTGGCCGCCGCCACCGAACCGCCGGACGTGGTGCCGGTGCCGCCCATCTTTCCCCTCCATCCGGAGCTGCGGCAAGCGGTTCTGGACGCGATTGGAGACGCCGGCGAGTCGCCGCAAGGAGTCCAAACCAGCCGAGTGTGCCCGTGCGGGGCAGACTGCACGGAGCGCGCGGCGTGCGCGCCGTAGGGTAGTGGCGCGGAAAACTGGCCCCACTCGAAACTACTCACGGTTTCCTGTATAATACGACCGTAACCACATTCAGTGTTTTCGAGAGGTAACCCATGAACACCCGCCACATCCATCTCTGCCGCTGCGCGGCTCTATTCGCCTGTCTGGCCCTGCCGGCTCTCCATCTCGCAAGGGCAGGCGATCAGGAGGCAGTCGTCTCGACGTTGAGTGCCAGCGGACCGTTTCAGCCCACGGAGGAATCGCTGAAGCAGTACCGCTGTCCCGATTGGTTCCGCGACGCGAAGCTCGGGATTTGGGCCGTCTGGGGACCGGAATCGGTGCCGATGCAGGGCGACTGGTACGCGCGGAAGATGTACCTCCCGGACGATTCGACCCAGAAGTTCCATCTCGCCAACTACGGCCACCCGTCGAAAGTCGGCTTCAAGGACATCATTCCTCTCTGGAAAGCGGAGAAGTGGGACCCCGACCACCTCATGTCGCTCTACCAGAAAGCGGGGGCGAAGTACTTCTGCATGATCGCCGAGCACCACGACAACTTCGATTGCTGGAACTCGAAGTTCCAACGCTGGAACTCCGTCAATATGGGACCGAAACGCGACATCGCGGGCGACTGGCAACAGGCCGCGCGGAAGTGCGGCCTGCGGTTCGGCATGACCGAGCACCTGGCGGCGAGCTGGTGGTTCTACAGTGCGGCGAAGGGGGCCGACAAGTCAGGGCCCCTGGCCGGCGTGCCGTACGACGGCGCCGACCCGCGCTATGCCGATCTCTATTGGACCGGCAACGAACATCCCCAGGAGAATTTCTACTGCCCTCACGCGCCGACCGCCGTCAAGCAGGCGTGGTTCGATCGGATCGGGGACATGATCGACCGCTACCATCCCGACCTGCTGTACAGCGACAGCCCCCTGCCGTACCCCGACGAGTTCGGCCGCAAGCTCGTGGCCCACTACTACAACGACAGCCGGCAACAGCATTCCGGCAAGCTGGAGGCCGTCTACAACTGCAAGCAAGACTCGCAGGGCATGTGGGTCCAGGACTTGAAGCGCGGCGTGATGGACAAGGTCAGCCCTCTGCCCTGGCAGACCGATACCTGCATCGGCGATTGGTATTACGACCTGAATCTGGCCAAGGCCCACCGCTACAAGTCGGCCACGCTGATCCTGCAGATGCTGGCGGACATCGTGAGCAAGAATGGCAACTTGCTGTTGAACTTCCCGCCGCGGCCCGACGGCACGCTCGACGACGATGAACTGAAGATCCTCGACGGCATGGCCGCGTGGATGCCCGATCAACGGCGAAGCGATCTTCGGCACGCGCCCCTGGAAGGTCTTCGGCGAAAGCGCGGGCACGATCCAAGGCGGGATGTTCAACGAGGGCCGCCTGCGCTACACGGCCAGCGATATCCGCTTTACGACCAAGGGCGAAACGCTTTACGCCCTGCTGCTTGCCTGGCCGGCGGACGGCAAGATCGCGGTCAAGTCGCTGGCCAAGCCGGCCGGCCCGATATCGAGCGTGAGCCTCCTGGCGCACGCCGGCAGGCTCGCCTGGAGCCAAACCGAGCAGGGCCTGCTCGTCACGCTGCCGGAAAAGAGGCCGTGCGAGCACGTTTTCGTCTTGAAGATCGCCGGCAGCCATCTCAAGCCGGCCGGTTGAGTTCACGGCATAGGCGGGTACGACGGCGCGGTGGATCCTTGGGGATTGCCAACGCCGGGGCCGACATAGGCTGGCGAGTTGTAGGGCCGCATCGGCATACGCCCCCGGCAGGCATTGGGCCTGTCGCGTTGGGTGGCGCCATCGGCGGATAATTCATTGGATAAGTACCCGCCGGAGCCGGGCCTGGCATCATGTTGGGCGGGGCCGGCTGATAGTTCATCGGATAAGGACCCGCTGGAGCCGGGCCTGGCATCATGTTCGGACCAGCCGGGTTGCCATTTGGCGTCGCGGGTCCATTCCCCGGGTATCCCGGCGGTACGTTCGCCGCGTTCTGACCGTTGTTGGCAGCAGTGCGGGAGTCGAAGAACCGTTGGCGGTCGAGCTAGGGGGCGGCTTCGGCCCCCAATTCCACCAGCTCATCGGTCCGCCGCCCTGGCAACCTGTAAGGAGTAGGGCAACGACTAAGGCCAGATACCCAAGCGATTCTCGGCTTCTCACGTCACAATCCCCTCCTACTTCTGGACCTGCGCACGGGAAAGTTACGACAGTCCGTTATCTTTCATGTTTTCGGCAAATCGCCCCGTTCCAGGCCAGATAATCCGAAAAGTCTGCGAATTGGAAAAACGCTTGCACCCGTTGCCTTGGCGGCGGATAATGCGGATTCGGCCAAAGCGATCAGCCCGGCGTTGACCTTCAAGAGCCGACGTTGTTGCAACTCGTCGGACGTTCTTCATAGATCTATGTGCGAACTTGTTGTGTACCCATGAACAATGCGCTTGATATATCCCGGCCCATCGCTTATCTGGTTCTGTGCGGGCTGCTTTCGGTCTTCTGCTCTGGGACATTCGGCGCAGTGGCGGCCGAGCCGACCGTCGGAAACGTCCAGGCCAAAGACGCCTATCGCCTGAAGCCCATTCCGCCTGCCTTGGAGAAAGTGCGCGGCGTCCATCCCCGCATCTATCTCACCCGCGAGCGGATCGAGGAACTCCGCGCCGCCGTCAAGACCACGCACGCCGCCATCTGGAAGAAGGTCCGGGACCAGGCGGATCGGGCGGTACGGCAAGGTCCGCCGGCCTATGTGCTGCACGATAGCACGAGCGGCGATGAGCAACTTTGGCAGCGCGAGGTTGGCAACGCGATGCCGCTCTTGGCGATGGCCTATGCCCTGAGCGGCGAAAAGCAGTATCTCGACGCCGCCCGCCGCTGGGCGCTGGCCTCCTGCGGCTATAAGACCTGGGGCCTGGGCCGCATCGACGGCATGGACCTGGCCGCTGGCCACCAGCTCTTCGGACTGGCCATCGTCTACGACTGGTGCTATCGCGACCTGGACGAAACCGCTCGGCGGCAAATCCGCGAGACGCTCACGAGCCGCACCACGGCCATGTTCCAGGCGGCCGCCGCCGGCAAGGTCTGGTGGCACCGCTCCTATCTGCAGAACCATCTGTGGGTCAACATCACGGGCATGGCGGCGGCCGGATTCGCCCTTTTCGACGAAGTCGATGACGCCGCCTGCTGGATCGGCCTGCCGCTGGACAAGTATCGCCAGACCATGGCCGCGCTGGGACCCGACGGGGCCAGTCAAGAAGGCGTCGGCTACTGGGAGTATGGGGTCGAGTACATGCTTAAGTTCATGGATCTTGCCCGGCAGCGGCTCGACGTCGATCTGTACGGCAATGAGTGGTGGCGGAACACGTCCGCCTATGCCCAGTACATGGCGCTGCCGCGAAGCGCTGGACCCGCGGAAACTGCATCGTCGACATCGCCGACTGCCCTCGCAGCCATTGGTATGGCCCGGAGTACCTGCTGCGGGGGTTGGCGCGGCAATTTCGCGACGGACATGCGCAGTGGCTGGCCCAGCAGATCGACGAGGCGGGCGTCTCCTCGGCCGAGGCCGCCTGGTTGAACCTCCTCTGGTACGACCCCGCCGTGCCGCCGATATCGCCTGAGACGCTGCCGACGATGCGCCACTTCCAGGACATGGGAATCGTCTCCGCGCGGAGCGGCTGGTCGGGCGACGAGTCGCTGGTCGTGGTGAAGTGCGGGCCGTTCCTCGGTCACGACGCCATCGCCCGGTTCTCCTACGACCCGGGCGGCGGCCACGTACACCCGGACGCCAACCACTTCGTGCTTTTCGGCAGCGGGCAGTGGCTGATCCGCGACGATGGTTATCAGCCCAAGTCGACCGGGCAGCACAATACGCTGCTCGTGAACGGCAAAGGACAGCTTGGCGAAGGGGCCGAGTGGTTCGATGCCGGGCCGGCCCTCGCCGTGAAGGCCAGGCCCAGGGTGCTGCGGGTGGTCTCTACGCCCGCCATGGACCAGATCACGAGCGATGCGGCGGAGGCCTATCCGCGCGACCTGGGCCTGCGGCGATTCCTGCGGCACGTGATCTTTGTGAAGCCGGACGTGCTGATCGTGGCCGACGACATCCTGCTCGACAAGGAGGCGCCGCTGGAACTGCGATTCCACCCTGAGCAAGAGGCCGTCCGCGACGGGAACGTCTTCCTGGCCAAGGGCAAGCGGGCCACGCTGCGGTTGGAACCGCTCGCCGCCGAGGGCGTTCAGATTGCCGCTGGGCCGATGCCTCTGCCGGGGCAAGAGGGCCATGGGAAATCGAGCGTCTTCACCATCCGTCTCAGCACGCGGCGGTCGGCGTGGCGGAATGCCGTGGCCCTCTCCTGGTCTGCGGCGGGGAAGGAGCCGGTCCGCGTCACCTTGCGGGCGGCAGGCGACAAGTGGACCTTCGCGGTCAAGGATCGGCCGTTGACATTGGATTGGACGACGGGGAAAATCGAGTAAGCTTCGGAAACCAGACATTAGCATTCACGAAAGGGACGACATGTTACGACACTTCATGGCTGCCATGCTCGCGGGCCTGGCATTCACCGCCGCGTTGCCCGCGGCCGAGAACGAACTTCCCGGCGTCACCGTCTTCGGCACGGCCACCACGAAAGTGACGCCGGACCTCATGGTCTGGAACCTCGCGGTTTCCAACAAAGGGCTGAAACTGCCTGCCGTCGCGGAGCAGCATGCCAAGCTCGTCGAGCAGGTGCTGAGCTTGCTGAAGCAGCGCAAAATCAAGGACTCCGAGCTGCAAACGTCGCAGATGGTGTTCGGCGAGAACCGGGAGTACAAGAACCAGTCGTGGGTCAAGGAAGGCTACATCGCCTCCACCGAGATTTCCTTCCGCACCGCGGATCTGGCCGCGTATAAGCCGCTCTGGCTGGGGCTGGCGGAGATTTCCGACGTGACGGTCGAAGGCGTGACCTACGATCATTCCAAGCGGATCGACTACCAGAACGAGACGCGGCGAAAGGCCGTCTTGGCCGCCAAGGAAAAGGCCGCCGATCTGGCAAAGGCCCTTGGTGCGGAGATCGCCGAACCGTTGCGGATCGAAGAAGATCTCACGGTAAACGAGGGATGGCGTCCGGCTGACAACCGGCTCTCCAACAGCATTGAGGAAAGAGGCACGGGAGGCGCGGAACAGGAGTCGCTCGCTCCTGGAACAATTCCCATCCGCACGCGGGTCAAAGTCACCTTCCGTTTGGTCAGCCGCGGCTGAGCGGGCGGCAGGTTCAGGCGGAAGAGCCCAGCTTGACCATTGGCGGGTTGCTATCGAGAATCTCGCCGGTCTCCGACACCGTCAAATAATAGGATCGCCCAATACGGGCGCTGACCGTAACGGCAAGGCCCTTCTGCGGATCGGGCTGCTCCCAGATATTGACACGGTACTTGCCATTGTGGTGGTTGCAGACCTCCACGCGGTGCAAGCGGGGAGGCGTGCCGATCTTGGCCAACACTTGGGACTTGATCTTCTCGCTGTGGTTGGGCTTGGAGGGCGCCGCAGCAGCGGCTTCTTCCGGGTTCTGGACACTCTTTGGGGCCTTTGCCATTCTTTCCTCAGTCAATAGGGGTGCGATGCCGCAGGGCATTATGTATTATAGCGGATTTCTGGCCGCTGTGGCAAGTGGCAGAAACTCATGTTCCCAAATAACCTGTATCGTCTGTTGACTGGTCGCCTGTAGCCCGCACTCTTTCAATTTCCCAACTGATCAATAGGGGCACTAGGATTATCCCGAGCAGACCTACAAGCGAAAGTAAGACGCAGAGAATCAGATGACTGATTGCATACTTCAGACCCATTTCCCGCAACGGAGCAAGGAAGACAAAGCAGAATGTGACCAGCAAACCAAGGGCAGCGACAACCAGCGAGATCCAGTACGGGATAACGAGCAGGAATTGGCTGCGCTCCGTCAAGATTCCAAAAATTCGTTTTTCAACTTCCATCGCAACCAGTGAAATTGCGCATATTCCGGCAGCCCAAAGGACCACGCGACGCGCAAGGAACATGCTCGCCAGCAACAGGTCGGTCACCGCCATGTTGTTTGGATCTGTGCTCATCAAACGGACCTCATGCGCTGCGCCAGCCGGCAGCGAGTTGAGTTCTAAGGTCTGACCGTGCGCCCTGGTGCTCGATCTGGCCGTGCCCCTGTAACGCTCAGGCTTGACCGCCCGCACGCCGCGTATCATCGCCGCGACATAAACAAAATGAGGCCGCGGATGAAAACGCCGAAGCCTACAACGATTCCCAGAACTGCAAACACGGTCAACCGTAGACGAATATCGGCAGGCGCGCTTCGGATTGTGGGGAAAATGAGCACGCCAACTACACCAGCCAATAATCCGAGCAGCGCCAGTCTTCGCTGTTGTGCAGGATTAAACATCTCAGTATCCCTTCTTTGTAGAGTCCCTGGGAAAGGTCCGCATTACTTCCCTCCCCACTTCCAATCGCGGATCTCCGGCATGTCCTCGCCATGCTTCTCGATGTACTGCTTGTGCTCCACCAGCTTGTCCTTGAGTTGCTGCTTGAGGTAAACGCCCCGGTCGCCCGTCTGCGGCAGGCGGTCGATGACGTCGATCACGAGATGGAAGCGGTCCAGGTCGTTCAAGACCGTCATGTCGAAGGGCGTGGTGATCGTGCCCTCTTCCTTGTAGCCGCGGACGTGCAGGTTGCGGTGGTTGGCGCGGCGATAGGTCAGGCGGTGGATCAGCCAGGGATAGGCGTGGAAGGCGAAAATGACCGGCTTGTCCTTGGTGAAAAGATCGTCGAAATCGCAGTCGCTCAGCCCGTGCGGGTGCTCGTTCTGCGGTTGCAGCTTCATGAGGTCGACGACGTTCACCACGCGGATTCTCAGTTCCGGCAGATGCTCGCGGAGGATCGAGACGGCGGCCAGCGTCTCCAGCGTCGGCACGTCGCCGCAGCAGGCCATGACCACGTCGGGCGGCTGGCCCTGGTCGTTGCTGGCCCAGGGCCAGATGCCGATGCCCGCCGTGCAGTGCTTGACGGCCGCGTCCATCGTCAGCCACTGCGGGGCCGGATGCTTGCCCGCCACCACCACGTTGACGTAATGCCGGCTGCGGAGGCAGTGGTCGATCACCGAGAGCAGGCAGTTGGCGTCCGGCGGGAGATACACGCGAACGATCTCCGCCTTCTTGTTCACCACGTGGTCGATGAAACCGGGGTCCTGGTGCGTGAAGCCATTGTGGTCCTGCCGCCAGACGTGCGAGGCCAGCAGGTAATTCAGCGAGGCGATCTTCCGCCGCCAGGGCAGGTGGGCCGTGATCTTCAGCCACTTGGCGTGCTGGTTGAACATCGAATCGACGATGTGGATGAAGGCCTCGTAGCAGTTGAAGAGCCCGTGCCGCCCGGTGAGCAGGTAGCCCTCCAGCCAGCCCTCGCACTGATGCTCGCTGAGCATTTCCATCACGCGGCCGGCGGGGGCCAGATACTCGTCGCCAGGCAGGGTCGCGGCATCCCATTGCCGCTGGGTGACCTGGAACAGGGCTTCCAGGCCGTTGGAGATCGTCTCGTCAGGGCCGAAGACGCGAAAGTTCCGCTGAGGGGCGTTGAGCTTGGCCACGTCGCGGAGGAAGGGCCCCAGCACCCGCGTATCGCCGATGCCGCGGACACCCGGCGAAGGCACGTCGACGGCATAGTCGCGGAAATCGGGCATCCGCAGGTCGCGGAGGAGCATGCCGCCGTTGGCCTGGGGATTCGCGCCCATTCGCCGCTGGCCCTGGGGCGCGAGTTCGGCCAACTCGGGCTTCAGGCGGCCGTCGGCGTCGAAAAGCTCCTGCGGCCGGTAGCTGCGGAGCCACTCTTCCAAGAGCTTGAGGTGCGCGGGATTGGAGGCCGGGTCCGAAAGCGGCACCTGGTGCGAGCGAAAGCTGCCTTCGATCTGCCGGCCGTCGATCGTCTTCGGTCCCGTCCAGCCCTTGGGCGAATTGAGTACGATCATCGGCCAGCGGGGGCGGGTCAAGTTGCCGCGGGCACCATCTACCGATGGTCGGCGGGCCTGCTCTTGAATGGCCTTGATCTGCTCGATTGCCGTGTCGAGCGTCGCGGCCATCGCCTCGTGCATCAGTTCTGGCTCGTGGCCCTCGACGAAGTAGGGCGTCCAGCCGTAGCCGCGGAACAACTGCTCCAGCTCCTCGTGCTCGATGCGGGCCAGGATCGTGGGGTTGGCGATCTTGTAGCCGTTGAGGTGTAGGATCGGCAGCACCGCGCCGTCGGTGGCCGGATCGAGGAACTTGTTGGAATGCCAGGCCGTGGCCAGCGGCCCGGTCTCCGCCTCGCCGTCGCCGACGACGCAGGCCACGATGAGGTGGGGATTATCGAGCACGGCCCCGAACGAATGGCTGAGCGAATAGCCCAGTTCGCCGCCCTCGTGGATCGAGCCGGGGCACTCGGGCGAGGCGTGGCTGGGGATCCCGCCGGGAAAGGAGAATTGCAGGAAGAGTCTGCGGAGTCCCTCTTCGTCCTGGCTGATATTGGGATAGATTTCGCTGTAGGTGCCTTCGAGGTACGTGTTGCCGACGACGGCCGGGCCTCCATGTCCGGGGCCGGAGACGTAGATCATGTCGAGCTCATATTTCGTGATGATCCGGTTCAGGTGGACGTAGATGAAGTTCTGCCCTGGTGTTGTGCCCCAATGGCCCAGCAGCATGTGCTTCACGTCGGCGAGCGTCAGCGGCCGTTTGAGCAGGGGATTGTCGTAGAGATAGATCTGGCCGACCGAGAGATAGTTGGCGGCCCGCCAGTAGGCATCCATCTTCTGAAGCAGTTCCGGGGAAAGAGCTTTTGTGGTCATGGTTTCTCCTTGTTCGCAACTTTGTAACAACTTGGCGTAGCGGAGGATTCGACCCCTGCCAGCTTGTCTGGCAGGTGAACCAGTCTTGTGAGCGAGGAGGCTTATCCCGCATAAATTCGGGACCCCTGCCAGCTTGCCTGGCAGGTGAACAAGTCTTATGGGCGAGACCGGTCCGAGCGCGGAGCAAAACTCCTTCACCTGCCAGACAAGCTGGCAGGGGTCGTTTGTCGATCGGAACGTGTCGTTCTCGCTAATAAGACTCGTTCACCAGCCCGGCGAGCGGGCTGGGGTCCGCGCCTCTATTTTGCCTAACAATTACCAGCTTTCACACCTAGGCCAAGAACCTTGCAAACCGTCTTGGCAATCGTCAGTTCTTCGTCGGTGCGAATCATGCGGACGCTGACCCGGCTGGCGGCCGCGGAAATCACAGCCTCGCCGGCCGCATTGCGTTTCTCGTCGAGTTCGATGCCAAGGAAGCCCAGCCCATCGCAAATCCGGGCCCGGACCGCGGGCGCATTTTCGCCGATGCCGCCGGAAAAGACAAGCGTGTCCAGACCGCCCAGCGCGGCCGCGAAGGCGCCGATCCACTTCTTGACCTGGTAGCAGAACAGCGCGACCGCCTCCGCCGCCCGCACGTCCTGTTTTTCGCGGTCGAGCAGGTCGCGCATGTCGGAACTCGTCTCCGACACGCCGAGCAAGCCGGACTGGAAGTTGACCATCTCATTGAATTGCTTGGCGGCCATTTTCTCCGTGCGCCAGATACCAGAGGAGCCCTGGATCGAGGTCGCCCGAGCGGGTGCTCATCGGCACGCCGGCCGTGGGCGTGAAACTCATGCTGGTGTCCACCGGCTTGCCCTGCTGCACCGCCGCCAGGCTGGCGCCGTTGCCGAGGTGCGCGAGGATGATCCGGCCCTGCGCGGCTTTCGCCCCGGCCAGGCGGGCCAGTTCTTCCATCAGGTACGCGTAGGAGAGCCCGTGGAACCCGTACCGCCGCACGCCCTGCGCCTCGTAGCGCCGCGGGATCGGCAGCAGGAGGGCTACGCGGGGCAGGTCATGGTGAAAAGCCGTGTCGAAACAGGCCACTTGCGGCAGGTCGGGAAAGCGGTGGTGGAAGGCCTCGGTCAACTGGATCTCTTCCGGCAGGTGCTCGGGATCGAAGGGCGTAAGCTGCCGCAAGTCTTCGATCATCTGCGGCGTGATCGACTGCGGATCGGAGTACTTCGGCCCGCCATGCACGACGCGATGTCCCACGGCGGCCAAGGCGGCCTGCCCGATCGCCTGCTCGATCCAATCCATCAGGGCATCGACGGCCGCCGTGTGGTCCTGGGCGGCAATCGGTTTGGAGAAGTTCGCCATCTGGCCGAAGCCCTTGACCCGCAGGGCGGCGTCCGGCAGCCCAATGCGATCGATGGCGCCGGAAAAATTCCGCTTCAGCGGGTTGCCGGTCTCGAACAGGGCAAACTTGATGCTCGACGAGCCGCCGTTGATGGTCAAGATGCGCGGGCTAGCGGTTTCCATGGGCCGGGAGCGGGGAGTGGGGAGTGGGGAGCGGGAAGCAAACCGCAAGAATTAGAATCCGCGTAGGATGGATTGTCAATCCGTCCCGCGTGACGCTGTTAGCGGCCGGTTAGCAACCAATTTGGAAACTAGTGTCGTCTTTCGCTCCGCGAAAGATGCGGCTTTCGCGGAGCGAAAGGCAACAATGTGACAGTTATCGACTCGCCGGCCTTTACCGTTCGAACGTCAGGCCGGGGTCGCTGGGGTTGTCGCCCGCCAGCTTGAAATTGAAGCGGTTGGCGGCTTGCAAGTCGACCTGGCCCACCATCACGGGATTATTGCCTTGCTTCAGCACCAGGAGGTTGTCGGAGACGCTGTAGGTGCCGCTGAACTGCTGCGGCTTGCCGTTCTGGTCGACTGCCCAGACGAACTTCCCGTCGCTGCCCAGGGCGAGCTTGATCGTGGCCTTATCCGAGCGGGTCGCGGCCCAGTTTCCCACGAGGCTCGCGGCGTCGGCCGGCCTGGCAGGGGCCGCAGGCGTCGCAGGGACGACGGGCGCGTCGTCGGTCGGATCGGGCGTCGTGAGGCTCCTCAGGAGTTGCGAGGACAACTGGTCCTTGGGATTCAGCCGCACGGCTTCCTTGAATTGCGAGGCCGCAGCATCGGTGTAGCCGCAGGTCAGGTAGTGCTCGCCCAGCAGGAATCTCGCCTCCGCCGCATCCGCGTGCGCCTTGGCGTAATCTTCCAGGGCGCGGAGTTGCTGCGTGTAGACATCGACGTTCGGATACAGGCCGCTGAGCGTCGTCCAGTCCCAAC
Organism: uncultured Planctomycetia bacterium; assembly: GCA_963824275.1. Classification (GTDB taxonomy): domain Bacteria; phylum Planctomycetota; class Planctomycetia; order Pirellulales; family Thermoguttaceae; genus JANXQG01. The sequence continues at coordinate 657,696 of CAWGOT010000010.1, read as the reverse complement.
CGGGACCGGCCGCAAGGACGGCATAGTCGGCGGCGGCCGCTTCCTTGTAGCGACCGAGCGCAAAAGCGCCAGGCCGCGGAACTCGTGCAGCACCGTGTCGTTGGGCACCAGGGCGATGGCCTGGTCCACCTTGGCCAGCGCGGTCGTGTAGTCACCCTGCATGAAAGCGGTTCGCGCCGCGTCGATGAACGGCGTCGCCTGGTCTTCCACGCTCGCGACCGGCTGGGCCAGGCCCGGTTGGTCCGGTTGAACCACGACCGGCTGCGCCGCCACGATCGGCTGCGAGTAATCGATCGTCACACCGTAGTCGATGATCGGGCCGACGCAATACGGGTTGTAATACGGCCAATAGCCCCAGGACCAGGGAATGGCGGAGCGCGGCGCCGGCCCAGTAGCCGGCGGACCACCAGCCCAGCGGGCGATAATACCAGCCGTTGGTCCAGTTGCCATGCCAATCGCCGTGATACCAGTCGCCCCGGTTCCAATCGGCATGCGTCGGCCGAATGAAGTTATTCGCGCGATTGATATTGACGTTGTTGATGTTGGCGATGTTCGTGCGGTTGCCCACGTTCGGCCGGTTGACAATGTTATTGATATTACTCGGGCGATTCTCGATGCTCGGGCGGTTTTCGACCCCTGGCCGATTCGCGATCCCAGGGCGATTCTCGATGCTCGGGCGGTTTTCCACGCCTGGCCGATTCGCGATCCCGGGGCGATTCTCGATGGCCGGCTTGGCGGCAGGACGGTTGGCAAGGGGATTCGACGGCAGCGAGGGCCGGACGGCCGCCTTCTCGGCGGGGCGGGCGTTGACCGCCGCGTGCGGCGTGTTGACCTTCGGACGCGGCGTGCTGAAGGAGGGCGTGTGCGTAGCGGCCGGCCGACTGGCTGCGGGCCGGCTGGCGGCTGGATGGCTGGCTGCGGGCCGGCTGGCAGCGGGACGGCTCGCGGCTGGATGACCTCCTCCGCCGCCTCGGCCCGCCAAGGCCAGGCCCGCCGACAACAAGACGATCAGGGGGATGCTCACAGCCGTTTTCAATTGCACGTTCATTGGAATTTCTCAGGTTATTGCTTGGGCGGCGGCGGTCTACGGGTAATGGTGAACTCCGGGACATCGGGGGTCAGTTCCCCGCCGACAATGCGGTCCTTGGTTTCCCGCGTCATGCGATCCTTCGAAACGCGGGTGATGATGTGGGTGGCCGAGGCGTGTTTTCCGTTGCGCGTCACGCCGGTGCTCTTCACGATCCACTGGTCGCCGTCCCGCGTCCAGGTCCCTTCGCCGAAGCCGCCTTCCGAGTCGAAGACCCAGGAGCGGATCGTCTTGGCCAGGGGGTCCCAGCCGATCCGCTGCGTGCCGGTCATCTCTTGCCGGCCTGCCCTCTGGACCTTGAATTCGCTCAAGATATAGCATTGGTTGTCGGTCCAACGGTAGGAAGTCTCAACCACGGCGTCAGGGCCTTCGTCCACCCAATCGCCGATTATCCATTGGAGTTGCTTGAGTTGCTCTTCGGGCCCCGGCGCCTCATCGGGAAGGTCGCGCAAACTGGCGGTCAGCCACTTGCCGTCGTGCCTCGTGTAGACGACGGAATAAGGGCTCCGCTCGGCCGGCTCATTGGGGTCGTGAGTCACGGTCGACACGCCGTCCTCGACGGCCGTATCGGGACCGATGAAACGAAGCGAACTGATGGTCAGATCGATGTGGGTCTTGGGATGTTCCTTGAAGACTGCGGCAAAGAACTGTTCGATGCCATTCCGGCCTTGGGTCGATTGGCCCTCTTCGCTCACGATTTCGCCGTCGCCGGCGAACAGCGCGGCGATCGCCTTGGCATCGCCGGCATTATAGGCATTGGCGAAGGCCTCGTCGGCGAGTTGGATGGCCTTCTCGTCTTGCGGGCGGGCCGAGGCCGCCGGCGCCGCGACTTCCGTCGCCGCCGCCTGCGGCTTGGCGATCGCGTCGGCAGATGGGCTTCCCGCCTTCTGCGGTCCCTGGGCAACCGCCAATGCGGCCAACCCGAGGGCCACCCCTGCCACGGTCAAAATACTTCGCATGGGTTATCGCCTTTCATGTTAGAGTACAATCCCAATTGTATGGTGTCCAGGCGGTCAAAGGCAAGCGCCGGGCTGGACGGGCAACGATCCCGGCGCCCACGTCAACCAGCACGCGATCGTCGGCCGGGGCGAACGAGGCGACCCGCAGCACGGCAAATATTTTCTGGACCTTGTGCATAACCCTAGTTATCTGGCACCAGAAACCCTTGATTCGCATAGGATACGCGGACCTTCGGCAGTTCTTTGCCGAGCGTTTCGGCTGCCTCCTGCGTAATCCGCGGCCTTGAGAGCGTAACCGTTTGCAGCTTGGGAAAGGACTTCAGAAATTCCAGGCCGTCGTTGTCGACGCGAGTCCGCTCAAGCCACAATTCCTCGAGACTGGGAAACTTCAAAAGGGCCTTCAGTCCGGCATTCGTCACTGCCACGTCATTGAGACGGAGGTTCTTCAGGTTCGGCAGTTCCGCGAGGGACATAAGGCCGGCGTCGGTGACCTGCGTTTTGCATAGAGAGAGCGTCTTGAGATTCTCGAAGTCCCTTCAGTTCCGCTACGCCGGTATCACCAACCTGGGTACCGTCAAGATAAATCTCTTCAAGGGCATAAAGTTCCTTGAGGCTTTGACATTCCGACATTGGTTACTTGGGCATCGCCGAGATTGAGGTACTTCAGCTTCCGCAACTGCTTCATTTGAACCATCCCTGCGTCGCCGAACTTCGTGCCGGCTAGGTCCAGCCGCTCCAAGGCGGCGCATGATCCGAGACCATCGGCTTGTGAATCGCCGAGATTTACAAGGTTGATCGTTATCACTTCGAGCGCCGGAACTCGTGCTGCATACGTGAAAAAATCATTATTGAGCGGTGCTTCCTGCAAATAGAGCCGATTAAGCGTCGCCAGTCGGTCCAGAAAGGCCAAGCCAGGGCCCTTGACGGCGGATTTGCCGATATTGAGGTACTTTACGCCTTCAGATCCGCGAGTTTCTCCAATCCGGCATCGGTAATGCTGGTATCGTAGAGTGCGAGATCCTCCAAGCGGTTCAGCCCGCGCAGGTGCTGCAAGCCGGCGTCGGTTATGCCTTTGCCCCACACCGATAGGCGGACCAGGCGGCGGCAGTCCGCGAAGCATTCAAGACCGGCGTCCGTAAGCTGGCCTTCGATGCGTTCAAGATAGTGCAATTTTTTCAACGGTTCAAAGTCCGCGTCCGTCGTGAGCCGGACTCCTTCAGTCTGGTTGAATCCGAATAGGGCAACCACGACATTGCCATGCTCATCGCGTTGCAATCCAGTAAGAGACTTTTCCAAGGCGAGAATCGCATCGGGGTCGTCGGGTTCCGCTGGTTCATTTGTGGCAGCTAGCAGCGCGGCCGTCCCGGCGGGATCGCGCTTCAGCGTGAGCAGGGATGCTCTCGAATTGCGATCCGTTGCAAACTCCCGCGGTCGGCCCGATTTGTCGGCGAAGCAGAGCTTTAATGTATCACCATCCAAGGCATAGATGCCTCGTAAAGTCCGACGATTGAAAGACGAGTCCCCCACCTTCAGGTCGATGGCCGTCGGCCGACGCGGATCGACCTTGAACGTCCCCAGCGACCACTCGCCGGGCGAGCCGGCCTTGAAGGCGCCACCGGTGATCGACCAGCGCGAGCCGACGCCGCCGCCAAGAACGGAGTACGGGTTTTCAACGTTGATCACGGTCCACGAGCCCTGCAACGCCTCCCGCACGGCGGGACCTCGGGAGTTTCCACGATCTCCGGAATAAACTGGTCGTTGGCAGACTCCTCAAACTTCTTCAAATAACGCCGTTTGATTTCCGCTTTTTGGGCCTTGTCGGCATCGGCCGGATAGACCTCGATGACGCAGAACTCCATGGACCAGGCACCCATGTGTCCGAAATACCCGCCCCAATCCAGATAGCCAACGTACTCCAATTTCAGGGGCGTGCCGTCCGGGGCTTTTTTTGAATACTCCGACTCGTCCAGTTCTCCCCAACCGTAGATGGCGTTCGGCCACATACGCAGTTTTTCGCCGTTGGAGCCGATCATCTCGGCATATTCAAAGCTCGAGCCAATCGTGCCGACAATGCGAACCTTCTTCCCGCTGTACTTGCGTGGGTCTTTGAGAACCTCGTGGATGTCGGCATCGACGGCTTCCTCGCGAATTACGTCTTGGGGATAGCTCTCGTGGAATAAAATGCTGGGGTCGCCGGCACGGTGGATGGTGTAAGGTCCGGGGGGCGCGGGGGTTTCCCATTTTTCGCCGTCAAGACAACGGAGCCCTATCGACCGCCCGACAAACCAAATCCGGCCTTGATGGTCCACGGCGGCATCCTGGACCGAATTGTTGGCCATCGGCGTGCGCGGGGCATACCGCCGGAAATGGAGACCATCGCCAACGGCGGCGCTAACAGGGTCGAAGCACACGGCAGCCACCTGACCCTCGAAATTGCCTCGCACGGCACGCACCGGACCCGATAAATTGGTTTCTTCGACCTTTTCGCACTTTCCGTCCCTGAATCGGGAAAGGCCATCGCTGGTCGCCAGGAAGACCTCGTCCGTCTTGGGATTGCGCCAAAGGCTGGAGATCGTGACCGGCGGCTGCTTCGCCTCGGTCAACCACGTCCAGTCCTTGCCGTCGTACCGGACCACGGCGTCCGTTCCAGCGACCCACAGCCGCCCTTCGCGGTCAATATCCATCGCCTGGACTCCGCCTAGCCCCTCGTGGTTCAAGTCGAACGGTATCCCGGGCGTGGGCTTAGGGGCATTGGGTCTCTGTGGCAACTCAATTTTTTCGATCCTTCCATCCACGAATCGCATCAGGCCTCCTTCGCGAAACCAGATGCCGCCCTTGCCGTCGGGGCGAACCAAAGTTATTGGGTAATGAGAAGCATCCGTCGACGTTGGATAGACCTTCCAATGCGTGTTGTCGAAGGAGTAGATATATCCTCGTCCTGAGCCGAACCATTTCGTGTCGTTGCCATCAACATAGACAGCCGTGATGCCCCGGTCCGGAATCGGTGTGTTGAAGACATCGTAGAGGTAGAACCGTCCATCGCGGAAAGCGAAAATACCGCTGTAGCGGCTGCCGATCCAGAGCACTCCATCACGGTCGAAGGCCAGCGATTCCAGGTCGCCGAACGGCCCCGGCACTGGATCGCCTTGCGATTCGCCTAGCGCTACTTCGGCTTCCGACGCCGCTGCCGACGACTTGCCTTGCGATACGGCTGGCGGAGGTGAAGGACTGTCCACTCGGGCAGTGCAGGCGGACAAAAGCAGAAAACTGGCCGCGAGGGGAAGAAGAGTGCGCAACATGGGTCTACCCTCTGGTGAAGAAATCGGCTAGACTAAGCTAAGCAACCTAAGCCATCCTAGCGCATTGTAAGGCACTGCCATCGCCTGTCAATTGCTGTTGCCTCAGGTTCTGGGTGAGGTGCCGTTGGTGCCAGCGATTCCTGTGGAGGTCCAGGCCCGTGAATGAACGATTGCGAAAACCGTGCCGCAGTCCTGCGGCGTTTCGCCCTTTGCTGAAAACCGCGGTCTTCTTCGCGATTCTAGCGACCGCCCAACTCCATGCCCAACCGCCGTCGGTCAACGTTCCGGAGGTTGCGCGATTGCCCGACCTGCACACGCTGCATTCCCTGCAGCTTGGGTCGGAAACCGACGATGCGGCGCTGGCCTATCTCAAGGACCTGCAGAATCTCCGGGCCCTTGCGCTCCAGGACGCTAGGATCACCAACGATGGCATACGATACCTTTCCGGGCTGGTCCACCTTGAGAAGCTCAATCTCAGCAAGACCCACATCGGCGACGCGGGGCTCATGCATTTGCAGACGCTGGCCGACCTGAAGTGCCTGCGGCTGGCCGACAGCGCCGTCACCGGCATGGGCCTTGCGGCGCTCAAACCGCTGACAAAACTGGAGATTCTCGACCTCCGCGGACAGGACTGCGTCTTCGACGACGATCTGGTGCATTTGAAGGATCTTACATCGTTGCGGCAACTCGATCTGGGCCGCACATTGTTGGCCGGTCCGGGACTCGATCAGCTCAGGGGTCTGACAAATCTCCAGCGGCTTGTGCTGCCGAAGGAGGATCTCGACGAGTCCGCCGTCCAGCGACTCCAAAAGGCGATTCCCCAGGCCAAGATTGAACGGGTTGAAGGCTACGCACTTTCGTTCAATTTCCCCTCTTCTCCAAGTTGCGTGGGCGTAGCCGAAGACGCATTCTGGACTGGCGATTACCCGAGATTCGAGCACATTCTCTCGCATTGGATGGAAAGCCCTCGCCACACCTGGTTGACGATGCTCTGGCTGGGCCACGCCCACTGGCTCCAGGGCGACCGCCACAAGGCCGCCGAGGCTTATCACCGGGCGATCGAGGAGCTTATTTCACACCCAGCGCCGCCTATCACCGGCGACCACACTTATCAGCAGCACTCCCAGCAATTGTCGGCGCTGGTGCGATTCGTCAGCGATTTCGAGTTGCGGGAACTGTCCGATCCCTCTGCAGCGGCCAAGACCCTTTTGCGCCCCGCAGCCACGATGACGAGTCCGACGATGGCGACTCCGACGATACCTCTTCCCCGAAGGAGCCCCCATCGCAACCGGAGGCGGCACCGAGCGCCGCCAGGAAGGTTGAAGCCATCGGGCCATTTGAAGCAGTGCCGCTCGATTTGCCTGGTTTTGGAAGCGCACGACTTGCCGATGCATCGCTCGTCGTGCTGCCGGACGGCCGGCGGCTGATGGCTTTCACGGGGAAGGACGCCGGGAAGCCGCGAGGAATCATGCTTACCACGAGTGCCGACGGGCGTCACTGGGACCGCCCCTGGTCCTTCCCGCACAACATCATGTTCGAATGCGCGCATCCGTCCCTAGTCATCGAGGGCGGGGAAATCTGGATGTTCTACGGCTGCAACCACTTCCCTCAGATTGGATTTTACAGCTATTTAGGCAGCAACGTCTCACATATGCTCTGGGTCGCGCGTAGCCGCGACGCCCGCACTTGGACAATGCCGGTGCCTGCCGGGGCCGATGCTTATTATTGCTATTTCAGGCCAGGAACGCCGGGTGGTGAGCGTGATCCAAGTCAAATCCTGCGGATGCCGGATGGACGCTACGCGGTTCTCGATCAACTCTCGATCGTCCAGGGCATTGGTCCGGGGCGATATGGCGAGAAATTGCCTCTCAAGCGTTGGCCTGACGAGAGTTGGCCGGACAGCACATTCGATCCCCGCAATCCCGTCAACTTCTGTTCCGCCGCGGAGTATGATCGAGACGGTCATTGCCATTTCATTTCCGCGTGGAGCAGCGGCGACGTCTACTACTGCCAGTCGAGGAACATCGCCCATCCGACGAACCCAATCGCACTATTTCATTCCACAGGCCGATGTCCATCTCCTTCGCCCGGTAATTGACGGCAAGCGGCTCTTGCTCTTGTACGCCACGGACGCCGGGGTCTTTGTTCGCGGTGGAACCATCGAAGCAGGCCGCGCCAAGGTCGGCGAGGCGGTACCGCTTCCCGGCCTTTCCTACAACAATATCGGCCGGCAATTCCTCTATCATGGCGGCCGACTCGACTTGCCGATTGGCCCCGCTGGCGGAAGCGGTCCGCGGTTGCTGCACGGCGATTTTGACAAGGTCTTCGCCGCGGTCGCGCCGCATGATGGGGATTGATCGACAGTCAAGTCAACTGTCCGATAGCACTGCCGATACGATCCGCTGGGCGGCCTTGCCGTCGCCATAGGGGTTCGCACCCCGCGCCATGGCCGCGTGGGCATCCGGGTCGTCGAGAATTGCCATCGACTCCGTCCGGATCCGCTCGCAGCAGGTGCCGACCAGTTTCACGACACCCGCGGCAAGGCCCTCTGGCCGCTCCGTTCTTTCACGCGTCACCAGCACGGGGATGCCCAACCCGGGCGCCTCTTCCTGAATGCCGCCCGAATCGGTCACGACCAGGCAGCAGCGCTTCATCAGTTGCACCAGCGAGAGGTAATCCAGCGGGTCCAGGAGCGACACGTTCTCGTTCGCGGAAAGGATCTCGGCCACGGGCCCTCGCACGTTGGGATTGGGATGGACCGGGTAGACGAAATGCACGCCGTCCGCGGCATACTGTTCCGCCAAGAGACGAATTGCCGTGCAGAGATCCTGCAGCGGCTTGCCGAAACTCTCGCGGCGATGGGCCGTCACCAGCACGAGCCTCTTGTCCTGAGGAATGCCGGCGAGCGGCCCGCCCGACCAGTCGTAGGGCATCGCCGCCACCATGTGCAGGGCGTCGATGACCGTGTTGCCGGTCACCAGGATCCGCGAGTCGGGATAGCCCTCGCCCAACAGGTTCTGCCGGCTGAGTTCCGTCGGCGCGAACATCAACTCCGCGATCGCGTCGGCCGCCTTGCGATTCACTTCCTCCGGAAAGGGCTGGTAGCGGTCCCCGGTCCGCAGGCCGGCCTCGACGTGCCCGAACTTGATACGGTGATAGAACGCCACCAGTGCCGCCGTCAGAACCGTGGTTGTATCGCCCTGGGCCAGCACCCAGTCGGGTTTGACCTGCTCGATGGTTGCGTCCAACGCGGTCAAGAGGCGGGCCGTCAGGGCGCTCAGGCTCTGATTCGGCTGCATGACGCGGAGTTCAATGTCCGGCACGATGCCGAACAGGGCGAAAACCTGGTCGAGCAACTCGCGGTGCTGCCCGGTCGAACAGACCACCGAGCGCACTTCGTCAGCGCCAGACTGAAGCTGGCGAATGACCGGGGCCATCTTGATGGCCTCCGGTCGCGTGCCGACGATACTCAACACAGTCAACATGACAAGGCGTACGGGCCGAGCTTAGCTCTTAGAGCTTAGTTCCCAAGTTCTCTCCGGCCGAACTAGATCGGCTTGACGTTCTCGGCACAAGGGCCTTTGGGACCGCGGCCTTCCGTGTACGAGACCTGCTGGCCCTCACGCAGGTCCTCGAAGCCCACGCCTTGCAGGCTCGACGAGTGGAAGAAGAGGTCTTTTGTGCCCCCCGTCTTGATAAAACCAAATCCCTTGTCCGTCAACTTCTTGATCGTGCCTTCGGCCATTCGTGCACTTCCCGTAGTGATTGTCTGGATCGTCGCCGCCCGGCAACTTGCCGGACGTATCGCCGCTCGCGTGGCATAAGTATACCCGGCCAGGGGCACATTCCGCAAGTGGGGCTACGGCAAAAAGCGAGAATCGGCGAAAATCACGGCCCATCAAGGTTCACATCAGCTCGGAGACCGCTCGCACTCCCACGGGGACGCTGCACAGGACAACCCATCCATGCCACCCATGCCCGCCGCCGCTGGACATTTCTTCGAGGGCAGTTTGCCGGTCATCAAACACTCGGAAGGCACTCCCTTGCGGCACTGCATGCAATTGGCCGCGTTTTTCCGCCTCTTTGCGTGCCGCCTTCCTCAAATCCAGCATTACTTCGCGAAAGCCCATGGAAATGCGTCCTGCGTACAGGAAATCGAGAACGAAATCGCAGTGATGGTCGTCGATCAGGAATTTCAGTTGCTTCGCCACCGACTGGCACTGTCTGGCGGTAGCGATGTTGTCGCGGAGGGTGACGACGATGATCTCCCCCACGAGTTCGCAATCGAGCGGCTCCGATTTTGCGTGGAATTTCGGCATGCCGAGATCCGCAAGGAAATCGACGACCCAACCGATCAGGTACAACTCTCCGATATAGAGAAAACGCCCGCCACGGCGATGGCAATAATCGTCCCCATGATGATGGCTTGGAGGGGGAACTTCCGTGAAACGTCGACCAGCACCGCGGCCAGCGCCAGCAGGAACAGGATCACGAGCAAGTTCCGCAACAGCCCCCCATCTGACGGAGGGCGCTTGCTGCGATGGCGTTCGGAATAGTTGGCAATCATCTTTTAGAGATGGTAAACGGGTTGAAGGGGCGGCTGCGGGTGCTGTCGTTCGTGCGGCTGGCACCCATCAAGGGAGTATATAGCCACCGCCTGCCAACCGTTGATTCAAAGCGGGCCGGCTCAGTACTGGATTTTACCTCACCGCGGGTAATCGTGGAACTGACGGATCGCCAGGTCTGTCGTTTCTTTGAAATCGGCCGCATCGCCGACCCCTTGCCAGCGCAGGATACAAGGTGCATAATGCGTTTTCACACGGAGCACAGGCATGGCAAAACGTAAGAAGAAACTCGCAAACTTGCCGTCAAAACAGGCAGTCGAGGACAAGCTGCGGCCTGGTCCCGGCGTTCGGCGCATGGGCGGCGCGGGTTCCCAAGAAGCGTCCTCGCCCAAGACGGAAAAAAAGCGGCTGCCCGCTGCAAACGGTGATTTGGTCAACATGGCGATGGAACTCCAAGAGAGCATCCGCGGGGCCTATCGTCTGCACGAAGAGCATCGGCCCGTCATGCTCTTCGACGTTGAAGAGCAACGGCTTTACGCCAATCCCTACCAGGGCTACAAAGAGACGCTGAGCGAACGGTCGCAAGCCATGCTGGAGCGGCAGTATCAGGAGGCCCAGCAGCGCGACCAAATCGTGGTCTTCGTGCGGGATAACGAAACAAGGCGACTGATTTCCCTTTCTATTGACTACGAATAAGCGAGGAACAACACGATGAAACCAAGGAAAAGCGATCTCCTGCTATTGGCCGTTTGTTGCCTGGCGATGGCGGGCCGAACTACTTGCGCGGAACCGGTCGACAACGGCGGATCTCCCGTCGCTGCCGGCGCCGTCGTCCAGCCAGCCAAACTCAGTTTCGACAGTTACTCGGGCTATTTCGTGTCGAACAAGTTCGAGCCGAACGCCGACGCCTCGTTCGTCGCCATCGCCGACCAGACGCAGTTCGACGACGTGTTCGGCGCGGCCTTCGTGATGCGCGACAAGTCGCACCGGCTGCCCAACGATGCCTTCAAGGCCAACCTCGTGCTGGCTGCCATCCATCGCGGCAATGCCGTCTGGGAATACAAGGTGGAGGGCGTAACGCAGACCGGCGGCGTGGTCGAACTCCGCTATACGTCCACCGCGACCAAAAACGCCACCGCCACTTTCGCCTGCCCTCTGATCGTGTCGATCCCCAAGGGCAATTACACGGCAATCCGCTTCGTCGAAAACGGCAAGGAGGTCAAGAAGCTGGCGATTGGGGTTTTGTTCGCCCTCTCGCTGGAGGAGGCGAAAGTCGGTGAGCTGCCCCAGGGCTGGACGGCCGCCAAGACGGGCACAGGGTCCGGAAGCCTATGGAAAGTGGTCAAGGACGCCGACGGCAAGAAGGTCCTGGCGCAGACATCGGGCGAGGGGCCCAACGGCCTGTTCAATCTCTGCGTTGCCGAGAAGACCGCTTTCGCCGACATCGACCTTTCCGTCGCCTTCAAGGCGGTGGCAGGCAAGCTGGACCAGGGTGGCGGACCGGTGTGGCGATACAAGGACGCCAACAACTACTATGTCGCCCGCATGAACCCCCTGGAAGGCAACTTCCGCGTCTACAAGGTCGTCGCCGGAAAGCGGACCCAACTGGGCACCGTCGATATCAAAGTTCCGGAGGGAGAGTGGCACACGATCCGCGTGGTCCACAAGGCCGACCACATCGAGTGCTATCTGGACGGCAAGTTGCATCTCGACGTGAAGGACGCCACATTCCCGGACGCCGGCAAGATCGGCCTGTGGAGCAAGGCCGACGCCCAGACGTACTTTACCGACCTGCAGGTCAAAGAGCCCGCGCCACAATAACCTGTGCGATGTGTTGCGATGTGCGACGTCATCAAGCGCCGTTTCGAGAACGATCGATTCGCGGCGTCGAGCGGCATGCGGCTGGTTGAGCTGCGCCTCGGTTACGCCAGAACGAGCCTCGAGGTCGAAGACCGTCATCTGAACAGCGTCGGCATCGTGCAAGGCGGAGCAATCTTCACGCTGGCCGATTTGGCCTTTGCCATGGCCTGCAATTCCGCGGGCAAGGTGGCGGTAGCGGTCAGCACGAACCTCTCCTTCCTAAAAGCGACACGTTCCGGGACCCTGCACGCGGAGGCCGCCGAGGTCGCCCGCAGCCGCAAGATTTCGACCTGCACGGTTCGAGTCACCGACGATGCGGGAGAGCTGGTCGCCCTTTTTCAGGGGACCGCGTATATCAAGGATGAGCCATTTCCGCCGGAGGGAAAATGAACCATGGGCGATCCTGACTTCTGCGAAAAGAAATGCCCGATCTGCACCCGGGCCCGGCAGGGTAACCGGCTGGCCCGCTTCTTTCAGTCGGTCGAAATGCTGGTGACGTTCGGCGGTTGTCCGCATGGGCGAGCCCGACAGCGAAAATACGGCGTTCGGCCCAACGAACCGCTGCCGGTTGAGCCGACGCCCGAAAAGTAACACCGTCATTAGGCCAGTCTACTCAATTTTCCCACGTTGTTATTTAAGATTCATTCTCAATTTGCCCTTGCCTCTGATTTCTAAAATCGGTATCTTTGTGTTAATGACAAACTTGGTTGTCAGAAACCTGCGATCGATACCGAGGGAAACCCGCGTCCCGCAGAAAATGGAGGGTTCTTTAGCAAGGAGGATTTGAAAATGCTAGTCTTGAGTCGAAAACGTGGTGAGGCGATTACGATCGGAAGTGGCGTGACGATCACCGTTCTGGCCGTTCATGGCGACAAGGTGAAGATCGGCATTCTGGCGCCGGCTGAAGTGCCCGTCCATCGGCAGGAGGTCCACGAGCGGATCGAGGGCTGTGCTCCCGAGGCCGACCATGCCGGGTGTGCGTCGCTACACGTTGTGGGGGGGTGAGGTATTGCGTTTCGGCTGCGTTTGTAGAATAATGCTTGTGGACGTCGCTTGATCATCTTACCCCACGCCGTGGCTAAGCCGGCGTTTCCGCCAGGCAATGCCATCCCTCGAACAAGGAATCCCAAGCATGAATGCAAGACTCCCGCTTTCACCAGACTCAATGCCCTCCCGTCGTCAATTCCTGCAACTCGGCGGCGCTGCTGCCTTGGCGTGTGCCGCCTCGTCGGCCTCACGTGCCGCGGAGCCGCAATCCGCTCCGAAGAAACCGGCCGGCAAGACACTCAACCTGAGCCTCGCTTCTTACACGTTTCGCAGCTTCGACCTCGACAAGACCCTGGCCCAGGGCAAACGGGCGGGCCTGAAAAATATCTGCCTGAAATCGATGCACATGCCGCTGAATTCCAAGCCCGAGGAAATCGCCGCCATTGTTGCCAAGGTCGCAGCCGCGGGGATGTCGCTCTATGGCGCCGGGCTGGTCGACATGACCAAGGAGGCCCAGATTACACCGGCCTTCGAGTACGCCAAAACGGCCGGTCTGCGGATCATGGTCATCGGCCCGGAAGCCGCCCTGCTGCCGGTGATCGAGCAGCACGTGAAGAAGTACGACATTGCCGTGGCCATCCACAACCACGGCCCCACGGACCGCCGCTTCCCCACGCCGCAGAGCGTGTACGAGAAGATCGGGTCGCTCGATCGCCGCGTCGGCCTGTGCGTCGACATCGGTCACACGGCGCGGTCCGGCGTCGACCTTGTTGAAACCGTCAACAAGTATCATGACCGCATTTTGGAGATGCACGTCAAGGACGAGACCGAGCCGACGGCCAGCGGCAAATGCGTTCCACTCGGACGCGGCGTCATCGATATCCCCGGCATGATCCGTGCGCTGGTCACCTTCGGCTACCAGGGCATGTTCTCCTACGAGTACGAGGCGGAGGAGAAAGATCCGCTGCCGGGGCTGTGCGAGTGCGTCGGCTATACCAAGGGCGTGCTGGCAACGCTATGATATTCTGGCTCTTCCGGTTTTAGGTGCGGCAGTAGGGTGGGACCAGCGAGCTTGCGAGCGCCGGCCCACCGACCAGCGCTTTGGTGGGCCGGCGACGCAAGCTCGCTGGTCCTCGCTGGTCCCATCCTACGATTTCACCTGTTCTGCAGCTAAAGCCGGAAGAGCCAATATTTTTTCCCGGCTGGACGCGGCCGTTTCCCGGTATACAATTCCACGATTTGGAATCTCGTATCCCGGAGCGCCCGGCCAAATCCGGGCCGCGCAATGGAAACCGCCCTTAGTTCCCGCCCGGCCGTTGCGGCCGGCGCCGCCGATGAACGCCTGCTCCGCCGCGACGTGCGGCTGCTCTGTTGGGAGTTGGCCCGCATGGTCCGCGAGCACGGCACCGGCGAGTTGCTTGACCTGTCCGAGGGCCTTTTACGGCTGGCCCAACAGCGGCGCGAGGGCCCTGGCACAAGTGAATCTGGGCATGCCGCCGCGGCGATGGAGCAGTGGCTGGCCAAACTGGATGTCGCCCAGTTGCAGCAGCTCGTCCGCATGGAGGGTTGCTACCTGGAACTGATGAACCTGGCCGAAGATCGCCACCGTGCGCGGGTCTTGCGGCAGCGCGACGACGCGGCCTTTCCGGCCCCGCGGGGCGAATCGATCGGGGCGGCGGTCGACGCGCTCTTCGCTGCGGGCGTGTCGCCGCAGCGCATGGAGGAACTGCTGGATCAACTCGATATCTGCCCCGTTTTCACGGCCCACCCCACGGAGGCCAAGCGCGTTACGCTCCGCCGCTTGCTGGGCCGCATGCGGGAAACGCTGCAAGCGCTCGATCGCCGCGACGTGCTTCGCCGCCAGCGCGACGAGCTCCTCGCGCGGCTGCAGGTCGACCTGATGTGTTTCTGGGAAACCGAGACGGTGCGGCCGCTCAAGCCGAGCGTCCTGGACGAGGTTTCCCGCACTCTTTATGTCGCCGGGACGATCTGGCAAGTGGTGCCGCAGCTCTTTCGCGATCTGCGCACTGCCCTGAGCCGGAACTACGGCGTCTTTCCCTTCCACGTCCGCCGCTTTGTCCGCTTCGGCACTTGGATCGGCGGCGACCGCGACGGGAACCCGTTTGTTACGGCGAAAGTCACGCGTCAGACCCTCGATCTGCTTCGCGGCGACGCCCTGCGTCGGCACCTGGAAACCTGTCGCGACCTGGAGATTCGCTTGAGTCTTTCCGACCGCTACCACACGTCGGAAACAGCCGTCGCCGCGGCGGTCCGCAAGATCCGGCAGCAGTCTACCCATATCGATCGCGCCTTGGCGCGGTGCCATCCGCGGGAGTCGTTCCGCCAGTGGCTGCAGGCCATCGGCATTCGGTTGGAAGCGACGATCAACGAAAACACGCTGCCCGAGGTCGCTCCCTATCGCACGGCGAGGGAGCTCGCCGCGGACGTGCAGTTGATCGCCGACACACTGCGGGAAAGCGGGCACAAGCCGCTGGCCGACGGCCTGATCCAGGAGTGGCTCGACCGCATCGACGTGCTCGGTTTTCATACGGCCGAGTTGGACATCCGCGAGGAGTCCGGCCGGCTCACGGGCACCGTGCAGGAGCTGGCTGCGGAGTTGGGTCTGTGCATCGACTTCAGCGGCATGCGCGAGGATCGCAAGCAAGCCTTCCTGCTGGCGGAGCCGCCCCGCGACGTCGGCCGCCGGCTGATGCCCGAGCGGCTCAGTCCCGCCGCCCGCGAAACGCTCGACCTGTTCCGCCTGCTCGCCCGCACGGCGTCTCGCTACGGCGCCGAGTGCCTGGGGGCCTTGATCGTGAGCATGACCCACCACGCCAGCGACGTGCTGACGATGGTCTGGCTGAGCCGCCTCGGCGCGGCCTGCGAGGACGTCGAGCACGTGCCGCTGCCGATCATGCCCTTGCTGGAAACAATCGACGATCTGCACCGCGCCGACGGCATCCTCCGCGACATGTTCGGCCGGCCGGCCTATCGGGCCTATCTGGAAGCGTTGGGTTGGAACCAGGTCTGCATGATCGGTTATTCCGACAGCGTGAAGGACGGCGGTTACATCGCGGCCAATTGGGCGCTTTACGATGCGCAGCAGCAGCTCGCCCGGCTGGCGGCCGAATTCAAGGTGAAGATCACCTTCTTCCACGGCCGGGGCGGGGCCTTGGGACGCGGCGGCGGTCCGGCCGCCCAGGCCGTGTTATCGCTGCCGGCGGCTTCCGTGTGCGGCCGTTTGCGGGTGACCGAGCAGGGCGAAGTCGTGGCCGAGCGCTACGGCGACCCGCTGGTTGCCCATCGGCACCTGGAGCAGCTCACGTGGGCCACCATGCTCGTCAGTTCGCAAATGGAACCGCCGCCCGATCCGCAATGGGTTGCCCGCTTGAGCGCCGCGGCGGATGAAGGTTACCTGGCCTATCGGCGGCTGGTCGAAGACCCCGCCTTTCCCGCCTATTTCAACCGTGCCACGCCGGTGGAAGCGATCGAGTCGCTGCCCATCGGCTCGCGGCCCAGCCGCCGCAACCAGAGGGCGACGCTCGATCAGCTTCGGGCCATCCCCTACACATTCGCCTGGACGCAGAGCCGGCACCTGATCACCGGCTTTTATGGGTTGGGGAGCGGTCTTGCCAAGTCCACCCCCGCCGACTGGCAGGCCCTGACCGAGATGTACCGCGGCTGGTCGTTCTTCCGGGCCCTCGTCGACAATGCCGAACTGGCCCTCTCGAAGGCCGATCCGGGCATCGTGCGTCACTATGCCTCGATGGTCTCCGACCCGGAAACGATTCGCCGCATCCTCGGCCAGATCGAGAGCGAGCATGAGCTTACGCGGGAAGCGATCCTGCGGATCAAGCAGCGCAAGGAACTATTGGAGACGACGCCTTGGCTCAAGCGATCGGTGGCGGCCCGCAATCCGCGGGTCGATCTCTTGAACTTCGTGCAGGTCGAGCTCCTGCGCCGCCGCCTGCGCCTGGCCGACCAGCCGGCCGAGGACGGCGAGGCCCTGGCGGAAACGCTGCGTTCCAGCGTGCATGCCATCTCCACGGGCGTGCGGACGACAGGCTAGCCGAACAGGCGGGGTTGGCCCGTGGCCTCCAGCACACTTGTCCAGAGGTCGCCGTTGGGATCGACGGTGTAGCGCTCGCGGATTGCCAGTTTCATCGGTACGTGGACGAACCGTCCGTGCCAGCGGCCGACGACCACTTCCGTGCGCCCGCTCATGGCGGCATGCACGGCGTTGTGCGCCAGGCGCAGACAATAGACGCTGTCGTAGGCGTTGGCCGGAACGCTGCGAATGGCATAACTGGGATCGATGTACTTGAGGTTCAACTCCATGTGGTTCTCGGCGAAGTATTCGGTGATCTTCTGCTTGAGATAGATGCCCACGTCATTCAACCTGGCATTGCCCGAGGCGTCGGTCCCGTTGCCGGCGTGACTGCTGCTTGCGAGCAAATCCTGCCCGGCCCCCTCGGCGACGACGACTACGGCATGCCCGCGCTGTTCCAGCCGCTTGCGGAGCGCGGCGAGGAAGCCGTTTTCGCCCTGCAAGCAGAAAGGCACCTCGGGAATCAAGACGAAGTTGGCGTCGCTCGTGGCCAGCGAAGCGTAGCAGGCGATGAAGCCCGAGTGCCGACCCATCAGCGCACCAGCCCCACGCCGTTCGGCGAGGCCTTGGCTTCGACGTGCGCGCTGCGGATGGAAGTCGTCGCCACGGAAAAAGCGGTCTGAAAGCCGAAGCTCTGATCGATGAATTGAATGTCGTTGTCGATCGTTTTAGGAATGCCGACGACGGCGATCCGTTCGTCGCGTTCGGCGATGATGTTGGCGATGTCGATTGCCCCGCGCAACGTGCCGTCGCCGCCGATGACCAGGAGCACGTTGATGCTCATGCGTTCCAGGCAATCGACGACTTCGCGCGGGTCTTGCGCCGCGCGAGGTGCCCAGGATCGTGCCGC
Organism: uncultured Planctomycetia bacterium; assembly: GCA_963824275.1. Classification (GTDB taxonomy): domain Bacteria; phylum Planctomycetota; class Planctomycetia; order Pirellulales; family Thermoguttaceae; genus JANXQG01. Next base: position 639,981 of record CAWGOT010000010.1, on the reverse strand, counting down.
CGTGCTCGTTGATGCCGCTCACCGCGTCGGGCGTGAGGTCCACCACGCAGCGGCCGTAGCGGGCGATGAAACCCTGATAGCCGTTGCGAAAGCCGTAGATCTTCCGCACGCCATAGTGGAAGGTCAGTTCCATCACCAGGTTGCGGATGACGTCGTTCAGCCCTGGGCACAGGCCGCCGCAGGTGGCGATGCCGGCGCGGCACTTCGAGGGATCGAAGAAAATCTTCCGCCGCGGCCCTGCCGGTTCGAATCCCGGCAACTGCTCGACCGGAACGCCCCGCGCAGATGGCGCTGGCCGTGTCGTCGAAGAGCACGCGGTCGCTCTCGTCGACGTTGTGGTAACTTTGCTGCCGGCCGGTCAAAAGGGGCATCAGCGGCGAATCGACGCGGCAGGGCCCAAGCGTCTTGACGGCTAGGTCGGCGGCATCAACCATCGGCGGAGTCTCCCCGGCGACGCCCCTTGCCGGTGCGCGCTATCACCCGGGCCCAGCGAGCGTCGCCCGCTTGCAAGCCGAGTGCAAATGCCGGACCAAGACCGCATTTTCCTCTGAGAACGCAGAGATTATTCGGCCGCTGTTCTACGTCTGGGCAATCGCTGCCGAGAGAAGGGGCAGCGGGTACTCGCGCAGTCGAGCCGGCGACGAGCCATTCCCTGCGACAAAGGCTCTCCATTTTGCCTGATCGCTACCACCGTACCGCTACAGGCTGAAAATCTTGCCCGACAGGAATAACCGGCCGATTGGCACACGGGCCCCGAGCCGATCCAAATCGTCAGAGCCCAAGGAGACCAACGATGATTCGCATATTCCAATCGTTGCTGGCATTGATCAGCCTCTTGCTGCTGGCATGGCTGGCGTCCACGGCGGACAGCGCCCCTGGCAGGAACCGGACCCAGGTTGGCAGAGCGCTGCCGTCGAACCGCCGCCACCCGCCGCACCGCACCTGCTTGCGCTACCGCGCTGCCTGACTCCGGCAACACAGCCGGCGACCCATCTCCAGGGCCAACCGTACGCCTACGGGTACTTTGGCGCCAGGGCACAAACAACGGCCGTCTATCAGCGCAGTTACCGGGGCGACTGGTTTCAGTGGAGCTTTCACCGCGCGGATTAAGATCTCACTTCGAAGCTTGTCCGCCAGGCCCTTCCACGACAACCAATCGGTTATCGATCTGCCGCACCTGCGGCTCGAGCGAGAGGATATTCAGCAGCAGCACGCCCTGATCACGCGTGCGAACCGCGCCTTGCACGAGAGCAACGCCGTTGCTCATGTAGACGTCGATCGCCTCCTGGCTGGGGAGCATTTTCTTGGAGCGCGCGATCCGCGTGATGCGGTCGGACAATTCCGGCGAGCGAACGAAGGGCTGCGGCTGCGCGGCTGGCTGCGGCCGTAAGGCTGTTGCCCGAGGCGCCGACGGCTCGATGTCGGCCGTCGCGCCTAAGGGTTGCTCCATCGCGCCGAGGTCTTGCGGCACATTCAACTGATTCTCGTACTGCGGACCTTGCCTTTGCGGCGGAACCATCGGTTGCACGGCACGTCCGGCGCCGTTGGCCCGCCCGATAAAGTTCCCGCCAGCGCCAGTCTGCCAGATTCCATTCGGCACTGCCCCGCCGAACGTGCTGGGAGTCGGCACGAACGACTGCCCTAGCGTTTGGCTGCCGAAGATGCCGTAGGAGCTGCCGTAGGTGCTTATGCCGCCTGGGGCCGGCACCTGGCCCGCGGCCGTCATCTGTGGTCCGGACCCGGTTGAATTCGAGGCCGCGGGCGGCGGATGATGCACGGTCACTGCCGCCGCCGATACAATTTGCGGTTTGCCTACGCAGAGGCTTAACGTCAAAACGGCCGCCAGTGCAAAAATGCAAAGTGTCTTAATTGTCTTTTTCATGCCCCACCTCCTCTATTTCCTACATTATTCTACAACACTACTGGGCAAAGGCAAACCGAACGTTCTCCAGCAGGCCAGCCTGACTTTTTGCGTAGGGTGGGTGGAGCACGGAACCCCAGTAACTGGTGCGTTACGCGAACCCATCCAGAATATCGACAGGCGTTTCCACGCTCCCTACGGCCTGGGATTATGCCAGTAGCCGTCGGGCGCGATTAGGACGTTGGCCTCTTGCGGTCCCCACGTACCGGGGTTGTACGCGCGGACCGGGTGGGGGTTCGTGAGCACCGGATCGACCACTTCCCACGCGGCCTCAAGCGAGTCCTCGCGGCTGAACAACGCACCGTCGCCGTTCATGGCGTCGCGCAGGAGCCGCTCGTAGGGCGGTTCTTCTCCCGCCAGCTCTTCGAGCATGTACAGCTCCTTCTGGTCGCCGATGTACTCCTTGCCCGGCCGCTTGACCCGCGCGGCCATGGCCACGGCCGAACTGGGAGAGAGCCGGAATCGCACATAATTGGCCCGACTCTTCGTCGGCGCCGAGTCGGCAAAAAGGTCCTGCGGCGGCGGCTTCAATTGCACCAGCACCTCGTGTGCCGTTAGCGGAAGGCACTTGCCGGAGCGGAGATACCAGGGCACGCCGTGCCAGCGCCACGAGTCGATGAACAGCCGCAGGGCACAGAACGTCTCAACGTCGGAGTCCGGCGCCACGTTCGCCGCCTGCCGGTAGCCGGCGTACTGGCCCCGCACCAGGTCGTCGGGCTGCAAGGGCCGCATGCCCTGGAAGACCTTGGCCTTCTCGCTCTGCACGGCGCCATAGCCGCGATAGGCCGGCGGTTCCATGGCCAACAGGGCCACGACCTGGAAGAGGTGGTTCTGGATCACGTCCCGCAGGCAGCCGGCCGATTCATAAAACGCGCCGCGGTTCAAGACGCCGAAATTCTCCGCCAGCGTAATCTGCACGCTGGCCACGTAGTTGCGGTTCCAGATCGGCTCCAGGAAGGAGTTGGCGAAGCGGAAATACAGGATGTTCATGATCGCTTCCTTGGCCAGGAAGTGATCGATGCGGAAGATCGAGTCTTCCGGAAAGACCGACCGCGCCACGCCGTTGAGCTCCCGCGCCGAGGCCAGGTCGCGCCCGAACGGCTTTTCCACGATGACCCGCGCCTGATCGGCCAGACCCGAGCTGCCGAGCCCTGTGATCACCCTGGCGAAGAGCGAGGGCGGGATGGCGAGGTAAAACGCCGGGCGGCGGGCAAGACCCAGGGCCGCCTTGATCTTGGCGAAGGTGTTCGGGTCGTTATAGTCGCCGCTCACGTAATGGAGCAGGGAGAGAAGATGTTCCAGGGCGGCCTGGTCGTCGACCCCGCCCGAGTGCTTGATGCTATCCTCCGCGCGGTTGCGGAGATCGGCCACGCTCCAGTCCGGGGCGGCCACGCCGATCACCGGCACCTGCAGGTCGCCGCACTTGGCCAGCGCATAGAAGCGCGGGGAAGGTCATTTTGTGGGCAAGATCGCCCGTCACGCCGAACAACACCAGCGCGTCCGAAGGAGTCGTCATGAAGTCTTTCTATCTGCCTTTGAGTTGAATAAGTTTGGTCAGCCGTTGCCTGGCGGCACGTCCGTGTCACGCAAATGACCTAGACGAATAGTAGGGGCGTCCGCCACGAGGGCAAGAACCTGAGCAGCACGGCCGCTGGTGTTTGCCGGCACTCACACTGCAAGAACAAATTTCTGCAAATCACGAGAATTGTCAAAACCGCCACGCCGGATGCCATCGCCCCCGTGGTTTGCCTCGAAGTCAAGCCATGAAACAAATCCACGCACGCGTACCGCTTCGTCAAACCCCGCTGCCCTCGTCGCGTCCCCGCTTTAGCGTGTGTTGGTCGACTTGCTCGGCAGCCCACTCTGCCGACCAGTCGGCGGCGCAGCCGCACGCCGCCAGTTCGCCGTCGACGGCCGCGGCCGACGGGTACCGAGCCGCCGGGTTTTTCGCCAGGCAGCGGGCGACGACTGCGGACAAGTCGGCCGGCACGTCGGGCCGCAAGTCAGTCAGCGATGGCGGCGGTTCCGAGCGGTGCGCGGCGAGGAGTTGGCCGAAGGTCTTGCCCTGAAACGGCGGGCGGCCGGTGAGGGCGAAAAACGCCACGGCGCCGAGTCCGTACACGTCGCTGCGCGCGTCTACGGCCGACTCGCCCGCCGCCTGCTCCGGGGACATGTAGTCGGGCGTGCCCAGGACCGTGCCGGTGCGGGTCAGTCGGCCCTCGGCGTCGGCGGACAGGTCCTGAACCAGCCCGAAGTCAAGCAGTTTTGCCACGTCCCGTTGGCCGCCGAGGGTGGCGACGATCACGTTTCCCGGTTTCAGGTCGCGGTGGACGAGACCGGCGGCATGCGCCTCTGCCAGCGCCCCGCAAAGTTGCCGGAGCAGGTACACGACCCGGCCCGGCGGCAGCGGACCGGCACGGCGGACCAATTCCTCCAGCGTCGGTCCATCGAGGTACTCCATCACATAATAGAACGAGCCGTCCGCGGCCCGGCCATAATCGTACACCCGCACCGTGTTGGGGTGGGTCAGTCCAGTGACCGCCTGTACCTCCCGCGCAAAGCGCGCCGCGATGGCGGGGTGTGCGGCCAATTCGGGGCGGATGAACTTCACGGCGCAGGGCCGCTTCAGCAGCCGGTGTTCAGCGAGCCAGACTTCCCCCATGGTGCCCTCGCCGAGTTTCCGCTTCAGCGTGTACTGGTCGATTTGCTCGGCCCGCCGCTCGGCCTCGAAGGCCCGCCGTTGGAGCGCCGACGCGCGGGAGGCGGCAAAGATCGCGATGGCCGCCGGGAACGTCAGGCAGAGCGCGCTCTGAGCAATGAGCGCGAGGACGCGGCCCCCGTGCAGCGACGGATTGACTGCGGCCGCGACGAAGATGATCGCCAGCGGCACGGCAGTCAACACGGCCACCAGTAGCAGGCTGCGCCGCGGAGTGTTGGGGATCAGCACGCCGTATGCCAGGATGAGGATGATGAATCCCTGCAGGGAGGTCAAGTCGTTAAAGCCCATCGCTAGCGCCGGCACGTTCCCGGCTGCGCCCTTGATCGGACTTGCCAGGACCTCGAACCGATTGAGCCCCGCCGTCGCGGCATAGGTGACAAAGAAGGTCAGTTCCCATATTCGCAGCGAGCGAAGTGTCATTGCCGTAAAGCGCCACAAGGCGGAAGTTCCGATTGCCGCCTCGGCGAATTGCGCGGCCAACCGCCCCCAAAAGTAACTCTCGCGAGGTTGGATGATCCCCTCTTGTTCCGCCGTCGGGGTCAGGCGAATCATCGCGGCGAGCAGAACAATGAGGGCGAGAGTCAAGAGGTGAATGAGGAGCAGTCGCCCGCGGAGCAATCGGCGGAGTTCCTCGTCGAACCCGCTTTGCGGCGCGCCGCCGCTGGGGAGGAAGATTGCCGTCTCCGCGCGCTGGGAATTGTCTAACGCGACGGTCAATGGGGAATTCAGAAACGACATCGGGACCGCCAATTCTAACGTGTACAGAGCAGTCAGTTCATCGCACACGGGACGGCACTGTTGTTGCATTCGGCTGCTCTGCCGTCGACGCTGCGGACTTTTCCGGCGACCGGGCAAGCCACACCGTTACGACGCTGAACCGACACCAGAGGATAACCGCGGCAAGGCAGCCCAATACCAGCGCCGGCACGGGTGAGCCGCCGATAATGAACAAATGCGTCGCAACCGCCCCGATCATGGTGCAGACAAGCAGTGCCGCTCCCACAGGGGTCAGGCGGGGAATCAGCAGCAACATCGCCGATACGAGTTTAATGCTGCCGGTAACGTAGCGGAACCACTGGCCAAAGCCGATTTTCTCGAACACCTCGATCATCATCGGCTGGCCGGAGAGTTTGGCGAAGCCGGCCATAAGAAACGCGGCGGCGGTCAAGACTTGTAACGACCACAGGGCGAGGTTTTTTGCCTTCGACGAAGGCTGATGCAAGGTTTGGGTCTTCATGGTTATTCCTTTCAGGGCCTAATCCACCGCAGAAATGTGGCGAAAAAAGCGCCTTTTACGCTAGATTCTACGCCCCCTTTGGGCCAGCGGCAAGGAACCGCACTTTCAGTTCGCAAAGGCCGCCTGTTTCCCGAACTCAAAATTGTGCGCCAGGATCATACGGCTTCGCGGGAGCAAATTCTCCCGCCATAGCGCGCTCGTGCAAATCCCACGTCGAGGCGCCGGCCTTGCGCGCTGCGGCGAGCTTCTCAGGGTCAATCTGGGCGGGTACGCCTGGACGTGCCGATCTAAGGTATTCCGTCGCGGCTTGTCGGCTGTCATAGTTATTCACATCGATCTCGACGACGTTCCGATCGGGATCTTGGTAATAGATTGAGATTGATGCACCGTGGTCGGCAGCCCACAACGGCTCGATGCCTAAGTCCTTGAGCCGGAGATAGGTGCCCAACAGTTCGTCAACGGTCTGGCATTCGAAAGCGACGTGTTGCAACCCAGTATGGTGACCTTTGTCCGGGTCAAGCGTGGCCTTTGGAATTTCAAAAAAGACGATGCGATGATCCATCTCGTCGTTGCCGACGAACGCAAACGCCGTGAATGGCGGCCCTTGGCGCATGAGGCGTGCGATCGATGGGATCTTCGCATCCTGATTGACGGTCATCCCTAGTACCTTCTCGTACCAGTTGACCATTTCCTTCAGATTGCTTGTTATAAGGCCGTAGTGCTGCAGTTTGGGATGGACGATGACTTCGGTGTTCATGAAGGTCCTCCTTTCGATTCATCTCTGGTGATGTGTCGCTCGATGCGTTTGATAGCAATCGAGATCATGGGTCCGCTCGACTTGTACTTGAAGAATCCTAGCGTATAATGCCTTTATGGCTAGGTTTCTTATCGGAAAACTATCTTAGTTACAAAGATAATATCCGTAGCCCCCGCCGAAGTCAAGGCCATGTCCAAAGATTCTGAAAAACGCTCTGAGCTGCTTGCTGCCATCCCTCAGGAGTTCCGGCATCTCTCCACGGCGACGATCCTTTTCCACCAGGCCATTGCGGACCACCTCGGCATGCACCTCACGGACCATAAATGTGGGGATATTCTCCTGCAAACCGGGCCCATTACGGCCGGCGAACTGGCGGAGCGGACCGGGCTTACGACGGGGGCGATCACCGGCGTCATCGACCGACTTGAGGAGGCAGGGTTCGTACGGCGCGCCAAGGACCCGGACGACCGGCGGCGAGTTATTATCGAGCCGTTGCCCGAGCGGATCCAAGGCCAGATCGCTCCCTTGTTCCAGTCAATTGGGGGTGCGATCGCCGACATGTGCACCCGGTACAACACCGGGGAACTCGCCGCCATCCGCACCTTCATCGCCGGCTTTAACCAACTCACTTACGAGGAGACAAGAAAACTTCGGGAGGGGGGTGCGCCGACGAAGCCGGACAAGAGCTCAAGTCAATACATCTCGTAGACGTGCCCGCCGCCGTGCGCCGGATTGCCGATCAGGCGGTGGGCCTTCCGGCAATTGGGCAATCAGCACCGCTGACAATCCAAAACCGCTGGTGTACGATGGATGTTCTGGAAGTGCCCGGCGCGCTGCCGATTCACGGATGACGCTGGTGAGAAGAAGTGTCGTCGAATGCGATTGCATCCTCAAGATTGCACCCGCCAGCCCCTTGCCGGCCAATGGGATGGGGGGTTATATTGCTGCTTGGCTGTCCGTGGCCGTCACGGGCAGAGAGCCAACTGGTGAATCTCGGTTGAAAGAGTAGGATAAACATGAAAATGAGACTCGGTCTTGCGACAATGCTCGCAATGGCGTTTACGCTGCCTGTCGCCACGTTGATGATTGCCAAACAGGCCGGGACGGGGGCCAATGGCGCTCCGCCCAGGCCGGAAGGCCCATGTGACATCTACGCCGCTGCCGGCTGCCCCTGCGCGGCCGCCCACAGCACCACGCGCGCACTGTACGCCTCCTACAACGGCCCGCTCTACCAGGTCATGCGCCAGTCGGACGGCAAGACCTTGGACATCGGCGTCGTCCAGCCCTCCGCGTCGCCGGTACCGGATGCGGGCGGATACGCCGACGCAGCCGCGCAGGACGCCTTCTGCGCCAACACCTACTGCTGGATCACCACCGTCTACGACCAATCCCCCAAGCACAACGACCTCACCCAGGCGCCCCGCGGCGGATTCAGCGGCCCGGCCATGGGCGGGTTTAACAACGCCCCGCTCGCCGACTGGTCGCCGATTACGATCATGGGCCACAAGGTCTACGGCGTCTTCATCGCGCCGGGCATGGGCATCCGGAATGACAACCCGAAGGGCACCGCAGTCGACGACCAGGCGGAGGGACAGTACTGGGTCGTTAACGGCCATCACTACAACTCCGGCTGCTGCTTCGACTACGGCAATGCCGAGACCGACAGCCGCGACGACGGCAACGGCACCATGGAAACCACCTACTACGGCAACGCCAGCTCCTGGTACCACGGGAACCCTCCCGGCCCTTGGATCATGACCGACCAGGAGAATAACCTCGTGGGTTGTGTCAATCCGGGCAGCACATCCAAACTCTGCGGAGACCTGCCGAACATCACCTGGCAATTCGTGACCGCGATCGCCAAGGGCGAACCGCACCACTGGACTTCCATGGGAGGCAACTCGCAGCAGGGCGACCTGAAGGTCATGTTCGACGGGCCGCGCGTCGACCGCAGCTATGACCCGATGCGCAAACAGGGGGCGATCCTCCTCGGCAACGGCGGCGACAACAGCAACGGCTCGCAGGGCACCTTCTATGAAGGCGCGATGACGGCCGCAGGCACCTTCCCCACGGACGCCACCGACCAGAAGGTGCAAGCCAACGTCGTGGCTGCCAAGTATGACGTGCCGCGACTGCGCCTGGCGCCGGCCTCGGCCTCTGCCGCGCCGCCGGGACTCCAGACTTTCTCGCCGCGGTCCTCGCAGGACATAACCCTTGCGTTCACGAATAACACGGGGGCACCCGCGGCGGGCGTCACGTTGAGCATTTCCGTGCCCGCGGGCTGGACCTCCGTGGCCTCTGGCGCCAGCGAGACGTCAAGGACATTCACTGATCCGGTCGCTCCCGGTGCGACCGTGCGTGCGACCTTCAAGGTCACCTCGGGGCCGGCGGCCTTCAACGGCGACCTGGTCGGCAACGTCTCCTGGACGAACTCGAGCGGCCGGACGCAATCTGAGAAAACGGCTGAGAAGGTGCGGAACGTCAGCCCGATCAAGATCAACGAGTTCGCGGTCAGCTCCGGCACTCCGGCCAACGCGACGAATTCGTTCATTGAGCTCTACAACGCCGGCGCCAGCGACGTGGACATCTCCAACTGGACGCTGACCGAGCACCCGACCCAGCAGGCCGTCTTTTCGGCGGTGAAGATCCCGGCCGGGACGAGGCTCGCGGCCCGCGGCTTCTACCTCTTCGGCCTCGCCAACTCCGGGCTGGCGGTCGCCGCGCACAAGGGCGATGCCACCATCCACGTCAGGAGCACGACCGGCATGAACGTGGGCGATACGATTGAAATCGACACCGGCGCCGGGGTTGAAACCCGCAAGATCGCCAGCATCGGGACGGCGGCCGGCAGTAGTACGACGCTTTGGCAGCCCCTCCCCGAGGGTCCGGTGATCACGATCCCTGCCGGCTCGACCAACGTGCCTGTCACGAGCGTGGCCGGCTTCGCGGCCGGCGAGAAGATCGGCATCGGCTATGGCGCCACCTACCCCGCCGTCGCCAAAGACGTGGAACGCTACGAGGTGGTCACGGTCACCGCGGTCGGCAAGCCGGGCACGCAAACCTATCTGGCGGCGGCCGCGAAAACCGGCGACACCACGATCAGGGTGAGAAACGCCGGCAACATCTCGGTCGGCGACAAGATCGTGTTGGACATCGACAGCGTCGGCCATGGGATCGAGACCGTCACGGTCACGCGCGTCGGCGCAGGGCGGCGGCGCGGCCCCCGGCGGCGGCAGGGGCGGCCGCGGCGGCGCGGCTCAGGGCACGGTCGAACTGGCCGCCCCGCTGAAGTTCAACCATGCGGCCAACATTCCCTTCAGCGTCAGGGGAACGGGGATCAGCTTTCAGCCGGCGACGGCCTTTGCCCACTCCAGCAACGAGCCCATCCAACCGCTTGGCGCCGGCATCACGCTCGACAGCCCTCTGGGCAACGACCACGAGATCAACGCGGTTGTGCGTGACGCCGCGGTCACGACCGCGGGCTACCAGTATGCGCCCAAGCCCAACCAGTGGTTCGGGGGTCCCGCCCTCTCTCCCATGGCCGGCAACATTGTGCTGCGTGATGCCGCCGGCCTGGTCGCCGACAGCCTCAACTACGGCGGCCTCGTCGACCCCTGGGCCGCCGAGGGTTACCAAGGCAGGTCTCCGGGGAATGGTTGCAGCGTGCCCTCTCCCAGCGGTGGCAGGGGTGGCCGCGGGCGGGGCGCTCCGGTTGCCGCCGCGCCGAGCAGGAGCGCGGGCCGCACGTCGGACGGCGTTGACACCGACAGCAACTGCAACGATTTCCGGGTGCAGGCCCCCACGCCTGGTGCGCCCAACCAGGGAGCCCAGTGACGACGCTATCGTTTGAACGCGGGCTCAGCGCAGAGTAGAATCAAGGCAGCACTCGGCGATCACTTGCCAAGGACTTTCTCTACGGCCGGGAGACCCATCATGTCCACTATCCCCACGGAAGCCACGATTCCCGCGGACGTTCCCTTGCTGCCACAGCCGCCCGACTGGACGGTCGCCGACCTCTTGGACCAACTTGGCGGCATCTCCCCGAAACGGGTGCGCATGACGCCCTATCCGGGCACGGCGACGGAAAAGGACGTGCTCGACATGCACGATCGCGGCGGTCCGCTCTGCGAACTGATCGACGGCACTTCGATCGACGGCGTGCTCAGCGGCGGCACGGTCTTGCCGGGCTTCGAAATTTCGCTGCGGCGGCTCTTCTCGGAGCCGCAGCGATCAACGTCGGGGCCGTGAGCATGAAGATACCACGCCCGGGAGAGAGGCAGGCCGGGCCCCCCCATGCGACTGCGGGGCGGCACGAAGGCTCGTCGCATGGGGGGGCCCGGCCTGCCTCTCTCCGCTGGCCCTGGTGGCGCTGGGTCTTGACGGGTTTGAGTGCGCTCGGTCTGGCGTTGAGCGCCTTCCTGAGTTGGCATTATCTGATGGGCGGGTCAGTAATCGGCTGCGGCGGCGGGAGCCCTTGCGACCAAGTGCTCAACAGCCGGTGGTCGGAGGTAGCGGGGGTGTTGCCCATCAGCGGCCTGGCGGCGGGGGCCTACCTGGCAATGCTGGTAGCTAGTCTTTTCCTTGGTCCGGCCACGGCGGCGCCGGACCGGCGGCTGGCGTGGGGCGCGATGCTTGTTCTGGTCGGGGCGGCCGCCGGAAGTGCCGTTTGGTTCGTGATCGTGCAGAAATGGCTCATTGGGGCCTTCTGTCCCTATTGCATGGCCACGCACATCACCGGCCTGCTGCTGGCGGCTTTGGTAATCTGGCGAGCCCGCCTGCAATTCGACGACGATTCAACCGCTGCTGGGCTAACGAATCCTGCGCCGGCGGGGGACATCGGGGCTGTGTCGCCCTCGTCCCAGCCATCGGCTGGAGTCCCGGCTTTAGCCGGTGTTCCGCCTAAAGGCGGGACTCCAGCGCCGGCTGCGACTGCAGCGGACGCGGTGCTTGCAGCGCCGGTCGGAGCTCTTTCCCCGGCCGCCCCACGGCGCGTCATTGGCCGTTGGCCAGTGATCGGCCTGGCCCTGGTCGGTCTGGCCCTTGCCGGCATCCTCGCGGCCTGCCAGGTCGGCTTTGCTCCGCCGGCCGTCTATCGTGGCGGCGAATCACAGGGTAATAACCTGCCCGCCATCGTACCTCGCAACGTGCCGCTGGTCGGTTCGCCGGACGCCCTCTACATCGTCACCCTTTTCTTTGATTATAAGTGCCCTCATTGCCAGCAACTTTATTGCATGCTCGATGAGGCGACTGGCCGCTACGACGGCAAGCTGGCCTTTGCGCTTTGTCCGGCGCCGTTGAACAGCCAGTGCAACCCTTACGTCCCCCGGGACGTGGATGAATTCAAGGACTCCTGCGAGCTGGCCAAGGTCGGCCTGGCGGTTTGGGTGGCCAAGCGCGAGGCGTTTCCTGCCTTCGACGGCTGGATGTTCGCGCCGGAACCCGGCCATCTCTGGCGCCCGCGAAGCCTCGACGCCGCCAGGGCCAAAGCGGTCGAGTTGGTCGGCCAGGCGGAGTTCGACGCCGCTCGGGCCGACCCCTGGATCGACCAGTACCTGCAAAGCTCCCTTCGGATGTACGGCGACTCCATCCCTCTCGACCCGAGCAGTAGCGCCATCCCCAAACTGGTTTTCGGCTCGCGTTGGGTCACCCCCGAACCGGATGACGCAGACGACCTTGTTTTGGTTCTGCATACCGGCCTTGCCGTGCCCAGACCTGACCCAGCCAGGCCTCAGTCGGCGCAAATAACAAAGGCACCCGGCCACGCCAATGCGGACCAGGGATCTCATGGCTTGCCTAGCTCCTTGCGAAAGTGGCGTTCTTTCGCTCCAGCGAAAGGCGACTATGCAACCGTTGTTGATTCACCACTCCTAACCCGACTTCAACGCCGGGGAAGTCGGGCTAACGGCCTGCAGGATCGGCCCAGTTGAACTCGCGCTCGCTGCCGGCGAGCTTCCAGTGCCGCGGCAACAGGGTCTCGAACCAATCGACCGGTTCCCCGGCCGGCAAAGGCTGGCTGGCGACCGCCAGGGCGTCCTTGATCGCCTGTTGCTGCTCGGGCGTCAGCGTGCCGCGTTTGAAGGAAACGAACAGCGGCGTTCCGCTGTGGGCCAGTAGATCGAGCCACTGGCGGTTCTTCTCCCACGGGATGCCCCCTTCCTTTTGCAACCCAGGGGCCGACGTTTGGCCGGCGCAATCGGCATCCGCGGCAAAAACGCGCCATGCTGCGGCAGGCGGAAGGCCAGCGTGTTGACGCCCATCTTCCGCGTTCTCGCCCACTCCTGGCCGCTGGTGTCGTCGCCGACGCGGCTGATCTCGAAAATCCCTGCGGAAAGGTGGCCGATCGTGTTGCAGCCGAGCACCACGACATCGTCGCCGGCGGCCTCGCGGATGCTGCGGTAGTGGTCGATGATGATCTCGGCGGTGGTGCGGCTGCGATCGGCGAAGGCCCAGCCGTCGGCAGTCATCGCGTCGCCCATCTCGAAACCCCATCGGCCGCAGAGATCGGAGGTCGAGAAATCGTGCTTGATCAACTCGTATCCCCAGCCGCGCAGTGCTTGACGGTCGCCATCACGTAGGCCCGCACTTCGGGCACCGAGGGATCGAGGTAGGCGCGGTCCCGCGCCAGTTTCCAAGGGGCCGGCTGGCCCGCTTGCACGGTCAGCAGGCGGACCCATAAGCCCGGCCGGGTGCCGGCCTTGACCATGTCCGCTGCCAATGCTGCCATGTCCGGGAACTTCGCATTGCCGTGGTCCCACGCGCCCCGCGTGTCGCGACGGTTCGCCTCCCAGCCCTCGTCGATGACCATGTAGGGGCGATTGCTGCCCTGCGGCGACAGGCCGGCGATGAACGCCGCATCCTGCCGCACGCCGTCGGCACTGATGTTGCCGTAGTCGCAATACCAGTCATTGAAGCCGTAGACCGGATGCTTGGGCAGGCGGGGGTGCGGGCACAGCATCCGGCAGAAGGCCCCGGCAGCGGCGAAGGGTGTCTCGCCGGCCTTGCCCCTTCGCGACGCCACGGTGCAGACTTCCAGCGTTCGCTTGCCGAGTTGCACGCCCTTGCCGCCGCAACGCACGTCGGCCGCCAGAGTCAGACCCGTTGCATCAAGCTTCCAGCAGCAGAGGGCGGCGGGCTGCGTCATCACACCGTAGGCGTGGGTGCGTCGACCGTCGCTGGCCACGACATACCAGGGCATGGGACGCTTGCCGTCGAGAGCCTTCCATTCCAGGTCGCCGTAGCCCCGTTCCCAGGCATCGCCCAAGTATTTCCAGGTTCCCACCTCAGGCGTCCCCTGCCAGAACAGGCGCAAGGTCTTCACCGCTGAATCCGGCGCAGCGAGGCTCACGTGCAGCCCATCGGGCTGAATCGCCGTCGCTACCTGCATGCCTCCGCCGCGCCATTCACCGGCGGCGCCGGTGAGGCGCACGTCGCCGCTCTCGGTGACGGCGGTCACAGCGTCCGGATGGCGGCTCAGATCGCGATAGCCGTCGGCGGCAGCCTCGAAGTCGGGCTCGGCAGCCTTCGCTGACGAACTAAAAGCGACCAGGAGCGTGCAGAGGCCGATAAATAGGTAGGCGCGAGCCATGGTAAGCGGCAGCGGGAGGAATTGTGTGACATTCGGTGCGGCATTTCGACGGAATTGCTTTGCATTATCAGTCGGGAACTTCCCAGAGTCAAGCGGATCCTGCCCCCGCGGCCAGAACGGGTGCACCACGAAAAAGCGGAGTACATTTAGGGTTGGGGTCGAACAAATAGCCACCCGCAAAGGTGACGTGGCGGCCGGTGATCGGGAAAAAAGCGGCTTCTTGATACCAACTTTGCAAGCGGCGCGCGTTTCCTTAATAGGCACTGGGGGGCCGATGCCTACGGATGGGGTGTCTCCCCGACTGCTGGGCATCGGTTTTCGACTATGAATCAATCGCAGTTCCACCGCTTGTTTTTGGAGAATCAACGGCGGTTGTTCGGGTTCGTACTGACTTTTTTGCCTCGCATCGATCAAGCGGAAGAGGTTTTTCAGAACGTGTGCGTGATTCTTCTCGACAAGTTCAACGAATTCCAGCCGGGCACCAGCTTTATCCGCTGGGCCTGTCAAATTGCCAAGTACGAGGTATTAAGTTTCCGCCGCCGCAGTCAGCGAACGCCGTCCGCACTGAGCGAGGCCGAGATCGAATTGCTGGCCGAGCGACAGATGGAAATGGAGCCGCAGCTTGTGGTGCGCCAAGCGGCTCTCCGCCTCTGCCTGGAGAAGCTCCGCCTGGAGGATCGTCGCCTGATCGAGGCACGCTATTCAGAAAACACCAATAGCCGGGCTCTGGCCGTTAGCCTGAAACTGCCGGAAAACACAGTATACAAAGCTCTGGGACGTATTCGCAGGGCACTACGAAGGTGCGTCGAAACCCGACTTGCGCAGGAGAATCACGGATGACTCTTTCACCGCAGCAAAGAAGCGAATTTGAAGATCTCCTGCATGCCCTCTGTGAGGACATGCTGGATGACGCGGGCGAGGCCCGCCTTTCCGAGTTGTTGGCAGGGCACGAAGACGCAAGGACGCTGTACATCGAGGCCCTGGCCATGCATGCCGATCTGGCATGGGACCTGCGCGAGCGGGGACGCGTCTCGATCCCCGCCTCCTCCCTGGCCGACTCGGACGAAACCGGCACGCCCGTCAGTACGCCGGTCAGGGTGCCGCGAAAAGCCGCGCCCGTCCTTGGATTCCTCGGCGACATCATGCAGGGCAACCTCCATTTGCCCGGATCGGCGTCAACCCTTTGGACGCTCGTCGCCTTGCTCCTCTGCACTTTCACCCTAGGGCTGCTGTTCGTCGCAACAATTCGCGGCATCCTCCCTCCGCACGCTCAACCTGGGCACAACCAACCGGACATAGGCGGTGGCGTGCCACAAGAACACGGCCTGGTGGCTTTTCCCGTTGCCCGCTTGACCCGTGCGGTCGAAGGCTGCTGGGGCCATACGGTCCCCGCGCCGGGGCCCGGTACCACGTTTGTCGCCGGTCAGAAACTCAGTCTTTGTTCCGGGGCCATCGAGCTTGATTTTGGCGTCGGCGTACGTGCCGTCGTTCAAGGCCCGGCCAAGTTGGATCTGGTTTCGCCCAGCAGGGTCTTCCTGCGGGCGGGTAAGATCAGTGCCGAAATCATGAAGCCCGAGGCCCGCGGTTTTCAGGTCGAGACTCCCAAGGGCTCGGTTGTCGACCTCGGTACGGAGTTCGGCGTCGAGGTCACTCCCTCCGAGGATGTCCAGGTGCACGTCTTCAAGGGCGAGGTTGTCGTCGAGCAGCCGCAAAAAGCGCAGCGAGGCGGTTCCCAGCCGGAAGCTGCGACGAAGCCTGCCGTGGGACAGCACCTGCTCGTCAACCAGGGGTTGCGGATGGAAGGCGGCCTCGCGACCCCCTGGCTCGTGCGAGACTCGGGCGAGACCTTCATTCGCAAGATCGAAGATGCCACGCGCGATCGCCACGTCGTGGCCTATTGGCGGTTTGAGGACCAGCCGTTGGGGACCGCGTTGCCCGATACCGAGCACAACACGAACCCGGTCCGCGCCACGGTCGATTCGTCCTTCAACGGCAACGACCTTTACACATTCGCCGTCAACCACCGGCCGACGTTCTCGCCGGCAGTGCCCGCGGCCCAGATTCCATTGACTGGCAGCCCGAACCGCTCGTGTCTTGACAGCTCGGAGCCGACCGACCCGCAGGGTGCCCGGAACGTCTACACCCATTCCAAATTCAGCCATGCGTCGCCGCTGGACATTCAGAAGATCATCCCCGCCCAGTGGACGATCGAGGCCTCAGTGAACTCGATCGGCCGCTCGGGGGAAGTCCAGACCTTCCTTGGCCGCGATACCTACTTTACCTTCGAGTACCGCAGCGAGCCGCCGCGGTTGGCCTTCCAGATCAACGCCGATCAGCGCTTTGCAATTATCTATTATGACGCGGAAAACCGCCGCCACCAGGCGATCGCCGAGAAACCGCTGGTCGAAGCAAGTCACTGGTACCACCTGGCGGCCGTGAGCGATGGCCGCCTTTTGCGGCTGTACGTCGATGCCCTCGACGGCCGCGGCTATGTGCCGCGTGCCTCAACACAATTGCCCGCCCAAGGTTCCACCGCATTAGGCAAGGGCGAGGACACAGCCGAATGGAGCATCGGCCGCGGCCGCAGCGGCTCGAATACGGGCGAGTTCTTTCTGGGGCTGATCGATGAGGTCCGCATCAGCGGACATCGCCTTGAGCCCGTCGGACTTTTTGTTTACTGCCAAGGGGAAAAAGAGTGAATGAATAGCGTCCGTCCTTGCTCCTGGCTGCCGGCAGGTGACGCGAGGCGCACGTCAAAATTCCATCACAAGACAACTACTGTTCCCACATCAGCGCCGCGACCCGCAAGCGGGCCGCCGGTGCTCCAGGAAGGGAAAATCGATCGCGCCGGGTGCGGTCTGCAAATCAACAGCAAACCACGTTTGTGCGGTCGCGCTGCGCATCCGCATGAATGAGTGTTGCAGGTCCCGTTTGGGACGACGGCGATGTTTCACCGAGCTTGACATCTCCGTCGTCCCGGCGGGAGATGCTGCGCAGGTATGCGACGCGTATGAGACACCGAGTGCTGACAACACACACACACCGGCGACAGCACACTCCGTGTTGCACACGGAAGTACACAACACACTATCGGCCAATTCTCCTTGAGATAAGCGGAAAAATCTTCGTGTCAGAGCGACAAAGCATTTGCTTTTTTTGGGATCGCTGTTATGCTGCGGGGAGTGCCGGCTATTTTTGGGTTGACCGGTTTCTGGGACTGAGGGGGTTCTAACAACAGATCATGACTGTTCTTCTATTGAAATTAAGGAAGAGTGCTATGAGTCGCAGACGTTTCTGGGTTGTGCTCTTAGGCGTTGTTTTCCTGGCGTTGGTTGCGGCCCTGCCGCGCGCGGTGGCCCAGACCCCGGCTCTCACATGGAGCGGCTCGGTCGACAACACCTGGAGCCTGACGAACCTCGAGCAAAACTGGAACCTGAACGGTGTGATCGGCGCGCCGGCCAGTTACAGCAACAGCGCTGCCTTGACCTTCGACGATACGGCGAACCCCGCGAATACGAACATCGTGATCGACGCCGGCGCGGTGGTTCAGCCTTATAGCCTGGTCTTCAACAACAACTCGCTGGCCTATAGTCTTTCGGGCGGCTCGATCGGCGGGGCGGCCTCGGTCACCCTCACCGGCACGGCCGGCGTGGTCTTCTATAACGCCAACACGTACACGGGCGGCACATCCATCGAGAGCGCCGAACTCTTGCAATTGGCCAGCGGCGCCAGTCTGGGCTCTGGCGCCTTGACGGTCAATGCGGGGACCCTCGACCTGGGCGGCAACAATCAGGCAGTCACGAGCCTCAGCGGAGTGGCGGGGACGATCACCAGCACCGCGCCGGTAGGCATCTTATCCGTCAGCCAGACCATTGCCACGGCTTTTGGCGGGGTCCTGCAGAATTCAGCCCCGGGAACTCTCGGCCTATCCTTCAATGGCACCGGCGGCGGCAGCCTGTTGCTCAAGGGAGCCAACAGCTACAGCGGCGGCACGCACGTCACGGGCGGCATCCTGCAACTGGGCAACGCCAGCGCCCTGGGCAGCGGAGGGCTGACGGCCAACGCGGGAGTCGTCGACCTGGCCGGCATCAGCCCGGCGGCGTTTCCGAGCCTCAATGGCTTGGCCGGCACGATCACCAGCAGCGCCACAGGCGCGGTTGCCTTGACGGTCAATCCCACCGCCGCGAGCAACTTCGGCGGGGTGATGCAAAATGGTTCCGGGACCCTTGCACTCGTGCTCAACGGGGGGAGCGTTCCGCTGACTCTGTACGGCGCGAATACCTATACGGGCGGGACCACGATCTCGGCGGGCACGTTGCAACTCGGCAATGGCGTGAGCGACGGGTCGGTTGTGGGCAATATCAGCAACAGCGGCGCGGTGGCTGTCAACGCAGCCACTCCGCAGGCCTACACTGGCGTGATCAGCGGCAGCGGCGGGTTGGTTTTGTCTGCCGGATCGCTGAGCTTGGGGGGCTTTAACACCTTCACCGGCGGCACGATCGTCAATGGCGGCACGCTTGCCCTGAACGCGGGCGGTTCGGCCGGCGCGCATCGTTGGGTCGCTGACCATCAACCCGGGGGCTGTGGTGCGGGCGATCGCGGGAAATGCGTTGGGCTATGGGAGCGGGACGTCGGTCACGCAGATCACGATCAACGGCGGCATTCTGGATGCCGGCCCGAATGGCGACGAAGCGTATCTCGCCAATTACACGCTCACGGGCGGCTCGCTGACCAACGTCTCCGGCGGCGGCGACTTCGCCATTCAAGGCGGCTACACTCTGACCACGGTGGGCACGAATGTATCGTCGGTAATCGCCGCGCAATTCGAACTCAGAAGCCCCATGGTGACCTTCAATGTCGGACAGGGGAGTGTTCCCAATGGCGTCGATCTGCTCATTTCCGGCCAGTTGACCAATAACGGCAACGGCGCCGTCAGCACAGGGTTCGTCAAGACCGGCGCCGGACTGCTGGAGTTGACGAACACCAACACTTATACGGGCGGCACGACGCTCAGCGCGGGCAGCATCGAGTTGGGAAACGCCAGCGCCATGCAGAGCAGCGTCCTGACGGACAATGTATCGGGTGGCCTGACCTTTACGACGGGCCTCGGAACGGCGAATCTGGGCGGCCTGTCCGGCAGCGGCAATATCGCTCTGGCCGACGTGACCGGCGGCAGCCTGACGCTAAACCTCCGCGGCAATAGCAGCACGTTCACAACCTATTCCGGCGTCTTGAGCGGCGGGGGCGGCTTAAACAACGCCGGCGGCACGCTGGTCCTCACCAATTCCAGCAGCAACTACACCGGCCCAACCACGATCACGGGCGGGGCCCTCGTGGTGAGCAACACGGGCGTTTTGTCGCCTCTCTGGTCGAGTTCGGGCAACCTGTCCGTCCCCGCGGGGGCTACGTTCGGCGTCGAGGCCGGCAGCAGCCCCGGCGAGTTCAGCTTGGGCAACATTACTACCGTCCTTGGCAACGTCGGATTTGCCGGCAGCGCAAACCTCGGCATTCAGGTCGTCTCGCCCAGACGTTTGTCTACAGCAACGTCTTTGCCAATACCACGAGCGGGGCGCTCGGCCTGGTGAAGCTCGGCGGCGGCGTCCTCGATCTAAGCGTCTCCAACAGCTACACGGGCGGCACGACCATCAGCGGCGGCTCGCTCGAATTGGGCAACGCCAATGCCGCGCAGGGCAGCACCGTGACGAACAATGTGGCCAGCGGACTGATTTTCTCGACCAACGGCACGACGTACAACCTGGCCGGTCTGGCCGGCAGCGGCAATATCTCGCTGTTGGGCGTCAGCGGCGGCAGCGTGGCGTTGAGCATCGGCGCCGGCGGCGCGACGAGCGTCTACTCAGGCGTTTTGAGCGGCAGCGGCGCTGACCGTGGTCGCTGGCAAGGAGGTGCTCAGCGGCGCGAATATTTACACCGGCGCGACAAAGATTACGGGGGGCGCACTGCAACTCGGCAATGGCGGCAATACCGGCACGCTGTCCAACGGCAGCCCGATCGCCTTGACCGGCGGCACGCTGGCTTTCGATAATACCGGCTCGCTCTTGCAAGGCACGAACTTTGACACCGCCAGCGTCCTGGCGGGCGCCGCGCGCTGGTGGTCTCTGCCGGCTCGGTGGAGCTTAACCAGAACAATACCTACACCGGCGGGACCATTGTCAACGGCGGCACGCTTGCTCTAGGGGTTGGCGGCGGCGCCGGCTCCCTTGTCGGCACGCTGACCATCAACCCCGGCGGGACGGTGAACTCGCTGGTACAGGACGGCCTGGGCTATAACAGCGGGACATCGGTCACGCAGGTGAACATCAACCGCGGCGTAATCAATCAATCTTCGGCCAGCAACCTGTCCTATATCACCAACTATACGCTGGATGGAGGCACGATTTCCTCCACGGGGGGCGGCTATTACAACTTCAGCGGCGGCCAAACCATCGCCACTACGGGTACGAATATATCGTCGGTGATCACCGCCGGCATCGACCTCAGATCCAGCAGCGGATTGAACTTCAACGTGGCCTCGGGCAGCGTACCGAGCGGCATCGATCTCTTGGTCAGTGGAATCATCACCAACGGCGCTTATCCAATCGCCAAGCAGGGCGCAGGCCTGATGGCGCTGACCGGCGCCAACGCCTACACCGGCGTGACCGCAATTTCGCAGGGCACGCTGCAGATCGGCGCAGCGCGGCCAGCAACGCCGGCTCGCTGGCGATCACAAGTTCGATTTCGATTGCCAGCGGCGCGACGCTTGCGTTCAACACGCCCGGGCGGAGCGTGACCCAAGCAACGAGTTTCGATGAGTACGCCATCACGGGCGCGGGCTCGCTGGTGGTCAGCGGCGGCACCACCACGTTGAACAAGAACAATTTGTACACCGGCGGCACGGTTGTCAATGCGGGCGGCGTGCTAAACCTCAGTACCGGTGGCGGCAGCGGCGCAATAATTGACGCGCTTACCATCAATAGCGGCGGGACGGTCGAGTTGAACTCGGGCGATGCCTTGGGCTATAACGGCGGGGCGGCGGTCACTCAGGTCAATGTCAACGGCGGCCTCTTGAATAACACGACCGGGAACAACAACGCCTACCTGGCCAATTTCAGCCTCGACGGCGGTACGATGACTTCTACCGGCGGCGGCGCCTACAACATCCAAGGCGGCTACAGCATTGCCACCACGGCTACGAACGTATCTTCGTTAATCAGTGCCCCGATCTACCTCAGAGGGAGCACCGTGAGCTTCAATGTGTCCAAGGGAACCGTCGCCAGCGGCGTCGATCTTCTTGTCAGCGGCGTGATCTCGGACAATAGCGGCTACGGATTCAGCGTCGCCAAGACCGGCGCTGGCCTCTTGGAGTTGACTGGCGCGAGCACGTTTTCCGGCAACCTGACCATCAGCAACGGCACGCTGGAAGCGAATAACGTTGGGGGCAGCGGCGGAGCCGGGGCCTTGGGCAATTGCCTCAGTGCAGGAGGTACCCGCACGATCACGATTGCCAATGGCACCGAACTGCTTTTGGCCAGCGGCAATGTGATGGGCCAAGGCAACGGGGCCATCCCCACGGCCGCGCTCGTGATCCAACAAGGCGGCCTGGTTTTCTCCAATGCCTACAACAACAACCAACTTGGCCCGCTCACCTTCAGTGGGGGCACGCTTACCGGCTTGGGCGGAAACAACAGCACCCTGTGGGAGATGTTCACCTGCGGCACCGGCAGTGCGGAGACGATCACCGTCAACGGCAGCCTGCCCTCGTATATCTCGCTTACCGGGGCTGGAAATGGGTACAACGGCTTCCTGCTGGCAACCAGCAACACCTTCTCGGTCACTGGGGCGGGCGGGCTCATCGTGTCCATTCCTTTGATGGACCGCAGCGGCGGTCTCGGTTCGGCGTCCCTGACCCTGGCCGCAAGCGCGGGGGTCGGCGGCCTGCTGACGCTCAACGCCGCCGATACCTACAGCGGCGGCACGACGATCGTCGGGGGCACCCTGCAGATGGGCAACAACGCGGCCTTGGGCGCCACCACGGGCCCTTTGACCATGAGCGGCGGCGTGCTCGACCTGCACGGCTTCAATCCCACCGTGGGCGCACTGCTTGGCACGTCGGGCGTAATTGACGATCTTAATTCAACCGCCGCGACGTTGACCATCGGCAGCGGCGGCGCAAACGGGACCTTCTCGGCGACGATCCAGAACAGTTCGGGCATGGTGTCGCTGGCCAAGATCGGCGCGGGAACCCAGATCCTCAGCGGCACCAACACCTACAGCGGTACGACCAGCGTCAGCAGCGGAATTCTGCAGTTTGCCACAACTTCCGCTCTCTACGCCGGGAACCAAACGAGCTGGACCGCGACGAACATCACCGCCGGCTCCCAGGCCACCCTGGCGGTCAACGTCGACAGCAACGGCGGCTTCACCCCCGCACAGGCCGCAACTCTGTTTGCCAGCCTGACCGGGACCAACAGCGGACTGCTGACCGGCTCTTCCTTCGGCGTCGACACCTCGAACGCCACCGCGCCGGTAGTTTTCTCGGCCCTGGTTCAGGACTCGGCCGCTGGTTCCGTCGGCCTGACCAAGTTCGGCGCGGGGACCTTGCAGGTCAGCAATGCCTCCAACAGCTATACCGGCCCCACGACCGTCCTCAACGGGCAACTCATGATCTCGGGCCAGAATACCAATATAGGTTCCCCGGGACTCGTGACGGTATCCAATAGCACCAGCGGCGGCCTGTCGATCCTCTCGCTCCTGAACCAGAAAGCCTTGGGCAGCGGCGGGGCCGTCAGCGCCCTGGCACCCATCAGCCTGAACTCGACCGGCGGCGGCACGGCGATCCTCGAGATCGGCGCCGCGCTCGATCCCACGGCGGCCAACAGCTTCTCCTACATGGTGGTTTCCGCCGGTCAGATCCCGACCGCCGGCCAGATCAGCCTCGGCGCTTCCGGAAATACCTCGGATGTCGTGGGCTTCTCCGCTTCCAGCGCGAACTTCGCACAGCGGACGGTGGGCCTGTATACGTCGTCCACCTTGACCACCCTCTCGACCTTGCAGCGCGGGACCTATATCCCCGGCAACCTCGTGCTGGGCTCCCCGACCGCCAATACGACGCTGGTGCTGGAGAATCCGATCGACCTGTTCTCCGCGTCGGCCGGCAGCAGCGTGCTCTTTTCGGCGATTCGCGGGACGGCTGCCCAAACGCCCGAGGGCGAGTATGCCGGGGCGATCAGCAACTCCAGTTCGGCCGCCGTCAGCGTGACCTACGGCGGCAGCGGCAGTTTGGGCGGCCTGCTTTTCGCCAGCAGCGCCAGCACCTTCAACGCCGCCAGTCTGCAGCTCTCCGGGGGCGGGCTGTTCATCGGCTCGGCGGACTATGCCAACGGCCAGACCGGCCCCCTGGGCGCCGGCACGTCCGCGCTGGTCATCGGCGTCACGAGTGGGAGCAGCGCCACGGCCAGCGGGGCGAACCTGGCCTTCATGACCTACGGGCCCAACAGCCGGGTTATCGGCAGCAGCCCGTCGGCGTTGTTCACCAACCGCAATATCGTCGTCAACCCGGTTCCCGGCAACGGCAGCGTGGTGCTGGGCGGTTTCACCGACGACTACACGGCCTTCAAGGGCAGCGTGCAGTTGAACGGCCCCGCCACGTTCTATGCCGCGCAGGCGGGCCGCGTCGATTTCACCGGCCCGATCAGCGGCAGCGGCGGGGTCCAGATCGGCGGCGCGAATTCCGTCTACGTGGAAGGGGCCGGGACCACGGGAATCCAATTGGGTTCCAACGGCACGATCGCCTTCACCGCCACCAACAGCTACTCCGGCAATACGACCCTGGCCAGCGGGCGGTTCCTGGTCAACGGCTCGCTGTATGCCTCGTCGACCGCAAGCACGGTAAGCGTTTCCGCAGGGACCCTGGGCGGCACGGGCACGATCTACGGACCGGTCGTGATCGGCAACAACGCGCCGTCTACCACGACGATCGAGGCCGGCATGGCGGCCGGCAGCCCGCTCACCCTGGCCAACGGCCTGACGGTTCCTTTCAGCTATAACAACGGCTCGAATGTCATCTTCCAGTTCGACTCGCTCGCGCCTGCCGGCAGTCCGGGCCTGGTGATCGACAATGGGCTGAATGTCGGCAACCTCGGCACCGGCAATCGCCCAACAACACGCAACAGATCCTGATCACGGGCGCGATTTCCGGCACGGGCACGTACGCCCTGATCGCAACCGACCCCGGCGGAGCCGGCAGCCTGGCGAACGGCTTCAGTAACAACACCTTCGTACTCAATCCGGTGCTTCCCAACCGGGCCGTGGGCAACCTGGAGATCAATCCCACCAACCCGCAGGAGTTGGACCTGCTGGTGACGGGGCTGTACTCGGTTGCCTGGACGGGGGTCGCGAACGATTGGAACGCCTACGGGAATTTCCTCCAGATGGGAGGGACGGACCAGTATGAGAAGTTCCAGCCTGGCGATGCGGTCGTCTTCAGCGACTCGGCCGCGACCACCTATGTGACCTTGAACACAGGGAACGTAGCACCTAGCAGCGTGACCTTCCAAAACCAGACGAGCACCTACACGCTTTCCGGGACGGCCTCGATTACCGGCAACACGGGGTTGAGCCTGACCGACGGCGGCACGCTGATCATCGAGAACACCAACACCTATACGGGGCTGACCTCGATCGGGCCGGGGGCCACGCTGCAACTGGGCAACGGCACGGCCGGCACGGACGGCTTTTTGCAAAACAGCTCGATTTCGGACAGCGGTTCGCTGGTTTATAGCCTGACGGGACAGCAGACCTTCGGCAACCCGATCACCGGGCCGGGCCTGCTGCAGCTCAACAGCGGGGCCGTGACGCTGACCAGCACGGGCAACACCTTCAGCGGCGGCACGACGATCTCGGGCGGCACGCTGCAGGTGGGCGACGGCGTGACGACCAACGGCTCCTTGCTCGGCCAGGTCAGCAACAATTCGGCCCTGGTCTTCGCCGACTACACCGCGGGGACCTTCGGCGGCACGATCAGCGGCAGCGGGGCGGTGACCAAGTCCGGCCCGGGCCTCTTGACGCTCACCAATTCCAACAGCTATACCGGCGGCACGACGATTTCCGGCGGCACGCTCGTGCTCGGCAGCGGGCAGGCCGGCCAGGACGGCTCGCTGTCCGCCACGGGGCTGGTGTCCGACAACGGCGTTTTCGCCTTCGATTATGCCTCGAACGAGACCTTTGCCGGCGCGATCAGCGGCAACGGCGCGTTGGTCACGCTGGGCAGCCGCACGCTGACCTTGATCAACAACGAGACCTACAGCGGTCCGACCACGATCTCCGCCGGCACGCTGCAGCTCGGCAACGGCGTCACCAGCGGCGCGGTCGCGGGCAATATCGCCAACAACTCCGCGCTCGTTTTCAACAACGCGGCGGCGCAGACCTACGGCGGCGCCATCAGCGGCAGCGGCTCGATCGCGACGATCGGCGGCAACTACCTTGCCTTGAGCGGCAAGAGCACCAACAGCGGGTCGGTCACCGTCAGCGGTGGCACGCTCTCGCTGGTGGGCGGCAGCCTGTACTCCAACCTCAACTGGGCGAACCAGACGGTGACCGTGAACAACGGCGGCGAGATCGTGGTCTTGGCCTGGTCCGACAGCGACAGCAGCATCAACGGCGGGTTCGGCCAGTTGGCCTTCACCGGCAGCAATCTGCTGCTCAACGGCGGCACGCTCCGCTACGTCGGCACGGCGACCGCCGGCGGCAATTACGATCGCAGCTTTACCATCGGCGCCAACGGGGCCACCCTCGACGCCTCGGGCGCCGTCACCTTCCAGTTGCTTGCCACGAGAAACGCCTATGGCTACGGCCTGATCAACAACAACGCCAACGGCCCTCTGACCCTTGAGGGCACGACCGTCGGCTCGCTGGGTCTGAGCTACAGCGGCGCGAGCAGCCTGACGAAGAACGGTCCCGGCACCTGGACCATCAGCGGGGCGAACACCTACACCAACGGCACGACGGTCAACGCCGGCGTGCTGATCGCCGCCAACACGGGCGCCTTGCCCGGATACACGGCGGGCGGCAACATTGTGGTCAACCCCGGCGCCGCCTTGGCCGTCACCGCCGGCACCAATGCCGGCGATTTCAGCCTGACCGCCGGCGGCGGCGTCGACCAGGTATTGCACAACGCGACTTTCGAAGCGAACACCTACCTCGGGATCCAGGTCAATGCCCCGGAGAACGTCACCTACGGCACGTCGATCGCCGATACCACCAACGGTTCCTTGGGGCTGATGAAGCTCGGCACGGGCATCCTCTCCCTGACCGGCAATAACACCTACACGGGCGGCACCCAGGTCAACGGCGGCGTGCTCGTCGCCACCAGCGTCAATACCCTGGGGTTGTCCAGCGGTCAGCCGGCCTACCAGTTCGGGGGCCAGATTGCCGTCAACGGCGCCGGCAGCACGCTGGTCGTTCAGGCCGGCACGAGCGCGGGCGAGTTCCAATCGAGCGACGTCTCGAGCGTATTGACCAACGTCGCGTTCGGCACGGGCACGGTCTTCGGCATCCAGGTCGTGTCCGGCGAGACCTTCCCCTACTCCTCGAGCATTCCCGACGGCTCCTCCGGCAGCGCCGGCATGGGCTTCTACAAGCTGGGGGCCGGCACGCTGACGCTCGCCGCGCAGAACAACTATAGCGGCACGACGACGATCGGCGCGGGCGTGTTGGTGGCCGCGGCGGCCGGGGCCTTGGGCAACGGCGCGGCCGTCCAAGTGGGCGATATTTACACGGGCAGCGCCCGGCGCAGTTGCTGATCAGCGGCGCGAATACCTTCCCGCAGAACGTTACCGTCAACGCCGCCGACGCCACCCTGGGGAACATCGACGACAACAACGCCGGTTTCGGCGGCAACATCACGCTCAACAGCTCGCTCACCATCTCCTCGCAGTCCGTGAGCCCCGGCAACACCTTGACCTTCTCCGGGAATATCGTGCATGGCAGCGGTAGCAACAGCGTGACCCTCACCGGCCCCGGCAATGTCACCTTCCTTGGCACCGCGACCTATTTGGGCGCGACCACCATTAACGGCGGTTATCTCACGGTGGGCGCGACCGCTTCGCTGCCCTCCACGACCACGCTGAACATCAACAACGCCAGCACGGTCGAATTGGACAACGCGGCGCAGACGCTGGTCGGCCTGAATGGTTCGCCGCAGAGCACGCTGCTCTTGGCCTACGGCCCGGGCGCCACGCTGACGGTCGGCGGCGGCAGTTTCGCGGGCACGATCAATGACGAGGGGAATGACGCCAGCCTGGTGAAGAACACCACTGCAACCCTTTACCTTACCGGCGTCAACACCTATTACGGCTCGACGACGGTCACGGCCGGCGCGCTGCTCTATGGCTCGATGAGCTCCGTTTCCACAGTTGCCGAAGACAATTCGATCACGGTGAGCACCTCCGGCGCCGTGGGGCTGGAGGCGAGCGGCCTGCCCAGCCTGCTGCCGTACCTCACCAGCGGCACGAACTCCACCGGCACGCTGGTCGTGACCCCGCCCACTTCGGCCGACGCCGTCAACCTGGCGGCGAACTCACTCAACTATCTCAGCCTGGGCGCTTTGGACAGCGAGACGTACACGGGAGTTCTGACGCCCAGCGACACGAACTATCGCTTGGGCGGCGGCGGCGGCACGCTGACCTTCGCCCCGGCCTTGACGGGCAGCTTGGGCCTGGTGGTCAACGGCCCGGCGAGCGGCGGCGAGGTTATCCTGGCCAGCGGCAACAACAGCTATTCGGGTCCGACGGTGGTCAGTTCCGGCACGCTGCAGGTGGGCGACGGCCTGACGACCAACGGCTCCTTGCCCAACAACGCCGTGACCGACAGCGGCGTGCTGGTCTTCGCCAATCCGTCGAACATGAGTTTCGGCGGCGCGATCGGCGGCAACGGCCAGTTGGTTAAGACGAGCTCCGGCCTGCTCTCGCTCACCGCTTCGGACACCTACACCGGCCTTACCTCCGTCTTGACCGGCACCCTGCAGGTCAATTACCCCCTTTCCACGTCGGGCATTGCCCTGAGCAACAGTGGCGTGTTCGTGGCCAACCTCGGCAGCAATTGGACGTACGGCAACACCATCACCGGCAACGGCTCGCTGGTTAAGACCGGCAACGCCGCGTTGACGCTGAGCAACAACGGCAGCACATTTACCGGCAGCGTGGTCGTCAGCGGGGGCACGCTGGACGCGACCGCCGGCAACAACAACTATAACGTTGCCAACTCCGCCTTGGGCGCCTTCAACGTGGCCGGCCGCAGCATTACGATCAACAGCGGGGCCACGCTACAGTATGCGGCGGGCAATGTCACGGGCAATAGCAGCTCAACGGACCAGCCGGCAGTGTTTATCAATGGGGGCACCCTCGTCAGCACGGTGGGGAACGACGCCAATTACTTCAGTTCGCTCACGCTCAACGGGGGCACCTTGACGGGGCTGGGCGGCTACAGCACGCTGTTTCCGGAGTGGGGCTTTGCCGCCGCTGCCTCGGGTAGCGTGAGCGTCATCGGTTCCGTGCCCTCGCTGATTTCCGGCACGGGAAGCAACATCGGGCTCGCCCTTGCCCCCAGCACGACCTTCAATATCACGGGCAACGGCGGCTTGACCGTGACGGTTCCTCTGTCGAACAGCAACCAGAACACGGTGTCGGCACTAGTCAAGACGGGCAGCGGCACGCTGACGCTGCTTGGCTCCAGCACCTATTCGGGCGGCACGACCATCAGCGGCGGCATTGTCGCCTTGGGCACTTTCTCCGGCGGCAACGAGAATACCGCTTCCCTGGGGTCCGGATCGGTCTCCATCAGCGGCAACGCCCAACTGCTCTTCGGTGGCGTTGGCGGCGCAGTGACCAATTTCACCTTCTCCAACAGCATTTCCGCCAACGGTGCGATTCTCTATGGCGAGGAGGGGTATCAGAATCTTACCGGCACCGTCACGATCGGCACGAGCGGACTTACGGCCTATGTTGACTACCAAAATAAGGACATGGCCTTCAGCCAGCTTTCCGGTTCGGGCGCCCTGGTCATCGACGCGCTCAACAATGCGTATGGCCTGGGAATCGGGCACGTGGCCGGTGCAGTCGGCTATGCCGGAACGGTTACGGTCAATCCCCCCGGCGTTGCGGGACCGGCCGGCTTGGGCTACACGGGGCTCGGCGGCGAGCTCGAGGTCGACTCGACGACAGGGTTGGCCGATGCCGCAGTGGTCATGAACGGCACGCGGGGAATGGTCTTCGGACTGACCGGGTCGGCGAATGCCACCTTGGGTTCCTTGAGTGGAAGCGGGGCCTTCGCCCTTCCCACCACCACGCTGACGGTGGGCGGGGTGAACACCAACACCACGTATTCCGGCGCGATGAGCGGCGGCGGAGCGCTTGCCAAGGTGGGCAGCGGTACGTTGACCCTGGCCGGACCAAACAGTTTCACGGGCGGCTTGACGGTTTCCATCGGGACCGTGCAGTTGGGCAGCAATACGGCCACCTTGGGGGCCGCGGCGGGCGGCGTGACCGTGAACTCGCTACTCGACCTCAACGGATTCAGTGCGAGCATCGGCGGCCTGAGCGGCAGCGGGCTGGTCACCGACGTGGCCGGCAGCGGGGCCGACACGGTGACCGTAGGCAACACGGCCGCCGGCAACTACACCTTCACCGGAGGCATTACGAATGGCTCCGGCACGGTGTCCGTCGTCATGGCCCCCGGTACCGCCTTCCAGAGATTGAGCGGCGTCGACACCTATACGGGCCCGACCTATATCAACGGCGGCGTGTTGAGCATCAATAGCGCCGGGGCAATTTCGCCCTCCAGCAGCATCGTCTTCGGCGGTGGGGCCCTGCGATGGTCTGGCGTCAACATGGACGTCTCGGGCCAGATCGCGCCGATCAATAATCCGGGCGGCGCCATCTTCTACATCAACAACCAGAACGTCACCTTTGCCAACAGCCTCAGCGGCAGCGGCGGAATCACGCTTGGGACTTTCATAGGCGCCCAGGGAACGGACACGCCCGGCACACTCACTCTGACCGCCGCCAATCCCGGGCTCACCGGGCCAGTGACCGTCAACGGCGGCACACTCAACGTCGCCAACGCCGCGGCCCTGCTGCAAAACACGGTGACCGTCAACAATAACGGCTACGTGACTTTCGGCGTTCCCGCGGCGACGCTGGGCGGGCTGGCTGGTGCCGGCAACGTCAATCTTGGCGCGGCCAGCCTCACGGTCGGGGCCAACGGCGCGGCGACGACCTTCGGCGGCACGATGATCGGCGCCGGAGGGCTGACCAAGATCGGCAGCGGCGTGACGACACTGAGCAGTCCGCAGAACTACGCTGGACCGACGAACATTGCCGGGGGCACGCTCCGCGTGGTTTCCAGCGGCGTGGGCGACAGCGTGGCCGTCGGCACGGTGATTCCCAACTCGGGCAGCGGTGGCGCGGCCATGAACGGCACGGTGGTTGGCACCGGGCTCTCCATCGTGCCCGGTCCCTCAAGCCAGCAGGGCCTAAGCTTTAACGGCAACGGATCGTACGTTGACATCCTGAACGGCGTGACGAACCTGAGCAGCACCGCGACCTGGACCGTTTCGGCCTGGATCAATACCACCCAGACCGGCGCCACGATTTTCAACAAGGGCACCGCTGGCTCGTGGGCTGCGGGAAATACCAGCATGTACTTGAGCACTGCCGCTGGCGGCGGCAACACGGCAGGCACCTTCCCCGGCATGGTACGCAACTCCGGAGGCTGGCTGGTAGGCAATCAGGCCGTTAATACGGGTACCTGGCAGCTTATCACCATCACCGATAATGCCGGGACCAAGTCGATCTACACCAATAACGGGGTGGTCAATACGCTGGGGCAAGCCCAACTCACGACCAACGACGTGGGCACGGAAATCCGCCTGGGCTGGGCGTCGGACGGCGGAGACGGGGCCAATAACCTCAACGGCGCCCTGGAGAACGTCGCGCTCTACAACACGGCGCTCACCGCGGTGCAAGTGCAGGCGCTCTACTTGGGCAACACCAGTGCAGGTCCGACTCCGATCGCCGACTACAACTTCACCGGCTTGCTTGGCGTCCTGCCCGCAAGCAACATCCTCCCCGTCACGCCGCTGAACATCAGCAACGGCGGCATCTTTGACATGACCAACGGGGTGCAAACGATCCTCTCCCTCTCCTCCACGGACGGGCTGGGGAGCCAGGTGCTGCTGGGCAGCGGCGCTGACGATCAACCAGGCGGGGGCCGCCACCTTCGATGGCGTGATCTCGGGCGCAGGCGGATCGCTGATCGTCAACGGCCAGGCCAACGGCCTGCTGACGCTCACCAACACCAATACCTACAGCGGCGGCACGCAAGTTACCGGTGGCACGCTGCAACTCGGCAACGCCAGCGCCATCGGCACGGGCGCGGTCGCGGCCAACGGCGGCGTCCTCGACTTGGCCGGATTGAGCATCCTGGCGCCCTCCTTCAGCGGGGCATCCGGCGTTGTGACCAATAGTGCGTCTGCCATCACCAGCACGTTGACCGTCAGCCAGACCGGCTCGACGCTCTTTGGCGGACAGTTGCAGAACGGCGCCGGCGTGCTCGCGCTGGCGTTCAGCGGCGGCAACGGCGGCCAGCTCAACCTTTACGGCGTGAACACCTATAGCGGCGGCACGCACATTCTGGCCGGCACGCTGCAGTTGGGCAGCAATACGGCGATGAGCGGCGCCGGCCCCCTGACGATCAACAACGGCGGCCTGCTCGACCTGAACGGGGCCATCGCCGGCGTCGGCGCCCTCAACGGCTCGGGCACGATCGACAATGTGGCCGGCTACGGCCCATCGGTTCTGACCGTCGGCAACGGCGGTAACGGCGGGACGTTCTCCGGCACGATCCAGAATAGCTCGGCGAATGGCAATCTGGCCCTGGTCAAGATCGGCAGCGGAACGCAGTATCTGAGCGGCGCCGGCACTTACACCGGCGGCACCACGCTCACCGGCGGCACGCTGAACTTCACCGCGGGGGCAGTGCCGTTGGCCGCAAGCAGCATCACCTTCAACGGCGGCACGCTGCAATATGCCAGCGGCAACACCCAGGACGTGTCTTGGGCCATCGCGCCCATCGCCGCAGGACAGGCGGCCATGATCGATACCAACGGCAACAGCGTTTCCTTCGGCACCGCCGGCCTCAGCGGCAACGGCGGTCTCACCAAGCTCGGCTCGGGCCTGCTCACGCTGAATGTGGCGAATACCTATCTTGGAACGACCACCGTCAGCGCCGGCACCCTGCAGCTCGGCTCGGGCAACCCGGCTGCCCTGCCCGGCGGCGCTGTGGCAGCCAACGGCGGGTTCCTCGACCTCAATGGCAACAGCGTGACGGTCAGCAGCCTCAGCGGTGCGGCCGGCACGATCACCAACAGCACCGGCCCGCAGGCCACGCTGACCTTGAATCAAACGACCGCGACCACCTTCGGCGGCACGCTGCAGGACGGCGGCGGCGGCCTGTACCTCACCAAGAACGGCTCCGGCATGCTCACGCTAACCGGCGTGAACACATATAGTTTCGCCACGACGATCAATGCGGGCGTGCTCAAGGCGGGTGCGGCCGACACGTTCGCGCCAATTCCAGCGTTTGCGTAACGGGCGGCACGCTGGACGCCACGAACTCGCCGCAGTCGATCTACGCACTCTCCGTGGGCACTGCCGGCGCGGTGAACCTGGCGATTGGCAACGTCTTGACGACCAACGTCGGCGGCAACGACTCGTTCGGCGGCACGTTGAACTTGTCCGGCGCCACCGCGGCTGGGGAGCAACTGATTACCTACGGCAGTAACGTCACCGGCGCCTTTGCCACGGTCGACCTCAACGGCAATCCGTTGCCGCCGGGCTACCTGGTGTACACCGCCAACGCGCTGGAGTTGCCGGGCGGATCCTCGTTCAGCGGAACGGCGGCATGGGCAACCGGCAGCGGCAACTGGTCGGTCGGCCCTTGGAGCCCCAACACGGCGCCTACCAAAGCCGGCAACATGGCGATCCTGAACGACGCCTCGTCGGCCCTGGTGGGCGTTGTGCTCGACGTTCCGGTGTCGGTCGGCACGCTGGTGTTGGGCAATGCGGATTTCTCGACCACGTCGGGATTCAGCATCTCGGCAACCGGCGCCAACGCCCTGACGATGGACAACAGCGGCGGCACGGCGCACATTATCGTGCAGGGGGGCACGCACGTGATCTCGGCCCCGATCATCCTGGCCGGCAACCTGAGCGTGGCGCCCACGGCCAATTCGACGCTCACCTTGAGCGGGGACATCAGCGAGGAAACGCCCGGCGCGGGGCTCTTGAGCCTGGACGACGCCGGCATGCTGATCCTCAGCGGCTCCAACGGCTACACCGGCGGGACTTTCGTGAACGCCGGCACGCTGGTGGTCGAGAACCCCAATGGCATTCCCAACGGGTCGAGCTTGACGGTGGGCACGGGGGCGGCATCGCTCTTCGGCTCGCCCGCGGCCGGCGGCCTGGAGCTGGCCGCGCCCAGCAGCGGCAGTTCCCTTGCAGCGCCTTCGGCCGTGCCCGAGCCTGACACGCTGGCGCTCCTGCTGGCCGGTATGGCGAGCGCAGCGCTTTATCGCGGCACTGGCCGACGACTGAAAACCGCAACCAAGTCACAAAGGAAAGCCAAGCCGTAAACCAAATCATCCCGCTGCCGTGGCAGTAGAAGAGCAAAGTGAAACGCATTCTAACCCCAGGCCGAGCACCCCAGCCGGCATGTCGGGAGCAAACCAGGCCCGACAAGCGTGTTTCATGAGCTTGGATCAGCCACGGCGGCGGGTTTTCTCTAAGCAGCCCGCCC
The DNA here is from genome assembly GCA_963824275.1 of uncultured Planctomycetia bacterium. Classification (GTDB taxonomy): domain Bacteria; phylum Planctomycetota; class Planctomycetia; order Pirellulales; family Thermoguttaceae; genus JANXQG01. The sequence continues at coordinate 605,914 of CAWGOT010000010.1, read as the reverse complement.
CGGAGTATTGTGCAGGCTGCGTCGCTGGAGCATAATGGGCGTGACTACGAGTGAGGAGTCAATAGTTAACCTGCAAAGTGAGGTTCCCATGAACAAGTGCGGCAGACATTCGCTGATCCTCCTGGGAGTGTTGGGGATGGTTTTTCCTCTGCTGTGCGCACAGGGCCAGGCCGACCCCTCCCAATCCAACCCGCCCGCCCGCCAGCGGCTCTCGCTGGACCGCGGCTGGCTCTTTCATGAAGGCGATATTCCCTTCCCGGTCATCAAGGGGCACCAGCCCTCGTACAACAATGCCAAGGCGGGACAGGCATGGGGCGCGGCGGCGCCGAACTTCGACGACTCGGCGTGGAAGAAGGTCGATTTGCCTCACGATTGGGCGGTGGAACAGCCCTTCGACCAGAACGCCAACATCTCGCAGGGCTATCGCGCCCGCGGGATGGGCTGGTATCGGCGGTACTTCCGCCTCGATCCGGCCGACCACGGCAAGCACATCGAGCTGCAATTCGACGGCATCGCCACGCATTCGACGATCTGGGTCAATGGCGTGCTGGCCCAGCGGAACTGGTGCGGCTACACGTCGGCCTACCTCGACATCACGCCGTTTGCCAAATTCGGCGCCGAAGTAAATACTGTCGCCGTCCAGGTCGATGCCGTGGCGCAGGAGGGCTGGTGGTATGAAGGGGCGGGGATCTACCGCCATGCCTGGCTGGTGAAACGCAATCCCGTCCATATCGAGACCGACGGCGTGTATGCCAACCCCGTTCGCAACACCAGCGGTAATTGGTCGATCCCCCTTGAGGTCGCGCTGGAGAGCAGCGATAAGACGCCGGCCGGCGTGGAGGTCGAGTCGACGCTGATCGACCCCGCGGGGAAGACCGTTGCCAGCGCCAAGACCGAGGCCGGTGTCGATCCGCTCAAGGAGTCCATTGCCCGGTTCACGCTCGCCGTCGAATCGCCCCGCCTATGGTCCGTCGATGAGCCCGTGTTGTACGCCGTTCGTACCGTCGTGAAGCGCGGGGGCGGTGGCGGATGAAGTGACCACGCGTTGCGGGTTCCGCACGATTCGCTTCGATCCCGACAAGGGCTTCTTCCTCAACGATCGGCCGCTCAAGCTGCTGGGAACGTGCAATCACCAGGACAGCGCGGGCGTCGGCGTGGCGGTGCCCGATTCGATCTGGGATTTCCGCGTCCGCCGCCTGAAGGAAATGGGATCGAACGCCTTCCGCTGCGCCCATAATGCGCCGGCCAGCGAGTTCCTGGATGCCTGCGATCGCCAGGGCATGCTGGTGATGGACGAAAATCGCAATTTCGGCTCGTCTCCCGAGTACCTGTGGCAACTCGACTGGATGGTCCGCCGCGACCGCAATCACCCCAGCGTGATCCTGTGGTCCGTGTTCAATGAGGAACCGTCGCAGGGCACGGAGATGGGCTTCGAGATGGTCCGTCGCATGAGCTCGATGGTGAAGCAGCGCGACCTGACCCGGCCGGTCACCGCCGCCCAGAGCAACTCCGATCTCAACCCGATCAACGCCTCCCAGGCGGCCGACGTGGCGGGCTTCAACTACGTCTACCGCGACTTCGATCGTTATCACGCGCTCTACCCCGCCAAGCCGATCTTCAGTTCCGAAGACACCTCGACGGTCATGACCCGCGACGAATACACCACCAACCGCAGACAAGCCGTCCTGGACGCCTACGATTCGCAGGTTCTGCCGTGGGGCCTTTCCCATCGGAACGCCTGGCGGCAGGTCGACCAGCGGCCCTTTGTGGCCGGCACGATGGTCTGGACCGGCTTCGACTACCGCGGCGAGCCGCAGCCGCTCTCCTGGCCGGCGTGCGGATCGTCATTCGGCTGTATGGACCTCTGCGGATTCCCCAAGACGGCCTACTATATCCACCAGGCACAGTGGATCCAGAATCGTCCGATCCTGCATCTGGCTCCCCATTGGAATTGGGCCGACAGCGAAGGCAAGCCCGTCAAAGTCATGGTGCTCTCGAACGCCGAGAAAGTCGCCCTCTTTTTGAATGGCAAGCCGATCGGCGAAAAGCCCGTGGACAAGTACGAGATGCTGACCGTCGAGGTGCCCTATGAGGCCGGCAAGTTGGAGGCCGTGGCATTCCGCGGTGCCGAGGAGGTGGCTCGCTTCGCCGTCGAGACGACCGGCACGCCCGCCGCGCTGAAGCTGATCGCCGATCGGGGCAGCCTGGCGGGCGATGGTGACGACGCGCAGCCCGTCACCGTGCAGGCCGTCGATGCCCAGGGCCGCTTGGTGCCGACGGCCAAGCTTCCCGTGACGTTTGAGATCACCGGTCCCGGGGCGATCATTGGGCTGAACAACGGCGATCCGAACTGCCATGAGCCAGAGAAGGGCAACAAACATTCGATCTTCAACGGGCTAGCCCAGGTGATCCTGCAGTCGCGGCGCGAGGGCCACGGGCCGCTGACCTTGCGGGCGACCGCCGAAGGCCTGGCCCCGGCGGAAGTAGTAATCGATGTCAAGGCAGCGGCCGCGCGTCCCGAGGTCGCCGCGGCGCCGGCTCCGCCGGTTCGCAGCGGCAGCCGGCGCGGTCCCTGAAGTACTTCTATCCTTGATGGCAAAAGATACCTGGAGAACTCGATCATGACTTTGTCGCGACGACAGATGATGCAAGTCTTGGCGGGAGCGGTTCCGGCCGCCTGCCTACCTGCCGTGTTGGGCCAGGCGGCCAGCCCGCCTGCCGCTGCGCCAACCGCCGCTGGCGCCTTGCCACCCGCACCGATGGCCATTCCCGCCCCGCCCGGCTTCGGCACGGCCCCAGGGCCCTTCCAGCCGACCTGGGAATCGCTAGGCAACTACCGGGTTCCCGATTGGTATCGCGACGCGAAATTCGGCATCTGGGCCCACTGGGGCCCGCAATGCCAGCCCGAGATGGGCGACTGGTACGCCCAGAAAATGTATCAATTCAACGGCGCGATTTACAAGTTCCACGTGCAGAAATACGGCCACCCCTCGAAATTCGGCTTCAAGGACGTGATCCACGAGTGGAAGGCGGAGAAATGGGACCCCATGCACCTGATTGGTCTCTATAAGAAAGCCGGCGCGACGTTCTTTGCCGCGATGGCCAACCACCACGACAACTTCGACATGTTTGACTCGAAGTATCAGCCCTGGAACAGTGTGGCCATCGGTCCCAAGAAGGACATCGTGGGAGGCTGGGCCAAGGCGGCCCGCGATGCCGGCCTGCGGTTGGCCGTTTCGTGCCACGGCGACCGTGCCTGGAGCTGGTATCAGGACGCCCAGAAGGCCGACACGAGCGGCCCCCTGGCCGGCGTGCCCTACGACGGCCGCATGACGAAGGCCGACGGCAAGGGCCTCTGGTGGGAAGGTCTCGATCCGCAGGATCTTTACGCCCAGTACCACGCCGCGGGCCGCTTCAATTGGCAGCAGTCGGGCAATCCGCCCCTGGACAATGCCTACGTCGAGAAGTTCTTCTATCGTATCGTCGACCTGATCGACAAATACAGCCCCGACATCCTCTATTTCGACGACACGGTCCTGCCGATCTACCCGGTCAGCGACGTCGGCCTCCGCATCGCCGCCTACCTCTACAATACGAACCAGGCGCGGAACGGCGGCAAGGTGGAGGCGGTGATGACCGGCAAGGGCTTGAGTGCCCAACAGCGGCGGGCCCTGGTGCTCGATCTCGAGCGCGGCGTGAGCAACGGCGGGGAGGTCCTGCCCTGGCAGACCGACACCTGCATCGGCTCCTGGCACTACGAGCGGAGCGTCTTCGATCGGCACCGCTACAAGAAGCCGGACCAGGTCGTGCAGATGCTGATCGATATCGTGAGCAAAAACGGGAATCTGATGCTCAGCATCCCCGTGCGTGGCGACGGCACGATCGACGAGGACGAAGTGGCCTGTGTCGAGGGCATCGGCAAGTGGATCGCCCCCAACGGCGAAGGGATCCATGCCACTCGCCCTTGGACAGTCTACGGCGAAGGGCCGTCCGTCGCCACGCCTGCCGCGAAAGGCCAGTTCGGCGGCGCACGCGATGTCCGCGCCTACACGGCCGAGGACTTCCGCTTCACCTCCAAGGGTGACACCCTGTATGCCTTCCTCATGGCCTGGCCCGCCAACGGCAAGGCAACCATCAAGACTCTTGCCCAGGGCAGCAAGGAATATCCCAAGGAGGTGGCTCGGGTGGAGTTGCTGGGCCACGGACCGTTGGAGTTCACCCGCGATGCGAAGGGGCTGGTGGTGACGCTGCCCCAGAAGAAACCCAACGACTACGCGTATGCCTTTAAGATAGAAGGTGACCTTGAGCGAAGCGATCACCGACCTGACGCGGTTTGCCAAGGAGGGTGGAGCGCCGACCGCCAAGACCTATGCCTCCATCGCACTGGCCAGCCGCACGATCGCCCAGGAGCTCGATGAGATCCCCAGCATGCGCACCGTGCCGCTCGACGATCGGGTCGATCTTCGCACCGAAATCTACCTCGTGACCGACAGCCTCGACAAGCTGATCCATGGCAAACAGCTCCTGGCGACGGACGCGATGCAGATTACCGACCGCATGGACAACCCCGCCCAGAATCTGACCGATCCGGCCACCGTCAAGGCGCTCAAAACGTACAACGAGGATTTGAACAAGATCGTCAAGTACATCCCGACCTGGGTCAAGTTCGCGGTCGCCATCGCTTTGGGTCTGGGAACGATGATCGGCTGGAAGCGGATCGTGGTCACCGTGGGCGAGAAGATCGGCAAGTCGCACCTGACTTACGCCCAGGGCGCCGCCGCCGAACTGATGGCCGCGGCGACCATCGGATTGGCCGATTTCATGGGGCTGCCGGTGAGCACGACGCACGTCCTCTCCTCGGGAATCGCCGGCAGCATGGCGGCCAACAAATCCGGCCTGCAGAAGGACACGCTGATCAGCATCCTGATGGCCTGGGTGCTGACGCTGCCGGTTTGCATCTTCCTGGGGGCGCTGCTATTCTCGGTAGGGCTCTTTTTGACGTTCCCCGTCATGGGCCTCCCATAGCTCAGGACCGCCGGAGAATAGGAGGAATGCCGTAGGAGGGATTGCCAATCCGTCCCACAGTTCGCCGCGAACAAGGAAGCGTAAGCAACCACGGCACCTCTCCTCACTTCGCATCGCGGCAGAGAAGCGGGAGGAAAACGAACAAATCGTTCCGCCCGGTCTCCCAACCGGGAAAGCCCTTGCCCTCCACGTCGAGCCACTGCCGCAGCTCCGGCGGCAATCAAGAACAGCAACCGTTTCTTCATCGCCCGCTGGAGCCCCTGGCTCTTTCACGGCGTCTTTGACAAGCCTGCGTTGTGGTCCAGGACGTTCCCTCAGGCGCTCGGTACCACCGCCCACAAAGACGTTCTCAGGGAACTTGTAGTGCATCCGGATTTCGTTCAGCAATTGCTCGCCGATGTACTTGTTGTACGCGAGGCCGGCAAGATACTGCAGCCGGAGATTGGCGTCGGTATTGATCTGGGCGCTCTCCATCCACTCTTGCAGGTCGTCGGCGCGGCCGGCGTAGGTGGAGAGCAAACCAACGGCGTCGTTGAAGCCCACGTCGGCCAGCGATTGCTTGACGCTGCTGTTCGCCGGCGCGTCCAACCTGGCCTGCAATTCGTCCACGTCGACCTGGACCGGCTCGACCTGGCCGAAGAGCACGGCGTCATAGCCTTTGCCGGCGATATTGTTGCTCCACAGGATGCCGTTGGGAAACACCTTGAAGAAGGTGGCCAGCACGCTCTTGATGGTCTCGGAGTCGCTCTCGTACAGGGGAATCCAGAGGCTCATTACGCCGCCGGGCTTGAGATGGGCCTTGCACATTTCGTAGTACTCGACGGTGTTCAGTGCGGCGCAGCCCTTGACCCACGGATCGATCGGGTCGGACGTGATGATGTCGTACTTCTCCTTGGAGGTGCGGATAAAATGCCGGCCGTCGTCCAGGACGACGGTCGTGCGCCGGTCTTTGAGCACCGCGTGGTTCTCGACTTCGAACATGGGAGTGACCTTCTCCGGCACCAGCGGCTCGATGTCGCAAATGGTGATGTGCTTCACCCCCGGGTGAGGCACGAAGGAACCGGCGGTCACCCCTGCGCCGCAGGCGATGACGAGCACCGACTCATTGTTCTTGCTGAGCAAGGCGGAAATGTGGCCGAGCAGCCGCTGCAGGCGCATGTCGTTGGGGCTCGACGATGCCTGGACTTTCCCCGCCGAATGGAACTGCCGCACCCCGTTCGCCAGCGTGACGGCGACCGTCCCATTGAGTCCTTCACCCATGTACACGCAGTAGGTGCTGGAAGATCCCGGGCCGCTGGTCGGAATGTCGTCCTCCGCGACAATGCCCGGGACCAGGCTGTCGTAGTAGGGCATGATCTGCCGGCCGTAGGCGGCAATGCCCCAGGGAATCGGCGCGACGCTCACGGCCAGAAGGATCGTCAGCGCCACCACGGCGATGATCCCGGCGAAGGCGGCGAACCTCAGCCCGAGGCCCGCGGGCCGTTCCTCGGAGGCCCCGGCGGGCGTCGCCAAGGCATACGGCGCAAGCAGCAACAACGCCCCCAGCGCCGGCAGTAACAGGAGAACCCGCTGAGACCACTGCGTGCCAATCGCCGGAACGAGGATCAGGCTGAAAACCAGCGCGCCCAGGATCGCCCCCACGGTGTTCGCCGCGTAGGTGCTGCCGACCAGCCGGCCGGGGTCGGACTCTTTGACCGCCAGCGCAGCCAGGGCCAACGGGAAGCTGGCGCCCCAGAGGATCGTCGGCGGCAGGATGGCCCAAAGACACCGCGCCAGGTCGAGTTGGAACGTGTACCACGGGCCGGAGAGCGACGGATTCACCGGCCAATACGGGAGCGAGCGCGTAATCATGGCAATCGTCCAGCCGGCCGCGAAGACCAACAGCATCTGGCAGACGCCCAGCGCGAGCCGGGGCCGCGCCACCGTTCGCGCCCAGATCGAGCCGGCGCTGCTGCCGATCCCCAGTCCAAAGAGAAAGACCGCGAGAATGATCGAGAAGGTGTAGACCGTCGCGCCCAGCAGCAGCGAGACCACTCGCGTCCAAACCACCTCGGCCCCCAGTGCCGAGACGCCGGACAGGCCGATGGCCACATACACGGCCCACGCGCCGGGCGCGGGCAGCGGCCGCGCCTTGCCTTGCGGCTCCGCCGGGGCCTTGTGTGCCGTGAATCCCGAAAGAACGAGCGCCAGGATCGCGACGGCGAGGTTCACGCACGCGGCGACGTACGTCGCCGTTGCCATGTTGTAAACGCGCAACAAATAGAAACCCGCCAGCAAGCAGCCAAGCGTCGCCCCGGCGATATTGCCCGCATAAAAGAACCCCAGCCACGAAACCCCGTGCGGCGTCGATTCCACCCCGCGCGAAATCGCCGGCAGAGTTGCCCCCATCAGCAGCGTCGGCGGAAGCAGGCAGATGGCGGCGACCAGGCCGCGGAGCATAGCCGCTTCCAGGCCGTTGCCGCCCCGGGCGGTATAAAAATCCGCCAGCATCGGCAGGCCGAAGAGCACCGCCAGCCCGCAGGCCCCGATGCCCAGTTCCAACAACGCATAGACGCGCAGCGGATGCCGGCGGCTTGAAACCAGCCGAGACAGGAGCAGGCTCCCAATGCACATCCCCCCCATATAGGTTCCCAGCAAAATGCCCAGGGATGCGGTCGTCAGACCGATCACGAGCTGGAGCAGTTGAAGCCAGACGACTTCGTAAATGAGGGCGGCACAACCACTCCCCACAAACAGGATCAACAGCCACGGCAGGGCCCCACTGGACGTGGGCTCGGCCATTAAACTCGCCCTATCTTCCCCGCAAAACTCAGATACTGCAGACATCGTGTTGAAATTGGCTAGAAATTGTGTTGGTTACCGATGAATTGAGGCGGTCATGCAAGGAGAAAGAAGAGGCACGCCGCAAATACCCCCATTTCGCGACTCGCTTGCCGTCGCTCCAACTCTCGCCCCACTGGGAGGGGGGAATCCCCTGACAAGCTCTCATTACCGCTTCAGTGCAACTTGAAGGTTCCGTCCACCCAATGGAATATGAAACCCGGAAACGGCGCAAACGTTTCGTTTTTGAGACGGCGCCAGGAGTCCGCTTCATTAATCGTGGCCGAGCCGGAGCGCGAATGCGTCGATACGCTGGACAAGCACCGGACGGGCACTTGCGTGCCCTTCCGGTGGAACTACCCCGATTTCTCGCCGGCCCTGCCCTGGCAGAATGAGTTCCGGACAAATGTCCGAACTAAGCCAGCGTGACGTTTTCGGCACAAGGGCCTTTCGGACCCCGGCCTTCGGTGTAGGACACCTTTTGACCTACTTGCAGTGCCTCGAAAGTGACGCCCTGAAGGCTCTTCGAGTGGAAGAACAGGTCTTTTGCTCCTCCTGTGTTAATGAATCCAAAACCTTTGTCCGTCAACTTCTTGATACTGCCTTCGGCCATGTACGCTTTCCGTAGTGATTGCTTTGACGTTGCCCAGCTTGCGAATTGCCGGCTGGTTAGCGTCGATTGGTTAAGCACAGTATAACAGATCGCAATCCCATACGCAAGTGGGGCGATTATCCCCACTTTAGCAGAATCGCTCCTGACGCACTGCCCACCATCGCCGCCATCCAGGAAGCTCGACCGCGACTCCGCCCTCAGCCATCGGAGGCCGAGGAGGTATTCAGGGCCACGGCGGCGCGAATCAGCGTTTTCAGCGCCTTCTCGTTGACCTTGTCGCCCTCGCGGAAGTCGATGGCACGCCTCGCCTTGCCCTCCAGACTAGCATTGAAGAGACCTGAGGGGTCGTCCAAAGAGGCGCCCTTGGCGAAAGTCATCTTGACGACGTTCTTGTAGGTCTCGCCCGTGCAGATTAACCCGTCGTGGGACCAAACCGCGGTGCCCAGCGGATTGGTCGGCTTGATCCACTTGACTTCCTCGACGACCTCAGGGTCGGCTTGCTTGATCAAAGCGCGGAGGCGGGAGAGCATTTCTCCGCGCCAGTCGCCTAGCCCCTCGATTCTCGCCTCGATCAGTTGAGACGCAGATTCGACTCTCTGGGAACCGCTTTTTTTCATCGCCTCGCCGAGCCTCCTTGGGCTGGTAGTACTGGGAGGGACTTTCATCCACACGACGCCCCCTGATTTTACCGTGGACGCCGATCGCGATCAACGGCTCGCCGGAAATTCTCCCGACAGCAAATCTCCTCTCGGAAACGGCAAGACCATGTGGTGCTGGTTACCATGATAGCCAGGTCGAGCCCTCCACAATAGTGGAGGGGAAAATTCGAAACTCGAAACTCGAAATCCGAAATCCGAAACAACGGGGAGAAAAATCCGAAATCCGAATGTCGAAATCCGAAACAACAGGAATTGCCCAGGCCCCCAAGCTTGTGAACGTCTTCGATCGGAGTCAATCGAGGGCCCCGTTGCCTGTCCGGGAGGCGGTCCGGATAATACAGGGACTTCTTGCGAAGCCGCTTCGACGGAAAACCCTAGAACAAGGAAAAGGAACGACTTATGACCACCACGGAATTGCTGATCAAGAACCTCGAGTTTGCCCGCGTCCGCACCCTTGGACTCCTCGACAACATCGAAAAGGAACCCGATCCCCACGCCGTGCTGGCATGGCGGCCGGGGCCGGGCCGGGCGCATATCGGCTGGCAACTGATGCACATCGCCGTCACGGAGGAGATCTTCGCCACGGAACGCCTGGCTCCCGAGAAGCAAGGGCAGTGGAAGGAACTCTGGCCACGCTTTCGCGGCGGGAGCACGCCGGACGACGACGTGCCCTCGGCGGCCATGATTCGCGACGTGTTGAAGGGCGCCCGCGAACACCTGCTGGAGACGTTCCGCGCGATCGGCGACGGCCGCCTTGACGAGGTGCCGGAAGCGCTGCGGGAACGCAAGCTCGCGGTCCGCGATGTCTTCTTTATGGTTGCCTGGCATGAAGCGCACCACCAGGGGCAATCGCACCTGACGTTGAACCTGTACAAGGCTAAGCGGTAGCTCTTTTAGTTAGGAGCGGCCAGAACTTCTTTGACAGAAAGATGGGGACAGAAAAATAGGAAATGAACATTGGGGAAAAGAAAATGATAAGACAATTCCTGATCGGCTGCCTTGTCCTGACGACGACGGTTGCAGCGGCGCGGGCAACCATGCCTGCCGATGACAGGACCACCATCAAGGGCATGGTCCTCAACAACGTCCATACCGGCGAAGACAAGGAGAGCGTTTTCATTTATGCCCTCGACGGAACGCCCGCGATCCGGGCGGAAGTCGAGAGGATCATGACCGAGAATTATCCGGACAAGGGCCTCGACGGCGACGCGGCGCGAAAACTGCTCGATCAGTTCACCGTGAAGTTGAAGTATGACATCGTCGGTCCGCTGGCCGACGAACTGCGCAAGAAGGCGACCTACGGCGCACGGCAGCCCACGGCCCTCGCCGGCGTGATGCAAGAAGACCACGGCAAGCGGTCGATCAAGGTCCTCAAGTACGAGGATACGACGTTGCAGTATCCGGCCAAGATGCTCGCCGCCGACACGCCGCTGGTGATGCCCGATCGCCCGCCGCTGGTCCTCAAGATCAACGACAAGCTGTCGCTCAAGTGCCTCTGGGTTCCGCCCGGCAAGTTCCTGATGGGCGAGCCCTATTACCAGTGCCCGCATTGGCAGGAGGCCCCGCCGCACATGGTAACGCTCACCAAGGGCTTTTACATGGCGGAGCACCCGGTGACGCAGGAGATGTTCGAGGCGGCCCAGGGCGACAATCCCAGCCTGGAAAAAGCGGCCCAGGCGCCGGTCAACGCATCGTGCGCGGAGATGTACGCCTTCTGCCGGACCCTGTCGCAGAAGAGCGGGCACACGGTGCGGGTACCGACCGCCGCCGAGTGGGAATACGCGGCCCGCGTGGGCACGTCCAATCCGGTCTTCCGCGAGAAATACAGCGAGCAGGACAGCAGCGGCGTGCGGCCCTTGGCGGTCAAATCCAAGCGGCCCAATGCCTGGGGCTTCTACGACATGGTGAGCAGTGGTTGGGAGCGGGTGAGCGACGGCTCCGCTCAGCTCGACCGCCAGGACACGATCGATCCGCAGCATATCCCGCCCGAAGATCGAGGCCAGGCCGACCCGAACCGCAAGCACGGGCATTTCGGCAAAGGCAACGGCCAATATGCCGTCAGCGAACTGGAATATATCAGCAGCGAGCGCGGCCCGGAAAAGATCTACCCCGGCGTGATGCGGTTTCGCGTGGTAGTGGACAAATGGGACAAGTAAGCCAACCACCACACTCCGGAAGAAAAATGTTCTGATTCACAATTGGAGTTTCCACCCCGAACGGATATGCTAGTGGAATGACCGCTGCGAAACCTGAACGTGGTTTTCATCCATGCCAAGGAATTGCCGTGGTAGAATATCCGCAACCGCCCGCTTGCTGCCGGCAAACCGGTCAGCATTGCCACGACCTCCTTATCCTACGTCGCTTTCTTCCGCAGGCAAGGCGGCAGGTTGCCGGGATGCGCCACGTGAGGCGGATTGCGCTCTTGCCTTACCGGCCATGAAGACGGAAAATACACTCGTCCGCGTTGCGACCGAGCCCAACCTGCCTCTCCCGCCCGCAGCAAGAAAGCTATCCTTTCCAGTTGTCGCGATGAGAAGCCTCGATCGGTCCCGAGACATTTTCTCGGACCTATTTCGCATTGCGGATTCGCACGGAGGATTGTAGACTTGAGCCCAATGAATTGCCTGAGAATACCAACATGCCTACCCGCCGGCCACCACCACGACCATGAGTACATGGTACCCGACACGCTGTCCGATATGATGCCCGGCGTGAAGGCATGCCATCGCCCAAAACGGGAAGTTGTTCTCCGGTCGGTCCTATCCGGCTTGCTTGCCTCGATCGCGGTGGTCATCGCTTTCCGGACCGTGGCGGGCGCCGCCGAGCCAGCGCAGGTTGCCGCGCAGGCTGAATCGCGGGCAGCCGTCGCCGAGGTCTCTTGGATTCTCGCCTCCGACGACAAGCCATGGACCGTGGCCCTGGCCGCCCCGGCCGCCGCACACCTGCGGAAATCGACGCCTGGCCCGCCGGCAGGAAAAGTACGAAGCCCGCAATCTCAGCCGGCCGGCCTAATCATGGCGATCAGCAGTCCGCCGACGCGAGAGGCCCAGCGATTGCTGTCTCTCGCCCCAGGTTCGCGTCCGATCGTGCTGGCCACGTCCGATGGCTGGAAGCCCGGCGCGATGCTGCAAGAGCGATCGCCTGAAGTGCTGCAGATCGGCGGCGATCCGAGTGCGGCCAGCGCGAAAGTGGCGAAGCGGTTCTGGAGGCAGTCGCGCGAGGTCGTCGTGGCACTGGCCGGCGATCCGGAGGCCGTGATCCTCGGCAGCGCCTTGGCCGCCGGCCTTGACGTGCCGATCCTGCTTTGCGAACGAGAGCAAGCCGGGGCAGCCCTCTCGGCGGTCCTGAAGGACCTGTCGGTCGCCCGGATGCTGGTTGCGGTGAGCGAAGGAACCCAAGCGCCGCAATGGATTCAGAAATACGGGATTGCCTTCGAGAGCCTGCCGCCCCAGGCCCTGCAGCATCGGCTGATCGCGGCATTGGGCGCCGACAAAGTCCGCAATGTGGTCGTCGCCCGGGCACCGGACGATCGGGCCGACGTGGGACAGACGGCCTGGCTGGCTCCCTGCCTGAGCTCCGCCCACGGTGCGCCGGTGGTGCTGACGCATGCCCCAAGCCCCGGCGTGGCCGAGGCCGACGTGCGGGAGTTGACGCGTCGCGAGGTGCTGCGGCCTCGCACGGTAACCATCCTGGCCGACTACGCCTCGATCGCCTATCGCTACGTGGAGATCGATCCCAATAGCGGCGAAGAAGACGACGAGCCGCCCGCGGTCAGCCCCCAGCCGGCCGTTTCTAATGGGACCGCTGCCGGCGGGACGGCTGCCTTGCCGGGTACAGCCCCGGCTCCGCCGCTACACTATGCCGTTCGCACGGAGCCCTTCGTTCCCACCGATCCCGATCAGTTGGCCACGCTCGGCGTCGGGCGGATTCCGCTGGAGGCATTGGGCGATGCCTCGGTGTTCTTCGCCCGAGGGCTGGTGCGCGAGCGGCTGCTGGCCAATCGCCCGCCGCAGGTGCTGATGGTGTCGAATTCCGGCCTCTCGCATCGCTCGTTGCCGCTATGTGAAGCGATCAGCCGTCTGACGGCTGCCGAGTTCAAGAACTTCGGCATCCCGATCGACGAGTTCTACGGCCGGCTGACCGATACGCCGGAGATTCTCATGGCGGCCCGCTCCGCCAATTTGATTTTGTACGAGGGTCACGTCTCCTACCAGGATCTGGTCGACGAGCCGGTGCTGCGGCGGTCGCAGGCGGAGGAGTACCCGCTGGATGACGACGACCTCAATGCGTTTGGTGTGGCGAAACGGGCAGATGTGCCGGCCCCGCGAGAAGTGCCCGGCGATCCGACGTCGCGGCACATGCAAGGCCCCTTGGCAGGGCTTCCCGTCGTCGTCTTGCAGAGCTGCGAGTCGCTGGACGATGCCGTGCTCTGGCGGTTGGACGAGTTGGGCGGAGCGGCCGTGATCGGCAGCATGACGCCGATCCACAGCGGCTGCGGCGGCTCGCTGCTGAACGCGGCCATGACCTCGCTGCTGTACCGCGGCGGCACGCTGGGCGAAACGCTCCGCGACGCCCAGAATTATATGTTCTGCGTCGAGGCCCTGAAGGCCCGCCGCGGCCACACGGAAGGGGCCAAGGGGATTCGCGTGGCGCTCAGTTTCCGCCTCTGGGGCGATCCCGAGTTGCAGGTCCTGCCGGGCTGGCAGGGCTCTCCCCGCCAGGGCTCTCCCCGGCAGGGCTCTCCCCGGCAAGCGCCCGTCCGTGCCCAGTGGGTCGATGGCAACACATTGCGGATCGAAATGCCCGAGTCGCGGCTTCCCGAGGTCCTCAGCGATAAGTACCTGGCCGCCGTGTTTCCCAACAGCCAGGTTGCCGGGCTGCTGAAGACCGAGGGCGAGACGATGAAGCGGATCTCTCCGTTCTATTACTTCTGCCTGGCGCTGCCGCCCGCCAGCCGATTCGCCGCTGCCGCAGATGAAGGAGTGACGGAACTGGTGCCGTCTTCGGGTGACGCCAGCCGCGTCGAGGCCCGCATCGATCGCAGCCGCGGCCTGCTGTACCTGGTCTATTTTCCCGACCGGGAAAAGCCGGGCGGCTCGGTCGTCTTGCGGCTCGAGGCCGCCGCCGCGGGGCAGACCGGGAGGGTCGCGAAGTGACGGGCAAGTCGAATTCCGCATGGACCATCCTCATCCTCGTGGTGCTTGGGATCGGCTTTCTCGCCCTGCGGCTCAATCTCGACCTTGAGGCCGGCGACAGCGATTATCGTCTGACCTACACGGCCGAGTTCGATGCGCCGAAGCGCGAGGGCGCGATCTCGCCCGATGTCCGCCTGCTGGCCGCCTTTCCCGAGACCACGCGCTTTTGCCGCGTCCTTGACCCGGAGATCAACGCTCTGCAAATGAAGGAGGTGCAAACCCGCGTCCATACCGCCACGCGCCGCAAAGACATCGTGCTCAGGGCCACTGCAACAGGGCAACTTAAGTGTTCGATCTCCTTCCGACTCAAACTCGACCGACAGGGCGACTGGCGGCAGAGCGCGGTCGAAGCGCCGCTGACGGCTCACGAGCGGACGACCTACCTCGGCAATGCCAGGTTCATGACGGCCAACGGGGCCACGGCCCAGGAGATGGTCAGGCGCCTGCGCGACAACCACCCCGGTTCGCAGGAGTTGGCCGACCGGATTTTCCAGGAGTGCCGGGAATGGGTCGAACCGGCGGGCGAATTGGGGACGGACAGCGGCGACGAGGCGCTCCTGCAACGGAAAGGATCGCCGCTGGGCCGCGCACGGGCCTTTGCCGCCTTGTGCCGGGCCGCCAAGATCCCGGCCCGGCTGGTGACGGGCTTCGAAATCAAGGAGGGAAGCAACGTCCAGCCTCGCACCTGGGTCGAAGCCTACCTGCCCGATCCGATGAAAGCGGCCGCCGAACGCTGGCTGCCGTACGATCCGGAAAACGGCGCCCGGCATGAGCTGGACTACAACGTCGTCCCCGTGCGGCGCGACGGCGTGGAACTGATCCGGGTCACGAATGCCTCGAACGTCTCGCCCCTCACGTGCTCGTACTCGATCGAGAGTGCTCCGCCGGCAAAGCCGAGTGTCTTGGGTATTTTCGATCTTCGCCATCTTCCGGCCAAATTGAAAGAGCCGATCAAAGTGGTCTTGATCCTGCCCATCGGGGCCTTGTTCACCGCGTTCGTGCGGACGATCATCGGCATTCGCACCTTCGGCACGTTTTCCCCCACGCTGCTGGCCCTGGCCTTCGTCTACAACGACTGGCGGAGCGGGCTCTACATCTTCTTCGTGGTGATCGCCACAGGCTTCCTCAGCCGCTCGTTCCTCGACCGGCTCAAGCTCCTGTTGGTCCCGCGGCTCGGCATCATTCTCACCCTGGTCGTAATGCTCATGGTGCTGAGCATCTCGGTCATGAACTACTACAAGCGCGCCCCCGGCGGCCAGACGGTGCTGCTGCCGATGGTGATCCTCACGAACCTCGTCGAGCGGTTTTACGTGACCAGCGAGGAAGATTCGATCTTCGAGGCCCTGCGGTTGTTGTTGACGTCCGTGTTGATGGCCCTGGTAATCTACCTGCTGCTGAGCTGGCCGAGGCTCGGCGATCTGCTCTTCTGGTATCCCGAGCTGCACTTTTTCACGGTCGCGGCCCTGGTCTTGATGGGTCGCTACACGGGCTACCGCCTGACCGAGCTGGTCCGCTTCCGCGATCTGGCCCGCCCGCCGGACTCGCTCACCCCTCCACCCAGGTCCGACAATCAATCGTAGGACGGCCTTCCCAGGCCGTCGAAAGCAAGACGGGCTGGGAAGCCCGTCCTACATGAGTGTTTTCAGAAGTTATTGGAATAGCCGCATGCCGCAACCTTCTCCCTGGCGATTCTGGGCATGGCCCAGCGAGTTGCAAAGCGCGGGCATCGTCGGCATCAATCGCCGCAACGGGCACTACATTTTGCCCTGAACCCCCGCAGCTTTTATCCGCGGGTCGATGAGAAGCACCTCACCAAGCGCCTCTGCCGGGCGGCGGGCATCCCCGTGCCGGAAACCTACTCCCTGATCGAGAGCAACGGCGACGTGGGGCGGTTTCTCGAACTC
The DNA here is from genome assembly GCA_963824275.1 of uncultured Planctomycetia bacterium. GTDB lineage: Bacteria > Planctomycetota > Planctomycetia > Pirellulales > Thermoguttaceae > JANXQG01. The sequence continues at coordinate 589,698 of CAWGOT010000010.1, read as the reverse complement.
TCGGGCAATCGGCCGGAGTTCGTCATCAAGCCGGCTGCCGGCAGCGCGGGCCGAGGGATCGTCGTCGTCGCCGGCCACGATGGCCGGGACTTCTTCACCTCCAGCGGCGAGCACTACACGCTGGCCGACCTCCGCTATCACATTTCGGCCATCCTCTCAGGGCTGTATTCGCTGCAAGGGGAACGGCGACCTGACGATCATCGAGCAGCGGATTGTCCGCCACGAGGTCTTCGCCAACATCAGCGAGGGCGGCACGCCGGACATCCGCGTGGTGCTCTATCGCTGCGTGCCGGTGATGGCCATGGTTCGGCTGCCGACGCGGGCCTCGCGGGGCAAGGCCAACTTGCACCAGGGCGCGGCCGGGGCCGGCGTCGATCTCCGCACCGGCCGCACCTTCGGCGGCGTCTGCCAGGACCGCGCCATCGGCGCCCATCCCGACACGGGCCATGCGATCGCCGGCGTTCGAGTGCCCTTCTGGAACGATCTCTTGCAGGCCGCGATGAAGCTGGCCGAAGGGCTGGAGTTGGGCTACATCGGCGTCGACTTCGTCGTCGATGCGAATCTGGGGCCCGTCGTGCTCGAGGCCAATGCCCGGCCGGGGCTGAACATCCAGGTGGCCAATCGCCGCGGCCTGGGACCGCGCCTCGAGTATCTCGACTCCCTGCCGGCCGAGCAGCTTGAGCCAGCCCATCGGGAAGAGCTGATCGAGACCCTGGCGGCGATGTAGGCCCTCCAACAGGCCGGAATTCTCACGCAAAGGCGCCAAGGCGCAAAGCACGCTTTGGTGCTCGTCCGGAACTCGTGGAAGACTTGAGGAAAAGAAAACTAGGAAAAAGAAAATAAATCAACAAATGGAGGGAGGACAATTATCAAGTCCTCGAACGATGCGTTCCGCGTTCGGCGTTGTTCTTCCTCGCTTCATGTTCATTTCCCCCATCTTCTTTTCCAATCTCTTCTTCCTTTGCGCTTGGCGCCTTGGCGTGAGAACATCCAGGCCGAGACTTGCTTCGGGTACTAGCCCCTTAGATTTGATTAGGCGTCCGTCGCTTCGACTCCCGGATTCCGTTCTTGCCGTTGGTCGAGTGCCCATTCGCAGGCGGGCTGCCGGCAAGGCCATCCATCCCTTCGGGCTGCGCGGCGCCGTCGGCCTGATCGGTGCCTTTGACGGCAATGGGCGGAATCCACTGCCTTCGCAAGGCATATTCGTGCCAGCCGATCATGACCGCGGCAAACAGCAAGGGAAGCAGGTAGTAGATCACGCGAAAGACAAGGATCGCGGCAAGCACCTTGGGCATGTTCACCTGCGGGTCGGGCACCAGTTGCAAAGTTCCCAGCAGGGTCATCATGACCGCTTCCAGGACGCCCCATCCGCCCGGGACGTGGGAAAGCACGTTCAGCACGTAGGCAACGAGGTAGACCTCAAGCACGGTCACGTATCCGCCCTTGACCGGCGGGAAGAGCACATACACGACCGATGCCGCCACCAGCATGTCTGCCGACGCGATGCCGATCTGATAAATCGTCAATCGGAAGGGCGGAACCGGCAGCGTCCAGCGGAAGATCTTCAACGAACCGCGGTGCATGAAGGCGGCGCCGACGTACAGCGCGGTCAACGCCAGCAGCACGATGCCGAACAACTGCGAATCGGAGAACAACCACGTGAACCACTTCACGGCGTTTTCATGGATATGCCATTCCGTCACCAGGGCCGTCGAGATCGCCTGGAGCCGATCGGGAGGGATTTGCAGCGGCACGAAGACAAACAGCGTCCCCGCAATGAAAAACACGCCGAACCAGAAGGTCAAGGCGAGGATCACCAGCAACTGCACGATCTTCGTCAACGAGATGCCCCATGACGAATAGAGGCGGAAGCGGAGCGGCATGCCTGCCAGCGTCGCGCCGAAGTTGTAGCTGAAGGGATAACTCGTCAGCGCGGCGAAAGCGACCCGCGCCAGCGAGATCGGCACCTTGGCATAGCGGAAAGCCAGGTAATCGTAGAAGACCAGGATGACCGCATAGTTGATGAACGTCACGGCCAGCGCAATGGCGATGTGCGACGCGGGAATCTGCAGGAGATTGTCGCGAATCTTCTCGAAAGTCAAACCGTGCTTCCGGAACTCGAAGGCCAGCAAGCAGGCCGCGGCCGTGAAGACCGCCAGCACGAGCAACAATCCCAGAAGTTGGAGCGGACTCTTCTTCTTCATCATACCAGCCCGACGCGCAAGCGAGGTCGATTCCTTACCCAGCCCTCGCTTGCGCTTCGGGTTGGTGTTGTCGGCTTACGCGCGAGTATGCCTCCTATTTCCCTAGTTCATCGGCCAGCGCGCCGGCGCCGTACAGGTTCCGCAGGGTCTCGCCAATGGCCGCGCTGTGGACGGCGGTGGCCCGGCCCTCTTTCTGCGTGTACACAAAGTCCCAGACCAGCGACTGCAGGTTGCCGTCGAAAATGATCCCCACGAACTGCCCCTTGCGATTGACCACAGGGCTGCCCGAGTTGCCGCCGATGATGTCGGCCGTGGATACAAAATTGAAGGGCGTCGCCGGGTTCAACTTGTCCTTGCCCTCGATCCAGCGCTTGGGCAGGTTGAACGGTTCGCGATTCTGGTGTTCGGCCGAGCGCTGGAAGGCCCCGCCGATGGTCGTCCAGGGCGGCTGGGGCTTGCCGAGCTCCTCGTAGCCCTTCACCACGCCATAGGAAAGGCGGAGCGTGAAGGTGGCGTCCGGATAGGCCTCGCTGCCCTCCACGGCGAAGCGGGCCTTGGCGATCTTCGCGTAGGCCTGGCGGAGCGGTTCGTCATATTGTTCTTCCATCGTGCGGCGGGCCTTGCGGGCCGGCGGGTCGACCAGCCGCGCCAGTTGGATCATGGGGTCCTTCGAGGCCGCGATGGCCGCCTTGCCGCCCTTGGCCAGCTCGCGCCGCACGGCCACGTCGTCCAATCGCGAGCCCTGGATCAGGGCGGCCGCCCGGTCGCGCGGCGACATGCCGTCGAGCACCTTCACCACGAGGTCGTTATCGGCCCCCACCTCGGTGACAAACAGGCTCAGCGCGTCGGCCAGCTTGATGATCTCGAAGTCGTCGTAGATCGGCGCCTCGGAAAAGAGCCCTTGCTCCAGCGATTCGCGGTTCGATTGGCGGTACTCGCGGAGCCTTTCGGCGTTGGGCTTGCCGTCTTCCTCGGCCATCCGCACCAGCATCCTCGCGATCTGGAACTGGTGGCAGCGGAAGGCCCGGCCGTCTTCCAGCAAGAGAATATCCTTGCGGATGGTCGCGCAGGACCTTCAGGGCCGCGTCGATATCGTCCCACGCGGAGCCGGCGGACGCGCGGAGTGCCGGGCTGGCCGCGACGGCAGCCCGGAGGGCCTTTTCCTCGGCCTGCTTGGCCGCCATCACCGCCGGATCTTGCAGCCCTGCCAGCCGCCCAAGCTGGGCCTTGCGCGAATTCTGGATCGAGAACAACTCCTCGCGGGCCTGCCGCGCGTTCTCGTCGCTCCGCTGGCTGTAGTTCACCAGCAAGACCTCGTTCCGCATGAGCCAGTTCAGGGCCGTCGGGATGGCGAGGTCCCGCAGGTAGTCGAGGTGGGCCACCGTGTCCATGCGATCGGTCTTGCCCGGGTGGCCGGAGACAAAGATCAATTCGTCGTCGGCAGCCCCGGCCGGCGCCCACTGGAGGTAGTTCTCGATCTTGGCCGGCTTGCCGTCCTCATAGACGCGGAAGAAGCAGATGTCGAGGTCATAGCGGGGATACTCGAAATTGTCGGGGTCGCCGCCGAAGAAGGCCGCGTCCTCCTCGGGGGCGAAGACCAGGCGGACGTCGGTATACTTCTTGTAGCGATAAAGCTGGTACTGCCCTCCGTTGTAGAGCGTCACCACGTCGCTGCGGAGGCCCGTTTTCTCGGTCGATTCCTGCTCGATGGTGTTCATGATCGCGCGGCGGGCCTTTTCCGCGTCGGCCAGCGTGCCATTCTTGGGAACGGCCGCGTTGACCCGCTCGGTCACGTCCTCGATGCTCATGAGCACGTTCAATTCCAGGTCGAAGCACTTCAGTTCCTCGGCCTGGGTCTTGGCGTAGAAGCCCTCGGCCAGGTAGTTTTTGTCCTTGGTGCTGAACTTCTGCAGATCGTCGGCCCCGATGTGGTGGTTCGTCAGCACCAGCCCATTGGAGGAGACGAACGACCCGGAGCCGCCCGAATTGAAGCGGACGCTCGATTTCTGCAGGTGCTCGTACCAGGCCTTAGTCGGGCTCGAAGCCGTAGTTTTTTTCAGGGCTTTCGCGGGCGGACTATTGAACAACCACATGCCTTCGTCTCCCAAAGCGGCCATGCTGCCGGAAAAAGCCATGCCCACGGCGGCCAAAAGCCATCCCAGCCGGACCTTGCGAACCCATCCACAGAACTGTGCCATATCGAGAACTCCTCTTGCAGAAAATTGGCGTATCTTGCCCTAGCTACAGACCTGAATCATAACCTGCCGGGGCGGTCTTGGAAAGAGTTGCTCAAAGATCCTTCCAACGGGTGGTTTTTGCCGAAACTTGGGGTTAATTTGCCGGCAGCTAGTGCAACACTGTAGGGAATGCGGGGCACCCGCGTGCGGGTCATGGCGTTCCGCTGGCGCTGGAACGCCGCGGAGAGCGTTCCTACAGAATCTCGGTCGGCGGAAGTGATACCGTGGTTTGAATCATGCCGAAACTTGCCCGAAATCGGTCTTGTTCGGATTTAGCGGCTCCTGCCACAACGCGCTGCGCCCCCATGCATTGCGGAAGCCATGTATTGGTACGGCGGCTTGGCGTGCCTATAATAGCATCTCGTGCCGTGTGGCTGTTTCCTAGCGCTGAGTCAAGAGGACCAAGATATGGCGATCGTCGAGCATTCCCCGGAGATCGATGGGAGCATTGCCGAAGTCGTGTCCGTCACGCAAGAAATCTTCGATTGTGCCCCTGTTTTCGAGGTCATGCGGGATCCCGAGGATCCCGACTGTAGTTTCGTCGTGATTACCGTCGAAGTTCGAGGCGAACCTGCGGAACTCCTGGCGAAGCGGCTAGATTGGCATGCGCGCATAGGGAGCATTTCGCCCGGCTACTTTGGCAACCTCCGATTGTCGATCATTCCGCTACCATGCAAGCCGGTGAATTCATAACTCTTTCCGGCAAGCTTGCCGCGATGAACTTAGGAGCCGCTGGAGCGCAGGAGCGCAGTCAGCCGCGCCTATTACGGTGCATTTCACTTGGCGAAGGGCGTGCTCGATGAATTTGCCTCCGCTCCACCGCGCAATGGGAACGGACACGTCTTGGTGCCGGCGTTTCTCGAAAGCGCAAACCATGTCGACTCGACCATAGCGGTGCGCCTTCTTCAAGATCTTCATACGGCACGGATCAAGGTCGATTACCAACTCGGGGACACAAGGTTCGAGACTCCCGCCTATGCCAGCGCTGAAATCGAAGTAGCCCTGGAAATTCAAGAAAGACTCGCATCATTCTCGGCCGCCTGCAGGTCGAATCCGCCGGTAGTTGCCGCCCTCCGAGACGGCGTTGCGAAGACGCGTGCGTTGCGCAGTTGCTGACTGCTCCGCAGTTAGTGGTTAAAGTCTCACCCCGTGCCATCCTGGTCCGCCAACCCCACCGGCAAGCTGAGGTTGCCGCCTTGCCGTATGCCGTGGCCCCGCACAGGCTGGCGGCCGTCGATGGACTCCAAAGGCACTTGTGCTTCTGCTATGCTATGGGTATGACCGACTCCAAGCCCACCCGCCGCCGCTTCTACTCCACACCCGCCTGGATTATCTTGGGCTTGCTTCTTGTAGAGGGGCTGCTGTGGATGTCGGAGCAATATCGCTGGTTCGGCTTCAATTCCCATAAGGGCTGGACGGTGCTGATCGGCGTGGCGGTTGTCGGCGCGGCATTTCTGGTCATTCTGCGTTGGCTTATCGGCGCCCTGCTTTTTCGCTGGCGGTTCCAGTTCTCGATCCGCGCACTCAGTTCTTGAACTCATCCAAACTGACGATCAATGACCAGGTATTTCCGTCGCCGGCCGCCGATGAGACGCGCACGGTGCCCCCGGTCGGTCCCCGTTCGTAGTCGATCGAGAAGTCCTTGAGGCCTGGGCCATACTCTCCGTTCACGCGGTAGCCATTCTCCTGAAGGAGACTTTCGATTTCTTGTGACATCGCGGAAACGACCCGGCCGGACTCGCTTGCGGGTGGAGAGTTTATCTCAAAGCGCATATCACGTCTCGCGCTGCGCCGGCCCTCCAGAACTGCTTTGGGGTCCACCCGGAAAATGAAACTCCAGACCCTGCCGGTCGCACGCGGCTTTCACAATGTTCTCGCCCACGAACGCGTTGAAAAACGGCGTTGGATGCAGCGGCCGAGAACTCACGATGAGTGCCATGAGAAGGCAAAACGCGAGCATGAACAAGAGGAGTTCGCGGAGGGTGAACTGCCAGCGGGAGCGCAGCGGTTCGGGGGCCGCGGCGCCGATCGCACCCGACACAGCGCGACGTCCGGAGGCCCGCCCTATCAGGTAGCAGACGGCCGCAATGGCCAGCACCGAACCGAAACTTAAGAGCATTGTCAGCGGGTCGCCCGACGGCGTGATCAGAAACGCGACCATCCACGCGGCGGCCAATACCGCCAACTGCCCAAGCCAACGTGCCATCGGTGAGTTCTCCTCAGCTTTGCAGTCATCGCGTGCGAGCCGTCAGAAGGGTCTCCGATACCAGCCCTTGCCCGGCGTTGAACTGCAGTACGTGTAAATGTCGCCCCAGTAGGTAAAGGTGAGTTCGAATTCGTCGACCTTCGTACGCCGATATTCGATCTGAAGTTCAAGCCCTGCGCCACGGACGGCAGGCAATGGTTCTTCAAGAAGGTCGGTCACTTCGGACTCGCTTGGCACGTGCCCCAGCCGCTTGCGGACGGCCTCGATTTGCACGATCGCCTTGGACATGGCCGCGTTGTTTGCGGCATTCTCGCTGGCCTGCCGCCGTGCAACGGCTGCGTTGCCCAGTGGCAGAATAATAATCCAGCACACTACGAGGACTACGAGCATGAAAAGGCCGAGTCCGGCCTGAGAACGCCAATCGCTGCGCCGCAGAGACACCCGCCACGCGAAAACACCGACACCGATCATCACCAATAGGCTCCCGAAACTGAGAAACAGCGTGGGGGAAGGCAGACCACGGCCGTTCCCGCCTTGGTACACCCAATCGAGGCCGCCGCAGATCATGATGTCCGTGCCCAGCAGCGCAGGAACTATACCGCCAAGATGGCCATGAGCGAAACGCCGCATGCCCCATCCCAGCAGCAGAATCAAGAGATGCGCAACAATCACGGGCGACCCGCTCCAGCGACCCATGCCCAAGGCAAAAGCGACGTACGCGGTCACCGCCAGCAGATGGGTCAAGGTGAATTGAAAAGGGCTTTCCGTTTGCACAGGAAACCTCCCACGCCAACCGAATTCTGCCATCACACCGCCCGCTCCTCGCAAGGCCACGTGCGACGGGCCATGTTCAATTATCCATCGTCAGCGCGGGCTACACAAGCGGGCGGCAAGCGGGCGGCTCGGCTCATTGGGACGGTAGAGTGGCCGCGACCGACGACCTTTTCCTGCTCCACACCGCGTGCGTCAGTGGCGTGCCGACCGAAAGCAGCCACACGGCCAGCGCCGCGATCTTGGGCCAGCTCAAATGCCCGCCTGCCTGACGCGCAGCAGCGATCGCGGGCAGAGCGATCGAAAGCAGTTGTCCAATCTGCTACTGAGTCCTGGCAACGCGGAAGCCACTCACGGCCTATCGCTGCCGTCGGGATCGCAGCGGTACGGTTTTTCCTCCTGGTACGACTGCAAACGCCGGGCAATGGCCGCGGCCAAAGGCCTCTTGCCCTGAGTATCTGCCAGCTTGATCGCGGCCTGCGCAGTTTGCACCGCTTCGTGGTAACGGCCGCTGGCGGCCTGGGCCGCGGCCTGCGTGTCGAGCGCCAGCGCATCCTGCCGCTTCGTCAACGCCACTACCCGCTGCGATAAGTCGAGCGCCGCTTTGGCGTCGAGCAGCCGGGAATCGGGACCCGTGGCGAAGGTCCAACCCAGATAGGTCCAGGCCCGCACCGCGTCGTCGGTCTTGCCGGCAGTTTCGAACTGCTTGCCGAACTGCTCCGCGGCGCCGCCGCCGCTGCGCGGCCGGCAGCATGGCCAGCAGGCCCGCCAGACACTTCTCGCCCTCGCGATACTCTCCCTGCTGAAAACGCACCGTGGCCAGCAATTGCATCGCCGCGACGTTCTGCGGATTCAACTCGAGGGCCTTCCGCAGATCGGCGACCGCTTCGTCCCTGTCGTCGCGGGCAACGGCCACCTTCGCCAACCCCGCATGGGCGTTGCTGAAAGTGTTGATTGTGTCACGGTCCTTGACGCGGTCCGATTGCAGTTTCAGGGCGGCCCGAAAATGGGTCTCGGCCTTGTCGAGATCGTGCTCGGTGAGATAGACCTCGGCCAGGTTCATGTCGGCTTCCGGCAGCGCGGGATCGTTGAGCGCGATGGCCGCTTCGAATTCTGCGACGGCGGCATCGCGTTGTGCCTTCGCCGCATCGCGGAGCATTCCTGCCCGGACCGCCTCGGCCGGGTCGGTCTTGCCTTTGGCCTCCGCCGCGAGCGCGTCCGCTTCGGACTGCTTACTCCTCCGCAACAAGACGCGGCCGAGATTGTTGTGGGGCCGCGCGGCGCCCGGCTGCAGCCGCACGGCCTCGGTCAAATGCCGCTCGGCGGAACCGAGATCGTTGGCCTCCGAGTCGGCATACCCCAGATTGCTGAGGATGTCGGTCGCCGTGGGGCGAATGGCGATGCCGCGGTTCCACTTCTCCCGGGCCTTGTTTTTCAGCGCCGTCGACGTCTTACGGCTGGCCTTCGCCGCTTGCAGATCGCCCGCCGCTTCCGCCCTTGCCGCCAGCCGATCCTGCTCCTGGGCCTTTTGCCAAGAGCCGACGCCGACGTTGTTGAGGAGCTTCCAATCGTCAGGCGTGAGCGAGAGGGCTTCCTCCCAGTCGCCGAGGGCCTTGTCGAGCTCGCCCTTGTCCGACCAGACGAGGCCGCGTACGAGGTAGCCTTTGGCGAATTTGGGGTCGAGCCGCAGGCCTTTGTCGCAGTCGGCCAGCGCCTTGTCGAGTTCGTGCTTTTGCAGCTCGATGTCGCCTCGGTTGACGTAAGCGTCGGCGCAGTTGGGATCGATCGCCAGGGCCTGGTTGCAGTCGGCCAGCGCCTTGTCGTACTCGCGCTTGTAGCAGCGGCAAGCGCCGCGCATGCTATAGGCGGCGGCGTTCCTCAGGTCGATCCGGAGGATCGCCGTGCAGTCGGCGATGGTCTTGTCCCACTCGCCGTCCGCCTGATAGCATCGCGCGCGGTGCAGATAGGCGGTCGTGCAGTTCGCGCAGGCCGCCTGGAACTCTCCAAAGGCGGAGATCGTTCGCGGCAGGTCGCCTTGAGAGGCCGCGGACCACACCGTCCGGCAGCTTTCCTCAGCCTCCCCACCATCCAGACGGATGATCTCGGTTTCCTCTGCGATCGTTTTTTGATTGTCCCGCCGCTCCCGCATCGCGTTTTCAGCGGCGCGGGCGGTTTCCCCCGTCTGCTGGTCGCCGGCCTTGGCAGCCAACTCGAAGCCAGGGGCGAGCAGGAGGGCCAAGAGAAGAGTTATCCAACGCATGTCCAACTCCTTGAGGAAGCGAGTCGCGGCCGCCCGCGGTCGATCGGGGCGGAGGCGCTCACAAGCCGCATTCTAAAGCGCCGGCATCAAGGATACAAGACCCCGGGTGAGAGCCAATAATGTGGGTCTGGTCGACGCCCCTAACGGACTCCGCACGCGTCGCCGCAGCCTCCAGCGGGAAACGGGGTGACCGGTTTACCCGTCGTTTCAGAATCCAGTCTACGCCCTCCAAGGCATGCGAGCAATCGGCAGCCACGGCCAAAACGGCAGCGGGGGCTCGCGGCGGGCCGATTGCCGAATAATGGTCTGCGAATGGGCATTGCCAGGCGTTCTACTCCCAGTCTAAGTTCGGATCACAATCGGCGTTCTGGCAGAAGAATCTGGCGGCTGCAAGCACGTCGTCGATACGATCCGTCGTATGGAACTCCGGTTGGGAAAAACCCTGGTCGCTGGTCTGCAGCGGCACCTCGTGACTGCCCCGGTTCGGATTGAATAGCCGCCGCTGGTCATGGGGTCCTGTGGTCACAGCGAGCCAATAGGCGCCGCTGCCTCCCGTGATGGCCATGTAGTCTTCGCCGTCTTCGTACTCCCTGAGATAAAGGTAGACTGACGGATGATGGAATACGTGCAGCCTGCGGATCGCTTCCTCGATGGACGGCCAATCGGGATTAGGTAGCGTTTCGACGCGATAACGCGAACCATCATCAAAGACCTCTGCCACCATTCGCCTTACAAGCATTGCAGGCACCTCCTTCAGCAGCCAGCGGCTGTTCATGGGGACGACACGTTTCTCGCCCATTGCCAACGCTCGCGCGACCTCGCAACCAGATTGACGTAGGGCGTCATACCAGTCGATTCTACCAGGGGCGGACCGCGGGAGCCATCGGCAGGCGTCTTGCAATGAGGGGGAGGATTGGGGTCGCACCGTCAATTGTCAATAGAAACGTGACCGATCTGTGGCGACCCAACGTCGCTACCGGCGAGGCTCGTCGCTCCCAGGAGGGATGCCGCGAGCATCCTCACGTGCGTCAATCGAAAATCGCCAGGCCAAGCAGTTTCGCGTGGGCGCGGACCTTGGTGCGGAAGCCGCTTGTCGAATCGGAGAGACGATTCTCAATCGTTTCAAGTATGTCGTGCGCTCGCCTAATCTCGGATTGGACAGCAGAAGCCGTAATATAGCGCGTGTCGGCGAGATCGTAATCGGCTGCCTTTCGTCTTGCCCTCAATCGTTCCAGTTGTTGTCCCGCGTGCGCGGCAATCGGATCGCCACAGCCGCGAAGGCAGAACTCCATTTTGACATGCACCTGTTCGGTCTTCGGCATCTGAACGCCACATTCAGAAAGCAACGCCCGCACCTGGTGGAACGCGCCGTAATAGGCTCTGCTGACCGCACTTCGCAAGTCGGCCTCGTCGGGGCTTTGGGACAAGCGTTCGGCACACGCTACGAAACCGCAGCCCGTCATGATTTGATATCCGCGAAAGCCAGAAAAACCTGCGGCGAGCGCGGAATAATCTCCAAGATGCGGCGATCCCAGCTCTCGTCCATAGCGAGGGCCTCATCGATCGAGCAATCGACCGGGGCATGAAATATAATGTGGGTGTCGCCGGCCTCCGGATCGATCGAAATCGAAACGTCGCTGAAGCCGCCGTAAATTTCCCGCGTGAGATTGATCACTTTTTGCAGATGCTGCGCGACTCCCAGGCGTGCAGCGGTTTCGAGAACTTCCGCGGGTAGGGCGTCCGCCGAGGGAATTCCAAGCGGAATCGAAGGCGAGACTGAATCGGCCGAGCGCGTGGTCATGATTTTCTCCTCAATCTCGATCCTACAGATCATACACGAGCGCTGCGGCGCAGTCAACCTTTTCGCAAACCTGCGCAAATCGCGGGCCAGGATCGCTCCCAGCCGTGTGGCTGCATCTGCCGGTTTTGGCAGCGCTGCATGACTCGTCGCGCGGCACGGCGGTCGTCGCGGTAAATCAAAGGGCTCGAATCGTCCGTGGCGGTGCCGTACATGTAGGCGGTAATCTGTGTCTGCGTGCCCGTACAGGTGGCGTTTTCGGTGGTCACGCTCGTGGCGCTGAGCAGCGCCGAATTGGCATTGAAGGCGGAGTCCGTGGTGATGTTCGTGGCCGCGGAAATCGTGCTGCTGTAGTTCTGGATCGTCTCGATCGTGCGGCCCTCATCGTCGCAGGTGGTCAGCGTGACGTTGCCGGCCGGATCAATGGTCTGGTATGCCTCATTTCGCGCGTTGTAATCGGTCAGGCTGACTTGCGTCGCGCCGCTGGCGTCGGTGGCCGGCTGCGCAGCGCTCGGCGGTCCATCGACGTACTGGATCGGGATCCGCAAAGATACTCGACCCCTTTAGCTTTCCCCGCGACTGTTGACGGCCTGACCCCAAAGGCCCCGGGGTAACTCCCAACGCAAAGCGGGGCGCGTCTCATCTCTCTTCTAGCGTCCAGATACGAACTTGCCAACGAAATTCCAGTCGATTGTCTCGGCAGAATCCCAAAACGAGTCAGGGTAACGCCCACCGCAAAGCAGGGCGCGTCTTCATCTCGTCGGCGCTCATTTCCATCTTTACGTTCTTCTCGAGGAGCGGCTTCACCGCGCATATTCCGCGCTTAACGAGGCCTCCTCCGTCAGCCCAAGTTGCACCTCCCGCAGAGCCCAATATGCCGCCAGACGCACTCGCCGAGGTGTGCCGTTGTCCTTGAGCAGGTCGGTGAGAAATCGCGAAATCGACTCATCCGCGGCCGCACGGTAAATGAATCCAATTGTTTCAGTTGCATGAGCGCACTCCCTCGTCGGCATCTGCGACAGCAATCTCCCGGCAAGCGTTCTTGAACCGACCATCGGATGTACAACCCAAAATGCGCGCAACGCCATCAGCGCCGCGCAGCACGGATGTCGCGGCTCGGGTCGCTCAAACGCGCCAGCGCAAACTCCTTGCTCGTGACGAGTTCATCGTCTCTTAGTAGGCCTGCAATAAATTCGGCGGCATCCCCGCCACCTGCTTCCTGGGCCGCGCGTAGTGCGGCGGCCATCGCGTTTCGGACCGACAAAGCGTTTTCCGGTCCGCCAAGCGGCGGGTTCGCAGACGTTTGTAGCCATAGCGTGCGGTCGATTGGGGCGGAGGCGCTCGCAAGCCGCATTCTATACTGCTCGCGGGTGAAAATGAGCCGTTTCATGCGCGGGGCATCGAAGCCCGAAGCGCAAGCGAGGTAAGCGTTTATGTCCCTTGCTTGCGCGTCGGGCTTCGATCATTTTCACCGGCGGGCAGTATAAAGCGCCGGCATCCAGTACACAACGCCCCGTATGAGAGCCGTTCGATGAAAAACTCGCGAGGGGACTATTCGTTTGGTACAATCGTCCAATAACCGGAAGCCTCGCCCGCACGCGAGCGAAGGGAAGAACCGTCAACTTTTTCTTGGAAAAAAGGATGCCGACCATGAAACTGCTCTCCACGATCACCTTCTTCTTGGCGTCGGTCGCGACGCTCTCGGCCCAGACGGGGCACCCGGTACTCCGGGTCCCGCCGGCCCTGATGGTCCAGCAGGACGGCCGCTCGACGCCGCTGGGTCTGGCGAAGCTGCAAACCGAAGTCCGGATCCTCGGCGCCGTGGCCGAGACGATCACGACCATGACCTTCGCCAACCCGTCGGCCAGGGCGATGGAGGGCGACTTGTACTTCCCGCTGCCGGAAGGAGCCACGATCAGCGGTTACGCCCTGGATATCAACGGCACGATGGTCGACGGCGTGGCGGTCGAGAAGCACGAGGCCCGGCGGGTCTTCGAGCAGGTTGTCCGCCGGGGAGTCGATCCGGGGCTCGTGCAGTGGACCCAGGGCAACAACTTCCAGACGCGGGTCTTTCCCATCCCGGCCCACGGCAGCCGCACCGTGCGGGTGAGCTACGTCACCGAGTTGGTCGGCGGCAAGGGGGCCCCGGCCTACCACCTGCCGCTGAAGTTCAAGGACAAGATCCACGAGTTCTCGCTCCGCGTCGAGGTGGTCAAGCCGGCGGCGCCGCCGCAGGTGACCAAGGGCGAACTGGCCAATTTCGCCTTCCAGAAGTGGCACGAGAGCTTCGTCGCCGAGACCCGCCAGCAGGATTGGTCGCCCGTCGAGGATCTGGTCATCGTCCTGCCGAAGGTGGACGGGCCGCAGGTGGTCGTCGAGAAGGCGGAGGACGGACAGACGTATTTTGCGATTCAGGATTTCCCCGCCGTGCCCGAGCAGGAATTGGATGCGTCCGTATTGGACCCCAGGCGGATAGTGATCTTTTGGGACGCCTCCGGTTCTCGGGCGGGTGACCATTCGCGGGAAATCGCCGTGCTGCGGGGATACCTGAGCGAACTCTTTGCCTATACAAAGCGGGCAAAACCACCGAGCGTTGTCGTCGACCTTGTGCTGGTTCGAAATGCCCTGAGCAAGCCCATTCGCCTCGTTGTTCAACTAGGCGACTACGCCGCATTGAGCGCTGAGCTGAAAAATGTGCAGTACGACGGCGGCACGCAGCTTGGGGCGATCGGGCCGATTGCGGGTGCGGAGAAGCCGGACCTTTACCTGCTCTTCACCGACGGGATTTCCAACTTTGGGCAGGAGGAGCCGGCCCGGTTCGATGCCCCACTCTACATCTTCTCGAACAGTGCCACTTCCAACCATGCTTTGCTCAGCAGCCTGGCCGAGAGCAACGGCGGACAGTATTTCAACCTGGCGAACTGGAAAGACTCGGACATTTTCGCCCGGGCGGTTCGTCCGGTCAGGTCGTTCCTCTCCGCGACCGTCGAGGGCGGACAGGTCAAGGATCTCTACCCGCAACGGCCCCAGCCTTTGGCGGGCCGGTTCATGCTCGTGGGCAAGCTCAGCGGTGAAACGGCTGCGGTGAACGCGAGCTATGGCAACCGAAGCGGCGCGCCGGACAAGCGGACCTTCAATGTGTCGCGTGCGGACGCGGTCGAGGGCTCGCTCTTGCGCCGCCTCTGGGCGCAGAAGAAGCTGGCCGACCTGATGATCCACCAGAAGGCCAACGAGAAGGAGATTGCCGCGCTGGGCAAGCAGTTCGGGCTGGTCACGCCCTACACGTCGCTCTTGGTGCTCGACTCGCTGGAGCAGTACGTGCAGTACGAGATCGCCCCGCCCCAGTCGCTGGCCGCGATGCGCGAGGAGTACATGCGGCGGATCGACACCGTGGAACATCAAAAGCAGAAGCAGAAGGCCAACAAGCTGGCCGAGGTCCTCCGCATGTGGGACGAGCGCGTGAAGTGGTGGAACGCCGAGTTCAAGTATGCCAAGGACTTCAAGTACCAAGGCGGCCAGGACAAGCGAGTGCCGCCCGCGAATGGCGGCGCACCGACGACGAGGGCTGCCCCAATTTATCCTGACGTGCAATTGGCGGCGCCGAGCGTCCCGACTCTTGACGCGAGGAATGCGCCCGCCGCGAACGCCCCCGTTCCGGTCGTGCCTCCGGCTTCAGCGGCTTCCCCTGCACCACCTGCCGGATCGGCGCGGTGCGCGGGGCCAGGGCACTGGGCCGGCCCAGCGGTCGGCCGCCCAAGAAGCTACTCGATCGGCCATGCGCGAAGCTGCTCCGCGCCCGCACCACCGGCGCCGCGGGGCGAAGCCCCAATGCCAGAGGGCTTTCAGCGTTCCGCGGATATGAACAGTTCGCATGCCGCGGGGGCTGCGGCCAAACCCGGTGAGCCCCAGCAGAACTTCATCGGCGGCGGCAACCTGGCAGCCGCACAGACCACGCCTGCAACGCCCTCGCCTGCCCCTGCGCCGGGTGGGACGCAACAGCCGCGGATCGTGATCCAGGAGGAAGATGAGGACAAAATGGGTGTTAATCCAGACGACATGACTCATATCCCCGGCCGCACGATGTCATTGCGGCCGGAACAAGGCGGCGAGGTTCTCAGGCAATTGAGGGAAGGTGAGGTCCGTACCGTGCAATCCGGCCAGTCTTCCCCACGCCAGCCCGGCATCGTCATCCAGCCCTGGCAGCCGGACATGCCCTATCTGAAAGAGCTTCAGGCCGCCAAGGGCAAGGCGGAGCAATGGGCCGTCTACATGAAGAACCGAGCCAAATACGGGACTTCGCCCGGCTTCTTCCTCGACTGTGCCGACTTCTTCCGCGACCCGCAAGCGGGCACGCCGGGCGACAACGAGTTGGCCCTGCAGGTCCTCAGCAATATTTCCGAACTGGAGTTGGAGGATGCGGCCCTGCTGCGGGTGTTGGGGCACCGCCTGCTGCAAATCGGTGAACTCGACCTGGCCGTGCAGACCTTCGAGCAGGTGCTGGAACTCCGGCCCGAGGAGCCGCAGTCCTACCGCGACCTGGCCCTGGCGCTGGCCCGCCGCGCCGACGAGACGTTCAAGGCATTCTCTGACATGCTGCGGCAGCCGAAAGAGGGGCGTCCCAGCCCTGCCATGACCGGCGTTTGGGTCCCCAACCTCAAGATCCCGGATACGGAAGAGGTCCGCGCCGACTACGCCCGCGCCATCGAACTCCTGTCGCAGGTCGTGATGGGCCGTTGGGACGACCGCTTCCCGGAGATCGAGGTCATCGCCCTGGAAGAGGTCAACCGCATCATCCCGCGGGCCAAGGCGGCCGGCGTCTCGGTCGTTCCGCTCGACCCGCGGCTCGTCAAGCTGCTGGACGTTGACGTCCGCATCGTGATGACCTGGCATGCGGACAACACCGACATCGACCTCTGGGTCACCGAGCCCTCCGGCGAGAAGGCATTCTACAATCACAACCGGACGACGATCGGAGGGCTGGTGAGCCGCGACTTCACGCAGGGCTACGGGCCGGAGGAGTACATGGTCCGCCGGGCGGCGCACGGGACCTACAAGATCGAGGCCGACTACTTCGGCAGCCAGGCCACGCGGCTCACGGGACCGGTCACGGTGCAGGTGGACGTATTTACCAACTACGGTCGCGCGAACGAGCAGCGGAAGTCGCTCACGCTCCGCCTGAAAGAGGCCAAGGAGACGGTGCGGGTCGGCGAGATCGAGTTTTAGGCGTTAGATATCTGTCCGGACGTGCTCCGCTTCTGGTGCGAAAACCACCCGCTGCGAGAAACACGGCTTGTACTGGCCATTGTGCAGCCCGCCCCGGCGCAGTACGATGAGGAGCGCCCAAAGATCACGTCTCGTGCCCAGGACGGAGAAGAACATGCGGTTCCGCAGAGCTATCATCGCGTGGGGTTGGTCGCTAGTTGTCTTCATCGCGGCGCACAGCGCCAGTCTTGCGGCTGAGGCCCCTCTGGAACTGCTGCTCGATCAACCAAACTATGGGGTCCCCTTGGCTTACAGCGCGGACGGTCGACGGGTTCTGAGCGGCACAGGCAGCGGGTTGGGGATTCTCTGGGACACCGAAACTGGCAGACCGCTGCGAACATTCCGCGGGCACAAGGACATCGTCTTTTCCACGGCCATCAGTCCGGACGGTCAAAAAGTCCTGACGGGCTCCGTCGACAATACGGCCATCCTCTGGGATGCTCAGAGCGGCAAGCCGCTGCATGTTGTGACGCATGCCGATGTGGCCTTCGCCGTCGCCTTCAGTCCCAACGGCGCACAGTTCTTGACGGCCTCCTGGGACAAGACCGCAGCCCTCTGGGACACGGCCACGGGCCGGCAGATTCGCTCCTTCGAGGGCCACAGCGCCGGTGTCTGGGCCGCGGCCTTCAGCAGCGACGGGCAGCAGGTGATCACAGGGTCGGACGACAAAACCGCGATACTGTGGGACGCTCGCACGGGCAAGCGTCTCCGCTCTTTCGAGGGCGGCAAGTCCGAAATTAGGTCCGTTGCCATCAGCGCCGACGGCCGCCTCGTGCTGACTGCCAGTTCGCACATGCCGGCTACTACGCGGCCGAACTTCAGGGCCGGAACGTCGCGCTCTTCAGCGAGGCGAAGCCGGGGCCCGGCTGTCAACTGGAATGGTGGGACGCGGTGACGGGCAGCAAGCGGCAAACGGTCCTGGCCCACCGGGACAGGCTGAAAGACGAGGTCTTCAGCCCTGACGGCCGTTTCCTGGCCACGAGCGCATCCGATGGCTCGCTCCGCTTGTGGGATGTTGCCGCCGCTCGGCCGTTGCATGAGTGGAAGACTCGGTGCGCACCACGTGGGGCCTTCGCCTTCAGCCCTGACGGCCGGTTGATGCTCGTGATCGATGCCGACGGCGCCGCGCTGTGGGACACGAAATCGTTGGAGAAAGTCCGCGATCTGCATGGATACTCCGGTTTGGCTGACTTTGTCTTGTTCAACCCGAGCGACCAACGCGTGTTGATCGCCATGAACGCCGACTCTGGTTCCGGCCGGCTCTGGTTCTGGGACGTGGCCTCGGGCCGCAAGCTGTCCGTGATCGGCAAGGAACAAACGCCCGCCGTGACGTGCGGGGTTTTCTTTCCCGACGGAAAACAGGTCCTGCTCGGCGCCACCGACGGCAAGGCGCGTCTTTGGGATATCGCCTCCGGAAAGTGCGTGCAGCAGTTCCCCTGCCACTACATTTCGCGCAGTGTGGCGCTCTTGCCCGGTCTGAAGCAGGCCATGACCGATTCGACCGACGACGCGCTCCGCCTTTGGGACATTGTCACGGGCGACGAGTTGGTCCGCGTGTCGCGCCTGGAGGGCGAGAAGGGCTGGATTGCCATCACGCCGGAGGGGCTCGCCGATGGCACGCCGGAGCTGCTGGACCGCCCGGTCTTCCGCGTAGGCGCGGGGCGGATGCGCAGCTCTTCAGCCTGGTGCCGCAGGAGCTGCGTCAGCCGGGCCTGCTTCGCGCCGTGTTGGAGGGCAAGCGTCCAAGACCGGCCAACAAGGTGGACAACCAGCCTGAGGAGCGGGACGGGGCCCAAGGCCCCGAAGAGCGGTAGCCGCGGTCCGGCCGGACAAGAGCCACCGGACACCGGACAATTTTCCGCAAATCCGCAGCTTTTCCGGAAGTGATTTCGTCGGGAAAACACGGCCTTTTCTTTGTTTCGGGCCGCCGCTTTCCCGCCCGTCCATTCAATACGCCGGACGGACAGCGTAATTGCAGAGAGGCGAACGAGCGACGAGCGGCGAGCAGGGGGCAGGGAACAGGGAGCAAGTCGGCCCTCACGCCCCTGCCCAACTCCGAGAAACCGGCGAGGGGCCCGATGCCAGTTTTGGCAGGCCGCCGCGCAACGCACGCGCTGCGCCTTGCCAGTTTTGGCAGCCCTGCCTCGTGGATCGGCATGGCGCGAGGGCCGAGCACGTGGTTTTCCCCACCGCAAGCCCTTTAAATATGGATAGTTATGGTACAGTATGGAATATGTCTGGCGTTTGGCACGCGCTTTGCTGCGAAGGAAGCAGCTTTCACGCGGGGTGGGAGCCGCCTGAAAGAAATGGACCGGTTCACGGACCAGCGAGCTTGCGAGCGCCGGCCCACCGTTCACGGCCCTCACACAGGAACGACAGAAAAATCGGGGACAGGATGATAAATCGCAGATAAATATGGAAGTTTCTGACCCATCAAACGGCTATATGACTGGATGTGGGGTGTCACATTGCCTGGCCACGCAAAAGTGGCCGAATGTGGCCAGTTGTGGCCGAATATGGCCAGAAACGTGGCCAGTTATGGCCACAATCCGGAGAAATCCAATACGCAGGAGTACCAATCAGTGATGAAAGCGGATCTTGATCGTTGGAGTGTCAAGTGCTCGTTTCGTCGCGGTTTTTGCGGTGATGCCAAGGTCTTGTGGGTGGTCCGATGGCAATAATTGGTAGTGCCGTTCGACACAAAAAACTGGAGGAAAGGCACTTTCTGGCCAAAAACGCATTGTGAGACCTTCACGGCAACCAAAGCGGGTGGTAGTACGGTGGCTGTTCGAGGTTGAATAGCGCGGACCGCCAGATTTTTTGGAGATTAGTCCTTACATGGTGAAAATGCGTTTTCGATACGGAGCGGCCCTTCGCCACGCTGGCAACCGCCGCCATCATGGCGCACGGCCGCCCCGCGCCTGCAAGGCACGTGCAGCCCAAGAGTCGTTACCGCGACGTTCCGCTACCGGGAGTCGAGTTCCAGTCGCCGCGGCATTTGCACCTCCAGGCCGTCGTGAATCGTCACGGGATTCGAGACGATCGTGATGGTCTGCGGGGTAAGACCCGCGCGGCTGGCAGTCACGGTGATCGGCCCGGCCGTGTAGGTCGAACGCACCGAGACGCGATTGATGCCGCACTCGGTCTTGAGGTAGAGATTGTTGGTGGTGTTCGTCTCGCCGCTGTTGTAGCCGCCGCGCCAAATCCCCGGGCCCGTCACGGCAAAGTCAACCCGCGCATCGTCCGTAGGGCAGCGGTCGCCCTTGGCGTCGACCACCTCGAAATCGATCAGGGCCACGTCGACCCCGTCCGCCTGCAAACCGCCGGGACCGACCATGGGCGTAAGCTTGATCGCGGCGGCAGGGCCGGCCGTGGTCAATTCGTGCGCGCAGGCGACCTTGCCCTCCTTGTCCATGCCGACCGCCTTCAGAGTGCCCGGCTGCCAGGCCACTTTGGGGAAGGCAAAAATGTAGCCGTCGGTCGGACTGCTCGACTTGCCGATCGACTGGCCGTTCAGGAACAGCTCGACCGCAGGGCAGTTGCAGATCACATACATCGTCTTCACGGTCTTGCGCCGGAGGGCTGCACCGCCGGATAGGTCCAGTGGCCGAGGATGTGAATGTCGGGCTTTTCGTTCTGAATCACGCGGTGGGCGAAATAAATCTCCTTGGGCAGACGGACGGCATCCACCTTGCCGCTGACGCGGCAGACCTCGCTGGAATCCTGCCGCCCGTCGGCGTCGGAATCGGAGAAGTAGATCGAGGCATAGCCCGACCAGCGGGCATGGGCCTGGTTGGGATTGGTGATGCGGTTCTGCCAGTAGGCCCAATAGCGGGCGACAGATCCCGTAGCGAAGTTCTCGGAGTTGTGCTCCCAGGTGTCGTTCGGGCCCTTCTTGAAGCCGTAGAAGGGCGGCGAGAAATTGTCCCAGAAGCGGCGGGCGCCCTCGTTGCGGAAGTCCTCCGTCTCGATGATCGGCGCCCGGTCGCGGCGGGCGATGCTGTAGCCGCGGAAGATGTTCGAGCCGCTGATCGACTCCGTCTGCCGGTCCTGGCCGATCATCACGCCGTAGTATTCCGAGACGGGCGTGAGCGCCGTGTTTCC
This sequence comes from uncultured Planctomycetia bacterium, assembly GCA_963824275.1. Classification (GTDB taxonomy): domain Bacteria; phylum Planctomycetota; class Planctomycetia; order Pirellulales; family Thermoguttaceae; genus JANXQG01. The sequence goes on along the minus strand of CAWGOT010000010.1, from coordinate 568,856 downwards.
CGGCCCGCTGGAGTTGCCGCGGGTTCCCGCCGCTCGCCCGCCGTAGGCGTCGATCTCCTTGCGCAAGGCCACCAGCTCTTTCATCTGCTCGGGAGAGACGATCGTGTTGCCGGCCTCCCAGAAGAGGATGCTAGGGCTATTGCGGAAATAGATCATCGAGTCGCGCATGACCGCGATCCGCTGCTTCCACTGGACTGCGTCAGGCACGGTTTCCTTGTCGCCGGCCGGGCAAATCTGCACGATCCCCATTCGATCGCAGGCCTCGACGTCGACCTTCTGCGGCGAGACGTGCATCCAGCGAACGTAGTTCGCATTGCAGTCGCGCATGAGCCGGGCGTTGAAATCGTGCATCCAGTCGGGATAGGCCTGGCTCAAGCCGGCCCATTCGTTGCTGGAGCGCTGGGCGAAGCCCTTCAGGTAGACGAACTTGTCGTTGATGTAGACCCCGCCGGTCCCCGCGCCGCCCTTGAACTCGGTCTTGCGGAAACCGGTCGTGAGCTTGTTCACGTCGACGATCTTGTCCTCCGCGGTGAGGATCGTATAAACGTCATAGAGATAGGGCTCTTCAGGGCTCCAGAAACTGGCATCCTTGAGCGGCCCGGTGGCGGTGAGGACCGACTTCTCGCCATCGACCATGTCCAGGGGCTCGCCCTGGAACCTGGCCCGGACCTGTCCGTTGCGATCGACGATCGCCGCCGACAGGGTCACGGTGGCGCGCTCGCCCGAGGCGTTTTTCACCTCCGCCTCGACGGTCACATCGGCGCTCTTGGCGGGTATGTTGAAGTTCCCGGCATGGACATAGACGCCCGTGCTCTGCAGGCCGTAGTACAGCGGCAGCGTCTGGTAGATCTTGCCGGTGACGTGCAGCCAGACGTGGCGGTTGATGCCGCCGTGGTCGGGATTGAAGTCGTTGGCGTTCCAGCGGAAGCCCTGGCCGCTGGAGCGCTCGCGGTAGGTAGTGCGGTTGTCGACCTGCACGGCGAGGACGTTTTCGGCGCCGCCGAAGTGAACGCCGTCGGAGATGTCCAGGCCGTAGCCGGTGACGCCGTTCTCATACAGCCCGACCTGCTTGCCGTTGAGGTAAAAGACGCCGGCTTGCCGCATGCCCTCGAACTCGAGGAAAAGCTTGTGCCCGGCAAATTCGGCGGGGAGCTTGAAGTGCTTGCGATACCAGACCAGGCCTTTGAAGGTGCCGCGGTCGCCGCCGCTATGCGAAATGATCGTGCGGAAGGAATCAACGTCGTTGAACGAGTGGGGCGTGCTGACGGTAGTCCATTTCGAATCATCGAAGCTCGGATTCTCCGCGCCGGCCACATCCTGGCGGATGAATTTCCAGGCGGGATTGAAGTTGATGGTCTGCCGCGGCGAGGCGGGTGGCGCGTAGGACCCCTGCTCGCCAACGGGGGACGGCGCCGCCATCGCCGGCGACAAGCCAACAATCGGGATCAGAACGAACGCAACCCAACAGACACGGAGATTCTTGCCATAAACTGCAACCCCACAGGCAAAAAAGAGTGGACCCAGGACCGTAACACAACAGCCACGATTTTAACGTCGATGCCGGTCGCTTGCAACAATTTCTTGGAAAAATGCCCCGGCCGGCCGAAATCCGTGCAAACCCGGCCGGGGCATCGAGTCTTGCGGCAGACCTCATTCGCCCATGAGCTTTTTCACCGAGGGCTCCATGGCCTCCGCCCAGATCGCATAGCCCTTGGCGTTGGGATGCAGAAAGTCCGGCATGATGTCCTTGGGCAGATTGCCGTCCTTGTCAAGGAATTTTGCGCCGATATCGAGGAAGAAGACATTTTTGTCGTCGGCCAGTTTGGCGATGATCTCGTTGACCTGCGCGAGTTCGGCGCGCCTGGGGGACTTGGGATCGGCATCGCGGGGGAAGATCGCCAGCAGCAGGATCTTCGTTTTCGGCAGCTTGCTGCGGAGCGTTTCCACGATGGCCTGGACCCCGGCGGCGATTGGCTTGGCGCCGGATCCAACATTGTTGGTGCCGATCATGACCACGGCCAGTTTGGGTTGGATGCCGTCGATATTGCCGTTTTGCAGCCGCCACAGCACGTGTTCCGTCTTGTCGCCGCCGATCCCCAGGTTCACGGCGTTGCGTTTGTCGTAATACTTCTTCCAGACCTCCTTGCCCTGACCGCTCCAGCCGTCGGTGATCGAGTCGCCGATCATAAGGAGATCGACATTGCCCTGCTTGACCCGCACGTTCATGGCATTGTGGCGTGCCAGCCACTTGGCGTCTCTGGGGACGGGCTTCGTGGTGGAGTAACTTGGGGCCGCTTGGGCCAAGGCCCGGCCGGAAAGCAAGGCGAGCGAAACGGTCACAAGCACGGCCAGGAGTGGAAAGCGAGTGGACTTCATGGGAGTCTCCAAATAATGGGCTGCAGAGTGGTGGGAATAGGAGGCGATTCGGCCGGTGTCCAGATGCCGAATCGCCAAACGCCTAACAGCATATCCCAAAACGGCGCCGTGTGCAAATCCCCCCGGCGGAGCGATTTATACTGCTCGCGGTTGAGAACGTCACGATCCACACTAACCCGAAGCGTAAGCGAGGCAACGACTTCCGGACCTCGCCTACGCTTAGGGTTAATGTCCGTCGCAACCGCGAGCAGCATAGCCTCGGTTACGAGGAGTCACATAATTTTACGCAGCCCCTTGCACTCCCACTCTTTCGGAATAGACTGGAGGGTTGGCCCTGGCAGTCAAAAAACGACCGTACATCGCTTTGGTGCGGGCAAGAAAACACGAGACCCACAGGCGGAGAATCCAGATGTTGAATAGAACAACGTTACCACGATTGTTGGCGGCGGCCTTGCTGTCCTGGGCCGTAAGCGGTTGGGCCGCCGAGACCGAGACCTTCTACCTTTCCGGCAAAGGCAAAGACGACCCCATCAAGTGGGACTTCATGTGCTCCGCCGGCCAAAACGCCAACAAATGGTCGACCATCGGCGTCCCCTCCAACTGGGAGCTTCAGGGCTTCGGCGTCTACATACGGGCGCAACAACGAGAATCCCTGGCCCGAAGTGCAGGGCCACTACAAACGAACTTTCACCCCTCCCGCAACCTGGGCGGACAAAAAGGTCTTCCTCGTCTTTGAAGGCGTCATGACCGACACCCGCGTGACCGTCAACGGCGAGTCGGCGGGCCCCATGCACCAGGGCGGCTATTACCGTTTCAAGTACGACATCAGGTTGCTCAAGGCCGGCGACAACCTGCTGGAAGTCACCGTTGATGACGACTCGGCCAACGACTCCATCAACCGCGCCGAACGCCGCGGCGATTACTGGAACTATGGCGGCATCTACCGGCCCGTTTATCTTGAAGCCGTGCCGCCAACGTCCATCGATCGCGTGGCCATCGACGCCAAAGCCAATGGCTCGCTGGCCGCCGACGTTTTCATCCAAGACGCCGGGCAGACCCAAGAAAAGCCCGTCTCGTGGAGCATCGAGGCGAAGGTCCTCGACGCCGAGGGCAAGGCCGTAGGCGAACCGATGGTGGAGAAGTTCGAACTGCCGGGCAGCAAGGCACATGTTGCGGGCAAGTTCAACAGCCCTCGGCTCTGGACCGCCGAGACCCCCAACCTCTATCAGCTCGAATTCAATCTCAAGGACGGCAGCGGGGCGGTCGTCCACAGCGTGCGGCAGAAATTCGGCTTCCGCACGCTCGAAGTCCGGGCCGGCGCGGGCCTGTTTCTCAATGGCAGCCGGATCATGCTCAAAGGTTCCTGCCGCCATTCCTTCTGGCCCGATTCGGGCCGCTGCCTCTCGGAAAAAATCTCCCACGACGACATCGCGCTGATGAAGGAGATGAACATGAATGCCGTCCGCATGAGCCATTATCCGCCCGATCAACACTTCCTGGACGCCTGCGACGAGATGGGCCTGTACGTCCTCGACGAGCTCGCCGGCTGGCAACACCCGTACGACACGCCCTCGGCCACGCGGCTCGTCGGTGAAATGGTCGTCCGCGACGTGAACCACCCCTGCATCCTCTTTTGGGACAACGGCAACGAAGGGGGCTGGAACTCGGCCGTCGATGGCGAATTTGCCAAATGGGACCCGCAGCAGCGCCACGTGCTGCATCCGCAGCAGACCATCCGCGGCATCGACAACTCCCACTACCCGCAGTATAACGCCGTCGTCAGCAAGTCGGCCGGCAACAACCCCTTCTTCCCCACGGAGTTTCTCCACGCCATCTACGACGGCGGCGGCGGGGCGGGCCTCCACGATTACTGGAAGGTCATGAACTCCAGCAAGGTCGCCTCCGGTGGTTTCATCTGGGCCTTCCTCGATGAAAACGTCGTCCGCACCGACAAGGGCGGCCGGCTCGACTCCAACGGCAACCAGGCCCCGGACGGCCTCGTGGGACCCTACCGCGAAAAGGAAGGTTCGTTCTACTCGATCAAGGAAATCTGGTCGCCGATTATCGTCTCGCGTTCCGACAATTACGTTATCTTCAGGATCGATAACCACTACAGTTTTATCGATGCCAGTCAATGCTCGTTCACCTGGGAATGGCGGCTTTTCAATCCGCTTGCCAGTTATGTGGTCACCGCGAAGGGCGCTGCTGTGGTGCAAGGTTCCGTGCCGCCGGGCACCACCGGCAAGCTCTCGCTTGTGTTGCCTCTTATGCAAAAAACGCCTCCTCACGATGCCGTGGCCCTGACCGCGAAAGATCCGCAGGGCCACGAGCTTTGGACCTGGGTCTGGAGCGAGGGCTCGATCGATCGTAGTCGGGATCTGGTGACCGACTTGAATCTCCGTAGCACCGCCGCAGCAGCCGAAACCCCCGATGCCTTTACCGCCACCGCAGGCAACCTCTCCCTCCAATTCGACAAGAAAACGGGCTTCCTTGCGTCGGCCTCCCGCGCCGGAAAGACCTTCTCTTTCCACAATGGCCCGCGACTGGTCGTCGGCGATCTGGTAGCTGGTGCCCGCCGCGGCGCTGCCGCTCCGGCCACACCTGCCCCAACCGTCGCGCAATCCAAGCTCACTTCGTTCACGCAGAAGGCCGACGGCAGTGACCTCGTCCTCTCGGCCGCCTTCGACGGCCCCTTGAAGTCGATCACCTACCGCCTGCACGCCAACGGCTGGCTCACGATTGACTACGCCTATAATCTCACGGGCCCTCACGCCTATTTTGGCGTCGGTTTCGACTACCCTGAGTCGAAAGTGCAGTCGATGCGCTACCTCGGTGACGGGCCCGCGCCGGTCTATCAGAACCGCCTTGCCGGCGGCACGCTCGATGTCTGGGAGAAGAAATACAACAATACGATGGTGGGCGACCCCGACGACCTTGCCCCCGGCCAGCACTTCGACTATCCTCCCTTCAAAGGCTACTACGCCGATGTCCACTGGCTGCAGCTAGGCACGAGCGAAGGTCCCATCACGGCCGTGCTCAACCAGAATGACCTTTACGTGCAGGTTTTCACGCCCAAGATGGCCCCTGACAACATCCGCATGAATGCCTCGGCTGCCTTCGCCAAGGCCGGCATTTCCTTCCTGCACGCCATCTCACCGATGGGCAATAAATTCGGCGCCGCCACGACCACCGGGCCCCAGGGACAGCCCGCCGAGGCCAAGGGCGATTACAAGGGTTCGATCAGTCTCTACTTCGGAAACTTTCCGACACCCCGATCAGTTCCAACCGATGTTTTTGAATAGGCCGTGACCTCCGATATAGATCAAACTACGAAACGGCGCGGGATCGTGTTGACGACGAACATGCTTTTCTCGTCAATGGTAACGGGGACCGCGTCGGCACTCGGGCACGAAGCGGCCGTTGCCGGCGACGTGGCCGAGGCGGCTGAATTGTGCCGCGCCAGGCCGTGTGCGTACATCATCCTCGACCTGGGGATGTCCAATATCGAGATCGCTCCGGCAGTGGCCCGCCTGCAGGAGGCTGCCGGCGCAGTCCCGATGATTGCCTTTGGGTCCCATGTCGACAAGGCCCGCCTCGACGAAGCGCGGGCTGCCGGCTGCGTCGAGGTCTTGCCCCGCAGCAAGTTCAGCGCCGACCTGCCGGCGTTGCTGCGCCGCTACTTCGACGGCAACTGACCGAGTTACTTTCTTCTGAACCATCACCGAAAGGTATGAATATGTCCAAGCTCAAACGACTGATCCTCGCCGCTCTGTTGCTGACCGCCCTGAGGCCTGCCATCGCTCTGCCGGCAACCCAAACGCCGGCCGCCAGCGCACCGGGTCCCTTCACGGCCACCTGGCTGCCGGATGGCGCCGATCCACCGGCGGATGCCGACGGCAACTTTGTGATTGGCCCGAGCCACAACCCCGCGCCGGAAATGGCGGTGCAGAAAGACGTGCCGCAAGGCACCGTGTTCAATTTCACCATGAGTTCGGCGGACAGCAAGATTTATCCCGGCATCGCCCGCGAAGCGAAAACCTTTGGGACCGTGGATCCCACGGACCCTGCCAAACTCGTGGTCACCACCAGCCACCCGGCGCCCTACACCCGCCGAGTATCGGTCTACGTCCCCAAACAATACGTCGCCGGCGCCGCCGCGCCGTTCCTAGTCGGGGCGGACGGACCCGACCGCGACTTGTTCACGGCGTTGGACAATCTGATCGCGCAGCACCGTGTGCCGGTGATGGTTGCGATCTCCATCGGCAATGGCAGCGGCGATGCGCAAGGCAGCCAGCGCGGCCTGGAATACGACACCATGTCGGGCTTGTATGCGGAGTTCGTCGAGAAAGAAGTGCTGCCAGTCGTCGAAAAGCGCTGCAATGTGAACTTGACGAAGAACCCCGACGCCCGCGCCACGATGGGCGGCAGCTCCGGCGGTTCCTGCGCCTTGATCATGGCCTGGTATCACCCGGAACTCTATCGCCGCGTTCTCACCTATTCGGGCACTTACGTGAACCAGCAGTGGCCCTATAATCCCGAGACCCCGCATGGCGCTTGGGAATTTCATGAACACCTGATCCCGAACAGCCCCGCCAAGCCGCTGCGGATCTGGTTGGAAGTCGGCGACCGCGACCTTCTCAATCCGAATGTGATGCGCGACAACATGCACGATTGGCTCCTCGCCAACGTGAACATGGCCAAGGTTCTCGCTGCCAAGGGCTATCACTACCAGTTCGTTCTCGCCCGCAATGCCGGGCACACGGACCGCAGCGTGAAACAGCAAACGCTGCCCGAGGCCCTGGAATGGCTGTGGAAGGACTACAAGGCGGCCGAGTGATGGTTTTGGTCGCAGAATGAACTGTTGGAGTCCCGCCTTTAGGCGGTTTGCCCGGAACGATTCCGGCTCAAGCCGGGACTCCAACGGCTCATTTCTGCCCGCGTGCAGCATATCTCACGTGCAGCGCCGGCGGAATTCGCCGGTCTCGGTGTCGATCTCGATCTTGTCGCCGATTTCGATGAAGGCCGAGACCTGGAGTTCGTGCTTCGTGCCTTTCAAGACCGCCGGCTTTTGGATCTTGCCCGAGGTATCGCCGCGGGCCGCGGGCTCGGTGTATTCCACTTCGCGAACGATGATCTTGGGCAGGACCACGGAAATGGGACGGCCCTCGTAAAAGGTGACTTCGCAGATCTCGCTCATCTCGGGAATCAGGTACTTCTCCAGGTCCGGGATGGTCTCGGCATCGATTTCGTATTGGTTGAACTCCTCGTCGACGAAGACGTGATTGGGCGCGGCGTAATAGGAATAGGTGCAGCCCTTCTTCTCCAGGACCACCGTTTCCATCTTCTCTTCGGCCTTCATCACCGACTCCGAAACGCGGTCGGTCATCAGGTTCTTCACCCGCAGCTTGACGACGGCCGCGTTCCGGCCCGATTTGGTGGTCTGCCGCTTGAGCACCACCTGTGGAGTTTTCTCGACAATAACGACATTGCCCGACTGCAGCTCGCCGGCGGTCACGACACCCATTTTAAGGCTCCCATCTTGACTGGCTCTTCCGGTTCTAGGCGCGGTAGCAGGGTGGGCCGAGTGGAGCGAGTCCCACGATTTTCCGGCGATTGAGGGCATTTAATGGTGGGACTCGCTCCACTTGGCCGACCCTGCCATGAATAATCCGGGTTAACGCTGATTATAGCCGATTCCCTGGGCGAAGATCAAGAGATTTTCGGCCAGATTTCCCGCTCGCTCAAGCCGGCTCGCCCAGGCTCTGCCGTGCTCCTCGACGGTCTGTCGATGGGCGACGAAATCTGGCCAGGCCGCGGCGATGTGGCCCTCGCCGTTCCATGCCTGCCAGCACCGCCGCACAGCGGCCGCTGGCTCGAAGCCCTGGAGGTATCGTCCCAAGAATGCCGCGAGCTTGACGCGATGTGCCTCTTCTGCCTGGGGATAGATCTGCCACACGAATGGCCGGCTGGCCCACTGGGCGCGGACGAACGAGTCCTCGCCGCGCACGAAGTTCACGTCGCATGCCCACAGCAGCCGGTCGAAGCCCGCTTGCGGCAGGAACGGCAGCGCGTAGAATGTCAACGACCTCCGCCGCAGCGGCGTCCCAGGCAAGAGCGGCTCTCCAATCCAGTGGGCGACCTGGTCGGCGGCTGGTCCCGGCGTTGCCAAAGCGGTTACGGCGACTTGTCCGTCGGCCCAGCAATGAAGCAAGTCGGGCAAAGACGCGTTCTCGTAACAGAATAGCGATACCCGCAGTTCGTGATCGCTTCGGGCCGGGATCCCGAGGCTCTGCCACAATTCCGCTTCGGCGGCCGAATCGAACGCGGCTCGTTTGGCAAGCAGATCACGCTCTCGCAACAGTCCGCCGGTTTGCGGAGTGAAGCCGGGAAAAAAGAAGTGCTTGTCCAGCGGCCATTGCGTCCGCAGTGACGGCATCCGATGGCAGCCCTCGACCCAGTCTTCCGCACTGAGATATTCGAGATTGATCCACACCGGGGCCACGCTCCGCCGAGCCATCGTTGCGAGGTAGCGCTCGGGCAATTGGCAGGCGAAGGCCTCGATCACCAACGTCGGCCGCTTCGACCTCCGGAAAGTCGGCTTCCCAGCGGCAGATTTCGATCTCGTCGACCTGCTGTACGGCGGCGGCGCTGGAAACCGCCGGGCAGAGCCGCGCGAGACTCTCCAAGTGGTCGACCCACAAGCGGACGGCGACTGCGCGTTCACCGGCCAGTTGCCGGGCGAGTCGCCAGCAGGCGCCGATGTCGCCATAGTTATCCACGACCGTACAGAAGATGTCCCAGCGCCGCATGTTTTCTTCGCTACCGCCTCATCCCGGGACGGCGGACCTGCTCGCTCATGGCCAAATCTCCTCGATTGGGTTAATGATCAAATCGCCGCCGGCTCCTCGATCCATTGTTGCCTTCTGGCGCCCAGGGTCAATCGGGCCTGGTCGATTGAAAACTGCCTTTGGCAATCGTGGTCTCCCCAGGCCCTTCACCCGAAGGAAGCGAGGAGAAAGTCGGCCCGCACGTCTGCCCATTCGTAGGGCCGCATGGGGATCGCGATCCGGTCGCCTTCGACAGTCAAATCGATGGGCGGACGGTCGCCGCCACCGGCCTTCTGCGCACGACTGGACCGCGCGGAACGACCTCAACGCGATTGTGGCGTGACGCCCTTGTGTTTCCAAGAGCCGCACGCAGAAGCCGGACAGGGAGCCGTCTTTGACGACCGGCGACCAGTGCGTGGAGATAACCGCCCTCGAATCGAGATGGAAGAGCCAGGCGCTGGGAGCGGGGAGCTGGGAGCTGGGAGCAGGGAGCAAGAACGTCCGGCTCCCCGCTCCCCGCTCCCCGCTCCCCGCTCCATTTACGCATGGTCGTGGTCGGCGACGGGGCGGCGAAATCCAAGGCCGCCGCCATCGGCTGCGGGGCGTCGAGGGCAATCCCCAAGCGGAACCGCCGGGCAGTCTCGCCCCGCACCAGCAAGAGCGTATCGAGCTTCCGCAGGCCGCGGCGGCGATGATAGGGCAGGCCCGCCGCGAGGATCGCCGTCCGCCGACCAGGTGTGTCTGGTGCCCGCTCGCCCCGAATCTCGACGAACCAGGGCGATTCCTGAAACTCCGTGTCCGAGGCGACCGTCGCTTGATTCACGCCGCGATAGAGTGTCGCCGCATCGTGCCCCCAGGCGAATCGAGCCGCGTAATAGGAACTCCAAGGGTCGCCCTCCGGCTGGCGTTGGGGATCGATTTCGATCACCATCTCGATCACGCGGCTGCCCCAAGTGACGCGGGTCGATTGCTGAAACCCGGCCAGGAGCTGGGCGCTGCGATCGAGCAGCCGGCCGCGGACCAGGACCTCGCCTTGCACCAGATCCGCCGCCAGCACGCGGATCTCGTCGGCGGCCATGATCGAGTAGGCTTCTTCGTCAATGGCGGTTCCCGGCAATCGCATCGCTACCTGCTGAGCCAATCGCGGCGCGCGGGAATGGAAATCGAAGATCGAGCGGATGGCGCCGGTATGGGGATCGATGGCCAGCTCGAAGAACTCGTTCCGCAGCACCGCGCCGCCCGAGGCGATCAATTCGGCCATCGGCGGCGGGGCCGGCGGCGCGGCAAGTCTGGAGGAAATGGGGCGAAAAAGGCCGAAACGCCGCGGGGCCGGCGCGGCCGATGTTGGCCCTCCGCCGGGAACTACGCAGGCATAGCCCAGCGGCGGGACCTCGACCACGATCGATTTCCGCCCCGACTCCTCAGCGGCACGCAATACCGCGCCTGCCGCCTCGGGAAGCGAGTCCAGTGCCGAGGCATCCACATAGATGCGGCGAGAGAAGCTCAGGGGGTTGATCACCAGGAGACCGGCTGGAGCTTCGCTGGCCGTAAGTACGTCAGGCTTTCCAGCTTGACCTGTTTGCTGTATGTCAGGCTCGGGCACCATGTACCCATGGTCGGCCTGACGCACTGGTGCGGGGCGGGCACCAATCGCTTGGGCAAAGTCGAATGTCGCTACGAGATGGAGATCGGTCAGGCGCCGGTCGAGCGAGTTGCCGTCGGCAGCCGTCGCCAGCGACTCGTCAATATCGTCCAAGAGCCCATCGACGCAGACTGAAGGCTTGCCGCCCGCCAAAGTGGCCAGGGCGGCGATCGACTGTGCCGCCTCGGCAGCCATCCGCTGCCGGGAATAGCGGACCCAGCGGGAGATCGGATCGGGCTGGCCGGCAGCCACCGCCTGCCTCAAGTAGGGCGAGCGATATTCGTCGGCCTTCGGCGCGGCGGTGTGCCCCGACATGCCGCTGTGCTCGAAATAGGCCGGCAGCGTGATGAACGAGCCCAGCGCCGTCGTGTAGCGGCGCGCGGTGAAGGTCTTCGTACCAAGGGCTCGTCTTGCCGGGCCAGTGGGCGAAAAGCAGCGTGGTCTGATTGTCCAGGTCGTTGTAGCCGTACAGGGCACGCGGCATGCGAACAAAACCATCGCCGCGGGAAGCGTCGATCGGCACGCGGAACAGCGCTTCGAGCATCGTGCCGTCGATCCCTTCCCAGCGGAGACGGCCGGTGTCGCCCACCGGGAAGGAGCCGTCGTCGAGCGTGGCATGCACCACGCCGGTGAACCGCAGGTGGTCGAGGATCTGCGGCAAGATGGGCGTCATGCCGAACCGCCGCCGGCCGAAGACGCTCGGCTGCGAGCCGAGGTGCTTGCGGTAGATCGACAGTCCCTTTTCAAGCTGCGCCTCGAATCGCCTCGGGCCCCAGCAGCGGCAATTCCAGTTCGCAGAACTCCCCGCCAACGATGCTCACGGCGCCGCGCTGGAGGGCATCGCGCAGGGCGGCCAGCGTGGCGGGCTCTCGCTCGGCCATTTCCTGGAGAACCTGGCCCGAAATCAGAAGGTTGCAGGCAGAGTCGCCGCCTGGAGCGGATTGTGTCTCCGTAGGACGGATTGCCAATCCGTCCCACACGGTTCGCCCGCTGGCGACCAATTGGGACCGCAGCCCGTTGCCCAAGGTGGTCGAGGCGGCGAGCGTCAAGTCCATCAGGTGCGATTCGCTGGGATAATGGTAGTCCAAAGAAGAATGCAGGAGGTCGAAGGCAGCCTGAAGGCGTGTGCGGGCCTCGGCGGTGTCACCGCTACAGGCGGCCGTCGCCGCCGCCAACAGTTCCTGCTCCAGGGCCGACTCATCTAGCGTGGTCATGTAGCGGATGCCGACCGTGATCGACTCGATCAAGTAGTGGGTGAACCCCAAGGCGAGGAAATCGGCGGCAAGGTCGGCATCGACCGTCGGCCGACCCGGAGTACCGGGTGCCCCGGAGTCGAGCTTTGCCAGCGCTGCGGCAATCATCTCCGATCGCCGGCTCTGCCCTCGAATCAGATTTGCTCCCAACTGTTCGGCGTGGCTCAGCCAGTCATCGGGCAGGAGCGGTTCGGCGGTTGGAGGGAGGAGGATGAGGTGCCCAGCCGGTTCGTCGGGCGGCGTAGCCGCGGCGGTCCAACGGGGCATGGCCCGAACGGCTGCCACGATGGCGGGATGCCAGAGGGCGGTCCAAGCCGCCAGGAGCTCGTCGGCCTGAGCGGTCGAGCGCGGCTCGTTCAGGTCGTCCCGCCCTCGGCACGGCAGAATGGGAGTGAGTTTGTCCATCGGGGGGGCGGGGAGCAGGGAGCGGAGCAGGGAGCAGGGAGCAGAAATGTTTGCGGCCCATGCACCATGATAAACGACAGTGACTTTTGGAACTAGTGAGCGGGTCGCGCTCCCCACCGCAAGTGGCACGCTCGCCGTCGGGTACCCTCTGGGTGGCTCCCAGTTCCCCGCTTCCCGCCCCGAATCCAGCCTCCGACGGCATTTTTTGGTTGACATCAGGCATCCTTTTGCGATAAATTGGTTTAAGAGGCAGATGGCTCTCTTCCGGTCCACTCTGGATTCGCCCTTTTGGGGCATGCGAGCCGTCAGAAACGGAGTGCGTAATCAGGAACAGAGCATGAAGAATATGCTGTGCAGCCGGGTGCTGTGCAGTTTAACCCCGGGTATGGGGCGGCCCGGTGGTTGCGGGGCAGCCCAGTAGCCTGGGTACCCCTGGGTCGCCTTTGGAGGACTAAGCACCATGGCCAGAACAAGCGCGGTTTGGGGAATTGACATCGGGCAGTGCGCCTCAAGGCGATGCGCTGCCGGGGGACACGACGATCCCGACAAAATCGCGGTCGAGGCCTTCGATTACATCGAGTATCCGAAGATCCTCACGCAGCCCGACGCCAACCCGGCGGAGCTCATCGCCGACGCCCTGAAGCAGTTCCTCTCGCGGAACCAGGTCCATAACGACCGCGTGGCCGTTTCGGTGTCCGGTCAAAGCGGGCTGGCGCGGTTCATCAAGCTGCCGCCGGTGGAGGCCAAAAAAATCCCCGACATCGTCCGCTACGAGGCCCGCCAGCAGATCCCCTTCGATCTGAACGACGTGATCTGGGACTACCAGCGGATGGGCGGCGGCAGCGGAAGAATCGGGCTTCGTGCTGGAAACGGAAATCGGACTGTTCGCCATGAAGCGCGACGCCGTGTTCCGGGCGTTGGAGCCGTTCGTCAAGGCGGGCATCGAGGTCGACATCGTGCAGCTTGCCCCGCTGGCCCTGTATAACTATCGTCGTGTTCGACATGCTGCAGGACCTGCCCAGCCCGGAGGACTACGATCCCGACGATCCGCCGGAATCGATCGTGCTGGTTTCGCTGGGCACGGACGCCACGGACCTGGTGGTGACCAACGGCTTCAAGGTCTGGCAGCGGAGCGTGCCGCTGGGCGGAAACCACTTCACCAAGGCGCTGACCAAGGAGATGAAGCTCACTTTCGCCAAGGCCGAGCACCTGAAGCGCAACGCCACGACGGCCCAGGACCCCAAGGCCGTGTTCCAGGCGATGCGGCCGGTGTTCAACGACTTGCAGACCGAGTTGCAGCGATCGCTGGGCTTCTTCACCAACCTCGACCGCACGGCCAAGATCGGCCGCGTGGTGGCCATGGGCAATGCCTTCAAGTTGCCCGGGTCTGCGGCGCTACCTGGCCCAGAGCCTGGGCTTCGAGATCGAGCGCGTCGACGCCTTCCGCGGGCTGGTCGGTCCCGAGGTGCTGGCCACGCCCGCCTTCAAGGACAACCTGCTCTCCTTCGGCGTCTGCTACGGCCTGTGCCTGCAGGGGCTGGGCGAGGCAGGGCTGCGGACGAACCTGCTGCCCAAGGAAATCACCATGGACCGGCTGATCCGCCGCAAGAAGCCCTGGGCGGTGGCCGCGGCGGCCCTGGTCATGCTCGCCTGCACGATCAGCTACACCTTCCACGCGATGCAATACGGTTCCGTGAAGGAATCGCAGTGGAAGACGCTGGAAACCGCGGCCGAGGCGGTCAGCAATAAGTCCAAGGCTTATATTGCGGACGAGCAGGCGTCGCGGGAGCAATTCAACAAGGTCAACGAACATGGCAGCCACCTGATCAACAATCTCGGGGACCGGAAGCGCTGGATCGAGTTCCTCAAGGAACTTGACACGTGCCTGCCCACGGACAACGCCGAAATGCCCTCGTCGACGGATTCGAACCCCGATATTGAGGCGGCGATCACGGCCCGCAAACAGTTGCTCGTGACGAACATCGACTCGCAACAGGTGGATGACGTCGGCAAGTGGTTTTCGGCCGTGAACCAGAAACACTGGTATCAGCCGATCGCCGACGCGCCGGGGCGCCGACGCTGGGAGACGCAGCATCGGCGCAGCGCCGCCGCGCGCCGGCGCCGGGCGGCAACCCGCCTGCGGCGGGCGGCGGCACACCGGCGCCCAGCGGCGAAGGCCCTTCCGGGCGAGGGCTGATCGTGCAGATTTACGGCCGCCACTACCACAACGCCAAAACGCGCCAGCCCGCGAACGGCGCTCAGTATGTTATTTACACGCTAATGAAGGCTCTGGCCAGCAAGAAAATCCACGATCTGGGCGTCTCCTATCCCGCCCTTATCAATCCCCCCCAGATCGAAGACGTGGAGATCGTGATTCCCGTCCCGAAGCGCAAAAGCAACGTCGAGGGCGCCGGCAAGGGAGGAGGCGGCGCCATCCTGGGCGTAGGCGCATCGGGTGCGACGGCCTCGCCCGAAAGAAAAGTGCATGTCCGCCAATTTCAATTTCGCGTGCAATTTGTCTGGCAGTCGAAGTCGGCGGCAGAGCGGGCGACCCAGACGACGGACAATTTAGCCGCAGTACCTGCGACGGGGGCACCCTCGACCTCGCCGTCCACGCACACCCCAGCAAGACCCTGACATTCCGGCAGCGACTGCCTGGCAAAGGAGCAAGACCATCATGGAAAAATTTCGAGCCTTCCTCGAGGTGGTGAAGAAATATCACTTCTGGATCCTCTGCGGCCTGATTGTGGCATTGTCCTTCGGCAGTTGGTCTCTGGCGATCAATAGCGAGCAGAGCGGCTTCAACTCCCGCAAGAAGGTGATTCAAACCAAGATCAGCCAGGTCCAGGCCATTACGAACAATAAACAGCATCCCAGCGAAGCTTACAACCAGCAGATCAAGGACATCACCAAGGGCCCCCTGACCGAACAGGTGGAGAGGGCCTCGAAACGCCTATACGAGGAGCAGCAGTCGGAGAATCCCTTGCCCGCCGTTTTCGCCCGCACGGACGAACAGAAAGACTTCGAGGTGGCGTTTTTCAAGATTTGGGGGCCGATGGAGACGATTGCAGACCTCCCTCCGGGCACTTTGGGCGAGCTCTACCGCGGTCGATACCGTGATCGCATTAGCGAGGTCTTTCCCACCCTCTTCCAACTTATCGAACGGCGGACGGAGGGCGCCAGCGGGGGTATCGTCGATTGGAAAGATGCCGATCAGAAAAAGGACTCATTCCTCAAGCGCTACACGACGGGCCTCCCAACGACCCTGGACGTGATGATGGCCCAGGAGGATTTTTGGATTTATGAGACCTTGCTGAAGGTGGTTCGCAATACGAACGATACCGGCTCGGATCCAAAGCACGATCTGAAGAACTACAAGAAGCCGGCAAACCACAAAGAGGCCCGCATCAAAGAGATCTTGGCGATGGACATTGGCAAGGACGCGGTCGATAGCTGGACCAAATCCCAGAACTCGGTGTTCAAACTGGCCACGGATGCCCCCGCGCCGGCGGCGAACGCGACGCCAACGCCAACGGCGCCGACGCAGACCGCGCAGGCATCCGTAGGTCGCCCGGGCGGGCCGGCGACTGCCAGTTCGAGTTCCGGCCCTTCGCCCCTGTCGGGCCGCTACCTCGATGACAAGGGCAAGCCCCTGTCCGACCCGAAACAGCAGCCCTACGGGGAGTTCCGCATGATGCCCGTCGATCTGCAAGTGGTCATCGAGCAGAAGGAGATTCCCCGTCTGCTGGCGGAATGCGCAATTCGGCGATGCGGATCGATGTCCAGGCCGTGAGGATCCTCGTGGAGAAACCACCCCCCGTGGACCCCGCCGCCCCGGAATCGGCAGCCGGTTCCAGCAGCGACACGAGCGGCGCACATGGTGGCGGCGTCATGGGCGGCCCGACCATCGGCGGCATGGGGCGTGACGCCGGCGGCGCCGGCAGCACGGCCGATAACGAAGAGGAATCGGCCGACCAGGTCCACCCGCCCGTCAATGTGGAAGTGCAGGGTATCATCTACATTTATAACCCGCCGCCGGCTCAAGAAGCTGGGAAGGCCGAGGGCGAGAATAACGGACCAACGGCACCGGCCGCGCCGGCCCCGGCGGGCAGCGTAGTCCAGCCCCTAGCGGCACAGCAACGGCGCCGGCGAACAGCGCCAGTCCAGCCCCTAGCGGCGCAGCGGCGGTCCCCGCAAACAACGCCAATCCAGTTCCAGTTCCCAGCGGCGCGGCAACGGCCCCCGCTGCTGCAACACCGACAAATCCACAAACCAAACCGAGTGGAGGTCGCCCATGAAAGCCAAAAAGAAATTCGATCCCAAGGTGATCCAACAGTTCATCATTGACCACACGGAGAAATTCGTGATTGGGCTGGTCGGCTTGTTGTTTCTCTACTTCACGTACAACTCGGTCACGCAGCTCCCGCCCTACGATCAGAAGCCGGGAAAACTCGAGAGCGACATCAACGCGGCCTCTGCCAGGCTCCAAAAGGGCCCCGATACGCCGAACCTGCCCACGTTTCCACCCTACGGCACTTGATCGACCAGTTCAAGACGCCCGTTGATCCGGCCGAGTACCCCATGCCTTACCCGCCTTTTTTTAAAACGTTCAAGCCGCTGCGGCTTCGCCAGACGCCGGACGTTTTCGCGGTGGAACATCTGAGGGCCATTCCCGGGCGAGGCGCGTTTCCCAAGGACAACGCGGGCAGCGTCGGCAAGCGCTGGGTGGTCGTCACGGGACTCGTGCTCTACAAGAAGCAGTTGGAGGAATTCCGCAGTAAGTTCCTCACGGCTGCGTCGTCCGATCCGGTCCAGGACGTTCCTAAGTATTTGGGCTTCTACATCCAGAAGGCGGAAGTCGTTCCCGGGGCGAAGGAAGAGCCCAAGTGGTCGAAGCCGGTCTATGTCGGGGCCAAGGAGATGACGGATGCCATCAATCGCGTGAGCGGCAAGACGCAGGTCGAACCTGCCGATCCGCGCTTCATTCGTCCACAGCTTGCCTCGCCCTTGCCCTTGCTTGCCGACGTGAGCTGGGGCAACGAAGCCGTCTACCCGCCGCAAATTCCCGTTGTCGAGCACGCGGCCGCCGCGGGGGCGGAAGGGGCGGCGGCAGGTGCGGGTGGCCTCGGAGTTCAGAATCCACCCGCCGGCGGGCAGTTGCCTGTTCGCGGCAGACCTGACGCTGGTCCGGGTCCAATTCCTCCCGTGGTCGGCTCAGGCCCTCTTGGGCCCGGCGACAATCCGGCGGGCGGCGGACCGGCAAGAGCCGAAAATTCCGGCGCCGTCGACGATTCGCAAGCGCCGGAGTACTTGCTCCTGCGCTATATCGACTTTGACATCAAGCCCGACAAACAGTATCAATATCGGGTCTTCCCCGTGCTTGTGAATCCCAACTACAACTTGGAAGCCACGGTGCTCGATGATCGGGAAACCAGGAAGGACCAGTTGCTCCACGTCGACAAGAATGGGCCGGATCCCAAGTTTGCCAAATTGTGGTCGGATGCGGGCATTTCGGATCGCGTGCCGGGCGAAATGCGACTCCTGTGCGGGGCGGTCCTCGCTGCCAGCGGGGTGAGGGAGATGAGCGCGGAGATCCGCGTCTTGCTCTGGCGGGAGGAAACCGGACACAACAGCAATTCCTCCATCGCCGGTATGCTTCGCGGCACGATCCTCAATTTCAAGGACGCGACGCTCAAGACGCCAGGCGGGTCGAAGGTCACGCAAGACCTTCAAACCAACAGCATCCTGGTCGATCTCCAGGGTGGCGAGACTCTACCGGACAAAGAAAGAACGAAGAGCCCGGGCTTGATCCTTGTGATGGACGACGCGGGCAACCTGGTGTTGCACGACGAAGCGGTTGAGAACGAGGAATGGGACAAGGCGACCAGGGAACCAGGAACTGCACTGAGGCGGCGGAAGCGCCGGCAGCAGCCGGCGTCGTGGCGCCGCCGGCGGAAACCCAAGGCCCGCAAATTGCACCGGTTCCAACCTGCGCAAGAGGCGGCCGTTAGAACTCGTTCGTCGCCCTACCATGCCTGATTACTCGGTCCGCATCGCAGGCGACAACCTGATCTATTGTGCGGCCCACTTTATCATGCTGCCGGGCGGCGTCTGCGAACCGCTGCACGGCCACGACTACCGCGTGGCCGTCGAGATTCGGCGGACCGTTGGACGAGACTCGATTGCGTGATCGATTTTCTCGCCCTGCTGCAGATCATGAAGTCGATCGTCGCCGACCTCGATCATGCCGTGCTCCTGCCTTCGCGGCATCCGGCCATCCGTGTCTCGGAGGGCGACCATGAAGTCGAGGTCCGCTGCGGCCCGCGGCGGTGGGTCTTTCCCAGGGCCGAGTGCCGGATCTTGCCGCTGACGGGCACCACGGTCGAGTTGATGGCCAACTATCTGGCCCAACGATTGCTGGAAGCCCTGGCCGACCAGGGGTTTGCCCGACCACGGCGCGTGCGGATCGAACTGGAAGAGTCGCCCGGCTGCTGGGGCATCTGTGAAATCACCCCGTAGGGTGGGACCGACGCCCAAAAATTGGTGGGCCGGCGCTGCAAGCTCGCTGGTCCCACCCTACGGAGGATTGCTAAACTACACCAGAAGGTGGGTATAAAGCTCAAACTCTACCCAGCCTACTGACTTTTTCAGCATGATGACGTACACTTAATGATCGTCAAGCAGGGCGATGCGGTAAGCGGCCCGCGGTTGTCAAAAACACTCCCATCCAAGGAAATGAACATGTCGAGGAATCATCGTGCGGCGGCTCTGGTCGCGGGGATTGTAGCTTTGGCGTTCCTGTTTTCTTCGCTCGCTCCGGCCGTTCGCGCCGCGAGCGACGATTCGGCTCCCAAGGCCGCGAAGAAGGCCAAGACCTCCAAGTCGGGCCAGAAGAAGGCGGCCGAAAAGCAGGCCGATGCGCCTGAGAAAAAGGCCGGGCAGTTTGACGACAATGACTTCGTGGAATCGAAGCCGGCAGGCAAGGCCTCCGGAGCGAACAGCGAAAAGACGGCCGAAACGCCCGCCAAGACAAGCGACAAGGCTGCCGAGAAGCCGGCGAGCGGTTCGGTCGCCAAGACGGCAGCCAAGCCCGCAACGACCGTCGTCCGCTTCTCCTTGAGCGGCGAATATCCCGAAGGCCCCAGCGACGAGGGCCTGTTCGGCGACATGCAGCCCTCGCTGGGCAAGCTGATCGAGCGGCTCGACGAGGCCAAGGCCGACAAGGACGTGCGCGCCGTCTGGCTGCGGATCGAAGACCTGGAACTCGGCCGCGGCAAGGTCAACGAAGTCCGCGCGGCGATCGCCCGGGTCCGCAAGGCGGGCAAGCCGGTCTATGCCGAACTGACCACGGCCGACACCGGCGAGTATCTGGTCGCCGCGGCCTGCGACGACATCTTCATGCCCGCCTCCGGCATGCTCATCGTGCCCGGCGTGCGGGCCGGAAATGACCTTCTACAAGGGCCTGCTCGACAAGCTGGGCCTGAAGTTCGACGCCCTGCAGATGGGCAAGTACAAGGGCGCGGCCGAGCCGCATGAGCCGCACGAACATGAGCGCGCCGCTCGCGCGAGAGCCTGCAAGCGATCGTCGACGACGTCTACGACGACATGGTGGCCACGATTGCCAAGGACCGCCATCTGACGGACTACCAGGTCAAGTCGCTGCGTGGACCAGGGCCTGTTCACGCGCCGCCGACGCCAACGAGGCCGGGCTGATCGACGAGGTGCTCTACGCCGACCAGTTCGAAGAAGTCGCTCGGCAAGCGGCTGAAGGTCGACCAGCGTCAACGTCGAGACCGCACTACAAGAAGAAGCAGATCGACACCGATTTCTCCGGCATCGGCGGCTTGATGAAGCTGATGGAGGCCTTCTCCGGCGGCAAGAAGTCCGAGAAGGAGCGGCAGCAAGCAGAAGATCGCCGTGGTCTACGCCGTCGGCCCGATCACCGAGGGCAAGAGCCGCAGCGACATGTTCGGCGAGCTCGTCGCTCGGCTCGACGACCATGATCGAGGCCCTGCGGAAGGCCTTCGACGACCCCAAGGTCGTGGCCGTCGTGCTGCGGATCGACAGCCCCGGCGGATCGGCCACGGCCAGCGACCTGATCTGGCGGGAAACGGTCCGCCAGCAAGAAGCCGCTGGTGGCCAGCATGGGCGACGTGGCCGGCAGCGGCGGCTACTACATCGCCATGGGCGCCGAGAAGATCTTCGCCGAGCCCGGCACGCTCACCGGCTCGATCGGCGTGATCGGCGGCAAGCTGGTCACCGGCGGCCTGTACGAGAAGATCGGCATGAACACCGAGATCATCAGCCGCGGCAAGAACAGCGGCGCGTTTTCGTCCACGCAGCCCTTCACGCCCGACGAGCGGAAGGTCTGGACGGAGTTGCTGCAAGGAGACCTACCACCAGTTCGTGAGCAAGGCCGCCGAGGGCCGCAAGATGCACTACAACAAGCTGGAAGCGCTGGCCCAGGGCCGCGTCTACACCGGCCGGAAGGCCAAGAAACTCGGCCTGGTCGACGAGCTCGGCACGCTTGACGACGCCGTGGCCGCGGCCAAGAAGCTGGCCGGCCTGAAGGCCGACGCCGAGGTCGAGATCGCTGATCCTGCCGGAGCCCAAGTCGTTCTTCGAGCAGTTCTTCAACGGCGAAGGTTCGGGGGCCAGCGAGCAGCTCGCCTCGGCCATGCCCGAGCTCGTCAAGACGATTCGCCAGACCGCCGTCTGGCGGCAGTTGCTCGGCGAGAAAGTGCTGCTCTGGATGCCGTACCGCATCGAGTTGAAGTAGTGACCGCGATCACATTCAAGAACCTGACGATGGATCAGGTCTATGAAAGCCTCTCGCCGCTCGGCGTGCAGCCGCGTTTGGCCCGCCTGCTGCAGGTCACGGCGGTTCGCAAGGGCCAATATCCGGACCTTGTGCCGGGCGTCTCCCGCCGTATCCTCGCCGAAGTCCGGCAGCGGACGACCATCCCGCACTTGACGCTGGTGGACAAGGTGGTTTCGCCGTCGGACGGATTTGCCAAGTATCTCTTGCGCGGCGAGCGGCCGGAGCCGTTCGAAGCCGTGCGGATCCCCTTGCTGCACCGCCCCGAAGACCCGAAGTATGTGGTCTGCGTGAGTTCCCAGGTCGGTTGCGCCATGGCCTGCGAGTTCTGCGCGACCGGCCGCATGGGCTTTCGCGGCAACCTGGAGCCTTGGGAGATCGTCGACCAGGTGGTCAAGGTCCAGGCCGATTCGCCCCATCCGGTGCGTGGCGTCGTGTTCATGGGCATGGGAGAACCGATGCTCAATTATGCCAGCGTGATGCAGGCGGCCACGATCCTCTCCGAGTCGTGCGGCATGGCCATCGCCGCCAAGGCGATCACCATTTCCACGGTGGGGATCGTGCCCGGCATCCGCCGCTTCACCGCCCAGCGCTGCCGCTTCCGGCTGGTCGTGTCGCTGATCTCGGCCGATCCGGAGGTTCGCGGCAGCCTGATGCCGATCGAGAATACGTATTCCACGCCGCAACTCATGGAGGCGCTCCGCGAGTATCACGCGGCCACGCATCGCCGCATTACTCTGGCCTGGATCATGATCTTCGGGCGTCAACACCCGCGAGGAAGATGCCGCCCAATTGGCCGAGCTGACGCGGGGCTTGCCCGTCAAGCTCGACCTGATCGACGTCAACGATCCGACGGGCCGTTTCCAGCCGCCGTCGCGCGAGGAGTTGCACCGTTTTCGCGACGCCTTGACGGCCCGCCTCGGCGTGCCGGTCGATCGCCGCTACAGCGGCGGCAAGGATATCCATGCCGCCTGCGGGATGCTGGCCGGGAGAAACGTGAAATTCTCGGACTTCCCGCGGTAGCCGGCGTATAACGACGCGCAACTTATACTGCGAGCGGCCTTAATTGAGCCGTTTTCGCCGTAGCGATCGAAGCCCGAAGCGCAAGCGAGGCAAGCGGTTCCATTCCTCGCTTGCGCAGTCGGGCTTCGATCATTTGAAGCCGCGCGGGGTATGAACGAAGTTCTCCGGCTATTGACATAGGCAATAATTGTGCCATACTCCAGGGAACTTTTGGAACGCCTGCTCCGTCAAATCGGAAGGTAATAACCTGCCATCCGCTACCCTGGCTTTTGGCCCTCCCTCATCAAGGAGTTTCTCATGTGCAAGTTCTGGTCACTCTTGACGATTGTGGTTATGTCTTGCCTTCTAGCCCATGGAGAGGGGGCCGATCCCGACGACCCCTTCGACGAATCATGGCAAGCTCCGCCCGACGCGGCCGATGGCAGTCTTCTTCGGCCGGAGATGCAGCCTCCGCAGAAAAGCAAAGACACCTCTCCAGCACGGGTGCCCGCTCCCGCGAGCAAGCCCGCACCGGCCACCGGGGTATCATCCGCCAAACGCCGTCCTACTCCAAGACCTTTGCCCCTTGTCGCCGGCAACGCGGTTCCGGCCAACGCGCTGCGACTTGACGGTCAAAGCGGCTTCATCGACGTTCCGCCGACCAAGGACGAAGACCTCGACATGGCCGGCAACTCCCTGACATTGGCGATCTGGATCAAGCCCTCGCAGTCCTATCACGATGAGGAACTTCTCGTGGAACATGGCGTCTGGCAACGATCCAACGGCATGTATCAGTTGACCACTCTCGATAGCGGCACGCTACGGTTCAATTTCCCCGCCATGAACTCGAATGAAGGGCCGCTGGAGGCTACTGTCAACCTGGTGAACGGCAACTGGCACTTCGCCGTGGCCACCTTCGACACCAGCACCCACCTCGCCAAGATCTACGATAACGGCGTGCTATTGAAGAGCAAGACGGTACACGCATCGATCGCACGGGACGATACGCCCACAAAGACCTTCGTCGGCTGTCGCGGCAACGGCACGTACCACTTTGGCGGCGAGGTCGGCCAACTGTTGATCTACAAGCGGGCGATCTCCGCGGAGCAAGTCGCCAGGCTTTACGGCCAAGCCGGCGGGGATATCGACAGCCGGGACACCGTGGGCCTGGTCGCCGGTTACCACCTCGACGAAGGCCGGGGAACGACGGCCGCCGATTTCTCCGGCCACGGGAACTCTGGCACGCTCAAGGGCGGCGTGACCTGGACGCAAGGAAAGCTGGTTAGCCTGGGGGTCTCGGCGGCGCATACCCATGCCATGCCGTTCGACGGCACGCGCTATGCCAGTTTGCCGCAGTCCACGAAATTCACCTCGGGCGATTTCACCATCTCGCTGTGGTTCAATCCCGTGAAGGCCGCTGCGTTTCAGTTCCTTTTCATGCGGGGCTTCTCCTATCGCGACCAGCAGGGCGACATCGGCCTGAAGATCAATCGCTATAGCGGGGAGTTGAATTTTCAGGCCCGCACGGCCGATTCCCAGTGGCTCTTCGGCTGGGACGCCCCGGAATCGCGCCTCCGCAGCCCCTTCCAGCTCAAGGAGTGGAACCACGTCGTTGTGACTCGTCGCGGCGACACCTACGCGATGTGGATGAACGGAGCGAAAGTCGGCAGCGAGCGCTCCTCGGCCGATATTTCCGACACTGACGACACCAATCCGTTCATCGTGGGCGGGATCGCGGAAGACGGCGGCGTCGTCGACACGTTTCAGGGCCTTCTGGACGAGCTCCGCATCTTCCACCGCTGCTTGTCCGACGCGGAGATCGCCGCCTTGTACAGCGGTAGCGACGGGGAGCGGATTCCGATGACGCCGCCCGCCGCCGGCTTCTCCAAAGCCCTGCGATTCGACGGCCGAAGCACGTACGTCGACCTGGGCCGCGCCCTGGACTTCAGCAAGGACTCGGCGTTCTCCGTCTCCTTCTGGATGACCAGCACGGGCATGGACCAGCAAATGATCGTGGGGAAAGGCGAGGGCTTCCTTGAGCACAGCGCCGGGTTGGACCGTTTTCACGGCCAACGGAGGATTTCTGTACTTCCAACTCCATGCCGCGAGCGAGTTTCGCGCCAGCGAATTGCAGGCATGGGAACTCAACACCCGGCTTTGCGACGGGCAATGGCACCACGTCGTCGTGGCCTACAACGGCAATCAGGAACGTCAGCGGAGTGGCCTTTTATATCGACGGAAAGGCCCAGACGCTGGGCACCGACAGCAACAACCTGCGGGACGGCGATATCCGCAATGACGTCCACGCCACCATCGGGGCACCCGGTACTCCGGGGCACCGCGGCTTTTTCCCCGGCGCGCTCCAGGAAATGCAGGTCTTCGACCGGGCGCTCACGGCCGCCGATGTGGCGAAGCTCTACGACCGCGGCGCCGGCAACTACGGCGCGGTGGGAGTCCGCGGGCTGGCGGCCGGCTACCACTTGGACGAAGGCCACGGAACGACGGTCGCCGATTTCTCCGGCCATGGGAACACCGGCACGCTCCAGGGCAACGCGGCCTGGACGCAAGGAAAGGCCGACGACGAAACAGGTCTTGCGCGGCGCCGCATCCACGACGGCCAGGTTCCCGAAAGGGCTGCGGTCCCAGATGCGCCCGCCGGCGATACGTCCACTGCGCTTGAATTCGACGGCACGGGCTACGTGCGCATTGCGGGCAAGAGCTTTCGCAACCTGCAAAGCGGAACCGTCTCCGTTTGGATTCGGCCCGCGGCCGGCGGCGGCACCATCACTTCCAGCCTGCACGACCGGTCCAGCGACCGGCAGTTCCCGTTGTATGCCTGGGACCATGAGGACGGGACCTTCTCCGTGGCCTTGACGGCGGTGAACAAGGAGGGCCGTTTCCTTCTTCAACTTGATTCCGACGACCGCTTTCCCCTCGACACATGGCATCACGTCGTCTACAGCAGCTCGCACGGCAGCGGCACGTTCCAGCTCTACGTCGACGGCAAGCCGCGGCACATGTACGTGCGGGAGTGGTCCCAACCGACCGCCGATTTCTTTTTCGCCGACGTGCTGCGGAGTTCCGACGACTTGCAACTCGGCGCGAAGGCCGACAGCCACAATGCCAGCGGCGGCTTCTTCCACGGCGCGATGCGCGACTTGATGATTTTCGACGAGCCGTTTTCCCTGGAGCAGGCTGCGGCCCTCCATGCGGCCGGGCGCCCGGTGCTCCGGGTCGCGGCGGCGACCTCTCGCAGTCGGGCGCCATGTACCCATGGTCGTGGATGCGGAGCCTCGTCGCCGGCTACCACCTTGACGAAGGCCGCGGGACGACGGCCCACGATTTTTCCGGCCACGGCAACGACGGCACGCTGCACGGCGGCGTGACGTGGGTTCCCGCAAGGCGAAGCGCCGCGGCTCCGCACGCCCATGCCATGCCGTTCGTCGGCACGCGCTATGCCACGCTGCCGCAGTCCACGAAGTTCACCGCGGGCGATTTCACCATCTCCCTGTGGTTCAATCCCGCCACGGCCGCTGACCGGATGCTCTTCATGCGCGGCTTCGCCTATCGCGACCAACCGGGCGATATCGGCCTGAAGGTCAATCTGGCCAACGGGGATTTGGATTTTGAGGCCCGCACGGCCGATTCCCGTTGGATCTTCGGCTGGGACGCCCCGCAATCGCTGCTCCACAGCCCTTTCAAGCTCAAGGAGTGGAACCACGTCGTCGTCACGCGCCGCGGCGAGAGCTACGCGATGTGGATGAACGGCGTGAAAGTCCGCACCGCGCTCGTCGGCCGATATTTCGGACCTCGACGACACGAACCCGTTCATCGTCGGCGGAATGATGACCGAGAGAGGCGTGGAGGGCCGGTTTCACGGCGCTCTGGACGACTTCCGCATCTTCCATCGCTGCTTGTCCGACGCGGAAATCGCCGGCTTGCATGATTAGGAATGGGCCGACGTGCAGGCCGACTTTCTCCCCTCGACCTCCAGGTGAGCGGCCTGGAGAGACCACCATGCCAATGGGTGGTTTTGCCCGAACTTGCCCGAAACAAGTCCTCTGTCTCACCTTAATGTCCCTGTCAGCCATCTTTCTGTCTACGGTGTTTGTCCGGCGCGCTCCGAAATCACCATGCCAACGGGTGGTTTTTGCCCGAACTTGCCCGAAACAAATCCTCCTTCCGACCTTCATGTTCCTGTCGGCCATTTTCCCTATCTTCGCTGTTTGTCCGGCAGCTTTCGGAATCACCCTGCCAACGGGTGGTTTTTGCCCGAACTTGCTCGAAACAAATCCTCCTTCCGACCTTCATGTTCCTGTCGGCCATTAGGCTATTTCCTTGCTGACCTTCGATCGAGGTGGACGGCCGGGCGCCGTGGACCGACCGTCCACCCTTGCTCCCGGCGCAGCGCCGGGGGCGGTGATTTTTGCGTATATCAATTGTCAAAGAGCAGCGTCTGGATACAGATATATACGGATTTGGCGGCAAGAATGGGAAAAGGAAATCGGTCCGGGAGTGCGGATTGCGTCGCAACTCCGCTCGCCGCCGTGACTTGCGAATTTGCGAGTTTTCCGGAATGTGTGCGCGGCAATTCGCGCGGGAACCACGCCGACAGGGGCTGTTTAATACGTAGTTATCTGTATTCGGCGCCGCGCTTGATGATTGGGTGGTTGGGAACGGAGCATTGCGCAAGGAGTGCGCCCAGGCCCCTGGCCGGGGCGGTTGACGAGTCCGCCCCGGTCTGCGCGGCGGGCCTTGGCAGGGCGCGCCGCAGAACTAGATTTTCAAAGAACAAAGGTTACGGGTAATTATCCATATACATGGATTCATGTCAAGGGGCGGCGCGAGTTTTTCCCGCGCGGCTCGCGGCGGGCCGGAACGCCGTAAGTAGTTTTGTGGCATGCGGTTCCGGCAGCCGACAAAATGCCAGAGGAACACCGTGCGTCGTAAAATTGAACTGCCTGCGGCGTTCATAAAGCAAACAGCGTCCTAAGACGTTGCTGGACTTGTGCCTGGGCACTCGGAGCGAGCACGCCCATCTGCCGCCGAATAATCGTCGCGGACACCGTGACCAGACGGTGGAGACGCAGCGTGGACCGCACGTGCAATCCCGTGGATGCGAAGTCCGGCGTCCCCGGAGTAAGCAAAATGTCGGTCGGCTCAAGCATTGCTGGCACTGTGCTGGTGATGAAGGCGACGACCAAATGGCGATGTGTGCCGATGGCGTCCGTGAGGCATACGGCCGGACGGACCTTCTGGCCGGAAAGGTCGTCGAAAGGGAATGGAAGGAGAACAACTCTAAATCGCATCTACGAAAGGCTCCCCGTCCGTTACGCTGTAAATGTCCTCGTCAGGGTCGGCGAGGAATGCAAACGCGTCGCTGGAAGCCGCAGTGCGAAGCCAGACTTCCTCGATTTCAAACGCCGGTTCTGATGCTGCGGGAAGCACAGTCACCATCAGCGGAACGTGCATGGGGAGATCGAAGGGCTCGTCAAGGACAATCCTCTCACCGTCGTAGTGCGCTTGAACTGCTATGGTAGGCATAGTAAATAAGATACGGCTCAGCACGATTCAGGGCAACCGCGCCGAGGCGCCTAATGGGGTATTCTACCGCCCAAATCTCGCGGTCTTATCCCATTTTCGCAGCCATATAACGCACTGTCAAGACCCGATGGTCAAAAGTCTCACCGGGCGG
This sequence comes from uncultured Planctomycetia bacterium, assembly GCA_963824275.1. Taxonomy (GTDB): domain Bacteria; phylum Planctomycetota; class Planctomycetia; order Pirellulales; family Thermoguttaceae; genus JANXQG01. Next base: position 540,838 of record CAWGOT010000010.1, on the reverse strand, counting down.
CGCCCTCCTCGCACTCCTGCTGCTCTCCTTCTCATCCCCCAACCCGACGGGTTTTGGGACAAGACCGCGTCGTGGTTGGCAGCGTCGATGGGACAAACGTGGCAACCAATCCCTCAACAATTTCCGGAGCCCGGACCTGGCCCTCGTACCCTGACTCGCGGAGCGAGTTTGTTTCGTATAAGCTGGAAGGCATGCAAGTTATTGGTCCCGGAACTGGACCTGGAAGCAATGCCCTGGCCGCTACCCTCCGATTTTCAGACGATTCTCCAGAACCCCAAGATCGCTTTTCGCGATCCGTACCTGCGGTCTTGCCAGATTGAGCGGGATCTTCGCGGCCAACCGAGGGCCTGGGCCGGGTCCTTTGCCGTGGTCTACAAGGGAATCGATGCAACGGGAAAGCCGTTGGCGATTCGCGTCTTCTCCACGGAGTCGCCAAAACGGCGAGGGCGTTACGAGCAGATCGGCGAGCACCTCACGGCGAGGAAACTCGACTGCCTGGTCTCCTTCGAGTACCGCGAGGACGAGATCCGCTCCTTGAGCGACGGCAAGCGCTACCCGATCGTCCTCATGGATTGGGTTGAGGGCGAGACCCTTTTCCAATGGGCGCAGAATCAATGCCAGCGCGGTAATTTGGCGGCGTTTGCTCAAGCCGCGCGGCAGTGGCCGGCCGTGGCTGCCGAGCTTTCGCAGGAGCAGATCGCCCACGGTGACCTGCAGCACGCCAACGTCATGGTCACCTCCCAGGGCGAACTCAAACTCGTCGACTACGACGGCATGTGCGTGCCGGCCCTGATTGGCGCGGAGTGCCTGGAGGTGGGAACGCCGCCCTACCAACATCCGCAACGAAGCGCGAGTTCGCGGCTCTCCTTGCGGCTGGACGATTTCTCTACGCTGTTGATCTACGATGTACTGCATGCGTTGGCCGCCGAGCCGTCGCTTTGGGCGAAATACGTTGAGCAAACGAATAATGACAAGTTGCTATTTCGAGAGGACGACTTCCGTTTTCCGGAAAGATCCGCGCTGCGGCGCGATCTGCTTCTCTCGGCCGATCCGCGTGTTCGTGAAATCACGGAGTGCGTCTTCGCGGCAGCCACCGGCCGCATCGACAGCGTACCTCGTCTTCATGAAGTTATCAAGCCGCGTGAGGTACCTGACCGATCGACCTCGCAGCCGATTTCCAACCAACACAATCTCCCCGTACCGCAGTCCGGCAAACTCCACGCAGGGAATCTCGGCAAGAAACCTCCCCGCCCGCCGGGTCAGGTTGCGCTGCCGAAACTCCGCGGGTACCAGTTGATCGCCGAAATTGGAAAAGGGGCCCTCGGCGCGGTTTTTCTCGCCAAGTCGGAGACCAGCGGCCGACAGGTCGCAGTGAAATTCATGCCCATCCCGACGACCGCGAAGCCAACCCTGCGACGTCGATTCCTGGCGGAAACGGACCGCGTGTCGCAGGTGCGGCATCCCAACATGGCCGGCACGATTGAAAAAGGGGCCGTTGGACAGGCATTCTACTTCGTTACCGAGTATTGCGACCTCGGTAATCTGCGCAGTGGATGGAATCCAGCGGCGGCAAGCTGCGCCTGCGGATCTGCGGCCCGTGATGCAGCACTGCCTCGACGCCCTAAAACACGCGCATTTGCGCCGCCTGCTGCATGGCCACATTAGTCCGCAGAACATCCTGTTCGCGAGTGCCGTGAACCCAAGGACCGTAAAGATCTCGGATTTCGCCCTGGCGGCGAAGTTCGAGCGGGGCTTTTCCAGTCCGCCAAGCAAATCGGTCGATCTCCGCAGGGCCTGCTTTGTCCCCCCGGAACGGTTTACCAGCGACTACGGCCTCGATACGCGTAGCGACCTTTGGGGCCTGGCGGCCGTCTTCTACCACGCGATTTCGGGGGCATTTCCCTGGGATTTTCACGGCCGAGATCCGCTGGACGTGATTCCGCGGGAGGATCCTGTACCCCTCAAAGAGAGGGTAGTCGCGGTCGCCGCCTCCGTGGCCGAGGTGATCGACCGGGCACTGCGTCCAAAACCAGCTATGCGTTATTCAAGTGCCGCCGAGATGAAATCGGCCTGGGACGCGGCCTTCACCGCGGCCTTCTGAATGCTCTTCCTGTGTGCAGCCTTCTCGCGTGGGGACTTGCGGGTTTCGCCCGCTTACGGTACCATAGGAGAATTGCTCTTTTGCATGTGGAAGTTTGTCACCTTACTCTTGCCGCATTCTCCCGTTAGGAGCGTCTTTGGTCCTTGAGTGCTTCTTGTTTCCCTTTTGCGATTCGTAGGGGTTTATCATGAAGGCTTTATTGATTTTTGTTTGTGTTTTGCTGGCGACTCAAACTGCTTTGGGTCAAGACCCTCTTGAAGCTCAGGTTCAGGCACAAAAGAACAAGGAGAGAGAGGCCCTGTCGCAAGCTCAAAAGGCGGCCCAAGAGAAGAGAATGGCCGCCTCGGCGGCTCCTAGCAAGGAGTTGTTTGAAAAGCTTTCCTACCGCCAGTGGGAGGGCCCGGCCGTTAGGATGAATTCTGCGGCTGGTTCGGCGGTGGGTGTCAAGGCCAAATTGGTTCGCGTTTTCGGCGTAAGGTTTTCAACGGTAGCGGCGGCTACGAAAAAGGGCTCTACGAAAAAGGGCTCGGTTGTCCAGCCTGGCGAGGCTTCAGTTGTCAATTTTGCCGAAGTTGAGGTTGTTGATTCTGGCGGTACCACGTGGTACGTGCGTCCGGTCGGAGACGACCGGAAATACGTCGAGGCATTCCTGAGAGCGTGGAACGCGGAAAGACTAACTTCTCCGCCGGCATCGGCAGCGTCTTCGCCCGACAACGGTAAAGATGCGGGGCGTGCGACAGGGGCATCCGCCGATCCTGTCATGGACGATTCGAATGCGTCTCAACCAGTTGTTTCATCTTCAGCTTCCGCAACTTATCGCGAATGGACTGATTCGACGGGGAAATTCAGGCTGACTGCGAGGCTTGCCTCCGTCAAGGTCGGAGACCTTCCGGTTGCGCTGCCTGAGTCCTTGGGTTCTACAGTAAAAGTCGAGCTAACCAATAAAGACGGGAAAACGGTGACGGTTTCCTATAGTCAGCTCTCCAAAGAGGATCAGGGGTTCCTTAAGGCGAAGTTGTTGAGAGAGCAGAAGGCTCGGGAGGAAGAAGTTCAGAAACAACGGGTGGAAGCACAGAAGCAAGAGGCGGAAGGACAAGCGCAGACACTTGAGGAGATGAGGTCTTCCCATACGAATTGGAATATCAGGATGCCTCAAACCAAAGTTGGTACGGCTAGGCACGATCAAATCGTTGCTTCTGGAACGAATGCCTCCAATGTTCAGTGGGGTTCCAAATCCTATTTGGAAGAGTATACCATAAAGGGCCTTGGCGGCTATCAGCCGGTTGAAGCTGAATTGGTTTCTTTTGACGGCCACCTTGTGGTCTTGCAGGCGGTTCAAACCACTGCTGCTGGCCGTAGTAGAGCAGGAAAGGCGGCGACTGAACGGTCAAGTTCAGCAGGCCACGTTCAATTACAATAACTTCCAGGACGCGGATAAGAAGTTCTTGGATAATTATCGGAAATTGGAAAAATCGTTGCAGGCTCCTAAGATTCCCGAGAAGATTCCCGACAAGAGCCCCGGCGCATCGAAAGCCGGTGGGTCCGTGCTGGGGGAATGACGACGTTGGAAGATGAAACCGTGCGGAAGTCTCCGCATAAGTAGTATTTCCGCTTGGAAGGTGCGAGTCTCATGTCCACGACTGCCAATCCGTCGGAACTGGTCCTGCCGCTCCGCTCGCGTGTGACCTGCCCGCACTGCTGGAAGGAGTTCCCGCCGGACCGGGCCCTGTGGATCGCGCAACACCCGGACTTGGTGGGCGATCCGCGGCTGGGCGCCGATCAGCCGCAACGATTTCTGCCCACGCGTTTCAACGTGCAAGGGGCCGCCATCGACGCACGGGGGTTTGCCTGCCACGGCCTGGCATGCCCCAACTGCCATCTGGCGGTTCCCAGGTCGATGTTCGAAACGCGGCCGATGTTCCTTTCCATCCTCGGTTCTCCGGCCAGCGGCAAGTCGTATTTCCTGGCGGCCATGACCTGGCGACTGCGGAGCGTTCTGCCGAAGTACTTTGCCGTCGGTTTTAACGACGCCGACCCCGCGCTGAACCACCGCCTCCACGAGTACGAGTCGCTCCAGTTCCTGAATCCCAACCAGGAATCGCTGGTTGCCATTGAAAAGACGGAAACGCAGGGCGACCTCTACGACATGGTGCTCTTCGGCGATCAGGCCGTCAGCTATCCTCGCCCCTTCGTGTTTTCGCTCTTGCCCTTGGACGGGCACCCCAATCAGGGGTCGACCGCCAAGGTGGCCCGATCGCTCTGCCTCTACGACAACGCGGGCGAGAGCTTTCTGCCGGGCGAGGATACCGCCGCAAGTCCCGTTACCCGGCACCTGGCACTATCGCGGGTCCTCATGTTCCTCTTCGACCCCACGCAGGACATGCGCTATCGCCGATTGTGCAGCGGCAAGACGGCCGATCCGCAGATGATGGAGCGGGCGGAACGCTTGCAGCGGGAGCGGCCCGTGCGGCAAGAGACGATCCTCTCGGAGGCCGCCCAGCGGGTCCGCCGCTATGCCGGCCTGGCACAGAACCAGAAGCACGACCGGCCCTTGATGGTTGTGGTGACCAAATTCGATAGCTGGAAGCACCTGCTTGCCGGCGCGACGCTACCGGCGGCCCGCGTCGCCAGTCACTTGGATGACCACTCCGCGGTGAATCTCGAGGGGATCGAGGATGTGTCCCGCCTGGTGCGGAACGTGCTCTGGAAGGTTTCGCCGGAAATCGTTTCGGCGGCCGAGAGCTTCGCTTCCCAGGTGCTGTACGTGCCCGTCAGCGCCACGGGTCGCGGGCCGGAGGTCGATCCCAACACGGGTGCGCTCGGCTTTAGGCCCAAGGACATGAAGCCGATTTGGGCCGAGGTGCCCATGCTCTACGCGCTCGGGCGCTGGACCCAAGGGCTTGTGCCGTACGTCAAGCCCAGCGCATGGTCCAAGGGGGATGCGGTCGCGCCGTCGAGCAATGGGGGCGGGAGTGTATCTGGCCGCAAGTAATGCAGCAAATTGGAGTGACTGAATGATCCAACAAGGTGCCATCGCCCCGAGGAAACCTAACGATCCACCGGGCAAGCCGGTGGGATTCGAGAGGCTGCGGCAGGCCGCGGGGGTAGCAGCGAGCCTAACGATCCACCGGGCAAGCCGGTGGGATTCCCTCCGCAATGCCACGCTACACAGAAAAGCCGCGCACCCTAAATGCCACCGGCCGGGCACCCTCGGGGTGCAGTGGATGCTTACGCTCGACGCTACAAACCAGGGTCGCATGTCCCCTTAATGCCACCGGCTTGCCCGGTGGATACTTACGCTCGACGCTACAAACCAGGGCCGCATGTCCCCTTAATGCCACCGGCTTGCCCGGTGGATTGTTACGCTCGATGCTACAAACCAGGGCCGCATGTCCCCTTAATGCCACCGGCTCGCCCGGTGGATGCTTACGCTCGACGCTACAAACCAGGGCCGCATGTCCCCTATGCAACTGGAAAACAATAAAAGTCCGATTTAGGTTCTAAGACAATGGTATGAAGTGTGTTACGTTTCACCCTGAATGGTATAGTTCCACTGCGGGTGGATATTGTGATGCTTAACTCTTACCGTTTGCATCTGTTCGTCGGTATTTTCTTGCCCGTTTCATATTCGTGGGTGTCCAGTTTCGCTTTCACTTTCAGACCGGTCTTGGTAGTGGTGGAACTTATGAAGTTGATGATCGTTTCATAACTTACCAACGGTTCACCTCGCCAAGTGACACTGATCTGGGAAAACAGCCGATGTTCTATCTTATTCCACTTGCTGGTTCCGGGGGGAAAGTGACAAACTGTCACCGCCAAGCCGTGGCGATCAGCAAATTGCTGGATACAGTATTTCCACAGGCGGTTCCGACTTCCGTTGCTACCGCCACCGTCGGCAGTGATCAAGAGCTTGGTAGCGTTCGAGTAGTGACGGCGCCCCAGCATCCGCCACCAACGATCGATGCTCTCCGAGGCAAACTCGGCAGTGTCGTGGCTAATTCCCACATTCACAAAGCCTTCATTCTGGGTTTCATCGTAAAGGCCATAGGGATACGCCCGGCCCTCAGCCAGGGACGGAAAGTCGTAAGCGCTGACCACATGCTGCTTTTTTCCCCAGCGACGCCCCTTGTTGTGGAACGCCCCCACCAGTTCCTTCTTCTTGGTATCCACGGAAATTACGGGGATTCTTGCACGCATACAGCGTTTCACCTGCTGGTACAGGTAGCGAAATTGAGCATCCCGTTGAGGATGTTGCTTGCCCTCGATCGACCGCTTGTTGCCCCACAGAGAATAATCCAACTCTCGCAGCAAACGGTGTACCGTGGGATGACTGACCGTGTGTCCGCGCTGAGTCAATTCCTTGGCAATGGATCGAAGCGATTTCGTGGTCCACTTCAGCAGTCGCATGGGATCACCTGCCGTAGTTTCTCCCATCAGCAATTCCAGGTCATCCACGAGGGACGGATCGACTTCTTCGCTCGCTTTCCGTCCAGCGCAGGACGGCGGGCTCTTTCCGGCATCTCACCCAGATCTCCCGCCTCCAACTCCTCAATCCCGCACCGAATCGTGCGCTCCGACAGACCCAGCACTTCCGACACAAGAGTAATACCGCCATGTCCCAAAGCCATGGCTTTCTCGGCAGCGTAAAGCCACGCCTGCCGCTCGTTGAAAAGGGACATCAATTCGATCCACCGGCCATGCGTAGCTCGCACGTCGTCATCGACGACACATTGAGGACAAATACAACCCTGAAGACCCGTTCTCGACATAGCCGCCATCCTTGGCGTGCATGGTTGAAGAATTAGTACTCCTCGATTATACTCCTTTCACATAACGTGACCACCCCAGAATCATACAAACCGGACTTTTATTGTTTTCCAGTTGCTAAATGCCACCGGCCGGGTACCCTCGGGGTGCGGTGGATTGTTACGCTCGATGCTACGCTCCCAGGCCGCGTGCATCCTCAACCGGAAGGCGTCGCGATGAGCCAGGAACTGATCTACACCTCCGCGCCTCGCGGCCTGAAGCCGGGCAGCCATGGCTTTTGCACGGTCGTGAGCACGCAGGGCATTCCGGTCAGCCTCGCGCAGCGTTTGGAAGCGCTCAGCGGCTACCGCCACGTTTTCCCCCCGCAGGACCCCAATGCGCGGTTGAACCCGGTGCTGTTCTCGCATCTGATCGTTAGCCTGTCCGGTCGGCGGTGCAACGTCCTCTCCCGCGTCTGCGATGCGGGTCTCGATCACACGCAGCGCACGAACAAGTTCGCCCATCATGTCGTTCTCGATCCCCGCGAGTTCGCGCCGGCCGGTCCGGCGTGGTTGCTTGCCGCGCCCGGTTTCATGCAATCGACATGGGACGGCGTGCCGAAGGTCTTGCCGGCTGGCCGTCAGCCGCCGGCGGTCAACGTGCCGGCGGGGGTTTGCCGCGCATGGCAGCAGATCACGGGCGACGCTGGATGGGGTGGCGCACTTGCCGAGACGGCGAGCTCTGGCGCGAGCCGCCCGGCGGTAATCGTCTTTCGGCCGGGTGTTGACCCGCTCCCGCTTCTGGCCGAATCGCTGGCGTTGCTCCCCCCGGAGATCCGCTGGAACGTGTCGTTCTGCACCTACTTCAACAAATTGCCTCCGGGGATTGACTGCCAATGGCGGTGCGTGCTGGAAGGGAGTCCGGAAGCGATTGCCAACCAGCGATTGCCGGGGGCGCTGGTGATTGACCTGGGCAAGCCGTTGGGTGCCGCGCCCGACGGCCTCTGGGTGCAGGCGGCCAGATCCGGGGTATCCCCGCTGGCGCCTGCCGCGGTTGCCAGGCAGCCGGCCGTTGCCGGGGCATATCGTGCCAACGATTCGGAGTTGGCCCGTATGTTGGGCGCGTCGGCACCTGCCACGCCGGCATCCGCATCGGCACCTGTCCAATTGCCGAGCCCAATTGCCCCCGCGCCCGCAGTCGAGACCTTTGCAGCAGGAGTTTACAATCTCGGACCGCCGCCCCTCGCCCAGAGCGGCATGAACCTTCCGCTTCCGGTCGGCACGGGAAAGTTCAAGCGAAAGCCGAGTTCGAAACGGCCACTTGTCGGAGGATTGACGGCGGTTGCGGCGATACTCCTTGTCGGAATCGGCGCCCTGCTAATTGCTAAAACCAGACAAACAAATACGGCAGTTGCAACGGCGCCGCCGAAGCAGGACGAATCAGCCACGAGTAAGTCATCAGCGGACGTCCAGAAGGCCGCCGAAAGTGCCAAGGCGGCGAAGGTCGGACCTGCCGAATTGCCGAAACAGGCCGGCGAGAATGTCGACACGTCGGTCAAGGCACTGGAGGACAAGGCGGTTTTCGAAGCGAAGATGGCTTGGGAGAACGCGGACCACGTCAAGCAGCAAGCTGAGAGAGCGGAGCAATCGGCACATATGGCGAACAAGCAGAGGGCGGACTTCGAGCCGGCCCAGGCGAAGGATGATGCCAAAGCGGCTGAGACTCACGCACACAACGCTTTAGAAGCTGCCAAAGCGGCGGCCACTGAAATCAATAGGAACGATCCCAAGAATGTTACCGATAAGGCAAGGGACAGTTTGGCCCACGCAGAAAAAGCCGCCTCCGATGCTCGCGATTCGGCCGACGAAGCGAATCGGCTGAGACAGAAAGTCGACGAGTTTGTTGCCGAGGCCGCAAGAGCCGAGGAGGCTAGAGCGGCCGCGGACAAAGCCGAGGCCCAGAAGAAGGCTGAGGCCCAGAAGGAAGCCGCGCTCCCGAAGTACTTCGAACTACCGCCCGAGAATAGGCATGGCGACGGCATTGGCGAATTGAAAGATGCCAGTCTATTGTCGAACGAGGACTGGAGTCTATCGACGGTTAAGATTTTGGATGTGTCGGGCGAAAATGACAAGGACGGCAAGGCGTTGTTTTCATTGGCAAGAGACAAGAACGTCTTAAAATGCGGCCCGATCCCTGGGTCTGGGTCGACACTTTCGGATCTTACGTTTGCCACTTTCACCGTAAGCGATGAAGGGTTGTCGTTTCGATGGTCCGAGAATGCGCAATTGGTTAGGAATCATGAAAAGCTGAAGGATCATTTTCTCGTAATGACTACCGAAGGCAAGGTTCGAGTGCTGGCTCTTCGCAAGCCTGAACCATGCAGACCGATCCCGTTACGGCTATCCAGCGACCCGAATTCCACGTCGTATTCCTTAACTCGCTATGGGATCTCCAGTGATTGGCATTATTATTCGATAAAGAAGATTTCCGTCAAAAGTGCAACGGGAGAATCGTTACGCGCGGTTGATATTCCTGGTGCCGAGGGCCTTTTCAAAGTTGAAACGGCGCCACCGGCATGCTTCTCGATCGGCTTGACAACGAGTGCGACAAAACGCAACGCCAGACCTGCCTTAGCTGCTGATGTCGAGTACAGAGGTTTGGTTCTAAAGAACCGAAATGACTGGAGCGAAACGAACTTTGGCAAAAGGCACCCCAAGGGCGCGAAGCCGAATCAGGCAGTGTTGATATATCCGCGCGAGATCACTGACTTTCTAACTGAATTAAAGCAGAAACGGGACGAGGTGAAGCAAAAGGAGGACGAACTGAAAACGAAGACTGACCATCGAAAGAGCGGCACGGACGAGAAATCGCTTAAGGATTCGATCAAGGCGATAAATGCGGAAATCAAGTCGAATTTAGCGCCGTTTGAAAAAACGGCAAAGTCTCTCGACGACGCATTTCACAAACTGGAAGGAATGGCGTTGCATTATCAAATCTGCGTCAAAATCAACGAACAGCAGATTACGCTTTTTACGTCCGAGCGAGAATGAACCGCAAACGTTTTGACCGGCCGACGTTGAGTTGCGGCAGCCAAGACAATTACCAAATACACACCCATGCTTGACTACCAACGAATCGCCGACAACGTCCGAAGCCTGCTGTTCATCGACAGCCAGGAGGGGGACGATTTCCTGCAGAGCACGGCAGCCGACTACTCGCTGGCGATCGACGAGGCCAACGAGCGTCTGCGGCAATGCGGGGCGCTGTTGCGCAGGGGCCTGCGGAGCGAGGCGATCCAGCTTTGCGAGGTCGAGCCAAACCTGCTCGATATCGTCGAATCGCTCGATTTCCCCGAACGCGATTCCTGGAACGAACTGCTCGCGCTGCACCACCTCTCGCCGCCGGCCGCGCTGATGCTCGACGTAGCCGCCAACCTCAACGAGGCCTACGCCGTCGAAAAGCCGCTGGCCACTCTCCTGCAACGGCATCGCCTGCTGGCCATGAGCCACGGTCCAATCAAGCTTCGCGTCGATACCCTGCGGAGCCTGGCCGATGCCGACCCGGAGAACCCCATCTGGGACCAGGATGTCAGGACCTTCGAGAACGAAAGGGTCAAGGAGTTACAGCGGGAGGTGCCGCGGGCGATTGCCAGCGGCGACGTGACCGCCCTGAATGCGCTGTGCGACGAGCTGGATAGCGCCGCCTGGCGGATTGACCGGCCGGAAGCCTTGATCCAGCAGATTGCCGCCGCCCGCTCGAATGCCGCCCGGCTGCACGGCCTGGGCGAACTGCGGAAAACAGCCGAAAAGCTGCACGCCATGCACATGGCATTCAACGTCGGTGGCGGCCGCAGCGCAAGGGCGCAGTGGGATCAGTTGTTTGCGACCTGGGGACGCTTCGCCGATCCGTCGCTCGTCCAGGAGGTCGCGGTCTCGCTGGACTGGTTGCGCGAACAGGACGAACTGGCCCAGCAGGCGGCGCGGCACGAAGCGGCGGTCGCCACCCTGGAAAAAGCCATCCTCGCGCAGGTCCGCCGAGGAACTTCACCATCTGCACCAGGAAGCCAAGCGGGAGGGCGATATTCCGCCGGACGTGGAAAAGAGCTACCGCGAGCAGCTCGTTTCCATCGATCGTGCCGCGCGGCGGCGGCTTCGGCTCTCGCTGGCCATCTTTGTCTCGTTCATCGTCGTCGTTGGGGCAGTCATTGCCGCCGTGGTTTTCCAGCACCTGCAGGAGGGCAAGCAGGATCGTGCCCTGGCAACGTTGCAGCAACTTGTCCAGGACAACAACGCCGATGGGGCCCGGAACTTCATCGACCAACTGACGGCCGAGTCGCCCCAAATTGCCGCCGACCCGCGGATCCAGGACATCAGCAACATGCTGGCCAAGCGGCTGAAGGACGAAGACAGCCGGCGCGGCGCCTTGGCAACGGCCATGGACCTCGTCCAGAAGTCGATCGCCGATCAACTTCCCGACAAGGATGCCCTGGCCCAGGCGAAAAAGCTGGCCAAGACCGACGAAGAAAACGCGGCAATCCGCAAGGCGGAGCAGGATATCGCGAAGCTGGGCGAGGCCGTGCAATCGAAAGTCGATCAGGATTTCCTGGCCCAACTCAAGGATCTCAAGGACCGCGCCGACGGGATCGAAAAGGAACTTGAAACGGAACCAGACGCCAGCATCGAGAAGCTGAGCCATCTCACGGCTGAGTTGACCAAACTGCAGGAGAACAGCCCTCAGATCAGCGACGCGGCAAAGAAGCCGGCGGAACTGCTGCGAACGCGGGCCAAGGAGTTGGACGACGAGGCCCGCACGGTCAACGATCGAATCAACCGCGAAGAGGCGATCACGGCGGCCTGCGGCGACAATGCCGCGCTGCGGCGACGGCTGATCGAATATGCCGACAAGTTCCCTCAAGCCCGGCGGTCGATCAGCCTCCGTGCCGTGGCAGGCGAGGAAGCGTCGCTTTGGGACTGGATCGGAGAGTGGAACGACGCCGTGCAGTCGATCGGGCGGGCGAATGCCGCCAAGTGTACCCGCAAGGCAGCCGGCGAAATGGCGTCCAAATTGCGGAAGTTGATGGCCGTCCGTCCCGGCCATCCCGATGCGGATGCCTTCAAGCAGCGATTGCCCTACCTGGATGCCATCGTGCAGCGGACGGATAGCGAGGGCAACCCGATCGAAGCGGCGCTCAAGCCTGTTTTCAGCGATCCGCTTTTGGCGGGCGTTTGGATGCTGGCGGATAAAGGGGGCAAAAGGTATTACCTGCTGGAAGATCCCGCGGCGAAGTTGAACTCTCTGGCAACGGCCACGAGGTTCGGTTTCGAATATGTCGTCGGTTTCGATCTTTCCAAGAAGCGGACGTCGCTCCCCGTCACCGACATCGATGCCGGCCGGGTCGTGGCACCGCAACGCGAGACGGCGAAGGCGTTGGGTGCGATTCTGGAGGCGACAAACGATGATTCGTGGGAACCGTCGTTCTGCCGCATGGTCCAGACGGTTCTGAACGACAAGGAAACCGAACCGCTGTTGAAGCACTTCCTCTTGCGCAAGATCGTTGCCGTGGGCTGCCAGGGGAGCCTTTGCTTTCAGAACGGCTTTGCCGGATTCGCGGGCGATTTGAAGGACTCGAAGGTTCCGCGCTCGGTCAACTGGGTTGACCCTGACAACTCAGAGGCCGCGGAGCAGCGTGCCGCGGCGGAGGTTGAACTGGGCAGCCTGCTGCCGGAATTCGCCGACGCACAGAATAACGTCGCCAAGCAGTGGAAGTCGCTAGGCGGCGCTATCGGCACCGAGTTCGTCTGCGTCGGCTGGCTCCGCAAGGATACCGCCGGGAACTGGCAATGCCTGACAAAGACGCCCTGCCCGGAATCGGGAAAACTCGTGATCGTGAGGGCAGCCCAGAGCGAGGGGCAGAAACAGGCGGCGGCCGTTTTCGAGGCGGTTGGCCGGCTTGATCGCGGAAAAGCAGTCATCGACGCGGCCCCCGGGCCTGCCTTGGCGGAAGGGCGGCCCGTATTTGTCGCCAATCCGCCGCCCAAGTAACTTGGAGATTCCTTGATGGATACACAACTGTACCTGCGAGTTCGCGGCCGGGTTCTGGGTCCTTATGACGAGGAGAAGCTGAAGTCGCTGGTCCGCCGCGGCCAGCTCAGCCGCATGCATGAAGTTTCCACCGACGGGGCCAACTGGGTCCGGGCCTCAACCTACGCCGAGTTGTTCGTTGGGGCACCCGTGAAACTCGTCGCTCCCGAAATGCTGGTCGCGGCGCCGCCGCCCGCCCAGCAAGCGGCGAGTGATCTATCGTTCCCGCTCGCCGAAGAGGCTGCTCCAGAGGCGCCGGCTAACCACAAATCGGCCGTTGCGCCCACAGCCGCCGGCAGCAGTTGGTATTACGAGAGCCTCGGCGCCCAGCATGGACCGGTCGAAGAGTCCTACCTGCGGCAGATGCTGGCGATCGGCCAACTCGACTCTGAGGCGCTCGTCTGGAACGACAGCATGCCCCAGTGGGTGGCGGCATCGCAAGTTCCCGGCCTGATGCCCACGCCGACGATGAACCGTGCCGCGCGCGGCGACGGAGACGGCCCGCACGGGTCGGAAGAGGGCATGCAGAGTCTCTTCAAGGCGGCCGCGGCCTCGCGACCGTGGGTCATGTTTCTGGCGATCACGGCCTTCGTCTATGCCGGCTTGTGCGTGCTTCTCGGCTTCCTCATGCTCGTGCAGGGCGCGGAAAAAGGGTCTCCGCCCTTGGTTGCGATGGGGTTGTTCTGGATGATCAGCGGCGCAGTGACCGCCGCGGGTGGAGCCCTTCTGTTGAATTATGCCAACCGCCTTGGCAGCTTGACCTACGGACATTCGTGCAAGGTCCTGGAGAGCGCTATGGACCGTCTGAAGACGTTCTGGATGTTCGTCAGCATCGTGTTGATCGTGACTCTCGCGTTTATTGGGTTCTTTACAGTCTGGGTTTTCGCCATCGGCGTCAGCCTGGCACGTTACATGGGATGAAACAATTGGAAACGCTAATGAAAACCTTTGCCAACGATTCCGGCCGCGGTCCCCTTCTCCGGCGTTCTTCCCTGTTGTTGCTCCTGCTGCTCCTATTGCTGGCCGGCGCAGGCGGTTATTGGTGGTATGCGTCGGCCACGTCGGCACTCTCCGGGCAGATCGTCAGTTCCGGCTCCCACGGTCAGCCGGTACCGGGCGCGGAGATCTCCGTCGTGGGAACGGCACGCTCGGTGCGCAGCGACTCGCAAGGCCGCTTCCTGTTGAAGTTGCTGCCGGCGGGCGCGATCCAGGTGAAGGTCGCTGCCCCCGGCTACGAAGATGCGGTCCTGCCTGCCCAAATGAACCGCGGCGCGGAGACGCAACTCGTTTGCGCCCTGACGGCAAAGCATCAGGGGTCTGCGGCGGCGCACGGCTCCGCCACGATCTCGGGGCAGGTGCTCGACGGCGAGAGCGGGCAACCGTTGGCGGGCGTGCGAATTTCGATTCAGGGCAGCCGCAGCGCCATTTCCACGGCATCCGACGGCCGCTTCCAACTCGCGGCGTTCTCCGAGAACAGGGCGGACATCCGGGCGGAGTTGCCGGGCTACCAGGGAACGACAACCTCCTGGATTGCGGGGGCCAAACCGCTCACGATCAGGCTCTCGGGAAGCGCATCGCTCAAGGGGAACGTCATTGCCGCGGCCTACGACCGACCAACGCCAGTTTCCGGGGCATCGGTGCGAATGATCGGCAGCGACGCAGCGACCACCACGGATCGGGAGGGCCGCTTTTCTTTCCAGTCGCTCGTTGGCGGCCGAAAAGGCGTCCAGTTGGAAATCTCAGCCGAAGGTTACGCAGCGCGGACCGTCGCGATCGACTTGGCCGGCGACGGCGCCGTCCTGACCGATGTTGCTCTCATGGGCGCGGCGGCCGTGAGCGGTTCGGTTGTCGATCAACTCAAGGGACAGCCGATTGCGAATGTGGGTGTTGCGCTGCGGGGAACGCAACTCAAGACTCAGACCGGCCCCGATGGGAAGTTCGTCCTTGCCAAGGTTCCCCCAGGCGGCCAGGTGTTTCATGTTTCTCGCGACGGCTTTCGCGACGCCGAGAAATCGACGACGGTCATGCCCAAAGACAATCGGCCGGTCGATGTGGTGCTAACCGGCGCAATGTCGCTTCGCGGCAAAGTCGTCTGGGATGGGCCGGACGACCCCGCGCCCGCGATTGATTCCGCGACGCTTGCCGTCAAAGGCGCTGGGCCGTTCGTACAAGTCGATTCCAAGGGTCATTTCTCCCTGGACGAACTGCCGCCGGAAACGGTGACGCTTGTCGTCAAGGCGCCGGGCTTCCTGCAAAAGGAAGTTCCGTGCGATCCGCGGGCCGAAAAGGAAGCGACGATCCGCTTGCGCGGCGATTCTCTTGTGTCCGGCCGCGTAATCGATACGACGTATGATCCGCCGCGTCCGATCCCGGCGGCAACGGTCCGGCTAGAGAACTCGCCCATCGCGACCCGCGCCAACGACAAAGGCCAGTTCGCCTTGGACGGTGTTCCAAGCGGGCCGGTGCGGCTTGTCGTCTCGGCGCCAGGCTACGTTTCTTGCCAGGTTTCCCAGAGGTTGCAGCAAGACTCGCGGGATCGGATCGGCGATGTCGCCCTGGCCGGGAACAGCGACGTGGAGGGAACGGTCGTGACCGAGGGGAGCGAGAGGCCCGTTGCGCACGCCGACGTGCGACTCAACGGCACTGCGGTCGAGGCCAGGACCGACGAGGCCGGGCATTATTTCCTCAGCGGGTTGCCGCCCGGGGCCTTCGAACTGGCGGTCGAGGCACCCGGGTATGAGCCGATCGAGCAAAGTGAGGTCGTCGTACCGGGCAAGAACACGGTGAAGCTATCGCTGAAAAAGGACTCGGTCGTGAGGGCAGACGACAGCTCCCCGGCTCGGCAAGTTGTTGAGGGTCCGAGCACCGCAACCGTGGTTGTTGGCGATGCAGGGGCGATTGCGCTGGGCAGCGGACTTTCTGGCCTCGGAAGCGGCGGTGGCGGCGGTGGCGGCAGCGGTGGCGGAGGTGGTGGTGGTGGAAGCGGCGGCGGAGGGGCAAGCCCGGCACCTTCGAAGCCCAGCACCGATGCCGGGAGCTTGTGGGATCGCTTGTCTGAGGATGAACGCGCGAAGAGGGCCGTGTTCTATATCGCCACCGGCAAGCCGTTCTCGGCCGGCCGGGTTTTCATGGTAAGCATCAAGGGCAATATCCTCGGATCGACTGCGCTGCGGTTCGCACCGGCTGGCATGGCCTTTCATACCAAGACCATGGAGAACTGCGGCCTGGTCCTGGCAATCCCGCGCGATTACGGTCAAATCATCCGCATCGACAAGACCGGCAAGGCCTGGACGATCCTGGAGCACGACCCGCTGCTGCCGCATCCCGTGGATGTGGCGATTCCCGGCGGGTCCGATGACATTTTCGTGGCGGACGATGCGGCCAATGTCTTGGCGCAGACCCACATCGACGGCCGGCCGGCGAGCGTCATCCATCGCCAGTCGGGGTCGGGCGCTGGCGGTCGCGGGTCGCTCGACCTGGGGCTGTCGGTTGCGGCGACGAAGGACAAACACGTTGTCCTCGGCGCCGCTAGTCCACCCGGCGTCTGCCGCCTCGCATACGATGACAAGCCTCCTGCGACCGAGAGTTGCCTTTCCAGTTTTGGCGGCGTGGCGGCCAACATCCATTCCGGCCGCTGGGCCGCCGCGCAGCAGCCAAATCAGGTTTGCGTCTACCAGGGCGGGCAGATGGTGAAGCAGCTTGCGCTTCCCAAGGGCCTGGTCCACTACGGCAACGGAATGATGTCGTTCTCCAATGACGACGGTTGGCTATGCGTCGCCTGCGTGGAAAAGGACCATCCAGACGACGGGATTTGGATGTGCCTGTGCTCCAATATCGAAAAGGGCTGGTTCGAGCGGTTGTTCCAATGGACGGCCAGGGAGTGGACGCCCAGGGACGCGGCCGACGTGACCTTCACGGCCAAGGAGATCAATTCGTTTGTCGTGGGCCCTTGGTTACCGTGGCCCGGCGCGATCCTGGCCGGGGGAACCACGCCGCCTCCGCCCAAGCGGTAAGCCTCATTCACTCTTGGTCTTCTTGGCGGGCAGTTTCTTGGCGGACTTAGCGGCCTTCTCAACGGCGTCGCGGGCGGGGACAAGCGTGTCGGCGGTGCCTGCGGCGGCCAAGCTCGCGCCTTTTCCGTTGCCGTCTTGTGAGCTGTATAAAGGTGAATAGCGGTAGTAGATTTCCAGGGTCAGGGCCGACAGGCTGGTCTGCATGATGCGCCCGCCGCGCGCCCCCAGATGTCCTTCTCCGGCGGCCAGCTACCGTTGGCACACTCGTCGACGTTTCGGACCTGGGTGTGAACAAGCAACTCTCGCATTTTCCGGTTCCAAGTCTCCCACTCGGACCCGCTCATGTTGTGCATGACCTGCGTCGCGTAATACCAGTAGTAGCTTTCGAAGCTATCCCCACGATATAGTAGGTAAATGGCGATGTCAAGCCCTCCAACTCTCCCCGAGACCCGGCGTCTGCCGCTTCGCGGACGCCGAAGGACTGCGCCGGACGTGACTCCACCGCGCCGCCGCATTGAGCGTCTGCGTCAATCCGTCCTTGATCGCAACCGGCTGGGCTTCGATGGTGAGCGTGCCGGGCTGCAGGCCTGGCCGCGCGGCGGTCAGCGCGATCCGGCCCGGCGTCAGCGTGGAGCGGATGGCAACGCGGTTGATGCCGCACTTGGCGTCGAGGTAAAGGTAGTTCGTCGCATTGACCTTGGCGGCATTGAACCCGCCGGGCCAGACGGCCGGCCCGGCAGCGAACGCGGCGAACATCGGGTTGAGTCGCGTCGATTCCTTCGCCGTTGGTGTCGAGTGTATCGACATTGGAATTGGGCGATTGCCGCGAGGTTAGACGCAAAGCACCGCGGGCGAGGCCATTTTTTGGGGAACCCAATTGACCCTGTGTTTTTCGGGCGGGTGGAACGAAAAATGCTACTCCTCCCGCCGCTGGCGAGTCGCCTTTCGCGTAGACTGCTGCCGGCGAGACTCGAATTAACCAACCAGGGAGAATTATGCGATGAAGAGACTTTTTTGCAGTGTTGTCGTCCTTCTTTTTGCCACCGCTGCCATGGCCGAAGACATGAAGACGGTCACCATCTCCAATGCGGGGGCGGCCGTTCTCTCGATCAGCGCCCCGCAGAGCGCAAGGTCACAACGGAGAAGGAAAAGACGGTCATCAACACCAAGGACATGGAATTGGACCTGTGGGTCGTGCCCAAGGCCAAGACGGTCGCCGAAGCGATTGCCGGCTTGGACGACGTGATCAAGAGCGAGGTCTTGAAGTTCAGCCCGGCCAGCACGGAACCGATCACGGTCGCCGGCGCCGAAGGAAAGCACCTGAAGGGCAAGGGGGTCGAGGCCGACGACCAGGATCCGGGCACGGCCGACGTGGTGGTCTTCACGGTCGGAAAGACGGTCGTGGTGGCTTGTGTGCATGGCGAAGGAGACGCGGCCGTGCGTCGCCGCCAGCCGATGCTCGACGCGCTGAAGACCGTCAAGGCGCCTTGACGCCGCCGATGGCGGGCAGTTTATCGTTTGCACGGGCAGAAAGCCGTTGGAGTCCCGCCTTTAGGCGGCTTTTTCCGGCTGAAGCCGGGACTCCAACGGCTCAGCCCGGACGATTGAATTATTTCTGCAGCGCGGGCGAGTTGCGGACCGTCAAGCCGCGGACATTCGCCGAAAACCTTGCCGCCTGCACGCCTTCGGCGGTCTGCGGTTTCAGGTTGTCGATTTCCAGGCCGTCGATGTCCTCAAACATCGCCGCCGCCCGCAGATCGTTCGCCTGGAAACCAAGATTGATGTTCGCCAGTTCCAAGCCCTTGACGTGGCGGGCAAAAATGCCGTAGGCCGGCAGGGTGCCGATCATGTTCGGTTCAGGATAACCGGCGGCGAGTTCCCTGGGAGCGAGGGCGGCGTCCTTTGCCGTCCCGCCGCCTTGGCACTTGAGCCGGATGTTCTCCAGGCGCACGCCTTCAATCGACTGCTCCGGCAGGCCCATGACCTGGATGCCGCTCATCTTGTCCACGCCGTCGGCGATGACGTTGGAGATCGAGATATTCTTGACGCGGCTGTTGGTTGTAAGATTCGGCGTGCGGTTTCGCTTGCCGGCGGTGATGTAAATGGCGTAATCGTGGACGTCCGTCATGGCGAGATTGTTGACCGTGATGTTCTCCAGAATGCCGCCGTCCACCTCCTCCAGCGCCAGGCCGCGGCAACTGCGGAAGGTGCAATTCGCCACGCTGCAGTTGCGGAAGCCGCCGCTGGACTCGGTGCCGAACTTGATGCGGCCATAGCCGTTTTTCGCCGGCTTCATCGTGCCGTCCATCAAGGTCCCTTCCAGAAAGCCGGAAACCTGGCAGTTGACGATCGTCAGGTTCTCGGTGACGCGTATCTGGCCGAGCGCGTAGGTGCTCTTGGGGCAGATGCCGTCGTCCTGCGGCGAGTTGACGCGGCAGTTGGAGACCATTGCGTTGCGGCAGCAATCCAGGTCCATGCCGTCGCGGTTGGTGTCGATCGTCACGTTGTCAATCGTGAGGTTGTCGCAGCCGGTGGTGAGGATCGCAAAATGGCCGCCGTGGAAAATCGTGATGTCGCGGAGGACCACGTTCTTGCAGAGCTTCAGCGCGATGGCCTTGTTGCCGATCCGCACCGGCGGATAGACCTTGGGATCCGAAGGTCGATTGTATTTGCACATCTCATCGAGAATCCTCGGACTCCGCTCCAAGCCGCCGCCGTTGATCAGGCCGTGGCCGGTGATAAAGACATTCGTCAGATTCTCGCCCCAGATGAGGCTGTTGTGAAAATAGCAATGGCCGCCGTCCTGATAGGCGGGGCCCGCGAGCGGTTCGGTCTCGTCGTAGGCATTGAGGCTTTGCGGAGCGCCGAGGATCGTCGCACCCGCGTCAATCACCAGGTTGATGTTGCTTTTCAGGTGGATTGAGCCGCACAAATACGTTCCGGCGGGAACCAGCACCGTGCCGCCGCCCGCGGCGGACGCCGCCGCAATCGCCCTGTCAATCGCAGGGCTGTCGAGAGTCTTCCCGTCGCCGGACGCGCCGAAAACGCGGACGTTGAAATCGGTCTTGCCGGCCGGTTCGCCCGCATTGAGCAGGGGACACGTGCAGAGGAGAAGCACGGAAATAAATCCAGTGGAGTCGAGTGGGCGTTTCATGTTTGGGTTCCCAGGTTTGAATTGCTTTGTGGCAGGATACACATCTTAACCTTAGCGACTCGCCTTGTCGAGCTGTTTCTGAGCCAGGCGTCGCGCACAGGGCGGAACTTCTCGTCCCCCGCAGGATCGAGCGAGATCTTGAGGTTATTGGGCAGCGTCACGAGTTGCAGCGTCGGGAGGGAGCGGGTGTCGTTGTTGACCTCGGCGAATTTCTGGATCGCCTTCCGCAGGGCGATGTCCTCGGGCACGGTCCAAGCGTGCTTCTGGACCCAATCGTAGTACAGGTCCTCGAGTTTCTCTTCCGTGTTCTCCGCCGGAATGTTCTTGGGCACGGGAAGCGAGGGATACTTCGCGGGGTCGGCCAGAACTTCGGCCAGGAACATGGCACCGTTGGCCTTGCGCGGGCAGGCATCCTCTTTATCATAGTGCTTGGGCCACGTCGAACTGAAGAGGAACATGGCGAACCGGCGGGCTTTGGGAGTGGTGTAATAGAACGCCGTCAGTTCGCTGCGAAAGCTCTGGTAGTGGCCCATCGCCGTTCGGTCCTTCGCGCCCAGGTTCATCAGCGACTGCGGCGAGATCTGCGTCAAGGTCGCCGCCGCTCCCAGCGTGTGCCAAGCGAGGAAATCGGCTGGGTCGCCCTTGGAGAAACCGTGTTCCCAATTTTCGTGATTGTCCATCTGGGCGGCGGGCCACGATACGGTGATCGAGATATGATCGGCGGAGTAGCTCATCTTCATGCCTACCTCGCCGGGGTCGTAGGTCAGGTCGAGTTTGTGGCCCCAGACGACAGGATGGATCGGCACCTTGGCATTGGCCTTGCACGATTGCCACCAGGCGGCCGGCCGGCACTCGGCGACCGCCTTGCGGATCGCCGCCAGTTGCTCGCGTTGCTCCGTGGTCAGGCCGGGCGGTTCCTTGCCGGGCTGGAGGTCCTTTTCCAGATCGTCCCAGGTACCGTCAAGGTAGGCTTTGCAGATGCGCTGAAAGGGGTCGCCGGCCGTCTGGGCGTCGTCCTTGCCCTTCGACTTCGCCGGCCGGCCGGCGGCCCAGGCCGTCGTTTGCAGTGCCGGCGCCGCGAGCGCGACGGCAGCCAGAATCAAAGCTAAGTTTTTCACGACTCATGCTCCTTGTGGAGGGATGGTGGAACGCTATCGACTCGCCTTGTCGAGCTGTTTCTTGATCCAGGCATCGCGCACAGGGCGAAGCTTCTCGTCCCCGGCGGGATCGAGGGAGATCTTGAGGTTGTTGGGCAGCGTTACGAGTTGCAGTGCAGGGGGTGAGCGGGTATCGGTGTTGGTCTCGGCGAATTCTCGAATCGCCTTCCGCAGGGCGATGTCCTCGGCCACGGTCCAAGCGTGCCTGGGGAGCCAATCGAAGTACAGGTCCGCGAGTTTCTCTTCCGCCTTCTCGGCCGGAATGTTCTTGGGCAGGGGAAGCGAGGGATACTTCGCGGGGTCGGAGAGAACTTCGGCGAAGAACATGGCCGCGCTGGCCTTGCGGGCGTAGGCATCCTCTTTCGCATAATGCGTCTTCCACGTCTCGCAGAAAAGAAACATAGTGCTCCGCCGCGCCTCGGGAGTGCTGTAGTACAATCCAGTCACTCCGCTGCGAAAGCACTGGTAATGGCCCAGGGCCAGCCTGTCCTTCTCGCTCAGGTTCATCAGCGACTGCGGCGAGATCTGCGTCCAAGTCGCCGCCGTTCCCAGCGTGTACCACACGTAGAAATGGCCTCCGTCGCCCTCGACGAAACCGTGCTCCCCTTTTTCGCGACTGTCCATCTTGGCGGCCAGCCAGGAAACGGTGATCGCCAAATGATCGACGTTGTAGCTCGTCTTCAGGCCCACCGGGCCCGGTTCGTAGGTCAGGTCGAGTTTGCGGCCCCAGACGACAGGATGGATCGGCGTCTTGGCATTGGCCTTGCACAATTGCCACCAGGCGGCGGGCCGGCACTCGGCGACTGCCTTGCGGATCGCCTCCAGTTCCTCGCGTTGCTCCGTGGTCAGGCCGGGCGGTTCCTTGCCGGGTTGGAGGTCCTCTTGTCGAAGATCCTCCCATCTGCCGTCAAGGTAGGCTTTGCAGATGCGCTGATAGGCGTCGCCGGCCGCCCGGGCATCGTCTTTGTCTTTGGCCTGCGATTTCGCCGGCCTGTTGGCTGCGCAAGCCGTCGTCCCTATTGCCGGCGGCGCGAGCGCGACGGCAAGCAGGATCCAACTTAGGTTCTTCACGATTCATGCTCCTTGTGCAGTGCTCATGGAACGTGTTGCTTCTTGGCCAGACCCCGCGCTTTATCGACTCGCCTTGTCGAGTTGTTGTTTGAGCCAG
The DNA here is from genome assembly GCA_963824275.1 of uncultured Planctomycetia bacterium. Lineage (GTDB taxonomy): Bacteria > Planctomycetota > Planctomycetia > Pirellulales > Thermoguttaceae > JANXQG01. Next base: position 518,418 of record CAWGOT010000010.1, on the reverse strand, counting down.
GCATCGCGCAGAGGGCGGAGCTTTTCGTCGCCCGCGGGATCGAGCGAGATCTTGAGGTTGTTGGGCAGCGTGACGAGTTGCAGCGTAGGGGGTGAGCGGGTATCCGTGTTGGTCTCGGCGAATTTTTGAATCGCCTTCCGCAGGGCGATGTCCTCTGCGACGGTCCAAGCGTGCTTCTGGGCCCAATCGAAATACAGCGCCGCGAGTTTTCTTCCGCGCTGTCCGCCGGAATGTTCTTCGGCAGGGGAAGCGAGGGATACTTCGCGGGGTCGGAGAGAACTTCGGCGAGGAACATGGCGCCGTTGGCCTTGCGCGGGTAGGCATCTTCTTTCTCATAATGCTTCGGCCACGTCGAGCAGAAGACGAACACGGCGGACCGCCGCGCCTTGGGAGTGGTGTAGTAGAACGCCGTCAGCCCGCTGCGAAAGCACTGGTAGCGGCCCAGCGCCAACCGGTTCTTCTCGCTCAGGTTCATCAGCGACTGCGGCGATATCTGTGTCCAAGTGTGCGCCGTTCCGAGCGTGTACCAAACGTAGAAATCGCTTCCGTCGCCCTTCGTGAAACCGTGTCCGTCGTTTTCGTGATTGTCCATCCTGGCGGCGAGCCAGGAAACGGTGATCGCCAAATGCTCGGAGCTGTAGCTCGTCTTCAGGCCCAATTCGCCTGGTTCGTAGGTCAGGTCGAGTTTGCGGCCCCAGACGACAGGATGGATCGGCGTCTTGAGATTGGCCTTGCACGATTGCCACCAGGCCGGCCGGCACTCGGCGACCGCCTTGCGGATCGCCTCCAGCTCTTCGCGTTGGTCCGTGGTCAGGCCGGGCGGTTCCTTGCCGGGCTGAAGGTCCTTTTCCAGGTCTTCCCATGTACCGTCAAGGTAGGCTTTGCAGATGCGCTGATAGGGGTCGCCGGCCGCCCGGGCATCGTCTTTGGCCTTCGATTTCGCCGGCCTGTCGGCTGCGCAAGCCGTCGTCCCCATTGTCGGCGCCGCGAGCCCGACGGCAGCCAGAATCCAACCTAGGTTCTTCACGATTGCTGCTCCCTTGGGAAAGCGCAAACCAATATTGTAGCGGTTTGGCGCGGCGTGTCCAACCTCTGCGTTATTTGGCAAGCACCTGCTTCAACCACTCGACCACTTTCTCCTTGTAGGCGGGCGTCTTTTCCCAGCCCGACATGCCGTGGCCGGCGCCCGGCACCGTGTACAGCTCGCAGGTATTTCCCGCCTGGCGGAGGCGCTCGCTCATCTTCACTGATTGCTGGTAGTCCACCACCTGGTCGTTGCTGCCATGCACCAACAGGTAGGGCGGCATCTTCTCCCGGACGTGATTGATCGGCGACGCTTCTTCGACGCGCTTGAGCGCGGGCGGATCGAAGTCCTTGATCGCCAGGAAGGCTTCGATCGCACTGGGGGCTTGCCCCTGCTTTTTGCGCATTTCATATTCGCCCATCAAATTGTGCGGCCCGTAGAAGGAGACGACCGCCGCCACGCTCCAACGACGATCGGTCTGGGTTCCCACGTACGACACGAGGTGGCCGCCCGCCGATTCGCCCAGCAGCGCGATGCGATCGGGGGCAATCTTGTACTCGGCAGCGTGTGCCTTGACGAATTCGATGGCCTGATCGATGTCCTCGATCGCAGCCGGATAGGGGAACTTGGGCGCCAGCCGGTAGTCGATGCTGAACCAGGCAAAACCAGCCCTGCTGAGGGGCTCGAAGATGGGCGTGACGTATTGCTGTTTGTTGCCGGCCGTAAAGCCTCCGCCGTGCACGATGATCACGGCCGAAAAGGGACCGGCGCCATCGGGGATGCTGGCGTCCAGTTTGAGGCTCACATCGCCGGGTCGTGCATACTCGATGTCCTTGTGAAGCGTCGCTGCGGCACGGCCTTTTTCGGCGCCGGCCTCATGCGCACCAGCCTGCGGAGCGTTTTCGGCGGCATGCAGCCCGGCCAGCGGAGCCAGCACCAGGGCGGCGGTCCATAGTACGAAGGTCTGTCGTGTTGTTCTAATCATTGCGGGCCTCTGTTTCGCGTGTAGATGGGAAGATTCGCGGCGCTTGGCGGCCGGACAACTCAGTCGTTACCCATTGTAATGGCAGCGAACGCCATGTCAATATACTTCGCGGTGTCGCGGTGTGAAATGATACGATTCACACTAACCCGAAGCGTAAGCGAGGAAACGACTTAGCGTCCTCCCTCACGCTTCGGGTTAGTATCGTATTCAGCCGCGCGAAGTATAACTTCCCCAATCTCGAAAACTAGTTACCGCTCAATCCCCACCGGGTAAAGCAAGTAACGCTCGTCGAAGAACGGACTGCGCTGGTAGAACCACTGCAGACGTGCCGTCGGATCCTTGGCAAACGCCGGGTCAGCAGCAAGCCGGGCCTCGAACTCGGCCTTCAGGGCCTTGTCCTCCGCCAGCATCCGCTCGGCCATCGGCGCGACGACGTAGCCCTCGATGTATTCCGTACGCTGCAGAATCTCCGGCACGAAGCCCCAGGCGGCCAGCGAATCGACATGCTCCGGTTCCAGCAACGCGACAGCGAGGTCACCGAGGGCTTGATCCGTGGAAACGCGGACCGTTCCCGCCGGCAGGGTGACCGTGGCGGACTCGCTCTTGACCTTCGTCTTCAGCATGTGGCGGCCTTCATTGGGAATCGCGGATGCCACGGGGTCCACCAGGCGGTAGCGATCGAGCTTCAGGGTTCGCGGTGCGGCGAGGGGCGCATCTGCACGCCGTGCGCCTTGAGCACCGCGATCATGTCAGGCTGGGTGACAGGGACGTAATAGGCCTTGGGCCGGCGCAGTGTGACGCCCGGGCGTGTGACGTGATGCACGGGCAGGTTCGAGTAGGTTTTCGGCGTGCCGAGCCAGCGGACCTCCTTGGCCCCGGAAGCGGGCGATTCATATTCCTCATAGGCGATGCCGAGAAAATCGATCGTCGTTTCCGCGTCCGGTTTGCCGCTCCAATTGAATGCCAGCGATTCGGGCCGGGCCTTGCTGTCGGCGGCGATGGCTGCCCGCAACGCGGCAGCGCCCTGGCCGACCGCGCGGAGGGCTGACTCCAAGAGCACGTAGGTGCCCAGCACCCGCTGGCGATAGGGCTTCAGGGAGTGGTTTTCGACGAGCACGGAGGGCACGTGGATCAGATCGCCGTAGCCCGTGGAGTAGCGCGGATTGTAGGGGTTGGCGGCAATGCCCTGGCCCAGGTCCCGCTCGTTGACGGCAAAAACGAGCGGACCGGGAATATGGCCGGCGGCTTTCAGGCCGGCGTCCAGTGCGGGCCGCAAGCTGCGGTCGAGCCAGGCGCCGATCTGCGGCGACCACGCGAACGAGCCATCCCAACCGTTGAAGCCGAAGGTGATGTCGTATTGGTAATCGATGCCGTCGGTAACATGCACGTCGAGATAGAGGGCGGGCTGGGCCTTCTGGATGAGCTGGAGCATGGCCTGCATCTCCGGCGTCTGGGCTTTCATGTAGTCGCGGTTCAGATTCAGGTTCTGCGCTGTGGTCCGCCAGCCCATGTTGAGAGGGCCGCGCTGATTGGGCCGATTCCAGTCGGATCGCCGCTCGTGGCCGTCGGCATTGAATACGGGGACGAAGAGCAGATTGGCCTTCTCCAGCAGTCCGGCCTTGCCGCGGAAGGCAATGTCACGAAGCAGCATCATGCCGGCGTCTTTGCCGTCGATCTCGCCGGCATGGATGCCGCACTGCACGAGCACGGTCGGTTTGCCGGCGCCAGGCAATCGGGCGACCTCGGCAATTCCCTCTTTCGTCGCGATCACCGCGCAGAGCTCGCGGCCCTCCGCCGTGTGGCCAAAGGCCGATACCTTGATCAGCGGCGACGCGGCCGCAAGTTTCCGCAGCCAGGCGATGGTCTCGTCATAGCTGGGCGTGTCGGTCATCCCGCTGCGTTCGACGGGCGTGATCCACGGATGGTCCGGCGGAACGATCAGGGCTTCGCTAGCGCCGGACCATGGTGGGGCAGGAGGCAAGAAATCGGCGGGTGAGGCGGCGGTCGCGGCCTCACTCACGAAAAAAAGCAGGAGGACTAGCAATGTAGGGAAACGCATGGGACTATCGAAAGAACATGGCATCGTTGGCGTCCTCGGATGTGTCATGTTACCGGTAGCGGTAGAGCGTGAAGTGCTGGATGCCGACATAGCCGTCACCCGGGATTCGATCGACCGGCTGGCAACGCAGCGACAGGTTGTCGCCCTGGCCGGTTTCATCGCCAGCGAGTTGGCGGCTGGGGACCCAACGGCCATCGACGAATGTGCCTTCTTCCACCGTCCCGATCCCGACCTGCTCGGGTCCCGGCGTGTTTGCCGAGAAGGTGACCCTTAGGCTATCGCCCACGGCATAGTATTCGTCAGGCCCGACCGCAATGAAAAGGGCCGCCACGAAGCCTGGCTGGGTCGGCGACGAAGGCCGCGGCGCCATGCGGGCGACCTGCATGGTGTAATTGCCCACCTTCACTTTCTGGGGCGGGTCGTTGGCAGCCAGCATGACGGCGGACATGCTGCCGTCGCCCTGGTGTTTCGCAATCAGGGGCGCGAGTTGCGTGATCATCTCGCAACCGGTGATCAACTGAGGATCGGGGGTCGCTGCCCTCTCGACGCCCATCAGCGTTAGTCCGATCGCGTCATGGCGTCCAAAGACATAGAGCATCTTCGCGTCCATGTCGCCCCGCGTTTCAGGTATGAACAGCGGGTTGCCGGATTGCGTGTACTTTGCGCAAAACGGGATGAAGTCGGTCTGGCTGTAGATGTCGGGCGACATAAAGTCAATTTTCGGCCCGCCGGCCCTCCGAACGTCCATCACGAGGTCCCAAGGGCGGCCGTGGCAGGGGGTAAACTCAGGGACCTTCCCAATGGAGTACAGCGCCGCGTTGACGTACATCGGCAGCGGGTATTCGGCCTTGCCGGCCTCGACCACGTGGCCGATGTAGCGTGCATAGTACCAGGCCATGAAGATCCCTTCCGTCGCGGTGCCCTTGCCGAAGACCTCTTCCCAGGTCCCGGAGGTCTTGAAGCCCGTCGCCGACCAGGCCTGTCGAAACTCGGGGATCAGCGTCTCCTTGTGCTGCTGGAGGTAGTCGATCAACGCCGCGGGCACCTGCCCGGCAAGCGCCTGGGTGGCCGCGGGCGAGTGGTCGCGGAAGACCGTGTGCATGCTCACTTCGTTCTCGACCTGGATCATGACCACCGTGTGCTGCCGGCCGTCCACTTCCTTGATATGCCGCATCAGGGCCGTAAAGGCGCGGGCATCGGCGTTGCGATTCGCTTCGCTAAAGATGCTCAGTTCTTCGATGCTCTTGCCGCCTTCGAACTGGGCCCGTGGGAAGCGCTCGAAGTCCTTTTTAACCCAGTCGGGCGCGTAGCTGGAGAGGCTGTTTTTCCAGCTTCCGAACCAGAGAAGCACGAGATGCACGTCGTGCTTTCGCGCACCCTCGATCACGCCGTCCAGAATCGTGAAGTCGAACTTGCCTTCGACGGGCTCAATCTGGTTCCAGGAAACGCCTGGCAGGACCGTGTTGAGTTTTTTCTGCGCCACGATCTTCGGCCAAACCCGGTCCATGTAATCAAGGCTGGTGGCAGTGCTGTTGCTCAGTTCGCCGGCCAGAATCAGGAACGGCTTCCCGTCCACGATCAGTTGCGTGGCCGTACCGTGCTTTTGCAAGTGAGGGATGTCCGGATCCGAGGCGGCAAAAAGCGGACTGCCGCCCGCCGCGAGGGCGAGAGCAGACACGAGCGTGGAACAGAATAAGATTCGAGGTTTCATGATGGTCTCCTTTGCACTAGCAGGGGAAGGAAAAAAACATCTCGTTTTGGCCTAAGCCGTAGGGTGGGACCAGCGAGCTTGCGATGCCGGCCCACCAATCACGGGTTTTGGTGGGCCGGCACTCGCAAGCTCGCTGGTCCCACCCTACGTATCTATCCCTGACATTATTTCTGAAATCGACCCCTTAGCGCTGCACGCGGGCGTTGCCCTTCCAGATGCTCCAGACCTGCTCTTCGTCGGCCGGCTGGGCATAGTCGGTGATTTGCGTGGTGGCCAGGGCGCCGCAGGCCCAGCCGAACTGGATCCACTTTTCCGACTCCCAGCCCCGCAAGACGGCATGCAGCAGCCCGCCGACAAAGCCGTCGCCGCCGCCAATCCGATCGAGGACCGTAATCTCCCGCGGCTCGACCACATGCCACTGATCGCCGGCGGCCATGATCGCGCCCCAGAGATGGCAGTTGGCGCTGATCACTTCGCGGAGCGTCGTGCCGAAGACGGAAGCGTTGGGATAGGCCTTCTTCACGCGCTGGATCATGACCATGAAGCTCTCGATCTTCTTAACCAGATCCTTCCCGCCCTCCTCGGGCCCCTCGATGCCGAGGCAAAGCTGAAAATCTTCCTCGTTGCCGACCAGGATGTCGGCCGCAGCGGCGATTTCCGCGAAGATCTCGTGCAGTTCCTTCTCGCGGCCTTTCCAGAACGAGGCGCGGTAGTTGAGGTCGAAGGAGATGCAGGTGCCGTAGCGTTTCGCCGCCCGCGCCAACTCCAGGCAGAACTTGCTGGTTTCCGGCGAGAGGGCCCCGATCAATCCGGAGAGATGGACGATCTGGACGCCCTCCTTTCCGAAGATCCGATCGAGGTCGAAATCCTTGACATTCAGCGTGCGGCCCACCTCTCCCGCGCGGTCGTTATGCACCCGCGGGCCGCGCGAACCCAGGCCGCTGTCGGCGATATTGAACTGATGCCGATAGCCCCAAGGGCCGCCTTGCTCGACCTCGCGGCCCTCATACGCCATGTGCCGGCCCGCCAGGTTGTCCTTGATGAAACGCGCGATCGGACTCCCCTTGACAAACGTGGTCAGCACCTTGACCGGCAGGCCGAGGTAGGCGGCGATGCTCGCCACGTTGGTCTCGGCGCTGGTCGCCTGCATGTGGTAGGTGTCGCTGCAATGGACCGGCTGGCCGTTGGCGGGCGTGATTCGAACGCCCATGCTGGTGGGCACCAGCAGCGACGTGGCACAGTTCGCGCGAAGATTGATTGCCATTATTCTCTCGTATTTCTTTGGGTGGAGGGGGCGAAGGCGTCCGAGCGTTGACCGGGCCGTCCGGCATGTTGGAGTCCCGCCTTGAGGCGGAATTCCTTGGAAATTCCGGCTGAAGCCGGGACTCCCACCGATGACGCACTGCGCCGGGCCGGATTCCAAAAGTCGGAGACACGCCTAAGGCCACGATTATAATACCCGCCCAGATGTCGCGTCAATCACCCGGTGGTTATAATGGAAGGGCCGCAGCCGTGCAGCGTGCATGCCAAGGCCCAAAAGTAACGGAGAAAGAAGGACCTCGACATGGAGCATCTCAAGCAGTTCGTCGAAACGCAAATTTTCGATCCAAGCGCTCTGCTCGGGGCGATCTTCTATGCGATCGTCTTTATTGCGGCAGCGTGGGCCTTGGGCTGGCTCCTGAAAAACAGCGTAACCCGTGCCATGGAGCGAGACCACCGCGGCCTGGTTGATCGTACGGCCGCGCCCTTTGTGGTGCAACTGCTGCGGGTGTTGATGTATGTGGTCGCCCTGTTGATCTACGTGCACCTGGTTCCGGAACTTCGCGGGATCGGTACGGCGCTGTTAGCCGGAGCCGGTGTGGCATCCATCGTCCTTGGTCTGGCTGCGCAGAACACGCTTGGCAATTTGATTGCGGGAATGACGCTGCTACTGTACCGGCCCTTTCAGGTGGGCGACCGCGTCCAGGTGGCTGCCCCAACGGGTCTTGAACTGGGCATCGTCGAAGTCATTACACTCGGCTACACCATTTTGCGGACTGGGGACAATCGTCGCATCGTGGTGCCAAATTCCGCGATGGCAAATCAAGTTACGGTGAACCTCACCTCCGTTGACCCGCGGATCGTGGTTTCCGTGCCCATTCACGCCAGCTATACGGCTGATCTTGAGAAGGCGCGGAAGATCCTCGTTCAACTGGCACAGCAGCATCCGCACGTGCGGGAAGTTGCCGGCTGCCCGCTGACCGCGCTCGGTGAATCGAGCGTGACGCTGACCTTGCAAGTGTGGTGTGCCGATGCGGGGGTCGCCAAGCAAGTGGAGTTCGACCTGCTGGAGCGGGCGAAACAACGCTTCCAGGAAGAGAACATCGAGATTCCATTCCCCTGCTACCATCTCGTCTTCAAGTCCCCGCCGCCGTCAGCTTGAACGACAACCTCTGCTAAAAATAAAAAATAACAAGTCGGCCTGACAAAATAAAACACCCCCAAGTGCGTGGGTCGGCCAGGGCGGCCGCCCCCGGACGCGCCTTCTTTCTGGAAATGGGCGCACGATTTCTTGCGCCGAGCGGGATTCTGGCTTGACTCTGCCGCTGCATGCCGCATAGAGTTTGACGGTGCCGCCTGCGGCAGCATTGTGGATCAGATTATCGTGCAGCCACTTTCCAGCCAATAAGGAACGCAATCGTGCGATCGACCAGAATCATAGCAGTCTTGACGTTCACGGTGCTCCTGGCCAGCCAGGGGGAGGTTTTCGCCCAGGGGATGGGCGGTTCGTCCGGCCAGAGTTCCGGCGCGTCAGCGGGCGAAGGCGCCGCGGGCAGTAGTGAAGAGGGTATGTTCGGCAACAATTCATCCCAGGGCGGCAGTGCGCTTCCGGGGACGTTCGAACCTGTTCGGCAACAACACGACAAACGGCACTAACCTGAGTGTGAATCAGGCGGGAAATACGCAGGCGGTCGGAGTGGGAGGTCAGGAATCGACATCCGCCAACAGTTTCATCGGCGCCAACGTGAGTACCACGAATCAAACCCCGCAGAACTTCATCGGCGGCGGAGACCTTGAAGGCATATCCCAGAACGCTGCGGGCGGCGCGACGAACGGCATGAACGCAGTGGGCGCTACGAGCGGCGGCGTAGGCGGCATGAACAGCGGGGCAAACGGCATGGGCGGGCAGGGCGAAGGTCAAGGGAACCTGGCCGGAGCCAACAATACGCAGACGACTCCCGCGGTGCGGATCAGCATGAAGTTGGGATTCGTGCCGCTTGCGAGTCTCCGCCCCGCAGAGGCGAGCCTGGCGGTTGCGAGCCATCTTGCGGCCATGCCGGCCTTGCATTTGCAGACGCCTGTTCAGGTGGTGATGCAAGGCCGGACGGCGATCCTGAGCGGCGTGGTGGAAACCGAGCACGATCGGGACCTGGCCGAGGCGCGTGGTCCGCCTGGAGGGCGCGGTCGACAAAGTGCAGAACCAACTCGTCGTCGCCAACGCGGCCGCGCCTCAGCAGGTCTTGTCGAAACCTGTGGAGCGAATTGCAATGGCGGATAATTCGCGGGTCGCCATTGACACTGCGGTCGACGACTCGGCACCGGTCGTCACATCGGCCCCGCCCAGTTCCTTCCCGCCCAGTTCCGTCCTGTTTGGGAAGGTCCCGCCGCCGCCGGCGCCTGGGGCAGACTGAGCACTGTTATTTCTTCTTTGCGGACTGAGGCGGCTTTTTGCTGTCCTGCTTGAGCTTCTTGTTCTTCTTGTCGTTTTTCTGGCTGTTGTTGCCTTTACCCATGGCTTATTTTCCCTTTTTCAAGATGACTGGACGGCCCTGCGGCGCAGGACTTGGGCACCATGTACGCATGGTCGGCGGCAAAACGAGGTCGTGTTTCGACTGCGTTCCCTGACATTGCAGTGATACTACAACTTCAGTGAACGGCATTATAGCGGGTCGTTTGCAGAATGCCAAGGCTTGGCAAGGGCTTCGATTCGCAAAGCTGCCAAAGCGGCGGGGCAAAATCACGATTTTCTCACCAGGAACGGTCCCAAAGCAAGGGCGTCCAGATCCGTCCTGAGGAACGTGGCGATGGCGTGGTCGGGCGAGCATACGATGGGCTCGTCCGCGTCATTGAACGACGTGTTCAGCAGCACGGGGACACCCGTGCGGCTCCCGAAAGCCTCCAGAAGCCCGTGAAAGATCGGATCGTCTTCCTTGGCAACCGTCTGCACGCGGCAGGTCCCGTAATGCAAAATTGCCGGAATTTGCGCCTGGGCACTCTCGACCACAGGGAGAACGAACTGCATGTAAGGCGACGCCCCGTCGATCTTGAAGTAATCGCTCGCACGCTCTACCGGCACGGCGCCTCCAAACGGCCGGAACTGCTCTCGGTGCTTTATTCGGGCGTTGACGGTGTCCCTCATCCCTGCGATCTGCGGATTAGCGAGAATGCTTCGATGTCCGAGCGCCCGCGGACCGTACTCCATCCGTCCCTGAAACCATCCAATGACCTGCCCCTTCGCCAAAGCCTCGGCAACCGTTTCCGCGATGCGCTCGCATCGCGTGAACTGGATTGCCGTCCGGGCCTTTTCCAGGGCGCTGACCATCGCGGCTTCCGTGTATCCTTGCCCGCAGAACGCGGAGAAGCCGATAGCGTGGCGAGGGGCGCCTGATCGGCGATGATCGACCAGCAGGGCCGCGCCAGCGCCCCACCGTGATCGCCCGGCACGGGTGGTATGTGTATATCCTCGAACATGCCGCTCTGACGGATCTTGCCATTGATAACGCTGTTGAGAAATACGCCTCCCGCCAGACAGAGATTCGCCGCCCTGGACGACCGCCGCAAGTGACGCAAGAGGTGGAAGACGACGGCTTCGGTCGTTTGCTGCAACGCCGCGGCGACGTTGAAGTGGACCTGCTCAAGGGGGTCCTGACGATCGCGTTTCCTTATTCCCAGGATTCCGGCAAGCATCCGGTCGCAGTAACCGGGCTTGAACACCATCGCCGTCCTTTTCGTGCTGTATCGCCCATCGGGACCAAGGGAAACGAGTTTCTCCAGCGCGGGCGAGAATCGGCTGGGATCGCCATACGCCGACATCCCCATCACTTTGTACTCGTCCCAGGCGGCACGCATGCCGAGGAAGTCCGTCACCATGCCGTAGAGGATCCCGATGGAATCCGGCGAGTAGATCGACCGAAAATGTCGGTACTCCGTTCCTTGCCACTCACCGAGCGAACCGCTCTCGTCTTCTCCCTGCCCATCTATTGTGAGCACCGCCGCATGATCGAACGGCGAAGTGAAATAGGCGCACGCCGAGTGCCCCAGGTGATGCGAAACTCCGTCGCAGGGCGGTAGGCGGCAGCCAAGAGCCTCGGCAAACTGTCGGGCAATCCTCCTCGGTGACATCATATCCCGAATGACGCGCGAGCCGGCCAACGCGAGCTCAAACCAGTGGCGAAACGGGACGCGAAATGCGTGATGCGCGAACATGTGCGCCAGTCGCGGCGGGGAAACGTGCCACGTGTACGCAACTCGATCCAAGTCCGTCACTTTCAGGCCGGCAAACTCAAGTGCGGCGGAGAAGGCATGCACGGGGAATAGGGACGTGTGCTTCTCTCGGGAGACGCGCTCCTCCTCGACGGCAAAAACGACCTTGCCGTCAACAACCAAGGCGACGGAACTGTCGTGTCCGACGAATTCCAATCCGTACTTCTGCCTGTAAAAAGCCCCGTTTGCGATGCCGGAAAACCCGAGAACATTCAAGATTGCTCTCCCTGCCAAAAGTCGCGCCGAGAACAACACTTGCCGGTTCGTGCCGCGTGCCGCATTTTCTGCCATTATACAGCCGCCCCTTGCACCCGGCCTGGATCGACGTAATATGACTGCATCGGGATCGGACGTACCGCAATTCAAGGACAACACTCGGGTCGAGGTGCAGCATGGGCGAGGGCAAAAAGGTGGTGATCCCAGGCGGATCGGGGTTTCTGGGGAGAATCCTGCGCACCGAGACCGAACTGGTAATCAAGAGCCGCCGCGTCGTGCCCGGCCGCCTGCTCGCCGCAGGGTTCCAGTTCCAGTCCCCGGACATCGAGAGCGCGTTCGCCGATATCCTCCGGAAGTAGCTCACTTTTTCCAGTGCCATTTGCCCGCGGCGCGGGGCGTGCTAGAATGAACCTGGATCCTTTGGAGACCAGAGCGATGGCTACGTTAAACATCAAAGACGACACTTACGAGCGACTGGCCCGCAAGGCCATCGCACAGAATACTACCGTTGAGGACTTCGTTGAGCCGTTGCTCGATCGACTTGCCGAGACGGAACTCGTCCCGGCGATTGAGCCCCCGTCGCACACCGCTGCGGAGCGCGAGAAGGCGCTTGCCGAGTGGATGGCGCAGGTCCAGAAGCGGGCTAACCGCTATCCCGTGGGATTCGCGGTAGATGACAGCCGTGAGAGCATTTATGAAGGTCGCGGCGAGTAATGAACATTCAGCTCGACACCAATGTTCTCACTCGCCTCGCGCAACCTTCACACCGCTTCCACGCGTTGGCGTTGGCAGCGCTGCGGAGCCTCCAGTCGCGCATGTGCCCTGTATCGTCCCCCAGAACCTGTACGAGTTTTGGGCCGTTGCCACGCGCCGCGTCGAGGACAACGGTCTGGGGCTGAGTGTCGCCGAAGCCAAGGCGGAGTTAGACAAGCTCAAGAACGCTTTTGTGCTGTTTGTCGACAGTCCGCTGCTGCCGGACGAGTGGGAAAAATTGGTCGTCGCACATGACTGCAAGGGCAAAGGGGCACACGATGCTCGGATCGTGGCCGCGATGAATATCAACGGCACCAAGCAACTGCTCACCTTCAACGCAAAGGACTTCGTGCGCTACACGGGCATCACGGTGCTGGACGCGGCGTCCCCTGGCTTTGCGTCGTCTCCACTCGCTGGTCCATGACGTGTGCGTAGGTTTTGCACGTGGTACAATGTTCCCCGCGGCCTGCCCTTGGTATGCGGTTCGACTCGCCATGGCTTCGAATCGCCGTCGCGGCTGTAAATACCTGCACTTGGCTCTTGACCGTGGCGTGTATGATTGAGACGACCTCCGGGGAATGCACTTGTTCCATCTGGCACTGGATAACCAACTTTTAGATGTGTCGCCCCGCAAGCCGTGCCCGCCGCCCGCTGGCTCGACGTCACGACCGTCGGTAGAATAGCTCGAGTTCTTCGTGAAAGCAAGGGGCTGCGGCGGTCATACCGGCCGTACCCGCCCATTGCCAGCTTGAAAAGAAACCTGCCTATGACTACGGATCAAGAGAAAGACTTGGCAAGTCTTCAGAATTATATCGGGCGTCATGCCTTGGCTTCTTGCATGAACGACGCGAAATGGCGAGAAATGGAGTCGGCAGTATTATCAGCGATCGGCTCTGTTGAGTTTCGAGTCAAGTGCGTCTGCGATGAAACTGGCCCTGCCGCGACGTGGGAGCGAAGTTTTCCATGGCATCTTCCGTCCCCACGCGAGTCGATCGAGTGGCTCGACATTCGCAGAGTACGAAACGTTCGCCTTGGCCGTCTTGTCGCGGATCGTAGCGACGACCTTACAGGAAGCATCTCCGATGCCTTGTTCTCCTGCGGAGTTCCGTTTTCTGTCGAGCCTGACGCGATCAGGGTTTGGGGTTATGTTCGGCCGGGTATTACGCCGAACTGGTGTGTCTCCCGAACGTTAACCTATGAAGAGAATGACGACGGCCAAGTCCGACCGCCAGCAGAGTCGCCTTTGGGCGGTCAGACCGCGAGCGACGAGTAGCACAAGACGGCTGGCCGCCTCGCACGCCCGGCCACTTGTGTAGCCCGCCGTCGCGGCGCATAATTGGAAATGGCTTGGCGCTGGTTGCCTTGTGAGGGGCGGCGGAGCGCCGACGATCCGATGGGCACTTCAACAATGAGCAAGAAGGCTATTGCCGGCACGCACTTACACGATATTCACGCTCGCGTGCGTCTGCTGGTGTCGAATAACTATCCCGACTGCACTGTCGAGTTCGTTGGCAAGCCCGGTGGCAACATCCGTCGTCGCACGTTTGGTTTCCGTGTTGTTGACGCAAAAGGCCAGCGTCGCACCGACACGATTTGGATCGGTCCCTCGTTTTACCGCCAAGCCAACAAGCAGTGGCTCACGCGCCAGATCAGGCATGCAAACGGGACGCTGCCTGGCGATTAAAGGTCAACTAACGATTGCGCAGCATGAAATCCTGGTGCGTGCCTTCAACGCTCACGGACTATCCTGTTTTGCCACACGGAATTCATACCTGCCGGATCCGACCGCGTATGCCGCGGCGCCCTTCTCCATGCGGAGAAACTTCACGCCCTCGGCCTGGGCGGCCGGCTTGCCGGACTCGGTAATCGTGGCCGGATCGGCGGCCGGCACGTAAACCGTGGCGGTGGTGTTCGGCGGAATGGTGACGCTTAACTCGAGGCCCTGGGGCGTCCGCTTCCAATGGGTTGCAATCGGGCCGTGAATCGAGTTGAAACTCGTCGAGGCCCAATCCAAGCCCTCGCCCGGCACCGGCTGAATGCGAATCTTGTCGTAACCGGGGCTCTCGGCACGAATCCCACCCACGACGCCATACAGATACTCGCCCACCGAGCCGAAGGCATAGTGGTTGAACGAGTTCATTTCGATGGTCTGGAACCCGTGCTCGGGCGTCCAGCCGTCCCAGCGCTCCCACATCGTCGTCGCGCCCAGTTTCACCTGGAAGAGCCACGACGGATAGGTCTCCTGGAGCAGGAGCTTATAGGCCACGTCGTCGCGGCCGGCGGCGTGCAAGCCCGGCAGCAGCCGCGGCGTGCCGATGAAGCCCGTGGCCAAGTGCCAGTCGAAGCGCTTGATCTCGTCGGTATACTTGGCGGCCGCCTTTTCCCGCAGGGCCGGCGGCACCAGATCCATCGTGAAGGCCAAGGCATAGCCCGTCTGGCTGCACCCGGTCAGCGAGCCGTCGGGCTGGAAGAACGCGGCAAAACGGGTGCGGATCTGGTCGGCCAGGGCCGCATAGCGGCGGGCGTCGTCGGTCCGTCCGATGGCCGCGGCCATCTCCGCCATGATCCTGCGCCAGGTGGGCATAGTAGGCCGTATCGATCACTTCCCGGCTGGCTGTCCCGCCCAGGTTCACCCAGTCGCCGAAACCGCCGATGTTGGGCACGAAGTCCTTGCTCTTCGAGGCCACAAACCGCATGTAGCGCTCCAGGGCGGGGAAATGATCGGCGATGACGCGGGTATCGCCGTACACGCGATAGGTATTGTAGGTGCATAGCAATGCTGCATCGCCCCAGGCGGTCGCGCCGCTGCCGTTGCCCATGTCCGGTGCGACGTGGGCGAAAGACCCGTCCGCGTGCTGCGAGTCTTCGCACATCGTGACCAGCCAGCGGGTGAAGAACGGCTGCACGTCGAAGTTATAAGCGGCCGTGGGGGCGAAGAACTGCGTGTCGCCCGTCCAGCCCAACCGCTCGTCGCGTTGCGGACAGTCGGTCGGCACCTCGAAGTAGTTGCCCTTCTGGCCCCACACAATATTGTGGAAGAGCTGGTTCACGAGCGGGCTGGAACACTCGAAATGGCCCGTCGGCCGCATCGGCGTATGCACCACGATGCCGGTCACCGCCGACGGTTCCGGCCGGTAGTCGAGGCCCTGCACCTCCACGTAGCGGAAGCCGTGGAAGGTGAACTTGGGTTCCAGCGTATAGTCGCGGGCGCCGCCCAGAAGGAAGCGGTCGGTAGCGGTGGCCGCGCGGAGATTGGCCGTATACAGCGTACCGTCTGGATTGAGCATCTCGCCGTGGCGGACGGTGATCCACTGCCCATACGCATCCGCGCCGCGGATCTTCAAGCGGGTCCAGCCGACCATGTTCTGGCCGAGGTCGAAGATGCAGGAACCGGACCGCGATTGCGCGACCTTCAGCGCCGGCAACTCCTCCTGCCGCCGCAGGGCCTCGGCCGGGGCGGCCTGCACGGCGATCTTTTCGCCCAGCTCGGAACCAACGTTCACGGGACTCCACCTCCAACTCTCGTCGCCGCGGAGACGGTCCCAGCCGTCCATCGGCACGCTGGTGTCGTACTGGCAGCCCAGCAGCAAGTCGGCGTGGCAGATCGGACCCGTGGCGGCCGTCCAACTGCCGTCGCTGACGATCGTCTGCGTGCTGCCGTCGGCCAGTTCCACGACAAGCTGCACGAGCAGGCGCGGGTCGCCGCCGTAGTTCCTCCGCTTGCCGCTGAAGCCCAGATTGCTGGCGTACCAGCCGTCGCCGAGAATCGCGCCGATGACGTTCTCGCCGGGCTCGAGGAGCTTCGTCACGTCGTACGTTTGATAGTAGACCCGCTTGCGGAAATCGGTCCAGCCCGGCGTCAGCTCATCCTGGCCGACGCGCTGGCCGGTGAGGTGCAACTCGTAGCAACCCAGGGCCGTGACGTAGACCTCGGCATGCTTGATCGCCTGCGGGATCTTGAAGGTCTTGCGAAGGTAGGGGGCGTACATGCGGGGGCTGTCGTTCAAGGCAGGCGTGCCCCAGGGCGTGCCCTTCAGCAACTCGGCCGCAGCCCATTGGTCGTCCTTGAAGCCGGAACTGTCCCAACCAGCCGGCGGTTTCTGGGCCGCGCCCCACGTCGTGTCGATGGGACATTTCAGGTCCTCGCCCGATTCAAACTGCACGACCACCTGGCCGATCACCGCGGCCGGCAGAAAGTCGGTGTTCTCGACCGACAGGGCCACCACGTTCGGGCCCGCGTGGATTTGCCCCGTGACATCGATCCGTGCCGTCTTTTCCCACCACGCGCTGCGGCCCACTGCCGTCTGGTTGACCGAGACCGAACAGAGATTATCGGCATACAAGACCACGACCGCCCGGCGGACCTTTCGCCCGGAAGGGATCTCGATTTGCTTGCGGAGCGAGAACTCAAAGACGCCCGGCTTGGCCTTGGCGCTGGGCATCCGGACCCACGACAAGCCCTTGGTGTTCAAAACGGAATCGTCCTTGGCCTCTTCCGGCGAGGGCTGATAGGCTGCGTCGTAGCCGATCCATGCGGCCTTCCAATCGCTGCGGCTCAAGAGGCCCATCGACCAGCGGGCGGGCGCGCTCCAGGCCGAAGCCTGCCCGTCGCGGTCCCAAATTCGGACCTTCCAAAAGCAGCGCTCCGCGAGGCCAGCGGCTTGCCGGCGTAGGCCACGCCGTAACTCCGCGCGGAAGCCACCTTGCCGCTGTCCCACAGGTCGCCTTCGTCGCGGGCCAGGGCCTCGGCGCTCGTCGCCGCCAGAACGTGGTAGGCCGATTGAAGTTCGCCGCGCCGCTCGGCGCGAATCGTCCAACTCAGCCGTGGCACCGCGACGTTGATTCCCAAGGGATCGTCGCGTCCTTCGCAGCGCAGCTCGCCGACCGTGGCGGCCCGCGCCACGTTGCCGCGCAGAAAAGCAAGTCCCCAAACGCATATAATCCCGACGCCCAGTGCCAAGAATAGTGGCTTCACGATGGTTTTCCTCCTTTGGCCAGAAAATCGCGTCTCCAGCGGTGCAGTATAACATGCCACGGGACGCGAAACCACCGGCCTGCCGCTTGTTTTCAACCACCCGCCAGAATATCAAGTAGGTCCTTTCTGCCGGAAAGGACTCATGGGTGATCGTGTCCCGTAGCAATTTAACCGGTTTCGGATTATGCTTTTGGAATTGCCCATCGCAACCCACTTCCCTGCCAAAAGGAGCCCACCATGAAAGTCTTCTGCATGCAGTTCGTGACCGCCGGCACGCTTGCCGCCTTGATCTGCCTCCCGGCCCAGGCCCAACCCCCCGCCAAGAAGATCGCCGATGCCCTGCGGCCGTTCGTTGAGAACCACACCATTGCGGGTGCTGTAACGCTGGTCGCCGACAAGGACAAAGTCCTCAGCCTGGAAAGCGTTGGCGATGCGGACGTGGCGGCCAAGACGCCGATGCGGCCGGACAATCTCTTCTGGATCGCCTCGATGACCAAGCCGGTCACGGCAACCGCCATTTTGATGCTCCAGGAAGAGGGCAAGCTCTCCGTCGACGATCCGGTATCGAAGTACCTGCCGGAGCTGGCCAATCTCAAAACGCCGGACGGAAAGCCGGCCAGGCTCACGCTACGGCACCTGTTGACGCACACCTCGGGCATGGCGGAAGCCACCCCACAGGAGTCCAAGGCGGCCAGCAAGCTCGCCGACCTGATTCCCCACTTTGCCGCAAAACCGCTGCAATTCGAGCCGGGGACGAAATGGCAGTACTGCCAGTCGGGAATCAACTCGCTGGGGAGAATCGTTGAAGTCGTCTCAGGGCAGTCGTATCCGGACTTTCTCCAGCGACGTCTTTTTGATCCGCTGGGCATGAAGGACACGACCTTCTATCCCACACGAGAGCAAATGGCCCGCCTTGCGAAGTCCTATAAGGCGGTGGATGGCAAGCTCGAAGAGGCGACGATCAGCCTTTCTGGAGGGTCACGATCCCACGTCCCACGACCGCTACCCGGCCGCCAATGGCGGGTTGTTCTCGACCGCCCAGGATTACGGCCGCTTTTGCCAGATGCTCCTCAACCAGGGTTCGTCCGGCGGCCGGCTGTACCTGAAGCCCGAGTCCGTCAAGCTGATGAGCACGATCCAGACCGGCGACCTCATCACCGGCTTCACGGAGGGCAATGGCTGGGGACTCGGCTGCTGCGTGGTCCGAAAGCCGCAAGGCATTACCGCCGTGTTGTCGCCCGGCAGCTTCGGGCATGGCGGCGCCTACGGCACGCAGGCCTGGATCGACCCGGTGAAGGGGGTGATCTACGTGCTGATGGTCCAGCGATCGAACTTCCCGAATTCCGATGCGTCGGAGGTGCGGCAAGCGTTCCAGGCGGCTGCTGCGGCAACCGTGCCAGGAAAACCATGAAGACGGTTCATTTCACCGGGTTTTCGATCCACTCGCGATAGCATGGGCCGCACAAGTGAAAGACCACTTGTTTGTACACCTGGTCCATCAACTCCTGCTCGGATAAATTCCGCATCTGCTCGATCAGCCGCTCGATTTCCGCCCGATGATCGTGCTTCAGGTCCTCGTCGGAGAACCGCGGCGGCCAAGGATCGGCAAGCGCCTCGATCCGCACAATGTAGAAATCGCCTGTCCCCGGCCTCAGTTTGGCGCCGCAGCGGGCACAGGGGAAAGGCGTTTCATCACTCGCATCGGGTTCGCTCATGCCGCCATTCTACGTAGCGTCGGCCCAACCGTGAAGAACCCGTACTCTGTCCTCTGCTCCCTGCTTCCCGCTGCGGTCCGAGCGAAATTTCCCAGATTGCCCGTGCTAAGACCTGTGACCGTAGTGCTGCCCACAGTGGTCGTCCTCAGTGACGTCGGTCACCCTCACTTTCGGCATGTTCCAAGGCACGCCACCAATGGGATCTCGGTGCCCTCCGTTCAACTGACGGCCTCCTACACCCTGACCTATCAATTGAACCTGATTGGCACTTGGGGCGGAGGCGGCTAGCCTGGATATTCCGCCAGTTCCCCCTCCGGGATGCTGTTGAGGAAATCGAGCAACTGCCGCAACCGGCCTTGGTTGTAGCGGTTGTATTGAAAGACCATCCGCGGCAGCGCGGCCAGCGCGGTCTCTTCCTTCTCCTCGGCCAATTGCCCGCAAAGCTCGAACCGCCCTTCGGAAAGAATGTCGGCAAATTGCGTCTGGATGGAATCCAGTACCGCCTCGCTGGGCCGCCGATTGAGCCGCAAGACGAGCTTGCCATGCACAAACCGCATGCTGTGATAGATGCGGAAGAAAGTCAGGATCTCCTCGACCGCCTCCTCCACACGGTCCGTCCGCTTGTAGAGACTCAGGTCCTCAGGGCTGATCAGGGCCTTGTCCAGAAGCTGCGTCTTGATGAACGACTCCAGCGTCGACCAGTAGTCGCCGCCCGGCTCGTCCAACATCACCACCGGCACCAGGTCGCGCTTGCCGGTCTGCAAGAGCGTGAGCACCTCCAGGCCCTCGTCCAAAGTGCCGAAGCCGCCGGGCAGCAAACATATCGCGTCGCTCTCCTTGACGAACATCAGCTTGCGGGTGAAAAAATATTTCATGTGGACCAGCTTGGGGTCGCCGGCAATGATCGGATTGGCCGACTGCTCGAAGGGCAACAGGATGTTCAGCCCCATCGAATGCTCGCGGCCCGCCCCCACGTGTCCTGCCTCCATGATGCCGTGCGCGGCGCCGGTCACGACCATCCAGTGATGCTCGGCGATCCGGCGGCCGAACTCGACCGCGGCCTGATACGAGGGCTGATGCGGCAAGGTCCGCGCCGAACCGAAAATGGTCACCTTGCGGTACGTGCGGTAAGGAGCGAAGACCTTGAAGGCATATCGCAACTCGCGGAGCGTGCGGCTCAAGAGCTTGACGTCGCCCCGGCTCGTGCGGTCCTTCGCCAGCTTGTCGGCCGAGAGCTTGATCTCGTCGATCAATTCCGCAATCCGCTCCGCGGTGACCTCTGCCAAGGCCGGATCGAGACGGGGGAAATCGAAGGTCGGAGGCAGGGCGCCGCCCAACACGGGCGGCGAGGGATCGGGCGGCAAAATAGGTTCCACGACGTTTGCGTTCCTTGGGGAGGGAAAGTGTCCAGCAATTATAGCCGCGGGGCCGGTGCGTGTCATGGCGAAAGGCCGAGGGGGCATGGACCAAGGAGCGCAGGGAGCGACGACCCACGGAAGCAATTAAAGATCAAAATCCGAAATCCGAAATCCGAAACAAATCTCAAATCTCTCTCAAATCTCAAATCTCAAATTTGGGCCGGCGCGCACGAACCTGCCCCACCCTACGATTATGAGGGGACTTGCCAGCCGCAAGGGCATCGATTAAACTCTGAAGAGACCGCCCGCTAAGAGAGAACTTAGGTAGGACGGGCTTCCCAGCCCGTCGATTCGCAGACGGCCTGGGAAGGCCGTCCCACGGAATTGCAATTTCGATGACCGTTCGCCGGGTCAAGCTGAGGGGCGGCGATAATGCTGGTAAGCTAGGAGAACTTCGTAAAGGTCCATCGAGATATTGACTTCGTCGTCGGCGAAGTCGCGGAGCCAGGTGCGATCGGAACGGACCGCGTCGGACAACAACGGCAGGACCTCCATCAAGGGGACATTGATCGTATCGCGGATCTTGCCGTCGGCGACCTGAATCGTAGTGGATTCTTCCTGGGGACCATAGTAAACGCGAAGATGATTGGAACGCATGGCACAGATTCCTTCCTGCCCTGGGGACTTCCTTGTCAGCGCCAGTTTCTGCAAGGCCCCCCGATTAGGGAGCCAGACAGGCCGACGTGGGCCGCGTCGCCGCCGTCTGTTGCCCCTTGTATCGGCAAGTGGTGCCTTGCGGGTTTGATCTTTTTAAGGGAAAATGTCGTTTTTACCCACGGTCCCCCCTGGGACAGTGGTAATTGATATGCCGATCTTCGGGAAAATGCGGCCGTGTAGTATGCTGTCTGGCTTGTTAGTCTTGACCGATATATACCGCACGCGGTTGAGATTGTCACGATCCACACCCAGCGCGAAGCGTACGCGAGGCAACGAGTTCCGGACCTCGCTTAGGCTTGGGGTTCGTGTCAGTCGCAACCGCGAGCAGCATAACCCCGCACCCTCGACGGCCTCGACGAGGCGGTCCTATTACTACTTTGCGTAGGTCTTTATGGCCAGTACGGTGACAATCGACTTGCGGCACGTGGCCCGCGGGCTGGACTTTCCTCTCCGTCAGGTCCAGGCGGTCGTGGAGCTTTTGGATGAAGGCAACACGGTTCCTTTCATTACGCGCTACCGCAAGGACCAGACGGGCGGACTGGACGAAGAGCAGATCCGCGAGATCCAGGACCGGCTGGCCAAGATGCGGCTCCTGGCCGACCGCAAGCAGACCATCCTGCGTTCGATCGACGCGCAGGGCAAGCTCACGGAGAAGCTGGCCAAGCAGATCCTTGGGGCGGCGACCACCAAGCGGCTGGAAGACCTCTACCTGCCCTACAAGCCTAAGAAGCAGACGCTGGCAACGCTAGCCCGCTCGCGGGGCTTGGAAGAACTGGCCAACGAGATCTTCGAGGCCGCCCCGGCGGCCAACGACCTCGACGCCCGCTCCCGCGACTTCGCCAATCCCGACCGCCAAGTGCCATCCGGGGCCGACGCCCTGCTGGGCGCCGGGCATATCCTGGCCGAGCAGTTCAGCGAAAGGGCCGATCTGCGGCAGCGGCTGCGAGAGATCCTGCAGAAGACCGGCAAGGTCGTGACGACGCAGATCGCCCCCGATCCGGTAGCGGCGCCCGCGGCGGTTCCCAGCGAGGCGAAGCCGGAAGCAGCGGAGACGGACCGTAGGATAGGTTTTCAACCTGTCTCCAGCGAGACGGAAAGGAAAGCAGCGGCGACGGCCGCGCAAGAAGTGCCCTCACCCCCAGCCCCTCTCCCGGTGGGCGAGGGGAGTTCTTTAGTGCCAGCCCCTCTCCCGGTGGGAGACGGAAGTTCTTCAGTGCCAGCCCCTCTCCCGGTGGGAGACGGAAGTTCTTCAGTGCCAGCCCCTCTCCCGGCGGGAGACGGAAGTTCTTCAGTGCCAGCCCCTCTCCCGGCGGTAGAGGGAAGTAGTTCGTCAGCGCACGCCGCTCTCCCGGAAGGACTGGGGAGTCATGAGGCCGCTCCTGTTGCCAGTACCAGCGAGGCAAAACCGCAGGCGGTGGACGTCGCATCCGCACCGTCTTCCGGTGTTTCCGACGCACCGCCGGCTGCACTGAGCGTTGCGGAAGTAAAGCTGCCCTCACCCGCAGCCGCCCTCCCGGAAGGAGAAGGGATTCATGAAGCCGCCGTTGCGGCTCCGGCCGAAATACCAGCGAAGCAGCGCCGACCGCCGAAGTGAAGCCGCCGGCAGCGGCGGCGGCCGCGCCGCGGCGCGGGATCGCGAACGGGCCAAGGCCGAAAAGCAGCACAAGAAAGAAGCCAAGCGAAAGAAGATCGAGGAACGCCGCGTCAAGGCCTTCCGCGACTACTTCAAGTACGAGGAGGACATCAAGAAGATCCCGCCGCATCGCGTGCTGGCGATCAATCGGGGCGAGCGGGCCAAGGTGCTCCGCGTGAAGATCGATTGCGACATCGAGGCCATGCACGGCGCGCTGGATGAAATCCTCGTCCCGCCCGGCCATCCGCATGCCGATTTTCTCCGCGGCTGCGCCCGCGACGCGCTCGGCCCGCCTGATCCTGCCCGCGCTGGAGCGCGAGGCCCGCCGCGAGTTGACCGATCGGGCCGAGACGCACGCCGTGAGCGTCTTCGCCCGCAATCTCCGCAACCTGCTCCTGCAGCCGCCGATCCACAACCGCCGCGTGCTGGCGGTCGATCCCGGCTTCAAGAGCGGCTGCAAGCTGGCCGCGCTCGACCAGTTCGGCAATCTGCTGGGCCACGACGTGATCCTACCTCGTGGGCACAAGCCGGAGCCGCAAGGAAGAGGCCAAGCAGAAGGCGCTGCGACTGATCCGCCAAGCACGATCTGACCGTCGTGGCCATCGGCAACGGCACCGCCTGCCGCGAGACCGAGGAGTTCTTCGCCGAGATGTTCGGCGCCGAGCTGAAGGACCAGGGCGTGGCCTACGTGATCGTCAACGAGGCCGGGGCCAGCGTCTATTCGACCAGCCAGTTGGGCCGCGAGGAATTCCCCGAATACGACGCCACGCTCCGCGGCGCGGTTTCCATCGGCCGCCGGCTGCAGGATCCGCTCAGCGAGCTGGTGAAGATCGAGCCGGCCAACATCGGCGTCGGGCTGTATCAGCACGACGTGAAGGCCAAGCACCTGCGAGGCCTCGCTGGACGAAGTCGTCGAGTCGTGCGTGAACTACGTGGGCGTGGACGTCGAACACGGCCAGCCCCGCGCTTGCTTGCGCTACGTGTCCGGGCTTGAACCAGCTCACGGCCCGGCGGGTGTACGAGTACCGCCGCGAGCACGGCCCTTTCCGCAGCCGCGAGCAGCTTCGCGAGGTGCCCGGCTTCGGCGAGGCGACGTTCGTGCAGGCGGCCGGCTTTCTCAAGATCGCCGGCGGCGACAATCCGCTGGACGCCACCTGGATCCATCCGGAAAGCTATGCGGTGGCCACGCAAGGTCCTGGAACGCTTCGGCGGCAAGGCCGGCCGACCTGACCGAGAAGGAAGCGGCCGCCGCCTTGGCCCAGCGGATGACCGCGGTCAAGCTGGACGGACTGGCGAAGGACCTCGGCTTGGGACCGGCGGCAAGTCCGCCGCTAATGCCGGCGGCGATGCCGCCGCCAGCGAAACACCCGCAGTTGAGGCATCGGCCCCGTTGCCCGTGCCGGAAACCGCGAGCGCGATTCCGGTTGAAGCGCGGCCGCGGCACCGGCCGGCGAGACTGCCATTGCGATTCCGGCCGAAGCGGCGCCGCTACCGTCTCGCATCTACCGCCTGCTCCACTTGACGATCGGGCAAGCGAGGTTTCAGCCGCAGCCGTGGCGACCGCGGCAAGTGTGGAACCGGTCGCGCGCCCGCTTCCGTGCCACCCGCTTCCGGTCGCGAAGGTCCCGAGGGAACCATCGATCGGCACGTTCACGCTGCAGGACATCCTTGCGCAATTGGCCCGTCCCGGCCGCGACCCCGCGAGGACCTGCCTGCCCCGGTCTTCAAGCAGGGCGTCCTCAAGCTGGAAGACCTGGCGCCCGGCATGGAACTGACCGGCACCGTGCTCAACGTCGTCGATTTCGGCTGCTTTGTCGATATCGGCATGCACGACAGCGGCCTGGTACACGTCAGCCGGCTGGCCGATCGCTTCATCCGCGATCCCCATGAGGTCGTGGCCGTGGGCGATGTCGTCAAGGTCTGGGTGATGGAGGTCGATAAGGAGCGGCGGCGGGTCTCCCTGACGATGGTCCGCCCCGGCTCGGAGCGTCCGCGGCGTCCGCAGCGGGGCGAAGGTGGTGAGGGCCAGCAGACCGGGCAGGACCAGGATCGGGCCGGCCAGGGTCAGGGAAGAAGCGGCGGGTATCGCGATCGTCCGCCGCGCGGCGGCCAGGGCCGCCAGGGCGGACGCCGCGACGGCCAGCAGAACTATCCGCAGAATCAACAGGGCGCCCAGCAGGACCAGCAGGGCTGCCGCCGAGTCCAGAAGGCGGCCAACAAGCTCAGCAGGGCGGTCAACAGGGCGGAAGGCCGCAGGGTGGAAGGCCACAAGCGCCCGTCCGCAAGGTGGACGTCCGCAGGGCGGCAGACCGCAAGGCGGAAGGCCGCAGTATGCCGGCGGCCCACAGCAGGGCGGCGGGCAGCAGGGGGCAGGCGGCCCCGGCAAACCTCGTGACCCGCAAGCGGGTGCCCCGCGTCGCGGCTATGGCGGTCCGCCGCAGCGCGGATCGCGGCCGCAAGGCCCTGGGCAGGGCCGGCCTCACGAGTTCAAGCCCAAGCCCAAGCCGCTCATCCCGATCACCGATGCCATGAAGAAGGGCAAGGAGCCGATGCGGACCTTCGGCGACTTGATGCAGTTCTTCGGGGCCACAACCGACGACAAGAAACCGCCCTTGCCGGAGAAGAAGGAGCAGGGCGAGCGGCGATCCCCGTCCGAAGGCGATGCCGCGGCGGCTCCCGCGGCCACGGAGCCGGCCGCGCCGGTGGAAGGAAATGTCGTTGACGTAAACCTCGCATCGCCACCGCCGGCCCCGCCGCCTGCGAACGAGCCGATGGAGTCCGCATCACCACCCCCTAGCGAGCCTTCGCCGACCATGGGTACATGGTGCCTGCCACAAACGCCGCCGGCCGACGAAGGGCCGGATGGGACAACACAGTAATATGCTCCTCACGGGCAGGAGTGAGCCGTTGGAGTCCCGCCTTTAGGCGGAGGTTCCGGTAGGATTCCGGCTAAAGCCGGGACTCCAACCGGACGTGCCACCCGGACATTAGCCTTTCATCATGGAATTTCAAGAACGACTCGAACTTGCGATCGAACGGGGCCGGCGCCTGGGCAATGCGCGGGCGGAGGAGGAGGCCCAGCGGGCCTTGTCCGAAAAGGAGTTGCAGCGCTTGCACTCGCAGGCCCGCCTGCAGCTCTCCGAGCACATCGAGCGCTGCCTGCACCAGTTGGCCGATCGTTTTCCCGGGTTCCGTTTCGAGACGATCATCGATCAGCGGGGCTGGGGGGCTGCGATCAGCCGCGAGGATCTTCGTCTGCGCCGCGATCAGCCGCGGCAGACCTGTTTCAGCCGCTTGGAAATGCTCATCTCGCCCGTCTCGGCATCACTGATCCTCGACCTGACGGCCAAGGCCACCGTTTGCAATCGGGAGATCTTCAGCCGCTCACATTATCAGCACCTGACTGAGTTGGACCTGCCGGCCTTCACCAACATGGTCGATCTGTTGGTGCTGGAATTCGCCGAGCGCTACGCGGCCGGGTAGACGAAAACCGCCAGTAGGTCCCTCTTGCCGAGAGGGACTGGCTTGCCTCTGATGGAATCTCGCACAATAGGGAGTAGGGTGGGCCGAGTGGAGCGAGTCCCACCATGCAGCACAAATGGTGGGAATCGCTCCACTCGGCCCACCCTAGGGCCTCAGAAGACTCCGGGCCAACCGACAGGTCGCCGCAAAATAGTCTCTGACCTGATCACCCGCCTGCCCTCGCAAGAATGGCGCACCCACAAGTCCGAAAAAAAGGACAGTTAAGACAGCGCCAACGAAAAGTGCGATGAGCGTTTCCAGGTCATCGTCTCCGACCTTCCGCTTCTTCTTGGATCGACGCTTGCCCGGCCAGGAGTCAGTGACAATTGCCGACCGTCTGAGCCGCTGACCAGGTCGTTGGGCCGCACCTGGTGACGTTCGGATTCCCCTGCCGGGCCCTACAATGGTGGGACGAAAGCCGAGGACCGCGGGCGTGGGCCGAGTAAGCTCCGTGACCCGGCGCAGCACGCGACGCTCGGGGAGCGACATGCCTAGGCCCACCGCGAGAGCCACTGGAGGTCGGCCGCCCGGACTCGTCGAGCGTGAAGACCGTCGCGGGGTCCAAGTGTCCCAATGCCTGCACGCACTTCGGATCGGTACGAGCCCTCCACGCGGTAAACTGTCGTTGGAGTTGCTCACGGTTCCAATAAACCAGCGGATCGTCGGCCGGCAGGCCGCTGCCCATCAGCAAGAACTCCAGGAGCAGCATGTCGCGGCCATAGCGGTCCGAATAGGGCGCGGCGGAACCATCGCCCGCACTGGCGGCAGCGGCGAGGTCTGGCGGGCAGTAGCCTTCCGTGCCGTAGGTGCCTCCTTCGGCCACGGTGACGGCCTGGTTCGCGTCGGCCGCCGCGGCGACGAAGGCGTCGAAGTCGATCAGGTACAAAGCCGGTTCGTCCGGTGGCGCGTCCAGATCGATGACCACGTTGTTGGGCGACAGGTCGCCATGCAGGAGATCCGCCCGTTCGAGCATCGCCAGCGCCAGCAGCAGGTCCCGAACGCAGCGCCAGCGAAACTCGTCAGGGAATCTTGTTTCACCGCTGGCGATGCCGGTCTTGCGTTCCAGCCAGGTCTCACCTGGAACGGCCTTCGCCAGGTACGCGGCAAATTGGAAGTCTATTTTCGCGCCATGCAAGCCCATGCCGCGTATCGGTCCAAAGGACGGGTGCGGCCGCCAGGTTGGGCAGCCAGGTGTGCATTTGCTGGCCGATCAGCCAGGCGGTCCGATCGAGCCGCTTCTGCGTCGGTCGCGTGAAAAACTTCAGATACGCCGCAATCTCTCCGTCGCGGTCCAACATCGGGTAGGCCTTGCCCTCCGCCCCGGATCGCCAGGGAGGCTGACCGGGATGGTGCGGGTCAAAGGTCTTGAACACGTACAATCGCGCCGCCAATCGTCACAACCCGGCCCGCCAGCCCTTTGGCTTGGGTGTTGCTCAGCGTCAGGATTTCCGTACCGATGTCAACCGGCATACATCGTTGTCTTTCATCAATCAATGCTACTGGTTGCGTCTCCCTGTCCCGTCTGGACCTGAATCAGTCACGGAACGATTCCCTTACGTACGGGTCGTAAAGCCTCTCTAGCGCAAACAACCCCGCGACAACCCCTGGGAGGCAACATGGCCCGACGCATGGAACCATGACGACGATCGACGCTACTACAGCCAAAGCGTGAATTCGCATGGCGACCATATTGATGCCGCCCACGACTACGACCGTTCCGCACCCGATTGTGGACAGCCGGAACAGCACCAATGATGTTTCCTCGTCTGTCCGCGAAAGCACTGCGTTCGATTCCGTTTGTTGCGGCTCGGAACGTCGTGCATTCTTGTCACGATTTACCTCCTCAAACATGCCGGGCGAAATGGCCAGCCCAAGAGCGACACTGCTAAGCCCCAAACAAATGAGGAAAATCGCCGGCACTATCACCTCCGCACGTGCGGTTGGATCGGGCCTCCAGGATTTCCGCCGATGCGATGCTATTCTCGCGATTGCGGATTCCGAATTTGTGACGCCCCTGGGCCGCTCAATATCTCCTGCCGTTGCGCAACGCTGGCCCGTAGCCCCGAGCGCTTCGATTCCCCCAATAGCATTTGCGGTGATCGACCGGTACCCAAGCACCGCCGGTGTCGGCCGCGTAAGTTCCGTAATCCGGCGCAGCACCCGGCGCTCCGGATCGCCAGGCCCAGGCCAACCGCAAGGTCGACAGAGGGGGGCCGCTCGGACTCATTCAACTTGAAGACCGTCGCGGGGTCCAGGTGTCCCAGGGTCTGCACGCACTTCGGATCTGTCCGAGCCCGCCAGGCGGCAAATTGCCGCTGGACATGTTCACGGTTCCAATTAACCAGCGGATCGTCGGCTGGCAGGCCGCTGCCCATCAATAAGAACTCCAGGAGCAACATGTCGCGGCCATAGCGGTCGGAATAGGGCGCCGCGGAACCGTCACCCGCGCTGGCAGCCGCCGCGAGGTCCGGCGGACAATAGCCTTCCGTGCCGTACGTGCCTCCCTCGGCCACGGTGACAACCCGGTTCGCTCCGGCCGCCGCAGCGCAGAAGGCGTCGAAGTCGATCAGATGCAGGGCCGGTTTCTCCGGCTGGGCGTCCAGATCGATGACCACGTTGTTCGGCGACAGGTCGCCATGCACGAGTTCCGCCTGCTCCAGCGCAGCCAGCGCAAGAAGCAGGTCCCGGACGCAGCGCCAGCGAAACTCTTCGGGGAAACTCGTCTCACCGCTGGCGATGCCCGTCTTGCGTTCCAGCCAGGTCTCGCCGGGAACGGCCTTCGCCAGGTAGGCGGCGAACTGGAAGTCGATCTTCGCGCCATGCAGGCCATGCCGGGTATCGGTCCAGAGGACGGGAGCGGCCGCAAGACTGGGCAGCCAGGTGTGCATTTGCTGGCCGATCAGCCAGGCAGTCCGATCGAGCCGCTTCTGCGTCGGTCGCGTGAAGAACTTCAGGTAGGCAGCGACCGATCCGTCGGCGCCAAGCATCGGATAGGCCTTTCCCTCTGCGCCCGAACGCCACGGCGGCTGGCCGGGGTGCTTCGGCTCAAATCCCATGAAGTGATACGTCACTCCGCCTATCGACACGATCCTGCCCGCCAGCTCTTTGGCTTGCGTGTTGCTCAGGGTCAGGATGTCCGTTCTGGAGTCGACCCGCATACTTACCCCGCTCGAATAAACGCCAACGTCAGGTTATCGTCGAAATCCTTGGGTCGCTCGTGGACTGCCCGCTCGATGAATCGTTGTGCCGGGTTCTCCACGCCCTCGGCTTGCAGACGTTCGATTTCGTCCAACAGCTCCGAAGGGCTGGCGCCCCGGCCGCGGCCGATGCCGTCGGTCGAGAGCGCGCAGAGGAACGGGCCGTTGAGTTTCTCCTCGTGCCAACAGTCGAAGTCCCGCACGCAGCGCTGGGCCGGTCCCAGGGCGTAGACCTGCTGAGTTTCCAGATCGCATGCGGCCAGGACGCGGTCCGCCGGCTGCGGGCGATCGCGCGGCCCGCGATAGTCGCGCCACACGGCCCCGCCATCGCCAACCATCGCGATGCGAAAGCAGTCTCCCGTCCAGCCAGGCAAGGGTCAACGTGGTCTGGAACAGACCGCCCTTCTTCAAGATGTACTTCCAGGTAGAAAGGAACTGGCCCTCCGGGCAAGATACTTCCGGGTCGCGGGCCAACTCGTCGGCCAGCCGGCCGATGGTCAGGCCCGCCTCGTTGAAGGCCAACCTGGCCAGGTCCAGCGGCTGGGCGGCACCGACGTTCTCGACCAGGGCGCGGACGCCGACCCAGCAGGCCAGGGCCGCGGCAGACTCGGAACGGAACGAGGTGGTCAGCCCGTCGCCCAGCGCCAGGACGAAGCGCAGGCGGTGCTGGGCCTTGTCCACCGGGGGCCACCAGGCCAGGGCATAATCCTGGTTGGTCTCCTTGTCCTGGTCCGCCGGTCCGAAATCGCAGTGCAGTGCGCCCGAAAGCCGCCCCGCGCGGAAGGCGCCGGAGCCGACAACCATCTCGCCGCGCTCGGCCAACCACTCCCGGCTCTCCTGGAGCAGGAGGTCGAATTCCGGGTGCCCGACAAGAGGCAGCTTGGTTCCCTCGCCCTGGTTCATGGCCTGTACTCGATCCGCTGGATGATCTTGGCGACGTCGGCCGCACGCGACGCGCCGGAACTGCCGACCGACGCGATAAACGACGCCAGCGTTTGGGCGTGTGCGATATGCACATAACATTCCGCTGAAGCGATGCCGCGGAGCGTCCGTTCGTCGGGCTGTAGGACGCCGAAGGAGACGCCGGCCACAGCAATCACCACCGGTTCGCCGTCCAAGGTCAGGCTTTTGATTTCCTCCGCAACCCGCTGCGGCCCGGAGCCGACGTTGTGCTCGCCGTCGGAAAAGACGAGCACCAAGGGCAGCGGATGGTCGGCCCGTTCCGGGTGCTGCTGGAGGGCTTCGACATAGGGCTTCAGCCGCATGAGGGCAAGCTCCAGGGCGGCCGTGATGTCGGTCTGCCCTCCGCGGCCGTTGATCGACACGCGGTCCGGATCGATGCTGCGGACGGGGGTCATGTCGCAGAGCGGGTCGATGACGGCCTCATCGTCGAAGCGGATCAAGAGCAACTTGAAGTAGGAGCGATCGGGCCCGCCCGGCCCTCGCGACTGGCATTCCATGAGCATTTCGCGGATGCCCTGGGTAGCGGCCTGGGCCTTTTCGCCCGCCATGGAACCGCTGTTGTCGGCCAAGACAACGACAAGTTGCGGCCGTGACTGCCTGGCTTGCCTTGCCATCTTCATGCTCCTTTCGCTTCAATTGGACTCATTGTCCGTTTTCGTAGGGTTGTCTGCCCCGACCGCGCCGCCGGCATGCATCCGATGCCAGATCGCAGCCGCTACGAGGCTCAGCACAACGACGGCAGCAAGCGACGCGATGAGCCAACGATATCGCCGCAGGAGGCCCGGCTTGGGCTTGCTGGAAAGGTCGAGCGGAGGCCGTCCGCCCGGCGGGCTGCCACCCGCCGGTTGCCTGGTCCAGCGGACGGGCGGACTGGTCTGGCCGACCGGTTCGGAGCCCAGGGGTGCCGGTCCGGCGGTTGCCCAGAGACGTTGCCGGACGCTGCCTGATCACCGCCAGCCGCTCTCCGATGACGGCGAGGGAGTGGTGCAGAGGGATCAGAATCTTTGGCCAGGTCGGACATGTCGCTCGTCTCACGCGTTGGCAACTAAACCGCCGGATGGGTGTCACACACGCGAATGGGAACCACACGCCTCTAGCATGTCGAAAACGGGGAGATTTGTCAACCGTCTCGCGCAGATTTCTCAAAGACTCACTCCTCGTCCGCTTTTTCGCGGGCCACCGCGATCGCATAAGCGACGGCATGCGCACGGCAATGGGCGATGCTGACGAGGATTTCCGCCACGCCCAGGCGTTCGACGGCGTCCTTGATTGCGCCCCGCACGGCTACCGTGGGCCGGCCGGAAGGGCCCTTGCGGATCTCGATGTCGGTCCAGGTCACGCCCTGCGCGGCGATGCCGAGGGCTTTGAGCACGGCTTCCTTGGCCGCCCAGCGCTCGGCAAAATGCTGCGTCGATTCCCGCCGGCTCTGGCAATAGCGGACCTCGTCGTCCGTGTAGACGCGATGGATGAACATCTCCCCGTGCCGCTCGATCAGCCGCGCAATCCGCAGACATTCCGTAATCTCGGTGCCAATCCCCAGAATTCCGCCCATGCTACTGCTTTCCCGCTAGTTATTCCTCATCAAGCACCCGCGCTGCTTCCGCCCGCTCGGCGGCTGAGAGCCAGGCTTCAAGGACCGTGCTCCTCTCCCGGCCGCCACCCGCGCGGGTACCCGCCCAATTGCAGCCGGCAGGGTCCGCAGCCGCCAACGCAATGGGAAAGGCGATAGTGGGCCGTGTCAACCGCTTCCCCGATGGGCAGCGAGGCCGCTGCCGCCAAACGCCTCGCCCGCTCGGCGGTCAACGGGCCGGCGCGCGTCGTCCGATACCAACTGCGGCAAAGGCTGCAATAGGGCGCGCGGCAGGCAAAGTACATGATCGTTCCCGTAGCAAGCAGCGTCAACAGGCCGTCGAGTGCCCAACTCGCCCAGGCGGCCGCGCCGCGCAGCCGGTATTCCGCCGAAACCGGCCGCCCCACGACCACCGCCTGCCGGTGCATGAACCAGGCAAAATCGATCGATCCCTCCACGGCTTCCCGGAGATCGTCGGCCGCAAGGTCTTGCGGTTTTTGCGCGATCAAGGCGGCCTTGTAGTCCAGAAAGCTGATGTAGTGCTGCCCTGCCACGGCCACCGCGGCTGCCAAGATCATGCCGTTCCAGATCGTGGCGCGGTGGCCAACCTGCACGAGCCTCATCACTCCCACCAGCAACAGCCCCAGCCCGCAGCCCACCAGCAGCGGAAAAATCACCAGCGGCGCACGGAAGTTCTGCATCCATACGGCCAGGCGAGCGACCACCGCTCCCAGGATCGGCGCCGCAAGCATCCAAAGCAGCGCCTGGGACGCCACGAAGCGTCCGACCAGCCGCGGGCGGAAAGCAGAAGAAGAAAAATTGGGCCGGGTCTCCATAGCTTCCTACTGCCGTCATGCCTCGATCATCTTGCCTTCGCTGAAATCATAGTCACAACCTGCCGAATTAGCAACCGCCGAAACCACCTACTCTTCCACTTCTTCCGGCTCCGGTTCCACCGAGCAGTAGAAGGCCAACCGGCCGAGCAGGCGGAAGTAGATCATGACGACGGCCGCGAAGAGCAGGGCGGTCAGCGGGATCGCCAGCGACGGTTGAAGCTGCCAGACCGGATAGTAAACGAACACGGCAGCCGCCAGCAGGCCGACGGCCTGCAAGTAGAACGCCAACCAGGCGATGCCGTGCTTCCCCAGGCTGGCAAACACCACCGGCGAGACCGGCAGGAACGCCGAATCGGTTTCCAACGTGCATAACAAGAGGATCGGGAAAACGAAGAAGACCGTGGCGGCGACCGTAGCCTCCCGCCCTCCAAATAGGCCGGGCAGCAGCCAGCCGATGCCCAATCCCAACGTCAGGCTGAGCGCGGCCGTATTGAAGATGAACCACAGGTCGTGGACCCAATCGAGGAACAGGATGACGTTCGGCCAACTCTCCATGCGGTCGTTGCCGGCGGTCGTCTCCAGGAGGATCGTCAGACCGTGGATGGCGGCAACGGCAAAACAGCAGATCCCCGCCGCCGTGGCTGCGACGGCCGCGATCACCGCCACGATGGTCTCGACCATGTTGCCCTCGTCCAGCGCCTGGCCGATCCCCAGCGCGAAAGCCGTGTAGCCCAGCCAGCCCGCCACAGTGGCCCAGAGGCCCAACAGCAGCCAGCGCATCACGGCGCCTTGGGTCCAGGGGAAGCCGAAACCGCCGACAAAAAGCCGCCACTCCATCTTGGGGCGGCGTTTCTTCTTCCGCGGCGCCTCCTCTTCCTCCAAGGCGGCAATATCGGCCTCGGTCAGCATGCCTCCCGAGGCCAGCGCTCCGTGCGGCCGCGCGTTGTCCTCTTCCAGATCGTATTCCCGCTGGTATCGCGGATGCCGCCGCGGGGCATGCGGCTTGGGCACCTCGACCTGGCCCTTGCAGAAGGGGCAGGTCATCGACCGCCCGGCCCGGTCTTCACCGATCTCCAGTCGAGCGGCACAAAAGGGACATTCGAGATAAATCATTTCGACCCGGAGTCGGCATCCGGCGCCTTGGATTATCGCTATTTCTCGCCCTTGGCCGCGCCTGCCTTGGAATCGCCCGCATCGGTCCCGGTCGAGGCGTTGGACTTGTCGGCCTTGGCCTCCTCGATGTGATTGATCGTGAAGCCCATCATCGGCCCGGCGGGCTGGAATGCGGCAGAGGGCAGTGCCAGGTGCAGAAACTTGAGCTTTTTGCTGGTTGGGGCCTGGAAGACGAGGTTCACGATGGTATAGTCGTCGCTGGCGATCTTGCCGTCGCCCTTTACGGGAACCTGTTGCAGCAGCGAGTAGGTCTTGTCCAGATCGTCCTTGAGCAGGACCTTCTTTTTGAGGCTGTCGCTTGCCCAGCTCGCAAGCGCGACGGGTTTCGTTTCGCCCTTCTTGAGGCCCAGCCTGACCTGCACGTTGAGCACGTAGGTTTCGTCGGTCTTGGCCCCATTGTACGGCGCGCCGCGAACGGAGTCGAGGACCATGACTTCGACGCTGCCCACAAGCATCGTGTCGACGTTGGCCTTCTTGTTGTACGAGGGCTCCTTCTCCTCAGCCGGGGGTTTTTCGACCGCGGCCTTTTCGGTCCTCTGGCCGCTGCTGTCGGCGGGCACTGCGGCCGCCAGCGGTTCCTTGGATTCGTCGGGCTTGGTGCCGGCGGCAAACTGGTTCGAGGAGAGGATCGCCGAAGTGATCACGATCACTCCGATCACGATGCCGCCGCCGCCGAAGCACCACAGCATCATATTCAGCTTCTTCCGCTCTTCCTTCTTCAGCCCTTGCATTCCGGCCTTAATCTTGCGGTGGGAGACCGTGACCGGCAGGGCATCGATGTTCAGACGGTCGACGTTCATTTCGACGTGGTGATGTCCTCCCTCGCCGAGCATCAGTTCCTTGGGGATGTCGGCGGGGGGCGGAGAAGGGGCCTGCGCCGCCGTGGGGAGCGACGCGGCCTTGGCGATGGGCTGGCCGCCCGACTTGGTTGCCGCCTTGGGCAAGGGCTTGGCAGTCGCCGGGGTCCGCTGCGTGCCCTGCGATTGCGGATCGACGGCCGTGCCTTCCGGGAACAGCCCTTTGATCCGGCCGGCCGGGACCCAAGGCCCTTCGCTGCCGCGCCGCACAAGGTGCTCGGGCTTAAGTTGTCCCTTGGCAACGATGGTCTTAAGTTGTTGGCCGTTCAGCGGGCCAACCTTCTTATCGCCAATTTTGCAGAACCAGTCGGTGGACATTTCTCGAACCTTCGCGCGGCAACTTCTCCCGTCGCCCTCTGGGAGGGGCACAATTTCTCACCTCGCCCTTCGGGAGAGGGGCAGAGGGTGAGGATGAAGAACCCCCACACTCTAATCTAACGAAAAGCGGCAGCGATTTCCAGAAGGGGTCTTGCGGGCGTACCGAAGGTACGAGATGCGGATCGGGGAGAAAGCGGCACGGCGTAGGGTGGGACTGGCCTGCGCAAAAGTCGGATGATTTGGATGAAATCGCGTGTTCTGTGCGGCGCATTTTTGTTCCGAAGGAAATGCGGACGGGCGTTCACGCCCGTTTCCGGCTTCAGCCGGTATTAGGCCCGGCATTTATGCCGGGCAAGCCGAAACCGCCAATATTGGTTGTACTCATCGATTGTTGTCAGCCCCGTTTACGGGGCTCCTGCCCACGGATTGTCGCGACAAAGGAGGCCCGTAAACGGGCCTGACATCCATAGTCGCCAAACTGGTGAGTTACTTCTCGCCTGCTAGCAACCCGGCATAAATGCCGGGCCGATTACGGGCTGAAGCCCGAAACGGGCGTAAACGCCCGTCCCCCGTGGCCCGGAACAAAAGCGGCATAACCTCTCGTCCTGCCAAGACGCCACTTTCGCGCAGGCCAGGGTGGGACCAGCGAGCTTGCGAGCGCCGGCCCACCGATTACGGTTGGTGGTGGGCCTGCGCTCGCAAGCTCGCTGGTCCCACCCTACGAACCTCAGCTATGGCCAATCCAAGAAAAACAGCCGGCCGCCGCGGCAGATCCAAGCTCGCTCAAGCGCGGGTGTCGGCCCTGGGTTAACCAACACGAGGAAGAGAATGCGTCTGAAAGCTAAGCTGATTTCCTGCCACGACGGCCGACTTGACCGTGTCAATTGAAAGTATGCTAGGTTACTTTCTTTAGACGTGCTTGTTTATTGTGCATGCGGTGCCTCGCAGGTGGTCGTTTTCTTGGTGTTTTTGGTTCCGTTTTACTGTTTTCTAGTAATTGCAACTGGCGTGCCAGATTCCGCACAATTATTAGGACTGGTCAGAATAGGACTGCGTGGGGTATAGTGTAGGTTCACCCTGTTGAACTTGGCCTGCACCGGGAGTCCTCATGAAATGCCCTTCCTGCCATGAAGACAACGACCGCGTGATCGATTCGCGGGCGAGCCACGACGGGTTTGCGACCCGTCGTCGGCGGGAATGTTCGAACTGTGGTCTCCGCTATACGACCTACGAGCGGATCGAGGCGGCGGCCGTCAAAATCGTTAAGAAAGACGGCACGCGGCAACCATTCGACCCTACGAAGATCAAGCGCGGCCTGGAATTGGCCTGCTGGAAACGGCCGGTCAGCGACGCCCAACTCGAGTCCATCGTGACCGAAGTTCAGAACGAACTGGAAAGCCACTCCGATCCCGAGATTGAAAGCCGCGAGGTGGGCGAGCTGGTAATGAAGTACCTGCGCGCAGTCGACCAGGTGGCCTACGTCCGTTTCGCCAGCGTTTACCGCCAGTTCGAGGACGTCCACGACTTTGTTCACGAATTACGGCCCATGTTGGCCGAGGCCAAGCGGCGCGAGGCGAGCGAAAAATCCTAGAACAGCCTAGCGGAATCTCGTAGGACGGATTGGCAATCCGTCCACGATTCCCGGACGGATTACCAATCCGTCTTGCGGCAAACGCGGAAGTTATTCTTCGCCGGTTCCTAGTGGCAGCCGCAGCTTCCGCAGCCGCCCGCCTTGGCGACATTGGGATTCTCGATGGTAAAACCGCGACCCATCGGGCCGTCCTGGAAGTCGATCTTCGTGCCATCGAGGTGCAACGCCATCTTCTTGCTGGTGATCACGGCCACGCCGTGCTGTTCGTAGCGGGCGTCGACCGCAGGTTGAAAATCATTGGCAAAACCGAGGCTATATTGCAGCCCCGAGCAGCCGCCGCCGGCAATTCCCATTCGCAGGGCGAAGCCCGGCTCGACCTTTTCGGCCTCCATGTAACGCTTGATTTCCGTTGCGGCGCCCTCAGACAACTCAATGGCCATTATCCTAACACTCCGAAAGTATGGTTGTTGGTTCGTAGAACTGGACCATGCGAAAAACAGCGGGCAACACTCTCCCGCCAGCCGCGCGATCCCTAGTATCAGAATCTTACCATTCTGCCCGCTGCCAGGCAACTTCCACCTGGAAAGTCCCATGACAAACTGCTAACCTAGGGCAAACGATCGGCGGGTGACGCGGTTCTGCGGCCGGCTGAAGGGCCAGGACATCTCCTGCTACGTGGTGCAGATTGGCGGCGGGAGCGTGCATGGCATCGACGTTTTCGCCGAAAGGGGCGCAAACGTCGAGCAAGGATCGGTTTTCGGCATGATCCGCATCGGCTCGCAGGTCGATCTGATCGTGCCCGACCTGCCAGGGCTGGAGATCAAGGTCGTGCCTGGCGATCGGGTCATCGCCGGAGAAACGATCCTGATCGGCTGAACGTCGCGACCGGGCACGAGCCGGCATGGAAGCCCAACCGCTTCACGGCGTTCTAAAGTTCCAGCGCGCCTTGTCGCTCTTGGGGTCGAACTTGGCCAGCGTCGGCGTGCTGCCGCCGACCGCGGTCAGGGCCAGCGGGTTCCTTGGAATTGGGCACCGCCTTGGGCATGATGCGGTAAGTGCCATCGGTCAACTGGTCGATGCGCCACAGTTGTTCGGGCGTGCCGGTAAAGGCGGGAACCGCCACCACCTCGGCGTCCGCGGTTGCAGCCAGCGCGCGATCGGTGCCGGCGATGGTGATCTTGAAATAGGGCGAGCCGGGATAGCCGCCGGCGTTGGCGACGGGCGTGATCGTCCACTTCTGATGGGGCCGGATCATGTAGTCGCCGATGCGAATGTCGATGTTGCCGGCCGGCCAGTTCGTTGACACCTCGGCGAGTGTCTGGGCCGGAATCGGGGTCACGGGGCCGGCCGGACGGCCGAAGCGGCCAAGCCCGCCGAGCGCGCCACCGGGAGCGTGCCGCCGCCGGGCCCCGGCATCCGCCGGCGGTGCCCGAAACCGCCAAATCCTCCGCGCTCCGGCCATCCGCACGAAATCCACGGCCAGCTCCAGCGCATAGCCGCTGCGTTCGGACTGGATCTCATAGGTGCCTTCCTTGAAGTTGTCGCCGCGCAACGGGCCATCCGTCTTTCCAGAGCAGCGGGCGAATGTCCAGCACGCTGCGGCCGCTGCGGTCCAGGTCGGCCTCGTAATGACAGGAGAATTTCTGCACGCCGTCGCCCAGGTCCAGCAGGCCGAAGTGGCCAGGCCCGACAAAGCGGCCGCTGGCGGCCACAACCAGCTTGCCGCCGCCTTTGAGCATGTCGTTGCCCATGTTGTCGAGGTAGGGGCCCGTCACTTTCCTGGAGCGGCCCACGCGGATGTTGTAGGTGGAGTTGGCGCCGTCGCAGCAGGTGCCGTGAGTGCCCAGAAGATAGTACCAGCCGTCGCGATACATCATGGCACGTGGCTTCGCAGTCGATGGCGATGTTGACGGGCTGGTTGCCGGCGAGCGCGTTGTCCTGTTTTGGGATCAAGCTCGACGATCCGGATGAAGCCGAAGTAGGTCCCGTAGGTGAGCCACAGCCGGCCATCGGTGGGATCGAGCAAGAACGCCGGATCGATGGCATCGCAGTCCTCGACGCCGTCAGACGAGGCGACGATGGTGTCGTCCTTAAACCCGAAGTCGGGGGATTTGGGGTCGAGCGTCTTGCTCCACATCACATGGATCGTGCCGGCATGTCCTCCCCCCAAACCGCCGCCGGCCCGCGGCATAGGCCACGTAGTAGCGATCGCCGATGTGGATGACGTCGGGGGCCACCCCGCCGCCGGGACGCACGGCCCCGCTGTGCCAGGTCCAGCCGTCGTCGGAGATCAAGCCGCCGCCGCCGGTGCCGAAAACGTAATACTTGCCATCGCACTCAATGACGGTCGAGGGATCGTGGATGTAGGGTTCGCCGTCCAGAGCCAATGCCGGACTAGACACGAAAGAGCAGAGCAGGGCGGGAACCGCTGCTGCCAGAATAGGGGATTTCATAGAAGCTCCAAGAAAAAAGTTAAGACCAAAAATGGTATGACTCATTATTTCCGCGTTTTCAAGGCTCAGGGTGATGTCCTTGATCGGATCGCCATTCTCATCGATAAAGCGGACGCAGAAATCGCTCAAGCCGGGGCCGTTGATGACGGCGCCGCGAATGACGTTCCGGCCCTTGATTGAGCGTGAGACGTTTGGAGACGCAGTCATCCATCACCATGCGCCGGTCGCCGAAGAGGTCGACGGCTTCCTTGCCGTTGAGCCACCACATGGACGCCGAATTGGAGCCGACGGCCAGGCGGACGTTCTGCATCTCCCGCGGGCTGTTGACGACGGTGACGGCCCAGAAGATGACGCCGTAGGTCGGCTTGTTCAGGCCATAGGCGAAGCGAAAGAGCTTGACGTTGAAATTGGCGGAATCCAGGGCATGCCAGGCGAGTTCCTGCGCCGGCAACCGTCACCTTGTCGCCGTCGTGCGGAACCACGGTGAACTGGTTGGGAAAGTACTCGGTGTTGAGGGCGTTCCGGACGTAGCTGTCGGTAAACACGGTGTTGCTGCGGTTCGGCTTCGTTGATCGGCTCGAGCAGCAGCCAGCGCTGGAGGAAGCCGTCGGCGTCCGGCGCCTTGGGGGACGATGTGGCCGGCGTGAAGTAAGGCGCGATGCTGCGAGGAGCGTTGTCGGCCGCACGGGTTCCATTGTTGGACGGCGGGCAGCACCGCCGGGGGTGGCGGCGCGAGCGGCGCTGCCGGGGGACCCATGTACCCATGGGTCGACGGTGGAAAAGACGTGAAACGCCAATACGGCCAGGACGCCGAATACCAGCGTCACGATTTTGCGGAGCGAGTTCATGGTAAGCTTCTCCGAGGATTTCCGTTTTTGTACGCGAAACGAGAACAAATCTCTCCCTATGGGGACTAACGTAGGCCATCCGTGCCGCATTGTCAAGTCCGAGCCGTGATGCAGTCGCTTTGAGACCCTGCCTAATCTGACGCGATTCCCGCCAACGCGGCCGTTGCGGCAAAATCGCGAATACCGGCCGTCGCCCCCAGGGCTGTGATGCAACAAGCGCCGGCCGCAGCGCCCAGCAGCCCGGCACTCCGCACGTCCAGGCCCCGTAGCAGGCCCGTCAACAGTCCGGCGTAAAAGCAGTCGCCCGCGCCCGTCGTATCGACGATCGAACCCGGAGGGCTGACGGCAGGAATCTCGACGTATTCGCCGGCCGACGGACTGAGCAGGGCGCCCTTCGCGCCAAGCTTTACGCCCAGCAAGCCGGCGGCCCCGCAGCCGCGATAAAGGTCGAGGATCGCCTGCGGGTCGCCGAGGCCGGTCTGATGGACCGCCTCGTTCAAGCTCGGCACGTAGACGTCGAGGTGTGGCAGGAGTCGATCGAGCGGCTGCATCGAGCCGCCGCTGCCCGCACAATCCAGCGCCGTCCGGCAGCCGGTCGCACGGATCGCCGCCAGCACCTCGGGCAGATCGCCCTCCACGTTCGGCATCATCGAATAGTAGCCGATCAAGGTCATGCGGCTGCGGGCGAAGAAGTGCAGGCGATCGAGAAAAAGCCGCCGGTCCATGAGCCCCGTTGCCCCGACACAATGGGCGAAACTCCGCTCGCCGCTGGGATCGATAAGCACGACGGTCGTGCTGGTCGCTGCGGTGGGGTGCTCCAGCAGTCCGGCGCAGTCGAGCCCTTCGGCCTCCAACCGGCTGCGGATCAGGCGGGCCCACTCGTCGCGGCCGACGTAGGTAAAGGCGGCCGACTTCATGCCCAGGCGGGCCAGGGCCACCCCCGCGTTGCTCACCAGCCCTCCGGTGGCCACCTGGAGCGGCTCGCTGTGAAACAACCGGCCGCCGCCGATCGGTACGTCCAGGCGGACCGGCCGGCAGAGGATGTCGGCCACGCACGAGCCACAGAGAATGCAATCGATCTCTTTTCGCATTGCGGAACAACGACAAGATGGGACGGGCGCGACGGGTTTCCGACCTGGCTGCCAACAGTGCCCGGCGCCTACCGAGCGCCCCGGGCATGACTACCCAAGCGCCTCAGGCGTCCGCCAGCGCGCGATTGATCCGCTCGATGGCTTCGTCAATCTGCTGCGTGCTGGTGACGCCGATGACCACGGCGTCGATGTCTTTGCAGGCCATGGCAAAGCGAATGGACTTCTCGCGGTCCGCCGCCTCCGTGAACAGGCCGTTGCCGATGAGTTTCATGCCGATCACACCGTGGCCCTTCTCGTGCATGATCTTGATCTGCTCCATCACCGGGGCGATGTCGTGGCCGGACTCGTCCGCCACCTTCGTCGCCGCCACCATGCCGTCCGTGAATGTACCCTGCGGGTTGACACGGACGAGATGGACCTCGGTCCAGTCGGACGCGGCGCCGGCGCGGAGTGCGGGCAGGCTGTGGCAGGAAACGCCCTTGGCGCGGATCCACTTCTTCTCTTTGGCCTCGTTGA
This sequence comes from uncultured Planctomycetia bacterium, assembly GCA_963824275.1. Lineage (GTDB taxonomy): Bacteria > Planctomycetota > Planctomycetia > Pirellulales > Thermoguttaceae > JANXQG01. Next base: position 476,814 of record CAWGOT010000010.1, on the reverse strand, counting down.
ACCCGTCCATGATCCGCTTGAACTTGTCGGTCCACTCGCCGTCCGTCATGCAGTGGACGAGCAGGCTGTCGATGTAGTCGGTGTTGTACGTCTTGCGATGCTTGTCGATCTCCGCCAGCACGTCCGCCGGCTGGCCGAAGACTTTGGACTGCAGAAAGAGCTTCTCGCGGGGCAAGCCTTTGATGGCGTCGCCGATCAAATTGAAGGTCGCATATTGCGATGCGGCGTCCACGTAGGTGATGCCCTGGTCATAGGCGTAACGGACGAGCTTGATGAAGGCTTCCTTGCCCAAGGCCGCCAGGTCCCTGCCGTTATGGACGCCCGTGCCGATACCCAAACGGCTGAGCTTGAGACCGGTCTTGCCGAGCGGCACCTGGTCGACCGCGGTGCGCTTCACGGTCTGACTCGCGGCTTGGACTGCCGCCGCGCGGGACTGGGGAGCCCCCCACGGTGACAGCAACGCCGTGCCTGCTACTGCGGCGGAGGTTCCAATGAATTGACGACGACTGATTCCGCGGTGTTTCATGATTGAGTCCTTTAGAGAACTTTCGGGTGAGATTGGCCCGCGGCTTGGACATCTCGATCTCGATCGCGGGCAGTGCTCAAAGATCCTATCATGCATGCCTGCCTCAGGCAAGACCTCGCTATTTGCCAAGCCGATTGCGATCAACTCCGGACAGTCCAGCGCTATCGGATAAGTATTGACAAAACCAGGAACCGCAACCATCATTGCATTGATTGGGCTCGCGGTATCCGGTTTCAATAGGAGAATCGTCGCATGAAGTCCACTTGTTGCTTTGCCCGCGTGGGTTTCCGAGTTGCCCTAATTCTCACGGCGGCGACCGGCCTGGCGGCACCGGTGCCTGTGCCCGGTGATGCGCCCGTCCCGCTCGATCGCCTCCGCTTGGGCAACGCGGCCGTGCTGTCCATGACCGGCACCTGGCGTTTCAAGCTGGAACAAGGCACCAGTCCCGCCGTCAAGGGCGAACTTCCGGGCGATGCCCCCGTGCCCACCTTCGCCGCCCCGGATGCATCCGACGCCGATTGGAAGAACATCCCCGTCCCGGCCAATTGGGAGATCGAGGGCTTCTCCATGCCCAAATACAAGGACCGCCTCGGTGATGTTTCGGATGACATCGGGCTGTACCGCCAGATGGTGGAGATTCCGGCCTCTTTTGTCGGGCAACGTGTTCTCTGGCACTTCGACGGCGTGTTTAACGGGGCCGAGGTCTTCGTCAACGGCCAGCGCATCGGCTACCACGAAAGCGGCTTTACGGCCTTTGACATGGATGTCACCAAGGCACTCAAGCCCGGCCAGCGAAACCTTATGGCCGTGCGGGTCTATAAGAAAACCTCCACCAGCAACTTGGACAAGGGCTGCTTTTGGTGCCTCGGCGGCATCTACCGCGAGACGTATCTCGTGGCCCTGCCGCAACTGCACGTGGATGACGTCACGGTCGTCACCGACCTCGATGCCCAGTACAGGGATGCTACGCTCAAGTCGACCGTTCGCGTCGCCGGTCCGGCGGGGGCACATTTCGTTCTCACGGGCGAACTGTACGCTCTGGACGGAACCCAGCTTGCGCTACCCGCCATCGACCAGGCCGGCGAGATCGGCGCCGACGGCTCGGCCACGGTCAACTTGGCAGCGCCTGTGACCGCCCCCAAGCTCTGGAGCGCTGAGAAGCCCAATCTGTATTACGTTTTCTACCGCCTGTGGGATGGGAATCAGACCGTTGTTGAGCGCGTCCAGGACCGCATCGGTTTCCGCAAGGTCGAACTGAAAGGGGGCGTGTTTGCGGTCAATGGCGTGCCCGTCAAGTTCACGGGCGTTTGTCGCCACGAAGAGTTTTCGTCTTATGGGCATGCCATGACTGAGGATTGCTGGAAGACCGACATCATCCTCGATGAAGGCCGCCAACATCAACGCGGTCCGCACCGTCCACTACCCGCACGCGGAACGATTCCTGGAACTATGCGACGAGGCCGGCTTCTACGTCTTGGATGAAATCGCTTCCTGCTGGATAGCGAACGAAGTCAACAACCCTGCCCGCACGTGGACGTACACGCTCCGCTCCATGGAAACTGTGGCCCGCGACAAGAACCGCGCCTGCGTCGTCGCCTGGAGTTGCGGCAACGAAAGCGGCTACGGCATCAACGATCAGGCCGAGTTCGACTACGTGAAAGCCCACGACCCCACGCGACTGGCATTCATCTCCCAGCAGAACCTGGAGAAAAACCGCAGGACCGACTTCGAGGACTACCATTATCCCAAACTCGATACGATCAAAGATATTTCCACCAGCCCCAACCGGGCCAGGGTCCCCGCCTTCCTTACCGAGTATTCGCCCAGCGGCGCCGGCGGCGTGGCCTACGCCTGGGATGTCATCTGGCCTAGCGACGGCATGGCCGGCGCCTTCCTCTTTCAGTGGCAGGACGAGGGCCTGGTCGACAAGTTCCCCGAACGCTGGCCGATCCACACGCCGGGTGCTCCGCCCGCCGACTATGTGCCCGGTTCCCAGCGCGCGGTTGACGGCATTCCATCCGCCGATCTGGCGACCGGCATGCGCCTGACGGGCGGCCCCGACGCCGTCACGGCGGATCGCCGGATCAAGCCGCTGTGGGAGAACCTCAAGAAGGTCTATAGCCCTGTGAATACCACGGCCCGCGAGGTTGCCGTAGCGGGCGGCCAGTGCGTCGTCCCGTTGCAGAACCGCTATTCGTTTACCGATCTTGCCGAACTCACTTGCCGCTGGCAGGCGCGGGCCGGCGAGAAGGTCCTCGCCAGCGGCAAACGCCACGTTCAGGTCAAACCCCGCTCCTCGGCGGACGCCTCTTTCCCAGCCGCTCCCGGCATGGATACTCTGCGTCTGGAGTTCATCCACCCCGATGGCCGCAGCGTGTACGTCACTAGCTTGAAAGTCCCGCCATGAACAAACCGCTTTCCGTCGCCCCTCGCAGCCTCCTGCTGTTTGCCTGCATCACCCTGACCTTGGCTGCGCCGGGGCCCCCTGCCGCCGCTCAAGACGCCGACCGACCGATGTCGACCGATATGCCTCACTTGCGGAAGCAGGGAACGGCCACCCAACTGATCGTCGATGGCAAGCCTTACCTGGCCTTGGCCGGGGAATTGAACAACGACAGCGCCACGAGCCTCGAGTACATGAAGCCGGATGTGGCCGAGGCTGGTGCAGGCGAAGATCAACACCGTCCTGGCGGGCGTTTCCTGGAACCAGATCGAACGGCAGGAAGGGAAGTTCGACTTCCAGCGTCCTGGATGGCGTGATCCGGGGCGCGCGGAGCCACAACCTGCATCTGGGCTTTGTGGTTCGCAAGCTGGAAGAACGGCCTTTCCAGCTATCCGCCCGACTGGGTGAAGAAGGACTTCGAGCGCTTCCCGCGCGCCCGGACCCGGACCGGCAAGACCATGGAACTCTCACGCCGCTGAGCGATGCCAACCGCGACGCCGATGCGCGCGCTTTTGCGGCCCTGATGCGGCACGTCAAGGAAGTGGACGGCCGCGAGCACACGGTCGTCATGATCCAGGTGGAGAACGAAGTGGGAATGCAGGGCGACACCCGCGACCGCTCGCCCGTGGCCGAACAGGCCTTCGCGGGGCCCGTGCCGAAGGAGCTGATGGACTACCTTCAGCAGCACAAGGACACGCTGATTCCGGAGTTTCGCCAGGTGTGGGAGGCGGCCGGCTTCAAGACCTCCGGGAACCTGGGAAGAGGTGTTCGGCCGGAACACGGCGACGGACGAAATCTTCATGGCCTGGAACTATGCGCGCTACGTCGGCCGGGTGGTCGAGGCGGGCAAAGCCGAATACCCGCTGCCGATGTTCGTGAACGCGGCGCTGATCCGTTCGTTCTCGATCGCGGCCGCAGCCAAGATGAAGCGCGAGTCCGGGAACGCCGCCGCGGTCATTTGCCGCTGGCGGCCCGATGGACGACCTGATGGACGTCTGGAGAGCCGGGGCGCCGCAGCTCGATATCCTCTCGCCGGACACTTACGGCAACTTCGCGGAATACTGCGCCAGGTACACGCCGGTCCGGAAACCCGCTGTTCATCCCCGAGTGCGCTGAATGGGGCGGTAGGCGCGGCCAGAGTGCTCTACGCCTTCGGGCGCCACGATGCGATCGGTTTCTCGGCCATGGGGGGTCGAGAGGTCCAACGCTCCCGACACCGATCTGATCGGCAGCTACGACGTGATCGCGCAATTGGCGCCCCTGATTCTGGAACACCAGGGCAACGGCACGATGTCCGCCGTCCTGCTGGGGCCGGACGACCCGCCGCAGAAAATCCAGGTGGGGAATTACACGCTGGAGGCCACGTTCATGAAGCCCCGCGTTGCGCCTCTGGCGCAACCGACGCCGATCCCGCCCAACACGTTCGCGGCGGCAATTTTCATTGCGGCGGGGCCGGACGAGTACTTTGTGGCCGGCAGCGGCGTAACCGTCACCTTTTCCCCCAACACGCCGGGGCCCTCCGCTGGCCGGACTGGCCACCGTGGAAGAAGGCAGTTTTGTCGAACGGCCGCTGGGTCCCCGGGCGCCTGCTGGCCGGCGACAGCACCGAAGAGGGCGAGAGCATACGACTCCCCTGGGCGCCGGGAGTTGGGTGCCCGTGTACCGCCAACGTTCGAGTCCCGACGCCATCCAGCGCGTGACGCTGTACCGCTACCGTTGAAACGCCTAGTCGAATTTGCTTCTGAGCGCTTGAGCCTGACCCACGACGCATCCCAGGCCTTCTTGTCGGCTTCCTTCGCGTCCGGCTTCGCTCCCGACTGCATGAACCCGTGGCTGGCGCCTTCATAGGTGACCGGCTCGTAGAATTTGCCCGCCGCTTTCATCTTGTCGCGGGTCTCCGCAAGCGTGGCGCCGACGCGCGTATCCGTTCCGGCGTAGAAACCATAGACGGGCGCCTGGATGTTGGGGATGTTCTCCGGTTCGGGGCAGACGCCATAGAACACGAAGGCCGCCGACAGGTCCTTGCGGGTCGTCGCGAAGCGGAACGCCTGGTCGCCGCCCCACGAGAAGCCCACCACGCAGACCTTTCCGTTGCAGGCGGGGAGTTTCAGGGCATGGTCGGCCAGCGCATTCATATCCGCCGCGACCTGGGGAAGGGGCAGCCTGCGGGCCGGGCCCACGGTTTTCCCTTCGGATTGCAGCGGCTGGCGTTCTTCGGCAGTCCGGCCCGACAGCAGGTCGGGAGCGAGCGCCAGATAGCCCGCTTCCGCCAGCCTGTCGGCGACGTTTTCCACCCAGGGGGCAAAGGCGATCACGTCATGGATCACGATGATCGAGGGCGACTTGTCCTTGGAATCCGGATAGGCGATGAACGTGTCGAGGGACCTGTCGTTGTAGGCCACCTTCACGGTTTCGTGCTTCCGGGGCGATTTGTCCACTGCCTGGCGGGCCCAATCCTGCGCATCAAGGGACGACAGGCCCAAGCCGGTCGCTGCGATACCCATTGCGGTCCCTTCCATAAACTGCCTCCTCGAAATTCCCGTTACGGTGTTCATTTGCGATGTGCTCCTGCCTTGAATGATTGCCGCCGCGGAGCTTCCGTTGCCGCGGAGTGCGGCATGGCACGCGACTCGCGCCCCATTCTACCTCAAAAGCGGAAAGGCTGCACCTCTACCTGGCCGCGCAGCACTTCTTGTACTTCCGTCCGCTGCCGCACGGACAGGGATCGTTGCGGCCCGGCGCGCACGGTCCGCTCCCGGGCAGGGTCACGGTCAAGGGCGCTGCTCCCGCCCTCGGGCGGCCAATCGCTCCAGCGGCGCCCGGCTGTGCAGGAAGAATCGCTTCAATCCCGCGCAGAGGTAGTTGAGGCCCGCCTCACCGTCCGGCGTGCGGCGGATGCGGTACTTGGGGCAGCCGCCGTTGCACATCGCAAGCGTTTCGCACTCGCGGCAGTAACGGGGCAGGGCTTCGCGCTTGGCGTCCCCGAAATCCCGTTGCGCCTGGCTATCCAGCAGATCGCCCAGAGGCGTCTGGCGGATGTTGCCCAAGCGGTGCTCGTGGTCGACGAAGTGGTCGCAGGGGAAGAAGTCTCCGTTGTGTTCGACTACCGGTATCTGGCCGCAGGTTTCGCGAAAGACGCACAAGGAGTGTTCCATGCCCAGGACCGGTCTAGCGGCCTCCTCGAAGGTCTGAACCGAAATTCGGCCGGCGTCCCGCGCGACCCATTCATCGAAGATCTTGCAGAGAAAAGCCCCATAGTCCTCCGCGGACGGCGTGAACCTGTCAACGCCGGTCGCGTTCTCGGGCGCTGCGTCACGGCCGGAAGAAAGCCCAGATGCCGGCAGCCAATCTCCCGGAAGAACCGGTAAACCGTGAGCGGGCACTTGACGTTCAGGTTATGCACCACGCACACAATGCTGGTAAAGACTCCATGCTTCCGCAGGGTCTGGTATCCCTCGACAGCCTGCCGGTGGGTCGGCTGGCCGCCCTTGGTCACGCGGTACGCGTCGTGTAGTTCCGCCGGGCCATCCAAGCTGAGACCGATGCTGAAGGCCTCCGCCGCCAGAAAGCCGCCCCACTCGTCATCCAACAGCACGCCATTGGTCTGGATGCCATTGCGGATCCGCCAGCCGGCGGGCTTGTGCTTGCGCTGGAACTCGACGACCTTCCGGAAAAAGTCCACGCCCAGCGTGGTCGGCTCTCCTCCATGCCACGAGAAGGAAACCTCCGGCCCGCCCGCGGCCTCCATGTGTTGGACGATGTATTCTTCCAGCAGGCTGTCCGGCATCCGCGATACGTCGCTCTCCCGATACAGGCTGCGTTTGTCCCGGTAGTAGCAGTACTGGCAATCGAGATTGCAACCCGCACCGGCCGGTTTGGCAAAGACCTGAAACTCCCGGGATGACTTTACCATGGATCCTCCCGTTCGCAGTCCTGCAAGGGGCTGGGGACCGTCGCTGGGCAGAACGTTTCTGCTCCAGCCTCTTATGTAGGCGATCCTCCAGGAAAGGCCATTCCACGGCAGCCATTGTAGCATATCCCGAGCGGCTTTCGATGCCCTTGATGGTTCGAGGTTTGAGTCCTATTACCAACTTTGTATCGCCTTGAATAGAAGGTGCAGACAGTTGACAAAACGGCGGGGCTTGGTATCATGGACGGTAGTTTCGCGAACCTGGGCGCGAATCTCCCTCCCTGGCCGACCTGGGCAACCTCAAGCACCCCACCCCACCTGGGTAGCAATTTAACTCCCCCGTAGCGGCAGACAATCCGCTTTGGGGTACACCTCCCTTTCAACTGGAGCCCGCCATGAACAGACCGCTCTCTGCTGGTCCCCTTGCACTTTCTGCATTTGCCTTGATTACCCTGGCCTTGGCCGTGTCGGCACTTCAAGCTGCCGACCTGCCGGCTGTCGCCAAACCCAAAGTCGACGCCCCGGTAACCATCACCGACAACGGCTCAACCTGGACGATGGACAACGGCCTCGTGAAGATGACCGTCATCAAGAACAACAGCAACCTCCAAGCGCTGGTCTTTCACGGTGTTCCCATCGTGAGCCGCAGCAACTACTGGGAACGGACGCCTTCCGGTCAGGTCACGCCGTCCGTGACCATCGATCCGGCGAAAAACGGCGGTCAACGCGGCGAGGTCGCCGTCAAGGGCGTAAGCCGTCCGATGGACATTGAAGTCCGCTACACGATGGAACGCGGAGTCAGCGGCTTCTACACCTACGCCCAATATACTCATCCGGCCAGTTATCCCAACGGGTCCTTCGGCGAAAACCGCTTCATCCTGCAGATGAACCCCACCTTCAATTGGCTCTCGGTCGACAAGGACCGCAACCAGCTCATGATCAGCAATGAGGACCAGCGCTCCGGCACCGTGATCCACGCCAAAGAGCAGAGCATCATTGCTGCGGGCAACTACAAGAACTCCGTCGAGCACAAATACAGCTACTGCGCCGATCATGTACCGGCTGTCCGCCTACGGCTGGTCCAGCACCAAAGACCACATCGGCGTCTACTTCATCAACCCCACCACCGAATACATCGGCGGCGGTGCCGAGAAGATGGACCTGGTCTGCCACATGGGCGCCACGCTTCTCGACTACTGGACTTCCGGCCACTATGCGGGCGGGGCCGGCTGCAGCGTTCCCGCCGGCCAGGATTGGAAGAAGGTCGTAGGGCCGATCTTCGTCTACTTCAACGCCTTGGAGAACCCCAAAAATCCCACTCCGGCCGAGCTCGCCACGCTCGCCGCCACGCAGGGCAATCCCACCGTCCCGGCCACCTGGCACGACAATGCCTTCGCGCTTTGGAACGATGCGGTGGCCAAGTCGCAAGAGGTCAAGGCCGCCTGGCCCTATGACTGGGTCAACGGCGTCGACTATCCGCACAAAGAGGGCCGCGGCAACGTCACCGGCCAGTTCGTGCTCAACGACCCGCAGGCCGCCACGACGAAACTGCCCAATCTGACCGTCGGCCTGGCGCACCCGGACTACATCGGCACGGGCGGGTCGTTTGCCGCCCGCTCGGGCAACGGCAATCTGGTGAAGTGGCCGCATGACGGGAATTACTACCAGTTCTGGAACGACGGGGCCAAGGACGGCACATTCACGATCACCAACGTCCGCCCCGGCACGTACACGATGCACGCCTTTGCCGACGGCGTGCTGGGCGAGTTCGAGCAGAAGAACATCACGGTCAAGGCGGGCGAGAAGCTCGACTTGGGCAAGATCGAGTGGAAGCCCGTGCGTTACGGCAAGCAAATCTGGGAAATCGGCTACCCGAACCGCAACGGCAGCGAGTTCTTCAAGGGCGACGACTATTGGCTCTGGGGTTGGTGCGTCCGCTATCCGCTGCTCTTTCCCAACGACATCACCTACACCGTCGGCAAGAGCGATTGGCACAAGGACTGGTTCTTCGAGCAGGTGCCGCACGGCACGTCGACGGCCTGGCTGAACCCGGCGGCAAAGGACCCTGCCAACCAGCGTTTCGGCTGGGTGAAGGCCGCGACCGGCGGCGAGGATATGTGGCGGACGATCGGCCGGGGGCGGGCGACCACCTGGACGATCAAGTTCGACATGGACAAGGCTTCGCCAGGCAAGGCGACCCTCCGCGTGGCGCTGGGCGGCGCCGATGGCGGCGGCGGCCTGGCCGTGGCGGTCAACGGCACCCGCGTGGGCACCATCCGGCCCGTCTCCACCAACGCCCTGCGGTACAACACGGACCGGGGCGTGTGGCATGAATACGCCCAGCCCTTCGATGCCGCGCTCTTGAAGGCGGGCGAAAACCAGATGCAGCTCACCGTCCCCGCCGGGGAGCTCACCTCCGGCGTCTGTTATGACTACCTGCGGCTGGAGCTCGACGCGAAGTAGAAACGACGGCAGTAGGGTGTGGTCGAGTGCAACGAGGACCCACCAATTTCGGCATTTTGCGGTGGGTCTTCGTTGCACTCGACCACACCCTACGGCGTTTCCTATAGCCTCTTTAAGGACAAAATCATGCATCTCAAAGTGATCTCGGCAGGACTTGTCGCCGCAGCGCTTCTGGTCTCCTCGGCTTATGGACAAATCGGCCGGCGTTGGCCGTCGGAGAAGAAGGTGGTTCCGGACCCCGTGACGGGGATTCCACTCAGTTTTCTCACGACCAGTCCGGGCGGGGACTCCAAGATCTACCAGACCCACCAGCAATGGACCGCCGACGGCAAGTGGCTGATCTTCCGCGGCACTCGCGGAACCGGCGCGCAGGCCTTCGCTGTCAACGAAGAGAGCGGCGACATCGTGCAGGTCACGGAGAACGGCTACATGGGCATGCTCTGCAACGCCCACAAGTCGATGAAGCTCTTCATCATGCGGAGTCCGGGCGGGGGCTCTGGGCGCGGCGGCGGACGCGGCCCCGCGGCGCCTCCTGCGGCCACTGCCGCAGCCGCGCCCGGCGCGCCTGCCCCTGCGGCGCCTGCCCCTGCGGCGCCCGCCACCGGCGCTGGACCGCGCGGCGGCCGCGGCAATGGAGGGCAGCAGATCGTCGAGATCGACCTGGCCCGGGTCTTCGCCGACAGCGCTGCCGGGACCATGAAGGCCGCCTCCACGTATGAGCGCCTCTGCGGCACCGTGCCGCCGGGTGTCAACGCCGGCGGCAACATGGGCCTCGACGCCAATGACGACTTCATGTACTTCAGCGTCACCGGCCCGGACACGGCCCAATTGTCCCAGGGCCAGACGCTGCAAGAGGGCTATGGCCCGCGCGGCATGGGCCGCGGCCCGAGCGGTTTGCGGAGCATGAACCTCAAAACGGGCGAAGTCAAGCTGGTCTGCAACGTCGGCTTCCAGATCGGACATGTGCAGACCAATCCGGTCGCGCCCGGCGAGATCATTTTCTGCTGGGAGACCGGCGGCAAGGCGCCGCAGCGGACGTGGTTCGTCAACGCCGACGGCACGGGCCTGCGGCCCCTCTATCCCGAGGCGCCTTACGAATGGATCACCCACGAAGCCGCCTTCGACAAGGACGAAGTGGCGATCGCCATCCTCTGTCACCGCCGGCCCGGCGTGAATGATGACTGGGGGATCGCGGGAACCCCCGACCATCCGAGCGGACTGGGGATCGTCAACCTTCGCACCCGCGAAATGCGGATTATCGGCCAGGTGCCCATCGGCAACCCGGGCCGCTCGGACTGGCACGTCGCCGGCTCGCCCGACGGCCGCTGGGCCGCTTTCGATGATTTTCAGTTTCGCCTCTGGCTCATCGATCGTCGCACGGGCCAAACGGCCCTGCTGGCGGACCTCGGCCACAAGACGACTGCCCGCGACCACATCCACCCGACCTTCAGCCTGGACAGCAGGAAGATCGAGGTCCAGTGCGCGATGCTTGCGCCGACAATCGTGCGCTGAACATCTGCGTGGTCCCGCTGCCGAAGAGCTGGCTGGAGCGGACCTACACGGAGAAGCTGGTCCCTTGACCCCTTTCCATGGAGTTCCCCCGCTCACATCGCGCCCACTTTTTTCACCTCGGCAAGAATATCCGCGGCCTTCGTCCGGCCTCCATGGCTGTGACTGATGGTCACAAAGCGAACGCTGCCTTTTTTGTCCAGCACAAACGTGGACGGATAGGCTGTTTCCTTCGGCGCATCCCAGCGCAGGGTGTAGGAGTTGACGAAGCTGTAATCCGGGTCGAGGACGTACAGAAATTCCTTCGGCCACACTTTGCCCTTCCAACTCTTGAATTCTTCGGCGTGCGCCTTCAAATCGGCGGCCGGGCCGGGATAAACGAAAACAAGCTGTGCCTTCGCATCCGCAAAGCCGGAAGCCGCGGCGATGAAATCGTGAACCTGCGCGTCGCAAATCGGACACTGGTAGCCCGGCCAGCCGCGGAGGACGACGAGCACCACGTTGCCCTTGGCGGTCAATTCAGCAAGATGCACCGTCTGGTCGTCGAGCGTCTTGAGGGTGAAGTCGGGGGCCTTGTCGCCCACCTTCGGCGGCTCGGCGGAAAGTGCCAGCGGCAGCCCGCCGAGCAACCAAGCCAGGGCGATCGGCCAAAAGCGCGGTGTGAGTATTGTCATGGTTTGTTTCCTTATTTCTCTTGTTGAAGTGTTGTCGAGCCCCCGGGCGCGAGCACAAGCCGGCGCAAATCATCGAAAGTGGTGGCAGCGATCATCATCCTACCCGAACGTCATGCATCCACCCGAAACCGTCAAGTCACGCCCATCCCCTATTTTACAGCCACTCGCCATAATGTCAAAACTAACCCATCCTCGGTGTAGCGAACCGAGGGCGGGCGAAGCGGGGAACGCTCATTGCCGCTAATCATCACTAATAACAGAAATTGGTGATGATTAGTGGTAATCCGTGCTCTGCGCTCTCGCCAGGATACTGGAGCAGAACGGTTTTCGGGCAAGTTCGGGCGGGCCTTCGCAACGTGCTTCAGGCCCGGAGCTTCACGGATTTTTCCAGTCCGCCATTGTTGAATGCCAGCGGCTTTTCTGCTTTCGTCAGGTCGCCGCCGTCGATCGTGATGTTCTCATTGTCCGCGCCTTCCACCTGCAGGAAGACGGGGGCCGGCTCGAGCAGCCGCGCGGCGCTCAACAAAACGTCCTGGCAATCGATGAAACGCAAAGCGGACTCGGCATCCTTGTTCCCCTGCACGCTCAAGCCGGTCACGGCGGCATCGATCACGTGGTCGAAAACGACGGCCGGCCGCAGGTCGGGCGCGGCCATCTCGAAACGGACGTTATTGAGCGTCAGCCCTCGCACGTTGCGGGCGAAGAGCGCGTAAGCGGGGAAGATGCCGGCGGCGTAATACTCGCCGATCACCTTGGGGACGTCGCGGACGGCGGCCTGCTCGGCCGTGCCGCCGCCGGGGAAAACGACGTGGACGTCGTGGAAATTGATGTCCTCGATGAAACCGCCGCCCACGGCGCTGAGGCCGATGCAAGAGAAGACCTCGCCCGGACGGTAATCGCTGGTGTACTCCGTGCCGTCAATCTGCACGGGCTTCGAGACGACGGCATGGATCCCGCTGAAGGAGATGTTGCGGACGACGCCGCCCGTCGTCGCCCCCGCGCGGAGGCCGATCGAGATCGGGCCGGTGACGTCTTTCATGACGAGGTTCGAGAAGGACATGTTCTCGAAACGCGATCCGCCGCCGCACTCCATCTTGATCGGGCAACCGAAGACCTGGTGGAAGAGGCAGTTCGAAACGGTGATGTTTTCCGCCGCGCCGCCGCCGAAGCGGAAGACCGACCAGCGGGTGCTGAAGGTGGAGTTCGTGACCGTCACGAACTTGCAACTGCCGAACAGGGCGCAAGCGTCATCCTGGCAGTGGATGTCGCAATCCGTGACGTGGACGTACTGGCAACTGATGAAATGGAAGCCGTCGTTGTTGTTGGTGACGCGGCTGTGGACGTGGATCCCCGCGAACCAGCAGAAAGTGCATTGCACGATCCGCAGGGAATGGAACGCGCAGTCCTTGAGGAAGATGTCTCGCACCGTGAGGTTCTTGCAGCGGTAGAACATGAGGTGATAAGGGCGGTGGCTGCCGGAGATTCCGGCGGGCGTCGGCGCCCGCGCGTAGGGCTGCGGAATTGCCCGCCGTTGCCGTCGATCGTGCCCGGCCCTTCGACGGTCACGTTTTCCGCGTTGACCGCGTAGATCAGGCCCACGTTTCCGTCCCCCAGCGTGGAATCGCCGCGGAGCGGCACGGCGTCCACGTTGTGGTACTGCTTGCCGTCGGCGGTGCCCAGCAGCGTTCCATGGGCCGCGATGTGCAGCGTGACGTTGCTTTTGAGCTCGATCATGCCGATGACGAAGACGCCGGCCGGCACGAGCACGGTTCCGCCTTGATCGCGGGCACAGGCATCGACGGCCGCCTGCACCGCCGCCGTATCGAGCGTGGCGCCGTCGCCCTTGGCGCCGAAGTCGCGGACGTTGTAGATGCGGGCGCCGAGGTCGTGGTCCGCGGCGGGCGCGGCCCCGGCGGGGGCTTCGGCGCCGAAGGCGGCAGGGGCCAGCAGGCCCGAGCCGACCGTGGCCGTCGAGACGAGACCCAACCAGTTGCGGCGGGAGAAGGATCGATGAGGGAAATCAGTCATGGTACAGCCTTTCCAATGGGAATGAGAACACGGGGCGACGAAGGCCACTTATTTTTTCCCGCCGGCCTGTTCCTTGCCGGCGCTGTCGGCGGCGTTGACGAAAACGATGTAGGCGTTCGCTTCCTTGACGCTGGCGTCTTCGGCGTTGGAGCCGAGCGTGATGCTGCCCTCCTCCTTCGCGGCGCGATGGAAGAGCTTCATCGGCTGCTTGTTGACGGTGATCGTCAAATCGGTGGGCTGGAACTGGCCGGCGAGCCAGGCGGGCGTCGCCAGGCGGGCGTCGTGGGCGACATAAACGTCGGTGCCGCCCTGCACCACGAGCTGCATCAAGTCGGCCGCGCTGTACAGACTGTCGGCCTGCGCGGCCCGCACCCAATCGGCGCCGATCAGGGCTTTGGGCAGGCCGGCGAACTTGTCATTGCGGTCGGAATAGATCTTGCCGCCGTCGGCTGCTTTGGCCTGCACGCGCACGCCCTCGGCCGGGCCGGTGTAGGCGAACGACTCCGTGAACCGTCCGGCCATGGCTTCCTTGCTACCCGCCGCGGTGGTCGTGATCGGCGGAACGGGCGCGGTCAGATTCGCCCAGGCGGGCCGCGACGAGGGCAACGACGTTTTCGGCAGCAGGGGCAGCGATCGCACGAAGCCATTTTCCGTCGCTACCGGACGCGAAGTAATCGTCATGCTGCCCGACGCGAGGCCGGAAGATCGCGCGGTGAGGGTGATCGCACCGGGTTCCAGCGTGGAGCGGAGGGCCACGCGGTTGATGCCGCATTCGAGGTCGAGATACTCATTGTTGATCGAATTGGTCTTGCCGCTGTTATAACCGCCGCGCCAGACGGCCGGACCGGTGCAGGTGAAGTCGACCCGCTGCTGGAACGTGGGGCAACGCTGGCCGGCGGCGTCGACGGCTTCCACGTCAACTAGCGTGATGTCCGAGCCGTCGGCCCAGAGGCCGTCCGGACCGGTGATCGGCGTGAGGCGCAAGGCGACGGGGGCGCCAGCGGTGCGGATTGCGTGCGTCGCCACCGGCTGGCCCTGGTTGTAGGCCGCGGCCTTGATTTCGCCCGGCGCCCAAGACACGTTTTCAAAGGTGAAGAGATAGCGGTTGGAGTTTTTCCCGTGGCCGAGCGATTTGCCGTTGACGAAGAGTTCCACGTCTTGGCAATTCGAGGCGACGTAAATCGGCTTTACCGTTCCCGCCGGATAATTCCAGTGGCCGATGACGTGGACCTGCGGGTCGTCGCGGAACATCGCGCGGCAGACGTAGTAGGCTTCCTTGGGCAGGCGCACGCCGTCCACTTCGCCGCTGGCCCGCGAGACTTCCAGGGTGTTGCGGCCGCCGCTGGTGGAGTCGGAAAAAATCCAGTTCGCGCCGCCCGAGTGGCCCGCCGCGCCGACTTTGCGGACGTATTCTCCGACTTGATTGACGGCATATTGCTCCGAAGTCAGGTCGTAGGTCTGCTTTTTGTGCGTGGCGACGTAGTCTTCGTTGGGCGGCGAGAGGGCGTCCCACACGCGGCGTGGCGATTCCTCGCGGTCATACTCGCCCTCGACGACCGGCAGCCGCGGGACTTCGTGGCTGCCCTCGGTGCCGATGGTAACGTCCATGAATTTGCCCGTGGTGGCGTCGGCGCGGCGATGGGCGAAGGCCCGCCCTCCGTGCGGATCATATTCCTCAAAATAGCCGCGCAGTTCTTTGGCGTGGGCGGCGGTGACTTTCTGGTTGCCGCCCTCCCAGATCAAGATGCTGGGATTGTTGCGATAGAAGATGACCAGGTCGCGAAAGGCTGCCGCGCGAACCTGCCAGGCCGCGCGGACCGTATCGGCCTCGCCGTCCACGCCCGGCTGATCGACCATCAGGCCGAGCTGGTCGCAGGCCTCGATTTGGGCCGGTCCCGCCGCGCAATGCCCCCAGCGGACCCAGTTCCCGCCCGCCTCCTTCATCAAGTCGAGCGAAAAGAAATGCATCCAATCGGGCATCGCGTCGCCGAGGCCCGGCCATTCGTCCACCGGCTTCTGCCCCCAGCCGCGGAGCTTCAGGGAGTTGCCGTTGATGGAAAAGCCGGTTTTGACGTCCCAGTGCACGGCACGGATGCCGAAGGGGATCTCCTGCGAATCGACCGCTTCCCCGCCGCTGAACCCGATCGCAGTCTTCAAGCGGACGACGGCACGATACAAATAAGGAAAAGCGGGCTCCCAAAGATTCGGCTCTTGAATTACGAAGGAGAGCTTGGTGTTGCCCAACGCGCCGGCGGCGATTGACACTTGCTTCATCGCTGCGCCGTTGTGGACAGGCTTTCCGTCACGGTCCAAGATCTGCACCTGCACTCCAGCCAGCTCGCCGGTACTGTGGCCGTTTTGAAAGGGCACTTCGACCGTCACCGTCGCCGATTTTTGGGAAATGTCGGTCGCATAGATGTAAGGCCCCGCGGTTTGCAGGAAATCATAAAGCGGCAGCGAAACGTGCAGCGGGTCGGTCACGATCAGTTTCACGTCGCGGTAAATGCCGCCCATCGGCGGATGCCACTGGGGATTGTTCCAGGGGATCTGGTTGGCCTGCAGGTCGGCGACAGTTTCGGGGATGGCGACGGCTTCCTTGGCCAAACGCGATTGGAGATTCTCGACGGCGGTGCCGCCGGCCGCCGGCGCATCCTGCTGCTTGGCGTCGGCCTTGCCTTTTTTCTTGGTCGCCGCGGCTGGGCTCGGCTCGGCTTGCATCGGGTTGAACATGAAGCGGTTGTCGCACATTACGGCCAGCACGTTCGCTTTGCCGACGAGCAGATGCGGCGTGAGGTCGAGACCGAAGGGGATGAAACCGTTCTTGGCCGCGCCGAGCAGGCGGCCGTTGAGATAGACCTCGGCGACCTGGCGGACGGCGTCGAACTCGATGTAGACTTTCTTGCCCTGCCAGGCGTCGGGCGCGGTGAAGGTTTTGCGATACCAGGTCCGCCCGCTCCACTGGTTCTGCTCGCCGCGCATTCCGGGCAGGGCGAAGTTATTGAAGGTGTCGACGTCGTTGAAGGTGTGCGGCGTGGAAACGGTGGTCCATGACGCGGCGTTGAAGCTGGGCAGTTCCGCGCCGGCCGGGTCGGCCTTGATGAATTTCCAGTCGGGATTGAAATTCAGCACAAGCCGGTCGCCGGCCAAGACAGGGGCGGAAATCGATGCCGCCAGAATGGCGGCGAGAATAATGCGATTCATGGTAACCTCTTTACTCGACCAGGACGTCCCCACCGACCCCGCGTCGGTGGTGGCGTTTTCAGTCCAAGTTCTTTTTGTTGTTGGTTCCAGCGGGTTCATAGCCGATATTCTTGAGGGCCTTCGGGCCCAGGCGTTCGGCGAGCTGGGCGAGGTAAAGACTCTGCGGCGCGACCGGCTTGCCGGGCGAATCGAAGGTCCCCACCGGCAACGTCGGCTCCTTGTCGAAGGGCCGCGGCGTGGGGACGCTTTGGCCGATGCAGCCGATGGCCCAGTTCATTGCGCCCGGCGGCTGCTGCACGACGTAGGCCTTGGCCACGCAGTTCCAGGCCACCGCCCAGCCCATGCCCCAGCCGTGTCCCGAGCCCATCGAGCCGCGGTTCTTGAAATCAATGCCGCCGTCCGGCAACGAGCAATTGTCCAAGAGCATGCCGGTCGTCCAACGCATGTGGCCCTCAATGTGGCCGTCGCCGCCAAAGGTGCAATTGAGGAAGACAATCGGGCCGGAATGTCCGCTGCCGGTGGCCGCGAACCAGACGTTGTCGGCGTTGACGGAGCAGCGGTCGAGCAGGATCTGGTCGCCGTTGGGCGCGAACTCCGCCGGCTTCGACGCGCCGACGTGCGGCACCTTGCGATTGACCGTCACGTTGTCCAGCGTGATCCGCCGGCCGCAGAGGCTGACGCTGTTCATTGTTTCATCGATCACCACGTCGCGGATCCAGCAATCCTGCCCGTTGGCTTGAATTGCCGTGTAAAGTTCCTGCGTGTGATTGACGTTCTGCGGCGGCGACTGGATGTGGAGGCTCTCGATGCCAAACTGCGTCAGCCGATTGGGAGGACTGATCTTGACGACCGCCGTGCCCGGCGGATTCAGGTATTTCGCATCGCACGAATCGGAGAGCGGCACGTCGAGCGAGATCTTGTTTGCGGAGATCGCCGCGATCCGCCGCTCGATGGTAATGTTCTTGCCGACGCTGATCCAGGTCTGGTGCTTACCGTCGCGGACGAGATTGTCCATGCCCATGAAGTTGACCCAGGCCGCCGTGACGGGCCGCCGGATCTGGATCACGTCGCCGACGGCAAAGCCCTTGGCGTCGGCCACGTTGAAACTCGTCGTGCCGCTGGGGACGTAGGCATCGGCAATCGAGGTCTGGGCGGCCGATCCGGGCGAACTCGCGGTCGCTGGCTGGCCTGCGGCGGCCCTGGTGGCAATGGCAACGTGCTTGCCGCCTGCCATCAGGATGGTCGTGGTGTTGACTCCGCTGCCGCGCAAGACGACGCCGCTGGCCGGAATATAGATCGTTTTTGAGCAGGTGTAGGTTCCCGGCGCCAGCAGCACCGCGCCGCGAAAACCACTGGCGAGCGGCAGCGCCGCGACTTCGTCGATCGCCGCCTGGAGGGCCGCCGTTTCGTCCGTCCCGCCGGAGGGCTTCACGGTTTTTGCGACCGGCACTGCAGGCAGCGCGACCCCGCCGCCCATGTAGCCCGCCGTGGAAAAATCCATGATGCGGTCGCCGGCCGGCGTGGTCTTATAGGCCAGCTTGCCGTCCGGTCCCGGATAGACCCACTGGCTGGTGCCCGCGCCGTCCGCGCGGGCGCCGGCGAAGATCCCGTAAAAAGGGACCGCGAACATAAATGTCATCAGCAAGCAGAACTTCAATCGATTCATTTTGCGGTTTCTTGTTTGGGGGATGAGTTACTCGTTTCCGATGCTGGCGGCACTTCCACGCTGGCCGTTCCGCCGGCGCCGACGATGACGTTGACCCAGGAAACCGGGCGCGGGGTGGAATACTCCACCGTCGCTTTCATCGGCCTGCCGTTGACCAGCAGGGTCTCGTGCGGGCCGTCGAAAGCGGCCTGCCAGACCAGGGCCGGGCCGCGCTGGTTGGTGAATCGCGTCTTCCGGTTGCCCTCGTGGCGGACCGCCACTCCATTGGCCCGGATCGGCAGATGGCGAAGCTCAGCCCAGGAGACGTGCGACGCCAGGGCGGGCATGGTTCGGACGGCGACCTCCACCCAATTCCCCTTGACGGCGGCCTGTAGCGGCGAGGTGAACAGCGGATTGACGCCCATCGTTCCATTCACCATGTCGCCGATCCAGGAGAAGGAGATCTCGGGATATTCCCGGCGGCTGCGCGGGCTGGTGGCGGCGTCCACGAGGTGCTTGTACGCGGCGTCGGGGTCCGCGCGGCGGGCCGCGTGCCAATCCAGATTGTCGCCGGCGCGGCCCTCCAATTGATAGTCCTTGTTCAAGCGGGCGTAAAAGCAGCGGTTGCTTTTGTCCCACCACTTGCTCGTGAGGAGGTTTTCCACCGCCGCGGCCTTGTCCAGGTACTTCTGCGACAATTCTTCCTTCAAGCGGACTTCCTGGATGTGCGCGTAGGCCAGGTAGGCGGCCCGCTGAGTGACCAGGAACGTCGAAGCCCAGCACGTAGGTGTGATCGCCTTCATTGTAGCCGGGGATGCCGCGGTTCTTCGGAAACTTTTTCGTGGCGTCAAAGATCCCGCGGGCATTCAGCAAACGTGGCCGGGTCATCGCCTGGTCGATGCCCAGTCCCCAGCGATCGACATAATCGGTGACGGTGCGATCGTAGAAGTTCAGAAACACCGGATCGTTCACGTAGGAGCGGTCGCCGCTCCAGACGTACATGCGAAAACAGCAGTCGAGGAGGTCGAAATTGGCGGGAAGGTTGTACCAGAACTCGGCGTCGTTCTTGTAGTCCACCGGGGCCGGCTGGTTGAAGCGGTTGATTTCCCAGTAGCTGCACCAGTCCTTGGCATCGGAGATATTTTCGGCAAAGCGCCGCAGCATGTTCAGATTGCAGCGGGCCAGCCCCAGGGCATGCGCGCCCAGCGCCTGGTGCGACGTGTCGCGGATGCAGAACGCCTCGCGCCCCGGCTCCACGGCTTCATACCAAGGGCCTACCGGATCGCCGACATCAAAGACATAAGCCAGGGCCTGCGTCTTGGCCCAACGAAAGGCGTCGTTCAAGCGATTGTCGGACGATTCGAATTCGAGCGGCGACGCGGTCCCGCCCGCCCCCGGCTGCAGGTCGCTGGCCCCGGTGATGTAGCCGCCAACCGCCCGATAGACTTCCTTGCTTTGCGGTTCGGCGGCGCACAGCCCAGTCTCGGGAATGGGGGCCATTTCCAGGAAAAGAACCGCTGCGACAATAAGGACCGAAATTCTCGTAAAGCGGATGGGTGCTGCTGGCATCAGGCTCGAGTCCCCTGGTTTGCGCGAGTGGGAAGGTGAGGTTCTTGATTGCGATTATAGCAGAAGACCCGTTATACAGAACTAAAATAAGCGCAAAAATTCCTTGAAATTGCGCATCGAGGAGTTGATTGTTTCCGCTGGTTCTGCTTTAATCGAATGTAGTGTCGGGGATGGTCCCCGGCAGACAGGCGGCTCGCGGGTTTTTCGGGACATTGCACGTGTTTGCGGACGTTGCGCCGGGAGCCAGAAGAGCCGCGCTCTGGGACTTATTAATCGAGCCTCTCGCGCCCTAGCAAGGTCGCTGGCGGGCTCCCTGGTTTTCAAAGGATCGTGACGCATGAACCGATGTTTCCTTCTCGTTGTTGTGCTGGCCCTGGTTGGCGCCTTGCCGCTTTACGCTGCTGACCCCAGCGCACCGCTGGTCCCCGGGTCTGGTTTGGACCTCGGGCCGTCGGTTGTCATCGGCTCAGCGCCGGCCCCCGCACTGCGCCGGCCCCGCGCCAATATGATTTCCCTGTTCGACGGCCGGACGCTCGACGGCTGGATCCAGCTCCCGGCCGACAACTGGACCGTCAAGGACGGCGTGATGGCCAGCAAGGGCGTGGGCCGAGGAACGATCTATACGAAGAACGATTATACCCGCTACCGGCTGATCTTCACGATGCGGCACGTCTCGGGAAATCCCGATCACCAGGCCTGCATGCTGATGTTCTGCACCCGTCCCACCCAAGACGTGAAGCCGCTGGACGCCCTCGGCGGCATCCAGTTCCAGGTGCCCAAGGGCGGCCACTGGGACTACCGGCCGGGCTTCAACAAAGGCGGCACCGGGTTCACGTCGCCTGCCAAATCGACGGTCGACATCCACAAGTGGAGCCAAGTGGAGATCCTAGTCGACGCCACCAAGGGCACCGCGGATGGCGGTCGCCCAGCCGGTCGGCAGCAAGGCCGTCGAGATCCTGGATTACAAGAATCCCGAAGCCGGCAAGACCGGCCCCATCGCCTGGCAGATGCATAACAAGGGCTTGTTCGACGAATACAAGGACGTTTGGATCGAGACCGATCCGAAGTCGGATGAACTGATTACCGTGAAGTGATGGATTGCCCCTTTTAATTGACGTTGGCGTATTGCAAAGGATCGCGACTTATGAATCGATGTATCGTTTTCCTGGTTGTGCTGGCCTCGATCGGCGCTTTGCCGCTTCACGCCGCTGACGAGGGCGCATTACCGGCCCCGCCCGCGCCCAACATGACCTCGCTGTTCGACGGCAAGACCCTCGACGGGTGGATCCAGATCCCGGACAATTCGTGGGTCGTCAAGGACGGCGCGATGGCCAGCACGGGCGCCGGTCGAGGAGTGATCCTCGATTTCAAGGCCCCCGACGCCGGCAAGACCGGCCCCATCGCCTGGCAAATGCACAACGCCAAGCTGCTCGATGAATATAAGGACGTGTGGATCGAGACCGATCCGAAGTCGGATGAATTGATTACCGTGGGGGTTGACGTCGCCGCCATCGATCGCTCGAGGATCCTCAAAGCGGCGGCTGCCGCATTGCTGCAGCAACCGCTGACGATCACCGCCTTTCCCGCCAAGCTCAGCCAGGGCGGCCCGAACGACTTCTATTCCAACGGCGATTATTGGTGGCCCGATCCGACTAAGCCCGACGGCCTGCCCTACGTCCAGCGCGACGGACAATCGAATCCTGGAAACTTCTCGCAACACCGCCTGGCGGTGAAGACACTCCGCGACAGCGTGGCGGCGCTGGCCGCCGCCTACCAGCTCACCGGCGACGATCGCTACGCCGCCAAGGCCGCAGAGCTGCTCCGCATCTTCTTCCTCGATCCCAAGACGCGGATGAATCCCAGCTTTGATTTTGCCCAGGCCATCCCCGGCGTGTCGCCCGGCCGCGGCATCGGCATCATCGACGGGCTGCATCTGATCGAGATCCCGATGGCCGTTCGCGCCCTGGAGAAGTCGAAGGCCTTTCCGCCGGCAATGGGTGGCGACTTGCGGCAGTGGTTCGGCAAGCTCGCCGACTGGATGACGACCAGCAAGAACGGCAAGGACGAAGGCCGCGCCAAGAACAACCACGCCGTGGCCTTCTACCTGCAGCTCGCCGTCTATGCCGGCTTCACCGGCGACGAGGCCAGGCTCGCCGAGTGCCGCCGCCAATACAAGGAGGTCTTCGTCGCCAAGCAGATGGCGGCCGACGGCAGTTTTCCGGCGGAACTGGCCCGCACCAAGCCCTACGGCTACTCGATTTTCCAACTCGACAACATGGCCACGCTGTGCCAGGTGCTCTCGCCACCCGGCGTACCGGGTACCCGCGGCGTACCGGGTACCCGCGGCGTACCGGGTACCCGCGGCGACGACCTGTGGTCGTTCGAAACGGCGGACGGGCGATCGATTGGCAAGGCCGTCGCCTACCTGTATCCGTACCTCGCCGACAAATCGAAATGGACGCGCAAGCCCGACGTGCAGGCGTGGGAGGGCTGGCCGGCGCGTCAGCCGGCGCTGCTCTTCGCCGGGCTCGCGCTCTCGCAAAAGCCCTATCTCGACCTCTGGCAAAAGCTCCCGGCCGACCCGACCGACCCGGAGGTGCAACGCAACATCGCCATCACCCAGCCCCTGTTGTGGCTCAAGTAGGGCTCATATACCCTGGTGATACTTGCGGTATTGCAGCGGCTTCATCCCCGTCGCACGCTGAAAGACGAAGGTCATATAGTCCGGCGTGGCGAAGCCGCTGTGCTGCGCGATCCAGGGCATCGCCATATTCGTCGAGGTCAGGAGCATCTTGGCGCGATCGACGTGGACGCGGAGGATTTCGGCGTTGGGAGACCGGCCCAACACGCGGCGGAAGCGGCATTCCATGGCCCTCCGCGACAGGGGCACGGCCTTCAGCACGTCCTCCACGTGGATCGGCTCGGCCGCATGTTCCCGAATGTATCGCACCGCCATGGCCAGGTCGCGGTCCTCCATGGCCATGACGTCGCTCGACTGCCGCGTGACGACCGCGGTGGGCACGACGATGATTTCGGCCCGGTCGGGCCGCTTGCCCGCCATCATCCGCTCCAAGGCGGCCGCCGCCTCGAAGCCCGCCTTTTCCGTGCTCAAGGCGATGCTCGAAAGGGGCGGATTGCATAGCTCGCAGAGCAGCTCGTCGTTATCGACGCCCAGCACCGCCACTTCATCGGGCACCGCCAGGCGGGCTGTCTGACACGCTTCCAGGACCCTCCGCCCCACGTCGTCGTTGCCGGCAAACAGACCAACCGGCTTGGGCAAACCGCTCAGCCATTGCACCATATGTTGCTGCTGAACGCCCCACCAGCCCGCCTTCCTGACTCGTGGACTCCGGTAGACATCGACCGTCCATCCGGCCTCAGCGAGGCGCGCCTGGAACACCTGCTGCCGTCCGGCATAGACCGCTTCGGAATAGCCGCAGAACGCGAAGTTCTGAAAGCCGCGATCCAGGAAATGCTCGGCGGCCATCGCGCCCTCGCTGCCGGGACTGCCCGTACCCAAGCGAATCTGCCCCGGTCCGGCGGTATAGGCCAAGACGACCGCCGGCAGGCCCAAGGCAGCGATTTGGCGGGCTACGCGGTCATTCACCACGCGGGCGATGACCCCTTCACATCCCCACTCTTCCAAGCGTGGGACCTCGGTGCGAATCGTACCCGGCTCCACGAAAAACGACCAGGGACCGTGCAGGTGCGACCAGCGGGCGAGCCCTCGGAGCAGTCCTCGGCCGTAAGATCGATCGGTCTCGACAAGCAAAGCTACTTTACGCATGGTCGTTGCGGGAGTGACCTGCCGGTGGCGGCTTCGTTGCACTGGGGAATGGCCGTCTTTCCAATAATGGTGATTATATTTCGGAAAGTGGTGTATGCCAAACGCTGCGACCGGGTAGACTGAATGCGTTAAGGCCGAGTCTACTCTACCCTATTATTTGCGCAATTTCAAGGAATTTTTGCGCTCATTTTGGTGGTGAGTGAGCAGCGGTCTGATATAATCAAGGTTATTGCGAATTTCCGTTGCAGGTTCTACTGGGAGCCGTCGCTGAAGCAACTCATGATACTGGCGCATATCGAAAACGGAAACCTCCTCCGCGGGGCGATGGAGTTGCATTCGCCGAGCTTGTCCTTTCCCTCGTCCCAAGGGAACCCTCGGCTGGGATTGGGGTTTACTAGTTTACGACAGTTCTTCTTTTTGCATGATGGTGATGAGGTTGCTATGAGTCCTAGAAGTTCTTTCGCGGCGTTTTTGGGTGTCCTGGTTTTGGCGGCCCTGACGATCGACCGTACGGCGCTGCAAGCCGAAGGGCAAACTCCTCTCACGTGGAGCGGCTCGACCAATAATACCTGGAGCCTTACGAGCGGCGTTCAAAACTGGAACTTGAACGGCGTGATCGGTTCGCCGGCCAGTTACAGCGACAGCTCGGCCCTGACCTTCGACGATACGGCGGTGCCTGGGAGCACCAACATCCTGATCGACGCCGGCACTACGGTTCAGCCCTCTAGCCTGGTCTTCAACAACGACGTTCTCGTATATAGCATTTCGGGCGGATCGATCGGCGGCGCGGCCACCACGGTCGCGGTGAACAATGGGGGCCTGGTGATCTTCGACAACGCCAATACCTACGGCGGCGGGACGACGATCACATCCGGCACGTTGCAGCTTGGCAACGGCGCCGTGAGCGGCTCGGTTGTGGGCAATATCAGCGTTGCCGGCATGCTGGCCTTCGACAACGCGGCCGCGCAGACGTTTGGCGGAGTCATCAGCGGCGGCGGCGTCATCGATCTCATGGCCCCCAACCTGGTCGTGCTTACCAGTGCGAACAGCGGCTTCACCGGCGCCACGACGATCTCGGCCGGCACCTTGCAACTCGGCAACGGCGCGACCATCGGCTCCGTCGCGGGCAGCATCAGCAACAGCGGCGTGCTGGCCTTCAACAATCCCAGCGCCCAGACCTTCAGCGGCGCGATCACCGGGAACGGCCAATTGGCGAAGAGCGGGGCAGGCGTGCTGTGGCTCACGGCCTCGGACAACTATGCCGGCGGCACGACGATCAGCGCGGGCACGCTCATGTTGGCCAACGCCAACGCCGTGCAAGGCAGCAGCGTGGCGGTCAACGTCGCCGGGGGTCTGGCCTTCGCCACCAGCGGGGTGACGTACAACCTCGGCGGCCTGTCCGGCGCCAGTAATTTTCCTTTGACCGCCGTCGGCGGCGGCGGCCTGACCGTGAACTTCGACGGTGCGGGCAGCACGACCTATTCCGGCATCATGAGCGGCAGCGGCGGACTGGCCCTCTCCTCGGGCTCGTTGACTTTGACCGCCTATAATACCTACCTTGGCGGCACAAACGTCACGGGCGGGACCCTCGTCCTCGCGGACACCGCCAACACCGGCCCGAGTGTCGTCGGCAGCGGCAACCTGACCATCGGCGCCGGGGGGTTGGTCGTTGCCGGCGTCAACTCCTTCGGAGACGTTAATGCGTCCCTCCTGGTAGGGCCGGCCATTTTCATCAACGGCGGCGTGCTGACCGGCCAAACCTCCAATGTGCATCTCGGCAACGCAACGCTGACCGGCGGCACGATCACCGGCGCTATGGAATATCAGCCCCACTTCGGCGTCACGACGCTGGGCTCCAGCAACGAGTCGGTGATTAACGCCAACACCTGGGCGATGGTGAATTCGAACACGTTCAGCGTGACCGCGGGCTCGGTTTCCAACAGCGTCGACCTGCTCGTCTCGTCGACGATCACCGGTGGCGGCCTGTCGATCTTCAAGACCGGGAACGGCACCATGGAGTTGAACGGCGCGAACACCTTCAGCGGCCCTGCCACGATCTTGGCCGGCGTGCTGCTGTTGGGCAATTCCAACGCCTTGCAAGACAGCGTGGCCACGGACAACGTGCCCAGCGGCGGTCTGGCATTCGTCTCGGGCCTCGGCACCGCCAATGTCGCCGGCCTCTCCGGCAGCGGCAATATCGGCTTGGCCGACCTCAGCGGCGGCAGCCTGACGCTGAACATCAATGGTGGGACTACCGCGTCGACCTACGCAGGCGTTCTGAGCGGGATCGGGGGCCTGACGGTCACCAACGGCGTCCTGACCGTCACCAATTCCCTGAGCAATTACAGCGGCCCAACCTCGATCACGGGCGGGGCCCTCGTGCTGGGGAACACCAGCGTTTTGCAAGCTCCCTGGTTGAGCCGGGCGGTCTCCGTCAGCAACACGGGCACCTTGGGCGTCACCGCCGGCACCGCCGCCGGCGAGTTCAGCGCGGCGAACATCACGACCCTCCTCGCCCTCTCGAACGTGACTTTCGTCCCCGGCACGAGTCTCGGCATCCAGGTCGTAGATCCGAGCCCTTTCACTTTCAACAGCCTGAGCACTTCGATTAGCGGGTCCGAGGGTCTCAATAAGCTCGGCACCGGCACCCTGATAATTATCAACAGCGGCAACACCTACACGGGCCCGACCACGATCACGGCGGGCACCTTGCAGCTCGGCAACGGCTCGACCAGCGGCGGGCTTCCCGGCAACGCCTTCCTTAACGGCGGCACGCTGGCGTTCGACGACAACAGCAGCCAGACCTTCGCTGGCACCATCAGCGGCGCCGGCACATTGGTGGGGAGCGGCGCCAACACGCTCACACTCACGAACTCCAACAACTTTACGGGCACTGCGACCACGATCTCGGGGGGCACGCTCGTGTTGGGCAACCCAAATGCCCTGCAAGCCGCCACCGTCGCCACACCCAGCACGGCCGGCGCCCTGGCCTTCGCCAGCAGCGGCGTGCAGTACAATATTGGCGGCCTGCAATTGTCGTCGGGCACCGTCGGTTCTTTCTCCTTGACCGCCGTCAGCGGCGGCAGCATCACGTTGAACTTGGACGGAGCCGGCACCACGGTCTACTCCGGCACCATGACCGGCGCCGGCGCCTTGATGGTCAGCTCGGGCTCGCTCGTGTTGAACAACTTCAGCACCTTCACGGGCGGCACGATCATCAACGGCGGCACGCTCGCGCTCGATACCAACAACGGCGAGGGCACCGTTCCGGGTCCAATCACCGTCAACCAAGGCGGGACCCTCAATATGCTGATAACGAACGCCACTGGCTTCGGCTCCACTAAATCAATTCCCCGAATCAATATCAACGGCGGCCAGGTCGTCAATTCTTCCGGCAACAACGAGGGGCAGGGGGTGCTCTTCAACTTCACCGCCGGCACCTTGAGCTCCACCGGAGGTCAAATCACCTTCAACACAACCCAGACCGGTTCCGCCGGGGCCGGCATTGCCACCAACAGCAGCAGCGCAACGGCGTTGAATAGCCCCACTGGACCTCCAAGGGGGCACTTTGGGCATCACGGTGGCCGCGGGGACCACATCGAGCGGCGTCGACCTCCTTCTTACCGGCGTGATCGAGGGCGCCGCCGTACCGGTTTCCAAGCTGGGCGCCGGTTTGATGGCGATCACCGCGAACAAGACCTACACCGGCGCAACGACGATCGCGGGCGGCACCCTGCAGATCGGCGACGGCCCCGGCACCAGCGGCGTGACCTCGTTTGCCTCGTCTGCCGTCATCAACAACGCGACCTTGGCCTTCATGGACACCGGCAACCTGACCTACGGCGACGTGATCAGCGGCACCGGCGGGATCGTCCAGAAGGGCGCCGACGTCGTAACGCTCACCGGGGCCAACACTTTCACCGGCAACATCCTCATCAATAGCGGCACGTTGGCGGCGAGTTACGGCGCGGGTGCCCCTCCGACTGTGGGGGCGCTCGGGAATGCCACCAGTGCCACGCGTACGATCACGGTCAACGGCGGCACGCTCTGGTTGCAGAACGGCAACGACCTGGGCAACAGCAGCGCCAGTCCCGCGATTGGAATGGTCATTAATGCGGGTGGCGCGGTTGTCAGTTCGGCCGATGAGGAATCGCTAGGCCCCTCGCTTACGCTCGGCGGCGGCTCGCTCGTGGCGCTGACAGGAGCGGGCGGCACCAGCGCAGATTTTCAGGCATTCAGCTTCGGCCAGAATGCGACGGCAACCGTGACCGCCAGCGGCGCGACGCTGTCCCAGATCATCTTGGGGCCAGGGGTTCCCGCCGTCGCCGGCAGCAATGGATTTCAACTGGCGCCCACCACTACCTTCAACGTCACCGGGACGGGCGGCCTGCTGGTGACGATGGCTCTGACGAACGAGACCGGTGTATTGAACGCCGCAAGCCTGGTCAAGACGGGCACGGGCCTGATGACCATGAGCGGCTTGAGCACGTATAGCGGAGGCACCACGGTCAGCGCCGGCACCCTCCTGGTCAATCCCAACAATTTGAACACCGGCGCGAGTCTGCTTGGCAGCGGCACGGTGGCGATCGGCGCCGGGGCAACGCTCGAAACCTGGACCAACAGTTTTGGCACCATCGCGGCAAGCCTGCCGCCGGTGGCGGTCAACGGCGGAGCGTTGATCTCGCTCGGCGGCGCAGGCCAGGATTCCCGCCTCGGCGCCTTGACCATGACCGGCGGAACCGTGTCCGGCAACCAGTTCGATCCTGTGTCCGGCGTTACGACACTGGGTTCTACCGCCGAGTCGCTGATCAGCGTCAACACCCTGCGGCTGGAGGCCAACAAC
This sequence comes from uncultured Planctomycetia bacterium, assembly GCA_963824275.1. Taxonomy (GTDB): domain Bacteria; phylum Planctomycetota; class Planctomycetia; order Pirellulales; family Thermoguttaceae; genus JANXQG01. The sequence goes on along the minus strand of CAWGOT010000010.1, from coordinate 448,216 downwards.
ACCTTCAACGTCACGGCCGGCACGGTTTCCGGCGGCCCGGATCTGCTCGTCACTTCCAACATTACCCAGGAACGTCGGCCCTTACGGGATCACCAAGTCCGGCAACGGTTTCATGGTCCTTAGCGGTTCGAACACGTACACCGGCGGCACGACGGTTCAAGGCGGGACCCTGCAGTTGGGCAGCAACGCGGCATTGGGGGCGGGCGGCAGCGCGTTGACCGTGAGCGCCGGCCTGCTCGACTTGAACGGATACGGTCCCACCGTCGGCGCCTTCAACGGCGCCGGAACGCTCAACGACGTGGCCGGCGGCGGAACGCCGCTCTTGACGGTGGGCAGCGGCGGCGGCAACGGCGCCTTCTCCGGCGCCATCCAGAACACCTCCGGCACGGTCTCCCTCGTCAAGATCGGCGGCGGCACGCAGTTCCTCAGCGGAACGAACACCTACAGCGGCACGACCACCGTCAGCGGCGGAATCCTGCAATTCGTCCAGCCCGCCGCCCTCTACAACAGCGTCACCGGAAGTTGGACCGCGGCAAACATCACCGTCGGCTCCCAGGCCATGCTGGCCATCAATGTCGACAACGCCGGCGGGTTTACCCCGTCGCAGGCCGGAACTCTGTTTGGGAATCTGAGCGGGAGCAACAGCGGACTGCTGGCCGGCTCGTCCTTCGGCATCGACACCACCAACGCCACGGCGCCGGTGGTCTTTTCCAGCGTGCTTCAGGACTCGGCTGCCGGCTCCGTGGGCTTCACCAAGCTCGGCACGGGCATCTTGAAGGTCACCAATGCCTCCAACAGCTATACCGGCCCCACGACCGTGCTCAATGGGCAACTGATTGTCTCGGGCGCAATACGAACGATACTCCTCCTGGACTGGTGACGGTATCCAATAGCACCAGCGGCGGCCTGTCGATCCTCTCGCTCCTGAACCACGACGCCTTGGGCAGCGGCGGCGCCGTCAACGCGCTGGCCCCCATCAGCCTGAACTCGACGGGCGGCGGGACCGTGATCCTGGAGATCGGCGCCACGCTCGATCCCACGGCGGCCAACAGCTTCTCCTACATGGTGGTTCCCGCCGGGACGATCCCGACCGGCGGCCAGATCAGCCTCGGCTTTTCCGGAAATACCTTGGACCTCGTCGGCTTCTCCGCTTCCAGCGCGAACAATACCCCGCGGACGGTCGGCCTGTACACGTCGACCGGCTTGACCACGCTGCAGACCCTGCAGTTCGGCACCTATCTTCCCGGCAATCTGCTGCTCGGTTCGTCGGACGCCAACACCACGCTGGTCCTGCAGAATCCGATCGACCTGAATTCGAACGCGGCCGGCAGCAGCGTGCAGTTTTCGTCGATTCGCGGGACCGCTTCGCCCCTGCCTGAGGGCGAGTATGCCGGAGCGATCGGCAACTCGGGTTCGGCCGCGGTCAGCGTGACCTTCGCGGGCAGCGGGGGTTTGCTTTTCGCCAGCAGCGCGAGCACGTTCAATGCGGCCAGTCTGCAACTCGCCGGGGGCGGGCTGTTCATCAGTTCGGCCGACTATGCCAACGGCCAGACCGGCCCTCTGGGCGCCGGCACGTCCGCGCTGGTGATCGGCGTCACGAGTGGGACGAGCGCCACGGCCAGCGGGGCCAACCTGGCCTTCCTCACCGACGGGCCGGGCAGCAGGATTATCGGCAGCAATCCGTCGACGTTGTTCAGCAACCGCAATATCATCGTCAACCCGGTTCCCGGCAACGGCAGCGTGGTGCTGGGCGGTTTCACCGACGACTATACGGCCATGAACGGCAGCGTGCAGTTGAACGGCCCCGCCACGTTCTACGCCGCGCAGTCCGGCCGCGTCGATTTCACCGGCCCGATCAGCGGCGGTGGCGGGGTCCAAATCGGCGCTTCCACTCCCGTCTACGTGGAAGGCGCCGGGGGCACGGGAATCCCCTTGGGCTCCAACGGCACGATCGCCTTCACCGTGGCCAACAGCTATTCCGGCTCGACGACCGTGGCCAGCGGGCGGTTTCTGGTCAACGGATCGCTGTATGCCTCGTCGACCGCAAGCACGGTAACCGTTTCCGCAGGGACGCTGGGCGGCACGGGCACGATCTATGGACCGGTCACCGTCAGCAACAACGCGCCCACGAACACGATGATCGAGGCCGGCATGACGGCCGGCAGCCCGCCCACGCTGACCCCGCTCACGCTGGCCAACGGCCTGACGGTTCCGTACAGCTATGTCAACGGCTCGAATGTCATCTTCCAGTTCGACTCGCTGGGCGCTGTCGGCAGTCCGGGACTGGTGGTCGAGAATGGGCTTTACGGCGTCGGCAACACCAGCGGCCAGTACCCCAACACGCAAGAGTTCGTGATCACGGGCGCCATTTCCGGCACCGGCACGTACGCCCTGATGGACACCGATTCCAGCGGCAGTGCCGCCCTGGCGGCCGGCCTCAGCACCGGCACCTTCCTACTGAACACGGCAACGCTTCCCAACCGGGCCGTGGGCAGCCTGCAAATCAATCCCATCAATCCGGACGAGTTGGACCTGGTGGTCAATCAGATCTACGCGGTTGCCTGGACCGGGAACAGTGGCAGCGATTGGAACGCCTACGGCAATTTCGTCCAGATGGGAGGAACGGATCAGTACCACAAGTTCCAGCCCGGCGATGCCGTCGTCTTCAGCGATTCGGCTACGAACACCAATGTGACCTTGAACACGGGGAACGTCAGTCCCAGCAGCATGACGTTCCAAAACAACCTGAAGACTTATACGATTTCCGGGACTGCCTCGATTACCGGCAACACCGGCCTGAGCCTTGTCAACGGCGGCACGCTGATCATCGAGAACACCAACACCTTTACCGGGCTGACCTCGATCGGGCCGGGGGCGACGCTGCAATTGGGCAGCGCCGGGGCCGGGCCTGACGGCGCGCTGCCCAACACCACGATTTCGGACAGCGGTTCGCTGGTCTATAGCCTCACCGGCCAGCAGACCTTCCCCGGCGCGATCACAGGGCCGGGCGTGTTGCAGCTCAACAGCGGGGCCCTGACGCTGACCAGCAGCGGCAACACCTTCAGCGGCGGCACGATGATCTCGGGCGGCACGCTGCAGATCGGCGACGTTCCTGGCGAACAACGGCTCCTTGCCCGGCCAGGTCACCAACAATTCGCTCCTGGTGTTCGCCAACTACGCCGCTGAGACCTTCGGCGGCACGATCAGCGGCAGCGGCGCGGTGAGCAAGTCCGGCCAGGGCTTATTGACGTTCACCAATGCCGGCAGCTACACCGGGGGCACGACGATCTCGGCCGGCACGCTCGAGCTTGGCAACGGGCAGCCGGGGCAGGACGCCTCGCTGGCCGGCACGGTGGCCGACAACAGCGTTCTCGCCTTAATGTACGCCTCGAATGAGACGTTTGCCGGCGCGATCAGCGGCAACGGCGCGCTGATCACGCTGGGCAGCCGCACGCTGACTTTGATTAACAACGAGACCTACAGCGGCCTGACCACGATCTCGGCCGGCACGCTCGTGCTTGGCAACGGCATCACCAGCGGCGCGGTCACCGGCAACATCCTCAACAGCTCCGCCCTGATCTTCAATAATCCGGTCGCCCAGAGTTACTCGGGAAATATCAGCGGCAATGGCTCGCTCACGATGCTGGGCGCCGGCCCGCTGGCCTTGAGCGGCACGAATAGCTATACGGGCGGGACCCTCCTGGATGCCGGGACGCTCAATTTCACGGCGAATGCCCTGCCGACGGGCGCCAACGCGATCACCTTCAACGGCGGCATCCTGCAATGGGCCACCGGGAATAGCACGGACGTTTCGGCCGCCATTGCCCCGATCGCCGCCAGCCAGTTGGCCAACATCGACACCAACGGCAATAACGTGACCTTCGGCCACCCGCTGAGCGGCCAGGGCGGCCTTACGAAGTACGGCGCCGGCATCCTCACCTTGACGGCCTCGAACAGCTACACGGGCGGGACGTTGGTCGACGCCGGCACGCTGCTGGCCACCAACACGAGCGCTTTGCCCGGTTACACGGCCCCCGGCAACATCGTCGTCAACGCCGGCGCTACCCTGGCCGTGACTGCCGGCACCAATGCCGGCGAGTTCAGCCTCAGCCCGGGGACTGCCAGCGGCGGCGTCGACATGGTGCTGCTCTCCGGCAACGTCTATTTCGCCGCCGGCGCCAACCTCGGGATCAACGTCAATAGCCCTGAAAACGTCACCTACGGCACGTCGATTGCCAATACGCTCAACGGCTCGCTGGGCCTCGCGAAGTTCGGCACGGGTATTCTCTCCGTCACCGGCAATAACACTTATACCAATGGCACGCAGATCAACGGCGGAGTGCTCATCGCCACCAGCGTCAATAGCCTGGGATCGTCCGGCGGCCAGCCGGCCTACCTGACCGGGGGCCAGATTTTCGTGAACAACGCCGGCAGCACGTTGGTCGTGCAGGCGGGCAGCAGCACCGGCGAGTTCCGGTCGTCCGACGTAGCCGCCGTGTTGAGCAACGCTTATTTCGGCGCGGGCACCAACTTCGGCATCCAGGTCGTCTCCGGGGAGAGCTTCAGCTATGCTTCGAGCATCCCCGACGGCAGCTCCGGCACGGCCGGCATGGGCTTCCTCAAGCTCGGTGGCGGCACGCTGGCGCTCGGCGCAGAACAACTATAGCGGCACGACGACGATCAGCGCGGGCGTGCTGGTTGCGGCGGCGGCAGGGGCCTTGGGCAACGGCACGGCCATCCAGTTGGGCGACTCCAACACGGGCACCAGCCCGGGGCAGTTGTTGATCAGCGGCGCGAACACCTTCCCGCAGAACATTACGGTCAACGCCGCCAACGCCACGTTGGGGAACATCGACGACAACAACGCCGGTTTCGGCGGCAACATCACGCTCAATAGCTCGCTTACCATCTCTTCCGCGTCGGTCACCAACGCCTTGACCTTCTCCGGGAATATCGTGCATGGCAGCGGGACCAACAGCGTGATCCTCACCGGTCCCGGCAACGTGGTCTTCCTGGGCAACGCCACCTACCAGGGCTCGACTACGATCAACGGTGGCGCGCTCACCGTGGGCACGACCGGTTCGCTGCCCTCCACGACCACGCTGAACATCAACAACGGGAGCACGGTCACGCTCAGCAACACGGCCCAGACGCTTGTCGGCCTGAACGGTTCGCCGGGCAGCACGCTGGTCTTGGCTTACAACGGCGGCGCCACGCTCACGGTCGGTGGCGGCAGTTTCGCGGGCACGATCAATGACAACCTAAACGGCGCCAACCTGGTGAAGAACACCACCGGGACCCTGTATCTCACGGGCACCAACGCCTACTACGGGTCGACGATGGTCACCGCCGGCGCACTGCTCTTCGGTTCCGCGAATTCCGTTGCCGGGGGCACTACGATCACGGTCAGCACCTCGGGGGCCGTGGGGTTGGAGGCGAGCGGCCTGCCCAGCCTGCTGCCGTACCTCACACCGGCCTCCAACGGCACGCTGGTCGTGACCCCGGCCACGTCGGCCGACGCCGTCAACCTGGCTGCGAATCTCTCTCTCTCGGCTCTCTCAGCCTCGGCGCTTTGGACAGCGAGACGTATACCGGCGTTCTGACGCCCAGCGGCACGAACTATCGCCTGGGCGGCGGCGGCGGTGCGCTGACCTTCGCCTCTGCCCTCACGAACAGCGGCGGCTCCACGGGCCTGATCGTCAACGGTCCGCCGGCCGCCAGCGAGGTCATTCTGACCAGCACCGGCAACACGTACACGGGCCCCACCTTGATCACCTCCGGCACGCTGCAGGTGGGCGACAACCTGACGTCCGCCGGATCGCTGCCCGGCAGTTCGGTGGTGAACAACGGCATCTTGCTGTTCGCGCCTCCGGCGGGAATGAGCCTTACCGTAGGCGGCGTGATCAGCAGCAGCGGCAGGCTGGTCGTGTCGGGTGGCGGCGTGGCCGCGCTCACCGCGTCGAACAGCTACACCGGCGCCACGCTGATCTCGGCCGGTTCGTTGCAAATCGGCACCGGCGGCAGCAGCGGCGCGCTTTCGCCCGCCAGCGCGATTACCGACAACGGCGCGCTCATTTTCGACAACAGCGGCGCCCTGACGCAGGGGGTGAACTTCACCTCGGCCGCCATTTCGGGCAGCGGCGGCTTGGTTGTCTCCGCCGGCTCGGTGACCTTGAACCAACTGAACACTTACACCGGCGGCACGGTCGTCAACGGCGGCACGCTGGCGCTCGATACCAACAACACCGCCGGGTCCATTCGAGGTAATCTGACCGTCAACGCCGGCGGGACGGTCAATTTGCTGCTGGCGAATGCCATGGGCTATGGCGGCACTACCGGCGTTATCAATACCGCCACCATCAACTACGGCCAGATCGTCAACTCCAGCGGCGGCAACGAAGGGCAGGACACCAGCTTCAACCTCACCGGCGGCACGATGAGCTCCAGCGGGGGCAACTACACGTTCAACCTGGCTGGAGTCAGCATTACGAGCAACAGCACGAACGTATCGTCCGTGGTTAGCGCCCCCGTCAACGTGCAAGCCAACAGCCTGACCTTCAATGTGGCCCAAGGCGACGTGCCCGGCGGCATCGATCTCCTCGTCTCCGGGATCATCAGCGGCCCATCCCCGATTACCAAGGCGGGCAACGGCCTGATGGCCGTTTCCGCCGCGAACAGCTACAGCGGGGGCACGACGATCCAGGCCGGGACCTTGCAATTGGCCGGCTCGGCGGCCACCTTGGGGGCCAACACGGGCGCCCTCGCCGTGTCCGGCGGCGCCACGCTCGACCTGAACGGATACAGCGTGGGCGTCGGCCTTCTCAGCGGCAACGGCACGATCGACGACGTGGCCGGCGGCGGAACGTCCACCTTGACCATCGGCAACGGGGCAACCGGCAGCAGCACCTTCTCCGGCAATATCCAGAATACTTCCGGCACGGTGAGCCTGGTCATGACGGGCAGCGGAACGGAGGTCCTCAACGGCGTGAACACGTTCAACGGATCGACGACCGTCAACAGCGGCACGCTCACCGTGGCCAATGTCGTTTCCGTGTCGAACTCTAGCGCGGTGACGGTCAACGCGGGCAGCGTTCTGAACTTCAGCCCTTCCCTCTCAGCGATCAGCCTGGCCAGCCTGGCCGGAGCGGGCAACGTGAAATTGAACAACGCGCTGTTGACGGTCGGCGGCAACAACGCCAGCACCGCGTACAGTGGAGTGCTAAGCAGCGCTGCGGCGAGCCCTACCAGCGGACTGATCAAGGTCGGTACGGGCGTCATGACGCTGGGCGGCAACAGCACGTATAACGGGGCGACGACGGTCGCCGCCGGCACGCTCAAACTCGGGGGCGCCAGCGGTGTCGTTTCGCTGTTGGGCGGCGGGCAGGATTTTACGGCCACGAACACGTCCGCAAGCCCCCTTGTCAATAACTTCACCGTTGCTTCCGGGGCCGATGTGCTCGTGGTGGAAATCGGTTGGCAGGTCAGCAACGGCGAGACTCACAACGTTCCCACCGTCACGTACAACGGGGTTACGCTGACTGCGGTGTCGACGGCACTTGACGCGAGCACCGGCGGCGGGAACGCCGAAAACTCGGCCACCTTTATTCTCGCCGGCTCGACAACCGGCTTCGTCAGCGGGGCCAGCGATCCCCTGAGCGTCAACTTCAACGCCGGCATTGCCACCGCCTCCATTGACGCCTTTTCGCTTTCCGGCGTGGACCTCACCAAGCTTCCGGGCACATCGGGGGGGACGGTCAGCGTGGTGAACGACGCCAGCGCGGCGGCGATTACCTCCAATGCGGTGACCGTCACCGAGCCGGGCGCCTTGGAAACCATCAACGTCGCCTACAAGACGGGCTCCACCAACCTCATGACCGGCACCCTCAGCGGCGGCAGCGGCACGCTTGTTGCCAGCGGGCAAACCACAAGCGGGACGGGCAACCTCTGGAGCGTGTCGGTCGCCGGCACGTCCGAGAGCGTGTACGCCGGGGCGGTGGTCTCGAACATCACTTCCCCGAGCGTGACCATTACGGAAACGGCGGGAGGCGCGGCCGGGGAACGCTTCATGATGAGCGGGGCCGTCTTCGAGCCGATTATGGCCTCCGGTCTGAACCTGCTGCCCGTCACCACAGCCCTGACCATAGCGCCGGGCGCAACGTTCGACCTGGGCGGCGGGACCCAGACCGTGGCCTCGCTGACCGACTATGCGCAGGGCAGTTCCGGCACGATCCAGAATTCGAGCGCCACGCCCTCGATCCTCACCATCGCATCCACGGGCGCAAGTGCCACCTTCAGCGGCCTGATCGCCGGCGGCGGCGGCTTGGGGAACCTGGGCTTCACCGTGTCGGGGGGAATGCTGAATCTGGCCGGCCCGAACACGTATACCGGCGGCACGACGATCGCCGCCGGCACCTTGCAGATGGGCAGCGCTTCCGCGCTGGGGTCCAGCAGCGGCGCCCTGGCCGTCAACGGGCTGCTCGATCTGAACGGATATAGTCTCGGCGTCGGCGCCCTGAGCGGCCGCGGCACGATCGACAACGTGACCGCCGGCGGATCGCTGGCATTGACCGTCGGCAACGGCGGCGGCAGCGGCACATTCGCCGGGACGATCCGCAACACGTCGGGCACAGTGGCCCTCGTGATGGCGGCCGGCGCCGGAACGGAAGTGCTCAGCGGCACGAACACCTATACGGGCGGCACGTTCCTCAACGGCGGCATCCTGAACTTCGCTTCCTCGGCGGCGTTGGGCAGCAACCCGCCGAGCATCACCTTCAACGGCGGCACGCTGCAATGGGCTAGCGGCAACACGGTTGACATATCGGCCGCCGTAGCGCCCCTCAACGGCGCCCTGGGAGCGACCTTCGACACCAACGGCAACAATGTGGTCTTCGCCTCTCCCTTGAGCGGCAGCGGCGGCCTGACCAAGGCCGGCGCGGGCCTGCTCTCGCTGAATGCCGCCGGTTCGCTCACGGGACCGACCACCGTCACGGGCGGCACGCTCGCCATCGGCGACACGGCAGGCAATGCCTTGCAATCCAGCGCGGTGACGGTGAATGGCGGTGTGCTGGGCCTGAGCGTTTCCGCGGCCAGCGTGGCCAGCCTGAGCGGGGCCGGCAACGTGAACCTGAACAACGGAGTTTTGACGGTCGGCGGCAACGGCGCCAGCACCGTCTTCAGCGGCGTAATCAGCAACAGCGGCCCCGCCGGCGGATTCGTCAAGACCGGCAGCGGCACGCTGACCCTGAGCAATAACAACACTTACAGCGGCACGACTTTGATCTCCGCCGGAATCGTGCGGTTGGCCGGGACCGCCACCGGCAGCCCCGTGACCGCCGGTCTGATCTATGACCTGGACGCCTCCAACGCGGCCAGTGTCACGACTACCGGCGGCTACGTCACCTCGATCTCGAAGTTGGGCAATAGCTTCAGCAACGCCGCTTCCTCGGTTACCCTGGTCAACGGCGGGGCCGCCTTCAACGGTTTGAATGTCCTGAGTTTCAGCGGCACTACCGGCGCCCAGCTCATTCTGAACAACACCACCTCGCCGGTGACCGTGTTCTTCATCGAATCCACTCCGACTACGGCTCCTCCTAACGGGGAATGGGCCTACTTGTGGGGCGACACGGGCAACGACACCGACGTTCGATTCAAGAACGAGGTGCTCCAGTCCGGTACCGCCAGCAACGTCAACGACTTCGCCTATTCCGCGTCCGGCGGACAGACGTACGTCAACGGGACGCTGGTCACGGGCGCCGGCATCGCCGCGACCGGCGCGCCCCAGCTCGTGGAGGCCGTCTTAAGCTCGGGCAGCCTGGACCCGCTCCCCTGGGCCTCCACGTCGTTGGGCAACAGCTTCGACAACCGCTTCTACCAAGGCGAGGTCGGCGAGGTTCTGGCCTTCAGCACCACGCTCACCGCCGCGCAAGACTGCTGCCGTGGACAACTACCTCGATTACAAGTGGTTGGGCATCGGCTCGCCGGCCAGCGCCGGCAGCAACATCTTGCCCGTCAGCACGGCCCTATCCCTGGCCAGCGGCGGAACGCTCGATTTGGGCGGCTTGACACAGCAGACCGTGGCCTCGCTTTCCGACGCCGGGCCGGGCAATACCGGCACGATCCTCGACTCCGGCGCGCCCTTGGTCCTGACCTTGTCCGCCGCGGCCGGCAGGACCACGTTCAGCGGCCTGATCGCCGGGGGCGGCAGTTTGGGGAGCATCAGCCTCGTCATGGCGGGAAACGGATTGCAGTGCCTGGCCGGCGCCAATACCTACACCGGCGGCACGCAGGTCACCAGCGGCACCCTGCAGCTTGGCAACGTCAACGCCTTCGGCGCAGCGCCGTGGCGGCCAACGGGGGAGTGCTCGACCTGGCCGGATTGAGCATCACGGTCCCCAGCTTCAGCGGGGCGTCCGGCGTCGTCACCACGAGCGTTGCGCAATCCGTTGCGCTCACTGTCAGCCAGACCGGTTCGACCGTCTTTGGCGGATCGTTGCAGAACGGGGCGGGCGTGCTCTCGCTGGTCTTCAGCGGCGGCAGCAGCGGCCTGCTGGACCTTTCCGGCGTGAACACCTATAGCGGCAGCACCCAGATCCTGGCCGGCACGCTGCAGTTGGGCAGCAACACCGCCCTGAGCAGCACTGGCGCCCTGGCGGTCAACAGCGGCGGCCTGCTCGACATGAACGGGTTCAGCGCCGGCATCGGTGCCCTGAACGGGTCGGGCACGGTCGATAACGTGGCCGGCTACGAAACCTCGGTTCTGACCCTCGGCAACGGCGGCAACGGCGGCAGCTTCTCCGGCACGATCCAGAACAGCTCGCCCAATGGCAAGCTGGCCTTGGTCAAGGTCGGCAGCGGAACGCAGATTCTCAGCGGCACCAACACGTATACCGGCGGCACGACGCTCTCCGGCGGCACGCTGAACTTTGCCGCGTCGGCAGTGCCCTTGGCCGCGGGCAGCATCACTTTCAACGGCGGCACGCTGCAATATGCCAGCGGCAACACGCAGGACGTGTCGTCCTCGATCGCCCCCATTGCCGCAGGACAAGCGGCCGCGGTCGATACCAACGGCAACAGCGTGGCCTTCGGCAGCGGCCTCAGCGGCACGGGCGGCCTGACCAAGCTCGGTGCGGGCCTGCTCACGCTCAACGGCTCAAATTCCTACCTCTGGAACGACCAGGGTTGCCGGCGGCACGCTGCAGCTTGGCACAAGCAACCCCAATGCGCTGCCTGGCGGCGCTGTGACGGCGAACGGGGGCTTCCTCGACCTCAACGGCAACAGCCCGGCGATCAGCAGCCTCAACGGGGCGGCGGGCACAATCACCAACAGCAGCAACACGCAGGCCACGCTGACCTTGAATCAGACGACGCCGACCACCTTCGGCGGCACGCTGCAGGACGGCAGCGGCGGCCTGAATGTCACCATGAACGGCCCGGGCATGCTCACGCTCGCCGGCGTGAACACCTACAGTTACTCCACGACGATCAATGCGGGCGTGCTCAAGGCGGGTGCGCCGAATGCGTTCGCGCCCCAATCCAGCGTCTATGTCACTGGCGGCACGCTGGACGCCACGAACTCGCCGCAGTCGATCTACTCGCTCTCCGTTGGCGCTGCGGGCGCGGTGAACCTGGCGATCGGCAGCGTCTTGACGACCAACGCCGCCGGCAGCGACTCCTTCGGCGGCACGCTGAACCTTTCCGGCGCCACGGCGGCCGGAGAGCAACTGATTACGTATGGAACGAACATGTACAGCGGCAGCTTTACGACGGTCGACCTCAACGGCATTCCGTTGTCGGCAAGCTACCTGCTGTACAGCACGAACGCGCTGCAGTTGCCGGGCGCGTCGTCCAGCGGACCGGGGATCTGGGCCACGACCAGCGGCAACTGGAGCGTCGGTCCCTGGAGCACGCCCAGCGCACCAACGGCCCCGGCCAGACAGCAATCCTGAACAACGCGGTGGCGGCCAGCTCCCCGGTGAACGTCGTGCTCGACGTGCCGGTGACGGTCGGCGCGCTGGAGCTGGGAATTGCGGATACCTCGAGCACCTCGGGATTCAGCATCTCGGCAACCGGCGCCAACGCTTTGACGCTCAACAACACCGGCACCACGTCGCACATTACGGTGCAGGCGGGCATGCACGTGATTTCCGCGCCCATCACGCTGGCCGGGAATCTGAGCGTCGCGCCTTCGGCCAATTCGACGCTCACCTTGAGCGGCGACATCAACGAGAGCGTAACTGGCTCGGCCTTGAGCCTAGACGACGCCGGCACGCTGATCCTCAGCGGCTCCAACGGCTACACCGGCGGCACGTTCGTGAACGCCGGCACGCTGGTGGTCGAGAACCCCAACGGCATTCCCAACGGGTCGAGCTTGACCGTGGGAGCGGGGGCGGCGTCGCTCTTCGCTTCGCCGCTGGCCGGGGGCGTGGTGCTGGGCGGCGTGGAGGTGGCGTCGCCCAGCGGCGGCAATTCCGCTACGGCGCCATCCGCGGTGCCGGAGCCCGGCGCGCTGGCGCTGCTCCTGGCGGGTGTTGCGATTGCGGCCCTTTGTCGCCGCGGAGACCGCGGCAACGTAATCTTGCGAAGATGGCGCGGCTGGGAAATGTCTTGTCGGAGGCAACCGGCAGCGGGTCGAGCCCCGAAACCATCTTTCTAATATTTCATAAAGTGGTAAATGCCAAGTCCTGTCACACCTTCGCGCCCAGTCGTTTCGCCAGCCGCTCCAGGGCTTGGCTGGCATCCTGCGGATCGAGATGCACGTGGATCAGGCTGAAGCCCGTGCGATCGGCCAAGGCCCGGCACAAGGCCTGGTCAAACTGGCCCTCGGTCGATACCTCGTAGCCTGTGCCGCCGCCGAGCAGCTCCGGCAGCTTGTGGTAGCGCCAGGGCTGCACGTCGTTGAAGGCGTGATCGCCGGCGTGCAGCCGGCGCTCCGTGCCGTAGCCGCCATTGTCCAGCACGATGACGATGGGCTGAAAACCATAGCGGACGATGCTCGAGAGTTCCATTCCGGTCATCTGGAACGCGCCGTCGCCCACCAGCACGATCGGCCGCAAATCGGGCCGCGCCACCATCACGCCCAAAGCCGCCGGCACCGCAAACCCCATCGACGTATAATAAGCCGGCGCCAGGTACTCGGTCTGCCGGTGGATTACCAGGTCGCTGGAAGCGAACAGGGCATCGCCGATGTCGGCAATCACCACGATCGACTCGTCGAGCGACTGATTCAAGCGCGAGATCAGGCGGCTGATCGTGAGCCGCGCGTCACCTTGGAGCTGAAAGACCTCGCTATAGGTCCCCGGCCGGGCAGGCAACGGCGCTGGAGAGAGGGACGCCGGCACCCCCCATGCGACGGCCAAGGGGCGCAGTCTGCGGTCGCATGGGGGGTGCGCGCGTCCCTCTCTCCGTGAGCCTTGAGCCCTGCGGCGATCAACCCATCGAGAAAGTCGGCCAGCAACACGCCGTCGTATTGGTGGCGGCTGATCCGCAAGCGCTCGCTCGTGGCGTCGATCGACCGCGCCGGATCGAGGTGAGCCGTGTAGATGCCGAGGTTGATGTCGGTCATGAACGCCCCCAGCAGGATCACGCAATCGCTCGACTCGACGAACTGCGTGACCTCCTCGCGGCCCATCGCCCCTTCGTACAGGCCGGCGAACAAGGGATGCCGCTCGCTGACGACGCTCTTGCCCAGAATCGTGCTGACCATCGGAATGCCGGCCCCCTCGGCGAAGGCCAGCAGCTTCTCCTGCAGGCCGAAGCGGTGGATTTCCACGTCGGCAATGATCACCGGAGAACGGGCGGCGGCGATCCGACCTACAGCGTCGGCGAGGGCCTCGGCCAGCACGTCCGGATCGCTGGCCGCCGTCCGCGGCGAGATCGTGTGCGGGCCGTCCGGCACGAAGTCGACCAGGTCGCGGGGCAGTTCGATATAGCCCGGCCGCTTGTAGCGGGTTACGTGCTCCAGCACGCGGTCGATGCGGCGGAAGGCGGCGTTCGGATCGTTCAATTGGGCCTCGATCCCGCACAGCCGGCGGAAGACCTCGGCCTGGGTCTGAAAGTCCTTGACCTTGTGGTGCAAGAGCGGGTTGTTTTCCCGTTCGCGCAGCCCCGGGGCGCCGCTGATCACCACCACGGGCGACTTCTCCGCGTAGGCCCCCGCAATCGAATTGCAGAGGCTCAGCCCTCCCACGCAATAGGTCACGCAGACCGCGCCGATGCCGCTGACCCGCGCGTAGGCGTCGGCGGCAAACCCGGCGCAATCCTCGCGCGTGCAGCCGATCAGCCGCAGAGGGCTTTTTTCCATCATCGCGTAAAAGGCCAGCACGTAGTCGCCGGGGATGCCGAATACATCCCGCACACCGTAGTCGCAAAGACGACGGATCAGGTACTGACCGATGGAAACGCCCGTGAAGGTCTTCTCGTTGTTGGTCGTGCTGTTTGGCATGGGGCCACCTGGGAAATGGAAATGCTGGTTGGAAAATGCCTGGCGAGGGCCGCCATTGGCATTATATCGGGCCGGGCATCAAGGTAGCAGGCACTTTCCGAGTGCCGTTCGCCCTGCGGCTTCGGCCGCAGATTCCTGCATTCGGAAGCCCTAGGGCTTCTGGCGGACGGCACGCGGAGCGTGCCTGCTACCTAGCTAGTGCTTGCTTTCTCCGCGTATTTCTGCTAAACCGATGATTTTGCAGCCCGCTGGAATCCCCCACCACGATGTCCCCGACCGCGAGAGACTTCCGCAGCGATACGGTTACCCGCCCCACGCCGGCAATGCGGGCCGCCATGGCCGCAGCCGCCGTGGGCGACGACGTGTGGGGCGAAGACCCCACGGCGATCGAGCTCCAAGACCGCCTGGCCGCCCTGTTGGGCAAAGAAGCGGCCCTCTTTGTCCCCTCGGGCACGATGTCGAACCTCATCGCCGCGCGGCTCCACTGCCGCCCTGGCGAGGCCCTGATCTGCGAGGCCGAATCGCACGTCTATTACTACGAGCAGGGCGGATACGCGCAGGTCAACGGCATCGCCGCCCGGCCGCTTGCAGGGCAAAACGGGGTGCTCGAGCTTGGACAGCTTGAAGCCCTGCCGATGCCCGAAAACCCCCATTTCTCGCGGACCCGCCTGCTATGGCTGGAGAATACGCACAATCGCGGCGGCGGGCGGATCCAGCCCTATGAGAACGTGGAGACGCTCTGCGGCTGGGCGCGGCGGCAGGGCCTGCGGACCCACATGGATGGGGCGCGGCTCTGGAATGCGGCGGTGGCCAGCGGCATTCCGCCGGTTCAGTGGTCGCGACACTTCGACACGGTGAGCGTCTGCTTCAGCAAGGGCCTCGGCGCGCCGGTAGGATCGGCGTTGGCCGGCCCGCGCGACCTGATCGACGAGGCCCTGCGGCATCGGAAGGTGTTCGGCGGCGGCATGCGGCAGGTTGGCATCCTGGCCGCCGCAGCCCTTTATGCGCTCGATCATCACGTCGACCGCCTCGCGGAAGACCACGCCAACGCACAGAAATTGGCGGCGGGCCTTGGCCAAATCCCCGGCCTCAGGCTGGACCCGCCGACGGTCGACACAAACCTTGTTTTCTTCCGTTTAGAACCGGAGCGACTCGCGGCGGCAAGACTGGTCGAGCGTCTGCGCCGGCGAGGGATCCTCATGCACGAGACCGGCCCGCATTCAATCCGCGCTGTC
This sequence comes from uncultured Planctomycetia bacterium, assembly GCA_963824275.1. Classification (GTDB taxonomy): domain Bacteria; phylum Planctomycetota; class Planctomycetia; order Pirellulales; family Thermoguttaceae; genus JANXQG01. The sequence goes on along the minus strand of CAWGOT010000010.1, from coordinate 432,541 downwards.
ACCCATCTTGACGTCACGTCGGCCGACGTGCAGGAAGCGATCGATGCCGTGGCCGAGGCGTTACGAGAGAAATGACTTGCCCTCCTTAGCTTAGCAACTCCTCCTTCCCACGGCCGTCAAACTGTGCGACAATATCCCGACGTTTCCCACCCCAGGATTCCTATTATGCGTATTGCTTACCTCGATTGTGCCAGCGGCATCAGCGGAGACATGACCCTCGGCGCCCTGGTCGATGCGGGTGTGCCGCTGGATCAACTCAATGAGGCCATCGGCTCGCTCGGCCTGCCGGGCGTGAAGCTCGTCGCCCAAGAGGTCAAAAAACATGCCTTCCGCGCAACCCAGATCACCGTCGAGCACGAGCCGGAGCACAAGCACCGGCATCTGCACCATATCGAGGCCATGATCCAGGGCAGCCGGCTTACGACCCGTCAGAAAGAGACCGCGGTGCGGATCTTCCAGCGACTGGCCGAGGTCGAGGCCAAGGTGCATGGCACTACGGTCCAGCAAGTCCACTTCCACGAAGTCGGCGCGGTGGACTCGATCGCCGATATCGTCGGCGCGGCAGTCGGCTGGGACCTGCTCGGTGCGGACCGTCTGATCGTGTCGCCCATTCCCACGGGCACGGGCCGGATCACCATCGCCCACGGCGAGTGCAACATTCCCGCGCCCGCCACGGCGGAACTGCTCCGCGGCATTCCGTTGGCCGCTTCGGACGTTCAGGCCGAATTGACTACGCCCACCGGCGCGGCGATTGTCGCCACCCTGGCCCAGGGCTTTGGCCCTCTCCCCGCGATGACCGTCGACAAAATCGGCTACGGCGCGGGCCGGCGCGATCTGCCGCAACAGGCGAACATCCTGCGGCTCCTGGTCGGCCAGGCAACCGATGCGGCCCAAACGAACGATACGATTTGGGTTCTCGAGACCAATCTTGACGATACCACCGGCGAGGTGATCGGGTATTGCATCGCACGGCTTTGGGAAGTTGGGGCCCTGGACGTTTATACCACGGCCATCCAGATGAAGAAGAACCGGCCGGGCGTAAAACTGTCGATCCTCTGCCAGGCTGAGAACATCGCGGCAATTGAGTCGGTCCTATTCCGCGAGACCTGTACGTTGGGAATCCGTCGATGGTCCACCGCTCGCCACGTGCTGCCGCGCGAGATCCGACAAGTGGCAACCCCTTGGGGGCCGGTTGACGGCAAACTCGGCCGATTGGATGACGGGTCAGTCCATTTTGCGCCAGAGTTTGAATCATGCCGCCGGATCGCCGCGGAGCACCAAGTGCCACTTCGAGAGGTTTACGCGGCGGCGCGGCAGGCCTTTGTTCCTTAGCTACAGCAAGATAGGTAGTCTGCAAAGGGTTGCCAATTAACGCTGCTGGGGTTCTTTAATTGAAGGTAGGTAATTGTCATTTTTGTTCGAAACAACGTGTTGCGACACTAGACCCATGCTCAAGAGTTGCTAAAATTTGGCTGGTGTTCACGTTTTTTGCAATGACCTTGAAAAGGAGTTAGGAAATGCGGAAGTGCTTTCTCATGGCCGTAGCGGCCGTCATGCTAATGTCTCAGTTTGCCAATGCTGGTCTGTTGGATCGCTGGCGCGCCCGCCGTGCATCGCGGACAACTCCAACAAACGCGACGGCCGTAGCGACGGCCGACGGTTCCGGCAAGGCGGCGCCGGCGCCGACGGCCGCACCGCCTGCGCCGGCCCCAGCGCCGTCGACCAGCACTCCTGCCCCGGCACCCGCGCCGCCGGCACCGGCGCCTGCCGCCCCGGCCACACCGCCGCCGGCAACAACGACCACGCCAGTAACAAAGTAACTTGAGGTTGAAAAGGCGTCGAGCGCATGAGAAGCGCCGACAAGATCGGTTTGGGGGACATGAAACTCACCGACCCCAGCACGCTTTGTTTGATCTTGTTGGCGGCTAGCGCGGTATTTGTCTTGATTCGCACCCGTGGGCGGCTCGCGCGTGAGCGGCAGCGATGGGCGGCTGAGGGAAGCGAGAGCCGCGATTACAACGGCGCGGGGAAAACCAGGTCTTCGCCGACCGTGCCGGACGATCTCGCGGAGTGGGAGGTCGAGATGCACGAGACGGCCAGGCGGCTTTGCGGCCAGTTGGACGCCAAGCTCGGCCTGCTGCAATCGCTGGTTGTCGAGGCTGACCGTGCGGCGGCGCGGTTGGAGGACGCCCTGAAGCGGGCGTATCCGGCCTTGCCGCCGGGCAGTCAGGCGGAGTCGTTACTTCCGCCGGGCGGGCAACCTCGCGATAGCGGAGGTAGGAAGCCGCCCAAGTTCCGCGATCCGCCCAGCGATTTGGAAGGGGCGCCAGCCGATTCCGATGGTTGCTCTTCCGACGGCGAGTCATTGTCGGCGACCGATCGCGCCCGCCGCCGTGCCGAGGTTTATCGACTGGCCGACTACGGCTTCGCCACTCCAGAGATCGCCAAGCGTGTGGGCAGCCCCGTGGGAGAGGTGGAACTGATTCTCAGCCTGCGGGAGACGAATTAGTGCCGCACGACAAGGTCAAGGCCGTGGAGTTGGAGAACCGAAGCCGGGCAACGAAAATCGATCTTGCCAAACGAGATCGGTTGTTGACGCTGCCGCGGATGGAGAAAGAGGACCCGCCCACCCACCTGATCCGCTCGACCGAGGGCGACTATCTGCGGGGACGGCTCATCGAGATGGACGATAAAACGCTGACGGTCGAAGTGCGGCTGGAAACGCGGCGCGTGCCTCGCGATCAAGTCGCGAGCATTATCTGGCTCCAGAAGCCGGGCGCAGGGAGCGGGGAGCAGGGAGCAGGGAGCAAAACTCCGGCCCCGGACTCCCCGCCGGGGCACCTGCGCAGCGGGTCGGCGCCCTGCGCCCGACCCGCGTGCAGTCGCTCCGTAGCGACGGTCTTCGCTTGACTTTCCGGCCCGAGAGGCTGATCGGCACGACTTTGCGAGGCGCCAGCGACGTGCTCGGCGCGTGTCGGGTGGAGTTGAACGAAGTGGATGAACTCCTCATCGGCCAGACCATCGAGCAAGAGGCGCAGTCGTTTCCCTATCAGCGGTGGAACTTGCAGCCTGCGATCGAACCCAAGTTCGCCGGCCCCGCAGGCGGGGTGCCGGGAATCGAATCCGAGCTGGTTGGCAAGCCTGCCCCCGACTTCGAGTTGGAGACGCTCGACGGCCAGCGGGTCCGCCTGAGCGATCAACGGAAGAAGATCGTTGTGCTCGACTTCTGGGCCACCTGGTGCGGACCTTGCATGCAAACGCTGCCCCAGCTCGTTCCCGCCGTGGCCAAGTACCGGGACCGGAACGTGGTCCTGCTCGCTGTCAACTTGCAGGAAGCTCCCGAGGAGATCAAGGCGACCTTGTCGCGTTTGCAATTGAAAACAACCGTGGGGCTGGACTCGAGCGGGGTCGTCGCCGAGAAGTACGCGGCGGTCGCCATCTCGCAGACGGTGGTCATCGACGCCGATGGCAAGGTCGCTCGCCTCTTCGTCGGCGGTGGACCGCAATACGTCGAGCAATTGTCCGCGGCCTTAGAGGCCGTCTTGACGCCCGCGACTGCTCAGGGCAACGCGCCTAGCGCCGCCGGCGGCACGCTGGCGCCGGGACATTAGTCCTGGTGAGACTGCCTGTCAGGTTGATGAGCAACGCATGAGATCCCGGTGCCCCCATAACGAGTGCTATACCATCGAAAGTTGTTTAGGGCGGCTTGCCATTGACCGCATGAGGCGTCACAATAGGCAGATCGGCTGGCCGTTGCTTACCGATGCGCTTTGACCGCGACTGGCAGCCCAGTACAACCTGTGGGCAAGCAGCGGGAACAAGCCGGAGTGGCGGAATGGCAGACGCGCTGGACTCAAAATCCAGTTCTCGCAAGAGAGTGCGGGTTCAAGTCCCGCCTCCGGTACTTCAATCAAGGCAAGGAGTTATGACGACTCCTTGCCTTTCTTTTTGGGCTTTATAATAGGGCACCGGTGGCCCACGTCAAGAACGCTGGTCGCGTGCGGGGCGGTGGCTGCCGCAAATCTCTGCGATCAGAGACATGGCCAGCGGCGCATCGACCGTGACCGCTTGGCCCGTTTCGAGATTTGCGAAACGCTCAACATGAAAGCCGACCAAGCGCGGTCGTCGGCGGAGGCCGTTGCTCCGGCCACACGAACGCTTTGGGATGCCGGCTGAAGCCCAAAAAGAACGAAGGCCCGCGGTTGCCGGTGTTTCGTACCCCGGTTCATGCCGACACACAGGGGCGGCTCTGAACCTGCACCGGCGGACGGGCCTTCTTATAGAATGATCGCAGGCCAAGGCAGAAGGGCAATGCATCCAGAAGGGGATGCGAGGATGCCTCACTTTATCTATGAAGGACGCCGCACGGAGCGTGTCACCGAACCGCCTGCCAGTCCGACATGAGCGGTGGGGATATTGAACAGGCATCCAAACTGGCGCTGGTTGATTTCCGCTTGACACCAGGGCAGATCCGGGCCGCTGGCACACCCAATCAACAGAAATGCCCCCGCGTCCCAATGCGAGACGCGGGGGCTCAGTCAATTACAGCTCAATCTTCTCGACCTCGGCCGTGAACTGGCCGCTGTCGTCGGCCAGGAACGCAGCCACGACGCTGAACACGGCGTCACTGAAGCCGCCGACGTTCAGAATGTCGCTGCGATCCGGGGCCTGCGTGGTCGTGTACGACTGGAGGTTGATGCAGACCAGTTTCGGGCCTGCAAAACCCCTTCCGTGCAACTGGACCTGGTTGCGGACAAACGTCTGCCACTCGGTCATTACGGCCGTCGAGCCGTTCCCACCCGCGCGGGTACCCGGCGCCGACCCAGCTCTCCTGGTCGCTCACCAGCACGCAGCCAGCGAACTGCCGGTTGGCGTACCGGGCGTTGGCCGCGGCCAGCGGCAGCGAGCAGTTCGTGCCGCCACCCCCGAACTTGGCCAGCCGCTCGGCCAGGCTGAGGACCGAGTCGCTCGGATCAACCTTGGCCTCGTAGGCCGCCGTGTCGAACGGGATGATCACGCTGTCCGGGTTGCGCCGGAGGATGGCGGCGGCAAACAAGGCCGCCACGTCCACGCAGCGCATCTTGCTCGTAGCACCGTGGCCACGGTTGCCCGTGACCGGCGAGGCCATTGAGCCGGACACGTCCAGGCCGATCACCACCGGACCCGGCAACTCCGGGACGTTGCCGCAGGCGATCTCCGCAGCCTTGTGCAAGGCCGCCCTGATCTTCTGCGGAACCTCGTCACCGGCGTGCATGTACGCGGCCAGGAACTGGTACGGGAACTGCCGCGACCGGGAGTACCGGGTGCCCCGCGGATCTCCTCCGGGTCGGTCAGCCGCGCTGCCACGTAATCGATCATCTCCCGGTTGGCATCCGGGCCGATGACGCCGTGGCGCACCAGCGTATTGAGGTTCATCCGCAGTGCCTGCGGACCCATCTTCCGGGCAATCGCTGCCCAAACCGCCGTGCCCTTGGCCGTGTCGGCCAGCAGGTCCCAGCGGGCGTGCATGTTGCCGAGGATCAGCACCTGGGCCTCGGCCGACTCCGCCTCGCGGAAAGCAGCCAAAGCCATGACCTCCTCCGGCAGGTCAGCCTCGGTGGCCGGCGCCCACTTCTCGACCGGCTTGTCGGTCAGCCAGCCGAAGAGTGCCCGGCGGGCGTTGTCCAGCGGGGTCGGCCGCGCCAGGCGGAGCACGTCCCGCAGGCTCGGATCGTTGCCGATCGAGGCCGACAGCAGCTTCTCTACGGAAGCCGCGTTGAGCCACCGCTGCACGGCCCGCTGGAGCGAGTACGACAGGCCCTTGCGGCCGAACTGGCCGGAGCGGACGAACTGCACCAGCGTGCGCAGGGTACGGCCGTTGTCCACGACGCGGTCGAAGACCTTGCGGAACAAGGCCGGATCACGCTTCGACAGGGCCAGTAGCAAGGCCACCGGCATATCCTTCATCATGGCCCGCTCGCGGCTGTAGACCGCCAGCCTGGCCAGGAAGACGTTGTCGGTCACCTGGTCCACGAGCGTCTTGAGCGTGGCAAGCTGTTGGTCGGCCTGGGCGTAGTAGGTGCCGTTGAAGCAGCCGGTGGCAGCAAGCTGCGCCAGGGCGTGCTTCGGCGCGCAGCATGTAGGCCCGGCCGCCCGCCTCGTTGCGGGTGTCGGCACGGACGAAACGGCTCTTCAGGCTTGCAAACAGACTCTTGTTGGCCATGATAACCTCCTTCACTTTTCTCAAAAGGACCGACTTCACTTTTCTCAAAAGGACCGACGAGGGTGTGGCCAGAGAACAGCGGCGAACCGCTTCCGGTGTGCTGCTTTACACCACGGCGACATGCGCCGACGGGACTTGCACCCGCATTGCCGGATCAAAATGTACTCCAACCTGGCAGTCGGTCTGTCTGTCTCTAATATGCGATCAATGGCCCAACGAAGTTGTGCCACGAGTTTTCTTTTTACGGCCGTCCGTGTCAGAGGTGCAAAACACGTCTGACCGTTGACTGGCCCCTTCGTCTACGAGAGACTTGGGAGCCTTTCACTAGCCGGTCGCCCGGCATCGCTACCTTAGGGCCGTCATGTACTCCTGACCGGCAGTTGGGCTGCCAATCAAGACCATCCAACGAAGAAAAAGGTTCAGACGGGTTCATCGTGATAGGATGTAGTCCGAACCGGGCAGTTGGGCGGTCAGAGGCGCTGGTGGGAGTCGAACCCACTTCATAACCGCTTTGCAGGCGGTCGCCGTGCCATCTGGCTCCAGCGCCAAGTCATTCAGTGTCCTCGCCAGGAGTCGAACCTGGTCTACGACCTTCGCAGGGTCGCGTGCGATCCGCAACACTCCGAGGACATGTTTCTTTTCAGCCCCCCGCCGAGGAATTGAACCTCGTCCGGCAGTTTCGAGGACTGCCATGCGATCCGATACAACTCCTGTATCGCCTCCGATCTCGATGGATCGAAGGCGTTGGCGTCAAAACTACTCCTTCAGCGTCACGTTCCAGTACGCTTCGCTGATGAACTTCGACCAGCTTTCCATCCGCATGCTGTGGTCCGCGTAAAGCGGCTTCCAGGCCGGCCGAACCGGCTTCTTCCGCACGCGCATCTTCGCCTGCTCCGGCGTGCGGTCGGCCTTCCGCTTGTTGCAGGCCATGCAGGCCAGCACGCAGTTCTCCCAGCTCGACACACCGCCCTGCGCGCGAGGTACGACGTGGTCGATGGTCAACTCCTCGCTGCCCGGCTGGGCGCCGCAGTATTGGCAAGCGTAATGGTCACGCTTGAAAATGTTGCGGCGGCTGAAGGTCACATGGGCCACCGGCAGCCGGTCGTAGTCGCTCAGCGCGACCACTTCCGGCACCCGCAGCTTGAACCGCACGGCCTGGATGCAATCTTCGCCGTCATGCGGCCGCAGCTTGGCCCAGTCATCCCAGGTGTAAAGCTGGAAGTCCTTGGGGTCGACGACACGGGCCGACTCGTTCCACAACAGCACCAGCGCCCGGGCCACGGTGGCCACGTTCACCGGCTGCCAGTTGCGGTTCAAGATCAGCGTCGGCCGCTGAAGTACCTTAGCAACTGGAAAACAATAAAAGTCCGATTTAGGTTCTAAGACAATGGTATGAAGTGTGTTACGTTTCACCCTGAATGGTATAGTTCCACTGCGGGTGGATATCGTGATGCTTAACTCTTACCGTTTGCATCTGTTCGTCGGTAATTTTCTTGCCCGTTTCATATTCGTGGGTGTCCAGTTTCGCTTTCACTTTCAGACCGGTCTTGGTAGTGGTGGAACTTATGAAGTTGATGATCGTTTCATAACTTACCAACGGTTCACCTCGCCAAGTGACACTGATCTGGGAAAACAGCCGATGTTCTATCTTATTCCACTTGCTGGTTCCGGGGGGAAAGTGACAAACTGTCACCGCCAAGCCGTGGCGATCAGCAAATTGCTGGATACAGTATTTCCACAGGCGGTTCCGACTTCCGTTGCTACCGCCACCGTCGGCAGTGATCAAGAGCTTGGTAGCGTTCGAGTAGTGACGGCGCCCCAGCATCCGCCACCAACGATCGATGCTCTCCGAGGCAAACTCGGCAGTGTCGTGGCTAATTCCCACATTCACAAAGCCTTCATTCTGGGTTTCATCGTAAAGGCCATAGGGATACGCCCGGCCCTCAGCCAGGGACGGAAAGTCGTAAGCGCTGACCACATGCTGCTTTTTTCCCCAGCGACGCCCCTTGTTGTGGAACGCCCCCACCAGTTCCTTCTTCTTGGTATCCACGGAAATTACGGGGATTCTTGCACGCATACAGCGTTTCACCTGCTGGTACAGGTAGCGAAATTGAGCATCCCGTTGAGGATGTTGCTTGCCCTCGATCGACCGCTTGTTGCCCCACAGAGAATAATCCAACTCTCGCAGCAAACGGTGTACCGTGGGATGACTGACCGTGTGTCCGCGCTGAGTCAATTCCTTGGCAATGGATCGAAGCGATTTCGTGGTCCACTTCAGCAGTCGCATGGGATCACCTGCCGTAGTTTCTCCCATCAGCAATTCCAGGTCATCCACGAGGGACGGATCGACTTCTTCGCTCGCTTTCCGTCCAGCGCCAGGACGGCGGGCTCTTTCCGGCATCTCACCCAGATCTCCCGCCTCCAACTCCTCGATCCCGCACAATCGTGCGCTCCGACAGACCCAGCACTTCCGACACAAGAGTAATACCGCCATGTCCCAAAGCCATGGCTTTCTCGGCAGCGTAAAGCCGCGCCTGCCGCTCGTTGAAAAGGGACATCAATTCGATCCACCGGCCATGCGTAGCTCGCACGTCGTCATCGACGACACATTGAGGACAAATACAACCCTGAAGACCCGTTCTCGACATAGCCGCCATCCTTGGCGTGCATGGTTGAAGAATTAGTACTCCTCGATTATACTCCTTTCACATAACGTGACCACCCCAGAATCATACAAACCGGACTTTTATTGTTTTCCAGTTGCTTGGTCATTGCTGCGTCCTTTCCTTCAAGGGGTATCTGACCGGAGTCGAACCGGCACCTTCTGGTTCACAGCCAGGCGTGCAGAAACCGCTACACCACAGACACCATAAATAACTTCCACGTTCAGTGCCCCGACCAGGATTTGAACCCGGACCGCCTCGTTAGAACCGAGGCATGATTTCCATTTCACCATCGGGGCACACGTAATCCGGCACACCAAGCGGAAGGCAAGGGAGTCGAACCCTCATCCCGTCGAACGGGAACCGCGTTAGCAGTGCGGCCCGGCCAACCGTATCCGGCTACCTTCCATAGTGCTCAGTGGACTGACCGAGAGTTGAACTCGGATCTCCGCCACGCCAGGGCGGTGTCGTCCCATTGGACCATCAGCCCGAACTCTTGTAGTGGACCGCCGGGGAATCGAACCCCGATTGCCTGGGTGCAAACCAAGCGTCTTCCCTTTGGACCAGCGGCCCGCATCTTCGAGAGGTCCGTCCCGGAGTTGAACCGGGTCTTCCTCCTTACCACGGAGGTGTGCTGCCAAAACACCTACAGACCCTTCGCGCCAGCGGCCCAGGCAATGCTGTGCGTCAGTGATCCCGGCTGGAATCGAACCAGCACTTTCCTGGTTGTCACCCAGGCGTCTTCGCCGTTGGACCACGGGATCTGTTCCGTATCAGTGACCGAGGTGGGACTTGAACCCACAGGCACGAGGCCCTCGACCTCGCCGCTATGCCAATTTGCGTACCCGGTCATAAGTGGCGGGTCCGGGAGTTGTACCCAGCGGTCCAGGCTGACCAACCTTCGGTCGGTGCCCGGCCCGGTTGAGCCTGCGCCCACCCGCGAGTTGCAGGCCCCGGTATCGAGCCGGGCACACCGGCCTTATGAAAGCCAGTTGGGCACCTGCCGCGCCTGCAATGTCTCAGTGACCAAGGGGAGATTTGAACTCCCAAGCCCTTGCGGGCACGACGTTCTGAGCGTCGCGCGTCTTCCAGTTGCGCCACTTGGCCATTCAGCAGCCCGTGCGGGAATCGAACCCGCCTCGCCAGCGTGAGGGGCTGGCATCCTAAACCGATAGACGAACGGGCCATGTTGTCAGTGCGACGAGCAGGAGTTGAACCTGCAAATCCTCAAGGGATGGCTGGGTTACGGCCAGTTGGGCTTGCCAATGCCCAATCGTCGCATGCTGTTTCAGTGGCGAGGGCGGGAGTCGAACCCGCAGTCACGAAGGTTTGAGCTTCGCCGCTTTGCCGGTTTGCGTACCGCGCCATTCTTCCAAGCGACCTCGATGGGATTTGAACCCACGATCTCCTGCGTGACAGGCAGGCTCGCCCGATCCATAAAGCCTTATTCACAAGGCTTTAGTGCGACTCGACAAAGCACGATTGCACTAAATCCGGCGCTTTTTGGTGCATTCGCCGCGTTGCGACGTACTTTTCACTAGACACGCTTGCCGCTAGGAAAGTTCAACTATGAGCATGGTCAGACCGTGGAAACGCAAATCGAACGAGACGTGGTACGTCACGCTGTCGGGCAAGCAAATCCCACTCGGCAAAGACGAGCGGGAGGCATGGAAGGAGTTCAACCGGCTGGTGCCACCCGATACCAACGGCGAAACGGATGACGTGCGGGGATTGGTTGACCGTTACCTGAGTTTTGTTGCCAACAGCCCCGATCATAGCGCCGAAGACTTACGAAATTGATTCCGGTCACTTGAATTCTTTCGCCGACAGCCTGGGCGAATACTTTCCACTTGCTGACGTGATAGGGCAACACCTGACCGACTGGGCCGATAGGCGCTTTGCCGATTGCTCCCCTACAACCAAAAATCAGGGAATGCGCACGGTCAAGGCTTGCTGGGCCTGGGGGTGTCAGCAAGGCATTCTCAAAGCGAACGCTTTGAAGTACGCCAAAATGCCGACACCGAAAATCCGGGAAGTCTTCTTTCCGTCTGACCAGTGGCAAGCGATTGTTTCCGCCGCGAAAAACGCGCAACTTCGGGATTACCTGACTGTCGTACTGGAAAGCGGTGTCCGTCCCCAGGAAATGCACAAGGCGCAAGTGCGCCACTACCAAGACGGTAGGCTTGTCTTTCCAAAGGACGAAAGCAAGGGCAAGAAGCGTTGCCGGGTGATTCCGCCAGGGCAATTGCACCATAAATCACGTTCCGACAAGGATTTGTGCGAGATAGGTTTCGTCCCAGGCAGCGGTGAGGCGTTTGTTCTTGATCCCGACTTTGCTCGTCGTTTCGTTCTTCAGCATTGCCAGTGCCGTGCGGCGGAGGATGCTGAAGTTGGCGTCGGCATGTCCCTTGCGGATGCGACACAGGTCTTCCTGGAAGGTTACGTCGAGTTGCCAGTGCAGCCGGTTCTCGATCCCCCAGTGGCCCCGAACCGCGCCTGCAAAGCAACGCGCGGAGAGGTACTGGCTGAGGATGTAGTAGCGGACGTCAGTGCATTCCTTGCCATGCGCTGGGTGATGCTGATGACCATCCCGATGGCCTTCAAGCCAGGCCAACGCGCCGCATCGGCCAAGTCGGCTGGGAGCCGACAGAGATAATAAGAGCGTGTCTCCTCCCGACCGTGCCCCTTGCCCTCGGTCTGATAGGAACGGTAGGTCGTTCCGGCGAAGTCGTTCTCCAGGCGGTTGATGAAGTAGTCCTGGATGGCCTGGTACAGCGTAGGCTGGTTTTCCTTCACATGGAGGACGTAATTGCCCTTGCCGTCGAGGATCTTTTGGGCGATCTTCGTCTGGCAGCCCATCGCGTCGATGGTCACCAGGGCCCCGGAAATGTCGATGATTTCCAGCAATTTCGGGATCGCTGTGATCTCGTTGCTCTTGGCGTCGGTGACGACTTGACCAAGGCTAATGGAGTTCGCTGTGGCCCAGGCACTGACCATGTGAATCGCCGCCTTACCGCTGGCGGTGTCGTAACTGCGGCGGAGCGTCTTGCCGTCGATGGCGATCACTTGCCCGCCGCTAATCTCGTGCAACGCGGTGACCCAACTGAGCAGACACTTCTCGAACTCCGCCGGATTGATGGTGGCGAAGATCGCGTTGAAACGATCATGGGAAGGGACGCCCTCCTTCAGATCCAGAAATCGCGAAAACCACGCGCATCGCGCTTGCCGAACTCCGCAATGGCCACGAAGTCGTCGGCCCCGCAGATGACCGCACAGATGGCGATTGTCACGATGTTGATCAATGGGTAGACGGGCGGCCATCGTCGAGGATCAGTGAGAGTTGCGAAGTGGTGTTGAATCTTGGCGGACTTCTTGGCCATGACCTGGTGGACTCCTGGGCCTGCGCGACATCCACGCTCTTGCCGCTCCTCGGCAAGCAACGGAAATCGCAATCCCCTAGTCATAGCAGATTACCTAGATTCGCGCAATCGCCCTGGTGATTCCGCTTAACCCTGCCTCTATCGCGATTGTCGAGAGGCTGATTGCGGGTCGGGAACCGGACGCCCATGTTTTCCTGAACACGGCCGGTAAACCGTGGAACAAGGATTCCATTGGGTGCGCCGTGCGCCGCCTGCGCAAGAAGGGAAACTTCCCTGGGCTTGTTGCAACTGCTTGTAGGCATTCATACGCCTATGCCGCACTTACCCAGGGCGGGGAACCTATGGCCGTTTCCAAGTCTATGGGCCATGTCGATACCCGCATGATTGAAACCCGCTACGGGCACGTCGAAACCAACCTGGAATACCTTGACCGTGGGAAGACCCTCAAAGACAATCCCTTCTTGCCGCCGGTCAACGGAAACGGCAATGGCAAGGTCAAGGTCAATGGCAAGGTCAATGGCAAGGTCAATGGCAAGGTCAATGGCAAGGTCAATGGCAAGGTCAATGGCGATGGCAAGGTCAACGGCAAGGCGGGTGCGCCCCCTGTCGATTGCCAACAGCGCGGCAGTCATCCACGTCCCGTCAACGGCAACGGAAAGGCGGGTGCATAATGGACCCGCGAGAGACAGAATTCCTCTTGCAAGTCGCCGCCGGCACCGATCCGTTGACGGCCCTTGCCGCCGTCCCGGACGAGCAGCCGTCCGGCTGTCTGTCGGTCGTGCTTGTCGCGCTGGTCGTGGTCTTGACTATGGTGGCGTGACGTGGTGCGCGTTGACGATCATTCGAGACTTAGGGCTCCTGCGGGTCGCCACCTTCCGCCGCCGCCGTTCATAGTGCGAAGTCCAACTTTTCTTGAATAACCGATGCCGGGGGATTTTTCCCCGTTTTCTCGTAGCATCGAAAAACGTATCGGGCCACTTCTTCCCAGAAGTTCTGGTCACGCTCCACCTTCTTGACATTCCGCTTCATTGCAAGGTGACTTGCCACAGTCCTTACGGCGGTGGCCAATAGTTGCCGGCACCACGTCCGCCGCTCACGCAATCTCTCCCCCTCATTACGAAATGGCTGGGCATTGACCCGGCCGGGATGCAACTCTGCTGTCCTCTTCACACCATCCATCCGGCGCTCATACGCCCATAGAACAACTTTCTGTGCGGCGGGGCGGCCGTTGCGCCGCTTAGTGGCCTTGGCTTGAAGCTCTGCGGCCTTAGCCTGACGCTCAGCCGCCTTGGTTTGAAGCTCAGCGGCCTTGGCTTGGCGCTCGGCAGACCGATGTTGCTCACATCGCTGCGCAACACGCTCCCCGATAGGCACCGGGCCGGAATAGGTCTTTTGGATCGGGTAACATGGTTACGCCTTTTGATAGTTCTCCGAAGGATCGCAAAACGCGGTGGATGTTTGCGCTGTTTACACGGAATAAAACCCAGAGGCTTCCGTAGACGTGGCGTAAAGTATTGGTGCGTCAATACTTACCGATGCCTGAAGGTGTTTTCTGCAAATTACCAAATCCCCGTCCTTCATAGCGTCTATAGTGCGCCACTCAAATACTAGCTTCAAACTGAACGCTATATAGCGATAGATAAGGACTTTTGTGAAATTGTGGTTTTTCGCGTTCAAAGGGGCTAAGTCTTGAATTCGCAGTGACTTACCCCTCATGCGCGGTTAGGATGCGCGCCCCTGGATGATGTTTATACGGCGTTCCGCGTCCATTCGCCGCCGCTGACGCGGCTCACGGCCGGCCCCCACGGTCTCGACCGGCTGACGTTGCTCACGGCCGGCCCCACGGTCTCGACCCGGCTGACGCTGCTCACGACCGGCCCCACGGTCTCGACCCGGCTGACGCTGCTCACGGCCGGCCCCACGGTCTCGACCGGCTGACGTTGCTCACGACCGGCCCCACGGTCTCGACCCGGCTGACGCTGCTCACGGCCGGCCCCACGGTCTCGACCGGCTGACGCTGCTCACGGCCGGCCCCACGGTCTCGACCCGGCTGACGTTGCTCACGACCGGCCCCACGGTCTCGACCGGCTGACGCTGCTCACGGCCGGCCCCCACGGTCTCGACCGGCTGACGTTGCTCACGGCCGGCCCCACGGTCTCGACCCGGCTGACGCTGCTCACGACCGGCCCCACGGTCTCGACCCGGCTGACGCTGCTCACGACCGGCCCCACGGTCTCGACCCGGCTGACGCTGCTCACGACCGGCCCCACGGTCTCGACCCGGCTGACGCTGCTCACGGCCGGCCCCAGGGTCTCGACCCGGCTGACGCTGCTCACGACCGGCCCCACGGTCTCGACCCGGCTGACGCTGCTCACGGCCGGCCCCACGGTCTCGACCCGGCTGACGTTGCTCACGACCGGCCCCACGGTCTCGACCGGCTGACGCTGCTCACGGCCGGCCCCACGGTCTCGACCGGCTGACGCTGCTCACGGCCGGCCCCACGGTCTCGACCCGGCTGACGTTGCTCACGACCGGCCCCACGGTCTCGACCGGCTGACGCTGCACACGGCCGGCCCCACGGTCTCGACCCGGCTGACGCTATGACAAATAGGGTCTTTCGATCCACCCACCTACCAGAAGGTTGAGGAAGTACCGATTATACCATATATATGGTCATAAATGCGTATTATAACATATCATTCCGTATTTGACTATTACGCCAAGTAGCGTATACTTTAGATGTCACAACGATCCAAGGGAGAAGCACCAATGAATTGCGTCTACATCCGAATTTCGACCGTAGGACAAAATGAGGCTGGGCAACGTGCCGAAATCGACAAGTGGCTTGCCGGGAACGGCATTACCGATGCCGCTTACTACGTCGATAAGGACACCGGGGACAACCTTGACCGGCCGGAATTCATCCGGCTGCAATCCGACATCTTCGCTGGGCAGGTCAAGACGGTAATCGTCTGGAAACTCGACCGTCTTTCCCGTAGTCTACGGGATGGAATCGACACGCTTTGCGATTGGCTGGGTAAGGGTGTCAGGCTCGTCAGCGTGACGCAACAACTTGACTTTGCCGGCCCCGCCGGGAAGATGATTGCCAGCGTTCTATTCGCCGTTGCCGAAATGGAGCAACAGACACGCCGGGAACGGCAAGCCGCCGGAATCGCCATTGCCAAGCGCAACGGAGTTTATCAGGGCCGCAAGTCCGGCACCTTGAAAGCGGATGCCGCCCGCGCTCTTGCGTTGCGAAGCAAGGGCTTGAACGATACGGAGATTGCAACAGCCCTGGGAGTGGCCGCCGAACCGTGCAACGCTACTTGCACGCATAGGTAAGGGTCAAGGCTTGCCGGCCGGGACCGTGGGAGGGTTATTTGAGCGGATACGCTACGGCGCGAAAAATCTGCGCCGCCGGGTGGCCCTATCGTCTGGCTTGTTGCCAGAGTTTGAACCGCGTCACCCGCCCGATTCCCGATTCCCGATTGCCTATTCCCTTACCGCTTGCCGCCAACGGTCACTGTCGCCTGTAGGTGGGGCCGCCGGGAAGAACCGTGGGGCTTTGGACGTGTCGGCCGGAGCGGCGTCAAACGACGCAATAGGGGCCTTGCCGGGGGCGGAGCTTTTTGGCATGGGTCAATGACCCCGGCATTCGACAGGGCTTCGCCCTGGACGTGCGCAACACCTTGGCTTGTCGGTTCGTTCGCTACGTCCGTGCTTGCCCGGCTACCGCTTGCGATAGGAACTGAAATCTAAACCGAGTTTTTCACCATCTAAATCGACCAGCCTGTCGTCCTGAAGCTTGTATCTGCTCTCGTCCTTGATGCCATCGAACTTGATTAGCACTTCGCTATTGTTCGTTACCTTCCACGTTCCCGTCGATGTATACTCTCGGCCGTTTCCAGTAACGCCGTCCTCCCTGCATTTGCTGTTTGCCTCAAAGGTCAACACACTTCGCCCCCCCGCTGCATCCTTTGCTGGCATTCGATCCCACGATGTACCTTCCAACTTCGGACCCGCTCCAAGCGCCACCTGCTTCTTCTCGGGCATCGTAATCGGCGGTGCTGGCGCATTCGTTGTCGCCGTCCAGCCGTCCACCGCCTTCACTTTTGCCACATAATCGGTAACGGCTTTCGCGTCGTCGGTATTCAGGGTCCGTTCGGGCTGCTTCGCCCACTGCCCACCGTCGTTCTTGAAAACCCAGACTGAATACTTGCCGCTACCGACGCCTTCGGTTGAATCACCTTCAAGCGTGCCTTTCAGATCTG
This sequence comes from uncultured Planctomycetia bacterium, assembly GCA_963824275.1. Lineage (GTDB taxonomy): Bacteria > Planctomycetota > Planctomycetia > Pirellulales > Thermoguttaceae > JANXQG01. The sequence continues at coordinate 416,025 of CAWGOT010000010.1, read as the reverse complement.
ACTGAGTCACGGGAGCGAGACGTGAGAACGACTGCGGTTCTGAGGGGAACTTGCTGGCAAACTGATCGACTTGCTGGTTGTACTCCTTGATCTGTCGGTTCACGTCATCGAAAGACTTCTTGCTCACCCTGCCGACCTGAGAGGTCAGCGAAATACGGAAATCCTTGACTTGGTTGTACACGTCTTTCAGCTTATCCTTGTATTCATCAAGGGCGTGCCCCACCCAGCCCTTCTTTTCAAGAATCTCCTTGGCTTTGTCGGCGGCATCCTTTGCGTCCTTCACGGTCTTCACAGCCTCAATAGCTTTTCCCGCCGTCTGATCGAGCTTAATGTTGATGTATACGGGACCGCCAGTTGTCAGGTTCGTACCAGTCAAAGTGGCTTTGAACACTTCAGCGTCATGGCGACTCTCGAAGAGCATTTGCTCGTTCTTGTTTGACAACGTGTCCGTCCATGACAGACGCCATTGTTCCGTTTCCTGTGCGGGCAGCGGCGCAGCCGACAGAATCATCAAACCAAAGAACGCAATCAATAAAGCGACATTTCTTGGAATCCTCGCAGCCATCGAAAAGTCTCCTGAAGAAAAGAACGTATTTCTGCCTCCCAACTCGACCCGCCGCCGCACTGGGCGTGGCCAGCGAAAGTGGCACAAGCCAAGTTTACGTGGTTGCCCCGACGAGTCAAGCCCTTCCGTCGGGTTGGTCGAAAGCGCCGTATCAGCGCCGCATTCTCACTTTCCTCACAAGTAGGGTATTTGTCTGCACATGTCGGTGACTTGCAAAGCGCCGCATTTGAGGCTAAACTTGAAAAGTTAGTGCATTTCGCACTGACGTAAACCGTGTATTGGCAAGCGTTTAGCGAAAGTGTTCGCCGGAGTGACAGGCAGGCGAGCACTCCAGGCTGCTCCACAAGGCCATTGATCGTTTATAATCGTTCGTAGTGGCTCAGGTGGGAGTCGAACCGGGCACCGCCGCGCAGCGGTGGTCGACATCCCTGGTTCTAAGCCAAGGTGGTCCGCCGGTTGCCTACCGAGCCAAAGTGGTCCCGGATGGAATCGAACCATCGTTTCCTGGGTGTGGACCAAGTGTCGTTGCCGTTGGACCACGGGACCGTATTTATCAAGTGGAGTCACCGGGAGTCGCACCCGAATCTCCAGCGTGCGATGCTGGCATCTTCCTGTTGGACCATGACCCCGAAGCGGAAGACGACCAAGCTGCGCTCGGTGCCCGGGCTCGAACCCACAAGCAGCATTTCTGCCGCCGCCTGCCTTCCAAGCAGGTTCCTCACCAGTTCGGATGACTTCCGTAATCAAACTCATCAAGGCGGAAGCCGTGAGACTCGAACTCACAAACGGCTGCTCGCCGTCACCTGTTTTCAAGACAGGCTCCTCATCCGGCCGGATGGCTTCCATCGTCAAGCTGCGGAGGCTGGAATCGAACCGGCACGAAGACCTTCAGAGTGTCTCATCCTACCGTTAGATGACTCCGCATCGGTTTTCCTACAAGACACCGCTCGCGCTCTCGTGCTCCCACGACGAATGGGCCGTCTGGAGCGCGTACTTCTCACGCAGTGGGTCGGGCGTGCTCGAATCCGCCTCTCCTGGTTTTCAGCCAGGCGTCGACCAACCTACGGTCGGTGCCCGCGTCTCAGCTACCGACCCAAACGAAAAAAGCCTGATGTCCAACAAAAAAGCCTGATGTCGCTGTGACACCAGGCTTCAGGCATTCTTCGGGAAAGGGCGGCCTGATGTCACGTTCGCAATGGATAGAACGGGAGCATATTCGCCGATTGATCGGCGGATGTACCCGTCCCACATCGCAGTTTGCAACTCAGGCGCACTGAAGTCATGGCTCTTTCTCTCAATTGGTCAGCTCCACGCGAGCTGTCTACTTGTATTCTATCGTATAGACGCCGCCCAAGCTGAAATGGTTCACGGAATAATTCTGCGGCACAGCGGCCCTATCTATAAGACGCCGAAAACGGCCAAATTATCTCCTTCAACTCATGCTCTGTCAGGCAACCAGCGCACGAATCCTTCAATGGCTTCGTACTCGGCCAGGCCGAGCTGGTCGTACAACTGGGCGGTGGCCCGATTGCGGGCTTCGGCCCGCTGCCAGAACTCTCGCTCGTCGGGACCGGGGAACATGGCACGGTCCTTCTGCGACTGATGCTTGAAAATCGCGCTCCGCTTGCCGAGCAGCTCGCGCGGACTGAGCGGGACGGCCATCTCGATCCGCTCCGGTTCCCACTCCTGCCAGGCCCCGCGGTAGAGCCAGACTTCACAGGCTTCGAACCACTCCTGGTCTTTGACGCGATTGACGGCCGCGAAGACGGCTGCCAGGCAGACGCGGTGCGTGCCGTGCGGGTCGGTGAGGTCGCCTGCCGCGTAGATCTGGTGCGGACGGACCTTTTCCAGCAACTCCGCGACCAGGCGAATATCGTCCTGCGAGAGCGGCTTCTTGCGAACCTTGCCCGTTTCGTAAAACGGCATGTCGAGAAAATGCAGGTTCTCGACGGGCACGCCGCAATCGCGGGCGGCCGAGCGGGATTCACCGCGACGGATCAGCGTCTTGATCCGCTGCACCTCGGGGCTATCGACCTGGCCGGGCTGCTTGTTCTTAAGGAACTCGTCGACGTGCCGTTCGATCCAGCCAGTTTGCTCGACGCCGATGCCGAAGAGGCGATTGAAGTCGGCGGCGAAATCGGCAAAGCGGACCGCGTCGAGGTCGAAGACGGCGATGTTGCCCGAAGTCTGGTACGCGACATGCACCTCGTGTCCCTGGGCCGCAAGCCGAATCAACGTGCCGCCCATCGAAATCGCGTCGTCGTCCGGGTGCGGCGAGAAAATCAACACGCGTTTGGGAAAAATCGTGTCCGTGGCGCGGCGAATGTCTCCGGGCCGCTTCTTGGCGTCCGGCTTGCCGCCGGGCCAACCGGTGATCGTATTCTGCAACGTGCGGAAGACTTCCAGGTTGATGTCGTAGGCCGGACCGCCGTTGGCCAGCAGGTCCTGCAAGCCGGCCTCGTTATAGTCTTCGTCGGTCAGCTTGAGAATCGCCTTGCCCGTCTTGCGGGCCAGCCAGATCACCGCCTGGCGAACGAGCGTTTTATCCCAAGCGACCGGCCCCAGCAGCCAAGGACTCTTGACGCGGGTCAGTTCGGCCGCGGCTGCCGCGTCGAGCATCATCACGGCATCAGGATGCTCCTGCAAGAAGCTGGCGGCCACGGTGCTGGTGACCGGCCCCTCGATGGCCTGGGCCAGCACGCCGGCCTTGTGTTCGCCGAAGCTGACGAGGATCACCTTGCGGGCCGCAAGGATCGTGCCTACGCCCATGGTGATCGCCCGCCGCGGAACGTGCTCTTGGCCGAAGAAATCGCTGGCGGCATCGACGCGGGTTACGCGGTCCAGCGTGATCAGTCGCGTGCGGCTGTGGCGCGAGGACCCCGGTTCGTTGAAGCCGATGTGCCCGCTGCGGCCGATGCCGAGGATCTGGACGTTGATTCCTCCCGCGTCGGCGATGGCCTTTTCGTAGGCCTCGCAGAACTCGCCCACGCGCTCGATCGCAACGGCGCCGTCGGGAATATGGACGTTTTCCGGCGGGATGTCGACGTGGTCAAAGAGCCATTCGTGCATGAAGCGATGATAGCTTTGCAACTCGTGCCGTTGGATCGGATAGTACTCGTCGAGATTGAAGGTAACCACGTTGCCGAAGCTCAGGCCTTCTTGCTGGTGCATGCGGACGAGCTCGTTGTAGACCCCCGTCGGCGTGGAACCGGTCGCCAGACCCAGAACGGCGTTTTTGCCCTCCGCGGCACGCTGGCGGATGAGGGCGGCGATTTCTCGCGCCACGGCCACGTTGACGTCCGCCGCGGTGGCAAAGATGCAAGTCGGTATCTTCTCGCAGGCGGCTGCCCGCGCGGTGGCTGCTGAAGTCATGACTTCTCCTGATACAAGAGGGATCGAACGGCAGGCGCATTATCGATAACGGGACCCGGAAACACAAGCGAGGGGGCGAAAAACCGCTTGCCAATCCACGTTCCGCCGCCGCCGACTACATGGTGCCCGCCCCTTAAGGGCCTCAATTGCCCCCAAAACGCTCCCTCGATTGACCTGCGTGAGAAAGGCCAATAAACTTGGGGGTTTGTCACTGTCGGATTTCGGATTTTTCCCCTGGACGCATTTCCGCGCGGTGTTGAAGTAGGAACCTGGCAAGATGCTCTTTCACACGTGGCCGTTCCTCATTTTCCTGGCCATTGTCCTGCCGGTCTTCTTCTTGCTGAGGAAAACGCGATTCTGGATCGCCTGGCTGATGCTGGCGTCCTACTTCTTTTACGCATGGTGGAAGCCGGACGATTACTCTTCTTCCGACCTCTGGTGGAATCCCAACTTGTTCATGGTGCCCTACTCGACCAGCAGTCTGCGCCGCTGGTTGTTGGTCGTGGCGACGGGTTGGAATCCCTACTTGCTTATGGTGTTCTACTCGACCGTGCTGGACTACTTCCTGGTCACGCTCATGGACCATTGTCCGCGCCAAGGCGCGAACGTCGACCTGCTGGGCCGGCTGACCCACCTGCGCTTCGATGATCGAGTGCTGAAATACTCCTTCCTCGGATCGGCCTTGGCGGCCTTCGGTATTGCGGGGCTGGCACTTTTCGGGCCGGCCACCTTGCGGCCCGCGTTGATTGTCTTCAGCGCGCTTGTGCTGCTGATGGCCCTGGGAGCACTCTTGAGCAGCCGAAAAATCTGGTTGTTCATTAGCGTGTTCAACAACCTGGCGCTCTTGCTCTTCTTCAAGTATGCCGGGTTCCTGGTCGCGAATCTCAATGTTTTTCTGGCATGGGCGCACCTGTCCGCCAAGCTTCCCCAGCCGGCGACGCTGATGCCCTACGGTTGGAAATACCTGCTGCCGGCGGGCATTTCGTTCTTTACCTTCCAATCGCTCAGTTACACGATCGATTTCTACCTGGGCAGAGTGCCGCGGGAGAGGAACTTCCTGCGGTTTGCAACCTTCGTCTGTTTCTTTCCGCAGTTGATGGCGGGGCCCATCGAGCGGGCCAAACACCTGCTTCCCCAGTACCAGAAGTTTCCGGAAATCCGCCTGCAAAACTTCACCGACGGCGCATCGCTCTTTCTGGTGGGCCTGTTCAAGAAACTGGCCCTGGCCAACTACCTCTCGCACTACGTCGAGCGGGTCTATCGCCATCCGGCCGCCTTCGACGCCCCGGCGCTGTTGGTGGCGACCTTTGCCTTCGCCTGGCAGATATACTGCGATTTCAGCGGCTACACCGACATGGCCCGCGGCGTGGCCAAGGTCATGGGCTTCGACTTGATCCTGAACTTTCGCAACCCCTATCTGGCCACCGGCATCGGCGAGTTCTGGACCCGCTGGCACATCAGCCTCTCGTCGTGGTTCCGGGACTACGTCTACATCCCGCTGGGCGGCAATCGCGGCGGCAAGCTCCTGACCTACCGGAACCTGCTCATCACCTTTGCCGTCTCCGGGATCTGGCACGGGGCCTCCTGGACGTTTCTGATCTGGGGCCTGCTGCATGGCCTGGGCGTGATGATTACCCGCGACCTCGAGCGGTCGGAGTTCTATTGCCGGCGCGTGCCCAAGCTGGCAAAGCAGGCGGGCGTCTTCTTCTTCGTCTGTTTCGCCTGGATTTTCTTTAGGGCCGGTTCGGTGGGCGATGCGGCCCTCATCGTGCGGCGGATCTTCATGTCGTCCTGGCACGATCCGCAAGTGCCGGTCCTGATGTTGCTGATGGTAGGGCTGATTTGGCTCTATGCATTCCTATACGAGTCGAAATGGCGAGAGTATTTGAAGCTTGCGCCGGTCCGCATCGCGGCGGCGGTCTTCATGATCCTGTATATGTCTGTCTTCTCGTCGGGCGGGGGGACCTTTATCTACTTCCAGTTTTGAGGAAGCCCCTCCCTGCGCGGGCGAGGGGAGCCAAGAAAGTTAATCGACTATGGAGCAAGACAATGAGAAAAACCCGCTCGAGCGGCTGCCCGTCACCAGCGAGATGCGGCTCAGCCTGCGGCAATGGGCCGTCGTTCTGCCGATCGTGACGCTGATTGCCGTTACGACTCCCCGGCTTTGGAAACATATCGAACGCTTCGACACCGGCGCCGATTACCGCGTCCCGTACCAGCTCAGCAACGACTACTGGTTGTTCGACTGGCGCCTGCAGAAGACCGCCGTTGCGAAGCCGATCGTCGTGCTGGGCGATTCGGTGGTGTGGGGCGAATATGTGAAGTCCGACGGAACGCTCCCGCACTTCCTCAGCCAGCAGGCCGGGTCGCCGGACCGCTTCGTCAACGCCGGTGTCAACGGCCTGTTTCCCCTGGCGCTGGAGGGACTGGTGCGGCACTACGGCACTGCGCTGCACGACCGGAAGGTGATCGTCGTCTGCAATCTGCTATGGCTCAGCAGCCCCGAGCGGGACATGCAGACTGGGAAGGCGGAGAACATCAACCATGCCTCGCTCCTGCCTCAGTTCTACCCGCGCGTCCCCTCTTACCAGGCCGACGCCAACGAGCGGCTCGGCGCCGTGATCGAGCGGAACGTCGGCTTCTTATGCTGGGTCGATCATGTGCAGGATTGCTATTTCCATCAGCAGAGCATCTTGCAGTGGACGCTGGCCGAAGACCCCGACCGGCCGCGGCGCTACCCCAACAGCTACATGGATCCGCTGGCCCAAATCAGGCTGGATGTCCCCTTGGGCCAAGGCGACGACGCCGACCGCGGCGAGGGAAGTCAGCGGCATCAGCCGTGGACGGCCAACGGCGCCGTCCAGACCCCCTTCGCGTGGGTGGATCTGGCATCGTCCCTGCAATGGGCCGCGTTTCAGCGGACCGTCGCCCTGTTGCAAGACCGCGGCAACGACGTGCTGGTGATCGTCACGCCCTTTAACAAGCACATGATTGCCGGCAAGAGTGTCGCGGGGTATACTGCGATACACGATGGCGTGGTAAGATGGTTGTCGGAAAAGGGTCTTCCTTGCGTGGCGCCGGACGAGTTGCCGAGCGATCTTTACGCCGACGCCAGCCATCCCTTGACCGCCGGCTATGAGTTGTTGGCCGGGAGAGTCTATCAGGCCGAGAACTTCCAAACGTGGATGCAAGAGAAGAACGCCAAATGAACGGGGACCAAGAGCAGTTTCTGAAGGCTGAGCTTTTCAGTCTGACCCTGATGGCCACGGTGCAACGGGCCGGCGTTTACTCCCACGGCTCTCGTCAGAATGAGCGAAAGAAGTTTCAGGATAGTCTACGCTCGCGGCTAGAGAAGATCGTGGAGAGCTATGCGAATCAAGTAACGGAGGAGGCGCACATCCGAAACATTGTCGAGTTGTCGGTAAGTCTGACTTCCGCACACGCGAAGGCGCTGGAGAACGGACGATTTCGCATCGGCACGGCGCAAAAGGCACTCAATCTTTATCTGAAATACTTCTGGTGTCTCGGGAAGATTCCCTCGCCGCCTCACTGCCCATTCGACCGCCGGATCATTAAGAACCTTCCGAATTACACTGGTCCAAGCTGGACCAAGCTGGACCTGGAAGAGGACTATCGTGCTTTGGTCCACGCTGCCAAAGCGGAGGCCCAAGATAGTTCGCTCGCGGCTTGGGAACTGCGAACCTACAACAACGCACAAACCCGTGCTGATCGCACACGCTCGAAAGAAGGGCACCGTTCACCGGGGCGGCGGCAGAAGATACATGCCGATGAAGAACGATATTGCCCGCTTTCTGAAACAGGATTCCGCCGCCGATGTTTTCTTCACGACGATGATCGACTTGTATGCCCTGCACACCGGGTTTCCAGGGCGCGACGAAGCCGATAAACTGAAGGACGATCCCTACAGGCGAGAAGCCATTGGGCCACAGGTCGGCGAGTTGATCGGACTTGCCGCGATTCGTGCAAAATGCCCCCATTTTGGTGGATGGCTAACAAGACTTGAGCAACTTGGCAGCGCCAGGACTTCGTAATTGCCAGGGGAAGTGCCTTGACGGCCATCCGCGAGCACGCCAAACTGAAACCCGCCGTGAAAAGGAGGATGCGACATGCGTAGCGAGAATTATGCGGAGGTCACCCAGCGCTTTCGCCGAAGGCTGGGTTGCGTCCTGGCGCTCCGCGAGGGCTTCCGCTTCTCTTTCGCCTGGAACATGCTCTGGGCGGGAGCAGTCGTCGGGCTGCGGGCCGCCTTCCTCGTGGACCGATGCTGGCTCCTGTGGGGGGCGGCAGGGTTGGCGGCGGCCGTGGCGGTCGGGGTGGTCATCGCGCTGCGGAAACTCCCCTCTCCCAGCGTAGTCCGCGCGGTGCTCGATCGGCACGGCGCCCTGGGCGGCCTGCTGATGGCGGCCGGCGACACCGACATCGGGCCCTGGACAACCCGCATCGAGCAAGTGCCCGCGCCGTCGCTGGTCTGGCATTGGAGACGTCCCTGCGCTGCTCTGGGTCGCTAGCGCGGCTTTTCTTGTCGCCGCCTTCCTCATGCCCGATTGCGCCCTGTCCGGCAGCGATGCGGCCCTGCAAATCGGCGGCGATATCCGCAAGCTGGCCGATCAACTCCAGGTGCTAACCCAGGAGCAGATCGTGCCGCCGGAGAAGGCCCATGTGCTGGAAAGGGACCTGGAGCGGGTCCGTCAGGAGGCCCAGGGCAAAGACCCCGCGAAGACCATGGAGGCGACCGACCACCTTGCGCAGTCGTTCCGCAAGGAGGCCGCGGAAGCGGCCGAGTCGGCCATCCGCCAGACCGCGGCCCTCAGCCGCGAGCAGGAGCTGGCCAAGGCCCTACAGAAGCAGGGAGCGGGGAGCGGGGAGCAGGGAGCAGAATCCGACTCTCCCTCCGGGCTCCCTGCCGGGTACCCTCTGGGTGGCTCCCTGCTCCCTGCCTCCTCCGCCGAAGCCATGAAGGCCCTGGCGAAAATGGCCGAGCAAAGCGCCGAGGAGAACCAGCGGCTCCAAGAGAGCCTCTCCGAGGCGCTGCAAGAGGCCTGCCGCAAGGGCGAGCTCAGCCAGTCGCAGCTCGAAGAGCTCGATGAAGGCCCTTTCCGAATGCAAGGAGTGCGAAGAGGCGAAAATCGCCCGGCTCGTCAAAGCGCGGCTCGTGGATGCCGACGAGCTGGACCGTTGCAAGGCGGCGGGGGAGTGCGAAGCCAAAGAAGTCGTCGTCGCTCTTGCCCGAGCCAAGCAGGGCGGGTCGCAGAGCGGGTCGCCAGCCGACACCGAGGATCTCGCCGCATTCCTCGCCGGGCAACAATCGACGAGCGACGAAAGGCCCGGGCTGCCCGGCCGGGGCGGAACGAGCCGGGGTCCCGCGCCCGCGGCCATGACCTGGACCGAAGGCGCGAAGCAAGACGACGCCGCCTTCAAGGCGAAGGTCCTTGCGCCGGGGGCCGCGGCTTCGCTCAAGGACAGCCGGCTGGCGGGCATCAGCAGCGGCGACCCCACCGCGGATAAGGCCGGCGGCGGATCGTCCGGCGGGGCCTTGAACGCGGCCCAGGCCGGCGGCGGCGAGGCCCGTACCCAGGTCATCCTGCCGGAGCACGAGAGAACGGTCGAGCGCTACTTCGAACGAGGGAAAAAATGACGACGTCCGCACCGCCGCCGCTGCTTTCGCCCGAGGAATTGGCACCCGCCGTGGAGCTGACCGGGCGGCTCTTGACGCAAATGGACGAGATCTTGCTGGGCCGTAGCGAGCTGCACCGCTTGGTCCTGGCCGGCATCCTCAGCCGCGGGCACATCCTGCTCGAGGGCCTGCCCGGCGTGGGCAAGACGGCCATGATCAAGGCCCTGGGGCAGATCCTGCGGCTCGAATTCCGCCGGGTGCAGTTCACGCCCGACCTGATGCCCAGCGACATCCTGGGCACGCACATCCTCCGCGACACTCCACCCGCAAGCGGGTACCCGGGCGGCCGGGAGATGACTTTCCAGAGCGGCCCGGTCTTCACCAACATCCTTCTGGCCGACGAGATCAACCGTGCCAGCCCGAAAACCCAATCGGCCTTGCTGGAAGCAATGCAGGAACGCTCGGTGACGCTCCTGGGCCAGACGCGGATGCTGCCCGATCCGTTCTTCGTGCTGGCCAGCCAGAACCCGATCGAGCTGGAGGGGACCTATCCGCTGCCGGAAGCCCAGTTGGACCGCTTCCTCTTCAAGCTGGCCGTGAGCGATGTCTCGGTGGACGTGCTGGACCGCATCATCTCTACCCGCCGCCGCGGCGAGCCGCCCCTGCCGAGCACGTCGCTCTCGCGGGAGGAATTGCAGGGCTTGTTCGGCGTGATGGAGCGGGTCTACTTGCCGCGGGCCGTGTCGCGCTACATCTCGCGGCTGGTGGCGGCCAGTCATCCCGGCAGCCCTGAGGCGACGGCCGAGGTCGCGAACTACGTGACCTACGGGGCCAGCCCGAGGGCGGCGATTGCCATTGCCGAGGCCGCGCGGGCCTTTGCCTTGATTTCGGGCCGGCCGAGCGTTGGCTTCGAGGACGTTCGACGAGCGGCCCCGGCCGCCTTGAACCACCGCTTGATCCTCAACTACAAGGCCCGCTTCGATCAGGTCGGCGAGTTGGCGGTGGTCCGGGGCCTATTGGATTCGCTCGACGAAGCGGGGCTCGAGCTGCCGGCCGACGTGGCCGTCGCGAAGGGCGTGAAGGAGGAGCAGTCGTGAAGGCAGCAGGGGAGAGATTGCAAATTGCAAGTTGCAAGTTGGAAATTGAAAATTTGAGATTCTCAATTTGCAAATTGCAATTTGCAATTCACCTCTTTGTCCTGGCGATGCTCCCCTTGGCCGCGGCGGCGCGGGAGCAAGTGGGCGATGTCGAGGTCAACGTCCAGCCGCCGCCGAGCCTGGGCACGCGATCCGGCGACGAGTCTTTCCATGGCTATATCGAATACCGCGTACAGCTCAGGAACCGTGCGAAGCAAGACCGCGTCGTACACCTGCAAATTCCATCCTCGCGGGGCTACCGCGGCGAAGGCGGCACCGTCGATTCCCGTACCGTCCAGATCGCCGGCGAACAAGAGGCCATCGTGTCTCTCTACCAATCGCCCATGGAAGGCAATGGCAGCATGGAAGTCGGCGTGGAAGGAGTTTCGGAGAGCAAGACGGTCGTTGTGGGCGCGATTGCGACCGGATACCGCGGCGGGCCCGTTTGGGGTGCGACTTGGGCGCGAAGCCTGCCGTGTTCTTGAGCCGCTCCGTCCCGCAAGGTTTTCACCAGGCGCCGGCCCCTGTGTTCGACCCTCCAGGGTCCCATGCGCCTGGCGTTGTTCCCGGCCCGGCGGATCCGCCTGAACCGGCTGCGCCAATGCCGACGGAACCGGAGGCCAGCAAGTTCACATTTCTCCGCAGCGAGCTTCCCGCCAGCCAGTGGAGTCCCAACTGGTTGGGCTATTCGTGCTTCGACGTGGTCCTGCTGACCGAGAAGGAGGCGGAGCAGTTGCCGGCGGAAGTGCAGTTGGCCCTGCGGCGATTCCTGGAGTGCGGCGGGACGCTGCTGGTCCACGGACGAGCGGTTCCCGGCCCCTTTTCGGAAAACGCCATAGCCGACGGCCACGGCGGCTATTTTGTGGGGCTGGGTCATGCCGTGGCGAGCGGGGCGGAAAGTGAAACCAATTGGGAGAAAACGGCCCGTGCGCTGGACGCCCTGGAACTTCACCAATACCCGCCCAATCAAAAGCCCGCGGACAGCCATAACTTGCTGGTCGCCGAGGCCAAGGTGCCCGTGGGTGGGATGTTCGCCCTCGTGCTCTTGTTCGCCGTCGGCATTGGGCCGGTGAATTTTTGGCTCCTGTCGCGCTACAAGCGGCGAATCTGGCTGTGGTGGAACGTGCCGGCCATCTCCCTGCTGACCTGCCTGGCCGTGTTCGGCTACTCGGCGTTTTCCGAAGGTTGGTCGGGCCACGGCAAGATCGCCAGCATGACCCTGCTCGACCAGCGCACGCATCGCGCGACCACCTTCGGCTACGCCTCCTACTTTTGCCCGCTGACGCCGTCGTCCGGACCGCGGTTCGGCGCGGAGACCGAAGTGGCCCTGCTCAGCGACGAGCAGGAGCGGTACCGGCGGACACGTGAAGTCCCCGAGCGGCGGTATGTCGACTGGAGCAGCGACCAGCACCTGGTTTCCGGCTGGATCGGGGCCCGCGTGCCGGCCTACTTCCAGTTCCGCAAGAACGAGGACCGCCGCGAGCGGCTGATTTTCGCCGCCCATGGCGACGCGCCTACCGTGGTCAACGCCCTGGGGGCCGACATCGAACGGCTCTACTGGGCCGACGCCTCGGGGCGGGTGTTCGAGGGCCGCGACATCGCGGCGGGCGCAGAGAAGCCATTGAAGGCGAAAAGCGGGGAGCGGGGAGCGGGGAGCAAGGAGCAGGGGGCCGGGTGGAGGGAGCAAGAGTCTTTCTCCCGGCTCCCTGCCGGGTACCCTCTGGGTGGCTCCCTGCTTTTCGACCCCAATCGGCTCGCCGTGCTCGACCGCTGGAACACGGATAAAGACCCCGCCCACTTGCTGATTCCCGGGTCTTACATCGCGTTCTTGAAGAAATCGCCGTTTGTCGATGCCCGCTTCGACGCCGCGGCGTCGGAGGACACCGTGGCCATCGTCTGCGGCGTTTGCGAGGCACAAGACCATGGACGTTAAGATCGTCAACATCCAGCGGCATTTCGGCAAGACCCGCGCGGTGGACGACATCACGTTCAGCTTCTCGTCGGGCCACATCTTCGCCTTCGTGGGGCCCAACGGGGCGGGCAAGACCACGACCATGCGGATCCTTGCCACGCTCGACGATCCCACGGAAGGCAACGCCTACATCGACGGCGTGTCGCTGGTGGACGATCCCGAGAAGGCCCGCCGCCTCGTGGGCTTCATGCCCGATACCCTGCCCGCCCACCGCGACATGACCGTGCATGACTACCTCGACTTCTTCGCCCGGGCCTACGGCCTGCGCGGCGCGAAGCGGCTGTCGGTCGTCGATTCCGTCGAACAGTTTGCCAACCTCAAGGGCATCCGCGACAAGCTGCTGCCGGCCCTGTCGAAGGGCATGAAGCAGCGCGTGAGCCTGGCCCGCACGCTGGTGCACGATCCGCCCGTGCTGGTCCTCGACGAGCCGGCGGCGGGGCTCGACCCGCGGGCCCGCGTCGAGTTGCGGGAGCTGCTGAAGGTGCTGGCCGACCGCGGCAAGGCGATCCTCATCAGCTCGCACATCCTCACCGAGCTGGCGGAGATCTGCAACGGCGCGGTGATCATCGAGCACGGCAAGATCCTCCGCGCCGGTTCGATGGAGCAGATCCTGGCCGGCGGTTCGCCGCACCGGTTGGTTGTCGTCCGCGCGACGGAGGGGACCGAAGCCCTGCAACGCGAGCTGCTGCAATTGCCCGGCGTGGGCGAGGTCCGCGCGGCGGGCGAGGAGTTGGAGTTCCACCTCGATGGCGGCGATGAGATGCAAAGCTCCATCCTCGCGCACCTTATCGGCAAGGGACTCCGAGTCATCGAGTACCGCCAGCGACAGATCGACCTGGAGGACGTCTTCATGAACGTGACCAAGGGAGATGTGACGTGAAGAAGTTGCTGGCCTGGACGGCATCGGCGGACGACTGGGTAAACCCGGTGGCGGTCAAGGAATTCCGCCAGGCAGTGCAGAGCCGCTGGGTGATCGCCGTGCTGATGCTCTTCCTGCTGATCAACCTGGTCGATCGTGGGCGGCTTCCTGGCGACGTCGCCCGAAGCCGCGGTCAGTGCCGGGCACGGGCGGCGACATGTTCGGCGGCCTGCTGGTCCTGCTGATGCTCACCTGCATGGGCTTCGTGCCGCTCTACGCGGGCCTCCGCCTGTCGCTGGAGCGCAACGACGCGAACATCGACCTGCTCTTCATCACCACGATCCGTCCCGCGGGCATCGTCCGCGGCAAATACTTCTCCGCCATGGCCCTGACGCTCCTGATCTTCAGCGCCTGCATGCCCTTCATGGTCCTCACCTATCTGCTGGGCGGCATCGACCTGCCCACGATCTTTCTCCTGCTCGCCATCAATTACGCGATCTGCGCGGTGGCCAACGCGCTGGGGATCTGCGCCGGGGCCGTTTCCGGCTCGTGGCTCTTCCGCTGTCTCGCGGCCGGGGGAGTCGTGATCGTGCCTTTGCTACCTGGGCGCGGGCGTGATCTCGGTCATCAGCGAGTTGTCGATGCGGAGGGGGTGGCTGGGCCTGGGCATGGTCGACGCCGGCGAGTTTTGGGGAGTCCTTGGCACTCTGGCGCTGCTGGAGGTCCTCGCCATCGGCCTGCTCTACGTCCTTTCGGTGGCCCTCTTGAGCCCCAAGCTCTCCAACCGCATGTTGGTTCCCCGCCTGTACCTCGTTTCCGCCTGGCTGGTTACGGGCGGCCTCGCGTCCGTCTGGAGTTGGCTCACGAGCGACATTTGGCCGGTCGGCAGTTGGATGATCGGCAGCGGAATCGCCTGGATGGTCACCGCCGTGGCGGCGATGAGCGAGCGGGAGGCGTGGACCACCCGCGTCCGCCGCACCATCCCCCGCAATCGGCTCTTGCGGGCCGGCGCATTCCTGCTTTACACGGGGTCGGCCGGCGGACTGATCTGGTCCACGCTGATGTTCATGGCGACCATCGCGGCCGCCTATGTCATTCGCGGCTCGCTCGGCCTGGGCTTCGCGGGCGGAATTTATTCCAGGAGTTATTATGGCGATCAGTTCTCCGAGGCGGCGGCGGACCTATTGATCGTCTTCGGCTACGTGTTGTGCTACTGCCTGACGACGGCCTTCCTGCGGATGAACGTGTTCCGCCAGCTGCCCACGGAAACTCTGCCGCTGATTGCCGTGTTCATCGGCCTCGGCGTCTCTATCGTGCCGTACCTTTTTACCTTCATGCTGGTGAGAAACTGGTGGCAGGAACCGCCCTGGTACCTGCTGGCCAGCCCCCTGGTGTTGACCACGTCGCCCTCGCAGCCCGTCGCCTATATGGCGGGCCCCTTTGTGATCGGCTGGTTGGTCCTGGGCGTTCTAGTGGCGTTCCCTTGGTTCCACCGGCAGCGGCGGAAGTTCGTTCCGCTTGATGAGAACTTAGAGCTTAGAGCTTAGAGCTTAGAGCAAGATCTAAGACCTAAGTTCTAAGACCCGAGACCCAACAATGACCCCATCCCTTGCCCCATTCATCTCCGAAGGCCGGCAGGCCGCCGCGCGCTACGGGCTGGCGGCCCCGCGCCGTGCGCCGCAAGGCACCGCCGGCTCGCAACTGGGCCGACTGGCCGGCGAGAGCATGGAGTTCATGGACCACCGCGAGTATCAGCCCGGCGATGACCTCCGCCGCCTGGATTGGGCGGCCTACGCGCGGAGCGACAAGATGATCGTCAAGCTCTACCGCCACGAGGTCTGCCCGCACCTGGACCTGGTCGTGGACGGCTCGCGCTCGATGGCCCTGCCCGGCACGGAAAAGCGCCGCGCGACGGTGGCCCTGGCCGCCGCCGTGATCACCGCCGCCGACAATTCCGGCTACAGCCGAAGGGCATTTCTTACGGGGCGCGGCTACCAGCCGCTGCCTGAAGGCTGGGAGCGGGGAGTTGGGAGCGGGGAGAACGACTCTTGCTCCGGGCTCCCCGCTCCCCGCTCCCAGCTCCCCGCCTTCCCGCTGGACGCCGCGGAAAGCCCGGCCGAGTCGTTCCGCGCCCTGCCGCCGGCCTGGCGGGCGTGGGGCATGCGGGTGATCGTGAGCGACCTGCTCTGGCTGGGCGACCCGCTGGAGCTGCTCTTGGCCATGGCGCAGTGCGCGGCGGCGGTCTACGTGATCCAGGTGTTGGCGGCTGACGACCTCACCCCGCCGCAACAGGGGAACCACCGCCTTATCGATAGCGAGACCGGCGCGGCCGAGGAGTTGTTCCTGGATACTGCCGCGGTGGCCCGTTACCGCGGCAACCTCCAGCGTCATTGTGACGCATGGCGGCAGGCCGCGCGGCAGACCGGGGCCGTGCTCGTGCCCCTGGTCGCCGAGGAACTCTGCCGCACCTGGGACCTCTCGCCGTTGGTGGAGGCAGGGATGCTGACGTTATAGCAAGGAGCGGGGGCAGGGAACAGAATGACGAATGACGAAAGAGACCCACTCGCGGGGCGATCAGCAATCAGTGGTGGGTATGCGAACTAGTATTCAGTTACGACGGGACCGAAAAGATGCTTGATCTTAGCCCTAAATTTCAGCAACGGGTTTTGCAGGACGTGAAAGACTTCGGAATTGATTCGGTCTATATTCCAAACCCGATTTTTACCGAAAAGCCCTTATTTGCACTTATCGGTATGGAATCCGCGACTGGTGGGAAGGGCGTAAAAGAGGTCGCAAAAAATGTGAACGAGGGTTTCAAAAATTTCCTCACGAGCGAGCAAGATTTCATTCTCCACTACTGCGCGTACACCTATTTGTGCAAAGGCCAGTTTCAATACCTGATTACTGACATTTCCAAGGGTGCAATGCTAACAAAGCTCGCTTCCAAGTACCGTCATCGCCGATACCAGGCCTGGTGCCCCCTCCTTAAGGAAGAACTGAGCGCTTTCAGCAGGCCGCCGATCGCCATCGCCATCGGAATAGGGACTCGGCATCAACTGAACAAACTCGGTTTCCCGGTTGAGCACTACGTACGCCACTATTCCTCACAGCTCAGCGGTTACTACAATACCCGCGCCCCGGAGGATTGGCAGGCCGATACCGTTCATATTTCGCTGAAGGACTTTGCGAGAAAACTTCTTGGACTTAAGGACGTAGGCTATACAGACGACATGCAGAAACGCAAACTCGATAAGGTGTTTACCCGTCATCTATCACGATGGAAGCATGGGCTGCTCGCTGAGTACACGAAGGTATTCAAAGATATCAGAAAGAAGTACCCGGACGCCTAACATCGTGCGGCATGTCGATCAGAGGCACGTCCCTCACCTCACCCGCGTCGGCCACCGCGATTGCGGCGAGAGGACCCATAGAGGCAAAGAATTCTCGGTGGCCTCTTGGCTCTGGATGACTGAATGATGGCGACAGAAAGATCAGGGGACAGAAAAATGGGGAGGGAGAAAGGAAAATGGCAGAAAAATGGCGGAGGGAGGGGAACCCAGTACCGAGTACTCTCCCCCGCCTTCAGTCGTAACCAGTTCGGAAACGACGACGGCCCAGGAGACCGAGATGGAGACGATGAAACAGCGAAGCAAGATGCTGATTTCGCATTACTTCTTGGATCGGCACGCCGCCGAGACTACGACAACGGTCAAATAGCACGTCGCGGTTTTGGATTTGGGATTTGCCCTCCCCCCGGAGAGCGGGGCCGCGCCAAATTCCTCCGACGGAAACTGGACGGGCCGTGACATCACCGCTCCCGCCGCCCGCGGTTGGACTTCGCACTAGAGATAGTCTATGATTTCATGAGAGACGCAATGGGAGTAAGAACATGACCGTAACGATTTTGCCCATTCCCAATACGGAAGGGGAGATTTCATTTCAGGCAGTGTCCGGCAACAAGTCCTCACTTGGCAAGACGCCCGGAGAAGCCTTGGATGCGATTTCTGTGCATCTGTCTGATGAGCAAGCAGGCACGTTGGTGGTGATCCAGAGTTTCCGTCCCGATCGTTTCTTTTGCGCCTCGGAGCAGCGCCGGTTGTCGGAATTGATGGAACGGCGGTCCCGCGTCAAGGAGCAGGGTGGATGCATGCCGGAATCAGAGCAAGCCGAGTTGGAAGCACTTATTGAAGCAGAAGTTGCGCCGCCGGAAAGCGCGCCGCCGCTCTTGCCGACGAGCTCGGCCGATGAACCCGCGATACGCCGATGTCGCCCGGCGCAGGCCACCGCTGTGAGTATTGCCGCGCCGGAGGTCATTTTCAATTTTCCCTTTGAAGTCGAACATATACTCCCCCGCGCTTCAGGGGTTGAGGAGACAGAAGCCGAACTGGCCCTGGCATGCCGTTCGTGCAACGTCCATAAGGCGGCGCGGACCTCGGGGACCGATCCGCTCAGCGGAACGATAGTCCGCCTGTTCAACCCTCGCAAGGACCAATGGAGCGAGCATTTCCAGGCGCTCGTTGCCACCGGAGAAATCCACGCTCTGACAGACATCGGGCGAGCGACCATCGATCGGCTCAAGATGAACGACGAGGCCCAGAAAACGGCACGGCGACAATGGGCACGGCTTAGCCTCTTTCCATAGGCAGAGGCAGGGCGACAGAAAAATGGGGGACAGAAAAATAAGAGGGGGAAAAAGGCCGATCTTTCTTTGTTCCTATTTTTCTGTCCCCCATTTTTCTGTCGCCCTCTGACTGTTAGGTACTGAGTACTGCGTACTGAGTACTCTCCCCGCCCTAATCCCCCGTCCATCCTTGCCGCCGGCCCGGCAATCGGCTATCCTGCCAATTATGACCTTCACCGCGCCCATGATGCTGCTGGGACTGGCCGCCTTGCCGGCGCTGGCGGCCGTCTATTGGTTTCGCAGCCGCTCGCGACGGGCCGTCGTCTCCAGCCTGGCGTTCTGGATCGATCCGCACACGCCGCGGCAGGGCGGGCGGATCCTCGCCCGCATGCAGACCCCGCTCACCTTGCTGTTGGAACTGCTGGCGATCACGGCCCTGGTCCTGGCGGCCGCCGGACCGGCCCTGGTGCGGCACGACCTTGTCCGGCCGCTGGTGGTCGTGCTCGATGATTCCTATTCCATGCTGGCCGCAAACGGCGACGGCTCGGACTCCTCGCGGAAGCGAGCCGCGACCGCTTTGAACGAGGCGCTGCGGGCCAGCGACTACCTGGCCCGCTTCGTTCTCGCCGGGCAAAGCCCCGCCTGACGCGGCCGAGCCGGTGCATGACGCCGGCCGCGTCGCTGAGGTCTTAGAGCAATGGACTTGCCAGGCCCCGACGGCCGACCTGCCCGCAGCCGTGGCCCTGGCGGCGGAAGTGGGCGGTCCGACGGCGCGGATCCTCGTCCTCAGCGACCATGCCCCCGCCGGCGCCGCTGGAGGGCGGTCAGGTCGAGTGGTGGGCCTGCGGCGAGCCGCTGGCCAACCTGGCCTTCACCGCCGCCACGCGCACCCGTGTCTGGCGACAAGGAACGAGTCGCTCCTGGAAGTGGCGAACCTTTCCGACTCAGCCGGCCAGGGAACCTTGACCCTGGAGGGCGGCAACCTGGCCTCGGCCCGGACCAGCCGCCTGGACCTTGCCGCCGGAGCCGTCCGTCAGGTGATTCTCGACTTGCCCGTCGCCTCGCCGCCGCTGCGTGCCACGCTCGACCGCGACGCCCTCGATATCGACAACCATGTCTTGCTGCTGCCTGCCGCGGCCCGGCCGCTACGGGTACACGTCGATGTGGCTGAAACGAAACTGCGGCAGGCGGTGGTCCGGGCCTTGGCCGCCACCGACCAGACGTTGGAAGTCGACGACCGCCCGGACCTCGTTATTTCTGACGCACGCGGGCGACGGCCCGGGCGATGCCTGGCGGCTGGAAATCCTCCCCGCCGCGAATCCGGCGGCCTACGCCGGCCCCTTCGTCATCAACCGCAACCACTCTCTGGCCCAAGGCCTGTCGCTGGCCAACGCTGTCTGGTCCGCCTCGCCCGACGCGCCGCTGAGCCGGACTGCCGATCATTACCGCGGGCAACGTGCCGTTGCTGACCGAGAGCGAGGACAGCGCCGGGCGGCGACCGGCTGCAGATGAGCTTCGCCCCCGCCGCGTCGAACCTGCAAGACACGCCCGACTGGCCGATCCTCTTTTGCCAACCTCGTCACGTGGCGGCGCGGCGGGCTGCCCGGCGTGCTCACGCCGAACGTCCGCCTGGGCGAAACGGCGACCGTCGTGCTGGCCCACGACGCGAAGGAGGTTGAGGTTACCTCGCCGGACAAGATCTTCGCGGAAATTGGCCGTTCGTGGACGGCGCGCCGTGGTCCCGGCCGATCGCGCCGGACTGTACGCTGTCGATACGCCCGACGGCCAAGCGCCAGTTCTCCGTCAACGTCCTCTCTCGCGACGAATCGGACCTCACCGGCTGCCAGACCGGCCGCTGGGGGAACTGGAATCGCTCGGCAGCGTACCAGGACCAGTGAAATCGGCCTCGGCTGGGTGTTGCTCCTGACGGCATTGGCGCTCATGACGGGGCACGCGGCGCTGGTCGCGAAAACGGGACATCCCGGAGTCGCCGGCACGGCCCGCAGGTGCTTCGCACGCATCAGTGATGTCCCCGTCGTCACGTGGAGGGCGCGGCACATGACGCTCGGCGATCCCTTCTGGCTGGTCCTGGCCATTCCGCTGGCGATGTCGCTCTGGCGGTGGCGGCTGCCCTCGCGGCTGCTGTTGCTGCTGCGGTCCGCGGCCCTGGCCTGCCGCTGCTGGCCCTGTGCAGCCTGAGCGTTCGTCTTGCCGGCCCGGTGCGGGCACGGTCGTGGTGGTGGCCGACCGCAGCCTTTCGATGCCGGCCGACAGCGCCGCCGCCGCAGAAGGAGGCGGCCGACATCGTCCACGCCGCCATGCCCGCGGGCGACAAGCTGGGCGTGGTCTCCTTCGCCGAAACGGCCGCCGTCGAGCAGTCGCCGCAGCGCGGGCAAGTTCGCCGGTTTCTCGGCGGAGGTGGGCCGCGAGGCCTCGCAACTGGCCGACGCCCTGGACCTGGCCCTCTCGCTGTTCCGCCCGGCGAGTCCGGGCCGGCTTCTGCGTCCTCTCCGACGGCCGCTGGACCGGCCGCGACATCTCCGCCGCGGCCGCCCGGGCGGCGGCCGCCGGCGTGGCCATCGATTACCGGCTCATGGAGCGCTCCGCGGGCCGGCGACCTGGCCATCGCAAAGCGCTCCAGGGGCCCGAGAGCGTCCTGCCCGGCGAATCGTTCATGATCACCGCCTGGATCGATTCGCCGCTGCGGGCAGACGGTCTCGCTACGAGTTGCTCCGCGGCCAGCGTGACGATCGCCCGCGGCAAGCAGGCCGTCCCCGCGGGCACCAGCCGCCTGATCTTCCGCGACACGGCCGCGGCGAGAAGCGGCGTGTGGCGAGTACCTGCTCCACGTCGACGGGCGAAGGCCCCGACCCGGTGCCGGAAAACAACCGGCGCCGGTTGCTCGTGGGCGTCCGCGGGCCAAGCCGCTGCTCTGCGTCAGCCCCGCGAGTCCCCTCGGGCTCCCCGGCCCTCCTGGCGAAGGGCGGGATCAAGGTCAAGGCGCTGCCCGCCTCGCAGTGCAACTGGACGCTCGAGGAACTGGCCGGCTATTCGGGCGTCCTCCTGGAGAACACGCCGGCCAGCCTGGTGGGCCACGTCGGCATGGAGAACCTCGCCGCCTGGGTCGCCCAGAGCGGCGGCGGGCTGATGATCACCGGCGGCAAGGACTCCTACGGCCCGGGCGGATATTACAAGAGCCCGCTGGAGCCGGTCATGCCCGTCTCGATGGAGCTGCGGCGGGAGCACCGCAAGCTGTCGGTGGCGATCGTCGTGGCCCTGGACCGCAGCGGCAGCATGGCCATGCCCGGGCCCGACGGGCGGCCGAAGATCCAGCTGGCCGACCTCGCCACCGCCGAGGTGATCGACATGCTGGGACCGACGGACCAGTTCGGCTGCATCGCCGTCGATACCATTCCGCACACCATCGTGCCCCTCTCCGACGTGACCGACAAGGCCGGCCATGCGGGCCCCGGTCCTGCGCATCGACTCCGTCGGGCGGCGGGCATCTACATCTACGTGGCGCTGACGGACGCCGCCCGCATGATCGCCCCGGCCAAGGCGGGCACGAAGCACATCGTCCTCTTCTCCGACGCCGCCGACGCGGAAGAGCCGGGCGACTACAAGCCGCTGGTCGCCGAAGTGCGCCAAGGCGGGCATCACCGTCAGCGTCGTCGGGCTGGGCACGGAGAAGGACTGCGACGCCGAGCTGCTCGAAGGACATCGCCCGGCGGGGCGGCGGACAGTGCATGTTCACCAACGTGGCCCAGGAGCTGCCCCGGCTTGTTCGCCCAGGACACGCTTCTTGATCGCCCGCAGCGCGTTCTTGGAAGACCCGGTGACGGTCCGCGCCGACCGGCGGGCTGGCGGCCATCACGCGGCAGGCCCTGGGCGATTTTCCCAAGATCGGCGGCTACAACTCTGCTGTTACCTGAGCCCGGACGCGAATCTGGCCGTCATTTCCGGCGACGAGTACCAGGCGCCGGTGCTGGCCGCCTGGCAGGCCGGCCTGGGACGGGTGCTGTGCTATGCGGGCGAGGCCGACGGGAAGTATACCGGCGCGATGGCCGGCTGGAAGAACGCGGGCGACTTCTTCACCTCGCTGGCCCGCTGGACGGCCGGCAAGTCGCGGAGAGCTCGGCCGGGGCGTGGTCGCCACGCAGGAATTGCGGAACGGCGTCTGCCGCGTCGAGTTGCACCTCGATCCTGCCCGGCCGACGAACCCTTTTACGCGCCTGCCGGAGCTGACCACGCTTTTCGCCCGGCCCGGGAGAGCGGCCGTCGCCCGGACGACGCCGATGCAGTGGTCATCGGCCGACACCCTGCTGGGCGAAATCCCGCTCGCCGGCAGCCAGACGGCCCTGACGACGATCGCCGCGCCGGGCTTATGGCAGGCCACTCTGGCGCCCATGTGTTTGCCCTATTCGCCGGAGTATCTGCCTGCCGAGACCCACGAAGGGGCCCGCGCCTGGAAGGCCTGGCCCGCGCGACCGGCGGCAGCGAGCGGCTCGACCTGGCCAGCGTTTGGAAAGACATTCCCCGCCGACCGCGGCTGATGTCGGTCGCGCCCTATTTACTGCTGGCGGCCGTCGCGATCTTTCTGCTGGAAGTGCTTGAGCGGCGGATGGGGCTGCTATCTGCCCGCTGGCTGTCGACCATCGGTACATGGTACTCGCGGCTGTTGCCCCGCCGACCATGGGTACATGGTGCCCGGACGGAGCGGGTGCGAAGCTGGACCGGTTTCCTACGAACCCGAAGCGCCAGCGAGGGGGCGAGCAAGGCCCCAGCCAAGCCCCCAGTCAAGCCCGCCGACCATGGGTCCATCGTGCCCGACGAGCCGCCGGCCCAAAAGGAATCGCCTGCCGGCGGCATGCTCAATGCGCTGACCCATGCCCAGCAGCGGGCCCGCAGGCGAACCGAGCGGCGTTAAGGCGACTCTTGAAACGCGCTGCATTTCGCCAGTCCGTTCGCGAGGTTTAACACCGACGCGCGCTGGAAGACGCGATGCGGTCGAGCAGAGATCGACAGGCATACTCGAAAGAAGGGGACCGTTCTCCGGGGCGGCGGCAGAAAATCCATGCCGATGAAGAACTTCGTAATTGCCAGGGGAAGTGCCTTGACGGCCATCGGCGAGCACGCCAAACTGATTAGACATTCGTTCGCCGGTCCAAACGGAAAGGAACTACCATGGCTCGAATCGGCTATCGAACTCTTGCACTCGGCTTGACCGTGATCGGCGGCCTGGGCTATGCGGCTTTGTCGCCGGCGACTGCCGCTGAAACGGAGAAGCCCTCACCCCCTGCCCCTCTCCCGGTGGCAGAGGGGAGCTTGCAAAAATTCTCCACGGGGCCCGTCGTCCTCGACTCGCCGTCCCAAACGGCAACCTTCGACGCGGAAAACGGCCGCGTTGCGATCTCCACGCGCCAAGGCGATCGGCTCACGAAACGGGCCGAGGCCGCCTTCGAGTCGGTCAAGCACTTTCAAAGCTACAAGACCGTTCGCAGCGCGTCAACATTGGGAGACGGGCCGCCGCGGCAGGGCATCGAGGTCTATTCCGACGACGACGCAGCCGAGTTCACCCTGCTGGTCGACGACAAAGGCATCTTCGAATTCAAACCGGGCAAGGCACAGCAATTGGTCCTTCGCGGCCTGCAGTTCCGCTACGGCTTGGTCCCTTCCCTGGTGGGCACCGATTTGCTCTACGACTCCAAGACCGCCTACGCCGCGGATCGCCTGCACATCCCGGCGCTGAACATGCTCCTGGGGCTGGTCGAGGGCGAGGACTGCATGGCAGTGGGCGTCTGGCCGCCGGGCAAACAGTCGGCCGCCTTGACAATCAAACCGCAGGGAGCAGGGAGCAGGGAGCAAGGAGCAAGAGGGGACCCGGGCTCCCCGCTCTTCGACAGCCTCACGTTCGACACCGCCGGGCAGAGCTTTTACTTCTCCTGCCTGGAGAAGCCGGGCTTATGGCATGCCGAGCCGCTGAAGCGCAACTACCTGGAACACGATACGGTGATTGCCTGGAAACGGCCCTTCGAAGCCAAGTGGATCGGACGCTTCTTCATCACGTCCGACGAATACGACTGGCCGTTCTACTTCAACAGCAAACCGGCGAAGATTTGGGGCCGCTACATCCGCGGCTGGTACCAATACCCCGTCCGCTTCGACGGCGACCAGACGGTGCTCCATTTCGAAAAGCAATTCCAGCCCAAGGGCGAACTCCTCATCTACTGCCTCGAACCGCACCCGACCAATCCTGAGGTCTCAGTCCTCACGCCCGCCGAAGTCATGGCGCGGGCCTTGGGGAAGACGCAGGCCGAGCAGATCCTCGATCCGGAAGGCGCCGTGGAGCAGACGATCTTGGACCATCGGCTGGCCGTCTGCGCCATGACCAACACCATGCAGGAGTGGTACGATCAGGGCAAGGAAGGCGAGCATCGCGAGCAGATCGTGCAGTGGTGCAGCGACGTGTCGGCCTTCATTCGCACGATTCGCCAGCGCGATCAGGCGTTCGCCGCCTTCGCCCGCGACATGCAGGCCGCGCTGGCCGCCCGGGCCAAGCAGCGGCCGGAACTGGCCGCAAGCGTCGCCGAGTTGCAAAAATCGCTGGCGGAAATCGATGAAACCAGCCGGCGCGAATTGCCCACGACGGCCTTGGATACGGTCCAGCAATGGACCGACGAGATGAAGAAGACAGTCGATGGAAGCCGTCCTGCCAACAAGAAGACCTACGCCAAGCTGGCAGGGCAGTGCCGCTCGGTGGCAGGCACGCAGGACGATCTGGCCCGCGATCTGAGCATCCAAGTCATCCGCCTTACGGAGCAAGCTGCCCGCATCAGCGTGCAATCGCCGCAACACGCCTTGATGGCCGAAGAGGTCATCCTCAAGGCCCGGCAGTTGCTCCGCAAGCCGACCTGGTGGGAACCTGCCCGACGCTTCGCCCCCAAGTTGGATCCGGGCAACACGTATTGACCGCCGACAAGAACCGGGAGGGAACAACATGGATCGAGTGAATTATCGACATTTTATCGTCGCCTTGGCCGTGATCGGCGGCGTGGGCCTTGCGGCTTTGCCACCAGCGACTGCCGCTGAAGCGGAAAGGCCAGGCGGAAACCTGCAAAAATTCTCCGCGGAACCCCTGGTTCTCACCTCACCCTCCCAAACGGCGACCTTCGACGCGGAAAACGGCCGCATCGCAATCTCCACACGCCAAGGCGATCGGCTCACGAAACGGGCCGAGGCCGCCTTCGAGTCGGTCAAGCGTTTTCAAAGCTACAAGACCGTTCGCAGCGCGTCAACATTAGGAGACGGGCCGCCGCGGCAAGGCATCGAGGTCTATTCCGACGACGCCGCAGCCGAGTTCACCCTGCTGGTTGACAACAAGGGCGTCTTCGAGTTCAAACCGGGCAAGGCGCGGCAGTTGGTCCTCCGCGGCCTGCACTTCCGCTACGGCATGGTCCCTGCGTTGGTGGGCACGGATTTCCTCTATGACGCTAAGATCGCCTACGGCGCCGATCGGCTGCACATTCCCGCGCTCAATATGCTCGTGGGATTGGTCGAGGGCGAGGACTGCACCGCGGTGGGCGTCTGGCCGCCAGGCAAACAGTCGGCCGTCCTGGAACTCAAGACGACCGGGGAGTCCAAGCTCTTCGACAGCGTCACGTTCGACACGGCCGGGCAGAGTTTCTACTTCTCCTGCCTGGAGAAGCCGGGCATCTGGCGGGTTGAGCCGCTGAAGCGCACCTACCTGGAAAAGGACACGGTCCTTGACTGGAAGCGGCCCTTCGAAGCCAAATGGGTCGGGCGGTTCTTCGTGACCTCCGACGAGTATGACTGGCCCTTCTACTTTGCCAACAGGCCGACGAGGACTTGGGGCAAATACATCCGGGGCTGGTATAATTATCCTCTCCGTTTCGACGGCACGAACACGGTGGTCCATTTCGAGAAGGAATTCCAGCCCAAGGGCGACCTTCTCATCTACTGCCTCGAACCGAGCTCGAACCGGTCCGAGTCCTCCGTCCTCACGCCCTTTGAAGTCCTGGCACGCGCTTTGGGCAAGGCGCAGGCCGACAAGATCCTCGATCGGGAGGGCACCGTGGAGCAGACGCTCATGAAGCACGGGATGGCCGTCTGCGCGATGCTTGACACGATGCAGGAGTTCTACGATCAAGGCAAGGAAGGCGAGCATCGCGAACGGATTACGCAGTTGTGCAACGACGTGTCGACCTTCATACGCCTGATTCGCCAGCGCGATCAGGCCTACGGCGCTTTCGCCGCGAGATGGACCTTGCCCTGGCCGCCAAGGCCAAGGAGCAGCCGGAACTGGCCGCTAGCATTGCGGAACTGCGAAAGTCGCTGGCTGAGATCGACAAAACCAGCGTGCGGGAATTGCCCCGCGCCTCCCTGGAGACGGTCCGGCAATGGACCGACGAGATGCAGAAGACGGTCGATGGCAGCGCCCCTGCCAACAAGAAGACGTTTCTCAAGCTGTCTGACCAGTGTCGCTCGGTGGCTGGCACGCAGGACGATCTGGCCCGCGATCTGAGCGTCCTCGTGATCCGCCTGAGCGAGCAGGCCGCCCGCATCGGCGTGCAATCGCCGCAACACGTCCAACTGGCCGCTGAAGTCATCGTCAAGTGCCGGCAGATGCTCCGCAAGCCGACCTGGTGGGAGCCGGTCCGGCGCTCCGCCCCCAGGCCGGAGTAGGGAGCAACGTGAGGTCCACCATGAAAAAACAGCGTATGGGAATGCGGGGAGCGGGGAGCGGGGAGCGGGGAGCCCGGAGCGTTTCTGCTGCCCGCGTGCTCTCTGCTCCCTGCTTAATCGCCCTAGCGCTGGCGGGCTGCGGGCAACCGTCGGGCGTGCCCGCATCGCCAAGCGAAGCGGCCGGCGCAGCGACTTCGAAGGAAATCGTCACCCCCGGCGGCGTGGCGATGGTTTACATTCCGGCCGGTGAGTTCCTGATGGGCGACGCGGCGGGCGTCGACACGGCCCCCGTCCACAAGGTGGCCGTGGGCGCCTTCTACATGGACAAATTCGACGTCACGCAGGATCTCTACAAGAAGATCACGGGCAAGAGTCCATCCCGCCACGAGGGTCCGCAGAATCCTGTGGAACGCGTGCGGTGGCGCGAGGCCGTCGCCTTCTGCAACGCCCGATCCGAGGCCGAGCACCTGCATCCCTGCTACACGCTCCCGGCGGGCACGTGCGATTTCTCGGCCGACGGCTATCGGCTGCCCACGGAGGCCGAGTGGGAATACGCCTGCCGCGGCGGAACGAGCCAGGCCTATTCCTTCGGCGACGATCCGCGCGATCTCGGCAGCCATGCCTGGTTCAAAGACAACGCCGATCGCAGCACGCACCCCGTCGGGCAGTGGCCGGCCAACCCCTTCGGCCTGTACGACATGACGGGCAATGTCTGGCAGTGGTGCAACGATTGGTACCAGGTCGATTACTACGAAAAAAGCCCTGCCGACAATCCCCACGGTCCCGACCAGGGCGAGAAGAAATCGCTGCGGGGCGGCGGATTCTCGAGCAAGGCCGAAGACTGCAGCAGCGCTGCACGGAATTGCGACGATCCGGGCTTCGCCGACGCCTGCGTGGTTTCCGATGCTTTCGGCTTCCGCTGCGTCAGAAGCAAGGATGAAGGCGGAAGGATGAAGAATGAGAGATAAGCGATGAGCGATGAGCGATGAGAGATGAGAGATGAGAGATGAGAGAAAGGGATTCATCCTTCATCCTTCATCCTTCATCCCTCATCCCTCATCCCTCATCCCTCATCCTTCATCCTTCATCCCTCATCCTTCATCCCTCATCCTTCAAGGAGCAAGCATGGGAAGCATCGCTAAAATGCGGTCGGCCCTCGTGGCCATGTCGATTGTGGCGGGCGCGATGGCGAGTGTGGGGTCGGCGCAGTTGCAGGCCCCGGAGACCCGCAATGCCGGCGTGGATCTCTGGCTGACGACCATGGACCGCGCGGCGTTATTCACCCGGCAGAAGCCGTTGGCCTTCGGCCAGGCCAACGATCAGAATCCGTCCATCGAGGTCGATGCCTCCAAGACGTTTCAGACGATCGACGGCTTCGGCTATGCCCTCACCGGCGGCAGCGCCTTGCACATGATCCGCATGGATGCCACCAGCCGGGCCGCTTTGATCAAGGAGTTGTTCGCCAGCGAGGGCGACGGCATCGGCGTGAGTTACCTGCGCGTCAGCATCGGGGCTTCGGACCTGAACGAGCGCGTCTTCTCCTACGACGACCTTCCGCCCGGCGAAACCGATGCGGAAATGGCCAAGTTCTCGCTCGCTCCCGATCGGGTGGACGTCATTCCCGTCTTGAAGGAAATCCTGGCCGTCAACCCGGCCATCAAGATCCTGGGCTCGCCCTGGTCGGCCCCCCCTTGGATGAAGACCAACAACAAGGTCAAGGGCGGCAAGCTCAAGCCCGAGTGCTATCCGGCCTACGCCAAGTACTTCGTCAAGTACATCCAGGGCATGAAGGCCGAGGGCATTCGCATCGACGCCGTCACCATCCAGAACGAGCCGTTGAATCCCAAGAACACGCCCAGCATGCAGATGATGGCCGAAGAGCAGGCCGTCTTCATCAAGGACCATTTGGGGCCGGCCTTCAAAGCAGCCGGGATCGACACGAAGATCGTGCTGTACGATCACAACTGCGACGTGCCGCAGTACGCCCTGACCATCCTGAAAGACCCCCAGGCGAGCCAGTACGTGGACGGCTCCGGCTTCCATCTCTACGGCGGCCGGATCGAGGCCATGACCACGGTGCATGATGCCTTTCCCGCGAAGCAGCTTTATTTTACCGAGCAGATGGTGACCGGCTCGGGCGAGCGCATGACGCGGAGCATCGGCCCGCAGATTCAGCGGCTGGTCATCGGCGCTACGCGCAACTGGAGCCGCAACGTGCTCCTCTGGAACCTGGCGGCCAATGCGAAGAACCAGCCGCATACCGACGACGGCGGCTGCACCATGTGCCAGGGGGCCATTACCATCGATGGAAACCACGTCAGCCGCAACGCGGCGTACTATGTAATCGCCCACGCCTCGAAGTTCGTCCGGCCGGGCTCGGTGCGGATTGCATCCACCTCGCCCTCGACGCTTCCCAACGTGGCGTTCAAGACGCCCGGCGGCAAAACGGTGCTGCTGGCGGTCAACGCCGCCCAATCGCCGCAGACGTTCAATATCCGCGACGGCGGGAAGGCCGTCGTTGCCACATTGAACGCCGGAGACGTGGGGACCTACGTGTGGTAGAGGAGAAAGCCTTGAACGAAGGGCATCGGGGAAAAATCCGAAATCCGAAATCCGAAATCCGAAACAAATTCAAAATACGAATGAAGGAAATTCAAAATCCCATGGCAAAACTGTAAAACCGTGCTCGTTCCGCTGCGAGAGACCGCAACCCAATCACCCCACAAGGCATACCATGCAATCAGGACCACGCTGCTTTCTTTCGTTCTTGTCGATTACCACACTCATGGCGTTGGCAATGCAATCGACGGGCACCATGTACTCATGGTCGGCAGAGCCTGAACCGGCGGCGATCGTCCCGCGTCCGGTCAAGGTCGAATGGCAAAAGGGCCAGGTGCAACTCGACGCCGACACGCAGCTTATTTATGCCAGCGAAGCCGCGAAAGACGAGGCTGAGACGTTGGCCTCGTTGCTGCGGCCGGCGACCGGCTTGCCGCTCGTGGTGCAGCCGCTGCCGGCGTCGGCCGATAAACGGCGACAAATCGTGGACGCCGGCAACGCCGTCGTGCTCGCCCTCGACCCCAGCCTGGAAACCGCCCTGGGCAAGGAAGGCTATCGGCTCGAAGTCGTTTCGATGTCCCCCATCCGCATCACCGCCGCCGCGCCCGCCGGGCTGTTCTACGGCGGGCAAACGCTGCGGCAACTTCTTCCTGCCGCGGTCTTCGCCAGCGCGAAGCAGGCCGCGGTGCACTGGAATGCGCCTTGTTGTCGCATCGAAGACCAGCCGCGGTTCGCCTGGCGGGGCTACATGCTGGACTATTCCCGGCATTATTTGGACGTGGACTACACCAAGCATCTCCTGAACGGCATGGCCTTGCACAAGCTGAACGTGCTGCACATGCACTTGAGCGACGATGACGGCTGGCGGATCGAAATCAGAAAGTACCCCAAGCTCACCGAGATCGGCGCCTGGCGCGGCACGCAGTGCCCCTTGCCCAACACGCGGCCCGGCGAGACGTTCGCGCCTACGGCGGTTTCTTCACCCAAGACCAGATCCGCGAGATCGTGGCCTACGCGGCCCGCTTGCACATCAATATCATGCCGGAGATCGATCTGCCCGGCCACTCGCTGGCCCTCTGCACCGCCTATCCCGAGGTCCGCCCCGTGACGACCAACGTCGCGCCGAGCGGCCGCGGCCGTGGCGGCAACAACGTCATTTCGCCGGCGAAAGAGTCGAACTACGCCATGATCGACGACATCCTGGGCGAGCTCGCGGCCCTCTTCCCCTTCGACTACGTCCACATCGGCGGCGACGAAGTGAACTATAACTCCTGGAAGGACTGCCCTGAAATCCAGGACCTCATGCGGCGCGAGAAGCTGGCCGCTCTCCGCGACGCACAGGTCTATTTTACGAAGCGGCTGGAAGACATCCTGGCCAGGCATCACAAGCTTATGATCGGCTGGAACAAGATCCTCAACGACAAGTTCCGGCGCTCGACGGCAATCCTGTCGTGGACCGGCACCGCTCCCGGCTACCAGGCCGCCCGCCAGGGCTTTCCCGTCGTCATGGCCCCCGGGCCGCACTGTTATTTCGACATGGGCTATGCGCAGGGCTACGATGAGCCGCCCTCGCTCTCCTGGGCCGGCCAGATCGACCTCGAGCGCTGCTATGCCTTCGATCCCCTGGCCGAGAAGGGGCTGACGGCCGAACAGTCGCAGAAGTTTCTCGGTGTGCAGGCCTGCCTGTGGTCCGAGCTCGTGACTCCCTGGAAAGCCAAGAACGGCTGGCTCGACTTGAAAACCGCCGGCGAAACCGCCGACTACAAGACATTCCCCCGCCTTTGCGCCTTGGCCGAGATGGGCTGGACGCCCCAGGCTTCGCGCAACATTGCCGACTTGCGAGAGCGCCTCGGCCCGCACCTCTTGCGGCTGAAGCAGGCGGGCATCGTCTTCCGCGTGCCGATGCCGGACGCCGTGGCGGACGCCGGCACGATCCATATTCTGCCTCCCTTTGACGGCGCGGAGGTCCGCTATACGATTGACGGCAGCGATCCGCTCGACTCGCCCACGCGGGCCCGTTGGGAAGGCAAGCCGGTCCCAGGCAAGGCCACCGCATTCCGCGCCGGACCTTCCTCGCAGGACTGCCGGGGCCGATGCGCGTCGGCGCTCGGCCTGAAACCACCGGCAGCACGTTGCAGAAACCGTGACCCTGAATAACTCATGAAGAATACCTGCGATTCCGGCAAGGTTTGGCCGTTACGTTTTCTCTTGTTCGTTGCCGGTCTCGGCGGCCTGTTGTACGGGATCGACGTGGGGATCATCGCCGGCGCGCTGCCCTACCTGGAAGCAACTTCCGGACTCGACGCGAATCAGCTTTCCTTCGTGGTGGCGGCGGTGCTCTTGGGCAGCGTCATCTCGACCCTTTTCGCGGGCCTGCTGGCCGATCTCTTGGGGCGAAAGAGCCTGATGGCCCTGAGCGGCATTCTCTTCGTCGTCAGCATCCCCATGATCGCCGCGGCGCACGGCTACGGATTGCTCATGGCGGGCCGGTTGTTGCAAGGCACAAGCGGCGGCTTGATCGGCGTGGTGGTGCCGCTCTACCTTGCCGAGTGTCTCGAGCGCCTCGAACCGCGGCAAGGGCACCGGCATCTTTCAATGGCTGCTGACTCTCGGCTTCGTGGCCGCCGCGCTGATCGCCATCTTCTTCGCCATGTGGCTGGAAGGGGTGGAAAAGCAGGGCGATGTTCAGAGGCTTTTTGCGGCCAAGGACCTCGCCTGGCGGAGCATTTTTTGGCTGTCGCTCCCGCCGGGGTTGCTGTTCGTGATCGGCAGCCTGATGGTTCCCGAGTCGCCGCGCTGGCTCTTCCGCCGCGGCCACGACGAGGCCGCGCTGGCGGCCCTGCTTCGCACCCGCACCCCGCAGGAGGCGGAAAACGAAATGCGGGAAATGGCGGAAACGGCCGCCGCCGAAAAAGCCCCCTCGGCAGGCCGGGCCGTCAGGGAGTCGCTCCTGCACCGCAAATACGTGGTCCCGTTCATCCTGGCCTGCGTCATCCTCGCCTGCAACCAGTTGACGGGCGTGAATTCGATCATTCCCTACTGCACCACGATCCTCATTCAGGCCGGTCTTTCCGACGTCGCCGCCCACTGGGGCAACGTGATGCTGGCCTCGGTCAACTTCCTCGTGACGATGGTCGGCGTCATGCTCGTCGATCGCAAAGGCCGCAAGTTCCTCCTCTCCCTGGGAACCGCCGGCATCATCCTTTCGCTTGTCTGCGCCGGTTTGATGTTCCACCGCACGGAAAGAACGCAGGTCGAATGCAAAGAGGCCCTCCAACGAATGGTCGCCGCCGATGAGAGCCTGAAATTGACTTTCGACCAATCGCAGGCCGACCGGCTGCTGGCGCAGACGGGCGAGGCCGGCAAGGCCATCGCCGGCAGGCCGTCGACGCTGGTCGTCATCTATTCCTTCGGCGACTTCGTGTCGGCAACTAACGCCGTGCGCTGCGATGACAAGACGGCAAAACCCGTCGAAATCCAACGCGACGGCAGCTTGCCCACCAGCCGGATCGCTGCGCTGTTCAAGAATCCTCTCGCCGACCTGGCCGCTGCGCGGCAGGCCCCGCTGACAATCGAAAACGCCCTGATCACTCCCGTGCCGAGCACGCAAAGCGGTTGGATCACGGCCAGCTTCCTCTTCGCCTTCATGGCCTTTTTTGCCGTCGGGCCGGGCGTCTGCGTTTGGCTCGCCCTGTCCGAGTTGATGCCCACCCGCATCCGCTCCAACGGCATGAGCATCGCGCTTCTGATCAACCAGGCCGTATCGACCACGATCGCGGCGATTTTCCTGCCCACGGTCGGCAAGTACGGCTATGGCACGATGTTCTTCGCCTTTGCCGGCGCAACGGTCATCTACTTCGTGACCGCCGCGTTCTTCCTGCCCGAAACCAAGGGCAAGACGCTCGAAGAGATCGAATCGCACTTCAGCCGCCGGCAGGCAAAGGACTGAGAGGCTGTCACCGATCCGCGGTCGAGGAACCGATGATCCGCCGCGAGCCGGGCTGCACGAACTTGGAAAAATGGCCGATGTAATCATGTCCCAAAACTGATCGGATTGACTGGCCCCAGCGGCTTCACCCCGGAATGCATCGATATGCTGGAGGCGTTCTACGATGCCGACTTCGTGATGCTCTATCACGACAATACCGACAACCTGGTCCGCTGGGTGGACCGCTGCGACGGCGTGTGCCTTGCCGGCGGCGTCGATATTCACCCGCAGGTCTATGGCGAGTCGATTCGCAACCATCAGGGCTTCAGCCGCTTCGATCTCAAGCGCGACCTGCGGGAGCTCAAAATCATCGATCGCTGCAAGGCGACCAGGAAGCCGCTCTTGGCGATCTGCCGCGGACACCAGCTCCTGGGCGTAACCTTCGGCTTCTCCCTCATACCGGACCTGGCCGGCAGTTCCGTCTGCCACCAACCGGCCCTGCAACCGATCACGCTGCAGGCCGGCGAACCGATGCACAGCGTCAAGCTCGTCGACCCGGACGAGTACTTCAAGGTCTTTCCCAGCACGGACCCCGACGAGCGGGATCCGTTCGACGGAATCCCGCGTCCCGACCAGGCGGCGAAACTCTGGACGAACTCTTTTCATCACCAGGGCCTGGCCTGCCCTGCGGCCAAGGAAGCGTGGCCCGTCGCCGCGGGCGCGGTCAAGGTCTACGGCACCGCCCGCGTGGACCTCTCCGCGATCGGCGTGGAGGAAATCATCGAGTTGATGGGCGGCGAGCACTGGGTGGCCTGCCAGTGGCACCCGGAGACCGACTGGAGAGTGAACGCGGCCTCGCGGGCCGTTCTGCGCGATTCAAAACGCTGTTGCCGCA
Source organism: uncultured Planctomycetia bacterium (assembly GCA_963824275.1). Lineage (GTDB taxonomy): Bacteria > Planctomycetota > Planctomycetia > Pirellulales > Thermoguttaceae > JANXQG01. The sequence goes on along the minus strand of CAWGOT010000010.1, from coordinate 381,780 downwards.
GGAACCTCGTCCGTCCAGACCGTGAATCGTTCGAGGGTGTTCTTGCCGAAAGAGGTCGTCATGGCCACGTCGGCGGCGTCGCGGCCCCGCGCCATCAGCACGCGGCCGATGCGGGCGACGTTATGCCGGGCGTCGAAGGTATGCCAGCGGCCGCCGAGGAAGACCTCGAACCAGCCGCTGAAATCCATAGGGCAGGCCATGCGCGGAACGCCGATATCGCCGAGGTAGCCCGTGGCATACCGCGCCGGGATGCAGAGGCAGCGGCAGAAGGTCAGCGCCAGGTGGGCGAAGTCGCGGCAGACGCCGGCCCGCTCCACGAAGACGTCGTAGGCCGTCTTGGTGGGCCGGGCCGCCTGGTGGTCGAAGCGGACGTTGGCATGCACCCAATCGCAGACCGCCTGGACCCGCGCCCAGCCCTGCGGCGCGCCGCCGAAGAGGGCCCACGCGATCTCCATCAGCCGGTCGACCTCGCAATACCGGCTGCCGAGCAGGAAGAGCAGGGTCTCGCTGGGCAGTTCCTGGGCGAGGTGCTGCCGCACCCACGGCTCGACCGGGTCGGGCCGGCCCGAATCTTCGACCACCATGTCATCCCACAGGCGGAGCGGACCTGCCGGCGCCACGAGCCGGCGGCAACGGTTGCCGTAAACGTCGCTGAACTCCTCGACCGGGACATAGGGCTCCACAATCATCCCGCAGTGGCGGCGGACCGTCTGTTCACGATCGGGGTGCAGGGCAACCATCAGCAACATCAGTGACGGCGTCTCCACCTTGAAGACGAATTCGTATCCTACTTTAATCAACATACCGCAATTATAGACATCGAAGCGGCACGGGAGAAGGATCGCCGGCAGGTTCCGTACAGTCGCCAAGTGCGTCGGGGCTTCCCGCCTGCGTGGTGCCGCAGTAAAGGTCGAATGTGCCGGTGAAGCCACTTTAGAAATTACGATCCGCTGCCCATCAAATCAGGATGCATGTCGTGGCGAAATAAAAAGCCTTATGGTGCGCAGAACCAAGAGATGAAATTTAGAAATTGTAACACTTGACTGTCCGCCGCCCAACGTAAGAATGTCCCGAGACGAGGCCCGTCCAATAACGGGCAGGTCACCCCTTTTCGAGGGCATCGGCCACAACGTGCCTCAAGAGGCGCCGCAGGCATTCGCCGAGGCTGTGGTCGCTGTCGACCGTATGGCGACATGAATCTCACATTCGTCCAATTGGAGAGATACCAATGTCCGATGAAATCAACTTCGATCGCCGCCGCTTTCTTGGCACTGCCGCCATGACGATTGCCGCCGCCCACTTCGGTTTGGCCGGTTGTGCGAAGGCGCAGTCCAGCGAAGCAGTCCGATTACCCATCGAAGGCGATTTGCCTCGCGCCGCGGCGACCGAGTGGCTCAATTCGAAGCCATTGACGGCGGTCGACCTGCGGGGAAAAGTTGCCGTCATCGACTTCTGGACCTATTCCTGCATCAATTGGCGACGCACGCTTCCCTATCTCCGCGCGTGGGCCGAAAAATACAAGGATCAAGGATTGGTGGTGATCGGCGTGCACACGCCCGAGTTCGACTTTGAGAAGAACGTCGATAACGTTCGCCAGGCGGCGAAGGAGATGAAGATCGATTATCCGATCGCGATCGATAACGACCATGCGATATGGACTGCGTTTAAGAACGACTATTGGCCGGCCCTCTATTTCGTCGATGCCCAGGGGCATATTCGACATCATTACCGGGGCGAAGGCGAATATGATAAGTCGGAAAGGGTCGTTCAACAACTGCTGGCCGAGGCCGGAATCCGCGGCATTGATGATAAGCTGGTTTCGGTCGATGCCCGGGTGCGGAAGTTGCCGCCGATTGGAGCAACTTGAAGTCTCCGGAAAACTATATCGGCATTGATCGCACCGAGAATTTTGCCTCTCCCGACGGCGCCGTCCTGGGCGAGCGTCGCGTCTATGATGCCCCCGCGCGGTTGAAACTCAATCATTGGGCTGCTTCCGGTGATTGGACGATGGAGAAACAGGCCGCCCGGCTGAACAAGGCCAGGGGGCGGATCGCGTACTGCTTTCACGCCCGCGATCTTAACATCGTCATGGGACCGGCGGCGCCGGAACTTCGGTGCGCTTTCGCGTGCTCGTCAGTGGAAAACCGCCGGGCGCGGCCCACGGAAGTGACGTTGACGAAAAAGGCGACGGCAAGGTTATCGAGCAGCGGCTGTATCAATTGATCCGGCAAGCGAAGCCCGTCGGGGATCGGCAGTTTGAGATCGAGTTTCTCGATCCGGGCGTGGAGGTGTTTTCGTTCACGTTCGGGTGAACCACAACCTTGCACGGATAACTGGCCATTGAGTACGCGAAAGACAGAATTCGCGTGAATGCCGTTGCGCCCGGCGTCGTCTACACGCCGCTGCACCGGAATACTCCGCAGGAGGTGATGGAGAGCCTGTCGCCGATGGGCCGGCCGTCGACGGTCAAGGAGATCGCGGATGCCGTCATGTACCTGACCGACGCCGCGACGGTGACCGGTGACATCCTGTACGTCGATGGCGGAGCTCATGCGGGCCGCTGGTAATCGAAAGGAGCCTTCGTCCTGAGCACAAACCCAACAAATGCCATATCGTGGGGTAACTATGCCCGATTCGTGGACTATATGGCCAGGCTCATTTGGTTTTTGCCGGCGGCGATAGCCGCTTGCCGGCAAGGGCTTTCACGAACCGCTTGACCTGCTCCCGCTTGCGGGCGTTTATGCGCATAGACGCCCGCACGGTGTAGCGAGATAATTTAGGTGAGCAAAGGCGGGTCAATTCAGGTAAGCGGCAAAGGATGGGTCAGGCCGCGTCAATATCCGTGGTTTACTTGACCGCCGCTTTCTGGCGGGTGTAGAATCGCTAAAGACCCAAGGCGGAAACAATCATGGGCACAAGCGTTGACGTATTCCTTCCGCGAACCATTGAGTCCGCCGAAGAGATAACGGCTCGGCTCAACTGCGTATTCAATCGGTGTGCTGGCGAGCTTTCGATTATCGAACGCGAGGGCCTAGTGGGCGGCAAGAGGCCGTGGAACTTAAAGTTTGTCCCGCAATATGAAGGGATGCGGGAGTATTACTTTGACGAAGGCCCTTACGGATTCGATATTAGGGTTTACAGGAAGGTTCTATGTTTCGGCAGCAACGAACGATTTTATCAGCTGTACGATCCAGAATCGCTCGTCGCTTATGCCCTCCAATCCGTTATCGAGGCGGTGGTCCGAGTATTGGCGGTTCCGCCCATGTTCGCGACAGTCGCGGGCGGAATGGGTGATTCGGACGCAGCTGAGGATTGTATGTACGACGGCGGTTCGTTTTCGGAAGTGTGCGAAGTGCTTCGAAAAGAGCATGGCGAGCCGGCGCACTCCTGGGACGAATTGGCGCCGGGAGAGACAGCATGGGCTTTTATTGCATTGTCGGCAGAGGGACCAACACTACCTGCCGGCTGAGTCTCGCTCGTCGACCTCCGGAGATCGGGGTCAGACCGGAACTATGCACTTTGCATAGCAAAGTGCATAGTTCCGGTCTGACCCCGATCTGTCGCTGACCGTGGCCTTTGAATCGGCGATCGCGATCTCTTGGCCGTTGATTTCGAAAGTCGTCCGCACGGCGTAGATCCCCGGCTTCGCGTAACCGTAAATGCCATAGACCGTCGCCGTCGATCCGTCGAAGTCAATGTATCCGTACTGCGAAGTGCCGTTCGTATTGTCGATCGGGGCACCGCCTCCATCACCATAACTGACCTCGGCGGTGAGGTATGGATCTTCGGACGGGTCCAGCCCGACGAGCGTCGCTACCTGGAATGTGGTGGACGTTCCCGCGGTTGCCGAGACAGCCGTGCCGGTCGCCTTGACAGCTTCGAGGATGACCGAGTTGCCGGTGTAGACAACATCCCACTGCAGGCCATTCGGAAGCTTCTGACCTCTTGGCGTAGCATCAAACGTGTCCGAGAGGCCGCCTGTTGCTTCCAGAACCGTGAACTGCTGATTGAGTTGCGGCTGTGTCCCGTTTAGGTCGACCTTTAGCGTCCCGCCCAGGCACGCGATTCCCGACACGCGCAACATGCTTGACGTAGCAGCACCCAGTTCGATTTGCAGGTCCGAAGTGGCATTGGATAAGTAGTTACCAGCAACGCGCAGCGTTCCAACCGCCGGACCCGAAGCGCTTCCGCCCGGTTCAACAAGCCCGTTTGACACGACATTCGCGACGCACGTGCCGGTCCCTCCCAGCACCGCCGCGGCGCTGACGTTGATTAGACTGGCGGTCACGTCGCTTTGGTCCTCGACGAACAAATGCGCGCCCATGGCGGCGGCCCCGTCAAGGCGGTTGTTCGTCCCGCTCAACGTAAGGTTTGCGGGCGCAGTCGGGACGCCAACCAGCCAACCCGAATTGCCGGCGACCGTGATTGTAGCATCGGCCAACGTGCCGCCTGCAACCGTTGACGGCAAGACCGTCTGAAAAACGCTTCCGCTGTCAACATTGACCGTCGACACCGATCCGTCGCCCGATCCGATCAAGCCGCTGCCCTTGACAACCATTCTACCGCCGTTGATCGTGACGGTCGAGACGGCTTTAACGCCGCCGGAGACAACGAGATTACCCGGCGGGAAACCGACGACTGGCATGATCCCAACATTCACCGCCCCATTGTCTGTGATCGATACCGTGGCCGTGCCATCTGCCCCAATGCTCAAAGCATCGGCGACATTGAGGCTTGAGCCGCTCCCCGCGACGCTCAGCGCGGTAACGCTCTGATCGTCTGTGAGGCCCATGTTCGCAGAACCGCCGACAGTCGCCGCGCCGCCATCAAGAACCTGAGCGCTCGCAAACCCTTCCAATGAGAAGTCGTCCACGGCTAGGGCGGATTGGTGAACGTCCGATCCTTCGACGACAACGTTGCTTTTTCGGCCTTTTCCAGATACCGAGATGTCGCCGTAGCTGCCCGAGGTGGACACATTCGCCCCATCTTCTACGGTGAGCGTTCCGAGACCCCCAGCGTCTTCGGTGGTTCCGACAACGATGCCCGACTTCACCGTCAACTTCGAGGCTGGACCTGTGACGAGCACGGTCCCGCTCCCGCCGCTGCCGTTCCCAATCGCGAGCGGGTTTGTAGTCACCGTCGCGCCACTGCTCACTACCAATGTACCGGTGCCCTCTTGACCGACGAAGTCGGAAGTGTAGAAAGGGGGCAGTTGCAGCCCTGGAAGCGGAATTGGAAGAAAATCCATCGGCTGGCTGTCGTTTTCGACGACGACGCCAGCGGCAAACGTCAACTGCGCCGTATCGCCAGAGGCCTCGCCAACCGACAAGTTTCCGAATCGAAATGACGAGCTCGGCCCGGCGCACTGTTCTTAATCGTAAGGCTGCTTTGCCCGCTGCTTGGCACATCGGCGATTTTGTATGCGTATTCGTTCTGGCCAGCCATATCGAGGTCTGACGCGCCGGTGCCGAACTCCAGCGCCCCGAGCCCCGACGGGCCGACCGCATTCATTTTGACGGATGCACCGCCGACGAGGACCGCGACGTCCCGTCGTGTATTGCCAGGGAACGACGTGTTGGGATCCCAGTTGTGCGGGTTCGACCAGTTCGCTCCGTCGACGCCGAGCCCGGTCCACGTATAGGTCGTGGAAAGGAGATTGCGGTTCTCCAGAATTTGAAACGACAACTTGCGGCGGCGAAAACTTGAATCCTTCGACATGGAAATGCCTTCCTCAACGGAAAAAGGTGAAATTGTATCGGTCGAGTATCCGTCCGAGAAACTGATCCTGTCTACCCGCCGGGTATTTTCCCCGGGGGCTTTCGGGGCTCTGGCCGCGGCTAAGGATCGCTCCGGGCCGACGGCTTGGGTAAAGGTCTCTTAGGCACATCCGGTTCCATTTCCTGTATCGCCTTCTCCATGGCTTCGACCCGGGGGTCCCTTGTTTCCTTGCGCACATACGTCGATGGCAGCTCGATTTCCAGCTTCGGGAGGGACTTCTTCAAGCCTTCGACGCTGGACGCCGTTATCCCCGTCACCAGAAGGTGAAGCGACCTAAGGTGGGTTAGCCGCGATAGTTCGCCAAGCGACGCGGGTGTGATCTTCGTGGAAGTTAGGTCAAGTTCCTCAAGAGCGGCGAGGGACGCCACGTCTGCCATTTCGGCGTCGGCGAGTCTGCTGCCGTCCAGATTGAGCTTCTTCAGGCTTTCAAGACCCGTCAACATTCGCAGTCCGCTTCCACGAACGTGGGTATGGGAGAGATCCAGGTCCTCCAACGATTTCAGGCCGGCAAGGTGCTCAAGACCGCCGTCCGTCAGCTTGTAACTGCCCCGGAGCGAAAGCCGCTTCAGGCAAGTCATCCGCTGGATGGCGACAAGGCTGATGTCGGTCAGTTCCGTATGATCTACTACCAGCGTCTCTAACGTAGTCAACTCCCCGATGAAGCCGAGTTCCTCGTTCGGGTTGTCAGTATTCAGTAGAATTGTCCTAAGTTTCGGGAACCCCTTGAGATTCTCGAGGCAATGAAGTCGTAGTTCGTGTGCGTCAGGCTTTTCAAAGCTCTGCGGCCAGTTCAAGTCCACAACGGTTACATTACCATCCTTATCGCGCTTGCAATAGCGATAACGCTCGGCCTTCTTGAATGCCTCGACTGCGGCGGGATCGTCGGCGACTTTGGCATCGCTATCTGCCTTGGGGACCGCTGCCGCGGGCGACGTGTCCTCGCCGCAATATGCGGCCAGCGGCAGCGCAAAAAGCGGGACGAGCAAACTCCAATACCGAAGCGAGCGAAACAACATTTTGATTCTCCAAATTGTTCTTGGGTATCGGTCTGCTGGCTGTTCTAATGGCGGCTAAGGATCGGTCGGCCGTCAGGGTCAAAGTCGCAGCAACGTTGGGTTTTTCGGGTGTCAGGAATGTATCAGTCAGGAAGGCGTCAGGAGCCGATTATGCAATCGGCTCCTGACTCTCTTATCTTCTTTGATGGTTACCCTTCACTTACTGTCGTTCGTAATTATGATTATGAATTATCAACTACGGATTGTTAACCGCGACTATTAGCCGCCTAGCGGCCTGTCGGCGCGGGCTCTCACGGTACCACTAATGCTGGCGCATATTTCTTAAGCTCAATGAGGCCGTCTCGGGTAACGCCGTCACCTCCCGAGAAAACTTGCAGTTTTCTCAGCGCGTGAAGAGGGGCCAAGCCAGCGTCGGTTGTTTTGGTTCCCCCTAGATCAAGCGACTCGAGGTTCACAAGACCGGCGAGATGCCTAAGACCAAGGTCTGTGACCTTGGTACCGCAAAGTCCCAATGCTTTGAGCTGCGTAAACTTTGCCAAGTGTTGCAGGGCTTCGTCCGTGATTGGCGCCAAACGCAAATCCAGCGACTCGAGATTCTTGAGCCGGCCGAGGCAATCGATCCCTGCGGACGAAATTCCGGGGCAGTCCACCAATTTAAGTAGGCGTAGGTTGGTCAGCGCCCCAATTGACTTCATCCCGGTGTCCGAGAACTTTCCGCTGCTGACTTCCAGCCTTTCAAGCGTAGGCAACGCGGGAAGAAGCGCGAGATCGTCGTCATCGGTCACATAGGTGGGAAGAATCAAATACCTCAGATTGTGCAGGCCCTTGAGGTGCTTGATCCAAACGCCTGGCTTCTGCTCGTCGGCCGGGGCCTGAATTATATGGACATTATCGGTCACGTTGTCCTTTTCGGCGCTGATGCGAAGGGAGGCGGCCTGGATTGCGGCCACGTCTTCCGGATCGTCGGGAACCTCATGCACATCCTCTCTAGGGAGCCCCCGAACGTTCAAATCAGCAATGCCTTTCAGCTTCGCTAGCGCGGCGTTGGTCACCTTGGTATCAATGACATCGAGGTCTTTGAGCGTCGTCATGTCCTTGATCGCATCAATGCCGCCATCGGTGATCCTGGTGGTTCTTAGGGTCAGCGATTGAAGTTTCATCCCCTTAACCTGCGCCAGCCCAGCGTCCGTGATCGGGTTGTCCGTGAGATCGAGTTCCTTGAGCCTTGGGAGGCTGGCAATGTCCTTCATGCAGGCGTCGGTGATGGCAGCATCTTCAATCGTGAGCCACTCCAAGTTCTTGAGCTTTGCGAGCGAAATCACGCCGGCGTCGGTTACGTCCCAGCCGGAGACTCGCAGACGCTTGAGCGTCTGCATGTGCTCAAGGCCGGCAAGTCCAGCATCGCTCACGTCGCCCAGGTTGGCGCTCTCAAGCGCCGTCCAGCGCCGCACGAGCCTCGGACCTGATCCGCGGCGTCGTGCGCTCCCAGCGAGCGAACATGCCCTAAGCGGCTCAACGCGGGGCCGTACTGTGCGAACCTGCCGAGGTCCGCGCCGGAAACGCCGATCCCCGTGACGTTTCCATTGCTGTCCAGGTCGATGTCGCCGTGGCACAGTTCCCGCACCGTCGTTACGTCGGCAGGGTCGTCCGGCGGAACCAGCTTCGCGGTATTTGGCGGATCGGCCGCAACCAATACCAACGCCACGGCGATGAAAAACGCTCCTAGTCCGATTCTCATATTTTGTTCCTTTCATGCAAGATACGGCAGATCGCCCCCCTTGCGCAAGCCCAAATCACTGTCCTATCACTGTCCTCTATTAGTTTTCGATTGAATTCCGAGGTTTCTTGGCGGAGACACGTTTCGACCCCCACCGGATGGATGGCGGCGGCAAAGCGGGAAGGCTCGTACTATCCAACTTTCGCAGTTTACCCGTGACTCCCGCCTGCAGTGTTTCTCATCCCTACTATATAAACGCAAACATTACTGACGTCTTTTTTGTTTTCTTTTTTCTTGCATACGGGAGCATGCCGGGTGCCGAGGCCAGCGGTCAACGATCCAGCGCGTCCAGGTGGCGGCGGGCCGACCGAATGACGCAGTACTTGGATTGGTAGACGGCGCCCTTGGTCATTTTCAGTCCGCGCAACAAGCACGGCCAGGGGCAACCGCTCCGGATCCCCGGCCGGATTGCGGTCTGATTCATGGGGATGCGCAGAGTCCATCGGTCGTGTTCACACCCGCCCACCACACCTACCTGCCACCTTCTCCTCTATACACCCGCGCGAAGGCCCCTGTCAAGTGGCTGTTTCTTAAAGCATGGTTAGCGGCGATATTTCTAACCAAGTTCCCGGATTTATTCCGAAGTGCAAGAGAGGAAAGGACTTGGGAGTTCGGGCCAGATTGGGATCGGGCCGTGCGGCGAACCGCAACCAGCGGTCAAATGTTCCCAAGGACTCTTGCCCAAAGTCCGACGAGTGACCGGAGCAGCGGCGGGCTCGCAACCGCCGAGTCGCCGCCGTACTCATCACGCTCCGCCGTGATGCTGTTCCATCACGGCGGAGCGTGATGGGTACCTTGCTCGGTCGCCCAAGGTTGCGGCAATGCCCGCCGGCCAGTCGCCGTAATTCAGGCACGCTTCCAGGACAGTTAATACATAACTATAGATAATTACGTATTAACTAGCCCCTGTCGGCGAGGTTCCGGCGCACATTGCCGCGCACACATTCCGGAAAAATCACAAATTCGCAAGTCACGGCGACGAATCGCGCTTCAAGTTGCTCCAAAACCAGTCGCCGCTTTGGATATTGACGACCCCGTTGCTTTCGCTTGGACATCATAACAGTTCCTTTGGAGAGGGAAACAGAAATCACTTTGCTCCGGGCGCTTGGAGGATGTCTTGTCGCGCCTCCTCTTTTGCCGGACTGCCGGCCAGGCGCGCGAGCGAGAAGAGGGCCGCCGCCCGAACGCGAGCGCTTGCCGATCGTTCGGTGACCGCGCAGAGCGCGGCAATCGCGCGCGGCGAGTGGATTGTGGCGAGAACCTGGACAACCCGGACTTCGGGCACCGTGTGCTTTTCCGTGTTTCGCGGCATTTCGGTAAGCAATTCCGCCGCGCGGTGGCGAACCTCCGCAGACTCGTCTTTTCGGGCAGCACGGGTCAACTCCGGTTCGATCAACTCGCCGTAGGTGGCCAATGCCGCGCTTGCCGCTCTCCTCGCATCGGCAGCGTCCGCGTCGAGTTGGCGAAGCAGGTCTTGAAGTCGTTCTCGCGACGGCCGTTCGCGGATGATCTCGGCGACCCGTGGCACGATAACGTCGCCCTTGGCGGCAAGCGCCGCCGCGGCTGCCTGCGCGGGCCGCATCATCGCCGAGTAGCGCCGCAAGGAGGGAGGCATCATCGGTTGCTACGAGCCGCTCCCGCGCCAGTAAGGTCGGAACCGACCAGAACGTAACGGACGGCGGTTGCTTGAGCCCGTTCTCGGCTATCAGTGTCTTGCCATCGCTCGAAAATCCCACGGGAAACACTTGAAGATCCTCCGAAACCGGCGTGACGGGTTTGCCGGAAGCGACCTCACGAAGCACCGGGTTCTCCCTGCGCTCCACGAAAAAAAGCCCGTCGGGTGAAACGATGGGTACGATTACGGAGGGGCACTGCGGCATTTCCCGTGCCGGACGGAGGGAGCCACCCCACTCGACGGGCGAAAGCTGGCGGAAACTGCAGTAGCGGGTCCATGCCAGCAGGTAGACGTCGCCGGATTCGAGGATCGGCGCAAAGTCCACAATCGACTTCTCCGGGTACTCGCGCAAGCTCCGCCCGGTTTCGATATCCCAGACGAGGATGCGGAACGCCTCATGTCCCGGTGGATAAACGACGCAGTTTGTTTGGTAGCGCAGCGTCATGAACTCCTTGCCTGCGGGAGAGAAGGCGAAACTGGCCTCCTCCAATGGCCCCCAAGGCAGTGGGTTCAAGATGCACCGCCGTTTTCCGCTTTCAGCCCGCCAAAGGGAAATGATTGGCGTCAGCGGGCGTGCCGGGTCGTACTCCAGGCCGGCCAGGATCTCCCCGTCGGGCGACGTGATGATTGCGTCCGTGTACTGGTGCGTATACGGCACCACGCCGGCTGCCTTATCGGCCTCCACGGAACCGCCGGCAATTTTCTCCGCTTCGACGCGTTCCTCCGGCGAAAGCCAGTGAGTTTGCCTGCGCTTTGCGCGGGGCTGGTTCGGATCCCACGGAATTGACCGCGGCTCCTTTCCAGGCGCGGAAAGATCCCATACGACGATCGTGCGCTCGGGATTCAGCCAAAAAAGACGTTTGCCGTTCTCTGAGGCCGCCAGCCAGTTCGGCGCATCGATCGAGCAGACGTCGTTGTAAAGATCACGGTTGACGACCCTGAGGATCCGCGCCGGCCGCGACAGGTCCCAGACCTCGACGACACCCTCATCCTGCGAGGCGGGGGAAACCAGCAAGACCCGATCGCCTCCCCCATCTGCGCAGGCGGAGGAGAAGCGGTTCCCTCGCCCCTCGTGGAATCGCGGCTAGCGTACGGTTACCCTCCACCTCGAAGATTCGCGTGCCGGTAGTTCCTCGGGAATCCACCGCGACGCCCCACGGGTCGCCAAGGGGCGAGAATACGTATGCAGTGTCACCAACCAGACGGGATTGGGCAAGGATCGCGCCGGTTGTCGCGTCCCAAAGCCTTGAGTCGGAGGTGTAATAGCGCGTCGTGTGAAAGCCCGAACGGCGCCAAGCCAGGAACGGTGCCCGGCACTCGACCGATCGCGCCTGGCGGCAATGCGGCGACCGAATCCTTGGGCTGTGAGGCACCGTTCGAAACCGGTTTCCCGGTATTTGGCAGATCGGCCCCGACCAGCGCCAACGCGACGACGATGAAAAACGCTCTTAATGCTATTTTCACGTTCTTATTTCCTTCAGGCAAGACGACAAAGCGCTGGGTGCAGGCTTGCGGTCAGGCCGTCAATTGTCAACAGCAAATTCATTCTCAGTTCCTTCCGGTCGCCGCGTCGTCCAGCGCTGCCCCCTGCCACCACGACCTCGGCACCGATAACGGGCACGTTGCGAAACTGCGCCGCTGCGAGGCCCGTAACGTTCACGTTAAACGTAAGAGATACCGTCAGGAGGCGCTCGTCTTTCGAGCGTCTCGATCGCCAGCCTGCGCCAGCTACCTGCGGCACGACGCGGCTCGGCGTGCGGCAAAATTCTGCAACCAGTCGGGACAATTCAAAGACCGACTATGAACAGTCAAGTGCGGGGGTAAAATAGCGGTGATTTTTTTCATGGTGAGCTTGCCAGATGGTTCATGCGCGGGCCTTGGCGGTCTTTCGGGGTCTGGTGGACTTGGCTGAGTTGCAAGGTTTGCCGGACGGCGAGACGGGTTTGGGCGCACGTTTGGTGAAGCCGGACAATTCAAAGGGGTCGGGAGTCTTTGCTGTACGTGAATTGTGGCTTGGTCGCAAAGACTCCCGACCCCTTTGAATTGGCCGTAAATCTCAGGGCCTAAAATACTCGGGGTCCGGGACTGCCAGTTCGGGCAGGTACGCCGCGAGTTCCAGCATGCCGGCGCCGTCATACCCTTGCCCCGTTGGAAGCCCTTTAGTTTGGTCAGCCCGCGGAGGTGCACAAGGCCGGCGTCCGTCGTATCGGTTGGCGCAAGGCCTATTCCCCGAAGACGAGTCAAAAGCGAAAGGTGAACAAGGCCGGCGTCAGTGACCTTGGTGCCGCCAATGTCCAACCATTCAAGGTTCGTCAGCTTGGAGAGGTGTCGCAGCCCGTTGTCCGTCAGGTTCGATCCGGCGAGCGTCAGTCGTTGCAGGTTCGTAAGGTTCGCCAGGTGTCGCAGTCCATCGTCCGTGAGCGAGGTTCCCTCCAGCGTGAGTCCCTCGAGATTCCTGAGTTGGCTGAGGTGTTTGAGCCCGGCGGACGTAACGCGGGGGCAGCGCGTCAACCTTAGATCGCGGAGGCTGGTGAGCGCACCAATCGACTTCATCCCGGCGTCCGAGAACTTCCCGCTGTCAATATCGAGCCTCTCAAGCGAGAGCAGCGCGGGAAGAAGCGCGAGATCGCCGTCGTCGGTCGCAAACGGCGGGAGCACCAAATACGTCAGGCTGTGCAGGCCCTTGAGATGCTTGATCCACGTTCGCGGCACTTCGAAGTCGGAACTTGCGTCCAGCTCATGCACGTTACCGGTGACCTTGTCCATGGTCATGTTGGGATCTATCGCGTCCTCAATAGCGTCAACGTCGTCCGGGTCGTCGGGGACCTCGTGGACCTCTTCCCTCGGAATCCCCCGCACCTGCAAGCCAGGAATGCCTTTGAGCTTGGCACCGGCGGCGCTGGTCACCTTGGTCTCGGTAACGTCCAACCACCTGAGCGTCCTCATGTCCTTGATTTCGTCGATGCCGCGGTCCGTGATCTTCGTCCTTACCAACCCAAGGGATTCGAGTTTCATGCCCTTCAGTTCGGCCAAGCCGCGGTCGGTGATCGGGATTTCCCCCTGCAGATCGAGCTCCTTAAGTTTGGGGAGGCCGGCAATGTCCTTCATGCAGGCATCGGTGATCCGCGCACTGTCAATCGTGAGAACTTCCAAGTTCTTGAGTTTTCCCACCGACTTGATTCCGGCGTCGGTCACAAACCAACCGGAGGTCCACAAGCTCTTCAGCGTCTGCATGTGCTCCAGGCCGGCGAGGCGCGCGTCGCTGACGAGATCAAGATCGGCGCTCTCGAGCGTGCTCCACGGCTTGGCGAACTCCAGGACCTCGTCCGCGCCGTCGTAGGTTCCCAGTAAGCGAACGTGGCGCAAACGAGTCAGCGCGGGGCCGTAGCGGGCGCATGTTTTCAAGTCCGCACCGGAGAGGCGGACCGCCGCGACGTTGCCGTCGCGGTCGAGCCCGATGCTGCCGTGGCAAAGCTCCCGCACCGTCGTTACGTCGGCAGGATCGTCGGGCGGAGCCGGCTTTGGCGTATTTGGCGCATCGGCCGCAGCCAGTACCAACGGGACGACGATGAAAAACGCTTTCAATGCGATCCTCATACCTTTTTCCTTTAAGGCAAGACGCGGCAGGCCGCGCCTTGCGCAAGCCGAATCACTGTGCCTCAAACGGACATTAGTTTTCGATTGAATTCCGAGGTTTCTTGGCGGAGACACGTTTCGACCCCCACCGGATGGATGGCGGCGGCAAAGCCGGAAGACTCTTGCTATCCAACTTTCGCAGTTTACCCGTGACTCCCGCCTCCGGTGTTTCTCGTCCCTACTATAATAAACGCAAACATTACTGACGTCTTTTTATTTTCTTTTTTCTTGCATACGGCAGCACGCCGGGTGCCGGGGCCAGCGGTCAACGATCCAGTGCGTCCAGGTGGCGGCGGGCCGACCGGATGACGCAGTACTTGGATTGGTAGACGGCGCCCTTGGTCATTTTCAGTTCCGCGCCCACGTCCGCGGCCAACCGCTCGTCCACCGCATGCCCGACGAAAGCCAGCCACGTCTTGGGCTCCACTCCGGCACGGGCGCGGCGGACCGCCTCGATCTGCCGGTGCGCTGGTCGCTCTCGCAATGATCGGCCTCGCCGCCGTCGGCAGGGGCGGGCTGGGGCGCCTCGGCCAGCAGCGCCTGCGCCAAACTGCCGCCGAGCGCCTCGGGTTCCACGCGGCGCCCGCGGCGCGTGCGGAGGCGCTGCCGCACCTTGTTCTTGGTGATCCTCCTCACCCATGCGTAGAAGTTCCACTCCGGCAATTTCCCGTCGAACCACTCCAAGTGCTCGAAGACCGCCAGGAAGACCTCCGGCGCCGTATCTTCGGCATCCTCGGGCTTCAGCCCAAATTGCTGCGCCCAAGTAAGGACGAGGGGGCCGAGCCGGTAAACGATTTCCCCCCATGCCGCGGGGTCGCGCGACTGGGCCCGCGCAACAAGCAGCGCCAGGGGCAACTGCTCCGGATCCGGTTCTGACCGGTCATGATGGCCGCACATCGATTACGACCTCCTGATCAGCTTGGCGCGTTTCTCCCGCGATTGCCCGATCAATGCTCGAAGCGTTGATGGCAGTGCCTTGCCGGTACGCTGAAAGCTGCCGCCAGTCGCGTCGAACCTGTCGGACGGCGGGGAACTCGCCGCTGCAACGGATGTTGGACCGAACCGGCCGGCTGCCACACCTTCCTGCCACTTTCTCCTGTATACACCCGCGCGAAGGCCCCTGTCAAGTGGCCGTTTCTTAAAGCATGGTTATAGTTTGCGCGGGCAGAAATGAGCCGTTGGAGTCCCGCCTTTAGGCGGTTTGTCCGGCAGGTTTCCGGCTAAAGCCGGGACTCCAACGGCTCATTTCTGCCCGCGTGCAGTATAGCGGCAATATCCCTAACCAAGTTCTCGGTTTGGTTCCGAAGTGCAAGAGAGGAAAGGACTTAGGAGCTCGGGCGAGATTGGGATCGGGCCGTGCGGCGAACCGCAACCAGCGGTCAAATGTTCCCAAGGACTCTTGCCCAAAGTCCGACGAGTGACCGGAGCAGCGGCGGGCTCGCAACCGCCGAGTCGCCACCGTACTCATCACGCTCCGCCGTGATGCTGTTCCATCACGGCGGAGCGTGATGGGTACCTTGCTCGGTCGCCCAAGGTTGCGGCAATGCCCGCCGGCCAGTCGCCGTAATTCCGGCACGCTTCCAGGACAGTTAATACATAACTATAGATAATTACGTATTAACTAGCCCCTGTCGGCGGGGTTCCGGCGCGCATTGCCGCGCACCCATTCCGGAAAACTCGCAAATTCGCAAGTCACGGCGGCCAGAGGAGTTGCGACGCAATCCGCGCCGCAGGGCAGATCTTCTTTTCCCATTCTTGCCGCCAAATCCGTATATATGTGTATCCAGACGTCGTTCTTTGAAAGTTCATACATCCAAAATCATCGCCCACGGCGCGGCCCGCCGGGGGCGAGATGCAAAGCGGCCCGTCGCCTTCCGCGCCGTTTGCCGGTTGCGGCAGGAAATCGCCCGCGATTCCGCCGCGACCGCGATCGAGCGGCCCGCAAAAAATTCCCGGCGGCCTATTGACAGAGTGCGAGAGTTATGGATAATTACGGTATATGTGTGATTTCCGAAGTCCCCAAAGCCGAGGAGAACCTGATTTGCCCACGACACCTGTCTTGGCCCATTCTGGCCATCCTTCCTTTTGGTGGAGCAATGGCGCCAGAGGGATGGAAGCCCCTGTTTTCCCGCGGTTTTTGCAAATTTATACCCGTCGTGTTCTGGATAGCGAATACATCCTTGGTGGTAAAAAATGGCCGAATCACTTTTGAGAAAGCTGTTTTTGGGCCACTTTGGCCAAACGCCCCTCGGAGTTAGAAGTTAGAAGAGAGAAGCTAGGAGTTAGACGTTATTAAAGACAGAAAGATGAATGGCAGAAAAATGGTAGTCGGAAGAAGGGACCGTTTTCGCAAGTTCGGGCAAAAACCACCCGTCGGCATGGTAATTCCGAAGCGCACGGACAAACAGCGAAGGCAGGAAAATGGCCGACAGGAATATGACGGTCGGAAGGAGGATTTTTCGGGCAAGTTCGGGCAAAAACCACCCATCGGCATGGTGATTCAAAGCGTGCCGGACAAACAGTGAAGGTCGGAAGGAGGATTTTTTGGGCAAGTTCGGGCAAAAACCACCCATCGGCATGGTGATTCAAAACGTGCCGGACAAACAGTGAAGGTCGGAAGGAAGATTTTTTTGGGCAAGTTCGGGCAGAAAACCACCCATCGGCATGGTAATTTCGAAGCGCGCCGGACAACCAGCGAAGACAGGAAGATGGCTGACAGGAATATGAAGGCGGATTTTTTCGAGCAAGTTCGGGCAAAAACCACCCGTTGCCTGGATGGCCTTTCCAAGGAGCAATCACTTGCCCTTGATCGCCGCCATCGCCGAGATCGCCTCTTGGCGAACGTCCGAGTTGTCGTCATGCACCAGCGCGGCGACGGCCGCGAACGCCGAATTGGCATCCTGGCCCATCTCCCCCAACGCCCGCACCGCCGCAATCCGCACCCGGTATTCGGGGTCGGACAGGGTTTCGACCAGGGCTGGGATCGATCGCTTCGCCGGGGCGCCGATTTGTCCCAACAAGTCGGCAGCCAGTGCTCGCACGCCCGCTTGCGGGTCGTGAAGCAGTTTCTCCACCGAGGGCAGCACCGTATCCAGTTTTGGCGACACGGATGTCAGGGCGGCGGCGGCCGCAATTCGCACCGCTGGCTCCTCGTCGTCCAGGCGCTGGTCAGCGCCGCCGCGGCATCCTGCGCGTGCGGTCCGATTCCGCCCAGCACGTCGGCGGCCAACCGCCGCACGCCAAACCGCGGATCGTCGAGCGCCCGAGTCGCCTCCGCGACCGCCGCCTTCACCTCCGGACCAATTTTTGCCGAAACCGACTCCGGTGTGACGCCGGGATTGCCCTCGGCAACGTACTTCTTCACTTCCACGGCGGCTTGGATCAGGGCGGTGGCGGCGGCGCTGCGAACGGCCCAAATTGGATCGCGCAGCAATGCGGCCAGGTCAGGGGCAGCCTTCGCCGCCGCCGGACCAAGCCGCCCCAAGGCATCGGCGGCGGCCTGCCGCACCGCAGGTTCTCCATCTTTGAGCAGCCCGGTGAGGACGGGCACCGCCACTTTCGCCTCCGGACCGAGTTGCCCCAGGTGATCGGCGGCCCAGATCCGCTTCTCCCAGTTGGGATCGGCCAAGAGCTTGATCAACTCCGGGGCGACCACGTCGGCCGCCGTCCCCGTCGGCTGCATCAGCGACACCACCGGCTGCGATTCAGGCTCGGGCAAGGGAGCTTTCTCCACGGCCGGCGCTGCGACAGGACTCGGCTGGGCCGCCACGCATCGTCCGATAACGGCCATCGAAAACAACACCGTAATAGCTAGGCCACAAGTCAAGAATTTCATCATCGATCACTCCTCAATAGACACGGTCCAAGAAGCAGGTCTCAAATCCTACTTATACCACCCATTCTATCTTATTTCAACTCAGTCGCCAAATCAGCATTCCAAGAGAGGGGATTTCTGTCGGGGGGCTGACTTTGCAGGGCTCTTCCGGTTTTCGGTGCAGCGCGTAGGGTGGGACCAGCGAGCTTGCGAACGCCGGCCCACCGATTACGCGGTTTGGTGGGCCGGCACTCGCAAGCTCGCTGCTCCCACCCTACAATTTCACCTCTTCTGCACCTAAGCCCGGAAGAGCCCTTTGCAGTTGTCCTGGGGGGCCTGATTCCATCGGCCCCCGCCGGGCGGTAGAATAGGGTTTGAATTGTCGTCCTGGCCTATTTTTGGAGGAATCTTTATGAAACGAATCTGGATCTTCATGATTCTGCTCGCCTGCCCTGTGATGACCCTTGGGCAAGGCAGCGGATCGGGGTCGTCCGGCAGTCCGGCGTATCAACCGGCGGTGCCGGCGCCTTCGCCCGCCGTTTATGCTGGCGGTGGCGGTTACGGTTACGTTGGAGGGCAGAACCCTGCCGGCGCGGCCTTGCAAGGCATGTCGCAGGTCATCAGTTCGGCGGGCGAGTACAACCTGGCCACCAGTGCGGCGGCGGTCAACATGACCGAGGCCGAGAGCAATCAGTTGAGAAATAATCTGCAAGGCGCCAGACCTTTTGGGCGATGCGCGACCTGGGCCGCGCGGAACGCGCCAAGGAGCGCGGTCCGCGTCCCACGCCGGAAGAACTTGCCCGCCTGGCCCGCAGGGAGCGCCGGCGCCCTGAAGCCGAGCCAGATCGATCCCGTCACCGGCAAGCTGTACTGGCCCTCCGCGTTGCAGGATTCCGGGTTCCAGGCGCAGCGGAGCGTCGTCGATGAATGCACCGCCAAGTGGATCAAGTACGGCGGGCTGGACTATGCCGATCAGACGCAGGTCCGCGAGAACATCGATAGCATGTTCGACAGCCTGAAGTCGCAGATCGCCGCGATCCCGCCGCAGGATTACATGACCTGCCGCACGTTCCTGCAGAGCCTGCTGTACGCCACCACTCGAACCACCCTCTAACCGCGAATATCAACGACGGAGTTTATGCATGAAAACGAGAGATAAGATTCTGATCCTGACGGCCTGCGGCTGTCTGGTCCTGGGCGGCTTGTCGCTTTACGCCGCGGAGCCGCAGGTTACGGGGGGCAGCCTTGGGTCCGCCATCGACTTGAAGAGCGTCGACTTGAAGACTGCCGACGAGAAGACCAAGGTCGAGGTGCTCGACCAGTTGGGCGCGAGCAAGGGAGCGACGACCGCGGCCGGCGTCAAGCCGATCGAGGAACTGCTCAAGGACCCCTCGGCCCTGGTCCGTTCCCACGCGGCGCTGGCCTTGGGGCAAATCGGCGCCGCGGCCAAGGATTCGGTGCCGGCCCTGGCCGAGCTGGTGAAAGACACGGACGACAACGTCCGCCGCAGCGCGGTGCGGGCCATCATGTCGATTCACCCCGGCCCGGCGGTGATGATCCCGATCTGCACCAGGCTGTTGGAGGATCCCGATCCGGCGATCCGGGCACGAATCCTCAACGCCATTGCGGAGCGGGGCGAAGAGGCCGTGCCGGCGCTGATCGAGGCCCTGAAGGACGAGAAGGCGGCCTACTGGGCCCTGCTCATCCTCCGCGACATCGGTCCCGCGGCCAAGGGCGCGGTCCCGGCAATCGCGGAGAAGCTCAAGGACAAGAAGGCGGAGATCCGCCGCGAGGCCGCGCTCACGCTGGGCGCGATGGGCGACGCCGCCACGCCCGTGGTGCCGCAGATCGCCGCGCTTTTGAGCGATGAGCACGCCGCGCCGGCGGCCACGTTCGTGCTCGGCCAATTGAAGCAGATTTCCAAGGAGGACGAAGCCAAGATCCGCGCCAACGCGGAGAGCAAAGATGCCATGTTGAGCTCCGTGAGCCTGTGGGCCCTGTCACGGGTCCATCCCGACGACAAGGAGTTGCGAGTGAAGACGGCCGAGGCGCTGATCGCGCGTCTGAAGGACGCGAATCCGTTTGTCCGCAAGGCTGCCGCGCTGGCCATGGCATCCTTGCCGCCTGCTCCGGAGATCGTGGCCCCCTTATGGGAAAAGGCGATGAAGGACGCCGATGAGACGACGGTGCGGAACGCCATGGACGCCATTGCCGCCCTGGGGGTCCAGGCCGTGCCGCGATTGATTGATTCCCTGAAGTTCGAGAAGTTCCGCGTCGACGTGATCTACGCCTTGGGCCGCATCGGCCCCGCTGCGGCGCCGGCGACGGGCGAGCTGGCCAAGCTGGTCGACGACAAGAAGTCGCGCGTGGCCCACGAGGCGATCATCGCCCTGGGCGAGATTGGCCCTGGCGCAAAGACGCGGTCCCCGCGCTGATCAAGGCCCTCGACAAGCCGGACGACCGGGACCTGAACTTCGCGGCGATCGCCTTTGCCCTGGGCCAGATCGGTCCGGGGGCCGCGGCGGCCGAGCCGTCGCTCGTCAAGCAGTTGGAGAGCAAGGAGGACAACGTGCGGGTCTTGAGCGCTCGGGCCCTGGCCCAGATCCATCCCGGCTCGGCCGACGTTGCGGCGAAGGCCGTGCCCGTGCTCGTTGCAGGGCTGGCCTTGCCGCTGCTGCAAGATCGTCTCCTCTCGGCGGATGCCTTGGGGGAGCTTGGCCCCTTGGCCAAATCTGGGGCCGATGCCCTGAAGAAGGCCGCGACCGACGAGAACCAGGACCTCAAGGACGCCGCGGCCAAGGCCCTGAAAGCGGTCGAGGCCCAAGCCGCCGCCGCGCCCGCGGTGCAACCCGGCGACTTCGTGGTTACGGTCGAAGACAAGGTCGAGATCGGCGTGAAGGGAGTTCCGGGCGAGATCGTTCCCAAGGGCACGAAGCTCAAGGTCCTGGAGATTCGCGGATCGTGGATCGGCGTGCGGATCGACGGCAAGGACAAGACCGGCTGGGTGCACGGCGAGCAGATCGGAAAGCCGTAGATCGGCATCCGTTCGGAACGTGAAATGATCGAAGGCGCGGCCGCGCGAACCGGCGTGGTCCCGC
This sequence comes from uncultured Planctomycetia bacterium, assembly GCA_963824275.1. Taxonomy (GTDB): domain Bacteria; phylum Planctomycetota; class Planctomycetia; order Pirellulales; family Thermoguttaceae; genus JANXQG01. The sequence continues at coordinate 360,986 of CAWGOT010000010.1, read as the reverse complement.
CTTCGGCGTTTATACCTCGCGCGGGATGAAATGATACGATTCACACTAACCCGAGGCGTAAGCGAGGAAACGACTTATGTTCCTCGCTTACGCTTCGGGTTAGTATCATCCTCGGCCGCGCGAGGTATATTGAGCGCGGGCGCCGTAAAATCATAGCGTGTGCAGTTGGTCGCAGGACAAATTGCCAATCGGTCGTGTTTGCCGGGACGGATTAGCAATCCGTCCTACGGTGCAACGTGTTGCACTCCAAGGTGCCCCATCTAACGATCTACATAATGCCACCCATGACCACGACATTCTTGTCGCGCCTGCACGCCTGTTTTTACGAAAATGTCACAATTGCAGCCGTGTCGCCATCTTGAAGCCGATATTGTGCGGGATCTCAAATTGTCGGTTGGTGCCCTATTTTGTGGCGTCTTGCGGACGGTTCCTGGGCAGAATTACTCGCCGGGGTCCTTATTTGCTTGCCTTTGAGACCTTGGCATTGCAATTGCGTAAGAGGATTGGTTGGTAGAGTGGGCCGGGCCTAGGCAAGTCCTGTCGGTCTGTCTGGCGGGATTCGGCGGCCAGCTTGTTTCTGGCGCCCGCTCGGCCCACTCTACCATTTCACCACTAGCCTTGGAGAGACAGGATGAGCGTAGAATTGATTGGCACGGGCAGCACGAGTCACATGGTGCTTCCGGAATTGCCCGCGGTGATCAGCGCTGAGACGTTGGCGCAGACTCCCAGTGACGACATCGATCCCAGTTATCTTTGTCTGATCAGCCAGGTCGACAACCAGTTGGTCGTCTGGGACCTTGGCGGCAAGGGCGGCACCTTCGTCAACGGATCGCGGGTCAAGCGTGCGACCTTGAAGGACTCCGACACTCTGGCCTTTGGCGGCAACGAGTACCGGGTGCATAACGAACCACAGGTGCGGAAGTACGTTCACGGCCCGCGAAACTGATCGGTGGTCGGCAACGCCGGTTCGGGTTCTCGGGGTAGGGAAGCCCGACGCGGAAGCGAGGACGGCGTATCTCGCGGTCATCGACGTCGCTTCCGTGCTTGCGCGTCGGGCTTCGAAGTGACTTACTTCTCCACAACTTCCACCGGCGCCGCCGGCAGCATGCCGAGCGAGACCCGTCGCGTCACGGCCGCAGCCTTGGCCTTGGCGGCATTGGGGCCGGTGGCGGCGGTCGTGCGTTCAACGGAGGCCTCGATGATCGCGTTGCCTTTCCAGCCCGGCTTGAGCTTGGCGGCGTCGGCCCGCAACAACACGTCCACTCCCGTATCGCTCAGGGCAACCTTCTGAATCGACAGGCCATCGGGCGGTTCGCTCAAGGTCAGTTTTACCGTCTGCATCAGCGGACCATGCGGCCCGACGAAGTGCATCTCCGCCGTTCCCCCGGAAGGCACTTTGACCTCCTTGGAATCGCGAAGGGTGAACGGAATTGTGGCCTGCCCGTTGGCTAGGATCTCGACCAGCCACTCTTGCGCTGGAACGAGATGGTGGTAGTAGTAGGCCTGCATCATGTCGTCGGCGGGGATGGCCGGGCGGCGGACTTCCTGGCCGGCAATCGTCGCACTGCCTTCCATGCGGAGCACCAGGGGAGGCCGTCGCGGGCGAGGAACCGCGAGCGTCAATCGTACCTTCTCCTGCCCAGCGGGAATCGTCGCGCCGCTCAAGCGGAAACCCGCTGGGGCGTCCTTCAGTTCTAGTTGGATCGGTCCGTCAAAGCCGTCGCGCCGCAGGGCCTGCACGGTGATCGGCACCGCGGCGCCGGCCCGCACGGTGACGCTTGACGGCACGATGCGGAGCTCGAAATCGGGTCGCGGAGGGCTGATCCGCAGCCGATAGGCATATTCCGGACCGCCCTGGTTCTGGGCATCGTAGAGGTGCAGATAATACGTGCCCGCCGACGGCAGCACGGCCCGCAGCCAACTGTCGGCATGATGCGTTTCCAGGCCGAAGGCCTTGTCCTCATGGTCGTCGTTGAAGGCCAGTTGCCGCCCGCTCGCGTCGGTCAGCTTGAGGACCGAATCCAGCGGTGAATCGAGCCTTCTCGCGTAAACCTCGGCCACGACCTCCTGCCCCGCCTTGCCCTCGAAACGGAAGACGTCGCGGTCGCCGGGGTGATCGATGCGGCCGTTGACGATGATCGGCAGCGTCACCCGTTGGGCCTCTTCCGGCGCGTCGTTGGGCTCCTGCTCGAAGCATTCCGGCAGCGAGTCCCACGCGAACGGCACACGGTTCAGTGGCCAAGAGCGATGCTCCTTGTCAAGCTGTTCGATGCCCGCCGACTTGGATGGGGAATCGACGTTCAGGCTGTCAGAGGGCAGGTTCCAGCCTTGCACGGTGACGCGGGCTTCCTGGCCTGCCTTGCCGCCCAGGGGGAAGATGCTGGTGACGAACGGCAACTCACCCAAGGCCATGCGGTAGACAAAGTCCTCGCGGCCTCGGAAGACCGAGTCGTGGATTTCGACGACGTACGCGCCGTCGCGAGGAACTTCATAGTGCAGCACTGGATCGGGATGGAAGCGGTAGTTGCCGGCATAGGCCACTTCCTTGCCCTCGGCATCGCGCAGCGTGATCGCGGCCTGCATCCAGCCCGGCACGGCGTCGGCAATGTAGCGCACCAACTGCTGGGCGCTGACGGCGAAAACCAACTGCTGTCCCTTCTTGGCCGCGAAGCGGTAGCGATCGACCTGCCCGGGGAGGATCTGCCCATTGACGACCGCCGGCAGTTGCACGTCGACGATCGGCTGCTGGCCCATGGCGTGGGCCCCTTGTGGCTGCAATTGGCGGAGCGGAAGTTGCCCGGGAAGATCGTCCGGGTCGAGCGGCTGATGCACGACTTCCGGCAATCGGCCGATCTCAAAGACCAACGGATTCGACAGTCCGAAGGGCGTTTCCAGCCGCAACTCGCGGACGCCCGGTTCGGCGTCGGGCGACGCGGTGATTTGCAGCACCGCCGTCTGGGAGATGGCCGGATTGGGCTGCCGGTTGGCGAACTTCTGCAACTTCCTGCGGATCTCGAAGACCTGGAGCATTTCTTCCGCGGTCAAGGGACCCGTCTTTTCCGGAGAAGCGGCCGGCTTGGCAGCCGGTTCTTTGCCCGGTGTGGCGACGGGCTTATCGGTCTTGGGGGCCGCTTTCGCGGCTGGAGGGGTCTGTTTCCCCGCTCCGCCGGCGCCGGCCGGTATCCGCGCGGTCAGGGCCTTGAGTTGCTCGCGAATTGCATTGGCCTCCTGCTGGGTCATCGGCTTGACGACTTCCACGACCTTGACCTGGACGCCAGACCCGGAAACATACGCGCTGCTCAGCGCCGACAAGATATTGCCCGCCGACGCGAACTTCGAATTGCGTGCCTTGTCTTCCGCCAGCCGGAAAGACATAGCCGATGTGCGGTGGCTGCTGCTGTTGCTGTTGGGCATGGGCGGCGGCACAGGCCAAGACGGCGGTTAGGATCACGACGATAGGAGAAAGGAGTCGGTTCATGGTTTTCACCGAGGGTGGCACTGGGCCGACAAGGAGGGTGGGCCGAGTGGAGCGAGTCCCACCATTGCCGTGGTTCTTCGCGGTTCATGGTGGGACTCGCTCCACTCGGCCCACCCTGCCTTCTACAGCCGCCTTCGCCTACATGATCTCTTTCAGACGTCCGCCGGACGGAATGCCGTCGGCGGCCGAGGGGCTCACGCGGGCGACGAGGCCCAGCGGATGTGGCAGCCTGGCTTCGGTATCGATGCCCAACAGTTCGTACATGCTGCGGATGACATCGCAGGGATAGACGGGCCGGTCCTTGACTCCTCGCCCTTGGCATCGGAGGCGCCGATCACCTGCCCGCCCTTGAACCCGCCGCCGGCCACGACGGCCGAGAAGACCTTGCCCCAGTGGTTGCGACCGCCGTTCCAGGGGGCGTCCCAATCGACCTTGGGCTTGCGGCCGAATTCGCCGCCGCACCAGACGATCGTCGTCTGCAGCAGGCCGCGGTCGGCAAGGTCCTGCAACAGGCTGGCCACGCCCTTGTCGAACTGCGGCAGCTTCCGCCGCATGACCTGGAAGTTCTCCTTGTGCGTATCCCAGCCGGGGTCGTTGATCGTAATGTAGGGCACGCCGCGTTCGACGAGCCGGCGGGCCAGCAGGCACGATTGCCCGAACTTGTTGCGGCCGTAGCGGTCGCGGACCTCGTCCTTCTCCTGCGTCAGGTCGAAGACCTTTCCCGCGTCGCCGAGGATCAGGTCGTAGGCCTGCTTTTCGGAATCCTGCAGGCTCGCCAGCCGCGAGTCGCCCCCGGCGGCATGCTTGAGCGAATTGAGTTCTTCGAGCAGTTCGCGGCGGTTCTTCTGCCGCTGGTCGGAGATGCCCTGTGCCACTACGCCTTCCACGACGAAGCGGGCCTGCGAAGGGTCGCCGCCGGTGGCGAAGGGCTTGTAGCGGATGCCCAGAAAGCCCGCCTCGGAGAATCGTCCTTGCGGTTCCGTGAGCACGATGTAGGGCGGCACGAGCCCCTTGTAGCCGGCGTCGTAACCGCGGAAGAGCGAAACCACCGCCCCGGCCGTCGGATAGACCTGTCGGTCGCCCGGCATGCGGCCCGTCTGCGTGGCATAAGAGGCCGTCTCGTGGGCGAAGATGCCGTGCGTCATGCTGCGGATGATCGAGTACTTGTCGGCCTGCTTGGCCAGCGTGGGCAGCAGCTCGCTGATGCGAATGCCGGAGACGTTCGTCTCGATGGGCTTGTCGAGGGGACCGGAATAGTCGGAGCCCGCGGCCGGCTTGGGGTCGAAGGTATCGGTGTGCGGCGGTCCGCCCCACATCCAGATCTGGATCACCGCTTTGGCCTTGGCCTTGGGACTGGGGGCTGGTTCCGCGGCCATGCAGGAGAGGTCGAACTGGCTGCCGATCACCAGGCCGGCAGTGCCCGCCAGCATCCGGCAGGCCGCTTCGCGACGCGAGAGCGGCGGGCGGGTGGTAGAGTCATCCAAGTTGAACATAGTTTGACCTTTCTCGAAAAACTAATGCCGATACATGAACTCCGCGCTGTTGACCAGGGCCCAGGCAAGATCGACTACCGCCTCGCGCCGCACCCGCTTGCTGGGATCCATATACCGCAGGGCAATGGTCATTTCGTCCTCCGTGGGAAAGCGGGAGAGCATTGTGAGGTACAGACTTTCGACCAGCGCCCGCGGTTTTGGTTGCGGGGCCAACATATTCTGAAGCCACGGGCCTTGCGCCAGTTTACGCTGAATGTGCGTCGAATTCAACATGTGCAGCCGCTGTGCAGCAGTGACGCGGTCGTTCCGCTCCGACTCCAGGCCCGTGTCGCGGGGCGGCCGGCCGAATTCCTCCAAAAACGGACTGGTAATGCTCCCGTCGGGCAGGGCGATCGAGCGATTCCCCTCGGGCAAAAACGTGTACGGCTCCGGGATCGCGCTGGAATAGTTCTCCGTCGTGCCGGTCACCTGGCAGATGGCGTCGATCAAGACTTCGGCCTCCAGGCGGCGGAGCGGATAATGGGCAAAATTCGCTTCAGCCTCCGGCTTGTTGCCATGGGCCAACGACGAAAGCTGATAGGTCTTCGAATTCAGGATCAGGCGGTAGATGTGCTTCAGGTCGTAGTGTGCAGCAACCAGCTCGTGTTCCAGGAAGGCCAGCAGTTCGGCGTTGCTGGGCGGATTATCCGGGCGAATGTCGTCCGGCTCGTGAATGATGCCGCGGCCCTCGAACCAGTACCAGACGCGATTGACGATGTTGCGGGCGAACCAGGGGTTCTTGGCGTCGATCAGCCAATCGGCAAAGACCTCGCGAGGATCGCGATCGGGCGGAATGACGGCCGCCTTGCCGTCGGGGAAGATTGCCGCGGGCGCGGCGGCGTTCTTGCCGGCCGGTTTGGCGGGCGTCAAGGTCGGATCGAAGAAGACGATCTCCTCTTTCCACTCGGAAGTCGGTTTGTAGCCGACCTTCGAGAAGAAGACCGACATCCCGGCCAGACGGTCCGGCGGCCATTTCTCGGCCCTCGCGCCCATCAGCAGCAGCGCCACGGACTGGGCGATCGCCGTGGGCTGCCGGCTCTGGACGGCTCGATAGAAATTGACCGGCGGCACGCGGAAATTGCTGCCGCTGGAGGTGAGCAGTTCCCGCACGAAGCGGTCGTAGGGCTTGTTCTCGCGGATCGAAGTGCGGATCCAATGGTAGTAGGCCTGGGCCGCGTTGGGCCAGAGATTGATGGGGAACTCGGCCTTGACCCGCAGCAGATCGCTCCATTTCATGGCCCAGTAATCGGCAAACTCGTCGCGCTCCAGAAGGCGGTCGATCAGCAGCCGCCGCTTCTGCGGATTCGTGTCCGCCAGGAACTCCCTGGCCTCCTTCTCAGCCGGCAGCGTGCCGATCACGTCGAGGTACGCGCGGCGGAGGAAAACGGCGTCGGAGCAGAGGGGCGACGGTTGCAGCCCCAGCTTCTGCAAACGGGCGAAAACCAGTTCGTCGATCTTGCCCGCCGGCGCCAAATCGGCGGGACTCTCAAACGGACGCGCGGCTCCGCTCTGGGCCGGTTGGCCGCCAAGCACGACTGCCAAGAGAATCGCGGCAAAGTGGATCGACATGTTACGCCTCCAAGCGTGAAAACGCCACGCCCTCAATCTCGACCAATAATTCCGGCCGGCAAATGTCGGCAATCGCATAGATCGTCGGCAGCTTTCCCAACCGCTGCTCGCAAATCGCACGGACGGCCGTGTAATCCTCCGGCCGCTTGATATAGACACGGGCGAACCCCAGGCTGGCAAGCGATGTGCCCAACCCCGGCAGGCCGTGCCGGGCCAGATTCTCCTCGGCAATCAGAGCGGTGATGTTGTCGAGCGTCTCCCCGGTCTGCTTGACCGCGTCGCCCGGATGGCGGGTCTGCGAGTGCGTGATGCTCGCCGTGCCGGATATCATGATCGTCGTATAGGCGCCGCACGAAAGGACCATCGCCCTGGAAAACTTGGGGCTCGCAGGGCTATGGGTAGCCGCGTAATCATAGGCCGCCGTTTGCCGCGGATTCTCCAGCGGCAGGGCCCGGATGTCGCTGCGATCGGAAACCACGGCAATCGCGCTGAGCACCATGCCGCTGCCGGCAGTGCCGATGCCCGTGCTTGCGGGATAGACCCGTCCCGGTCGTGCGGTGGGAGCGCGGCCGTTCAGGAAGTGAATATTGCGGAAAAAATCGGTCCTGGCGCGGTTGAACTCCTGGTATCGCTGCACCGGCCCGCCATTCTCGCAATTCTCGCAAATCCCGCCCAGGTAGAACCATGTGCGGATCACCTGGTCGAATCGCGCATTGACGCTGCCGAAGGTCCTGCACAGGTCCTCCAAAGCGCCCAGGCTCCGCTCATAAATCGGCCGCGGCTCGGCCTGAGGGACGGTTTTCGTGCAATGCACCCAGGCAATGCCATTATGGCGGGCGATGACTAACTCGTCGCTAACCCGTTGGATTTGTACTTCGCCACGGCCCTGCCCCACGCCTAGCGCCTCGATGGCCAGCAATTTTCCCCCGCACGGCGGCTGCGGAATGTAACTCGTTGCCGGCAGCTCAGGGCCGTAGAACTCCCGCATGATCTGCTGGCAGCGGGCGAGGTGCCCCATATCGGCCAGAAAAACCGCTTGATGAACGATCGATCCCCGCGTGCCCTCCTCGTGAGTCACAGCGGCAATCGTCCGCAGGGCGTCGTCGGCCTGCTGGTCGAAGGTCGTGCCGCTGCAGGGAGTCGCCGCGGCGAAAACATGCCGCACGTCGTTCAAATCGACGACTGAGTAACCCACCGCGGAGTGCGACAGCTTGCGGATGGTATGGTCGGCCATGATCGATGTCTTGATGCGAGGAGGAGGGATGGAAACACTCGCAGTATCCACAGCAACAATTATACCCTATTTAACCCCGCCGCCGACGGATAGGGCCACGCGATTATTTTGCCGGTCCTAGGGAGTGTCGTGGCCGCTTTCCATCGCGATCATCGATTCCGCCTTTTCGATGAACTCGCAGCCCACCTTCCACTCCCGCATCGAAGTGCCGTGCGCCTCGCAGTGTGCCACGCGGGCCCTCACGAAGATCAAGCCGGGCGGGCGTCCCAAGACGAGCGTGCAGTGCTTCTGAGGGGGCGGGCCGGAGAGAAAGAAGCTTATGCCGCCCAACGAAATGTCGTGGCACCGCACGGCCTGCAACATCTCCTTCGTCGGCTGCTGGCCTTCCTCGTGAAAGGCCACCAATTGCGTCACCGGGTATGGCCGGCGCGGATATTGCCGCAGTTCCGGTTCGCGAGTCGAGGGCTTCCCGTTCTCGAACGGTTGGATGATCTTGGCAATCTCTGGCCTGGGCATGTTTGGTCCGTGATGCGAGGGGTAGCGATAACAAAGCCTAGCATTTTGTTGAACGATCCGTTGCATAAATCCCATTCATGCCCACAGAGGCGAGACAATCGGCACAGGCGGACGCCCTCAGAAGATCAATCCCGCCTGAGAACGCGATAGATCAGCATGAGGACTACGACTGGAAAGCCGAAAAGCACGCTGATGAAAGGGCCGTACAGGAACACGAGGACAAATACCAGCACGGACTCCCCTACCGAATGGGCGATCAGACTGAAGGGGAGGATTGCCAGGCCCAACATGCCGCAGGCAAAGGGGCCGGTATAGTGAATCACTAAGGCAGCCTTCAGTTTCCAGCAGCGATACAGGGCCCATAGGCCGCCCCAGCTTATGACGACCGTTCCGATTGCGCGCCCGATCAAGGCCGGATTGGACCCGGGGCGTGCGCTCATCAACTCGGCAGTCACCGACAGCAGGCCGAAGTACAGGCCGCAGGCCAAGAAGAAGCTCATCAGCCCGGCCAGACTGAACTGCCGCGGAGCGTATTGCCGAGATACTTCGGGTTGCATGGTCATGATAATCTATTGCCAGAACTCGCTCATGGGTTGACAAAACGTCGGTGCTCGGCCGGGGCGAGGATCAGCCAGGCCCTGCCGATCATTTCCGCCGGCCGCACGGGACCGTTGAAGCGGCTGTCGTCGGAATCCACACTATCATCTCCCAACACATAGTAGCCGTCGCCGCAATCGACGCTCTTGTTCTCAACCAAATTGCCGAAGGGAAAATACTTCAAGAAGGCAAGCGACTCGGGCACGGCGATTTCCTCGCCGTTGATCACAATCCGGCCCTCGCGTCGCATCTGGATCTTTTCGCCCGGCAGACCGACGACCCGCTTCATCACCTGCACGCCGTCGTCGCGGCGAAAGGCGATCACCTCCCAGCGGCGGGGCTGGCGGAACCAGCCCGATACGCGTTCCGTGAGCACCAGGTCGCCGCTCTTGAGGCCCTCGCCGCGGAGCGTCGGCTTCATGGAGCCGGAGGTCACGCGCGAGAGGTCGAAACAGGAGAAGTAAACGACCGTCCCCAGCCCGATCAAGGCGAGACAATGCTCGATCTGGCGCAGGCCCCATCGCATCCAGCGGCGATACCGAGGGCTACTCTCCGCCACGATCGCCGGTCCCCGCTTGGCTGCTGTCTTGATTGGCATTCGCCGGCAGCGAGGCATCGTCCTGGGCCATCGCTTGGCGGACCTCGGCCTCGCGCTGCTCCCACTGGATCTTGGCCGATCGCGTCGCGCCCGAGGTTGCACCGGTGGATGCCGTGAGCGGCAGCAAGAGACCGCCGCCGGCGACGAGCACCACGCCCACGACGGCAAGGGCCCGCAACACGTCATCTTCCTTCTCGACCGGCTTGGGAGGGCCAGCCGGATCGGGCATGGCTTGCGCCAACGATTCGTCGGGGTTCGTTGCCTGGTTGGGTTCGTCGTTCATGATTTGCCTCCTTCTGGTTGGTAAAGTTGCTGGAAGTCTGCCCGGTTATTTCGGGCACAAAAGCCCGACGCGCAAGCGAGGAATCCGCTTCCAGCGTTTGGTTCCTCGCTGACCCGCAAGCGGGTGCCCCTTCGGGCTTCAATGCCGATTTCCGGCCTGAGACTTCCCGGATAGCCGTTGAGGTTTCGCGCCGTCTCGCGAGCGCAGACACGATCGAGAAAACAAAGCAGCGCGTCGGGGCGGCGGATGTCGCCCGTTCGCACGAAGTTATTGCAGCGGCAAGTCGTATTGCACTGTTGCCGCGCGGCACAGCCGGCACACTCCTCCGCCGATCGGCCGGGCATCGACGGGCGGCAAAAGTCGCTGCCCTCCAGCACATGGCCCGGCAACCGCAGCGGATGATCGGGGCGGTCTTCACCGATCAGCCGTTCGCAGGGATAGAGATTTCCGCTGGGGGCCACCGCCACCTCGCCATCGCCGAACCCGCAGCGGGACGAGGGCTCGATGGGCAGGCCAAGCATGGCGCGGCCTTCTCGTCGAACCAGCTCACGCCAATCTGGGGCAGGTGTTGCCGCCAGAACTCCGCGGCGCCAATCAGGCCGGCCTCGAGCGACTCCAGCCCTGCGCGGTCCCACGCCGCCCAAATGTCCAACGTCGGATCGAACCGTCGCAGGCCGCGGTCCCAGAGCCAGCCGATGCATTCGGGCAGCAAGGCCGCGGAATCGGGCCGCACCACCATCACGGCCCGCACTTTACGTCCTGCCGCAAGCAGGCGCGCCAGCGTATCGGCGACCTTCCTGGCCGTGGGCTGGTTGCCGCGACGGCGATGGCGGTCATGGACCTGCGGCAGGCCGTCGTGGCTGACGCACAGTTCCAAATCTGGCCGCAGCATGAGCTTCCAGGCCGCATCGGAGACGATCGTGCCATTGGTGGTCATGCCAAGCCGCAGTGCGATTTTGGCGGCCGACGCGATCTCGTGTGCGGCATCGATCCAGCGGGCGATGGTCTCGGCCTCCAGGAGCGGTTCGCCGCCGAAGAAGCCCAGTTCAAGAACCCCGCCGGGCCGGAGCGAGCGGGCGGCCCGCCGAATTGCCGCCAATCCGATTTCCCAGGGCATGGAGCGGCGAAATTTCCGGCCGGTGTAGCAATAGTCGCAGCGCAGATTGCAGGCGTGCGTGGCCATCAGCACGAGATGAAAGCGATCGTATCGCATCGGCATCCCCGCTTCGCGCTCTTCCATCCTCTCAGCCCTTATCTGCCAGGATGGCTCCCTAACCCCTAGACTATCCCATTTGGGCCCGCGTGTCCAGTCGAGCAGGGTTTTTCTCTGGGAAAGATCGTAGATCGTAGGGTGGGCCGAGTGGAGCGAGTCCCACCATTGGCCCGCGCTTGCCGACCTTGGCCAGCGTACGGTCTTCGGTCGGTAGCTTGCGGCAGGGTATCCGAGCCTCGACCGGTCCGGCGCCTGGGTGGCAACCCGAGTACGGGGGCACGAGCCGAATCTGCATCCGTCTTTGGGCCAAAGGCCCAGCCGCTCGCCCAGCGAGAAGCGCAGCCCTGGTGGCTGGCAGACGCGCAAGTTACTCGACGGCTCGAAGTTCAATTTCATGAACGTAGCTCGCGCCGGCATCGTCGATGGTGTAAAGTTGTCCGAGGACAATCCTCTTGCTTTCCCATTCCTTGCCGGGTCTCGACCTTCCGAGACTAAACAGTTGTGTTGTGGTTCCGCGCAGCGTTGTCAATGGGATAGAGTCATCGCCGCAGCGAAAAGTGGTTCCAGGCGACTTTCCCTCGATCAGTACCACGAGGTATGTATCGCCATTATACAAGGGCTGTGCTTTATCGCGTTCCACGTCGTAGATTGTCTGCCGCACGGCACGCAACAGCACTCGGAGTTTCATGCCAGCGCTGACTGGAATCACAGAACTCTGAAAGGCGAAGTGTGACTGCCTCTGGCTCGGCAAGAGCGTGCGTGTTTCAATCTGCTGGTAGCGCTCATCGTCGAAGTCGAGACCACAAGCCGGAAGCGGCCCAGTCGCCTTGAAGGAATTCACGACCAAACAGCAAGTTGATGCCTTCCAGTCGGACGGCAGGGAAAGATCGAAGTACTTTGTGTCCTCGCCGTTAAGGTTGACTTCCCAAGTCGCGTTTTGCATATCGTTTGGCCGGAGAACGATCCGGCCCGAGACCCAGCCGAAGACAACGGCAAAAACGACAAAGCTCGCGAGCAACGTTGCCAAACTGAACTGGAAACGACCAAGGCGCAGGGTGGCCGTGCCTCTCACGACAAACAGCGTTGCAGCGCAAACGGCTACGCTGGCAACGGCTGCCATCCCTGCCTTCGCAAGCTCGGAAGTGCCGGCCCCCCGTTCACTCGTCAGGATGATGCACGCCACGAACACCGCCAGGTTTAGCCAAGCTAGGGGAATGACGAGCGGATTAGCACGCACGTCCAGCACGTGCTTACGCTCCGGCGAGAGGATCAACACAGCGGCTACAAGCAAGCCCAGCGATAAGGCAAACGAACTCCAGAAAACATAGAGCATTATCTTCTCGCTCTTTTGAACGAAAGTCAATCAAGCGGAGTACTCAGCAAGGTCGGCGAGCACGCCAACTTGCCACCACTCCATCTTAGATCGTATCGCGGCGCATGACAACCGGGGTAGGCGCCGGCGCCATTGACATACGCGGCGCAGCCCTGGCCTGCTATACTACCTGAATGCGGAACCGCCTCCACCAGATAGTATTGATCGGCACCTTCCTGCCGCTATGCTGGCTGCTGATGCAGGTGGTCCACGAGTTCGGGCACGTCGTATGCTGCCTCGCCACGGGCGGCGCGATTTCGAAAGTCGTCCTGAGTCCCTTGGTCTTTTCGCGCACCGACAGTTCCGGCAGCGCATGGCCCTTGCTGGTCGTGTGGGCGGGGCCGGTTGTCGGCGTCGTGCTGCCCTTGGTACTTCTTGCCGTCTCCAAGGCTATCTTGCCGAAATGGTCATACCTTTTCCAGTTCTTTGCCGGAACCTGTTTGATTGCCAACGGGGGATATATCGGGGCCGGGTCGCTGGGAAAAGTCGGCGACGCGGGCGACATGATCCGCCTCGGCAACCCGCTCTGGTCGCTTTGGCTCTTCGGGTTGATCGCCTTGCCGGCCGGATTGTATCTTTGGAACGGCCTTGGTCCGGATTTCGGGCTTGGGCAAGCGCAGGGCGTTGTCGATCGCCGTGCGGCCTATCTCTCCGCCGGCCTTCTCGCGATCGTGGTTTGCCTGGAATTGGCGTTTGGTTGCTAGCGTGGCTCAAGCCACAGCCCACCATATTGCCACACCGTCTCAAACGGCTCTTTCGCCGTGATTGACAGGATCGCAGGCAGGAGGAACGCACGCAGCGTGCTGACGACCTCGGCACGCGTATTCCTGGTCCTGCTTGATCCGCTGACCCTGGACTGAACTCGCGAGGAACTCCAAACCATCATCCTCCACTCGGGGATCGCAGATCCTGGAAGATCCGCACGAAGCGGGCGATGGAGTCGTCGCCGCGGCCTAATAGGTCGAGGTCGCGGGTCGGCCGGTGCGGCTGGTCGGCCCAAAGCTGAAAGAGACCGAACCGAACAGAGCCTGCGCAGCTTCGTCGAAATTGCGGATGTCTTCACGGAATTCGCAGTTCAAAGCAGGAGGTCAGTGCGGAAGAAATCGCCCTCACCCCCCGCCCGCTCCCTGCGCGAGGGGGTGAAGGCGTGCAGTGCACAGAGTGGCAAAAACCACCACCATCAATGGCAAGCTTCCCCCTGTGACGAGGGGTGAAAACGCGCATTCGCCTGCAGGTCAAACAAAGTTTTTTCTCTTGTCCTAAACCGTTTTCAGCGAATCTCTTAGGGCTAAATCGTGAGCCTTGCGGCAAAATTTTTTTTCCCATCGCAGGCACGAAATCCGTATATATGGATATACGAGCCGCTCTTTGACAATTTATTCAAGATTGAAACGGCCCTCGGTGCGGCAGCACCGAGGGCCTGCGGATCGGGCTGCGCTCTGCTGGCGGGAAGATGGGCACTACACTTCGCGCGGCCAAGAACGATACTAACCCAAAGCGCAAGCGCGGGAACCGGTTGCGGCCCTCGCTTGCGCTTCGGGTTAGTATCGGCGCATTTCAGGCCGCGCGAAGTTCTCGCATTCTGCAGTCGAGGCATGTTTTCCAGCTACAGCGGAGGATCGGCAATTAAAAACGGATTTTTTTGACCCCACCAAGAGAAATTCAGTGAAGGATGAAAATTTCCCTGAACAGTGGCCAGATGTTGCCATAAGTGGCCGGATTTGGCCGGATTTGGCCAGATTTGGCCGAACGTGGCCAGTTTTTGGCCGGCTCCAACCTCTCTTTTGTGATTACTCTCTGGAGTGTAAAGTCGTCAATTCCTCGCAGTTTTCTTAGTTTCGACAACTGCCTATTGCGATCTTGCTTTCCACCGATAGATGGGTAACGACGCCAAAAAATCTCAAAAAGGAGCCATCTGGCCACTTTTTCGTCTGGATGGACGATTGATTCCACCCTGAATGGTGGTTGAAATTCGTGGCCGACTGGCGGCAGATGGGCTGAGTGATGTTTTCAGAATTTTGTTCTTGCAGAGCCCTCACCCCCCGACCCCTCTCCCGAACGCGAGGGGAGGAAGCACCCTTCATCTCATCCTTCTTCCATCGCTGCCTGCACGTCGCTGGACTCGATATCGCCGACCAACTCGACGTGACCCATCCGCGTGGGCAAGATGAACCGCAGCTTGCCATGCTCGACCTTCTTGTCGTGCATCATCGTCGCCAGGATCTGCTTGCGATCGAGCTTCGGAACTTCGAGCGGCAGGCCAAGGGCTTCGATAAGGGCCCGCTGCCGTTGGACAAAAGCCGCGTCGACGCGGCCGAGCCGCTGCGCCAGGCGGGCCGCACATTGCATGCCGATGCTCACCGCCTCGCCATGCAACAACTCGCCGTAGCCGGCCAGGGCCTCAAAGGCATGCGCGAAGGTGTGGCCGTAGTTCAACACGGCCCTGAGACCGGTCTCCTCACGCTCGTCCTGCTGGACCACGTCGGCCTTCAAGCGGCAACTGCGGGCGATCACGCGGGCCAGCGTCTGGGGATCGCGGGCGACGACCTGGGCCGTGCTCGATTCCAGATCGGCAAAGAAATCGGCGTCGAGAATCACGCCGTACTTGAGCACCTCGGCCAGCCCTGAAACGTACTCGCGCTTGGGCAGCGTGTCGAGCGTGGCCGTGTCGATGAGCACGCCGAGCGGTTGCAGGAAGGCGCCGACCATGTTCTTGGCCTGGGCGAGGTTGATGCCGACCTTGCCGCCCACGGAACTATCGACCTGGGCCAGGAGGGTCGTGGGGATCTGCAGGAAGCGCAGCCCTCGGGCGAAGGTGGCGGCAAGGAAGCCGGCGAGGTCGCCGACGACGCCGCCGCCGACGGCCACGACGACGGTCTTGCGATCGGCGCCGAGTTCCAGCATGCCCTCCCAGAGCTTGGCCGCCATTTCAACCGACTTGCTCTTTTCGCCGGGGGTGACGGCCACGATGGCCACCTCGATCGATTCGCCGACGAGACTTTCGGCCACCTTGACCGCGTGCCGCTCCTGCACGTTGGCATCGGTGAAGATGATGGCGTGCGAGACCTTGCCACGGTCTTTTAGGAAGCGGCCGACACGGGCCAGGATGTCGGTCCCGATTTCGATGTCGTAGCTCCGCTCGGCCAGATCAACGCGAACGCGAAGGAAATCGTAGACCATTGGGAGTCCTCGTCCAACGTATTCATCACTCTCCGCCGTGATGCGTCAAAATCCATCACGGCGGAGCGTGATGAGTACGTGCTTCACGTTCCCGTCAACCGCGCCATGTCGGCGGGCGTGACCGTAATGCGGCGGCTGAAGCCGGTGTAAAGGCGGACGTATTCGAGGTTCTCGGCCTTGGCCGGGTCGGCGTGCAACTGGGCCTCGATTCGCTGGCGATCGGCCGGGTTGACGAGGTTCAACTCCGCCGGCCAGATCGTCTCCGACTCTTGGACCAGCGACTCCTGTAAGGGTTCCAGGGATTGGCAGCCATGATGATGGTTCCAGTGGTGTCGATGCCCCCGCCGACCCCGCGTCGGTGGAGCGATGATTGACAGCTAAGACCGGCGCCACGCCATCGCCGTTTATCCCCGGTTCCGCCGCCTGGCCCTGTGGGCCGGGCGGCGGAACCGGGGATAAACGGTTAGGAGCGAGTTGGGTGCCCGTCTTAGCCGTCAATCATCGCTCCACCGGGACGAGCCCGGCGGTGGCGGGAGGGCATTTGCCTTCTTATTGGAAGCTAATTATACACTTGAGCCCACCACCTTCGCAATCAGGCCCTGTCCCAGGGGAAGGCGATTACCTCCTCGATCGATTTGGCCCCGGCGGCCAGCATTACTAGGCGGTCGAAGCCCAAGGCGCAGCCCACGGCTGGCGGCAGGCCGCGCTGCATGGCGGCCAGGAGACGGTTTTCCTCGGGCAGGGCCGGCTTGCCGTCGCCACGGCGGAGTTCGTTCGCCCTGGCGGCGCGGCGGCGCAATTCGCCAGCGTCGAGCAATTCATGATAGCCGTTGGCCAACTCCCAGCCGGAGACGTAAAGTTCGAACCGTTCGGCAAGCGGCGGCTCGCCCGGTCGGATCTGGGCCAAGGCCGCCTGGCTGGCCGGAAAATCATAAAGCAGCACCGGCCGCTGCCACGCCGAGATGGGACTGGACGCGCTCGGTCAAGAGCCAATCGAGCCAGCCGTCACGGTCGTCCTTGGCCAGGCTTTCCGGCGGAGGTGACTGGCACTGCCGTGCGGCCGCAATCAGCGTTTCCAGTTCCGCCGCATGAGGATTCAAGCCGGTATGCCGGCGGAAGGCCTCGGCGTATGTCAGCAGTTCGGCCGGCCCGCGCCCGAGCAGCGCCTGGCAGAGGTCGCTTGTTAATTGCATGCCGGCGCGAATCATATCATCGGAGTCGGCATCGCTCGTCTGATACCACTCGACGAGCGTGAACTCGGGGTTGTGCAGCGGGCCCTGCTCTTCCTGGCGGAAGACGCGGCTCACCTGGAAGATGGCCTCGGCCCCGGCCGCCAGGAGCCGTTTCATGGCGAACTCGGGCGAGGTTTGCAGCCATAAGGTCTGCGGCTTTCCGCCGTTCGGGCCGACATCGAGCGAAAAGGGATCGAGGTGCCGGTCGACGACCGTATCGGCCGAGAGGATCGGCGTTTCCACTTCCAGGAAGCCGCGGTCGTGGAAGAACTCGCGAAGCTGCCGCAACAGGCTGGCACGCAAACGCAAGTTCCGCCAGGAGGCGGTAGGAAGGAAGTCGTCGTGTGGGGCAGGCATGGTAAAGGATAGCTCTTCGGACTACTCCTTCGCCCGTTCCAGGTATTCCCCCGTGCGGGTGTCGATCTTGATCATGTCGCCGATGTTGACGAACACGGGGCATTGGAACTCGGCCCCGGTCTCCACCTTGCAGGGCTTCGAGACGTTGGTGGCCGTGTTGCCGCGGGCGCCCGGCTCGCAATACTCGATCTTCAGACCACGTGGTTCGGCGGGGTGACGGTGATCGGGCTGCCGTTGTAGAGCACCATGCTGCAGACCATCGACTCCTTGAGGTACCTCCACGTGTCGCCCACCTGCTCGGCCGTCAACTCGTATTGCTCGTAGTTCTCGTTGTCCATGAAGACGAACTTGTCGCCCTGGCGGTAGAGATACTGGGCGTTGATTTCGTCGACGTCGGCCGATTCGATCGAATCGCCGCTCTTCCAGGTGCGATCGATGGTCGTGCCGCGGATGAGGTGCTTCAGCCGGCACTTGTACAGGGCCTGGCCCTTGCCCGGCTTCACGAAATTGCACTCGACCATCAAATAGGGATCGCCGTCGAGTTGGACCTTCAGGCCCTTCTTGAAATCGCTGGTGTTGATGGTGCCCACTTCAGATTTTCCGTTTCACTTTCTGGGATACGATTGGTATGTTACGATGGATGTCTATGGGAACTTCTCATGTTTCTCTCGAATCGAGCCCTGCCGCAGTCGCTCCGTGGCGGCGCGAGGACTGGCGAACGATCCTTTCGCCCGGGCGATCCGCGATCCGGTCGAACTCTGCCGGCGGCTCGGCCTGCCCTCCGAGTTGGCGGCCGAGGCAGCCCGCTCGACGGCCGGGCCTTCCGCGTGCTCGTGCCGCAGCCTTACCTGGCCCGGATTCGTCCGGGCGAGCCCGACGATCCGCTGTTGGCCCAAGTCCTGCCCCGGAGGGCGGAAATGGCCGACGCGCCGCACTTCGTGCCCGATCCGCTCCGCGAAGCAGGGACCGTTCGCGCGCCCGGGCTCCTGGGAAAGTATAAGGGCAGGTTCTTGATCGTAGCAAGTGGGGTTTGTGCCGTCCACTGCCGTTTCTGTTTTCGGCGGCATTTTCCCTACGTTCAGGCACTTTCCGGACACGCATGGTCGGGGGTTTTCCAGCAGATTGCCGCCGAGACGTCGATCGAGGAGGTCATCCTCAGCGGCGGCGACCCCCTGACGACCGGCGATCGCCGCCTGGCGGAAATCGCCCGGCAGCTTGCCGAGATCCCCCACCTTCGCCGGCTGCGGGTCCACTACGCGGCTGCCGATTGTGATTCCCCAGCGGGTCAACGATGACCTGCTGGCCTGGCTGCGGGGGACGCGGCTGGCGACATTCATGGTCGTGCATTGCAACCATCCGGCCGAGATCGACGCCGAGCGTGGCAGCGGCGCTTGGGCGGCTGGTGGATGCCGGCGTGCCGGTCCTGAACCAGGCCGTGTTGTTGCGGGGGATCAACGATGATCTCGACGTGCTCGCCGAGCTGTTCGGCCGGCTGGTTGATCTGCGGGTGATGCCTTATTACCTGCACCAGCTCGACCGCGTGGCGGGGGCCGCGCATTTCGAGGTGCCCGAGGAACGGGGCCGCGAGTTGATTCGCCAGCTTCGCGCCCGGCTGCCCGGCTATGCCGTGCCGCGCTACGTGCGCGACGCGCCGGGGGCGGAACATAAGGAGGTGCTGGAATGACCCCGCTTGCCGATCTCGACCCAGCCGACCCGCAGTATGCCAGCCGGGTCGTCGACCGACTGTTGGCCGCAGGCCGCGCGGCGGGCGCGAGCGATCTGCACTTGCAGGCCGCGGCCGAAGGACTGGAGACCAAACTCCGCATCGACGGCGTGCTCCAGCCGCTGGCCTTGGTGCCGCGAGCGCTGGCCGCCAACGTCGTCGCGCGATTGAAGGTCCAGGCAGAATTGCTTACCTATCGGACCGACACGCCCCAGGAAGGCCGCATCCGCCTGGGCGACGGCGACGTCGAAATGCGGCTGAGCACCTTCCCCACGCTCTTCGGCGAGAGCGCCGTGGTGCGGCTCTTCGGCCGCGCGGGTCAGTACGAGCAGCTTGCCGACCTAGGCCTGCCCGGCGACGTGCTGCCAGTACTCGAGGAACAACTCGGCGAGACAGCGGGGGCGATTCTGGTCTCGGGCCCTGCGGGCAGCGGCAAGACGACGACCGTTTACGCCTGCCTCCGCGGCCTGGCCGCGAGGGCCGCCGGGGCGCGGAGCCTGGTCTCGCTGGAAGATCCGATCGAAGTCGCCGTGCCGGGAGTGGCCCAATCGCAAGTCAATCCGGCCGCGGGGCTCGACCTGGCGACGGGTCTGCGGTTCCTCATGCGGCAAGATCCCGAGGTGATCATGGTGGGCGAGATCCGCGACCGGGCCACGGCCGAGGCGGCCATGCAGGCCTCGCTGACCGGGCGTTTGAAATCGTGGCGATCACCCTGTTGCCGGAACATTGGCATACTGTGTGGACGCTTCCACCGCACGACACAAGATATCCACTTCGCTGGATGCGGATCAAGGAGGAGTTTACTGAGGCATGGCTCCGTGGCGGCGGCGGAGAACTGCCGCAGTCTGCCTCCCGCGGGAAACATCGCCAGCGCGGGGTTTGGCACAAGCGGTATTGGGAACACACGGTCAAGGATGAAGACGACCTGAAACGCTGCGTCGACTACATTCACTGGAATCCTCGCAAGCACAACTTGGTTGAGCGCGTAAGAGACTGGAAATGGTCGTCCTTTCACGAATTTGTTCAATTAGGTGAATATGACCTCGACTGGGGCGGAAGCGATCCCGTGCCCGGTTGGGACGATCCAGAATGGGGCGAGATAGGCGCGTAGGGTGGGCCGGCGCTCGCAAGCTCGCTGGTCCCACCCTACGTGCCAATGTGCTATAATAACGGTCGTTCCTGTAGGAGCAATCCGGTGACCACACCTTCCCCAAAACCGGCCATCGCCCTCGAACAACTCATCGCGCTGAACGATGAGATTGCGGCATTGGTCCGCGCGGGCGTGCCGTTGGATCGCGGATTGCGGAGCCTGGGCGAAGATCTGCCGGGACGCTTGGGCCGATTCGCCAAGCAACTCTCCGCCGAGATCGCGCGGGGCGAGTCGCTGACCGAAGCGCTGGGCGAGCCGACGGCAAAGCTGCCGCGAGTCTATCGCGCGGTCGTGGAAGCGGGGATTGCCGCCGGGCGACTGCCCTCGGCGCTGGAATCGCTGGCCGGCTCGCTGCGGCGCCTGGCCCAGACGCGGCGGAGCGTCGTGCTCTCGCTGACCTATCCCGTGCTGCTGTTCCTGCTGGCGTGGGGCCTGTTCGCCTTCACCGCATCGAAGGTGGCGCCGACCGTTTACGAGTCGTTCAACAACGCGCACCTCACCGGCGCCAAGCCTTTTGGGTTTATTGCCCACCTTGGCCGGTCGGCCAGGATCTGGGGACCGCTTGTGCCGGCGATCGTGCTGGTCTTGGTCTGGCTGTGGTGGATTGGATCGAAAGGCGCGGCGGTGGCGCAAGGCGTCCGCGCGACGTGGGTCTTTGGTTGGATTCCAGGGCTGGGTCGGATGCTGCGGCTTTCGCGGACGGCGGTCTTCGTCGAGGTCCTCAAGCTGCTGGTCGAGAACCGCGTGCCGTTGGACCGCGCGATGACGCTGGCGGCGGAGGCCGCCGGCGATGCGGCGCTCGGCGAGGCCGCGGTGGAATTCGCCTCGGCCATCCGCCGCGGCGAGCCGGGGCTGGCGGCCGATTTTCCCGGCCTGCCGCCCTTGCTGAGCTGGTTGATTGCCGGAGGGCAGCGAAACGACACCTTGCTGCCGGCCCTGCGGCATGCGGCCGACGACTATCAGCGCCGGGCAGAGTATCAGGCTGAACTGTCGCGGGTCATGCTGCCGGTCTTCGTGACCTGCACGATCAGCGCCACGATTGTGGCCGCGTATATGCTTGTGGTCTTGGCCCCGTATTTCATGTTGCTCCGATCGTTGGCGGAAGGGTGAGACAATGACTTTTCCACTGCTTCGCGCCGAACTGCCTGCAAGCCTGACTACCGGGGAATCGGCAGAGTTGGCGGCACGCGTGGGAGCGATGGCGGCGTCCGGCCTGCCGCTGGAAGGCGGCCTTTACGCGCTAGCCGAGGAGGTCGCCCGGCCCCGTCTGGCCGGCGTGCTGCGCAACCTGGCGGCCCGGCTGGAACTGGGTGAGAAGCTGGAATCGGCCATCGCGGCCCAGGGCTCGCGGCTGCCGGCCCATCTGCGAGGGCTGATTGTGGCGGGCCTCCGCAGCGGCCACCTGCCGATCGTGCTCGACGAATACGCCCTGCTCGTCCGGCGGCAACAGGACCTCCATCGCCGCGTATTCTTGACCCTTGGCTATCCGGCCTTGCTCGTGGGCATAATGGCGGCGATTATGGTCTTCTGCCACTTCTGCCTAAGCAGGCCGTTCGCCCAGATTTTTCGCGACTTCAATTCGACGTTGCCTCCGATCACGAAGTTCTACTTGGACTTCTCGGGCGTGGTTGCCTGGACGACGCTGGGATTGATGATCGTGGCGATAGTGGTTCCGCTGGCCGCCCTGTTTCTGCCGATCGGGGCCTGGCTCGGCCAAGTGACGTGGTGGATTCCCGTCGTGGGTCCCATCGTCCGCTATGGCCGGTACGCCCAGTTCTCGAACCTCATGGCCCTGCTGTTGGACGAGGAAGTCCCTGTGCCCGATGCCCTGGACTTAACGTCGGTCGCTTTGCAAGACACGGCATTAGGGCGGCCATGCCGCGTGGCCAGCGCTGCCGTGGAGGAGGCGCGCCGTTGGACGAGGCGTTGCTGGAGGCCCGCTTCCCCAGCAGCCTGACGGCCCTGGTCTCCTGGGGACTGCATAAGGCCTGCCTGGCTGAGACCTTCCGCGCCGCGGCCGAAGCCTTCGAGGCGCGGGCCAATTCGCAGAGCACGCTGCTCAACCTGCTCGTGCTGCCGACGATCTATTTGTTCATTGTCTCGTTCGTCGGTCTCATGGTCATTGCGTTTGTCATGCCCTTAGTGTCGGTGGTTGGGCCTTTGTCGGGCGGTAGATGATTGGAACTATATGTACGACACGATGATTGGTTTCCTGATGCTCGGCACCCCGCTGGTTTTCCTGCTGGGCGTGGTGACGCTGATGCTGACCCGGTTGTTCACCGGTCCCGCGCCGGGCGATCCGAGACCGGCCTATGTGCTCGCCATCCGGGCTGCCGCGTGGATGATGACGGCATTGGCTTTCGTGGCCGGCACTTTCCTGGTCTTTCCCGGCATGGTCATCACTTGGTTCACGGCCTTGGCGGTCGTGATCTCGATGATCTACAGCAAGCAAGCGGCGACGCAGCAATATGCCATGCTGGCCCTCGTGGGGGCGGCGGCAGAGCGGTCGATACCGCTGGTGACCGTCTTTGCCGCCTTCGGGCGGGAGCGCGGCGGTTGGATGCGGCGGCGGTCCGCGGAAATCGTCTATATGCTCAGCAACGGCGCTTCGCTGCCGGCGGCCCTGGAGACCGTGCCTGGCGCGTTGCCGCCGGAGGCCGTGCCGCTGGTCTGCGTGGGCTATGAGAACGGATCGCTGGAGACTGCCGTGACCCAAGCCGTTGCCGCCCACAATCTTTATGAGCCCGTGTGGCAATCGATCGTGCCCAAGATCGGTTATGTCTGTGTCCTGCCGGGCTTGGCCGTGGGGATTGTGGGCTTCATCATGCTCAAGATCATGCCGCAATACGAGAAGATCTTCAAGGACTTTGGCATGCTGCTGCCGCCGATCACGCGGGCGGTGATTGCGGCCTGCCGATCGGAATTCCTGTGGATCATGTTGGGCAATCTGTGGCTGCTCTCCGCGGCGCTGTTTGTCTATGGCTTGCTGCGTTACGCGGGATCGATCCGCTGGGACCTGCCGGGAATGGGCGGGCTCTTTCGGCGGCGGCATATCGCCACCGTGCTGGACGCCCTTTCGCTGGCGGCCGAGCGGCAACGGCCGCTGGGCGAGGCCCTGTTGACCATGGCCGCCTACTACCCGCAGCAGTCGATCGAGTCGCGGCTGTCGGCCGTCTGCGACGACTTGCAGGCCGGCGGCGACGACTTGGAGTGCCTGTATCGCCACGGTCTGCTGGGCAAGACGGATCTGGCCCTGCTGCAAGCGGCGCGGCGGAACGGCAACCTCGCCTGGGCCGCGCGGGAGATGGCCGACAGCAACCGCCGCCGCTTCATCTACCGCACCTACGCCCTGATGCAGGTGCTTTTCCCGTCGATCATCGTGATCTATGGGCTGTTGATGGCTGTGATCGCGGCCGCTGTACTCGTCCCACTGGTTCTTCTCATTGCGAGTTTATCACCGGCATGAAACGTCGCGGATTTACGCTCTGGGAAGTCATGGTGGCCTTGCTGGTGCTGGCCGCGCTGACGACGCTCTGCCTGCAGTTCTACGCCGCCGTGAGCGACCAGCGGCGGCAGGTCTTCGCGCAGCTCGCGGCCACTCAGGAAGCGGCCAATTTGCTGGAGCAGGTGGAAGCCCTGCGGTGGAACGAGCTGACGACCGCCAGTGCGGCCAGGCTCCAGCTTTCGGCGCAGGCTGCGCGGACTTTGCCGGAAGGACGCGCCGAAGTGCTGATCGACGAGCCTTCCGGCAATCCGATTGCCAGGCGGGTGGCCGTTGCCGTCTTCTGGCGGCCGAACGCGGGCGAGCCCGAGCGGAAAGTACGACTGGTCGTGTGGAGGTACAAGGAGTCATGATTACGATCCGACAAAGTAGCAGGCACCGGGTACCGTTCTTGCCGCATGCCGTGACGCCGCGCCGTGGAATTTTTCTCGTCGAGATGATTGTCGTAATCACCGCCGTGGGCATTATCCTGGCCGCCACGGGCGTGCTCCTTCATTTCATGCTGCAAATGAACAACGAGGTCCGCGAGCGAACGCACACCGTCGCCATGGTCGGACGCCTGGCCGAGCAGTTCCGCCGCGACGTACACCAGGCGCACAACGATTGGAATGTCGCCGCCGATCATCGTGCGGCGGAACTCCACTTGGCCGAGGGAAAGATCGTCAAGTGGCGGATGGACGAAGAGGACGGCGTGGTTCGCAGGGAGCAGGCTCCAGGCGACGCGAGCCGCGAGGATTCGTTCCGCCTGCCTAAGGGCACGACTGCGGCGTTCGGGTCGAAGCCGCAGATGGTAATGATGCGCATCGAGTCGCCGGGCACCGACGGGCCTGCGCTGGTTGTCGAGGCGCTGGCATCCCGCGATGCGCGGTTGATCGTCGAGGAGGAGAAGCCATGAAACGTAACCGGGGCATTGCGATGGTCATGGTGCTGATCGCCCTGGCCGTGGCGACGACGATTTTCCTTTCGGCCCTGAAGCTGATCTCCGTCGAGCGGCAGTCGATCGAACTGCAAACGCGACAGATCCAGGCGGAATGGCTGGCCGAGTCGGCCGTCCAGAGGGCCGCTGCCCGGCTTTCGACCGACGCCGACTACCAGGGCGAAACCTGGAACATCACCGCAGAAGAAATCGGCGGCCGCGACGGCGCCACGATCGCGATCCACGTGGACAAAGTCCCCGGCAATGCCGATCGCCGCTCGGTCCGCGTGGAGGCCGATTACCCAGTCGATCCCTACCAGCGCGCCCGCCAGGGCCGCGAGACGATCGTTCAAATCCCCTCACCCCAACCCTCTCCCGGCGGGCGAGGGGATAATTGAAAGGAACCAAACCGTGAGATGCTCTCGCAACGCCTTTACGCTCGTCGAACTACTGGTCGTCATCGCCATCATCGGCATTCTGATCGGCATGATGTTCCCCGCCATCGGCTCGATGCACGAAGCGGCCCGCCGGGCGACCTGCCAGAATCGCCTGGCGCAGTTGGGCATCGCGCTCCAGAAGTACGAGTCGGCCAATGGCGTGCTTCCGCCGGGCACGACCAATCCCAGCGGGCCGATCCACAATGTCCCACAGGGCATTCAATTGAGCTGGACCGTGCGCCTGCTCCCGTTTCTCGACGAGC
Organism: uncultured Planctomycetia bacterium; assembly: GCA_963824275.1. GTDB lineage: Bacteria > Planctomycetota > Planctomycetia > Pirellulales > Thermoguttaceae > JANXQG01. Next base: position 335,834 of record CAWGOT010000010.1, on the reverse strand, counting down.
GGGGAACTTTCGAACAGATCGACCTGGAGGCCGGGGCGTACGCCAAGCAGAACGCCGCGGTCCGCAACCTCCACATCGCGGCCTTTGCCTGTCCTTCGCAGCGGGCCGGAATCCAGACGGCCACGCCCGCCAGCAACTATGCCGGCTGCCAGAATGGGGTCGAGGCGCCGATCGCCGAAGACAACCACGGCGTGCTGTTCCTCAACAGCCGCATCGCGGCCCGCGACGTGACCGACGGCGTTCAGCACACGATCTACCTGGGCGAGAAGCAGACCGATGCGGCCGACCTGGGCTGGATGTCCGGCACGAGGGCCACCTTGCGGAACACGGGCACGCCGATCGACAAGACGAGCGACGAGACGCCGCCGCCGAACGATCTGTACGTCGGCGGTTTCGGCGCTTACCATCCGGCAGGCGCCAACTTCCTCTTCGGCGACGGCGCGGTGAAGTTCGTCAATACGGCGATCGACCAGGCAGTCTACGAGCAACTGGGCGATCGCGCCGACGGCAAGCTTGTGACGAGCGGGCCGACGCGGGAGGAGTGAACCGTTGGAGTCCCGGCTTTAGCCGGAATTCGCACGGACAAACCGCCTAAAGGCGGGACTCCAACGGCTCATGTCCGCCCGCGCAAACTGTGGCGGGCAGAAATGCTCGCCGGGCAGCCCCCTTGTTCCGAGGACGGCCCGGCGAATCGCCTACCGAGACCAGGATCGGTTACAACCTCACGCGGATCCCCAAGCGCGGACCGCGGATGCCGACGCTGACGCCGGGAGCGCCGTAGTAGTAGTACGGACCCGGCACGACCTGCGTGACGACGGGTGCAGCTACGGGCGCTGGAACGGGTACGACGACCGGCGCAGCGACCGCAGGGTAGGTCGCATAGCCATAGACCGGCGCCGCAGCCACCACGACCGGACGGACAGTAACGTAGGGGCCCGCGTATCCGCGAACGTAACGATAGCCCGGCGGATAGGCAAACGATGGGGCCGCCATCGCCAACAGGAGTCCCACCGCCACAACGGAAAGTGCCAAGCTCTTCATGATTTTCTCCAAATCAGACACCCCAAGTTGAGAAAACTGGTTGTTTCGCTGGTCAGCCGGCGTCGTCTCTTGGGGGTCGGGAGAAGCGTGCCGGACTGGTCCAACATCTAACCTGTTATGCAGGTTCCGTGCCAGACTGGCGTAACGGCACTGATTGTCTGTAAGTCGTTTTCAGACAACTGGTTGCAGCAAATGGAACCCGAAGGGATCCAAAACAAGAATTGGCAGTTGTCGTCACAGCGACGACGCAGAAACACCACAATGACGACATCGCCCGCTGAAACGAGATTCCAGCGGGCGTCATCCGCATCGGGAGTCGGTGCGGACGTGGGCCCCGCGGCCCTCCTGGCGCTCCAGGGCGGCCTTGAAGGGCACGCGAGCGTGTCGATATGGCCTACGCGATCACTTCCCGCACGGGAATCCTCGCGATCTCGCGGCCATCGATGACCAACGGCAGTTCCCCTGTCTCCGCGTAATCCCGACGGTCGCGGTAGTCGGGTCGCTCTGCCGGCCCCGTCGGCTCGGAGTAAACCTCGATCTGCCGGTCGATCAGGTTGACAATCCAATAGACGGGGAGGGCCGCTTTTGCGTAAATTGCTTTCTTGAAACGCCGGTCCCCACGTAGCGAACTGTCTGCTACCTCGACAATAAGCACCACGTCGCCGTGCCCCGGATGGCGCTCGGCGTAGTCTTCGCGCACCCCTCGCACGACCATGGCGTCCGGCTCCGGCTCGCTCGTCGCCAACGTGACCGAAGCGGGTGAAGCAACGAAATAGCCGAGAGGAATGTACTTTCGGAGGACATCTTGCACGCGGGCCGTAGCCAGATGATGGGCAGGCGAGACGGTCATTTTTCGCACCAACAACCCTTCCAAGAGTTCCACACGATCGTCGTCCGAAAAAATGCCTTGCCGCGCCATCTCGTGGTATTGCTCAACGGTCAGACGCACGAGCGATTCGGCAGGCGCGGGAGGCAGCGAGTATTCGGAGAGCGGCTGCGAGATAGGATCGACGACGGACATGCACTGCCTCTCAAGACGAACTCTGGCAAGGAAGCAAATAACCGGCCTTATTATATTGCGTGCGGCGCGGGACAGCAAGCGATTGCCGTGCTGGGGTGCTGGGCAGCGATTGCTTCTTGACCTTCTTGCCGCTGTCGCAGGGACACGGTTCTTTTCGCCCGACCTTGGATCGCCACAATTCGGATGCCTGCGGATCGCGCGGGCGGTAGAGGGGCGAGGGGGCGGCACACGGGGTCACTTCCTACAAACAAAACGGCTCCTGCCTTTCTCCCCCCGAATAGTTGTCGCTGGCCGAGAGTGGGTCGCTCAAAGCGTCGTAGGTGTCTTACCCGGAATTCGTCTGTTCCTCGCCAGCGTAACGCGGATCCCGCTCGAGAAGATCCAGCAACTCTCGCCAGCATTTCATGATCCCGGCATAGAATCTGCTCGGAACGCCAGATCGGGCTTCGGAAGCTCGGCATACGTCATACATCGCTCTCGTAGCACGGACAAATCGGTTGAAACGGTCGCTATCCAATTCGTTCAACACAACCATGTCCGCCGCCTCATCAAGCGGCGAGAAGCTCTCTCGCAAGTCCTCCCGATCCCTGGCCGAAAGCATGTTGCGAGTCATGTTGACAACCGGAAAAAACGCATGGCTGCCGACCGACCAAACCGCGCCCTTGGAGATTATTATTGTGCCTGACATGGAGAACCCGCCTATTCCAAGACGATTGCCTTCGTTCGAAGTTGCCTAGGAAGACTCTGCAGGAATGTCAATTCGAGACTCGAGACTCTGATTGGCCGGATCAAGATCCCGGAAATCAAGCGGCACGAACTCAGCCTTCTCCAGGTGGTCCAAGACCTGATAGGCAATTTGATTTCCGTTCAGCAACCGATGATACCATAGTCGTCGCACATCAACCACTCACCTTGGCAGAGCATAGATTCGTGCCACCTTTTCCTTGGGAATGTACTGCGTGAACCAGCCGCTATCCTCCGGATGGGCGGCAGTCGCCTGCGCGACCGCTTCGCGCGTGGTATCGCCTACGAAGAGTTCCTGCCCGGCGATACAAATGACTTTTCCACGATGCTTGTCGCCAATCGCCAAGATATGTGCTTGCAGCCAGGCGCTGTTCCGGTCAAACTGCTCGCGCTGTTTTCGTGCGGCAGCGACTTGCTCCGGAGTGTCCGAGTTCTCAAACTCAATCACAATTCGATTTTCTTCCATTTCAACCTCCTTTGCACCCATTCTAGCGTCAAGCGTCCTCCTACGTGGAAAACCTGTTGGCGACCTTCAGCCCCTCGCCGGCGCCCGCTGGAAACAGATATGGCGGTTCCAGTGGACGTCATCCGCTTCGGGATAGTCCGTGCGGACATGGGCGCCGCGACTCTCCTCGCGCTCCAGGGCGGCCTCGATCATCAAGCGGGCCAGACTGATCATGTTCTGCAATTCCCAGCCGCCGGGATCGTTGAACTGCCGGGCCAGCACATAGCGGCACCAATGCTCGACCGTCTGTTTGGCCTCGGCCAGCGAGTCGCCGTCGCGGCGGACGCCGACGTTCCGCCACATCAGACTCTTCAAGGCGTTGCGAATGTCATCCAGGTTCAACGGCTCGCCGATCGAATCGACCCGCGGATTCTCGATCGGCAGGGCGAAGAAGTCGTCCTTCTGCCCCAGGGCTGCGCACGACGCCCCGGCCCCAGCCCTGGCCCCGTAAACCAGGGCCTCCAGCAGACTGTTCGATGCCAGCCGATTCGCGCCGTGCAGCCCGGTGGAGCTGACTTCGCCGGCCGCCCACAGGGCGGGCAAGGTCGTGCGGCCCTCGAGGTCGACCGTGATCCCGCCCATCATGTAGTGGGCGCCGGGCCGCACGGGGATGCGGTCGCGGGTGATATCGAGATCGAACTCGGCGCAGATCGCGGCGATGCCCGGGAAGCGCAAGCGGACCCGCTCGGGATCGAGATGCGTCATGTCGAGATAGACGTTCGGATGCCGCGTCTTCTCCATCTGGCTGACGATGGAGAGACTGACGACGTCGCGGGGCGCAAGCTCGGCGCGGGGATCGTAGTCGGGCATGAAGCGATGGCCGTGGCGATCGACCAGGTGCGCCCCCTCGCCGCGGGTGGCCTCGCTGATCAGGCTGCGGCTGCCGCCGGCGATGTACAGGACCGTGGGGTGAAACTGCACGAACTCCACGTCGCGCAACTCGGCCCCCGCGCGATAGGCCAGGGCCGCTCCGTCGCCGGTGGCCACGATCGGGTTGGTGGTCTCGCGGTAGAGCTGCCCTGCCCCGCCCGTGGCCAGGATCGTCTGCTTGGCCCACACCAGCGTCTTGCCGTGCTCCTGGTTCCAGACGATCACGCCGCGGCAGACGCCGTCGAGCGTGAGCAGGTCGATCGTGAAGGTCTCCAGCCAGACCTCGACGTGATCGAGCCCCAGGATGCGTTCGGTCACCGCCCGCATGACCTCCTTGCCGGTGGCGTCGCCCAAGGCGTGGACGATGCGGCTGTGGCCGTGACCGCCCTCGCGCCCCAGGGCGAGATGTCCCGCCGTCTTGTCGAAGTGCGTGCCCCAGGCGATGAGCTCCTCGATCCGCCGCGGGGCCTCGCAGATCACCTGCTGGACGACCTCGGGATCGCAGAGCGAGCCGCCGGCCTCGAGCGTGTCGGCCACGTGGTCCTCGAAACGGTCCTCCGGATCGATCACGCCGGCGATGCCGCCTTGGGCGTAGGCGCTGTTGGAATTCTGCAGGCCGTCCTTGGTGACGATCAGGACCGAGAGCCGCGGATCGGCGGCCAGCGCTGCACGCATCCCGGCCAGTCCTCCGCCGATGATCAGCAAGTCGGTGAAATAGTGCGGGACCCGCTTGGGACGGAAAGCGGCCAGGTAGCGCGGCGTGTTGAATTGCATTTACTTCTGTCCGGCGGTGGACTGCTGATAGGCGTGGTACAACTCGGCCCATTCGGCGGGCGCCTCCGTCTGACCGCTGTCGTGGACGTTCTGCAAGTTGTCGGTCGTTGTCGATCCGCCGCGAAGTTCCGTGCTCTTGGGGTGCAAATCGAGGTTTTTCAGAAACTCGTCGTAGGCCTTCTTGCCGGCGTCGCCCTGGCTGCCGGGCCGCTGGGCCGAGTCCTTGAGCTTCTGCATGTTGTCGAGGAACTTCTGGGCCTCCTCCTTGGTCCAGCCCAGGCGATTGAGCAACTCCGACTTCGGCTTGTCCTTTTGATTCTTGAGATGCTCCAGGGCCAGATCGACCTGCTTCTTGGTGAACGTGAGATTGGGCGCGTCGGGTCCGCTCTCGGGCGGCGGGGTCGCGGCGGTCTCGTTCAAGTTCTTCGCTGGTCCGCCGCCGGCAGGAAGCCCGGAGGCTTGCTGGCCAGGCTGTTGGGAAGGGTGCGTGCCCGGCTGGGCGTTGTTGGAGCCGTTCTGGGTTTGGCTTTGGGTAGTGCTTTGCGAGGCGCCGTGCGGCTGATGTGAGTTGTCGTTGGCCGTTTGGTTATCCGACGCTTTGTGCGTTTCACCGTTGCCCTCGCCCTGTTGCTTTTGCGACGAACCAGTAGGTTGGCGGGATGCGACGTCGTTGCCGCCCTTCGTGCCGGTGGCGTCGCTGCCGTGCTGGTTGGAAACAGCGCCGCCTTTGGCGGCTGCGTCTCCGTTCCGGCGGTTCCGGTGCTGGTCTTGTTGTCCGGTTTGCCGCCGCCGGCCCCGCCACCGCTCTTGGGCGCGGCGGCGGTGTTCGATTTCCGGTCGGGGGGCGTGGTGCCGGGCGGTTGCGGATTGTCCGAGGGCGAGTTCGCCTTGCGCGGCGCTACCCGGATTGCGGTTGCCGGGCTGGGAACCGGGGGCACTGCTGCCCTCCTGCGGCGCGGGATCGCCGTTACGGCCGGCGTCTTGCTGGGGCGACCCATTATCACCCGGTCCGCCCTGATCACTGCCGGGCCGGCCCTTGGGCTGCATGCCGCCGCTAGAACCGTCCGAGTTTCCTTGGCCCGGCTTGGACTTGTCTCCGCCCCCGCTGGAATCTCCTCCGTCGCCGGGCTTCTTCTCGTCCTGCTTCGGTTGCGTGCCTGGTCCGCCACCGCTGGGATTACTGCCGTCGTTCTTGGGCTTGTTTTCCATCTTTTCGGCGGCGGAGCCTTGGCTATCGGAACCGCTGCTGCCGGGCGACTTTGTCGGTTCGGGTCTTGGGGTGTTCTTTGCCAGTTCGTTATCACCAGGGCCTTTGCCGCCGGGCTTCGCGGTCTGTGAGTCCGGCTTGGTGTTTCCGCCGCTGGCCGAATCGCTCTTGGCCTGCTCACCGCCGGGCTGGGGCTTTGCGGTCTTTGAGTCGCCGCCAGCCGACTGGCCCTTCGTTCCTGACTCGCCGACTTGCTTCGGTTGGGAACCCTGCGGAATTCCATTGTTGGCCGACTGGTTCTTGTCGGCCTGTGTTCCGGATTTGCCGTTTGCCGGATCCTGCTTGCCGCCGCCGGCCGATGGATCTGGCTGTCCCTGCTTGCTGGCCGCGTTGTTCGAATCGGCTTTCGCGTGGCTACCGGAACTTTGGCCCTGCGTGCCGTTGGGAGATTTGGGCTCGCTGCTGCCGCCGGCTGAGTTCGGCGACGACTGGCCTCCGGCAGTGTCGTTGCCCGACGGCTTGGCGGTATCTTTGTTGGCTTGCGACTGCGAAGCACTGTTGTCTGAGCCGCCGGGATTGCCCTGCGGCGACGACTTCGGATCGCCCTGATGGTCTGCATTCTGCTGGCTGCGTTGCGGCTGGCTGGATGCACTCTGGCTGGCGTCTTGACTTCCCGGCTGGGGCTGCGAGCCGCCGCCCGACGGCTGACTGCCTGGGCCGCCCTGGTTCTTGTTATCGCCCGTGTTGTTCGGCGACTGCCGGCTTTCGCCGCTTTGGCCGCCGTTGTTCCCCTGGCTGCCAGGTTGCGGGTTGGACTGCGGTTGGTCGCCCGGATGGCTGGGACTTTGCTGCGGGTTGGGGCCTTGCTGCTGATCCGCGTTATTCGTGCCGGCGGAGTTCTTCTGGCGCTGCTTCTCTTGCTGTTCTCGATCCTTGTTGATCTGTTTGATTGCGTCGGCTGCCTGTGTTGTGGGGTCGACCTTCTGGGGCTGATTTTCGGTGTCTTCAGGATCCGGTTTGTCACGAGCCTGGCCTTTGGCGTTTTCGGAAGAGGGTCTTTCGCCGGATTTCGGATCGAGCGAGTTAGCCCCTGGCCGATCTTGATTGGGCTTGTCACCGGGACCATGATCGCCATCCTTGGCGCCCTCCTCCTTGTTCGAAGAACCACCCTTTCCGCTGCCGTTCTTGTTCCCCGGTCCACTTTGCTCCGACTTTGCACCATTCGTTTGCGGCTGACCGTTGGCGCCAGGCGGCTGGTTTTGCGGATCGGGCTGCCCGCCCTGCCCGCTGGCGACGATGTGGATGGTCCGTAGTGTTGTCTTGGAGCGATTGGGGCTCGGTTCCTTGTTATCTTCCGCCGTGGCCCACAACCGCACGACGTCGCCGGCCTTCAACTCCAGTTCGGCCGGCTGGAAGAGATAGGGCGTCTTGTTCTCGAAAGTGCCGGTGAACTCCTCCGGCTTGAGACGGTCCAGCAGCACCGGGCGGGGGAGGTTCAGGTCCTCTCCTTCGCGACCGAGCAGACCGACGCCTTGTGCATGAAGCGTCACGTTCCGCAAGGCGTAGTCGTCGAGGGCACGTACGCGGATCGGCAGTTTGCCATCCTCGGGCACTTGGAGCTCTTCCTGACTCGGTGCGACGATCGTGATTTCCGGCGGCAAGTCGGGGTCGACGACGATGCGATAGCGTACCGGCCGGTGAACGCTGCGGCCGTTGGCGTCGGTGAAGAGGATCTGATACTGTTCGTAACGGGGCTTAATCCGGCCCTCGCCGTCGCGATCGAGCGCCAGCGTGAACTGCCCGGTGGCCTGCGTGCCGCTGGCCGTCATCGAGAGCGTCTGCAAGCCGCGGCAGTCGAGGTCGATTCGCGGCTCGTGGATCTCCATGTTGGCCGTGGCATGGATCGTTACCTGGGTGCCTTCCGGGCCCTTGATATCGCCCAATCCCTTGATCGTGCGATCGCCCAGTTTGGTGTACGACGGGAAGTGATAGTCGATGCTGTCGACGCTGATCGTGGGCGCGATCTGGACATCCAGCTTGTATTGCGGCGTGGTGGCGTCGCCGGCGGCGATGCGATAGAGCGTGTCTTGCTGAAAACCGCCGCTGCCCTGGGGCAATTCACAGCGATAATGGTCGGCGTCGTCGGTGCGGGTCATGGCGATGCGATCGTCGACGACCTGGCCGTCGGCCGTGCTCACCACGAGGATCGCCTCTTCGCCGTCGCGGAGGCCGGTGACATGCGCCGAGATCGGCTCGCGATCGTCGTTGTAGACGACCTTGTTGCCCGGGCTGACTTCGTCGATTTGGACCCGCGTGGGCGCCGGAAGGCTCGACCAGGGCCAGAGGACCCGCGCCGCCGAGACCAGCGGGTTCTTCGGCGAGAGGGCAAGATAGAGCGCAAAGACCGCAACCACGCCCGCCAGCACGCAGCCCAGTTGCACGATGCCGCCGCGGTCGACGGCATGATCGACCGGCACCTTCAGCAGATCGGCTGCCGCCCGGTGTTCCATCGCGCGATAGACGACCGGCGCCACGTCCTGCGGGTGCGAGCGGAGGAGGAGAAAGTTGATCAGGCTGTTTTTGAGCGATGGCCGGCCCTGCTCGATCGTCTGTGCGGCGAAGACCGGATTGATGCGATTGGCCAGCGGCGGCAACAAGAACCGCCAGACGAAGGCGGTTGCGCCACCGACCCACAGGGCGAAAAGTGCCAGCCGGCCAAGAAAGTTCAGCCCGTGTTGAAAGACCCAATGGTCCAACAGGGCCACGGCCAGAAAAAAGAGCAGCGAGGCCACGGCCAAGAGCATCGTGTTGTAGGCCACGTCGACCAGGCGTACCTGCCGGCGGGTCTGTTCCAGTCGCTTCTGGATGAAATCTTCGTAGCGCTGCTGCGAGGGCGTGCTATCTGCCTGGGGACGATTGGAAATCGTACCACTTGCCATGATGGTTCTCCGTTGCCGGCCCTTGTCTCTGTTCCTATCCCTTATTATAGACGGAATTGCCGGGCGGTAGATTCCCTTTTCTGTCGGAAATCTGAGGAAACTGGCAATTTAGGGGCCGGTCAAGCGACGTTACGGCCGAGAAATCCCCCTAAAAGTGTTTGGAATGACACCAAACATGTTGATCGCAGCCTCGTCAACTGCTAAAACCAGTTGACGCTCGCATAGGAGAGGTTTCTGCCTGTGCTCTCTCGAACCGCCTCTTACCGGAGGGAAAAAAATGTGTTCCTGGTTTCGGCACGAACCTGATCCACCTACCGTGAAGCCGGAGAAAACCGATCTCCCAGAGGCTGCGGCCTTCTCAGTACTCATGTCCGATTGCGTAGTCTTTCCTGGAGGCTGCTTGTAAGCGACTCAAGCTGCTCCAACGGCATCACACGCAGGTCATGTTCCTCGCTCAATGCCAAATTCAGAATCCCCTGCAGCGTCCTGATCAACTTGATCTCGCCTTCGATCTTGCCTTTGATCTCGCCTTCACGCCGGGCAGCGCTCATCGCCCACTGCCGGTCTCGAATCGCCTTCTCACGTGCATCGTACATGGCTTTGTCCTCGGTTTTCCGGAAGATAAAAGGGGTCAGAACTATTTGCTGGCGTCGGCATCTTTTCGTGGTCGGCCTCGCGGCCGGATGGTCAAGTCAAGCTCCAGTTCCCGGCATAGACGATCCACCCACTCAGTCTCGCCGTAGGGCAGCCCCGTCTCGCTGCTGCGGCGGATAGCCGCCAGTTCGTCCTCCTCAGGAATCTGATGCACGTAAGCCGACCAACGCCGCCCTACGGCCGAAGGCGATTACCGCGCCATCGGCAAACGCGACCCACTGGCCACTGTATTGTTTGATCAGCGCGTCGTGTACGGCCCAGTAATCGGCCTCGTTCCGCCGCCAGTCCGGATGAATTTGGCTGGCGATTTCCGGCGGCAATCCTTCGATAATGCTTCGCATGGGGGAACCTCGCATTTTTCGCTAACCATAACGATTTTACACGCCATAGGCGTGCAAGTCGAGGCCAGGGACCCGCGCGATAAGCAGCACCTGACAAAAGATCGACGCCATTAAAAACAAAAACGGTTAGAATTCCGCGTTCCAACATGCCGGGCCGTTCCCTTCGGAAGCCGCCGTTGCTATAAATAGTGGATTCAAAACAACGCCGCGGTCCAATCCCCAGGAACTTATGCCCCCACAATTCATCTTCGAAATGCACGATGCCGGCAAACGCTACGGCGAACGGGTCGTGCTCAAAGATATCAACCTCTCGTTCTTCTATGGCGCGAAGATCGGCATTGTCGGCGAGAACGGGTCGGGAAAATCGACCTTGCTGCGGATCATGGCCGGGATCGATAACGATATCGACGGCACCGCCGTCCTGGCCGAGAACATGCGCGTCCGCTATGTGGCCCAGGAGCCGCAACTGGATCTCGACAGAACGGTCCGCGACAACCTGCGGACCTCGATGAAGCCGATCCAGGACCTCGTTGACCGCTTCAACGAGATCAGCCTGGAGATGGCCGAGCCCAAGGCGGACGACGACCTCGAGAAGCTCATGGAACGAGATGGGCCGCCTGCAGGAGAAGATCGACGCCTGCGACGGCTGGGAGCTCGACCGCCTGATGGACATCGCCTCCGACGCCCTGGTGCTGCCGCCCGACGACACGCCGGTGCGGCAGCTTTCCGGCGGCGAGCGCCGCCGCGTGGCGCTGTGCATGGCCTTGCTGGAAAAGCCCGACCTGCTGCTGCTGGACGAACCTACCAATCACCTCGACGCCGAGACCGTGCAATGGCTCGAACAGACCCTCCGCGACTATCCGGGCACGGTGATCATCGTCACGCACGACCGCTACTTCCTCGACAACATCACGAAGTGGATCCTCGAGCTGGAGAACGGCCGCGGCCTGCCCTTCGAGGGCAATTACTCCTCCTGGCTCGAGCAGAAGGCCGAACTGCTGCGGGTGACCGAAAAGCGAGAGTCGCAGCGGCAGAAGACGCTCGAGCGCGAGCTGGCGTGGATCCGCAACTCGCACGAGGGCCGCAAGCAGAAGAACGAGGCCCGCATCAAGTCCTACGAGCAGCTTGCCGCGCAGCAGGTCGACGACGCGAAAAGCGAGGCCATCATCCAGATCGCGCCGGGCAGCGGTTGGGCGACAAGGTGCTGACGTTCAGGGACGTCTCGAAGGCCTACACGGTCGAGGGCGAGAAGCTGAACCTCATGGAGAAGTGCTCGTTCGACCTGCCTCGCGGCGGCATTGTCGGCGTGATCGGCCCCAACGGCACCGGCAAAACGACGCTCTTCCGCATGATCGTGGGGCAGGAGAAGCCCGACGCCGGCAAGATCGATCATCGGCCCCAGCGTGCAGCTTTCCTACGTCGATCAGCATCGCGACGCCTTGGACGACGATCGCAGCGTGTTCGAGGAGATCACCGACGGCAAGGACACCATCGAGCTGGGCAAAATCTCGATGAACTCGCGGGTCTACCTGGCGCGGTTCAATTTCCGCGGGCCCTCGCAGCAGAAGCGGGTGGGCGACTGCTCCGGCGGCGAGCGGAACCGCATCCACCTGGCCAAGATGCTCCGCCGGGGCGGCAACCTGGTGCTCCTGGACGAGCCGACCAACGACCTCGACGTGAACACGATGCGGGTGCTGGAGCAGGCCCTCTTCGACTTTCCCGGCTGCGCGATGGTGATCAGCCACGACCGCTTCTTCCTCGATCGGATCTGCACGCACCTTTTGATCATGGAAGGCAACGGGCAGACCCGCTGGTACGAGGGCAATTTCACGGCCTACGAGCGGTCGGTGATGGCCGAGAACCCCGAACGTCTGGCCCACCGGCGGAGCAAGTACCAGAGGCTGGTGCTGCGGTAATCTACTTGACCCTGACGATTTTTTGCGATAGAGTACAAATGCCCTACTATGAGTTCATTTGGACAGAGGAGGCGATTGAGCACCTTGACGAACACGAAATCTCGCCGGAGGACTTTGAAGATGTGGTCTCCCATCCGGTGGGCGTCGACAGGAGCCGCAGTTCGGGATTGCCGGTTGCGTTCGGCTATGTCTCGGATGGTCGGTACGTAATGGCCGTCTACAAGATGTTGGATGACTTGACGATCCTGCCGGTAACGGCTTATGAAGTCAACGAACGGCAAAGTTAGGTGATTGCATGAACGATCCAGTGAATGCACGGAAGTCACGGCCCGCGACGGCCACCGAGCGAAAAGCGTTCGAGACATATCGGCAACAAATCGAGCAGGACTTGCCAGAGTTGCGGCGACAGGCCGCGCAGATCGAGGACGACCTGCGTGCTGCCGCTATGCGGGAGCCAACCGTGAGTGGACAGTTGCGGCGGGCTATCCTTGAAAGCGGGATCGACAACCGAGAGTTGGCCGATCAAACCGGGCTTTCCGCCAAGACGCTTGCGGAGTTTCTCGCCGGAATCGCCGCCCTCGATTCCATTGCCATCGATAAGCTTGCCGCACGGCTCAAGCAACAACTGAGACCGATCGCCTTGTGAGAAATGCGAGGACCGTCGTTGAGGTCGAGGTGTCTGGTCTTCTATGGGAACTTCATTCGTAACGACTGACGACCAGCACGGTTTCTGGATGCGGGATTCCATTTTGGAAGTTTGGCTACGGTTGTTAGCGTTACACATCCGTGAGCCGAACAATGACGATTCTCCTCGATTACACGAGGCGGCAAAGTGGCCTTCCAATTAGGTGTTATGAAAGCGGCGGCAAGCCTCCGCACTCCAAGGTCAGGCCGCCGGATGCCATCCGGCGTCGGCCCAAAGTTCGCCGCTGACGGCCGAGTTGGCGATCATGAAGCAGATCGCGTCGGCAATCTCCTCGGGGTGAATCAGCCGGCCCAATTGCGTGTGGGGCAGGACCTGCTCGCGAATCAAGTCCTCGCCCATCTTGTGGACCATCGGCGTATCGGTGAAACCGGGATGGATCACGCCGCAGCGGACGCCGTGGAACATGGCTTCCATCATCAGCGTGCGTGCGGCCCCCTCCAGGCCGGCCTTGGTGGCCGCGTAGGCGATCTGGCCCTTGTTGCCCCGCGACGATACCGAGCCGATGAAGACCACGGTCCCTTGGATGTGCTCCGCGCTTTGCCAGCGCTTCAGGCCGCGACTGAAGCGGTCTTCGGCGATGCGGCCGAGCATCTCCAAAGCCCAGTAGATCGGCGCGATAAGATTGATCTCCACCACGCGGCGGAAGTCTTCCACCGGGTACAGCGCGGCTTTGCCGGTCGTCTTGTCGATCTTGGCGGCCAGCGAGTCGCGGGTGATCCCGGCCGCCGGGACGAAGATCCGCACCGTGCCCCACTTGGCCGAAATCTCGTCGAAGACCTGGCGGCGAAAGCCCTCGTCGGCCACGTCGCCGATGCAGGCCACGGCCTGCACCCGATTATTGGTGAACTGCGTGATCGAACCGGCCAACTGCGTGGCGCTAGGGCTCTGGTCGACCAGTCCTATGGCCTTCACCCCGCGCCGCACCAGCTCGAGCGATACGGCTTCGCCAATCCCGCTACCGGCCCCTGTGACGATTGCGACTGTTCCCTGAATCTCCATGACAAGTACCCCGTTATTTGAAAGGCATACGGTGTGTTCGACCACACCCTAGAAACAACCCAGTGACTAGGAGCAGAAGGTGGTGACATAGAACCCCTTCGGCAACCTATACGATATGGCGGGCGGGCCGGTTTTTCAAGGGCTGATTGTGCAACCGCACAAATAATTCCCGTGAATGCACTTTATGGGGGGTTCTGGGCCCATCTGCATGAGGCATGCCACGAAACCCCACTGCTTGACCGGCGGGTAGGAACGGTTACAATGCAGGAACAGGCCATGCGTTGTGCAGGAGCACTATGTTGGAAAACGAACCATCGAGCGAGAAACCGATGCGGGTGCAACTGCGGCGATATCCCAATCGCCGCTACTACGACGCCGCGCGGAGCCAGCACTTGACGCTGGAGGGCATCTTCCGCCTGGTGGGCGACGGCCACGAGGTGCAAGTCAGCGATTCCAAGACCGGCGAAGATATTACCGTTCGGGTCCTGGCGCAACTGATCCTGGAGCAAGCCCCAGAGAAGCTGGCGGCACTGCCGGCGGAGTTGCTGCACCAGATCATTCGCGCCAACGAGTCGTTGTTGCGCGAGTTTGTCGATAAATATTTTTATCGCGCCCTGACGGCGTTCATCGATTCGCAACGGGAGTTTGACCGCGGCTTGCGTGTGGCCTTGGGACTGGGCAACGCAAACCAAGGTCCCAGCAGCGACGTGACCGAGCGGAGCCTCTTCAATCAGAGCCTCCCTTTCCTTGCGACCGATTGGGCGACGATGATGATGGGGCCGTTTCGCGGGCGTTTTTCGCCGCTGGGACGGATCCGCCGATCGTCGAGCCTGTTCCGCGCCAGTCCGCCGGAGATTCCAACGTCAGGAGGGCTGTCGAGGAACTGAAGCAGGAGGTCGAACGCGCTGCGCAGCGAACTGGTTGAGAAAACGAAATTGAAGCAACGGCAGTAATAGAAGTTCCCTTCCCTTGGAAAGAGGAGTTTTGCGATGACAAGTTCTCCGAACAGCGATGATTTGTTCCGCCAGGCCACGAAGGCTTGGGAGACGGCTGCTGAGGCAGGCGTCAGAATGCAGGAGGAGTGCGCAAAATGGGTGCGGCAGATGTTCTGCGAGTCCTCCACGCTCACGGATTGGTACGAAAAGGGCCAGAAGGCGATGAGCCAAGCGATCGCCAAGAGCCAGGAAAATGTCGACGAGGCGATCCGCCTCATGAACCAGCAGACCGAAGCCAGCCTGAAACTGATTCAAAAGGCATTGGAGGTCCGCGACACCGAGTCGCCCGGTGAAGGAACGAAGAAGCTTGCCGACTGGTGGAAGGCTGCGCTGGAGACCATGCGGATCAACAATCAGGCGGTGCTCAAGGCCAACAGCCGGATCCTCAGCACCTGGTCGGAAATGGCCCGCAAGGTCAACGGCGAGGCGGCGGACACCATGGCCGATCTGGCCCGGAAGACTTCCGAGCAAGCCGAGAAGATGGCCGCTGCCTCGGTCGATCGGTTCAAGGAAATGGCCGCTCAAACGTCCGGCAACGGCGCGTAATGCCGATGAGGCCTTGGGCCGGTTTCACGACCGCTGGGCCAGCCAAGCTACCGCCTGCGGCCAAAGTTCGCGCTGGGCCGCGGAGCCCATCGCCAGCCCGATGTGCCCCGTCGCCAACTCGATCGTCTTCGTGTCCTCCGATCCAACCAGGTCGGTCAGCGGCGCGCTCTGCGCGGGAGGAACGAGCGTGTCCTGGGTCGCCAACAGATTCAGCACCGGGCAGGTGATCCGCCGCAGATCGACGACCTGCCTGCCGACGGGCATCCGGTTCTTGACCAGCAGGTTCTGCTGGTAAAGGTGCTTCACGAAGTCGCGATAGACCTCGCCCGGCACGGCCACGTTGTCGTTGATCCAGGCTTCCATGGTGAGGAATTCTTCGACGAACTTGGGGTCGTCCATGCGTTCCATCAGCGTAACCGGCTTGCCCAGCAGGTTTCGCATCGGACTGAGCATCAGGAAGCAGTTTTGCAGGAACTCGGCCGGACAGTTGCCGACCTCGTCCACGAAGGCGTCGACGTCGAAGTTCTGGGCGTCGCTCCAGAGGTTGATCAGGCCTTCGCGCGTGGAAAAGTCGATCCCCGCCGCCAGCAGGATCAGGTTCTTCACGTACCGCGGATGCAAGGCGGTGAACATGGCGCTCATCGTGCCGCCCATGCAATATCCCAGCAGGCTGACCTGCGCGGCGCCGGTCCGCTTGCCGAGTTGCCGCACGACGTTCCGCAGATAGCCGTTGACGTAGTCGTCCAGCGTGAGGTAGCGATCGGCGTCGGTGGGCGTGCCCCAATCGATCAGGTAGGTGTCGAAGCCGGCCTTGACGAAGTGCGCGACGACGCTCTTGTTGGGCAGGATGTCGAGGATGTAGGGCCGGTTGACCAGGGCAAAGACGAAGAGCAGCGGCGTTTCGTGCTTCACCTGCCCGTCGCCCGGGTAATGAAGCAGCTTCAGGTGGTCTTCTTCGTAAACGACTTCGGAAGGGGTCGCCCCCTTCCGCACGCGCTGGGCCTGCAGGGCGATTCGTGGCAATGCCGCCGCGCGGCGGAGGTTGGCCAACCACTCGCCGGCCACCGCCCTTTGCGTCTCGACCCAGACGTTGCCACCGTTGAACATGTTGATGCTCCTCACGCATTGCCTCCCACGCCCTTCGCAAGCGCAGGAACGTGCCCCATAATCGGTGCCGCCCGATTATGCGATTGTTCCGGTTCTTCCCTGCCCTCAGGTCGGCTCCTCGTGCCGCTTTTTCTTCTTCGCGCCGTTGCCATCGCCGGCCGCGCGGCCCACGGCGCCGTCCTCAACGCCCATGAACCGGTCGAGCTGCTGGCTGATGCGATCCAACTTGGCGTCCAGCGCATGCAGTTGCTGGGAGGTCTCCTCCAATTGGTCGAGGACGCGGCGCTGCGACCGCCGGACGGCCGCCACCAGGGCGTCGATGTCCTCGCGGCCGGCGAGCTGCAACTCGCGCTGCATCCGCCGCAGGTTCCCGCGGATCTGCTTGCGGAAGGCGAGACTGCCGCCCATGTACTGCTTCTGCGCCTCCAGAAAGGCGGCTGGAGCGCATCAGTTGCTCGCACCAATCGCTCCAGACCTGGAGAAAATCGGAACGGCTTTTGCGAAAGAGGTCCGGCGAAGCGGTCGGGCCCGCCATCGGCTGCCAGGCCTGCACCGCGTTGGCGGCCATCTCCGTCCACATCCGCGCCAGGTTGCTGAAGGGATCGTTCGCGTCGCTGCCCATGAGCAATCTCCGTTCGCGTCAGGCCCGGTTGCCGGAAACCTGGTTGGCCAATTCCTTGAACCGATCGGCCGTGACTTTGGCCATCTGCTCGGCCTGCTCGGAAGTCTTCTTAGCCAGGTCGGCCATGGTGTCGGCCGCCTCGCCGTTGACCTTGCGGGCCATTTCCGACCACGTGCTGAGGATGCGGCTGTTGGCCTTGAGCACCGACTGGTTGTTGATCCGCATCGTCTCCAGGGCGGCCTGCCACCATTCGGCGAGCTTCTTCGGTCCGTCGGCGGGCGACTCCGCGTCGCGGACTTCCAATGCCTTTTGCACCAGTTTCAGGCTGGCCTCGGCCTGCTGGTTCATGAGGCGGATCGCCTCGTCGACATTTTCCTGGCTCTTGGCAATCGCCTCGCCCATCGCCTTCTGGCCCTTTTCGCACCAATCGCCAAGCGTGGACGATTCGCAGAACATCTGCCGCACCCACTTGGCACACTCGACCTGCATTTTCACGCCTGCCTCGGCAGCCGTCTCCCAGGCCCGCATGGCCTGGCGGAACAATTCGTCGCTTTTCGGTAGACTCGTCATCGCTCAACTCCTATTGTCAAGGGAAGGGAAACTCAATCGCTGCAGGGTGGGCCGAGCGTGGGATCCCGCCGCCCATTGGGATGGGACTCACCCAAGCCCGGCCCACCCTGCTTCTCATTCCAGGGTCCAGGCAGCCGGCAGAAAATGATCTGCCGGCTGCCGCCCCGAAGGCAGGACGGATTGGAAATCCGTCCCACGACGAACAATACGATTCCTGCCGGCCGCTGCCAGCCTACAGCCGCTCCACGGCCATCGCCACGGCCTCGCCGCCGCCGATGCAGAGCGAGGCGATTCCAATCTTCCCCTGCCGTTGCTTCAGGGCGGCAAGCAGCGTCACCAGGATCCGCGTGCCGCTGGCCCCGATGGGATGGCCCAAGGCGACCGCGCCGCCATGCACGTTCATCTTGTCGTGGGGGATCTTCAACTGCTTCATGGCCGCTATCGTAACCACCGAGAACGCCTCGTTGACCTCGAACAGGTCGACGCCGGCGACGGAAAGCCCGAGCTTCTGCATCAGGCGTTCGATCGCGCAGACCGGCGCCAGAGTGAACCACTCCGGCTCGCGCGAATAGGTCGAACTGCCGAGGATCCTGGCCTGTGGCCGCACGCCCAGGGCCTTGGCCTTCTCCGGCGCGATCACGACAATCGCGGCGGCGGCGTCGTTGATGCTCGACGCATTGCCGGCGGTCACGCTGCCGCTGGGATCGAAGGCCGGCCGCAGGGCCCGCAGTTTCTCTTCGTTGAAGCGGCCCGGCGTCTCGTCCTCGCTGACAAAGACCGATCCCTTGCGGCCCTTGATCTCCACGGCGACCAGTTCCTCGGCAAAGAGCTTTTCTTTCTGGGCCTGGATGGCGCGTTGGAAACTGGCCACGGCGAAATCGTCCTGCTCCTGCCGGGAGATTCCTTCCTTGGCTGCGCAGCGGTCGCCGCAAGTGCCCATGTGCAGGTTGTTATAAACGTCCCACAGGCCGTCCTTGATGACCGCGTCCAGAATCTCGCCGTGCCCCAGCCGATAGCCGTTGCGGGCCTTGGGCAAGAGGTAGGGCGCGGCCGACATGTTCTCCGTGCCGCCGGCGACTACGGCCTGGGAGTCGCCGCAGCGGATCGCCTGGGCGGCCAGCATCACGCTTTTCATGCCCGAGCCGCAGACCTTATTGACGGTCGTGGCCCCTGCCGAAACCGGCAACCCTGCGCCGATGGCGGCCTGGCGGGCGACGTTCTGTCCCAGTCCGGCTCCCACCACGTTGCCGAAAATTACCTCGTCCACCTGGTCGGCGGGCAGGCCCGCACGGTTCAGGGATTCTTTGATCGCCACACTTCCCAAGGCCGGCGCGGGGACTTCGGCCAGCGTGCCTAGGAAGCCGCCGATGGGCGTGCGCGCACCGCCGGCAAGCCATATCTCGTTGTTCATGACAGTTGTGCTTTCGTATTGGTGTTGAGGGTTCAGACTCGCGTTCCCATTTCCGTCACGCGGCTCACTTCCTCCCGCATGATCTCCACCCGCTGCAGGACTTCCTTGGTCAATTCCGACCAGGATTCCATCACGCGGGCGTTCGCCTGGCGGATGATCTCGGCGTTGGTCTGCATGGAATTCAACGCATAGGCCCAGAAGTCGCCGTCTTCCTCGCTGCCGTTGCCGTTCGACCGGTGGATGCTCAGGGCGGTTTCCATCAGGTCCACCGTCTGTTGGGCATTGTCGTTCATGAAGCGGATCGACTGGTCGAGGTTCTGCTGCATGGCGGCGATGGCCTTGCTGACCTTGGCGGGAACCGTCCGCTCCCACTCCAGCGGCGAGCCAACGTCGCGGAGGATCTCGACGCAGCGGTGCATCGAATCCTCCTGAAGCTTCATCCCGGTGCGGAGGGCCGTTTCGAACGATCCCATGGCCTGCTGAAAGAGGTCGCCCGATTTGCTGTTTGCTGTGCTGATCATTCTTCTCAAACTCCTGAAAAAAGATTATGGAAAAAAGTGAATATTCGAGCGTGGCGCCGGCTGAAGCACGAGGCTTTCCAACCTGCCCCGTTTGTCTCCAAAGGCATCGGCCGCGGCTTGCAGTTACATGTACATGCCGCCGTTGACGGGAATGACCTGGCCGGTGATATAGCTGGCGCGGGGCGAGGCGAGGAAGCAGACTGCCGCCGCCACTTCTTCGGGCCGTCCCAGCCGGCCCACGGGGGTCATCGAGGTTACCGCCAGCAGCGCCGCTGCGTTCAGATCCTTGGTCATGTCCGTTTCGATGAATCCGGGGGCAACCGCATTGACGGTCACGCCCTTGCGCCACTTCGCGGGCGAGGGTCATGGTGAAGGCAATCAGCCCGCCCTTGGAGACGGCGTAATTGGCCTGACCGAAGTTGCCGGTTTGTCCCACGATGGAAGTCATGTTGATGATGCGGCCCCAGCCTGCCTCGACCATCGCCGGCAAGACGAGTCGCGTGACGTGGAAAACGCCGTTGAGGTTGACTCCCATGACTTCGTCCCACATGATCTTCGTCATCTTGAGGAACGACTTGTCGCGGGTGATTCCCGCGTTGTTGACGAGGATGTCGATGCCGCCGAAGTCCTTGGTCACGGCCTCGATCATGGCCTTGGCCTCGTCCTCGCACGAGACGTCGGCCTGGTAGATATTGGACCGCACGCCGCACTTGCCGGCGGCGCGACAGACTTCGTCGGCCGCTTCGACCGAGCGTTGATAGTTGATGGCTACCGAGGCGCCGGCCTCGGCCAGGGCCAGCGCGGTGGCCTTTCCAATGCCGCGCAAGCCGCCGGTCACCAAGACTCTTTTTCCCGCCAGTATTCTCTCATCGACCGCTTCGCCTAACGGTTCGACCTGGGGAACTCCTTCAGCAAACGCTACTGCGCTCATGGTTCATCTCCTTGGGGGTTGGTGGGGGTTGTTGATTGGAGCACGCCGCCAAACGACAACGCCCATGTGTCCCAAGCTAGCCCAACTGGCAAAACCCCGTAATCCCCAAGATCCCAGTGTTCCCCAGAGGAAAGGGACGGTCAGAACCCAAGGGTTTCGATTAGATCAAAAGGGTGGTGCGAGACCAACTTGTTAGAAGGTAGTCGCGCCAATTCTCACAATTATCTAACAAGCGAGTTGACACCTGAATCGCGGTTTGCTCGATGCCACGCTACAAGTTTATGAAAAAACCGGGTAATTCGCATCAGGCCATGCAGAAAGTGGACAGGTTCCGGCGTCGCCGGCCCGTGCTATACTGGTGGCTATGACGGATGCCAAGCCCGCACTGCGATGGTATCGCTTGACGCCGGATCGGCTGGTGCCGCTCCTGCTAGCCGTGGAATGTCTGCTCTGGCTATCGAACGGGCTGGGCTGGCCGGCGTGGCACAAGGGCTACGCGGTGCTGGCGGCGGTGGCATCGGCGGGTCTGGCAATGCTCTCGATGCTCGGCTGGTTCGCACTTGCCCTGCTCTTCCGTTGGCGGTTTCAGTTCAGCATCCGTTCGCTGCTCCTGCTGGCGGTCGCCGTGGCCTTACCTTGCGGTTGGATGACCGCGGCCAGGAAACAGGCGCGCCAGCAGCAGGAGACGAGGGAGGAGATGGCGAGATTGGTTGGTTGGCTTTCGGAATACGACCACGAGGCGGATGAGTCGGGATTCTACGTTGGGGAGAGGGCGCCGGCCTGGCTGCGAACCTCGCTCGGCGACGATTTCTTTTCCGATGTTGTTGGATTCGTCCTTCTCCGCCCCGATATTCAGGCGTCTTTTTCTCGTGGAGAGCCGTTCACCGACGCCGCCCTTGAGCATTTGAAACGGCTGCCCAAGCTTCAGTCGCTGCCGCTCAGGTACACCCAGATAACGGATGCAGGGCTGATACACCTCAAGGCTCTGCCCGAACTACGAGAGTTGGTCCTGAGCGACACGCGGATTACGGACGACGGACTGAAACATCTCAAGACGCTCGGGCAGCTCCAACGATTGGTCCTCGAAAACACGGCGGTCACGGACCAGGGGTTAGAACATCTCCGGGGACTGAACCGGCTCAGGGTGCTGGAACTTGGTAATACGCGAATCAGCGATGCCGGCTTGCTGACGCTGCAAGGATTGGCCCAGCTCCAACGGCTGGGAGTCGCGGATACGTCCGTCACCGACGCCGGGCTGGTCAACATCAAGGGAATGAAGCACATCCGCGAGTTGAATCTGCACGGCACGAAGGTGACGGACGCCGGGCTCGCGTGCATCGAGGATTGGAGCGCACTGACGGTCGTGGACATTGGAAAAACGACCATCACCGACGCGGGGTTGGAGCATCTCAAGGATCAGAATCTACTCAAAGAACTGGAGCTCGACAATACGCGGATCACCGATGCCGGCCTGCAACACATCAAGAATCTACCGATGCTCCTGCGGTTGGGGCTTGCCGAAACGTCGATCACCGATGCCGGGCTGAACAACATCAAGGGCATGACGCAAATCGGCGAATTGAACCTGCACGGCACCCTGGTTACGGATGCAGGGCTGGAATGCGTCGTCGGTTGGACGGGACTTGCCCTCTTGGACCTCGGACACACGAGAATCACGGGTGCTGGATTGCGGAATCTCAACGGCCTCGGCTGCCTGTATATGCTGAATCTCGACCACAACAACATCGGGGATTCTGAACTGCATAGCCTGGAAGGCATGAACTCGCTTGCGACGTTGAACCTCGATAACACCAACGTCACCGATGCCGGACTGCAGAATCTCAAAGGACTCGGACAACATCCTTCGTTTAGCACGCTGAAGCTCGCTCATACCAAAATCACCGATGCCGGATTGCCCAATCTTGCCGGGTTCACCTGGCTCCAAGAAGTTGGACCTTCGCGGAACCCAGGTTACGGCAACCGGCGTGGACAAGCTCGAGCAGGCATTGCGGTATTGCCATATTTATCGCTGACCGACCCACCGCGGGCGGCATTAGGCCCCTGCTTGACCCCGGGTTGGCCGGATTCACCGCCGCCCACGGACCGTTCCCCGCCGCCAGCCTGCGCCGGCCCGGGGAACGCCTTGGGCTGTGCAGGCGGGCGTCGTGGAGTAGAATCAGAGGCAGCTCGACGCTGAGGGTCTTTGTAACGGCGAAGTCCGGCAGGCGATCCGTTGGCTGCGTAGGGCGATACGTACGGAGTTGGGGGAAATGCCGGAACGAAGCGAAGGCTGCGCCGGGGCCGGGGACGGACTGAACTGTGACGCCCCGAACGGTGGACGGATCAGGGGCGTCGCAAGACGGCCATTCCGGACCGCTGGTGTCGTTGCCGTTGGTTTGTGTATTTGCGTGGCGTGCCAATGTGCAAACGATTGGCGCCTGGCACCGGGGTTAGCGATCCTCGCCGCCTTGGCATGGCACACTCGGCATGACTCTTATGCGGCCATACCAGGATTCGCCATTGGCTTCGTCGTCGGAGTAATCGCGAGTTCTGGCGTCGGGCTGGGGGCGGCATTTGACTGTGGCCTGTTTGCCGCGGCGATGGGAATGCCCCTTAACGCCATTTGCAGAGGCTTTTGGCGCGCTGGCGTAGCGGCACTCATGGCGATCCTTGCATCTTGGCTTATCCTTGAGCGAGTGGCGATCGCGCTGTGGGGGTGAGTTGCTCTCACTTCGCCTCTGGGCGATCCAGGCGCGAATCAGGCTGATTTGCTCGGCGGTCAGAGGTTTGGGCACCGGAAGACCATCCGGGTCGGTGGCGGGGGCGGTGTTTGGCAGGTGCACCTGGCTCAAGATCGGCGGAGCGGAGGGCCAGGGCGGCATGTCATTATCACCCATGCCGGTCGCCTCGAGAATCAGGTCGCCCTTATCGCTCTTGCCCGGAAAAATCACCGGACCGTCTTCGCAGCCCTTCAGCACCGCCTTCAGGCTGTCCAGGCGGAGGTGACGCCGCTGCACCTTCTCACCGTGGCACTTGAAACAACTTTTTTCGAAGATGGGCCGAATGTCTTTGTCATAGGTGACGTCTCGCTGCGTGGATTCCGGCGGCAGTTTGTATTCCACGGCGAGAACGGATGTGGCGATTCCCACGCCTGCGACGACCGACAGGCGGATCATGGTCTTCGATTTTCTGCAAAACATTTTCGTAAACCGTTGTAGTATAAGTATTTAAGCTCCATGGAGAGACAAGATCCGAACCAGGGTTCTTGGTCTCGCCCGGTCGATTTTGGGTCCCAGGCGTGCCAGAATGTTACGCAACTGGCCCTCGATCGGCCAGCCGCCCCAATCCACGCGGAAAATAACTTCCCCAGATACGTCAAAAGAAACTTGACCTGCGCCATGAATCGATTATGATGACGAAATGCGGGCAAAGCGCTCGTACTCCCGCCGGCGATGTACGCATGGTCGGCGGGACTACGAGCGCAGTTTGACTCCCTTGGAAATCGGCGCATGACCTGATGCGGACCCTGCTCGAACCAGAACCGGTTGATCGGCGACGAGGCCTTCGTCCTGGGCGGCACTCTGCGCCGCAAGGAGTTCCGAAGGGGTCGGACCGGTGGGAGCAGCGATTTGCTGCCTTGGCGGCCTTCAAGGCCAGGCACGGTCATTGCAACGTGCCCTCGACCTACCAGGAAGATCCTTCGCTGGCCGCCTGGGTCTTCAACTGCCGCCGTCAGCGGAAGCAGGGGAGTCTCGATGCGGAGCGGATCAAGCGGCTGGACGCGATCGGTTTCGCGTGGGCCATGCGGACGCGGCGGTTCGTTGCCCGGGATTGGGATGCCATGGTGGCCCAGTTGGAAGCGTTTCACCGCGAGCACGGGCACAGCAATGTCCCGAACGCCTGGCCGCAGAATCGCGAGCTGGCTGCCTGGCTGCATGGGGTCCGCTGCAACAAGCGGTCGGGCCGGCTGACGCGGATCGCGTGCGGCAATTGGACGCCCTGGGCGTGGTTTGGGATCCCCAGCAAACGCGGTGGGAGAAGATGTTCGCGGCCCTGGTCGAGTACCGCCGTCGGCACGGCGACTGCAACGTCCCCTGCGGTTGGTCGGAGAGCCCGGCGCTGGCCAAGTGGGTGAAGGGGGTGAGGGCTTCGCAAAAGCGCGGCGACCTGGACCGCGAGCGAGTCCGCCGGCTGGACGCGATCGGTTTCGGCTGGGAGCGCGGCGGCGAGTCGCGCTGGGAAGAGATGTACGCCGAACTGGCCGGCTTCCAGCGCCTCCATGGTCACTGCCGGATCTCTACCCTATCGGAAGATTACCGGTCGCTGGGCAACTGGGTCCATACGCAGCGGACTTTGCGCAAGCAAGGGCGGTTGGATCAGGAGCGGATCGCCCGGCTCGATTCGCTCGGCTTCACTTGGGATCTTCGCCGCGAGCGCTGGGACGAGATGTTCGCTGTGCTCGACGACTATCGCCGCGCGACCGGGCACTGCGACGTTCCGCAAAGCTGGTCGGAGAATCGTAAGCTGGGCAACTGGGTCATGATGCAGCGGACGGCTTACAAGGCAGGCCGGCTCGACGGCGAACAGATCGAGCGGCTGCAGACGATCGGCTTCCGCTTCAGCATCGCCGGCGATCAGATGCTTGTGGCCCGCACCAAGAAGACTCGCCCGGCGCCTCGGCCGGGTACGCGGCGTGCTGCCTAGTCTTGGGGGCAATTTCCGCCTGAGGGCGGGACTACGAGCCCTCGGCTCTCCGGCAGATTTTCTGGGGAGGCTTGACAGGCCAACGTCCGCCGATCAAGATCGAAGGGCTTCCATCAAACTCGGTCCTGGGGTGTAAAATGAACAGAATCAGAATTCGCGTTGCGCTATTCATATCAATGTGTGCGGTCTTGCCGCGGTATTCGCCTGCCGCGGAAGTGCCGCTGAAGTGGCTCGACCCGGCGCCGCCGGCCGTGTCCCAGGGGGTGAGCTGGGGCGTGCCCTGGCCAAAGGGCACTGTGCAGAAGGATCAGGTCTTCTCCTTGAAGAGTGCCGATGGCAAGGCCCTGCCGCTGCAATGCTGGCCGCTGGCCTACTGGCAGGACGGCTCCATCAAATGGACCGGCTTCGCGTCTGTCGCCGGGCCGGACACGGGCCGCGGGCTGACGCTGACAACCGGCCCGGGAGAAGCGGCATCGGGGCCGACCGTGCGCGTCGTTCCCGCGGAGACGTCCTATCGGGTCGAAGCCGGCCGGCTTAAGGCCACGATTGGAAAATCGGGTTCGGCAGTCATCGATTCCATATCGATCGACGGACGGGATGTGGCGAAAAACGCGCAACTCGTCTGCATCTTGCAAAGCGGTCCTGACGGAGACGCCCAGGAAACCGTGCCTCGCGAGAAATATGTCGGCAAAGTCGAGAAAGTGACCCTCGAGCAATCCGGCCCGGTCCGTGCGGTCTTCAAGATCGAAGGCAAGCATAAAGGCATCGTGAGCCAGCGGGAATGGCTGCCGTTTGTGGTCCGGCTCTACTTCTACGCCGGCCAGGAATCGGTGCGGATGGTCCACACGATCCTGTTCGACGGCGACCAGGACAAGGACTTCATCCGCGCATTGGGCGTGAGCTTCTCGGTGCCGATGCGCGAGGAGATTCAGAATCGGCACGTGGCCTTTTCCGGCCAGGACTCGGGGCTCTGGGCGGAACCGATCCAACCGATGATCGGCCGCGGAGGGCGGTTTGTCGCCGACCCCAGCAGCGGCCAGGATGTCTATCCGCGCAGATCGAGGGCCGCCGCGTTCCCAATCGTGCGCAGTACAATGAGCGCGGCCAGCGTCTGCTGACGGATTGGGCCGTGTGGGACGATTTCAAACTCGTCCAGCCCAATGCGGATGGCTTCACCGTGCTGAAGCGGACTAATCCGAAGAGCACCTGGCTGCAGGCCGGGGCAGGCAAACGGGCCTCGGGCCTGGCCTTCGCCGGCGACGTGAGCGGCGGGCTGGCGGTAAGCCTCAAGAATTTCTGGCAATCCTACCCCACCGCGCTGGAGGTGCATGGCGCCAGCAGCGGCGCTGCGCAATTGACGGCCTGGATGTGGTCGCCCGATGCGCCCGGCATGGACCTCCGCCATTACGACATCAAGGCCCACGGCCTGGAATCGGTTTATGAAGACGTTCAGCCAGGACTGAGCACGCCCTATGGCGTGGGGCGAACGAGCGAACTGATGCTTTTCCCGACGGCGGAAGTGCCCTCCAAGGCCGACACGGTCAAGGTCGCCCAGCAAGTCGCCAAGCCGCCGGTCCTGGTCTGCACGCCAAAATACCTTCACGATGCCAAGGCCTTTGGCGTGTGGGGCCTGGAAGACCGCACAACGCCGGTCAAGCAGGCCATCGAAGAGCGGCTCGATTACACGATCAACTATTACCTCACCCAGCCCGACCAGCGCAATTGGTACGGCTTCTGGTATTTCGGCGACGTGATGCACTCTTACGACAACGAGCGGCACGTCTGGCGCTACGACCTGGGTGGGATGGCCTGGGACAACGGGGAACTCGGCACGGACATGTGGTTGTGGTACAGTTTCCTGCGTTCGGGGCGTGCCGATATCTTCCGCATGGCCGAGGCCATGACCCGGCACACGGGGGAAGTGGTCACTTACCACTTCGGCCCGATGATGGGTCTGGGCTCTCGGCATAACGTCATTCCCTGGGGCTGCGGTGCAAAGGAGGCCCGCATCAGCCAGGCGGCCTATCGCCGCTTCTACTACTACCTCACGACCGACGAGCGGACCGGCGACGTGATGCGCGATGCGCTGCAGGCCGACTTCAGCACGCTCCGCTTCGACCCGATGCGGCTCGCGCAGCCGGCCACGGCGCGGGAAAAGCAGATCGCCCCCACGCGGGTCCGCCTGGGGCCCGACTGGTTCGCCTTCTGCGGCAACTGGCTGACCGAATGGGAACGCACGGGCGACACCAAGTGGCGGGACAAGATCCTGGCCGGGGTCGAGAGCCTGTCGAAGATGCCCTACGGGCTGCGCAGTGGCCGAAACCTGGTTTACGGCTACGACCCCGCCAGCGGCAAGCTCTTTCAGCTCAGCCAGGAAGCGGGCACGTACAACCTGGCGATCAATATGGGAGGGCCGGAGGTCGTCTTCGAGATGAACATGATGCTCGATGATCCGACGTGGCAGAAGCTCTGGCTGCAGTATTGCCGGCTTTACACCGCTCCCCGCGACACGCTTGTCCGCGACATGGCGACAGGGCAGGAAGGGGCGGACGCGGCGTACGTTCGCGACGGCCGATTGGCTTCCTACGTCTACACGAAGACGCAGAACCCGGCCTTTCTCCAGGTTGGGCTCAATTCGCTGATGGGCGGTCGGGGGGCCGGTGGGCGCGGCGGACGGGTCATCCGCAAGGTTGACGGGCCCGTCACACTCCACCCCGTCGATGAAGGGCCCAACGGAACCAATGGCGCGGCGCAAAGCGGTCTGGAGACGATTATGATGCTGGGCATGATCGGCGACAAGCTGCCTGCGGAAGCCCCCGCGCAACAGCCTGCCCAGCCCGGTCGCGGCGGACGGGGAGGTCGCGGCGGCGGTGCAGAGTACTGAGTACTGAGCACTGAGTACTTACCGCAGCCTTGGAAGTCTTACGAGAAAGCGATGTACTTGGGCGTGGTCCGCGATTTCGCCAGGAATACGACCGCCCGCTTGCCATCCGTATAGTACGGATCGCCGGTCAGGTTGCGCCGCGGGGTCAAATGATCGCAGGCGCCTACGCCGTCGACGTACCCCGTCATTTCCAACCGCTCGACGTGCATCAGATCCTCGACGACGTAGTCCCGGGCCTCGTCCACGTCGGGGTCGATCCGGTGCGTCGTCAAGTTCCACGTCCGCCACGTGAGCCGGACGCCGATGTCGCGGCTGATCTGCCCGATCCAGACCCGTTGCCCTTGGAATTTCAGCGGCGTGACCCACAATCGCAGGTGCAGGCGTTCGTTGATCGAGCTGCGGATCCGCTGCAGCGCGAAGTCCTGGCTGCGGCCGAGCAGGAAGAGGCCGCTGACAGGCGAGTAACGATACTCGGCCCCGGTGAAAAATGCGCGGACGGTCTTCCAACACGTCGCCATGCTGATCACCTCCGTCTCGTCCCAGCGGTCGCCGAAGGCCCCCAGCACCGTGGGGAAATCGCCGATCACGACCAGGTTGACGGGATCGCCCGAACGCAGGCCTTTGCGATTGGTGGTGGCCTGCGGCGCGGCAAGCAGGTACTGGCGAAGTCCGGCGATGTCCACCTCTGTCACCGTTTCTGCCCCGTGCAGGGCATCGAACTCGTGCCGCAGGTAATCGGCGCGAAGCCCTTTGACCGGCAGCGAGAACTCGAAGTCCTGAAATCCGTCCGGACCGAGCAGCCGCACGAGCACGATCTTGTTCCCTTCCGAGAGGTTGGTGAAGACGAACCCGGCCTGTTCCCCGCCGGCGGGAATCGGGCGCATGCGGAAGGCATGCCTCAGGAAGAAGGCGTCCATCTTCCGGTTGGCAAGACGAACGGCGAGCAGCTTGATGGGCAGCAGGATTATCAGCGGCAGGAGGAACCATGCCAGGAGGCCATAGCCCAGCAGCCGCTTCCCGCCGGAGTAGTGGTTGAGGGCTGCGGCTTCCAGCGGAGAGAAGTGGTTCGGGTCGAGCGCCACGAACTGGAGCCGGTAGGGTTGTGCGGTGCGGTTGACGACGTGGACCCAAGCGGGCTGGATGCCCCGCCGGGCCATGGGGACGCCAAAGAACTTCCGGCTCGCCGCGTCATCCAGCACGGCCACGCGGACCTCGAGGCCGTCTCGCTGCTGGGTAACGGCCGCGTCCAGGAATCCCCGCGCATCCGGGCAGGGTGAATAGGGGATCATCAGCCAGCGGAAAATGGAAGTGTCGGCGATCGGCATCGTGTGTTATGACCCCCTTCCCGACCACCAGATGGCGGTCAGGCCGCCCAGCCCGCAGAGCAGCAAGACGGTGACGGCCAGCGCGCCGCTGTGGCTGTATTGCGGGAGGAATTGCAGCGCCACGGCGCCTACGGCCGGGCCGGCGCAGTTGCCCAGACCAATGGCCGATTCGTGGATGCCGCCGTGCTCGCCTTTGGTCTCGCTCATGTCCATCGAGTAGAAGAGCGAGGAATAGTAGATCAGGCCGATTGCCCCGCCGAAGACCATTTGCGCGGCGACCAACACCGGCAGGTTGGGGGCGAGCAGAATCGTGATGAAGGCGCATACCAGGGCCAGATAAGCGGCCAGCAGCCAGCGAAAACGATAATGCCAGCCGGGCCAGAGCCAGAGACCGATAAAAGTCCCTAATCGGGCAAAACACCAGAGCGAACCCCAGAACCCGGCCAGCGTGGTCGAAAGCTCCAGACGCAGGGCTATGCCGGGCATGACGGCGATCAAGGTATTGATGCCGATATAGGCGAAGGGGTTGGCCAGCCAGGCCATGCGCAGGAAGCTCCTGGCCCGGGCCGAAGAGTGGGGGTGTGATCTCGGCGTGGGGAGAGGCTCCCTCTCGCCGGCCGTGGATGCGGAATTCGCTGTCCCGTCAAGATTCGATGGGCTCGAACCGAGGTCGCCCGCTCCGATCACGGGTCCGGCGCGCCCGATCCGCCAGCCAAAAAGCCAAGTGCCAGTTCGGTGATCAGGAGAGCCATCGGCACATAAAAGAGGCTTCGCAAGCCGAGCCGGTCCAACATCGCGCCGCCGGTGAAGTAGGCCACCGCGCCGGTCCCGGCCCAGACCGCATTGTAAATGCCGACCATCTGCTGGAGACCGGCCCGCGGCTCGCCCTCGCTCACCAGGGCCTCAAGGGTGGGCCAGGTAAAACACATGCCGGCGACCACGGCCACCATGACCAAGATTTCGCCCTGCGCCGACTGCAATTGCGAGCCGACCGCCAATCGCGGCGGCCATGACAGCCGACCCGATCTTCAGCGCGGTAAAGTACCCGAACCGCTGTGCGAATCTCCCGCCCCCCCAGGCGAAAGCGCGTAGGTGGCCCCATTCAGCGCCGCCAAGCAGAGGTTCGCCTTGTTGCCGAAGCCGAACACTCTGCTCCATGTAGAAGTAAAAATAGTAGAAATAATAGACCGAGGCGGCGGAGTTCAACCCCTCCAGAACAAAATAACCGGTCTTAAGACGGCGCACGTGCATGGAAAACCGACGAGTAACGCTTTAAGCAAGGCATTGAGTCTAGGAAGCGGGAGATAGAACGTCAAGACTTCTCCTCGGGACGCCGGACGCCCACCGCTTCCCTGTGACACGCGAATTGGTAAAATGGAGCGATCCCTCGGGAACGTCCGGTCAGCCGGGCCGGAGCCGGCAAAGCGTTTCCTAAACGTGTTTGCCGCCTCCCTGCGAACCATTGAATCCGCCCTAAGCCATCCAGCAGTGAAGGACCGACCGCCATGCCATCCTCAACGTCACTCGAAAACGACAAGTTTCTTTTTCTACTGGACGACGATTACGAAGACCTTGAGCTCTGGTATCCCAAGCTCCGGCTGATCGAAGCGGGAGCGGAGGTTACCGTCGCCGGCCCGGCGGGCAAGCATCACTTTCACGGCAAGCACGGCTATCCGGCAACCGCCAATGCCGAGATCCCCGACATGAAGGCCGCCGATTTCCAAGGCCTGGTTATTCCCGGCGGCTGGGCTCCCGACAAGCTGCGGCGAGATCCCCACGTCCTGAAGCTGGTTCGCGACTTCGATGCCGCCGGCAAGTTGATTGCCGCGATTTGCCATGCAGGCTGGATTCCCATCTCAGCCGGTGTCTACAAGGGCGTTCGCGTAACCGCCACGTCCGCAATCAAAGACGATCTGATCAACGCCGGCGCCATCTGGGAAGATGCGCCGGTAGTGGTTGATCGCCACTTCGTCTCTAGCCGCCGCCCTGACGATTTGCCCGATTTCTGCATCGGGATTTTCCAGGCGATGGAGGGCATTCGGAGCGGCGCAACAAAAAACAGCCGTGGCTGATCCGAGAATCGAGAGGCATGGGGCCTCTTGGGCTTTGGCTTGCGTTTTCGTTCTTCCTTGCTTCAGATTCCATTTCAGGGGCTGATTTTGCCGTTTCTGCCGATTCTGCCGCCTGCCCCTATGGGGTTGTCTCTACCGTGGGCCGATTTCCTATTGACTTCTTCCCCCATTCCGCGTCGATAATGAAGGCGACAACGTAGGATTGTCCATCGGGCATGGATGCGCCAGGATACCACGGTTAGTGATCGCCAGGGGAAGATAGTACCCCGGTCTGCGCGTCGCATGCTCGTACAACGTGATCTGAAAAAGGACCTGCTGGCCCTCGGCTTGCTTGCGCTCGCCGTGTTTTTGGCGGCTGCGCTGGTGAGCTACGATCCCGGCGATCCGCCCAGCAAGCTCGTCTATCCCCAACGCGTGGAAGTTCTCAACGTCTGCGGACGCTCGGGGGCCTTCGTCAGCCGATACCTGTTCACCGCCCTGGGCCTGGGGGCCTATTACCTCGTGTTTTCGCTCGGCGTCTTCGACGCCATGTTGCTTGCCCGCCGGCCGCTGAACCAGCCGGTCACGCGGCTCTGCGGCTGGCTGATCTCGCTGGCCGGACTGACGACCTTCGCCGCCATGGCCGTGCCGCAACTCTCGCCCGGCCCGGTGATCGGCGCCGGCGGTTACCTCGGTGCGGCTGGACGCGGTCTGGTGGAAATGAACTTCGCCACGGTCGGGGCGTATATCCTCACCGTCAGCCTGATCCTCGGCGGAATCCTCCTTTCCACCGACTATCTCCTCGTGCATATCGTGGCCTTTGTGGTCGGCAAGCCGGCCAAGGGCATCGGGCAGGGCATGTTGCAGGTCGGCGCAGCCGCGGCCAAACACCTCCGCCGCAAGTCGGACCTCGATAGCTATGAGCCCGCCGAAGACAAAAACGCCGGCGGGGCCAAGATCCTCTCGGTCCGCGTCAAGGGACGTCCCGGTGAAGAGGCCAAGACGGAGACGGCCGATTCTCCGCCCCTTGTGGCCGAAAAGAAGGCCGACCAGCCGGCCGAGCCCGCTGCTGAGGCTGCCGCGGCCGATTCGGGCGGCGGCCTGGCATCGCTCCTGCGGATCCG
This sequence comes from uncultured Planctomycetia bacterium, assembly GCA_963824275.1. Taxonomy (GTDB): domain Bacteria; phylum Planctomycetota; class Planctomycetia; order Pirellulales; family Thermoguttaceae; genus JANXQG01. Next base: position 303,326 of record CAWGOT010000010.1, on the reverse strand, counting down.
CAAGCCCAAGGCGCCCACGAAGGACGAGGACTTGCAGCTCGATGAGCCGCCGCAGAACGCGGCCGACTACGAGCTGCCAAGCATCGATCTCCTGCTGCCCAGCGAGACCTTCAACTTCGACGAGCAGGAGAACGAGGTCCGCCGCAAGGCCAAGATCCTGGAGCAGACCTTCAAGGAATTCGGCTTCAATATCCGCGTCGTCGAGATCCAGACCGGTCCCGTGATCGCCCAGTTCGAGGTCGAGCTCGAGGCAGGGCTGCGGCTGAGCAAGATCACCGGCCTGGCCGACGACCTGGCGATCGCCCTGCGGGTGCCGAGCGTCCGCATCGTCGCGCCCATTCCCGGCAAGAACACGGTCGGCATCGAGGTGCCCAATACGACGCGGCAGATCGTCCGCCTCCGCGAGGTGATCGAAGAGGCCAACGGCAAGGTGCAGAAGATGCGGATCCCGGTCTACCTCGGCAAGGACGTCTCGGGCAATCCGATGACGGTCGATCTCGCCACGCTGCCGCACCTCCTGATCGCCGGCCGCACGGGCACCGGCAAGAGCGTCTGCCTGAACTCGATCATCACCTCGATGGTCATGACCCGCCGGCCCGACGAGGTCCGGATGTTGATGATCGACCCCAAGATGGTCGAGCTCAGCCAGTACAAGAGCCTGCCGCACCTCATGCATCCCGTGGTCACCGACATGAAGAAGGCCGAGGCGATTCTCGGCTGGGCGGTCGAGAAAATGGAAGAGCGGTACCACCTGCTGGCCCGCGCGGGCGTGCGGCACCTGAGCGGCTACAACCAGTTGGGTGAAGAGGAGCTGATGGAGCGGATCCGGCCCGAGAGCGAGGACGAGCGCCGCCAGATCCCCACGCACATGCCCTATATCGTGATCGTGGCCGACGAACTAGCTGACCTGATGATGACTTCCGCCAAGGAGGTCGAGACGCACATCATCCGCCTGGCCCAGAAGAGCCGGGCGGTCGGCATCCACCTCGTGCTGGCGACGCAGAAGCCGACGGTCAACGTCATCACCGGCCTGATCAAGTCGAACCTGCCGGCGCGGATCTGCTTCCAGGTGGCCAGCCGCACGGACAGCCGCGTGGTGCTGGACGAAATGGGCGCCGACAAGCTGCTGGGCAACGGCGATATGCTCTTCCTCTGGCCGGGCACGAGCACGCTGCTCCGCGGGCAGGGAACGTACCTCAGCGACGACGAGATCAATCGCGTGATTGCTGCCGTGGCCACTAGCGAGCCGCAGTTCGTCAAGGAGCTCGTGCAACTCAAGGCGGCGGCGACCGAGGGCGAGAGCCAGGGCGGCGGGAAGAAGTTCACCGACCGCGACGAGCTCTACGAGGCGGCCATCGACATCGTGGTCCGCGAGGGTCGCGGCAGCGTTTCGCTCCTGCAAAGGGCCTTGGGCATCGGCTACGGCCGCGCCGCGCGGCTGGTCGATTTCATGGCTGAAGACGGCATCGTCGGCCAGTACAACGGCTCGCAGGCCCGCGAGGTGATCATCTCACTCGAGCAGTGGGCCGAGATGAGCGGCAGCGGCTCCGTCAAGCCGGTGGCTGTTGAGCCGCCGAAGCGCAACAACACGATAATGCTTGCCTCGGTGGAAGAGCGGCGATCGACCGAGCCTAGAGCGGAGGAAGACGAAGGACTCGACGACGAGGACGATCCGTTCGACGACGAGGAAGAAGACGATGAGGACGATGTCGACGCGGACGAAGACGATGAGGACCTCGACGACGATGATGAGTACGATCGGGCCGATGGCGACGCGATAGGCGGCGAAGATGTCGAGAAAGTCGCGGCCGATGCCGATCCTGCCGGCGTTCCAAAACGGGGCTGTGCGTAGGGTGAACGCGTAGGGTGAGCCGATCGCGTAGGGTGGGCCGAGTGGAGCGAGTCCCACCATTTTCGGTCATTCAGGCCGGACCTCCTCTATTCGCCATCAAGGTACTTCCCGTAGCCGGCGCGGGAGCTTGCACGCGCAACGTGGCTTTGCTAAATTGACTCAGTGTTCGTCGTATAGAGGAACGAATCATGCGTGTTGGACTGTCGCGGTCCCTTGGAGTCGTTTCCGGACTTATCGCGATCGCCGGAATTGCCGGCGGCGCGACGGCCTTTTCCGAAGAGCCCCCCGCACCGCGATGGAAACCGGCTGTGGGAAAATGGTACCGCTGGGAAGATCCCAACAAGGACAAGTGGGACGCTGTGGACATCGCAACATCTCAAGGCAACGCAAAGGTAACATTCCTGTCGCGGGTTGCTCCGATCGCCAAACTCGAACATTTCGAGGCGATTTTGTTCTCCGAAGGCGCAAAGGTAATGCCGTTGCCGTATAGTTCTGGTGGGCGAGTCAAGATCGATGTCTACTCACTCGATTCGGGGACGAACGAGGGTTCACTCTTGCGACTAGCGGATATCCAGACCGACCGCGGCGAGTGCCTTGTCGACTTAACCAAGAAATCGACGGCATTCATCGTGCGCAGGGAGGAGCGGACCTTCCTTCGTGATCTACAAAAGGGAGATGGAGATGCCATGAAGTTCGGCTGGAGCGCAGCAGGAAGCGGCAAGACGCTGGAGGTATATGCGTATGGAGGGCGCGCGCGGGAGGTTACGGGTACGCTTTCGGCGGAGAAGGGCAAGAAAGTGGGTGAGATCCGCGAGGAATGAGGACCCCAGTATACACGTTTATCGCAACTCAGCGTTCGCCCGATGGGGATCCTCGGACTGCTGGCAGTGGCGCTGGTTGATTTCCGCCTAACACCACCTTAGAATCGGCAGCATTGAGTGCGACGTTTCGCAGCGACGTGCCCAAGCCGAGCGGGCGTGAAGTTCACAAGGACAGTTGATTGTTGTTTAAGTTCCAGCCGAGCAAGAAACGCCACATACCCAACGAGTACAACCTATGCGAGATCTCCGTCAAGCAGCCCTTATTTGTGTGCTCCTGGTTTACTCGATTGCCAACCCACTGGCCGCCGACGATGCTGTCGAACGTGCAAAAGACGATCTATTTGCTGGTCTGCTCAAGAAAGTGGAGGCGTCAGGTACGGACGATCAAGGCATACGCGAGGCACGGGCTGCCCTTGGGAACATGCGATGGCTTGGCCAGCGCATGCGGACCGCCGAGACCGTTTTGCTCCACGAACTTGCCGGGAAGCGGGGCAACGCGCTTTCCCGCAGCATCGCCGAGGCGCTAGTGGTTATCGGGCCGCAGGAGCGCAAGGTCGTGGAATCGCTGGTCGCGAAAGGCGAGATTCCCCGCACACGCGCCTCTGACACTTACAGTGTGTTTGCCGACGTGGAACGCGCGCAGCGTCTGGACTTCGCCACCCGACGCGAAGATGGCATCCTGGGGGCGGAGAGTCAACCTGGAATTGCTGGCAAACTACCACGTTCTCACTCTCGATGAAGTGCGGTGCGCCCTTCTCGACGACGACCAGGGCGTCAGCCTCGTCGGCACCCTGTATCTTCAAAACGAATGCCTCACGGAGGAGGATTGGGCGATTCTTTCCCCGCTGCTGCTCGATGGCCCAAGTACGGGCACAAGACCGCTTTCCTACATCCTCCACGACCATGGCCACGAACCACCAAGCATCGAATCCGCGATGATTCAGTTTTACCACAACAGCGATCTGCGCGATGGCATTCAGCACTACCTGGCGAGAACCGGACTGAAGCAAGAAACCTCTGTCGCGATGATGCTCAAGGAACTGTCCAATCCAGATCCGGCGCAGCGGGCCGCGGCCGCTGCCATCCTTGGCAAAAGTGACCTGTGCTGGGAACAAATCTTGCGAGCCCTTGCCTTTACGCAGTCTGCCGACCGGGACGCCAATGTGCGAGCGGAGGCACTCCGCGCCTGGACCGCGACCCTCGAGCGGGCCATCAAGGGCGTCCACCACAGCTTCCACACGTCGATAGAGGTAGAGGAATGGCAAGGAACATTCCTACGCGCGGTGACCGCAATCGTCCGCGATCGGCAAACCTCGCAAGCCCTTCGGTCCGAGGCATTGCGGCTTGTCCTCAATATGCGCGGCGACCGATTTGATCTCGTTGATTTGTACCTCGCGGAGCTTGGAAATCCGTTAGGTTCAGCGAAATGGACGGTGGGGAGAGACGGCGTGTGTCGCGCGCTTCAGAGCGATCAGACGTCCGTGGGAGAAACACTATGGAAGGCGCTGCACGAATCAAGCAGCGAGACGGTCGCCAACCTGCAGAGCCTGCTCAAGGGTCAACGTGCGGGATTGCGGGTGTGGGCGGTAGCGCTGGCAAAAGGCTCAAGCGCCGAGCGAAAAAAGGCCCTGGAAATTGCGGGTGGCGCCGATCTCATTGTCTGGGGACAGGAAAAAGGTCTCGGCAGCGGTGCTTTCCGACAGGACTTGGTGGTCGGCGCCCTGCAATGCGCCGCGGATACTGACCCCGACGTGCGGGTGGATGCGGTGCGGATGCTAGGACGCTGCGACCAGTTTGATTTGCTCAATCACTTTTCCGGTCAAGCAATCGAGGGCCGTGTGCCGCAGGCGATTGTTGCGGCGATCGATGATTCCGACGCCCGCGTGCGAATGGCGGCCATGCTTGTCCTCGCCGAATCGCGTGGGCAATTGCTCTCTCGCGGCGATGCGTGCAGTGTCTTGGCAAGGCGCGTTCAAACCGATTCGCGGGATGAAGCAGTCCTGGCGTGGAGGGCACTTGCCCGGCAATGCTCCAACAACGCGATTCCGCTGGAAGGCGTTCCCGGCTTCAGCGCAGCTCTCCGCGCCGCAGTGTGGCAGAAGGATGACGGAATCCGCGAGCCGGCGAGAATGGTCTGGCAGCAATTGCACGGTGTCGCGGAACTTCCACCGCCGCCGGGTTGGTGGCTCGTTCAATTGACGGCCGCTTTCGCCGGCATTTTCTGCGTTGCGCTGGCGGTCCTCGCACTTTGGGGTGCCGCCCGCGTACGCGAGCCCTGCATCGCAAGCGGCCAGCGCCAACGCGCATTGGCGGCTGCGGGAACATGCGCCTGGGGCACCGGCACGGTGTTGGCCATCTCCAGCCTGGCACTGATTGTCCTGTTGACATGGCAATCCCAAGGTCGTATCGGCTCACTTCTCGGCGTCATCGGATTGTTCTACACGCTTGACATGCTTCTCGGCGGATTGGCGCTCATCGCCTGGGGACGACGATTAAGCGACGGCCGGACGCTCGACGCCGTGGTGACGGCTTGCCTTGCCGGCGGCTCGATCTTGTTCTTCGCATTGTCATTCATAAGCCGTCTGCTGGTCGGCGTCAGAAGCGGAATAACGGCTGATGGCGGGCAGCTTATGGGCTTCATGGTCTTTGACGGTGCCGTTGCCGTTGGCAGTTTTTGGGTAATTGTCCAACTGATCTACGCACTGTCGTTTGTCGAGGACCACGCGGCTGAAAGCAAGATCGCCAATTCCCCATTTCCATTTTCTTAGCCGTGTGTTGTAGCTAGCCGCAGAGAAGACCCAGTTGAATGCCAGACGATGCCGACACAGACGATGCCGATCTTGACTCGGCCGCGGCAATCTGATAACGTTTTCCGAGTATGACTGCAATTCTCGGAATCTCCGCGTTTTATCACGATTCGGCCGCCGCGCTGGTGATCGACGGGCAAATTGTCGCCGCCGCTCAAGAGGAACGCTTCACCCGCGTGAAGCAGGACTCCGGCTTCCCCCATAAGGCGGTTGATTATTGCCTCAAGGCTGCCGGACTCAGCCCCGAAGGGCTCGACTTCGTCGGTTTCTATGACAAGCCGCTCACGAAGTTTGAGCGGCTCCTGGAGACCTATCTGGCCATGGCGCCGGCCGGTTACCGCTCGTTCCGCCAAGCCGTGCCGATGTGGCTGAAAGAGAAGCTGCACCTCCCCTCCGTCATGCGGAAAGCCATGCAGGGGGGGTACCGCGGCCGCTACGTCTTCACCGACCACCACGAATCGCATGCCGCCAGCGCCTTTTTTCCGTCGCCCTACGACGAGGCGGCGATCATTACCTTCGACGGCGTGGGCGAGTGGTCGACCACCTGCTTCGGCACGGGGCGCGGGAACCGGATCGAACTGACCGATGAAATCCGCTTCCCGCACTCCCTCGGCCTGCTGTACGCCGCATTTACCTATTACACCGGCTTCCGCGTCAACAGCGGCGAATACAAGGTCATGGGCCTCGCGCCCTACGGCCAGCCGATCTACAAGGACCTGATTCTCCAGCGGCTCCTGGACCTGAAAGAAGACGGCTCCTACCGCATGGATATGAGCTACTTCAATTACTGCCAAGGGCTGACGATGACCTCGCAGAAGTTCCACGACCTGTTCGGCGGTCCGCCGCGAAAACCGGAGAGCCTGCTCACGCAGCGGGAAATGGACCTGGCGGCCTCGATCCAGGCCGTCACCGAAGAGGTCATGCTTCGCACGGCCCGGCACGTCCACCGCCGCACGGGCATGAAGAACCTCGTGCTGGCCGGCGGCGTGGCGCTGAATTGTGTGGGCAACGGCCGCATCCTCCGCGAAGGGCCGTTCGAGAACCTCTGGATCCAGCCCGCCGCGGGCGATGCGGGCGGCGCGTGGGCACGGCGCTCTTTATATGGCATCAACTGCTGGAAAAGCCACGGTCGCCCGGCGGCCGCGACCTGCAGCAGGGCTCGCTGCTCGGCCCCGCCTTCACCGACGACGAGATCGCCGAAACGCTGCAAAACGCCGGCGCGGTCTTCGAAACGGCAGCCAGCGAGGAGCAACTTGTGGACGACGTTTCGCGAATGCTGGCCGAGGAAAAGGTCGTGGGATGGTTTCAGGGCCGGATGGAGTTCGGCCCTCGGGCACTGGGCGCGGAGCATCCTGGGCGACGCCCGCAGCCAGAAGATGCAGTCGGTGATGAACCTCAAAATTAAGTTCCGCGAGTCGTTCCGGCCCTTCGCGCCGATCGTGCTCCGCGAGCAGGCCGACCGCTGGTTCCAGGTGCGGCCTTACGAAGACAGCCCCTACATGCTCCTGGTGGCGCCGGTCCGCGAGGAAATCCGCATCCCGCCCAAGCCGGGCGAGGAGCAGGAGTTCGGCATCGACCGCTTGCGGCATGCCCGCTCATCGATCCCCGCCGTGACGCACGTCGACTACTCGGCCCGCCTGCAAACGGTCGATGCCGAGCGGAATCCGCTGCTCTTCAAGCTGCTGACCCGCTTCCACGAGCAGACGGGCTGCCCGGTGCTGATCAACACCAGCTTCAACGTGCGGAGCGAACCGATTGTCTGCACGCCGGAGGACGCGCTCCGCTGCTTCCTGGCGACCGACATGGACGTGCTGGTGCTCGGCCGCCACGTCTTGCACAAGCAGGAGCAGAAGCAGAAGGTCGGCGCGGCAGAGAGGGCAAAACACCTGGCCCAATTCCAACTCGATTGAACTCAAGCGCGGCACGCCGATGAAATTGATAAGCATGAACTGGAACCCCACGGACCGGCAACTCCGGCAATTCGGCCTGACGGCCCTGGCGGCCTTGCCCACGGTGGCATGGCTCTGGCGCGGTGGACCTATGACGATTCTCATCGCGGCCGCGGTCGGCGCGGGCCTGGCCGGCATTGCCGCGGTCTGGCCGCGCGGCATCAAACCGCTGTTCCTCGGCATGTCGCTGCTAGCCCTGCCGATTGGAATTGCCGTGCATGAAGTGACGATGGCCGTGATGTTCTTCGGCGTCTTCGTCCCTTTGGGACTGTTCTTCCGCCTGATCGGTCGCGATCCGCTGGCGAAGCGAATCGATCGCAACGCCACAAGCTACTGGCTGCCGAAGAAGCAGCCCCGCGACGCCGCCAGCTACTTCCGGCAGTCATAGAGTTGGTCGCGTAGCGACAAGATGTGCCAGCCGGAACCCGTAGGATAGACTTGCAGTCTGTCCCAACCGGTTGAAAACCTATCCTACTGCTCTACCGCAGCGATTCTGCCGCCGGGCGGAAGGCGTAAAGATCGGACAGATGACGTGCGATAACCTCCGCCGCCACGGTATGTCCGTTCTCGTTCCAGTGCTGATCCTGGGCGAAGGTCAGGCGGGGGAAGCGGCCCGATGTCCGCGCCGCGACAAAATCGGGCATGAGGTCGATGGTCTCGATGTTCAACGCCTTCGTGCAGGTGTTGAGCAGCCGCCGGGCCGTCTCTTCCCGCCGCAGCCATTCGGGCGTGGGATGAACGGCCTCGCCGATTTCCGCCTGGCCTGGAACATACACCAATACGAAGCGGGCCCCTTTCTCCTCGCACGCCTTCTGGAAGCGGCCCAAGAAGTCCTTCGTAATCACCACCGCCGGCGAATCGTCGGGCAAGGGCGTTCCCCCGCTGAGCATTCCCGCGTTCTTCTTCGCCTGATGCATCGCGACGGCCAAGTCGTAGCTATACGCCACGAGGTTGAGCAGGCAGCAGTTGTCCTTGAGCATGGCCTTCAGAGGGCTGCAGGCCAGGTGATTCGGTGGAACCTCGACGATGTGGCCGTCCTCGATCTTGGCGAAGAGGTTCGTGCCGCCGTCGTCCGTGATGTTGTCGGTGAAATCGTTATTATAGAAGGCCAGCACTACCGTGTCTCCGGGCGACAGGCGGCCGCGAACGTAGGCCCCGAAGATGGCGAATTGCTGCACGGTGCCCGTGCCGTCCAGGGCGAAATTCTCCACGTCGCACTCCGGCAACAGGCAGTTCATCTGGTCGGAGAACGGCTTGCCTTGACTCACGCCCCAGCCCCAGGCAAACGAATCGCCCATCACGAACACCTTGTGCCGGCATTGCTCCGGCGGATTCTGGTGCTCGTGACGGCGGAAGCCAAGCTCGTTGTGGGCGACCGTGGCGTCGAACTCAGGCCGGCAGAAACGCCCTGAGACATTCGGGCGGCCTTTCCAGCCAACCAGCATGTCCGACTCGTGGAAGCCGGCGATCGGATTGACCGAGCAGCGACCGTAGCCCGCCAGCCGCAGTCCCGCCTCGGCAATTGCACAGGCGATCAAAAACCCCAGCAACCCCGCACCCAGGCGGTAGACGGCTTTCCGCATCTTGGCACTCCAATTTAGAACAACGTGTAGATGAACGGCGCGGCGCCGGTTGTGGCGAAGAAGGCCAGCAGGCTGAAGGTCAGCAGCAGGAGCACGATCGGCAGCAGCCACCATTTCTTATTCTCGGCAAGGAAATGCAGGAATTCCCTGCCGATGCCCATCGGTTTCGCTTCGCTCGCCTTTTCGAAATCGGTCTTCGTTGACATGACGAAAGTCCTCCTAGGGTATGGTTTCGGCGGACTTTAGTCGAACGGCGGATGAGGGTCAAGACCAATTTTCGCATGGATGAAAGTGCGGCCCGTTCCGAACACGTAACCGTTCACGGAGGGCAAGAAAAGTAGCAGGCACACGGGGTGTGCCTGCTACTTTGGAGCCGGTGAACGGTTACCGGCCGTAACAATCGATGCAAACGGCCGTGTCGTGCCCTCCCGCGTGCGCAAAAACGCGGTTCTCCCCGCCGCCGGCCGAGCGATAAGCTATGCATTAGGCGCGGAGTTTTCCGCCCATCCACTCCACGCCAAGAGAACCACTTCAGCGCATGGCCACGTCGCAACTCCTCGTCACCCCGTCCGTGGCAGTCGTACCGCCGATGCCCGGCACCGCGGTTGCCGCAACGCCGGTCCTGCACGTCATCAACGGCGAACACTACGCCGGGGCCGAGCGTGTGCAGGACCTGCTGGGCCAGCAACTCGGCAAGTTCGGCTACCGGGCCGGATTTGCCTGCCTCAAGCGCGGCCAGTTCGCCGCCACGCGAAAGTGCTCCGACGCGCCGCTCTACGACTTGGCCATGAAGCACCGCCTCGACCTCTCGCCCGCCTGGCAATTGGCCGACATCATCCGCGCCGAGGGCTATCGCCTGATTCACACCCATACGGCCCGTTCGGCGGTTGTCGGCCGCGTGGCATCGATGCTGGCCGGCGTTCCGCTGGTGCATCACGTCCATAGCCCTACGACCTGCGATACGACGAACCGCGTGCGGAATTGGATCAACTGCCTGGCCGAGCGAACGGTGCTGGGCCGGGCGAAGGCCCTGATCGCGGTCTCGGAGGCCGTGGGCAATTACGTTCGCCAGCAGGGCTTCGGCGTCTACGTCGTTCCCAACGGCGTGCCTGCACGGCGCGCCGTGCAGGCCCGCAATCCGGCCAAGCCCGATTGGACGCTAGGCATGATCGCGCTCTTCCGGCCGCGGAAGGGCCTGGAAATCTTGTTGGAAGCCCTGGCCCTGCTCCGCAGCCGCGGCCTGCCCGTGCGGCTTCGCGCCGTGGGCAGTTTTGAGACTCCAGAATACGAATTCCACATAAGGCAGTTCGCCGGCCAACTGAACTTGGACGCGACAATCGATTGGGCCGGCTTCGCCCGAGACATCGACGGCGAGCTGGCGCACATGGATCTCTTCGTGCTTCCCAGTCTCTTCGGCGAGGGCCTGCCGATGGTCGTGCTGGAAGCGATGTCCGCCGGGCTGCCCGTTGTGGCCAGTGCCGTGCCCGGAGTGCCCGAGGCCGTCCGCGACGGCGTCGAGGGCCTGTTGGTCGAGCCCTCGAATCCAACCGCCCTGGCGGCGGCGATCGGGCGGTTCGTTTCCCGCGAGGTCTCCTGGAACGAGCTCGGTTCCGGGGCCCTGCTGCGGCATGCCGAGTGCTTCTCTGACGTCCGCATGGCATCCGACGTGGCGCGAGTCTACGACAGGGTGCTTTCGGAGTAGCGCGCACGAAACTCCGATCGCTGATGTCGATTCGGGTTTTGTGGCATGAGGTTCCGGACGGGTTCTTGACAGCCGGCGGCCTCTCCGTTAAACTTCGGCAGAGGCAGGCTAAAGGTGATAGGAAGCGATGGACAGCCCGGCAATCGATCTTCGGGACGTGGCCAAAACGTACGGCCGCAAAGTGCAGGCGCTGCGCGGGATTCAGATGCGCGTCATGCCCGGCGAGATCTTCGGGCTGCTGGGTCCCAACGGAGCGGGCAAGACGACCCTCGTCAAAATCATGATGAGCGTCGTCCGCCCGACGCGAGCTGAGGGAACGCTGCTGGGCCGGCCCCTAGGGCATAAACCGACGCTGGCGCGGGTGGGCTACTTGCCCGAACACCACCGCATGCCGCCGTATCTCACCGGGCGGCAGGCCCTGGAGTTCTTCGGCGCCATGGCCCGCGTGGATCGCCCCACCCGCCGCCGCCGCGCTGGTGAATTGCTGGAAGTGGTGCGGATGACGAAATGGTCCGACGCCCGGCTTCGCACCTACTCCAAGGGAATGCAACAGCGGATCGCCCTGGCGCAGGCCCTCATGAACGATCCCGATCTGGTCGTGCTCGACGAGCCGACCGACGGCTTGGACCCCGTGGGGCGCAAGGAGACCCGCGACGTGCTCCAGAAGCTCCGCGCCGAGGGCAAGACGATTTTCCTCAATAGCCACCTCTTGGGCGAGGTGGAACAAATCTGCGACCGCGCGGCGATCCTCGTGGAAGGCAGGGTCGTCCGCCAGGGCACGATTGCGGAAATGACCGCCGGCAGCGCGCACTACCTGATCGAGCTGGCCGGCGACGACCTCAGCGGCACGCAAGCCGCGGTCCACGCCGCCCTGCCATGCGAACTGATCATGGTCATGGAATCTGCCGACGCCGCGCCGAACCATCGCCCGCCGGTCGAGACCGGCGTGCTCCCTTCCGGCGAGGCCGTAGAGCTTTGCGGCACGACGTTGCGGATCGCCACCGGCGATGCCCGCCGCATCCAGCCGATTCTGGACGCCCTGCGGGCCGGGAACCTGGTGATCCAAGCGGTCCGCCCGCTGCGCCAGTCGCTGGAAGACTATTTCATGCAAACTGTGGCGGACGCCATTCCCGGCGCCGCCGCGGGGCCTCAAGGAGGGCGACCGTGACCCAGACGATTGCGATCTTCGTCGACGCCTACCGCAGCATCAACTCGCAGAAGCTGTTTTGGCTGGGCCTGGTGATTTCGGGCTTGGTGGTGGCCGCGTTCGCTTGCGTGGGGATCAATCCTCAGGGCGTGAAGCTGCTTTTCTGGCAGATCGACAGCCCCTTCTTCAACTCCACGACCACGCCGCCGGCGCTGTTCTACAAGCAGATGTTTGTCGGCCTGGGGGTCGGCTTCTGGCTCTCGTGGTTGGCGACGATTTTGGCCCTGGTCTCGACCGCGGGGATCTTTCCCCGCTTGATCGGCAGCGGCGTGATCGACCTCTTCGTCTCCAAGCCCATCGGCCGCTTGCGGCTGTTCATGACCGAATACTTGGCCGGGCTGCTGTTCGTGACGCTCCAGGTGACGGTCTTCAGCGTGGCCAGCCTGCTGGTGATCGGTCTCCGCGGCGGGGTGTGGGAGCCGGGCCTGCTGGTGGCGGTGCCCCTGGTGGTCTGTTTCTTCAGCTATCTTTTTGCGGTCTGCGTGTTGTTGGGCCTGCTCACCCGCTCGACCGTGGCGGCCCTGCTCTTGACCCTGCTGTTCTGGTTTATCGTCTCCATGGTGGGCCAGGCCGAGGAAAGTGTGCTGATGTTCCAGTCCATGCAAAGGCACGACGTGGCCTTCGCGGGCCGAACCGATCGCGCAGGGAAACGCGCCGGGGCCAGCGGCGATAACGGCGCGGACGTCACGGTCGAGATTGATCGCCCCGAGGCTGGCGGCGACAGCGGTGATCGAACGGCTGCGGAGAACGAGCCCGCCGCGCCGCGCGAACCGTCCAGCGGCGGCGGCCTGGAAGTCGCCCGCCAAATCCTCAGCGGCGTCAACACCGTGCTTCCCAAGACGCGGGACACGATCGCGCTCTTGCAGCGCTGGCTGATCCGCCTGGCCGACCTGCCGCCGGCGTCGGGCGATCCGCAGCAGCAGGCCATGCAGGCCGCTCAGCGAGACTTCCAGGAAACGCTCGCTCGGTCGCTCCCCGTTCTGGATCCTGGGCACTTCGCTGGCCTTTGAACTCGTGGTGTTCGACCTGCGCCGTATGGCTGTTCTGCCGGACGGATTACTGACAAGCGGGCGGCAACCTCAAATGCGATCTCACCGGATCCTTGATATCCGCGCGAAGGGAGTTACAATGAGCGCCGAGCGCTCCGTTCCAACGAAAGGCAAGATCCATGCAACCTACACGTCGAACATTCCTTAGGGGCATAGCCGCCTCGGCCACAGCCGCCCCCTTTCTCCTGCCGTCGCGGGTCTGGTCGGCCGCGAGCGGCCAACAAGCCGGCGGACATCTGGATAATCCGTTCGTCGGCGCGACCTTCTACCGCGACGTTGATTACCTGGCTTCGGTCAAAGCGTCCGCCGATCGCGAGGGCGGCGTCGTTGGGCCGGCAGATGCGGCAGGCCGCCAATTATCCGACGTTCGTCTGGCTGGACAGCATCGCCGCCGTCAATGGGACAAACGGCCAGCTCGCCGGGGGAGCGGCGCGAAGCCTGGCCAGTCACCTGGATCAGCGCTGGCACAACGCGCCAACGCGATTGGCGTCGTGATCTACAATCTGCCCAACCGGGATGGGGCTGCCCTGGCCTCCAATGGCGAGTTGCTGGTTGCCAAGGACGGTCTGAAGCGCTACAAGAGTGAGTACATCGATGCGATTTTGGACGCCATTCGACGGCCGCAATATAAAGACCTGCGGATCGTGATGGTCATCGAGCCGGACTCGCTGCCGAACTTGATCACGAACCAGGGCTTTGCCAAGGTCGCGGAGGCCAAATCGAGCGGCGCCTATGTGCAGGGCGTGCAATATGCCATCGGCACGCTGCGCTCCCTCAGCAACACGTATGCCTATATCGACGTTGCGCATGCCGGTTGGATGGGCTGGCCGTCGAACTTCAATCCCTTTGTCGACCTGCTGAAGGATGTCGGTTCAGGCATTCCGGGCGGCCACGCCAAAGTCGACGGCTTCATCAGCAACACGGCCAACTACAACTCGTTCGTCGAGCCCTACATGACCGCCAACCAGACGATCAATGGACAGCCGGTTCGCTCGCTGCAAGGCTGGTACGACTGGAACGATTACATTGACGAGCAGAGCTACGCGACCGCCCTGCGGAGGGCGTTGACCGGCGGCAGCAAGGCCTATCCGGCCGGCGTGGGCCTGCTCTGCGACACGTCGCGCAACGGCTGGGGCGGTCCGCAGCGGCCGACCGCTCCGAGCACGTCCACGGACCTCCGGGAGTTCGTGCGTGCGACGACCATCGACAAGCGGATCCACAAGGGAAATTGGGGCAACCAGACGGGGGCCGGGATTGGCGCCAGGCCGGTCGCGAATCCCGCCGAGCACTATCATGCCTTTGTGTGGGTGAAACCGCCCGGCGCATCGGACGGATCGAGCGCGTTGATTCCAACCGGCCCGGATAACCCCCAGGGCAAAGGATTCGATCGGATGTGCGACCCCGAGTACCACGGCAATTCACTGAACGGGAACAGCCTCAGCGGGGCCTTGCCGAATGCGCCGGTCGCCGGCCGCTGGTTCCATGCCCAGTTCGTGCAGTTGGTGCAGAATGCCTTCCCCCCGTTTCAGCCGGCGTGAATCAGAATGACTGCCATTTGAGGCGCCTCGTCACCGCAAGCCGCTATTTTTTCTTGGCGTCGCGGAGAATTGGCGCCTCGACCAGCGCAAAGAGAACGACCTCTTCGCCGGTTGCGGTGCTGATATCATGGTGCAGGCTCACGACCTTGACGCCGGTGATCTCCTCGATCATCGCTTCCATGACCGGGCGGGCCGTCTCGATCAGATGGGTCCGCACTTGCTTGAGCAGGTCCCGCCCCTTCTCGGCCGAAAGCGACTTGGCGAGCTGCTGCTCGGCGGCCGTCAGAACGCCTTGCAGGCGGACCACCACGAGATCGCCAAGCAGGTGGGTGTGAATATCCTTGGGTCCGCGGCCCATATAGTCCTGCTCGAAGCGCGTAACCGCTTCACAGACGGCGGACTCGATTTCTCCGTGGGTTTTCATCTCTTCCCCCGCGCATGGTGGAGTCGTCAAGCGAGATCTCTTCTTCGTTAGCGGAACATGAGTCATCCGATTCTCCGTGGCAATCCAGATAATAATACCAAATTGGCTGAAACGGCAAAAGCCCCCTTGTATTTGCGCCTGGACCGCATAGAATAAGAGTGTGGGAAGAGTCGCGGGACAGGATCGCGATTTTCCCGCCAAATTGTCGGATGACTAGATGAAGGGCAACTCGGCTCTGCCGAGGGGCTCGTTAGTGAGTAAGCCGACGTGGTCGAACACCTCCGGGTGTTCCGCCACGTCGGCTTTTTTCGTTTTTGACCTTTTCGACTGCCCTGGAGGGCGGAATGCCATGAAGAGCCTTAATCCCAGCGTGGCGCAGCAGATTGCCCAAGCGGCCATCGCCTGCCAGCAGCAGCGAACGGGCCACGAGCCCCGGTCCGTGGCCGTGGTGCTCAGCGGCGATACGCTGCTGATCACGCTGCACGGGGCCTTATCGCCGGCTGAGAAGGCCCTGGCCCAGAGCCCCGCTGGCGCCGCCCAAGTGCAGGAGTTCCACCGGCAGTTGTTCATCAGCTCCGCCAACGAGTTGCGGCAGGAGATCAAGCGGATTACGGGGGTCGAGGTCCGTGAAGCGACCGCGGAAGTCGAAACGACAACGGGCACCGTGGTCCAGGTCTTTTCGACCGGCACCATGGTACAGGTGTTCCTGCTCGCCCAGGGAGTGCCTGCGGACAGTTGGAGTGGGAACGGCTCGGGTGTTCGGTCACAAAAACAGGATGTTTTGCCATGCTAGTTCTATCGAGGAAGAGTCAGGAAGCGGTGGTGATTGGCGGGTCGGACGCCTTTCATCGCCTATTCAAGGTCAAGGTGCTGGAAATTCGCGGCGCGAACGTGAAACTGGGCTTCGAAGTCGATCCGGATGTCCCCGTCCATCGCGCCGAGGTTTGGGAGAAGATCCGCGCCGAGGCCGGTCAGAGCGACGTGACGTTTTAGAACCACTTGAAACGAGGAGAAACGAATTATGAACGAGTCAAACAGTGCGGTCAGAGAAGCGGCGCGGAACGTGGTTGTGGAAATCCTTGACGCCTTGGGAGTCCAACCGCAAGACGGGGATGCGCGTTTTGGGGAGGGATCCACGGGGGCCGCCATGGAGCTACGGCTGACGCGCTTCGCCAATGCCATCCTGGAGCAGGCCAAGACGCGGCCCGCAATCTGATCGCGCCTTGGAAAGTCGTCAAATTGTTTTCGATCCCGGTACTCAACCCACATTCTACATTCGAGGAGAACTGAAATGCTTGGCACTGTTTTGCTTGTGATTCTGATTCTGCTGCTTTTGGGCGCGTTGCCCAGTTGGCCGTACAGCCGAGGCTGGGGCTATTACCCGACTGGCGGGCTCGGCCTGGTGGTAGTGGTTCTGGTCGTTTTGCTGCTCATGGGACGGATTTGAACTACACATTTACGAGTACGGACCACGGTTAGGAACTGTGCCACCGCAAGTCGCCATGAGCAAAAGGGAACCGACGATGACCGATCCACCGCTGGATGACGCCGTGCGGGCGCGGATGCAAGGGATTCGTTGCGATATCGACCAGGACCTGGAAGATGTCTCCGCGAGTGCCCACAGCATGGTCGACTGGAAACACTACGTGGAGACCTATCCGTGGGTCTGTCTGGGGGCGGCGGCCGTGCTGGGCTACCTGATTGTTCCCAAACGATCGCCGACAACTGCCGCGGGTCAGGCCGTGCCGACCGAACCGGCAAAGAGCGACCGGCCGGCCGCCAAGGCAGAGTCTGCCATGCCTGGATGGGTCGACGCGCTCGTGGTTGCGGTCGCCGGCATCGCGGTTCGCGAGGCCATCGCCTACTTGGGCCAAAATGCCGGGAAGTTCCTGGCGATGAACGGACATCCCGAGACAAACCACCATGATCCAAATCACGCGTCTTGAGCCATCGCATAACGGCGCCGGCCAATCCCCGCCCGAGCTTGACCAGGTCGAGATCGTCGCCATCGCCCGCAAGCAACCTTCGCGGATCGCCGCGGCGATCGACCGCTTTCTGGCCCAGCGGCCCGGTTTTTGCCTGGGGGCGGCGCTCTCCGTTGGAATCGCACTGGGATGGTGGGTGAAACGACGATGAACCAACGCAACGGATCAGCATCAACCGCAGCGCCGCCCAGCGGAGTCGCCAAAGACATGGGCGAATTGACGCACGACATCGTGTCGCTCGCCGAGCTGCAGTTCGAGCTGTTCCGGCAAGACTGCCGCGAAGGCCTGAAAGGGCTGCTGATTCCCGCCGCGCTACTGCTGCTGGCGGGGATCGCGGCCGCCGGCACGCTGCCGGTGGCACTGATTTTCGTTGCCGAACTGCTCGCCCAAGCCGGCGGCCTGTCGCGGGCCGCAGCCTTTTCGGTCGCCGCCCTGGGCGGCTTTGGCGTGACGGCCGCCCTGGCAGTCGTAGGCTGGTCCCGCATTCGCAGCATGGCGCGTGTCTTCGAGCGCTCCCGCGAGGAGTTGACCCGCAATATGACTTGGATCAAGCACGTCCTGAAGCAAGGAACAGCAAGCGAAGCCGAACCGATGACCACACATTCGAACCCGAGTTCTTAACCAATGAGGAAAAATCATGTCGAACACAACTGATCAGTTTGCCCAACAGGCGCAACACGTGACGGAAGACCTGCACAAAATGGGAGGGACCGTAAGCGATGCCGCCCAGGAGACGCTCGGTCAAGTCCGCGAAAAAGCCGCCGAATCGGTACGCCCAAGCACAGGACAAGATCCACGGCGTGGCCTGTGCCTGCGAGCAATACGTCCGCCAGCAGCCGCTGCGGGCCGTCTTGATGGCAGCCGGCATCGGCTGGCTGGTCGGTCGCTTCTGGAAAGGCCGCTAAGAGACTATCTCAAAACCGTAGGGTGGCGTCGAGCGCAGCGAAGACCCACCACCAACTGCCCGTAAATGGTGGGTCTTCGCTGCGCTCGACGCCACGCTACTTGGGTCGGCCTCACTAACCGGAGATACCCATGGCGCCCTTGGACCAGTTCGTCAAATCCGCGTGGATGTTGGGTGCGACCGTCGTGGTCGTGGCAGCCCTCTATCTGGGCAAGGGCCTGCTCGTGCCTTTGACGCTCGCCGTGTTGCTGAGCTTCTTGCTCAGCCCAGTCTGCGACTGGCTCGAGCGGTGGAGGCTGGGCCGGATCCCGGCCGTCTTGCTCACGGCAATCGTGGGTTTTACCGTGCTGGGCGTTGCGGCCTGGACGGCGATGGTTCAGATGACCGCCCTGGCCCCCAAGATGCCCGTGTACCAGGAAAACCTGCAAGCGAAACTGCATGCGGTGAACGACTACTTCATCGCCAAATTGCGAAGGGCAACCCGATCCGCCGAGGACATTGGCCAGAACCTCCCGCCGGCCCAGCAGGCCAAGCCGCCGCAGGGCACGGACGAGCAGCCCTATGCGGTCCACGTGCTTTCCGACCCGGTCAGTCCCCTGCAACTCCTGGGTCGGACCTTCGGCACGCTGATCGAGGTCTTCGGCCTGGCCGGCATCGTCATCATCCTGGTGGTCTTCTTTCTGGTCCGCCGCGAGGACCTCCGCGATCGCTTCATCCGGCTGGTGGGAAAAGGTCATGCCACGGTGACCACGCAGATGCTGGCCGACGCCGCCACGCGGGTCAGCCGCTACCTGGCGATGCTCTTTCTCATCAATGCCACTTTCGGCACCGTGATCGGCATAGGGCTTTTCCTGATCGGGATACCCAACGCGGTCCTGTGGGGCATCCTGGCCGCAACCTTGCGGTTCGTCCCCTACATCGGCCCTTGGATCGCCGCCGTGCCGCCGCTCTGCCTGGCAATGGCCATCTCGACCGGCTGGCTGGCGCCCATCCTCACGCTGGGGATGTTCGCGGCTGTGGAACTCTTCTGCGGCAATGTCGTGGAGCCCTGGCTGTATGGCAAGGGCACCGGCGTGTCGGGCGTGGCAGTCTTGGTGGCGGCCGTTTTCTGGACATGGTTGTGGGGAATTGCCGGACTGCTGCTGGCAACCCCCTTGACCGTCTGTCTCTTGGTGATCGGCAAGCACGTTCCGCAACTCTCCTTCCTGCACGTTCTGCTGGGGAATGAACCGGTCTTCGAGCCCAAGCGGCGGGTCTATCAGCGGCTCCTGGCCGGAGATCAGGAGGAAGCCACCGAGTTGCTCGACGAGGATCTCGCCAAGCGGCCGCTGGCGGAGGTCTACGACACCCTTCTCATCCCCGCGCTGGCCCTGGCGGAAACCGACTGGCATGGCGGCGAAATGGACGAGGCCAGGCACACGTTCATCCTGCAGAGCCTGCGGGAGATGATCCAGGAAAGCGGCGACGGGGTGGCAAAGGGGTCAGATCCTTTTTCTCGGGACGGCCCTGAGGGTTTGGAAACGCTGGCGGCCGAGAAAAATAATCTGACCCCTTTGCCGCCCCGTCCGCAGCCGTGCATCCTCTGCCTGCCCGCGCGACGAGGCGGACGAGATCGCCGGAATGATGCTGGGCCAGTTGTTGGCCGCCGGCGATTGCCGCGGCTCGTGCGAAACAACTGCGCGCTATGAGGGACGAGCCGAGGTGCAATCCGCCCCATTTACGGCCGTGGCCGGCGACGTGGCCGCTCTGCTTCAGAGGCGTACGCCCGACGTGATCTGCATTTCCGCCACGCCTCCCGCCGCCGTGATGCATGCCCGCCACCTCTGCCGGCTGGTCCGCGCTCGACTTCCGCAAGTCCCCGTGGTCGTCGGTTTGTGGAACGCCGAAGGCGACCTGAGCAAGGCCATCGCGCGGATCGGCGGTGCCGGCACAACGCACGTCGTAACAACCCTGGCCGAGGCGCACCAGCAGGTCTGCCTGCTGATCCAGCCGCTCTTGCCGCCGCCCGAAAAAGAGGCGCAGCCGGAGAGCAGTCCCGTGGTCATGACGGCGCAGCCTTGAGATTGGCGAACCCATAGCTAACCGCCTTGTTTTCCTCATTTTTGAGTGTATAATAACCTATGGCGTAGTCGGGTGACTAGTTGAAAAACAACTCAGCCTTGCTGGGGGGTTTGTTGAAGAGTAAGCCGACGTGGCCGAATACCTGCCGCCCAGTATTCTGAGATCCTGAGGGACTTGGGCGGACGGGTCTTCCGCCATGTCGGCTTTTCTTATTCTTGGCGACGAGAGACGTTCGCAATGATCGCGAAACCGAAGGGCGAAGCCGCCACACCGCAAAGTCCGGTTCTTCCGGGGTCTTCGGCCGTGTTGAAGTTCGGCGCGGATGGCGAGTTCCACCAGGAGCTCCGACGCCGCATCGACCAGTATTTCACGCGCACCGGGCGGAGACGCAGCGACTGCCCGCAGATGTACCTGAAGACGGCGGTGGTTCTCGCCTGGGTCGCAGCATCATATCTCCTGTTGCTGTTTTTCGCGGGATCGTGGTGGTTGGCCCTCTTGCTGGCGATTTCGCTCGGCCTCTCGATGGCCGCGGTCGGGTTCAATATCCAGCACGATGGCGGACACCATGCCTACTCGGAGCGCCCGTGGATCAATCGGCTCATGGCCCGCTCTCTCGACCTGTTGGGAGGCAGTTCGTACTTCTGGGCCCGGAAGCACAACGCGATGCACCACAGCAACACCAACATCACCGGCTACGACGACGACATTGACCTCGGCTTCTTCGGTCGGCTGTCGCCACACCAGAAGCGGCTTGCGATCCACCGCTTTCAGCACTATTACCTGTGGGTCTTGTACGGCTTTCTGCCGCTCAAGTGGCAACTCTACGACGACTTCCATGACTGGGCCATCGGCGGGATCGGCGGGCGGCAGTTCGCGCGGCCCAAGGGCTGGGAACTGGCGGTGTTCCTCGGCGGCAAGCTGCTTTTCTTTTCGCTGGCGCTGGCAGTCCCGCTGCTCATGCACCCCTTGTGGGCCGTGCTGTTGCTCTACTTCACGGTGTCGCTGATTCAGGGCCTGACGCTCAGCGTCGTGTTTCAGTTGGCGCATTGCGTGGAGGAGGCGGCCTTTCCCCTGCCCGGACCGGGCACGGGCCGGATGGAGACCGGCTGGGCCGCGCACCAGGTCGAAACGACCGTCGATTTCGCCCGCCGGAATTGGCTGCTCTCGTGGTTCATCGGAGGGCTGAACTTCCAGATCGAGCACCACCTCTTCCCCCGCGTCTGTCATGTCCATTACCGGGCGATTGCGCCGCTGGTCGAGGAGACCTGCCGGGATTTCGGGCTGCGTTACGCGGCCCACGAGACCTTCCGGGCAGGCGTTGGTTCCCATTTCCGCTGGCTGCGGCGGATGGGTAGATCGAGCACCGTACTGGAATTCCCCCGGCCATCAACATAACGCTGTGCGGCGCGAATCTGGAAGAAGCGGTCCATCACCGGACCGAACAGGGGGTTCTTCTCCAAATAATAAATGGCCGGCGCCGTGTCCAGCAGGACCGAACTCACTCCCCGCAAGGCATCTTCGATTTTCATCGCATCGCCCGCTGTTGGTCGGATTCCTGCCGGGTCCGCGTGACCCATTCTTGTGCATCTTCTCCGCACATAGGCGATGCGACGCTGCCGGCGAAATCTTCCCATCGGGGGCGGTTCTCTGCCGGCCTCGCGGCAAGCCGTTCGGCAAGGCGCGCGATCAGCTGGCCGGGACCATAATTGCCGCAAGTGGGGTAATTGGCGTGCCTACCTCAAATCCCGAGAAATCGAGTAAAATGTGATTTTAAATAGTGGCTCAATGGGCCCGCCCGGCTTGACCTGCCGCGTCGCGTAGGCGACAATGCTGGCGTGCCTGGTCCCTAGCGATTGGTGAGTCGGACGCCATGAAATCAAACCGGTCTTTGCGGGTTACTCAACTCTTGGAGAAATTCGAGCCGGGAGACCGCCAGGCCGAAGAGCAGTTGTTTGCGGAGGTCTACAGCGAACTGCACGCGATGGCCGTGCGCTGCTTGCGGCGGGAACGAAAGGACCATACGCTCCAGCCCACCGCGCTGGTCCATGAGGTCTACTTGAAGCTCGTCGGTCAAGCCCGCGTCGAATGGCAGGGCCGGGCCCATTTCCTGGCGATTGCCGCGCACGCCATGCGGCAGATCCTCGTCGATCATGCCCGGCGGCATCAGGCGGCAAAGCGGGGCGGCGCTGCACCGTATTACGCTCGACGACAACCTGGCCGTCGAGTCCGATCGCAACCTGGACCTTCTGCCCCTGGAAGATGCCTTGACCAAGCTCACGAAACTCGACCCGCGCCAGGCCCGCATGGTCGAACTAAGGTTCTTCGGCGGACTGGACGTCGCGGAAGTGGCCGAGGTCACGGGGATACCCAAACGATCCGTAGAACGGGAGTGGACCATGGTTCGCGCCTGGTTGCGGCGTGAACTTAGCAAGAGCTACGGACCATGAATACGGAGCGCTACGCCCAGGTCCGACGACTGTTCCTGGCGGCCTGCGAGCTTGCCGAAAACGAGGTGGGCGCGTTTCTCGATCGGGCCTGCCAGGGCGATCCCAAGCTCCGCGAGGAACTGGACTCCCTGCTCAAGCAACCGCGCATGACAACCATCATCGGCACGACGACGGAAGATGCCGCCCGTGGCAAGGTCCTTTCTCCCCTCGTGCAACTTCCGGCGGAACTTGTTTCCCCAGAACTCGTTCCCGCGGAAACCCCCGTCGCGCCGGCAGGGGCCGGGAGTGCGTGGCGATTTTCGCCGGGTGAGGTCATTGCCGCCGGGCGCTACACGATCCTGGGTCCGCTGGGCGGAGGCGGCGCCGGCGAGGTCTACAAGGCGCACGATCAGATCATGGGTCAAGACGTGGCGTTGAAGTTCCTCGCTCTAGGGCAGGCCGCCGGCGACCCGGCCCGCAGCCGTTTCGTGAGCGAAGTCGCGATGGCCCGCGAAGTGGCCCATCCCAACGTGGTCCGAGTCTACGACGTTGGCCAGCTTGCCGGCGGCGAGGTCTTTCTCTCGATGGAGTTCATCGACGGCGAAGACCTTGACTCCTTGCTCCGCCGCGCCGGCAGGCTCTCGTCGGAAAAGACCGTGCAGATCGCCCGCGAACTGTGTGCCGGGCTGGGCGCCGCGCACGATCACGGCGTGTTGCATCGAGACCTGAAACCGTCGAATATCGTGATTGACGGCGATGGTCACGCGCATATCGGCGATTTCGGAATTGCGGCCTTCGATCGGGCTGCCGCGGGCGAGGTTCCCTTGGCCGGGACGCCCGCCTTCATGGCCCCCGACTTGTTTCACCACAAGCAGCCCTCGAAACAAAGCGACCTCTATGCGCTGGGGATCGTGCTGTATGAAGTGGTCACGGGTAGGGAGCCCTATGGCGGCGTGCCGGCCGACGGCCTGCAAGCCGCGGCAGAACTGGTTCCGCCTTCGCGGCTGTGTCCTGAAATTGAGCCTGCCCTGGAACGGGCAATCCTACAGTGCCTGGAAGAAGACCCGGCGCGGCGGCCTGAATCGGCGCAAGCGGTTGCGGCCCTGCTGCCGCAGTAGGGTTCCCCTGTTTGCATCTCCGATCCTCGAAATCCGCCTACCGTGGCTTCCCCTCGCTACGGAGTGCCGGTACCCAAGTTTCGCAATCGATACGCGTCAATTCAGCGATGCGTCGCTGGGAAGATGCTTGATGTTGCACATGCTCTGGAGCAACGCGTCGAAAGCCTGCCGCAAGAGCCCCTCCCACAGGTCGTCATCGCTGGAGAAGATCTTTTCGGCCGTGGCCGGAACCGCACGCCAGATCCCATCGTGAACTTCCTGTTCGAGCTGCCCTGTCGCCCATCCTGTGTACCCTGTAAAGACCTTGCAGGGCTGCTCCCTGGATCGCATCAGGGCCCGCACCTGTTTTTCTTTTCCGGCAAAGAACACCCCGGGCACGACTTGGATTTCGGCAAAGGACTGGTCCATGTGAACTGCCATCAGCGGGCCGCTTACCGGACCGCCGAAGAACATTTCCTCCCTTTTTGGCCGGCGCCGCTTGACGCCGCGTTGCCGCGAGACCGCCGCCTGCCGGTCCCGCGGGCGATTCACAATGACGCCGAACGCCCCGCGCTCGGCGTGTTCGACCACCAGGACCACCGCTTCCACGAAATTCGGGTCGAGCTGATGCTCGGCCGCCACAAGAAAATGGCCTTGAAACGACTTCGTGTTGAGGGCTCGGTTTGTCGTTGTTCTATGGTTCACAAAATTCCTCTCAATCCGACACGTTCATGAAGAATTATGCGAGAGCATTGGGAAGAACTACCCAACACCGGGCCTGGGCTGCCTGACAGCGTCCAGCCCCAAAGCCTGTCGGCCGTCGTGGCGAGGCAAGAACATCCCCCGCCGCACGCTGTGAATCGCTCTCGCTCGGTGTCTGCTAGTTAATGCGGAATCCGAGCTTGGCGTCCGCCAACTTTAGCAAAATCGCTGAGAACTAAGTGGTCCGTTTCAGAAATGATGTCAGGGATAAGTTTGTAGGGTGGGATCAGCGAGCTTGCGAGCGCCGGCCCACCAACACCGGCGATTGGTGGGCCGGCGCTCGCAAGCTCGCTGGTCCCACCCTACGGCTGAATCCGTGCAACCCTGACATCATTTCTGAAACGGACCACTAAGGACCGATCGTGATCGTCGCCGCTTGCCCGCCTTGGGAGTGGGGGGCCACCCACACGGTCAGTTCGCCCGCTTCGACCGTGTGCTGCATGTCGATATTCCAGAACGCAAGTTCCTTCTTGCTCAGGGCGAACGCCACCTTGCGGGCCGCGCCTGGGGCCAGGGCTATTTTCGCGAATCCTTTCAATTCCCGCACCGGACGGGCAACGCTCGTCCCGCGTTGGCTGATATAAAGTTGCACGACTTCCTCACCCGCCCTTGGCCCGGAGTTGGTCACGGTGGCTTCCACCCCGATCGCACCCTCCCGGTTCAATTCCGAGGCGCCGATTTTCGCGGTCGTGATCCGCGTCGGCGAATAGTCGAAATGCGTATACGACAAGCCCCAGCCAAAAGGAAACAGCGGCGTGTTCCGCTCGTCGATGTAGCCCGTCACGTAGCGGTCCTTCCCCGGTGCAGGGCGGCCGGTGTTGAGCGCGTTGTAATAGAGCGGCACTTGGCCCACGGAGCGGGGGAAGGTCGCCGTCAGCCGTCCCCCTGGATTCACTTCTCCATAGAGCGTCCGCGCCAGGGCTGGTCCGGCCTGTACGCCGGGGAACCAGGCCTCCAGGATTGCCGGAACATGTTCGGCCTCCCACGGCAGCGCCAGAGGGCGGCCGTTGAAGAGGATCAGCACCACCGGCTTGCCCGTGGCGACCACGGCCTGCAGGAGCTTGAGTTGCTTGCCGGGCAGGTCCAGCGTGGCGCGGGATTCCGCTTCGCCGCTCATGTCCGGGGCCTCGCCCAGGGCCATGAGCACGATGTCGGACTGTTTTGCCGCCGCCAGGGCCTCGCCGAACCCGGCCTCGGACTCGTCTCGCGTATCGACTCCCCTGGCGTAGATCAGCCGTTCCTTCAGTCGCTCGGCCAGCGCTTGCCTCAGGGTCACGGCGTCCTTGGGATCGCCCCGCATCACCCAGGCGCCGAACATGCCCTCCGCGGAGTCGGCCAGCGGCCCCAGCAGGGCCACCGTCTTGCCGGCGGCCAGCGGCAGGAGCGGCTTGCCGTCGACCGCATCGTTCTTCAGCAGCACGAACGATTCTTCCGCCGCCTGCCGGGCGAGTTCAACGTGTTCCGCTTGGAGCGTCCTCGAGGCAGTCAGGTTCTCGTCCGTATAGGGTCGTTCGAAGAGGCCCAGCGCGAGTTTGACGCGCAAGACGCGCGTGACCGCCCGATCGACGACCTCCATCTCCAGCCGGCCGCCGACCAGCCGCTCGTCCCCCTTTTCTCGGGAATTATCGGCACGAGCGGACGGTACATGGTGCCCGACCAATTCGGGTAGCTTCGTGCCATAGAGATTACTCTGCATGTCCATATCGACGCCCGCGGTGAGGGCTTTGAAGGCCGCCTCGCGGCCGTCGAGCGCGACGCCATGCGCGACCAGTTCGCCGATGGAGTCCCAATCGCTGACCACGAAGCCGCGAAAACCCCATTCGGTCCTGAGAATGTCCGTCAGGGTGTGGCGGTTGGCGGAGGCCGGCACGCCTTGCAGGGTATTGAAGGCGCTCATGATCGTGCCCGCGCCGGCGTCGAGGGCCGCCTTGAACGGCGGGAGGTAGACGTCGCGGAGGGTCCGTTCCGAGATGTCGACCGAGTTGTAATCGCGTCCGCCCTCGGCGGCCCCGTAGGCCGCGAAGTGTTTCGGGCAGGCGAGCATCGCGGTGGAATCCGCCAGGGCCTTGCCCTGGTAGCCTCGCACCCAGGCCGCGGCCATAAGCGACCCCAGGTACGGGTCTTCGCCGCTGCCCTTGGCGATCCTTCCCCAGCGTGCGTCGCGGGCGATATTGACCATCGGCGAAAACGTCCAGCGAATGCCGTCGGCGGTGGCCTCGACGGCAGCCATGCGGGCCGAGCGCCGGGCGATTTCCGGATCCCAGGCGGCCGACAGGCCTAGGGGGATGGGGTAGACCGTGCGGTGCCCGTGGATCACGTCCAGACCGAAGAGGATGGGGATTTTCAGGCGCGATTTTTCCACCGCCTGTCTTTGCAGTGCGTTGCACGCCTTGGCGCCCGTCAGATTCAGCATGGAACCGAGGCGGCCCTGCGCGGCCAGTTCGTTTTGATCGATCTTGACGTTGTCGGGTCCCGTGGCAGCCCCGTTGGAGAACTGCGTCAACTGGCCGAGTTTCTCCGCGAGCGTCATTTGCTTCAGCAGGGCCGCCACTTTGGCGTCGATTTCCGGCGATTCGAGAAATGCCGCAGAAACGGGGCTCGGGGCGATCACGGCATTATCTCCAGCGTTGGCGGCTGCCGCGCATGCGGCGGCGATGGAAAGCATGCCCAGCATGGCGCATATCAGATTGAGAGTCGGGCGTTTTATCATGGCGGTTTGTCGATATGCAGCGTGTAGTAACAAGAAGTTAATGATTATATCGCACAATGGCACCCATGGCCACGAATCTGGCGGACCACAAGCATGGATTCCGCATTAACAGTAGAGACCAGATGACACCGTTCCCATCGTGCAAGAAACTGAACCATGACCGAAAACTCAACCGTATTCGTCGTCGACGACGACCCGGGCGTATTGGAATCGCTGCGGTGGATGATCGAGCAAGCCGATTTCCGCGTCAAGGCGTTCTCTTCGGGACGGCAGTTTCTCGATTCCTACCGCCCGGGAGAGGCGGGCTGCCTGCTGCTCGACGTGCGGATGCCCGAGATGAGTGGTTTGGAGCTTCAAGCGCGCCTTGCGGAAGATGGCATCGAATTGCCCGTCATTTTCCTTACCGCCCACGGCGACGTTCCCACCTGTGCCCAGGCATTCAAGGCAGGAGCGGTCGATTTCTTGCAAAAACCGCTGGACGGCGAGGTCCTTCTCGATCACCTCCGCAAAACCTTGCGCGTGGGGCGGATAGTTGTCGGAACGCTCTTGGTGCCAGCCATAAGACGCCGTAAGTGATGGCTGGCGGATTTCTACCTCTGTTGGGGCAAAAATGCCGTTCCGACAGCATGCGGGCGAGGGGAGCAATGCGGCTGCCTCATCGGAACATTTCCGGATCGACGGGGCAGACGTTCCGCGGCACGCGTTCCTGCAGCAGGATGTCGTGCGCAGCGCAGTGCGGGTGCCGCAGAAAGCGCTGCGGCATCGTCGGACCCAGCAGGGCATGCGCGAGCGCCAAGAGTGTCATGCCGCTGTGATGCGCCATCACGATCTCGCAGGGCCGCGCCGGACTGCCGGTCCGGCTAAGCTCCGCCGTATAGTCGATCGCATCGTAAAAGCCGTGAGGGCCGAGATAGCCCAACTGCTCAAGCCGCGCCAGATTGGCGCAGGCCTCGCGCGGCGCCACGACCAGCGCCAAGGCGGCCGCGTAGGGAGCAACCACGAGCCGCTCGCCCAGGTCAGGCGCCAGGCCCAGCCCTGGCACGCCGAAGGCCCGGTATCCATAGTCGTCACCGCCGCAAGGCGTGCCGGAACAGCTTTCGGAAATACCCCACGGAACGCCGCGCCGACGGGCATAGCGGATCTGATGCTTCACCGCTGCGCGACACGTAGCGTCGAGGTGCGTTGCCCGATAGGAAGGCATGATCAACATTGGCAACAAGTACTCGAACATCGAGCCCGACCAGCTCAAGAGCGTGGGAGTGGCGCCGACCACGGTAACCATCCGGCCCAACGCAAACCAATGCTCCAGCGGAAGCTGGCCGTGACTGACGGCCAGGAAACTGGTCAGACGGGCTTCCGAGGCCAGCAAGTCGTAACAGCTTTCGTCGCAACGTCGATCCCGCACGTTGAATCCCACGGCCAGGAGCTTCCGCCGCGGATGAAAGAGAAAGCGAAAATCCATCGCGGAGAATTTCCGGCATATCGCAGTAAGCGAGGAGATCTGCCGCAACTCCTGGCGGGCTGCCAGAACTGCGCCGCGGGCCGCCCGCCGCAGGCTCGTAGGCAGCGCGGTCTTGAGCTCGTCTTCACATAACGGCGGGCTAAAGCCCACCCTACATCCACGGCGCGAGCCAAGCTCAGCGGCGCCGTCTTCGTCGGCCGCATCCCATTGGCAGGAGTGGCACTCGATGATCTGCTGGGCAGCCTCGAGCACCTGGCCCAACGTGCAGCCGGCGTCGAGCAAATCGAAGGAAGCGATCGGTTTCTTTAATTCCGAGTGCTGCTCCGGAGCGGCCGTCACGCTATGCTGCATGCGGTCGGGACTGACACCAACCCGAACCGTTAGCGAGGTCGCTAACCCGCTGCCTCGCTGGCGCTTCGGGCTTGTATGGGTCCTGCCACTCTCAACCGTGCCGTTTGTCGGCGGGGCATACTGCGTCCAGAACGCCATCCGCGACAAGTGCTTGTGGGCGTCGGCGGCTTGCCGCACAAGTGCGAGCGCCCATGCGCTCCAAACCGGCCGATCGACCGAAACCTGTGCCGCCAAATCCGCCGCCCGCCGGCGAATGCGAAGCAGCCGCTGGCAGGTTGCCCGTGCTCCGCCGGACAGCGTGCCGGAACACTCCATGCGCAGCGCGGCAATGCAAGCGTCGATGGCATCGCTGCCGGGCGAAGCGGCTGTTCGCTGCCGAAGATCGGCAATCACTTCCACCGTATCCTGAAACCCCTCCAGCAGCCGCGGCGGTATCAAGGGGCGATTGCGCAACTCCTCCAGACCGGCGCTCAGCACCGTGAGCGCACCCACAGGTTTCCGCTGTCGACACTCGACACATAACGCGGCTCGGCCGGTTGCAGCGTGCGGGTGTTGTACCAATTGTAGAAGTGGCCTCGATGCCGCTCAAGACGCAGCATGCTCTGCAGCATGCGGGCGGTGCGATCCAACAAAACGCCGGCCGGCAAATAGCCCAGATCATAGGCCGTCAGGCCCGAGAGCAGCGCCAAACCGATGTTCGTAGGCGTGGTGCGGGAAGCGACGGCCAAATCGCCCTCACCCCCTGCCCCTCTCCCGGAGGGAGAGGGGAGCGACGGATCGCCTTGCACGTGGTCGGGCGGCAGCCAGTTGTCGGCCTCGCCCACAAAGCTCTCGAAGTAATGCCAGGTCTGCCGGGCCCAGCGGCGAAGCTGCCGCTTGGCCGCACCCTTCGCCGGGACAGCCTCGCTGGGATAAGGCAACGAGATCCGCCAGGCAATCCACGGTCCTGCGAGCCAGGCCAGCAGCACCGGGCCGGCGACCAGCAAGGCCGAAGGCTGGATCGTAAGCAGCAAAGCCGCCACCAGGAAGCTGGACACGACGCAGGCCGCCATGATTTCGTAGTGTGCGCGGCAAACTCCTGCGGCAACCCGCTTCCGCCGCGCTGGCCGTGGTCCATTCCAACAAGTGACTTCGGGAAACGCCTAAACGATACAGCGTGCGGACGATGGCATCAAGGTAGCAGTACACCGTGTAGGGCAGAATGCACCAGCCCACGGCCTCCGCCAGGCACGTCCGCAGGTACTGCCGCGCCTCGTCCGCGGCGTGCAGCCGCCAGGGTTTGCCCTCCGGCCGGCGAAGCACGCCGGCCAGCGCCGCCAGGCTGGCGGGGCCAAAGACCAGCGCGAGGGCCGCCAGCGTACACGCGCCGGCCAAGGCGGGAGCGAGCAGCCAGCCCAGCACCAGAAAACTCCCTAGGAGTGCCGGTGCAAGGCTCCGCCGCAAGTTATCGAAGATCTTCCAGCGCGACAGCCCTGAGAGCGGATTCGCGCCGGTTCCTTGCAGCGTGGGAACCCGGTTGCCCAACCAGGACGCAATCTGCCAGTCGCCGCGTATCCAGCGATGGCGGCGGTTCATATCGACCAGCAGGCGGGAGGGAACGCCCTCGAACAGTTCCACGTCGTTGACCAGGCCGCTGCGGGCGAAGCAGCCCTCGATCAGGTCGTGGCTCAGCAGGCGATTGTCGGGAAAACGGCCCTCGCAGGCCGACTCGAAGGCATGCACGTCGTAAATCCCCTTGCCGATGAAACTGCCTTGTCCGAACAGGTCGTGATAGAGATCGCTGGTCTCGCGCGTATAGGGATCGATTCCCGCATTGCCCGCCGTCAGGCGGCTGAAGGGGCTGCGTTGCGCCTCCGGCATGGTAGCCGTGACGCGCGGCTGGAGTACGGCGTAGCCCGCCACCACCACGCGCGTCCGCGGGTCGATCTCCGCCTGGTTCAAGGGGTGGGCCGCACAGCCGACCAACGCTCTGCCGGCGTCGCGCGGCAGCCGCGTGTCGCTGTCCAGGGTGATCACGTAGCGAACGGAGCGGAGCCGCGCCAGGTCGCCGACCGTGGCACTGAAGGCATCGGCCGCGCCGCTTCGCAGCAGCCGGTTGAGCGCCGCCAGCTTGCCCCGTTTGCGCTCTTCTGCCATCCATGCCCCCTGTTGCCGATTCCACTTCCGCGGGCGATGCAGGAGATAGAAGATCCGCGGGCGATCGGCGCAGTACGCGCTCGTTGAGCCGCTCGATCTCCCTCCGGGCCAGATCCAGCAAGCCTTGATCGCCGGCCAAGGTCTCCTGCTCGGCATCGGGAAAATCGCTCAGCAGGGCGAACCACAAATTGCCGTCCTGATTGGCCACGTAGTGGAGTTCGAGCTGCGCCACGACTTCCCGCACAGCTTGCTCGGCGGTCAACAGCGCCGGCACGACCACCAACGTGCGATGCGCGGCGGGAATCCCTGCCGAGAAATCCAATCGCATCGTGGGCCGGGGCGGAACCAGGAAGGCGGACAACCAGTTCACCAGGCTTGCCGCAAATTGTGCAGCCGCCCCGGCAAAAAGCGCCAGCAGAACCAGCGCGGCTGCCGGCCCCGCGGTGCGGACGATTTCCAGCCTCATGCCCAGGCCCGCGGCGGCGAACACGGTGAGCAACCACACCAGCAGGATCGCGCCCAGGTAAGAGGCCAGAGGGGCCTGTCCCGCGAACCGCCCCAGGGCCGCAAACCACGTGGGGCGGTAACCGATACGGGATTCCAGTGCGGTCCGCCCTCGATCGACCAGATAGTAGCCGACGTGGCGTTTCACGTTCGCCCGGCCGTCTGCCCTCGCAGTCCCCGCAGGCTGGGCTGCTGCGGCCGCCGTGCCACGGTCAGAGAGGCGCACATGTTCGATCGCCGCGCGGGCCACCTGCTCTTCGTCCAATGGGCAGCAACGGGCAATCTTCTGCACGATCCGGCGATAGTGATCGCGGCTGGCAAAGCTCATCCGTGTGTAGATGCCGGCAGGGTCCTCCCGCAAGACATGCTCGACCACGCTCTGGCACTCCACGAATTCCTTCCAGTCCAGCATGGCCAGCTCGCTGAGACTGAGAATGCACTGCTTTATCGAGAGTTCGTCGGCCGCCTCGTTTGGGCAGGGAGCGGGGAGCGGGCCGGGTACCCAGGAACTGGGTGGGGGAGTGAAGGCGGGGAGCGGGGAGCCGGTAGCTGGCAGTCTGACTCCCTGCTCCCTGCTCCAAGCTCCCTGCTTCTTCGCCAGGCGGCTGAGGTGGTCGATCAGGCCCAGCCGCAACATGCCGCACACCGACCACAGTTCCGCCAGCGTCAGCGGCGTCACGGCCTGGTAGGCGCTGAAAAAATGCTGCAGACTCTCCTGGTCGAGTTGCGCATCGAGATGGGCGATCAGCTCCCGCGCCAGGCAGTAGACGCGCGGCAGACATTCGCCGCTCACGTCGAAAAGGCAAGGCAACTCGCGGAGTCGCCGATTGCGGAGATCCCGCCGCGCCGATCGCATCAACTCCCGAAGCCGGCTGAAGTTGTCAACCAGCCACGCGCCGGCGGGAGGGATCGTGCTTTGCTCGGCCGCCGCCCGCCGCAAACGATCGAACGCATCCTGCAAGACGCGCCGGTTGTCGTCCAGCCGGGCCAGCAGCGGATTGCGGCCCTGGCGGTCAGCCAGCCGATGCGAAAGCGCGAGTTCCATCGCCAGTTGGGCCAGCGGTTGCCGGTCAACTTCAGTGTACGCCGAAGTTGCGGACGATGGCGCGTCGGAAAGTGGCGGTTGCGACGGCAACGGACCGGCTGCGTCCGGCGCGTGGCGTGGGGGCTTCCCCGACCGCAATGGGCGTTGGGGGTGTCGGGCGGTCAAGGTAGTCATTGGGGAGGTCTCCAGTCCATTCGTCTCCGGCAATCCGTAGGGTGGGGTCGAGCGAGCTTGCGAGCGCCGGCCCACCCTTGTCCTAGATCATGGTGGGCCGGCGCCGCAAGCTCGCTGGTCCCACCCTACGTCTTAGTCTCCGAAGTAAAGCGTCAGCAATCGTTGCTGCCGCCGGGGCAGGGTTCTGCGGTCCGGGATCAGGTAGTAGTTGCCATCCGGATCGGTGAGCAATAGTCCATGGGCGCCAAAGTCCTGACAGCCCTCGCCCGGCCTTTCCAATCGCAGCCGGGTCGATCCGCCGTCGGTGTAGACCGTCAGCGCGAGCTGCGGGCCGCTGGTCCGCAGTTGGCGAATTTCCCGAATGCGGCGGATCAAGTAGCGGCGGGCGAGCGATCGGCGGACCACCTCCTGCGCCGGCTGAGGCCAGGCGGCAAGCGTGTGGAGCATGCCAATTTCGGTCTCGCGTCCCGACGGCTCGCGATGGCGGAGGCTGATGAATCGCCCTTCCTCGCTGGCGGGAAAGGCCGATACGGCGTGTACGCCCTCATGGCGCAGCCGGCCCCCGACCCGCAGCAGGCCGTGATCGCCGCTCTGGATCGTGACGCCCGCCGGATCGAGCCAGGCGATCGCAGCGACAGATTGAAGATCTATCCTAGGGCCGGAATCGCACGCCGGAGTGGCAAGATCGACAGATTGAAAATCTATCCTACCGCCGGCGTCCGGCGCTGGCTGAAACAGCGATTTCGCATCGTCGACCATGGGTGAATCGTGCCCGGCTGCCGATTCGAAGCGCCGGCGGCTCTCGCCGAGGTTGTATTGGATGGAGGCCAAGGTGCTGTACAATCCGCCCTGCTCCAGGAGTTCCGCCGGGGTCCCCTGTTCGACCAGGCGGCCTTGATCGAAGACCAGAAGGCGGTCGGCGTCTCGGAGCGTAGAGAGACGATGCGCGATCACGATCGTGGTCCGTCGACCACGACCACGAGCACGACCTGGCGCCTGACCGGGTGCCCGGGCCCAACGGCGGATGCCCTGGCAGATCGCCCGCTCCGATTCGGCGTCGACGCTGGCGGTCGCTTCATCGAGAATCAGGATCGCCGGATCGAAGAGCAAGGCCCTCGCGATCGAGAGCCGCTGCCGTTCTCCGCCGGAGAGCCCTGAGCCCCCTTCGCCGAGCTGCGTTTCGTAGGCGAACGGCATCCGCATGATGAACTCGTGGCAATCGGCGTTCCTGGCGGCCAGGAGGATCTCCTCCGGCGCGGCTTGTGCATTGCCATAGGCGATGTTCGCCGCCACCGGGCCGCGGAACAAGAAACGGTTCCTGGGGGACCATGCCGATCTGGCGGCGAAGCTCCCGCGGACTCGCCTGCCGCACGTCGCTGCCGTCGATGCGGATGTGCCCTGCATCACACTGGTACAACCGCCCGATGAGACTTACCAGCGTCGACTTGCCCGAACCGCTGCGGCCCACCACGCCCACCATCTCGCCGGGCTCGATCGCAAAGCTGACGTCTTGCAGCACCGGCCGGCTGCGATCGTAACCGAAGGATACGCCTTGGAACTCGATGCCTCCTTGAAAGCGGCCTAGGGGCGCGGCAGGCTCGGGTTGTTCGCTTTCGCTGGGCACGTCCAGCAGGGCGCATAGCCGGCGGCTGGTGCTGTAGAAGCTGGCGAACCAGGTGGTCGACTCGGCAATCGTGGTCAGCGGGGCGTAAAACATCGCCAAGTAGGCGAGGAAGGCCACCAGCGAGCCGAGCGTCATGCTGCCGAAGAGCACGTCGCGGCCGCCGATATACCACACCACCAGGCCGCCCAAGGCGAACAGCAGGCCCATCGCGGCCGTGAAGCTCACGGCGGCATTGTCGACCGTCAGCCGCGAGTCGCGCAGCCGGCGGCTGGAATCGGCGAAGCGGCGAATCTCGCGGTCCTCCTGCACGAAGGCCTTCACGACCCGGATCCCCGAGAGCATTCCCATCAGGGCCGAAGCCTGTTTGCCGACCGCCGCCCAATAGTGCTGATGCCGCGGCTGCAGATAGCGCGTGAAATACCAGCTTCCGGCAAGGATCAACGGCATCGGCAGCACGGTGACCAAGGCCAGCTTGGGGTTCAGATAGAGCAGCATCACGCCGATGCCCGCCAATTGCAGCGTTTGCATGAGGAAACCGCTGGTGATCTGGTAGACCAGCGTGTGCAGGGTCTCCGTATCGTAGGCCACCTGGCTCATGAGCACGCCCACCTGGTTCCGGTCGTAGAAGGCCAACGGCAACTGGTTGAGCTTTGCCACGAGCTCATTGCGGAGATCGGAGGTCAGCCGCGTGCCGACCCGACTGGAGACCCAGCCCTTCCAAACGGCCACGAGCGTGGCAGCCAGGCGAGCCAACAACAGCCCGGCCACGATAGCCAGCAGGAGTTGCAGCAACTGCCCCAGGGGATGTTGCGCCCGATCGGCCTGCAAGACCCGGTCGACCAGGATCTGCTGCAGCATCGGCGGGGTCACATCGATGGCCACCGCGCCCAGCGACAGCACCAGCAGCAGTACTACGCTGCCTCGAAAGGGCCGCAGCATGGCCCACAACCGCGTACTCATTCGCAACCGCGGAGAAGTGTTCGTTTCCGGGCAGAGGTCAGAGATCGGAGGTCGGAGGTCGGAGGTCAGAGGTCGGACGTTAGAGGTCGGACGTCCCTCTGATCTCCGACCTCTGATCTCTGACGTTCCGACCTCTGACCTCTGGTGCATTGAGGCGGCCCACCAGATCGGACAATTCCCGCGTCACGTCGCCTGGCCGGCGGAGGACGTCGATCCACTGCCCATCGACTTGCACCTGCAGGAAATGCGAGCCGACGGCCGGTTCCACGCGGAAGGCCTCGATTTCCTCCCAACACCACTGCCGCCGGCTCTCGGGGCGCCGATTGCCGGCCGGCTTGCCGGCGAGGTTGTCGACTGTCAGTTGCCGGTCATCGATGGTCAGCCGCCAGCGGCACGGGTTGCCCGCCAGGTCGATGCTCGTGTCGAGCACGAATTCCGCAGGCTCTTCCGCGACCCGGCGTACCGGGTGCCCCGGCGCCTTGGCGATCCTTTCCCGCCGACAATCGACTTGCCGCGGGCGACTGCCTCGCAAAGCCCTTCCTTCATGGGTTGTCTCTCCGCGCCCTTCAAAAACGAAAAAAACCGACGTGGCCGAAAACCTGGAGGTATTCGACCACGTCGGCTTACTCGTCAACGAGCCCCCCGGCCGACCATGCGCACATGGTGCCGAGTTGCCCTTCATCTAGTCATCCGACAATTCTGGACCGATTCTGGCGGGACCGCGCTCAAAGGAGAACGGCCGCGCAGACACACCATTATAGGGCGAGCAACGGGGAAAGCAAGGGGATGGCCGCTTGCGCCGCCGGAAAATCTTACCGCACACGCACGTCATCGGACGCCGCCTTAATTGTGGTTGGGAATCGTCGGACCGAAGGCCCGGCAACTCATGCAGCGAAGGGCCCAGCTCTGGAAAACCTCTTCCGCAAGCTCTTCTTGGTTCAAGTTGGCCGGCTCGGAAGTCCTTTATAACGGATTTCCAGCCCCGATGGCTTCCGCTCCTCGGCTTCAGCCTTTGGCCCGGCCGGGCTTTCGCTTTTGGCCGCCATTCTTCGGAGTTCTAAACGCCTCGACCTCCGTCCAAAACTCCTCATGGCTCAGCACGTCCCCTGTGCGAATCTGCTTGTGGGATGCCGCCACAATGGCCTGTAGCCGTGGCGAGTACGCCATAAAAATCCGTTCAATCTCGTCCTCGTCATGAATGCCCACGATGACGGCCACGGGCCTGCCGTTCCTCGTCACGACCACGGGCCCGGTCTCACTGGCCCTCACAAAAGCACTGAACTGGGATTTGATCTCCGCAACCGATGCCATCTTCATAATTCCACTAATCTGATCGCCAAGCGCGGGCGTTGACAAACTCGGCCGATGCGATGAGAATAATCAAAGGAAGGTGGAAATCTTGATTGGAGCGCATGCTCTATGACACACGTCACCGTCTCCGACAGCATAAGAACGCAACTCGGCAGCTTGCGCGAGCCGCTGGCCTTGTGCGACGAAGCGGGCAATCTGCTCGGTACCTTCACGCCAGCGACCGCCCTTACCGAGCACCAGCGCATTGCGATGACGCTGCCCCACGACCTCCTCTACCCAGAAATCTCCGCGGAAGAACTGCAAAGAGTGCTTCGCGAGGAGGGACGCATACCACACGACGAAGTTGTGCGGAAGGCGAAGGAATTATCGGTCATCGCATGCGATCCTCAGTGATTCCCGGCGTGCTGTCGGGAAGAAACCCCTGCCGCTCGAAGATCGCCGCCTGAAGTTCGCGGACACGCTGGAGCCAGGTCTCAATAGTCTCCTTCTCCGTCTGATCGATGCTTAATGGCACCCGTTGTTCTTCCACTAAGTAATTCACCGGCTCCAATGGCTCGAAGACCCCGTGCCTATAAACTGCTTCAATCTGACGCATGGCGTGCCCTCAGTGCTGCTTGGCGACTGGCGTCCCTCGGCCCCGCCGCTACTTCGCCGACGTTGGCACGAGCTTCACGGCCTGTTCCGGCCGTGCCGGGGGGAAAACCCGGTCCAGGGCGGCGCAAACTTCCGGCAGGGCCGCAAACGATGTGCTCGACCGCGCCGGCCCGTCGAGCCATTCCAAAAGGGCCATCGTCGCCAGACCGGTATTCCAGAAGTCGTTCCGCGCGGTCACCGCGTAGGGCTCCGCCGCGCCAGTCCTCCATTTGGCCGAATCGGTCAGCCCGCAGGGGCCGTACAAACGATGTTGCAGTAGGAATCGCAACGACTGCTCGCTGCGGTCGGCGTCGGCCAACAAGGGCATCGCAGCGCTCCAGGGCATGAACAGGTCGCTCTGCCCGAAATCTTCGCATACGCTGAATTGCCGGTAGCAGGTGAGCGTGCCGTCGTCGCCCGCGTCGGGCTGGATCATGTACGGCCGCCCCTGCGCGGCGAGCTTGCTCATCACGTCCTGCTCGTAGCCCACGAAATTCTGCCAGGGATTCACCGCCAGGCCCCGGTCCGGATAGATGTCGACGCCGCGCTGCCGGACATCCACGAAGAGGTTCCACAGGGCCTGCGTAAAGGGCGCCGGAATTCCTTGAGCTCGTGGCCGATGGGGGCGTGGCCGGGCTCGATCAATTGCATCCGCGCCCGCTTGGTGCTGCTGTTCCAATGCGCTTCGATGGGCACGTGATGGCTGGACCCGAGATGCGCCGCCAGCGAGGTCAGATTCCCTTCGTTCGTATAGCCGTCGTATACGCACCGCACGAACCCCTCCGCGCTCTGGGGCGTGGCATAGCGATAAGCCATGCGCCACCCCTCGGGGCAGGAAAAGGCGGCAAAATCGAAACGGTTCTGCACCTGGTCGATGGTCGCACGCAAAACGGGCGAAGTCGAGGTCAGGCACTTGTATTGATAGAGCGCCAGCGCCAGGAAGGCCGCATCGACCGATGACTCCTCAGGCAGCAGCGAGGGCTTCAAGGTGATCCAATCGACGTTCCGCGGCGGCAGATACTTCGACCGATCGAGCAGCCCTCCGATCGTCTGCACCAGCGATTCCACGTAGCGGTCGGCGTCGGCCTGCGGGACCCAGCCCCGGCGGACGGCCGCGGGGAGCATCCAGAGCACCGCGGCCGTGGTGTTCAATCCGGCATCGGTGGCCTGATACGAGTTGTTGGGGATCATGCCATGGCTGCGGCTGCGGGACGACCACAGGGCATCCCATTGCCGCCGCGCCAGCCGATCAACCAGCACCGGCAGAGGGCTGGTGTCGATGTCCACCGGCCCGCCCGGCTCCACGAGCGACACGTCGCTCAGGCACACCTGGCCGGAACCGATGGCGGTAGACGGTTCGAAGACGAAGTCGATCGTCAGCACCCGGCTCAGGTCGGGATGACCCTCAACGGTCCAACGACCCACACCCACAAGTGGCCCTGTTCCCTTGGTATCGGCGCTGGGCGCCGGGCCGGACAGTGCCAGCGGAACGTCGACGGAGACGGCGGCCTCGGCGGCGGGCAGTTCAAAGCGATAGGTCGCGCTGTGGCTCTTGGAATCGCGATAGTCCTTGACTTGCACCGCACAACGCAGGGCGGCATGAGTCAGGTTCTGCAGGTCCAGGTGAATCCGCTCGTAGCGCCAGATTGCGCGTCTGGTAATACTCGTGCGTAGTTCCAAACCCCGAGGCGAAACATTGCAGGTAGCGATGTTCGCCCGCCGGCACCCGCCCCAACTCGACGCACAGCACGCGCCGTCCGCTCTGCGGGTCAGGCGGCGTCAGGCGGATGCTCTGCATGCTGCCGAGCCCCCATGCCCCGCCCCAGGTATTGAGGAATTCGCTTCGCTGGCCGTCGAAGAGGGGAACGACCGCCAAATCGCGCGTCCCAGGGTACTGGGAACCCCCCGCCCAGGCTGGAGCACTTCCCAGCGCCAGCCACGTGGCTACGCAGAACCCCATCCTGGCGGTTCGCAATGAATGCAGTTGGTACACAGCATGATCCGGCATATCGATCCAGTCCTTTGGTGTCGTTTGAGAACAACGTCCGTGTTCGGGGGGGAGAAACTTCATCCTTTCTGCACGAAGCCGGAGCAGCCCATCAAGACCGCATTCCGGCCGATCCTAATTGGGGTACGCCGCTCGCCATGTTGGGCGCACCGATAAGCCTTAATCGCCCATTCCACGAAAAGACCAGCCAGGCGAGCCAGCACGTACCTTTCTCATGCCAGTATACCACAAGAGCGCCTTCTAAACCAGTCCAAAGGCGTTTGCGCGTTGCGAAAAGACATGCCCGAAGGAAATCGCTATTGCCTTTGCCCTTTGGCAGCCTACAATGAGAGTGGTGGAGGAGTTGCTAGACAGTCGATGGCGACTCTCCAGGGATATGTCGGATGACTAGATAGAGGGCAACTCGGCCGTGCCGAGGGGCTCGTTAGCGAGTAAGCCGACGTGGTCGAACACTTGAGGGTGTTCCGCCACGTCGGCTTTTTTTGTTTTTGGTGTTGCATAAACGGCCGAGCGTGGGCCCTGTCGAAGCTCAAAAAGGGAGATTTATCATGTACATCGGCGGCGGATTGTTGACCATTGTGGTCGTCGTCTTGCTGGTCCTGTTCGTGCTTCGCCGCGCGTGAGCGCGGGCGAAACCAAGGGCCGCAATAACAACCTCTAACAGAAGGAGTCGCCATCATGGGTGGCAAAACAGACGTGGTGAAAGGTCGCATCAAGGAAGCGGCCGGCGCACTGACCGGCAACGACAAGCTTCGCGACGAAGGAAAGTCCGACCAGGCAGTCGGAAAGACCGAGCAGGCCGTCCAGGAGGCCGCCGACGCAGTTAAGAAAGCCGTGAAAAAAGCGACCGGGTAACCGCGCATGAATCAAGCGGAGTCCCAACAGTTCCGCCGGCAGCTTGCCAGTGGTTTGCAAAGATGACTCACTATTCACAAAGGACAAGAATCATGAACTTTCGTCGGACCGCAACTTTATGGGCGAGTATTTCGCTCGTGTTCCTGGGCACGAACCTTGTCTGCAACAAGGCCAATTCCGCAGTGCCGCCCTCGGCGATCCCGGCGGTTCCGGCCGCCCCGGCGGCTGCCGCGGCCGGGACTCAGGTGCTCACCCGAGGGCCGGTCCACGAGGCCTTCGCGGAGACGGTGACCTTCGATCCCCAGCCGGGCATCCTAGCGCCGAAGGCCCCGCCGGCGGCGATCGAGGAACTTCCGCCGGCCCAGAAGCCGCAAGGGGCCAATGTGGCTTGGATACCGGGCTACTGGGGTTGGGACGACGAGCGCAACGATTTCCTGTGGATCAGCGGCGTGTGGCGCGATCTGCCGCCAGGCCGCCAATGGGTGCCCGGTTACTGGGGCAAGTCCGCGCTCGGTTCCCAGTGGACCTCCGGCTATTGGGCCGACGCCAAGGCCACCGTGGTACAATATTTGTCCGAGCCGCCCGCGACCGCCGAAACCGGTCCCAATGTCGCCGCCCCTTCGCCGGACAGCATCTGGCTGCCCGGCTGTTGGATATGGAATCAAAACCGCTATGCCTGGCGTCCCGGATTCTGGGCCCAAGCGCAGGCGGATTGGGATTGGGTCCCTGCGCATTATGTCTGGGCCCCGCGCGGCTACGTCTTCGTCGACGGCTACTGGGATTACTCCCTGGCCCGCCGCGGCGTACTCTTTGCGCCGGTCTATTTCAGCGGTGCCGCCAACACGCAGCCCGGTTTCTCCTACTCGCCGGCAACGGTAATCGACCTGGGCGCATTTGCCAACCATCTCTTCTTGAGGCCGCGATACGCACAATACTACTTCGGCGATTATTACGCCGCCAACTACCAGAGCGAGGGCTTTTACCCCTCGTATTCGTACAATTCCAGCCGTTTGGGCTACGATCCGATCTTCGCGCACCTCCGCTGGCAACACCGCCAGGACGCGCAGTGGGAACAGAGCGTCGCCGCGGACTTCCTAAACCGGCAGGCCCACGAAGAGGCCCGGCCGCCGCGGGTCTGGGTGGGACCGGCGGCAATCGGCGGGGGTGGCATAATCAACGCCGTGCGCAACATCGTGGGCGCGTCGCTCGACGAGGCGGCGCGGGACTCCAATGGCGCCTGGCAATATCAGCCCGTGGACCAGGCCGAGCAGCAAAGGCTCGCTCAGCAACGGGAGGATGTCTATCGCTTCCGCGACCAACGGCAACAAGCGGAAGCCAATGCGGCGGTCGTTCCCGCCACCGGCCCCGCCCAACCCGGCGAGCCCGACCGCAGGCAGTTCGCCCCTTCTCCGATCGTGGCCAAGTCGGCCGACCAGCTTGACAAGGCGCACACTCCGCCCCAGCCCCATGCGCCGCCCCCGTTGGACAACGTAGTCCAGCCGACGCCCCGACCGGCTCGATCGCCAGAGCAGCCGCAGCAGCGCACCGTGAACCGGCTCCCGTTGGACACCGCGCCGCAACCAAGACCCCAGCTCCCGCTCGAACCGCCGGCGCAACCCAAGTAAGGCAGGCGGTCTCAAGGCAAGGCGAACCGTTCAGCGATAAAACACTCCGCCGGCGGGTGGTTTTTGCCCGAACTTGCCCGAAAATCGCTCCGCCAATTCCTGTTTGCCCGAACTTGCTCGAAAATCGTTCTGCCAATCCCTGTTCGATCTGTCATGGCGGGCTGGAGTGCGCGGCGCAAGCTCCTGAGCGGGGCGGTTGACGAGGCCGCCCCGGTTTGCGCGGTGGGCCTCGGCAAGGCCCGCCGCAGAGCCGAATTTTCAAAGAACAAAGGATACGGGTAATTATCCATACTTATCGATTCATGTCAAGGGCTGGCGAGACTTTTTTCCCGCCGCGGCGCGGCCGGAGGCGGGGTGGTTGCCGGGATTTCGGGCTGCGTTACGCGGCCCACGAGACCTTCCGGGCAGGCGTCGGTTCCCATTTCCGCTGGCTGCGGCGAATGGGTAGATCGAGCAGTGGGCTGGAATTCCCCCGGTCCTCAACATAACGCTGGCCGTGGAAAAGGGAAATGCTCCACAAATCTTCGCTCTCCGCCAAGTTTGTGGTGCGGGCGTCCTGCCTGCCCTCGGACACCACCTATCGGGCAGCCGGGACGGCTAACCACACTCGCCCCCAGACTTGGCGGAGAGCCAGAATTTCCTATAAACCGATCAGGGCCGGTGACGATGCGCCGAAATTTGCGTCACGCATGACTTCCCCCCGTTTCAGCCGGCGTGAATCAGAATGCGG
Source organism: uncultured Planctomycetia bacterium (assembly GCA_963824275.1). Lineage (GTDB taxonomy): Bacteria > Planctomycetota > Planctomycetia > Pirellulales > Thermoguttaceae > JANXQG01. The sequence continues at coordinate 261,031 of CAWGOT010000010.1, read as the reverse complement.
CGGCAAGGACGCGCATTGGGAGGACCGGAGATGCAACAGTGAAGAATCGACTTACCCGCGACTATGATGGAGGTCTGTTGGAGCAAACGGAGTAGAAGCTGAAGAGTCTGTTTGCTTCAGTTGGGTTTGTGCGATTCGCCGTGCAGAAGGCCGCCGGAGGGTACCTGATCTTTCTCATTGCCCAGCGCCCCGCTGTTCGGCCCCGAGGCGCCGGCGACGGGCTGCGGCAGGCCGGCGGCGTCCGTCCGCGCCACGATGGTGTCCCAGGCGACAACACCCGCTTTGTCCACCGTCATCCGGAGCATCCAATTGGTCAGGGACTCGGGGACCGGCTTAGCTGGATCCTCGAAGTCGAAGATGAAGTCGCCCAAGCTGTAGATGATCGGGCAGCCCTTGTAGGTCTCGGCCCCCTGCGTGACATGCGGGTGGCTGCCGACAACGGCGGCGGCCCCCGCGTCGATCAGCGCGCGGGCGAGCTTGCGCTGGTCCTCGGTCGGCTTGGGCTCGAATTGGACGCCCCAGTGAAGGAAGGGGATCACCACGTCGGCCTTGGCGCGGGCTGTGCGGATGTCCTCGACTGCCCTCCGCTCTTCGAGCCAGGCGAGCCCCGGCGTGCTGGGGCCGGCCTCGGCTTCGCGGGAATCGATGCCGTTGTAGGCCAGGAGTGCGATCCGCAGACCTTTGCGCTGCAGCAGCAGCGGCGCGTGGGCGGCGGCCGCGTCGCGACCGGCTCCGAGGCTGTGTAGCCCCGTAGCGTCGATCCGGCCCAACATTTCGACGAGCGCCGGCTTGCCGAAATCGCAGGTGTGATTGTTCGCCAGGGAAACGGCGTCGAGGTGCTTGGCCAAGAGCGGCAGGCAGCGCGGGTCGGCGCGGAACGTGAAATGCTTGTCGAGGGGCTGGCCGCCGCTGGCGACGACACACTCCAGGTTGGCCACCCTGATCTCGGCGCCGTCGAGGATTGCCGCCGTCTCCTTGAACGGATCGCCGCCTTTGGCGACTATCTCGCCGGGATGGCGATCGAGCATCACGTCGCCGACAAAGACGATGCGCACAGTACTGGGCGATGGCGCCCCGATGCGATCCTGAGCCGAGACCGCGCCTGGCAGGAGGGTTAAGAGAAGGAGAGGAACCAAGGCTCGAAGAGTCTGACCCATTTGAGGTACCTCGTCACAAATCGGAAGTTGATTTCGGCCTTGGGAGTTTTCCGGGAGCGTCCACGTTGGGCGTCTGCTGCCGACGCTGAAATAGTCGGCATGGCCTCTATTTTATCACCTGGCGACGCCTCCACAAGCATTCCGAATGCCGATCCAGCGCGGCGGCATCGGGATCAATTTTATCAAAAAACGCTGACAATATAGCCAATGGGAGGGTAGCTAGGACGCATGCGAATATCCATTATTAAGGCTATGCAATCCGCACCGAGCATCGAACGTCTCATCGCACTGTGCCGTAAAGACCCCAGCACGTTGGGCCAGCTTCTGGAGCGTTACCGGGCCATCCTGCACGTTGCCGCCGAGGCCCAGATCGGGCCAAAACTGAAGGTCCGTTGCGACCCGTCTGACCTGGTTCAGCACACGCTTATCGACGCCCAGAGGGATTTTCCGGCTTTCGCGGGTTCCACCGAACCCGAATTCTCGGCCTGGATCAAGCGCATCCACCGCCGTAACCTGGCCGACGTTATCAAGCGACATGTTCACGCAGCGCGTCGGACCGTTCTCCGCGAAGAACCTCTGTTGGATCCCAACAGCGACTCGGTTTGCATGCCCCTCGGCGGCCTTGCAGCCGCCCGGTCCACGCCGAGCCAGCAAGTAATCAAAGCGGAACGAGCCTTACGGCTGGCCGAGATCCTGCTTACCTTGCCGGAAGCGCAGCGGAGGGCAATTTGTTTGCGGCATATGGAAGGCTCGAAGCTGGAGGCCATCGCCGAGGAGTTAGGCCGCTCTGTCGGCTCCGTGGCCGGCCTGATTGACCGAGGACTAACGACGTTGCGTAAGACCATGTCCGAAGAGTCGTGGACCTGAGCCCCGACGTTGTCAATCATGCACCGGCACTCAGGGGAGAAAGCCCACCGTCCTCGTGGAGCGGAGCCACCAACTGGGGCGTTGCCCGCGGTGAAAGACCGATCCATCTGAAAAAATTCCTGCTCGCCGCGCAAGTTCTCCCGGCCCTTGTCGCCTTAGGACTTGGCGAGGATTTTTTCGCGGACGGACTGGGAAGTCCATCCTACAATCGGGAAGTTATTTCCAACCAAGTCCTTGAACTCAAGTTGACCACCAAGCCGGCACCGCGCCCTTCAAACCCTGTACTCCAGCGAAATGGGCACGTACAATGCTTGGTTCAGACCGGGAAAAGTGAACGGAATGGTGTTGATCACCGACAAGGGGGGCCACGCAACTGGACCGCGCAATATGGACGGGACGCAAGCCTACAATCACCCTTTCGAGTCTGTCCTGGCCGATTACATGCTCCGCGTCGATCGGGGCGAGGAGATCGATCGCGAGGTGTTCCTTGCCGCTCACCCGGAAGTGGCCGAGCGGCTGCGGGCATACTTTGCCAATGCGGATGCCGTACAAGCGATGGTGTCTACCGCCCAGTCGCGCCCACCGGAGCAGGAGCCAAGCGTCGGGCATCCTGGCCGTATTGGCCGATACCGGATCGAACGAATCCTGGGGAAGGGGGCCTTCGGCACAGTCTATCAAGGTTACGACGAGGGACTGAAGCGGCCAGTTGCCATCAAGGTGCCACACCGCCACTTGGTGGGTAGCCCGAAAGACATCGACCAGTATTTTGACGAAGCCCAAGTCGTAGCGAGGCTCAACCATGTGAACATCGTCCGGGTTTACGACGTGGGTCGAACTGCGGATGGGCTGTGCTACGTCGTGTCCGAGTTCATTGCAGGAAGCAACCTGGAAAGCAAAATCAGCGAGAAACCGCTACCGCACAGAGAATCGGCGGGACTGGTGATGGCGATCGCAGAAGCCCTCCACCACGCTCACGAGCACACGGTGGTGCATCGCGATGTGAAGCCCGCCAACATCGTGATTGACACCACCGGCAAACCCTACCTTGCGGATTTTGGGCTGGCACTCAAGGAAGAGGATTTTGCCGGCGGACCAAGCGGGGCCGGTACGCCCGCCTACATGAGTCCCGAGCAGGCCCGTGGCGAGGGGCATCTGGTCGATGGTCGGGCAGACATTTTCAGCCTGGGGGTGGTTTTCTACGAGTTGTTGACGGCAACCCGTCCCTTTGGCGGTTCGAGCACCGCGGAGATCCTGGCGCGCGTCAGGTCGCTGGAACCCCGCCCGCCGCGCCAGCTCGACCATTCGATCCCCAAGGAACTGGAACGGATTTGTCTGAAGGCCCTGTCGAAACCGGCCAGGGACCGTTACACCACCGCTCTCGACATGGCGGAAGACCTGGGGCATTTCCTTGCCCAGACCGCCGCGGTGAAGCCGGTTGACGCTGCGAAGGTGGAAATCCAGGTGGCAGGCTTGGATTCCGGCAAGCCCGTCAAGATCGTGCCCAAGGGCCTACGCTCTTTCGATGCCCAGGACGCCGATTTCTTTCTGGAGCTTCTTCCTGGCCCTCGGGACCGGGATGGACTGCCGGAGAGCGTCCGTTTCTGGAAATATCGGATCGAAGAGACGAACGCCGACAAGACTTTTCGCGTGGGCTTGATCTATGGGCCATCGGGCTGCGGCAAGTCGTCGCTGGTGAAGGCCGGGTTGTTGCCGCGCCTGGCCGAGCAAGTCATTTCCATCTACATCGAGGCCACTGCCGATGATACCGAAGCGCGTCTCGTGCGGGGATTGCGAAAGCAATGTCCGGGTTTGCAGGGGGATCTGGGTCTTCGAGACAGCATCGCCGCTCTGCGCCGCGGACGAGGGATTCCTGCGGGCAAGAAGATCCTCATCGTCGTCGACCAATTCGAACAGTGGCTTCATGCGAAGCCATCGTATGAAAACGTAGAATTGGTCGAAGCCCTGCGGCACTGCGACGGCGAGCGGGTGCAGTGCCTGGTTATGGTACGGGATGATTTCTGGATGGCCGCAACCCACTTCATGCAGGAATTGGAGATCCGGCTGCTGGAAGACCACAACTCCCTCGCCACCGATCTTTTCGAGCTTCGACATGCGAAGAAGGTGCTAACGGCATTTGGTCGGGCGTTTGGCGCACTGCCCGAGCATCCCGGCGAGATCGGCAAGGAACAAGGGGCCTTCCTGGATCAGGCCACTCAGGGCTTGGCCCAGGATGGCAAGGTGATCTGCGTCCGACTGGCCCTCTTTGCCGAGATGATGAAGGGGAAGCCATGGACGCCGGCCACCTTGAAGGCCGTGGGTGGAACCGAAGGCGTCGGCGTCACGTTTCTGGAGGAGACCTTCAGTGCCGCCACGGCTCCCCCGGAACACGGCTACCATCAGAAGGCGGCCAGGCGCGTCCTGAAGGCCCTCCTGCCCGAAGCGGGGACCGACATCAAAGGCCACATGCGGTCGCATGGCTACCTCTTGGAAGCCTCGGGCTACGACAACCGGCGCAGGGACTTCGACGATCTGATCCGTATTCTCAACAGCGAACTCCGGCTGATCACGCCCACCGACCCGGCAAGCAAGGAGGACGACCCAGCCGCTCCGGTGAAGGCAGGCGAGAAATACTACCAACTGACCCACGACTATCTGGTTCACTCGCTGCGAGACTGGCTGACCCGCAAGCAGCAGGAAACTTGGAAGGGTCGTGCGGAACTGCGATTGGCGGAAAGGTCGGCATTGTGGAGCGCCAGGCCGGAGAGTCGCCATCTCCCCTCGCTACGGGAATTCCTCACTATCCGTTTTTCGACCGACAAGAAGATCTGGACCGACCCGCAGCGGAAGATGATGGGCAATGCGGGCCGAGTGCATGGCATTCGTTCCGTTATCGTAGCGATGATGCTGATTGCCGCAGGCATCGTGGGCCTAGCCGTTCGTCGTGCCGTTGTCGAGCAGCAGAACGCCACCCGCGCCCTAGGGCTCGTGGATAAACTGGCCACGGCCGAGATCTCCCAAGTAGACTCCGTCGTGGTCGAACTCGACAAATATCGACGATGGGCCGACCCCTTGCTCAAGGCCCAGTTCGATCAGGCCAAGGAGGGTTCCACTCCCCGTCTGAAAATGGCCCTGGCCCTGCTGCCGGTAGACAGGAGCAAGCTGAATTACCTGCGGGATCAGCTCCTCGTCGTAACTCCGACTCCATTCGCCGCGGTGCGGGATGCCTTGCCGTCCGACAAGGACGGTACTATTGAGCCCTTGTGGAGTGTGGCACTTGACTCGAAACGAGAAACGCAACAGCGATTCCAAGCGGCCTGTGCCTTGGCGACGTATGCACCAGGCGATCAACGTTGGAAGGAGATCGGCAGTCTTGTCGCCGGTCATCTGGTGACGCTTCCGGCTTCAGACTTCGTGGCGTGGCGGGAAACCCTCCGTCCGGCGAAACGCCAACTTGTCGATCCATTGGCTCACATTTATCGAACAGCTCAGGACCAACAGCACCGGTCCTTCGCCACGGAAACGCTGGCCGATTACGCCGACGCCCTGTCCAACAACGAACTGGCGGAGCTGGTCATGGACGCCGACGAGAAGCAACTCGCAATCATCTTCAAGCTACCTAAGGAGCGTGGCCATGAAGTACTGCCGTTGTTGGAAGGCGAGTTCCAGCGGCCACTGCCCGACGCCGAGGAAGCGAAAGAGGTCCTGGCGAAGCGACAGGCGAATGCAGCGGTCGCGCTCTTGATGATGAACGACGCTCCCAACGTCTGGGTCTGGCCGCGCTTGAAGCACGGTTCCGATCCCCGTGTGCGAAGCTGGATCATCCACAAGCTCAGCCCATCCGGAGCCGATCCTGAGATGATTGTCGATCGGTTCATTCAAGAACCGGATGTGTCGATTCGCCGGGCCTTGCTCTTGAGCCTGGGCGAGTTCGGGGAGCAGGCCCTGCGAACAGTTGGGCAGGCCCGGCTGATCGGGAAGTTGAAGCTGCGAGAATTGTACTACAGTAATGACCCCGACCTCTCGGCGGCGGATCCCGGCCTGCACGCAGCAGCAGAATGGCTGCTGCGCCAGTGGAAACAGGACCAGTGGCTCAAGCAGGTCGATGCGCAGTGGACGAAGAACAAACAACAGAGGGAACAACGGCTCCAGAGCATTGGGAAGGAGTTGGCGAAGGCGAAAGCGGTGCCGCAGTGGTACGTCACCAGCCAGGGCCAAACCATGGTGGTCATTCCCGGCCCCGTGGAGTTTCAGATGGGCGCGGATCCACCGAATCAGAATGGAGCGCCTATGACGAGCGGTCGCACCGACAGGCGATCGGACGCACGTTCGCCATCGCTGCCAAGGCAGTGACCGTGGAGCAGTTCCTTGCGGCTTCGCCACGACCTGTCAATCCCATGTTCGCGCACAACCAAAAATGGAGCCTGGAGCCCGATTGTCCTGTTCTCGGCGTTTCTTGGTATGAGGCAGCGGAATACTGCAATTGGTTGAGCAAGCAGGAAGGACTGGAGTTGTGTTATGAGCCCGATAAGGATGGGAAATACCAAGAGGGCATGAAGATGTCGCCGGATTACATGCAGCGGAGCGGCTATCGCCTGCCCACGGAGGCGGAATGGGAGTACGCTTGCCGGGCAGGAGCGGTGACGTGCCGGTATTACGGCCAAACGGAGGAGTTATTGGGCAAGTATGGCTGGTTCGCGAACAACTCCCCCGATAGATCGCAGCCGGTGGGGAGCTTGAAGCCGAACGACTTCGGTTTGTTCGACATGCATGGCAATGTCTCTAATTGGTGCCAGGATCGGTATCGGACTTACACCGTGGGGCCAAGCGGCAAGGCAGCCGAAGATACGGAAGATCCTTCGCCACCGCTCGACAAGGACGGGCGTATGTTGCGGGGTGGGGAGTTCGTTAATCCTGCCTGGTTCCTCCGTTCTGCCTACCGTAACTGGGACCAACCCGGTGATCATTACTTCGCTTACGGTTTCCGCCTGGCGAGGACTTGCACTGAAAGAAAGCCCGGCGACGCGGATTGAACATTTGTGGCAACATCCTGCAAGAACACAACAAGAAGGGACCGCCGGTGTCATCTTCAAACTCGACCGCGTATTCGACATCAAAGAAGACGAGGCTGATGCTCTGGCTGGCTTCGAAACAAACGAGCCATTCTGGCGGGCCTAGGCAACGAACGGCTGTTTCTCGATCCGTCGCCTCTCGGCCGCCGATTGGTCTTTTCGGGCCCGCAGCAGAAAAAAAGTGCCCGCGCGCAAATTCCTTGCGCGTCCTTCGCCTTTCTTCATAGAGAGGCATGCGGCCGTCGCCAAGTCGGGCTAGGGCGGCTGAAATAAGTGGAGTTGCACCGCAAATCGCTTTTCAAAAAGGGGGGTAATTGCCATGCGAGTCGTCCTTAGTCTCTTGCTGATGTGTTCCTTGCCACTGTTCGTGATGCCCCAGCGGAGCGTCGGCCAGACGCCAACTGTCGCGGAGAAGTTCGATGTTCTTGCGGCCGGCAGGCGCTTCAGGTTGGACCTTCATGCCCAGTTAATTCGGGTGCAGCCCCGCCTCGACATTTCCGCACCGAGCGGGGAGCGGGATCGGGAGCGGGGAGGGGGGAGCGGCGGCGGGGGCGGAAGCAGGGGCGGGAGCGGGGGTGGGGGGCGGGAAGCGGGCAGCGGCAGCGGGGGCGGGGGGCGGGAAGCGGGCAGCGGAACCGGAAGCGCGGGACGGGGAGCGGGGAGTGGCGAGCGGGGAGCAGGGAGCAGCGAACGGCGAGCGACAAGTGGCGAGCGGGGAGCGGGGAGTGGTGAGCGGCGAGCGGCAGGTGGCGAGCGGGGAGCGGGGAGTGGCGAGCGGGGAGCGGGGAGTGGTGAGCGGCGCGCAGGGAGCAGCGAGTGGCAAGGGGGGAACGGCGCGTGGCGAGTTGAGAGCGGCGGGCGAGTTGAGAGCGGCGAGCAGGGTGCTGCGAGCGGTGAGTGGCGAGTTGAGAGCGGCGAATGGCGAGTTGAGAGCGGCGACTTGGTTTCCCCGAAACTCCAATTGCTCGCTGAAGATGCTCAAGCGGGGACTTGGTCTCCCGACGGAAAAAAAATTGCCTTCGCGCACGCCAATCCGACCGCCAATGGACTTCGAATCCTCACGCTGGCAAGCAATACCATTGAAGAACTTGCGGAAACCGGCAAAGATCCGGCCTGGTCGCCGGGAGCGGGACGGTTTATAGCCTTTACCGACAAGAAAGCCGGCGACCAAGGGGAGGGAATGTGGATCGTTGATCTGCGCAGCAAGCAGACGAAACGCGTGGCGACGGGAGGATTCGCTTCCTGGCTGGCCGATGGAAAGACCGTTTGCTATCGGACCAGCGTTGACGGCAAGTTCGCTCTGCAGTCCCTGGACGTGACCGATGACAAGGCAACGCCAAAGACACTGCTAACAGGCTTCTCGGGATTCTATCCCGCGATCTCGCCCGACGGGCAGTATGTCGCCGGCTTTGGCAACAGCGAACTGCAAATCTGGTCGGTCGCGAAGAAGGAAATCGTTGACCGCTATCCCTTGCCCGGCTGGGGTGGATTCTTGCCAAGCTGGTCCCCCGACAGTCAGCGGATCGGTTTCGGGTCGTTCGCCGAGGTTGTTGCGAATGATTTGTGGATCTACGACCTTCGCACGCATCAGGCGAAAAGGCTCTTGGCAGGCCCCTACACGCTTCCCCGCTGGTCGGCCGACGGCAAGCGGATGTGCGTTGACAGACGCCACGCCCGCCTCCGAGAGTTGTGGCTCTTAGACTTGCCGCCGTCGGTCTCTAACGGTCCGACTCCGGCGACGGAACTCGTCCGCGCCGAGTACGGTCTGTGGACTTCCGATTTCGTGGTTGCGGCCGTCTCGGCCCTGGGGGGAATGGGTCCGGCAGCGGTTCCGGCCCTCACGGAACGCCTCAAAGACAAAGACAACGACGTGCGAAGTGCCGCCGTCCAGGGCCTGGCGCGAATCGGCCCAGCAGCGGTCCCGGCCCTTACGGAATTGCTCAAGGATAAGGACGAGCGCGTTCGCCGTTCTGCCGTCTCGACCCTGGAGAGAATCGGTCGCGAAGCGAATTCGGCGGTCCCGGCCCTCCAGGAATTGCTCAAGGACCATGCCCAGTATGTTCGCATCGAGACCGTCGACGCCCTAGGGGCAATAGGAGCGATCCCGGCCCTTACGGAAGCGCTCAAGGACAAAGACGAGTACGTTCGCAGGAGTGCCGCCGTTGTCCTGGGGAAGATGGGGCCGGACGCGGTCCCCGCCCTCGCCGAAGTGCTTAAGGACGAAAACAACAAGGTGCGTTGGGCTGCCGCCATGGCCCTGGGAGACATCGGGCCAGAAGCGCAAACAGCGATTCCGGCCCTCGCTCAGTTGTTACGGGACGCCGACGCCTTGGTGCGTCACACTGCAGCGGACGCATTGGAGAATATCAAACAAGGGAAGAAGAGATAGGAACCCGTACCGGAGAAGGCGGCCAGGTCCTGCGCCTTCCACTCGGTCATTTACGATTTACAAGACCCTTCGCTTTGGTTTTGGAGCCACATCATGCGATTTCTTAGCCCCGTTCTTATCCGCCTCGCTGCCTGCGGATCGCCAGGCAGCCTAGATGCCCAGGTCGGCGAACGGCCGGTCCAACGGGACGTCAACGCCGTTTTCAATCGATTCGTCGGCGAGTATTTCCGGCAAATTCAGGCGGTCCTGATAATCGCCACGCTTTCGCTGCTCCCTGCGTCGCCGCTGTGGGCCTGCTATGCGATTGTCGTGGGCCGAGGGGCTTCGAGCGACGGCTCGCTGCTGGTGGGACATGCCGAACAGAACACCGGCCTGCGAATGCTGAACTTCCGCCGCGCTGCTCGCCAGTTGCATGACGCTCAGGCAGAGGTCGTTCTACGCGGCGGCGGCCACCTGCCCGAGGTTCCCGAATCGTGGGCTTTTCTCTGGAGCGAAATCCCCGGAACGGAATTCAGCGACAACTCTCTCAACGAATGGGGAGTGGCCGTGGTCAGCGATTATTGCCCTAGCCGGGAAGACCGCGGCGAGATCCGCCAAGGGGGGACCGGCTATATGCTCCGCCGGCTGATCGCCCAACGGGCACGAACGGTGCGCGAGGGCGTGACGCTGGCGGGCGGATGGATCGAGCAATTCGGTTACGTCGATTCCGGGCGGACCTACGTGATTGCCGATCCCCGCGAGGCGTGGCTCTTGGCTGTGGTCAACGGCCGCCACTGGGTCGCCCGCCGCGTTGCGGACGATGAAGTCGTCGTGCTGCCGAATGTCTACGTCACGGACACGGTGGACTTGAGCGACGCGCAGAATTTCCTCGGCAGCCGCGATCTGATCGACTACGCGGCTGGTCGCGGCTGGTTTGACCGCAAGGGCGGGGAGCCTTTCCGTTTCGATCGGGTTTACGGCCCTCCTGGCGCGGCTGCAGACGAGCGGCGCTGGAAGGGACAGCAGCTTGTCGGCGGCAAGGACATCCCCTGGCCGCCGGCGATGCAGCCATTCGGCATGAAACCAGCGGAGAAACTCACGGTGGCGGGAGTCGCGAAAATCCTTCGCGGCGTGATCCCGGCCGACCGCCGCACGGGTTCCCCAACCCAAGAGGGTGCGGTCTTCCAGTTGCGTTCCGGATTGCCCCCCGAGATCGGCTGTATTTACTGGCGCACCAGCGGCGAGCCGAGCCTGAACGTGCTCCTGCCGTGGTACTCTGGGCATTCTCGAGACACCGTCGAATTACTATCGGAGCGTGGATCTTGAAAAGGCTTTGACGCTCGAGCATCACCTCAATCCGCCGGCCGGGGTATTTGTCCGAGATCCCCAGTTGGCCTGGTGGCTCCATCAGTCCTTGCAGGATCTGGTCCGCGGGGATCTTCCAAAGCGGCTCCCGGCAGTACGCGCGGTTTGGGACGGCATGGAAAAGCGGAATTTCGAGAAACAGGCCGGCGTGGAGAAGGAGGCATTGAGCAAGTGGCAACGCGATCCCAACTCCGCCCGCACGTTCCTCACGGACTACTGTAAGGGTCTGGCTGGCGAAGCCGACGGTGAAGCCTCGCGGCTGATAGGAGCTTTACAGCCGACGAAAGGGGCTGGTGCGAGGTAGTTATCGCATAGATATAGAAAAGGGTAGCTGAATGAGATGCGGACGAGTTGCATTTTGGTTTGCGATTTCCATACACCTTACCGCTGTTGCCGCCGCGCCGAAGTCTGGCAACCTTTTCATTATCGGCGGTGGCCTGCGGCCCGACAATTCGGCAGTATTTCAGCGTATGATCGAGTTGGCCGGTGGCCGCGAGCACGCCCGATTTGTTCTGTTCCCCACTGCCGCCAAGAGCGAAAGTCCCGCACGGCAGGTTGGTGAGATCTTCGTGCGGTACGGCATTTCAGCGGACCGGGTGGTCATCGTTGACCTCATGCTGGAGAACGCCGCTCGTCAGGCATACAGCCCTGAGATCGTGGAGCGAATCCGTCGCTCAACGGGTGCGTTCTTTGCCGGCGGCGACCAGTCCCGCATTACTCGTAGTTTGCTCAATCCAGACGGCAGCGCAACGCCGGTACTGCTCGCGCTTAGGGAAATGTGGCACCGCGGTGGTGTCATTGCCGGCTCAAGTGCGGGTGCCGCCATGCAAAGCAGTCAAATGCTGAGTGCGTCTGGACTGCCCGACGAGTCCCTAGACGAAGGGATGGACGCACTCGACTTCGGCATCCGCCGCGATCTACGCCATCGCGGGCTGCTAGTCACGCAGGGACTGGGGTTCTTTCCGGCGGGAATCGTCGATCAGCATTTCAGCCAGTACCGTGGAAGACTCGGACGATTGGCCAGGGCTCTGATCAATGAACACATCCGCTTCGGATTCGGGGTTGACGAGAACACGGCGATGCTGGTCTCGGATGACGGTCAGATTGAGGTTGTTGGCACAGGGAACTTGACAGTCCTTGATGCGATGAACGCAACTTGCCACGATGGCCCACTCGGATGCTGCATATCCGGGGTGCGGTTGTCCTGCCTGCAAACCGGAGACCGTGTCAACTCGGCCAGTGGAATTGTGGCGATCCGGCCCGAAAAGACACCAATCAAAGAGGGGTCGCAGGATTTCAGCGGGAACCAACTGATAACCGACATAGCCGGTCCAGGGGCGATGCCTTGGGCAGTTGTTTTCGGGCTGGCGGAGAACTCCAGTCGTAAGCAGGAGGGGATAACGCTGCGGTACAACCAGCAATTTGGCCACGGCTATCATTTCACCCTTGCCAAGACGGAGAAGACGATCGCCTATGGAGGATACGTCGACCATTTCTACTCTTACGCTGTCGACGGAGTTCGGCTCAATATTGCTCCTGTTCTCGCATCTCGGCAAGATCCCCAGGACGCCCTGCCAATCGATCTGCCGGCGGATTCTGTTGGGGATGCCTTGAAGGGTCTCTGGTTCCGCGGGGTCCTACTGGCCGATAACCAGCGGCGAATACGTCCCAGGGAACCACTTTTACGGGTTGAACTGGCCAATGCTTTGGCCCAGTCGGTTCATTTGACCATGCCGCGTCAGAACCCGCCCCAGGTTAGGGATCTTCCGCCGTCGGCTGAGCTGGCTGAAGATATTGTCAAAGTGGTTGCCGCGGGCTTAATGAAGCTAGATAGCAACAATCGTTTTCGACCCAATCAAGCCGTGACCCGGATTGACGCGGCTCATTCGCTCGTCCACCTCGCCGAGCGGTGTGGACTTGCCCGTTCGTCCGACAAACCGGTTTTGCTGAACGATGATGCGGACTTGTCCGCAGCAGATCGTGAAGTGCTCTTTGCAGCGATCCGCGCGAACCTTGTTCGATTGGGTAAAGAGAATCGTCTTAACCCTACCGAGGCTTTTTCACGGCAGGAGGCCGCTGAAGCCTTGTATCGCGTGATCGACTTTTCCTGGTAAGCACTTCCTGTAAAACACGATTCCGCGGCCGTCACCAGTACTGTCACGACGTTCTGGGCAGCCGCAGTCAACGGCAGGTCCAGCCGGTATTGATTTGCTGGTCCTAACCGCTATTTTTTCTTGGCGTCGCGGAGCGACTCGGCCAGCGTAGAAAGAACGACCTCTTCGCCGCTTACGGTGCTGAAGAGGATTGCTGCCTGACGCATGATTCAACCTCCTCGACCCAGGACATCGAGCAATATAATCACACTTTTGTCATATGCCATTTCACCATAAGAACGAACCAAGTGCAAGCACGTGGTAAGGTTTTATCGAAAACCTGTTATTACAAATGGTCGGCGGACGGAATCCCGGCAGGCGGGGATGGGGCGGCGGAGATTCCCAGGGCGCGGCAAGCCGCGAGCGGAGAACGACCGAGCCCGCTTTCCCTTGTTGACCACCGCGGGAAAGCATGCAATACTAGCTAAATGGCATTTCCTCTGGGACCCAAGTTCAAACATCGAGAAGTTTACGAGCAGTTGCGGGCTGCCATCCTGGACGGTCGCTATGGACCGGGCCAGCGGCTTCCTACCGACGGCCAGTTGACGCGCAAGTTCCATACCTCGCGGCCCACCGTGGCCCGCGCGATGCGGGACCTGCAAGTCGACGGCCTGCTGGAGCGGCGTTCCGGCGCGGGGTCGTTTGTCCGCCTGCCGGCCAATCAAGCAACCAAGCCCTTGGGAATGCTCGTTCCCAGCTTGAATGAGATGCAGATCTTCGCGCCGATTTGCGGCGAAATCGCCCGCACCGTCGAACGTCATTCTTTCCATCTTCAGTTTGCGGAAATCGACCTCGACAAACCCCAGGAGCAGATGCAGCAGGCGCGAGAGGTATGCCGGAGGTTCGTCGAACAGAAAGTGATTGGCGTGTTCTTCGCGCCGATGGAGTTCTCGGAGCAGATGGAAGCGATCAACGCTTGTATCGGCGAGATGCTCGACGCGGCCCACATCGCGGTCGTGCTCCTGGACAGCGACCTGGAGCGTTTTCCCAAGCGCAGCAAGTTCGACCTCGTGGGGGTCGACAATCACCGCATCGGCTACATGCAGACGGAGCACTTGCTGGGCCTGGGCTGCCGGCACATCGAGTATCTGGGGGTGCCCCTTTCCAGACCCACCGTCGAGGCGCGCATCGAAGGCTACCAGCACGCGCTCCGCCGCCATAAGGTCCGCGGCAAGGAGAGTTGGGTCCACCGTCACGATCCGTGCGATCCGGAGTTCGTCGGGCAGCTTGTTAAAAAGCTGCCGGAAGCCGTCATTTGCGCCAACGACTTTACGGCAGCCAACCTCATGCGGAGCCTGTATGGCATGGGAATTCGCGTGCCGAAGGACGTGCGGATTGTGGGCGTCGACGACGACAAGTATGCATCGCTGGTTACCACGCCGTTGACGACGATTCGGCAGCCCGGCCGCGAGCTCGGGGCCGCGGCCGTGAGCATGATGCTGGGGCGGATCGAGAACCGCACGATGCCCGCGCGGACCCTGCTCCTGGATTGCACGCTCGTGGTGCGGGAATCGTGCGGCGCGCCGGGGAAGCATCGCGGCGGAGAGAGGGAGCCCTCTCTCACGGGCAACGGCGAACAGGCCCGGCGGAGAGAGGGAGCCCGGCACCCCCCATGCGACGACAAAGGGGAATAGGACCTTGTCGCATGGGGGGTGCGCGGCTCCTCCCGGTCCCGATAAGGAAGCCGTGCCGAGCGCCCGCGAATATGCCGCGCAGGCAGAAATAAGCTGTTGGAGCGCCACGTGCATCTTTCGGTCATTGTACCCGTCACTAGCGAAGAGCCGAACGTCGTGCCTGGTGGACCCACGGCCGTGCGCAGGACGAGACCCCCACGGCCCACCGACCCGCACCCACAAGTGGCCCTCCTCGGTTGATTGCGGCGCCGCACCCACAAGCGGGTATCCGCGGGCCGTGGACGTGGCTCTGGGCAGCGACCCTAGTGGTGCTGGTTTTCCTCGTCTACCAGCCGGCCTGGCAGGGGGGCCTCCTCTTTGATGACGGGGGCCATGTTCCCCGCCCCGAGCTCCGCTCCTGGCATGGACTCTACCGGATCTGGTTCGAGGTCCTGGCCACGCAGCAGTATTACCCTATGACGTTCAGCGCGCTTCTGGGTCGAGCACAGACTGTGGGGCGACGCCACGCTGGGCTATCACCTGGTCAATATCGCGCTCCACGTCACGGTAGCCTTCCTGCTGGCCTTGGTCCTCCGCCGCCTGGCGGTCCCCGGCGCGTATCTGGCGGCGGCCGTCTTCGCGCTGCATCCCGTCTGCGTGGAATCGGTGGCCTGGATCACGGAATTGAAAAACACGCTTTCCGGCGTTTTCTACTTGGGGGCCATGGTTCTCTATATACACTTCGACCGCACGCGGGAGAGAGGCCTCCCTCTCTCCGCCGCGCCCTGGTATCTCGGCGCCTTAGGATTGTTCGTCCTTGCCCTGCTCAGCAAGACCGCCACCGTGATGCTGCCGGCGGCGCTGCCGGTGATCTTCTGGTGGCAGAGGGGACGGTTGTCCTGGAAACGCGACCTCCTGCCGCTGGTGCCCTTCTTCCTCGTCGGCGCCCTGGCCGCCATGATGACCGTCCGGGTCGAGCGCGATACGGGGGCGGTGGGCAGCGACTTCGCCTTAGGATTCCTCGAACGCTGCCTGATCGCAGGACGGGCGGTCTGGTTCTACCTGGGCAAGCTCGTCTGGCCGCTGGACCTGGTCTTCTTTTATCCGCGCTGGCAGGTCAGCCGGGCGGAGTGGCGGCAGTACCTGTTCCCCGCGGCGGCGTTGTTGCTGTTGGCCGTGGCGTGGTCGCTGCGCGGGCGCTGGAGCGCTCCCCTGGCGGCGCTGCTCTTCTTCATCGTGAACTTGTTTCCGGTGCTGGGTTTCATCAACGTCTATTTCTCAAAGTTTTCTTTCGTCGCCGACCATTTCCAATACCTGGCCAGCTTGGGGATCGTGACGTTGTTCTCGGCAGGCGCGGCATTGTTGCTTTCGCGCGCTGAGGGTTGGAGGAGGACCGCGGGGCAAGTGGCCTGCGTACTGCTTTTGGCCGCGCTGGCTGTGCTGAGTTGGCGGCAAAGCCGCATGTATGCCGACGCCGAAACACTTTATCGCGCGGTGCTCGATCGGAATCCCGAGTGCTGGACGGCGCCGAAAACCTGGGCAACCTGCTCGCCGCCCGCGGAGAGTTCGACACGGCCGTGGCCGAGTTCCAGGCGGCATTGGCCATCAAACCGGACGACGCCGGCACGCACAACGATTTCGGCCTTGTCTTGGCCGGCCGAGGGCGGTTCGACGAAGCCATCGAGCAATACCGCCAGGCCCTGGAAATCGAGCCCCGCAGCCTGACGGTCTACCTCAACCTGGGGGCCGCCTTGGGAAGGCGCGGACGAACCGACGAGGCCATCGCCCAATACCGAACGGCCCTGGAAATCGACCCCCACTTCGCCGCCGCCCACTACAACCTCGGCAACGCGCTGGCCGGCCGCCGAGAGTTCGACGACGCGGTCGTCCATCCGCAAAAGGCCCTGGAAATCCGGCCCGATTACGCCGAGGCCCATAACAACCTCGGCCTCGTCCTCGCCGCCCGCGGAAAAGTGGACGAGGCCATCGCCCATTACCGAACGGCCCTGGAAATCAAACCCGACTACGCGGAGGCACACAACAACCTGGCAGCCGCGCTGGCCGGCCGCGGACAGCTCGACGAGGCCATCGCCGAGTACCGCAAGGCCCTGGAAATCAAGCCCGACTACGCCGAGGCCCACGACAACCTGGGAAGCGTCTTGATCGCCCGCGGAGCGGTCGACGAGGCCATCGCCCATTACCGAACGGCCCTGGAGATCAACCCCGACTACGCGGAAGCCCACTACGCCCTGGGAAACGTGTCGATCGGCCGGGGAGAGGTCGATGCGGCCATCGCCCATTACCGGAAGACCGTGGAAATCAGGCCCGACTATGCGGAGGCCCGCAACAACCTCGGTATTGCCCTGGCCGGCGGCGGACAACTCGACGAGGCCATCGACCAGTTTCAGCAGGCCGTGGCAATCCGGCCGGACTACGCGGAGGCCCATAAGAACCTCGGCCTCGCCTTGGCACGCGGCGGAAGGCCCAACGAGGCCCTCGCCCAGTACCAGGAGGCGCTCGCCCTGGCCTCCGCCAGCAACGACAAGACCTTGGCCGAGACCCTTCGGGCCCGAATCCGGCTCCTCAAGGCCGCCGCGGCCGGCAACCTGCCCTAATCGGGATTGCATGACCACTGGCAAGTAAGCCGCTGGCCGGGCACATAGCGACGCGATACGAGAATTGTAATAACAGGTTTTCCGCAAATGTTTACAAATCGCTTGCGTTTTTTCCCTTCTTATGGTGCAATCAAGTCAGTGCGGTTTTCGCTGCCGTGTCCATGGCATCTGGGAGTTGCAAGGGCGATGAAGGCCCCTTCTCGACGTTGTGGCCAGCGCGAATGGGTTAAGTGCATGAAGACGTTCCAGAAAGATCGAACCGCACCGTTTGTCTCGTTTGGGTCAACGGAGATGCTTTCCCGAGCTTTGCATTTCCGTCGTCCCAGCGGGACAAACCGCAGTCCCCTTCTTTCTGGTTAGTGCGGCGAGTGAAGATTGGGGTCGGCAATTGCACGCTGTGGTTTCCTTAAAGTGGCAATGCAATGCGGACCTTTGGCGCGTGCTTTGGAGGGTACAATGAGTCGTAGAAATTCCTGCTTCGTGGTTTTGGGCCTGGCTTTGTTGGTTGCCCTTGCGGCCCTGCCGCCCGCAGTCGCACAGACCCCGGCTCTCACCTGGACCGGCTCCCAGGACAATACCTGGAGCCTGATCCACGGCAGCCTGAACTGGAGCCAGGCTGGCACTCTGGTCGCCTACACGGACAGCGGTACCTTGACCTTCGACGATACGTCGAACCCGGCGAATACGAACATCGTGATCGACGCGGGCGCGACGGTTTATCCGTATAGCATCACCTTTAACAGCACGGTCAACCCCTATTCCTACAGCTTTTCGGGCGGAACGATCGGCGGTGCGGGTTCGCTCACCCTCAACGGCACCGGCACGGTGGTCCTCAACAACATCAACACTTATAGCGGCGGCACGTCCATTGAAGGCCCGGCGTTCTGCAACTGGGCAGCGGCGCGAGCCTCGGCGCGGGCGCCTTGACGGTCAACGCGGGAACCGTTGATCTGGGCGGCAACAGCCAGTCCGTCACGAACTTCAACGGCGTGGCCGGCACGATCACCAGCAGCGTCGCCAGCCGCGTTACCCTGACGGTCGGTCCTACTGCCGCGAGCGTCTTTGGCGGCCTGTTGCAGAACGGTGCGGGCACCCTTTCGTTGGCAATGAACGGACCCGGCTTGCTCACGCTTTCCGGAACGAACACCTACAGCGGCGCTACGACGATCAGCGGCGGCACGCTGGCCCTCGCCAACGCGGGCGCGATCCAGAACAGCACCGCCAACCTCAGCGGCGGCGCCCTGGCCTTCGCCGCCAGCGGCCTGACCTACAACGTCGGTAGCCTGGCCGGCAACGGCAATCTCGCCTTGACCGCCACCAACGGCGGCGCGGTCACGCTGAGCCTGGGGGCCAACGGCGCCAACAGCACCTTCTCCGGCGCCTGACGGGAGTCGGCAATCTCGTCGTGGTGGGCGGCGTCGAGACCCTCTCCGGGACCAACATCAATTACACCGGCAACACGACGGTCACCGGCGGCACGCTCCTCATGTATAATGCGCGGTCCTTCTACAACGGCGTGTCCGGGACTGACACCTCGGCGGAAACGATCAGTATTGCCTCCGGCGCGGTTTTCAGCATGTACGTCGACAACACGGTCAACATGCCGAATTACGCCGCCACGCCTATGAACGAGGTTCTCGGCACCAACGGCACCGTCAACGTAACCGGGTCCGGCACCTTCCTATTGACGGGGAACGGCGCCCTCGGCGGCAACCCGGCCAACAACAACACGCATGCCGTGTTCGCGATGTCACCCGGCTCGCTGATCGACATCGAAGGAGCGCCACTTTCAGGAACGGCGGCTATCAGCCCTTTACCTGGACGAACAATTATTCCTCGCTGAAGATCGGTGCGGGGTCGATCTTCGACCTTTGGGACGGCAACACGGTCGATGTCGACGCCCTGACCGGGGGCGGCACGCTGGAAATCCTCGGCGCCAACGGCGGCAACCACACGATCGTGGTAGGCGACGCCAACGGTTCCGGGACTTTCAGCGGCGTCATCACGAATAGCGGCAACACCAACGGCAGCACCCTCAGCTTCACCAAGACGGGCAATGGCGTCGAAGTCCTGTCGGGCGCCAACAACTTTACCGGCGCGACGACGATCTCGGGCGGCACGCTCGAGATGGCCAACAGCAATGCCTTGCAAGCCACGATCGTTACCGACAACGTAACTTCCAACGGCCTGACTTTCCTGGCCGGCCTGGGCACGGCGAATATCGGCGGGCTCTCGGGCAGCGGCAATATCGCCCTGGCCGACCTCAGCGGCGGCAGCCTGACGCTCAACGTCAATGGAACCAGCACCAGCACCACGACCTACTCCGGCGCCTTAAGCGGCATTGGCGGATTGAACAACGGCGGCGGCACGCTGGTCCTCACCAACTCCAGCAGCAACTACAGCGGTCCGACCACGATTAGCGGCGGGGCCCTCGTCCTGGGCAACACGTCCGTCTTGACGTCCGCCTGGCAGCACTCCGGCAGCATCTCGGTTACCGGCGCCGGCAGCACGTTCGCTGTTCAAGGGGGCACGGCTGTCGGCGAGTTCTCCCCGGGCAATATTGCCGTTGCGGCCAGCAATGTCAGCTTCGGTGCGGGCACCAACCTCGGCATCCAGGTGACCGACGCGGCCCCCTTTACGCTTACCAATCCGATCAGCGGCGCTCAGGGCCTTGTGAAGTACGGCGCCGGCACGCTGGCGATGTCCGCCACCAGCACGTACACCGGACGGACGACCATCGCCGCCGGCACGGTGTTGCTTGGCGCTCCCGCCAGCTACAGCACGATTTCTCTGGCGGGCAGCAGTGGCAACTGGACGAACGCCACGGCCACAACCCAGACCAACGCCTACACGATCAGTGCGTCGGGCAGCTTGCCCGAAGCCCTCGTCGTGGACGTGGATGACCGAGTTGCTTCTGCCACCGCACCCACGGTCACCTATAACGGGGTAGCGTTGACCCAGGCCATAGGCGCTATCGATCCCAACGGCGGCAACTACGTCAATTCCTACGTCTTCTACCTCGCGAGCACTGCCTCCGGTTTTATCACCGGGTCCAGCAAGAATCTGGTTGTCACGTATCCCGCTGCCCCTACCGATAGCGAGATTGAAGCCTTCACGCTGGCCGGAGTGAACCTCGCGAAAATGCCCGGCACGGCCTTGGCGAACTCGACGGGCACCGCGGGAACCGGCAGCACGAACTCGATTACCGTCACAACCACGGTCACGGTTCCCGGCTCCTGGGTCGCCTTCGACGCCAACTACCGCACTGAGAACGCCACCCCGCCGGCCGTGGTTGCCGAGACGCCCACCTTTGGCACGCGCCTTACGACGGGCAATGGCGGCAGCGCCGCCAACGGCAACTTCTGGGAAGAGGAAGGCGCGGGCACTGATATTGTCGGCGCCGGCGCCCTGATCCAGACTTCCGGCGCGACCGGGGTCCTGTCGCTCACCGAATCGGACTCAGCCCAGTCCAACGGGCGAGAGACGATGATCGGCGCGGTCTTCCAACCGCAACAGTTGACGGCGGGGTCCACTGGCGCTCTGCCCGTCACGGCCCTGACACTGGCCAGCGGCGCCACGCTCGACCTGGACGGTAATTCCCAGACCCTGGTCTCGCTTTCCGACTTGACGCCGGGCCAGGGCGGCACGATCCAGAACTCCGGCGGGGCCGGGACACTCACGTTGTCGACCACCGGCGGTTCGACCACATTCAGCGGACTGATTACGGGCGGCATTAGCCTTATCATGTCGGGATCGGGCTACCAGACCTTGGCCGGCGTGAATACGTATACCGGCTCAACGTCAATCACGGGCGGCACGTTGCAGGTCGGCAACGGCGCCACCGGCTCGCTTGCGACTTCGGGAATCACGTTGAGCAATGGCGGCGTCTTGAATATCGACAGCGCATGGACCTTGACGACGGCCAACTTCATTAGCGGCACGGGCTCGGTGGTCAAGTCGGGCACCGGCGCGTTGACCTTGGAGGCCGCGAACAGCTATAGCCTGGGCACGACCATCACCGGCGGCACCGTCGCCATGGGCACCTTCGACGGTCCTAACGAGAACGTCAACGCCTTGGGAAGCGGACCGGTCTCGATCAGCAACAACGCCCTACTCTCCTTCGGCGGCGCCGCCGGCGGAGTCGTGAATTATAGTTTCAGCAACGCCCTGAACGTCAATGGGGGCATCATCTTCGGAGAGGACGGTTACAACCAACTCGGCACGGTGACGATCGGAGCCGGCGGGTTGAAGGTTGACACGCAGTGGGGCGGCAAGGACGTGGCAATCGCCCAACTTGCCGGTTCGGGCCCTTTGACCATCGATAGCGCGCCGATTAATAATTCCGCGCCCGTGGGAATCGTGCATGTCAGCGGCAGTGCCGGCTACACGGGAACGATCACGATCAATCCGGCCGGCGTTACGTCGCTGGTCGGGACCAGTGGCGTTGGCAATGGCGGCGAGCTTGAAGTCGACTCGGCTGCCGCCCTGACGGATGCGTCGGTGGTCATGAACAGCACCCGCGGAATGGTCTTTAACGTGGGCAATCCCGTCTTCGGTTCGTTGAGCGGCAGCGGCGCGATGGCCCTCACGTCGTCCGCCGCCTTCGGCACGCTGACCGTCGGCGGAGTGAACACGAACACCACGTACTCCGGCGTCCTGAGCGGCAGCGGCGGCCTGCTCAAGGTGGGCAGCGGCGCGATGGTGCTCGGCAGCGCCGAGACCTTCACGGGTGGCATGACGATCAACGGCGGCACGGTACAGTTGAACGCCGCTAGCAGCTTCCCGGCCAACACGCTGGTCACCGTCAACGCGGGCGCCACCTTGCTGGGCAACGCCCAAGACAACGTCTACAACGCGGGCTGCAACCTGGTGATCAACGACGGCACGTACTATCAGGCCAGTGCGGCGAACCGGTCATCGCTTGTCTTGGTCACGATGACAGGCGGCACGATTACTTCGGGCCCGACGAGCCCGGACGCCCTCGGCAATATCTGCATCAACGGTACCGTGAATGCCACCTCCGACGCGGCCGGCAACCCGGCACTGATCAATGCGACGCTGGTCGGCCTTAATGCGGGAGCCGGCGGTTCCATCTTCAACGTAACTCGCGGCACTGGGGCCGTGGATCTGCTGATCACTTCGAACATCATCGATACCAGTGCAAACCCCAACACGCCGCTGGTCAAGAACGGCAGCGGCATTCTGGCGCTGGCCGGCTCGAACCGCTATACCGCCGGCACGGTGCTCAACGCCGGAATATTGCAGTTGGGCAACATTGCGGCACTGGGCGCCAACACGGCGCCCTGACCGTGAGCAGCAGCGGCCTACTCGACCTGCACGGCTACAATCCGACCGTGGGCCAACTCACCGGCGCGGGCATAATCAATAACCTGGCCCTGGCGACCGCCTCGACGTTGACCGTCAACAACGACAACAGCACGAGCACGTTTTCCGGTTCGATCCTCAGCACGTCCGGCGCTGTCAGCCTGGCCAAGGCGGGCACGGGCGCCTTGTTCCTGACCGGGACGAACAATTATTCGGGCACCACAGCGGTCAGCGGCGGGATGTTGCAGTTCACCCAGCCCGCCGCCCTCTACAACGGCGTTGTCGGCAATTGGACCGCGACCAACATCAGCGCCGGCTCCCTGGGCACGCTGGCCGTCAACGTCGACACCAACGGCGGCTTCAGCCCCGCGCAGGCCGCAACCCTGTTTGCGAATCTGACCGGGAGCAACA
The DNA here is from genome assembly GCA_963824275.1 of uncultured Planctomycetia bacterium. GTDB lineage: Bacteria > Planctomycetota > Planctomycetia > Pirellulales > Thermoguttaceae > JANXQG01. Next base: position 238,088 of record CAWGOT010000010.1, on the reverse strand, counting down.
GCGGACTGCTGGCCGGCTCGGCCTTCGGCATCGACACCACCTACGCCACCGCGCCGGTCGTCTTCTCCACCCTGCTTCAGGACTCGGCCGCCGGCTCCGTGGGCTTTACCAAGCTGGGGCCCGGGGTCTTGAGGCTCACCAACGCCTCGAACAGCTATTCCGGCCCCACGACCGTCCTCAACGGAGAACTCGATCTCGGGGGCGCCAATACGAACGCCCCCGCCGGACGCGTGACCGTGTCCAGCGCCGCCAGCGGCGGCCAGTCGATCCTCTCGCTGCTCAACGCCAACGCCCTGGGGACCAACAGCAATGACAATTATCTGGCCCCCGTCAGCCTGAACTCGACGGGCGGCGCCGGTCCAATTGGATACGGGGCGATCCTGCAGATCGGCGCGACGATCGGCCTGGACCCCAATGCCCCCAGCTTCACCTCGGACTTCAGCTATCAGGTGGTTCCGGCCGGCCAGACGCCTACCGCCGGCCAGATCAGCCTGGGCTCTTCCGGGAATACGGCGGACGTTGTGGGCTTTTCGGCATCCGCCGCGAACACGGCCACGACGCGAACCGTGGCCCTGTACTCGACGAGTGCCTTAACCACCCTGCAGACCTTGCAGTTCGGCACTTATATCCCCGGCAACCTGGTGTTGGGCTCCCCCACGTCCAACACGATGCTGATCCTGGCGAACCCGATCGACCTGAATTCCAACGCGGTCGGGACCAGCGTGCAGTTCTCGTCGATTCGCGGGAGCAGCAGCGCCAAGCTGCCCGAGGGCGAGTATGCGGGCGCGATCGGCAACTCCGGTTCGGCGGCGGTCAATGTGACGATCGGCGGCAACGGCAGCTTGCTCTTCGCCAACAGCGGCAACAGCTTCAACGCCGCCAGCCTGCAAGTGGCCGGGGGCGGGCTGTTGATCGGCGCGAACGACTATGCCAACAACAGCCAGACGGGGCCCTTGGGCATGGGCACGGCCGCACTGGTGCTGGGCACCAGCGCCACGACCAGCGGGGCCAACCTGGCCTTCCTGACCTATGGGCCCAACAGCCACGTCATCGGCAGCAGCCCGACCTTGTCCACGAACCGCAATATTGTGGTCAACTCCCTTCCCGGCGGCGCCGGCGGCAATGGCATGGTGGTGCTGGGCGGTTACACCGACGACTACACGGCCATGAACGGGAACGTTCAGTTGAACGGCCCTGTGACTTTCTATGCCGCCCAGTCGGGCCGGGTCGATTTCACCGGCGCCATCAGCAGCACGGGGCGCGGTGGCGGTGCAAATCGGGGGCACGGCCTTCACGGGCGGGACCTCCAGCAACGGATCTTCCCTCAATGGGATCGCGCTGGGCGGCTTGGGCGGCACCAGCACCGGGAACGGCACGATCGCCTTGACCGCCTCGAACAGTTTTTCCGGGACGACGACCGTCGCCACGGGCCGGCTGCTGGTCAACGGGACGCTGTATGCCTCGTCCAGCGCGACCAGCACGGTGACCGTGGGAAATTCCCAAGCTACCGCGGCAGCCACGCTGGGCGGTTCGGGCATTGTCTACGGCAACGTCAACCTGTACAACGGCACGACGATTGAGGGCGGCATGGCCGGCGGACCGTTCGTCCTGGCCAACGGGCTGCAAATCAATGGCGGCGCCGGCGGCGAGAACGTCACGTTCCAGTTCGACTCCCTCGCCGCTCAGGGCAATCCGGGAATCGAGATCCAGAACAGCGGCGGGCTGCCCGGTTTTGGCGGCAGCACGGAGGACATCGTAATCACGGGCGCGATTTCCGGCTCTGGTACGTATGCCCTGATGTCCGTCGACCCCAGCGACGCCGGCACGCTGGCGGGCCTGCTCCCGAACGGCACCTACGGTCAACTGGGCTACGGTTTTTCACTCAGCCAGTCCCTGCCCAACCGGGCCAACGGCAGCCTGGTAGTCAACGGCGCCGAATTGGACCTGGTGGTCAGCGGGCTGTACTCCGTGGCCTGGACCGGGCTCAACGGCAGCAGTTGGAACGCCATTAATAATTTCCAGCAAATGGGCGGCGTGGATTCGTCCGATAAGTTCCAGACGGGCGATGCCGTGGTCTTCAGCGATTCGGCTGCGGGCTTCCTTCTGAACGTGAACGCGGGGAACGTGGCGCCCAGCAGCATGACGTTCCAGAACACCTTGCATGCCTATACGATTACCGGGACCGCCTCCATCACCGGCAACACGGGCCTGAGCCTGACCAACAGCGGCATGGTGATTATCGAAAACACGGACACTTTCTCGGGGCTGACATCGATCGGGCCGGGTTCCACGCTGCAATTGGGCAACAGCGCCGCCGGCCCCGACGGCCAGTTGACGAACTCGCCGATTTCGGACAACGGCGCGCTGATTTATAGCCTCACCGGCCAGCAGACCGTCGCCAACCCGATCACGGGCACGGGCACGGTGCAGCTTGCGAGCGGCGGCGTGACGCTGACCAGCACGGGCAACACGTTTGGCGGCGGCCTGACGATTTCGGGCGGCACCCTGCAGATTGGCAATAACAGCGGTGCGGGGTTCGATGGTTCGCTGCCCGGCCAGGTCTTGGACAATTCGCTCCTGATCTTCGCCAACTACGCTCCTCAGACCTTCAGCGGCACGATCGGCGGCAGCGGCGCGGTGACCAAGTCCGGCCTGGGCCAGTTGACCATGATCACTGCCAACAGTTACAGCGGCAGCACGACGATCTCGGGCGGCACGCTCGTGCTTGGCAACGGGCAGCCCGGCAACGACGCCTCGCTGTCGCCGCTGGGCGGCGTGAATGACAACGCCGTTTTGGCCTTCAACTATGCGGCGAATGAGACCTTTGCCGGCCTGATCGGCGGCAACGGCGCGCTGGCCACTTTGGGCAGCCGCACGCTGACCTTGACCAATATCGAGACCTACAGCGGTCCGACCACGGTCTCGGCCGGCACGCTGCAGCTTGGCAACGGCGTCACCAGCGGCGCGGTTGCCGGCAACATCGTCAACAACTCCGCCCTGATCTTCAACAGCCCGACTGCCCAGACCTACAGCGGCATTATCAGCGGCAGCGGTTCGATCGCGACGATCGGCGGCAACTACCTTGCACTGGCCGGCAAGAGCACCAACAGCGGGCCGGTCATGCTCAGCGGCGGCACGCTCTCGCTGGTCGGCGGCAGCCTGTACTCCAACCTGGGCTGGGGGAATCAGGTCATAACCGTCGCCAATGGCGGCGAGGTCGTGGTCGCGGCCTGGTCCGACACCGACAGCAGCGGCAACAACGGCGGGTTCGGGCAGTTGAGTTTCACCGGCAGCAATCTCGTGCTCAACGGCGGCACGATCCGCTACGTCGGCACGACCACCGCCGGCGGCAATTGGGACCGCGGCTTTACCATCGGCCCCAATGGTGCAACCCTCGATGCCTCGGGCGCCGTCACCTTCCAGTTGAATGCGGCGACGGGATCGCGCCTCGGCAATGGATATGGCCTGATCACCAACGCCGCCAACGGGCCTCTGACCCTGGAGGGCACGACCAACGGTTCGCTGGGTCTGGCCTACAGCGGCGCGGGCAACCTGACGAAGAACGGCCCGGGCACCTGGACCATCAGCGGCTCAAACACCTATTCCGGCGGCACCACGGTCAACGCCGGCATGCTGATCGCCGCCAACACCGGCGCTTGCCCGGGTATACGGCGACCGGAAATATCGTCGTCAACCCCGGCGCCACGCTAGCGGTCACCGCGGGCACGAATGCCGGCGACTTCAGCCTGACCAGCGGCGGGGGCGTCGACCAGCTATTGCAGAACGTGGGTTTCGCCGCGAATGCCAACGTCGGCATCCAGGTCAACGCCCCGGACAACGTCACCTACGGCAGGTCGATTGCCGATACGGGCAACGGCCCCTTGGGCCTGGCGAAACTCGGCACGGGCATCCTCTCCCTCACGGGCAATAACACCTACACGGGCGGCACCCAGGTCAACGGCGGCGTGCTCGTCGCCACCAGCGTCAATACCCTGGGGTTGTTTGCCGGCCAACCGGCCTACCTGGCCGGGGGCCAGATTTCCGTCAACGGCGCCGGCAGCACGCTCGTGGTGCAGGCGGGCGGCAACACGGGCGAGTTCCAGTCGAGCGACGTGTCGAGCGTATTGAGCAACGTCACGTTCGGCGCGGGAACGGTCTTCGGCATCCAGGTCGTGTCCGGCGAGAGCTTCAGCTACGGCTCGAGCATCCCCGACGGCTCCTCCGGCAGCGCCGGGATGGGCTTCTACAAGCTCGGCGCCGGCACGCTGACGCTCGCCGCGCAGAACAACTATAGCGGCACGACGACGATCAGCGCGGGCGTCTTGGTGGCCGCGGCGGCCGGCGCCTGGGCAACGGCACGGCCATCCAATTGGGCGATATTTACACGGGCAGCGGGGCACCCAGTACCCTGGGTCTGGCGCAGTTGTTCATCAGCGGCGGCAACGCCTTCGCGCAGAACATTACCGTCAACGCGGCCAACGCCACCCTGGGAAGTGCGGACGACAGCAATTCCGCTTTCGGCGGGACCGTCACGCTCAATAGTTCGCTGACCATCGTTTCGCAGTCGGTGAGTCCGGGCAACGCCTTGACCTTCTCGGGGAATATCGTGCATGGCAGCGGGACCAACAGCGTGACCCTCAGCGGTCCCGGCAACGTGGTCTTCCTCGGCAACGCCACCTACCAGGGCTCGACCACGGTCAACGGCGGCTATCTGACGGTGGGCGCGAGCGGTTCGCTGCCCTCCACGACCACGCTGAACATCAACAACGCCAGCACGGTCGAATTGGACAACACGGCCCAGACGCTGGCCGGCCTGAACGGCTCGGTTGGCAGCACGCTCGCCTTGGCGTACAACGGCGGCGCCACGCTTACGGTCGGCAGCGGCAGCTTTGCCGGCTCGATCACCGACCCCAACCAAGGGGGTGCCAACCTGGTGAAGAACACGACCGGGATCCTGTACCTCACGGGCCCGAACACCTATTACGGCTCGACGACGGTCACCGCCGGCGCGCTGCTTTACGGCTCCTTGAGCGATGTGCCCACGCTTGGCAACGGGATCGCTGTGAGCACCTCGGGAGCCCTGGGCCTGGATTCGAGCGGCCTGCCCAGCCTGCTGCCGTACCTCAGCAGCGGCACGGCCTCCACCGGCACGCTGGTCGTGACCATGGCCACTTCGGCCGACGCCGTCAACCTGGGCACGTATTCTCTCAATTATCTCAGCCTCGGCGCTTTGGACAGCGAGACGTATACCGGCGTTCTGACACCCAGCGGCACGAACTATCGCCTGGGCGGCGGCGGCGGCACGCTGACCTATCCCTCGGCGTTGACGGGCAGCATGGGCCTGGTGGTCAACGGCCCGCCGACCGGCGGCGAGGTCATCCTGACCAGCGGGAACAACACCTATTCGGGCACGACGGTGGTCAGCTACGGCACGCTGCAGGTCGGCGACGGCCTGACGACCAACGGCTCCTTGCCCAACAACGCCGTGACCGACAGCGGGGCGCTGGTCTTCGCCAATCCGTCGAACATGACCTTTGCCGGCGCGATCAGCGGCGGCGGCCAGTTGGCCAAGACGGGCGGCGGCATCCTGACGCTCACCGCCTCGGAGCGCTACAGCGGCCCCACGCTGATCTCGGCCGGCACGCTGCAGATCAACAACGGCCTCAACGCCGCCAGCACGATCACCGACAACGGTGCGCTGGCGTTCCGAAGCGGCGGCACACTTACGCAAGGCACGAACTTCAGCACGGCCAGCATCACCGGCACAGGCTCGCTCGTCCTGCTTCCAGGCTCGGGCGTGGTCAGCCTGATCAACACCAACACCTACAGCGGCGGCACGATCGTCAGCGGCGGAACCCTGCTGATCAATCCCAACAGCACCTCCAACCAGCCGATCCAGTCCTGGATCGGCACAGGCACGCTGACAATTAACGCCGGGGGCGTGGTGGGGACAGGGCTGAACGCCTTCAGTTACGGCAACAACGTGCTGGCCACTGTCCAGGCCGACATCCCGCCCATCGTTATCAACGGCGGCGTGCTCGATAACATCGGCGGCGCCGGCAACGACACGAACATCAACACCGTACAGATGACGGGCGGCACGATGGACGGCACCCAGTTCGCTCCCTGGACCGGGGTCACGACGCTGGGCTCCACGGCCACCACCGTCATTAGTTCTGCCTTGAACATGAAAGCACCGAACACGTTCAACGTCTCGGCCGGCAGCACCGCCAGCGGAATTGATCTTCTCATCAGCGGCGCGATCACGCAATATGCCGCCGGTTACGGCATCACCAAGACCGGCAACGGCACGATGGCGCTCACCGGCGTGAACACCTTTACCGGCAGCTCGTCGATTACCGGCGGCGTCGTCGCGCTGGGCACGTACGACGGCTCCAACGAGAACGGCTCCCAGCTCGGCGTGGGGACGGCCGCCACGGTCTCGATCACCAACGCCGAACTCACGTTTGGCGGCGCCCCGGCGGAGTGACCAACTACACCTTCTCCAACAACTTCACCGTCAGCGGCGGCGTTTTCTTCGCAGAGGACGGCTACCATCTCACGGGCACCGTGACGATCGGCAGCAGCGGCCTGACGGCCTACACCCAATGGGGTGGCAAAGATCTGGCCTTCTCCCAACTGGCCGGTTCGGGACCGCTTGTCATCGATAGCAGCATTGCCCCCGGCAGTACGACAACCACCGCAGGCGGAATTGTGCATATTGGCGGCAATGCCGGCTACACCGGAACGGTGACCATCAATGCGGCCGGCGTTCCGGCGCTGGCCGGGACCCTTGCCAGCGGCCTAGGCGGCGAACTGGAGGTCGACTCGGCGGCCGCATTGACGGACGCGCCCGTGGTCATGAACAGCACGCGCGGAATGGTCTTTAGCGTGAGCAACCCCGTCTTCGGCTCGCTGAGCGGCAGCGGCGCGATTGCGCTTACGTCGTCCGCCGGCTTCGGCACGCTGACCGTCGGCGGCCTGAACTACAATACCACCTACTCGGGCGTCTTGAGCAACAGCGGAGCGCTGACGAAGACGGGCAGCGGGATCATGCTGCTTAGCGGAGCGAGCACCTACACCGGCGGCACGACGATCAACGTTGGGACCTTGCAATTGGGGAATTCCGCCGCCTTGGGGGCCGTGACGGCCGGCGTGACCGTGAATTCCGTGCTCGACCTCAACGGATTCAGTCCTACGATAGGCGGCCTGAGCGGCAGCGGGCTGGTGACCGACGTGGCCGGCAGCGGAGTGGACGCGCTGACCATCGGCAGTGCGGGCGGCATGTTCTCCGGCACGCTCGCCAACGGTTCCGGGACGTTGTCGCTGGTGATGGCGGCCAACGCCGGCACGGAGGTCTTGAGCGGCACGAGCACCTATAGCGGCGGGACGACGCTCTACGGCGGCATCCTGAACTTCACTTCATCGTCAGCGTTGGGCAGCCCGGCCAGCATCACCTTCAACGGCGGCACCCTGCAGTATGCGGCCGGCAACACATTCGACGTGTCGCCCTACATCGCGCCGATCGCCTCGGGGCAAGCGGCCATCATCGACACCGGCAGCAACAGCGTGGTCTTCAACTCGCCCTTGAGCGGCAGCGGCGGCCTGACCAAGGCCGGCAGCGGCACGCTCTCGCTGAATGTCCCCAATTCGTTCACCGGCCCCACGAACGTCAACGGCGGCACGCTCAACGTGGGCGACCCGGCGGGAATCGCCTTGATCAACAGCGACGTGTCCGTCAACTTCAACGGCGTGACCGCCGCCCCCGGCACGCTCAGCATGAGCGTTTCGGCAGCCACGCTGGGCAGCCTGGCCGGCGCCGGCAACGTGAACTTGAACAACGGACAGTTGACCGTCGGCGTGAAGAACACGAGCACGACCTTCAGCGGCTCGATCCAGGGCGCCGGCACGGGATTCATCAAGAGCGGCACGGGAACCATGACGCTGGCCGGCAACAGCACCTACACGGGACAGACGACCATCGCCGGCGGTACGCTGCTGTTGGGGCAAATTCCGTCCACGGGCATCAAGTTCAGCACGAACCGCGGCGGCGGCACGTACACCGTCACGGGCGAGGCGGGCGTGGTTCCGATGAGCAATTGGGCCAACGTGGCCGGCCTGAACGTCACGGGGGTGGCCGTGAACAACAACAACAACGCGAACGTCGGAACCACCGTGACCGTTACCGGCGCCGAGGACAACTATGATTCCTACAACGCCAGCCAGACCAACCAGAACGCGCAGTTGCTCAACAGTTATCTTGACAACACCGGCGGAAATATGAACGTGGCCGTCAGCGGAATTCCCTATGCCAATTACAACGTCTACGTCTACTTCAACTCGGACACCGCCGGCCGTCCTGCTGCAGTGCAATTGAATGGCGCCACCTATTATTATTTCAACACGGTTGGCGGCGCTACCAGTGGCGTAGCCTTTAACGGATTCGTGCAGACGACCAGTACCGTTTCGACCTCCAGTTTCGCGGCCAACTATGCGGAGTTCACGGGCGTGAGCGGTTCCAGCTTCACGCTCACCGATTCCGGATCGGCAGCCAACCACCAAGGCATAGCGGCCGTGGAAATCGTGGCGAGCAGCCTGGCCGGCGCTTTGAACACGCTGCCGGTCACCACGCCGGTGGTCCTGGCCAGCGGCGCGACGCTCGACCTGGGTGGCGGTACCCAGACCGTGGGATCGCTTTCCGATGCCACGGCGGGCCTGGGCGGCACCATCCAGAACTCGGGCGCGACGATGGCGATTCTGAGCGTATCGCCTTCGGGCGGTTCGACGACCTTCAGCGGCCTGATCGGCGGGACCGGCAGCTTGGGGAACATGAGCTTGATCGTTGCTGGCGCCGGCTTGCAGAACCTGGCCGGCAGCAATAACTATACGGGCGGCACGCAGATCACCGGCGGAACCCTGCAGCTTGGCAACGTCAACGCTTTGGGCACGGGCGCGGTGGCGGCCAACGGGGGCGTCCTCGACTTGGCCGGACAAAGCGTCACGGTGCCCTCCTTCAGCGGCGCATCGGGCACCGTTACCACGAGCGTTGCGCAGCCCGTCACCCTGACGGTGGCGCAAAGCGGCACGACCTTCTTCGGCGGCACGCTGCAGAACGGCGCGGGCACGCTCGCGCTGGTCTTCAACGGGGCAAACGGAGGGCTGTTGAACCTTTCCGGCGTGAACACCTATAGCGGCGGGACCCACGTCGTGGCCGGCGTGCTGCAGTTGGGCAGCAGCACCGCGATGAACAACGCGGGCGCCTTGACGATCAACAACGGCGGCCTGCTCGATCTGAACGGGAACAACGCGGGCGTGGGCGCACTGAACGGATCGGGAACGGTCGACAACGTGGCCGGCCAGCAACAATCGATCCTTACGGTCGGGCTCGGCAACAACGGAGGCACCTTCTCCGGCACGATCCAGAACAGCTCGCCCAACGGCAACCTGGCCGTGGTCATGACCGGCAGCGGGACGCAGTATCTCAGCGGCAGCAACACCTACACCGGCGGCACGACGCTCGCGGGCGGCGTGTTGAACTTCACGACCTCGGCATTCGGCGCCGGCAACATCACGTTCACCGGCGGCACGCTGCAATACGGCGCAGACAACACGCAGGACGTGTCGGGCCAGATCGTCGGCAGCACGGCCCCCATTGTCATCGATACCAACGGCGCGACCGTGGCTTTTGCCGGCAACCTGGCCAGCAGCAACAGCGGCGGCCTGACCAAGCTCGGCACGGGCATGCTCACGCTCAGCGGTTCGAGCGGCTACTCCGGCACGACCCGCATCGCCGGCGGGACCCTGCAGCTTGGCACGGGCAATCCCAATGCCCTGCCCGGCGGCGCCGTGACGGCCAACGCGGGAGTCCTCGACCTCAACGGCAACAGCCCGACGATCAGCAGCCTGAGCGGGGCGGCGGGCGTCATCACCAACAGCACGGGCCCGGTGGCGAACCTGACGCTGAATCAGACAACTTCGACCACGTTCGGCGGCTCGCTTACGGACGGCAACGGCGGCCTGGGCCTCACCCTGAACGGCTCCGGCATGCTCACGCTGACCGGCGTGAACACCTATAGCTTCACCACGGCCATCAATGCGGGCGTGCTCAAGGCGGGAGCGGCCAATGCGCTGGCGCCCTATTCCGATGTCGTGGTCACGGGCGGCACGCTCGACGCCAGCATCGGGCCGCAGTCGATCAACTCGCTCACCGTGGGCGGTGTCGGGGCGTTGAATCTCACGATCGGCAGCGTCTTGACGACCAACAACCTCAATTCTGTCAACGACTTGTTCGGCGGCACGTTGAACCTTTTCGGCGCCACCGCGTCCGGGGAGCAGTTGATTACGTACGGGGCTAACGCGTACAGCGGCAGCTTTACCACGGTCGACCTCAACGGCGTTCCCGATCCCTCGTTGGCAAGCTCCTTGCAGTACACTGCGACCGCGCTGGAGCTGCCTAGCGGTTCCTCGTTCAGCGGAACGGCGGCATGGGCAACCGGCGCCGGCAACTGGTCCGTCGGTCCCTGGAGCCCCAACACTGCGCCGACCAAGGCCGGCAACACGGCGATCCTGAACAACGCGGGACCGGCCACCGCCCTCCAGACGAGCGTCGTGCTGGACGTTCCGGTGTCGGTCGGCACGCTGGTGTTGGGCAACACGGACGGCTCGACCAGCTCGGGATTCAGCATCTCGGCGACTGGCGCCAACGCCCTGACGATGGACAACAGCGGCAGCACCTCGCACATTATCGTGCAGGGCGGCACGCACGTGATCTCGGCCCCCATCACCCTGGCCGGCAATCTGAGCGTGGCGCCCACGGCCACTTCGACGCTCACTTTGAGCGGCGACATCAGCGAGAGCACGATCGGCTCGGCCTTGAGCCTGGACGACGCCGGCACGCTGATCCTCAGCGGCTCCAACGGCTACACCGGCGGCACCTTCGTGAACGCCGGCACGCTGGTGGTCGAGAACCCCAACGGCATTCCCAACGGGTCGAGCTTGACCGTGGGAGCGGGAGCGGCAACGCTCTTTGGTTCGCCTGCGGGCGGGAGCGTGGTGTTTGGCGGCGGCGCGGAAGTCGTAGTGGCCGGCGGCAATGCCGCTGCGGCGCCTTCTGCGGTGCCGGAGCCAGGCGCGCTTATGCTGCTCCTGGCGGCCCTAGGAAGTGTGGCGGCTTGCCGCCGCGTTTCGAGACGGTCGAGGATCGCAAGGCAACACCGTGTAAGCAAAGAGGCCATCCATAGGGCGGAAGCGGCGAGTTAATGCTAAGCGCAGATCAAATCATCCCGCTGCCGTGGCAGTCAAAGAGCAAAGTGAAACGCATTCTAACCCCAAGCCGAGCACCCCAGTCGGCACCTGTCGGAATAACCCCCCGACAGACGCGTTTCATGAGCTTGGATCAGCCACGGCAGCGGTTATTTTTAACCGCCGGCCATCCAGCCGCCGGCAAAAGCACCTTTGTTTTGGAGGAATCCCCATGCTATGTCGCGTTATCGCCAAACGGTTCGGAATGGTCACGGCGCCCCTGCTTCTGCTCTCGGGCTCGGCCCTCGCCGCGCCAGTCCCTACATCGGACACTGGGGCCAATCCCTACATCGGACATTGGGCGCTCACCATCCCTGGTGGTGGCGCCGGATGGCTGGGGGTGACCGAGGACGGCGGCAAACTGGCCGCCAACATCCTCTGGGGGGGCGGAAGCGTCCTGCCGGTCAACGAAGTGAAACTCGTGGGCGATCAGCTCGTCGTATTGCGAGTCAACGGCAGCGGGGCGAACCTCGTCACCGAGACGATTACCGCTACACGCGACGGCGACAACTTGAAACTCACGACCGTCAAGACCCGCCCCGATGGAACGGCGTTCGGCAAGGCCGAGTTCACAGGCAAACGGACTCCGCCCCTGCCGCCTGCCCCCGATCTGGCGAAGGTCAAGTTCGGAGCACCAATCCGCCTGTTCAACGGCACGAACCTGGACGGCTGGGAGTTGACCAATCCGCGCAACGTCAACGGCTGGAGCGTGAAGGATGGAGTGCTTTCCAACAACGTCGTGCAAGTCGCGGGACAGCCGCACAAGAATTACGGCAACCTGCGAACCGTGAGGGAATTCGAGGACTTCAATCTCACGGCGGAAACCAACGTGCCCAAAGACGGCAACAGCGGGATTTATCTGCGGGGCATTTATGAGATCCAGGTCTTGGACAGCTACGGCCGACCGGTCAATCCGCACAACATCGGCGCCGTCTATAGCCGCATCGCGCCCAGCGAAGCGGTGGAGAAGCCCGCCGGCCAGTGGCAGACTTTCGACATCACGCTCGTCGATCGCCATGTGACGGTGATTCTCAACGGCAAGAGAATCATCGACAACCAACCCGTTCTCGGATGCACTGGCGGGGCACTGTGGTCCGATCCCATGCGGCCCGGTCCGATCTATCTGCAAGGCGATCACACCGGCGCAAACTTCCGCAATATTGTGCTCAGACCTGTATTGAAGTGAAACATACTGCCATGCATTGCATTCTGACCCTGGTTCTCGGCGCATGCGTCGCGCAAGGTCTGACCGGCACAGCGCCGGCCGCGTCCGGCCCCTTCACGTTCAAGGAGATCAGCCCCACCGGACTGCAGTTGTCCGACGGCGGCAAGCCCGTGTTCGTCTACAACTTCGGGATGGTGACGGCCAAGGGTCAGCCGGAGAGCCTGAAACGGTCCTCGTACCTGCATCCGGTCTATGCCCCGGACGGCACGCTCGTGACCGATGACTACAATCCCAACCATCCGCATCACCGCGGCATCTTCTGGGCCTGGCCCGAAGTGACGGTCGACGGCAAGACGGGCGACCTGTGGACGATCAAGGGACCGTTCCAGGATCGCTTCGTCGCCTGGCGGGCCCGCCAGACAACCGCCGCCGAGGCCAGCCTTGGCGTCGAGAACGGCTGGTTCGACGGCGATCGCAAGTTCGTCAAGGAGGACGTTGCGATCGTCGCCCATCCGGTGGTCGACAACCGGCGGACCTTGGACTTCACGCTGCGGTTCGAGGCCGTCGACCGGCCGGTGCGGGTCGTTGGCACCTCGGAAGACAAGAAGGGCTTTGGCGGCTTTGCCATGCGCTTCGCCACGCCCGACGGCGGGGGCGGAAAGACGGTCATCCGCACCGAGCAGGGGATCTCGGCCAAGGACGGCGTGCTGGCGCGTCACCCCTGGGCCGAGATCAGCGGCGTCTACAACGGCAAGCCTGCCGGCGCCCGCGTGGACGACGATGCGGCAAATCCGGGCCAGCCCAACAATGGCTGGCTCATGCGCCACGAACTCTGTTGTCTTAACGTCTCCTACCCGGGATTGACGCCGATCACACTCGAGCCGGGAAAGCCACTGGTGCTGAAGTACCACGTCACGCTGTTCGCCGGCAAGCCTTGAAGAGCAGTGTTCCGTAATACAGCGTACCGAAAAACGCAACACAGGAGATTCTGATGAGATTCTGCGAGCGATTGATTGTGGGGGCCCTGCTCGTCTTGCTGACGGAGGTGGCCGCGCGGGCTGAAGTCAAGGTCGCGATTGAGCACCACGGCGCCGCCGAGGCGACGGCAGGATTCAGGTTCAAGAGCATCTCCCCGCCGGCCAAGAACGATGCGGCGAGCACGGCCACGTTCTCGATTGTCGATGGCCTCCGGGACGAGGCGGGCGGCGACCTGACGGTGCTGCATGACGGCAACCTTCCCACCGAGGAGGACCAGCCGGGCAGCAACTTCTTCTTCGCCCCAGGGCGGGACGGCGGCCGGCTGAAGATCGACTTGGGCAAGGCGATCGAAGTCAAGGCGGTCAATACGTATTCCTGGCACCCGACAACGCGCGGGCCGCAGGTCTACAAGCTGTACGCCGCCGACGGTTCCGCGCCGGGGTTCGATCCGCAGCCGAAGCGCGTGTCTCTGCCACCCGGGCAAGCGGCGGACCCCGCGAAACTCGGCTGGAAACTCGTCGCTGCCGTCGATACCCGCTCTACCGACGGCAATGCCGGAGGGCAGTACGGCGTAAGTATTTCCGATCCGGCCGGTGGGCTGGGGAAGTTTCGTTTCCTGCTCTTCGATATCTTTGCAACCGAGAAGGACGACTCCTTCGGCAACACTTTTTTCAGCAAGATAAACGTCATCGACGCGGCCGCGCCGAAGCCGCCCGACATCGCGGCGGGGCCGCCGGCACGCCTGATCTCGCAATCGCCCGCTTCGGCCCAGTATCAGATCACCATCGACTATACCGACGCGGCGGAACTTAAGGACTGGGTGGAGAAGAAGCTCCAGCCCACCGCGGACGAGTGGTATCCCAAGATCATCGAGGCCCTGCCGAGCAAGGACTACACAGCCCCCAAGCGGGTAACTATCGCGATCACCAACCGCTATAACGGGATAGCGGCCGCCGGCGGGACCCACGTCGATTGCAATGCCGACTGGTTCAAGCGAAACTACAACGGCGAGGCTGCCGGCGCGGTGGTCCACGAACTGGTCCACGTAGTGCAGCAGTATGGCCGCGCCCGGCGCGGAACGGCCAACCCAGGCTGGCTGGTGGAGGGCATCGCCGACTACATTCGCTGGTTCAAGTACGAGCCGAAGCCGACAGGGACCCGCCCCCGCAACCCGAATACGGCCAAGTATACCGACAGCTATCGAATCACCGCGGGCTTTCTGAATTTCGTGGTCGAGAAGCACGACAAACAGGTGGTTGAGAAGCTCAACGCAGTCATGCGCCAGGGCGAGTACAACGCCGACCGGTGGAAGGAATACACCGGCAAGACCGTGGATGAACTGTGGAAGGAGTACGCGGCAACCCTGCAGCCGTGAGCCTCGCAAGCGTGCCGGACGGGGCTTTTTCCCGCCGATGATCGAGGCACTCCGACGGCTTCCGCGGCTGGTTCTAACTGAAGAACTTGGAAGGAGACGGCTTATGAAGAGCGCGCATGGGGAGATAGCGGCGACTGTCAAAGCGGACGATGGAGAGGCAAAGTCCGGCCTGACGCGCCGCACCTGGCTCAAATTGGCGGCGGGAGCATCCGCGGCAACGATGGCGGGCCCATTCTTGAATGCTCGGGGACAGCCTCCGCAAGGCGCTGCCGAAGGCCACGATTCCAGGACCATATTCAAGAACCCGCTCTTTGCCGGCGACTATGCGGATCCGACCATTCTGCGCGTGGGTGGCGATTTCTACATGACCCACACTTCCTATTCCTACGCTCCTGGATTGGTGGTCTGGCACTCGCGCGATCTGGTCAATTGGACGCCGATTTCGCATGCGATCAATGAGACCCGCGGAGAGATCTGGGCGCCCGACCTTGTCGAGCACGGAGCGCGCTGCTTCATCTATTTCCCGATGGAAGGTCGTCTTTTCGTCGTTCACGCCGAGCACCCGCGGCCCCTGGAGCGCGCCGATCGATTTGAAAGTCAGCGGCATCGATCCTGGCCACGTGGCGGGGCCGGACGGGAAACGCTATCTACATTTCGCCGGGGGCAAGGCCGTTGAATTAAGTGCTGACGGTCTGGCAACGGCAGGGCAACCCAAGAAGGTTTATGACGGCTGGGCTTTTCCCCAAGAATGGAAAACCGAGGGGGTCTGGCTGGAAAGCCCCAAGTTGACGCGGCGCGGTGAATACTACTACCTCATCTGCGCCGAGGGCGGCACCGCCGGGCCGCCGACGAGTCACATGGCGGTGGTGGCGCGTTCCAAATCGCCGCTGGGACCTTGGGAAAACGCGCCGCATAACCCCCTGATCCACACCTATAGCGCGGATGAGGACTGGTGGTCCGTGGGGCATGGCAGCTTGATCTCCACGCCGGATGATCGTTGGTATTTCGTTTATCACGGCTACCGCAGAGGCTTCCATACCCTTGGCCGTAACACGTTGCTGGAACCGGTCGAGTGGACGAGCGACGACTGGCCGCGTGCGCCGCTCTCGCAACGCCGAGGCGAGCCGATGCCCGCGCCGATGGGTGTCGCGCAGCGCCCCATGATTGAGCTGTCGGATGATTTCAAGGCGCCTGCCCTGAGGGCGACGTGGCATGCCTGGAAGGAAACCGACATGACTCGCTACCAAGCGGGCGACGGCGCGCTGATTGTCCGCGCAAGGCAGCTCCTATGCCGAGAGTTCGCCACTCACCATCATGGCGCGGGATGAGAACTATGAAGTGCAAGTAGCCGCCAGAATTGAAGATCAGAGCCGCGCCGCTCTGGGCTTGGAATACAATCCGCAGGTGGCGGTCTTTGTCGAATTGAAGCGCGGACAACTCAATGTCTATGGACCCAAGGGGACGCTGGCATCTCGCGACTGGGCGGCAGAAACCGCATGGTTTAGAATGGTGAACCGGAAAAACCGCGTGGAGATTCTTGCGAGCGAGGACGGGCGGAAATGGCAAAGTCTGATTGCGGCCTTTGACGCCTCGGGCTTCAATCATAACGAGCAGCGCAGCGGATTTCAAGCTGCGCGTCCTGCGCTGGCGGCAAGCGGCAAGGGCAGCGTGCGCTTCACCGACTTTCGTTATTCCGAAACTCCCACCTTGTCCGTCTTAAGACCCTCGACCCGCTTGCTGAGGATCACCGGCTTGGCGAGGTCGTAGGCCTGGGCGCGGAGGCCGTTGATGGTGACGGCCCGGCTGTCGGTTACGATCACCGGCAGCCGCTGTTCCTGGGCCGGGCGCTTCAGGGCGATGTCGGTCATGATGAGGCCGTCGAGGTAGCGGAGGTAGAAGCCGTAGGCCGGCAATGAGCCTAACTGCGACCAGCCCGGGTAGCCCTCCTTGGCCTTCTTGAAGCGGGCCTCAAGTTTGGCGAGGGCAGCGCCGGCCTCCTCGGGTGAACCTGCTTTCGTGGTCTCGATGGCCACATGCTCCAGGCTGACATCGTTCAGGCGGTGGGTGTCGTCCAGGCCGGTGAGGCTGGAGGTCATCGGACCAGCGCCGCTGGCGTTGAAGTTGGCGATCTTGACCCGCCGGATCGTGCCTAAAGGGATCCGCGGCGCGTCCTTGGCGTAGGGCCGCATGCGGCTTCCGAGGGTCAAGCAGATGGGCGTCACGGCCCCCGTGCTCCGGATGCGATCGACCAGGACCTGCTCCATCAGCCCGCCATCGGTGATGATGAGGGTCAGGGTGCTCTCGCAGCTTTCGACCCCGTTGATGTGCTTGGTGTCCGCGGAAGGTTTGACCGTGCAGTCGCGAATCACGATGTTCTGGAAGCCCCCGGTGCTCTCGGTCCCAAGCTTGAGCGCGTTGCAGTGCGAACTGGCGGCGCAGTTCCGCACGAGGACATTCTGGCAGGAACTCGGCCCATTGCTCTTGAGGCAGATTCCGTCGTCATCGCTGTCAACGGCGAAATCCGCCACCAGGACATTGCGCGATCCATCGATGTCGATGCCGTCGTTGTTCTGGTTAACGTGATTATAGACACGGACCTTGTTGATGCGCACGTTGTCGCAGTCCAGGTAATGCTCCAGCCATTGTGCGGAGTTGGTCAGGAAAAGCCCTTCGACCAGGATGTTCTTGCAACTCACGAAACGGATGCCAAAGGGGCGGTTCTTGTCGTTGTCCTTGCCGGTCAGGAAGGGCTTTGCTCCGCCGTTGAAATTGATCGTCCCCTCGCCCGTCAGGCGTAGGTTGGACGCCTTGTGGGCATAAATCAGGCTTTTATCAACCTGGCGGTCGGTATTGGATTTGTACTCCGCAATCTTCACCGGGTAATCGGTCCGGTTCGTGCTGCCGAGAAGGACGGCATCCTTGGTGATGTGGATCTCGACATTGTCCTTCATCACAATGCCGCCAGTCAGGTAATTGCCCGACGCGATGAGGACCCGGCCGCCTCCGGCTTTGGAACACTCATCGATTGCCTTTTGAATGGCGGCGGTGGAAGGGGTCGCCCCATCCGGAACTGCGCCATATTTGCGAATGTCGAAAACGGCTTTCGGGGGCGTCTCGGTGTTGAGCTTCTGCTCGAGTTCCAAGGCCATGGCATCGAGCTTCTTGACGAGCGGATCAACCCAATCTTCCGCGGCACGAAGAGGCGATCCCCAGAGGACGATCATCAGCATCGTGAAGCGTTTCATGTGCATCTGCTCCTGGGATTTATCGAGGTCGATTCCCGCAAAATGAAGATGGAAAGATCGGACCAGCGCGGCAAATCGGCGCGAAGATCTGCATCTCGTTCAAGCTGGGAAGGAAATGCCATTCAAGCTAGTATTGCATGACCTCCCGCGCCGGTCAACAAGGGGAAGCGGACTTCGTCGTTCTCCGGGGCGGCGTGCCGCGCCTTGGGCATCCCGCCGCGCCCCGTCCGGCATACCGGGCTCGGCCCACCAAAACAGGTCAAAGCTCAGATCCCAATTCCCGAAGTGATCGACTCGCTGGGTGGATCGCTGGCACATGCAACGCTCCAGAGGGGTGTCGAGAGAATCCCGCAGGTCGCCCGCTTTTTTGTGTTCGTTTTTGCGTCGTTGCGTGTATTTATGATAGCTGGCGGCTGGAAATTGCCATTTCTCGCGCAAAGTGCGGCGATGGCGACCGGTTCTGATTCGACAAGGGTCGTTTTCTTTGGCTGATGTACCTCGCGAACATTCGGATGCGGAGCAACGAACCAGGCGGTTCGTAGACCTGCTTGCCAGACACGAACATCAATTGCAGGTGTACGTGGCATCGTTGGTGCCCAATTGGGCCGATTGCGACGACATTCTGCAAAACACGAAAATCCGCCTTTGGGAGCAATTCGCTGACTACGATCCGGCAGGCGAGTTTGGGGCCTGGTCGAGGAGAATCGCCTTTTTTCAGGTCCAGAACCACCGCACGCGATTGAGCCGCCAAAGGGCGCGGCTTCGCCCGGCGGTACTCGAATTAGTGGCCGCCGATGCCGAGGCGATGGCGGGCGAGACCGACGATCGCTATCGGGCCTTGGGCGACTGCCTCGCTAAGCTGACCGACTCCGGCCGCTTGCTTCTCGCGTACTGCTATGGCAGCGGCAAATCGATCCGGGACATAGCCATTGCCTTGGGGCGGTCGGTCCGCGGCACCCAACGGGCCGTGGCCAAGCTCCGCGGCGATCTTCAAGAATGTGTCGAACGCGCCATCAGCAGAGAGGGACGTTTATGAACACGGCTGGCACGTGCCGAGAAGACGACTCCTTTCCGGAAGACATTTTCTCGGAACTTCACGAACTGGTCGACGCCTGTCTTCAGGACACAGCGACGGAAGCACAGGTTGCGCGACTCAACGATCTATTGGAAGGCGATGCCCGAGCGCGTCGGCTTTATGTGCGGTATATCCAAACGTCGCATGGCCTGCGGACTTGGAGCGAGAGCGCCGTACTAAATGATCGTCGGCACGTGCTTCCCACTGACCGCGCCGCCCAAGCCGCCGGATTGCAGGAGGATGCCGATTCGATTGCCGACAATATCGTATGCCCGCCAGCACCAGGCATGCTCGGGGCGGGCAGCCTGTTGCCAGAGCCGCCGGCAGCCAAGTCTCCCGTGCTCGGCTTTCTTGGCGATCTCGGCCGGCAGACGTGGGGCTTCGCCTCCGACTACACAACGCTGTTCTCGATCCTCGCTGCTTTGGTCCTCGTGGCCGGACTGGTCGCTGTGAGGGCGTGGAGGGGCGACGGAAACCCGAATCGGGACGCGGGATCTGAAATTGCAAAGCACCAATCTGGCATCTCCAATCTGAAATCTGAAATCTCAAATCCTCAATCCCCGCTCCCCGCCGTGTTGCCCGTTGCCCGTCTAACCGGTATGGTAGAGACCAATTGGGGCGGTGCGGCCTCGATGCCTGAAGTGGGGACCGCCTTTGTCGCCGGTCAGAACATCAGTCTTTGTTCGGGCGCCATTAAATTGGTTTTCGACGTTGGTGTCCGCGCGGTCGTTCAAGGCCCGGCGAAATTGGATCTGCTTGGCCCCGGCAAGGTGTTTCTACACGCGGGCAAGCTGACTGCCGAGATCCTGAAGCCGGAGGCCCGCGGCTTCGAGGTGCAGACTCCCAAACGCTCAGTCGTTGACCTGGGCACCGAATTTGCCGTCGATGTGACGCCCTCGCAAGAACGTCCTCGTCCATGTTTTCAAAGGCGAGGTGCTCGTCGAGCAGCCGGCAGAATTGGCGGGGCCACAAGGGCCGGAAATGCTCGCCCCAAAGCAGCACGTGCTCGTCGACCAGGGACTCCGCATGGAAGACGGCCGTCCGATGCCCTGGCTTGTGAAGGAATCGGGCGAGACCTTCATCCGCACGATCGATCAAGCCCTGCGCGATCGGCACGTCGTGGCCTATTGGCGCTTCGAGGACCAGCCCTTGGGCACCGAACTCCCCACGACCGCGCACAACAGGAAGCCGGTCCGCGCCACGGTCGATTCATCATTCAACGGCAATGATCTTTACACTTTTTCGGCGCTGTATCAGCCGACCTTCTCGCCTTGCGTGCCTGCGGACGTGGTTCCGGGAACCGGAAGGCCGAACCGGTCTTGCCTTGACAATTCGTCTTCCGCGGAGGTCAAGGAGGTGCGGAACGTCTACACGCATTCGGAATTCAGTCATGCCGCCCCCGTGGACATCCAGAAAATCACGCCGGCCCAATGGACCATCGAGGCCTCCGTCAATTCGACCACTCACTCGAGCGAAGCCCAGACCTTTGTCGGGCGGGACCCGCACTTCACGCGGAGGCATCTCGGCGACGCGCCGCGACTGGCCTTCAAGATCGATGCCCAGAGGCATTTCGCCATCGCCTATATCGACGTGGCAAATCGTCTTCACGAGGCGATCGCCGAAGAGCCGGTCGTGGAAACGAATCGCTGGTATCACGCGGCCGCCACAAGCGATGGCCGCACCTTGCGGTTGTATGTCGATGCGCTCGATGGGCAGGGCTATGTGCGGCGGGCCTCGAGGCAGTTGCCGTCGGAAGGTCCCACCGCGCTGGGCAAGGGCGAGGACGACGCCGAATGGAGCATCGGCCGCGGCTGGACCGGCGCCAGTCCGGGCGAGAGTTTTCAGGGCCTGATCGACGAGGTCCGCATCAGCGACGTGGCCTTGAGCCCGTCCGACTTTTTGTTCACTTCGAAGGCCCCGGCAAAGGAGTGAAGACAACCACCCATCGAGACAGATTCATCGCCTGGGTGCAGCATGACATTCATCCTTCACCGTGAAGGTGTGCGATCGTGCTGTGTAACCGCATGGCGGAGTAGTCGGAGTGGTGTACGTCCCCATTGGGACGACGGCGGTGCTTTCCCGAGCTTGGCATCTCCGTCGTCCCAGGGGACAATACGCAATACAGTCGAGTTTTAGGAAAAGTGCCATGATTCGTAGAAATTCCTGTCTGGTGTTGTTGGGCGTTCTTGTTCTCGCCTTGGCTGCGCCAGGTCTGACCGGTACTGCGCCGCGAGCCCTCGGGCAAGGCCTCACCTGGACCGGCTCCACCGACAATACGTGGGACTTCAATCCCGGCACGACCAACTGGTACGTGACTGGCAGCCCTGGCGTGTCGTCCAGCTATAGCGACAGCCTGGCCATAACCTTCGACGATACGGGCGCGAATACCAATCCCATCCTGATCACCGGCCTCGTGCAACCGCTGAGCGTCACGTTCAACAGCACCATCAACCCTTATGCGTATAGTTTTACGGGCGGGACGATCGGGGGCTCGGCCTCGGTAACGCTGAACGGCTCCGGCAGCGTGGTCTTCAACAACGTCAACTCCTACACGGGCGGCACGTACATCGAAGGCCCCGCGCTCCTGCAACTGGGTCCCGGCGCCAGCCTGGGCACGGGCGCCTTGACGGTCAACGCGGGAACCGTTGACCTGGGCGGCAACAGCCAGGCGGTGACGAACTTCAACGGTGTGGCCGGCACGATCACCAGCAGCGTGGCGACTGCCGTTACGTTGACGGTCAGTCCCAGCACGCCCGGCACCTTCGGCGGCGTGTTGCAAAATGGTTCCGGCACCCTTGCGCTGGTGATGAACGGAACCGGCCCGCTTACCCTTACGGGCACGAACACCTACAGCGGCGGCACGACGATCAGCGGCGGTACGCTTTCGATCGCTGCCGATGGCAATCTTGGCGCGGTGCCCACCGCGCCCACCCCCGGCTCCATTAACCTCAACGGCGGCGTGCTGCAAGTCACGGGCACTACTGCATTCGCTACGCCTACGATCAACAGCAATCGTGGCATCACGCTGGGGGTTTCCGGCGGGACCATCAACGCGCCCCTGGGGGGTGGCAACTTCAACACGACCGACATGGCGCTGCAGTATTCGGGCGCCATCAGCGGTCAAGGCAACCTGACGATCAGCGGCGGCACGGCCGTCAATTCGGGCACCGCCCCCCACCTGCTCGAACTCGGCGGACAAGCTCCTACGCCGGCACTACCACCATCAACAATGCCGTTGTCGCCTTCCTGAGTGGCGGCACCAATACCAGCAATATTCTGCCCGCGACGACGATCCTGAATCTCGTCAACAACGGCTGGTTTATCATCGACGGCGGCACCTCGTCCCAAACCGTCGCGGGGCTTACCGGCGACACGAGCGGCAGGGTGGGAACGACCAACGGCGCCGCCGCAACGAACCTCACGATTGCCACCTCTGCGGGCCAGACCTACACTTTCTCGGGAGTGATCGGCGCCCTGTCCCTCCTGAACAAGAATGGGAACAACGCGGATATCTCGCTGACGATCGCCGGCTCGGGGACGCAAGTCTTCAGCGGCGCGAACACCTACTCCGGCGCGACGATGATTAGCAGCGGCACGCTCGAGTTGGGCAGCCCCGCGGTCGTGCAAGGCAGCGTCGTCACGGACAGCGTCGCCAGCAACGGTTTGAGCTTCTCCACAAGCGGCCTGACGTACAATCTCGCCGGCCTCTCCGGCAGCGGCAATATCGGACTGGCGGGCGTCAGCGGCGGCAGCCTGACGCTGAACGTCAGCGGCGCGAATAACACGACCTACACCGGCGCGCTCACGGGCGCCGGCGGCCTGTCCAACAGCGCCGGCACGCTGACGCTCACCGGCAGCAGCAACTACAGCGGCAATACCGCCGTTAGCGGCGGCATCCTCGTCGCCGCCAGCAGCACCGCCGTGCCCGGCTGGCAAAGCCCGGGCAATATTTTCGTGACCAACAGCAGCACTTTTGCCGTACAGGGAGGCACGGCTGCCGGCGAGTTCACCTCGGGCAACATTGCCGTCGCGGCCAGCAACGTGAGTTTCGGCGCGGGCTCGAACCTCGGCATCCAAGTTCTCGACGCGGCGCCCTTCGTCCTCACCAATTCGCTTACTGGCTCGCAGGGCCTTTTCAAGCTCGGCGGCGGCACCCTGGTGCTCAGCAGTTCCGACGCCTTCAGCGGCGGCACGACGGTCGCGGCCGGCGTGCTCCAATTGGGCAACAGCAATTCCCTGGTCGACAGCGTGCTGACGAACAACGTCAACGGCGGCCTGGCCTTTTCCACCAGCGGCCTGACGTACAATCTCGGCGGCCTCTCCGGTGCCGGGAGTTTTTCCTTGACCAACGTCAGCGGCGGCAGCTTGACGCTGAGCGTCGGCGGAAACGGGTCGGCCAACACGTATTCCGGCGTACTTTCCGGCGGCGGCGGGTTGACCAAGGTGGGCAGCGGCGTGCAAGTCCTCGCCGGGTCCAATACTTATTCCGGCGCAACCAATATCTCCAGCGGCACGTTGCAACTCGGCAACGGCCTGACGAACGGCTCGGTCTCATCCGGTACGGTCACGAACAATTCCGTGCTGGCGCTGGATAACGCCACCGCGCAGACCTTCTCCGGCTTGATTAGCGGCAGCGGTTCCGTGGCGAAGTTCGGCAGCAGCCTGCTGGCCCTTGGCAACCTTGGCAACAGCTACTCCGGCGGCACGACCATCACGGGCGGCACGCTTTCCATCGCCGGCAATGGCACCCTGGGCACCGCCCCGGCCACTGCCGCCACCAACCTGACCCTCAATGGCGGCGTACTCCAAGTCACCGCTACAACAGCAATCTCCCCCACTCGCACCATCTCCCTGGGCCAAAACGGCGGCACCATCAATGTTGCCGTCCTGTCCACGGTGAGCCCCAGCGCCGCTTCGCCGTCCGCCGTGTTTTTCTCCGGACAGATCACCGGCCCCGGCGGTCTGACCGTCACTGGCGGCACCGCCAGCAACACGAACGGCGCCGTCAACAACGTCGGCGGCAACGGCGGCTATATCTTGATCCTCGACGGCAGCAACAACAATTACCAAGGCAATACGACCATCAGTAACGCAACGGTTACGGACGATGAGGATGTTCTTGGCGGCGTGGCCGTGAATCTCCTGCCGTCGACCACGGTCCTCACGCTTACCAATTCCGGCGTCTTCGCCTACTATAACGGCTCTTCCACGCAAACGCTTGCAGGGCTGTCAGGTGACAGCACCACGTCTATCGGCACGGAGAACAATTCCGCCGGGGCGTCTCTCACCATCAATCCGGGGCCTGGCAAGAGCTATACCTACGCCGGCGTCATTGGCAACGTCTCTGTCAACGGCCGCGGCCACGCGGGCACAGGCGGCGGCTCGTTCCCCCTCACACTAATTGGGCAGGGTACGGAAGTCCTCAGCGGCGCCAATGTGTATACCGGCAACACGACGATCTCGTCCGGCACGCTGCAACTCGGCGGCGGCGGCGCCACCGGCACGCTCGCGGCCGGCAGCACGATCACCGACAACGGCACGCTCGCTTTCCGGGAAACTGCCAATTTGACCCAAGGGACGGCCTTCAGCACCGCCGCCATCTCGGGCTCGGGTGGAATCGTCCAGAACGGCACGGACGTCGTGACGCTCAACGCTGCCAATACCTTTACCGGCAATGTGACCGTCAACAGCGGCACCTTGAATATCAATTATAATGGCAGCAACACCGCCTCGGGCCTGGGCAATCTTACCAGTAGCACCCGTTCGGTCACCGTCAACAGCGGGGGCGTGCTCGATTTCAGCTCGGCTAACTCCCAGGGCCAAGGGCCGATTTCCACGCCGTTCTATATCAGCGGCGAGGTCATCAGCACGGTCGGAACCAACGGGAACACGTTCGGCCCCCTCGTGCTGACCGGCGGCACGCTCACGGGGACGGGCGGCTATGCGAACGCCGGTTTCCAGATGTTCAACCTCGGCGCTAGCGCCGCCGGCGCCGCGGGAAGCATCACCGCCAGCGGCACCGCCAACTCGTATATATCACTCGCCCCCGGAGGAACCGCCACCTACGATGGCTTCAACCTGGCGGCCACCACGACGATCAGTGTTTCGGGAGGCGGTGCGCTGGTCGTTTCCATTCCTTTCATGAACGTGGCCACCAGCGGCACGGCGGCGACCTTGGTCAAGACGGGCACCGGCCTGCTGAATCTGGATGCGAACAACACCTACACCGGCGGCACGACCGTCAGCGCGGGCACCCTGGAGTTGAGTGTGGGCGGGGCGACTGGAACCCTGGCGCCGGGTTCGACCGTCACGGTCCAGAGCGGCGCCGCGTTGCTGGGCAACGCGACGGACCCCCTGAGCTATAATGGCAATGCCGTCAATTTGGTTATCAATAGCGGCGGCCTCATGTACGAGAACGCCGGGTTCCGAGCGTCGCTCACCACGATCTCGGTGACGGGCGGCACATTGAATTCCGGCGCCGGCAACGGCGACGGGAACGGCGACTATTCCATGAATGGCACGTGGAACCTGACGTCCGCCACCAACGGCATATCGACGGTCGTGAACGCTGCCGAGATCTCACTGAATGGCGGCAGCCTTAACGTGACCCGCGGCAGCGCCGCCGTCGACGCGGTCATCGGTTCCGCCATCGTCAATTACGGCACGAGCACCTTGATCAAGAATGGCGCCGGCATCCTGCAACTCACCGGATCGAGCAACTACAGCGGTGGGACGATCCTCGCCGGCGGAGTATTGCAGGTAGGCAATACCGCGGCCTTGGGGCTGAGCTCGGGCTCACTGACCCTCAGCGGCGGCACGCTCGACCTGCACGGGTACAACCCGACCGTAGGTGCGCTGTTCGGCACGGCGGGCGCAATTGACGATCTTAATGGAACAGCCGCAACCTTGACGATCGGCAATGGCGGCGCGAACGGCACCTTCTCGGCAACGATCCAGAACAGTTCGGGAACGGTCTCGCTCGTCAAGATCGGCGGCGGAACGCAGGTCCTCGGCGGCACGAGCACCTACACCGGGGCCACCAGCGTGAGCGCGGGCATCCTGCAGTTCGCCGCGCCCACGGCTCTTTACGCCGGAAATCCAAGCAGTTGGAACCCGGCGAACATCACCGCCGGCTCCCTGGCGACCCTAGCGGTCAGTGTCAACACCGCCGGCGGTTTCACCCCATCGCAGGCTGGGACCCTCTTGACGAACCTGACCGGCAGCAACAGCGGACTGCTGGCCGGCGCCGCCTTCGGCATCGACACCACCAACGCCACCGCGCCGGTCGTCTTCTCGACCCTGCTTCAGGACTCCGCGGCCGGCTCCGTCGGCCTGGCCAAGCTGGGCTCAGGGACCTTGCAGGTCACGAATGCCTCCAACAGCTATACGGGCCCCACCACCGTCCTCAACGGGCAACTGATGCTCTTAGGCGCCAATACCGACATTTCCGCCCCGGGAATGGCGACGGTATCCAACAGCACCAGCGGCAGCCTGTCGATCCTCTCGCTCCTGAGGCCCGACGTCCTGGGCAGCGGCGGCGCCAGAAGCGCTCTGGCCCCCATCAGCCTGAACGCGACCGGCGGCGGGACCGCCATCCTCGAGATCGGCGCCACGCTCGATCCCACTTTGGCCAACGACTTCTCCTACGTGGTGGTTCCGGCCGGCCAGACGCCGACCGCGGGCCAGATCAGCCTCGGCTCTGCCGGAAACACCCTGGACGTTGTCGGTTTTTCCGCTTCCAGCGCGGAATTTTGTGCAGCGGACCGTGGCCCTCTACTCGACCACCTCCGCGACCACCCTGCAGACCTTGCAGCGCGGCACCTATATCCCCGGCAACCTGGTGCTGGGCTCCCCGACGGCCAATACGACGCTGGTCCTGGAGAACCCGATCGACCTGTATTCGGCGTCGGCCGGCAGCAGCGTGCTGTTTTCGTCGATTCGCGGGACCGCGGCGCAACTGCCGGAGGGCGAGTATGCGGGAGCGATCGGCAACTCCAGTTCGGCCGCTGTCAACGTCAGTTTTGGCGGCAGCGGAGGCTTGATTTTCGCCAGCAGCGCAAGCACGTTCAACGCGGCCAATCTGCAACTCGCCGGGGGCGGGCTGTTCATCAGCTCCGCCGACTATGCCAACGGCCAGGCGGGCCCTCTGGGCACCGGCACGGCCGCGCTGGTGATCGGCGTCACGAACGGGACGAGCGCCACGGCGAGCGGGGCCAACCTGGCCTTCATGACCTACGGGCCCAACAGCAAGATTATCGGCAGCAGTCCGTCGACGTTGTTCAGCAGCCGCAATATCATCGTCAATCCGGTCCCCGGCAACGGCAGCGTGGTGCTGGGCGGTTTCACCGACGACTACACGGCCATGAACGGGGCCGTGCAGTTGAACGGCCCCGCCACGTTCTATGCCGCGCAGTCGGGCCGCGTCGATTTCACCAGTCCGATCAGCGGCAGCGGCGGGGTCCAAATCGGCGGCGCTGCCTACGTGGAAGGCGCCGGGGCCGCGGGAATCCCCTTGGGCTCCAACGGCACGATCGCCTTTACCGTGGCCAACAGCTATTCCGGCGCGACGACCGTGGCCAGCGGGCGGCTGCTGGTCAACGGATCGCTGTATGCCTCATCGACCGCAAGCACGGTAACCGTTTCCGGAGGGACGCTCGGCGGCACGGGCACGATCGATGGAGCGGTCACCCTCGGCGCCAACACGATGATTGAAGCCGGTATGGCCGGCAGCCCGCTGACCCTGGCCGCCGGCCTGACGTTCCCTTACAACTATAACGGCACGAATGCCCTGCTGCAGTTCGACTCGCTGGGCGCTCCCGGCAATCCGGGACTGGTGGTCGATAATGGGCTGAACAACGTCGGCGTCACCGGCGGCCAGTACCCCAATACGCAAGAGATCCTGATCGCGGGCGCCATTTCCGGCACCGGCACGTACGCCCTGATGGAAACCGATTCCAGCGGCACGGCCAGCCTGGCGGCCGGAGTCGCCAACGGCACCTTCGTACTCAGCCCGTCGCTTCCCAACCGGGCCATCGGCAACCTGCAAATCAATCCCGCCAACCCCGAGGAGTTGGACCTCGTGGTCACGGGGCTGTACTCGGTTGCCTGGACCGGGCTGCATGGCGGCGACTGGAACGGCTTGGGCAATTTCGTCCAGATGGGCGGGACTGACCAGTACAACAAGTTCCAACCTGGCGATGCGGTCGTCTTCAGCGACTCGGCTGCGAATACCAATCTGACTTTGAACTCAGGGAACGTGGCTCCCAGTAGCATGACGTTCCAAAACAACACGAGCATCTATACGATTTCCGGGTCCGCCTCGATTACCGGCAACACCGGCTTGAGCCTGACCAACGGCGGCACGCTGGTCATCGAGAATACCAACACGTTTACGGGACTGACCTCGATCGGGCCGGGGGCGACGCTGCAATTGGGCAACGCCGGGACCGGCCCTGACGGCTATCTGCCCAACACCACGATTTCGGACAGCGGTTCGCTGGTTTACAGCCTGACGGGCCAGCAGCTTTTTGCCGGCGCGATCACGGGGCCGGGCGTGCTGACTCTCAACAGCGGGGCCGTGACCCTGACCAACACCGGCAACACCTTTAGCGGCGGTACGACGATCAGCGGCGGTACGCTCGTGCTTGGCACCAACTCGAGCCCTTCGGCCGACGGCTCCTTGCTGGGCCCTGTCAGCAACAATTCGGTCTTGGTGTTCGATAACTACGGGAATCTCACCTTCGGGGGCGCGATCAGCGGCAGCGGCGCGGTGACCAAGTCCGGCCTGGGTTTATTGACGTTCACCAATGCCAGCAGCTACACGGGCGGCACGACGATCTCCGGCGGCACGCTCGTGCTCGGCAACGGGCAGGCCGGCCAGGACGGTTCGCTGACCGGCACGGTGGCGGACAACGGCGTTTTCGCCTTCAACTACGCGTCGAATGAGAGCTTTGCCGGCGCGATCAGCGGCAACGGCGCCCTGGTCACGCTGGGCAGCCGCACACTGACCTTGCTTAACACCGAGACCTACAGCGGACCGACCACGGTCTCGGCCGGCACGCTGCAGCTTGGCAACGGCATCACCAGCGGCGCGGTCGCCGGCAATATCACGAACAACTCCGCCCTGGTCTTCGAGAATCCGGTCGCCCAGAGCTACGCGGGAAAAATCAGCGGTAATGGCAGGCTCGCTTTGCTGGGCGCCCCGCTGGCGTTGAGCGGCAGCAACGCCTATACGGGCGGGACGTTCCTTGATGCGGGTACGCTGAATTTCACCGCGCAGGCCCTGCCGCACGGTTCCAACTCGATCACCTTCAACGGCGGCACCCTGCAATGGGCGGCCGGCAACACCCTGGACGTTTCGGCCGGCATTGCCCCGATCGCCGCCAGTCAGTCGGCCAACATTGACACCAATGGCAATAACGTCACCTTTGCCAGCGGCCTCAGCGGCCAGGGCGGTCTCACGAAGTACGGCGCCGGCACCCTGACCTTGACGGCCTCGAACAGCTACACGGGCGGCAGCACGGTCGACGCCGGCACGCTGCTGGCCGACAACACCGCTGCCTTGCCCGGCTACACGGCTCCCGGCAGCATCGTGGTCAACGCCGGCGCCACGCTGGCCGTGACGGCCGGCACGAATGCCGGCGAGTTCAGCCTGACCTCGGGCGGCGGCGTGGATACCGTGCTGCTCAGCGGCAACGTCTATTTCGCCGGCGGCGCCAACCTCGGGATCAACGTCAAGAACCCTGAGAACGTCACCTACGGCACGTCGATTGCCAATACAACCAACGGCCCGTTGGGCTTCGTGAAGCTCGGCGCAGGCATTCTCTCCCTCACCGGCAATAACACGTATACCAGCGGCACCCAGGTCAACGGCGGCATGCTGATCGCCACCAGCGTCAATACTCTGGGATCGTTTAGCGGGCAGCCGGCCTACCTGGCCGGGGGCCAGATTTTTGTCAACAACCCTGGCAGCACGCTGGTCGTGCAGGCCGGCAGCAACCCGGGCGAGTTCCAGTCAAGCGACGTCTCGAGCGTCTTGAGCAACGTCACGTTCGGCGCGGGCACGGTCTTCGGCATCCAGGTCGTTTCCGGGAAGAGCTTCAGCTATGGCTCCGGCATTCCCGACGGCACCTCCGGCGCCGCCGGCATGGGTTTCCTCAAGGTCGGTGGCGGCACGCTGACGCTCGGCGCAGAATAACTATAGCGGCACGACGACGATCAGTTCGGCGCGCTGGTGGCCGCGGCTGCGGGGGCCCTGGGCAACGGCACGGCCATCCAGTTGGGCGACGCCAACACGGGCACCAACCCAGCGCAGTTGCTGATCAGCGGCGCAAGTACTTTCCCGCAAAACATTACGGTCGGCGCGGCCAACGCCACACTGGGGAACATCGACGACAACAACGCCGGATTTGGCGGCAACGTCACGCTCAACAACTCGCTGACGATCTCTTCGGCCTCGGTCACCAACGCCTTGACCTTCTCCGGGAATATCGTGCATGGCAGCGGGACCAACAGCATGACGCTGACCGGTCCCGGCAACGTGGTCTTCCTGGGCAACGCCACGTATCTGGGGGCGACGACGATCAACGGCGGTTGTCTCACGGTGGGGGCGACGGGCTCGCTACCCTCCACGACCACGCTGAACATCAACAACGGGAGTGCCGTCACGCTGAGCAACCCGGCCCAGACCCTGGCCGGCTTGAATGGTTCGCCGGGCAGCACGCTGGTCTTGGCTTACGGCAACGGCGCCACGCTCACGGTCGGCGGCGGCAGTTTCGCGGGCACGATCAATGACAACCAGAACGTCGCCAACCTGGTGAAGAACACGACCGGGACCCTGTACCTTACCGGCCAGAACACCTATTATGGCTCGACGACGGTCACCGCCGGCGCACTGCTGTACGGTTCCATGAATTCCGTTTCCACGGATGCCGGCCTGAACTCGATCACGATCGGAACCTCCGGCGCCGTGGGGCTGGAGACGAGCGGCCTGCCCAGCCTGCTGCCGTACCTTACCAGCGGCACGTCCTCCACCGGCACGCTGGTCGTGACCCCGGCCACTTCCGCCGACGCCGTCAATCTGGCTGCGTATTCTCCCAGCTATCTCAGCCTGGGCACTTTGGACAGCGAGACGTATACGGGCGTCCTGACGCCCAGCGGCACGAACTATCGCCTGGGCGGCGGCGGTGGCACACTGACCTTCGCGCCGGCATTGACGAACAGCAGCGGCCCGACGGGCCTGATCGTCAACAGCCCCGCGACCGGCGGCGCGGTCATCCTGACGGCCACGAACAACAGTTTCACGGGCGGCACCCAGATCTCCGCCGGCACGCTCCAGGTGGGCGACGGTGCGACGGCGCCGGTTCGCTGCCCAGCGCCTCAGTGGTCAACAACGGCACCCTGATTCTGGCCCCTCCTGCGGCACTGAGCGTTACAGTAAGCGGCGTGATCAGCGGCAGCGGCGGTTTGGTGATGTCGGGTGGTGGGCTGGCCGCTCTTACCGCGTCGAACACTTACATCGGCCGCACGCTGATTTCGTCCGGCACGCTGCAACTCGGCAACGGCGGGGCCACCGGCACGCTCGCGGCCGGCAGCACGATCACCGACAACGGCACGCTCGCTTTCTGGGAAACTGCCAATCTGGCCCAAGGGACGAACTTCAGCACCGCCGCCATTACTGGCAGCGGCGCGCTGCTTCAGCTCGGCCCCGGCCTGGTGACGTTGAATGCACTCAACTCCTTTGCCGGCAACGTGTTGGTCAGCGGTGGCACGCTGCAAGCGGCCTACGATTTCGGGGGAACCAACAACCCCGCCGACTCGCCCTTGGGCAATCCCCAGATCACCACGCGCTCGATCACGGTCGGCAACGGCGGCACGCTGCAGTTCTCGCTCGGCAACGCCCTGGGCGGCGGCGGCTCGACGATCCTCACGCCGCTGATTATCCAGGCGGGCGGCGTCGTCACCAACACGGCCAACGACGTGGAGTCGATCGGCCCCCTGACGCTCAGCGGCGGCACGCTCACGGGGACCGGCGGTAACAGCGCGAACTGGTTGATGTACAGCCTCGGTATGACGGGGATCGTGAACGTCACCGGCACTGCGAATTCGGCGATTAGCCTTACCGGTACGGGAAACGGTTACCAAGGAATGAACCTGACGCCCAGCACCACCTTCAACGTGGCGGGACCCGGCAGTCTGACCGTGTCCATCCCCCTGGCGAACCCGGACGCCTCCCTTGGCGGAACGGCGGCGCTGACCAAGACGGGCAGCGGCTTGATGACCCTGAGCGGGGCCAACACGTATTCGGGCACCACGACGGTCAGCGCCGGCACTCTGGCCCTCACCGGGAACGGCGGCTCGGTCGGCACGCTGCAGAACTCCGCCATCGTCGTCAGCGCGGCCGGGGAGTTGGATCTCGGCGCTAACGACGTGTTGGGATACAACAACAACAACCCGCTCACCGTCTACGGCCTGGTCGTGAAGGTCAACAACCAGTCGGAGACGTTGTGGCGGCCCATCACGCTTTCCGGCGGGACCATGACCTCGTCGCCCGCGATCAACTTCACTGACAACGGCGCCTGGGACTTTTTCGGCGGTTCCATTAGCGCGGCGGCCGGGACGACGAACTACATCACTGGTGCCGGCGCGTTTTCCCTGCGCAGCAGCTTGCCCTTCATTCTCGGCGCCAACAGTTCGCTGACCATTTCGGCCCCGATCATTCAGTATAGCACCAGCACCTTGACGCCCTTGAACGTCCAGGGACCGGGCCTGCTCATTCTTACAGCCTCCAACAGCTACACCGGCGGGACGACCGTTCAAGGCAGCATCCTGCAGTTGGGCAGCACGGCGGCGACGCTGGGCGTCACTACGGGCGGCCTGACCATGAGCGGCGGCACGCTCGACCTGCACGGATTCAGTGCCGCCATCGGTGCCCTGAACGGCACGGTCGGCGTAATTGACGACCTGAGCGCGACGGCCTCGACGCTGAGCGTCGGCAACGGCGGCAACGGCGGAGCCTTCGCGGGGACGATCCAGAGCACCTCCGGCGCCGAGCGCTCGCCGTGGCGACAGGCGCCGGGACGCAGGTCCTCAGCGGCGTGAATACCTACACCGGCGGCACGTTCCTCAATGGCGGCGTGCTGAACTTCACGGCATCGGCCGTGCCGTACGCCGCGCCGGGCAGCATCACCTTCAACGGCGGCACGCTGCAATATGCGGCCGGCAACACGGTCGACGTTTCGGGCGGCATCGCCCCGATCGCCGCGGGGCAGGCGGCGATTATCGACACCGGCACCAACAGCGTGGCCTTCAACTCGCCCTTGAACGGCAGCGGCGGCCTGACCAAGGCCGGCAGCGGCACGCTTTCGTTGAACGTCGTCAATTCGTTCACGGGACCGACAACGGTTAACGGCGGCACGCTGGCCATCGCCGATCCGGCGGGCAACGCCCTGGCCGCGTCCAGCGGCGTGACCGTCAGCGCCGGCGGCGCCCTTCGATTGAATGTTTCGGCGGGCTCCGTGGGCAGCCTGGCCGGGGTCGGCAACGTGAACTTGAATGCCGGAGTCTTGACGGCCGGCGGCAACGGCGGCGGTCCTGAACAACGCGGCATCGCCGCTGGTGAGCGTGGTGCTCGACGAGCCGGTGACGGTTGGCACGCTGGCGTTGGGTAACACCGATGGCTCGACCAACTCGGGATTCAGCATCTCGGCGACTGGCGCCAACGCCCTGACGCTTGATAACAGCGGCAGCACGTCGCACATTACGGTGCAGGGGGGCACGCACGTGATCTCGGCCCCCATCTGGCTGGCCGGAAATCTGAGTGTTGCGCCGACGGCCAATTCGACGCTCACCTTGAGCGGCGACATCAGCGAAAGCACGGTCGGTTCGGCCTTGAGCTTGGACGACGCCGGCACGCTGATCCTCAGCGGCTCCAACGGCTACACCGGCGGCACCTTCGTGAAGGCCGGCACGCTCGTGGTCGAGAACCCCAACGGCATTCCCAACGGGTCGCGCTTGACCGTGGGGGCCGGGGCGGCATCGCTCTTCGCGGGCACCATGTCGGGCACCATGGACTCATGGTCGTGGTCGGCTGCGGGCGGGAGCGTGGTGTTTGGCGCGGAAGTCGTCGTGGCCAGCGGCAATTCGGCGGCGCCTTCTGCGGTGCCCGAGCCTGGCGCGCTCGTACTGCTCCTGGCGGCCCTAGGGAGTGTGGCGGCTTGCCGCCGCTTTTCAAGACGGTCGAAGATCGCAAGCTAACATCGTGTGGGCGAAGAGGCCATCCGAACGGCTGGAATCCGAGACTTGATCAACGTGTGAAGAATCATGACTGGTTGGCATGGCTGATCTGACGGGAGTATCGAAAAGGTCACGAGCGCTGAAGAAGATTGGCAATTGTTGAGATTTTGTGCCCGACCGCTTTGCAACCGTGCTTGTGCCGAGTAGACTAACAATTTGGCCGCAGCCCGCTTCGGGCGTAACCATCACCGCAAACTCGATAACCCGTAATCAATCATGGACTCCAACACTCCTCCCGTCGTCGCCGACGTCCACGCGTCCACTCCGTCCCAACCCCGCGAGACGCCCGCCGCTCCTCCGGTCGAATCCCCGAGCGCCATGAGCCGGCGCACGTTCTTTGGCGCGGCCGGGGCCGTCGGCGCCAGCCTGGCATGTGCGTCCGTGCCCGCCGCGCCTGCCGCGGCAGCTCAAGATCCAACCAGCGCCGAGACGCCGAGTGGTCCCGGCGCCTCGCCTGCGAACTGGGTCTCCGAGGCCGGCGGCCCGGTCGCCATCCCTTCCACGATCGCGATGGGATCGGGCGCGCCCTGGGCGGCATCGGGACCGGATTTCTCGAAATCCGCCCGGACGGTTGCTTGCACGAGTGGCAGATCCTGAACCAAGGTTCCTGGTCGGCGCAGCACACTCCGCGCGGCGGCCGGCGGCCCGGCCGGCACGCCGCCGAACCTCCGCTTCCTGCTGCGGACCGACAAGCCCGGGGTACCCGGTACTCCGGGTCGCGGGGCGCCCCAACTCCGCAGGCTGTATCTCCGCAACGACGAGAATGACCTCTACTCGCTGGGCTACGTGCAGGACATCGAAGCCATCGAGTACGACGCCTGGTACCCGATGACCACGTTGCGCTACCGCGATGCGACGCTCCCGCTCCGCGTTAGCGCCGTCGCCTTCTCGCCCTTCATGCCGGGCAAGGCCCGCGAGTCGGCCACGCCCGGCTTCCATTTCGTCTTCACGCTGGAGAATACTTCCCGTGAAACCGTGCAAGCATCGCTGCTCTCCGTGCTGGACAACCCCATTGTCTCCCGGATCGACGACCGCAAGCTCAGCAACACGCTGCGCCACGACGGCGGTTCCACCAGTTTGCTGCTGGACAGCGCCGCCCAGCCGCAGGACAAGTCGGACCTGGGTAGCCTCTGCCTGTCGGTCGCGGGCGGCGAGCCTTCCTGGATCAGCGGGACCTTCCGGCAGTTCGCGCTGCCCGGCCTATGCACTTGGGCGACCCGCCGCGTGAGTGTGATGTTGCTCGACCTGTTGCAGGACTACTTCAAAACCGGCCGCTTGCCCAATACCGAGACCGCGACGGACCCGTCGCAGGAATTCCGCCTGAGCGAGGCCGAGATCGATGCCTTGTCGAGCGGCCAGCTCAGGAGCTGGCTCGACAGGCTTCGCGGCGATGCCCTCTTGAACCGCCTCATCGCGGACTTCCAGGCCGGAGATGCGAGCGGCTCGGACAGCTCCCTGAAAACGGTGTTGAAGGAAATCCAGGCCAATTTCAACGGCGGCCTGGCCGGCACGAACCGGAGCCGCTCCACGTGGGGCACGGGGGCCCTGGCGTCGGCGGTTACGCTCAAGCCGGGACAGAAGGTGGAAGTCCGCTTCACCTTGGGCTGGTTTTTCCCGAACCACGTGGCCGGGCGCGCGGAGGTCGGCCACATGTACGCGAACTGGTTCAAGAATGCCGCCGAGGTCAACCAGTTCCTCTCCGCCAACTACGCGACGCACCGCGCAGAAACCGAGAAATTCGCCCGCACCTTGCTCGATACGACGCTGGGCGCGCCGCTGGCCTTCGTCTGGTCGAGCCAGTTGGGCACGCTCGTCAAGAACACCTGGTGGAGCAAGGCCGGGCACTTCGCGGTCTGGGAAGGGCTGGGCTGCTGCGGGCTGAGCACGACGGATGTCGATTTCGACGGCAGCTCTTCCAACATCGCCTTGTTCCCGGAACTCAAACTAGGGCAGATGAAACATATCATCAAGTTCCAGAACGAGATTGGGCAGGTGCCGCACAATTACGCCCGGACTTTTGACCAGGTGGATCGCGGTTTTGACCGCGTGGACATGAATCCGCAGTTCGTGATGATGGCCTGCCGCGATTATCTCTGGACCGGCGACAAGGACTACCTCGCGGAGTTGTATCCCCACCTGGTCAAGGCGATGGACTATATCAACTCCCTCGATTCGGACGGCGACGGCTTGCCCGACCAGAAGACCGGGTTGCAGACTTATGACCAGTGGGGAATGCGCGGCGCCCCTTCCTACATCGCCTCGCTCTGGATCGGATCGCTCAAGGCCGCCATCCGCATGGCTCGCGACTTGGGAAAGACCAGCGACGAAAAGCGCTGGCAGGCGACGCTCGACAAGGCCTCCGCCAGTTTCGACCGCCTGCTGTTTAACGGCGACTACTACAGCCTCTGGGTGGATGGCGCCACGCGGGACGAAATCTGCATGACCGACCAGATCAGCGGCGAATGGTTCAGCCACCTGATGGGACTGCCCACGACCATTTCCGAAAAGAACCTGGCCAAAGCCGTGGCTGCGATCTTGAAGAACAATTTCAGCCCTGAAATCGGCGTCGGCAACGCCACCGCGCCCAAGGGCGGCCGCGATCTGGCGGCGGTCAATAATCACCAGGCGGGCGGCGTCTGGTCGGGCATCGAATTTGCCTTCGCGTCGTTCTTGATGGACCACGGCTGGTACGCGGAAGGCGCCGCATTGTGGAGGCCGTGCATCGCCGTTACCTGAGGGCCGGGATGCCGTGGAACCACGTGGAATGCGGCGGTCATTACACCCGCGCCATGAGCAGTTGGACCACGCTCCTGGCGGCCACCGGTTTCAAGCCCGATTGGCCTGCCGAGATGCTCGGTCTTCTGCCCACCGCGCCGGGAGATTTTCGCGCCCGTGGGTGACGGCTGCGGGCTTTGGCACGATCAGCCGCAACGGCGGCACCTTGACCATCGACTGCCAGTCCGGCTCGTTGGGATTCAAGAAGCTTCAGGTCAATGTTCCCGCGGCGAAACCGGCCGTTCGTCTGGCGGGCCGCCCGGTCAGCGCCACCTTCACCCGCGAAGGCGGACTGACCACGCTCGAATTCGCCAGGCCGATCGTGATCAATGCCGGACAGTCCTGCGCTGTCGGATAACTACTCCCAAAACCAAGACTTGTTCGGAATTTTCCTTGCATACCAATGGGAGTTTTTGCGATTTCTGGCCAGAATCGCCCGTTTTGCGGCCTGGTTCAATTTAGCGTGTTTTTGGGTAACACAGACGTAGCCTGAGCGCGGCCCGCAAGGGTTTGGCGACAGCATTGCGGAAAAGGACCGGTCAATTCCGCGAGAATCGCTGGTAGCCGAGCATTTCCAGCCAATGGGGATGCTGCTGGCCGGTCAGTAGTTCGGCCAGCGAGAGGATGTCGCGACGCAGCCAATCGAACAAGGTGGCCACATCCGCAGCCAGATCGATGGCCTGGGCTTTGGTCTGGGCGGCTCCGACCAGCACGGGCCGCCCGCTCTGGAAAATTTCGTCGTGGGCACCAATGCGGATGCCCGAAAGGTCTTGCTGACGGTCCTGCTCGACACCCCTCCCCCAACGTGATAGATCGCAAACGGTGCTTGTTCGCTTCGCTACCGCCTCATCCCTGGACGGCGGACCTGATGCGACTGACCAGGGCGTTGTCTCTTCCCCCCGAGCCGCGCAATTGCAGCACGCTGGCCGCCAGATAGCGGTCGCGCCATTCGGGCGAGACATGATAATAGTCTTCCAGGGCCGCCAGGCTGAATTTGTAGTCGTGGGGATCGTTGCCCTTGACCAGCACCAGGCGGCGGGCCGTCTCCATGAAGTCCTCCGCCGAGCCCTTGGCCTGGAGGTAAGCCAAGGTCTTGCCGGCGGCTGCCTGCCGGTCGCGGCCGATCTCGGCAAAGATCTCCGCGACGCCTTTCGAGCCGTCGCCGGAGAGCGGGATCGCTTCCAGCTTATCGATGGGCGCCTCCCGCAGACGGCCTCGACCTTCCAACGATTGGCGAAACATCGGCAGGAAGGCCGCGGCTTGCAGCAGCAGCAACCGCCGGGTCTGGTCGTCGCCGCTGGTCAAGTAGGCATAGTGCAGGGCGTTGGTGCTGGTGACGGCGTGCAGGGCGACGATGCCGGGCTGCCGCAGGAGCAACTCCGCGGCGCCGCAGAAGAGCGCGTCCCAGAGCGACTGCGGGGCCGTCCCGCGCCGCAGCAGTTGAACCGCCGCATCGCAGGTCGCGTCATTGGTGCCCTGCCGCAATGCCGCCAGCAGCTCCACGGTCGCCTCGCGGCTCGGCTTGCCTGCCTGCCAGTTCTCGGGGATGTGTGCCGCCAGCTCCTGGTTCCGCCGCCAGGGATGGTCGGCCGGGGCGTCTTGCCGGGCAGGATTGTCGGACCCGCGCGCAGAAGCGCGAAGGCCAGCGACCGCAGGACCGGCTCGGCATGACGCCAGCCGACTTGCGGCAGCACGCGCTGGGTGTTGGCCACGAAGATCGCCTTGTGCCCGATGTCGCGGAAGTCCCGCGCGCCGTACCGATAGAGCAGCTCGAAGACCTGGTCAGATCCCGCCGTGCGGGCGAGCCGGGCGACGGCCGCATCGGCCGCCGTTTCATCCCACGCGTCCATCGCCTGGCGGAACGCCTGCTGGGTCTTGGGGGCGTCAGGCAGACGCGCTTCGTCCACCGGCTTCATCCGCCAGCCGCCCTCCTGCACGTTGCGGGCCTGCGAATCCTTGAAGTAGTCGAGCGCCCAGAAGAGGGCCAGCCAGCGATCCGCGTCGGCGGCCGAAAGTCCGGCCCGATAGACCGCGTTGACGGCCATCACCGCGTGGAACTTGAACCCCACCGCGGGCCGCGGCTGGATGTTCCGCACCCCGGCCAGCAGCAAGGCAGCCAGAATCTGCTGGTAACTGAGACCCTGGCGGACCCGCGCCCCGATGACCTCCAGCAGCCGCTCGCGGGGCGTCTCCTCCAGCAGGCGAACCAGCGGTTCGATGTCCGGCAGCAAGGGGACCGTGCCGGGCGCCAGTCGGGCCTCGGCAGCGGACACGGGGGGCAAATCGGACAGAAACGCAAGCCCGCCGAGACCCAGCATGGTGCTGCCGGTCGCGGCGCTATGCAAAAAACCTCTCCGGTCGATACGCTCGCTCATGGCCAAATCTCCTCGATTGGGTTAATGATCAAATCGCTGCGGGCTCCTCTATCCATTGTTGCCTTCTGACGCCCGGGGTCAATCGGGCGGCCGTTCCGAGGCTGCTGGATGTGGGAAGGGCGGCGACGGCTTCTTGCGACGGCTCACACGAACCCGAAGCGTAAGCGAGGTAACGACTTAGCGGTCCGTTTCAGAAATGATGTCAGGGATAAGTGTGTAGGGTGGGACCAGCGAGCTTGCGAGCGCCGGCCCACCAACACCGGCGATTGGTGGGCCGGCGCTCGCAAGCTCGCTGGTCCCACCCTACGGCTGAATCCGTGCAACCCTGACATCATTTCTGAAACGGACCACTAAGGCTTGCGCACCGTTTCGACCGCCACCGCGTGTTCCTTGCTTCCGATCTTGACCCGCCATGTCCAGACGATCGACGGGGCAAGGACATTCGAGGCGGCCGCACCCAAATCAACATTCAGGCCGACCTCTTGCGTTGATCCCTTTTTCACGGAAATGGCCTGCTCGCCGTCCTGGAGTTTCCCGGTGAAGACAGTGCCATTCGTCGTGAGCGTTCCTCCAAGAACCGTAACGTCTGCCCCGGAGTGGTTGGTGACCACCACAACTCCCATGATGCCGCTGTCTCCGATGAGTATTGTTGGGACCCTGCACTCAAAGCTCACGCCCTCGATCGTCTGCGACCATAGCTCGCCGGCCCGCTCGCGATTGATCGCGCGATAGCTGTAACCGGGATCGCATCCTGTCACGAGAGACAGCGCGACGATTGCCGCAAAAGCCGGCAAGCTTCTCGCCTGCAGCGATGCCTTCTTCGTAATCCTCTTCGTGCTCACGGGAGGGTGAATCCTCCATCCTTTAGGCCGGGGACCGACACAAGCAGAATCACCTTTTCAGGGCTGCCGGCCTCTTTTGCCGCATCGTTGAATTCGCGGATCGCCTGGGCGATCTGTGTAGGCGAATAAGGGGATAAGTCCGATTATGTGAACGCCGTGATGAAACTTATCCCCGGTAATGGGACTTATCCCGTTGTTTTCCCCCGTTGTTTTCCCCGGCGCTTTTCCGGCCGCGGTGTTATCACCCAGCTCAAAACAATCCTTGGGTCGGCTCATTCCCGCCAAGCGGTTGTTTAGCTTCTTCCACCAGGTACATGGCCTTGCAACCTGGGCAGTACAGATACCACGCGTAGCAATATGCTTGGCCCGCCTTGATCTTCTTGCGGCTACGCGCCGCTTGACGACCGGGGTGCCGCAATGCCGGCAAGACTGTCCCTCGGCGGTGATCTTTCGGCCTTGCCGCCCTGCGGGCAACTCCGGCGGTCGGGCCGGGCGCAGTTCTTCCGAGAGGTCTTCGACGTAGCCGAGATCGGCAGGCAGATCGCCCGGTTTGCACGCCGCCATCGCCAAGGCATCGCACCGTTCGTTGTCGGCGATTCCAGCGTGCCCCTTGACCCAGACCATTTGCACCTCGTGTTTCTCGTACCCGGCCAGCAGCCGTTCCCACAGATCCGGGTTCTTCACGAGCTTGGCGCCGAGCGGTTTGAATTTCCAGCCGTTTCCTCGCCAGCGGAACGCGGCCCCGGACGTGACGGCCTCGACGATATACTGGGAATCGCTGTGCACGGTCGCTTGGCACCGCTCCTTGAGCGATTCCAGGCCGACGATGACCGCCATGAGTTCCATGCGATTGTTCGTCGTGCGCCGAAAACCGCCCGAGAGTTCCTTATGATGCGCGCCGAAGCGGAGAACGACGCCGTACCCGCCTGCCCCGGGGTTGGGCACCGCGGCGCCGTCGGTGAAAATGGTCACCTGCTTGAGGCTGGGGGGTGGGTTGGCGTCGGTCATCTTGGTTGTCCTCATCGGCTCCTCTTGCGGATCGGGAACCTCGACCTTCCGGTGCTCATGCCCCCGATTTTCCGCGTTGTTCTCGCCGCTTGGCAATTGTCGAGTCTTCCAGTCTTATCTAAATTTGGTGGATGTCACGTGGATGTCACCCTTTTCCCTCCTTGTTCCTCTCGGTCGTCGGGGATCGTCCTGGTCGGTCGTTGAGCGATCGTGGGGTCAGGATGCTTCCTCTTTATCCTCCGAATCCCAATTTCGCGGTATAATTGGACATAGCCGGTCGTCGCCAGCGGATCGATTTCCCAATAGTGGCGGCAGAGCGTCTTGAAGAGAACGAGTGCGGGATCGTAGCCGCAGAAGTCGAGCAGCCCGTCGAGCGTGTGCTCGATTTGACGGATATCGCGGCTGCAGCGCAGGATGCTCTCGACGACAGGCGTGTATTCCCGCACCGCCTGCCGATTCAGCGATTGGAGGCGTTCAGCAAGGCCGCCGATGGATTGCAGTAGGGGCTCGTCGCTCATTGCGGTACTTAGCCAATTACCTGCCCGGATGTCAAAGAGAGCGGCGGCAACGGGTGTGTGGCCTGAGAATCTCGCCGTCCGGTTTCCACGTGGAAACACGGTGCGGGGCACCAGCGCCACACTTTCAAGCGGCACCGTTGTTCGCTGGTCAACGACGAATTCAGTGATGGCCCCTTTTCCGCTCCAGAACCGAACAGATCGCTCTTTACTATTACTTCTGCCGCACCGTCGGTGAATCCAAACATCATTCCTGCGACGGTATCGACCCCTGCCGCGACCGCCGACAGTAACGGCCCAAGAGCCGTAGTTTTATCGTCCAGAAGCAATTCTATGTCGCCACAGTTATAATCGTAAATGGCCCTTCCAAAGAACCTCTCAACCTCTGTCATTCTTCAATTCCTCCCTTTTCATGCCCGAACTATCGCAATTTGTTTATACTCGCTTTCGTGCGACGTAACCTGTCACGATCGGCCCGCGAAGCTTCCCAATCGTCTTAAGTTTTCTGGACACTCGTGCCTCCCCTCGCGCTGATAAGGGGACATTCACAGTTTCAGTGACATAGAGGCCATATCCTTGCATGAGCACAATCTATCCTCCGGCGGAAGAACAAACGAAGGAACAGAAATATGTCGTCCATCCCTGAGTTCAAACTCGGCACTCGAAATGCTATCGGGGTCGGTTGGATCTCTGAAGGACAACACCCGATAGTCGACGGCGTGGTGAAAATAGCGACGCCTCCGGGCGTAAGTGAGGATTCGACTTGCGACCAGAATCGCCCGGATTATATGGATCGCCAAGGCTCGAGACGATCAAAGCTATACTTCCCGGTTGTAGCCCCATGTCGTCAGCCGACGCGATGGACCGACACGCTCCCATGGCAATCCATCGAGCAGAGTATTCCAGCATCCGCGGCGACGAATCGAGAAGTACCAAAGAACCAAGCGGCTTGTTCTGTTCCACAGCGAGTTCCGCGACCAAGGACATGCCCGCTCCCACCTCTACCATCGTTCCCGTCCCTATCGAACGGTCGAAGCCAACTCCTCAGAAGCAGCCTACTGGCTTCCCGGAAATTCGCACAGGTGGGATGACGTTCCGCGTCGTAGTACTCGAGTGCCAGATCATCGTAGCTTCCTCTCACGATAAGTTCCCAGTATATTCTTAAGTGTAGCCCCCGCTCGTTCAACTCGTGAATCACTTGCTCAACTTCGTCGGCTAGCCCAGTATCCCGGCAGCCTTGACGAACCCGATCCGGCAAATGTCGCCGCCTTTTTGCGAAGCTCGTGGTCCTCAGGCGCAGACGAATCGCCAAAGACAAACGGGTCCGCGTGATCAATATAGAAAACACCGATCGGCACGCCTCGGTTGGACTTCAATACGATGCCTGCGAGCAATCTCTTGTTACATCCCTTTGTGCCCGCTTCATCTGGCGACATGCTCCAGTTACCAATCAACCCCTCGGCCGATGGGTCCATGTTTCCCAGAAGTAGATCCTCTTTTGTTCGCCAAACTCTACCGATAAGCCCGAAGCGATTGCTCCACGCTCGCCCGGCAGTGGCCGATAAATACCCCCACCTCGTGGGTAGTAATCCAGCAACTGGTATAGACTATCTTCGATGAGGAACATCTTCCGCATGAATCGTGCATCGCGAGTCCCGATAATGTTCGTTCAGCTCCCGACTTAAGATACTCGTGGAAGACGGTTTCGAGCCTCTCGGCAAGCTGATGCACCCGTACCCTACGACTACAATGGTCGTTGATCTGCCGACGGTAGGTGGCAAACGCCTGCTCGAGACCTGACTCGATTTCCGGAGCGTTAGCCTCACTGAGCTCCAGCTTGACCATTCCGACCTCTATTTTGCGAATTCCGGCAACGATTGCCGGAACGACACCTGAGCCCATGCGATGAGCACGCAAATCGCGACGGCAATTGGCCAGATGGCCGCCAAAAGGAAATGTCCAAGGCCCCTTGCAAGAGTCGTCCACGTATCGGAGTCCTTTTCAAGTCGCAACGCACTCACGGCCTCTCCCAGGAAGCCACCTTTAGATGCACGTCCGCAATGTCTTTCGACCGTTGCATGCTCGTGAGAGCGGTCTCCGTGCGAATGGCCGTTTCCTTCGCGAGTATTTCATCAACGTGCTTCTTGATTTTATCAACCTGCGCCGCCTGTTCAGCAGTCATACTTCCGATACTATCGAGATTTTCCACGTGTTGATCAACATTATCTCACACTGCAACATCTCCTCCTTGGTCGCCTCGGGAGTTTTCCCGTTTGGATCGGGTTTCGTCAAGTCGGTCATTTTTGTGACTAAGGCGGCAAGCAGCGGCCTCGGCGTTAATCTGCTGCTCTCGTCCGCCCTGCTTGAACATTGGCGTGAAAAGACTACCGCTCCAATGATTGCCGCAATAAGGGTGTTCGAGTTTCGCCATGAGAAGGGTCTCCTTCAAAAGGCAAGTTCCTTGGAATCGACATTCAGGGTTGTTGGAGGATCAGCGTTTACTGGCAGTGTCCCCTGGTCTGCCTCCTCAAAAAGAAATCACTGCTTGAATCTCCAATTGCTTTCGGGTCAATTGGCAGCAATATCTGTTCAACCTTCTCGATATTACTCTCCAACCACGACCAACCATTATCAGTAACTCGAATTCCGGTCCCTGAGTCGTTGTAATCTTGTACTTCAGCGGATTCAATCAGTCCTTTTCTCTCCAGCCCGGCCATACCAAGCGTGACGGCGATGTTTCGATACCCGGCGTCATTCATGGCGCGCACCACAGACTGGGGCCATACCCACTGCCCGGCGTCTCCGTTTCCTCCGCAATTGCAACCAGGGTAAAGTTTCGTCAGCCCTAAGTCCGGCTTCGTCCGCAAGCGGCG
The DNA here is from genome assembly GCA_963824275.1 of uncultured Planctomycetia bacterium. Lineage (GTDB taxonomy): Bacteria > Planctomycetota > Planctomycetia > Pirellulales > Thermoguttaceae > JANXQG01. Next base: position 193,267 of record CAWGOT010000010.1, on the reverse strand, counting down.
ACTTGCCTGACATTCCCTCAATCAGGTCGGACACCGTTTCAAAACCCGAACGCTCTCAATGAATGCCGCGTAATTCACCTCAGGCAACTTGCAGTCGATCGCCTTCGCAATCACGGCAAATACCCTTTGCAAGTGGGTTGCTTCCCTAGCCAAAGCCGCTTGAAAACTATCATTTTCCGTAAGCGCCGACGGTGTCATTCCGGAATGGCAAAGCGGGATAACTGGAATGTCACGTACCAGCCCGCACCTGCTTCAAAGTTGATCCAGGGACAGGTAACAGTCAGAGGACCGGCAAGTACGATCTCAATAACGCATGTTTTCAAGCCGTAAGTGATGTCGTTGAGCCATCGCCCGCCCATTGCGATACTGTTCGGATCGGACGAAACGAAGACATCAACCATTCCGAGAAAGGCCTGTTCGACAAGTCCTTTGAGGGCGATGGCAATTTCCTTTTCCGTGGTAATGTGCGAGATGAACACCAGCGGCTTTTGCATTTCATTAACCTCTTACAATTCCCCCTTGAACGCCTCGTCCAAAACTGACGGCAGCAGGGCATCAGTTCGGCTTGAGTCTGGGCCTGCAACGTCTTCATGCAATTGACCCTCGCCTGCAAGTCGTCCAGGTAGGCGACGATGCGGCGTTGTTCGGAGACGGGCGGCACGGGGATTGGTGTCGTTTTCAGGCTCGTAGCACTGATCCCAATGTTTCCGGCAGTCGTAGCACAGCGGGACTCGATGACCGCTCTGCATGTTCGGGCGTTCATCGCATACGGACAAACTCGGCGTCACCCGCGCATCGTCAACCCGAAAGCGAATCAGCTTGTCTGGATAAACCTGGTGCTGGCCGGAGTAGCCTGTGTACAAAGCAAAGCGACCAACAAAACGGAGATTGCCGTTGAATCTACGGCAAGCAGGTCGCCTCGCCTGACGAGTAGGTTCTGAGATCGCTTTCCGAAAGCTCCATGAACTTGTCGTCAGTTCGTTCTTACAACGCCATCGGCACGGGACGTTCCAGCACTAATTCTCAGGATCGGAACGCCGGGGGGCGATTCGGAAGGCCGTGTTCCCAAGCCATTGCGAGAGTCTTCCTTCAGGACATCCAGGAGCGGCAGGACCCCGGACCGAAGACTGTCGAAGACAGCGGCGGAGGCATTTAGAGGCAACAAGCATCCTTTCTGGTCACTTGACTGACGCAGCGCTCCGCAACCTCGATCTTCGCCGCCAGTTCTTCAACCTTCGCCACGATCCGTCGCTGTTCGGGAAGCGGGGGAAGGGGGATTTCGACCGTCAGGAACCGCTCCGGTCGGATTCGGTTCTTGCCGCTTTTGCCTTGAATAATGCATCGCACTTCTGCCAGAGATCGCGGGTCTTTGTATACCAATGGACCCACCGGGGCAGGATTCGTTGCCGATTAAGTGCAAAAGTCGGAAATTCGTTCGACCCTGCGCAGCCATGGACTTCGGGCCCAACGATAGCAACGGAGCCATGCCGAACCCAGATCTTGTTGATGATCAGGGTCGTCCTGCTGCACTTCGTTGAGCATCCCCGCGGCGGTTTGGCTCCCGTCAACGGTTTCGCGTTCATCAGCGCCTTGCCCCCACCACTTGACGCCCAAAGTGCGGATTCCCGGCCTGGAATGACCGAAACGCCGCGCTGTATCGACGTAGCGACCTCTCCCAGCGGCACCATCGGCCATCCCTTGCTCACGATCAGAGTCCTCCGGCTTGACGTGAAAGCCGATTCGCCGCGAAGAGGGCGCCGGCGGGGGCTGCATCAATTGGCAAATCGTGGCCACCAACGACTGGATCGCCACGTCATGGCCGCCCACCTTCCGTTCCAACTCGGCCAGTTCGGTGCAGGCGGGGAGCAGGGAGCAGGGAGCAGGGAGCGAAGAGAGCGAGTGGGGAAGAGGAAGCCCGGCGGCCATCAATGCCCCATGTTCGGTGAAGGCGTAGGGCAGATAACGTTCGGCCACCGTGGGACGCCGAACTTGAGGTCGCAATTTAGCGACCTCACAGTTAGATGTCGCAAATTGCGACCGCATCGTTTCCGCTTCGTCGGGCGTCAATTGGAACACGAGTCTGCCTGGAAACCGTCCCTGGTTTGCGCTTGTACCTGCTCGTCAAGCCGCTTGGTGGTGACGTCATATAGAGCAGCCAAATCGGCATCGAGCAGCACCCGCTGCCCGCGGGTCAGAGGGATTCCACGGCTCGATCTGGTCCACCAAGACGACTTCCGTTCCCTGCTGCTTGCTCGATTAGGCCCACCCCCGCCACAACTGGTCCTGCTCGCACGACTTCCCGAACGCTTCATCAAGATTACCCAGCACTGCTCCCGGTGAAGCAAAGGGCGTGAGAATGTCGTAGGCTTTGCCCGGAACGAACAGCGAAATATCCTCGCCCGTATCCAATTCCTCGGTCAAGACGCGGATTAGCTTCAATTTGTCAGCGGCCGACAAGTGCTGGACCTCCGGGATCAATTCAGACCTAGAGTCGAATTCGGTTTTCCTCCAAATCGCAGGCAGCATACGTCTTTCATTGTACCACCGGGACGCGAAGTGCGTGGACATGATTTTCGCAGCCGCACGAAGGCCCGCATGATGGCGATGTTTGACTTCAACGGCACGGTCGCTGTTCAAGACGCTGGAGAGCATGGCCACGCCTTGCTCCGTGAAGGCGTAGGGCCGTCGCCGGAGGCCCATCTTGGCGGCGGAATTGGAGGTCACAATTTGTGACCTCCAATTCTCAAATTCCTCGTCGGACAAGGGGAACCGTAAATCGCTGGCGAACCGTTGCGGATTATTCATAGGGTCTCTTCCTGCCGAAGTCAGTTGTTCCATCTCGATGGCTTGCCACTCGCGCTGCACTTCGGCCGCCAGTTCCGTTTCCGTGGGCAGATAGCAAGCGAGTAATATCTAGCCGCTCCAATTCGCGGGTGGGGACCACCCGTGGAGGAGGCGGTAGTGGGTGCCAGGACAATTCTGGACGCAGTGCGTCAAAAATCTGCGATCAGTGGCCGCTCATGGCCCAGTCTCCCGTTCCGGGCGGAAGTTGGCGCAAGGCCGGGTGGCCGGTGAGTGTCAGCATTTGGCGAATGGCAATCTGATTGAGGCGTTTCAGCCGTTCGCCCTGCGGCAGCGACATATCGATGAACTCGGCATTCATGCCCTCGAGGTTGGCAAGGACGAGGAGTTGCTCGATCGTGGCATGGTGGCAAGTGTGCCGTCAAGCCGGGGGTTGGCCTCCCGCCATTGCTTCATGCCGCCGAAAGAGGGCCACGTTTAGAAGGTCGGCTTCGTTGGCGTAGGTGATGGCAGCCTGGGCTGGCGTGATTTCCGGCGGAATAAGGTATGTTTGATCGCATCGGTGTGGATCCGGTAGTTGAGCTTCGAAAGGGCGCGGTTGAGGTTCCACGACAGCGAGAGCCGGCGGTTTTCATCGTCCTTAAGACGCTCGAACTCCTTAATGAGATAGAGCTTGAATTCCGGGCTGGCCACGAGCCGAACTCGAAGGCGATGTCTTTGTGGGCGTGCCGCCATAGCGTCCGGCGCTGGCAATCGGCCCGCCCGCGGGCGACTTCCATCCATTTTTTTGCGGATAGAAAGAAGCTGTTCCGCCCGGCTTCATTTTTAATTCCCTCAAATTGAGGGAATTAAAATCCGGGTTGTGGAGCGTTTCCCAAACACCAAGAACAGCACGGTATCCTTGTTCTTCAGCCATTGCTCGATAAGCGCAGCCCGCCACCCTCAAAATGGCGAACCATGTCGGTCAGGGAGATATAGTCGCCCTCGTCCCGAGAAACAATCGCGATCGCCGTTCCTTGCACTTCGATGCTGCTTTTCTTGCTCATTTCCCCGCCCCCGCCAGGACCTTCCTGATCTCGCCCATGATTTCAATGATCCGCCTCTCCTTTGTCAAGATGCTTTCGACCAGTTGCTCGGGCGGCAAATGCTCCAGGGCTTCTTCGGCACTGGGGTTCTTGATGTCGAGATTCACCGATACCAGGTTCCCGTCATCGTCCAGCTTGATCACGTCCGCGGCCTTGACCTTCCAGGCCCGGCCGTTCTCTTTCCGCTTGCCCCACCATTTCAGGCAGTCGGCAAATTCCTCGTACTGGATGGGCTTGGTCTTCGTGTAGTTCTTCCGTTCGTCGGGGAGCGGCTGCTCATAGTACCAGATCGTCTTCGTCGGCCCGGAGCAATCGCAGAAGAGCAGGTTCGTGGGGATCGACGTGTAGGGGGCAAAGACGCCGTTGGGCAGGCGAACGATGGTGTGGAGGTTGAATTCGGTCAGAGCCGTGCTTGATGCGAGCAGGTAGCCGGAGATCATGCGGTTCTGGACGCCGCGAAAGACGTTGGCGATCACGTCGCGGCGGCCGTCGCCGTTTTGCCCCTGCAAGGCCCGCAGGCAGGCGAACAGCCCGGCACCTTGGTGCCGTCGGGCCGGACCGCCTCGTCGTTGTTGATGAATTTGATCAGTTCGTCGCCGGTGATGCCGTCCTTCTTTGCCGCCCAATCCCGCCAGCGATAGGGCGGTTCGATGGCCGTGCGGTAGCTTTTGCCGCCGAGCCGCCCTCGTCTCCTCGACCTGCTCCAGGTCGTCGAGGAACTTGAGGAACATGACCCAGGTGAGCATCGGCAAGCGGTCGAGGTCGCCGTTGAGGCCCTTGTCCTTCCGCATGATGTCGCGGGCCGACTTGATGAGGCTGCCGAGCTGCTGGGCCGTGGTCTGGGGTGCGTCAGGTTTCTTGGGTTGCTTGGGCATTTTTTCGTGAACGTTTTTCCTAATTCAATTGGCGGGACCCCAGCCCGCTTGCCGGGCTGGCGAATAAGTCTTTTTAGCGGGGAACACCCGCGAAAAGGGCCAACGCCCCCTGCCGGCCCGCCCGCCAAGTGAAGAAGTCTTTTTAGCGATGGCCGGTCTGCGGTTCGCCCAGAAAACTGGTTCACCGGCCGGCAAGCCGGCAGGGGTCTATGGATTGTGGCGGGGGAGGGCTCTCCTTCGCTTACAAGACTCGTTCACCGGCCAGACAAGCTGGCAGGGGTCTAGGGATTATGCCGAACTGGCCCCTTCGCTTACAAGACTCGTTCACCGGCCAGACAAGCTGGCAGGGGTCCCGGGAAGATCCCGCGACGTCCCCTTCGCTTATAAGACTCGTTCACCGGCCAGGCAAGCTGGCAGGGGTCTATGATTCTTGCCCGGCTGTTGCTCCTTCGCTTACAAACTTTCACCTGCCGGCTGGCAGGGGTCTACGGTTTCCGCTGGCTGCGCTCCTTCGCTTCAAAACTCGTACACCGGCCAGGCAAGCTGCAGGGGTCCCCGGAATTCTGCCTCTGCTCTCCTTCGTTACAAAACTAGTTCACCGGCCAGGCAAGCTGGCAGGGGTCTACGAAATGTCGTTGGCTCCGGCTGGCAGGGGTCTAGTTTACGCCGCAGCATACAACAAGGTCTGCAATTCGGCAATCGCCTCGCGCAGCTTCTCCACGCCGCCGAGACTTGTCCGCAATCTCCAGCACGTTGCCATGCTCGCTGAGCGGCGGGACCTCCAAAATCTCCGGAATCACGAACTGCGCCGCGCCGTGCTGCGCGTATTTCTCCAAAAGCTCCTCCAAAATGCAACGGGCCTCCGGGGCGTACTTGTCGAAAAAGTCCTTGCGGTCCATCTTCAAGCGGTCGGCCCGCTCCCGGCGGGTCCGCAGCGGAGCATTGAAGGCCACGTGGCAAAGCAGATCAAACGGATCAGCATCGGGCTGCCTGGCCGCATCGGCCAATTCGTCAAACTCGATCCCTCGCTCGGCCAGGGCCTCGATAATCTCACTGCGGCGGGCCGGATCGGCCCATCTCTTCCGCAACTCGGCCGCATTGGGGAAGAGCGTCCGCACCTTCGACGCCGTGTAGTCGGTGTATTCGACCACCTGGAGTTGCTTGCCGCCGGGGTCAAACTCGTAGACCAGGTGAGCGGCAATCTCGACCTGACCGCCATCAACATAGAATTTCTGCCGCTTTTCGCCCGGAACCTCTTCCTCGGGACCCGGCGTCGTGCCGCTTCGTCTTCGGCTTCTTCGGGCTCGTCCTGCCCGACTTCGGTTTCCTCGCCGGTGGGATTGCCCGCGTCGTCGATCCGCTCGGCGCACACTCCGTTTTTCTCGGTTCGCACTCTAATGGGTGGCCGATTACGCTTGATCCGGGGGTAGCCCGCTTCGCTCGGAAGCAGACAGGATCGGTGAAACATCGCGGTTTCCAGTCAAGCTGCCATTATAGCACAATCCCACTGAGAAGGGAGGCAGGGGGAGAGGGAGGGATGGGATGAAGGATGAAGGATGAAGGCCCACGGCGTGTTCAAAAAATGCCGGAACCGCATGCCGCAAAACCACTTGCGGCGATCCGGCCCGCCGCGCAGTTCCGCGGGAAAAATCCCGCCTGCCCCTTGACATGAATCCATTTATATGGATAATTACCCGTATTATTTGTTCTTTGAAAATTTGGTTCTGCGGCGGGCCTTGCCAAGGCCCGCCGCGCAAACCGGGGCGGACTCGTCAACTGTCCCGGCCAGGGGCTTGCGCCACTTCATGCGCAATGCTCCGTTCCCAACCACACAATCATCAAGCGCAGCACCGAATACAGATAACTACGTATTAAACAGCCCCTGTCGGCGTGGTTCCCGCGCGAATTGCCGCGCACACATTCCAGAAAAATCGCAAAGTTGCAAGTCACGGCGGCGAGCGGAGTTGCGACGCAATCCGCACTCCCGGACCGATTTCCTTTTCCCATTCTTGCCGCCAAATCCGTATATATCTGTATCCGGACGTTGCTCATTGACAATTGAGATACGCAAAATCACCGCCCCCCGGCACTGCGCGCCGGGAGCAAGGGTGGACGGTCGGTCCACGGCGCACCGGCCGTCCACCTCGATCGAAGGTCAGCAAGGAAATAGCCTAATGGCCGATAGGAACATGAAGGTCGGAAGGAGGATTTGTTTCGGGCAAGTTCGGGCAAAACCACCCGTTGGCATGGTTATTCCGGAGCGCGCCGGACAAACAGCGAAGACAGGAAAATGGCCGACAGGAACATTAAAGTCGGAAGGAGGATTTGTTTTGGGCAAGTTCGGGCAAAACCACCCGTTGGCATGGTTATTCCGGAGCGCGCGGACAAACAGCGAAGACAGGAAAATGGCCGACAGGAACATTAAAGTCGGAAGGAGGATTTGTTTTGGGCAAGTTCGGGCAAAACCACCCGTTGGCATGGTTATTCCGGAGCACCCGGACAAACAGCGAAGACAGGAAAATGGACGACAGGAATATGAAGGTGGGACAGAGGATCTTTTTGAGCAAGTTCGGGCAAACCACCCGTTGGAATGGTAATGCCGAAGCGCGGCGGACAAACAGCGTAGACAGGAAAATGGCCGACAGGAACACGAAAGTCGGAAGGAGGATTTGTTTTGGGCAAGTTCGGGCAAAAACCACCCGTTGGCATGGTTATTCCGGAGCGCCCGGACAAACAGCGTAGACAGAAAGATGGCTGACAGGAATATGAAGGTCGGAAGGGGATTTTTTCGGGCAAGTTCGGGCAAAAACCACCCGTTGGAATGGCAATGCCGAAGCACGGCGCACAAACAGCGAAGACAGGAAAATGGCCGACAGGAATATGAAGGTCGGAAGGGGGATTTTTTCGGGCAAGTTCGGGCAGAAAACCACCCGTTGGAATGGTAATGCCGAAGCGCGGCGGACAAACAGCGTAGACAGGAATGGCCGACAGGAATATGAAGGTCGGAAGGGGGATTTTTTCGGGCAAGTTCGGGCAAAAACCACCCGTTGGGGCGAGAATGGGACAAATTGACCTGCTCCCTGCTCTCCGCTCCCTGCTCCCTGCTCCCCGCTCCCTGCCCCCTGCTCCCTGCTCCCTGCTCCCTGCTCTCCGCTCCCCGCTCCCTGCTCTCCGCTCTCCGCTCCCCGCTCCCTGCTCGACACCCCTCCCCCAACGTGATAGGATAATAGAAAATTCCCTCTCCCCTCAGGAAACCCGCCGCCGTGAGCCAGCAGGGAAGTCGCGAGCCTACCCAACCACCGGTTTCGTCGACCGGCCGCATCGATCTGATGTGCGATCAGTTCGAAAAGGCCTTCCAAACAGGCAAGCCCCCGATGATTGAGGAGCTATTGCTCCAGGCCCCGCCTGGCGAGCAAGACCGGCTGCTCGCGGAATTGCTGGAGATCGAACTCGACTTCCGCCAGCGGGGCGGCACCTTCCTTCAGGTGGAGGAGTACCGCAGCCGCTTTCCCGAAAGCGCCGATCTGGTTGACAGCGTCTTCCGCCGGGTCGTCAAGACCCGCCGTCTGGGCGACTACGAATTGCTGGAGGAACTCGGTCGCGGCGGCATGGGCGTCGTCTATAAGGCCCGCCAGGTCTATCTCAACCAGACGGTCGCCCTGAAGATCCTGCCGCACCGCTACCTCGATGATCCGCAGGCGCTGGGCCGCTTCCGCCGCGAGATGCAATCGATCGGAGGGCTGGATCATCCGAACATCGTGCGGGCCTTCAACGCGGGCGAGGCGGGCGGCGTGCAATTCCTGGTCATGGAGTTCGTCGACGGCATCAACTTGCAACAGTTCGTGGGCATGGGCCGGCCGCCGGGCGGCCCGCTGGGGGCTGGTGCGGCGTGCGAGATCATCCGCCAGGCGGCACTCGGCTTGCAGCATGCCCACGAACATCAATTGGTGCATCGCGACATCAAGCCTGCCAACCTGATGCTGTGCCGCAGTGGCCAGGTGAAACTGTTGGACCTGGGGCTGGCCAAATTTCATGCCGAGCGCCGCGACGACGCGCCGCAGCAGCGAGGGCTGACGCAACCGGGCGTGACCATGGGCACCATCGACTACATGGCGCCCGAGCAGTGGGAGAACTCCGCGGCGGCCGACATCCGCGCGGATATCTACAGCCTCGGCTGCACGCTCTTCTTTCTGCTCACGGGAAAAACCCCTTACGCCACTCCGGCCTACGACACCAGCCGCAAGAAACTCATGGCCCACGTCGTCGCACCCATCCCGCCGTTGGTCGAGGCCTGCCAGGACTGCCCTCAGGATTTGGAAGAGGTCTACGAGACGATGCTGGCCAAGGATCCGCGCGAGCGCTATGCGACTCCGGCAGAGGTGGCCGAGGCGATCGCCGAATTTGCCGACGAGGAAGAGCTGGCCGAGGTGGTCGCCGCCATGGCCAAGGACGATTCCTGGGATGCCGCCCGCAAGCTCGATCTGCGCAGCCCTGAGGCCGAAACGGCCAATAAGCAAGGGGCCGGATCGGTCGGTCCCAATGCCCGCCGCCGCACAACCAGCCGGCGGCTTGCCAGGCAGCGATTTCGGCGGAATATGCAGTGGATTACGGTCGGATCGCTGCTGGCCGTGATCTGCGGCCTGCTGACTTGGATGGGGATGCGGCCGGAAAGAGCGGGGAGCGGGGGAGCAGGCAGCGGGGAGCAGGGAGCAGGGAGCAGGGAGCAGGGAGCCACCCAGAGGGTACCTGGTGGGAGCGCAACTGCCGCGCCGCCCATCGCCCGCGAGGCGATTGCCGCCGACCTGGCCCTGCTGCCGGGATTGAACGGCCCCTGGTGGTTTGAAGAAACGCCCTGGCTGACGCCCTTCCTGCGACAGGCGATTGCCGAAAAGGTCCTTGCGTCGGCCGATGCGACCGCCCTGCTCGGCGAGCACCCGCGGCGTTATCTCGATCCCAATACGGCCGAGGCGGAGAAGTGGCTATGGGACGTAGCCGGACGCTGCCGGGGAGATCTGTCGCCGGGCCAATCGCAACTGATGGACCAGCTCAAGGCATTTTCGGACGATAATCGCGACGACGCCCAAGCGGCCCAAACGCTGGGCGCGGCGTTGCAGCAGTTCGTCGCGAGTCATGGCGATGGCCCGTGGCCGGCTGCCGACCTCCACACCAAGGCGCTCCTGCAGTCCAGTATTGCCGCCTTGAACAACAATCATGCCTTGGCCCTGGATGCGAAGAAAAGCTACGAACAGGCGTTGGATGCCTATTCGGCCGAGAAGAAAAACCCGGCCTCCATGCGGTTGCTGTGTCTCGCCGATTACGCCGGCTTGTGCGCCGATGCGTTGGGGGATACCAAGGAAGCCGCGAAGCGATTGGACGAAGTGCTGGCCGCGGGCAATCTGCCCGTCTTGTTCCATGTCAGCACGCTGGTTTCCCGCGGGGACATCGCTGCCGCTGCGGCGACCAACTCCGGCGATTACGAAGATCTGCGATTCACCGTTGCCCAGAGGCTTCTCGACTCCGCCAAGGCGGTCGTAAAGCCCAGCCACCCGCTGGCGGCGCAGGTCGACGAACGCTATGCCTGGAGCCTGATCGACCAGTGGAAGGTGGACGAGGCCCGCAAGCAATTCCACGATGCCTACAACATCCGCTTGACCAACAAGAAGGAAAATCCGCTCGCCGCGGTCTACGTCTTCCACGATCGCCACGGCGCCGCCTTGGCCTCCCGCTACCTCGGCAATCTCGATGCGCGCAGGACCTTCAAAGCCGTCGTCGACGAAGTCCAGGCTGCCCTCGATGAGGCAGAACATCGGCACGGCGCGGAGGGGCAGCAGAGCTACCTCCGCGCGCTGCGCGAGCGGTTGGCCAATTCCCGCCAGCGGCTTGCCGATTGCGAACTTTACGGCGGGGCCGCCTCGGACGGAAAGGTCAGCCTGCCCCTGGCGGCAGAGTTGTATGAGGCCGCCCGCACCACGGCGGACGACTGGAGCGAGTCGTTCGTGATGGGCTGCAAGCTGGCCATCGTCCGCGCACTGGACGGCAAGCTGCAGGCCGCGCGGGACGGCCTGGATGCCCTGGATGCCGATAAGCGGCAGATGCTGGGCACAAACGTCGAGAGGGCGACCCTCATGCACCAGGCGGCCAAGGCCGTGCTTGCGCTGAGGGGATCGGCCCCTGCCGACGGCCGCAAGGCCCTCCGTGGGTTTCTCGACCAGTTCCGGCTCAACCCCTCCTACCGCGATTCCAACCGCCGGGAAACGTTGGAGCTGCAACTCTTCGCCGCCGAGCTGCTGTTGGCTTCCGACTTGGAAAGCGATCCCAAGTCGGCCGCTCGCGACCTGAAGTACCTCGATACGCTGCTGGCGTTCTTCAATGGTCGGCGCGACATGCGGCCCTACCTTCGCCGCTACTACGAACTGGCAATTCGCGCCTGCAACAAGAACGATCTGGTCCAGATCGCACACTACCTGATCGAATCGCGGATGGACGAGCGAAAGGGCAGCCCTGATTCAAAGGCCACCCTCGTACTCTTCAACTTCACCTCGAAGGACAATTTCGCCATCTTTCTGCCGCAAAATGGCCGGCCGGGAAAGCGGATCGAGTTGGATATTACTCGCGATCAGATCAAGGGGGCCAAAGGCAAACCGCTGCACCTGAATGACGATCTGGCTGCTTTGATGAAAGGGGAGATGACAGCCGGACGCCCGCTGGAGGTTTTCTGGGACGATACGGCAAGCCGTCCGAGCGAAGACGCCGACGCGCTGGCCGACCGCGACTGGCCCTTCGATTCCCAGTTGAAACTGCCCAAACCGCAACCGAAGGGACAGTAACCGCCTGTGGGAAAAGCTCTGGGGGGACAAGCTAATAGCTTCGTAGGGTGGGAGCAGCGAGCTTGCGAGCGCCGGCCCACCAACACCGGCGATTGGTGGGCCGGCACTCGCAAGCTCGCTGGTCCTCGCTGGTCCCACCCTACGGCTAAATCCGCGCAACGCTCACATCACTTCTGAAACGGACCACTTAGCTATAGAGCCAATCCCGCATGCGGCTGCTGACGCAGGTGGCGACGAAGAGGACCGTGATGGCGCCTGCGGTGAGAGGAATCAGGGCCCTGGTGAAGAGGGCAGCCACCGGCAGCAGAACCACCATCAGGATCACCAAGACGGCGAACCCCAGCCAAACCAAGCCCTCGTGAATCATCTGGGCGATAGACTTCATAATATTCCTTTTTGCTTTCTTCCTTATGGCCAAGGGGCGCGACAATGAACTCCTCGAACGATCACACGGACAATCCAACGCATTGTCGCGCCCGGAGCTTGGCTCTTCTTGGTGCTTTCTGGGATTGCGATCTGCGTTCGAACTTTGTGATAGGAGGGTGTGCAAATACCGTTCCGGCAAAAAATGCGCCGGGTCGCGGACAAGTATTCATTTCATAACTATTTGACATATAAGCGTTTATGGCAAAAAAATTGATCCGGGTCGTGTTCCGGATCAGCCGCCAAAGTGTTGATAATTTCAACGCGCGTTGATTTTCTCAACATATTATGGTAGTCTTAAGTGATGTTCATGCGGATTTTTCAATCGCTCGGTTTTCGCCTCCTGGCGCCGTTGTGTCTGGCGGTCGGCGGCGTGTTGGCCTGCTATGCGGCGATCAGCTTCCAGTCCACGGAGGATCATTTCCTCCGACTGGTGCGGGGCGACGTCGAGCGGACCAGCCAGATGATCAAGCGGGCGACGCACGACGCCATGCTTGCCAATCGCAAGGAGGACGTGCAGGCCACGATTTCCCGGCTGGCCGAGACCCCCGACATTGCCGCCATTCGCATCTACGACAAGACTGGCCGGATCGTGATGTCTGCCCAAACGGAGGAGATTGGCGAGCGGATCGCTGCCGACACGGAGACCTGCCGCGCCTGCCACCAGGACGACCGCACGACCCTGGCGGCCATCCTGCAGCCGGGCCAGCGGGCCCATGAGGAACTGCGACCCGACGTCTTGCGCCACCTTTCGGCCATTGAGACCGAGCCGGGCTGCGTGGCTTCCGGTTGCCACGCCCACACGGCCAATCAGCCGGTCTTGGGAGTGCTCGATCTGGAGATGTCCACGGCGCCGATGACGGCCGCCTTGCGGACCGCCAAGGGCCATTTTCTCTGGGCGACGACAATCCTCGCGTTCGTGATCCTGGCGGTGGTCGCCGTTTTCATCCGCCGCGGACTGCAGAGGCCCATCTCGCGACTCTGCGCGGGTACGCGGCGGATTGCCCAAGGCGATCTCGATACGCGGATCAAGGTCTCAGGGCATGGCGAATTGGCCGAACTGGCGAAGTCGCTCAACCGCATGACGGAGGACCTGGCGGCGGCCCGCCACGAGGTGGCCCAGTGGTCGCAAGGCCTGGAAAGCAAAGTGGTCGAGAAGACCGCGGAACTCCAACAGGCCCAGCGGCAGGTGCTGCACATGGAAAAAATGGCCTCGCTCGGCAAGCTCTCGGCAACGGTCGCCCACGAGATCAACAACCCGCTGACGGGAATGTTGGTCTATGCCGGTCTGACGCGGCGCGAACTGCAAGCGCAGGCCCTGGACCCGACCGTGCGGGAAGAGGTCATGCATTATCTCCTGGTTATCGAGCGGGAATGCCGCCGCTGTGGCGAAATCGTGCAGAACCTGCTGCTCTTTGCCCGGCGGAGCGGATCGAAGATGGCCCCGGTCGACGTCAACGAAATCGTCCGCCAGAGCCTGATGCTGGTAGAGCACCATTTGCACATGAGCGGCCTGAAGCTGAAGGCCGAGTACCTGGAAGCAGACAGTCAAATCACGGCGGACGGCGGACAGTTGCAGCAGGCCCTGGTCGCCCTGCTGGTCAACGCCGTCGAGGCCATGAGCGGCGTTCCCGAAGGACAGGGCGAGCTGGTCGTCGCCCTGCATTCCTCCGCCGACTCGATCCGGATCGACATCGGCGATAACGGGATCGGCATCCCGAGCGACGTTTTGCCGCAGATCTTCGAGCCGTTTTTCTCCACCAAGGAGGCGACCAACGGTGTCGGACTGGGGTTGTCGGTCGTCTATGGGATCGTTCAGCGGCATGGCGGCCGGATTGAAGTCGACTCGAAAGTCGGCGTCGGAACCACCTTTCATATTACGCTGCCGCGCCAGGCGGCGGGGAGCGAGGAGACGTAAGGCCCACAGCCAACGACAGACTATCTATGCCCCAGCCCCATGCCCGCATCCTGATTGTTGACGACGAGTTCTCCGTCCGCGACTCGCTTGACCACTGGTTCCGCAAGGACGGCTACGAGGTCCAGACCGCGGGCGATGCCGTCGCGGCGACGGCCGCCATGCAAGCCGGCGAGATCGACGTGGTGCTGCTCGACGTCCGCTTGCCCGGCATGGACGGCATGCACCTGCTCGAGCAGATCCGCCGCACCGCGCCCGCGACGATCGTGATCATGATCACGGCCTATGCCTCGGTCGATACCGCGGTGCGGGCCTTGAAGCTCGGCGCGGCGGATTATGTCACCAAGCCGATCAACCCCGAGGAGCTTAGCCACGTGGTGGCCCAGGCCCTGGCGCAACGGCGACTGCGCGAGGAGAATCGGCAATTGCGGGGAACCATCGACGGATTGGCCGGCGAGCGGGAAATCGTGGGCCAAAGCCCGCCCATGCGCAAGGTCCTGGAGTTGATCGAGCACGTCGCCAAGACCGAGGCCACGGTGCTGATCCTGGGAGAAAGCGGGACGGGCAAGGAGCTGGTGGCGAGGGCCATCCACGCCGCCAGCAAGCGCCGCTACGCGCCGATGGTGGCCGTCAACTGCGGCGGGCTGCCCGACAGCCTGCTGGAAAGCGAGCTCTTCGGCCATGAAAAAGGGTCCTTTACCGGGGCCGACGAGCCGCGCAAGGGCAAGATCGAGATGGCCGACGGCGGCACCTTGTTTCTGGACGAGGTGGGGGCCATCAACGCCAAGATGCAGGTCGACCTGCTCCGCGTGCTGGAGACGCACGAGGTCTTCCGCGTCGGCTCCGACCGGCCGCGGAAGGTCGACTTTCGCGTCGTTTGCGCCACCAACGACAACCTCGCCCAGGCTATCTAGGAGGGCCGCTTCCGCGAGGATTTCTATTACCGCATCAATGTCTTCACGATCGAGTTGCCGCCCTTGCGGGCCCGCCGCGGCGACATTCCCGCCCTGGCGCAGCACTTCCTCGATCGCTTCTCCCGGCAGATGGACAGCCGCATTACGGAGATATCGCCCGAGGCCATGGAGCTGCTGACCGAGCTACGATTGGCCCGGCAATGTCCGCGAGCTTTCCAACGCCATCGAGCGGGCGATGGTCGTCGGCCGGCCGCCGGCGATCGAGCCCTGCGATCTGCCGGTGCGGCGAGGGCAGATCGGCTCGCCGCCCGTGCAATCGTTGGAAGAGGTTGAGAAGCAGCACATTGCCGCGGTACTGGCGGGCACGGGCGGCAATGTCACGCGCACCGCCGAAATCCTCCAGGTCGATCGCATCACGGTCTATAACAAGATCAAGAAGTACGGCCTGAGGGATTGAGGCGGGGCGAACTCGGTCGGCCGCGACCGCCGAAGAGTTTAACATGCATGCTCATGCCATCTGTTGGACTGCGATCTCTTGCCTAGACGATACAATATTGATATATTCGATGTTTTGGGAGCTTGCACGAGAAAACTCGGTACGCAGACATCCGTGCAGAGCAGATAGACCATTGCACGATGGGAGCACGCGTATGAACGACTTTCACGAACAATACCTAGTGGACGAGCACGGCAGCCGAAACGCGATCGTGCTGCCGCTAGCAGATTGGCAGCGGGTCTTAGAGGACCTTGAAGAACTGGACGATATTCGGGAGTACGATGAAGCAAAAGGACGATCTTCTGAACCCGTGCCGTTTGAACAAGCGGTGAGAGAAATACGCCAGGGGCTCGGTCGTTGAAGTACGAGTTGTTCATCGAAAAGGCCGGCGCAACGGTCGTTGGCCAAAGTGCCGCAGCCTTACCAAGACCGGATGGTCGAGGCAATTGACGGCTTGGCCGAGGAGCCGCGCCCGGCAGGCGCGAAGAAACTCGCCGGGCGCGTGGCGTGGCGGATTCGTGTGGGTGACTACCGCATCATCTACGAGATCGATGACGACGCTCACAAGGTCCTAGTGGTCAGTGCGGGGAACCGCCGTGACATTTACCGCCGTTAGGCCAGAAAATACATCGATCGCTCTCGCTTTCTCAGTCGTTTTCCACGCCAGATGGATAGATGCGTTGCCGGAATAGCTCCCAAGGTTATGTAGCTATCGGTCGACTGGGGTTCGCCCGGCAATTACCACAAACCATCAAACGGGCAATGTTTGTCGGCGGGCACAAGTTCGTGCATTCAGGCCGACGGAAATGGACCTGACGGATCTGCCGAGTGAATCCAATTTTCGTATCGGGCAATCTTTCCGAACACGCCCCATCGCCGGGCAAGCTTCTCGTCACGTTGTGCCGATGCTGATTGTGATGGCAAAGAAATATGCGATTCTGTTGCTGGGACTCGCGGCAGTGGGGGCGGTCGTAGGGCCGATGGCCTACTACCAGATGCTCGACTGCGGCAAGTCAACCCAGGCGACGGCCGCCAATCCGCAGAATGGCTTGACGCAGTCCGCGAGCCTCGAAGCGTCCGTCGCGCCCAGCGAAGCAGCGGCAGGCAGCCAAGTCGCGGCCAGCATCGCTGCCCCAGGCACGCCAGCCGATCGACGCTCCAGCGTACGGGTGCAAGACGCCAGCAGCGTCTTCGATTTCCAAATCACGCCTGAGTGGATCGTGGCCCACTGGCCCACCGTTTCGACAGGGCTGGCACAACTCCAATTGGAAGGCTACCGCGTACCCCTGGTCACGGGCACCGCCCAGCATGATCTGGCGGGATCGCTGACCTACTACTTCAACGCCCAACAGAAGCTGCAGCAAATCACCTTCGTCGGCACCACAGGGGACCCCCGGCCGCTGATCGGGCTCTTGAGCAGCCGTTTTCACCTCGCCCGGCGGTTAGTGAACGATCCGGGGCTGGTCGTGTACGAGGCGGTTCATGCCAACAACCAACTTGCCAGCAATCTGCAGATCCGCCTGGCGCCGCTCGCCGACCCCAACGACCCTTATCGGCGTTATGACGTGGAGTTGTCCCTGCAGCAGGCAGTAGAGTAGTCCGTCTCGGCAAGAGGGAACTACTACACCCCGGCCGGGGGCGAAGCGTCGTCCAGATCGCGCCAGACCATCGGCCGCCGCGAATAGGGCTCGATCCGCAGCACAGTCTCGCCGTCCTGGAAAATACGGACGGTGCCGTTGCTCTGGCTGACCGTGATGGCCACGGCATTCGTGGCCCGGCTGATGGCCGCGGCCGCCCAGTGGCGGGCGCCTAGCCCTTTGGATAGCGTGACGTCGGCCGCCGAACAATCCAGGTATCGGCAGGTGGCCTCCACGGTGCCGTCGGGCGAAACGATGATCGCCCCGTCCATTTGGGCGATCTCCTTGATCCCTTCGCGAACACGGGGATCATTGAGGTTCCGCTCCTTGCGACTGTAGCCCTTCACGGGGTCGAACCCCACCGAGCGGCTGCAGGCGAGGACCTTTCGCGAGTCGCCGACCACGAAGAGCGTTCCCACCGGCTTGCCTTCGCGGCCCTCACGACCGATTTCCACGGCAAGGTCGACGACGATTTTCAGGGTGTCCAAGGGGACGCGGATTTCCAATTGGCGGAGGTCGCGGCCCGTGAGGCGGTTGAGGTGCTCGTCGAGATTGATCACGCTCAGGCTGTCGATTGAGTCGGCGTCGAAACTGCTGTAGAGGGCGACTACGGCCGACCCGGGGCAAGGATGTCGTCGGCCACGCCCTCCAGCACCGCCTGGGTCAGCTTTTCATAGACCGGGTTATCGGGCATCTCGAGGCAAATCGGCTCGAGGCCGGCCTCTTTGGCCCCGTCAAGTTGATGGGAAGTGTCGGCGGCGACCAGAATCTTGGTCTCTGGGGCCATGTTGCGGAGCCGCGGCCAATCGGCGGTTCCCTCGACGAGAAGCAGGATCGCGTCGATCCCGACGTCTCGGTCATGCGGACGGCGACCGAGAAGAGCGTCTTGAACTGCTCGGTCAATCGCAGAGGTTGCATGCCTGGGACCCCGGTCTGCTGGCGGAACTGGATCGGGACGTGCCAGAAGCCCCCAACGGACCTGGGTCGCAGGTTGGTCGCCTGGCCGTCGTGCAGGACGCGCCAGGCTCGCCGTTGGGGACCTTGCCACTGTCCTCGACGCTCTCCTTGTGTTGTTGTCGCGGTGCGCCGGCGGTCCGTTCGACGAACCAAGCCTCCGTGTTTCCGAGCGCCACATTTCCGAATGTCCACCTATGGTACGGGTTCTCGCCGTCCTTGGCAACGCCAACCGAAAAGAAGCCCTACGAACGAGCGTTGAAAGACAGACAGGTTGAAAACCTATCCTAGTAACAAGGATCGGTTGCCGAGGGAGAGAAGTGCGTGGAAAACGGCGATTTCCCACGGCTTGCAGGCAGCCGAGGGCAGGCACGCCTCCGATCTAACGGAACCACGGGAAGATCCGCTCGTGTCAACGGGATGGAAGGCTCCTGGCCGGTCTTCAACCCACTGCCGCCAGCGATCGACGTTGGCGGGGTCGGTGCCGTAGTCCTTGCCGGTCGACTCCTGCAGGGATTCCATGGCGCGATACCGCATGGCGGCGTCTTTGTCGTCCAAGGCGGTGCCCAGTCCCTGAATCGCCACCGGATCGTGGAAATGACCCAAAGTGCGGGCTGCCGCCGTGCGGACATCGAGATCGCCATCGCTGGTGAGCACGTCGGCGAGCAGGTGTGCGGCCTCGGCATCGTTTCGCTTGCCCAACAGACCACAAACGATGACCCGCACGTCGGCATCGGGATCTTTCACGGCTACGCTGCAAGACGGCATCCGCTGTTGGCCCCCCGAAGGCCGACAAGGTTTTGAGGATTTCTCCGCGGATAATCGAGTCTGGCTCGCCCTTGCGGATCTGCTGTTCCAGGCCCTGGCAGATCGCCTCGCGCTGCACAGGGTCAGTGATCTCCGGGGCCTTCCGGGCCTGTTCCTTCAGAACTGCGATCCGCTCGGATGGCGTGGTGATGCCGTGATTATTGACCTCGTGGCTGGCAAACGGGTACCAACTGGGCAGTTTCTGGTCGCAACCACACAGGACAGCCGTGAACGGGCCGAAGATCAGCAAGCAGATTACGCCTCTTCGGTTTGCGATCATCCTTGCTCATTTCCCCAAAAAAGCCGAGAAAAGCAGATTATTCGGGCTTCCATGGCGATTTGCGGCCAAAGACCGATCATCTCGCCTCTCAAACGGAAGCTATAATGGCGGGACTATAACATGGCTAGCCCGCGCCGCCAAGACGAATTATGGCATGTTTCTGGAAATTCCGCTGATCATCAACTCGCTTGCACTTGCCCTCGAGACTTTGGCCTTCAGCCTGCCGTTGGGCACTCGCCCTCGCTTGGCTGCTGTTGCGAAGCGATCTGCCTGGCCGGAGGACGGGAGTAGGCATCATCGTGGTGCTGCTCTTCATGCCGCTTTATTTGCAGGCCAGTGCTTGGCAGGCCGGTTTTGGGCTGGAGGGCTGGTATTCGCATGGCAGTCCCGGGTCACCTTGGCTCACTGGCTGGAACGCGGCCGTCTGGGTCCACGTCCTGGCGGCCATTCCCTGGGTGGTGTTGTTTACCGGGCTAGGGCTGCGGATCGCCGAACCTGCTCTGGAAGAGCAGGCACTGCTCGATGGCACGCCATGGCAGGTATTCCGCCACGTCACATTGCCGGCATGCTGGCCGGCCCTGGGTCTGGCGGCTGTCTGGATAGCAATGTTAACGGCGGGAGAAATGACGGTCACCAGTATTTTCACGGTACGGACCTACGCCGAGGAAGTCTATAGTCAAATGGCCATCCACGACGAGGCCTCCAGCGCGGCTACGGCCCTGCTTCCAGGGATTCTCGGCACGCTAGTACTTTTGGGGATTGCCATGTCGTGCTGCGTTCGGCTGGCCCGTGTCCCGCGGCCGGTGGATTTGAAGCCGAGCCGAGTATTCACCCTAGGGCGATGGCGCTGGCCGCTGGCGTTGGGGATGCTGGCGGCGATGTTGCTGCTGGCGGGCGTACCGCTGGGCAATCTCCTTTATAAGGCGGGGGTTCTGGTCGTACAAACCGATGTGGGACGCGTGCGAACCTGGTCGGCCGGAAAGTGCCTGCGGATGATTCTCCTCGCACCGTGGCAATGCCGCAGGGAGTGCCAGTGGTCGCTGGTGATCGGCAGTCTGGCGGCCACGGCGGCCGTTGCGGCGGCCATCCCACTGGCCTGGCTGGCGAGAAGTCGCGCTGGTGGGGGCAGTTGGCCATCGGGCTCGCGCTGGTTTGCCTCGTCATTCCAGGTCCGCTCTTGGCCCTGGGGATCATCCGTCTGCTGAACCGGCCCGAATGGCCCTGGCTTGCCATGCTGTATGATCAGTCGATCCTCGCACCTTGGATGGCGCTGACGGTGCGGGCGATGGGACCGGCAATCCTGGTCCTTTGGCACGCGGTGCGGACGATCCCCCAGCCGCTTCTGGATAGTGCCGCGACGGAGGGCTGTGGTTGGCTCGGCCAACTTGGGTGGATCGTGCTGCCCCAGCGATTGGCCGCCCTGGCGGTCGCCTGGCTGGTTGGCTTTGTCCTGGCGCTGGGCGACTTTGCGGCCAGCAGTCTTGTAGTACCTCCGGGGGTTGTGACGCTGTCCATTCATATCTTCAACCTCGTGCATTACGGTGTCGAGGACCAGGTGGCAGGCATCTGCCTGGCGTTGACGCTGCTGCTGGGCCACTTGGCTGCCGCAGTGATGTGGCTGGCAAGGCGGGGTAGGCTATAATAGAGGGGATTGCTCTTTCCGTGCAATTAACCCTACGCGACTTATGCCCACCGCACCCAAGTCCTGCTGGCTCCGACTGGCCACGTTCATTTACCTGGCAATGGCCTCTGCGACGGCCGGCGCGATGGACCACGTGACCTTCCGCCGCGACGAGCGCACTCGGAACGTCGACGGCCGCATCGTATTGACCGCACAGGACGGAGGGCTGTTGTTCCTGGCCCGCGACGGCGTGCTGTGGCGGATCCTGCCCACGGAGATCTTAAAACAGACGACCGACGACGTGCCATTCCGTGCCTATTCGCCGGAGCAAATGACCAAGAGCGTCCTGGCCGACCTGCCCAAGGGATTCAAGGTCTACGACAAGGCCAAGCATTACCTGATCTACTACGATAGCTCGCAGGCCTACGCCGCATGGTGCGGGGCGATGTTCGAACGGCTCTATACGGCATTTCACAACGCCTGGAAGATCCAGCACTTTGACCTGGTCGAGCCGGAATTCCCCCTCGTGGCAATCATATTTTCGAACAAAGCGTCGTACGTCAAGTACTCGAAGGACGATCTGGGCGATGCCGCGGACTCGATCTTCGGCTACTACAACATGGAGAGCAATCGGATGATCATGTACGATCTGGTAGGCGTGGCACAAAACCTCGCCGGCCGGTCGGGCGGCATCGCGCAAATCAACCAGCTCATCGCCAGCTCCAATTCGCCCGGCATGGTCACCACGATCGTCCACGAGGCCACGCATCAGATTGCCTTCAATAGCGGCCTGCATCAGCGCTTGAGCGATTGTCCCAAGTGGTTCAGCGAGGGCATCGCCATGTATTGCGAGACGCCCGACCTGAAAGGCACGAAAGGCTGGGCGGGCATCGGCGTGGTCAATACCAATCGGCTCGAGCAGTTCAGGCTCTATCAGCAGAAGCGGCCGGCCGATTCGCTCAAGACGCTCATTAGCGGCGATCAGCGGCTGGTGAACCCGGAGCAGGTGGTCGAGGCTTATTCCGAGTCCTGGGCCCTAACGTTTTACCTCATCCATAAGCACCCCAAGGAATATGTCGCCTACTTGCGGGTTCTTTCCCGCAAGCAGCCGTTGGTCGTGGACACCAAGGCGACGCGGATTGCCGAGTTCGAGAAGCAGTTCGGCCCCTTGGAAAAGCTCGACGCCGACTTTCTGAACTTCATGCAAGCGGTGCATTAAGGTTGCAGGCACCGAGTACCCGCTTGCGGGTGGTGTGCCTGCTACCTTTCTTGCCTACCCCGCGTTCAAATGCCGCTCGACCTGCCGCACGGCCTCATCGATCTTCCAGGTCTGCTCGGGCATCGAGAGCGGTTCGTCGCGGGCGATCCACTCGTCGACCCGCTTCTGGGCGGAAATCACCGTGCTATGACTGCGGCGGCCAAAGAACGCTCCGATTTCGCTCAACGCGGCCCTGGTGTGCCTCCGCGCCAGCCACATGGCCAGCATCCGCGGCTGACTGACGCGGCGGGTCTTGCCGTCGGATTGCAGGGTTTTGGGTTCCAGGCCAAAGACCGTGCAAATCGCCTTCTCGATATCGGCCAACCGCACCACGCGGGTGTTGTGCTGGATCATCTCGGCCAAGGCCTCCTCAGCCAGCGGCAGAGAGATCCTCTGCCGCATGGCCTCGCTCGTGGCCTGCAAACGGCATAGGGCCCCGGAAAGTTCGCGGGCGTGCCCCGTCAGCCGCGCGGCGATGAATTGCCGAACGTCCTCCGGCAACTCGATCCCCAAACGGGAGGACAGGTGCGCAACGATACCCAATCGCGTGATGTAATCGGGCGGCTCGATGCGGCAGACCATGCCGCCGTTGAGACGCGTCACCAGCTCCGGCATGAAATCGCCCAATTCCACCGGCGGCCGATCGGCGGCGAAGACCAATTGCCGGCCGTCGCGCAGCAGCGCGTTGACCGTGTTCATCAACTCGACCTGGGTGGCTCGCTTCCCGGCGAGGAATTGCAGGTCGTCGAGAATCAGCACGCGAAGGCCGCGATACTTGCGGCGAAAGACCGGCATGCCGTTGCCCCGCAGGGCTTCCAGGAACTGGCTGGTGAACTGCTCGGCCGAAAGATAGATGCTCGCGGTGCCGCGGCCTGCCTTCCGCTCGGCCGACCAGATCCCTTCCAAGAGGTGCGTCTTGCCGACGCTCGTCGGACCATAGACGAACAGCGGCGTGATCTGCCCCGGATTGCGGGCGACGATCTCGGCGGAGTACATCGCCAGCCGGTTGCTCGCGCCGACGACGAACGACGAGAGCGAAGCGAACTTCCGCGGCGCGAAGGCCGGGGCAGAGGGAGCCGCCCGGAGGTCGGAGGTCGGACATCGGAGGTCGGATCCGATCTCTGACCCTCTGACCTCTGACCTCTGACCTCTGTCTTTACCGTTCCCGTTAAACGAAACCATCTTGTCCGCACCTGTACTCGAAGCCTGGCAACCGCCGGCCGCCCCGTTGCCCTGGCAGGCCGCGTTCGACACGAAACTCCAACACCGGGCGCCGGCCGAGGACTGCCAGGCCGGCGTCCTCCACTTCCGTGCGGAAGTTCGCACGAATCCAGTCGAGGAAGAACTGGTTCGGCGCCCCGATCGTCAGGACGTTGCCGTTCCACTCGATCCGCGTGCGCGGTCCGAACCACAGTTCGAATCGATCTTTTCCGACCCTGGCGGCCAATGCGGCAAGCAAAGCCGACACGATGTCCATATCGTCCCTGGTCAATTCCGTATCACCCCGGCGCCGCCCCTCCCCATTGGCTGAAGCGGGGCCTAGCAATGCTGCCCTCTCCAGCCGATGCGGAAAGACGTACTGGCTGTGCGACGGCCGATGCCGTCTTAGTTCCTGTTTGCCCGACGGGCACCCGCTTGCGGGTCCCGGCGGCTTTCCCGGCCGTACCGCGAAAGCCGTCCGTCTTGTCGGGCCTCCAACCGTGTCACCTGACCGCCTGATTTTACCGTTGCTGGCATTGCTGTCAAAGGTCTCGTCGGTTTTGTAAGGACTGAGTTAAAATTTCTTGGATGAGTCGCGCGGGTTTCCACGAAGATTTTGATCGTATCGGATGAGCGGCCGGACTTTTTTTCTCGCCGTCGCCGCGCCGCGCGCCGCGTGGAAAAATTGTTCAACAGCCATTGGACTCCTAACGTAACATGCCGGGAAAACAGGGAATTGGGAATTACTCGAGGACCCGGACGTAGACCGAGCGGCGATCCCAGGCTTGAAATCCGGCCGCCGCATACATTCGCAAGGCTGGCACATTGTCCGCGTCCACGGCCAAAACAAGACGCTTTCGCCCGGCCTGCCAGCATAGCCATTGGGCATAGCGAACAATCCCCGTGCCCCAACCCCTTCCCCGCGACGCCGGCAAAAGCGCCATGTAGATCAGTTCCCAGGTCGCGTGTTCTGGATAGTCGGTCAGGATCAGGCAGCCGACCGTCTCGCCCTGATGGCATACTGTGAACCACCGCTGGGGGTCGAAGTGGCCCGTAGCCCGATATCCGTCGAGCACATCCTCAATGCGGCGGATCCCGTTCACGGCCGGACAGTCCAAGGTCTTTTCATAGGTAGCGTCGACCAGTTCGGCAAACCACGCGTGGAGTGCGGGAGAATAGGGCCGGAACTGAAGGTTGGGACTAGGTGGACTGGCGGGGAACTGATTGGGCAGAGAAACCAGGTAAAGCAGGTCGGCCACATGCCGAAAGCCGGCGGCAACCAGCGATTCGGCATCCGCTCCCGCATCGGTTGGCAGAACGGCCTGGACCATGCGCATCCCAAGCTGCGGGAGAGGGGCCATGCCGGCCTGGAGCAGTTGGCCGGCCGTGTCTTGCGGTTCCTCAGGCAACAGCCGCGGCGGCCAAACGACGGCGGTTCGCCCTGGTTGCGTCTGCACGACTACCGCACCGGTCAGCTTTTCCGCACGGAAAGCCCCCCAAATCCGGTAACCGCAGAGCGGCTGGCGCTCGACAGAGGCCCGTAGCGAGGCCACTTGCTGCTCAAACTGAAACTGATCGAGCTCGGGCAAAAAGAGGCGGAGGCCGAGATTCTCCTGATCGGGCAAAAGTTCGGCAATGCGGGGGGGTAGGATCGAACATAGCGTACTTGCAAGGTATAATTACCCAAGGACCAATTGTCTTCCATCGTATGCGATAGTGATCCTTTTGGGAAAGGTCGGCAAAACATGAAAAATACGTGGGTCGGGATCTTGATGTTTCTTGTGGCAGGGCTGGCAGGGATATCGCCCTCGGCGGCGCAGGGCCAGTTGGATCGGCTGGAATCGGGGATCCGCGCTGCGAGCACTCCGACGGCGGTGGCGGCTGCCGCCCCGCAGAAGGTTTATCTTGGCGCGTTTGCCGACGACGATGCCGGACGCGGGGTTCGCCTGACGAGTGTTCGCAAGGGCGGGCCGGCGGATCAGGCCGGCCTGCAGCCCCAGGACCTGATCGTCGGCGCGGCGGGCCGCAAGGTCCACATGCTGAGCGAACTAGCGGGCATTCTCAACAGCCTCAAGCCGGGCGACCGCCTGGCGCTGGACTTTGATCGCGGCAATCAACCGATGCGGACAGAAGTCGTCTTGGGTGTGCCGCCCGCTCAAGCGGGCCAGCCTGGCGCTGCACCGACGGGCCCCGGTGCGGGACGAACCGACCCGATTCCGCCGCCGCCGGGCGACACGCTGCCCTCGGGGCCAGCACTCGGCGGGCCCAGTCCGCAACCGGCCCCCGCCGCGACGCCACAGGCCCAGATCGATGAGCTTCGCCATCGGGTCGACCAGTTGGAGCGGAAGGTCCAGGAATTGGAACGGGCCTTGGCCGAGTCGCAGCGGAAGTAAGAACGACCGGGTGACATGAGCTGTAGGGTGGGACCAGATTGCGTAGCAAGCGCAGGCCCACCATGTGCGAGGCTGATGAAGGGAATGGTGGGCCGGCGCTCGCTACGCGATCTGGTCCCACCCTACACCCCCTACACCTAAAATTTCTTCCACCAAGAGCCGTGGCGCTCCGATATCGAGCACGTGGACCCGGCCAGTGTATTGGGCCGCGCCGGGTATCGTGAAGCCGCGCTTCATGGCCACGAACGTGCAGGTCTCCGCCGCGCGAATCGTGTGAAGGGCAGCCGCACCTGTATCGCAATCCAGGCCGCTCGGCAAATCGACGGCCAATCGTTTCGCCGTTGCGGCGTTGAGCTGATCGATAACGGCGTCCAGCGGTGGACGAGGCTCGCCGCGGGCGCCGGTGCCCAACAGGGCGTCGACGATCCAATCCACGCTCATTAGCTGCTGGTCCAATCGGGCCGCGTTGTGGCGATTGCCAAAGAGTTCGAACGGTACGTGCGAATGCTCTAGGATGGCGAAGTTCGCGCCGGCATCGCTCGTCAGTTCCGCCGGATCGGCCCAGATGAGCACGCGAACGTCGTGGCCTCGCAGGTCGAGATGCCGGGCGATAACAAAGCCGTCGCCGGCGTTGTTGCCTTTGCCGCAACAGACGGCGACGCGACCCAAACGGCCGGACTCGTCCTGGGCAAGGCGGCAGAGGACATCCGCCGTTCCCCGGCCGGCGTTTTCCATGAGCACGAGCCCGGTCATGCCGCATTCTTCGATCGCCCTCCGATCGACCTCTCGGGATTGCTCTCGCGTGATGGTGGGGGACATAGAATTCAGGGGGTTCGGCTAGAATTGGCGGGCATGCTCGTCCTACCCTACCAGATTTCGCGGAAAAAGGTAGAATACCCTATCGTAACCACTTCGATCAGGCAATTGTTGAAAGGGCCCTATCCGATGCCGATTTACGAATACACCTGCAAGGACTGCGGGAGCGATTTTGAACTCTTGATCCGGGGCGAGGAGCGGCCGGTTTGCCCCTCCTGCGGCAAGCCGCACCTGACGAAATCGTTCAGCGTGCCGGCGGCCCATTCCGCCAGCGCGACCAAGGACCTTCCCTGCCGCGAGAGCGGCTGCGGCATGGGCCAGTGCGGCGGCGGGATGTGCGAGTTGGGGCATTGAATCGAATGGCCACCCAAAAGGGCGTATTTTTACGGGCCCCTTTCGCGTCTTGACCGATTCCGCGGGCTTTGG
Source organism: uncultured Planctomycetia bacterium (assembly GCA_963824275.1). GTDB lineage: Bacteria > Planctomycetota > Planctomycetia > Pirellulales > Thermoguttaceae > JANXQG01. The sequence goes on along the minus strand of CAWGOT010000010.1, from coordinate 166,538 downwards.
TAAGTTCTAGGGCTTTACTCCCGCGTTTTCCCTGGGTGAGCCTGTTCCCGTGCCTTACGACAGTATAGTCTGCGTCAAACAAGTGCCCGATACGGCCAATATCACGGCCGAGGCCATGAAGGAAGACGGAACGGTCAATCGGGCCGCACTTCCCACGATTTTCAACCCGGAGGATCTTCACGCCCTGGAAACGGCGCTGGAGATTCGCGACCTGCATGGCGGTACGGTGACCGCACTGACCATGGGCCCTCCCAAGGCCGCCGACGTGCTCCGCGAGTGCCTTTTCCGCGGGGCCGATCGCGCCATCCTGCTCACGGACCGCCGCGCAGCGGCCAGCGACACGCTCGCCACGAGCTATATCCTGGCCCAGGCGATTCGCACCATCGGACGATATGACTTCGTCTTCTGCGGCCGACAGGCGATCGACGGCGATACCGCGCAGGTCGGTCCCCAATGCGCCGAGAAATTGGGCATCCCGCAAATCACCTACCTTGAGAAACTCGTCAAGCTCGAAGACCACACCGTCGAGATCCGCCGGAATTTCGGTCATGGCTGGGAGATCGTCCAGTGCCGGCTGCCCGTGCTGGTGACGGTGGTCGAGACGGCCAATGAGCCCCGTCCGCCCGCCGCGCGCCGCGTCATGCGGTTGAAGCGTGCCCGCGTGTCGGCGGAAGTCTTCGCGGAAGTGAAGGAGTCGATGCCCAATGCCGCAGAAGAGGAATTGGCTGCTGAAGCTGCGGCGCCGCAGCGCGCTGCTCAAGCAAAAGGGCCTGCTCCTGGAGCAGTGGGACCTTGACCGCATCGGCGCGGACCTCAATCGCTGCGGCCTCGCCGGCTCGCCGACCAAGGTCTTCCGCATCCAGTCGATCGTCTTGACCAAGTCGGGCTACACGGAGATCCCGGCCACGCAAGAGGGCGTCAAGCAACTCATCCACGAACTGGTTGTCGAGCACACCTTGGGTTAGGCCCCGTACTCATCACGCTCCGCGTGATGCCTGCGGAACGCGGCGCACAATGAAATAAGTTTACATGAGCGAACATCACGCGGAGCGTGATGAGTACATTTATTGAGAGCATCATGATTGAACCGAATCGACAGGGCGAAGTCTGGGTCTTCGCCGAACAGGAAGACGGCTCGTTGCACGACGTCTCGCTGGAACTCTGCGGCAGGGCCGCCGAGTTGGGCCAGCGTCTGGGCGTCAAGACCGGCGCCGTTCTGCCGGGCCACAAGGTGGAAGCGATGGCCCAACGGCTGATCGCCCAAGGCATCGACACCGTCTATGCCACGGACGACGAGCGGCTGGGCCATTTCCAGACCGGCTCCTATGCCCGCGTGCTCAGCACGCTGATCGAGAAACACCGGCCGCAGATCGTGATGTACGGCGCGACTGCGATGGGCCGCGACCTGGCGCCGCGCGTGGCCTCCACGATCCAGGCGGGCATGACCGCCGATTGCACGGAGTTGGACATTAGCGACGTCACCGATCCCAAGACCAAGCAGTTGCACCAGAATCTGCTGCTGCAGATCCGCCCTGCCTTCGGCGGCAATATCATCGCTACGATCGTTAATTACGACCGCTGGCCGCAGATGGCCACCGTCCGCGAGGGCGTAATGGCCATGCGCGAGCCCGACCCGAGCCGCACGGGCAAGGTCGTCTACGAGAAGGTCGAATTGGACGAGACCGTGCTTGCCCTGAAACTCATCGAGCGGCACATCGAGCCCCGCAAGCTGAACCTCAAGGGCGCACGGGTCATCGTGACGGGCGGCGGCGGGATCGGCAGCAAGGAGAACTTCAAGTTGATCTACGATCTGGCCGGCGTGATCGGAGGCGCGGTGGCGCCAGCCGGGCCGCGGTCGACGGCGGCTATATCGGCAAGGAGCACCAGATCGGGCAGACGGGAACCACGGTCCGACCGGCCTTGTATATTGCCGTGGCCGTCAGCGGCGCGGTGCAGCACCGCGCCGGCATGGAAGAATCGGCCAAGATCATCGCCATCAACATCGACCGCAACGCGCCGATTTTTTCCGTGGCCCACTACGGCATCGTCGGCGATTACAAGCAGGTCCTGCCGATGATGATCAAGTCGCTCAAGGAAAGGGCGTAGGGATGAGGGATGAGGGATGAGGGATGAAATCGAACTACCCGACAACTGAGTACTGAGTACTGAGTACTGAGTACTGAGTACTCGGTACTGACCCCGGACAACTGACTACTGACAATCGACATGGCTAACTTTTTTCTCGACAACGAAGACATCCAGTTCCTCTTCAATCACATCGACCTGGCGGCGCTGGCCCGGCTGCAGGAGGACGATTTCAAAAAAGCGGGGGAAGGCGACGATTACGGCCCCTTAAGCGCTGCCGACGCCGTGGACAACTATCGCCGCATCCTCACGATCCTCGGCGAGATCTGCGGCGAAATGATCGCCCCGAACGCTGAGCAGGTCGATCGCGAGGGCAACACGCTCAACGAAGACGGCACGGTCACGCTGCACCCGCTGGTGCGGAAGAACCTCGACCGGCTTAACCAGGGCGACATGATGGGCTTCACGCTGCCACGGAAATACGGGGGTCTGAACTGCCCCACCCTGATCTATACCATCGCCAACGAGATCGTGGCCCGCGCCGATTGCTCGCTGACCAATCTCTTCGGCCTGCAAGGCATCGCGGAAACGATCTACGCCTTCGCCAACGACGAGATCCGCAACGAGTATCTCCCTCAATTTTGCGAGGGCCGAGTCACCGGCGCGATGGTACTCACGGAGCCCGACGCCGGCAGCGACCTGCAGGCCGTGCGGCTGCGGGCCTACCAGGACGAGAAGGGCAACTGGCTCCTCAACGGCGTGAAGCGGTTCATCACCAACGGCTGCGGCGAAGTGCTGCTGGTGCTGGCCCGCAGCGAGCCGGAGATCGGCGACGGCCGCGGCCTGAGCCTCTTCGTGGCCGAGCGGGGGCCGACCGTCCGCGTGCGGCACCTGGAAGAGAAGCTTGGCATCCACGGCTCGCCGACCTGCGAGCTGGTCTTCGACGAAACGCCCTGCCGGCTGATCGGCGAGCGGCAGCGGGGCCTGATCACCTACGTAATGTCGCTCATGAACGGGGCCCGCGTGGGGATTGCGGCCCAGTCGCTGGGCGTGGGCGAAGCGGCCTTCCGCCTGGCGCGGAACTACGCCCACACGCGGCGGCAGTTCGGCGTGCCGATCGAGCGGCTGCCGGCCGTGGCCGAGCTGGTCACCGACATGAAGATCAACGTCGAGGCTGCCCGCGCCCTGGCCTACGAGACGGCCCGCATCTGCGACCACGAGAACACCAACGCCCGCGTGCTGGAATGGGGCGGTCCGCTGGAAAAGGACGAGGAGAAGCGCCGCAAGCAGTTGGCCCGCTCCCTGAAGCGGATGAACGGCATGCTCACGCCCATGAGCAAGTATTACTGCTCCGAGATGTCGGTCCGCGTGGCGCATAACGCCATCCAGGTGTTGGGCGGCTCCGGCTACATGAAGGACTATGCGGCCGAGCGCTTCCTCCGCGACTCGCGGATCACGACCATTTACGAGGGCACCAGTCAGTTGCAGGTCGTGGCGGCCGTGCGGGGCGTGACCTCGGGGGCCTTCGAGACCTGGACCGACGAGTGGGAAATGAAGGAATATGGCGATTCGCTCCTGATCGAGTTGAAGCAGAAGCTCCTCGACGCCCGGCAGCGGATCCTGGAGGCGATCCAGTTCATCAAGTCGCAGCCCACGGCCTACATGGATCTGGCCGGCCGGCGGCTGGTCGATGCGGCGCTCTCGGTCATCATCGGCCATTTGCTGCTGGGGCAGGGGGCCTCGAATCCCCGCAAGAAGCGCGTTGCCCGCCGGTTCATCGACCGCGAGATGCCAGTCCTGCGGATGAACCTCGAACAGATCCACACCGGCGACATGGCCGTGCTGGCTGAATATGAGGTGCTGGCCGGTCCCGTGCCGGCCAACGATTGAGAAGCGTAGTCCCCTCTCCCTCCGGGAGAGGGTTAGGGTGAGGGCTTGGTGCAGGGCGGGAACACGTCCGCGACACTTGCTTATTATCGGCAAGCGCGAGACCATTCCCGGTATTCCCTGATGGAAAGAAGCCATGGGCATCTGGGTCCGGACGTATTCAACGAAGCCAATCGGTCCCATGGATGCAGAATCCATGCGGGCAGGTATTGCTTCACGCCTTACGCCCCTGACCTATTTGCTCTGCCCGGAGGAGGAAGAAGAACCCGAGGATGTTCTGGCCCGTTTGCGGGTTGACCAGATCAACGAGGACGTTCTTCATATTTTCTACCGGACCGATGAGCATTTCATACGCGTTGACCGATCGTCTGGCATGAAGGCAGAAAGGGAAGTGCGGGAGGTTTTGGAAGAGTTCTTGCCGCCTTCTGGTCCTGGTGTCGGCACCGTTAGAGATATTCTGTCCAAGTGCGTCGAGACCATCGGATTCGAACTGAAATTGAGCGATGCACGGGGCATGGGTTGGCCGCTCGCGGTCGGCGGCGCTGCACATCTCGCACAGGCAGGTAACGGGATCATCTACGCACACGATGCCTGGATGCTTCCGTCCGGCAAGGAAGTCGAGATAATCGTTCCAGGGTAGCCGTCGACGACCCAACGTCCACGGTGACATGCTTCGGCAGCGCAGAATCGCAAGGAAAAGGGCAAATTACCGGCCTGCCAATGCTTGCCTTGGAATGGACAAGTTCGTATTATTGTTGGCCGTTTACAGAAAAAGAAACGATTTGCATGTCGAAGAAACACCCGCCCGAACCGGTTGCTGAAACGGAAATCAGCGTTGAAGCCAGCGTTCCCAGCGCGGAGGTCTGCTCCGATGCTGCGCCGTCCAAAAACCTAAACCAAAACTGGAGTCGTCTGTGGGATTGCTTTCCAATAAAATCGGCCTGGTGATGGGCCTGGCGAACGATCATAGCATTGCCTGGGCCTTGAGCGAGTCGCTATATGCCGCGGGGGCTGAATTGGCCTTCACCCATCTGCCCACCCCGTCGAACGAGCGCCGCGTGCGGAGCCTGGTCGAGCCCAAGGGCGCGAAGATGATCCATCCCTGCGACGTGCAGAACAGCGAAGACATCCACCGCACGTTCGCTATGGTGAAGTCGACCTACGGGCGGTTGGACTTCCTCATCCACTCCATTGCCTTCGCCCCGCCGCTGGAGCTTCGGAACCCTTACGTGCAGATGAGCCGCGCCGGCTGGCACCTGGCGATGGACATCAGCGTCTACAGCCTAGTGGCCGTTTGCCGCTCGGCGGCGCCGCTGATGACCGAGGGCGGGTCGATCATCACGGTCAGCTACTTCGGCGGCGAGAAGGTCGTGCCGGGTTACAACGTGATGGGCGTGTGCAAGGCGGCGCTGGAGCACAGCGTCCGCTACTTGGCCTGGGACCTCGGCGGCCAGAAGATCCGCGTAAACGCCATCAGCGCCGGTCCGATGCGGACGCTCAGTTCGGCGGGCATTTCCCATTTCGACAAGATGCGGCAGCACGCCTTGAAGAAGGCCCCTTTGGGCCGCGACGTGGAAATGGAGGACCTCGGAAACGCGGGCGTCTATCTGCTCAGCCACCTCTCCGCAGGCGTCACGGGCGAGGTCCTGCACGTCGACTGCGGCTACAATATCGTGGGGCTATAGACAGCCGACTTCAATGCCCCTTCGCCGTGCTGCGCAGCGATTCGGCATTGGCCAGCTTGGGCCAAAGGAAGCTGTAAAGGGCCACGAAGCCGAAGCAAAAAATCGGTACGATGAAACCCCGTGACATGTCGTACTGGTCGGCGACGTAACCCATCAGCTTGGGCAGGATCGCACCGCCCATGATCGCCATGACGATGTAGGCCGATGCCTTCTTCGCCCGGCGCCCAGACCGAAAATGCCCAGCGCGAAAATGGTCGGGAACATGATCGACATGAAAAAGAAACTCAGGAAGATGCAGGCCGTCGACACCCAGCCTTGATTTAGGAAGATCAAGAAGCAAACGAGAATGTTGAGAATACCAAAGGTCCCCAAGACCTTGTGGGCGGAGTATTTCTTCAACAGCCAGGAACCGAACACTCTGCCCGCCAGGAAGCAAACGAACCCTATCGATTGCAGGGCGGATGCACCCGCGTCAGTGATGCGACGAACACCCTCCTTGATTTCAAACCAACCGTTGAGCCAGTTTTGCAAGGGATCCCAAGCGGGAAGATGGGACGCGATCGTTTTCAGTCCCGAGTCCAGCGCTTCAGGCACTGGAGGAACGATGCAGAATCCGGTCCTCGCGTTTGGCGTCATGCAGTTGATGAAGAAACTGAAAATGCCGGTCTGGGCCGCAACATAGCAGAATTGAGCGGCGACGGCCATCACAAAATGCGGGTGGGTCCAAATGGAGCGAGAACTCCCCGGCGCGGCGTCGTCCAGGTGATAGTCGTCTTCACTCTTGATGTCCGGAACATCGGCAAAATAAAATACGACGGCCAGAACGAGGACGACAAGGGCAATGACAAGGTACGGGATATAGAGCGTTTGACTCCCCGTGCTCACTCCGGCGGCGTCCTTGGAATAGAAGTACACGCTGCCAATGATCGGTCCGAAAATCCAACCTACGCCGTTCGCAGACTGCGCAATGTTGATGCGCGTGGCCGCATAATGTTGGCTGCCGAGCACCGTGGTGTACGGGTTGGCGATCGTTTCCAAGAAGGTCAGGCCGGAAGCGACGATGCAGACGCCGAGCAGAAACGCCCAGAACTGGGCGATATGCGTCGCAGGGATAAACCATAATCCACCGGCGGCAACCATCAGCAGGCCGGCGATGATTCCACCCTTGTATCCCAACTTGGTCGCCAGCCAGCCCGCCGGCATGGCCATCAGGAAGTAGCCGAGGTAATGCGCAAACTGCACCCACGCGGACTGCGACAGTGTAAGATTGAGTTCCTTCTGGAAGTGCTTGTCCATCGTGTCGATCAGGCCGTTGCACACTCCCCAGAGGAGAAAGAGGGAACTGACGAGGATGAACGTGAACATCAGGTTCTTTCCGTCGTCCATGACAAAAAGACTTTTCTTTTCTTTGCTCATGATAGAATGGCCGGTTCTCGGGGGGTTTTGCTTGACGTGTGCAGAAACCCCGATTTTGGCCACTTGGCAGAAATTGTCAAGCCATTTCGGGCAAGTTGTTGGCGAAATCTGGCGAAAAGTCCAGTTTTGGGTCACATGGGGAGGCCACCCGCTCCTGGCACTCCCCCGCCACTGGCGGCTATAATGGATTCCTTCCGATTCCCGGCCACACCCAAAAGGACCTTTCTCCATGCCCAAGTTGTCGATGCAAATCCCTCACACCCTGGGCCGCGAGGAAGCGATGCGACGCATCAAGGAGCAACTCCCCAAGGCCCGGAATCTGGCCACCGACCTGGACGAGCAGTGGCAAGACCACACGTTGACATTCAAGTTCACGGCAATGGGTTTTAAGGTCAGCGGCGTCCTGGCCGTGGAAGAGGCGGTGGTGAACCTCGACATCGAACTGCCGCTGGCCGCCATGTTCGTCAAGGGCACGATCGAACAGCGCGTCCGCCACGAGCTCGGCACGGTTCTGGCGATCGAGGGGAAAACGCCTAGACGGGCGGTTATTTCTCCGCCGTCGATCCGGGATCGAGCACGAGCACGTCGACCCTCGCCACCGCTTGCAACAGCCGGTCGAGGAACGTCTGTCCGAACCAGCGCCGGTACCAGGGCTGGCGGCTGCGGCCCATGATGATGTTTGTGATGCCGTATTCCTTCACGAAGGCGGCGATCGTGCTCACCAGGTCCGGGCCCTTGAACTCGAAGGAAGTTCCGCCCAACTGCCGGGCCAGGTCGAGATTGTTGCCGATCTCGCGCTGCGTGGCGGCGTCGATCTTCTCCAGCGACTCCCGCGGCGTCTGCACGTAGACGGCAAACCACGGCGCGCCCATCCGGTCGGCAATCCGCGCCGCCTTGCGGAGCATGGCCGGGGCATGAGGGCTGCGCGAGCTGAGGCAGACCATCACCCGCTCGGAACTCGACGCCGCATCGCCGCCCGCCTGCTGGCCTTCCCGCCGCGCGCGGTCCAGCCGGAAGGCGATTTCCTCCATCGCCAGCTCCCGCAACTGCGTCAGCTTCTCGGGCGAAAAAATTGTCCATCGCCGTCTGGATCCGCTCGCTGGGATAGATCTTGCCGGCCTGCAACCGCTCGCGGAGGTCCTCCGCCGAAAGGTCGACGTTCACGATCTGGTCGGCCATCGTGACCACGTAGTCCGGCAGCCGCTCCTTGACCCGCACGCCCGTGGCCCTCTCCACAATGTCGTGCAGGCTCTCCAGGTGCTGGATGTTGAGCGTGGTGATGACGCTGATTCCCGGCGCAGCAGTTCTTCCACGTCGAGGTAGCGTTTCGGATTGCGGCTGCCGGGTGCATTGGTGTGGGCCAATTCGTCGACCAGCGCGATCGTCGGCCGCCGGGCCAGCACGGCATTGAGGTCCATTTCCTCAAGCAGGATTCCGCGGTACTCGATCTTGCGGCGGGCCACCTGTTCGAGTTCGCCGATCTGCGCGATGGTCTCGACCCGGCCATGCGTTTCCACGTAGCCGATGACGACGTCGACGCCTTGCTTCCGCAGGCGGTTGCCCTCTTGCAGCATCTCGAACGTCTTGCCCACGCCGGCGGCAAAGCCCAGGTAGATCTTCAGCTTGCCGCGCTGCTGCCGGCGGATGAGGTCCAGGAAGCGCTCCGGATTATTGGGTGGCGGATCGGCGGTCGGCATGGTTGTGGTCGTAGGGCTGAGGCAGTTGCTACGTACTGAGTACTGAGTACTGAGTACTAAGCATTTTCTCCAATCGGCAGCGACATGCGGAAGACAGTCTTCTTCCCCGGCTCGCTTTCGCACGCCACGCTGCCGCCGTGGGCGGTGACGATCTCGCGGACAATCGCCAACCCCAGGCCGCTTCCGCCGGGCGTCGTATCGCCTGGAACGCGAAAGTGCCGCTGAAAAATCATCGGCAGATATTCGGCCGGAATTCCCGAACCGGTGTCCGTTACCGCAAAGACCACGCGACCCGCACCCTCAAGGGGGTTCCCGCCGGGTGCCCCGGCGCGGCTTCCACGCTCAAGGTGATTCGCCCGCCGTCCGGCGTGTGGGCCAGGGCGTTTTCCAGCAGGTTCTGCAGGGCGTGTTGCAACTGGTCCTTGTCGACCGGAATCGTTTGGGCAAGGCCCGGATCTTCCAAAACGAACTCCACTCCCCGGTCTGCGGCCCGCGGCTGGAAGGCCTCGAAGGCCGCACGCAACAATGTCGAGGGCGATTCCGGTTGCACGCGAAGTTGGCTGCCGCCCTGCTCCAGGCGGGCAAGATCCAGCAAGTTGTTGATCATGGCCAGCAGCCGCTCGGCGTTGTCGCGGGCATCGACCAGCAGTTCGAGCTGCTTCGGCAGCAGCGGTCCCACGTCCTCCTGCAGGAGGAGATGGAGCACCAGGCGGATGCTCGTCAGCGGCGTCTTCAGCTCGTGGCTGACGGTGGCCACCATGTTGCTCTTCACTTCGTCCAGGAGGCGGAACCGCGTCACGTCCTCCAGTAGCACGGCGGCGCCCAAAGTGGCCGACGCGGCGTCGCGAATCGGCAAGACCCGTGGCAGGTAGGAATGAGGTTGTTCTCCCTGTTGCAAAACGATGACCTTGTCAAAACCCTCGGGCACATAAGCCCGCTGTTCCTGCAAGGCCTCGGCCAACGGCTCCCGCAAAGCCTCGGGCGGCTCCCATAGGACCGGCGCCGACCGGGCGCCGTCCGGCTGCGGAAGACCGAACAGGCGGCGTGCAGCCGGATTGGCCATTTCCACGCGGCCCTGCGGATCGACCACCAGCACCGCCTCGGGAAAGGAATCGATCGTGGCCTGGCTCGTCCGCTGGGCGCGGATCAACTGGGCCTTGTGCGACTGACGAAATTCGCGGAGTTGCCGGGCCATCGTATTGAAAGCCGAGGCAAGCTGCCCCAACTCGTCGTCGGACGTGATCGGCACCACCTGGTCCAGATTGCCGGCCCCGATGGCCACGGCCGATTCCGTCGCCGCGCGGACCGGATGAACGATCATCCGAATCGTGTTGCCCACAAGAAATACGGCCAACACCATGCCGCACGCCAGCCCCAAGCTATACCAGATCAACAGGGATCGGGCCAGGCGTTTCGTGTCGGCGTCGACATCCTTCATGTTCTTCTCATTCAACCTGAGGATATCGCCGGAAACCGTCTTGATCTCCTGAAACAGCTCGTATAACCCCTTGTTATTCGCGTCCTTCTCCTTGCCGAAGTAGAGCGCGTTGCGACCGTCCGCCGGGCCCTTATAGTTATAGAAGCTATCGCCGAGTGCGTGGTAGGCGGTGGTCAGATCGGTCAACTTTTCGACCAACTCCCGTTCGCCGGGCAGAGTGATGTTCCGCTGCTCGCGTCCGAGGCATTCGTGGTACCTTTCCCAGTTCTCCCGGTACTGCTTGTGGGACTGTTCTTCGCGGCCTGCCAAGGCGAATTGGAATGAGGAGTCGATCCGTTCCAGGGCCTCGTTGAGGTCGCGCATGAAGACCACGCTGTCGTAGTTCTCGGTAAGGATTTTACCAACCTGGCCGCCCAAGTGGTAGATCAGGAAGGTCCCCGTCGTCCCCAGTGCGAGCAGCAGGACGAACAGCGGGAGCATGGCGATAAGGATGCGGCGTCGGAAGGTCATGCGGTTGTCGGTTATCGGTTGCCAGATCTCAGATCTCAGATCTCAAATCCCGTATTTTTTCCTCTTGCGATACAGCGTGCTCGGATCGATGCCGAGTTTCACGGCGGCCTCTTCGATGGTGGCGGTCGTCCCCAGAATGCGGCGGATGTGCTCGGCCTCGAGTTGCTCGAGCGTCATCGAATCGGGTGACAAAACCACGACGCGTTCGCCGCGGATGATCTGCGCGGGAAGATTCCCCGGCGCAATCAGGGCATCGGTCGCCAAGATCACGGCCCGCTCGACGGCGTTGCGGAGCTCGCGGACGTTCCCCGGCCAGGGGTAATTGCGAATCGCCTCCCGCACCAGCTCGCTGAAACCGGCAACGTGTTTGCCGTTCTGCCGCGCGAAGAAACACAACAGGTGTTCGGCCAAGGGCAGGATGTCCGCCAGCCGCTCGCGCAACGGCGGAACCGTGACCTCGATCACGTTGAGGCGGTAGTACAGATCCTCGCGGAACCGACCGGTGGCGATTTCCGCCTCCAGGTCGCGGTTCGTGGCGGCGAGAATGCGGACATGGCCCGCCCTGGTCTGCGTCTCGCCCACCCGCTCATAGCAATGCTCCTGCAAGAGCCGCAGGAGTTTGGGCTGCAGGGGCAGCGGCAGGTCGCCGATTTCATCGAGAAAGAGCGTGCCCCCTTCGGCCGCGGCGACCTTGCCGATGGTGTCGCGGACCGCCCCCGTAAACGCCCCGAGAACGTGGCCGAAGAGTTCGCTTTCCAACAACTCGGCGGAGAGGCTCGGGCAATGCACGGTCACAAAGGGCCCGCCGCTGCGCTGGCTGCGGGCATGGATTGCGCGGGCCAGCACCCCCTTGCCCGTGCCGCTTTCGCCGCGAATCAGGATCGTGGCCTCCGTGGCAGCCGTCGTGAAGGCCACGTCCAGGGCCTCGCGCATCTTCGGCTCGTCGGTCTGCAAATCGACTTCGGGCACCACGCTGCGGATCTGCTCCTCGAGTTCCTCGACGTGCGACTGCAGCCGCCGCACGTGGGCAATCCGCTCCAGCACGATGCGTAGCTGATCCGGAGTGAAGGGCTTGGGCAGATAGTCGAAGGCCCCACGGCGCATGGCCTCGACGGCCGTTTCGATCGTGGCGTAGGCCGTCACCACCACCACGTGCAGGCCCGGGGCCATGCTCAGCAGCCGCGGCAGCAAATCGAGCCCTTGCTCCTGCGACAAACGCAGATCGAGCAACGCCACGTCAAAGGGCCGGCGACTGAGCAATTCCAGCGCCTGGGTGCCGTCGCGCGCCTCAGTCGCCTGATGCTTGAGAACTTCCAGCGACATCCGCACCGTGCGGCGGAGACTCGAGTCGTCGTCGATAACAAGGATATTCATGGAAATCGCGCCCAGCTTTTCGAGTCCATCAATCGTGCAAATTGCGAGTCGTATCGTGCATTCTGCAAGTTTCTAGCACAAACCGTGCAATGCTGGATGTTACGTAACCCATTGTGCTATTGGCACTTACATCGCATTATATGACATGGCACGCCGCGTGCGGTAGGGAGCATGCAGTTTTGGTGCCGAGGTTGTCGCGGCATCCAGAATGCCTCTGCTCATTCTACCGCAAGGAAGCCGGCATCGGCAGACGCTCCCAATCTAATTTTCGAGGAGAGCTTAACTATGGGCGTCTATTGCAAGAACCGCATATTGATGATCAGCCTGATCCTGGCCGCCAGTGGAGTTCTGACATGCGGCTTGGCTCTGGCCGACATCTTCCTTCCGCGAGGCTCGGTGATCGTCGTGCTGGCGTCGATCCCCCTCTTAGGAATCGTCGCCTTGGGTGGATTGCTGATCTTTGCCTGGGCCTGCGACTTGCTTGACCGGCGGGGCGGTTTTTATGGTCCGCGGCCGACCGCCGGCAAGTCCCAAAAGCCGTGGCTGCAGATCATCACCCGCGACCCGAGTTCGACTTCCCCTGACGAGCACCTGGCCGCTCCTAAGATTGCGATGCCGCTACGTCCGCTGGTCGACTATCCCGTGAACCTTCGTGGCAGGATGTGTATTCAGCAAAACCGCAGGGTCGCCGGGCGGCAAGAAAAGTAAGGATCGGCTTCATTCTCCTGCTTCCTGCGGGATATGCGGCGGAGTAACCACGCATACTGCACAGTTCGCCTCGTGAATGATCGCCTCCGTATCGATAGGCGTTTGCAACTCGGAGATCTCCGGCTTGCCGACCACGATCAGGTCGCAATCGAGTTGCTTCGCCAAGGCAGCCAACTGCTCGGCAAATTCGCCGGCCGGCGGTTCGCTGCACGTCACCTCGCGGCGCAACTGCCTGGCCCGCTGCATGTCTTGCTCGAGCCAGTCGGTCTCGGCAACGCCCTCCGGCAACACGGCTGCCACGTGCGGCAGGGGAGCGACAGTCAGCCTCACCAGCGGGTCGAGCATCGTCAGAACGTTGGCGAACAGGTCGCTGCCGATGGACGTCCTGTCATGCACCAGCAGCACGTGGCTGATGCCGACGCCGGCCCCGCGAAGATCGGCCACCGATCGGCGCGGCGCTCGCCCAGCTTGGGAATACGGTTGCCGCCGCCGAGATCGAAATACAGGTCGCGCGTGGGACCCAAAATGCGGATCGTCAGCGGTTGTGGCTTGCCGTCGTGGAGATTGAACCAGTAAAAGGCGATCTGCTCGATTTGTTCGTCGGCCGAATAGACATTCGAGGCCCCCATCACCAGTTCCTGGGCGCCCAGGTCGCGGGCCGCGTTGATCACGGCAAAGAGGGGGTTGTTGGTCCGTACGATGATCGGCTGCACGTGCTTGCCCGCCTTCTCCGCGCGATCGACCACCGCCGACATCAAGTGCCGGGCATACTCGTCGAGTTCCGGGCCGCCGCCGGAGATGTCGCCGCGCTGGGCCACCTGGGCCGTCATCACGGCCACGTCCGTCGTTCCCGGATCGGTCTCCGAGAGGGTCTTCTCGAGCATGAAGAGATTGTTCGTGGAACGGATCGCCACCAGCTTGCGATAGGGCTTATCGAGACTCAATTCCTCGGGATTGATCTCCGAGGCCGTTTTCTGATTGAACTGCTCGACGTGCTTGTGATGGGCCCCGTCCCGCCGCTTCTCGTGGAGCCTCTCGGAAATCATGAACACGGCCAGAAAGACCGCCGTGAAGGCCGAGCCGCTGATCGTCGCCGTTTCCTTGGTCAAAAGGTTCAGCAACGCCGTAAAAAAGAGCACCAGGAAAACCATGATCAGGCCGAGGGGAATCTCGACTCCGCCGACATGGAAATTGAGCGGCACCTTGAACTCGCGAGGGCTGTGATCCTTGAACCTGAGCACGATCATCGCCAGGGCCTTGAACACGAAGCTCCACACCACGCCGAAGGCGTAGGCCTCGCCCAGCATGTCCATGTTGCCGCCCGAGAGCAGGATCGTGGCCAATTGCAGTCCCACGATCAGATATAGAATGCGGTGCGTCGTGCCGAAACGGCGGTGCGGCTTGAGGAACCAATCGGGCATCACGCCGTCTTCGGCCACGCGGTTCAGCACGCCGTTGGAGCCGATGATCGCCGTATTCACGGCCCCCGCCAGGATCAGGAACCCGATCACCACCACGAAGGCATTCAAGAGCAACCGCGCCACGTACGGGCCGGCCATGTGCATCGCCAGCCCGCCGATCAGGTTGCCGCTATAGGTCTTCATCCGCACCTCGTCGGGGATCAGCATCACGGCCAGGAACGAAATGCCGGCCGTCAGCACGAGACTGTAGACGAAGACCACGAAGGCCGCCTTCTTGAAGTTGAGCATCTTCGGCGATTCGACTTCGCGATAGACCTGGGCCAGCGTCTCTTCGCCGCTCATCGCCAGGATCGAATGCCCGAACGCCAGGAGCAGGCCGATCAGGCCGACAATGCTCATCCAATTGCCCGGCTGCCGCAATTTGGCCGCCAGCGAGGGGAACCAATGGGGGATCACGCCCAGCGGGTCCGTCTGCTTGCCCGTCAAGCTGTTGATCAAGGGTTTCGGGACCGCGTTGCCATTTTCGTCCTTTATCGTATTCCCGTTCTTGTCCTCAAGAAACTCCGGGATGAGTTCGCCGGTATCTGGGTTGCGATCCCACATGGAGACGTCTTTCTCTTTAGTCACACGATCGACGCCGGTAACTTCGTGGTATTCGATCTTAGGGCTGAGGTCGGGCGCAAAGGGTACGTGATTGACCAGTCGGCCGCGGACAAAGAGCGTAATGCCGCACCAGACGAGAATCACGACGGCCATGACCGTCGTGGCAATCATGATCTTCAGCGCTTTGCCGCTCGACTCGTGGATGCCGATGATGTTCTGGCGGAAGAAGTAGAGCGTGATCGCCACCGCAATGAAGACGGAGCCCCAATTAATGAAACTGACCTCCGAGATGTGGGCGGTCAAGAAGTCCTTGATGGGTGTAGGCACCGCGGCGAGGATCAATCCCATGATGTACTGGCCCGCGGAGACGCCGCTGATCGGCCCCGTGAGGATGTAGTCGAACATCAGCGCCGAGACCGAGAGCTTGGCCAGAAACCCGCCCATGGCTTCCTTGACGACTCGGTACACGCCGCCGCGGACAAAGAGCGAACAGCTTTCGATGTAAATCGAGCGCACGCAGTAGCTGAAGAGCATCACTGCCAGGATGAACCAGGGGGCAGCCGGGCCGATCGCCGTTTCCACGATGCCGCCGATGTAATAGGCCGTACTGGCCAGGTCGCAAAGGACCACGGCCGCCGTCCGCCAGTAGGAGATGAACGTGAACATCACGCTGCTGACGACGATGACCTGGATCGAACGGCGCATGGGATTTATCGCCGACGACACGGAAGAACTACCGGAAGACGCTCCGGAAGGGTGATCAGACATCGGACACATTGCCTTGCAGCGCAGGAGAGGGGGGACCCCTCGTGCGCACCGTCACCGAAGGCCCTTCCAATTCTGGCCGAATCGCTGCGATTCGACCTGCCGACGAGGTTAGCTGACGGGCTAGAGCTTGAAAGTACTCCGGCCTGGATGGACCACGCCTTCGCCCCGGAAGCAGCCTGCCGGTCCCATTAGCTGACGGCGCTGCTGCTTTGGTTCCCCCGCTCTCCGGTTACTCTGGAGATTTGGCTACCAATGGCACATTATAAATGCGTGAGATATTCCGGCAAGGGCAAATCGTGCAAATTGCAATCGCAATCGTGCATTCCGCACGATTTCCTCATGCATCCTGCAATGAGCGAATTTGCATAACCCATTTCGACATCGCTATTTACACTTTCCGTTCGGTCGTGGCACGCCGCGTGCAAGGAGATGCGGGCCTCTCGAACTACGCAGCGACCGCCTCCGCCCCTGGAAGGTCGTTTTGGACAACCTGAATGGCAGTGGGGCATACAGGAGCAATGCCGATGAGTCTGACGACCTGGTTGATTCTACTCTTTGCGTTGGGTTTGGTTACGTTCGCATTCATTTTCGCATTCATCCCCGCGTGCGACAAAGTCTGAAAGGGCCACGATGGAAGTTTTGACTTGGCTGACCGCGATTGTCACGGCGTTGTTGCTGGTTTATTTGTTTGCCGCATTGATCCGTCCGGAATGGTTTTAGCGGCTGTGCGCAGGGTGCGGTCGAGTGCAGCGAAGACCCACCACAAACGCGGGGAAACGGTGGGTCTTCGCTGCGCTCGACCCCACCCTGCAATCCGAAAGGTTTTTCTCGATGTCTCAGTTTCAAGTCTGGATCTTGCCTCTGTTGATCTTGGGCGTGACCACTGCCCTGGCCATTCCGTTGAGCCGCTATTGCGCTGGATTATGGATGGCAAGTACCGCGGGCCCGCCTTCCTCCGCTGGCTGGAGAGCCTCTGCGACACCGGTGCCCAGAGTTGGAAGCAATATGCCGTCGCCCTGATGCTCTTCAACCTGGTGATGTTCGTTTTCGGTTATATCGTGCTCGCCTCGCAACCGTCGCTTCCGCTGAACCCGGACGGCAAGACGATGCTGGCCCCGACGACGATCTTTAACTCCACCATTTCCTTTCTGACGAACACGAATCTGCAACACTATTCGGGCGAGCAGCACCTTTCCTATTTCAGCCAGATCTTCTTCGTGTTGTGGAACATGTTCCTTTCGGCGAGCGTGGGATTTTGTGCCCTCTCGGCCATCATCCGCGGCCTCCGCGGCGACGCCCACATGGGCAACTTCTACGTCGATATGTGGCGGGTGATCGTCTACATGTTCCTGCCGGCCAGCCTGATCATGGGCGTCATTCTGCTGGCCGACGGCGTGCCCATGACGCTCCAACCGGCCGCCAGCGTGGCCACGCTCGAACCCGGTTCGATGGGCAAGGACGACCAGGGCCAGGCCAACCCCCAGCAGATCGCGCGCGGTCCCGTGGCAGCCATCATCCCCATCAAGCACCTGGGGACCAACGGCGGCGGGTTCTTTGGGGCCAACTCCGCGCATCCCTTCGAAAACCCCAGTGCCTGGAGCAATTTCCTCACGGTCATGAACATGTGCCTCTTTCCCTTCACCCTGGTGCTGATGTTCGGGCGGATGCTCAAGCAGATGCAGCACGCCTGGGTCATCTTCGGCGTCATGATGTCGCTCATGGCGCTGATGATCGTATGGGCCGTGGGCTGGGACACGCTACAACCCAACCCGGCGCTTATGAAGAGTGCCGATTTGGTCTACCCGCAGGATTTTCCCCAGGCTGATGGAACCGTGCAACATAAATGGGTCATCGCCCGCAGCGGCTGCCCGGCGGAATGCGCGCCCGCGATCCGGCCAAGAACGGGGCCGATATGCCCGCAGCAGGCTTCACTCCGGCCCTGCCCGTCGATCAGAGGCTGGGCAACCTGGAGGGCAAGGAACTGCGGTTCGGCACGGCGGCCCGCGCGACCTTTGCCGCCGCGACGACCTGCATCACCTGCGGTTCCGTTGACTGCGCCCACGACAGCCTTAATCCGCTGGCCGGGATCTCGCCCATGACGGGCATGTGGCTGAACTGCATCTTCGGCGGCAAGGGCGTGGGGATGATCAACATGTTGATCTACCTGATCATTGGCGTATTTATCGCAGGCCTAATGGTCGGCCGCACCCCCGAATACCTTGGCAAGAAGGTCGAGGCCCGCGAGATGAAACTGGCCATGATCGCCTTGCTGGTGCATCCGATTTTGATCCTCATGCCCACGGGCTATGCGGCGGCCACGGATTGCGGTCTGAAGGCCATGAACAATCCGGGGGCCCACGGGTTCTCAGAGACGCTTTATGAGTTCAGCTCGGCCTCGGCGAACAACGGCTCGGAATTCGGCGGGCTGAACACAGGGTGGGGCGCGTACAAGGATACGCCCACACCGGAGAACACATTTTGGGACATCGCGACGGGCCTGGTCATGCTCCTGGGGCGATTCCTCCCAGTGATCGCGCCCATGGCCCTGGCCGCTAGCCTGGCCGTGAAGAAACCGACGCCTTTCACGGTCGGAACGATGCGTACCGACACCTTCACTTTCGGCTGCGTGCTGCTGGGAACGATCGTGCTGGTCGGCGCCTGCTTGTTCCTGCCCGTAGCCGCCCTCGGCCCGATCGCCGAGCATTTTGGCCCTTTGCCGTTTGGAGGGTAGGCCCATATCGTAAGGCTCGAAGCTGGGTGGGCCGAGCTTGCGAGTCCCACCACTTTTAGACATTGATGATTGGTGGGACTCGCAAGCTCGGCCCACCCTGCCTTGAGGCCCTACGCCACGCAACCACCTCACTACAATCAATTCTACGATGCCCACCGAAACGCTTGAACCACAGACCTCCGGCCCTTCGCCGCAGGAGCTCAAACTCGCACGGCGACAAAGCCGCAAGTCGGGCCTCTTCGACCCGCACCTCATGAAGACGGCCTTCTGGCAGTCGCTGGTCATGCTCCGGCCGGAGATCCAGTGGAAAAACCCCGTGATGTTCGTGGTCGAGATCGGCACGGTCATGACGCTCGTCTACACCGTGGCCAAGGTGTGCGGAGTGGCCAGCGCCGCCAGCCTGGGGTACCTGCTCTCGTTGGACTTCTGGCTTGTGGCGACGCTGCTCTTCGCCAACTTTGCTTCCTCGATCGCCGAAGCTCGCGGCAAGGCCCAGGCCGATGCCCTGCGGAACACCCGGCGGGCCACGCCAGCCCGCCGCCGCAAGGCTGACGGCTCGATCGAGGAAACCGTCTCCACGGCGCTCAAGGCGGGCGACATTGTCGAGATCGTGGCGGGTGAAGTGATTCCTAGTGATGGCGAGATCATCGAGGGCGTGGCCTCAATCGACGAGTCGGCCATCACCGGCGAATCGGCGCCCGTGATCCGGGAGGCGGGCGGCGACCGCTCCGGCGTGACCGGCGGCACGCGTGTCCTTTCCGACCAGATCGCGGTGCAGATCACGGCCGGCGCCGGCCAGTCCTTCCTCGATCGCATGATCGCCCTGGTCGAAGGGGCCATCCGCCAGCGGACCCCCAACGAGATCGCGCTCTCGATCGTGCTGGCCGCCTTCACCTTGATCTTCCTGATCGTGACCGCCGCGCTGTGGCCCATGGCCTACAACGTGGGAACGTACATGAGCCGCTTCAACCAAGGGCTTTCGCAGCCGCTGGGCAGCCTGGGCACCGACGTGCCGACGCTCGTAGCCCTCCTGGTCTGCCTCATCCCCACGACCATCGGGGCCCTGTTGGCCGCCATCGGTATTGCGGGCATGGACCGGGCCTTGCGGGCCAATATCATCGCCAAGAGCGGCAAGGCCGTGGAAGTGGCCGGCGACGTCGACACGCTCCTCTTGGACAAGACCGGCACCATCACCATCGGCAACCGCCGCGCCACGCAATTCGTGCCCTTCGGCCAGTTCACGGCCGACGACGTGGGCCGCCTCGCCGCGCTCGCCTCCGGGGCCGACGAAACGCCCGAGGGCAAGAGCATCGTCGAACTGCATTACAAGCAAAACGCCCCGGCCGGCGCACCAGCAGGCGCGAAGGCGGCTGCGGCCGCCCGTGCCGTCCCCGATGGAGCCCGTTTCATCCCCTTCACGGCCCAGACCCGCATGAGCGGAATCGACCTGCCCGACGGGCGGCAGATTCGCAAGGGGGCGCCGGACTCGATGCTCCGCTATGTCCGTAGCGTCAGCGGCAGCATCGCCGACAACGTCGAAACCACCGTGGCCGGCGTCGCCGGCAAGGGAGCGACTCCGCTCCTGGTCAGCGACGCCCCGCCTTATCAAGCCACGCGCATTGCCGGCATGGTTGTGCTGGAAGACATTCTCAAGCCAGGCATCGCCGAGCGCTTCGAACGCCTCCGCCGCATGGGCCTGCGGACCGTGATGGTCACCGGCGACAACCCGCTCACGGCCAAGGCCATTGCCGAACAGGCCGGCGTGGACGACTTCATCGCGGAGGCCACGCCCGAGGCCAAGCTGGCCTACATCCGCAAGGAGCAGCAGGGCGGAAAGCTGGTGGCGATGATGGGTGACGGCACCAACGACGCCCCCGCCCTGGCCCAGGCCGACGTCGGCGTGGCGATGAACTCCGGCACGCAGGCCGCCAAGGAGGCCGGCAACATGGTCGACCTTGACAGCGACCCCACGAAGCTGATCGAGGTCGTTGAGATCGGCAAGCAGTTGCTCATGACCCGCGGTTCGCTGACCACGTTTTCCATCGCCAACGACCTTGCGAAGTACTTCGCCATCGTGCCGGCCCTGTTCGCGGCCACGCTGCCGTGGCTCAAGCCGCTCGATATCATGCACTTGCACTCGGCCACCTCGGCGATCCTCTCGGCCGTGATTTTCAATGCGATCATCATCCCGCTGTTGATCCCCATCGCCCTGAAGGGCGTGAAGTATCGGCCGATCGGGGCCGACGCCCTGCTCCGCCGCAACCTGCTGGTGTGGGGCCTCGGCGGCGTGATTGCCCCCTTTATCGGCATCAAGATCATCGACCTGATTCTGGTCGCCCTGCAATTGGCAGGCTGATTGGAAATTCGAAACTCGAAATCCGAAAATCCGAAACAAATCCGAAATTCAAAATGTTCCAACATCTTCGCGCGTGTCTCTGGTTGCTGCTTGTCAGCGTGGTTCTCTGCTGCGTGGTCTATCCGGCGGTTTTGTGGGGGATTGGCAAGGCGATCTTCCCTGCGCAGGCCGAAGGAAGTCTGATCGAGCGCGGCGGCAAGCAGATCGGTTCGCACCTGATCGCTCAGCCGTTCAGCGACGGCAAGTACTTCAAGCCTCGCCCTTCGTCGGCTTCCTACAACGCCGCGGCCTCCGGTGCAACGAATTGGGCCGGCAACAACTACTTGTTGCGAGATCGCGTCGCGCAACAACTGGGGCCGATTGCCCAATATGCCAGCGGCAAGAACGAGGGCAAACCCGTCGGTCCCGACATCGATGCCTGGTTCCAGGCCGACAAGTTCCGGAATAGTCCCGGCATCGTGGCCCAATGGGCCGACCTGCACAGCGAGGTCGCACAGAATTGGGTCAAGGCCGATCCGCTCAACCTGGCCTACGTGGCCGAGTGGCAGAAGTCGCACGCCGCCGAGGTCGCGGCATGGGTCAAGGAAAATCCCAGCACGCCGGAACCCAAGCCCGAGGACCTTGCCCAACCCTTCTTTGACGACTTCTCCAAGTCGCATCCGGGCGCCTTTCTAAGAAAGACGGCCGACGGCAAGGGCCTGGAGTTGACCAAGGACGGCGACGAAATTCGGGCAGCCTTCTTTGACCTCTGGCTCAGCGACCATCCGGACGCCGACCTGGAAAAGGTCCCTGCCGACATGGTAACGGCATCCGGTTCAGGGCTGGACCCGCACATCACGTTTCGCAATGCGGTTTGGCAGCTCAAGCACTTTCCGATCGCCGCCGCCTGGGCTAAGGCCACCGGGCGAGAGGAAGAGACGGTTCGCGACGAAATCGGCAAGCTGTTGGAGGAGAAGAAATTCTCTCCCTTGGGAGGTCTGGTCGGCGAGCCTGTGGTGAACGTGCTGGAGGTCAATCTGGCCCTGGAGGACCATTTCAAGAAGCCGAACGCGGAGAAATAAGAAAACCTGGGAACACGAATCTCCACTAATAAACACTAATGTACTGGATTAGTGTTTATTCGTGGAGATTCGTGTTCCCTACCTCTTTTTTGCAAAGGTTCGATCAGTTTTCCGGCTTCTCGGCCAACTTGGCGGTCGAGGCGGCGGGCGGGGCCTTCGTTCCGCGCAGTTCGCTCGCCTTGGCCGCGTCGGCGTCGGCTTGCGCCTGGTTGCCCTTCTTGGCGTAGGCCGCACTGCGATTCTCGTAGGCCGCGGCGTAGTTCGGGTTGAGGCGGATCGCCTCGTCGAAATCGGCGATGGCCGTATCGATCATGCCCTTGGCCTGGAACGCCAGGCCGCGGCCGTTGTAGGCCCGGCCGAAATTCGCCTGCAAGCGGATCGCGGCGTTGAAATCGGTGACGGCCTGGTCCTGCTCGCCCAGCGCGCTCCAGGCGAAGGCCCGGTTACTGTAGGCCGCCGCGGAGCCGGGATCGAGCAGGATGGCCTCGCTGAAGTCGGCAATCGCCGGCTCGTATTCCCGTTGGACATACCACACGTTGCCCCGATCGACGTGGATCCCGGCGTTGCGGGGATCCTGGCCGATGGCATCGCCGAGCGCGGCCAGGGCCTCGTCGTTTTTCCCCGCGCGGTAGGCCGCGAGCCCGCGCCCGACTAGCGCCTTCACCTCCGGCGACATGGCGCGGGCTTCCTGCCCGTGTGCCGGCTCGGACGACGCGGGAACGGCCGCGGCCACCGGCGATCCGACTTCCGCGGTCCCCAGGCTCGCAACGAGCATGCTTACGTCGAACCAATAGGTGCTTCCGTTGCTGGCAAGGACCTTGTCATGCTTCTGGTCGCCACGGAAGATCAGCCCTTGGCGATCGATCTCGGTATTGAATGTCGCCTTCAGCAGGTCGCTTTCATCGGAAAGGCGGGCAATGCGGTACGGCCGCGACTCGCTGCCGTCGCCCGTGGCGCAGGATCCCTTCCTCGCAACGGTCCGCAAAGAGCACCTCCGTCGCGGCCGACTTCTCGTCGCCCAGCCGCCTGGCCGCTTCCGCCGCCAGTCGATGTGCCAGCGGACTGAGCAGCAGGTTCGGCTGGGACTTGACCACTAGGGCAATGGCTTCGCGGTTCTTGCCGTCATGGACGAGTTGCTTGAGTTGAGTCAAATCATCGGAGTAAGGCGTGTACGCACGATCGGCGGCGAGCAGCCCTCGGACTGCCTGGAGATTGGCCGCCGTGGGCTTTTCGACAAATGCCGAGAAGGCGCTCTGAATATTCGAGCCAAGTGCCGCATACCAGGCGGGTTCCGCCCGACTGACCGCCGGGCAGGCCGGCAGGAAGGCAACAAACGTCAAGACCATGGCCCAAGTGCGGCCCGAAGTCCAAATGCGCGATCGGATCGACATCGCCAAAACTCCTTGTTTCCGTGGGAAGCCGACACGACATAGGCAGACCATCTCCCACGCCGGATGGTCCGATTAGTCTGCTAGGGAAGTCTAGCTTATTCTGGGAAAGTGAAGCGGAAACTGTGGAATTCTCATGCGACAACTCTGGAATCGACACTCTTGTACCCCCAACCTGGTGCATATAAAATCAAGCGTATCAAGAAACGCTGGGGGACTTTCCATGCCGGTTCGACGAGATCGCGATGACGACTGGGAGGATGACGATTGGGAGGAAGACGAATCGTCGTGGGACGAGAACGACGATGATGATTACAGCATGCCGTGCCCCTACTGCAAGCGGCCCATTCACGAGGATGCCCAGCGGTGTCCTTATTGCGAACGCTATTTATCCGAGGAGGACGCCCCGGCGTCGCGGAAGCCCTGGTGGATCATCGCCGGAGCGGCAGTATGTCTGTACGTGGTCTATCGCTGGGTTGCCGGGTAACAGGAAGCCCTTCCGACGGCCCTTTCACGCGCTGATATGCCCATAAGGCCGCGCAGCCCAGGCGCTGCCCCGACGGGCGAAGGCCAAGCGGGCGAAGGGATAGACCTCCGGCCGCCAACTGGCATGATACTCGGTCATCTCCCCAATGTAATCGACCGCTGTTACTTGCGGATCGCCATGCAGGGCCTGCAGCAAGTGATATTGCAACAGATGCCCTGGCGAGAAAGCGGCAAATTCCGGATCGTAGCCGATCTTGAATGAATGGAAAACTCCCTTGCCGAGCACTCCGTAGCAGAAAGCCGCGTTCCGGCCGCCACAATCGAGAAAAGCCAATCGTAACCGCCCTTCGGCGGCCAACCATCGGGCCTGGGCGAGCATGAACTTCGACGCGCCGGGTGTTTGCAGCACCGACGTGCCAGCCGCGCCTTTCCAGCCGCGCTCTTCCGTCTCCCATGCCCGGCGCAGCAACGGCGGAACTTCGTCCGGCGAGAGATCCTGCGTACAGGTGGAAGCGGACTTCCCCCCGCTCCGCCAACCTGCCGAGTGAGGCCGAAAGGCGGCGACGATGCCTGCGCGAGAGGCGATCGAAAGCCGCCGTCCCGTCATGTTCGATCGCCAGGCGGCCGACGTGCCAACGCGTCCGCAGGTCGCTGGGCATTTGTGCCACGGTCAAGGCGTGAACCAGGGCCCGCCACGACGCTCGGGCCGGCATGGCCGCTTCCAGAATCACCAACGGCCAGGGCAATCGCGCCGCGCCCTCGGCGACCGCCGCGCCAACGCCGCGCGTCGTCGGTTGCCGCGGCATCCCAAAGCAAGGTTGCCCCGGAAGGCCAAGCGTTGCAAGGCAGCGCACCGGCCCGCAGCACGCCGGCCACGCGGTGCTCGACCAGCGGCAGGGCGGCCAGCCAGCGGCCTTCGTGGGCCACAACCAAGGCCTGAAAACGGCTGGCCGAGGCAAAGTGTGCCAACCAGTCGGCGATTGGCTCGGCTCGGGCCAGCGGCGACGTGCAGTCGCTGCGGCGCCACAGATCGTCCCATGCCGGCGCAGCGGCTCGGAGCGCGGCGAGCGACTGAATAGTAAGGACCGTTGGCATTATGTCGCCTCACACCGCCTCGGCACGTTGCGGACGCAGGCGGATCCGGCCGGCGTATTTGCCCAACCCGGACCCGATCTCTTGCTTCTCTTCGCGAGTCAGGTAACTGTCCGACAGGACGATTTCGGCGACCACGACGCCCAGCATGAAAAGGACAACCCAAGGGCCGGCCGGAATGCTGATCGGCAAGAGCAGGCCGACAAGCGTTCCGCGGTGGACGCGAAAACCAAACCGGCTGCACAAGCCGACCATCAGCAGCAGGGCCACGCCGTTGGCGGCGGCCGTCGCCAGCACGGCCCCTTTCAGTCCCAAACGCGGCAGCAAGAGCAGGTTCAAGGCCACGTTGACCCCCACGCCCAGCAGGGCGATAATGCCGGCCGCGCTCGCCCGCTCGGCGCACCACAGGTAACTCTGCAAGAGGATGCTCAGCCCGAACCACGTGCAATAGGTCAAGGTCCAAGGCAGGATCGCTAGTCCGCCGGAAAATTTGCTGTGAAAGCCAATGTGAAAGAGTTGCGGTGCGATGAACAATACCGCAGCGGCCCCGACCGTGAGCAGGATCGCCCAGATCTTCAGGAACAGGTTGAGTCGATCGGAGACCCGCTCCCGCCGGCCCGCTTCCCAATCGTGGCTCAGGTGCGGCAGCAACGCCCCGGCGATCATGAGCGTGATCGACGACAGCAAGAGCGGCAGCACCCGCGAGCTGCGGTAGTTGCCCACTTCGGCCAAGGCCTCGGCGGTCGAGCCGGGCAGGAGATGCACGATCATGTAACGATCGACGACGTCGAACAGGTTCCAAAGCAGGTTGATGACCATGATCCAGCCGGCCAGCGGCAGCATCCGCGACCAGAGTTCGCGGTGCGGCATGCAGACCGTTTCCTGAGGGAAGCTCCGCCACGTTCGCGCCAGCCAGACCAGCGATCCGAGCACGCAGAGCAGGCATGCCCCGCCGTAGGCCGCGACCATCGCGCCGGCCGAACTCTGGCCGCAACACAAAAGGCCGATGCCCAAGACGCCGAAAAATACGCTGTTGGCCAACTCGATCAGCGACACGACCTTCAAGTTCCGCAAGGCCGTGGCCAGGCACGTAAGGAAATTGAAAGCGATCACGAACACCAGCCCCAAGGCCATCAGCGCGACCATGCCCTCGTCGTCCCGGCTGCCGAAGACCAGGTAGGAGATCCAGGCCGCGGAAGATCAGGATCGCCAGCAGCGAGGGCGCCGCCAGCGCGGCGCAGAACCCGGCCGTGCGGCGGAGGAAACTCCGCAACTGGCCCGCCTGCCGGTAGCGTTCGACGTACCGCGCGAACGTGCCCGGCAACGACATCACCAGCAGCGGTCCGGCCAGCATCAGGAAGCCAAAGGCCATGTCCCATTTGCCCAGCTCTTCCGGGCTGAGCCAGCGGCAGAAGCAGATCTCCCGCGCGAACCCGGCCGCGCGTTGCACGACCGTCGATGCCAAGAGCACGACGACGCCCAGGGCCAGGGTCTCGCCCTGCAGGGCAGGCGCGGCATCGATCGGTGTCTGCCCGTCCATAGGGATCGGGTGGGGAGTTGCGGTGGTTTCGTCCATATCACAACTCTGGGTCAGAAACGGGGGAAAGCAAACTCCGGTGAATGGATCTTGGCCCGGACTTCTCACGAACTTGTAGGGTGCGTGAAGCGAACCGCAGGGAAATGGTGGGTTGCGCACGGAGTCGAACCATTGGGAAAACTGCACGCTGCTCTGAACCGGTTCGCGTAACGCACCATTTCGCCAGGGCTTCCGTGCTCCACCCACCCTACGGTGAGGAATCCGCGTTAGGCGTGCCGACCGCCTGCGGCCTCAAACGCAACACGTTGCATTCTGTCAACAGAGGAGCGCAGGAAAGGCGACCGCGATGTTGCTTTCCGGCAACATTCGGCCCTGAAATCGGACTCGTTGCCGGCGTCCATCCGCGCAACCTAACCCCTTGCCCTGCTGGAACTTCGCGGCATCCGCCACGGGCTCGGACGGAAGCCGCTCTAAATCCCGGCATGGGCGTTGCTTTTCTTCGCCTGACACAAGCCGCCAACCCCGCGAGATGCAACGATGGCCGTCGAACTCCTGGAAGCCCTGAGCGAAAAGACCACAGTCACTAGCGGGTCTGCTTTGCCGCAAATCGAGCTTTTCGACATCGCGATCGACAATCTCACGCTGGACGAGGCCGTGAAAGTGCTCGTCGACCGGCTCGACGGCGACACGCCCACGCAAGTCAGCTTCCTGAATGCCGACTGCGTGAACATCGCTTGCCGCAGCCCTGAGTATCGGGAAGCCTTGCAGCAGTCGGACCTGGTGCTCGCCGACGGCGTCGGTGTGCGGCTGGCCGGCGAGTTGTTGGGCCAGCCGGTTCGCGACAACGTCAACGGCACCGATCTCTTCCCCCGATTGGCCGCCGCCCTGCAAGGCACGGGCAAGCGGATCTACCTGCTGGGCGGCCGTCCGGGCGTGGCCGAGGGCGTCGCTGGCTGGTTGGCCATGAACTTCCCCGGCGTGGAACTGGCCGGCTGGCGGCATGGTTACTTTTCTGCCGAGGAGGAGGCGGAGGTGATCGAAGCCATCCGCCGCAGCGGCGCCGATCTTGTGCTGGTGGCGTTTGGCGCGCCTCGCCAGGAGCTTTGGATTCGCCGCCATTTGTCGGAGCTTGGGGCGAAGGTCGTGATCGGGGTCGGCGGGCTCTTGGATTTCTTCTCCGGCCGCATTCCCCGTGCCCCGCGCTGGATTCGCAGGCTGGGGATGGAGTGGTGCTATCGCCTCTACCGCGAGCCCCGGCGGCTGTGGCGCCGTTATCTCGTGGGTAACGCCGTCTACCTCGTGCGGCTGGCGCGGCTGCGGATGGCACAATAGGCCGGACACGTTTTCCGCACGGCCAGGTGTCCTGGCGCATTGGGGAAATGACTGCTCGCGCCGGCAAAATTCTTTGCAGCACGTCTGCCACAATTCTGCGCAAGCGCAGCGCGACGCTTGACACGATTGTCGCGCGGCAGGACATTTTTGCTCGGCCAAACTGCCGGTACCGTCTTGGTCAACGCTGCCGATTGCCTAGGAAATGCGCAGTCGAATTGCAGGAATGTCGCGCCGTCAGGCCGCGGCGGCGATTCGCGAAACTCAATCGCCTCTTCTCTTTCTGTGGCAGGCGTATACAGTTTGTTCACTAACCGTTCGTTTACGTTTCCCTAATACCAGAAGAAAGAAGGACGACCAGAATCCTATGGCAAAGTTCAAGTTGGAGTACATTTGGCTCGATGGCTATCAGCCCGTTCCCAACCTCCGCGGCAAAACCCTCGTCAATGACTTTGACAGCGAGCCGACGTTGGAGCAGCTTCCGAACTGGGGCTTTGACGGCAGTTCGACGCAACAGGCCGAGGGCCACGCCTCGGATTGCGTCCTCAAACCCGTTGCCAAATATCACGACTCCACCCGCATCAACGGCGTGATCGTTCTTAGCGAGGTCCTCCATCCCGACCTCACGCCTCACTCCACCAACGCCCGGGCCACGATCCTTGATGACCCGGAAACGTGGTTCGGTTTCGAGCAGGAGTACTTCCTTTACAAGGACGGTCTCCCGCTCGGCTTCCCCGAAGGCGGCTTTCCCAAAGAAGGCCAGGGGCGCTACTACTGCGGCGTCGGTTATCACCATATGGGTAATATCGCCCGCGAGATTGTCGATAAACACCTCGACCTTTGCCTTGACGCGGGCATCAACCACGAGGGCATCAACGCCGAAGTGGCCAAAGGCCAGTGGGAATTTCAGATCTTCGGCAAAGGCTCCAAGAAAGCCGCCGACGAAATGTGGGTGGCCCGCTACCTCCTCAACCGCCTTTGCGAAAAATACGGCGTGGACGTCAACTACCATTGCAAGCCGTTGGGCAACACCGACTGGAACGGCTCGGGCATGCACGCCAACTTCTCGACCAAATATATCCGCGAAGTCGGCGGCAAAGAATATTTCGACGCGCTGATGGTTGCCTTCGATAAATACAAGGCCGAGCACATTTTGGTCTATGGACCCGACAACCACCTGCGCCTCACCGGCCTGCACGAGACCCAGTCCATCGACAAATTTACCTACGGCGTGTCGGATCGCGGTGCGTCGATCCGCATCCCGAACAGCATGCCGAAAAAAGGCTGGAAGGGCTACTTGGAAGATCGCCGCCCAAACTCCCAAGGCGACCCGTATAAGATCGCCAGCCGGATTCTCGAGACCATCGCCACGGTGCCGCTTCCGAAAGCCGCAGCCGCTTGATGAAAGCGCCGTTCGGGTCTGCCGGCTGCGAAACCAGGCCGCACGCTGCTTTTCTGGAAGAGGCAGCGTGCGGTTGTTTTTGGGAGGAGCCCGGGCGTTATATTGGTGTCGGAATCCCGCCTTGCTCTGGGTAGGCTTGCACACCATGAACATCCCCGACCGATCCAGCCGAGTTACACGCCGTGCCGACGCGGCAGCGCTGTGGACGGCGGCCCTTTTTCCGGCCTTCGCCACCTGGCTCTACTTTGTCGTCTTGCCGCAGTATCCGGCGGCCGTGCAACCGGCCTTCTGGACGGAGAAGATCTTGCAGTTCGGCTTTCCCTTGCTGTGGGTTGTATTGGTCCAGCGGCAAAACTTGCGGATGGAAAGACCCCAAACGGCGGGAGTGGCGGAGGGCCTGGCGTTGGGCGCGGCGGTCCTGGCGGGGATGCTGCTCTTGTATTTCCTGTGGCTCAAGCCGGCCGGTTACCTGGCCGCCGCCGCCGGACCGATTACGAAGAAGGCGACGGAACTGGGCCTGGGCACTCCGGCCCGATTCATCCTCGGGGGCGTCTTGTTGTCTTCAGTTCACTCGCTGCTGGAAGAGTATTACTGGCGGTGGTTTCTCTTTGGCGGCCTGCGGCGTTTCATGCCGCTTGCGGCGGCCGTGATCCTCTCCAGCCTGGCCTTCACCGCCCACCACGTAATCCTCCTCTCGGTCTATTTTGGTGGCTTGTCATGGGCAACGATCTTCTTCTCGTTCTGCGTAGCGGTGGGCGGGGCGGCCTGGGCCTGGATCTATCATCGCAGCGGTTCGCTCTTCGGCCCTTGGCTCAGCCACCTCCTGATCGACGCGGGAATTTTCATCGTGGGGTATGATCTGATGAGTTGGCGCCGATAACCAGCGAAGAAGTAGAAAGTAGGGTGGGCCGAGCTTGCGAGTCCCACCAATATTAACTTCAGCCTTCACTCAAGAACCTCTAGTTCTCGTATGGATTTGCCCGACTGCTGGGAAACAAACTTGGCGACGGCATCCTTCGTCGCCTCGGTAAGGTCGAAGATGTTTAAGGAAGTCCTCCAGTGTGCGCCATCGGTAAATTCGATGATCCACTCGCGGCGCTGGATCAGGTCGCCGTTGCCAGTTCGAAATTGACTCGAAGTACGAATGTCCTTCACCGCCGAATAGGGGTAGGTCGAACGCGAAAGTCCGAACCACGACTGAAATCGTATTTCGTCACGATCGACGACCGTATGCCAGGTCAAAAAGGCCAGCAAGATGGCCGCCCGCCCCACTATATTGGTCCGCCAGGCATGGTGCAAGCGGCTTCTACCAAAGCCCAACGGCCGGCTTTGCATCCCAGCAACCGACGGGAGACGTTCATGCATTTTGCAGCACGGGCGCATCGGCCTCAATTTCAGCCTTGGCGACCGTGCAGCCAGCTTTTTGGACATCGGAAATTGCGGAACGGATCGCCACTTCCAGCGTCTCGGCCTCGCGGTGGAAATCAATCGCAACAATCCCCTCGCACGAACCGGGCGAACCGTCATCACAGCCGGCAACGAACAGCGCTTCAGTCAACTCGTCGGTTAGCTCGACTCCCGCCGACAGCACAAGAGTAAAATCGTAGACTTGCATTGGTGATTCCTATTTGCTCTTTCCCCCAGGCCACGGAGGCAGCTCGGCCAGAAACGCCGTCGAAGCCCCGCAGCCAGACATAGCGGCGGTTGATTTCCTTCACGACGAGAATCCGCCCGAAGAACCGGTCAACAACAAAACCGAAAACGAGGCCCAGACCACCGCCGATCAAGAGCTCGCCTGAGAAGGCCGCCTTCCAAAGCAGTCCCAGGAGCAGTGCTGCAAAAGAGACCGCAAGCCAAATCACAACCGCCAACTGAATGCGCTTGATTCTCCGATGGCAACGTGGACAAAGGCCGACGCTGAGAATAACGGTGGACGCCTGTGCTTCACTTACAGTTGCATACGCTTGCGAAGCACCCAGTACGCGCAAGAATGGATGGTGCCATTTCAATATGAGCTTAACTCGACGCGAGCCGACGGGATCGTTCGATCGCACACAGCGGTCGGGGAAATAGGCGTCACGATGGCAAATGAGCAGTTTCCCCAGCCGCCACGTGCCTGCGCACATTTCCTCGTCCTGCGGGCTCAAACTCATTGCTTCTCCGCAGTCTCTTGCTTGGGGACGAGTTTGATCCTGCAGGGCAGTGCCCCCGAGTTGAGCACGTCCACCATGTCCTTGACTTCCTCCGGAGTAAAATTGCCGGTGATTACGCCGCGATCCGTTATTTGGGCTTGAAGCGTCGGGGCGGTATACAGGCGATCATCTACGATAACCCCCAAGCGTCGCCGCACGTCGCCAATCGGCACATTATCGCCCGTGAACTCACCGAACAACCTGCCGCCCTCGGAATCGAATACGAAGTCCACCTCGGGCATGCCTGTGGTTCGGCTTATTCCGGCCGCGGCATATTTCAAGTGCGTACCGTTAACGTTGAAGGGATCGATGACGACAAGCACTTCAAGCCCCCCGCCGACTGCCTCGCGCGTGGCGATTACGTTGTCCTTTTTCAACGCATCGACTTCTTGAGGACGAACCGCGACCCAGCGGGCCAACGATGTGCCTTTGGAGTCTTTGATTACCTTGCCTTCCGGTCGGCTACGCGCAAGGTCAATGAGGTCCTTATGCTCGTAGGAATTAGCAAGGATGCGGAACTCCAAGGAGCCAAACCGATCGAGAAGGCTTTGAATTCGGCGGGCCTGCCGCGGATCGTCGCCAAAAATGCCGATTTCGATTTGCCCGTTATCCAACTCGCGGATTCGCGCATTTTTGGACAGGCCTGGGTTCACCCGTCGTTCGATCACTAATAACAAGCGAAATCGCAGCGCTCCATCGGCTTTCTTATCTTGCCCAAGCACCGGTTCGTAGACCAACGTTGTGCCAACGCGAGACCGATTTACAATGTGAAAGCCCACCGCTATGCCCAGAACCACGAGGATCGCCATCGCTCCGAAAATCCCCACTTTCAGCGCCAGTGATATTGGCGAAGTGCGCGGACTGGGGCGGAAGGGATTTGCTTCCTCAAAGGGTCCGTCTTTCATCATGGATGCCTCCAGCCCTAATATATTTGTATGCGAGGTAGGATGCAAGCGAGCATACTTGCAGGAAACTGTCTCAAAATCGCCCTATCCTGACCGCCGGCGAATCGCATGGCCGGGCCCTGTTGGCCCAGGTGGACGGCTTCCCGGCGGGAGTCGATCTCAAGGCGGAGGCCATCAATGCCAAACTGGTGCGGCGGCAGGGCGGCTATGGCCGCGGCGGCAGGCAAGCCATCGAAACCGATCACGTGGAAGTCCTCTCCGGCGTCTGGCGGGGGATGACCCTGGGCAGCCCCATCGCACTGCTCATTCCCAACAAGGACTTCAAGATCGACCAAATGGAGGACCTCAACCGGCCGCGGCCCGGGCATGGGGATCTGAGCGGCTCGATCAACTACCTGACCTCGGTGAGGGCGATCCTCGAACGGGCCAGCGCCCGCGAAACCACCGCCCGCGCGGCCGCTTTTTGGGCGGCAGTTTCCGGGTGCATACCGGCTAAAGCCGGAACTCCAACAGCTCATTTCTCCCCGCGTGCAGTATTATCTTCGTTCCCCCGCTTGGCTTGCTCTGCCAGCCTCTCCTGGCATGCCAGCAGGCCGCCCAGGCTCCTGTTTTCCAAGCCGAGCGGCCTGGGCGCGGATCGTCCCAACCGATGGAATTTGAGCTGAAGTAACGGCGATTGCCAAAAACGGACATTCTTGTCGAACCCGATCGGCGTTGCCAGCGTACTAATAGTGGTCGCCGGTTTGCGACGCACGGGCCGGACCAGAAGGGCCGGCATGCCGAAGCTCCTGACGGGAGATCGGTTGCCGGCATGCCTCGCGTCGAGCCAGGCCGAATCCGCCTGAGAAACTGGGGAATTGCCCGGTTTTGCAGGTTTCCCTCGTCTTATCTTATCATCGGCAGCGGTTCCGTTGCCTCACCTTATCCATCTTTGTCCTGGCAAGCAGGGGTGATGTGATTCCACAGCACCTCTGGGAAAAGAGGTATTCAATATGCAATCGGTGCAAGGGTGTTTTCTGGTCGCCGCTCCCTGGCAGCATGATCCGAACTTCATGGAAACGGTCATTCTGGTAGTCGAACATTCGGCGCGCGGCGCCTTCGGTGTCATCCTCAACTGCCCCAGGGAGCGGCAGCAGATTTCCCGGCAGAAGCGGCGAACCGCCGCGTTCTTGTCGCGGGCGCGGATGTTTTCCGGCGGCCCGGTCACTGGCCCTCTGATGGCGATTCATGGCGACCGGGCCTTTGCCGAACACGAGATCCTGCCGGGCGTGTTCTTTGCGGGAAAGGAGGAGAATGTCCTCCCGCTCGTACGGCAGTCGGAGCATCCCTACAAGATCTTCACCGGGTATACCGGATGGGGTTCGGGGCAATTGGAGTACGAAATCGAGCAGGGGCTATGGAGGGCCATTCCCGCCACGGCTGACCAGATATTCTGCATCAGTGACACGCTTTGGGAGCGCTTATCCCGGCAGGTCTTCGAGATACAGGTGCAATCGCTGTTCAGGATCGGTCACATCCCGCAAGACCCGCAGTGGAATTGACTCGTTTTACCGCACCTCGTCAAACAACACGCAAAGCACCTCCAGGGCGTTGACAGCCCTGGCAGAATCGTGGTTTTCCCCATCTC
Source organism: uncultured Planctomycetia bacterium (assembly GCA_963824275.1). Classification (GTDB taxonomy): domain Bacteria; phylum Planctomycetota; class Planctomycetia; order Pirellulales; family Thermoguttaceae; genus JANXQG01. The sequence goes on along the minus strand of CAWGOT010000010.1, from coordinate 132,840 downwards.
CCGCCGGCCCTTGCCAGATCGACAAAGCGTAACGGATGTACTGCCTTCGCGACTCCTCCAAGAGGGTCTCGCCCAGTTCCGCCTTCAATGCGGGCCAGATTTCGTGCACGTCGGCCAAGGCGGCAGCCTTGCCCTGGATGGCGTCGAAAACCGCGTCGTCCAATGCCTCCAAGCGGGCGACGACGTCGGGCGAATCGGCATCGAGCCGCGCCGGCGGCGGAGGAATCGGCATGGCTTCGGACTCCGCCGCCGCGCAACTCTTCTCGAATTTGTGATGGGCCGCGTGGGCCTGCCGCGAATTCCCGTCTACGCTCATCGTTTCCCCTGCGGAGAGCGGGAGGGCCGCGCGCCTCCCGCTCTCCCGTGCAGCTTATCCAGGAGCCATTCAAAGGGCTCGACGATCCCGTGCGGTTCGATCCGCAACGGGGCCCGGCGGCGGCCCTCGCCGCGAACGTCCAGCCACGCGGAACAGCCGACCACGCCGGCAGCGAAGAAGGCATAATCACAAAGCTCCCAGCGGCAGTGCTGCCAGGTTCCCACGGCATGCACCCGCGCAACTCCTCGGGATTCTCCCGGCAGCCTTCCACCTGGTCGACCTTGGTGAAGACCAGTGCCAGCGGCCGCCGCGACCTGCGGGCGGCCCCGTCCTGGAGTTCGAGTTCCTTGAGGCAACTCAGGATCTTCATCGCCGCAAAGTCCGGGTCGCGCTGGCCGCGACGCAGCTCCGAGGCATCGATCAGAAGCATCACCGCGGCCGCGTTTTGCAACAGCGCGCGGACCACCGGATACGTTTGCGGATGTTCGACCTCGTCGAGGATCGCATCGCCGGCCATGTCGGGAATGACCAGTTCCAGGCCCGGGTCCTTCTTCGTGGCCGCAGCCCGGCGGATCTGCGGCGCGGCCCGCACGAGCCTTTCCGCAAAGGTCGGCGGTTCGCTCGCCGCGGTCGCAGGGCGGTGGATCTCACAGTGCATCCAGTTCCAGGACTCGGGTTCCCGGCCGGTCTTGGCGGGAAACCGGCAGCGCGACAAGGCCGACACCGTCGTTTGCTGCAGGCCGATGGAGGAGGCCCCGCGGGCAACGATCTCCAGCCGTTGCGGCTCTCGCGAGAGCATGTCCATCAGCATGCCGAGATAAACGGTCTTGCCCGACCCGCCGGGCCCCAGCACGGCGACCATTTTCGGCCGTTCCGTTTGCCCCAGGGGCTGATAGGCCAAGGCCATCGGCGCGCTGCAGCGGCGGCAATACTCGGCGTTGCGTGTATTCGCAGCCTCACATACGAAGCACGAGACCGGCACCGCGGTCTGTGTCAGTTCGCTCGATTTCATCGGCTGCAGCATACCGCGGGTCATACGAGAACCGTCTCACATGCGGTGGGTTCGGCCTCCGCCCGGCCTTCCTCTCCGCCGACCATGGGTACATGGCGCCCCGACTCAGGGTGACCCAGAGTACTGGGTCCTCCGGCGCCCCGAGTCAGCACGAGGTCACACACGCCGACGGCACAGCGGAAGCCGATATTATGCCGGCGGCTCCAAGGATACTCGCCGCTTTCAAACTGGCAGGCGGCTTGATTGTCGAAGTAGGTGTCGAAGGCCCCACCGCGGATGCTCTTCAACGGCGCCACGACGCCGATTGCCTGGTTCGCCGACAAGCGGAAGTCGTTGGCGCTCCACTGCCACACGTTGCCGACCATCTGGTAGATGCCGCCCGCGCTGGCGCCGGCGGCAAACTCCGTTACGGCCACGACGCGATTGGGGCCCGAGCCCCAGAGGTTTGCCCGGCCGCGATCCAGGCAATCGCCCCAGGGGAATCGCCGCTGGATCATCGCCGCGCCATCCGTGGCGACGGGCGAGCAGGCCGCCCTGAGCCATTCGGCGTCGCTCGGCAGCCGCTTGCCCATCCACCGCGCCGCAGCCTGGGCCTCATACCAACTCACACCCACCACGGGCAGGTCGTCCGCGCCCGGCAAGTAGCGGCCATTCTGCCAGAAGGCCGGTCCGGCCTGGCCCGTCCGATCGACCAGGTCGGGCACCGCCGGCCAAACCTGGGGATCCCAGAGCGTCGCATCGCGATAGCCGCCCGCGGAGACGAAATCGAAATACTGTCGATTGGTTACCGTGTAGCGGTCGAGGAACAACGCGGCAACATGCATCCGCTGGCCCGTGACCGCCGAGGGCGGCCCCGCCTGTTCGCTTGCTTCATCGTCGTCGCCGGCGCCAGCACCACGTCGCCCTCGGGCACCAGCGCCATGCGGGCCTGAAGCTGTTCGCAGGCCTCGCGGAACTCGGCGTCGCGGAGATTGGCCACCACTTGCCTTCGCAGCAGCAGGGCGTGGCGCGATTGGGCCAGCATGCGGCGGACCAGGGCCTCCGTATCGCTCAAGTCGATAGGCGCCTTGGCGGCCGGTTCCGCCGCCTCAGCCAGGCGTAAGTCGGCGGCCAGTTCCGCCGCCTCAGCCACGCCTAAGGACGGCAACGCCGACGACCATGGGTACATGGTGCCCGCCGGCCTGGCGGCACGGCAGCGCTTGACCGTCGCCACGGCGGCATAGGCCATGCCCGCCGCGCCGCAGATCAACAGGGGCAATTGCCGGGCATAGAGGCCGAAGCCGATGTGCAGCACGCACAACAGCGCAATCGTGGCCAGTCGGAGCTTATGTCGATCGTGTTCCATGATTTCCCTTGGGGTGAAGATGCCTTGTTGATCACGGAGATGACTTGCCGGCGGTGTCTACTTCGTTGTTTCGCTTGCTGCGCCGCAGGTGGATGTCGCGCTGCAGCATTTCGAACTGGGCCAAGACCGAGCCCAGTACGGCGTTGTCGTCCGGCGGCGATTTGGCCTCTCCGCCCGTGGCGGCCGGTTCGCCGCGGACGTGGCTGCCCAGGGTTTCCAAGAGGCTCCGCATCCGCTTCAGCTCGCCCGCTAGTTCCGCTTGTTGCTGACCGGCAAGGCGCTTCTGCTCGCTGAGGGCCTCGGTTTGTTCGGCCTCGCGGCGGCGCATGGCCTCCAGTTCGGCTTCCAGGGCCTCGCGTTGCTGCAGCCACTCGGCCTGCTGCTGCCTGGCATGCTCGAGAATGTCGGCAATCTGCGGGTCGCTCGTCGGGTGCGCATGCGCCTCGGCAAGCTCGGCGGCCACGGTGGAGAGCAGCGACAACTGGCTCTCGACCTTGGCATACAGGCCCTGCAGGTCCGCGCGCTCGCGCCGCACGTCTTCCTTGATGCCGGTGAACTCGCCGGCAATCTGGCGGAAACCCTCGCGTATCTCGCGGAGGTCGGCGTGGTCCTCGAGGAATCGCTGATAGCCCGGCGGATTTCCGTCCAGCTCTGCTGGGTCTCCTGCTGATCGGCCTGCAATTGAGCGTGCAGCTCCTGGAGCTTGTCGATCGAACGCAGGAGCTCCTCGCGGAAGCCGCTGAGCGTTTGATCCGACTCGGTCTTCTGTTGCGTGCTGACCTCAAGGCACTTATGCCGTGCGAAGAGTTCCAGCGACAATGCCTGGAGTTGATCGAAGACGTTGCCGAAGAATTCCGTAAACTCGTCTTGAGTCGTGCGGAATTCGCCTGATGCAATGTCTGCGGAGTCGACGCTGCCCAAGGGCTCTTGCAGATCGGTTGACACGGCTACCCGGCTGAATGAGAAAAATGCTCGGCGCCCGCCCCATGCGCACGGTGAAAAGTACTCCACAAGTCCAATGCCTTGTGGAGAGTCGCCCGGGCGGAAATCGCCACGGATCGAATGACCCGTTAGACAAATCTAGGTCAAGAAACCTCCCTAGGCAAATAAAAGCTCAATCAGACCGGTTCCCGGACCACTCAGGAAGAAGCTGCTGCGCGACGATTCTTCGGGGTGCTCACGTCGATAACCATCGGTCCAAGCCGCGAGGAATTCGTCGGCATTGGCCGTCTTTACCAGGGCCCAGACGCTGCCACCGAAGCCGGCGCCGAAGGCCGAGGCCGCTGCCGCACCGCATTCGCGGGCGGCACGGGCCAGGAATATCGTCTGCGGCACCTGGTTCTGCAAGAGTTCTTCCGCCAGCTTCTGTGACCGGTCGACCAGGGAGCCGAAGCGGTCGAAATCGCCTTGAACCAACGCCGCGCAGGCCGCCGGGATGATTTGTTCATTCTCGCCGAGGAACTGCTCAAGTCGTCGCAGCGGCGCCGGAGCGCCAAAGGTCGGATGCGGATTCTCGGCCACGATCCGCCGCAACTGCTCCGGGGCGTCGCTTGCGCTGCGAAGGGCAGCCGCCAGACGGCCATCCTGGGCGGAGAGAAGGCGGGAGAGAGGGAAGCGCGCACCCCCCATGCGACCCACGGTTTTTCCTGTTTGCCGTCGCATGCGAGGTGCCGGCCTCCCTCTCTCCCGCGTGCCGGTTTTCCACAATTCCAGCAGCGCGGTGACGAGTTGCGACGCGCGATTGTACTTGGCCATCGCCTCGCCTGTCTTTTCGGCCAACACGCCGCTCGCTGCGATTGCCAGGATGTATCCCGCTGGAAACGCGATCACCTGTTCCAGCCGGGCCGGGCAAAAGGAAAACACGTGCACGTGCCCCGCTTCGCAGCAGCAGATGGCCGTGTGGTCTTCGCTGCCGCCGAACGTGCCGACGCCCCGATCGCCGGTCAGCGGACCGAAGCTCTGGCCGTTTTCGATGGTTGCCAGGTAGGCAGCCAGGGCAAGCGGATCCAACAGATGTTCGCGATAGAGTGTCCGATCCGCCAGACGGTTCACCTGGGCAAGGACCTTGAAAACCGCGATCATCATCGCGCTGGAGCTACTCATGCCTGCGGCGGGCGGCAGGTCGCTCCGCAAGGCTATGTCGGCCCCTCGCAGCGGCCCCTGGAAGTTCCGTGCCAATCGCCGGGCAACGGTCATGGGGTAATTGGACCAATGCCCCACAATCGGCGGCAAATCAGGGCTGAATTCAAACAACGTCCTCTCACCGCTGGAGGCATCGACAATTCGGATCGTCGCATCCTGCCGGGACAGAGCCGCCACGCAAAATCCGCGCTCCACCGTCGCCAAGAGACTCCGGCCGCCGGCGTAATCGGTATGCTTTCCGAGGAGTTCGATACGTCCGGGGACGAAGACCAGATGCGGAATGCCGGCGGCTGGACCGCTGAATTCCGCGAGGCTGCGGAGGGCGTCCGCAAACAAGCCGGCCTTGGCACACGACTCGGCCGGCCGCATTCCGGCCTCTGCGAGCCGCTGTGCAATCACCGGCTCTTCCAACGCTTCCACCACAGGCAAACTCCTCAACTTACGATGCCCAGGGGCTTCGCGGTTTTCCAGCGGCCGCGCGTGAAATCGGGCACGTCGACCGACTGGCTGCGGCCGGCAATCGATTTCTCGCTCAGCGGCCCGATCGACGACCATGCGGCCGCATCATACACGTCCTGGTCCAAGGGCTCGGCGTTGCGGAGGCAATAGACCATCCGCCAAAGCATGAGCCAGTCCATGCCGCCGTGTCCGCCGCTCTTGGCTGCCAATTCCCCCATTTTCTTCCAAAGCGGATGCTCGTATTTCTGCAAAAACGGATCGAGCCTGCTGCCTTCGGTCCACTCGTGCGTGGCGGGAGTCACGCCTTCCAGGGCCAACCGCGACGGATAACTCGCGAACGCCCCTTTGGTCCCCTGGATCAAATTCAAACGCGAATAGGGCCGCGGCGAGGTTTCGTTCCACTCCACCAGAATCGTGCGGCCCAAGGCGGTCTTGACGATCGTGGTAACCATGTCGCCGCAATTCCAAGTGGCGATCTTGTTCCACTGGTGGTCGGGCGGAAAATGCGCCTTGGCATAGGCTGCCCTCCCCAGCGCGGGCGAAGATACCGACGACAAGTAGTCGAAACGATCGCCGCGGTTGATGCCCATGTATTGAGCCACCGGCCCGAGCCCGTGCGTCGGGTAGAGATTGCCGTTGCGCTTCGCATAGTGCCAGGTTCGCCACGACCCGGTGCCATGCGGAAGGTCGTGCATCTGTTCGCGGAGATCGTGGAGATAGGCAGCCTCGCCGTGCAGCAACTCGCCCAGCAGCCCGAGACGGCAGAGGTTCAGGCAGAACAGCTCTTCGCGGCCGTAGCAGCAGTTTTCCATCATCATGCAATGCTTTCCCGTCGTCTCCGAGGTATCAACCAACTGCCAGCATTCGTCGAGCGTCACGGCGGCGGGGACTTCGGTGAAGACGTGCTTTCCGGCCTTCATCGCATCGACGCTCATCCGCGTGTGCCACTCCCAAGGGGTCGCGATGATGACGATGTCGAAGTCGTCGCGATCGAGCATCCGCTTGTAGTCCTCGTCGCCTCGACCGTAGGCCGAAGGTTCTTTCCGGCCGGCCTTTTTCACGCGGGCCACGGAGGCGGTCAGCGCAGGTTCATAGTTATCGGCGATGGCCACGATCTCGACGCCGTCCAGCGTCATCATCTGCTCGACGTGGCTTGAACCGCGCGCCCCGACACCGATGAACGCTGCACGCACTTTGTCCATCGGCTTGATCGCCGGACTGCTGGCGGGCGGCGGCGCGTCGGCTTCCATGCCGTGAAGTTTGCCGGCGAAAGCCAGACCAACGCTGGTGCCGGCCACAGTTCTCAGGAAGTTGCGGCGAGATTGTTCGATCTTGTCCACGGAAACTCCTTGTGCGCCCGTTTTTGAGGAATGCGATGGTTTGGGGGCACCGCAGTCGCAACACAGGGCGGCATGGCAGGCCGCGACCGCGGTGACCAGACAGGCGCATTATCGATAACTGGTCGTGGAAACGCAACCGGCGGGCGAAACTGATCGCCGACCCCCCGACTGGATGGGTCAGATCCGCAGGAACACCTTCCGCCGGTAGATGGCCAGGAGGATCAGCCACAGCACTGCCAGGATGCACGTGCCCAGCAACAGGGGTTCATAGGCGGGGCCAAACGCCCTGAAGAAACTGGAGGGCAGGTGTCGTCGGAGGGCGTCGCGAATGAAGCCCTCGAAAAGCTCGGCGATGCAGTACGCGGCGATGGAATTCATGCCGATGACAACCAGCGGAAAGGCCCACACGCGGCGTTGCAGGATATCCATGATCGCGTAGGCCGCCGCAAGCATGAGGAAGCAGCAACCGCCGCTGTACAAAGTCCAGCTTGGCGTCCAGATGCGTTTGACCACCGGGCAAACGCCCAGATAACCCAGCAGCCAGCCCGAGCCGAGCGTCAGGAGACCGGCCAGGGCAAGCCATCGCACTTTGGCCCAAGGCTTGGCGCTCGCTACGGAGCACGCCGCCAGCCAGCAGGCCGAGGATCATGGTTCCAAGCGTGGGGATAAAACTCAGCGTACAATAACCGCCGCCGTTGCTCGCGAAAGGGGCTTGTCGCGGAAAGAGATTGAGGAACCACGTGTCGAATGCCCAGGCCAGGTTGCTGTTCTTGTTCCAGTGCCCGGCAAAGCCCGTCAGCTCGTGACTACGGAGCCAGCCGGCGGAAACGCCCACCTTGGCGTAGTCGAAGCCCGTCGAGGGCAGCGGATAGAGCGCGAATGCCGCCCAGTAGCCGACGAGAATTGCCGCCAGCGCGATCCATTGATCACGCGCCGGGCGGAATCCGAGCAGGAACAGAAAGGCGTAACCGAGGCCGATCTGCGTGAGCGTGTCCTCGAAGGTGAAATTTGTTTGCCGCGCACCGAGGCTGCGGAGAAAAATTCCCAGCACGATTAAGAGGAATGCCCGCCAAAGGGCGTGGATCGTCATCCCGAAGAACGTTGCTCCGCGAGCCTGGCGGCTGGCGATGGAGAACGGCAGCGCCACGCCCACCAGAAAAGAGAACGACGGCTGAATCAGATCGTGGAGCGCACAACCTGTCCATTCCACGTGCGACTGCTGATAGGCAAGCCATGCCCAGACGCTACTGGTAGGGATCGCCTGGGCTACGGCCTGGAATCGCAACACCTCGGCCATCATCAAGAACATGACCAGCCCGCGATAGGCGTCGATCGAAGCCAGACGGGCGGAGGGGAGGCTAGGGGCAGTCGCTTGGCTCATGGGGCGATATTCAAGAAACGACGCAAGCCCCTGAGCCGTTGGAGTCCCGGCTTTAGCCGGAAAACGATAATCAAGGGCTTGTGTGCGACGTTGAAACGCAGCATTTCGCAGCGAATCATACATTAGCGGAGAGGGAGGGATTCGAACCCTCGGACCCCCTTATAGGAAGTCACGGATTTAGCAAACCCGCGCATTCGACCACTCTGCCACCTCTCCAAAACCCTCGTTTTCCCGAGGTATATTGACGTTTCCAAGGTTTCGGGTACAATCGTTTTTGAACTCAGTACAACCGTTTGTACAACCGACACCCCAAAACCAAGGAACGTCAATGACCAAGTTTACCACAAAAACAGGCCCCGCCAAGGCCCCAGCCGCCAAGAAACCGCATCCCGACTTCCCCCTCACACGCCACCCCCGCGGTTACTGGTGCAAGAAGGTCCGTGGTAAGATGAGCTATTTCGGCAAGATTGCCGATGACCCCGAGGGTGAGAAGGCCCTGAACCTCTGGCTGGAGCAAAAGGACGATCTTCTTGCCGGCCGTACACCCCGCGTACAACCGGGCGACGGCTTGACCGTGGCCGACCTCGTTAATCACTACCTGAACGCCAAGAAGGCCCGAATCGAATCGGGCGAACTGCTCCAACAGACGTGGGACGAATACTTCAAGACTTGTACCTTGATTACCGACGTCTTCGGTTCCGGCCGACTGGCCGAGGATCTCGCGGCCGACGACTTCCAGCAGCTTCGGGCGACAATGGCCAAGAACTGGGGCCCGGTCCGCTTGGCCAACGAAATCCAGCGAACCCGCAGCGTCTTCAAGTACGGGTTCGACAACAGCCTACTCGACAAGCCGGTCCGCTTCGGAAGCGAGTTCGTTAAACCGTCGCAAAAGGTCCTCCGCAAACAGCGAAACAAGAAAGGGCCGCGGATGTTCGAGGCCGACGAGCTAAGGAAGCTGCTTGACGAGAAGCGGCCCGAAGGCGCCTCGCCACAACTTCGGGCGATGATCTATCTCGGCATCAATGCCGCATTCGGTTGCACCGATTGCGCTACCATCCCAGCGAAGGCGGTTAACCTCAAGACTGGCTGGCTGACGTTCCCGAGGACAAAGACTGGTATCCAACGACGGATTCCCCTGTGGGCGGAAACGGTCACCGCCATTCGCGCGGCGACCAAAGCAAGCCCCGCCCCGGTTGACGATGACCACCGCGGCTTACTCTTCATCAGCGCCCGCGGCAAGTCATTCGCCCAGGCAAAGCAAACCCATTGGCTGGTTAGCGGCGAGACGGCCGCCCTCTTGCGACGGCTGAAGATGGATCGCCCCGGCTTAGGGTTCTATGCGTTGCGGCACACATTCCAGACCGTGGCGGAGGGCGCCCGCGACCTCGCAGCCGTTCAGTCGATTATGGGCCATGCCGCGGCGGCGAACGATATGTCGGCGGTCTACCGGGAACGCGTCGATGACGAACGCCTGCTGGCTGTCACCCAGCACGTTCGGAAGTGGCTACTCCCAGTTGCCGCAACGACGAAAACGAAGTAAAACCTTGAGAGTCGGGTTGCGGTTCATCCCCGCACAGGTCCGCCGGCGCGTTGTGGAACCATCTTCGCCACAGCCGCCGGCAGACCGCCCGGCGCCGAAAGGAAAAATCATGCAGTTGGACGAGCTCGCAGTTAAGCTCTGGACTAAAATTCACTCCGACGCAATCGCACTCTCAAAGGCTTGGGCCGAGTACATTGACCGCCAGAACTGGATTACAACTGAGGGATATGTAAACCGCGGAGGCATGCCTTGGGACGACGAACCCAACGCCTCCCCCGTCTGGGTAAGCACCACTCACCCGTCCGCAGAAAAGCGCAGGCGCCGTGACTTCAGCGAGTGCCGACTTGCTGCAAGACTCGCACCAAATCCCCACAGCCGGACCGCACAAGCCGCACCCCGCGTTCCCAGTCGCGAAACGCTGCCGCCTAGCCATCCGACAAGTTTGCTGCGGCCAATCCGACATTCTCTATGGCGTCGACCGTCAATCCCCCCGAAAGATCCATGAGTTCTCAGAAACGGTTGCCGCTATCGTTGGAGACGCCGGCCAAGTGCTTAGTCCGGCGGCGCCAACCGGTCCCTCTGTCGCATCGGCAAACGATCAGCGAGACAAGTGGATCTATGCCCAGGCCATCAAGGGCACGGCGTGGGCTTCCATCAAGCGAGCGCTCGACCGCAAGCCCGAGACGTGGGAAAGAATCGAAACCGAGAACGGCGTGAAAGACGCCGCCAAACGCTACGCCGACCGCCACAGCCTGCCGCCGCCGCCGCGCAGGAAACGCGGCCGTCCAAATACGAAGTAATCGAACTTCGATTAACTTCGATTCTCTGCAATTTTCATTTTTCGGTTTGCATGCACAATCACAAGTAACGTCAACTGCACGTTCAAACTTGTGAGGGAAAAATGCCTACCGATTCTCGTGCCGCCGCCCCCCAGAGGCGCACAAAACTCCCCCGCAGTATGCCCGGGAGAAAGGGGTCGCCGTCAACAAAGTTCTGCATTGGATCAAGACCGGACAGCTTCGTGCTTTTAACGGCGCTTCCGACCCAGACGGCAAGCCGCGCTATCTTATTGACGTGGCAGACATAGAGGCTTTCGAAGCCCAGCGTTCCGTAACGCCCCCGCAAATCCGCACAGCCAAGCGTAAGAGGCGGCTTCCCGAGGGATTTGTAAAGTACTTCTAACGAAAGGGCACCGTAGGAAAGTACTTCGCGATGGTGGAAAGGAAGGCCAAAGCATGACGCCACTCTTGAAGACCGCACTTTCGTTCGCCGCCCGCGGCTGGCAGATCGTTCCGCTTCACAATCCCACGCCGACCGGCTGCTCATGCGGAAAGATCGAATGCGGCAACTCCTCAGGCAAGCACCCCCGCCTGCCCAAGTGGCAGGACGCGGCCACGACCGACCCGGCCACGATCCGCAGATGGTGGACGACCTGGCCGCTGGCCAACATCGGCGTAATGCTCGGCCCCAAGTCCGGCATCATCGACATCGAATGCGACTCGCCCGAGGCCGAGGCCGAGCTCGCTCCCCTCCTCGACGGCGTGAACCCGCCGACCTTCCGCGGGGCCCGCGGCCTGCACCGCCTCTTCCGCTGGCAGGAAGGCTTGCCGGACAAAGCCGCCTACCACGTGGGCGCGATCGAGGTCCGCACCGGCAATGCCAAAGCCGCCCAGAGCGTCTTTCCGCCATCCGTTCACCGAACGGCGCAATCTATGCGTGGCAGAATGACGGCGATCCGCCGCCGCTGCCGGCCGCGCTCCTGGCACGCATCCGAATCCAGCAACCGCCGCCAGTCCCGCCGACGGCCGTGTTTACACCCCCGCCGCCCAGCGGCGCCGCGGATCGGGCCAGGGCCTACCTTAAGACCGTCGACCCCGCAGTAAGCGGCCAAGGCGGCCATAATCAGACATTCAGGGCAGCTTGCGTGCTGGTGATCCGCTTCAACATGCGCCCTGAGGCCGCCTATCCGCTGTTGGCCGAGTGGAATGAGCGATGCGTTCCCCCGTGGTCTGATCGCGATCTGCGGCGCAACTCGCCGAAGCCGACAAGCAGGAGGGGCCGAGGGGTGATTTGCTCGATGAGTGCCCGAGTGAGACGCCGGGCGTCAACCTGGGCCCATTGCTGGCCGCCTTGCTCCCAACGGCCGAGGAGCCGGCCGCCGAGCTGGAAGAAGCGCCCGTTGTCCAGGCCACGGTCGATGAGACACTTTACGACTTGCCCGGGTTCGTTGGACGAGAAACTGGGACCGCTATTCACCCGACGGCAGGAGAATCAACCTCGACAATGTGTTTCTCAAACAGGAGGGGCAAGGGAAGTTCCTGTTGATGGCAATCGACCATACCCATTGCTTTACTTGGGGGCGGGAACTGACCAGGCGGTTGTCGCCAGCTTGTCGCCAGCCGCCCCTTCTCCGGCGGCCGCACGGTACAATGCAAACGCCCAGATGACCTCGGGACTGCCAGCATCCTCGCCCATAATCAAGTCAAAGACCGCCCTCGCGCTGTCTAACTTGCCGCCGTAGGCCGCCCACAACGCTCACACCTGGTACATCGAGCAGCGCTGGACCCAGATTCTCGACGAGATCCTGGCCCGCGTCTACGTCATGCGCTGCCAGCTTGTCCACGGCGCGGCCACCTATGCCGGCAAGTTAAACCGCACGTCGCTGAAGCACTGCGTCACGATGATGCAGCGGCTGCTACCGGCCCTGCTGCTGGTCTGGATCGACCACGGCGCCGACGAGGATTGGGGGCCGATGTGCTATCCACCGCTGAACGCGGTGCACGGGCTGGTACCCTCTGGCGGTGACGTCCCGAAGAACCCGAAATGAAACTCGAAGGCACGTTCGATGGCGGAGCCGATTTCAGGCAAAGGGATGCGGCGGGTCCAACTTGCCGATGGTCACAGAATTGTTGCACGGTGCTCACTGCCTCTACGGTGGCCGACTCATACGTGGTGGAAAGCATTGCCCAAAAATCATCGCAAACGGGAAGAAAGTCCTACGCAAACAGAAGAACCGTGCCACCGTACTCGGTGCGCGACATTGCCCAAGCGATTGGCGTTGATCGAAAGGAGATCCTCTCGAATTGTCTGGGGATAATTGTCTAACGCGAGTGGTCGGAGCGCCCGTGCGCCGTTGGCCTGGCCGTATTAAAGACGCCGGTGGGAGTCGAACCCACTCGAAGCTGCTTTGCAGGCAGCCGCCTTACCGTCTGGCTCCAGCGCCAAGTCATTCAGTGTCCTCGCCAGGAGTCGAACCTGGTCTACGACCTTCGCAGGGTCGCGTGCGATCCGCAACACTCCGAGGACATCTTTCTTTTCAGCGCCCCGCCGAGGAATCGAACCTCGTCCGGCAGTTTCGAGGACTGCCATGCGATCCAGCACACCCGCAGGGCCTTCATTCAAAGTGTCTCGACCAGGACTTGAACCTGGATCTGGACCTTCGGAGGGTCCTATGCGATCCCTTGCACCATCGAGACGTAATCTATTTCAGTATCCCGACCAGGAGTCGAACCTGGACCAGGGCCTTAGGAGTGCCCTGTGCGATCCCCTACACCATCGGGACAAACATCAAATCAGAGCCGACGACTGGATTTGCACCAGCATGGAGCGGTTTACAGGACCGCCGCCTTTCTTAATCGAGCCACGTCGGCAACTCAAGCAGGAGTGCAAGGATTTGAACCCTGTGGGGCGGCTTTGGAGACCGCTTCCTCTCCCAGGAGGACACCCCCGTATCGGCCCCCGGCCTTGCGGCCGGGGACCATTGGCGTAAAGCCTACTCGCGCAGCGTCACGTTCCAGTACGCTTCGCTGATGAACTTCGACCAGCTTTCCATCCGCATGCTGTGGTCCGCGTAAAGCGGCTTCCAGGCCGGCCGAACCGGCTTCTTCCGCACGCGCATCTTTGCCTGCTCCGGCGTGCGGTCGGCCTTTCGCTTGTTGCAGGCCATGCACGCCAGCACGCAGTTCTCCCAGTTCGACACACCACCTTGCGCGAGGTACGACGTGGTCGATGGTCAACTCCTCGCTGCCCGGCTGGGCACCGCAGTATTGGCAAGCGTAATGGTCACGCTTGAAAATGTTGCGGCGGCTGAAGGTCACATGGGCCACCGGCAGCCTGTCGTATTCGCTCAGCGCGACCACCTCCGGCACCCGCAGCTTGAACCGCACGGCCTGGATGCAATCCTCGCCGTCGCGGGGCCGCAGCTTGGCCCAGTCCTCCCAGGTGTAAAGCTGGAAGTCTTGAGGGTCAACGACGCGGGCCGACTCGTTCCACAACAGCACCAGCGCCCGAGCCACGGTGGCCACGTTCACTGGCTGCCAGTTACGGTTCAAAATCAGCGTCGGTCGCTGGAGTACCTTGGTCATCGTCGCGTCCTTTCCACTGGAGGGGTATCTGACCGGAGTCGAACCGGCACCTGCTGGTTCACAGCCAGGCGTGCAGAAACCGCTACACCACAGACACCATATATAACTGTCTCGTTCACCAGCGCCCCGACCAGGAGTTGAACCCGGACCACCTCGTTAGAACCGAGGCATGATTTCCATTTCACCATCGGGGCACGTAACCCGGTACACGCAGCGGAAGGCATGGGATTTGAACCCACATCCCGTGAGGGGCACGGTTTAGCAAACCGGCTCGGCCAACCATATCCGACTACCTTCCATATTCTCAGTGGACCGACCGGGAATTGAACCCGGATCTCCAGTTCGCCGAACTGGCATCTTCCCATTGGACCATCAGCCCGAACTCTCGCAGTGGACCGCCGGGGAATCGAACCCGGGCACCGCCGCGCAGCGGTGGTCACCTGGGTGCAAACCAAGCGTCTTCCCTTTGGACCAGCGGCCCGCATCTTCGAGAGGTCCGTCCCGGAGTTGAACCGGGTCTTCCTCCTTACCACGGAGGTGTGCTGCCAAAACACCTACAGACCATTTGGCGTCAGTGATCCCGGCTGGAATCGAACCAGCACTTTCCTGGTTGTCACCCAGGCGTCTTCGCCGTTGGACCACGGGATCGTGTTCCGTATCAGTGACCGAGGTGGGACTTGAACCCACAGGCACGAGGCTCTCGACCTCGCCGCTATGCCAATTTGCGTACCCGGTCATAAATTGCGGGTCCCGGTGTCGCACCGGGCGGTCCAGGCTGACCAACCTCCGGTCGGTGCCCGGCCCGGTTGAGCCTACGCCCACCCGCGAGTTGCAGGCCCCGGTATCGAGCCGGGCGAACCGGCCGTATGAAAGCCAGTTGGGCGCCTGCCGCGCCTGCAATTCAAAGTGACCAAGGGGAGATTCGAACTCCCAAGCCTTGCGGCACGACGTTCTGAGCGTCGCGCGTCTACCAGTTGCGCCACTTGGTCGTGTTCAGCAGCCCGTGCGGGAATCGAACCCGCCTTTCCGGCTTGAGGGGCCAGCGTCCTGGACCGATAAACGAACGGGCCATAATTTCAGTGCGCCGGGCAGGAATTGAACCTGCACAGCCTGAGGCGGGTGATTTACAATCACTTGGGCTCGCCGATGCCCAGCCGACGCATCTTGTCCAGTGGCGAGGGCGGGAGTCGAACCCGCAATCACGAAGGTTTGAGCTTCGCCGCCGACCATGAGTACATGGTGCCCGCGATTTGCGTACCGCGCCATTCTTCAAGCGACCTCGATGGGATTTGAACCCACGATCTCCTGCGTGACAGGCAGGCGAGCACTCCAGGCTGCTCCACGAGGCCATTGATCGTTCGTAATCGTTCCTAGTGGCTCAGGTGGGATTCGAACCCACAGCATCCCTGGTTCTAAGCCAAGGTGGTCGGCCAGTTGCCTACCGAGTCGCAGTGGTCCCGGATGGAGTCGAACCATCGTTTCCTGGTTGTGGGCCAAGAGTCGTTGCCGTTGGACCACGGGACCGTATTTTTTAAGTGGAGTCAGCGGGAGTCGCACCCGAGTCTCCAGCGTGCGATGCTGGCGTCTTCCTGTTGGACCATGACCCCGAAGCGGAAGCCGTGGGCCTCGAACCCACAAGCAGCATTTCTGCCGCCGCCTGCCTTCCAAGCAGGTTCCTCACCAATTCGGATGACTTCCATCTTCAATCGTGCCAAGGCGGAAGCCGTGAGACTCGAACTCACAAACGGCTGCTCGCCGTCACCTGTTTTCAAGACAGGCTCCTCATCCGGCCGGATGGCTTCCATCGTCAAGCTGCGGAGGCTGGAATCGAACCAACATGAAGACCTTCAGAGTGTCTCATCCTACCGTTAGATGACTCCGCATCGGTTTTCCTACGAGACACCGCTCGCCGGAAAAAGGCTCGGGGAGAAGGAATCGAACCTTCGTCGCCTGGTTCAAAGCCAGGAGGCCTACCGCTAGCCGATCCCCGATCATGTTCCAGAGCGCCCTGCGGGAATCGAACCCGCCTGTTCAGCTTGGAAGGCTGATGCCTTGTGCCAATCGGCCAAGGGCGCACAAGGCGGAAGGTGAGGGAGTTGAACCCCCAAGGCTCATCGCTCGACCGCTTTCGGGGCGGCTGCCATCACCAGTTGGCTTGACCTTCCGTATCCAGAGGCTCCGGCGGGAGGGGTCGAACCTCCGTCCCCTGCTTAACAGGCAGGTCGATTACCGCTATCTGACACCGGATCAAAAAAGTCAGGACGGCCGGATTTGAACCGGCGATCTCGTGCGCCCGGAGCACGCGGAATACCAGGCTTTCCTACGTCCTGTTCATCAAGAGCGCCCAGCGGGAGTTGAACCCGCAATTCCTGCATGGCGAGCAGGTAGGTTACCGCTACATCATGGGCGCGTTGTGGTGTGCCGAATTGTCAAACAACAAGAGCACCGGGAGAGACTCGAACTCTCGTCACCGCATTACGGGTGCGGTATCCTCGCCGCTGGACGACCAGTGCAATCGCTTCAGTGGGACCAGAGGGACTTGAACCCTCACCTGGCGGATTAAGAATCCGCTATGCTGCCGCTAACACCTTGATCCCGTGTTCTCCGTTCCTAACGCGCAGGGAGTGGGCGCGGAGGGAGTCGAACCCTCAGTCTGACCCTTATAAGAGGCCCGCTCTGACCGTTGAGCTACGCGCCGCTATGGGCGAGTGGGGCCGAAAGGACTTGAACCTTCACCAACCGGATTAAAAGTCCGGCGTGCTGCCGTTACACCACGACCCCAAAATCCAGGCCGGGCGTATGCGTTTCAATCGGGTTTCGTTCATGCTCTGCTCCTTGTTCCAGTGGTAGCCCTGAGAGTCGAACTCAGCGCCACTCGGTTATCAGCCGGGTTCGGGCAACCGGCCCTCGACTACCATTTGCCAACGTCGTCATCCACAAGGTCGGGACGGCGGGACTCGAACCCGCGCTCTCGTGCTCCCAGGGCACGCGGGCTGCCGCTGCCCTACATCCCGTCAATCAGTCAGAACGGGCGGATTTGAACCGCCGATCTCCTGGTCCCCCACCCACTGCGCGGGTACCCGGGCGCGATGCCAGGCTTCGCTACGTTCTGCCGCAAGTAGCCCGTGCGGGAATTGAACCCGCCTTGCCGCCTTGAAAGGGCGGCGTCCTCAAACCGATAGACGAACGGGCCGTCTGGTGCGCGTACCTTCTACGCAGTGGGTCGGGCGGTGCTCGAATCCGCCTCTCCTGGTTTTCAGCCAGGCGCTATGCCGTCTCAGCTACCGACCCAAACGAAAAAAGCCTGATGTCGTTGTGACACCAGGCTTTAGGTATTCTTCGGGAAATGGCGGCCTGATGTCACGTACGCAATGGATAGAGCGGGAGCATATTCGCCGAATGATCGGCGGATGTACCCGTTCCGCATCGCTGTTCGCAACTCAGCCGTACTGAAGTCATGGCTCTTTCTCTCAACTGGTCAGCTCAACGAGAGCTGTCTTCATGTATTCTATCGTATAGACGCCGCCCAAGCTGAAATGGTTCACGAAAAAATTCTGTGACATAGCGGCTCTATCTATAAGACGCTGAAAACGGCCAAATTATTCCCCGCCGGAGGAGATTTCTCGAAAACGCCTGGCGCAAGATCACTCCGCTGTTCCCAGCGTCTTCGATTCCACGATTTTCTAAAACTCGGCCAGGATCTCGCCGCAGTGCTGCGATAGATAACCGCCCATCCAACCGCACGCCCACCGCATTGGATTTTGCATAGTATAGAACCGATCCAGAAGCTCGGCCCTATACGGTGCGATCAGATCAGCCGAGATTCTGGCGCTCCCCGTGTCGTTTGCGCATGATGGGAAGGGCCGCCAACCGACGTGTTCCTGCCGCCGATGACCATGCTTACGCTTGCTTGGCTCCCGGGCCTGCGCCGAAGCCTGTCGCGCGGCTTGAAGTTCACCATGGATGGATTCAAGGAAGGCGATCACGTCTCGCCCTAAAACATATTGCCGCTTGGCGAACCCAAGCACGCGAAGACCCTTGGCCTTGGCCACAGCAACCGCCCTAGGCCCCCAGCCAAGACGAGTATGCAAAGCGGACCAAGGATACAACTCATCGGTCCTGATCGGCTCGCCGCTCGGCCCCGGCCGATGCGGGCCTGCTTGATTACGCTTGGGTTTCATTCCTCGGTCCTTTCCGTGCCTTGCCGCTCTGCCTGCTCCTCGATGAACTGGCGCACCCAATCGCCGGTAGTATACTTGCGTTTGCCGATAAGAACCGATCGCAGGCCCATCCGCTGGACATCGATGGTCAGACGCTTACCCCAACCAAGACGCCGGGCCGCCTCCACGACGGGCATGACTTCACCAGGTAGGATCGAGCCGAAACGCGGGATAGGGTCGGTGGGGCGTGATTTCATCGTGGTCCTTTGTTTGCGCGGTCAACCGGGTCGGCTTCGAGCCCTTCCCAGGAAATGCGTCCAACACCTTGTCGAGCGTGCCCAGTTCTTCGATGGCATCTGGGCCGATCAGGTCCAAACAAGCCGTTGGCGAACTTCGACCGATTTCATGGTAGGTGTCCGTGGTCAGTTGGTCGTCGTTCTTCGCTTCCGTTGTTGCTTGGGAGCCGCGGACTTTTCCGGCGAGGCAGCGCCGGCGGCTTCGCCTGATCCTGCAATTCCCGGGCAAGCCGCTCGCGGGCTAGGCGGATGGCATCGTGCAGCTTGCGCTCAAGCTCCTCCTTGGGCAGGATCTTGGTCAAATAGGCCGAGACTTGGATTCCCCGCTTGCCCAGATCCATCAGGCGCACAGTCTCTTCCTTCTTCCCCGCGCAGAGGATAATGCCCAGTGGCTCCCCTTCATCCTCTCGGCGCTCGTGCTCGTTCAGCCAGCCAAGATACAGCTCCATCTGGCCGGCATCGCCGGGCCGGAATTCACCGATTTTCAGGTCAATCGCGACGAGCCGTCGAAGTGGTCGGTGGTAAAAGAGAAGGTCGAGGTAGAAATCCTCGCCGCCGACCGTGATCCGCTTCTGCCGTTCGAGAAACGCGAAGCCGACGCCCAGTTCGAGGATGAACGCCTCCATTTCGCGGAGGATGGCGGCCTCCAGGTCTTTCTCGGCATAGGTGTCTCGAAGCCCCAGGAACCCGAGCAGGTACGGGTCGCGGAAGACTAGGTCCGGCGTGAGCCTGTCTTCCTCGCGCAGGGCGTCGAGTTCCCGGCGGATCAGCTTGTCCGGTTTCTTCGATAAGGCCGTCCGCTCGAAGAGCATCCCGTCGATCTTCTTCCGCAGCATGCGAACGCTCCACCGCTCCAGGCGGCACATCTCGGCGTAGAAGTCGCGCTTCAGGGGATCCTCGAGCGGGATGATCTCGACGAAGTGGCTCCAGCTCAATTGTTGCGACAGCGCCGCAACAATCTGCTCCTCCGGGAAACACTCGACGAAAGTCATCATTCTCGACAAGCTGGAATAGGTGTAGCCTCGGCCGTACTCGACGGTCAATTGTCGCGACAATGTCGCAACAATCTGCTCCCCGTACTCGGCCCGTTGCTCATGCAAAACGTCCTCGCGGATGCGCCTGCCAATCTGCCAGTACAGCGCGACCATCGCCGAGTTCACGGTTCGTGCCACCTGCTGGCGGGCCTGTTCGATGAGATTGCGGATGTCGCTCAGCAGTCGATCCGGCGACTCCGGCACAAGTACGTCCGATTTTGCGCGGCGAGACCGCGGTTCGGCGTGGGGCTCTTTCGTTTCTTGACCATAGATTTATTGTCCGTCGCTCGCGGTCACTCTTGACGCAATGGCAATTCTGTCAGCGCTGACGGCAAATAGCAAGCGGCCGCTTGCAAGCATCGTCTCATCGCCGACGAGACATTGCTGAGATGCCGGGATGGTCGGATTGAAGTCCGTCATGTCGCATCTGCTTATTCTGATCCGCCGCAGCCCGCAATGGCCCGGCCAAGAGCCTTTCGAAAACGGCCGCCGCGGCTTCCTCGCCTCGCCCTGCCAGCTTCTTCAGGTCGAGAAAGGTCTGGATGGCCGAGGTGACTTTCAGGGCCGACGCGTCTTCTGAGCTGCTGCCGGCCAGCACGGACGGGTCAAAGGGCCGCCACAACAACAGGTTGGCCCCCGTCTCGACCCGCTTCCCCCCTTTGTATTTGCCGAGCCTGCCGAACACCTCGGGATCGAACCCCCGGTCCTCGACGTAGACGCCGGCCACGCTGTAGCGGACCTCGGGCGCCAGTCGCCACGCCGCGGAAAAGCCAGCCAGGGCAAATTTGAGGCCGCTGGCGCGGCACCAACCGGCGACCGCCTCTTCCGCCGCCTGGGTCTCTCCCAGGAAATACATCGGCACCTGCTCGGCCGGACCAGAGTAGCTTCGCGCCCAGTTCTCCAATAGCGCCACAGGGTCGCGCAGGAAAACAAGGCCGTCTCGCTCTGCCGCATAGCTCTCTTCGACGAGGGTCCTCTTGACCTTCACCACGAGCCCAGGGCTCACGTTGACGTCCGGGTGATCTGCCAGTTCCCGGACCTTCCATCCTTTGGCCGGCTCGCTCAGCATCGCTCGGACGATGCGGCTCGACTTAGGCGAGAACGGGTTCGCGGACACTTGCGGCAGGCGCCGTGGGGCACGGCGTCCCTGCTGATCGATCAAGAGCCGGTGCCGGGCGCTCCGCAATCGGCAGTTGCCGGCCGCATCTAGCCGGCCGACGCCAGCCTGGTCCAGGATCTCCGCCACGCGGGGCGAGATTACGGGGGCATAAACCACACGGAGCATTGTGGCCGGGAGTCGCTGCAAATGCTCGGCGACCGACAATGCCGTCTGTGGCGTGATCCTTGCCTTGGCGTTGATGACGATCTCCAGCACGACCTCGGCGGAAGACGCCAGGACAATTGCGTCATACCCTTTGTCGCCAGCACCGCCTTCCGGCTTCTTGCGCAAACTGAACCCTTCCAGGCCATCGAAGACGTTCCGGACTGCGCGTAGGGCATCGCGGACGAGTTGTCGCTCACTGTTTACCATAACTTTACCGTTTACTACGTAGTGAACATAGCATTTTCAGTGAACACTGGCTATGACTCCCTGCCCCGTACAAGGGCGATGAAGAGGATGCGCGGCAGGTCATGGCGGTGGGCCTTGGCAATCTGGCTGCGTGCTTGACGGGCAAGGCCGGCTCCTGGCCCAGGCGCACGATATGGACCGATGCAAAGTGGGCTTGATCCACACCTGGTGTATGCCATAATGTCAGAAACAGCGATCTATTTTTCTGACAATACCACACCAACTGCCAATGAACGTCGCCCACCCGATTGCCGAGAAGATACTTGCCAAATTGGGAGCCCGCTCAGGGGCAGCACTTCCGGCGAGAGACTTCCTGGATCTCGGCGAGCGCGCGGCCGTTGATCAGGCGCTGTCGCGTCTCGTGCGGCAGGGCACCATTCGACGGGTGCGACGGGGGCTGTACGAACTGCCGCGGATCGGCAAGCTGCTGAATGAGCCGATAGTTCAGTCGCCCGATGACCTTGTCCGGGCGTGGGCCAGAAACAGCAGACTGCGGGTCGTGCCGTCCGGCGCAGGCCGCGAACCTGCTGGGGCTTACCACGCAGGTGCCGGCGAAGATCGTGTACTACACTAACGGCCGCACACGGATGTTGAAGGTCGGCCCCTACTCCGTCAAGCTTCTAAACCGTGGGCCGAAGACAATGGATGTGAGCGGCCGCATGGCCCCGCTGGTCTTTCAAGCCCTGCGTCACCTGGGCCGCGGTGGCGTGACGCTGGAAGTCATCGACCGGCTCCGATTGGCACTCTCCAGCAAGGACAAGGCCGAACTGAATGACAATATCGGGTACGCCGCGGCATGGATGATCCCCGTGATCGAACAGGTCGTTACGACCGAGAGGAACTGATGGATCGAACAGCCCAGGCCCCCGAGGACCAACGTGCCAATGGGCAGGAATTGGCTGAGTGATAGTTCCACTCATGCCTGCGCCTTGACTATAATACGAAGGCTCTGTCTTCCCGCGGTCATGTAGAAATTGGAGAAGTTCCCGTGGACAAAAACCAAGGCAAGACGACCTTCACTCGGCAAGAGCTATACGAATTGGTATGGACCACGCCGGTGCGGCGATTGGCCGCGCAATTCGGGATTTCGGATGTTGGTCTCGCCAAAGCCTGCAAAGGACACATGATTCCGACGCCACCGCCGGGGTATTGGGCCAAGAAGGCGCACGGCAAGATCGTGCGTCGAGCCTCGCTTCCGCCATGCGACGACCCCGCGATGGCTACAGTTACCATCGGTGGCTGTAGCGTCGCCGGCAATTCCCCTGCGGCCGCCGAAAAGCCGCCGGTGGTAAGCACGTTCTTTGATCCCGAACTGGGCCGCTTGGCAGAAGCCGAAGCACGCGGCGACGACCCGATCGTCGTGGCTGAGTCGTTGCGGTCGCCTCACCCGCTCGTCGCGAGAACACGGGAGGGGCTCACCGCCGCTTACAAGAGCAAGTATCGGCGTGAACTGGTGGTCTACCCGAGCCCTGTCAGCGATCTCTGCTGCCTTGATTTGCGGGTAGGCCAAGACAACTTCAGCCGAGCCTTGCGAGTCATAGATGCCTTGATCAAGGGGCTGGAAATACGTGGCTACGAGGTGTCGGTCCCAATCCAGCAGTGGAAACCCGGCACTCTCGTCAAGGCACTCGGAGTTCGCTTCCAAATTAAACTTCGTGAGCCAACCATGCGCCAGGCCCATGAGCCGACCGCGGTAGAGCGTGAGTCGATCAAGAAATACCCGAACACGAATTCTGTTCCCAAGTGGGACCACGTCCCGTCGAATCAGTTGGTGCTGGAGTTACAGACCGGCTCCGGCTGGACAATCTGTACTGTTCGGGACGGAAAGAAACGTCGCATCGAAGACAACCTCTTGGAGATTCCTCTTGCCATCCTCCGCCACGCCGATGACGACAAACGCAAGGCGGTGGCAGCGGCCGAGGAAGCCCGTAATGCGCGGAACTTGATCGCCAGCGGCGGGACGAGGAAGAGCGGCGACGATTGGCGGAACAGCGTCGGAAAGAGGAGCAGGCGCGCGTGGACGAGTTGTTTGCCCAGGCGGCCCGCTGGGATCGGTGTAGGCAGACGAGGGAGTATTTGGAAGCCGTTCGGACACTTGCGAGCGAGCGCTGCGGCGAAATCGAACCGGACAGCAACCTCGACCGTTGGCTGCGGTGGGCCAAGGACGCCGCGAACCGAGTCGATCCGCTCATCGCCGTCCAGAAGGAAATCGATGCATTGCCAGCCGCTCGCGGGGAGGCAGAATGTGAAGCCGGGGCAGTCAACAAGCCCCGCTAATCAGCCATTCTCATTGCTTACGAGCCTGGCCTTGAGACAGCGTCGCTTCTTTTGCCGGGCCTGGCCCTTGTTCGCCAGCCAAAATATTGACTGCGTGCGAGAAGATGCCGTGTCGTACCGCAGAATAGGCTCTACTGTCCTCAAAGCCTTCATCGGGCATCATCCGCCAAACCTGTTCTTGAAGAACACCAATCTGCTCTGCGGTGATCGGAGCGTTCTCAAGATTACCCGATGCTCCAGAAAGCGATGTGCCCTGCTCTTGCTTTCCGCCACGGGCCCTTGCATCTCTTTCCCGGGATGTAGGACTTGCGGGTGTAACCTCCATTGAAGCTGATTGCAGCCGCTCGAAGAACCTCTGCAAAGCCTCCTTTGTGGTGAATACCGTTCCTCCAACCTTGACTGTCTCAAGGCGAACGATCATGCCATCTTTGCTCTT
This sequence comes from uncultured Planctomycetia bacterium, assembly GCA_963824275.1. Classification (GTDB taxonomy): domain Bacteria; phylum Planctomycetota; class Planctomycetia; order Pirellulales; family Thermoguttaceae; genus JANXQG01. Next base: position 109,168 of record CAWGOT010000010.1, on the reverse strand, counting down.
AAGACCGACCTGAGCCCAGCGAAAAACGCTGGTCGGGTGAATCTCTAAACCTCGGGCCTTGTGCGGCAGTAGCTTTGTGGCCTCAGTTATCGTGATGAGGGTGTCCCCGAAAATGTCAATTGGCATGTCACTGTTCCAGACTGGACTAATCGTCCAAGAATCGCCGTCGGCTAGCCCACGCGATCCGCCGCCAAAATTTGGCGAACGTCTGCGGCGGGATAGTTTGGGAGTTCGCCTCGTTCTGTTCGGCACAGTTCGTTGGCGATAGCTGCTATCCGAATAAGCACCTTGGCTTTGATGGCATCTGTAGCTCGCACGAGCCCAGGCGGCAAAGTCGTACTCCGACACCGTGGCCACGCAGATGGGTAATGCTCAGGCACCCAACCTGACCTGATTATTTCCGCCTCTTGGGCGTCGGCTGGTTGGGCGTCGGCTGGATCGGGCGTCCACCCGTAGAGATACCACGCGCACACGCGAAGGGCCTGTTGAACCCCGCGAACGCAGTCGGTCAGGGCTTTCACGGGGCTCGGCAAGAGTACTAAATTTGACACGCGGCTGTAATATCGGCGATTGTAGGTCAGCGAACCCTTTGCTTGAAAAGTCGCGTCGGAATAGCCCCAAATGTGACAGCAGGTCCAATTTTCGCTATTGTTGCCAACGGCGTCGTTGAGGGCCTTGCTGGCCTTGATGTTCGATTCTCTCGCTCGCACCCCTCTTCTTGTTCATTTGTGGCGTCTTCCAATCCGTCTGAAAGAGTTCCATCCCTCGATGAAATGCAGGATACCAAACGGGCAAAATGCTGACAATCTCTGGATCGACCCACCGCGCTGTATGCACGACAAGGTCCATCGCGGAAATGCCCATCTCAACGCAAGCTGATTTGAATACGTCGAGCCCGTCCAACATACGTGGGACTCCACTTTTCACCGGAAACACCACTGGTTCCAATTATATCACAGCGCAATCACCATCGCTAGGTCACCACCCCCGTTGCGCATTTGAACAACTCGAATCGCATGCGGCCCTTTCTAAGCAAACCGCGTGCGAACCCATAATTGGGACATCCTCGCGGACCACGACTCGCGATTGCTCTAGTCGGCAAGCCCTCTCCGCGCCACACGTCTTGGCTCGGCATCCTGCCTACGTGATGGAGCCTCGTTGGGTCGTTTCTTCTCCGCCTACTGATCGGCAAGTACACCAGCAGGCGGACGCTCGTCGGAACATCAAGTTTCCTCCTTTGTGGCTTCGGTGGGCGGGGGCTCGGCCTGGGCCTGTCGCAGGCGCCGATCGATCTGGATCAAGAGGCGGGCAAGCGGGCGCAGCACGTTGCCGGGCTCGGCATCGGGGTCCACCCGGAACGCGAACACGGGATCGGTGGAGGCGCGGCGGGGATTAATCTTCTGAACCATGACCATTTCCTTGGGTTAGAGCTTACGGCACTTTCCCATGATACTTTGAGGGGCCAGATTACGCAAACTCCCGGTTGGCGCGAAGTGCGCTAGACCCGTCCACCTTTCCATGCGCTCCTAAATTCGGCCTGGATCCATGCGGGGCAATCCTTTGCCAACCGTGCTATTCGCTATGCGGCACGTTCGGCCGCTCGCCTCAGCGAGCCTTCCAGAGGTGTGGATTCCGGGGGGATTTCTTGAGGTCATTCGATCTTTTTGATCCTCACTCCCTCAAATCCTCACTACAGGCGTTTTGGTAAAGAAGACGGTCTGTGGAATGGGGACAGTTTTCTAAGACCGGCCGCTGTTCTTCGCTGCGCAAAGGCGGCCTCTTGTGCCTCTTCGCCGGCCTGCGCCGGGATTCGCGATTTCCTTTGCCTTGGATAGCAGAGCGAATCTCGGCCTTGTCCGGCGAAGGGCACACTTCGTTTCCCAAGCGCCTGTTTGACGTTCGGAGGATTTGAGGGAGTGCGGCCCAAAAAAATTGATGGCGGGGGGATTTCGGCTCGTTGGCCGAGACTCGCAACCAGCCGCGCGACCTACCTACCCGAGGGAGTTTACACCCATGAACGTCATTATCAATTACCGACAGTGCGCCATCCGCTTTTCCACGCACCCAGCGACGAAGTCTTGCGCGGCCTCCGCGCCGAGGGGTTCACGTGGCACGCGCCAACCTTTTCGTGGATTCGCCCCGAGGGGTGGAACGGCTTGCCCGAGGACTTTTGCGACTGGCTGGTTGCCAACGCCGACCCCGCGCCCGTGGAACTGGAGCCCGCGCCCGCCAACTTCTAGGCCCCCTTGGATAACGGCAGCTTGTTCGCGGGGGTCAGGCATGACAACCAAAACCCGCACGCCCCTGTTTACACCCTTTGCCCAGGAGAGACGAACGATGGACCCCAACGCCTGTTTCCAATTGATTCTCGACGCGCTCGAATCCCACGACCAAGACGAAGCGCGCGAGCATGCCCACGACCTTCGCAACTGGCTTCGTCGCGGCGGCTTTATGCCCACCATCCAACCGCATGAGCTTGAATTCTTGCTGACCTGCGCTTGCCATCGATGCGAGGCGCGCCCATGAAACGCACGCCCGCCAAACCGAAACCCGACCGCCTCTTGCTCTTGACCGATCGGATTGACCGGCTTGCCGACCTGGCAGACGCCTTGACCCGCTTGACCGAGACCATTGACCGAGACACTAACAACCGCAGCGCCGACGAGTCGCGCGCCTAGACCTAGAAAGAGATGAACCATGAAGAAACAGCCCCCCGCCGTTCCCTGCCCGAAATGCCACGCGGCAGCCGGTGAACACTGCAAGAACTACAAGGGCCAGAACTGTGCACCGCACGCAAGCAGGATCGTACAGCCGGCAGCCGCAGCCGAGGCATCACCGGCAGCCGAGGATACGGCAACCACCTTGCAGCCCATCGAAGCGCCCCGGCTTGCCCGAGCTATCGACGCCCTGCGCCGCAGATCCTCTGGCCTGCCCATCGTCGCCATTGCTTGGGCGCACGGACGATACGCGGCCATCGGTCCCCGATGCGCCCTCGACAAAATCTATGTCGGACCGTACCGCACGCGCGACGAACTGCAGAAAGACCTTCCCCGCTTGCGGCACTTGATCGAGGAGGGTTGCCCGTGAGCGCCACCGAGAACCACAAGATGGTACGCCTGCCCACGGCCGTTTACGACCGCCTCTTGCGGCTTGCGGCCGACATCGACCGCCAGCGCGAGCGTAGTGGCCGCGCCTATGCCAACGTGCCGCAGACAGAGCAGGGGGACCGAGGGGCATGGACGCCGATCCATGCCGTAATCAGCCGTGCCCTTGATGAGTTTGAGGGGCACCGCAGACGCGGCAATCGCAAACGCTTGCCGCGCCGAACCCGTTCCGAATTGACCCGCCTTGCCCAACTCTTGACCCAGCAGAAAGAACCATGCCACACCGACGCAACGGCAAATGGATTAACCCCACAGGCCGAGCTTTTCTTAGGTCTGCATGACGACCCCGACCAAGGCTTGCTTTTCGACTACGCCGGCAGCCTTGAAGAGACCTCGACCCCGCCGGCAGCCGAACGGCCGGCAGTTTTACCAATGTTCGCCGATGAACCCCCATCCCCGCAGGAGAAGTAACCATGCCCCTTGAAATCAATTTCACCGACCTTCCCGACGATGACGACGACGGCCAGGAGCCCGAGGAGTACTTTACCGAGGCAGAGCAAATCTATTGGGAATCGCAGCTCTTGCACCCTCAGGAACCCGAGACGGCGTCGGCAGACTGACACCGGCCGCAGCCGAAACGAGCCACCCCGCGCCCTGCCTTTTGAGGCAGGGCCTTTTCTTGCGCCGGACGGTCCCAGAATTTCAAAATCGCGCCTCGCTGCGCTCGCTTCCTCTAACTGCCCGCCGCCAGCGATCCCATCCACCGGAACGCCTACGGCGCCGTCCAAGGGCCTCGTGCGCCAGACGGGTAAAGACTTGCCCACTGGCGAGAACGTCCGTCAGCGTTGACCATGGCGAACCCAAGTTGCGAGTGCGGATGATCGGCACGTCCCGCAAGAATTCTCACCGAACCAAGTGTCCCGCGACCTTTTCTGGCAGGCTTGTACGCTAGTCCAAAGACACGGTTGTACGTACAACCGGCCGGGGTCATTTCTGCACCGTTGTACACTGAACACGGACAACCGCACGACGACAAGAAAAGCCTAGAAATTACGGTGTGTTTCGCGTTTTTTGTGTGGTGTACAGGGAAGCGTTTTTTGCATTAGCAAACCCGCGCATTCGACCACTCTGCCACCTCTCCAAGTCCTTGTAGCCTAAGGACTATTGTCCTTTCACGACACCCGTTTATTATTTAGGCGCTAACTGTTTGCGCTAGCGACACCCGCCGCCGCCACCGGGAAGCGCGTCAGCCTGGTGAAACGTGAAAGGTCGCCAATCCATGCCAAAGAACGATACAGAAAAGGATAACACAAATACGGGCCTCAACAAGCCCCCCAAATCGGAAAAACCTACGCCTAGCTTCCCGCTGTTCTCCAACCAAAACCGCCAGTTGGCAAAAAGATCCAAGGCCGTTTGCGGTATTTTGGACCCTGGAATGGTCCCAATGCAGCCCTCCAAGAGTACGAGGAGAAATACGTGATCCAGGCCGCCGAACCTGCCGCTTTGCAACGTTCGTGGTTCCCGGAGAACAATATGACGAAGGCTTTGCGCATTCTGGCCGCGCTGGGAGCACTGGCCGCGACTATGACATCCGCTCTGGAATCCCGCGCTGCACCGCTGGAACACCGCTGGATCTATCTCGCCACAAACCTGCTGGTGGACAAGAACGTCGAAGACGACTTGGTGCTTCTGGACCGGGCAGCCAAGGCGGGCTATAACGGCGTCGTGCTGACCGACAGCAAGTTCCTCCGCTGGGACCAGTTGCCCGAGCGGTACGTACAGAACGTCAGCCGCGTCCGGCAGGCATGCCGGGACAACAAATTGGCCTGCATCGCCTGCGTGTGTCCCATCGGCTACGCGAACGACCTGTTGAGCCGCGATCCGAATCTGGCGGAGGGTTTGCCGGTGGTGGACGCGTTATTCGCGGCTCAGGGCGGTCGCCTTATTCCCGCCGATGCGGCCGATACGCGAAGTATCGCACGAACATAAAAAGCCAGCAGCGAAAGACGACGAATCTCCATTTCAGTTTCAAAGAGCGACGAAGAAGGTCTCTTGCGATCGATACGTCGTTTCGCCGGCCCCGCCGCAGGTGCTCGCCTGCCCGGCGGAATAGGAACGAAGACAAGTTGCCGCGGACATAGTTCCGCAAGGGGCGGGGAAGCGCCGTGCCCAGCAGGGCGTAGTGGATGTACTCTTCCCCGCCAAATTTCTCTTCCGGCGCGGCCAGGTGCGTCAGCGAGTCCGAGTGTTGCCGCCAGCCCATGACGCATTCCGGCAGGAAATAGAACCCGCCTTGTCCGCCGAGCTTGACGGCCAGCCAATAGTCGTAGGCCCCAGCCAGGTCCTTGGTCAGCCACGACGGGTCCACGGCCGAGCGGCGGAAGACGCATCCCATCGCCGCCATCAGGCCGTAGCGGACCGCAAAATCGAAGGCGTCCGGCACCAATCCCGGCGCCAGGCGGACCCGCCCCCGCTCGCGCATCAGTTCCTCCGTCTCCTTGGCCAGAACGGCCCCGGCCGAGTCGATTACGTGATGGTTGCCGAAGGCGGCGACGACGCCAGGATTCGCCTCGAGCGGGGCCACGAGCCGTTCCAGCATCCGCGGATACAGCACGTCGTCGTCGTTCAGAATGGCGACATATTTGCCGCGCACTTCGCACAATGCGGCCGCGATGCTCAAGGCGGTTCCTAGCGTGGTTTCACGGGCTCGATAGCGGACCCGCGGATCCTCGGAAAACCGTCCGCAGACCTCCCGGGCGGCAGAGGTATTGGCGTCGTCGGCGACAAGGCACTCCCACTCGCTCCAACTCTGCGCCGAGACACTCTTGATTGCGGCCTCCAGATAATCCGTCCGCTTGAAAACCGTCAGAATTACGGTTACTAAGGCCATCGGCAGCTTTCCTTTTGCATCCACGCAACCGCGACGTTATGATAATTGTGATTGCCGCGGCGCGAGAATGCAAGGTTTTCTTTCGTGCCCGCGCACCACAGCGGGGGGTTGATGTTGGACCCGAGAAACGATATTGCGGAAGGGGATGCCACGGGCTGCCACGCGCAGTGGCCACAGCCCGCAGGGCTCCCGTGTACCGACGGGACGGCCGACCGCGGCGGCAAGCCGCTCGTATCCTGTCTGTGCGTGACGCGCGGTCGCGTGGCCCTCTTGAGACGATCGGTAGCTTGCTTCCTGAGCCAAACCTACACTCCCTGCGAGCTGGTCATCGTTTACGGCGCCGACGACCTGGCGACACGGGACTTCGTGGGCACGCTCAATTCGCCCTGGATCCGCGGCGTGGCGGCCCCCGAACTCACCCTGGGCGCGTCGCGGAACCTGGCCGTCGCATGCAGTCGCGGCCGCTATGTGGCCTGCTGGGACGACGACGACTGGCATGCCCCCGACCGCCTTCGTGCGCAACTGGATGCCCTGCGGCGCGAGGCCAAAGCCGGATGCGTGCTCGAGCGCTTGACGATCTTCGACCTGGCGACCGAGAGCGCTCGCGTTTCGCACCGCCGATGCTGGGAGGGCAGCCTGCTGGCCCTGCGGGAAGCGATGCCGCCGTACCCCGAAATTCCGCGCACGGAAGACACGCCGGTCGTCACGCACTTGCTCGAGCACGGCGGGCTGGCGCTGCTCGATGCGCCGGAACTGTACATTTATGTCTACCACGGATGCAACACCTGGGGCCGGAGGCACTGGGACGGCTTTTTGCTCCGCCACTCGCAATCGCTGCCGCCGGAACTCGGTCGCCAGGTCATGGCGAAGCTGGGCGCGGATGACGCTGCGGAGTGGGCGGAGAGAAAAATGGCGGCGTCGGCGGCGGCCGAGTCCCAGCGGACCTGGATCGACAAGGTCCGCAAACGCATCGCGGAATGCCTCCGCGCCCCGAAGCGGGGAGCGGGGAGCGGGGAGCGGGGAGTAAGGATCGGCGAATCAATAACTGGCGTAGGACGGATTGGCAATCCGTCGAATTGCCGGACGGATTGCCAATCCGTCCTACAGCCAAGTCCGCCAGTTATTGATTCGCCGGTCCTAAGCCGCTTCTTTCTCCCTGCTCCCTGCTCCCTGATCCCCGCTTCCCCGCGAATCGTTGCTCTCTACAAGACCTACGACGGGGAAGAGTGGATCGAAGCCAGCCTGGCCGGCATCTATCCGCACGTGGCCAGGATCGTGTTGGTGCATTCCGACACGGACTGGTGCGGGCAGAAGGGCGGCAACCGCGCCGCGCCGTGGTGGCGGCCTGGCGGTCGAAGCACGACGCGGACCGCAAGCTCGTCGAGCTCCACGGCTCGTTCTCGCGGCAAGAGGCCCAGTACCAGGCGGGGATCGATTGGATACGGCTGAACCTTCCCGGCCACGTGACCATGCTCGTCGACTCCGACGAAGTCTGGGATGCGGTCGATTTACGGCGCGCGATCGCCGCGATCGAGGGCAATCCCGGCGTGAATGTATTCCGCTGCCAGATGCATACGTATCTTCGTTCGCCTTTTTTTCGCGTCGAGCCGCCCGAGCCGCACAAGCCTGTGGTCTTCGTGCGGCGGGCGGCTTCTTTGGCGGGAGTGCGCGGGAATCGCACGCGCGGCCGCAGCCTGCTGATGTCCAACGTCTTCTTTCATCATTTCACGGCGGTCCGCGCCGACGAGTTGGAGATCAAGTGCAAGATCCTCCGCAGCGTGACGGGCGACGGCGACACGAACGTGGCCGTCGAACAGTGGTTCGCCGAGAAATTTCTCAAGCTGCCCTCGGCGTGCAACCTGCACTATACCGCTGGTTTCGAGCATTGCTGGGAGCGTTGCCGCGTCGTGGGGCTGGAAGAACTGCCGCCCGCCGTGCGCGAACTGCCTATCGTGCAGCGTTATCGATCGTGACGAATGACCGGAGAACCGCGAACCCCCGCCGGCCATCGCGTGCGGCCGGCGGGACAAACCACGGCAAGCGCAGGCGGCGGCAGACAATCTCGACGACCGCCGAAGCCAAACCGAAGGGCGATTTTGGCCCGAACTGACCCGATTTCAAATTCTCCCGCGTTTTGGGTCATTTTCCACCACGAATGGCGGGGGCACGTTTCTCCGATAGACCAATATCGCTCTCGAAGGACATGGGAAAAACGCGGGGAAAACGGGGAAAACAGGGTCGTTGGGTTTTTCGGGTGGAACACATCCACAAGTCGGAAGGGGGACAAGAATCAGCACGATTCGGGCCATTTCCTGTCCATCGGGGCGATTGGCATTACACTTCGAGCGGTTGCGGGCCATTCCCTACCAACCGGACGCGCAAGCGAGGGGGACGACTTGCCGTTGCGCCGGCGCTTCGCACTTCGTGGTCCGTTTCACGGATTTAGCCGTTTTCGCAGCAGCCATTGAAGCCCGAAGCGCAAGCGAGGCAAGCGGTTCCATTCCTCGCTGACCCGCCAGCGGGTGCGCCGTCGGGCTTCGATCATTTCAAGCCGCGCAGACTATAGCTCCCAACCCTAGATTTTGGCCGCACGCGTGGCCCACACCGCATGCGCCGCCTTTCACGCTGCGAGAGCCTTCGTCTTTCACGAAATCATCGTGGCATTCGAGTCGGGACATTGGATTTCGGCGCCGCCCTGATGATTGTGTGGTCGGGAGAGGGGAATTGCGGGTCAAGTGGCGCAAGCCCCTTACCGGGGCAGTTGACGAGTCCGTCCCGGTTTGCGCGGCGCGCCTGGCAGGGCGCGCCGCAGAGCCGAATTTTCAAAGAACAAAGGATACGGGTAAGTATCCATAAGTTTGGATTCATGTCAAGGGGCGGGCGGGATTTTTTTCCGGTGCCGCGCGGTGCGCGGCGGGCCGGATCGACGTAACTGGTTAGATGGCAAGTGGTTCCGGCAGCCGACAAAATGGCGAAATGCCGGGAAAAATCGCAGCCGCGGTCAGAAAATCCGAAAAGACAGGAAGATGCACGACAGGAAGATGAAGCGTTGGACGGAATTTCTGAGTTCAATTTTCCTGTCGTGCATCTTTCTGTGTTCAAGCCGGATTTCCCAAATTTCAGGTCTGTGATTCGCATTGCCCCACGCTCCCCATCCGTCGGGTGGATTGCAACCAGATCGAAGCGCGATCGACTCCAGATCAAATTCGCCCCGAGCATTGACGCGCGAATGGAACGGCAAGAATGACGCCTTGGCGAACTACCTTCCCTCGCCCTTTGCGGGAGAGGGGTCCGGGGTGAGGGCGATTACTCCCCTCTACCCCCGGGAGAGGGGTCGGGGGTGAGGGCGATTACTCCCCTCTACCCCCGGGAGAGGGGTCGGGGGTGAGGGCGATTCGGATTTTTGAGATTCGGATTCCCCGCCGCCCTTGCCCTATCGACAACGGGTTCCGAGAGGGTATGATTATATTCGTCTCCCGCGCGGCAGGGAATTCGCGGCTGCGGAAATGCCCTCCGCCGGGAACCAATTTCGACATTCGGATTTTTATTTCTCAAACGGTCCTTGTGCAACCGACGGGAACGGAGTGCGCGCCGACGTAAGTAAGCGCACTAAGACAGATGGCGGGAATTTGGGACATGGGATTTTTCACCGATACGGCAGAGCATGGAAGCCATCATTGAAACCGAGGCCGCTAGTCCTCGTATGGTGGAATACGAGTCTGTCGCCGCTCGGAAAGCCGCGGGCGACGGCGGTGGAAAAGGGCTTCGTCATCGCGTTGATTGCCGACCTGTTCCAACGCCTCCGCGTAGACTTTCTCGCGCTGGGCGAGGTCTGTTCCCAGGATCTTCAGGACATTCAAGCTGCCATCGGCTTACCGAGCGTGGGCGTCCACGATGCGTCGACCGTCGATCGAAAACCGATGTTCGACACGGGCGTGCTGTACGATCAGAACCGATTGGCCGTTAGCGATTTCCGGTCACATCTTAGCTCTTACGGCAAGATAACGCTGAAAGTTGGTGAACGCCTGACGATTTTGGGGCGAGATACGGCCCGAGAGATTCACGTTTTCGTCTCGCATTGGCCGAGCCGGCTGTACTGCCCAGAAACACACCACAGGCGGTTTGAAATTGGCACGGCGCTTCGGCAGGCCCTTGACGACATCCGCCGGAATGGCCCCGAGGAATTCATCGTTCTAATGGGAGACTATAACGACGACCCCTGTTCCCCTTCCCTGGCGAGCCATCTACTCGCGACACGGGACCGCGACCTGGCTCGCAAGAGCGATTCCCTCTTGTACAATCCTTTCTGGCGTCGCCTGGGAGAATCCGACGCCTTTCTCAGGGGAAAACCAGGCCTAGGAATTTGCGGGACGTACTATTATGCTAAGGGAGAGCAAACCCGCTGGCATACGTTCGACCAAATCATTTTTTCATCGGCTTTCCTCCGTGACGGACCTTTCGTCCTGAACGAGGAGCATAGCCGAATCGTCCGCATCGAGAGCATCGAATCCAAGATGCGAAAATCATCGGCGATATTCGATCACCTGCCGGTAATGAGCGTCATAGACATAAGGAGGCCGACATGACTGATTTCCTTACCGCGTTTCGCTCCGGGCAAGAGGCAGCCGAAAAAGCTGACCTGGCCAGGGAAGAGATTGCCAGTGTTTTTCGGGGAGCTCAATGAGCAGCTCAGAGGGCCAACGGAGGGACGAGTTGAAATCCTCACGCGGGAATTTCAAGGGCACGACGATAATTCCTTTGGAATTGGAATTTCCTCTCGCTATAGCGCAGTGGTCGGTCGCGCACCAACCCACTGGGCGGTGGCCGCCCGTAACCCAAAGGCGGCAGATAAGGCGCTGCGCGAGCTAGCTTCCTGGCAGCAGGATCGCGCTGGGTATCCCTGTAAGCTGTCGTGGGGCGGCGTCGAGCGCACCTGCCATGATCGCGTGTCGCTGCACGAGGCCTTGGCGGCCATGCTCGAGGACGGGATCATTGCCGGACGAATCACTGGCGTCATGCGGCTTCCGGACGCCATGCCCAAAGCAGATGGGGCAGCAGTGCCTCCGTCGGAAGAGTGAACCCACCGGCACGGAGTGTTCGAAGGCGGCGTATTCAAATAACGGTGGATAAAGGATTAGTGCCATGGGTGATTTCTTCGAGATTGATTTCCTGGACGTCGAAGCAAGCAAGAGCGGCGACGCCATAACCCTCCGCTACCAGATCGATGGCGTGACTCGCATTCATGTCACGGACGGCGGGTTTCTGGATACGGGGGATAACGTTGTCGAGCACATCAAAAGGAACTACGATAGACCTACCTACGTTGATTCTATCGTTTCAAGCCACTCCGACGGAGACCATGCATGTGGCCTTAGAAAGGTGCTCGAGGAGTTTCGGGTCGGGGAACTTTGGATGCTCCGACCATGGCTATATGCTGGCCAGTTAATCGAGCGGTTCAGCCGGTTTACTTCAGTGGAGAATCTAATTAAACGGCTCAAAGAGATCTATCCTCATATCGCGGTCTTGGAGGAACTGGCCGTCAAGAAAGGGGTGCCAATACGTGAGCCATTTCAAGGCGCCGCGATCGGGCAGTTTACCGTTTTGGCACCGACAAGGGCAAGGTATCTTGATCTAGTGGTCGACTCGGACAAGACTCCCGACGCACTGAAAGAAGCATCCGCATCGTTTGCTCGCTCAGCAGGCTTATTGGAAAAATTTAGCAGGGCGGTAATCGCTATGGTGCGCGCCTATTGGGGACAAGAAACGTTCCCTGCCGAGGACACTACCGCTGAAAACGATATGAGTGTCATTCAATATGCTAATCTGTGCGGCTTGCGCGTCCTCTTGACTGCGGATGCCGGTCGCGCGGCACTTAAAGAGGCCGCGGACTTCGCGCCGGTTATCGGACTTACCCTTCCCGGCATTGATCGAATCCAGGTACCACATCATGGCTCTTGGCATAACGTCTCTACCGAACTTCTCGACCGCTGGCTAGGGCCGCGACTTGCCTCGCAACCCAAGGCAGGTGAGGAGAAGTTTTCAGCGTTTGTTAGTGCGGCTAATAAAGACAACGATCACCCACGGAACGCCGTCGTACGCGCGTTTATTCACCGCGGCGCGCGGGTGGTGACAACTGAAGATGGTACTAAACGGACCTCATACAACGCACCTGCCAGGGAAGGGTGGGTGGCCGCGAACGCCCTTCCGTACCCGTGGCAGCAAGAAGTGGAAGAGTAGTTCCTCAGGCTTGACCCTGGGGCAACGGGTAGCGCCGGATAGGCATGGGAGGCAATAGCCGCTTATGGAGTCGCCGATATTAGGGCCCAGAGGTTTGGTAATATATTTAATTGGCAAGCCGGGCGCGGGCAAGTCGACGGTTGCTCGGACGTGCATTTCTTATCTCACGGATGATTTTCCGAAAGCTACTACTGCGCACATTTGACGAGTACGAACTGCTTCTTGGACATACGAAAACGTTACGCTCCGACCAAGTGACTTGGCTTAGCCAGGGGCGATTTGAGATCGTCGATAGATCACTCTTCGATGAGCTTCTTGTGGAGTTGAAAGAGCGAATCGCGCAAGAGGCATCCACGAAGTCCTTTATTTTTGCGGAATTTGCGCGGTCAAGTTATATCCGCGCCTTTGACGAGATTCTGCCAGTCGGTCAAGATTGCCACTTGGTAGTTTATGTCCAGGCGCCGCTCGAAGTCTGCCGAAAGCGAAATCGCGAGCGCCCTTCAGAAATGCAGTTCCGGTCCGTCCCCGACTCGGTCCTCACAACCTTCTACCATGAGGATGATTTCTTGGTTGCCCGGGAACGCTTTGGAGATCGTTTCATCGTTGTCTCTAACGCTTCGTCGTCACTGGATGATCTTAATTGTGCTTGTCGCAAACTTGTAAGTTCAATAGTAGCAACCTCCGGAGCCGCCTAGAATGCCTCAAAGCCAGCAACCTAAAGACGCGCCCGTTGCGCGACAGAAGCAGGATCAAGTGGCCGAACCGTCTCCCGTCGCCGCCGCCGAAGGCAGCGGCCATTTCGCAGACGGGTACGTCGGGCGATCAGCGCCGAGAAAGAAGGACTGGTGCCGGGAGGCCGCGGTTGGAGCAATCTTGGGCAGCTATTCGCTGTTGTTTCTCGGTGCCCTACTGGCGTCCTGGCAGGGTTGGTTGCTTCGTCAGATTTTGGGCGACGGCTCGCGGCTTCCTCTTCTGCAAAGTGCCGCGTACGTGATATGTGCCGGTGGGTTGGGAAGCACGACATACTGCATCCGGGCGTTCTACTACTACACTATTAAGCACGACTTTCTGTTCGATACTTATTTCTGGTGGTATCTGTTTCGCCCAATATTCGGAGCTATTTTGGCAGTCGCTGCCTTTTGTCTTACAAAGGGGGGCATAGCCGCCTTCGGCGGCGGCACCGCAAGTAGCGGCGGAACGAACTTCGCGCTTTTCGGAATGGGATATTTGGCAGGGTTTGGGAGCGAACAGGTGGTCGAGCGACTTCGTCTTGCGAGCAAAGCCGCCTTCGGCATCGAGAAATCACTTGGAAATGAAAAGCAACGGGCAGATGGCGACCGGCACAACGAGACCGGTCAGGAGCAGGAGCGTCTGTGAACGAAAACGGAGCGAAGAGCGGTCGAGAAAAATTCGCGAATTCTCGGGGCAGTGGAAAGAATCGCTCGAGCAGGGCTTAGATATGGGATCACTTCAATGCTTAGACGTTGGCTGTGCTGACGCAACCGTAATTCAGACCGTGGCGAACACGTTTCTCATCGACTGCCACAATATCGCAGATTACTCCAGTCTTTTGCCGCCGTCGAGGAGGCTCAGGGGCGTTTTTATAACCCACCAGCACCACGATCATTATTCAGGACTCGATTATCTCTACCGAAAGGGTTACCACATCGAATGGTTAATCTATAGCCCATACAAAAGGCGTTACGGGGATAACAGCGTTACCATCGAAGAATGGAACGAATTCAACGATCTTTGCGACAAGTTTGTGCGCAAGGGAACGCAAACACGGACGCCATTCCGCCAGGATTCATTTTCGGAACCATTTTGGAAAACTGACGGAATCTCTTTCGAGATAATCGGTCCGGACGAAGGCGTCGCGGCAGCCGATGCTCGAGAGCTGCACGACGCATGCCTGGTTGTCAAGGCAATCCTCGGGAATCGCGTTTGCTTGTTTACAGGGGACGCGTCCGACACGAACCTCGAGTTCATCGCCAACAATACGACGAACTTTTGTAACGACATTCTTCATGCAAGCCACCACGGTAGTCTAAACGGCGCCCATCTCGACTTCGTCAAGGGGTGCAAGGCCAGATATACGCTTATCTCTACTGAAAGTGGCGTGCATGACAACGTTCCAAACCCGACGGCGTTGAAGCGTTACGAAGACAACACAATGCACGATGTTCGACGAACCGATGTTGACGGCACATGGAAATGGGACTTTTGATAATGGGTGACGATTTTCCAAGGGGGAATCATGTCCGATACGGAAAACAAGGCACCGCCCATGCTTAAGGAGATTCAGGTATCACTTTATGATTTCTTTGGCTATCTCTTGCCGGGGATTCCAGTTGTTCTTGGGGTTACGCTGCTCTTTCTGACCGCATACACGCCGCCTTTGGCCAAGGTGCCTCCGCCGACGGCTCCATCTATTTCCTTGCTGAACGACATGCCGTCCGTTGCTGGATGGTTCTCGCTCGCTCTTCTGGCTTATTTCGCTGGTCATATGGGCCAGGCACTAGGAAACGGGCTGCCTGCACGGGCGGACAATGTCGCCGTGAACAACATCAAGGGAAAAGGGTTGCCGCCATGTGTCATTGCCGCCTGCCGGAGTAAAGCCAAGGCGATCGCCCCATATCTCGACGAGCAGCTTCCACCGAAGTGGCTAGTTCGATTTTGCGACACCTCGATCATGCTATCTGGTTCAGCGGGCGACAGAGAGGTGTATGTCTACCGAGAGGGCTTCTATCGAGGCCTAGCCATTGGTTGCCTAGTTCTCTTCGTCGGAATCACCGCGTTTATTATCCGGCTCACCATCTGGCCCATTTCTGTCACAATTGGAGTTGTTGGCTGGGAGATCACTCGGCGGGACCTCGGCTTCTTTCTTGTCCTCGCCGCAGCCTGCTCGTTCCTGTCCTATCAGAGATACGAGCGTTTCGGGGCCTACCGTGCAACTCACGCTCTGCTTGGGTTCCTGGCTTCCCCTGCAGCGGCGTCACATGAAAATCCGTGTCGCTCCGCACATGCCCGGGGCGGTGATTAGCAGCGAACTGTCGCAGCCTTGCGCGAGCGCGATGCTGGCCACAACGTCTTGCCGACCCTCCGGGCGCGGAAGAGGCCATGCGGCGGAATCGACAACAACGGACTTGGGATGCTTGTACGCGCTAGCCGGCGGGGGTGGAACCGGCGATCGCTTGGCCCTGGTGAGCCGCTGAAACAGCCGTGCCGCCACCGTATCGTTTCGGCGGTCGCGTTACCGCGCAAAGCCGGAGCGAGGACAATCGGGTGACGGGAGTGACTTTACGCCGCGACTGACCGAACAGGAGCAGCATGAGGTGATTCGCTTCGTGGAGGTCGACCGGCCGCTGCCGGACAAATACCGCTTTCTGTTGTTCCAGGACAAGCGGGAGGCGGAACTTGTCTGCCAGCGGCACGACGAGCGAGGTCTGCAATATCGCCTGCCGTTGCCAGGTCATCGAGCAGAACGGAAGGGCCATCACTGAATTCGTCGTCCGATCGCGGCTGGTAGGAGGGAGACGTTATGAGTCGGAAACCTGGTAGACCTGAGTATCGCGAGAATGACCCTGACGGCCCGGAACGATTCATTATGCTAGCCCAGGACCCGGACCACTTCGACCTCGTGCAGACTAATTACGTCAGAGAACAGTTCAAAATCACGTGCAGATTGTGTATGAGCATGAACATTACGCTTGTCGAAGAAGCCATCTGCGACACCCAGTACACCTATCTGGTGTGCGAGAACTGCGGCAACCACGTAGAGATTGCCAGTTTGTCCGAGGGCTAGGGCCGAAGGTCCGGCAAGTCACCCACGCCCGGAAAAGAGGGAATCGAAGGCAATGACCGGCCCTCGGGAGCCGGCCAAAGCCTCTGCGCGTATAATAATCGTTGTAGCCAAGGCGTCAGGGGCGGGACGGCGGAGTCGTCAATCGCGATCCGTCATTCCCGTGCCAAACTGAATTATGAATTATGAAAGAGGTGGATTGTGTCCGTTACCGTTCTTACAGGCGTGATTCGCGGCAGGACGATCGAACTGGAGCAGAAGCCGGAACTGCCTGATGGCCAGAGAGTGAGCGTCCAAGTCGAGCCGGAGGAGCCGCCGCCAAAGTGGCTGGAGCGGTTCACGGTGGACCCTTCGATCGCCTTGGGAAAGCTCCTCGTCAAGGGAACCCGACTGCTCGTCGATGACCTCGTGGAGTTCGTGGAGAAGGGCCGCAGCGACGAGGAGCTGCGCCGTCTGCACCCGGAACTGACCGCGGAGGACGTCGATGCCGTGCGCCGCTACGCCAAGGTGCCGGAGGGCCTGCGAAAGTCCTTCGGCGGGTGGGCGGAGGACACCGAGGAGTTGGATAAGTACTTGGAATGGAACCGTCAGCATCGGGAGCTTAGCCGACCGGAGCGTAGAGCTTAGAGCTTAGAGCTTGGAATCACGAACTAAGCACGGGGCGCCGCGCGACGAGGGCTTCTTCAACGATGTCCGCCGCGCGGCAAGCCCCACCTGCCGCGCACATCGCCTTTTGAAGTTCCTGCGCCCGCCGGCGGAACTTCTCTTCGCCCAGGACGCGCTGGATGACGCCGCGCAACTCCTGCGGCGTGCCGCGGTGGAACGGAGCGCAGAGGCCCGCCCCCGAATAGGCGATCCGCGCGGCATTGCCCGGCTGGTCCGCGCTCCGCGCCATGGCCACCATAGGCACCCCGCGGCTGATCGCTTCCAGCGTGGTGTTCAATCCGGCATGCGTGATCAGGACCGCGGCTCGGTCGAGCAGGGCCAATTGCGGCGCGAAGTCAACGACCAACGGATTGCCGGGCAAGTCATGCGTGGCCTCGCGGCCCCCTTCTTCTTCATCCCACATTCCGCGGGCCAAGACCAGTTGCGCGGGTAGCCCTTGGCACGCGGCGGCAATCCGCGGATAGACCGGGCGATTTACGGGATCGGCAACGGTGCCCAAGGAGGCATAGATCAGTGGCCGCCCGTCGAGGCGGTCCCAGGGAAATCCGGAAGTCAGAGGTCGAAGGTCGGTGGTCAGAGGACTGACTTCTGACCCCTGGCCTCCGACCTCCGACCTCCGTTCCTGCCGATCGGCCGTCAGCGAGCCGACGTAGTGGAAGCACGCCGGCATCCTGCTGCGGGGAAAATCCAGCTCGGGAAAAAGCTGAGAGATCTGGGCCAGGGGAGAATAGGAGTCGTCCATGGACGCGAATCGGCCGAGGCCCCAGACCTTGCGGTAGCGGTTGATGACGCGGAGCGTGGGCCGCATGAACCACCGCCAGCCGGCATAGCCCAGCCGGTTGCGGAGCCGGGCGCGGCGGCTATCCTCGTAGGGCCAGGAGGTGAAGGGGGGCGGCTGCCCCGGATCCTCGTTCCAGGGCGGGGAGGTGCAGACAGTGACAAAGGGCAGGCCCGCCCGCTCGGCCGCAGTGCCCCCGCCCGCGACGACCTGATCGACCACCACGCCGTCGATGGACAGTTCCTTGAGGAGGGGCGGAGCCAATTGCAGGAAACCGTCGGCAAGCCAGGAGAAGGAATCCCGAAAACCGATATGCCAGCCCGCTCCGAAGACGCGGAATAGCGTCCAGAGGAGGAAATTCGACGGCCAGGGAATGTGGTCCATATCGAACGTGCGGAAGCCTAACTGCAATTGCTCCACGAGGGGCGCGGCCTTGGAACGCGCGACGACCGTGATTTCGTGCCCGCGCCGCGCAAGCTCGATGCCGATGGCTCCCAGGGGGTAGAGATGACCGGCGTCGGGCATACTGAGGATCGCAATTCTCGCCATCAGCGACTCCCAGTCATTCGTAGCGCAGGGCGTCGATCGGGTTCAGCCGCGAGGCCTTCCAGGCGGGGTAATAGCCGAAGATGATCCCTACGGCGACCGAGACCGCGACCGCGATCACGGCCGCGTCCAGCGAGGCCTGGGTGGGCCAGCCCACGATGGCGCTGAGGAACATCGAGCTGGCCCTGCCCGCCAGGATCCCGATCGCCCCGCCCACCAGGCAGAGGACCACGGCCTCGATCAGGAACTGATGCAGGATGTCGGCGGAGTTGGCGCCGACGGCCATCCGCAGCCCGATCTCGCGGGTCCGCTCGGTGACGGAGACGAGCATGATGTTCATGATCCCCACGCCGCCCACCACCAGCGAAACGGCCGCCACCGAGAGGGCCAGGGCGGAGAGCATGCGGACCACGCGCTTCAGGACGTTGGAGACTTCGGCGTTGTCGTAGATGCGGAAGCCGCTCTCGTCCGCGGCCAGATGGTGCCGGTCGCGGAGCAGCCGGGTGAGTTCGTCGCAGGCCCTGGGAATCGCTTCCGTCGATTTCGCCTGGACCATGATCTGCTCGACGCTCTCGGACCGCAAGGCGTGCAGGAGGTGCATGGAATCCCGGGCAAACGTCTCGCCGCCCGCATCGCCAAGGCGGTACTTGACCGTGGTCCACGGGGCAAGAACGATGTCGTCCTGGTCCGTCCCCAGGAAGTCGGCGCCCTTCTCGGCCAGCACGCCGATCACCTTGAAGGGCACGTTCTTGACGCGGATCTCCTCGCCAATCGGGTAGCGGCTGCCGAAAAGCTCGCGGACGATCGTCTTGCCGATCAAGCAGACCTTGTCGCCGCTGAGCAGCTCGCGCTCGTTGAAGATCCGCCCCAGCTCCAAGCGGCTCCAATTCCGCATCTTGAGGTAATCGGCGGTGCTCCCGGTCACATAGGCCGGATTCCAATAGCGGTTGCCATACACCACCTGCTGCCCCCAGGCGTTGACGATGGGGGCCGTGGCGACGACGGAGGGACATTCCCTGGCCATCGCCTCGCCGTCGGCCGGCGTCAAGGTATTGCTCTTCGCGTCGTAACGCACCGATCCGCCCTTGGGTGCGCCGGGCGCAACAACCAGCGTGTTGGCGCCCATGTTCCTGACGGTCAACTGGATCGCCGCCGACGCCCCCTGGCTGATCTCCATCATGGCAATCACGGCCGCCACGCCGATGATCACGCCGAGCATCGTCAGGAGCGTGCGCATCACGTTCCGCCGCAGGGCCGCCAGGGCGATCCGCACGGCCCCGGTTGCCACCCGCAGCCCGTGCCGCAGGGGCGGAGGTCGGAGGTCGGAGGTCGGAGGCCGGAGGCCGGAGGTCGGAGGTCGGGCGCGGCCTTTGGGTTCCCGGCGCCGGCTTCCGACCCCTGACCTCCGGCCTGGTCGACGATCCGGCCGTCGGCGATGCGAATCACGCGATCGGCATACCGTGCCACGTCCAGGTCGTGCGTCACCAGCAGGATCGTGATCCCCTGCTCGACGTTCAGCCGGTGGAAGATTTCCAGGATCTCCTTGCCCGTCCGCGAATCGAGATTTCCCGTCGGCTCGTCGGCCAGGAGCACAATCGGCTGGTTGATCAAGGCGCGGGCGATGGCCACCCGCTGCTGCTCGCCGCCGGAGAGCTGCGCCGGCGAATGGTCCCGCCGCGATTCGAGCCCGACCATCCGCAGGAGTTCGCCGCCGCGGGCCCGGAGCTGGCGGCGGGAACGGTTGCCGGCCGAGTAGGCGCTGGGCATCCGCACGTTGTCCAAGGCCGAGGCGCGGGGCATGAGATTGAAGCTCTGGAAGACGAAGCCGATGCGGCTGCCGCGGAGCTGCGCAAGTTGCTGCCGCGAGAGCAGCGTCACTTCCCGGCCCTCGAAGCGGTAGCAACCGGCGGTCGGCTGGTCGAGACATCCCAACAGATTCATGAGCGTCGTCTTGCCTGAGCCCGACGCGCCCATCAAGGCCACGAACTCCCCCTCCCGGATCGACAAGGAGACGTCTTTCAAGACGGGCAGATCAACGTCGCCCAGGCGATAGGTCTTGTCGATGTTTTGGAGTTCGATCAGGGACATGGATCAAGGATGAAGGACGAGGGATGAAGGATGAAGGATGAGGGATGAAGGATGAAGGACGGATGTTTCATCTTTCATCCTTCCGCCTTCATCCTTATTTTTTGATGATCTTGTTGATGAAGCTGGAGACGAAGTCGGGCCGGGCCGTGCGGATGGAGTCGATTACCAGCTCGTCCTTGACCTTCAGGGCGCCGCCGGTCAACTCGGTGACCATGCCGTCGGAGATGCCGAGCGTGACATGCAGGGGGCGGACCAGGCCGTCGTCGGCGCGGACCCAGACCGTGGGCGTGCCGGCATCGACGGTGGCTTCGTCCGCTTCGCTATCCCCGCCCTGCTGGTCCGCGGGCGACGGTGTGCGCGGGGGGGCGGCGTCAGCCCGGCGCGGGCGGAGGGCGAAATCTGCTCCCAGGTCGGCCGCCAGCGCAAAGCCTGATCGGGAACCAGCAGCACGTCGCCGCGGCGGGCCACCTCGAACTGGACCTTGGCGGTCATGTATGGCATCAGCTTGCCGTCGGAGTTGTCCACGTCGACGACGACGGCGTAGGTTACGACCGTCCCAATGTGATTGGCGTCCAAGCGGATCTGGGAGACGTTGCCGGTGGAAAGTCTGATCGCGGTAGGCATCGACCTTGAACGTGACCTTTTGCCCGAGTGGACCTGGCCGATGTCGGCCTCGTTGACCGCCGCCAAGACCTGCATGCGGCTCAGGTCTTTGGCCAGCAGGAACAGGCTGGGCGCATTCAGTTCCGCCACGACCGTCTGACCGACGTTGACGCGGCGATCGATCACCGTGCCGTTGACGGGCGAGCGGATGGTGGTGTACTGCAGGTTGATCTCGGCCTGCTTCTTCGCGCTCTTGGCCTGTTCGACCTTCGCTTCGCTCATGGCCAGCTCCGCCTCGGCGATCTCGTATTGCGACTTGGCGTTTTCGTAATCGGCGGCCGAGTTCGTGCCGCGGAGCCGCTCCGCCCGGTCGAAGGCGAGTTTCGCCTGATCGCGATGCGCAGTGCTCTGCTTGACCTCAGCCTCGGCCAACCGCAGACCGGCGACCGCCTTCTCCAACTCGAGCTGTTGGGGCACGTCGTCCAGCTGGGCCAACACGTCGCCTTCCTTGACGCGGGAATTGAAGTCAATGGTCTTGCCGGGCCGGTTGGCATCGGGTCCAAAGCTCTTGATCATGCCCACGATCCGGCGCCGACGTCGAGTGACATCCACCGGTTCGACGCTGCCCGTGGCAGTCGCCCCGATGGCAGAGATCGCCGCGCGTGACGGGCAGGGTGCGGAACTGCGGCCGATCGCCGCCGGCGCTGTACCAGCGGTAGACGAGCCAGGCGGCCGGCAGGGCCACGACCAGGACCATCAGGATTTTCTTCATGTGAACACCTCCCTTTCATGGCGCAGGGCCTGCACCACTTTTCCTTCTTCCAGTTTAATCACGCAGTCGGCCACGGCAAAGTAGCGGTCGTCGTGGGTGACGGCCACCACGGTCTTGCCGCGGCTCTTCAATTCCGGCAACAACCGCTGGTAGAAGATCTTGCGGAACATCGGGTCCTGGTCGGCGGCCCATTCGTCGAAGAGATAAATGGGCCGGTCTTCCAGGTACGCGGTCACCAGCGCCAGGCGTTTGCGCTGGCCGCGCGAGAGCTTCGTGGTCGAGAAAACCCCGTCGCTCACCGTCACCACGTGGCTCAGTTCGAGCTGCCGCAGGTATTCCTGCGCCCGCTGATCCAGATCGGCTGACTTCAGGCCCCACAGGCCCTCGAAGATCACGGCATCGTCGAAGACCACGGAAAACAACTGCCGGTAGCCCTCGCGGTTGGGAGGGCGTGATCGGCCGGCCGTCGAGGCGCATCTCGCCGCTTTCCGGCAGGTACAGCCCGGTGATCAGCTTGGCCAGCGTGGTCTTGCCGCTGCCGTTGCCGCCGATGATGAACACGATCTGGCCGCGGTGGATCGTCACGTCGATGGGGCCCAACACGAAGCCCTTGGGCTGCCCCTCGTGGCGATAGGCATGCGTTGCTCCCGCCAGTTCGATTTCCTGCCAATGCCGGATCGGCGTCAGGACGGCGTTCTCGGTTGGGCCCCTTCGTCGAGCGCCAGGCCCAGGCGCTCGATCTGCGCCACCGAGCCCATGGCCCAGGCCAGGAACGGCAGCCAGCCGAGGATCTGTTCCAGCGGGGACATGAGGTACATGATGGTCAGGACATAACCGGTCAGCGTGGCCGAGTCGACGGTGGCAATCCTCGGCCATAGGAAGAGCAGCAGGCCGATGGCGATGAAGAACGTCAATCGTCCCCAGGCGATCGCCGCATCGTGCAAGGTGTCGCCCAGATACTTGCTCTGGCGGACGACGTCTTGGGCTTGAATCACCTGGTCGACGTACTCGCGGCGCCGAGCGCCGTGCATTTTCAGCTCCTTGACGCCTTCGATCAGCCCGTCGCACCCGCTTGAGCAGGACATCCTGGGCCTGTCTCGAGCGGGTCACGTACTTGCCGGCCCAGCGGGAGGAGTACCAGTAGCTGGCGAAGCCGAGAACGGCGAACACCGACGCAGCCCGCCAGCAGGCTCAGCGAAAGCCATCCCAGATAGACCGCCCCGCAGGCCAGGACCACGAGATTGACTGCCACGACGGGCACGCCGTTGATCGCCTGGGAGACGAGGTCCACGTCGCCGGTCAGGGAGGCCAGCATGCGGTCGATGCCAATCTCCTCCAGGTGCACCAACGGCGATGCGAGGATTCGCCGGCAGAGCCCGATCCGCAGATCGGCGATCGTCGCTTGCGTCATCCGGCAGAGCACCCATTGTGAGCCGACCCGCGTGACGAGGACAACGACGCACAGGGCGGCGAACAGCCCCATCGTGGCAGCCGAAGAGCCGCCGACCATGGGTAAATGGTGCCCGTCGTAGAGCGTATGCAGGATCAACGCCACCAGCGCGACGCTGGCCGCGCCGCTGGCTGCCCCGATCAGGCCGGCTAGGAGCACGGTTTTCCACGATGCCCGCAAGAGGAGCAGGAGCAGTCTCATGGTTTGACCGGCCTCCCATCGCCGCCGTCAGACTCGTCCAGCAAGCGGTCAAGACGCTCGGCCAGCAGTTCGACGTGCGGCTCGCGCAACATGCTGAAGTGGTCGCCCTCCGCCGGTTCGATGCACAGGTTCGGGCAGACTGTTTTCCAGCGGCGGTGCCCGCCGCTGCGGCCGCGACCATGGGGTACATGGTGCCCGGCCGAAAACAGCACGCACCGCCCTGCGTAGGGCCGGGGTTCATGGCAAGCCAGCGCGCGGAGATGCGCCTTGCATGTTTCCGCCAACCGGCGTATCTCGGCGATCCCGACCCCGCTGGCCTTGTCCGCCAATGCCGCGATCCGCTCCCACTGCTGCTCAAGCGGCAGGTTTCAACTCCGCGATCGGAACTTTCAGTTGAGGGGCGATGTGGTGCAGCACGGACTGTTGATCCAGACGTCGTGCCGGGGAAAATCAGCCAGGGACAGATAGGTGTCGAACATTGCCACCAACGCCACCGTTTGACCCGCGGCGTTCAACTGCCGGGCCGCCTCCAGGGCGATCAAACCGCCCATCGACCAGCCGCCCAGCAAGTACGGTCCCTGGGGTTGCACGCCCCGGATCTCCTTGACGTACCAGGCGGCCATCGTCTCGATCCGATCGTGCGGCTCCTGACCGGGATCGAGCCCTAGGGCCTGAAGCCCATAGACCGGCCGCCATCCGGCCATGCGCGCGCCAGCGGCAGGAAGGCGGCGACGTGTCCGCCCAGCCCGTGTATGCAAAACAGCGTTCGGGCCACGCCGGCGGTTCGCAAGGGCACGAGCGACCGCAATTCGCCCACGGGCGAGGCGGGGGGCGCGGTCACGAGTTTCTTTCGCACCAGGAACTGGACTTGCTTCTTCAGCCGGTCGACGTTGACCAAGGGGCAGGTCAGGCCGAGCGGCTGTAATTCCTGGAGCGTCTTGTCGCAGGCGATGTTGGTCGGTTGCGGTGCCGTCGTCGGCCCGCTTGGCAGCGTTTGCACGGCGGGCGTCACGAGCATCAGCCAATGGGCGAAGGCCGCGAACGACTGGTCTTTTGACTGGGTTCCCCACTGGATCGCGGCGGCGCGCCAGGCATCGAACGGCACCTCTTTGAGGTCGTAGCCGCAGGCGCGGATCGCCTTGTAGACATCCCGCACGGGCACGGCGTGGGGATTGACCAGGTGGTAGGTCTTTCCCGTCGATTCCGGCCGTTGTGCCAGGCCCACGATGGCTTGCGCCACGTAGTCGACAGGCGTCATGTCCACCCGGTCGTCGGACGTGGGGGCGGTCTTCATCTCGATGCACAAGCGGAGCAAGAGGGTCGTGTGGTCGGCCAGGCTTTCCGCGCCGGTCTCCGAGTCGGCGGTGACCCGCCCTGGCCGATAGATGGCGACTGGCAGGCCGCGCTCGGCAGCGGTACGGACGAGTCTCTCGGCGACGCACTTGCTTTGGGCGTAGCCCCCGCGCACGCTGCCGGCCGCCGGCAGCGGCTGGTCCTCGGCGATCGCGGGCCCACGGTACTCGGGGGAGGCCGTGTCGAATTCGGGGGCATCAAAGACGGAGACGGTTGAGACGAAGTGCAGCGGCTTGATCTTCGTCTGCGTAGCGAACCGCAGGATCTCGACCGTTCCGCCGACATTGGCCGGCTTCAGGACCTGGTAGGGGTAAACGAAGTTCACGTAGGCGCCGTTGTGATAGACGGCATCGATCGAGGCCGCCAGGGAATCGAACTCTTCCGGCGAAAGCCCCAGCCGCGGCTTCGCCAGATCTCCGCACACGGGGACCACCCGCGGGAGAGAGGGCGGGTGAGAGGCCTCCCTCTCTCCGCCGGCTCTTGCAATCTCCAACTCGTATTGCTGGAGGTTGTCGGCAATCTTCCTCGCGCCTTCCTCTGCACTTTGCGCGCGGACCAGGCAATAAATCTCGGCGCTGGTCTGCCGGAGCAGTCCCCGCAGGAGAAAGGCGCCCAGGAACCCCGTCGCGCCGGTGAGCAGGATTCGCGCGGCGTTAGTCTCCGGCGGTAGCAACGTGGAAGTCACGCGGATGGCCGGATCGAGTTCAATCTCGGCCTTCCAGTCGACCGGCTCGTCCGAAACGCCCATTTCCGGATGGGACTCGCCCTGCATCTTCTCAACGGCTGTAGCCAGGGCGGCCACCGTAGGCGCCGTGAACAAGGTCACCAGCGGCAAATCGATCGCAAAAGCCGCCCGCACGCGGGAAATGAGTCGCAGCGCCAAGAGCGAATTACCGCCCAGGTCGAAGAAGTTGTCGTGTCCGCCGACGCGGTCGAGCCCCAGCACCTCGGACCAGATCGCGGCAAGCTGCTGCTCGGTCCCCGCTCGCGGCTCGACGTACTCGCTCGGCGCCAGCGCGGCAGTCCAATCCGGCGCGGGCAAGGCCTTTCGATCGACTTTCCCGCTGGCCGTGGTAGGCAGAACAGAAAGGGTGACAAACGCTGATGGGATCATGTAGTCGGGAACCCGCCGCGCAAGGAACTGCTTCAACTCGGCTGCGTCGGGAACTGCGCCTGCTTTACCCACCACGTAGGCGATCAGCCGCAGGTCGCCCGCAACCCGCTCCCGCGGAGCCACCGCCGCCTGGGCCAACGCGGGATGCCCTCCCAGGATCTCCTCGATCTCGCCTGGCTCGACGCGGAAGCCGCGGATCTTGACCTGGTTGTCCGCGCGGCCCAGAAACTCGATCTGCCCGTCGGGCCGCCACCGCGCACGGTCGCCCGTGCGGCACAAACGGGCGCCGGCAACACTCCGGCAAGGAGGTTGCTCAACACCAGCCCGATGCGCGAGCGAGGGACCCTCGCTTGCGCTTCGGGCTGGTGTAATTCCTGCGAGCGGCGGCGGACTAACGTCCACCCTGCAAAATGGGTCCTCGGGAAACCGCTCGGCGTTGAGTTCCGAGTTGGTATAGCCGCGAGAAACGCCCTCGCCGCCGATATACAATTCGCCGGGCACGCCGATCGGCACCGGCTGCATTCGGGCGTCGAGCACATAGAGCCGCACGTTGGCGAACGGGCGGCCGATGGGCACTAGGGCGGCGTCGGGCAACATGTCCGCGTCGCCTTCGAAATAGGAGCTGTCGATCGTCGTTTCGGTCAGGCCGTAGGAGTTGATCAATCGCGTATGAGGCCCCAGGCGCCGCAGGACCCGCTTGTGCTCGGCCACGTACCAGGCGTCGGAGCCGACAATCGCCAGCCGCAGGGAGTCGAGCTTCTGATCGGTATCTTCGAGGTACTGCACCAGGTGGCGCATGACCACCGGCACGAACTCGCCAATATCGACTTTCTCGCGCCGGATCAGCCGCAGGAGCCGTTCCGGGTCGAGCAGGATCTCCTTGGGGCAAATCACGAGCTTTCCGCCGGAGCAGAGCGCGCGGACCATGTCGCCGCCGAAGACATCGAAGCCGAAGCTGGCCATCTGCAGGTGCGAGCGGACGTCGCTGTCGAGGCGATAAGCGTGCAGCCAGCCGTAGTAGGCGTTGACCAGGTTGCGGTGCGTGACCATCACGCCCTTGGGACGGCCGGTCGAGCCGGACGTGTAGAGAATGTAGGCGAGGTTTTCCGAGGTCAGAGGTCGGCGCAGTACCCTGATCTCCGACCTCTGACCTCTGACCTCCGGCCGCGTCACCATTCAAGACCAGCAATTTGTCGCACAGCGATTCGAGCGATGGGGCCAGGGCCGAATCGGTCAGCACCAGCGACACGCGGGCGTCCTCGAGCACATACTTCATACGTTCCTCGGCATCGCGAGTGTAAGCGGGATCAAGCGGCACGTAGGCCCCGCCTGCCTTGAGCACTCCCAGCACGGCCATCAAGAGCTGCGGCGATCGGTCGAGGCAGATTCCCACCGGCGTCTCCGGGCCCACGCCTTGCTGCTCCAGGTACCGTGCGAGTTGATTGGCCTTCTCGTTCAACTGCCGGTAGGTCCAACGCTCTTCCCCCAGGACCACGGCCACGGCCTCGGGCGTCTTCTCCGCCCAGGACTCGAACAACTCGTGGACGGGCGCCATGTACTCGTGGTCGGCGGGGCGGGCACCAGGTACGCCTGGTCGGCTTGCGGATCGCGGGCCGTCGGCGGGGCACCCAGTACCCTGGGTCATCTGGTTCCACTCCACCAGAAGCTGCTGCCGTTCCTCGTCGGTCAGCAGCGGCAATGCGGACAGCGAGCGATCGGGCTCGGCAATGGCCGCGGCCAAGAGGGTCTGGTAGTGGCGGGCCATGCGGTCGATCGTTTCCGTCTCGAACAGTTCCGTGCTGAAGTTCAATTCGCCGCGGAACATCGCGCTGTTTTGCCAGAAGGCGAGCGTCAAGTCGAAATACGAGGAACGCGGCGACGGCCCATCCTCCAACGGCGCCATGCTCAGTCCCAGGGTATCGAGTTGCGGCAGTTCGATGTTCTGCAGGGCAAACATGACCTGGAACAGAGGATGGCGGCTCATGTCGCGGGGCGGGTTGACGGCCGTGACCACCTGGTCCAGGGTCATCTCCTGGTGATCGTAGGCATCCAGCGTCACCTGCCGCGCCCGCCGCAGCACCTCCCGGAAACTCGGATCGCCCGACAAATCGTTCCGCAGCACGACGACGTTGACAAAGTAGCCGATCAGGGCTTCCGTTTCCGGCCGGGCGCGGTTGGCCACGGGCGACCCGACGGCGATGTCATCCTGGCCGCTGTAACGCTGCAACAAGACCTCGAAGGCGGCCAGCAGCGCCATGAAGGGCGTGACCCCCTCCCGCCGGCAGAATTCCAGCAGGGCCTTTCCCGTTTGCGGCGAAAGGTCGAAGATCCGCGCGCGCCGCGGGTCGTGCGGATGCTGGGGCGCGGATGGTCGACCGGAAGTTCCAGCGGCGTGACACCCGCAAGCTGCCGGACCCAATAGTCCCGCAGCCGATCGAGTTGCTCGCCTTGCAGCCACTGCCGCTGCCAGGCGGCGAAATCGGCGTGCTGGATCGGCAGCTCCGGCAGCGGCGAAGGCCGCCCCGCCTCGAACGCCGCATACAGGGCCCTCAATTCCCGCAGCAGCACGGCCATCGACCAGCCGTCGTAGATCATGTGGTGCGCGCTGACCATCGCCACGTGGTCGTCGTCCGCGAGCCGAAGCATCGTGACGCGGATCAGCGGGCCCCGTTGCAGGTCGAGCGGCCGGCCCATCTCTGCGGCGATCCACTGCCGCAACCGGGCTTCGCGCGGGAAGCGGGGAGCGGGGAGCGGGGAGCCGGGAGCCGGAGTCCTGCTCCCTGCTCCCTGCTCCCTGCTCCAAGCTCACCAGCGGCAGCGGGCGCGGCGCAGCGGGCTCGATGACCTGGATCGGCCGGCCGTCCACTTCCGGGAACCGGGTCCGCAAGGCCTCGTGGCGGCGGAGGATCTCGTTGAGGGCCCGCTCGACGGTGCCGACGTTCAGCCGGCCCTTGATCCGCAAGGGGGAATAGATGGTGTACGTCGCTCGGCCGCGCTCCAACTGGTCGAGGAACCAGAGCGCTTCTTGGGTGAAGGAGGGAAGCATCTCGCCCGGTGCTCCGAGTCGCGGCACAGGCACGATCGGCGGACCGACCGTGCGGTGGCCGCCCACCACGGCAGAATCAACCCGCTCGGCCAACTCCGCAATCGTCGGCGATTGGAACATCTCCCGCAAGGGCAAGTCGGCGTGCCAGCGGCGTGCGATCCGCGAAACCACTTGCGTGGCCAGCAACGAATGCCCCCCCAGCGCGAAGAAGTTGTCGTGGATCCCGACGCGGTCCACGTGCAGCACCTCCTGCCAGATTTCCGCCAGCCCGCTTTCCGTTTCGTTCCGCGGCGCCACGTACGCGACTTGCAGTTCCGGCCGCTGCTCGGGGCACCCGCTTGCGGGTCCGGTCGGAAGGGCCTTGCGATCGACCTTGCCGCTGGCCGTCAAGGGCATCGATTCCAGTGCCACGAATGCGGCGGGAATCATGAAGTCCGGCAGCCGCGTCCGCAGGAACTCGCGCAACTCATCCGAAGTCGGAGTTTGCTGGCCCTGCGCCACAAAGTAGGCCAGTAGCCGCGGACCACCGGGGCACCCAGCACCCTGGGTCGCGTCATTACGGACCACGACGACCGATTGCCGGATGCCGCCGTGCGCGTCGAGCGCCGCTTCGATTTCGCCCGGCTCGATGCGGAAGCCGCGGATCTTCACCTGAAAATCGAGGCGGCCGAGGAACTCGATGTTTCCGTCGGGCAGCCAGCGGCAGAGGTCGCCGGTGCGGTAGAGCCTCGCGCCGCGGAGAGAGGTCCCCCTCTCTCCCGGGGTAAAAAACGGGTGTGGTATGAATTTCTCGGCGGTAAGCTCCGGCCGGTTGAGGTAGTCGCGGGCCAGCCCTACGCCGCCCAGGTGCAACTCGCCGCGGCAGCCAATCGGAACCGGATTCTGCTGCGGATCGAGGATGTAGCACTGCATGTTCGCGATCGGCTTGCCGATGGGCACGATTCGTGCATCGTTCGGACGACAGTGCCAGAAAGTCGCGTCGACGGCCGCCTCGGTCGGACCATAGAGATTATGGAGCTCGGCGGGGCACTCGATTGCGGGTCGCCGCGCGAAGAACCGCTGCAAGAGATCGTAGGAGAGCGCTTCGCCGCTGCAAATCACCCGCGTCACGCTGCGGCACTCGCCGACCTCCGCGTCTTCCAGGAATACCGCCAGCATCGAAGGCACGAAGTGCAAGGTGGTGATCTGCTCTTGGACGATCAGGCGGACGAGGTAGCGGGGATCTTTGTGCCCTCCCGGCCGGGCCAGCACCAGGCGGGCGCCGGTCGTCAACGGCCAGAAGAACTCCCAGACCGAAACGTCGAAGCTGTAGGGCGTTTTCTGCAGGACACGGTCCTCGGCCGTCAGTCCGTAGGTCTCCTGCATCCACAGCAGGCGGTTGCTAATGCCGCGATGGGTGTTCCGCACGCCCTTGGGCCGGCCCGTCGAGCCCGACGTGTAGATCACGTACGCCACGTCATCCAAGGAATTGCGCAAGGGGAGATTGTCGCCGTCTTCACGGGCGAGGCTGTCGGCAATCTCGTCCATGTAGACCAGCGGCGCCTCGACGTCCGGCAGCCGCGTGGCCAGGGTTCGCGTCGTGAGGACCGCCGCCGGGCGGCTGTCGGCGATCATGAACCCGAGGCGGTCCGGCGGGTAGTCCGGGTCGAGCGGCGCGTAGGCCCCGCCCGCCTTGAGGATCGCCAGCAACGCGATCACCATCTCCGGCGAGCGCTCCAGGCAGACGCCCACGGGCCGGTCGGGCTGCGGGAGAGAACCGGCCTCCCTCTCTCCGCCGTACCGCGCCAGATGCCGGGCCAACCGGTTGGCGGCGCGGTTCAACTCGGCGAAGGTGAGCTGCAGCCCCTCGAAATCGACGGCAACCGCGTCAGGGCTTCGCAAGACCTGGGCCTCGACCAGTTGGTGCAGGCAGGCCGTGTCCGGATAGTCCTTGGCCGTATCGTTCCACTCCACGACGATTTGCTGCCGCTCCCGGGCGGTAAGGATCGGCAGCAGTCCGATCGGCTGATCCGCATTTACGGCAATTGCTTCCAGCAGCGTTGCGAAATGCCCCATCATCCGCTCGATCGTCGCGGCATCGAACAGATCGACGTTGTATTCGATGTCGGTTTGCAGTCCGGGGCACCCAGTACCCTGGGTCGCGGTCTCGCGCATCGACAGCCAAAGATCGAACTTGGCCGTATGGCTCTCCAAGGGAATGTAGCCGATCGTGAGGTTCTCAAGCTGGACCTGTCCGGCCGGCTGGGATAATAGGCCTCGCTCCTTTCCGGCCGGCGGCCAGGGGGCGTTTTGCAGCGTGAAGAGGACTTGGAATAGCGGGTGGCGGCTGGTGTCGCGCTCGGGGTTCAGGGCCTCGACCAGGCCCTCAAACGGCATCTCCTGGTGCTGGAAAGCCTCCAGGGCGGTCTTGCGGACCCGCCGCAAGACTTCGCGAAAGGTCGGCCCCGAAACCAGTCCGGCCGGCGGAACTGGGCCGCTTGCGGGTGCGGCCAGGTCCGCGCGCATCACGAGTGTGTTGGCCAGAAATCCCACGAGGCCCTCGGTGTCCTTGCCTGTCCGTCCGGCGATGGGCGAGCCGACGGCAAAATCGTCCTGGCCGCTGTAGCGATGCAGCAGGACCTGAAAGGCCGCCAGCAGGGTCATGTAAAGCGTGGCGCCCTCGCGCCGCCCCGCTTCCTTCACGCGCTGGGCCAGCGCCGCCGGTAAAAGGCCGCTGAGCGTGGCCCCGGCGTGGGTAACTTGCGGTGGGCGCGGACGATCCGTAGGCAGTTCCAGAGTCGAAAGCCCATCCAGCTTGCGGCGCCAGTAGGCCAGCAGCCGTTCGAGCGTCTCGCCTTGCAAGCATTGCCGCTGCCAGGCGGCGTAGTCGGCATATTGGATCGGCAGTTTCGGCAACGGCGAC
The DNA here is from genome assembly GCA_963824275.1 of uncultured Planctomycetia bacterium. Classification (GTDB taxonomy): domain Bacteria; phylum Planctomycetota; class Planctomycetia; order Pirellulales; family Thermoguttaceae; genus JANXQG01. The sequence goes on along the minus strand of CAWGOT010000010.1, from coordinate 77,616 downwards.
GGCTGGCCGGCGGAGAACGCCTGGTACAGGGCCGCCAATTCGTGGAACAGCACGGCCATCGACCAGTCGTCGGTGATGACGTGGTGCATCACGACGACGAGGATGTGTTCGGTGGCGGAGAGCCGCAGGAGCAATGCGCGCCAAAGCCCTTGGTCGAGGCGGAAGGGCCGCCGCGCCTCCTCCGCGGCCCGGGCCAGGGCCTCCGCCTCGCGCCGACCATGGGTACATGGTGCCCGCGGATCGACCGCCGACAAATCCACCAGCGGCAGCCTCTGCGGTATTGCGGGCGAGATCACCTGACGGGGTTCTTCCCCGATGATTTCCAGCCTCGTTCGCAGTGTTTCGTGTCGCGCGACGGCCTCCTCCAGCGCCCGATCCAGCACGGCAAGATCGATCGCCCCGCTGAGCCGCAGGGCCATCGGGATGTTGTAGGCCGGGTTGCCCGGATCCAACTGATCGAGCAGCCACAATCGCTGCTGGGCGAACGACAGCGGACAGCTACGCTGGAGAGAGGGAGGCGCACACCCCCATGCGACGAATTGGTTCCCTCGCCTGCCGTCGCATGGGAGGTGCCGGCCTCCCTCTCTCCGCTGGGCACCATGTCGAGCGCGGCCGGAGGTCGGAGGTCGGAGGTCGGAGGTCTGACGTTCGGACCGCGCTATTCCGACCTCTGACCTCTGACCTCCGACCTCCGATTCTGCTCCCTGCTCCCCGCTCCCAGCTACATACGCGGCCAGGCCGGCAATGGTCTGGACCTCGAACAGCACGTGACCGGCGAGGGTTTCTTGTCGAAGGTCTTCGCGCAGTCGATTCAAGAGGATCGTCGCCTGCAGCGAATCGCCGCCAAGCTCGAAGAAGTTGTCGTGGATGCCGATGCCCTCGATTCCCAGCACGGCCGACCAGGCCTCTGCCAACATTTTCTCCAACTTCGTTTGCGGAGCGACAAACGGCGTGATCAACTCGGGACGCTGACCATGAGCATGGGGACACGGAGACACGGAGACTCCGCGCCCGTGTCTCCGTGTCTCCGTGGCTCCGTGTCTCCGTGGCTCCGCGTCGCGTCTCCCGGCGCGGTCCACTGGCTCTCGACCACCCAGAGACGCTGCTTCTGCCAGGGATAGGCGGGCAAGCGAACACAGCGGCCGTTGGCTGGGGTCAGCATTTCCCATCGCAGATCAACGCCCGCAGCGTACAATCGTCCCAGGGTTGCGAGTGAAGGCGTCAGGGTTTCAAACCCAGGCAGTTCGCGGGATAGGCCTTCGCCGCCCAGTCCCAAGCAGAAGTCGATCCTCCGCTGGGCGAGCGCCTTGGCCATCGACCGATGTTGCGGGGAGCGGGGAGCAGGGAGCGGGGAGCAAGAGTCCTGCTCCCTGCTCCTGAGACAAGCTTGCCAGTGGGCCGCGCTAAGATCGGGTCCGGCATGCACCTGGCCATCGAGCGAGGAAAGGAACGGCAATAGGGCAGATCGGGGCTGGAGTGGCGGGCTGCCGGCATCTTGTTCGCCGTTGGCAACCATCCGCAGCGCCTCGTCGGCAGTGAGGATGCCTGCGGCACACGCGGCAGCCAACTCACCCGCACCCGTTCCGACGACGGCGTCCGGCGTCACGCCGGCGCTCCGCCACCAGGCGGTTAGCGCAAGTTGCAACGCGAGCAGCGCCGATGGGTCATGCTGCCGGTTCTTGCCCGGGGCATCGGCAGCATCGAAGCCCGCAGCGGGCAGCATGTACCCATGGTCGGCGAGGAACCCGCTTTCCGCGCTCCTTGACGCACATTCCTTGCTTGCGCCGGGGGCTTCCAGGTCAGCGTCCTCGTTAATGATTGCTGCCAAGCGCCAACCCAAGACGCCCTGAAACGTGGCGTCGATCCTCTCCACAGTCGATGCGAAGCCGGGAAGCGATTGGACCAGGCGTGCGCCATACGACTTCCATGCTGCTGCCCGGTTGTCGTAAGCAAAGGCGATCTTGAAGCTTTGCCCGTACGGTTTTCTCCCGCAAAAGACGCCCTGCCGCCGATTCAGAGTGCCGGGTGCCACGCTGTCGAGATAGCTTTGGAGCAAGTCCCGCGCCTGCGCGGGTGTCTCGGCCTGGATCGCCAGCCGGCAATCGTGGTGGTCCCGGCGGACAGCGGCCGTGTAGCAGACGTCGCGCCAAGGCGGCGGATCGTCGCCGAGAAACTCGACGTAGCGCCGCGCCATATCGTGCAGGGCTTTTTCCGTCCGTGCCGAAAGCGGCAAGAGACATTCTGAAGGATGAGGGACCATCCCTCCGCCTTCATCCTTGTCTTCCGCCGGCCGCTCTTCCAGCACGACGTGGGCGTTGCTCCCACCGAAGCCGAAGGCGCTGACTCCCGCCACTCGCGGCCCCGTGGCCTCGGGCCAAGCTTCGAGTTTCTGCACGACGCGAAGCGGGAGCCGGTCGAAGGGAATATCCGGGTTCGGCGTATGGAAGTGCAGGCTGGGAGGCAATTGACGGTGCTTCAGCGCCAAGGCGGCCTTCATCAAGCTGGCGACGCCCGAGGCAGCCTCCATGTGTCCGAGGTTCGTTTTCACGGAACCGATCGCACAGCGCTGACCCGGAGTGCCGGGTGCCCCGATCTCCCGCCCTTCGCCGAGCACGCTCCCCAGCGCCAGGGCCTCGATCGTGTCGCCCAACGGCGTTCCCGTGCCTTGCGTTTCCACATATTGGACCTGCCCCGGCGAGACGTTCGCCCTGGCGTACGCTTCCCGCAAGACCTGTTCCTGTGCGGCGCGGCTGGGGGCCGTCAGTCCGTTGCTGGCCCCGTTCTGATTGACGGCGCTGCCGCGGATCACGGCGTAGATGGGGTCGCGATCCTCGAGGGCCGCCGCCAGGGGCTTGAGCACGACGATGCCCGCGCCTTCGCTCCGCACGTATCCCGAGGCGGCCGCGTCGAAGGCCCGCACGCGGCCGTCCGCGCGCAGAAGCCGGCCTTGGTCAGATTGATCGTCCCCAACGGAGAGAGCACGAGATTCGTGCCGCCGGCCAGGGCCATCTCGCATTCGCCGTTGCGGATGTGCTGGCAGGCCAGGTGGACGGCGACCAGGGAGGAGGAGCAGGCGGTATCCAGCGCCATGCTCGGCCCTTGCAGACCGAAGACGAACGACAGGCGGTTGGCCGCCAGGCAGAGCGAAGTGCCCGTGGCGGCAGTGGGCGTCGGTCTGCGCGACGTCGGTCGAGAGCATGATCCCGTATTCGCTGACCGAAATGCCCACGAAGGCGCCGGTCTTCGTACCCCGCAGCGACGACGGCGGCAGGCCGGCGTCCTCCAACGCTTCCCAGCTCAATTCCAGCAACAGGCGCTGCTGCGGATCGATCCGCGCCGCCTCGCGGTCGGAGATGCCGAAGAAGTGGTTGTCGAAGCGATCGATCTCGTCGAGATACCCGCCGCACCGCGAGCACGTCTTGCCGGGGGCGGCGGGATCGGGGTCGTAGAAGCGGTCGACGTCCCAGCGGACGCCCTGTGCTCAGCATCGGCGGCTTCTCGCGCACGGCATCCACGCCCGCGCAGAGCAACTGCCAGTAGGAGCGCGGATCGACGACCCCTCCCGGAAAACGGCACGCCATGCCCACGATCGCGATCGGGGCCCACCGTACTCGGGGAGGCCTGCTTGCGCTGCAGCGATTCCAGCCGCGCCTGCGTCTCCTTAAGCGCGAGCACGGCCCGCTGCAGCGGCGACATGTTCTTCAGGCGTTCTGCCAGTCGGTCCATTTCACGAAGGATCTCTACTCCTGGAGTCTTCCAAGCTGCGCCGTCACCAGGGTGTTCATTTCCTCTTCCGACATGAGTTCGACGTCATCCAAGACCTTGGCCGTCTGGCGCGTGGCGGGATCGGCGATTTCGGCGGCTGGACCCGCACCCACAAGTGCGTTCCCGCCGGGTGCCCCCAGGCCCAGCACGTCCCGCAGCACGTGACCCGCGAGACTCTCCAAGGTGGGATAATCGAACAGCACGGCTGGATTCAGCCGCTGGCCAATCGAACGGCTCACCCGATTGCAGAACTCCACGCCCGTTAGCGAGTCGAATCCCAACTCGTTGAGGGTCCGCCGTGGATCCGGCAAGTGAGCGTCGTCCATGGCCAAGACCCGCGCGGCCTGCTGCCGCAAGCTGGACACGGTCAGTTCCAAGCGCTCGGCCGGCGTGACGGACTGCAGTTTCTCCAAGAGTTCCGGCGGTCCACTTTCGGCGGCCGTCCCAGTGCCTGGGAACCCAGCCTGGTCGGCCGCAGAACGGGCGGCGTTGGCCATCTCCGTCAACCAAGCCGGCTCACTGCCGGCCGCCGGGTTAATTGTTTATGGCGCTCGAAGAACTTCGGCCAATCGATCGGCAAGACCGCCGCCTGAACGCGATCCTCGAGGATCAAGCGTTCCAAGGTGGCCAGGCCTTGGTCCACGCCGATCCAGCCGATACCGGCCGCCGACCACCGTTGGCCCTCGCTTTCCTTCAGCCGTGCGGCCATGCCAACCTCGTCCCACGAACCCCAATTGACGCTCAAGGCCGGCAGCCCCAGCCCGCGGCGGTGATGGGCCAGGGCGTCCAGGAAGGCGTTGGCCGAGGCGTAATTGCCTTGGCCCGGAGAGCCCAGGATCGCGGCGGCCGAGGAGAAAAGGACGAACAAATCCAGGGGCGGGGAGAGGTCGCGGGTCAGTTCGTGCAGGTTCCACGCCCCGTGGACCTTGGCCGCCATCACGCGGTCGAACCGCTCCCGGCTCTGCTCGCGGAGGATCCCGTCGTCAAGCGTCCCCGCCAGATGGAAGACCCCGCGCAGCGGCGGCATCTCCTGGGCGACTTGCGCCAGGAGCGATTCAACCTCCGAGCGGTTGCCGATGTCGCACTTCCGCACTGAAATTTGCACGCCGGGCCGGTTCAGGGCGTCGAGCTCCGTGCGGGCCTGATCGGAAGCTCCCGAGCGACCCAGCAGGACCAGGTGATGCGCCCCTCGATCGACGAGCCACTTGGCCAGCTTCAGCCCCAGCCCGCCCAGCCCGCCGCGTGATCATGTACGTGGCGTCCTCACGGAGTGTCAGCGCCGAATTGGCCGGTTCGCCGGGCTGGGCTCCCCGGCACTGGGAAGGCGCACGGGTGGCCGCCGCCTGGATAACGACCTTGCCGATATGCTCGGCGCGGGCCATGTGCCGCAGGGCATCGACGACGCGCGGGATGGGGAACGTCCGCAACGGCAGTGGTTGAAGCGTCTCGTCGGCCAGCAGCGGCTGCACTTCGTCCAGCAGGCTCCCAACCGCCTCCGGCTCTTGGGCCATCATGTGGTCCAAGGCAATCGCAAAGAACTTCACGCCGGGCCGAAAGGCGTCAACCCGCGGCTGGTCCCAGAGATCGGTCTTGCCCAACTCCAAGAACCGTCCGCCCTGCCGCAGCACCGAGAGACTGGCCGCGATCGACTCCCCGGTGAGCGAATTGAGCACCAGGTCAACCCCCTCGCCGCCGGTCGATTCCCGGATTTCGTCGGCAAAATCGAGCGTGCGGGAATCCATCACGTGCTGGATGCCCAGCGAGCGGAGGTAGTCGCGTTTGCGAGGGCTGCCGGCGGTGGCGAAGATCTCGGCGCCGACCAGGCGGGCGATCTGGATCGCCGCCAGCCCCACGCCGCCCGAGGCCGCGTGAATCAGCACCCGTTCGCCCGGCTGCATCCGGCCCAGTTTCCGCAGGGCGTGATGGACCGTGAGGAAGCAGATCGGAATCGTGGCCGCTTCTTCGAAACTCAGATGCTGCGGCTTGGGCGCGACGAATTCGGCCAGCGTGGTCACGTAGCTGGCAAAACTGGCCGGGGCCAGTCCGAACACGGCGTCGCCCGGCCGGAATCGTTCCACGCCCGAGCCGACGGCAACGATCTCGCCGGCGCACTCGCCGCCCAGCGGGCCCGGATCGCCGGGATAGAGGTTCAAGACATTGAGCACGTCGCGGAAATTGAGCCCTGTGGCACGCACCTCGATCTCGACCTGGCCCGGCCCCGGCGCTTGCCGCTGGGCCGGCTGCAGGGCCACGTTGTCCAACTGGCCGCGGGAGGTGATCTCCAGGCGGTAGGGCCGGCCGCGCGGTACTTCCAACGAACCCGGCTCGACGTAGTCCAGTCGCCGCATCCGTGCCACCAGCCGCTCGCCGCCACGGAAGGCGACCTGGTCTTCGCTCTGTCCCGACCAGAGTTCTTCCGCCAACTGGTCGGCCTCGTCGCCGTGATGCTTTGGGTCGAGGTCGATTCGCGTACACTCCAATTCGGGATGTTCGGCGGCGATTACCCGCCCGAGACCCCATATCGGCGACTGCGCCAGCGCCAGCGGCGATGCACCGCCCGCCGCATGTGCGCCGCGAGTGACCAGCCAGAGTCGCGGCGGCTTGGCCTTGCTTGACAAGGTCACGGCATGCACAAGATCCAAGGCCGCGCCCCAGCCATCGCGGCGGGCCGCGGCGAAGTCGGGCGGGTCCTCAGAGCAGCAGGCAGACTCGCTGTGCCTGCTACTTTCCAGGCCTGCCAGGTAGACGATTCCGTGGGAGAGAGGGAGGAGCGCACCCCCCATGCGACATCCGGCCTCTCAATTTGCGGTCGCATGGGGGGTGCCGTCCTCCCTCTCTCCACCGCGAGCCCGCGGAGAAAGGTCTCCCCCTCTCCCGCGGCAAGAAACGCCTCGACAGCACTTTGCCGCGATTGCGGGGAGATCCCGGCTGGCAGGAGCACGCATTCGTGGCCCTTCACCCCCAATCGCTCGGCCAACGCCCCGCCAAGGCCGTCGCGCGAATCGAAGATCAGCCAGCGGCCAGGCTCCAGGGCGGTCGCTTCCACCGCCGCCGTACTCAGGGGCTGGGGCGTCCAGGCCAATTCGTAGCACCAATCGGGCAGCGGTCCGGCCGCGAGCCTAGCCACCCAGTCCCGCGATACTCGCCGCAGGCTTGCCCCTTCCATCTTCGCCACGACCCGCCCGTGGAGAGAGGGAGGCGCGCACTCCCCATGCGACCCAGAACCGCCGCTTGCCGTCGCATGGGGGGTGCCGGCCTCCCCTCCCATGTCGATCAGGTCGATATTTCCCACCGCCAGATTGCCGTCGAAGGAGGTCAGCGATGCCAAGGCCCAGAGCGGCCCTTGTGGCATTGCGAAGCACTGCCAGCGCTCGAAGGCCATCGGCACATACGCATCGATGCCGGTCCCCGCGCCGGGCAGGATCGACCCCAACAACTGGAAGACGCTATCGAGCAAACCGGGATGAACGTGGTATTGATCGGCCCGGTCGAGCCTCGCAGGGCGGCCGCAACTCGCCCAGGGCCTCTTTGGGGTTCGTCCAGTGGAGCACCAGCCAGAAGAACGTGGGGCCCGGTTCAAGCCCCGACTTGCGGAGGGCCTCCCGCCGCCACGCGATGTCGCGGGCTTCTCCCGTAAAACGTGCGCGGATCGACTCCAGGTCGACGACCAGAGGAAGGTCGGAGGTCGGACCGCGCAATTCTGACCTCTGACCTCGGATCTCGGATCTCTGACCTCGGATCTCCGACCTCGGATCTCCGACCTCGGACCTCTGATCTCCGCCAGAGGGTGCCGCGAGACGTCCGACGGCGTGCGTGACAAACACCGGTTCGCCGGGGCACCCGGTACGCCCGGGTCCGGCCGCCAGACTGACGATGCGAACGGTGGCCGCCTGCGGACCCTCGGGCGTGACGATCGTCTGCACGGTCTTCGGAGCCTTGTCCAAGAGCAACGGTTCCACCAGCGACATGTCGCGGACGGACCATGCCTTGCCATACAGTGCCACACTGGCAGCCAATGCCATCTCGAGATAGCCCGCGCCAGGCATGATCGCCTTGCCCTGGATCTTGTGATCGCCCAAGGTCGCTGGACGATGCACCGACATCTGCTGCTCGAAAACCTGCTCCCGCACGGCGGCGACCAGGCGGCGGCCGAGCAGCGGATGGATCTCGTGGCCGTTGGACGAAGGACCGGCAATGCTCGCCGACGCGTCCTGGGTTAAGCCGGACCAGTACCGCTTGCGCTGGAAGGGATAGGTGGGAAGCGAAACCCTCCGCCGCCTTCCCGTGGGTACCCGGGAACCCTGGCGCGGTCGAAGCCCGCCCAGTCGATCTTCGCGCCGCGAACGTACAACTGACCCAAGCTCTCGAGCATCGTCTGCCAGTCGTCCGCGGCACCCGGTCGGGGCCGCAGCGAAGGCAGCCACGCGTAGTCTTCCTGCATCAGGCAGCGCCGGCCCATTGCGATGAGCGTCGGGCTAGGGCCGATCTCCAAGAAAATCTCGCAGCCCCGGTCGGCCAGCACCTGCATGCTCTCGGCAAACCTCACCGGCGAGCGGGCGTGCCGGCTCCAGTAGGTCGCATCGGCAAACGTCTGCTCATCGGCTATCTTGCCCGTCAGGTTGGCAACGATGTCGATCTTCGGTTTGGAATAGGCCACCGCCGCCGCGGCTTGCCGCAAGGCGTCCAGCATCGGATCCATCCGCTGCGAGTGGAAGGCGTGCGAGGTTGCCAGCGGCTTCGACTTGATGCCTTGACTTGCCAGCCCTGCCAGAACTGCGTTGACCGCCGAGGCGTCGCCGGAAATGACGATGCTCTCCGGCCCGTTCAGCGCGGCGATGGCGATCCCGGGAGAGAGGGAAGGCGCGCATCCCCCATGCGACACCCAGTTCCTCATCGCTGCCGTCGCATGGGGGGTGCCGGCCTCCCTCTCTCCGCCGGTACGTTTCCAGCGCCGCGGTTACCTGCTGCTCGGCGGCGAAGACAGCGGCCATGCATCCGCCGGACGGCAGGGCTTGCATCAGCCGGGCCCGCTGGGCGATCAAGCGGATGCCGTCCTGCAGCGAGTAAACCCCCGCCACGCAGGCCGCCACGAACTCGCCCACACTGTGCCCCAGCACGGCCGCCGGTTCGATCCCCCAACTTTGCCAGAGCGTTGCCAGGGCGTATTCCAACGCGAACAGCACCGGCTGCGTGTAGCCCGTCTGATCCAGAAGCGATCCTGCCTGGGGATCCAGAAGCGAAAGCAGCGGGCGGTCGAGTTCCGGGGCGAGCAGTTCCGCGCAGCGCTCGAGCGCCGCGCGGAAGACCGGTTGGCTTTCATAGAGCGCGCGGCCCATGCCGGGGTACTGCGCGCCTTGCCCGGTAAAGAGAAAGGCGATGCGGGGCGCCTGATCGCTAATTACCTGGCCGTGACAAACATCAAGGGCCGCTGGCTCGGCAAGAAAACGACGCAGTCCGGTGGCAGCTTCTTGCCTCGAGCCGGCCGGAATCGCCAGACGATGGGAAAAATGCGTGCGGCCCACGGCAGCCGTGTAGCAAATATCGGCCAGCGGCGGGCACGATGAAGGACCAAGGACGAAGGATGAAGGCTGAAGTAATTCATCCTTCATCCTTCCGCCTTCGTCCTTTTCCTGCGGCGGCTCCTCCAGAAAGGCCGCATAGCGGCCGGCCAGCTCCGACAGGGCTTGCGGCGACCGGGCCGACAGCACCAGCAGGTGCCGCGGGCATCGGAAGGATCAGGGATGAAGGATGAAGGATGAGTCAATTCATCCTTCATCCTTCCGCCTTGATCCTTCTCTTCCGGCGCCTCTTCCAAGACGACATGGCCGTTGGTTCCCCCAAAGCCGAACGAACTGACCCCCGCGCGCCGCGGCTCCGTCGGGGCACCCGGTACTCCGGTCGCGGCCAGGGACGCAGGGCCGTGGGGATCTCGATCGGCGTCTCTTCGAGTCTCAGAAGCGGATTGACCGCCCGCAGATGCAAATGGGGCGGGATCTGATCGTGTTGCAGTGCGAGGATGATCTTCGCCAGCCCTGCGATTCCCGCCGCGCTTTCCAAATGCCCGATATTGGTCTTCACCGAACCGACCAGCAAGGGCTGCCTGCGGGCACCAGGTACTTCGGGGGCGAAGACCGAGCGCAGGGCCTCGATCTCAATCGGGTCGCCCAGACGGGTTCCGGTGCCGTGGGCCTCGAGGTAGCTGATCTGCCGCGGTTCCAGTCCGGCCTCGCTCAGGGCGGCCCGGATCACCGCCTCCTGCGCCGGCCCGTTGGGCGCCGAAAGTCCATTGCTCCGCCCATCGTGGTTGACCGCGCTGCCGCGAATCAGCGCCAGGATGCGGTCGTCTGCGGCCACGGCATCGCTGAGACGCTTGAGCACGACCACACCGCAGCCCTCGCCGCGGACGTAGCCGTTGGCCGAGGCGTCGAACGTCTTGCAGCGCCCGTCCGGCGACATCATGTGGGCCTTGGTCAACGTGACGGTCATCTCCGGACTGAGGATCAGGTTCACGCCTCCCGCCAAGGCCAGGTCGATCTCGCGCCGCCGCAGGCTCTGGCAAGCCAGGTGAACGGTCACCAGCGACGACGAGCAGGCCGTGTCGAGCGCAATGCTGGGGCCGTTGAGGTTCAGGACGTAGGAGAGCCGGTTCGCCAGGATCGCATGACTGCTGCCGGTGCCGGAGAAGACATCCATCCCAGCCAAGTCGCGGGCCTGCGCCAGCGCATAGTCGCTGCCGATCACGCCGACATAGACGCCCGTCCTGGTCTGGGCAATGTTGCCGGCCACGATCCCCGCATCCTCCAAGGCCTCCCAGCTCACCTCCAGCAACAGCCGGTGTTGGGGATCGACGCGGACGGCCTCGCGCGGCGAAATGCCGAAAAACTCCGCGTCGAACTCGTCCACGCCTTCCAGGAACCCGCCCCAACGCGTGTTCATCTTGCCCGCCGCTGCCGGATCGGGATCGTAGTATTCGTCGATGTTCCAGCGCTCGCGCGGAACCTCGCGCACGGCGTCGACGCCTTGACTCAATAGTCGCCAGAAGGCCTCCGGTCCGGGGCACCAGGCGGGTACCCACTGGTCGGTGCGGGTCACGCCAGGAAAGCGGCAGCCCATCCCCACCACGGCGATCGGCTCGGCCTGCGCATATTCATAAGCCGCCAGCCTGGCCTGCGCCTGCTTGAGCAAGTACACGGCATTTTGCAATGGTGTCAGGCCGGCGAGCGGGGAGCGGGGAGCGGGGAGCGGGGAGCAGGAAGAAAGAGATGCTTTGCTCCCCGACTCGCTGCTCAGCGGCCCCGCCTGCTCGAAGGTCCCTGTTCTTACTCCCTGCTCCCCGCTCTCCGCTCCCCGCTCTTCGGCTGCCATAGCGATTCCTTCGGTCAGTTGCGTTGATGCTTGGCCAATTCCTGGGCGAGAAATCCCTCGAGATCCTGGTCGGTCATGCCACGGACCTCCGCCAGCAAATCTTCCGCAGGCTGAAGGCTGAAGGATGGAGGATGAATGAATTCACCCTTCAGCCTTCCGCCGTCATCCTTCACGGGACTGGACAGCCACCGCGCCAAGGCGGCGATCGTGGGATAGTTGTAGATCGCGGTGGGAGATAGCTGTCGTCCCAGCCAACGCTCCAGTCCGGCGGCAATCTCCATCGCGTCCAGCGAGCCCATGCCGAGCTCCAGGAACGGCGTTGTGACCTTGACGTCCCCCGGCGCCAGCCGCAGCCGGGCCGTGATCCGCTCGATCAGCCAGGCCTCGATCTCCTCAGCGGTCACCTGCCGCGGCGTCAGCACGACTGGGGATTCGGCTCGCTCACTCTCCGCTTCGTCCGAGCCTGTCTTCCAGGCCGCGAGGATTTCCAGTTCGCCGCACAGATACTGCTCCCGGCAAGCGGCCCGGCGCGTCTTGCCGCTGGAGGTCTTCGGCACGCTGCCGGCCTTGACCAGGACGACCGCATAGACTTCCAACTCGTGCCGGATGGCAATCGCCGAGCGGATCGCGGCGATCGCCGCGCCGGCGTCGAGGTCCCGCTTCCGCGGCTCGACTTCCTGCACCACGACCAACTGGTCTTGATCCTCCACCTCGATCGAGAAGGCGGCGCAGCAGCCCACCCGCAGGCCCTCGTAGGTGGAACTGATCGTCTGCTCGATGTCTTCCGGATAGTGGTTCCGGCCGCGAATGATGATCAGGTTCTTCAGCCGGCCAGTCACGAAAAGTTGCTTCCGCAGAATGAACCCCAGATCGCCGGTCCGCAAAAACGGGCCAAGCGCGGGGGGCGGTGAGCCGGAAGCCGGAAGCCCGGAATATCTTGCTCCCTGCTCCCCGCTCCCTGCTCCCCGCTCTTCGCCCCCTGCTCCCTGCCGCTCGCCGCCGGCCAGGTGGGCCTCGAAGGTGGCCGCGGTGGCTTGCGGACTTTCATAATAGCCGCCGGCCACGCTGGGGCCCTGGACCCAGATTTCCCCGACATGCCCCTCAGCAACGGCGCGGCGCGTCTCGGGATCGACGATCAATATCCGCTGCCCGCGGAGGTTCTCTCCGCATCCCACCAGGACGCGGCACGTGGCTTCCTTGGTCGAGCCGATCTCGACCTGCTGGCGGGCGAGTGAATCCGCCTTGACATGCAGGACGACGGGGGCTGTCTGACGCGGGCCGCCCGAAACCATGAGCGTCGCTTCCGCCAGCCCGTAGCAGGGGAACAACGCCTCCCGGCGAAACCCGCAGCCGGCAAAGGCCTCGACAAACTGCTCGATGGTCTGAGGGCGGATCCGCTCCGCCCCCAAGAAGGCCAACTCCCAGCGGCTCAGATCGAGTTCTGCCCGCTCCGCCGCAGGGATCTTCCGCGCGCAGAGGTCGTAGGCAAAATCCGGACCGCCGCTGATCGTGGCCCCAGTCCGCGAAATCGTCTCCAGCCACAATGCGGGCCGTTGCAGGAACGTCGCCGGCGCCATCAAGGTCGACGACCCGCCGCAATAAACCGGCTGAAGCACGCCGCCGATGAGTCCCATGTCATGGTATAACGGCAGCCAGAAGACGGCGTGGCTCTCCGGGGTCGTGTGAAACGCCTCTTGGATCAACGACGCGTTATGCAGCAGGCGGTCGTGGCTGAGCATCACTCCTTTCGGCAGGGATGTCGAGCCCGACGTGTATTGCAGGAAGGCGATTTGCCGGCCCTCGACCTGCAAATCGTGCCAGGCGCGTTGACGCTCAAGCCCAATCTGGTCGACGGCAATCCACGGAAGTTCCGCCAGCCGGGAATGCGGTGCGTACGTCCGCTTGGCCTGCTTGCAGTGGGCCGCGGTGCTCAGAACGAGTGAGGGTTTCGATGTTTCAAAGATCGCTTCCAGCAAAGCCGTCAAACGATTATGGCTGGGAATAGTCGCCGGAACCGCCACGATTCCCGCATACAGACAACCGAAGAACGCCGCGATGAAATCCAATCCCGGCGGGAATAACAAGATCGCACGCTCCTCGGGCGGGGCCAGCGTCTGCAACTCGGCTGCGATTGCCTTCGCCCGCTCGTCGAGTGACCGATAGCTCAGCGTTGCTTCCGGCTCGCCGTCCCCGCGATAGAAACTAAAGACATGCTTGTCGCCCATCGCGGCGGCGCGCCTGCGCAACAAGTCAACCAAGCTTTGATCTTGCTGGATGCTCATAACGGTGGAACTGCTCGGCGCTGCCTAATGCGAAGCTGACCAAATTGGAAGTGACCGGCGATTTCCCCGCGCAACGGTTTATCAGGAATCGCTAGTTACCCTAGTATAACCAAGTTTTGGACGCAATCAATATGCGGCCTGTCGAAATTTCCTGACACGGCCCGGTTTTTCGCACAGGAATTCGGCTGGAAATCGATCATTCTCCGGCTCTTCCCGCTATAGCTATAGGCGGTAGGGAGGGACAAGCTCGCTGGCCCCACCCTACAATTGCCGACATTTATCATGCCAACCCCAAGCATGCCCACGGCTGGCAAAAATGCTACCCAACATGGAATCAATGATCACTCCAATCGCTGGATTCGCTCGACAACCTCGGCCTGGGTCCACTCGCGGTCGGTGGGCAGTATTACGTAGCAGGCCTTATCGCCGCAACAATCCAGAATCACCTGGTAGGGATTGGGAACGGCAAAACCGTCCGGGCAGGGCTCGTGACCGTGAATCAGCACGCTGGCATGCATCAATTCCGCGAAAACTCGGGCGTTCTCCGCACGATGGTCGCGACCCCATACGAGGTGGAAAATGTCGCCCCGCTCATAGAACTCCAGTGGATCCAACGGCCTGCTAAAAATCGATTGGTCGAACGGACGCTCGTCGAGCCCCTCCGGAATGCTATGGCAAACGAATACGCCACCGGCAATCCGTACGGCCAGCGGGCTCGTTCTCAGGAACGACAGGAGCGCCTCGCGGACGCGCTCACTTTCAGGACCATACATCTGCTCCAACCCCATCCGAAACAGCACGTTGAGCATCTGCCGGTTCTTCTGGATCGGGTAGTCGGTCAATTCGGCCAACTCGTGGTTGCCCAAAAGAAAGTGAACGCGATCTGGAAAACGGACCTTCAGCCGTGCGATGTCCTCCAGGATGGCATGCGACATGCATCCTCCGTTCTGAGGGTATACCGGACCGCCGTGACACACCTCTTGCAACACAAGGTGCCGTCGCGGAAAATCCTCCAGGGCTGCAATCCGTCGAATGAGATTGAAATTCCAGCGGTGTCCGTGCAAGTCGCCGGTCAACATCACGTCATCACCCGACAGGGGGCCGATGTTGATCACGTTCCCCTCGCGCCCGGCTGTCGCGAGGTTCAGTTCCGACGCTTCATACAGCAAGTCGATCGTTTTTTCGATGTAGTCGGCCGATGCAGTCATTGTCCTATGAGTTTACACAATCGAGCCGTCCGCGGACAGGGCTTCACTAAACAGCCTATCCGTCGCATTTTGTTTGTAGGGTGGGACCAGCGAGCTTGCGAGCGCGGGCCCACCAACACCCATGATCGGTGGGCCGGCGCTCGCAAGCTCGCTGGTCCCACCCTACGGCTAACCCGAAGCATCAGCGAGGTGAGGATCTACCGGTTCTGCGGCACGCATCGGTTTTGATGTTTTTGTGGATTCTAGGGGTTCTCTCACCCGATGTTCTCCGTAGCAGCCCGTTGAATAAGCCTCTTTTCACGGGCTGCTAGGGTCTCGACCCATTTCCCGCAAATCGGGACGCTGGAGTCCGGCTTGGACGGCGCGAAGTTTTCATGGTCCGCAACCGTGAAAGCAGTTGCCTTGGCCGGCCTGCGGCGACCCAACCACCTCGAACGCGTCGACAGTTTGTCGGTGTCTGACCCAGTGAAGACACCTTTCGAACCCAGCGCGAAGGACCGCCTGCTCACGCCGGCGGGAGAAAGGAAACATCGGACATGCGACATACATTTCTCGTTGTGGCCGCGTCGTCGCTGCTGGCCCTCTTCGCCGGTTGCGCCTGCAACACATGCTGCAACCAGTGCAATTCCTGCCAGGGCAAAGCGGTTCAGCAGCCGCAGCAAGCCCCCAGCGGCACGGTAAGCTATCCCTATTACACCGATCGCGGTCCCCGCGACTTCCTGGAAACGCATCCGCAGAGCATTGGCCCGTAACCTATACTGCCAGCGGCCTTAATTGAGCCGTTTTCGCCCCAGCCATCGAAGCCCGAAGCGCAAGCGAGGTAAGCGGTTCCATCCCTCGCTTGCGCGTCGGGCTTCGATCGGTTCCGCCCGCGAGCAGTATAGAACCGGCCGAAAAATGACTTGCGTGTTTGGCCGTAGGACGGATTGCCAATCCGTCTGTAAATCATCGACGGATTGCCAATCCGTCCTACGGGACTCCGCCAGGTTGTTTTCGGCCGGCGCATAGCGCGCAAAAAAACGGCTGCCTGCGCCGCGGAGACATGCTGCGTGATTTGCCACGCTCTCCGAGCCGCCCTGGGTCGGGTTTTCGACCACCTCAAGCGCGCTCGATCAAAGGCATTGGGTCTCATGACGGCGAGCAGCCGTTTTCAAGCTGCAGATAGGATCTGGAATAACGTCGCGCTCCTGAAGTTGAAGGTCGGATCGGAAAGAAGAAGACACCGTTAGAGGAGTTGCTGGCAGTGTCTGATTAACTCCTCCACTGTTCATATACACGCTGCCGGAGCGAAGTCAAAATTTCGCACCGCCGAAAAACACGGCCCGCTGAAGATTGAGTTGCAAGTCGTGATCGGCCATGAACTTGCGACTTCAAGAATTTTTCAAGTTCCGGAAAACCTGCCGCACGCAGGGTTTCGCCGACACGCACGCCCCGAAGCACCCGACGAGGTTTCCCCCAGCCAAACCTTGCCCAGGCATCCTTCTTGGGATTTTGAATCGGGCGCCATGTACCTACGGTCGCGGATTTCGAGATTCGGATTTTGTCCTCTTGCCGCTGGTTTTGGTCATTCCTTCTTAGAATTTCGACTTTGTTTCGGATTTCGAGATTCGGATTTCGGATTTTGTTCTCTTGCCCGGACTCCCGCACTCCCGGCTCCTTGATTGACAGTCCTCTCTCGGCATTGTAGACTCAGAAGTAGCATCCCGCCTGTCTTGCCCCCTTCTTCCCCCTCTTTTCCAGCAGCAAAGCCATCTGCCATGGGACTCATTTTTTCGGCCGCGATCCTCCTCAGCGCGGCGCTGATGTTCATCGTCGAGCCAATGTTCGCCAAGATGGTCTTGAAACTGCTGGGGGGGTCGCCTTCCGTCTGGAACACCTGCCTGGTCTTCTACCAGGCCGCCTTGATGGCCGGCTACATCTATGCCCACCTCTCGCTGAAGTGGCTTGGTCCGCGGCGGCAGGCCGTGTTGCACGTCGTGCTCCTGTCCCTGGCTTTGTTCTGCTTGCCGATCCGCGTGGCGAGCGGATGGACGCCTCCCGCCGAGGGCAATCCGGCCGCCTGGCTCTTGCTGCTGTTGACGGTCAGCCTAGGGCTGCCCTTCCTGTGCATTTCGGCCAGCGCCCGGTCTTGCAAACCTGGTTCTCCTACCTTGGCGGACGATCGGCCAAAGACCCCTACTTTTTGTACGCTGCCAGCAATCTCGGCAGCCTTGCCGGACTGGCCGCCTATCCGCTGGTGATCGAGCCCCGTATGACGCTCGCCTGGCAGACGTTCTGCTGGACGATCGGCTACGGGCTGCTGATGGCGCTGTTTGTGGCCTGTGCAGCGGGGGTGTGGGCTGCCGCCAGGCGAAGGGAGACGGAAAACCCCTTCCGGGCCCGCAAAGACGCGGCACGATCGAAGAAGGATGAGGACGCCCTGCCCGACGGTTTCCGCGAGCCGGTGACCATCTTCCGCCGCCTCTGGTGGCTGGCGCTGGCCCTGGTGCCCTCCGCGTTGCTGATGGGAGTGACGGCCCACCTGGCCGTCGATATTGCGTCGGTGCCGTTGCTGTGGGCCATTCCGCTGGCGCTGTACCTGCTTTCCTTCATCATGGTCTTCGCCCGTTGGCCGATCTTGAAGTGGTTCTGGCTGATTCGGGTCTTTCAGGCCGCCGGGCTCGCCGCCGTGGCGGGCACGGTCTACCTTGGAGGGCTGTCAACCAAGGAGGTTGTGAGCGTCGGCGCGCTGCACCTGGCGACCTTCTTCCTCACGGCGTTGGTCTGCCATGGGGCGATGGCCGCCGACCGCCCCGCGAGCGAGCACCTCACCGAGTTCTACCTCTGGATGTCGGCCGGCGGCGTCGTGGGCGGCCTGCTCTGCGCCTGGTCGCCCCGCTGGTCTTCAACACGGTGCTGGAGTATCCGCTGATGCTCGTCGCCGCGTGCATGTTGCGGCCGCGCCCGCGGCCGGGCCAGTACGAACACTTCTGGCGGTGGTCCGATCTCTCGCTGATGGTGATGCAGGGCGGCGTCTTCACCTTTGCCGCCTTGGCCCTCTGGGACGGGCGCTTGGCCAAGGCAGCCGAGAAATTGACCTCGCCGGCGCTGAAGACCTTCGTTGCGGAAATCACCAGTTCGAAGGCCAAGACCAGTTGGGTCGTCGTGGCGGGGCTCCTGGCTTTTTTTCTGCAGCGCCGCCCCGCCTTCTTTACCGTGGCCGTGGCTTCGCTCGTGGGCATCTGCATGATCTGCGACGACCGCGGCGAGATCATCTATCCGGCGCGGAGTTTCTTCGGCGTGCTCCGCGTCGAGAAAGACACCTACGATCGCGACGGAAAGACGTTCGAGCAACACACGTTGATGCACGGTTCGACGATCCACGGCACGCAGGGCTTCGGTCCCGACGACATCGACCAACCCTGGACGTACTACCACCGCACGGGTCCGGTGGGCAACGTCTTCGAGGCCTTGAACGAGCGTGCCGCGTTTCGGCATCACGGCCAGATCGGCGTGGTGGGCCTGGGGACCGGTTCCACGGCCGCCTACGGCGGCAGGGGGCCGGATTGGGAGACCGAGCCGCGGCAGCATCTGACCTATTTCGAGATCGACTCGAAGGTCCGGCGGATCTCCGAGGACCGCAAATTCTTCACCTATCTCAGCGACTGCCGCGATCGGCTGGGCGACAATCTGGAGATCCGCATGGGCGACGCCCGGCTGACCTTGGCCCGCGAGCACGAAGGCAAGTTCGACGTGCTCTTGATCGACGCCTTCAGTTCCGACGCGATCCCGATCCATCTCATCACCTGCCAGGCGGTGGAGATGTATTTCGAGAAGTTGGCGCCACACGGCTTGCTGATGGTGCACTTGTCGAACCGGCACCTGCGGTTGGAGCCGGTCGTGGCCGCCACGGCCGATCACTTGCAGCTCGTGGCCCGCGTCCGCGACGATGACGACGAAAACTATGTCGGCAAGTCGGCGTCGACGTGGGCCGTCCTGGCGCGATCGGAGGACGACCTCGGCAAGCTCAAGGACGACAAGGACTGGGAAGAGCTCAAGCTCGACCCCAACATCCCGCTCTGGACCGACGACTACTCCAGCATCGTCAGCGTGATGAACTGGGAGTGGCTGCCCAAGTGGATGCAGCGGCCGCCGGCCGAGGCACAGAACGACGGCGATTGAGGTTTTGTTCGACCGGTTCGGTCGCCCTGATCCAAATTTGGTGGATGGCACTTTTGTTCCTTCATCTGCTCACACGGCCGGCGACGGGCCAGCGGCGGTGCCGGCCGCTGGTCTATTGCGCAGCAGCGCGACGATCTCTCGTCCCAGGGCGGAGGCACTCTCAAAATCGGCAGGGGGAGGCGCAATCGCCGCGCCGGCCGCAACTTCTTCGGGTCGAAATCGCACGGCACTATTTCAGACCGCACGTGATCAATATGTGTCGCGTCGGCACGATTTACAAGGTTCTCGACAATGTCCTCTTGCCACTTCCGGTCACCCGGCCGATCCGAAATCCAAGTCGAGTAGTCGATCAGAGGCAGCCTCGCGCTGTGGAACAAGGCGAGAACAAAACTGGCGCAAGTCAGGCCGAATCGGGTCGGTCCTAGCAGGACCGCGCCCGTTTCCGGGTCCATAGAATCAATCGGTGAACTGAAAGCGTAAGGTACTGCGCCGCGGCCGTTGGTCGCCGCAACGAGGCGAAAGTAGGTTGCGGCCTGTCGCAACCGGCGAACTGGATACGATGGTTTGACCCATATCGTAAAACAATCGGGGGGCTGGGTGACGCTTTCCAACTGGCAATGCCAGGCTAAATGTACGGTATTCGATTCGCCCTTGCCGATGCCATCAACGTCGGCGCGATACCAGACGCCGATATGACGTTGCCCTGGAGATGGTTCGCCGATCAGCACCGCCACGAACTGGTGCTTGAGACGGGATCGGTTGCCATGTCGACGATTCGGTCCATGCCGCGCTTGTTCACCTATTCCAAACCAAAGAGAAGCCACTCCTCCCACTCGTCCCGGTCCCGAATCGACCGCTCGACTTTAGCGTAGAACTCCTGCCTATGCGGCAATCGCCTTTTAGCGGCATACGTAATGGTGAGTAAGGCGAGAAGCACATCGACGGAATAGTCATCGCACTTCGCTGAGACAAGGCGGTTATCGACTTCCGTGAAGTTACCAGCCAACAACATCTCGTCGATGTGACTGTAGATCAAATCAAGTGCCGAATCAGTTCTGCCGAGTCTGTCCAAGCGATCCGCTCGGGCGAGGAAATCCGTGGCATCGGTATCCCCCACGCGCCCCGCCGGGTTCCGTTCAGCTTCCAGGCTATCCTGAAGCGCCACAGCGACTAATTCACGGTCCCCCGGCGGCAAGGCCAGCGCGTAGTTCAATATATCGTCGCGAGTAAGCATGATTCGTTCTCCTGACTATCATCATTTTCGCATTTCCGGCGGTGTTTGTCGAGAGTCGCCGCCGATTTTCCCACGACACCACTCCCCGTCATGCGTGCCCAGAACTTCCCATCCGCACCTCGTGAAGGCCGCGCACCTGCAACTCGGCGGCGTACGCGTCGTGGTGTGCGATGAGCTACAGTAGAGCTACAGTAGCCCCATTGACCGCGATCCACGTCTATGGCAAAATGAGGGGCGTTGCGTGGATCAAATCCTACTAGCCCATCGGAGGTTGTCATGTTGCTCATTGCAGGCGTTGTTGACGGTGCCTTACGGGGTGCCCTGATCGGCGGCGCGATCGGAGGGGTCGTTGGTCTGATTATGTACGCCGTAAAAGCGGCGGCCAAGAACAAATAGCCGGTCCAACCGCCACCCGACTCCGGGGACAGCGAGGATCGGGTCGTCATTACCCGCTCAGGGAGGACCTTTCTCCCTTTTCCCTCCCACGACCCGCCAGCTTCTATTATAGTGGAGGTGTTGGCGACGGCGACCTGCGCGACGCCGTACGAGGAAACTGGTGCAGATAAGAACAAGAAGATCATTACAAGGAGCTTATGATGAATCGGAAACTGATCGCAGCGGCGACGTTATTGACGCTGATCCCATCGCTGCTGTTGGCGGCCGCTGCCTCCGCGGACGAAATCGCCGCGCGGGGGGCCAGTCGCGATCCGCAAACGGCGCCGAGGCCGGAGGCCCGCAGCTTGGCACGCCCGGCCGTGTTCCTTGCCCAGGCGGCCCCCGCGCCCGCCGCCGAGAAGGCCAAGCAGAAGACGGACGATCTGGCCGGACGGCCCGCCGGGGCGACGGACCCCAACGACCCCAGACTGGCCTGGTACCGCGAGGCCAAGTTCGGCCTCTTCATTCACTGGGGACTGTATGCCGTCCCGGCCGGGACGTGGAAGGGAAAGCAGATCGAAGGGATCGGCGAGTGGATCATGAATCGGGCGAAGATTCCCGTCAAGGAGTACGAGCAGTTGGCCAAGCAGTTCAACCCCGTGAAGTTCAACGCCGACGAGTGGTGCAGATGGCGCAGGATGCGGGAATGAAGTACATCACCATCACCGCCAAACACCACGACGGGTTCGCGATGTTCGCCTCCCAGGCGAGCAAGTACAACATCGTCGACGCCACGCCCTTCCATCGCGACCCCATGAAAGAACTGGCCCAGGCCTGCGCGAAGCGCGGAATCAAGCTCTGCTTCTACTACTCGCAAGCCCAGGACTGGCACGAGCCGGGCGGGATGGGAAACACCTGGGACTTCGGCACGGACAAGGAGAAATCAGCCAGCGGCGCCTACGACAAGTACATCGACGAGAAGGCCCTCCCCCAGGTGCGGGAAATCCTCACCCAGTACGGCCCGATCGGACTGATCTGGTTCGATACCCCGCGCGAGATGACGCCCCAGCGCGCCGCCAGGTTCCTGAACCTCGTCAAGCAGCTTCAACCCCAGTGCCTGGTGAACGGCCGGTTGGGCGGCGCAGGCGACTACCGCTCGATGGGCGACAACAAGATCCCGGCGACCGTGGTGCCCGGCGTCTGGGAAACGCCGGCCACCCTCAACAACACCTGGGGCTACAAGAGCTACGACCAGAACTGGAAAACCGCGCCGGACCTGACGTTCAAATTGGTGGACATCGTATCCAAGGGCGGAAACTACCTGCTCAACGTGGGACCGACGGCGGAGGGAGTCGTTCCCGAGGAGAGCCAGAAACGCCTCCGCGAAGTGGGCCAGTGGCTGAAGGTCAACGGCGAGGCGATCTACGGTTGCGGGCCGACTCCCTTCGGCGGCAGCTCAACGGCAGCCAGTGGCGCTGCACGACGAAACCGGGCAGGCTCTACATCCATCTCTTCCAGTGGCCGGCGGGAGCGTTCGACCTGGCCAAGGTGCAGGGCAAGGTGACCAAGGCCTATCTTCTGGCGGACCCGCAGCGTGCGGCGCTGAAGACCTCGCAGGAAGGCGAAAAAGTCAGCGTGAGCTTGCCGGCACAAGCGCCGGGGACGATCGCCACGGTGCTCTGCCTGGAACAACAATAAAGGTTTTCCCTCAGTCGCCGAGAACCGCTTGACGACCGTCACGAATGGGCATCAAATTCAGCCGCGAAAGTATCAATGCGCCGATCCATACCAGGCTACGTCTGAATGCCGCCTCCCAGCGACCCGTAGAAGGCGTTGAGCCCTGTCAGCGTCAGTTCCCCGGCTCCGCTGTTTTCGATTACCGACCCGCTGCCGCCGCTGATCGTGTTGTTGAATGTCGCTGCCGCGTTCTGAACGAAGTCCAAGATGGCGTTGTCGACGATGCTGCCCGCGATGCTCCCGTTCGTCGTCCCGTCGCCGATCTGCAAGGTGCCGTTGGAAATTGTCGTTCCGCCGCTCCAAGTATTGCCGGCTCCGGTCAAGACCACGGTCACGGGGTTCCAACCGGGGACGCCTATTACTACACTTCCGCTTCCCGTGATATTCCCCGAGACGGTGGATATCCCGCTGCCCGTGCAGGCGAAGACCAGAGTTCCATTGTCCACGATACCGCTGCTTTCGATATTGCCGATCTGCAACGTCGCCCCGTTTTCGACCGTCGTAGTCGCCGCGTCGTCGGTGCCGGTGAGGATGACCGGAGCCGTTGCGAAGTATCCATCCACGATAACACTGCCCGGGCCGCTGATGTTGCAGGTGTCGGTCACCGAACTTGTGCCGGCCTCAAGCAACAGCGTTCCGTTATCGACGACATTTCCTGTCAGAGTTGCGGTCGTTCCCCCGTAGCCGAGTTGCAGCAAGGTGCCCGCGTCGATCGTCGTGCCGCCGGTAGCCGTCATTTGGGTGTTTTCCCAATTCAGGCAATCCTCACCGGGAGTCGCAATCTGAAGCCCCAGCGGCGCATTGCCGTCGCACAAGATCTCATTCGTAAATCCGCTAGAGGGGTTGTCGCCCGTGAGCTTCAAGGTAGCGAGGGTCGAACCACTATTGGTGACCGTCCCGCACCACAGATTGACCGAGTTGATCGAGAGGCTGAACCCGGCCAGGTCCAAATTGCCGCCGCCCTGAACATTACTGTCGCCAAGTGCGTTGGCGCTTCCCGCCTGCGTGGTGCCGCAGTAAAGGTCGAATGTGCCGGTGAAGCCGCTGTTGTCGCCTGCGAATATCATGCAATTCGTGTTGTAGGCGACCGATAGCACCTCGCCGCTGCCGGAAATGTCCCCGGAGTAGGTCATGTCGGCGCCGGCCGTATACTGGGTGCTAAGCCACAGGTCGCCGTTGACCACGACGTTCCCCGTGAGTGTGCAGCCCTCAATCCATGCGGTGCCATTAGCACAAATGGTGAAACTGCCGTCGTTAATGACGGCATCGTAGTTTCTCAACACGCCGCCGGCACTGACCGTGAGGGTCGCGCCGGCCGCATTCGTCAGCGTGGCGTAGTTCAGCAAGGTGCTGGAGCCGTTCACGGACAGCAACCCATGGTTTGTCAGCCCCCCAGCATTGTCCAACTCGCTGGCCTCCACGTCCAAGGCAGCGCCGCCGTTATTGGCGATCACGCCGTCGTTGGTCAGCGAGGCCTGCGTCAGGACCAACAGCGCGTTATTGGTGATTGTGGCGCCCGAGTCGTTCATGAACGTGCTGGAGCCCCCGTCCCAATAGCTGTCGATCGAGAACCATCCGTTGTTGACAATGGCCCCGAAGTTGTCGAAATCGCCGCTGCTCACCTCGAGCTCGCCACAGGCAGAGCCGCTGGGCCAGCCGTAGTCGTAGCCGTGGCCGTCCACGGATATGGTGCCGTAGTTGGCGAACGCCCCGGCATCGAAAAGCGTGGCGGACAGGGCGACTTCGATCGCGCCGAAGTTGGTGATCGAGCCGAAGTTGGCGACGGTGCCGGTGATCGTGACCGAGCTGCCGGCGGCAATCTGGCCGTTGTTCAGGAACAATTGCTCGTAGCCGTTCAGGATGAAGTTCACCGTTCCGCTGAGGGTGTCGGTGCCGGTGTAATCGAAGATCTGTGCGGCGACGGTCGCGTTGGCGAGCGCAAAACCGCCGGTCGTCAGCGAGCCGTTGCCGCCCGAGGAATCGACGATGCTGCCGCCGTCGACCGTCACTGTCCCGAAGGTCAGGTTGGCCCCGGCCACGTCGAACGTGGCCCCTGCGCTGACGACCAGGTTGCCGCAGCCGCCGAGCGCACAGTTCAGCGTCTGGACGCCGGCGCCGTCGATCACGAGCGTGCCGTTGTTCACAATGTTGTCGCTGCCGGTCGTGCCCAGCGCGGCCGCGGCGTCGTTCAGCGTCCCTTCGTTATCGAGCGTGCCTCCGCTGGCGACCGTGACCGAACTGCCGGCCGCCACAGTCAACGTGCCCGTCACGGTCAACGTGCCCGTCACGGTCAACGTGCCCGTCACGGTCAACTGGCCTGCGACGGTCAGCGTGCAGCCGGCGCCGACGGTCACGTTATCCACTGTCGATTGGCCGGCGTCGTTTAATGTAGCGCCGTTCTCAAGCGCGATGGATAGGCCGGTCGCGTCGCTGGAGGCGTCAATAGTGCTGGCGCCGCCGTTTAGCACAAGCGTCGGCGTCCCCCACCAATAGCCACCCGAAATTGTGCCGCCGTAAACGTTTAGGGCACCAAGGGTCGGACCTTCCCCGAACAGCAAAGTAAGCTCACCCCCATTGATGACCACACAACCGAAAGCGTTGTCACTGCCGAGACCTACCGTGCCGCCGTCGATAACCAGTTCCCCGCTCCCGCTGATGTTGCCGTCAAGCTGCGGCGCACAAGTTTGCCTGACCGGAATAACCGGCTGAAGTCTCGAGTTATTCGTCCGGATTGAACCCCGCCCTTATCCCGCCCCGGACCCCGCCCGGTTAAATTCATCTGAAACCCCGCCCCTGTTTTCTACGTTTCGGTGGTCGGTGGGCGCATGAAAATGGAGGAGTGAGGCCCGTTTACGACAACCCTCACTCCTCCTGTTGAGAAAGATCTCGCCATCAGTATCGAACTGCCCCGCCCGACAACTGTAATTGAAGTCGAAGAGCACAACCAAGCCGTGCGCCGGCAGAGTGCCGATCGTGTCTGTTTCCGACAGTTGTGCAGCCGTTGCGGAGAGCGCGGCCGTTTCGCGCCCACGAGCTGCGCCGCCGTGGTCTGCGGCTGCTTGTGGAACACACGGTCCTGTGCGTGACCATCTGGCTGGCCCGCTGGCAATGCCGGAAGTGCCAGTACATCTTTACCGATTACCCCAGCTTTCGTACTCCCCTATAAGCGCTATGCGGGCCCGACCCTCCTGCACCTTGCCGGCAGCTATCTGGAGAACGACGGGCAATCCTACCGTGAGACGGCCAGCCCGGGAAAGCGAGCGACCGGCTATCAGCCGCCGCCGGGGTCGTCCGCCATGGAAGAGCGGGCCCTGCATCACAGCACGATCTGGTGCGTGCTGACTTGGTTGGGGGTGCAATCCGCCGCGTTGGCTGCGGGTCGGCAATTGATCCAGGAGCGTTGCCCCGCCTCCACCTGTCATCGCTTTGCCGGGGCCGTGGCGCCGCAAAAGTTCCGCAGTCCGCAGCGTGAGCAATTGCTGCGTTGCGCGGCAAGTGCTCCATCTGATCGCCGAGTGGGAAGAGGTATTTTCCGAGAAGTTCTTCCCCCGTTTCGCGACAAGATCCGGGTTCACGTGAGGTAGCATGGACTCCGACAGTGGTTTTTCATCCATCCCCACCTTGTTTGGAGTCAAACTTTATGCCTTGTAACAATGAAGACTGGGCTGTCTTCTGGTGCTCGCTGCTGAGCCCCGTGCTGCTGGGAGAAATTCCCCAGCGGCGGCGCGAGCGGTATTTCCAGCAACTGAGCCAAGAGGAACGCCTGCTGCCCAACGGACGGCGGAAACGCCTTTCGGCACGCACCCTGCGTCGCCAGTGGCGGCGGCTGAAAGACGAAGGCGTGCCGGGCCTGTATCGCCGCCGCCGCTCCGATCGGGGCCAGCCGCGAAAGAAGCACAGCGACTTGCTGGACCGCGCCGTGGCCCTGAAAAAGGAGCAGCCCTTCCGCTCCCACAAAGCGATCAATCGCATCTTGAAGCGGGAGTTCGGAACGTCAGCTTCCGCGTTCCACCCTGTACCGGCACTTGCGGCAGCAAGGGGCCACGCGGCGGAAGCTGGGCGTGGCGAAGGAAATCGTGCGTTGCCGCTGGACCCGGGACCAGCCCGGTGCCCTGTGGGTCGGCGACTTCGAGCACGGCCCGCCGGTGATGCACCAGGGCCGCTCCGTGAAGACCCATCTTTCCGCCTGGATCGACTGCCACAGCCGTTACATCGTCGAGGCCCGCTACTACGTCCGCGAGAACCTGGACATCCTCCTGGATTCGCTGCTGCGGGCCTGGGGAAATCACGGCGCCAGCCGCGAACTGTACGTGGACAACGCCAAAATCTACCATGCCAAGGCCCTGCAACTGGCCTGCACCCAGCTCAACATCCAGCTCTTGCACCGGCCGCCGCGCGATCCTCCGGCCGGCGGCCTGATCGAACGTTTCTTCCAGACCTGCCAGATGCAATTGGAAGCGGAAGTCCGCGCCGGACAGATCCTTACGCTCGACGACTTGAACCGCGTCTTGGCGGCCTGGCTCGCGGTGGCCTATCACCAAGATGCGAACAGCGAGACCGGGGAAACTCCTCACGCGCGCTATCAGCAGGAGCCCCGGCTGCTGCGGCAGGTCGATCTGGGGGCGGTACTGGGCTTCTTCCATCAGCGGGTGCCGCGCCTCGTCGACAAGGACTTCTCGGACGTGCGTGTGGAGAGCCTGTTCTTCGCTGTCGATCCGGCGCTGCGGGGCGATAGGCTGGTCGTCCAGTACGATCCTTTCTCCCCGCTTGCCGAAGTCCAGCTTTACACTCCCGCGGGCGCGTACGTGGGTCGCGGTCGGCGTTATCAACGCGAAAAGGGCAGCCATCCGCAACCGTCGCCTTCGCCACCTGCCGCACCCATCGTGCCCCACTATCTCGATGCCCTGCGTGCCGAACACGCCGCCATGCAGGAGCAGCGACGCGACCTGGGCATCGACTACCACTCGGCACGGCAGAAAAACGTATGGTCCTTGTCGAGTTTCGCCCGCGTCTTCGCCCGCTTATTGGCTCGTCAGGGCGGCGTATCCGGGTTGACCGTCCAGGAAATGGATCTCCTGGCCGCCTTCCACTCCCGCCACGATCGCGTCACCGAGAGCCTGCTTCGGCAGGCCTTCGAGCAGGCCCCGGCGGCGACCCTTCCCGAAGTCTTGTTTCAACTCCAATCCCTGTTTCCCGAAAGGAACGACTGATGTATCTCGAACACTTGCAACTGAAAAGCCAACCCTTCGCAGAACACGCTACGGTCTCTGCCCTGTGGCAGGACCAACGCATGGACGAAGGTCTGGCACGGCTAGAATACCTGGTCCAGTCCGGCCAGTTGGGGCTAATCACCGGTCCCAGCGGAGTCGGTAAATCCGCCCTCTTGAAACGCTTCCTGCACGGCCTGCTGCCGCAACACTGCCAGGCCCTCTACTGCCACCTCTCCCACCTCTCCGCGACGGGCCTGCTGAAGCTTGTCGTCACGCAACTAGGGGAGACGCCGCGCCGCGGCAAAGAACGCATTTACGAGCAGATCCTGGAACGGGCCTCGCGGGCCGAGGGCGCCTTGTTGTTGGTCTTCGACGAGGCCCACCTGCTGGACGGCGATGCCCTCACCGACCTGCGGCTGCTGATCAGTTCCGCGCTGGACGTGCGGCCGCCACTGAAGCTTCTGCTCGTCGGTCAGGAACCGCTCCGCGCCGTCCTGCGGCGGGCGCAGCATGCCGACCTGCTCAATCGGATCTCGGTTCGCTACCAGTTGCGACCACTGACCCGCGAGCAGACTTGCCGTTACATCGACTTCCAGATCGCCCAGGCCGGCGGCGACCAGAAACTCTTCGACGACTCGGTAAAGGCGGCCATCCACGACTTCGCCAACGGTGTGCCCCGCCACATCAACAACCTGGCCACGGCGTGCCTGCTGCAGGCCGCCGCCCGCAAGGTCCGGCGGATTGACGACGAGTTGTTTCAGCAAGTAGTCGGCGAATTTCAGTTGCCCTAAAACCAGGAGGACAGCATGCCACGTTACTTCCCCGACGAACTCTTGCGTCGCTTACGCAATGACATTGCCTGGGCCTCTCTCCTGAAGCGACTGGAGTGGCCGCACAAACTCCGCGACGGACAACTGGTATTCTTGTGTCCTCGTTGCAACGAGTGCAACTCGGCGGTCAACCCGCCTACGAATCTCGGCCGCTGCTTCCGTTGCGAAGTCAACTTCAACCCCATCGACTTCACGATGGCCGTGCAGCAATGCGACTTCGTAACCGCGGTCCACTATCTGGAACCGCTCTTGCCACCCGGCCCCCGATGCCCTGCTTCGCACTGAACCACGGCTCATCACCTTGACCCTGCGGACGGCACTCTGCCGCCCGCAGGCTCTTTCTCTTCCCTTCCCCTCTTCCGCCTCACCCATCCACCTTGCCGCTCTTCTATTCTTTACCTCAACTTCCGGTCAATCATTCTGGGACAATTTCGGTCAAATAATTTGGGAGGCAGCACAAGCCACCCCGAACAGTCGGTCGCGATGGTGCCGTTGTTGACGACGCTCCCTAGCCATTCTGGCATCTGCGTGTAGCTGTACCAGGTCCCGTTGTTGATGAGGTCGCCCGCATAGAACCAACCGTGACTCTGAATCGAGCCCTCATTGACGATAAGGCCGCCGTCATTTTCCAGCCCGTTGGCGAAGATGCTCTGCATCGTGCCCAGGGTATGATTCGTGAACGTGCCGCTTTCCAGGAAGGTGTTTCCCATGCTGAAGAGCTGGTAATTGTCGAAGTCGGCATAGATGTCAAGAATGCTGTACGTGCCGACGCTAAACGTGCCGTAGTTGGTGATGGGGCCGTGCGCTTCCAGGTCAGCGCTGGACGACTCCGAGTCGTCACCCACGTTGAAGGCGCCGTAATTGACGATTGGGCCTTCATTCGTACACCACCCCATTTGACAATCGAAGACCTCGTGCGCCCGTTGATCAGCGTGCCGCGGTTGTCCATTCCCGCCCAACCGGTGCTTTCGAACGTGCCGTTATTCGTAAAGCAGCCCTCGTTCGTCAGCGAGCCGTTGCAAACCAGCGTGGCCCCGCTGGCATTGACAAGCGTGCCGCTCGACGCGCCGCCCGTGAGCCAGCAGGCCAGCGGCGTGAAATCGGCCGCAATCGAACTCGGGTTGCAACCGGCGCCGAGGCTGGTCAGCGCCGCCCCGTCGGAACTGACGTCCGCGTCCCAAACCGTAAACCGGCCCAGGTAGCCTGTATAGTTGTAGCCCGAGCTCGCGCCGTCGCCGCCCAGCGTGAGCACCCCGTCCGCCAGGTCCATCGGATTGAACGACAAGGTCCCCAGATCGGTATAGGCCGTGCCGTCGATGAAGAAGGAGACCTCGTCCGACGGACTCACCGTGATGCAGATATTGTGCGTCGTGCCGTCGCAGACGTTGACGGACGGACCATACGCAGACTGCCAATCGCCGATGCAAATCCCACCATTCAACAGCGCGTAGACGCCCGCGCCCCGGCGCCCTCCGAGGTTCCCCAAGCAAACGCGCAGCCGGAAGACGTGGTGTTGATCTGGAAGGAAACCGAAAACCCGTTGGGCGAACCGTCCGCCGGCAGCGCCAGGTCGGAATCAGTAATGTTGTCGGCCCCGGTGCCGTCGAAATAGGTCATGCCGGGGGCGAAGTTATCGATCGCGCCGTTGTCCGTGAGCGTGCCCGCGTTGGTCAGGCTCCCCGTGTTGTCGAGGGAGCCGTTGTCGTTCGTTGTCCCGAGGGTGATCATGCTGCCGGCGTTTGCCAATGTGCCGTCGATGTCGAATGTGCCGCTCACGATCGAGGCCCCGTTGGTCGTCAAGAGGCCGTAGGCGTCCAACTCGGCGCCGCTTTCAACGACCAGCGCGCCGGTTACGGTCGCCGAGGTCGCCGACTGGACTACCGCTTCGCCGGTCACCTCGACGTTATTGGCGGTAATCGACCCGGAAAGCCCGCCGTTTACAATAAGAACATTGTCCAGGTTGCCGGACCCGGTCAACGTCGTGCCTTCGGTCAACACGATATCAGCGCTGGCGAGCGTTGAGACATCGACCGACCCGCCGGTCGCCAGAACGGTACCCTGAACAGCGATGGCCCCGTCAACAGCGCCGGTGATCGTGTTGTCGTTGACGATCTCGCCGTTGTTGGAAATCCCGTCGCCGGTGTTCAAGGTTCCGTTATTCACCAGAGTGCCCCAGTTGGAAGCCGTCGCCCCGCTGCTGAGCGTCCCGTCGTTAATAACCGTGCCGCCGGCGTGGTTTACAAACGTGCCGTAGTTCGTGACCGTCGCTCCGCTGGCGGTGATGAGGGTGCCGCCGCCTTCGAGCCCGAGCGATCCGCCGGAGTCCACCGTCACGTTGCCCGAGCCGGCCAGCGTGAACGTGCCGCCGACGAGCACGTGCGCACAACTGGCAATCGAGACCCCGCCGGTGAGGACGGAGTTTGTACCCGCCAGTTCCACCCAGCCGTCGCTGGGGATCGTGAACGATCCGCTTCCAGCAAGGTTTGCGGAGATACCACCATTCTGGATGGTGTAGGTTCCATCCGAGGTAGTGTTGATCGTGCCGTCGTCTATACTGCCGTCGATCAGGTCGAGCGTGCTGAACGAGACGGTGCTCCCGTCCAGACCAAGCTCCGTTCCGTTGGTCACGGTCACATTGCTCGCGTCGGGCAGGCCATCGAGTGTGACCATCGAGCCGCTGTCGAGCAGAAACGCGTTCTCGGTTATGGTGGCCGAAGCGCCGCCGGTGTCGGTGATGGTCACGGTTATTGGCTCGTTCGAGCCGGCAAAGGGCGTGGCTGTTGAGCCATAAACGTCGAAACCGCCATCGTCCGCCGGAACGACCAGGCACCCGCAGGAGGCGGAACCCCAGTTCATCGTCGCCGTGTAGTTGCCGGAGACCGCCGCAACGTCCGTGTCGCTCAAGGACGCGACCTGGACCATGTCGCCGGCGTTCAGGTCATCGATCGCGAACGGCACCGGGACGACGTCCAGCGTTCCCGGATTGACCTGCATCGAGACCGTCGTATGGGCCTCAGCGCCGCCAACGTCATACAACTCGACTTTAATCGTTTGCGGCCCTG
Organism: uncultured Planctomycetia bacterium; assembly: GCA_963824275.1. Taxonomy (GTDB): domain Bacteria; phylum Planctomycetota; class Planctomycetia; order Pirellulales; family Thermoguttaceae; genus JANXQG01. The sequence goes on along the minus strand of CAWGOT010000010.1, from coordinate 46,387 downwards.
TTTGCCCGTAGGTATAGTTGCCGGAAATCGTCCCCGACCCATCGTCGAAGTTGACGGTGCCTGTCGACGTGTTTCCGTTCTCCCAGGTGATGCGCGCGATAAAGTCGCCGCTCACGGCCTGGGTATTGGGATCGGTAAAGGTGGCGACGGTTCGCGTGAACTGCGTGTCCACGTCGGCCTGAAGGCCCGTCGCCGGCGCGATGGAAATCGCCGGATCGCTTACGGAAACCGTGTCGTACACGGTTCCTAAACTGCCACTTGCGGTGTAGATATTGACCCGCACCGCATAATTCCCGGCCTCGGCATAAAGATTCGTGCCCTCGACCACGTAGCCATTGCCGCTGGGAACAACTTCGGCCGAGTAGTCTGTCCAGTAGCCGTTGTCCCAACTGACCGCGGCATAATAGGGCTGCGGCGTGACGTCCGGATCGGCGACCGTAAAGGAGGCCAACTGCATGGCCAACTCCTGCCCGGCAACGGCGGTGGCGTGCGCCCCTTCGCTGGCCGAGAGCCCCGAGGGCTGCGTATAAGCCTCGCTGGAAAAGTTCGCCTCGATGCCGTCTTCGACCACGTTCACGGAAAACACGTCGAGGTCGGGATCGGGCAGCGTGCAGGAGCAGTTGACTTGGAATTCGTTGGTCGAGGAATCGTAGGTAAGCTGCGAGCTCGTCACCGGAGTCCCATTGACTTGGACCTGGACGGAGTAATCAGACAAACTGCCCGCCCCTCCGGGGTTGACGAAGGTCGCCACCAGGCCGTCGAAGTCCAGGTCGCTGTCGTCGCCGGTGAGCTGGTAGTCCTGGCCCCAGCCGAGAACCTGCTGCGGGAGCACGGAAACGGTGCCGATGGCGTAATCCGAGGCCCCGCCCTGGTCGCAGACCGTGACGGTGATTTGACGGCTCTGCGTATCGCTATAGGCGTGCATGTCGGCCGCGGTGACGTTGAACTGGTTTGAGCCACGATAGGAGTGATAAGAGGTCGTGCCGGGCGTTGTCGTGCCATCACCCCAGTTGATGGTGGCCGCATAGTCGGTTAACGTCTCGTCGCCCCCAGGATCGCTGAACGTGGCCACGACCTGGTTGTCGGGCAAGCCCTGGCTGAATTGGAGGTCCGGGCGAATGCTGACCGTGATCGGCGCGTCGACGACGGTGGCCAGGCAATCCACGATGCCGACTCTTGACCGTCAAGGTAAAAGGTTGTGCGAACAGCATCCTTGCCGGTTGTGGCGTACTCATATGTACCGTCGACTGTGGCAGTGATAATGCCGTTCGCGTCAGTGGTGTAGGAAATCCCGTTTCCAAGGCTATAGTCGGTGCTGTCGCCTGGCGCATCGCCCCAGGCGACCGAGGCCGTAAGGCCGGATATGTCCCCGCTATCGAGCCCGATTGCCGACGCTAGCGTCACCGGCTTAGTTGCGGTGTTCTCCACGAACTGAAGTGGGGGCGTCGTGGACGCCACGATTTGAATCGCTTTAAGAATCACGTCGTTCCCGACGATTCGGTAGGTCCACACCAGCCCGTCGCCCGCGGTTGTGCCAACGACGTCTTGAAAGCTGCCGGTGACCGATCCCGCGGGTCCCGTGGACGATGCGATCACATACGGATGGTCAGGTGTGGGGCTCCAGTTCGGCTGCTTAGCGATCACGAGCGTTCCGCCAATCTTCAACGCTCCAGTTGCGGTAATCGAATCGTTGCCCGCACCGCCGACGTTTACCGCGTAGGTGCTGCCAGGCTCGAAAATAAACCCGCTGGCGCTGAATCGAGCCGAGGTCGCGGGTGTCCCCCACGAAGCTTGCGGGCCTTGTATTGCCCGGGTCGACCTCGCCTCCGCTCCCAACGTCGACAACCCCCGTGCAGTCCCTCGCCGAGCCCTCAAGATAACCGTTGTTACCAACGTAGATCGTCCCGGAAGTGGAAAGGTCGCCGTTGCCTACTAGAAATAACCTGCTTGGACCTATCGCAGCGGGGCCGCCGATCTCGAAGCCGCCGCTGGCCATCCAGTACACCCAGACTTCTACCGACGCATAGGGAAAAACGGCCACGCCAGAACTTATTGTTGCGGACGCTCCATTCGGGCCTAGGCCTCCTTGTGAGTCCAGGAAGCTGGTGCCGGCAATCGTCACCGCGCCGGACGAGATCAAAGTGTTTGTGTCGACCTGCAGGCCACCGTCGTTCTGTAGTGTCAGGCTAACCGCCGGATTCGCCGCCGTCTTTGAAACACTGAGCGTGCTGATCTCGGCGCCGGGCGGCGGAGGTTGAGATGGGGTGAAGGGGCCCCCGACATTGGTCACGGTGTCTGAGCCGTTGGGGCGAGAGAATACTACGTCCGTGGTCCCGACCGGAACCAAATTGGTGCTCCAGTTTGCCGCGTTCGCCCAATCTGTATCGCCAGGAACTGCTGCCTGGGTCCACAAAGCGGGAGCCGCGAGCATCGCGCGGCTCTCCAAGGTCTCAAAGCGCGCACTGCGCGTACGTCGTTCCGCCTGGCGCTTGCCGAGCCATTGAGTTTTGCCGCGATTGCGGGCCTTCGAGGAGGCCCATCGTAATAAGCCCATCTTCAACTCCTTTTGCGAAAGAGAGTGGTCGAAGGAATTAGAAGTTTTCTGTTGCGATTCACCGATCCACCGGCCATTCTAACAACGTCCTGTGGACCTGTCTGCAAACGCTCTGCAAACGCCGTCGCCACGGTAGCCGGGAGCTCGCGAGTACGAACGTCGCGCAAAACGCACGCTTGCCGTTTTCGAACCGCGCCACCGGGCCGAAATTCACGCCACGAATTCGACCTTGACCTCAGGTTGAACCCACTTTCCGCACATCTCGGTCGCAATTTCTCGGGATTTCGGTCAGGGCTGATTTTGGGTAAGAGGCGTAGTCTGGAGTCCTTTCAGGTGGCCGTCACTACGATTGACATTGACCGCCTGGCCTTTTCCCAGTATGGGAGAGCCACGTCAAGGCCAGTCGTAAGCTTGGTGACCAACACCACGCACCTTCGCTCGAAATAGCCTCATAACGTGGAAAGACAGGTAAAGTAGCTACTCGCACGGACCGTTGTCGCTTTGAAAAAACGCCGCTCTCCAAATTCGGAGAAAATGGAAGCCAGATGTGCGGAAAGAAGGGTTGAAAGGCGGCTACCGACGGGATACGATAACGGAGACTGTCAGGCTGCCAGGTTTTTATCGATTTCCTGGCCGCGGGCTGACCTAAACTCGTTGTTGAAAGGGCGATACCATGACCCTCGGCAACACGACGGTCACAGATGCCGGACTGGAGCGACTTAGGGGACTCGGGAAGCTAAGCACTCTGAGTCTTGAGGGGACGCCGGTGAGCGATGCCGGGGTCGAGGGCCTTCAGAAGGCCCTTCCGGCTCTGAGAATCCACCGTTAGAACTATGATCGAATAAGGGAGCAGATACCATGAATCGTACGACTTTCCCGATGCGCGTGATTTTGTTCCTCGCCTTCGTAACGCTTGCCGATGCACTCGCCACCGCGCGTGGCGATGAATCAAAGGCAACTAGCGGACCTGGGCCCTCCAAGGCGGTTGAAGAATCGGTCGAATCGCGAGCAATACGGGAAATCGAGCGGCTCGGCGGGAAGGTTGTCCGCGACGCGACGAGCCCGCTCGCGCCGGCCGTTGCGGTTGATCTGCAGCGCAACCTAGGCCAAGGGCTGGCGGACACCGACCTGGAGCCCCTTATGCACCTGACCCAACTTCGGGAGTTAAACCTCCATAATTCTCGAATCACGGACGCCGCGTTGCGGCATCTCAAGGACATGAAGCAACTTCAGACGCTGGACCTTGGCGTTTGCGCCGAAGTAACCGACGCCGGCGTGGAACAACTCAAAGGCCTGACAAGCCTCCGCTCGCTGAACCTATTGTCCACGCGCGTCGGCGACAGCGGTTTGGAGAGCCTCAAGGGCATGACTCATCTCGAAGCGCTAGACGTTGCTGGGACGCGCGTGACGGACGCGGGGCTGGAGCGTCTCAAGAGCTTGACCCAACTGCGCCAATTGCGCTGTAGCAGCTATGTCACCGATGACGGGCTTGAACACCTCAAGCATCTGGCACAACTTCAGAAATTGGACCTTGACGGTACACAGGTCACTGGCGCCGGCCTGCGGCACCTCCAGGGGTTGACGCAACTCCGGGAATTGAGTCTCAACCGCAGTAAGGTTACCGACGCCGGGTTGATAGGGATCGAGCGATTGGCCCAACTTCACGACCTAGGTCTGGCAAGCACACAAATCACCGATGCCGGCTTGGAGCATCTAAGGGGGTTGACGAATATCCGGACGCTGGACCTCTTCGGGACCAACGTGATCGGGGACGGCCTGCGGCAAATTAAGGGGATGACGCAACTCCGGGAGTTGAACCTCTTTTGTATCCCGGTGACCGACGCCGCGCTGCAGAACCTCAAGGACCTATCGGAACTCAACACGTTGTTGGTCAACAGCCCGAACGTGACCGACGCCGGATTGGAGCACCTAAACCGCCTAAAGGAACTTCAGAGGCTTTGCCTATCGGGGACCACGGTCACCGGCTCCGGGTTCGAGCACCTTAAGGGATTGACTCGCTTGCGGGAATTGGACATGCGCGGGGCCGACGTGACGGACGCCGGCTTGGAGCACATCGAGGATATGAGACAGCTTCAGGTGTTGCTTCTTGGCGGTAACCTGGTTACAGATGCCGGCCTAGAGCATTTGGAAGGCTTGACCGACCTACGCGAATTGATCCTTGAAAGTAGCAAAATCACGGCGGACGGCTTGGCGCATCTTAAGGGATTGACACACTTGCATACGTTGGCGCTTGGCACGAAAGTGACGGACGCGGGACTGGTTTACTTCAAGGACATGACCGAACTACGGGATCTAAGCTTCGACGGAACGATGGTGACCGCCGCAGGGCTGGAACACCTCAAGCGATTGACGCAACTCGAGCATCTTTACCTCCCCAACACCAAGCTAACGGACGCGGGACTTGCGCACCTTGGAGGCTTGACGAAACTGAGGCGGTTACGGGGCCTGAACTGGACGCAGGTCACGGACGCCGGGCTCGAACACCTCAGAAAATTAACTCGACTCGAGGGCTTGGACCTTCACAACGCGGGCGTGACGGACGCCGCGGTGGAGAGCCTTCGCAAGGCCCTCCCAACCATAAGAATAAGTCGGTAGTTCCGTGAGCGACTAGCGAACTGGTAGCGCATCCCGTTAGCGGCCGTTTCTTCTTGAACGCGACTGCTTGCGCGGTCCGCGCACGGATTTGCCGGGGTCGACCAATACCCGGCTACGAGGTTGCGCCGTCCGTTCCCGCAACGGGGGCCCAGCGGATTCCCTCGCCCGTGCCGTCGCCGGAAAAGACGAGAAGCTTGTTCCTTTGATTGCGGTTGAGCCGCCAAATCGTATGGTGGAGGCGTTCTTTCGGGGCGACGTCACCGCGCGGAGGGAGTGGGTCGTCAATTCGTTCGGCCCAATTCGATTCCTCGAAGACCATAAAAATGGTCTCTTGATCGGGTGCGGGCTCCTTAAATTGCTTGACGATTTTCCCGCGGAAGCGCAAAACGCGTAGCACGGAATCCCAGTGGGGTAGCTCGACGAGCGCACGCCCGTGCGGGCAAGGCCCGCCTTTCGCACGTTGGCAGGCGACCTTCTCCGCAGCGCCGTCCGATTTCAAAGCAAGTTCGAGCGCGTCGGCAAGATAAATAACCTCCCGCTCCCCGGGCACGCCAAGGGTCTTCTGCGGAGCAAACCCTGGCGACCCGTCCGCCGCAAGGACGTGTTCCGCCAGAATTTGGAGTCCTGCGTCGCGCATGTGCGCGATCAAGCTGAGCCCGCACCAAATTCCCAACAGCGGCCCCTGGCACCGGGCCGCTGCAATCCCGTCATCACTCATGACAGCCTCCTAACCAAGGAACCGAAGAAGGATTCAAAGGGGTCGGGAGTCTTTGCTGTACGTGAATTGTGGCTTGGTCGCAAAGACTCCCGACCCCTTTGAATTGGCCGTAAATCTCAGGGCCTAAAATACTCGGGGTCCGGGACTGCCAGTTCGGGCAGGTACGCCGCGAGTTCCAGCATGCCGGCGGCGTCATACCCTTGCCCCGTTGGAAGCCCTTTAGTTTGGTCAGCCCGCGGAGGTGCACAAGGCCGGCGTCCGTCGTATCGGTTGGCGCAAGGCCTATGCCCCGAAGACGAGTCAAAAGCGAAAGGTGAACAAGGCCGGCGTCAGTGACCTTGGTGCCGCCAATGTCCAACCATTCAAGGTTCGTGAGGTTGGAGAGGTGTCGCAGCCCGTCGTCCGTCAGGTTCGATCCGGCGAGCGTCAGTCGTTGCAGGTTCGTAAGGTTCGCCAGATGTCGCAGTCCATCGTCCGTGAGCGAGGTTCCCTCCAGCGTGAGTCCCTCGAGATTCCTGAGTTGGCTGAGGTGTTTGAGCCCGGCGGACGTAACGCGGGGGCAGCGCGTCAACCTTAGATCGCGGAGGCTGGTGAGCGCGCCAATCGACTTCATCCCGGCGTCCGAGAACTTCCCGCTGTCAATATTGAGCCTCTCAAGCGAGAGCAGCGCGGGAAGAAGCGCGAGATCGCCGTCGTCGGTCGCAAACGGCGGGAGAACCAAATATCTCAGGCTATGTAGGCCCTTGAGGTGCTTGATCCACGTTCGCGGCACTTCAAAGTCGGAACTTGCGTCCAGCTCATGCACGTTACCGGTGACCTTGTCCATGGTCATGTTGGGATCTATCGCGTCCTCGATGGCGTCAACGTCGTCCGGGTCGTCGGGGACCTCGTGGACCTCTTCCCTCGGAATCCCCCGCACCTGCAAGCCAGGAATGCCTTTGAGCTTGGCACCGGCGGCGCTGGTCACCTTGGTCTCGGTAACGTCCAACCACCTGAGCGTCCTCATGTCCTTGATTTCGTCGATGCCGCGGTCCGTGATCTTCGTCCTTACCAAGCCAAGGGATTCGAGTTTCATGCCCTTCAGTTCGGCCAAGCCGCGGTCGGTGATCGGGATTTCCCCCTGCAGATCGAGCTCCTTGAGTTTGGGGAGGCCGGCAATGTCCTTCATGCAGGCATCGGTGATCCGCGCACTGTCAATCGTGAGAACTTCCAAGTTCTTGAGTTTTCCCACCGACTTGATTCCGGCGTCGGTCACAAACCAACCGGAGGTCCACAAGCTCTTCAGCGTCTGCATGTGCTCCAGGCCGGCGAGGCGCGCGTCGCTGACGAGATCAAGATCGGCGCTCTCGAGCGTGGTCCACGGCTTGGCGAACTCCAGGACCTCGTCCGCGCCGTCGTAGGTTCCCAGTAAGCGAACGTGGCGCAAGACGACTAGCGCGGGGCCGTAGCGGGCGCATGTTTTCAAGTCCGCACCGGAGAGGCGGACCGCCGCGACGTTGCCGTCGCGGTCGAGCCCGATGCTGCCGTGGCAAAGCTCCCGCACCGTCGTTACGTCGGCAGGATCGTCCGGCGGAGCCGGCTTTGGCGTATTTGGCGCATCGGCCGCAGCCAGTACCAACGGGACGACGATGAAAAACGCTTTCAATGCGATCCTCATACCTTTTTCCTTTCAGGCAAGACGCGGCAGGCCGCGCCTTGCGCAAGCCGAATCACTGTGCCTCAAACGGACATTAGTTTTCGATTGAATTCCGAGGTTTCCTTCCGGAGACACGTCTCGACCCCCACCGGATGGATGCGGGCGGCAAAGCGGGAAGGCTCTTACTATCCAACTTTCGCAGTTTACCGGTGGCTCCCGCCTCCAGTGCTTCTCGTCCCTACTATAATAAACGCAAACATTACTGACGTCTTTTTATTTTCTTTTTTCTTGCATACGGCAGCATGCCGGGTGCCGGGGCCAGCGGTCAACGATCCAGTGCGTCCAGGTGGCGGCGGGCCGACCGGATGACGCAGTACTTGGATTGGTAGACGGCGCCCTTGGTCATTTTCAGTTCCGCGCCCACGTCCGCGGCCAACCGCTCGTCCACCGCATGCCCGACGAAAGCCAGCCACGTCTTGGGCTCCACTCCGGCACGGGCGCGGCGGACCGCCTCGATCTGCCGGTGCGCTGGTCGCTCTCGCAATGATCGGCCTCGCCGCCGTCGGCAGGGGCGGGCTGGGGCGCCTCGGCCAGCAGCGCCTGCGCCAAACTGCCGCCGAGCGCCTCGGGTTCCACGCGGCGCCTGCGGCGCGTACCGAGGCGCTGCCGCACCTTGTTCTTGGTGATCCTCCTCACCCATGCGTAGAAGTTCCACTCCGGCAATTTCCCGTCGAACCACTCCAAGTGCTCGAAGACCGCCAGGAAGACCTCCTGCGCCGTATCTTCGGCATCCTCGGGCTTCAGCCCAAATTGCTGCGCCCAAGTAAGGACGAGGGGGCCGAGCCGGTAAACGATTTCCCCCCATGCCGCGGGGACGCGCGACTGGGCCCGCGCAACAAGCACGGCCAGGGGCAACCGCTCCAGATCCCCGGCCGGGTTGCGGTCCGATTCATGGCGATGCGTAGAGTCCATCGGTCGTATTCACCCCCGGCCACCACACCTACCTGCCACCTTCTCCTCTATACACCCGCGCGAGGGCCCCTGTCAAGTGACTGTTTGTTAAAACGTGGTTAGCGGCGATATTTTAACTAAGCTCCCGGTTTGGTTCCGAAGTGCAAGAGAGGAAAGGACTTAGGACCTCGGGCGAGATTGGGGTCGGGCCGTGCGGCGAAGCAACCGCCGAGTCGCCACCGTACTCATCACGCACCGCCGTGATGCTGTTCCATCACGGCGGAGCGTGATGAGTACCTTGCTCGGTCGCCCAAGGTTGCGGCAATGCCCGCCGGCCAGTCGCCGTAATTCCGGCACGCTTCCAGGACAGTTACTACATAACTATAGATAATTACGTATTAACTAGCCCCTGTCGGCGGGGTTCCGGCGCGAATTGCCGCGCACACATTCCGGAAAACTTGCAAACTCGCAAGTCACGGCGGCCAGCGGACTTGCGACGCAATCCGCGCCGCGGGGCAGATCTTCTTTTCCCATTCTTGCCGCCAAATCCGTATATATGTGTATCCAGACGTTGTTCTTTGATAATTTATACATCCAAAATCATCGCCCCCGGCGCAGTCCGCCGGGGCGAGATGCAAAGCGGCCCGTCGCCTTCCGCGGCGTTTGCCGGTCGCGGCAGGAAATCGCCCGCGATTCCGCCGCGACTGCGCGATCGCAATCCGCTTTGCCCGCGAAGAGCGATCGAGCGGGCCGCAGAACAATTCCGCCAGGGCCTATTGACAGAGTGCGAGAGTTATGGATAATTACGGTATATGTGTGATTTCCGAACTGCTAAGCCCAAGAAGAACCCGATTGGCCCACGGCAACTGTCTTGGCCCATTCTGGCCATCCTTCCTTTTGGTGGAGCAACGGCGCCAGAGGGATGGAAGCCCCTGTTTTCCCGCGGTTTTTGCAAATTTATACCCGTCGTGTTCTGGATAGCGAATACATCCTTGGTGGTAAAAAATGGCCGAATCACTTTTGAGAAAGCTGTTTTTGGGCCACTTTGGCCAAACGCCCCTCGTCCCCGCCTTGATGGTCTGACAAAGAGAGTGGAAGCTGGGAGTCAGAAGTTAGAAGTTAGCGAAGATAGAAAGACAAATGGCAGAAAAATGGTAGTCGGAAGAAGGAACCGTTTTCGAGCAAGTTCGGGCAAAAACCACCCGTTGGCATGGTAATTCCGAAGCCCGTGGACAAACGGCGAAGACAGGAAACTGGCCGACAGGAATATAATATGGACGGATTGCCAATCCGTCTTACGACATGAGGCCGACGAGTCCCGAATTATTGAAAGATGGAAGACTGGAGCATGAGATTGTCGACCAGCGACTGCGAACTGCCAAGCACCTGGCCAACCAGCGGAGCAACCGGCCCTGTGGACTGCGCGATCGCGTTGTCAACTGCCGTCTGGGCCCTCAAAACGGTGCCGAGCACGATCGCGACCGTGGCGTTAACGTCCGAGTTTGCCTGGGCGAAAGGCGTTCCGCCCGTGAAAATGCCCGAGCTGCTGGGGACGATCGGCGTCGCGCTGGTGGAAATGCCCGGGTTTATTTGGAAGATAACGGTGGCGCCTCCCACAAAACTGCCGATTTCGGAAAAGAGCGTCGCATTGTCCAAGGCGTTCAGGGTGTTGGTCAGCACATTGAGCGTGCTCGACGCGGTATCGAAGCTATTGCCGAGGCCGCTCGACGTGCTGCTGCTGGTAATCGCATTCAGCGTGTTCGTGAGGCTGGAGACCGCATTGACCAGGGGGCTCAGCGTATTGGTGGTTGGGATCACCGTGCTGGTGACGGGGCTTGCCGGACCAATTTCGAAGGGACTTGCCAGGCCGCGCGGGGGACTCGCGAAGGGATTGGAGGAGCCGATCGTCGTGCTCTTCAGCGGACTCGCGTTATTGGTTTGGGTGAGGAAAGCGTTCGCCGCGGCCGCAGCCTGCGCCTGCAGGCCAATGCCGACGTTCACCGCCGCCAGCGGATTGGATGGAGTCGGCGCTGCGACTGGGCTTGCGGGACCGACTGCGCCGGCGCCAACATGGAATGGATCGAGTCTGCTGGCCAGGATGCTGCCATACGAGATCGTTCCGCTCAGCATGGCCCTCGGCTCGAGCGCCTCGCAAAGCAAACGCCGGGTGCAATTCGATTTCCGTCGCATGATTCTTGGGCTCCCAGACTATCTATTGAATTATATGCGTTGTCCTGCACGGGGCTACGGCCGGCGAAAGATGCAGGCGCCCAGGAAAGCGGAACGAATTTCGAGCAAGTTCGGGCAAAAACCACCCATCAGTATGGTGATTCGGACGCGCGATCGCAGAAAGTTAAGGCAGAAAAATTGCCGGCAAAAAATGGAAGCTGACAGGAAGGGCCTTTTCCCGGGCAAGTTCGGGCAAAAACCACCCGTCGGACGTAGAAAGCGGAGTGAAATGGATAAGATGGGTCGTCGCAAGCCGGCCGACACGAGTCCTCGCTTTTGAACCTTTTCACCCCTCCGCGCGTCTACTTAGCGGTTAGGCACCATTTCCAGGAGGAAGATCATGTCCGTCACATTTCCCGAAATCCGAGTCGGCGAGCCGGTCCGCCACGAATCGTTGTCCGTATTTCCGCTCTTTGCCGGCGGGGAAAGCACGGTGGAGTACCTGCTGTCCGACGAAGGCATCGCCGGCGGAAACATCACCGTGGAAGAGGTCTCCGAGGGCGGTTCGGTTCCGAATCTCCTGGTCGAGAACAAGGGCGAGATTCGCGTCCTCTTCATCGAGGGCGAGCAACTTGTCGGCGCCAAGCAGAATCGCGTCTTGAACACGTCGGTCTTGATCGCCGCCAAAAGCAAGGTCAAGATCCCCGTAAGCTGCGTCGAGCAGGGCCGCTGGTCCTACAAGTCGCGGCACTTCGGCGCCAGCGACAGCCACTCGTCCTCCAAGCTGCGGTGGTTTCTCAAGATGTCCGTCTCCGATTCCTTGCGGCAAACCGGCAGCCACATGTCGGACCAGGGCCAGATCTGGAGCGAGGTTGCCCGCCAGCAGAAATCGCTGGGCACGCCGTCCCGCACCGGGGCCATGTCCGACACCTTCGAGAACTACAAGCAGCGAGTCGCCGAGTTCCAGGACAAGGTCAAGTACGTCGATGGCGCCAGCGGCGTGGCCGTCGCCATCGGAAACCACATCGTCGCCGTCGACATGTTCGACAAGCCCTCAACCTGCCGCAAGGTCTGGAATCGGCTGCTCTCGGGTTTCGTGCTGGACGCCTTGGAGAGCAAGACCGACGCGGCCCAGGCCGGCGCCGCCCAAGTGAGGGAGCTGCTCGGAACCGCACAGGGCATGTCCTGGGTCAAGGCCGAGCCGGTGGGAGAAGGCGAAGAGTACCGTGCGGACGCCGGCGCCGAGCTGCATGCTTCGGCCCTGACGTTCCAGGCGTCGCCGCTGCATCTCAGCCTGGTGACGGCGGGCTAGATATTGATCGTGCGCAGGATTTGCCAGTTGGCCATGAGCATGACCACGACGCCCCAAACCCAGGTCGGCACTTCCGAGTTGGCCCGCGCCATGAAGGTCTTTCCGCAGTTGATGCAGTAGTTGGGGCCCTCCGTGTTCCGGTCCTGGCTTAGCGATTCACCACAATGCGTGCAGGTGCAATTCACGTCAGTCTCCCTGATGCTGGGCGATAGATGAGAGGAGGGATCAAGGTCTGCTCAACTATAGCATAAATTTCCGCCGAGCATGAGCACATGGTGCCTAGGCGGGACTACGACCGCTCGCGCACCGGGCCTGCCGCCACTTGACAAGTGCTTTACACAACCTATCCTTTCAAAAAGGCCGGGCTGTTCCTTGCCGGGCAGCCGCCCAGATTCGCAATTTTAGGGCACTGGGAATCTCATGAAATCACTGCTGAAGAAGGTCCGTTGCTTTCTGCGTGCGGAGGACGGGCCGACCGCCGTCGAATATGCCGTCATGTTGTCGCTCATCGTCGTCGTCTGTCTGAATGCCATTACGCTGATCGGCTCGCATGCCGCCGGCGTCTTCTCGAAGGTTGCGAATTCGCTTCCTTGATGGTCCGCCGTGCCGTTCCCCTAGCGATTCGCTCTGCTCACGCTGTGCGCTGGCGAGGAGTCCGGGCTGCCGTCCCAATCCGACGCCGGCCAGAGGATGATCGTGCCGTCGAGACTTCCGGTGAGCAGTTGCCGCCCATCGTCGGAGAAATCGACCGTGGTAACTTCCTGCGAGTGACCTTTGAGAGTCAGCAGTTCGCTTCCTTCCCGTAATTCCCAGAGCTTGGCCGTGCCGTCGCGGCTGCCCGTGACGGCACGTTTGCCGTCCCGCGAGATGCTCGCGGAAGTGATGGCCGCCGTGTGCCCTAGGAGTTGCAGGATCGGCTTGCCGGCGGCCGCATTCCAGACGACGGCCCGGTTATCCTCGCCTGCCGTCAACACGCGAGCGCCGTCGGGAGAGAATACGGCGGAGAGCAGGCCCGCCGAATGACCTCCGATGACGGGTTCTGCGGCGGGCGCGGCCGGCTGCCCGGCTGCCAGCGTGCCCAAGAGTCGATGCGTCTGGACGTCCCAAATCTTGGCCGTCTTGTCCTGCGAAGCGGTCACGAGCCGCCGGCCCTCCTTGTCGAAGGCAACGCTCGTGACAGGGCCATGATGCCCTTCGTCTCCGGCGAAGCGGTAGACTACTGCTCCCGTAACGGCGTCCCAGAGGATGGCCTGGTTGTCGCGGCCGGCGGTGGCAACCAGCTTGCCATCGGGCGAAAAGACCGCGTCGTTCACGTAGTTCGCATGACCGACCAGCCGCAGTTTCACCAGCCCTGTTTCGATATCCCAGATGCGGGCCGTCTTGTCCCAACTGCCGGTGACGGCCTGCTTGCCGTCGGGCGAAAACCTCGCGGAGGCCATGGCCCCTTGGGGAAGGAAGGCCATGCTCTCCTGGGCCGACTTGAGGTTGAAGAGCCGGGCCTCGTTGCCGATGACGGTCAAAAGCGACTCGCCGTCGCGAGAGAAAATGGTCGCCCAGGCCATCGCGTTGGCCTCGTGGAACGTCCGTAGCGGCAGGTCGCCATGCACCTGGCGAAGGTTCTTCATGTCCCACAACCGCACGAAGCTCTCCGCCTGGCCGGCGGCTTTTTCTGCCTGGGGCATGTTTTTTCCGCCAGGGGAGAAAGCGCCGCCTCGGCCTCAGTCTTCTTGATGCTGGTGGTCACGGCCAGCGTATCGTCGCGCGAGAAGGCGACGGAGTTGATTATCTCGTCGGCGGGGGCGGGCAACTCGGCGGCGGGCTCGGCCGGCTTGTCGACGTCCCAGAGGCGGACCTTGCCGTCGCTGCAGGTCGTGAGCAACTGGCGGCCGCTGCCGGCCAAGGCCATGGAAGTCACTGCGCCGGGATGACCCAGGACCGTCAACTCCGTGCCATCGGCCGCGTTCCACTCGACCACCGTGTGATCGGCGCTGGAGGTGAGGATGCGGCCATCGGGACGGAAGCAGGCCGCCGTCACGCCGCGGGAGTGCTTCTGCACGTCCCACAACCAGCGCCCGGCGGCAATGTCCCAAAGGCGGCAGTGGCCGAGCGCATCGCCCGTGAAGAGTCGGGTGCCGTCGGGCGAAAAAGCGACGGCCGTGACCTCCGCGTGGTGGTCCGGCGTTTCGCCCAGCAGTTTTCCGGTCGCCGCGTTCCAGAGCCTGGCGGTCCTGTCGTCGCTGCCGGTGGCAATCTGAGCGCCGTCGGGCGATACGGCCGCCACGGCGCTCAGCCCCGTGTGCTCCAGGACCTTCAATTGGGCCCGAGGCCACGTCCCAGATCCGCGCCGTGTCGTCGACCGCGGCGGAGACGAAGCGATCGCCCTGCGGGAAGAAGACGGCCGTGGTGGCCAGATATTGGTGGCCCTGCTGGAACTCGCGAAGCATCGCGCCGCTGGCCACGTCCCAGAGCCGCGCGGTGCGATCCCGGCTGGCGCTGAGGATCTTGCGGCCATCGGGCGAGAACGAAGCACCCAGGACGGGCTCCTTATGGCCGGAAAGAACGTTGGCGGCCAACACCAGCGTTTCGTGGTAGCCCTGGACGTCCCAGATCTTGACCTGCGCGTCGTGCCCGCCGGAGATCAGCCGGCCGTGGAGTTGCGATGGTTGCGCGAGGACCGGGCCGGCGGCCGCTCCTTGCAGCGAGGGTGGCGGCGCCAAAGCCACGGCCTGCACGCGGCCGCTGTGGCCTCGCAGTGTCTGCTTGAGCTTGCGGTTGACAAAATCCCAGAGCCGCACGGTATTGTCCTGTCCCGCGGAAATCAGCAGTCCGCCGTCGGCCGAGAATTGCAGGGCGCGAACCTCGGCCGTATGCGCATCGAGGCTGGCAAAATCCTTGGTTTTGGCCTTGACCGCGACCCAGGGTACTGGGTGCCCCGCGGCGCCCTCGTCATCCGGCACGGGCCGCCAAACCAGGACGCGCTTGTCGTAACCGGCGCTGGCAACCCACTGGCCGTCGGGCGAAAACTGCGCCGCACAGACGGGACCCGTGTGTCCCAGGAACGCGAGGGCCGGAACGGGATCGCTCTTGTCGGCGGGAATGTCCCAAATCATCACCGATCCGTCCTGGCAGGCCGTGACCACTTGCCGCTCGTCGGGCGAGAAGGCCGCCGAGCAGACCCACCATTCGTGCCCGCGGAGCACGCGGCTCGTGGCCTCGGCCACGTCCCAGAGCCGGGCCGTATTGTCATAGGAGCCGCTGAGCAGCTCCTTGCCGTCACGGGAATAGGCGAGGCTCAAGACGGCATTGCGATGGCCGAGCAGCGACTTCACCACGCGACGGGCCTGCCAGTCCCAGATTTGGAGGTAGTTCGGCCGGCCGTTGCCGCCGACCGCCAGGTTTTTGCCATCGGGCGAGAAGGCCAGGGCGAAGACATAATCGCCGCCTGACGGGATCTCCTGAAGCAGTTCGCCCGACGACGTGTCCCAGACCCGTAGCGTGCCGCCCCAGCCGCCGCTGGCAAAGCGGCGGCCGTCGCGGGTGAAGGCCAGGGCTTCGATCGGATCGCGGGCGTCGATCGTGCGGCTGCCCTGCGTGCAGACGTACATCAGCCGCCCCCATTCCCAGTCGCGGAGGTCCCCGAGCAGGGAGCGGGGAGCCACCCCGAGGGTACCCGGCGTCGAGCCGGAGGTGTCCAACGCTTGCATCTTGCTCCCTGCTCCCTGCTCCACGCTCCCCGCTTGCCTGGGTCGGCAATCGTCCAGGAGCGACCTGGCCCGATCGAAGGCGTTCTCTTCGATCTTGGCCGAGGCCAGCCCGATCCGGGCGATGTAGCCCCGATAGGCTTCCTCTTCCTTGGCCTGTTCTTCCCGCCTGGTGGCCTCCTCGGCGGCCAACTTCTGTTGTTCGGCGATGGTCCGCTGGGCATCGGCCTTTTTCTTTTCCTCCACGGCGATCGCCCTCTGGGCGTCGGCCTCCTGCTTCTTGTCGAGCGCGTCGTTTTTGGCGACCACGGCGGTGGCCTCGGCCTTCTCGGCCTTGTCTTTTTCTTCGACGGCGATTTGCTCGGCCTTCTCGGCCTTGTCTTTTTCGTGGCTGATCCAGAAGAAGGCCACGGTGCCGCCGATGAGAATGGTCGCCAGCATGGCCGCTCCCAGGCGGCGGGCCGTCTTCAGCCGCTGCACCCTGGCATCGCGCTTGCGCTGCGCCGCGCGAATCTGCTGGAGCAGGGGACCGTGGGTTGGTTTCGCCGGGTCGAGCAGCTTTGCGCCCAGGTCGTAGTCGCCGTTGTCGAGCGCCTGAGTGGCATAGGCCAGGGTCGCTTCGTCGATGCCCGCCTCCGCCCGGCCGTTGCCGTTCCAAAGCAGAAAGGCCTCCTGAAAACCGAACCGCGCACGGGCAAAGTACTCGTAGTCTTGGCTTGCACGGGCCTTGGTCAGATCCTCCGCGGCACGATTCGAGAGCATCACGCTTTGCGCAGTGCGCCTGGTACAGCCGCAGGGCGTCCTGCAAGTCGCCAACGGTCGCGTAGCGATCCTGCGGTTCGGCGGCCATGGCCTTCATGGCGATGTCGATCAGTTCGCTCGTCGTTTCCGGCGGCTGGATGACGTTGGCGGCCGCCGCCAGAAGGCAGGCCGTGACGTTCGGTCCGGTGTGCGGGGTCTTGCCCGTGACGATCTCGTACAGGATCGCGCCGAGCAGGTAGATGTCGCTGTGGATGCCGACGCGGTCCATCGGGCCGGCGGCCATTTCGGGCGCCATATAAGCGGGCGTGCCCCCCATGCCCGCCTTCTTCGCTCCCGCCGGGCCGACGGTCATCGCCAGGCCCCAGTCCATGACCAGCACTTCCCCAAAGCCGCCGAGCATGATGTTCTCCGGCTTCAGGTCGCGATGGATGACGCCGCGGGAGTGGGCAAAGGCCACGGCGTCGGCAGCCTTCATCAAGATCTCCAGGTTCTCCTGCAAGCCCTTGCTGTGGATGACGCGGTCCCAGGGCGTGCCCTTGACGTGTTTCATCGCGTAGAACAGCGTTCCCGACTCGTCCTTCGCCACGTCGTAAATGGGGACAATGTTGGGGTGTTCCAGGTCGCCGGTGACGATCGCCTCGGCAAGGAACTTCTGCCGCGACTGGGGTTTGCCCGCCTCGGCCGGATTGATGCGCTTGAGTGCCACGGTGCGGTCGATCGAAGCCTGTCGCGCCGACATGACCACCCCCATTCCGCCTCGCCCCAGCTCCTTGATCAATTCGTAGTCGGCCGGCATCGCGCCGGGACCCAGGCGTACTGGGTGCCGCGTGGAATCGCTCAGCACGCGCGGCTGGATGACGAGATGGGCCTTGTCTTCAACCTGCTGGGCGTCAGTCTTGAGCGACGTTCGCGGCGCGGCCGACTCGTCGCATTTCCCCGACCAGGCCCGCGAAACCCGCTCGGCGACCTTGGGGGGCAGATTCCCGCTGATCATGGTCGCGGCAAAGCGATGCGACTCGGCCTCGGGGAGCATGGAGCGGGGAGCGGGGAGCGGGGAGCCCGGCATCTGACTCCCCGCTCCCTGCTCCCTGCTCCCAGCCTTTGCAGCAACCATTGTGGCCGCAATCTGCCGCTCGTTGGCCGTTTTCTTTTCATCCCCGGGCGGCAGTGCGGGCTCGCTTGGCGGGCTGGACGGCTCGGGCACGGAAAGGCCGGCAGCAACCATCGTGGCCGCAATCTGCCGCTCGTTGGCCGTTTTCTTTTCATCCCCGGGCGGCAGTGCGGGCTCGCTTGGCGGGCTGGACGGCTCGGGCACGGAAAGGCCGGCAGCAACCATCGTAGCCGCAATCTGCCGCTCGTTGGCCGTTTTCTTTTCATCCCCGGGCGGCAGTGCGGGCTCGCTTGGCGGGCTGGACGGCTCGGGCACGGAAAGGCCGGCAGCAACCATCGTAGCCGCAATCTGCCGCTCGTTGGCCGTTTTCTTTTCGCCTTGAGGCGGCGCTGCGGGCTCGCTCGGCGGACCGGGGGCGCCGACGGAACGAGCAGATGTTGGCACGACGCGCACTGACCGCGATCCAATTCGGCCTGGGTTAAGTTCGCTTTGCATGCGGGGCATGTGCTCATGATGTTTCTCCGTTCATGATTTCGACTTCCGCAGCATGCGCCGCAGGCGGGCGGTGCGGCCCAACGATTCGGTCCGGTCGCCACCGAGGGCCTGGTCAACGCGGCTGGCCCAGGCCTCTTGAACCGACCGCGCCCCGAGCCCTCCCATTGCCGCGACCGCAGCAGCAGCCAGCGGATAGCGGAGCATTGCATGGGACAAGGGAGGCTTACCTGTACTCATCACGCCGACCAATGCTCGCATCGGCGCCCTGCGTGATGGCGTTTCATCACGCGGGCACCAATCGGGCACCATGCTAGCATGGTCGGCACTGGTCGGCGTGATGAATACAGGCGTCTTCCCGTTGCCCGTCTGCCCAGCCGGTTGCTGCGGTTCGGCCTTCGGCCTCTCGGGAGTCTTAGGGCTGTCGTCGAGCGGGCGGTCGCCGGGCCCCGGCTCGTGGACCGGATCGCCCAGCGTCGTCCCCGACTTATAGATCTCGATCAGCAAGCGGTGCTCGATCGGCTTGTTGTCGGCGAGGTTGATCACAGTCAGGTAAACGCGGTAGCGGCCGTTGAGATACGCTCCCCGCCGGAGCCGCTGGAGCAACTCCTCCAGCTTGTCCGAGGCATCGGAGAAAACGAACCTCTCCGAGCCGTCAGGATTGACCTTGAAGATCTCGATGATGCGGCTTTCTCCGATGACCGTGTCGCTCCGGAAAACGACCTCCTCCTGGGCGACCGCTTGCAAAGGCGTCGTTTCGACGACCATCGGCGGGACGACCGTCGGCGGCGCTCGATCGCGGGCGGCGGAGTAAAGGTGGGGGGCGTCGTGGAATGGAATACGGTCGAACACGACCTGAATCGGGGAAGTGACTTGTGTTGCGTTCAGGCTGCCAGCCAATGCGAACGGCAGGCCTGCGTTGTTCTCGCCCACAGTGCTGCCGATGCCGGGATCCGCCGGACCGAGTTGGATGCTGCTGTTATTGGTGACCCGGACTACGGCGTTGACGGTGCTCTGGCCGTGCCCTTCGAGGAAAGCGATGGTGTAGGTATGCGACAGGACAAAGACCACGGCATTGGCCCCGGTGGCGTTGCCCGTGGGCGGCGCCGACCAGGGAACCGGCAGGGATGACGTAGCCGGTGGTGGATGCCCAACTGTCGGCGGCCGCGCCGGTCGAGCCGGACGGAGAGAAACTGCTGAGCGTCGTCACGCCGCCGCTGCTGGCGTTGGCGCTGCTCCCTTGCGCGGCGGCATACGCCAGGTCCGAAACGCTGCCGTCGCCCCACAGGACCGTGATGTCAAAGCTCCGCCCTTGCTCCACATAATTGGCCACATAATACGGACTCTGGGGATAACCGATGCTCGACTGAGGGCTGCCCGTGGGAATGAACCCGATATAGCCGTAGATCGTCTGCGTCAACTGGCCGCCGTTGATGAACTCCTGCGTGGACGAGGTGGGATAGACGTACAAGACGGGAGGCGCGCTGGAGACCGCCCCGGAGACGGTCGCGATCGACTTGCCAAAGGCGATAGTCAAACCGCCGGGATGGTCGATCGCCGTGACATCGGCAAAGGGATAAATCGCCCCCACGTTGTCGTAGAAGTTCACCGCGCCGGTGGAATCGATCACCAGGTCATTGGAACTGCCCGGGTTATCGACCGTGGAATTGAAAGTGATGTCCGCACCACTGAGGGTGATCGCAGGGCTGGCATAGCTCAGCGTGACTGCACCCTCGTACAACTGGCTGCCGGTCGAGGTGACGGTGCCGCCGTTGACGGCCGCCGTGCCGCTAACGTCCAGCGTGTCGACATTGCCGACCGCGCTGCCGAAGACGGCGTTGCCGGCGATATTCAGGGCATGTGCGCCGGCGTCGACCGTCGCATCGAAGGCGGCCGTCGCGGCGGTGAACGTCGTCACGGCGCCGAGGGTCACGCTGCCCTGGTAGGTCTGGCTGCCGGTCGAGGTGACCGCGCCGCCATTGATGGCTGCCGTGCCGCTTACGTTCAGCGTGTCGAGGTTGCCGACCGCGCCGCTGAAGACCGCGTTGCCGGTGATGTTCAGGGCGTGCGTGCCGCCGTCGAGCGTCGCATCGAAGATGGCGGTCGCGGCGGTAAGCGTCGTCGTAGCGCCCAGCGTCACGGGGGCCCGGTAGGTCTGGTTACCGGTCGAGGCAACCGCGCCGCCGTTGATGGCCGCCGTGCCGCTGACGTTCAGCGTGTCGAGGTTGGCGACCGCGCCGCCGAAAACGACGTTCCCGTTAATGTCGAGGGGGTTCGCGCCGCCGTCGAGCGTCGCATCGAAGATCGCAGTCGGGGCGGTGAGGGTTGTCATCGAGCCCAAGGTCACGCCGCCCTGGTAGGTCTGGTTGCCGCTTGAGGTTACCGTGCCGCCATCGATGACTGCCATGCCGCTGACGCCGAGCGTAGTCAGGTTGGCGACCGCGCCGCCGAACATGGCGTTGCCCACGATTTCGAGCGCATGCCCGCCCGCGTCGAGGGTCGAATCGAAAATAGCGGTCGAGGCGGTGAACGTTGTCGTCGCGCCCAGGGTCACCCCGGCATGGTAGGTCTGCGTGCCGGTCGAGGCGACCGCGCCGCCCTTAATCACCGCCGGACCGCTGACATCCAGCGTATTCAGATTGCTGACCGCGCCGCCGAAGAGGACGTTTCCCTCGATGTCGAGAGTCTGGCCGCCGCCCGCTACCGTGCCCAGGTTGACGTCTCGCCGGCCGGGTTGGCCCCGCTGTTGGTGGTGTCGAGGGTGCTCGCGCCGCTCAACATGACGCTGCCCAGCGCGATCGGCTGGCCGGCCGTGCGGACCGTACCGTCGAGCGTCGTGCTCGCGGGATGACTCGCCCCGTCGATCGTATCGAGCCCGCCGGTGAAAGTCGTCGTGCCCGCCAAGGTCACTGCGCCCGTGTTCACGAACTGCACGGCGTCGGTGATCGTGCCGCCGTCGAACGCGACCGTGTATGGCTCATTGGCCGTAACGAGGGTCGTCGCCACGACTGCCCCGTTGAAAACAAAAGACGCTGCGTTGCTGAGCACCAGACGGTTCACGTTGCCGATCGACGTACCCGTCACTGCTCCGCTAGTGCCTGCGTCGAGCGTCAGGTTGTTGCCGTTGCCGGTCACCGCTGCCAGGCTGATTCCGGCACCGGCCGCGTCGGCTCCATTGTCCGTGGTATCCAGCGTGCTTGCGCCGCTCAGCGTGACGCTGCCCAAGGCGATCGGCTGGCGGGCCGTTTCGACCGTGCCGTCAAGATGCACCGCGGGGGCGTCGCCGTTAGGCCCCCGGAGAAAGTCAGCACGTCGGCCGCGTTCAGACCGAGGGTCAGCGTGCCGGTGTTCAGGAACGTCACAGGGTTATCGACCGTGTCGGTGACGGGCGTGCCCGCCTTCCCAAAGGTGACGTTATAGCCCTGCGCCGCCGTCGTCAGCGTGGTAATGTGCGTATCGCCCTGGAAGGCGATCGTTCCCGTGGTGTTCGCCAACATCACCGCCCCGGCCGTTCCCCCGCCCAACTTGCCCTGGAAGGTCGCCCCGCCGCTGTTGGCGATCGTGAGCAGCGAGACGTTATCGATGTCGCCGGACACCGTGATCGTGCCCGTGGTTCCCGCATTCAACGTGAGCGCCTGGCCGTCGCCGGTCACCGTTGCCAGGCTGATGCCTGCACCGGCGGCATCGGCCCCATTGTCCGTGGTATCCAGCGTGCCTGCGCCGCTCAGCGTGAGGCTGCCCAAGGCGATCGGCCGGCGGGCCGTTTGGACCGTGCCGTCAAGATGCACCGCGGGGGCGATCGCCGTTAGGCCCCCGCTGAAAGTCAGCACGTCGGCCGTGTTCAGACCGAGGGTTAGCGTGCCCGTGTTCAGGAACGTCACAGGGTTATCGACCGTGTCGGCGACGGGCGTGCCCGCCTTCCCAAAGGTGACGTTGTAACCCTGCGCCGCCGTCGTCAGCGTGGTGATGCGCGTATCGCCCTGGAAGGCGATCGTGCCCGTGGTGTCCGTCAAAGTCACCGCCCCGGCCGTTCCCTCGCCCAGCGTGCCCTGGAAGGTCGCCCCGCCGCTGTCGGCGATCGTGAGCAGCGAGACGTTATCGATGTCGCCGGACACCGTGATCGTGCCGGTGGTCCCCGCATTCAACGTGAGCGCCTGGCCGTTGCCGGTCACCGTTGCCAGGCTGATGCCTGCACCGGCCGCATCGGCCCCATTGTCCGTGGTATCCAGCGTGCTCGCGCCGCTCAGCGTGACGCTGCCCAAGGCGATCGGCTGGCGGGCCGTTTGGACCGTGCCGTCAAGATGCACCGCGGGGGCGATCGCCGTTAGGCCCCCGGAGAAAGTCAGCACGTCGGCCGCGTTCAGACCGAGGGTCAGCGTGCCCGTGTTCAGGAACGTCACGGGATTATCGACCGTGTCGGTGACGGGCGTGCCCGCCTTCCCAAACGTCACGTTGTAACCCTGTGCCGCCGTCGTCAGCGTGGTGATGTGCGTGTCGCCCTGGAAGGCGATCGTGCCCGTGGTGTTCGCCAAAGTCACCGCCCCGGCCGTTGCCTCGCCCACCGTGCCCTGGAAGGTCGCCCCGCCGCTGTTGGCGATCGTGAGCAGCGAGACGTTATCGATGTCGCCGGACACCGTGATCGTGCCGGTGCTCCCCGCATTCAACGTGAGCGCCTGGCCGTCGCCCGCCACCGTTGCCAGGCTGATGCCTGCACCGGCCGCATCGGCCCCATTGTCCGTGGTATCCAGCGTGCTTGCGCCGCTCAGCGTGACGCTGCCCAAGGCGATCGGCTGGCCGGCCGTTTCAACCGTGCCGTCAAGATGCACCGCGGGGGCGATCGCCGTTAGGCCCCCGCTGAAAGTCAGCACGTCGGCCGCGTTCAGACCGAGGGTCAGCGTGCCGGTGTTCAGGAACGTCACAGGGTTATCGACCGTGTCGGTGACGGGCGTGCCCGCCTTCCCAAAGGTGACGTTATAGCCCTGCGCCGCCGTCGTCAGCGTGGTAATGTGCGTATCGCCCTGGAAGGCGATCGTTCCCGTGGTGTTCGCCAACATCACCGCCCCGGCCGTTCCCCCGCCCAACGTGCCCTGGAAGGTCGCCCCGCCGCTGTCGGCGATCGTGAGCAGCGGGACGTTATCGATGTCGCCGGACACCGTGATCGTGCCGGTGCTCCCCGCATTCAACGTGAGCGCGTGGCCGTCGCCGGTCACCGTTGCCAGGCTGATTCCTGCACCGGCCGCGTCAGCCCCATTGTCCGTGGTATCCAGCGTGCTTGCGCCGCTCAGCGTGACGCTGCCCAAGGCGATCGGCTGGCGGGCCGTTTCAACCTTGCCGTCAAGATGCACCGCGGGGGCGCTCGCCGTTAGGCCCCCGGAGAAAGTCAGCACGTCGGCCGCGTTCAGACCGAGGGTCAGCGTGCCGGTGTTCAGGAACGTCACAGGGTTATCGACCGTGTCGGTGACGGGCGTGCCCGCCTTCCCAAAGGTGACGTTATAGCCCTGCGCCGCCGTCGTCAGCGTGGTAATGTGCGTATCGCCCTGGAAGGCGATCGTTCCCGTGGTGTTCGCCAACATCACCGCCCCGGCCGTTCCCCCGCCCAACGTGCCCTGGAAGGTCGCCCCGCCGCTGTTGGCAATCGTGAGCAGCGAGACGTTGTCTACCGGGCCGGACACCGTGATCGTGCCGGTGGTCCCCGCATTCAACGTGAGCGCCTGACCGTTGCCCGTCACCGTTGCCAGACTGATTCCGGCACCGGCCGCGTCGGTTCCATTGTCCGTGGTATCCAGCGTGCTCGCGCCGCTCAGCGTGACGCTGCCCAAGGCGATCGGCTGGCCGGCGGTTTCGACCGTGCCGGCAAGATGCACCGCGGGGACGATCGCCGTTAGGCCCCCGCTGAAAGTCAGCACGTCGGCCGCGTTCAGACCGAGGGTCAGCGTGCCGGTGTTCAGGAACGTCACAGGGTTATCGACCGTGTCGGTGACGGGCGTGCCCGCCTTCCCAAAGGTGACGTTATAGCCCTGCGCCGCCGTCGTCAGCGTGGTAATGTGCGTATCGCCCTGGAAGGCGATCGTTCCCGTGGTGTTCGCCAACATCACCGCCCCGGCCGTTCCCCCGCCCAACGTGCCCTGGAAGGTCGCCCCGCCGCTGTCGGCGATCGTGAGCAGCGAGACGTTATCGATGTCGCCGGACACCGTGATCGTGCCGGTGCTCCCCGCATTCAACGTGAGCGCGTGGCCGTCGCCGGTCACCGTTGCCAGGCTGATTCCTGCACCGGCCGCATCGGCCCCATTGTCCGTGGTATCCAGCGTGCTTGCGCCGCTCAGCGTGACGCTGCCCAAGGCGATCGGCTGGCGGGCCGTTTCAACCGTGCCGTCAAGATGCACCGCGGGGCGCTCGCCGTTAGGCCCCCGGAGAAAGTCAGCACGTCGGCCGCGTTCAGACCGAGGGTCAGCGTGCCGGTGTTCAGGAACGTCACAGGGTTATCGACCGTGTCGGTGACGGGCGTGCCCGCCTTCCCAAAGGTGACGTTATAGCCCTGCGCCGCCGTCGTCAGCGTGGTAATGTGCGTATCGCCCTGGAAGGCGATCGTTCCCGTGGTGTTCGCCAACATCACCGCCCCGGCCGTTCCCCCGCCCAACGTGCCCTGGAAGGTCGCCCCGCCGCTGTTGGCGATCGTGAGCAGCGAGACGTTATCGATGTCGCCGGACACCGTGATCGTGCCCGTGGTTCCCGCATTCAACGTGAGCGCCTGGCCGTCGCCGGTCACCGTTGCCAGGCTGATGCCTGCACCGGCGGCATCGGCCCCATTGTCCGTGGTATCCAGCGTGCCTGCGCCGCTCAGCGTGAGGCTGCCCAAGGCGATCGGCTGGCGGGCCGTTTCGACCGTGCCGGCAAGATGCACCGCGGGGACGATCGCCGTTAGGCCCCCGCTGAAAGTCAGCACGTCGGCCGTGTTCAGACCGAGGGTCAGCGTGCCCGTGTTCAGGAACGTCACGGGATTATCGACCGTGTCGGTGACGGGCGTGCCCGCCTTCCCAAAGGTGACGTTGTAACCCTGCGCCGCCGTCGTCAGCGTGGTAATGTGCGTGTCGCCCTGGAAGGCGATCGTGCCCGTGGTGTTCGCCAAAGTCACCGCCCCGGCCGTTCCCTCGCCCACCGTGCCCTGGAAGGACGCCCCGCCGCTGTTGGCGATCGTGAGCAGCGAGACGTTATCGACGTCGCCGGACACCGTGATCGTGCCGGTGGTCCCCGCATTCAACGTGAGCGCCTGGCCGTTGCCGGTCACCGTTGCCAGACTGATTCCTGCACCGGCCGCGTCGGCTCCACTGTCCGTGGTATCCAGCGTGCTTGCGCCGCTCAGCGTGACGCTGCCCAAGGCGATCGGCTGGCCGGCCGTTTCGACCGTGCCGTCAAGATGCACCGCGGGGGCGATCGCCGTTAGGCCCCCGGAGAAAGTCAGCACGTCGGCCGTGTTCAGACCGAGGGTCAGCGTGCCGGTGTTCAGGAACGTCACGGGATTATCGGCCGTGTCGGTGACGGGCGTGCCCGCCTTCCCAAACGTCACGTTGTAGCCCTGCGCCGCCGTCGTCAGCGTGGTGATGTGCGTGCCGCCCTGGAAGGCGATCGTGCCCGTGGTGTTCGCCAACGTCACCGCCCCGGCCGTTCCCTCGCCCAGCGTGCCCTGGAAGGTTGCCCCGCCGCTGTCGGCGATCGTGAGCAGCGAAACGTTGTCTACGGAACTGGACACCGTGATCGTGCCGGTGGTCCCCGCATTCAACGTGAGCGCCTGGCCGTTGCCGGTCACCGTTGCGAGGCTGATTCCTGCACCGGCCGCATCGGCCCCATTGTCCGTGGTATCCAGCGTGCTTGCGCCGCTCAGCGTGACGCTGCCCAAGACGATCGGTTGGCCGGCCGTTTCGACCGTGCCGTCGATAATTACCGCGGGGATGGTCGCCCTCAGGCCGCCGAGGAACGTCAGCACGTCCGACGGGTTCGTCCCCAGGGTCACTGTGCCCGTTTTGAAGAACAGCACGCTGTTGGTGATCGTTCCGCCGCCCTCGAATGCCACGGTGTAGGGTTCATTCGACGCGGTGAGCGTGGTGGCCGTCACCGACCCGTTAAAAGCGAAGGAGGCAGCGTTCATGAGCGTGAGGACGTTCACGCTGTTGAGCGATGCCGTCGTTACGGCTCCGCCCGTGCCGGCGTCGAGCGCCAGGTTTTGGCCATCACCGGTCACCGTTGCCAGGCTGATGCCCGCACCGGCCGCATCGGCCCCATTGTCCGTGGTATCCAGCGTGCCTGCGCCGTGTAACGTAACGTTGCCCAGGGCAATCGGCTGTCCGGCGGTTTGGACCTTGCCATCGATAATTACGGCGGGGATGGTCGCCCTCAGGCCGCCGAGGAACGTCAGCACGTCCGACGGGTTCGTCCCCAGGGTCACTGTGCCGGTTTTGAAGAATAACACGCTGTTGGTGATCGTCCCGCCGCCCTCGAATGTCACGGTGTAGGGTTCATTGGACGCGGTGAGCGTGGTGGCCGTCACGGGCCCGCTGAAGGTGAACGAAGCGGCGTTCGTAAGCGTTAGAACGTCTACGCCGCTGACCGATGCCGTCGTTACGGCTCCGCCCGTGCCGGCGTCGAGTGCCAGGTTTTGGCCATCACCGGTCACCGCGCCAAGGCTGATCCCCGCCCCCGCCGCATTGGCCCCGTTGTCGGTGGTGTCGAGCGTGGTAGCGCCGCTGAGCGCGACGCTGCCCAGGGCGATCGGCTGGCCGGCGGTTTGGACCGTGCCGTTGAGGATCGTGCTCGCCGGGTGGCTCGCGCCGCTGATCGTATTGACGCCGCCCGTAAAGGTCGTCGTGCCGTCCAGGGTCACGGCGCCGGTATTCAAGAACTCGACAGCATTGGTGATCGTTCCGCCGCCGTTGAAAGCCACCGTGTACGGTTGATTGAATGTGGTGAGCGTCGTGGCTGCCACTGCCCCGCTGAAACTGAAAGAGGCCGCATTTCGCAGCGTCAGTGTATTTACGCTGCTGACCGATGCAGCGGTCACCGCCCCGTCCGCGCCGGCATTCAACCTCAGGTTGTGGTTGTTGCCGGCGATCGTGTCGTTAATGACCAGGTTGCCGCCCGTTCCGCCCGCGGGCGCTGTGGAGAGCCGGATGTTGGCGTCGAGGACCATGCTGCCGCCGCCAATCGTCAGTCCGGCGTCGTTCGTCGTGATGTTCGCCCCGGTCTCAAAGGTGATTGTCGGCGCGTTGAGCGTCAAGGAAAAATGGGCCCCCGCGTTGCCCGAGGCATTGATCGGCGCTTCGACGATAATCGATGAGGTCGCCGAAACAACGGTGTTCGCCGTCTCGAGATCCGCCACAATCGTCGCCGCCTCCGCAGCGTCGATCGTCAGCGTGGCCGGATCGAGGAGCAGGGAGCGGGGAGCAGGGAGCAGGGAGTCAGACTCCTGACTCCCCGCTCCCCGCTCCCCGCTCCCCGCCTGCAAAACGCCGGCCACGGTCTGCAAGGGCAGCGGGTGGGCATTCAGAACGCGGCGGTCCTCCAATTGGCGGACGAAAAGCTGCGTCGTCAGTTCCTCCCGCAGGGATTGGCGGGCCGATCCCTTAGCGCAGGGAGCAGGGAGCAGAGAGCAGGGAGCCGGAAAAGACCTCTTGCTCCCCGCTCCCCGCTCCCCGCTCCCAGCTTTCGCAGCCCCAATAGATGCGAGAAAAAACGCATCGCTAATACCTGCTTTCAGGCGGGGAGATTAGAGCAGGGAGCGGGGAGCCCGGAGTCTGACTCCCTACTCCCCGCTTCCTGCTCCCTGCTCCCCGCGTAAAGGTCTGGTGACATTCTCCTGCAACTGCCACTCTCAGTCGATTATTAGCGAGCGATGTGCAGATAGTACCACCACAATGGACTAGAGCGATTTTTATTCTGCTTGGAGCGGCAAAATATGTCAACCAAATCACCCGGGTACCCGCGCGGGCGGCACATGCAATCCCTGGCAATTTGTAACGATCATTACACGGGGAGTAATGGAAGCGGTCGTGACGAGTCGATGAGGACGGGGGGAGCCCTCGTCGGCCGCGACCGACACTAACCCGAAGCGTAAGCGAGGTGCGTAAGTCGCTGCCTCGCTTACGCTTCGGGTTGGTGTTGATTGTGACAATCTCAACCGCGAGCAGTATACGAGCACATTTGGCAATTTTCCTGTCTTGTTGCGGGAGCAGTGGACCAACCAGGGAGAGACGATCATGGTTCGTACGGGGAACTTCCGGCCGCGATTATTGCAGACCCCGGGTGCCCACTCGTGGGTGGCGGCCATCCCATTCTGTCTTTTGGCCGCCATTGGTGCGCCGCTCCAAGCCCAGAATTACCTCCGCGAGCCGGGGCCTGAGAGCGGCGTTTCAGGCAACTTTTTACGGCAGCCGCCGGCCATTGTCGAAAACACCAGCGGAAACATCATCAATTCCGTGCGGCCCGTGCTGCAAATCCCCGCCTTCCCCCTGCCCGAGCCAGGATCCGTCCTCTTGGACGGCGACTCAGGACGGGAACTTGCATTCAAAACCAGCGAATCGGTTGCGGAGCCGAGCGAGACCTCCGCGGCCGTAGAGTGCTCCCAGGGGAATGGGAGTACGTGGGACGGATTGGCAATCCGTCCTACAGCCGAGCATGGTCCGATACCGGTGATGCGGCCGGCAGAGATTCCACTCGTCTACCAGCTTCGGCCGGCGGTCGATGCGGCGGCTCCGCCTCTGCCGGTCGGGCCTATGCCTGCGGTGCGCGTGCTGCAATCGAAGCTGGCAGAGCAGGCGTCGCGACCGAATTGTCTTGTAGAACGGCCGATCACCCAACTTACCACAAACATCGAGATCAAGCCCGAGCCCGAGGCCGGCACAGGACCCACGTCGCCCGAGAGCATTGCCCAGTCGTGTCTCGATCCGGCTTATCAGGCCGGGTACTCGCGGCGGGTGGCGAGAGGGCTTATGCACCCTACTGCTACTGCTGGGAAGTGCCGGCCCTCTGCCACGGTCCTTTATACTTCGAGGAAACGAACCTGGAGCGTTACGGCTACTCGCAGAGCTGCCTGCGGACGGTCCAGCCCTTGGTCTCCAGCGCCCATTTCTTCGGCACCACGATCATGCTGCCCAATCTGATGGTGGCGGAGCCGGAGCGGGAATGCGTCTACACGCTGGGCGAGTACCGGCCCGGCAGTTGCGTGCCGTTCCAGTGGAACTATCCCTACTTCTCGCCCGCTCTGCCCTGGCAGAATTGTGGGGACTAAGCCGCTTTGCTGGTCCGTATTTTCCTTTCGCCCATTTCCCTTTCCTTTTTCTTGTCTTGCTCTCGTGCATTTGACGACGCCACGCACCGCGGCGAAACTGAAGCGCGTCGTGCCGCCGTTGTGGAGTCCCGGCGGCCGCGATTGAGCAGCGGACCCCGTGAATCTGAATTGGTTTCCCATGTGCATAAGGCATTGCCTGATTGGTAGTTGCGGAATCTTCCTCCTCGTGGCACTTTGCGGCGCCGACCGGCCCCTGCAAGTTGCGCTGGCGGCCGAAGATGCGGCGGCAGCTCCGGCACGCGCGCAGTCGACGCCGGCGCGGTGGCTGCGGACGACACCCTCTATCTCGACAAGCAGATCACCTACTGGCTCGCGCAGGCCGCCGCCAAGAACCCGGCCGAACCCAAGGCCCGCATCGTCGCCGCCCTGAGCCTGGCGCTGGAGAGCAAAGTCGCGGCGGTCCGCGTTACCGCCGTCGATGCCCTGGGATCGCTAGGGCCGGACGCGCAGCCCGCGGCGGCCGCCTTGGTCCGCCGGCTCGACGACCAGATGTGGGTCGCCACGGCGGCGGTCGAGGCCTTGAGCAGCCTGGGCCGTCCCGCCGTGCCGCCCTTGATTGAGGCCTTCAACCAGGGCTCGACCGACGTCCGCATGGCCATTTGCCGGGTGCTGGGAAACATCGGGCCCGACGCGGCGGCGGCGATCCCCGCGCTGGAAAAGGCCCTGGCCTCGGCCCCGCCCGGCTTGCAGGAGCGAATTCAATTGGCCTTGTCACAAATCAGGGCCAAGCCCGCGGCGCCCGCCGCTGCCGCTGGTGGCCAGGTCGCGGCCAGCCCCGCCGCCGGCAGCCGGCTCTTGCGACCGGCCCTGGGCGCCTCGCAGGGCGGCACGCAGTGGCCGCAGTTTCGAGGGCCGAATCGCGATGCCGTCTGCACGGATACCGGACTCCTCCAAGACTGGTCGGCCAGCGAGCCAAAACTCCTCTGGCACATTTCCGGGCTCGGCAAGGGCTATTCTTCCGTCGCCATTGCCGATGGGAAACTCTACACCATGGGCGACCGGCCCCCCGCGGACCAGCACAGTTCGGAAGCGGCCGAGTCGCAGTTCGTGCTGGCTTTCGACCTGGCGACCCGCCGCGAGCTTTGGGCCGCCCCCATCGGTCCGGCCCAGGACGACGGACCGCGTTGCACTCCCACGCTGGATGGCGATCGGCTGTTCGCCCTCGGCACCGACGGCGACCTCGTCTGCCTGGAGACATCCAGCGGGCGGGTCGTGTGGCGGAAGCATCTCGTGCGCGACTTCGGCGGACAGATGATGTCGCGATGGAGATTCAGCGAGTCGCCGTTGGTGGATGGCGACCGCCTAGTCTGCACGCCGGGCGGGAAGGAAGCCACGATGATCGCCCTCGAGAAGCGGACCGGGAAGCCGATCTGGAAGTGTGCCGTGCCGCCGCTGGGCCCCAAGGGCGGCGACGGCGCGTCCTATTCCTCCGCCGTGGTGGCGGAGATCGCTGGCGTTCGGCAGTACGTGCAGGTGTTCGGGCGCGGCCTGGCGGGCGTCGAGGCCCAAAGCGGCCGCTTTCTCTGGGGTTACAACGCCATCGCCAACAACGTCTGCAACGCCGCCAGCCCTGTGGTCAGCGGCGATTGCGTCTTCGCCTCGACGGCTTACAACGCGGGCAGCGGGCTGGTGAAGGTCGTGCGGGAAGGCGACGCGCTGCGGGCGGAGGAGTCCTATTTTCTCAAGGCCGACAAGTTCCAGAACCACCACGGCGGCATGGTCCTGGTGGGAGGCTATCTCTTCGGCGGGCACGGCCTGAACCACGGCCACCCCGTCTGCATCGAGTTCGCCACAGGGCGGATTTGCTGGACGGCCAAGGCCCCGGTCTCCGGCTCGGCGTCGGTGCTCTATGTCGATGGCCACCTGCTGTTTCGCTACGACCGCGGCACGATTTTCCGGGTCGAAGCCAATCCGGCGGAGTTTAGGGTCAAGGGCCGGCTCGACCCCCTCACGGCCGATGGTCCCGCATGGTCTTACCCGGTGGTGCACCAGGGCCAGCTTTATCTTCGCCACGGCGATCTGCTGGCATGTTATGACCTGCGCCGATAGCCGCGGCGCAGTGGTTACGCTTCGGGCTAGTGTGAATCGTATCCTTTCAGGCCGCGCGAAGTATAGTCAGGATTTGAAATATAGGGTCCGAGCGAAATTTCCTATTAGGCCGACTCGGGCGTTGACGGCGTGACGAGTTTTGCGTCACGTTGGATGTTGCATTTCCGTTCTTTGCGCAACCGGATTTGCACCACTGCCGCCGGCCGCCCGGATCTTTGATCGCTCAAAGGCCGCGATTTTGCGATTCGGTGCGCGAATCCCCGGTCGCGCGTGTTGCGAACGTATGCATTTTTTGCAACAAGATGTTCGCGCTCACGAGGCGGGGATGAAGAGCATTCATCCCGGAGGGATGCCAGCGATTCCGACCCCGGAGGGGTCACAGCGCCGCGGTGACGGTACGGGCGGTCCCGGCGCGGTGGCAAACCAAGCCACCGCTTTCCATCGCATCTTGAAAACGGCGACCCGGTAACGCGGGGTACCCGAGCCCGAAGGCGCCTCCGCGCGGATGACCACCGTCCCATCCTACGGTCTAAACTCATAATGCTTCAAGTATTTAATTTATTTGTGTGATACTCTCGACGCGCTTTTTGCAGCAACGATTGGCGTCCAAGTCGCCCTAATAATTGTTTTCGCATTAGACAAATACAATCTATGGGTTTGTATAAAACATCGATAGAACTGCAATTTACCACCTTTGGGCCATCAAAAACTAGAAAAATCGACAAAATCGCGAAAATAGTCCGGAATTCGCGCCACTTTTTGCGCCGATTGCAATTTCTATATAGAGGCCGCGTGTTCGTTCTTCACTTGCTCGGCGGTGGCCGCTAGTTCTTTAGCGGATCGGCCTATCCAACGCCCGGCGGACCTTTTCCTTGACATCCTGTCTCGCTCCGCGTGCCGATGGCGGTTTCGCCCGGCGCCGTTCGCGGGAGCGCGACAGGGGATGAGGGCAACATGAGGAGATCGTTATTATGACGAAGCAACGGCTTGTATCTTGCGACGGTCCGGATCATGGGCAGGCCTTGCCGCCCGCAGCCGGGGAGCCGATGATCTCGTCCCCGCGCCCACAGGGCGCGGCGGCCGTCGACGGCGAGCGCCGGCTTCGGCTCGATGGTCCTCAGGCGGAGAAATCCGCCGATGCTCCCGCGGCCGCGCTGGCCGGCAGCGAACTGTCTTCGGTCCAGACCTGCCTGGTGCGCACCGGGGAGTGGTGCTTCCGCAAGTTCCTTGAGGAAATCGGCGGCGGCGGACATTCGACGGTCGCGGAAATGTCGGATCACATCCGGAAAGCCATCGCGGCCGAGAACTTTCTCCAGCCTTGCGCCGCCGTTCGCGGATTGCCCTGTCCCCACGTGCCCTTGACGCCCCATTACTCAATCGCCTGAAGAAGGCGGTACGCTGGCTCAATCATTCACAAGAACTCATGGTCTTCCATTCACGGAAGAACGACCTGGCGATAAGCTGGGAATTCAAAATTCCGCTCAAGCGAACCTAAACGGAACCCGCAAACTCTTCCCAGCGATTTCGAGATCGTGTAGAATCGTGAGAAGTGACGAGGAGAGAAATGAAAGGAAGATAAACGAAAGGAAGATGAATACGGGATGGTGTAGCGGACAGCCCATCTTCCTCTCATTTATTTTCCTGTCTTTCCAACGAGCAGTCGTCTTTTTCAAGGAGATCGCTTGTGTTGCAGAACTCCATCCGGGTCCTACTGACCTTCTTCATAATCCTCGCCGGCCGCGAGTTGCTTGCCGCCCAGCCCAAGGCGCCGAAGCTGCCCACCCTGGGGGACTTCGACAAAGTGATGGCTGCGGAGCGGTATGGGGATGCCCAGCAGATGGCTGGCGTCTTGCTGCAGACCGGCGGCACGGCCGAAAGGGCCGCCGTCACCTTGGCCTACGGCCGCATCCTCCTCGCCCAGAACGACAAGAAGGACTTTACCGACTACCGCAAGAACCTCCGCAAGCTGAAGCTCAAGGGCACCGATGCTGCGCTGGTCGACGTGTACGACGCATGGGCGCAGGCCGTTACCCGCCCTGCCGAGGCCGATGCCGCGATCAAGACGCTGGAAGAGATCGTGGGCAAGAACGAGAACTGCGACGCCACTGCGGAGGCCGCAGACGTGCTTGCCCAGTTATATATTGCCCGCGGCGATACGGCCGACGCGAAACGCGTGGTGGAGGCGGGCCTCAAACAGTTCTCGGGGTATCAACCACGAAAAACGGCCTACATTGACCAGATTCTGGAAAACCGTCTCAAGGCGAAGCTGAGCGAGGCCCAGAAACTGTACGACGCGGCCGAAAAGCTCCGCAACGACAAGAAGTTCCTTGAAGCCGGCAGGGTCTATGCGCAAGTACAGAGCACGTACGCTAAGGACGTGTTGGCCCAGGCCGCGACGTACCGCATGGGCGAGTGCCTGCTTGGTCTTCAGAAGCCCGAGCAGGCGATGACGCTTTGGACCCAATTTCTGAAGGCACTTCCCGCCGGCCCTTGGCGTGGCCAGGCCCGCGTTGCCGTGGCCGATCTGCTCTTGGATCAGTTGGACCTGGCGGCGCGACCGAGCAGATTCGGCAGGCGGCAGCCATCCTTGATAATCTGCCGCCCAGCGCGGACTCATCCTGGCCTGAATCTGCACCCGATATTCGGCTGCGGCAGGGAATCCTCGCGCTTCTGGCCGGTCAAAGTGAACCAGCCGTCACGGCGCTCGATTTGGCAACTCACTCCCCTCGCCTTCCGGGAGAGGGGAAGGGGGTGAGGGCGGGCGCGAACGAACTCTTGCGGTTCGCCGCCAAGAAGCAGCCTCTCGTTCCGGCCGAGTTGGGCGCGACCGATCGCGGCGCGGGCCTAGCGTTGGGTCTGGCCCGTATCGCCGCGCTGATGGGCGCAAGGACCAGGCCGACTGCGCTCTTCACGTCCGTGCAATCGGGCCGGGTCAAAGGCACGACCGCAATCCAGACCTCGTTTGCCTGTCAGGGAGTGGCACGCGCGTTGGTGGCGAAGGATGACCTGGCGCACGCGAAGGAAGCCTATCTGGCAAGTCTCAAGGCAAATGAGCGGGCCGCGTTTCACGACGCGACCCTGCGCGAACTGGCGCTATTGATTGAGCGGCAGGCCGCCGGAGCACAGACCGCTGGAGTCCCGCCTTCAGGCGGAAATGGTGGCAACGCTCCGCCTAAAGGCGGGACTCCAGCAGCCGCAGCCAAGACGCCCACGCTGCAAGAGACCTTGCCGTATTGGCAAAAGCTAGCAACTCAATTCCCCTCCAGTCCCTACGCGGCCGAAGCGCTTGATCATGCCGCCAATCTCCAATTGGCCGCCGACCAGTGGAAACCTGCCGCCGAGAACCTCGAAAAGCTCGTCAAGGATTTCCCGACAAGCCCCTGGGCCGGCGATGCGTACGTCGCGCTCATCGATATCCGGCTGGAGCGGCTCTTGGATTTGGAATGGTGCGCAGATTTACGCCGACGCCGCCGTGAAATGGTACGAAACGAACCATTCGGCACCCTCTGACCTCCGAACTCCGACTTCCGACCTCGGAACCGCCGACCCCTTCTCCCCATTTCCTCCGACGCCCGCCCGTCCGATCCGTGACGTGGCTTACCAGATTTACCTCCGAGCAGGTCTTCTCGAATACCTGCACGAACAATATGGTGCAGCGCTCGGCTTTTTTGAGAAGGCCAAGCCTTTCGCCCCTTCTCCCCAGACGAAGGTCCAAGTCATTGGCAAGCCGCCGTCCACGGGCATCGAGCGCCTGATCGAGGCTGCGAAGACCGGAAAGACGCTGACGCCCGATATCGTCCGCAAAGGCGATTCGACGGCCAAACTGGCGATGATGCTCGCGGATATTTACCACGAGGCCCGCGAGTATGAAAAATCGCTCGACCTCTGCAACCGGCTGCTCACGAGCGCGGCCATCAAGCGGGCAACACCGGAACAGCGATCCTACGCCTACTACAAGCGGGCCAGAAATACCTACTTGATGATGAGCGATAAGTCCGATCCCGACCCGACCATTGCCGATTATCTGGCCGCGGTGTCAGCCGCGCCAAGGCTGAGTGGGCCGATGAGTCGCTGTTTCTTGCCGCCAATGTCCATTGGAATTCCAAGCAAGATGTCGATGCAGCAATTGCACTTTGGCAACGCCTTCTGAAGGAGTATCCGGGCAGCAAGGAGGCCCCAAGATCCGCGCTTTACATCGGCGTGGCCCGCTATTGGAAACAACAGTATCCCGAGGCACGTAAGGCACTGGCTGAGTTTCTGGCCCGTTACCCGGATTCGATCCACGTCCCCTCGGCAAGACGACTTCTTGCCAGGTGCGAGGAAGAAATGAACGCAAACGCGAAGTCGAAGTGAGTTCGAGCGTGCTTTGACAAGCTATAGGTAGTACGTTTTCTTTTCAGGAAGGACGAAGGTGAGTATGATTAGCAAGTGCATGACGTTTTCGTTTTTTGCCTGCTCTATGGCTGTTCTTTCCTTGACGGAAATGCCGGCTTGGCCCATGCTGAAGGTGATTCACCGGAGCGCAAACCAGAGAGCAATTTGGCGCAGGAAGGAACAATTTTCGTGACGGTGCGACCGCTCGAAAACGGCCCGGAGGGGTTCGGGTTCGGGGTGGCGTTGACGGTCGACCAGGACGATTTGGCAGTTTCCCTCGTCCCGCGAAACGGGTTTAAGATCGATAGCGCGCGCGTGCTTAGCCGCGGGGACGTGATCGTGTGCAGGGTTAGCGGGTTCCCGTGGGCGGACCCGGCAAACCCAGCGCCGCCGAAGGAGCAATCGGAGAAAATCGGGAACTCGTGGATTTTTCGTGCGTTCGGAATGGAACCTTTCGACGACCACAGCGTGGACTTTGCCGGGAACTTGGTTCGCGTCCGCAAGACGGGAAGCGGCGCGGCCGCAAACGGCCCAGCGGAGTTTAACACTGCCGTTGCGGACATCCAGATGGACGTGGGCGGTTCGGGTTTCGGCTCGCTTCTTGGCGGAAGAAGCCTTTTCGCGAGCGACGGCGGCGGAGTAGCTCTTCCGGCTTGCGCCTCAATCGCTGACGCGGCTGCGTTCCCAACCACCCTGGACTTGGACGACCAGTTAAACCCGACGGACAAGACGCTGAACGTCTGCGCGATGAGCCTTAACCTGAATCTGCGGTTGCCGCCGAGTGTTGGCTGGGATGAAATCGTGGGCAGCTTGCAATTCACTTTTCTTGCCGACGGTGCCAATGAGATCGGCGTCTACGACGTCCACTCGGAACGCAAGACTGCCACGCGCGTCACTTCGTTGAAGGAAGTCTATGCCGGCGGCTTGCACCGTAAGCGTTATCTGCTTCTGGCGAACAAGAATTTCGTCCAGCCCAACACGCTGACCTGCACGTTTATATGGGCGGACAAGTATTCGCCTGGTGCCGTAAGTTCGGGAAGAGTTGGCATAAACGCATCGGGCAAGTTCTACCCTTCGTTACGCGCCGGCCCAGGGTCATTATTATTACGGCAGCCCCTGACATCACTGCAGCCCCCGACCAAAGGTGGGCCGCTGCCGAGCCGCACGGCGAAGGATTTCGTAGGAATTAACCCGGGGCCGACAATTATCGGCCCGCGTAACATCCCGGGCCTGAGCAAGTACGTATATAGGCTCAACAATGTGGTGGGCGCTGCAACTTGGAGTATCCAGTCCGGCAACGCGACGATCCAAACGTCAAACCCGGCTAACTCGGTCATCATAGAGTTTCCCAATGCCGCTCAAATTATCACGGTCAACGCGGTCGTGCCGGGAACGAAGATCGCACCGGCGGAAATTGCTGTCGTTAAGGTTCAACTTGGCACACCGTCTTTCACATCCGGGGCAGGTGCAACCGAAGAGGGCGAGGACTACGGAGCCTGCTTGGCCATACCTGGCGGTTCTTGGGTGACCAGTTGGGACCCCGGGAGCGATTGGGCCGTATTCAAATACTCCGGCCAGTACAAAAACGCTGAGCCACTATGCAGCGCCGAGTTTTTGCAAACGACCACTGGCGATTCTTGGGATGCGGAGACCCCAATAACGCTTACGGCACCACCCGGGAAACGGGATGCTATCGAAAAAATCGAGGTCGGATTCGTTCAATATATGTATGGGCCGGAGTACATCGGCGAGTACGGATCGCCAGCCGACGGATCAAAAGGTACACTCATACGCGTCGGAAGTGTTCCGAACCGCGCCTATGTCGCGTTGGATTGGCTCGAATTATCAGAGAATGGAACGCCATTCGACAATCCCGCAACGTGCCTTTGGCCGTGGTACGGCAGGAATAGGGAAGTGGCCGCACCCACTGCGCCGCCGGGTCAGGACACCTGGAGAGGGACGTTATCGATGAACGATACCCCGTCCCCCGAGTGGCCGGCGCAGTGGAATCCCACGGACAAGAACGATCCTAGCCGCACAAACCCGCTTCAAAACGGGAGAATCCGGGAACGCTTTAAGATGCAAATTGCCGCGCACACTACGGAAACAGCCAACGGCGCCTACAAACGTTATTTCCTTGAGGGAAGCTCGAGATTAGTGAGGTTGAACGCCGACTACCGTCAGGGCCAAGGAGGTAGTGTCAGTGTTGAAATGCCGCCCAACCGATGGGACGAACCAGCGCACGTACAGGAGGTAAACGTGGACATCACGCCTGGGAATATCCTCTGGATAAGCTCCCAGGACGGATTTCTCATGTGGCCTCAGAAAGTTAGACCGTAGCGGATGTCTTTGGCCCGCGAGCCCGTAGCGTTGGTATATAGTTTAGTCGGCGTGCGTTGTTTCTTGTAGTTCTTATGGAGAGTGGCTTTTCCAACGGGAGGATCTCATGAAATCGGTCTTTTCCATTTTAGCGTCGGTGTGCCTTTTCGTTCTTGCACGGGCCGCAGTATTGATGGGCGCGTCAGCCTATCTGGCGCCGCCAGATTTCGGGTCAGAATTGCCTTGGGAGCAGATGAATATTTCGTTGGTTCGCGTGCTCAGCGTGGAGGACGGCGAAGTCGTTCTGCGAACCGAGCGCTCGTACACGGGCCGAAAGGATGTGCCGGACGAGTCGGTTCCCCTCTCTCAAGTCTCGTTTGGCTACGAGCGGCGCCCGGGATCACGGAATCCGGTTAAAAAGCCCGTCCACGTTGCGGCTGGCGACGAATTGGTCGTATGGCCCGTTCGCGCGCAGGCCTTTTCCGCTCGTGGACGGCACGAAAGTTGCCGGCGCTGCCGAAAGTTTTCCTTTGGTTAAGACGCTCGAGGAAATCGCCAAGATCCGCGAGGCAGGCAGCGAGGCCGCGCTTAAGGGGGGCGTTTCCAGCGCTGACGCAACCGTCCTCCGCTACGCACTCTCGCGGCTGGAAAAAACACCAATAAAAGCCAGCGACCAGGCCTTTGCCGACAAGCTCCGCGCTCTGCGGGCGGATACCACTCGGCCCATGCCGATCCGTCTCTCGGCAAACCGGCTGTTGCCCCGCTTTGCGGCCGCGCCCGAACAGGCTAGTGCGGAGGCCGCCCAATGGCCACGCACTCTGTTTATGGAAGCCAAGGACGCCGGTGCTCAGGACTTGCGGTGGCTGGCGACCGGGATCATTTCAACGTTCCCAAAACGTGAAGACCGCGTCCGCTATTTCGTTGCGATCCTGCGTGATGAAGACAAGCCGCGACCGGTACGCGAGGCCTCGCTGGAGGCGGCGAAGAATAGGGATTGTTTCGACTACGACCATCCCGCCGCTGAAACGTCGTCGGAAGTCTTCACGGCGGTGCTCGCGCTTCTTAAGTCGAAAGACGGGGAAATCCGAAAGGACGCCACGACGTGGCTCGAGCACGTCTGCGATACCATAGACTCGCGCAAGGGGCGGGCTGCAAGAGCGAAGGAGGCGATTACGTCACTTGACGCCGCAGTGGGACAGGAGCAGGACAAAGGAATTCGGAAGCTCATGGAGTTCTACCGTGATGCTCTCGACGATATTTTGACGGATCGGTGGCATGAAGAGGATTTGCCGGAGTAGGACTTTTACGGAGCACATCGGCCCGTTCTCCCGATTCGATCCATTTTCCCTCGGCAGGACGGCTTTTTTGCACGTCCGACAAAGGAATAAAGTCCGTGGCGAGGGCAGAATGAGATTGACCGCGTCTTCGGTGCTCACTTTCACTTTTGCAGGAATCGGTCTAGTATTCGAAGAATTAGGAGGGATTATGATCATGTTTTCACTTAGTAGATTTAGCGCGGTTTGGTGCCTGGTTTGCTCTTCTGCTTTTTTCTTGATTCCCATGGCGGCAGGCTCAGCCCACGCCCAAGAGCAGTTGGGGGAAAGCAAGACGCCGACCAACAGCGCCGCTGAAATGAACGGCCTCCTTGTACAGGTGCGGCCTTTGGTGACGAGACCTGGCGACGGGCGCGAGCACGGCCAGGAGGGCGTAGGGTTCACAGTCGCGCTCACAATCGCGCAGGACGATATGGGGATCTTCCTTGACCCGCCCGCTGGGAAATCTATTATTAACCCGGAGGCACACGACGAGACGGGAAAGACCGCTTGGCATAAGAGTGGATACAGCAATCCTAATTTCCCTAATCGACTCGCATTCGAGGTCTACGGAGCCGATCCGGGCGACAACCACAGCGTCGACCTTTGGGGCGGCTTGGAAGAGGCTGGGTCGGGCAAGGGAGAAAGCAACGGCCGGGAGAGGTTCAACACGGCTGCCGCGGACATCCAAATGGACGTCTTCGGCGGCAGTTGGGGTCAGTTTTTCGGCGGAAGCAGGCTTTCGCCGAGCGAAGGCGGTGGCGAAATGGTGCCCAAATCAGTTTCCGGTGCGTTTCCTCCTAGCGTCGTCTCAAAAAATGGCAACTACCAGGACGGAAATGGAAACCCATTGACCCCGACCATGATGAGCCTGAACCTGAGTCTCGGCCTGCCACGTGAGTTCGACCCGGCTTCTGTTGTCGGGCAGTTGACGTTCAGCTTTAAGGGAGACGGTGCTCAGAACGTTGCAATATACGACCTTCCGGCGAATGCCACGACAAGCAGACCCGTTTATGTACCAGGTGTGAGTACGTCGGGCATTTCTGTATTAGGCAAGGGCTTTTCAGGCGAGACCTTTCTTATATTGGCAAACCAAGCATTCGACCATGCCGATACGCTCACGGCGACATTCACCTGGGCTGAGCGCCTGCGTCCGGCCATATCGGAGGAGAAGAACAGGCAGGGAATCAATGTTCCGTATAATGCCTTCGTCCCGACCAATTATACCGTGGTGCCTCCCGGCACCCC
Source organism: uncultured Planctomycetia bacterium (assembly GCA_963824275.1). Classification (GTDB taxonomy): domain Bacteria; phylum Planctomycetota; class Planctomycetia; order Pirellulales; family Thermoguttaceae; genus JANXQG01. The sequence goes on along the minus strand of CAWGOT010000010.1, from coordinate 5,724 downwards.
AGGCAATAGCACAACATACTATTTGCATAAACCAGTGGAACTTAGCTCACCGACGGCCTATTCGGCCAAAGACTTCGTTGGAGTTAATCCGGGGCCCACGATCATCGGTCCGCGCAATATTCCTGGCCCGAGCGAGTACAAATACAGCCTCGGCAACGCAACCGCCATCCCGACTTGGAGCATCACGGAGGGGCAAGCGACGATCAAAGGTCCCCGTACGGGCAAGGACGTCATCGTATCCTTTGCAAATACCCCGCAAATTGTCAAGTTGAGTGCTACAGTGCAAGGAACCACGGTGACGGCGGAAGTCGCGGTCGTGAAGGTTATCGTCGGGAGCCCAATGTTCACGGCGGAAACCGGAGCGGTGGTATCGGACACGTTTTCTAATTCTGTTACTGCGATTGCCGGCGGGCATTGGGTTACGGATAATAAACCGGGTAGCAATTGGGCGGCGTTCCAATACTCTGCAGGCTACGGGGCGCCCGAAGAAATCAAGAAGCCCGATACGGCGAAAGGGTGGGGCCTGACGTGTGGCTTGGAATTAGACGCGCCCGCCAATAGGCCCTCGGCAATCGGAAAGCTTCAAGTCGGCTTTATCCAGATCCTTCGCGCAGAGGCCGGGACGGCCGTGGCACATTATGGTCCGCCTGGGTCCGAGTTCAAACGATACGGGCAGTACGCTGACTACGCCACGGCGGGCAGCTCGGTTAGAGGGCTGGACTGGTTACGCGTGATGGAGTATCCCAATGGTTGGAGGGGACCAGATAACGATATGAGTCTCTGGCCCTGGTACTATTTCGGCGCAAATTCGATACAAGATCCGCCTTCAACGGGCGCAAACAAGTGGACGGGAGTGATAAGTATGAAGGATTTTCCGAGCGTGGGATTCCCAACGAAATGGAACCCAACCAACGCCTGGGGCGTTGTTAAGAGCAGCGACGAGAACAACCAGCTTATGATAAAAAACGGTGAAGTGCCGATGGCCTTTAAGGAAATCGTCGGCGTCCGCACGAAGGAAGTCGCGAATGGCGCGGACCAACGATATTTCGAGCGCGCGGCAAGTTCGGAAGTTAAGGTCACGTTTAGGTACGCGGGATCCCAAGAAGTCCATCTACCGCCGAACCCCAACGCCTGGGCCGAGCAACCGGAGGATGCTACGGAGATCCACGAGGTGGACATAACGCCCGCGGTTATTCTCATTAATGGTGCAGTTCCGGGACACGGCGATGTTGCGACGGCTTAAGGGTTTTTCATGTGGGTGTCGGGCTGGAAGGTGCCGCCACCGCCGCCGCCAGGATCAAAATAGGTCGTCCTCGATAGTATAAAACGGTACCAAGTTATTTTTGCCGCCCCTCGCCAATATGGTGGTTTGCCGGGAGGCAAATGTGGTGCGGGCCGTCGTTTTACCTCACGTGCGCTTTCGGGCTTCGATGGCTCCTACCAAAACGGCTCGGCTAAAGGCGCTGGCAGTAGCAAACAAATTGACGTACATACCTTTTTTTCGGAGGATCAAATGAAGCCTTGTTTATTTTTGTTTTTCCCGCTGGTCTGCTCCGCCGTTATCACAATGCGTGGGCAAGTGATGGGCGGTTCGCCCGCAACGGAACCTGATTTCGGCCTGGAAGAACCGTGGCAACAGAGGGATATTGCGCTTGTTCGCGTAGCTAGCGTCCGCGGAACAGGGGAAGAAAACGCCACCGTCGTGCTCCGGACCGAGCGGTCGTACACCGACGCGAAGGATACGGCCGAGAGGACCGTTCGCCTGTCCGCCATCTCGTTTGGATACGAGCGGGTCGAAGGATCCGAGTTCCCTCGCAAAAAGCCCGTCAGCCTCGAGGCGGGCGACGAGCTCGTGGTGTGGCCCGGACACTCGCCGGCGCGTCGGGACATTCCGGCCAAGAAGATCGTCGGCGAGCCGGGCAAGAGCCCCTTTATCCGTACCCTTGAGCAAATCTCCAAGCTTCGCGAGGCCGGGGGGAGGGGCCCGGGATTGGGTTTCAGCGACGAAATCGAACGCATTGCAAAGCTTCGCGACTCGGGGGGCGAAGCGGCGCTGAAGCGCGCTGCGGCCACCGATGATTCTACGGTTGTCCGCTACGCGCTCTCAGTGTTGGAGACTTTTCAGCCGAAAAAGAGCGACGACCGATTTGCGGATCAGCTCCGCGGCATCCGAGCCGATGCGGCCCGGCTGATGTCGGTTCGGCTATCGGCCAACCGCCTGCTTCCGCGTTACGCCGCCGCACAGGCGGAGGCCGTTGCGGATGCCGCGAACTGGCCGCGCACGCTATTCGCCGGGAGGGAGTTAAGTAGCAAGGATGACCTGAGGTTGCTCGCCGACGAAATCGCTGCCACGTTTTCGAAGAGGGAGGATCGCGCCGCCTACTTCGCGTCCATCATAGCCGATGAAACGAAGCCGCGGCTGGCGCGCCTGGCCTCGGCGACTGTCCTGACGGAGGGGGAAGGCTTCGATTTCGAGCATCCCGCGAGCCAGACATCGTCCGGCGTCTTTTCGGCGCTTCTTTCCCTTCTGACGTTGAAGGACATGGAGATTCGAAAAGCGGCCGGCGAGTTCCCCCTTTCCGTTTGCGACGGAATACGCACGCGTGAAGACCAGAGGATCCGCGCCAAGCAGGCAATCTCAGCGATTGACGCCGCGATCAAGGAGGAGGCGGATCCGGGCGTTAGGGATTCAATGGATTCGGCCCGGTTTTTCCTCGAGTCCTTTGTGAAGTAGGCCCTTTTTTTTTGGCCGCAACATAGAACCCGCGATTCGCGTTTATTGGAAACGCGGCGCGCTGCCCCAGCCCCCACACACCACGTCTCTTGCGTAGATCATCATGCAAAGAACAGCGATACTGGTCTTCGGGTTGGTGGTTGCCGTACCTGCGAGCCAGGCGACGGCCGGAAACGAAAGCGCAAACGCCAGGCCCGAACCGTTTATCGCCTATGGAACATGGAATGGGATGTCTCTCATGGCAACGTTAATCCGCCGTTATGAAAGCGACCGCGCGCGCGATTCATCGATTTTACGCCATGGGAGAGCGATCAAATCCTGGCGTCCCTCGCGCGTCGCGAGTCCGACGTCGGAATGACGCTCGACTCCCGGCTCAGCGACGACGACAGAAAAAGGACCGGTAGGCTTCAAAACGCGGTTCTGGGCCGCTTCGCGGTCGGCGTGGCGGTGAACGCCCAAAGCCCCTTGCGGACCATTGCGGTCGACGACCTCGCAAAGATATTCGGCGGGCAGGTCGCTTCGTGGAACGACATTCACGGTTCGGGTCTGAGCGCGCAGATCGAAGTTCTCGGTCGCATGGCGATCAGCACGGAAGGGATGATCATGGCAGAAAAGGCCTTGCGCGACCGGCCCTTCGCGATGGCATTCTACGATCCGTCCGCCAGGCCGCCCGCGCAAAAGGAGACCGACGAGCAGGTCGTGGCCGCGCTCATCAAACGCCCGAGCGCGATCGGATTCCTCCGCTATCCGCCCGGCGGACAACTCGACAAGCGGGTCCGTGTCCTCGGCATCGTTACCTCCAAGGGCGCGAAGCCGGTCTTCCCCACCGCCGCGACCGTTGCCGACGGTAGCTATCCCTTGACCGATTCGCTTACGCTCTATCTGCAACCGGCCGCGCCGCAATCGGTGCGGGATTTCTGCAAGTTCGCCGCCGGGCCGGAAGGGGCGAAGATCGTCAAGCAGTGCGGACTCTGGCCGGAATACGAGCTGAACGACTTGCGTGGCGTGAAGCGATTGCAGGACGTGAAGGCCCATCGGGGCGTGGAAGTGGCCATCAGCGGCAGCCCGGCCTGGCAGGGGATGATGAAGGAACTGGGGACGGAGTTCTCCAAGGCCAAGATGGCTGTGGAGATCAAGTATCGGGCGGGGACGCAATACGAGGCGATTGGGGAGTTTGTGGGGGAGCCCTCACCCCCTGCCCCTCTCCCGGAGGGCGAGGGGAGCAAGAATGGAAAATCCGAAATCCGAAATTCGAAATCCGAAACAAATAGGGAAGAAAATCAAAATCCGAAATCGGAAACGGAAGGCCAGGGGAGCCAGTTGCTGCTGATCGATGCGATGCTGGAAACCAAGACCGCACACCAATATGATGCGGCATGGAAAGTCATCAAGCCCACCAAGGTCACGCTGGGCTGGCGGGCGGCCGCCATCGTCGTCCATCCCACAAATCCGGTCTCCGCGATCTCCTACCGTGCGCTCCGCGACGTCTACGGCGGACAGAGCAAGGACTGGTTCGACGTGGTAAGGGCGGGGAGGCAAGAGCGGGGAGCAGGGAGCGGGGAGCAGGGAGCAAAGACGGCGGAGCAGGAAGCAAAGGCGCAAGCATTGTCGCTGTTTTTCGGCGCGATTCACCTGTATGGGCCGCCGGCCGAAGACCCCATCAGCCGGCTCATGGAAACGGAACTCGGCTGGAAACAACACGTCAAGGTCCTGCCCAGGGCCGATATTGGCAAGCTGATCCAGACCGTGGCCCGCGATCCGCTGGCGATGGGCATCGTCGACCTCTCGCAGATGCCGGCCGGGGAGGCGTCGGTGAAGATCCTGGCGATTGGGCCGTCCCTCCCGGCAGGAGGGGCCTACAGTACGCTGCCCCAGGGCTATTGGCTGAGCCAGCCGGTCGACCTGTGGGTCTCGGCGGAGGCGGGCCAGCCGGCGAAGGACTTTGCCGCGTTCCTGGCCTCGGGCGAGTGCGCGGCGACGCTCCAGCGGCACGGCCTGGTACCAAAGGTCCCGGCGGCGGGGAAGGCGGCTGTCGCGGCGCCGGCGGCGGGCGGGAAGAAAGGGAAGTAGGGACAGAACATCCCCACCGACCCTGCGTCGGTGGACAAATGACTGCCAGCTAAGAGCAGCGCCCACGGGAACCGGCTCCCCGCCGACCCTGCGTCGGTGGAAGCGGTGACTGACAAGCTAGTCTGTGCGGTCGGCGAGGTTAGCTGGCCAGTCATCGCTTCCACCGACACAGGGTCGGCGGGGAGCGGAGCGTCGTGCGGCCGGCGCGGTTAGCTGGCCAGTCATCGCTTCCACCGACACAGGGTCGGCGGGGAGCGGAGCGTCGTGCGGTTGGCGCGGTTAGCTGGTCAGTCATCGCGCCACCGACGCGGGGTCGGTGGGGAGCGGAGCGTCGTGCGGTTGGCGCGGTTAGCTGGTCAGTCATCGCGCGACCGACGCGGGGTCGGTGGGGGCGTTGGGAGGAGAAGGAGCAGGAGAAAACAGCATGCACCACTCAGCCGGAAAACGTGCCAAGCGGCCGCCCTTGCTTGTCGAGCGGCTGCCGCGAAATGCAGCGATCGTCGTGATCTTCTCCACGGGATTGTTCCTGCTGGTCTCCTACGCCAAGCAAGCCAGAGTCCAGCAACAGGTCATGCGGAAATCCGAAATCCGAATCTCGAAATCCGAAACAAATGAAGACGAAAATCAAAATCCGAAATCGGAAAAGACACCCTCAGCCGCCGCACAGCCCTCACCCCCAATAGGGAAATTCGAAATCCGAAATTCGAAATCCGAAACAAGTGAAAACAAAAAGCAAAGCGAAAACGGCAAGGAATTGCCGGACTCCAAGGTCGTGCTCTCGAACACGAAATGGGACAAGAGGCCCTCACCCCCAAGCGGGAAATCCGAAATCCGAAATCCGAAATCCGAAACAAATGAAAACAAAAAGCAAAGCGAAAACGGCAAGGAATTGCCGGACTCCAAGGTCGTGCTTGGGAAAT
>CAWGOT010000009.1:0-138005 GCA_963824275.1 uncultured Planctomycetia bacterium | reverse complement strand
CCGTTCCGGCTCCCCGCTCCTCCCTGCCCTCGGATGCCGTGCAGGAAGAGGCGGGACGACTGATGGACGAGATCTATAAAGTCTCGGCGGCCAAGACGCCGGAACAAAAGCGCACGCTGGCCAACCAGTTGTTCAAGGTGGCTGCTTCGCAAAAGGTCAAGCCGGAAGAACGGTTTGTGCTGCTGCGGAAGACGACCGATCTGGCCGCCGAGGGCGGCGACGTGACACTGGTGCTGAATGCCACGCGACGGGCGGGCGAAGAGTTCGATTTCGACTTCTTGGCCAGCCAGGAGAAGGCGCTGGCGCGGATCGCCCTAGGGCCGATGGATGCGGCACGGGTCAAGGCCCTGCTGACGGGCGCGAGTCAAGGCGTCGAGCAGGCCCTGGCTGCGGGACGCGGCGAGGTGGCGCTGGAGTTCGCAGGGCTGGCCCGGCAGGTCTCGCAGCGGAAGGAGGGGAGCGAGTTTCGCGCTCTGGCGACCCGATTGCAGGCGGAGATCGCCAAGGCCGCCGCCCAGGGGCAGGAGATCAGCGACGCCAGGACCGCGCTGGCGGCGAGCCCGGACGATGCCGAGGCCAACCGTTCGCTGGGCGCGTACCTGTGCCTTGAGGCGGGCGATTGGGAACATGGTTTGGCCTGCCTGGCCAAGGGCGGCGACGGCCAACTCCGCGCCCTGGCCGCGGAAGATGCGGCTTCGCCGCCGAGCGGGGCTGCCGAACAGGCCGAGCGCGGCGACCAGTGGTGGGAAGTTGCGCAGGAGCAGCAGGGGGCCGAGCGGGAGGTGGCGATGCGGCGGGCGCGGTATTGGTACGAGAAGGCCCGCGGCGGGTTGGAGGAAGGGCTGGCGAAGGCGCTGGTCGAGTCGCGGTTAGGGGCCGCGAAGGCGGGAGGGATGTAGGGAATAATGTGACGGGTAACATATCGCGAATTGCAATGCCCCCGGCTCGCCCGGGGGATGTTTACGGTCCTTGCTACACACAGGTCGCGTTCCTTGCTTCAATGCCCCCGGCTCGCCCGGGGGAAGTTTACGCTCGTTGCTAGGCGCGTTGCATGTAGCGAGGAGCGTGAGGCTCCACTGGGCAAGCCAGTGGCATCCAAACAATGTGAAGAGGCGCGTTGCATGTAGCGAGGAGCGTAACGATCCCCCAGGCGAGCCGGGGGCATTTCGGCGATAGCGGAAGTAGCGAAGATGTCGTCAGAGATGGACAAACCGCTGGAAGGGGCGTTCGACGCCTACCATATCTGGCTGGGGATTGCACCCAAGAACCAGCCGCCGCATCACTATTGCCTGCTGGGGATCGAACTCTTCGAGCAAAGCGCCGACGCGATCGCCAACGCAGCCGACCAGCGGATGGCCCATCTGCGGAGCTTCCAGACCGGGCGGCATTCGGCCCTCTCGCAGAAGCTCTTGAATCAAGTGGCAGCGGCCAAGGTCTGCCTGCTGGATGCCGCGAAGAAGGCCAACTACGACCAAGCGCTGCGGGAAAAGATGCGGGTGAGCGAGGGGCGAAAGGTTTGCCCTCACCCTCACCCTCTCCCAAAGGGCGAGGGGACGTTCATCTCCGCCCCTGGCGCCTTCCAGATCGAAAGTCTCTTGGGCAGCGAGGACCTCCGCCCCAGCCGCCAGAGGCGGCGCGTGCCGAAGAAGCAAGGCGGGCTGGCGCTCAAGCTTGGCATGGGCGGGGGAATCGCGGCGCTCTTGGTCGCGGGGGTTGTGGCCTGGCAATCTACTCATCACGCTCCGCGTGATGACGACCATCACGCGGAGCGTGATGAGTACGGCGGAGACCATCACGCGGAGAACAACGGGCACAGCGGGGGCCATCACGCGGAGCGTGATGAGTACGATCGCACGCGACCGGACCCGTCGGAGACGATCGCCACAGGCGACGATGAGCCGCCGAAAATAACCCCGGCAAGCACCTTCGTTGCAAAGGCTCCGCCATTGTCCCTCGCCGACTCGGGAAGCGCGAACCCGCAGAAGGCACCTCAGGAACTGGCCAGCCTGACGCCCAACGATTTCGATAAACTGGCCGGAACCGGCGAAGGGCAGCAGGCGGGGTATGTCGAGGAAGTTTCCAAGCCAGGGCTCGTGGATAAAAAGGCCCTCACCCCCGGCCCCTCTCCCAGTGGGCGAGGGGAGCAAGTGGCCGGCCCCTCTCCCAGTGGGCGAGGGGAGCAAGTGGCCGGCCCCTCTCCCATCGTGCCGCTTGCGACCGGTGGGCGAGGGGAGCGTCAGGCGACGACGGGCAAGCTGCCGCCGCCCTCGGACGAGACGCAGCGGGAGGTTACGGCCAGGCTCAGCAAAGAACTGGGGCTGGCCGAGGCCAAGACCCCCGACGCCAAGCTCTAAGAGGGCCGAGACCTTGTTCCGCATGAACGAGCGGTTCGCCGATCGGCCGGACGAGCGGTTCGTGGTCTTGCGGACGGTGGCCGATTTTGCCGGCCAGGGCGGCGACGCCTCGCTGGTCGTGGCGGCCGTCGATGCCACCGCCGGCCAGTTCGAAATGGATGCCCTGAAGGCCAAAGAAGCCCTCTTGAAGAAGTTCGCCGCAGGGCCGGCCACCGCGCCGCGGATCCGCTCGCTGGTTCGCGGTTCCCGTGCGGTGATCGACCAGGCGCTTGCCGCCAAGGATTATGATGCCGCGCTGGACCTGGCGGAGCTTGTCTGCAAGTCCTGCCAGGGGGTGCAAGGCAAAGAGTATCGGAGCGAGGCGGCACAGTGCCGGGCGGAAGTGCAGAAGGTGGCCGAAGAACATCGGCAGATCGAAGCGGCGAGGGAAACCTTGAAGACCGACCCGGACGACGGGCCGGCGAACCTGCTGTTGGGCCGCTCGTATTGCACTGCGGAGAAAGATTGGACGCGTGGGCTCCAGTGCCTGGTCAAGGCAGCGGATCGGCAACTTCGCGAGATCGCAGAGCGGGATCTTGCCGCCTCGCCCGGCGACGCCGAGCAGCAGGCGAAGTTGGGCGACGGATGGTGGGACCTGGCCCAAACGCGGGCCGGCCAGGACCGCACCTTATGCCTCTTGCGGGCCGGGTTCTGGTACCAGAAGGCGATGGCGAAGATGCCCTCCGGATTGTTGCGAATCAGGACGGAAAAGCGGATTGCGGATATTCGGGGGGAGCATTTGGGAATGTAGGGGAAGGCGACACGTAGATAAGTATCGGCCCACCCTACGGAAAAAGGAAACCATGTTTGGCTGGGACCTTGACATTCGCCCCAAGTTGTTGGAAGATATAGGCATCGGAAGAGACACCGCACGAAGGGCAGTGCGTATTCGGCTCCCCCAGACGCGGGAAAGGAAGCGCCATGTCCCGTCAGGCGATCTTTGAAGCCAGCGTCGGTTACTTTCTGGAGCCGATCGCACCATTCTTGGCCGATGAGTCGGTGAGCGAAATCATGGTCAACGGCCATGATTGCGTCTACGTGGAACGCCGCGGGAAGCTGATCCGCACCGACGCCCATTTTCCCAGCGAAGACGCCCTGCTGACCGCCATCCACAACGTGGCCCAGTGGGTGGGGCGGGAAATCACCGAGGAACACCCGGTGCTCGACGCCCGCCTGCCGGACGGCTCCCGCGTGCATGCCGTCATTCCGCCCAGCGCCCGCACGGGTACCTACCTCACGATCCGCCGCTTCACCAAGCAGATCCTCACGATCGACGACCTGATCGCGTTCGGCAGTCTCAGCCCTGCGGCCAAGGAGTTCATCGAAATCTGCGTGCGATTGCGGAAGAACATCATTATCTCCGGCGGCACGGGCACGGGAAAAACGGTCCTTTTGGGAGCAATTTCGCGGTTCATCCCGGAAGAAGAGCGGATCGTCGTCATCGAAGACACTTCGGAGTTGCGGCTGATCCAGGACCATTGCCTGTACCTGGAGTCGCAGCAGGCCGACCGCCGCGGCCGGGGAGGGCTGAACGTGCGGCAGTTGTTCGTCAATTCGCTCCGCATGCGGCCGGACCGGATCATCGTTGGCGAGGTCCGCGGCGGCGAGGCGCTGGACATGATCCAGTCGATGATCAGTGGCCACTCCGGGGCCCTCTCCACCGTGCATGCCAATACGCCGCTGGACGCCCTGATCCGCCTGGAAACGCTGTCGCTGATGTCCGATGTCCAAATTCCGGTCTACGTGGCGAGGGCCCAGGTGGCTTCCGCCATCCATCTGCTCGTGCAGATTGCCCGCTTTAGCGAAGATGGATCGCGAAAACTGACCCGCATCACCGAGGCCCGCGGACTGGACGACAATAACAAATACCGGCTGTCCGATATTTTCGTCTCGCGGTTCAAGGGCCGAAACGCGGAAGGTCGGATGCTGGCCGACCTGGAACCGACGGGGGAACGGCCAACGTTCGCCCGTGAACCCCACGAACAGGGGATTAGCGACCGGATCCAGTTGACACGGGACTTGTGGGCGACGGGGTAGGGGGAAGGATTAAGGATGGGATGAAGGACGAGGGATGGTGAGGGCGGTTTCTGGTATAATGAGAGTTGTGTGATAACGAGGCCGTACTCATCACGCTCCGCCGTGATGCAATTCCATCACGCGATGGAGCGTTATGAGTATGGGGAAGCATCACGGCGGAGCGTGATGAGTACAATCATGCGAAGATCCGGTCGAAGTGAAATGAGGCGGCGGCGAGGTTCGGCTACGCTGGACTACGTCCTGCTCTTGGGCGTGATCCTGCCACTGGCGGCGTTCCTGTTTCGGGTCGGCCCTCAGATCATTCGTCTGGCGTATGAGATGGTGTGCGTCGTAGTGTCTTGGCCATTTATGTGACATTGAAGCCCGACTGCGCAAGCGAGGAGTGCGCGTCAACGAGCGGGGAAAGCCGGTTCCTCGCTGACCCGCAATCGGGTGCCCCGTCGGGCTTCATCACGAACGGAGAGGAGAGTTCATGAAAAACAAATCCCTGCTGAAACTTCTGAAGGAGATTCACGCGGATGAAAACGGCTCGCTCAGCCTGGAGACGATCCTGATCATCGGGGCCATCGCCCTGCCGATCTTGATCTTCCTGCTGCTGAAGGCCTGGCCGACGATCAAGGCTTACTTCAACCAAGGGCTGGAGGACTTGACCAACGACGCCAACAACGTGCCGACGTGAGCAAGCTCGTAGGACGGATTTCCAATCCGTGCATGATTTTCAGACGGATTGCCAATCCGTGCATGATTTTCAGACGGATTGCCAATCCGTCCTACGGCAAGAGCCGAGGCGCCATGATGCTGCAAACGGTCGTGCTCCTGGGAATGACGCTGGCGGCGGCGGCTACCGACGTGCTCCGCAAGAAGATTTATAACTGGAACACGTACGGCGGCATGCTGGCGGGCGTGGCCCTGAGCGCGGCGCATGGGGCGTGGCTGACGGCCGGCGGCGCGGCGGATGGGAGGCTGTGGCCTTGGATATTCTGGCCGGGTTCGCCGTCGTTGTACGAGAGCCTGGCGGGCCTGCTGTTTTGCGGCGGGTTACTGATCGTTTGCTACGTGTGCTTGCCGGGCGTCAGCGGGGGAGACGTGAAACTGATGGCCATGATCGGGGCACTATTGGGATGGGAGAAAGGGCTGGAGGCGCTCTTGTGGAGCTTCGTGTTGTGCGCGTGTTTCACTTTGATCCTCTTGGTCTGGCGGGTGGGACCGGTCACGACCGTGTCGCGCCGTCGTGCGCCTGATGGCGAAGAAAATGCGGCTGCCGTGGTTTATGCCGCTCGGGAGTGAGGAAATTGCGGCCTTCAACGTGCCGATGATGTTCTCGCCCGGTGCGCTGGCGGCGGTGGTTATTGTGAGGTTTGGATTGATTTAGGTGTTGGAAAAGAACTTAGAACTTAGGACTTAGAACTTAGGATTTCGGGGGAGCGTCCCGCGCAAGCGTCTAAGAACTAAGCTCTAAGAACTAAGAACTAAAGGACTTCGCCATGGCTCGTGCAATAATGATGGCATGTTCGCCCTGGCTGGCATTGTTGATCGTGCTCATACTGGCGGCCTGGGCATTGGTGCGCTTCAGCCGGGCGCAGCTTCGCTTGGGCCGCCTTTTTGAACTGCACCGGGATGAAGCGGGAAGCGTGCAAAGCCTGAGTTTTGTCTTGACCCTGCCGGTTTTCATCATGATCATGATGATGATCGTGCAGGTCAGCCAACTGATGATCGGCACGGTGGTGGTCCACTACGCCGCTTTTGCCGCCGCCCGCAGCGCGGCGGTGTGGATTCCGGCCGGCATGGCCGCGCCGGAGGGCCCCTGCTGCATAAGTTCTTACTCCGTCGATCCCGACGCCCCGGACCAGGTCCCGCCGGAACTCAATCCCACGGCCGCCGACTACGGCCCGGGCAGCGGAGGGCTGACTTATATCATCGCGCCGGGCAGCCCTAAGTTCAACAAGATCGCCTCGGCCGCTGTTCTGGCCTGCGTGCCGATCTCGCCGTCGCGCGACGTGGGTTTGCCCGCCCCGGCGGCGGCCGCCATGGATTCGGTCCTGAAGGAGGCCTACGGCACGCTGGCCCCGAGCTCGGGCACGAACACGGCCATCGGACCGCGGCTGGATCACAAGCTGGCCTACGCCATGCAGAACACGGACGTCCAGATCCGCTTTTACCATAAGAACCAGGAGCCGCCGCTGGAGACCTACGGGTTGCCGGAGGACCCCGGGGAGTTCTACTTCAACGAGGTCGGCTGGCAGGACACGATCACGGTGACGGTGAAATACCAGTTCCCCTTACTGCCGGGGCCGGGGCGGCTGCTGGCGGGTATGTGGTCGGGCCCAGCGGCACGGACAAGGTGGCGTCGTCGATCCAGAAGCAGGGCGGCGTCTACACCTATCCATTGCAGGCCGCGGCGACCATCGGCAACGAAGGCGAGAAATCGGTGGTGACGTATGTTTATCCGTAAGCGACCGTTTAGTCTCCCCTCACCTTCGGGGAGAGGGGCAGGGCGTGCCCTCACCCTAACCCTCTCCCACAGGGCGAGGGGACTGCGTGCCCTCACCCTAACCCTCTCCCAGAGGGCGAGGGGACTACATCGCGACGAGCGGGGTTCGATGAGCATCGTGAGCGTGTTCGCCGTGCTCTTTCTGGCGATGCTGCTGGGGATGGTGATGAACGTCGGCCGCCACGTGGACGGCAAGCTCCGCATGCAGAACGCGGCCGATTCGGCGGCCTATTCCGGCGGCGTGGTCTTGGCGCGGGGCATGAACACGCTGGCCTTCACCAATAATCTGCTGTGCGACGTGTTCGCCGTCACGGCCTTCCTCCGCGAGGCCCGCGACCAGAACGCCGCCTCCTACACGCCAAAAATCCTGGCCGCCTGGAGCAACGTGGCCCCGGTCTTCTCGGCCTCGGGTTTTCCCAAGTTCACGGCCCTGGGCTCGGCCATCCAGCAAAAAGTCCCGCTGGAGCAGCAGATGGTCACCAACTACTCGGCGTGGGCCAAGTCGGTGAGCGACCAGGTGCTGCCGATGACGGAGGAGATCCTGTCGCAGGAGTTGATTCCCAAGTATCAGAGGGCGGTCGTGGTCGCCTTTCCGGACATTGCCCAGTCGGCGGCCCGCGAGACGGCCGCGCGGAACGGCGAGCCCGACCACCGCCGCGGCCCGATGTTCGGCGTGCTGTGGCGGACGGATGCCCGGCCGGTGGGCGGCGATGCCGAAAAGACGTATGCGCCTGACGAACGCACCTTGCCGGCGGTCGATCCGGAGTCTGGATAATCTGCCGAACCAGGCGGATTATGTGCGCACGGCGGTGGAGCAGCGGCGGCGGTATTCGAAGCGCTATCTCGACGAGTGGAACGCAAGCCTGCTCAGCGCCTTCGATCAGGTGGGCAAGCTGTCGCAGTTCGGCGGGCTGTGGCGGAGTTTCGCCTGTGGATACCTGGAGCAATTGTTGAACGTCGAGTATCCGAAGTCGAACCTGCCGATGGTCATCTACGAAAACCCAGCGAAGTCGGCCGATTCGAACGCGGAGCTGCAGAAGCACTACACTTTCATCGGCGTGGTTTATTGGAAGAAGCTGCCGGACTTCGCCCCGCGGCTGTTCGACAATCCGCTGGAGGCCGACGCCCAGGCATTTGCCGAGGTGCATCTGTTTATACCGGAGAGGCGGCTGGAATGGGTCAAGGAAGGCGGTTCCAACACCCCGGCGCTGCGCTCATCGGCGGCGTGCCGGGCGAGATGGCCTCGGTGCCGGCGGGCCCGTCGCAGAACGGCGGCGGGGGCGGGGGCGGCAATGCGCCTTGGGTCGTCGGCCGGGTGGGTGGGCCGATGGTTTGGAACCTCTTCAACCAGAGTTGGAATTGCCAGCTTGCGCCGGTCACGCAACCTTCCCTGGCCACGATCCTGCAAACCGATCCCAATCTGCCGGGCTTTACTTCCGGCGGGTACACGCTGCCGAACCTGGGGCAACTCAGCGGCGAGGATTTACAAGAGATCAGCCCACACTAGAAGGAAAATTCGAAATCCAAAGGAAGAAAATCCGAAATCCAAATGTCGAAATCCGAAACAAATACGAATCCAAAAAAAGGAAAAGAGGAAAACAAAAAAGTTCAAAACACCGCCTTGGCATGTAACGTATTGTTTTGTTGATTTGTGTATTTTTTGATTATTGGAATTTGTTTCGGATTTCGAGTTTCGAATTTCGGATTTGGTTTTCGGGGTTACCCATGCACACGACATCTACCCACCGCCGCGGCTTGGCCATGCTGGAACTGATCCTGGCGCTGCCGATCCTGCTGTTCATTATGGCCTTGATCATCAACTACGGCACGGTGGCCGCATGGAAGGTTCGCGAGAATAGCGTGGCCCGGCTGGCGGTCTGGGGGACTCGCTGGCCGCGGACCGGCGGCACGAATCCCCGTCCGAGCTACTGGCCCGCCACGGCAACGATGGAATCGTCCGACCAGGGGACGGTGGCAGGCATGGACGACAGTCGCGTCGATCTGCCCGTGGCACGCGGCCCTTTGCCGGGGGCAAACGTCAATCCCGAAGTGCTTGACGAGACCAAGGGATTGCGCGAGGGCTCCGCGGAGCTGATCCGCAAGTATCCCTTGCTGGGCAAGATGCCTGCCTACACGATCGACGCCCAGACATGGCTGATCGACGACAAGTGGCAATACCAGCGGATGGGTTTGGGCGATAATTGGGAGCGGCGAATCCCCGTACTGTACGGGCTGGCCAAGGCGCCCCCGTCGCTGGTCAGCGCCTACGTGCAGTCAGTAATGGCGATTACCCAGGCGGGGTTCCAAAGCCAATTGGCGCCGCTGGACCACGATCCCGATTTCATTTACTACGGTGCGCTGTTTGGTTGGGGCGGCCCTCCCGATTTCCAGCCGCGGATCCGGAAGATGTGTACCACGGACCGCAAAGTGACCGACGTTGCCGTGCAGCAGCTTATCGATCACATTCAGGGCAATCGCGCCAAGCGGCGGCGCGATCCGAGCGTGGCGGAGACGATGGGCCGCGCGTTCCTAGGGCTTTACCAGGCGGCGCGGGCGCGTTCCAGGCGATCCTCCAGCAGAAGAAGCCGCCGATGCCGCCGCAGATGGTTTCGCTGGCCCAGTCGCAGATCCCGCAATTGAACGCGAATATCGCTGCTCTGCAGACGTTCCTCAATACGATTCAGACGAGTGGAAAGTGAAAATAAGGAGTTGGGCGGGGCGGGTTTGGTGGTCCATTTCAGGAATGATCTCACGGTCCCACGGTCTTAACGGTAGGGTGGGACCAGCGAGCTTGCGAGGCCGGCCCACCAAATCGTGTGATCGGTGGGCCGGCGCTCGCAAGCTTGCTGGCCCCACCCTACAAATTCTTATGGCCACAACCTCCAACCCGCCGAATCAACCGTCCAATAGCCTGGGCCAATTGGCGCGGCGGATATCGGCCTGGACCACCAACAGCCTGATAACGGTCATGCTTTTGATGATTGCCCTGGGCTTCGGCGGCCAGGTGCTGAATTCGTGGCATGGTGCGGGAACGCCGCCGGCGGCAACTCCCGCCGTGCCGAGCGACTTGTTGGGCGACGCCGCCGCGCCCCATGTCCTGGAATTTGGGGACCAGGCGTGGTCGATCCGGCGACAGGAGTTCTCCGGTCGCGAGGGCGAGGTCAACGCCGCATTGCAAGCGGCATGCCGGGCGGCAATCCTCGATTCTCGGCCCCGCGGCGAGTCGGCCGACGCGGACGAGCAGGAGTTGTTGAAACGACTCGCCGGCGAGCGGCCCGTGGCGGAACAGCCCGGCAAGTGGCGTCTCTATCGCTGGGGCGAGGGCCATCCGGTGCTGATTGGCACAAAAAGCGGGGAGCGGGGAGCAGGGAGCGGGGAGCAGGAGGCGCGGGCTAAATCGCACCTTCCTGCTCCCCGCTCCCTGCTCCCCGCTCCCCGCTCCCCAGGGACAAAGCTTGATGAAACCACCTATCGTGTGGTAATCTGGGGTATGGCGATACCTGCCACGCAGCACGCAGGCAAAGAGCCCGTCGCCTGGACTTTATACTTATTTCAGTCCGGCGGCGCGGCGGGCGGCCGAGGGCAGTCCTCGGTCGAGGTCCCGCTTCCGCCGGGCGGACATCGCCTGGTATCGATCCGTGCGGTGGACGGTGGGGCAATCACGGCCTTTTCCGTTGACCATGAATACATGGTGCCGAATGGCCGAGCGGCCCGCGAGTTTTATGACCGCTGGTTCGCCGACCACGGCTGGACGGTCGTGCTGGGCTGGCAGCAGGTTGCCTCGGGCTGGCAGGCTCGATTTGAGACTCGGCCGGCACCGGCCCTGGCGGTCGACATCCGCCTGGGGATGGACCCGCAAGGCGGTTGGAGCGGGCTGGTAATGGAAAGTCACGGACAATGACAGGCATTTTCGCGATGTTGGACGGATTGGCAATGCGTTGTTTTGTAAGACGGATTGCCAATCCGTCCTACGAGCGCAGAATGTAAGACGGATTGCCAATCCGTCCTACGAGTGAACTGAGCGAGGAAAACCATGAAAGGCATTCAAGGGCTGATCGTTGCCATCGCACTGGGCGCGGCAGGTGCGGCGGCCAATTTCTATTACCTCAACACCGAGGCCCAGAAGAAGGACATGATCGGCTTCATCGGGATCAAGAAGGGCGTGCTCGTCGCCAGCGGCGACCGCCTCACGGAAGACAAGCTGGTGGAGGTCGAGATTCCCGCGAATAATATCGGGAAGCTCAAGGAGTACGCCTTTCTGTGGAAGGAGCGCGTGGGCGTCAAGGACATCCGGATCTGGCGGGCGATCGACACGCGGGAAAGTGAAGATGCCGTGCTGCTCCTGCGGAGCGATTTCAAAACGCCACCGCCGGAACTGGAATTGGGCGAGGGAGAAAAGGGAGAATTCATCGTCGTCCCGCGGAATTTCGACACTTCGCACCTGAATCCGGGCGACAAGATCTCCTTCAGGGTATGGGCAGTGGGACCAACGCCCGCCCCCAAACCGGCGGCCGCGGTCCCCACGGCGTCCGTAGCCGCCGGGACGGCCGATGTCACCGGGGCTGCCGACGTGCAGCCCCAGCCCGAGGAGCCTGCGGCGCCAACCCAGATCGTCGGTCCCGGCGACATCATCGAGCCCTTCGTCGTGGTCTCGGTCGGCAATCGCTTGGGCACCCTGGACGTGATGAAGGCGGCGAAGATTGCCCCCGTTCAACAGAACGTGCTCATGATCCGGGTCAGCAAGCACGTGAAGGATGAAGAGCAGAAGTTTGAGAAACTGATGACGTCCATCCAGCGCTTCGGCCCCAACTGCTACACGATTTCCCTGCTCGGCAAGTAATGAAAATCTGGTTCAACAAGATCAACGAAAGCCGCCGCAACGTGGTCGAGGTGACCGGGCTGCAGATCACCATCGGCCGCGACGCCTCGAACACGATCTGCCTGCAAAGCCCTCTGGTCTCGCGGCAGCATGCCGTGGTGCGGGTCGGGGCACCCGGTACTGCGGGTCACGGCAAGCTGGTGCTGGAGAACGTGGGCCTGAATAGCTGTGTGGTGGGCGAGGAGGAGGTGCTGGGCGGGCAGACGGGCGTGTTCGAGCCGGGCGCCAAGGTGCGGATCTGGCCGTACACGCTGACCTTTGAGGCCGAGAAGGCGGCCACGATCAGCCGCGGCGAGCTGGAAGCCCATTTGCGGTCGATCATGGCCGATTTGGAGCTGAAAATCCACCAGAAGCTGCTCGAACGGCTCGACTTGTACCAGTTCGAAACCAGCCACGGCAGCGACCCGCAGAGCATCATGCTGCTGGAAAACAACATCGAAGACGTTTGCCGCGAGCTGAACGTCTTCGGCCCTGAGAACGAGCCGCTGGTGGAGGAGATCACCGGCCTGACGCTCCGCGACCACCTGGTGAACCAGATCATCATGGAGACGGGCGGCGACGGCATCTTCGACATGGCCGTGCTGACCTCGAACGAGTTCGACCTGCCGGCCACGCTCGTGCCGGAGCGCGAGGCGGAGCTGCACGGCCTCTTGAAATTCCTCCGCGAGCGGCTCAACCTGGCCCAGTGCCGCGACGTGAGCCAGCAGGTGCATCGCGTGGAGAGCGGGTTCAACGACATCTTCCATCTAGTCCGCCCGCACCTGCACCACGAGTTGCGGAAGTACATGATCCTGCGGACGCTGAAGAAGGACCTCAAGGACATCATCTTCGGCTTCGGACCGCTGCAAGACCTGCTGCGGGCGCCGACGGTGACGGAGATTATGGTCGTCAGCAGCAGCCAGATCTACGTCGAGCGCGACGGCATCATCGAGCGCAGCGGGCGGCGTTTCATTTCCGACAAGGTAACCGAGGCGATCATCGAGCGGATCGTGGCCCAGGTCGGGCGGCGGATCGACAAGAGCCAGCCGCTGGTCGACGCCCGCCTGCCCGACGGCTCGCGCGTGAACGCCATCATTCCGCCGCTGGCCATCAAGGGCCCGTGCCTCACGGTGCGGAAGTTCCCCGCCCAGCGGCTGACGATGGACGATCTGATCGAGATGGGCAGCATCAGCCGCAGCGCGGCCACGTTCCTGAGGGCCTGCGTGGTGGCCCGCCGCAACATCCTCGTCAGCGGCGGCACGGGCACCGGCAAGACGACGATGCTCAACGTCTTGAGCAGCTTCATCCCCTTCAAGGAACGCATCGTCACGATCGAAGACACGACCGAGCTGCGGCTGCACCAGGAACACGTCGTGACGTTGGAGACGAAGCCGCCGAACATCGAAGGGGCGGGAGAGTACTCGATCCGCGACCTGGTGAAGAACTCGCTCCGCATGCGGCCCGACCGCGTGATCGTGGGCGAGTGCCGCGGCGGCGAGGCCCTGGACATGATCCAGGCCATGAACACCGGCCACGACGGCTCGATGACCACGGTCCACGCCAACAGCGCCCGCGAGGTGATCGAGCGGCTGGAAGTGCTGGTGCTGATGGCGGCCGATCTGCCCGTGGCTTCCATCCACCGCCAGCTTTCGTCGGCCATCGACCTGATCGTCCACATCAGCCGCCTGCCCGACGGGGCCCGGGCCGTGACGCAGATTACCGAGGTCGTGCGCTACGATGCGGATGACAAGCAGATTGTAATCCTCGATATTTTCAACTATCGCAACGGGGTCTCCCTGCGGCCGACGGGCTACATGCCGTCGTTCATCGATTCGCTGGTGGAGAAGGACCTCTTGGACGTTGAGTTCCTTTACGGCCGGGAGGCGGAAGAGCATGGAACGTAGTCCTATTCTCTCACTCATGGGCTGCCTGTGATGGGGGCGGCTGTCGGCACGCTGGCCTGGTCGGCCCAGGGCGATTTTTCCCGCTGGCTGGGCTACGTGGAGAGCGACCTGACCGACAAGCTCCGCCGCTTGCGGGTCCCCGCGCAGAATTTGCATCGCTACGTGGTGCTCTGGCTGAGCGCAACGGGGGGGAATTTCGTCGTCTTCTGGCTGGTGCTGGAAAGCCCTGTGTTTGCGATTTTGCTTTCGGTGTTCCTGCTCTGCGGGCCCTGGTACCTGCTGCGGCGGATGGCGCAGCGGAGGCGGCAGAAGATCGAGGACCAACTGGCGGACGCGATGGTCATGCTGGCCAACGCCGTGCGTGCGGGCCTGTCGCTGGCCCAGGCGATGGACGTGCTGGCGGCACAATGCCCTAGCCCGATCAATTTTGAGTTTCGCCAGATCATGGGCGAGTATCACATGGGCAAACCGTTGGAGCAGACGTTGCTGGAGGCCCGCACGCGGCTGCGGAGCGAGAACTTCGCCCTCTTTGCCGCGGCGATGATGGCCAGCCATCAAAGCGGCGGCCGGCTGAACGAGATCGTGGAGCGGATTGCCCAGGCGGTATTGGAAATGCAGCGGTTGGAACGGAAGGTGCAGGCCGAGACGGCCCAGGCCCGCAAGTCGGCCGTCTATATGGCGATTGCGCCCGTCGTGATTCTCGTGGTCTACTACTTCGTGGACCCGGAGAGCACGCTGCGGTTGTTCTCGGAGCCGATGGGGCACCTGATTCTGGCCGCGGCCGTGGTGCTTGACGTGGCGGCGTATTTTTGGGCCCGTTGGATTTTGAGTCCGGATATTTGAGTATGAAGCGGACGGTGGTTAGTCTGTGTTTCCCGCCCCCACCGGGCTTGTCCCGGTGGAGCGATGATTGGCAGCTAAGATGGCCTTCGTGCCAAGCGTTTCGGCTTTTCGGCCAACGAACGTTCGGTGCCCGCCGCGCGGCGGGCACCGAACGTCCGTTGGCCGAAAAGCCGAGGGGGCTGAGAGTTCCCGGTTTTAGCTGCCAATCATCGCTCCACCGGCGACCATGGGTACACGGTGCCCGGCCCGGTGGGGGCGGGCAATTGACCATTCCAGCGATATTACCCCTCGCTGTTCTGCCGGCCGGGATCGGCATGGAAGCGATCGCCAGCGTGTTGATCGGCGGGGGGATTGCCGTGCTCGTGTGGTGGGTTCTGCAGGTTCTGGAAAGCGAGGATCTGCAACAGGGAAGCGAATGGCGCTACGACGTTAGCCGCATGAATGAGCTCCGCCGCATCGATCCCCTGTACCGGCTGTTCCATCCGGTATTCACGGTTCTGGCCCGCGTGAATCGCGCGGTTTTCCGGGATCGGCTGGGCGAGGTCCAACGCCAGGTGCAGGCGGCGGGGCTGCCGCGGTTCTGGCTGCCGGAGGAATACCTGGCCCGGATGCAGGTCATTGCGCTTTGCTCGGCGCCGCTGTGGATTTACGCCCTGGTTTGGGTCTTCGGTCCGGAGGCGATGTTGCTGGCGCCGGTAGGAGTGGTTCTCACGGCATGGTTCCTGCGTTACCGGCTGGCCGCCCGCTCGGCGCTGCGGCTGCGGCAGATCAAGCGGCGCATGCCGTACCTGCTCGACCTGCTGACGCTGTTGATGGAGGCGGGGGCGACGTTCCTCAACGCTTTGAGCCAGGCGGTCGACGAGTTCCGCGGCCATCCGGTGGCGGAGGAGTTCGGCCGCGTGCTGGCCGACATGAACCTCGGCAAGACCCGCATGGAGGCCTTCCAGTCGATGCGCGACCGGCTGGCCGACGATGAAATCGCGAGCATCATCGGCACGATCATTCAGGGCGAGCACCTGGGCACGCCGCTGGCCCGCATCTTCCGCAGCCAATCCGACGTGCTGCGGGTCAAGCGTTCGCAGCGCGCCGAGACGGTGGCCGGCGAGGCGGGCGTGAACATGCTCTTGCCGGCCGTGCTGGTGATGGCTTCCACGGTGTTGATCATCCTTGGTCCGTTTCTGTTGAATTTCATGAAGTTCGGGATTGCGTTATAGTTCGCCAAACAGTTTTTACCAAAGCCGCAACTGTCCCCACCGACCCCGTGTCGGTGGAAAAATGACTGACAAGCTATGGCCATTCGTACCCAATGTCCGCGCTGCAAGCAGCCGCTGTCGGTGCCCAACAAGCTGGCCGGCAGTTACGCGAATTGTCCGCGCTGCCAGGGTCGGTTCTGGGTATCAAAAGACGCGCCCGCCGACTTGCCGCCGGGCGACTCTGTCGGCGGACCGCCGGCAGGCACGCTGACGTTGACACTCGCCCCCGATGCTGCGGCACCCGCGCGGGGAACCCGGTTGCCGCGCCGCCGACCCTGGGTACAGGGTGCCCGCCGCCGCGGCAGTACTTTCCGTCGGTAACGCCGACCACGAGTACGCGGTGCCCGGCGCCAGCCCCTACGCCGGGCCCTGCGCTGCCGGTCCCTGTTCCGCCCGTCAAATGGGCCGAGCACGCCACCGGTTGCCCCGCCGCAGAGCCGGAAAGTTGCGCGGCTGGTAACGGCCGATACGGCCCTATCGACTTTGAAACTGGCCGCCGACGGGCAACTTCCGCAACTTCAGCTTCAGGAGAGCGATAAGAAAGACAAGGGCCAGGGGAATTCGCGATCGGTGCCTCCCCTGGTCATGATCGGGGCGTGGATCTTCTCGGTGGCGGTGACGGTTGCCATCGTGCTGCTGACCGGCAACAATGACGATTCGAGCGTCACCACGGATGCGAAGAGGGAGGCCCTGGCCAAGATCGAAGACCCGAGGTTCTTTGGCGACCCCGCGCGGCACGAGCTGCTGCCGTATCAGCGGTTGCTGCGGAAGGCCGTGCAGGCCCGTGCCCGCGGCGACTTCAAGGCCGAACGGCTATACTACAAGCAGGTCCTCGATCTGTTGCACACGGAAACCTGGGATTCCTCGCCGGGGCACGCCTCGCGCGCTCACCTGGAGAAGGGCATTACCGGCAGCCGTGAGAACGACCACGACCTGGAAGGATCTGTCCTCAAGATGCTGGGAGATTAGCGACCCGCCATGGAATCGGACTTGCGTTACGAAATACTCGACACGATCGCTTCCGGCGAGTTCGCCACGGTCAGCCGTGCCCGCGACCGGGACCTGGGCCGCGAGGTGGCCGTCAAGCAGATCCATGCCCAATACCTGGCCGACCCGCGGCAGTTGGCCCGCTACTGGCAGGAGGCCCAACTCCTGGCCTCGTTGCAGCACGCCAACATCCTCACGATTTACGACGTGGTCCGCCCCCGCGGCTGGCTGATCCTGGAACTGATGCGAGGCAGCCTCAAGTCGGCTGCCGAGGGCGAGCCGATGGACCTCGATCAGCTCCGCCTGGTGCTGATGAACTGCCTGACCGGCCTCGACTTCCTCCACGGCAATGGCGTGATCCACGGCGACGTCAAGCCCAGCAACATCCTCGTCGCCCCCCCCAACCGCATCAAGCTCGGCGACTTCGGCCTGGCGCGGCGGGCCAGCAACGAAGAGGGCAGTCTCCTCAAGGGCACGACGAAGTACATGGCCCCCGAGCTGCTCTCGGCGCAGTTCGGCGCCGTCGGCGCGGCCAGCGACCTGTACTCGCTGGGGTTCACGGCCTATGAGCTGATGGTCGGTTCGCATTTCGAGTCGCTGCTGCCGACGCTGGCCACCTTCGGCCGCAACCGGCAGTTGGCCTGGATGATGTGGCATTCGACTGCCGACGTCAAGCTGCCCGATATCGCGCGCGTGCTGGAGGGCGTGCCGGCGGACCTGGCCCACGTCATCCAGCGGCTGATCGCCAAGGACCAGTCGCAGCGCTACCGCTCCGCCGCAGGAGGCGCTGCGCGACCTGCAAGCCCCGGCCAGCGGGGTCGGCGGCCTGACGCCTGCCGCCGACCTGGAGGCCGAAGCCGCGGCCGCCGCCACGGCACGGCGAAAGAAGCGATTCCGGCAGTTGGCAATGTTCTGCGGCGGAGTCGCAGTCATCCTCTGCGCCTAATCACCTGGAAGCTTACGAAAAAGCCGCAGGAGAAGCCGGTCGCCGGTCCCCCGAAACCGGTCGCGGGAACCGTCTCCGACGTCTTCGCTTCGTCCAAGGAGCTTGGCGTGGCGCCTTCCGACGGGGCGCCGTGATGCGCTTCCAAATCAGGGACCAGGATATCATCTACGTCGACGGAGACCGCCGCCTGCTTGAGGACTTGCATCGCGACGACGAGGTGGAAATCAGTTCGACCATCGATCCGACTTCGCACAAACTCGTTCAGGAGATCCACGCCACGCGGCCCGGAAAGTCTGCAAGGGGAAAACTGCGGTCTCGAGACGATTCCATGCGAACCATCGTCCTGGAAGACGAAACGAATCACCAAGACCTGAAGATCTTCGTTCCCGCGGAATTGACGAGGATCACTTTGAATGGTCAGCAGACGTTCCAGGGAAAGCCCGTCACGTTGGCCAGTCTCAATCCGGGCGAAGCCCTGCGCGTCGGGTACGACTACCGGGAGTCGGGCAACGTGGCAAGGTGGCTGGAGGCGTCTCGGCAGGTCGAATTCCAAGGCGTCCTGGCCGAGGATTTTGACGGTCGCGCGCTTGAGCGTGATCCAGGCCGATCGGCAAGTCGTCAAGCTGCCCTTCGCCGCGCAATACGCGATCTTCGTCAACAATCAGCCGGTGGCGAAACCTACGGAATTGAAGCGCGGCGATCGCGTCAAGGTGAAACATGACATTTTCATCAGCCGAGGTCATCGCCGAGCGGACGCTGGCCGGCGGGGGGGTTGTCGAACAGATCCGCTACGAGCCGCCGCAATCGTTCAGCGTGACGGAGGACAACGGGGAAAAGCGACGTATCTTGTCAGCCCTCAGTGCAAGATCACACTCGGCGGCGAGGCGGTCTCGTTCGACGTGCTGCGGAAGGGCGACCGCGTGGCGATCGAGCACGAATCGCTCGACGCCAAGAGCCAGCCGGTCATCCCCGCCACGTCGATCGCCGCGGAACGGCCGATGGACGCCACGCGCTGGGCACTGATCATTGCCGTGCAGAATTACGACGACAAGCGACTCAGTCCGCTGAGCTATCCGCTGGCCGACGCCGAGCTGCTGAAGGACGCGATGAGCAAACGCTATCGCACTTCGCCGGAGCAATTGCTGGTCTTCAAGGACCCCAGCGCCGTGGAGTTTGAACTGGGGGTCACGAAGTTCCTCAATAGCGTCAAGCCCGACGGGCGGCTGATCGTCTACTACGCCGGCCACGCCTGGAAAGACGCCAAAGGGCAGGTGTTCCTGGCGCCGAAGGACTTTCGTAGCGATCAGCCGGCGGTCAACGGCCGGCCCCTGCAATGGCTGGTCGATCTAGTCGAGGACTGTCCGGCCAAGGACAAGCTCTTGCTGTTGGACGGCAGTCACCCAGGCGCCGGCGTGGAACAGGCGGCCGAGCCTTCTTCGGCGGAGATGATCCGCGCCTTGAAACCGAAACCCAATCGCTCCTTACTGCTCAAGGTGACCGCGGTCGCAAGCTGCCAGAAAGGTCAGCGCGGTCTCGACCTGCCGGACAAGGAGCACGGGCTGTTTGCCTGGTGCCTGGCCGAAGCCTATGGCGGCGCAGCCGACGCCAAGCGCGATACGCGGGTCGATCCGGCGGAACTGTTTGCCTACCTGAAAAAGGAAATGCCCGTTGCCGGCGGAAACGCCCAGGCAGCCGAGCTGTTTCTGCCGAACGACCGGCCGCCGCGGCTGAGCGAGGCCGCCAAGAAGTCGATCCGCAAGCTGGCAGGCTATGCGGACAAGCCGACGATCAACCTGGAGGAGGCCTCGCAGGAGTACGACGTGGCCCTGAAGGCTGCCGGCGGCGAGCCCGAACCGCGCCTGCTCTTCGGATTGGTGCTGTTGAAATATTCGCGAACCTCTGCCAAGGGGCGGGACGCGGCCGCACAGCATTTTGAAATTGTGAAGAACGAACTGCCCGACCGGCTCCTGCCCTACGCGGCCCTGGCGTGGTTGCGCCTGGAGAAGCGGAGTTTTACCTTGGGCGCTCGCGAGTTGACCAGGATGATCGAAAAGATCCCCAAGCCGGCAGACCCCGATAAGCCGGCAGCGCCAATCACGCCCGAGCCATTCCAGTGGGCAGGGCAGCTCCGCGAGTATGCGATGGGAGTCAGCGATCCATCGCGTCAACTCAGCGACGAGGTGGCCGCGCTGGACGCCGCCGTGGCTGCCCGGGGGGCAGCGGCCATCGCGCTGTATAGCAAGGGCCGCCGGCATTCCGAGGAGATTCTGGCCGACTTCGACAAGAAGATCGAACTCGCTGTCACGGATGCCGACAAGCTCACGCTGGGCGTAAACCGGAAGCTGCTGGCCAACTACGCGGACTTTCCGATTAGCCAATATCGAGACCAGGTGCTTTTGCACTTGGACGAATAGGTGCAACGGGTCCCTGTGTGGGCCGGACAAAATATTAAATAGAATATTTTGTTGTGCCATGCCCCTGATTTGGCTCGCCTCCGCTTGCGGTATCGTCCGTTTTAGGTACATAATTGGAATCATGGAAGATGTCGATTTCCTCAATCCACTGGGACCGCTTCCGCGAGGCGCCTTGCGGCATCATGTCGTGCAGCGGCTGTTGAAGGCGATTTTCGGCGGGGAACTGGCCGCTGGAACGCGTCTGATCGCCAGCAAGCTGGCCGCCCGACTTGGGGTCAGCGCTACTCCCATTCGCGAAGCCCTGGTGGAACTCGAGCACTCCGGCATCGTTGAGCTTCAGCACAACCGCGGCGCGCTGGTAAAGCCGTTCGGCTGCGACGAACTGCGCGAGTTTTACGCGATTCGCAAGCTGCTGGAGTGTGAAGCGGTCCGCCTGGCGTGCGGCCATATCGACTACGAGCTGCTGAGCCTGCTGCGAGGCGATCTGGAGCGGCTCATCGGCAGCAAGGCCGACAAGAACGCACGATGGGTCAAGGACTTTCTTGCCGTCGATCAACGGGTCCACAACGTGGTCGAGCACTGCCGCAACAAGCGGCTGATTGCCGAGATCAAACGTTATCATTCGCTGGGCGAGACGTTGCGCGACATCGCCGGGCACAATCGGGCCGAGGACCACGAATCGATTGTCTCCCTCGCGGAACTCCTGGAGGCGATGCAGAACCATCAAACGGAGGAGGCAGCCGCCGCCATGGGGCGACATATCAGCAACGTCGCCGCCCGGGTGGAAAGGGTGATGTTCGACGGAAAGCAGGACTCAACCGGCTAGCGGCTCCCATTCAGCCGCCCAAGGCCCGCTTCAGGTCCTGGAACTGATCCTCCATGCGGCGAAAACCCGCGCCCAGTTCTTCAATTTCCTGTTGCTGCTGTCTTGCTTGCGCACGCAGCTCCTCGACCATCTTCCGCAGCAAATCCAGCTCTGCGGAACCGCCGGCCGCAGGGGCGACGCGGGGAGCAATTGGCACGGCGGAGGGACGCGGAGAGGCGGCGGGAGGCGGTTCGATGTGGTCGGCGTCGTCAACATTCGACATCGCGGCCGGCTGCGAATGTTGGGCCTTCTGGTGGTCCAGATCGCGCTGCGGAAAGAGGGCGTGTGTGAAGACCTGGCCGCGCCCTTCCGGGGTCAGGGGAAGGACCAGACCCTTGGCCTTCAGCGCCGTCAACAGCTCGCGAAGGGCATTGAGATCGTCGATCGGGTCCATGCGGGAGACCCGTCCCCGGAGTTCGCCTTCAGTCTGCGGACCGCGAAGCAGCAGCTCGATCATGACCGAAAGTTCGACCTTGCTGACCCCCAGCCACTCGTAGAGATAATGCCGGTACTTTTGCACGCGGCCCGAGCCCTCAACCAGGGCCACGGCGCCGAACTCCCGCAAGCGGTCGAGCGATTCCTCGACCTGGTCCGGTTCGAGTTGCATGACCGGCGAGCGGTTGCTCTTCTGATTGCAGCCGGCGACCACGCCGTTGAGCGACATTGGGTACGTGTCCGGGGTGGTTTTTGCCTTTTCCCCCAGAACCCCCAAAACCCGGCGGTCGATGGAGTTCAACGGGCACCAGCGGGGGGCTGGCGTAGCAGTTTCAGAGGCGGGGTCGGTCATGGCACCAGGGAATTGCAAGAGTTCGAAGAACAACCCGAGTAGCCTGAATGTAAGACCTATCGCTTTCAGGGTCAATACCCCAGGAAACAGGAAAATTGTCATGCTAAGCAAGGGCTGTCCCGACAAAATTCTTGCGGCCGCTTTACATTGCATGCGCGAAGCTGTAAAATAGATTGTTAGTGGGTCTTTCCTCCCTGTTTCTCTTCTCTTTTTGCCAGGGGGACGCCATGAAAAGTCCAATTCATCAGGACACCCGGATCGCAGCCTTTGCCGAAGGGCAGATGCGAACCTGGGGAAGGCTGCAAGAAACGGCCAAGCATGCAGCCGATCGTCAGGAGCCCGGCCTATCCATGGGGCGGGCGGTAGAGTTCATCGCAGTTTCTCGCGAGGCCGGGGCAGACGGCGCCGCCATAGCCCGAATGGTGGGCGAACGCCTCGGCTGGAAGGTGTACGATGGGAATCTCTTGGATCAAGTTGCCCAACGCTACAAAGAGTCGCGGTTGATGCTCGACCTGGTCGACGAGACCGAAAGCAACTGGGTCTACGACATTTTGGGCACGTGGATGGATCGGCAGATCATTCCGCACGAGAAGTATGTGGTCCAAGTCAGCCGCTTGATCCAAATACTCGCTCGAAACGGCAATGCGGTGTTTGTCGGCCGCGGGGCGCAATTTGTTCTGCCGCGGCCGCAGACCTTCGCCGTGCGGGTCGTGGCGTCCGAGGCATTTCGCGCCCAGTGCGTGCGGCAGCGGCGTTCGCTCGCCTTGCCGGACGCCCTGGATTGGGTTCGCCGCACGGACCGCGGTCGCCGCGAGTTCATCCAGCGGTTCTTCCACAAGGACATTGACGATCCGCATCTTTACGATCTGGTGGTCAACGCCGAACGCCTTGGCCTGGCTGGGGCTGCCGACGAGATCGTGCATGCGATGCATCGCGCGTCAGGCTAGGGCCGCCGCAGGCATTGCCGGTCTCGCGCAGACCGATCGGTCGGATCGGTCCGATCGGTCTGATAGTGCGGCAGGCAAGGTGTGCAGCTATTGCCGCTGCCGCCCTGGCGTGTTACGATGGGCGTTTTCCCATCCCAGGACCGGCCGATGATGACGCGATTTCCGCATGGCTTTGTGCTGACGGTCATGTCCGACGACCACCCCGGCATCGTGGCCGCCGTGAGCGATGCCGTCGAATCGCTGGGTGGCAACATCGATTCGTGCAGCCAGACCGTGCTGGGAGGGTACTTCACGCTGATCATGATCGTCAGCGTGCCGGAGCCGATCGATCCCGAACAACTGGCCCGGCAAGTCCGCGGCGCCGAGTCGAGCGGGGACGGCTACGAAGTGCTGGTTCGCCCGGCGCGGGCCGTGCGAGCAGCCGAGCCAGGGCCGGCCGAGCGGTTCGTGATCAGCGCCTTTGGCGAGGACCAGCCGGGTATCGTTCGCCGCTTCAGCCAGTACCTGGCCGGCAAGGACATCAACATCGTCGATCTCTACGGCGACCGCAACGGCACGCAGTTCGTGCTCATCGGCCAGGTCGAGGTCCCGCGCGGTGGGACGTGCGGATGATGCAGACCGACTTGCAGCAGATTGGCCAGGAGCTCGGCTTTACCGTCAAACTCCAGCACGAGAACGTCTTTGTGGCGACGAATCAATTGCGGTTAAAGCACGCGCAAGCGGCCGGAGGATAGGGGACTGTGCAAGAATTTCGTGGTCTATTTCACAAATGATGTCAGGGATAGGTTCGTAGGGTGGGACCAGCGAGCTTGCGAGCCCCGGCCCACCAATTACGGGTGTTGGTGGGCCGGCGCTCGCAAGCTCGCTGGTCCCACCCTACGGTTTAGCGATTGGAACTTCAGACTGAGTACTGAGTACTAAGAACGCCCCGCATGCTCCGCACCGACGAAATCCTCTCCACCGTCCAAATGCTGCACGCCGAACACCTCGACGTTCGCAGCGTGACCCTGGGATTGAACCTCGACGATTGTGCCGCGCCGAGTCTGGACCACCTTTGCCGGAAGGTGCGGCAGAAGATCGTATCGTGCGCCAGCCGGCTGGTCGAGGTCTGCGACCGGGTAGGGGCCAAGTACGGCATTCCCGTGATCAACAAGCGCGTGGCGATTTCGCCCGCTGCCACGCTGCTGGCCGGACACGGCCAGGGCGCCGCCGTGCAGTTGGCCAAGACGCTCGATGCCGCGGCGGGCGAGTGCCGCGTCGACTTCGTAGGCGGCTTCACCGCCTTGGTTCACAAGGGCATCTCGCCGGGCGATTCGGTCGTGATGGAGTCGCTGCCGGAGGTCCTCTCGCAGACCAGGCGAGTTTGCGCCTCGCTGAACGTGGCGTCGCGGCGGGCGGGAATCAACATGGACGCCATCCAGCGGATGGGCCACGTCCTCTTGAAGATCGCGGCTGCCACCGCCGCCCAGCGTGGTTTCGGCTGCGCCAAGCTGGTGATTTTTGCCAACATTCCCGAGGACAATCCGTTCATGGCCGGGGCCTACCTGGCGCCGGCGAGCCGGAGGCCGTCGTGAATATCGGCGTCTCCGGGCCGGGCGTGGTGTGCAGTGCCCTGCGGCGGCGGCTGGCAATGGAAGAGCATCTGACGCTGGGCGACCTGGCCGAAGAGATCAAGATCACCAGTTTCCGCGTGACGCGCGTGGGCGAGCTGATCGGCCGCGAGGTGGCGGCCGAGCTCGGCGTGGCGTTCGGCATCGTCGATCTCTCGCTGGCCCCCACGCCGACCGTGGGCGACAGTGTGGGCGAGATCCTCAAGACCCTCGGCATCGCCGCCATCGGCGCCCCGGGTCGACCGCCGCCGTGGCCATGCTCAACGATGCGGTGAAGAAAGGCGGCCTCTTCGCTTCCAGTTCGGTGGGAGGGCTGAGCGGCGCGTTCATTCCCGTCAGCGAAGACGCCGCCCTGGCCGACGCCGTCGGCCGAGGTCATCTGGTGCTGGAGAAGCTGGAAGCGATGACCAGCGTCTGCTCCGTCGGCCTCGACATGATTGCCATTCCCGGCGACACGCCGGCGGAGACGATTGCCGCCATCATCGCCGACGAGATGGCGATCGGCGTGATCAACGACAAGACGACGGCCGTCCGCCTGATTCCGGTGCCCGGGGCGAAGGCCGGCGAGATGGTCGACTTCGGCGGGCTCTTCGGATCGACCCCCGTGATGGAGGTTCGCAACAGCGGGGCCAGCGCCGCGTTCGTGCGTTTTGGCGGCCGGATCCCGGCGCCCATGCAGTCATTGCGGAATTAGGGCGACCGTACTCATCACGCTCCGCGTGATGTCATCGCATCACGCGGAGCGTGATGAGCACATGTTAAGGATGCATGCTCATGGGCACGGGGGTGAACCCGATGAACAAGAAGGCCAGCGTGAGGATTCCCAGGACATAGCGCCCGGCGCCGAGCGGGACGTTGTCGTCGGCCGTTGGCGGGTGGCGGGTTCCCAGGAAAGTGATAAGGCCCAGCATCAGCCACCACTGCATCAGCCCTAGGGCAATCGACGCCGAGATCGCCAGCACCAGCACGACGGCCGATGCCACGTGGGCCTTTTTGCGGAACATGCCGTAGAGGATATGACCGCCGTCCAATTGGCCGATCGGTATCAGGTTGATCGACGTGATCAACAGGCCCACCCAGCCGGCGAAGCCAATGGGGTGGTAATCGATAGAAAAGCCCGCGGGAATCGGTCCGTGCATCCACGAGGCAAGGAACTTCACCAGCAGCGGCGAGCCATGAACGATATTATCTGGTGTGATCGGTTTGTACTCGCTCCAGTAAAGCCCCAGACAGAGAAAGATGAGAGTAGGCACCAGCCCGGCCAGCGGGCCGCTGATGCCGATGTCAAAAACGGCCTTGCGGTCTCCCTGTCGCGGTTCCATGCCGATCACCGCGCCGAAGGTTCCAATAGGTGATAGCGGCATGGGGATGAAATATGGCAGCGAGGCGTGCACGCCGTACCGCCAGGCTTGGACAAAGTGCCCCATCTCATGGCAGAGTAGAATCGCCATGACCGCCCCTGAGTACATCACTCCGTCGGCGACCGCCTCCCACCAACCCACAGGGAAGTGGCCGTGCAGGAACGCCAACCACCAGCGATCAGAGAGGTGATCGGAGTAAATTACCCCGGCCACCAGCGTGCTGAAGCAGGTGATGAAGAAAAGGGCAACGGGCAGCCCGATGCGGCGGGTGCGAGGGGCCGGCGGCTCGTCGTTCGCAATTTCGGGGACTGCCTCGACGACGGTGCATTCCGATGGCTCAAACGGGTTCGGCGAAGGCGGTCGGTTCAGTTCATTAGCGTCCATCTTTCTAAATTTTAGCTCTTTATTCCGCCGGGACAAGAGATATCCATGTAGGGTGGGCCGACGGGGACGCGGGGACGCTGAGAAAGGCAGACGCAGGGACACGGGGACACGGCGACGCGGGGACGGTTTCTCCCTCTCCGCGTCTCCGTGTCTCCCCTCTCCGCGTCTCGGTGTCTCGTCTCCGTGTCTATCTTTCTCGGTCCACTCAACGGGACTCCGCTTGCGGCGAGGCCCTGGTCGTGCTAATAATGGGCACAGGATTCGATGGCAGACCTTAGCCGCAGAAGAGGGGTGTTTCTGCCGCCTGACTATAGCGGAATACGTTCATGGACCAGACATTGCCGGCCCGGCCGACTGTAGTGATTACCGGCGCCTCGACGGGGATCGGAGAGGCCAGCGCGCTCGAACTGGGCCGCCGTGGCTTCCGCGTCTTTGCAGGGGTGCGCAGGGAGGCTGACGCCCAACGGCTGACGGCCCGCTCGCCGGAGATCGCTCCCCTGTTATTGGACGTGACCGATGCCGGGCAGATTGCTGCCGCGGCGGAGGCCGTAGGCCTGGCCGTGGGAGACGCTGGCCTGGCCGGTCTGGTGAACAACGCGGGAATCGTCGTCGCCGGCCCGCTTGAGGTTTTGCCCTTGGATCGCCTGCGGCGACAGTTTGAGGTCAACGTCGTGGGTCAGATTGCTGTCACGCAGGCCTTCCTGCCGCTGTTGCGCAAGGCGGGGCCGGATCGTGAACATGAGCTCGCTCAACGGGCGGATCGCCTCGCCCTACCTCGCTCCCTACGCGGCCTCGAAACACGCCTTGGAGGCTGTGAACAACGCCATGCGCGTGGAATTTCGCGCCTGGGGGATCCGCGTTGTGGTGATCGAGCCCGGCGCCACCACGACGCCGATCTGGGACAAGTCGATTGCCGCCGCAGATGCCTTGATCAACAATGCCGGCATCGAGTTGTACAAGGGCGACCTGGATGCCATGCGGCAGGCGACGCGGAAACTGGCGCATGCGGCCCTGCCGGTCGATTCGGTCGTGCGCTGCGTCGTGCATGCCCTGACCGCGCGGCGGCCCTCGGCGCGCTATCCGGTCGGCCTGAAGGTGAATCTGCTTCTGCGGGCCTACAAGTGGATTCCCGACGGCCTGTGGGATTGGATCGTGGAGCGGTCCCTGGGCCTGCCCATGAAGGCGCCCCCATGAAAGCGTAGGGTGTGGTCGAGCGCAGCGAAGACCCACCCTACAACGCCCGACCCAGGTGGGTCTGCATGCGCTCGACCACACCCTACCAGTCGTTCGCCCCCATGAGCATTCGCAATCTCGATAAGATCTTCGATCCCCATTGTATCGCCGTCATCGGGGCCAATGAGACGGCCGGCAGCGTCGGCTACACGGTCTTTCGCAACCTCATTGCCTCCGACTACCGGGGCGTGGTCTTTCCGGTCAATCCCAACCATGAGACGGTGCAGGGAATCCGGGCCTGCCGCGATATCGAAAGCACGGATGAAGTCGCCGATCTGGCCGTGATCTGCGCCCCGCCGCCGGCTGTGCCGGGCATCGTCCGCTCCTGCGGTGAGAAAGGCATCGAGGGCATCATCATCCTCTCGGCCGGGTTCCGCGAGGCAGGCCCTGCCGGACGAGCGCTGGAAGAAGCCGTTCGCGAGGAGCAGCGGAAGTTCGACGGCATGCGGATCCTCGGCCCTAACTGCCTGGGGATTATTGTCCCGCGGCTCCATCTCAACGCCAGCTTCGCCGCCACGATGCCGGCCCCAGGGCAAATCGGTTTCATCTCCCAGTCGGGGGCGCTTTGCACGTCGGTGCTCGATTGGGCCAGCGATGAAGGGATCGGCTTTTCGCACTTCATCTCCGTGGGCAATATGCTCGACGTGAGCATGGGCGACCTGATCGACTACCTCGGTTCCGCCGCGGAAACGCGATCCATCATCTTGTATGTCGAATCGATCGGCGAGGCCCGCGAGTTCCTTTCCGCGGCGAGGGCCTTTTCCCGCACGAAGCCGATCGTGGCCTACAAGGCAGGACGGTTCAAGGAATCGGCCCGGGCCGCGGCCTCGCATACCGGGGCCATGTCCGGCGTCGACGCGGTATACGAAGCGGCCTTCCAAAGGGCAGGCATCGAACGCATCCTGGAGATCGACGACATGTTCGATTGCGCCGAGCTCCTGGCCCGGCAGTCATCGCCGAAATCGGACCGCCTGGCAATCGTCACCAACGCCGGCGGGCCGGGTGTCATGACCACCGACGCCCTGATCGCCCGCGGCGGACACCTGGCGGAACTCGCGCCGGAGACGCTTGAAGCGCTCAACCAGTTCCTGCCCGACTGCTGGTCGCATGGCAACCCGGTCGACCTGGTGGGCGACGCCCCGCCGGAGCGATTTGCCCGCGCCTTGGAAACGGTGCTCAAAGACAAGAACGTCGATGCCGCACTGGTGATTCTCACGCCGCTGGCGATGACCGACGCGACGGCCACGGCCCGCGCGGTCGGCGAGGTGGCGGCCCGGACCCGCAAGCCGGTCCTGGCGGCGTGGATGGGCAGCCGCATGGTCCGCGAGGGGATCGAGGTCCTCAACGCGATGGGTGTGCCCACCTACAAGACGCCCGCCAAGGCCGTGCAGGCCTTTCTGCACCTGGTCTCCTACGCCCAGAATCTGACGTTCCTGCACGAAACGCCGCGCGACCTGCCGCTGGAGTTCGGCCTGGATCGCCGCCAGCGGCGGA
This sequence comes from uncultured Planctomycetia bacterium, assembly GCA_963824275.1. Taxonomy (GTDB): domain Bacteria; phylum Planctomycetota; class Planctomycetia; order Pirellulales; family Thermoguttaceae; genus JANXQG01. The sequence continues at coordinate 109,198 of CAWGOT010000009.1, read as the reverse complement.
CCGCCTTCCAGGCTCTGCTGGCCGAGGGCCGGGACGTGCTTTCCGAGAGCCTCTCGAAGGCCCTGCTGGAGTCCTACGAGATCCCCGTGACGCGGCCCTACGCCGCCCGCACCGCCGAAGAAGCGGTCGAAGCGGCCGATCGCCTGGGCTATCCGGTGGTCGTGAAGATCGACTCGCCGCAGATCAGCCACAAGACGGAAGTCGAGGGCGTGGTCCTCGATCTGCCCAACGCCGGCGGCGGTTCGCGCGGCATTCGGACAGGTTACCGCGCGGGCCCGGCAGATGCGGCCGGAGGCGGAAATCGCCGGTGTCACCGTGCAGAAGATGATCAGCTATCCCAACAGCTTTGAACTGATCTTGGGGACGAAGAAGGACCCGGTATTCGGCCCCGTGATCATGGTCGGCATGGGCGGCGTGGCGGCCGAGGTCTTCCAGGATCGGGCCTTGGGCCTGCCGCCTCTGAACGACGTGCTTGCGCGGCGGATGTTGGAGTCGCTCAAGTCGTGGCCGCTGCTGCGCGGCTATCGCGGCAGGCCGGGGGCAAACGTCGATCGGCTGATCGAGATCCTCATGCGGTTCTCGTACCTGGTGGCCGACTACCCGGAGATCAAGGAACTGGACATCAATCCGCTCCTGGTTACGCCCGAAAACGTGATTGCCCTGGATGCCCGCGTGGTCGTCGATCGTCAGCCGTCGCAAGCGCTTGCGGGTCGAGGGACACGGCCCTATGCGCACCTGGCGATCCAGCCCTATCCCGAGGAATACGTGACCGCGCGGAAGCTCAAGGACGGCGCCGCGGTCACGCTGCGGCCGATCAAGCCCGAGGACGAGCCGCTGTGGCACGACCTGCTGGCCGGCTGCTCGACGCAGTCGCGGTGGTTCCGCTTCAATTATCTGTTCAAGCAGACGACGCACGACATGGCCTCGCGTTACTGCTACATCGACTACGATCGCGAGTTGGCCATCGTGGCCGAGGTCGAGGAGGAAGGCCGGCGGAAGCTGGTCGGCATCGGCCGGCTGGTGGCCGACGTCGACCATCAGACGGCCGAATACGCGGTGATCGTGGTCGATCGCTGGCAAGGCCGCGGACTGGGCGGGATGTTGACCGACTACTGCCTGGAACTGGCGAAGCAATGGGGCGTGAAGCAGGTCGTGGCGGAGATCTCCAAGGACAACAGCCGCATGTTGGCCACCTTCCGCAATCGCGGCTTCGAGATCAACTCGCGGCTGGAGCAGGACGTGGCGATGGCGACGAGGGAGTTGGGATGAGTGAGGCGTCGGATTTGGGTGGCATGCGCCCGGCATGCTGGCCCAGGCGCCGCGTGAGTGCCTTTGACAAAGAACGCGGAAGAGGCGACAATTGTGCTGGAGCGCTTGTTCGACGCACCTTATTCAAGAAGCGGAGGTCATGTTATGAGTACGGCACAATTTATAGAATGCCTTGGGCAGTTCAGCGACGTGGAGCGATTGGAGATCATCGAAGCGGCGACGCGGCTGGTCCGAAAGAACCTTACCGCCAGCGCGGCGGATGCCGCAATCGACCGCGATGCGCAGATAAGGGCTGCCGCGGCTGCCCTGAAGGATCTGTATGAGCCCGGCGGCGAGCTGACCGAATGGACCGCACTAGATGCCGAGGAGTTTGTTGATGACTATTATCAAAGGTGAGATATGGCTCGTCAACCTCGATCCGACCCTGGGCGATGAAATCCGCAAGATACGCCCCGCGATCGTGGTCAGCAGTGACGCATTTGGCGTGTTGGCGTTGCGCGTCGTGGTGCCGTTGACCGGCTGGCAAGACCGCTTCCAAGGTTCTCAATGGCTGGTTCGAATTGATCCTGTACGGGTCGAACAACCTAGAAAAGCCTTCGGCCGCCGATGCGTTCCAAGTAAGGTCAGGCTCGACTCGCCGTTTTCTGCGAAGGTTGGGCCGTCTGAGTGATGCCGATATTGCGCGGGTCGGGGAAGGACTGAAAGGCGTATTTGAAATGTAAGTCAGAAGTTCACTCCCGCGCGAACCATTGCCGTATTTCCGACCTGCGTGTCTTCGCCCGTGCTGTTTAAGTGAATGAGACGATGGAAAACGTAACCGGCTTCGATCTGCGAGCCGAGTCCTAGGATGGTGCGGGTCTCGAAACCGAGATACACGCGCCAATCGCCATAGCTCATCAGGTCGCTCGCGCCGTCGCTATGTCGGATTGCCCAAGTGCCCCCACCAAGTTCCCCGGCAAGGAAGAACCAGTACTCGGTGGTTGCGGGGAGCGGGTGCGAGCCCATCGAATTGAAGACATCAGATGGCCGACGATCGTCACCCATACACCACGCGATCTTCGGCTCGGGAAACACGACTTTATACTCTGCGTCCGCATCCGGCTTCCAGATAAACCCTGCGATCGGCAGCACCTCGATGTCGGGACGATCGAGGTACGCCGCCCCGAGCACGAGTTGAAACGTCGGCGTCCAGTCGTAGATGCCTGAAACGTGGCCCAAGAGGCGAACCGCGCGGGTCGAGCTGCCATCCCAGTCGCTGTAGTAGCCGGGCTGCACGGCCACGTCGAGCCGGAACGCTTCGCCGATCTTCGGCAGCCAGCGGAACTCGGTATAGACCTCGTGAAGTTGCGCGGGGATGTCGAGGCCGGCGGGCCCGTTGAGCCAGTGCGTGGCGATGCCCGGCGTGATCACCAGCGGGGCGTCTTTGGTCGGAAAGGGCACTCCCCAGACGCTCGTCAGTTCCGCGTCGTACCAGCCGAAACCGTTGTCGCCCATCCGCGGCAGATAGGTGTTCACGAAGGAGAGCTTCTGAAAGGCCCCGGAGCGGTTGTCGCTCGGCGTCTTGCGACCATCGGCAAAGAGCAGATCGCCCAGCGTTACCGGCTCCGCCGATTGCGGCGGCTCGGTCACGATGGGCGGGCCCAGCGGCGGCAAGTAGGGCGTCTGCCCCGGCGGAACCTGCATGTCCGGCGGCTGATAGACGCCCGGACTCTGGTCCCCAAACGGATTGTCCAAAGGCGAATCGGGCACCTGCGCCGCAGCCGGCGCGGAGAGGCAAAGCAGCAGGCACACTCCGTGTGCCGTCCGCCACAATGTGCTCATCACGCTCCGCCGTGATGTTCTTCCATCACGGCGGAGCGTGATGAGTACAGCATCGATGCCCATCAGAACGACACTCCGGCATGGACGTAGAACGCGCCGTTGGGGTCGAAGGAGCTGGGCAGGCCGCTGGCATAGTTCAGTTCCCGGTCGAATGCATAACCGCCCTCGAAGAAGCCCGTCACGATGCCGCTGGGGCGCGTGAAGTCGATGCCCAAGGCCACGCGGATATCATCGTAGTCGACCAGGTCGATCTGGCCGTTTTCCGCGTGATAAGCCGGATTCGTGGGGTCGAGCGAACGCTTGATGGTCCACACCCCGCCGCCATAGTTGCCGGAGAGATACCACCGCCAGTCCGTGCCGTCGGGCGAAATGTAAAGCTGCTGCCGGAACTTCGGATTGGGAAAGAGGATGTCGAACTCCGTGAGCGGGCTCGGCTTCCACACGAACCCGCCCGCCGGAAGCAGCTTGATCAGTTCGCGGTTGATATACCACACGCCGATCTTCATGCTCAGGGCCGTGTCGGGAATGACGATCACGGCCATGCCCTTGCCCATCAGCCGGACGCTCTGGCTGGTGATCTGGCTGAAGTCGGAGTAGACGCCCACGCTGGCCTCCAACTCGGCGCTGAAGGCGTTGGGGGCGATGATCGGATTCCAATCGGCGCGGATATAGCCGTCGTAGGTCCGCGGCGGCATATCGGGACTGCCGGGGGCGTTCGAGGAAGGCCCGTCCCAGAAGTGGAAGGCAAAGCCCGGCGTGATCAGGAGCGGCTCAGGCTGCTGGAAGAACGGCATCGGCAGGGCGAAGGTGGCCTCGAAGTCGATGTCGTTGATGCCCAACTGGCTGGTGCTGCTGCCATGGCCGGCGAACCAGTCGTAGTCCATCTTCACGTCGTGCAGGAAGCGATAGGGCGTGGCCAGCACGGGCGGCAAGGTGAAGGGCCCCACCGGCGGCGGCGGCGTATAGTAAGGATCCTGCGCAGGAAGCGGGGCGCACGGAACCGAGCCCGGCGGCGCGTAAGGGTCCCAGTTGGCCGGCGGCGGCGCCACGGTGCCATTGAACGTGGCTACGGGGCCCGGGGCGGCCGGCGGGGCGTATCCGCCCGGCGGCAACGTCGGTGCAGCGCCGGTTGCGGGTGCAGGGCCAAACGGCGTCATCGGCCGTGCGGCCGCGCCGGCAGTCGGATCCGTGCTCGGCGAATAGCCCGGAGACGTTACCGGGGCCGGCGTCACGACCGGGGCATTGGGATCGAGCGTGGCAAAGCGGATCGTCTGGCCGAGGGCAATCCCCGATCCGCTGGCCCAAGTCAGTGCTAGCAGCGCCAGCAAGGCGCGGGTCGGCGGTCTCGACACAAAAATTGCTCTGCCGGGTTCCTGTCGCATTTGCCACGACGCTATAATGGTGGGCTCTGTTTCGCTGGGAAGATAGGGGAGGGCACGCCAACCGGGGCAGGGAATACCAAGCTTCGAACGGTGCGTCAAGGCGAGAATGCAAAACTTGAGGAAAATTCTCGAAAAAACCTTCGTTGCCGACCTGGAACACCACGCCGCGATCGGCTCCACCAACGATCGGGCGATCCAACTCGCCGCTGCCAATCCGCTGAAGCTCCCCCTGCTGATCGTCGCGGACCATCAGACGGCCGGGCGAGGGCGAGGCTCCAACCGCTGGTGGACCGGCCCTGGGGCGCTGGCCTTCAGTTTGCTGATCGGGCCGGAACCGGCGGGCGGCGGATCGCGGTCTTCGGCATTGATCGCGCTGGCGGCCGGGGTGGCGGTGGTCGATGCCCTGGCCCCGCTGCTGCCGCGACCCGGAGTACCGGGTGCCCCGGAGATCGGCATTCACTGGCCGAACGACGTGATGCTCGACGGCCGCAAGCTGGCCGGCATCCTGATCGAGGTCCTGGCGGACGGCAAGCGGGTCATCGGCATCGGCATCAACACGAACAACACGGCGGCCGACGCGCCGGAGGAGGTTCGCCCGCGCGTTGCAACGCTTCGCGACGCAACGGGGCAGGTGTACGATTCCACCGAAGTCCTGATTGCGATCCTCCAACAACTCGAGCGGCAACTCATCGAGTTGGCGGTTGCCCCGCAACAAGTTGCCGCTCGGACGCACGAGCTTTGTCTGCAGCGCGGCAAGTGGCTGGAGATCGTCCAAGGCATGCAGCGCCTTGCGGGACCATGTCTCGGCATCGCCTCTGACGGGGCCTTGCTGATCGAGGTGGATGGACGGTCACGCGCGGTTTATTCCGGCACGGTGAGGCTGTAGGGAACGGACTCCGTGCCGTTCCGGTGATTTCGAACGCCACTGAGGGTGTTCTCTAAAGGGCCATCCCGGGATCTTCGGAACCCACCGAGGGCGTTCCTTACAGATCGCTTGCACTGCTTATCGCGCTTGCCCCGCTCGCGCGGCCGACTTCTGTTCGGGCTTCTCCGTCTTGGCCGGCTCCGTGCTGGGCGACGTGTTCCGGTTTCTGGGCCTGGCCGGGCTCCGCTCACATCCGGCACAGCCTTCGTTCTCTTACCTTCTGCTAGCGGCGGCGATGAAGTGTGTTTTCCGGTGGACCCAGTTCCCTGATCAAGAAGCGTTCCAGGGCCGGAATGATCGAACTGCATGACGGCACCCCATCTGAAATCGAGCGCGCCGCCGGCGTTGCGCATCCAGCGAAGGCAGCCTCGTTTGGGAGGTTTCTCGTAATCGGCAAAGCGGTCCCGAAACCTCCGGGGCGGCACAGCTTCGCCAACTCGTGCGACCTCGCCGGTAGGATAAAAAAGGACATATACCCCGCTCTGGACCATGGCGGCCGCATCCAGGAAGCCCACTTCCTTGTCCAAAACGAGCAGCGGCGGCGTAAGAGTGACGATTGGTGCAAGGAATTGCCGAAACGGTGGCAAAGCCGCTTCAAGTTGGCAGATATTCCGTTGGGACTTCCACGGCGTGTTTACTCCGCAGCAAGAATTTGGATGATGCTCGGCTCGGTGTCCCAACTACGAGCGAGGGCAAACCAATCGGGACAAGAACCGCTGGAGAGCCAGTTCAAGGGCCGCAGCGCGAGCAGAACGCGCGAGCACACCGCCATGAGGTCCGGACGCTTGAGGAACGCATCATCGAATTCGGCGGCTACGCTTACGGCGTCTGAGAGCTTAGCGAGGAGCGCATCGTCCGCCTGAACTGCGTTGGCAACGAGGCGCTTGGCGAGCTCGATCACAACATCCAACTCGTCTCGCTGCAACAGGACGTGCTCGAACTCCTCAATGTCTTCCGGCTCGGGCATGGGATTGGAAAGAACCTGTGCCAAATTCGCCGGGATACCAAACCCAAGGACGAACTCGCACGCATCGAGAACGATCTTGCCGCGTCGCTCGCTTGGCAGCGTCGCAAGCTCCCGGGGAATCGCGTTGGCCCCGCGCAAACGGAGCATCATCCCCGCGTCGGCCAGCGCATGATACGCCGCATAATTGACGGAGAAATCTTCCTCGCTCCGCTGCTCCGGGCCCAGCCAGCTATCAAGGAATTTCGTGAAACGAAGCTTCGTGTTCACGTTGAAGCGCGCGGCGACCGTCGAGGTCGCCAACGTTGTCGCTGCCGGCCTCGTGGCAAAGATCCCCGAAAGGCGGTCCAGTGCCCGCCTCGGATAAGGACACCTCCTCTCCTGTCGGCTTTTCTTGTTTACTGGCCAAGGTCCTAACTCCTCATTTTCTACGCGTTGGCTTGCAATCGCAGTTAATTAAATGCCCATCTCGATCACAAAGTCAACAGCCTTGTCAGCCGCTTGCTCGAGATCGAGTTCGAGATCTTCCCCAAGAAAGAGCAAGCACCTCGAGATCGCCTTCGACAGGAAAATTCCTTCTGGCCGTTGATAATCTTCGGCGAGTTCCTTCTTGATTTCTTCTGGAAATTCGCTCCAACCCTTTATGTCCTCGGGCTTACGCGTGTCCGGAGCAAACTCCGTCAAGTACGCCGCGGCGACTTCAGTCACGCGCTTAAAGACTTTCTCTTCGCGTAGCTTGCGCTGATACTCGTCTTCTGTTAGTGATTTTGTCTCCTCGAGAGTCTCAATCAGACGTTGGGCTGCAGCTCTCGTGCGTTCCATTTTGCTTGCTCCCACGATTTCTTGTTCTACAAAGGTCTTTTCTGCGTTCCAAATTGGGGCAACGTTCCCAGTTTTCCGGAGTAACGAGCCCCACGTTAATATACTTATACTCTCTACCGTGTTTGCGGTCGCGACATAGACTAGCCCGGACTTTATCCTTGACCGACTTCCACGCCTCGCGAAACAGGTCCCCATTCGACCAGTTTCCGCTTTTCGACGAGTTTCCCGCCTTGCTAGCGGCACAGAAATATGCGGTCCGCAAGATACCGTCGCGAACGACGATCAGCAGACCGTGTGAGGACACGAAGTAGTAGCCTCCGGTTTCGTGCCATTCTTCCGCGGAATCTAGCCTGCGGCGTTGTTCGGTAAACGCAACATACACCGGAAAACGGGCCGAACGCAAAATTCCAGCGTGCAAGACGGGACTGCACCGCCGAAAAGCCGCCAGCATCGCTTCCTGTCTAAGAAATACGTTTCCAGACCTCATTTTCTGACCGAGCGATTTTCGGAATTTTACGCCAATCAACCGATCCCACCAGGGTTCCGAGTCGGAAAGCACGTGGTCCTCCAAGAAATGCTGAAAAAGATCCGAATCCGCAGCAAAGAACCTAATCTTGACGCTCTCCCCAGCACCGAGTTGATAGGTATGCGATTCATCGGGTATTAGGAAGTCGCTCATTCGTCGTCTTCTCCGAGCATCTCGTTCAGCCGCGCACGCGCCCGAGAAATCCGTTGGTCCACCGTCGTGTTCTTACCGCTGAGAGCCGGCGGAATCCCCATGAGTTCCCCGATGAACTCCGAACTGAGTGGGAACGCTTGTTCACGGTTGCTTTCGAATTCCTGTTCGACAATGCTCGCGATCGCGTCCTGCGTCAAGCCCGACCGCCGGGCGACCCATTGCTCTTCTTCGGGTGCCAGGGGGCCAAGCGACGTGTAGTATTTCAGCCGGAACGGGATGCAAAAATCGGGAGGAAGCTTGACGAGCGCTCGCTTAACGCCCTCCACAGCAGTCTTGACTGCCTCCGCGCCGCCGGCCCCTGTCGGGGCAAGTTCGGATATTGTGTGAGGGTCGACGGGGCGCTCGCGGGGCTGTTTTCTCGGAAGAAATCGGCCTTTGCGGAGGCGACGATTCTTGCGAAATAGTTCGACGTGAACGCATCCTGGCTGTCGGCGTCGGGCGTCTCCCCGGTCTCCAGTTTCGCGCGAAGCGACCGGATGAGTGGCTGCAGCTTGCGTTCATTGAAGAGCCATCCAGGGAACCAATCGAGGAATTCCGCCATGGCTGCTGGGGCTACGCCGCCGGAGAGAAAGCCGCCGCGGACAATTTGATCGACCTTGGAGAGCAGTTCAGCCCAGGGGCCGGCTCGCCCTTCCAAGACGCACCGCCGCACCAACCGGGTCACGCTTTCAGTTGGTTCGCTCATTGTTGTCACCCGACGCAAGACAACGGAACGAATTCCGTTCTACGCAGGCTCAAAACGAAAGTAGCATCTGCCAGACGTAAGTCTTCGCCAAGCCGTCGATGTCTTCCCAAACGCGGCGGCGGAGGGCGGCGTAAGGATAGGAAATTCCCGCTCATCTTACCGATTGTACCTGATCAAGGGTGTGAATCAAGGGGCCGGCATCGCCCGCCTCAAGGCAGGACGGCAACGCGTTGCCGCACGGCCGCATGAACCCTGTTTGCACCAGCAAGGGAGTTATCTGCGGGATTTGTCGAGCCCGCCCGGCAAGACTGTTTAGGGGGTTGTTGCGGGGCGTCTGAGAAAACGAACCACATGCCCATACGCCGCTCCTTCCAATTCAAGAATCGCTGCGTGTCCGGGTAAAGCCATGTTTTTCGGCCCAATCGAGCCAACTGTTTGCCATTTGCTTGAGTATCCCCCGCGCCGCGCGGAACGGGGTTCTCGCCGGTCAGCTCGCGAAGCGCGGCAAACCAATAGTCCGGCTCATTTTCCAACTCGGCGAGAATGAGCGGGATTACTTCTGGGCCCATCTCCACGATCGAACGGTAGGCTGCATGATCGCATCTTTCCGTAAGGTTCGAGAGGTGGCCCGTTTCCGTCTTCCATACCGCCGCCAATCGATAGAAGCGGCGCACAAAGGGATCGAATCGCCGTGGATTGACCCACAGGGCAACAGCTTCCGTTTGCGAACCTGAATTCGTCGCGGCAGTCTGTTCGTTCATGCCAGTCACTCCTGTATATTTTTCTACCAGAAGTATAAGGCCGCCGCGCCCTAGTGTCAATAATTACGCCTGAAGCCCTTATCTCGCCTGCCCCGGCCGGCTGGCTGCCTTCTGCTCGGGCTTCTCCGTCTTGGCCGGTTCGGCGGCGGGCGGCGGATCGGCCGGTGCAAAGACCCGGCGGTCATACACGTTCAGCACGTAGGCGGCATGCATCGCCGCCGAGATCTCGCGAGGGCTCATCATCGAAATATAGGCCTGATAGTGCGGCGTGTTGAACGTGGTGTACAGGAAATCAATACCCCGCGCGATTTGCGGCTCTTCCAGCCGATTGGCCGGCAGGGCCGTGACCAACCACTCCAGCATGCGCGCCGTGTAGGCGACGGCCGTGGCGTAATCGCGGCCCGTCGGCCGGCCCCAACTGCCGTCGCTGTTCTGCGCCGTATAGGCATACTCGATCGACTCGTCGATGTAGTGCTTGGCCCTCAACAGGTCGCCTTCCAAGGGAACCTTGTCGCCCTGGAAGCGGTCCACGGCGGCAGTGAGCCCGAGGATGCGATCGGTCGCGGCGTGCGGTTGCGTGCCCAGCGAACGGCCCAATTCCTCCGCCACGACCCGCTGCACGGTCCACTCGCCGCCCAGGCTGTCTTTCCAGGACGGCTCCTTGACGTAGTACGACAGGGCGACGAGCTTCAACGACATGTCGAGCCCTGGACCGCAGGTGAGCTTCTCATATTCGATCAGGTCGGCCACCGTGCGAACGGTCTTGCCCGATCGGGCCGGGTATTCAGGCGGGACGTGCGAGAGGGCCAAGACGGCCGCCAACTCCGACGGGTTGGCTTGATAACCATAGCCCACACGCGCGGCCAGATGCCCTTCGCTCAGCGTCATCAGTTCATAACCGCCACAGGGCATGTTCCAGCAGAGGGCGGTGATGCCATTGACCTTCTGGCCGCCGGCGGCGCTGTCGGCCAGTTCCGTCTCGCAGCCGAAACCGCGGCAGAACTCGAGGATCTCGCCGCAGGTGTTCTGCTGCGTATTGAAGGGCTGCTTGCGGAGGGCCGCCAGCAGCAGCCGCACGTGGTTGCGGCGCTCGGTCATCTCCGGAGAGAGCTGCTTGACCTTCTTGGCCGGCGCCGGCTCCGCGGTCTCCACCTTCGCCGCCGGGGCCGGCGGCTCGGCGGCCCGGATCGGGTTTAGCGGTGCAAACACGAGGGCCGCCGCAACGAATCCGTAAACGGGGACAGAATACTTTAATAACATCGAAAACTCTCCTTGCATCTCCGGTAGGTCCCTCTCGCCGAGAGGGACTGTGAGTTTCGCGGGCAGAAATGAGCCGTTGGACTCCCGCCTTTAGGCGGTTTGTCCGGCAGGCTTCCGGCTAAAGCCGGGACTCTAACGGCTCGTTTCTGCCCGCGTGCAGTACAACATGCCTCATGCCAAGTCAAAACTCCAGGTTCTCTGGCGAAACTGACCATGAAAGTCCCTCCCGGCAGGAGGGGCCTACTACGTTCTCACCGCCCGGCCGTGGTCTTCTCGGAGGGACGGCTAGCGGTCGGCGTCGGCTCCGGCTGGTCGTGGCGGGGCCGGCTGATGAGGAATCCGCAGGCCGTGCCGCGCTGGATGATCGAGTGCTCCTGCGCGCCGCAGCCGAACTTGTTGCCCGCGCCGTAGCAGACCAGGAAACTGAAGTTGCCGCCGCAATCCTGCGGCTTGTGGTACGTCAGGTTCGAGGGCGAATAACCCTGGCCGTAGCCCTTGAAATCGGAGTCGTCGCCGTACTGGTAGAGGATGCCAATGCTGCCCTGGGCGCCGCAGCCCTGGACCAGGCTGTTGGCGGCGTCGAAATGGTTGTCGCCGCCGAAAACGCACAAGGCCCCCAGCGAGCAGTCCCAGCCCATGCCGCTGCCCATGATGCTGCCCTCGAAGGTGCTGTGGCCCTTGTCGTCGAAGCAAAAGCCCTGGGCGTAGTGGCAGCCCCAGCCGCAGCCGAAGCGCTGGAAGAGGGCTTCCGTGCGGTCGCTGCCGTAGAAGTTCTTGCGGCAGATCAGGCTCTTGCTGTTGCCGCCGAAGTCGCGGGCGAAGCCCAGGCCGCACCAGTAGCCGCCGCCGTGCGAGAGGTAATCGAATTCGTAGACGCTGTGGCCGCCGCCGTTGAGCAGCATGCCGATGCCGCCGTCGGCCACCTGGCGGATGCCCCCGCCCACGCCCTGGCCAAAGCCCTCGTAGCCCGGCGTTTCCGGCTTGTAGGAGTTCGGATAGAGCCCGCCCAGGTAGTAATGGTCGTTGCCGCCGATGTCGTCGAGGATGCCGAAGCCCAGCGGGCCGCCGAGCCCCTGGCCCCACATGGCGGCGTGGTAGCTGTTGCCGCCGCCGCGGCTGACGATGATCCCCACGCCGCCGATGGCCTGGGCCTGCACCCGCCGCAGGCCGCGGTAGGTGTTGTCGCCGCCGAACTCGACGATGATCCCCACGCCGCCGATCGTCGAGCCCTGGGCCAGGTCGGTCGCGTCGTAGCGGTTGCCGCCTGCGGTGTTGACGATCATCGAGACGCCGAGGATCGACCCGCCTTGCACGGCCGGCTTGGACGAGCGATAGACGTTGTGCCCGCCGAGGTTGACGTTCACCAAGAGCGGCCGGTCGATGGAAACCGTGCCGTCGTTATAGGTATTTTCGCCGCCCAGGTCGATCACCAGGGCCACGTCGCCCAGCGAGTCGAGATTGTAGGTGTTGGCCTCTTTGCCGCCGATGATGATCGCGCCGGCAGGCGTTTCGACGCGGGCCACGACGTGCCCCGTAATCCCGGACACGTAGACCTCGCCGCTGTCGGGATAGTTCTTCAACTGGTCGAGCACTTCGGGATCGCTGAGCGGGAGCAGGGCCTCGGCGGCGGCGAGCATCGCGCCGCGGTCCATCTTCTCCATGAGGTCCACCAGACGGCGGCCCGTGCCGCGATCGTTGAGCGTATGGGCCACGCGGTTCTGCCCGATCATCACGGGATAGATGTTCGCCGCCAGCTCGCCGATCTCGCTCTTGGTGAGCGGGGCGAGCGCCGCGGCCTGGTCCGCGCGGGCCTCGATCAGGGCCTGTTTGACGAGTTCCAGCGCCTCCTGGGGCGTCTTGACTCTTGGATACTTTCGCGCCTCGCGCTTCGACAAATCGGCCTTGCGCAGGTCGAGCTTTTCCGCGATAATCGGCAGCAGCCGCGCCAGGCTCCCGCGGTCTTCGACAATCGCGGTATGCACGTCGCGCGTGAACTGCTCGGCCTCGGCCACCGCGGTCAAGGGGTGCCGCAGCATGTGATCGTACCAGGAGAGGCGGCAGTTGCCCGCCAACTCGGAACCGGTATAGGCCGCGGCCGACGAATCGAGCTTGAATCCGGAGTAGCGCTGGAAGCGGGCAATATTGTCGTCGATGCCGCGGGTGTGCGCCGCGCTGCGGATCTCCTGCTGCAGAATCTCGATCATGCCCGGGGCCAGCGGTTCGCCGATGGTTGCCTCGGACGTTTCACCAGCCGCTCTGGAGGTCTGTGGAATGTCGCCAGTGGCCGCTGGTTTCGTGGCCACCGGTTTCGAGGGCTGCGGCTTGCTGTCGGCCGCTTTCGCCTCCGGCTTGACGGGTTCGCCGGCAACGGCAAACGAAGTTCCCAAAATGAGAAAGGCCAGGGCGAAAAGAAGTGGGCTGGCAGCCCTCGCGAACCATCGCAACATCACAATGCGTCTCCTTCAGAGATATTTCGGATACCTGACAAAACCGGCAATGATTGGAACCACAGCACTTCCAGGAAGTTGTTGTAGGGTCAGGGACTTTTGGCGTGCGAATCCCGCATTCTAAGGGTGCGTCCCAAGACCGTCAACCGGGCTTCGTCCTGCCGCCTGGGGTTTTGCAGCCGCGGCTGGCCCAGTTGCCGATTTCCCGCGAAGTACCTTACAAAAATGTCTGCGTAATCCAAAGCGATAACGCCTGGCACGGGCAATAAGCCGTCAATCGGCGGAAAATCCCAGGAGGCTTGATTACAAAATGGCGAGTCGCCAAGTTGTGCACCGGCATCTTGCCTTGGTTAAGCAGCCTAGGCGTCTCGCCCAATTGGATCAGCGTGGGCATCTTGCCTACGGGCTCCAGTTTGTCCCGATCTGGAGTTCAAACCCACCCGCACGGCAAAAAACGGCTAGAATAGGAGGGAGAAAGGCACGTCCAACTTCCTATAATTCCGAGCTTCACATAACCCTTACGAAAAGGCACACCGTGGCAGACTCCAAAACCAACCAACCCGCCAAGAAACCGGCCGAGCAGGAGAACATCAAGACGGCCAGCAATTTCCTCCGCGGCACGATCCTGCAATCGTTCTGCAACCGGGTCACGGCGTCCGTGCCGGAGAGCGACAACTACCTGCTGAAGTTCCATGGCACGTACATGCAGGACAATCGCGACCTCCGCGAGGAGCGCTCGCGGCAGCGACTGGAGCCGGCCTTCGACTTTATGGTCCGCATCCGCGCGGCCGGCGGCGTGGTCACGCCGCAGCAATGGTTGCAATTGGACGGCCTGGCGCACAAGTACGCCAATGGCGAGATCCGCCTCACCACGCGGCAGTCGTTCCAGTTCCACGGCGTGTTGAAGTGGAACCTCCGCCAGGCGATCGACGACATCAACCAGACCTTGCTCGACACCTTGGCCGCCTGCGGCGACGTGAACCGCAACGTGATGTGCAATCCGAACCCCTACCAGTCGGAAGTCCACGGCGAGGTCTACGAATGGTCCAAGCGGCTCAGCCTGCACCTGGCCCCGCGGACCCGCGCCTATCATGAGATCTGGCTCGGGGAGCAGGCCGTCGTGCCGCCGCCGCAGGACGAGGAGCCGATGTACGGCGCGACCTACCTGCCGCGGAAATTCAAGATCGCGATTGCCGTGCCGCCGTCGAACGACGTTGACGTCACGGCGCACGACGTCGGCCTGATTGCGATCGTCGACGGCGGCAATCTGGCCGGTTTCAACGTCTCCGTCGGCGGCGGCCTGGGCATGACCCACGGCGAGCCGGCCACGTTCCCCAACCTGGGCTCGGTCATCGGTTTCTGCCGGCCCGAGCAGATCCTCGACGTGGCGGAAAAGGTCCTCACCACGCAGCGCGATTTCGGCGACCGCAGCAACCGCAAGCACGCCCGCTTGAAGTACACGATTCTCGACCGCGGCGTGGAGTGGTTCAAGGAAGAACTCCAGCGCCGCCTCGGCTGGCATCTCGAGCCCCAGCGGCCGTTCGAGTTCGAGCATCACGGCGACCGCTACGGCTGGGTAAAGGGCACCAACGGCAAGTGGCACCTCACATTGTTCATCGAGAATGGTCGCATCCGCGATTGGGAAGACTACCCGCTGATGGCCGGCCTGCGGACGATCGCCCAGTCGCACGACGGAGACTTCCGCCTCACGGCCAACCAGAATCTGATCCTGGGAAACGTCTCGGAAGAAAACCGGCCGCGGATCGAGGAACTGGTGCAGTCCTACAAGCTCAGCGACGGCGAGAGGGTTTCCGCCCTGCGGCGGAACGCCATGGCCTGCGTGGCCTTGCCGACCTGCGGGCTGGCGATGGCCGAGTCGGAGCGGTACCTGCCCTCGCTGGTCACGAAACTCGAGGTCCTGCTGGCTGATGCAGGGTTGGCGGGTGAGGAGATTGTGATTCGCATGACCGGCTGCCCCAACGGCTGTGCCCGGCCTTACCTGGCCGAGATCGGCTTCGTGGGCACGGCCTTGGGCAAGTACAACCTGTACCTGGGGGCCGACTTCAAGGGTACGCGGATGAACCGCCTGTATCGCGAGAACATCGGCGAGGAGGAGATCCTCTCCGAGCTGAAGCCGATTTTTGCCCGCTACGCCCAGGAGCGGCAGCCGGGCGAGCATTTCGGCGATTTCGTCGTGCGGGTAGGGTATGTTCGGGCCGTGGCCGACGGGCCGGATTTCCACCGGATTTTCATTCGCAAGGGCGAGGGTATAATGAATATCTGATTATTCCGTGCCGGGGTTGCTTTCCAGCCACCCCCATCGGACTGCGAAAAGGAAGGGATGAATATGGCTCGCCACATCGGCATCGCTTTGGCAGTCCTGATTCCGGTGCTTGCCGCCCCTGCCGTACGCGGCCAGGACGGCACGCCGGGGGAACCGTCGCCCAAGCCGCAAGCTGCGGGAAGCTCTACCAGATCGTCACCTCTGCCGAAAGTCGCCGCTCCCTTCAGACCAGGTCGAGCGGGCAATTGCTGATTTGGGAAGCCCCGACTTCGTCGTGCGGGAGTGGGCCTTTCGAACCCTTTGGAGTGCCGGACCCGAGGCCCAGCCTGCCCTGGAAAAGGCCATCCGCGATACCGATGACTTTGAGGTCGTGTTCCGCGCCCGACAGCTTCTGCAGTCGTTTCAACTGGGGATTTGCCCCGATACTCCGGCGGACGTAGTGGCGCTCATCGGCCGCTTCCGGATGGGAAACTTCCAGATGAAGCAAGTCGCCGGCCAGGGTCTCAAAGAGAAGGGCCAGACGGACATTCTGCGGCGGCTGATTGCCAAGGAGAGCGATCCGAATGTGCGGCAACAATTGACCCAAATCCTGCTCCCAACTGCCGGGGCCAGTGATTCCAACGATCCGTTTGCAGTCCCCGGTTCCGGCCGCCGGCCCGGCGGCGGCGCCGATCCGTCGGCACTTGCCCTGAAAGCCCGGAACCTGCTGGCGGAGCGCGACTTCGAGGGGGCCGAAAAACTGCTCGCGACGGCAACCAGCGATGCCTCGGTGCGGGACTACGCAGCATTGCTGCTGAGCGAGAACAAACTCGACGCGGCGATCACTAAGTTGCAAGCCAATCTCAAGCCCGCCGACCAGGCCACGCAACGGCGGCTGGCCTGGATGCTGAGGGCCAAGGGCGACCTGGCCGGGGCCTTGGCAGCGGCCAAATTGACCAAAGACAACGGCCTGGTCGCGGACCTGCTGGCCGAAATGGCCGACTGGAAGGAACTGGCGAAGATCGATGCCAAAGCCGATGTCGACGCCCTGGCCACCAGTGAGGAAGGGGCGGCGAAGCTCGCGCGGATCATGATGTTCCGCCATCTCGCCGGCGAAAAACAGGCCTGCGACGCGGCGGCCGCAGCGGCCGTAAAGCTCTGGACGCAGCAGGAGTTTCATGAAGGGAACCTCCTTGGGGCCTTGGCGCTGAGCGAGCACGTCGATCAGGCGATCGACGCCGCCAAGCCGCAGAATGTAGACGTCGCCTTCGAGTTGCTGGCTGCCCAGAACCGTCTGCCGGAGGCGCTGCGGCTCGTGAAAATCGACGTGCCGATTCCCGCCAAAGTCGATTGGGCAGCCTGGCTCAAAGACTCCAGCGGCGAAATCAGCTCGGAACGTCTCTCGCTTGCCGTGGAGGTCGTCCGCGGGCTGCGGATGGCGGGCGAAGACCAGCGGGCCGGCGAGTTGACCGATGCCGTGCTGGCCGCGATCGCCGCAAGACCCGCCAACGACGTCCCGAAGTTCGTTGTTGCCGCGAATCTGATGGAGATCGAGGTGGCGGCCGGCCGGCCGGAGGCCGCCGACGCCCTGGCCGCGAAACTGCTCGCCCTGAATCTCAATACGGGAGATAATCCGGACGTGGTGATTTCGTGGCTGTATCGCGACCAGGACACGATCGCCGTGCTGCTTTGGAAGGCCCTTCGCAAGCAGTTCCCGGCGGAGGATCGGCTGGCCGCGCTGAAGCACCTGCGGCGGCTCTTGACGGGCAAGCCCGATGCGAAAGCCGTCGAGGAGCTTCGCGGCCTTGCTGCCCGCGTCGAGTCGGATCTCGCGGTTGATGACGACGATTCGCCTGACGACGAAAGTTCCGATAGTCCGGCCCGCAAGCTGCTGGCCCTGGCAACGCTTTTTCATCATGATGGCGAGGGCAAGCTGACGGCGAAGTATCTGGCCCGCATTCCCGCGGCGGGCGTCGCCGCACGGACCTTGATCGACCAAGGCAACCTGTATGCGGAAGACAAGCAGTGGAAGGAGGCCGCCCGGTCGTACGAAGCGGCCTGGAACAAGGATCGCCGCAGCGCGTCGGCCTTGTATCTGCTGGGCTGGGCACAAACGAAGAACGGAGCGGAGGCCGAGGGTCGCAAGCGGATGGAACTGGCCCTGAGCGTTCCCCTGGCCGACGGCGAGAGCCGCAACGACCTGGTGCGAACGCTGGTTCGCTTGCACCAGGACGAGGAAGCGGCCCGGCAGCGGCAGTGGGTTCTGCGCACGGCCGCGATGCACGAGCGGCCGATCGTGGTGGCCTTGGTCGATATGGGCGAGGCCGCCGCCGAGAAGCCCGAAGCCGCCGGCATGGCGACGCTCTGGCAGCGTGTCGCCGTGGAGTTGCTCGGCGGCAATGTGTTCCTCTCCGAGACACGGTTTTACTTGCAATTTTCCGCCTCGGCCCACAATGCGCGGGCCCGCGAGCTGCTCCGCGCGGGAAAGACGGCCGAGGGCATCGAGGAACTGCATCGAGCGGAGGCGATTCAGCCCTCCAATCTGCAACTGGCCTTGGATTGCGATCCCGATCTGCGCAAGCACGGGGCGGCGGACGAGGCCGACGCCCTTTATCGGCGGATGTTGGAGCGGCACGAGGCCCTGTGTCGCGACTTCCCCAACAGCGGCACTTATCATAACGATCTGGCCTGGCTGGCGGCGAATCTCGATCGCGATCTGGACAAGGCCCTGGCCCACGCCCTGAGGGCGGTCGCGATCGAGCCCCAATCGGCCGGCATACTCGACACGTTGGCCGAGGTCCAGTTCCGCCGCGGCGATCGGGCCGAGGCCGTGCGGCTGGCCAAGCGCTGCCTGGAGATGGACCCCGAAGGCGAGCACTACAAGAAGCAGCTTGCGCGGTTTGAAGCGAAGCCGCCCGCGCAGAAATAGTCTGTGCGTAACGGCTGATGCGCGACAAAGCCTGCCGGGTGCAAGATCGCAGGCGGCTGGACTAGGAGGCCCTGCTACCGGCTGCCATACCACTTGACGAACCCAAGGACGATGGCGAGGAGTAATCCCAATAACAACCAGTGAAACGTAGCCATTCGGAATGGTCCTTTTTACAATGTGTTCGCAGGATACCCGATCGAGCCATTTACGCCCCATGCTCGACAATCTCGCGGACCTCCGCCGGGCACTCTTGCCAGGTCGTTTGATAGGTTGTTTCCAAGGGCGCGGGAACGTAGAAGCCGGCATCGAGAAAGATCGGCGGGCTCGGCAGCAGATCGCCCACGGCTACCGGATCGACATAAGCCCTCTTGGGGACGCCTGCGTAGTAGGCGGCGACCGTCAAATGCTTGTCCGGCGGCAGTTCGAACGGCTCCTCGCAGATATTGTCCCAAATCGCCGTATGAATGCCGTGCGGATCGCGCGGCGAAGGCGGAAATAGATCGACGATCACCAAGTGTATCTCTTGCTGGAGCAGTTGGTATGCCTTCTCCGTGAACGTTCGAAGAGCGGTTCGGCTGCTCTTGTTTCCGGGCGAAACGATTTCGATCACGGCAACAACGCGGCCGAGACGGTGCCTGATAACGATCTGGTTGGCCCGCTCAACGTATTGCTCGGACTCCGCGGAAGTGACATAGCGGGCCTGGGGCGGCGAGTCCGCGATCGCGAGCCCGCCGCTCGCCGGGGGCACGCTCACGCGCGACGGGGTGCGTTGCAGCGTCACAACGTCCGGGATCGGCCCACTGATCACTTGCTCCGCCAGAGCGAAAAAACCACGCGGCAGCAGACCACGGTTCAACGCATTACGAATTTCGATTGTCCACGCCTGATGAAAATCGTGGAATATCCCATGATCGATTTGACTCCAATCGTGAATCGGCATGATCGGATTCTCCCTCTTGCAGTAGGATTGCGAAGAACGTGCTTTCCTGACGACATTGTACGCGATCGCCACCCCGGCGGGCAGGCACGCAACTACGCCCACCCGCCGGCCCCACCCCCTTTCCCTTGCGGGCGGCACCGGCCCTGAAATTCAATTTTCCAACAACGGCAGAATGTCCTTTTTGAAGAGAAAGAAGATCAGCAAGAGCACGCCAATAATCGTGACGGACGCGAGTTTGTAGCGCAGCAGCCGCAGCCAGATCTGCACAGGCAAGGGGTTCACGCTGCACCGGAACTCGAAATCGAGGTTCTCCATGATGACCTCGAACTCGCGATGATTCACCTTCACCTTGCCCTCGTAAACGTCCTTGCAGACATGCATGTACTTCGAGAGCAGCCGGCTTACCTTCGCATTGAAGAAACTCCGCGACTGCAAGCAGAACTTCTTCAATTCATCGAACTCCTCCTCGACGTGTTCGTCCGCCTCGCCCGTGAAGATGTAGCCGTTGATGACGAACTGGAGGTTGCCCAACCGCTCGATGGCCTCGATCCGCTTGGCGAGCAGCGATTCGCTCGTACACATCGAGTCCGTGACGGGCTTGGCGGCGCTCGCCAGGGCCTTGCCGACCTTGCTCGTCCGGGACATCAAGCTGAGCGGAATGACTGGACCCGGCATGACTGGCTCCTTATGGCCTTTGCCCTAGAACTCCGGCCGCCGCAGGATCTCGCTCATGATCACCGCCTGAGCAATGTTCTCGGGCGAACCCAAGAGTTCGGCCAGCCCGGAACCGGCCAGCGGCAAGGCGTCCAGGGTCGGGCGCAACAAATACTCGGGCCCGGCCACCTCGACATCGATGACCTCCACCGGCTGGGCCGCTTCGCCCGGCCGCGAGGCCAGGCGGCTGACCTCGCCGCTGAACGCCTGCCCAACCTGCTTCGTGAACTGCTGATCGGTCTTCGCAACGTCGCCGCCAAGCTCTTCGCTGCGGCGGCCGAACTCGCTCGTATCCAGGAACTTCTGCACCTGTTGGCCGACACGGCCGCCTACCGGCGCATCGTCGTCGGCAATGATCTCGGCCGGCAGGGGCGCCGTGGGCGCGGCCTGCCCGCCCCGGCGCTGGGCAGCGCGGCGGAGAAACTCGTCGATCTGCTCCTGGATTTTCGTGCTATCGCTTCGGGCGGGCGGAAGGGGGCCGGCCGGCCTGGAAAGTTCCTGCATCTTCGAAACGACCCAGCCGACGAGCGGGATGAAGATGGCGAAGATCACCACGAGGAGCATGAGCACGTTCATGCCGTCGCGCCCTTCTTGTTATTCGACGATGCAGGAGCGCTGATGCGGGCAATGGCCGACCGCATGTCCGTATCGGCCTGCACGTTCCGCAGCTTATAATAGTCCATGATTCCCAGCACGCCCTCTTCGAAGGCCTGGGCGATCGCCTTGGGAACCTCGGCCTCGGCCTCCACGACCTTGGCGCGGCTCTCCTCGATCTGGGCGATGTACTCCTGCTCCTGCGCCACGGCCATCGTGCGGAGACCTTCCGCGTTGGCCCGGGCCACGCGCATGTCGGCCTCGGCACGGTCGGCCTGCAAGCGGGCGCCGATGTTCTCGCCCACCGTCACTTCGCCGATATCGATGGAAACGATCTCGAAGGCCGTCTGCGAGTCCAACCGCCGGGAAAGCACCATCTTCGAGATGCGGTCGGGATTCTCCAGCACCTCGTGATGCGTCACGGCCGAGCCGATGGCGCTGACGATGCCCTCGCCCACGCGGGCGATGATCGTCTCCTCGGTGGCGCCCCCGATCAACTGCTTCAGGTTGGCCCGCACCGTGACGCGGGCCTTGACCTTCAACTGCACGCCGTTCTGCGCCACGCCGTCAAGCGTCTCCCGTCCCAGGTTGCGGGAAGGGCAATCGATCACCTTGGGATTGACGCTCGTCTGCACGGCTTCCAGCACGTTGCGCCCAGCCAGATCGATCGCCGCGGCCAGCTTGAAGTCGAGTTCGAGCTTGGCCTTCCGCGCGGCGATCAGGGAGCGGATCACCAGCGGCACGTTGCCGCCGGCCAGGTAGTGCGCTTCCAGACCCTTCGAAGTCACGCCGTCGCGATCGCCGATGCCGGCCTGCACCGCCATGATCTTGCTGCGGACGATCACGCCAGGGCTGACCTTGCGAAACGTCATGCCCACCAGGTCCAGGATGCCAATCCCCGCCCTCGTCGTCTTGGATTGGATCCAGAAGCTGAAATAGTGGGCGAAGACAGCCAGAAAAATCAGGCCGACCAGAAGGACCACCACCGAAACGACAATCACGATCATGCCGGCAAAATCCGCCGGCGGTGGTTCAACAGCAGCAAGGAAATACATGACAAATTCCTGGCATAAAGAACTTTGGGAAGTAACCGGATGATTATTCTCCCCCCACGGAATACCTCTTGTCAAGTGCCGGGTGAGGCCGGAGGCCGGACGCCGGAGGTCAGGCCAACGGTTCGCCAAACGGGTCGGCGGCGATGCTATCGATCGGCCGTTCCAGCGGGTTTTCGCTCGCAGGGGTGGGAATCTCCCCCTCGACGGCCCGGACCACCAGGCGATTGGCTTCAATCTTGATAATCCGCACGGTTTGCCCGGCTTCGATCACCATCCCTTCGCTGGTGGCGTCCAGCGTCTGACCGTCCACGCTCACGACCCCGCTGGGCAGCATCCGGCATTTCGCCCTGCCCAAGCGACCAACCAATCGCTTGAGCTGACGCCGCTGGTCCTCGTCGGGCAGCACGTCCTCAGCCCGAGGGGCATCGAGCAATACCTGGCGGCCAAAATAGGTGTGCGGCCACCAGCGAAAACCCAACGAAATCAGGCAGGGAACACCGATCACGACGGCGGTGGTCATCGTCAACCCGACACTCGTGTTCGACCGGAAGCCGAGTAAAATGGCACCCAGCAACGCGGAACCTGAAAAGAATGCGAGAATGCCGGCCGTGGGGAAAAAAATCTCCAAGAATGCAAGACCCAACCCCAGCACTAGCAACAAGATGGGCCAAATCCAACTTTCCATGGCAACTTTTGCGCTCCAGCGACACCAAGGGCAATTCGGACTCCAGCAACGATCTATTTTACCAGCAGATTCGTGCCGAAACCACTGAGGGCGCAGGGAGCGGGGAGCGGGGAGCGGGGAGCAGGGAGCAGGGAGCAGGGAGAAAACCACTGGTGCGCCTATGCTCGGCCCACCCTACTGCTCTCGCCCAGGCTCGGCGCGCTTCCGGCTCCCTACTCCCTGCTCCCTACTCCCTGCTCCCTGCTCCCTCCCCGCTCCCCGCTCCCCGCTGCTCACTCGCTCGGAAACTTAAGCGTGAGCACGTAGGCCTCCCACTGCTTTTGGAAAGCATCCATGTCGTCGCGGCCCAAGACCGCTTTTAGCGTCTTGTAGCCGGAGGGATCGGCCTCGCGGTTCGCCAGGAAGCGGCGATAGTAGGTCTTCAAGAGGTCCTTCTGCTGCAGGTAGTAGCACAGATACCTGGCCTGGGCGTAGTTCGTGCCGCGGTCCTTTTCGTAGAAATCCGTGTCGCTGGTGTGGCAAAGCGTGTCGAACGAGGGCAGTTTCCCGCCGCGAATGGCCTCCTGCAACCGCGGCAAACGCCAATTCGTGTAGCCGTGGATCTCGCCGTCCTGCTCGCCGCTTTGCTCGTAAAGCGAGCCCAATCCTTCATTGAACCAGGAAGGGCAGTTGGGGAAATTGGCCGCCACGAAGGGGTGGACGATCTCATGCACCAGCGTGCCCCCGCCCGTTGCGATATTCATCACCAAGGCCCCGTCCTTCGCCGAGAAATACCCATAAGGCGTGTCGGGCGTCTTGCCGAACAGCCGCTTGCAGTTGGTCTCATAGCTTTCCTTGTCCTTGAACAGCCAGATATCGAGTATCTGCAGCGGATCCTGCTGGAAATAGGCCTTTTTCAGCTTATTGACGGCCCATTTCACCGTGTTTTCCGAGCGGCCGCGGACCTCGTCCGGCGATTCATCCCCAATCACTACGAAGGGAGGCGTGACGATGACCGTAAAATCGCCCGAGGGGATCTTCTTCTGCAACTGCGCCACATGCCGGTCGAAGTCGGCCTTGGTAAAGGGAGCGGGTTGGCCCTTCCGGACCGGTTCCCCAGCCCGCGAATTGGCGCAAAGCACTGCGGGCACGAGGGTCCCGAGGATGCAAACGAGCCGAGTTGGACACGTCGAACGATTCCTGGCGGCAGTCACGATATTTCTCCTTCTGGTGGCAAAGTGTGTGGGAGGCGGCCTATTATACTGCACGCGGGCAGAAATGAGCCGTTGGAGTCCCGGCTTTAGCCGGAAACCTGCCGGACAAACCGCCTAAAGGCGGGACTCCAACGGAGTCGTTTCCTTGCTTCGGGTTAGTGTGAATCGTATCATTTCAGGCCGCGCAAAGTATAAGACAGTTGCCCGCGGCGACAAGTTCCGTTTGGCGCTCCAAGAAAAAGTTCTGGGTTCTCCTGTAGGGGTGATCGATCTGGCAACAAGTGTTCAATTTTGCTGTAGCGAAAAAGAACAGGCGGGTCAGTTTTCGCTCGGGCAAACGAAACCTGACCCGCCTGAATTTGAAGGGAAGCATGAGCTTCGGCCCATCCAATTACCTTGGTCTCCCGATACCTGGAAGGGGAAATGGGAGACTTGCTAGTTTTCGGATGAGCTTGCGCAACTGCCAGCGCTCCTTCGGTGCCTCTGGGAGTCCAGGAAAACGATGAATTTGGGGTGTTCCGGCCTCAAAATCGCGATGTTTTCCGTGGACTCCTCAATTCGTCCGGCCCCCTTGGCATGGCCTCTTCTCTGTGAACCTCGTCGTGAAGGCAAGCGAAGCATTTCTTGGGGAAGCTGCTTTTCCTGTTTTCTTGTTTTCGGTTCCAATCCAGCCCCGTCGACCTTACCAGGGAACAAATGCGGCGGAAGCATATTGCAATCGGCGTGCCAATCAGGTTCTCCTTGGAAAGCAGGAAA
Source organism: uncultured Planctomycetia bacterium (assembly GCA_963824275.1). Classification (GTDB taxonomy): domain Bacteria; phylum Planctomycetota; class Planctomycetia; order Pirellulales; family Thermoguttaceae; genus JANXQG01. Next base: position 84,994 of record CAWGOT010000009.1, on the reverse strand, counting down.
GCAGGCAGACGCAAAAGGCCAGTTGACAGGTTCGGGGTCCGGTGGCAGAATTGATGAACCGTTAGGGAGAGGTTCCGCGGGACAACTGGGGGCGATTAGCTCAGTTGGTTAGAGCACCAGCTCGACAAGCTGGGGGTCACAGGTTCGAGTCCCGTATCGCCCACTCCATCAAGACGTGGCAGCATTCGGCGCCAGCGGCTTGGTGGGGACAAACTGCCCGGATCGACAATGGCGACAGGGCCGTAAGTCCTCGGTATGAAGTGGTTTGGTGGGTGTAGCTCAGTTGGTTAGAGTACCAGATTGTGGATCTGGGTGTCGCCGGTTCAAGTCCGGTCACCCACCCCTGTAAAGCCTTACGCAGCAATGAGTTGCGTAAGGCTTTTCTTATAGCCTGAAGGAAGGACCAAGTATCGGGGCTATGCAAGTGATATGCCAGTCTATTTCAACTTGACAAGGGCGAGCTTTTGAGGAAAATGAGAATTGCCGTGCCACCGCCGTCGGATCCCGGTGGCCAAAACTAGGGCCAGGATCCCGTGAACGCTTACCAAGTTTGCGAGGTACCAGATGAATCCAAAAATTTTCGCGCGTTGTGTCTACGCACTCCTCGGCGCCGCGCTGCTCCTCGGCGATCTCGCGTTCGCCGAAGACGCCACCTCCAAGCCCGCGAAACTCACCGTCAAAGGCACCTACACCTTCGGCGGCTCCACGGACACTTGGTCCGGCGAACTAACGCCCACCAAAACCCCCGGTGTCTACGACGCGCAATATGTAGCGGCCCACAGCGGCAACCAACACATGACCTACGTGGGACAGGTCAAAACCGACCTGAAGACCGAAATCAGCGGGGACGGCAAATCCACCGGTGGCGGCGGCAACGGTTCGTTCACGTTCTCCGGGAAGTTTGGGGAGGGCGGCGTGGCGAAATGCCCCTATAAGGAAGTGGGCGGCCCGCGGAATCGCAGCGGAACACTGACGGTGGATTCGATCAAGTAGCGTTCATTGGCATTTACCGCAGCGGCGAGAAATCCGTGGACCCATTCGGGATCTCTCCCAACCTACTTCACCCGCAATTCGCATGATTCGATCCGGCCAGCGCTGTGGGCATCGATGACTAGCCAAGGCGTCTGGCCGGCAGCCGGTGTTACGGCGGGAATCGTCACGCGGCCATCGGGACCGGCCATCAACAGCGGATACCAGGCCAACGGCTTCCCGGGGTCCCGGCCGCCCGCAGCGGCAACGCCGTCAGGCTGGCTATATTGCCGCAGGGCAAATCGATCGGCCTTCAATTCGGGGGCATCGCCCTCCAGTTTGCTGACCTTCTCGGCCAGGTTCCGCAGCCGGACGTCAGACGCTGTCGCCGCGGCCGGTTCGGAATGGCTCTTGTCTTTGGGCTCGGGCGGCGGCATGCTGGCGCAAACCCAACGGCCGTGGCTTCAACCGGTTTCATCCGGCTCGGATCATTCGACACGGCCGTGACGACTACGCAGCAGACCGTTGCCACAACCGTCGGCAGCCAGAGCCGGCTGCCCCACACGATTCGCAACAGGGCCAACATCGTCACGAATAACGCCAGTGCCAGCCCTCCAAAAAAACTGAGCATGATCAGGGCGTTGACGACCTGCGTCCGCTGGGCTCGATAGTCGCTCAGCGTTGCTTCGTATTGGGCCTGCAATTCGCCCAGGTTATCGAAGAGCACGAGCCGCGACGGTTCTTGTTCCACTTTGGCTCGCCCGGCCTCGCCCTGACAGCCCAGCGCCAGATCGACGAAAGTGGCAGGCACGGGAAGGCTTACGGGCGGTGTGTCGTCCGCCACAGCATTCCCATCGGCAAGATTCAAATCGACACCCTCCAGCAGATTCGGGTCTTGCAGTTCGCCGTCGGAGAAGAACGCATGGAACAGATCGTGCCCGCCTGGGACCGGCCGCGGTGTCTTGTCTTTTCCCGCATCAATCACGCTTATTCCCAAGGCCGCGGCGACCGGCCGCCCTTGCTCGTTCTGGATCGAAAGCGTAATCTCGCCGCCGGACTTCTTGCCCTCGACCGCGCGGACGACGAGCGACCGCGGCCGGCGATAGATCAACCGCTCGGCGAGCACTGTCGCCGGATTCTTCGTGAAGTCGCAGACGGTGAGGCGGATCACGCCCGCGACCTGGTCGTCCAAGGGCATTGACACCGTGTAGGCCTTGGCTTTACGATCGGACGAAGTGACCAGCAACTGCTGCCCCACGAGCATGCCGCGCAGCCGGGCCGTGACGACCAGCGGGAGATTGTCCTTTGCCGCGCGGACGAGAAACTCCAGCGGGGCGCCGGGGGCGAAGACGCCCTGCCCGGTCGAAATCGCGACCTTCTCGTCCGCGGATGCCGGGGGCAAGACCGGCGACTGGCCGATGCCCGCAGGGCTGGTGACGGTCAGGCGGTAGGTCTCCGCCGCGTCGGGCGTGATGCTGAAAACTCCCCGGCCGCCGCCGGCCGTTTCCACCCGCACCGCGCTCGCGCTCTTGCTGCTGACGATAGTCCCGCGGATCTCCAGCGGCAGGCCCTGGGCATCGCGGGCGGAAAAGTAGACGCGGTTTTCGATCCCGGCCGCCAGGTGTCCGCCCTCGGGAAAGAAATCGACGCGCAGGGGCCCGCTCGCCGCAGGGCTCTCCTTGGCGCTGGACGCGGCTTGAACCTGAGCCGCCCTGCCGGTCACTTCAAATGCCAGACGCTCTTCGGGGAAGGCGTCGTCGAGGCCCCGCGCCACGAGCGTATACATGCCCGAGGGCAGCGCGTCGCTCAGCCGGAACGAGCCGTTGCCGACGCCGTGATCGGTCAGACCGTCGATTCGCGAGTTCGGCAGCGGGACCGACTTCGAGTCGAGGATTTCGAACTCCAGCGGCAGCGTGCGGCATTCAACGAGACTATAGCGCGAGAGGGTCAGCGAGCGATAGTAGACCGTGTCGCCTGCCCGATAGCTGTGGCGATCGAGCCAGAGCCGCGTGCTATAGCGTGCCGGCCGGATGGGCAGCGGCACACTGACGCCGGCAGGGTTTGCGCCGCTGCCGGCGGTGACGGTAAGTTCCATCGGCCCATGCGAGCGTGCGGGAAGGTCCAGGTCGGCCGGCACGATCATTGTCAGGCGGCCCTGGTCGTCGGTCGATTCCTTGCGATCGAGCGGCCGCTTGCCCTCGGGCGTCGAGAGCGACCATTCCACCTGGGCCGGGCACGGCGCGCCGGTGACCGTGGTGGCCAGGAGGTTGAAGGTGTTGGGCATCCCGATTTGCAACTCTCCCGGTCCGGTGACCACCAGCCGCAAATGCCTGGCCGCGATCGAGTCCAACTGCCGCCGATGATAGAGATAGCTCCCCAGCGAGACGGCGATCAGCGTGAGGGCCGCCAGCGCGACGCACCAGCTTGCCCCGCGGGCCATCGGCGGCGGGGCGCGGCGGGGACGGGCGCGGGGGATGCGGCTTTCGAGGGCGTGGTTGTCAAGTCCTACTTCTCCTGCTTGATCTTCCACAACGACACAGCGGCCACCTTCCTGACCTTCTGATCCTTGTCGTTGAGCAATTCCGCGAGGGCCGGGATTGCGCTCTTGGCGTCGGGGCCAATTCTTCCCAGGACCTCGGCGGCATACAACCGAGTCTGCTCAACTTCGTCCTTGAGCAGGTCCATAAGGACGGGAACGGCGGGCCGAGCGGCGGGGCCGATTTGCTTGAGGGCCGAAGCAGCGCTCTGGCGAAGGGGTTCATTCTTGTCCCTAAGCAACTCCGCCAGCGGCGCCGTGGCGGCCGCGGCGTCAGGACCGATCTCTCCCAGGGCTTCGGCGGCTCTCTGCCGCGCACCCGAATCCGAGTCGTCCAGCAATGCCGTGAGCGCCGGGACGGCCGCCGAACCGATCCTCACCAATGCCTTCTCGAGGGCCTCCTCATCAAGCCTGTCCGAATTCTTGAGCAACTTCGTCAGGGTTGGAACGGCTGCCTTCGCATCGGTTCCCATTTGTCCCAACGTCTCGGCAGCAGCCTGCCGGACGTTGTAATCGTTGTCCTTGAGCAATTCCTCGAGGGCTGGAATCGCGGCCGTCGCCCCGGTTCCCATTTGTACCAAAGTCTCGGCAGCAGCCTGCCGGACTATCGACCTCTGGTCGGCAAGCAACTCCGTAAGTGCCGGGATGGCCGTCTTGGCGTCGGGCCCCAACTTCTGGAGCTCCCCGGCAGCAATGGCAACAATTCCAGCGTCGTCGTCCTTGAGCAATTCAGTGAAGGCCCGGACGGCGGCCGGGCCAGCCTTCTCGAGGGTCTTACGATCAACGCTCGATAGCGTCAAAGCAGCGGCGTGCCGAACGTCTTCATCGCTGTCGTTGAGCATAATGGCGAGCGTCGGAATGGCGGTCTTGGCCCCTGGACCGATCTCGCGAAGGATCCACCAAGCACTCGGCCAAGCCGCCTTGCCTCTGAGTAATTCCATCAAGGCTGGCACGGCAGCCGGACCCATCTTCGTCAGGGACTCGGCGGCGGCCTCGCGGATCTGCCCATCCTCGTCCTGGAGCAACTTGGCGAGGGCCGGACTAGCACTTTTAGCCTCGGAACCGATTTGCCCGAGGGCTACGGCGGCGTCGTGCTGAGCCCACATGTATTCGTCCTTGAGCAACGCCGTGAGGGGGACCACTGCGACCGCAGCGTCAGGACCGATTTCACCCAGCGCCCCGGCGGCGGCACGCGAAACCTCGCCATCTGCATCCTTCAGCAACGCCGTCAGGGCCGGGATGGCCGCCTTGGCCTCGATACCGATCTCCCCCAGGCCCTCGGCCGCACAGGTCCGGACCCAGCCGTCGGTATCCCTGAGCGACTCCGTCAGTACGGGGACTGCGGCCGGACCGATCCTCCCCAAGGCCAGGGCGGCAGACCGTGAAAACTGGCCCGCTTGACGGAGGAGGCCCGTCAGGGCCGGGATAGCCGCTTTTGCGCCGGGACCAATGTTTCCCAATGCCTCCGTGACGAGCCGCGGAATTTGATAGTCGTCGGTTTTGAGCATTGCTGCGAGCGCCGGTACGGCTGCCGGACCGATTTTCTGCAGAGAATGGCTGACAGTCGCTGGTGCGGGCCACGCCTTCCCCTTGAGCCAATCGGTGATGTCCGCGATGGCGACTTTGGCCTCAGGCCCGATGTTGCCCAAGGCCTCGACGGCGGCTTCCTGATCGCCCGAATCCCCGTCCTTGAGCACTGCTCGGAGAGCTGAAACGGCTGCCGGACCGAGCTTCCCCAGGGTCTCGATGGCAGCCATTCTAGTCTGGGAGTCCTTGTCCTTGAGCCGTTTCTTGAGAGCCGGAAGGGCCCCGGGACCGATCTTCGCCAAGGTCTCAGCCGCGGCCTTCCGAATCGATTCGTCCTTGTCTGTCAACAACTCCGTGATTGCGTCCGCGGCGTTCTTGGCATCGGGGCCTATCTTCCCCAGGGCTGCGATTGCTTCGGCCGCGTCTGAAACAGGCCAATCTTCCTTTTCCTTGAGCAATTCTGTCAGTGCTGGGACCGCGTTCTTGGCCTCGGGTCCGATCTTCCCCAGGGCCCGAGCGGCGGTCTGGCGAACTTGACGATCTTTATCCTTGAGCAGGCCCGTCAGCGACGGGACGGCGCTGGTGGCCTCCGCGCCTATGTTCCCCAGGGCATCGGCCACCGACTCGCGACACATTGCGTTCTTCTCCTTCGACAATTCAATGAGAGCAGGAACGGCGGCTTTGGCCTCCGGACCGATTGTCGAACATGCCCATATAGCGGCCAATCGAACGTCCCGATCATCGTCTTTCAGCAATTCCGTGATCGCGGAGAACACGGCCGCGCAGACATTTCCTCCCATGAAACCACTCGCACCTTCAATTGCCGCTTTCCGGACATGGGAGTCCTTGTCCTTGAGCAATTTCGTAAGGATTGGGACCGCCGCCGGACCGGCCGCGTAAAGGCCCGCGATGCCGTAATCCGCGAACACTTTGTCGTTGACCATTTTCGTGAGCGTGGGAATCGAGGCAGGGCCAATTTGCCCAAGGGCCACCGCGGCTGCTCCCCCTGGAGTAAATATGTCACCCATGCGCCCGTCAATTTCTTTCCTAACTAGCGCCGCGAGGGCGGGCATAGCCGCCTTGGCGGCGGGACCAATTTGTCCTAGCGCCGAAGCTGCATTGGACCGGACCGCCGAATCCTTGTCGTTGAGCGCTTCGGTGAGCGCGGTAACCGCGATTTCCGCCTTGGGGCCGATCTGGCCCAGGGCCAAGGCAGCGCTGGCCCGAACCCGCGGTTCTTTATCTTTGAGCGATTTCGCGACGACAGCGATAACCGCTTTGGCCTTGGGATCAGTCTTCCGCAGCAACTCGACGACAGCCTCATGGATCGGGTCCTTATAATTCAACGGAAATCCTACGAATCCTGTGATGTCTATGATTGCCGCCGGATCAATTTGCCAGAGGGCCTCAAGGGCAGCCCGTCGATCATCATCATCTGCACCTGCGTCGACCAAATCCGCGAGGGCCGGAATCGCCGGCATGGCGTCGGGGCCTATCTTTCCCAGAGCCACGATGGCGGACCGCCGGGCCTTCCCATTCTTATTCCGGCTCAAAGCGATCCAGTAGCCGAGAGGTTTTCCTTCGTAAGCCGGTTCCAGCTTCTGGGGACGGGAGGTTGACGCAGGTTCCTGCTCGGCACCAAGGCAAACGCCCGCCAGGGCAAAACTAAGAACAAGCAGAGCATTCTCATGATCGTCCTCCAGACCTGCGTGGATACCTCTAAACCTATCTTCTCATGTTCCAGCCGACTTTACCACACCACGGCGGTTGTGACATCGATTATCAAACTCTATAATGTCGGGAACTGAACTTCAGCGGGCGGACCCGACCGAATCTGCCGCCCGTCCGGTTCTGCAGGGAACGGCCTCCGTGCCGCTGGCGCCCGGATCGGAACGGCACGGAGGCCCTTCCCTACAGAAGGCCCACTGACCTGACCCATGCCCCATTATCCCAACCTTCGGAGGTGACTGCTATGGAACTCAAAGGCTCCCGATCGGAACGCAACGTGTTGATGGCCTTTGCCGGCGAATCGCAGGCCCGCAATCGCTATACCTTCTTCTCCAGCCAGGCCCGCAACGACGGCTACATCCAGATCGCCTCGATCTTCGAGGAGACAGCCAACCAGGAGAAGGAACACGCCAAGCGGTTCTTCAAGTTCCTGCAGGGCGGCGAGGTCAAGATCGAGTGCGCCTTCCCGGCGGGCATCGTCGGCACGACGGCCGAGAACCTCCTGGCGGCGGCCGGCGGCGAGCATGAAGAGTGGTCGGTCTTGTACCCCGGCTTCGCCGCCGTCGCTCGGGAGGAAGGTTTCCAGTCGATCGCCGTCGCCTTCGAGCGGATTTCCGTGGCCGAGCGGCAGCACGAGCGGCGTTACCTCGGCCTGCTGGAGAACCTCAAAAATGGCCGCGTCTTCAAGCGGGGCGAGAGCGTGAAGTGGCGGTGCCTCAACTGCGGCTACGTCCACGAGGGCCCTGACGCCCCCGGCCGCCTGCCCGGCCTGCGCCCATCCCCAGGCCTATTTCGAGCTCCTGGCCGAGAACTGGTAGGATAGGTTTCCATCCTGTCGCCCTACTTGTTGTCCGCATAAAAATCTGCTATAATTGACGCGTGTTGGTTTGAAGTCCTTCGGATCGGTGTGGAAATAATTGTCGCCTTTCGCTCCGCGAAAGATGCGGCTTTCGCGGAGCGAAAGCCAACCATGTGACTGTTGTTGATGCGCCGGTCCTAAGTGGGCGTAACTCAGTGGTAGAGTAGTGCCTTCCCAAGGCACCTGTCGAGGGTTCGAATCCCTTCGCCCACTCTTGAAATAGTGCGGTCCAGCCGGCCTCAAGGCTGCTGGTCCGCACTCATCAACTGGAGCACGCCGTGGGCGACCTGCCCTACGGTCCGCGCCTCTTCGCTCAGCGTATCGGGAACCGTGATGGCAAAATGCTCTTCCAGTTCCATCGCCAGTTCAACGATGTCCAGGCTGTCGTAGCCGAGGTCGGCGATCAGTTCCTGCTCTTCGCGGATCTCGCTCGCCGGCAGGGCGACCTGTTCCCCCACGAGTTGTCTGACTTCCTCAAGCACTCGCTCGCGCGAGGGCAGGGTCTTGCCGGATCGTTCCACTTGGATTTGCATGATCTTGGTCCTTCTTTCTTGGGCTCTCCGCCACGTTTGTGATGCGGGCGTCCCGCCTGCCCTCGCACGCCCCAAACTACTGGGCAGTCGGGACGGCCGCACCACGACCTGGCGCAAAGCCCTTTGTTGGTTATGAAATCGACTCTTTTGCGAACTCCTGCTCGGCCGCATCGATGGCCACGACCAGTTTGCGGATCGTGGCGAAGTCGGGCGTAGTGTGGCCGCGTTCGATGCGGTTGAGCGTCTCCGGCCGCACCCCCGCACGACGGGCCAATTCCGCCTGCGAGAGGCGGGCAGCCAATCGCCGCCGCGTGAGTTTCTCGGCCAGCGACACGCGGTCGAGGTCCGTCGCCGCCTCGGGCGTTTTTGCGGCATCCTCGCAGGGCACGGTCTCGACGTTCGCCCTTTCGCAGAGCCGCTCGAAGACCGCTTCCCGCACGATGACATAGCGGACGCCGTCCAGTTCCACGCTTCGAAAGTCAATTCCCTTCCGGGCCTCGGCAGACATGTTCGCATCTCCTTTACCAGCCATACTACCAATGATCGGCATAGAAGTCAATAACACTGATCTAAAAATCATTATCTCGATTAAAAGCATGAATATGTGATTATATTTGCTAATAGTCTTCTATGTTGCAAATTGCTTGACAGAGATTTTCGAATAGGCTAGCATGATGCTTATCTTGGCGGGGACACTCGCGAAGGCGCGGGTGTTCTGCTTGACGGCCTGCAAGCTGGCTTGCGGCCTTGGAGACAAGCCCGATTGTGAGACAGCACTCGTCGTAGTCGATCCCGGGAAGTGCTTGCGGGAACGGCGCGCAGGCTGGCGTCACATAACAAGTGTCCTATGAGGCAGCGTCGCGGTCGCAAGCACGAAAAGGGCTTTCGACGATGTTGCGCGGCGACTTTCTCTTGGCGTGGCGTAAGGCCTGTGCCTCGTTCTTCTTCCTCATCAACGGCCTTCGCCGAATAGTAATTCGGCCGTCTGTCCTTTTCTTCGCGAGCGTTGCGTCCGTCATGCTGCTGGTCGCGCTTCCTGCCCGTGCCCAGCCGTTTTATTGGTCCGTCCCTTTGGGCGATTGGTCCGCGCCCGCGAACTGGGGCGATACTACCAATGTGCCGTACGGCAGTGAAACAGCTTGGATCGTCAACGGCGGAACGGCGACCGTCACTCAGCCTGGCGAAACGTGCGGCGGGCTTTCTTTGGGCGGCAGTGCGGGAAGCGGTACTGTCCAGATGACAGGCGGCCAACTTTCTATGTACGCCTACGCTTCCGAGTCCGTCGGCGACTCGGGCATCGGGACGTTTACGCAGTCCGGCGGGAGCAACGAAAGCTACAGTCTCTATCTGGGTTTCTACGCTGGCAGCAGCGGCACGTACAGCCTCAGTGGAAGCGGCCTGCTAACGGCACAATACACGTTCGTCGGCGGTTCCGGCGCGGGGAACTTCACGCAGTCCGGCGGGACTAGCAGTTTCGGATATATCTATCTCGGCGACAACCCAGGTAGCAGTGGTACGTATAATCTCAGCGGCAATGGCCTGCTGGCGGCCACCAACGAATACATCGGTTACGGTCCAACCGCTACGGGCTTCTTCCAGCAAACGGGCGGCGTCAATGACGCCAACTACCTCTCGATCAGCAGTAATGCACGATACTTGCTCGCCGGAGGCACGCTGCAAGTTTCCGGCAACGGCTACTTCGTTAGCTCCGGCACTCTGGACGGAGGCAACGCCCCTGGCGTCCTCAGCGTTGTGCCCGGTTCCTGCGTCGACTTGACGCAAGGGGTCCTTGTCAACACCAGTTCATTGACCATAAATGCCTGTGCGGCTCATTGGTCATCGTGCCCTCCGGCACGCTGTTTGCCGCCGCAACCGGTCCTGGCGTTGTCCACACCGCGGGCACCCCATTGGCGATTCTGCCGGGACAGGCTATCACAGGCACGGTCACCATCAGCGACCCCGTCACTTGCCAAGGGACCATTTCAGCCAGTTTTGGCGGCACGATTAACCTCACCGGTGGGCTGACTCTTTCAGGCACCGGCGCGGTCAATTTGGGCTATGGAAATCTCACCACTAACAACTCAATATCCGAGGTCAGCGGCGGCTCGCTTACGGCCGCGTCCGAGTTCGTGGCCAGCAGCGGGACCGGGACTTTCGTGCAGACCGGCGGTGCCAACGCGGCCGGCTCGCTTTACGTTGGCACGAGCGGTCAATATCAGCTTGCTGGCGGCACGCTCCAAGTCAACGGCACCCTACAAGACCTGGGCGTCTTCGAGGGCGGGGGCAGCGCAGCGCGCTGAGCGTTGCCGGCAGCTCGTTCGTCGACTTCTCGGCCGGCAACTTGCAGAACACGGGCTCGATCGCAGTCAGCATCGGACCCAATTCGCTGCTGATCGTCCCTCCCGGATTCAACCCCTCGACCGGTTTCCACAGTTACCATTCCTTGGGCCTGACGCATACCGCCGGCACGACCCTCACGGTGCCGGCCGGAAGCACGTTTGCCGGATCGGCTGCGATCAAGGATCCGGTCGTTTGCCAGGCGCAATCGCGGCCATTTCCGGCGGCTCGGTCAACCTCAACAACGGCCTGGTGGTTGCCGGCGCCGGCTACGTCAGCCTGGCCGCCGGAAGCCTGACGGTCAACGATTCGACATCCGGTATCAGCAACGGGACTTTTTCCGGCAGCAATATCTACGTCGGCAACGGCGGCAGCGGCGTTTTCAACCAGTCGGGCGGAGGCAATACTGTCGCTGACGGCCTTTATCTGGGATACAATGCCGGCGACAAAGGGGCCTATAACCTCACGGTGACGGGGAGCATCGCGGCGACGGCCGTGTATGTGGGGTATTCCGGCAGCGGGAGTTTCTCCCAGTCCGGTGGGACGAATGCGATCTCCAGCTCGCTCTACCTGGGCTGCAACCCCGGCAGCAGCGGCGTCTATAGCTTCAGCGGAACTGGACAATTCTTCGCGCCAACAGAGTACGTTGGTTGCTCCGGCAGCGGCAGCTTCGTCCAGTCGGGCGGAATGAACACGGTCAGCTCCCTTTTGATTGGCGGCAGCGGCCAATACCAGCTTGCGGGTGGCACGCTCCAGGTCAACGGCAACCTACAATCGCTTGGGGTCTTTGAGGGCGGAGGCAGCGCCGGCGTGTTGAGCGTTACCGCCAGTTCCTTCGTCGACCTTTCGGGCGGTGCCGTTCAGAACGCGAACTCGATCGCGGTCAACGCCGCGCCGAACACGCTGCTGATCGTGCCCCCCGGATTCAACACGGCAACTGGCTTCCAAAGTTACCACTCCTTGGGTCTGACCCATACCGCCGGGACGACGCTGACGGTGCCTGCCGGAACCGGCTTTGTTGGGTCGGCTTCGATCAACGACCCGGTTGCTTGTCCGGGCACGCTTGCGGCCCCGTCAGGCGGCTCGATCAACCTCAACAATGGACTGACGCTCTCCGGCACGGGCAGCGTCAGCCTGAACAGCGGAAGCTTGACGGTCAACGATTCGGCATCCGGAATGAGCAGCGGATCGTTCTCCGGAAGCAATGTCTACGTGGGAAACGGGGGCAGCGGCGTCTTTACTCAGACGGGCGGGTCTAGCTACCTCGCGAATGGTGATAGCTTGTTTGAGCTTGCTTATGGCCTTTTCCTCGGCTACAGTGCGGGTGACAGCGGAACCTACATTCTCACGACCACCGCAAGCCTCGTTGCGGCATCCGAACACGCGGGCTATTACGGTACGGGAAGCTTCACGCAGGCCGGCGGGAATAACTCCAGCTCCGGTCTCTATATCGGCGAAAAAGCGGGCAGCATCGGGAACTACAGCCTCAGCGGGACCGGCAGTTTGACCGCTATCGGGCTGTCCCTCGGCCAAAATGCTGGCAGCAGCGGGACCTTGAGTATCAGCGGGAGCGGCCAGGTGTTCAGCGAAAGCCAGTATGTCGGCTACTCCGGCACGGGGAGCGTGGTACAGTCGGGCGGGACGAACGCAGTCAATTTCTATAACAGCGGTAGCCTATTCCTCGGCTACAATCCTGGCAGCAGCGGCACCTATGGTCTCAGCGGCAGCGGCGTACTTTTCGTCAGCGGTGAATCTCCAACCATGATCGTGGGCTATGGTGGCAGCGGCACGTACACCCAGTCGGGCGGGACAACCACTTTTTCCACGGGCAATGGCCCCGCGACGCTGTGTCTCGGCTTCAACCCGGGCAGCAGCGGGGTCTATAGCCTTAGCGGCAGCGGATTCCTATCCGCCGGGAGCGAACTCGTCGGTTGGAATCCGGGCACGACCGGATTGTTCCGGCAATCGGGTGGCAGCAACGCGGTCGGCAACCTGTCGATCGGGAGCGGCGGCCTCTACCAGCTTTCCGGCGGCACCCTCCAGGTCACTTCCGGCATTATCAACGCGGGTGCCTTCGATGGCATGAACGACCCCGCCACGCTGATCGCCGATTGCAGCCTCGACCTCACATCGGGCACCTGGCAGAACCTGGGACAAACCTTTGTGAGGATGGGCACCGGCACCTTGTTAGTTGTCCCGCCGGGATTCAATCCGGCCACGGCGTTCGCAGGTTATCAGTCTCTTGGGCTGACGCACACGGCGGGGACCACTCTGGTAATTCCCGCCGGTCAAAGTCTCACTTGCAGCAGCACATTTTCCATCAACGATCCCGTGGTCTGCCTAGGATCGATCACCGCAGTCTCGCCCGCAGCGATCAACCTCAACAACGGACTGATGCTCTCGAGCGCCGTTAATGTCAGCCTGGGTGCGGGCGCCCTGACCAACAACGATTCGAACGTCAGGAATCAGCGGCGGCACGTTGTCCGCAACCAATCAATATGTCGGCAGCGGCGGAATTGGGGTCTTCACGCAATCCGGCGGATCGTTGTCCGTGGGGAGCACAACTGGAGTGCGCAACTACTCCGGGGGGCAGTATGTTGGCAGTGGCGGCACTGGGACGATCGCCCAGTCCGGCGGGTACAACAGCCCTCTTAACCTGTTCCTTGGCTTTAACGCTACCGACAGCGGGACCTATATTCTCAGCGGTACCGGCCAGATCCAAACATGGAACACCTACGGCAGCGGTTCGGCCGAGTACGTGGGATACTCCGGTACCGGCGTCTTCACGCAGTCGGGCGGAACGAATACTATCAACCAGAATGGACTTGGTCTTTACCTCGCCTTCAGCCCTGGCAGCGTGGGAACGTACACTCTCGGGGGCAGTGGGCTGCTGTCGGCGGCGGCCGAATACGTCGGCTTTTGCGGGACGGGTGCTTTTAGCCAAGCTGGCGCGACGAACAGCACCCGCAATCTCTACCTCGGTTACAATTCTGGCAGCAGCGGCACTTACACGCAAACGGCTGGGACGAACAGCACGGTCGGTCTCTACCTCGGTTACAATTCTGGCAGCAGCGGCACTTACACGCAAACGGCTGGGACGAACAGCACGGTCGGTCTTTACCTCGGTTACAATTCCGGCAGCAGCGGCACTTACACGCAAACCGGCGGTACGAACGCCATCCAGAGCGGCTTTTACCTCGGTTACAACCCGGGTAGTAGCGGTACGTACACCTTGAGCCAAAGTGGTCAGGTGTCGCAGGACGCCAACGAGATTGTGGGCAACTATGGCACCGGACACTTCCAGCAGTCGGGTGGTACCAACGGCGCTTTCTCGCTCTGCCTCGGTTACTATAGCGGCAGCAGCGGCACCTACGGCCTCAGTGCCGGCCTGATATCGTCGGCATATCAGGAGTGGGTTGGCTGTTCCGGGAGCGGGACGTTCCAACAGTCGGGTGGAACCAACAACGTTGGCCAACTCGCGCTCGGGTACAATGCCGGCAGCAGCGGCACGTATGGCCTCAGCGCAGGCACGATGTCGTCAAGTCAGGAACTTGTTGGCTATTCGGGGAGCGGGGCGTTTGAGCAATCGGGTGGAACCAACAACGTTGGCCAACTCGCGCTCGGCTACTATAGCGGCAGTAGCGGCACATACGGCATCGGTGCCGGCCTTATGTCGTCAAGTCAGGAACTTGTTGGCTATTCGGGGAGCGGGGCCTTCGACCAGTCGGGCGGCAGCAACAGCACCGCGTCGCTCGTTATCAGCGGCAATGGCAGGTACGTGTTCAGCGGAGGCACGCTGCAAATCGCGGCCGCCGGCAGCCTTGTCGACTCGGGAACCCTTGACGCGGAGAATGGTCCCGGCGTGCTCAGCTTTGCGGGCAGTTCCACTATCGACTTCTCGCACTCGATTATCATCAATACGAACTCGATGAGCTTCAACATTGGTGCGGGAGCGTTGGTGATCTTGCCGTCCGGAACGCAGTTCGCCTCTTCGGTCGGTCAGGGAACCCTGTATGTTGAAGGGACAGCCCTAAACATACCGGCTGGACTCGGGTTCGCCGGGACATTTACGATTACAGGTCCTGTCACCTGTCAGGGCACGATTACGGCAGTTTCGGGCGGTTCAATCAACCTCAGCGGCGGATTGACGTTGTCGGGCACTGGCTCGGTCCAATTGGGTGGCGGCAACCTGACCACAAACGGCCTCGTTTCGGGCATATCCGGCGGATCACTTTCCGTCGCGAATCACTATGTCGGCAACGGCGGCGCCGGGACCTTCACGCAATCTGCCGGGACCAACAGCATCAGCGACTGTCTTTATCTCGGCTACAACCCTGGCGACAGCGGCACGTACAACTTGAGCGGCCCCGGCCAGTTGGCAACGTCAATCAATGAGTACGTGGGCTATTCCGGCACGGGGAGCTTCATGCAAACCGGTGGGACCAACAGAATCCCGCCCACAAACAATGGCGTCTGTTCCTTGGCTTCGGCGCCGGCAGCAGCGGTACATATACACTTAGCAGCAGTTCGATGCTTTCAGCATCCGCCGAGTACTTGGGCTATTCCGGCACGGGGAACTTCACTCAGTCCGGCGGAACCAACAATTCGACCATCACTCTCGCGGCAAATGCCAAAAGCGCCGGCACCTATACGCTCGGTGGCGGCCTGTTGACCGGTGGCGTGACCATCGGCGAGTCTGGCGTCGGAACCTTTACGCAGTCTGGCGGGACCGACATTGGCGGAATCGTTGTCGCCGGGGGCGCCGCCGCGGTCGGAACGTACAGCCTTAGTGGAAGCGGCCGCATTGTCTCCCCTGCTGAGACCATCGGCGATCTGGGATTGGGCACCTTCACGCAGTCCGGGGGGACCAACAGTATAAGCGGTTCGCTCGTTATTGGATACTCCCCTTTCGTGTCTAGCTGCAGCGGCGCGTACAACCTGAGCGGAAACTCGCTGCTTTCGGCGTCGGCCGCGTACCTAGGCTACTCCGGCACGGGGACGTTCACACAGTCTGGGGGGACAAATAGCGTCACGACCGCCTTCTACTTCGGCTACGGCGCTAGCACCAATGCCGCATACACCCTGAGCGGAAACTCACTGCTCTCGGCGTCGGCCGCGTACCTAGGCTACTCCGGCACGGGGACGTTCACACAGTCTGGGGGGACAAACAGCGTCACGACCGCCTTCTACTTCGGCTACAACTATGGCGCCAATGCCACATACAACCTGAGCGGAAGCGGTCAGTTGTCGGCGGGCGCGGAAACCATCGGTAATTCCGGCCTGGCAACCTTCAATCAGTCCGGGGGCAGCAACGCGGTTGCCAGTTTTATTGGCATTGGCGTTGGCAGCACGTATAACCTTAGCGGCAGCGGACGCGTACTTGCATCCTCCGAGGAATTGGGCGGGGATGGCACGGGGACTTTCACGCAGTCGGGCGGGACCAACAGTGTAAGTTATCTGATTTTCGACGCGCCGTACGGCGCCAGCGGAACCTACAATCTCGGCGGTGGCCTTCTCATCGTTTCGTCGTCGCTGACTAACAGCCTTGACGAAGGGCCGGCAGTTTTCAACTTTAACGGTGGGACGCTTCAGGCCGCCGGCCCGTTATCAATCTCCGCCCCTCTTACTTTGGGCACCAGCGGCGGCGTGGCGACTTTCGATACGGCTGGTTACGCGCTTACCGTCTCGGCATCGCTTTCGGGCCCGGGCGGTTTGGCCAAGGTCGATAGCGGGACCTTGGCGCTCTCCGCTTCGAGCAATTATACTGGCGGCACAACCCTCGATGGAGGCACGCTGCAAATTGGCAACGTCAGTGCCCTGGGGACTAGTGCCGCAAATCACATTTGTCAGCCCACCAAAACCAAAGTTTCACCAGATTCTCGGTGACTTACCCATTTTTCCTTCCAGGTCGCCGGGCGTTTCACGGTGGCGGCTGTTACGGGGCGCCCAGTGTAGGTCCAGCGGAAGGGTTTAGCAAACGTGCGGTTGAAGTAGTCGATGAAGGCCAACAGTCGCTCCTGTAACGCCTCCGTCGATTTGAAGTTGCCGCGTCGCAGAACACGTCGGGTCACGATCCCGAAAACGATTTCGATCTGGTTCAACCAGGAACTGTGCTTCGGCAAGTACACGAAGCGAATCCGATGACTACCGTCGGAGAGAAAAGCCTGACGACTGGCCATCGATTTCAGAATGCCGGCCTTGTCTTTCTGGCCCAAGGTGCTCGGGTCGATTCCCTCCAAACGCGCGACGTAACGGACGAGACTCTCGCTACAGTGCGTGTTCAAGTTGTCCACTACAAACCTCCAGCCCGCCTGCGGCTCAGTTGCAACCGTTTGTTGGATATGCCGATAGAAATCCTCCTCCGTCCGCGTCAGACCAATCGTCGGTGCGATCATTTGTCCAAGCACCACGTGCCAATTCCCGATCAAACACAACGTGCCGTGACGCGTGTATTCGAATTCGGGCCGCGCCGGCTGACCGGGCTTCATGGGCTTCGTCTTTGCGTTCCGCTCTAATGCCTGGATGCCCGTCATCTCGTCCACGCTGACCGTGTGCGTATTGTACTGGAAGTACAATTCCGGGGCTTCGAGGTAGCACTGGCAGACGATCTGGACTTGCTGCTCAAAGAGCTTCGGGTCTTTCTCGGTGGTGTTCAGCCAATACTTGCTGCGATGCGGTTGCAGTTCGGCCCCGGCCAGATAACGATTGACCTGACTAACCGAGATGGAGGTGACGATGTTGCGGCGGACGAGTTCGTCGGCGAGTTCTCGTCCGGTCCACTCGTTAATGGGCCGTCCCGATTGGTCTGCCGGTTCACAGGCAATGGCCAGGACCTGCGTGACTTGTTCGGCCGTGAATTTGCCCGGCGACCCGCTCCGCGGCGCATCACTCAGGACATCTTCGATGGCGCGGCGAAGTGCGGCTTGCGATTCGCGACACTCGATGGCCACCAACGCGTCGAACGACTGCTTCCAACGTCGCCTCCACACACCGATCTGCTTTCGCCGCAAGCCGACGATGCCGCTGATCGCCCTATTGAACATGCCGCCAAATGCCAGTACGATCAAGTGCGCGCCTGGACGAGCCGTTGGGCCGCGGTCGTCGAGTGGATCATCTCTTGCAAAATTGAATGTTGCCTCTCCGTAAGCACGATTTTGGCCGCCTTGCCAGACATATCCTTCCTCCTGTTTGAGACCGAGACGTAAGACATCGCGGTTATCAGACAGGAGGAAGGTCTTTTGATGCAATGGAAATGGGGTAAAATGCGTTATCTAGGAAGCAAGGAAATGCCGGAATCTGGGCGAAACAAGGTCTTCATGTACCATCAATTGTGATTTGCGGCACTAGCGGAGTAGTAGTCAACGGCGGCCTACTTGACCTCCACTCGTTTTCGATTGCCGTCCCCTCGCTCAGCGGAACCGGCGGCACGATCGGCGACCTATCCAATCCGGGTGGTGGAACCACAACGCTTACCGTCAACCAGACCGCCAACACGACCTTCGGCGGCACGATCCAGAACGGCACGCCAACGCTCCTGGCTTTGGTCAAAAACGGCAGCGGCGGCCTCACGCTCAGCGGCAGCAACACCTTCACCGGTAACACGATTATCAGCGGTGGCACGGTCACCGTGGCGAACGCTCTTGCGCTGGAGAACAGCACCGTGTTTGTTTCGAACAACAACGGCCTTGGCTTCACTTCCAGGCTCTCCGCAGCCACCGTCGGCGGCCTCTCCGGTCCAGGCAACGTGAACCTGAAAAACGCACTTCTGACAGTCGGCAATAACGGCGCCAATACGATATACTCGGGCGTCTTCAGCGGCGGCAATGGCCTGACGAAGATCGGCAGTGGACTACTGACGTTGACCAGCAGCCAGGGCTATGCCGGGCCGACAAGCATTGCCGGCGGCACGCTGCAATTGGAGATCCTCTCGGTAGGCATCGGCATCAAGTTCAGCACGAATCGAAACGGGACGACGTACCCAGTGACGGGCGCGGCTGGTGCGCCGGGGCGGTGATGATCAATTGGAATAACCTCTCAGGCTACGCCAACCAGACCGCCGCGGCGCTGGTCGACAGCAACAACAACCCTACCTCGGCGGGCGTGGCGTGGAACGCGACCGATCCGTTTGATGTGTTCGGAACTAGCGAGGCCAGTTACCCCAACGCCCAATTGATAAACAGTTATCTGGACAATAACGCGCGGGCAACAGACACCGTGACCGTCAGCGGAATTCCCTACGCCAACTACAGCGTCTATGTTTACGTCGCCTCAAACGGCAACGGGCGCGAGGGGACGGTGACGATCGGAAACCTCGGCTATTCGTTCTCAACCACGGCAAATAACGGCCCGAACCCCTATACGTACACGTTGGTCACCAGCACCACGGCCGGCGTTTATTCACCGGGGAACTATGTTGTGTTTACCGGCATGAGCGGTTCTTCTTTTACCATCGACCAAACCGAAGTCTCCAACTGCGGCATCGCGGCTGTGGAGATCGTAGGCGATCCCATCCCCGCATTAAACGTGCTGCCGGTTACTACGCCCGTCTCCGTAGCCAGCGGCGCAACCCTCGATCTGACCGGCGGGACCCAACAGGTCGCATCGCTTTCCGACGCAACGCCGGGCCAGGGCGGCACGATTCAAAACTCCGCCACTTATTCCGCCTCGATCCTCACGCTTGCGACAACGGGCGGCAGCACGACTTTCAGCGGCCAGATCGCCGGAGGCGGCACGCTGGGAAGTGTCGGCCTGGTCATGTCGGGAAGCGGTTTGCAAGTGCTCAGCGGCAGCAACACCTACACCGGCGGCACGACGATCAGTTCCGGCACGCTCCAGGTAGCTGCCAGCGGGGCGCTGCCCGGCTACGCAACGCCGGGAACAATCACCGCGGCCCGCGGAGGCATGCTGGCCGTCAGCGCCGGCGGCAGCGGCTGGACGGCCGCGGGCATCGGAACGCTGGCGAGCAGCAATAGCGGCGGTTTTGCCAGCGGTTCGTGGCTTGGAATCGATACCACCGGCGGCAGCTTGACCTGCAACTCCAACATCGCCGGCAGCATGGGGCTGGCGAAACTGGGAGGCAACACGCTCGTTCTCGCCGGGTCGAATACCTATGCCGGCCCGACGACTATCAGCCAGGGGACACTTGAAGTTAACGGCTCGCTGGCCAGCCCGGTGACAGTCAACCGCGGCGGCAGCCTGAGCGGCACGGGGAGCCTGGCCAACGTTACGGTCACCCCTGGAGGGCAACTGGCTCCGGGTGATGCGCTGGGCGTGATGGACGTGAGCGGCAGCTTGAACCTGGAGTTGGGGGCGGTGATGGATTTCGAGTTGGATACGCCTTCGACGAGCGACATGATCTCGATGCCGACCGGCCAACTGGTTCTCAACGGCCAGCAGTTTTCCGATTGCAACTTCACGTGGTCGGCCAACTTCCAGCCGGGCACCTACAACCTGATCGAGGCCCAATCGATCAGCGGCAGCCTGGGAGCGAGCACCAGCGGCACGATCGACGGCATCCCGGCAACGCTCTTCGTACAGGGCAACGATCTGGTGCTGGCCGTGCCGGAGCCCTCGACCTTGACTCTCCTGGGCGTTGGAGTTCTTGGGCTGATCTGCTGGGCGAGGCGAAGGCGCGACCGCGACCACGCCGCGACCACGCGCTGCTTGCCAGGGCGGTGAATCAGGCTGACCAGCTAAAGAGCCCGCGACCACGACAACCCCAGACCCCGCCCTGCTTGCCGGGGCGGTGAATCAGGCTGGACAGCTAAAGAGCCTGCGCCAGGGCGGGGTCTGCTCGTGCGGCGTCGGCCGCTGTGGTATAATCGGCGTTTGGTATTCCGCTCGCCATGCAACATGAAACCAAGGAACGTGTAATGAAGAACTCTCTCCTATCGCAATGTTGGACCCTGGCTCCCATCTCCGCTTTCGTGATTGGCCTCGCGTCGGCGACCTTTCCCGTGTCCGCGGCCGAGCCGGGCCAGAAGGCGTTTCTGGCCTTCGATGCCCCGGCCAAGGAACTGCTCGCGCGGATGACGCTCGATGAGAAGGTCGGCCAGATGTGCCAGCCCGACCAGGGCTCGCTGAAGAACCCGGCCGATATCGAGAAGTACTTCCTCGGCTCGCTCCTCAGCGGCGGCGGATCGGGGCCGAAGAACAAGGCCGATTACACGCTGCAGGGTTGGACCGACATGATCGACGGCTACCAAAGGCACGCGATCAAGACCCGCCTGGGCATCCCGCTGATCTATGGCATCGATGCCGTCCACGGACATAACAACATCCCCGGCGCGGTCATTTTCCCGCACAATATCGCCCTGGGCTGCACCCGCGATGCGAAACTGGTGGAGCAGATCGAGCGGATCACGGCCGAAGAGGTCCGCGCCACGGGCGTCAACTGGGTCTTCGCACCGTGCGTGACCGTGCCCCGCGACGAGCGCTGGGGCCGGACCTACGAGGGCTATTCGGAAAGCCCTGAGATCGTGCAACCGCTGGGCGCGGCCGCCGTTCGCGGTTTCCAAGGGCCGAACCTTGCCGATCCGCTCTCCGTCGCGGCCTGCGCGAAACACTTCGTCGGCGACGGCGGCACGGCCTACGGCTCGGCCAAGACGAACGGCGGCCGCGGCCTGGATCAGGGCGACACCCGCTGCGATGAGGCCACGCTCCGCCGCATCCACCTGCCGGGATATGTCGCCGCGGTCGATGCGGGCGTCAGCACCATCATGCCCTCCTACAGCAGTTGGAACGGCCAAAAATGCTCCGCCCAGAAGCACCTGCTCACCGAGATCCTCAAGCAGGAGCTCGGCTTCGAGGGCTTTCTCATCTCCGATTACAACGCCATCGACCAGATCACCGGCGATTATAAGAAGTGCGTCGAGATCTCGATCAACGCCGGCATGGACATGGTGATGCTGACCGACAGGTACCCCGAGTTCTGCAGAGACCTCAAGGAGCTGGCCGCGGAAGGCAAGATCCCCATGTCGCGGATCGACGACGCCGTCACGCGGATCCTCCGCGTCAAGTTCGCCCTGGGACTGCTCGACAAGGACCGCTCGCCGCTGGCCGACCGCAACCTGCACAAGTCGTTCGGATCGGCCGAGCATCGGGCCGTGGCCCGCCAGGCGGTCCGCGAGTCGCTGGTGCTGTTGAAGAACGAGAAGCAGACGCTGCCGCTGGCCAAGACCGCGGCCCGGATCCACGTCGCCGGAGTCGGCGCCGACGACCTCGGCATGCAGTGCGGCGGCTGGACCACAAACTGGCAGGGCTCGATGGGAAATCACGTCCCCGGCGGCACGTCGATCCTGACGGCGATCAAGAACACCGTGTCGAAGCAGACCAAGGTCACGTACTCGAAAGACGGCACGGGCGCGGAAGGGGCCGACGTGGGCATCCTGGTGATCGGCGAGAAGCCCTACGCCGAAGGGGCCGGCGACAGCGTCGAGCTGGCGCTGGCCAAGGAGAACCTGACGGCAATGGCCAACATGAAAAAGGCCGGGATTCCGCTGGTGGTGCTCGTGCTTTCCGGGCGGCCGGTCATGCTGGGCGACATTCCGGAGCAGGCCCAGGCCCTGGTGGCCGCCTGGCTGCCGGGATCGGAGGGCCAGGGCGTGGCCGACGTGCTCTTTGGCGACTACAAGCCGACCGGTAAGCTCTCGCGGACCTGGCCGCGGAGCGTCAAGCAGCTTCCCATTAACGTCGGCGACAAGGACTACGACCCGTTGTTCCCATTCGGCTATGGGCTGAGTTATGCTTCGCGCGGTTGAAACTAATACTAGCCCGACGCGCAAGCGAGGATGCTAACCCGTTACCTCGCTTGCGCTTCGGGCTGGTATGAAATGGCTCATTTGAAACCGTTCGCAGTATATTGACCATGCCTCGCACGCTCTACGACGACTGGAAGGCCCGCCGCGAGCGAATGGCGCAAAGTTCCGGTCGCGTGGGGGACCACCAGGCCGTCGAGATGCGGCTGCTGGATTACCTTTTGCGGCGCTACCGGGCCGCGCCGGAAGCCGACCGCCCGGCGCGGTTCCCCTTGCCGGCGAGCGTGTTTGTCGATCATCGGGCGATTACCGTCATTCATCACCTGAGCCAAGGGCAGATCCCCAAGATCAACAGCCGGCAGGAGGCCGTCGCCCACGTCCGCGCAATCGTCGATCGCATGCAGTCGGCTCCGGCCAAGGATACAGCGGCCGCGGATGAGGGCGGCGCGAATTTGGCCGCGCCCCTGCCGGTCGATCCGGCAGACGCAGTGCGGGCCGAGTTATGCGACAGCGATCCTGCCGTCCGCATCCGGGCCGCCGTCGAACTCGGCGAGATTGGCGACCTGGACGATATCGGGCTGCTCTCCGACCTGCTTTCGTTGCCGGCCAACCCCGACGAGCATCCGCGGGAACGAGCGGCGCTGCTGCATGCCATGCAACGACTTTCGGGAACCACCACGCGACCGTTCGATCTCCGCGGCGTGCGGCGGATGCCAAAGGCGGAGATGGAGTTTGAGGCGGAGGTTGAGTCCGTGGATGAGTCTGTGGCCGATACACCTGCACGCCGCCGGTGGCGCGCTTGTGTTCCACTACGTTCAACCGCTCCTGCTTATCGTTTATGGCACGGCGCTGATCCTCGGCGGGATCCTGTTGTTCCTTGCCGTAATCGGCGCTGCTCAGCGGCTGGCGTTGACCGCGGATCAATAATTGTCGGAAGCAACCGTTCGCCGGAATGGGGAAGTTGACCCCTGCTGGCTTGTCCGGCAGGTGAACAAGTTTTGTGAGCGAAGAGGACTTTCCTGCGGAGTTTCGGGACCCCTGCCAGCTTGCCTGGCAGGTGAACAAGTCTTATGAGGTGCGCAGAATTATTGCCGTCAGGACTCCTTCACCTGCCGGGCAAGCCGGCAGGGGTCGAGCGATCGATGGGAGGCGGCTCTTCGCTAAAAAGACTTGTTCACCGGCCAGGCAAGCTGGCAGGGGCCGTCGGCATCTTGCTTCGGCGTCCCGAAATGCAAACGGGACGGCAGTTGGCCTGCCGCCCCGCTCGCGACCCCACGATCAGGCTCGACGTGAAGTGTCGTCTCGCCTTTCGTCCGTTTCAGAAATGATGGTTTTCGCCGTAGGGTGGGGCCCGGACACCATGTACGCATGGTCGGCTTGCGAGCGCCGGCCCACCGATCACGGGTGTTGGTGGGCCGGCACTCGCAAGCTCGCTGGTCCCACCCTACGAACTGACGAGTCAGTTGAACGCCTCGCCGCTCTTGCCGCCGGCATTGCCGGCCTTGGCGTTCTTGATGTGCTCCTCGATCTTCTTGGCGACTTTCTCGATCACGGTCCAGACGTCGTCGGTCGAAGCGTCCCAACTGGTTTGAACCGCGTTGCCACTGACCGTCGTCTTCAGTCCGTTGACGAGTTTCATGACGTCGGCGTCGGCGGAGAACCGCAAGGTGCCCAGGGCCTTGATGCCGTCGGCGATCGCCTTCACTTCATTCGCCGCCTCGGAGGTCTTCATCACGGCGCTGGCATGGTAGAACGACTTGCCGTCGTGCTCGCCCGTGGCGATGCGGATCGATTGGGCCTGCTTGGCAACGGCAAAGGGCGTCTCGGGCCGGAAGACCCTCGATCGCAGCACGAAGGTCGAGCCCTTGGGCGGGGCGCCGGCCAGCGGCGACTTCGCGTCGGTCAGGCCCGGCGACTTGCCGTCCAGCACGTCGATGGCCTTACCCACGGCTTGCCAGTTGGCCGCGAAGACCAGCACATCGGGCTTGTAGAACGCGCCGGCCGCGGTCTCGGTCTTGTCGCCCTGCTTCTGCGTCCAGGAGTGGATGTCAATTCCGCCACGCCGAATCACCTTATGGTCGGTGGCCTTCTCGGCTTTTTCCAGCAAGAGTGTATGGTTGACCGTGGAATAGACGATGGCCACGGCATGCGTCTTTTCGGTGTCGGGACCGTACAGCGTAATGCCGTGCAGATCCTTGCGAAGATCGACGCCGATCTTGTCGCGGATCGTGTCAAAATGCTTGCCCGATTCCTTCAGCTCAGGACAGGTTTCGAAGGCCTTTTGCACGATCTTCGAATCGCGGACGGCGTCCACGTCGAGATGCACGACCCACTTGGCATCGGCCGCGATGTTCTTCGTCTCCAAGGGAGCTGCTTGGCCTACGGCGGCATACAGGGCCAGCAGGGCAAAGGCGGAAGCAAACAGTTTCATGGAAGTCTCCTCATTCTGGGGTAGTGATTAGACCGCCCGGTTGAGATTGTGACAATCCACACTAACCCGAAGCGTAAGCGAGGCAACGGCTTAAAGACCTCGCTGACGCTTCGGGTTAGTGTCGGTCTCAACCACGGGCATAGACAGCGTAACTCCGGTCAATATACACTTTTGTCCGGCGGGGAGTTACATCGATTTCGCCCGGCATTCGGGATCCGCCTTGCAGCAAGTCCCGCCAAAACCCCTATTCTACCCGGAAGCGGTTTTCGGTAGACTTCGGCAAGTATGCAAGGCAAAACCACGGCAATTCTCTGGGAAGCGGTTGTCAGCTTGGGCGTGGCGGCGACCGCGGCCGTTGTGGCCCTGTCGCGCCGCCAGGCAATCGCATGCATCATGCTGGGGTTGTTCTGCGGTTGGGGACTGGTGTTCGCCATTCCGATCCTGCCGCCACGGGGCCTCTCGGCGGGCTTGAGCATGGGCTTTCTGCTCGCGGTGCTTTGTCTCTGGCTGGTCGGCCGCGAGCCGCAAAGTAGCAGGCACTCTCCAAGCGAGGAGCGGGGAGCGGGGAGCGGGGAGAAATGCCGGACACGCCGTTCTTCCCCCTTCGTCGGCGCGGTCTCCCGGCTCCCGGCTCCCCGCTCCACGCCCTGCGCCTGGCTGGGCTACGGCCTGCCGTTGCTGCTGGCGGGCGCGGGCTATCTGGCGATCTTTCAGCCGGCGCTGATGAGCAACGACTCTCTCGGGCAGTGGTGGCAGATGCTATCGGGCGGATACACGGACGTGGCTCCCGCCTTCCACACGATGACCAATTGGCTGATCACGCGGATCTGGTTCTCGCCGGCCGCCGTGGCCTGGGTGCAACTGATTGCCATGTGCCTGGTCGTGGCCTGGACGCTGAAGCGACTGCGGCAATGGGGACTGACGCGGGCATGGGCCTGGGCGGCCAGCGTGCTGGTGGCCGTCATGCCGGCGGCGGCGATCCTCTCCATCACTTTATGGAAAGACATTCCCTATACGATAGCCTTCCTGATCCTGGTCCTGTGGGTCATGGAGATGATTCAAAGCCGCGGGCGATGGATCGAGCGGCCCGCTTCGGCTTTCTTGCTGGGCCTGGTGCTGGCGCTGGTGGGCCTGTATCGGCACAATGGTTTGCCGGTCGCGCTGGGAACGCCATTGCTGCTGGGTATTGCGTTCTATCGCCAAGCCTTGCGGCTGGCGTTGGCCCTGGCGGTCGCGTGCGCGGTTCTGTGGGGCGTGCGCGGACCACTTTATCAGGTCCTTGCCGCCCGGGCGCCGGCGTCGGGAACCTACCAGCAGATCGGCGTGGGCCAAGGGCCGGGGTTCTTCAAGATTGTGATTGCCGTCAATCACATTGCCGCGCAGATGGCGGACGGCACGTTCCTGACCGCCGAAGAGCGAGACCTCGTGGGCAGTCTCTATCCCTTGGAAAATGGCCAATGGCCTTACGGCCCCAGCGCCGACGATCGCTTCGGAATGGACATGCTCCAGCATTGGGAAAAGTGGCAACAGAAAGAGAACGACCTGGCAGCCCTGGCCGTCCGGCTCTTTCGGCGGAATCCGCTGGCCAGCCTGCGGCACGTGCTGATTTCGACTTCTTATCTCTGGCGGATCACCGGCCGGGCAGGTCTCGACAACTATTACACGGTGGCCTTCGTGCCCGGCAGGACGGCAAAGTACCAGAAGCTCCGCGACTTCCACGTCAGCGGCGACGACAACGTCGATTGGGTCGAGCCGAAAGTGCCCCTGCCGGGGATCGTCGACTGGACGTTCCGCAACCCATGGTTGTTCTGGCGGCCCGCGCTGTACCTGTACTTGATCCTGTTTTCGCTGGCCATCGCCATGCTCCGCGAGGGATCGGCGCGGTTTGCGCCGCTGCTGATTCCGATCTTGCTGCAGACTGGCTGCCTGGTGCTGGCGGCGTTGACGCAGGAGTTCCGCTACCAGTTTCCGATCTACATGATAGGGCTGCTGTACGGCGGATATTTCCTGTTCTGCGTTGCCGGGCGACGAACGAGAATTTCGTAGGGTGGGACCAGCGAGCTTGCGAGCGCCGGCCCACCAACGCCCGTGACTGGTGGGCCGGCACTCGCAAGCTCGCTGGTCCCACCCTACGGATATTTCCTGTTCTGCGTCGGCTATCTTCCCACACAACCCAGCCGAGTTATAATAGGTTTTTGCGGGAGGATACTGCATCGATGGGCATACGCTTTTATTGTCCCAACGGACACAAGCTTAACGTCAAGGAATTCCAGGCCGGAAGGCGGGGGATCTGTCCATTTTGTGGGGCACGGATCCTGATCCCGACGCAAAGCACGCGTCCGGCCTCGAAGTCGGGCCGCCGCCAGGACGTTGCCCTGCCGGCGAACTACGCCCTCGATCCGGACGAAGTGGACGATTCCTCGCCCGAGATCCTTCCCGGCGAGCCTCCCAATCTTCCCGGCGATCCGGCCGGCGGCAAGATGCTCGGTCCGAGCACGCCCGTGGGAACCCCAATCGCCAGCGGTCCTGTAGTCGCGCCGCCGACCGCGCCCAGCACACTCCCCGCCCCCCAGCCCCGACCGCTGTCGCCCTCGCCATCGCCTATGCCCTCGCCCAGACCTGTGCAACTCGCGCCGGGCGGGGCCGTGCCTGCGCCGGTGGTGCTTGCCGCCAGAGCACCGGCCCGACGGTGACGGTGGTTCCCGCCACGCCCGCCGCTGTTCCCGCTGTGCAACAACCTGCCCCCACGGGACCGCCCGACCCTATCGCCGAAGCGCCGGAGATGATCTGGTACGTTCGGCCGCCATCCGGAGGACAATTCGGACCGGCCGCCGGCGAGCTCATGAAGACCTGGCTCAGCGAGGGCCGCGTCAGCGCCGATTCGCTCGTGTGGCGTGAGGGCTGGCGCGATTGGCAAGAGGCCGGCACGGTCTTTCCCAAGCTCCGCAGCAACCAGATCATGGACTTCCTGGAGACGGCGCCGGTGGTGCCCGCTGCCGCCGACCATGGGTACACGGCGCCCGCGGTCGCCCATCGGCCCAAGGTCAAGAAGTCTTCCGATCGCAACCAGATCGCCGTGCTGGTAGGGCTGGTCCTGCTGGTCGTGGTCCTCCTCGGCGTTCTGCTCCTCGTACTTTTGCGCCCGCAATGAAGATCCAACAGTTCCTCGAACATTACGGTCTGTCCTCGAATCCTTTTGCCGACGAGGACGCGCAGACCGACCTCGTGTTCAAGGGGGCCTGCATCCGCAGCGTGTTCCATCCGGCCTGGGACAAGATCTACGGCGACCCGACCGAGCCCGCCACGAGCGTTGTCTTCGGCGAAAAGGGCGCCGGCAAGACGGCCATGCGGTTGCAGGTCGTGCGACGGTTGGCCGACTACAACGCCGATCATCCCGACCGCCAGGTCTTCGTCGTGCAGTACGACGACTTCAACCCGTTCATCGACCGCTTCCGCGAGGGCTTTCACGGCCGTTGGCGGCGGATCGACCGGGCCTTGAGCCAATGGCGGCTATGGGACCACATCGACGCCATCCTCTCGCTGGCCGTGACGCAACTGGTGGATCGCATCCTGGAGGTGCAGCAGGCCCGCCACCCCGCCGCCCGCGACGAGCCGTTGCCGCTCGACCAGCTCGACGCCAGCCAGGCCCGCGACGTGGCCCTGCTGGCGGCGATCTACGATCAATCGACGGCCGAGAACCCGGCCGGCCGCTGGCGGCGGCTGCGGAAGAGGCTGCGGCTCTCCACCTGGAGATCGAAGTGGGACATGGCCGTGGGCATCGGCGTCACGGCGGCCGCCGTGGCGGCGGTCGTGCTTTTGCTCCACCAGGGCTGGTCGGACTTCCGTTCGGTCTGGAAGTGGATGCTTGTGGCGATTGCCGCCGGCTGGCTGCCCTGGCTGGGCCGCTCCGCGAAGTATACGTGGAAGGCCTGGCAGATCAGCCGCAACACGCGGGTCTTGAATCATGCCATCCGGCCCTTGCGGAAGATCCTCTTGAACTTCCCTTCCGCGCAACTGGTGGGCCAGCCGCTGCCCATCGCCCAGCAGACCGATTCCCGCTACAAGCTCCTGGAGAAGTTGCAGGCGGCGCTGCGGTCGCTGCGGTTCGGCGGGATCATCGTGATTGTCGATCGCGTCGACGAACCGTACCTGATCAACGGTTCCAGCGACCTGATGCAGGCCCTGGTCTGGCCGATGCTGGACAACAAGCTGCTGAAGCATCCCGGCCTCGGGTTGAAGCTCTTGCTGCCCGTGGAACTCGAGCGGCGGGTCGATCGGCAGGAGCGCGATTTCCACGAGCGGGCGCGGCTGGACAAGCAGAACTTGATCCGTTCGCTGGCCTGGACGGGGCAATCGCTGTACGACCTGGCGAACGCCCGCTTGAAGGCCTGCGCGGCGGAGGGCAAGGCGCCGACGATCACGGACCTGCTCGATCCGGCGATCGACGCCCGCCGTTTGAAGGACGGCCTGGGGACGCTCCGCGTGCCGCGGCACCTCTTCAAGTTCATGTATCGGCTCTTCACGGCGCATTGCAACGCCCACAGCGACGACAACCCCGTGTGGCGGATCGACCAGGGCGAATTCGAGTCGGTGCTGGCCGTTTATCAGCGAGACCAGGACGCGCTGGATCGAGGGGTGGGGGCAGGGTAGCGCTCAAGGCGAAGTGCCGGGCCCTCGGCCCTAATTCGGACCGAAGGCCCAGCCGTTCAGCAAACGAAGGGCGCAGGGTCGATTCGTCGTCAAACAAGCACTTCGACCGGAATCACCGTACAGTGAGCCAAGTGAGAATCGTTCGTCAAGAACAGCCCACAGCCGTGCTCCACGGCTGTCGCCAAATGAAGCGCATCCACCAACTCGAACCTCTGAGCCGCGCGAATGCGGGCAGCTTGTTCGCAAACCGTCGCCGTCATCGGCAATACCCGTATCTCGGGATCGGCGAAAAAAATACGATAGCTTGCTTCGATGGCGGCGTCTCCCGACCGAAACGGCCCGACCAGGCATTCGGACCTCGTCAAATCGCCGACTGCCATTTGATCCTTGAGGGCTCGGAATCGGGCAAGGCGCGCGACCACTTTGGCCTGCCAAACCGGATTCCGTGCCACGAAGTAGATCACGATGTTCGTGTCGAGGTACACGGTCACGGAGTTGCTTCTCCAGCGGAGCGGCAAGCGCGGCGGGATTCTTCCTGGCTCCGTTCAACGGCGTCCTGACGCGCTGCCCAACCCAATCGCATCTCGCGTCGTTCGGCCTCGATCTGCTCCACGCTGCCGGGAACATGGCCAGCGGCCTCTTGGGCGTCCCACATGGCTTGCATCCGTTGCCAAAAGGGGTCGTCTCTTGGAATCACGACGGGGGTTTCCCGACGCAACACTACGGTAACCCGTCCCGGTGACAAGCTGGGCTTTCCATCCAGCAACAACGTGCCATCCGGCTGAATCGTCCCTTCCATCGTGGTTTCCTCCCAATCGAGAGGCGCGGGGATGACGGACATCGGCATTTCCTTTCAGATCAACCAAGTTGATTCGAGCATGCCCTTTTGATTATAAGCTCGCCTTCGTTTTCCGGCAACCGCAGCCGCTTTTGAGGATTGCCGCTTCAACGAAATGCCACTCGCTTCCGATCCTGCTCGGTTTCCGGGGCGGACGGCACACGGAGTGTGCCTGCTGCCTTACGTCCACAAATTCCGATCCAGCATGCGGTAATTGATCGCCTCGTTCAAGTGATGCGGCTTCAGGCCGTCGCTGTTGTCCAGGTCGGCGATGGTGCGGGCCACGCGGAGGATCTTGTCGTGGGCCCGGGCGGAGAGGCCCATCTCGGCCATCGCCCCCTTGAGCAGATTGCTGCACTCGTTGTCCAAGATGCAGAACTGGCGGGTCTGGCGGTGCGACATGTCGGCGTTGTAGCGCGTCGTGCGAACCGTTGAACCGCGCGGCCTGCCGCTGCCGGGCGGCGGCCACCACCGACCGCATCTCGGCGCTCGATGTGCCCGGCGTCCCGCCGGAGAGCTCGCGAAAGGGCACCGCCGGGACCTCGATGTGGATGTCGATCCGGTCCAGCAGCGGACCTGAGATCTTGCTCATGTAGCGCTCGATCTGCGGCGTCGTGCAGTTGCAACTCCGCCGCGAGTCGCCGCGATAGCCGCAAGGGCAGGGGTTCAAGGCGGCGATGAGCATGAAGTTGGCCGGGAAGGTCGTGCTGTTCAGGGCCCGGCTGATCGTCACCGTGCCGTCTTCCAGCGGCTGGCGGAGCACCTCCAGCGTGCGGCGATTGAACTCCGGCAATTCGTCCAGGAACAGGACGCCGTTGTGGCTCATCGAGATCTCGCCGGGCGTGGGCGTCGAGCCGCCGCCCACCAGCCCGGCGTCGCTGATCGTATGGTGCGGCGAGCGGAAGGGCCGCACGGCCAGGAGCGGCTGGCCGGGCTTCAACCGCCCCACGGCGCTGTAGATCCGCGTGGTCTCGATCGATTCGCTCGACGTGAGGTCGGGCAGGATCGTCGGCACCCGCTTGGCGAGCATCGTCTTGCCGGAGCCGGGCGGGCCGATCATCAGCAGATTGTGGCCGCCGGCGGCCGCCACGATGATCGCCCGCTTGGCCATCTCCTGGCCGCGGACGTCGGCAGAAATCGACCTCGTAGTTGGCCAATTCGCGGAACAGGTCGTCCAGCCGCGAGGGCGTCGGCTCGATCTCGATTTCGCCCGCCAGGAAGGCGACGGCCTGGGCCAGGCTCTGCACGGCGATGACCTCGACGCCTTCGACGACGGCCGCTTCCGCCGCGCTTTCGGCCGGCACGATCAGCCCTCGGATCGCCTTGTCCTCGGCCGCGGCAATCGCCATCGACAAGGCCCCCTTGGTCGGGCGCGTGGTGCCGTCGAGGGCCAGTTCGCCGACGATGGCGTACTCGGCGAGCTTTTCGGAGGCCACCTGCCCGCTGCCGATGAGCGTGCCCAGGGCGATCGGCAGATCGAACGAGGCGGCGTCTTTGGGCAGGTCGGCCGGGGCCAGGTTGATGACGATGCGGCTCTGCGGGCGCTGGAAGCCCGAGTTGACCATCGCCCGCTCGACGCGATGCGTGCTTTCCTTGACGGCCGCCTCGGGAAGGCCGACCAGGACCTGCTTGGGCAGTCCGCTGGGGGAGACATCGACCTCGACCTCGACGGGCAGGGCCTCGATGCCGACGAGCGTGAAGGTTTTGAGTTTGGCGAGCATAGGCGAGTCATCCCCCTCTCCGGGCGGGCGAGGGCTGGGGCGAGCGCGTTTCGGAGTGTAACGGGCATTTTATCATCTTCTACGGCTCTCCGAAAGGAGCTAGAATGGTGCAAGTGGCGCATGGTTTCATGCCCTGAACGACAATGAAATCGATGCTTTTCAACCTGTTTCTCTTGCCATCCGAGCCCCAGACGCTTTTTCATGTCCCAATCGCCGCAGTCCGAAGACAATCCCTATTCCTCGCCCCGCATCGATTCCGGCAGCTCTCCCGGCGGGGTGTCCGTGCCCGAACAACCCACCTTATTTGGCCATCCGGCCGGGCTGTTCACGCTTTTCTTTGCCGAGATGTGGGAGCGGTTCTCCTACTACGGCATGCGGGCGTTGCTGGTCTTCTACATGACCAAGGGCTTTCTGGGCTACGGCGACAAAGACGCCTATGCCGTGTATGGCGCCTACACGGCGCTGGTCTACATGACTCCCTTCTTCGGCGGTTTGCTGGCCGACCGGCTCTTGGGGCAGCGGCGCGCGGTGATTTTCGGCGGCCTGCTCATGGCCCTCGGCCATTTGCTGATGGGAGTGGACTGGAATTTTTCGATTACGGTCGGGGGCCAATCGATTGTCCTGGTCGAGCGCCGCGCAGCCTTCTTCACGGCGCTTGCGCTCTTGATTTGCGGCAACGGATTCTTCAAACCAAACATCTCCACCATCGTCGGTTCGCTTTATGGTCATGGCAACCCACGGCGCGACGGCGGCTTCACGATCTTCTACATGGGCGTGAACTTGGGGGCGGCGATTGCTCCCTTGCTGTGCGGCTACATTGGCGAAACGTATAGCTGGCACTGGGGATTCGGGCTGGCAACGGTCGGAATGCTTTTAGGAACTGCGATCTTTGTCGCGCCGTGCGCGGCGACGCAGATTCTCATTTTTCTTACGACCTTCAGTGCCGCGGGAGCGATGCTGGTCTATCACCCCGCCAATTTTCTATCCGTGGGCATGAATATCTTCGTCGCCGCGGCACTCTGCGTTTCGGGGATGGTGGCGATTCTGGCGCTGGCCCGCGGTGGAGTTCCCCGCGAAGCCGTGCACCGCCCGACGAGAAGTACCTTACTGAACCGGTGCTGGGTCCCATCAACCGGGCCTGGATGGTCTATCTGGGCACCGGCGTGGCGATCGTCGTCTTCTGGCTCCTGGTCTCGGGCTTCGCGCCGCTGCTGAAGAGCGGACGACCGATTTCGCTGATTTCCGAAGACACGCTCAAGAGCATGGAGTTGAGTGCCAGCCCTGCCGTTCGGTCGTTAGGCGTCGTTGCCAAGGAAAGCAGCCGGCCCGCAAACATCGTCCTCGACGTGGTCGGTTTGGTCGCGCTCGCTTACCTCATTTTTGAAATAGTCCGGCTTCCGCGCATCGCCCGTCATCGCATGTACGTCGTGATGATCTTGACGTTCTTCTCCATGGTGTTCTGGGCGTTCTTCGAACAGGCAGGCAGCTCGATCAATAATTTCACCGACCGCAACGTCAATCGCATTGTCGGCACAACGAGCGTCATCACGGCGGACGACGTGGGAAAGACGATTCCGATCGAGCCCACGCAAGAACAACTGGGGTACGCCTGGAATGGCTATGTCGCGGTGACGGAAGATGACGTCGGCAAGACGATTTCGGTCATGCCCGCCGAGAAGCAAATCGGCTGCCACAACGGGGGCGAAGTCTTTTCTGCGGATACGTTGGCCGAACTCCGTGCGGAGCATGCCGGCCGCCCCGACTTTGAAATCGATTGGCTGGTAACCAAGGACGATGTGGGGATGCAGTACCAGCGCCGCGTATTCACGCTCGACGTGCTCGATAAGCTCCGCGGCGCAAACAAGGACCATCCCGATTTCACTGTCGACTGGCTGGTAACGAAGGGAAACATCGGCATGCAAAGGGCCCCGCGGAGCGCGGAGATCCCGGCCAGTGAATACCAATCGGTGAATGCTGTTTGCATTCTTGTCTTTGGCCTGATTTTCACCGCGCTTTGGGGTTTCCTGGCCGTACGTGGCCTGGAACCGAGCACGCCGGTCAAGTTTGCGATGGGGCTCCTGCAATTGGGGCTGGGATTCGCCGTGTTGTGGTTCGGCGCCAATACGGCCGATGCCCGCGGTATGGTGCCAATGACCTGGCTTTGCCTCGCATATTTGCTGCACACCACGGCGGAACTTTGCCTGTCGCCGGTCGGCCTGTCGATGGTCACGAGACTATCGCCGCTGCGATTGGTGAGCACGATGATGGGCACCTGGTTCCTCGCCACTGCCTATTCGCAGTCCCTGGCCGCGATCGTGGCACAATTCACCGATGTGACCACGGGGGTGAACATCTCGATACCGCCGCCCAATGAGACCGTCCATATCTATGGCCATATTTGGTGCGTGATCACCGTGGTAACCATCGTCTCGGCCTTGATCTGTTTTGCCTTGTCGCGGCAGTTGACGCGCTGGATGCATGCGGAGGTCCCGTCGGACGGGGCGGCAACCGCCGAAAGCCATTAATCGCTGGCTCTCCTCTCCGGCCTCGCAGGCAGAGCGCTCGTAGTACCGCCTTTAAGCGGCTCCCTGGCGGAATAGCCGCCTAAAGGCGGTACTACAGCGCCTGCGTGGTTCCACAAACTCGCGGCTCACCGATTGGCCTTTGGCCCCTCGTCACGGTAGAATTACGGGATTTTACCCTGCTACATCTACCTGCCAAGGAGCCGCCTTCATGCCCTCGTTTCGTAACCTCTTGATCCCGATAACCGTCGCTCTCTTTGCGATCGTGGTCCAGGCAGTCCTGGGTGAAGACTGGCCGCAATGGCGCGGTCCGCAGCAGGACGGCATCTCCCGCGAGACGGGCCTCCTGGCGCAGTGGCCGGAAAAAGGACCGGCCGAGCTCTGGCGGGTGCCGCTGGGCAGTGGTTTTTCCTCCGTCACCGTGGTCGGGGACAGGGCCTTCACGCTCTTCGGCTTGCCCGACGGCGAATTTGCCGCGGCCTTTAACGTGGCCGACGGCAAGACCGTGTGGAAAACCCGCCTCAGCGATCTCTTGAAGAACGATTCCTACGGCGACGGTCCCCGTGCGACGCCCGCGGTCGACTCGGGAAAGGTCTATGCGCTGAGCGGCAAAGGGGTCCTGCAGTGTCTCGATGCGGCCGACGGCCATTCCGTTTGGAACTGCGACCTCCTGGCGAAATTCGGCGGCGGACCGCCCGAGTACGGCTTTGCGGCCTCGCCCGTGGTGATGGGCGACATGCTGATCGTCAACTCCGGCGCCCGCAAGGGCAAGACCCTGGTCGCGTTCGACAAGGCCACGGGCAACGTGCTCTGGACCGCCTTGGACGACAAGATCGGCTATTCCACGCCCCGCGAGGTCACAATCGACGGCGTGAGCCAGATCGTCATCCTCACAGGCGAGGCCATCGTCGGCGTTGCGCCCAAGGACGGCAAGGAATACTGGCGGCAGGCATGGACGACGGAACTCGGCTCCAACGCGACCTCGCCGGTGATCTCGGGCAACCGGCTCTTCATGTCCACGGGCTACAGCACCGGCTGCGCGCTATTTGAGCTTTCGGTCAAGGAGGGCAAGCCGGCGGCCGAGAAGCTCTGGGCCAACAAGGACATGAAGAATTACTTCTCCACGTCCGTGTTGGTGGACGGTTATCTCTACGGGTTCAACAACTTCAATTTGACCTGCCTCGATTTCCGCACCGGCAAGACCAAGTGGCACACGGGCGGTTTCAGTCGCGGCAGTCTGATTGCCGCCGACGGCAAGCTGATCATCCTCGGCGAAAAAGGGAACCTGGCCCTGGCCGAGATCTCGCCCGATTCCTACAAGGAGCTTTCCAATTTCCAGTTCTGCGATGCCCGGACCTGGACCGTGCCCACGCTTTCCGGCGGGCGGCTGTTCCTGCGGAACGAGAAGGAGCTGGTCTGCTTGAAGGTCGTGAAGTAGGGGCTGGATTCAAGTGCCGATTGGCATTCTTGACGTGAGGATACGGAAAACGCTAGAATAGGGATGTGTTCTTGACGTGGCTTTCTTGGCCGGGAGGAAGGGGTTATCATGTCAATCGAATTGGAAGAACTC
Organism: uncultured Planctomycetia bacterium; assembly: GCA_963824275.1. Lineage (GTDB taxonomy): Bacteria > Planctomycetota > Planctomycetia > Pirellulales > Thermoguttaceae > JANXQG01. Next base: position 49,017 of record CAWGOT010000009.1, on the reverse strand, counting down.
CGAAAGTTGCCGGTCGCCGAAAAGCTCCGACTCGTCGAGCAGCTCTGGGACGACATCGCCGACTCCGGCGAGCCGTTTCCGTTGCAGGCACGGCATGTGGAAGAAGCTCAGCGCAGGGCTGAGGAACTCGATCTTAATCCCGAAATAGCGATCACTCGCGAGGAACTTTGGAAGCAAGTCCGGGAACGCAATGGCTGATCCGTTGCGTTTTCATCCTGCGGTCCCATCCGATCTGCGCGAGGCGAGTGACAATTAGGATGAAATCTCACCGGCGCTTGGCGATCGATTCCGCGGCAGCGTCGATGCAAGGTTCGACGTGATCGAATCTCATCCCGAATGGTTCCCGGTGGTCTTTGACGACGTTTGGTTTGCTACGGTTCGGCGATTCCCCTATTTGATCCTGTTTCGTCAGCGCAAGGAGACGACCACGATCCTGGGCGTTTTTCCCGGAGCGAGCAATCCAGAGCGATGGCGCGAGCGTGCGAGCTAGACGCTTCCAACCGCCACTTTTTCTGCCTGCCCTTGTTGTGCTTCAACCGGGAAGAACCGCTCGACCACTTCCTTCGCCGGCGGCCGCGTGACGAGCGAGACGACGACCAGCGCCACCGTGGCGGCGAAGAAGATCGTGGCCGCGGGCATCATGCCGATGGAACAGATAGTCCTTGTTCATTGCCCCATCCCGATTCGCGGAACAGGCAGACCCAAGACGGCCAAGGCAGCCACGATCGAGCCGATCGCGCCGGCGGTGGTCACCCGCTTCCAATACAGCGAGGAAAAGACCAGGGGGAAGAGACCGGAAAAGCCCGTGAAACACCACACGCCCAGGGTGTAGACCGAGCGCGGAGCGTAGCAGCGATACGAGGTAGGCCAGCACGACGATGGCCACGACCAGCGACCGGCCGAGCAGGATCCGCTGCTTGTCGCCCAGGCGTTTTTCGCCGAAGGCCCGCAGCAGGATGTCGTGCGTGAACATGCTGCGAAGGGCCAGAAACTGCGAGTCCAGCGACATGGTGGCCGAGACGATCCCCACGCCCAGAAAGCCGGCGACGGTGGGATTGGTCAGCTTCTTCACGAGAATGCCGAGGACCTTGTTCGGTTCATCGAGATTGGCGGGGATCACCGGCACGCCCTTGAGCGTGGCGATCGAGGCCCACACGCCCAGCAGGATGCAGGGGGCCCAGACGAGCATGATGAAGAGCGGGTGCAGGATCACCACCGGGCGGAAGGTCTTCACGTCCTTGGCGGTCATCCAATGCTGGAAAAGATGCGGAAACATGCCGACCGACAAAGGCACGAACATATAGGTCAGGAATTCCATGTGGCCGATCGCATCGTCGCCTTCGGCCGCGGACCAGCAGGTTGGGATGCTCCTGGCAACCAGCGCCGAAGCCGCGTCGGCGCCGCCCAGCTTGCCGACGATCAGGAACAAGATCACGCCGCCCAGCAGGATGAGCACGGTGGCATGCACGCCGTTGGCAAACGACAGGCTCCGCATGCCGCCGCCGAAGACATACGTCAGACACCGTGATGCACACCATGGCCGAGCCGAGCCAGGGCGGAATGCCGCCGCTGGTGGCTGGAGTATCCGTGGGAAAAACCGTGGGAAAGGCGCCCGCGGTGACCGTCTGGATGATGTTCCCGGAGCCCAGGACATTGATCACCACATAGGGCACGACCCAGCCCACCAGGATCGGAAAGAGAATGAACCCGATCGCCGGACTTTGAAAGCGATCGGTGAAATACTGGATCTGCGTGCTGTAGCCGAAGCGCTTGCCGTGATACCAGAGCTTCGTGCCGATGAGGAAAAAGCAGGCCGAGTGGATCAGGCCCGACCACGACGCCATCTGACCGTAGACGCCGATGCCCCGCCGGTACGCCTCGCCCGTGCTGCCGACCAGCGCGAAGGAGGTCATCGTGGTGCCGAAGATCGTCATCACCAGCAGGAACGCTCCGCAGCCGCGGCTGGCCAGGAAGAAATCGACCGCCGAGTTCCGCTTGTGGCCGATGGAGCCCATCAGCGCCACGGTGAGCAGGAGGAGCAGATAGCCAGCAGATCATGAAGAATGCAATCACAGGAGACTCGGGTGCAAGGGATGAAGGATGAAGGATGAACGACGAGGGATGAGGGATGAGGGATGAAGGTGCTCAATGGCCGTGCGATTCTCGCGCCGGCAGATCGGCAGTCAGTTTGTCATATTGGTCGGGCCAGGCATTGAACGCGGCCCAGCCCCAGAGGACCGACGCCGCCATCGAAATCAGCATCTGGTAACCCAGCCCGATCGGCAGGAAACCGAACAACAGCCTGCCGTTGCTCCAGAACCACCAGTCGTGGTGCAGGACGACCAGGACCGCGAACAGGATCCACATCAAGCGTCGATTTCGCAGGTAGCGTGAGGCATGGGGTGAAGCTCTAACTCCTAACCACTTCCGCGAACCGTTCCCGCTGGAACGCCCGCTGCTGGTACAAGTGCGTGAAAATGTTTCCTTCGTGCGGCTGGTCCCACTGCAATACGCTCGTGGGCACGGGCCCCAGGTTCAAGCGGCCGATCTCGTGCCGGCCCAGCAGATCGCGCTCCAGCCGCGGGTCGTCGGTCAAGGCCGTGACCACGAGACTCGGGCCGAGCGTCTCGATCAACTCGGCCGCCGGCACGTCGAGCACGCTGACGAACGGGAACAAGTACTCCTGGTTGGCCAGCGGATTCTCGAGGTCTTCGCAGTAGATCACGGTCGGCAGCAGGTACGTGCCGCCTTCGAACTCGACCAGACGCTGGGGTCCGCGGAAGCTTGGCCGAAATGTCCTCGGCGCCGCCCTGGGCCAGGCCGCGTTCGATGGCCGCGTCGATGCCGCGGGCGGTGGCCGGATCGGGGAAGGCCGCCAGCAGGGCCGAGGCGTCATCGCGCGGCCGAGGGCCGATCTCCGCCAGGCGCTGGGCCAGGGCCTCGGCCAACTCGCGGCCGTGCGCCGGCGTCCGCACGCTCGAGGCGTTGATGCACGAGCGGCCGCCGTTGGACGAGACCGACGTGACGATCAGATCGAGGTAATCGCGCCAGGCGTCGGCCTTGTCGGGTCCCAGCATCACCTTGCTGTAACCGGGGCCGTGAATCTCGATCCGCGAGTCGCCCAGCCAGGGCCGCACCGACGCGCCCGAGCCGAACATCATCGCCGCGCCGCACTTCCGCAGGATCACGCCGGCCCCGTCGTGCCCCGACGGATAGAAGCCGAACGCCGCCTCCGGGAATCCGGCCGCGCGGAGCGATTCGATGATCCGCAGCGGCGTCCACGGCTCGCGCTGGCCCGGCTTCAGGGCCAGCGGCATCTTCAAGGCGAAGGCCGGCAGCCACAAGGCATGCACGCCCGGCGAATTGGCCGGCAGCACCGCGCCGAACCGCCGCGCCTTGGGGGCGTAGCTCACCACGTGGCCGTCGCGCAGCCCGTAGCCCGTGTCGAGCACGTCCGAGTCGAGCCCGCCGGTCAGGCCGTCGAGGATCGCCTCCATGTTGAGCATGGCCGATTCGATCTTCGCCATGTTCTGCCGGCACAGCGACTTGCGGCAGGCCGGTCGTGGCGCACTGCGTGGCGACGAAGTCGTCGGGCGATTGCAGCCGCCCGCCGACCGGCAGCGACGCGGTCATGAAGTAGCGTGCGCGCCTCGCGGAGCATGCCGAGGATGTCGTCGACCGTCAGATCCTGCAGCGGCGTCCAGGCGTCCTCGCGCAGGTCGCGCGAGATCAGCCCTGGGTTGGCGATGCTCAACCGCGCGACCGGCTCGCCGGTGGCGTAGTCGCGCAGTTCGAGCGTTTCTTTGCTCGTATAAGGCCGGCCGCTGCGGAGGATGGGAACGTCAATCATCGTTACTTTGTCGTCCGTAGGGTGGGGCCAGCGAGCTTGCGAGCGCCGGCCCACCAAACGCTGTGTTGGTGGGCCTGGCTCGCAACTCGATCTGGTCCCACCCTACATCATCAATACACGCCTTCCACGACGTTCACTTCCAGTTTGCGGAACGGGCGCACGTCGGCCACGCCGTCCCAGGGATAGGCCGGCACGGGCGGCGTGCGGATGGCCTCGTCGCGCTCGAGGAAGCCGGGCACGAAGAACTCCTTGGTCAGCGTGGTCAGCTTGACCCGGCCCCACTGGCCGTACTCGACGAGCCGGTCGGGATGCGTCGGGCTCGACCACCTGGAGCACGGCCCGCGGCTGCGGGGCGTGATAGATGATCGAGTAGTCGTCGGCCGGATCGAACGGCTTGTTGCAGGCCAGGCCCATCAGCGTGTTGCCGTAGGTCGGGGCGAAGTCGGCCCCTTCCAGCAGCTCCTCGCGGGCGAAGCGGTGGAACTGCCGCGTCATTTCGGTGCCGCCGCAGAAGACGCCGGTGATGCCCGCCTTCTTCAGCGAGATCTTCTCGCAGCAGCGGCTTCCAGCAGCTTGGGCGTGGTGAACATGCACTTGATTTCGTGGTTCGCCCGCAGGATCGTCAGGGCCTGCTCGATGCAGTGGTCCTTGTAAGCCTCCAGCACGGCGATCTGGCCCTGCTTGATCAGCCGGATGACCCAGCGCGGATCGAGGTCGATGCAGAAGCAGATGCCGCCGCGGACCTGGGCCAGGTGCTCGACGGCCAGCCGCAGCCGCCGCGGGCCGGAGGGGCCGAGCATCAGCCAGTTGGCGCCGCGGGGGAAGTACTTGTCGTGGAGCGTGTCGCTGAACATCGAGTAGTCGATGCGGAAGTCGTCGATGTTGATGCGGCTCTTGGGGATGCCCGTGCTGCCGCCGGTCTCGAAGACGTAGATCGGCCGGTCGGCGTAGGCCTTGGGCACCCAGCGCCGCACCGGGCCGCCGCGGAGCCATTCGTCCTGGAACAGGCCCAGCTTGCCCAGATCGGCAAAGCAGTGGATCTCCTGCCGCGGGTCCCAGCCGAGCTTCGCGGCATAATCGAGCCAGAAGGGCGTGCCCGTGGCCGGGTCGAAATGCCAGGCCACGCACTCGCGGACCTGGGCGTCGAGGGCTTCGCGGGCCCTGGGCTGCGCGGGCGGAGAGGTCGCCGCCGGCCGTCGGTGTTCTTTCAACTAAAACTGCTGTCATCAATTTACCTTCGTCAACTCTTCCATGTTGGGCAGCGCAGGTGCGTGCCGTAGGGTGGGACAAGCTCGCGTAGCGAGCGCCGGCCCACCGTGGTCGAGAATCATGCCGGCAATGGTGGGCCGGCACTCGCTACGCGACCTTGTCCCACCCTACCGTTTTCAATTTACCTTCTTCACGTCGCACGACGCGCCTTGCTGGATGGCGTAGATCTTTTCCCGCGTGCTGATGTACAGCACGCCGTTGGCCGCCACGGGCGTGGTGTAGACCGACCCGCCCATGTCCATCGTGTTGAGGATCTTCTTCTCCTTGCCGGGAGCGAAGACCACGACGTGGCCGTCCTCGTCGCCCATCAAGATCTTGCCGTCGACATAATACGGCGAGCTCCATACGGCCGAGCCCATGTCGTGCTTCCAGAAGACTTTGCCCGTCTCCGGGTCGATCGCACGGAAGTTGCCGGAGAGATCGCAGTGGTAGAGGATGTTGTCGTAGATCGAGACGGTGGCCAGTCCGCGGTTCACCTCGTCGTTGTGCCAGATCGCGCCGTCTTGCTGATGTCGCCCCGCTTCGTGGCGTCGACGGCATACATGTGTCCGCGGCCATCGCCGTGCTCGGGGTCCTGGCCCATGGCGATATACACGCGGTCCTTGTAGATTACGGGCGTGGCCAGCAACTCGTTCCGCGTGCCGAGGCCGCCCAGCTTGTAGACCGTGCCCTCCGGGTTGCACTGGAAGGTCCAGAGCAGTTGCCCTTGCCGCTCTCCGTCTCGTAGGCATACAGCCGCCCGTCGCCACCGGGGAAGATGACCTGCTTCACGCCGCCGATCACGCCGATCGCGGGGCTCGACCACTGGCCGTGCAGGATCTTGTCGCCAGGGCCGACCTTGTCCCAGACGACCTCGCCCGTCATCTTGTTGACGGCGATGAAACTGGGGGCGTCGGGGGCGGGGATGACGATGTGGCTTTCATCGACGCCGTTGCCGGTGACCACGTACACCAGATTGCCGTCGACGTTCGGCGAACTGGCCGACATGTTGTGCGGGAAGACGCCCAGGTCCTTGATCATGTCGAGCTTCCAGAGGATTTTTCCGTTGCCGCTTCCGTCGTTGGCCCCCTCGACGTCGGCGCAGACCAACTCGCAGCGGTTGCTGACGTAGTAAACTCGGTTGCCGTCCACGCAGCACGTCGAGCAGATGCCTTGCTGCGGCCAATCGTTCACGCGGCCCGCGGCCAGCTTGTCGTGAACGATTTGCCAGAGGAACTTGCCGTCGGACTCGCGGAAGCACATCACGACGCCCTTGTCGCCCTTGACTGTGGGCTGGCGTTCGAATTGGTTGTTGGTGCCGACGAAGATCTTGCCGCCGGCGACGGTGGGAGTGCTGAAGGACTGCGAGCCGAGTTGGGCAACCCACTTGATGTTCTTGCCCGTGGTGATGTCCCAGGTGTCGGGGATGTTCTTTTCCACGGTGTTGATCATGTTCCGCGGCTGCGAGCCGCCCCACATGGGCCAATCGGCGGCGGGGCACCTGGTAGTGCGGGTCGCGGGCGAAGCCGCCAGCGCGAGGAGAGCGAGAATCGTAAGCGTTTGAGATTTCATAGGATTAAAATTCATGTTTAGCGGTAAACCTTGATATTGTCCAAGTAAAGAGGCGCCATGGTGCTGTTGGCGTAGATCCCAGCGGCGCCTTCATAGTTCGGCTGCGGATCGACAGCCTCAATCGTCCACTCCTTGGGTTCGGCCTCCTTGCGGGGCCACACCTTGGCGAAAATCTTGCCCTGGTTGTCGACAACGTCGACCTTGAGCTTCATGCGATACCAGTTGCCGGGGGCCCAGGCGAACTCGATCTGCTTCTCGAACCGCGGCCCCGGCATCCATGAAAAGACCCGCACCTTCTTTCCGCTGCCGTACAGTTCGAACACGTAGCGGGAGTTGGTCAGGCCCACGTCGCCGCGGCCGCGGCCCTCTTGAACGCCCATCACGTCGGCCTCGACCGTGTAGCCGGCCGGGATCGGCGGCGTAACGTATACCAGCGAGCGATTGAGGATTGGTCCCTTGTCGTCATGGAGCTTTTTCAGGACCTTGGAGCCGTCCAGGGTCTCGATGTTATACTTTGCCTTGGAAACGCCTACCCACCAGCCGATCGTGTCGCCGTCCTTGAACGACTCGAAATCCTCGCTGATCGGCAAGTCGGGAACGACCCGCACGCGGGCCGTGCCGACGAGCTTTCCGACTTGGGCCTGCACTTCGCCGATGCCGCCCTGTTTGCCGGCGATGAACGCGCCGTTCGGCACCAGCTTGCCGAGATTCAGCGGATATTTGCAGGCCGTATCGAGAGGGCCGATCTCGCGGCCGTGCTGATCGTAGGCCAGGACCTTGAATTTGACGCCCTCGCCCGGCCTGAGCAAGACCTCTGCCGGCCGGATCACGAGCGAGGCGGGCTCCTTTTCCAAGGGGGCCTCGTCCGGCAGCCTCTGGGCGGCCACGGATTGCGGCCTGGCGTCGTTCTTGCCGAAGCAGATCATTTCGGTCGTGGTAAAGAAGGCGATGCGGCCGTCGGAGATTGCCGGCGAGGCGAAAATCTCAATACCCTCCACGCCGCCCGTATTGAAGTCCAGGGCGTCGATCCTGCGGCAGGAGTTGCCGAGGTCTTCCAGGATAATGAACTTGCCGTTGGCCGTGGTGAGGTAGATCTTGCCGTCGCCCCAGACGGGCGAGCCCTTGCCGTCCAGCCCGGCGGCGAACTTCCAATACTGCTTGCCGCTGACGGCGTCGAAGCAATACAAGACGCCGCGGTTGCTCGTCACGTACAGCCGGCCGTCGTGCAGGAGCGGCGAGGCGAATCCCACGTCGATGCCGTCGTGGCGCCACAGGACGTTGGTCTTCGTCACGTCCCCATGGCCACGGCCGTCGATGCAGATCACGCTCCCCATGAGCGTGTTGTCCAAGTTCTCTTCGCTGTGCGTGGCATAGACCCGATAGCCGTCGACCACCGGCGTGGCGTTCAGCCCTCGTTTGCTGGCCATGAAGCCCCAGACCTTTTCGCCGGTGCGGGCTTTGAGGGCGTAGACGCTGCCGTCGGCATTGCCGGCGATGATCAGCCGCTGGCCACCGATGACGGCGACCACGGGATTGGAGTACGTGGGATCTTCCGGCCTGCCGCCCGGCGTGCCCCACCACACGACGTCGCCGGTCCTCTTGTCCAGGGCCAGGAAGCGATGGGCCCCGGCGGCATGCGCACCGAAGCTCGAGTTGTTGAAGGCCACGATCACGCGGTCCTCGTCAATGATCGGGGTATAGGTCCGCCCGCCGTAGCCGGTGACGCGGCCGTAGAGTTCGATCGTCGACTTCGACCACACGAGCTTGCCGTCGCGATTGAGGCACAACACCAGCCCCTGCACGCCGTTGGCGTAGACATAGCCCGTCTCCGGATCGACGGCCACGCTGGCCCATCCCACGCGGCTGTTGGGCACGTCGGTATGGAAGCAATTGAACTTGTAGTTCCAGAGTTCCTTGCCGGTCGCGGCATCGACGGCGAAGACTTCCTCCTGCTCGGTAATGCCCTTGCCGGAAAGGTTGATCGCGTAGATGCGGCCGTTGACGATGACCGGGGTCGAGTGGCCGCCGCGGGGGATGCGCCAGAGAATGTCTTTGGTGGAACTGGTGAGGCCGGTCTCCAGCGACACGCCGTTCTGGTACGGCCCGCGCCAGGCGGCCCAATCGCCGCCGAAGGCCGAGGCCGCCCAGACCAGACCTGCCAGCCAGAACCCGCCCAGCCGGGTGGATAACTGTTTCATTCCGAAATCTTCCTCTTCGAGAATTCGCCGGGCAAGCCCGGCATCGATTTTTAACAACGAATACTATCAATATTCGCAGACTCAAGTCAAGAGTCAAGCCGGGGAATGTGGATGTTGTGAGACGGGCGAAATTATTAACTGCGTTTTTCGGCGACGTTTTCCTGAAGGGCGATGATATTGCCGATCGGGAGACGCTCGCACCGCGATTCTCAATTTCGTTCGCTCGCGACCGACGTATGACCCATCCAACGGGTGGTGTTTGCCCGAACTTGCTCAAAATTCGGGGCACCAATCCGCTATTTGGTCCTTCCAACGGGTGGTTTTTGCCCGAACTTGCTCGACCTTCAACTCGTTTGCACGCAATTGTCTTCCCTGCGGAGCGACCTTTTCGTGAGCGATTTGCCGTCGCCGGTTTGGCTATGCTGGACGAGTCGCACGTCGATCTCGGATTGCGAGTTGCGCCAGGCCTGCATGGCCTCGCGGTAGATCGCATCGAGCCGCGCCAGGTCGGCGGCGAACATCTCAGCCGCGCTCAGGGCCGCCCTGGCGATCCATTCCCGGCGGGCCTCCTGCAGCCAGTAATTGACGGTCCGTTTGGGCATGCCGAGCTTATCGGCGATGGCCTGGCTGGAGTGGCCCTCCAGGGCCAGTTGCGTGATCTCGGGGAGCAGGGTCTCTTTCCGCCGCCGCGCGGCGAGCATCGCGGGGGTCACTCTGGCGGTTTGGTCGGGCTGCGGTTGAAGGTCGGCGGCGGGCGGGTTTTCGCTGACGGAACACATGGCTGGGTCTCCTTGGGCTTGGTGGAGTGTCTCGCGCTGGAGTTCCGCCTTTAGGCGGCATTTCCCGGCTCAAGCCGGAACTCCAACAGGGACGGAAGGAATCGCACTATCAGACCGTAATTATCCATAACTTCGGATTGTTGTCAAGGGGCGGGAAGCAAGAATTTTGCCGCGGGCCGCGGGCGGGGCGGGGGCGATTGCCCTAAGTGGATTTCCGGCAAGGGGTTGCGGAGATCGGCAGACGGGCGGAATTCGCAAGAAAAATCGAAAAGTGTGCCGGCAACCGTACTCATCACGCTCCGCCGTGATGGTCTTCCATCACCGCGGCCTCGCGTAACGCGCGAGGAACCGCTTTTCACCGCTGGAATGTCCCGGGCCGAAAAGGCGAGAAAAGCCGTCAGTACCACCCATCCGACGGCCTCCTTCGCTCGATCCAAAGCTGAGACCCGCGACGGCCGCGGCGGCAAAGACCATGCTAGCGACGCAACCCTCCGAATGGTATGATACCGTACCCTCTGAAATGAGCGGATCTTGCGTGAATTTGCAGCGGATTCTTGACAACGATCAGCGTCCACGTTAGGATCGGGGACGTTTCGCGGGATCAAAATTCCTATCAGTAAGGGCAAGGTGTGGCCGAAGGACTTTCTCTACGTCCTCGACCCGGATTACACCTTCGTCAACGCCTACAACCTGCGTTGGGATGCGCCGAAGGAAACAGCCTATCCGTCCACGTTCGTGCTGGACAAAAAAGGTGGCGTTCGTTTTGTCAAGATCAGTCACAGCCAGGGAGATCGGACGAAGGCCGCGGAAATTCTCGATGACGTGAAGAAATTGGACGCGATGTGAGGGCTGAAGTCTTGCGGTACTGCGCGAGATGCAATGAGAGGTTCTGCATGTCCGATGCGGCTTCGGTGACGATCTGGATCCACAAGCTCCGTGCGGGAAATTCGCAGGCCGCCCAGAAACTCTGGCAAGGGTACTTCCATCGGCTCGTCGCCCTAGCCCGCGGCAAACTCCGGACGATGCCGCGTCGCGGCGCCGACGAGGAAGACATCGCCCTCAGCGCGTTCGACAGCTTTTTTCGTGGCGTCGAGCGTGGACGGTTCCCGCAACTCGACGATCGGGATGATCTTTGGCAGGTGCTCTTGATGATCACCGAGCGGAAAGCGTTTGACCTGCTTGAGCACGAGGGTCGGCAAAAACGAGATTGGCGGCGGGACCAATCGGGCGATGCCCCGTCGGGAAATATGGACCTCGCGGGAAGAGAACCGGACCCAGCCTTCGCGGCCCAGGTCGCCGAAGAATGCGAAAAGCTCCTGGCGGAGCTCGCCGATTCCGATCTGCGACTGATCGCCGTCCGCAAGATGGAAGGCTACACGAATAAGGAAATTGCCGGGGAGCTTGGCTGCTCGCTGGCCAGGGTGGAACGACGCCTCCGCCTGATTCGCCTTGAGTGGGCAGAGTATAACAGCCATGGATGACGGGTTTTCGCGATTCCTGCGGAGTTCTTCTTTAGGGACAAGCGGCCCGCGACACGTTGAAGATACCTGATGAATGCCCTCATCAGTGCTGGACTTCCGCTGCTTCGCCCTGACCAAGCCGTTGTCTTGATTCGATCCAACTTCCCCCCAGAAGGAATCTGCCATGCCAATCACAAACGATTGCGGTCGTTCTGCGCGTCTCACCTCCATAAACGTCGCGGAGAAGAGGGAAAAACACAGGCGGACCGGTATCTCGAAAGCACGAGCTAGAATCTGCGCTGCCAACAACAAACGGTCATCGGCCCGTGGCATCGCTCGTTTTCTCTTGCTGGGCACAGGTTACGTGCTCGTCTTCCTCGCTACAGCGGCCATGCCTGGTCTGGGGCTGATGTTGATCGGATCCTGCGGGCTGTTCCTCTTGACGTTCAATCTTGCCGCGGTCGGGCATGACGCGGGGCATGGCAACCTGACTCGCTGCTCGACGTGGAATCGCTGGATCGGGCGCGCCGCTTTCCTGGCATCCTACGTTCCGTTCTCGGGCTGGTGCGCCGTCCATAACGCGCATCACCACGCCTTCCTCAATCTCCGCGGCAAGGATCCGTTTTGCCCGCCGCTTACCAAGCCGGAATACGACCGGTTATCGCCCGTGGGGCGGGCGCTGCAACGCTTCTATCGCACCTTTTTCGGCGTGACGATTGCCAGCATTCTGGTGGGATGGAATTACATGTTGTTTCCGGGGCCGTCGGTTCTCGCGCACATTCCACGCCGCACAGCCTTCATGCTCGAACGTTGGGCAGTGCTTGGATTTTTGGTCTTGCAAGTCGGCGGCTTGCTTGCCTGGCAACAATACCTGGAGCACACGTGGCAAATCGTGGCGGCCCCGGTCCGCGGACTTATGGCGGTCGTCGTATTGCCGTCCTTGATCATGAACTGGTGGACCGGTCTGATGACTTTCTTGCACCACACTCATCCGCGGGTCCGCTGGTATGCCGACCTCGAGGAGTGGCGCCAGGCCCAAGTTGCAGTGCCGTGTGCCGTGCATGTCATCGCTCCCTGGCCAATGAGCTGGCTCCTTGCCAGCGCACTGGATCACACAGCCCACCACGTCGCGCCGAAGGTGCCCGACGGCGAACTGGCGGCGATCCAGGATCACTTGGAAAGCGAGTTTCCGGAGATCATTCAGATCGTGAAGGTGACCGACTGCCTGCGCATTCTGGCCTTCTGTAAACTCTACGATTACCAGCAACACTGCTGGCTCGATTACGACGGCCATCCGATGAGCGAAGACCGCTAAGTGTCACGCGGAACAAGTGCATAAGTGGTGAGGCCACGTGGCGCGTTGACAGCGGCGCGAGATGGCCTCCCGCTGCGCGGCCATGTTGATGAAGCAGACCGAAAATATGCCCGGCATTTTGCCCGGACGGATTCCCGGGGTGAGGATCGTCTCTTGTCAATTGTTGCCTGGGCGGCAACTGGTCCTCGGTTACTTGCCCCCCCTCGGTCCGCGGGAGATAATGAGCTGGTAGTTTACCTGTACGGTGGACAGAGTTACCCGAACGATGTCTGAGGCTCTCAGTATGAACGAACTGATCGCAAGATTGCAGAACTGGGTTGCTCTTCCGGTGGCCTTCCTAGACGACGTTTGCGCCGCGTATAGGACGGTCACAGAAGAACAACGGGCGACTTTCCGTGCCGTAGTGCGTAATTGTCCCTTCGTCCGTCACGAATTTCTACAGCTTCTGCGTCCTTTCAAAGCCCGGGTGGGACTTGGCGTCTGTTCGACATCAGCGGAAGCTCAGGGGGCACATCGCGACTTTGCCAAGTACCTTGAGACGGCATTGACGGTAGTATCTATCACTGGCGGATTCGGTGATTCACGCGGCACCCTTACTTGGCTTGACGACCTGTGGATGACAGCCGAGCGAAACGAAATTGACCCTATGCCGTTCTTCGTGAGGATCGCGGATCTGTCGGACACAGAAGAGAGTCGCAGTCCCCTTTTCGGGCGATCAACCAGGGGTTTGATTTTACTCGCGGTGCCCTCTGGGAGATCGGACAACGATTGCCACAAGGAAGCCCAGGAAGCAGGTCACCCCGCGATGCCCGAGACTCTCAGCATGAACGACCTGGTCGCAAGATTGCACGGCTGGGCAGATGGCACGACGGCCCTTCTGAATGATGTTTGCGCCACTTATAGAACAGTCACAGATCAACAACGGGCGGTTTTGCGTGCCGTAATTCGAGAGTCCCGACTCCTATACGACCTGCTCTTGTATGATTCGAATGGCTGGGTCGCGCCTGGGCCTTTCTTGGAATGCGGACATCGCGACTATGCGGAGTTCCTCGAAACGGCATTAACGGTAGTTTCTCTCACCGGCGGATTCGGCGACGCCCGCGATACCCTTGGTTGGCTTGACAACCTTTGGATCACAGCCGAGCAAGGTGGAATCTGCCCCCAACGGTTGTTCGAGAAGCTCGCGGAACTGTCGGACACAAATGAGAATCTCAATCCAGCTTACGGCGCCTCGACCAAAGGTCTGATTTTGCGCGCGGCGCAGTTCCGGGACACGACCGGAAAGTCGTAATCCGTCCGTCGGATAGGTGTTCAGGGCAACGCGTAGGAGGAGATCGGCGGTTACACTCGGAAATGGGCGGTTCCTGGCGATACATGCGCAAAGCTTCTCCAACTCCCTCTCGCTCATCACTTCGTTCACCAGCCTCATCCAGTCCCTAGGACGCGCCAGCGGCCAGTCGCTGAGAATCGCACGCAACTCCTCGCCCCCCTGACGCCGTGCCCAAAGACTGCCCCAACGCCAGTTCTCCGCGCGGCGGACAACGTTCGCCGTCAGCGCATTCCGCTCGACGTAGCGGCAGACCTTCAGAAAGTGCTCGTCCTCCTCGACGGGAAAGCTCTTGAAGCGTCCCTGATACAAGTGCCCGCAGCCGACTGTATTATGCGCTACGTGCCAGCGCATGGCGTGGGTGTGCGACAGCCAGCGGAAGTAGGCCGTGACCTCCCCTTCCTCCTGCGGCCAGACGACAAAATGCCAATGCGTTCGCATGGTACACCAAGCTAGGATGCTGAGAGGATGGAGCGCGTGGGCCGCGATCATGATCCGCTCGAACGCCTCGAAATCGGCCTGCCTCTTTCCGGAACAACGGCAGCCCCGCTACCGACCGATTCAGGACGTGGTACACATATCCACCAGGTGTTGCTCGTGCTCGCTTTGGCATTCTCGGACTTTACCACACCAGCACCTTCCTTGTCGAGAGTAACTAGCTGCTTCCCCGTTCCGACCCCCGTTTCGCGGGATCAAAATTCCTATCAGTTAACGCCACCGAAGGCCGAAGATTCAGGCAACGAGGTTTTGTAGGAGGTGAGTCAAAGGCTCAGTGATTGCCACCAGGATCAACCCGATGAGCAGCAGTTCGGCCAGCCATGCCATGATGCCCCAGGCCGTCATCAGGCCCACCAGGCCTGCGCGTCGCAAGAAGAACATGATTGCGAAATCGGCCGCAGCAAGTCCGGGCGACATAACGAGGCAGATCCAGGCGAAAGGTCTCGATATCTTGATGAGCATTAGCGTCATCCCCGGCAACGCCGCGCCGGCCTGCTTGAGAGCCATCTGGCAATGGGGCACCACCATCCACAGAACGCAGAGCACGGCCACGCCGCAAATTGCGTGCAGCGAAAGCAGGACGACCATTGCGACAAGTGATTTACTGGGTTTGGTTTCTCTCATGCACCGGGTTCCTCCACACCGCGTTTCTCCTCGATTTGGTGGGTTTGGATTCTACTGCGCTGATGGCCTGTTGCTCGCAACCGTTGAACCTCTTCGCAACCGTTTCGGCCAGGCTTCGAGTTCTCGCTTTGGCCGACAAAAGTGCCGATGCCCTTTTCCTGTGTCAAGGGCGGTCTCTGCGGATTTTTTCGCTTGGGGTTGCTTTGTTTTTGGTTATATTTGCGGACGATCTGCGCGGTCCGTTAAAACGGATTGTTTTGACCTTTGGACGCACGCTGGGGCTTAAGTGTTTGCTCTGCTGTCGTTCGCTGTGAACTTGCTTCGACCTGTCCGTTGCTACGATCTTCATCCGCGAGGTCTGTTCGGTCGTTCTTTTCAAAATGCGACCGTGCCTCTACCCGTCCCTTCGTGGACGCCCGCGGACCGTAAGGTACGTCCGCGCTCGGGCGCAGTTCGCCCGACACTGATAAAATCTATTCGATCGTCCTGCGGGACTCGAAGCCGCTCCATAATCGTTTTCACGCCTGGCCAAAATGGCCGGGTCAACGGGACATCTCGAGCTGGCTCGCGAGCCGCAGGTATCCGCTCGCTTTTCAGCGGCGAATCAAGAGCAGCAGGTGAGCCGCCGCCATGACGGAAATTGCGAGCCGTGGGTGTTTCATTGCGGCTCCTTCAGCATGGTGCTAGCAAGGTCGTGCTTGTTCACTCGTCTCTAATTGACAGCACTTTCCCATCCTCGTATTCCTGGACGGACCTCTCCTTTCCGTTTTCATCCCACCAACGCCACGTTCCAACCTGCTTGCCATGATCGTATTGGCCTTCGTAGGACTTCTTGCCATTTCGGTGCCATCCCGTATCAGTGCCTTGGCAAATGCCCGCCGTGAAGTGTTGCTGGTAGCTTTTCGAGGCATCATCGGAGAAGACCGTGAACGTCCCGTCGTACTGGCCGTCGCGGCACTGGATTTCCTTCGCCTTCTGCCCATTGACATGCCACGTCACCCACTCGCCCGTGTACTTGGCAGGCGGCGCGACCCATGCTTCGATCACCGACCGTTCCAAACGGGGAGCGAATGGTTTCCGCTCTTCCTTGCCAAAGTCATACAGTTTTTCCTTGCCAAAGTCAGTCAAGCACAGCCCAACCGCCCAATAGTCGTCGAGCCGATAGTTACTCCATCCGCTGGTCCCGCTCCAAACACCCATTTCAGTCCTACCTATGCGTTCCGCAGGCGAAAGCTCGGGCAGCAGGATTTTGAGGGCTTCTTCCAACGGCATTCCTCCTTTGAGTTGAGCGATCCGCTGCTTCCAAAATGCCTCGCTGTGCCAGTTGGGAACGTTCGAGGGATCAGCAGCGAGGATGCTCCGCAGGGCCTCGGCGGCGAATGCCCGCACGTCGCTGCGAGAATCGCTCAACGCCTTGACCAGGGCGGGGGCCGCAGGCTTCCCGATCTTGACGAGTGCCTTCACGGCAGCGGCACTCTCGCTTTTGATTGGGTTGCCCAGGCGGGCGATTTCCACGTCAACTGCTTGATCGCTTTTCAGGGTCGCTGTTTCGATTGCCCCCTTCACTCCTGCCAATTCGTGGTCACTGACCACTTTCCACACCAGGTCTTGAATGATCCCCGCCAGCTTGGCATCCTCGACCTTGTATGGGGCTGAAGGCAGGCCCTTGGGATTCTGCTTGTAAAGCGTGGCAAAGTAGGTGCAGCCGACGACATAGGAGCCGACGTTGTTCAGGTGGATGCCGTCCGCAAAGAGTTCATGGATGTCCTTATTGCCTGGGACTTTGCCCGCTTTCATCTGCTGATTGAGTTCGTACATGCCGACAAAATAGACGCGGAGGGTCTTGGGGGCTTTCTCGTCTGCGGCGGGGGCCGCCATCGCGGTCAGCACGCATCCAAAAACGATCAGGCCGAGGGCAAGTTGTTTCACGGCTGAGGTTCTCCTTTTCGATTACGGCATTCCATGTAGTATTTCTGGACATAGGCAATACAAGGTTCACCGTTGGCCGCCGTCTGGGTGCAGCGGGCCTCGGAAGACTTGGCCTTCTCCAAGACGGCCTTGGTTCGGGTAACGACCCCCTCCGCAACGTCCTGCTCGATGTCTTGGCGAGTCAGGCCGAAGCAGGCGCAGATTGGCGCGGTCGGGTCTTTGGGATAGACGGGGCGGGCCAACTCTGAGGCCATGACGACCCGTTCCAGACCGTCGAAGTAGGCCACGCCACATTTTGGCGAGGGGCAGAAGTTGACGGGTTCAGCCAACCCCCGCCGCTGCTGGTCGCTCAAGTAGGACTTCAGGGCCTCGACGCCGACCTCCTTCCCCTGCGATCCGCAGCGGGGGCAATAGTCGGCTGAATGCTCAGGTTCACGGACGAAGGCTTTGTTCATGGGCGACCGCCTTGTAGACTTCCTCTGCAATCATCTTCGCACCTTCGGCAGTGGGATGCAACTCGTCGGCCCGCAGTCCCTATTTGCCATCGGTCGCCTTGTCCCGATCGGTCAGATCGCCTTCAAAGCAAGAAATGCGTCACGCCAAAGTGTCCAGTTGCGAAGTTCACTCCCATGCCCAGAAAAACAACTCTTTGGATTCAGTGCATTTTAGCTAACAGATGGGTTTTCTTATTGCCGCGGCGGGTGCGCTTTTCCGCAGAACACAACTTCAGTGATGCGCATTTCCGCATACGACGACTTCTGCGCTGCGCATTTCCGCAATTTTATTGATAACTCTTAGGAATGGACGTAGAACCCATCGTAAGGGCTAGAAGTCTATCCACACTATCGCGTTTGTCGTGGGAAAATCCCGTAGTTTTCTGGATATTCTCTGCTGTTTTTAGCTCTTATTGGGTATATAGATTCGATTGCAGAGGCCACGATGCTAGATACTCCTATTGTGGATTGTAGTTAAAATATTTTTTGGGGCCTGGTTATTGACTTTCGATTTCCTTGGAATATCATAACGTTCGGCTGCGCAGTTTAAGGAGATTGGGATGACTATTCCGATTGTCCTGCCGATGGAGCGCGAGACTATCTCGAAAAGCGTTCGGGAATCGCGTGCCCGGCGGCGAGAACCATCGGAACGCGGCGTCCAAACCTCCACCTCGTATGGGCCCGGACCTTGTGGGACGGAACCTGGGCTGCGGAGCGGCTGGCATTCCTCGAGCGTAACGAGGACTGGACCAGGAATGTTGTTTTTTAATGAAGTTCTTTTACACGCAGGAGATCACACCATGTTCTGGAAACCCAGACGAACGAAGAATGTGCGCACCAATCGCGCGCGAAGACGCTCCGCGTCGAGTCGCTCGAAACGCGACGGATGCTCAGCGGCGTCGTCCAAGTGAACTTGGACGGGCTTGGGAACTTGTCCTTGGTTGGCGACAGTTCCCAACATTACGTGGAAATCACGTCAACGCCCAATGGCACGTACGACCAGTTCACGATCACCAGCAAGGACGGAACGCTGTTCGAACTCAACGGGGTGTTGCCGACGCTGACCTCCGTGGCGGTGGACGGGGTCACCGGGAACATCAATGTCAACTTGGGGAACGGAGGGCCGAACACGTTCGACTTCGAAGCCCCCAGCACCAATGCGGGCGCCGTTTCGACGGTGCTCGGAAACCTCTACATTACCAACAACTCCGTCGAAACCAACAAGATCAACAACGTCGTGATCCAGGGCAACCTGTCCGTGGTCGACGGCAGCAACGGCTACCACGAGTTCGACGCGCTGGGCACCCAAGTCAACGGATACACGGAGATCAACAACTTCGATGTCGCTTCCGGCCCGACCTACCAGGGCGACTCCTACACGGACATCATCAACAGCGTCTTCGAAGGACTGAACGTCAAGTCGAGCGAGTCGGACCCCCCGGCGCTGACCATCGACAATGGCGTGGGAAACAACCAGATCTTCATCCAGGGACAGACTCCCGTGGCGCCGCAGACCACCTCGTTGAGCACGACGCAGATCGGCTTCGTGACTTCGGCGCCTCCTCCCAGCCCTGCGGCGCCTGCCCTGGTGATCACCAACGGCGATAGCTTGACCCCAGCGGTCGATTACGGCGGCGGAAGCAACGTCACCTTCACCGATGGCGGCGTGGCGACTTCGCAGCCGGTGGTCTATGGCTCGGTCCAGATCACCAACGGACAGAACTTGCCGATGCAAGCCAACACGGTGAATTTCGTCGGCACCGTGGTCTACGGCGCCGTGAGCGTCACGAACGATCCCGGCGGCGATACCTCGACGAGCGTTCAGCAAAGCAGTCTGGGTGTTCAGTTGCAGAACAACGCGCCCGTGCAAGTCGTCAACGAAGGCGTCGGCGCGAACCAGTTCCTCATGACCGGATCCCAGCTTCCCTGGGGCCTGGCGATCATCAACTCGCAGCCGTCCTATGGGAACGAGACGATCATCGATTCCAGTTATATCGGCCAGACTGCCACCGGCTGCGCATCCCGCAGACGGGTCCGGTTTTCAGCGTCTCCGGCCCGCAATCCGGCGACGTGGCGTACATCCAGGGCAGCACCGACGGCGTGGGCGGCCCCGACACCGTGGTCGTCCGCAACGGAACGGTGATCAACGGCGGACTCGACCTGAACCTGGGGCCGGCGACAAGGACGTGGCCCTGGACAGCTCCAGCATGTCGTGCTTCGACATGACGACGGGCGTGGGCAACGATCAGCTTTGGATCGGCGGAACGACCATCACCGACACGGTGGCGATCACTTTGGGTTCCGGCAACAACACCATCTGGCTGCAACAGGGCGATACCAACGCGCTGCCGGATTCGCTGCCGAATCCGATCAGCGGGTCGATCACCGTCACCAGGGTTGCCCCGGGCGGCGTGGGCGATCTGTTCTACGACGCTGCCGACGTTCCGACCTTCAGTCTGCCTGACACCTTGGAGACGCTCCAGACGGATACTATTCCGAGCTGGGCCCTTGTTTCCTCTGTGTGAGAAGCTGAATTTCGGCAAATCTCGGGCGCCGCGGCTCCTCGCGAGCCGCGGCGCCTCTTTCGTCTTTCTGCGCATCCACGAAAGGCAAGCAGTCATGTGGGATGGATCATCGCCTCCGTCCATTGATTTCGCAGACCGACTGGGACGTCCTCGTGCCGGCAGCCGTTTGTGCCATGCCGTCCCACCCATCCGGGTGGTCATGGATAAGGCTTGATCGTGGCGCAGGGCCCAATTATCATCGAAGATTCTGCCATCTATCGGGTTTGCGTAGTTCAACAAGGGCATTTGTGGAGCAACGATTGTGGAGAACCAACACCGTCCTCGTTCTGGCGTCGATTGTCGTTCTTCGCACCGTAAGAAGGGCGCCGGTCGGCGCCGCAGTCGGTCGCCGGCCGTTTCCAGGTCTCGCGCTCTGGCCTTCGAATTGCTGGAGAGCCGGACGCTGCTCTCCGCCGACGTGGGCCTGCGCTATGCCTTCGTCCTGGACGGGGCCCAAGTCAGTGCCTTGGAAGTAGGAAAGACCTACGTGCTGGACGCCTACATTCGCGACAATCGCGATTCCTCGGATGCAACGGGGGTCTTGCAGGCCTTTTTCAACGTGAATTTTTCCAGTAATGTGGCCTCCATTCCGGCCGGCGACGAAGTTACTCCCGGCCCTGAGTACGATTGGGACGCCACCACGCAAATCGTCTCGACCCCGGGCACGATCAAGGGAGTCGGCGTCGACGGCGGAGTTGGCGGAGTGAGCACCTATCGGATCGCTCCCTCGCCCGCGAACGCGGAACAACTTTTGTACAGCGTGCCGTTTTATGCGAGCAGCCCCGGAACGCTCGATCTGACGACGTCCGTCGATACGGCCAACGCCGACACGGTCATTCAGTTCTTTGCACATTCTGATCCCGCTACCGTGACGAGCATGGGCGACGTGGAGGTCGACGGCCTGACTGCCCCGACTTTGTCGGCGGACGACAGCACCGTGACCGGGTCCATTCAGGTTCTGCCGGCCACCACGGGCGTGGCCACGCACTTCGCGGTGAGCGCGGCCGCCAGCGCCGTGGCGGGCAGTCCCGTCACCTTCACGGTCACGGCGGAAGACCAGTACGACAACGTGGCCACGGGCTACACGGGGACGGTCCACTTTACCAGCAGCGACGCCGCCGCGCTCCTGCCGGCCAACGCCACCTTGAGCAACGGGGTGGGCACGTTCAGCGCCACGTTCGCGACGGCGGGCAGCCAAACCGTTACGGCCACCGATACTTTGACCGGCACGATTGCCGGCGCCAGCGGCGGCGTGCTTGTGGCCCCGGCGGCGGCCACGCACTTCGCGGTGAGCGCCGCCGCCAGCGACGTGGCGGGGAATGCCGTCAGTTTCAAGGTCACGGCGGAAGATGCGTACGGCAACACGGCCACGGGCTACGCGGGCACGGTCCACTTCAGCAGCAGCGACGCCGCCGCGGTGCTGCCCGCCAACGCCACCTTGAGCAGCGGGGTGGGCACGTTCAACGCCACGCTGAAGACGGCGGGCAGCCAGACGTTGACGGCCACCGATAGCGCGAGCAGTTCGATAGCCGGCACGAGCGGCGCGGTGCGCGTGAGCGCGGCAGCGGCCGCGCGTTTCGTGGTCAGCGGCCCCGCCAGCGCCACGGCGGGCAGCGCCTTCAATTTCACGGTCACGGCCGAAGACCAGTTCGGCAACACGGCGACGAGCTACGCGGACACGGTCCGCTTCAGCAGCAGCGACAACCTGGCCGCCCTGCCGGCCAGCGCCACGCTGACCAATGGGGCGGGCACGTTCAGCGTCGAGTTCAAGACGGCCGGCAGCCAGACGGTTACGGCCACGGATAGTGCCAACACTGCAATTTCCGCCGCCAGCGGCGCGGTGCGCGTGACGGCGGCGGCGGCCTCGCACTTCGTGGTCAGCGCCCCCGCCAGCGCCACGGCGGGCAGCGCCTTCAATTTCACGGTCACGGCGGAAGACCCGTACAACAACACGGCCACGGGCTACGCGGGCACGATCCACTTCACCAGCAGCGATGCGGCAGCGGTCCTGCCGGCCAACGCCACGCTGACCAATGGAGCCGGCACGTTCAGCGTCGAGGCTCAAAACGGCCGGCAGCCAGACGGTTACGGTCACGGATGCTGCAAACGCCACGATTTCCGGCGCCAGCGGCGCGGTGCGCGTGGGTGCGGCGGCGGCCACGCACTATGTGGTCAGCGGTCCAGCCAGCGCCACCGCCGGCGGCGCCTTCACGTTCACCGTGATCGCAAAGGACGCCTACAACAATACGGCCCTGGGCTACGCCGGCACGGTCCACTTCAGCAGCAGCGACGCCGCGGCGGTCCTGCCGTTCAATGCCACCCTGACCGACGGCTCGGGCACGTTCGGCGCCACGCTTCAAGACCGCAGGCAGCCAGACGCTGACGGCCACGGACGCCGCGAGCGGCACGATCGCCGGCAGCAGCGGCGCGGTCAACGTGACGGCGGCGGCGGCCTCGCACTTTGTGGTCAGCGCCCCGCCAGCGCCACGGCGGGCAGCGCCTGCAATTTCACGGTCACGGCGGAAGACCCGTACAACAACACGGCCACGGGCTACGCGGGTACGATCCACTTCACCAGCAGCGATCCGGCGGCGAGCCTCCCGGCCAACGCCACGCTGACCAATGGCGGGGGCGCGTTCAGCGCCCTGCTGAAGACGGCGGGCAGCCGGACGGTGACGGCCACCGACACCGTGAACGGCTCGATCGCCGGCAGCAGCAGCGCGGTGAACGTGGCGGCCGCGGCGGCCTCGCACTTCGTGGTCAGCGCCCCGCCAGCGCCACGGCGGGCAGCGCCTGCAATTTCACGGTCACGGCGGAAGACCCGTACAACAACACGGCCGCGGGCTACGCGGGTACGATCCACTTCACCAGCAGCGATGCGGCGGCGACCCTCCCGGCCAACGCCACGTTGACCGGCGGCACGGGCACGTTCAGCGCCACGCTCAAGACGGCGGGCAGCCAGACGCTGACGGCTGCGGATACCGTGAGCGCCACGATTGCCGGCACCGGTAGCGCGGTTCACGTGAACCCGGCGGCGGCCACGCACTTCCTGGTCAGCGCCGCCGCCACCGCCACGGCGGGCAGTCCCTTCACGTTCCACGTCACCGCCGAAGACCCGTACAACAACACGGCCACGGCCTATGCCGGATTGGTCCACTTCAGCAGCAGCGACGCGGCGGCGACCCTGCCGGGCTACGCCACCTTGACCGCCGGGGTCGGCACGTTCAGCGCCACGCTCAAGACGGCGGGCAGCCAGACGCTGACGGCCGCGGACTCCGCCAACGGCTCGATTGCCGGCAGCAGCGGCGCGGTCAACGTGAGGCGGCGGCGGCCACGCACTTCGTGGTCGGTTGCTCCCGCCAACGCCACGGTCGGCGCCGCCTGCGGTTTTACGGTCACGGCTCACGACCCCTACGGCAACACGGCCACGAGCTACGCGGGCACGGTGCACTTCGCCAGCAGCGACGGGGCCGCGATTCTGCCGGCCAACACCACGTTGACCGCCGGCGCCGGCACGTTCAGCGGCACGTTCAAGACGGCGGGCAGCCAGACCGTCACGGCCACGGACACGGCAGCGGGCTCGATTGTCGGGGTCAGCGGCGCGGTGCGCGTGAGCCTGCCGGCCACGCACTTCGTGGTCAGCGTTCCCTCCGGCGCCGTGGCGGGCAGCGCCTTCACGATCACCGTCACGGCGGAAGACCAGAACAACAACACGGCTGCGGGCTACGCCGGCACGATCCATTTCACCAGCAGCGACGCGGCGGCGGTCCTGCCGGCCAACGCCTCCTTGACCAACGGGGTGGGCACGTTCAGCATCACGCTGAAGACGGCGGGCAGCCAGACGGTGACCGCCGCCGATACCGTGAACGGCTCGCTTGCCGGCACCAGCGGCACGCTGCGGGTGAGCGCGGCCGCGGCCACGCACTTCGTGCTCAGCACGCCCTCCAGTCTCGGCGACGTGGCGGGCAGCGCCTTCACGTTCACCGTCACGGCGGAAGACCCGTACGGCAATACGGCCACGGGCTACGCGGGCACGGTCCATTTCACCAGCAGCGACGCGGCAGCAGCCCTGCCGGCCAACGCCGCCTTGACGGGGGGCAGCGGGCACGTTCAGCGTCACGCTGAAGACGGCGGGCAGCCAGACCGTGACGGCCGCCGACAGCGTGAACGGCTCGCTCGCCGGCACCAGCGGGGCGATCACCGTCAGCGCGGCGGCGGCCGCGCACTTCGTGGTCAGCTCCCCGGCCAGCGCCACGGCGGGCACGCCTTCAGCTTCACGGTCACGGCCGAAGACCCGTACAACAACGTGGCCACGGGCTACGCCGGCACGGTCCACTTCACCAGCAGCGACCCCGCGGCCAGCCTGCCGGCCAACGCCACGTTGACCAACGGCGCCGGCACGTTCAGCGTCACCCTGAAGACGGCGGGCAGCCAGACGGTGACCGCCACGGACACCGCCAGCAGTTCGCTCGCCGGCGCCAGCAGCGCGGTGCGCGTGAGCGCGGCGGCGGCCACGCATCTTCATGGTCAGCGCGCCTGCCAGCGCTACGGCCGGCAGCGCCTTCCCATTCACGGTCACGGCGGAAGACCCCTACGGCAACATCGCCACGGGCTACACGGGCACGGTCCACTTTACCAGCAGCGACGCCGCCGGCGGTCCTGCCGGCCAACGCCACGTTGACCGACGGCGCGGGCACGTTCAGCGTCGACCTTGAAGACGGCGGGCAGCCAGACGGTGACCGCCGCGGACACCGCAAGCAGTTCGCTTGCCGGCGCCAGCGGCGCGGTGACGCGTGAGCGCCGCGGCGGCCACGCACTTCGTGGTCGGCGCCCCAGCCGGCGCCACGGCGGGCAGCCCCTTACCTTCACGGTCACGGCGGAAGACCCGTACAACAACACGGCCACGGGCTACGCGGGCACGGTCCACTTCACCAGCAGCGACCCGGCGGCGGTCTTGCCGGCCAACGCCACGTTGACCAGCGGCACGGGCACGTTCAGCGTCACGCTGAAGACGGCGGGCAGCCAGACGCTGACGGCCACCGACACCGCCAACGGTTCGCTCACCGGCACCAGCAGCGCCGTGAACGTGAGTGCCGGCGGCGGCCACGCACTTCGTGGTCAGCGCTCCCGGCATCGTCACGGCGGGCACGCCTTCACGTTCACGGTCACGGCCGAGGACCCGTACAACAACACGGCGACGGGCTACACGGGCACGGTCCACTTCACCAGCAGCGACCCGCCGGCGGTCCTGCCGGCCAACGCCACCTTGACCAACGGCGTACGGGCACCTTCAGCGTCACGCTTGAAGACGGCGGGCAGCCAGACGCTCACGGCCACCGACACCGTCAACGGCTCGATCACCGGCAGCAGCGGGCCGGTGACCGTGAGCGCCGGCGGCGGCCACGCATTTCGTGGTCAGCGCCCGCCGGCGACTACGGCCGGCAGCGCCTTGACGTTCACGGTCACGGCCGAGGACCCCTACGGCAACACGGCCACGGGCTACGCGGGCACGGTCCACTTCACCAGCAGCGATCCGGCGGCGGTGCTGCCGGCCAACGCCACCTTGACGCGGCGGGGCCGGCACGTTCAGCGTCACGCTGAAGACGGCGGGCAGCCAGACGGTGACCGCCACCGACACCGCCAACGGCGCGATCACCGGCAGCCAGCCGCGCAGTGAACGTGACCGCGGCGGCAGCCACGCACTTCGTGGTCAGTCGCCCCGGCCAGCGCCACGGCGGGCAGCGCCGTCACCTTCACGGTCACGGCGGAAGACCCGTACAACAACACGGCGACGGGCTACGCGGGCACGGTCCACTTCACCAGCAGCGACCCGGCGGCGGTGCTGCCGGCCAACGCCACGTTGACCGGCGGCACGGGCACGTTCAGCGCCACGCTGAAGACGGCCGGCAGCCAGACGCTGACGGCCGCCGACACGGCGAACGGCTCGATCACCGGCGTCAGCGGGGCGGTGCGAGTCAGCGCCGGCGGCGGCCACGCACTTCGTGGTCAGCGCTCCCGCCAGCGCCACGGCGGGCAGTGCATTCAGCTTCACGGTCACGGCGGAGGACCCCTACAACAACACGGCCACGGGCTACGCCGGCACGGTCCACTTCACCAGCAGCGACGCGGCGGCGGTCCTGCCGGCCAACGCCACGCTGACCAACGGCGCGGGCACGTTCAGCGTCACGCTCAAGACGGCGGGCAGCCAGACGCTGACCGCCACCGACACCGTCAACGCCTCGCTCACCGGCACCAGTTCCGCGGTGAACGTGACCGCGGCGGCGGCCACGCACTTCGCGGTCGATGCGCCCGGCCAGCGCCACGGCGGGCAGCCCCCTCACCTTCACCGTCACGGCCGAAGACCAGTACGACAACACGGCCGCGAGCTACGCGGGCACGGTCCACTTCACCAGCAGCGACGCGGCGGCCGTCCTGCCGGCCAACGGCGACGTTGACCAACGGCAGCCGGCACGTTCAGCGCCACGCTTCAAGACGGCGGGCAGCCAGACGCTTACCGCCACCGACACCGTCGAACGGCTCGCTCACCGGCACCAGCGGCGCCGTCAGCGTCAGCGCCGCGGCGGCCACCCACTTCGTCGGTCAGCGCCGCTCCGCGCCACCGCCGGCGGCGCGGCCGTGACGTTCACCGTCACGGCGAGCGGACGCCATACGGCAACACGGCCACCGGCTACACGGGCACGGTCCACTTCACCAGCAGCGACCCGGCGGCGGTCCTGCCGGCCAACGCCACCTTGACCAGCGGCACGGGCACGTTCAGCGCCACGCTGAAGACGGCGGGCAGCCAGACGCTGACGGCCACCGACACCGCCAGCGGTTCGCTCACCGGCAGCAGCGGCGCGGTGAACGTGAGCGCCGGCCGCCGCCACGCATTTCGTGGTCAGCGCTCCCCGCCACCGCCACGGCGGGCACGCCTTCACGTTCACGGTCACGGCCAAGGACGCGTACAACAACACGGCTACGGGCTACGCCGGCACGGTCCACTTCACCAGCAGCGACCGGCGGCGGTCCTGCCGGCCAACGCCACCTTGACCAACGGCACGGGCACGTTCAGCGCCACGCTGAAGACGGCGGGCAGCCAGACGCTGACGGCCACGGACACCGTCAACGGCTCGATCACCGGCAGCAGCGGGACGGTGACCGTGGCGACGGCCGCCGGCCCCGTCTTGCCGGCCGCAGCGCCTTGGCCGCGACGCGCAGCATTTCCAAGGCACACGTCGATGCCGGTGGTCCCGAGCGGCGACCTGTTCGCGGGCCCGCTGGCCGGCGCCGACGCCGCGGTGACTTTCAACAGTTCGACGGGCGGCCCGGCGCCGTCGGTGGCGGTGCAGGCGCCCACCAGCGCCGTGAGCGGCGACGTAACGATCAACTACAGCTTGACAGACGCGCTTCAAGACGCGTGCGACATCGCCGTCCAGTTCAGTCAGGACGGGGGCACGACATGGCAGACCGCCACGGAGGCTTCCGGGGGAGACGGGACGCAGAACCTGGCTTCCTCGTCTTCTGCCAGCGGCTTTGCCCATCACTTCGCCTGGGCCACCAGCTTGGACATCGGTTACGTCCACGACGACGACGTCGAGATCCGCATTACGCCTACCGACGCGGTGACCGGCGCAACGGGGTCCGCGGTGAGCGCAGGCCCATTTTCGGTCAACAACTCCCAACTCCCCCGCACGGTGGTCAGCGGCGCCCCGACGACCGCTGTGATCGGCACGACCTTCACCTTTACGGTGACGCTGGAGAATTCGTCGGGCAGCATCATTCCCAGTTCCGACCCGCTGCAATTCTCCAGCAGCGATCCGAATGCGGTGTTTCTGCCCGCCGGCCCCATGCTGACGAACGGCGTCGGCACTTTCCGCGCGACGTTGAATACGGCGGGCCCACAGTGGATTGCCGTCGAGGACACGACCAACGGCGCCGCGTCGGAAGTCAACGTCACCGTCAACAAGGCAACGCCGGCGTGGAGCAACCTGTCCAGTCCGTCGATCGTCTACGGCACGCCTTCGACAACGATCTCGGGATCGATTCTCGGCGGTGCAACGCTCCCGACGGGCGACATTTCGATTACGCTCGACGGCACGACGCAGCAGGCGGCGATCGGCGGGGTACCCGGTACTCCGGGTCTCGGCAGTTTCTCGTCCACGTTCAATACTCAGGGCCTGGCGGTCGCCAGTTCGCCGTATACGATCGCCTACAGTTACGCCGGCGATGCCAAAGATCTCCCCGCCACGGCAACCTCGCTGCTGGCGGTCGCCGCGGCGACGCCCAGTTGGAGCAATCTCACTGGATCGTCGATCGTCTACGGCACCGCCTCGGCGACGCTTTCGGGGACCATTCTCGACGGCACAACGCCGCCGACGGGCAGCGTCTCGATTACGCTCGACGGCACGACGCAGCAGGCGGCGATCGGCGGGGTATCCGGTACTCCGGGTCTCGGCAATTTCTCGGCGTCCTTCGACACGCATGCCCTGCCGGTCGCCGGATCGCCGTACCCCATTACCTACACTTACGCGGGCGACGCCAACTCGAACGCCGCCCCGACGGATACGAGCCAGACGCTGACCGTCGTCGATGCAACCCCAAGCTGGAGCAACCTCTCCGCGCCGTCGATCACCTACGGCACGGGTTCGACAACGCTTTCCGGGACCATTCTCGACGGCACGACGCCGCCGACCGGCAGTGTTTCGATTACGCTCGACGGCACGACGCAACAGGCGGCGATCGGGGCCGACGGCAGTTTCTCGGCCACCTTCGACACCCAGGGCCTGGCGGTCGCCAGTTCGCCCTACCCCATTACCTACGCGTATGCGGGCGACGCCAACTCCAATCCCGCCCCGTCCGATACCACCCAGACGCTCACCGTGGCCGATGCGACCCCAAGCTGGAGCAACCTCTCCGCGCCGTCGATCACTTACGGCACGGGTTCGACCACGCTCTCCGGGACCATTCTCGACGGCACGACGCCGCCAACGGGCAGCGTGGCGATTACGCTTGGCGGCACGACGCAACAGGCGGCGATCGGGGCCGACGGCAGTTTCTCGGCCTCCTTCGACACGCAGGGCCTGGCGGTCGCCAGTTCGCCCTACCCCATTACCTACACTTACGCGGGCGATGCCAACTCCAACGCCGCCCCGACGGATACGAGCCAGACACTCACGGTGGCCAAGGCGACGCCCAGTTGGAGCAACCTGTCCGCCCCGTCGATCACCTACGGCACGGGTTCGACAACGCTTTCCGGGACCATTCTCGACGGCACGACGCCGCCGACCGGCAACGTTTCGATTACGCTTGGCGGCACAACGCAACAGGCGGCGATCGGGGCCGACGGCAGTTTCTCGGCCACCTTCGACACCCAGGGCCTGGCGGTCGCCAGTTCGCCCTACCCCATTGCCTACACTTACGCGGGCGATGCCAACTCCAACGCCGCCCCGACGGATACGAGCCAGACACTCACGGTGGCCAAGGCGACGCCCAGTTGGAGCAACCTGTCCGCCCCGTCGATCACCTACGGCACGGGTTCGACAACGCTTTCCGGGACCATTCTCGACGGCACGACGCCGCCGACCGGCAACGTTTCGATTACGCTTGGCGGCACAACGCAACAGGCGGCGATCGGGGCCGACGGCAGTTTCTCGGCGTCCTTCGACACGCAGGGCCTGGCGGTCGCCGGATCGCCCTACCCCATTACCTACACTTACGCGGGCGATGCCAACTCCAACGCCGCCCCGACGGATACGAGCCAGACACTCACGGTGGCCAAGGCGACGCCCAGTTGGAGCAACCTGTCCGCCCCGTCGATCACCTACGGCACGGGTTCGACAACGCTTTCCGGGACCATTCTCGACGGCACGACGCCGCCGACCGGGTACCCGCCTGCGGGTAACGTCTCGATTACGCTCGGCGGCACGACGCAACAGGCGGCGATCGGGGCCGACGGCAGTTTCTCGTCCGTCTTCGATACCCAGGGCTTGGCGATCACTGGATCACCGTACACTATTACGTACAGCTACGCGGGCGATGTCAACTCCAACGCCGCCCCGACGGATACCACCCAGACACTCACGGTGGCCAAGGCGACGCCCAGTTGGAGCAACCTGTCCGCCCCGTCGATCACCTACGGCACGGATTCGACAACGCTTTCCGGGACCATTCTCGACGGCACGACGCCGCCGACCGGGTACCCGCCTGCGGGTGACGTCGCGATTACGCTTGGCGGCGCCACGCAACAGGCGGCAATTGGTGCCGATGGCAGTTTCTCGTCCACTTTCAATACGCAGGGCCTGGCGGTGGCCAGTTCGCCCTACGCCATTACCTACACTTACGCGGGCGATGCCAACTCGAATCCCGCCCCGTCCGATACCACCCAGACACTCACGGTGGCCAAGGCGACCCCTGCGTGGAGCAACCTCTCCGCGCCGTCGATCGCCTACGGCACCGCCTCGACGACGCTTTCGGGAACGATCCTCGACGGCGCAACGGCCCCGACGGGCAGCGTCGCGATTACGCTTGGCGGCGCCACGCAACAGGCGGCAATTGGCGCCGACGGCACTTTCTCGTCCACTTTCAATACGCAGGGCCTGGCGGTCGCTAGTTCGCCTTACCCGATTACCTACACTTACGCGGGCGACGCCAACTCCAATCCCGCCCCGACGGATTCGAGCCAGACGCTCACGGTGGCCAAGGCGACGCCCAGTTGGAGCAACCTCTCCGCCCCGTCGATCGCCTACGGCACCGCCTCGACGACGCTTTCCGGAACGATCCTCGACGGCGCAACGGCCCCGACGGGCAGCGTCGCGATTACGCTCGGCGGCACGACGCAACAAGCGGCGATCGGGGCCGACGGCAGTTTCTCGGCCACCTTCGACACCCAGGGTCTGACGGTCGCCGGATCGCCGTACCCCATTACGTACACTTACGCGGGCGACGCCAACTCCAACGCCGCCCCGACGGATACGAGCCAGACACTCACGGTGGCCAAGGCGACGCCCAGTTGGAGCAACCTGTCCGCCCCGTCGATCACCTACGGCACGGGTTCGACAACGCTTTCCGGGACCATTCTCGACGGCACGACGCCGCCGACCGGGTACCCGCCTGCGGGTAACGTCTCGATTACGCTCGGCGGCACGACGCAACAAGCGGCGATCGGGGCCGACGGCAGTTTCTCGTCCGTCTTCGATACCCAGGGCCTGGCGATCGCTGGATCACCGTACACTATTACGTACAGCTACGCGGGCGATGTCAACTCGAATCCCGCCGCAGCCAATACGAGCCAGACGGTGACGGTCGCCAAGGCGACGCCCAGTTGGAGCAACCTCTCCGCCCCGTCGATCGCCTACGGCACCGCCTCGACGACGCTTTCCGGAACGATCCTCGACGGCGCAACGGCCCCGACGGGCAGCGTCTCGATTACGCTCGGCGGCACCACGCAAGAGGCGGCAATTGGCCCCGACGGCAGTTTCTCGTCCACCTTCAATACGCAGGGCCTGGCGGTCGCCAGTTCGCCCTACCCCATTACCTACGCGTATGCGGGCGACGCCAACTCCAATCCCGCCCCGTCCGATACCACCCAGACGCTCACGGTGGCCAAGGCGACGCCCAGTTGGAGCAACCTCTCCGCGCCGTCGATCACCTACGGCACCGCCTCGACGACGCTTTCGGGAACGATCCTCGACGGCGCAACGGCCCCGACGGGCAGCGTCTCGATTACGCTCGGCGGCACCACGCAAGTGGCGGCAATTGGCCCCGACGGCAGTTTCTCGGCCACGTTCAATACGCAGGGCCTGCCGGTCGCCAGTTCGCCCTACGCCATTACCTACACTTATGCGGGCGACGCCAACTCGAACGCCGCCCCGTCCGATACCACCCAGACGCTCACGGTGGCCAAAGCGACCCCCGCTTGGAGCAACCTCTCCGCCCCGTCGATCGCCCCCGGCACCGCCTCGGTAACGCTTTCCGGAACGATCCTCGACGGCAAAACGGCCCCGACGGGCAGCGTCTCGATTACGCTCGGCGGCACCACGCAACAGGCGACGATCGGCCCCGATGGCAGTTTCTCGTCCACTTTCAATACGCAGGGCCTGGCGGTCGCCAGTTCGCCCTACGCCATTACCTACACTTATGCGGGCGACGCCAACTCGAACGCCGCCCCGTCCGATACGAGCCAGTCGCTCACGGTGGCCAAGGCGACGCCCAGTTGGAGCAACCTCTCCGCCCCGTCGATCACCTACGGCACCGCCTCGACAACGCTTGCGGGAACGATTCTCAACGGCCAGAGCGGCCCCGCGGGCAACGTCTCGATTACGCTTGACGGCACGACGCAACAGGCGGCGATCGGCGCCGACGGTGGTTTCTCGTCCACTTTCGACACCCAGGCCCTGGCGGTGGCCGGATCGCCCTACACGATAACTTACAGTTACGCCGGCGGCAACGCTCTTTCTGCCACGAGCACCACCCAGACGCTCACGGTCGCCAAGGCGACGCCCAGTTGGAGCAGCCTCTCCGCCCCGTCGATCGCCCCCGGCACGGCCTCCGTAACGCTCTCCGGGACGATCCTCGGCGCAACGGTCCCGACCGGCAGCGTCTCGATTACGCTCGCCGGCACGACGCAAGAGGCGGCGATCGGCGGGGTACCCGGCAGCCCGGGTCTCGGCAGTTTCTCGGCCACCTTCGACACCCAGTCCCTGACAGTCGCCGGCTCGCCGTACGCGGTCATCTACAGTTATCCCGGCGATGCAAATTTCCTGCCGCCAACCGACGCCAGCAGGTCCCTCACCGTCGCTCCGGCCGACGGCAGTCTCTCCGGCTACGTCTACGACGATGCCAACTACAACAGCACCCTGCAAAGCGGCCAGCGCGAGATTTCCCCGGGCGTCTACCACCTCGGCATCCCCGACGTTGCGCTGACGCTCGAGCTGGCCGGTGTCGCCGTGCAGACCACACTCACGCAGAGCGGCGGCTACTACCAGTTCGATTCGCTGCCGGCCGGCGCCTACACGCTCGTCGAATCCCAGCCGCCGCAGTATCTCAACGTCAAGGACGTCCAGGCCGGAAGCCTCGGCGGCGACGCTTCGGTCGCCAACACGATCAGCAATATCAATCTGCCGGCAGGTCAGGCCGGAACGGAATACGATTTCGGCGAATGGCTTTTGGCGCCGGGCTATCTCTCCAAGCAGATGGCACTGGCTTCCACGCCGACGACCGCCGACCTCATCGCCCAGCAAGTCCTCGACGCTCCGCCCGTGGTCCAGCTTGGCGATGCGTCGAGCGTTGATTTCGCGGCATCCTACGCGGCGGGTAGTGCGCCCGTGGCCATCGCCAGCCCGGCGGCCACGATCACGCACACCGGGGGCGACCTGGCCGCGCTGACCGTGACCATCGCCAACCCGGTTGACGGAAACTCCGAGGGCTTCGTCGTCGCCGGCCAGGCCGTCGTCGCGGGCACGGCCGCCCAGCCGCTCGCCCGTTTCCCCAAGATCACGGCGACGGTCGCCGCCGGAGTCCTCACGCTGGCCGGCGTCGACTCCGCCGCCGACTATCAGAGCCTGCTGCAATCGATTCAATACCAGGATACGGCCCCCGCGCCCACTTCCGGCCCGCGGTTCATCACCGTCGTGGCCAATGACGCGATCGCCGCCAGCAACCCGGCCACGACGACCATCACCGTCACGGCGCCGGCGGCGACCGCCAGCCCGGCTCGAACGTCGGCCAGTCCCATGGCGCGGGTATCGCGGGTCTCCACGCCGGTCGCCAGCAAGCTGAACAGCGCCGCTCTGGCCGACCGGGTGTTGGCCAGCGTCGACAATTGGCTCCCACGCTAGGCCGAGCAGGGCTTAGTGGTCCGTTTCACAAATAACTTCAGGGTTGCGCGGTTTTGGCCGTAGGGTGGGACCAGCGAGCTTGCGAGCGCCGGCCCACCAACACCGGCGACTGGTGGGCCGGCGCTCGCAAGCTCGCTGGTCCCACCCTACGAACGTACCCCTGAAGTTATTTGTGAAATGGACCACTTAGAAGCGGAAATCCACTCCCAGACTCACGCCTTGCGCCCAGTAATCGGTCATCGCGAAGCGGAATTCCGGGAAAGGGCTGGCCGTGGTGTTGGGCGACAAGGGGAACTGAGATGGAGACAGGTTCAAATCGATCTGATCGCCGGTCCGCGCTATGGCGCTCCAGTAGATCAACGAGTATCCGCCCACCACCCGCAACCGCGGTGTGAGGTCGAAGCCGACGTTGATTCCCAACTCCGGAAGCATCGTGAATTGGTTGCGCTGGTACTGGTTGCTGTTCGAGGCCTGGGCCAGGAACCCGCCCGGCGAAGTCACGGACGCCTGTGTCGGTTCCGTGGCCACCGTGCTGCCGCTGATGGAAACCCGCGAAGTCGTGTCACCCAGCCCGACTTTCAGCAGGAACCCCACGTTCCAGCGGTTGCAGTGCCAGTCGGAGGCTCAATCCCAGGTCGGCCCCTTGGAACTCGTTCAAGGTGCTGAAATGATCCCAGAGGGCGAGCGTGGAGCCGACCGGCACGACGCCTTGTGGATCGATGAACGTCTCGGTCTCTTCGATATCGAGGTCGTCGCTCAGTCGCAGGTAGCGATAACCGACCAGGAAATCGAGGTGTGCGCCGTCGCCGCGATACCAGGTGTGCCGCAAGAGGGCCTCGACGCCTTGAAACCCGTTCGTAGCATCCACCCACACCGCACCCGTCTGCACGTTGGGCAGCGCGATGATGCCCGAGTCCGGAAGGCCCGTCTGCGTGTTGGTGAACGGCCGTGCGAGCACGGGAATGCCTTGTGAATTGCTGCTGGCCTGGAAACCTGCCGTGCTGTCGCCCAGCCCGAAGTACTCGGCCTCCAGCCCGAGGGAATGATCGCGGGTCAGCCAATAGTCCAGCGTCACGCGTTCACCACTGCGGGCGCCGTCGTTCAAGCCCGAGTCGCCGAACAAGATGACCGTGCCCGGCACGCCGAGAACGCCGGCTTGATCGCGGGCGACCGTGCTGGGGGCGGTGGTCACCAGCGCCGGGACCTGGTTTCCCTTGCCCCACCACAACAGCCCCTCGCCGCGCGCCTCGAGGCGATTGGCGAACGGCTGCGCCCAAAGTCCCGGTTCCCAACGCGGGGCCGGGCAGGGGGGAGGCACGCCGCCGCTGTCGTCGTCCGCTTCGGCATACGGCCGCACCTGTCCACTCCCTGCAGGCTGCCGCTGCGCTTGATCGCCGAGATCGTTGCCCGTTTCCGCATGCCGCCCACTCGCGGATGGTCCCGCGTCGGCCTCTTGCCGCTTGGCGTCCGGAGTTCGCCTGGCGTTTCTCGGCCTGTCGGGCTCAACCCAAGGGACGGCGGGCGGCGACCGTTCTTCGCCTGGCGGGTCAGTCGTCGGCTCCGGCACGGCGATCAGCTCCTCTGCCTGTAGGGCGATTGCCGGGGCCGTCCAATGAAGCTGCTGGTTATCGCTTTGATCGGCGCCAGGCTTGGCTGTCTCTACGGCGGTCGCCGCGTTCGGCCAGACCAGGGCAAGAAACAGAACCATGAAGAGAGCGAGCAGCCGCCGACTGCCAGCCGTCAAGTTATCAGCGAACGGAAAATTCTGCTGCCGCTCCATGGACCGACTCCCAGCGATAGATTGTTGTCCACCCGTGGCGGGAGAACTACAACCCATCGTCCTTGACTAGGCAAATCGGCAAAGTTGCTGCTGTCGCTAAAATTTAATTATCCGAAAATGTCAAGCTAAGCTGCCTGCAATTGCCATTGTCCCGAACTAACCACCGAAACTAGGGTTCGCAAACCGAATCCCGCAGAGGGGAGCGGAAGGTTGCCACAAGTGCGAGGTATGGGACAATAGGGTGATATGGTGTGCTGTGGTGACATAGGATAATATGGTGATATAGATAGATATTCCAAATTTTCCGAATTAGGAACTCCACCAGAAATTTCCTGCATTTCTTGGCCTATTTTTCAACCACCCGCCAGAATCTCAAGTAGGTCAGGCTTTCCAGCCTGACTTGCCCGGTTCAATGTCAGGCTGGAAAGCCTGGGCACTGGGCATCCGGCATTGCGCTTTCAAAATTCTGTCACTCAGGAATGCCCTCTGCCGTCGCAAAGAGCGAGCCCACATCAACGCCGAATCCTGCCAACAGCGCGGAAATGGCGACTTGCCCGCGGCCGTATTCGCCATGCACGGAGTAGTGATCGCCTGTAAGCTGATGGACGACCACTGCCTGTCGCTCGGGGTCGATAATCCAGTATTCCGAGACCTTGGCTTCTGCGTAATCGATCAGTTTTTGCTCGTAATCGCGCTGCCGATCCGCAGGCGAGTCGCTCACGACCTCCATGACGAGATCAGCCCCGTCCCACGCTCGGTTGTGACGGGCGTGGAAGTGGTCTCGGTGCAGGAAAATAACATCCGGCAAGCGAAGCTTACGCGGGCGAACCCGGAGGCGGATGCCATTGGAATAGACTTTGCCCAGTTTCCCTTGGTCAACGAATTGGTATAAAGCGAGAAACAAGAATTGGGTTATCGCTTCATGAGCTTCTGTCGGCATGGGCAAGAACTCCAACCGCCCCTCGGTGAATTCGATGCGCCGTTTTGCATGGTCCGTCAATTCCAGGTAATCTGCCTCGGACCATTCGCCCTGCTCTGGGTAAAGCGTGGCCAATTCCCAGGCGTATTCTGGATCGTGCGACGGCGTGGCGGGAATGGAAGACATGGATGGCGGCCGCAAATTATCTGGCAGAAACCAAGAACGATGCGAGGACGCTGATTCAGTCACCTCGATGACTGATAGCAAATTTGATTTCCGTATCCAAGGATAAATGTAACCGATATTGCGGGGAAATCAAGGGGCACGAACACGCCCCGTTGGGGTCCGGGCGGGCGAACCCCATGCCACCGATGCTGCAACTGCCCTCAGTCCCCGCCCCGGAGGGCGCGGGGATGTTGTAGGAATAGGTCCCGTCGCCCTGGTAGGACGTGGAACTGAAGCTGTTGCCCTGGGTCCAGCCGGTGCCGCTGGTGCCCTCCCACGCGCCGTCGGGGGCGAGCGTGTAGTTGCCGGTCGAGGAGTAGGACGAGTCATTGTCGCCGCTTTGGCTTTCGGTCCCGCTGCCGCTGTAGGAAACGGACCCGCCGGACAGGGCGAAGGGCGAATTGCCGCCCGTGCTGCCGCCGCCCGTGGAACTCCCGCTGGAGAAGGGGATGCTATAGCGCTCGTCGTGTCCTGAGTCGAGTCCGACCAGCCGCTCTGGCTGTCCGTTTCGGTGCCGCTGGCTGGGGCCCAGCCGGCGGCCGCGCTCCACTCGGCGTGATCCCTGATGGTCCCCGATGGTTCCTGGGCTATCATGGGTCATTTTGCTCTTCCGTTCGATTCTCAAGGCAAGATGGAGCGGCAGATTGGAACAAGTCACCGAGGCCCCGATGCTGAGCTACCTGTTTGAAGATAGGCAAACCATACTCGCGAAACTTCTGCAAGCAATCATCCACGAGCGGTGCGATGCGCGGAATTACGACGTTGATTGCCGGGTCCGGCGGATAGCTCCACTCCTCGCCGCGTCCCATAGCGTCAAAACGCGCTTGCCTCGCCTCGCCTACTTCGGTGCAGCGTCCCAGACCGGCTCCCGGCCCCGTGGTTGCCACAAACAACCGAGCCGCTCGCGCCACCGTGGCTTGTCCGCCGCGAACACGTCGTCCATGCTTGCCCACGGAAACTCGCCGTCCTCACTCCATGCGATCTCTAGGGCAAATTTATCGTCTTGCTCAAAAGGCTGAAGCAGCACGAAATAGTGGAGATTTCGAGCTACTCGCCATTCCCACACCTTGGCTGAGGTGCCGTCCGGCAACCTCAGCATCGCGAACTGCGGATACTGAGTTTCAAATTCTCGCCGAAACGTCTTGACAAGCTGCTTTCTGACCGCGGATCTCACAGTAGTTCCTATTCCAATGCGGATAATGCCGCCTCATACAGCTCAATTTGTGATGAAACGACCTTGACTTTGCTGAACACATGAGCTCCAAGTAGGCGCGGTAATCACCGTCGTTGAAGAATGTCTGCTGCCGACGATTGCCACGTTGAGTGACGTGGTGTGGCATGCCAGGGATCACCAGCCGTGCTAATCTTGCCATGCTCCCAAACTACCAAAATGCGTTCGCTTCGTCAATACTAGTATTATGTCCCCCGATTTAGTATTATGTCCCCCGATTTCACCCGATTTCACCCGTCGGGCTCCGCATCCAATCGCCAATTCGGGCTCAAAAGCTCTGGTAGTGTCCTAACTCCTAGGACACTACTTCGGTTGCCCTGTCCAGGCTTTTTTGCTAGGATTGAGAGTGTTCCCAAACTCGCGGTATTATTCAGGAGACTCCAAATGGCAACCGTGGAACAACGCCTCGATAAGCTGGAAGCTGACGTTGCAGAACTCAGGCGGCAATCGGCGGGCGATAAGAAAAAGGAGTGGCTTTCGAAAGTGGCCGGGTCATTCCGAGACGATCCGGAGTTTGCAGAAATAGTCAAGCTAGGGCGGGAGATTCGTGAGGCAGACCGTCCAAAAGGCGACGAGTAGGAGACTCCACTTTGTTCTTGCTTGACACGGACCATTTGGTAATCATCCAGCAAGGAACTCTGCCGGAGTTCAGCAGAATCGCCGAGACAATGGCTGATTATGAACAGGCCGACTTCTTTGTTTCGATTGTCACGTTTCATGAACAAGTTCTGGGTTGGTCGACGTACCTGAGTCGGGCGAAGACGAAGCAGTCCGTCGTGCGTGCTTACGACAAGTTGCGGAAAATCCTAGTAGATTTTGCGGCACTGCAAGTTCTTCCGTTCGACGAGGCTGCTGCTGACGTGTTTGAAGCGATGCGTGAGCAGCGTGTTCGCGTCGGGACGATGGACCTCCGAATTGCTGCAACAGTGCTGGCACGGAACTACACGGTTCTTACCCGAAATCTCGTTGATTTTCAGAAAGTGCCTGGTCTGCGCGTTGAGGACTGGACGGTGAATCGCTAGGCGGACCGCACAGGGACTGTGCCTGTTACCTTGGAACATCATAAAGCATCGCGGACAACGAGTAACCGTCATGGGGCTGGGCCAATTCGGCGGTGGGGCGGCTGCGGCCCGCTGGTTGGCTGCGCAGGGCGCAATTGTCACCGTGACCGACTTGGCGGATGAAACTACCCTCGCGGCCGCGCCAATCGCCGCTTTTCATCTCGGAGGACATCGCGAAGAAGACTTCCGCCAGGCCAATCTGGTTGTGGTCAACCCGGCAGTGCGGCCGGCAAACCCCTGGCTGGCCATCGCGCGAGAAAACGGCGTTCGGTTGACCACCAAGATCGACCTGCCCGTCTTCGGCAGGCAGACGAAGGTCCCGTTGGGGGCAAACGCGCCGTCGGTGGCGATGGCGCGGATGTCGGAGTGAAAATGGATCAGTTCGCCAAAGGTCTGGATGCCGGCGACCATGCCGGGCACGACGAAGCCATACCTCTTGTGTGCATTTCATCTCCCCAAAGGAATGAACGTTCCATCAATTGCTGCGCACATAATCCGACGAAATTCAAAATTCTGTAAACCGTTATGAATAAACGTGTTAGGACGAGATTGCCGGCCGTGCGGCGAAATTATTTTCCCATTTCAAGGCCCTCATCCGTATATATATGTGGAAACGCGTTGTTCTTTGACAATTTGATGAAAAGAAACCCGCCCTCGGTGTAGCAAACCGAGGGCGGAGAAGTGAGGAACACTCATTGCCGCTAATTGTCACTAATAACAGAAGTTAGTGATGATTAGTGGTAATCCGTGTTCCGCGCCCTTGGGTCGAACTGCCAAAGAGACAGAAATCGCGTGAGGTTTTTGTTGACCCATCGAATGGGCAAATAGTTATTGATGGGGGGCCACATGGGTTTCGTGGCCGTTTGTGGCCAGATGTGGCCGGATTTGGCCGGATTTGGCCACTTCGTGGCCGAATGTGGCCAGTTTTCTGGCCAACTTTCCGCCGCAAGAGGCATGAAACTAAATGACTCTAAGGAGTGTAAAGAGATCGAATTCCAGCGATTCTTGACGCGGATACAATCCGTGCGGTCTCTATAATAAACTTCATTCGAGGGGTAAATATGGTGAAGAAACACGCTGAATTGGCCATTTTTGGCCAAAAATCGTCGAGACTCCCCTGGAATGTAAGGAAAATTCCGGACAAGAACATCAACGGGCTCTGCAATCGAGCAAGTTCGGGCAAAAAACCACCCGTCGGTAGGAAGGCTGACCTGTCAATTTGGCACCCGCAACGCCTTGGCCTCCAAATGATTGCTTTTCCCCGACACTCAGCACTATTCGTAACCTACTTGCGAATAGCACTTTACGTCGTTTCCGTCTGCCTTTGGCACACGGCTTGCTTTCTTACGGCCCCCAAACGCAGTCGGCTGCCAAGTTTGGTCGTGGTATGCCGCCAGCGATCTAACGCTAAAGTGTTCAAGCCCGCAACAGGAGGATTCCACTGTGGCAAAACAGATGGTGTATGAGGACGAAGCTCGGCAGCCGCTGGCCGCCGGCGTCAGCAAGTTGGCCCGGGCCGTCGTGACGACCCTGGGCCCCCGGGGCCGAAACGCGGTCCTCGACAAGGGCTGGGGCGCCCCGAAAGTCACCAAGGACGGCGTGACCGTCGCCGAAGAAATCACCCTGGACGATCCCCAAGAGAACCTGGGTGCCCAACTCGTCAAGGAGGCCGCCTCCAAGACCAACAAGATCGCCGGCGACGGCACCACCACGGCCACCGTGCTGGCCGAGGCCATCTATCGCGAGGGCCTGAAAATGGTCGCCGGCGGGGCCGATCCCATGTCGCTGGCCCGCGGCATCCCGAAGGCGGCCGAGGCCGTCGTCGCGGCCGTCAGCAAAATGTCCACGCCCATCAACGAAAAGAGCAAGAAGGAAATCACGCAGGTCGCCACGATCGCCGGCAACAACGATCCGACGCATCGGCGCCGTGCTGGCCGACGCCTTCATGAAGGTCGGCAAGGACGGCGTGATCACGATCGAAGAAGGCAAGCAGTCGGAGACGACCGTCGACGTGGTCGAAGGCATGCAGTTCGATCGCGGCTACCTCTCGCCGCACTTCGTCACCAACCAGGACGAACAGACTGGTCGAGTTCGAAAAGCCCCTGGTGCTGATCCACGAGGAGAAGATCTCCAGCGCCAAGAGCCTGGTGCCGCTGCTGGAGGCGGTCAGCCAGGCCAGCAAGCCGCTGCTTGATCATCGCCGAGGACGTCGAGGGCGAGGCCCTGGCGACGCTGGTGGTCAACAAGATGCGGGGCATTCTCAACGTCTGCGCGGTCAAGGCCCCGGGCTACGGCGATCGCCGCAAGGCCATGCTGGGCGACATCGCCGTGCTGACCGGCGGCAACGCCATCTTCAAGGACCTCGGCGTGCAGCTTGACTCGGTGAAGCTCTCCGACCTGGGCACGGTCGATCGCGTGATCATCTCTGCCGACGACACGACCATGGTCGGCGGCCGCGGCGACAAGAAGGCGATTGACGGCCGGGCCGAGCAGATCCGCAAGGAAATCGAGACCACCACCAGCGACTACGATCGCGAGAAGCTCCAGGAGCGGCTGGCCAAGCTGGCCGGCGGCGTGGCCCAGATCAGCGTCGGCGCCGCCACCGAGACCGAAATGAAGGAGCGGAAGTTCCTGCTGGACGACGCCAAGGCCGCCACCAAGGCCGCCCTGGAAGAAGGCATCGTGCCCGGCGGCGGCGTGGCCCTGCTTGCGCTGCGAAAAGGCCGTCGACGCCCTGCAACTTGAAGGCGACGAGGCCCTGGGCGCGAAGATCCTCCGCAACGTGCTGGAGGTGCCGCTTGAAGGCCATCGCCGACAACGCCGGCCAGGACGGCCCGGTGGTCGTCAATCGCGTCCGCCAGCTCAAGAAGAACGAGGGCTACGACGCCGACAGGGACAGCTACGGCGACATGCTCGAGGCGGGCATCGTCGATCCGGCCAAGGTCGTCCGCACCGCCTTGCAGAACGCCGCCAGCGTGGCCAACCTGCTGCTGACCACCTCCTGCCTGATCACCGAGATTCCCAAGAAGGACGACGGCAAGGCCGCCGGACCTGGCCCCGGCCACGACATGGGCGGCGGCATGGGTGGCATGGGCGGCATGGGCGGCGGCATGGGTGGCATGGGCGGCATGGGCGGGTTCTAGTCGCACGGTCCCCTCGCCGGCCGGGAGAGGGCTTGGGCGACTGCGATATGGTACCGATTATCGAGATGCCCTCACCCCCAGCCCCTCTCCCAAAGGTAGAGGGGAGTTATCACAACAACATTCAATAAACCAGAG
The DNA here is from genome assembly GCA_963824275.1 of uncultured Planctomycetia bacterium. Lineage (GTDB taxonomy): Bacteria > Planctomycetota > Planctomycetia > Pirellulales > Thermoguttaceae > JANXQG01. The sequence goes on along the minus strand of CAWGOT010000009.1, from coordinate 6,830 downwards.
ATTCATCAGGAGAACTATAGGATCATGGCAAAAGACAGCCTCAACTTGCGTCCCTTGGACGATCGCGTCGTGGTGGAGCCGAAGGAAGCCGAAGAAGTGACCGCCGGCGGCATCGTGCTGCCCGACACGGCCAAGGAAAAGCCCCAGCGCGGCACGGTCGTGGCCGTCGGCCGGGCAAGCTGCTTGGATAGCGGCGAGCGCGGCACGCTCTCGGTCACCGTCGGCGACGAAGTCATCTACGGCAAGTATTCCGGCTCCGAAGTCGAAATCGACGGCCGTGAGGTCAAGATCCTCCGCGAGACCGACATCCTCGCGAAGGTCGTCAAGTAAGACACAACAGCACGTGGAGGACGGCAATTAACGCCAGGATCCCGTACACGACCATAAGGAACCGCCAACGTGGCTAAACAACTACTTTACGATGATCAGGCCCGGAAGCGATTGCTTCAGGGCGTGGAAAAACTGGCCAACGTGGTCGCCGTGACCCTGGGCCCGACCGGCCACAACGTGATCATCGACAAGTCCTTCGGCGGTCCGACCGTCACCAAGGACGGCGTGACGGTGAGCAAGGAAATCGAGCTGGAAGACCGCTTCGAGAACATGGGCGCCAAGCTCGTCAACGAAGTCGCCTCGAAGACCTCGGACCTGGCCGGCGACGGCACGACGACCGCCACGGTGCTGGCCCGCGAGATCTTCCGCGAAGGGCTGCGGAACATCACCGCCGGCGCCAACCCGACGGCCGTCCGCCGCGGCATCGAGAAGGCCGTCGACGCGGCCGTCGAGCACCTCCGCACGATGGCCAAGCCGGTCAGCGGCTCGGAAGACATCGCCCACGTCGGCGCGATCAGCGCCAACAACGACCCGGCCATCGGCAAGCTGATGGCCGAGGCCATGGAGAAGGTCGGCAAGGACGGCGTGATCACCGTCGAGGAAGGCAAGACGGCCGAGACGACCTACGAGGTCGTCGAGGGCATGCAGTTCGACAAGGGCTACCTCTCGCCCTACTTCATCAACCACCCGGCCGACGATGAGCGTCGAGCTGGAAGACGCCCTGATCCTGATCCACGAGAAGAAGATCAGCAACATCCGCGACCTGATTCCGCTCTTGGAGAAGGTGGCCCATTCCGGCAAGCCGCTGCTGATCATTGCCGAGGACGTCGAGGGCGAGGCCCTCACGACCCTGGTGGTGAACAAGCTCCGCGGCGTGCTGAACCTGTGCGCGGTGAAGGCCCCCGGCTTCGGCGATCGCCGCAAGGCCCTGCTGGCCGACATCGGCATCCTGACCGCGCGGCACGGTGATCAGCGAGGACCTGGGCCTGAAGCTGGAGAACCTCACGCTCGAGCAGCTCGGCCGGGCGAAGAAGATCACGATCGACAAGGACAACACGACGATCATCGAAGGGGCGGGCAAGCCGGCCGACATCAAGGCCCGCGTCGAGCAGCTCAAGCGGCAGATCGAGGCCAGCGACAGCGACTACGATCGCGAGAAGCTGCAGGAGCGGCTGGCCAAGCTCTCCGGCGGCGTGGCGGTGATTTCGGTCGGCGGCAGCACCGAGGCCGAGATGAAGCAGACCAAGGCCCGCGTGGAGGACGCCCTGCACGCCACCCGCGCGGCCGCCGAAGAAGGCGTGCTGCCCGGCGGCGGCGTGGCCTTGCTGCGCTGCAAGGCGGCCGTCGAGAAGGCCCGCGGCAGCGCCAAGGGCGACGAGAAGATCGGCGTGGACATCGTGCTGCGGGCGCTTTGCGGCCCCATCAAGCAGATCGCCGAGAACAGCGGCATCGACGGTTCGGTGGTGGCCGACGAAGTCAGCCAGAAGGCCGAGAACTTCGGCTTCGACGCCTGCTCGGGCAAGTACGTCGACATGTTCAAGGCCGGCATCATCGACCCCTTGAAGGTCGTCCGCACGGCGTTGCAGAACGCCGCCAGCATCGCCGGCCTGATGCTGACCACCGAGACCTTGGTTACCGACCTGGAGAAGGACGACAAGAAGAAGATGATCGAGGGCGCAGTCCGCTAAGCGTGGCCCTGCGGGAAAGGCGACGGATTGACATGGGGGGCCACCTCGGACCCGGGGCGGCCCCGCTTTTTGGTTCCTCCGAATTTGAGGATGGGACACGGGCAACCACCCCTCCTCAGGCCGGAACTTTGAAAAAGACCCCTGCGGTTGGCCTTACCTCTTTCGCGTCGAGTAGGCTACAATGGTAACGATGGCTGGCAAACGCGACTATTATGAAATCCTCGGCGTCGATCGCTCCGCAAGCAAGCAGCAGATCTCCGAGGCCTATCGCAAACTGGCGCTGAAGTACCATCCCGACCGCAATCCGGGCGACGAGACGGCGATCGCCAGGTTCAAGGAGGCGGCCGAGGCCTTCGAGGTCCTGAACCACGCGGAAAAGCGGGCGAAGTACGATCGCTACGGCTTCCAGGGCCTGCAGGGCGGCGAGGCGCCGCATTTCCGCGACGTGGGCGATATTTTCGAGGCCTTCGGCGACGTGTTCGGCGAGGGCCTTTTCGGCGACCTGTTCGGCGGCGGTCGCGGCCGCGGACGGCGGGCCCGCAAAGGCGGCGACGTGCAGTGCGAAGTGACCCTCGACCTGGCCGAAGCCGCCAGCGGCGCGTCCAAGCCCATCGAGTTCGACCGGCATGCCGCCTGCGAGACCTGCGGCGGCTCGGGGGCCAAGCCAGGCACGCGGCCGGAAAGGTGCCCCTACTGCGGCGGCAGCGGCCGAGTCGTGCAGTCCAGCGGCTTTTTCTCCCTGCAAACCCCCTGCCCCTCCTGCCGCGGCAACGGCCACGTGATCCGCGAAACCTGCCCGGCCTGCCGCGGCAACGGCTATGTGCCGCGGCGCGTCACCCGCAAGGTCGAGATTCCCGCCGGCGTGGACAACGGCACGCAGCTCCGGCTCAGCGGCGAAGGCGAGCCGAGCACTTCGGGCGGCCCGCCGGGCGATTGCTACTGCGTGATCCGCGTCAAGGAACATCCGCTCTTTCATCGCGACGGCCGCGACCTGGTCTGCCAGGTGCCGATCACCTATTCGCAGGCCTCGCTGGGGGCGTCGATCAAGGTCCCCACGCTCAACGGACCGGAACACGTCGACGTGCCGCCCGGCACGCAACCGGGCGACGTCTTCACGCTGCGGGGCCGGGGCATGCCCGACGTTCCCACGTTCAGTCCATCGGCGCGGCCGCGGCGACCTGCACGTGCAGATCACGGTCGAGGTGCCCAAGCGGCTTTCCGACCGGCACGAGCAGTTGCTCCGCGAACTGGCGGAAATCGAAAACACGGAAGTGTCGCCGAAGCGAAAGAGCTTTTTCGAGAAGATCAAGAACTTGTTCCATGCGGAAGAGAGTTTATGAAAGAGGGCGCCAACATGAGCGACGAGAATGCGAACCCTGCGAACGAAAGCACGCCGCCCCGCGCGGGCCTGCGCGGAATCGGCGGCGAGCTCCGAGGCCGCGGAGGAGAATCTCTTGGATCAGTTGCGCACCGACCTGGAAGCCGCCAAAGAACGCGTGCTCCGCAGCCAGGCAGAGCTGGAAAACTACCGCAAGCGGGCCGCGCGCGAGATCGAGGAACATCGCCGCTATGCCAATCTGCCGCTGATGCACGATCTCCTGCCGGTGCTGGACAACATCGAGAGGGCCATCGCCGCGGCGGAGCAGTCGGCCACCACGGCAGGGGCAGGACGTGGCCGGTCTGCTGGAAGGCGTGAAACTCGTCGCGCGGCAGTTCGAAGAGACCTTCGCCCGGCACCACTGCCTGCGGATCGGGGCCTTGCACTTGCCCTTCGATCCGCACCTGCACCACGCGATTTCGCAGCAGGTGACGGACGAGTTTCCGCCGAACACCGTGGTCCTCGTGGCCCAGCCCGGCTTCCAGTTGTACGACCGCGTCGTGCGACCGAGCCAGGTGCTGGTCTCGCGCGCCCCCGATGCCGCCTCGTGATTGTCCCCTTTTTTATGTTTCTACCGGAGCCGCCCCATGCCGACCTATGACTACGTGTGCGATGCCTGCGAGCACCAGTTCGAGTTGTTCCAATCGATCAAGGAAGATCCCGAAGAAGCAGTGCCCCGAGTGCGGCAAGAAGAAGCTCCGCCGCCTGATCGGGCCCGGCGCGGCGATTGTCTTCAAGGGCTCCGGCTTCTATACGACCGACTACCGCAGCGAATCCTATAAGAAGGCCGCAGCGGCCGACAAGCCGGCCAGCCCGTCTGCAACCACGGAAAAATCCGCCGAGGGGAAATCCGCTGGCGGCAGTGCCAAGAAAGAGAAGGGCGGCAAGAGTTAGGCCGTAGGGCGGGACCCGGGGACCATGCGAACGCCGGCCCACCAACGCCCACGATTGGTGGGCCGGCGCTCGCAAGCCGACCATGGGTACATGGTGCCCGGGTCCCACCCTACGAACTACGAACTCGACCACGCCGGCCTGCTCACTACGCTAGACGCGATCTCCCGAAGCTCTCCGCCGCCGATAGAACGTCAAGGCTGCGATCCCGGCGGCCAGGAGCAACGCCAGCGTGCCGGGCTCGGGCACGGCAACGGGTGCCGCTGCAGAATTGCCACCCAGAGGGTACCCGGCCGTCGCCACCTGCACGCCGCCCAAGACCACGCCACCCGCCGCCGGCGAAGCAAACAGCGACCCGGCCCCCGCGCCCACCGTCAATGCCCCGCCATTGGGCAGGCCGTTGACCGCAGTCACGTCGAGCGTGCCCGCAGTGACCAGCGTGCCCCCCGTGTAGCCGTCCGAGCCGCTGAGGATCAGCGTCCCTGCGTTGTCCAACGTCAGGGACGAGCCGGCCACACTCTGACTGATGTTCCCGCCGATCAGCAGCGACGCGCCGGGCGAAGGCGAAATATCCAGACTCCCCGCCAACTTGAGCGGGGCCGATAGGGAATGCGTGCCGCTGGTGACATAGATCTGCGCCGCGCTGCTGGTCGAGCTGCTCATCATCGTCAGCGTGCCCGCCACGCCCGGCGCAAGGCTATAGCCGGTCGCTGGATTCGTCGAGTTGGCAAACGTCAACTGCCCCAACGTCTGAGGGCTATCGAGCGTGATCATCCGCAGACTCGACGTGCCCGAGCCGACGATGGCCGTGACGCCCGAACCGCTGGGAACGACGCCCGTGCTCCAGTTGGATGCGGAGGTCCAGCTTCCGCTCAGCGCGGTCCAGGTGGCAGGCCCCGTGACAAGCGGCGCGACCAGGTACAACGCGCTGCTGGTGTAGGAGAGCGTGTCGCCCGAGGGCAGGCCGTTGACGGCGGCGAAGGTCTGGCTGGTCTTGGACGTGTAGCCGATCAACTCCGTGGTCCCGCTGCCGGCGCCGAAGAGGTCGAGCGTGCCGACCAGGGTGGCCGCGCCGCTGCTGTTCAAGACGTCGCCGATCGTCAAATTGAGCGCCCCCGCACTTTCGATGTCAATCCCGCCCAGCTTCTCGGGGAAGCCCGTGACGTCGAGCGTGCCGCCGTTGACCACCACCGCCGAATTGGGCGCGAAGACATTGGCCGCCCCCGCCTTGAGAGTACCCGCGTTCAGCGTCGTGGGGCCGGTGTAGAAATTCGAGCCGCCGAGGGTCAAGGTCCCACTGCCGGTCTTGGTCAGCGTGGCCGCGTTGCCGCTGATCGAACCGGCGTAATTTCCGCCGCCCACGACAAGTGCCGAGCTGCTCTTCAAGTTCAGTGCGGTACCGGGCGAACCGCCCAGCGCGGCCAGCGACTGCGTGCCCGAGTTCTGCAGCGTGACCAGGCTCGACCCGGACTGCGTGAGCGTCGTGCCCGGCAGCCAGGTGCTGGCGCCGACGCCGAGCGAACCGCCGCTGACCGTGGTTCCGCCGGTGTAGGACTCGCTGCCCGCGTAGACGAAACTCACGCTGCCGGCCGTAACGGTCACGCCGCTGAGGGCGCCGCTTGGGCTGGTAATGAGGCCCGAGAAGATCAGGCCGTTGCCGCCCGTCGCCGCGGAAGCGATGCTCAGCGAACTGCCGAGGGTGATCGTGCCGCCGTAGGTAGCCGTGTTGTTGGTGACGCTCGCCAACGTGGCCAGCGCCGAGCTATTGCTGTCGGCGGCCACGAGTATGTTCCGCCCGATCGCATACCCGCCGCTGACGGCCAATTCCACCGCGCTGGCGCCGCTGTTGGCGTCGCCCAAGCCAATCGTTGTAGCGCTGTTGCCCAGCGGCCCGGCAACGCCCGAGCCGACACTGCCGGAGACAACCAACACGCCGGAACTGATCGTCGTCGAACCGGAATAAGTGTTCGCTCCGCCCAGGGCCAGCGTGCCGCTGCCGAGCATCATGAAGCCGATGGAACCGCTGATCGAATTGCCCGGTCCGCCGTAGGAGACGCTCTCTCCGGACGCGACCTGGATGCCGAAATTGGCGCCGGAGGCGAAGTTGGCGGTGGTCAGCACGTTATTGACGTTGCTCACGCCGAACTCGCCGGCTTGCGTGCCCTCTTGAACCGCCAGGGTGCTGCCGGCGGCAACCGAAACACTCGACGCGCTGAGACTGGTCGAGTAGCCGGCCAAGGAACTGGTGCTGGTGGCGACGAGCACGCCGCCATTGACCTTGGTGGAACCGGCATAAGTGGCGTTGCCGCTGAGGTCGAATACGCCCCCGCCGAGCTTCACGAAACCGAACGATCCGTTGAGACCACTCAGGCTGAAGGTCTCCGGGGACACGACCTGGATGCCGAAATAGGGGTTGCTGCTGAACGACGCCGTCGACAGCAAATTGGTGATGTTGTTGACTCCGAACTCGCCCGGATTGTTGCCGGCCTGAACAACCAGGGTGCTGGCGGGGCCGGAGACCGAGATCAGGCCATTGGCAAAAC
>CAWGOT010000008.1:0-701511 GCA_963824275.1 uncultured Planctomycetia bacterium | reverse complement strand
CAGCGATGGCGAGTTTAGAACGGCCGCCTTCTTGTGGCATGGTTCGTTAAGAGGGAAGCTCGCGTCGGGCTCGAACCGACAACATCCTGTAAGGCCGCAGGACCTTCATGTCCATCCTTGCGAGCTTCCCTGTCAGACTCCTGGGGAGTGGTGTCGAGTATTTCAGGAACCGCTGGTCGGCTGCACGAGGCCGTCGACGAAGGCTTGCAGGTCCTGGTCGGCGGCGACGGTGGCGTTGATCGCGGCCTGGTCGGCGGCCTGCGCGGCGTCGAGTCCGTGCTGGCTTTGACCAGGTTGAGGTCGGTCGTGGCCTGGGCCTGGGCGGCGTCGATCAAGGCCGAGGTCTTGGTCTGCAAGGCGGTGAGTTGGTCGGTGGTCAGGTTCATGGGAATGACTTTCTGGGTGTGGAGGAAAATGGCGATGAGCCAGTACAGGTTTGCAAGGAATCGTTTCATTGGCCGTCGTCGGAGGCGTCGTCGATGGTGAGCGTGGGGCTGGCGGCGCCGTCGGGCGTGGCGCGGCTCTCGGTGAGGACGGCGATGCCGTTGGCACCGGGCGTGGGCCAATCGACGCCCCACGAGTTCTGGAAGACGACGCCGACCGAGCCGTCGGCGAGGATGATCGGGCAGAGGAAGCAGATCAGGTGTCCCCACCAGCCGAGGCCGGCGGCGACGGGCGCGTCGTTCAGGAGGCAGGAGACGACTTCGGCGAAGATGTCGCCGCCCTCGTTGCCGTCGATGTTGTACCAATCGACGGCCTCGTGGGTCTTGGCGTTGGCCTCCCAGCCGGGCTTCCAGCGGTTGTGATGCAGAGAGCAGGGCGCGTCGAGGAAGGTCTCTTCGCAGATGCCGCCGGTCTGGATCTGATCGAAGGCTTGGGAGGCGTAGCCGCCTTCGTTGCGCCAGCCGGTGATTGGACCGCCGACCGATTCGGGGGCGAGTTCGACGTGCGCCAGACCCTCCAGGACGCGGCGGAGTTCGACGGAGCGGGTCGAGCCGTAGACCCAGCAATAGCCGAGGCCGTTCTGGTCCTTGGCCTGGATGTTGTTGGCGGCAAGGGCCTTGAGGACCGCCTGGCCCTTGCCGGCCTGGAGCATGGGGACCCACTCGCTTCGCGGGATGATGTTCCTGACGGGCGAGGGGCCGCGGAACGTGTGCGGGTGGCCAGGATGCTGCCAGCCTTTGTAGCCGGTTGAGCCGCGAAGCTCGGGGCGGAGCTCGTGGCGGGCGTGGACGGACTTGCGGTGGGGGGCGGCGCTGGCGTACTGGCGATAGTTGCTATCGCTGATGACGAGGGCGTCGCTGCCGGCAATGGACGGGAAGTTGGGGAAGGTGATCATGGGGTCTGGTCCTCAATGAGCGGTGGGAGGCGTGTAGGTGCCGGCGATCCAGCCCTGGAGCTGCGCGAGCGTCATGTAGCCCGATGCCTTGACCGTCGTGCCGGTGGCCGAGTGCGTCAGCACCCAGCGGGGGATGTAGCGGCTTTGCGGGTCGGCGGTCGTGGCCGGGTAGAGCTTGCCGACATTGGCGGCGTCGGTGTAGGCGTACTCGCTGAAGTTCGCGCCAAGCGAGGATTTCAGCGTGGGGACCGACTCGGCGTGTACGCTGTCGCATGCCGGGCAGGCGAAGGCCGTGCCGGTGTTGGAGATCAGGCTGAGGGTGACGACGTCGGCCGGCGGCGCTGGAGGCGTCGGCGGGGCGGGCGCGGGCGGGGCCGGGGCGGGCGTGGGGCTCGGGTCGGGCGGATAGTACGAGTTCCAGAGCGCCCGCAGGGTGGTCTTGTCCTTGGCGAACTGAGCGGTGTGGGTGGCGAGGGAGGCGTTGGCGTCAGTGAGCGACTTCGTCGCCGCGGTGACGGTCGCCGTGTCGGCCTGCATCAAGGCGCGGTCGGCTTCCGTGGCCTGGATAGCAGCCTGCAGGTCGGCGGGGATTGTCGAGCCCGAGTCGGAGAGGGCAAAGGCGGGCAAGGACGCATTTGCCGTCGCGGCAGAGCGTGCCAGACGAAATGGCAAGCGGCGCGGCGGGAAAGGCGGGCTGGCACGATGCGAGCGAAGCGAGCAGGATGAGGGCGTATTTCATGGCGATGTGTCGGGTGTGGTGAGGGGTTGGGGTCCGCGTCCCGCCAGGGGCCGGCTAGTGAAGCGGCGGCCCGGCCCCTGGCGTGGCGTCATTCGGTCAGGACTTCTTCGCGGCCGAGCAGGCTGCGGCGTGGAGACTCGCTGGCCTGGGCGGGCGTGAGCTTGGCCAGGAAGGCGACGAGGAACTGGAGCAGGATCGGCTCCAGGGTGGCGATGAGGTTCGCCAGGATGGGATGGACCGGCGTGGCCGGCGTAGCGGGATCGACGGTGGGGTCTGCCATGGCAGGTGTCCTTGGGTTGGAGTGATGAAGTCGTCTCTTATAGGTACGCGGCCCGGACGAAAAAGGGCATTTCGGCAGACACGATCGTCTGCCGTCGATTGCGGGCAGGACGCCGTAATTTCCTCGCTTAGGCGACCGCGCAGCGTAGGCAGTCATGTACTCATGTCTGCCGAAGCGGAGCTTAATTTCGCCGGTCTGCCGTACTCGGCAGTCCGGCTAATGGGGCTTGGCTGCCGGCGTGCGGTTGTTCGGGAACACGATCCGCTGTACTCGGCGTGTCGTGTGGACGAACAAGCCGCTGGCCGGCTAATTTTGGCCGCGGGTCTGCCGGAGTCGCGACGCAATCTCAGGATAGGCGCGCTTGTCGCGATCGGAGGCAGTCCCGCGGCCTTCTCTCGGCCGCCGTCGCTGTACTCAGCGAACAATAGGCGGCCATATTGGTGATCGCTTGGGCGATTCCAGGCCAGCCTGGCGGCGATTGAGCGCTCTTCTGGCCGGCTGTCCACCACGGTTGGCGACGCCCGTAGGGAAGCGTCCCGTGTCGCCAAAGTGCGCGGACTAGCCGGCCGGACAAAGGAAACGACCCGTTCCCGAAAAGCCCTGCCCGCCGGCTTTGAGGCCAATTCGTCCGGGGTCCCGTGTGCATGCCCTGCGTCAGGTGCGTAGCGGCCGAGGAGATTTGCCCACGCCATGCCAGGAATTGTTGCTTGTGGGCATCTCCCGGCCGCTACGTTCCTGTGGCCCGCCGATCCGGCTTAAAGGGACAAGCAGGGCATCTCGTGTACGCACGAGCCTGGCACACGGGACCCCGGACTTCTCGCCCGTCGCGTAATCGCGAACAACAGGGCGGAAATCCCTCCGTCCCACCGCTGCCTTTGATTCGCGCCAGCCCGGTACTCCGGGACGCGGCTGCGGCGGAACAGCAACCGGCGCACGGCAGAAACGATGGTTTGACCGGCTCGCGTTTCTGCCCCGCCGGTTGCCCGCCGCTTCTTCCTGCGGTCGGTCCGCAGGCGGCCGCTGCCCCGGTACTCCGGGAATAGCAGCGGCCATATCGCTGATCGCTTGGGCGATTCCGCTTTTGTTTGCAACGTGAGGCTTAGGGGGCCGTGTGGGGTGCGTGTACAACCACCGCGCAAGTTCGGCATGTACCCATGCCGTTTTCAGGCGAGCGCTAGCGAGCCTTCTTTCCGCTGGGGTGTTGTGGTATTTGCTTGGCGAGCTTCAAGCGAGCCTTTTTGGGCGATGCGAAGGGGCGGGTTGGCTAGCCGTGTTCGACGAGCTCGTGCTGTCTGGCGCCCCAGTGGATGCGGATCGCGCGGCGGGCCTTCTTGATGTCCTCCTGGACAACGCGCACGCTTATGCCGAGCGCGACGGCGATGGTGGTGCGCGACTGGTGGTCGCGGTAGCGGCGCAGGAAGACTTCGGCCTCCCGCTCGGGAAGCCACTTGACCAGGCGGTGGAAGTCAACTGTGGTGCGCTCGGGGCGGGCCGGCAGGCGGTCGAGGTCTTCGACGGCGCGGAGTCTGCTGGCCAGTTGGTTGCGAAGCGTCTCCAGCAAATTGCGACGGAGCGCGACGGTGGCGTAGGCTTCGAATGACCGGCGGCCGTCGTATGCCGGGAGTATCCGCTGATGAAAAACCAACAGGGCCTGGCCGACTGCGTCGTCGCGATCGCGAAGGTGCATGCGGCGGGCCAAGCGATTTGCGGTTGCGATGGCCCAGGTGTAGCGTGCTTGTTCTTCCATGGTTTTGCCTTTGAGGGTGGGGTGCCTAATGGGGTAGTGAGTATTACGTTCCTTCAATTGGGTATTACTGGGATTTGTTTCAAATATTCAGAAATATGAATTGCAATGTTGCATGGTAATGGGGGCTCTTTTCGGCCGAATTGGCTAGAAAACCTTCTCCCAAGAGCCCCTAACGCGCCTGAGCATGGTGAACTCCCACTCGGGGAACTGCTGCCGCGCCCAGAGGAACTTCAGCTTTGCGTCGTCGCGCAGGAAGCCTTTGATCTCGACGAAGCGGAGCTTGGCAGGCGTCCAGATGGCGAAGTCGGGCGTGTACCTGACTCCGCGGCATCCGGTGTCGGCCGGATCGACGAGCAAGAGGGTGATGGCCTCGAATCGCCAGCGAACGATCTCGCCCGCGGCCTGCATGGCGGCAAGCTCGACGGCATAGGCGCGTTCGGTCTTGTTCATGCGATCGGCGGCAGGTCCGCACCGGCTGGGCTTGGCGACCGGCTTCAGCAACTTGGCAAAGTCTAGCGGCGGCGGGCCGATCTTGCACCTGGCGGGATCGATCCCGAGGGCGGCAAGCTGGGCTTCAACGGTGAGTGGCTTCATTGGTTATGTTCTCCGCGTGCGGGGGGGCTCATGCTTATTGCACTTCTTTCTTTCACTTTCTGGGCTCAGACACAAAAAACGGGTTGGAGAGGGTTTCGAGAGGGTAGGGGGTGAAAGTAGTGAAATATATATAAAAACATATATATATTTATTAGTTTTAAGCCTGTTTTCACGTGTTTCTTTCTTCACCGGCATGGGGTGAAAGAAGGGTGAAAGAAGGTGAAAGAAGGCGACGGATAATGGGTGCGTGACTGGTGTTGATGGCGCTTCTTTCACCTTTCTTCACCTTCTTTCACGGCGTCGTTGTGAAGCGAAGTGAGGCGGTATGCGGTGGCTGAGCGGCCGGCTGTTGTCATCGTTCCTTCGGTTATTTCACTGCGTTGGCGAAGCGTGTTGATGATCTTGTCAACGTCGGTTGCGGGGAGTTTCATTTGACGAAGGAGGACGCTACGTGTGAGCATGCCGCCGGCGTCGCGGAGCTTGGTTAGGAGTTTCTGGCAACTTGCGTCGAAGGGGTTCTCAGCGGCGTGCTGGTCGATGGCGGTGAGCATGCGCTCCGTGCAGTGGTCGATAAACGCGATGGCCCAACGGACGGCGTCATCGTCGATTGTTGACTGGGCAGCGTTGATAGAGCAGGCGTAGAGTAGCGAGAGCCGGCAGACGTGTTCGTAGATTCGGGCGTAGATCGCGGCGCGGGCGTTGTCGCCGTGAAGTTGGGTGCGATTGTATTCGTCGTCCCAGTGGCGACGGAGGCTCACTAAGGTGGCACGGGCGGAGTCGGTCGGGTGAACGATGCGGGGGGTTGGGTGCTCGTATTCGAGGTCGTTCCCAGTGGGGTTGTAACGGGACCACCAGTTGGCGGTTTCGATTACCGAGGCGGGTATCGGGGATCCCGACGGATCGCGGCCGTAGGCGCGGGTGCCTGCTTGAATAACGAGCATGCGTGGCATCAGGCCAATTGTGCGGAGGGCCTCGGTGGCGAGCACATAGAAGTGTTCAGTGACGGCGTCGCCAATCATTACAAGATGGGGCTGGTCGATCGTGGCCGGGGCCGGTGGCTGGTCCTTGCGGCTGGGTGCGTTTGCCTTCTTTCGTATGGGATGTTGGGCGGCTGCGTTGCTGTAGAAGGTGAGGAGATAGTGCAGCATCATATTGCCGCTTTGCTTTTTGGACTTAATTGCGGCCTCGAGGTGGTCGGCGATTTCGGTTGTCAGAAAGAGCATGGCCGGCGTTTGGGCGAGGGCGTCTTCGAGGGCCTCGCCTGACGCAAACCCCTGGCCGAGAGACGAGTGCAGGCCGGCGTGGATAAGGAGCTGTTGGGTGACAAGGCGGGGTTCGTTCTTGCCGTGGCCGCTGGCGGCCAGGGCGATTAGGTAGATGTTGGTTCGGATGTTGGTTTCAGTCCGGACCTTCCGGCCCGTGAGTACTGCCAGGCAGCCGAGGGCAAAGGCAAACGATAACGAATGGCTGGGGTATGGGGATACGTCGCGGATGTGTTTGGCTAACTCGCCGACGAAGCCGGGCATGTCGTAGAGGTGGGTTGGCTCGTTGTAGAGTTCGGGCTGGAGCGGTGGGCGGTCGAGGCTTATGCTCTCCAGCAACGGCCCTATGTCAACGCCTGGTGCCTCTGCGGGTCGTTCGTCGAGCAGGTCGCCCCTCGGCCCCTGCTGCTTGTCGGCTTCGGCGAGTTGCGCCGCAGATCGTGTTCAGACCATGGGGGAACGCATCGCTGGTTCCACTCGGCCAGGAGCGGATACGCCTGGTCGGGTCGCATGTTGAAGCGGACGACCAGCACGCAGGCGGCCCTGAATGTCTGGTTGTGGCCGCCCTGACCGCTGATTGCCGGATCGACGCTCGCGAGGTAGGCTCTTGTCCGATCCGTAAGGTCCGTGGGCGGCGGGGGCGTAAACGCGGCCGCCGGCGGGACTGGCGGCGGTTGCTGGACCTGGATGCGTGCCAGGAGCGCGGGCGGCAGCGGCGGCGGAGTGCCGTCATTCTGCCAGGCATAGATTGCGCCTGTTCGGTGAACGGATGGCGGAAAGACGCTCTGGGCCGCTTTGGCGTTGCCGGTGCGAACCTCGATCGCGCCCACGTGGTAGGCGGCTTTGTCGGGCAGGCCTTCCTGCCAGCGGAAGAGGCGGTGCAGGCCGCGGGCCCCGCGGAAGGTCGGCGGATTCACGCCGTCGAGGAGGGGAGCGAGCTCGGCCTCGGCCTCGGGCGAGTCGCACTCGATGTCGATGATGCCGGACTTGGGGCCGAGCATTACGCCGATGTTGGCCAGCGGCCAGGTCGTCCACCATCTGCGGATCGTGGCCGGGTCGGTCGTGGCCGCGTCCTGCCATTTGGGCAAGCGGGGGTGCTTGCCTGAGGAGTTGCCGCATTCGGTCTTGCCGCATGAGCAACCGGTCGGCGTCGGGTTGTGGAGTGGAACGATCTGCCAGCCGCGGGCGGCAAACGATAGTGCGGTTTGCAGGAGGTTCAAAACGGTATCTCCTCTTCTTCCCAACCGACTGGTTCCGCGCTGAGTTCGGCGGTATCGAGCCATTCGGTCGGCTTGGGTTCGAGGTCGGTGGAAACAACCCGGTCCCAGCGGCCCTCGCGCCGCGTGGTGATCGTCTTTGGCCAGGCCAAAGCGCCGCGCATGGCGAGGTCGTGGGCCTCGACGGTCGTCGCGGGCGGTGTGAGGATCGACCTGGCGGCCCACCACCGCTCGGCCTTGCGTCGGGCGAATCCCTCATGTTCGATGCAGACCCATTCGCTGATGCGTTTGGCAGACAGATTGCCGCCGTCGCCGTTGGCGGGCTGGCACTGGTAGTCAAGGCGGAGGGTTGGCGGGGCGTCCGGGTCTTTGGCCTTGCGGTGAACGGCGTAGCTCACCGCTTCGACGGTCCACGTCTCCGGCTCGCTGAGGATGGGCGTATCGGTGTCGGCCTGGCTGTCGTGTTCCTTCCGCTTGACCGGCCAGGCGTAGCCGCATTGCGGGCAAGTTCGGGTCTGTATGACTACTTCCTGCTCGCAGTTAGGGCACGTTTTGACGGGGGCTTCGCCGGTCTTCTCTGCGCCGCGGTCGCGGCCGTAGTCGATCGCATCGAGCGGCCCGTGCCGGGCAATGTTGCCGCCGAAGTCGAGGATGAGGCAGTTGGCTTTGCCGGAGAAGAGTCGAAAGCCGCGGCCGCAGATTTGCGCGTAGAGGCCGGGGGACATGGTTGCGCGGAGGATGGCAATCGCGTCGATGCAGGGTGCGTCGAATCCGGTGGTGAGGACGTTGACGTTGACGAGGAAGCGGAGTCTCCTAGTGGCGAACGCTTCAAGCGTCCCCGCTCGCTCCAGGGGCATGGTCTCGCCGGTGACGATTCCGCAGGGCTCCGTCGTGAGTTGCTCGATTACAGAGGCAACGTGGATTGCGTGTTGCACGCCCGAGCAGAAGATCAGGACACTGCCGCGATCGCCTGTTGAGGCGACGATCTCGGCGCAGGCGGCGTTGGTGGCCTGGTCGAAGAGGCTTTCGGTTTCGCCGGCAACGAACTCGCCGGCGCGCAGGTGCAGTTTGCTGGTGTCGACGGTGGCAGCGGCGGGCTTGGTCGTGAGGCGGCAGAGGTAGCCGCCGTCGATGAGGTCCGTTATGGGGGCCGAGTAGCAAACCTTGTGGAAGATGCCGTCCGGTCGGCAGAGCGGGCCGCAGTCGAGGCGGAAGGGCGTGGCAGTCAGGCCGCCGAGGCGGACCCGTTCGTTGGCCGACCGCAGCTCGGACAGGAAGTGCTGGTACATGCCTTCGCCATCGCGGGGGACGAGGTGTACCTCGTCGATCAGGACAAGGTGCCGCTGTCCGACGTTGTAGGCTTTCTTGAAAATCGACTGGATCCCGGCGACGCAAACGTCGGCCTCGAGGCCGTCGCGTTTGCGAAGGCCGGCAGAGTAGATGCCGATGTCGAGGTCGGGTGCCAGGCGGCGGATCTTGTCGGCGTTCTGGCTGAGCAGTTCCTTGCGGTGGGCCAGGACGATCACCTTGCCGTTGAACCGTTTGACGGCGTCGTGACACACCTGCGCGATGACGAGCGATTTTCCGGCGCCGGTGGGCAGGACGATGACCGGGTTTCCGCTCTGGCCGCGCAGGAACGACCAGAAGGCGGAAACGGCGGCGGATTGGTAGGGGCGGAGAATAAACATTAAGCGATGGCCAAAAGGTCTTCGGCTTCGGCAAGGCGTGTGCTGAATGACCGCGGCGTGGCTCTACCAAGCTGCCATGCTTGGTGCGCACGGCGGTTTTCGATTGATTGCTCGCGCTTCGGGTCGCAGTGGTGGTTGTGAAGCAAGACGCGTTGTTCGCCTTCTACGAGGAGCGCTAAGTAGGTCGCTCCGCAGGCGACACAGACCTGCGACGTGAGTTTGCTGCAAATTACGTGCAGGCCCAGTTGGTGGGCGCGTATCACGTGGTTGTAGGGCGTGGGGTTCATGGCATTGCACTCCCGTCTTCAATGACGACGGCGCAGTCTTGGCGGTTGCCGACGACTTCAAGCCACACCTGGCCGCCGGCGTCGCTGGCCATCTTGGCGACAATCGCGAGCGAGTCGGCGTCGAGCAGGCTGCCGTCGCGAATCAGGAGGATTTTCAGCTTCGGGTTGAAGGCAAGACCGATGGCCACGCTGACGCGGAGCTGCTCGGCACTGCTGGCCTGCTCCAGCGGCAAGCCCTGGAAGGTGACGCCGGTGTCGCTGAAGCCGAGACCGGGCACCGGCCAGGTTGCGGTCGCCATAGCGTGCGACTTGGCGGCGTCGATGGCTTCGATCTGGCGGGTAAGTTCGTCGGCCGTGGCCTTGATCTTGGCCGCGTCTGAGAGGATCTCGGCGCGGCGGCGGTTGACGCGGACGTTGGCGTTGATGGTCTCGCTGTCGGCGATCCGCTGCTCGATCTCGGCCATGTTGGCGCGTGGCAGGGCGTTGACGCGCGTGGTCTCGGCGGCGATGAAGGCGGTGCCTTTGGCGATCGTGCCCGTGAGGTTCTCGATGCGGACCTTCAGGGAGGCGAGCTCAAATTCGGCGTCGGTCAGTTGCTTCTGAAAGCCGGCGAGCTTGCGGTTGTGCTCGTCGAGGTTGGCGTGCGCCTTGTCGACGTCGGCGTTGGCGGCATGGCGGCGTTTGAGCTCGGCCATGAGGTCGGCGACGCTGATTTCCTCGGCCGGCGCACCTTCGACGATGGGCATGGCCTGGGCGGCTGCCTCGGCCTGCTTGACCTGGCGGTTGACGTCGGTGCGGTGGTCGTAGGCGTTCTTGCGTGCGATGTCCTGGGCACGGAAGTCGAGGCCCACCAGACCGCGAAGCTGATTTGCCTGCTCGGCCGGCTTGGCCCGCATGAAGGCCAGCGGGTCAAAGGCGATTCGGCTGCAAAGGCTGTCGAGCAATGCCTGGGGCGTGCCGGCCTTGGTGCCGTCGCCGCGTTTGACGACCAAGTAGGAGTTGTCGCCGCGGAACGTGCGTTCGACGACCAGACCGTCGTCGAGGGTCACGACCACGCGGGCCGATTCGCTGCCGCGGCGGATCGGTTCTTCGGGAATGGCCGACTTGCCGGCCAGGGCCATTTCGATGGCGTCCAGGCAGGAGGACTTGCCCTGGGCGTTGCGGCCGCCGATGACGACCAGTTCGCCGGTCGGCGTAATCTGGACGGCTTTGATGCGTTTGACGTTTTCGACTTCAAGGGAAACGATTTTCATGATTGGGGTCCGTGGGTGAGAATTGGGGTAATGGTGTCGAGCGGGGCGTGCCCGACGTGCCATCCGTGGCACATCGAACACTCGTAAACCGTGAGCGGCTTTCCGTCATAGCCGGGTCCGCGTTCCGTCGCGTGCTGGGCCTTCAGGGCGTCGTATTCGCTGCGGTGGCGGCGTTTGCGGTGGCATGAGCGGGCGTGCCGCCGGCGGGCATAATGGACGGCCATCGCGTCACCATGGGCTTCCGTCGTCGCTGGGGACGGGCAATGGTGCGCTGGGAATCGCGTCGGGTGGCGGGAAGGTGGGCAGGCCGTGCAGCGTGCTGGGCGGCGTGGGGCCGGCATTGCGGGGCTTGTAAGCCTTGATCAGGTTCTGTTCGCCGAACTCGTCGGATTTGGTGACGGTGACTTTGATGCGGAGCGGGCCGGTCGTGGAGCTCGCTGGAGTCTTCGCGGCGTGAGGACGCCGACGGCGCGGCAGATGGCCGAGAGGGTGCCGCGTGCGATCTGGACCGCCTTGTCGCTGGGATTGTCGAGATTGAGCTTGTCGAAGACCTTGCGGTTTTGGCAGGGCCCGTTCAGGATCTGGAGGGTGAGGTTCAGGTACCTGCCGGTGCCGGCCAGGGTCGATTTCATCTCGCTGTCGGTGATGACGGCTTCGTATTCGCCGGCCGGGACAACGTCGAAGGACAGTGGGCGGAACTGCATTGGCGTCGAAGACGCCGCCGAGATCTGCCATGGTTGATGCTGCTTTCTGGGAAAAGGTGGTGGTTATTCCGTCGCCCACTCGGGCGATGGCGTCTTGGAGGATCCGTCGTTGATGAGACCGGCGATATTTCCGCCGGGGTTGCGCTCTTCCCATTCGGCAGCCAGCGCGCTGGCTGCGGTGGGTGATTCGGCGTTAGGCGTTGCGCCAGTGGAAGACGTAGCCGCCGGCGCGTGATGGTTCCGGCGGCGGCGTCAAAGGGTTTTGGGCGGGCGTGGTTAGCGTGCGCGCGGCGGCGACGATGGCGGGGCGTGCGCCGGCGTAAGCCTGCTTGATGTAGGCCAGGTAGTGGCCGAAGTCGAGCGGGATGGCGTCGGGCATGGGGATCCGGCGCTTGGCGAAGTAGCCCGGGCCTTCGCAGGTGTAGACGAGGCGGTCGCCGGCCTGGCCGATGACGCGGGTCCGTTCACGGTTGAATCCCTCGTCGGTTTTGAGGGTGTTCACGCGGTAGCTGCAAACAGGACCTCGTCGCACCATTCCTGCAACATGCCGCAGGAGCGTTTGTCGAGGTCGGGCTCGTATTTGTTGTAGCTGTCGAGTTCGGGTTCTTCGACCTTGACGATGCGGGCATGGGCCAGGAGGATCACGCCCATGTGCGGGTATCGATCAGGTGCTCCAGGCCGGCGAGGACATCGTCCCAATGGGTGAGGGCAAACTCGCGGCCTTTGGCGTAACCGATTTCGTCGATGTTGGCCTTGCCCTTGGCTGCGCAGACGTGCCTTGAAGATCAGTCGTTCGAGCCAGTCGAGGGTGTCGATGCAGACCCAGCTGTAATCGTGGGACTGCGTTGCGAGGTCTGAGAGTTCTGCCGATTGACGGCATTCGAGGTCGCGGCAGGACCGTGGCTCGGTCACATCCGACGTCGCCCTGGCCGTCTTCGGTGGCCATGACGTAGACGTTGCCTGCCTGGGCGGCCCAGGTTGTTTTGCCGATGCCGTGCGTCCCGTACAAGCAGCACCTTACGGGGGCGTGGCTTGATTCCCTTGACTACTTGCATGGTTCCTCCGGTGAAGGGTTCGAAACGGCTTTCTTTGACTTGTTGCGTTTTCGCGGGGTGATTTCGGGCAGAAGCTCTTTCTGGCCCGGAAGTGGTTTGATAGGCGTGGTTTGCTTTGGCGGGCGGAGGAGCGGCATGCGTTCGTCTTCCAGGCGCGTCTGCCAGCGTTCAAGCTGGAGCACGTCGCCCGGGCTCGTGCGTCAGGCGCAGGGCGTCGGCCAGGTGGCGGAGGGCGGCGACCAGGTCGCGGGCCAGCTCGGCGCGTTTGGCGAGGCAGACGGAGCGCATGTAGGGCGGGTAGGTGTCCATCATTCGGAAGCGATCTCCAGTTGGGATTCGAGGGCGGAGACCAGCGAGATCGAGGAATTTGCGCAGCCGCTCGTAAACTCCGAACTTGACGCGGCTGGCGAGGTGGGTGGCGAGTGCGCGGAGTTCGTCCGACGTCGTCCATGTCGATGGGCGACCGGTCGAGGCGGCGGCAGAAGGCCATGGCAGTAGGTCTCGATGGCGATGCGGTCGCCGCGGGTGACGGCGCGGCGGAGCGAGGCGAGGGTTGCGGAGAGGTCTTCGAGGCGGTCGGCCTGGGCTTCCTCAAAGGCGGTCAGGTTTTGTGGCCGGTGCATGGCGGCTCCTTCAGTTCGGATCGGCGCAGTTCGGATTGGCGGAAGTGGGTATTCGTTGGTCGACGCATGTGCAGGTTGACGTGCGTTACGAGTCTATTTGTACCACGGGTTTTCAGCGTTTCCGGGACAATCCGAAAAGTGCCTGAAAATAACCCGCGGTTCTCCCGCCAGTCGCCCGAAAGGCGGAGGAGATTTCTATTGACAGGGGGTGGCAAGAAATGGGAAACGCCGAATCCGTGTTGGATTCGGCGTCGTGGGATGGGAGTGGGAAGAAGTGCCGATCAGATCGCCACTTGGGCGGAGGGCTTAGGCACGTAAGAGTTTCATTCTTCGCACCGCTCGCCGTGTTCGAGGATCCAGGCGATGAGGGTCTGGCCTGGTATCAGGTAGACCGTTCCGGCGCGGAAGTGGAAGACGCCGGGAACCGGGTTGCCGTGGTCGTCGAGCAACCGCTGCTTGGTTTTGTGGTCGATCGGGCGAATGAGTGTGTCCTTGGCCCATTCGCGGGGCCGATTGAGTTTGGCTGCGACCTGTTCGAGGGTATAAACTTCGGATGCGGAAAACTCTCCGTAGACTGCCGTTTGTGCCATTGGAAAAAGCCTTGCTTGACAGCCTCGAACCGACGTGTACAATTGTGCGTACAGTGAGCGGCGGGGCTGTGGGTCCCGTTCTTGCTTGAAAAGCCGGCCGGGTTTGAGTGCCAACTGAGCCCCGGGCGGCGGACGAGTTAAAGGCGGGGTTGCAGCCTCGCCTTTTTTTCTTGACAGTGGGGTCTAAGTCATCCGCCCCTCCCTGGCCATCGGCCATTTGGGAAGGCGGGCGCAAGGCGACCGCAGGTGGAAAGAGGTGGGGTGGATCGCATTGCGAGCTCCGATGCTTCTGTTCGGAGCCCCCGGTTCAGCCGGGGCCTGGCGGGCAACTGCCCGAGCCGCTGACAGAGGCCACCCCCCCGCCGCCGGAAAGACCCGCGATCATGGTCAGTGGCTCGGTAGGCCTGACCGGCGACGCGGGGAGTGACTTTGCATTAGTATACGCTCGTTCAGTAATCTTGCAAGGGGCGCGACGCCACAAAATATCGAGCGGTGGGGTTTATGCGGAGCGAGATTTTGGCTTGGCCCGCCGAATTGCCTTGGAGACCGGTTGAACCGGATGAAGGTAGGTCGGCCGGCGGGTTAGGGACATTACGGCTTGGGCGAGCAGCAGTGCCTCGATCTTGGTGAGGCCGGTAATTTCGATCGGATGGCCGGCGGCGGTGATTTTCCAGGTGTTTTTCACGATGGGCTCCTATTCGGAGCGGCCGCGGTTCAGCCGCGGTACTGGCGGGCGCCCTGGCCCGGGTTCGGTTTCAGGCAATAGTATACATCGGTTCAGTTACCGTGCAAGGGTCGGGAGACCAGAAAATAGCGGTGGGGTTTGCGGATACGCCCTACCACAGGTCGTGGTCGGGGCTAACCGGAGCCAAATCCGTCGAGGAAAAGAATTTTTTTGCGGGGTGGCTTTCCGCGACCACCTCAGCGGGGGTAGAATCGGGGTTTCGCTGAAGCTGTATCAAACCGGGAGGGCTTGGGCTGTGGCGGCTAAGAAAGATCCGTGGGCGGGGCGGAACGCGGGCGTCAAGTCGGAAAATCCGTCCCAGGCGGCATTTTGGCAGGCCGGTGCTGGGCGGGGTTCCGTACCACGCCGCTGGCCCGTCGTCCCAAGCCATTACTGCGTAAGGTCTTGGGGGAATGCGGCAGCGACGAGCCGCGAAAATCGTCCGCGGTGGCCCATTTTGCCGCTTGCCACCGTCGGCACCGCCCGATATAGTATTGGTAGCAAACCCGCCGGGCCTCTGCCGCAAGGCACGCTCACTTCGGCGGGTTTTTCGTTGCGCGGAGGCTGGAAGTGAAGTACGCGAAGCCTCCACTGACGCTTGAGCAGCAGGCCGAGTTGCTCTTGTCCCGTGGCATGAGGGGCGACCGGGCCACGATGATCGACCGCCTGGCCGTGGTTAATTACTACCGGCTTAGCGGCTATTGGCACCCCTTTCGCAACTCCGGCGACGACACATTCAGGCCGAACACCACTTTCACCAACGTTTGGCAGCGGTATGCCTTCGACCGTCGCCTTCGTCTGCTGGTGATCGACGCCATCGAACGGATCGAGGTTGCCGTGCGGCGCGACTGGCCTACGGGTTGGCCCGCCAGAGCGGCGATCCGTTCGCCTACGCCACGGACCCGGCGGCGCTGCCCAACCTGACGCGGGAGGAGAACCTCCGCTTCCTCGAAGAGTTGGCCGACGAGGCGGCGCAGCAAGGAGACCTTCGCCGAGCATTTTCGGACCAAGTACGGTGACGAGCACCGTCACATGCCTATCTGGATGGCCTGCGAGATTATGACCTTCGGCGGCATGCTGACGCTGTTCCGCGGTCGCACCCTGACATCCGCAGGACCGTAGCCGCGCAGTTCGGGGTCCACGACGTCGTGCTGAAGTCGTGGCTCTTGGCCCTCAATACGGTCCGCAACATCTGCGCCACCACTCACGGCTATGGAACCGCGAACTGGGCACCAAGCCGAAAATCCCGGCGAAGGACATGGCGTGGCGAGCGCCCGTCCTGGTGAAGAACGACCGCATCTTCGGCATCTTGACCATCTGCAAGTTCTGCCTCGACCGGATCGCCCCGCAGAGCGGCTGGCCGGATCGTTTGCGCGACCTGCTGAAGGCATACCCGTACGTTCCTCGCGGTAGCATGGGGATTCCGAAGAACTGGGAGGAGTGCCCGATTTGGACGCCACCGACCGCTGCACCTGCCGGGGAGGTGCAAGAATGACGCGTTCCGTGGCCCCGCCTCCTAGGTTGCGGAAGTGTACGGTCGATAAGTGAAAACCTGGAAGGCGTCGGGCCGTGCCGCTTAATCGGCCACATCGAACACCTTGAGGACCTCGTCGCCGTAATGGTTGATGACCTTCACGGCGATCTTGCCGGTTTCCGGCGGGTCAAAGGGGCGGCTGGTGGTGGAATAGAGGGCGGACCACGCGGCCTCGTCGATTTCCGCCCGCAAAGCCCGCTTCAGTTTCTCGTAGGGCTCCTCGGCACCGGTGAAATAGGCGTGGCGGACGAAGAAACTTTCGTCGTTGTAGCGCGGTGTCGATGAACCAGCAGGCGATGTCGTCGGTCGAGGAGTTGCGAATCTGGCCAGTCGTCGGGTCGTATACGTCCAGGCCCTTGATGGCCACGGTGAGCTTGCCGTCGTTCTGCTTCTCGATGTCCACGTCGGGCTCGCCGAAAACCATGAAGAGGTTGCCGGCCCCGGTCTTCTTCAAGAGTTCGTCGCCCATCGCCAGGTCGGGGTTCATCCGCACCGGCAGCACGGTCAGCTTGCCGTAGCGTTTGGCCTCCTCCGATACGCTGGGGTCGAAGGCGAAGCCGCAGACCAGGAGCACGTCAAAACCGACGCCGCGAACCGCCTCCTTGGCCGCCTCCTTGATGAGCTGCGCCCCGACGGTGCCGTGCTCCGGGCCGATGCAGACGGCGGCCCGCCGCTGCGTACCGTCCTTTTCGCAGTAATGGCCCTTGGCGTGGATCCATTCGCCGGCGAAGGGATCGAGCGAGTCGAATTTCAGCCGCTCGCCCTTGATCGTGTTCTGCACGCCCGCCTTGCGGAGGTTGTCCATAATCATCGTGGCGAAGGAGTCGGGGCCGATGACCTTCATCTTCGAGCCATCGCGGCCCACCTCAGAGCGTTCGATCTTCTCCTCGACGCTGATCGTGCGATGCGGGCTGAGCGATTCGACGGTAAAGGGCCCGCTGACGCGGACGGTCTTCTTATCTTCGTAAGGCTGATCGTAAAGGGTTTCGCTATCGGCGTGCCGGGCGATGGCCGCGTCAATCTCCGCTCGCCTCTCGCCTGTAGTATCCCACCACTGTTTCAGTAGTCCCTGGACCTCCGGTGGCCAGCCCTTCTCTGGATCGCGAGGAACCTCCCAGTCCTCCAACTTGGTTTTGAGCAGTTTGTTGAGATTGGTGCGGATTGGCTCCAGCTTTTCTTGCCAGGCGGTGTGGATCGTGTCGATATCCGCGTTGTTCGCGATGATTTTAGCCTGACGTGCGGCACGCGCTTGTAGACGAAGCCCTGGCGGATGTCGCCCTGGGTCGCGTGCGACGGTGGCATTGTGCCAGTCAGTTCGGCTTCCTTCTTGATGCCAGCGGGTGAGTCGGCCAGCAGATAGTACGGGAACTTGGCGGCCATCAACCGAGTGCGCGCCAACGCCAGCGCAACGCGGCTTGTGTCGCACGTGATCCAACGCCGACCCCACTGCTCGGCGACGTAGGCCGTCGTGCCGCTCCCGCACGTCGGGTCGAGCACCAGGTCGCCGGGATCAGTCGTCATAAGTAAGGCAACGCTCAATCGACCTTCGTGGCTGTCTGCACAACGTAAACCTTGTCGGTTCGGCTCTGAACGCTCCCAATGTCTGTCCAGATGTTACTGAGACCGAATACCGGGAAATCATCGAGGTATCGGACGTAACGATTCGATTCGCCGGTAGCGACAACGCGGCTAGCCTTTGCAAGGCGATGCAGGCCGTCAAGATCTGTCTTCCAGTAGCCGGTGACAGGGACATAACTCGTTCCCGCGAACGCGAATGGATCGCTACCCAGGTGGATCGCTGTGACGAGTGAGTTGATCTACGCGTGAATACGTCGCGCATCCGGCGGTATCAACGAGGGTCTTCGACGTCTCTTCGTTAGTCATCGCGCGACGCCGGCCATCCTGCAATATCGATTCGTCGTGACTTGGATCCACCTTCCTCGCCCGGCACCTTCGTACGGTAAATCTGCCGATACTTGACGGTTTCCTTTTTCTTGGCGAACCAAATGACGTAATCGGCGACGCCTGGAAGCAGTTCACGAGCTCGCGGATGGTCTTGGCTAACGAATAAGTGACAACGAAGTTCTCGCTCCCGAACACCTCATCCAACACGCACCGCACCAGATGCACGTTTTCATCCCCGATCTGCACGAACACGCTGCCGGTCTCGGTGAGCAGTTCGCGGGCCACGACCAGCCGGTCGCGGAGGTAGGCCAGATAGGAATGGATGCCCAGTTTCCAGGTGTCGCGGAAGGCGCGGACCTGCTCGGGCTGGCGGGTTGCGTCCTCGGCCTTGCCGTCCTTCACGTCGCGTTTGCGCGTGCTCACCTGCCAGTTCGAGCCGAACTTGATGCCGTAGGGCGGGTCGAAGTAAATCGTCTGCACCTTGCCCTTGAGGCCCTCCTTCTCGGCCAGGCTGGTCATCACCAGCAGCGAATCGCCCAGGATCATCCGGTTCGACCAGTGCGCGTCGTGGTGGTAGAAATCGACCCGCTTGTCGAACTCCTCGGGCAGGCCGTTGAAGTCGGCAAACAGGTCGAGTTGGGTTCGCTCGGCGGGACTGCGGCGGTCGCGGAGCAGCAGATCGTCGATGATCGCCTGGGGGTGAATCTTCTCCTGGATGTAGATCGGCACCACGGGGACGGCCAGGTCTTCCCGGTCCTGCTCGTCCTTGCCTTTCCAGACAAGCTGCGGATCGAGCGACGGGTCGCGGGGATAGAGCATGGTCTTGCGGGCCACTCCTCTTCGGCCACGAAGTCGCGCAGCTCCTCGGTGGGGATGTTCTTCCGCTTGTCCTTGTGGCGGATCGATTCGACGGGCGTCCGGCTTTTCGGCAGTTTTCTTCGGCCATGTATCGAGTGTTCCTCCGTCGTAGCTGCCTGCGATTTTCCTCAGAACGCCGCGGATCAGGTTCTCCGCGTCCCACGGGTCGGTGATTTCAACGAACGCCCAGCGGCCGAAGCCGCCGTGGTTGTTCACGGCGGGCACCCAAAGCGTGCGGGCCGTGGCGACCTTGGCCGCCTTGTCCTTCTTCTTCTCGCCCGTGACCTCGACGATCAGGTTCAACAAGTCGTCCGCGCCGCGGCCATCGTCGATGCAGGCGATGAAGTCGGGGATGTAGTTGTGTTCTTCGCCGTTGATGTGTAGGGGATCGTGAAGCCCAGGTTGTGGTTCTTGACGTAGCGGACCACTTCATCCATGTCTTCAAGCGTCTGGGCCATCTTCTGCTCCCAGGACTCGGTGTCGGCCACGACGTGGGAGATATGGCACTTGTCGGCGCGCGTGGCGTATACCGGCCGGGTCGTGTCGAAATCGACGTATCGGGTCGAGCCGAGCGTGTCGTACGGGCGAAGGATCGGCTTGAGCACGGCCGGCACCGTCGGTCGATGCGACGATGGCCTTGTAAATGCGGTCGGCCGCATCGTGGGCGAACTCGATCAAGAGCAGCAGTTGCGGGAAAGTGTGGTCCTTCAGTTTCACGCACTCGGCCAGCCAACGCTTGGTGATCGCCAGAGTTGCGGAAAGAGCCAGGGCTTGTCGTTGCCCTCGTCGTCGCGGAAGTATTTTTCCAGCGTGAGCTTGGCCAGCAGGAAGGCGACCTCGCTCGGCCGGCGGCGTTTCAAGTCGTCGAGCGGTGTGTTTCGCGTGGTTCGCCGACGATGGGGGACATTTCGGTTTTGGTGGGGATGTCGGCCGTCGAGAGGGTGAGCTTCGGAGTCTTCGGTAAATGTGGCCGTCAGCCGCTCGCCGGCCAGGTCGTAACGGTAGCCGAGCAGGCGCGGGAAGGTGATCTCGCAGGCGATGCGGCTTTCCAAGGCACGGACGCGGGTCGGCAGCGGGCCGGGCTTGGGGTCCTTGACCGAGCCGCTGCAGGGGATGAACGAGAAGGGAACGCCGTAGACTTCGGCATATTCGGGCTCGAACCGGCCCTTCTCGTTGGCGGCGTAGCTCATCCGCCGCAGCCCGCGGCCCACCACCTGCTCGCAGAGAAGCTGGGTGCCGAAGGCGCGGACGCCCAGGACGTGGGTGACGGTGTTGGCGTCCCAGCCTTCGGTGAGCATCGAGACGCTGACCACGCACTTGACGTGCTCGCCGAGCTTGCCGGCCTTGCCGACGGTGTTCATTACCTCGCGGAGCAGGTCTTCGTCGGTGAGGTTTTCGGCATCGCGGCCGGGAAAGCGGGCGCGGTACTCGGCCTTGAACTCCTCGATTTCGCGCGGCGGCGATTTTCTTGAAGTCGTCGCTCATCCCCTCGCCCGATTCAAGCTGCTGGCTGTCCACCAGAATCGTGTTGGGACGATGGAGCCAGCCGCCGCGCTCGTCGTCGTTGCGGAAGATGGGCAATTGGCCGGCCTGCACGACTGGTCTCTTCGCCGATCTGCTTCTCCCATCCGGCGATGTAGTCGAAGACCATCTTCGAGACGTTCGTGTTGTTGCAGACGACGATGAAGACGGGCGGCGTGATGCCTTGGCGCGGGCCTCGGCGTTGCTCTTCCCAAAGGCGGTAATACTTCTCGTAGTTGCTGTAGAGGCTGTGCAACGCGCCTTGAAGCTCGGCGGGGAGCTTCGGTTCGCCGCCTGCCGCCTCGGTCTTGCGGCCGTTCTTGGGCAGGTGTTCGCGAATGCGGAGCCACAGGTCGCGGTAGGTCGGCTGGTCGCCGATCATCGAGTCATCGGCAACGGGGACGCGGGGAACTTTGACGATACCGGCCTCGATGGCGTCGATCAGGGAGAAGTCGGAAACGACCCAGGGGAAGAGGGTGGCCTCCGGCCAGCCCGAGCCGCGGAGGAAAAACGGCGTGGCCGAGAGGTCGTAGATGGCCTTTACGCCGATCTTGGCTTTGACCGCCTCGATACCGGAAATCCAAACACGGGCCGCTTTGTCGCGCTGCTCGGCTTCCTTGCGGTCGTCGCCGGTGAGCTTCACGTCCTCGCCGTCCGGCTTGCGGCGATAGCAGTGGTGGGCCTCGTCGTTGATGACGATGAGATTCTTCTTGCTTCCCAGCTCGCGGCAGACGCGGCGAACCATCTGTTCCGGGGTCTCCGTAAACTCGCTGGTCCCGCCGTTCGCCAATATCGCCTTGGTGATCTTGCCGGCCGCGACCGTTTCGCGCGGCAGGAACGCATGGTAATTGGTAATCAGGATCTTGGCCTGTGCAAGCTGCTCCAAGGGCTCCGTGGCGACGATGTCGCGTTGGCGATAGTAATTTTGCGGATCGTTGGGCAACAGCACGCGCAAACGGTCGCGGATGGTGATGCCGGGCGTAACGATGAGAAACGTATCCGAGAAGCGGGGGTCCTGCGGATTCGCGAGCTTGTTGAGCACGTGCCAGGCGATGAGCATGGCCATTACGACGGTTTTGCCCGAGCCGGTGGCCATTTTCATGGCCAGTCGGTATAAGCCGGGATTGGAGGTGTCGTTGGCGTCGCGGAGCCTGTTTTCAATCCAGGCGTCGCCGTACTTCCTGCGCCACCTCGGTGATATAGATGGCCGTTTCCAGGGCTTCGATCTGGCAGAAGAAGAGCTTCCTTTCGCGGTCGGGGTCAGTCCAGTAGGCAAGCAGGCGCGCCGTGGTGGGCGTGACGCCGGCGTATCCGCCTTCCCGCCAAAGTCTTACGCGAGAGCGGATCTGGTTGACGAGTTCGTTTTCCTCAATTCGGTCCTGCGTCCACTCGGTATCGAACTGGAGCTGCTTGCTGCCCTTCTTCCTGGGCTTGGCAATTGGTACGAAGTACTGACTTCTTCGCCGGGCCTCGACGATCTGGTTGGTGATGCCCTCGTCGGTGAAGCGGAAATGTCGAGTGGGCTCGGCGAAGGCCGAGTTAATGACGGGGTTGTCGATGACGACTTGCGGCATGATAGAAGGCGAAGGGAGACTGAAACGAGGGAAGGAGGCTCTCCACCAAACCGGGGGGACTCCGCTTCATTTTCCGCGCCGATGCGTCGGAGCCGTCATTCTAGCCCATCGAAAGGGAATCGCACAATATCCCCCCAGGCGACTAGGGGAATCTCTCGCTAATATCCTCGGTTACCCGGTCACCGCGTCGATCCCGTTTCGGCATGACTCGCCTGCCAGGCGGCCGTGCAAGCGTGGAGCGTAACCAGGTCGTTATCCCGCCGCGGCCGATGCTCAATCGAAGCAAAGGGCACGAGGCGAGGCTCGATCGACAGCGGAATGCCGGCGGCGCGCAGGATCTGGCCGACGAGCAGGTCCTCAACCCCCGCGGCCTGCGTCAGTTTTTCAGCCACGATGGCCGCGGCCTTTCGGCTGAGGAAATAGCCGGCGCCGCCGCTGGCGTATTTGACGCCGGGCTTCCACTCGGCACCGATGTAATCAGGTGAGAGGTGAGAGGTGTTAGGTGAGAGGAAGGAATCGGCGTAGGCGAGTAGCCGGGGGATGCTGACGTAGGTGTCGTCGTCGCATTTGAAGAGGTAGTCCCACCGGGCCAGGCCCTCGCCCCCTGCCCCTCTCCCGGAAGGCGAGGGGAGATTGAGGGCCCACTGGCAGAACCAGCGGGTCCGCTGGGGCAGGCTCGGATAGTCGTCGGGACATGGCAGGGCGAGGTGATGCGGGCCGAGCTGCTCGGGGTGTTTACACGTGGGGCATCCGAGCAGGAAAAACGCCGGGGTCGTGAGTTCGTAGGCGTCGGCCATCCAGGTCGAGAGGCAGCGTTCGCGGCGTTCAGCGTAGGCCCAGCCGCTGAGGGCTCCAATCAAAATCCGGGGGCGTCGTTTCATCGTCCAGGCTCCGGTCAGTACACAGTACTCAGTAGCAGTTGTCGGATCTCGCGCTAAGGCGCAAGGTGCTAAGCGAGGCGCGGAGGCTCATGCTCCCAAGACTTGCGAACAGTTCCCGCCACTGCCGGCCGATGCGGTCTGGGTTGGCCAGGTTCTGGACATGGGAGCGGCCAGCGGCGATGATCGCCTGTCGTAGATCCTCGTCGTAGGCGAGTTGGGCCAGGCGGAAGGCCATTTCCTCGTCGCTATTGGTGAGGAAGCCGGTGCGGACGTGTTCGATCATCTCCTTCCAGCCCCAGGCGTTCTGGCAGACCAGCGGCACGCCGGCGGCCATCGCTTCGAGGCCAATCCGCGGCCAGTTCTCCCGCGCGCTGCCGTTCAATCCGACCATGGCGTGGCAGCGGCCGAGGAAGTCCGGGACGGGGATCTTCTGCGGGGCCAGCGTTTCCGCCCATGCGGGCGTCGCCCCGCACTTGCGGTCGAGCTGCGGCCCCCAGCCCATCGCCAGGCCGCGGCGGTGGGCGTAGGGACGCGGGCCAGGATCGGCCAGTGATTGGAACTCCATTTGTCGGCGTCCGGGCGGGCCAGCCGGCCGATGGTGAAGGTGGAGTCCGGCGTGTGGGCTGGCGGATTGTGCGGGATGGCGGTGAAGTCGAAAGCGCCGGGGATCAGGTGTCCCATGCCGTGGTTGTAGCCGAGCGGGATGAGTTGCCGTTCGAGTTCTTCCTCTTGGAAGGCGGATTGAAAGTGGTAGGCGTCGCATGGCCCGCATGCCCGGATTGCGGCCGGCTCTTCGGGAAACATGAAGGTCATGCAGTTCGACCATATCACGCGGCAGCGCATGGCCCTGAGGGCCGGGTAGGCCCGCCAGAGTTGGCTGTTGCACATGGAGTGGACGATCGCACCGGGGAGGCCAGGCACCTGGTTCAGGTGCTCGGGGCCGGCGATCGCGACGACCTTGCAGCCGATCGATTCGACCTGGCGGCGGGTGGCGGCGTCGATGGCCCACGTCGGTATGACGGTGACGTCGATGCCGTGTTGCCGCCACACGGCGATGGTGTGGCCCATTTCGGTGTTTGCGCCGCCCATTGCGCCGGGTGCGCCGAGATAGAAGACGTGCATGTTAACCTCGCTTCTTTGTGAAATTGGTCCAGAAACCACGGGGGCAGTTGCCGAAGCGGAGTTTCGAACGCCATTTGTCGTGACGTTCTGAGTGGCATCCACACAGGCGGCAGGCGTCGTTGGTGGAGTCGAATGCCCCGCATTCGTTTGTTCGGCAGATGGCTTGGCAGGCGGCTTGGTCGGCCTCGGGGCGTGGGGTCGCTCGCGGGGGGGAGGGCTGACGGAACATGGGGCCGCTAATTGCCGCCAGCTTGCCGCCCGCGATGCGGCAGGGTAGCTTGGGACGCTGGACCGGCGGGCCGGGCGATTGGTGCAAGGCGAGCCAGTCGGGTCGCCACGTTTTGTGGCAAATCCTGGGCTCGAGGTCGAGCGGTATGCCGGCCGCCTGAAGTGCGCGGCCCGTTTCGAGATCCTCATGCCCCAGTTCGACCTCGATGGCCGCCACGACCTGCATGGCGCGGCGGCTCAGCCAGTAACCCGCGCCGCCCTGGGCGTAACCCCAGCCGGCGAAGGGTTCGATGCCGACGTAATCGCGGCCGCGGAGATCGTACCCGGCGAAGCGGGCGGGGTGGATCGCCGCGTCGTCATCGCATTTGAAGAGGTAGTCGTAGCCGGCGGCCAGGGCGTAGCGGGCGAGGTGTGTGGTCCGCTGGACAAGATGCGGTGCGCCAAGCGGGCTGACGGGCAGCCATAGCCGGTCGCCCTCCCGGCGATCGCCGCCGCCGAAGACCAGGAGGCAATCGACACCGGCCGCTTGAAGGGCCGGCATCCAACGGCGGCAAACCGTAGAGGCGCTGGGCGTAGCTTTCGCAGGCTTCAATCCCGACCAGGATTCGCATGGCGCGCCTCGTATTCCCGGAATAGTTCAAAGACCCTGGCCTCGTGCGGTGCCCAACGGCAGTAGCGGGGCTGCGTACCGGCGAGCAGCTTGCTGAAAATGCGGTGGAGGATGATCGGGTGGCCGTCGAGGGCCACGTAGTGCATCCAGGCCCGCTGGCGGAAGTCGCCCGCGCACAAGTACGGGGAGCCAAGCCGGGAAATCGTCGTCCGCCAGGAGTCCTCATCCCAGTTGCGGTGGTCCCACAGGTCGGCGTGGTCGTCCATGAAGCGGCGCAGGTCAATTCGTGCCAATAGGCGGCGCAGTCGAGGGCGTAGTGCCCGCCCTGGATGCATGGCACCCATTGCGCGATGGCGGGGAAGAGCCGCTTGTTGGTGTTGGCGTCGCTCCAGCGGGACGTGTCCCAATAGACGAAACGGCAGCGGTCGACCAGGTCGAAGATCGGCCCCGGGTTGCGGACCAGATAGGCATCGGCGTCGAGGTGGATGACCCGCCGCCAGCCGCAGTGCAACAGGGCGTAGGTCTTGCCCTGGAAGTGGGTGCATTTCCGCGCGGGGTGGATCCGCTGGACGGCGCGGACGTCCACCAAGCGGGCCAGGCCGTCAAGCTCGTTGCCCACGGGGCCGTCGTGCCAGACCTGGATTGGTGTAGCAATGCCGAGTTCGCGCATGAGTCGGACCCCTACGCAGACCATCGGCCAATAGCGGAGGTTGCAGGTCATGACGATGCCGTCGCCGGAAAGCGGCGGCGGGGTCTGCGGCGTGGCGAAGAGGCCGTGCAGTTCAGCCAGTTTCTTCCGCAGACCCGCGTCGTCCGGCAACGGCCGCCGCAAAAGCGGCCGGCCGTCGGTGCTAACGAGCCGGCCGTAGCGCAGGGCAAGGTTAATCATCCGTGCTTCATCCGTGGCCTCTTTTCAGGCGGTCTTGGTGAGGGTCACGCTGCCGTCTGCATTGGCGACGTAATTCCAGCCGGTGGGCATCGTGGTCGGAATGGTGGGCTTGCCCGTGGCATCGACGGCCCCCATTGCGACCAGGTAGGCGGCCGTGGCCGCGGCCTTGGCAAACAACGCCTGCCCCTGGCTGCCGAAGGCGGCGACGATCTTGTCGGGCGTGGCGGTGGGATTTTTCCAGACGGCGTTATAGTGCGTCATGTAGTTTGCGACCATTCGCGACAACTCCTCGTTGAGGTGCTGCATCATGGTCTGGGCGCACACGACTTCGGGGGTGGGTGAAAAAGCTGCGGACATGGGTTCTCTCCGGTTGGGGTTGGTCAGGCAAATTGGACTGTCAAGTTGGTGTAGGACGAAAAATCGGGAGGCGCCTGTTGCAAAAGATGAGGCAATCGTTGGCGCGAATGGCGCCGCCTTCAACGGAACCGCCGCCGAGGGTGGTGCCACTCCAGATTTCGGTTTCGGCGCTATAGATGGCAATGGCGACGCCGGCGTTTTGTGCGGCGGCTTGCACGGCCGCCGTGTGGTCGGCGTCGTCCGCGTCGAGATAGGCGAGGTTGATCCCTGGCGGCGACGAGCCGGGCGAACTGGTGACGAAACCGGGGTTGGCTTCGGTATCGCTGGCCGCACCGTGGTACGGGTATTCGTCGGCACCGGCTCCCGATCCGCTCCCGGCCGGACCGGCGCTGCCAGCCGATGAACCGCCGCTGCTTCCCGAGGCGCTGCCGCTGCCGCCGGATCCGCCGCCGCTGCCCGTACACCAGACTTCGATCCAGCAGCCGGGGGCGCCTTCGAGCCTCGACGTAGCTGCAGGTGGCGCCGGCCGGCGGCGTGCAGGGCGGTGTGCCGCTGCCTGAGCCCGCGGACCCGCTGCCACTGGCGCATTGGCCCGGCATGAAGCGCAACGGCTCCCAGGCGTTGTCGTCGGCGAATCGTTTCAGGATCGCGCATGTGCGGGCGGGCATGTAGCAATTGCCGGATGAATCGCGGAGCGACAAGGGATCGTTGGCGATGGTCCCCAACGGATCGTAGGCAGTTACCGCGTAGCCCGTGGCAAAGCCGAGCCACTCGTCGGCGTCGCCATTGGCGATCAGGATATTCGCCGTGGCCGAGTCGCAGGCGTACCAGTCTTCGGCAAGCTGCACGCGGATAATGTCCTCGAAGGGCTGGAGCATGACCCAGATTCCGGCCGCCTCGTCGAAGTGGCACCAGACCCACTGGCCGGGGCCGGCGGCCGGCATGAACTGGGAGGCTGCCGCGAGGCCGTCGGGCATGTTGCGGTCGGCGTCTGTGCTGTCGAGCTGGTAGCCGGCGGAATGCCAGACGTTGAGCTGGAGGGGGATCGTAGTTTCGTCGCCGGCGTTGGCCGGCGTTGACCACTTGGCCGGCGGGATAGTACTCGACTTTGGTCGCGGGCGCGTGGAACCAATTGCCATAGGGCGGGTTGGGCGTGCCGTCGCTGGGATCGCCGCTTGTGAAGTTGTCGGTTATTTCAAAGAGCGCGATCTGCGGTATCGCCGGCAGGGCCTGGTCCGATTCTCCCTCGGCCGTGATGCCGCCCGGCACCCAGTCCTTGCGGGCGGCCGCCGCGGCGAGTCCGGCGAGGATCTCGCGGTGCGCACCGGGGCGGGGCGTTATCGGGCTGCCGGCGGGTGGAATGAAGGGCGGTTGAGGCATGGGAGCAGGGAGCGGGGAGCGGGGAGCCGGAGGTCAGTACGCAGTACTCAGTACACAGTTCTCAGTTCTGAGGGGCTACGAAAACAATCCGGAAAAATCGGTTGTTGGATACTTTGGCTGGCCGTTCGTCAGTTCGAGGGCTTCCCATTGCTGGTTGGCCGGGTTGTACCAATCGTTCCATCCGTACGTGCCCGCGTTGTCGCCATCGGCGACGGTGATCGCCCGCTGGCGGATCGTGACCGTTGTTTTCCACGAACATGGGTTCGCCGGGTTCAGGACGTAGGACGGCTCCTGCGGTGCGCCGACGATCAAGAGCGTGCCGGCGTCGCCTTCCTGGAGGAAGTCGTATTCGTTGACGTAGCCCACATAGCCGTCGAAATCGAGGTCGGCCAGGTCCTGAACGCGGTCCCATTCGATGCGGTATTCATCCTGGCAAATTACGAGTGCCTCTTGCGTGTCGGGGCCAGGAGCGGGGCCTGCGGTGGGCTTTAATGATCGTCCGCGGAGCGGCATGTATTCGCTGGCGTAATTCGTGTGCAGCTTGAGCGTCGTTCCGGCGGCGTAGTCGGGCCGGGTGAGGTGCGCGGGCCAGGGCACGTCGAGGTAGACGATTCCGAAGTGGAGCGTGACGCGGCGGGTCTGGGAGGTGCCGGCCGAGAGCACGACGTTGCCCTCCATCCAGGGCTCGTCCGTGATGCGTACGACGGCCATCGTCGTGCTTGCGGTGTATTCGGCCAGGTAGTTGGATTCGATGAAACTGGCGACCTTGGTGGCGGGCAGACAGTAGACCATGCGCGCGGTCCAGCCGGCGGCGTAGCTGTAGTCGTTGTGGATCGAGACGATCCCGTAGACGGTCGGCGCGGGCATGGTTTACTCGATGGGTAAGATTTTCACTTGGCCGTTCTCGATCGAGACGTTCACCGGCGGCGCGGCGGGCGTCGCCTTCGGTCCGAGCCCGCGGCCGGCAAGCGTGATGGTGACGGTGCCGTCGGCGTTGGCAACCTGGCTCACCAGGTCGATGTGTTGTTTGCGGAGGGCGGCGCGGCCGGTGACGAGGGCGCTGTGTGTCGCGGGCGTGACGGTCGCACGGGCCTGAAAGCGTCGTGATATGGCCATAGTGGGAAGGATGAAGGATAAGGGATGAGGGATGAAGGATGGGTCAGTAAACCGGTTCGTAGGATCGGGATTGGTTGCGCTCGACGGCGGCGG
Organism: uncultured Planctomycetia bacterium; assembly: GCA_963824275.1. Lineage (GTDB taxonomy): Bacteria > Planctomycetota > Planctomycetia > Pirellulales > Thermoguttaceae > JANXQG01. Next base: position 673,341 of record CAWGOT010000008.1, on the reverse strand, counting down.
CGATCCGCTCCAGGAGGGCGTTGGTCGTGGAAAGATCGAGGGCCGGGTTTCCGACCTCCGATCTGCTGACCTCCGGCCTCCGGCCCCTTGCCTCCGACCTCTGCATTGATCTTCTCGGCTTTGACGCCCAGGGCGTCGAGGGTCTGCTGGACGGCCTCCTGGCCGGTGGCATCGAGTTGGATCTCGTAGGTGTCGAGGTTCATGTTCCGCTGCTGCTGGTGACTTCGTTGTTGAACGGGCCGAGGACGGCAAAGGCGCCCGTGGCGTTGTAGGGGCCGTTGGCCTTGAAATTTATGGTAATGCCGATGGCCTTGTCGGAGATCAGTTCGATCTTGGTCGGGGCCGACTCGAACTCGGCGTAGATCTGGGTATAGCCGTGCAGCCGGGCGGCGTCGGCGTAGAGATTCAGGATCGTGTAGGCGCCGGCGGTGATCGGGGCGGTGTAGCCGGTCTTGGGGACGACGATCCGGATCGAGCCTTTGCCGCCGGGCGTGCCGCGGATCTGGCCCTCAAATCCACCGGTGACGTTGGTCACGACGGCGCCAAGCTTCTGTGTGGGTGTAAACTCCCACTGGTCGATTTCGAGGATCGACGATCCGCCGACGTGGGCGTCGCCATTCTGTTGGCCCTGGCCTTGGGTTGGTCCGCTCATTTCAGGCTCCGCTGCTGCTCCAGGAATTGGTTGCGTCGGTCCTCGTCTGCCACGTGGTGCAGGTGAAGGAGACGGTGGTTTCCCAGGCCTTGATTTCCGGATCGGTCGTCTGGCGGCTGGTCGGGGGGCCGTCCCATTTCATGTCGAGCACGCCGCCGCTGCCCCAGTCAAAGGCCATGCTGGCGAAGGCGGCGTAGATCAGGGGCGCGATCGTGGTGCGGGCGATGTCGATGGCGTCGCTCCAGATATGAAAACTGACTTTGGCCGCGGCGTATATCGTGCGGTTCGTGCGGCCGTTCTCCGGGCCGCCTTCGGGCTCGAGCCGGACGTAGGGCATCTGCTCGCTGGGCGGCACGCGGCCGGTTATCAGGCGGTCGGCGGGGACCTGGGCGACGAGCGCAGCGTTGTCGGCCCAAATAGCGTTGATGGCCGATTCAAGGCTGGTCACGCCCGAGATTGTGCCGAGATCGCTCATTTGCCGAGTGCCAGTCGTGCGAGGGTTGCCTTGACGCGGTCGATCGTGACGCGGTACCAGGGTCGCGGCTCGATCCGCTTTGTGCCGATATCGAGGAGTGCCATGTACGCCAGCATGGAAATGCGGCCGGTGGCCGTCCTGTGAATCGACTGCATGCCCTCGCCGGTACGCTGGAAGGGCGGTTTGCCGGCGTCTTTATTGTGCCTGTTGCGGTGGTACGGATTCTGAACCGAAACGGTCTTGCGGAGCTCGCCGACAAGGAAGTCGGCTGCGCGATTCAGACCGGCGGGCGTGGCTGAGGGCTGATCCCGCTTCTTTCGATAGATCTTCATCGTGATGCGAACGGGCATGGTTAGGTCTCGCGCAAAGGCGCGAGGCGCAAAGAAACTAACTCCCGGAACTGCTCAAACGGTCGCGTGCGCTGCCCTCGGCGCCTTCGATCACGAGTACGCATACGGCGACGGGCAGGGCGTCGATGCGCTGGGGCCTGGTGTACTGCGTGATGCGGTAGTGCCGGCCGGCCGGGTCAACGAGCCGGTAGTCGGCGGAGGCTGGCTCGACGGGGACCGTGGGGGCGAAGATGTCGGTGCCGAGAATCACGTGGTACGTGGTCTTGGGCCATTCGGCGTCTTCGAGGATCTGTTCGGACGTGTCCAAGGGCTGGAAGCGGGCTGGGATGCCCGTGAGAACGGCGGAGTACGTCGCCAGGGCTTCGCCTGCGGGGCTTTTCGCGTAAGTGGCCTTCCAGACCTGGGCGACGTTGTTCAAGCCGTTGGCGACGGCCAGATTGCGGCAGCGTGCCGTCCAGACGCCTTGCGGGGTCTGCTTCTTCGTGAGCGAGAGGATTGTCCAGGCGTTGGTGTCCTGGTCAATCAGGAGCGAGCCTAGCGGCGGCTGGACCGGGGTGGCGGCGATGGGCCAGACCCAGTAGCGATCGCCTTCGAGGACCTGGCCGCCGGCCTGGTCCGGGTCTTTTATGTCGGGGGGATGGTCCTGGGCGCTGGGGATCGGCTGGTCGGCCTGGCCCGTGATGCGGAGTGTCAACGGCTGAAGATTGTCCAGCGTGAGGAAGTCGGCGGAAAAGTCGAACTGGAAGCCCATAAGAAGTTGGCAGAAAAATGTTGACAGGAATATAGGGAGCAAAAATATCATGTCTACGCTTGAAATCCCCATCCCAGGAGCTACACTGACGGGAATGGACACCCCCAAGCGCAAACGCCGATGGTTCAAATACACCGTCCTGGCAACATTGATCCTTTTGATGGTGGTGATAATGCTCGGCATTGGCGATTTCCACTTCTTATTTGGGGAGGGAGTCAGCTCGGAGGGAGCCATCATTGGCAAATCACGCGTCGTAGCAAACTACGGCTATGTGCGCGGCGGTCGGACACTCCTTTATGCGGTTATCCGCACTTTTCCGGCTAACGCCTCCGTTCTCAGGAAATTGACGACCCTCGGTACCGTGTGGTCGGGGCTGGCGTAGAGGTTCGCGACAATGCTGGGCGGATGATTCCGGTAGCGCGACGGTACACTCTACTTGTTTGACGGCGACAGATTGTCGCACCATGAAGGTCAAGGTCGGTGAGTCGGACATAGGGATTACCGATTGTGGGAGCATGGATGAGATATGGCGCGTTTTCAGCGGTTTGAGGTCCACGCAAACGAATAAATATGGCTCATGGGCGTGGCGTCGCCGCTCGCGCACATACGTAGCCTTGTAAAAGGTGTGCATTGACTCTGGCGTCTTTCCTTCGCGGCTAATTTCCCCAATCCGTGTTCAATCCGTGTTTCATCCGGCTAATTCCCCCTGCTGACCATCTCAAACGGTTCGGCCTGGCTGCGGAGTTTCATCATCTGTTCCAGTTGGCGGCCAAGTTGCTCCAGGTACTCGCCTTTTGAGTAGGAGTGGCCCTCGACGTTGTAGGTGGGGTTTTGGCTGGCGGTGATTTCGATGATCCGCGCGAAGCTGCGTGATAATCGTGTCGAAGTCTTGGCAGGCGCTCATTGGCTCACCGGGGGTTGGTGGGCGTGGTTTCCAGCGCAGACGGCCTCAAGTGTTCGCAGCCGCCCGTAGATGTCGGCGATGTTGGTCGTGTTGGTGGCGACCTTCGCCTTGAGCTCGCCGAGTACGCCCGTGTCGCCGGCCGCGACCTCGTCGAGGCGCTTTGTGATTGCGCGGACCTCGGCGGTCAGGGTGGCGAGGCAGACGCGGACGGCGGCGTAGCTGCCGGCAGTGGCGCCGAAGATCGTCAGGGCAACGGCGGCCCACGTTCCGGCAGCGGTTGGGTCAAGTTGAGCGAACATGGTGGGCTCCTACGCGAACTGGTTTCAAATAAAAGGCCGGCGGGCGGTGTCTCGCCAGCCGGCCCGGTGGGGTGCGGGCGCCGCATTACGGGATGACCGGCAGGGTGGCTCCGCTGGAACTGCTCGTGCTGCTGCCGCGGCAGCGCATCATCCGCCGCGGTTCCATGATCGCGGGGGTGCCGCGTCGCTGGCTTTGAAGCGGGCAACGACGTCCTGGTTGAACTGGGCCTCGCTGTTGGCGGGGGCCTGGACCACGGTAATTGGCCAGTTTTCCATGTACGCGAAGGCGGCGGGATCGCCATACCACCAGTAGGAAGCGGCGTCGGCGGCGTTGCTGTCGAGATAGGCCAGGACCTGCTTGTAGAGCTGGCGGCTGGTGGCCATGGTGATGGAGAGGTCCATGAGCGGGTTTTTGCCGCTGTTGGCCCAGCCGGCCGTGGCGCCGTCGAGTCCTGCGTAGGTCCCGCCGCCCGTCCCCGGCGTGGCACCGCCCTGGGTGAACTTCCATACGGCCTGGGCCTGCATCAGTTGGTTCAGGCTCAGGGCCTGGATCTGCGGCGCGACGAGAACGCGGCGGCCAGGCAGGATGATCGGCTCGCCCGTGTTGGGGTCGGTCATCTGCGAGAACGCCTGCTCGGCGGCGTTGATGTTCGTCCAATCGTTTAGCGGATTGCCGTCGAGGTGGTTCGTCCAGCGGGCGTTGTCGTCGGCCGCGTAGTACGTGGCCAGGCTGACGGCGGCCGAGTCGCCGGTCCGCTTTTCCTGAAAGGTCTCATTCGCCCCGATGAAGGTCAGGATGAGGTTCTTTTCCTTGCGGAGGCCCAGCAGCGTGCCGACGTAGCTCGCGCGGTCGAGCACCAGGCCCGTGCGGTCGAAAAAGACGGCTTCCTTGGTAACGGCGATGCCAAGCTGGCGCTTGGTCGTGGCCGGCGTCTGGATGTACTCTTCGGTGAAGCCGACGTAATGCAGTTCGTCCATTTCCTCGGCGACGACGACGTCTTCGCCGGGGTCGCGCGGGAGGGCGACGCCGGGGATCCGCTCGCCATTCAGACTGGTGGGCACGGTCGGAATGAGTTTCGAGAGGATGAACTCTTCCTGCGTGAACGCTGCCAAAACGCGGTTGATGAGAAGCTGGCCGGTGATGCCGGCGAAGGCCGAGGCGTCGACGGCGCCCATCGCTTCCTGCAGGGGCTGGCCGCTGCCGGGATCGAAGTACTCCTGAACGAAGCCGTGGCCGACCGGATCGCCGTTGCGGCTGAAGATCGTATTCGCGGCCAGGTCGCGGAGCGAGAAGTCCGTTGGCTGGATGCCGCCGGGCTGGCCGCGGCTGCCGGAGTCGAGGGCCTCTTGCAGGTCACCCAGGTCCGCGATTCCAGGACGGCCTGCCGGCCGCGGGTTTGGACGCCTTCCAGGCGCAGCCCGCGGGCGATCTCTCGTGCGTTGATTCTCATGGTTCGACTTCCTTGATCGATAAAAAGGTTTACTGCAAATTAGCGGGCGGCTGCTTAGATGGCGCCGCTGGAGCTGCCGGCGACCGGAGTTTGAGCGCCACCGGCCATGATCGTGGATTCGATTTGGACGATGACCTGGGTCAACGAGACGCCAATCTCGTCGGCGGCGGGGGCCGCGCGACCGATGGACAACGAGGTATTGGCCACGGACGCAACCGACTGGTTGGGACAGCCGGCCGTCGTGGCGGCGACGCCCACGAGCGAGCCTGTATTCCAGGTGGTCGCCGCGCAGGGATAGAGGAACCTCCCCGCGGTGGCGCACTGGATTACGTTGGCGGGGCTGTGGTTGATCGTGCTATTGAGCGGGACGGTCTCGTTGGGCTGCAGTCCGTTCTTCTGGAGGGCGACGCCGAGAAAGGCGTCGTGGAACGCGCCCTGGTTCAAAAGAACCGTGCCCTGGTTGGCCGCCGCCGAGGCCGGACGGGCAAGGCCGTTGCTCGGTTCGAGGAAGAGCAGGTCCCCGACTTCGATGGGGTAACTGGGGTCGCACTTTACCGGCGTGGGGCGGCAGTCGCCGGAGACGTAACGGGCGTTCGAGGACATGGGGGCGGTTCCTTCTATTTGACGAAGCGGCGGATGCGCTCGGTGAGGGGCGCGGTCGCCGGGGGAATCTGACGGGCGGTGGTGTCTTCGACCAGCGGCATGCTCGAAATCGGCTCCGCGCGGGGGTTGTTCGCGCCGTGGCCGCTGGCGTAGAGGGCCCTGCGGTCGGCAATCTTGGCCTGGCGCTTGGCCTGGTCGGCGGTGGCGACAAGATCCTCCATGAAGACCTGCGACACGGCCGTCTTGTTGGCCGGATCGAGGCCGGCCGCGCGGAGATCGGCGTCGATCGATTCCTGCAGGGTGCGGGCCGCCTTTTCGGCGCGGAGGGCGGTCAGTTCTTGGCGTTCGGCGGGGTCGAGCGACTCCTGCAGGGTCGCGACGATTTCCGGGCGATTGGCCTTTAGGCCGGGGATGTCGATGTCTTTCCAGTCCATATCGGTGCTCTCAAAAAGTCCAGTGGTGGTGGCAGGGTTGGCGACGAGATCGACGGAAAGCACGGTGTCGATCGACTCGACGACGACCTTGCCGTTCTGGTTGCGGCTTCCACCCCTGGTGTCGTGGCTGAAGCCGAGATTCTGCGGGGCGTTTTCGGCGTCCCAGGCGATCTGCTCGGCGAGGGGGTGCTTGGGGTTGAAGTGAAAATCGCCGTACAGGCCGTCTTCCTTGAGGGTCACGTTCTTGACCAGGCCGATGCGGTCCCGCAGACTGCGGCGCTGGCCGGGATCGACGTGGTCGACGTTGACCCGCATGCCTTCGTACAGGGGGAGGGCCTTGGCCATGACTGCGGGCGGGTATTCGCGGCCCTTCTTCGAGACGCGGCCGAGCAGTTTGACGCCGGGGATTATGCCGCGGGCACGGTCCACCGTGAGGCGGTTTCCGCTGTTGTCGGCGTATTCCTGAAGTGTTTGGTTGGCGTTCATCTATTGGATATATACGCGGCCGCGCGAAAAAGGGCATCGGAAAAAAAGGTAGAGAAAGCGCTGGGAATGCAGGTCGTAATATTCAGAACCGGGGAGAGGCTGGTTTGCTGCCGCGGGCTGCTTGCGGTGGGCGCTGTCGTGTCGGATAATGGCCTATGCGGCGTCGAATATTGAGCAACCGAGGACGTATGCGAAGACACTTATAAAACGGGTGCTTGGGCGATGAACGACAATCGGTATGGTGAGCAATTTCGTGGCATTCCGGGCTTTGTCGCGGTCAGTGGAAGTGACGGATTTGAGCACTACTTTGGTGGATATTCCTTTCCTGTAATTAAAGGTCCTGCTAAATGGGGTAAATCGATACAGCTACTGACGTTAGACCTTACCGATCCGCGACTGTCCGCAATAAAATTCCAGGGCTTAGACGAACTGCCGCTCGTTTGCTACCTGAATGTTACGTGTATGCCAGACCGCCAGGACTTCCAGATCAGTCCCCGGGATCGACGAGTTACGGTATTGCACGTGTCGTCCACAAGGGGGGAGTTGTTTCCTGAGGAGGACCGACTTCCTAATCCGCTGCCTCGCACCGCCCTTCGATTGCGGGCAATGACGCCAGACGAGCATCCTTTGGACGAGGAGTCTTTTTATGCAGCATCTGATACATTTGTCGGCGGAGACGCATTTATTCGTGTCCTTGGACCGCCGATTTGGCTTTATGACGTTGAGATAGTGAAGTGTCGAAAATGTCGGCAGAAAATGACTTACGTTGCTTCGATTGGATACGAGCGTTATGATCGGCCTTCCGGCTTCATTTCGGACAATAGACCATATTTTCCCGGAGAGTTCGCGACCTACTTTTTTCTGTGTCCCCTATGTTTGGTAACCACGGTGACAATTCAGACGACGTGAAGTTTCTCCTTCTGCGGGCGCACGGCATAGGCGCAAAACCGCAAAGAAATGAAAAGCACATACGCACCCGTCCGCATTATCCGCGGTTCATTTCGTTTGGCTGAAGACCGCCGGCCCGACGGCGATGCCGTAGTGGTCATACTTCGCGCCGGCGGCGTCCCTGTCGTGCCAATTGGCGTCGAAGGTGTCGCGGGCAGTCATGATGCGGCCGGGGGCCTGAATCGATCCGCTGTCGCGGGTGACGTTGTCTTCGGAGCTGTCCTGGCAGCGGACATATTCGCCGTCAACCTTGACCACGCCAAGGTAGTGGCCGTAGGCGAATTTGGCCTTCGCCGGGACGTAGGGGCCATAGTCCTGGCAGCAGATGATCACGTACCAGCCGGCGCGGGTGTACGCCTCTAGGTCGTCGATGGTCATGCCTGATCGGGCAATGACGCGAAGGCCGAGGCTGGCCAGGTATTCGACGATCCGCGGCGGTTCCGTGGATTGGTCTTCGCTGGTGCCGAGTGCGGTTTTCCAGGCGTCGAGGGTCGCCGGTCCGACGCCGCGGAGCCTGCCGGCGGTCATGGCCTGCGCCGCGCCGCACGAGTAGTGGTCGTGCTGGACGATGTCGGGTGCCGCGACTTCGGGATAGTCTTCCGATTCCTGGATGTCTTCCGCCAGCGGCGCAGTACTTATCGAGCATCTTGTGTTCGTACTCGGGGACGTAGGGCAGGCGGGCTCGCCGGTCGGCATTGGATTTGTAGGGGCCGTGGCGGTCGCGTTCGTCCTCGATCGCCTGGGCGGTGGTGCGGGTGACGTTGGGGATCTTTTCCAGGCGAAGCGAAATGTCCTTGTTGATGTCGGCGTGCCAGGATGGGGGCGCGGGCGGTTTAGGTGGCTCGTCGGGTGCGAGATGGTCGTATTCGGCGGCGGTCAAGCGGTGGATATACGCCGTGTGGTAGTGGATGCCGGCCTGGCCTTTGTCGCGGCCACCGGCCGTTTCGTACGCTTCGGCGGCTGCGAGATGGGCGTCGCGTGCCGCGAAGCAAGCGCGTCGGACCTCGGGGTCGTGCGCGCCGTGGAAGGTCGTCTCGGCGCCGTCGTCGGTTTCACGCCTGATGGGCGTGCGGGGTTCGTTGGCGTATTTGGCCAGGGTGGCTTCGGCCACCTGGCTGGCTTCGATTGCCGCCATCGCGGCGCGTTTGGCGGCGACGTAGGGCGGCTTTTCTTCCGGCTCGGTGTCCTCGCCCGGCTGGAGGTGGGTGTCGTCGTTGGTGAGGCCGCGCCCGACGTCGCCGAAGGCGAGCGGTGCGGAGTCGGTCGTCCTGCCTGTCGTGATGAGTGCGGGCATGCTGTAATAAATTCCCCGGAACCCTCCAGCGGGTTGACCTTCCTTGCCGCTGGCGTTTCGGGCAGCGATTTCTGACGTGACTTCGATTGGTGCGGTGGGTGTTGGGTCGGGGCGAAATTCGCCAGGCGCCGTGCCCATCAGCACATGGTTGTGGCTGCCGTCGACGAGGTCGCGAAGGGCGTTCATTCCACGGCTGAAGCTGTACTGCCAGTCTGCGGCGATCAATCGCAGGTCGGCGTAGAGGGTTTGGTTCTTTGCGTCGGCGGCGAGCTCGGTTTCGTACTTGGCTTTGTCCGCGGCGATCTTCGCGGCGATCTTGGCCGGGTCGGTGAGATTGGCGTGCTTGCTCATCGAGTCGTCCCAGGGGGGCAAAGGCGGGCGGGCAAGCACCGGGATCTCGTCGCGCGGGTTCGTGTCGGCCGGCGAAAGCGGATTGGCTTGCGGGTTGCGTGTCGGGGGCTTCTTTCCGCGCGAGCCATTGGTGATACTCTTCCATCATGCCGTAATAGTCCGGCTCGGGATCGTCGGTCTTGGTGTGGGTCTGGGCGGCCGTCGTGAGCGGTTTGTCACCGCCGGGGTCGGTCGTGCGCAGTCCAGCGGCCGTGCCAATCCCTCGGCTGGAAGTCGTCCTCCATGGTGGCTTGCTGGACGATGGGGCGGTCGTCGCCGCGAAGAGCGGCCTTGCGAGTCTTTTGCGTAGGATCAAAGAGCGGCAGGTAGGTTTCCACTCGGGTCCCATCCTTGTCGATCGTGGCCTTTACCGCGCCGGTGTCGGCCGTGTGGTATACCACGCCTTGTTTGCCGTATGTGGCCTCGGTGGCGCCGGTATTCCAGCGGTGGTCGGCCTGAACGACCGTGGCGCTGGGCGTCGCCCACTTCGAGAGCGGTTCCGCGGCTGCGACCGGATCGGTGCTGCCGTGGTGGGGCGCCGTGATGAGGTCCTGGTGCCTCGGGCGCTGGGCCAGTAGGTCGTCGGTGCCCGGCGATCTCATGTCGGACGTGAGCAGCACGGAGTGGCCTTTGTAGGTCACCTCCAGGGCGATGGCGCGGGCGTTCTTGGCGGCATTGCGTGGGTTCTGAGCTGGGTTGACGACAGTCACGCGACAGCCGTTGCCGCCGTCGAAGGAATCGCCCTCGCCGATGACTCGTATCGGGACCTTGGACTCGGTGATGGCGCGGTAAAGGAATCGCGTCTGCTCGTTGGTGCCGTCCTTACCGGGCTTGAACATCTGCGGGGGGACGTATACCGCGCCGACGCGTACCGGGTCGGGCGTATGGGTTCGGCGTTCCTTGATACGGTTAAGTTCCCGGCGGATCGCATACATGCGTTGGGCGTCAAGGGCATTCGCGGCGTTGTGAGCGGCGTCGGCCCCGGTCGGTATCGGCAATGCGTTGCCGTTCTCGTCCACGTACAGTTCGGCGCGTCTTTCGGCGGCTGCTTCTTCGCCGGCGTACACGCCGCGGGGGTTCTGGGCGGCGTACTCGGCGTCGGTCAGCGCGCCTGTGGCCGTGTAGCCGTACGCTTCCCCGATCTTACGGAGGCTTTCGGTCGTGACGCCGTTTGCGTTTTGTTCGGCGATGGCTGTCTGGAGATTGCTGTACGCGGCTGGGTCTTTGTAGGCGGCGACCACTCCATCCGCTGACTTAGTGAGCGTTAGGCCGCGCTTTGCCGCTTCTGCGGCGTAGTTGGCTTCGGCGGCGGCGTTGCCGTATATTTCAAGGCTTGTAACCGGTTTTGTGCCGGCGGCGACTGCGTCCAGATGTGCAAGTTCCTGCGGCGTTATTTGCTCGGGAGGGAGGTCGACAAAACGCTGAGGCGAGTCCGCTAATGCGTGTGGATCGACCATTTCGGGCATGGCTGGGTTTTCGGCAGCGGCGGCAATCTCGTCGGTTGTTCCGAGAGCGTTTCCGCCGAATGCGTCAAACTCCGGGTAACGGTCGGCTATTGTGGTCGGTATTTGGTCGCCGATTACTGCTTCCTCGCCCGCGGCGAGGGGGGTGGCTTTGGGGCCGATCATCGACATGGGGTGGGCCGGCAGGCTGATCGACCATCGTGGGTCGATGCCTGGTTGTGGGGCAATCAGGTCCGGCAGAGCGTTGTAGTGGTCGGTGTCGTCGTGCGAGAGGATGACAGCGTCGATCGAGTCGGGCGTGAGCCGTATTCCGGCGGGCCCCTGGTTCCAGTAAGCGAGATATTCGCGGATTGCCGCGGACGCGGCGTACGGCGAGCCCATCTTGCCGGCGTCAAAGAGGATCGTCTTGCCGTTGGGCAGGTGCAGAAAGACCGCGCCGCCGTGGCCGACGTCGAGGGCGCGGATCACGAGCGGCTTGTCGGCGTTCGACCAGGAGGCGATGACCGAGGAGATGGCGGCCGCCGCGTGCTCGGCGATCTGCGGTATCGTGATGCCGCGGCCGCTGGCCCACGTGCGGGCGTCTTCGATGGCCTTCTGGCGGGCGATCTCTTCGGGCGGATCGTCTTTGGCCGGGCCGGGCAGTTTAGGGTGTGCGCGGCGCCGCTCCTCGGCCGCCTGTGCGTCTTCTTTGGTCCACTGTCCGCCGCCGGGGGTGCCCTTGGGCTTCCTCGGCTGGGCCGGGTCGCCTTCCTGCAGGACCTGGCGGACGGCGGCAACGATGGTGCTTACGAGATCCTCGGGCAGACCGCCGGCCTGCTGCGACACGCCGTCCATCGGTGGTGCGCCGGCTGGTTGGCCGGCGGTTGTTGGGTCGGCCAGGTGTTCGGCCTTGCGTTGCTCGTCTTCGTCGCTCCAGATCAGGTCGTGACGGGCGGCAAAAGTGGCCTTCGACATAAGGCCGCTGGTGAAGAGCACCTGGTCGGCCTGGGTCTCTTCGAGGCGGTTCTCGCTCTTGATGATCGGCGGTTCTGCCTCGACCTTGACAACGTCCAAAACGTAGTCGTCGCTGTCCGGATCGCCGGAACAGTCCGTTATCAGTCCCGCCTTGGCCGCGATGACGAGCTGGCGTTCCAGAATCTGAACGTCAGCTTCGATCAGGTCGGCCTGCATCTCCTCGAACGTCTTCACGGCCGGGGCCTCGGCGACCATCGTGCTGGAGAAGTTGGCGTTGCTGGCGTCGCCGGAGATCATGTACTCGGGCATGGCCAGGGCGCTGGCGCAGGTGCGGAGCTCGGCCTGGATGGCGGCGACGTTGCCGTCGACGGGGACCGAGCCGGAGGGAAACTGGTACTCGGTGGCGTCGCTGGTATCGATGATGGCGGCGAACGGGTACTTACTCGCCGTCGGCGTGGGGCCGTCTTTGGCCTTGGCAGCGTCGGCGATGAACTTCTGCACCGATTCCTTGGCGGCGTTCACGTGGCGGCGGATCATGCCGATGCGGGCGCGAAATTCGACGATCTTGCCGGTGGCCTTCAAGGTCTGGACGGCGTTCTGCATGTTCGGCATCAAGGCCCAAAAGGTCGGCAAGCCGCGGGGCCAGGTCATATCGACGTTGGCCTTGAGGTGCTGGATCTGATCGGCCGGCACCGTCTCGCGGAGGCCGATGGCTTCCCCCAGTGTGCCGATGGTGACAATGTAGTACTCGACGGGCGTCTCGATGTCGAAGGCGGGCGCGGCGTTGCCGTCTTGGCTCTGAATCTGTTTGAAGCCGATGCCAAAATAGGCGCCGTGGGCGCTGGTCTTGTCGGGGGCGTTCTGGATCTCCAACGGTTCGACGAAGCGGACGTTGAGCTCGGCGCGCTCCTCGTCGACGAAGAGGCGGAGGAACCGTTCGCCGTCGCGGTCGAGGCGGCGGACGGTCTCTTTCTGGCGGGTGGGCCACTTGTTGCGCTTGCGAAAATCTTCGATAACCTTCAGGCAGTCGTCGGTGGTCTGCTCGGCGACGTTGTCTTGCCGGCCGGTAATCTTGTACGTGTGGCCGCTGCCGACGGTGTAGGCGACGCGATTGCGTGCCGCGCCGATCGCGTAGGGGTTGGTCTGCGTGAAGACGCGGCAGCGGGCGCGGATCTGGCGGAGCTCGATCTCGTTGATGTAGGCCCATGCCGTCGCTCCCGGATAGATCAGCGCGCGGCCGTAGGCCGTGCCTGGGTCTGGCAGGCCGCCGGGGAGCGGGCCGCGGTCGGCTTTGTCGCCGTTGCCGAAGTCGGCGATGTCGGACATGTCGACGACGCGGTCGAAATAGTCGCAGTAGTCCTCGGCAAGCTGGAGCTTGCGGCTGATGGCGCGTAGGGTCATGCGTTCGGGCTTGGTGTCGTTCATGCCATTGCCTCGCGTGGTAGTCGGGTACACATTTCCAGGGCGTCGGGGCCGTCGTCGTGCTCGCCGGTCGGAAAGTCGAGGAGCTGCTCGAGAAGCAGGCGGCAGCCGGGCGAGTCGGCACGAAGGCGGATCTCGCGATTCGTGATGTACTGGTCCAATCGTCTAATGCGGAACTCTTTTTTGAGTCCGCGCGTCATCATCATGTAGATGGGCCAGCGGGTCTTGATGTCGTGGCCGCATTGGCGGCGAAACTCGTGGACGAGCAGTTCCTGGAACTGCTCGGCTTCGATGCCGACCATGTCGGGCTTGTGCTGGTCGCAAAAGACGATCGTTTTTCCGACGACCTGGTCGAGCGGGATTCGCTCGATCCGGGCGTCGATCCACAACAGGCCGCGGGCGATGCCCATGTAGACGATGGCGGTGTAGTCGCCCTGCTTGTCGCTCTTGCCTTTGCTGGCATCGACGCAGACCACGCCGATGTCGAATTTCGCGGGCCACTGGTGGGGCTTGGCCCACATCCAGTCGCCGGCGAGGGCAACGGCCCAGTCGGCGGTGCTGGCGTCGGTGGGGTTCTGCTGGTAGAGGGCGGCGAACGTCTTCGCGTCCTGCTGGCGGATGATGTCGAGGTCGGCCGGCGACTTGAAGGCCGGCCAGAGGACGTCGCCTGGCTGGCGGTGGTCGGCCGCATCGCCAGGTCCTTCCTCCTTGACGGCCGGCAGGCAGAGGATCTCCCACTGATCGGCCGATCGATCGGCCATCTTGCGGAGCAGACGACCGGCCAGGTCGTCACGGTGCCAGCGGGTGTGGGTCAGGACGATCCATGCCTCGGCCGAAAGGCGCGTATAGAGGTCATTGGTGAACCAATCCCACACCTTCTGGCGCATCGTGGGGCTGTCGGCGTCCTCGCGTTTGCCGAACGGGTCGTCGATGATGGAGCCGTCGGCCGGATTTCCGGCGATGGAGTTGCCGACGCCAGCGGACCGCAGGCTGCCGCGGTGGCCGGGGAGCTCGAAGAGGTCCATGGTCCGCCTGGCGGCGATCTTGTCGCGGCTGAACCGTTCGGCGAGGCTGGTCTCGGGGAAGAGCTTCGCGTACGGGTCGTGGGTCATGATCCGCTGCACGTCGCGATTCATGGAACAGGCCAGGTCGTAGGTGTGGCTGGCCTGAATGAGTCGCGTGTCGGGGCTGCGGCCGAGGACGTAGGCCGGGAAGCGGCGGGAAACAAGCTCGCTCTTGCCGTGCTGGGGCGGCATGAAGACCATCAGGCGGCCGCGGGGAGTTTCCCTGAGGCGGTCGAGGGCGGCGGCGAGGGCTTCGTGGTGCCAGTTGACGGTATAGTCGGGCTTGGTGTAGGTCGTAAACGCCAAGAGGCCGCGGCGGGCCTGCTTGCGGGCGTAGATCTCGTGCGACATTTCCAGGAGGGGCGGCATACCCTTATGTACGCGGCCGGGGACGAATTGGGCATTTGGCCGCGGGTGCCGCAGAGCGAATAGCACCCGCAAGAAACGACGTCCGCTTGCCGCAAGAACACCTGGCCCGCCGGCCCTGAGGCTTCAAAGAGCAACGGCCGCGCAGCGGCCGCGTTTTGAAATTTCGGGGGGCACGTGGGCGCAGAGAAAAGCGGCCGCCGGTACCCCGGCGGCCGCGTGGATTTCTGGGCGCTCTTCCAAGTAGGTGTTTACACCCTCGCGCCTGCAAGCCGCCGCCTCGCGGCGTCAATGGCTGCTTGACGTGATTTCGTGATGGGGGGCGGAATGATCGGGGCGGAATACTGCGCGTCGGCGGCGGCGGTCAAGGCGTCGAAAAATCGCTGCAAGGCTTGAACGCTCGTGCATCTTGTGCCGCCCACCATGATGGATTCGAGGCGGATGCCGCGGACTCCATCAATCATCCATCGGTAGACTGTGGCGATATTCGGACGGGCGCCGGCGCGGCGCTCGGGGCAAAAACCTGTTGCCTTGCTGGGCGTGATGACGGTTTCCGTGGTAATGTCGATGGCCATGTGTTCGTCCTTTGCGAGTGTGTAATTGCGTGAATGCCTAGACGCATTTACATATAAGTACGCGGCCGGGGCGAAAAAGGGCATCGCCGAGCGTCTTGCCACGGCGTGCGCAGTGGCGGAAAAAGCCTTGATTCTGCGAGGTTTTCCGCGTCCCGAAAAAAACGGTTCCCGAAATATTTTTCGGGAACCGTGCCGCCGTTGCCGGGGGGTGCCGGCCGGTGGTTAGCCGATTTTCTTCATGACTTCCACGGCAAGCGCGCTGTCACGCTCGGCGTAAACCTGCGTAACGTCGGCCTTAGCATGGCCCAACACAACTTGGCTGGCTTCCAAGCCGAATTTCTTCCGCACTTCGGTAGCGCAGTTGTGGCGCAGGCGGTTCGGTGCCCAATAGGCCAGCGTGGCGGGCTTTTCGGTCTGCATCTCTTCGGCTTGGTCCGCATAGAACTTGTTCGCCTTGTCGACAGCGCGACGGATCGCGCGGGCGTAGCTGTCTTTCGTGTAGCGGTCCTTCGCTGTCCGCTGTGGGTTGGCCTTCCGGTTCGTCCCCTTGCGGTTGCCCCTGCGAAGCGGTGTCTTGCGGGCCAATAACCGCGTCTCCCGCATGGCCTTGACTGATTCGGCCGGGCTGAAACAGGAGGAGGCGGCGTCGCGCTGTAGATAGGGCAGGATGATCGCCTGTGCCTGGGGACCGATGCAGATGACGCGCTCGCGCCCGTGATGCTCGGTCTTGTGACTGGCGGGCCGGTACTGCCAGACTTCGGCGCTGCGGTCCAGGTCCATGGGCCGGAGTTGGCAGACTTCGCCTGGGCGGCATCCGGTCAACCGTTGGAAACGGACCATATCCGCCACAATCGCCGGCATGTGCGGCAAGGTGCGCTCGACAAGCGCCTCCTCGACGGGTTGGACCGGGGCCGGCTCCCTGGCGGCGGTTCGCCCCTTCCTGAGTCCGTCCACGGCCGTCAAGCCGTGGTAGACGGAAGCGGGAATCAGTTCCTCGCTCGCCCCCCACTTGAAACACCTGGTGACGATCGGCATAAGCTTGTTGACGTATGGCCGGGAGATTGCTTCGCATCGACCAGGCGTTGCCGGATGGCCTTGAACGCCTTGGGACCGAAGTCTGCGGCTGGCGTGTTGCCGTACAATTCCGCGAGATGCTTGTCGAGGACAAGCTTGATATGATCGAGCCAACCGCTGGGCGTGCCGTCCTTCTTGCGATAGTAGCCCTTGCAAAATTCGTGGTAGGCGTCGGCCAGTTCGACGACCGTCAAGCCGGCGGTGCTGGCGGTGGGAACCACGGCGGCCGCGGCAACCGGGCTTGCGGCCAGTTCGGCAACGAAGCGGGCGTAGCGTTCTTTGCTGTCCGGCGTGCCAAAGCGGCCGAGATAATGCCGCTTGCCTTGGATCTTCACATACGCGCGGTCAGAGGCGTTGTGACGGCAATACTTGGGGATGGAAACAGAAGCGACGGCCATAACAGCACATCCTTTCAATCAGCGGGGGTCAACTTGACCCCCTAACGCTCTGATTTACGGGCTGCACTGCCGACCGTCGGCAGGTAATCTAAACGCTGATTTCAGCAAGGTTTACAAAAAGTGGCGGGGGCAGGATTTGAACCTACGACCTCGAGGTTATGAGTCGCCACTTTCCACTCTGCTGAAAAACCTGTAAGTATCCACGTCGCTTCATTTTAGGCGAAGCGGCGAAAGTTTGCAAGTAGTGGCGTTTAGCTGCCAGTTCTTGCGGGGAAACCGCGTCTTTTCGGGCTGACGCGCATCAGGGTTTTCCGGGCGATGGTCTATCGATCGCGGGGCGGCCTGCGCTCGCGGTCGATCCGCGCGTCGTCTTTTTTCTCTGTTCGTCCGTTCACTGATGCGCGTCACGGCCGCAAGCGGGAAGCACGTTCCATTGACCGGGGAGGAAACCCGCCGCGTCGCGGTTTGCCTCGGGCCTCCATCGGCAGGATTGCCGTGCCTGCAGGCGCGCTTCCCGTGCCCCGGGCCAATGATCGACGGCGGCAAGGGCAGTGGCGGGGCCTCCATCGGCGTTTCTGCCGTGTGCCGCGGCTATCGGCGTTTCCGCCGGGGGGGCCGTCGGTTGGGCCCCCGCGGCGTTGTTGCCGAGGCTCGAGTACTTCCTTGACGCCTTTGCCGTGGCGGTCCCCTGCGGCATTCCCGCCGCGCGTTCCTGGCGATCGCCTATCGGCGTGTCCGCCGTGGCGGGATCCGTTGTTCGCCCGGGCATCTCGGTGCTTGTGCCGAGGGTCGATCGACGGCGGCCGCGCACCGTTTGGTACGCGGACTGTGGAGACCCGAGGGTGGTCGTCGATCAAAGTGGCAACGTGTCACTTTGATCGTAGGACCGTGGCCGGCCGGAGTTCCCTGGGCACAGCCTGGAAGCCGCAAAAGGCCTTGTTCGGCCGCCGTCCGCTTGTCGCTTGAGGTTCCCGGCCCACCAGGACGGGCGGGAGGCCGTGCTCGGCCGCCGTCCGCTTCCTGGGGTGGTAGTGGAGCCCTGGGCCCTTGACACGCGCCCGCCCGGAAGAGAATACGGCGTTGGCACCGTGCCTTACGTCGCCCCAAGCGCCGCCGCGACGAAACGCCGGGCAACGGTGCCGGCACGAGAACTCGGAAGCGGCGCGGTAAAGCCGTCCCCTGGCGGCCACGGCGAGCGCGGTTCTTCCGGGGCGCGATTAACCCCTACAAGTTGTTTGACATGAGCAGCTTCACGCCCGAAAAGCTGGTTGAGGCGATTAAGAACCTCTTTGAGCTCAACCACTATGACTGCACAGGGCCCCACCAGATCCACGGGGCGGAGGTCGACCTGATCGCCAAGGCCCGCAATGACCCCTTCGCGGTGCCGATCTACATAGAGGCTACGATCGAGCACGTCGACAACGACAAATACGGCAAGGACGTTGGCAAGCTGGCGATGGTTGCCGAGCTGGACCGGGACGCTCAGAGGCTGATCGTTTCATCTGCCGGATTTTCCCTGCCCGTAAGGGAGCGCGCCACAAAGAGCCGGATAAGGACGCTTACCTACGACGAGTTGTTTAAGAGCTTCGAAAAGTTCGACCCCTATATTTCCAATTTTCTGGACGCCGGGACCAATGAAGGGGGGGAGGTTTCGTCGCTAAATAAGGTTTACGAGGAGCCGTACTTTGAGGACGGCGCCGGCAAGGAACTCGCGACCGTGTACCTCACGAAGTGGCGTGATAGCAAGAAGCCCAAACAGGGCTGGCTGATCGTTACCGGTGAGTATGGGACTGGAAAGACGGCACTCACGAAAGTTATCCAATACCGGTGGCTGGCAGACCACAAGGCAAACCCCGCACTTCCGGTCCCGTTTCGGCTCGAGCTGCGTAATTTTACTCGCCAGTTCGATGCGCGGGGCTGCTGCACAACTTCCTGGATGGTAATCGCCTGGGACACATCCCAGTTGAGTTTGTGCAATCCCTCATAAGGAGTGGGCGGGTCGTCCTTCTCTTGGACGGCTACGACGAAATGGCGCAATACCTAAACAACCGTGAAAGGCGCGCGTGTTTGGAGGCGTTGGCAGACCTGTCGAGCGGAGGCGCGAGAGGTATCATCACCAGTCGCCCGAACTACTTCACCGAGACGGAGGAACTCCAGGTATTTGAGATTCTTTACGATTCCCTAAAGGCCAGTAGTCAGTACCTCGCCCTCGCGAACGACATCTTGGAGAAGGAAAGGAAGATCGACTCCCTGCTCGCGCAGCAGTTCATCGATCGCTTCGAGAGATCCCTAAAGGACCTGAACCCCGGCAAACCGAAGCACTTATTTCCAAAGTGCTCATGCACGATCCCCGCGGCAGGGATGTCGTGCTAACGATCCTTAAAAAGGTGTTCCGCTCGGTAGAGCATGGCGACAGCCTCTCGCTGTCCGGAAAGCCCGTGATCATCAGCTACCTCCTGGACGTTGTCGAGGGGCTCAAGAAAGCGCAGGAGGAGGCCCAGCCAGAGCAGTTGAGCGAGTGGCAAATATATAGTATGATCCTGAACCAGCTTATGTTGAGGGATCTCGTTCGCTCACCAGAGACCAGTCCAACAGATAGGCGGCGATTCCTGCAGAAACTCGCCATGTACCTTTGCGCAAAGACTCCGCACTAATCCAGGAGGAACAGTTTAAGGACCTCGTGTCGAGGGAGTTTAGGAAGGAGATTCAGCGCCTGCCCGCTGGGTCGCGGCAGCAACAGATCGAGCGGCTTTTTGCCGACCTTCGAAGCTCCGGTACGCTGACGACCGCGCCCGACCCCAGGCGCACCGGCTGGCGCTTCTCGCATAATTCGCTTCGAGAGTTCCTGGTGGTCGAACACCTTGTAGAGGGGCTTCGGTCAGGCCAAGTCGTCGCCGAGTCTGTTCCCATCTCGGACGCCATGCGGTTATTCTGCGCCTCGATGCCGAGGAGCGACAGGTCGGCCCTGCTCGAACTCTTGGCAACGGAATGGCTGAAGCCTGAGAACAGGAGGGGCTGCAGCCAAGTCCTGTCTCTGCTTTGGGACGCGTTCCAACCGCTGTTCGCTGGCGACTATAGCGCGGCAAGATCGTTACTAAACAGAACTGTCGGCGACCCGGTTGCGTTGAACGGCGCGGAACTGGCCCGGATCAGCCTGTCCTCGCACGCCTGCCCGCTGACACTGGTCAAGGGGAGCTTCTCCGGCGCTTCACTCCAGGGCATCGACCTAAGCCACGCGCATCTGACGGGGTGCGACTTTTCCTCCGCGTATCTTGAGAACGTCAACTTCGCGAACGCCACCCTCGACGACTCGAGCTTCGTAGGGTCCATGCTATTTGATTGTGATTTCTCCGGTTGCGACGTGCGAAGGAGCAACTTCACCGGGATCAGGGCCGAGGACATTAGCATTGTCGTCGAAACCGATGACGTTGACGCGTTTAAGGGAGGCATCCGGAGGCTCGACGGCGAGTACGCGATTGGGTTTCTCAAATACGCGGGGGCCGCGACGGACCCTGTGCCCGATTTCGCGGTCTATTGCCACAACCCCAAATTCCCGATCGTGCGGAAGATACTCGAAAAGCTGTCGGAGCAGACGTTGCGGCAGCGCATGGGCCTGGAACAGCGCGGGGCGGCGCGCGCCGACGTCCCGTTCGCCAAGAAGCTGATCCAGTCCCTGGAGGAGTGGGGGTTCATCACGGAGTCGAAACGCCGCAAAGACCTAGTCGAGGTGACCGACGTTGGAAGGGAACGGCTGACGGGCTACGTGCGGTCCGGTCGCCTGCCCGCGGAGGTGATTCGGTTCCTCAAGGACAACTGAGCCACAGCGGGACGACCCCAGCGGACCGGGACGCGCCGATATTAGTGATGTGCGCGTGCTGCCTGGCGAGATCATCCGGCAGTGCGTGCGTCGCGGCCGAAGAATGCGCCGGCGATTGCCAAATTCCCATCCAGAACGATCCAGGAACATCAAGGTGGCATCGTGCCACCTTGATCGAGCGAGATGCCGCCGCCATGCCCGGTCGGCGCGACTCTTCGCCTATCGGAAGGCTGCAAGGCCGCAGTAGCGTCGGAAGTGCCTGTTCCGGCTAGAAGAACAGGGCGATCATGTCCCCGAATCAAAGTCGCATCGTGCTGCCTTGATCTTGGCCACAGGGGATGCCCTTGCGGAGTCCTACGGCGACCGCCCAGAGGGAAAACGTCGAGCCAAGGGGCAGGTTCTTGTCGCGTTTCTTCCGGATTCCGCCAAAAAGTCATCAATGGCGTATGCGGACATCCCCCAACGAATATGCTGCCAGCCGCTGGCAGTCGTCAGGGCGACTCCCCACAGCGGAAGGCCGCCAAGCGATCCGATCGAAGTGCTAGCCCAGTAGGCTCAAACAACTCGGCACCCCCCGACGGCCTTTTCCGCCGTCAGGCGTGGCCTACGAGCCGATCCGATATTTCTGTTGTCGCTGCCTGAATGCGTCCGATCCTCCTTCCAAAACCTCCACAGCGCGACTGTGGATCCGCGGGTTCTCGATCGATCCTGACATGTAAGAGATGAGGCCGTTTGCATCCCTGCTCGCAATAATAATCTGCTCGGCGTCGCTGTTGATGACTACGTTTCCGTTATTCGAAGCCAAGATGACCTGCCGATAGGTTTTGGCCTGCCTGATCGCCTTGACCAACTCCTCCATAATGAACTCGTTGTCAAGGTGATCGTCATGGGAGTCGATGATGATGGGCTTGTCGCCTTGAGCAAGGTAGATCTTGATCAAAACCGTGGCCTTCTGCCCGAGCGAGAGCTTGGACAACTGGATGCCCTTGTACCGCACGGTCGGGATGACCGCGAAATAGTTGTCGTACAAAAAAGCGTAGAAGTCGGCAACCGTGATCGCCTGAGAGGGCTTGAGTTTGCCTTTATTCTGCGCCGCCAGATGCTCGATTGCTCCTGCGTACTTGTCGGCGTTTAGGTCAGTTCCAGCTATCAGGGAGTCAATAACGGCAAACAAATCGTCGAAAATCGTTGCGCCGCCCTTCTCCTTGTTCGATACGGTCACCCGGCGATTGTCCAGCACATCTTCTGCCATTTGCAGGAATCGGGCTCGGTCAAAACCGATATGGGCCGAGAAGCTCAGGTCAGCCAAGACCTCCGCTTTTTGCGCCGAAAACTCGGAAATGATATCTTCGTAGGTTGTCTTTTGCGCGATGATTGTCTGGACAAGTTGCTTGACCAAGCCCCGACGATCGCTCACGGCCTGGGCCAGACCTTCCCCTTTCTTTACGAGTTCCTCCTGCCGGACCTTGAGGGCTGCTAGCTCTGAGTCAAGCTCTCGCTTCTTTTCTAAGAGCTTGGCGTGGGCCTTCACGTCGGCCTCGAACGTCTCCAGTTGTTTCTGGGCACTCTCGATGTCAGCCACTACCTTGGTCAATTCAGCTTTGGTGGCAATCAGGCGTTTGTTAAGCTGGTCCTTCTGGGGATAGGAAAGAGCATCGAAGCGTTCTTCCAATTCCAGGTCGACAAGCAGCTTGTTGATGAGGGCGATTTTCTCGTTGAACGCGCCAACGTCGTCATCGAGGAAGTCGATTGCCTCGGCCAGCACCGTCTTGAGTTGCACCAGCGAATCTTTTTTCAGTTTCAAGGCTGCAATCGCTTCCTGCTTCTTTTGGGCGAGGGCGATCTTCTCCTTGCTTTGGGCTTTTTCAAGCTCCTGGAGGCGCTGGTCGGCGTCCTTTCGTTCAGCCTCCTTCTGCTTGGCTTCCAACTTGATTGCCTCAAGGCCCTCCTTGCTAGTCTCTTTCTCCAACGTCGCTATCGCCTCGTTCTTCTTTGCGATCCTGTCCTGAAGTGTCTCGATGGCAGCCAGCAACTCGTCGAAGTCGAAGTTGATGACCGTGTCCTTGACTTGGGGGCTCTCGAAAATCAAGTTGCGGATGTAAATGTCCAGGCCGGAATCGGCGCCGATATAGTTCTCAAGTTCGCCCTGGGCGATGTACACGATCTCGCTGTCCTCGAAGAACGAGGTGCCGGAAACGGCCTTCTTGAAGACGTTGCCGTCCTTGAACTCAAGACTGGTGTCGATGGCCGGATTCTCGTCTGAGATTCTGTGAACAAACGAATTGGGGTCTTCGGTATTGCATCGGTCCTTATAGCAGTTCGCGATGAGATCCACGAATGCGGTCTTGCCGCTTCCCTTGCCCCCAGTCACCGCCACGAGCCCGGGGTTCATGCCCAGCGCAGTTGGGTGAATCGAGAGATCGTCAGAGATCTTTGCCCCGCTGATACTGAACTTGTGCAGAGTGTAATTGCTCTTGATTGGCGTCGGATCAGCCTCCTGGATTATCACCCGGTCGGCCGGCTCATAGAGCAATTGTTTGAGCCCTTCAAACGTCGGATCAGCCTTGATCCAGCAGTGCCGCAGGTGGCAAGCTGCCCCCAAACCGCAGACATGCCCCTGCAATCCTCGCAATGCCAGGGGCGGCCGAGTCCGTCGATTGCGTGCGCAGTCCGAGCCATGAATGCACGGCTTGAGAGTTTTAAATTCGTCCAGAAAACTATTGACCCCCTCGTTGTATGGCGGCTGGCCCAGACACCAAGCTCTGGTCTTGGGATTCGAGGAAAATACCATGTCCGACTTCTGGAGCAGCCCCTTTCTGGTATGGTGGTCCTGGCCGTCCCAGTCGATCAGGCTGCTCAGTTCCTCCGGAAGCACAAGTATGTACTTGCCTTTGAATCGGCTGTCTTTCAGACAGTCGGTGATCGCCTCATGGCTGACCACCGCTTGCATTGCGCAACCTCAAGAGGGGACAGGTTACTCTCCTTAAACGCCTTGTGTTGCTCGATAAGTTTCTTGCCCAGCGCCTCGATGTTGGAGGGTTTCAGTTTTCGTTTGTCATCGCGGTCCTGTGGATTGCCCTCATAAAAGAAGGGTAGGTCGTGCAGGAAATGCTCCTCGATGTCCTGCTGTGGCACGTCATCCGAGAAGATGACATGGAAATTCAAGCGGCGCGGTTCCCGGCCGTCCTTCTTGCTGGCGAGCAGATTGTCCAACCTGAATTCAATGTTAGGAAGGATCGCGTGTACGTTTGCCAGTCTGCCCTGCTGCTTGTACTCCTTGAGTTTCTTGTAGCCGTCGATGGTGAAATAGTCGGTGATTCCGACAATGGCAAGGTCGAGCGACTCCAATTTGGAAACAAAAGCCTCCCAATCCCGACTGCCGTCCGGTAGCTTGGGATACTTGTTGCTCAATATGGAAAGAGGACTGTGAATATGCAGGTCCCACTTTCGCCAGAGTGATCCTTGCTCGAACATGGTAGGCTCGTGAGGATTTGTGGTTGAAGATTACGGACGCCGCTGTCTGCGTCAAACGAGGCCATGTCGTGCGAACGACCGGCCAGAATGGCAGACCGCGCATCAAGGGGCCGGTGCCGACGCGAAGCGGCTCAGTCAGCCGGCTTTTCGCATCCGACCAAGTGGGCTGATTATACCACCCTGGGCGTGGCTGCACAAGCATGCTCAAGACTCGCTAGGAGCGACGGGCTCGCTCCGGCTATCTTGGAGTTCGCGATACTGCACCAGCAGGGATGCCATAAGCCGGGAGTCTTGCGGCCGATCGACCCACGGCAAAGCTGCCGAGTCCGGCTGCCGCGGATCCAGAATCGGCGGGATCCGGACCGTCACGCTACGTAGTCACGGGCTCCGGCTTGTCCAAAAACCAAGGCGTCCAATCCCCCAATCCGACAAACGGCCCAGTCGGCAGCAGCCGCATCCCGTAGTGACCGCTTACGCCGGCGCCGCTACTGCCCTGTGGACAAGGATGCTGGCGGAAAAATTGCCAGTCAATGAGGTACGTGCCAAAGTCCGAAAGATTCTGCCGGCCCGATTGCTGCCGATTCGGAGGAATATCAAGTTTGCCGCAAGCGGTTTCCGTTATCAGTCGAGAGGATCGCGCCGCGCTTGTCCGCCGCTGCTAAGAAGTTGACGCCCGGAGCAGGCAACCGGCTGTTGCCTTTGCCCGTCGATCGGCAATTTGAACCTGCAAAAGCCCACGTGGACTTTTGCTCTGTCCGCAATTGCGGACGTAGCGTGTTGTAGGATCGACCCGGGCGCTATCAGCAGGAATGTCGGGGCAAGCCGGCATGTCGGCGCCCCGTCCCTGCCCCGCAAGTCTTCTACGGCAACCAGCATACCGGCAGCCTCGGCCTGGGTGCGGCAAAACTCGCGCCCAACGGCAATGGCGGCGGGAACGGCGGGGACCAGCGGACCCCGAAAAAGGGCAACGGCCTGACGCCCGTCACCAAAGAGGAAGCCCGCGATTTCCACAAGAAAAGCGGCGAATCGCGGCAGGGTCTCTATGTGCGGGTGGGGGGCAGCGTGAAAACGCACCTGGACGCGGCCGGATTGCCCGTCAAAGAGCCTCTTCCCGCCAGCGACACGTCCAGCGTATACTTGCATGGCAAGGCGTTTAGCGTTCGCATCAGCGACGGGCACGACGCGAACCCGAAAAAGCAATCGACGCCGCCGGCCAAGCCGGAATACCAACTGGAAATCCCGGGTACCGGCATCAGCGCCGCAAAGGTCAACAAGCTGCTCTCCGAGATCGTGGAGAAACACAAAAAATGAGCCGCTCCCGCTGGATCATCGACGACACTTCCCAACCGGGCCGCATTTTCTGCGAGCATACCCAGGAACCGCGACTGACCGGGGAACTCCTTTCCTGGCAGGATGCCCCCGAGGAAGGCACATTCCTTCCCGCGCCCAGGGTCAATGGCTCACTAACATCCGCTGGCTAGAGGACACCAGCGAAGGGATCGTCTACGAGCGCATGGACATGTACCAGAGCCTTGAACAGGCCCTGAAGGAACACGAAGCCGCCAAACAGCCCGCCGCGGCCGCCGACTAGCTTCGATTTGGGTGTCAAACGATGGGAGGGGATTCATTTTCCTTTCCCCCATTTTCCTTTCTCCCCTCTTCTCTTCGCGCCTTTGCGTCTTTGCGCGAGACCCGGGCCGATTTTTCGCCCCTCTTTTCCAGATCCTGGAAAGCAGTTTGCTGTTCCTATGCGGTTTTCCTCCCCACGGTTCTGGTTGTGCCGATTATGCCGGTTATGAAACTGGGCAATTTGTAGGGCCATGACAGGGCAGGGGGCTCCGGCCGGTGTGCCGCGGTCCTATGTGCCGCCGTGCTAATCGATCGACGCCGGCCCGGTATCCTCACCGCCAGATATTACGGCGGCAACGCGATAGAACCACGGGCCACAGTTCTGCGTGTTTGAATTGATGCTGGTGGGCGAGTTCCTCGGTGCCGATGATCGCCAGGAACTGCTCAAGGCATTCAAGAGGACCGGCGTGAAACACTCGTATCGTGGAGAAGAGGCGACGGCGGCATGACGGTCTTGGGGCCTATGCCTGCGCTTGATTTCAATTCCTACGTACTCCAGACCACTCCTGGCTGTGTAGTACCGATTTCGCAGCCAGGATCAGCCCTCTCCGCGTCTAGCATGCCCATGCTCATTACGCTGCCGTGGCACCGTCGGCCGCGGTCGCTGCAATCGACGGGGCGGCATCTGACGTGCCTATCGGCTGGGCCGCCACGGCCGGCCGATCCGACGGAGCCGCAGCATCTGCCGCGTCCGCATCCAGGTGGTGTTTCCGCCATACCGCCCAGCACATGGGGAATGCTCGCCTGGCAAGCACGGGGTCTGTCAGGGCGAGTGCGCCAAACTCGGCGAAGCCCTCGCTTTCCGATTTTCTGGCATACCTGGAAAGCGGCACTTCGTCACAGTCAATCTCAATTGACCAGGCAAGCCGCCAATCCGCGCGGTCGCTGATGCAGTCGCTCTTCCGGAATGGCCCCTGATCGATCACGTGGGCTATCTCGTGCGCGAAGATGACACGCTCTGAATCATGCCAACCCTGAGGGTTCTTCCGGTTTGCCAGGAAAAGAGTCCCGGTTTTGGAATGCCACATTCCCAGGCTCTTCTCCTCGCCCCCCTCCTTGAAACGTCGCTTGAGCAGGTACTCATTCATCATGCGCACGCAGGGGAAGAATCGAATTCGCTTCAGACTGTACATGAGTCGATCGAGCCCGGCCAGGCTTAACACGTCCGCAAGACACTCAAAGTGCCTGCGATAGCGACGCGCCGTCCACTCAGGAAGTGACGCCCTGCGCAATTCCGCGTCCACCTTGGTGAGGAGTCGCCTTTGCTGCGCGCGACGGTTCCGTTCAAGCGGGCTGAGCGTGAATGTTCTCGGCCCCTTGGGCAGTCGCTTCCAACTAGGACGGATCTCAGTCATGGTTCGCAAAAACGAGATCTGGAAATCCCAGTCCCGGTCGCTTTCACGCTTTGCTATCGCCGCTCGCGCGGGCAAGCCCCTCGGCTCTCGCCCGTATGAATGCCCTGCGAGGCGCCTTATCCACCGGCACGTACGGCGAGAAGAAAGAATACTCGTCCTCGCTGAGGCCGAAGAGGCTGCACACCACTTCCAAGCCGCCGCCGGGCACGTAGTCTCGGTCTGGCATCAGTGTCTCTAGGGTACGAAGGTCGATCCGGAGCCTAGCAGCCAAATTGGCGGCCGACCATCCCACCGCTCGCGCAAGGACTTCCAATCGTTCATCTCGTAATCGCAATCTCATAGTTTGCAAACCCTTTCTGTTTCTGATGGGTTATTCTCCGAATGCCGCCTGTTCGAAGAGGCCGGCAATCACGCCGGCGCCCTTCAAGCGTAGGCTCGATGCCGTAGCAGAGGTATTCATCCTGGTGCCCGGCAAAGGCCCCTCGGATGTCGGCCAGGCGAAAGCCCTGAACCCCCGCCCAATGGCCGATGATGCGGTTGACCTCGTCCAGGGCCTTCAGGAGGGCCTCGGTGAGGGGCCATTGGGGCTCGTAGATGTTGCCTACGATCACGACCGCCGGGGGATGGGCCCGGCGGATGCCGGCCGCCAGCCGGGCATAGTTCTGCGCAAAGCGGGGGATGAACTCGGCGGGAGGAAGCTCCATGTTCTGCAGGAGGTCGTTGCCCCCCACCGTCATGGTGATCAGGTCGGCCAGGCCGAGGAAGTTCACGCCGCCGATCCGCTGGCCGTCGACGGTTCGGTCGTCCAGCCGCCATGTCGCGGCGGCCTGGCCGCAGAGCCGCTTGTAAAGCTGGGCGACGGCCCCGCCGCCGAGAACGCCGGTGTACTTGTCGATCGACATGCTGTCGCCAAGGGAAAGATAGGTCTTCGTGGTTTTCGTGTCCTTCATTTAGGTTCCTCCATCTTGTTTCGAGTCGGCTTCGGTAGGGCCAATCGAACCATCTGTTTCTATGACTTGCCGACGCCGAGATTTTAGGGCCCGCGAGCATGGCCCGGCGTGAATCTCGCCGAACTTATCTGGCGCACGTTCGCGTCAGATGATTCTGGGAGGGAGAATGCGTGAATTCTCCGAGGCTTAGGCAGGATGCATTGGAAGTGCCTGGTGCTAGACCGCACCAGAGGCTGGCCATGCCAGCGAACGCCTAAGCTAAAGTGAGGGGCCTTCGGTTTCCGCCGGTGAAGAGCTGCTGAATCTTGCCCTACACCAGCGCCGGCAGGCCCGGCCGGTGGCAGATTGGCCGGGGGGCGGCGGCTCGGACATCTGCCTGGTTCGTTACGTTATGGGACAATTCGTTGCCGCAAATGCCGCCAATAGTATAAGACGCAGTTCGCGGGCGTTTTATTCCCGACTCCCCAAAATTTCTAAAGATTCTTTGTGGCAGAAGAGCGCACCAGATGATGGGCGGCACGCCCGTGGCCATGCCGAAGACGGCCACCTCACTCGGGCAATCGCCCTTCGGCACGTCGAGCAGCACGGACGGCTTTCCGGGCTATCCAGAGGCAGTAGACCTTGCTTTTGGCCCCTACGCCAAGTACGGCCAGATCATCAAGGACTATCGCAACCATCACATCACCAGCCCGGTCGCTACGGCCCCCGGAAATGGTCGGGACGGAGCACAAGGGCATATTCGGCATAAACGAAAGCAAAAAGGCGCTCGATTTGCACGAGTCACGATCTCCGATACGTACCGAATAAAACAAACAACCGGACGCTTACCCAGCCCAGTCCGCACACATCAATTCGGCCTGCTCCAGCACGGTCCTCGTCGCCTCCTCCTGCAAGTCGGGAGGATAGCCGTGCTTGCGGAGGATGCGGCGAACCATCACGCGGATCCTCGCCCGGCACTCTCCCGAACGGTCCAGTCGATGGTCACGCTCTTCCGAACCTGCGTAACCAACTCCGCCGCGATGACCTTCAGTTCGTCGCTGCCCATCGCCTGGACGGCACTCTCGTTCATCGCCAGGGCGTCATAGAAGGCGATCTCGTCGTCGTTCAGCCCCAGGTCGTGGCCACGGTTCGTCGCCGCTCGCATGTCCTTGGCCAGCCGGATCAGTTCCTCAATAATCTCCTGCGTGGCAATGGCCCGGTTGTGATAGGCGTTGAGCGTTTTCTTGAGCATCTCGGAGAAGACCCGCGACTGCACTAACTGCAGCTTGGCCCGCAGCTTGATCTCGCCGCCCAGCAGCTTGGCCAGGAGTTCGGCCGCCACGTTCTTATGCTTCAGGGCACGGACCTCGGCCAGAAACTCGTCCGACAAAATGGATATGTCCGGTTTCTTCAACCCGGCCGCCGTGAACACGTCAATCACCTGGTCCGGGGCAATGATCGCCTTCGAGACGAGTTGCCGAACCGCATGGTCCAGGTCGTCGCCCATCATCCGCTCGCCCGAGGGCTTGGCCAATGCCGCCCGCACGGCCTGGAAGAAGGAAATATCGTCCCGCAGGTGGATTGCTGCGTCATCGGCCGCGCAAAGGGCGAAGGCCCGCGACACGTCGGTCACGGCCCGGATGAACCGCTGCTTGCCATCCTCCTGTTGCAAGACGTGCTCCTGGGCGGGTGGAATCAGCCCCAGCCGCTCGGCCGCCGTGCCGGTCGTCCACTTCGTCCAATCGAAGCCGTGCATCATGCCGCAGCAAATCTCGTATTTCTCCAAGAGCGCGGCCACCGCCTCCTCGGTGTCGATGCTCGGCGTGCCCTGACCGCCGCTCTCGGTATAGGCCGCCAGAGCCTGCTTCAACTGGTCGGCCAGACCCAGGTAGTCCACCACCAGCCCGCCCGGCTTGTCGCGATAGACCCGATTGACCCGCGCGATGGCCTGCATCAGCCCGTGCCCTCGCATCGGCTTATCGATGTACATCGTATGCAGGCAGGGCACGTCGAACCCGGTCAGCCACATATCGCGGACGATGGCGATCCGGAACCGATCGCTAGGGTTCTTGAAGCGCGCGGCCAGTTGCGCCCGCCGCGCCTTGCCGCGAATGTGCTGCTGCCATTCCACTTTGTCCGACGCGCTGCCGGTCATTACGATCTTGATCTCGCCCCGGTCGTCGTCCTCATTGTGCCACTGCGGGCGCAGTTTGATGATCTCGTTGTAGAGGTCAACGCAGATCCGCCGCGACATGCAGACGATCATCGCCTTGCCCTCCATCGCGTCCAGCCGCCGGTCAAAGTGGTCCACCAGGTCTCGGGCAATCAGCTTGATCCGCTTGGGGTCGCCTACCAGGGCTTCCAGGGCCGCCCACTTGGTCTTGAGCTTCTCCTTCCGGTCGATTTCCTCGCCCTCCGTGATTTCCTCAAACTCGGCATCGACCTTGGGCAGTTCTGACTCACTCAGTGACAGCTTGGCAATCCGGCTTTCGTAATAGATCGGCACTGTCGCGCCGTCAGCGACCGCCCGCTGGATGTCGTAAATGGACAGGTAATCGCCGAACACGGCCCGCGTGTTGGCGTCATGCTTCTCGATGGGCGTGCCCGTGAAGCCGATGAACGAGGCATTGGGCAGGGCGTCCCGCAGATTTCGGGCCAGCCCGTCGATGAGGTCGTACTGGCTGCGGTGCGCCTCGTCGGCAATGACGACGATGTTCCGCCGTTGCGAAAGGGGCTCCATCCGCCCGCCCTTCTCGTCGGGCATGAATTTCTGGATCGTCGTGAAGACCACGCCCCCGGAAGCCACCTGGAGCAGTTCGCGGAGGTGCGCGGTCGAATCGGCCTGCATCGGCTGTTGCCTGAGCAGTTCGTGGCACCGCTGGAACTGGCCGAAGAGTTGGTCGTCCAGGTCGTTGCGGTCGGTCAGGGCGACGATGGTGGGGTTGTCCATCGCCGGGTGCAGGATGATCTGGCCCGCGCAGAAGAGCATGGTCAGGCTCTTGCCGGAGCCCTGCGTGTGCCAGACCACGCCGCAACGACGGTCGCCAGCCGGCCGCGATGCCTCGACGATGGCATCCATTGCCTTCTGGACGGCATGGAACTGGTGGTAGCCGGCCAGGATCTTGTAGACCTGCCCCGTGTCCGGGTCCTCCTCGAAGGCGACGAAGTGCCGCAGCAGCGTTAGGAGTCGCTCCTTGTCGAAGACGCCGCGGATGAGGACTTCCAGTTCCAGGATCGACGAAGGGGCCAGGTCCTCACCCGCGATGGTCCGCCAGACCTTGAACCACTCTTTGTTGGCCGTCAGCGAGCCGATGCGAGCCTGGAGCCCGTCCGAGACGATCAGGGCCTCGTTGTAGTGGAAGAGCGAGGGAATTTCCTGTTTGTAGGTCTGGAACTGCTTCCAGGCTTCCCAGATCGTGGCGTTCTCGTCGGCCGCGTTCTTGAGTTCAATGACGGCCAGCGGCAGCCCGTTGACGAAGACCACGATGTCAGGCCGGCGGTTGTGCTGCCCCTCGATGACGGTGAACTGGTTGACCACCAGCCAGTCGTTGTTGGCGGGGTCGTCGAAGTCGATGAGTTGAACGCGGTCCCCGGCGATAGAACCGTCCTTGCGGCGATACTCGACCTCCACGCCGTCCCGCAGCACCCGGTGGAAGGCCCGGTTGGACCCGACAAGCGACGGGGTGGCGACGTGAAGGACCTTCCGCAGGGCCTCCTCGCGGGCTTCCTGGGGAATGTCGGGGTTGATCCGGTCGATGGCGTCACGCAGCCGGCCGATGAGAACCACGTCACCAAAGGACTCCCGCTCGGCAGCCGGCTCGCCGGGGGCGATTTCCGGGCCGTGGCCGATCCCGTAGCCCAGTTCATCGAACCAGGACAGGGCTGCTTCCTCGACGGTGGATTCGTTAAGGTGGTCGGCCATGACTCAATTACCTACTATGTAACCTGATTAGTTGATTCCGGTGATCTTGTCATCCCCAGGGCCTCCAGTTGCCATCCTCGCCGTAGTTCGGACTGCGCTCAAACCCCGTCGCGTTCCAGATCGCATCGAAGATCGGCCGCAGTGATCTCGGCACGTCACATCCATAATCTTCAACAAGGATATCGGGGAGCAGCAACACATTCCTTATCGATCGGCGCGCCTTCAAGCCACCGGGCTGCTATCTCGGGGTCCATACCGACCCCAGCCGCCTCCAAAATCGTAACGACAATGACGACGGGACACTGGACCTCTAACTTATTCATCGAGGCGAGGTAGTCCCGAACGCCTTCGATCAGATATTCTCTCATATGCAACGCTTGGCATGTAGGCGTAGCCATCTCGTACTCTTACCAGGTCTGCCCAAACTGTTTCGATCCGCCCTGATCGGAAGACCTGGCAATAGGTTCGTGACAAGGCGCCGTCGTGGGATGGCGCAAAGGTTACGACGCCGTCCACGTTGAAACGATTGTTCCAACCGCTAGCACCGAGAGGGCTGAAGACGATCTGCTGCTCTCTAATCTGGGCAAGGTCGAACTGAAAAGTGCCAGTGAACGATGAAAGCGGCAAGAGGTGTAGCACGAGCTTGGGCCCGTCCTTGAGTCGCACGGGGGTCTCGTCGGCTACGATACGGGCAAGCCGATCGTCCCGAAAACGTCGGACCTTCTTCGGGCAATTCTTCCGACAGCAGGAACGCCGACCGGATCTCCGCCACGTCCATCTGGAACTTGCCCGCGTTCGTCCGCGAGAAAAAGCGGGATGAGCCCTTGAAGGTTACCATGTGTGGTGACGACCAACTCTTCGGAATCCGAAGGACCATGACCGGCCCCGCGGGGAACCCGTCCACGGCCTTGATCTGGACGGCCGGGACGCGCGGTTCGATGCCGCTGCGGATACTGCTGTCCAGGCGGAGGTTTTCTGCGTCCGGGTCGATGACTGGCAAGCCGCTGGCCACCGTGGGAACCCCCTGGTCTTCGCCGACGCCGAAGATGATGTCGCCACCCGCCGCGTTGGCTAATGAGGATATGTCGGCCAGGAACTCCCGCTTCGCGTCGTCTGAGCTGCCGGGAAGGGTCCGCTTGTAGTCGAGCGTGCGGCCCTCGGGGACGCTGTTGGCCACCAGGGCGTCGATGTCGGCCTTCGTGATGTCGTCAAACCGCTTAGGGATCATAGTTCACTAGCTTCCCGATGCCTGCGCCTTTATTTCCTGAATTTCCTTCAGCGTCCTGCCATTCTTATCTTTCCAGGCAGTACGGCCGTTCGCCGTCGTGGCCAGAAGAACCTGCGCTGCCAAAGTCGGAGAATTGAAGATGTAGTCTTGGGTTAGCTTCAGGTTTGCGCCATCGGCAACCAGCACCTTTTGCTCTTGGAGCTGTTTACGCAGTTGTCGAACTTGAGGGAATAGCGACTCGACCTCATCGGTCGTCGCGTGAGAGCCAGCGATAACCACGAACCCCTGATTCGACTCAAATCCTTCGGCTGCAATCCCCTTGCCTTCAAGTCTCAGGAGTTCGTCCTTTGGAGGTACAATCGGCGCGGTTTGGAATGCAGCCAGCCCGACCAGTGGGAAAATATTCAGCATTTCTGACAAAAAGCTCTCTGCGTCAGCCTTGTCCGATTCCGATAAGGTCACATCCTGCGGGGTGTTCTGATCGAGCAAAGCACGCTGCCCCTGCACTGCCATCTGATAAAGCTTGTGCTCGATATACTTTGCGTGCGCTTTGTTCAGGCTTCCATCGTTGGAAACGAAAAACACGACCCAAGTCCAATAATCTATCTCGCCAACTTGCGTCTCCAACCGGGTCCCAATCTCATCCGCTTCCCCAATGTAGATACGTGGAATATCTGCCTCTTCGGACGGACCAACAAGCACGTAAACGCCGGGCGCAGAAAATTCGGGTCGGTGCTTGACTTCCGGGAAAGCGGTCTTCGGAAGCGCCAGGCATCGTCCACTCCAGTGTGATGGCCAAATGACTTTGAGACCATCCGGCCTTCCCTGCGCCAAAAATATCCGAATTGTGAACGGTTTAACGTCTCGTTCAGTCATGTTCTATCCCCGGGAGGACCAAGTGAAGTTCGCCAGATAGCAGTTTCGGCAGCAGCGTGTCGCGTAGGGTCGCGAGGGAGCGGGATTCTCGCTCGTTTACGGCAATACGATTCAGCAATGGCTCCGTCGCCGTTGCGAACGAGTGCATCACGGCTTCGCCTGGTTGCAGGGTGTCGGTAGCCAACACTACCTCGGGCCGAACAGCGGGATACGCCCCGCCGTCCGCCAAGTGGGATAACCGCTCGATATTGTCGGACGCGGTGGAGACGAGGTACAAGTATGCCTTATTGACCGGCTTTCGAGGACGCAGCACCGCGAACCCGGTGCTTCCTGTCAGCCCCTCTTCTGATACGAGGCAGTATGAGCCATTGCCGGGCCGAACCGTGCCGACAATTGTGTCGCCTGGCCGCAAGACACGTTGCGCCCGGCTCGGTGCGCCGCTGCGGGAGAATCGCTGCATAGCCTCGATCCTTCCCCATTTGGTATTCGACAAATCGACGTACTTGATTTCATCCGGGGTTGTGTCCTTCGTCCATGCTTCAGGGTTTAGGTCGGCGCATTGTGCCAGTGTGCCCGCCTGCCAACCCCTCGGTATCGGCCCCAGTTCCGACTCCTCGAACTCATCTGGGAACAACTTCGCCGTGGCCGCGTCCATGCCTTCCGGCTTCCGGCCGTCCATCTTGGCTCGCACGGGGTCGAAGTCCACGAACCAACTCCTGAAGATCGCCCGCGCCATCGCCTCCAGCGTCTCATTCATCCGCCGGTTCAGTTCGATCTTGTCGTCCAGCGTGCCGAGGATGTGGGCTATGGCCTTTTGTTCGGCGAGAGGTGGACATGGAACTCGAATGGCCTTCAACGAAGACAACGGCTGGCCAATTCCGGGAGTTCCAACTGTGGACGCGTTCTTCAGAAGCTCATGTCGCCCTTGTGCCGACCGAAAAAAATAGAACAGGTAAAGCGGCTCAACCAGGTTGCGGTCGCAGGTCAGTTTCATAAAGCTGCTCGACTGGACGTAGCGAGCAGCCCCTTTGCGAGGAACGATTCCGACCAAGCCGATGGAGCCGCGATGGGGAAAGAAGAGGTCGTCGGCAAAAATGATGGATGACTTAACTTCCTCTGCTTTCTCGGGAGTTATGAAAACCATCTCTCCGGTCAATTCCCGCGTGTCCGAGATGTTGTTTCCTCGGATGACTGGAACGCCGGACGGAACGTAGCACTCGCTCTTCATTCGAGAACCAAAGGGGCCGATGGCAATAGCTGCGGGACTCTTCGCCTTCAACTCGTCAATAGTTCGCGTTGACCAATCACCCGCCATAGCCCAAGCCCTCCAGGTTCGAGCGAATGGTCTTTTCCAGCTTCCGCGACTCGGCGAACTGCTCGTTCAACTGGCCCACCAGCCGTTGCATCTTCTCGTCAAACGGCTCGCCATCGTCCTCCGCGTCCTCGGCCCCGACGTAGCGGCCGGGCGTCAGGACGTGGCCGTGCTGGCGAATCTCGTCGGTCGTGGCCGACTTGCAGAAGCCGGGCATGTCCTCGTACTTCTTCTTGCAGTCCTTGTCGCCGCGCCACGCATGGTAGGTGTCGGCCATCCGGGCGATTTCCTCGTCGGTCAGCTCCCGATGTACGCGGTCGATCAGCACGCCCAGCTTGCGGGCGTCGATGAACAGCGTCTCGCCGCGCCGGTCGCGGAAACGGCCGTTCTTCTTGTTGCGGGCGAGGAACCAGAGGCAGACGGGAATCTGCGTGGCGTAGAACAACTGGCCGGGCAGGGCCACCATGCAATCGACCAGGTCGGCCTCGACGATCGCCTTGCGGATTTCGCCTTCGCCGGACTGGTTGGAACTCATCGAGCCGTTGGCCAGCACGAAGCCGGCGATAGCCCGTGGGGGCCAGGTGGTGGATGAAATGCTGGACCCAGGCGTAGTTGGCGTTGCCCTCGGGCGGAATGCCGTACTTCCAGCGGGCGTCCTCGTCGTTCGCGCGCTCCAGTCGCTGTCGTTGAACGGCGGATTGGCCAGGACGTAATCGGCCTTGAGGTCCGGGTGCAGGTCGCGGCGGAAGCTGTCGGCGTGTTCCGGTCCCAGGTCGCCCTCGATGCCGCGAATGGCGAGGTTCATCTTCGCCAGCCGCCAGGTGGTGGGGTTCGACTCCTGGCCGTAGATGGCGATGTCGCCGATCCGGCCGCCGTGGGCCTCGACGAACTTCTCGCTCTGCACGAACATGCCGCCCGAGCCGCAGCAGGGGTCGTAGACGCGGCCCTTGTACGGGGCGAGCATCTCGACCAGCACGCGGACGACGCAGCGGGGCGTGTAGAACTGGCCGCCCTTCTTGCCCTCGGCGCTGGCGAACTGGGAGAGGAAATATTCGTAGACGCGGCCGAGGATGTCCTTGGAGCGGTTCTCCGGCTCGCCCAGGCCGATGGTGCCGATCAGGTCGATCAGTTCGCCGAGGCGCTGCTTGTCGAGCGCGGGCCGGGCGTAGTCCTTGGGCAGAACGCCCTTGAGCCGGGGGTTGTCGCGCTCGATGGCGACCATCGCGTCGTCGATGAGCTTGCCGATGGTCGGCTGCTTGGCCTTGCCTTGGAGGTGCGGCCAGCGGGCCTCCTTCGGCACCCAGAAGACGTTCTCGGCCCGGTATTCGTCGGGGTCTTCCGGGTCCGCGCCCTGTGCCTTGCTCGGCCAGCAGGCGTTGGTGCATCTCCTCGAACGCAGTCGGAGATGTACTTGAGGAAGATCAGGCCCAGGACGACGTGCTTGTACTCGGCCGCGTCCATGTTGTTGCGCAGCTTGTCGGCCGCCAGCCAGAGCTTCGCCTCGAAACCCAGGTTGGCCCCGTTGCCGTTGGATTTGCCGGTCTTAGCAGATACCGCCCTCTTGGCAGCCATCAGGAACTACCTTTCATCTTGGGCCGGGCCGGCGGGCCGCCGCGGAAAGGTAGAACGCGGAAGCCTGCCGGCTCGATTTCATCCCCGTCGCGTTGCAACCGCGACAGGGAACCCAAGGGGTAATTTACCACTGAGGGTGGGATGTTTCAAGGGGCGGTGGGATGTGGCGGTGAAGCAGAAGACAAACCCTGCTGCGCCCGGCGTGCGGCAAAGTCGGTGCCGAAGATTTCCGCCGACAAGAATTCTCCCGTCGGCCCCCCATTGGCTCTATGGTGCCGCCGGGGCTCAATCTCCCGTCGGCCTCGTTGCCGAGCAAAACCATGCCAACCATGGACTTCCGCCATCGATCACCTGACCGGCTTCACTGTCAGATGATTTTCGACCGGTGGCTTGCAAGCTCTTCGGGGGCGAGGGTAGACTGTAGGTTATTGTGGCCCCGGAGGTGGGGCCGATCGAGATTCAACCGTCCATTTTGGATACGCATGCAAAGATAGAACGGTCGCTTGACGGCCGCTGAATACAACTGATCAACGCGCAAGCGTCAAGTATCTGCTTCCTGAGAAACCGCGAACCTGGACCTTCGGGTCCTTGAATGAGTGAAGCAGTGCTTGGACTCGCGCTCCGCAAGGAGCGTCGAGGCCAAGTGCTGTTCACTCATTCCCCTTCGCGGGGGTCTCGGGAGCAGCCTTGGTTTTCGGCGCTCCTTTTATTTTGCGCAGAACCGACGCCCTCGCCTTCGATCTGGCACACGAGTCCAAACAGGAACCTATCCGTCAACACTCCAGTACGAGGAGAACGTAAAATGCCGAACCGTCCCGGTGGTGAGTTGGCCAAACGGCCGTTGCAGTTCATCTGGGTCGTGGACTGCTCAGGGTCGATGAAGGGGACCAAGATCGAGCAGGTCAACTTCGCCATCCGCGAGTGCATCAAACCGATGCAGGAAGTGGCCGATGAGAACCCCAACGCGCAGGTCTTCGTCCGCGCTATCAAGTTTTCAGACGGGGCGCAATGGCACGTCTCTCAGCCGACTGACATCCACGACTTCCAGTGGATCGACCTGAGCGCTGATGGCGTCACGGACATGGGACGAGCGCTATGCGAGGTCGCCAAGGCCCTGGACGTCAAGAACATGCCGGATCGCGGCCTGCCTCCGGTATTGGTGCTGCTATCCGATGGGCAGCCCACCGACGACTTCAACACCGGCTTGAAGGCCCTCATGGACCAACCCTGGGGCAAGAAGGCCGTGCGGATCGCCATTGCCATCGGTGAGGATGCCGACCAGGAGTTCTTACAGAAATTCATCGGCAACGTGGAGGTGAAGCCGTTGGTTGCCAACACGGCCCCAGAGTTGAGGCGAATGATCAAGTGGGCCTCGACCGTGCCCTTGAAGGCCGCTTCCAATCCCGCGAGCCGAACCATGGACCAACCGGACACCGGTCACGTTCCGATCCCTGCCCCGCCTCCACCGCCGTCTCCGGAGGCATTGCCGGCGACGGCCGACGATTCCTGGTAGAGGGCCATCTTGGTGATTCCCGGAGACAACAGCCATGTCGCAGGTACATACCGATTACCGGTGGGGCGTCCTGGAATACAGCCAGCGGGGCGCATCGCACGTGCGGCAGAACCTGCCCAACCAGGACGCCATTGGGCACAGTCTCGCCGCTGACGGATCACCGCCGGTCATTCTGGCGGTAGCGGATGGGCACGGCAGCAGCCGGAGCTTCCGTAGCGACGTGGGGGCACAATTCGCCGTGGAGACGGCGGTCGAGGTGTGCCGGGAGTTCCTCGCAGGCATGCAAGGGGCCGAGCCTTCCACGGTGAAGAGCGAGGCGGAACTGAAGATACCCCCGCGGATCTTCCAGCGGTGGCGGCAGCAGGTAAAGGAGCACCATCAGGAGAACCCGTTTACCGAGGCCGAATTGGGCCGCTTGCAGGAGCAAGCTGGACAGGTGGCCCGCGAGCGTGCCACCCGCCCCGAGCAATTCCCGGTGGCCTACGGTTCGACCCTGCTGGCGGCGGTCGTCGCCGAGGAGTTCCTCATCTGCTTCCAGTTGGGTGACGGTGACATCCTGGCCGTGTCCGATGCTACCGGCGTTGCCGAGCGGGCCGTCCCCAAGGACGAAACGCTGATCGCCAACGAGACGACCTCGCTGTGCCAGGAGGACGGGCAGCGGTACATGCGGTGTGGGTTTCAGTTGTTCCAGGGTGCCCCGCCGGCGATGGTGCTGCTCTCGACGGATGGCTACTGCAACTCGTTTGCCACCCCCGACGCCTTTCTCAAGGTCGGCGCGGACTACCTCGACATGCTCCGCACGGAGGGGCCTGCGGAGATTGAGAAGGGTCTGCCGGAGTGGTTGGAGGACACGTCCTGCAACGGAAGCGGCGACGACATCACGGTGGGGATCATCTACCGCTGCAAACCGCTGCTGTGCAGACCCGTGGTTGTCGAACAAGAACCGCCTGAACTGCAAGGAACACCATCATGAACGAGCTTCTGAAAACAGGACAAGTCGTGCAGACGGAGATTTCCGGTCAGCCGTGCATGGTCGAGAAGTTTCTCGGCGGGGGCGGCCAAGGCGAGGTCTACCAGGCGCAGTGGGCCGGCGGCAGCTTCGCGCTGAAGTGGTATTACCC
Source organism: uncultured Planctomycetia bacterium (assembly GCA_963824275.1). Taxonomy (GTDB): domain Bacteria; phylum Planctomycetota; class Planctomycetia; order Pirellulales; family Thermoguttaceae; genus JANXQG01. The sequence goes on along the minus strand of CAWGOT010000008.1, from coordinate 634,240 downwards.
GCAAACGGCCACCACCGATCAACGTGAGGCCCTGAACAATCTCGTCAAGGATCAGCAGTCACCCAGTGAAGCCTTCCTCTGGCCTCTGGACATGGCCTTCGCCCCTGGCGTGCCCGGCTTCGGTTACATCATGCGGCTGCGTGAACCGCGGTTCAAGGGCCTGCTGGACCTGATGAACAACCGCATCGATCCCAAGTTTCGGGTCTTGGTGACCGTGGGGCTGGGCCTGGCCGACAGTTTCTTCAAGCTGCACGCCAAGGGGCTCTGCTACCGCGACATTTCCTTCGGGAATGCCTTCTTCGACCCCGAGAGCGGCGAAGTGGCGATCTGCGACAACGACAACGTGACCACGAACCGCTCTCCCAAGGTCAGCGTGCTGGGAACGCCGGAGTTCATGGCGCCGGAGATCGTCCGCCGAGAAGCCTTGCCCAGCCGGCAGACCGACTGGTACTCCTTGTCCGTGCTGCTGTTCTTCATCTTCCACATCCACCATCCGCTCAAGGGGAAGAGGGTCCTCTCGATCCATTGTTGGGACCTGCCCTCGCAAGAGAAGATTTTGGGAACGGAGCCGCTTTTCATCTTCGATCCCGACGACCCGTCGAACCGGGCGGTCGACAGGAGTTTCAACATGGACGGCAGTACGGAGGGCGGCCACAACGCGCTGCTTTACTGGCCCATCTTTCCGCAGTTCCTCCGGGACACGTTGCTCCGGGCCTTCACCACCGGGCTGAAAGACCCCGAGAACGGACGGGTGACGGAAGGCGAATGGCGGAAAGTGCTGTCTCAGCTTCGGGACGCGATCTTCTACTGTGCATGGTGCGGAAGCGAGAACTTCTACGACCCCGACGCGGTGAAGGCCGCGAGGGGCAAGCCTGGCGCGTGCTGGAACAAGGGTTGCAAGAAGGAACTGCGGTTACCCTTCCGCATCCGCATGGGCAAAGTGATCGTTATGCTGCCCCACGACGGCAAACTCTATCCGCATCACCTCGACCCCTCGAAGGATTTCGATTTTGCGAACGTTTGTGCCGAGGTAAGCACTCACCCCACCGATCCCAACATCTGGGGCCTGAAGAACTGCTCGGGCGGGAAGTGGGTGGCAAAGATGCCCGATGGCAGCGTCAAGGACATCGAACCGGGACGTAGCGTGCGACTGGCCGACAAGACGAAAGTGAACTTCGGCAAGGTGGAAGGCGAGATCCGTTACTGACGAAACGTCGAAAGAACCGTATTGGAGAACGATCATGAGCACGCGGAACATTGTGATTGTGATGGCGCGGTGCAGCCGGTCCAAGCAAAGTCTCGGTATTCGATTTGAGCGACGAGAAGGTGATGCGTGGTTTGCTACGTGGGCGTTCGCCATCAAAGACACGGCTGCGAAGCGCGAGGGTTATGAGCAGGCTCGTATCAACGGCAAATTCTGGATTGACGATGCCTTTCCCGGCTGTCCCTATTGCTCAGCTCACGGGTTCTGTGGCTACGGTTGCGGGAGACTCGCCTGCTGGAACGGCGAGAGTCGAACAGTCACATGCCCCTGGTGTGGTCGGACTGCCGAGTTGACTGGCGAAATCACCAGCCTCGATGGGGCAGGCGATAGATAGACGAGGAGGACAAGGACACCCATGCAGGACATCGTGCGTAGCAAGCTGGCCGAACTGGTCGGCCGTTTTGGCCTTGACCTCTGCAACGACGCAAGGCGTTGTGAGGCCCTGCTGCGCGACGTGTGCGGGGAGCATAAACGCGAAATCAATGCATTGGTGGCCGCTGTGCGGGATGGCGTAGGAAGCGAACTACGCCAGTCCTCCGCGGGAGTGCCCAAGGAGCTGATCGTTGCGCGGCTGACCAAGCGGTTGCATGAGAATGTCGGCCTTGCGGAAAACCTTGCCCGTTGGGCCGTGGAGAGTTGGGCCGTGGCCTTGGGCATAGCCACTGCCAAAGAGTTTCGCTTTCCCTTCAAGTGTCCATCGTGCGGGGTCCAAGGCAGCATTGCAACGAGAATGGCCGGTCAGAGAACCCACTGTCTGAAGTGCAACGCGATCCTCTTCATTGCCGACAATGGGCGAGAGAGTTTTCCGGCTCCCAATTCTCAATGCCCACCGGAACCTGCTGCTCGACCACTTCCTTCGCCGAGTGGCGGCCGCTCTCCGCCGAAACCAGCCGTGTCCGGCAAAGGACAAATCAAGCCTGATGACGCTACCGCGTACTTCAACCGTGGTGTTGACCACGAACGCAAGGGCGACTGGGACGCGGCGATTGCGGATTACACCGAGGCCATCCGGCTCAAGCCCAATTTTGCCGACGCCTACGGTGCCCGTGGCGATGCCTACCGCAAGAAGTGTGAGTTGGAGAAGGCTATTGCCGACTTTAACACGGCCATTCGGCTCAAGCCTGACTACGCCTACGCGTACTACAACCGTGGCATCGCCTACGCGAATAGCGGCGATTTGAAAAAGGCGATTGCGGATTACACCGAGACTATCCGGCTCAAGCCTGATGACGCTGGCGCCTACTACGCCCGGGCCAATGCCTACTTGCTGCAATGGCGAAACGAGCAAGGCTGAAGCGGACTTTGCGGAGATAAAGAGACTCGGATGCCCGAAAGACGATAGTACTCAGCCGTGGCATAGAGGCGGCGCCGATGGCAATGGGGCTGACGTTGCGAATTGTATCGAAGCGCCAAAGTACAGTATGGCGACTCCGCAGAACGCAGAGGACCTACTTCGTCGGGCGCTCGACTACTGGTTGCTCAACGAACGGCAGTTCCAGGAGGTGTGGGCGGCCGTAGGTTCCCGCATGACGCCGTTGGAGGACGTAAAGAAGCAACTCCTCCGTGGAGAGTACATGACGAACTACCAGATCGAACGCCTGGCCAAAGGCGAGCGGACGGGCTTCTTCTACGGTCCCTATAAAGTGCTCTACGCCATCGGGGCCGACACCTTTACCCGGGTATTCCGCGCCGTGCATCGCGAGACGGGCGAAATCGTCGCCCTGAAGGTCCTGAGGAAACGCTACAGCGACAAGCCGGCCATCGCCGCCCACTTCCTCCGCGAAGGCCGACTAGGGCTGAAGCTGCGGCATCCCAACATCGTGCCCATCTACCACGTGGCTTCGGACGGAAAATCGCACCACCTGGTGATGGAGTTCGTCGAGGGCTGGTGGCTGAGTGACATCGTGCGGATTCGCAAAAAGATCGAGCCGCTCCAGGCCACGCGACTGATGATGGAAATGGCCGAAGGACTCCGCTACGCCTTCGAGCAGGGCATGACCCACCGCGACCTGAACCTCAACAACGTCATGGTCACCACCTCCGGGCAGGCCAAGCTCGTCGACTTCGGCCTAGCGGCCGTGGACGAGAATTTGTCTGAGGACACGGGCGACGAGATACCCAACACCCGCACGATCGACTACATGGCCCTAGAACAGGCCACCGGCATGCGCAAGGACGACACCCGCAGCGACATCTACTTCATGGGCTGCATCTTCTATCACATGCTCACCGGCCAGTCGCCGCTGATGGAGACCAAGGATCGGCTGCAACGCATGAACCGGCAGCGGTTCCTGGACGTCGTCCCCATCCAGCACTGCGACCCCACGCTGCCGCGCTGGGTTTGCGCGGTGGTCAGCAAGGCGATGATGCTCGATGTGACGAAGCGCTACCAGTCGCCGGCGGCCATGCTCGCGGACCTAGCCATCGTCGAGCGGCAACTTGTCGAGGCGGCCTCCGCCGCGGCGCCCCCGGGCAAATTTGTCGACACTCAGCCAGCGCATAAAGGCAATTGCCCAGAAGATGTTCGGCAAGCCACTGGCCGCGCTGACCACCATGGACGCCTCGGGCCTAATCGACACGTTTAAGGCGATCAAGGCTGGCGAGATCGACCTCGCATCGCTGGTGAACCCGGGCCCGTAAGCATAGGCTTATGCGGCTTTGGCCCTCGAATTCCGGCTGGGTGGCCCCTTCCGCAACGCCACGTCGCCGCCCTGCTGTGATCTGCGGGCTGGGGGCAATGGACCTGACCGCTGCCCAGGAACGTGCCCTACGCGATCCAGGTCCGTCGCCACCCCGGTTGAAAAGTCACGATACGTGCCGACGATCGATGGCGGGAAGCTGGTCATCGTGCCGCCCGTGGCGCCAACGTGCCGCGGTCTCCGTGGTGTCGACGATCGATGCCGGTCAGCGTGCCGGGCCTTTCCGGTGGCCCTGCCCTGTTGTAGAGTGGCGTGCGGGTTGGGTGTTGCCGTCGGTACAATCGGAATATCCGGCCTCGGGCCGGCCAGCCGTGCTCCCGATCATCTGGCAATCGCGTGCGGCACGTGATTTCGGCCGGCCTCCGGCCTAAATCGCGGCATGAAGCCCGGCAGGAGCCTGGCGGAAATGCCGCGGGAGTACTTCGGGGCCCCACGCGGCGGAAATGCCGTGGTCGGCCGAGCGAGGGCCTTCATCGGCAGAAACACCGAGCACGCCGGCCAACTCGGCAGAATTGCCGACGACAGGGCGATCGGAGTGTCAAGCGGATCCCCTCCAGATCCTCACGACTGCGTCTGTTTGTGCGGCCGTCAAATCACACCCCCCGGCGAATCACACGAGGGCTGCCTGCCGAAACCGGATGGAGCAGCGGTGCGAATTTACCGCCACGAAAATGGCTAGGTCAGTCACGGGAGGAAATGTAGAGTACACACCCCAGATGCCGGTGAACGCCTCGCCGATCGGCGGCGACGTTTCCCACGTGCATTCACGGGCGGGTCCACAGCCGCCAGAAACGCCGCAGCGTCGTCACGCCAGCCAGACACTTCCGCGAGCCCAACACGCGCAAGGACCTGTCACGGCCACCTGGTCATTCACCCCCGGACCGTCAGCCTGGAGGTCTTCTCTCTCCGTGTCTCGCGGGCCCGTGATTTTGGGCCTTTTTCGTCTTTTTCACCCTTCCGCGCGCTCCGGCTTGTCCAAAAACCAAGGCGTCCAATTTCCCTATCCGACAAATGGCCCGAGCGGACTCGTAAATTTGGGCCTTTTCTTGGTTTTCGCGGGGGTTTTCCCCCTTCTGCGCGCTCCGGCTTGTCCAAAAACCAAGGCGTCCAGTTTCCCTATCCGACAAACGGCCCGCGCGGACTCGTAATTTTGGGCTTTTTTCTTGGTTTTAGCGGGGTGGACAGAATCACCACTTTTTCCCTTTCGTGCGCGTCGTGTTTTTTGTGGTTTCTCGGCACCCTCTTATCCCACGAACAGCCCGGGGGCGACAGCCGTCCCGTCCCATATCCGCCCATGCCCTGATCATACGCGCCGCGGCTCCGCTCGTGAGTCGCTTCGGGGGCATTGGTAGCCCGTTTGGAAGCCCGGAGAATCTTGCGAATTCTAAGGGGTTGCTCCGGGAAGGCTGAAAAAATGCCTGGTTCGCTGCCATGCCTGTTTAATGGCCGACAAACCCGCATAAACGGATTTGCAACCCATAAACCATAGGTCAAACTTTCAGGAAAGAAAATGATCTATTACGAGGATTTCCCCGCCCACTTCAGAAAGGCGAGTATGTTCGTATGGAAAATGCCGAAAGCACCGCTAGTGTCCTTGCACGTTTGGGATACTTGTCGCCACCGCATGAAACGTCCAACTCCACCGCACCGCATCCGGACGCAACTTTCCTCGTCTCGCCGTCCAAGGGGCAGAATCCTTCGCCAGCCGTTGCGGAACCTGCGAAGCCTTCGCCCGCGCCGCTTGCCGTTGTTCCGGCTGCCGCCGAAGTCCCGGAGGCTTCGAAGCGTGGGGATAAACTGACCCGCGGAGGGATTGCCGATCCGACGGCGGTTGCCAACCCGGTCGTCCAAGTAAAGTCCCACCTGCGCGCCTCTCCGGGAACGGCGGGGGAAAAGGCCAAACAGCCGTTGACCTTGGAAAAGTTGGTAGAAGAATTCGCAACGGACCAACGGCAGACGACGGTGCGCGCCCTGCGATTAGGGCGACATTGCGATGCGTGGATTCGCTTGCAGCCGGAAAGACCCGAGGACGTTCAAGCTCGATCGCCCCTCGGCAATCAAGTTCATTCGTCGCCGCCTGGCTGAAGCCAAGATTGATCGACATACCGCGCGGGTTGATCGCTACATCCGTTGCTACTGGGTTGCCCAACTTCTCGGCGGAAAGGCGGAGGAACTTTCGTTTTGCTCGATCCGCGAAATGCAACCGCTCATTGGGCGCGATTGCGCTACGGAGCAATGGCGGATATTGACCGCTTACGCCGGCGCCGCTACTGCCCTGTGGGCAAGGATGCTGGCGGAAAAATTGTCCGTCAATGAGGTACGTGCCGAAGTCCGAAAGATTCTGCCGGCCAGGTCGCTGCCGATTCGCAAGAGGAAAATCAAGTTCGCCGCGCTTCTGAAAGCGGTTTCCGTTATCAGCCGAGAGGAGCGCACGCGCTTATCCGCCGCTGCCAAGAAGTTGACGCCCGGAGCGCGCAACCGGCCGTTGCCTAGCCCTTCGATCGGCAATCTGAACCTGCAAAAGCCCACGTGGGCTTTTGCTCTGTCCGCAATTGCGGACGTGGCGCGTTGCAGGACCCGGGCGCTATCGACAGGAATGCCGGGGCGGCCGGCACGTCAGTTCCCCTTCCCTGCCCGCAAGCGTTCCTATGCGGTTTTCCCCATGGTACCGGTTGTGCCGATTATGCCGGTTATGAAACTGGGTAATTTGTAGGGCCATGACAGGGCAGGGGGGCTCCGGCCATCGTGCCGGTCCCCACCACTCGCACGTGCCGCGCGTTGATCGACGCTGGCAAAGGCAACGCGGTTGACCTGGCAGCGTGCCACGTGGTGCGCAGCCGTGCCCCTGGTGGCGATGATCGGCGGCGGGAAGGCCAGCGCCGGCAAGCTGGTCATCGACGGTCAAGCTGACGGCGGGGAAACTAGTCATCGTTGACTTGGCAGCCTGGCGCGGTTCGCACGTGCCGCAGCGTGTCACGGCTCGCATGTGCTCCGGTGTGGCATGGCGTCCAAGGCGGTGCCGATAGAGAGGTCGGATTCATGCAAACTACCGAGCCATGGGGCGGTCGTGGCAGAAAAGAAACGTCTTCTCAATCACCCACCGGCTGTCCGTTTCGATGCGTCGGTCGATGTGACGTTGATGTGACGACAAAAAGAGCCCGGCGGGGCCTTCGAGCCGTTTGGCCTACCAGACCCGCCTGCCGCATTGTCGTTTTGCCAATGGCTCAATGTGAACCACCGACACTGGGCCATGGACCACGCTGCGCACCCCCCCCGCGATCCGTAGACAGGCTATAAAGTCGCGCTGCTGCGCAGGGGGCAAAAGGGAAAAGGATGCCTTCGCCCGCCGGGGAATCTGCGCGAGGCGGGTTTCTCTGGGTAGGGAAGCTCGCGGCAGGACACGATCGCTGGTTGTGGCTCTGTTTAGCGCCATAAAGCGTTGTCTGTGCAAGGTTTAAGGCAAGTTCGCGGCTTGCGTGAATTTAGTCTGCTTTCAGGTGCGCCGCTTGCTTAAACACTGGCCAGAGCCCTTGACAGGCGGGGGTGGGAGTATAAACTCGCAGTTACCAATAGGGCTGCGATACCTCTGGAGGGTGAACATGCGAGTTCTCATTTCGTGGCTGGGACTGAATGACCTAAAGGCGGTTTCAGGACCCGAAAAGGCTGATGACCCCGGCCCGGTTTTACGCCTGCTTCGCGGCGAGCGCTTTGATCGGGTGCATCTGCTTCACGACTTTGTCGGCCACGAGTCATCAAGGTCCAACGCCGTCAAAGCCGAGGAGGTCGCCCTGTTCCTTGCAGCGAAGGTGGGCATGGATGAGTCTACAGTCGCGCTGCACCCTGCGCCGAGTGGGCTGCACAACGATTACAATGAGGTGTATGAATTCACCTCACGGGAAATCAAGGCAATTTGCGGGAACTACGATTCCGCCGTCCAATTCGTTACACTCCTCAGCCCCGGCAATGCGGCCGCGCAGGTGGCAATGCTGATTGCCTCGCAGACACTCTTCCCGCCTGCCAGAATCGAGGTGTTCAATACTTCCCGGGAGAAGGGAATCGAGCGCGTCGATCCCATTTTCCGCCTTCAGGCCGACGTGGCGCCCTTGGCGTTCCGCCAGTTACAACTGGGGCTGACGGACGTCCTCTCAGTCGGGCTTTTAGCGACATTATCGGCGAGAGCCGAGCGATGAAGTGCGTCGAGGAAATGACGCAGCTCATTGCCGAGTATGATGAACCGGTCATCCTCACGGGCGAAACCGGCACCGGCAAGGAGAAGTTTGCCCGAGCGATCCATAAAATCAGTTCCCGTTGCAACGGACCGATCATGGTCGTGCATTGTGCGGCGATCGCCCCGACGCTGCTGGAGAGCGAGTTGTTCGGGCACGAAAAGGGCGCCTTCACCGGCGCCGAGGCAAAGCGTGCGGGAAAACTGGCCCAAGCCGACAAAGGCACTCTCTTCCTTGATGAAGTTGCGGACATTCCTTTCGCCGCTCAGGTTGCCTTGTTGAGGTTCCTCAACGATGGCACCTATCAATCCGTGGGAAGCGACAAGGAATCCAAGGCCGACGTGGCGCGTGATTGCGGCGACGCACAAAGACCTGGAGCGGGGGGTCGCGGAAGGGTGGTTTCGTGAAGACCTGTACTACCGGTTGAATCGGATCGTGATCGCACTCCCGCCCCTGCGGCACCGGGGCGGCGACGTGCGATTGCTGGCGGAGTTCTTCATGGACCGGTTTAACGAGAAGTACCATTCCGCCAAGCGACTGAGCGACGATGCCGTCCGCTTGCTGGAGCGGCATCCGTGGCATGGAAATGTTCGCGAGCTGCAGAGTTCCGTCGCGCGTGCGGCAATTTTCGGTCCTCGCGAAGGCGAGATCCCGGCCGAGGTTGTGGCAGCCACATTGGGCGGCAGACGTCCCGATGGATCTTGCCCCCTGGCGGACCTTTCGCCGCACGATTTCGCCGCCCGCTCGGTGGCCGTCCTGGATGAACTGCTTGCCCGCTTCCGCAAGCCGGACAAATTGCCTTGGTCTTTCAATCCAGACGCAGACATGTGGAAGGATCTTCTTGCGCCGTTGGTTCAAAGCCGGGCGATGGAACTTGCGCCTAACCAACGCCAGGCAGGCATGTTGTTCCAAAACAGCGGCCTAGAGATGACGAGCAACCTCGACAGGCGCCGTGTGGAGCGAGGCTGTGAAATGCGCAAGGCGATCGACATGGCGTTGGTTGCCCAAATCCGTGGAACTTGAGGAGCGTTAGCATGCAAGCCAGTGATCCGTGTTTGGTGTCTATCGAACTGAAACGCATCCAGACCTATCTTTTTGCCGTGCCGCGGTTGTCGGCAATGGTGGGCGCGAATGCCCGTCTGGGCGAGACGCTTCGCGGCCTGCTCTGCTTGGATAGCCGGGGAACTTGACTTTTGACGGCAAGGTTGGCAGCCTTCCCGCACTGGCGGTCGCTTTGGGATCGAGTTGGCCGCCCGGCCTGGATTGCGATCTCGCAGGGCAAGGCCCGATCGATGGAGATCCGCTCATCCGCGGCACGATACCGCAGGACGACCCCTTGCGCGTGGCGAGAGATACGGGCGTGCTCAGTCGCGACGGAGGACACTTCGAGGCCGTTTTCCCCTCGGAGGAGAACGCGAAGAGGTTTCTGGGCAAGGCGTCCCAACTCGTTCAAGATCGGCTGCCCGGCGTGCTGGTCGCCAGCCGTTTGACGCGACTGGTGCTTCGTAAAGATTTGAAGTATTATGAGGATGAACAGAATGAAACGGCGCGTCCGCGTGAAACGCCCCCATCTGCTGCGCGACTCGACCTGCCGCAAGCGATGGTCTGCAACTACGATGGAAACGAGCCGGCGTCGACGACCCTGAAATCCGCCCCCGACGAAAAGGAGTTGGCGGTGAGCCAGTCGGTAAAGGAACGGCACGACAACGGTCACCGGTTCGACCTGGGAGGAACTCATGACGTCCTCGGCATTCTCCGCTCGACTTTCCTGAAGGACATGGGCTTCAGTGAGAGGGAAAAAGAGGCCTTTCCCGCGGAATTTGCAAAACTCGCGACGAACGGATACCTGGCCGTCGTGCATGCCGACGGTAATAGCGTCGGGATGCGACTTCGAGAGTACCGCCGGTCGAGCGACACCGACGATTTCTTAACGCAGTGGTGGCGGCGAGAGTCGTTCTTCCACACTTTGCGGTCCGGAATGCGGATCGCCGTCCGTGGGGCCCTTCCAAAGGTTTTTGCCGACTACCATACGAAGGCCGGCTGCGCACCGCTTCGGCTGCTGATGCTCGGGGGCGACGACCTGACTTTGGTGTGCGCCGCGCCGCTGGCCTTGCCCTTCGTCGTTGCCTTGGCCGAAGAACTGTTGCTGAGTACGGCCAACCTTCCAGGCGGAAAGGACGGTACGCGTGCGCCGCTGACCTTCGGGGCCGGCGTGGCGATCGTGCAGCAGAATTTTCCCTTCTATCGCGCCTACGAGCTAGCCGAACAACTGGCCACTAGCGCCAAGCACCTGAAGTCGTCTTTACCGGCGGAAGAGGGCAATGTCGTCGACTGGCTCCTCGTCTCGGAATCATGGCACGGCGACGTGGGCGGCACGCGCCGGCAAGACTGCGTAGTCGACGGGAAGCTGGTTCTCAGCGCCAAGCCATACCGCGTGCTGGCGGCCAAGAAGTCTGGCTCGGAGGACGCCGCCGGACCGGCCGACAAGAGCCTTGCGGAAATGCTCGCCGATGCCAAGCATCTGGCCAACGGCACCCGCGAAAACCGCGCGGCGGAGCCAGTTGCACGCCTTGACGCGGGCCCTGCGTCGCGGCCGGCACACCGCCCGCTTTGCCGCCGAGATGCTGCCGGCGAAATTGCACGAGGATCTGACGAGAATGAAGTATCTGGCCGACAACCTGGGGCCATGGGTGCGGGAGCTTCCCGACGACCGTCACATGACCCACGTCCTCGACCTGCTGGAATTGTACGAGTTGGAGGTTCTGCTTGAGGTGGCGAAGTCTTCAGGCCACTTGATCTGTCGGGAGGATAGCGCCTCCGTGGGAGAATCAGCATGACTAAATGGCAAATCATTTTTCGTTGCGAGTTGTTGGAGGACATGCACTGCGGCAGCGGCCTGGGGTTCCTCGGAGTCGTCGACGACCGGCACGCCCGCGATGCCAAGGGCCAGCCCGTGGTGTGGGACAGCACCTTGGCCGGACTGCTTCGCGATCAGGCTGACGCCTTGCAGGCACTTGGGCATCCGGTAGCCACGCCGGAACGGATTCGGCGGCTGTTTGGCGCGGAAGGGCCGAATGCCCGCGGCGTATTGGTAACCCGCAGTCTGCATTTTCATCCCAAGGGAGACGACGCAGACCGCCCCGCCTTCCTGGAGGTCACCAGCACGGCGCCGAGGTCCACTCCCGCCGACCGCTGGATGCCACGCTGCGAACCATCGAGATGGCTTCCGCTGGCCTGGTGGCCGAGGGCGAATTGCGGCTGACGGGCGGGAATGGCGACCGCTCGTTCGTAGAACTTTGCCTCCGGCGCCTGGCGAGTCTCGGCGGCGGGAAGACACGCGGCGCGGGACAGATTCGGATTAGCGTTGAGCAGTCGCAGGAAATCGCGCCGGCGGCGGGCGCGGCGGGCGATCCACCGCCACAATCGGCCTGCCGCCTGCGCCTGCTGCTGTGCAACCTCGAACCGCTATGCGTGCCTGCCACCGGGCAGCCGGGCAACATCATTAGCAGCGAGACCTACATTCCCGGCCAGACCCTGCGCGGCGCCATTCTGACGGCACTTGGCGACCACGGTGCGACGACTGATGAAACGGACACCTTGGCCCGACCGGAACTTGTGCAGTTCGGAAATGCCTATCCCGTGGGCAACGCCACGGGGGACGGGGATGGACATGCCCGCCGGGAGTTTGCCAAGTGGTCCTCAATCCCCATTCCCCTCACGGCCTTGGAGGCCAAGGCCACCGAGCAAAAGGTCGATCTGGCCCATGGCCCATGGTGGCTGCCGCGCGGGCAACAATCGGAATTGTGGTTGGCGAACCCTGAAGTTGAAAGGGACGGTCTGAGGGACTCGGCAGATAATCGGGACGAGAAATTCAAACGCATCAAGACGGAAGAGTACCTCGTCGCAAGTGCCTCGGGCACTTTGCAACGGCTGCGGCCGGCCATGCTAACCCTGATGCGCAACCGAACGCCCGTCGTGCGGACGGAACGCGTCTTTGATTCCCGCCGCCCCTTGGCCGAAGTCGAAGACCTCAACGCGGAGAAGGGCGACCTGTTCTCCTCGCACGTATTGGCGGAGAATCAACTCTTCCTTACCGACCTGCGGTTCGGGTCGGCCGAGTTGGCGAGCCTGTTCTGGAATCGGGCGAAGTCGCTGGTTGGGGGAGATTCCAAACGACGGACTTGGCTGCGGGTCGGGCGCGGCGGTTGCCCGGTGCGAGTAGAAGCGTGGAAGTGGGTTGCCGATGTCGTGCCCCAACAATTGCCGCCGGCAGCCGATTCCTTCACACTGACGCTGACCAGCGATCTGATTTCCCGCGCGGACGATCTTACCTTCCATACGGAGCTGGACGCCGGGACGGTCGGCCGCCTGGCCGGCAATGAGGTCAATGTCCAGGACGTTTCGATCGATCGCAAGTGTTCGGTCAGCGAAACGCGGTCGGTCTACGGTTTCAACACCGCAGCCGGCACCCGCCGCAGTTCCGCAACGGCCATCAAACGCGGCTCGGCGTTCAGGGTCTGCGGTTCGCATGCGGCCCTGGCCCCGTTGTTCGATGCGCTTGCCGCGCTGGTGGCGGTCGGGCTGGGATTGGGGGAACGCCAGGAGGAGGGATTTGGCCGGTTCGCTTTGAACCACCCCGCACATATACGTCCAACGAAGCCAAGGGCTGTGGGGACGACAGAACCGGCCGACAAGCATGGTGCGAATGGTTCCCTAGACACCGAATCACGGTTACGGAGAGTCCGCGAAGACGCGATTGGCGAGGTTCTGGATACCGTGAGCGGCGAGGGTTTGAAAAAACTGTGCATGCGGAAGGACTTCCCGGCGCGAGGCCAATGGCAACAACTGAGGCACAAAGTCGAGGTCATTACAGCCCCTGCCGATCTGAACAAGTTGTTTGCCGACCTGGAGCACATGCCAACGATTTCAGCGGCAAGATGTGGGCGTGCGAAACAACCGACAAGTTGCCGCTGTGGAAAAAAATCGATGACCTTCGTCGCAAGAGCGGCGATCTTCAGTGGCAGCGGATGTTCCTCGTTTACCTCTGCCGTTGGGTCGTTGCCGAATTGGACAATTTGCGCCGTGAAGAGAAAGGAGCCTGAAGCATGGCCGAGTATCGAACGTTGATTCAAGCGAGTATTGTGCAGACCACGGCCCTGGCCGTTGGCGGCTCGTCGCCTGACGGCAATCCCGACGCCTGCTACCGCGACGGCCTTGGCCGACTGACGATCCCGGGCACCGGTCTTGCCGGCGCCCTGGTCGAGACGGCCGCCCGGCTGTTCCCTGCGTGATCGGCGGCAACGGCGTTCCCCTTCTGCTCGATGGCCGCATCACCGGCAAGCAGCAAAAGGCGCCAAGTCGCCAGGGGCATGGAGATGACGAAGATGCCGTGTTTCTGCAATCCGTTTGGCACTTTCGCAACGCCCATCCGCGCCCTGAATCGCCAGCGACCGAATGGCGGCAGGGCGTGGGCATCCGACAGGCAACGGGGGCCACGGCCCGTAGGAAGAAAGCCCTCTATGATTTTGAACTCGTCCCGACCGGGGCAAACTGGGATTTCCTCTTGGAAATCGACACTTTCCGCGGTGGGGCGGCGGCCGAGGCCGCTGCCGTCCTTGCACTCCAGGAATGGGTCGCGGGACGAGGCTGGCTGGGCCGCGGCGCCGCCCGCGGCACCGGTTGGTTCCAACTTGACGGCAGCCAGGTTTACCGTCTTTCCACGTCGACGGCGGAGTTACAGGCCTGGCCCAACAATACCCAGTCGGTCGATGAGGCGATTCAAGCGGCCGTAGCCGCCGGCGGGCAGAAGATAGATTGGAAGGCGGCCCTGGCCGACGTGCGCCCGGTTGCTGCGGCTAGCGGCTTGCATCCTGGAACGTGGCACTACCTTACGCTCCCCGTTTCCATCGAAGCTGGCCGCGGCGCCGACGGCTATGGCTGGAATGCCCTGCACGTCGGCGGTCACCCGGCAGGGGAACTCGATCCTTCCAGCACGGGTTTGCTGGAACCTCTTTCGGTCCCGCCGCTTTCGGTCCAACGTTCAGCCGGTCAGTGGCGGGGAGGCGAGTACAAACGGCCCGACGCGCCGCTTGTCACCACCCAGCCGTCGGGCGCTGCGGAGACGCAGCCGTTCCTGCCGGGAAGTAGTCTGCGCGGTCCGTTGCGACATGCCGCATCGCGCTTGGCACGCGCGCTTGGCGAAAAGGTGCGGGACCCGAACGACCCCGACGACGCGGAGGCCGAGCGGTTGCGCCGGACCCGAAGAAGTTGCCATCTGGGGCTTCCGCCGCGTCCCAGGATGAAATTCGTCAAATGGTTGACCGCGTCACCGCGATGTTTGGCGCGGAAGAACTCGGCGGTCGCATTCTTGTGCAGGATGGCGCCTTGGCCGGTAGGGACTTCAAGATCGCCCGGCTGGAACACCACGCCGAGGACGAGTTCACGGCCGGGGTATACGGTGGCGGCAAGTTCGATTGCAACGTCTTGCTGGCAGGCGCCATGTCTTTCCGCATCGTGCTGGAGGCCCCGTCGCTTGAGGACTTGCAGGCCATGGTCCAGCCTCTCGCGCCGGCTCTGGAACTGGCGCGACTCGGGCAATTGCCCCTGGGCGGCGGGAAATGGCGTGGGGCCGGCTGGTTGCCATGGACCTTCGGACCGATGGAACTGGTTTGTGCGGGTTCCGGACGAGAACGCTTGGAGCGGCAAGAGGCCTTGCCGGTCCCCGTGCCCCGGCGTTTGCAGCAACTCTTGACCCCCTTGTAGGAGGAAGGCGAATGAACGAGAAATCCGTTAGTAGCCGGTGCCGGCTTTGGACGGGATGCAGCCCGCAACCGGTCGCTGAATTGCTGGATCGATTGCTCGCAGGCGACCTGCCGGTGCTCGTTTGGCGCGAGCCGGTCAACGCGCGGGCGCCGATCCCCGGCTTCGCGGGGCTGTTCACGCCGGCCGCCTGGCCCTCGCAGCCGCGATGCGTGTTGAATGAGGCCCGACTGTTCTTTGCCGCCGGCATGTTGCACCTGCTGGCCGGGCCGCAAGCGACCCGTTGGGCCGCCTGGCATGACGACGGCGACGCCGGGACGGACGGCCCGGCCCCCGCTTGGCTACCGTCCCAAGTGGAGCCCGCGCCGCCCATGCGACTGCTGAGGAAGTCGCGGCCCATGTTGTTGGACAACGGGCGCGATACGCGAGGGCTGAGCCGGGCAAGCTTCAAAGACGAAGCAGTTACGGCTGTCGAATACTACGATCGAGGCATTCTTCGTTGGTGGAGGTTGAAATCGAATGGCACGTCATGAAAATCGCGGCAGAGGACAAGGCGGCGGAGGATCCTGTGGAAGGAGACCTGACAGCAGAGGAGCGGGCGGCGGACAAGGCAACGCGGGAGGGCCGCCGAAGTCGGCCGAGTCACCCGAAGCGCCGTACCACTTCGTACCCATCGAGCCCGATCTGGCGGTCACCGATGCGCCGGTCTTCCACAACGTCCAGCAAACGGGCGGCGACTTTTGGTCGGGCGAACTGCGTTGCACCCTGACGGCGCTTACGCCGCTACTGGCCGGCAATTACCAATTTGAGTACGAGCATCTCGCCGAGTCCGTCAAGCAGGCGTTTGAGAATCTGGCGCGTGATCGGGGCGCTACTGGGCACGTGAAACAGGACAAGAAAGTGCTGGAGCCGCTTTGTCTGCAAGCCCTGGATCAAGACCGTGACCGTCCCGGCGCCGTGCTGATCGCCGGCGAGGCCCTCAAGGGCATGGTGCGGGGCTCGCTCCAGGCCCTCTTGTCGGCGCCCATGGAACGGGTGCAGGAGCGGACATTTTCGTTCCGTCCCAACTTGATGAACGACGCCAACATCCGGCCCGCTATCGTCCATTCGGTTGCTAACTCTTCCGGCGAGTTGACCGCCATGAAGGTGGTCCTTGGCAATCTCTGCTCAGATGTCATCTATGTTCAGGGCAATGCGGAACGTGCGCTGGAGACTTTCCTGCGTCAGCCACTTGCGAATCTCAGGCCGGCGTTTCCCCGAGCCGCGGTGAGCGGCACTGTACGCAACGTCAAACTTGACGTGCGACAGGTTGGTACTTCCAGAATTTCAGAAACTCCAGCCAAAGCCTCGCCTATGTGAGCCATTGGACCACGTTCTGGCCCGCTATCGCGAAGGGCTTGACGGCACCTCGACGTTCAAGCAGGCATTCGGCCGCGGTGGCGGATACGGATGGGCGTCCTGCCGTCACCGACGGGTACGCCCACGCCGATTCCGCGAGCAGTCCTGGCAAATTTCTGCGCGACGATCAGGCATATCGGCGATCAAACGACGGGTCACCTCGTCTCGCACCCCCTGGACCGCGATCGCAAGCTGGACAAAGTGCCAAACAACATTGGCCGATTTCCTAAAGACTGGCCGCAGATCGGCGACCTAATGTTCGTCGAATACGACCGCGATCCGGCCGACCCGAGTGCCAAGATCGTGGGCATCGGTCACCACTTCCGGCATCGGCGGCGATACCGCGACACGATCCACGTCAGCAGCGATCCCGAGTATTCTCGGGCCGCCATGCTGCGTGATATCCTCTGTCCCCTCCCCCTGGAAACCGCGCAGCAAACAGGGCCGTACGCCGGCTCGCCGCAGCAGTTGAGCGCCGGCCGCGGAATTTTCGGCTATGTGGCTGCCGACCGCGAAAATTACGACGTAACGCATCCCAATGAACTGCTTTCGTTCGGAATCGGTGACCGTGACAGCGATTTCCAACAACTCGCCGGCCGGATTGCGTTCAATATGGCCGTGGAGGGGAACCCCGGGCAGTCCTTGGAAGAACGCTTCATGAACGCCGAGAACGACAATCGAAGCAAGTGCCTCGTGCCGTTGCGGCCGCTGGGGGCGCCGAAGCCGTCGGCCGTCGAAATGTACTTGACTCAAGAACATCGCCTGGGCAAACGGACGGACGAGGGAACGCTTTGCACCTACGGCGACACGCCCGACGATCGGGCCGCCGGTAATCTCCGTGGCCGCAAGTTCTACCTGCACCAACCCGCGGCGGCAACGGATCCGAAATGCTACGAGTTGCTCGATCGACAGCAACTCGACTGGGCTTCGGGGAACTCCTTGCATATCGTCGATAAGCAGGCGATGCTCGCGCGGTTCGTCTCCCAGCCCGAAACCGAGTTCAAGTTCGCCGTCCGGTTCCGCGACCTTCGCGGTTGGGAATTGGGCGCTCTGCTGTTCGTGCTTGCCGCCCAGGAGGACCATGTGCGACAACTTGCGGCATCCCTCGGCCTGCCTGAAACCGCAAAACTGTTCCAGTGGCTGAAGCGCATTCCCCAATGGAACGCCGATCCGCTCAAGCGTCCCCTCCTGGCACTCAAATTGGGTCACGGCCGCCCGCTCGGACTGGGCAGCGTGAGGATCAAGGTGGATTGGGTCTCGCGTCTCCAAACTAAGGACGGCATGCCGTCCCTTGATGTTGGCGACACGGAGGCAGTCTGTCGCGAGACTGTAGCGAAGCTTGCTGAGAAGATCAAGCAGGGCCGGTCGCGCGAGGAAATCCAACGCTGGGCCGATGGCGTCCTGCTCCCTTGGCTCCAGGTGCATCGTTACGCCGGCCGCAAGGCATTCCCTTATCCATCGGCGCCAGACAAGAGGGGTGATCGGACCATCTACAACTATCACACCAATCAACGCCGGCTCCATGCCGAAGGCCGGAAGCGCCCAAGCGCCCTGGGCCAACCCCTCGGCGTGGTGGCCTGAAGTTGCTCGATGACCTTGACAAGGAAGGCAAGTAGTCCCCGTGGTGCTAACAGTCGTTCATCCCCACGTCGATCTTGACGCCTGCGCCTGCGTTGCCCTGACCAACACGCACCCGGAAGCAATCGCCTTTCTGCCGGCCAACGCGACGCAATTGCCCGACAATTGGCGCGATGCCCGCGTGCTGGACCACGCGCTGGGCGTCAAGGGCGCTTGCGACGCGGACGGACGGCAGCACGCGGCGGTACTGGCGCTGCCGGAGGCGGCCGACCTGCGCGACGGCGACCTGTTGGCCGAGATCGACGAGCAGGACGCCTGGGGACAAGTGGCCAGGCCGCGGTTCAGCCTGGGAGCCGTCCTGGCGGCCCTGCGGCAGGATTTCTTGTCCCAGGGAATGGACGGCGAATGCCTTGACCGCCGCATCCTGGAAACCATGACGCCGATCCTACGGGCCCTGGCGAACGTGGAACGGCGACGAAACGCCGTCGTAACCAAACCCCCTTGCCCGGTAATCCAGGTCGGGCCGTGGGCCTTCCTCATGCGCGACGAGGCACGCACCGACGAGGAGGCGGGTCCCGGCGCGGCCCGCGAGTGCGCGGGGGCCGTGTATCGAGACGGCTACAGTCTGGGCGTAGTTCGCTACCCCGGACGCGACCAGCCCGACTTGCGCGGCCTGGCCCCGCACTTGCGCGGCTGGTTCGTCCATTCGGCGGGCTTTCTCGCCTGTTGGGGCAGCCGCAAGGCCCCGGCCGCCGGTCCGCCGCCGGCCGGCACGCCGCAAGACCTCCCGGCGCTCGCGGCTCTTCTCCAATCCGTACTCAAACTTCAGGAGTAACCCCATGGCCCAGGATTTCATCTTGCTGGCAACACTCGGCCGAACCGATGTCCAAGTCGTCCTGCCGATCGACGGAGTACCGCATCGGATGTCCGTTGCCCCCGCCTCTACCCGGGCGTTCCAGGATGCCTGTGTCTCCGGCAGGATTCGTTGGAGCATGCTGCCGCTGGACTCGGGGGAGGAAATCGCGGAGAACAAGGACCTGTCGCTGGACTACGACACTGCCAACGCCCGCTTGATGTCGAGGCGGACGTATCATTGCAACAAGGTCGTCGAGCACGACTGTACGGCGCCGGTAACGCTGTGCGCCCGCTCTTGGCGGATACGGTAGGACAGATCAACAAGCTCAAGGGCCTGGGACGCCCGCGAGGCGCGCTGCTGTTGAACACCCGCCGCGAGCCGCCAGACCCCAAGGAGCCTGTCGGCGCGGCCGAGTTGGTTCGGGCTGCGCTTGCCGCCGCGTTGCAGCTTGCGCTCGATCAGGTGGTAGAGTGCGTCTTCCTGACCGCCGGCGATCTCTACGAGTCGGACGTTTCGGGCAATCGGCACCTTCGCAGCGACGCTGCGAAGCACATCGACAAAGTTGTGCGAAGCCAGGGAGCGGGGCCTGCAGCAATCAAAGTCGCTCCAGGCGGTCATTTCCGACGTAGGCGGTTTCCCGGAGACAAAGGCCGTCCTGGCCGAGGCCGCGCGTTACCGTTTCGGCAACGTGCGCTTCGTGCGGCCGATTGAGCACCGCGATAGTCAGCCTCCACCCCTGGTCGATGCCCGCATCCCTCCGGCCGAATCGTTCCAGATCCGGCGGCATGTGGCCGCACTCTTGTGCGGCGGCGCTTGGGATGCTGCGGCACGCGCCTGGCCAAGTCCTGTGTTACGCAGGAACAACTTGCGAGCGAGCCCTGGCGGGCCCGGCTCAACACGGTTGCCACTACGCTGCGCGGCCAGACGCCGGACACCAAAAACGTCTCCGGCCGCGCACTGGCCGCGCTGCACCGATTGTCGGCCACGGGCCGGTGCTGCTGATCGCCATCCGCATCGAAGCGGCCCTGCGCCGGGGGGCCTGGGTCGAGGCCCTGCGCGAGCTTTTTACGTGGTTGGACGCCTCTCTCATCTCGCTTGGCAACCGCTTCCTCAGTCGCAATGCGGCAAGACCTTGCATTGATCTCGGCACGAGCCTGTTGAGGTTCGACGATGCAAGCCCGGATCTCCAGGCCGCACTCCGCAAGGCCGGGTGTGGCAAGCGAAGCATCTACATGGACGGCAAGGCACAGCATCTGCTTCGGCAGACCTTGCCCGACCGTCCCCGCCTTGCCCTTCAATCCTTCGACGACGCTATCGCAGCGGTGCGTGGTTTCCGCAACGCTGCAACCCACGGCTGGTTGAGCGACCAAAACGTGCGTAGCGCCAGGCAATCGTTGGAGCAATCCCAGGTGTGGAGGAAGGATTGCCCGCACCTTCTCAAATGCCCGCATGCCGAGAGCATCTTTTGCCTGGCGGGAATCGACGATCCGGCGGCCCTGTACGACGCCTTGGTCAAGGCCATGCTCGGTGACATGGACGACTACTCCTTCTGCGAGACCTGACGGCCATGCTCCACTACCACATCCAACAGCTCACTCTGCGAACGGCCCGCGGCGGGCGGTTGCTGCCGTGGATCGGGCCGGCCTTGCGCGGTCTCGTGGCAGCCCATTTCAAGGAACAGGCCTGCCGCCATCCGCCCCGGGAGCGGGCCGCGCAGTGGCGCATCCGCCGGCTGCCCGCATGCGCAAGGTTGCGCGTATGGGCAGGCCTACGAGCCGCGCTCGCCGTCCGAAGCCGTGCGCAGCGACGCGAGCGGCAAGCAGGTCCGCTTCTCGGGGCAGGACGACGCGACCCGTCCCCTGGTCGTTGCGCCGTATTTTCCCGTTCCGGAGCGGATCGAGGCCGGCTTTCACCTTCCGCTGACCCTCACGGCCGTGGGCCCGGCGGCATCGGGCAGCGTAGGGCCTCTGTTGCAATCGTTGAATGGTGCCTGCTCCGTCCGATCCGCGCCGACCCGCACCACGCCGCTGGGGCGCGCCGGCCTAATGCCAAGTACACGCAGGGGCCTTGGCCCGGACGGTGTGGGCTTTTCGGTGATAGGGGAGGACGGCGGCGGGCGATTCGAGAGCGGGCAGATCTCGGCGGCCGACTTTCCGCCGCGACCGACGCGCTGCCCGGCATGATTCCCCGCCTGGGGATCGGGCTGGTGTCGCCCCTGCTGTTGCAGGCCCGGGGTGACGGACCGGCGGCGGCCGATCGAGCGGCCCGACTTCGGCGATCTGTTTCTCGCGGCGGCGCGTACGGTGAGCGGGCTGTTCTCTTGCTATGACCAGCCCCTGGCCGCGGATTTTGCCGGGCTGAAGGCGGCCGCGCGGGAAGTCCGCCTGATCGAGCATTGCTACGAGCCGTTTCGCCAGCGCAAATGGTCCAGCCGCAGCGAGCAGCGGTTCCCGCTTCGCGGCGTGGTCGGCGGCGGTGTGTACCGCGACGTGCCGCTGGCCTTTCTGCCCTGGCTGCTCTGGGGCGGCCGGCTCCACGTCGGCCCGCACCGCGTCGCCGGCGCCGGCGGCTGGCGGCTCGTGCTCGAGTAACGGCTCGTCGCCGACCGAGTTGAGTCGCATCGGGCAGACGACGGATTTGTTTGCGGGAGAAGAACGAACTGCGATTTGTCTCTCGACAGCGAACAATCTCTCTGGTTTTATCGAGCCACGTTATGTTCGTTTCAACGGCCTCTCAGCGGCCGGTCTTCTCTGAACTTTTGGCCTGTGTATCGGCCTGGTCGGCCAGGCGCAGTTTCAACGGCCTCTCAGCGGCCGGTCTTCTCTGAACGCGACTACGCAAGTCACTAAAGACGTGCCCGATTAGTTTCATTCAACGGCCTCTCAGCGGCCGGTCTTCTCTGAACCAACCGAAATGCGAGGTAGCAACATGACTTATAGAGAAGCGTTTCAACGGCCTCTCAGCGGCCGGTCTTCTCTGAACGCCATACACCTTTGTACAAAGATCCTCACGGAGCAGCGTTTCAACGGCCTCTCAGCGGCCGGTCTTCTCTGAACGGAGCAGGTCAAGAAGGCCTACTACACCGGTGGCAAGTTTCAACGGCCTCTCAGCGGCCGGTCTTCTCTAAACGGAGTGACGATTGAGCACGATCCAACCACTTGCGTACGTTTCAACGGCCTCTCAGCGGCCGGTCTTCTCTGAACCATTCGTTGCCGACAAAAGAGTCTATCGCTTCAACAGCGAAGGGTTTCAACGGCCTCTCAGCGGCCGGTCTTCTCTGAACCCACATCTCGTGGCGCATACACCAAGAACATCGTTCGAGTTTCAACGGCCTCTCAGCGGCCGGTCTTCTCTGAACGAGTAACGAAATGACCCAGACCCAGATCATCGGACTGTTTCAACGGCCTCTCAGCGGCCGGTCTTCTCTGAACCCAAAGCGTCCAGGTCTTGTGGGCCTAGAGCTGGGTTTCAACGGCCTCTCAGCGGCCGGTCTTCTCTGAACACATACGCAATTGTTCAGCCGAACGAAATCGACGCGTTTCAACGGCCTCTCAGCGGCCGGTCTTCTCTGAACCCCAACGTCGACTCCGGCTATTGGGCGCCCTACAACCCGTTTCAACGGCCTCTCAGCGGCCGGTCTTCTCTGAACGGGCGTCTTGGCGATCAACGGCAGCAACGTGCTCTCGCTGTTTCAACGGCCTCTCAGCGGCCGGTCTTCTCTGAACCCCGCTAACCTAGGAGGATTGTAAAGTGTTTTGGCTGTTTCAACGGCCTCTCAGCGGCCGGTCTTCTCTGAACCATGCCAAGGACGATGCACCTTTAGCCTGCCTGTCTCGTTTCAACGGCCTCTCAGCGGCCGGTCTTCTCTGAACCTGCCAAGCCTCCACAATGCACTCGATGGGCTTCTCAGCGTTTCAACGGCCTCTCAGCGGCCGGTCTTCTCTGAACTTGTAGCGCCGCTTGTCGTGGGGGTCAATACGGCCCCGTTTCAACGGCCTCTCAGCGGCCGGTCTTCTCTGAACGACGGAGAGATGGCAATTGCATAAACGCTTTTGTTGGTTTCAACGGCCTCTCAGCGGCCGGTCTTCTCTGAACCGGGCAGCCATGCCCCTAACACACCAAGGAGGTGTAAAATGGCGTTTCAACGGCCTCTCAGCGGCCGGTCTTCTCTGAACAGGAAATGCAGAAGTTGCAGGCCCGATCCCGCCGCATGTTTCAACGGCCTCTCAGCGGCCGGTCTTCTCTGAACCCCGAGGAGCGTGAGGAAATGGTTGTTTGGGGGTAGAAGTTTCAACGGCCTCTCAGCGGCCGGTCTTCTCTGAACTGTCTGATGCTTGTGCTAGTTGTGCTAACTTACCGGTTTCAACGGCCTCTCAGCGGCCGGTCTTCTCTGAACTCCTTCACAGGGGGTTATGCAAGACACCGGCGTGAGTTTCAACGGCCTCTCAGCGGCCGGTCTTCTCTGAACTTGATGGATTATGCTAATTGCTATACTGCAACTGCTAAATGTTTCAACGGCCTCTCAGCGGCCGGTCTTCTCTGAACCCCACAGTGTCCTATCATACACGAACGTCGAGACTTAGCAAGACACTTCGCCTGAACCCGCGGATTTTTGCTCTTCGGCGACGACGGAAATCGGCCAACGCCCAGCCAATTTCGGTCGTATATCGTTGCTACATAATGCTTTCGTAACATGCCTGAACCCTCCCGTTCAATCCCAGTTCTCTCCATCCAGGCAGATGGGCTGATCTTCGCAGAACCCCTATCTTTGCACGGGTCGGCAATGGCTTCCTTGCCAGCATCAAGCCGTCGAAGCCTGCCCACGAACTGCATTATCTCTCGCTCCAATCCTGTTTCCCAGTCTCCTTCGGCCCAATGCCGTTCCCAACTTGTCATGACTCGACCGAAGACCTGCCGGCGAAGCAGAACCGCCTGTGCCTGGACATCAAAGTCCCCGGGTGTGACCTCGTTGCGGTTGCACGTCTTGACTAGCCAACGATCTACTGTCGGCACCCGGAGCGGTTCGATCAAATCGCAGGCCAAGGAGGGGCGGCCCGGATGATATTCGTGCAACGCGCCAATCGCCACCTCCAGGCCATGCACCTGAATCCGGGCGGTAGCGCGGTTGCTGAGCCAAGTGTAGGCCAGGCTGAGCAGCGCGTTGACGGGGTCGGTCGGCGGCCGCCGCACGCGCCGGGTGAACTGCCAGGGCGGATTGAGCAGCCGCCCGAGCAGCTCAAACCAGGCACAACTGGCATTGCCCTCGATCCCCCGCAGGCTGTCCAGCGAAGTCGCATTGCGGCACTGCGCTGACGATTCGTTCAGCCGCGACAGGATTTCCCCGGCGTTGCCGCACCCCTGCCGCTGGTAATGACGTGCGGCCTCGATCTGCGAGGCGATCTTAGACTGCACCAGCCGGCCGGCGATCGTCAATTTGGCGACGGCGAAGAAAGCACCCGGTGCTGGATAATGCGGCTGTGAGTCGCCTCCTCATGCCGCCCGACCAATCGGCCCAGGCAACGAAACCCAGCGCGGGTCATCCAGGCAACTTCGACTCCGTGACGAAAGAGGATTTTCATGGCCTCGTCCGTCACGCCCACCGAGCCGTAGCAGAACACCGAGCGGAGGGTGGCCGGGTCGAGCCGCAGGGGATCTCTGCGCGGGGCACTGAAAGCCAACCGCTGGCCAACCACCTTGAGCTTGCCCGGGCCGACGAGATGGGCCACCGGCGTCGAAACGTGAGTCACGTGATTCATGATTCACCTCGCTTCTGTTTGCTGTTGCGACTATTACTTCGTGCGGCTACTCCGCCGAGCCGGTGTTGTCTTACCGCTTTGCATCCATGGCGGCCGGCGGACCAAGTGGCTGGCAGCCCGCGGCGCACGGGCAGAAAGAACAACCATCTGCACGCCGCCGAGCTGCCATGTCGAGAAACCGCGAGGCAACCAACGGAGATATTCGCGGCGAACGTGGCCGGCCGTACTCGCCGTAACGCTCCGCAGCAACTGTTCCACACGCTCGTGCGCCGCTCGTCGAGCACGCGAAAAACATCAGGGGCGTTGTCGGCAAACTCGTAGGCCTGTCGCCACGCCTGGAGTTGCTCGTTCAGACACGTCAGCCAACCGGGCAGGTCGAATGCCCGCTGGTCGAGCCGATTTTTCGGAGGCGTGGTCATTTCGGCCAGCCCACAAAGCATGTCGTCGATCTTCGCTTGAGGAACTACGAAACCAAAGGTCATGCGTCCACCGCACGTGACCGCGCGAGGCCGCAGTCGGACACCCAGCCACGGGACTCCCGATATTACGTCGTACACTACAGGCGCGCGGTCCGCAGCCGGAGTCTCAGATCCCGGAGCACCGCGCGCACGCGGGCCAACCCGCGACGGGCATCGCGCCGCTTGGCGGCCAGCAACAGCAGATCGTCCGCATACCGCAGGGCAGCGAGGCGGCAGCCGGGCCGATGACTGAACTCGATCAGGGCCTCGTCAAGCTTGTGCAGGCAGAGATTGCACAACAGCGGCGACAGAGCGTCCCCTGGACGATGCCGCAAGGGCGTTTCCAGCAGAACCAACCTGATGTGTGGCCGCCCACCGCGAGGATTTTCCGCACGAGCCCTCCGACCTGACCGTCCGCGATGTAGTGGCCCAGCGTGGCAAAGAGTACGGCGTGGTCGATGGAGTCGAAGCAATTGGCAACGTCAAGGTGCATTGCCCAGCGGAAAGGCAAGGAATCGCCGGGCCCAGCCAGCAACCGGGATGCCTGAGTCAATGCGGCCGGCACGGACCGCCCGGGACGAAAGCCGAAGCTTGTTGCTGCGAAGGACGGCTCCAAGACTGGTTCGAGAATCTGTTTGAGCACCGAGTGAACCACCCGGTCGCGAATGGTCAGGATGCCCAGCCGCCGTGTTC
Organism: uncultured Planctomycetia bacterium; assembly: GCA_963824275.1. Classification (GTDB taxonomy): domain Bacteria; phylum Planctomycetota; class Planctomycetia; order Pirellulales; family Thermoguttaceae; genus JANXQG01. The sequence continues at coordinate 608,553 of CAWGOT010000008.1, read as the reverse complement.
CTGCCGAAAGCGACGTTTTGGGAACATCTACCCAACGAGGTGGGGTAGGAGCGTAGGAGTTGCCGCGTAGCTCGGCGGCCAGTTGGTCCAGCCAGGCCGCGAGTCTTCGCTGGATGTCATTCGCGGCAAGGCCGTCGGGGCCTGGCGTACATGCGCCTCGCGCCGTACGCATGCGCTCCCAAGCGGCCTCCAGGTTCGCTCGATCGAGCAGGTAGCCGGTCAACCTCTCCGCAGGATAGCCGGCCGTGGAGACCTGTCGGTGAATTTGTGCCTGAAGCCGCACAAGGGATTCGGCACTTGCGACATGCAAGCGGTTGCCGTTAAAGAGGGACATCCGCGGCCTCCTCGATGAAGTGCAACGACGACGGTTCAGAAACAACGCATCTGGGCTCCAATGGCTGGGCATTGCCAAGCACTAAGCCCTGCAGCGACTGCCCCCTGGCCAACTCCCAAGCCTGAACGCAATCGGTGCTCGGCTTCAACAGCGGAAGGATCTGGTCCAGGATCTGGCGGACGCGATCGACGCCGGCACGAATCAGGAATACCGATTTCTGGCATCTCGTCGCATGCTTTTCCAAGAGTCTCGCGACACGGCGAAGCCGCCGCGGGTTCGCTATGTCGTAAGCGATGAGGTATGGCATCGGAAGTCCCTCGAATCGAAACCAGCGGTGTGAAAGCCTTTTGGGCCAGCGGCGAGCCGGTCCCCGGCGGCAATGAAGCAGCGGCACATTCCATGCCAAGCGGATACGATTCGCCGCTGCGTGCAAGTGACTTTGGACCGCACACGGTCGCCCGCACTCCTGTCCGTCATTCAGTTCACGGCCTTTTTCAACGCTTGGACGGCATCGCCAGCGGGAGAATAGAAGCGACGCTGGCGTCTCCCGCCGGACAAACACCGGCAGTCGTAGTCGGCAGAGCCGTTTCTCCGGCAAGAGGAACACGGACTTCGCCAAGTCGCCGGGCAATGAAAGAAACAGGAGCAACACGTCACACAATCGGCGTTGCGCGGCTCTTATTGCAGCATCCGACTTGTTGTTGAACCGCGTACGACGATCGCCTCGAATTGGCACGACATTCGCAATAGACAAAGGACGACAAGGCAAACCGAGAATTCAAAATCAAACGAACCGCAAAGGAGTCCGAATCATGGCACTTTTCACCCATGCACACAGTCGCAACGGCCACGCCACGCGTCGAGTCATCGTCATCGAGCAACCCGTCACCTGCCCCCCCTTTCTCAAGACCCTGGAGGTGCTCTGCACTCGCCATCCGATTCCCATTCGCATGAAGTGCATTGGCGAGTCGGTCAGCCACGCCGGCGACCCCATGGCCGTGTACGCCTGCGAGTATACCGGTTGCGACTGGCGGGAAGGATGGATCCAGGACCACCGCAACGGGCGTCCGCTGCGCCTGTGGAAAGGCGTCCACCACAAGCACGGAAAGTAACCGACTTCCACCAACGCACCCCATCAACCAGTACGTCTTGCCCGTTAAGAAAGGAACACTTCCATGTCGCGCTTCTTCCGTAATTTGTTCGGCGTATCGTCCTACGCTCCGGTCCAGCAACGCCGCGCCCCGGCTGTCTACCGCCCCGCGCCCGTGGCCTCGCAACCGGCGGCGCCACCGCGGCCCCCGCGGCGGCCACGGCCGCTGTACGGCACGGACCGCATCGGCATCGTCGGCTTCAACGACACGGGCTTCGTGATTGCCGTGCCCGAGGAGCCGTTTGCGCCTGGCTGCTCGAGCGCAGCCAGCAATTGCACGAGCACGTGAAGGGATGGACGAACATGGCCGACGGACTGCGCAAGGCAATCGACGTGCTGCAGCGGACCCCTCCAGGCGTCTGGCAAAAGATCTGGCTCTTGTCGGACGGCTATCCCAACGTGGACGTCGGTGGCATCACGCCCGCACTCGAGGCCGCCGCGGCAGCGGGGATCAAAATCAACACGATCGGCTTCGGCGATCAATACGACGAGGCCCTGCTGTGCCGAATCAGTCAAGCGGCACGCGGGCGGTACGTCCCGGTCAAGACGCTGCGGCAACTGACGGAGGCATTGGTCCGCGCCACCGGCAACGACGCCGGCGAAAACCGCCGTCGCCACCAGGCCGAGACCAGCGTGCTGGCGATCGACTTGAAGCGCCAGCATGACCGAACCCATGGAGGGCAAGAGCAAAGTGGCCGTGGTCGAAGAGGCCGTGCTGCAATTGCTCCACTACAAACAGAAGTGCTGGTCTTGAATGGCAACGGGAAAGAAAGGAACGAGGTGCAGTCATGGTTCGTCGGTCGCCGAATGCGGGATCTATGGTGGAATTCAAGGAAAGGGATCGCACGGCACTGGCGCTGCATCCCGCGCCGCGCGAGTTGCAAGAGGCGTGGCATGCCGTTTGCAGAAGCAGCGGCGATGGATCGATGTGGCAATGGAAACGGGCCCCCTGGAACTCCTGGCCGGCGAGCGGGTTCTGGCGGTGGCCGACGCGCAGAATTTGAACATGGGCGCCCGCGACCTGGGGCGGAAGGTCTCGTGGAAGGCGCCGGGCACCATACTCGACCGGGCAGCGGCACGCATCGAGCGGCACGTTGTCCTTTCGGCCCCGCAAGGCGAGGACCGCCGCACGCAGTATTTTGCCGAACGGGGATGGACCGCGCACGTGAAACAGTCGCGGATGGTGCGCAACCACAAGGGGTGGCAGCGGATCTCCAATGCCGACGGCCTGTTGCTGTTCGTCACGGGGATGCTGGCCGCCAACAGCGATGCCTCGCTCGTCCTGGTCTGTTCGGGCGACGGCGAACTGGTGGAAGAAGTCGCGGAGGCATTGTATCTTCAAGGCCTGCCGCTACGGGTTGCCACGCTGAGCCTGGCCGGCTCGACCTCTGCGAGGCTCGATGCCGCGTGCTCTTCGCTGGTCGCCATGAACCTCGAGTTGGGCGCGGATTGTCTGCGTTCCCTGGCCGGCACCGACGAGCGGCAACGTATCGTGGCCCCGAGCTTGCCTCGGGGCGGCGGTTCAGACATGGGTGGCCAACAGGAACCGAACGAAGACTAGAACCGATCCAGCACGCACGGTGCGGCGCGTGATCGGAACGGGAATCGCACTGTTGTTTTGTGAAATCCAGAATCTTTGTGAATTGAGGTGAAGCATGAATCTTGAACTAATCGGTGTTGCAGTGGTTGGGCTTTGTGTCGGCGGATATGTCTTGTACGGGTACAACGACCTCGCCATGCGCTGGGAGCGGTTGCGGCGGTTATGCGCGGACACGATGGCCGCCAAGGACCGACGGCTGGGAGTGTCTCACGCGGTGGCCTTTCATCTCGGCCGGGCAACTGGCCACGAGCGGAACGTCACCCGCCTAGCATCGCGGCGCGGCCGCAGTGCACGCTGGGTCAGCGACCTGAGCAACGGCTGGCCCGGCGTGAGCACCACGAGCGTGACGACGCAGGGCCTTGGCAACGACGTGCAGTCGCACAACCTGGAGAACCAGTCGCGACTAATCCTTTACCGCGAAGCCGAGTTATACAACACACTGATCAGAACATACCCGCGGCGACTCGTGGCGGAGGCGTTCGGTTTTCGGCCGTGGCGGATGGGACCGCAACATGTGCGCCCCGGCGTAACACCCGCCACAGAAGATAATATCTCCGCGCGTCTCGGCCAACAACAGTGCAGATAGCACCGTTGGCAAGACGAAGGGTCGCGCTGCCGCAATCCCGACGCAGAAAGCAAGAGTGCCTGACCCGAACGGCCCGGTTGTCCGCAATTGCGGACAACGATCGACCATAGCCGCGGCTGCCGGCCAGTTCCGGCAGCCGCCGTGATTTCACATCGGCGCTGATGGCGAGCCCTTTCGTTGACTCGCAATTTGGGCGGTTGTCCGCAATTGCGGACAACGGAGCTGCGGGATAAAAGTCAGTTGGCACTGGGCTCGCTCGCTCCTTTCTTCCAGACGCGGCCGACGGCTCGGAACGCAGATCTGCAATTGTACAGGCGATCCAGGACATCATTGAAGCCGACAATGCCGAGTCGGCGGTTCCCGATCGCTCAAAGTCGGAACTGGTGAAGATGCAGCGGACGATCGTCAACAACTCTGAGACCGACGAAAGCATCTTCGCACGGATGGCGGACGCAGTGCTAGATTCGCAGCAATTGGCCTTGTCGGGTTTGGCGATCGACGGGTCACCTGGGGGCCTCGATCGGCGTCGGTGGGTTCGCCTTGGGAGCCGCAAGGGCAGCCATGTCATTTTGCAGCTTGGTCAAGTTCGCCTGAACCTCGGCTTTTTGGGCCTCTGCCGAACGGTGCTGACCGGCGTACCAAGTGTCGAGGAAGTCGCCCCTTTTTAGGCGTCTGGCAAGCGCGCTTGCGCGGTGCTTAATGTGTCTGCTCTGGGAGCATTTTGCTTTCGTTGCCAAGATGGTCTCCTTTCTCGCGTAAGAATAACGGCTGGGGCGGTCCCGGCAAAGTCGCCCATGGGGCTTGTCGATCGACGTGTCACGCGGTCGGCCTGGTCCGCTTTGATGTTCGGTCCCCACGGCCGTCGGCGCGGTTGCCGGCGGCCGTGGGGTGGCGCGTCACTCGCCGGATTGATTCACGTCGGGTCACCCCGCGGCAAACCGTTCTTGTTCGTCAAGCCAGCGGGCGTAACTGGCGTAGAGGCGGCGCGGGGGCACAAGCGCGGCGGCGGCCTTGGCTTCGTCGGCCGGTCCCCACGTTGCCGCGCCGGGCGGCCGCTGGGGATAGACCAGTGGCGGCCACGTCCAGCTTTCGAGCGTCGGCAGGGCGAAATCCTCCATCACGGCGGGGACGCGCTTCATCGTGTCCAAGTAGTGCTCGAAGATGACCCCGCCCCCGTGTCCGGCTAGGAGCATTTCGACCTGGGGGTCTTTCCCGGCAACCCAAGTCGAGAACCGCTTGCGGAGGTCCTGTTGGGGCTTCTCCCCGTCGTCTATCCCGCAAGCCCGGACGTACTGGTGCCACTTCCCGAGGCCCCACGGCCAGCCCGAAACGCGATTGTGTCGGGACGCCGCAAACGACCATGCCGCTTGCCCACGGAGGGCCTGCACGATTCCCAGGGCCTGTGAATTGAGGTAACCGATTCGCATACCCGTCTTGCCCGTGCAAAGCACCCAATGCCCTTCCATGTCGTCTAGCAAAGCCGTAAGCCCTTCCTTCAGGCGGACGCCCCATAACAGGATCAGGGCCTGAGTCAACACGACCTGGCGGCGGTGCGCGGGCGTCACGGCCGGGGCTTGGAGCGTGGCTTGCCAGCGGGCGGCGATGGCGTCGATCTTGGGCACGATCGGCGGCAGGCGGCGGAATTTGCGGCGCTTGCGGCGCTCGATCTCGACGGGCACGCCAAGCCAGCGAAGTATGTAGCAGCCCTGGGCGCGATACTGGGCGACGGTCCCGGCGCTGCGTAGTCTCTCTTGGGTTTGTTTTGCCGGCATCCGGGCAAGGAAAGCCGAGACAGCGGACGGCGTGAACCATTTGGGATAGGCCCCGCGGGCGCGGCGATAAACGAACGTGGTGCGGAGCCAATCGAGCCACCTTGCGGCCGTTTCGCAGTCCAGTTGGCCTATCGGCGGATCGCAACCGAGAAATTCAAAGAGAGACCATGCCGTTTGCCGGTAGTGGGCAAGTGTCAACTCGGCTGACCCCTCTTGCTCCAAGCGGAGCATCAACCGGGCAATGCCTTCGCTCAGGGCGGCATCGGGGCCGGGCGGCTGGACAAGCCGCGGGCCTGATGTTGTGCAGTTCGCGGATTCCTGGCGGTCAATCATGTTGCGCCTCGACGGATTCGACCGCGGGTTGCTCCGCTGGCACGGGCGACGGCCCTGGGCATCGGCCGATCGAATCTGGGCCGCGCTTGCGCGAAATGATCCAGCAGTTTTCGCGCGGCCTGAACGTGCGGAAGGACCTTCCTCCATTTTCGGCGGCTGATGGTATGCACGAAGAAGGCGACGCGGTTTTTCTTGATGTCGGCTGGCGGCGCTTCCCGTGCCATGATACCGGCGGCGAGGCAAAGCAACAGGTCTGCCTCGGTGCCTTCCATCACGGGCGATTCGAGACCCAGTTGGCGCGAAACCACTCGACAAGATTGAGGGGCTGTTGAATGTGCTTGTGCTCGATCGGGTAGAAAGCCCCGTAGCGGACCTTGTTGGGCCGGGTCGATTCAATCCTGAAGCGCGCGGCGGCGATCAACTCCGGCACCGTGCGAAACAACTCATCGCGCAAGTTGTCTCGTTGTCGTGTCCCAAAATCGTCGTCCGGTTCGACGGCCTCGGCCTCCGGTCCGGTAACGGTTGTGTTTTTGATTGAAGAGTGATTGCTTTTCCTCATATGATGCTCCCCGGCGTGATACGTTTGGTGCCCGGTGCCATAGGTTTGGTGCCTGGGAGTATTGGCTCCCGACGTGGGCGGCCCCGCGGGCATTGGTTTCCCGTGCTGCCGGACATAGGCGATTCCCTCCGAGTTCAGCGAGTACTCGTTGGGTCGGCGTTCCCCTTTGCTGTCGCGGGACCGTCCGACGTTCAGCAGCGTCCACGTCTCCGCCGTCTCGACGGTCGCTTGTGCCTTCTTGATGGAGCAGCACAACCCGTATGGCCTTGCCGCAAGTTCGGCGAATGACCTTTTCCACGGGCCGGCCTTCCCGCCTTGCGTGTAGCTAAAGACAAGCCGGAGAAGCAAGCTCATTTCCGCGTCGCAAAGCTTTTCAGGGAGTCGCCCAAGGGCAAGCTCGATGTCCCGCATCCGTTCTGCATAGGCGGCGTCCGCGCCGGCCAAGTCGAGATGCTTTTGCTTTGGGTCGCGAGTCATCAATCGCTCCTGCGCCGGCAGGGGGCGAATGAGGGCTCTTGCTGCCGAGAAAAGCAGCTAGAAAACGGGGGCTTTTCGGTCCCTTGACAGGGGCCTTGTGCTACGATAGTATTTATCACGCGACTGAAAGAAAGTTTGGGCCGCACCTTGTTGCAGGGGTGCCGGCCCAATCTTTTTGCGCGGTTGGTGTGCCGCGGAAAGAAGGGCCGATTGGCCTTGGCTGTCGAGAAGACGGGCTGGCATCCTAGCCGCGGAAATCTTCTCGACTGCCCGATCATATCGACGGTTGGCACGGTCGAAAATACGAAGTGGCCCGAAGCATGGGACCCGCAAGGAAAGTTCTGTCGTTGCTGCGCCGTTGCGGGCTGTTGCGGGCCGTTCGCGGGGTGCCGATCACACTTCCAATACAAGTGTAATCGGGCCAATTGGCGGCCGGCGGGCGGGCAAGCCGCGGGAAACCGGCCCGTAGATGCCTACGGCCCTTGCTGGACGTGCGCGGCGGCAAGGTCTTCAGGGCGTGCCGATCGCAAAGCCGTCTGCGGCGTGCAGGACCGCGTAGGTGGCGAGGGTCACGGGCAAGGCGGCCGGGGTCGGCAGGTGCCGACGAAGCAGTTCCGCCGATAGGGCCCGGGCAAGCTTCCGCAGTGCCGAGTCGGGCCAGGCCGGAAGCCCGCGGGCAGTCTCTTCCGCCGGGTCGGGAGCAAGCTCTTTCATGGTTTCCCTTCTCCGCTGTCAGGGTGTGGCGAACGGTTGCGGCATGGCGTCCAGGGCCGCGCCGACGATCGCCGTTGAAGAAATTATCGACGGTATTGGCAAGCGAAGGTTGGCGCAGGGGCAGTTGTGCGGCCTGGAACGACGTGGCGGCTAGGACCGTGGCGGCAATGTTGCGGATCGCGTGAAGCCCGAAATGCTCTTTCCGCGGGGTCCCGGCGGCGCCTGCAGCCGGTGGAAGGCGGCACGGAGTGCGACGCATGCGCTCCCTGGAAAGGAAAGGAAAGACAAGCTCTCGGGCCGTGCGGATCGCGCGTAGGGCCTGGGTTGCCGCGGCGTTCAGGCGGTCATCCGTCACACGGGCGGCCTGGTCCGTTTTGACGGTGCTGCCTCGCGCGCGGGCCGGGCCCGAGGCGTCTGCAATTGCGGACGTGCTTTCGGCGCTCGGGCAACGTCCCTGGGCGGCGGGCCTCCCTTGCGGGCCGGCGGCGGGCCTGGGCTTGGTATCATGCCCGTTTTCCGCTGGGGGTCAACTGGCCGTGCTCGCCATGCACGCGCAGAACGGCAGGCCGGTTCGCAGGGGCCTTGCCGCGTCTCGGCTCGGTGCGCCGGCGGCAAGCCGGCGCTCTGCGGCGTCGATCTGGTCGTGACGGGTCTTCGTCATCCTGGATGCCTCGGCCCTCTCACTGCGCCTGGGCCGCGGCGATGCCTTGGGTTTGCTCCCGCTCGGTCAGGGCGTCGCAAAAGCGCTGCAGGGCTTCGATCGACGTGCAGCGCGTGGTTCCCACCATGATCCATTCCAGGATGATGGGTTTGGTCTTAGTGCCCTGGATGCCCTTAGAGGTCCAGCGGTAGAGTGTGGCCAGGTCCGGTGCTGTTTCCGCGGCGCTTGGGGAGCCGAAAGCGGGCCTCGTTGAGGCTGATGGGCGTTTCCTTGGTCAAGTCGATCATCTGCGTACCTTGCAAGCGAAGTAGTGAAGTAGCTGCTTGCAAGTGTAGGCAAACGGCGGCCGTGGTCACGACCGAGAGGGCCTTTTGCGGGCCGTTTTCCGGGAAGTTTTGTCGTTGCGCCGTTGCGGGCCGTTGCGGGCCGTTCGGCGTGGTCGAAAGCTCGTTAAGACGCTTCTGGTACATGTTACGTTCGTTAGACGACGTGAAATACGGCCTGTAGTGCGTGGCGTCCTTCCCGTGAATGTAGAGCTTTCGTTTGCCTTCCGGCGCGTTGCGCCCCCCATGCTCCTGCAACCATCTGCGTGTTCGCTTCATGCATCGGGCAAGTTCCGTCAACGAGCAATCGCGGTCAAGCTCGAATTGGTATGGGCTTTCCGTCGGCGGCGGCGGGCAGTCGTGCGCCGAATCGCCGCGGGTTTTCTTTTTCTTCCCGGCGGGGATCTGGGGGTCGGGCGACGGCGGAGCCTGGGCTTCGTCGCTTGCCTCCTCCTCCCCCGGTGCCTCGGTGGCGGGCGGTTGTGTTGCCGCGTGTTGGCGGAAAATGATCGCCCATGCCTCCAATTCGGCCTCGGCCTTCCCATAAGGATCCAAAAGGAACCGCGGGAGGTTGCGGGGCCTTTCGGGGCGTTCGATCAGCCCTGAGTCTGCCTTGATGAAAAGATCGAGGGTATCTTGTGCGTAAGTGAGCAGTACGCCTGTGGATTTCGAAGAATTCGCTGATCGCGGCGCATGCACTGTGCGCCGTTCGCTACGTCCCGCGGCTTGAGTGGCGATTCGTAGCGGCGGTAGATCGGGAGCGTGAAGGCCCGATAGAAGTTTAGATGGACCGCCCGGACGCTTGGGTTGCCCGGGCGCAGGGCATCTTCAATTTGCTCAAGCTGGCAGGTTGCCATATCAAGAAGTTCGTCTAACGGCGAGTCCGGCTTAGAATCCTCGCTGCTCACGCGTCCGGCACGTACCAATAGTCCTCGCAACGGCGCGTCCGGCTTAGAATCCTCCCTGCTCACAAGCTCATAGTATTCCTTCCAATCCAACCACAGTCCGTCGACGACCCGGTTCGGTTTCCAGGGGTCTAGGTCGGTTTCGGGTTCCGCGACGCCTTCGGGCGTTCAACTCGTCCCGGTCTGCCGGCGGCGGGGCCTTGGGTTTGTCGCTTGCCTCGAACGGCTGCGATTCGTCGCTCAACGGCTGCCACGGCCGACGGGAGAATTCGGGAGGACAGATTCGTAGTTTTCCGCTCCCGTGAAGGGAAGGCGGTCGATGTGTCCCTTGTCCAACTCCCGCGACGCCGCAGCCGGCGCGTACGGTTCCCAAGACGCGGCCGTTGCCTCAAGAAGCTTATCCAGCGCCAAAGTGCTCATTGATCTGGTCGCTCACAGAATGCAGGCCCTTCCCATCGCATTCAATGATCAGGTTGCGCGTGGTGACTGCGAAGTCCTCAAGAAACTTTCCGCCGTCTTTGGCCAGCAAGTCCCGGTAGAGTTCCAGGGTGCGGGGACCCCCCGATGCGAAGGCGTTGCGGGCCTCCTCAAGGCGATTGTCCCCTTCGGAGAGGTGATCGCGTATCGACGAGGTGAGATAGCCGAATCGCGGGGAGTGTCCTTCGAGCCACTCACAACTGACCTCCACGTCCCTGCGCGCGACGAGTAGGGTTTAGATTCTTTTGCCATGATCCACCAGCTTTCTGTTCGGGCGACCGGCCGGCGGCCGCAGTGCAGATGGATAACCGCGGCGCGCCGGTCGGTCAGTGCGGGCAATTACTCCGCACCCCGATGCTTTGAAGTTTATCCGATTGCCTTCATCACGGAAACGGCCAGGGCCTGGTCGCGTTCCGCATAGACCTGGGTCACGGCCGCCGAGGCATGGCCCAAGACGACCTGTGCGGCCTCCAGTCCGAATTGCTTTCGTACCTGCGTAGCCCGCGAGTGACGGAGGCGGTTGGGCGCCCAATAGGCAAGCAGCGCGGCGTTGTCGATCTGGAATTCCTTGGCATCGTCCAAGATGGCCTTGTTCGCCTTGTCGACGCCGCGGCGGATCGCTCGGGCATAGCTGTCCTTGGTATAACTTTCCTTTGGCGTGCGCTGCGGCTTGGCCTTCCGGTTGGTTCCAGGCCGGTTGCCCCTGTGGATCGGTGTCTTGCGAGCCGACTGCCGGGCGTCCCGCATGGCCTGCACGGATTCCGCCGGGCTGAAACAACGTGTGGCAGCATTGCGAAGCAGATAGGGCAGGATGACGGCCTGGGCCTGGGGGCCGATGTAGATGATCCGCTCGCGGCCGTGGTGCTCGGTCTTGTGGCTTGCCGGCCGGTAGGACCACACTTCCCCGTCGCGGTCCACGTCCATCGGCCGCAACTGGCAAACCTCGCCGGGCCGGCAGCCGGTCAAGCGCTGGAAGCGGACCATATCGGCGACGACCTGGGGCAGGCGGGGAGCGTGGCATCGACCAGGGCGTCATCGACCGGCAGGACGGGGGCCGGCTCGGGGGCGGTTGTGCGGCCTTTCCTCAAGCCTTCCACGCGTGCGAAGGGCGGCGTAGACGTTGGGCGATACCAGTTCTTCGGCCGCTCCCCACTTGAAGCACCGGGTAACGATCGGCATCAGCTTGTTGATGTACGGGCGGGAGTGGCCGGCGTCGATCAGGTTTTGCCGGATGGCCTTGAAAGCCTTGGGGCCGAATTCGTCGGCGCGGGTGCGACCGTAGGGGCCGCAAAGGTGCGTGTGGAGGGTCAAGTGGATGTGCTCGAGCCAACCGCTGGGCGTGCCGTCCTTCTGGTAGTAGCCCTGGCAGAATTCCCAATAGGCGTCGGCCAGTTCAACGACCGTGGTGGAACCGCGGCGGGATGCCAGCCCTGGCCGTCGGCGCCCGGACGGCGGCCAGTTCGGCGATAAGCCGGCCGTACTTTTCCTTGCTCTCGTCGGTGCCGTGCTTGCCGAGCCAACAGACGCGGCCGCGAATACGAACGTATGCGCGGCCGCTGGTCTTGTGAAGACAGTACTTGGGAACGTTCTTCCGAACGGACTTGGACATTACAGCCCCTCCATCAAAACGGCGCACATCAACTGATGCGCTTTCGTTTCAACTTACAGGCCGCGCTCCCGAACGTCGGGAGGTAACTTAACTCCAAGTTCCGGCAAGGTTTAGGTAAAAGTGGCGGGGACAGGATTTGAACCTATGACCTCGAGGTTATGAGCCTCGCGAGCTACCGGGCTGCTCCACCCCGCGTCATGTGGATCTCCAAAGCACGCAAACGGGTGCCTTGCATCTCCAAAGTCAATTCTACCATGATTTCGGCAGCCGTCGAGAGGAGGTCCAGGATTTTTTCGCAAGCCTCGAATTGTCGATCAGATCTCCTGCCCTGCGGGCGGCGGATTCGGCCGTGGCGGGATCGGATCGGGCCTCTCCCCCCGCTTGGCATCGACGCCAGCCGGTAGCCGGCACCGCCGGTCTTGGCGGGGGCGGAGGGCTAAGTCTCATCGGTCGGCGAGGGAGTGGCGGGGACACGCGAATCCGGGCCTAGCACTGGCCGACGCGGAGCGGCGCCACACCGGCCGGAGGCGGCGGCGGCTGTGGGCGGTTTCCACTCGGCGGTGAGGCATAAATTGGCTTGTAGATGTAGCTCGAGCCGCCCGGTCCAGATCTTCACGTGCCCGATCGGCTGCCGCACGTAGCCGTAATAGGGCGTCCCCCAAATATCGCGGGCACCTGCGGCCAGGGCTGAAATACCGGACTCCGCCAGCGAGACGTAGCCCGAAGTGGGGCTGTGCGGGCCGGCGTGCCGCCGTAATAGACAGGGCCGCCATCGGTCGGATAGGCGTAAACATCGGCCAGCGTGGGGCCGACGTCGACCTTGGGCAAGATCGGGCCGTAAGACTCGGGACGCACGGGCCGATACTTGTCCTGCGGGTCGGCCCAGGTGTTTTGCAGCATGATCTGCTCCTCGATCATGATCTGCCGGCCGATCAGGGCCCGGCGCTGGGCCTCGGCATCCAGATAGGCATCCTGGCCGGCCTGGAGCGAATCGTAGGTCTCGCCCGGATGGTAGACCTCCTGCTGAGCCGCAAGCGGGCCGGGCCGCGCTGGCTGCGAGAAACACCGCGAAACAGCAAACCAATAAAGGCATTGCCACGCATCAATACGGCCCTTTCCTGCTGACGGAACCCTTTCTCGCCCTACTGAAGTCTACCGCCGGCAGGGACTTGCGACAAGCGATGGTCGGGCAGCACTAGAATACTCCTTGCAGACCTTCGGGCATCTGCCCCGCCAAACGCCATTGCCGGATCGCCTCGTAGGCCACCAGGGCGGCGGCCACGGAGAGGTTCAGGCTGCGAACCTTGGCATGCATGGGATGCGAAGGCACTGCTCGGGATGCTCCTGGCGTATCGGTTCCGGCAAGCCCTTCGATTCGCTGCCGAAGACCAACACGTCGCCGGGATGAATACGGGCCTCGGTGTAATGCCGCCGGGCCGTTTTGGTCAGAAACCAGTAGGTTCGGCCGGGCAATCGGGCCAGCAGGCTCGGCCAATCGTCGACGACCTCCCAATCGAGGTGTTCCCAATAGTCCAGGCCGGCGCGGCGGACGTGGCGATCGTCGACCAGGAACCCCAGCGGGCGGACGAGCCACAGCTTGGCGCCGATGGCCACGCACGTGCGGCCGACATTGCCGGCGTTGAAGGGGATTTCCGGCTGATAAAGGACGATCTGCAGAACGGGTTCCGGCATGGTGTCACATCCGGCAGGGCCGGATCGGGAGGTGTGTCGCTTTTCGCTCCGCGAAAGATGCGGCTTTCGCGGAGCGAAAGGCAACTAGGAGCGGCGCTTCGGCGCCTTGCCTCCGGTCGCTTGCCTGCCTATAGTAACGAAGTTGCCCGGTTTGGACTAGCCACGCGCCGAGATTGTAGGGTGCGTGGAGACTAACCGGAAAATGGTGGGACTCGTTGCACTCGGCCCGCCCTACTTCTAGTGCATGTTCCGTCATTTGGAAGCTGAAATCAAGGCCGAATGGAAGTCCAACCCCCGCAGGAGAACGAACCGGCCGCGGGATACCACCGACCGGGCAGCGCCTGGAAATGGTGGTTGGCCGGCGTTCTTTTCCTGGCCACGGTGCTTACCTACCTCGACCGGCAAACGCTTGCCGTCTGCAAGAAGCCGATCAGCGAGGAATTTGGACTGAACAACGAGCAGTATGGCGACCTTCTGGCCTCGTTTCGCTGGCCGTACGCCTTGATGCAGCTCCCGGCCGGGATGATCGCCGACCGGTTCGCCTTGCGAATGACGTACGGGCTGGCGGTCGGGCTCTGGTCGCTTGCGGGCGGGGCGGCCGCTTTTGTCTTCCGCTTTCCGATGCTGATGATCACGCGGGGCGTGCTGGGGATGGGCGAGACCTTCAACTGGCCGTGCGCCACGCGCATCGTGGCCAACGCCTTTCCGCCGTCCGATCGCAGCCTGGCCAGCGGGATCTTCAACAGCGGCGCCGCGCTCGGGTCGCTGATTGCTCCCACACTGATCGGCTTTCTGGCCCTGCGGTACGGCTGGCGATACGCCTTCTTTGCAATGGGGGCCCTGGGATCGGTTTGGCTCGTGCTCTGGTTCGGCGTTACCATGCGGCGAAGCGCGTTAAATGCGGTCCTCAAAGCGAAACAGGACCTGTCGCCCGGTGGACAAGGGATCTTCGCGGCCGCGTTCCTTGGGGCAGGCATCGGACTGCCGACGATCGTCATTTTGTTCGGCCCCTGGGTTGTTCGGCCGATTCAGGAGGCTGGCTCCGCCCTTGGTGCGGCCTGGCCTGCGCTGCCGCAGGGCCTGGAAATTGGTGGATCGGCCCTTGGGCTGGGCGGGATTTGCTGGTCGCTGATCCGGTGGAGGCTCCGGCGGTTGCCTTCTGGATGCTGATTGTCGTGGCAGTGACGGTAAATCCGTGCTGGTACTTTGTCAATGAGTGGGTAATCGCCTATTTGCAAGACTCGCGGCAGCTTGACGCCCTGCGGATTGCCGGTATGGCGGGAACGCTCGTCATTGCGACCGTGGTCTTTCTTGTCGCCGACTTGGGAAATCTGATCAGCGGGGCGATCATCAAGGGCCTGGTCTCTTGCGGCTGGACGCTCCGCGCGCGCGGGGCTGCGTGATGGTTGCCGTGGGATGCATGATCGCACCGGTGGCGCTGGTGACGAAGGTAGAAAGCACGCTCTTGGCGACCGTGATGCTGGCGCTGGCGGGCATGGGGCTGACGTCGATTATCGCCAGTTTCACGGCCTGCCAGCAGGACCTCTCGTTCCGGCGCGTGGGCCTTACGGCGGGCGTGGTGGGAATGGTCGCCAACATCGTCTCCGCCCTGGCGAATCCGCGGATCGGGGCCTATGTCGATCAAACCAAGAACTACGCGCTGCCCTTTGTCTTATTGGGCCTTCTGCCGCTAGTCAGCGTCGCGGCGATTCTGGTCTTCGACAGCGTCGTGCATGGAGGCTGGGCGGGAGCGGGCAACGAGGATGCCGGGACGAATCAATAGCCTGCGCGTTTGGCTGGAATTCGTAGGGTGGGACCAGCGAGCTTGCGAGTGCCGGCCCACCAACACCGGCGATTGGTGGGCCGGCGCTTGCAAGGCGACCATGGGTCCATGGTGCCCGGGTCCCACCCTACGAACTCATCACCGGTGCGGTTCCAATTGCTGGATCGCAAAGGCATACGCACCGATCGCCACGGCCTCGCTCGTGCCCAGCCGCGACAAGCCGACCGCCGTCCGCTGCAATGGATCGTACTGCACCGTTCGCGTGGAGCCGGGCACGGCGAGCGTCCGCGTCTGGCCGTTGAGGAACAGCTCGCGCTGGGCCGGATCCTCGATGTTCAAGGCCCTGGGCACGAGTCGCCGCAAACGCTCCTGGCCCTTGACGTAGACATCGTTCATGGCGTCGACCAAGGGCGGCAGGAAGAGGCCCGCGGCGCCCGCAATGCCGCCGCCCACCACCGCCAGCCCGTCGATCAGGGTCAGGGCCTGGGCGATGGCGTCGCCGGCCACTTCGCCCAAACGGCGAAATGCCTCTACCGCAGCCGCACGATTGCCTGCTGCCTGGCCCATGCCGATCTCATAGATCGCCTTCGGCTCGGGGGCCTGGTCCAGCGGTACTCCGGCCACCTGGGCGTAGACCCGGCGGACGGCGCGGATGCAGGCCCCTTCTTCGGCGTTGACCTGGGGATCGAGCTTATTGCGCAACAGCCAGGCCTCGCCAGCGACTGAGTTATCGCCGATAAAGAGCTCGCCGTCACGGACGATGCCGCCGCCAAAGCCGGTGCCGAGCGTAACGCCGAAGAGATTCTTATAGCGCTTCGGACTGCCGGCCTTTTCCAGCAGGTCGTTGACGTAGGGCAGGAAGCCGGCGATCGCCTCGCCATAGACGAAGAGGTCGCCGTCGTTGTTGATGAAAACGGGGATGCTGAAGCGGTTTTCGAGCATCGGTCCCAGGGCCACGCCGCCGCGAAAGCCCGGCAGGTTGGGCAGATCGCCGATGATCCCCGCCGGATAGTCGGCCGGCCCTGGAAAGGCGAAACTGATCGCCACGGGCGGCTGAGGGCAGTGGGCCTTGACCTGCGTGAAACCGTGGACGATGTTCGCCAGGCAGCGGTCAAGTTGATCGGCCTCGGTGGGGATGTAGACCGGGTCGAAAAGGAGTTGGTTGCCGCGGATGGCGGTGAACTTGAGATTCGTGCCGCCGGCGTCCAGCGTCATGACAATACGGGGGTCGTGCGAAGTGTCCATCAGCATGCTTCTCCGGTCAGGTTCGATTAGTTGACTCGGCCAGTATAATCCATCATGATTAAACAAACCACTGGGCTGCGGAAAACAAAATGAGCGACTTCAACCCACCTCTGGAAAACCGACCATGAACACCGTACTTTGGCCGGCCTTTGTGCTTTTTGCCGTTGCCTTCCTCCCATCGGCCCTCCCGGCTGAGGCTGCTGCCGCCTACGATCCGCTGGCAGTGCCGGACCGGCACGGACCCGAGCCGCTGGACCTGACGGTCAAGGACGCCGCCCGCAATCGCGAACTTCCCATTCGCGTCTTCCTTCCCGTGGAGAAATCGGCCGCGCCGGTCGTGCTTTTCAGTCACGGCTTGGGCGGTTCGCGCGAGGGCTCGGCCTATCTGGGCCAGCATTGGTCGGCACGCGGCTATGTCTGCGTCTACGTCCAGCATCCGGGCAGCGACACGTCGGTATGGCAGGGCAAATCGGCTGAGGAAGCGGCGGCCGCGCTGCAGAAAGCGATGAGCCTGGAGAACTTCTTCCTTCGCGTGAAGGATGTCTCGGTCGTGCTCGATCAATTCCAGCGGTGGAACGTTGAGCGCGGACACGCCCTGAATGGCCGGCTGGACATGAAGCACGTCGGCATGTCGGGCCATTCCTTTGGAGCGATTACCACGCAGGGCGTCAGCGGGCAGGTCTTCTCCGGCGGCAGGGCGACGTACACGGACGCGCGGATCAAGGCAGCCATTGCCTTCAGCCCTAGCGTTCCGACGCTGAACACGCCGAAGGACGCCTTTGGCGCCGTGAAGATCCCCTGGATGGTGATGACCGGCACGAAGGATGTCGTGCCCTTGCTCGGCAAGACCGATGCGAAGTCGCGGCTGGCGGTTTTTGCGGCCTTGCCGCCGGGTGGAAAATATGAAGTGGTCCTCGATCGCGCCGAGCATTCGGCCTTTACCGATCAGGCGCTGCCCGGCGACACCGAAAAGCGCAATCCCAATCACCACCGCGTGATTCTGGCCTTGAGCACGGCCTTTTGGGATGCGTACCTCCGCGGCGATCCGGCAGCCAAGGCCTGGCTCGACGGCGACGGGCCAAAATCGGTTTTGGAGAAGGATGATCAGTGGGAGAAGAAGTGAGGGGCGGGGCGGGGTGGCATGTCCCTGAACGCGCGCGGTGCGCCGTCCCGAACGGCGAGCCGCAGCACGTGCCTGAGTCGCAACCGAGCATCGCTGTGACCCCTCCGGGGTCGAATGCGCGTTGCGTTTCGGCACCGGTGGTGGCGTCGCCGGGGCTCCGCAACCACCGGCTAATGGCTGGCATCCCTCCGGGATGAATACATGCCACGCAAAGCGGTTCCGAGGTTCCGAGGCACTATTGACCCCGGAGGGGTCGCAGCTATTAGCCCCGGGTCGCGTAGCGAAACCCGGGGTGCGCGGGTCGAGAAATCGCTGACCCCGGAGGGGTCAAAGCACTCCGGCCAAAGACCTGTCCAACCGCCTACGTCCGCCGGCGAACCAGCCACGACCTCTTCTTCCAGAGAATTGACCTGCCGCATCGGATTCCTCACTTTCCATGGGTTGATGATAACGTACTCATCACGCCGACCAACGCTGCGCGTCGGTGCCCGCGTGATGGCTATCATCACGGCGGAGCGTGATGAGTACGAAGTTTTAATTTAAGTCCCGCAAAGTCTGAGCCAGGGCTTCCAGCGGCCCCTTGAGCCGGGCGATTGTGTCAGGAGTCCATCTGGCCGGATCGATTCCTTCGAACACGAGTTGCACGCCGTCAATCACGGGCAGATGCAGGGCCAGGCGCGGCAAAGTCGCGCGATCGGAGACAGTCGGACGTTTCCCACCAGACCTGCTCGTATCGTGAACAGCAGCCTCGGTTTCGCCGGCCCAAAAAAGCTGCGCGGGGCGGGCGGTGTGGCGGGCTTCTTGACCGCCTCTATTGGCAGCGCGGCCACGCGATCCCAGAAACCGGCTGGCAGGGAGGCTAGTTCAGCCAATCCGCCGTCATCCATTCCCGCCAGCGCCTGCTGCACCTGGCCCAGCGACAGGCCGCGGGCTTGCAACCGCTTGACTGCCACCAACTGCACGAGATGCCGACGGGCGTAAAAGGCCTTCCTTCCACGCATTTCTGCCGGCGGATCAAGCAATCCAAGCGTCGTGTAGTAGCGGATCGTCCGCAGGTCCGGCAGGCTTCGAACCCTTGCCGATGGCTGGCCATCATAGCCCGAAACGTCCAAGGCCATTTCCACTAGCGGCGCCAGTTGTTCGATCGTCCATTGCTCAGTCATGCCTGTATTATACACTGTCATATAACAGTGTCAATAGGCGAGCAGCGGGATTTTTTCGCCTATTCTTCCTTGCCCCGACGATAACCCGCGAACGGTTGCCTGCGGACTTTGCGACGACTTTTCGGATTATAACGATTCTCGCGGTTGCGCTGACCTTTCTGGATGTAGCGTCTATGCCGCCTCTGTGCCCTGCTCGGCAGGGAATCGGGTGTCGGCATCGCTGTTTGAGGCAAGCCATAAATTCGCTCTAACCGACAAATCAGGTAATGTCGAGTGAATCGTTACAAACCTACCTGCGTTCCGCTCCGGCAAGAAGGGTCGCCTTTCGCTCCGCGAAAGATGCGGCTATCGCGGAGCAAAAGGCAACGATGCGACAGTTGTTGCTTTGCCGGTCCTAAGCGTGATCCCAATGACAAACCATCGAAAGACTTTGAAGCGGTCGCTCCGTTTGGAGCGGCTCGAGTCCCGCATTGCCTTGAGCGTCTCGTACTTGCCCGATCCGGTGCTTTCCATCGGCCAGGTGCAGTTGTTGCTGGAAAGGGCCTCGGCGGCGGCCGTCAATCCGCCGTCGGCGCCCGTCTCGCCATCGGCCAAGACGCAACCTGCCATTATCGCCGTGGTCGATCGGAACGGCGATATCCTCGGCGTCCGCGTGGAAAGCGGGGTCACGTTCACGAGCACGGCCGAGGAGGTCTTTGCGATCGACGGCGCGGTTGCCGAGGCGCGGACCGCGGCCCTCTTTTCCAGCGACCTTCCCGACGGTTCGCCCTTGTCGTCGCGAGCCATCCAGTTCATCAGCCAGTCGACGATCACGCAGCGCGAGGTCGATTCCAGCCCGGAAAGCACCAACCCGACGACGGAAGGGCCGGGCTACGTGGCCCCGATCGGCCTTGGCGGCCTCTTTCCGCCGGGGGTCGACGACACCTCGAATGCCGATCTCTTCGGGATCGAGGGCACGAATCGCGACACGCTGATGGATCCAGGGCGATTCAACACGCCGACCTACGTGCCCGGATTCAATGCGCTGATTTCCTATGGCGAGGCGTCCGGGCTCCTGCCCTCCGCCCAGCCGCGCGGAATCGGAACCCTTCCCGGCGGCGTGCCTATTTATGAGAACAACGACTGCGTCGGCGGCATCGGCGTGTTCATTCCCGGACCGAACGGCTACGCGTCGTTCGAGCAGAACAACCTGCCCGGCACCAGCCAGACCCAGGTCCAGAGGGAGAATTCGTCGCTGGAACAGCAGGCCGAATGGATGGCATTCGCGGCCGCGGGCGGGAGTTCCGGGGCCGGCGCATCGGTCGGGATCATCAACGGCGTGCCGGCGATGCCCCCCAGCTTCAATATTCCGTTCTCGGCGGGCGGAATCAGTTTGGGCGGCATCACGGTCGACGACTTTGGCGCCGGCGGGACCTATTTTGGCCCTCTGGCACTGAAGAAGGAGGGGGCCCTGGTGAGCCCTGGCGGCGCGGTCAACGGCACGGACCTGAAGGTCGATACGGGCGGGGACCTGTACCTGCCCGGTCAAAAGGTGCCCTACGGCTGGCTCGTCGCGCCCCGCGTGAGCCCCGATGGATCGTCCACGCTCACCGTGGCGCAGGTCACCACGATCATCGACCAGGGCGTGACGGAGGCCAATCTGGACCGCTCGCAGATCCGCCTGCCGCTGGGCAGCACGCCGAGCATGGTGCTCTGCGTGACGGACCAGTCCGGGAATATCCTCGGTCTCTATGTGATGCCGAATGAGACCGAGTTTTCCCTGGGCGTCGCGGTGGCCAAGGCACGCAACATGGCCTATTATGACGGACCGAGCTTGCAGCCGAGCGATCAACTGGCCGGCATTCCCGTCGGCACGGCCTTTACGAATCGAACCTTCCGTTACGTGGCCGAACCGAGGTATCCCGAGGGCGTGGGCAACACGCCGGGTCCCTGGTCGGCGCTGAACGATCCCGGCATCAACCCGGCAACGGCCGAAGATTCGGGGGCCCCGCTGCCCGCTTCGGTGTATATGAGCAGCACCACGAGCGTGTTGGCCTACGCGGCCTTCGATCCGAACGCCAACTTCCGCGAGCTGACGACGCCGGGCAACGCACTGAACCAGAACGGCATCGTTTTCTTCCCCGGCTCGGCAGGGGTCTACCTTGGCGGAAAGCTCGTTGCCGGCTTTGGCGCCAGCGGCGACGGCGTCGACGAGGACGACGTGGTGACCTACTCGTCGGTCGTTGGCTTCGATCCGCCCTCGGCCAAGCAGGTCGACGAGTACTTCTATGACCACGTGCGATTGCCCTACCAGGAGTTCGACCTCAATCCACGGAACAAATAACGATGACTAGCATCCAACGCTGCATCCTCTGGAACGTTGCGATCGTACTGGTCCTGACGGCCGCCGGGCACGGCGCCGACCAAGCGCCTGCGGTCCGTCAGGAAACGCCCGACGAGGGCCATGTTCGGGCCGGGTGTCCCCAGGTGGTCGCACCTTACGCGCAGCCGTCCAACACGCCCGACTACTTCGGCTATTATGTCGGCGGCGGCGCGGCCGTGCATGGCCAGCCGCGGTCTCCGAACGAGGGCACCTGGGGCTGGGACTATGGCGGGCTATTTTCAAAGCGGGTCGCCCTGAACTGGTGGCACGGGGGGCATGCCCAGGGCGGCGGCGGGTCCTATGCAACGGACCACAAGTGATCTTCGTGAGATTCGCATCGGGCCGGTATTGATACCGCGATTGCGGGTGTCGCCATGGCGACAACAACAGCGTCGTGGCAGGCGACTTTAATGCCAACCCCTTTCTCACTTGCGACTTCCTCATTCTAGCGGGTGCTGAGGGCGCGAATGTCATTATATACGCTCAGCCGCTCAGCCGCTCAGCATCGGCTCGCTTCCGCCCTTGACCAAAATCGGCCGATTCGCTAACCTCTCTTTCGCCGCGCCGGCAAAATCGTGAACCTGTGTTCATTGCCCTGCGTAGAACAGTGCATAAGCGGGGCTCACGGTTCCAAAGCGGCCACGGCAATGTGGCGAAAACGAAACGAGTGGCAAAAAGGAAGCTGGAATTGACGGCAAATCCCGCTCGCCAATTCGGGATGATTCTTCGGCAAAATGTTTGACTCCAGGGCGGAATTGACACAGAATTCAGTTAGCGGCCAGCCGGCTCCCTGCGGCTCGTCGCGGCTGGTTTCTCGTCCTTTCGTCTTTTCCTGTTAGATCGTCCGCGTTCGCGGCAGAGCCGAGGGTCTCGACCCCATCCCCGGGCACCACCTACTCGTGGTCAGCTCCCGGTTGGGACGGCTTGGCGACCGAATTCAACGGTAGGCACCAATGCGACAATCGAGGCAAGACCTCCTCCAGGCTCGGCCCGCGCTCCGCGCGCAGATCGCTGCGACTGGAACAACTCGAAACCCGGCAGATGCTCGCCGCCAACGTGGCGGCGGGCATGGTCTCGTCGGGCTGGTTCGGCAACTATGCCGCCGGCCAGCCGAGCCATGCGTCGGCCCCGGCCATCACGGCCAGCGATACCTCGACCGCAGCCGCCGCACAGGCCGGCAATAACCCCAGCGGCCAAATCGACTGGATCGTGCAGTTCAGTACGGCGGCCGCCGAGGGCATCGCCAATGCCGCCGGCGCAGCCCTGCTGCTGCCCGGGGCACGCGGCACTCCGGGTCACGGCTTGCAGTTCCAGATCGTGGAAGGGCTGGGGGCGGTGGGCGAAGTGCTGGCCCGTTCCTCCGGCGCGACCGCCGCCCAGGCGACCGCCGCTTTGCAGTCCGATCCGAGCGTGCGCTGGTTCGAGGCCGATTCCCTGAAACAGATCGACGCGGCGGTGCCCAACGACCCCCAGTTCTCGCAGCAATGGGCGCTCGCGAATACAGGGCAAAGCGGCGGGACGCCCGGCGACGACATCGACGCCACGCAGGCCTGGAACATCACGACCGGCAGCCGCAGCGTGGTCGTGGCCGTGATCGATTCGGGCGTCGATTATACCGATCCCGACCTGGCCGCCAACATCTGGACCAATCCCAACGCCGGCCAGGACGGCTTCAGCGGCGACGTGCATGGCTACGATTTCGTCGACAACGACGGCAACCCCATGGACACCTACGGCCACGGGACCTTCGTGGCCGGCGAAATCGGTGCGTTGGGCGGGGTACCCGGTACTCCGGGTCTTGGCCAGGGTGTGGCGGGCGTCGATTGGAACGTGACGATCATGCCCTTGAAGTTCCTCGATGCCTCCGGCGGCGGCTACACCTCCGACGCCATCCGCGCGATCAACTATGCCACGATGGAGCGGGTCCAGTATGGAGTGAACGTGCGGGTGATCAACGCCAGTTGGACCAGCAGCCAGAGCGATCCGGCCCTGGATGCGGCGATCCAGGCGGCCGGCAGCGCGGGGATCCTGTTCGTGGCGTCGGCGGGAAACTCGGCCAGCGATAACGACGTGACGCCGCAGTATCCGGCCAACGCGGGCCTGCCGAACGTCGTCTCCGTGGCCGCCAGCGACATGAACGACCAGCTCGCCACCTTCAGCAACTACGGGGCCAACACGGTCAACCTGGCCGCCCCGGGCGTCGATATCTATGGCACGCTGCCCGGCGGCCAGTATGGCTACCTGTCCGGCACGAGCATGGCAGCGCCCGAGGTCGCCGGCGTGGCGGCGCTGGCCTGGGCGGTCGACCCGAACGCCACCGTGGCCCAGGTCCGCAACGCCCTGCTGCAAGGTGTCGACAAGGTCCCAGCCTTGACCGGCAAGGTCTCCAGCGGCGGATGCCTGAATGCCTACAACACCTTGAAACTTTTGACGACGCCCGCACCCGCGCCAACGCCAACTCCTACCCCGACGCCTGCACCAACGCCGTCGCCGAGCCCTGCACCAACGCCCTCGCCTGCCCCGGCGACTTATGGGACGAGCATCGCGACGGCCGTGACCGTGGCCATTGGCGCCACGGCGCACGGCGACGTGGCCACTTCCACGGCGACGGACTACTTCAAGGTCCAGGTCGTGGCCGGGCAGAAATACACGTTCCAGACCGTGTTGGGCTCGCTGTACGACTCGGTGCTCACGCTCCTGGGCCCTAGCGGCCAGACGGTGATTGCGCAGAGCGACGGTATGGCTGCGAGCAATCGGGCCTCGAGCATTACCTGGCAGGCGACGGCAAGCGGCACGTATTATCTGGCCGTGAGCAGCTTTCCGGGCACGCCCGCGGGCACGTTCTCGCTGGCCACCAACGGGTCTCCGGTCCCAACGCCTGTGCCCTCACCGGCTCCGGCTCCCGCGCCAACCCCCGCCACGCTCAGTCTTTCGCCGATCGGCAATCAGACACTGGCTGCCGGGGCGAGTCTGACGGTAGCACTTTCGAGCGACAACCCTTCCGGAGCGCTCTTGAGCTATTCGGCCACGGCTGCCAACAGCAATGCTGTGTCGGTCGTCGTTTATGGGAATCAACTGACGATCCGCGCGGCGGCGAACTACGCGGGCAGCGTCGAGATCGCGGTCACCGCCGCCAGCGGCGGGGCGACGGCCGTGCAGTCGTTCGCCATTACGATTAGCAGTCCACAACCGGCCGGCGGCCAGCCGGGCGGCAGCGTCGCGATCCCCTCGGCGACGCTGCCGTCTGCTGCCGCCGGGGTTGTTGTATCGTCCAACTCTAATGGCGCGGCTACGAGTTCTGCGTCGAACTCGTCTCGGGGGCTTGACCCGGCCGCGCTGGATACATGGTTTCGCGAACTGGGGCGTTGACGGCGATGGGAGATGAGGAAGCAGATTCACACCCTGGAACCGGCGAGGTGCTTGTGCCGCTGGAAGAAACGTACACGACGGCCTTCGCCATGCCGCGCTATTGGCGGGAGGTCTTGGAAAAGAAGTGATCGCTCCACCCGGCAGAGCGCAGACAGCCAGAGCCAAAGCGCGTGATCGAACCGCCAAAATTCATCTACCCTTCAGAGATCCACAAGTCGCTGCAGGCCTGCTCGTAGCTTGGCTCCAGATCGAGTGCCATAACCAGGTCTTCTCGCAACCAAAGGGGCAGCGTCGGCAGCGGTTGGCCGACCACCAGAGTGTGCGACCAGGCCTCGAGCCGCGCCCGCGTCCCCTTCGTCACCCATCGGCAGGATGCCGCATAGATCGGCGGTTCCTCGTTCGACATGGTCCCATCGGGGTGGCCGACGAATTCCATTAACTGGGCGTACAAGTTGAAGCGGCGGACGGTGACCAGATCGACAATGCTCAACGCGATCCCCTTGCGGAGCAAGGCCGCACACTTGGCGACGAAGGCCTCACGCGACTCCGGTCGATCCTTGTTGGCCGGACTGACGAGTTCGATGGCCGCGACCAGCGTTCGTTCCCGCTCCAGGTCGAAAATGCGGACTTCGTATTCGTATTCGTCCGGCGGGTCGGTCTCGATCAGCGTGCCGAGATGGACTCGCGCGGCTCCGCGACGTACCCGGGCGGGAGCCGTTTCCGCAGTTGCTGAACGATGCTCGCCGGCCACATGCCGTGGAAACCCTCCCACGACGCTTGCTTGCTCACGGGGGGACGAAAATGATCGCGAAGCGGCATGCCAATCTCCTTACTCGAATCTTACTACGAGTCTCTTGCCCAACGCCTCCGCATAGCGGGTCAGCGTTGTCACCGTGGGATTCGGCTCGGTTTCATTTTCCAGTCGCGAAAGGGCCGCTCGGCCGATGCCCGAACGCCGCTCGATATCCGAAAGGCTCAACCCTTGTGCTTGGCGTTCGGCCTTGAGGGCCTTGAATGCGTCGCAAAGGGCGTGTGCCGCGCGATCGTGGGCAGCCTTCAGTGTCCGGCCGTCAGCCAGGATTTCCTCCTTTTCCGATTCGGCTTCCTCTTTAGCCAGTCGCCATCGCTGCGATTCCTCGGCCGTGAACTGGCGATAGATGCGTTTTGCTTCGCGCTTGGCCATGTCAATCCTCAATCTCATAAGCGGTGACCGGAATTACCGTAAAGTCATCCAGCAAGTCGTAGACGCAGGCAAGGTACTTGCCTGTCGTCGTCTCGCCGAACGCGATTGGCCGGCCGCTTGAGCGGCTGCGCTTCACCTCGTCGGGATCGCATACGACTTCCTCGAATTCATCCGGCGTAACGTCGTGCTCGGCAAGGTGTCCCTGGTTCTCGTCGTTCCAGATGAAATGAAAAAACGGCACTTGCAACATCCCTCACTGTTGCAATTTATTGTAACATGTGCGGTTTCATCGTCAAGCGACTAGACTCGGTCATGTTCAGCAGCCCGCGCGGGAATCGAGCCCGCCTTTCCGGCTTGAGGGGCCACCGTCCTGGACCGATAAACGAACGGGCCATAATTTCAGTGCGACGAGCAGGAGTTGAACCTGCAAATCCTCAAGGGATGGCTGGGTTACGGCCAGATGGGCTTGCCAATGTCCAATCGTCGCATGTTGTCCAGTGGCGAGGGCGGGAGTCGAACCCGCAGCGATTGGCTGGGTAAGGGTGTCAGGCTCGTCAGCGTCACGCAACAACTTGACTTTGCCGAACCCGCCGGGAAGATGATTGCCAGCGTTCTATTCGCTGTTGCCGAAATGGAGCAACAGACCCGCCGGGACGGCGATGGGAGATGAGGAAGCAGATTCACACCCTGGAACCGGCGTGGTATAATCTCCGGGAGCGGGAGTTGCTGTCGCCCGGCGAACTCGAGTGCCGGCTGTTCCGGCTCCTCCATGCCCACGAGTTCGAGCCCGCGGCGCTGCTGCAGCTATTGCCGCAACCGGCAATACGGCAAGCAGAAGAGGGAATCGCGACTTACGGAGATTTCGACCTATGCCCGTTCACGATTGGGGCCGCGTACCGGCCGGAATATTCCACGCTTTTCACCATGAATGGATTGCCGATATCTCACGGGCACTGAATCACGGCCTTTTGCCGCCGGCCTATTATGCATTGCCCGAACAAATGGCCGGCAGGTTTGGTCCGGATGTACTTGCGCTGGAGCAGCGGATCGAGGAAAGCTTCGAGTCGGCGGCGCCGGCCCAAGCGGACGGCGGGCCGGTCGCCTTGCTCGACGCCCCTCCAAAGGTCCGGCAGACCGCCGAGGCGGAAGGCGACTTCTACCGCCGCAAGCAGAAGCAGATCGCGATCCGGCACGTCAGCGGACACAGGTTGGTCGCCATGATCGAGATCGTTTCGCCCGGCAACAAGTCGAGCCGCGGCGCCTTGCTCGACTTCGTGGAAAAGGCGGCCGATTTGCTCGATCGACGAATCCATCTCCTGATCATTGACCTGCAGCCGCGCACGCCGCGCGACCCCAACGGGGTCCACGGTGCGATATGGAGGGAGTATGCCGGGGAGAAATATCGTGCCCCGGCGGACGAGCCGCTGACGCTGGTTTCTTATGAAGCGGCGACGGCGGTGCGAGCGTACATCGAGCCGCTGGGCGCGGGCGCCGTGCTGACGCCCATGCCGCTTTACCTGGAGCCGCGTGGATACGTGCTTGTGCCGCTGGAAGAAACGTACACGACGGCCTTCGCCGCCATGCCGCTATTGGCGGGAGGTCTTGGAGAAGAAGTGATCCCGGCTGGATCGTGTTCTTGTCAGTGACCGAGGTGGGACTTGAACCCACAGGCACGAGGCTCTCGACCTCGCCGCTATGCCACTTTGCGTACCCGGTCATAAATTGCGGGTCCCGGTGTCGCACCGGGCGGTCCAGGCGTATGAGGCCCGGATGGGCGCTGGCCCACCCGCGAGTTGCAGGCCCCGGTATCGAGCCGGGCGAACCGGCCTCGACCATGCTGCGCACGGTGCCCGAAGCCAGTTGGGCGCCTGCCGCCGCCTGCAATCCAAAGTGACCAAGGGGAGATGCGAACTCCCAAGCCGACTATGCTGCGCACAGCGTGCCCGGGCACGACGTTCTGAGCGTCGCGCGTCTACCTTATGCCAACGTCGCTATCGTTCAGGTCGGGACGGCAGGACTCGAACCTGCGATCCTGTGCTCCCAAAGCACATGGGTTCGCCGCTACCCTACATCC
Organism: uncultured Planctomycetia bacterium; assembly: GCA_963824275.1. Classification (GTDB taxonomy): domain Bacteria; phylum Planctomycetota; class Planctomycetia; order Pirellulales; family Thermoguttaceae; genus JANXQG01. The sequence goes on along the minus strand of CAWGOT010000008.1, from coordinate 581,059 downwards.
CGTCAATCAGTCAGAACGGGCGGATTTGAACCGCCGATCTCTTGGTCCCCGACCAAGTGCGATGCCAGGCTTCGCTACGTTCTGCCGCAAGTATCCTGAAGTCATGGCTCTTTCTCTCAAAAAAAGTCAGCTCCCCCAAGAGCTGTCTTCAGGTATTCTATCGTAGAGACGCCGCCGAAGCTGGAATGGTTCGCGGAAAATTCTGAAAAATGCCGCCCTATCTATAGGACGCTGAAAACCGCCAATTTATTCCCGGCCGGTGCAGGAAATCCGTAACGTGCCAGGCCGAATGTCAAGCCAATCGCGATTTACCCGGCGAACAACTCGACATTGCTCACCATTTTCAGGTCGCAACCGGCCAGGGCGGCAACGGCCGCATCGGCATTCTCGAAACGGAAGACCAGCATCGCCTTGTCGTTCCGCCTTTCCGAAAAGGCGTACATGTACTCCACGTTGATGCCCGATTGCTCGATCGCACGCAGCACGCCGGCCAGTCCGCCGGGATGATCGGGGACCTCGATCGCCAGGACCTCGGCCACGTTGACCACGAAGCCGGCCCGCTCCAGGACCTCCTTGGCCTGCTGCCAGTCGGGCACGATCAAACGCAGGATTCCGTACTGGTGCGTGTCGGCCAGGCTGAGCGTGAGGATGTTGATGCCGGCCTCGGCCAAGGTCTCGCACGGGGCCCGCAGCCGGCCGGGCTTGTTCTCCACGAATACCGAGACTTGATGGATTTTCATCTTCGGGTTTCCCTAAAGGTTGCGTTGGTCGATCACGCGGCGGAGCTTGCCCTCGCTCCGCGGCAACGTGCGCGGCTCTGCCAGCGTGACCGCGACGTGCAGGCCGATGATCCGCTCGATCCGCCGGGCGAAGCCGGCCTGCAAGTCCTCCATCGCGCCGATGCGGTCGCTGAGAAGCTGGGCGTTGACCTCGATCTGCACCTCGATCTGATCGAGCCCTTTCGACCGCGTCAGCACGATCTGGTAATGCGGCAAGGCCCCTTCCACCTCCAGCAGGGCCGTCTCGATCTGCGAGGGAAAGACGTTGCAGCCGCGAATGATGAACATGTCGTCGGTGCGGTGCGAGATGCGGCGGATGCGGCGGACCGTCCGCCCGCAAGGGCACGGCTCGGCCACCAGCGACGTCACGTCGCGGGTGCGGAACCGCAGGATCGGCATGGCCTGCTTGCTGAGCGTGGTGAGCACCAGCTCGCCCGTCTCGCCGTCGGGCAGCGGCCGGCCGCTATCGGGGTCGATGATCTCGGGGTAGAAATGGTCCTCGAAGATGTGGATGCCGTTCTGGCAGTGGCACTCCGCCCCCACGCCGGGCCCGATGATCTCGGTCAGCCCGTAGATGTCGTAGGCCTTGATGCCGGCGGCCTGCTCGATGTGCTGCCGCATGGCGTCGGTCCAGGGCTCGGCGCCGAAGATGCCCGCCCGCAAGGGCAGCTCGCGGAGGTCGACGCCCATCTCCGCCGCGCGGTCGAGGATGTGCAGGAAGTAGCTCGGCGTGCAGCTGATGGCCGAGACGCCGAAGTCCTTCATGATCATGATCTGCCGGTCGGTGTTGCCGCCGGAGGTCGGGATCACGGTCGCCCCCAGCCGCTCGCCGCCGTAATGCAGCCCCAGGCCGCCGGTGAACAGCCCGTAGCCGTAGGAGTTCTGCAGGATGTCGCCTTCGTGCAGGCCGAAGGAGACCAAGGCCCGCTGGATGACCTCCGCCCAGATGTCGACGTCGTGGCGGTTGTAGGCCACGACGATCGGCTTGCCGGTCGTGCCGCTGGAGGCGTGCAGCCGCACGATCTCGTCCAGAGGGCTGGCGAAGAGCCCGAACGGATAGGTGTCGCGCGAGATCGGTCTTGACCGTAAACGGCAGGCGGGCGATGTCGTCGATGCCCTCGATGCACTCCGGCCGCAGCCCTGCCTCGTCGAGCCGCTTGCGGTAAAGTTCCGTGCGGTCGTAGACCCGGCGGACCACCGCGCGGAGCCGTTGCGACTGCAATTCGCGAAGTTGCGGGGCGGGCACGAAGTCGGGGCTGCTGGCGGGGTGAAAGCGTGCGGTCATCGGCGTGTCAGGGGAAAAGTGAGCCGTCATTTTACCATCCCGCGTCCGAACACCAACCCGAAGCGTAAGCGAGGATAACGGCAATTCCCGGCCCAGTCCTCGCTAACGCTTCGGGTTAGTATGATAGCGCAGAAGTCCGGCCCGTGACATTCATTTTACCATCTCGCGTCCGATATCAAAGGCCCGCAGATTGTCGGCGTGGAGATTTTCACGGAAGATTGTTGCGGATGGCCGCCTGCCAGAAACGCGGCTCGATGGGCAGCCCTCGGCTCAAAACGCCGAGCAGCGCCACGTTGATGCTGCGGCGATTGGGCAGCCGATCGGCGATCGCGTCCGGAATAAGCAACGTTCCGCCGGGCCGCAGCACGTCGCGATGCGGTTCCACCTGGTCTTCGGCCAGCACGACGAGGAAATCGGCCTCGCCCGCCGTGACCATCGGGCTGAAGACGCGCGGGCCGAAGCGGACGTCGCTGCGGACCGATCCGCCCCGCTGGCTCATGCCGTGCACGTCGGCCTTCTTCACGTCCCAACCGGCGGCAAAGGCCGCTTCCGTGAGGATGTCGGAGGCCGTCAGCACGCCCTGCCCGCCCAGCCCGGCGACAACGATATTGACGACCCGGTCAGACATTGCACTTCTCATACTGCCTGATCTTGCCGGCGGCCAGCAGGCACGTTCGCCGCGTGATGATCACGCTCAGCGCATCGCGATTCAGTGCTTCAACCACCGCCTTCTCGAACTCCTCTTCCGCCGCCACGGGGTCGACCACCGTGACGTTCGGGATCCCCAGCGATCGGATCAGGTCCTCGAACACGATCTTGCCGGTTGGGGAATGGTCGAGCGAACGGCCGGTGCCGGGATGCTCTTGCAGTCCGGTCATGGCCGTCGTGCTGTTATCGAGGATCAGCACGACGTGGCCGCCGGGCGGCGGATTGTAGACCATCTCCACGAGGCCCGGGATGCCGCTGTGCACGAAGGTGCTGTCGCCCAGGACGCTCACGACCCGCCGGGCCTCATCGGCGGGCAGGGCGTGGCGGAGCCCCAGGCCCATGCCGATGCTCGCGCCCATGCAGACCAGCGAATCCATCGCCTCCCAGGGCAGCAGCGCACCCAGCGAATAGCAGCCGATGTCGCCCGCCACGATGCAATCGAGTTTCTTCAGCACGCCGAAGACGGCGCGGTGAGGGCAGCCCTGGCACAAGGCCGGCGGCTTGCCGGTCGCCGCGGCCGCCTCGGGCGACGTGTCGCCGGCAACGATTCGCCGCACGCGGTTGACGTTCAGTTCGCCGAAGCGATACATCTCGGGCTTGCCCTCCACGGCAATGCCGGCAGCCCGCAACTGCTCGACAAGATACGGGTCGCCTTCCTCGATGACCAGGCAGCGCTCGACCCGCGCGGCGAAGGTTCTGATCTTCTCCAAGGGCAACGGGTAGGTGAGGCCCAATTTCAGCACGGCGGCATCCGGCGCGGCCTCGCGCACGTGCATGAAACTGACGCCCGAGGTGACGATCCCCAGTTTACCTTGGCCGGCCATGCCTTCGCCGTAGGACGCAGTGCCATTCCGTCTTACCCCATTCAGGGTCTGCGTGGCGGGATCGTCGCCGGACGGCACGTAGAACGCAGTGCCACTGCGTCCCACCTCCTCATTGGGTCCATGTTCCTCGTTCCACAGGGCCAATTCCGCCAACTTCTGCCGCAGGCGGCGGTGGGCCGGCCTTGCGTTGCTGGGGATCATTACGCGTGAGCGAACATCGCGGTCGAAATGCGGCACCGAAACGTTCCTTTCCCGCGGCTGAGGGCGGACCACGGTCTTCGAGTGGCAGACCCGCGTGGTGGTTCGCAAGATGACCGGCAAGTGCCAGCGGGCGGACAGTTCGAAGGCCAGCAGCGTAAAATCGTACGACTCTTGCGAATCGGCCGGTTCGAGCATCGGCACGGCCGCGGCCACCGCAAAGCGGCGGTTGTCCTGTTCATTCTGGCTGGACGCCATGCCCGGATCGTCGGCCGAGACGATCACCAGCGGCCCGCTCGTGCCGGTATAAGCCGCGGTAAAGAGGGGATCGGCCGCCACGTTCAGGCCGACGTGTTTCATCGTCACCAGCGCGGGCGCATTGGCCATCGCCACGCCCAGCGCGACTTCCAGGGCCACCTTTTCATTGGGGGCCCACTGTGCGCGGCCCCCATAAGCCGCGAGGTGTTCAAGGATTTCGGTCGAGGGCGTGCCGGGGTATCCGGTGCCTAGCGCAACACCGAAATCGCAAGCCGCCAGGGCGACCGCCTCATTCCCGCTCAACAACAAACGCTTCGTAGCCGTAGACAAGATGCATGCACTCCACGACCCCAGCACATGGGACGCTGGGAAAAACTCCAGATTAACACAAATCGCGGCGGGATTCTAGCTCATGCCTTTGCCTTGCACCCCCGGCCACTTCCGCATTTATTTTTTTGCTCCCCATCTTTCTGTCGGATTTTCCGCCCCACTTTCTTGCCCGCCCGTTTCGCCCGGCAAATCCGGACCGGAATTCCGCGCGTTTACTCCGCGAAAGCCCCTGAAAACCATCGACAGTCCTGGGCCCATTTCGGAAAATGAAGGGCATGCTCGACACGTCCCTTTCCCGTCATTGGTTCATGCACACGTCCCACGTTGCCGTCGGCCTGGCCGTTGGGGCGCAGGCTCGCGCCAGCCGCGCACCGGCGTCATCGCAGGCGGAATTACCAAAGGAAACGCGCACGCTCCGCGTCGGCCTCATCGCCGGTCCGGAAGCAACGTGGGACTTGGCCGCCGCGAGAGTCGCCGCACACCTCCGTGCGGACCCAAGTCTGGACGTCTCTCACGCCTGGGACTGTGTCGACGTGGGCATCGAAGATCCGACCGATTATGACTGCCTCGTCTTGCTTGGCTGGCCGACTTCAAACCGGCAACGTGTCAAACAGATCGAACTCTACTGCCGTGGCGGCGGATCGCTGGTCGCGCTGAGGGCAATGCACGCGGAAATCCCCGGCTGGTCGCACTTCGCGGAAGAAGTGCTGGGCGGGCGGCAACCGGCCGGACAGCGGTCTCGTCTGCTGGAAGTCCAACGATCCGAGACGGCCTGGCATCATCCCGTGCTTGAGGGCCTTGATGCGATGATCGCCGAAGGCGAGGTCTACAGTGGTCCACGTTTTTCGCCGGGCGTAAGCGTGCTGCTGAACGCCGATTGCGGGCATCGTGCGCAGCCCGTGGCCTGGACCACGCGGCACGCAGGCGGCCGCATCTTCTCGACGACGCTCGGCCTGGACGACGATTTCCGCGAGCCAAGGTTCCTGCGCCTGATCTCCAACGCAGTCCGCTGGACAGGGTTGGTCCACGGCGCGTGAAGCCTTGAACAGATTTCTATCTGCCGGATTCCGCCAGCAGCAACTCTGCAGGGGTCAGAACTATTAAACAAAATGTTCTGGCCCTTTTCTTCCCCCAGGGTCTTCGACTGCGCGGCGTCCGTGAGCGGCGTGCGATTGTCGTCGCTCATGATGTTGCCTTCCCCGTGTCAGAACAAGGTCGGCACGCCGAAGGACTGATTTCCGAGCTCAATGGCTGTCAACGCCTCGCGATGTTACCACCGCTGGCGCATGGCTCGGGGTTAGAATGGTTCGCTAATCCTCTTCTATGCGGCTCTTTCATCCGCTACTCCTTGCCGGCTTTTGCCGGCGCTCTTCCTGACCCATTCCTCCCTGTGACGTCCCCTTATCCGTCCCCCTGACCCTGATCGGCCCGCTGAGAAACTAATTTAGATAGTGCCAAGTCTTACTGCCGAACTTGTAGAGACGGTGGTCCATGCCGTGTGGATTATACCATAGTATGGGCTCGGGATCCACGTGCGGTTGATAATGAAATTCACCCATGATCGTGTATTGAGCAGTTGGGATCCTGTCAATATACCTTGGTACAAGGCTTTCAAGTTGCTCGGGGTACGCGCCGTTTTCGCGTCGATAAGTTTCGATCGCGTCTATGAGACGGTCGGCGCGAAGCGGCGCGATGTGTCCGTTCAGAATCACCAGGGCGCAAACCACAAGCATCGTGCCCAAGGAGATCCCGACGTTTCTGAGACGTTGAGATCGAGTCTCCTCGTTCCGCTTCAGGAAGGAGAGCGGCAACACTACGAGCGCTTGCCAAACGGCAAGCAGCGCCGATAAGAATACGAAATTCATCAAGAACGCGTCGAAGCACAAAACCACTATGGCACAGGCCGCCACGCCCGCCACGTGTTCCCGGCCCTGAGTCCGGCGCGAGTAAGGTTCGCTCCTCAATGGCTGGCCTGTGTGTGCCCTTGTCAACGCTTCACCCGCCATGTTACCATGACCGGCGCATGACTCAGGGTTGGAACGGTTCGCTAATCCTTTTCCATGCGGCTCTTTCATCCGCTACTCCATGCCGGTTTTGACCGGCGCTTTCTCTGACCCGTTTTCTATCCCTTTCCGATCCCAAAGGCTTCGGCCTTCGCAGTATTTACGTCCGATTGCGTAGTCTTTCCTGGAGACTGCTTGTAAGCGACTCAAGCTGCTCCAACGGCATCACACGCAGGTCATGTTCCTCGCTCAAAGCCAAATTCAGAATCCCTTGCAGCGTCCTGATCAACTTGATCTCGCCTTCGATCTTGCCCTTGATCTCGCCTTTGATCTCGCCTTCACGCCGGGCAGCATCATTGCCCACTGCCGGTCTCGAATCGCCTTCTCACGTGCATCGTACATGGCTTTGTCCTCGGTTTTCCGGGCTATCTTGGTGATCGATTTCGTGGCTTGCTGGATGGCCGGTTGCGGGAACAGCTTCAAGAGCTCTTCCGGCTCGTATTCATGCGCGTGCAAGAACCAGAAGATCCAGCACTCCAGCAGGCTGGCGGTCGTCAAGTCCGCCTCGCTTATAGTAGTATACCGCGGAAGCTCGATCGTGTGAATCTCCAATGTCCCATCTAAAACCCGCCCCGACTCCCGGTCGGTCAGGCGAAAGGCATGATGGCCCTGCTTTCCGCCCTTCCAGAGAACCTCGTTCGTCAGACAGATCGTATAAACCGGCCGGATTTGGGAGTAATCGTCGCCCTCCTTCAATTGGCCGGCGTAGAGCTCGCAGCTATAGTACACCAGCCGCTCGACCAGCCCCAGGAAAACCTCAAGCTGCATCTCGATATCATAAACGGCCCCGGCCTGGTCCGTCGCCTTGACATCCAGCACCGAAAGCTTGTCCTGCTCGAACTCCTGCAGGTTGAAGGGATTCAACAGCGTCACCTCGATAATCGGCGAGGCAGGCTCCAGGATCGCGTTGAGCAGGCTGATCAGGGCTATCTTGTTTTCCGCCGTTCCAAAGGTGATCTGGAACGCAAGATCGTTTGTGGGTCGAATTCCAAGCGGCATGGCGGGGCCCTCTGAAAACGAGTGGGGCGTTAACGTCGCCCCTCATTTTGCGCGTTTCGGAAAGCGCATGCAAGCACCCTTAATTGCCGCCCTTGGCGCAAACCAATACCGCATCAATACCAAACGTCTAACGGCGGCCTGACCCCAATCTTGTCCCAATCTTGTCTTGTCTTCAGCGGTCAAGCGGCCGGTTTTTCCTTTTGCATTCGAGTTTTTCCTGGGTGTCGTCAGAGTATCCTGCGGCCCCCAGATTTCTGCTCGGGGCCAGCTATCAGAGTGCCACGCGAATCAAGGGGTGCATAATTAGCCCCTATCGGCGGGGTCCCCGCGAATTGCCGTGCACACATTCCCGAAAAATCGCGAATCCGCAAGTCACGTCGGCGAGAGGAGTTGCGACGCAATCCGCGCCGCGGGGCCGATTTTCTTTTCCCATTCTCGCCGCGAACTCCGTATATACGTATATCCAGACGTTGTTCTTTGACAATTCTTCTTGTTGCCCTGCTTTTAGTTGTTTGTGCCTCCGGGTTGTTTGGCTACCAATATTGGCGAGCACAGCAAAATGCCCTTCCACCGGGCATACTCTTCGGCAATGGCCGCGTGGAAGCTAGACAGGTTGACGTTGCCGCCAAAGAAGCGTTGCGAGTGAAGGAGATCCTTGTCAAAGAGGGAGATCTGACCCAACCTGGTCAAGTCGTCGTGCGCATGGATACGGCGACGCTCGAATCGGAACTGGCCGAGGCCAATGCCAACGTGGCTGCGGCGAAAGAACGCGTTGCCTCCGCTAACTCGGCCGTCGTTCGGCAGAAGAGCCTGGTTGAGTTCGCCAAGGTCGAAGAAGATCGATATCGTAGACTTGTGGCCACTAATGCCGCATCGCAACAGGATTACGATGCCCGCAAGACGACCCTCGACGCTGCGGTCGCCACCTTGGCCGAGCTTGATGCTAAGATGAAAACAGCCGAGCAAGAAGTAAAGGTCAACTTCACGCCCGACGGCGCACGCTGCATCCTGGGAGCGTTCACGTCGTCGATGCTGACGTTCGTCGTCTTCGTCGTGTCGTCGCTCTTGATTGTCGTACAACTGGCCAGTGCGCAGTTAACGCCGCGGATCATCGCCCTGGTGTTTGCGGATCGTCGCCTCAAATGGGTCCTCAGCATCTTTACCTTTGCCTACACGTACACCATCGCAGCCTCGGCTCGAATTGAAGACACGACGCCGCAGTCGCCGGTCGCTTTTGCAATCTTCTGCAACCTGGCGTGCATTGTCATCTTCTTCTGGTTTGTACAGTGGATGGGAGGAGCGTTGCGGCCGATTGCCGTGCTCCAGAGCATCGCGAACGAAGGACGTGCTGTTGTGGAGAGCGTCTATCCCGAGCGATTTGATCCTGCCGAAGAGCAGCCGGGCTGGTTTCCGGCCGCCGAGAGTGAGGCTTCTGTCGTTGAGCACCAGGGGACTTCGGGCGTCGTGCTGGCGTTTGATCAGGCCAACCTGGTGGCGATCGCCGAAGTTGCGAACGTCGTGATCGAGTTGGTGCCGCAGGTCGGGGATTTTGTGGCTCGGGGCGATCCCTTGTTTCGGGTTCGCAACGGCGGTCACTCCGTCAATGCCGACGATCTGCGAGCCAGTGTCGCTATTGGTCCCGAGCGCACGATGGAGCAGGACCCGCGTTTCGCATTTCGCATCATGGTGGACATCGCCAACAAGGCCCTCTCGCCGGCCATCAACGATCCGACGACCGCCGTGCTGGCGTTGGATCAGATCCACCGGCTCTTGATGTATGTCGGCGTGCGCCGCCTGGATGCCGGCCAGACTCGCGATGTCTCAAGGTCAACTGCGTTTGTACTACGGAACGCCGGACTGGCCTGATTTTGTCAGCCTGGCCGTCACGGAAATTCGCCATTATGGCGGCAGCAGCATGCAGGTGGCGCGTCGGCTCCAAGCTATGCTCGAACATTTACTGGATGTACTGCCCGAAGCACGGAAGATGGCGCTGCAACAAGAAGTGAGTTTGCTCCACTGTGCGATTCAGCGTAACTTCCCTGATGTAGAAGACCGTACCAGCGCTCAGGTTGGCGACCTCCAAGGTATCGGCAGTTCGGAGTAGTCATACCGCGTCGGGTGAAGTATCGAACAATCCGGGGAGGGTGACTTCTCATGAGCTGGGAACAGCAGGCTTTGTCGGAAAACTCCGGGTGGCCCGTGGCGGTAAGGGCATGAGGTTCCGGCGGTCGGGCCTGGCGTATCAAATGCCTGTGGCCGGTTGTAGTGATTGTGCCGGATGTGCTGGCCTAATCCTTGCGAATGGGCATGTCGAGTCGCGCGTGCTATAGTTGCATACGCAGCCGGCGGAAGGGCCGGATTGCAGAATGGTCAGGAAGGGCACCCTGTCCTTTTCATTCCAGTTTCCACAATTCTTAGAGGCAAAGATCATGAGTAATCAAACGCAGAGTGTGTCGCCGGTGACAGTCGAACAAGTCGTCAAGCACGAGCTTCAGCATGTCCGTTCGCAATGGTGCTGGTTCCTGTTGTTGGGCATCCTGTTGTTGGTGTGCGGTGTAATGGCCCTGACCTTCCCGTTTGTCGCTGCCAGTGTCGCAATTAGCGCCCTGTCGATTGTCCTTCTGGTGGCCGGGGTAGCCACGATCATCGGATCGTTCTGGACGGGCAAATGGAGCGGTTTCCTAGTCCAATTGCTGATGGGTATGCTCTACCTGGCGGCCGGCTTCGTCGTCTCGGAACGACCGTTGTTTTCGATCCTGCTGGTCACGATCTACGTGGCCGTGTCATTCATGGTGATGGGCGTGTTCCGCATCCTGGCGGCCCTGATGATCCGCTTTCCGCAATGGGGATGGACGCTCCTGAACGGAGCGGTCACTTTCCTGGTCGGACTGTCGATCTATCGCCATCTTCCGCTCAGCTTGGTGTGGGTCGTGGGACTGCTGGTCGGAGTGGAATTGCTCTTCAGCGGTCTGAACTGGATCATGCTTTCGATGGAAATCCGTAAGATCCCCAAGTAATAACACTGCCCAATGAAGGTCAGTCCTACAGCCCCCATTCGCAGCTAAGGACTTGGTCCGAAATAAGCTCCGCTTTCTAACCCTTGATGCCACTGGCTTGCCCAGTGGAGGCTCACGCTCGTTGCTACATACGACTGGCCCTTCACATTGTTCGCGTCCCGCGGTCCCGATGTAGCAACGAGCGTAACGATCCACCGGGCGAGCCGGTGGCATTGAACCGGGAAGTTATTTCGCACCAAATCCCAAAGGGAAATGCCGATGAGCCAGGAACAACTAAGGCTGAAGGCAGCGCGAGAACAAGGCGCTGCGTGGCGAAAATGGGGCCCCTACCTGAGCGAGCGGCAGTGGGGCACGGTCCGCGAGGACTATAGCGAAAATGGCGATGCCTGGAACTACTTCACGCACGACCAGGCCCGTTCGCGGGCCTATCGCTGGGGTGAAGACGGCCTGGCGGGCATTTCCGACGACCAACAGCGGCTCTGCTTCGCGCTGGCTCTCTGGAACGGCAAGGACCCCATTCTCAAAGAGCGGCTCTTCGGGCTGACCAATAGCGAGGGCAACCACGGCGAGGATGTCAAGGAATACTACTTCTACCTCGACAGCACGCCGACGCACTCGTACATGAAGTGTCTCTACAAGTATCCGCAGGCGGCTTTTCCCTACGGCGACTTGGTGGAGACAAACCGCCGGCGGAACCGCAACGACATGGAGTACGAACTCCTCGACACCGGCGTTTTCAACGAGGATCGATACTTCGACGTCTTCGTGGAGTACGCCAAAGCCGGACCGGAAGACATCCTGGTACGGATCACGGCGGCCAACCGGGGACCGGACGCAGCCGATCTGCATCTTCTGCCCACGCTCTGGTTCCGCAACGACTGGTCGTCGTGGATTGCGAAATCGAACCGAGCTGCCGCAAAGCCGAACCTCACTCAGGTCAAGGCGCCGGCAGGCGCGAGTGCGGTCGCGGTTACGCATCCCGTGCTCGGTGAGTTCACTCTTTCCTGCGAAGGAGAGGTGCCACTGCTCTTCACGGAGAATGAAACCAACCACGAACGGCTTTTCCCTGGGCAGAAGAACGAAAGCCGTTACGTCAAGGATGGCATCAACGATTGCGTGGTGCAGGGCAATCGGGACGCGGTGAATCCGGAGAAGCAGGGCACGAAGGTTGCAGCCCACTTCAGGCTCAATGTCGGTGCCGGTCAAACCCAAGTGATTCGCCTGCGGCTTTCCAAGAATTCTCCGGATCAGAAGGGCAAACCCTTCGGAAAGCAATTCGACGAGGTCTTCGCCGACAGGCTTCGTGAAGCCGATGAGTTCTACCAATCGGTCACGCCGCCGAAGGTAGGTGAAGACGAGGCCCGCGTGATGCGGCAGGCGCTGGCCGGCATGCTCTGGAGCAAGCAGTTCTTCTTCTTCGATGGCGACAACTGGCTGGACGAGCATAACTCCAACCCGCTCCACAGCGGCTATCGCAACTCCCGGAACTCGGAATGGTTCCACATGTTGAACAAGGACGTCATCTCCATGCCCGACAAGTGGGAGTATCCCTGGTACGCGGCCTGGGATCTGGCCTTCCACACCCTGCCGCTCTCGATTGTGGATCCCGACTTTGCCAAGCAGCAGATGCAATTGATGCTCCATGCTGTGTACCTGCATCCCAGCGGCCAAATCCCCGCCTACGAGTGGAACTTCAGCGACGTGAACCCGCCGGTCCATGCCTGGGCGACTCTGTTCCTCCACCGCACCGAGCAAGCCCTGCGCGGCGAGAGCGACGTTGATTTCCTCAAGTCGGCCTTCAATAAGCTGCTGCTGAACTTCACCTGGTGGGCAAACCGCAAGGATCGTTTCGGCAAGAACCTCTTCGAGGGTGGGTTCCTTGGACTCGACAACATCGGCGTCTTCGACCGCAGTGCGCCGCTGCCTACCGGTGGCCACTTGGAGCAGGCCGACGGCACGGCGTGGATGGCCCTGTTCAGCCAGAATATGGCCGAACTCGCTGTGGAACTCGCTGCCCATGACTGCACCTACGAGGACATGGTCTTCAAGTTCTCCGAGCACTTCATGTACATTGCCGCGGCCATAAACCAGCGTGGTTCCAACGGCATGTGGGACGAGGAGGACGGATTCTACTACGATTTGCTTGTGCTCCCCGACGGCAGCACCACGCGGCTCAAGGTCCGCTCCGTGGTAGGGCTGTTGCCGCTCTGCGCTACCACGGTGGCCGAGAAGTGGCAGCGCGAACGCGTTCCAAGGGCAAACGCCTGGACTCAGGAGCGGTTGAGCCGCATGCCCGAGCTGTTGGATTCCATGCACCCCACGGGCCCCGGACACTTGGGCGTGGCCGAGCGAGGGATCCTGGCCTTGGTCAACCCGGGGCGGCTCCGCCGGATTCTCGCGAAGATGCTCGACGAGAACGAGTTCCTGGGCCCCTACGGCATCCGCTCGCTCTCGAAGTTCCACCAGCAGCAGCCCTACGTCTTCTATGTGCATGGCCAGGAGTATCGGGTGGACTACCTTCCGGCCGAGTCGAATACCGGCATGTTCGGCGGCAATTCCAATTGGCGGGGGCCGATCTGGATGCCGATGAACGTCATCATCATCCGGGCCCTTTTGCAGTTCTATTTGTACTACGGCGACAACTTCAAGATTGAGTGTCCCACGGGGTCAGGCCGGATGATGAATCTCTTCGAGGTGGCCAAGGAGATCGCCGATCGGCTGGCCCGCGTCTTCCTGCGCGACGAACACGGCCGACGACCCGTCTATGGCGGCACGGAGAAGTTCCAGTCCGATCCCCACTGGCGCGACCACGTCCTTTTCTACGAGTACTTCCACGGCGACAACGGCGCCGGGCTCGGTGCCAGCCATCAGACCGGCTGGACGGGCGTCGTCGCTAAGACCATCCAGCTTTTCGGACTTCTGGATTCCAAGGGGCTCCTCGAGGGGGGCAGGGAGGCCGCGTTCTTGCAAGGCGCTGCAAGTGGCCGGATGCAATGAGAAGTCTTGCCAACTCCAGTGCCAAACTACTTGGGCGCAAGCGCCGGTTCCGGTTGCTTGGCCAACTTCGCGCTGGGGGTCTCGTCCACGGTCAGATCGCCCAAGGCCCATTGGATGCCGGCCAGGTAGTGCTGCAAGACGGCCGTATTGTAATAGACCTCCTTGTTGTGACCCAGCGAGCAATAGAAAACTCGCCCCTCGCCAAAACGCTTGATCCAGGAGATCGCATAGTCGCCGTCCGAGCGGTGAGTGCCCGTCACGTGGTGGTTGCGGTCCTGCGACATGTCGAGGCTCAGGAGCACGCGATGCGTGTCGCGGGAATAGGGGCCCTTGATCTGGTAGATCTCGTCTTTGAGAATGAACCCCTTGCCTTCGAACGACTTGTTGAGAATATGGGCCGGATCGTCGACTTTCATCGCCCAGCCCTGGCCCCTGTCGCCGCCCGCTCCCCAGGGATGGCCGTCGAATTGTCCGCCGATCATGGCCACGGCCTCCGGCCAGGTGGGGAAGTTGTCGGTGGCCGCATGGATGCCGATGAATCCCTTTCCGCCGCGGACAAAAGCCAGCAAAGCCTCGCGCTGCTCGGGATCGCTGAACTTCAATCCCGTGGTGTTGTTGAAGAGCACCGCATCGTACAGGGCCAGGTTCTCCGCAGTGAAAACCTTCATGTCGCGGGAAATCGTGACGCCGTAGGCGCCGGTCTTCGCGCCGATCAATTCGACGGCCTTGTCGCAGACGGGGATCGAATCGTGATAGAAGCCCTCGATAAGGTCGAAAACGAGGATCTTGCGCGGCTTGGCGGCCTTGGCCGGCGCCGAGGCGGGCAAGCCGGCTTCGATCTTCTTCAGTTCGTCGGGCGAGACCGAGGCCGGCGGTTCGGCGGCGGAGGCGACGGTGGCGACGGTGGCGGCGGCCAACAGGGCCGCGGCAAACCAAATCGGACGAGTGGACTTCATGGAGGTTCTCCCAGGTCGGAATGAAAACGTGTGAAGGTGCAACGTATCAGTCTTTGAGCAGGATTTCGATTTTGTGATCGCCCTGGCCGGAAGCCGCGAACAGCGGCCTCTCCTGCGGTTGGCCGTCGAGCAGGAACTTGTCGACCACGGTTCCGTGTCCCTTGACGACAATCTGGAGCGTGGCGTCGCGATACTTGAAATCGGCGAGCGAGAGCTGCTGGAACCGCTCCGGCACCACGGGCGCGAACCGCAAGCCGTCTTGCTCGAAGTGGATGCCGAACAGACCGTGATAAACCATCGACAGGAAGCCCGAGCCGCTCCACAACTGCCGCGGGGAGCCGTCCGGCTTGCCGTCCTCGGGGCGGTAGAGTTCCATGAAAGTGTCGTTCTTGCCGGAGAGCGCGACCAGGGCATCGAGTTCGCGGCCGAACGTCTTGGCGTCTTTGCTTTCGCTGGCCGCCCAGGCCCAGTAGCCTTCCACGAAGGGCCAGATCATGCCGTTGTGATAGTAGTGGGCGAAGTCGGTCCTGTAACTTTGCCATTCCGGATACTGCGGCCAGAGACAGGGAAATCCCCACGCTGTCGTGGGCGTCGAGCGGAGGATCTGCCGGGCACGGTCGGCGTCGGCAACACCCGTCAAGATGGCAAAGGCCTCGCCCAGCCCTTCCATGCGGTCGTCAATCTTGCCGTCCTCGTCGAGGTAGTAACCGTAGTAGCCCTTCTCGGGCAGCCAGAAGCGGGCATTGATCGCGTCTTTCAAGCGGGCGGCCTTTTCCCGCAGCGGCTGCACGTCTTTGCCCAGCAGCGCTCCGGCATCCGCCGCCACAAGATAACCGCGGTAGTAGAGCAGGCAAGTGCTCAGGGCGAAGGTTTTCGCCAGCTTCCCGCCGTTGTCGGCATACTTCCGCGGGTAGGCGCTATCGGACTCCATGAAGCTCGAACAGCCGCTGAACAGGCCGAGCCTGGCATTGAAGGCGTCGCGCTCGGCACGCTTGAGGCTGCGCAAGGTGCGCTCGTAGAGCGGCGGCAGCAAAGCGCGATCGCCGGTGACGAGATACAGCGACCATGTGCCCGACGCGCCGACAATGGCGTCGGTCAGGTTCGGCCAGCCGGCGAAGTGCCCGCAGCGGTCCTGATACCAGCATTCGCCGATGCCGTCGACCTCTTGGGTCAAATCCAGCAACGTCGTTTTCGCCACGCCCGGATGCAGGATCGCGCACGCCAGTTCCGTGGAATACGACGTGTCGCGGGTCCAGACCTGGGCCCAGTTCTGCCCCGCCAGGAACTTGCCGTCCTTGACGTCGGCGGCAATCACCCGGCGGGCCTTCTCATAAGCCTGGTCGTAGGCGGGCAAACCGGAAGCAAAGGCAAACGGCGGGTTTGCCGCGGCGGCCGATGCGCCCGTCGCCGTCTTGCTGCCGGGGCCGACCTGAGCGTCTGAAATCTCGGCGCGTAGAGATGATGAAGACGACAAGCAGAATGAAGTAGCGTTTGCTCATTGTGTTACTTGCTCTTCAGCCGGAACGTTGTGTTCCCCGTGCCGTCGCGGGCGCCGAGGGAGAGTTCCAGGCCGAGTTCCGTTTTCGTGTTGAAGCGCGGGCACGATCTCCTTGCCGTCCGCCGTCTTGGAGATGCGGATCCTGTAGAGCCCCACATAAACACCCGGAAAGTCCTGCAAATCCGGATCCAACCGGGCGATCCCAGCACCATTGGTCTCCCCCTTATGAGAACGGTACGAGGGACCAAGGAATGGTTCCGGTTCGAAAGTGACGGTCGCTCCGGCGAGCGGTCTGCCGTCAAGCCAGACCGTGGGTATCGCGGGCAGGAGCGTTGTCGAGCTCTTGACCCATTCCTCCAAGCGGCCGGCAATGTCCGCCTCCGTCAAGGTATCGGGATGGCCGGAAGGCTGCGCCTTGAGGTTCTGCAAAAGGTCCATGAGCGGCGGGCTGGCCTGAAGTTCTTTGACATCCAAGACACCATCGCCGTTGGTATCATACAGCTTCATCGCCTCGTGGGCCGCCTGTTGGGGATTGAGTTGGAAACGCGGAGGCGGCGCCGGTTGATCGGAACAACCGGCGATTGCAAGCAATCCAAGACATGCCGGCAACAGGCCCCAGACACGTTCGAGGTTGGGGGACGAAGTGCGACTCACGATGGTGGGGATCCTCTGAATTCCTTAGTAAGAGTCCTCCGGCGGATTGCCGTCGTTGCGAACGCTGAGTGAAGTAAACGTGGATTGACTAATTGCAAAATTCAACAGTTGCACGTGACCATCGCAAAAGACGACATTGAACCCGGCCGGGTGTGCGCTGCCGAAATGGTAATAACTGGTGACTCCCCGCGTATCCCGGATCGGATTCAGCCCAGCACCACTCCAGCGAATGGTGTCGTAGTCATTCCCCTCCATCATCGAGTCGTTGTCGCCCCACTCGGTTTCCGGTCCCGAAGTCTGTCCCGAGGCGTAATGATCGGGGTTGAGATATTTCTCTCCCGCAAGCAGCACGTGGCTGGCGCCGTCGGGAATTTGGGCAACCTCGCTCATCATGCCGAGGACGCCATTGAATCCAGACGCCGGATTCGTAATGACAGGGCTCCAGGTGTTGACCCATGCGCAATTTGGGAACGTCCCAGAGCAGTTTTCGCTGAGCGGGGGCCCCGGGTCGATGAACATATTAGAACCGCCGTTGCCCGCGTAGTCGGTCTTGCCCCCAGCGGAGGGCAGCGCGGAGTTGTTGGCGGCTTCGGTGGCTGGATAGGCGATCGCTCTGCGGCGGGTAAGACAACAAAAGCACGGGATGACCGACGCACCTTGTTCCCGCAACGCGGTGTATTTAGCGCTGCTGGTATAGGAGGAACCGCTGGTCAGGTCGCCTTTGCCCTTGCCAATATCGTGGATCACGTCCAACCCCAAATAGGGGAGACTATTGTAGATCCAACCGCCCGGTTGCCGGGCCGAGAAGCCGGAATCGGGATCCCCGACCCATTGCCAGCCCCAACCGCCAGACTGGTAGTGACCCTGTGCTGCCAGATGCGACTCGGAGGCCCGCCCGACTTGGGCAAGGTTGTCCTTGCACTGGGTACGCCGCGCCGACTCACGGACCCCGTTGACTGCCGGCAAGAGCAGGCCGATCAAGACGCCAATAATCGTAATGACGACGAGCAACTCCACGAGCGTAAAAGCCGATTTTTTTTGACACGAACCTGCCATCGTTCCACGCCTCCACTAAATCTGCCACCCAGACCAACGGTTTCCAGAGTAGGCAACCAGAATTCGCCCAGAATTCGCCTATTGCACCTCTACGGGTTCAGTATATGCACAATCGGAGACGAACGCAAGGGGCTTGTCCGCGATGTCGTTCCAATCCCAAAAATTGCCGTTCTTGGGCCACGGATGAGTTGGCGCCGCTAAGGGCACTCATAGATCGGATCGACGACACGAGTGGCGAACTTGACTGTCGCCGTTTGTGCCGCCTGTTGGCTGCCGCCGACGCCGATCAGGTACTCGGCCGCTTCCACCGTGCGCACGCCTTCCTTGTTCACGAACGCGAATTGGAAAGGCGTGAGGCGGAACACCAGGGTCCTGCTTTCCCCCGCCGCAAGGTGTACGCGTCGGAAAGGCGCAGGGCGCGGATGGGAAGGCCCTCGCCCGCCGCTGCGTCCCTGCGGCTGATGTACAACTCCACCACCTCGTCGCCGGAAACTGCGCCGCTGTTCTTCACCGGCGCCTGCACCGAATAGGAACCATCGGCGCCAGCCTGGACATTGAGGGCGGAATAGGCGAAGGTGGTATAGGACAGGCCAAACCCAAACGGGAAGAGCGGCTCGCCGGCGAAGTAACGGTAGGTGCGGCCCTTCATGGCGTACTCGGTGAAGGGCGGCAGGTCATTTTCGGACTTGTAGAAAGTCACGGGCAACCGCCCGGCCGGATTGTAATCGCCGAACAGCACGTCCGCCACGGCATCGCCGCCGCGTTGGCCGGGATACCAGGCCTCGAGGATCGCGCCAGATGCTCGTTGGCCCAACCGAGCGACATCGACGAGCCGGACATGATCACCAGGACTACCGGCTTGCCGGCCGCCGCCGCGGCGACGGCTTCCAGCAGTTTCTGCTGGGCGGGCAACAAGCCCAGGGTCGTGCGGTCGCCGCCGGCTCCCTCCTCGCCCTCGATCTGGCCGTTGAGCCCCAGGACCAGCACTACGGCGTCGGCCTTCTTGGCGGCGGCCAGGGCCTCTTCCTTCTCCTCGGGCGACTCGCTGCGCACCTCGCAACCCTTGGCGTAGAAGACGTCGGCCTTGCCCACCAGTTTCTTGCGGATGCCCGCGAGGACCGTCACCGGATGGGACGGATCGCCGTTGTAATTGGCCAGCAGGACGGCCAGGTCGTCGGCGTTGGGGCCGATGACCGCCAGCGTGCCGCGCTTGGGCAAGGGCAAGGTGTGGGATGCGTTCTTCAAGAGCACCATCGTCTCCTGCGCGACTTTCGAGCGCCAGCGCATCATGCTCGGGGCTGTCATTGGCCGTAATGGGGATTTGCGCGTACTTGACCATCTCCGGCGGATCGAACATGCCCAAGCGGATGCGGGCCTCCATGCAGCGGGCAGCGGCCAGATCGATGTCCGCCACCGTAACCAGTCCCTCGCGCAGCGCTTGGGCAGCGCGTTGTACGTCGTTCCGCTGTTCAGGTCCAGGCCGTTGGTGATCGCCAGCGCGGAGGCCTCGGCGGCATTCTTCTTGAGGTGATGGGTGGCGTAAATATCCGACACCGCATCCACGTCGGAAACGGAATAGCCGCTGAAACCCCAGCGCCGCGCAGGGTATCGACGAGCAGAAAATGACTTGCCGAGCAGGAATCGCCGCGCAGGCGGTTGTAGGCGCCCATTACCGAGTCGGCCTTGCCCTCGCGGAAGCAGGCCTCGAAGGCGGGCAGGTACGTCTCCCACAGATCCTGGTCCGAAACGCGGGCATCGAACGTGTGACGCAACAGTTCCGGCCCGCTGTGGACGGCGAAGTGCTTGGGCGTGGCGATGACCTTGATGTATTTCGGATCGTCGCCCTGCAGGCCGCGGACGAAGGCGACGCCCATCCGCCCCGTGAGGAAGGGATCCTCGCCATAGGTCTCGTGGCCGCGGCCCCAGCGCGGATCGCGGAAGATGTTGATGTTCGGCGACCAGAAATCCAGCCCGAAATAACGTTCCGAGGCGCCGCCGTGCCGGCTGGCGTAATCGTTGTGCTTGGCGCGGGCCTCATCGCTGATGACCCCTGCCGCCTGATGCCACAAGTCCGGGTTCCACGAGGCGGCCGCGGCGATCGCCTGCGGGAAGGAGGTGGCCGTGCCGGCCCGCACCACGCCGTGCAAAGCCTCGTTCCACCAGTCGTAGGCTGGGATGCCCAGGCGGGCAATCCCCGGCGCGGCCATTTGAATCTGCGAGATCTTCTCTTGGGTCGACATCCGCCGCACCAAATCGGCGGCGCGCTCGGCGGGAAGCCTTGCCGGGTCTTTCCAGATTTCCGGGGCTGTCACCTGAGGAACCTGCGCCAGCAAGGCGTCGGATTGAACAGTCTGGCCATTCGCGTAACCGCAAGATGCGGTGACCAGGGCCATCAAAAGGACGTGTCGCATTCGGAATCTCCATAAAGTAGGTCAGGCTTTCCAGCCTGACATTGCCAGCTTACTGTCAGGCTGGAAGGCCTGACCTGCGGCGAGCGGTTGTTTCTCTCTTGTTAACTCAGCGGCCCTCGAAGGCCATCGATGAAACACCCGCTGCCGCGGCAGGTCCAAGCTCGGGAAACGCGCCTGTCGAGGGGGTTAGTCCCGACACGTTCCGGCCCGAGGGTGCTGAGCCGGCTGGGATTAGGTCCGCATTTCACGGCCATGGTACTGCCACGGCAGCGGGATGATTTGCTTCGAACAACGCATACGGGAAGAAGAAACCCGTTGCCGTGGCGCACAACCGCAAGCGGGTGCGCCGGGATGTCCCGGTCCAAGCTCGGGAAACGCGACTGTCGAGGGGGTTATTCCCGACAGGTGCCGCCTGGGGTGCGCAGGCCTGGGGTTAGAATGCGTTTCTCTTTGCTACTCTGGTGTCACGGCAACGGGATCTCTGGTTCGCGGGAAAGGTGCCGCTGGTGGGCAATCGTTCCCGCAGTTTTCTAGGCGGCCTAGCCGCAGTACTATCCTCTTCACATGGTTTCACGATTCTTAACACGAACTATGCCTTGGCCTTCGACCTCCGGCCGAGGCGGCGATAAAGTGCCGCACTCGCAAGGCCCGCCAAAAGCAGGGCCAGCGTGCCCGGCTCCGGCACCGCGGAAGGCGCCGCGGCGGAATTGCCGCCGCCGGCCACTACGACTTCCGCGCCGCCCAGCACTATGCTCCCGCCCGCAGGCGAACCGAAGAGCGATGCCGCCCCCGCCCCCACGGTCAAGCTCGACCCGTTGGGCAGTGCCGTTGGGTTCTCGACCACCAGCGTGCCGGCGTTCACAAACGTGCCGCCGGTGTAGCCGTTGGAGCCGCTGAGGATCAGCGTGCCGGCGTCGTCCAGGCTTAAGGCCGAGCCGGTCACGCTCTCGCCGATGTCGCCGCTCAAGGTGAGGGTCGAAGTTGCGGTGGGGCGCCACGCTCAGATTGCCGGCCAGGGTAATGGGGGCCGAGATCACGTGCGTGCCGCCCTGCACGATCATGTGCGACGTGCTGCCGCTGTTGTCCATCGTCAGGGCGTTGGCGCCGGTCGCCGAGATGCTGAATCCCGAACTGGTCGAGAAATCCGCATTGCCCAACACGAGCGTGCCAACGCTCACCGGCACGTCGATCACGACGCTCACCAGGGCCGACGAGGAGTTGTTCAGGATCGCCGTGTTGCCGGCCTTGGTCGGCGCGGTGTTGGGGCTCCACGGACCGACCGACCAGTTGCCGGCGCCGCTTGCCCATGCCGCCGTTCCGCTGCTGGGAGAGCCCGGCAAATCCACCGCGTTGGCCGTGTACACCAGGTAGCTCCCCGGCAACACATTGCCGTTGATGTCGACCGTCGTAAACTGGCTGCCGGAGTAGCTGCCGTAGCTGATCAACTCCGCCCCGGCCGCCGTGGCGCCGGACAGGTTGAGCGTGCCGCCGAACGCGTCATTGGTGTTGGTCGTCAAGAGGTTGCCGACCGTCAGGTTGACCGCGCCGGCTGCGCCACGGAGAGCGAGTAGATCGACTGCGGCGAGTTGCTGGCATCGAGCGTGCCGCCCGTGACCACGACATTGGAATGGGGCGAGAAGGCATCGGCCGCGCCCGCCTTGAGCACGCCGGCGTTGATCGTGGTGGCCTCGCTATAGGTGTTCACGCCGGTCAGCGTCAGCGTGCCGGAGCCGTTCATGGTGAGGTTCAGGCCGCCCGCACCGTCCTGCAGCGAACCGCTGAAGGTGGTCGGCGTCGTCTGATTCAAGGTCAGCGTGGACTGCGTGTTGCTGCTGTTGGTGATCGTGCCGCCCGCCCCGCTGAGGCTGCTGATCGCCGGGTTGTTGCCGTTGAGGTCCAGAAAGCCCCCGTTGGCCGTCACGGCGCCGCCCGGCAGGGCATTGGGGTTGCTTGCGCCAAGCTGCAGGGTGCCGCCGGCGATGCGGGTCGTGCCGGAATACGTATTCGAACCGCTGAGCGTGAGCATGCCCGCGCCGAGCTTGGCCAGGCCGCCGTTGCCGCTGATGCCGGTGGCGAAGGCCACGGTGTTGCTGTTGGTGTCGATCATGGCGTCGAACCCCGAGAGCGGTGCGATGGCGGCCGACACGTCCTGAGTGTTGCCGCCGGCATATTGCAGCGTGCCGCCGTTGAACGTGATGCTGCCGGCGCCCAATGCCGACGTGCTGAAGTTCAGCACGCCGCCGGAGAGCGTCGTGCCGCCCGTGTAGGTGTTGCTGCCGCTGAGATACTGCGTCCCGCTACCGGTCATGACCAGGGCCAGGTTGCCGTTGGGCGAGCTGTTCTGGATCGTGCCCGAGAAGCTGCCGCCGTTGCCGTTGCCAAGGGTCAGAATCGATTGCTGCTGGCCGGCCACGTTGTCGATGGTTCCCGATCCGTTCAGGGCACCCACGCTGGCGTTGTTCCCGTTCAGATCGAGCAGGCCGCCGCTGTTGATCGTCAAGGCGCCCGCGTTGTTCATGGCGGAGTTGCTGCCCAACTGCAGCGTGCCGGCCACGATGTGGGTGCCGCCGCTATAGGTGTTCACGCCGGAAAGGTTCAACAGCCCGCCGTTTGCCCCGTTGAAGACCAGCGAGAGCGTGCCGGCGCCGTTTTGCAGCGTGCCGCCGAAGCCCGTGGCGATGGCCTGGTTCACCGTCAGCGTACCGGCCGTTGCCACGCTCGTGGTGACCGTGCCGGACGCCCCGCTGAAGCTGGGAACCGTGATGCTCAATCCGTTCAGGTCGAGGACGCCGCCATCGGCCGCCAAGGGGCCCGTGCCCAGGGCAGCGGCGTTGCCGAGCTGCAGCGTGCCGCCGGTGACCTGCGTGCCGCCGGTGTAGGTGTTGGCGCCGGCCAGGTACTGCAACCCGTTGCCGGCCATGACAATGCCCAGGCTCCCCAAGCTGCCGCCTCCCGCGATCAGACCGCTGAAGGTGGTCGAGCCGCCCGTGGGCGAGAAGGTGAGGACCGCCGCCAAAGACGTGTTGGAATTCATGACCGTGCCGGCATTGCCCGGCGTCAGGTCGGAAAGCGATGCCACGGTCTGCGCCGCGCCGCCGAGGTCAAACGCCGCGCCCGGCGCCACGGTCACGGTCGTCGTGACCGGCAGCAGGCCGGTAACGAGCGGAGCCGTCGCAAGGCCCCACTTGACGTCCAAGTAGTTTTGCACCGCCGTTTGCTGCGCGGCGCTCAACGACGTATTGTAGATCAGCACCTCGCCCACGTCTCCCGTGAAGAAGTTGCTGAAAGTGAAGCCGGAGCCGATGATCCCGTAGTCGGCGGGCGACAGGGTCAAACCGACCGTATTGGTATTGCTGCCCACTTGCGTCCCATTCAGATAGAGAGCGTGACCGCTGGCCGTGCTGAAGTTGGCGGTCCATTGGCGGGCGACCTCGATCCCGCCGGCACCAGGCGTGAAGGGGCCGGGCGGGGTGGCGAAAGTGGACGGGTTGACGTCCAGGTCGTCGCCGTACTCGCCCCAGCGGAAGTCGGTGGCGGAGTTATAACCGAAGTGCAGTCCTGCATTCTGGGCCGCGGAGTTGCTGCCCAGCAGATAACCGTTGCCGGCCGTTGTGCTCAGCCCCTCCACGGCAAAGATCGTGTACGACGTGCCGCTCATCGCGCTGAGGTTGAAGCCGCCGAGCGCCTGGGCACCGTTGAAATGGACCGTCGACAGGCCGTTGAAGGCGGAATTGGACACGGTCAGGGTAGGTTCGCCATATCCCACCACGACCGCATTGCCCACGCCTGGGGTGCCGAGGTTCGTGAGCTGGCTGATCGCCCCGCCGCTGACGACCATGTTGGCGGTGCTGCTGGGGTCGAACCAGACGAGGGGCGTGCCGGCGCCGGCCGCCGCCAGGTTGGGAGCCCCGACGAGTTTCAGGACTCCAGCGGAGATCAAGGTTGCCCCGCCATAGGTGCTGGCGCTGCCCAGCGCCAGCGTGCCGCTGCCGGCCTTGATCAATCCGCCGGCGCCTTGGATCACCCCGCTGAAGGTCGTGCTGAGGCCGTTGCCGCCGGCCGTCAAGGTTCCGCTAGCCAAGTTCACGTTGCCGTACCCCGCCAGGCTGCCCACGCTGCCCGCCGAAACATTCAATCCCAGCGTGCCGATGGCGTTGACGGTCACGGTGCTGGACTGCGCCAGGGCGTTTCCGGCCGGGTCGGCGATGGCCAGGGTGCCGGCGCCGACCATCGTCGGACCGGCGAACGAATTGACGGTGTTCAGCGTGAGGAGGCCGGCGCCGAGCTTGGTCAGACCGCCCTGCCCGCGCAAGCCCGTGCCGAAGGAAACGCTGTTGGTGCCGGTGTCGATGATGGCCGCTTGCCCTAGCGCGATGGGGGCGATGTAGGCCGAAACGTCCTGGGTGTTGCCGGCCGCATACTGAAGCGCGCCGCCGCCGAAGCTGATGCTGGTTGGGGAGAGCAGCGGGACTGCCCCCGCCGTGAAGTTCAAGACGCCGCCGTTGAGCAGCGTGCCGCCGGTATAGGTGTTCACGCCGCTGACGACCTGCGTTCCGGCGTTGGCAGCCGTGGCCAGGGCCAGCGTGCCGGCGCCGTTGGCGAGCGTGCCGGAGAAGGCGCCGCCGTTGCCGCCGTTGCCGACGGTCAAGGTAAACGCTCCCGCGGCGGTCCCGCTCTCGATCAGGCCACTGCCGTTCAGCGCACCGACAGTGAGACTGTAACCGTTGAGGTCGAGCAGACCCGGGCGCTAACGCTCACGGCGGCCGTCGTGGCCCCCAATGTCGCCAGGCTGCTGCCGAGCTGCAAGACCCCGGCGCTGATCGTCGTGCCGCCGCTATAAAAGTTGGCGACGCTGAGGACCATCGTGCCGGTGCCGCTCTTGGTCAAGGAAGCCGCGGTGCCGCCGTAAGCGCTGCCGCCGTTGTTGTTCACGTTCAAAAGGGGCAGCGACTCGTACAGGATGCCGGTCCCCGCCACGCTAAAGGTGTTGCTGGTCGCCAGTTGGAAGCCGTCCGCGACGACGCCGCCGATCGAAGCGGTCCCGTTGGAGGTCAGCATGATGTAGGAATTTGCGCTGCCGGTCACGCCCACGCTCCCCGCGGTCGTATTGGCGCCGAACATGAACGTCTGGTAAGCCGAGTTGTTGTCGCCCACCGTGGCCAGCGTGCCGCCGTTGAGAGCCAGCGGCCCCAGCGTGGTGTTGTTGGCACTGTTCGCAGCAGCGTTGATGACCAAGCCGCCGTTGATATTGATCGGCGTCGCGACGATCGAATCGTTGTCGCCAGTCGTGTTGCCGGAGAGAAATTCGAGCACGCCGCCCGGGCCGACCGTGACGGTGCGGGTGGCCAGGGACATATTGCCGAGCACGGAGCTCGTGGTGCTGTTGGCGTATACGCCGCCCGCCGTGAACAACGCCAACGTGCCGCCGGTGATGTTCACGTTGCCGGAGAAGGTGCTGAAGTTGGCGACCGAGGTGGTGCTCAGAGTCAGCAGGCCGCTGCCCGTCAAGGTCAAGCCCCCCGTGGTGCCGGCAGCGAAGGAGTTGTCCGCGTTCGCCAGGGGCATGTTGTTTATGGTCAGGCTGCTCTGCGCCGCGATGTTGAAGGTGGTGTTGGGCGCCAGGTTGATTCCTTGGAAGCCGTTTCCCGCACCGGTAAGGGTAATCAGCGAATTCGCGCCGCCGTTCACGTTCACGACGCCGTTCGTGCCGAAGCTATACGTCAGGTAGCCCGCGTTGGCGCCGCCGATCCCGGTGAGCGTGCCGCCGCTGAGCGTCAGGGGGCCGATCGACTGCACGTCGTTGACCGCGTTGGTGACGAGGCCGCCGGCCTGGATGATCAGCGGCGTCTGGACCGTCGAGCCGCCGCCGCCCAGGACGTTGCCGATCGAGAACTGCAGCGTGCCGCCGTTGCCGACCGTGATCGAACGCATGGCAAGTTGAGGATTACCCAATGCCGACGTCATGGGGCTATTGACGCTGGCGAAGTTACCGTTCGCGTTCAGCGTGCCGCCGCTGACGACCACGTTGCCGGTAAAGCTGTTGCCGGTATTGTTCAACACCAGCGTGCCGGGGCCGAGCTGGGTAATCCCGCCGCTGCCCGTAATGGCGGCCGAGCTGAAGTTCGTGCCTTGCGTCAGCGTGCCGCTGTTATTGAAGGCCAGCGTGCCGTTGTCGGTGATCGTACTGGCGGTGTTGAGCGTGCCGGTGCCGCCGCCGTTGCCAAGCTGCAGCGTGCCCGCCGAGATCAGCGTCGGGCCGCTGTAGGTGTTCGAAGCGGTAAGCGTGGCCAGGCCCGCACCCGCCATGACCAGGTTGCCGTTGCTGCTGATCGCGCCGCTCACGCTGAGGCTCGTCGTTGCCGGAGGATCAAGGATCAAGGTGCCGTTGTTCACCACCGAACTGCCGGGCAGGGAGCCGGCGAACGAGCCATTGCCCACCTCGAGCGTGCCGCGAGAGATCGTGGTGCCACCCGAGAAGGTGTTGGCCGTGCTGGTCAGGATGACCTCGCCGCCGGTCGGCGGGCCGTTGGCCACCAGGCCCAAGCTCCCCGTCATGGCCGAGGGGTACGTCAGCGTGCCGCCGCCGCCGCCCAGGCGATAATTCGCGCCGAAGGGCGTCAGCGTGCCGGTGTAGGTCTCGTTATCGAGCGCGCCGAGGCTCAGCAAGTTGAGGCTGGACGACGCGAGGTTGACCGTATCGCCCGCCGTGGCCGGGGTCACCACCAGCGTGCCGTTGGAGGCCGCGTTGATAGACGGCAGCAGGCCGGGCAGGCCGCTGGCCTGATACAGGCCCACGGCGCCCGAGGTCCCGACCGTGATCGAGCCCGGGCCGGCAGCCGCGGAAACGTTGCTCACGGAACCGTACAGCAGCGCGCCGGCAGTGACGGTCGTCGGGCCGTAATAGGTGTTGACGCCGGGGCCGGTGAGGTACAGGGTCCCGGTCGTGTTCTTCACCAGGCTGGCGATGTTCATGTTGTCATTGATGGTGCCCGCAAAACTGCCGGCGCCGACCGTCAGCGTCGTGCCGCTTAAGTTGAACAAGTTCAGCGTGCTTTGGGCCGAGCCGTTCAAGACCGCCAGGGTCTGCGCCGGGTTGTCGAACTCGACCGTGCTGGCGTTGTTGATGTTGAGCGTGGTCGTGGAGGGCAGCGAGCCGGTCGCGCCCACCGTGAGATAACCGCCGTTGACGGTGGTCGCGCCCTGGTAGGTCGCGTTGCCCAGGAAGACCACGTTGCCGGGACCCGTAAGGGTCACGCTGTTGGCGCCGCTGCCGTGCAGGATATTGCCGGCGAAGGTCAAGGCGTTGCCGGGGCTCACGGACTGCGAAGCGATGGTCAGCGAGCTATTGAGCGTGACGGTCCCGCCGAAAACGGAATTGCTGTCGTCCGCGCTTCCCAGCGTGGCGTTGGCCGCGTTGACGGTGATGTTCTGCGAGAAGGTGTTGCCGCTGCTGATGAACAACTGCGCCGGGTTGCTGCCGGTGTTGGCGTCGCCCAACTGGATGGCCGTGCCGGTGCCCAAGGCCCCTCCCGCGGCGGCCACCAGCGCACCGCGCTGATCGTCGTCGTGCCGCTATAGTTGTTCTGCGCCGAGCGTCAGCGTGCCGTTGCCCACCTTGAGGAAGGCCATCCCGGCGGGGGCGGGATTGCCGTCGGGAATGCTCGAACCATAGTTAAAGCCCTCCCCAGTCACGACCTGGATGCCGAAAACGGTGCCCGCGCCGAAGGCGACGTGGCTCAAGACGCTCGACACGTCGCTCTGCTGGAACTCGCCCGGGCTGGTGCCGGCCTGCACGACCAGCGTGCTGCCCGGATTGTTGACCGCGACGGTGCCTGAAGCCGTGTAGGAGGGCACGCCGGACTGGCCGAGGTATAGCCCTAGGGAACTGGTGCTGGTGGCGATCAGCACGCCGCCGTTGACCGTGGTGCCGTTGGTATAGGTGTTATTGCCGGTGAGGGAGAGAATGCCCGCGCCAAGCTTCACGAAGCCCAGCGGGCCATTGCCTGTATTCGCGATGGAGGTGCCGTAGGTGACGTTTTCCGGGCTATTGACGTTGATCCCGAGGTTGGCGCCGCCGGCGAAATAGACGTTGCCTAGCACGGTATCGACGCCGTTGGCCGCAGTGCCCCCAGTCAGGGGAAACTCGCCGGCATTGGTGCCGGCGGTCACGGCCAGCGTGGCGCCGGGGTTGACCACGATGCTGCCAGGGGCCGTGTAGCCGGGCAAGGCAGCCGTGTTGGCGGCCAGGAGCGTGCCGACGTTGACCGTGGTCCCGCCCTGGTAGCCGTTGGAGGCCGTCAAGGTCAGGATGCCGGCGCCGTACTTCGTCAAACTGCCGAGGCCGCTCAGGCTGCTGGCGAATGTGACGTTATTGCCGTTGGTGTCGATATTGGCCAACTGGCCGGCGGCGATCTGCGCAAAGCCTGCCGAAACGTCCACGGTGTTGCCGGCCGCCCACTGCAGGGTGCCGCCGTTGAAGAAGATCGAGTTCGGGCCGTGCGGCAGGGCCTGCGCGGTGAAATTCAAGGTGCTGCCGCTGTCGAGGTAGGTCCCGCCCGTATAGGTGTTGCTGCCGGACAAGGCCAAGGGGCTGGAACTCAACAAATTGACCGCGCCCGCGCCGCTGATATTGCCGGCGTAGGTCTGCGCGACCGCGTTGTTGAAATTGAGGGTGGCGTTGTTGACGATGTTGCCGGCCACCGCGCCTGTGGCGCCGCCGGCGCCGTTGCCGAGTTGCAGCGTACCGCCCGAGATCGTGGTCACGCCGCTATAGGCCTCGATACTGGTCAAGGTCAGGGTGTGGCCGCCCAGCGTGCTGAGCCCGCCGTTGCCGCTGATCTGCCCGGCGAAGGTCTCGTTGGCCGCATAGTTGAAGGCGAAAACGGCGTTGTCGGCCACCGTGCCGGCCAGCGCGCCGTCGTTGCCGGCCTGCCCGTTGCCGAGTTGCAGCGTGCCGCCGGAGATCGTCGTCCCGCCGCTGTAGCCGCTGGTATTGGTGAAAGTCAGCAGGCCCAGGCCGGACTTGGTCACCGCGCCGCTGCCGCCGATCGCGCCGCTGAAGGTCTGACTGGCGTAGTTGCTGAATACCAGGAGCGAATTGTCCAAGACCTGGCCCGGCAGCGAACCATCGGACGCCGCACCGCTGTTATTGCCAATCTGCAGGGTGCCGCCCGAAATCGTCGTGCCGCCGCCGAACGTGTTGCCCGTGCTGGTCAGCGTCACGGCCCCACCGGCGAGCTGCACCGTGCCGTTGCCCGTGATCGCGTTGGCCACGGTCTGCTGGCCGGTAAGGCTATAAATCAGCGCGCCGTTGTCCAAAATCGGCGAGCCCGTCAACTGGCCGTCCGTGCCGTTGGTGCCGTTGCCCAATTGCAGCGTCGACCCCGGCCCGATCGAGGTCAGCCCCGAGAAGGTGTCCGTGTTTTCGATAATGACCGTGCCGCTGTTGGTCAGGCTCAGGCCCGTGTTGCCGGTGATGGAGGCGGTCCCGGTAATCGTATAGGCATGCGAGGTGTTCTGGAACGTCATGCTGCTGGGCGCCACGTTCCCGGCATTCACATTGAGAATAAAGCCCGCGGCCGAATCGCTGAAGACCACGGCATCGCCCGGCTCGAACTTATCGAACTGATCCACTCCGCCCATTTGCTGGAAATTGTTATAGGCGTTCCAACTGCTGGTGTTGAGCCCGGTCCAGGCCACGGAGTACAGCTCGCTGACCACCAGGTCCAATTCGGTGCCGTTGACTTGCAGGCTGCCGTTAGCCCGGTTGGGCAGAGACTGGCTAAGTGAAAAACCGTAGCCCAGTTGACCGTAGGTACCATTCGGGAGCAGGTTCGCCAGTGTGCCGGAGTCGCTAGGGTCGACGGACATCAGGGCGTAGGTACTGGCCCCGGAAATCGCGCCGGTGATGACGATCCCGTCCGTGCTGCTGTTAAAGCCGGGCAGCCCGCTGCTGTTCTGGATCTTGATTCCCGGATTGCCCGGAGCGCCTAGCGAGTCGAACTGGAAGACGACATTGTCATTGCCGCCGCCGTCATTGATCTGCAGCCCGTTGGCCAGGACAAGCGGGCTGCCAACCGACATGCCGGCTTCAATCGTCGTGTTGTTGTTCATGTTGACGTTGCCGTAGATTACGCCCGTGCCGCCAAGCGTCGCCGGACCGGTGGTTCCCACGGTCACCGTGCTTGTCACGCTCGACGAGGACGAGGCATACAGCGAGCCGTTGACCAGCAGCCGACCGCTGGCGACGGTCGTCGGCCCGGTCAAACCGGTCGAGGCGGTAAAGGCGATCGTGCCGTTGCCCGCAAACCCGCCGCCCACGTTACCGAGGTTAAGTCCACTGCTCGAGGTCCCACCCGTGTAGGCCACACCACCCGGACCACCAATCTGGACCGCGCCGCTTCCGGTGATCGCACCGCTAAAATCGACGCGCCCGACTGCGCGGCATAGAACGTGGCAGGGCCGTTCAACTGAACGTTGCCGTTCATGGCCGTGTAGTCGCCCGTGTAACCGCCCAGCACCACGCTGCCTAAGCCGCCGGGAAGGGCGTTGACCACAATATTGCGGTAGCTGGACAACGTCGGGCCGCTGCCGATGACGTGGCTGTTGGGCCCGTAGGTCAGGAAGGCCAGGTTGGCCCCGCTGGTCGTGGCGCCGGTGCCGAGCACCAGCGCGGCCGTGCCCATGCCCAAGGGCCCGGTCTGGCTGTTGTTGGCATAGTCGGTGGCGCCGATCAACAGCCCGCCCCCGGCCACTTGCAGTGACGCTGCGGTGAAGCTGTTTCCGCTGTTGGCGAAAACCAGGCTGCCGTTGCCGGCAGGAGCGTTGCTGCCAAACGTGATATTGACCGCGGCTGAACCGGAGTTGCCGATCACTCCCGCATACTCGCCCTCAGGCAGCCGGGCGGTGGTCACCCCGCGAATCGACGAGAACTGCACGTTGGTCCCGGCCACGTTGGAATTCAAGTCGATCGGGTTCGCCAGGATCAGCATCGTGTTGGCCGTGGGGGAGCCCAGCACCAGGTTGCCGGGGATATAGGTGCCGAACTGCAAGGTCTGCAGCGTGGTTAAGGCACTCGTCGAGTACAGGGCCACGGTTCGCGTCGTGGCAGTGCTCGCGGCGGATGCCGAAAAGCCCACAACGTCGGCCGTATTCCCGGAAGAGCCCAGGCTGATCTGGCCGGTGGCAGGCGTCTGGCCGGCCGGAACTACCTGATAGTTGAAGTCCGAAGTGAAGCTGGGGGCATTGGGGTCCAGACCGATCGTCGCGCCGATCTGCAGGATCGCGGTCCCGCCGCCCGTCGAGTTCAGGCTCACGGGGGCCAGATAATTGTCATTGCTGTTGGTCCCCAAGGCGTTGGCGTTGAGGACCGAGAGGACCGACTGGCCGCCGCTGCTGGCGCTGGACACGCTCACGCGTCCGGCGGGGTAGTTCGTATTGGCGCCCCCGAGATCGAGTTCTCCGTTGAGCACGGTCGTGGGGCCGGAATAGTTGTTGGAGGCGTTGGTGAGCCGCAAGACCCCGGGCCCCAGCTTGGTAAAGCCCACGGAGCCGGCGGCCGAGTCCTGGATTGCCGGCGTGAACGATTGCGCCGCAGTGGCGTTGGTGGTGTCGATGCCGAAGGCCGACCCGGCGCCCAGCCCGCTATTGGTGGGGCCGGTCAGGCTCGTATACAGGGTCGTGGCCTGCGCGAGGCTGAAACCGCCCGAGGAATCGACGTTGATCGCCAACGTGGCCGACGAGCCGGCCGTGATGTTGGCCGAAGTCCAACTGGCTTGAGTGCCGTTATAGAGGCTGGCGGGTCTGCTGAACTGCAGCATGCCGCCGTTGACCCCGATCGCGGTGGTGCCGGTGTAGGTGTTCGTGCCGCTGAGGACCTCCGTTCCGCCGCCGATTTTGGCCAGCGACACGCTGCCCGCGCCGTTCTGGATCGATCCCGGGAAGGTCCCGCTGGCGCCGCCGTAGCCGATGGTCAGCGTCGAGGCCGTTGTAATCAGATCGGCCACGATGCCCCCACCGGACAGCGCGCCCATGGTCGGATCGAACCCGTGCAGGTCGAGCGTGCCGCCGGTCACGGCAAGGTTGGCCGATAGGGGCTGGGCGGAGTTCAGGACCAAGGCGCCCGTGCCCGCCTTGGCGAGGGTCACGGCGCCCGCCGTGGAGAGGATCGTGCCGCCGAAGGTGGTGCTGCTGTTGTCGTTGTTGACGGTCAACGTGGAGGCCGTCGCGCTCAGATCGTTGATCGTGCCCGCGCCGGACAGTCCGCCCACGGTGGGGTTGAATCCGTTGAGATTGAGCAGTCCCGCGGCCAGGGCCAGCGGGCCGGTGTTGGACCCCAACGCGGAGTTGTTGGCCACCTGCAAGGTGCCGCCCGAGATCGTGGTCCCCCCTTGGTAGGCGTTGACGGCGTTCAAGACCACCGTGCCGCCGGACACTACCAGCCCCCCGCTGCCCGTGATGGCGGCCGTGCTGAAGTTTGTGCCTTGCGTCGCGGCGCCGCCGCCGAACGCGAGCGTGCCGTTATCGAGGATCGCACCGCTGGCCAACAACGAGCCCGCAACGGTACCGTTGCCGAGTTGCAATGTTCCGCCGGAGATCGTCGTTCCGCCAGTATAGGTATCGGCGCCCGTCAAGACCTCGACGCCCGTGCCAGCCTTCACCAGGGCCAACGGATGCGCCCCGCCGCCGCCGCCACCGGTAACGTCGGTAATCAGGCCGGTGAAGGTCCCTGACCCGTTGTTGATGCCCACGGTCAAGTTTTCCGTGCCGCCGTAATCGGTGTGGTCCACCGTTCCGGAGCCGTTGAGGGCGTCTACGGTAATCCCGCCGGCGGAATCCCACATGTCGACGGTCCCGCCGGAAACGTTCAGCGAGGCCTTGTTATTCGCCCAGTTGCCGTTGCTGTAATCGTTGCGCAACACGCCGCCGGTGACGTTGATGACGCTGCCCGCCGCGAAATTGACGTTCACGACATTGTTGCTGGCCCCGAAGACCACGCTCCCGGCACCCGACTTGTTCAATATTCCCAGACCGCTGAGGGTCGTCGTGCCCGCGGTCGAACTCAAATTCTGCTCGAACGTCACCGTCGAGCCCGAGTTGACGTTCAGGTTCAAGGCCGCGTTGTTGCTGAAGACGATGCCGCCTAAAGCGTGGAAGCTGGTCGGGTTGCTCATTGCCAGCGTGCCGCCGCTGATCGTCGTGGCCCCGCTATAGGAGATGGCGGCGCTGGAGAACGTCGTCACGCCGTTTCCCGTCTGAACCACCTGGCCGGCGCCGTTGATCGAGGCGAGCACGGTCTGGGCGTCCGAATGATTGAAGACCAGCCAACCGGAGTCAAGCACGGCGGAGGTGCTGGCGATCGTCGCGCCGGCCCCGCCGTTGCCGATTTGCAGGGTCCCGGCGGTGATCGTGGTCCCGCCGGTATAGTTGTTATTGCCCGTCAGGACCTCGATCCCCGTGCCCAGCTTGTTCAGATTGAGCGGGTACCCAGAAGCATTGGTAATGGTCCCGGTAAAGGTACCCGAGCCGTTGTTTATGCCGATCTCGACGGGGAGATTCGTGCCGAGCTGTTGGGTATGGGTTAAGACACCGTTTCCGTTCAGGGCATCGACAATCACTTCATTGCCGTCCCAGATGTCCAATGAGCCGCTGAGAGTCAAGGAGGCGTGATTATTGGTCCATGTCATATTCTGCCAGCCGCCGTTCTGGATCCCCGCGCCCGCCGCAATATTGATCAGACCGCCGGCGGCCATGGACATCGTGACCGTGCTTCCGTTGTTGCTATTGCGCCCCATCCAACCGTTGGCAATGTTCAACGTGCCGGCGCCCGAGAAGGTGCTGCTATAGGGTTCCGAGTTGCCGCCGTTGTCCGAGCCGTCGAGGCCCGAAAGGTTCAGGCTCAGCAGGCCGCCCGAATTGATCGTATAGGATTTGGTGGTGGTCGAGGCCGTTCCGGAATAGGCGACGCCGACCAGCGTCAGCGTGCCGCCGCTGACCGTCGTGCTGGTATAGACGCTGGAGCCGGAGAGGACCTCCACGCCGGTACCCACCTTGGTTATGCCGCCGGTTCCGGTCAATACACCGGAGTACGTGCTGGTGGCGTTGTTGGCGCCGAGGCTCAGCGTGACGCCGCCGCCGCCGGCGGCGAGCATGGAGAAACTGCCGGCGCCGGCCAGGCTGCCGATGTTGTAGACGCCGCTGGTGCCGAAGATCAGCCCGCCAGCCACGTTGTCGGTGAGGGTGCTGTTCATCAGGGCGTTGGAGTTGGACAACTTGAGCCCGCCGGCCGAAAGCGTGGTGCCACCCGTAAAACTGTTGGAGGCGCTGCATCGCCAGGGTGCCGCTGCCGAGCTTCAGGAGGCCCTGGGCGCCGCTGATCGAATTCGAGAGGGTGAACGTCTCCGGCGATACGACCTGGACGGCGAGGCTCGATCCGGCAGGAAAACTCACATTGCTCAAGATGCTGGTGACGTTGCCCAGGCTGAACTCGCCGGCGTTGGCGCCGGCCTGAACGCCGAACGCGCCCCCGGTGACGGAGATATTGCCGCCCGGGTTCTGCCAGAGGGAGGGCAAAACGGCCGTGTTGCCCAGGACGAGGGCTCCGCCGGTGACCGTGGTCAGGCCGGTATAGGCGTTGTTCGAATTGGTCAGCAACAGCGTGCCGCCCCCGTTCGTCAAGCCGCCGCCGCCGCTCATAGACGCCGCTGTACGTCGTGTTGGTAGTGGAAGCGCCGTTGAGATTCAACAATACGTTCCCGCCCGTGAGGTCGGTCAGGGCAATATTGCCGCTGCCCGACAGGCCGCCCAGGGTGGCGGTCCCCAGGCCCGAGGCGAAGACCAATCCGCCCGAAGCGACATTGACCGCGACGGGGCTCGCGAGCGAACCGCCGATGCCCAATTCGAGCGTGCCCGCCGAGATCGTCGTCGCCCCGGTGTACGAGTTCGACGCGCTGAGCACCAGCAGGCCGGTGCCCGTCTTAATCAAGGAGGCGGCGTTGCCGCCGTAAGGGCTGTTGCCGTTGTTCTGGTTCAACAGCGGCAGCGACACGTACAGGGCGCCGGGCCCCGCCACACTGAAGGTGTTGCTGGGCGCCAGTTGGAAGCCGTCGGCAACGATCCCGTTGACGACGGCGGTCCCGCCGCTAGAAAGCATGATGTAGGAGTTCGCGGAGCCGCTCACGCTCACGGTTCCCCCACTGCCTAACGGATTTTCGCCGAACATGAAGGGCTGCCAATTCGAGTTGTTGCCGCCCAGCGTGGCGAGCGTGCCGCCGTTGAGAAACAACGGGCCCAGCGTGCTGTTGTTGGCGTTGTAGGGGTTGGTTTCGATGACCTCGCCGCCGTTGAGAATCATCGACGCCTGGATGGTCGCCGTATTGGCGCCGGTGGTGTTGCCGTCCAACAAATTAAGCACGCCGCCGGCGCCGATCGTGATCGTGCGGCTGGCCAGGGTCATATTGCCAAGCGGGCTGGTGGTTCCGTTTCCGCTGTTAAAGGCGGCGATATTATTGATCGCCAAGGTGCCGCCGGTGATGTTCACGTTGCCCGTAAAGCTGCTATTGCCGGCCTGGGTCGTGGCGGTGTTGTCGAGTTGCAGCGAGCCGCTGGTGACCGTAAGCCCGCCGCTGCCGCTGATGATGCCCGGGCTCACGAAGAGTTGGCTGGCGGTGCTGCTCTAGACCAGGAGCGAGTTGGTGGCGGCAAGCGAAATGTTCGCGGTGTAGGTGCCGCCGCCGAGCACGCCGCCGCCGCCGCTGCCGTTGCCGATCTGCAACGTGCCGGCCGAGACGGTGGTCGGGCCGCTATAGGTGTTCACGCCGGAAAGGATCTGCGGGGCGGTCCCGCCGTTGACGGTCACCGCCAGCGTGCCGGCGCCGTTTTGCAATACGCCGCTGAAGGCGCTGGGGGCGGTGGGAGCGACCGTGAACGTCACGGCGCCGGTAACGCTGCTGGTGATCGTGCCGCTGAGGCCGTTGAAGCTGGGCAAGGCGGCCGGGCTGATGCCGGCCAGGTCGAGGACTCCGCCGTTGGCCGTCAGGCCGCCGGCGCCCAGGGCGCTGGCGTTGCCGAGTTGCAGCGTACCGGCCGTGACGTGCGTGCCGCCGCTATAAGTGTTGACGCCGGAAAGAACGAGCGGGACGGTCCCGCCGTTGACGGCCAGCGAAAGCTGGCCGGCGCCGTTTTGCAACACGCCGCCAAAGGCGCTCGCGGCCGTGGGATTGACCGTGAGCGTAACGGCGGTCCCCGCGGAGGAACTGGTGATGATCGTGCCCGCGAGGCCGTTGAAGCTGGGCAAGGCGGCCGGGCTGATGCCGGCCAGATCGACCACTCCGCCATTGAGCCTCAAGCCGCCCGCGCCGAGGGCGCCGGTGCTGCCGAACTGCAGGGTGCCGGCCGAGACCGTCGTCCCGCCGCCATAGCTGTTCGCGCCGGAAAGGTCGAGCAGGCCGCCCATCAAATTCAGGCTGCCGAGCTGGTGGGTGTCGCTGATGTTGCCGGAGAAAGTGTTCAATTGGCCGTTGGCGCCGACGTTCAAGGCCACGTCCACACCGCCGGAGTCCGTCATGAGGAGGCTGCCGCTGCCGGACAAGCCGCCAATGTTGAACGTCCCGATGCCGGAAGCGAACCCCAGACCGTTGGGCACGTTGACGATGGCCGTGCTGTTCTGGATCGCATTCGAGTTGGCCAAGGTGAGGACGCCGCCGTCGATCGTCGTAGCGCCGCCGTAGGTGTTGGAATTGTTGAAGGTCACGCTGCCGCCCGGCGAACCCAGGGTGCCCAGAGTGACCGTGGTGCTCGCGCCCCCGATTGCTCCGCCGGTGAAGCTGTAGGCATAGTTCACGTTGTTGAACTGCACGCTGAGCGGTACCACGCCTAAGGGGTCGACCGCGATGGAGAAGCTCGCGCCCGCCGTGTCGTCGAAGATCACTGCATTGCCGCCACTATCCGTGGTGGGAAGGCCGCTCTGGGTCCAATTCACGGAACCGTTGGTATTGCTCCAAGTACTGTCCTGAGACCCGGTCCAGATGAGAGGCTGAGCACCGGCACGGGGCGGGACCGCCGCCAAGGCCAAGATCAGGATGGGTAGAAGGAACAAACCACAATTTTTGCGACTCATCGAACCACTCCCAAAGATCAATTGAAGGACGGTCTTATGCCACCCACCGAACCCAGAACCCAAATAACGGTTTGCAGAGCAGCAAATCCACAACTTTCCGCATCCTAGTTAGTATTAGAAGAAAACGCAAGCTTTTTGCGCGGGGTTCCGCTTAGATACCAAAACTTGCCGTTCACGGACCAGAACCACTCGGCGCAGAGCCGCAGACCCTATATGCGTATATTGTCGTAAAAGCGGTTAGCTGGAAGCGGCAGGGACCAGCACCGGCATGAAAATCGGGGCCCAAATTGGGGCGCAAACTGGTCAATCGCGAGTCATTCCGTTAAGATGGTAGAGTATTCGTACTGGGAGCCTATGCAAGCGGAAGGGAAACGGGAGACTGCTCGTGGGGAACGATCGTATACCCGAGGTGCTGGACCCGCGATGGATGCAATTGGCAGAACTCTTCGACTACATCGACGATGTTCTGGCCTGGATCAAGGATCGCGAGGGCCGCTTTTGTTGGGTCAACCGGGCCAATCTCGTAAGGAATTCGGCGCGCCGTCTCGAGGGCCACTTCGCCGACCAAGGTGAAGGCGTCCTGGGCAAGACGGACCATGACTTTTCCCCCGCCTATTTGGCCGATCAGTATTTCCTGGATGACGAGCAAGTGTTAGCCGGCAATCACATCGTCAATCGTATCGAATTGGTTCCCCAGCCCGACGGGACAATTGCCTGGCACGTCACGAACAAGATCCCTCTTTTCGGGGAGGATGGAACGATTATCGGCACTGCAGGCGTCAGCCGGCTGCTCGGCCCAGGCAGCCAGGGCGCTTTGCCGGGCGCTGAATTTGGACCGGTTCTGGCCTGTATGCGGGACCACTACGGCACTCCTATCAGCAACGGGCAGTTGGCTCGCTTGGCGCACATGTCGGTGCGGGCGTTCGAACGCAAGTTCCAGAACTGCTTCCACCTCACCCCGCAGGCCTACTTGCGGAAGTTGCGGATGCGGATGGCAAGCCACGCCTTGGTTTACACAAGCGAACCGCTGTCTCACGTGGCCTCAAGTTGCGGATTCGCCGACCAGAGCCACTTCACGCGGGAGTTCCGACGGCATTTCGGCCGAACCCCCCGGCAGTACAGGGAACACTACGCCCGGGCATCCACGGATGCCGTTTCTGGCACAAAACCTGCCGCTTCTGCACAAGACTAGCCGGAAGGCCGCGGCTAACATCGAGTGATTGTCAGGTCGGTTGACGCCGGGAAGCTTACTCCGCGCGGATGCGACTGGGACAGCGCGATGCGCCAAGGACATAAGGTGCCCATGCTAGAAGAACCGCACTTGCTGCAATTGGCCGAACTCTTCAACTACATTGAAGATGTTCGGGCCTGGGTCAAGGACCGTGACGGCCGTTATTGTTGGGTCAACCGCACCATCCTCCTGGCGGCGCGGTGTCGAGGGCCACTCCACCGACCAAGGTGAGGGCGTCCTGGGCAAGACCGACCGTGACTTTGCCCCCGCCTATCTGGCCGATCAGTATTTCCTGGATGACGAGCACGTGTTGGCCGGCCAGCGAATTGTCAACCGTATCGAATTGGTTCCCCAGCCCGATGGGACGGTTGCCTGGCACGTCACGAACAAGATCCCCTTTTTCGCAGGCGAGGGAACGATCATCGGCACCGCCGGCATCAGCCGGCGGCTGGAGTCAGGCAGCCAGGGCGCCTTGCCGGGGACTGAATTCGGACCGGTTCTGGCCTGCATGCGGGAACACTACGGCACGACGATCAGCAACGGGCAGTTGGCTCGCTTGGCGCACATGTCGGTGCGGGCTTTCGAACGCAAGTTCCAGACCTGCTTCCAACTCAGCCCGCAGGCCTACCTGCGGAAGTTGCGGATGCGGATGGCAAGCCACGCCTTGGTGTACGGCAACGAGTCGCTGTCCCAGGTGGCCTCAAGTTGCGGATTCGCCGACCAGAGCCACTTTACGCGCGAGTTCCGGCGGCATTTTGGCCAAACGCCGCGAGAATACCGCAAACATTACGCCCTGCCCGACCCCAATGGATCACGCGCGGACGCCGTTCCTGGCACAAAACCTGCCGTTGCTGAACAAGACGAAGCGGAAGGCGGCGGCTAGGATCGAGCCATTGTCATCCGCTTCAACAGTTACGAAAACCCATGAATCAAGGACGCCCCTTACCCTAGGACGAATCGATGAAACCTCGCAACGACCTGGCACTATTGGCAATCCTTTTTCTCGGGACCGTGCTTCCGGCCGGCACCATCTACGCATGGTCGGCGGCCGCTGACAGTCCGCTACTGGGCCAGGTCCTTCCCTGGCAGCGCGAGATGCCGCTGCGGGAGGCGGCCAAAACCGTGCTCATCGAGAGCACCTTGAATCCCACCAATCCGCTGCCCGATTCCGGCGGTTTTGGCGCCGGCGGCGGCATGACCATCAACAATTTGAAGATGCGGACCACGCTCTGGGGACCGCCGGACCGGATCACGATCAGCCTCAACAAGAACAACGTCTGGGACCGCCGCGTCAACACCCGCTGCTTTCAATCGCCGACGTTGCAGGAGATCACCGACGGCGTCTTTTCCCCGGCCAACAAGGGCTTCGTGGGAAAGGCCTCCGACAGCCAGCGCCCCAGGGGCTTTGGCTACCTGTTGAAGGAGGGCGGATTCTACGACGGCTATCGTCAGCCCGTCGAGTATCCCATGCCTTGCATGAAGCCCGTTGGGCAGATCATCGTGGGGATGGATCCCCTGGCCGGCGCAGAATTGCCGCAAGTCACGCAGAGCTGCGCCAACGGCGTCGTGCAATTGCAGGTCGTCAAGGGCGAGGCGAAGGCGAGCCTGAAATACGTGCTGGGCATGACGAGCAACCTGTATGCCGTGCGGGGCGAGTTCACGGCAATCAACAGCCCGGTCTGGCTGCGGCTGTTTCGGCACCGCGACACGGCCCACACGGTGTACATGGACGCCGAGGGCACGCGTTACACGCGGCGGGGGGCCGAGGCCGACAAGGACTTCAACGCGCCCATGGACCCGCCCAGCAGCGGGCAGGACGGTCGCTATTTCTGGATCCGGCAGAAGATGCCGCCCGAGAAGACCTTTCCGCAAGGCTTCGAGTACGTGCTGATGGGAATCGTCATCGGGGCACCTGGTACGCCGGGTCGGGAAAAGTCGACCTCGCGAGCGTGGAAAGACAAACGAAACTGGGCACGCCGCCGCCGGTCGCCGCCATCGCCCGCGCGACGGGGAGCCGCCGCCACGGCGACCTTCACGCCGAGCGCCGACGGCAAGCTGGAGGCCCTGATCACCATCGTCACCACCATGGACGGCCCGGATGTTATGGCCCTGGCCAGGCACGGCTGGACGCCGCGGCCCGCGGGCGGTTTCGACGGCGTGGTTAAGGAGAACAAGCAGTGGTGGAACGATTTTTACGACAAGCGGGAAGAGGGCCGCGTGTTCCACGGACTCAGCGGGCTCAGTGCAGCGACGATGTTCGCGCCCTCTATCGGAGCTATGCCGACAGCCATGGCGGCGGCACCAAGACCGACATGCGGCAGTACGAATGCAGCGCTTCCTATGGGCTGCCGGAACGGGACGTTCAACCCTGGACCAGTGGTCCTTGTTACAACGAGATCTTCACCACCAACCGCTTCGTTCGCAATTGGGGCGACAGCGAGGACATGTGGAAGCAGATCGTCGGGCATTGGATGGAGGCCGCGAAGGGCAATGCCAAGGACGATTCGACATTGCCCGGCATGTGCATCGTGCATGGCTACCTGCCGCCGGTCAAGGCGGACAAATATGTCCACACCACGATCACTT
The DNA here is from genome assembly GCA_963824275.1 of uncultured Planctomycetia bacterium. Lineage (GTDB taxonomy): Bacteria > Planctomycetota > Planctomycetia > Pirellulales > Thermoguttaceae > JANXQG01. The sequence continues at coordinate 540,093 of CAWGOT010000008.1, read as the reverse complement.
TGGAATTGTGCCTGGAAACGATGGCGCAGATTATCAGCCCGCCTGGGACGAATGGGATTATGGCGGTGACATGAACTTTCTGCGCAAGGAGTGCTATCCACTGATGCGGGAGATGGCCATTTTCTACGCGAACTACGGCAAGAAAGGCGACGACGGCTACTACCACGTCATTCCCTCGATGGAGCCGGAGCGGTGGGGATTTTATGGCGGGGAGAGGGAGGCCGGGACCCCCCATGCGACGGCCGAGGCTAAAACTGATTTGTCGCATGGGGGGTCCGCGCCTCCCCCGAACTCATGGGTTCAACGCCCGCAACAGGGACGTGATCAGTTCGCTGTGCATGTTCCGCTGGGCACTGAAGCGGGCGGCCGAAGCCTCGGAAGTGCTGGACGTGGACGCCGATCTGCGCGAGAACTGGCGGGAAGTCGCCGCGCATATCGTGCCCATTCGACTTGGGACACTCCCGAGGGACCCGAATTCTGCACGATCAAAGGCGGGTTGGAACCGATGCACCTTGCCGGCGACCATTTCGGCGAGGCGGCCGAATATCCCACGCTGCTGGCCGATGAAATCAACCTGGATTCCCCCAAGGAGCAAAGGGACATGATGTTACGCACGATCCGCACGTTGCGGACGGCCGGGACCAGCGGGGCGGCCTTGCTACTCATTGGCGAGGGAGCGGAGGGGGCCAGCGGCATGCCGGGCGGCCTGGGCCTGGGCGGCGGCGGACGCCGGCGCGGTGGCGAGGATGCCGAAACGCTGTTGAACAGCCGTAGCGGGCGGATCCATCTCTTCCCGCTGGTTGCGCCAACGGCCGAAATGGCCTTCCACGACTTCCAGGCCCGCGGCGGTTTCCTGGTTTCCGCGGCCCGCAAGGCCGACGGCGTGTACCATGTCGAGGTCCAGGCGCGGCGCGACCTTTACTGCCAGTTGATGAATCCCTGGCCGGGCAAGTCGGTCGTCGTGCATCAGGTGGGCAAGACGGCGCCCGTGGCCGTCCGCGTTGACAAGAGCAACGGCGAATGCCTGGTCTTTGACACGGTCGCCGGACAGAAATACCTGGTTGAGAAGAAGGATTAAGTTGAGAGGACGCGGAAGGCGGATCCTCGCTTGCACGTCGGGCTTCGGCGCTGCGCGAGCGCGGAAAACTACGCATTGAAGCCCGACGCGCAAGCGAGGAAACCTAGAGGAAGAAAGCATGAAATCTCGAAACCCATTGGCAATCTTGGCGATCATTCTCCTCGGGACTGTGCTCCCGGCTTCCGCGGCGGACCCCCAAGTCCTGCCCTGGCAGCGGGAAATCCCCCTGCGGGAGGCGGCCGCGGCAACATTCGTGCAGGGCACGTTGAACCCTACCGATCCGGGCCGCGGCGCGATGAGCATCAACAACTTGAAGATGCACACCGTAATCTGGGGTCCGCCCAACCGGATCACGATCAGCATCAACAAGAACAACGTGTGGGACCGCCGCCTGCACGATTTCCAGGCGCCCACCTTGCAGGAGATGACCGAGGGGGCCTTTTCACCGGCCAACAAGGATTACGTGGGAGTCAAGGAAATCGACTCCACGCTGTTCGCCGTGGTCGACTTCATCGGGCTACCTTCCCTGGCCGACAAGCTGGCCAAGAAAGCCGACCCGCTCTCCGCGTCGTTGAGCGAGCGGTTGGGCGACAAGGCGCAGGCCTCCCTGGCCGCATTCGAGGCGGCCAAGACGGACCATCAACGGGAACGTGCGGCTGCTGGCCGATTTGGCGGCGAGCTTCAATAAGATCATTGCCGGACCGTCGCTCTACGAAGACCAACGCTTCCAGAAAATCTGGCTGCGCCCCGACACGGACCGTCTGCGAAAGAGCAATCCGCAGGGACGCGAGTTGGCCCGGCTCAACCGCCTGTTGCTGGAGGACGCCTATCCGGAGATTTCGAAGAGGCCGGGCAATGCGCTGCGCCCCTGGATCTCGGCTGGCTGCGGAAGGAAGGCGGGACCTACGATCCCTATCGCTATCCGATGCGGTATGCGTTTCCGTGCCTGAAGCCCGTAGGACAGATCATCGTTGGAATCGACGCCCTGGCCGGGGCAACAGCGCCGGCCGTGACGCAGAGCTGCGCCAACGGCGTGACCAGTCTGCAGGTGAGCAAGGGCGATGCCAAGGCAACTTTGGAATACGTGCTCCCGATGACCAAGGACGTTCTATGGCATCCGGGGCGATCTGGCAGGGATCTGCGCGCCGGTGTGGATTCGCCTGTACCGGCACCGCGACACTTCCCACCTGGACTACATGTCGGCCGACGGCAAGACCTACACCCGACCGGAGGCCGAGGCCGACAAGGCCTTCAACGGCCCGATCGATCCGCCCACCAGCGGCAAGGAGGGACGCTACTTCTGGATCCGCCAGAAGATGCCGGCCGAAAAGACCTTCCCCCAGGGCTTCGAGTATGTGCTCATGGGCGTGGTCGCCGGAGCGGGAGACGTGAAGCTTGAGACCGTGGAAGGCGAGACCGGGCTGGGCACGCCGCCGGCCAACTCGCCCATGCCTTGGGACTGGTTTGGAAGGCCGCGGCCGTCGGTCGCCGCCGCCCCCGGCGCGGCCGCCACGGCCACCTTCAAGCCCGGCGCCAATGGAAAGCTGGAGGCCTTCGTGACCGTCGTGACGACGATCGACGGTCCGGACCTGATCGGCCTGGCCAAGAGGCGCCTGATGGAGGCCGAAGGGGGCGGCTTCGACGGCCTGGTGCGGGAGAACGCCCGCTGGTGGAACGCGTTTTACGACCGGCGGGAGAACGGCCGGGTCTTCCACGGCCTGACCGGCACGCAGTCGAGCGACAATATCCGCGGCATCTACCAGCAGAGCTGGACCGACAGCCACGGCGGCGGCACCAAGACCGACATGCGGCAGTTGGAGTGCAGCGCCTCCTACGCCCTGCCCGAGCGCGACATCCAAGATTTCGACGGGGCGCCGTGCTACAACGAGGTCTTCCCCACCTCGCAATTCGTCCACAACTGGGGCGACAACCAAGACATGTGGAAGCAGATCGTCGAGTACTGGCTGCCCGGGGCAAAGCAAAATGCGCGGGACCGCTTCAACATGCCGGGCATGCTGCTCACGCACGGCTACCTGCCGCCGATCAAGCCGGACAAATACGTCCATACGACGATCGCCCTGGAACTCTGCCTGGGGACGATGGGCGAGATGCTGCGTTCGTCCTGGGATGAATGGGACTACGGCGGCGACGTGAATTTCCTCCGCAAGGAGTGCTATCCCTTGATGCGCGAAATGGCGCTGTTCTACGCGGCCTACGCCAAGAAAGGCAGCGACGGCTATTACCATATTGTGCCGTGCATGGAGGAAGAGCGTTGGGGCATTTATCCGGAGTTCGCCCGCAACAAGGACGTGGTCAGCTCGCTCTGTATGTTCCGCTGGGGGCTGACGAAAGCGGCCGACGCGGCGGAGTTGCTGGGCGTCGACGCCGATCTCCGCAAACAGTGGCGCGAGGTCGCTGCGGGGATTGCGCCCTACCCGACGTGGCAGCGGCCCGAGGGCACCGTCTTTTCCGCAATCCCCGGCCTGGAGCCGAGACGGCTCTCCCGCGACCACCAGGAGGAAGTCGCCTCGTATCCCGCCACGCTGTCCGACGAAGTCAATCTCGATTCGCCGCAAGACGTTAAGGACATCATGCTTCGCACCATGCGGACCTTCCCCTCCGCAAGCACGGGCAAGACGACCCTTCTCCTGGGCGTGCCGCCGGACCAGGGAGGCGCTGCGCGGTCGCGGCGCGGCGGCGGCGAGGATGCCGAGACCTTGCTCAACAGCCGCAGCGGGCGGATCCACCTCTTCCCGGCGGTTTCGGCGTCCGCCGAAGTGGCCTTCCACAACTTTCAGGCCCGCGGCGGTTTTCTGGTTTCCGCCTGCAAAGATTCCAAGGGCGTTTACCACGTGGAAATCGAGGCCCGGCGCGACCTCCCCTGCCAGTTGATGAATCCCTGGCCGGGCAAGACGACCGTCGTCCATGAAGCGGGCAAGACCGAGCCCGTGTCGGTCCGCCTTGACAAAAGCAACGGCGAATGCCTGGTCTTTGCGACGGTCGCCGGGCGGCGGTATCTCGTTGAGCCAAAATAAACCCCCAAGGAACCTTCACCGCGCTGGGTTTTTATCCGGTCGATCCGGCCGGCGGCGTCTACATCATCGGCAGCCCTTTCATGGATCGGGTCGCCGTCACGCTCGACCCCAAGTACTACAAGGGCGGCGCGTTCACGGTCATTGCCAAGGACAACTCGCCCGCGAACATGTACATTCAATCCGCGACGCTCAACGGGCAGCCCTACACGCGGAGTTGGATCACGCACGAGCAGATTGCCGCTGGCGGTACGCTCGAGCTTCAGATGGGGCCTGCGCCGAATCGCCAATGGGGCGCGGCGAAGGCGGACCGGCCCGGCGGGTGAAGGAGGCTATTGAAAATTGAGAATTGAAAGTTCTCAGTTGCAAATTTCCATTTTGCAATTTGCAATCTCTCCATGTCTCCTATTCATGCCTGAATTACGTGGCGAGACAGCGACACGGCCGGAGACCATCGTATTACTCAGTCCTGGCAACACGGAAGCCGACATGGAACGTCGGTTCGTCGGGAGTACGGAAGTAGCGGTCGTTCGACCTTGCCTTTATCGGCGCATCGTACCAGGAGCCGCCGCGGAGGACGCGATAGGTTCCCGACTCCGGTCCCGGCGGATCGTCCCTTGGGGAAGTCGCATAGTATTTTTCGTTGTACCAATCCATGCACCACTGGTAAGCATTTCCGTGCATGTCATAAAGCCCAAAGGCGTTGGGCTTGAAGCGGCCGACCGGCGACGTAAACGGGTAGCCGTCGGAGGCTTTGAGACACCCTGGATTTGAAAGGGATTCCATCGCGAACGACACGTCGCCGACATTTCCGACGTTTACTAGAGTCTCCGGATCGTCACCGCTATAGTACCGCGTAGTTGTGCTGGCACGGCAGGCATATTCCCACTCGGCCTCGGTCGGCAGCCGGTAGGTTTTGCCGTCCTTATTGCTTAACCACTTGCAGAACGCCAAGGCGTCGTTCCAACTCACGTTGACTACGGGATGCTCGTCGGTCTGCTCAAAGCCCGCGTCACGCCAGGAGTATTTTGGCTTGATTCTCTCCACGCGTCCTGGGAAATCCCAGCCGACGGCCCCCGGCTTTTTCGCCGTCTCCGAGTCGGTCTTGTATTGCGTGGCGGTCACAAATTGCCGGAATTGGCCCCGCGTGACGTGGTACTTACCCAGATAGAACGGCCGCGTAATGCGGACGCGGTGCTGCGGATGTTCATCCTTCAAACCCGAGGCGAGGACAAGCATTCCGGGGTAGTTCTTCTGGAAGAACGCCGTCGTATCCTCCGCCGACTCGCCGCTGCCCATCATGAACTCGCCCGCAGGGATGAGCGTCATTTCCATCTTCACCCCGCCGCCCAAATCGACCGTTATCTTCTTCACCTCCGTAGTTATTCTCTTAGGTTCCGCGATAACCTTTACCGACTCCAGAGTAGTCTTAGTTGAATTCGCTGCGGACTTCGCAGGCTCTGCCGCAGTAGTCTTCGTCGGATCGTTCGTCTCGCTGCAACCGCTCCCCACCCCGCAAACCACGATGCACGCGGCCACATAGCGGTTCATAACATGTACTCGGTTTTTCATTAGGGCTTCTCTCTGGGGTTTCTATTCCTTTTTTGTCCGCCGCGGCCCGGATTTCCGCTCGAACAAAAGTGGATCTCATTTAGCAAGAAGGAAAAATGAAGGAAAGTGAATTGCGCAAGTTCGGGCAAGAATCCGCCGTTGGTGGGGTTGGAAAGCCCGGCGCCGAACAGGACGTTTGCGGCCTGAATGATCCAATCCCTACCAACTCGAAGTGCTAACGTCACATATTACCCGCTAGACCAGGGGCAGCTGCAATCGAGCAAGCTCGGGCAAAAACCACCCATTCGGTGCTGGGACCGATGGCGACGGCGGACGCCGCGCCTCTCTTCAAGTGCCCGGCCGCACCCGACGCCGTTCCTGGCACAAAACCTGCCGTTTGCGAACAAGACGAATTGGAAGGCCGGGGCTATCATCGACGCATTGCCCACCAACCCAAGAAGACGGAGAACGCATCATGAGAATCAAGCTTATCGCTACCCTGCTTGCCAGCGGCCTGGCCGGCGGCCTGTGGGCGCATGCCGCCGACATGCCGGCGGTCAAGCCCTCGAGCAAGTACCAGTTCGACGGGAGAATCTCGCGGCAGGTATTGGAGAATATCTTGTCGCGCTCGATTTCGGTGGAGGGCGTGTTCAACGGCCGGGGCGACCTGGACGAGAGCATCCGCATGCTCAAGGCCCTGGGCGTGAAGTACGCCGGACGAAGCCTCTGCCTGTGGGGCGCCGAGAACAATTTCCTGGCCAATATCGAGCGCGCCAAACAACAGGCGCCGAAGGCCATTGCCGCCGATCCGGAGATGGTCCTGGAGGCCTGCGTTTTCGAGACCGTGGGCCCGCGCGTGGGGCAGATCGCCGTGCCGGATTGGGTGCTCACGGCCTTCGGCCAGCCGGTGGAGAAGAGGAATTTCGTTTACGAGAACATCATCTACCCGGCGGGACAGCGGCGGGCCATGGGCAACGCCCAGGTCCCCAACGTCAGCCGGCTGGAAACGCAGATGTGGTTCTATTATCAGGCCGTGTCGTACATCGACGCCGGCTTCGAAGGCATCCACTTCGGGCAAGTGGAGATCATGAACCGCAACGACCGCGGCAACGCCCAGTGGGACAAGCTGCTGACCATGGTCCGGGCCTACGCGGCCAAGCACGCTCGTCGGCACATGGTGCTGTGCAACGGTCATACGCCCAGCGGCGGCCTGCTGCATGACGGGAAACTGCTGTTGGATTTCCACGCCTTCCCGCTGAGGATCAAGGAGAACCCCGACAAGCAAGGAGACGGGATCCTGCAAGTGGGCTACTCGGACGGCATCTACAACAAGAGCAAGGGCGGCGTGACTTTCAGCGGCTGGAAGTGCGAGCACCTGCCTTACCTGGTGGAACTGGACAATTACGGCAACAGCCGGACGCCGGGACAGTCGACGGCGGGGACCCTTTATATTTGGGGTTACGACGAGATTTCCTGGTTCGCGCATCAGAGCAAGCAATACCGCGCCGACTGGCTGAAGTACGCCTGGGATTGGGTGCGGAAGACGGACCCCAACGGCTTCCTGCAGATGCCCGGCAGCCGCACGGCGACCACGCCGGACTCGCGCTGGTACTTCGCCAACAACCCCAGCCCGGCGTGCCCTACGGGGTTGGGCGACGAGGACGCGATCCGAGCCGTCTGGGCGGCCGACGCGGCCAGGTCCGAGAAGGGCCCGACACCTTAACCGTTTTGTGGAACTGGCATTTGAAAGAAAGGTAAACCTCATGAAGACAACACTTGCGGCGTTGGCAGCGGCAATTCTCCTCGCCGCCGGCATGGCGGCGCCCGCCGCCGCCCAGGGCCGGCGTGGCGGCGGCCCTCCGGCGGCGACCGCGCCTGTAGGACCCAAAGGCACGATCTACGAATTGACGATCCCCAAGCAAGGCAAGATGATCGCCGACGCGGTCTTCTATTGCTGGGTCCCTGCGAACGTGACGACGCTCCGCAGCGTCATCGTGCATCTCCACGGCTGCACCCGGGACGGCGATGCCCCACTCATGGTACAGGACCTGCAATGGAAAGCGCTGGCCAAGAAGTGGGACTCGGTCTTCGTGGCGCCGAAGTTCACCACGGGCACGAACCAGACCTGCTCCAACTGGTACATTCCGGACAACGGATCGGAAAAGGTCTTCCTGGAGTTGCTCGACGTGCTTGCCCAGCGCGCCGGACATCCTGAAATCAAGACCATCCCCTGGGCCTTGTGGGGCCATTCCGGCGGGTCGATATGGGTCACGACCATGATCGGAAAGTATCCCGAGCGGGTTGCGGCCGCGGTCGCCCAGTCGGCCGGGAAAAACGTCTCCAACGTCGACGCCGCGCTTAAAGTGCCGGTCCTGCACCACAATGGACGGCAGGACGTGGCCCACAACGACACCCTCTTCCTTAACGCCCGCAAGCGCGGCGCCCTGTGGGCCCACGCCATCAACCCCGACACCCAGACCAACATGGACGGGCACCAGTGCCACGACTTGCGGTTCATCGCCATCCCCTGGCTGGACGCCTGCCTGGCGTTGCGCCTCGGCAAGCCGGGCGAGGCCAAGCTGCGGGAAGTCGACACAACCGGCGCATGGCTCGGCGACAAGGCGACCAAGGCCATCGCGCCGGAGGCCTCGTACAGCGGCAACAAGCTGGAGGCCTGCTGGTTTCCCAACCGCGCTGGCCGAGAAGTGGGTGGCCTACATGGACAAGGGAACGATCGTCAGCACGACTCCGCCCCCGGCGCCGACCGAGCTCACGGGGACCTACGCGCAAGGGCGGATGACGCTGAACTGGAACGCCGAGGCGGACATCGAGAGCGGCGTCAAGACCTTCATCATCTACCGCAACGGATCGCTGATGCAGATCATCAGGTACGCCAACCGGTCGATGTACAGCTCGACGATGGGATATCAGCGGTGGAATGACGGCGATTATCCCACGCCCTTTCCGCCGCAGGCCATGACGTTCGACGACACCAACGTCAACGATGCGGGCACCTACACGTACCAGGTGGCCACGGTGAACTGGTCGGACGTGACGGGCGCGCGAAGCCCCGTGCTCACGCTGCAACAGGGAAAAGTGATCGAGACCAAGTAAGAACACCTTGAGAGAAAAGGACCGTATATGAAGACCTTGCTGATCGCGGCCATGGGATTTTTATGCACAACAAGTGCCTGGGCAGCGGCCCTCAACAAACACTCGCCGACAACGAAGTACCCCACGTACGACGGCCTGGTCATGGCCGGCTACCAGGGGTGGTTCCGCGTGGGCCGGGACGGCCGGATGTACCCGGATGAATCGCGGATTCAGATCGACATGTGGCCCGACGTGAGCGAATACGAGAAAACCTATCCCACCGGGTTGAAACTGGCCGACGGCAGCACGGCGCGGTTCTTCAACTCGGCCGACAAGAGCACCGTCGATCTGCACTTCAAGTGGATGAAGCAATATGGACTGGACGGCGTCTTCATGCAGCGGTTCTTCGGCAGCACCCGGTCGCGAAGCGGCCCCGAGCTCGATGTCCTGCGCTACGCCCTGCAGGCCGCCTCGGAAAACGAGCGCGCGATCGCGGTTATGTACGACCTCTCCGGCCTGCGCAATTCCGGCGAGGACTGCCTCCGCATCGCAGACGACTGGAAGTTCCTGGTCGACACCCTGAAGGTGACCAATCAGCCCGGAACCAAGACCTACCTGCACCATCGCGGCAAGCCGCTGGTGGTCATCTGGGGGATTGGTTTCCCCGACCGCGGCTACGACATTAAGAACATCGCCTTGGACAAGCTGATCGATTTCTTCCACAACGACCCGGAATACGGCGGCTGCTCGGTGATGCTCGGCGTGCCCACCTTCTGGCGCGACCTGAACGCCGACTGCCGCAACGAGCCCTACCTGCACGAACTGATCAAGAAGGCCGACCTGGTCATGCCGTGGATGGTGCAGCGGTTCAGCCCCCTGCTGCACAACGACATGTGGCGTTACCGCGACGTAATCAAGGGCGACATGAAGTGGTGCAAGGAGAACGGCGTGGACTACGTGCCCTGCGTCTATCCCGGATTCAGTTGGCACAATCTGAGCGTTCATGGATTTCCCGACGACGTGAAGCCGGTGGGGTCGATCCCGCGGCAGGGCGGCCGGTTCTACTGGCAATTGATTTCCACGGCCTTGGGCGCCGGGGCCGACAAGCTCTACGTCGCCATGTTCGACGAGGTGAACGAAGGCACGGCAATCTTCAAATGCAGCGATCACCCGCCCGTGAGCAAGGTGGCCAGTTTCATCGACATGGACGGCAAGCCCTCGGACCACTACCTCTGGCTGACGGGCGAGGCGGCCAAGGTCCTGCGGAAAGAGAAACCGCTAAGTGCCCAGATGCCCGTGCGCGATTTACAGCAACTTCCACTATCGAAAGAGAGCACCAAACCATGAGAGCATTTTGTTTTGTCTGCGCGTCCCTGATCCTATTGCCGGCCTCGGCCACCGTGGCAGCCGATACGGCGCCGCCCGCGCTGAAAAAGGACATGGTCCTCTGGTATGGCCAACCGGCCACGAACTGGAATTCGGCGATGCCGATGGGCAACGGACTGATCGGGGCCACGGTCTTCGGCGGTACCCAGAACGAGCGGATCGCGCTGAACGAGAGCAGCTTCTGGTCCGGCATCCCCCACGACTACAACGACCCCGACGCAATCAAGTACTTCCCCCAGATCCGCGCGTTGATCGACGCCCAGAAGTTCCAGGAGGCGGAGAAGATGGTCAATGCCCACTTCTGGGGCGTTCCCGCCTCGCAGCAGTGCTTCGAGCCCCTGGGCGACCTGACGCTCAAGTTCGACGGGGCCGAGACGACCTCGGACTACCGCCGCGAGTTGGACATGGAAACCGGCGTGGCGAAAATCACCTATCGCGCCGGCGACGCCGTCCTCACCCGCGAGGTCTTCGTTTCCTACCCGGACCGCGTGCTGGTCGTCCGCATCACGTCCGACAAGCCGGGGAGCATCTCGTTCCAAGCGAGCTTGAAGAGCCCCTTCCCCTTCACGGCGACCGCCAAGCCGCGCAAACTGGTCATGGACGGGCACTGGCAGGGGCCCGTCAAGGGCGACTGGATCGCGCCCGTCCGCGGCGAGGGGTTGCACTTTCAGGCGGCGTTGGTGGCGCAGCCTGAAGGCGGGACGTCGGCGGCCGCCGACAACGCCCTGCAAATCAAGGGGGCCAACGCCGTAACGCTGGTCCTCGCTGCGGCCACCAGCTTCGTGAACTACCACGACATCAGCGGCGATCCCGCCGCCCGATGCGCGAAGGTCCTCGCCGGCGTCGAAGGCAAGGACTACGCCGCGCTCCGCAGCCGGCACGTGGCCGACTTCGCCGGGCTGATGGGCCGGCTACACTCGAGCGTGGGCGACGACGCTGCCAACCAGAAGCCGACCGACGTGCGGCTGCAGGCGGTCCGCGGGGCAGGACGCGGCGGACGCGGCGGGAAGCGCGCTCCGGCGGAAAAGAGCGCGGATCAGCCGGCGACACGTCCGGCCGCCGATCCGAACCTCGAGGCCCTCTGCTTCCAGTTCGGCCGCTACGCCCTGGTCTCCAGCAGCCGCGCCGGCGGCCAGCCGGCCAACCTCCAGGCCATCTGGAACGAGGCCGTCTCGCCGCCTTGGGGCAGCAAGTACACGATCAACATCAACACCCAGATGAACTACTGGCCGACCGAGGTCTGCAATCTCTCGGAATGCCACCAGCCCCTGTTCGACATGATCCAAGACGCCTCGATCAACGGCCAGAAGACGGCCAAGATGTACTACGGCGTCAACGGTTGGGTGACCCACCACAACCTCGACCTGTGGCGCGGGACGGCGCCGGTCGATCGCGCGAACTTCGGCATGTGGCCCGTCGGCGGCGCCTGGCTTTGCCAGCACTTATGGGAACACTACGCCTTTACCGGCGACAAGGAATTTCTCAAGGAGTACTACCCCGTGCTGAAGGGCGCCGCCCAGTTCCTGCTGGAAGTGATGGTCAAGGACCCCGAGCATAACAACTGGCTAGTCACCCCGTTCTCGATGTCGCCTGAGCACGGCTTTTACGACAGCAACCACGAGATGGCGTTCCTCTCCCCTTCGCCCACGCTGGACGTGGCCATCATCCGCGATCTCTTTCCGCACACCATCGAAGCCGGCAAGATCCTCGGCATCGACGAGGAGTTCTGCGGCAAGCTCGCGGCCGCGCTGCCCCAACTTCCTCCCTACCGAGTGAACCACTTGGGCAACGTGCAGGAGTGGATCGAGGACTGGGAGCCGGGGCCCCAGGGGCATAACGTCTCACCGCAGTTTCCCTTCTTTCCCGGCAACTCCATCCAGTTGCGCCGCGACCCGCAACTGGCGGCGGCCGAGCTGCATTGGATGAGCGGGAAGGGGGCCGGCGGCGGCTGGGTTTCCGCCTGGGGGATCTGTATGTGGGCCCGCCTGGAGCGGGGCGACAAGGTCGCTACCGGGCTGGACTCGTGGATTGGCGGCTCCCCGGGCCCCAACATGTACAACCAGGGCGCCAATCAATGCGACGCCACCTTCGGCTTCACGGCCGCCGTCGCCGAGTCGCTCGTGCAGAGCCACGCCGGCGAGATCAGCCTGCTGCCCGCGCTGTCGACCGGTTGGAGCGACGGCTCCGTCACGGGCTTGCGGGCCCGCGGCGGATACGAAGTGAGCATGACGTGGAAGGGCGGGAAGCTGCAGTCGGCCGAAATCCGTAGCGACAAGGGCGGCGACTGCAAATTGCGCTATGGAGAGCGGACGGCGGAGAAGACGTTCAAGCCCGGCGAAGTCGTGCGCCTCGACGCCGATTTGGCCTCGGTACCGCTCAAGTAGAAGACCATACGCCCGGCCCTGGCGAAAAGCACCAAATCCGAAATCCGAAATTCCAAACAAATCCTAAATTCCAAGAAGAAATGGTTCAAAACGTCCCAAGGCCGCGGTTTGAAGCACTGGAATTTCATGCTTTGAATCTCGACTTCAGCCTGGCGGCCCGCGGGGCTGGTCGGTTCCTCGATGCACAAAGGCAAGATCGAGTTCGTGCATATCCAATCGCAGGCCGGCGGCGAGTGCCGCCTGGTGAATCCCTGGCCCGGCAAGCCGGCCGTCGTTCGTGAAGTCGGCAAGACGGAAGCCGTGCCGATTCGGCTGGAAAAGGGCAACGGCGAGTGCATGGTCTTTGCGACCGTCGCCGGTCATCAATATCGTGTCGAACCCCAATAGCACGTGAAAAACGTCAGGAATGGTGGGACTCGTTTCACTCGGCCCACCCTATGGCTGAAACAACGTCTTTTTGCGAGGAGTCTTAGAATGCGGAACTATATATTTTTGTCCGTGGTTGCCCTCTCGGTGGGTTTGTCGGGCCGCTGGCCGGCCATAGCAGCCGAGCCGGCCGCTCCGGCCCAAACCTCCGCCGCTCCCGTACGGGAGTGGCCGTCGATGAAACTCCAGGTGCATCAGAATCTTGAGTATGCGCGGCTGGGCGACAAGAGCCTCGCTCTGGATCTCTACCTTCCCCGCCAGCCCAAGAGCCCTCTGCCGGTGTTGGTGTGGCTCCACGGCGAAGAAGGCTGGTTTGCCGGCAAATACCCGTGCCCCATCGCCAGCATGGTGGGCAACGAGTATGCCGTGGCCAGCATCGACTACCGCTCGGAAGGCGAGGCAAAGTTTTACCGTTCGGCGGGCGAAGCGAAAATTCCCGCTCAGCTCGAGGACTGCAAGGCGGCGATTCGCTGGCTGCGGGCGAACGCGGAAAAATACCACCTCGACGTGAACCACTTCGGGGCTTGGGGTTGGTCCGACGGCGGCCAGTTGGCGGTTTTGGTGGGCACCTCGGCCGGCGGCGGGGAGCGGGGAGCGCGGAGCGGGGAGCAATCCTCCGACTCCCCGCTCCCTGCTCCAAGCTCCCCGCCTTCGCAGTCCAGCGGCGTGCAAGCGGTGGTTGATTTCTGCGGTCCGGCCAGCCTGGAGCCGGACGCAGCGACGAATCCCGTGCGATCCGCCTCCCGCGGCGCCCCGCCGATGCTCATCCTGCACGGCGACGCCGATCGGAGCGTGGCCTCCGCCCAGAGCCGGTCGCTCGACGCGGCGCTGCGGAAAGCGGGCGTGAACTCGACCTTCAACCTCGTAAACGGCGCAGGGCATGATTTCAAGGATCTGCGGCAAGGCGCGATGACGGAGGTGGTGAGCCAGTTCCTCGACGAGCATCTCAAGGGCGGCACGCATGTCCGATTCCAGATGTGCCGGATCGACCCGCCGGACGATGCGTGGGTGGACCCCATCGTCGACGAGCCGGAATGCACCCGGTATATGACGTTTTCAGCGCCCACGCTCGGGCCTGGCGGGGAGGCCAGTTACCTGATCTATCTCCCGCCCGATTACGCCAAGTCGACCAACACGCGCTACCCGGTGCTGTACTACTTGCACGGAGGCGGCAGCAGCCAGCGGGCCGGCGACGTTTGGGTGCAGAGGCTGGATGCGGCGATCCGGGAGGGCAAGATTCCGCCGCTGATATGCGTCATGCCTGAGGGGCTGCCCAACGGCCGTTTCCTCGATTCGCCCGACGGGAAGATGCCGATCGAGTCCGTCATCATGAAAGACCTGATCCCGCACATTGACGCCACCTACCGCACGATTCCACGGCGCGAAGCGCGGGCCCTGGAGGGGCTCTCGATGGGCGGGTATGGCTCGTTCCATCTGGGCTTCAAATACCCTGAGATGTTCGGCATGATCTCCGGCGTTTGCAACGGCGTCAGCGCACCGGCCGGACCTACTCCGGTGGGACGGCTGCTCCTTCCTCCGCCGGCGATCTCGCTGCCAACCCCTTTACGCTGGCCGAGAAGAACCTCGAGGCCATCAAGGGCAAGACGCAGATTCGCATCATTGTCGGCAGCGAGGATTTCACCCTGGCCGGCAATGAGGAGTTCCACGCGCATCTGCTCAAGCTGGGAATCCCGCACGAATTCAAAGTGATTCCTGGCATTTCCCACGGCTACAAGCCCTATTACGAGATTCACGACTTCAGCTTTTTCAAGACGATCGCAACGAAGTAGGCTCGCGGGCCACAACTGAAATCCAGGTCCTCGCTCCGTCGGTGGCCGATCTGCGACGCGAGAGCTGAGCCGCCGCCGAAGACAAACCCGGCGAGCGCCGGCTGGGCGCGGAGAAAACTCCCTAGGCGAGACAAGCCCCACACTCGCCCCTGAAGGAACCGAACAACCTGCAAAATCCTGCGCAGGTCGGAGACAGGCTTATGATCTGCACCTTGTAATGCAAGGTAAAAACACAAGCCCCGCATTACGCACTTTTTCGCGGAGCGAAAGGCGACGTTAATTCACGGTCGAATCTTGAATCTTGCGATTATTTCCCGCCAGAGTTTTTCGCTCCCAATAGGGATTGCGTCAAGGGGCCCCCCGCGACGAGCAGTTCCGCCAGGGCCTCGTGGATGTGCTCGTCTTTGACGATCAAATCGCCATCGGTTTCGATGGCCGCGATGACGGCCGCTTTGCGCAACAACTCGCGAATGAAGGCCGCACTGACGCCGCTCGTTCTGCGGATAAAATCGTCGAGCTGCTCGATGTTGAGCGCCAGTCCTCGCGAATACAGCGCAAACAAGCGGCGGCGGCAGTCTTCATCCGGCGGCGGGACCTCGATCGCCTGATCGATTCGGCCCGGCCTTGCGGCCAACGCCGGTTCGAGCACGTCGGGCCGGTTTGTCGTCAGGATGAAAAGGATGTCGGCATCGTCCGCCAGGCCGTCCATCTGGTTCAAAAGTTCGAAAAGCAAGGCGTTCGCGTCGACCATCTGACGGTCTCGCTGCGTTCCGATCAGGTCGACGTCCTCAAGGATGATCGTTGCCGGTTCGAGAATCCTGCGCCATGTTGCAGGCGGTTTCGATCAACCCCAGGCCCGCGCCGGTCAAGAGGAACACCGTGCGTCCGCGCATCCTCGCCGCGAGATACATGGCCGAGTATGTCTTGCCGGCGCCGGTGGGCCGTAGAGAAGAATGCCGCGCTTCAAATGCCGGCCCGACGCGGCCAGGCGTTTCGAGTGCTCGCTGAAAGCGACTGTGTGGCGTTCGATGCGATCGAGCAGCTTTTCCGGCAAGATGACGTCTTCGCGCTGGACCTGCGGCAAGGCATGGAATTGCACGATCGTGCCGCCGTAACATTCGCGCTCAAGCGAGAGCACGTGGCCGCGAAAAGCCTTGCCGTGCCGGACCGACCTTGTCAGCCGATGAATGAACTTCTCGGCGCACGCCTTGGTCGGCGCCATGACTTCGGCGATGATTCCCGGCGAACGCACGTATTGCTGCTCGGAAATGAGCAAAGCGACCGGCTCCGCATCGCCCTGAAACAGGTACAGGCCGCGTTTCACGCACGACAGCCGCTGCCCGGCGGGCAACGGCTCGTCGACGAATTCGACGGGGCCTTCGTCAAAGCAGCGAGCAGTTTTTCCGCGAGACAGCTTGGCCAGGCTCGGGGAGCGGTCGTCGACATCAACTACGCCGACCACTTGCGGCGGTGTCTCCGCCGCTTCCGAAAGCTCTTCGATCGCCAAGTGAAGGTTCGCTCGTTCATAAAAAGCGTAATTTTGACTGACGACGGGAAGCTTTGCCGGATCGCCGCCGAAATGGTCTTTCAGGCGCGTGAAAAGGAATGGCTTGGTTTTCATGTTCGGCAGTAAAGGGATATGGACAACCATGCCCTTAGTAAAGGCATCCGTTCCATCATGACTTCCTCAAGTGTGTCAATGAAAAGTGGGCCGCAGGAGCGCGCGCGGATGTAAACGCCGTCATCGGCGGCAGCATTGGACCAGACACGCCCGCGATGCCGCCGGCACTTTTCAAAGGTCGGATTCGCCATACAATCCAGTCTAACCAGCGAATTGCGGGTGTCAACCGAGGGGAACCCTTGCACCATGCCGACTTTTCGTGTAGGGTAACGAGTTCCGTATGGCTCTGCTCGAAGGAAAGAAATACCGTGGGGAATCGTGAAATGTGGCCCTTGAACTTGTTTCGAGTTTTCATAATCACTGCCGGCTTGCTCAGTTCGGTGACGTTATCCGCTTGGGCGGCCGATGATGCTGCCACGTCCGCCGAGCCCCATCCCGTCGACGTTCCCAACCCGATTTACGGCGACCCTCAGGCGCCAATCAAAATGAAGGACCTGAGGGAGCAGATGCAAAAAATGCTGCAAAGTCAGCGGGCCACCGACTACTTTGCCCGCTGGCAGAGCTATCTCGCCGAGAGACTGCAACAGTCGGCCGGGAGCAATACGGGCTCAGAACTGAACGGCAGTGGCCGATTGAGTTCGTACGAGCACATGCTCCGCGATCCGCTCTCGGCCCCCGCTGAAGCCGAACTGTTCACCCGGCAATTGCACAAGGCGATCGTGGACGACCCGTCGGGCCTGGGGCCGGCACTGGCTACCGCCTCACAGAGCCTTGATCTCGGCAAGCGCACGGTCAGGGCCTTTGCGGAGGTTTCATCGCCCGAGCAGGCTTTGGATGTGGTGAAAAAGGCCCTCGAAGAAGCGCGTTTTGCTCACGCGAGGGCGCTGGCGCCGCTCAGTAAAGCCGAGACTGCCACGTTGGTGAGTGAACTGTATCCGGTCCTGGTGTCGCAGAACCAGGCCGGCCACACGCTCAACGACAACGCTCGTGGCCGAGTGCTGGTCGACCTGATGGAAAAGATGGACCGCCAGGCCCTCATCGAGGCCGCGGAAGCGATCGTCCCCTTGACCGATCCCAAATTGCTGGATCAGCTTAAGCAGCTTCCCGCCGACGGCAAGGTTGCCGTCGATGGGGTCACCGGCCGCGTGGCAGCCAAGATCGATACTCCGGCGGGCACAATCCTCATCGGTGGCAAGGAATCGAAGACCTATAAGCTGGATGAAATGAAAGATGTCGCGGTGGTGATCGATTTGGGCCACGGCAACACGTACGAAGAGGGAACGACCTCGCTTGAGCGGCCGGTTCTCATCGTCCTGAATCTGGGCGGCGGCAATATTTTCCGCGGCAAGAAGCCTGGCATCCAAGGCGCGGCCATGCTTGGCGTTTCCCTGGTGGTCAACCGGGAGGGGAACAACACCTACCAGGCAGACGACCTCGCCCAAGCTTCGGCAATCGCCGGTGTCGGAATTATCGTCGAACATGGCGGGAAAAATACGTATCGGGGTGTGCGCCGCGTCCAGGGACAAGCCTTGGGCGGCGTGGGTATCCTGATTGGCCGCGGCGGCGAGAACGATTATCACGCGGCCATGTGGGCCCAGGGCTTTGGGGCTCCTCTGGGGTTTGGGTTGCTGGAGGACACCGTGGGCCACGATCACTACTATTGCGGCGGC
The DNA here is from genome assembly GCA_963824275.1 of uncultured Planctomycetia bacterium. Classification (GTDB taxonomy): domain Bacteria; phylum Planctomycetota; class Planctomycetia; order Pirellulales; family Thermoguttaceae; genus JANXQG01. The sequence goes on along the minus strand of CAWGOT010000008.1, from coordinate 522,062 downwards.
CTCTATGTCACTTCCTACAAGCATCCCACGAATTCCCGCATCCCGGCAACGCCAGGTTACGAAGGTTTTGGACAAGGTGTGGGCGCTGGCATCCGCGCGGTGGGTGACGGTGGCATCGGCATCATCCTCAACGGGGGCGGCCATAACGTTTATGAATTTGACTATCTCTCTCACGGTGGAGGTTACTGGTGCGGCATGGGATTCGCCCGTGACTTTGGCGGCAACAGCCAACGGCTTATCTCACGAACGGCCTGGAATGGCAGCCCTCGAACCGAGCCGCTCTTTCAACGCTTTGGCTGCGGCTGGGGATGTCATTATTCGGCGGGTTTCTTGTTCGACGACGGCGGCAACAGCCTTTATGAAGGCACGATCATGGGAGCCGGCATGGGCTGGGATTGTTCCCTCGGCGCGCTCTTGAGCTTCGGTGAAAAAGACCACGTTAAGACGACGGGCGGTCTGACCCAAGGCGTCGGTGCGCAGGCCAGCCTCGGTGTTCTTTACCATTATGGCAACGATGCGGTTTATGAAGGCGGCACTCCAGCCTACGCTCCGCCGGGAATCAGCTACCACAAGTGGCCCGCCTGCGGCGGCAATTTCAGCTTCGTGATCAACGAGAAGGGCAGCAGTACTTTTAACTTTGGCGGCCAGCAGCCCACGCAACTCGAGCCCGAAGCGGGCGGTCCGCCTGATCGGCCCCGGCGGGGGCTTTTTGGTCGTCGATTGGACGCCCAATAAAACGCCGGCCGAGGAGATTCCCATGTCCGTCGCCACTTGGCATCGCATGTTGTGTTGTGCCGTGATCCTGTTGCTCTTGGAGGGGATCTCGGGCTGCGCCCAATCCAAGGGCGTGATAGCTCCTGCCCGTCCGACGGACTCAGGCAAGATTATTACTCGCTCTTCCTAATATGCCTATATTCCGTGACTGTCACCTTTCCAGTTCCAACCTGGAAGATTCCATGAAACGCTTTCTTGTTCGAGATTGCTTCACGGGCCGATTGCTAGGGTTGGCGTGCCGCCGGCGGAAAAGGACAGGACTATCGGTGAACTCGGTAAATGAGGTGCGACAACATGGACAGAATCAAATCGATCGTGTCAAAACTCAACCAGAAGTCCCGATTATTGAGTGCGATCCAGTGGGAGCCATTTTGGCGAAGCGCCGTTCTTGAGTTTTCAAGCGACGACCCTGAGCAGCCGCTGATTCTCTTGCGGCTAGACGGTGTCCACTTCTTCGCGACGCGACAGTCGTTACTGGGCGGACCGGTAATGAACTATCCTTCGGAACGGTTTGTAAGTTTCTTAGGAATTTTCAATGATTCCGCATTTCTTCAGCAATTCACTGGCGGCGAGATGCAGTTTTGTGGGAAGATCTTCATATACGATACACGTAATCGCTCGGTTAGCGAGCCGAACTTTACGAAGCCGCTGCATGTGAATGTAAACTGCGCCGATGGCATTCTGGACATAATCTGCGAGAGTGTAACTGAGTCACCTTGAAATAGAGGAGATTCCCGACTCCTCCCCAACCAGGATGAATTAGGCGGGACGCTATTCCACCCGTTACGGCTCGCAGAGATGCAAGACTACAACGCAGAGAATGCCTATCAACGATGGCGGGGCAGCCTTGGATTCCACCTTGCGGAAACGAGAGGTTTGATCCAAAGCTGCGGGTTCCCTCGTTTCCCGGATGCGGCGTGCTGGTCGGATTCAGTAACGCGTAATCCCCTAACCAAATTGGCGGTCTATAATTTCGGCCGAGTTGTTTGGGGAGTGTTTGCGCGTGCTTTCTGGGCAATCTATCGGAGCGGACGAAACAACCACTATGGCACAGTAGTTCTAGGCTTTGACAGTATCTTCGAAGATTCTTCAGCGCTATTTGGAATTTCACAGGATCTGCGAACACTCCGAGAAGGAGTAGGCGAACCCGAGTTCCTGGAGACCTTCGCCCGGCAAATCAGAGACGACACGAAAGGTCGAAATCGCATTCGCATTCCCAAAGAGTTATCATGCGGACGCGCGGCGTACTTCCAATTGGTTTATGTTCCCAGAACGAGACTGCCCTGCGGGTATCTTCACCATCGTCTCGTTCCGGTTATAGCGCATCCAGCTTCCTCATACGCCTGCATCCTTCCGCTCGAGTTCTGGCCGGCGGACTTCAAGAGGAAGTGGTTGGAGGGAGAGCCACCCCTTAGCGCCGAACGCCTTGCACTCTATCAGCAGGCTTTTCCCAATGTCCAGCCCTGAGCGGCGGGCACGAAAAGAACGGCAGCGGCCAGAGGCACGGGCCGGGGGAGCAGGGAGCGGGGAGCGGGGAGCCCTTCCTACTTCATCCCTCATGCTTCAAAGGTCCTGTCAGGCTTCCCGCTTTGCAAATCGAAACGACAGAGAATTGGCAAAACACCCTGACACCCGCCAGCGTAGTGGAATGTTCCGTCCGGCGAAAAGGCAAGGTGGCGGATCGAGCCCTCGTGCTTGAGTGTCTGGGGGCGGGTCCAATCGGCTGTGCGCCAGACATTGATATTGGCATCCTGGCCGGCGGTGGCAAGGTACTTTGCATCAGGCGAGAAGGCCAATGCCCCGACGCCTTCCGCCTGGCAGATGCGGTTGGCGGAGGAAACCCGTTCAGAGACCCCGATCGAGTCCGGTTCGTCCAACACCAGCGGCGGACGCATTTCGTCGCGGAGCGAATACCAGATCGTGAAATTGCAAAGCAAGAACACCAGGAAGCCCGCGCCGCACGCAAGCCAAAGAGTCAACGGCCTCTTCCACCATGCTTCGCTGGGCTTCGGCATCGGCGGGGCTGCCGCGGAATCGCGATGATACTTGAAAAAATCCGAAATCGCGAGCACAGTTGAGACCGGAAAGCTAAACAGAGACCCTACGAAAAATCCGGCAATTGCGAGCTCGAGAACGCCGGATTGAATCGACCGTGCCGGTCCGTACAGCAACATCAGGAATATCACGGCCTGTGCCAGCAATGGACCGGCCCCGTGAACGACGATCGTGCCTCGCTCTGCTCGGGAGAGCAGGTATGCGGAGAGAATAATCCAAGTCGTCACGATCGTAACGGCAAACAGCCAGCCCGATCGGTTGGAGGACTCGTACTGCTGCATGGCCGCGAACTGTGAGCAGAATGCGCTTGTGGCCACGAAGAACCAGAGCAGGCCGAGCAGGCTGAACTGCCTGCGCCAATTTCAGGGCTGGCCGTGAACGCTCGCCGGCACGAGGGACAAATCGTATCGGCGGTTGGCTCAGCTCGTGCGGAACAATGGGGACAATAAGCCATCTGGGCGCGTCCATAATAGACCTCCAAACGGTGGCAGTCGCTCGCAAGATCAGAGAAAGAAAAATGGCAGAAAGGAAAATAGTTGAATGCAATGACGATCGAGTCTACGTCGGCGTAAATTCCATTTTCCTCTCTGCCATTTTCCTCTTTCAAAGTTCGTCGGGATCGACCGGGGACAGACATTAAAATCAGCGCTTGACAAGCCCCGGAAGCAGCGCTGCCGTCGGCGCGCGGGGCATGTTGTCATGGACCAGGATGCCGCGGTCCCCGACAAAATACGTGTTGATGTCCGCCACGACCAGGTTGTAGGTCAACCCGGCCGGCGCCGGGACGGCCGGGAGCATTTCCAGCCGGTCAATCGTCACCGCCCCGAAAGGCGTGTGCAAACGGTCTCCCACAGCCAGTTGCTTCGTCAGCCGCCAGCCCTGCCCGAGCACCCAAAAGGGATGGCTCGGCGTGGCCGTGATCGACTCGCTGCCCAGGCTGACGCGAATCCTCGGCCTGGGCTTGCGGACGGTTGTCGCCAAGACGGGCTTGTAGGCCAATTCGCCCGACTCGACGTCCTGCGCGAGCACGCAATCGCCGACCTTGACCTTCTCGATGAATTGCCCGCCCGTCTTCGTCCAGACCTTGGTGCCGGGAGCGAAGCAAGAGTAAAATCCCGGATATTCCACGTAGCCACTATACGAATTGTATACCGGTTTTGTTGCCGGGGGCTCATCGAACCATTCGTTCAAGTCCTGGTCCCACCAGTCCCACCATGCCGTTGGCTGGTCGCCCAGGTCAAGTCCGGTCGTCTGACGCAACACAGTCGCGATTCGGACATTGCGCTCGGCGATGGCTCGATTGGTTTTGGCGACTGCATTGCGGATGGCGGCTTCACGTCCGGCGGCATCAGACATCGCCCTGTTGGCGTTCACAATGTTCTGCGAAATATCTTCGAACTTTTCGGTTGACGTAATAGCTGCGGGCGACAAGTGCAGGTTTGAGCGAAGGTGGAGGGTTGAGAATGTGGTGGAATAAATGAACAGTTCGCCTTCCTGGAAGATCGAAAACCGGGTGATGACATCACCGTCCCAACTCTGCACAAACTGCACGTCGGTATTGAGGGGCAATTGCAGGCCGGAAAGCAGCAATGGGACATATTGGTCCAGCGGTCGCCGTTTCAGCGCGTCCGCGGCGGCCAAGCGGACGTTGCTGGACTCGGAAAAGACGGCGGCTCGGACGAGGCACTGCGACGCGGCGGGACTGGGATTCTCGGCCAGCGTGAGCGTCACCGCCATGGTCATGCGGCGATAGTCCTGTTGCTTGCTTTTGTCGGACCCGACCTGCAACCAGAGGGCACGCTCCATCCCGAGCATCTCGCACGAATCGGTGATCTTTAGGACTCCTTCACGAAAATCTTCAGGTATGAGCGCATCAGATTCGTCAAGCGCGGAGCCATGCTGCGACCCGCGGTCGCCAGCGCTCGGCTGCCTTCGAGACGCGGCCAATTTGCTCGTGGAACCGATCGATCTCGGCGGCCGTGGCCATCATTCCGCCGTACCAGCGCAGGCCCAGGGCCTGGATCGCCTCCGCGTTGCCGGGTTGCGCTTGCAAGGCCAACCTCCAATGCACCCGCTGCTGTTCGTCAAGCTGATTCCGCCGACACCAGCGGGCCAGGGCCGTCTGATCTTCGACGCTCATCCCCGCGGCATCGCGCCGCCGCGCATATTCGGCCAACACCTTGTCGAGGCGGGCTGCTTGCTCGGCCTGGGACACGGTTTGCCACTTGCCCCGCACTCGGACTTCGCCAAGCTGCCAGTGGGCAGCCGGCTCCTTGGGTGATTCTTCGACGGCTCGCAGCAAGAGAGCCGCACGCTGCGAGTTGTCGCCCGTTAGCTCCTTTTCCAACGCCGCCTGCACCAGGTCGCCGGTCGTTCGCTTCACAGTTCCATTTTGGACGGGCTCAGCGGACCAGCCGCGGCTTGCCAGGAAGATCGCGACCGCCAGCGGCAGCGATGCCCGCCGGACCGTGGGGTAAAAACAGTAGGCCACCATATCATATCGTCTTTCCAAGAGAGCCGCCGCCCTTAGGTGACTTTCCATAGACTCCCGACAAATCTTATTGTACCACGTGTCGCGCGGCAAGGCGATATCATCCGCGGCTTTCAGCCACGCTTTGGCCGAGGCGGAGTCGCCCACGTCGCGGCCGGCTAGCCCGATCGCGCAGTAGGCGTCAACTTTCAGTTCCGGCTCGGGAGTCCCGATTGCCGCTGCTCGCGCAGTTTCAAGACACTTTCCCGCCGACTCGCGCACCCAGTCGCGACTATGCCGCGTTTCATATTGATAGAGCCGCCGCGAAAAATCCTCAGTCGCCCCGCCAAACGTCAGCGGAGGGCTGTCAGGGACCGCCAGCAAGGTCTGCACGGCGTCGTCCGGACGATCCTGGCTCAGCTCGGCCTCGGCGATTTCGACCAGCGCCCGCTTGCCTGTATCGGGATTCTTGGCCGCGGCAGCCAGGCGTTTGGCCTCGGACAGCAAATCAGAACGATCTTCGGCCAGCCGTGTCAAGTAGGTCGAGGGGGTTTCTAGGCGGAATGCGGAATGTGAACCGATGTACACGTCACAGGCCTCACGCCATGGTAGCGTGACCGGGCTCCGCGAAATGCCCAAGGGAGCCGCCCAGGAGGACCGGTCGCAAAGGCTGAGATTTCGCCGCTGTGTGGACCCGAGATCTCCCCGATCTCCTTCGAATTGACAGATGAAGGCGCCGCGGTTCCCCAGGAACCGCGGCGCCGGAGATTTGCCGAGATTGGCCTGTCAAAAGCCCAATCTCCCCAAATTCCAGGCTCCTCACACGGAGGAGACCAAGGCCCACGCCGGGATCGTATCCGTCTGCAGCGTCTCCAAGGTGTCAGGCAGGCTGAAACCGGGAACGTCGCTGCTGTCGTAATACAAATTGCCGACGCCGTTGCCGCCGAGGACCCTCTGCACGGTGATCGAACCGCCGATCGGATCGGGCAGCGAATCGGACAGCGCGTTGGTATTGCCCAATTGCAGCCACAGGGTGTCGTTGCCGGAGCCCAAGGTGACGTTCACCGTGGTCTGGATGGTCGTGCCGCCGATCCAGAGCTGATCGTTGCCCGTCCCGGTCGTCATCTCGAAGCAGGACATGCTGGAGCTGTCCAATGCGACATTCTTGTCGCCGCTTCCCAACTGCAGGTCCAGCCCGCCGCGGATCACCGTGCCGTTGCGGACCACGACCGTGTCGGGGCCGCCGACGCCGTCGGTGCTGCCGCTGATGTAGGCCACGTCGCCGGATTGCGGGCCGGAAACGCTGAAACTCGGCGCGACCTGGGGGTGCGCACCGCTGCTGGTCTGGCCGATGAAGCTGGAGTCGATGATCGTCTCGTTGCCGTACGACGGCTGATCGTTAAGGACGGCCAGGCCCCAGGGGAGCTCGGACCCGGTCATGAGGAACTGGTTCGCGCCGCTGCCCTGGTTGACGACTTGCACGGGCGCGTTATTCTCCAATTGTTCGCCCAGCTTGCTTTGCTGAATGCTGGTCGACGTGTCGCCGCCGACCTGGTTCGTGACGTTCACGCCGCCATAGACCACGGCGCCGACGAAGTTCACCTGGTTGGATTGCAGCGGCAGGGTCTGCCCGTTGTTGATCTCGACCGCGCCATAGATCACCGGGACCGCAGACCCCGCCGGGTCGGTGATCGTGACGTTGCTCCCGCCACCGAAGAAGCTGGCGGTTGCCCCCAGGCCGTTGTTGACCAACAGGGCGACCGGCGCAGCCGGCGTCGCGGCGGTCTCATAGCCGATCTGCGCCGTGTCGATCCCGCTGGTTTCCTGCGGCGGCGGGCTCATGGCCCGGACGTAGACCTGGTTATTCCCCACGCCATTGTCGATCTTCAGGGCAGGGGCTTGCCCACTTGGAATCGGCGTCCCGTTCAGAATCATGATGTCGATGGCCGTCGTCATGCCCGGATCAAACGCGAATGCAAATCCACCCTCTCCCTGGTCCGTCCAAGAACCGTCGCCATTCTGGGTGCCGATCAGGTACTGGCATTGATCGTCCCACCAATTGGCGGCCCCGGGCGTCATGAGATTGGTAATCGTCGTGGTATTGTTCAGTCCGATCGTGGATTCCAGTCCCTTGTAAACCGACCACATGGCATAGGCAGAGCCGAAATTCGCCGCGAAACCCTCCGCACCGCCATCCAGCCAATGGGCATTGAGGTACTGCAGTGCAAGGTCGGTGTTGCCGATGTCGCTCACTCCATTGAGCAGGCCCAGATTGTGTTCCACCAGCAATCCGGCCGTCTTGGATTCGTTGATCCAACCCACGCCCGGTTGATAGTCGCTGCCACCCTGGTTGGTGCCGGGCGCCGTGCTTTGCACGCTGTTGACGAACGCTGCCAGGTTCGCGTAGTTGACCGTGTTGCTGAACCCGGCGGTCTGAGCGTAGAGCAGGGCAAGCGAGGCCCATTGGCTCACGGAATTGTCCGACGGCGTGGGATCTGCCGTATCGCTCAGCGTGTACCGCCAGCCTCCATCGGTATGTTGGCCTGCGCTAATCTGGTTGCAAATCGCCTGGATCACGTCGCCGCGCGTCATCACGTCGCCGGTGCGGGGGTCAACGATGCCCGTTGACGTGCTGAAACCGCCAACCGTGACCAGCGCCGGCAGCACGATCGAAGTGATATAGGTTTGCTCGCCTCCCGAGAAGTAAACCCCCGTCTTTCCGCCCAGATTGGTTACGGTAAGACCCGACAAGCTGGGAGTGAGCAGGTAATTCAGGCCATTGCTGAGGTTCGTCGCCGCACCAGGGCCGCCTCTCAGGGCTAGCGCCTCCACTACCAGGGCCGTGGTTGCCGTGTTGTATCCATAACTGTTTGTCCAGGATCCGTCCGCATTTTGCTGGCTCTCCAGGTACGTCAAGCCGTTGTCGATGGCAGTCTGCCTCTGAAGTGGCGTGGACGCGTCGCTAGTGACTGCAGCGGCGCCCACTGTCTGCGTGTTGCCCGCTGTCTGCGTGTTGACACTCAGTCCTTCGAACACGCAGTTGGTGATGTTCGTGTAGGAGTCGCCGCTGAAATTGCCGGGAGCGGGAGTGCCGGTCACGACGCCGGAATTGTCGATCTCGGTGACTCCGTTGACTTGCGTGCCCAGCGCGTCGAACTCGTGGTAGCCGTTGCTGCCGTCGACCACGGTTAGGTTGCCCTGGATCACGACGTTGTTGATCTTGTTGGTTTCGACGGAATTGTCGGTAATGGTGAGGTTTCCGAGCACCGTCGAAACGGCGCCCGCATTGCTGCTGGGGGCTTCGAAGTCGAACGTGTTCGGCCCGCCGTTCCCCAAGTTGACATTGATGTCCCCGGTGACTCCGTCCACCGCCACGGAGGTCAGCGTCGGCAACACCCCGTTGAGTTCGAACAACGTTCCGTCCTTGCTGGTGATCGTGAACTGGTCGTACGTGCCATTGGGCGTTGACGTGATTTCCACGTAATGTTGGGAACTGTCGCCAACCAAGGACAAGTTTCCGAGCCCGTCCAAGTTCACTTGGACGACGCCGCTGAGCATCTGTCGCGTTTCGAGCGACTCGATACGGAGCGTCTTCGCGCGCGATTGGTGCGCACATTCTTCGTTCCTCTGGGCTTCCAGAACATCGTAGGATCTCCTGTGTGTAAAAGAACTTCCTAAAAAACAACATTCCTGGTCCAGTTCTCGCCGGCAGGCACGCGACACCCCAACGCTTTTCGCGAGATCCGCGCTCCACCGGCAGAACAATCGGAATGGTCATCCCAGTTTCCCTAAACTGCGGAACCGGACGATATGATACTCCGACGAAATCGAAATTAAATAACCACAGAAGATGGTGTCAAGCAGTTGGGTGACATTTTTCGCATACTCGCCACACGGTGTCGCAAAGGCGCAGATTTTGGGGGGTATCACGGAATCACGAAGTGCATCTTCCGAGGGTGAGCCGATGCCATTCATCTTCTCTTCCCCAATATAAATCCCCCGCTCGGCCGTGCCGTCGGTCATCCTCCGCCGTGGGGTTCGGCGGCTTTGCTGCGAAATAATCCATTGCCGCGGAATGCAAAGACCGGAAGATAGCTCGGACGCTGCTGGATGCCGGCGCCGACGTTGATGCACGGGACGGTTCGAGAAGGACCGTCCTGCACATCGCAGTTGCGAGCCGGAACGCCGATCTCATAAGGCTCCTGCTGGAGCGCAAGGCCAACGTAAACGCCCAAGACAACCGTGGTTGCGGAATCTGCTGGGAGATGATTTCTTCACGTTGGTTATTTCGGCAGGCTTCCACAGCGGCGAGCAGATCACGGATGCGGCATTGGCAAACGTCGCGGGGCTGACCCACCTCCAAATGCTGCGTCTCGGAGGAACCCGCATCACGGATGCGGCATTGGCACAGATCGCAACCCACCGCGCCGCCTCTCGACTCTACCCGTCCCTCCTTCACGCTGACGTACTCGAACTGGGAATCGGTCAGGGTGTGCCCGTCAGAGTCCTTCGAGGCCCTGAGCGAAGGCTTGCAGAATGCACTCTGGGAACTGGAAGGAACTCCTCGTCGGCACCGACTAGCAGGCTTTCGCCATGTCGATGTGCCCGTTGCGGCCGCTCCTCATCGACCGGCGCCGCGACGATTATAGGCTGCGATCCACGCTTCGTGCTCTCGCTTAAGATTTTCGACCACGCACGCCACTAGAGAGTCGTCGATTGCCGATGGGTTGCCGTGAGCAAACGCATTTCGGCACTCTTGCACCCGGAGCAGGTGGCGCCGGATGTCATCGTAGCCCAGCTCGGTTAGGTCCGCCCAATAAGTAGTCTGGAACAAGAGGCGATAAAGCCGATCCAAGCGTGATCCAATGGAAGAGTATCTTTGGAGAGCATCCTCGGCCAAGCGAGGCGGTACGTCTCGCATGCCGACGCGAAGCAACCGCTCCGTACGCGTCTCGAAGTAACTCCAGAACAGCACTACTATCGCAGCGCGGGGTGATGGCTGACGAGACGGGTCCAGTCCAGCAATTCTGTCTTCACTTGTGACGGGACGCTTCCATTCCCGTTCCAGTAGCTGGAGATATACGCAGTCCTCATAGCGACCTTCGGCTCCCATAGACGCCCGTAAGGCTGTGGTTAACCGCAAGTCTTCATGTAACTGGACCACGTCATGGTCACTCACCAATCGGTCCGAATTACCGGAGAGTTCCACCAACAGAAGGAAGTTCGGCCGGATATGTAGCCCGTGCGCAACCGCTAATGCCTTAAGCTCAGCACCCGTCGCCGTCTCACCCGCAACCGTTATGCGTTGTCGGTCAAGCGAAATGGTCACAGCAGGCCCCCCCGGCCGGCCTTCAACAGCGAACTTGCGCAAATCCACCGAAAGTGAGTCGTCGTTCTCGTCTGGGGAACGCCCACAAACCGGGCACTTGCCTGCTCCGGGACGAATGGCCCCACAATCGCAAAGAACATACCCAGTCCAAAGCGCTGTCCACGACTTCCCAGGCGGCAGTTCGTCGTACCACATTATGTCCACTCCTCTGCAAAGTCGCCGTCTCGAAATGGCGATTCCGTTTGCGCATTATCCCCACTACGTGACACGGGCCAGCAGTGACAGGTTCGCGGAATTCCATGATTTGCCTGTGCCGCCATTGCAGCGCCGTTACCGACTACAGGACGTGGGGGGTCAAGTGCGCCGGTCCGGAAATTCCGGGAACAGGGGAATCCCGGGACAAGACAATTTAGTCATGTGTCCCTCCCTACCGTGGCAGCCGCACAATTTGAAGTATCTGCGTAACATAGACAGGCAGACACTTCTAGGGAACCTCCTCTCGCGCAGAAGACTATCGATCTTGCTTATCGTACCTGAATTGGGCCGCTCCCGCCCTTTCCTCCGCTTCGGCAGGCCTGACCGCCCCGCTACAGCCATGAATCGCGCCGATTTTCACCAGAAGGGTTATTACCAGGCCGATAATTCTAAGTGCTTGTTGCTATTCGAGTTGCGTCAATCTGCGCACCAGAATACACACGGCTTTTCGGTCTCGTGCGTACTGTATGTATAGGAGGACTAACCGCGCGCGTCAAACGCGCACGATCCTTGAAGGACAGTGGTGCTCATGGTTCATCCTGGAAGGAGGTGAGTTCCCGGTGTGGTTCTTCCCGCACTTTTTCCTAAGTGCCGACTGTTCAGGAAGATACGTAATATCGTAACAGGCGGCGGACTGCGACGCTACATACGCCGAACGGCTGGCCAACGATCTCACCGCAAGCCAATCCACCCGAAATTGCTATTTCTTGCGTCCTGCCTGCATGATTTTACTTTGCAAGTAATTTTTGTCTGTTGGCTATTGACTTTGTAATAATATGTGCGATAATGGTGATAATGGCTCGATTTCCCGGCGGCTGTGGGCCTGGACGAACTTGTTGACTCATATTGGGGCCGCCCTGATGGGAGAGGAAAGCCATGCTTCAGCTTGAAACGATCGATCCTCGGATTCTCGGTCTGCGTCTTGCGGAGGCTCGCAAAGCCAGGGGCGTCACGCAAGAGGACGTGTCAGCTTACTTGAATTACAGCCGCCCGACCTACATCGCCATCGAAAAGGGCGAGCGTCCGGCCAAGGCGGAAGAGATTGTGAAACTCGCCGCCTACTTCGGCCGGAAGGTGTCGGAGCTTGTTCGCCCCGGTGAGCCGGTTGTTGACTTCCAGCCGCACTTGCGCGCGGCGGCCGAAAAGATCAAAGCGGACGACCAGCGCGAACTGCTGGCGGCGATCGGCGATCTCCAGCGCCTCGCGTCAGATTACCGCGAGTTGGAGCAGATGATGAGCGCCCCGCTGCGCTACAACTATCCGCCGCCGGTGACCCTGGAAACGCCCGTCGACGTGGCCGAGTTGGCCGACTCGGTGGCGAGCCAGGAACGGCGGCGGCTGGGGCTTGGTGAACAGCCCGTGGAACAACTCCGCCGCCTGCTGGAATGGGACGTGGGCCTGCGGATTTTCTATTGGCCGCTGCCTTCGGCCATCGCCGGCATGTATGCCTACGCGGACGACCTGGGGTGCTGCATCATGGTGAATCGCAAGCATCCCGCCCAACGGCGGCGCGTCTCGATGCTACACGAGTACGGCCACCTGATCGTGGATCGCTATAAGCCCGGCATCGACTACCTGGACATGCCTGGTCGCAAGCCGGCCAACGAGCGGTTTGCGGAGGCGTTCGCCGTGAGCTTTCTTATGCCGGCCAACGCCGTCAGGCAACGCTTCCACGAAATCGTGGCCGCGACCAAGGACTTCCAGGTGGCCGACCTTTGCCGCCTGAGCCATTTCTTTTTCGTCTCGCTCGAGGCAATGGCACTCCGGCTGGAGCAGCTTGCGCTGATTCCCAAAGGAAGCTGGGAACTGATCAAGGAATCGAAGTTCGCCCCACGCCAGGCGGCTCAGTTACTCGGATTGCAGCCGCAGTCGGCGGACGACCACGCCTTTCCCGAGCGTTACGTATTTCTCGCCGTCAATGCCTATGAAAAAGGCGAAATCGGCGACGCCGACCTGGCTCATTACTTGCGGTCGGACATAGTTACGGCAAGAGAAATCGCCGCGAAGGCCAGGACGTGCCAGGAGATCGAGGCCAGCGGCGAGGAGCGGCGGCTGGAACTGGAGTTTCCGCGATCGCTTTTGGGCGCTACTTCCTGACTTGACAAGGACTCGTCATGCCGTCCGTTGTGATTGATGCTTGTTGCTTGATTGACCTATTCGCCTCGGGACACGCGGAAGCGATTCTTCGGGCGGCGGCTTTCGACTGGCGTGTACCAATCGCGGTACAGAACGAAGTCCAATTCGTCCGCCAGTACGATCCGCAGCAGCCGGGACAGACCATTGCAGTCGCGGCCGACTTCGCTCCGCTTTTCTCTTCGGCGGTGCTGTGCGTCTGCCGGCCCGAAGACAATCAGGAGTTGACCCGTTTCACGCAATACGCCGCCGTCTTTCGATCGGACGGCGAGGCGATGTGCCTGGCCATAGCGGAAAGCCGCGGATGGATCGTGGCCACGGACGACCGCAAGGCAATCCGCACCGGACAGGCAGCGGGCCTGACCGTGATTTCCTGCCCCGAACTCGTCAAGATCTGGGCGGATGCCGCCAAGCCGCCCAAGCCGGTGCTGCACCAAGCACTTAAGGACATCCAGTTCTTGGCGCAGTTCCGGCCGAACTCATCGATGCCTTGCTACGAGTGGTGGAACGACCGGGTTGCAAAGGCCGGTCCCTAGTCGCCATCTTTGCCGTAAGAACACCGAAATACTGCCGTGGCCAACGTCATACCTGCCGCCGGCGCAAGTACTCCTCCGCTTCGTCTGGCGCGACCTCGTTCCGTGGAATCCGTGGCCAAGGTCGAGATCGGACCAGTCGTATGCCGCCGTCACGGCGTTGTCCATCTCGACATGCGGTTTCGGCTTGTGCGTTATGTGCATGAGTTCTAGCCACCTTTTGCTTATGGTTTAGGGTCTCCGAAAGCGCATCAGAGCGTCAGTCTGGCGAAAAACGGAATTCCTGCCAGTTCCCTCACCCAGGCACAACACCGATAAATAACATCACGACTCCGATAACACCTCCGGCCACGCAAAGCAACCAAACGACCTTTACTAGAGTTGGACTCTTCAATCCCCAACAGTTGAAAATAACCCCGGGATAGCGAACCAGCAACTCCGCACCGCCCCTAAAGAGGATCCAGAAGGTACCGACCGTCAACAGAAGAAAGATACGCGCCGAAGAAGGCGAGCACGAACGGGTCCCCGTTTCGGGGATGAAAATAATCGAATACCGTGCGCCCGTCCGACAGCGGAGCCAGCGCCATCACAATCCACGGAATGTTGCCCCAAGAAAGAAGGCCGAAGGCTAGTGCCCTGAACCGAACGGACTGCATACCGGTGTCGGAAGCTCCCGATTTACCCTGTCGCCATTGTCCAGAGGGGTGGTCGTAGAGGCCAACGCGCGCGAGTCGACCTTGTAGAACGCGACTCGTCATGTTGCCGGCGGCATCATAGCCGGGCGTCGCCCAGGCTGAAGGGCTTTGGTAACTCGTGATCTCGTTGAGCGCGCTGGTGTTCGCTTGCTGGTCGATGGGGCCCGTGCCGCCGGTTTGCGTGAAGGCCGACCAATTGCCCATCCCGTCCAGGCTCCAATCCTGGGCCAGCTTCACGTTCGTGATCGCGGTATCGGTGCCGTTGAGCGTGCCCTGCTGGGCGCTGGTCAACTCGTTCATCGCGTTGTAGCCGAAAAGCTCGTCGAGCGCGGCCCCGTTGGCGGCCGCCGTCGGCTGGGCCTCCCACAGGTCGTTTCCGGAAACGTCGTATCCATACTTGAGTTCATCAAGGTTCGCCCCGCCAAGCCCCGCGAAAACCATGTCCGTGGCGCGGTTGAACTGATCGACATCGTCCAGTTGGCCGCTATTGTTCTTCTGGCCGAGATCGAGCGTGACGCCCGGCTGCGGGTTATTGACGTAGTCGATATCGTCCAGCCCTAGGTATTTGTACTGGGCCAGGACGGTGCCGTCGGAATCGGCCAGATAGCTGACCCGGCCCACCGCATCGTCAGTGCCGGTATCGTAGCCGTAGTCCAGCACGCGGCCGTTGGGATACGTCATGCTGATCAGCAGGGTGGGCGTCGCGCTGTCGGTTGAGTAGTTATAATAGACGGCGGGAGTGCTGCCGGTCACCGCGCCGGAAACCGATTGCTGTTCCTCGGTCAAAAGGCCAAAGCCGTTGTGCGCATCGGCAACCTGATTGACGATGTTGGCGGTGCCGCCGCTCGTGCTGCTGTAGCTGGTCGTAAGGTCAACGTCGCCCAACAGGTCGTAGGCCGTGTCAATCCGCCGGACGGCAGGGTCACCGGCAACGGCCGGATTACCGGTGCCGCCGTAGACGTTCGCCCCAAGCACGGTGGCCGTATCGGAGACCTGCCGCCCCAGGTTGTCGAGCGTATAATTGTGTTGGGTGCCGTTCTGGTCGGTCATTTGGACAACCTCGCCCTGTCGGTCAAACTGATATTCTACCAGATTCAGGCCCGTCGTGTCACCATCCTCGACATCCTGCACCAGGCCCGTCAATTGGCTGCTGGAAGAAAGGCCGGAAACGACGGCCGAGACCAGGTCGTCGCGGTAAATCAAAGGGCTGGAATCGTCGGTGGCCGTGCCGTACACGTAGGCGGTAATTTGCGTCTGCGTGCCGGTACAGGTGGCGTTTTCCGTGGTCACGCTCGTCGCGCTCAAGCAGCGCCGAGTTGGCGTTGAAGGCGTAGTTCGTGACAATGTTCGTCGCCGCGGAAATCGTGGTGCTGTAATTCTGAATCGTCTCGATGGTGCGGCCCTACAAAGCGTAAGCCTGCCCCCCCCCGCTCGTTGTCAAGCCTCGCTAGATCAACGCGCCGCCGTTACCTCCCCTTCCACATGCCGGGAAAGAAGATTACAAGAAATGCCAACAATGTAGGGACAACGAAGGGCAAAAGAACAGAGAAACAGAATCCAAGGCGAAAGCTGATTTGCCGATAACGTTCTGGATCGCTGGGCCGAAAGACTCGCTCGGACAACGGCCCGAGGGAGTAGAAGATGTTGGCTATTCCCATCAGAAGCAAATAGCCAATGCCTTGAAGCAGAGTGGTGAAGAAGTTGATCTTGATCGCTGCCGCATCGAGAACACGCGGTAGCAAGGTGACGCAAACGACGACGTAGCAGATGAAGGCAAGAATACCCGCCAGAGCAAGCCCGAGGTTATAGTACACGCGGCGCCCTCCCACCAGGCCACCGACGGTTTTTCGGAGCGCGTCACGCCGGAGTCCGACCTCGTCGTCGGCGAACGATACGGGTTTTGGGACATCTGATTAGCACCGTCTTGTCGGGAGTTCATGCGTAGCGAAATTCGACGCGCCCACCGATCACCTCTAGTTCAATTTGTCCCGGACGGTGGATTGATGGGTTCCGTCCATTGAAACTCCTGGACAATATTCCGCGCCGGATAGCCATCTGTCGTGATGTTGGACACGCCGGGGAGGTGATATAGGAACGAATTGAGGCTGGTTGTATTTATAATAGTAAAGGTCACCGTGCCGTCGCCGTTGTTCCTCGCCAAGGCGTCAAAGGCACCTACCGGGAATTCCGTCTTCGTCCACTCTGATGGGCACGGTAAGGTATCCCATGCGGCGGTGGTCGTGGTATACGCAAAAGAATCACCTGGAACGAAGTCCTTCTGGCCACGTTTATAAAATGCGGCGCGAAGCGCGGCCCCGCCCGGAGATTTCATCATGTCCTGCGTCTCCCGCGTGTCCGCGCCGTAATGCCTGATCATTGGCCCCGAGCCAGAGGCCCAGTCCAGGAAATAGTCCGAATTACTTGTGTTACTCCCAGCTCGCGCCTGCTCGGCCGTCAACCCCTCATCTGCGAGCAACTGATTGACGTTATCCAGCGATTTATCAATCGCGGCGAGAAGCGCCGCCTCCGGCGTGACCGCTGCCTGCGGCGCAGGAGAACCTGGGACCCAAACTTGTTCAAGCGAGATAAAGCCTCCTTCCTCGTCCTGCACCGAGGCTTCCTGTAAAGGCACCCACCTGCCGCCGGCAGCGGCGACTTCCCCGTTCTGAGCTAAGGGCTGACCGGCAGCACTTGCGGGGGCCATCGGAATGTCGAGCGTGATGGAACCGCCCTCCTCGCTCTCGGTCCCGGAGCCGCTGGCAGCCGTATCATAGCCGTTCGGCGCCGCCCCCGTACTCCCCGAACCTTCCTGCGGCCCGCAACTGTGATTCGCCTTTGGCGTTGCTGGCGGCGTCGGGTTGCCGCCCATCAAAGTCCAGGCCACCGCGGCGGCAGGGGTGTTCAAAAACAATCCGGTCGGATCCACCGCGCCCGTTGGGTCGTCGCCGCAATACTCGTACAGATTCGGACCGCTTTGGGCAGGGTCGCGGGTCAAATAGTCGCCGGTGCTGGGATTGTACCAACGGGCGCTGTCATAATACAGGCCCGTCGCTGGGTCGAGATCCATCCCGCCGAAGAAGAGCGTGTTACCCACACCCGACATGGTGCTGCTGACGGACCACGTCGGATTGTAAACCGTCACGTGCCCGTAGGCGTCGTAAACATAGCAACTGGAAAACAATAAAAGTCCGATTTAGGTTCTAAGACAATGGTATGAAGTGTGTTACGTTTCACCCTGAATGGTATAGTTCCACTGCGGGTGGATATCGTGATGCTTAACTCTTACCGTTTGCATCTGTTCGTCGGTAATTTTCTTGCCCGTTTCATATTCGTGGGTGTCCAGTTTCGCTTTCACTTTCAGACCGGTCTTGGTAGTGGTGGAACTTATGAAGTTGATGATCGTTTCATAACTTACCAACGGTTCACCTCGCCAAGTGACACTGATCTGGGAAAACAGCCGATGTTCTATCTTATTCCACTTGCTGGTTCCGGGGGGAAAGTGACAAACTGTCACCGCCAAGCCGTGGCGATCAGCAAATTGCTGGATACAGTATTTCCACAGGCGGTTCCGACTTCCGTTGCTACCGCCACCATCGGCAGTGATCAAGAGCTTGGTAGCGTTCGAGTAGTGACGGCGCCCCAGCATCCGCCACCAACGATCGATGCTCTCCGAGGCAAACTCGGCAGTGTCGTGGCTAATTCCCACATTCACAAAGCCTTCATTCTGGGTTTCATCGTAAAGGCCATAGGGATACGCCCGGCCCTCAGCCAGGGACGGAAAGTCGTAAGCGCTGACCACATGCTGCTTTTTTCCCCAGCGACGCCCCTTGTTGTGGAACGCCCCCACCAGTTCCTTCTTCTTGGTATCCACGGAAATTACGGGGATTCTTGCACGCATACAGCGTTTCACCTGCTGGTACAGGTAGCGAAATTGAGCATCCCGTTGAGGATGTTGCTTGCCCTCGATCGACCGCTTGTTGCCCCACAGAGAATAATCCAACTCTCGCAGCAAACGGTGTACCGTGGGATGACTGACCGTGTGTCCGCGCTGAGTCAATTCCTTGGCAATGGATCGAAGCGATTTCGTGGTCCACTTCAGCAGTCGCATGGGATCACCTGCCGTAGTTTCTCCCATCAGCAATTCCAGGTCATCCACGAGGGACGGATCGACTTCTTCGCTCGCTTTCCGTCCAGCGCCAGGACGGCGGGCTCTTTCCGGCATCTCACCCAGATCTCCCGCCTCCAACTCCTCGATCCCGCACGAATCGTGCGCTCCGACAGACCCAGCACTTCCGACACAAGAGTAATACCGCCATGTCCCAAAGCCATGGCTTTCTCGGCAGCGTAAAGCCGCGCCTGCCGCTCGTTGAAAAGGGACATCAATTCGATCCACCGGCCATGCGTAGCTCGCACGTCGTCATCGACGACACATTGAGGACAAATACAACCCTGAAGACCCGTTCTCGACATAGCCGCCATCCTTGGCGTGCATGGTTGAAGAATTAGTACTCCTCGATTATACTCCTTTCACATAACGTGACCACCCCAGAATCATACAAACCGGACTTTTATTGTTTTCCAGTTGCATAACGCTCCAGCACGTTTCCCAACGAGTCCGTTACCGCCGTCACATTGTTGTTGGCGTCGGCAAGGTAGTAAAGGCCGGTCGGCGTGCCGGCCGTCCACGCCCCGCCGCCCGCCGTGCTGTACGTCGAAACGGTCGTCTCACTCTGGATCGGCGCGTCTACGTACCGCGGCGACCAGACGAACTGCTGCGTCGTGCAGGTCGAGCCGTTGCCCACCGTGGTCGGCTCGGTCTGGCTCTGCAACAACTGCTCGCCCGCATAGAAGTAATCGGTGGTCGTGCCCGCCACGCTGTCGGTCCGCACGATCATCCTTCCAAGGCCGTCATAGGAATACGAGACGTTGACCGCGCCCTCATCGCCAGTGACTTTGACCAGGCGGTTCCAGCCGTCATACGTGCAGGTCAGGCCGATCGATTCGTCGCCCGGCATGGGCGTGGTGGTCATGTTGCCGGCCAGATCGTACGTGGGCACCGCCCAATCGGACGTGCTGTCGCCGCTGGGGTTGTCGTAATTGAGGATTTCGTTGGCGGCCGTGGGCGTCCGGTCCTGATCGACCACCGTCGCGAGGCTGCCCGCCGTGCCCTGCGCGACTGTGAAGCCCGTCCAGTTGCCGTTGCCGTCGAGCGTCCAGTTCTGCGTGAGGTCGGTCGTGCCCGAGAGAAGCTGGTCGACCGCCTCCGGGTTCAGTTCCCCGCACGCCAGCGACGTCAATCCGTCCTCCGCGTTGTAGCCGTAGACTTCATCCAGATACGGCGCGGTGGACGAGGGATTGGCGGTCTTGTAGGCGTCCAGGGCCAGATTCTGCCTGCTGGCCACGTCGCCCTGCGCACTGTACGTGTATTGGTAGCCGTCGATCATCCCCGTGGAATTGGTCCAAACCTGGTCCTGCACGCGGCCGTACTGGTCGAGGTTCGACTGACCGCCGGTCGTGCCCAAGAGGTTGTATCCGACGCCCGGCACGTCGTAATCCTCCGAAACGATCGTGCCGTCGCCCAGGTAGCCGATGCCGTCCAGCGTCCCGCCCGCCGTCACCACGCCGCCGCTGGTCGTGCCGTCGAGGATCGAATCAAGCTGATTGATCGCGTCGTTCGTGCCGCTGGTCCCGTAGGAATAGGTGAGCGTGCGCGCCGCCGTTTCGCCGGGGACCGTCGGATACTCGACCGTGGTCGGCCGGAAGCCGGTCGTGCTGACCGTCAGGCCCTCCTCGGTCGTCGTCGAGTCGTCGTAGCCGTAGCCCACGTAAGGGATTCCGGAAAGGTCCGAAGGGTTGATCGCTCCGCTTGCGTCCTGATATTCGGCCTCCAAGTTTCCGTTGGAGTCATACTGATAATAGTCCTCGTTGAGCACGGTCCCGCCGGAATTCTCGCTGCTCACCGAGAGCAGCCGGCCGCAGACCTTGTAGGCGTAGTCAATGCTCGCCACGGCCGTGTCGATGTTGCCCGGATTGCCGGGCGCAACGGTCGCCGTGTCGGACAAAAGATGCCCGACTCCATCGTAGGCATACACGTGCGTCGTGCCGTTCTGGTCTTCCATCGAGGTCATCTCGCCTTGCCGGTCATAGGTATATTGTACCTCGTCCGTGCCGCCGGTGGAATCGGGGTAAAGGACTGCGGTCACCAGGTCGTTGCAGTAAAGGTCGGGCGAGGCGGCGGCCCCCGTGCCGTAGACGTACTGCGTGGTCTGAGCAACGTAATAGGGCGTGAAACTGGCCGCGCTGGCCTGAATCAGGTAGCTGCCGCTCTGCAAGGTTATGCTGACGTTGAAGCCGGAGGCCGCCTGGTAGCCGCATTGCACGCCGTCCAAAATGCTGGATTGGCCGACGAGTTGGGTAACCGTACCGCCGGAAACTTCCGCCACCAAGAGGTCGGAGGCATCGGGGGCAAAGGGCAGCCACTCGTTCAGTCCCTGGCTATAATACTCCCAACCGAGCGGGCCGTCCTGGACCAGGACGTAGCTCGTGCCGTAGCCCGAATAGGAGAACCGAGGGTCGCTGGAGAGGCTGGTCGAGAGCAGGTACGCGAGCGGGGGCAGCGAGGTCGCCGGAGCCGAAATACTTGCTGCGGCGGGGGCCGAAACCGTCTGGCCGCCGGTGTTGGGCTGGAACGTGGCGACGGTGCTCTCCCGTTGCCCGGATTGATAGACCGTGCCGGTGGCGAGGTTGGCGCCGGCGACGATGGCGGGCAGCTCCGTGCCCGTGACCAGCTCGACATTCTGCAGCGTTTCCTCCGGGTTGCCGGCGTCGTTGTCGATCGTCTCGTCGATGCGCCCAGCCTGGTCGGTCGTCTCCCATGCCTCGCCGCGAGCGTTGTAGGTCGTGCCGCTCGGCAGCCCTGCGGCGGGCGCCGTCGACGTGCCGTCGAACTGCTCCCAGGCCGTGCCGCTCCAGAACGGGGCCGAGGCGTACCGCGTGGGGACCGTCCCGCCGTAGGTTCCGAAGTCGGTTGTGGCGACCTCGCGGCCCACGCCGTCGAACCAGTTTGCCGTGTAGGAAACGAGGGAATCGGCCGTGCCAAGCGCCCCAGCGCCGGTGGCGGACGGCAGACGATTGTAGTCGCTCTCGAAGGTCTCGTCGCCCGCGGCACCCAGCGTCCCAGTCCGCCGCTGGGCATGACCTCGATCCTGCTGCTGTAGCTCCGCGTCGTGCCGACGCCCAAAGTCGTCCGCCGAGAGCAGCGCCGTTCCGGTAGTATAGCTGACTCCTGCGGGAGATGTGTCTGGGGTGGCATCCGGTGCGAAGCGCATCGGCGCTAGTCGCAGGAACGCCTCCGAACTGGGGCCGGGGCCCGAGCTGAAGGCATTCACGGCGTCGGGTCCCACGGCCAGGTCCGATCCGTCCGGCAGCCCGCCGGCCGCGGAAACAACGAGCGTACCCGCGCTGACGACGGTGTTCGGGCTATAGCTGTTCGGTTCGCACAGTTGCAGGGTGTGGAGGGTGCCGGCACCTTGGACGGCGAGGCCGTTTGAGCCCACCAGGACCGCATACACGTAGGCCGTGCCCGAATCGACATTCACGGTGCCGCTGGTCACCGTCAGGGTATCGCTTGGGTCGTTGGCCTCGAGGGTGGCGTTGCCCTGAAAATCAAGCGAACCGATGTCGACAGGGCTGGTCAGAATTATCGTTCCAGCGTTGGGAGGAATCACAACGTCGTCGTCGGCTCCCGGAACGCTAGCGGTGGACCAGTTCGCGGACGTGTTGAAGTAATTGTCGGGGCCGGCGCCGGTCCACGTGCATACCGAAAGCAGGCACTTCGCCTCCAGCGTCTCGATTCTCAGGAATCGCTCCCCGAGGCTCGCTGCCGGGCGGTGGGGCGGAGATCCTGGTCGAGCACGTCCGCAAGCGGATCGCCCGACTGAAGTCGGGCGCCGAGGAATGGCTTGCCGTTCACCGCACGGCCCATCGTCTGGGCATCCCCTCGACTTGCACGATGATGTTCGGCGTGCAGGAGACCTGGCACGATCGCCTCATGCACATGGAGATGCTCCGCCGGCTGCAGGACGAGACGGGCGGCTTCACGGCCTTTATCACCTGGCCCTATCAACAAGGCGAATTAAAACTCAACCGCGGCAACACGTTGGCCGCCGAGTACCTCCGCGTGCAGGCCCTCGCCCGATTGTTCCTCGACAACATTCCCCATTTGCAGAGCTCCTGGGTGACGCAAGGCCCGTCGATCGGGCAGGTTGCCTTGAGCTTTGGGGCCGACGATTTCGGGGCCGTGATGTTCGAGGAGAACGTCGTTTCCGCGGCCGGGACCACCTACCGCATGAACAGCGATTTCATCGAGTCGCAGATCCGCCGTGCAGGCTATGAGCCCTGGCGGAGGAGCGTGCGGTATCAGGCTGTGCAGTCAGGACCGACCGATAAATAACTTTCGGTGGCGGGTGGCATGCCTTCACGCCGGGCACCACGTACTCGTGGTCGGCGCATGCAGTCGATTCAGCGTACAGATCTCACATTCCGGCAATGCCTGCTGGAGCTTCTTCACGCCTTCAGCGGTAACTTTCGTCTGGTGAAGGTGTAAATGTTGCAGTCGGTTCATTCCCTTGAGGGCTTCCAGTCCGGCATCCGTCACTAGGGTATTGCTAAGGTCCAAGAGTTCAAGTTGGTCCAGCCCCTTGATATGCTCCAAGCCTCGGTCGGTGACTTCGGTGCAACTGAGGTCCAGGTCTTCCAACTGGGTCAACCGTTCGAGATGCCGCAACCCGGCATCACTGATACTGCTGTGATCGAGCAACAAGTCCCTGAGTTGCGTCAGCCCTGCGATGTGACTCAGCCCAACGTCAGGACTGTCGGGATTGCCGCTGGTATCAGCGTGCCCGTGGTCGCTACTGGCGAATTCTCTGACAAGCATAAGGGCAACAACGTCCGAAAAGAACTCCTCGCCAAGCAATCTTCGCAACCATTCCGGCTCGGTTGGAGTTGTATTTGGCCACTGGTAGGCATAAAACGTCCATCCGTGCAGCTTGGCAACCCACGCTACCGCCGCATGCTCTTCCCTCGCCGCCTTCATCTCCAGACTTAGCCATCCGTATGGCAAGGCGACGGCGACCGT
Organism: uncultured Planctomycetia bacterium; assembly: GCA_963824275.1. GTDB lineage: Bacteria > Planctomycetota > Planctomycetia > Pirellulales > Thermoguttaceae > JANXQG01. The sequence goes on along the minus strand of CAWGOT010000008.1, from coordinate 498,682 downwards.
CAACACCAGCAGCGACCGAATCGAGAACTGAAACGTCCAATGGAAAATCAGGCTGGCAGCGAACCAAAGCAGCATGGCCACGAAGACCACACCCACCGCAGCCAGGGCAGTCAGGACGGCATAGCCCTTGTGCCATGCCGGCCACTGGAACCGCTCCGACAGCCAGAGCACGCATTCTACGACCAGCAGGGCCAGGATCAGCCAGGCGGGTGTGGGATAGAAGGAGCGGCGGGTGGGCGTGGCGTCGGTCATGTCAGTGTTCGATCTCGCAGTTCGGCAATGCCTGCTGGAGTTTCTTCATGCCTTTGTCGGTGACCCGCGTGCCCCTCAGGGTCAATCCCTTGAGTTGGCCGAGGCACGCCAGGTTTTCCAGGCCGGCATCCGTGACTCGGGTGTCATCAAGCATCAGCCACTGGAGACTAGGCAGCCTCGTGAGGTGTGCCAGCCCGGCATCCCCGACCTGGGTGCCGCGCAGGTTCAGGTTGTAAAGTCGGGTCAATCCTTCGAGATGCAACAGCCCGGCATCCGTAACCTTCGTATCTTCGAGTCCCAGATGTTGAAGCTGGCTCAACCTCTTGAGATTCACCAGCCCCGCGTCAGTCACCTCGGTGTAGTCGAGGCCCAGCTCTTGGAGTTGGTCCAGGCCCTTGACGTGTTCCAGCAGCGCATCCGCCCCCGGGACATGCTGGAAGCTACTGACGTAAATCGAGACAACCTCTGCAAAAAAGTCATCCCCCAGGACGCTCGACAACCATGCTGGCCCTGGTGGCCTTGCCCCGGGTATCGTATCTCCAAAGGCATTCACCTCGTAGTCATATTTCACCGATACCAGGGCCCCTGCGGCCTGAAGGTCGAACGTCGTTGCAACGGCGTCCAGCGCCTCCTTCTGCTCCCTCGCCGCTGTCATTTTCACCGCCAGCCAACTAAACGGCAGGGCAACGGCGACCGTCAACACCAGTAGCGACCGAATCGAGAACTGGAACCGCCAGCGGAAGAGCAGGCTGGCGACGAGCCAAAGCAACATGACCACGAAGACCACGCCCACGGCAGCCACGGCAATCAGGACTGCATAGCCCTTGTGCCACGTCGGCCACTGGAACCTCTCGGAAAGCCAGAGCAGGCATTGCACGACCAGGAGCGCGATCACGAAGCGATCTGGCAAGAGGCGATACCAGCGGCGTTTGGGCTTCTCGTCGGCCATGCCCGTAGCATAGCAGAAGCACGCAGGCGTTTGCAGTCCAGCGACCGCTGCCAGCTCGCGTCTTGCGGGGGCAGCCTGCCCGCCGTCAACTGGCCATGCCGCTACCGGGGCATCCGACCTGCTTGCGGCCTCGTCTTCCTGCCATCCTTGCAACGCGGCCTCCGAGCTTGATTGACCGCCCTGGCTCGCCCCAGACCCAAGCCGGCACCGCCCCGCCGCCCCGGCGATCCCGCCCATCTCCTGATAGGAATTTTGATCCCGCGAAACGTCCCCGATCCTAACGTGGACGCTGATCGTTGTCAAGAATCCGCTGCAAATTCACGCAAGATCCGCCCATTTCAGTGGGTACGGTACCATATCATTCGGAGGGTGGCGTCGCTAGCATGGCTTTGCCCGTCTTTGCCGCCGCGGCCGTCGCGGGTCTCAGCTTTGGATCGAGCGAAGGAGGCCATCACAGGGGTGATTACGGCTGGTTTTCGCGGTTTCTCAGCCGAGTATTGCGCGCACCGTCAGCGCACCGGCGCGGTAGACGGTGAGAAAGCAGCCTGGAACGCGGGCTACAGGAAGTCCGGGTCGAGGATCAATTGCAGTTCGCCCCCGGCGTCTGCCTGACGCTCAAGGCGTTCGGACTCAAGAAACTCGGGATCCATGACCAACTCCGGCTCGTCCGACGGTGGTCGCAATCCACGCGGCGGCGCACGGGCACCGGCCAGCGTGCGGATTGGCCCTTCCCACAAACCGCAATGGCGGAGAATCCGCTCGACAACGTCCTGCTGACCGCGCTCGATGAAACTGATGATCTTCATCGTCCCGCCACACTTGGGGCATTCCAGCGGATCAACCTCGTACACCCGCTTGATGAGCATGGCCCAGGTGGAAGCCGAACCAGTCCGCGCGCCGCCAGCGGCAGATTTTACGGCATCCACAACCGAGCGGTCGATAATCAGTTCTTTGTCAGAAGAAATGCCCGACTTGGCGCGAATGCCGCGCTGACGGCGCGAGTACCAGCCATAGTAGCGGACGAGGTGCTCGCCCTTGTTGGGAACGTGCTGGGTGAGTTCGGCCAGGAAGTCCAGGGCGGTAAAGACCTGGAAGTTGCGGCGCGGGCCGCCGCGGAGATCGGGGCTGGCTGGGCCGGGGAAACGGCAGCAGTGATCCTGCTCGGCACGATAGATCACCGAGCCTTCGTCGCTCAGGCGGACGACGCGGGACAGACTGAAGGGACAGCGCAAAATGTACTGGGCCAGACGCTCCAGGCCGAACGTGTCGCCCGGCGAGAGATAGCCGCTGTTGTCGACACTGAAGCCGGAATGCGCCCAGGATCGCATCTCTTCCACCGTCTGGCGGTCGATCTTCTCCGCCGCCACGAGCAGGTCAAAGACCTTGGTTTGCCAGGTTGCGAGCAACAGGTCGGTGCTCGTTTTCGGCAGACAGATGAAGGTCCCGTTGGGGGCAAACGCGCCGTCGGTGGCGATGGCGTGGATGTGGGGGTGAAAATGGATCAGTTCGCCAAAGGTCTGGATGCCGGCGATCACGCCGGGCACCACGTCCTCCTGCTGGAGCGCTCGACGACCTGATAGAGGGGCGACTGCCTCGGCTGGCGAGGGCGATATACGGGCGCGACTGGGGTTGGCGTGCCGACCACGGGACCGGTTTTCTTGGCTTCAAGAGGCAAAGGCGGGAATCTGGCGCAATAGGATACATGTGTACACTACACCTCTGGAGTCGAGACTGCCAGTGGGGGCGCGGGAAGGAGCGGATGTCCAGGGTATGTCTGCGGCCTGGTCCGACGCACCGGACGCAATTTCGGATTATTTGGCGAATTCCGTTCGTCCGCCGATCGCCGTAACCCGTTGCTGGAAATCCACTTAGGGCAATCGTCCCCGCCCCGCCCGCGGCCCGCGACACAATTCTTGCTTCCCGCCCCTTGACAACCATCCAAACTTGTGGATAATTGCGGTCTGATAGTGCGATTCCTTCCGTCCCTGTTGGAGTTCCGGCTTTAGCCGGGAAATGCCGCCTAAAGGCGGAACTCCAGCGCGAGACACTCCACCAAGCCCAAGGAGACCCAGCCATGTGTTCCGTCGCTGAAAACCCGCCCGCCGACGACCTTCAACCACAATCCGGCCAGGCCGAGAGAGTGACCCCCGCGATGCTCGCCGCGCGGCGGCGGAAAGAGACCCTGCTCCCCGAGATCACGCAACTGGCCCTGGAGGGCCACTCCAGCCAGGCCATCGCCGATAAGCTCGGCATGCCCAAACGGACCGTCAATTACTGGCTGCAGGAGGCCCGCCAGGAATGGATCGCCAGGGCGGCCCTGGGCGCGGCTGAGATGTTCGCCGCCGACCTGGCGCGGCTCGATGCCATCTACCGCGAGGCCATGCAGGCCTGGCGCAACTCGCAATCCGAGATCGACGTGCGGCTCGTCCAGCACAGCCAAACCGGCGACGACAAATCGATCACAAAAAGGTCGCTCCGCTCCCAACCCCAACGCGGAAATGCCGCATTCCTCACCAGGGCCACGGCGGCCGTGATGGCCTCCTGGCGACTCAAGGGCAAACCCGGACCGCCGTGCCCCGATGCCATCGCGCGGGAACTGCGAGTCGAAGCCGACGGCGGCCCCGTTCCCGCGGATGTGCCGAACGAGGATTTGGAGCACATGAGCGAAGATCAGCTCCGCGGCTACCGCGCTCGGCTGTCTGCGACCATCGAGGCGATTGACGAACTGGCCGATTTCCATGCGCTCGACGCCGACGACGAATCGCCGTCCGCCCTCGAGAGTTCGCGACCCGGCCCTGAGGGCATGCCGCCTGCCACCGAAAGTCTGCCGCCCGAAAGCGGAAGTCTGCCACCCGCCCCCGAAAGTTCGCCGCCCGTCACCGGACGTTTGCCACCCGAAAGCGGAAGTCTGCCACCGGTGCCCGAAAGTTCGTCGCCCGTCACCGAGAGTTCGCCGCCCGCCCCCGAGAGTCCGACCCCGGAGCAAAATTCGGGCAAGTTCGGGCAAACACCCGACAGCCTCATTCTCGGCAGGCGGAGATCAAGATTGAGGAAAATGAATCGCAAATCGCGCAAGCTCGGGCAAAAACCCACCGTTGGTGGGGGGCGAAAAGCCCGGCGCTGAACAGGAGCAAACCGCGGTGATCTGGACCGGTTGAAAAACCGCACCTGTCTTGCCTCGGCAAAAAGTGATCTGCGGACGCCGTTCCTGGCACAAAACCTGCCGTTGCTGAACAAGACGGTTCGGCAGGCCGCGGCTAAGTTAAACCGGCAGGCATGACACCCCTAAGGACTCCGCACACGATTCCAAGGTACGAACATGAGAACTCGAATCCGGGCCGGCCGCGTTGCCGTTTCCAATGGTACTCCACGCCCGTGGGCGCGAAGGAAACTCAGCGCTTTCACCCTGTTCATGGTTGCCATTCTGGGCAGCGCCCGGCGATGTTCGGCGCCGGAAAGTATGTGAAGGTCGAATATCCGGCCTCCACCGTTCAGGGCGAGATGATCCTCGCCGTCACCTACACCCTCTGGATTCCCGACGGCGTCAAGACCCTCCGCGGGGTCATCGTCCACCAGCACGGCGCCGGCATGACGGCCTCCAAGGAAGGCTCGACCGCCGCCTATGACCTGCACTGGCAGGCCCTGGCCAAGAAGTGGGACTGCGCCCTGCTGGGCCCCTCCTACCACGTGCTCAACGACGGGGACCTCGGGCCGGCGGGCTCGGAATTCTGGTTCGATCCGCGGCGCGGCTCGGACAAGACTTTCCAAAAGGCCCTGTCGGATCTCGGCACAACGTCCGGCCATCCCGAACTGGCGAGCGTGCCCTGGGCCCTCTGGGGCCATTCCGCCGGCGCCGGCTGGGCCGATGTCATGGCCATGCTCCATCCCGAGCGCGTGGTCGGGGTCTACTACCGCAGCGGCTGTGCGCTGGTGTGGTTGGGGCACGCCGAGTACGCCCAGCCCACGATTCCCGAGGCCGCCTTTCCAATCCCCAGGATGTGTACGGCCGGCGCGAAGGAGGGAGGCCTGACGAAGACCCTGCAGAACACGTACCGGCAATACCGCGACAAGGGCGCGCCGGCCGGCTTCGCCGCCGACCCGCGGACCGGCCACGAGTGCGGCGACAGCCGCTACTTCGCCATCCCTTTCCTGGACGCCTGCCTGGCGATGCGGCTGCCGGACAAGGGGAGCACGGACCAGACGCTCAAGCCGGTAGACATGAGCCAGGCCTGGCTGGCGCCGCTGGGCGGCAATACGGCCGTGCCGGCGGCCGAGTTCAAAGGCGACCTCAAGGAATCGGTCTGGCTGCCCAACGAGGCAGTAGCCAAGGCCTGGATGGAATACGTCAAGACCGGCGCCGTGGGCGATACGACTCCGCCGCCCATGCCTTTCAACGTGCAGATCAGCGACAAGGCTGGGGCACCTGGTACTCCGGGTCAGGGAAGGGAAATCACGTGGGACGCCGAGGCGGATTTCGAGAGCGGCATCCGTTGTTTTCTCGTCCTCCGCGACGGCCAGGAACTGGCCCAGGTGCCCCAGAAACCCGTGGGCAAATTCGGCCGCCCCTTGTTCCAGAGCATGACCTACCACGACACGCCGGACCAGCCGCTGCCCCAGATGCGCTACCTGGACGCCTCGGCCAAGGCGGGCGAGAAGCACGCCTACTCGGTCGTCGCGGTGAACGGCGTGGGACTGAAATCGTCGCCCTCGGTAATGCCCTATCCGCGCGTCAATATGTCCCCCTGGTATGAGGTGGATGCGGCGTGGCCCCAGAAGCCCGACAACATCAAGTGGGGCGCCATGTCCGGCGTGGCCCTCGACAGCCAAGAAAACGTCTGGGTCCTCAGCCGCGCGGTTCCGGCCATCCAGGTCTACCAGCCGGACGGCAAGTTCCTTTTCTCGTGGGGAAAGGAAGTGATCACCACCGGGCACGGGCTCACGCTCGATCACCAGGGAAACGTATGGGTGGCCGATGCGGGCCAGCACATGGTCCGGAAGTTCACGCCCAAGGGGGAACTGCTTCTCATGCTGGGCACGCCCGGCGTGCCGGGTTGCGATGAGCGGCACTTCAATAAGCCCACCAACGTGGCCGTCACGCCGGAGGGCGAAGTCTTCATCGCCGACGGTTACGGCAACGCCCGCGTGGTCCACTTCGACAAGAACGGGAAGTTCGTCAAGGCCTGGGGCAAGCTGGGCACCGCCCCGGGCGAGCTCAACCTGCCGCACTCCATCGCCTTGGACTCGCGGGGGCGGGTCTACGTGGCCGATCGCAACAACTCGCGGGTCCAGGTCTTCGACCAGGAGGGCAATTTCCTCGACCAATGGCGGAACATCATCGTGCCCTGTGCGTTCTGGATGACCAAGACCGATGAGCTCTGGGTCTGCGGCTCCTCGCCCATGCCCTGGCGCCCCGAAGACGACGTGCTGGGCTACCCGCCCAAAGACCAGCTCTTGATGCGCTTCGATACCTCCGGCAAGCTGCTCCAGCTCTGGAATGTCCCCAAGGGCGAAGACGGCAAGGAGCGGCCGGGCGAATTGAATTGGGTGCATGGCATGGCCGTGGACTCGAAGGGCAATATCTACGCCGTGGACATCAACGGCAAGCGGGCCCAGAAGTTCGTGCCCCAACACTAACATGAAGAGAGGAAGAACATGAATTTGCTCACAAATCATCGGTTCGCATTATTGGTTCTCGTAACGGCGATGGCGGCGACGCGTATGTCCCCGGGCCGGCCGTGGCCGCCGCTCCGGCCGAAACAGCCCGCCTTGCCGCCGACCATGGGTACATGGTGCCCGATTTCGGCCCCAACGTCCTGATCTTCGATCCCTCCATGAAGGACATTCAGGGCCGGATCGACGCCGTGTTCAGGAAGCAAGAGCACAATCAGTTCGGCTCCGCGCGCTATGCCTATCTCTTCAAGCCGGGGGCCTACAACCTCGACGTCGCGGTGGGCTTCTACGTGCACGTGGCGGGCCTGGGACAATCGCCGGACGACGTTGCCATTACGGGCGCCGTGCGGTCCATGGCAGCCTTGGGGAACGGTAATGCCACCTGCAATTTCTGGCGGGCCGTCGAGAACCTCTCCGTGACGCCCACGCGGAACGACAAGACCGACGTCTGGGCGGTTTCGCAGGGGGTCACCCTCCGCCGCACGCACGTCAAGGGCAACTTGAATCTCTGGGACGGCGGCTGGTCCAGCGGCGGCTTCATGTCGGACTGCAAGATCGACGGCCAGGTCAACTCCGGCTCGCAGCAGCAGTGGTTCTCCAGGAACACGGAGTGGGGCAAGTGGGTCGGCGGATCGTGGAACATGGTCTTCGTGGGCACGGTCAACCCGCCCTCCGGGAACTGGCCCGCTCGGCCCTATACGGTGATCGACCAGACGCCGGTAGCCGCCGAGAAACCGTATCTCTATATCGACGGCGGCGGACACTATTTCGTGATGGTGCCGAGCCTCACGACCACCGGCGCCCGTGGGACCACCTGGTCCGGCGGAAAAACGTCCGGGACGGCGCCGACCATGGGTACACGGTGCCCGATCGACCAGTTCTATCTGGCCCATGCGGAAAAGGACAACGCCGCCAGCATCAACGCCGCGCTCTCGCAAGGGAAGAACCTGTTGTTCACGCCGGGCGTCTATCATTTGGAAAACAGCATCCGCGTGACGCGGCCCGATACGGTGGTCTTCGGTCTGGGATTCCCGACGCTGGCGCCGGACAAGGGAACGCCGGCGATGGTGATAGCCGACGTGGACGGCGTGAAGGTCGGCGGATTCCTTTTCGAGGCGACCGCCACGAATTCTCCCACCCTGTTGCAGGTCGGCGAGCCGGATCCGCGCGGGTGCCCCGACGGCATCCCACGCGAAGAATCCCGTGTTTCTCTACGACATTTTCTGCCGCGCCGGCGGCGCCGTGGCGGGGAACACGGACTGCATGGTCAAAATCGACAGTAACGACGTGGTGGGCGATAATTTCTGGCTGTGGCGGGCCGATCATGGCGCGGGCGCCAACTGGACGGCGAGCAAGAACGCCACGGGTCTGATCGTCAACGGCAACCGCGTCATCATGTACGGCCTGTTCGTCGAGCACACCCAGAAATACCAGACGTTATGGAACGGCAACGACGGACGCTGCTACTTCTACCAGTCCGAGATGCCCTACGATCCGCCCAGCGTGGAAGCCTGGCGGCACGGCAATGTCATCGGATATGCCTCCTACAAGGTGGCGGACACGGTCACCACCCATGAGGCCTGGGGGCTGGGCGTCTATTGCGTCTTTAATCGGTGCCGGTCTTAGCGGAAAACGCCATCGAGACTCCCACCGCTCCTGGAATCAAGATGCACCACATGGTCACGATTCGCCTGGGGGGCGGACAGGCCGGCAGCGGCATCAACCACGTGATCAACGGCACCGGGAACCCCGTGCTCGCGAACACCAAGAACAAGGCAACCGTCGATTAACATTATGCTTCGCGCGGTTGAAACTGATACTAGCCCGACGCGCAAGCGAGGATGCTAACCCGTTACCTCGCTTGCGCTTCGGGCTGGTATGAAATGGCTCATTTGAAACCGTTCACAGAATATCACCAACGCACTGAGGAGCATCTGCATAATGGGAAGTTTCTTCCATCACATCCAGTCGGCGGTCGCCGGGCTGTTGGCGTTTTCGGCCCTTCTCGTCTTCGCCGCGACGCATGCCGGGGCGCAACAAGCCCCGCCGGCCAAGGCATACACCCCCTTTAAGGGCCAGAAGACCGCCTGGCACGGCTTCGATCGCTACGACTACTTCATGGACGAGGGGACCATGGCCATCAAACCCGCCACCGGGGCGGAGAGCGGCCAGCGGCGCTGCATCGTGGTCGTCCCCAAGACGCCAGCGGCCGGCAACCCCTGGTCCTGGCGCGGCTGCTACTGGGACCACGAGCCCCAGGCCGAAATCGAACTTCTGAAACGCGGTTTCCACGTCGCCTACATCACGGCCGACAACGAGCGGAGGCCGGACAAGAAATGGGAAGCCTGGTACGCCTTCCTCACGCAGGAGCATGGGCTGTTCAAGAAGCCGGCCTTCATCGGCATGAGCCGGGGTGGAGAATTCTCTTATATTTGGTCCACCACCCATCCCGACAAGGTCGCCTGCATCTATGCCGACAATCCGGGCGGAAACTCGGAGAACCTCGCGAAGCTCGAGGGACTGGCCAGGAACAACGTGCCCTTGCTGCACGTCTGCGGCAGCGTCGATCCCATCTTGGGACAGTTTTCGACGTCCATCGAGAACATCTACCAGCAGTTCGGCGGGCGGATCTCCGTGATGGTCAAGGAAGGCGTCGGCCATCATCCGCACAGCCTCCGCGATCCGAAGATCATCGCCGACTTCATCGAGCAGAGCGTTGCGGAGGCCGCCGCCCCTCCGGCCCCGCCCGCCTACGTGGGACGCAATTTCACCAAGGGCTATTACTACGGGGCACCCAGTACCCTGGGTCCCGAGGCCTCGTACCGCTACATTCCCACGGAAGGAAACTACGTCGTCTGTCGCGGGCCGTTGTTCACGGAGTGCTATGACCGCTTCGACGCCTCGATCGGCTTCCCCGCCTTCACCACCATCATCGCGCCGAAGAAGGAAGCCGCGCGGGCACCGGGTACCCCTGGTCGGCCCTGGGTCTTCCATGCGGGGCTCGTCGCGCGGGATGCCGTGGTCGATCAGGCCCTGCTGGCCAAGGGCTTTCACGTCGTTGTCGGCCCGGCCGGCTACGACGACGGCCCCCATGCGCCGGACTGGAACCGGCTTTACCAGTACTTGACCGAGCGCGGTTTTTCCAAGAAGCCGGTGATGGAAGGCGCCGGCGGGGCGGCCGGAACGGCCTACGCCTGGGCCATCCAGAACCCGGACAAGGTCGCGTGCATCTACGCCGAGAACCCCATCTTCCGCAGCCCCATGACGCGGGGCTCGCTGCTGGAGAGCCTGGCCCCCCTGGCCAAGGCCGGCGTGCCGCTGATGCATGTCTGCGGCAGTCTCGACCCGGCGCTGAATGACCAAACGCGCGCCGCCGAGAAGCGCTACAAGGAACTCGGCGGAAAGATCACGGTCATCGTCAAGGAGGGCGAAGGGCATTTCCCGCCGGGGCCGAAGGACCCCAAGCCAGTGGTCGATTTCATCACCGAGAACACCCATTGAAAACGCTGTTATGGTCTACGGCATACAACCATAAGGAGACACGAATATGCGCATCAGGTCGAGAGTGATTTTGAACCGACCAGTTTCCCCAGCCCCGGCAAGGACGGCGCTCGCCGCCTTTCTTGCTGTCGGCCTAGTCGGCTTTGCCCAGTCGGCCCGCGGCGCCGCGCCGCCTCCCTGCCGACGCTCGACCAGTGCAACGTCGTCTGGGATTCTCCCAGCGCCAGCTCGTCGGGCTCGATGCCGCTGGGCAACGGCGACATCGGACTGAACGTGTGGGTCGAGCCCAGCGGCGATCTCCTCTTTTACATCAGCAAGACTGATGCCTGGGGCGACGACGTCCGCGGCGACAACGGCCTGCCCAAGGTGGGCCGGGTACGGGTCAAGATGACGCCCTCGCCTTTCCAGGCAGGCAGCCCGTTCCGCCAGACGTTGCAGTTGCGCCAGGGGCGGATCGTCGCCTCCTTGGGACCGCTCGAGTCGGCCGCGGAATGGATTGTCTGGGTCGACGCGAACCACCCCGTGATCCACGTGGAGGCCCGCGCCCGCAGCCTGTCACTGTCCAGGCCGCCGTGGAGCCGTACCGCACGACGCCGCGGAACGGATTGAATGCCGATCTCGTCTTCCCCGGACAGAAGGACCGCGTCGCCTGGTGTTATCGGAACCGATCCAAGGAAGCCAAACCGTTGGTGAATCTCACCTTCGGCGCCGTCATCAAGGGTCCGGGCCTGACCGGCGCCGGCGACAACCAGACCCTCCACAGCGCCGCAGGCAAAACCCAGCGGGTCGACGTCTACGTGCTCACCGCTCAGGCCGAGACCCCCGAAGCCTGGTGCAACTCGACCGTGTCATCCAAGGCGTCGATGCGACGCCCATTGAGACTACTAGTCGCTGTCTTCGCCGCCCTCATGCTGACGTGTCATCCAAGGCGTCGATGCGACGCCCATTGAGACCGCCCGCGGGAACCACCTGGAGTGGTGGCGGCAGTTCTGGGACCGCAGTTGGATCTTGCTGGGAGGCAACGATGCCGCGCAAAACGGGCCAGGGCTATGTGCTGCAGCGCTTCGTTCAAGGCTGCATGGGCCGCGGGGCCTACCCCATGAAGTTCAACGGCGGACTCTTTACCGCCGACCTGACCTTCCGCCGCGACAACCGCACGCGGACCGTTAACGCGGACTTCCGCGACTGGGGCGGGCAATACTGGTTCCAGAACACGCGGGCCATGTACTGGCCGCTGCTGGCCAGCGGCGATTTCGAGATGATGCTGCCCCTGTTCCACATGGGGCAGGCGGAACTCGCCTTCAACGCGCCCAAGGTCAAGGAGTTCTACGGGCACGACGGATCCTACATGGCCGAGACGGCCCCTTTCTGGGGTGGAATCCAGAAGATCAGGCCCGAGTCACCCGGCAACTACACCGACCGCTATTACACGCCCGTCCTCGAGTTGACCATGATGATGCTGGACTACAACGAGTACACCGGCGACAAGGCCCTGGTCCGCGACACGATCGTGCCCGTCGCCAGGGAAGGCCTCAACTTCTTCGACAAGCACTTTCCCCATCAGGACGGCAAGCTCTTTCTCGACGCGGACAATTCCATCGAAATGTACTGGAAGGTCCATAATCCGGCGCCCGACATCGCCGCCCTGCACGCTGTCCTCACGCGCCTCCTGGCCCTGCCCGATGACCTGCTCGACCCCGCCACCCGCGCCCGGTGGCAGAAGATGGCGGGCGAACTGCCCGACCTCCCCATCGCCGTTCGTAGGGGCCAACGGGCCCTTCTTCCCATGGCGGACGGGCAGGACGAGAACCGGACCCACAACAGCGAGAACCCGGAGCTGTATGCGATTTATCCTTACCGCCTGTACGGCCTCGGGAAGCCCGATCTGGACCTGGCGCGCCATACCTTCGAAATCCGGCGGCAGCGGAGCAAGGGGTGCTGGGTCCAGGATCCGATCCAGGCCGCCATGCTGGGATTGACCGACGTGGCCCGGGACTACGTGTCCTTCAACCTCGCCGCAAGGACCCGAACGTGCGGTTCCCGGCCTTCTGGGACCACGGCAACGATTACATCCCCGACGAGGACAACGGCGGCAACGGCATGCACGGCCTGCAGCTCATGCTGATGCAGTCCGTCGGCCGGCGGATTCTGCTTCTGCCGGCCTGGCCGCATGAGTGGAACGCCTCGTTCAAGTTGCACGCCCCCTTCAGCACCACGGTGGAGGGAACGGTGCGCAACGGCCGCGTCGAGGGCCTGAAGGTCGTGCCCCAGGAGCGGCTCAAGGACGTTGAGATAATCGGCGATAACCCCTAGTCTGAACTTCCCAATAATACCATTGCACAGGAGACAAACATGAAGAGACTTATCCAAGGCATTTCCAATATGCTCACAAATCGCAGCGGTCTTTCCACCGCATTGGGGAAAAAACTCCCTCTAGCCGTTTTTTCCCTGGGCGCGTTTCTGGCAACCGCTACGGCCTGTCTTGCGGGCAATCCTTTCATCACCAGCATTTACACGGCCGATCCCTCCGCGCACGTGTGGTCGGATGGCCGCCTCTACGTTTATCCGTCCCGCGATATTGACCCGCCTCGAGGTTGCGATCTGATGGATCGATATCATGTCTATTCCACGGACGACATGGTGACGTGGAGGGACGAAGGGGAGATTCTGAGGGCGAGCCAAGTCCCCTGGGGGAGGCCCGAAGGCGGATTTATGTCGGCGCCCGACTGCGCCTACAAGGACGGAAAATACTATTTCTATTTCCCCCATCCCAGCGGCTCGAATTGGAACAACACTTGGAAAATCGGGATTGCCACGAGCGACAAGCCTGCCCAAGGCTTCACCAACGCGGGGTTCATTCCGGGGATTGGCGGCTCCTCGATGATCGATCCGTCCGTGTTTGTGGATACGGATGGACAGGCTTACCTGTACTATGGCGGCGGGTCGAAATGTGCCCAAGCAAAAGCTCAAGGCCAACATGATGGAGATTGACGGAGCGGTGCAGCCCGTGACGGGTTTGGAGGATTTCCATGAGGCGACCCGCGTCTTCAAGCGCAACGCTGTTTACTATTTGACGTACGCCGACAATCATCCCCGCCACAACCGCTTAAGATATGCCACGAGTTCCAGCCCGCTAGGGCCGTGGACGTCCAAGGGCGTCTATCTGGATGTGACCGATTGCGACACCAGCCACGGATCGGTCGTGGAATACAAGGGCCAATGGTATGCGTTCTATCATAACTGTTCCATATCCCATCAGGGCACCCTACGATCCATCTGTGTGGATCGATTGGACTTCGATTCCGATGGAAACATCAAGATGGTGGTCCAAACGAAAACCGGCGTGCCGTCCGTGGGCGTGCCATCCGTGGGCAAGGCCCCGGCCCCAAATCCAAAAACCGTCAAATACCTGGCCGCCAGCGCCACGCCCGGTAATGGCGCAAGCATCGTGGCCAACAGCGCCGCATCGAGCGGCCAGTGTGTGCATAATTTGCACGGGCAAGGCGCGTTTATGAAGTTCGATGCTGTGGACGGCGGGGCCGCCGGAGGCCAGGCGACACTGGACATTCGATTTGCCGCGGCCGAAAATGCCAAGCTCCGCTTAAGCGTCAACGGCGATGATTATTCGTTCATCAACACACTTTCAACGGGCGGCTGGGACAATTATACCGGCGATTCGTCTCTGACCGTGCCGCTTAAACCGGGAAAGAACAATGTCGTTGAGTTCACCGGCGGCCATAACGGTGTCGACGTGGATTACATGACCGTGACCCCGCTTCCGACCGAGCCCGCGCTGTCTCAGCGCGCCCCAATTCAAGGTGCTTGCCTTCTACACCGGCAAGAGCGACCTGGCCCATATCAGTTTCGTAAACGAAGCCAACCGCTGGTTTCCGAAAATGGCGGCCAAGCACAATTTCACCTATGAAGCGACGACGAACTGGGACCATTTAGACGCGGCCTATCTGGCGAAATATCAGGTCGTGCTTTTCCTCGATACCCGGCCGGATGGTCCCGGCCAGCGCAAGGCCTTCGAAGACTACATGGAGCATGGCGGGGCGTGGATCGGATTTCACTTTGCCGGGTTTGCCTTGACGCCCTCGGCCGTTCCGCAGAATTGGGATTGGTATCACCAGAAGTTTCTGGGATCGGGCGAGTATGTGAGCAACACCTGGCGGCCCACCTCGGCGGTGCTGCGGGTCGAGGACGCCAAGCATCCGGCCACGAGCAATCTGCCGGCAACTTTCAAATCGGCGCCGAACGAGTGGTACCGTTGGAAGAACGATTTGGCGCCAACCCGGACATCAAGGTGCTCCTTTCCATCGATCCGGCCAGCTTTCCGCTGGGGACCGGCCCCAAGCCCAACGAAATCTGGCACTCCGGCGACTACCCGGTGGCGTGGACCAATAAGAAATACAAAATGATCTACGTGAACATGGGCCACAACGACATGGATTACGAGAACAAGACCAACAAGGAGTTGTCGTTCACGTTCGACAACGAAACGCAGAACCAGTTCATCGTGGACGGTCTCTTGTGGCTGGGTGGCGGAAAAAAAGACGACGCTGCAGGCAGCACCAGGCCGTCGTCTTCAGCACAGCCGCAGCCCTAGCCCGGATTCCAATCATCACTCCAGGTTCACCGGCTTGTCGGCGCTTTTCGGATGCAGTAGATCCGGGCCGAAGTGCGGATCAGCAGCCGGTCTCCGACCATGGCGGGCGTGGCCAGGCACATGTCGTCGTCGGCCAGCTTGTTCGTGTGCAGCAACTCGAACTTGTCGCCTGCCCGCGCCACGAACGTCACGCCGTCCTCGTTCAGGCAGAACACCCGCCCGTTGTTGGCCCAGGGGGATGCCGAAAAATGATTGCCCTCCGGCAGCCGCTGCTGCTCGAAGAGCGGTTTGCCCGTTCGGGCGTCGAAAGCGCCCAGCAGCCCCCGATCGTAAAGGACAAAAAGTCGCCCCTCATAGACCAGCGACGTGGGGATGTAGGGCGCGGCGGTAGGGTTGCTCCAGGCGATGGCCAAGTTGCCCGTCTGGCCGGGCGCCAGGGAAATGTCTCCGCTGGCGCCGGGTCGAATCGCGTACAAGGGCCGCTGTTTGTCGTTGACGAAACCAGAGCTGACGTATAGCAATCCCCCCTCCGCATACGGCGTGGTGGTGGTGATGCTCGACATCCCCTTGAACCACCAGAGAAGCTTGCCGTCCAGGCCGTAGGCGCGGACCGTGCCCGAGCCGGGCGTCACGATCTCGGTTCGCTGCTCGTTTTCCCACACGTAAGGGGTGGCCCAGTTGCTCTTCTCATCCCGGTCCACGCGCCACACCTCGTTGCCGCTGAGCTTGTCCAAAGCCAACAGATAAGACCGCTCTTCATTATCATCGACAAGGTAAAGCCGGTCGCGATGCAGCACCGACGAAGCAGCGGTGCCCCAACCGTTCCGCATGGCGTGCGGCGGAAGCGACTTCGACCACACTGCGTGGCCTTCCATGTCGAGGCAAAACACGCCCACATTCCCGAAGTAAGCGTACACCCGCTCGCCATCCGTGACCGGCGTCTCCGAGGCGTGGCTGTTCTTGGAGTGGACCGGACCCGGCGGCGTCCCTTGATGCACGGTCCGCTCCCAGAGCACTTTGCCGGAGAGCAAGTCCAAGCACAGCACTTTCCATTGGTATTCCGCGGGTGCCGCATTCGGACGCTCACCGCCGCCGTACAGTCCTTTCTGCGGCAGCTCCGCATCGCCCGGGCCCGTCACGGTCGTCAGAAACACGCGGTTGCCCCAGGCGATGGGCGACGACCAGCCCCGTCCCGGAATCGGCGTCTTCCAGGCGACGTTCTCCGTGGCCGACCAATCTTCCGGCAGGTTGGCGTTGGTGGACAGCGCCCGCGAGCCCGGCCCCAGGAACTGCGGCCAGAAGGCGTCCGCCGCCAAAGTGGTCAAGGGGCTTAATCCGGCGAGCAGTGTCGCTACGACCGTCAAAACGGCATGGTTCATTTTCATCTCATGAGCATCCTGGGATTTTCTCGTGCATTGTCCGCCTGTGGGATACAGCGGCGTTGATTATCACCGCTGGACGACTGAGCCGCAAGAGGGCACGCGGCGAAGAGCGAGGAAGCCATCGCGATGGTTCCACTGGCAGATTCGCCACGGTCGCGACAGAATCGGGTTTGTCTTCACGATCGCGAGCGGCAAACGGCTTCGCCACCCCAAAGATTGCCGCTCCGCGCAAAAAATCATGCCGCTGAGAGTCAATATTCAATACGGTCTCCTCTGTTAGTCTGGACTACCCAATAGAACCATTGCACAGGAGACTTTCGGATGGGCTCTAAACTGACCCGGAGAGCATTTATCGAGACGACTGCTGCCACGGCGGCGGTGGGGTGGTCGGCGGCACGACTCCGCGCCGCCGACCATGAGTACATGGTTCCCGCGGATCCGAAGCCCGGCGACAACGACACCGTCAATTTAGGCCTGATTGGGTGCGGCACGCGCGGCGGGCAGTTGGTGGGACCTTTCCGCGCATTGCCCGGCGTTCGCATCACGGCAGTCTGCGATCTGCACTCGCAGCGCATGGCCCGGGTCCGCGAGCAAGCCGGCGGCGAGAAGGTGGCTGCTTACCACGACTACCGCAAGCTGCTCGACGATAAACACATCGACGCGGTGATCGTGGCCACCAACGGCCAATGGAAGGCGCTCGCGAGCGTCGATGCCTGTCAGGCCGGCAAGGACGTGTACGTCGAGAAACCCCTGGCCACCTCGATCGTTGAAGGCCGGGCCATCGTGGATGCTGCCGGGAAATACCGCCGCATCGTGCAAATCGGCACCCAGCAGCACAGTTCCGATCATTACCGCAAGGCGGCCGAGATCGTGCAATCGGGGCGGTTGGGGCGGATTGGAGAGGTCAAGGTCTGGGACTACGTCAACCACAATCCCGGTTTCGGCGCGCCGCCCGATGCAGACCCGCCGGGGGAACTCGACTGGGACTTCTGGCTTGGCCCTTCGCCCAAAGTGCCTTACAACTCCAATCGCTACGAGCACCATTACTGGTTCTACGATTACGGCGGCGGGTGGACGACCTGCTGGGGCGTTCACCACTTCGATATTGTTCACTGGGCGATGGGCACACGAGGGCCTCTGTCGGCTTGCGGCGTCGGGGGGCACTATTGCTTCTCCAGAGACAAGGACAACCGCGAGTGGCCCGACACCTTTTCCGGCATACTCGAGTACGGCCCCTGCCCCGCGGCCGACCAGGGGTTTGTGCTGCAATATACGTTGCGGACGGGGAACGAACACGACAACGGCCCGGGCAGCCACGGCAAGTGTTTCTATGGCACGGACGCCACGCTCTTGGTGCATCGCGGCGGGTGTCAACTCATGCCCGAGATCCGCGCCTCCAAGAAGGTCGAGAGAATGGAGATCGCCAGGGATTGGGACAGCACCGGCAAGCATGCGGCCGCGTTCATCGCCAGCCTGCGCAGTCGCAGGCAGCCCGAGACTGACGCCGAGGTGGGCCACCGCGCCAGCATTCCCGCCCATTTGTTGAACATCGCCTGGCGCGTGGGCCGCCAGATCCGCTGGAATGCCGCTACGGAACAAATAGTCGACGATCGCCAAGCCAATGCGCTGCTGACTAAGAGGTACCGTGCGCCCTGGAAAATGCCAGGCGATGTTGATAAAGTGGGCTAGCCGCCATTCTCGTTGTCGGCCTGCCGTCAAAGGGTCACGGAGGCATGACGAATCAGGACCCCTATCACCAGTTACCTACTTACCTAAAGGCACTCGACATGAACATGGAAACACACTCCCCAGCCCCTCGGAATTCGGCGTCCACCGGGCAATTCACAATCGGTTTTCTCCCCTTGGCGGGCAAGATCGCCCTGCTTGCTCTTCTGCTGCTTTCGAGTTCCACAGTCTTCGCGGCGGAGAAAGAGCAGAAGGAGCAGAAGGTCGGATGGGTCACCGCGTATTGGGCCGGGTGGGCCAGGATCTCCCCCGAAAACGTCGCCTGGAAAAGCTACACGCACCTCTGCATCTTCTCCGCAACGCCCGACACCCGTGGGGGATGCAAGCTGGGGATGGGGTGGACCGACAGCCGCGTCAAGGCGGCCATCGCGGAAGCGCATCGCAACAACGTCAAGGTGCTTTTATGCGTGGGGGGCGCGGGCACCGGCCGCAACTTTGCCAGTTCCACCGCGGATGCCGCCGTGAGGGCCACCTTCATCAAGAACATCATCAGTCTCTTGAAAGAGTACGGATTCGACGGCGCGGACATGGACTGGGAAGAGTTGCAGGGAAAGAACGCCGAGTACGTGGCCCTCCACAAGGAGCTGCGGGCGGAACTGGACAAGATCACGCCGCGTCCGCTGCTCACCGCCGCGGTGGCCAATTGGATGTTCAACCGCACGACCGCGCAGATTCAGCCCTTTATGGACCAACTGAACAACATGTCGTATTGGACGCGGGCCGTCAAGAACGGCGCCGTGGACGTGACCGACATCGCCAAAGACATGCAGGGCCTGGTGGACAAGGGCCTGCCGAAGGTGAAACTCGGCGTCGGCATCGGGTTGGATTACGAGGAAAGCCATGCGGAGGTGGATTGCGATCCGCAGGCATGCACGGCCAAGTGCCGCTTTGCCATCGACCAGGGCTACGGCGGCGTGATGATCTGGGCCATCGAGAAGGACGCGAAGAAGTCCGGGGGCAAGCAGCCCTGCCACGAGGCAATCGCCGCTTTCACCCCGGCTGCCGGCCCGACGCTGCCGGACAAGGCAAAGAAAGAGTGAGGACACTATCGCTGAATAATGTCCCCTGACGTGGCACAAGCAACTTTCGACGCCGCCCAAAGCGTGGCAAAGGCCACGGCGAAACGAGGCAAGAACTTCAGAACTCCATGGGCGGCTCACCGTCGTCCGGCTTGGGCGTCTGCTTGGGGGCCGACTTCTTGCCCTTCTTCTTCTTCGCGGCGTCGGATTTCGACGGCGTTTCTTTCGCCGCGGAATCGCCCTTCTTCTCCTCGACCGCGGTCTTCTTCTCCTCCGCCTTCTTGTCGTCGGTCGCCTTCTCCTCCGGCAGCGGCAAGGCTTCGCGCCAGGGCTTGTTGGCCTTGTAGCTCTCCAACTCCTTCTTCAATTCGTCCTTGCGCGAGGCCTCGGCATGTTCGCTCGGCGCTTGGCATCCACGGCCGCCGCCGACCACTTGCGGGCGGACTCGAAATCGCCCGTCTCCGCGTACGCCGCAGCCAGCGTGCTGAGGATGTAGTCCTGCTTGTATTCCGTCTGCCGGCAGGCGTCGGTCGCCAGGGCCACGGCGCGATGACCGTCGCGAAGCTTGTCCTCGGGGGCGGTCGCCAGCACCCAGGCATAGTTGTTGAGAATGCCCACGTCGTGGGGCTGGAGCTTCAAGGCCTGCTCGTAGTCCGACTCGGCATCGGCGCGGCGACCGGGTTCAAAAGGGCGTCGCCCCGGCCGCGCATGGCCTCCACGTCGTCCGGGTGATCCGCCAAGATCGCTGTAAAGACCTCGACGGCCTTGTCGTACTTCTTCATGGTCGTGTACAGCGAGCCGATCAACAACAGCGTCGTCGAGTCCTTGGGGTTCGCCTTGTGCAGATTCTGCAATTCTTCCACGGCCGCGTCGTTCTTGCCCAGTTCGGAGAGCAGGACGGCCCGCATGCGCATCATGTTCGGCTGGTCCGGCTTGATGCCGAGGATCTTCTCGACGTCGGCCAGGGCCTTGTCTTTCTCGCCCAATTGCTCGTAGAGCGCCGCACGAAGCTCCAGGATCGGCAGGCTCGAACCGTCGATGGCCAGGGCGCGGGACAGTTCTTCGGCGGCCGACTTGTAGGCCGATTTGGCCGCTGCCGCCTCGGCGGTCCGCGCCTGCTCGACGAAAATCTGCCCCTTGGCCACCAGCAGATCGATGTTGTCCGGGGCCACCGCGTGGCCCTTTTCCAGGACGGCCAGGGCCTCCGGCAACTTCTTGATCTTGACCAGCACGGCGGCCTTCATCTGGTAGGTTGCAAGTCTGCTTCGGGTCGGCGGCGATGGCCTTGTCGAAGTCGGCCAGGGCGTCGTCCCATTTCTCGGCCTCCGCCCGCACCAGGCCGCGGCGCCGCAGCAACACGGCGTTTCCGGGCAGCGCGCGAACGGCCTCGTCGAGATCGGCCAGCCGCTGCCGGCTGTTGTCGCGCATCGTGGACCGCTGCACCAGGGCCTCGGCCCGCAGCATCGCGTCGTCGGTGGCCAAATCGATCGTCTTGTCGAGGGCCTCCTTCGCCTTCTGGGTGTCACCGCCGGGCAAGAGGTTCAGCTTGGCGATCTCGAACTGGGCCTGCGGCTGCTTGGGGCTGAGCTTCACGCCTTTCTCCAGATCGGCCAAGGCCTCGCTGCGGGAAGTTTTCCAACCCTCGTCGGTCGCCGCCTTCTCGCCCGCTGCCAGGAAGGCCGTGTACGCCTTGGCCGCTGCCAGGCTGCCGCGTTGCACCAGGGCTGCGGCCATCAGGTCGTTGGCAAAGGACGCATTGCCCTTGTCGAGCCCCTTCTTCAAAGCGCTTTCGCAGAGCTGGATCACCTCGCTGAAGTCGCCCGCCGTCTGGGCGCCGAGTTTCTGCTGCGTGGCCTTGTCGAGGTCGGCCTGGCCTTCGTTTTCCGCCCGGGCCAGAAGGGGAAAAGAGCCGATCAACGAAGCAAACAATGCGAGCGTCAACGCTCGCATCCAATTCAGGCGTGTCATGCCAAAATACTCCATGAGAAAAGAAGGGCTGTTCCAACGTTTCATTATATACGCACCCGCGATCGAAATCGAGGGCAGAAAGGTGAAGGTGATTCACCAGTCCCTACTTTGCCGCCCCAGGCTTTGGTTCGGGTTTCGGCTCGGGGCAGCCCGAGTCGACCAGCAGGTATCCTGCCCAGAAAAACGGATGCGAGGCATGCTGCGCCATGTCGGTTTCGGCGCGCTCCCCGGTCAGCTTTTTGACCCGCGGTTCGGCATCGCTGTTTAACGGCGAATTTCGCACCACCTGGATTGCCCGCTGCCAGGCGTCGGCGGGCGTCGTGTGCGGCAATTCCTGGGTGAATTCCCGCACCACGTCGAGGCTCATCTGCCCACCGCTCCGCCACCGGCTGACGAGGACCGTCCGCGTGCCGGTCGACATCAATCCGCACAAACTGAGAAAGATCTCGACGCCGGGATCGAGCGTACCCACGGGGCCACGGGTCGTTCGGCGGGCCGTGTTCAGCGAATTTTCGCACGCCGAATGGTAACCCGGCAGGATCACCTCGTCCGGTCCTCGCCGCGGCAAGAGGGACCACTCGCCCAGCGGCCCGCTGGTCTTGGTCCGCTCCGTGGGAAGTGGGGACCAGCCGTAGGGATCCGACAGGGCGGTCGGGCTCAACTCGTCGAGCACGACAAGACGGTCGATGAAATTGGCGTAGATCGGGGCCGTGGCGGGCAACGGCATCTTCAGCGTCACACAGCCGGGCAGCGATTTCGAGAGGTCCGCGACCGCGGTTTGAACCGCCTCTTCTTCCAACTTGGGGCCGAGCTTGCCGGCGACGATCGCCGTATTGCCGTGGCGGCGGCCCAGGGCTAGCGTGGCCGTGGCCAGACCGGCCGTCGGCGCATAGCGAATGCGGAAACGGGAAATCAAGGGCTGCAATTGCCCCCCGGCTTGCACCTGCAAGGCCTCGAAAGGCACGTACCACAGTACGCCGTCGGGCACGATGATCAACTCGTCGAACTTCGTGGTGAAGTCGGCCCGCGAGCCCTTCAAGAGGCCGTCCAGCAGATCCTTGGCGGCTTGCCGCCACTTGACGTCGGCCAGGTCCTTCGAAGTCACTTCGTAGGTCGGCGAGATGTTGCCGATGTCTCGCAGCAACGTGGCCGCCTGCCGGGCAAGGACCTGCGGCGTCGTAGCCACTTGCCACATGGCATATTTGTCGTGGTTCAGCAGGAAGGCCTGCGTGAACTTGCTGGTGGAGAAGAAGATCAACAAGGCATGGCCCGGCGGCAGCGATTTCTGGATCTCGGCCGTCGTTCTCAAGGGCGGAAAGGCGATCGCCGCCGGATCGCGCCGCACGGCCATCTCGCGCAAGATGTCTTCCTGCTTGCGGCCAATGTCCTTGAGTGCGGCCATCGCTTGCGCCTGCCTCTTGGTCTTCTCCACGTCGTCCTCAACCAGCGGCAAGGCCGCCAGGTCCCGCCGCAACGCGCTGGTCTTCTCGAGCAAGGCCTTGTAGCCGGGATAGCGGGTCAACAAGTCCTGCCGCTGCAACAGCGCCTGCTGCGGCAACAGTTCCTTCGGCCCCTCCAGCACCCAGCGCAACGACTCCAACCGCCCGCCCATCGGCAAGGTGGAAAGGAAGCGATGCCGCCGGGCGCGGTCGGCCACCTCCATCGCCAGTTCGTGATCCTGGCGGTCGACGGCCGCCTCGAACCAGTGCTCGTAGATCAGGCCATGCGGCACCCACAGCACGGCGAGCGACTTCCATCGGATCGGTCAGCCAGTCGGCGGGCTGCGGATCGCGGAGCACGGTCTGGTAGAGATCGACTGCCGACCGGGCGGCGCTGACGTCGCCGTTGCCGCCGCCGGTGTAGTAGTCGTCGACCTTCCGCATGTGGAACAGCCAGAGCGACCCTGTCCGCATGAAGGCCATCACCTTGGCCAGAATCGTATCTCCGTCGGCGACCTTGCCGCCCTGATACCAGGCGGTGGCCTCCAGGAACATTCTCCTTGCGCCAATCCGACCGAGGGCCATGGGCTTGTTGGTCGATCGCCCCGCGGGCCTCCTCCAACAGCGCCATCGCGGCTTGCGTCTGACCCAAGACGAGCTGGTTCTCGGCGGCCGCATTCAAGAGCGACGCATACAATTGCCGGCAGTGATTGACCTTGGCCCAAGGCAGTGCTGTCAGCAGCGGCGGGAAGACGCCCTTGCCGTTGGCCAACAAGTGATTCAAAGCACCATAGCGAAAGGCCTCTTCCATCACGCCCAGGTCGGGCAGGTGGTTCACGTCGGTGAAGTAATACGAGGCATAGGAGGCCTCTTCGAAATGGGCCGCGGCGCCGGTAAAATCGCCGCTCGCCATCGCCAGCCGGCCAAGCTCCAGATGGGCCATGGCGGTCAGCGGATGCTCGAACTCCCCCGAGGCCAGCGTGGCCTTCTGCAGAACGGGGATCGCCGCCGCCGTTCGCCCTCCGGCCGACAGGGCCAAGCCGAGTTCCAGATTGACCCACGCCTCCGACCAGTGGTTGGGCTGTCCGGGGCGGCGCTGCAAGGAGGTGATGAGGTTGTCGATCATCGGATCGTGGGCGGCCAGCGGGCCGAGCAGCTCGCCGCGGCGGCGGATGGCCAGGGCCGTGCAGCGGACGATCTCCGCCGGCTCGACGGGATACAAGTTGGGCGGCTGCACGACCCCGCCCTGCTGGAGCGTTGCCGAGATGGGCTGCCCCTGTCCCAAGAGCATGTTGGGCGGCAACTGGCCCAGCGGGGCTTGCAACGGGCGAACCTGCCAGGGGGGCGGCTTCTTGACGGCGGGATCAGGCACGGATCGGCTGAAAGGCCACCTGGGAGAGCCATGTGGGAAAGCCCAGATAGAGTTCCAACGCGGCCGTGTAATGGCCCAGGGCCTCGGGGTATTGGCCCATCTGGTAGTAGCACTCGCCCTGCATCGTTTCGTAACAGATCGAGTCGATCCAGCGCGACTGCGACGTCTTGATCGCCCCGCGGGCGTTCGCCTTGAAGTGTTCCAGGGCCGCACGGTAGTCGCCATCGTAGAAATCGATAAAGGCGGCGTGATAGGCCTGCGTTGGTACGGTGCGGTCGGCGCTATCCCGGCGGCCACGACTGCGCGGCTGGCCGGCCGCCGGGCGGCTGTGGCCAAGCACGGCCAAGACCCCTCCGACGATGAGAAAAACGGCCGACACCGGCCGAAGAAACCCACCCCAATGGCTGGAAATGCAAGGCATCATGTCGATCTCTGCTCCATTCTACCCCAATCGATCATACACTTTTCGCAGAAGTTTTTCCAGTGTTAAAGTTTGACGAGTGGCGAGACGATAAGCTAGGTGCCGATTGTATCGAGTGTAACGGTTGTAGGCCCGATACCTAGAACGGCAATTGTGGACAATAGGCAATCGAACTGAGGTTGCAGGATTTGGGGACTTTCCTCCCTGAATCGCGACAGTCAACGTGCGTTTTTACAAAGCCCACGGAGGTGGCCCATGACGGCCTCCAATACGGGTCGTAGCGGCTGGCGGATCGGCTTGCTCGGCCTGGGATCTGATTTCGGTGATGGGGTTGACGGGCTGCCAGATGGACATCGGCGGCCAGACCCTGCCCAGCCCTTGGTACCTGAATGAAAACGTGCAGTACTTCCTCCGGGCTCGCAGTTCCCGCTGAGCAAGGAGGCCGCTGCCCAGAAGTCCGTATCGCAGGAGCAAAACCTGCAACGGTAGGTCTCGCGTGAAATCACGAGTTTCAGCCGAATGCCGCGCGGAAACGCCAGTACGTGACCGTGTCGTTGGGGACAACGCGGAGCGTGCTGCCGAGCCCACGCGGCGGGGGGACGGCGCCTTGCGCGGCTGGCGTCCAGGATCGAACATCCCAGTTGAAGGTTCGATCGGGACGTCAGCGGCGCAAGGATTTTTTGTATTGACACTGCCATGCCGGAACTTTCACCACTTGCCCAATCCTGGGTGCCCATCGTGTTGATCTGGATCGGCTTCGGCAGCCTGGCAGGGCTGTTGGCCCGCGCGATCTTGCCGCTCGCCCAACCCTCCGGTTCTCTCTCCACGCTGACCCTGGGCATCACCGGCAGCGCGGTCGGCCTGGGCGTGCTGTCTTGGATCCAGGGCGGCGGCCCTTCGAATCCCCTAGCTCCGCTCGGCTTTCTGTCCGCCGTGGGGGGGCCTTTGGGCTCTTGCTCCTCTATCACCTCCTTCGCGTCGTGGTGCATCGGCCGGGGGCGGAAAAATCCGAAATTCCAATCTCAAAATCCGAAACAATAGAATAAATCCAAAGCAGAAACGGTCAAAATGCGCGGACGGCGTTTCCGTTCGGTTTTTCATTCCTTTTCCTTCTTTGAACTTTGGACTTGTTTCGGATTTCGAATTTCGGATTTCGAATTTTTCCCTCTTATTTCGCCTCGATCCACAAGCTCTCCGAGTGGCTGTTGAACTCCGGGGCGTACATGCACTGGATCGCGGCAAAACCGGTCTGGTACCTGCCGCGATGCACGACGCGCGTGGCATACTCGAAGACGTACGTGCCCTTGGGCAGATAGTCGATGAAGAAGTGGCTCGCCGTGTCGCGGGTCGATTCGTAATAGCCCAGCCCGTCCTGGTACTTGTACTGCGACAGCACGTTGACCGGCTCGGTGCCGCTGCCGCGATGGTCCTTCAAGTGGACGTACTCCATGTCGCGGTCGGTCCGCAGGACGATCCGCACGACGAGTCTCGTCGCCCACCTTGCACCGGCCCCTTGACCGCCTCGAGCACGGGCCCCTTCTTCGTGTACTGCCGCGTGTAGAGCGTCTTGGTGAGCTTCAGCGGCGTGCCCTCGTAGGCCGTCACCTTGCTCATGTCTTCCAGGTACTGCCAGTGCACGCTGCCCCAGGCCACGCCCGGATCGAGCTTCTTCACGGTGATGCTGCCCATCTCCGGCTTGATCTCGCCGCGGACGAATTTCTGCTCGTAGAAGCCGGTGCCGGCCTCGACCTTCTCGGGCTTGATCGCCGGTCGCCGCCGAGGCTGACCTCGACCAGCTCGTCGGAGGCCAGCACGTTGCTCGCCGCGGAGCAGCAGGGCGTAGACGGCGTCGGCCGTGGCCTTGGTCGTCTTCCAGTCCTGCGTCTGCTTCTGCTTCAAGAGCCAGACCTTGCAGTCCTCGACCGCCTTCTGGTCGTTCATCACCTCGTCGAAGGCCTCGATCATCACGGCCTGGGTCTCGATCGGGGCCCGATACCACCAGAAGGAAAGCTCCGTGTCGCGCCAGAACATGCCCAACTCCTCGTCCGTGACGCTCCGCTCCTTGATCGAGCGCATGATGCCCTGCGGCGGCCGGCTTGTCGCCGAAGCGCTTCAAGGCCAGGGCCAGATGGGCCTGCGACTGGCGGTCGGCCAGATTCAGCCAGTACTTGCGGGCCTGGCCGAGGAAGTAATCGACCGCCTCCTTGGGCTGCGCGGCGATCGGCCTGTCTTCCAGGAAGAAGCTGCGGCCGTAGAGATAGAGGGCGATCGTCGGGCTGAGGTGATTCTCATCCTTGTGGCCGTCCTTGAGGATCTCGCGGTAGATCTCGATCGATCCAGCCGTCCAGCCGGGCCAGCGACTTGAAGGCCGGCTGCATGTCGACCTTCACGCCCAGGTGCCGCAGGCGGCCGAAGCCGGTCGTGATGTAGAGCGTGATGTAATCGTTGGGCGGGCCGCCGGGGAACCACGGCCAGGCCCCGTTCTGGCCATCTGCTTCGCGCCAGCTTCTGCAGCGCCGCGGCGTCTCGTCGTTGAGGCGATTGTCGTCGAAAAGCATGCCCACGTTCCGCCGGGCCTGGCTCTCGGCCTGGGCCTGGCGGACCCAAGGCGTCTCCTCCAGCAGCACCGACTTGAGGTCCTGGTTCTTTTCCAGCGGGCTATCCAGGGCGGGCGTGCCGCGCCACTGGTCGAAGACGCGATGGATCTTCGGATCGCTGTTGGCGATGTGCCGGGCCAAGGCGTTGGCATACAGCCGGTTGAAGATCTGCTCGTAGCACTCGTAGGGGATACTCCATGAGGTAGGGCAACGCCATGACCGCGTACCACGACGGGTTCGAGACCATCTGCACCGTCAGGTTCTGGCTCTTCAAGGTCTTCGACTCGCCCGATTTCAGCAGGCGGTCGAACTCGAACTTCTTGGTCTGCAGGGCCGCGGATCGGCAGCGGCAGCGACTCCGTGACCAGCGTGCGGCGGACGAGCACCGGCAGCAGGCCCTCCTCGCCGTCGGAGAGCCGGCCGGTCGAGCCGACCGCCTTGTAGCTGATCGCGTCGCCAGACAGGTCGGGAACCGTCAACTTCCACGAGTAGCTCTTCGACTCCTTCGGCCGCCAGGTCGAAGCTCTGATCGGTGGTCGCATTTCCCAGCGCGGCATCGATCGACTTGGCCGTGCGGGCGTCGGCGAACGTCAGCCGCACCGTGCCGCTCTGCCGTGTTGCCGACTGGTTGCTGACCTTGACGGTGAACTCCAGTTCGTCGCCCTCGCGGAGGAACCGCGGCGGATTGGGCTGGACCATGAGGTCCTTGGCCGTCACCGCTTCGTCGGTCAAGAGGCCGCTGCGGAGTTGGGTGTCGTGGGCGAAGCCCAGGAACTTCCACTTGGTCAGGGCCTCCGGCATGGTGAATTCGAGTTCACCCGGCCTTCCGTGTCCGAGAGCAGATGGGGGAAGAAGAAGGCCGTTTCGTTGAGGTTCTGGCGTGCCGCGACCTGGCTCAGATCGGGCCCCGGTTTGGGCTGGCCGCCGTCGGGTACTCCAGCGCCGTCCATAGTGGCATCGCCGCCGGCGCCATGGGGCCGTTGACGGCTGCCGACTTCGCCATCATCATTGGCCCCGCTGTCATTGGGGACGCGGCGTCGGCCGATTCCATCGCCATCCCGGCCGGGGCTGCCATCGGTGCCATCGGCGCCGGCACCGCACCGCCTCTTCCGCCGCGCAACATCCGGCCGCCTCCGCTCACTCCTCCAAAGAAACCGTAGCCCCAGAGGTCGACCGTGATGCTCGACGGCAGTTTGCGATAGGTGATTTGCACGGCCCTCTGGTCTACCGGCCAACCCCTGCCCTGGAGCTGGTTGAGATACATGGCCGTGTTCTCGAACTGGTAGCTGATGCGGCTCCAGTCCTCGCGGAAGACGCCGAAGCCTGTGGGCCAATCGTGCGGCAGATAGGCGTCGAGCGACTGGTCATACAAAGCGGCCACCACCTCGGCCACCGCCTTCGCTGGAGTCCCGCCTTTAGGCGGAGTTTCGCGCGGATTGCCGCCTAAAGGCGGGACTCCAGCGCTCTCCGGGCCCGTAATCACGGCGATCCAGGTCTCCTTTTGCCCCGGCTCCAGTTTGGAGACGAAATGCTCCCACTTCACCGTGAGGTTCTTGTTCGTCCAGGGCACGTCGACGCGGCGCGATTCGAGATAGGCGCGGTTCTCGCGGACCATCGTCACACGGAGCGTGAAACCGCCCCGCATGGCCTCCGTCACCGTCTGCCTGACCGGCTGCTGCGTCGCCCCCGCTTCGGTCCAGAAGCTCTGCAAGATCTTGCCGCGATGTTCGATCTCGATGTACGCCCGGCCGCTATCATAGCCCGTTCCCCAGAGGGCCATGAACTCCTCGCCCGGCTCCAGCGTCCACTTCGGTCCGGCCACGAGATTTGGGATCTTGATGGGGAATTTGCCGCGCCTCGGGGGCAAGCACGTCGAGCGGCAGCAGGGCCGTGATCTTCTTGCCGAACCGGTCCTGCGTCTCGAACTTCGCCCGATAGGCCCCGGCCTCAAGCTTCAGTCGACCAGGTGGTCTTGCCGGCGGCATCGGTCGAGAGCCCTTGCTCGGCGACGACTTCGCCCAGTTCCCAGGTGTTGGGATCCGCGGGATCGGGCTTGGGCGCACTCTCAACCCGTATCCCTCTCCCTGCGGGTGACGGGAGCCGCGGATTGCGCATCACAGGTCGGAAGATCGGCCGCTGGCCGAGGATGTCAGGCCGGGCCACTTTTTCCGGCTGCTTCAGTCGGTAGATCTTCAGTGAACCTTCGGCCCGCTGCGGTTCGCCGTCGAGCGTAGTTGTGGAAAGGGCGATCTCGAAGTTCTTGCCGGCGGTGATCCAATCGTTGGCGCTGAAGCGATGCCTTCAGGGCCGTGTAGCCGGCCTGAGTCATGCGCTCGGCGGAGCGGGTTTCGCCGTTGGTGTCGGTCACGTCGGCCGAGACTTGGAACTGGAAGATCGGCTCGTCTTTCTCGGCGACCGACAGGTCCGGCCTGGCGACGAACTGGATCTTGAACGTGCCGTCGGCCTGGGTCTCGGCCGTGCCGTGGGCGATTTCCTGCGCCGGTATTGTAGGACGGATTGCCAATCCGTCCCACACCAAACCCTCCGAAACCCCAGTACCACCAGATCGGATAGCGGACTTCGCGGACGACGTGGTAGCGGAGCTTGGCCCCGCCCACTGCGGCCCCGGTATACGCGATCGCCTTGCCCTCCAGCTCGACCTCGCCGCCCAGCTTGGCGGCGGTCTTCGGGGCGTCGAGCGTGACCTGGAACTTGGGCCGCTTGTACTCCTCGACGTTCACCCAGGTATTGCCCTGCAGACCGCCGCCGTCGACGTGGATCATCATCCGGCCCATCAGCCGGTCGCGGGGGGCGGTAAAGTTGCCGCTGAAGGAACCGTAGTCGTTCGCCACGGGTGTCTGCCGGGCGATTTCCTTGCCGTTGGCATCGCTGAAGACGACCGTCACCCGCTGCTTGGGCAGGACCTTGTAGTTGTCGCCCTCCTGGTCGACGAGGATGGCGATGCCCTTGTAGTCGATGGTCTGGCCAGGGCGGTAGAGCGATCGGTCGGTGAAGAAGATGACTTCCTTTCGCGGAATCTGCCGGAAGTCGGCGGAATTCGGATAGAGGTTGCCATTGGCGGCCAGTTCCTGGCCCGCGTGGGTGACGTAGAGCAGATTGTTCTGGTTGGCGATGCCGCCGACGGCGAATTGGCCGTTGCGGTCGCTCCGCGTCTTGGGTCCCGTGGTCACTGCGCCGCCGTTCCAGTTCCAGGCATAGACCTGCACGTCGGCCCCTTCGATCGGCTCGCCCGAGGCGGCATCGAGCACGAAGCCGCCGAACCGGCCGTCCATGTTCTGCTGCCGGATCACCAGGGCCAGCTTGCTCACCCAGACTTCCGTGTAGGAGACGATGTTGTTCCCCGCGCTGAAAGTCGGGTCGTAACTGGCCAAGAGATAGTAGAAGCCCGGCTTCAGGCCCTTCGGCGGCGGAAGGTCTTCAGCCCGCTCCTGGTAGTCGTTCGTGGGCGGCAGGCTGGCGGTCCAGGTTACGTCGGGTTTCTGGGACAGGATCACCTTCCGCTGGGCGTCGTCGAGGTTGTCGCCGCGGTAGGGGGTCTTTTTCAAGCGGGCGACCCAATCCTGGCGGATCAGCCGGAAGTAGACCGTCGTCAGATTGCGATAGGTGACGCGGATCGAGGGCGACGGATCATTCCAGACGCGTTCGGTCATGATGTTCGCCGACTTGGCCTCGATCTGCTTCATGAGGTTGTAGCAGAGCTTGCCGCCCGGCTCGTTGGCAAAGGCCTGGGCGCCCTGCTGCGCCAGGTCGTGGGCCTCGACCAGCGAGCCCTCTTGCTGCAAGACCTCCGCCCAACGGTAGCGGGCGATGGCCGAGATCGGATGGTCGCCCCATTGCTTCACGAAACGCTGCAAGGCCGCCTTGTAGAGCGTCGCCTTCTCCTCGCCCACGGCCTTGTTATTGCCGAAGCTCAGCCGTTCGAGGTCGGCGTCCAAGAGGGCCGCCTTGTCGCTGTCTTTTTGATGGAAGCTGAGCAACTGCTGGTAGAGCCGGATGGCCTTCAGCGTGACCGAATCGGAATCCGTGCTCTCGATCTTCCAGGCAACGAACTCCTCCATCGGGCGGAAAACGGGGCTATCCGCCGAAAGGTCGAAGGCATCTTCCGCCTTGGCCCCGGCCTGCTCGCCGGCGTTGTAGAACTCCAGGGCCTGGTGGGCCACGAAGTCGTAGAGCGTGGGCCGGTAGCTGTCGGGCATGGTGCCTTTGTCCAGCAGGCCGTCGAAGCTCGCGATGGGGATCTTCTTGAGTTGCTCCTGAGCGGCCAGGGCCTTTTGAAAGTGCTTGTCGATTTCGGCGAAGAGCCGCGGCAGGTCCCAGGTGGTGAAATCCTTGCCTGGACCCGGAGTACCGGGTGCCCCGGCCTCCGTGGCCGTGCGCTGCATGAACCGCCAGCGGTTATGGAGGAAGTACTGCCAGTACCAGTCGGCCTGGACGACCTCCAGCATGGGCTGCATCTCGGCGGGCGCCTTGGCGATCTCGGCGTCCATGCGGGTGATCTTCTCTTCCGGCTTGTTGCCCTGAATGGTGCCTTCCAGGGCGATCTTGCGGCCGATGGCCTTGATGGCCACGGGGTAGTTCTTCTCCGCCGTCGCGCCCGTGAGGATCGGCTGAAGCTGCTCGATGGCCGTCTGCGGCAGGCCCTTCTGCACGGCATCGTCGACCTTTTTCCACTGGGCATCCCACTTGTCTGCGGCTGTAGCCATTGGGGTTCCGATCAAGACTGTGGTGAGTAGCAAAGTGACAGATAAGGCTTTCATCGTTGGGTTCCTTGCCAAGGAGGGCTTTTGTGGGCGGACGACCGGCCTTGGGCCAAGCCGGAAACAGCGTGTGGTTGTTAGACGCACGGCATTGAGGAAAAGTTCCCCAAACATTCCGAAAGCGATTCTAGCGGATCGGATCCATTCGCGGCAGCGTCTCTTGCCAACATTCATTGCAATTTGGAGTGCGGCAATTCACTTCGACTTGCATTTTCCTTTCGCACATCTTCTTCAAGTCCGGTATATCCGTTGGGGGGAAGCCGATTCTCCACCATGCCAACGGGTGGTTTTTGCCCTGTCTTCGCTGTTTGTCCGGCACGCTTCGGAATCACCATGCCGGCGGGTGGTTTTTGCCCGAACTTGCCCGAAATTCGTTGTGCCAATCCGCCGTTCTGTCCTTCCGATGGGTGGTTTTTGCCCGAACTTGCTCGAAAATCGGCGATCGGTTCCTTTAACTCCTAACTTCTAACTCCTGGCTTCTATTCCCGCCCCGCTGGGTGGTTTCTGCCCGAACTTGCGCAATTCACCTTCCTTCATCAACTTGCGCAATTCACTTGCCTTCCTGTCGACCTCCATCTGTAGCAGCGTGCGAATGAGGCTGGCGGGTCTTTGCCCGAACTTGTCCGAATTTTCTTCCGGCGCTGAACTCTCGGTAGCGGGTGGTAGACCATCCGAGGCGGGTGGTGAACTCTCGGCGATGGGCGACAAACGCTCGGGGACCGGTGGCCGGCTTTCGGCGACAGGCGGCGAGACCTCGGGCGCGATTGGCAGACTTCCGCTTTCGGTTGGCAGACTTACGGTGACAGGCGGCACGTTCTCGGGGGCGGGCGGCGAATCGTCGCCGGCGTCGAACGCACGGAAATCGGCCAGTTCGTCGATGGCCTCGATTGTGGCCGACAGCCGAGCGCGGTAGTCGCGGAGCTGATCTTCGCTCATGGTTTCCAAATCCTCGTTCGGCACATCCGCCGGAAGGGTGCCGCCATCGGCTTCGACGGGCAGTTCCCGCGCGATCGCATCGGGGCACGGCGGTCCGGGTTTGCCCTTGAGCCGCCAGGAGGCCATCACGGCCGCCGTGGCCCTGGTGAGGAAGGCGGCATTTCCCCGTTGGGGTTGGGAGCGGAGCGACCTTTTCGTGATCGACTTGCCGTCGCCGGTTTGGCTGTGCTGGACCAGCCGCACGTCGATCTCGGATTGCGAGTTGCGCCAGGCCTGCATGGCCTCGCGGTAGATCGCATCGAGCCGCGCCAGGTCGGCGGCGAACATCTCGGCCGCGCTCAGGGCCGCCCTGGCGATCCATTCCCGGCGGGCCTCCTGCAGCCAGTAATTGACGGTCCGTTTGGGCATGCCGAGCTTATCGGCGATGGCCTGGCTGGAGTGGCCCTCCAGGGCCAGTTGCGTGATCTCGGGGAGCAGGGTCTCTTTCCGCCGCCGGGCGCCGAGCATCGCGGGGGTCACTCGGGCGGTCTGGCCGGTCTGCGGTTGAAGGTCGTCGGCGGGCGGTTTTTCGCTGACGGAACACATGGCTGGGTCTCCTTGGGGTTGGTGGGTGTCTCGCGCTGGAGTTCCGCCTTGAGGCGGCATTTCCCGGCCAAAGCCGGAACTCCAACGGGGACGGAAGGAATCGCACTACAAGACCGTAATTATCCATAACTTCGGATGGTTGTCAAGTGGCGGGAAGCAGAATTTTTGCCGCGGGCCGTTAATGTCCCCTCGCCCTCTGGGAGAGGGTTAGGGTGAGGGCCGCGGGCGGGGCGGGGGCGATTGCCCTAAGTGGATTTCCAGCAACGGGTTACGGCGATCGGCAGAAGGCCGGAATTCGCAAGAACAATCGAAAAGTGGCAGACCCGCGGCCAAAACTAGCCGGCCAGCGGTTTGTTCGTCCGCACGACACGCCGAGTACAGCGGATCGTGTTCCCGAACAACCGCACGCCGGCAGCCAAGCCGCATTAGCCGGACTGCCGAGCACAGCAGCCCGGCGAAATTAAGCTCCGCCCCGGCAGACATGAGCACATGACTGCCTACGCTCCGCCAGCCAGTGGTTCGTCCAGAGGTCCAACCGCGTCCTCACCGACCAGCCACACCACGTCTGCGGCCGCGCCCTTGCCGTGGTAGCTTATGGTCAGAGCGGACGTGCAGCCCGGCAGTGTCACGGTTCCCAGCTTGTGCCACTCCTCTCCCAACTCCCGTTCCGCGGAATCGGCCGAAAGGACGAGCGTGCCGGCACTGACGGAATAGTCGTTCTGCCAGTCCCTGCCGCTAAGGCGCTTTGCCGAGAAAATGTAGATGTCGTAGGCTGACTCGCCTTCGGCCGCGAGCCCACTGAAGGTCCATGCGGGATTCGGCTTCGCGCGATAGCCCGCGTCGCCACGAATGCTCTTCACGACCTGGCCCCCGTAGCAATCGATGAGCGATCCCAGCGGGCTCCAACCCGACGACTCATCGCGGCGAGCGGGGTCAATCACGGCGGTCAGCCGGTCCTCGCAGTCGAAAGAATAGATCGTGACCAGAGCATCCTGACCAGGCGAATTGGCGTTGGCGTCGTAGCGACTAGACTCGGGATCGTTTTCCGGCGGAGTGAAATCAAGTTCTTCGGACATCATTGACCTCAAAGGGTTGCAGGAAAATTGGCAATCGTGTAAACGGCTACTCCCACCGGCCTATCGGGCAGTGGAAGGCTCGCCCGCGGGCCTTAACACCGATCCAGCAGCCGCAGGCGGTACATCGTTTGCCCGTTCGGCGGTCGCAAGCACGGCAAATCTCCAGCCGCCGGCGGAACTCTGCATCATCGACCACTCCGCACCCGTCGCCCACGAAAGCGACGGCGGACTGGAAGAGGTTTGCAGCCTGGGTCGAAAGTGGCGGAAACGACTGTTGCGGTGCCGGTGCAGGTGGAAGCGGCTGCTGTAATTCCGGCGGGGGAGAAGCCGCCGCCATTACAACAATCGGCTCCTGTCTATATTCGTTGAATGTCACCGTTGCATGCTCCTCGCCCGTCAAGGCCAAACGTCTAACGGCGGGTCGCGGTAGGGACGCCGGTTGCCCGGCACCCCCCGCACAGATCCGTACGTGAAGCACTACCTCATACGGCTCCTACCTTGGGTATGACGAGTCGGCCGGTGGCCGCTCGTGCGCCACGCATGTCGATGCCACGCTTTCCGCGGCTCTGAGTCCGCAGCGAGTAAGACTTGCTTATCGTTCCCCTTGGTCGATCCCCTTCCCTCCACGGACTCCGCCGCCGCCATCAGGCCGGCTTTGTTCGCCCGCTTCTTCGGTACTATGGGACCGTCCGACTCCCTGACAACGTGCATGTCCGGCGTGCGGCAAAGTGTCTTTCCGGACCGTCCCGCGGAGTTTCCAGGGTCTCAGACTCCGCGGCGTCCATGAGCGGCTTGCGATTGACGTCGCTCATGATGTTGCCTTCCCCTTGTCAGAACAAGGTCGGCACGCCGAAGAAATGATTTCGGAGCTCAATGGCTGGCCTGTGTGTGCCCTTGTCAACGCTTCACCCGCCATGTTACCATGACCGGCGCATGACTCAGGGTTGGAACGGTTCGCTAATCCTTTTCCATGCGGCTCTTTCATCCGCTACTCCATGCCGGCTTTTACCGGCGCTTTCTCTGACCCCTTTCTTCCCCGTGGAATTGTAAACCGCCATGTCGCGGGCAGTCCCCTGGTTGTCGGTCAAGGCCCAATCGGTCAAGGCTGGATATCGCAACCCGGCAAAGCCTCGTGAAGTTTCTTCACGCCCGCATCTGTAACCTGCGTACCTCCAATGGATAGGTACGTCAGATGGGATAGGCCTTCGAGTCGTTCGATGCCTGCATCCGTCACCTTGGTGCGATGCAGTTCCAGCGACTGCAGCGTTTTCAAACGCGCGAGGTGGTTCAACCCCGCATCGGTTACACGCGTCCAGCCCAGCTCTAATGATTGGAGTCGGCTCAACCCCCAAAGGTATGGTAGCCCGGCATCGGTTACGGAAGTGAGTCCCAGATTTAGCGACTTGAGTTTCGTGAAGCCTCTACAGCGACTCAAGCCAATATCGGTCACTTGCGTGCTGCTAAGGTCAAGTGATTGCAGTTCTGTCAGATCCTTGAGGTACTCCAATCCCTTGTCGGTCACCTGCGTACCGCCTAGGTTAAGCGACTGAATGTTCACAAGGCCCCTGAGTGCCTCTAGGCCGGCATCCGTGACCTTCCGACCCAACTCCAGCAACCGAAGCTGAGCGAACCCTTTCAGATTATCCATCCCCTTGTCAGTCACCATGCTGCCCAACCGTAGCGACCTGAGTCGCGTCAGGCCTTTGAGGCGACCGAGCCCCGTATCACCAACCTCTGTAGCCCTCAGGTCGAGCGATTCGAGTTGCGTCAAGCCTTCGAGGTGTTCCATTCCGGAATCGCTCGCCTTCGTGAAGTACAATCCAAGCGACTGGAGCCTTTTCAAGTGTTCAAGGTGCTGTAGCCCAGCGTCGGTCACCTTCGTATATTGCAAGTTCAGCGACTGGAGTTGTCTAAGCGCCTCGAGGTCCTGCATCCCAACGTCGCTTACGTGCGTAAAGCCAAGGTCCAGCGATTCGAGTTGCGTCAACCGTTTGATGTACGCGATTCCCGCGTCGGTCGTGCTGTGTGGAAGGCTCAAACAACGGAGTTCCGTCAACCCTCTAAGGTGTTCTAGCCCGGCGTCGGTCACCTTCGTCGATACGAGGTTTAGTGACCGGAGTTCGCGCAGTCGGAGGAGGCGATCAACCCCTCCATCGGTCACCTGCGTACCTTCCAGGTCCAGCGATTGGAGTCCAGTGAACCCTTTGAGGTTCTCCAACGCTGCATCGGTGATCCTCTCGCCGTGCAGGCTAACGCGAATCACCGGCCCGCCTGGATTATTTTCATCAATGGTCACTTTACCACCTAACTTCTCGATCTCGGCAATGGCTCTTGCCCTGCCAGAATTCGGCTCTGCCGCCACGCAGAGTATGCCACCAAGCGACACCCAGACAAGCACCGTCGAAGAAGTGATAACATTCATGGATTGACTTTCGTCTTACATACCACCGGGACTTTCGAGCCACATGACGGGCGGTCCGGCACCGCCTCGATCACTATTTTCGGATGCGACCATCCGAGGCCGCCACCGAAATCGCGCTGTCACCGCCAGGACAAACGATCGGCGATTGACGACCACGGTAGGCACTGCCTTAAAATCACTAGGATTTCTCGGAGTTGCCCCTCAATCACCGAGAGGAATCGAAAACTTGAACGTCTGGTCGATGTTCCCGCCGACATGAATGCCCGCACCGCCTCGTTTCCGGTCGCTGATAATACCTTGATGTTCACCACCCTCCTTAGCAGCCTTCCGAAAACGCGTGCCCGACTCCCAAGCCGGTCGTGTTCGTCACCGTGACGGCGATCGTGCCCCCGCCGTATTGAGTGTGGATATGGTAGGAACCCAGGAATCCGAAGGCTTGGTCCATGGTCTTAATCGTATGGATCGCCTCGTCGACGCCAAATGTAACGTCGTGATCGCTTGTGAGCGAGCCAAAGTAGTCCGGATTGTTTTTATGCTTTGCGAGCACTTTCGCTACCCAGTCCTTGACCCCGTCAAGCTTTTCCACGTCGTGCGTGAGCTTGGCGTCTGGGCCAAATTCCCAATGTTCCGGGCCCAACTCGAAGAACCAAGCTAAGGTCAGATCCGCCCAACTCATCGTGTTCGGATCAATGTTGACCACTTTCTCGGCCAGGTTGTGGGCCTCATCTGCGATTTTATTCTCGGCGTCAAGGGTCGCTCCAGCAGCAAGCCCCGGATGAGCTTGGACGAATTCAAAAATAGCCTCCGCTGTGGTCGTGACCGCATTAGTAATACCTTCCTTGGCGGTGCCCTTCGCCGCTTCCGCTTCCTCGTTGAGCGCTTTCTTCTGGCGTTCCAACCAATCCGACAGGCTCTCGTCAAGTCCGCTCGGGTCGGTCCCATCCGTCGGCCCGTTGCCGCAGTAACGGTAGAGGTTGTCGTCCCCGGCCCCAAGGCCCGAGGGATCCTCGTTCAGCCACCGGCCGACAGCCGGATCGTACCAGCGGTTCAGGTTGATCCGAGAGTTGTCGATTGAGCCGGCGTGACGCAGCGAACGCGTTAAACGCCGATCCGGGCGTCGACGGTTAAACAGTCCCGGTGGGCGCTTTTCAAGAGTGAGCATGTTCATCTCTCCTTTTAGAATTGACAGAAAACAGCGTCTCTCGCGGAACTTGAAGGCAAGCTCGATTCGCGATAGTTGCTAACGATCCTCTGTAACTGCTCCAAGGCAAGCGGCCGGACCTGCGGTTCCCACGGTTCAACGCTGGGAGGCAATCGAATTTCCGCGGGCGGCATCGCGAAAAGCACGTCGCGCCCATAGTATTCTACCGCACGGTGCAGGATGGTGGCAATCGCCCAGGAACACTGCACGCCCACCAATCGCGGGGCCAGTCGAGCCGCTTCCGCAAACGCCTCCAGCGCCGGCCCGGTTTGCAGGTGGTCCAGCCAGCACTGCCCACGCTCGCGGAGAAACGCCGCCACCTCCTCCCGAGGCGTCAGATTCCTCAGAAACAGCCCCTGGCGGATCTCTTCGTCGGGTATCGGCTTGGGCCAGCGACAAAAATGTTCGTCGTCGCGGGGCGTAAAGCCCAGCGTGGTCGCTTCGATATTGAATCGCTCGCCGCCGGGCTCTTCCCATCGCACGAAAAAATGCTCGCGGGCCTGCACTAGGTACAAAGGGTAG
Organism: uncultured Planctomycetia bacterium; assembly: GCA_963824275.1. Classification (GTDB taxonomy): domain Bacteria; phylum Planctomycetota; class Planctomycetia; order Pirellulales; family Thermoguttaceae; genus JANXQG01. The sequence goes on along the minus strand of CAWGOT010000008.1, from coordinate 460,237 downwards.
CCCAACCGCCGTCCGATCGCGATATACAGGATCGGCATGGTGACGCAGGTGCCTCCGTGGCCGTCCAAGAGACCGTGAATGAACAGGGTGCGCAGGATCGAGAGCACAGTAAGTTCCCTCCTGGCATGCGGGGTCGTAACGGACTCCCAGATCGCGTTGCAGAACGGTGACCAGAGCCAGCATTTTGAATTTGGCGAGAGAATTCTCGAAGTCGGAAGGGGATCGACGGAACATCGGCAACGAGCGCTCGGTCTTAGCCGCCACCAGCCGTGCCCACACGCCCAATTTCCGGAGATAGAATGGGACATCAAGCGTTTCCGCACCAGGAAGGCCGCACGCCAGATTCAGGTTCGTTTCGGCTATTTCGGTCATCGCCGCCTCGTCGTTCGCCATAAGTGTCACCACAGCCATCACGTCGGTTCGTTTTCAGTATCGTCTTTTCACAGCGGGATCCTCCTAATCGCGTATCAGGGTCCGAAACAATCGATATGGCAATTCGGAAGTGCCTCCTGGAGCTTATTTACTTCCTCGACCGGAACGCCTAGCCCAAGACATAGCTCATCAAGGTTCGTCAACCCTACGAGGTCGTGAATCCCCGCGCCGGAGACATCGGTAAGGCCGAGGTCCAGACGCCGAAGTTGCGTCAAGCCTTGCAAACTCGCCAAACCGGCGTCTGTTACGTGCGTGTGAAACAGGCTCAAAACTTCAAGCCGCGCCAATCCCGCGACGTGCTGCAATCCCGCGTCCGTGACCTGGGTACCATCGAGATACAGCTCTCGAAGTCGGGACAGGCGCTGAACCTGCGCCAAACCTCTGTCCGTCACTTGCGTGTTACGGAGGAGCAACACCTCAAGTTCGCTCAAGTGTCCAACGCGCTCAAGTCCGACGTCGGTGATTTTTGTGTTGTCGAGGCCCAGTTTCCGGATTTTAGAAAACCCGTCCACATTCTCCAGGCCGGCGTCCGTGATGGCGACACCAGACAGCCAAAGGTAACGAAGTTCCGTCATCCCTTTGAGATACCCCGGTGCAGCGTCCCCGACTTGCGTGTCGTCAAAGTATACCCCGTTGACATCGTTGAAGAAGTACTCGCCAAGCGCGCTGCGCAGCCAGGGCGACGCAGACGGCTGAGCATTCGGTATCCACTCACCTGACCGATCATACTCATAGTCCTTTCTAACGGCTCCCCCGGCCTTGACGATGGCCAAAACCGCTTTCGACTGTTCGCGCCGCGCCGCAACTCTACTGCGAGCCAACTTGACGCAACGGCGACAACCGCCATAAGCCCCAACAGAGTGCGAATACTGTACTGAAACTGCCAGCGCAAGAGCAACGATCCCAAGACCCAGACGATCATCACCAGCAGGCCCGCTGCCGTCACCGCCACGTCCATTAGCACGGCCCAGCCCTTGCGCTCGTTGAACACAAACCAATGAAATCCCTCGGACATTGCGAGTAATCCCTCCAGCAGCAAAATCGCAACTACAACGCAACCCGGGGTCACGGCGTTCTTTGGGCGTTGGCACATAGTGGCTTTCATACTCCTTCAGCATCAAGCAGCCGGGCAGCGGGTACCGACTGCGTCTTGGGTGATCGCTTGCCCCTGCCTCAACCTCGGTTGCGCAGCCCGCGCGGCAAGCCAACCGGGCCAAGGCCAGACGATCATTTGGGCTGCCCTCCGCCGGCTGCCTTTGCCTGCCGCAAATCGAACACCTGCATGCCAATCGCTGCGGCATCATAGAAGTAGAAGTTCCCGAGGAAGCCGCCGTTCACAAACTCCGAGTCCTTCACATCCTGCACCTTGATATTTGTGCCGTTCCTCGTGTTGCATTGATCGATAAGGAACGATTTCCATTCGCCGGCAGTTTTCTCGGAGTACATCGCGTTCTCTGCGCCGTTTCCCGAGAAGCCCCAAAATTTCCCGTTTCCTTCGCTGATAACATTCTCGCCGATGTACGTGCCGCCCTTGCCGTAGGCTTTCAAGTTGTTAAAGTGGCCCCATACGCCGATCGGCAGTTTCCCGACCGACGCAGAGTCTACGCGAACCCCGCAAAGGTCACGGTATTTCGTGTTGTAACTGTAGGACTGCTTCTTGGAATTTGTGTATTTGAGCTGGTCGTAAAGTGCCGCCCCAACAGTGTCGATCAAGCCTTTCGTAGCTGCCAAAATCATCGCGCCCGCACAGTCGCACAACGGCCGTTTTTTCCAGTCGGGTTCGGGTTTCCAGAATGCCAAAACGCCGGCTCTCGAAAGCCCATTGGCGTCGGGCCCATAGCCAAATTCACAGTAGGCTTTCTTGTCCGTGGGAAACTGAGCATTTATCGACTTCGCCGCCGCCACGATGTTCTTGCCGATGGTCTCCTCGAGTCTGACGAGCAATGGTGCGACATTGATAACGTCGCCAGCTCGAAATTTCGTCCCACGCACCAGCGGACTGAAGGCGTCCTTGTCCTTGGGGTTGCCGGTAACAAGCTCGGCAAGGTGCGCGAGCAGATCGCCAGATTTCAGGTCAGTTTCCTCAACGGTGACAGATGCCGTAAACGAGCCAAATGCCCGGGAACTCCAAGATCCGCGCTTGAAAAGCCCGCTCGGGTCCGTCCCGTCCGTCGGTCCGTTGCCGCAGTACTCGTACGGGTTCGGACCCGCGCTGAGTCCGCTCGGGTCCTCGCTCAGCCACCTGCCAACACTCGGATCGTACCAGCGACTCTGGTTGATCAGTGAATCGGCGGTCGACCGGGTGCCACCCAGTGCAGCGCGATAATTGCCGATGCCGACGGCGGCAGCTACGCAATCCCGTTGGGCTCTCTTCAACAGTAAGCATATTCGTCTCCTCCTTCAAGATTGACAGCCTCATGGATCAGGACAGAACGACCTCATTGACTACCGGTGTGCCTCGCGCCTGATCTCAGTCAATGCGTTCCCAGCAGCGGATCGCACGTTCGCGTCCTCGTCCTTCAGCAGTTCCATGAGCGTCGGAATTGCCTCTTTCGCCGCCGGACCCTTCCGGCCAAGACCCTGGGCGGCAAAACTACGCACGTCGGCATCCGTGTCCTTCAGCAGTTGCGTCAGCGTTGGAACTGAATCCTTCACCTCCGGTGGCATGATGCCAAGAGCCCAAAGCGGCAACGAAACGCGCGCGCTGGTCCTTATCCTTCGTCATTGGCGTAAGCGCTGGCATTGCTGCCGATCCCATCATGCCAAGCGCACTGGCGGCTTCGACACGCACGCCCTCGTCCTGGTCCTTCGCCAGCTCCACAAGCGCCGGAATCGCCTCCTTCGCCTGCAAGTTGCCAAGGGCGTTCGCGGCAGCGGCACGCGGGCTCCGATCCGCGTCCTTGAGCAGTCCCACAAGCGCCGGAATCGCCTCCTTCGCCGCCGCGCCCACTTCGCCAAAGGCCTGGGCGGCGCCGGCACGCACGCCGGGATCCTTGTCCTTCGCCAGTTCCGTCAGCGTCGGAATCGCATCCTTCGCCGCCGGGCCCATCGCGCCAAGAGCGGTGGCGGCATTGAAACGTATGAGGGACATCGTTGTCCTTCGCCAGTTCGGTAAGCGCCGGAATCGCCGCCGGCCCTATCGCGCCTAGGGCCTCGGCGGCACTGAGCCCGCCTCCACCTTTGTCCTTCGCCAGCCCCGCAAGCGTCGGAATCGCCTCCTTCGCCGCCGGGCCCATCCCCCAAGAACGATGGCGGCGAGGGCACGCATCTCGGCACTCTTGTCTTTCGCCAGTTCCGTAAGCGCCGGAATCGCCGCCGGGCCCACCCTGCCCAGAGCCAAGGCGGCGCCGGCACACACGTCAGGATTCTTGTCTTTCGCCAGCCCCGCAAGCGTCGGAATCGCCTCCTTCGCCGCCGGGCCCATCCCGCCAAGAGCGGTGGCGGCACTGGAACGTGCGTCGGCATCCTTGTCTTTCGCCAGTTCCGTAAGCGCCGGAATCGCCACCGGGCCGACCCTGCTCAGAGCCTGGGCGGCGTCGGCACGCACGCCGGGATCCTTGTCCTTCGCCAGTTCCGTCAGCGTCGGAATCGCATCCTTCGCCGCCGGGCCCATCGCGCCAAGCGCGACGGCGGCACTGGAACGCGCGTCGGCATCCTTGTCCCTCGCCAGTTCCGTAATCCCCGGCATCGCCGCCGGGCCCATCGCGCCTAGAGCCTCGGCGGCAGCGATACGCGAATTCAAATCCTGGTCCTTCGCGTGCGCCTTCAAGTAGCCCACAGGTTTTCCCGAAAACTGGGGCTCTCGCGGTGCCGCCCCTTTCCCAGCCGCAGTAGGGACGGCCCCCGGCGACTCGCCGGTGCTGAGGGTCGGCTTCGTGCCGATGGAGCTGGAGATCTGCTTCTCGCCAGCGGCATTAGGTTCTTGCGCCTTGCGACGTCAAGACTCGCGAGTGCGGCCAGGGTCACCAGCGCGAATGGCCTTGCTTGTCGGAAGACCGAATGAATCATGATCTCACACCCTTACTTGAGTCCTTATTTACCTCTTATCGGCAGTCAAGGATCTCGCTGCGCCCAAAAGTGGCAACTCGGTCAAGGTCAGCGGTTGGGCGTCGCCAGCCGGGGCCTCTGGCACTACCTCCAGCTTAATGTCGGCGAGCCTTTTCTGTAGGTTCGCCTGTCGCAGCACGAGGTCGGCCACAAAGTAAGCCGTCTCAGCCGCGTCGAACTCCATGGACGATATGGGCGCTATGGGCATGGAGCCCACCCTTGCCAATAGCTGCGAGGCGCGACTCAAGTTCTCGCTGGCCAGGCTTTTCATGGTTTGCGCTTTTCGGACACTCCTGTTGGCAGTGGCTTGCGCGAGCACGGCTTCGGGAACATTCTTCGGCAGAGCCTGTACCAATCCAGCCCTGGCCTGAGCCTCCGCCGCCTTAACCATCGCTTGGGCCCCTAGCAGCCGAGCTTCTTGGTTGGCAAGAGCACAAACGTACTCGTCAACGTTCTTGGGTGATAATGTGCCCGGCGGGGCTTTCCGCACTTCATCGAGATTCCTTTTCCGTTAATTCCACACCAGCTCCGCCTCTTTTTCGTCGCATTCAGCGATCTCAACCTGCAGCGCGAGCATCGCTTTTTTCTTGTCCTGGGGTATCGAATACGGTTCCTTGTAGCCTGGGGGAACAATTTCCGTCACAAGTTTTGCCGGCAGTGGCGGAATTGTTGGAAGCGATGGTTCTCCTGGCAATGCAGGCTTGGTTTTCGGGGGGGGCACGGGTGTTGGCGCCGGTGGTGTTGGCGCCGGCGCCGGCGTTGGTGGCGGGAAGCTCAGCAGCGGCGGGAGTGGCGTCGGCTTTGCAGGTTGAGGTTGAGCAAGTCCGCTCGGATCGATCCCGTCCGTCGGCCCGTTGCCGCAGTACTCGTACGGGTTCGGTCCCGCCGTGAGCCCGCTCGGGTCCTCGCTCAGCCACCTCCCGACACTCGGATCATACCACCTATTCAGGTTGTTCTGCAAACCGGTCGCGGTGTCGAACGGCTGGCCCGTGTAGCCGAAGAGGCAGTCCACCGCCGCAACGCCTGCGCCTGCCGACGGATTGCCCTGATACACGAGGTATCCAAACGAATTGTAGACCGAGTGCATGGCGATGCTGGTGACGTGAGTGGTGGAATTGTAAACCGCCATGTCGCGGACAGTCCCCTGGTTGTCGGTCAAGGCCCAATCGACCGCGCCGGCGTTCAGCGTCGTTTGCCCTCCCGTCGCTGGCTGCGACACCTCTTGCGCCAAAAGCTGATCCACCGCCGGACCCCAGAGGTAACGCTCCGAAAGGTCGGACCCTGTCAAAGGCGACAGCGTACCCTGGCCCGTCGTGAAACTGGACGTGTTGCTGAACTGCAGCACGATCTGATTTCCATCATACACGAATTCCTGCTGCGTGGTAGTGCCCGCACTCAGATTGCCCGGAGTCGTATACGTCGTCACCGTCTCGCCGATCCAGCGGTTTTCTACGTCGTAGGTGTATTGCACCGTGCTGGTGATCTGGCTGGACTTGTTCTCGTAAGTCACCTCCGTCAGCCGGTTGCGGTTGTCCCAGGTGTAGAGGGTATAGAACTGCGACGAGGCGGTCAACGCAATCTGCGTGCGGCTCGTGCAGTTTCCATCCGGATCATAGCCGTAGGTGTACGTGCCATCGGACTGCAACTCATTGTCCGACCCGAAACCTGGTTGTTGCTCGTCTGGTTGCCGTTGGCGTCGTAATTGTAGTCCTCCTGGCCCGACGTCGGATTTGTCGTGGTGCTGCCCGGCGCGTTGGCCCAGTTGCTGTACTGAACGGCGTGAGTCGTCGTTTCCCCGCTGGTCGTCGTGGCCAATTGCCCGTCGCCGTCGTAATTGTATTGGGCGTGCGCCACGTCGTGTACGTGCCCGCCACCGCGCCGCTCGCGGTATCGGCATAGGAGTACTGATCGGTCACCTGCGCGGCGGCGTTGTAAGCCCATTCGTACCCCGCCAGCATGTTGCCCGAAGCGTCTTCCTGGTCAAGGCTGGTCATGTTCCCGTCGCTGTCGGAGAATTCCAGATACCATGAAAGAGCCGGGGTCTCCAAGAAAAGTACGCTTGGGAGTTGTCAGAAACCCAAGTTTACGAACCCTTTCCAGGAGACCCCAGTATGTTATACCTCGGTATCGACCAGCACAAGCGACAGTTGACGGTGAATTTACGCAGTGAAGACGGATCGGTGATTCTCAAGCGGCAGGTGAGCACTCAGTGGGAGAAGGTTCGTGCCTTCTTTGCCGATCTTGCCGAGAAGGCCAAGCCGGAGGGCGGATTCCTCGCCATCCTGGAGGTCTGCGGCATGAACCCCTGGCTGCTGGACATGCTCAAGGAGTATGGCTGCCGGGAAATCGGTGGTCACGCAACCCACGGAGCGGTCGAAACAGAAGACCGACCGTCGCGACGCCGGCGTCTTGAGCCACTTGCTGTGGGTCCATCGGCAGCAGTTTCGTCGACGGGAAGCATCCGCTGGGAATGCGGCGCGTGCAACCGGCGACGCCCCAGGAAGCCGACGATCGGCAGGTTACCGCCTTGCGCGCGCGGCTGACGAAGAAGCGCACGGCCGTGCTCAACGGCATCCACAAGATCCTGCGGAAACACAACCTGGAGCAAGCCTGCCCGACCAAGGTGTTTCAGACCCAGAAGGTTCGCCATTGGCTGGAGGAGATCGAGTTGCCGGCCATGGACCGGCTGGAGATGAATCTACTCCTGCCGCAATGGGATCTGCTGGACGAGCAATTGGAGGCGGTGGAAGCAAAGATCGCCGAGCGGGCCGCGGCCGACGAGCAAGTGAAGCTCCTGGAATCGATGCCGGGCCTGGGGCATTACAGCGCCGTGGCGATCGCCTCGCGGATCGGCAGCATCGAGCGATTCAAGCGGCCCGACAGCCTGGCGAACTATTTTGGCTTGACGCCCGGCTGCCGCAACTCGGGCGAAGCCACGCAGCGCCTGGGTTCGATCACCAAGCAGGGCAGCAAGATCGTCCGTTACCTGCTCGGGCAAGCCGTCGTCAAGGTGCTGCGATTCGACGGCGTGATGCGGGCATGGTTCAAGCGGATCAAGAAGCGTCGCGGGGCAAAGATTGGCGCGCGTGGCGGTGATGCGACGCCTGACGACGATTCTCTGGCACATGCTCAAGCGAAAAGAGAAGTACCGTTACGAGTCACCCATCAAGAAACATCAGGAATTCGAGGCCTTTGAAGGCAATGCCGACGTGGCGTGAGAGGCGGAGAGAAGAGGACTGAAGGCAGTGTTTATCGGGGGGCGTCCCCCGTGCCCCCGAAGGATTTAATGCCAGCTCGATGTGTCCCCTTGACCTGGTCCTTGGGCCAGGCGTGTTCCCGATTATGGAGCGACTAGGAGTCCCGCAGGACGATCGAAGAGATTTTATCGGTGTCGGGCGAATCGCGCCCGAGCGCGGACGTACCATACGGTCCGCGGGCGTCCACGAAGGGACGGGTTGAGGCACGGTCGCAAAAGGAAAAGAACGACCGAAGAGACCTCGCAGATGAAATCGTAACTCGGCGAAAAGTCGAAGAACATCCACACCAGACCAGAGCGGAGCAAACAAGCCAACACGAACCAACGGCAAAGAAGTCCGCAATAGCGGACCGCGCAGATCGTCTGCAAGCACAACCAAAACACAAGCACTCACAAGCGTAAAAATCCGCAGAGACCGCCCTTGACAACACAGGCTCTTTCAGGGACGGGGACACAATACCGGTTTTGTGATGAAACCGGTATTGTGTCCCCAGATTTCCGGCGAGCTTGATCGCCGCTTCAACGATCGGGAAGGGGCCGTGGAATGGTCTGATTTGCGCGGAACGCTGATGCCCGAGAATCGATTTATCTTCCATCGCCTCGCGGCACGCGAATACCGATCGGCGCGAGATCGGTACTGGGGCATTTCGCCTGTCGTCGGCGAACGGTTCCGCCTTGCCGTCGGAGGCGACGCCGGCGGCGTGGGCCTCGACGGATCGGGGAACGTTTACGCCACCGTCGGCGACGATTTGGTGAAGTTCGGCCCATCCGGCGAGGTAGGCTGGTCTTCGGCCTTTGGGTACGGCAATTTCTCCAGTTCGCTGGCGCTCGATCCGGCGGGGTTTGAGTACATCCCCGGCCGTGAGACGATACTCGTGCGCATCGACAGTGAAGCCCATCCGGCCAGTTTCCAAGAGGGATATAGACAGGCGGTTTTGGGCATGGTATAGTCGACGCATTCTGGGCAAATCCACTGTGCTCCCCGGCGCCGTCCCTCCCATGTTGCACGACCCCAGCCATTATGAGCCGCCGGCGCCGGCGGAGCCCATCCTGCTGTGCGACTCGGACAAGGCCACCCTGCGAAAGCTGGCCGAAGAAGTCGCGGCTGTCGCCGCCAAGCCGATCCACCGCAGCAAAGCGGAACTTTGGCGCCGGCTGAACGATTTGGACTCAGTCCGTCCCGTGGTGTGGATCAACGAAATTCCCTGGCACGAGATGGATGTTGACGGCGAATTGGCGATCTTGACCCTACACCCTTGGGCCCAGTCCCAGGAACGCGACCTGCGACGGTTGCTCTACCAGTGGAGACGCATGCCTGGCGACATGATTGTTAGCGACTACCTTGCCTGCCCGCTGGCCGTCCACAGCACGGACTTCGGGATCGTCGAGGAGGTCGACATCGCCCGCACTGACGCCCGGAGCGATATCGTCTCGCGCCACTTCCACAAGCAGATCCACGATTTCGCCGATCTGGAGAAAATCCGTATGCCGGTGCTCACGCACAACGTGCAGGCCACCGAGCACAGCTATGCGGCCATGTGCGAGTTGTACGGCAATATCATGCCGGTCAAGAAAGTCGGCCAGACGCACATTTGGTTCACCCCATGGGATTACTTGATCCGTTGGTGGGGTATTGAAGAGGCGATGTTGGACATGTACGAACGGCCGGACCTGGTCCACGCTGCGGTTGAGCGAATGGTCGATGCCTGGATGATCGAGCTTGACCAGTTCATCGCGATGAACCTCCTCTCCCTGGACTGCGACAACACGCGGATCGGCTCCGGCGGCTACGGCTATACGTCGGACTTGCCGGGCCCTAACTACGACCCGCAACGCGTGAAGCCGCACAACATGTGGGGATGCTCCAACGCGCAGATCTTCTCGGAGGTTTCACCGAAGTTCCACTGGGAGTTTGCGATCGAGCACGATATCCGCTGGCTGAGCCGCTGGGGGTTGAATTACTATGGCTGCTGCGAGCCGCTTTGCGGCAAGGCCGATTTGCTCAAACGAATTCCCAACCTCCGCAAGGTCTCGGTCACCCCCTGGTGCAAGACCAAACGGGCAGTCCAAACCATCGGGCCACACTGGGTCGTGAGCCGCAAGCCCAATCCGGCGGTCTTTGCCGAGGACCAGTGGAACCCCGAACGGGCGCGACATGAAATCCGCGACTTCCTCCAGCAGGCCGAGGGCTGCCATGTAGAACTGATAATGAAAGACATTTCCACCGTCCGCGATCAGCCACAACGGCTCTGGGACTGGGCCCGAATCGCCTTGGAAACGGCAGAAGAGTTCGCATCGTAGGGCCCGGCAATCCTGGGCGAAACTCGCGATTATCAAGAGAATTGCTCACAACAAACCAGGTTGCCCAATATGACTACCCGGTCCATGCCACTGTCACCGGAATAACAGCACCAGGATTACCTGGCGAGAGCTATGTCACCGCAGCAAGCTAATTCCCCTAAGCCTCCGGGAATGTTCCGCGCCCCCGACGGCGGCAGCTACGCGTTGACCTTCGCGCTGGTCTGCTCGCTGTTTCTGCTCTCGGCGCTGTGCAACAGCATGATCGACGTACTGAACAAGCATTTCCAAAACTCGCTTGGCGTCTCCAAGGCGCAGTCCACCTTTGTGCAAGGCGTCTGGTATGCGGCGTATTTTCTTATGGCACTGCCGTCAGGTTGGGTGGCGCGGAGGTTCGGTTACAAGGTCGGCATCCTCAGCGGACTGCTTGTGGTCATCGGTGGATGCCTGCTGTTTCTGCCGGTCACCCGGATGCAGGCATCCGAAGCGGTGATATTTGCGGCGTTCCTCGCCGCGCTGTTCGTGCTCGGTTCCGGGCTGACGTTTCTGGAGACCATTGCCAACCCTTACGCCACCGTGCTCGGGCCGGCCGAGTCGGGCGTCGCCCGGATCAATCTCGGACAGAGCTGCAACGCCGTGGGCTGGATCATCGGCCCGATTTTGGCGAGCAGTTTTGTTCTTTCCAAGACCGGCCAGGCCAACACGAGCAACGCCGCACTGTTCATGCCGTACTTGATCGTCGCCGGCATGGTCGCACTGATGGTGGTGGTATTCCGCCTCGGTCCTGTGCCCGAGATCCGCGCCAAGGACGAGTCGCAAGCCGCGGAAGGCGGCAGACGGCGAGGACGCCCGCTGCATCACGAGTACCATTTTCTGCTCGGCATCGCCTCGCAGTTCCTTTACTGTGCCGCGCAGATCGGCATCTTCAGCTTCTTCATCAACTATTTGAAGGACGACCACTATGTGCCGGCACTGCCCGGATGGCTGGCAGGCTTGCTGCCTGACTCGATGAAGTTCTCCCATCCGTCGGACGGCCTGCATCTCACAGAATACGGCGCAGGCGTGTTTCTCTCGGTGGCCTTCGGACTTTTTACTGCGGGACGCTTTTCAGGGAGCGCCCTTGTGCGATATTTTTCGCCGCACCGGACCCTGGGCATCTACGCGCTGATCAACGTCGCGATGATGTTCGTGGTCATGTCCTCGCTCGGCTGGATTTCCGTCGTGGCGCTGATGTTGAGCTTCTTCTTCATGTCCATCATGTATCCAACGCATTTCGCACTGGCCATCCGTGGCCTCGGCGAAAGAACCAAGCTTGCCGCGTCGTGGATGGTCACCGCCGTGGTCGGTGGCGCGATCCTGCCCTATTTTATGGGACAACTTGCGGACAATTATTCCATGCGTGTCGGCTTCCTGATGCCGCTCATGTGCTTCTGCTTCATCGCGTTCTACGGTTTCTCCTGGCGGAATTGGTTTGGGCACGACATGGAACCGGAGGAGTTCGAATGACCAACTTTCAAACGTCTAACGTCGGCCTGACCCCACTCTCTCCCTTGATGAAAATGGAGGAGCCACGAAGGGCGTCTTGGCGGCCGATTGCCAAACGTGCGGGCGTGGGCCTACACTATGGCTGGCGGCGAGAAAAGTAATGCCGAGCAGAAAACCGTTGGACCTAGCCAACGAAAGATGAATAGCCATGTGGCGTTGCCCGGGTTGTGGCGAAGAGATCGAAGACAGCTTTGATGCGTGCTGGAAGTGCGGAACGGGACAGGATGGAGTGCCCGCCGAGCACTTCCAACCGGAGTCTGACGATTCGTGGCTTACCACGTCCGAACCCGAACAACCGATCCCTGAACCATCGGTAAACGAGCCGAAGCTGACAACCGCAATTCCGCTAGGCGGTGATGGCCCAAGAAACACTCGGTACCAGTTCACTCTTCGCTCGCTACTCCTCGCCATGACGCTGCTCTGCATCGCGTTCGGCTTGTTTCGCGTCGCGTTTTCGACTGATCTCCCGCGGGTTATACAAATACTCGCGTTCGTTAGTGGGCTGCTGCTCTGCGGAGGGATAGCCAGTGCTTCGATCGGACATGCTTACAGTATTCAACACGGCAGCATGGCTAGGCAGGAGTCGACATTCCTCGGCTCGACGATAGCAGCCATGGTCATTTTGCTCTTCTTCTATCCGATGTCGCTTGCTCCGACAGGGCCCCTTACGAACGGCGGTGCCTTGGGCCTCGGTTTCCTGGTTATTGCCTCAGCACTTGCTTGGCGTGCATTCCTGCTCAATCGACGTAATCCTTGGCTGCGGAGGATTGTGCAACTGCCTCTCACGGGAGTCGCAACCTACTTGGCCATCGCCGAGGCCGTTGTCCAGTGCTACGCAGGCCACTGCCTGTGGTTTTGACTGGAACGCGTTATCGTGTCCGCAAGGTTCACTCGACTGTTCACTCGATCCACTCGCACGGCGCGGAGGCGACAGCGCGAAATATTTCGATATGCACTCTCCAGTGCAGACCCTGCGGCCCCCGGAGACTCCGACCAGCAGACCCAGAGAAATTTCCCGGGCATAGAAAGGGTCTTTAGTCGTCGGCTGCCAGCAGTTTGGCCACCGTCGTCATTGGCAAGAACATCCGCTTAGGCTCTCCCGCAATCGTTTGGAATCCGTAGCGCGCATAGTAACGGCTTGCCTTGTCGTCTTTGGCGTCCACCAGTACCACGGCTGCAGCCACGCCTTGCGAGTGGCGGAGCAACCTGGCAAGGGCGTCCATGAGCAGCAGGCGGCCGATCCCCGGGAAGCCAACATCCCGGGCGAGCCTGCCAAGCAACACGGCCGGAACGAGTGGATATCGCGGCAAGTGCCGGACAAGTTCCGGAGGGACTCTTCCAAAACGATGGAGGCGGACGACAACGAGTAGAATCCCGCAACGCGTTGCGGCTGGTCTTCCGGCGTCATGACGAACACGGCGGCCACCCTGCGACGGACGTTCTTGATGGGCCCGGCGCTGAAGGTAATCATCCAGTTCAGCGACACCGCAGCGAAACGACGAGCGATCGTGGTGTTTCGCCAGGGGTTGACATACGAAATTGGTCATCGGCGAACGCGCCGACGGTATTCCTCGGCCGCCTTCCGCAATGCTTCATTCGGTTCTGGAGGATCGAGCAGCGCCGTTATGAAGAGTTCGCTTTGCCGGCGGTTGAGCCGAAGAGTCTCGTGCTCCTGCACGACCGCCTTGGCGGCCTGTTGAACGGTATGGACCACGAAATCCGAGACACTGCGGCCCTCATAAGCGGCCGCCAAGGCAATGAGTTTCTTTTGCTCTGCCGAAATGCGCGCTTCCAGGCGGGCCGCCAACGGTTTGCGGTGTTGGGATCGCATCGTATCGTATCGTCCAAGAAGAAGACTATATAATTATAATTTATCTGCTTCCTCCATTGTACGGCAACTTGCCGGACAGAACAAGCCGCTCCCAATGACTAATTGACTAATGACTAATGACTTGCTACTGACTTGCGCAATTGGCAATCTGTGCTACGAGTAACGCAGCACGCATTGGCACAGCCCAATAGAGGGGTTGTTGTCCGCATCCCACGCTCAGCTTTATGCCGGAAAATCGGTCCGAGTGTTTGACGCTGACCATTTTGCAACTTAGATTTTCTCGGCATGACATTTGGTTGGATCTCACGTTAACTGCGAACGGTCATGCAGTGCTTCGGACCCGCTCGGGCCCCAGTTCACTTCAGGCCGTGGAGAATATCATGATTCGGAAAATATCACTTGCTTGCGTGTGTTTAGTCCTGGCGGCATCGCCCTGCTTCGGACAGCAGTGGGCCGCGAAGATGTTCAAGACCACCGACCACGATTTCGGCACGGTCGCCCGCGGCTCAAAGGCCGAGTTCAACTTCACGTTCTCCAACCTGTACCTTGAAGACGTCCATATCGTGACTGCCTATTCAAGCTGCGGCTGCACCAGCGTCGAGGTCGTCAAGCCGAGCTTGAAGACCTACGAAGAGGGGGCGATTCACGCCGTTTTCAATACGCCCACCTTCCTCGGATCGCACGCCGCCACCATCACCGTCGTCATCGATAAGCCGATGTCGGCCGAGGTCCTGCTCCACGTGCGAGGGGTCATTCGCGGCGATGTCGTCTTCGATCCCAGCAGCGTGCAACTCGGCGACGTGCAAGAGGGCACCGCGGTTGAGCGCAAGGTCCGCGTGAATCGCTCGGGCTGGGGCGATTGGCAAATCACCAACGTCAAATCATCGAATCCGCATATCTCGGCCAAGGTCGTCAATACCAGCAAGCAGAATGGCTGGACCAGCACCGACTTGTCGGTCACGCTCGACAAGGACGCGCCGGCCGGCTACCTCCAGGAACACCTCCTGCTGGTGACCAGCGAGGGCCAGAGCGTCCCGTTGCCGCTGACCGTGGAAGGCCGCGTGCTTTCCAGTCTGACGGTCAGCCCTTCGCCGCTCTTCATGGGCGTTGTTCAGCCGGGCCAAGAGGTGACCAAGTCGCTGGTGGTCAAGGGAGCCCGTCCCTTCAAAGTGCTCTCCATCGACTGCGAAGACAAGGCTTTCACGTTCGCCCCGGCCGGTGATGAGGCGAAGACGGTCCACGTGATTCCGGTGACCTTTGCGGCGGGCACGGCCGAAGGAAAGGTAACCAAAACGATTCGGATTGTGACCGACCTGAACCAGGCCGCGCAAGAATTCTCGGCCTACGCCGTGATTTCCGCGCAGACGGCGGCCAACGAGAAGTAGTCTTCCCATCGGGCGGCGTTGCGGGTATAGTCTGGCCCTGGCAACTTACACCTCTTAAGCCAAGGAAGGCAGCGGATGTTCGGTGGCGTAGATTTCAGTCAGCTTTGCGTGATTTCTTCCGTCCAGGTCTGCGGACTGGTGAGCGCTGCCCTGGCCCGGATCAGCGAGGGCCAGCCCTGGCAGGAACTCTGCCAGCGGATGTTCGTGGCACTCCTGGTGGTAGTGGCGTTCATGACGGTTCTGAACATATCGAACGCCCCGCAGCAGTGGATGATGTCGGCGACGACCTTGGCCGTGATGATCGTGACCGCGACCTGCGATTTCAGTCGCCCGGTATAGGAAACACACCGCAACCGCCGATCCTCGCTTGCACAGTCGGGCTTCAGGGCCTTCGGCGCTCTTTGACCGCCGATCCTCGCTTGCACGTGGGGCTTCAGGGCCTTCGGCACTCTTTGACCGCCGATCCTCGCTTGCACATCGGGCTTCAGGGCCTCTGGCGAGGGAGCAACCTCGTGCCCACGCTGGCGTGCCAGGTTTGTGCAACCGCGAGTAGCAAAAAATCACAACTCGTGTCAGTGCAACATCTTACGGAATCCGACCCGTTCCCGGTCCATTCCCTACCACCGCCACTTTCGGCAAAATCGAAAAAATTCTTCCTTCCGGCACAACCGGCAAACCGAAACCTATATTTAGGCATTGGTCGGATTCGGACATTGCCAAGGGGGCGACCCGCCGGTTTTCCAGCCGAGCTGCCTCCTTTTGCCCGCCGCGACAGTGGCCACCGCCTTAGCACGGCAACCACAGGGCTGTCTTACCGCAGGAACACGATTCGAAGGAGGGAAAGATGCGACATTTCTTTATGCTTACGCTGGTCGCCGTGGCGATCGGCCTCTTGCCGGCAACGGTTCGGGCGGACAACCCCAACCAGGAAGCCGCGCAACGAATTAGCGACCAGTTGACCAAAAACGGTCAATTGGGCGACAAAATCACCGTCCGCTACCTGAACGGAACGGTCTGGCTGCAAGGCCACGTTCACGATCAGGAACATTTCAACAGGGCCATGAACCTGGTCTTCTCGACCGACGGCGTGACCGTCAACCAGGTGGTCCGCGACGAACTGACGATCGACAGTGCCAGGCCGGCCAGCGCCGCCGCTCCCGCCGCCGCGAATCCGTTGCGGGGCACGGAGTTGACGGTGACCGACGGCAGTCGAGGCCAGCCGACCAGCCAGGCCAACTTGCAGCTCGTGCAGACCCAGGCGACGGCCCCGCTCCCGCCCGTTCCCGCCGCTCCGATCCCGGCACCGGGAAGGCTGCCGGCGGCGGAAGTGACGACCGGCATGCCCGGTCCTCCGTTGCCGATGTATGCCCCCGGCACGGCCGCCGGCGGCGTGGCGCCGGTGCGCTACGATCATCCGGCAATGCCGGGCTATGCCTGGCCGAGCTATGCCGCGTATCCGAACTACGCCGCCGTGACCTATCCCAAGCAGTACTCGCCGACGGCCTGGCCGTACATCGGGCCCTTCTATCCGTATCCGCAGGTTCCGTTGGGATGGCGGAAGGTCAGCCTGGAATGGGACGACGGCTGGTGGTGGTTGGACTTCAAAGACAAGCCGCGCTGCTGCTGGTGGCGGTAGAGGGATGAAGGAAGGATGAGGGATGAACGCCTGCCGGCGTGATCCGAGGCCGCAGGGCCGTCCAGAATCCCTGCCAAGGGAAGACAATCCGAGCCCCGTGCTGAAACCTTCAGCACGGGGTTTTTCGTTTGCGCGTTGCGAGCCTATTTCTGCTCGTCGATGAAGCGCCGGTCGGCGTCGCTAATCTTCTCAATGGGAATGGCGATGACCTTGCCGTCCGCCCGTTCCAGGCTCAGCTTGCCGTCCTTGACGCCGCGGAACCTGGCCTCGACGTGGAATGCGCCGGTGCTATCGGTCCAGGTTCGCAATTCGCCGCGGTCGACGCCCGCCGCGGCCGCCGGCTCCTCCTTGGCGGTTTCGCCCTCGTCGTCCCGCTCGGATTGACTGGCGGTCTGTTCGAGGGTGGGGAAGTCCTTGTGGAATGTCTGCGACAGGTCCGCGCGGAGCAGATCGCGCGCAGTGCGCAGGTTCGCGGCCACGCGCTGGAGGTCCTGCTTGAAAGTCCTCTCTCCCATCAGGACCTCATTTTCCGACTGAGCGGTCGCGGCCGCGGAGATCTTGTCGCACAGGTCGCCGGCCCGCTGGGCCACATCGGCCTCGGCAATCGTCAGGATCAGAAAGTGCAGGTCGATGTCGGTGGTCTTGAGGGCTTTGACCTTGGCGGCGAAATCGGCGTAGGCCTGGCCCATGGAATGGTAGACGGCGGCTTTTTTCGCCAGCCGCGCGGTGCGGCCCTTGGTCGGCTTCTTGGGGTCGGCCGGCGGAATCGCCGTCAGTTGATTGTCGAGAGGCGTCAGCTTGGCCGCCAGCGCGTTCTTCAGGCGATTGAGCTGCTTCCACTCGGCAAGCGTTTGATCAACGTCGCCCAAGGCACGGCCCCGCGGCTTGGGGAGCATGCTCAGCGACTGCACGATCGTGCCGCTCTTCTGGATCAACTCCTGGAGATGGCTTGCCGAGAGCAAGAAGTTCAAGTTCTGTCCCAAGATGCTTTGCCAGGTGTTGATCCCCACGACCTGACCCTGAGAATTCACCAGCGGGCCGCCGCTGTTGCCCGGCGAGATGGGGGTCGTGGTTTGAATCCACTGGGTCTGGGTGTCATAGCCGAAGATCTTGGTGTAGATGTCCGTGCTGCTGCCCTCGTGCAGGACGGCGCGGACCTCTTCGCCGCTGCGAAGCGCGGCCACGATGCCCTCGGACACCGAGCCGCTCATGCCCATCGGCGCGCCGAAGGCGAAGACCCGCTCGCCCTTGGCTGGAGGGACGGCGGAAAGGGACAGGACGGGGAGTTTCTTGCCATTGGTCTCGATGTGCAGCAGAGCCATGTCCTTGTTGGGGACAACCGCCAGAAAGCCCTTGACGGGGAACGTGCTCTTGTCGGGGAATATGACCGTGGCCTCCTTGGCCCCTTCGATCACGTGGTAATTGGTGGCAATGGTGCCGTTGGCGTCGATCACGAATCCGCTGCCTTGCGAGTCCCGCACCTTGATCGTGACGACGCATGGGTCAACCAGGGCTAGCAGGGGCGACAACTCGTGGCCCGCGTCGCCCGCGTCGGCCGCCCGTGCGGCCGGCCGCGCGAAGAAGAGACAGAGAACCCCCAGAAGCATACCCGCCGTGACCCGTCGAATTCGACCATATCGCTGTGTCATGACCGTTCTCCATGCAAAAAGGAACCGAGTACAAAGGCAGGCCACAAACCTGCCATCAAGTTCGTTTCTAGCTAGTGCAAACCGGCCCAACAGATGCCATCTGCGAAGTGGGAGGGTCCAAACTGGTTCCCTCGCTTGCATTACTGCCTAGTATCGATTGGGACATCTCCAACCCCCGTATCGATTAGGTCATTTCCAACCCCTCGCAGTATACCACATCGTTTTCAAAATATCAACAGGCGCAAGATGAAAGAGCTTGCGCAAGCCGAACTGGAAGCGGACGTTTCCAGGACCTGGAAAAGAGGGCAGAAAAAAGACGGCAGGAGGACGACAGAAAGATGCTTGGCAGAAAAATGGGAGCGATTTGAACATCAGGCCCCGGCCGACTATAATGGCAGGTGGAGGCGATCATGAAAACGAAACCAGAAGCGGAAGAGCCGGTCCGGAAAGAAAACCGTTTGGGGCAGGAGTTTTTTACGGACAAAACTGGGATCGAATATGCTTTCTGCGTTGATCCGTGCCTTTCTTTCGACGACTCGGACGAGGCTTCTTCGATCAAACCAGTTTCCAATGACTCCACGCCTTCCAGCATTCGGGCGTTTGTCGCTGGGCGGCTTCCGGATAAAGCCAGGCGTTGACGCCGAAATCGGCGAATCCCTCGATTGCCCCACGTCCCGCCCGGCCAGGCATGCTCGTCGTTGCCGCCTCCTCGTCCGCCTTCCATGCCTTATGCCAGGCTTCCGTCTCGCTGAATTTTCCATGCAGGTCCACTGCGTGGGCAAATTCGTGTGCGTAATAATCGGCGGCCTGGCGCGGATGCCGGGTTTCCCGTCTGTTCGCTGCCGCCGTTGAGGTGGTGTGTGGCCTTTCCGACCTCAGACTCCGTGAAGGCCGGAATAGCTTTCTTTTCCTTGCTGCCCAGTTCCTTCGCTTTCGCGTCCACTTCTTTGGCAGAACTATAGAACTTGGCCTCGACGGCAGTTTTACTCCAGGCCGCCAGCGCCCTGGGACCCATTCCGGCAATGACGCGATCGGCGGCTGCCTGGTATTGCTTGCGAAGGGCAGGAGTTAGGTCCTTGTCCTTTGCCAGAAAGCCGGCGAACTTGGCCGAAGCCGCTTGCCGCAGGGCGGCATGCTCGTGAGGCTGAGGCATGGTGTGCTACCAGGGGTTTTCTTCCGCAACCGGCATCTCCGGCATGGCGTCCGTTCGATCGATGCCATGAATCTGATGGGCCAATGAGTCGACGAAGGGCAAATCGAGTTGTCTCGGGAAGCGGACGACAGGCTTGAAAATATCTATCCTACCTGACGGAACCGCTCTTCTGGCACGGGGTTTTTCGTTGGCTGTGCGATGCCGCCCTAACCACTCAGGCCAGCGTCGATACATCGTTCGTTGGCCGTCCTACTTCTGGTCATCCGACATGGCAGAAGGCAACTTCGAACCATCGCGTCGGGCCTCGTACACGTCTTCGCCGATACTCAATGGGACCACGAAGCGAATCAGGTATGTCAAGGCGATGTCGGTGGCCTCTTTGTCATTTTCCGCGTAGTAGCCGTAATGTTCCGCGTCGTCGGAGCCGCGATCGCAGAGAGAGTAGCGGTTTCCATCATCCTTTATCAGCTTGTAGGTCGAGGTCACCGTGCATGAGAAAGACGATTTAACGGGTGCCGTCTGCCCTGTCTCCTTCTCCTGTTTGTCTGCAAGTCCCTTCTCCACGTCCCCTGTTACTTGCCGGCTCGCTTTTTCAAGCGATTTTTCCAATCCCCATGTGGGCCAATAGACCTTTAGCACGGCCACATCCGTGCCCTTTTCGACGACACGGAAACTGTGGGGCAAGAGGCTCGGCGCAATAGGCACTTCGTGCTCGCGATACACATAATCGCGCGAGGTAAGGACCTTTCCGTCCTGCACGACCTCGACCTTTCCGGAATAGGAGTACTCGCCGGATTGCTTTGCAGTACCGCATCCGCCCAGCAACATAAGCAAGAGCAGCGTCACCGAGCTTGAGAAATATCGCATTCCGCATCTCCTGCATCAGGAGGCCAACGTTTTTAGCCGCGCACTATCTTCCGGAACGGGCCTCGCGGTAGACCGCGTCACCACGGGAGCACGAACCGTTTCGCTTCGCCCCATTTTACTCCTCGCAAGCCCGGACTCAAGAGCGCTTGACCCTAAGGGGAACAGAAAGACGAGAAAGGAAAATGGGGGAAAGGAAAATGAATGAGATTTTGGGGTGGCTGAGCTATTTTCGTCGCTTCCAGCGGCATAGGCAGTTGACCGCAGGCAAGCTGGCGGCGAAGATGATCGTAGAAGCTGGTGGTCGAAGCAAATCTGAACTTAACCGGAGAGTAATCATGTTGCTGGAGAATCAACCGTTGGAAAGCCGTGCTCCAGGGCTTTGGACTGTCTCAGTCACCATCGTCGCCAGTTACGCCCTGGGACGTCCGTCGAGCCAAAGCTGGATTTCAGCCCGCTAGCTAGGGATTGTCTCTTCTACGTCGGATCGGCAGTGGCTGAAATGTGGCGTGACCCCATGATTGCCTTTCAGCACGGGGTTTTTCGTTCGCTGTGAGATGGTTACCGCCGCCTGTGCTTCCTGCGGCGCCGCTGGCCAAGTAATAATCGTGTCGCCAATGGCATTTCGCGCTCAGAGGCGGCTTGCCTGCGCAAACGCAGCAGTACGGGCGCGAGGATCGCCGCCAGAGTAACAACGATGGCCAGAAGATGTGGAAACAAGCCAAGCGGCACCTCGCTGTTGGCGAAATGCAAAGCTCCCAGCATCGCACACCAGATGCCAACCCCGACCAACGAACCGACGACGACTCCCCAATCGCGACCGACTACGTCGCCGACTACCGCCATGATGATGACGCTCAGCGCACCGAAGGGCCAGATGCATGGGGAGAGGATTTCTCTTCCCGGATTGCCCTTCTCCAGAACCCGTATGCCGCTCAAGACACAGGCAGCCAGGAAGTTGAGAAGGAAGAGCTTTCGCAAGCCGAACTGGAAGCGAACGGGTTGGCCCTCATCTCGGCGATCATCGGGCGGTTCCTTGGGTGCTGAGGGATCGTGAGGCTGAGGCATGTGCTACCAGGGGTTTTCTTCCGCAACCGGCATCTCCGGCGTGGCGCCCGCTCGACTACAGACGAAACTAGCGACGCGATTGGCTTGCTCGTTGATCGCGTCGAGACTTGCTCCGCTCAAAAGGCCGAAGGCAAGAACTGCGGCGAAGGCGTCGCCGGCGCCCACGGTGTCGACGACCTCGGTCCGATGGCCGGCATGCCGCGATCGCGCGGCGGGACTGAACAGCAAGGATCCGCGGTCGCCTTCGGTGAGGGCAATCAGCTTGAGGTTATAACGGCGGCAAAGGGCGCCCAGTTTCTCCTCGACTGTGCCCTGAATGGACAACAGCCGCGCGATGACCGGCAGCTCTTCATCATTCAGTTTGAGCACGTCGGCCGCCTCCAGGGCGACGGCGATCGTATCGAGGTTGTAGTAATGCTGCCGCAAGTTGACGTCGAAGACCCGCAGGCACTCCGGCCGGGTGGCGGCAAGGAACTCGCGGATGGCAAGCCGCGAGACGCACGACCGCTGGGCCAGCGAGCCGAAGCAGACGGCGTCGACGCGGGCGGCCAGCCCTAGTGTCTGCGGCAGCAGGCTGAGGTAGTCCCAGGCGGCCTCCTCGTGGATGACGTAGCTCGGCTTGCCCTGCGCATCGAGCCGCACGGAGACGGTTCCCGTAGGATGATGCGGGTCGACGGCGAGATAGTCGTGGCCGAGGCCCAAGCGGTCGAGGTGCGCCAGGATCTCGTCTCCGGCGTCGTCGCGGCCGACGCGACTTACAACCTGGGCATCGACTCCCAGGGCCTTGGCATGATAGGCGAAATTGGCCGGCGCCCCGCCAAGCTGCCGCCCACCCGGCAGCAGGTCCCAGAGTATTTCTCCAATGCCGACAAAAACCAGAGGGCAGTTATCCATGCCACGGCCCGCTCCCCGCCTCAGCTCGCCGGGCCTTCCAGGCTTTCGGCCAGCTTGCCGAGGGCTTCGGTCTCGATCTGCCGCACCCGTTCGCGGGTCAGGCCGAGGCTCTCGCCGATCTCCTTCAAGGTCCGCGGTTCGTGCCCGTCGAGCCCGAAGCGCATGCGCAGGACGGTCGCCTCCCGCGTGTCCATCGTCTCCAACTGCCGCATGACGTGGACCAGGTTGTCGCTCTCGACCATTTCCAGGTCGGGACTGCGGACCCGCTCGTCCTGGATCATCTCGCCCAGCGACCAGCCGGCGTCGGCCTGGTCGGTCTGCGGCGTGAGATTGTAGATGCGGATGGCCTTCTTGATGATCGGCAGCTTCTTCCGCGCCAGGCCGAGCACGCGGGCGATCTCCTCGGGCGTGGGCGTGCGGCCCAGCTCCTCGGCCAGGCGGGTCGTCGCCCTCCGCCACTTCGAGAGCAGCTCGACCATGTAGGCCGGAATGCGGATCGTCTTCGCCGTGTTGATCAGGGCCCGCTTGATCGACTGCTTGATCCAGTAGCTGGCGTAGGTCGAGAAACGGGTGCCGACGGCCGGGTCGAAGCCCTCGACCGCGCGGAGCAGGCCCAGGTTCCCCTCTTCGATCAGGTCTTGCAGGCCGAGCCCTTTGCCGGTATAGCCGCGGGCGATGTTGACCACCAGCCGCAGGTTGGCGCGGACCATGCGATCGCGGGCCTGCACGTCGCCGGTGCCGATGGCGACGGCCAGTTCGTGCTCGTCGTTGGCCGACAGCAACGAGGTCTCGTTGATCTCCCGCAAATAGGTTTCCAGGGGAGACTGCACGGAGGCGAGTGGGCGGCGGCGGGTCTTCGGCATGGCGGAGGTTTCTGGGCTGGGGCAAGCTGGGACAGAAACCTCATCGACCCCGCCGAAACGGTTTCTCCAAGGAAGCGTAAAGTGGACGAACTGGAGCGGAAATAGGCGTGGGCGCGACGGTAACGAATAGAAGGAGCCCGCCGGTTGTAAGCGGACGCGCAGCGGAAAAGGCGGAATAAACGGCAGATTACTTTCCCTTGAACCCCAGCTTCTTGGCCTGGGCGAGGTCTGCGTCGGCTTGGGGCTTGTCGCCCTTTTGCGCGTAGGCGAGGCCGCGGGCGTGATAGGCGTCGGCATCTTTGGGGTCGAGGCGGATGGCCTCCGCATAGTCGGCAATCGCCTTGTCGTATTCGCCCTTGCTCGCGTAGGCCACGCCGCGGTTGAAAAACGCATCGGAGTCCTTGGGGTCGCGGCGGATGACCTCGGTGCAGTCGGCGATTTCGTCGTCGAACTCACCCTTGTTGCCGTGGGCCACGCCGCGATTGTAATAGGCGTCGGTGTCGTTCATGTCGAGGCGAATGGCCTCAGTGCAGTCGGCGATTTCCTTGTCGAACTCGTTCTTGTTGCCGTAGGCGACGCCGCGATTGTTATAGGCGTCGGCGTCGGCCGGGTTGAGGCGGATGGCCGTGGTGCAATCGGCGATCTCACTGTCGTACACGCCCTTCTCCCCGAAGGCCACCGCGCGGTGATTGTAGAACTCGGCATCGTCCGGATTGAGGCGAATGGCCGCAGTGTAATCGGCGATCGCCTGGTCGAGGTCGCCCTTCGCCTTGTTGGCGAGGGCGCGGTTAAAATAGGGATCGGCCGCATTCGCCGGGTCGAGCCGAATGGCGTCCGTGTAGTCCGCAATCGCCTTGTCGTACTCGCCCTTGAGCCGGTAGGCGACCGCTCGGTTGACGCGGAAGTCGACGGCTCGGTTGTCGTCCTCATCGGCATCGATGGTCTCGGGGGCGAGGCGAATGGCCTCCGTGTAGTCGGCGATGGCCTGATCGAGGTCGCCCTTCTTTCGGTTGACCTCGCCACGCTCGTTGTAGGCGTAGGAGGCGTCATCGGGGGCAAGCCGGATCGATTCGGAGTAGTCGGTCAGGGCCTGGTCGAAGTCGCCCGTGTTCTTGAAGGCAAGGCCGCGGTAGTAGTAGGCATCGGCGTAATTGTGGTCCAGTCGGATGGCCTCGTTCAACTCCGCAATCGCGGCATTGTAGTCCTCGTTGTCGATAAATGCAACGCCCTTGTCGCAGGCCTCCTGAGCCGTCTGGCCATAGGTCGCGACGGCGGGCAGCAACGAGGCGGCGATCAAGACCGCCGCCCAGCATTTGCACCTGGTCATGCCCTTTGCTCCGAATAAAGAAACTCTAATCATCGCTAAATTTATCATACCTTCGTTAAACCCCGTCCGCTGCCCGTAGTTTCGGCATCCCAGCGGGCGAACTCACGCCACGATCCAATATTGCTCCCAAATAGGCAGGCACCATAAGCCTATGAGGAACGAGGCCAGATTGGCGACAACGATCGTGCCCAGGTCCTGATACATGCTTCGTCGGAAACGCTCTTTGGATTCGCCAAATGCCAGCCAAAAGAGGGTGCATTCGGCCACCGGGGCGAAAACCTCGGAAACCGCCAGGTAGGCAGCGTGTCCGAAAGGGGCCCATATCAGGTAAGGAAAGACCAGGACAACGATCGGATAGCTGCACGCATTGAGCCAAACCCCTGCCAGCAGGCGGTCCCGCAGCCGATGGCGTTTCGATAGCCCGACGACCAAAACGATGGTCTCCACGGCCACCGTAAAGAGGTAGCCGATCCAAAGGAAACGCCACGATTCGTTGGGCTCCAAAGGCATGGGTTTCTGTGTCGGGGGGTGTGAACATGGAGAATGCCATCCCTACGACGGCCGGGTGGTGAGTTGTTTCGATGGGTAGGGGCGGGTAGTGGCAGGATTGAACTGGAGGGAGTTAGTAGAATACCAGTTTGGACACCGGATGGCAAGTGGTGCGAGTTTTTAAAAGTCGGTAGGTTGCCAAAACGGGTGGATTTTGGTATAAAGAAGCCGTTGGTTCCTACCCCTGCAATGTTCCCTAGGAGGCAAGATCATGGCTATTCGAGGCTTTTGGCTTGGGACTGGACTGGTGGCCATTGCGGCAGAGCCCAACCCGCCGGTAGTTCCGGCCGTCGAGATTCTCGGCCCGGGTTCGCAGGTGTCGGTGGATATTGTCGTGACGGGCAACGAAATCACGCTGATCCTGGGCAAGGACGCGCCGCAGCCCGGCCCTTGAACTCACAGGCACCACAAGCCGACGAGGAACGAGGCCAGGTTGGCGACAACAATGGTTGCCAGGTCCTGATACATGCTCCGCCGGAAACGCTCCTTGGGATCACCAAACGCAAGCCAGAAGAGCGTGCATTCGATCAGCGGCGCGAAGGTCTCGGAAACCACTACGTGAACGCCGTATCCAAACGGAACCCAAACCAGGTACGGAAACACCAGGGCAACGATCGGATAACTACAGGCATTCAGCCAGATCCCCGCCAGGAGTCGGTCCCGCAGTCGATGACGCCTGGAGAGTCCAACGACCAAGACAGGGGTCTCGACGGCCACGGCTAGCAGGTAGCCGACCCAAAGGAAATGCCAAAGTCTGTCCGGTTCAAAGGGCATCGCTGCTCCGTCGTGCTATGCGCACGCAATAATTGGTGGGGCGCAAGCAGAATACCACCGTGGCCGATGGACCACAAGGCGGTGCTTTGGCGGAAAGGGCCTGTTGCCAAGGCATGTGGATTATGGTAAAAGGTCTGGGTGGTCCTAACCGTGTCACGAATCAACTCAGGAGGCAAGAAAATGGCTTTCCATCGATTTTGTAGACTTTGGACTCGACTGGCCGTAATTGGCATTCTTCTGATCATGGGAGGGCTCGCGTCGGCCAACCCCATGCCCTCTCCGCCCGATTCTTACCGGCGCAGGCCGGAACCGCCGCCGCAGCCGCCTGCAGTTGTCAAGCATGTCGGTCAGCCCGCGTCTTTTGTCGTCCGTCGCGACGCTGCCCAGGAGCAGAGCCGGATCGTCATTCCGCGAAAATTCCTGCCGCAGGGCGTTGTCGCCCCCAACGAGGATCCGTTTGGCGATAACTCAACGCCCAACAGTTCTTTGGTTGGCTCTCGGCACAAAGCGGTTGACGCAGGGCTGTTGCTGACAACGGTGATTGCCGGCGGGGGCTTGACAGTGGTCTTCGTCCGTCGCCGCAAGGTGGGCACGGCCGTGGGCATCTTGGTCGGAACGCTGCTCTTGACCGCCGCGCTGGGCACGGCCATGGCCGTCGAGCCGCCCGCGCCGGCGGCGGATGGAGGCAACCTGCTCGACCAGGCGAAGATTGCCAAGGTCTCCGCGCAAGCCACGGTGGAAATCGTGGAAACGGGCGATGAAATCACTTTGATCTTGGGCAAGGACGCGCCGCAGCCCGGCCCTTGAACGCCAGATCGTTGGGTGGGCCGAGTTGTCTACTGTCGCGCTCAAAACCGGAAGTGCCATGAACTCCGAGGCGAACCCGCCGTCGCATCGCTGGCCGGCCATTGCCTGCACATTCGGCTTGATGCATGCGGTGGTCGATGCGACGTCGGTCTCGGTGCTCGTTTGGGGCGTCAGGACAACGGGCGATGCCGGCGGACCTTTGCCCTACGACGTGCTCTGGAGCCGCTACCTGCTCTATAACGTGCTGGCCTTCGGTACGCAGTTCGCGATTGGGGCGATCGCCGATCGCTGGAGGGCCTATCGCGGCACGCTGCTGGCCGGGTTGGCGATGATTGCCGTGGCCGTGGGCCTGGAACTGCTTTCGCCCCAGGCGGCCAACATGCTGGCGGCATTGGGGAACGCGGCATTCCACGTCGGCGCGGGGGCGGTGGTGCTTTCGACCTCAGGGAAGAAAACGGCCCCGGCTGGCGTTTTTGTCGGGCCGGGGGCCGTGGGGCTGGCATTCGGCTTCTGGTCTGCGCAGTCGAATCTCGGGCCGTGGATCTTTCTCGGTCCGCTGGCCGTCTGTGCCGCGCTTGCCGTGGCACTCGGGAATGTGGCCCAGCAGGGCCGCGCGGCGCCGCGTCCGCCGCTCTCGTTGTCGACGGCCGTGGCCGTGGCATGCGTGGGGGCGATCTTGCTGGCGGTCGCGATCCGCACGGCCAGCGGTTTCGAGGTCGGCGCGGTGCATGAAGGCGAAACCGTCGTCCTCTGGGGCCTGGCGATTGCGGCCTGCACAGGCAACATCCTCGGCGGCCTCGCGGCCGATCGTTGGGGCTGGCTGGCGACCTGCGTGGTCGTGCTCCTGCTCTCGCTCCCCATTTTGGGCTTCTTCGTCGATCAGCCGGCGGTTGCCATCCTCGGCATGCTGCTCTTTCAGATGACGATGCCCGTCACGCTGACGGCCGTTTGGCGGGTGTTCCCCGGCGAAGCGGGTCTGGCCTTCGGTCTGACGGCGCTGGCGGTATTGGTCGGCGCGATACCGTTTTACGTCTTTCCTGCCGAATGGGTCGCGACCCGTGCCTTGCTGGTTTCGCTGGGTCTCGTCTCGATCGCCGCCGTCGTGGTCGGCCTCTTGCCGATCGTAAGGGGCGAGCGTACTCATCACGCTCCGCCGTGATGAACCACCCTACGAACAAAGGCCATCAAGGCGGAGCGTGATGAGTACGCGCGGCTCATGACCGGCGGCGGCGCAGTTCGTCGTAGATGTCGGTTTGCAGCCCTTCGATCGTCGCGTGAAGTTCGTCGAATGTGGCTTCATCGATCAGTCCGTCGGCACGCAACGGAAACAAGGCCCCCAATGCGAAGGCGGCGCCGCGCAAGGCCCGCTTGAGCTGCACCACGCAGAGTCCTGCGGCGAACTCGTCGTCGTCATCGAAGCTCAGGGCCTGGGCCAGGCCGCCGGAGATGTCGCAGGCGCCGCCCATCAAGGCGCCGCCGCTGCTGCCGGCTTTGGCCTCGGACGGAATCGCTTTGTGCAGCCGCAGCAGGAGATCGGAGGCCCGCTCTTGCAGCGGGTGGCGATCGCGCGCCGCGAATCCGCCGTCGTCCGATTCCTCATCGGCAAGATCCTCTGCGGCAAACGCATCGTCGGCAGATTCCTCCGGCAAGCTGTCTCGCCAATCCTCGAAATCCTCGTCCCCGTCGTCCCCGTCGTCTTCGTCGGGGAGGCCGGCAGCCGTTTCTTCACGCATCGCCGCCTCGTGTGCCTCGTGGATTTCTTCGCCTTGCGCCAGGTGGTTCTCGATGGACCTCTGGATCCGCTCCTGCATGCGGCGGTTCTGCTTGAAGGCAGCGTCCCAGCGGGCCTCCTCCTCCGGCGTGACCCGTCCTTCACTGTCCAGCGCCGAGTCGCCGTCTTCCCAATGAACAGGCGAATGCTCAGAGGGCCGCTTCAGTGTCTTCTGTACCAACTGGGCGACCCGCACCAGCCGCGCGACGAGAATCTCCGGGTCTTCCGCGGCTTCGGACGTCAGACCGTGTTGCTGGATGCCTTTGCGGAATTGTTCGATGGCGGCCTTCAAAAAGGCCATCTTCTGGGCGAGGGCGTTGACGTCGCGGGTTTCCCAGTAGCCGCCTTCGTCCTGGACTTCCAGGTCGGGGAAGAACTCGGCCTTCAGGGCGGCGAACATCTCGACCAGCGCCACGTGGCCCTCGAGCGTGCCGAACTGCGTCTTCACAAAGCACCACGGCATCTCGCCGAGCTTGCCGTTCTCGGCGTCCTCGATCTCGCACAGGCCGATCAGCCAGCCCTCCGGCGAGACCAGGAGGCTCGTCGTTTCCTGTCCGGGGCAGAGTTCGAGGATGACGCCGCGGACCACGCGCGAGGGATCTTTGTCGGCCGCGGTTCGCCAGATGTGGGCCTGGCCGCCGAGTTCCAGGGCCAGGTCGAGAACCCGGTCCTCGAAATCCTCAATGCGATCGAGGTCTGCGATCGCGCCGCGGTAGTGAATCGTGATGCCCATGGTTGAGTAAGCCCGGGTGTGCTGGTTGGTTCACGGGAAATTCGGCTCTACTGTTCGCGGGTGGAAATGAGCCGTTTCGCCGCAGCCATCGAAGTCCGAAGCGCAAGCGAGGTAAGCGGTTCCATCCCTCGCTTGCGCGTCGGGCTTCGATCATTTCCACCCGCGAAGAGTATTTATTCTAGCTCTTGTAACGGATTTGCCATAGATAGGGCGCTATTCCCGCACCCCCTGCTCGGCGATTTCCCGTTATGCATTACACTCTCAGGCTATACTTTGGTATTGCGTTCTGCCTGCCGAGGATTAGACTGGAATGAGCCGATGAAAAGCTGACATTCGTTCGCTCCGGCACTGGGTTCTTATCTTTTGCTACAGGTTTCCACTCTCATGGACAGCGATCCGCGGCAAACTGTCGATGGCCCGCCAAGCTCGGTGGAGAAGATCAAGGCGGAGAGCAACTATCTGCGTGGAAAAATCGCCGACGAGCTCTCGCAACCGAGCGACCACTTCACGACGGAGACCGCGCAACTGCTGAAACACCACGGCATGTACCAGCAGGATGACCGCGATCGCCGCGTGCTGCTGGGCGACCTGGGGAGGAAGAAGCCCAAGAAGGTCTACCAGTTCATGGTCCGCACGGGAGTGCCCGGCGGCCGGCTGACGAGCCCACAGCTCCTGGCCCAGATCGAGCTTGCCGACCGCTATGGCAACGGCTCGCTGCGAATCACCAGCCGCCAAGACCTGCAAATGCACGGGCTTGCCAAGCAGGACCTTCGCGCGGTGCTCAGGCGGATCCACGAAGTCGGCCTGACCACCCTGGCCTCGTGCGGCGACGTGCAGCGGAATGTCGTCTGCTGCCCTGCCCCCTATCGCGGCGATCCGGTGCATTGGCAGATCCAATGGATGGCAGGGCAGATTTCCGAGCACCTCGCGCCGCGGACGCCCGCCTACCGCGAGATCTGGCTGGACGACCCGCCGGCCGCCTGCCCCGCACCGTCCGACGGGGAGATCGAGCCGCTGTACGGCAAGACTTACCTGCCGCGGAAGTTCAAAGTCGGGCTCGGCTTGCCCGGCGACAACTGCGCGGATGTCTATTGCCAGGACGTGGGCCTGCTGGCCGTCTCCCGCAACTACGACGTGATCGGCTACAACGTGCTGGTCGGCGGCGGCATGGGCGTGACGCCCGCCAATCCCAGCACGTTTGCCGCCCTGGCCCAGCGGATGGCCTACGCCAGGGCCGATCAGATTCTCGACGTGCTGAGGGCGATCGTCGGCGTCTTTCGCGACTTCGGCAATCGCAGCGACCGCAAGCGGGCGCGGCTGAAGTACCTTGTGGCGGACTGGGGTCTGGAGCGGTTCAAGAAGCAGGTCGAGCAGTACCTGGGCTACGAACTGCCGCCGCCGGAGCCTGACGATGTGTGGGACATCGACGACCACCTTGGCTGGCGGGAGCAGGGCGATGGCCGCTGGTTCTATGGCTTGCACGTGCCCAGCGGACGGATTCAAGACACGGGCGAAGTGCGGTTGAAATCGGCCTTGCGCGAGATCTGCGAGGGCCACGGCCCGACCGTCTATTTGACGCCCGGCCAGAGCCTGCTCCTGGGCGATATCGGCTGGGACGACCGGCTGCACGTCGAGGACCATCTCCGCCGCAGCGGTCTGCAACTGGTGGGCGAGATCAGCCCGGTCTGCCGCTGGTCCGGGGCCTGCGTTTCGCTGCCCAGTTGCCCGCTGGCCCTGACCGAGAGCGAGCGGGTCTTGCCGGCCATCATCAAGGGGCTGGAAGTCGAGGTTGCGCGGCTGGGCCTGCAGCAGGAAGTTTTTGCCCTGCGGATGACCGGTTGCACGAACGGCTGTTCGCGGCCGTACAATGCGGACGTGGGCATCGTGGGGCGTGCGGCGGGGCGCTATGCCATTTACCTTGGCGGTCGGCGCACCGGCGACCGGCTCAGCTTTCTCTATCGCGACGGCGTGCCGCTGGAGCAGATTGTGGCCACGCTGGCGACCGTGCTGGGCCACTTCCGGCAGCATCGCCTCGAGGGCGAAACGCTGGGCGATTTCTGCCATCGCTTGGGACGCGAGGCGCTTGCGGCAGCAGTGCAGACGTAGTTTCTGGAAATCTGCGCTCGGGTCGGCAGGCACCGACAACGTCAGTCCATTCCTGTCACGGCTTGGGATCGGCCTCGGCAAGCTTCACCGGTCTCCCCTCGCGTTTTGAGAGCACCGCGCAAATCTTGTCGTAAAAATCCCCCGAACCAAGGTCGATCTGCCCCCAGTCTTCGAGCGTCAAGTGCGTCGGAGTCCCAAAAGCAATTGTCATCGACTGACCATCTGGCAACAGAAACCGGACAGTACTGCTGTCTTGGTCAATACCCCCGGCCCTGCATCGCAGCGTCCGCCGAACGGAAATAGCGGAGACCAGGTCCCGGATCTCATTGCTGTTATCGATGACATCGGACTTCCATTCAGACCACGTCCTGTATTTGACGAGTATCGATCGCGCCGTGCCCATCCGCTCTTCGGGCCGCTCCAACTCCGGGAATAGGATCGAAAACTTGCCGGCGGTGACCTTCACGCGGCAAAGCCCTTTCACGGACCAAACATCAGGCTGAGCGCGGGACCGCGCAAGGGATTCGAACGTCCGTCCCGAACGAGTAATCCCTTCCACGAAAGAGAATCGAATGACCATCGTGTAACCAAGCGGGAGACTCATTGGTGTGCCAAGGCGGCGGGATGATCCGAATAATCACTTGGGTGCCATCGGGTTCGGGCTCCTGGCAAACCTCGGTGGCAAGAGTTCCACTTCCCAGCCTTTGGGCGATATTGCATTGAATTCGATCGAGGATTTCTCCTGTCGGCTTGACCAGGACAACTTGCTGGCCGACAATTCCTGGCAAGGACGCTCCTTTAGCGAACTGAATTGCCAGTGCATACTCGACTCCGTTTTCCCGCAGCGTTTGCATTCGGCTTTCATTGGAGAACGGGACATAGCCATCCCGGCGATGGTACGAAAGATAGTCGCGCGGATCGAGCGATTGTCGCGTTGCGGAGGCCGCCAGCAACTCGTTCACTGCCATGCCCTTCACTCCCAGGACACCGTGCTCTGCGGCAGCGCGATCAACCGACGAGGGCAGTGTTTGATTTGGCAACGTCGTTTTTGAGTGGTCTCCCGGTCGCACAGCATCGTTCGACGGATAACTTGGCGGCTCGGAGATCACCGGGCTCACGCCGACGGGCGGCGGTGACGGGCCCTCGGGGTAACTGGGTTGGGCCAAGATCGCAGCAAGGATGCACGCTTGAAAAACGCATATTCGACAAAACACTTTTTCGCCTCCATTGTGGGGAATCGTCGATCACTTCTTTAGGTTCCACGTAAGCGCGAGATGTTTGTCAAGCACTAGTTTATTGTCGCCAGAAATGCCCGTGCTGTTTATGGGCACCCAGGTCCCCGCCGCATTAAAGAACCCTGAGAGGCCAATCCAAAAAGTCCTTGTGAGGGAAATATTTTGCCAGGTACTGGCTGCCCCATTCTTGCCGGAAATTTGAATCTCGCCGACCACTGAAAAGTTACCGCGAAAACGTTCGACCGTCCCGGCCGGCGTACCTGGCTCTAGCTCGGCCAGGGGACCCGGCCCGTCAATGGAATAAATGTAGCCGTCGTTCTCCGCCGGTTTGTCGGTAAAGTAGTCCGTCACCGGACTGTCGTTGTGTTTGTCGCCATTAGGGTCATCGCCCGGGTTACCTTGATTAAGGTCCCTGGCACCGTAATACTGCCTGTAGTCAACGTCTTGGCCGATCTGAATTTGAACACCGCTGTAGCTGAAATTGTGGGGCAACACCTCCGCCTGCACCTCGTACGCGTAACCCTCACCGACCATCCCAGGATCAACCCGTGGCTGGACGCCGAGCACTGAAACGGTAAAGCCCTCTCTCGCCGCCAGCGTTCCGGCAAGGGAATCGCTTTTTTGCGGTCGGCTTCCCTGCGCGCTATATACGGTAGGCTGGAGAATGGAGAGAACGGTGTAGACGGCCGTGCTTGCACCGGCCGTCGGCGTCCCTTTCGGTACCGTTCCACCTTTTGGCACGTAATAGAGATAGATATGAACGTCGTCCATGTTGCCGCTCGCTGTAACCGCCTTAATCCAAACCGTGACCGGAGTTTGCGTCGCAGCGATTTCGCCGGTCTTTCCCGAGTCGAGCTCGTGTAGAAGCAACTTTTGATTGCCGAATGTCGTTTCGTTCAGATAGAGCTTTACCCCGCCCGTGTACACCAAGACAAGCGAGCCACCCGCGGGCGCTGGACTCGTTAGCTGAACTTGCATCTCCTCGACCGACAAAGGCGGCGTTGCCGCGTTGCCTTGTGGCGGCGCGGCCGGCAGTACAAGGAGGCCACCCTGTTTATTATTGAGGTCGGTGGTCGGACTTTCGGCGATCAGCGCGCCGGTTGGGTCTTGAATTGTCAGCTTGCACGCGCATAGCAATCGTCGCTTCTCAAGATCCTCGAATGCCAGCGCCCGGTTGCGGGGATTCCGTTGTGGCTGGTCGCGCTTTCGTCGCGAAAGTGAGGACAGAGGAGACGCGGCCTTGAAGAACGAAAAAATCCCCCACATGAATCTATCGCTTTCTGGCGATTGGGTTACGCACAGCCCAGAACTCCCTCAATACCCGATACACTTTTACGGTTCTATGTGTGCTGGTACCAATCGGACAAGCGTCATCGTAGCGAAACAATACGGAATGTCAATAGGCGAAAACGGATTATTCGATTATTCTTCGAGGGCGGCCATCATCCAGGGGCTGGAAGTCGAGGCTGCGCGGCTGGGCCTGCAGCAGGAAGTGTTTGCCCTGCGGATGACCGGTTGCACGAACGGCTGTTCGCGGCCGTACAATGCGGACGTGGGCATCGTGGGGCGTGCGGCGGGGCGCTATGCCATTTACCTCGGCGGCCGCGCGCACCGGCGACCGGCTCAGCTTTCTCTATCGCGACGGCGTGCCGCTGGAGCAGATTGTGGCCACGCTGGCGACCGTGCTGGGCCACTTCAAGCAGCATCGTAGCGAAGGCGAAACGCTGGGCGATTTCTGCCATCGCTTGGGACGCGAGGCGCTTGCCGCGGCAGTGCACGCGTAAGACGATAAATCCGAATGTCGAAATAAGAAATCCGAAATCCGAATATCGAAATCCGAAACAAATTCGAAATACTAATCAGAAATGCTCAAGAGTTTCGGATTTTGACATTTGAGTTTATAATTTGTTTCGGATTTCGATATTCGGATTTCGGATTTCATTTTTCTCTCTTACCCGCGGAAATACAGGTACGCCCCCAAGATCGCCGCCAGCACGAAGGCCGAGGCGGCCACTTCCCGCCAGTCCCAACTGGCCCGCGTCTTCCGATTGTCTTCCGCGGTTGCCGTGCCGAAGGTCAGGCTCCTGATCTGTGTTTCGGAGGGCGGCGAGGTCATGTAGCTTACGACCACCATCACGACCGTCGAAACGATCGTGATCAGGACGCTGAAGTACTGGAAGTAAATGTGGTTCACGATCCACAGGAACGAGCCCTGCTCGTAGCCCTGCTCGAAACCGGCCAGCTTCATCGTCACGGGCGTATCGACCAGCATGCGGAAGATGCCCAGGATGAAGCCCACGACCATCGCCCACAAACAGCCCTGGGCGTTGAGCCGCTTGAAGAACACGCCGAAGAAGAAAACAACGAAGATCGGCGGGGCCAAATAGCCCTGAATGGCCTGCAGGTATTCGTACAGGCTGTTGGCGTTTTCGAGGACGGGAATCCAGGCCAGGGCGATCAGCACCATGACGGCGGTGGCGATGCGGCCGGTCCGCACGATCTGGTGCTGCGTGGCCTTGGGCTTCCACTTCTCGTAGAGGTCGACGGTGAAGAGCGTCGAGCAGGCGTTGAAGACGCCGGCCAGCGAGCCCATCAAGGCGGAAAGCAGACCGGCGACGACAATCCCGCGCAGACCGGCCGGTAGCATGTGCACGACCATCAGCGGGAAGGCCCGCTGCTGTGCGGCACGGGCGGCCTCGCCCGTTTGCGCGATGAGGGCCAACTCCGGCACCTTGCCCGTCTTGGCCAGGGCGAAGGCGATCAGTCCCGGAACGATGAATAAATAAACGGGAAAGAGCTTGAGGAAAGCGGCGAAGATGCTGCCGCGGCGGGCCGTTCTTTCGTCCGGCGCGCCCAGGGCCCGCTGCACGATGTACTGGTCGGTGCACCAGTACCACATGCCGATCACCGGCGCAGATCAGCATGGCCAGCCAGGGGAAATGGTCGTTGAAGTACCACGCCTCGCGCACCACGTTGCCCGCCGAGTCGGTGTCCAGGACCGGCGCCCAGGTCCCTTCCACGCCCTTGGGGATGAGCGGTTTCCAGAGGTTGAACATGTCCGAACCGCAGGCCTCGCGGAGATTGTGCCAGCCGACGCCCAGTCCCTGCCAATCGCTCAACAGCAGCAGGCCGTAGATCGTCAAAGTGGCCGACCCGAAGATCAGCACGACCGTCTGGATGGCATCGTTGTAGGCCACGGCCCGCATGCCGCCCAGAACCGTATACAGCCCCGTCATGAGGATCACGAGGATCGAGCCGATCCAGAAGCTGTCGAAGACATGGCCGCCGAGGTGCAGGTTGACGTCGGGCAAGAGCACGGAGAAGACGATTCCGCCGGCATAAATGCCCACGGCGATCTTCGAGACCACGAAGGTGATCAGCGAGACGATCGAGAGCACGTAGCGCGAGCTCGTCGAGAACCGCCGTTCCAGGAACTCCGGCATGGTGAAGACCAGCGAGCGGGCGTAGAAGGGCACGAAGACCCAGGCCAGCAGCAGCAGGCACCAGGCATGCAGTTCGTAGTGGGCCATGGCCACGCCGTCCTTGGCCCCCGAGCCGGCCAGGCCGACGACGTGCTCGGAGCCGATGTTCGAGGCGAAGATCGAGGCCCCCACGATCCACCAGCTCAAGTTCCGCCCGGCGAGGAAATAGTCCGCCGCCGTGTCCTTGCTCCTGTAGACGACCCACCAGGCCACGCCCAAGAGGAGGGCGAAATAGCCGCCGATCATCACCCAGTCCAGAGTTTCCATCTGCGTGCCTTCGCGAAATGCTTTGTGGTTTCTCGTGCTCCTCACGCTCCGCCGTGAGGGTGTGCATCACGCGGAGCGTGATGAGTACGTCCGCCATCACGCGGAGCGTGATGAGTACCTGTCGCGCCTTATCGTCCGCTGTAATACGCTTCGTTCCAGCGGAGTTGATTCTTAATATCGCGGACCTGACTCTTGCCGTCAATCGTCACGCACTCGACGCCGAGGATCTCGGCGAAATCCTCGATCTGCTCGGTGGTCACCGCCTGGCTCAAGACCGTATGGTGCGGACCGCCGGCATAGATCCAGGCGGCGGCCGCCGTCTTCAGGTCGGGCAGCGGCTTCCAAAAGGCGCGGGCCACCGGGAGCTTGGGCAGCGGCTGCGGCGGGGCCACCACGTCGACCTCGTTGAGGAGCAGGCGGAAACGGTCGCCGAGATCGATCATCGCCGCATTCACCGCCAGGCCGGCCGGCGCGGTGAAAACCAGCCGCACGGGGTCGGCCTTGCCGCCGATGCCCAGCGGATGGATCTCGCAAGAGGGCCTTTCCGCCGCCAGCGAAGGGCAAATCTCCAGCATGTGGGCGCCCAGCACCACGGGCCCGGCCGGATCGAGGTGATACGTATAGTCCTCCATGAACGACGTGCCGCCGTGGAGCCCTTGGGCCATGACCTTCATCGCGCGGCCCAAGGCGGCCGTCTTCCAATCGCCTTCGGCGCCGAAGCCGTAGCCCTGGGCCATCAGCCGCTGCACGGCCAGGCCGGGCAGTTGCATCAGCCCGTGCAGGTCTTCAAAGGTGTCGGTAAAGGCCTTGAAGTCGCCCGCGTCGAGGAAGTGCCTCAAGCCCAGTTCGGTGCGGGCCGCATAGTGCAGCGACGCGCGGTGGTCGCCGCCGTTGCGGAGGGCCGGAGCCAAAGTGTAAAGCTGCTCGTACTGGGCCACCAGGCGATCGACGTCGGCGTCCGAGACCTCGGTGATCCGCCGCACCAGTTCGCTCACGCCGAAGCCGTTGACCTCCACGCCGAAGCGGAGTTGGGCCTCGACCTTGTCGCCCTCGGTCACGGCCACCTGCCGCATGTTGTCGCCCAGGCGGGCGATCTTCAGGCAGCGAAGTTCCGCCGCCCCGGCTGCAGCCCTGATCCACGCCGCCAGGCGGTCTTGCACCTCGGCGTCTTGCCAGTGGCCGACGACGACCTTCCGCGCCTTGTCCATCCGCGTGCAGATAAAGCCGAACTCGCGGTCGCCGTGGGCGGCCTGGTTGAGATTCATGAAGTCCATATCGATCGTCGACCAGGGCAAGTCGCGATTGAACTGCGTGTGCAAATGGGCAAAGGGCTTCTGCAAGGCCGTGAGCCCTGCGATCCACATCTTGGCGGGCGAAAAGGTGTGCATCCAGAGGATCAAGCCCTGCGCAATTTGCGGCGGAATTGGCCTCGCGGCAGACTTCGAGGATCGACTGCGGCGTCGTGACGATCGGCTTGAAGAGCACGCGGACCGGCAGGCGGCCTGAGGCATTGAGCCCTTCGACCACGCTGCGGCTGTTGGCGGCGACCTGCTTGAGGGCCGCTTCGCCGTAAAGGTGTTGACTGCCGGTGACAAACCAGACTTCCAGAGTTTTCAGGTCCATGCGAGGCGGTTCCATGAAGAAAGGAGGAGAGAAACTTGGTGGCCGTTCAGTTCACGGCGCTGATGGGGGAATAGGGAACGCAGGGTGCTAGAGCCTGAGTCCACCCCTGGCACAACGTGACAGCGAACCCAGAGTATGAATGGGCAGCGGAAAGATGTCAAGCCCCAAGAAAAAAACGTGACCGTTCACGGGCTTCAAAGTAGCAGGCACACGGAGTGTGCCTGCTGCTTTTCTTGCCGTCGGTGAACGGTTAACAAACCGCAAGGGAGAAAGTAGTAGGATGAGCCCCGCGCACCCCACCTCTGTTTTTCAAGGAACCTACGGCTTCGTCGGAGACCGCCCTTCTTGGTGTCGTCCTTGGTCAGGGCGGCTTTCAGCTTGTCGGCGTATTCCTGAGCAATCTTCTGGGTCTGGTAGCCGGTCTTGACCTTGACAATCAAAATCTTCGATGGCCGGGGAGTCTGGGGATCGGTCTTGATCAGGTCCTGCCATTCCTTCAGCTTCTCGGCATTGTCGTCCTTGACACGCTTCTCTTCATCCTTGTATTGCGTAGAGGTCACGACCTTGAACTCGATCTTATTGTCGGTCTTGTTTTCGTCCGTTATCTTGATGACCATGTAGGTATCGTTCACGGGGCTCTTGCTTACTGCGGCGCCGACGGTGGACGCCAGCAGCGACAGGGCAAGCAGGGAAACTGGCAGGGCAATCACGGGCAGGATAGGTTTCTTCATGGCGGGGGTTCCCATCAGGCAGGATTAGGATGTAGGGCAGGACGGATGCCGGCCACAACCACGACCGACATCCCTATCCCGTATTCTAAGGTAATCTTTTCGAACACGCAAGCAAGAACAGCAATTACTTGGGCGAGAGCGTGCAGACCATCCGTTTTCCGGAGTGCGTGGGTGCGGCCTCCACCTTGCCCACGTCGTCAAGTTTCTGCACGATCTGATCGAGCACGCGACGGCCCTCGTCGATGTGCGCGAGTTCCCGCCCGCGAAAGGTCACCGTGACGATGACTTTGTCCTTGTGCTCGAGGAATTCGCGGGCCCGGCTGACCTTGACGTCAATGTCGTTCTCGCCGGTCTTCGGCCGCACGCGGATCTCCTTGATCTTGATCTGATGCGAATGGCCCTTGTGCTGCCGCTTTTTCTGTTGATATTTAAACTTGCCGAAGTCCATGATTCGGCAAACCGGGGGTCGTTCGGTGGGGGCAACCTCCACCAGATCGAGGTTAACCTTTCGTGCGGTCTTGATTGCCTCGTCCGTGGACATGATACCCAGTTGAGTGCCGTCATCGGCAATCACACGAACGGGGGTGGCACGAATCTGTTCGTTGATCCGCTGTGTCAGTTTCTTCGGGTCAGTAGCCAAGTTTCTCCTGCGATTTCTTAGGAATAGATACGCGCGGATGCGCCGACATCCGCAGCCAGACATTCATTAAGAGTATGCAGCAGTCCCCTCGCCAAGTCAACGGCGGAGAACCGCACTATTTCCTATTTTCGGCAAAGTTCAGCAAAATTCAATACTCATTTCCCTCTTGCCGCCCTCCAAGCCCGGCGGAGGCCTTGACGACCTGCCGGATCGAGCGGGCCTCGACCTCGGCCTGGAGACGGCTAATCGCCGCTTCGAGCGACATCGCGCCGAGGTCGCCTTCCAAACGGTCGCGGAGCGCCACCTGGCCGCCTTCCGCCTCGCGCCCGCCGAGGACGAACATGTAGGGAACCAGCTCCAACTGGGCGTCGCGGATCTTGGAACCGACCTTTTCCGCCCGATAGTCTCCGGAAACGCGGAACCCGGCCTGCCGCAGGCGGGCCTCGACCTGCCGGCCGTAATCCTCGACTTTCTGGCTCACGACCATCACTCGGGCCTGCTCGGGCGCCAGCCACAAGGGGAACGCGCCGGCAAAATGCTCGATTAACATGCCGACAAATCGCTCGAACGACCCGAAAGGGGCCCTGTGGATCATCACCGGCTGGTGGGGACGGTTGTCCGCCCCGACGTACTCCAGGGCGAAGCGCTGCGGGCTGGGCAGATTGTAGTCCAATTGCACAGTCCCAAGCTGCCACTCGCGGCCGATGCAATCGGCGACGACGAAATCGGCCTTGGGACCATAGAACGCGGCTTCCCCCCGTTCGATGGAGAGATTCGGCAGATCCATCTCGCGGCAGACGGCCTCCAGGGCCGCCTCGGCCCGCTGCCAATTCTCGGCCGTACCGACATACTTCTCGCTGGCCGGATCGCGGAAGCCCAGCCGCACGCGGTAATCGGTCAGGCCAAGCGTTTTCAGCACATACTGGGTCATCTCGATGCAGCCGCGGAACTCGCCGGCCACTTGCTCTTCCGTGCAGAAGATGTGGGCGTCGTCCTGCGTGAAGCCGCGGACGCGGGTCATGCCGTTCAATTCGCCCGACTGCTCGAACCGATAGACGGTGCCGAACTCGGCCAGCCGCAGCGGCAGCTCACGAT
Source organism: uncultured Planctomycetia bacterium (assembly GCA_963824275.1). GTDB lineage: Bacteria > Planctomycetota > Planctomycetia > Pirellulales > Thermoguttaceae > JANXQG01. The sequence goes on along the minus strand of CAWGOT010000008.1, from coordinate 420,176 downwards.
AGCTCCGCGGCTTGCTCTGGTAGATCTTGATGTGGTGCGGGCAGTTCATCGGCTTCAGGAGGAAGCGTTCCTGCTTTTCCAGCCACGATTCGATGGCCGTGATCTTCTCCTTGGAGGACGGCAGTTTCTCGTAGTTCGGCACCTGGGGGCGGATGCGGGCCGGCATGTCGGAGTGCATGTAGTGCTCCAGCCGGGCGGCCAGGCCGTCGTCGTCGATTTCGCCCTTGGCCCAAAGCTGCAGCAGTTCCTGCACGACGCCGCCCAGCGGGTGTGAGTAGAGGGGGGAAACTGGCTATCGGCGTAGTAGGGGAAATGGCCGGAGGTCTGATAGAGCTCGATGCGTCCGATATGCGGCGTATAGACCGGCTGGTAGCCGATTTCCAGCAGCTTGGCGTAGAGGAAGTTCTCCAACTGCCGGCGGATGACGGCCCCCTTGGGCAGCCAGAGGATCAGCCCTGAACCGACCATGGGATCGATGGTGAAGAGTTCGAGTTGCTTGCCGAGCAGGCGATGGTCGCGGCGTTTGGCCTCTTCGACCTTGGTGAGATAGGCCTCCATGTCCTGCTTGTTGAACCAGGCCGTGCCGTAGAGCCGCTGCAACTGCTGCCGGCTGGCATCGCCTTTCCAGTAGGCGCCGGCCACGCTCATGAGCTTGAAAGCCCCGATCGCCCCGGCGCTGGGCACGTGGGGACCGCGGCAGAGATCGATGAATTCGCCCTGCCGGTAGAACGAGACCTGCCCGTGGTCGGCCAGGCCGGTTTCGATGTGCTCGACCTTCAGGCATTGGCCCAGGTCCTTGAAGAACTGCAGGGCCTCGCCGCGGTCCATTTCCACTCGCTCGAAAGGCTCGTCTTCCTTGACGATCCGGGCCATTTCGGCCTCGATCAGGGGGAAATCCTCTTCCGAGAGCCGCCGCTCGGTCTGAAAATCGTAATAGAAGCCGTTCTCGACGGTGGGGCCAAAGGCGAGTTGGATGCCGTCGAAGAGCCGCATCACCGCCCTGGCCATGACGTGGGCACAGGAGTGCCGCATCACGTTCAGGGCCTCGGGGTCGCGGGTGGTGATCAGCCGCAGGGAGATCTCGCCATCTTCGGGCAGGAACGTGTTCGCGCCGACGATCTGGCCATCGAACTCGGCGGCCACGGTGGCCTTGGCGAGGCGGGGGCCGATTTCCGCGGCAATATCGATCGGGCGGACGCGGCGGGTATATTCACGGACCGAGCCGTCGGGCAATTTGACTTTGAGCATTTTCTTGGACTCTCGATAAGGAGGATGACCGTGCGGGCCGAGCGTCGGTACAAAGGACGCTGCCGTCTGCCCGCCGGACGTAAGTGGGTTAGTATAGGGCTTTTACGACAGGGCTGGCAAGGGTGACTGTCAATCAGGAACTCAGGTTGATAGCGCGAGGCGCATTGAACCTATTCCGTAGGCCCCGGACATGATAGAATTGTTCCTCTTGCTTCTGGCGGGCCGGCGAGGTCGAGAGGGCCCACTCCATCTTTGAGAAAGTAAGGCAGTCCGACCCGAGTGGCTCCGACGAGATCCAGGATCTGATCAACGAGCTGAAAGGCGAGTAACCGGGTTTTCCTTCTGATGTCCCACGGTGGGGTCAGGCCGCGACCTTCTTTGCACTTTGCGTGACAAGGTGCAAAGAAAGTCGCCGCCTGACCCTGCAGTCCCGACCCTGCGGTCCTGGAGGAGCATGACGGTCTTGACCAGAAATCTACCAGGACCGCAAGCGAGAAAGTCAGCGGGAAATCACAGAATGGTCCGTAAGATTTAGCGAGGAGACTAGTCATGAATGCGCGATTTTGTGCGAAGTTAGGAACCATACCGGTCGTCTTGGCCGCCGCGGCGATGACCGTCAATGCGCCAGGCGGCGAACCGACCGAAACGACGCGAGCGAAGGAGCCACTCAAGGAAATCCTCCGATTCCCGAGCAATCAATTTCCCACGGAAAAATCTCTGCGCGAGCATCTGGCGGAGGCGCCATCAACAACTTGGGCGTGCTTGAGAAGAAGAAAACGAAACGTCCGTTCTTGTGCGGGCTAACTGCGAGGTCGGTCGCGAGCGCGTGTCGCCGGTACGCCGCCGGGGCGGCCGATGATTATCCGCTGATGCTGGCCGCCTCGTCCACTATCGTTGACGATAGCCATGAGTTGCTGTGGCTCTGGAATCTCAACCTCTCGCGTGAGACGGAACTAGTTGTTTCTTGAAGGGACGACAAGCACTGGCGACCGCCTACGTGCGGTGTACCATTATCACTCTGAGTATAAGAGCCCGGAACTGGTATCTCCCCTCGCAAGATTTGTGGATCGCATTGGGCCGCAAGAGTTTTTGCGACTCGGCGGCAAGGTAACGAACGACACCGGCACGGAGATTCATCTCGACGTGCCCGTCGGGAAGCTGCCAATACCGGATATGCATCCGCTCGTTGCCGCTATTGTGGACAGGCAGGTTTGCACGAGCAATTTCGTCGAGGTCGCTCCGGTGCCAAGGCCGGCGAGCAAGGATGATGGGACGCGAGCCGACGAGAAAAAGTGAGGATAAAGCTCTCTGCCGGATGCGGCGAGTCAACGTTTCGGAGCAAAATCTTCGTAAATATCCATTTCCGGATCGTCCCATCCGGCGCGACAACCGGCCTGCTCAAGCAAGAATCGCTGTTCTTCTTTCGACAAGGGGCCGCCCTCAAAGAGCAGGCGGATACGGTCAAAAACATCCGCCTTCACGAGGAAATAGCGTTGCTGAGTTTCAGGATCAGTGATCTCAAGCGGTTGCTCCCCCGCTTCTTCCAGAGCTCGTCGCATTTCCGGCGTGAATGTCGTAGTCATGGCAAAGCTCCTGTGATTCAGCCTACGGGCTTTTCGCGACGACATCCAATGGGTGAATTGCTGAAATACCAGGGTAGCGTCGGAAATCGGCGACGTTGAGCGTCAAGAGATCAACAATCCCATGTACACGCATCACTGCCACAAGCCTCGCGTCATGGACCTGGATTCCAGATACTTTGTGAGCGACGACTAACGCTCGCCACTGGACATGCACTGCGGGTAGATCCGGTGCGAGGATATAGAGCCGCTCGATCACTTTCGCGCGGCCATCGGTTTCCTCGATCGACAATCCGAACCCGTTCGCCGATACCGGCCGCGTGCAAACACGCCAGAATTTCAACAAGGTTCTGCGGCGCGTAAAAGATCCTTTCGCCACGGCGACGCAACAATCGCAAGGCTGTTCGGACCAGTTGATGCTCCGGGTCCCCGCGATGCATGAGCCGCAGCAGAATGTTCGTGTCCGCAAGGCAGGGCATCAGCCGTCTCCATAAATGCTCTCACGGTCGTATGCTGTTGCGGGCAGAAGCGGCAGGTCCAGACCTTCGGCCAGACTGTCGAGACAGGCTTCAAAGTCTTCATCGGAAAGATCCTCGCCCACGCTGCTCAAGTCGCCCACGGATTCCATCGGACGAGAGAGAATCTCGGTCTTCGCAGCTTCGTCCGCTGCAATGACTACCTGGACCTGCTGCCCCTCCGGCAAGGTCAGAGGCGCGAGGGGACGAAAAACGCCATTCTCAAAAACTGCCAGCACCATCGTTGTCATGGTTCGGTCTCTTGCCCTTGCCCTTCCCCTGGATCCGGCCTACATCGCCGGTTCGGCGCCAAGCTGTCGCAGCCGCTCGGCACGCTGCCGCTGTTCGTGCCCCGTGGGAATCGGCACGCCGTCCGCGTCTACCCAACGAAGCCAAGTATTGTCATGGTCCTCGTAACGGCGACGGATCGTTACTTACCGCATCAGTAACCATCGATCAAGCTCGTCGGATTGCAGGTTTAGCGCTTCGATTCCAGATTCCACACACCTAACATGATTGTAGCCTGCGTCCGCTTGCCGGTAAAGCACGACGGGAGAACTGCAAACTCGTTCGTAGTCCCGCCTTAAGAAAGCGGCGCCCAAGACTCGCGAGCACCTTAACGATTACGTACCCCCGCTGCGGCAGGTAAAAAGGGCTTGATCGTTTGGCGGTGCCAAAAAACGCGAGATTTTCTCAGATCTTGCAGGTCGAGTGCCTATTGATCGCCCCATTGCAAGGGTAAAATAGCCTCCTGCCTTGAGCTAAGGAACAGGGAGGACCAGAATGGCTGATAAGGAACACCGCCTGATCGCGAATGCCGCACGGATAGAGGAGATGAGGAAATAATGAGCAAGGATCATCCAGAAAACGAAATGATGGAAGTATTGGTGATCGTCGGTCTCCCTGAATTTCAGACCCGAACATCGGAAACGGCGTGGGAACAGGACATCGTTGATGCGGTTTCGGCTGCTGTCTATGCCGACAAGACGCTCGACACTATCGCGGTCAGGCGATTGGAGTACGAGGACTGCGAATGGGTCTTTGAGATCGGAATGCCGATGCCCGATTATGACGTGACGGTCGGCCAAGATGGATCGTGGCATTCCGGCATAAAGGCGTTTCCCGAGAACCCAGAAGCAAGAGGCGACAACCTGCAATCACTTTTCGAATACTTGGTCGCGAAAGGGAAGATCAAGAAATAGGTCGGGCCTGATGCGTCGGCACAATTGACGGGCCGTGAGTGCGTGGGGAGGATCAGCCAAGCCGGCCTCAGCAATTCGCCGTTCTCCCTAAGGGAAAAACGGCCTTTTCCGCCTCCTTGCCAAACTTTTACCAACCTATTACACAACCGATACGCAGTAGCCGTTCTCGCCCTGGCGACGACTTTTATAATACCTACAGTCCGAGTCGCTATCGACCGGAAGCAGCCATGATGGGTTTTCGCAGGAGATCGTTTGAAAATGGAACTTGAAACCACAGTATTCGAAGCATCCCCCACTTACCCCGACGTCGTTCATCCCGCCGGCTCGAAGGCCCGCGTGCTCCTAACGAGCGTCTTCGGCCCTTATGCCCAGGACGATGAATACGGCAGCCGGGTGATGAATCCGATGGAGCTTTACCATAACCAGGTGACGCGGACGCAAGGCCCTTTCTCGCTCAGGATGTTCCACCGCAGTTGGGGCATCATGCTCATCCAGGCCAATATCGAGGCCCCCTGCACGCTCCTGGACTTCCCCACATTCGACCGCTTCCTCGACGAGATCCGCACGAACCAGTACGACGTGATCGGCATCACCTCGATCATCCCCAACGAGGCCAAGGTGAAGAAGATGTGCGAGCTGATCCGCGACTATCAGCCCCAGGCGGAGATCGTGATCGGCGGCCATATCGCCAATATTCCCGACCTGCGGTCGAGGATCGACGCCGACCACGTGGTCCGCGGCGAGGGCGTGGCCTGGTTCCGCCGCTACCTGGGCGAGAGCACCGACCGGGCCATTCGCCACCCCGTGGTCAGCTCGGGACTGGGCACGCGGAACATGGGCATCACGGTCGGCGATGATCCCAGGAGCGTGGCCGCCGCGCTGATCCCTTCCGTCGGCTGCCCTCTGGGCTGCAACTTCTGCTCGACCTCGGCCATGTTCGGCGGCAAGGGCAAGTCGTACAACTTCTACGCCACGGGCGACGAGTTGTTCGACGTGATGTGCCAACTGGAAAGCGAGTTGGACTGCAAGTCGTTCTTTTGCATGGACGAGAACTTCCTGCTGCATCGCAAGCGGGCACTCCGCCTGCTGGAACTGATGGAGAAGCACGACAAGGCCTGGGCCCTGTACGTCTTCAGCTCGGCCAATGTCTTGCGTTCGTACACCATCGATCAACTCGTGCGCCTGGGCGTTTCGTGGGTCTGGATGGGAATCGAGGGCTGCAACAGCCAGTACGTGAAATTGCAGGGGATCGACACCTTCGAACTGGTCCGCGAGCTGCAGTCGCACGGCATCCGCGTGCTCGGTTCGACGATCATCGGCCTGGAAGACCACACGCCGGAGAACATCGACGCGGCGATCGAACATGCGGCCCGGCACGATACCGACTTCCACCAGTTCATGCTCTACACGCCGATCCCCGGCACGCCGCTGCACGCCGAGTTGACCGCCAACGGCAAGATGAAGGACGCGGCCGAGTTCGAGCAGGGCGACATCCACGGGCAGTTGGTCTTCAACTATCGCCATCCGCACATTCCCGCCGGGATGGAGAGCGAGTTCATGCTGCGGGCCTTCAATCGCGACTTCGAGCGCAACGGGCCGAGCACGTTGCGGATCGTCCGCACGACGCTGGCCGGCTGGAAGCGTTACAAGAACCATGCGGACGCCCGCGTCCGCCGCCGCTATGCCTGGGAGGCCCGCGAGTTGGCGACGACCTTCTCGGCCGCGACGGCGGGGGCGAAGATGTACTATCGCGGCAATCCGGCGATGCGGGCCAAGATGGCGGCCTTGCTCAAGGAGTTGAACGAGGAGTTCGGCTGGAAGTCGCGGCTGATGTCGCTGCTGGGCGGGCCCTATGTCTACTGGAAGCTGTTGCGCGAGGAGAAGCGGCTGGCCGCCGGCTGGACCTACGAGCCGCCCACGTTCTACGAAAAGAACGGCGCCTGCCACGACAGGTCCGCCGATCCCTGCCGCTATGTCACGCCGGAAGCGGCCCCGCGCCCGGCAAAGGCCGATGGCAAGTTGAAGCAGTTGGCCAGGGTGTGAGGCAGACCCACGCCGAAAGCACGCGGAATCGGAGCGCGCGTCCGACCCCGCCCTGCTTGCCAGGGCGGTGAACGAGATTGACGGCTACTGGGCGAAAACTCACGCATCTTAGACCCCGCCCACCTTGTGTGGGCGGTGAATCAGATTGCCGGCTATTGCATGGGCGATTTTCGAACCGCTGCGCGGATCGCCCCAAAATCGTACTCGCTGAACGTCCCGGTGTAATAGCCTTCGTCCCAGATCCTAACGAACGGATACCTTGCGGCTGAATCCCATAAAACGAATGCCCGAAATGCGGAAGGCATGATCCAAACGGCCCTCGGCCCGCGCGGCAAGGAACACCGGCGCAACGTCGGGCCGCGTGCTAAATGCAAGTTGAACCTCTTGCCGCGTCCACCGCGATTCCAGAAGACGCAGCCCGTCACCTTCCCAATATTGCTTCGCGCTTTCTAAGTCGATGTGCGGAAGCTCGCCCGACGAGGGCCAACCGGTCCATGTGTAACGGAGATGATAGGCGGGCCCGACAGAATCGGGAGTGTATAAGGGTGCCAGGGCCATAGCCGTCAATCTCCTTCACCACCTGGACAAGCCAGGTGGGGTCGAGTGCATGCATTTGTAAGGCCTCAGTAGCCGTCAATCTGCTTCACCCACGTGGCAAGCACGTGGGGGTCGACGCCCGTCCGACCTCCGTACCTGGCGTGGGCAGTGCGTTAGATTATCCTTCGCGAAAGCCCGCACGTCAAATTCGTCAAACCGCTTCACCCACATTGCTGACGAGGAAACGTTCTCATGGGGTCATAGCACGTTTCCCGGCAATCTGCTAAGCTGGGGGTTTTAACGACCAATAAGACCCTCTTTAACCAGGGGGCAACTCCTGGGGTGATCCTTCATGCTTGGATGGCGACTTTCGCTGGGAGCCTTGATCATTGCCGCGCTGGTGGGACTGTGCATCCTCGATGCGCGTGCCGATCGCCCGGGGGCTGAAGCGGGACTGCCCGGCGCGGCGTTGATGCCGGTTCTCCTCGTGCTGACCGTGCTGGCCACGCAAGAGGTGCTGCGTCTGGCCCGGGCCGCGGGCATTCGCCCGGTCGCGTGGCCCGTGTATGCCGGAAATCTCTTCATGGTGGTCGCCCAATGGGTGCCTGAAGTCAATTTGTATGTGCTCCGCCACGTCGCCGCGGGCCATGAGTTCGACTACCCCGCCTCGATTCAATTCATCCATGCCGCCAGCCACTCGGCACTGTGGGCCCTGGCCCTGGCGGTACTGATGATCTTTACGGCGGAAATGCGACGATTCGACAAACCTGGCGGGGCGCTGGCCAATATCGCCGTGGGTGTTTTTTGTTTGATTTATGTCGGCCTGATGTGTGCCTTTGCCATCCAGATCCGACTTTTCTGGGGCGTGGGCGCCGTGGCCGCCTGGATCATCTCGGTGAAAATGGGCGACATCGGCGCCTACACTGTCGGCCGGCTCTTCGGCCAGACCAAGATGTCGCCCACCATCAGCCCTGGGAAGACCGTTGAAGGGGCGCTGGGGGCAATGCTCTTCGCCTTGATCGGTTCCTGGATCAGTTTCCACGGGATCGTGCAATTGGCGCCGCCCTATGTCGCGGGTCTGCCGGGCCTCGCCAACGGCTGGTTCATTTTTGGCCTGCTGATGGGTTCCGTCGGCATGTTGGGCGACCTGGCCGAGTCGCTCTTGAAGCGCAACGTCGGCTGCAAGGACTCCAGCGCCTGGATGCCCGGCTTCGGCGGCGTCTTGGACATCCTCGATTCGCTCCTGCTTTCGGCCCCCGTCGCCTGGTTCTGCTGGCTGCTGGGAATCGTGGGCGCGGGAGGAAGCCAGTAAGAAGCCATCCTGGAAGCGTTGGCGCCCGATCGCCATTGGAGCCCGACGCGCAAGCGAGGAATCCGCTTTCCGCGCTACTTGACACACATTCCTCGCTTGCGCAGTCGGGCTTTAATGGCAGCCGCTCACAGCAAGTGCCGGGCCTTGATCTCCAGATAGCGATTTACCAGCGGAGCGGTCATCTGCTCCGGGAAAACGTCGAGCGACAGCACGCCCTTGCCGTGCAGGTCGGCCAGCACCTGGTGCCGCCAGGCGATGATGTCGGCGGCGGCCGCATAACGCCAAAGCTGCCGCGAATTGGGCTGCTCCGGGGCGACGGCGTCGAAGAGCCGGTGGTCGCGCAAGAGGACCGCCAGCGGCAGATGCCGCCCCACCAGGTTCGTAAGGTAGCGATCGAACTCCGCGGCATTCACTTCGTCGATGATGCTCGTGATCAGGATCACCAGCGACCGTTTGCGGAAGTACCCGTTCAAATAACGGAAGGCGCGGTCGTAACGCGTTTCGACCAGCTTCGGAAAGCGGTCGAACGAGGCGTGCAGCAGGCGATTCATCTGCCGCATGCCGCGCCGCGGCGGAACGCAGCAATCGACGTCGTCGCCGAAGTGGATCAGCCCTACCTGGTCGCCCTGCCGCAGCGCCACGTAGCTCAACATGAGCATGGCGTTGAGCGAATGGTCCAAGAGGGTCAACCCTGCCGACTCGTTGGTCATCAGCCGTCCGGCGTCGAGGAGAAACACGATCTGCTGGCACTGCGTGGCCTGGAAGTCGCGAACCGTGAGCTTGTTCCGCCGGGCGGTCGCCCGCCAATCGATCCGCTTAGGGTTGTCGTCGACGGTGTAGTCGCGGAGCCGCTCGAACTCGTGGTCCTGGCCGATGCGCCGCGTCCGCCGCACGCCGAGCAGGGCGAGCCGGTTCGTACGGGCCAGCAGTGCGTATTGCTCCAACTGCTGCAGGTCGGGATAGACGTTGATGGTCGACGCCAGGGGATAGTCCAGCAGCCGCTGCCAGAGACCGAACCGGCTGCGGGCCGCAGGAAGACGCGCCCGATCGCGAAGGCCCCGCGGCGCCGCGGCCGCAGCGCGTAGGCAAGCACGGCCCGGCTCAGGCCGTCCAGCGACACCTGGAATTCTTGCGGTTCCGGCCGCAGTTCATGGGGCAGGCCGTCGCGGAGGGCCACGCGCTGCCGCAATGCAGAGTGATTCACGAGCGTCAAGGTCACGGCATGCGGCCTGGCGAGCGAGGCAATCTGAACCGTCGCGCGCTCCAGGGAAAAGGCCTTCCGCCGCGGCAGCGTGAAGAGATCGGCCAAGGCGAGCAGTGCCGCCGCCACGTCCAGCGCAAGGATCGCCCTGGTAGCGGCCGGCTGGACGATCAGGGCCAAGGTGGCCAGTGCAGGTCCAACCGCCAGACAGACCAGCCCGCGGCGGGGATAGATCCGCAGCCACCACGCCAGCGCCGCCACGGGCAGCGCCAGTGCCACAAGCCGCAGGAACACCATCGCGAAGGTGGTCAAAGCCTCGGCACCTCCGCGCTGCGGATCATCTCGCCCAGCAGTTCATCGACCGTGCGGCCTTCCACTTCCGCCTCGGCCGAGAGGATCACGCGATGCCGCAAGGCCGGCAAGGCCAGTTCCACGACATCGTCAGGCACGGCGTAGTCCCGCCCGTGGAAGGCGGCCAGCGTCCGGCGCCTTGCACCAGGGCGATCCCCGCGCGGGTCGACGCGCCCATGTGAAACTGCGGCCACTGCCGCGTCAGGCGAACCAGCGAGTTGATGTAGTTCAAGAGCTTCGGATCGACGAGCACATTGCTGTTCCGCCGGGCGGTTTCCACGATCTCCTGCGGATGGCTCACCGGCTGCAGCTCGCATAGCCGCTGGTCCAGTTCGATCTGCATGCTGTGCATCGCCAGGATGCGGGCCTCTTCGTCCTTCGAAGGATAGTTGACGACGAGCTTGAACATGAAGCGGTCCAATTGGGCCTCCGGCAGATTGTAAGTGCCCTCCGATTCCACCGGATTCTGCGTGGCCAAGACCAGGAACGGCCGCTCGATCGGGTGGCTGATCCGTTCGACCGTCACGCGGTATTCCTGCATGATTTCCAGCAGTGCGGCGTGCGTCTTGGCCGGCGAGCGGTTGATCTCGTCGGCCAGCAGCAACTGGGTAAAGACAGGGCCGGGGATGAAACGGAATTCCTGCGTCTTCATGTCGAAGATCGGGGCCCCGGTGATATCCGACGGCATCAGGTCGGCCGTGAACTGGATGCGGCCGAAGCGGCATCCCAACACGCGGCCGAGTGCCCGCACAAAGAGGGTCTTGCCAAGTCCGGGCACGCTTTCGATCAGCACGTGGCCGTTGGAGAACAGCGCCACCAGCGCGCCCAGCACCGAGCTCCGACTGGCCGATGAAGATCTTGTCGAGCTCGGTCGTGATGCGTTGGAAAAGACCGCGGGTTGGCGAGGGCGCGTCGGTGGGGAGCATGGGGGTTCTTATTTCTTGGTTTGTAGTTCTTAGTTAGTAGGGTGGGACCAGCGAGCTTGCGAGTCGCCGGCCCACCAACACCGGCGATTGGTGGGCCGGCGCTCGCAAGCTCGCTGGTCCCACCCTACGGCTGAGTATTGAGTACTGAGGTTCTCTCGATCCATATTACTCGACCTTCTTGACAACCTGCTGGTAATGCCTGACGCGGTACAGCGCGTATTTGCGGTCGGCCGTGCGTCGCAGCAAGGCGGCGACGGCATCGATATGACGGCCGAAATCGGCTGCGCCGGCCGTTTCTTCCGGCCGAGGGAGGCCGAAGATCGGCAGCTTCCAGAAACAAAACAGGATGCCAATCAAGGCAAAGTGCAGAAGGATCCAATTGGTCGGCCAGACCAGGAGCAACTCCAGGCCGTTGGGCGTCTGCGGCGACGGATCGGCGCGGCGGATGGGCGGTTCGCGCTCGCCCGGTGCTTGTGTGCCTTCGACATCACGGTCGCGAGCGTCGTTACGCGAATAGCTGCCGCCCGACGTCGAGAAAGGCATGGGGGCGATGTCCGGATCGATTGCCGACTCGTCGATCTTGATCTGGCCGCTCTCCAGGAAGACGACATCGAGCCCGCCGGGGCCGACGGCATCGATCAGCTTTCCGGCCAGCTTGCGGTGCTCGTGGTTGACGAGCATCGCATTGAGGAGAAACGATCCGTTGGCAACCGCCAGGAGCTGGCTTCGCCCGATGTCGAGCCGCCCGAGAATCAGGCCCTGCTCGGAAACGAGCAGTTCCTTCATGTCAATGTGGGGCGCCATCGTGCTGTTCAGTTCGATTTCCGCCTGCGCCGGGTCGATATTCTGCAACCACGCGCGATCTCCGCCGACGTTGCGCACGGGGCCAGGCGAATCGCCATCGTGGAGCGCAGAACCAGCGGCAGCTCGTCACGGCCCGCTGGGACCGCCGAGCCGACAAGCGGTGCTCGGCTCTTGCACGCAGGGCGGCAATCGCCTCCTGCTGGTCGCGCGGCGTCGAGGGCTGGACCTTCCGCCAGTACCACTCGGCGGCATCAAAGTCGCGGCCGACGTAGATCAAGGTGCGGTGCGGCCTGGCCCTCAGCCAGGTTTCGAACCAATTTACCGCGCCGGGGCTGGGCGGTTCGAGGTCGTCGGGGAACCAGACGATGCAATCGGCCTGGTCCAGCCGTGGCGAGAGCGAACTCCACGACGAGACATGATGCCCGGCCGCCTCGAACATCTCGGCGAACACGACCGTGCCGTTGACGCTTTCCGTCGCGCCCGGCCCGCTCCGCTGCCCGTAGACGGTCTGGATCTGCTCCCGGCGGCAACCTGCCGCACAAGCCAACACTACGGCCAGGATTGCAAGGAGCATCTCGGATCGAAAACGCTCCTTTGCGCCTGTGCGCCTTTGCACGAGAAATTGGCGGGACTCGCAAGCTCGGCCCACCCTACGGTTTGCGACAAGGAGCGGTTTCAGGCTGGATCTGGACATTTCGGTACCTCACGCCGCGGACGGCGATTCGCGCTCCAACAGCGATTCGAACTCCGGCAAGCGCGACCAGCAGCCTTCGAAGCGCTGACGCTCGATGTCGTGGTGGCCGAAGAACACGTCCTCGAAGGCCACCAGCGTCTGGCCGACCAACTGCCGCAGCACTTCCGCTTGCCCGATCTCGCGCAGGTATTGCCGGTTGGTTTTGCCCTTGGCCAGGCGAATGAACTGGCGCTGGTCGAGTTGCACGAGTTGATGGCCGAAGAGATAGATCACGGCGCTGGCGTAGTTTCCCGCCCGGTAGAAATTCCGCGCCTGATCGAGCAGCGAGAGATTCGTGCGCGCGACCGGATAGGGCAAGGCCTCGATCCGCTGCGCCTCGCCGATGACCATCGCCGCGCCGCGGTTGCGTTTCAACGACTTGCGCAGCCGCATGGCCCGCAAGAACATGACCATCAAGACCGTCAGGGCCATCGAGAGCAGTACCAGCGCGGACCAAAAGATCAAGGAGTTCAAATCCGGCCGGACAGGGAAATAATCCGGCCGGACAGGGAAATGAGCCGGCCGATCCGGCGCAGGGACTTCCACGCGCCGCAGCCCGTCGCTGGCCGGATCGTACCAGGGAAAGCGGTTCAGCGGACGCAACGCCTGCCCGCCGGCATCGATCGCGTTCTGGGGATCATCGTACGTCATGACGTTCAGCTCGCTTGCGGAATTCTCTTCCAACGGGCCAGTTCGGCCCGCATCAGCAGCTCCACCTCCCAGCCCTCGCTGCGGATGCGAAGGTCCAGATAGCCGAGGAACCGCACGACCGTGAAATAGGCGACCACCATCCAAAGCGCGGCGGGATACAGGCAGGTGTAGAATGGGCCCGCCCACTGCGGTTCGTTCAGCAGCCAACTCGCCGCTACCGCCATCGATCCCCAAAAGGTCGCAACCAGCACCGTCCCAGCAACGACGCTGAGCACCCAGCGGGTGGCAAATCCGCTGTCCTGGCCGCGGTGCAAAAGCTGCGCTCCGCCGCCAGGTCGAGATCGAGCCCTTCCCCTCCTCCTGAAAGGGATTGCGTTCCAGCAGAATCACCTCGTTCAAGTAGGGATTGATGACAAAGGGCACAAAGCTCCCGGCCACGGTAGCCATCAGCAGGCCGCGGAGCAGCACCTGGTAGAAGATCAACTGCGGCAGCGACTGGGCCAACTCGCGGGCCATCCGCCCCGCCTCCAGCGGCTGGTTGAAAAGCGCCCGGCCCAGGCACGCTGTCGCCGGGGCCGTGGCCAAGGGCAGTTCCCAAAGCACGGCGATCAGCATCAAGCCCAGAAATGGCCAAGGTGGCCCGCTGCCTTCCGGAACCGCGGCAAAGCGATTGAGCAGCCAGGCGTTGAGAACGACCAGAGGGCCGACCCCGGCCAGCAGCGCCAGGAAAACGGCCCCGCCTGGCTTCGCAGCGCCCGCAGGCTGAGGTCCAGCAGCTCCAGGCAGCCGCGCTCGCGGATCACGATCTGGTGGTTGTCAAGCATCATCGCTAGAGCCCGGATATCCGAGGACCAGGAAATAGAACACCAGCATCACGACCGACAAAACCGCGACGCCCACCTTCACGGCGTACGGCGCCGCGGTCGGCGAGATAAAGGCCTCGATCCCAGCCGCCAGCATAAAGAGGACCACGCCGACCGACATCACGGGCACACTCCGCCGCGCGGCCCGATAAACCGCGTCGGTCCGGCTGCGACCGCGGGTGTCGATCAGGGAAAAACCGAGCCGCATCCCCGCCGCCGCCATGAGCACGATCGCCGTCAACTCGAAGGGACCGTGCGCCGTGACGAAATGGTAGAAATGGGGCGCGTGGGGAGAGCGGATCATGAAGCCGAACTCCGCACCCAGAATCGAGGCGTTGAACACGGTTTCGTACAGGCCGCCGATCCCGGCCAGCAGGCCAAAGGCGAAGCAACGCAGTCCAATCGTGGCATTGTGCAGAATATAGTAGCCGGCCGATGCCGCCTGCAGGTCGGCCTGGGGCGAGAACGTCTCGTAGGAGAACCGCCGCTCGAGGTCCTGCAGCTCCTCCTTGCCGGCGATCCGTGGGGCAAAGTCCGGATCGCGCCAGGCAAGAAAAACGTTCAGCAGGAATACGCCCCAGAACAGGGCGAAGGCCAGCCGCAGGCAGCCGTCGGCATACAGCCGCTGCGGCACGTTGACGAACAGCTCTCGATACCATCCGCCCGCGTGCGACGATTCGTGGCGGTAAAGCTGATTATGGGCCCGGCCGACAAGTTGATGGAGATACTGAACCGTCGCCGGCGGCAGTTGATAGGCGTCGGCCAGGGCCAGATCCGCACAGGCCGAGCGATATAAGTTGGCGAAGCGCGAGACGTTCGCAGCCGTCAGGATCTTGCCCATCTCGCCGTCTAGGACTCCGCAAAGCTGGTCCAACTCCTGCCAATGCCGCCGCCGCGATTCCAAGCGTTCCAAGACCCTCATGCCGCACCTCCGGTCGTAGCGTGGTGCCGACCTTGTAGGGTGCGTGGAGCGAAACGCAGGGCAAATCGTGGGTTTCGCACGGACTCACTCGCTTCGTGGAGCGTTTCGCGCAACGCACCATCGGTACTGGGCTCCCGTGCTCCACCCACCCTACGGCGACAAATACGGCCCAAGCGTTCCAAGACCCTCATGCCGCACCTCGCATTTCCGCAGATGCCGATCCAAGCACTGCCTTTTGATACAGACCGCACAGCAGCAGGTCATTATCCGTGTCCGGCGGCAGGTTGAACTGCCGGCACAGCGGTTCGCCCAAATGCCGGCTGATTTCCAGCCGCCTCGCCCGCGAAAGCACCTTGCGGCGTTGCACGTAGAGCGATAGGGCCAGCCCGAATGTCCGCCGCACCTGATAGTTCGAAGGGATCAACTCCGCGATCTGCGTAACCCGATCGTCACGGAACCTCAACACGCCGGCGAGTCGCGCCGGGCGGTCGACGACCACCATCGTACCCGCCGCCATGTCGCCCAGCCGCTGGAAACGGTCATTGAGCGACGCCGAGACAAGGCCCACGGCGAAAAACGGCCAGGCCAACTCGAAAGGCCCCAAGGCCAACGGAACCATCGGCAGGGCATCCACGACGCGAAGCACGTTCCGCAGCACCGCCTGCCAGGCGCGGATCGGCTGGCCCTGAATCGTGACCACCCGAAGACGCATCGCGCCTTGCCCGGCGTCTGGCCGTTCCACACCGCCTCCAACAGGCCGCCGTAAAACCACTGCACAACAAACAGGATGATCGCCAAGAGACCAAAGAGACTGCCCGGCAGTTCCAGGATTCCAAACGCAAATCGCAGTCCCCAGCAAACCGCGGCAATCGCCAGACCTTGGATCAAGAGGTCGATCAAGTAGGCGGGCAAACGCCGCGCCGGCCCTGCCAGCCAATAGCGGAAAGCGATGTTTTCCGGCGTCACAATCTCCACCGACGTGTCGATCTGTTTGCGATGGCCGTTCATCCAGCCCATTATCCGTAGTAGAGTAGTCAGTGGCAAGCCACGAAGTCCGCTTCCCAGGAGACCTGCAAAGTCCGGGGTCCGGTCCACTTTTCGGCGAGAACGGACGAAATTCACCAGAAACCTGACCCCTTCGCGTTGGACTTGCAGTTCTCCTGGTCCGCTTCCGCCCTGGAGCCCGCTAGGTTACAATAATGACACTATGGCACTAATCATCCTGCGGTGTATCTTCACGCTGGCTTTGGCAGGGCTGGCGGTGTCGATTATCAATTCGAGTACCTTTCCCCAACAGCCCCAGTGGCTCGCTTGGGCCGTTATGGGTGGGTTGCTGTCACTTGCCGGGGGGGTTGTGGCGATCGACCTGGGAATCCGCCGCAAGCAGCTCAACGTCATCTCCTCGGTCTATTTCGGCCTCATCGTCGGCATGTTCCTGGCCTATATCGCCCAACTCGTGATCAAGCCCCTGATCCCGGCGAATATCACGGAGACCAGCCCCGGCTGGATCTGGGTGCAACACCTGTATCTGCTTCTGGGCCTGGTGCTCTGCTATACCTGCATCAGCCTGCTCTTGCAGACCAAGGACGACTTCCGCTTCGTGATTCCTTACGTGGAATTTGCCCGCGAGATCAAGGGCACGCGGCCTTGCATTCTGGATACCAGCGTGATCATCGACGGCCGCATCGCCGACGTCATCGACACGCAGATCATCGATGGCCAGTTGGTGATACCGAACTTCGTAATCAGCGAGTTGCAAGGGATCGCCGATAGTTCCGACCGCATGCGCCGCAGCCGGGGGCGCCGCGGACTGGACATTCTCAATCGGTTGCGAGAGAACAAGACGATCGACGTGCAGATTTTCGACCGCGACCTGCCGGAATTCGCGGGGCAGCCGGTCGATCTCAAGCTGGTGGCCCTGGCCCAGCACCTCAGCGGCAAGCTGATTACCAACGACTATAACCTGAACAAGGTGGCCCAGCTCAAAGACGTGGTCGTAATCAATCTGAACGATCTGGCCAACTCCATGAAGCCGACGTTCCTGCCCGGCGAGCAGATCAACGTCCGCGTTGTCAAGGCGGGCGAAGAGCATGGCCAAGGCATCGGCTACCTCGATGACGGCACGATGGTGGTCATCGAGAACGGGCGCGAGCACATCGGCCAGCAGGTGATGATCGCCGTGACCAGCGTCATCCAGAAAAGCGCCGGGCGGATGGTCTTCGGGCGTTTCGACGGCGGAAAGTAGGGCGATTACCGATCGTAGCTGTCGGCCGCGGGCCGCCGCATGGCCTTGGTCGGCGCCTGCGGGGCGAGCGTCGGTTCGGGCTGGGGATCGTCCTCGAGCATGGCCCCCTCGGGAACCGCCGGCATGTTGCCGCTCGCCCGCATCCCGCCCTGATTGCAGCTTGCGCACCCGCTGCGACCGGTCCATTGGCCGTTGCGATTGCACGGATCGTGGCAAGCCGGCGGATCGCTGACCGCCTCGCCCCAGTAGGTGTTGCCGCAGCTTGGGCCGCACCAGGTGCCGGCATAGAACAAGCTCCCAATCCAGCGGAAGGGGTGAATGCAGAAGTTGCTCTGGCAACAACTGCCGCGACTCTCGCCGCAACTCTGGCCATCGCCGCACGTGCTGCAATCGTGATTGCCGTAGATCCGCTGGCGGACAGGGCCGCCCGCCGGGCCGCACGTCGGACAGTCGCCGTCGCACGAGCCGCTGCTTTGATAGCCGCAGCCGCGTCCGCATCCGCCGTTTTGCAAAAATCCGCAGCAACCGGACGACAACAGAATTCCACAGCCCAGGGCCGCCAGCCACATCGTTCCACGCATTGGTCATACTCCTTCTTCTGCCGACTGAGCGACGAGCGTCGCCGTCTGCCAATCGTTATCGGCAGAATATTCCGAAAAATCGAGCTAACCGCTACAGATGGCAACTTCGGAACAGTCGCCCCAGCTTTCCAGACCTGGCGGCAGGAAGATAATTTACCCATCGGTGGCACAGTGTAGGGCGGATCGCCAATCCGTCGTATTGTAGGACGGATTGCCAATCCGTCTTACAGGATCGCGGATTGCCAATCGGTCGTATTGTAGGACGGATTGCCAATCCGTCTTACAGGATCGCGGATTGCCAATCGATCGTATTGTAGGACGGATTGCCAATCCGTCTTACAGGATCGCGGATTGCCAATCGGTCGTACCCAGCCGCACTATCCTGACAGAACCCGCTGGAAAGCCTATAATGCTGATATTCGGGGGCTAACGTGCGACGCCGATTTGCCGGCGTCCGGCCTGAGATTTCAACCGCGAGTCGTAGCGTGTCGAAACGATTGTCGAGTATCGAGGCAGCAGTAGACGCCATTTGCCGCGGCGAGATCGTCGTCGTAATGGATGCCGAAGATCGCGAAAATGAAGGCGATTTTATCTGCGCCGCTGAAAAGGTTACCCCGGAAATAATCAATTTTATGCTCAATGGCCGGGGGCAACTCTGCATGCCATTGCTCCCGGACCTCAGCCGGCGACTCGATCTCCACCCCATGGTCGAGGATAATACGGCCCCCATGCGAACGAACTTCACGGTCCCCGTAGACCATTTCAGTGCGCGGACGGGCATCACGGCACAGGAGCGAGCGGCCACAATCCTGGCGATCCTCGATCCGGCCAGCAAGTCGAGCGACTTCGTCCGACCGGGGCACCTTTTTCCGCTGATTGCCAAAGAAGGCGGCGTGCTCCGCCGAGCGGGTCATACGGAGGCTGCTGTCGACCTGGCGCGGATGGCCGGCTTGCAGCCGGCGGGTGTGCTTTGCGAAGTGCTGGCGGATGACGGCCACCGCGCGACGCGCGACCAGCTCTACGCCCTGGCCGAGAAGCACGATCTGGAGATCATCACCATCGAGCAACTGATCCAGCATCGCCGCAAGAGCGAGAAGCTGGTCTATCGCATCGCCGAGGCCGATCTGCCCACGCGCTATGGCCCTGGCCGGATCATCGCCTACGGGGTCCGCTACGAAGACCAGGAGCCGATCGCCATCGTGCTGGGAAATCCGCAAGCCGTGGCAGCGCCTCTGGTGCGATTGCACTCCTCCTGCTTCACCGGCGACCTGCTGGCTTCCTTGCGTTGCGATTGCGGCGACCAGTTGCACCTGGCCCTGGAGATGATGAGCGACGAGGACTGCGGCGTGTTCGTCTACCTGCCGCAGGAAGGTCGCGGCATCGGCCTGGTCGAGAAGATCAAGGCCTATCATCTGCAAGACCAGGGCATGGACACGGTCGAGGCCAACCTGGCCCTAGGGCATCAAGCCGACAGCCGCGACTACGGCGTCGGCATCCAGATCCTCAAGGATCTGGGCGTTTCGCGGATCCGCCTGCTGACGAACAATCCCAAGAAGACCGACGCTTTCATCTATGGCGGGTTCGATCTGGAGGTCGTCGACCAGGTGCCGATTGTCGGTCCGGTGAACGAGCACAATCGTCGCTATCTCGACACGAAGCGCGACAAGATGGGGCACAGGCTGCCGTAGGAGTTCTTAGTGCTTAGAATATATCTCAAAAGCGGTTACGGGCTAGTCAGGCAATGGACGCGGCGGTACCACAACAGGGAGCAGGCGAATTGAATCAGGCCAAGGTAGTTGAAGTCGTTCTTGTCGTAACGGACGAGGATCGCACGGCACTTGGAAAGCCAACCAAGTGTGCGCTCGACGACCCACCGGCGCGGTTTGTGTTTGTTCTTTCCGCTACGAACCGCTTTTTCTTCACCGATTGGCCGAATGTGTGGCGTGTAGCCGTGTTTTTCTGCCGCCTCATGTCCCGTGGGGTTATCGTATCCTTTGTCCAGGCAAAGGTTCTGGGGATTCTCCTTCGTCGGTTCCGGACGATCCACGACGATCGCTTCAATGGTGGCGTCCAGCAATTTCGTATCGTGGACGTTCGCACCGTCGATCACCACGCCCAGCGGACCGCCGTTTTCCTCGACGATCACGCTACGTTTCGTGCCCGGCTTGCCGCGATCTGTGGGGTTTCGGCCCGTTTTTTTCCCCCAAAGCGCGCCTTGGCCATGGCGCCATCGGCAGCTTGCCACTCCCAGCTTACTCCGCCCAAGTCCTCGCATTCCTCCACCAGGGTGGCCCAAATTTTCCCCATCACGCCGTTCTTGTTCCACCGCTGGAACCAACGATGTACCGTGCTGTCGTCGCCAAACTGCTTGGGCAGTTGGTTCCATTGGCAGCCCGATCGCATGCGAAAGATGATGCCGTTGAGGATCTGCCGCCAATTGGCGGTCCTGCGTCCGGTGGCTTTCGCCGGCCAGTACTCCTTCAAGATTGGTTCGATTCGTTCCCATAATTCGTCGGGGATTTCCCAAATTACGCCCAGCGCCACTCGCCCGCGCCTACGCCTACCACGTCGTTTAGCCATCCTTGGTCCTCCTGTGTGCTTGTCAGGAGGCGGCTTTTACCCGATCCCGCCGCGGACGGCAAGATGACTTTTGAGATATATTCTTAGTTCGTGATTCTAAGTTCTAAGTTCTAAGCTCTTTCTCATTTCCCCTGGTATTCCCGCAACAAAACGTTGCGAAAGCTCAGTACAAACCCGCCGACTTCCGCCACGCGATTCAAGTCGCCCGAATCCAGTTGCATGGCCAGTTGATGCCGGCTGGTGATCTTGACCGGCGCGCCTGAGGGCCCGCGGCTGCCGCGAGATGCACTTCCTTGGCCACGCCCTGGTGGCGCTCGATGGCCGCGTTGAGCATCATCCGCGGAAAGGGCGGCCGCGATGACGGGTTGAGCGCCAGGTTGAGTTGTGTATACCAGTCCGAGAATTCGTGATATTGGATTGCCACGGCCGGGTCCGCCGTCTCGATCTGGGCCCGATAGGTGATCGTATCGCTTTTCAGCGTCAATTCCGCTTTCGCGCGGTCGAACGATTCGTCAAACGACGGATCGACCAGCCACCGGCTGTTCGGATTGGGATGGCCGGCCAGGCGCTGCTTGACTCGATCGACGACGGCCAGGACATCGTCGGTGGAGATCTCGCTCCGCACGCGGCGGGTGATATCGAGCAGGATGAATCGCTTCTGGGCCTTGTCGAATACGATGACCTCGGGCGGTTCGTTGAGAAAATCATAGACCAGTCCCGCGCGGAAGATCGTCACTCCCTGGCTTTGAGGCTGGGACTGACCTTCGAGGAAGACGCTGTTTTCGACGCGAAAATCGGCGGCCAGGGCCGCCTCCGTCAGGAGGGTCGAAGCAAGGAAAACCAACGCGGCAGGGAGCAGGCGATAGGCAGGCATGGGACGCCTCTGGCTAGGGTTTCAAGAGATCCAATTCTGGCGGGAGGATACCGAAGTCGTGCTGGCCGTGTAAAGGGAGAAATGCCGCAACTTGCCCTCTTGACCGTTTCCCTCCCCTGCGGCAATATTTCTGGCGGCGCGGCGAATTTTGGCCGATACCTTGTTGACACGTGGCCCGCCGGCTGCTAATTTGATTTGCCTTGGCATGCGAAAGCCGGGATAATGATTTGGGCGGCAGCCACCGCCAGCCACTTCCGATGGGGGATTAGCTCAGTTGGGAGAGCGTTTGAATGGCATTCAAAAGGTCGTCGGTTCGATCCCGATATCCTCCACTTCACAACCCCTTGCAAAACAAGGGGTTGTGTCGTTTCTTGACAGTAGGCAGATAGAGGGGGATAGCCTGCAGTGCTATGCCGGTGCTAGACCGCGACAAGAAAAGACGCTTGTGGGCGATATGCCGTTTTCGTAAATCCGTGGCATCGGCAACGAGGTTCCTAACAATCTGGCCGCATGCCTCGTCTGAGAGGTTATCAATCACCTCACGGTGGTAATTGCGCCGTGTGGCCAGGCGGTGAAACGGGTCAAAACGATTTAGGAAATCGTTCTGACCCATTTTGTGTTCCCTGGGTGGAAAGTGCAGCATCCGAAGCACGCCGGGCAAGGGAGCCAGCATCACCGTCGAGTTGCCCGTGGTGCCGAGGGACGACGAGGAATGATCGGTCTCCTGGCACACCGGCCGCGTCCGAAGTACGATAGAGAATAGCTCTGCCGAAGGGAATTGTCATGCTTCACCGCATATTCTGGTCTTTTCCGCTGCTCTTGGCCCTCGTGGTGCCGCTCCAGGCCGCCGTCGATCTGGTGACCCTCCCCACGCGGGAAGGGACCCAGCTTACGATTACGCTGACCGGCTTGTACATGATCGAGGATTACCGCCATCTTCGAGAGAAACCGCTGAGAGTTTGTTCTGGTTTCTCATGTTTGCCATCCTCGGTCTCCTTGGCGGACTGGGCATTGCGGCTTTGGTCGACAAAGACGAAAGAACGAACATTCCCCAGAATTCCGAACGGCAGACATCGCAGGTGCCCGAGTTGACCCAGTTGACGATGCCAAGCCCGGCCGCGACAATGCAGACGAGTCGGACAATGGCAGAGCCGTGGTTACGTATCGTCTTGAGTTCTTCGCGGTCGTGATCGCCCGTAGGTTTCATAATGCGAGTCCTGGCAATCGGAGACATACATGGGTGCTTCCAAGCACTGGTCGCATTGGCTGATGCCGCACGCATCACGCCCGACGACCTGATTGTTATGCTTGGCGACTATGTCGACCGCGGCCCGAATTGGTACGCTGTCCTGGACTGGGTAATTGCAAACTCGAAGACCAATACCCTTGTGGCCTTACGCGGCAATCACGAACTGATGATGCTTCGAGCCCAAGCCGACCCTTCGCAGATGAAGGAATGGTTAGCCAATGGCGGCGACGCAACGCTGGCGTCATATTCTCCATTGGGCGATGCTGGCACGCTCCGCGACGTGCCGGACGGACATTGGGACTTTCTGGAGAAAGGATGTCGTGACTGGTATGAGACCCAGACTCATTTCTTCGTTCACGCGAACGCCTACGCAGACATGGCCCTGGACGAGCAGCCGGAGTTCATGCTCTTCTGGGAGCAATTCAACGACCCCCCGCCGCATCAATCCGGAAAAATCATGGTGTGTGGGCATACGTCTCAGAAATCAGGGCGTCCCAAGAGCCTGGGCCATGCCGTCTGCATCGATACATGGGCTTGTGGGCAGGGCTGGCTGACATGTTTGGACGTGGCAACGGGCCAGTATTGGCAGGCGAACCAACGTGGAGAGCAAAGATCGGACCTTCTCTTGCAACTGCGACGGCCTCACTGATCGTGATGCGGTCCCGCCAACGCCGCGACCGCGACGTGCGTTGGCGTTGATGGTCCCAATAATGCAATCCTGCGGCACAGAAAAGTCGCCGTAATCGACCCCGTCCATGCTTCACGGACTCCAGCACCACCACCAGGGTTTCGGGCTTGATCGCCGAATAGCCCGGTAGGGCCATCAAAGGGCCCATGCAAAGCACCGATCGCCGACGGGAGCATTTCGGTTTCATAGGAGCTAGGCGGCGTTTGTCAGTGGGGTCACAAAGGCTTTGTTCACTAGGACTTGCCACTGTTTCGACTTGTAATACGTCCGCAATAACAGCATTTGCTCGGCGTGTTCCTCGTGCCAGAAGATACCCGCTCCCTTCAGCCGCAAGTTGACCACACGGCGGACCGCGCTCTCCATTGCGCCGCTGCCGATGGGCATTTTCGCGCGATGCGCCTTGGCATAGTCCAGACGCCCCGCACGGGCGTTGCGCAGCAAATAGTCCCGTTCACGGGCCCACCCCTTGCCCCGTTTCCCCCGACAGAGCCGTTCCACCTCCGCGGTGAACGCCTTCAGTTCCCCACGCCACAAACGACGCCGCTGTTGCGTGGCCCAGCGCTTGCGTCGTGATTTCCGCCACGAAGTGTTTAAAGCAGCCAAAGCATAGACATGCTCAACTACATGGTAGAAATCGACTAACTCCCAGCAGCGGATTCCCACGAGCCCCAGACGTTGCCACAACTTGGTCACCCGTTGCCAAATCCACGTCGCCCCGTCGGCGATGAACAAGACTTCCGTCGCTTGGTTGACCCCCAGCTCACGAAGATAGAATTCCAGGAGCCGGAACACCTCGTCGGGACCCTGGAGCGTACCGTCCATGACTGGCGCGAATTCCCGGTCGATTCGCCCCTTGTCATCCACCACGTAGATCACCAACAACTTGGGCTTGCGCCAATCGGTGCGATAACGAGACCGCCCCTTCTTGGTCTTTTTACCCCGTTTGTTCTTGCGGACGCGGAGTCTTCCACCGTCCGTGGAAATCACCACACGTTTCCCCGCCAGCGATCCCCCGATGCCCATCCCTTCCAACTCCTGCCCTCTTCGTGCTCGCCGGGCGAAATGATAAGCCACGGTGGTGATCCGCCGGATCGACATCTTGACCCCCATCTGCCGCAGCCGCGATTGGGCGTCCTCAAAGGAACCGAGCGCCGCGGCAAGCTGGGCCACCTCGCTGGCCAACGCCGGAGTGCAACGGTCGCACACGCCCAACAGTACCAGGCCGAAGTAGCTTCCTTTCCCCTTGTCCGCACGCGCCTGACTGCGGCACCAGTAACGGGCCATCAGTTCCAACTCCAGCCCTCCCAGAAACTGCACCGTGACCGGTCGATAGCCGAAGTCTTTCATCTTCTTGGGGGAAGCTTTGGCCAGCTTCCGTTCCTGCTCGTGCAATGCGAAACCGGCGAGCGCCCGTTGCATTTGCAGGGCCGTGGCCAACGCCTGGAGCCGATCCGTCAGCGCCTTGCCTTCCTGCTCCCTCTGGGCCAATTCACTGGCGTTGCTCGGCGTGCTGCCCGCTGCCAACCATCGGTCCAATTCCGATTTTGTCTCTTGCAACTGCTGCTCGATTTCTGCTATCTTCTTGACCGCCTTCGAATCGTCGTCCGTGATATAGGGCATGGTGGAACTCCTTTCCGCCAAAAAACGGTAAAACAGGACCGCCCTTATCGACGATTCGAAGGTTTTTTTCCAGACCAATTGCTCCTACAGGACTGAAATGCTCCCTCGCCGACGATCTCTGGCCTCTTGCCAGGCTGCTTTTCGAGGATTAGGCTGGTGGACGTTCGAGCCCCACGACTTTCAAGACACCCAATCGAACCGGAGATCCCCATGAATCGCAGAACTGGCTCCGTCGAGCAGCTTGCCGAAATCGGCCGCCGCGTGCCAAAGCCGATAGTGGCCAACATGATCGAGGGCGGCAGGACGCCCGTGCTGCCGCGTGAGCAGCTTGCCGCGATGGGCTTTCAGTTGATCCTCTATCCGCTGGCCGGATTATTCGCTGCGGCCAGGGCAATCCGCACGGTCTACGAGCAGGTCTATCGCGACGGCACGACGACGGGCGGATCGCAGATGACCTTTGCGGAGTTCAACGATCTGATCGGCGTGGCGGAGAAATATGCCCTGGCCGAGCGGTTCGGTGCGTCGTAACGCAGCCGCCAACCGCGAACCTTCGGGCCGATTTCAGCGTCCAACAAAGGGGCAGCCTCTCGAAAGGAACAATCGTGGCCAAGTGGACCGGCCGGTGGGAACAACGCGGCTATGGGCGTCAGAAGATGCACAATCTCGTGCTGGACGTGGCCGCCAACGGCGTCGTCACGGGCGGCGGCAACGATTGTATCGGCCCGTTCACCTTCGAGGGCCAGTTTCGCCCCGATGGCACGATTTCGCTCGTCAAGCAGTACATCGGCCGCCACTGGGTCAGCTACGAGGGCCACAATTCCGGCGAGGGCATTTTCGGCACTTGGTGCATCGATGGTTTCTGGACGGGCAGGTTCGCCCTCCGTCCACTGGCCGAAAGCGCGATCGCGTGCGACGAGATTCAAGAGTTGGTACCGAGCCCCAGTCCCGGAGCCTCCCGCTGATGAGGGTAAAGCAAGGCTGGGACCGTGGCGGCAGTGGCCGACGTGGGGTGCAGCTTGGGCTGAAGATGCTTCTGGGCTGGTCGCCTGCTGGTGCAGGGCGTGGCAATCGCCGATGTTCGGGGTGCAAGTTGCATTCCCTCTCCCACCGGGTAGAATCGCCGACAAGTATCAACCGGATGGGGTTTCTGTGGCCGCTGAACTTCCGCCGGTATGGCTATCGCACGGCAAGAACGCCGAGCTTGAGAGGGTGATAGCGAGAATCCGAGGGGGAGCGTCATTGCATGGTAGCCTGCGTCCCAACGAGCACCCCAAGCACCGTGAGCAAGGTCTCTTCGTGTTCATCGTGGAAACGTCGCAACCCGACGATGCTCAAACACTGCTCCGATTGTCCCAAGCCAAAGACGTTCAAGGGCATTGCATGATCGGGGCCGCAGCCGGCCGGCTCTTTGCCCTGATTGTCGCAAGGTCCATCATTGTGGGCGTTGAAGCATACGAGACGCCCAAGAGTCTGGCCCGGTTTGAGGAAGGGCTCACCAAAGTCCTCGCAGGATATGCAGATAAGGCCCAATAAGGAACGATCCGCACTTTGTGGAATAGCCCCGCCAGCACCGCCGCCCTGTTTCCTGGGCTTCGCCGAATAGCCCGGCAGGGGCATCGAAGGGACTTGCGGGGCCTCGGAATGCAGGGTTGGCGGGATGATTGCCAGAAGCGTGGGCGTGGCCTTATACTACGGCAATACCGAGTCTGGCATAAGCTGTGGAGGGCGTAGCTGCGATGAATCGTGCAATCGAACTACACGACACGCGGGTTGAGCGGATCGAACGAGCGGATAGTACAATCGTTCTGTGGTTGTCGGCCTACATGCACGAAAGTGACGGCCGTGCCGGTTTCGATCCGGGAACTGGCTGGAGCCTGCCTGCCCGTCTTGTAATCGAGAACGGCGAATTTGACCGGCCATTCTCGTCACCGTCCCTATGGGTCACGGATGGCCATATCGCCGTTGGCGACGGCATCTTCCACAACGCCATACCGCTCCCCTTCGATGAACAAGGTGAAATCCATTTGCTTCTTTTCGGTATAGAGGGAGAGCTAGCTATCCATGGTAATCGTGTTTACTTTGAGCCAACTGGACCGGCGGTCTACGTTGAGCAGTTCTTCCCTTCTGGAAAGGCGTAATGCCCTCGACGAATGCACCCAACCCCGAACTTTGACGACTGTGAGCTTTTCAAGTTCGAAGACCGCGAGCCTCAGCCGCTTGCCATCATGTTCACGCTTCGCCGGATGACCGTCGAGTACGCCCATGTGAAGGTCTTCGTGAAGGCAAAGCACATGAAAGATGGCAGACTTGACCCTGACCGCTTGGCAGAGGATGCAGTCCAGCTTGGTTTGCAACCGGACATCGATTGGCACCAGGAGCGAGACCCAGTCATCGAAATGAACCCTATACAGCGACCGCCGAAACCGAGACGTCGCCGCCGACGAGCCGCAAAGTCCGCCATCGGCAGATAAGCCTGACGGCTGACCTCACCGTCCTGTCGGCACTGCCGAGAATTGGCCCATGACCACGCCCGAAACCCGATCCGCCGAGCCGAAGCCCGAACGCCACTGGTTCCAATTCAGCCTTGCTGAGCTGCTCGCCTTGACGACGGTCGTTGCGGTCACGCTGTCGCTGATGAAGTGGTCTCCATGGTGTGGGGTGCTTTTCGTCACACTTAGCCTTTGGATCGCGGCAATCCACATCGAGCGTCGCTCCTCGTCGAGCTTCTCTTGGAAAAAACTCGTTGTGATCATCCTGGCCTGGGTTCTGCTTGGGCTGCTATGGGCGGCGATGTTGCCAGGGTAAGGTGGCGGTGCCTATCGCCGCCCACTGGCTCGACCTATGGGACCGTCAACGGAAGGCCGTACAAGAGCGGAAGCAAGTCGCTACTCGTGACGATACCGGATTTTTGTCGCAGAGCGTGCCGCACGGGCTGTTCTGGTTGGTTTTGGTTTTCCTTGGCTTCTTACTCTTGTGGTCGCTTATGCTTTGATGCGAGAGAATTGGCCGCCCCCGCCACTGGCTCGGCCGGTTCGACGCTGGCACAATCGACAGGTCGGGCTTGGCTGGCGCCGGAGAAGGCGGCGGTTGTCGGTGTGTCTGCTGGGCCAGCTTAGAGAGAACGAGAAATGAAGTACTTCACGCTTGATTGGTGGATGGGCAACGAGGAAGAGGGGGCGGTCGATCGCTTTTCGGCATATCGCGAGTATTTCATGCAAATACGCGAGAACTTGCCGCCCCACTCGCTTCGCTTCCCAAGGAGTTCCGCAACGACGGCTTGAAGGTCCGTTTTGAGGCGACCGTCGAGAAAGGCGTGGCAAGTTTCCACCAGTGGGGCAAGATCATCAAGATCGAGAAGATCGAGAAGGCAGAGTGACCGGCTGTCCGTGGGGTCGCCTATGAAACTCGGCCTGCTCGCCGATCTTTGGAATCTCGACGGATGGCCCCACACGACAGAGCGGCTGGCCCGGAGCTTTGCTGCCGTAAAACACTGCGTATTGCCGGAACGGCGAAAGCAGACGACTACGCCGCGTCAGGTTATGCGGGTCCGAAGCACTGGCCCATGGGCGTTGGATACCTGTCGCGTCCCTCACTCAAAGAGGGAGATGTCAGGTGGGGATGAGTAGATAAAATGTAATGCACGGGCGGGCCTAGCGACCTACTTCTGCCAGACGGCACCAGTAGATAGAATGGCTGGAATGGCCAAACTGGCTGGTGAAAACGACAACCTTCGATTTCCGATTTCCTTGTAATGAGAAAGGGCCGTTACGATGACCAATCTGAAGAGACCTTTGATTAGATGCCAACGCTGGCCGCTAGTCGCTTTTTTGCTGGCGGCAGTGTTGGCAAGCCTGTCGTCAACAGCTTCTGCACAGTTGCTTCGCCGCCTACGGCGGGTTCCGGTAATGTCGGTCCAGCCTTCGGGCCCGATCACTGAGAAAGAGGCATTGGAAACCGGCATCGAAGCCTACATCTATGGCTACCCGCTGGTGACGATGGAGATGACTCGGCGAGTGATGACCAACGTCGAGAAGCCGGAAGCCACGCGGGCACCGATGGGCAACTTGCTTCGGGCTCGAAGTTATCCCGATGCCAAGTACCGTGATGTCACTGCTCCGAACGCCGACACGCTCTATACGACTGCGTGGATTGACGTTGGGGAAGAGCCGTGGGTGCTGAGCCTGCCTGACGCCCAAGGCCGCTACTACCTCATGCCGATGCTGGATGGCTGGACCGATGTCTTCCAAGTCCCCGGCAAACGAACTACCGGCACCGGGCCGCAGAGGTACGCCATCACTGGCCCTGGCTGGAAGGGCACGCTTCCGGCTGGCGTGACGGAGTACAAATCGCCAACCGCCATCGTGTGGCTGCTGGGTCGCATCTACTGCAGCGGGACGCCGGAGGATTACGAAGCGGTTCACAAGATGCAGGATGAGGTATCCATCGTTCCCCTGAGTGCTTATGGAAAGCCCTACACGCCGCCTGCTGGCAGGGTCGACCCGAGCATCGACATGAAAACGCCTGTACGCGAGCAGGTCAACGCACTGGATGCCACTGCCTATTTCAACCTCTTGGCCTCGTTAATGAAAGACAACCCGCCCACCTCAGCCGACGCACGCATCCTCGCCAAGATGGCGAGACTGGGCATCGTGCCGGGCAAGGCGTTTGACCCGAGCAAACTCGATCCTACGGCAGCCAAAGCCCTAAAGGACGTGCCGAAGGTCGGCTTCGAGAAAATCATGGCTCATTTCAAGACGGCCGGGACGTTTGAGAACGGATGGATATTCACCACCAAGACAGGAATCTACGGCACGGACTATATCCAACGAGCCTTGGTTACTGCTATCGGTCTGGGTGCTAACCGGCCCCAGGATGCCGTTTACCCAACATCCCAGGAGGCTGCCACTGGCAAGCCTTACGACGGGAGCAAGAAGTACGTCATGCACTTCGACAAAGGCCAGACGCCGCCAGCTGATGGTTTCTGGTCGCTGACGATGTATGACGACAAGTATTTCTTCGTCGATAATCCGCTGAACCGATATACCGTCAGTTCGCGATTCAACTTCAAGTACAACACGGATGGATCGCTGGACCTTTACTTGCAGAACGAGAATCCAGGCCCCGAGAAGGAAGCCAACTGGCTCCCCGCCCCCAAGGGCCGGTTCATCCTGATGCTGCGGTTGTACTGGCCAAAGGAACGCTCTCCCTCAATCATCAACGGCACATGGAAGATCCCGCCTGTTAAGCCGGTAGAATAGTGACGGCCACGGGAACGACGTTCTGGGCAGCCGCCGTCAAAGGCAGGTCCAGCAACGCCGAGCGGCAACAAGCCCGGATTTCGGCACCCGTCCACTGGTCGTCCTTGGGCTTGGCCTGATCGGCGTCCAGATCGAAGAGTCGCAGGTAGATGTCCCAGATTTTCCGCCGCTGTTCGCTGCTGGGCTGAAGGCAGGCGGCATGAGTTTCATCGTCGACATCACGGTCACGATGCCGGGGAGTAACGCGAGGATGCCGATGAAGTCATTCCGGGAGTTCGCGAGGTTCCCGGCCTTCTACATCAGTTCAGGACCTGGCACGACCGCCAACGGTGGCCTTCCTGCATGACTGGTGCTAGACTAGACTGCACGGTGTTTCGCGAAGCGATCGACTTCGCGGCCAGTTTCAGCCTTTGGCAGGAAGGGAGCACGACATGACTCGGTTGTTTTATTTCGCAGGCATAGTCTTCACTGCGGTTCTGGTCCTTGGCACAGCCGTCTACGGTGGAGAACCCAAGGAGCCCGCTCAGAAGCTCACCGACGCCGACAGCGGCAAGACCGTCAAGGTGAAGGTGGGCGACTCGGTGACGATCTCGCTCAAGGGCAATCCCACGACCGGCTATAGCTGGCGAACGGCCAAACTCGACGGACAATCTATCGAGCAGTCGGGCGATCCAAAGTACACGGTCGATACCCACCAGCCAGGCATGACTGGCGTCGGCGGCTCGTTCGTGTTCTCGTTCAAGGCCGCCAAAGCCGGCAAGACGCAGATCAGCCTCGAATACGTCCGCCCTTGGGAGAAGAACACGAAACCTGTGAATACCTTCGCTGTGACCGTCGAAGTCGAAGAGAAATAGAGAGCAAGACGATCATGCCCGAACCCAACACCAAAGGCAAATTTCCGCTGACGATCTACATGGACGCCGATCTTGCCAAGCGGCTGGCGGTGGCTGCGGAAGCCCAGAAGCAGCCCGCCGAGAATCTGGTCATCAACGTGCTGGACAGAAGCCTTCCTCGGCTCCAGACCGGTTCAAAAGACAAGATACCGTACACGTAGAGGGGCAGGTCGCCGGCATCACGGCAATCTTCGCTCGACGCAGCATGATTGTCTCCGGTTTGCGGGTGGGCTCTGGCGGCGGTCAGACTTAGAAGATATTGCCGCCGCCAAAGCCCGCATTTAGGCCGACTACGCGGCGTTGCCTTCGTTGAAGTCGGTCCATGAGTCTTTGAGGGACCGCCGCAACTGGGAGATCCTGCCGTCGCTTACGCCGAACTTGCGGAGGGCAAGCAGCAGAGCAAACCATGAGGTGACCTCCGAGATTACAAGGCCACCCCAGCCGGAGCGGCCTTTAGGGTGAATGGGGAAAAATACGCCATCGAAGGCCGCAAAGCCCGAAAACGGGCGGGTTTTGCGTCCTTGTGATGGCTAAAGGGCGTGTTCGAGTTACAATGCCGCGAAAATCGCTGAAATTAAGGGAATTTGCCTGCAATAGGCTCGTTTGGGGGACGATTGCAGGCGGCTGGCGGCGGGAGTAGGATGCTGGCGTGGGCTGTGGGCTGCATCTACATCTCGATTGACGAGGCGGGCAACCTGCACCATACCATGTCATGCTACTTAGCCTCCATGCCCAGAGACAGAAGACAGAAACGCGACCTGCACGCTCTCGACGCCGAGGGAATGGTCCTGTGCAATCCTCGCGACAAGGAAGCCGCCCATCGGGCTCAAGTGGAAGGCATCGCCACCGAGGATCGCAGTGCGGTGACGTGCCGAAAGTGCTTGTCGCTGCTGCCCAAGCTTGCGACCGGCAGAACCGGTACGACCGATACCGGTGCAACAATGGAGAATTGACCCATGCAAACGAAGATCCTATTTGTCGTGCTTTTTGTCTTGGCGATCGCCGGCTGCAAGAGTGAAGCCGAACGGGCGTGCCAGCAAGGCGAGGAAGCTTTTACTAAAGGCCAATGGGATGAGGCTGTCGCCCATTATCGGAAAGCACTGGAGATCAGGCCGGACTACGCGGAAGCACACGTCAATCTCGGTAATGTTCTGACCAGCGGTGGACAGGTGGACGAGGCCATTGCCCATTACCAGAAGGCACTGCAAATCAACCCCGACTACGCGGAAGCCCACAATTACTTGGGGTTGGCTTTGGCCGGTCGCGGGCGGGTCGATGAGGCGATCGCTCATTACCGGATGGCCGTGGAGCTTCAAGCCCGACTACGCGGCGGCCCGCAAAAACCTCGACGCGGCACAAGCGGGCACAAAGAGCAAGGCGGAGCCCGGCGAGAATCCAGGAAAGCAAGAGGCGAAGTGAACGGGTCGATGGCGGCAAGCCGAAGAGCGAAATCATGGCCAAAACCTACGTTAGCGACGTCTTCGATTTACCTGAACGACATCGGGTTTCTTCGCAAAGACTTGCCGACTCCGATTAACCGCATGGCAACGTTCCTGCTGGCGATCGTTGAGGCCGTGACGCCGAAGTGCCCAACCACCGGGCACGACACCGGCATTCGCTGCCGCAAGCGTGGCTGCAAAGGCCCGATCCATGCCTCGCTTCCGCATGCCGATGGGAAGATTACTTGGTGGTGCCCGGTCTGCGAGCAGAACGGCGTCATCAGTGGTTGGTACGGCACGAAGTGGGACCACTCGACGGGTTCACTGGCACCGCCGATAGTCACGTACACGCCCAAGGAAGGCCAGTATCTCGCCTTCATCTATTACTACACGAAGCTGCACCGGCAGGCACCCGCCGAACGCGACATGCAGGTCTATTTCCAGGTCACGCCGCCCGCCGTGCATGACATGGTCGTGAAGCTGGAGAAGCATGGCTTCATTAGCAAGGAGCCGGGCGTGCCGCGGTCGATCAAACTGCTGCTGAAGCGGGAAGAACTGCCGGACCTGGAATGACGGTTCTATTTTGAACTCACACTTTCATCACAAGAACAAAGTTAGCGTCCAATCTGGAGGAAAGGCCATGACAAAAGGGTATTTCTGGGCGGCGGTGCTGATCGCAGTCTTGTCGCTACCGAATGTTGCCGCAAGTGCGGATGCGACGAAGGAGGCTTACGAAAGCGGCAAGTCGTGTCTCGACAAGAAGGACTACGATGCCGCGATTGCTGCGTTTACGGAAGCCATCCGGCTCGAACCGGAGAATGCTGAAGCATATTGCAAACGTGGGGAAGCCTGCGAGAAGAAGGGCGACTTCGAAAGGGCGATTGCCGACTGCACCGAGGCCATCCGCATCAAACCCGATTACGCCGACGCTTACTGCGAACGGGGAGTTGCCTACGGCAGGCGACGCGATCTGGACAAGTCGATTGCCGACATCACCGAAGCCATCCGGCTCGATCCGAAGCAGCCCAAAGTGTACGTGGCAAGGTCGGCTGCATACCTGTTGCAATTCAACAACGACAAGGCCATTGCCGACTGCACCGAGGCCATCCGTCTTGATCCGAAACGGTCCGCCGCGTACCAGAACCGGTGTTTGGGCTACATACGTAAGCATCAGTATGACTTGGCAACCGCCGATTGCGACGAAGCCCTTCGGCTCAACCCAACGAACGTCATCGCATTGGGCCACCGGGCAATCATCTTCTCGGAAAAGGGTGAGCTCGCCAAAGCCATTACTGGCTTCACCGAGGTCATTCGTTTAAAGCCGAAAGACGTTGACGCGTATTGTAATCGAGGGCTGACTTTCGAGCATATGAATGACTATGAAAAAGCCATCGCCGATTATAGCGAAGCGATTCAAATCGATCCTCAGAGTGTCAAGGCTTACCGAATGCGAGGTGCTGCTTATGAACGCCAGCATGAATATGCCAAGTCTGCCGCGGATTACACCGAAGTAGTGCGACGCGATGCGAAGTCTGCGAAGGCGTTCTACTACCGAGGAATCGCCTACTGCAACCTGGCAGAGTTCAACAAGGCACTGGCCGACTTCACCGAAAGCATCCGACTCGACCCGAAAGACCCGCTGGCATACGAGATGCGAGGATACACTCTTTATCAGATCCGCGAACTCGACCGAGCCATCGCCGACTGCTCGGAAGCCATCCGTCTAAATCCGAACTCGGTGGAAGGGCACAACACAAGGGGCACCGTTTATCTCACCAAGGGAGAATACGAAACAGCCATTCGAGATTATACCGCCGCCATTCAGATCAAGCCGAATGTGGCCAAAGTATACGGCAACCGGGCGTTGGCTTACGCCAGACAGTCTCAATTCGAATCCGCACTTGCCGACTGGGCGGAGGCGATCCGCTTGGCCCCAAAAAACGCGGTCACGTATTGGAACCGAGGCAAGGCATTCTACGGCAAGGGCGACTATGAAAAGGCCATCGCCGACTTCAACGAGGTCGTCCGGCTCAACCCGGGCTTCGGTGAGGCATTCCACGCACGCGGACTTGCCTACGAGAAGATCGGCAAGAAGGCCGAAGCCGGCGAAGACTTTGCCCAAGCCAAGAAGCTGGGATTTGCGGAAAGCAAAACGGGTGCCGATGTCGATCCGCCTGCTGCTGAGCAGAAGTGAACTGCCGGACCTCGAATGAAGGCAGCCTATCCCATTTACAAGTCCACGTTTGCTAGGAAAGGAGCACCCGCATGCAACCCTTGATCGAATACGAACAAAGCACAGGGTTGGTCCGCGAAGTCTACGACGACATCCGGGCCACCCGCAAAACCGACGACATCAACAACTTCTGGAAGGCCATCGCCCATCATCCGCCCACGCTGCAACGGACCTGGGCCATGCTCAAGGAAGTGATGGGCGGGCCGGGCGAACTTGATCCGCTCGTCCGCGAGTTGATCTACATCGCCGTCAGCGTGACCAACGGCTGTGATTACTGCATCGCTTCGCACCGGGCATCGGCGGTGTCGAAGGGCATGACCGATGCGATGTTCGGCGAGTTGATGAGCGTTGTCGGTGCCGCCAACCTGACCAACCGCCTGGCTACTGGCTATCGTGTTCCGCTGGACGAGAAGTTTAAGTAGCCAGCGGCAAGAGGAACTACGCCAACAGACGAGTCGCCCATGACACCGGCCCCAGCACAAAAGCACTTTGAGGTCCGGTCGGCCCGGAATGCCGAGTTCTTCCGGTCGGATCGTCCTTGGGCGGCAATCCAGATCAGCCATCAGGTCGAGTTCCCGACTTTGCACAGCGAGAACCGGGTGGGACTATTGCGGCTTGTATTTGAGGATACGGAGGAAGCGGATACGCGTGAGTCGTTCACTCCAGCCCTGGCCACGGAAATCCTCGATTTCGTGGAGAAGATGTGGGACCAGGTGGAAGTGTTCCTCGTTCATTGCCAAGCAGGGCTGTCGCGGTCGCCTGCCGTCGCTGCCGCTTTGTGCCGGATCTACTATGCTCACGATGGTCGGTGGCCGACTCCACTTTTCCGAAACCGCCTGGTCTACCAGTTGCTTATTGAGACGCACGCCCAAAGGTCCGGCAAGGCGAAAGGCGGGCAATCTCCATGACAGTCATCAATCTCTCCTGGTATCTCTGCGTCCTATTCGCCGTGGCGTTGGCCATCTCGTCCGCAGTCACCGTTGTTCCTGGCGGGCAGGTTTGGATGCGGCTGGAAATGGGAACGTGGCTGACGTTGTCGATCCTTTTTGCGGCGGTTGCCATCGTTTTCAGGTTGCGGCATGTTTTGCAGCCAAAGTGGCTACTGCGGGCATTCCAGGGTTTCGCGGTGCTGGCGACCTTGGTGGTCTTCTTGATGGTTGGCGGGTGAAGGCATTCGTCAGGTATGGCGACGGCGATGAACAGCACCAGTGGAAACGAATTCCGCCCCAGCGGTTTCCTCGGCCGTACTAACGTAAGGAATGCTGGTCATCTCACCACAGGACGGGCATTTGCCCTGCATGCCGCCCTGGTTTTCCATTGCCTTCACCACCTTCCCGCAGTGGCGGCAGCAGAAGTAATTGACTTGCTCGTTGGGCGTCGGTGCGGCATCCGCGACCCGCTGATTCTCGTCGGTATCGTTCATCTTCGCCAGCAGCCCCTCGTATTCTCGGCGAACGTCGGCAGGCATTTCCTCGACACCGGCGTATTTATGGCCGTTAAAAATGATCTCCGTGAAACGGGTGCCTGATCGAGCCGCTGCCGGGCCATGCAAGACTGCAATTGCCTCTTCGTATGCTCGGCGAACACCAGGAGGCATTTCCTCCACGCTGGTATACTTGTGGCCGTTGACGGTGATTTCCGTCGTCACCTGTCGGCCGTCGCTTGCCTTCCACGAAGCCGTCAACTGCTCGTATTCCCGGCGAACGGCGTCGGGCATGTCCTCGATGCCGGCAAACTCCTTTCCATCGATGATGATCTTGCTCGTGCCCTCGATATGTATCACGTTGGCCCCGCCTGCTTGCTCCGCTTGTTCTGCCTCGCAGGCTCGACGCAGTTCGGGAGGCAACGCTTGCACGTCGCGATAGATCCTCTCCTTCCGGAAAGTGGTGATGTTTACCTTGCTGCGTTCCATGATATAGCTCCCCAGATCGAAGAACTGCTGTCGCTCACCTGCCCATTGATAACCCGGCAGCACATCGCTGTTAATCGGGCCCACGTCGATCGTTAGGAAGCAACGGCGTCGAACTGCACCTGCGAGAAAATGATCGTCGCGTGCCCAACTTGATCAGATCAAAATTCAACCGGCTTCAGCCAATCCGCTCGCCCACTTCGATCACGCGGCGGAAATGGTCGGCCTCGTAGATTTCCATCATATGCCGGGCAACCTGTTCGGCATCATCGCGGCTGCTGAGTTCCGCGACGTTGAAGACGTAATACTCGTTCGGTGCCTCGTATTCGCCGAAAACTTCGAACCGCGGGCAGCGTTCGTTAGGATGGGCAAGGACGATCGTGGTCATAGGAGGCATCTTCTTTTTGAATCAACTGGCTCTCTTATCTGTACTGCTTTGCCGGCGGATGGGTTCGCTGACTGCGGCCCGAAATCCTAGCTTGGTCACTGCCCGCCAAACCCACTCGACGTTTTCTCGGCGGCCTCTCGATGCATGGCAGCCCTAGGGCGGGCACGATCTTTGGCACCCTCAACGCAAATTCTAGTCCTGCTCGATTATTCCCGCAAGCAACTCAACAGAAGAACTCCAAGAACTCCAGACTCGACATCGCGTGCAGATCAGTCTCGGCAGTCATGGCAAAGCGTGACCGCAATTGCCCCTACATGGTCTTGTCGCCTGGCCGTGATCTGACCGGACCCTCTGGCAAAGCGGTCGAATGCCGTAATAGCCGGCCGGCGAGCCCGAAAAGTCTCGCCAGACAGCGTATCCGACAGCATTCCAAGAAAGGCGTGTGTATAACCCTGTGGATTGATTGTGAGACCTCCCCTTCGGATGTAACGTAAGAGACTGGCTTGGCAAGCCACCGACACAGATATGCCCCAAAAGACCTCCATATCGAGGCTGGTGTCGAAGGGCCGAGGAAAAAGCCTCGCGCAACCCAGGAGAACGGAGTGCGGAGCGAGGACGTGCTTTGCACCCGTTGGACGGGGTGAAAACTGCGAAAAGCCATCCGTCAGATTCCTTCCAAGGAAAGAGACGTACAGGATGCGTTAGAGAACCTTTCTGATCGGAGCGGACGTCCCTTACTCGCGAGAAGCCGACTCGATTGAATACTCTTCCAAGACTTACATACCTGATTTCACTGGTTCAAAAGCAGATTTGGCTATCGAGGTCAAGTTCTGCGGCAGAGAAGGCCGTGAGAAAGAGATCATCGCGGAGATCAACGATGACATTCTCGCCTACAAAACGAAGTTTGGGAATTTGGTCTTTGCCGTGTATGACTGCGGCTTTATTCGTGACGTGGACCGTTTCGTTGGAAACTCCGAGGAGGCACAAGGGGTAGTCGTCCGCGTCGTCAAACATTAGCCCGACGGGCGATGGTTCATGGACTTCCACACCTACACCACGATGCGAGACTGGACAAGGCGGGTGGACCCCGACGACCGCCCCGCCCAGGACATCGACCAGTTTTACCGGCGGGCGATCCTCGACGCACAGAAGATGGGTTCCGGCCAATTCTTCGGCCAGATGCACAACGAAACGGACTGGGAAAAGGCCCGCAGGCCCTGCTACAACATGTGGCCGTCGATCATCCCGATGCTGACCCGCCTGAACCTCGACCTTGATTCCGACCTGATCCAAGTCCCGCTGCCGGCCCTGTGCATCCGCTTCCCGAAAGAGCCGGCCCGGAACCCGCTCCGTTTTGACTGGAAGGACGAGGAATATCCCGTCCACTGCATCATGCTGGGCGAGATTAACGAAGGGACTGGCCTCTCGGTGCTGGTGGACATTGGGGAGGTCATGGGCGGCGTCGGCGTGCCGATCTACACCTACCGCAATTTCCCCCGCAAGCCCGGCCTGACGGTGGAGCAGTCCATCGACAACCTGGGCAAGGTCGGGCTGTTTGCCGAGTTTGGCGTCCAGGTGCCCGATGCGTTCGTCATGGACTGCATTCGGCTCTGCTGCTCGCTGTGCCTGCTGGAGAACGATCCGTCGATCATTTCCCCCGACGTGCTGGCCGACGATCGGGCCAGATTCGAGGCCAGCGGCGAGCAGAAATTCGTGGATAAGGCTCATCGTCGCGGCAAGGTGGGATGGGACGTGGGGCGTCACGTCGAGGTTATGCCTCATTACCGCCGCCCGCACATGACTTTGGTTTGGACGGGCCGTGGGCGGGCGATGCCTCGGATTGTCCCAAGGAGAGGCAGCGTGGTCCATCGTGAGGTCGTGGAGAAGGTGCCGATGGGGTGGGAGGGGTGATGAAGATTTTCAGTTTCTTACTCGCTGTCGCTTTTGCGGGCATATGTTTTGGGGCTGAACCTGCGCCAACGCCGCAGGTCAAAGAGGCAACCTACGAGGGGAAGGCGCTGAGCCAGTGGATTTCCTTGACGAAGGACAAGAACGACGACATTCGGGAGGCCGCTGCCAGAGCCCTGGGAAGTATCGGCCCCGAAGCCAAGTCGGCCATTCCCGCCCTCACCGAACTGCTCAAGGAAACGAATCGGTATGTTCGGAGGGCCGCAGTTCAGTGTTTGGGACGTATTGGCCCTGAAGCCAAGACTGCCATTCCAGACCTCATTGGATTGCTTAAAGACAAGGACGACGAAATTCGGATGGCGGCTGCTGGGGCCATTGGGAATATCGGCATTCAGGCAAAGGCCGCCGTTCCCCTCCTTGCGGAATTGCTCAAGGACAAGAATCGACACGTTCGGTGTGCCGCTGCTGTGGCACTGAAGAGGATGGGATGCGAGGCCGCGGCCGCTGTCCCAGCCCTCGTCGAGTCGCTAAAGGACGAATACGAGGTTGTTCGACTTGGGGCTTGTGAGGCCCTTGGAAGCATCGGTTCCAAGGCGAAGGTCGCCGTTGCTGCTCTCACCGAATCGCTCAATGACAGAGATGAGGGGGTTCGGGCATCGGCTGCGTGGGCGTTGGAGAGCATCGGCCCCGAGAGAACTACCGTCCCGCTCCTCATAAAATGCCTCACCGATGACGATAGGTTTGTTCGGTACGCCGCTGCTGAAGCCCTGGCGAAAATGAAATCTGAAGCCGCACCAGCAGTCCCTATTCTCACCAAATTGCTCAACGACAGTGATGCAGAACTTCGGCTGGATGCCGCTAAGGCCCTGGGTGAGGTCGGTCCCGAGGCCAAGTTAGCAGTCCTCGCCCTGACGGAACTACTCAACGACGAA
Source organism: uncultured Planctomycetia bacterium (assembly GCA_963824275.1). Lineage (GTDB taxonomy): Bacteria > Planctomycetota > Planctomycetia > Pirellulales > Thermoguttaceae > JANXQG01. Next base: position 380,491 of record CAWGOT010000008.1, on the reverse strand, counting down.
CATCCCTTCGGCATCGTCTCGATTGGCATTTCGTGGTGGCGTCGCCGCACAGCAGCACGAAAACTGAACAAGAACCGAATTACCCTCATGCCCTTCTCTTCGGTCAGCGAGTTGCTGCCTCTCCGCCTGTGGCGTGCAGAACTTCAGGAAACGAAAGTACCCGCCAGGAATGAAGCCGTTCAAGATTCGATCACCGCTGATGGAATTTGCAGTGACCTTACAGGGCTATGCGGTTTGGGCCATTTTCTCCCCGTTGGTGCTGCTCTTTCAAGTTCTGCCGACAACGGAGACGGCTACTCGCATCGTGATGGAATAAGCCCCTCTGACAGAAACCCACAAGAACGACATGCATACCCCCGAATCCAAGATCAAAGAAGCCATCCTCCATCCCGTGCATGAGATTCGGGAGAAGGCCCTTCATTATTTCTCGCAAGCCAACTGCGAAGACGAGTCGATCATGCCGCTCGTCATTCAGGCCGTGGAGAAATACGGGCGGAAAATCGCCTTCCACATCCTCCGCGATGCCGAATGGCTCCCTCAAACCGAAGCGACGGTCGATTGGCTCATCAAGGAGCTTCGGCGGGACTACGACCTGAGCGACAAGGCCCAGGAAAACCACTGCATCGCCGTGGCCTGGGCCTTGCTTCGTGTGCCGCAGCCCGTCCTTTGGAAGCGATTCAACGACATTTTCACCGCTGCCTCGTTTCCTGAGCAGTTGCGAGAGGCGTTCACGGATCGCCTGGAAAGGTTTTCTTGGGATTGGGACAAGGGGTGGGCAGTCGCTGAAGTATTGGGCCGAGGCCACCATGCGGAAGCGCAGTCTCACGCGTGGCGACATGGCCTGGGTCAGACGGGATCGTGGAGTCGCTGGCCCGCCACCGCAATAAGGCGAAGGTGGTGCTTGGCCTCTTGGACGGCAAGTACGGCGACGAAGACCCCGCCGTCATGGATTGGTTGCGGCCCTGCTTTGTGGACATTGCTGGCGAAATGCAGCTTGAGGAGGCCGTGCCGCTGCTGATGGACTACGTGGGCCACGAATCCGACCTCAATATGGCCGACGCCGCAGACCGGGCCTTGCAGCGGATCGGCGGCGACGTGGTGGTGCGGAACATCGACGCCCACTGGCAATACTGCGAAGAACATCGAGTTCCGCCGTGCGGCGGCGTGCATTCTCGGCCATATTCGCGGCGACTTTTCTATCGAGCGTTGCCTCGACTACTTCAAGGGAGAAGAAGACCACGAAACCAAGCTGATGCTCGCCTACGCCCTCCTGTGCAACTTTTCCGAGGAGGCTATTGACCCCATTTGGAATTTCCTTGCGAACATGGACGAGGATGCCTTGGAGCCTGACGAGCGGGATTTGCGCTATCATCTCGTTGCCGTCTGCACGATCATGGGCAGGACTTTCCCGTACTTTGACGAGTGGCACAAAGCGGCCCTGCGGGACAATTGGGGCAGATTTGGCGTGGAGACGGGGCGGGTGGCTGACAACTTGAAGCCCGATGACTTTGGCCCGAAGTGGTCGGAGAATTGATGAAAGCAATTCACATCTGCTTTGACTGGAGTGGCGTTCTGTGACCTTACCTGATCTGATTGTGACAATTCTGTTCGTCGGCTTCGGGGCGGCGGTGGGGGCGGCGAGCGGAAGCACAATCGGTGAATGGTGTGGTGGTATCATGGGCTTTGCGTTTACACTCTGGTTCCACGGCACAACGAAGACAGGTGGACGAGTTCGGGTTCTACGCTGGCACCATCGCGTGTGGCTTGTGCGACTTGATTCCAGCATCGACACTTTTCATCTAGTGGCGGCGATTGCTTTCATCCATCGTGAGCGATTGAGGCACGGCTAGGGCAGACTGGATGGACAGAAGGCCATTTCAGTATTCGCTAGCTAGCCTGCTGCTCCTGACCACGGCCTGCGCGGTGCTGATGAGCTTGGCAAAGACATTTCCAAGGGCATCAGTCGCAGCAGCGGTACTCGGCCTTATGTTGGTGGCACCTTTGCTGTTCTTCTTGGGGAGCCTTCTTATCTACCACTCGGACATTTTCTTCCGTAAGAGAACGCTGCTCAGTCGTGTTTATGCTCCCCTGGCAGGTCTTCTCTGCATCATCGCTGGCTTGCTCTGTTTCTTCTTTCTGCTTTTATGACTTTCCCGCCCCCGTGACAATGGAATTATTGAACTGCGAACAGAAAGCAAGGAGTGTAGGTGGTTGTGCCGCGTTTCTTTTCGCTCTCTTTCTCGGCAGCGTGTTTTCAGTCTGTACGCTTTTGATCCTAATACCAGACTGGGCCGTGAAGTTGGTCGGCCTCATCTTTGGCTCAATTGGCATATTCCTGCTGTTCCTGTGCGTCACCTTCATCTACGGCCTCATCAAGAACGAGGCATGGCGACTCGGCATCCGTGACGACGTAATTTGGTGGGAGTCACCACGCTGGCCTCGGTCTGAGGGGCTTATTCCACTGGACGACGTGTGCAATGTGCGTATCAATGACAATGAAGGCAAATTGGAAGTCACCACACGGGATGGCACGACTCGACGTACTCGTTGCTGTTCGTGGGGTCCAAAGCTCCGAGATATACTTCGTGACAATTATCCGAACGTGGCTATCGAGTTCATTGAACGGGTTGATTGAAGGCGTCTACACGACCTTCTTGATCTCGATGGCAGCAGCAAGGGCCTGCTTCGCAATCTCAACGCTCCCCGTGGCCTTGAGGAAGGCAAAAGCCGCCTTGATTTCGGGGATGCCGACGACGCCTTGAGAGGCGACATTCTCGACGACCGCCTTGACCGCCCGCCGCCGCCTCTTGCTCTTCGCCTTGATCGTGCGGACGTAGCCGACCGTGATCGTGATGCCCTGCTCTGCCAGGGCATCGACCACTTCCTGGGCCTTGGCCTTCTTGTTGGCCTTCAGATAATCGCGGACGGCATGGGTCTTGTTCACGCCGTTTGTCTTGGCTTCGCTTGCCGGGTTTGCCGCAGCTTTCCGGGCCGCTTTCTTGGCTGCCTGGGCCTTGTTGTGCTTCGACTTGACGGTGGTGACGTTTTGCCGTCCTTGTCGAGCAACAACAAACGGTCCTCGGTCAATTCCAAGATCGGTTCGTCCACATGGTCGCCCATCGTGCTGAGAATCATCTTGACCTGGGTTTCCGGTTCGCCGCTGATGGTCTGTTTCTTCAGATGCCCGCCTTCGACTGACCATTTCATGTTGAACTTCAACCGGGGAGCCGACAACGCCGCCCGCCAGCCGCTCAGTTCCACGACCATCGTGCCGGTGCCGTTTTCGTTGAGCGTCATCGTCCGCTTTCCCTGGTACTCGTCTGCCCAGGTGCCGACGACCAGACTGCGAGAACGGGCATCGGGATCGTCGGGCTGAGATTGGGACATCTGCTGGGCGACCTTTTCGGATGCCGATTTGTTCCAGAGGACAAGACCGGCCACGCAGCCGATTAAGATGACCACGGCCACAATCCCGAATCGCCAGGGACGACGAGAGGGCTTATTGGAAGCGGTTGATTCTGTCATGGCGATCTGGTCCCCAAGGGCATCTTTCAAACATCGAGGCTGCGGAGTTGCTGCTGGCTTCGGCCTCGAAGCGGATGCAATGGGCCTGCCTGGGCCACCTATCCGAAGAGAACAACCGGCCCAAACTGGCCCTGGCGACGCACCGCAAGATTCTCGGCGATCGGATGCCGCTTCACCTGGCAAGTCGTTATGAAGTCAGTGGCGTGATGGAGATCGAGTGATTGGATGTCAAATGAGCGGAGCGGCTTTGCCGCATGAGAGGCTTCCATGATTACTGCTTCAAATCTAGCCGGCTTCTTTGCCGCCCATGCGATCTGGTGCGTTTCAGACGGTGCGACGTTGATCCCCATGCTCGGCTATACGACCAGCGACGGCAAAAGGAACTTGGATCGCTTCGCGATGGACGACTTGGGAGCCGCTATCGCACATGGAAAGAAGAAGCTCGAATCGAACGAGATGGATGCGGACGATGCCGTCTTGCTTTACGACGGCCGAATAACTCTCGGCACGGAAAAACTGGATGCAATCATCATCGAAATGCGTGCCTACTTCTCGCCGGGCTCGGAAGTAGTCATGGCCGTGCCATACACTCCCAAGGCGTCCGGCGGGTTTCGGGTTCATAAACCAAAACTGCTCGCGTGGAAGAACTGCGAGGACTTCGACAGGGACACAGCGTTCCAGTCGTTTTTCGAGGGTGTCGCCGGGCACGAAAAAGGCGTGAAGATCTGGAACGACTGTCTGGATGAGTCCAAGTAATGGACGCCGTGTCGCCCGGCGTGATGCCCGATCTGATCGAGGTAGTGCGGCTAATGGGGATTCTGGCGTCGGCGAGCATTGCCCACTGAGGCATGAAACACAAAAAGAAGCGACGACGATCGATCGACGAAGCCAGCTACGTTTGCGATGCTTGCGGCGAGGAGATCGTGATTCCGGTGGACCTGTCGGCTGGTGAGAGCCAGGAGTACGTCGAGGATTGTCCGGTCTGCTGCCGACCGAATGTTGTCCATGTGGAGATTGGCGAGGGCGGCGACGTGCGAGTTTGGGCGGAGGGGGAATAGGAGCAGTCTGCCCATTTGACCGGAAAGCATGGCTGGTGGCGATTGAAAAGGAAAGTGAATAAAATGCGACCTACGAGCGTAGTTGTTCATCGCAGGCTGTTCTTGCTTGTCTGCCTGGCCTTCGTTCCAGGCTGCGTGACGGCCCAAGCCAACGAGCCGCCGCTGAAGGTGCTTTTCATCGGCAACAGCTACACCTACGTGAACGATCTGCCGTCGCTAATCGTGGGACTTGCCGATGCTGCTGGCGGCCAGAAGATTCAGGCAGATCAATGCGTCAGCGGCGGATACACGTTTGAGCAGCACGTTGGGGACAAGAAGGCCATAGAGAAGATTCGGCAACAGCATTGGGATATGGTGGTCCTCCAGGAGAACAGCCTGCAACCGATCCTCAATCGGGAGTCGATGCACAAGTACGCCCAAGTTCTCGACGAGGAGATCAAGAAGCAGGGTGCCAAGACGGTCTTCTACCTGACCTGGGCACGACAGAACCTTCCGCAAATGCAGGACGGTGCCGACATTGCGAAATCGCCGGACTATGCCCAAGCAATGTACCAGATGAGCGGGGCGGCTGGGAAAATCGGTTTCGAGCAATGGCGTCAACAGCACAAGAGCGGGCTGGCCGGTGGACTCGACGGGGCGTATTTCGACATCGCCAAGGAACTGAAAGCCCAAGTTGCCCCAGTCGGCATGGCGTGGAAGAACGCACTGGCCAAGAACCCCAAACTCGTCCTTCATCAGTCTGACAAGAGCCATCCCGATCCTAAAGGTTCCTATTTGGCGGCCTGCGTCTTCTATGCCACCCTGCTCGGCAAGAGTCCGGTCGGATTGCCGGGCGAACTCAGGAAGGGGTCTCAGGTTCTCATCCAAATTGCCCCCGATGAAGCGAAGATGCTCCAAGAGATCGCATGGCAGACTGTTCAGGAGGCAACGACTCAGTCTACGGCCTCCGCTGCCGAACCGAGCAAGGGCAAATCGGACGCCAAAGAAAAGACGGAAAACCAGCAGCGCGAGGTTTACTTCTCCGGGCATGTGCAAGGCGTCGGGTTTCGCCAAACAACGTCGACTGTGGCGCAGCAATTTGCCGTGACCGGCTTTGTGAAGAACCTGCCGGATGGCCGAGTGCAGTTGGTGGTCGAAGGCCAGCCGAAGGAGGTCGGGGCATTTCTGGCGGCGGTTCGGAAGGAAATGGAGAAGAACATCACCAAGACGGAGGAGACGACCAAACCGGCAACCGGCGAGTTCCAGGGCTTTGGGATTCGGCAATAACGTGGGAGTTCGAGGTAGAAAAGGAGGGGCAGGAGTGAGAAGTTCCATGCGAATCTTGTGCGGCATCTGGCTCTCGGCCTTCATCCGTATGGCATTGGCCCAGCCACCCCGCCCCCTGGACTATCGCACCATCGCCTTCAACGGTGGGACATTGGCCGTGGTGGATGGGCAGCCTCGGTCGGTCAATTCGCCTTCGGCATGGAACGAATGGACTCTGCGGGAGACCGACAAGGGGTGGACGATCCAGGGCCGCCTATCCGGTGAGAAACCTGAAGCCCGATACCTGAGCGTCGACAAGCAAGGAATAGTGACCTTGGAATCGGAACTGAGCGAAGGGGCCTACTGGAAACTGACCCGCAAAGGCGACCGGATGACCAGCTTCGATGCCACACTCCAGGCGTCAGGAGGCAAGTTCGACGGCTGGTACTTGGAAATCGCGGACAAGCAGGAACAAATCGAGAAGGGCAAGTTCAAGTACGAGTCATACCGAGTCATGCTGTCGGAGAAGCCTGGCCCGAGAACGAACCTGCACATTTTCATTGACGGGCCGTGAACGGTGAGCCCATGTCCCCGCAAAAGATCATCTCGGGCGGCCAGACGGGTGTTGACGGGGCGGGACTGGATGTCGCCCTCGAACTCGGCATTGCCATCGGCGGTCATTTGCCAAGAGGACGGAAGGACGAAAACGGCGATGCTCTGTCCGATAAATACGCCGCCATGCAGGAGACGGACACCGACGACGTGAACGTGCGGACGGAACTGAACGTGCAGAGCTCGGATGCCACGCTCATCTTCAGCCACGGGGCACTCTTCGGCGGCTCTGAATACACGGAACGCATGGCTCAAAAACACGGGAAGCCTTGGCTGCATGCTGACCTCGACCGACAAGATTCGGATCGGGCCGTGCTGCTCGTCAGGGAATGGTTATCAGCCACGCAGCCGCGGGTGCTGAATGTTGCGGGGCCTCGGGCGAGCGATGATCCAGAGATCTATTCCAAGGCCAAGTGCGTCCTCATCGGTGCCTTTGCTGACAGGCCACGTTCAAGGCGAACCACACTAGGAGCATGACCATGCCATACGCGGAGAACATTCGCCGTGAGTATGCCTGGGTGCCAGAGGCGGAGTACCGGATGGGCAGGCGGCAAGTCCTTGAACGCTTCCTGACAAAGCCGCGTATTTTTTCTCTATCAGGCGAACTGGAAGAGCCTGCCCGGCGAAACCTGGCCGCCGAGATTGCGAGATTGGTTGGTCGTTGACGCCTGATCTAGGCCGCCCCATCCGCTTTGTCGGCATATCCAGAACCCCGCGTCGTTGCCTGGGTACTATGGCTTTGCCTTGTGGGTTCTTCCGTCGATTCTGGGTGTAATAATTGTGCATCCAGTCGTAACCCAGAATCGGAGATAGAGAAATGGCGAAGAAATCCAAGGTCAACAAGAGCCAAGTCGTGCGTGATTACCTGGCGGCCCACCCCGATGCCATGCCCAAAGATGTCAGGGCGGCATTAGCCAAGGAGGGCATCGAGGTTTCGAGAGTCCTCGTCAGCACCGTCAAGAACAAGGTCAACAGGGCCAGCAATGGCAATAAGGCGGCAAGGAAGGCGACGAAGAAAAAGGCGGTAGCCGTGGAAGCCGCACCGGCAGTCGTGCAGAAGCCGACAAATGGCGGGATCACGCTCGAGCAGGTCAAGATGGTCGCCCACATGCTCAACAGGCTTGGCGGCATCCAGCGTCTGACCGAGGTCCTGGAGGTCATCAAGGACCTGGGCGGCGTGAAGAAGTTCAGGGATCTGGCGGAAGCCATGTCGGCCCCTACCAGCGACGACATTCCGTTCTGACTGCCCTCCGTCGAGAAATGTGTCTGGACTGACTTCGAACCGCGGTAGCGATCTCAAGGAGCCACAATGAACCTGACTGTCTCGCAATTTATCGTCTGGTTGGTGGTCGGCGGCGTGGCCGGAACGCTGGCAGGGATGCTGGTGACGTTCAAGAAGAAAGGGTTGGGCCGCTGGACCAACCTCGGCGTCGGCATGGTCGGGGCCTTGATCGGCGGCCTGATCTTGCGGATCTTCAAGATCAACCTCGGGCTCGGGGAAATCAAGATCGAGGACTTGATTGCGGCCTTCTTCGGTTCGCTGTTGTTCGTCGCCATCTGGTGGCTGGTCGCCAAGATCCGGGGCAGGAAGAAGCCCAAGTAGGCCAAGCTGACGCATAAGGCCCTATGCCCACGAAGCCTGTGGCCGTCGTTGAGGGGCGGCGGGCGACGTGGGGATGCGCATTCCCCGTAGTAGCAGCGACCGTAACGATCCACCGGGCGCGCACGGTGGCATTAAATCAGGAAGCTATACCCCGCGCGGCTTGAAATGATCGAAGCCCGACGCGCAAGGGAGGAATGGAACCGCTTGCCTCGCTTGCGCGTCGGGCTTCGCGTGAACCGCAGGTGTGGTTGGTTAAGTCTCAAACGGTGCGATTTTAACAGGAAAGGAGAACTGGTGAAATCAAATCCTACCCGAGCGGGTCCAAGCCCGTTCGGAAATCTTCACTCGAACTTGGCAATTGCCAGGGTACGCAGCCAGCGTCGGGAGATAACGAACGGCGACGGAGGGGCCAGGTGAAGATCAGTTCGGGAGGCGTCACGTTTCGGCTCGGATGGTGGGCCAAGCTCCGGAGCCCGCGGAAGCCCTGGGGATGAATCCACCCCTCTGCCGTCGGTACTTGGTTACGACGAGCAGCCCATCAGAGTGCTTGGTGGAGTCGCCTGGACACAAAGGCCAACGACATTGACCGGTGAGAGTCCTACTTCGTCCGCAGCAGGGTCTCGGCCTTGCAGCGGTAACGCCAATCTATAAGTCCACGACGAAATGAGCGGCGGAAGCGATGGAACGAGGAAGGCGCCTGGCCTCTCTCGTGAAAGGATGGCAGCTTTTCCGGAGTAGTCGCGGCCTCGCGCAAGCGAAGACGCGATGAAAGGAAGAACCGTTGTGAAAGTAGTGGCAACTCGCTCCAGACAGGGAGGAAGTTAGCCCGGCGACTGCGACCGCAGCAGGTCGGCCTGTTCCTCTTTCAGGAAACCCGCCGAGGCTAAGAAACGCCTTCAAAAGCTGGTGGCGAGGGGTCATTCGACCGAACGATCCACAGGATCAGCAAAAGGAAAGGACGTGGCAAAAGGAAAGATCAAAGTTCATAGCCTGACAGGAAGGATTACTTCCAAGCTGGTGTACGAAGCTTGGCGGGCCGTGCGGCGGAATCGCGGTGCGGCGGGAATCGATAAGGTCAGCATCCAGATGTTCGAAAGGCATCTGGAGGCGAACCTCGACCGGCTGATGCGGGAACTGAAACAGGGGACGTTTTTGCCCCTGCCCGCTCGACGTGTCTACATTCCCAAAGACGCCAAGCGGACCAAGTTTCGCCCGCTGGGAATCCCGGCAGTCCGAGATCGGGTCGCCCAGGAGGTGCTTCGGCGTCTGCTGAATCCGATCTTTGAGGCAAGGTTTCACGATCATTCGTTTGGCTTCCGGCCAGGACGAAGCTGCCATCAGGCGGTGGAGAAGGTCTTGGAGTTGGGACGGCAAGGGTATCGTTATGTACTCGATGCCGATATTTCCGGCTTCTTCGACAATCTCTGCCACCAAGCCGTGATGGGGGAATTGTCCGAGGTGGTGGCCGATGGGAACATCTTGCGGTTGGTTGAGAAGTTTCTCAGGGCCGGAGTGATGGAGGGAGGCAAGTTCCTGCCGACGCGCGTCGGCACGCCCCAAGGCGGGGTCGCATCTCCGCTGTTGGCCAACATCGCTCTGAACGTGCTTGACTGGCATCTCCAGAAGCATGGCTACCGCTTTGTGCGGTACGCCGATGACTTCGTGGTGCTCTGCCACAGCGAGCAGGAAGCAAAAGAGGCCCTGGCTTTGGTTGCAGCAACTCCTCATGGAACGCCTCGGACTCTCTTTGAGCCCCGAGAAGACGAAAGTGACGAGGTTCCACGAAGGATTTACCTTTCTGGGCTTCGACCTCAAGTCGCGGTTCGTGAGGATGCGAGCCAAATCGGTGGAGAACTTCAAGGCGAAAATCCGTGGCTTGACCCAACGACACCACAACCTGGAGGCTGAGGTGATTGCGAAGCTGAACCGCGTCATCCGGGGCACGGCGAATTATTTCGCTACGCCATGGTCGCACTGCGGCGATGCATACCGCAGCCTGGACCGCTGGATACGTATGCGACTGCGGTGCATGAAACTCAAGCGGAAATCGGGGAAGGACAACTTCCGCCTCCGCTTGAAGCACTTCAGGAACATGGGCTTACTTTCCCTGAGCGACCTCCGGCCCTCATGCGTAGGCGGATCGGACCGGCCCCCCACAATATGGGGCGATTTCCACGGGACCGCCCGGTGCGGGAAATCCGCTCGCCGGTAAATATGAGGAATTGACCTCATTGCGATAACGGGGAGGGGGTGGCGCAAGCCACTCCCTTACCCACTGATCGCTACGGCGAAAATGGCTCAATTAAAGCCGCTCGAAGTATATTTCTGACCGCATGCCGCGGCTACGCCGCTTCGCTGGTGCCGATCAAGCGGTTCTCGTCGTCGTCCGGCGTGTTAGCCAGCCGCAGGCCCGGCTTGGCCAAGGCGGTCGGCTTGCGCCAGCGCCACATCGCCGTCGCGACATACACCCCTTGGACCCCGACCAAGGTGCCCATGAAGGCCTTTCCACCGCCGCCGAAGCCATAGCTGTGCAGGCCGGCCCCGAGCACGAAGTTCACCCCGTACCAGGCCACGATCACCAGCGCAAAACAGCTCACGGCCAGCGCCGCCAGCCCTCGGAACTTCACCCAGCCGGCAAAGCGGGAGTGCAAGACGGCCAAATAGCCCAGCAGCGCGATCAAGGCCCATACTTCCTTGGGATCCCAGCCCCAAAAACGGCCCCAGGAATACGCGGCCCACATGCCGCCCATGAAGGTCCCCGTCGCCAGCAGGACCACGCCCACCTGCAACGCCCGGTAGGTGAACCGGCTCAGGGCCTCGATCGCCGCCCGGTTTTCGCTCCGCACGAGGTAAAAGCCCAGCGTAATGTTGGCAATGCCCATCGCCAGGGCGAAGGCCGCATAGCTGAGCGTAATCGTCATCACATGGATCACCAGCCAGAAGTTGTTGCGCAGCACGGGCTGCAGCGGTTGCAGGCTGGAATCGAGCACGCTGGGGCAGTTGTCGGCCAGGACCAAGGCCACCGTCGAGACGGCGGCGGCGGCCACGGCAATGAAACGCTTGCGGTAGATCAACTCCAGGATCAGGCCGATGCGCGGACACGCCGAGACCGACGTAGACCACCGATTCATACATGTTGGTCACCGGCGCGCGGCCGGAGATCGTCACCCGCATGTAGAAGCCGATGAGCATCGCCGCCATGGCGGACGTGTAGGATGCAAGCCCAAGCGGGTACAGAACCTTCCATCCGGACCCCATCTGCAGCAGCACGCAAAGGCCGGCAAGCGTCATCAGCACCCAGGCAAAACGGAAAGGGGCCCAGTGGTTGTAGGCCACTTCCATGTTGATCAAGCGGGGGCCCGGATAAGTCCCGAGCTGCGGTCCCATTTCGTGGACCAGGCCCAGGAACTTCTGCGAGGCCTCGTTGAACTCGGCGGGCGCGTGGGCCAGGTAGGCCGCACGCAGCTTGAAGAACGTGGCCCGCAGCTCCCGCACCGAGCCGCTCGGATCGGTGTCGTCGTCCGCTTTCATGCGCAGCAGTGAATCCAAGGAGATCCACTGGTTGTCGGGCACTCGGGCATGGGCAGGATCTCCAAACGCCGGCCGGCGCGATGGTCCTGGTAGGCCCGCAAGCGATCGAAGAGCTCCACGCCTTTCTTCTCCAGCGGCAAGAGCTCGTTGTCCTTCTTGAAGACCAGTTGTTGAACCCAGACCATGAAGGTCGTCGGCTTCTGAGTTCGCGGAGACTCGATCTTGGCCTGCAGCAAATCCCCTGGCGCGATCCACTTCTGGTCGGCCGCCATGCCCAGCAGCTTGCGAAGGTCGAGCGATTCGACGACGAGCAACGGCATGGCATCCCACTTGTCGGCCCCGCTCGGAGCGGCGTCCGCCGAGCAGTTTGCCGCCGCGCCCTCACCCCCTGCCCCTCTCCCAGAGGTAGAGGGGAGAATTGAGCCCTCACCCCCGGCCCCTCTCCCAGAGGTAGCGGGGAGAATTTTGTCCCACGTCGGAGAGGACAACATCGCGGCCAGGTAGAAGGCCGTCGCGTCGAGCGGTTGATGCGTCTCGGGGTCCGTGAAGCTGACCCGATTGCCCAACAAGCGCCAGGTTTCCCAGGCGAGGCTGTCCAACGGCTTCTGCCGGCCGCCGTCCTGAACGGGCAGCGACCGCCAGGCGGTCCAATCGAATTGCTGGTCGGAAGTCGATGCCCCGTAGGATGATCCGGCGAGGCAGGCAAAGGCCAGGCTGGCGGCGATGGCACGACGCATAGTTTGCTCCTTGGTCTTGGTCGTTGTCTGGGAAGAACGCAATGAAAAAACCTTGGCCAGCCGGGAACGCGTGACGAACATGATCAGCGTGCCCGCACAGGTCATGATGCTGCCGAGATACTTGAAGATCAGGCCCGGATCGCAGGCCACGGTAAGCACCGTGCCCGTGCCGCTGGGCAGGATCCCCGACTGGTAGAACGTGTACTTTCCGTGGACCAGCGGTTCGTTCATGGAGATTTCCTGGTCCCTGTCGATCTGCTTGGCCTCGTCGTGGAGATGGACCGTGCTGGCGAACGAGGCATCGCCCATCCCGCCCGGGTTCATGCCCCGCGTGAACTTCTTCAACTGCAGAGAAAAGCCCAGCGACAGGCTTTCGTAGCCGTAGGAGACGGCCAGCGCGCCTTCGGCGGTCTTGACCGGCATCGGCATCCCGCCGTCGTCGCCACGCTGCAGCCAGACCTTTTGGGTCGTGCCGCCGGCGGTCAACTCAACCTCGGCGGCAGCCTCATAGGTTTCCTTGTCCCCGCGGGCGACCTTCACGGGCGTGAAGATGAACTCGCGCCGCGCATGGGGCACAAAGTTGACGATCGAAACCGTGGTGTCGGGCCAGGTCTCGATCATCTCGCCCGCATGCACCTCGCCCCGTGACTCGTACTTCCCATTGCCGAAGCGGCAGTAGAGCCTGCCCTCCGACGTGGCCAGGAACTCCACGGCCGGTTCAGCGCCGACTGCGGGGTGATGATACCAGAACTTCACAGGGCATTTTTCGATATGCATGCCGCCAGGGCTAGAAAACGACGGCTTGGCAACCTGGCGGACCGGTTCCTTGGTGCCGGACCCAGAGGATACCCCGTAGACCCGCAACTCGACCAAGGGATTGTTGGGCGACCCGCCGGCGGGCCCCGTGCTGACGTAGGTCCCGTCGGCCTGGAGCTTGGCGTTGGGCAGGTACTCGGCGATCTCGACGGAAACGTCGCCGCCCTCCAGCGGGATCTTCTTGCCGATGTTCGTGCTCACGGGCACGCGGGTCACGCGGCCGTTATAGTGCATGGTCAGCAAGCCCTGCGGATCGAGTCCGTCCTTGGCCGGGGGGTTGATGAAGTCGTCGACCATCGTGTCGGCTTCGGCCTGCTGGAACTCCACCTTGGCCGAACCGACGGCTGCGCTGCCGCCGAAGTGGGTGGCGGTGAGCCACTGCTCCGCGTTCTCACGGTTGTCCGGACCGAGAAGTGAAAACCGGATCGCCGCCACGCCGGTTCCGTCCGGGTCGGCAATCCACTCTTCCGAGGGCCGGGCGTGGGACAGGTACTTCGTCACCCGGAGTTTTACATCGTTGATTTCTCCCAACAGCAAGCTCTTGCCCTCGGGCCAGTCCTCAGGGCCGGGAGTAAACCCAAATTGTGACACGGGCCGGTCGGGCTGGTCGGCAGTGGGCTGCCACTGGACGGAAAAGCGGTTCAGGTCTCGAACCGTGACGTGGTCGCTGGTTTCCCCATCCTCCAAAGAGAGGGTCGCGTCGACCCCGTACTTGAAGGTCAGGATCGAGCCCGCCAGCAGGATCAGCAGGCCGCAGTGCGTAACCACGAAGCCGAACTGCCGCAGCTTCCAGGGGAAGCGAATGAGCGTGGCCGAGAGGATGTTCACGCCCAGCATGGCCAGCAGGGCAACGAACCAGGGCGTGGTGTAGAAGTACCAGCGGGCGTAGTCCCGCCCCTTGTCGGACTCGACAAAGGTCGCCGCGGCGAGGATCGCGGCCAGCAGGACGATCAACGTAACCGCCAATTTCAGCGAGGCCAGTAAGCGGAAAACGGCTTTTGGCAGTTTCAACAGGATTAGATGGTTGAGCATCGGAAAACGTGCTCCAAGAGCAGGAAATGTCGGAACCGGGTTTTTCAAGCCGCGAGATCGTAGCGAGAGCGGATGCGGAAGTAAACGTCAGTTTCGCTAGAAGCCCCTCTTGTGGGCCAATTTGGGCATTGCCGCGCCCGTTGCTGCCGGCATAGGCGGTACAACCGTTACAGGCCGTAAACGAGGACTCAAGATCGCACGAATCCGCGTTGCCGCACTGCGGAAAATTTCAACGCGGAATCGGGAATATGGCGAGAAAACAGATAATCCCGCAAAGGCCATAGGTGAGTTACCTTGAGCACCGTCCGCAGACAACGGCAGTCGCTCAAAATCGTGCCGCCCGTTAGGCGCGGCATTACCGACAACGGAATCTGATTCCTGACCGATTTACCATGGAGGTAGGATCGTGCGAATCTTGACGCACCAGTCTAATCAATCCCGGACCCGTGACCCAGAGTACTGGGTACCCCGGTGCCGCCGGGGCATGACGCTTGTCTTTCTAGGGGTGATGAGCCTGGGGTTTGCCTCGTGCCAAACCTCTCACAACCCGACCTGCCGCAGCGAGGCCCCGCCGGCCCGCAGGGCAGAAACCAACATCGATCCTGGCTGGCCGCGAGCCGACAAGGGCTTCCACCAGGTCTCCTACCAGGAAGTCCGGGGCACGGTGCCTCAGCTCACGGGCGCCACCATCGTGGAAGATGAAGAGATTTGCATGACTTGCCACGAGGCCTACGTCAAGTCGTTCCACGAAAACGTCCACCGCGGCCAGAGTTGCCAGGCGTGCCACGGACCGGCAAGCCGCCACCTGGAGACGCAGGGCAAGGAACCGGGGCTGATCTTCAGCTTCAAGAAGGGCGTCGATCCGGTGGCCCGGGCCGAGGCCTGCCTGAAGTGCCACGAGCAGAACCAGTGCTCGCCCGGCACCCAATGGCGGACCTCCAAGCACGCCCACGTGGGCGTGACCTGCGTCGATTGCCACCGCGGCCATTACAACGTGCCCGAGGGCACGCCCGCAGTGACCACTTCCACGGCATTCAACGTGGCGCCGGACCCGAATGCCATAACCAACTTCGCGCCCGCCCCGAGGGCCACGCTCGTTTCCTACAACGCCGACGCGCCCAAGGAGGCACTGCCCTCGCTCCGCGGCACCTCGCACAACCTGGGGGCGATCGCCCCGGACCTCTGCCTGAAGTGCCACTGCGACATGCGCGACCTGCTCCGCATTGCCGGGCCGCACCAGATCGGCGGGCCCAACGGCTTCAACTGCACGACCTGCCACGACCCGCACGGCCAGATCAAGGAGGCGACCCGCAAGGACCTCTGCCTGAGCTGCCACAAGGGCGCTCCCACGATGGCCTGGCACGCCTCGACCCACGAGCGCTACGGCGTGGCCTGCACCGACTGCCACAACCCGCACCCGCATTCCAGCCTGAAGCAAGTGGTGAACATCAGCCACTACGGCGTGGAGCAGCCCAAGCGGCTGGCGATGGCGGTCCAGCAGCCCGAGGCCTGCTACGCGTGCCACCAGAAGGTCTTCGCCCAGAATCACATGCCTTCGCACCATCCGATCATGGAAGGCAAGATGGTCTGCTCCGACTGCCACGACCCGCACGGGCAGCTCGAGAAGAACCTCAAGGCCGAGACGATCAACCAACTCTGCTACAAGTGCCACGCCGAGAAGGCGGGACCGTTCGCCTATCCGCACCCGCCGGTGAACGAGAACTGTGCGATCTGCCACGAGCCGCACGGCGCGGTGGCCGACCACATGCTCAAGCAGCCGCCGGTGTTCCTCTGCCTGCGATGCCACGTAGGGCACCGCGACAACGACCACGGCGCGCCGACCTACGGAAACGGGGCCAACAACACCGTGGCAGGACCGGGACAGCCCCTGTACGCCAACAATGGCGGCTACCGCATCAACCCGGACCTGAACACCAATACGCGGGCCGCACTGTTTACCAATTGCACGAACTGCCACGCCCAGATCCACGGGTCTGACGTGCCGTCACCGAGCAGTCCGAACCCGGGCGTCCTGTTCCGGTAAGTGTGTTCATCATTCCATCCATCAAGAAAGCCAAACACTCAAGCCATTAAAGGGGGGACCTGAACGTGAAGGTCAACTATCTGACACTACTTGCGGGTGCGGCCCTCGTGCTGCTCTCCGCTGGGGCGGCGCGAGCCGAAGAATCAGCCGCAACGGCCCCGGGCACCATGTACGCATGGTCGGCGGATGCCCTGGCGGCGCCGCTGGCCGTGGCCACCACGGCAAGCATGGCGCCTGCGGCACCGTCCTCGGGCGACACCGCCACTTATTACATGAACTCCGATCCGGTGGGAGAGGCGATCGCCCGCGCCGGCGCCTGGGGGGTGAATGCCACCGGCTCGCCGACCAAGGTCGGCTATTACCAGAACCTGTCGTCCTCGCCCTTCTGGAACCTCGACGGCATCTGGAGCAACGGCACGCAAACCATCGATGCCAGCGCCACCGGCAGCGATAACGAAACCAGCGACGGCCGCCTGCACTACTTCGGGCCGCATCTCGAAGCCGACCTGGGATTCGAGCGCTTCCAGCAGCAACTGGACGTTCACGACTTCGCCGGCTTCAACTACAAGGGAGTCAACAACTCCGTCGGGCCGGCCTACGCCATGGGTTCGGGCACCTTGGGCTCCGGGCCCGGCGACCCGCAGAACCCGGGCAGCATCATTTTGTTCTCGCAAAACAACCTGAACCCCGGTCAGGATTACGCGATGCGCGTCCAGGAGTTCAAAGCCAATTTCAAAGGCAACCTCACCGAGAACCTGAAATGGCGCGTCAACGTATTCGGCATCGACAAGGAAGGCGAACGGCAGGTCAGCGAATTTACCCACTGCTCCGCCGCGGCCGGCAACGGATCGGTCTTGCCCGCGGCCTTGCCGCTTGGCGGCGTGAACTATGTTGCTGGTGTCGCCACTCCCAAGGCCAGTGCCGCCAACCCGACGGCGGGCGTTCCTGCGGCCGACGGCAACCTGACCAGCCAGTGCCACGTGACCACGCAGGCCCAGCACATCGACTGGCGGACGACCGAGGTCACGCCCTCGCTGGAACTTCGCATGGGTTGCGATACGTTCCTTGAGTATTCGCACACGGTCCGATCGTTCACGGCGGGCGATCAGATGGTGACGTACAATTACGACGCCTCGTCGAGCTTCAGCATCAACCCGACGGCCGTTACGGCCGCCACTGCCACGACGCTCACGCCCGCAGCCCGACAGGCCGCCATCAACAACCTCACGGCCGGCTACGCCATCGTGCCCGATAACGAGACCCAGATCGACCGCGTCAAGTTCAGCACCAAGCTCGGCTGCGACACGGACGCCTATCTGCTGGGCTTCGGGGGCTACAACGAGGACCAGCTCCGCTACACCTACCGCGATTTCAGCGGCGCGGATCTGCGGATCACCAACAAGTCGTTCGATAACAACACGCTCACGGCGTACGGCAAGTTCTACAGCGAGAACACAACGTCGCCCTTGGCCCCGCTCAGCCCGACGCCCACCGCGGCGAACCCCCAGGCGAGCAACTTCTACCAGGAACCGGGCCTGGGCAGCGGCCCGCAGATCGGCCGCCAGTTGTCGACCTTCGGCATCTACGACCGCTGGCACCCCTTGGGGGACGATTGGGGCGAGTTTGCCAGCAAGCTGAGCATCGTCAGCGGCTGGGAATACAGCAGCATGAAGCGATTCAACGACTTCTACTCGCTGACGGCGCTTCCTGCCGGCACGAACGCCCAGTTCATCTCCAACAGCGTGTTCACGCAACCGGACTCGGACACGGACACCTATACGACGGGCGTGGAAGAGAAGTGGTCGGCCACCTTCAACACGTTCCTCCGCTACAAGTACATCACCACGAACTACCCGCTGTATGGCGTCACCACGCAGGTGGGACAGGTCGACGCCGCATTGAACAGCAATCTGCCCACGCAGCAGAACCGCATCGAGTTGGGCTGCACCTGGACGCCCACCGACGAGCTGATGGTGAATGCCACGCTGTACGTGGAGAACGCCATGAGCAACGCGCCCTACGTCGCCTGGACGAGCAACAGCGTGCCGTTCACGGTGAGCGCCTGGTGGGCGCCAACCCAGCAATGGTCGTTCTCGGCCGGGGCCGCCGAGATGGATAGCTGGATCAACCAGAACACCACGCTCTCGAACCTCAACGCCACGCCTGGGGCGACGGTGCCCGTGCCCTGGCAGTATACCGGCGTGGCCGACGTGTTCAATTTTGCCGCCCGCTATCGGGCCACGGAAAAACTGTCGTTCAACGGCGAGGTCGAGTGGGTCCGCGGCATGGATGAGAGCGGGGCCATCGTCGACCCGAATAAGTCCGTAACCGGCACGCCCCCGGCGTGGACGCCTTACGGCACAAAACCCTACCCGACGTACGACATCGGCCAGTACTCGCTGGTCAGGATGCAGTCGTTCCGCATGGGCCTGGGGGCCGATTACCTCATTCGGCCGCGCGTTGCGACGTACGTCCGCTATAACTACTACGATTACCAGGATGAGTCCGGCATTACCAGCGGTACGGCCAGCATGATCCTGGGCGGCATGAGCGCTACGTTCTAAGCCGCGGCGCTGACGAAAAACGGAGTGGATCACGTGAGGCAACGGGTTTCCCGTTGCCTCACGGCTTTGGAGTGCGGCGATCATGAGTCCGTCAAACGGATTTCGCCCTTTTCGATCAGGTCGAGGAACTCCCGGTTGCTGTCCAAAAGCTCGCGTAGTCCGGCCATTTCCCCCGGCGTGAACCAGTGGATCGACTCGACCTCGCGGGGGTTCACTACTGGAACCGCCGTCGGGTCCATTTCGGCAAGCCACCAGGCAAGATGGACCTTCCAGGCGGTCACACATTCCCAAAGCCGCCGCACCGGACGGATCGGAATGCCGATTTCCTCATAGACCTCGCGGACGACTGCGGCCTCTTCCGTTTCGCCCTCCTCGATGCCGCCGCCGGGAAAACAATAGGTCAGCGGGGCGATCACGTGCCGCGAGCGGCGGATTGCCAGCATGCGGCCTTCCTGCATGACGATTGCCACCGCGCCGCGGCGGCCGGGAGTTTCGGGGATCTTCTCCATGAAGAGAATGGTAGCGAAGGAAATCGTCCGCACAACCCCCGGCGGGGTTTTTTCGCCGCCGGCTTTCGGGTAGGCTTATACGTTCCCAACGTCAAAAACCACTTCCCGGCGCGAATGGCTGACATCGAACCTCCCTCAACTCCCAGTGCCCCACGGCCCGATCCCTACGCGCCGTGGCGCCAGCGCGAATTTTGCCTGTATGCCGTGAGCTGGTTCGCCATGACCATGGCCCGCCAGATCGAGTTCCTGGCGGTGGGAATCTACCTTTACGGCCCCAACAAAACGTCCTGGCCCTGGGGTGGCAGGGGCTGGCCATGGCCTTGCCGGCGATGCTCCTGGCCATCGCCGGCGGGCAGTTGGCCGACCGTTTCGATCGTCGCGGGGTGTTGGCCTCGATGCTCTGCTTGACGATGGCCAACGCCGCCGCCCTGGGCGTGGCATGCTACTGGCACGCGTCGGCCCCGTGGATCTACCTGTTGCTGGTCGTCAATGGCGTAGGCCAGACCCTCGGCGCACCGTCGCGCTCGGCCCTCTTGCCGTGGATCGTGCCGCCGGAGCAGTTCGCCAGCGCCGTGACCTGGAACAGCACGGTGTACCAGATTTCCACGATGCTCGGTCCGGCGGTGGGCGGGTTCTTGCTCTCGATCTCGATTCGTCAAGGCGTGCCGGTGGCGCTGGCCTTCGTCGTCCTCTTTCGCTTCTTCGGGCTGGCCGGCACGCTGCTCCTGCGCACCGCTCGGCCGGAGCGGCAGCAATCGTCGATTTCGCTGGAAACGCTTGTGGCGGGCATCCGTTTCGTTTGGAGTCAGAAGCCGATCCTGGCCACGATTTCGCTTGACTTGTTTGCGGTGCTCTTGGGCGGGGCCGGTTTCGTGCTGCCCGCTTATGCCGACAAGGTCTTGCACTTTCCCGAGGAGAAGATCGGGGCCGTCGTCGGCTACTTGCGCTCGGCCGAGGCTGCCGGGGCGATCTGCATGGCCGTGATGCTGGCCCATTTGCCGCCCTTCCGGCGTGCCGGGCGAACCATGCTCTGGGCCGTCGCCGGCTTTGGCGCCGCGACCGTTTGCCTGGGGCTGTCGCCCTATCTCTGGCTTGCGCTGGCTGCCATGTTCCTGATCGGGGCCTTGGACAACATCAGCGTCGTGGTCCGCCACACGCTCATCCAGTTGCTCACGCCCGACGAAATGCGGGGGCGCATGACTGCCGTGGGCAATGTCTTCATCGTCGCCTCCAATGAGCTCGGCGGCGTGGAGTCCGGCCTTGCGGCCTACTGCTTTGGACTGGTGCCGTCGATTGTCGGCGGGGGAGTGGGCGCGATTCTCGTCGTGCTGGGATCCGCCGCCCTCTGGCCGCAGATCCTCTCGATCGGCTCGCTCTCCGGCTTGCGACCGGCCGACGTGGCGAAAATCCGCCAGGAGAGCGACGAAGAAATCGCCGCGCGGGATTGAGGCTGGTCCTTTCCTTGACGGGTCCTATAATTGCAGATGTTGGGGCAGGTTCCGTCCACGTGCAGAACTCGATACAGGACGTCGGGCATGAAAACGCTTTGTCCTCTCCTATCCGCGCTGTTGCTTCTGGGCAGTGGAATGCTGTCCGCCACCGAAACCGGGCCTTCGCCGATCGCGGCCGTTCACGAATGGGGCACCATGACCAGCGTCGCCGGCAGCGACGGACGCCAGGTCAAATGGTGGACCACCGACCTGCAAGGCCCTGCCGAACTGCCGGAGTTCGTGGCCATGAACCCGCGCTTCACCAAGGGCAGCGAGCCCTACGTCACGCGGATGGAGACGCCGGTGCTTTATTTCTATGCGGAAAAGCCTGTTATGGCCAAGGTCCAGGTGCGGTTCGAAGACGGCGTTCTGACCGAATCGTTTCCGCAGACGCCCTCGTTCCATCTTCGCGCGCTGGACGAAACAAACGCGACCTACGACTGGACAATCGGCCTGCTGCCGCCCAATTCAAGGGAAAAAGAACTGATCCCGCAAGTCGGAAACCGCGGGCCGCACTACGCCCATGCCCGCGAGGTGCCCGAGGCGTGGCTCGTCCGCCGCGACCTTTCGGATACGGAACTCGCGCAGGCGACGAGCGACGGCATCCAAGGCAGGCCGGAAGTGGAGAAGTTCCTCTTCTACCGGGGCGCAGGCGATCGAGAGACTCCGCTCTGCGTTTCCCGCCCCAGCGAAACCCTGGTCCATTTGAGCACCGGCACTCCACCTGACGCCTACCCGGACCTGTGGGTGGTGCGGGTTGAGGGCCAACATGCGGCATGGAAGAAGCTGCCCTCGCTTGATGGCTCGTCTCATTCTGCGAACACGCCCATCGAAGCCTATGCCGAGATACCGGCCCTGCCGCCGGCCGGCAGCCCGTCGAACCTTGCCACGGTGGCCGATGAGTTGCAGAGGAGTTTTCTCCGGGTCCTCGCCAAGGCAGGGCTATCGCAGTCGGAGGCGGCGGCGATGGTCCACACTTGGCGCGACACCTGGTTCAATGAGACGGGGACCAGGGTGCTCTACGTGCTGCCCAGACGTTGGGTGGATCGCGCCTTGCCGCTGGTGGTCACGCCGGCCCCCTCGATCACCGAGCGCGTGTTCGTGGCCCGCGTCGAGGTCCTGTCTCCCGCCGTGGAACGCACGCTGCTTGCCCTGGCAAATCAAGCGCCCGACAAGGCGGATACTGCCGCGCAGCAAAAGACGATCGAGCAGCTTGGCTTGGGTCGTTTTCTCGCTGCGGGCAGGGAGCGGGCCAGGGAGCAGCAAGAGGCTATCACTTCTCGAGCGAAGAATAGTCGCTAATGACCAGATCGGCGTCCCTTCGCTCTCCGGCGCAACTGCGGATCGCTCGGCATCGACCTGCATCGTGACGGCTCCAGGGCTAACGTCTCTGCCTCCTCCTCGATTCGCTTCAACGTGGAACGTGCGGCGGCATACCGGGGGTGCTCGGCAAGCGACACTTCGATGAACCACGAGGTGTCAATTCCTATGCTCACTCAAATCTCCCCTGGAGCATTTCTCCCAGCAAGTCGTCGTCCGGCCCAAGCGGCTTTAATATCGCTCCAACGGACACAGTCGGCATATCCAAAAGGCTCGTGCGCTTGGGCACAATCTTCTGTTCGCGATACAGTTCCATTGCCTCTCGAAACAACTCGACCGCAGGCCGATCGACCCGCTTGGCGTAATCCTGAAAATCGCGGTACACAGGATCAGGTACATCGACGGTTATCGTATTCATACATTTATCGTACCGTATTCCGGCAGCTCGGTCAATCGCGACGCAGCGCGAGGCGAGCAATCGCTAGCTCCACCCGCGTTAACCCGTCCGTCCGGACGGTCTCTGGGTCATGACCGCGGCAATCGCCACAGTGACCGTCTCCGCCGTGGCCGAGTTGCCCAAGGTCAGCACATAAGCAACGCCGCCGACCGTGAGGGCCTGGTTCGCCGTGCCGTTGGCGAACTCGAACGTGCCCGTCAGCCCGCCCTTCGCGGTGATCAGGGTATAGGTGCTCGTCGTCAGGCTCGCGCCCAACGGCTGGATGCCGATGATGTTCGTGCCGGACGTAGAGGCGGCCGAACTGACGTCCATCTGGCCCGTGCCCGCGCTCGAGAGCGCGAAGACGAGCGTGCCCCCGCTGAGCGTCAGGGCCGGGCCCAAGAAACCCGTTTCCTGCTGGAGCTTGAAGGAGCCCACGCTGCTCACGTCGAGGAGCGAACCCATGGGCAGCGTCAGCGTAGCGCCGGCCGTTCCGGGGCCCGTGGTTCCCGCACTCACCGTGCCGCCGTTCGGGCTTGCCGCGAAGGTCGCAGCACGGGCCACCGAGATGGCCGCATTGCCCAGGGCGCCGCCCGCGCCGAGTGCCAGTTGGCCGCCGCTCACCGCGATCGGCCCCGTGCATTTGTTGGTGCCGCTGAGCGTCAGCACGCCGCTGCCGGACGACGTCACGGCAACGAACTTCGAACTCCCATTCTGGATCGTGCCGCTGAAGCTCGACGCGCTCGCTTGGTCGACCGTCAAGGTAACGCTCGACCCGGCGGCGCTGTCCGTGATCGTGCCGCCGCCCTGCAATTCGCCCACGGTCGGGCTCTGCCCGTCCAGGTCCAGCGTGCAGGCCGTGTCGATCGTCAAGGGCCCGGCGCCGCTTCCCAGGGCCCAGGCGCTGCCGGCAATCACGCTTCCGCCGCTGATTGTGGTGCCGCCGCCATAAGTGTTCTTTCCGGTCAGCGTCAGCGTGCCGCCGCCGGCCTTGTCCAGCGCCACGTCCTGCTGCGGCGAGATCATCGTGCAGTCAATATTCACCGGGCACGTCGCGCTCGTCGTGCAGTCGATCGTCAAGGTAAGGACGCCGGCCTCGTTGCTCATCACCCTGCCGCTGCCCGCCAGCGACGGAATCGTCGTGTTGGCGGCATTCAGGTCGAGGACACTATCGCCATTGACCGTGACGGGCGAGTTGGGACTGAGCGCATTGGTGTTGGAACCGAGCAAGGCAGCGAAATAGTGCCCGCTGCCGCCGTTGATCGTCGTCGGGCCAGAGTAGTTGTTCTGCGTGCCGTACAGGTACAGCGCAAACTCGTACGGGCCGCCCACGGGCGGATCCACCGTGATGCCCAGATGATCGACGCCGTTGTCCTGGAGCTCGCCGAAGAAGGCGTCGTAGGCGTTAATCCCGCCAATGCTCAGCGTGGCCGGCGCGGCACTGGTGTTGGTTACGAGCCCTGTCAGGTCGTTTGCGCCGCTGGTGAGTTGGGCCACGGCCAGGCTGTAGCCGTCAAGATTCAGCGTGCCGCCGTCGACGGTCAGAATGCCGTTGGCGGCGCCCAGGGCAGTCCCGGAGCCGGCTTCGAGCGTGCCCGCCGTAATCACCGTGCCGCCGGTGTAGCTATTGCTGCCCATGAGAGTCTGCGTGCCGCTGCCGGACATCACTAATTCAACCTGCCAGGTGCCGTTTTCGATCGTGCCGCAGAAGGATGCGGCGGCGGACGGCAAGAGCGTCAACAGGGAAACGCCGCTGCCGCTGGCGTTGTTGGTAACGATGCCGCCTCCCGTCAATCCGCCCACGTTCAGATTCTGGCCGTTGAGATTCAGCGTGGCGCCCTTGGCGATTTGGATCGACGCGGCCTCGATCGGGGCCGAGCCGAGGTTGACCGCGGCGCTGCCGGCGAGGACGGCCGAGTCGCCGTTGCTCCAGGCCTGCATCGCGCCGCCGCCGCTGGGGCTAGGGCTCCAGTTGGCCGACGACGTGTCCCAGGTGCCCGCGCCGCCCAGCCCTGCGGAGCCGTTGGGGTCCCAGTACAGCGTGGCGGAGAGGAGTTGCCGCGCTTCCAACGATTCCAGCCGCAACCGCCGCGTCGGCAGCCCTGGGCCGGCCTTCTGCTTGCCACAGGGCTTCCGCGGCCCAATCCGGGAAAGGAACTTGTTCCACAGGCTACGGTTCTTTCGCATGGTCGACCTTGCTGCTTAAGTTGTGACCGTGTCTGGGCACGGTTCTTAGGGCGAACGTTTCGTTACATGTTAGGATATCGTGTGCGTTTGGTTTGCGTTTCGTTAGAATGGGAAGAAAAAGGGGGATGGCTCCGATATTGCCTGGTGCTCCTATATCCTATAGACGCACGAGCCACGCATTCGTTTCATGATCGGAAAAGGTTTTGGGAATTCGGTGAATTGGCCGTCAGGCATTGGCGCAATGCGGCCCTACTTCTTTAGACTCACGAAGCGACAAAATCTTTGCGCGATGGGGAATTTTTTTGGGAAATTCGGGCATCGCGGTCGCTGGGACCGCACAAATCAAATATCAAATAGAATATTTTGATCAGCGCAGCAACGGAACACGCCATGCATCACTAGCACGACAATGATAGGCGTCTATGGGTAAAGCTCGGTGTTCCGCGATTGAGCAGATGGACCCCGCTTCGGGCCCAGCCTAGCAACCAAACCTCAAGGGTCGGTCGTTCCTTGATAAGTATGAAACCCGCAAGACGCCAATAAGTTCCGCTGTCTCGGAAAAAAAATTGGATAAGTCCAAAATGGCATGCGAAGTTCGTACTGAGTTCGCGCTGAGTTCGCACTGAGTTCATTTGAGCTTCAGAACGGCGACGTGCAGCGTCTTTGGCCCGATGGCAATCAAGCGAAGCCAGCCGGCGTGGTCGCATATCCCTTCCCACGGTCCACCCTCAGGCGGTGAGGGTCGGCGATGAAGGCGAAACAGGCGTTTGCCGTCTCCGCCGCCTTGTCCGCTTCTTTGGCGCTGGCCGGCTTCTTGCCCGGCGACGTGGGCAATTCCCGGGCTTCGCGAAACCCGACTTCGAGTCGCGTTGCGCCGGGCGGTCTCTTGGCTCGCCATCGCCAACCGGTCTCCGTGCGTTCCACACTTGCCTCAAGCGGCTCCGGCAACCGCAGCCGGGTGGCCGGATCGCCCAAAAGGGCGTACATCAAGACCTGATCGCGCCGCAGTTTCTCCACGTTGATTTCCTTCTCCAAGCTCCCTTCCACGTCGCGAAGCATCATCTCCATGAGGAAGTCTCGCGTGTGGCTCGCCTGGCGCTGGGCACCGAGCCAGACCGTGCCAAGCCGCTTCTCGCGGCCGCCGAGAGCCGCCAGCAGACACGCGCCGGAGAAATAATTGGTCAAGGGGTGCGACTCCGTCGTCGCTCCGAGGGTGGCCACCGGCCCGCCGGGCAGCAGCAGAAGGGACTTTCGCCTGGCAAGGCCTCGGCCGCGTGAAGTTCCCCGACTCGCAGGAGAAAAAGATCATCGGAGGCGCCGGAGGACCTTTGCCGAGCTCCCGGGCGGCATCGTCGGCCGAATAGAAGATCGGCTTGTCGGCCGCCTGCATCGAGTAGAAGCCATCGGCGTCGGCGTGCCCCATCAGCACACTGACAATTCCGCCCTGCTTCAACTGCCGCGTGAACCTCGCCGGTTGATCCGGCAGGCCAGCCGCAAAACGCGTCGTTCGGGTCTCCCGGAGACGAGCCAGGCGCGGAGCCAGGGCGGCCCTTTGGTCTGGATCAGGTTCACACCCGAGCCCGGAGGCCATCGCATTGATCGCCGCGTTGTATTCCGGCGAGCCGAGCCAGATCGCGGCTTGCAGATCGGCGGCCGAGGGCGGTTGCGACTCAAAGGCCAGGATCTTCCGCACCACAAGCTCGACCTGGGCAGGGGTCCGCGCCGGAATCCGCCCCACAGGGATCGTGGGGACGCCGCCCTCGCCGAGGTCGCCCCAGGCCGCGTCGGAGGGAAACTCGTCGGGCTGGACGCTGCGCCAGCGGTAGAGCTTCTTTCGCCTGGCGGGAAGGTACCAGGGCGACTTTTCCTGCCCTGGCTCGTCATCGCCGACCAAGAGCAGAAAATCGGGGCGGTGCGGGGATGCCGCCAGGGCCTCTGCAACGGGTTTGTTGGAGACGACGGTCTCGAACCCCTCGCTGCGTCGCATTTCAGCCAGGGGTGTCAGCGGTCCCGGTCAACTCCGCACTCCCTACCGCCAGCCAGAGTAGTTTCTTCTCCGCAGCCTGCCCGCGGCCGTTGGAAAGCGTCAGCAGGGCCAGCGCAATGGCAATCAGGCCAACCGGCATTCCGCGATTCCTCGACAACCTCATCCCTTTCCTCCGATCTCCCGTTCGCCAGCGTGACGCTTCAAGGCGTCGATCACAAATTGGACGCGGCTCCCCATGTCCGCCCCCGGCAATTCGCGGTAACGTCAACGGCTGCCGTCGGCCCCCTTCCGCCCTTCAAGCACGGGCATGGGGACTACCTGGGATTGAACGCTCATGCCGGGCTCGACATGCTGTAGCCCGCCGACCACCACCTCATCGTTCGCGTCCAGTCCTTTCGTAATGGCCCGCAGCCCGTCGCTCTCCAGCGACCCCGTCTCGATCCGCTTCCGCTCGATCTGGCCCTGGGCATTGACCACGTAAACAAATTTCAGATCCCCGTCCGAGAGGATGGCACGCTCGCTGACCAGTAGGGCCGGATGCGGTTGTCCGATCGGCAGCCGGATCCGCGTGAACAGCTTTGGTATCAACATGCGGGAGCCGCCGGGCGGCAAGGGATTGGGGAAGACCCCGCGGACCAGAAGACTGCCCGTTGCAGGATTGACCTGGTTATTGACGAAGTCGACAGTCCCGTTATGGGGAAAACCCTCCTCACCCTGTAATCCCATGAGGATTCGAAGATGTCCCGCGCCATCGGGCTTGATCCGACCCTCGTTAGCGGCTCGCCGGATTCGCAGCGCGGTCGCTTCGTCGGCGTCGAAGTAGGCGTAGATCGGATCGAGCGAAACGACGGTGGTCAACACGGTCTGGTCCTTGGTTACGAGGTTGCCGACCGTGAGGTAATAGCGGCCCGCCTGGCCGTCGATGGGCGAGGTCACCTTGCAGAAATCCAGGTCGAGCCTGCGGGGCTGCATGGCGGCCTGCGCCGCCTTGACCTGGGCTTCGGCCTGCTCGACGGCGGCGTGGTCCTGATCGAGTTGCTGCGGACTGACCGCCCCGGGCGTGGTCCGTGCCACTTGCTCGTCTCGCGCCAGCGCCGCCTGGGAAAGCTTGATTTGGGCCTTAGACAGGTCCACATGGGCCAAGGCCTGATCGTATTCGGCCTGGTAGGGCCGGGGATCGATCTCGAAAAGCAGCTCGCCGGCCTTGACCTCCGAGCCCTCTTTGAACGGCGCGTAACCATATAGCCGGTGACCCGCGCGACCACGTTGACCGAGGAGACCGCCTCCGTCCGAGCGGTGAAATCGACGTAATCCGTCACCTCGCGGGCCACGGGCCGGCTGACCGGCACGGCGCTTGGCTCGGCCGCCTGCAACGAGCCGCGGTTTTCACAAAACGCCCCCAGCAGCAGAACGCTGCGACCGCAAACCAGAAGCAAACAAATTCTCGCCTTCATGTCTCGTGTCTCCTATCCGGGAAGAGACTCCACGATCTCGCCACGCGGCAAGCCCCAGAGTCCCAGGGTAGAATAACCAGCCAGCCCGGAAATGTCAATGAACTACGTCGTCGATGATCAGCCCTTGTTGTTTGGCCCAGGCCCGCAGGGCACTGCAGGCCGGGTCCTGGTCATCGGCAGAGTTCCCCGTCAGCGTGAAGACAGTCCCTTGGGGGAATTGCAGCATCTTCGCCTCCAGCGCGGCGAGGCTTCCCAGGTTTTCGCTCTGCAGATACGCATGGCACTCGCCGCTGTCGAGGGCCTGGAGTTGGATGGCGATCTTGCCCTGGCGCGCTTCCCGATGCGCGGCCAGATCGTGCTTGGCCTCGGCGGAAGTCAGCAACCGCTCCACACGGCCCATTTCCACATCCGTGAGCAACCAAGCGCGAGCGGCGGTCAGGGCGTGGACCAATGCGCACTCGCGGTCCTCGCGGGGATTCTGCGGCTGCCGGACGTCTTTCTTGCCTGCCGGTTTTGGGGTCCAGGGGGCCGCCAGGGCCGCGAACATCTTCTCCTTGGCCGAGCTGGAGGCATGCACGGCCAGGGCGGCTGCGGCGCTTTGGACTATCTGCACTTCCGGGTCGTCAAGGGCCTCGCTGCAGACGGTTTCCAGCTCCGGCGTCCAGATCCGCGAGGACACGTCTTGCAGCAAACTGGTCCAACACCCCGAGTAGTTTCTCCCGCGTGCCGCCAGGCAGAATCGGACTTGCTCCTGGCCGTAGGCCGGGTCAACCCGCAGGAAATACGCCAACAGGTTCTCCTGCACGTCGCACTGTCGTCGCCCCGGCCCCCCGTAGAACGCTTTGACCCGTGGCAGCCGCTTGTCCGTGCCGTAGCGGGCGATCAGCCGCGCGAAGAGTTCCCAGTTCTCCACAGAACTCGCATCGTCCTGCTCCAGGGCCGCCACCCAACCCTCATCCAGTTCCGGCAGCGTCCGGTCGGGCAACACCAGCAGCGATTGCATGCATGACCAGTTGAACTTGCCCCGCGGGTCTTTCAGTGCGGCCAGGACCAACGGGCGAACGCCATCGGGATCGAGCTCGTAGGCCCGCCGCAGACATTCATCAACCAGCGTCGGCACGTCGGCGAAGCCGGACGGTGGACTGTTGGGGGGCTGCCGGTAGAGTCCCAACAGCACGGGCAGCATGCCGGGCGATCGGATCGCGCCCCACCGGTACTCCAAGGCATTGCACTGCCGGTCCAGCGGCAGGTCCGTGAAGACCTCGGGCAGGATCGCGCGCAGCGCCTCGCGCTGGGGCTTCGACAAACTTCGCCGCGCCTCCAGCAGGGTCATCACGCTGACCGCCTTGGCCCGCCCGAGCTTCTTGCCCATCGCTCGAAACAACTCACCAGCGACCTGGCTGGTTGCAGCTTCCCTTCGTTTTAGCCGCTCCAGCCAGGCTGCGATTGCCGCGTCCGGCGCAGTCGCCGGCGCCGGCGGCTGTGCCGTCGCATCCGCCAGCAGGGTGTCGAGGTGCCCCAGGGTCTGCAGGTACATTTCCGTCACCGGCTGATCGGCCGCCGTCAGCCGCCGGCGCAAGGCGTCGATTGCCGCCGTGCGGTCGCGCAGTCCGTACAGTCCGAACATATAGTTCCCGTCGTTCTCCGAGCCGTTGAAATGCCGCGCCAGTTCCAAGGCGGACTCCGGCGTGCCCAAGAACCGCAGCCGCCGCGCGGCCGCCCGCGCTTCCTCGCCCTTCGCCGTGTCGAGGGCCGCGACGATTTGGGCCAGTTGCTCCCGCTGCCATTTTTCGTCCGCCGGCAGCACCTCGAACGCCAGGACGTTCGAGGTAATCGCCTCCGTCTTCCGCTGCTCGGGCTTCCGGCTCTGGTCCGTCAAGCGGGACGAGGTCACGTAGAGCCGGTATTTGCCCGGCCGGTCAATCCGTTGCCACTCATTGAGGTCGAAGTGCATCAGGTGGGGCTCGCCGGTCAAGATCGGCATCCCGCGGAGCCCGCCGCCGAAGCGAACCCAGTCATCGAAGAATCCGGCCAGCGGATCGTGCGCGGCGTCCGCCGGATCGAGGCAATACGATTCCTCGAACATCCGGCCGGAGCGGTCGTAAAGTCCGCCGTCGAGTTGCCAGCGTTCCTTCTCCGTGCTGGAGAACGCCAGTTCCAGCGGGATGACTTCGCCCATGCGGAAGCTGTTCCGGTCCAGCTTGATCTCGAAGGTCACCCCCGCCGGGTTTTGCTTCGTCGCCGCCACGTGCAACTCGTCAAACGTCTGGGCGATTGTACCGGTGCCCTTGAGGTCCGCAGCCGTGGCGGGCTGTGCCCAGACGAGGCTACGCGCCGCCAGCGCCAAGGCCGTCAAGGTTGTCCACAATCCAAGACGCCGGCTTGTGCCATTGCGTATCATCGCGTCGCTCCTTCTTCTTCAGCATCCACATGAGCCCTCAAAGGACTCGTTCCGATTGGCTTTCCAATCTGCCTCGGCCATTACTTTCCCCTCGCAAGTTCCTTGCTTAACAGTTTTCTCCGCTTGGGAATCTCCTCCTCATAGCCGCCGGTCCATTGGTAGACAATGGTTCCTTCACGGGATATGAGGTAGGTGCGAGGAATCTCAGAGTCGCAAGTAATGGGTCCACGCGATATGCGTCTCGGATTCCGTCTTCGCCCGACTGATGACGAGCGTCGTCGACGACTTCTCCGTATTCACGACGATGATGTGAATTTCCAGCGGCCTGCCCTGAGAATCGTCGTGGAACATGACCGATCGGCCGGGCTCTTTCCCGGACTTCATTTCCGGTTTGGCAGTTTTGGGAGCGGCGGCCTGTTTCAGCTTGGTTTCGTAATACTCGAGCACCTTGGCGATCGGGTCCTTCGTGGTCAGCACGGTCTTGCACAACACGGACGGGACGGTTCGCTCGCCGCTAGGATTTACCGTTGCGGCGTCCTCCATCGATGCGCCGTTGAATTTCGAATCAGGGTACTGCCATTCGGCAAGCATCGACATGAGACGCACGGGTTCATCTGCGTGACATAGACTTGCGGCAGTGATGGCGGTGATGAGCGCGGCGAAAGGAGGCGTAAGACGCGAGCGCATGAGAGCTCTCCTTATTGAAACGGATCGATTGTCGGAGTCTGGGCGAACTTAATTATTGTAACGCAGCCGAAGTGGATCGGACAGAAATATGGAGAGCAGAAAAATGAAAGGAAAATGGGGGAAAGGAAAATCGACAATTCAATCCATCTTCTTTCCCCCCATTTTCTTTTCCCTGAATTGTCTTGCCAAGGTATCCGACACGTCGTATGATACGGCAAAGGAGAACCGGTAAAATGTTGGCGGTAAGAACTCGGTCGCGCCCATCCGGAGGACAAAATGGGGTTTTTGTCGAACCTTGCCGCTCACTCTCCGCTGCCTTTCGCCTTCGGTGGAGCGTTTTCGCCCGGCTTGGCGGAGGGCTTGCCTTCCGGCTGCGGCTTGCCCTGGATTTCTTGCAGGGCCTGATCGAGCTTCTTGATGTCGTTGGGATGGAACGAAATTCGCGTGTGATTGGCAGCAGCCTGCTTTATCGTCATCAGCAAGGGTACGGCAGCGGCCGCCGGACCATTCGATCCCGGCGCTGCGACCCCGCTCTGGCCGCGCAAGACGAGTCGAATTTCGGCAAATCGATGGCTCCGTTCTGGTTCAGGAAGTGTTCCGGAAATTGGCCGTCTGATATGAGATCCAATCCAAGGGCCGTGTGCCGCTGGAAATCCCGCCGGCAAGCGGTTTGTCGATTTAATCGAAAAATACGGAAACTACCACAATGTATGGCGTTCGATAATCAAGGGGAACACGCAAGCCGGCGGCATTAGGAACGACCGCATTCCAGCCATCGCAAGCACGAACAAATCCAGAATAAGGCGCCAGTTGCCAAGTTCGCACCTTCTGCGCAGGCCAACCCCGCTCCACAGTTCGTCGCGTCGGGAACTCAATCGGCGGATGACTCGCCAGGTCGATCGGAGCGCGCCTAATCCGCAGGGCGCTTACCATTGCCCGACTTGCCCTTTTTCGCGGGCGTGTCGAGCGAGACAATCATGAAGGGCTCAATCGTCATTCCGCTATCGTCTTCGAGGATGACGTGGACACGCCGCCGTCCAATTGCGACGAAATCGCGATGGGGGACCGGGACCGAGCGACCATCGGCAAGCCGAATGGAGAACGGCTCAAAGGGCTCTTTGTGCAGGGCTTCTCGCACAATCTTGATATTCACGGGAAATTGCACCACGCATCAGTGACACGAAATTGCGAAACACATAAACATCTTACACCCGTTCCAAGAAAACCGCTATAAGCGATCACGCCCGCAGCGATAGGCCACCGGACGTAGAGCGACCGGGCTCACCCGCTTTCATCTTCTTCCTGGAACCCATCCTCCTATATCTTCTATCCACCCTTTAGATCTGTTCGTAAATCGCGCTGGCGCACACAAAACGCGCACTTCCAAAATTTTTTAAGTCGTTTCGGATAAACACCTTGCGACCAAGTTGTAAGCGCTCGCTCAAAATTATTTTCCCATTTCAAGGCCCGCATCCGTATTGTATGGTGGAAACGTTGTGTGGCAGGAACGACAGAGAAATGGACGGCGGGAAAATGAAAGTCGGAAGTGGAATAGGACGTTCGCAGCCCCGGCTCCTCGCTTGCGTTTTGGGGCCGTGTGACGGTACCGACGATCAGCAAAGCACTTTTGGCAAAAGTGGCGCGTTTCTGGCCAATCCGAACTTTCGATAGGTATAACACCATGAAGAACGTACTCCCTCGTTTTCTCCGTTTTCCCAGCGCGAAACCCATCGTGTGAGGAGTTCTATTTCCATTATCGGTGGTAAAATATGACCGAAACATTTTTGCGAAAGCTGTTTTTGGGCCACTTTGGCCAAAATCTCGACCAGTGCTGCCCCGCCGTGGTTGTGCACAGGTTGCCGACGACCGCCTGGCGGACAATCATAGAAGCCCGACGCGCAAGCGAGGCTTGGGTGTCAAAGAGCGCCGAAAACGTATTCCTCGCTAGCGCTTCGGGCTTCTATGCCCCAAAATAACCGAGCGGACTTTCCAGATAACCCCACAGGGAGTTCACGCCAGCTTTCAAGCCGCATTGACACGATCGCCGCAAGTCATTACCGTTCCCACCCACAAGATTGTCGTTTTGGCCGCATAACGTGTAGGGTGGGCCGAGTGGAGCGAGTCTCACCATGAATCGCTCGCGTCTCGAAGGAATGGTGGGACTCGCTCCACTCGGCCCACCCTACAGATTCCCGCAAGTTCCCAAGGATCGGACCCCAATGTCAACCGGTAAGAAGTTGGCAATCGCCGGAGTTGTCGTGGCGGGCGTCACCGCCTATATGGCCTACCTGGGCGCATCGTCGAGCTGGCAATACTACATGACCGTGCCGGAGTGCGTGGAAAACGTGTCTCACGTTGCCGGCCAGCGGATCCGCGTCAGCGGGACCATCGTGCCCGGCTCGCTCGTCATCGCGCCCGACCGGCAGGAAGCTCGCTTCGCGCTCAGCGAGGCCGGCAGCCAGATCCCGGTCGTCTGCAAAGGCCCCTTGCCGGACGATCTCACCACGACCAAGACCATGGACGTGGTCGTGGAAGGCCGCCTGGAAGACTCATGCACGCTGCAGGGCGACAAGCTGATTACCCGCTGCGCAAGCAAGTACAACGCCAAAAAAGACGATGCCGAGAAACAGGAACCAGCCCAAACCGCCAAGAGGCCGACCGGGGAGACCTTGCGATGACCTCGATCGGGCAACTCTGCCTGCTGACGGCGATGATCTCGGCGGGCTATGCGGCCTTTGCGGCGATCGTGCGGGGCACCGGGTACTCCGGGTCGCGGAGCGAGGGCCGAGGGCTGGGCCGCAGCGCGGTCGGCGCGGCGTTCACGGCGGTGGCCGCCTTGTCGGTCGTCGTGGTCGTGTTGGGCCACGCGCTGGTAACCAAGGACTTCCGCTTCGAATACGTCACCGAATACTCCGACCCGCTGCTGCCGTGGCACTATAGCCTGTCGGCATTGTGGGTAGGGCAGGCCGGATCGCTCTTGGTCTGGGGCTGGTTCGTGGCAGTGCTGGCAATGGTTTTTCGCTTCACGTCCCGCCGGGGCCCTCGCGATCTGCGGGAATTGGCCTTCGGCACGCAGATGATCTATCTCACCTTCCTGCTGGCGATCATGATCTTTGCCGCCGATCCGATGGCACCGTCACTGGTGCCGGGGGCGAAAGGCGAAGGGCTGAGTCCTTTGTTGCAACATCCGGCCATGCTGATCCATCCGCCGATCGTGTTTTTGGGCTATGCGGCGTGGGGCGTGCCCTTCGCGCTGGCGGCTGCGGCCCTGATCTCGGGCCGGCTGAACCGAGGTTGGTTGGAGCAGGCGCGGCCCTGGTCGCTGTTCGCGTGGGCCACGCTGGGCGGCGGCATCCTCCTGGGCGCGGAGTGGGCCTACGAACAACTCGGCTGGGGCGGCTACTGGGCCTGGGACCCCGTGGAAAACGGCTCCCTCATGCCCTGGCTCACGGGCACGGCATTGATCCACGGACTGATGACCTGGCGGCAGGGGTCTTTCAAGAAGACGACTTTGTTCCTGGCGATCACGACCTTCGGACTCTGCAACTTTTCCACGTTTCTGACCCGCAGCGGGATCTTCAGCAGCCTGCATGCCTTCAGCCAGTCGCCCATCGGCTGGATGTTTCTCTTCTGGATCGCAGCCTTTGCGGTGGGCGGTACGGCGCTGATCCTGCGGCGGAAGAAGGAACTTGCGGCCGAGAAGCCGCTGGCCGCCCTAGGGAGCCGAGAGGCCCTGGTGCTGCTGGGGGTTCTGGCCTTGGTGCTGCTTGACAACCGTGATCTTGCTCGGCACGCTGGCCGGGGCGATCTCAGGGCTTTTTTCCGCAACGCCGATCATGGTAGGGCTGGCCTTCTATGACAATGTCTTGATCCCGACGGGCCTGATCCTGCTGGCGGTCGTGGCGGCTGTGCCGCTGATCCGCTGGGGAGCGGGTCCGCGCCCGGCCGAGTTCGCCTCATGGCCGTTGCGGCTGCGATCGGCGTCGTTGTCGTGCTTGCGGCGCTCGTTTGCGGCGTTCGCAGTCCCGTCGGTCTGGCCGTTGCCGGCCTGGCGGGCGCGCTGGTTGCATCGACGTGTCTGGCGATTGCGGCGGACGGCCAGGTACTCGTCACGCACCGTCGTGATGCATTTCCATCACGGCGGAGCGTGATGAGTACGATTTCGTCCCTTGCGCTTCATCGCCGCAGCTACGCGGGGTTCCTCATCCACCTCGGTTTCGGTTGCATGGCGGTCGGCATCGCCGGCTCGTCGCTGGGAAGCCATGAGAGCGATCCCTCCCTGACCCGCGGCGAAAGCGTCGAGTTTCAAGGCCGCACGATCCGTTATATCGACCTGCTCGAGGACGATCTCCGCCAGAAGGTCGTCGTCGCGGCCCAACTTGAGGTCACCGAAGCGGGCGGAGCCAGTTATACGCTGCGGCCGTCGCAGGTTCTCTATCGCCCTCAGAACCAATGGGGCTCGAAGGTTGCGATCCATTCCACCTTTGCCGGCGACTTCTATGTCATCCTCCGCGGCGGCAGCGATGCCAACAAGATCCACCTGGCGATGATCGATCACCCGCTGATCCGCTGGCTGTGGGTGGGCGGCTGGGTCGGGCTGGCCGGCGTCGTGATCGCCTTGTGGCCGGAACGGAAGCGCCGCCAGTCGGATGAAGCCCGCCCGCCGGCCCATGCCGTGATTCCCCGTCCGCACCTGGCGAAGTTTAATGCACGGTCAAAAATAACCTAAGAGGCTGTAGGGTGGGACCAGCTCGCGTAGCGAGCGCCGGCCCACCACCATCGAGAAACGATAGAACTATCGGGGCCGGCATCGCTACGCGAGCTGGTCCCACCCTACGCGGTCACGAAATGCCGTCGCCATGACTGATCCCCGCATTGCCATCGAAGTCTGCCGCATGACCAAGCGATTCGGTCGCCGCCTGGTCCTGGACGAAATCGATCTGCAAGTTGCGGAGGGCGAGAGCATCGTGCTGACGGGCTCGAACGGGGCCGGCAAGACGACCTTGCTCCGCACGATGGCCGCGCTGATCCGCCCCACAAGCGGCGAGGTCCGCTGGTTCGGCGAGAAGACCGCCGGAAAACACGAAAGCCGCCGGCTGATCGGCATGGTCGCCCACGAGAGCCGCTTGTATCCGCACCTCACGCTCCGCGAAAACCTGGTCTTCGCCGCGCGGATGTGCGACGTGGCCCGACCGCAAGATCGCGCCGAGTCGCTGCTGGAAACCGTCGGACTGCTGGCCCACGCCGAACGCACGCCGCCGGTGCTCTCGAAGGGCATGCGGCAGCGGCTGAGCCTGGCCCGGGCGCTGATCCATGATCCGCCGATCCTGCTTGCTGGACGAGCCGTTCGAGGGCCTCGATGCCGACGCCGAGCGCTGGCTGAGCGGGCTGCTCCAGGAACTGCGGCAGCAGGGCCGGACCTTGTGTTTTGTCCTGCACGACGAGGCGAAAACCCGCCAATTGGCCGATCGCGTGCTGCGATTGCAGCAGGGCCGGCTGCTGCCAGTCGCCGCGAGGAAGGCGGCATGAAAACAAACGGCAAATCCGAAATCCGAAATCCGAAATCCGAAACAAATTCAAAACTGAAAACTGAAGGTCCAAACGCAGCGCTGTCGCGCACCATGACGGGCAGGGCCTTGGGTTTTGGATTTCCTTCTTCGAATTTCGAATTTGTTTCGGATTTCGGATTTCGGATTTCGAATTTTCCCCGCTTTCGCACAAAAGGCCCATCATCCTGAACCGTTCGCAGTGCAAAAACTCTACTGGATGGTCTCGAAGGACCTGCTCTGCGAGTGCCGGTCGCTGCGGGTCTGGCCGGCCATGCTGCTGCTGGGCGTGGTCGTGGCCATGATGTTCGCCATGCAGACCGACCTTCCGCCCGAACGGCTGCGGCAGATCGTGGGCGGCCTGTTGTGGCTGACGATCTTCTTTGCCGGCACGCTGGCCCTGGACCGCTCCTTTGCCGCCGAACGCGAAGACGGCTGCTGGGAAGGGCTGCTTTGCTATCCCGTCTCGCCGACCTGCGTTTACCTGGCCAAACTGACGGTGAACGTCGTCGCCCTGGCGGCGCTGGAGTGCGTCTTGATTCCGCTGTTCGCCATCCTCACCGACGTGCCGCTGCTGGCCCATCCCGGGCCGATCATCGCCGTCGCCGTGTTGGGCAACCTGGGCATCGCCGCCGTGGGCACGCTGCTCAGCGCCGTGGCCAACACCGGCCGGCAGAGTTCCTATCTGCTGCCGCTGCTGGTCCTGCCGACGGTGATCCCGCTGGTGCTGGGCGCGGCGGAGGCCACGCGGCTGGCGGTCGAGCACGATTTCGGCCCCGACTGGTGGCGATGGGTGCAGTTGCTGGCAGGCTTCGCGTCGTTTTCATTGCCGCCGGCATCGTGCTTTTCGAATTCGCCGTGGAGGAGTAAATACCGAGGACAGATATGCTTGCACCTATCAATCGCCTTTGGCACTGACGTCGCGGCCGCGATGGTCGCGACGGCGATCGCCGCCATTTTTCTCCTGGCCCCGACGGAAGAGACGATGGGCACTGCCCAACGGATCGTCTACATCCACGTCTCCGTGGCCTGGATGGGGCTGGCCTCGTTCGTGTTGATGGCCGCCACGGGCGGGATGTACCTGGTTCGCCGCGACCTGGCCTGGGACCATTGGTCGCGGGCCGCCCTGGAAATCGGCTGGCTCGTGTTGCAGCCTGACGCTGGCCACCGGTTCGCTGTGGGCCCATGCCGCCTGGAACACCTGGTGGACCTGGGACCCGCGGCTGACGACCGCCTTTGTGCTGTGGGCCATGTATTCGGCGGCCCTGGTGCTCCGCAGCGGCGTGGACGACCCGCACCGCCGGGCGCGGCTGGGCGCGATCGTGGCGATCGTCGGCGTGTTGGACGTGCCGCTGGTGGTCATGGCCACGCGCTGGTTCCGCGGCATCCATCCCAAGAGCCCGCACATGGAACCTTCCATGCGCACTGGTGCTGTTGATCAGCGTTGTCTGTTTTACCGTGTTTTTTACCATGCTCTTGCTGCTGCGGCGATCGCAACTCCGCATCGCCGACATGCTGGAGGATTTGCAAGATAGGGACTCCAAATAAAAGAGGAACCTTATGCTCACTTTCATGACCGCCTATTTGGTTGTCTGGTTCGCCGTGTTGGCCTACATGCTGCGACTGGGCGGCGAACAACGCCGCCTGCGGCGGACGGCCGAGGCCCTGCAGGCACAGTTCGAGAAACAGCGCACCGTCGCGGCGAAAGGCCGCGTGATAACTCCCGTCGAAAGTCGGACTATGAAGATTGCAATCCTCCTGTTCTGCGCCGCCCTGGCCGCCGCGCCGGCCGCTGCCGGCACGATCGAGGGCACGGTCGTCAATACCTCCAGCGGCACGCCGGTGCCCTGCCAGGTGACGGTCATCTTGCAGGTGCAGGTCAAAGGCCAGTTCGTCCCCTTTCGCGAAGTCGTTTCCGACAAGCAAGGCCGCTTCCGTTTCGACGCGGCTGCCCGTGGGCGATGGGGTCGTCTACCAGGCCGGCGCCACCCGGCACGGCATCTTCTACCCCGGCCCGCGGATCCGCTTGACCGACATGCAACCGATCGCCCGCGCGGACCTTTCGGTCTGCGACGCGGTGGCCAGCCCTAATCCGCTGGTGCTGAAGAAAATGGACGTCACGATTCGCCCCGAAACGGGACTGCTGAAGGTCACGGAATCGCTGCTCCTGGAGAACCCGTCGCACACCTGTTACGTCGGCGAGGCGGCCCACGACGGCGCCGACCCGGTGACGCTGGAGCTTTCCATCCCGCCCGATTTCGAGCGGACCACGTTCGACCAGGAGTTCTTCGGCACGGCGGTTCATGGCGGTCAACAACAAGGTCGTCACGAGCGTTCCGTGGCCGCCCGGCGAGCGGGAACTGCGATACACCTACGTGCTCCGCAATACCCAGGAGGTGTCGCCGTGGAAGCGGCCCTTGGACCTGCCCTGTTCCAACGTCACGGTCCGCGTCGAGGGCAAGTCGCCGAATGAAGTCCGTTGCGAGTTGCTCCGCCGCACCGACGGCCGGCGAGAAATCGGTCGTCTTCGAGTCGGCCGGGCAAGAGATTCCCGGCGGGCCAGGTCTTGCAGGTCGAACTGGGCCGGCTGCCGCTGCCTTGGATGACCTACGGCAAATGGGCGGCGTTGCCATCCTGCTGGGCCTGATCGGCGGAGC
Source organism: uncultured Planctomycetia bacterium (assembly GCA_963824275.1). GTDB lineage: Bacteria > Planctomycetota > Planctomycetia > Pirellulales > Thermoguttaceae > JANXQG01. Next base: position 341,050 of record CAWGOT010000008.1, on the reverse strand, counting down.
AAGCTGGCTCCATTTCCGCCGCGCGGCAGTCGCCTGCAATTGCCTCGCCAAAAACGCTGACCGCCCGAAATAAGAGGAAACGGGCGGCGTGACGGAGGCAAGTGTTGCCTTTCGCTGGAGCGAAAGATGCGGCTTTCGCGGAGCGAACGGCAACTGTTCCATCACGCCCAGGGCATGATGGTGTACGTTTCAGGCTGGACAAAACAGACAAATCTGTTAAAATTCCCAGGATTGGACATGCTACCTGGAAACTGATCATCCTACCCGACAGGTTAAAACCTATCCCACATTACAGGAGGAAAACGAATATGACATATGAGTACTTTACGCTCGATGGCTCTTCTGTCCCTTGGAATCGCCTTTTGCATTGGTTGCAGCGATTCGTCGACCCAGTCCTGGGAAGGCAGCAAGTCGCAATCCGTCGACGGAAAAGAAGACGCCGAAGGTCGATGCGACGGCCGACAACGATGAGCCCGCAAGCACTGCGAAGCCGATGAACCCGCACGAGGGCATGCCGATGAACCCGCATGAGCGGCATGCAGATGCCGATGGCTGCCGGCGGCGATGCCAAGCTGGAGAACACCGGCAAGCTGGACATCGAGACCGCTTCATTTCACCGTGCCGAAATCGTGGATTCGCCAAGGCCCACAACGCGATGCTGCAGGCCGAATTCGCCATCCCCAAGGCCGAAGGCGACAAAGAGGACGGCCGGCTCACGGTGAGCCATGCTCGGCGGCACGCTGGAAGACAACGTCAATCGCTGGAAGGGACAGTTCGGCGACAAGCCGGACAAGGAAAACGAGGAGAACCATCGACGCCGGCGGGATCAAGATCATGCTCGTCGATCTCGCGGGCACGTTCGACGACTCGCGCGGCCCGATGATGGGGCGGGCCGGCGTTACCCGCCCCGATTACCGCATGCTCGGCGCGATCTTCCAAGTCCCCGGCGACGATCGCCTGTACTTCGTCAAGTGCTACGGGCCGAAGAAGACCATCACCGCCCATGCCGACGAAATCAAGGGCTTCCTCAGTTCGCTCAAAGTGGACAAATAGGCTCGCTTGGAGAGACGTAGAGTAGCGGTCGAGCGCAGCGAAGCAGCCCACCAGATCGCGAAGTTCTGGTGCGTCTTCCCTGCGCACTCGACCGCACCCTACAGTCCCTGGGACAATTCGCATGGATTACGCGGCCTACACGACAGCCGACTTCGATCACAGTCCGCTGATGTTCTATTACGAGACCACCACGGCCTGCGACCTGGTCTGCAAGCACTGCCGGGCGTCGGCGCAGGAAGCTCCCGATCCCGAGCAACTCAGCACGGAACAGAGCAAGCAGCTGCTTGTCGCAGATCGCCCAGTTCCCCAAGCGGCCGATGGTCGTGCTCACCGGCGGCGATCCGCTGAAGCGGCACGACCTGATGGAACTGATCGCCCACGGCCGCAGCGTCGGGCCTGGAAATGGCCCTCACGCCCTCCGCCACGCCGCTGGCCACGCGCGAGGCCTTCGCGCGGGTTCGCGAGGCGGGCATCAAGCGGCTGGGCATCAGCCTCGACGGTCCCAGCGCCCAGGTTCACGACTACTTCCGCGGCTGGGAAGGCAGTTTCCAGCGGACCCGCGAGATGCTCCTGGCCGCCCGCGAATTGGGCATGGCCGTGCAGGTCAACACCTCGGTCTGCCGGCGGAATGTCGACCTGCTTGGACGAGATGGCCGAGTTCCTCACGCCCTTGGGCATCGCCATGTGGGCCTTGTTCTTCCTCGTGCCGGTGGGCCGCGGCATGGAGGAAGAGCGGATCAAGCCCGAGGAGTACGAACTGGTCTTCGAGAAGCTATATCACTGGTCGCAGACCAAGCCTTATGCCGTGAAGACCACCGAGGCCCCGCACTACCGGCGGTTTGTCATGCAGCGCGGCGGCAATCCGCTGGCCGGGCCGCATGGCGGTGACAGTTCCGAGCGTCGCGGCCACCGCGCCCCCTTGGGCGTGAGCGACGGCAAAGGGATCATGTTCGTCAGCAACACCGGCGAGATCCTGCCGGCCGGCTTCCTGCCCATTCGTTGCGGCCGGTTTCCCCCGGACAACGTGGTGGAGGTCTACCAGAAGCATCCCGTCTTTCTCAGCCTCCGCACGCCCAGCGGTTTCAAGGGCAAGTGCGGCGTCTGCGAGTACAACACGATCTGCGGCGGCAGTCGTTCCCGCGCCTTCGGCGTGACCGGCGACCCGCTGGAATCCGAGCCCGATTGCCTCCATGTGCCGGAGAAGCTCCGCGAGTTGCAACCGGCTTAAACTTGGGCTCAATTTCCAAAGGTGTCCGTCACGTGTTCATCAGGCCCGAAGTCGACGCCGAACCAGTCGGCGCCATAAGAGTCCATCCAGTAGATCCAGGTCTCGCGATCGGCAGCTTCCCGGAAACGCTTCTGCGGCGGCCCCAGCAGCATCAGCACCTCGTTGCCGGACATGCCTTCCCTGATTCGACTGCGGGCATAACTCCCAATCGGATAATTGCCATATTCCAGACGGACGATATAAGGAGGAGCAAAATAGCAGACGACTGGCAACAAGCAACTCACCACCAAGAGCAGACCGCCCGCCACCCGCTTGGCTCTTGACGATTTGTGCCACAGCAACTGCGCTCCGAACAGCACCCCTCCTACGGCGAGCAATACAATCACCGCCCAGACGATCAGCACGATTACCACGATGATGCCAGAAACCCCAAATTCTGGCGCGGCGAAGATGCCCATGTTTAGTCCTTTGAAAAGCAGGTCGGCGCTTGGCAAGGGATGCGAAAAACAGGCGATCAGAACAGCCTGACGGACCTCCCTTAGGCCGAGCAGACTCGCGCGGGCCGTGCTTTCTTGGGTTGAAAAGACGAGCGGCTCGGATATCCATTATATGGAACACCGCAAATTGCGAAAAGTGTCGAAACCGGCTTTCTTACGCCGTCTGCAGCGCCCGAGGGCTTGCGTGGCTGCCGGTTTGCAGCGGCATTTCGAGGAAACCGACGAGCCTGCCTGCGGCCTTTGGCGATTGAAGCTTGCCCAGGGCCTTCAGCTCGATCTGGCGGACCCGTTCCTTGGTAACGCCGAACATCTCGCCCAGATCCTGGAACGTATGGCTCCGGGCCATCGACGAAACCATAGCGGAGGCGGATGACCGCCCGTTCGCGATGATCGAGCCTTTGCAGGGCTTCGCTGATCCGGGATTTCAAGAGATCCTGGTTGGTGGCGTGCAGGGGATCGTCCACGCGGTGGTCCTGCAGCAATTCGCCCAGGTAATTCTGATCCCGCTGGCGGATCGGCTGGTCGAGAGACAACGGCTCGCGGCCCAGCCGCATGGTGAGGCGGGCCTCGGCCGCCGAGAGCCCTGCCGCCTCCGCCGTTTCCTCGACGCTGGGCCGAGTGCCGCGGGCTTGAAAGAGCCGCGCGGCGATCGCCTGGACCTTGGCCAGTTGGCTGCCCATCCCGGCCGGGAGCCGGATGAAGCGACTTTGGTCGGCAATGGCCTGGATTATTCCCCGGCGAATCCACCACGTGGCATACGTAGAAAACGCATACCCGCGAGTGTGGTCGAACCGATCGACGGCCCGCAGCAGGCCGGCGTTGCCCTCCTGAATCAGGTCGGGAAAGCCCAGGCCGCAGTTGGCGTAGCGCTTGGCGATGGAGACGGCGAGCCGCAGATTGGCGTTGGAAAAAGCGGTGCGTGCGGCCTCGTAATCTTCTTGCGCTTGGGCAATTTGGCGAACTCGGCGGCGTAGGGCCGACGGGGTATCCAGGGCGGATTGCATCAAGTGGGACAATTCCGCTCGCAGGTTGGCCCCGCGCGTGGGCGAGTGCGGGTTGGTCTGCTTCTTGCCGAGTTTCCTGCTGAGGTTGTCAAGCCGTTGTGAAGCCTGCCTGATCGCCTCCACGATCGGCCGCAGGTGTTGTCGGCGAATGGTCATGCCTTCCAGGAGGCGAGTTGCCTCGGCGCGTCGTGCGATCAATCGCCGCGCAGCCATGCGGCGAACGGGAGCCGGCTGATCGTCCGCCGCGACCAGGGCAAACTCTGCCCGGTTTTCGGCCAGCAAGCCCTGGAGCGTGCTCATGGCGGATTTCAAGTATTCCAGGATGCGGCCTCGCTCGCTCGCCCCCGGTCTTGCCAGTTCGACGACATGGTCGACTCGCACGTCCCCTTGGCAGACCGGCTGCAGCAACGCCGCGATAGCCTGCAACCCGGGTCCTGTCGCGAGAATGCCCCGATAGAGCCGTTTCCGGCATTCGTCGAGGTGTTTGGCGAGGGCGATCTCCTCGCCGTGTGTCAATAAGGGTCCTCGGCTAATCTGGCTGAGGTAACTCTGAATGGATCCCGCTTCCCGCATGAAAATACTTCGACTGTTTCATTGCCTTTTGCTCCCATCATCGTAGTTGCCGCCGGCACGCAAATCGTTCGCCGCAAATGCGCCGATTTCCATAACGAACTGAATACCCCTCCAACAGGTGAACGCCGGCGTAGGGGTTCGGGCTGATTTGCCGCTAGCCGCGTTCTCCCGAGTCCAGCATCACGCCCAGTTTTCAGTGAGTTTCCAATTGTGCAAAGAGCGGCCCCAGGCCCTGTTCGTAGTGCTTCCATCTTGCCACGGAGGTCCGAAAGACGGGCTGGCGGACCTGGACGGCGCTGGCCGTGCGGACCGGTCGCTGCGCCAGGTGGAACGCCAGGCACGCGGGCTCCCAGGCCAGCCCGCACCAGGCCACGAGCCTTCGCGCCACGCCCTCCAGATCGGCAACGGTCTCCTCGTAATCGACCTCCAATAGCGGCGCCGGCAAGACCGCCCGCCAGTGCTCCATCAGGCGTTGGTACTGGCGGAATCGTGAAGCGATGTGCGCCTGGTCATTGGCCCAGCGGACCTTACGGAAATGCGTCATCCAGCAGGAAACGGCCACGTCGCGCAGATCGCGGCGGCAGTGAATGAACTTCGCCCTCGGAAAAAGGGCCGCCAACAGACCGAGGGAAAAATAGTTGTCGGGCATTTTGTCGACGATCCGCAGCGCGGCCGGACTCGAGTCCGCGCAGCCGTTCCAGGTGTCGCGCGGCCAGGTCCCGGGCTGTTGGGCGGTCCAAGCGGCGGAGGCCCTCGACCGGGTCCACGCCTTGCCCGCCGAGGGCCGCAAGAGTGTCGCGGGCCAGTTCGATCTCTCCCGCGCCGAAGACCTGCGAATGGCTGGCCAGAATCTGTTCGATGAGCGTCGTGCCCGATCGCGGCAGCCCCACGACGAACACCGGCAATTCGCTCTCCAGACCAAAATCGTCGACCCGCGCGAAGAACTCGGGATCGGTGGCCGCGATCATCCGCGTGACGAGCGACTCATGCTCTTGCGGGTCGTACTCCCGGCCGCGCATGCGCCAATCGGCCAGTTGCAGGGCGTTGGCCCGCTCGGCGTGCGCGGCGGCCTCAGCGTATTCGCCCCGCACGTCCAAGACATGGGCCAGGCCGAAATGCAGGAACAAACGCTCGACGTCCGTCCGGTCGCCGTGCTCGCCGGAGGCAAAATCCCCCGCCAGCAACTTCCGCTCGGCAGCCAGGTCCTCCTCCGGGAGTCTGCCGCCCAGCAGTTCGGCCAATTTGTAGTGCGCGAAGGCGAAGCGGGAATCGTGCTGCAGGGCGGCGCGGAAGGACGCCTCCGCGCCGGAAAGATCGCCTAGTTCCTTCCGCACGTGCCCCAGGTTGCAGTGTGCCGCGGCATAATCCGGCTTCAATTCCAGCGCCCGGCGGTAGCCGGCCAGGGCTTCTTCCAACTTCCCCTGGTCGCTTGACGCATTGGCCAGGTTGTAGTGGGCCTCAGCAAAGTCGGCTTTCAGCTCCAGTGCCCGGCGGTAGGAGGCGACCGCTTCGTCCAGCTTTCCCTGCTCCGCCAGTGCGTTGCCGAGGTTGTTGTGGACCTCGGCATATTTCGGGTTCAGGTCCAGGGCCCGGCGGCAGCAGGCGACGGCCTCGTCCAGCCTTCCAAGATCCTTCAGGACAACGCCCAGGTTGTTGTGCGCCTGGGCGTAGTCCGGCTTCAGATCGAGCACTCTGTGATAGCAGGCGATCGCCTCCTGCGGCTTGCCCTGCTCCTTCAAGAGGTTGCCCAAGTTGTTGTGGGCCTCGGCAAAGTCGGGTTTCAGTTCGAGTGCCCGGCGGTAGGAGGCGACCGCTCCGTCCGCCTTGCCCTGTTCCTTCAAGGCATTGCCCAGGTTGATGTAGACCTCGGCAAAGTCGGGCTGCAACTCCAATGCCCGGCGGTAGGAGGCGACCGCTTCGTCCAACTTCCCAAGGCCCTTCAAGGCGTTGGCCAGGTTGACATGGAAGACCGCCACATTGCCCTTCAAGGCGATCGCGCGTCGGATGGTCTCGACGGCAATCGCGTCCCGGCCCACTTGGTGTGCAATCACGCCGATAAGATAGAGGGCGTCGGCATGGTTCGGCTCGACGGCGAGGATCTGCCGATAGGTCTGCTCGGCCGCTTGCAGGCGGCCGGCCTGATGGTGTTGGACGGCAATCGCGAAGGCTTCAGGGATGGTTGGCATGACACGGCTTCATTGCGCCGGGCCGATGACGATGAACTTCGACTCGTACGGCGCCAGCGCGAGCGGGAATCGCATGCTGTCCTTCTCGGCCGTTGCGCCGGCTAGCGGTGCAATGCCTCCCGAGTTCGCGTCCCAGACCTGCACCTGGCCGCTGCCGGCCACGGTGGCGGTCGGCGACTGGTTCTGGCCTGACTCGTTGAAGAAGAAATAGACCTCCCCGTCTTTGAGCGAGCGATGCAGGTACTTGATGGGCGGACAGGCGGCGTCGAGCTTCACGTCGGGCTTGGGCAAGGCCGCGATCACCTTCGCGGTGATCTCGGGCGCAGGTTCCAGCGTGGCAAAGCTCAGATCGGGCGCCTGCCTCGGGATGCAAGAACGTCTTGTCGACCACCATCGAGGGCGTTCGGCCGACAAAGAACACCTTGCCGCCAGCCGCCGCAAACGCCCGCAGGCGCTCCAGCACGTTCTTCTGGATCACGGTCGAAGTCGGCACGATCACGGCACGGTAGATCTGGCCGCTCAGGTTCTTCAGCCCTCCACCTTCCAGCGTGCAGACCGAGGCCAGGGTATCGTGGTCGATATGGTCGAAGTCGATCTGATGCTCCATCAATTGCGTCGTCAGCCTGACCGTCACGGTATCGGCCTCCTGATCGAAGAGCCAGTAGCTGTCGGTGGGATGATAGAGTGCGACCTGGGCGGCGGGCCGTCCGATGGCCATCAAGTACTGGGCGCGGCTGTAGTAGAAGCCGGTGGCGAAGCTCGGATCGGGCGTTTGCGGGGCTTCGATGGGCGTGTTCAAGCCGCGGATATTCATGTAGTTGATGCCGCGCACCAGCTCGTAGTCGAAGACGAACTTGCCGTTCCGCCCGGCATTGCCGCCTTCTTCGCTCCAGGCCTGCGGCCGGCCGAAGAGATGGGCCGCGGAGCCGGCAAGCTTGGGGAAATCGGCCACGATGCCCGGCCCGATCTGGTTGAGATTGTCGACTCCGGGCACGCCGACGTAACGCATGTCGCGCCAGAATGAGCCTTCGTTCTTGGTCATGTCCTCGCCGCCGTTGCGGTTCAACATGGTCTCTTCATGGTTCAAGTGAAGCATGTATTCCATGTGGCGGGCACGGCACCAGTCCACCATCCGCTTGTAGAAATTGTCGCGAAACATGCCGCTCCAAACGTCATAGTAGTCGGCCCTCGCGCACTGCGCCTCCGGCGAGATCGGCGTGGCGAAAAACTCGGCGATGTAGGGCTTCAGGTCGTAGCCCTTTTGCGCTTGGAAGGTCTCCAGGAGCTTGGGCGTCCAAGGTAAGAAGCCGGTGAAGTCGGTCTCGTCGCCGCGGAATCCGAGGATCGTCTTGCCGAACTCTTCGCCCGCCGCCTTCTCGTGCGGTTCCAACACCAGCTTGATATAGGTGTCGGTGGCCTGGGGATCGAGATAGTCGATCAGCGAGTAGAGGCTGTCCTTGTCGCGGGTGCCGTCGGCCCGCTGGCCGTAGCGGGTGGGCGAGCTGCGGTAGAGGTGGCGGACGAAGGTGACCTCCCACGTTCCCGTGCCCGGCGGAGTCCATTGGAATTGCCCGTCGGCGGGCAGCGGGAGTACGGTGCTCGGCTGTGCGGCGGCCCTTGGCGCGGGGCCACGGACGGCCAGCGAGCCCCGCCCGCGGGTATTGGCAAGGATGCTCTTCGTCCCTGCCGGCAGCGGAATCGTCAGCGTCTGGCCGGAGGCGACGCTGTAGCGGGCCTCGCCCACACTGCCCTGAAAAGCGACCTCCCACATCCCGCCTCGGGGCGCGGTCCACTTGAACTTGCCGTCGGCGGGCAGCGGCACGTTCTCGCTCGCGGGGGGAGCGTCGTCCCGCCCTTTGGCGGCCCCTTTTTCGCCCCTGGCGCCGGTGCAGCAGCAGCAGGCGCAGGCGCAGCGGCGGAAGCGGCTGCCGCGGGGCGCCGACCGGCCACAATGCCCAGCGTATCCGGAGGCAGCGGTATCGAAAGCGTCTGCCCTCCGTCGATCGTGTAGTGGGCGTCGGCCACAATCCCTTGCATGCCCAACTGCGGATAGTCGCGGCTGATCATGCCGCCGGCGAAACCGTCGGGATAACCGTCGTCGCCCTCGATCCACATCTTCACGCCGTGTTTCTTGCATTCCTGGACGGCGACCTTGAAGAGTTCCATATACTCGGGCGAAAGGTACTTGGGCTGCTTGCCGCCGCTGTTGATCATATAGCCGCTGGCGCCGTTGGCTTCGATGTGCTCGATGTCCGCGCGGATCCGCTCCGCGCTGGGAGGGAACCCCAGTGCCCAGTGGATGGCGCCATATTCCCTGGGCGGCTTGGGAAACGAGGCGGCTGCCTCGCGGACGGTCGGCATCGTGATCTGCTGCCACGGCCCTTGGGCCACGAGCGAAGAAGGCAAGACGGCCAACATTGCGATGCTGGTTACGACGGCGATAATTCTGAGAGGCTTCATGACGAGGGTCCTTTTGCAATGGGGTGAGGGATGGTCTGAATCTTCAGCACCGCCGGGGCAAGGCCCTTGGCGGTTGCCGTCAGCGTGATTTCTCCCGGCTCTCCGGTCGATTGCACGAGCACTTGTGCCAGACCGCCGAAGAGACTCCGCTTCCAGCCGCCGGCTGGGGTCACGAATTTGACCGCCACAGGGCTGCCGCGTCCCGTCGCCTGGCCGCCCCTTCCTGCCGCACCGCCGGCCAGCGGCGTGGCGATGATGGCGATGACGTTCTTGCCAGGACGAAGCGCGGCGGCGCCAAGATCGAACTGGTGGCCGGCCGGGTCGCGGGCCAGGTTGCGGGCAACGGGTTTTCCGTTGAGATAAACCCAATGCGTCTGGCCCACGTCGCGGAACAAAAGCGAGATCGTCGTGTCCTTGCTTTCCGGCAAGTCGAACGCGCCTCGATAGATCGTGGCTGCCACACGTGGCGGAGGGCTGCCGCTGGGCCGCCCGCCGCCGCGCCCGCCAAAAGCAAGCTGCCAGGCGGAATCGTCGAAATCCGCCGCGACCTCGGGCCGATTCTCCACGCCGCTGACGCCCAGCATCCGCCAGGCGATCGCCGGCCCCGCGGACCTTATCCACAATCTTGTCGGCTTCGTGCGACGAGGGGTCGCCGTTGCCGACGCCGATGATCTTGCCCGGCCCCGAGATGGCAAAGGCGATCTCCTGGGAGGCGATCGGCACGAGGCGCCCTTCCGCGTCGTTGGCCTGCACGGCAATGATCGCCAGGTCCGCGCCGTCCGCCGCGATGGCGGGCTTATGCGGAGTAAGCTGAACCGTCGCCGGCCCGCCGGTGGTCTCGACTTTGGTCGTGAGGATTTCCTTGCCGTCCTTGTAGCCTCGGGCCAAGAGCGTGCCGGGGGCGTACTTGACCGGCCAGGAAAGCAGCGAGCAGGGCTTCATCGTCTTCCGGCCCTGGCTTTGGCCGTTGAGGAAGAGTTCCACTTCTTGGCAATTGCTGTCGCAAAAGACGCGGATCTCCTGGCCTTCCTTGCCCGGCCAGTTCCAATGCGGGAAGACGTGGAGCACCGGCTCGTCCTGCCACCATGACTGGTAGTAATAGAACAGGTCCTTGGGGAATCCGCACATGTCATGAATGCCGAACTGGGCATTGATCGCCGGCCAGGCGAAATTCGGCCCCTCTTCGCCGCGATAGTCGAAGCCCGTCCACACGAAGACGCCGGAGACGTAGGGGCGGGGGGCGTAATGCGTCCAGGTCAGTTCCGCGTAGGTGGCCGTTTGCGGCTTGCTCGCGTCGTAAGACGGCAGGTGCTGGTGCGGGCTGTCGTCGAAATAGACGCCCCGCGTGCCGAAGGTGCTGCCGTCCTCGGTGCCCACCGACGGCTGCTCGGGGTGCTGGGCGTGATAGCGGTCGGTGTCGCCGTGGTTGTAATAGTTGAATCCCATCACGTCGATGCTGCGGGAACTGCCGTTGCCCCAGCCGCCGCTGATGGCCACCGTATAACGGCGGGTGGGGTCGAGGCTCTGGGCATGGGTCTGCATGGTCCGCATGATCCGCTCGCCCTTGGCGTTGCCTTCGATGGAGAACTCCTCGTTGCCCAGCGACCAGATGACGACGCTGGGATGATTGTGGTCCCGCCACATCATGCTGTCCAGCCCTTCCAACTGCGCGGGGTTGATGCCCACGTTGCGGGTCTCGTCCATGACCATCATCCCCAAGCGGTCGCAAGCGTCGAGGAACTCCGGCGCGGGAGGGCTGTGCGCGGTGCGGATGGCGTTGGCCCCCATCTTCTTGAGCTGCGTCAGCCGCCAGACGTTGAGTTCGTCCGGAATGGCCGTGCCGACGCCGGCATGGTCTTGATGGACGCACAATCCCTTGAGTTCCACGCGCTTGCCGTTGAGGAAGAAGCCTTCCTTGGCATCGAAACGGACGGTGCGGATGCCGAAGGGCGTCTCGTAGCGATCCACGACCGTGCCGCTGCTGGTGACAGTCGTGACGAGCTTGTACAGGTAAGGCGTTTCCGGCGACCAGAGGTTCGGGTTGGAGACATAGATATGGCTCAGCAGCACAACGTCTTCGCACGGTTTGTGTAAAAACCCGTCGGCCAAACTCCCGTGGGGCTGACTCGCGGCAACCGGCTTGGCATCGGCATCGAGAATAGTCTGCGCGACGGAAACGGTAGTTGGCTCGGTTCCCTCGTTGGTGACGGACGTGCGCACCGTCACCCAGGCAACATCGCCTCTGACCTCGGTGGAGACGAACGTGCCGCAATGGTCGACATGCACAGGCGCGGTCTTGGTCAGCCAGACGTGCCGGTAGATCCCCGCCCCTTCATAGAACCAGCCCTCTTCCAGCGAGGCGTCGACCCGCACGGCGATGACGTTGTTGCCGCCGTAATTCAGGTAATCGGTCAGGTCATAGCTGAAACTCTTGTAGCCGCTCGCTTCCTGGCCCAGGAAAAAGCCGTTGACCCAGACCAGCGAGTCGCGGAAGACGCCGTCGAATTCGATGCTGATCTTTTTCCCCAGGTCGGAATTGGGGATGGTGAACGACTTGCGATACCATCCGACGCTGTTCTGCGGGAAGTTGCGGCCGATGGCCTTGTAGCCGTGGCTGGCGGCCCCGCGGCTGTCGAACGGCAGTTCCACCGCCCAGTCGTGCGGCAGGTTGACCGTCCGCCACGTGCGGTCGTCGAAGTCCATGGCCGCCGCGCCCGCGGCATTGCCCGCCTTGGCGAAGTAATTGTTGTTCCCGCCCGGCGAAGGATCGAAGTCCTTGCTGGGATCGGTGGCGTGGCCGAGGGCGAAATGCCAGCCGGCGTCCATCGATAGCCGTTCGCGGCAGCCGCTGCCGCTAGGGGCCAGCGCCATTTGGGCCAAGGCCGCCCCGGCTTGCGCGACTCCCAAAACGAAGACACTGATAGCAACCGTGAGACTCTTCCTCATAGCGATAGCTCCCAGGTTCGAAGTGCATTTGACGAACAGAAATGTCAGGGCACTCTTGTTCCGTTAAAAGGACGGGCGTTTACGCCCGTTTTCGGCTTCAGCCGGTAGTCGGCCCGGCATTCATGCCGGGTCCGGCGGCATCGAGGACGGCCATCTTCCCTCTCCTTCGCGATGTCAACCCCGTTCACGGGGTTCCTGTCCGCAAGGCAACGGACTTGTCACCCGATTGCGAACTTGCGAACGTCATTCACTTGCTGGTCCTAACTAGCAACCTTACGCCTTGCGCGGCGAAGTCGCCTTGCCCTTCGTCGCCTCAGCCTTGCCCGGCACGTACAGCGCACCGTTGATTTTCATGTTGTCTACCTTGAGCCCGGTCACGTTCTTGATGGTCACGGCCGTGTTCGTCGCCCGGATGTCGATGTTCTCCAGCGTAATATTGCTGATGGTGCTCTTGGCCGTGGCGGCAATCGCGCCGAAACCGCTCAGGCTGCCCGTGACGTTCGAGATCGTGACGTTGTCGACCCGCTGCGCCGGCGGGGGCTGGCCCTTGAGGTCGAAGTACTGCGTCCAGGGCTCGATGCTGATCAGGGTCCCCTGGTAGTTCAGGGTGATGTTGCGGAAATGGATGTCCTCGTAGAACTGGGGCGTGTCGGGGCGGAGCTTGAGCCGGACCAGAATGTTGTGGTTGTTCTTGTCCGTTCCCTCCACCCGGCAGTTTTCCACCACCACGTCGCGGACGTGGCAGGCCTCGCTCCCCACCGTCACCGCCCCGTGCCCGTAGGCAAAGGTGCAGTCCGTAATGCGGATGTGGTCGATCGCAGGGCTCTCCAGGTCCTGGTCGGCCAAGGGGCCCTTGCTGCCCTTGAGGGCGATGTTGTCGTCGTCCACCGAGATGTAGCAGCCGCGGATCGTCACGTTCTGGCAACTGTCAACGTCGATGCCGTCCGTGCTCGGCGCCCGGGCGGGGTGCGGATGTCGAGCTTCTCCACGGTCGCGTCCCGGCAGCGATACAGGTGCAGATTCCAGAATCCCGATTCCCGCAGCGAGATGCCGCTGATCAGGACGTCGTTGGAATCCTGCACGAACAGGTTGCGAGGGCGGTCAACGTCGAGGTTCTTGGTGTTCTTGTCGGCTTTGTGGCGGGTCAGGAAGGCATCCCAGTAGGGCTTGCCGCCGCCTTGAATGGTGCCCTCGCCCGTGATGCGGAGGTGGTCGGCCTTGGCCGCGTTGACCAAGGCCGGGCGCCAGACCTGGGTATGCCCTTCGATGCGGGTCGGCAGCGGCGGATAGTCGTCGATGTTCGTCGAGCCCAGCAGGACCGCGCCCTTCTCAAGCTGCAGGTTGACGCCGGGCTTGAGGAAGATCGCCCGAGAGGAAGCGGCCTGCGGGGACGACGAGCGTGCCGCCGCCCTTGCCGGCGAGCTGGTCGATGGCCGCTTGGATGGCCTTCGTGTTCCGCGTCACGCCGTCCGGAACTGCGCCGGCCTCCGCAATGGAAAGCCGCGGCAGGGCCGTCTTGTCGGACGGGTCCGCCGCGCGGCAGACCGGCGCGGCGAGCCCCACGGCCAGGGAGCAAGCCAGCGTCAGGTTGGCAAACCGGGAAGGGAATAATGTCCGGATGTTCATAGAGGGCCTCACAAGAATTGGCTTGGGAATCCGCGACGATTGCTTGCGGCGGGATTCCGATCGGCGTGGCGGTCCTGGCCGGATTGCCGGCTCCAGGCATCGGCCAGTCAGGAGCTTCCCTTGAGCGCTTTCCATGCGTCAAGGCTGCGCCGTGCGGTTTCAAACTCCGAATACCGGCTGCCTTCCTGCTCCATCAGGTAATATTCAACACCGCCCACCGATTCCAGCGCGGCGATGATCTCTTTCCAAGGCGAGACGCCTTCGCCAAACAGGACGCGATAGCCTTTTTCATTCGCAGGGCTGCCCGGCACCAGTCCTTGAGGTGCGCAACCTTGATGCGTCCCGGATTGGCCTTGATCCAGGCGACGGGATCCGCACCGGCCTCGACACAGGTGCCAACGTCCAGTTGCAGCACGAATTCCTTCGGCGTGTTGGCGGCAAGGAGGTCCATGGCGCGATGCTCGCCGTCCAGCGGCGTCCACTCGGTCTGGTGGTTGTGGAAACCGCAGGACAACCCGTGCGGCTTGAGCTGCTCGACGGCGGTGGTGAGCTGGCCGGAGAGTTTTTCCAGTCTTCGGCCCCCTTCGTTCCACCGGGCGCCGTGGCGAGCACAAGCAGCCGGGAACCGATGATCTGGTTGAGTTCAATCGCCTTGGCCATCGTATCGCCCGGCGTGAACGACTGGATGTGGTTATGCGTCGAATAGCAGCGCAGGCCGAGATCGTCCATCAAGCTGCGGACTTCCTTGGCATACGGCATCGTCCAGTCATAATAGGGCGCATAAAACTCCACCACTTCATAGCCGATCTTGGAGACCGTGCGGAGCGTGTTCGGCAAGTCGCGCGCCAGTTCAGTCCTTACCGAATAAAGTTCAAGGCCGATGGGGCGTTTCTTTGGCGCGGGTGCAATTGGCGCGGCATCGCTGCTTGCGGCCGCCGCAAGCACCTTGCCGCCCATGGACTGCGCGACAGCCATGGCGGGAACCATACCGGAAAGCGCGAGAAACTCCCTCCGCGGAATGGAATAAGCAACGGGTTTGTTTGGTTTGTTCATTTTTTTGTCCATGGATTTATTCTGATCCGTCCCAGCGCCCCTGAACCTATCACGAACGTCGGTCGCCATCAAGAGGCTGGGCGCAAATTTACCCAAAAACCCGGCCATTTCGCTCGCTGCGTGGATCCTTCCTTCGCGGGGGTGGCGTCACTGCGCCCGTAGATGAGCGCGACCCTTGCCAGTGATCGAGCACGATCTTCTTGTTCCACTTTCGCCTGAAAGTCGCCTTACGTAGCTACACCAGCTTGATTCCAGGCGGCATCTCGTCGCGGTTCTCCCAGAACGAGAAAACTCCGTAGAGCTTAAACAGATCGGTGGGCAAGATTGGGGAGCGTTGATTGCGGCGCACATAGGCCCCGACGCTATGCAGCCCCGGCGTGCCTAGCCGCGCATCGAACTCGATGGCGCCAGGGCAAGGTTCGATATGGGCGGGGTCGTGGGGATAGAGCGGCTCGCCGATGAATCCATAAATGCTCGCCAAGACGCCGAGCGGATCGGCGGTGAGGGTTTCATCGCGCACCAGCAGCAGCCGGTCCGAGTGTTCGCCGAAGACCGCCTCGCGCAGGGCACGCAGCGCAGAGCCGACGATGCGGGCGTTGGACACAAGCCCCTCGACTCGGGTATAGACCGTCCCGCCCGGCTCGAAATTGAATATCTTCGAGGGTTCAAGGTAGTTGCGCCGGATCAGGCTCTCGATGCTGTCGAGCACCCAGGCGACGTTCCGCACACAGCAAATGATCTTCGCTTGCGGATACAGCACCGTCAACAGAGGGAGTTTCGTCGTCCAATGGCGCCAGGTGTCAAAGACGACGCGCGTCGAGTCGACGCTGTGGTAATAGGCATCAAAGCAGGCGGAGAGGATTTTGACGCGCTGCTGGTTGTCAATGAACAGGCCATATTCATTGCCTTGGCTCATCTCTCGCAGCAATGCGCTGATCAGGCTGCCCATCGGACCGGAAATCGAGGCGTGGAAGCGTGGGTTCTGGCGCAGCAATGCCGCCAGCAAGGTCAACCCCGCCCGCGGCAGGCCGGAAATGAAATGGATGTTGTTCCGCACGATTCCATCAAACTCCATACTGGGCAAGTACCTTATCCACGGCTGCGACTGTGAAATCGGTCTTTTTGTTTTGGTCCGTGGAATTCCAAGGACTTTCGATCGCCGCGAGCCATGCCCAAGGGGCCGCGGATTGAGCAGCATCGGCCGGCGCCCTGGTCGGGTCGCGGGCCGATCGAGGCGACGCGAGAACCGCATCGATTGTGCGACTCGATATTGCCGCCGTCGACACTTTGGCTGACTCAGTGACCGGCCCGTAGCACAAGTTATTAACCTGTCTTTCGAAAAACGTCGAAGGAGTCGAAGGCGCGGATTTGACGACCGGCGCATTGGTCGCACCGCCGGGAGCAACCATCGGCTTGGAAGTTTCGACTGTTGCGGCGGCGCCTGGGGCAGGCGATGAAATACCGGCACGACGGGGCGTGATGAGTGCGACGGGCGATACGCTCGACGCAACTTGGCTGGAGCCGAATACAAGAGTCCCGCCCGCTCCCACCGTCAGGCTTGATCCGTCCGGCAGCGCGTCGGTTGCGGCAACAACCAAGGTGCCTGCCAAAACCTGGGTTCCGCCAGAGAAGCTGTTGGACCCGCTTAGGACAGCCTCTCCGGAGCCTGTCTTTACCAAGCCGCCGGCCCCGGAGATCGAACCGCTGAGGGTCGATGCCTGCGAGCTGCTCGTATCGAACGTGAGGCCATATCCGCCATTGTTGATGTTCCCCGAATCGGTCAGGCTTCCTTGTGCCTCAGGCACCTCGAACGTTCCATTGCTGCCCAAGGTGATGGGCAGTTGGATCGTACCGCTGGCGGCATTGAGGGTTATCACCGGCGCTGATACAGATGCCAGGGTAACGCCATTGCCTGCGAGAACATATCCGGGCGATGCCAGGTTGACCGAATCGAACGAAGTGCCGGCCGTCAGAGTGTTGTCGGTCGTGGTATCTGCAGCCCCGAAGAACACCAGGTCCTCGCCCGGATTGGGGACGGTCGAAGTCGCCCAGTTCCCGGCCGTCGACCACTGATTGTCGGCGCCGCCGCCCGACCACAACGCCGTTCCGGCCGGGATCACCGTCGTGCTGGCGTCGTCGGTGGACTTGGCCGCCTGGACGTTGCCGGCGTTGTCGGTCGCCTCGCTATAGAAGCGGTAGGTGTGGTAGTCCTGGCCGGCGTAGGTGGCCGAGGTCAAGGTCGTGCCGCTGAGCCATGCGGTGTAAGGGCCGCCATCGTCGGAAACATAGATGTCATAGCTGGCGATGCCCGAACTGTTGGCCGCGTCGCTTCCGGACCAGGTGACCTGGAAATCGGCATCCGCTTCGCTGGCCGGAAGTGCCACAACCGCACTGGCCACCCCGGCGCCACTGTCCAGGGCATTGGAAACCTGCGGCGTATTCAACGGCGGCTGGGTGTCGAAGACAACCGTGGCCTGGGCGCTGACGACCGTGCCGGTGGGCGCGGAGGGGCTGGCTTCGACGGTGTAGCTGACAAAACCCTCGCCGTCGCTTTCCGGGTCGTTCGGCGGGAGGAAGCCGATCGACGGATCCAACGGGATTTGGCCCGTCGCCGGGTCGATCGTGGTGAAGATCCAGGTGGCGATGCCGGTCCTCTCGTCGATCGTGGCGGTGACGTCGACCAGGTAGCCGTCCTGCTGCGTCAAATCGATGGTCGTCTGGTAAAAGGCCGTGTCGGCCGGCGCCTGGTAGACCTGGTTGCCGAAGCCGAAGTCGCCCAGGCGGAACGACTGCCAATTGAGGTTGGAATCGAGCTGCTCGGTGATGACGACCTGCTGCGCGGGGGCGGTCGCGGCTGTCTCGTTGGCGAAGTCGATCGTATAGGGCAGGGACTGATCGGCCGAGACGAATTCTTGCGGGCCGAAGCCACTCGGACCCAGAAGCTCGTTGGGGTCCTTGGGCGCGACGATAATGGTCTTGGCGCCGCCACCCGGGGAGTTTGGTCCACCAGACGGGGACGTGGGCGGCGGTGGCGGTGGCAGAGGCAAGCCAAGGGCACCCGCTGCAAGCGCCACTGCATACAGGGGGTCAGAGCTCCATGGCGCGTGCGTTGGTGGCGCGATCGCGGCGCCGCCCTGGCCGAGTGGCGGCGGGGTCGGCACGTACTGATTTGGCGGCGGCGTCTCGTCTGGCTCCCAAGGGGCGAATGGAGTGAGCGGCTCACATACGAGCGGGATGTTATCCAAGGGGCTATAGACTATCTGAGTATCGGGGTTTAAGAGGTACGTCCCCCCCACTCCCTGCGTTCCGCTCGCTGACAACCAAACATAGCCGCAGGGCGGGGCCTCAAGGGTCCCGGTGGCGTCAATGAGCGTCAAAGGATTCCCCGCGACATAGACATAGAGATTCGATTGGCCGCCGCCAAGTCCGAGCGGATCTCGGCTCAGGAAGCGGCCTTGGGCGGGCGTAGAAACGCGCTCGCATGTCTTCCAGGCCGTCCGCGCCGCTCATGACGCCGTATTGCGCGACGAACGTGAACGGGTTGGCGAGGGTGGAAGCAGTTGCCGTCGTCGCTCCGAACGGCAGGTAGGCGTATTGGTCGAGGACGTTGCCCGCGGCGCCGGTGACGTTGACCGTCGAGCCGATGTTGTTGAAGTCGTAGTAGGCGGCCACGCCCGTGCTGCTCACCTGGCTGACCAGCCCCAGGCCGTAGGTATAATGCGTCACAGGGCCGCCGGCGGTGCTGTAGGCGGCCACGACAGTGCCCAAACCGGCCGGGTCGACCTGGAAGTTCGTGCTCGCGCCGTTGATCGTCTGGGCGATTTGGCTACCCAGCGGATCGTACACATAGCTGGCCGAGAGGCCGGGGCCGGCAATGCCAGTCAATTCGTTGAGCTGGTTGAAGGTATAACTGGTAGTGCCGCCGGGACCCGCGGCGGAGATCAGGTTGCCCTCGGCGTCATACCCGTAATTTGTGACGGCCCCGTTGGTCGTGCTGCTGGTGTACTGGTTCATGTCGTTGACGGCGTAGGTCGTCGTCACGCCGTTGACCGTCTCGGAAAGCCGGTTGCCGGCCGCATCGTAGACGTACTGCAGGTCCTCGCTGGGAAGCCCGTCCGGGTCGGTCGCGTTGGGCGTGAATACGGCCTGCGTCAGCTCGCTGTCGGCGTCGTAGGAATAGACCCACTCGCCGTCCTGGCTGGTGTCGGTGAGCACGTTGCCCAGGGCGTCGTAAGTGTAGTTGTCGAAAGAGTTGACCGCGCCGCTGGGCAGCGTAGTTGTTGATGCTCGCGACGTTGCCGTCGGCATCGTAGGTGTAGGTCGTATACGTGCCGTTGCCGTTGTCCTTCTGAATCAAGTTCCCGGCGGCGGCGTAGGTGTACTGGACGATCGGATTGCCGCTAGCGTCGGTGAGCTCCGAAAGGTTGCCGGCCGAGTCGTAAATGTAGTTGACGGTGAAGCCCGTCTGGTCCACGCTCTCGGTCCGCAGGCCGTCGCCGTTGTAGCTGAACTTGAGGTACGTGCCGTCCGCATACTGCACCTCGGTGAGGAGGTCGGGATTGGCGGCGTTTCCATAAGTGAAGGTGATCGTGCCGGACCCAGAGGGTGCCCCGTCGGTGGCCGTGAGCAGGTCGCCGCGGGCGTTGTAGGTGAAAGTGTACGAGGAGCCGTCGGCGAAGGTCTCTTGCGTCACCAGGCCCTCGGCGTTGTACGTGAAGCCGATGGGCTGTCCCCCGGCATCGGCGAACTGGGTCGCCTCGCCCAAGGGGTTGTAGGTGAAGCTTTGCGTGGTCCCATTGGCGTAGGTCGTGGAGAGCAGGTTGTTGTCGGCGTCGTAGCCGTAGCTCGTGGTGTTGCCGTTGGGGTCGGTATAGCTGGTCAGGTCGTTGTTTGAATTGTACGTATAAGACGTGGTGTTCCCCAGCGGGTCGGTCTGGCTGGTGAGATTGCCGCTGTCGTCGTACCTGGTATGAATAGATAGAGGCTGGCGGCGCTGCGACCCGCGGCAGGTGCTATGTATGACTACCGGGTTCGGGACGAAGTGCCGCCGCAATGAAACCATGACACCTTTCCAACCACAACCAAAAGCAAGCAAGACCGGGGGGCCGGGACACTTCGGGGCCGCTCGACTATGCGTATGGGCTTCGAGCCCGCCGTCGTATCTGAGCACCCTTCCGGCCCACCCGGTTGAGCTTCGAGTCGAAGAGGTAGTTGCCGTCTCGGCCCAACCTCGGTAGAAGGCGAAAACGGACTCGTGGTCCAACCTTCTGCCGCCGCTGGGGCGTCAAAGCCCAGCGGATCGCCCTCCGGTCTTGCCGCGTCACAGGAGAAACTCCCATGAGTATTGTAATGGTACGTTACGTTGGCCTCGATGTCCACAAGCGAGTGGTCGAGGTCTGCATCGTTGACCAGTCCGGCAACGTGGTCCACCGCGAACGCTTCGCCCTGAACCGCCGCACTCTGGAAAGCTTCGCCACCCAGATCCTGCAGCCCACCGACCACGTGGCCTTCGAAGCCACCACCAACTGCTGGGCCGTGGCCGACGCTCTGCGGCCGCACGTGGCCAAACTGGTGGTCTCCAACCCCCTGGCCACCAAGGCCATCGCCCAGGCCAAAGTCAAGACCGACAAAGTCGACGCCCACGTGCTGGCGCAGCTCCTCCGCTGCGACTTCCTCCCGGAGGTCTGGCAGCCCGACGAGGCCACCCGCCGGCTCCGCGAAATGACTGGCCGCCGCAGCGCCCTGGTCGGCCAGCGGACCATGATGCGGAACCGCATCCACAGCGTGCTCGCCATGCGGCTGATCGAGGTCTCGCGGAAGCATCTTTTCGACGCCGACGGCGTGGAGTGGCTCGCGACCGTGGAAATCGACGCCCAAGGCCGCACGCTCATCGACAGCGACCTGCGGCAACTCGAGGACCTGCAGAAAGAGATCGACTCCTTGGACCTTGAGCTGGCTAAACGGGGACACGCCAGCGAGCCCGTCAAGCTCTTGATGACTCTGCCGGGCGCGGACGTGGCCACCGCCGAGTCCCTGCTGGCCGCCTGGGGCGACTTCACCCGCTTTCCCGACGCCGATCATGCCGCCAGCTACATCGGCCTGGCGCCTTCCACCAAGCAGTCGGCGGAGCACTGCTACCACGGCCCCATCACCAAACGCGGCAACAGCCAAGCCCGCTGGATGCTGATCGAGGCCGCGCAGCATCTCGACAAGCACCCCGGTCCTTTGGGCCACTTCTTCCGCCGCTTGCTGAAAAAGAAGACCCGCAACGTGGCCGTGGTGGCCGCCGCGAAAGCTGGCCATGATCGCCTGGCTGATGCTGAAGAACAACGAGCCCTACCGCTACGCCATTCCCAGGAGTACGGAGACTAAGCTGGCCAAGCTGCGCGTAAAGGCCACCGGCGAGCGGCGCAAGAGCGGGCCGCCCAAAGGCAGCAAGGGCACGGCCAAACTGCCCGGCGGGAGTCGCACCATCAAGTCCTTGGCCACGATTTGTCAGAGCGAGGGCTTGCCGCAACCGCGAGCGCTTTCCGCGGGTGAGCGGCGTACGGTGGCGTCGGCCGGAAGCGAGGCTTTCGTGGCCGAGACCGCGGCGACGCAGGTCGTGCCCCGCAGGTCCCGCCGCCAGCAAGCAACCGCAGGCAGCGACGGTACGGGTTCCTCTTCTCTGTTGCAGGAGAACGGCCATGGCAGGGATTGATTTTCGCACGTTGCGTGACGAGGTCAGTATCTACACGGTATTAAAGCTGTTGGGCTTTGTCCCCGTGCCTGGGCATGCGGGTGGCGACGGCCAGGTGCGCGGGCCTTGCCCGATCCACGCCCCCAAACGCGAGGGAAGCCGATCGTTTTCGGCGAACCTGAAACGGAACGCATATCGCTGTTTCCACTGTGCTTCGTCGGGAAACCAGCTTGATCTCTGGGCGGCAGCCACTGGGCAGCCGCTCTATCAGGCAGCCATTGAGCTATGTGCAAAGTTGAACCGGCCGGTGCCCTGGCTCCCACGCCGGCAAACCGGCCGCAAAAAATCCGCGCCCGCCAGTTGACACGGACAGAGGTAGGTATAGGTAAAAACGCCGCCGCCGGGGTCCACGACGGAGGTCAGGTTCAGATTGCTGTCGTAGTAGTAGTGCGTGACGTTTCCCAGTCCGTCGATGGTCTCAGCCGTTTCGCCCTCCAGGCCAAAGAGCGAGGTGGTCGTGTCGCCGAGGGCGTTGGTCACGGTGTAGCCGCCCGCCGGAAGGTAGGTGTATGTCTCGTTGTTGAAGCCGCCGTCGCGGTGCTGGTCGATGAGGCGGCCCTCGGAGTCGTAGCTGAAGAAGGTGTGGGTGCCGTCGGCGTTGGCGACCTCGGCCAGGGCGTTGTCCTGCTGGGCCGACTGCCCGGCGACGTAGCTGAAGGTCGTGGTCCCGTCAACGCCCGTGTAACTGGTGAGCAGGTCACCCGCGGCGTTGTAGGCGTAGGTCACCGTCAGGCCCGCGGAGTCCGTCAATTGGGCCAGGCATCCGTCGATGTTATAGGCCAGGCTGAGGAATTCGCCGTTGGAGTCGGTGAGCGAAACGAGCTGGTCCTGGGCGTCGTAGCCGCAGACGATCCGGTTGCCGCTTGAATCCTCGACATAGGCCAGGGTGCCGTCGGCATTGAACTGATAGACCGTGCCGTCGGTCTCTTGGAGGTGGTACGCCCCGTTGGCCAGGGTCAAGACCGAGTAGTCGCCCGGTTCCGATTGGAAGCTGCCGCCGGCTTGACTGGCGTAGAAGTAGGTAGCGCCGTTGAACGCGATCGTGGCGTCGCCGGTGGTATAATCGGTGCTGGCGGAGATGTCCCAATTGGTGGTCCAGCCGTAGCCGAGGATTCCCATCGTGTACCGGGCTGCGATCGAGGGGACGTGAGACTGCGTGAAGGTCAGGTCCAGGCCGGGGGCAGGGAGGTTGTCGTCCGTGCAGGTGACAAGGCTCCCGGCGGTGTAGGCGGCGTTGGCCTTTTCAATCTCGAACGTGAGCAACTGGTTGACGTTGTTGGTGCCTTGCCCGAGCTGGCCAAGGTAGGTGGCGTCGGCGGCCAGGGCGGCATCGTAGGAACCGTTGGTCGTGCCGACGTTGGTCACGAAATTGGCGAAGACGGCCGGCCAGGCCGCCGCCGGGATCGAAGGCAACTGCATCGAGCTTTCCAGGCTGGACCAGTCGATCGTTTGGCTGTTCGGGTAGGTCTCTAATTGGAAGTCGATTACGTCTCCCGGCGCGCCGGTCGCTTCGAAGGGGATGTTGACGGCGCCGCTCTCGCCCGGCCGCAGCAGGCCTTCCGGCCCCGTGGCGCTGGTGGCCAGGAACTGGACCCAGTCGTTGACGAAGGAGGCTCTGGTCGGAGAGCTGCAAGAGGGCGTTGGTGGCAGTCAGTTCCACGAGCGGCGCCGTGGCGTCGACGTTGCCCTGGTTGACGTAGTTGACCGTGGCTTCGCCCTGCCCGAAGGCCAGGATCGAGGAGGGCGACGAGACGTAGAATTGGATGCTTGCCGGGACCGCGGCGACCACGGCCAGCCCTTGCGGCAAGGCCGTGGCGGCGCCCGTGCTTTGCGTGGCCTTGACGTTATAATCGCCCAACGCCGCGCCGGAAAGGTCGAACGTGACGTAGGCCGTGCTGCTGTCCTGCAGGTAGACCTGCTGGGCGTTGACGGACTGGCCGCTGGGCCCGACAAGCTGGAAAGTCGTGCTGCCCGCAAACATCGAGCCGTCGATCTCGATCGTCGCCTGGCCCGCTCCCACCTGCGCCGGACTCACGGCCGTGACGGCGAAGGGCACCACCGAGGCCGTGAGGGTGTAGCCTTCACCGCCGGCCGCGACCGACCCGCCATAGGCCAGGACGTAGTAGGTCCCGGCCTGTGTGGCGGGAATGGTGATTTCCTGGTCAGCGCCGGGGGTCTGGTAGCGGTAGTCATACTGGGCTCGGCTGGGCATGGTTCCGTAGCTGACGTACAACTCGTTGAGGGCCCCAGGATCATCGCTGGCCAGGTCGATATCCAGCGTCTGGGCCGCGCCCACCGTAACCTGGTAGAAGACCGACTGGGCGTCGCCTAGCGAACCGCTGACGGGCGTCCCCGGAGTCAGCGATTGGGCGCCGATGTTGACCGTGCCCGACGAAACGCCCATGTTGTCGGCCTGACTCGATTCCGCAAGGTTGTCGAGGATGTTCGCGCGGAGAATCACATAATAGGCGCCGGGGGCGACGCCGGGCAGCGAGACGGTGAGGCTGCCCGTATAGCTCCCGCCGGGGGCGACATCTTGCGTCTGCTCGACTTCCCCCAAGAGCGGGTCGTTCACGCTCCAGGCGGCGGTCGTTGAGAGGTAGAGGGCGTCGGACCACTCGCCGTCGGCGGGACCCGCCCCTTGGTTGCTGGCCTGGTACGAGACGGTGAACGGCTCTCCCGCCACCGCGCTTGCCGGAATCGTGATGGCGCCAGCCGCCAACTCGGGCAGAAGCGTCTGCGGCGCCAGTGTGACCTGGACGGGCTGGGCCGAGGCGGCCGTGCTGATCGGGGCGCTCTCCTCGTTGACGTTTCCATCGCTATTGGTCTCAACAATGACGTAGAACTCTCCGGCCCAGCCCCGCGGCAATTGAAAGTTTGCGATCTGGGTATAGCTCGCGCCGGCGGCGAGGCCCTCGCCGTACGGGAGCGAACCGAGATACAATTCGTCCGACGGATCGAAGACCGTGTCGTAGGCCAGATAGACGGAATCGGTGATCGTCACGTTGCCGGTTTCCCCGCCGCTATTCGTTACGGTCCAGGAAATGAGCAGGGGCTGGCCGGCGACGCCCGCCGCCGGGGCGGTGACACCGCTGACCGTCAGGTCGGGCAGCGGGCCCTGGCTGACGACCGTGGCGGTTGCGCTGGCGGCGGACTGGTTGCCGGGATCGGCTTCGTCCACCAGGTCATTGGCATCGGCAACGACGATGAAGTAATAATTGCCGGGGGCAAGGGACTGCGGCAGCGTGAACGTGGCGGAGGCGGTATAACTGCCACCGGGGGCCAAGGTATTGGAATGCTGCAAATCGCCCAGCAAGGTGTTGTTGCCGCCGCCGTTGAGCGCGGATGCGGTCGAAAGCCACACGGCGTCGGTCCAGTAGTCGGCGTTGGTCGCTCCCGCACCGTTGTTCGTCACGGTCCAGCTTACGGCGACGCTCTGGCCGGTCAGCGCCGTAGCCGGGGCCGTGACCGCGGAAACGGCGAGCTCGGCCAGTTTCTGGCTGACGACGATCGGCATTGCCGCGGAGACGTTATTGTTCGCATAGCTCCCCTCGTATACGGAGCCGTCGGCGTTGGTCACGACGAACAGGTTGAGACCCGGAGTTCCGGGTGCCCCGCCGGACAAATCGATGGGAAGCGGCACGGTCTCGGATTGCTGATAGGAGGCCCCCGCCGCCAGCAATCCGGCATGCGCGAAGGAAGCGAGGAGAATTGCGGTGGGGATATTCAGCGTGGCTCCGGTGTAGGCATATACTGTGTCGGTCCAGGAGGTGACCACCGTGTCGCCTTGGCCCTCGTTAGTCACGGTCCACGAGACCAGCGTGCCCGTGCCCGCCTGCGCCGTCGGCGCACACGCGGCCGCGGAAACGACAAGGTCGGGCAGGACCGTGGAAATCTGGATCTCGCCGCCCACGCTCAGATCGTTTGACCGGTCCAGTTGATAGATCACATCGCCGCTATCGGCCTCGGCAAAAAGGTAGTACGCCCCGCTCAGGCCATTGGGAATCGTCTCGTCCACGGTGGCGCTGTAACTGCCCCCCGGGCTCAAGGTCGACTGGCTTCGTTGCAGGCCCAGACGGGTGGCTGTGCCCGCATTGAAGGTCGCGGTCGGCGAGAGATAGAACGAATCGGTCCAGAGCGTTGGCGTCGGGGCGGCGCCGATGTTGCTGACCTGGTAAGTGAACGTGAGCGTATGGCCGGCCACACCTGTCGCCGGCACGGAAGTCAGACTGGCAGCCAGCTCCGGCGGCGGCGTGAAGTTGACCGTGATCGGCGACGCCGTGGCGCCGACATTCGCCGCGGTGTCCCCGTTCTGGAAGACCAGGCCATTGACGTTGGTCTGGACGATGATGGAATACAGTCCGCTGATGCCTGTCGGCAGCGTCACTGGGACGGCGCCATTGTAGCTGGCCCCCGCCGCCAGCCCGCCGGTGTAGGTGGATTCGGTAAGAAGAATGGCGTTGGAGTCGAGCGTGGCGTCGGGCGACAGGTAGACGGCGTCGGTCCATTTGGTCGTGGTTTCCGGAACCACGCCAAGGTCGTTGCCAATGTAGTTCGTATCATCCTCCACCGTCGGCCCGGCGCCAAGGTTGGCAACCTGGTAGGTGACCGTCACGTGCTCGCCCGAGAACTCCTTGGCCGGGGCCTGAATATCGCTCACCGCCAACTCGGGCGGCGGGCTAAGGGTGACCGTGAACGCGCTGCTCAAAAGCAGCGTGTTACCGGAGTCAGTTTCGGGCAACTGCGGCCGGTGATGACCGCCCGTGCCGTCGGCGCTGACGTAGACGTACCACGTCCCCTGTGCGCCGACCGGCATGGGCACATCGACCGTGTTGGAGTAGCTCTGGCCCGGATTGAGATAACTCGGGTTGGTGAAGCCCATGATCACCGGCTGGTTGTTGAGAAGTTGGTCGCCGAGCCCTGTAAGGCCTCGAACGTAGGACTGGGCCAAGGTGGGGTTCTGCGACAGGATGACCCAGTCCTGCCAGAGCGCGGCCGACGTGGGGGCGTCGCCTTGATTGGTGATGACGTAAGTGACGGGCACTTCCGTTCCCGACAAGACGCCGTTGCCCGGAGGCGTGATGCTGGCGACAACCAGGTCCGGCAGGGGCGTGGAAATGACAGTGGTGGCAGTGGCGCTGAAGGCGGTATTGTTGGTCGTGTTGCTCACGACCAGGCTGGAAGTGGAATTGGCCACCACCTCGAAGCAGTAGGGCCCGGGCGTCTGCGGGAGCGTGACCGTTGCCGAGAGGGTGACGCTTTCGCCGGAGGCCAGCGTGCCGGTGAACGTGCATGTGCCCTCCTCGCCGTCGTCCTGTCCCGGCGCGCCGGGATCGCTAAAAAGGTAGACCGTGTCAGTCCAACTGCCCACGGCGGCCCCTGTGCCCGCGTTTTCGTCGACCCAGGTGACCGTCTCCTCTTGGCCGGCCAGGCCTTGCGGCGGCGCGGAAACATTGCTGACGGTCAGATCGGGCAGGGGCGGCAGCGACAGGCTCACGGCAGGACTGGCGGCCTGGCCGCTGCTCGCGCCGGCCTCCAGGAGCGAGCCGGTCCAGTTCGGCACGACGATGATGTAGTACGTGCCGGAAGCAAGGCTGTAAGTCAATGGCAGGGTCACCGTTGCCGTGCTGGTATAGCTGGGCCGGCGGCCAGCGGCGAGTTCAAGCCTTCCGGCTGTGTCGCAAGGAATGTGGCCGAGCTGCCCAAGGTCGGCTGGGGCGAGAGATACAACTTGTCGCTCCAAGTGCCGATGGCAGTCCCGTCGCCCGTGTTCTCGACGGTCCACGTCACGTTGAACTGCTGCCCGAACTCCGCGCTGGTGGCGGAAGACTGCACCAATTCGACCGCGAGGTCGGGCGTGAGGATCTGCGTTGCTTGGCTGGAGAGCGCGGCGAGCCGCGTGTTGCCGGCCTCGATGACCTGTTCCAGGTAATCGGGGACCACGGCGATGTAGTAGGGTCCGGCAACTTCCTGGCGGAGGGAAACCGTGGCGGAGAGCTGGGCCGATTGCCCGGCGGCGAGCGTGCCGCCGAAACCGGCGCTGCCCAGGAATTCCGGATTGCTGTCCGTGGGCGAGGCATAGAGGTAGATGCCGTCGCGCCAAGTGCCGCTGGCCACGGCGTTGCCCTGGTTGACGTTGGTCCAACTCACGGTAATGGGCTGTCCGAGGAGTGCGCTGGCGGGCCCCGTGACGCCAGTGGCGGTCAGGTTGGGATAGGGCGCGAGCGTCGACTGGGCCGTGGTGTTTTCGGAGCGGTTCGCGTCGCTGACGCCGCTGGAGTTATATTCCGGAAGGCTTGTGCCCGCGTCGGCCGCAACCGTAATGCTGAGCTGCCCCACGCCCGGATCGCCGTTGGGGAGCGTGAAGCTGTAGGACCGCGCGGCGTCCGCCGGCGGCGATGTTTTGGCCGCTGTAGCTCTGGTTCGTGCTTACCAGCGTCTGACCGGTATTCGTGTTGACCACCGAGATGTTGTCATACCAGCTTCCCGAAGCGGTCGCCTCGCCCATGTTGCTGTCGTCCCAGTCGAGCGTGACCTGGCCGCTCGATTGCAGCACACTCGAGGGAGCGACGGCCAGCCCGGTGACGTGCAGGTCGGGGTAAGGGGCAAGGGACGAGGTCGTGGTAATCGAGGCGGTGCTGTCGGCCTCGGGGGTGCCGTTGGCATTGTATTTCGCGACCTGGTTATAAATGTCGTTGGTCACGGTCACCGAGATCGTGCCTGCGCCCGCCGCCCCGTTGGGCAATTGGAAGGTGTACTGCTGGGCCGCGGAACCCCCTGCGGCCAGGGTACCCTGCGAAGACTCGTTGTAGGGAACCGTAGCCGTGACCAGCGTCTGCTCGGTGGTCGTGTTGACGATTTGCACCTGGTCGCTGAAGGAAGTCGACACCGCGCCAAAGCCCTCGTCGCTGTCGCTCCAGTTCACGGTCAGGCTGCCGCCCGATTGCAAGCCGGTGGCAGGACTGGCGGCCAGCCCTGTGACGAGCAGGTCGGGCTGCGGCGGCAACACGCTGACGCTCACCGAGCCGACGTTGTTGGCATAGTTCGATTCGCTCTGGGCCTGGTCATGATTGGCGTCGACCAGCAGGGAGTAGGTTCCGGCCGACTGACCCAGGGGAACCGTAAACGACGCGCTGGTTTGGTAGCTGCTGTTCGCGGCCAGCGGCGTCGCGCCTTCGGATTGGGTGGTCAAGGGGATGGCATTGGCATCAATCTGGCCGTCGGCCGAGAGGTAGACGGCGTCCTGCCAGACAGCGGTCGTCGCCGTATTGCCCTGGTTTGTCACCGTCCAGGTCACGCTCCCCGGCAGGCCGGCCACCAACTGGCTGGGCTCTTGCTCCTGGGTGACCACCAGATCGACGAACGGAACGCCGGCGACCACGATGCCCACGGTGCCGGGAATCGAGTAGTTGGCACTGAAGCTATAGGCACTGCCCGGCGTGGTGTCGACCACGCTGCTGAACGTGCCCGAAGTCACGTTGTCCGCCAGGAAGGAAGTGCTTGTCCCCTGAGCGGGCTGATAACCGTTGATGACCGAGACGCCCAGCTCGCCGGCCAGCGTGGCGGTTCCGGTCACGGCCATCTGGCCGAATTGGCCGGCTTGCGCGCTGCCGATCTGGTCGTCCAGCGCGGCGGCCGAGGTCTGGCTGTACGCACCGGCCACGTCGAGCGTGCCGCCGACGATCAGCGTGCCGCTATTGGCCAGAGCGCCGGCCGTCGTGAACGATTCGCCCGCGAGCAGCGAAAAACTGCCGACGTTGGTCGCCAGTGCAGCGATCTGCGGGAAACCGCCTGAGCCGCTAAGCGTGACGGAACCGCCGTTCTCCGTAAAGTTGCCGCCGGGGAGCTCGAGCTTGCCCGTTGCCGTGGCAATCCAGCTTCCGGCGGTCAGCATGCTGCCGGAGATCTGCGTGACCGCTCCGGTCAGGTCGAGCGTGCCCGCATCCGCTTCGACCGTGCCGCTGTTGTTGATCGGCACACTGAAGGCAAAAGTCCCTGTGCTGGCGGTCTTGTCGACGAGCGCCCCGGCCTGGTTATTGAAGGCGTTCGTGCCGGTATAGTTATCCAAATCTGCGGTGGATGTCACGTCCACGGCCCCGCCCGATAGATTGTTCACCGTCGAACTGTTCTCGAAAAACAGGGTGTTGTTGCCGCTGTCGACAATGGTTCCCGAGTTGTTGAGGACCGCAGCGGACAGGACCTGCTCGCCATTGCCGGCGATCGTCATCGCACTGCCGGCCGACACGGCCAGCGCTCCGGGACCGTCGATCGAGCCGGCGGACCATTGGAACATGCCGCTGGGGAGATCGAACGTGGCCCCGCCAGCGCCGATGGCAATTGCGCCGCCGGCCAGCCCAACCGTCCCGCCGCCGCTTCCCGTGTAGGTTCCCGTCATTGTCGGCGTGGTATTGTCATTCAGGTCGATTGTCGCGCCGGTCGAGGGATCGAAGCTGCCGCCGGTGTCCGTGCCACCGCCCGTCAAGCTCAAGGTGCCCTGCGTGGCGGCAACCGTGCCCCCCTGGATATTGATGAGGATTGCGACGGAAGTGCCCGACGCGCCGCTCCCCTCGAAGGTCGCCCCCGACTCATTATTGATGGCGTTTCCCGTGGTGCTTCCGGTATCGTAGATCGACTCGGTGGAGGCCAGGTTCACCAGGCCGCCCGAGAGATTGTTCAGCACGGCGTACGTATTGAAGTAAAAACCGCCGCTGCCGGTATCCACGATCGTGCCGCTGTTGTTCAGCGTCAGGGCATTGTACAGGTCCTTGTTGCCGCTGCCCGTGAGGGTGATCGCACCCGTATTCGCCAGCACGCTAGGGCTGCCGCTGGACCCGTCGCCTTGGATCGTGCCGCCGGACCATTGCAGCAGGCCGGCGGGGAAGTCCAGCGTGGCCCCGGCGGCGCCGATGGTGACGGTGCCATTGGCGAGTGCCACCGTGCCTTGCCCCAAACCGCTCACGCCGCCGCCGGAGTAGGAGCCGGTAAGGGTCGGCGAGGAACCGCCGGTGAGATTGAGCGTTGCCCCCTGCGCGACATTGAAGGTCCCGCCCGTATCGACACCGCCACCGGCCAGGCTGAGCGTGCCGGCATCGACCTCGATCGTGCCGCCTTGGTTGTTGAAGGGAACCGTGTTGGCTAACGTGCCCGTACTGGCGGACTTGTCGACGAGCGCCCCGGCCTGGTTATTGAAGGCGTTCGTGCCGCTATAGTTATCCAAATCTGCGGTGGATGTCACGTCCACGGCCCCGCCCGATAGATTGTTCACCGTCGAACTGTTCTCGAAAAACAGGGTGTTGTTGCCGCTGTCGACAATGGTTCCCGAGTTGTTGAGGACCGCAGCGGACAGGACCTGCTCGCCATTGCCGGCGATCGTCATCGCACTGCCGGCCGACACGGCCAGCGCTCCGGGACCGTCGATCGAGCCGGCGGACCATTGGAACATGCCGCTGGGGAAATCGAACGTGGCCCCGCCAGCGCCGATGGCAATTGCGCCGCCGGCCAGCCCAACCGTCCCGCCGCCGCTTCCCGTGTAGGTTCCCGTCATTGTCGGCGTGGTATTGTCATTCAGGTCGATTGTCGCGCCGGTCGAGGGATCGAAGCTGCCGCCGGTGTCCGTGCCACCGCCCGTCAAGCTCAAGGTGCCCTGCGTGGCGGCAACCGTGCCCCCCTGGATATTGATGAGGATTGCGACGGAAGCGCCCGAAGCGCCGCTCCCCTCGAAGGTCGCCCCCGACTCATTATTGATGGCGTTTCCCGTGGTGCTTCCGGTATCGTAGATCGACTCGGTGGAGGCCAGGTTCACCAGGCCGCCCGAGAGATTGTTCAGCACGGCGTACGTATTGAAGTAAAAACCGCCGCTGCCGGTATCCACGATCGTGCCGCTGTTGTTCAGCGTCAGGGCATTGTACAGGTCCTTGTTGCCGCTGCCCGTGAGGGTGATCGCACCCGTATTCGCCAGCACGCTAGGGCTGCCGCTGGACCCGTCGCCTTGGATCGTGCCGCCGGACCATTGCAGCAGGCCGGCGGGGAAGTCCAGCGTGGCCCCGGCGGCGCCGATGGTGACGGTGCCATTGGCGAGTGCCACCGTGCCTTGCCCCAAACCGCTCACGCCGCCGCCGGAGTAGGAGCCGGTAAGGGTCGGCGAGGAATCGCCGGTGAGATTGAGCGTTGCCCCCTGCGCGACATTGAAGGTCCCGCCCGTATCGACACCGCCACCGGCCAGGCTGAGCGTGCCGGCATCGACCTCGATCGTGCCGCCTTGGTTGTTGAAGGGAACCGTGTTGGCTAACGTGCCCGTACTGGCGGACTTGTCGACGAGCGCCCCGGCCTGGTTATTGAAGGCGTTCGTGCCGCTATAGTTATACAAAATTGAGGTGGAGGTCATGTCCACGACCCCGCCCGATAGATTGTTCACCGTCGAACTGTTCTCGAAATACAAGTAGCCGCTGCCGCTGTCGACAATGGTTCCCGAGTTGTTGACGACCGCGGCGGACAGGACCTGCTCGCCATTGCCGGCGATCGTCATCGCACTGCCGGCCGACACGGCCAGCGCTCCGGGACCGGCGATCGAGCCGGCGGACCATTGGAACATGCCGCTGGGGAAATCGAACGTGGCCCCGCCAGCGCCGATCGTCAGCGTGCCGCCGGCCAGCGAGATCGTTCCAGCGCCCGAGCCGGCAAAGGCCCCAATGACTGTCAGCGCCAGCCCATGAGTTGCTGGCACCGGCCACTGTCAGCGTGCCGCCGCTTGCCTCGCTCAGAGAGCCGCCGCTGAGGTTCAGATTGCCGGAAAGGATCGAATTGGTCGCGACGGCCAGCGCGCCGCCCGTGATGGCCAGCGTATCGCCTGCGGCGGTGGTGAGGCTGTTGACCGATTCCGTGTCGCCGGATTGGATGGTGATCGTCGCGGATGAGGGGTTGTTGATGGTCACGTCATCAGCGGACGTGGGGACGGCACTGTTGCTCCAGTTGGCCGCCACGTCCCAAAGGCCGGTTGCGCCGCCGATCCAGTGGACCGCCGCCAGCAAGCGACGAACCTCAAGCGGCTCGAAACGCGGTATGCGGGCTCGGCGCGGGCAGCCCGGCGACGAGCAGCGCCTTGGCGCTGCTGCTTGCGAACGGAACGAAAACGCCAATTCATCATGTTGTGCGCAACTGCCGGCGAGGCTTGCAAGGAAATGTCGAACGAGCGACCGCAAGTGTCAAAAATCGATCGGCAGCCCGAACGCCGAACTGACTCGAGTTCGGATCTGCCGAAATAATGCCAACTCTGTTTGGCATTATTATACGCCGAGCGTCTGTCTCGGCGAATAGTATTCAGAACTTTTGATTGACTGCGACCGGCAAATGGATTGCATACGGTTCGTTTTCCGGCGGCTGAATTTTCCCGACAAGACATTCCCAGATCGCCATAGCGCTGACTGCCTCTTGGAAACAAGCAATTGCATGCTGAGGTGGGGAAATCCTACGAGTAATACAGTGAGGTGCACAGCCAGCACGGCATGTCGATCAGCGACGGTCGAGTCCTGCGGCACGTCAGTCACATGTCACATCGCTTCGTGGGTTGACACTGGCGGGCAGGGGCATAACAATATCCTTGGTATGGCAGCGATGTAATCTCCCGCGTAAGATTCAATCCGTGTCGCAAACCATTACTGGTAAGGAACTTGCACGCCGTCGAGGATGCACATGAAGGCGGCCCAGGCCGGGCGTGAGGCCTTAATGTTTCGCGGGCCGATTCAAAGTAAGTTTGATTTTCACCGCGTTCTCGCATTGTTTGACCTGGACGGCAAGACCAAGCGGGCAATCGCGCTGGACGAGCTGGTGATGGCCGTGAACTTGGAGACGATCGAGCACGAGGAGGATTGCAGGTGCGGGCATTGCACGGCGCTGGAGGCCGTTGAGGGATAAAGATGGCCATCTCGGCAGCCTGGCCGTTCTCCGCGACCCTCGGCCGCGACGTGCGGGGCCCCCGCAGCCCTGAAGGCTAAAATGCTTACCGTCGCGGCCTTTCTCTTGGCCGCTCGCCCAGCCCCTTCCTCGGCCACGCGATCGCAGCTGCCCGCAAGAGATCCCTGCGACGCCGCAGACCTTGCCGGCCACCGTCGCCGGCCACAACCCGCTCGCCTTCTTTGCCGATCTATCCGTCTGCCCACAGGTTTAGCAGGCTTACTTTTCTTAGATATTGGGCAGCAGTCGAGTAGGATCGGCTGGCCGGCTGTCGATAGTCCGGGATACGGACCCCCAGTTAATTATCAAGAATAAGGATATCTCCGTTTCTGGGTTTGGATTGCATTCACAATTATTACCCGCAGAATCGACGGAAGAATCCACAAGGCAACGCCAGAGTCCCCAGTCAGCGACAGGTGTAGCGGATATGCTCGAAAAGCGGGCAGGTGGGGCTGTATCTGGCGTCAGCGGCAGTTCCACCAGCTTTGAAGCGGGCTGCCCAGAATCAAGATGATGGTCGGGCGAAGATGCTCGACCGACAGATTTTGATCTCAAGATGGAAGTTCAAGCTGCTCAGATGGCCGCCGAGGCTGTGCCGGATTCGCCTGTCGTGTCGTTGGACTTGCCTTGGGCGTTTCTCAGCTTATCAATCACCAGGGCTCCTTAACATACACTTCCTTGCCGTCGCGAGCCGCACTGTCTATCTGCGGGAAGTTAGCACCTGCCCGTAGCCTCCTGAAGCCGGCCACCAGCATGACCACGCCCATAAAACCGGTGAACATGCCAACATACTCGTTCACCGCGATCCAAAACACGACTCCGAACGCACAGAACGCGGCTCCCATTCCGAACGCCATAGTCACTGCGAAGCGGTTCTGGGTATTTGCAACGGACATAATTCTCTTGTTGTTGTCAATCATCCTGTTGATCAACTCGACCCGCTCTTCGCAATTTGTGCCCTTACATGCTAAACCGTTCTCAAGCTCAGCAATGCACCCGCGGCATAGGGCTTTGCAGCAAGATTTACAAAGGCCGACAGCGGGTTCGGTGGGATGGTTGAAGCAATTCACGCGGTTCTGCCTCCTTCAAGGGCGTTCACGTTTGCGGGACTTTCGGCCCGGCCATACGACTTAATCCTTGAGATTAAGTTTCGGGACGCTCCCACGTCCGTACATGCGGCTTCAGAAGCTCGCATCACTTGCCACGCCATTCCAGTCGATGCCACGAATCTGCTCTTCGACGCCCGGGTCGATGGGCAACGCGAACTCATTCTGGAACCACACGAGGTTTAGATACGAATAATCTTCGTCGCCATCCCTTGCAGGATCATAGGACGTGAACTCGGCAATGCAGACAATTTCGGGGATCTGTACCGGTTGCCAATCTTCTTCGTGCCTGAACCACCTCTCCTTCGGTACATCCATCGGAGTTTCTACCGGTTGGATCAAGAACGGCGTCCCCGGAGACCACAGCTTCTTCGCTACATTTTCTTTGGCTCGACCGATGATCTCCCTGTTGAGCCACTTCGTGGGCAAGCCTTCCAGCAGCCCGCGATAGGTCCGATATTGGCAGAGTTCTTCGAGATGGATGCGTCGGCCGCAACTCAGCTTGATCCAGACATTGCTGCACTCGCTCATCGGAACTTACTTATCTCCTTTGCCGGCAACCGCCTCCGCATCGACCCGACCGCGACATTCCGCCACCCGCTCCACCATCGTCCGTCCCGCCTTGAAGGCGACCGTCAACCCCTACAGCGGCTTGACGTTCTCGGCACACGGGCCTTTTTGACCATAGCCTTCTTTGTAGGTCACCTTCTGGCCTTCACGCAGTTCCTCGAAACTGATGCCTTGGAGGCTCGATGAGTGGAAGAAAAGATCCTTTCCCTTTTCTGTCTTGATGAACCCGAAGCTCTTGTCCGTCAACCTCTTGATAGTGCCTTCCCCTCCCTCCTTCTTCTGCCGTAACACCTGTGCGTCCTCAGTAAGTTCGTCCTGTTTGTACAATCGGCGGATGTTGGGATCTGGCGAGTGTCGTATTCTCTTAAACCCCTCGTCGTCGTCAAAATACTCAATCGGAGCACCGTTGTTGCTATGATGGAGACTGGCAGCCTCTGGCCAAAGAGTATCTCTGTCATAGTAGACCTTGAGGATTTCCTTAGTGAATCCGTCCGTTCTCGTGCGATGAATTCCCTGTATTACTGGACGCAGAGCTTCGAATGGCAGATGTTTCACTTTAGGCATTCTTCAAATCTCCTTCTATAATTTGCCGCGACTCGGACGTGCAAGGAACCGTTTCTCGACGTTCCGCCCCGGCTTAGCACAGCATCGACGGCCTCTGCACTCCGGTCATGAATGGCAAGCCGCTCTTCGACTTGGCTGCCGGCGATTCCGGCATCGAAGAGCAGTTTCACGCCATTCGCCTCGACGTAGATGCAGTTGCCGTTACTGCCGGATTGGAGGGAGATGACCTTCATGGAGTCATTGTACCGCAGGTTCTTGAAAAGGTGCAAGGAACCTGGGTAGAATGATGCAAGGAATTATCGACTCGTCCGGCGTGGAATCGTGACCAGATCGCCATGACAGAATCAACCGCTTCCAATAAGCCCTCTCGTCGTCGCTGGCGATTCAGGATTGTGGCCGTGGTCATCTTAATCGGCTGCGTGGCCGGTCTTGTCCTCTGGAAGAAATCGGCATCCGAAAAGTTCGCCCAGCAGATGGCCCAATCTCAGCCCGACGATCCCGATGCCCGTTCTCGCCGTCTGGTCCTCGGCACTTGGGCAGACGAGTACCAGGGAAAGCGGACGATGACGCTCAACGAAGACGGCACCGGCACGATGGTCGTGGAACTGAGCGGCTGGCGGGCGGCATTATCGGCTCCCCGGTTGAAGTTCAACATGAAATGGTCAGTCGAAGGCGGGCATCTGAAGAAACAGACCATCAGCGGCGAACCGGAA
This sequence comes from uncultured Planctomycetia bacterium, assembly GCA_963824275.1. Lineage (GTDB taxonomy): Bacteria > Planctomycetota > Planctomycetia > Pirellulales > Thermoguttaceae > JANXQG01. Next base: position 304,783 of record CAWGOT010000008.1, on the reverse strand, counting down.
ACCCAGGTCACGATGATTCTCAGCACGATGGGCGACCATGTGGACGAACCGATCTTGGAATTGACCGAGGACCGTTTGTTGTTGCTCGACAAGGACGGCAAGACGAAATACGATTGGAAGCGGGTGACGGAGAAGTAACCGATCTCGGAGTTGCCGCCCAACCCGTCCCCATACGCTTGACAACTCCCCATACGCTTGCGAAACTTATGTTTTCCAAGTCCACCCCCAAAGGAGCCAGAGTCATGGCCGAGAAACCCGAAGTGAATAGATCCGAAGCGATCCGAGACTACTTCAAGTTGAACCCCAAGGCCAAAACCCAGGACGTCATTGATGCCCTGGCAACACACGGCATCACGGTCACTGCCAACCTCGTCACCACCGTCAAGTCGAAGCACAACAAGGCCCAGGCAGCCAAGAAAGCGGCCCGGAAAGCTGCGGCAAACCCGGCAAGCGAAGCCAAGACAAACGGCGTGAACAAGACCCATGCCGTCCGCGATTATCTGAAGGCCAACAAGAAGGCCAAGGCCCAGGAAGTGGTCGATGCCCTGGCAGAGCAGGGCATCACGATCACGGTCGGCTACGTCCGCACGATCAAGGCGAAGAGCAAGAGGCGGCGGCGTGCGGTGAAGGCGGTCGTCGAGAATGTCGCCTCTCAAGGCGTCGTCGGCATTCCAGAAATCAAGGCGGCATTTTCCTTCCTCAAGGCCGTGGGGAGCGTAGACGTGGCGAAACAGGCTCTCGCAGCAGCCATCGACATCAAGAAGATCGTGTAGGGGGAGTTGTCCATGAGTGCTGGGGCTGCGGCTGCCGCTGCTGCTGAGGCTGAAAGGCAGCGACAGGAGGAAGAAGAAATGACGAAATACACCGATGCCGACTTGCAAGGGGATTGGGAGTTCAAGATCGTTCGTTCCAATCTGGCCGGTTTCAAGAACCCGGAAGTGCTTCAACAGGTCTGTGCTGAGGAGGCCAGGGCAGGTTGGACCCTTGTGGAGAAGTTCGACAACCAACGTCTGCGATTCAAGCGTCCCACCTCCGCACGGGCAGGCGATGCGGGACTGGGTTTTGATCCCTACCGCACTCAATACGGAACTTCGTCAGGAGCCATCGTTGCCGTCATCGTGGCCTGTGCCTTATTGGTGGCTCTTGCGGTCCCATTGCTCGTAATCCTGCTGGTCAAGAAGTAATCGCGTAGGTGGGAAGGTGAGTATCCGCCATGCCCCGACTCAGTGCCGGTCTGCTGATGTACCGAACCAGGGACGACGGTATCCAGGTCTTGCTCGCCCATCCTGGTGGCCCTTTCTTCCAAAACAAGGACGACGGGGCGTGGTCCATTCCCAAGGGCGAACCGGATGCCGACGAAGACCTGCTCGTCACGGCCCAACGGGAATTCGAGGAAGAGACGGGTATTAAACCCACCGGCCCATTTGTCCCGCTCAATTCAATCAAGCAGAAAGGCGGCAAGGTCGTTCATGCCTGGGCTTTTGAGGGCGATTGCGACATGGCTGCCATCAAAAGCAACACCTTCACGATGGAGTGGCCGCCGAAATCCGGGCGACAGATGGAGTTTCCTGAAATCGACCGAGCCGAGTTCTTCGATTTGGCCACGGCGAAAACAAAGATCAAGGTGGGGCAGGAGGCGTTGATCGAGGAACTTGCTACAATCTTGAACAGGAAGTAACCGGGAAGTTGCCATGACCCTTACGCACCAACAAGCCCTCGACCAACTCCATGCCTGGACGACCAACCCATCGCTCCTGGGCCACGCTCGCTCCGTCGAAATCGTGATGCGGGCAGCGGCATCCAAGTACGGCGGCGACCCGGAGGTCTGGGCCATTACCGGCCTGCTCCACGATGCCGACTACGACCAGTGGCCCGAAGAGCATCCCAAGCGAATCGTGGATTGGCTGCGGGAGCAGGGCGAAGAGGAAATCGCCTATGCCGTATCCTTCCACCAGACCGCCTGGGGCCTGCCGCCGAAGACGATGATGGACAAGTGCTTGCTGGCCTGCGACGAACTGACGGGCTTCATCATCGCCTGCTGCCTGGTTCGGCCCGAAGGCATCGCCACTCTGGAACCCAAGAGCGTGAAGAAGAAGCTCAAGGACAAGGCATTTGCCGCCAAGGTGGATCGGGAGATCATCAAGAGCAGCGTCGAACTGCTGGGCGTGGATTTCGACCAGCACATCCAATTCGTGATCGACGCCTTGAAACCGCACGCCGAGGAATTGGGGATCGGCGGGAAAAAGTAGAAAGGAAAAACGAGATGCCAAACCAAATCATGGTAATCGCACCTTACTGGCTTGACCATTGCAAAGCCTGGGTCTTCGACGATTCGAAAGTGGGATTGGAGCAGGAACCGTTCGTCAGCGGCATTACCGAGATGATCGACTTCTTGGTGAAGGACATTCCCAACGCCAGAAGCGGTTTTCGGTTGCTTTTCTCAGCGGCACCTTTCCCGGCTACCAAAAGAAGGCAGTTTGGCGGCGGGAGGAAATGGACGGGAACTGGTATGCCACCGACGATCCGCCGATGGAAGGTTGGCTCTGCCCCGCCTTGTTTCGGTACTTCGATGCAGCACCAGCCGAACTTTACGTGAAGGCCGAAGCGAAAAAGTGAAAGAACGCCAGGGATCGGCGGAGAGCATTAAGGATTGAGCATGAGTATCTACGCAACGTTGTGGACTATTCAAATCCAAGACCCGGCATCGCCGTTCACGTCGCCAATCTGGGTGCAGGTGACGGCCCAGGCTGTTCCACCGCACATCGGCAGCCCGACGCCCGGCTGCGGCTACGAAAAAGGCGATCCTTACGGGGACTTTTTGCCGCCGCCCGTGGAAACCGATGCGGATGGTCAGGCGGAGTACCACCGTGCCGTCGTATTCGTGACCGATGAAACCAGGAAAGGCACTCCCCGACACGGCCAGCGGTACGTTGATCCTCTTCTGGTTCTGACCGGCGAGGAATATGCCAAGATGCCTTTCCAGACGCTCCTGGATAAGTTGGCAGAGGCCGTCCGCAGTGGGCCACGGGTGGTGGCCGAGTTCCTGGATGGCGATGGCGAGACGCACATTTTCACGGACGATGAATAGCCGGATGCTCAATCTCAAGCCCCTAGTCCACCGGATTCTCGAAGACTATTCCCTGCCCTTGTTCGGCACGCACGGAGTTGGTCATTGGGCGAGGGTCTTGGAAAACGGACTCCGGCTTGCCAAGGAAACTGCGGCCAACGTCGAGGTCGTGCAGTTGTTCGCCATCTTCCACGATTCCCGACGTGCCTACGAGGGTGTTGATTTAGGGCATGGCCCGCGTGGTGCCGAGTTCGCCCTGCTCCTTCGTGACGAGTGGCTCGCTCTTTCCGACGAGGAGTTCGATTTGCTCTATGACGCCTGTGCCGGTCACGCTGATGGCGACACCGAGGCCGACATCACGATTCAAACCTGCTGGGATGCCGACCGCTTGGATCTTGGGCGGGTAAACATCTGCCCGGAGCCAAGTCTGCTCTGCACAGAAGCCGCCAAGACCCCTGAAATTCTGAAATGGGCCGATGGGCGAGCGTGTTTTGAGGTCGTGCCGGAATTTGTCGCCGGGGAGTGGGGGATTGAGCCAAGTCCCAAATAAAATCGCCCTGGCCGAACAAAGCTCGGTCAGGGCGGAAACATGCCGTTGGGCACGAATAAGCCCGCTTCACATAGCAAAGCGGGTGGTGTTCGATCTCAGGTTGTGTGGGAAGCCTCGCCCCGGAAGAAATGATCTACCCGGAGCGAGCATCGTTGGCTATCGTTAACGGGTGTCTCCTTTCTTCAAAGCAAGGTTTGGGGATCAATCTAACCTGACGTTCTTTCTCGGTTCTGCTTTGGACGATCAACTATCAGCATTCGGCGTGCCAGAAGCCATCAGCGAGACTTGCTTTTGCCGCAACTGCCTGTTTCAGCGGCGTTTTCGAGATTGGCCGCAACTACGGTTCTCCGGCGGTCTGCCTGAGACGTGTGCGTTTCCTGCCGTCCAATTCAGCATCGACGCCAGGCCAGTGTCTATGAATTCCAGCGGCACGGGAATAAGATGTGGTGCGATAATGACCCGATAGAGCATCATAGGCAGTGGCATGGAACGAAACGAACAAGCGAGGCCCGGCGACAAGTCCACGGCGGAAGAAATCCGCCAGAGATTCGACGACGAAGTTGAGCGCTTCTCAAATCTGGAAACGGGTCAGTCAGCCACGGTCGATTCTCCTCTGGCGATGTCGCTCATTGCCGAAGTTGCCGCAGCTACGACCCCGAACGCAATGAGCGTTCTCGATGTGGGATGCGGGGCTGGCAACTACACGCTCAAATTGTTGGAGCGGATGCCGAAACTGAACGTGACCCTCATCGACCTGAGCAAAGCGATGCTGGACCGGGCCGTAGCCAGGATTCAGTCCGTTGCCAGCCGCAGCGTTGAGGCGATTCAGGGCGACATTCGGCAGATCGACATTGGCGGCCAGCGGCACGACATCATCCTTGCCGCTTCGGTACTGCACCATCTACGGGACGATTCGCAGTGGCGATCCGTATTCAAGAAGTTCTACGAGGCGTTGCGACCTGCGGGATCGGTCTGGATTTTTGACCTGATCGACAGTTTAATTCCCGAAATCCAGGCCACGATGCGTCGTCGCTACGGTGAATACCTGACGCAGTTGAAGGATGAAGCCTACCGCGATCAGGTCTTTGCCTACATCGAAAAAGAGGACACGCCCCGGTCGCTGATGTTTCAGTTGGACTTGCTACGGGAAGTCGGCTTTTCCCAGGTTGAGGTTCTCCACAAGAACACTTGCTTTGCCGCTTTCGGTGCGGTGAAGGCGGGCAAGTTGCTCTGAGAGTTCGCCCCCAACCAGCCCGATGTCCTCGCATATCCGGCGACGAACTAATTTCGCTCTCACGAATTCCGCAGAGATGACTTCATGCCTTTCACCCTTGACCAAATCGTGCCTTGGGGAAGATCGTTCGGTGAATACGTCCGCATGTTCTCGCTGACGGATACCGACCTGGAGAAGAGAATCCTCGGTTGCGGCGACGGCCCGGCCAGTTTCAATGCCGCAATGTCCCGACAAGGCAGGAATGTCGTTTCTGTCGACCCTCTCTACCAGTTCTCGGCAGAGCAAATTCGGGGTCGAGTGCAGGAAGCGTGCCAGTCGATCATCGAACAACTTGTTGCCAATCAAGCAGCCTACCTATGGACGACCGTGGCCTCACCGCAGGAGTTGGGCCGTGTTCGCATGGAGGCGATGGAAGAGTTCCTGCGGGACTTCGAGCAAGGGAAGGGCGAGGAGCGTTATCTGCCACTTGAATTGCCGGACCTTCCATTTTCCGATGGCCAGTTCGACTTGGCCCTATGTTCTCATCTGCTTTTCACGTATTCCGGTCAATTGTCGCTGGATTTCCACTGCCGAGCCGTGCTGGAAATGTGCCGAGTTGCCGGGGAGGTGCGAATCTTCCCGCTGCTCGACCACGGAGGCCAGCGTTCGCCCCATGTCGAGTCGGTATGCCGCGTTCTCAAAGACAATGGCATCGGGGTTTCCGTCGAGCCCGTGGACTACGAGTTTCAACGCGGCAGCAACCAAATGTTGAGGCTCTCCCGTTGAGAAGAGCCCACCCGACTTCAAGAACCGCGTGGAAATGGGGCGGGCAGGGAGGTTCAGAAGCGGGCATTTCAGCGGGAAATCTGGCACTTTGGCAATGCCTGCTGGAGCTTCTTCACTCCTGCATCCGTGACCTGGGTATGCCCGACTTCCAATTGTTGGAGTTCGGTCATGCCTCTTAGGTATTCCAGCCCGGTATCGGTGATTTCGGTGCCGCTAAGGTCCAAGGTCGTGAGCCTGGTCAGCCCAACGAGATGTTTCAAACCAGCATCGGTGATTCCGGTGTCATCGAGATAGAGCCATTGGAGTTGAGGCATTCCTTCGAGGCATTCCAGCCAAGCGTCCGTGATCGGGGCGTTCGTCAGGCCAACACCGACGATGTTTGCGAAGAAATCCTCTCCAAGCCCTGTCCGCAGCCAATGCGGTCCTGGCGGTTTCGCGTTCAGCAAGCACACCATCCTTGATTCATCAACCTGATAATCGTAGTTTACAAAGCCCTTCCACTCCCCAATCGCCTGCACCACCTCCTTCCTCTCCCTCGCCCTCTTCGTCTCGACCGCCAGCCAACTAAATGGCAGGGCTACGGCGACGACCAGCACCAGGAGTGACCGAATGCTGAATTGGAACCGCCAGCGAAAGACGAGAGCAACGGCGAACCAGAGGAGCATCAGGACGAAGACGATGCCAACGCTGGCCAAGGCGATCAGGACCGGCCAGCCCATGTGGGAATTAAAGCCGAACCAGTGGAACTGCTCGGACAAGAACAGAAGCCCCTCGACGGCCAGCAAGCCAAGCACCAGCCAACCCGGTGTCGGACAGAACCAGCGGCGTTGCGGAAGATCGGCGGCCATAAGGGTCAGTATAGCTGATTGCGGCCAGAATGACGACTTTACCGCCAAGGGAGACTTTGCCGGGATAATCGGCCTCCTCAAAGCCATCGGAGAGCCGTGCCGATAAGGTTTTCTGCCACTCGCACCCGGAGTCCGCAGCAATGATCAGCACTTTCGAGACTACCCAGGAACGGCGTCCAGCCAATCTCACGGCCCTCCAGCAGAAATTGCAGGAATTGGCCGCCAGTCGGAAACTGCCAGCCCCCACGACCAGGCCGCCCGCCATTCACGGGCCAGTGATCGTGGTCCGGGGGAAGTAGGCGGGCACAAAAAAAGGCCCCACCTGGCGAAGGCAAGCGGAGCCCATCTTACGAGCCGTGGGTCACATCCGGCTACACGGCCTCGATAAAGCGTAGGCATCCTGCCCGAAGTTCAAGAATACCAGAACCGGGCTAGCCGTCAACCGGGTATGACCCAAACGCCGATGACGATGATCGTGGAAACCATGACCATCAGCAGGACCGCCCCGGCACAGCCTGCTCCTTTCGGACTGATGCCGTGCTTTGTCGCCAACGCTTCGACAAAATCCTTGGCTTCTTTGAGGTTGGCCCCGGTCTGTTTCCGGTAGAGCTTGATGGCCGCGATCTTCCGGCCCCCTTCCAGCAATGAAACGATGTGGTCCTCAGTGGCCGTATCCTGGGCCTCACCTGACTTGTCACCCTTGTCCTCGTCAGATTTGCCGTCATCCGTGGGCATGGTCATTTTCCTTTGTCGTGGTTATCGCCGTTTGTTACCGGCTCATTTTTCCGGTCGCCAACGGGCAGGTTTTCTTTCGGCTTTTTTCGGTCTTGTTTCACAGGCCGATTCGTCAGTCTTCCCATGTCGCCGCCCGTGATTCGCCTTCGACCCGGTAATTTAGAGAGTCGCTAACGTCTCGCACATGTCCTGACTCGCCCGTTCTTGGCATTTAGTGGAGAGCTAATAAAGTTACAACCGATACAATTTCCACTGGGGACGCGGTGCAGTTCCAAAAAACTGCGGGCCGGAGGCAAGAATGAAAATCTGCCCTTTCAGCCCACGCACGGCCCATGTCTCCCTTATCGCCCTTCGCAGCTTTAATCCATTTCGCTGCGAAGGGCGTTTTGTTTTGGCTTCAGAGTCGCACTGGCTGGAAAGCGGTCAGGCCGTCCCACGCACTATTGCTCCGCAAGAGCCTGCTGAACCTCCTCGGTCCCGCTAATGACCCGCTCCATATCCTTGCACAGCCTGACAATCGTTTCCCAGTCGCAAGAGATGATGTCCTGGGAATGGGCCAGATTGTTTCGCAGGCTTTCCAGCATCTTGATGACTTGCTCCGTTTGTCGCCGGGACTGCATCCGGGTCAATTGCCGGATTTCTTCATTTCGGGCGATGATCTGCCCCTTGTCGGAAATCTGGAGGCAGTCGATCAGTTCGAGGTTCTGGTTTCGTCGTTTCCGTTCCTCCAAAAGGGCCTCGGCCTTCTGTAACCGGCTCTCGGAAAGATATTGCTTCCAACCGTCGCCTGGGCATTTCAATTCGATGAGGCGACTCGTCCGCATCTCCAAGAGGGTAATCATTCCGAAGAGCCACATGCGAACCGGGGGCTTCTGCAAATCGCTCATGGTGATGATCCCGCCCACGGCCCCCAAGACCCTGACGAAGAGCCGTGGTGAGTTAGCCAGCCCAAGCACCACGTCGGCGAACGAGGCGGTTTCCGAGATCATCGTCGCGGCCTCGATGGATTGGATATGCTCACCGCAAGTTGCCCCGGAAAGACCAGCCCGCTCGACGTAGCCGACAACGACGCCTTCCTTGCGGACGCCGACGACATCGAGGTTGCGTCCGTCCATCAGCCCCACAGCTTCCGAGACCGCAGTTGAGGCATCAAAAGAGATGAGCGGTTCGGCAATGTCACGGGCGACGAAGCCATCAGTAAAGACCCGTCGCAGGTTCTCGATGGTGGAGGCCTTCCAGTTCATAGAGGCTCTTGATTCGGCTGAGGACTTGTATCAATCGTCTTCATCATAATCGTGTTTTCGGGCCTCTCGCCAGCCCTCTTCCCATGAGCTTCGTTTCTTAGGCTCATCCTCCTGGTAAGGATTGTCCTCGCAGTCGATTCCATCCCAGTAGGCGTCGTAACCCTCGTCGTAGGCATCATGGTCGGTCATTGGCCGCTCTTCCACCGCTACTCACGGCCCGTCAATGAAAATGTGCAGGTTCGCCCTTGGGCTGGGCTTTTCCGACAGCGTGACTTGGTATGACTCGTACTTGAATTTGCCCTTTTCGATTTGTTCCTGCTTGTCCGCGATTTCCAAGTACCAGCCGTCGAACTTGCCTCCCGACGCCTGGAGCGTGGCATCGAAGCTGGTCATCCGGTCGCCTTTGCGGGTCAGTTTCCAGTAGGCCCCGTCGCCCAGTTCCGAATCCAAGGTCACTTTTCCTTCCTTGTCGACGCTCAGGTATCGGGCTTCAGGTTTCTCACCGGATAGTCGGCCCTGGACCGTCCATCCCTTGTCGGTCTCCCGCAGAGTCCATTCATTCCAGGCCGAAGGTGTCTTGACCAACCGAGGCTGCCCATCGACCACGGCCAATGTCCCGCCGTTGGAGGCGATGGTGCGGTAGTCGAGGGGGCGGGGTGGCTGGGCCAATGCCGTGCTGACGAAGGCTGAGAGCCAGATGCCGCACACGATTCGCATGGAACTTCTCACTTTTGTTCTTGGGGTTGCCGCATTCAGTTCTGGTGAGGGCTTTACGTCCGTTCAATTGTCGCCAACCATGCTTTCGGGCCACCGGGACTCCACTTCGGCCCACCCTCTGGTGGAATCGAATCGAAGTGGATCGCTTCAATCTGTTGGACCTTCCAACCATCATGGAAGGAATCTCGGATTTCCTGCTGGCTGATTCGCCTCGGTCCCACGGTTCCAAGTTCTTCGTCCGAAAAGCAGAGGATGTACAGCAATCCGCCAGGCCCAAGCACGTCGGCAAGCCCCTGGACGAAAACCGGGCGTTCCTCGTCAGGGAAGGTATGGAACAGCCCGCAGTCGATCACCGTGTCGAATTGCCGCCCTAGCTTCTTCAATTCCAAAGCGTTCCCGACGATGAAATGGGCTTCAATCTTCCTCTGAGCGGCCTTGGCCTTGGCACGTTCGATGGCGACCGGCACGAAATCGAGTCCCCACGCTTCGTGGCCTCTGGCTGCCAGATACAGGAGGTTCTCGCCGGTGCCGCAGCCTGCATCGAGAACGCTGCCACGAATCTGGCCCGCCTCCGCCAATTTGATGATCGCAGGCTGTGGCCGTCCGGTGTCCCACGGTGCTTGGCCCTGATACGCTTGCTCGAATAGTTGATGGTTCATGTGATTCCTTGTGGAGGGTATCTAAGTCTGAGGCGGTTCTGAGATTATTCGGCAAGCTCCTTCGTCAGTTCCGCCCGTCGCCGTTCGATAGCTGCCAAGCGGGTTTTCAGCTTCCGGGCTTCCTTGTTGATGTCGGCCAACTCCTTCTGGAGCTTCTTCTTGTGCAGGTGGTCCTTCCCGCTCTTTTCGCTGACCAGGGCTTCAACTTCGTGCCGCAACAGCCGAAACCAAGGGTTGCCGTGCATATTGCTTTCCCGGTACTGCAATTTGCCTGCCCGAATCGCCGCAAAGATTTCCTGCTGCGTCAGTCCGAATTCTTGCCGGGCGGACTTGTCGCTGAACGTGGCTCCCTTTCGGGTCCAGAGTGAATCGTCTTCGTACATTTTCATTCCTTCTCCAAATCTTCGTTGGGGCATGGCTGCGGCTTGTCGAGTGGCGTCGTCAGTACGTCCCGGAAGAAGTCTTCAAGCTCTCGCAGGTGTTCGCCCGTCGCGGTGTGGATGATGACCGCCCGGTTCTTGCCGTCGCTATAGACTTTCCGCACGCCGAACCCGTGTCCTTTGAGCCGTCGCCGAACCTGGGAAGCCCCGAGTGCGACGTAGAGTTTCTCGCCTTTGAACTCCTTCATGGGCCTAGTCGCAGCAGGTTTCGATGATGCTATGGCATTGAACGCAGCAGAGCTTTCGGCGGATGTCTTGCAGTTGTCCACCGCATACCGGACACGCTGGACGATCTGTTTTCTCGGCGGCAGCAACCGCCTTTTCCATGAAGACGAGACTGACCTTCTCGTTGGCCCATTCCTGGCGAAAGGCCCGATAGCCTATCCGCTCGTATAGCCGGATATTGCTTTCGCTCTTATGCCCGGTGAATAATTCAAAGCGGCGTGCGGTGGGGAAGCAAGTTTCGATCATGTTCAGCAAGGCCGTGCCGATGCCAAGACGTCGATAATCGGGATGGACGATCAACCGCTCGACATGGCAGCCCACCCCATCCTGAAAAGCCCGCACAGAGCCGACAATCCGCTCGTCCTCAATCGCTTTCAGCAACCGCCTGTCCTGGAACCGAGCTTTGAGGTCTTCCAGTGTCTCAGTCAATGGGGGAATCGTGAAGTCGTCGTAAATCGCTGCCTCGCTTTGATAGGCGAGCCGTTGCAGTGCAAGGATGGTCTCGGCGTCCTCGATGATTGCGGTTTTGATTTCCATGTGCGGCTTATGATTCTCGATGGACGGATTACTCCGGTGGAAATGGTTCGTCCTTGATATAGGCCGTGCCTTGAAACAAGGCGACCAGTTCCTCGGCGTCGTTGGTCACTCGCACCGTGTAGACGGATAGCTTTCGACTACGGGAAATCTCGGTGGCCTCGGCATACAAGGTGCCGGATCGGGTCGCCCTGAGAAACGATATATTCGCACTTATAGCCACAGCCACCTTGCCGCCCGTCTTCGACGCTGCCCCAAAGGCAAAATCGGCCAAGGTGAAGATCGCCCCTCCCTGCACAGTGCCGACATTGTTCAGGTGACGATCTTCGATGATGAGCGTCGTCTTTGCAAAACCTGGACGCAGGTCGATGAGTTTCATTCCGTTCGCTCTTGCAAAACGGTCGTTCTCGAAATAATGCTTGACGGATTCAAGATCGGGGGGCATGACTGAGTTCCTGTCTACCGTTTCTGGTCCTGACGCTGCTTTGCCTCCTGAACAGTCTGCCATGCGATTTCTTGGAGCATCTTTGCTTCATCGGGAGCAATTTGAACGAGAACCTGAGACCCCTTCCTGAGTTCGCCCGGCAATCCGACCGGACTCTTGCCGAGCAATGTGGCATAGAACACGCAGGCCGCCAAGTAGGAACCTTTAGGATCGGGGTGGCTCTTGTCAGGCTGATGAAGGACGAGTGTGGGGTTCTTGGCCAGTGCGTTCTTCCAGGCCATGCCGACTGGGGCAACCTGGGCTTTCAGTTCCTTGGCGATGTCGAAGTATGCCCCGTCGAGTCCACCGGCCAGCCCGCTCTTGTGCTGTTGACACCATTGCTCGAAACCGATTTTCCCAGCCGCCCCGCTCATCTGGTACATCGCCTGGGCATCGTCCGGCGATTTCGCAATGTCGGAACCGTCCTGCATTTGCGGAATGTTCTGTCGTGCCCAGGTCAGGTAGAAGACCGTCTTGGCACCCTGCTTCTTGATCTCCTCATCGAGAACCTGGGCGTATCTGTGCATCGACTCCCGATTGAGGATCGGTTGCAGGCTGTTCTCTTGGAGGACCACCATATCCCAATGCTGTTGCCTAATCTTCTCTATTGCCTTCTTGCCCCCGACGTGCTGCTCAAGAGTGTATCCGCCGCTGACGCATTGATCTGCCTGAATCTTCTGGCCGCCAGCAGCATCGGCAAGTCCCACGATTAGCGACGGCAGATCGTTCACGTAGGTGTAGCTGTTGCCTATGAAAAGCACCTTCAGCGGCGGCTCGTTGGCTTGGGCCGTCACGCAGCCTGGAACGAAGGCCAGGCAGACAAGCAAGAACAGCCTTCGATGAAACACCATACGGAAACTCGCCCGTCGCATTATTCGCAATCCTCCGGTACTCATGTCCCTGGCACCCTGCTTCTTGATCTCCTCATGGAGAACTTGGGCGTGCTTGTGCATCGACTCCCCAGCACGCCCCACGATTTCTGGACCGGAATGAACAATTGGTGATACTGGTTAAATGCCACCTCATGCCACTTTGCCTCCACAGTGAGGGCATTTCACGTAGCTCGCTTGAATAATTGGCTTCAATCGGTTGCTGGACTCAGCGACAAACTCTATTCGATTTTTCACGTTGTTGGTGTAGCTGTGCTTCAGGTACTCGATGACTTCAGCATCTTCTCTAGCAGTTGGGTCGCCGTGTCTGGCCTCAGCCGAAACTCTAAGCTGTCCCAGTTCATCCATGTAGCTCTTGTTAAAGGCTCCGCCCTTTAGGAAAAGTGATCGGAGTTGTTCCTCGATGCCCGGATGCCGCCGATAATAGTCCTCGACACGCTTGAGCATACCGAGTTCATCAACGAAGTACTCGTAGTTGTGATGGTCTTCAAGCAAGTTCCTTTCCTCCTCAGAAAAACTGCGAATCGGATACGTCTGCTGACACGCCGAGCAGACCACCTTCTCCGTGTAATATTCTCGCTCGGAAGAGTAGGTTTCGGCAGGGCGATACAGCGTGCCGCATACTGGGCAGGCCATCAGTTCCGATGAGTAGGTGTGCTGCCACCGGGGAAGCGGAGCTTCCGTTTTGCATCGGGGGCAGTGGGGAAATATCGTAAACCAACCCATGTCACCATGCCCAGGCGGACTCAGGTCGACGTAGACAGGCAGATGACGCTCGTCCGCCTCACGAAGTCCTCGTATAAACTCCGGGAGACCCGTTGCGGTGCAGTCGTTCCTATCGGCAATTAAGGCGAAAAGGTGGAGCAAGAAAGCCACCTGCTCCGGCGAAAGTGGGGAGTCCATCCAAAACGAATGCCAAAGGGAACTGCTGACCGGGAAGATCCGGCTAACTGGTTCGCTCCAACCTTCTTGCTCAATGGTTTCCGCAATAACCGACTTGAGCGACTTCTTTCCACAAGCAACCAGTAAGAAATGGCCCGAAGGCGATCCGTCTTTGGCTCCTACTGACCAGGAAACGACTGGGATTGTATCAGACATCTGTCGCCTACGCCTCTTGTAACCTCTTCCGCAACGCCGTGAATCTCTTGGCCGTATCCTGCCGCCTGACCGCCATTCCCAACGCCTTCTTCGTGCCGACCAAGACGACTAGCTTCTTGCCCCTGGTGATGGCAGTATAGAGCAGGTTCCTTTGCAGCATCATGTAGTGCTGGGTGTGCAGGGGGATGACGACGCAAGGGAATTCGGAGCCCTGGCTCTTGTGAATTGAAAGCACGTAGGCCAAGGCGATTTCGTCCAGGTCGCCAAAATCGTATTCCACCTGCCGACCCTCGAAGTTGACGACCATTTCCTGCTCGATGCGGTTGATGGACTCGATCACGCCCAAATCACCGTTGAAAACATCACGATTATAGTCGTTCTCGGTCTGAATTACCCGGTCCCCAAGGCGAAAAGTCCAACCAAACCGCTGGATTTCCGGGCCGCCATCGCCAGGATTGAGGGCGGTTTGCAGTACTTGGTTCAGATTCCTGGCCCCCAGCACGGAGCGATTCATCGGCGTCAGGACTTGGATGTCGGTCTTCGGGTTGAATCCGAACCGCTTGGGAATCCGCTCCTTCACCAGCCTTACGATCAGGTCTTGAATGGCTTCGGGCTCGTCAGCTTCGATGAAATAGAAGTCGGACAGACCTTCGGGCGGTTTCAGTTCCGGCATCCGGCCCTGGTTAATGGCGTAGGCGGCGGTGACGATCTCGCTTTCTGCCGCCTGCCGGAAGATTTCGGTCAATCTCACGACCGGCACCACCCCGGACGCAATCAGGTCGGCCAATACGCTGCCAGGGCCAACCGAGGGAAGCTGATCCACGTCGCCTACCAGGATCACGCAAGCCCCCGAAGGCACGGCCCGCATGACTTGATGGCCCAGAACGACATCGACCATCGAAACCTCATCCAGCACGAACAGGTCGCCGGCGAGCGGGTGCTGCTGGTTCTTCTTGAAGTCGCCGGTGGCCGGGTCAAATTCCAAAAGTCGGTGGATGGTCTTCGCCGCCTGGCCGGTCGTTTCCGCCATTCGTTTCGCCGCCCTGCCGGTTGGGGCCGCCAGCACGCATTTCATCTTCTTGGCCTGGAAGATTTCCAAGATGCTACGGACGAGGGTGGTCTTGCCTACGCCTGGCCCACCCGTGATAACCAGCATTTTGTGCTGCGTGGCCTGACGGATGGCCTCTTGCTGCCCTAAAGCCAGCTTGATCCCCAGCTTCCCCTCGACCCAGGAAATTGCCTTCTCCACGTCAATAACCGGCAAGGGATGCGGGGTGGTCGAGGCAATCCGGTGAACCGATTGGGCTAGCCCGACTTCGGCACGGTGTAGAGCGATCAGGTAGAGCCAGGATTCGCCCTCGACGTTTTCCCTGATGACCGTCTTTTCCACAACCGCCGATTTTACAGCCGCCTCGACAATCAGTTGGTCAATCTCGACCAGTTTCGTGGTATGTTCGACAACGCCTGGCTCTGGGTAGCCGACGTGACCCTGGCTGGCTAAGTCCTGAAGCGTGTATTGGACAGCGGCCCTGGCCCGATAAGGACTATTGCGGTCGATTCCCATCTTGGCCGCCAGTTCATCGGCGGTTTTGAAGCCAATGCCCCGGATTTCGTCAGCGAGTCGGTAGGGGTTCTCCTTGATCTTGGCGATGGATTCCTGCCCGTAGGTCCGGTAGATCCTCACAGCCCTCCCGAAGCTGATTCCATGTTCGGCCAGAAAGAGCATGATTTTGCGGACTTCCTTCTGCTCCTTCCAACTCTGGCTAATCCGCTTGACCCGCTCCTGGCCGATGCCCTTGATATGGAGAAGGAAGTCCGGGGCAGTCTCGAAGATTTCCAGCGTTCGTTCTTTGTAGATACCGACGATCTTGGCGGCGAATTTCGGGCCGATGCTGCGGATCGCCCCAGAAGCCAGATACTTTTCGATACCTTCCGCAGATGCCGGATGCTTGGTCTTCAACTCGTCTGCCTTGAACTGCTGGCCGTGTTCCCGATCAACAACCCATTTGCCGGTGGCTTCCAGATGCTCACCTGCCGAAACCGAAGTCGTGCTGCCGATGACGGTCGCTAAATCCTGACGGCCCTTGACCTGCACCTTGAGGACGGCAAAGCCATTCTCAGGGTTGTGGTAGGTCACTCGTTCGATAAGGCCGGTGAGGGTTTCGGGCATGGGAGGGCAGAGAGCGTTTCTTTCATTCTACTGGCGAAGGCGGTGGATCAATCCCCAACGCTTCGGCCAGTTGGATGCCGATTCCCCTGGCGATCCCCAACAAGTGCTTCCGAACAGATTCTTCCTTTACCCTCGTTCCGCATAGAGCGAGAATGATTCTGCTCCATTCGGTGATGTCCAAGTCGATGGTCTTGTTCTCGGCAGCCATAGCCTCCAATCGGGGACGGAACTTCTTTGTCCTGGCGATGTCGGTCTTGGTCAGGATCGCTTCCAACTCATCTGCCGCCAAACGGATCGGCACGGCAGTTATCGGGTCGTAAGCCGGTGTCGTGTTGTTTCTGGATGGAAAAGCCCCCTTGAACATCCTATCCGACCACTCCGAAAGTTCCATTGAATCCGTAAACCAAGAGCGTTCCGTTTTTGGAAACGGCTTTGGCAGCATGGCCTTGATCTTGTCGGCAGAGGGCGGCTTCTTCGTCTCCTGCATCCACTCGATGACCGCTTCATCGAACCTGGGCAACTCCTCAGCAAGAACGACTTCGATGCCCAGTTGCCGAAGATGGGGCAATAGTTCCTGCCATTGGGGACGATCTCGGAGGTGGATTGTGCGTGGCCGCTGATGATCGCCACATTGCGGTCGGAGCATGGCATGGGCAAGCAGAGTCGCAAGATAATTGACTGTGGGCGGCGGCAATTGCACGTCTTCCAGAGCAAGCACCGCACCCTGTTCCCTCTCGATCACCGCTCCCGTCCACGCCTGGCTTTCAGGGTCGAGAAAGAAATCTGCCTCAAACTCAGCCTCGGTCTGCGGCAACGAGCGAATGTCCCGCTTGGTAAACGCCGATGACTTGCCGAGCTTTAGCTTGTCGCACCACTCCCACATGGTCCGCTATTTCCGTTTTCTGGGTTTCTTCTCAGGCTCTCGCTTCAACACGATCCCCGAATCGTCGCCCTGGTGAAAATAGAACATGCCCTTGAGTTCGTCGCCGTCCAGTACCAGCCAACCGCGTCCTTGGGCCGGGTCCATTTCGTCGTTTCCGTCCCAAGTGAACTCGACGGCGGGCTTGCTGTTTCTTTCGCAGGGCCGGTAGTCAATTTGGCCCTCCACATAGCCGAACTGGAATGTCCCCGATCCCTTCGTGTCGAACTCGAAGAAGCCACGAACGGCCTCGTCAATGAAGTCCCTGTCCCACTGGTCCATCGACTTAATGAGCCAGCGACCAGCAATTTCCGCTTTGGGCTTTGATTTCGCCATTGCTTTCTCCCTGCACCTTCATCTTTTCTTCTTGCTGACCTTCGCCAGGATTCGGCTTTTCTCCATCTTTTTCCGCAGGTGAGCGAACTTGGTCGCCGGTTTGCGGGCCGTCTGCCGTCCTTTTCCAGCCATTGGAATTCCTATTGTCGATTCCGGGCCTAGTTCAGCATGGTCACGATATACTTGACGACTTTCCCCTGCCTGACGAGAGCATATCCGCCTCTCCCGGCCAGGTCGTCCTTTGAATCGGGCGGGCTGCAAAACGAGCAGATTTCGTCCCCCGCCATCATCCCTGCCTTGAACTGTTTCCATTGCACGGCCCGATTGCCAAAGGGAACGCCATCCACCAGATTGTCGTCCTCGACATCTTCCACCGGAACCGCACTGCCCAGCCATTCGTTGGGAATCGAGTCGGCCCTGTTCTCTTCGGGCGGTTCCGATAGGACTTTCTCATAGCAGGCCGAACAGAGCAATCGTTCCCAGTCCTCCGCGACCACTGCCAGCACCTTGGCTCGTTGAATCTTGTTGCAGCGGGAACAATGGAAGTTGGCCGGAATCCGCAGGCCCACCAGTTGCATGTCGCGGTTTTCAGGAAATCTCTTGATGACGAGTTTGGCGAGGGCGGTCATGGATTCTACTTCACGGCAGCAGGGGAACTCCTTGCAAACCGGATTTTGCAAGGAGTTGATTTGTTCTGGAATCGAACATTTTCGTCATCCCGCCATCGCCCAGGCAGCCCGCCAAACGCACCAGGATCGCTCAGGATTGATTGAAATAAGAAGACGGCCCAGAGTACCTGTCGCAATTACAATAATTCTCGAATTGAACTGAAAAACCTGTAGGCAAGTGTGGTCGGGCGGGGGTTCAGGCATAAAGCCCGGCTCTTATGCGTGAGGCAGCCAAAGCACGGCCATCACTTGCCCCCTTTTCTGGTTCTGGTCAGTCGTAGCGTAAAGGCCGCCTCGCCAAAGCTGTCGTATTCCTTGGCAAAGACCTCGTACTCCTTGTCCAGGAGTGTGACCAGGAACTTTCCCGTGGGCTTGCGATGAAGACTCGCCCGATTGACGATTTCCTTGATGACGGCCTTCTGGAGTTTTTCGGGTATCGCCACGGCACCAATGCCCGTGTTGCCAAGATACTGGTACACGACCAATTCTTGATTCTCCCTTTCCAATTCGAGGCAATCCGCTCCTGCCGTGACGGTCTCCTCAAGGATTCGGATCAGTTCCCGCGATGCTTCTTTGTTGGATTCAGGGGCGTCTTTTGGCATTTGGTTCCTCGCGTTTCAAGGCCAGCGTTGGCTGGTCTTACTCATCATGTTCTATTCACCCTCATTCGTTCCGTCCCGATCTGCGGGAATGTAGGGAATCAATCCCTTCTCGAACGCAACCACCTGGGCTTCCCGTGGAGCCGAGCGAATGTCCATCAAAAAGCCGTTGACACTCAGCATCCATACCAGCGGGTTGTCTTTCATCTTGCTGGGCAGTGTCCACTTGGGGTCGAAATTACAAATCTTGAACATTTTGCGAATCAACTTGGACTTGCCTTGTCCCGTGCTTTCCGCCACGCCAAAAGCCTTGTCGATGAACGGCAATTTAAGGTGGGGTTTCTGGCTTCGGTCGTCCAGGTAATTGACCCAGCCGATGGTTCTCACGACGCCGCAGGCCCAGGTTTCCAATTTCCCTTGCAGGAGCGGCGATGGACGTTTCCTCGCCAGGGCCATCGCCAACTTGCGGCAAAGCTCGGCATATTCTTCGTTGAGGAACTCTTTGCAGAAGGCATCCGTCATTTCGATCAGTTCCCCGACGACCGATTTGGCATCGCCAGAGCCGGGAGCCGATTGAAGGCCAACAAGCCGCACAATCGTTTTAGGCACTTTCGTGGCTTTCTTCGGCTTCGGAAACAATGGTGCCGCCTGATCCCCAAGCGACGTGATGATGCCAAACTCCTCTTTCGCCCGGTTGTAGTCTTCGTTCAGGTGCCTCCGAACGCCTCCCCCAAATGTGACCGAGTATGGGGCGATGAGACCGTCGTAAATGATCTGCCCCCTGAACGGCAACAGCACTGCGTTCGCCAAGACCGGCAGGTTTGGGCCAACGACTTCCTCAATTGGATCGGCCAGACCAAGAACTCCGTAGGCTTTATAGGGTTTATCGGTGGCACTGAGGAAGATCGTGTAATTCTTCAAGTGGCGGAGAATGTAGAATCTGCCGACCAGGGCATGTTTCCAACCGGCGACGATTTCCAGTTCCTCTGGCGACAGCCCAACAGGGTTCTCGGCAACGAACTGGCCGATCAATTCCCGGTGTGCATACAAGGCATCCCGGACCTCGCCCCTAGTCTGTGGCGGCAGCGACGTATATTCGCTGGATTCGGAGAACTGCACCAGCAAGAGTCCCAGCTTACGGTTCACGTAGCCGAGCAGGGCCGAGAACAGCTTGTAAAACTGCTTGCCTTCTTCAACGGTGACTTGCATGATACCTCTCTACTCCTTGGTCCCCACGCCTGATTGCCTACATCACGCCCAGAATCCAGCCTTCCCGCTCGGCGATGTTACGCTCTTTGCCGGTCATCGGAACCTGGAAATAGATTTCATCCAGGTTCATACACCAATCCATATCCCTCAACCAACGAGCGATGGCGTAGGCGTCCTGCTGGTCCACCGTCCGTCCTTCCCAAGGATAGCGGTTTCGCAGTATCGGCGGGAACATTTCGACGAACACAGATTTTCCCCTGCGTGCTTCCCAGCCATCGAAGGGCCAGAAATGGACTTTCTTCCTGAACTCCGATCTGATCCGGTGCAGCCAAGGAATCCCGGCATGGGTGGAGTATGCCACCTGTCCTGGCACGCCGAACTGGAAGTTGCTCTTGGCCGAGGAGGTCCATCGTTCGGTAATGCGGAATTCGTCTCTTGTGCCACTACGCGGGTTGCCAGGGCGAAGTTGCTTGACGGTAGCGTGGTTCCCATCGGTCGGCCAATGCTCCACGAAGTCGGTCAGGAAGTCATCCCAGTCGGTCAGCCCGTACCGCTGAAAATAGGAGAACGGGAGCGAGAAGGAGAAGTCCAGCCCGGCGATGAAAGGTTTGCCTGAATGGGCCTGCTGAATCAGCCATTCCGCCACCTCTTTGCGGCACCAGTCTCGGTTCTGGCCCTTGGGCGTGGACGGTGGGTTTACTCGCTTGGCGAGCCGGTCCTTTGTAGCGACATAGACCTGCAAGGCCGCCGTCCTGGTTAGCGGTGTTTCGCGGCCCGAATAGTCGATGCCGATGTATTTCTCGAATCTCATGACGATCTGCCTGGAGGATCAGGGCTGCTTTGCGTGATTACAGACGACGTTCCAGCAGGAAGGCACGCACGCTCTCCTTGTCTTCCAGCCAACGCGACAGTTCTTGCGGCGGTTCCTCCGTGATGCCGAAATCGAATGCCGCATCCGTCAACCAATCAAGAGTCCATTCCCGATTCCGCAAGCGTCCGCCTTCGATGACCTCCCTTGCGTGCTCCTTTTGCCTCTCGGTCGGCTCAGGATTATCCACGTCAAACGCCAGCCAGCCAAGTTCATCATCCGAGAATCCCCGCAACAGTTCCTTGGCTCGCCCACAAATCTCGTCAATCTTGTTGCGGGCCTTCGACGTTTTCCTTGCAGCCGTCTTTGGTTTGCGGGGCTTCTGTCGTCCGTTGCCAGCCATTGTGGTTCTACGTGCTCTTCGGCCCAAGGTCAGTCCAATTCGTCGGAAGAATCAACGATCTTGAGATCAAACTGGAATCCTTCGTAGGTCTGGACAAGCTCGGCCAACTGCTCAAAGGTGAGGAAGAGTCCGTCCACCACGACCCCACCGGAGGAAATTCGCCCCCGTAACCTGTCGTGCGTGAGCGACTGCCTTCCGCCCTTTTCTACGAGATGGCGGGTCGAAAGCAACTTCCGAATTCTCCAACGAAGGTTGCCAAGTGCGTGGAAAGGGTCCACCGTAGAGAACCCTCGGAACACGTAGCCATCGTCTCCTTCCACGTCTTCGGACGCACACACGCCATATCCCGAAGGCACCGGGTATTGCTCAATGGTAAATTTCCGTGTCCGACCAGCGAAGTCCATGAATTTCTTCTTCCGTTGGAAAATCGGGTGGTTTCGGTGATCCGTTGCTCTTGGACATACGCTATTCCTCTTTGTAGAAAACCTGTTTGTAGCCTCAAATCATCCCCAAGTCCCTGGCACACTTTGCCACCGTCATCTTGGCCTCCGCTGCCGACATACCCCTGGTCTTTTTCAAGAAGCCAATGGCCTGCTCTTCGTTTCCCGTTCGCACCAAGCCGTAGAGTTGGGTTTCCCATTTCGCGTCCACGCCAGGGGCAGCGGGAGCAAGCCATTCCACATGGATTTTGCCTTCTGGAGTCCCGCCGCAAACGAGAATCCGCCGTCGGTCTTCCGGGTAATGGGCCTTCTTGTACTCCATCAATTCATCAATCATGCCATCGATGTCGTTCGACTTCAGTTCGTTCCAGAGTGCCGGGTTATCGGCTTCGATAGACTCCCACACACTGCGGTAGCCCTCTCTAGCACCGTCAAGTCCGACGCATTCGTTCCAGGCGACGTTGGCGAAGAACAAGGCGACGTGGACGGCCTCCGAAGAAGGAGGGCCATCGGGATTGCGGAGAAGTCGCATGGTCATTTCCTCCATGATCTCCGACATCTTGCGGGGTTTGTCGGTCTTCTTACGCTTTGGCATGGCTCAGGTTTTCTCCTTAACGAACATTTCCTTCCACTTCCCCGCATCCCCTATTTCTTCAACTGCTCCGATTCGTCCCACGGCCCGTCATGCTTTGTCCTGAAGGAAAGCAGAAAGGCATCCTCAGACGAGTATCTCCGGCTGACCTCCGGTTTGATTACCCGGTAATACTTCTCTCGCTTAATGATCCTAGCACCGACCGGCATGGCAAGATCAATCACGACCTCGTTGCCTTCGCACCATGCGTGTTTAATGCGTTTGCCAAGTTTCTCGCTCAAGACCGAGCCGTGAACGAGAACGCAATCCGGGTTCTCTCGCACCCAGCATAATGCCGCCGTATAGCACAGTCCTGCCCAATCTTGTTCAAGGAGGTCTTTATCGCTGTCCTCTTCAACAGGCTCGTCGTCGTAGCCAGCACACGCCTCCAAGAGCATGTCGAGCGATTCAGGGTCGGCCAAGCGATGATCGTTTCCAACCTCAGTCAGCGTGTAGGCCGGTAAGCCGCTGTTTCGGACCAGTTCCTCGGAATCGGCAAAGGGAACCACGTCGTCAGCCGGTGAGTGCAAGATGTAGGTGTTCGGCTTGACTGTCTTGGCCGTTCCCCATTTCTTCCACGCCGGGCAGAGCAGCACCAGCCTTGCCTCGCCGCTGTCGATGTTCATGGCGACGGCACCGCCTCTGGACGATCCGACGACAACTTCCGGCTGGTGCTGGTCGAATTCTGCCTGGGCGATTCTGACGGACTCGGCAAAGTCGTCGTCGGGCAGCTTCGGGTTGATGACCGTGTGGCCGTGGTCTTTGAGATAGGTCGGTTTGACACCGCCCGGAACGGATTGCCAGCCGTGGAGAAAGAGGATGAGCATGGACAGTTTCAGGGCCGCTTGCCGAACTTCTGCAATAGGAACAAAAGGACGATTGCCCCAACTGTGGCCGAGATCAGGCTCCCGAGCAGGCCGATGGTCAGAAGTCCGACGAGGCGGAACAAGAACCCGCCCAGAATGGCTCCGATGACGCCAACAACAAGGTTGCCGAGGAGGCCAAAGCTGTGACCCTCCATGAGCTTACCTGCCAGCCATCCTGCGGCCATACCGATCAACAGGAAGTAGATCAGATCGATCATCGTGTTCTCCTCTGAAAATACTGAAACCAGTCAGCGTGACGGTCCCTACAAACGGCGATAAACCACCAACTTCACTTCCATTGGGAAGTCCATCTTCCCCAACTCGTCCTCCATGATAGCCTTCGCCCGCTCCTGATTGAACCCACCGGACCCGGCACCGATCAACGGAAAGGCTATTGATTGGAAGCCCTTGTCATGGGCTAGGGCCATCGCATTTCGCACGGACTGGCGGATCGACCATTCCGACGCCCGCCAGAGCATGTTGATTCCGGCGACGTGGATGATGGCCTTGAATGGAAGTCGGCCCGCTGATGTCAGAACGGCCTCGCCCAGCGGGATCGAGCCGTGTTTCGCCAGTTCCTTGAAAGGGCCGGTGCCGCCTCGTCGCTTGATTGCACCCGACACGCCTTGGGGCAGCAAAAGCCACCAGGGAATGATGTTCCGATTCCAGGCATTGACGATTACATCAACGTCCTGGTCGAGAAGGTCGCCTTGGACGACGCTTACATTCATTCCGGCCCGACCGTCAGAGGTTGCCTCCATGAAACCTCCCGAATGCGTGTGCAAGCATGACGGCCATGGCCAATATCCCGAGTCCCAGGACAGCCGCGTGCCTCGTCTGCCGCAACTCGAACCGACCGACGCGGGCCACCAATGCATAGGCCACGATCAAATTGAACATTCCCCACAGGACGTTGACTATTGACGACGACAAGCCCTGACCAGGCGGCGATGCGAACGGGCTCTGGAACGGACTGCCCGAAATGCCGCTTACCAGATGCGGGATCGTGTTCGCGAGAAAGGCTCCGCCGAAGAACCAAGCGATGTAGTGATACCAACGAGTTTGCATAAGACCTCCAATTCAACCATCTCTGTCGATAATCGTCTTGGCGAACGCGACCGCGAGAGCTTTCACGTCCTCGCCCATCGCCTCGGGCTTCGTGCAGCCGCTAAGAAACCAGTGGCCCGCCATCCGCCCGTTTACCCATTTCACGAGGTTCTGGAAACCAGGAATGACCAGGTCCGCGTTATTTGCCGCCTCGCCGCCACCGGTCAGCAAAAGGGCCATCGACTTGCCATTCAGTCGAGGGACATTGGGACGCTCGCCATCGAAGTCCATCATGCAGTACATCCGATCGATTAGGCCCTTGATCTGGGCCGGGAAGCCCCAGCAGAACACCGGGGCCGCGATGAGCACCAGGTCCGCCGCCACCATCCGCTGATACAAGCCGTTGGCGTCGTCGCCGATACTGCACAGTTCGACTTTGCCCTTCTTGCAGGCCATGCACTCGCCGCAGCCCTGTACTCGGTAATCCAGGATATTGGCCGAGTCCACCTCGTGGCCGTCGGCCCGGAACTGTTCTTCGATCCAGCCCAGCACCTTGGCCGTATTGCCTTGGCGTCTGGGACTGCCCAGGATGGTCATGATTTTCATGGTTCAGGTTTCCTATCCCAACAGTCAAGGCCGGGTCAGCACTTCCACAAGCCTGTCGCGGAAGCCGTCGAGATCCTTCCAGGCCGTGGCAACCGTCATCTTCTGGCCCTTCGGATCGACCTTCGTGAATCCCTCGTCGGTCACCAGAATTGACAATGTCTCCTGCTTCAGCAGCGTCGTGTCCGCATACGCCAGATAGACGGCTACGGGATCGAAGAGCACGCTGCTGGAATCCAACTCGCTGACGCGGCTCTTCTTGGCCCAAATGCGGTAGTTCTCCAAGAGAGCCTTGACCAGAGGATCTTCGCTCTTGAGCAGCTTTTGAAAACGCTCGCCGGAGAGATTGACCTGGCCACAGGTGTCAAGCGGCGTAATCGCGATCCGCTTCCACGGTGCGGAGAGCACGGTCCGGGCCGCCGGCACATTGGCCTTCACGTTGTACTCGGCACAGACGGGACCGCCGCCGTAGCCCTTGTAGACGCTCCCCTGCATGCCGACGAAGAACGACTTGGACGCAATCCCCGGCTTGGCCTTCAGTGCAGCGGCCAGCGTATGGGAGGGCCCTATGGAAATGATCGTAATCGGCTGCGGCGACGCCTCGATTAGATTGATAATTGCCTGGACGCCATTCTGATGGACGACACCGCGGTAATCGCTGAGCTTGTAATCCTCGATCCACGCTTGTTGCCCGCCGCTGCCGTCGCGCCCGCCTTCGCCCAGACCGATGGGAATATCGCTGCGGCCAGCGATGGTCAAGAGCTTGGCAACCAGCCTGGCACGATACTCCGCCTTCCCGCAGGTCGTCGTGACGAGTTTGAGGTCCAGTTCGGGGCTCTTCAGCAGCATCGCCAAGGCCCAGGTATCATCGATGTCGTCGCCGATATCCGTATCGAGGATGACGGGTGTCTTGGCCGTGGCCGGCCGCGTGAGCAGGACCGCGGCGATGAAGATGCAGTTCAGGATGATTGACAACAGGATCTTCATTGACTTGCCTTCGACAATCTTCGCACGCACTCCGCCGAAGCCAGAATGCCCATCAGCCGCACCGCCTCGATCGGATCAAGCACAACGCCGATCTTGCAGGCGGGCGAATCCACTGGGAGGCAATGTCGGTTGACATCAGTTACTCTTTGAGACATCTTCCTTTCGGAGTCTCTTTCTTCATAATCGGCGGAAGAGAAGCAGCCTCAGCGTTAAGATCGACATACGAAGCCCACTTATTTGGAACGTCAGACTCTGGGAAGATCGCACCAACAGGACACGCTTGAACGCATAAGCCGCAATCTATACATTCCTGGGGATCAATAAGCAGGATACCGTTCCCACGATGAAAGCAAGTTGCCGGACACACGTCAACACATGCAGTAGAAATACAACCTTCGCAAGGCTGAGTTACGATAAATGGCATAGTTGCTCCTGATTATACTGTCTGGCGTGTCACCAGCGTCCCGGCCAGAGATTGCCGCCATGAAACTTACCGAACGCCCTTGCCAGCATGAGTGCCATGAGCAATATGCCAAGCCCGAGAACAACCGCGTGCCTTGTCTGCCGCAGTTCGAACCGGCCAACGCGGGCCACTAGGACGTAACCGACGACCAAGTTGAACATTCCCCAGAGGACATTGACCGTCGATGACGACAAGCCCTCGCCGGGCGGCGATGCAAACGGGCTTTGGAACGGGCTTCCCGAAATGCCGCTGACTAGATGCGGGATCGTGTTTGCGAGAAAGGCTCCGCCGAAGAACCAAGCGATGTAGTGATACCAGCGTGTTTTGGCTTCCATACGAACTCCAATTTCAATCGTACATGACGGTCGCCATCAGAATGCGGGTGGCGACTTCATCTCTTCTTCTTGCTGATCTTGGCGGCGATCCGGTTCTTCTCCATCTTCTTCCGCAGGTGGGCGAACTTGGTCGCCGGTTTGCGGGCCGTCTGTCGTCCTTTGCCAGCCATTGCAATTACTTTCTTTCGGGCGGCTTCTGCCGATTCTCCTTCTCGATCTTTGCCAAAGCTTCGGCTGCGGCCCGCTGAACGTCTTCGTCTTTGTCCTTGAGCAACGATTTGAGGGCTGGTATCGCCGCCTTGGCTTCCGGTCCTATGTTTCCCAGGGATTCAGCGGCCGTCTTGCGGACATCATTATCTCTGTCCTTGGTCAATCGAGTGAGGGTCGGGATGGCGATCTTGGCCTCGGGACCACCTATATTCCATAAGGCCCAAGCAGCGAGCGACCGAACATTGCCATCCGTGTCCTTGAGCAACTCCATGAGGGCTGGAATCGTGGCTCTGGCTTCCGGTCCCATTTTTCCCAGGGCCTCGGCTGCCTGCCGGCGATTGTTCCCATCTTCGTCTTTCAGCAGTTCCGTGAGAGCGGGATGGCAGCTTTCGCCTCGGGGCCGATGTTTCCCAACGCATGAGCGGCCATCGGAACGATATACCATTCTTCCTTGTCCCGCAGCAGTTGCGTCAGGTCTGGTACAGCGTCCTTGGCAGCCGATCCGATTTGCCCCAAAGCAAAAGCGGCATTAGAACGAATGTTGCCTGCTTTATCGTGCAAGAGGTCCGTCAGTGCCGGTATGGCATCTTTGGCAGCGGGGCCGATATTTCCGAGAGCTTGGGCGGCAAAATATCGAACGTTTATATCTTTGTCTCGCAGGAGTTCCGTCAATGCCACTATCACCTCTTTTGCAGCCGGTCTGATAATCCCCAAAGGCTGGGCGGCAGACCATCGGTGACGACTTGCATTGTCCCGAAGCATTGCCGTAAGCGCCGGAACAGCAGGCGGGCCGATCTTCTCTAGGGCCTCGGCGGCGGCCTGATGAACCCACCACTCCTCGTCTATGAGTGATTCCGTGAGAACAGGGATGGCTGCCGAACCGAATTTTCCCAGAGCCGCAGCAGCGTCCTTTCGCACTGCCGGGTCTTTGTCCTTGGCCAGTGTCGTCCATTCACTGAGCGTCTTCCCCTGGTAGGTCGGTTCCTTGGCCTGTGGCATTGACGGCGGCCCTTGTTCGGCCCCAGGGCAAACGCCACAAAGAACTAAACTCAGCAACAGACTGAAGATTCTCATAATCCTCCTCCAAATCCACTCGGCAACTTCTCCACCGCCTCGCGATGTACGATGCTGCCCTTCCGGGGAACAACGCGAGGCACCGCCCGGCCACGGCCAGTCCACACCAGCATCATGTGTGGGCGACGGAAGTGCGGAATGACCTCGATATGCTTGCCTACGTCCCAGCCGACTTTTCCACGGCGATGGGCCTTGTCGACGAACTTCGGATCGCCGCTGGTCTCGAACTTGGCCCGGTCGTCGGCCAGGACATCAGGCGAAATTATCGACGGATCATTCTCCAGCAGGCACAGCGAGCAGCAGAGCCGGATGCAGTCCATGACGAACGCATCGGGCACTTGGATGCCAAATTCGGCAAACAGCCCCACTCTCCCCAGACCCTCAATGGACTGCTCCACGGTCAGGCCGGGCTTGCGGGGGAAGTTGCGGTAGGTGTAGATCGGCACGCCGACGCCGCCCATGACTTCCCCAATGTCAACTAGGACGGAAAGGCCGGTGCCGTCGTTGATCTCGCCCATCATGATGCAGCGAACGGGGTACTCGTTGCCTCGCCATTCGAATTTGAGCGGGTTCTTGGCCACGTCTTTGGGAAAGCGGACGCAGAGGGCGGGCAATGGCAACTGGATCAGGTCGGAATCGATGTCGAGATTCAACCGGGTAAGCATCGGGATGATGCTCGGCCACATATTGTAATAGGGCCTGCGGGCTTTTTCCCAGTCCCTTTCGTTGTGCATCTGGCCGAAGAATTGGCCGGAACCCATTTTCTGGGCCTCGATGATGGACCGCTTGTAGAACTGGTCGATGTCCTGGGCGGGGCGGTCGTCGGGGTCCACCCGCCGATTCCAATCCCGCATCGTGGTGTAGGAGTGGAAGTCCATCGCCGTCAGATCATCCCTATCAGCAGGTCTTTCATGGCGTGCCCTCGCGTTTCCCATCGCCACTCGGTTGCGAGCTACTATTCCCACCGAGCACCAGCCATTTAACTAATCGCTGCAAGTCGGTGGGAATGCGACCTGGTGTGTTCAACATCCATTTACTGACTCGCTGGGCGATCTCAGGCTTTCCCATTTTCAGCCATAGTGTCAGCACGTCCCCGGTCTTGCGTTCCGTCTGCCCTACCGTACCGCCCTCTCGTAAACGCTGCACCGATTGGCTGTACCAACGCTGCATCAGTTTTGGCAGTCGAGCCTCGTTGCTTTCACAGATCGCCTGTTTGTTCTCTAGGATCACGGTTTGGACGAGTTGCATTGCCGTTGGTTCCTCAAACTCCATTCGCCTTCGAGTGATCGCATCCTGGGCTTCCTCTTGAGAGCATTCTGCTATTTCCGCGAGGCATTCCATTGGGTAGTAGTCCTCGATCTCTCCTTTTGTTAGAACCGCAACTCCTGCTTTCAGAAGGTCGCGGCACTTATCGAGTTCGCCCGTGCTTGCGGTGATGCCAACCTGCTTCTTATACTCAGCCAGCGTTTCGCCCGCGAGAGCATCCTTGTCTGTAACGACCCGCCACTCGATGTGCATTTCATCGAGCAGGGACGTGAAGATGTGGAACTTGTCTTTGCCACCAACATTCACAAAACTGACATTATACCGGTCGGGATCAATGGTCCCGCCCCCAACACCATCGGTTGCTCTAGCGATTCGTGGCAAGATAATTGTCTCAGACGGCCCTTCTACCAGAACCACGCGATCAGCAAAAAACATCTCCGCAAAGTCACCGGTAAGCGTCCGCTCCCAGGCGTCCAGCCCGTTATACGAGGCCGTAAGGCGACAGCATCTTGTTCCGCCCTTGTCGTCACGATCAACCCGGACTATATCCATCATATCTGTCTGAGCCAGAATTGAGGCCGAATGTGTCGTGAGGATCACATGAGTTGACGGCTCATTGGCGATTTTCCGTAGCAGCGAGGCAACATGTCGTTGGGCATGAGGATGCAAGAACAGTTCCGGCTCCTCGACGGCGAAGAGACGAATTCCTGCTTTGGCCCTATGACGGAGGCAGAGTTCAAGAACTCCAATTATTACCGCACTCTGCGTGCCCGTTCCGCTGTTGGAAATATCCTCAGTGCGGTTTCCATAAGTTACAGCGAGACTCAGGTTCCGCAACAATTCTGACGGATTGCCGTCCTTCGTGAGGCGAAAGTCGATTGAATCGACATAGGCTGTAGTTTTGGCACTTTCAGTCAGAGTCTTAGCCTCGCTCTGGAGGACGAGGCGAAGACGATCTGTAGCTTCAACGATCAGTTCGCGGAGCTTGTCAAGCTGGTCGCTTTCGGCCAGAATACTCTGAACCATGCGACCATAGGAAGTCCAAGTGCTTGGAGCAAGCAGGTCTGAGGCACTTCGGACTGGCGGAACATACATGTACTTGAGTAGGGCCAAGCGAAACTGTTCGTTGCGTTTCAGTTCGTGTCTTTTTGCAAGGAAAACCTCGAAAGTCCGCTTTGGCACATCCGACTCTTCACCATTCTCGTTCTCGGAATCATTCTCAGCTTCATCGCCAGTTACCGGTGGCACTGTCAAACGAAAAGTCACATGCCCCGGCTCCGTCTCGACTCGTTTTCCTTCGTGCATCAATGAGCCACATTGCGGATCACTTAGCCCCAGTGATTTGCCATCACCCCAACTCAGGCCAGTGAACTCCGCTTCGAGTACGATTGGTTGTGTAGGATCATTGAACGACTCGATTGGAAATGGCACATACCGAGGGTTCTTCGTACCTAAGAGAACGCTTGTTGCTTCTATGATGTTCGACTTTCCCGCATTGTTTTTTCCAACGAGGACGAGTAACCCGTTTCGAAAGGCGATCTCGACGCCAGTAGGTGGAATAGACTTGAAATTCTTGATCGAGACACGCTGGAGCTTCATTACTTGCCTCCATTTCTGACCAGTTCACTAGGCCAGCTATCCCATATCCAATGCCACTACCAAATGTTCTTCACTTCGGCCCATCAAAGCTGGAAAAGATCGCCGCATCCAACACGCAGGGCATCACGTCGGCTTGGCGGCAAAGCTGCTGGACGGCATCTAAAACGAATTCGTAGTAGTTCGAATCGGCCAGGGCGTTGGCCGAGAGCGTGATCGGGAACTTGAAGACCTTGTTGAACCACTTCGTCACCCGGCTGTCGATGGGAACTTCATACCGGGCGAAACCAAGGTCTTGAAGCAGGTTACGAGACTGCTTCGGGCCGAAACCCTTAAATGTGTCAATGAAGTTGGCCGCTTCTTGTTCCACCGCAGCGGTTCGTTGTTCCCACATGCTAGCGAGACGTTTGAATACCTCGTCCCATCCACCCGATTCCAGGCTTGCTAGATTTACGGCGAGTTCCTCTGCGATCCGACCGTTTCTTCTTAGCCTGCCTTTGTCGCGGAGTACAGGTTGGGCAAAGGCCGCGAGATTCCGTAGGTGCGGCAGGCATGTCGAGTATGCCAGCGGAAACGGCTCCATTTCCGCAAACTTTGCCACTGCACTGTTGGGGCCTGCCCTCGCTACAGTAGTTGTAAGGCAACTCACCATCGAATGCCAAAACTCTTCTTTGCCGATGGTCGGCATTGTTGATCCAAGGTTCTTGGCGATTCGCTCCTTGACCAAACGATCTTCAAGATGGGAGTCTACGAGAAGTCGCACCTTCTCGATGTCTTCGGGTTGGATTTGCCAAATGAAGTTCACAAGTTCTCCCCGTCGCCGTTCCCCTCGACGCCCTCGATCATCAGCACTTCCCCGGCATCCGACGCCGGAAGCTCCTGCACGTCCCGCAGCTTTCGCTCAATGGCCCTGGTCCTCACCGCCGCCGTGTCGATGGTATTCGTGGCCTCCTGCAACTTCCTCTGCACTTTGTCCAGAACATCCCCGTACTTGCCGAACTCGGTCTTCACCGCCGCCAGTAGTTTCCAGACCTCGCTCGACCGTTGCTGGATCGCCAAGGTACGAAAGCCCATTTGGAGACTATTGAGGATCGACCAAAGCGTGGTCGGCCCGGCCACGACCACCTTGTACTTCCCTTGAAGCAAATCCGGCAGGCCAGGGCGGCGAACCACTTCGGCAAAAAGGCCCTCGGTCGGAAGGAAGAGAATTCCGAAATCGGTCGTCTTGGGCGGGTTCAGGTATTTCTCGCAAATATCCCCAGCACAGCCCTTGATTCTGATCTCCAATTGCTTGGCGGCGGCTTCGGCCAGTTCGGCGTCCCCCTTCTCCTGGGCATCTTGGAGCTGCTGGAAATCTTCGATGGGGAACTTGGCGTCGATGGGCAGCCAGACGATCTCGGCCTTGTCGTCGCCACGGCCCGGCAGCTTGATGGCGAATTCGACCCGCTCGCCGCCGTCCTTGGTCGCCACGTTTTTATCGTACTGCTCCGGGCAGAGGACTTGTTCCAACATCCGTTCCAACTGGACTTCGCCCCAGGTGCCACGAGCCTTCACGTTGGTCAGCACCCGTTTCAGATCGCCTACGCCAACGGCCAGAGTTTGCATTTCGCCCAGGCCCTTGTAGACCTGTTCTAACCGCTCGCTCACGAGCTTGAAGGACTCGCCCAACCGTAGGGCCGCAACGAGTACCGTTTCTCGATCATATCGTGCAAGACGATTTGCCGGTTGGCTGCCGTCGAGAGGTCCACGAAGCTGCGGACCTCATCGAGTGCCTGCTTGTTGCCGTCTTCCGCTTCTATACCAAGGGTCTGCTGGCCGATGTCATTGCAGCGAAGAATCGCTTGAAGCTCCTTGAGCGGGTCCGTACTCAGTTTCTTCAAGTAGCCCATCTTCGTGAAGGTGTTCTGGACGAGATAATCCATCGCCTCGTCGAGCCGGGCCATCGGGGTGGTGGCCTTCAACGTGAGCGGCTGCCCCGCAGCATAAACGTCGGCATTCGCCAGCATGTCCGCGATTAACTGAACCAAGCGGGGCTTGCGTTCCTGCGAGTTTTGGAGCGAGAGTCCCCGCAAGATGCCCTTGGTCGATTCCGGCAGGGTGCCGTCATTTTTCAGCCGCACGAACTTGTCGGTTTGCAGGTAAGTCCGCAGTTCCCGGCCCAATTTCTCGTCATTGGCGAGCCGAATCAGAACGTGGCCTCCCTCTGTGCCGCTTTCGAGGATGCACTTGCCGTTGTTATACACGTCGTAGTCGTCGTTCAGCGGGCTTATTACCGAGACCAGCAACGCCCCATCGGATTGATTGCCGATGGGACGCAAATCGCACTGGCGGTTGAACGTGAAGTCCTTCTTGTTGGCCGGGTAGCGATATTTGCGTTGCTCTTTCAGGATATCGTTGAACACGATCTCCCCCAAGAGTTTTGCGTCCTCGCCACTGGTGATTTCCTCTTGCTTGATCTCCCGATTGATGTCGCGTTCTTCGTTGGTGAGGAAGTAGTAGAGGTCGCCATTGCGGCTGATTAGGGTCTGCCCCTCAAGCTGCAACAGGCTCTCCTCAATCTTCTGCCGCAGTTTCAGCCGGTCGGCGTCGATTTGCTCCATGCAAAGCGTGACGAGGTTATCGACGTTGCCCTTGACCTCTTCGACGTAACGAATCAGAAATAGGACTTCGAGGAGCTGAACGTCGAAAGGCGATTCCAGGCTTGCGTTGTCCTTGGCCTGATCGATGGTCCGCTTGACCGCCGTATCCAAAAAACTCTCAATGGACGGATAGAACCGATACAGCGGCACCAGGACTCCGACTTCCTGCTGGGCGACTTGCTTTGCCGCAGACTGAAACGCATCAAGAACGGATCGTTCGCCACGGGAGAGATGCAAGCCCGTCGCCCCGGCCTTGCGGATCGACTCGAAGACTCTTTGGACAAGCTGAAACTGGTACGGGGCGAACGGATAATTCTTCACGAAATCATCGGCGTCCGTGAAGTTTGAAAGTCCTGCCGCAATCTTTGAAGGTCAACTGGTTCTGAGGATGTCGCCCTTTTCCTTGTAGAGACGTTTGAGATCGTCCGTGACCTTGGGGAGCTTGGACAGCAACCGGGATTGGATGACTTCATCGACATTGGCACTGGACAGGGAAAGCCGGGTCTTAAAACGCCCCTGAATCTTGGAAAAATCGTTTTCCTTTTTCTTCCGCATCTCCCCGATGACCGCTTCGATGTCCTCTTGGGAAGTGACCACGATCCAGGCCCGTCCCCCGCACACCGTACCGAGGTCTTCGGTGATCGTTTGGAGATTGAGCATGAGATGCTCGTCGCTGCCGATGAACTGGCCGATTTCATCGACCAGAAAAATCAGCCGATGTTCCGGCCCCTTGGAATCGAGGTATTCCTTGACCCACTTGCAAAGATTCTCGACGGTGAGGGCAAAGCTGCTTTCCGCCACGTCGATCCACTTCTCGCAGGATTGCACGCTCTGGCCGAGGGTTTCCGAGAGGGCCTGCACCACTTCATCCCGGTTGAAAAGGTAGGCGTCCCGCTCTTTGAGCCAATCGTTGCCGGTCGCCTTGCGGAAGGCATCGTGGAACTGTTGAAGTTTTCCCTTGCTTTCGAGATACCGCTCCATGTGGGCGATGTGGGGATAATCGCCGCTGTAGCCCTGCATTTCGTTGAGGACTTTGAGAAAAACGGCCAGAAGGGCGTCCCGGCCCGCCCGGTGGTCGGCCTTGCTGTCGATGTTGAAGAGGATTACATCGGTATTCGAGGCGACGGCCCGCTTGATGTCGCCAAAGAGCATCGCATCCTTGATCTTGCTCTCGAAGAGTTCGACTGCCTGCTTGGTGTTGCCCTTGTAGGTATGAACTCCATTTTCGAGTAAGTAGGAAAGCACCTTGAGGAAGTGAGACTTGCCGCTGCCGAAGAATCCGGACAACCATACACCGATCTTTCCGATGATATTGGGGTCGCCTGATATTCTCGATGGCTTCGCAGTAATTGGAAAAGAAACTGCGGAGATGCTGGTCGAGTTCCCGCGTCACCACGAACTCGTCCAACTCTTGCCAAATGGAAGCGTCGTCCATTTGGTCGGCCTTGACCACGCCATTGATCGGTCGGAAGATATCCCGCTCAAACAGCTTTTCAATCAGCATTGCAATTCTCACCTATGGAACGAGCTTGAAGGCCCGGTAGTAGTGTTCTTGTCTCTTGGTTTTTCCAGCGACGGTTTCAAGGGTGCTGGACAGACTGAGCTTACCGAACAGCCGAAGCGTCATCTGGTCATACTTGCCAGGGTAGAACATGACCAGGGGCGTTTGGCCCATGATCTTGTGCAGGTTGCTCAATAGCGAATGGGTTCGGACGAGGGGATATCCGACCTCATCCCCGTCCAACCGTGCGGTGTTGGCAATGCCGTGGACGTTGCGAATCAGGTCGTCTTCGGCACCCAAGAACAGCTTGTGCGTGGCCTCGCCCTCCGTGCGGGCCAGCAGGCATTTGTCGGTCACGATCAACTGCTCGATCCGTGGCTCGAGCCCAATCCTTGCCCAGCAGGCAGCCGAGAATGGCACTGAACATGCCACTCGTCTCAATCGGGGCCAGCTTGCGGGCACAGTCCTGGCGAATCTGCTCGGGTTCTCGAAGGGCGGGTTCGGTCATTTCCCCAATGCCTTCATCTCTACGATCAAGGCCTCCAAAAAGGCGATTTCCGACTTGAGGAATTCGCTGACCTGAACGCTCGCAGTCCCCCAACTTTCCAACTCCTCACGACGATCCGCGATCCTGGCTTCGATTTTCTGGATAAGTTCATTCATAGTCCTGCCTCTCGACCTCTTTCGGTCTACACTCCGTTCTCCTGGGTTGCGCGAGGGGTTTCCCTTGGCCCTTCGACACCAGCCTCGATATGGAGGTCTTTTGGGGCATATCTGTGTCGGTGGCTTGCCAAGCCAATCTCTTACGTTACATCCGAAGGGGAGGTCTCACAATCAATCCACAGGGTTATACACAGACCTTTCTTGGAATGCTGTCGGATACGTTGTCTGGCAAGACTTTGCGGGCTTGCCGGCCGGCTATTACGGCATTCGACCGCTTTACCAGAGACGGCCAGGCGACTAGACCATGCAGGGGCAATTGCGGTCACGCTTTGCCATGACTGCCGAGACTGATCTGCACGCGATGTCGAGTCTGGAGTTCTGGAGTTCTTCTGTTGAGTTGCTTGCGGGAATAATCGAGCAGGACTAGAATTTGCGTTGAGGGTGCCAAAGATCGTGCCCGCCCTAGGGCTGCCATGCATCGAGAGGCCGCCGAGAAAACGTCGAGTGGGTTTGGCGGGCAGTGACCAAGCTAGGATTTCGGGCCGCAGTCAGCGAACCCATCCGCCGGCAAAGCAGTACAGATAAGAGAGCCAGTTGATTCAAAAAGAAGATGCCTGCCATGACCACGATCGTCCTTGCCCATCCTAACGAAAGCTGCCCGCGGTTCGAAGTTTTCGGCGAATACGAGGCACCGAACGAGTATTACGTCTTCGACGTTGCGGAACTCAGCAGCCGCGATGATGCCGAACAGGTTGCCCGGCATATGATGGAAATCTACGAGGCGGACCATTTCCGCCGCGTGATCGACGTTGGCGAGCGGATCGGCGGAGGCTGACCGGATACATTTCGATGTTGTGATGAACTTTCAGCCATCTCCGGTGGTATCAAGACTCGACATGGCGGAAATCAGCGTGAACGGTAACCGGCATTTCGGAAAAAATGCTCCGGGCCGCCAATCACAAGCCGTCGCAGCGACACCCGCAATTTTGAGGACGGCAATGGAACAGCCATCTCCCGCAGTCGTGAAGAAAATCCAAGCACTGGCCAAGATCGCCGCTGATCTTCGCCAGGGCCAGCACTTCAACATCACCCGCCTGACTATCATCAAGAGCCTCTGCTCCGACCCGGACGCTGCTGCCAAGTTCGCCGCCTATATCGCCAAGCTAGCCCAGCGGCAGTTCAAGGCTCGCCGTCCCGATGATACGAAGTCAACGACGGAGCAGTACGGGCAGTTGATCGCCGCTGTCATCCCAGCGATAGCCCGCTACCTGAAGTCGCCCACGGAAGAGACAAAATCCAAACTCTGGGAACTGTACGAACGGGCGAAGGAAGCCCAGAACAAGGTCGAGCATCAGCAATGGGCTGACGTGCGGATCATCGAATGCTGGGAACTGCTGATCGTGGAAAAGGCGATGGAATGCATGCTGCATCCGATGCATGCCTCGATCATCGGATACCAAGTGGCGAGGAAATATGCCGAGAAATACGACCCGCACTACGGGACCGGGCTAATCCCCAAGTCGGCTCCAATGGTCGAGGAGATCGCAGAGTTCTGGGGGCGGCATTACCTTGGCCGGGGATGGAGGAAGAAGGCAGGGGCCTAGAGGCAATGTTGGAAAGTCATCGTCTCGATGGCCCTTGGCTTCTTCCGTGGCATCTTCATCGCTTCAGCCGCCAGCCTTCGGGTTCCATATCAGGGAGGAGTGCTCCATATGCTGGGGTTGTCGAGCAAGTCCAATGTCCGATCCTTTTCTTCCTTGGCTGCATTGCCCCCTTCGTCTTCCCGCAGCCAGGTCCAAGCAGCATCGACTTCCGAGCAGTCGAAGTACTTCACCTTGGCCTTGGTGAACGGCTTGCAAACGCTCGCCATCCACTCTTCCCAGCGGCGGTCGCCCACCATGGCAATCCGCTCAAAGTCGGAATAGTGTCTCAGGGCGAACTTGAAGTCGTCCCAGGCGGCGTGCATGTCCCATCCCTGGAACTCCTCGAATTGCACGAACAGCCGCACTTTTCCTTCGGCGGTCAAAATGCTCTCGATCATCGGCACAAACCGCCTGTAGTCTTCGTCGTGCAGTTTCCCGCTCAACTTGATGCCGACCACCTGCGGAGCACCTGTCTCAATCGTTTCGATCATGATTGTGTCTCCTCTGCAAGAGATTGCCCACTATAATTCTAGGGAGGCGAGCAGCAGGGCGAATAACCTGAACGGTGCATAAGGTCTGCATCTTCCGCTGGGGACGTTGCTGAACGCCGCAGAATTGAAGCAGGAAGGAAATCACCATGAATGACGTTTTCGAGAATCGGGTCAGGGCAGCCGCCATCGCCGGATGGTGGACGCTGCTCATCGCCGTAGGATTCATAACCCTGCTCTGGGTCATCTACCTCGCCGTGATGTCGGCCCGGCCTGCGTGGTTGCTGGCCATGTGGGGACCGGACGTTGACTGGGCCTTCGTTCAGAGAGTGTGGTTCTGGGCCATAGTGTTCCTCAAGTTCGTCATGTGGCTGATGGCATTGGTGGCGATCTGGTTGACGCTGTGGGCGAGGCAGTTGCGAAAGCAGGCAGATGGACGTTAGCCAGATTCTCCCCAATCTGTTCGTCGGAACCTTTCCGAAAAGTCCCGAGGACATCGACGGGCTACGCCGGGAAGGAATTACGGCGGTGCTGAATGCCCAGACTGACGACGACATGGCCCACTGGAACGTCAATTGGCGTCGGTTGGAACCCCACTACCGTCAAGCAGGCGTCGAAGTTCGGCGGGTTCCGGTCCAAGATTTTGACAAGAATGACCTTCGCCGTCAGTTGCCCGAGTGCGTCAGAGTGCTGGACGAACTCCTGCGAGAGGGCCACACCGTCTACGTCCACTGCAACATGGGAATCAATCGATTGCCCAGCATCGTCATCGCCCACCTCCACTGGATTCAAGGGTGGAGTCTCGAAAAGGCGACGGATCATGTGATGAAATGCCGGTCCTGCGATCCGTATCTGGATGTGATTGTCTTGGCGGGCGAGGATCGGAAGAGGAGAGAATAGGATACCAGGCAAGATCGATGCCGGTCATGGAGATCAACCGCCTTTCGCCTTGCCTGACCTTCGGGCGTGTGTCTTAAGCAGCACGTGATAGACCAGACGGTTCGGAAAAATCGACTCGAACCACCGTCCATCCTGATCGTAATAGATCCGGCACAAGGCGGCAGCGACGGCAGGCGACCGCGACAGCCCTAATTGGCAATGAACGAGGAACACTTCCACCTGGTCCCACATCTTCTCCACGAAATCGAGGATTTCTGTTGCCAAGGCCGGGTTGAACGACTCCGGTGTATCCGCTTCCTCCGTATCCTCAAATACGAGCCGCAATAGCCCCACGCGGTTCTCGCTGTGCAAGGTTGGGAAGTCGTCCTGGTGGCTGATTTGGATTGCCGCCCAAGGACGATCCGACCGGAAGAACTCGGCATTCCGGGCCGACCGGACCTCAAAGTGCTTTTGTGCTGGGGTGGTCATGGGCGACTCATCTAAAAAGGAGTAGGCAATGCAGGCTGACTGCTTTTGATCTTGTGATCAAAGTCGCAATCCGTCCGGGGGCCCGACGTTTCCGTATTCGCTGGCAGTCTTAGGCTTCCTCAGCTTGGCCAGGTGATCCGTGATCTCGCTGGCGATGAGACAGCCCTCAACGACGCATTTCTTCATGCCTGGGCACGTTCTCGACATCTCGGACCGCGGCTCCAAGTTGGCTGCGACCTCTTTGCAAGGCAGCGTAACAGTCTTCAACAGTCTGGCATTCACGAATCCATTTGGCGATCAGCGACCTGCTCGCCACGGTCTCAACGTCAAAACCCCACAGTACCGCCATGAGGGGCCACAGGAACAACTGGCCCGACCGCACCCTGTCTCGCAGCATAGGAGGCACTTCTTGCCGCCCAAACCAGCCCTCCACGGCCGCGTTAATCGTGCCCGCAAGGACCGAACGGAATCCCTGTCGCTGATAGATGTATGCCAGGCAGTCCCGGTAAAAGAGCGAGCCCACGCCTGTCGGCTCCAGGCTGACGGCCCCCAGAAAGCCGCCGGCCTTCGTCAGTTCGGCGATGGCACGCAGCGATGCAGCATCAGAAACCTGGTTGAATCGGTCAGTGCCGAGCCCGATGCTAATTAGCACCCGCACCTTGACTTCCTTCAAGGAAGCGACCGTTGTGACTGAAACGGCGTCTTCGATCGGATCTCCCAGCCCTTCCTCGTCGCCGGCCATGATCGAGTCAGACCCGCCATCGACCAGTACGATGGCATCGACCGAGTGACTCGTGACGAACTGTCGATAAAGCTGCTTCAACAACGGAACGGTGAACGCTCGGGCGTAATACGCATAGACGAAGTGCGGCGATGATGACGGGTAACGGAGGTCCAGGAACGAACAGACATGCACCTCCGGCCCATAGTGCTCGTCGGGAATGCTCGCGGCCGTCACGCGCTTTGCGATGGCACCGGCTTCGTTGAAGACTTCGGGAGCACCGGTGATCTTCCTCGGGTCCCCAAAGGAATAGCTGCCGATAACCACGGTTTTACCCAGCCGCTGCAACTCAGGGAAGATCGTCAAACTATGAACGAAATCAAACCCGCCGCCACAGCCGCACAACAGAACCGTCTTGATCGACGGATCGCCAAGTTGTCGGAGAAAGCTCGGCAAGAGAAAAGAACCAGTATCGTTGGGCATGACCGTGAATTGGTGGAGGTTATGCTGGATTTTCACTTTAGGCCTAGCGTGACCCACGTCATTCGAGGTCCGGCAGTTCTTCCCGCTTCAGCAGCAGTTTGATCGACCTTGGCACGCCCGGCTCCCAGCCAATAAGCCCCCGTTGCTTCAGCCTTCGCAGCATGTCATGCACGGCGGGCTGCAAAAGCCGAAAATACTCCTGTTGTATGTCACGTTCGGCGGGGCCACGGTGATGGCGTTTGGTGTAGTGGTAGATGAAGGCAAGATACTCGCCTTGCCTGGACGTGTACCTGGGAATCGATATTGGCGAGCCGGCCTTCGTGTGGTCCCACTTCGTGCCATACCAACCACTGATGACGCCGTTCTGCTCGCAGACCGGGCACCACCAAGTAATCTTCCCATCGGCATGCGGAAGCGAGGCATGGATCGGGCCTTTGCAGCCACGCTTGCGGCAGCGAATGCCGGTGTTGTGCCCGAGCGTTGGACACTTTGGCGTCACGGCCTCAACGATCGCCAGCAGGAACGCGGCCATGCGGTTAATCGGAGTCGGCAAGTCTTTGCGAAGAAACCCGATGTCGTTCAGGTAAATCAAGACGTTGCTAACGTAGGTTTTGGCCATGATTTCGCTCTTCGGCTTGCCGCCATCGACCCGTTCACTTCGCCTCTTGCTTTCCTGGATTCTCGCCGGGCTCCGCCTTGCTCTTTGTGCCCGCTTGTGCCGCGTCGAGGTTTTTGCGGGCCGCCGCGTAGTCGGGCTTGATGCTCCACGGCCATCCGGTAATGAGCGATCGCCTCATCGACCCGCCCGCGACCGGCCAAAGCCAACCCCAAGTAATTGTGGGCTTCCGCGTAGTCGGGGTTGATTTGCAGTGCCTTCTGGTAATGGGCAATGGCCTCGTCCACCTGTCCACCGCTGGTCAGAACATTACCGAGTTTGACGTGTGCTTCCGCGTAGTCCGGCCTGATCTCCAGTGCTTTCCGATAATGGGCGACAGCCTCATCCCATTGGCCTTTAGCAAAAGCTTCCTCGCCTTGCTGGCACGCCCGTTCGGCTTCACTCTTGCAGCCGGCGATCGCCAAGACAAAAAGCACGACAAATAGGATCTTCGTTTGCATGGGTCAATTCTCCTTTGTTGCACCGGTATCGGTCGTACCGGTTCTGCCGGTCGCAAGCTTGGGCAGCAACGACAAGCACTTCCGGCACGTCACCGCACTGCGATCCTCGGTAGCAATGCCCTCCATTTGAGCCCGATGGGCGGCTTCCTTGTCGCGAGGACTGCACAGGACCATTCCCTCGGCGTCGAGAGCGTGCAGGTCGCGTTTCTGTCTTCTGTCTCTGGGCATGGAGGCTCAGTAGCATGACATGGTATGGTGCAGGTTGCCCGCCTCGTCAATCGAGATGTAGATGCAGCCCACAGCCCACGCCAGCATCCTACTCCCGCCGCCCGCCGCCTGCAATCGTCCCCCAAACGAGCCTATTGCAGGAAAATCCCCTTAATTTCAGCCATTTTCGCGGCATTATAACTCGAACAAGCCCTTTAGCCATCACAAGGACGCAAAACCCGCCCGTTTTCGGGCTTTGCGGCCTTCGATGGCGTATTTTTCCCCACTCACCCTAAGGCCGCTCCGGCTGGGCTGGCCTTGTAATCTCGGAGGTCACCTCATGGTT
The DNA here is from genome assembly GCA_963824275.1 of uncultured Planctomycetia bacterium. GTDB lineage: Bacteria > Planctomycetota > Planctomycetia > Pirellulales > Thermoguttaceae > JANXQG01. The sequence continues at coordinate 263,488 of CAWGOT010000008.1, read as the reverse complement.
TGCTCTGCTGCTTGCCCGTCGCCCCGTTGGCATCGCGTCTTTCTCGCCATGCTTCCCGCAATCGTCGCCCACGCCAAGTTCGCCTTCCGGCATCTGCGTGGCGAAGCCCGCCAGGACTGCATTCAAGAGACGATCGCGAATGCACTTGTCGCATTCAAAGCACTCGTTCGCCGCGGAAAAATGGACCTTGCCTACCCGTCCGTCCTGGCTCGCTACGCCACTGCCCAGATCAACGACGGTCGCCGTGTCGGCGGCCGGCTTTGCTGTCACGAAGTGCTGTCGCCGTACGCTCAGCGGCTGAAATCCTTCAAGGTCGAATCGCTTGACCATCGCCAGAAAGACGACGAGAACGCGTGGTGCGAAGTCCTCGTCGAAGACAAAACCGCAGGACCGTTCGACATCGTCCGCACCAAACTCGACTTCGACGCCTGGCTCCACTCTTTGCCTCGCCGTGATCGCAAGGTCGCCCAGTTCCTTTCTCTCGGCAACCGCACCGCCGACGCCGCCCGCAAGTTCGGCGTAAGCGACGGCAGGATCTCCCAGTTGCGGCGGTCCCTCAAAGACTCATGGACCGACTTCAACGAAGGCAACGCCGCGTAGTCGGCCTAAATGCGGGCTTTGGCGGCGGCAATATCTTCTAAGTCTGGCCGCCGCCAGAGCCCACCCGCAAACCGGAGACAATCATGCTGCGTCAAGCGACGATTGCCGCGATGCCGGCGACGCCGCCCCTCTACGTGTACGGAATCTTCTCTTTAGAACCGGTCTGGAGCCGAGGGAGGCTTCTGTCCATCATGGTGATGACCAGATTCTCGGCGGGCTGCTTCTGGGCTTCCGCAGCCACCGCCAGCCGCTTGGCAAGATCGGCGTCCATGTAGATCGTCAGCGGAAATTTGCCTTTGGTGTTGGGTTCGGGCATGATCGTCTTGCTCTCTATTTCTCTTTCGACTTCGACGGTCACAGCGAAGGTATTCACAGGCTTCGTGTTCTTCTCCCAAGGGCGGACGTATTCGAGGCTGATCTGCGTCTTGCCGGCTTTAGTGGCCTTGAAGGTGAACACGAACTTTCCACCGACGCCCACCATGCCTGGCTGGTGGGCATCGACCGTGTACGTCGGATCGCCGGACTGCTCGACGGATTTTCCGTCGAGTTTGGCCGTTCGCCAGCTATAGCCTGTCGTGGGATTGCCCTTGAGCGAGATCGCCACCAAGTCGCCGACCTTCACCTTGACGGTCTTGCCGCTGTCGGCGTCGGTGAGCTTCTGAGCGGGCTCCTTGGGTTCTCCACCATAGACGGCTGTGCCAAGGACCAGAACCGCAGCGAAGACTATGCCTGCGAAATAAGACAACCGAGTCATGTCGTGCTCCCTTCCTGCTAAAGGCTGAAACTGGCCGCGAAGTCGATCGCTTCGCGAAACACCGTGCGGTCTAGTCTAGCACCAGTCATGCAGGAAGGCCACCGTTGGCGGTCGTGCTAGGTCCTGAACTGATGTAGAAGGCGGGGAACGGTTTGAACCTGTTTATTCCCTGTTCTTTCTTTCTATCGAAAGAAAGAACCTCCCAAAAAATTTCTTTTCTTTCGGGTAATGAATCTAACCCTTTCTCAGCCACCTCCTATCTCAGGCTTGCCGGACCCTGCCAGCCAGCCGCCTGGATACCCCTTTATAAGCAGCAGGACGCTCGCTGGGGCGACTTTTGGGGCTAACCCGACCAACAGAGCCTTCCCGACCTCCAGGGGCTTAAATGCCCTATTTTGGGGGTCACTGCCAAAACCCTCAGATTTTATTCTTGATAATAAAATCTCGGGCTGCTCGAAAGCCCGCTTCTCTCGACCTCTCAATCTTCGAACCCGGCACGGCATAGTAAACCTGTGTCTTGCCGAGCCCACTTCCAACTCGAAAGGTAAAACCATGACCACCCTCATCCTGCTTGCCTCGATTCTCGTCGTTTCCATCCTCGCGTGGCTCTTTCGCCAACGCCTCTTTCAGTACCTTCCGCGAAAGGAATCTATGACTACCGCGTTGTCATTTGCACCGATCGCTCTGCTCGTCACCCTCGCGTTACTCCCCGACATCGTGACCGTGATGTCGACGATGAAACTCATGCCGCCTGCCTTCAGGATCGTCCTAGCTCTCGCGGCTGCCGTCGTCGCCTGCGTCGGTTGCTCGAAGCAGCCTGACCCGCCGAAGCCGATCCACTGGTCGGCGTCCGAGACGGGCTACCAGGCCGAAACTCCGCCGCCGCCCGACAACAAGGAGGGACCGTGAAAACCATTCTCATCCTCGCAATCTTGCTGCTTGCCGCCTTCGCCGGCTTGCTGCTCTGGAACCGTCAACGTCGTGTTGAACCGCCGCCGCCGATCGTATCATCTACGGGACCGACTATCGAGCGGCTCGAACGCCTTTCGCAGCTCTGTACCGGTCGCGTCTGCGTCGTTGACGTATTGACCGCTGAAACGGGCAGTTCTCGCGGGGCCTGGCTGATCCGCGGCGATTCGCTGATTGCGGTGAACCTCGGCAAGGCAATCATCAGCGAGAAAGACGAAACCGCGAGGCGTGCCACCATCCGCCTGCCGCAGCCGGAAATCCTGCAAGCCCGCGTCGATCACGAGAAAACCAAGACCTGGGAGGTCAGAACGACCACCTGGATTCCGTGGCACACCGACCAGGACCGCCTCCGCGACGAAGTAATGCTTCAGGCCCAGCGGCTAGTCGCTCAGGCTGCCGGCTCGAAAGAGAATATCGATCAAGCCAAGCGAGCCGCAGAAATCGTAATCTCAGCCCTGTACGAGCAGCTAGGCTGGGACGTGAAGGTAACCTGGCAAGAGGCACCGACCGAAGCCAAGCCGACCAGTTCCGCTGAGCCGGTAGCAATCAGGGCACCGTAGGCGAACGCATTGCCGACAGCAGTAATTCCCAGTTCGCCAACGGTCAAGACTCAGTGAATCGAATTGGAGACGTTGGAGAACACGCTGCTGGCATTACTGCCAATCGACGTGATAGCCACCATGCAAACGCAGACGATCAGCGAAAGCATAACGGCATATTCGACTGCGGTAGGGCCGGCTTCCTCAGCTAGAAGCGACCGCACGGCGGAGAACAACGCTTTCATTCTGCCGCTCCCTCATTTCGTATCGGAGTAGGCTTGCGGGAAACCCGCAACGCTTTGCATTGCCCCTTTGTGTGAAACATAGGTCTTTTTGCATTGATGTCAAAGGCTGATTTTTTAAGCATATTGATACGATGCGTAATCGCCACGACGGGCAGCGAACGAACGGACTATTGCCCCTTTCCATTACGAACCATAGGAGAAAGTACGTTGAGCCACACAGTTACCATCAAGACGGAGGTCCGCGACGAGCACGCCGTCCGTGCCGCGTGCGATCGTCTGCGGCTGCCCGCCCCGGTGCAAGGCAAGACCGAGCTTTACGACCGCGAAGTCGAGGGCCTTGCCGTGCAGTTGCCGGACTGGAACTATCCGGTCGTCGCGAACGTCGCCAGCGGTGAACTGGCATACGACAATATGAACGGCTACTGGGGCGACGCGAAAGAGCTTGACCGTCTGCTCCAAGCCTACGCGGCAGAGAAAGTGAAGATCGAAGCTCGCCGCAAGGGCCATTTCGTCACCGAAAGCCAACTGGCTGACGGTTCCATCAAGCTCACGGTCCAGGTAGGAGCAGCAGCATGAAGACAATCGAGATTACCGTCAGCCCCAAGGGCGAAACCTCCGTCACGACGAAGGGGTTCGCAGGCTCGTCCTGCCGCGATGCGAGCATGTTCATCGAACAGGCTCTCGGCCAGCGGACGAGCGAAACGCTCACCGCTGAGTTCCATCAGACGGCCGTGGTCGATCAGCAACAGCAGCAACGGACATAGGCAGGAGGTGCCATGAAACGCCCCACCTACGATGAGGTGAAGCATCTTCGCGAGCAACTCAGACTTCGGATCGACGCAGCAGCCAAGTCCGTGGCGGAAGTGCTGCAAGCTACCGCTGACCTGTTCATCGCCACAACCCACCGGACAGCTGACGCGGTCGAAGCAATCGGCAAAGTCGACGCCACCGCCAAGGTTGAATCCAGCCGCGTTCCCGAACTTATGACGCGGCAGCAAGCCGCCGAATATCTTGGCGTAAAGGTCCGAGACCCTCGCCGTCTGGAAATGCACGGGACGCTACTCGTTGCCGTTCGTCAAGGTGGGGAGCAAGACCCGCTACCGCAAGTCCGACCTGGACAAGTTCATCGAACGCCGCACCGGACGGCGGCGACGAATCGTGATCGCTCCGTCGATCCGCCTGTGACCGCTTCTGGTCATCACCACTCTTCAAGGAGAACCCATGACACTCACTCAACGTCTGACCGAGTACATCTCCGCCTGTTTCACCGGCCTTTGGATTCAATCCCATGAGCATGACGACGCCCTGGCCGAGATCGCCCAGCTTTGCCGCGACCAAAACTGGCGGCTGGCCGTCTGGGACATTGCCAGCGGCTTGCAGATTCCCGGCCAGCCAACACGGCCGACGCCGGAGGCAGCGATCCGCTGGCCGCTATCCGCTCGATCAACGCTCTTGGCATCGCCGGATAGCTCGGCCATTCTCGTGCTGGCCAACTTCCACCGCTTTCTTCAGTCGCCGGAGATCGTCCAGGCCCTGGCGAAGCAAATCAGCACCGGCAAGGCCAATCGCACGTTCATCGTCATCCTGTCGCCGGTGGTGCAAATCCCAGCCGAACTCGAAAAGCACTTCGTCGTCTTGGACCACGACCTGCCCGGCCGCGACCAGCTTGAGCAGATCGCCCGCGGCATTGCCACCGAGGACGGCGATCTGCCGCAAGGCGACGACCTGAACATGGTGCTCGATGCCGCCGCCGGCTTGACCCGCTATGAGGCTGAGGGTGCGTACAGCCTGAGCATCGTGCGGCACGGCAACATCCGGCCCGACGCGATCTGGGAACTGAAGTCCCAAACGCTAAAGAAAAGCGGCCTCTTGCAACTCCACCGCGGCGGCGAGCGGTTCGATGGCCTTGGCGGGCTGCAATCGCTCAAGAGCTTCTGCCTTCGAGCGATGCGGCGTCAAGGCCATCGAGATCCGCTTCGGCGTCCTCGCGGGGTTTTGCTGCTCGGCGTGCCGGGCACGGGCAAGTCTGCGTTTGCCAAGGCCCTTGGAGCCGAAACGGGCAGGCCGACGCTCATCCTCGACATCGGCTCGCTCATGGGCTCGCTGGTCGGCAGCACGGAAGCCAACATCCGCCAGGCCCTGAAGATTATCGACGCCATGGAGCCGTGCGTGGTCTTTCTGGATGAAGTGGAGAAGGCCCTGTCCGGCGTCGTCGAGTTCTGGCGACAGCGGCGTGTCGGCCCGGCTGTTCGGCACGTTCCTGACCTGGCTGAACGACCACCAGAGCGACGTGTTCACGATCTGCACGTGCAACGACATCTCCAAGCTGCCGCCGGAGTTCTCCCGTGCCGAACGCTTTGATGGGTGCTTCTTCCTGGATCTGCCCAGCAGCGAACAGCGGCGGAAGATCTGGGACATCTACCTGAGAGCTGTTCGATCTGGACGCCGATCAGGCCAAGCCCAAGGACGACCAGTGGACGGGTGCCGAAATCCGGGCATGCTGCCGCTTGGCGGCGTTGCTGGACCTGCCGCTGACGGCGGCTGCCCAGAACGTCGTGCCCGTGGCGGTCACGGCCGCCGAGTCGGTCGAGCGGTTGCGATCGTGGGCGTCAGGTCGTTGCCTGGATGCCGAGAGCAGCGGAATCTATCAGGGCAGCACGGTGCAAGTGAAGCCCAGCCGCAAGCTGCGGCGGGCGGACCCGTCGAACAACTGATCTACGGCGGAAATGGGCAAAGGGGCAGGGGCGACGTTGTATCGCTCCTGCCCTGGTGTTCGTAAGCCGACCGGTCGAGATGCCCGCTCGCCGTGCAATTACTTCGCTTGCACGACCGCTGGCGGCTGCCACGTACCTTCGCCTGGCGGCAGGATCGACGGTGGTTCCGGCTTCGGCCAGTAGAGTCGCATCACCAGATAGATCGGACCATTGGGAGCGGGCAGCCAATTCGATTCCTTGTCCTTGCCCGGCGAATCCTTCTGGATGTAAAGGGTAAGCGAACCGTCGTCATTTTTCTTCATGTTCGGCAGCATGGGCGAGTTGATGAGGTAGCGGTTGATTGGGTTTTCGATCAGCAATTGCGTCTTGCCGTCGTACATCGTCACCGACCAAAAGGCGTTTACCGGAGGAAACTGGCCCGCCGTAAAGGTAAGCGTGTAGTTGTGCTTGCTACCGTCGAGCGGCTGGCCAATGCCATCGCTACGGGTCATGGGATACATGGCCTCCACTGCGTCGTTGCCGTAGATTCCGGCTTTGGCAGCGGCAGCACGGAGCAGCCAGTCGCCGTGATAAAAGTCTCGGCCGCCAAATGCCGATCCCACTCGCCAGCCATTGATCTCCTTGCCCATGCTGGCAACCTTCTCTTCGACCTTCTTCTCGCCCTCCTTCATGCCGAGCCCGACTTCGGCCTTATGTGCGAGACTGAGTTCCTTGAAGTCGAACTTCTTTCCCGCACCGATGCCGATGCGGGCCAGCTTCTCACGGATTTCCTTTTCCTCTGGCCCAGCGGGGGCAAACTGGAGGGCGAAGTCAAGGTACTCGAAGAAGTTTTCCTTGACCATCTCCTGGTTGATCTTGGGAAAGGTGATCGCCGGGGCTTGCGGTGGTGCGGGCTGATGGAGGTAGGCGGAAAGCGGCTGTGCCTTGTACCCGGACTGGACTTTCACGACATTGGGCATGTCTTCGGGATTGAAGAGTTGTGTTCGGTAGGCAACGAGCGAAAACTGCGTGGTGGAGTGGAAGACTTTCTTCACGCCAGCGGGTGTCTCGCCTTTCCAGTCAGGACCGACCACCATGTAGTCGCCCGCTTCACTGCCCGTCGCACGACTGCCGATGTAGCCGTAGTTGAACGTATTCCCGTCACAGAGCATCACCGAGTAGTATCGCTCCTTGTCCACGGCTGGAACGGAAATCACGAAAGGTTCAGCCCGAAGGTCCAGCCACAGCAACGAATACGGCGTGTCGCTGTTCGGCGTGATGATTGACGTATCCTTGTAGGTGAAGACCCGGGCCTCGTTGGCGATCTGGTTGAAGGGGCCTTTGTACTGGCCCGAGTCCTTGTCCACGCAGTATTCGTACATGACTGCGTAGTTCATCACGATGGGCAGGCCGTAGATGAACCCCTCTTCGGCAATCGACTTGATCTCGGCGATGCTCGGTTTGTCGGCCTCTTTCTTCTCGGCCTTTGTAATGGGATCGTCCTTCCCACCGCAGCCAGCCAACAGCAAGGCGGTGATTACGGCAGCAGAAAACACGCGTGCCCTGACTTCCATTTGCGACTCCTTTGTACTTGATCGAATTGCTGACGCGTTCCCGATCTCGCTCGATCTTGCTGAACACGGCGGGCTGGAAACACCTACTCTCGTATCGACATGACATTATCTGTGGACAAACTCCCCGCGGCAAGTGGGGAGGACTATCAAGGAAGTAGCCATGCCGGACGGAACCCGCAAACGTCGATTCTCTCTCAATCCGGCCCGCCGTCGCTGGTACGCGAAGCATCGTGCCGTTCGTTTCTTTCGCCGCTTCGGGTTGACCGCTGCGGCCGTCCCTTCCCATAAGGAGAATCCATGCCCATCTCCATGTACCGCCGCTTGATCCGCAAGGTCATCGCCCAGACCTACGCCGCCTACCGCCGGGGCTTGCCCCTGGCGGGTTGGTGGGCGGCTCGGAAGCGGCTGGACCGCTTGTGCAAGTGACGTTGGTCTTTTTCACGGCAAGCAGAGGGCGAGATGACCTCTCGCCCTCCTGCTTGCCCCTTCCTCGATTGGAGCGAACCACGTACCTCATTCTCAACGCCCACAGCTCGGACGAAAACTTCAACGGCGACTGCGATTACGCGGTCGTCGAACTGACGCCGGCACTCGCCACGCAAATCCGCCGCCGCGTGGCCCTGGCCCGGAAAGCCGGGCAACAGGACAGCGATCTCTGGGAAATCTACTTCTGGGGCAGCACGGCAGAGTTCTTTGATCACGAAGTTCTGGACGCCTGCCAAGAGGCTGTTGCAGCCACGGGCAAGCGCAGACGCAGCAAAGCAGCCCGCGACTGGCTAACTGCTTTTGAACAGCGGGAATACGCCGTGGTGCCCGCTGGCGTTGACCTCAATGCCCACGAAGCCCAGCGAACCGAGTGTGACCAGATGATTGTCCGTTGCAGCCCGTCTTCGAATCGGCCGGAATTCCAGATTGCCTGGACGGCGATCCCGAAGCACTCGGACGTGGATGTAACCACCGGGGAACTGCCGCTGAAGGTGATGGAAGAACTGTTGGCAGCGACCGCTCAACATGCCACTTAACCCAGGAGCCAACATGCGATTCAAGCCCTGGAAGTGCCCCGATTGCGGACAGCCTGCCAAAGGAACTGTCGACCTGATTCCTGGCCTAGCCCTGCTGACATTCGATGACGACGGCCACGCCGAGTACGAGGGAGAGACCAAAGTCGACTGGAACAACCAGGCGACCCGGCACGATCAAGCCGGCAACGAAATCCTGGAATGCCCAGCGGGGCACCAGTGGCCGGCGGAACGCAAGGATTGAGTTTCATTTCCACGACATTCTTACCAGGAGCATCCATGCGTACCTATCTGATTGAGCAATACGAACTGCACGCCATGAAATACCGGGTTGAGGCGAACAGCGAGGCCGAGGCCATCGTCATGCTGCTGGAGGGCGAAGCCGAGCCTGTCGGGCAGAGCCAGGAGTACATCGAAGTCGCCGAAGACCACGGCCTGCCCGTCGATCAATTCCCGGAACTCGCCAAGGCCCTCAGAGACCTCGACGTCAGCGTCGGCGAGAGCATCATCCCGTCGATCCGCAGCATCCAGCCGATCTGATACCTTTGCCATCCCGGAGACCAAAGTAATGTCCGAAAGAATAGCAGCCGAGATCCAGATCGGCGGCAAGATCCGCGACAGAGTTGCCGAAGAGCTATGCGGCGTCATTGCCACGGAAGGCGTCTCGCTCGAATGGGGCGAAAGTCTGTTTCAGCCTGCCAAGCCCGATGATTTGCTCGCTGCCCGGTGCGACACTGGTGACGGGCTGCTCCTGCTGCGTCTCTTCGATTACGAGGCCAGTTGGGGCGAGTTCAACGACTTGGAAGAGTTCCTGCGTGAGCATGACATCGCGTTCTGCCGTTACACCGAAGGCAAATACGACTTCGATCCGGAAGTTGTGGCCTTCCATCCCACTTGCGGGCTCGTCCAATCGCTGACCGATCACAGCCGCAACGCGACCGTTCAGGCTTCGGCACTGAAGCCGATCGCCGCTACGCTCGCCAAAACCGTGACCGAAATCAAGAGCGGCAAGCAGGACCCAGCGAAGTTGCAACGCAAACTTCAGCGGCTTTGCGGCAAGTTACGTAAGTGCCTTCCGCCGGAAGTGCCGGCCCTGGAGTCCTTCGAGATCATCGAGGACTGAGAGGAGCGAACGCCCCTCGATCCACAGCATCAAACCCACGCACGAAAGAAACGCACGATGACCAAGCCCGATCTGTACATTGCACTGTTCCGCCACGAGGACGACGTGGATGTTTTCACGTTCTACTTCGTGCCCGACGACAAACTGAAGTGGCTGATCGACGTCAATTGCCTGCATTGCGGCCGCAGCGGATCGATGCTGATCGAGCCGAACGATCTCCAGTGGTGAGGCGGATAGGCCGTATTTAGTTCCATCCCATAGTCCGTGCCGCGATTCCTCCCGGTACCGTCCGCAGGGCGGATGCTCTGCGGATCGGGAACGTGCCTGCCGGTGGGCGATTCGGCACACCGCTCTTCAGCAGATACCGCCTCGGGCTGGCCGTCGCCCTCAGTGTCCACATCGAGGCGGTCTTCCTCGTTCTCATGCAACCAATCGGCAGGCCCGAGAGTCTCGCTCCCAACCTGGCTTGCAGTAAGCGTTTCCATACGCGGCCCGTAGGCTCTGGCCAGCTCGAATGTCTGCCCGGTGCCGGGCTCGGATGCTAGGGTTGAGTGGTGCAGATTGCAAAGCCTACAGGCCGGGGTCGCCTGAAGTTCATCGCAGCGGCCCAAGATCGCGGCATGCCGACCGACGACAACCCGACGCTGGTCGGGATCTTGCGAGACCGCGGTCTGATCATCGACGATCACGTGGATTTCATCCCTTCTATACGCGGCATCGCTTTGGTCTGGCCGCGATCGGGGCGAACGACACCCAAGCCTTGTACCACCCTTCCTTAAAAAGGAGCATCACCATGAGCTACGGAATCGTGTACGATATGCAAGCCCTTCACTTGCCCGCCAATCTTGTCGGCCACTACGAGGACATTCTCGTGGCCTGCGAACTGCACGGCGACAACAACTGCTGGACCTGGGACAAGAAACGCTGTCGCGACTGGTATCCCATCGCCATCGGAGCGGAAGGTGCGGTCATGCGTGAAATCGTGGAACGGGCTTCGGCTTGCTGCGGCGGCGGCATGGTGCTTTACGGTCAACGGCAGACCGAGCCGGAAGCCTATATCCGCCGCTGGCGAAAGGCCATCGCCAATGCCGCGAAGTCGCTTGACGAGTTCGCCCGGCGTCGCATGACGTTTCGGGCCCGGATCAGGTTCTCATCCGAACAGATCGCCAACGGCCGTGCCGCGGCATGGGAGGCGCTCTGCAAGGTCAAGGAGCACAAGACCGAAAGCCCCTACGCAGGAGCGAACTTTGAGACGTTCAGCTTCGATCTTCGCCAACCCGAGGACTGCAAGCTCTGGTTCCAGCACTTGGACCCGTGCCCGTCGTCCAATGCCGAAGTTAGCGGCCCCGGCGAGGCGTAATTCCATGAGTCACTTCAAGCACTACCCCTGTGAAACGAGCGGCAAGACCCCGCTGCAACTCATGCGACAGTACCGGGTCAAGCAGGTCCGCAACAAACGCCCTTACGAGAACCTCGCTACCTGCCCGGAGTGCGGCAAGCTCGTTCCCATCGAGCAAGGCACGTTGGAGACCCACAACCGCAACTGATGCCTTGCCAGGAGAGAAATGAAAGCACCACGTTGGAACGAACTGGGATGCCGCGAGTGGCCGATCCGCGAGAGCGAAATTGTACATCACCACGTGATCGAGTCGCGTGATGATTCCGGCGAGACAAGTTATTCGCTGGAAGCGGAAATCGCAGTAACGCTCGTAAACGGCCGAACGCTACGAACCATCGCTGCCATCGAGGTTTACCCCGACTGACTCTTCGTGCCCTAGCCGCTCACGACTGCCGTGACACCGGCCCGGACGTTGCCATTCCCTTGCCCCACACTTTACGGAGGCCCACTTTGGCCGACAACTTTCTTCAATTCTCCGAAACGCTCGACAATCTGACCGCCGAAGAGTCGGCTTGGCTCGGGCACCAGCTTGAGCCGATCGCCGTCATCAACGGGACGGAGTATCCCGAAGACGATGACGCTGTGCGAAACCGCGAAACCGAGCCCAGCTACCAAGGGCTGCGATTCCTGCGGGACTACGAAGACCTTAACGACGACGCCGACGTGCAGGGCTTCCAGATCGAGTATCAAGCCGACGATACCAATTACGCCTGGTTCTCCGCCGAGGCCAACGGCGATGCGGACCGCCTGGCCCACCTCATCCAGAAGTTTCTCAAACGGTTCCGTCCGGATCAATGCTGGTCGCTCAGCTACGCTACCACTTGCTCGAAACTCCGTGCGGGCGAGTTCGGCGGCGGGGCAGTGTTCGTCACGGCCGCCGAGATTCGCTGGCAGAGCAGCTATGCTTTCGTGGAGCAGCAGCGTGCCGCGTTCGAGCAGAACCGCAAATCCCACCAAGGAGAAAGCGACCATGGCAAAACGAACGCCACCGAGCCATGACGAGTTCATGGCGGCCTGCAACCTGACAGCCCGCCAACGGCTGTTGAACCGGCGGATCGTCGAGGTCCGCTACCTGAATGCCGACGAGTGCCGGCGGCTTATGTGGGACCGTACAAGCGTGGTCTTCCTGCTCGACGATGGCACGGCAGTCTACGCGGCACGGGACGGAGAAGGCAACGACGCAGGAGCGTTGCATGGCGTCACGGAGTCGGACGAGGAGTTCGTGCTCCCCGAGTTGAATATCTGATAAAGGCCCATCTATCCAGGAGAATGCCATGGGATTGACCATCCATTATTGCATCGAAGCCGGCCAGGACTGGACCCGCCGCCAGATCCGTCAGAAGTTGGAGGACACGCGGCGGTTTGCGTTGTCTCTGCCTGTCATTTCCGTGAGCCAGGTCGCGGAGTTCCGGGGTAAGGACTGTGACCATGAGACCGGCCGACGTGAGGGCGAAACCCTTGAAGAAGCCCATGCCCGCGACCCGTTCCGCTGGGCGAAGATTCAGGCCACGCGCAACGTCGAGTCGCCCTGGCGTCCGGGCGAGTCCCGGCGGCAGGTCCCGTTGCACATGATGTGCCTGTCGATCTACCCGGCCGAAGGCTCTGAGTAAATGAACGTCGGCTGGTGCAGCTATCCGCGATTCGTGTGGAAACCGGAAATGGACAACTCTCCCGGTTGGTCCAACGTCTTTGGCGCCACGTCCTATCGCGCCTCGGAGAAGCTCCTGCGGGCCTTTTTGAAGAAGTACCGCCTGGTGAAGATGCCGGACGGCCAGGACAGCCGCGGGCGACTGCGGGGCCACAGCGAACTGCTGCACTATATTCCGGGAGGCGGCGTCTCGATCCGTTCGGGCCGTTACCTCAGCCATCGTCGCGGATACGGCCCGAGCTACGTGGAACTGACACTCGACGATTACGCCTGTCACAAGATCCACTTCCGCTTTCGCGGCACCATCGATGAGGCCCGCGTGCTGTTCGTTAGCCGCCAGTTCAAGGACGACTTGAAAGACATCGTCCACGGCAAGGAACACGTAGTTCCGGCCACCCACGGCGCTTGGTCGTCGTTCTGCAAGACGCAGTACGCCAATGATCCGGAAGTCGGCGGTTGGAATAACTTCCAGCGGGCCCATCTTTCCGTCGTGGCCGTGCTGGAGCACATGCAGCAAATCGGCTTCAAGGTCGAGGTCAACGACGCAGGCGACTTTTGGAAGGATCGCGACCTGGCGGCGCTGGCCAAGGCTGTGGGCCAGTGGGACGCGATGATCGCCGGAATGGCAGGGATTTTCAAGGATGCCGCGGAGGCCAGCGGCCAACGGATTGAATCTCCGATGCTGGGCCGTGCGAATTTTGAGCACTTGGAGGCCCGAGCCTACAAGATCGACAACCTCGCCGGGCACCTGGAGAAGTTGCGTGCGGCGCTCGTGCCGCAGGTGGCCGCGTCTGCCTGACCGGTGATCTAACCCAAGTAACAGCCCGAAGGAGCTAAGTGATGGCAAAGACCACACTGATTTGTGAGGTCGAGTATAATCCCAACCTGACCGATCCCGAAGGACTGGCTTCGGCCGCTGACCGCCTCATGGAGACGGCCCTTTCCACGCCAGGCATCATGGAGGAATACGGCGACCCGCGATTTGGCGAGTTCTTCGTCGCCCCTGCCGACAAGACACGACCAAGTATTGACGAGGCAGTTGAGGCGTTCATACATGACAACAGCAGCGACACCCCTCGCGGGCTGCGGGATGCATTCGAGGCGGGGTGGAAGGCTGCCCTGACGGGCCCCGCCGGCATCGAATGCCAGCAATCTCAGCAGGAGCGGCGTCGCTGGGTGCTTTACGACTTGGACGGTGATGCTTTGCTCGGCACGAGAGTGTATACTGACCATGATGAGGCCGTCGAAGACGCTGCCCAGGCAAACGACGTTCTGGTGCTGCCGCTGGTGATCCAGGGCATCGCCAGGTAAATCCAGGTGCAGAACCCGGCAATAATTCACACGCGAATGGATACCTAACCATGAGAAGCGACCTTGAAACTTGTGCTGCTGGCGATCCGGCAATCGTTTGTGCCATGGTCTGCCGCTGGTTTGCCGACAACCGTCCCGATACCTTCAAGGTTGACGGGTACGATTGCAAGACCAGCGTTGGCTCCTACGGATCAACCGTCTTGCAAGCCGTTGATGCCAATGGGGAAGAAGTCGGTTGGATTGATACAGGCGTGATGCCGTAAGGATCGTTGGGAACAAAGGTCAGCCAGACATTCTCGGTCGGCACGGGCTTCAGCGATGCCCAGCGTGAAAACCCGCCGGCTGTCGGCAGCGTGATTACGTACCGCTACCAGGAGATGACGGATCGCGGCGTGCCGCGGTTCTCGCTACCAAGCAATGCAATACCAGAGGACCGGCGTGCCGTAGGTCGGCACGAGCGGTCCTTTTCTTTTCAGATCTGCCATACGGCAGGCGCTTTCGGAGGCTAATAACGATGAGTGACCAAGTAATGAGCGTGATAGCCGACAAATACAAAATCCCGCCCGAAGTCATGGCATTCGTGAACGATCGATTCCTCGTCTTGCTTGCCGAGGTCGAGGCAGAGAAGACCATCGAGTTTCATATCCCGTCAAAGCGGCAGACGGACGATGAAGGGCGGATCACGAGCTACTCGGTTATCTGGATTCACCCCGACTTCAACGCCGAGTTCTGCCACTATTACGACGAGAAGCCTGGCGACCTGCCGAACTTCTACGTTCGAATCGACACGGATTGTTCGCGTGGCGAGCAGGTTGACGACTTGGAGACCGTTGAAGACCTCGTTGATTGGCTCAGCGAATCGAAGAAGGCAACAAGCAGTGCAAACCTTGACGCATTCCCGCTACTGCTGGCCGCCTGCCAGGCAGTGGTCGAGCGTTGGGAACACGGCGACTTGGCGGAAGCCGCACGCATGTGCTGCGAAGCCGTGGACATGGCTCTCGCCAAGCAAGGCGACGAAGACGACGGCCCCACGCAGGCGATCGATGCTCTGCTTGCCAAGGCTGAAACCGCCGGACTGAAAGCCGAAGACCTGGACGAGTCGGTTCACGAGTTGGCCGCCAGCATCGCCGCCGACGTGAACAACGAAGGCATGGACGGACAGATTCGCTATCTGGTCGAACAGATGGGCGTTCAAGCGGCGACCAAGGAGCTTGACCGGCTGGCTGAGAAGCAGACCGCGACCACGGACGAAGGAGAACTCGGCAATGAATGAAAACACGCACGCCTACACCCTGCGGATCGACGGGTCGTTGCTACGTCGGCAGCGGCAATGGCTCTTGGACCTGGCCGACACGACCACTGGCGATGGCCGAGAAACTCTGGAGGGCATAATTGCCCTGCTGGATGAGATCGCGGATCAGGCACACGACTGCTATGGCATCGACGCCCTGCTCAAGCCCGACGCGGACGAGCCGGAAGATCCCAGCCCGGAGAACGACCCCCGCTGCGATTGCGAGAAGCCCGGCTACTTCTGCTCGGGCATACCGGGCATCCTGGCCCATCTGGAGAACGGCTGCTTGCCGGAAGGGGCCAAGGTCGAGCGGTGCGACCTCTGTTGCCGCTATCCGTCTGACGCGGCGGCTCTGGAAAAGCTCAAGGAAAATGACCTCGATGAGGTCCTGCCGCAATAATGGCGACCATCAGGGCGATCACTGAGGCTACCAGCAAAGCAACTCCCATTGCGACTTGTCGGCTCGTTCTTGATCTCTCGGCTGAGGCATAACAACTATCACATCGTAACTCGTATGCCCCGCCGCGGCCGTGCGGGACGTAGATGTTTCGCAGGTGCTCGGCACAGCTCAGGGCTCCGCACCGCTGGCATTTCGTGGTCGCGGTCGCCGAACAAGCGTAGCACGTCGGTCCCGACGGTGCTGGCGTCGAAGATCGCATTGGATTACCGCAGTGCGGGCATGCTTCCGCATTCGTCGAAATCTCGCGGCCACACTCAGGGCAAGGGATAAGCGACATGGCTAACTCTCCAGTTTCCAATTCTGCCAGCATAGTCCCGCACGCAGCACTACGCAAGTAGGGGCTGGCGATCTGGTCCATGCACGCCCCCTGGCCGACAAACTAATTATCAAGAATAAGATTAGGACGATTTATGACAAAGCACACCCGGCTCACGTGGCCAGAACCCCCGCTACCGCTGCCCACAGGGCTGACCCGCAAGATTTTCGTGACGCTGCCTCTCGGCTTCAAACTCAATCGGGGCGTGATGAATGCGAGGGTCACGGAAGGCATGCTCTCCCAGGAGGATGCCGAGCGGCTGATTCAAGAGGACGAGTACCGCAAAGCCATCAATGCCATTCTGGGGGTACTTCAGCTACTGGGAATTACGGGACTGGAGCAAGCAGATCGAGAAGACCGGCCGTTGGTCCGCTCCTCCGTCGCTCGTTGACATGCATCGCAAGGCCGTTTGGAAAGCCCTCTACAAGCATCTTCAGAGCGAAGCCGCTGAAGTAGCAAGATGACGCACGATGGCCGCGTTGAGTGGGCCCCGCGTAAATCGAAAGAAAGTGGAGTCCGATATGAAAACACCAATCATACGCCGGGTGTTAGGGAGCAAGACCCAGATCGCCTATCGGGAGAGCGAAAGGGGTGGATTGGAAGCCACCTATGAAAACCGGGGGTGGTTCTACTCGCAACGGACCTGGCGTGAAGTGGAGGAAATGCATCCAACTCTTGAGTCGGCCCTGGCGAACCCCGCGAGTCAAGAAGAGCGAGAGCGGGAGTGCTTCGGGGAGACCCTTGACGAGCCTATTCCCGACGACCTTTGGGAAATGCTGCGGGCCGGCGAAATTCGACAGAAAACGGAGGCTGCAAACCGTGCAGACAATCCTTAAACGACTGGCGGAAGAAATCGCCTATCTCCGTGAATGCAGCTTGGACGAAGCGGAACGCCGCTACCACACCGGCACGCTGAGCGAGCGGTGCTACATGATCTACTGCTTGTTCTGGACATGGGGCTCTTACAAGGTCGCGGACCCGCATCGTTGGCCCCAGGACAAGTTGTTGGCACGACGCGGGCGGGTGGCGATGGTCAGGCGGATCAACCAGTTCCGGGCGGCAATGGGCGTGGAACCGTACGAATCGCCCGCGAAAATGCCTGACGCTGTGTAATTCCTTTGACCTTTGGAGAAAACCATGAACCGTAATACGGCAAGAGCGATTGAACGACAGGTGTTGGCGTTGCTGGCACCGATGGAGAGTGACGGCCAGTTGAAGATCACCGCCAAGGGCGGCACGATTGGCGAGACCTTCGTCAATCTCAGGATCGAGTTTGCGGAAGTGGCCGCAAATGGTATCGCCGAGTCCAGGGAAGCGGCGGATTTCAAAGCCCTGGCGAAGTTCCACGGCCTTTCCGCCGACGACTTCGGAAAGCAGTTTGTCAGCCGCGGCGAGCGCTTCACCATCGTGGGCCTCAAGCCCAAGAGCCACAAGTTTCCCATCCTGGGGCAGAACCGTAGCGGCACGATCTACAAATTCCCGGCCGAAAGCGTCAAGCGGGGGCTGGAGACCGCGACGGCCGGCACGCAACCGTCGCCAGCGCGGCGGACGAGTCGCCGACAATCTGCCTAGTAGCCGAACTGTTTTGAGGTGGACCGTCTGAGCTACGTCCACAACGAAGAACATCCAGCCAAAGGACAACCCATGAATCTCCTGACTCTCAACGACAACAAACTGGCAATGTTCCATCGCCAAGCATCCGCCGAAATCGCACGGCGAGCGAAGGCGGCCACCAGCGGCTATGACGCCGCCACGATCATCTGCGGCAACGAATGCGCGAAGCGGGCCTTGTTGGTCGCCGCGGCAGGAAGCCATTCAATCCTCTTCGTCGGCGCTCCGAATTGCGGCAAGACCATGCTGCGGGCTGTCGCCTTGGAACTTGGCCTAGGCAACACGTTTGAGGCCCGGCCGTGCCCGTGCGGTTATTACGGCAGCCCGAGTCGATCC
This sequence comes from uncultured Planctomycetia bacterium, assembly GCA_963824275.1. Lineage (GTDB taxonomy): Bacteria > Planctomycetota > Planctomycetia > Pirellulales > Thermoguttaceae > JANXQG01. Next base: position 245,600 of record CAWGOT010000008.1, on the reverse strand, counting down.
TGCGACTGCTCCGCGGCCAAGGTCGAACACTGCCGGTCGGCGTGGCCGGCGGCCGACATTACGGTCGAGGTGGTCCAGCCTCGGCAACGGGAATTTAGCGGACGGCCGGGAACGAGCGTGGTCGAAATGAAGGCCCAGATCACCCGCATGTCCGCCTATGCCGATCTGGCCTTGGACGAGCATTCCACCAATCTGCTCAAGTGCGCTTGCGTGGAACTTGGCATCGACCCCGATGCCCGCACCCGCATCATCGCCCTCGCCAGGACGGTTGCGAATTTGGACCACTCCGCGCGGATCGGCCCCTCCCATACCTGCGAGGCGATCAATTACCGGACGTTCCGGCGGTGACGCCAAGTTCGAGCATTTTCAAGCAAACAATGAAACGACGGGAGAGGTACTTGATGGGATGTTTGCAGAATCGAACCGTTGTCGTGGCTTGTGGCGTGGGCCGCGACTCGACGGGAATGCTCGTGGGCCTGCATGAGCGTGGCATCCGCCCTGAAGCAATTCTCTTTGCCGATGTCGGGTCTGAAAAATCCGGAACGTACGATTTCATCCCGCACTTGCAGGCATGGCTCGCCCGCGTCGATTTCCCGCCGCTGACCATCGTGCGTTACGAGCCCGTGCGGGCACCGTATTCCACGCTTGAAGGCAACATGCTCGCGAACGCCACGCTTCCGGGAGCCACCTTCAACCGCGGCAGTTGTACTCTGAAGTTCAAGGTCGAACCGCAGAACCGGCATTGCCGCAGCCTGGAAGCCTGCCAGAAGACGTGGGCACGCGGCGAGAAAGTCATCAAGCTCATCGGCTTTGAAGCGTGCGAAGGCTACCGCCAAGAGCGTGCCGCCGATCGCACCCACGCCGGCCGGGGCAGTCCCGACGCCCAGCGTTACGAATGGCAGTATCCGCTCATGGATTGGGGTTGGAACCTGGAACGCTGCAAGCAAGCGATTGCCGACGCGGGCATGCCCATCCCACCGAAGTCTGCCTGCTTCTTTTGCCCAAACCAGCGGCCCGAAGAGGTCGAGGAACTTTCTGACGAAGAGCGGGCACGGATCATCCGCATGGAATTGCGGGCCGAGCCCTACAACCGCAAGGTGCGGGGGCTCTGGCGACGGCCTCGACGGACCTTGGGCCTGCCGGGCTCGATCACCGAGTACATCCTGGCAAAGGATCTGCCTTTCACCCCTCTGACCGAGTTGCCCGAAGTGCCCCTGAATCCCAATTGCCAGATGTCTCAGCGGCAATGCACGTTTCGGCCGCCGCACCGACTGCCCTTGCTCAAAGGCCAACTGGAAGATGCCGGCCATGCCGTTCCGGCTTGCGAGACCGAAGGGCATCTTACGCTGGTCGAATCGTTGCAGGGCGTGCTGTTCTAGGAGATTACTGTGACCATTTGTCCTGGACGATTTCGGCAATGTGCTGAAGGAAGCAAGTTGGTGACGAGGATCGCCGGCCCAGTCTGAAAGAGCAGCCGGAAGTCAGGCTGCTCGCTTGTAACCACCCCGTTGACCTATTTACGGAGCATAGCATGCGACTTGATTCCAGCACTGCCGAGATCGTGCTTTTCCTTCAGCAACAGGGCTACTGGGTGAACCACCCGATCGAAGCCGAAATCGGCGACGAGCAGGCCCGCATATCCCTCACGGGAAATCGGCACGCCATCGTCACACGCAACGACGGCGGGCTGCACGCCGAATATGAGAGAACCACGCCGGAGGAAACGCGATTCCCAACGAAGGTACGTGTGGTCATTGCGGCCGAAGGCGGTCGGAATCCCGAACAGTTGGCCTGGATCAAGGCCAATCAAGGCAAGGTTGTCTCCGGCAAGATGGTCTGCTGGGATACGTTCCGCCCCGATGCTGCTCCGGTCGTGCTTCACGCTGACGAATACGAAGTCATTGAAAGCACGACGGAATGGCGAGACTCCCCCGAGTATGCCAGATCGGATCGCACGATCCACCGTTTCGACTACAAGCCCGGCGTGTTCCGCTCATTTTTCACCACTCCCTTCGAGCAGTACAAAGAGCATCTCGGCGAGCACTTCACGGTAGTCAAGCAACTTCCCGACTCCGAGGCCGAAGAAGGGGGACAAGGCGAGGACATGTACCTCATTCGCTTCGATGACGGCACCGAAATCGAAGCATGGGGGCACGAAGTTTGTGTCCTCAACTATCGTAAGTGTCTCGGCAACGAGGAATGACACCAGGCTGAAAAATGCTGCTGCCTGACACCGACTTTCAGTCCGTAACGACCCCTTCCTCACGAGGAGATCAAATGTCCGATCCAACCGTATCCATCCGCATGAGATTGCAATCCGAGATCAATGCCGAGCCCGGCAGCCGGGAGGCCCTGGAAGCCGAACACGGTCAGGTCTGGGACCCGAATCAGTTGGGCGACGATTTCGACGTGATCGAGTTTGCCGCCCCACTCGTTGTCGTTCGCCGCCGGTGCGACGGCCAGAAGGGCAGCCTTTTCTTTCAGGCTAAGCCACGCTACTACTTCGCGTTTGAAGCCCACAAGTAGTTTCGTTTCCGAATACCCCGCGAGGAGAAGTCATGCTGACGCAACAAGACGCCGCCACGCTGGAAAGCGATCTGTCGCAATTCTGCGGCACCGAAACCTGGTGGAAGCACTGGACCGGCCGCATCACCTTCACGGATGGCGTGAAGTTCCTGGCCGAGAAGGCTGGTGCCTTCTGGCTCATCGACCTCGTGGCTTCGCACCAGACCGCCCGCTTGCGACAAGAGGAGTTCCAACTCTGGATTCTCACCGTGGACCGCGACAATACGCCCATGGCGGTCGCTACCTGCCAAGCCGATACGGGCAAGCCGCTGCTGGTCCGGCAAGAGATCGATTATACCGACTTTCCGCTGCCCTCAATCAAGCTCTACCTGGTCGACGGAGTGCTGATGTTGCCCGACGAGTATTAAACGGCCCACCATTGTGCATCGCCGCGAAGTTCGCTTGCGGCACGCACGATCATGGGCTGATCGCAGAGCACGCCCGCGAGGGCGTAATGCGGGGTCCGATCGAATGGTTCGATCCGACGCGGTTGCAACCCCGCCGTTCAGTTTCCCGAGTGTAAAGGATACAAACCATGGCTACATTCTCGATGGACTTGTTTGCTGCCTTGCGGATTGTCGGCGATGAGTTCGATTATCCAAACGAGCCCAGCAAGGCCACTCAACTCTTGCGGGCCGCCCCTGAAAGCTCGCTCTTCGCCGACCAGAAGATCACGCTGACGGTTTCGCCGGACGGATGGCTAATCCGTATCGACGGTTCAGGCGACGGGTACGTTTCTCTGCAAATCCGCAAGGATGGAGAGATCGTTGTGGAGCGGGAAATACATCGGGATGGCGAGCGGGACTACCGACGAAGCTCGATTTGATCGTCATTGTGCAACGTGCTCCGGTTCTAACGACTTACCCGAGGCTTGCCACAGGAGAAAACTCAATAATGGCCCGACTCATGTCGCAGATCAAAGGCGGCTACTATGCCGCTGCCCCAGCAGCCGTCGCCGCTGTGCTCGATCGGCTCCGACCGCCCACCGCTGGTGAATGCCTCATCTTGGACCCTTGTGCCGGCGAAGGCCATGCTTTGTTGCAACTGGCCCAAGGAGTCCATGCCGTGCCCTACGGCATCGAGCTCTCCGAAGATCGTGCGGCCCTGGTGCGAGAATCGCTGCCCGAAGGTCAGTCCTTGGCACCGGCCGACTTCCTTCGCTGTGCGATTAGCTACCACTCGTTCTCGTTCATCTGGTGCAATCCGCCCTATGATTACGCCACGGGCGGCGAAGGTCGCGTCGAAACGCAGTTCATCGAACGGGCTGCCCATCTACTGGCCGATAATGGCGTTCTTGCTCTCGTATGCCCGCATGACATCGCCGACAGCCAGAAGACGAGCGAGTTCTTCGAGCAGTCGTTTTACGACATCTCGGCGATGCAGTTTCCCGAGGATGTCCGCAAGTTCGGCGAGACCGTCATCCTGGGCCGCAAGCGGAAGCAGTCGCGTGCCGTCAGCTACCGCGAATGCCCTTACGACTGGCTGAAAAAGCGGATGGAGGACCACGTTGTCTACAAGCTGCCAGCGGGCGAGCGACCGCGGCACTTCCGCAAGACGGAGCCCACGGACACCGAACTGGCCCGGCTGGTGGCACAGAGCCCGCTCAGGTTCCACATCGAGCGGCCAGCCGATCGTGCTTGATTACCGTCCGCGACCGCCTTTGAGTCCTGGCAACGGGCACCGGGCAATGCTGCTGGCTTCAGGTCATATCGACGGGCTTATCTGTCCGCCCGATGAGTTGCCGCACGTCATTCGCGGCACGGCCGCCAAGGACGAGTACGTCGCGTCCTGCGACGAAAATGAAAACGAAGACGGCAGCGTCACCACGCGAACGGTCATTTCGGAAAAGCCGAGGTTGGTGATCCGGGTTCTGGATTCGCAAGGCATCATTACGAACCTGGAGTCCTGACGAATGAAACCTGCCCTCCAATGGCCCAAGCAGCCGAGCAAGTCTCGGCACCCTATCCTCGGGCGACGTCTGCGATGGACCGACCGCAGCAAGCGTTATCGCATTGAACGTTTCCCGGATGATGGCGATCCCGTGTTCATCGTCCTCTTCAACGACGGTGCCTGGCGGGTCATGTCCCGTCACCGGAAGCTCCGGCCTGCGAAGCTTGTCTGCCACACCCACTACCGACAAACCGAAAGGAAAACCCGTGTCCGACGAAGTTGAACTTCCGTCGCTGATTGTAAAGACCGGCAAGAGCCAGTTTCGTCTTCGCTGCCACGCTGTCGCGTGGTCGAAAGCCTACGGTGGCAACGTTCAAGTGTATCGGCGGCACTCGCGGGACTTTTCCGGCTTGCTGCTCTTGAGTGCCACCGGTCCCGACACTGCCGCCAAGGCAGTACGAGCCACTCTCTACCAGCCTGACATTCAGGCCACGTTCAGTCTGACGACGGGCGACAGCGAGCAGTTGATCAAGGCCAGAACCGCCTTCGACGGCAAGCCCGTGACCTACGGTGCCGCCATCGCCAAGCTGGCCCCGGGGGTAATCCACTTGGTCGCCTTGGCGAAGATCCCCGGCCTCATGCCCAACATGAGCGACGATCATCTTTGGAGCGAACTATCGGGTCCGCGTTACACGACGCCCTTACTGCGGTCCTGGATTTCCTGGCTCAAGCAAGCCATGACCAAGGACGGCGGAATTGTCGTCGGCGAAGGCATGGCGTCCGCGGTCGGGGTCTTGAAGACGGAACCCGACGACCTGGACGCCTTGGTCATGCGGGGCGTGAGGGAAGGCCACCTGTCTTTGGTGGCATAGTACCGTGGGTCGAGATTATGAATCGGCTTTACGAGCAAAGTGCGGACGCGATCCGCTTTGGGGATTACGTTGGACGCTGGCAGGGGTGCGGAGCGGGTTGGGCAGCGAGTTCAAGGCTTCGCGAGACGCCGCCGCAGATAAACAAGCCCAAGTCCCAGCAATGCCGAACTGAAGAGCGTCAAGGTAGCGGGTTCGGGAACGGAAAACAACTCGAGGCCAGTTGTCGCACCGGTGTTCCAAACTCGGTCAAATTGAGGTGAGGTGAAATTCGTGACTATCGAAGAGTCCATATCGGTCGCAAAGCCATTATTTGACACCGATACAAAATCCATCGTATCGTCTCGATAAACGTCGCAAACGTATCCAATGTCATACGTATCTCCGGCCAGCAACGTAAGATCAATGTCGTTGGAGATTTTCCAAGTATAGTCTCCGCTATCCTCAGCCCCAAACGATTGAGACGGGGTTATCAGGAGCGGCTGTTCGCTCGGATAGGCGAATGCTGCCTCCCAAATTATTTGACCGAAATTGTCCCAGAATGATTGACCGGAAGTTGAGGTAAAGAATAGAAGAGCGGCAAGGTGGATGGGTGAGGCGGAAGAGGGGAAGGGAAGAGAAAGAGCCTGCGGGCGGCAGAGTGCCGTCCGCAGGGTCAAGGTGATGAGCCGTGGTTCAGTGCGAAGCAGGGCATCGGGGGCCGGGTGGCAAGAGCGGTTCCAGATAGTGGACCGCGGTTACGAAGTCGCATTGCTGCACGGCCATCGTGAAGTCGATGGGGTTGAAGTTGACTTCGCAACGGAAGCAGCGGCCGAGATTCGTAGGCGGGTTGACCGCCGAGTTGCACTCGTTGCAACGAGGACACAAGAATACCAGTTGTCCGTCGCGGAGTTTGTGCGGCCACTCCAGTCGCTTCAGGAGAGAGGCCCAGGCAATGTCATTGCGTAAGCGACGCAAGAGTTCGTCGGGGAAGTAACGTGGCATGCTGTCCTCCTGGTTTTAGGGCAACTGAAATTCGCCGACTACTTGCTGAAACAACTCGTCGTCAATCCGCCGGACCTTGCGGGCGGCGGCCTGCAGCAGGCACGCCGTGGCCAGGTTGTTGATGTGGCGGGGCACACCGTTGGCGAAGTCGTGGATGGCCGCCTTTACCGAGTCGTCGAAGAGTTTCTGGTCGCCGCCGGCCTGGGCGATCTGGAAGTCGATGTAACGGCAAGTCTGCTCGCGGGTCAGTGGTCGCAACTGGTAGCGAACCGAGATCCGATTGAGCAGGTCGGCATGCTGCGCCCGCCGCAGGACGGCGCGGAGCGGTTCCTGACCGACGAGCAGAAGCTTCAGTGGCGGCCGCACGTCCAGCGCGGAACTGATCAGCAGCCGCAGGTCGGTGAGGGCATCGCCGTCCAGCAGGTGGGCCTCGTCGAAGACCAACAACAAGGCGCCCTCGGCCCGCGAGGCCCGTTCCAGGATCTGCTCGTAAATGCGTTCTTTGCCGCGGCGCGGCGTCTCCCCTAGTTGCGTGACGACAAGCTTCAGCAGGCCCGTCGCGGAGAGGTGGGAGAGGTGGCAGTAGAGGGCCTGGCAGTGTTGCGGCAGCAGGCCGTGCAGGAAGCGTTTCAAGAGCGCGGATTTACCGACTCCGCTGGGACCGGTGATTAGCCCCAACTGGCCGGACTGGACCAGGTATTCTAGCCGCGCCAGACCTTCGTCCATGCGTTGGTCCTGCCACAGGGCAGAGACCGTAGCGTGTTCTGCGAAGGGTTGGCTTTTCAGTTGCAAGTGTTCGAGATACATCAGTCGTTCCTTTCGGGAAACAGGGATTGGAGTTGAAACAAGACTTCGGGAAGGGTCGCCGCCGGGGCCTGCTCGAAGGCCTGCCGAAGCAGGCTCTCGGTGACGCGATCGTGGCGGGAGTGGAAGGCGGCCAGGAGATCCATTTCCTGGACGGTCAACCCGGATACGCCGCCCTGACGAGCCAATAAGCGGGCGAAGACGCGGGCGAAACTCGACAAGGACCATACGTTTTTCTGCCGTGCCGAGTGGTAGTCGATGCCCAGGTCGCGTCGCTGCTCCTGCATGGCGGCGTGTTCGGCACGCAGGGCATCGAGATAGTGGGGCACGATGGGTGCGGCAGGTGGCGAAGGCGACGGTTGCGGATGGCCGCCCTTTTCGCGTTGATAACGCCGACCGCGACCACGTACGCGCCCGCGGGAGTGTAAAGCTGGACTTCGGCAAGCGGGGAGAAAGGATCGTACTGGACGACCAGCCTATCGCCCCGCAGCGCCGGATCGACAGCGAAGAACAGGCTCTCCACACGCACGTCCGAGAAGTCCTTGTCGACGAGGCGCGGCACCCGCTGATGGAAGAAGCCCAGTACCGCCCCCAGATCGACCTGCCGCAGCAGCCGGGGCTCCTGCTGATAGCGCGCGTGAGGAGTTTCCCCGGTCTCGCTGTTCGCATCTTGGTGATAGGCCACCGCGAGCCAGGCCGCCAAGACGCGGTTCAAGTCGTCGAGCGTAAGGATCTGTCCGGCGCGGACTTCCGCTTCCAATTGCATCTGGCAGGTCTGGAAGAAACGTTCGATCAGGCCGCCGGCCGGAGGATCGCGCGGCGGCCGGTGCAAGAGCTGGATGTTGAGCTGGGTGCAGGCCAGTTGCAGGGCCTTGGCATGGTAGATTTTGGCGTTGTCCACGTACAGTTCGCGGCTGGCGCCGTGATTTCCCCAGGCCCGCAGCAGCGAATCCAGGAGGATGTCCAGGTTCTCGCGGACGTAGTAGCGGGCCTCGACGATGTAACGGCTGTGGCAGTCGATCCAGGCGGAAAGATGGGTCTTCACGGAGCGGCCCTGGTGCATCACCGGCGGGCCGTGCTCGAAGTCGCCGACCCACAGGGCACCGGGCTGGTCCCGGGTCCAGCGGCAACGCACGATTTCCTTCGCCACGCCCAGCTTCCGCCGCGTGGCCCCTTGCTGCCGCAAGTGCCGGTACAGGGTGGAACGCGGAAGCTGACGTTCCGAACTCCCGCTTCAAGATGCGATTGATCGCTTTGTGGGAGCGGAAGGGCTGCTCCTTTTTCAGGGCCACGGCGCGGTCCAGCAAGTCGCTGTGCTTCTTTCGCGGCTGGCCCCGATCGGAGCGGCGGCGGCGATACAGGCCCGGCACGCCTTCGTCTTTCAGCCGCCGCCACTGGCGACGCAGGGTGCGTGCCGAAAGGCGTTTCCGCCGTCCGTTGGGCAGCAGGCGTTCCTCTTGGCTCAGTTGCTGGAAATACCGCTCGCGCCGCCGCTGGGGAATTTCTCCCAGCAGCACGGGGCTCAGCAGCGAGCACCAGAAGACAGCCCAGTCTTCATTGTTACAAGGCATAAAGTTTGACTCCAAACAAGGTGGGGATGGATGAAAAACCACTGTCGGAGTCCATGCTACCTCACGTGAACCCGGATCTTGTCGCGAAACGGGGGAAGAACTTCTCGGAAAATACCTCTTCCCACTCGGCGATCAGATGGAGCACTTGCCGTGCGCAACGCAGCAATTGCTCACGCTGCGGACTGCGGAACTTTTGCGGCGCCACGGCCCCGGCAAAGCGATGACAGGTGGAGGCGGGGCAACGCTCCTGGATCAATTGCCGACCCGCAGCCAACGCGGCGGATTGCACCCCCAACCAAGTCAGCACGCACCAGATCGTGCTGTGATGCAGGGCCCGCTCTTCCATGGCGGACGACCCCGGCGGCGGCTGATAGCCGGTCGCTCGCTTTCCCGGGCTGGCCGTCTCACGGTAGGATTGCCCGTCGTTCTCCAGATAGCTGCCGGCAAGGTGCAGGAGGGTCGGGCCCGCATAGCGCTTATAGGGGAGTACGAAAGCTGGGGTAATCGGTAAAGATGTACTGGCACTTCCGGCATTGCCAGCGGGCCAGCCAGATGGTCACGCACAGGACCGTGTGTTCCACAAGCAGCCGCAGACCACGGCGGCGCAGCTCGTCGGGCGCGAAACGGCCGCGCTCTCCGCAACGGCTGCACAACTGTCGGAAACAGACACGATCGGCACTCTGCCGGCGCACGGCTTGGTTGTGCTCTTCGACTTCAATTACAGTTGTCGGGCGGGGCAGTTCGATACTGATGGCGAGATCTTTCTCAACAGGAGGAGTGAGGGTTGTCGTAAACGGGCCTCACTCCTCCATTTTCATGCGCCCACCGACCACCGAAACGTAGAAAACAGGGGCGGGGTTCTCAGATGAATTTAACCGGGCGGGGTCCGGGGCGGGATAAGGGCGGGGTTCAATCCGGACGAATAACTCGAGACTTCAGCCGGTTATTCCGGTCAGGCAAACTTGTGCGCCGCAGCGAATACGACGAACTTGATATCACCAGGTCCATAATCCATGTTGTTTAAGATACCGATGTTCGTAATGGTCGTTGTTTGTGAAACGGAGATTCGCGTTGTTCCTCCGTCAACGCTGCTAAATCCTCCCCGATTGGGAGGCGTGTAGCTATTGAATACAACAGTCGCACCTGCCTGCTGGGCTCGCGAGACGTCGGAACTCAGGCAAAGAACAAAGGAAAGACATCCATAGACTGCCGCAAGAGCAGTGTGACGACTCGATGCGATTCTGGTCATTATTTGCTCTCCCAATACGGGTGGTCGAGACTCCACATAAAATTCATCCAAGCGAGAATCCGTCGCGGCTGAATACGATCAGCCAGGACGGGCTACCGCCTGAAAGCGGACGGAAGGAACGGCACACCCAAGAAATAAACAAAGCACTCCCCTGTCGGGCGGTGTGCTTTCGTTTGGGGCGGGTGCCGAAGGCAACCAGAAAGGCCGCGATCCTCACGTGCGGGACGCTAGCGTCTGATTGCGAACGCTGCCTCAGGTGTTTGGGGCCACGATGAAAGAAAAACTACCCCTCAGTGTAATAAGGCCTAAATCCTTGTCAAGCAGGTTGCATCCTATTTTCTTAATCCCGCTCTACCGAGGGTAATTCTGTTAGAAACCTGCTAAGTTTTGGTTTGACAAAGGACGGTTGCCTTTCGACGCACCCGATTATTGCTGCAAACAAATACCACTCTACGGTGGTGGTTATATGCCGGGCAGCGGACTGGTGTGCGACCTAACGAACGGAGCCTCCACTACCCGTTCGCTCGCATCGTCGCCAAGTAACGCCACTGTCGAACTACTTCCGCATAACCGAAGGAAATCTACATGATCTGTGAAACTCTCCAGGAATACCTGGATCGCTATGGTCCCCTGGTGGCGGAGCGTGCCCGCCAGGCTTTCGAGCCGCTGCACGTTCCCACGACCGATCCGGTCATCACGCTCAATCTGAAACGGCCCATGCTGCCTGCTCAGGGGCACGTTGTCACCGCTGGCGTCAAGACTCTGAGCCGGCAGAAGGCCGTCTATCTGTGCTGCGAATGCGGGTGTCTCGGCGGAGAGAACGAGATTTACGATCCCGTTGCCAAGGCCATGCGTAGGGTAGACAAAATCACTGAGCCGTTTCACGTCTGGAGCTATGACGAGACAACCGGTCGGCGTGTCATTGGCAGAGCATTAGTGCCGTTTGTGAAAGGCATTCGGAATCTGTATCGGGTTCGGCTGTCGAATGGGCGGGAGTTCGTGAGTACCGACCATCACCGCCTCTTAACTGAAAACGCTTGGCTCTCGGTCCGCGTTTGCGGGCGACTGCCTCTCGAATTCGACACAGACCGTCCTCTGTCCACTTCGGACACTTGCCTTTCAACGTCACCCGCAAGTGTTCCGCATTCGATGCAAACACTTCGAGGTTCTCGGGGCGATTGTCCGCCTTATTATCGTTTATGTGGTGGACAACTTCATCTGGCCGAAGCGGGCGACCGAGTTTTTGTGCCGCAACAAGACGGTGTTCGCGGACATACCCGTGCTTATCTGCACCAGGATGGTCCGGCATCCACAGCATTATGTAACCGTCGGCGTCAACCTTGCGACCACCCTTCCAGAAGTGGTTATCTGGACCGTGCGACCGGCATCCGCGACTCCGCATCGGGACTCCTGCTTGACGAAGTGCCCGATGAACAAGACGAAAGTCGCGTCCGAGTCGCTCGCCGATTTCCGACAGCGACATCTCATCCTCAAGATACCAGCGTGTCATGTCCTCAATCGGCAACTGAATTTTCTTCGCCATTGCCTCTCTTTTCGAACGGCAGCGATAGTACACCTGTGTATATTACTGGAATTACGTTTCTACGGCAAGATGTGTACTACGATTTCACGGTAGAAGAGTACCACAATTACGAACTGGCTGGCATCATCCACCACAACACAGGCAAGACACAGATGGGTGCCTGTGCGGTCCATGCCCACGCTGGCGGCAAGCCGTACCGGGCGATAGTGATGGCACCGCCGCACCTGGTTGAAACGTGGCGAAAAGAACTGCACGCGATCTTCCCCGACAACACGGTCGAGGTCCGCGTGCTGGAGAAGTGGCGTGAGCTGCTTACGTTTCCCCGCGAGAAGCCGACCAAGCCGTCGTGGCTGATCATCGGCGAAACGCTGGCCAAGAACGGCCCTTACTGGCGTGCTTCCGCAGTGAAAGACTGCCACGGCATTCTTCGCTGCCCCGATTGCGGCTCGCAGTTGCGAAGCAAGGCCGGCGGTGAGGGCGATTACCTCACCATGAAGGACCTCGAAAAGTCGCGTAAGAAGTGCATCGCTGAAGTGCCGACCCGACGATTAGCCGCCGATGGCGAACCGATCATGCGACGCTGCGGCACGGCCTTGTGGCAGTACACGACCAAGCATGCCGTGTGGGCACCCGCCGATTACATCCACAAGCACTTGAAGGGAGTCTTCGACTACCTCATCTGCGATGAGGTCCACGAGGAGAAATCCGAAACCTCAGCCCGTGCAAACGCCTTGGGTGCCTTGGTCGCGTCCTGCCGTAAGGTGGTCGCGATGACGGGCACACTGATCGGCGGTAAAGCAGGGCACGTCAGGTCGCTCATGTTCCGCATGTCGCCGAAGAGCCTAAAGGCTGAGAGCCTTTCGTGGCAAGATGATATGGAGTTCAGCCGCCGTTACGGCAGGGTTGACACGATCATCACCGAGAAGACGGCTGCCTCAAACGACAACCGCCGCAGGCACGGCAAGAGCACAAGCACACGCCAAGCCGAGCAACCGGGCATCATGCCCACGCTCTACGGCAGGCATCTTATCGGCAACACCATCTTTCTCAGCCTCAAGGACGTGGCGGAGAATCTGCCCAGTTACGAAGAGCAGCCGATCGCAGTCAGCATGAGTGCGGAACTGATGGAGCCGTATCGGGACATGGAAGCGAAACTCAAGGACGAGGTAGCCAAGCTCTTGCGACGGGGCAATCATCAGCTTCTCTCGGGGATGCTCCATGCCTTGCTGGCTTATCCCGACTACCCGTGGGATTGGCCGGCCATCGGCTACAACGACAAAGGGCGGTTCGTGAGTGTCGCAACGCCGCCGACGCTCGATCGCGATACGCTCTGGCCCAAGGAGCGTAAACTCCTGGAGATTCTGCGGCAAGAGAATGGACAGAGTCGCCAATCATGGGTCTTTGCCTGCTACACAAATACGCATCCCGTGTTGAGGCGGCTGGAGAAGATCATCCAGGATGCCGGCCTCACGGTCAAAGTTCTGGACGCCGCGAAGGTCCCCACCCGGCATCGCAGCCAGTGGATCGCTGATAACGCTCCGGGCGTCGATGTTCTGGTCTCGCATCCGCAACCGGTGAGGACGGGCCTTACGCTTTTCGATGCTCTTGGCCGGCACAATTTCCCTTCGCTCGCGTTCTACGAAACTGGCTATGATTTGTTCACGCTACGTCAGGCATCGCGACGGTCATGGCGGATCGGTCAGAAGCATCCTTGCCGCGTGTACTTTTTCTACTACCAAGCGACAATGCAGGCCCGAGCGATGGCGTTGATGGCCCAGAAGTTGGACGCTTCGCTCGCCTTGGAGGGGCAATTTTCTGCTGAGGGCCTGGCTGCCCTGTCCTCCGACAGCGGCTCGCTCACGATGGAACTGGCGAAGAGCCTGGTCGAGAATCTCGACTTCGGCGATACCGAGCGAGTGTGGGCGAAGCTCAACATGGACGAGGCCGTGGCGGTTGAACAAGCCGCGACGACCATCGAAGCCCCGCGTCCGCTTGTTCCCGGTCGTCGTCCCCGTCGGTGCCCGCCCGCTGGTTCGCTCAGTGCCGCTGTCACGCGGCAGCTTTCGTTGTTCCTGGACGGCTGAGCGGCGGCCACTACCGCGATGGATGTGCCAGGATCGGCTGCAATTGGTCGAAGCGATGGTCGTACCCGTCCTGCCATGCGAACAGTCCGGCCTTGTCGGGCCAGACGCATTGCAGGACGGGGAAGTCGAGGGACCGATAGAACCAGAGAGCGTAGCCGATGTACTGGCGGTAGAAGTCTTTGGGCACCATCTTGAACGTGACCGGGAACCCTTCGGCAACATCGTTGGACCGGTCGTTGGCGTTGAACCGCGTGCCGCCCTGCACCTGAATCACACTTCGACCAGTTCAGGCGTGGCAACCCCTGGAGATTGCTCCAGTTCATATTCCAGGAACGCCCGTTCGAACTCGGCATCCAGATCGCCATACGCTCGCGGCCAGATAAAGAAAGGGCCCGTCCAGAACACCGGCTGTCCTGGGATTCGCCACTGCCCGATGATGCCACGCTGGCGTGCCTGCCCGGTGTACTGCACGCTATGCTGGCCGATGTACCGCTTGACCCACGAACACTGGCCCGTTTCGGTGTCATACGTCCCGCGGATCGCGAACTTGCCCACGCGGTCGTCACCGAATCCGGACATGGTGCCTTCGGCGAATTCCAGCACCAAGTCCATCGCATGCCGTTGCCGGCTGTCGGGCTGCACGAAGAAACCTCTCCATTCGCCAGTCACAAAACGGTCATCGCACTCGCGTCGATCGTCAACCGGCAGCATGTCAGAAGTCCTCAAGACTTAGGCGGTTCCAGATTACCGCTCCATTGTGGCGATTGGGCACAGCCCTGTCAAATCGCCCTCACCGAAGTTCGCTGGCCCGCCAGCACTTCAGCCACCCTTCTTTTGCGGAGACAATATATCTATGAGTACCGTGCTTGATCAACCTGCACGTCAACAGCTTTCCGCCGCCGATCGGCTGCGGACCACCATGGCCGCCGTGAAGGTTTCCCTCACTTGGTTCGGCACCCGCAAGTCCTTGACCGCCGAGCAAAAGGCTGAGGCCGCCGAGCCGTTCGGAGCCGAAGCCAAGTTCATTTCCGCCGGCAAGAAATTACTCGACACCACCCATCCGGCGTAACCAAGCTTGATAATCTTGGGTCGGGTCTAATGTAGATAGTCCCGTTCACAAAGTCCGTCCGTGCGTATTGGCCGTGCTGATGCCGCTTGTAGTATAACTCCACTTTGGAAACAAGTCCAGAGAGAAGTCCACGTTGTTCGGTCGGACCGGCCTCTCGGAAAGTTTCGCGCAAGTTCCGCAAGGCGTCGATCGCCTCCTCGACATCTTCAGCCTCTTGGTTGTCGGAGCCCTTCGGACCGCATTCCGCCGATTGGAGTTCGGCCTGGCGTTGATCTCGTTGCACACGGAGCTTGTCGAGTTGAGCGTAGAGCGAGTTGACGATTCCGGCCGGGGCCGAAAACACGCGTTCCGCTCCCTGTTCGATTTGCCGGTCCAACTTGTCGATGTCCTTGCGCAGCCGTTCGGTATCGACGGTAACAACCTGCTTCTGCGCCTTCCGTCGTTTCTGAAGAACCTTCCGGAATCGATCAATCGCCTCGTCGCTCAGATACTCCCGCTCGATTAGCCGGATGAGGGCGTCAACAAGCGGCGCCTCCACGATCGAATTCATCGAGCACGTTGCCTTGCCGCCAAAATGGTAGCCGCTGCAAACATACTGCCGACGCTTTCCACTTTTGCGGCGGACGGTCTGGCCGGCGAGCACCGAGCCACAGTGGCCGCAACGGAGAAGGCCGCTAAGGACATAGAAACCGGCCGCGTTCCGGATCGGCGACGTATCGTTGCGCCGCTTCTCCATGAGCTTCTGAACCTGATTGAACGTCTTGACGTTGATGATCGTTTCGAACTTCCCCTCGTGGACGATCGGCGCAGAACCCGCGACCTTGTCGGTCTTGGACCGCGGAATGATTTCGCCATCCTGGTGAGAATGATAGCGTCCCTTGTTCTCTTTGCCCCAAACATAGGCCCCGGTGTGCTTCCGGTTCCGAAGAATGACCCGGATCGTGGAGGAGGTCCATTGCCGCCCCGTCGGCGAGGGAATTCCGTCGCGGTTGAGTCTGTCCGCGATGCCCCGCAGGCTGCCACCCGGCAAAAGATATTCGCGGAAGATACGGCGGACGATCTCTGCCTGCGATGGGACAATTACCCGGACTCCATCGACCAGTTCGTAGCCATACGGGGCGATCCCATCCGAGCCCTTTCCTTCCGTGGCCTTGCGAATCTGTCCGCGAATCGAGTTCCGAGACAAATCTCGCAAGTAGGCGTGCTTCCCTTCCTGTTGAACGAGGTAGATCAGTCGGCCGGCGAAGTCGTTCCAGTCGATCTTCCCTTGGGCAATCGTCTCCAACCGGACGCCGGCATTGCGGAACGGGAGAATCCAATATCCCCCCTCGATCGGATCGAACCGACCGAACCGATCTTGATCCCAGCACAGGACGATGTTGAATTTGCCTTTCTGCGAATCCTCCCGCATGCGTAGGAACTCGGTCCGGCGTGCCGTGTCGTCGCCACTGATTGCGGAGTCAACATACTCCCGGAGGACCTTGTAGCCGTGCTTTTCGGCGTAAGCGAGTAGCTCCAACCGCTGGTCTCCGATGGACCGCTCTTGCCGCTCGTCGCTCATACGGAGGTAGAGGACGGCAATGTCCGGCTGTGATAGAATGGCTTTAGCCATGATGCGAACCTCCTTGTTAGGTTTGCTTGTGGTTAGGAGCCGGAACCGGGATTCGCAGTCCCGACCGGCTCTGTTCATTATACAGGCACGAAGCCTCAAGTACAACACGCCGGAAGCTGCCGAAATATCCCAAATCTTGTAGTGATCGTAGATTATGCAACGTCACTTGTTCCTCCATCGAAATACCCTGGGCGGATCGCAGCCAGCGCCGGACAATCCTGCGAAAGGCCCGGTGGAAATCGTGCCGGCCGTCGTGCAGCGAACAGGAAGACTGTTTTCTGCTGGCACCACGCCCCCTGTTTCCCGTGCTGGTCATGGCGACGGCTCCGCTTTTTCGCAGCCGACGCATTGGCCACACTCACACTCCAGATTGAAGAAGCCGTCCTGAGTTGGAACCCTGCGCAAGAGATTCGGTCGGTGCTGGCACGGTGGGGGGAGCGAATTGGGGCTTTTTTCGCCTATTCCTGAGTCGCCGTGTGAGTCTAGTGAGTGAGTGTGAGTGTTTTCCACTGGGTCTTCATGTGCGGGCGCGTGCGGGGCGTGCGTAGCGCTGGGGTTGTACTGAACTCACTACACTCACCACACTCACTTAATTTCCAGAGGTACGCCCGCTGTTTTTGCCCCCCACGGGTTATCCGCAGCAGCATCGGCTTGTTTTCAATCGCCACGGAAAATGTCCGATCTCGCTTGTCTGACAGCAGTTTTCCAAGCCGAATCTTCTGGGCCTGGTCGGTGTCGGCGGCAATGGGCAGGCTGGTGTCGTCTTTGATTTGCTCCCAAAGGTCGCTAACTTTCACCTCTTTGCCCCTAAACGTCTCCCACCACGTAAGGATGAAGGATCGCCAGGCGCCGCCCTCAGTGTCGCTCTCTTCATAGAACTCGGCGAGGTTTCCAAGGAACCCTGGAATTCCAACCACGTCCAGAATGCCGCCGATGGTTTCGGCCCATTGTTCGAACATCCCCAGTTTTCTCGAACCGGCAGGACGGCCTGCTGCAAGCCACGCACGGATCATGGTAAGTGCGGCCCAAATCAACTGGCCGCGGTTCTCTTTCACCCATACCCGTAAATTGGGAATTTTGAACTTCTCCCGCAACCATGGCTGATCGGTCTTGGCGTCAAGGCGGATTCTGATACTGCGTCGGCTGATCTCGTTCGACACGCTCGGGTTGTTCCCTGATGCAACCCACACACAACGGACGGGCAGCCGAACCATTTCAGACAGACCGAGAATCCGATCCTCCCAGGACGGCGCAGTCACGGCGGCCGAGACGGTTGCCGAGTCCAGCCGTCGCCCCAGGTTGTCAATAAACATGTACGGGGCTCCGGTTCGGAATTTGCTGGTGAGCCGTTTCCTCCATTCGTCTTCATCGCGCCCTTCGGTCATGGCGGCTATGGGACGGCCGATTGCTGCATAGGCAAGACAATCAACCATCAGTGTGGCACCTGTCCCGGGAGATGGCTTTTCAACAAGATGGATCGGTGTTGCGCCGTTGCCGATGATTTCCCGCGCAAACGGCAGAAGGAACAGGGCCACAGCATGTGCGAGTTCGGATTGGCCTGTCACCGGAAAGTCTCCAAGCAATTCCTCGCAGATAAGCCGCGTTGCCGTACTGATTTCTGCCGGCGTCGGTTTTGGGGGAACATCGGGCACCACAAGGCCGGCTGCGGGTGCGTAGAAAACTCGGCCTGTGCGATGATACCCAGGAACGGTTTGCAGTGTTCCATCAGCGGCATAGATCGGGGCCTCCACAATCCGTATGAGCACCGGCAATGGCATATCGGGTTGGGCGAGAACGTCCCTTACGACGTCCTTTGGCGGTGACGCTGGCACTTCCTCCCCTTCCTTGTTGGCTTTGTACCATTCGGCGGCGCGTGCCAACTCGTAACGCATACGGTCGAGGTCGAGTGGACGAACGATAGGAGCGTCGTCGTCGTCACTTTCGATTCGGGACGGTCTCCCGCCGTAACGGAACAATCGCTCCGGCTTGTTTCCAGTCTGAAGAGCCTTCCAAGCCTGCGCGCTCACAATTTCTAGGTCTTGATTTCCAGCGTCGATTTGCGGCCTATCGGAAGGTTTTCTGTCTTGGTTCGCATGGCCGTTACCGCTTGGCTTGCTGCCGGCCTTGGCGGCTTCTTTTTTCTGAAGCTTCGCGTAGAGCTTTTCTCGCGTATGGTTTTCCGCTTTTGGCCATGTATAGCCAAAGAAGTATTCTTCTCCTCTTTCCGCAAATTTTCCGACATGCTGGGCCTCGGCCCACACGTCAGCCGCCGTCATGCCTTTCTCAATGGCAAAACAGCACAAACTCCAGTCTGCATCACTTCGGTCTTCAGCGATGGCGCAGGTCGCAAGCAACTCGTGGAACTTGTCTTTTGCTTGCGGCCGCAATTTTCGTTGAGCAGGGAGATGGAATGTCTTAATCGCCTCTCGCCGTTTGCGGTCCGGTGATTCCTCCGCGAATGGTTCGAACAGTTTGCGCGGATAACGTCGCTCCGGGTGAAATTCCAGTAATCGGCATGGTGCGGGCTCGCGGCCATTCCGCTGGTCCTTACGGTTTAGCGTTCCCGGTATGCGGAGAAGGCTCGATAGGTCGGTTCGCGGGGTCTTTCACGTCGATCTTTTCGGTGAGCGCCTGAACGAAGTATTCTTTGTCCTTCCAGAAGCTGAATGGAGCGTACATGTCCGGCACGTCGGCAAGGCCGCGGACGTAGGCCGCAGCGAACTCCTCTGGGGATAGGTCGGTGAGATCTTCGAGGTTCTCGAACTGCCGCTTGTCGTCCTCGCAGCAGATGTCGAGGGGGAGAATGCCGCGCTTGCGGCAGTCGTTAATCAGACGGAAGCAGGCGTCGAAATCCGCCTTGGTCAGATAGTGCATCCCTTCAAGAATGTAGCACCAGCCGCGGGATGACGGCTTAAAATCAAGTCCTGATGCAATTTCCCTGATGACGCCGGCGAACTGCTCCACGGCGGCCCAGTATTGCGAGGCTGCTTCGGGCGACTGCCGGCCACGGAGGCGGCGTGGTAACTTGCCTTGCGCGGACGATTGCGGCTTTTGCCGTCGGCGTGTCTTAGCGGAACTCATTTGCTGACCTGCCCTCCATCTCTTCCCGTTTCTTGCTTGACTTCTTGGGACGCCGGGCCGATAATCATGTGTGAAGGTCCAACCGCTTGGTTGTGCGGCCCCTCGGGGCTGGCCACTTGCTTATAAGTTGGGCCTTCTTTCTTTTGCAGTTCGACGTGCTGGTCGTAAAACCAATGCCCGTTGGCATCTTCCCGAACTTTGATTTCCGCGGTATGCGGCTCGCCGTCGATGGAAACGCCGATTTTGAAATAGTGCCACTTCCGAATATTGTTGTCAGGTGTTCGCGGTGCCTCGTCGTGGTCCCAAACCATCGCATCGAGTACCTCGGGCAGTTTTGCAAGCAGCATGGCCGGCTTCGCATCGGGCAAGTGGCTCAGGACTTTCTGAATACCGCTGCGGCCAACGGTGATTTCGTGCCGCGTCTGCTGGTTTGTGTATTTCTTCCCTTGGTATTCGGCAAGCAACTTGGGCAGCATGGCTTCCCGGCTTCCCGAATTATTCCAATCAACACCATGCTCTTTTCCGGTCAACTCGATCTCGGGCGTCGTGTCGTTGGTCGCGCTCATCGGCTCTCCTCCATATTTGCCAGTCGGCATGGACTCGTCGGCCGTGCCGCTCGTCGCTTTTCGACGATGCCCAGCAGGAAGTCGGCGAGGGCCTCCTCGAAATCCACCGGTTCGGCGGTCGGATCGACGACAACCTCAAAACGGTCGAGAATGTCGGCATCCAGTTGGGAGGCTGTCTGCATTACGCGCATGGTTTTGCCTCCGGTCTTTCTTCTTGAGATTGGGCCCGGTGCAACTCCAAGATCTGGTCAATGTCGAACACACGACGACCGGCGATGATCCAGGAAGGCCATTGCCCGGATTTCGCGCGGCGCATGACTTCTCGCGAGGTCAATCCCAGAATCTCTGCCGCCTGGCGAGTATCTCCAAAACCGTGATGGTCTTTCGTTGTTGACATGCAAACTCCTGTCGCCCCGTTGTTTGCAATCGATAGGGTTGCGCCAGGGTGATTCGCGGTGACTCTTGTGCAAAAAAAGAGCGGTGTCGGCAAAACTTCTGCCGCAACCGCTTGATAAATAAGAACTTAGGAAATCGAAGAATTCTACAGATTTTCTTCGGTGGTGTCACTCTGGCGGTGACTTTCCGGTGACTTTTGTCACCGTACTATGCGGGTGCCCGTTCCTTCTCGGTGAAACCATCCTCTGTCTGATCTTTGAATCTGAAGCGAAGACAGTTCTTGTCGTCGCAGATTACAAAACCAATCGCGACCTCGGATCGCCATGTGCTGGTAGTCTTGTCCCACGGAATAGGATCACCCCCGATGCCGGCCAGCCCGGTCGCTCGCAATATGTCGGCTTTAATCGTGCGGGCAAGCTGTAGTCTCGCCCGTTTACACACTGATTCAAAAATTTTCTTGCCTGACCACGTTTTTCGGCTATCAGTCGTAAAGAGTTGGATCGACTCTCCCTTGGAAATACTGCCACCGCTCTGCGCAAGAGCAACGGCCAGGGTATTAGGCCGGCCGGCCGGAATCGTCGCAAGTCCGCGTTCGCACCAGCGTTGGATATTTCCAAACCATTGAAACAACCTCCACTCGTTTTCCTTTTCACCCATACCGATTGCCCAATGATTGAGCCTGACGGCTCGTTTAGAGCCTTTTGGTTTTACGGTCGGGGAATTGGTTTCGCAGTTCGTTTCGCCTTTGTCTGGTTCGGAGATGTCCGACTTACCGCCGGCCTGGCCCGCCACCGGGGGACCGCTCGGCGCCGCCCGCTCGGCTTCATCGCACCATTGCAACAGGCTATCGAGGGCCCCAAGGGCAACTTGATGCGCCGCCGGGTCTTTCGCGTTCATGTTGCCGCAAATGGCTTCCTTGGGCAACGGCGGGGGCGGGGGCATGCCATCGATACATCGGGCATCGTTACAAAGATCCCGTAACGGAATAGCAAGATTAACGGACAAGCCCTCGCACTTGATGAGGTTACGCTGCCATGCCGCCACCCAAGCGCGGAAGGACTTCAGCAAATGCCGGGGCAAGGGCTCGGACCGTCGTCCGGCAATTACCAGCCGGAACCGTGCCAGTGCAAACTCGTTGTCTGGTGGCAACTCAAAGAACTCGGGCTGGGGTTGCTCCGTGTCGGCCGTTGGGCAGGCATCGTCTCCCCAAAACTTCCTCGGGTCAAAGACTTCGGTTGCCTTGGCCTTGGGGTCGGCCGCCGCCGGCGCCTGTGGACCGCCTGGGGCTGCCGTCAGCTTGCCCTTGACGGCTTCCAGGAACTCCTGCTCGATGCGCCCGTGGAGATCGACCATCACCCCTTCCGGCAACTCCGATCGTCGGCCTTCCAAACATTCTCGCATTAGGCGTGCGCGGTAATACGCAGCTTCGTGCGCTGTGCTGTGCGAATCCACTCCGATCTGCACGTCCCCAGAGCGAAGCGATACCGCCGCCGCTTTGATTTCGTCAAGAACGCCATTGGGGGCGGCGGCCCAAGCCACGCTCCGAAACTCCTCCATCACGCGCTGCAGTTCGTCGAGCCATAGCTTCGCGCCGCCGCACCTTACCGCGTCCTCCAATGGTTCATTGATTCGGCCGGGCAGGCTCGCTCTAGCCGGGAAGGGAAGTACATCGGGAGGTAGGGGCTTGCCGGTCGCACCGACGAGCCACGGAAACAAACCCGCCGCGTTCTTCGCCGCCTGATTGCAGTCAAACGCCGCGTCTCGAAAGCGGACAAGCGAATCGTGATCAACCATGCTCCTGTCCTTTGAAAGAGTCCGCCCGGCGGGATGCGAAAGAATAGGCGACGCCGTCGCGGGTGGGGTTGAAACAACGTCGATTAGCAGGTCAACGGCCTGCAAGAGCCTCGAAACGTGCATGGCAAACATCGGCGGAATCACGGGTCCCGGCGTAACGGTCCCATCCGAATGCAATATCCCCACCCCAGACCCCGCAGCGGCCTGCGAAAGTCTGTCCAGGCATTCCGCGTGGCGAGGTTCGACCTCTCGGAGAAGCTCGATCGTCTGGGTGATCTCAAAAGAAGGTAGCCGCGCGGCGGGTCGCGCCATAATTGACGGGCCAGTAATTTCCAGTGAGACAGTCGGGTCGCTGGCTTCCAGCCAGACCTTCTCAAGCCGGCTGCGGATCATGCCCAAGAGAGTCCTGAGCCGGACAAGTTGACCGCTGTTGTCTGCGATGATTCCATTCCTCCAATCCGGGCCGGCGGGTGGGGGCCGATGGGAAATTGAGATCGCCACGGGTTGTTCTGTCGCCTTGCCCGCCAGGTCCGCTATCAGTTCATCCAGCTTCCTCAACATCGGCCGTCGTGCGGGCAGTTCGGTCAATTCCCCCACTTCGTCGTCAACAAAATCGAGAATATCCTTGAGAAGACCACGCGGAGCTATGTCGCCGTCGATGAAGTCTCCTCGCTTCCCATTTCGCAAGGCGGTTCTTACTACCGCTGCCGTGCGCTGGAGCCTTGCCGCGCAGGGGAAGTCTGCCGGCTTACAAGAACTCCGCTCGTCGATGCACCGAATTACCGGGTGGGTTTCTGGGCCGTCCGCAAGAGCCTTGCACAGTGCTTGTAGCGAGTGGATAAGTCGGCCTAGCGGATCGGGTGCAACCTTCGGAACGATTTCTACTCCTTCTGATAGGGTCCCTGGCGCCTCCGGCTTTTCTACAATCCTTGCTGCCTCGACTGCCGGAGTCTTGTCCCGCTTGTTGCCACTCTGATCCTCGCCCCGAGCAGTCGCTTGAAGTTTTGCGCGAAGATACCTCTGCACCGCCCGATATTCCTGTTGCGATTCGTCGGGGGCATCCGTCTTCTTTGGCCTCAACGGCGCGTCAAGGTAGCCGTTGTCAGCCAACCAATCGCAAGCGCGGCATGTTTCATCCCACAGCAACTCGGCGTGTGTCTTGAGTGCAGCCTCCGGCGAACTAAGGTAGATTTGAGACACGCCGGTGTTTGTGGCTAGAACAGATACCTCGCATCTGTCCGGCGATAGAATCGCAAGATGGGGCCTTGCGGCATCCTCGAACCACTCTATCAGGGATGGGAAGTCGGCCGGTTCCCAGGGCCGACCTACCCATGACGGGCTTTGGGGAGGTCTCGTTTTCATAGAATCCACTTCTTACTCTCTCAGCCCTTCCAACAACGGCATCGCCTTGTAGGGCGGTTTTGCTTTGTCTAGGTAGGCCCGAAAAGTTTTGTAGTCGGGGGATATCTTCATTAGGGCAACGACTACCTCCAAATGTTCTTTTAGTTTGGGATGGCCGGCCTCTTCGGTAAGTCTTTGAAAAAACTTGTGCTTGCGTCGCCCCGAGGTGGTGCGCGGCGTGATTCGCTGCAATTCTTGCAGTACGCCTGGAGCTAATCGCTTGTATACAATGTCGTTCGTTAAATGGCCGATATACTGCGGGCGAGACACAGAGAATTCAGAGGGCTTTACGCCACGAAGTCGAAACAACTCGCGATAATAGTCATCCGAAAAAGTTTTCGCCCATCGGCTTAATTCCCGGGAAATGTATGCCTCTAAGATCTCTGCAAGGGCATCGCTTGCACGATCTGACTGGTATCCCGTTGCTTCATCAACGAGCGCTACGATTCCCACCCGGGCAAATCCACGAACAAGAATCTCGCATTGGGCTGCGATGTGCTCCTGCTGGTAATGAAGTTTCCCCCTTTTTTGCGCGTCTAAGACCGCATCGCAAAGATCAGCTAAAACCGTGGCCTCATAGCCGTAGGCAATGCCACCGCTTGGAACCCTGAACTTGATCGGGTTTTTGATCACTTCAGATAAGTTCTCTGGTACAAAGGGGTTAAGTGCCTTCGTTCCAATAAAACGTGCCAAACGATCACCCTCCCCGCGTCCGGCCGTACCCTGCGACATATCCATTCCCTTGAGCATGCCGGCCTGAACGAGGACGCGCCGACCATCGTCCAATACGTAGCAAGGAATCTCAATATCGCCTATTTTGATGGGATGATCTGGGGAGCCGTGTGTTGCCTGGGGAATGTCTCCAGCCCATCGCGCCTCCGCCGCCTTCTTGGCGCTCGTGGCCCTTTCTTCGGCTGTCAACTTGGCCGCTCTCGCCTTTCCGCCCTTCGATGCTCCCAGAGCGGACAACGCCCGCGCGGCCTCGCTGGCGTCATGCACTTCGCCGATATCCCCGAGAATCTGCTGTCGTTCCATGCGACTTATCCTTTCTTTATGGGAGTGCGTGCATATCAATCATCCATTATGCGCGCCCGAGCACGCATGTCAACATGGACTCGGCACGCATTAGAGGTTTTCTTGCCGATAATGCGGCCAGCCCCACGGCGGCAGAGCTTTCGGTCCCAGCCACGCCTTCCCGCCGCCCTCTCCCGGTTACCACCCCCCCCTATGGAAGTCAGGATCGTGACCGACTGCCCTTGCCGAGACGGTACGACCCGAACTAAATCCTCAGAGGGAAGGGAATTTCTTTGGGGGCGGCTCTTGTAGAGCCACCTTGGGCGGGGGTAAAATCGGGCTTTCGCTGACTTGTGGGCTGCGGGCCACGCGACAGCCCGACGGAGCCGCTGTTGGCCACCACGCGCAGAGCCGACGTATTTTTTCACGGAGTCCAAAATCATGCCAGGTGCGGAGCGGCAGAAGGTGGTCCTCGACCTGTTGAAGGGGCTTCGCGGGCTTGACCCGCTGAAGCAATTGTTCTGGACGGAACTCAACTACCAGCGGGTGAACCAGCCGCTTTCGCGGCGGGGATGGACCGAGACGGCGGCCGACGCCCTGGCCGACGACCCGCTGCTGTTCGCGGCCGGCGGCGACGACAACGCCTTTGAGATCATCTACACCCGCCTGAAATCCGACAAGCTGCTGCTCACGTTGGAACGCCCTGCCGTTTCCACGTTGTTGCGGGACCACCCCTACGCCCTTTTCGTCGTTTCCAATTCGGCCCAGCAGCAATGGCACTTCATCAACGTCAGGGACGATAAGGACGTATCGAAACGCAGGCTCTTCCGCCGTATTACGGTCGGTAAAGATGAGCGGCTCCGCACGGCCGCCGAACGGTTGGAGATGCTCGACCTGTCGGGGCTGACCGACCTGTCACCGCTGGGGATTCAGCAGCAGCATGACGATGCCTTTGACGTGGAGGCCGTCACCCGCCTCTTCTTTGACGACTACCGCGGAGCCTTCCAGATCCTCTGGGACGATCTCAAGCGGCAGAGCAAGGACAAGTCCTGGGGGCACGACTACGCCCTGCAATTCCTCAACCGCTGCATGTTCCTCTATTTCATTCAACGCAAGGGATGGCTGGGCGATGACCGGGAGTTCCTGCATTCTTTCTGGCAGAGCTATAACCGTGGGAAAGCACCGAAGGACACCTTTGTCGACAAGTGGCTCAATGTCCTTTTCTTCCAGGCGTTCAACAACAAGCTGACCAGCGTCCCCCGGCACTTCCCCGAAGAAGTTCGGGACGCTCTAGCCTTTGCCCCCTATCTGAACGGTGGCCTATTCAGCGAGAACGAGCTTGACCGCAAATGCCAGGACGCGGAAGTCACGATCTCCGATAAGCGGTTTGAGCAGGTTTTCGGTTTCTTGGAGCGATACAACTTCACTATCGCCGAGGACAGCCCGCTGGACCAGGAGATTGCGGTTGACCCGGAGATGATCGGCAAGGTGTACGAAAGCTTGGTCAACGTCTCGGAAGAGGCCGACGAACGCGGAGACGCCGGCATTTTCTACACGCCGCGAACCGAAATCGACCTTATGTGCCGGCTGTCGGTGGTTGACCACCTTGCCAATCACTTGGGAGCCGAGCGGAAGGATCTGCTCTACCCACTCGTTTTCTCGCTTGAGCCCGAGGAGAAACTCGCGGCCGACAAGGAAGTCGCTGCCGCCGGACTCTGGCCCCAGGTCGGCGAGTTGCTCCGCGACATCACTGCCCTCGACCCGGCTTGTGGCTCGGGCTCTTTCCTTGTCGGCATGCTGCACGTCCTT
This sequence comes from uncultured Planctomycetia bacterium, assembly GCA_963824275.1. Classification (GTDB taxonomy): domain Bacteria; phylum Planctomycetota; class Planctomycetia; order Pirellulales; family Thermoguttaceae; genus JANXQG01. The sequence continues at coordinate 219,299 of CAWGOT010000008.1, read as the reverse complement.
GACGATTTGCAGCAGCGGGCGAACCAGCAACTTGGCGTCGATGAAGGTGCTTATGACCGCAAGCGGCGAATCATCGGCCAGTCGATTTATGGCGTGGACGTGATGGACTGGGCCTGCCACGTTGCCGAACTACGGTTATGGCTTTCCTTGATCGTCCACGCCGACTACACCCGCCAGCAGCTTCACCAACGCCGCGAGCCGCTTCTGCCGCATTTCTCCTTCAAGATTCGTTGCGGCGACAGCCTTGTGCAGGAAATCGGCGGTCTTGACCTTCGGCAGTGTGCCCGGGGGCTTGAATTGCCAGACGCTATCAAGCGACGTATCCGCCGCATGAAGAACGAGAAAATGAAGTTCTATGCCAACGACGCAGACTGCGAATTCAAGTCGGATGCTGCGGTCCGAAATGAGGAGGTCGGCATCTTCCGAGACTTGCTCAACGGCCGAGCGGACGAACTACGCAAGGAGGCCCAGAAGCTCATGCGGCTCCAGGCCCAGCGGCCGGCACGGCAGCGGATGCTCGATGGCTCGGTGGAGGATACAGAGGAGCAATTGACCCTGGACCGTCAGGGCCGGCCGGTTTCGTCCTGGCGCTCGTTGCCTTGCGACGGATGGGCATTTCCGCGCACTCGTGGATCGCTGCCACGCTGTTTGTTGGCCTGGCGCAAGGTGCCTGCCGTCTCTCGACACCCGCGGCACTCAATATCAACGCCGCCTTCGAAGTCTACTCGCCGCTAAGACCGTACTTCGGCAGCTACCTGGCGTATGAAATGGCGTTGGCGGCTTGTGCGGCGACGCTCTTCTTTGGGCTGGAAGCTCTCTTGCGGGCCTGGGTGGGTGTTGCCGAACCGAATACAGGGCTTTCCGGAACGTCGAAAAGCGAGCCGTAGGGTGCTGTAGGGTGTAGTCGAGGGCAACGAAGACCCACCAATGTGCGGCATTTTATGGTGGGTCTTCGTTGCACTCGACCACACCACCCGTGTCACCACCGCCAGCGTGATGAAACTCCAGCAGGCCTTGCCGAAATGCGAAATTCACCGCTGATCCAAGGTCCCACCTGCGCGGCGACGAGGATGCTGCCGGAGACCACAAATAGCGAACCGAGCAGGTCCCACACGTAGTGCTGCTTTGTCGTCAAGACGGTTAGCGAACCGAGGGCCAGTCCGATCGCGAGCCATGCCGCTGCGCCGCCCATCGCGCCACAATCCCCAGCAGCCCAGCGCGGGCGTGATGACGTGGCCCGAGGGAAAGCAGCACAAGGGCGAGTCGACTGCCATCAGCCACGTAAAGGCTGCCCCCGTCCAACCCGCATCGCTCGCATACGCCGGCCGCACGTACATCGTGGGATAGATCGCAAAGCAGAGGAAGGTCGTGCCCATCGCCAGCGCGTAGGCGATCAGGACCTGACCGAGCACCCTGCCTTGCCGGATGAACATCGGCAGCAATAGGGCGGAAACCGCCAATCCCAAGTACGGCCAGACCGTCCAGGGCGAGAATGGAATCCAGCGGTCCACGACGGTCAGAGGCAAGGTGTGGGCGTCGGGCGTCAAGCGGTGGTTGAACCAGGAGTAGCTGAGCATCTGGAAAACCGCCAGTGGAACCACAATGCTGGCATTCCGCAGAAAATGCGATCCGTACACCGTCAACTGCTCCCCTCAGGCAATCCGCAGGTCGTGGCAGGTCTGCTCGCAGCTCGACTCAAGATCGAGCGGTATTGCCAGTTTACGATAAGCAACCGTCAAACAAAAGGCCTCCCTTGACTTAGCTGTAATTCAGACGTAAGCGGTGGCGTGGGGGCGGCCGTGGCGGGTCCGGCGGCCGACGCGCACGGGCCGGCGGGCTGGTCAGGGTGAGCCCGCGGGTCGGCGGCAGGCGGTGTTGGGATGGGTGGCAGGTAAGCCGTGCGCGCGACGCGGCAGGGTCGGGCGGCGGAGGCTGCCCGGCGATAGGTAGCTGGCGGCGGGTGCTGACACCTCAAGGTGCGGCGGGGCGGTTGGGAACGGGGCACGGCACCTCTTGTTGCAGCCGCCGCGTCTTGGCCAAGGCCCGGCGTCGCGCCTTGCCTTGCAAGCTCAACGTCAACTCCATGTGCTCCAGCAAGCTGAAGAATCCGAAATATTGCTGCCGATAGACGATCACTCGATCGCCATCAGGCAGCAACCGGCGGGTCGTCGGCCAGGTTCGGCGGTTCAACTCCTCGTGTCCCTGCTGGACCAAGTGGATTTGCAGTAGGCTGTAGGTCAGACACACAAACACCGTTTGGCTGACGATCAGGTTCCAGGCCGTGGAATGGAACCGCGTCAAATCCCAGAAACATTTGACTTGCCGATGCCGCTCTTCAATGTCCGTCCGCAAGCTGTATCGGTCGCGGATGTGTCGCGCGCTCCATTGCGTTGCGGTAGTCACCACCAACCAGCTTTGTTCATGGCCATCAGCATAAATGTCCCTGGAGAGCACGCCGGTCAAAGGAACAGGGCAATCCGACCAACTGGTCAGTCCGGGAAAGCGTGCAATCAGGGTCTGCTCTCGCACTTTGCTCGGGTCGGGCGGATATTGCGCCTGCTCTTGCGCCCGCCGACGGGCCAACGTCTTCTGCCGCTTCCGCTCGCGCTTTGCGCCGTGGGATGCGGCGGGCGCGGCGGGTGCTGGCTCGCCAACGGCGGACGGTGCTTCGGTTCGTAGGTTTCCCATGAGGTAGCCAGTTGCTGCAGGCCTTGCACGTCCTCAAGGATGTCCATGTCGGAGCGGATGGGGATCACGGTGTCGATGCCGTACTCCGATTTCAAGCGGCCGATCTGCGAGCCGTTGATGAAGCCGCGGTCCACCAAGAGCACCTTCATCACGCCCCGGCCCGCGGCCTCCACGAACGTCTCCACCAGGGGCCACAGCGCCGTGGCTTCCGAGTCGTTGCCGCGCAGCACCCGCACGCCGACCACGACGAATCGTTCCCCCGCCTCGTCGCAATGCAGGAGAAATACCGCCTTGTAGCAGCGCCGCCAGCGGCAACGGTCGCGCTGTGCCTTGGTCATTTCTTGCTCCTGCTTCTTACTCACCGGATGGTTGTGCTGGTCGAACAAGAGCCGTATCGAGCCCTCATAATTCTCGTTGTTCGGCACGAACAGGTACGAGCCGTCGGCGATAAAAATCCCCTCCTCGTCGTAAGCCTTCAGTTCACCGTACAGCGCCGCCACGTGGCGGTTGTACCAATCTTCCAGCGCTTGCGGGGCCGTGTCGCGGGCCAATTTGCGGAGATAGTCCTGGTCGCAGGGCGTCTGCCGCGGATAGAGGTTGCGGTCGTTGAAACCCGAACACGTCAATTCCACGTTCCCGCTCTCGGGATCCACCCGGCGTTGCGCCACCTCCGGCCCCAAGGCGTCGATCAAGCCGCCCGAGCGGATGATCCACGGATAGGAGTGAAAGCTGTGCATGCCGTGCAGCCGCAGGGAGAGCTGGCTGGAAAGATACATCCACATCGGCACGTGCTGCCGCTCGCGTGGCGAAGGGTAGTGGGCCGCCAACTTGTCCACCACCTCCCGGCTGAAGAGAAACTGGAAGAACTTGGTCTCGGCCACGTCGGAGGCTAGTTCCACGTAATCGAAGCGGCCTTCGCGGAACTCGTCGATGACGAAGGGCTTGTTGTTCTCGAACACCACCAGGTCCATGGCATTACCTCCGGGGATGAGGGGCAAAGGAAGCACGAAGTTTTTGGAAACGGCGTTCCCCCTCCTGCACCCGCGCCGTTTCGATGCCGTCAATGAGCTCCACGATCTGTCGCTGCAACCGCAGGAGTTGGCTGCGGGCCTGACGAAACTGCCGGTAGTCGTCGGTGAGTTTTTGCACGGCGGAAACCTGCTCCGGCGGCGGGCTAATGTTTTGCGGCCGGCCCTGACCACGGTAGCTCAGCACGGTGCTGGCGTGGAGTTCGCCTCGCGCACAGTGGCAGGTGGGTTTTCCGCAACGGCGGCGAAGAGTGTACATCGAGCCGGGCAGAAGTGGTTCCCGCCCGAGGAACGACTCCAAGAGGAGCGGGAGTTGTTGCTGGAGTTCATGAAGTTGCCGGCGGAAGGGGAGCATTTCGGTTTCATAGGAGCTAGGCGGCGTTTGTCAGTGGGGTCACAAAGGCTTTGTTCACTAGGACTTGCCACTGTTTCGACTTGTAATACGTCCGCAATAACAGCATTTGCTCGGCGTGTTCCTCGTGCCAGAAGATACCCGCTCCCTTCAGCCGCAAGTTGACCACACGGCGGACCGCGCTCTCCATCGCGCCGCTGCCGATGGGCATTTTCGCGCGACGCGCCTTGGCATAGTCCAGACGCCCCGCACGGGCGTTGCGCAGCAAATAGTCCCGTTCACGGGCCCACCCCTTGCCCCGTTTCCCCCGACAGAGCCGTTCCACCTCCGCGGTGAACGCCTTCAGTTCCCCACGCCACAAACGACGCCGCTGTTGCGTGGCCCAGCGCTTGCGTCGTGATTTCCGCCACGAAGTGTTTAAAGCAGCCAAAGCATAGACATGCTCAACTACATGGTAGAAATCGACTAACTCCCAGCAGCGGATTCCCACGAGCCCCAGACGTTGCCACAACTTGGTCACCCGTTGCCAAATCCACGTCGCCCCGTCGGCGATGAACAAGACTTCCGTCGCTTGGTTGACCCCCAGCTCACGAAGATAGAATTCCAGGAGCCGGAACACCTCGTCGGGACCCTGGAGCGTACCGTCCATGACTGGCGCGAATTCCCGGTCGATTCGCCCCTTGTCATCCACCACGTAGATCACCAACAGCTTGGGCTCGCGCCAATCGGTGCGATAACGAGACCGCCCCTTCTTGGTCTTTTTACCCCGCTTGTTCTTGCGGACGCGGAGTCTTCCACCGTCCGTGGAAATCACCACCCGTTTCCCCGCCAGCGATCCCCCGATGCCCATGCCTTCCAATTCCTGCCCTCTTCGTGCTCGCTGGGCGAAATGATAAGCCACGGTGGCGATCCGCCGGATCGACATCTTGACCCCCATCTGCCGCAGCCGCGATTGGGCGTCCTCGAAGGAACCCAGCGCCGCGGCAAGCTGGGCCACTTCGCTGGCCAAGGCGGGCGTGCAGCGGTCGCACACGCCCAACAGTACCAGGCCGAAGTAGCTTCCTTTCCCCTTGTCCGCACGCGCCTGGCTGCGGCACCAGTAACGGGCCATCAGTTCCACCTCCAGCCCTCCCAGAAACTGCACCGTCACCGGCCGATAGCCGAAGTCCTTCATCTTCTTGGGCGAAGCTTTGGCCAGCCTCCGTTCCTGCTCGTGCAATGCCGGGCCGGCCAACGCCCGTTGCATTTCCAACGCCGTGGCCAACGCCTGGAGCCGATCCGTCAGGACCTTGCCTTCCCGCTCCCTCTGGGCCAATTCCCCGGCGTTGCTCGGCGTGCCGCCCGCCGCCAACCATCGGTCCAATTCCGATTTTGTCTCTTGCAACTGCTGCTCGATTTCTGTTATCCTTCTTGACCGCCTTCGAGTCGTCGTCCGTGACATAGGGCATGGTGGAACTCCTTTCCGCCAAAACGGTGAAATAGGACCGCCCTTATCGACGATTCGAAGGTTTTTTTCCAGACCAATTGCCTCCTACAGGACCGGAATGCTCCCCGGCGGAAGGAGCTGAGGTCGTGGGACATGGCATCGCCTGAGGAGAGGGAGGAACCGTTATCTGTGTATCATTATAAATATTAACCCACAGAAGTCAAGGGCTCCGGAAAAAAAATCCGCCCAGCAGGAAAATTGAAGGATTGGGCCGGAATGGAGCGCCGAAGAAGAGTGGCGCGGCGCTGAGGGAGCGGCACTGGCCGCCACGCACCGGCAACGGCAGAATGGGCCTCTTGTCGTCCCTCGACCCCCGGAGGCTTGCCGTGGCCTCCTACGAAGCCGCCGCCCGGCCACCGCTTACGTCTGAATTACAGTTGACTTAGAACCTATGTTTACCTAGATTGCCACCAGGTTAGAATTGCCAGTTTAGAAAACTCAGCTTCGTAGGGGCCCAGCAGGCGCCGGGCATTTCGCAGGACAGGAACATGGCAGACGATCAACAGCATGGATTGAGTCGCCGGGCCCGGTGGGCAGGCAGCCGCAGGCTCATCAGCCGCCTCATGGCCGAGGCCCTGGCCCGGCCGCACATGGTGTCGCTGGCCGCCGGTTTCGTCGATCAGGCGACCTTGCCGGTGGAGGCTACCCAGGAGGCCCTCGCGACGTTGTGGTCGAGCCCGCCTCTGGCCCGGGCCGCTTTGCAATATGGGACGACCATCGGCTACCTGCCGCTCCGCGAGGCGATTCTCGCCCGCATGGCGGCGGCCGACGGAGCGGCAAGCCGCAGCAAGCCGCCGTCCGTGGACCAGGTCGTGATCACCGCCGGCAGCAACCAGCTCCTGCACCTTGTGGCCGACACGCTCCTGGACCCTGGCGACATCGTGCTCTCGGCCGCGCCAAGCTACTTCGTCTTCATGGGCACGCTGGCCAACCTCGGCGCGCGGACGGTGGGCGTGGAGATCGACTCCCAGGGCATGATCCCCGAGGCCCTGGAGCAGGAACTGGCGAGGCGGAAGGCGGCCGGGGAACTGGCCCTCGTAAAGGCCGTCTACCTGGGCAGCTATTACGACAATCCGACCGGCGTCACCACCAGCCTGGCCCGGCGGCAGGCGTTGATCGAGATCGCCCGGCGGTGGTCGCATGCGTGTACGATCTACTTGATCGAGGACGCGGCCTATCGCGAGCTGCGCTATTACGGCGATGAACTGCCGAGTCTGCATTCCCTGGATGAAGAAGGGGATCGCGTGATTCACGCCGGGACCTTCTCGAAGCCCTATTCGCCGGGGATCCGCGTCGGATGGGGGATCCTGCCGCCCAAGCTGGTCGAACCGCTGCTGGCCCAGAAGGGCAACGTCGATTTCGGCTCGCCCCATTTCAACCAGGTGTTGATGGCGACGGTGATGGAAATGGGCCTCTTCGACCGCCACGTCGCCGGTCTGCGGCGGAGTTACCGGGAGAAGCTCGACGCCATGCTGGCGGCGGCCGAAGCGGAGTTGAAACCGCTGGGTGTCCAATGGGAGCGGCCGACGGGCGGGCTGTACGTCTGGATGCGGCTGCCGGAGTCGATCGATACGGGCGTCGACGGCCCCTTGTTCCCCAGGGCGGTTGCCGAGGGCGTGCTTTACGTGCCGGGCGAGGGCTGCTATCCACAGGAGGGCTGCCGCGGCGGCGGAACATGCTACGGGTGAGCTTCGGAGTGCCCTCGATCGAGGAGATCGGCCGCGGCATGCAGGCGCTTGGCCGGGCGATCGGCGGGTTGTTCTAGCGCCATTCAACAAGAACGGCAATTTCTCATGACCGATTATCACCAATTTGCGGAACGGGTGCAGGAGCTTGCAAAGCGTGATCCGAAGCGGCGCCTTTTTGGATGCGAATTGCACCACTACAAATTCGGACCACGCCTGTCCGAGCCGGAAGTTGCGACGTTGGAATCGCTTTATGGCGTTGGACTTCCAGACGAGCACCGCAGGTTCCTGATTGAGGTCGGGAACGGTGGCGCTGGCCCCGGATATGGCCTCATACCATTGCAAAAGCCGGCGGAGCCACAGCCCAAGTACTCCTCGGAAAATGGCTGCTGTCCTTAAGGACGAGACGGGAAAGGTGGCAAAGCGGCTGGAATTCGATGACGTTGCGGCAAGCTACGATCCTAACGGATCGGGCAGCACAACTGCCGCTTCACGTCCATTTCCTTTAGTCAATCCCTATCGTTCGATCACCGACGAAATGTGGCAAGTCCAGATCCCACGCTGGGACGCTCGCCTACGCGCCGAGAACGAGGCCAATCGAAATCGGTTCATGGCAATCCCATTCGGTGACGGTGCGATCAAGGTCGCGCACTATGGGTCTGGAATCTACGCGGTTCTTGTGCTCAACGGACCGTTCCGAGGTCAGGTCTGGGTCACCGATCCCAATTTGGGTGATTATGTTCCAATATCGATGCGGACAGACTTGCACAATACATCGTTCAAGGTGGAGAATTCGTACTCGCTGCATCGAGAGGCTTTTTTCTTTCTTGATTGGTACAACCATTGGCTTCGTGCAGCGATCGCTGAAATTGACCGGCAATACCGTTCGGGCAGATAGCAACAGTTGGCGTCCTCTATTGGAATCCGAACCGTACCACGCAAGCCTTGCCACCTTCCGCACTCACTTGGGCCTCGACTCCCAGGAAGTCGCGAATAACTTCCAAGTGCGTCGTGCTGTGCCGGGTGAGCGGCATGGTGCGGAAGACGCCGCCTCCCGTCCCCAGGTGGACGCCGATCGCCAGCGGAAGCATGAGTTGATCGGCCAGGTGCTTCCCCACCGGCACACCGGCCGCCAGGTATTCGCGGGCCTCGCCAAGCGCCTGCATCGCCACCTCTTCAGCCTTCACGCCCAACTGGCCGAAACCCGTGAAAACCTTCAACAGTCGTTCAGTCATCGGCCTTGCTTCTTTCAGCAATGACAATTCGGTGAAAAGAAACCCGCCCCTGGTGTAGCGAACCGGGGGCGGAAGAAGAGGGGAACACTAATTGATGCTAATTATCACTAATAACATAAATTATGATACTTCCAGCCGGCCGAAGTCCTATCGGGAAAGCGGGTGTCCCGCGTTCCCGACAGGATTTGGCCAAATTCGAGTATTGAAATCGGGCAAGTTCGGGCAAGGATCCACCGTGATTTGACGCATTCAGGCATGATGAATATTTTACACTCTCGCCCTACGGCCTTGCAGGATCGCGAAAGCACGGCGAAAATAGAGTGTTGCGACATCGATCTGGATCATTCCTGTCATCTTGGTAGCCGCCAATCGACGGGCGGAAGTTGGTTGAAACCGGGAAGATTGGGAGAAATTGGTGTCGTTGTCAACCTGTTTGCAGGCAAGCCCTCGATCGGAGAGACCAGACGTGAACTTGCGGAGTTTTTTTCTTTTGTCCTGCGGATGTAGCGGTTTGCTGCTTGCCGCGGCGGGCTGCGCGGTAAGACGGTGCAGGCAGCGCCGGCGGCCCCGACGGCGGTGCCGGTCAGCCACCCCATCCAGCGCGAAATAACCGACTACGTCGATTTTACCGGCCGGACCCAGGCCGTCCAATCGGTGAACATCGTGGCCAGGGCGACGGGATACCTGCAGGCGCCCAAGTTCAAGGAGGGGTCGGACGTGAAGGCCGGATCTCTGCTCTTCGAGATCGATCCCCGACCCTACCAGGCCCTGTATGATCAAGCCGAGAGCCAAGTCGGCTTTTACAAGGCGCAACGCGACCTGGCCGACGTGACGAGTGCCCGCGACGAGCAATTGGCGAAAACCACGCCTGGGGCGGTCAGCGCACTGCAACTCGACCAGGACCGCGCGGCGGTCAAACAGGCCGAGGCCCAGGTCAAGGTCGCCGAAGCCAGTCTGAAGACCGCCAAGCTCAATCTCGATTTCTGCAAAGTGACCTCTCCCATCGACGGCCAGGTGAGCCGCTATTACCTCACGACCGGCAACCTCGTCAGCCAGGACCAAACCGTGCTCACCACCGTCGTTTCGCAGGATCCCATGTATGCCTACTTCGACGTGGACGAGCCTACCGTGCTCCGCGTGCGGAAGGCGATCAACGCGGGAACGATCAAGCCCTACGCAATCGGGCACATTCCGATCTTCATGGGCTTGCAGGGCGAAGAAGGCTATCCGCGCGAGGGCTACATCGACTTCGCCAATAACCAGGTCAATCCGACCACGGGCAGCATCCTGGTGCGCGGAGTGTTCGACAATCCTCTGCCGAATCCCTTGCCGCCCGGCGGCCGCCGATTGTTGTTGCCCGGCATGTTCGTGCGGATCCGGCTGCCGATCGGGCAACCGCACGCGGCCGTGCTGGTCATCGATCGCGCCATCTTGTCGGACCAGGACCTGAAGTTTGTCTACGTGGTTGACCCCACGACCAAAGGTCCAGTCTCGCCGCGTCACGACGGGGTCGCTCGAAAGCGACGGACTGCGAGTTATCACGGACGGATTGAAGGCGGACGACCTGGTCGTTGTCGGGGCGTTGCAGCAAATCCGCCCGACACGGAGGTTCAACCCGAGCAGGTTCCCATGCCCACGCTGGACGGGCACGGGGCAAAGAACGAACAACTGGGAGGCACTGCCAAGGCAACCCCCGCGGCCACGGGCAGTGCCTCGACTGCCGCCCCGGCAAGAGCAGCGCCGCAGCGAGCGAAGCTCGCCGCGACCGGCAAGCAGCGCCGCACCGGCGACAAGTGCCACACCGACAAGCGCCGCACCGGCAGCCAAGGCGCCATGATTTCCCATTTCTTCATCGATCGCCCGATCTTTGCCACGGTGCTGTCGATCGTCATCACCTTGACCGGCGCGATTGCGCTGTTGAGCCTGCCGATCGCGCAATACCCGCAGATCACGCCGCCGTCGATCCAGGTCATCGATCACCTATCCCGGCGCCAGCGCCCAGGTCGTGGCCGACACGGTCGCCGCGCCGATCGAGCAGCAGGTCAACGGCGTGGAGGGCATGCTGTACATGTCGTCGCAGATGGGCAACGACGGCTGCTACTCGCTGTCGGTCACCTTCGACGTGGGCACCAACCTGAACACGGCCTTGGTGATGGTGCAGAACCGCGTGATGCTGGCGATGCCCATGCTGCCCACCGAGGTGCAAAACCAGGGGATCTCGATCCGCAAGCGGACGCCCGACATCCTGATGATCATCAGTCTGTACAGCCCGGACGGCCGCTACGACGACCTCTACCTGAGCAACTTCGCCATGATCAACATTCCGCGACGAGTTGCTGCGCGTGGACGGGGTCTCGGACGTGCCATATCTTCGGCGAGCGGGACTACAGCATTCGGGCCTGGCTCGATCCGCAGAAGATGGCCGCCTGCGGGCATCAACGCGGGCGACGTGGCGGCCGCGATCCAGACCAGAATATCGACGTGCCGGCCGGGCAGATCGGCCAGCCGCCGACGGCCCCCAGCCAGCCCTTCGAAATTCCCATCGACGCGCTGGGCCGCCTGAGCGAGCCGGAGCAATTCGGCGACATCATCGTCAAGGCCGGCGCGACGAGCGCCGCTGCCGATGTCCACGCGTGGCAGTCGGGCCCGGTCCCGACTTCGGTCGCCGCCGTGGCGCAGGCCGCGGCCGGCCCTCTGCAAACGGCCGCGGCGATCGCCGCCGCGACGAACTCCAACGTGGGCACGATGGCCATTACCGCCCTGCTCCGCGGTTCTGCCGGCACCGGCCGCGACGAGTTCGCCGGCCGCGGCCGCGCCGTCCACCAGTGTTGCCGGCAGCAGTGTTGCCAGCGGCACGGCTCCCAGCGGCGGCGGGACGAGCAGCGGTGCGGGCGGATCCACCGCCGGCGGGGCTCGCCAGACGATCAGCAGCGGGGCGACGCCGGCGCTCAGCGCGGAATCGGGCGATAACGACACCGGCGGCGCGGCCGCGGCGTCGACCACTGTCGCGGCGCGGCGCGACGCCCCTCCTCCGCTCCCTCGCGGCCTTCGTCCGGCATCGTCCGGCTCCGCGACATCGCCCGCGTGGAAATGGGCGCGCTGAACTACAACCAGGCGCAGACCTTCGACGGCAACCAATCGGTGGGAATGGCCGTCTTTCAACTCCCCGGCACCAACGCCCTGGACGTCGCCAACCGCGTGCAAGCTCAAGATGGCGGAACTGAAGAAGCGTTTCCCCCGGGGATCGAGTACCAGATCGCCTACGACACCACGCCCTTCATCCGCGAGTCGGTGTGGGACGTGGTCAAGACCTTGTTCGAGGCCGTGGTCCTGGTCGGCGCTCGTGGTGCTGGTCTTCCTGCAAGACTGGCGGGGCGTGCTGATCCCCATGATCGCCGTGCCGGTGGCCATCATCGGCACGTTCGCCGCCATGGCGGCGGTGGGCTTCAGTTTGAACAATATCTCGCTCTTCGGGCTGGTGCTGGCGGTCTGCATCGTGGTGGACGACGCGATCGTGGTCGTGGAGAACGTCGAGCGCTGGCTGGAACGCGGCCTGACGCCGCGCGACGCCGCGCGGAAGGCGATGGACGGAGGTGACCGGCCCGGTGATCGCCGTGGCGCTGGTGCTCTGCGCGGTGTTCGTGCCCTGCGCGTTCATCAGCGGCATCACCGGCCGGTTCTTCAAGCAGTTCGCGGTGACGATCGCCGTCTCCACGGTCTTCTCGGCCATCAACTCGCTGACGCTCAGCCCGGCCCTGGCCGCCATCCTGCTGCGCAAGAAAGGGCCGCAGCAGCGGAGTCCCGCCTTTAGGCGGAGGTGCGGCCAGACCGCCTAAAGGCTGAACTCCGACTGGCAGGATTCTCGTCCCGTGGTCGCCGCTGGCCCTGTTTTGCCGCGTGTTCAACGCCGCCTTCGGCCGCACACGGCGGCCTACGCCTGGAGTGTGGGAAAACTGCTGCGCGTGAGCGTCGTGGTCCTGGTGGTCTACGTGGCACTGCTGGCGTTGACCGTTCAGGTCTTCCGGCAGGCCCCCAGGGGCTTCGTCCCGCAGCAGGACCAGGGCCGAATCCATGGCCAGCATCCAACTTCCCGACGCCACGTCGCTGAACCGCACGCAGGCAGCCCTTGCCGAGGCCGCAAGATCGCCCAGGGCGATCCCGACGACCGCCAACACTACCCCGGTATCCCGGCGTGGCGCACACCATCACCATGGCCGGCTATTCGTTCGTCGTGGCGGGCCAACGGTTCGAACTTCGGCTCGATGTTCATCATCCTGGACCCGTTCGACAAGCGGCGCAGCCCGGAATTGCGCGACACGGCGATCATGGACCGCCTGCAGCCAGGCATGGGCCCAGCAGGTCCAGGACGCGCAGGTCGTGGTCTTCGGGGCGCCGCCGGTTCCGGGCCTGAGCGTCGCCGGCGGCTTCAAGCTCATGGTCGAGGACCGCGGCGGCCTGGGCCTGCCGACCCTGCGACCAGCAGACCAACGCCCTGGTCGGCAAGCTGCAGCAGCAGCGCGGGACTGGTGCGGCGTCTCCACGCAGTTCCGCTCCAATACGCCGCAGCTCTTCCTGGACATCGACCGCACCAAGGCCGCCGCGCTGGGCGTTCCTTGCACCGACGTGAACCAGACGCTGGGGATCTACCTGGGCTCGCTCTACGTCAACAGCTTCAACGCCTTCGGCCGCCATTGGCAGGTCACGTCCAGGCCGAGGGCGACTATCGCCAGCAGGTGCCGGACATCAATCTGCTGGAGGTCCGCAACAACCAGGGGCAGATGGTGCCGCTGGGCACGCTGGTCAACGTGCGCCAGACGGGCGGGCCGATCTTCGTCAACCGCTACAACCTCCACACGGCCGCCTCGATCACCGGCAGCTTGCAGCCCGGGGTCAGCTCCGGCGACGTCATCGAGGACGTCGAGCGCACGTGCCGACGAGACGCTGCTGCTGTCGATGAAGACGGAATGGACCGAGTTGATGTTCATGCAGATCCGGGCGGGCGACACGACGCTGTACGTCTTCGCCTTGGCCGTGGTGTGCGTGTTTCTGGCCCTCGCCGCGCTCTACGAAAGCTGGTCGTTGCCGCTGGCGGTGATCCTGGTGGTGCCGCTGTGCCTGCTCTGTTCCATGGCCGGCGTGCTGGCGAGCCACGGAGTCGGTGGACATCTTCGTGCAGATCGGCCTGGTGGTGCTGGTCGGGCTGGCCTGCAAGAACTCGATCCTGATCGTGGAGTTCGCCCGGCGACCTGCACGCGGCGGGCCAGTCCCGCTACGAGGCCACGGAGGAGGCCTCCCGGCTGCGGCTGCGGCCGATCCTGATGACCTCGTTCGCCTTCATCCTGGGCGTCGTGCCGCTGGTGATCGCCACCGGCGCCGGGGCCGAGATGCGGCGCTCGCTGGGCACTGGCCGTCTTCAGCGGCATGCTCGGCGTGACGCTCTTCGGCATCTTCCTCACCCCCGTGTTCTTCTACGTCATCCAAGGCGCGAGCGAGCTGCGGCTCTTCACCGTCGGTCGCCGCGCAGTGGATCGGCTCCTCGCTGATCGGCGGGCTGTCCGGGGGCGGCGATCGGATTCCTTCGCTCGGCGCGGCTCGGGCGTCAGCGCAATCGGCACTGGGTCGATCGGCGGCGCGGCGCGGCGGCCTGGGCGTCCTCGTCGGCCTGCGCCGGTTTCGGCCATTCACCGGCCGGCATCAACACGCTGATCGGAGGAAGGACTCGCCATGATTTCCCACTTCTTCATCGACCGCCCGATCTTCGCCTCCGTGCTGTCGATCGTCTTCGTGCTGGCCGGCGGCGTGGCCGTGTTCACGCTTCCCGGTGGCGCAGTATCCCGAGGTCACTCCGCCCACCGTGCTGGTGACGGCGCTCTATCCGGGGGCCAACGCCCACACGGTGCGCGACACCGTGGCCGCGCCGATCGAGGAGCAGGTCAACGGCGTGGAAGGCATGATGTACATGTCGTCGCAGTCGACCAACGACGGCAGCCTACCGCCTGGCCGTGACCTTCAAGCTGGGCATGGACTCGGACATGGCCCAGGTGCTGGTGCAGAACCGCGTCTCGCTGGCCCTGCCGGTGATTCCGGCCCTGGTGCAGAACGAGGGCATCAACGTCAAGAAGATCTCGCCCAACACGATGATGATCGTCAACCTGGTCTCGCCGGACGAGACGCTACGACGCCACTTCTTGAGCAACTACGCCACGATCTACATCCGCGACGAGTTGGGCCGGCTGCCGGGCGTGGCCGACGTCACCTACTTCGGCCAGCGCGACTACAGCCTGCGGGCCTGGCTCGATCCCGACAAGCTGGCCGCCCTGGGGCTCACGCGCCGCCGACGTGGTGGCGGCCATCGCCCAGCAGAACCTGCAGGTCGCCGCCGGCCAGATCGGCCAGGAGCCCGTCCCCAAGGGCCAGCAGTTCCAGCTGACCATCAATACCCTGGGCCGGCTGACCGATCCGGAGCAGTTCGCCGACATCATCCTCAAGGCCGGCAGCGGCCAGCGCCGCGGCGCAAGCAGCGCGGCCGGCAGCAGCGCGGCGGCCACGACCGGCAGCACAGCACGGCAGCGGCTCCGCAGCACGAGCGGCCGGCCGCCACGACCGCTGCCGCCCGGCCGACCGGCATCGTCCGCCTCCGCGACGTCGGCCGCGCGTCGAGCTCGGTTCGCAGCAGTACGAGCAGTCCTGCACGCTCGACGGCAAGCCCTCGGTGGCCCTGACCATCTTCCAGCTTCCCGGCTCCAACGCCCTGGAGACCGCCGAGCCGGTCTACGACAAGATGAAGGAGCTGAAGAGCCGCTTCCCCGACGGCGCTGGATTACCAGATCGTTTACGACACCACGCCCTTCATCCGCGAGTCGGTCAACGAGGTCTTCTACACGCTCCGCGACGCCGTCGATCCTGGTGGCCCTGGTGGTGCTGGTCTTCCTGCAGAACTGGCGGGCGGCGATCATCCCGCTGATCGCCGTGCCGGTGGCCATCATCGGCACCTTCGCCGTCATGGCCGCGCTGGGCTTCTCGCTCAACAACCTCTCGCTGTTCGGCCTGGTGCTGGCGATCGGCATCGTCGTGGACGACGCCATCGTGGTCGTCGAGAACATCGAGCGCTGGCTGGAGCAGGGGGTCGCGCCGCGCGAGGCGGCGCGCAAGGCCATGGACGAAGTGACCGGGCCGGTCATCGCCGTGGCCTGGTGCTCTTCGCGGTGTTCGTGCCGGCCGCCTTCCTGGGCGGCATCACGCGGCCAGTTCTTCCGCCAATTCGCCGTGACCATCGCCGTTTCCACGGTGATCTCGGCCTTCAACTCGCTGACGCTCAGCCCGCCCTGGCCGCCATCCTGCTGCGAGCCGCGCGGGCGCCCGCCGCGATCCGCTGACCTGGCTCCTGGACCTGTTCCTGGGCTGGTTCTTCCGCTTGTTCAACTTCGTCTTCGGCGCCGAGCACGGCCCTCTACGTGCGGCGTGGTCGGCGGCCTGCTCGCGCGTCAGCCTGCTCGCGCTGCTGGTCTACGGCGGCCTGCTGGTGCTGACCTACTGGCAATTCACACCGCGCCCGACCGGCTTCATCCCGCAGCAGGACAAGGGCTACCTGCTGCTCAACGTGCAATTGCCCGACTCCGCCTCGGTGGAGCGCACGCAGCGGATCATGGCGCAGATCGAGAACATCGCCCAGCGACTACGACCGGGCGTCGCGCACACGGTGGGCATTTCCGGCCAGTCGCTGATCCTCGGCGCCAACGCCCCGAACCTCGGCTCGATGTACGTCATGCTCGACGATTTCGCCGAGCGCCGCGATGCCGGACCTGACCGCCGACGCCATCGCCGCGGCCGCTGCCGCGAGCACTGCCGCCAGCAGGTGCAGGGGGCCATCGTCATCGGCCTTCGGACCGCCGCCCATCGACGGCCTGGGCACCACCGGCGGCTTCAAGCTGATCATCGAAGACCGCGGCAATCTGGGCCTCGGCGAGCCTGCAGCGCGTCAGCGATCAGATCGTCGCCCGCGGCAACCGCACGCCGGGCCTGCACGGCCTGTTCAACAGCTCCCGCGCCAACACGCCCTGGCTGTACCTGGACATCGACCGCACCAAGTGCATGGCCCTGGGCGTGCAGGTCAGCGACGTCTTCAACACGCTGCAGGTCTATCTCGGCTCGTACTACGTGAACAACTTCAACGAGTTCGGCCGCACCTGGCAGGTCAACGTCCAGGCCGACCAGCGCTTCCGCGACCAGGTTCGCCGACATCCGCCAGCTCCAGGTGCGGAACAACCAGGGGCAGATGATCCGGCTGGGCACGCTGATGGACGTCCGCGACACCAGCGGGCCGGTGATGGTCGATGCGCTACAACCTGTACTCCGCCACCGCCATCACCGGCAACACCGCGCCGGACATCAGCTCCGGCCAGGCGATCGCGCCTGATGCAGGACATCGCCGGCGACGAATTCAGCGGCCCGCCTCGATGGCCTACGACTGGACCGAGCTGACCTACCTGCAGCTCCAGGCGGGCAACGCGGCGATCTATGTCTTCGCCCTGGGCGTGGTGTTCGTCTTCCTGGTGCTGGCCGCCCAGTACGAAAGCTGGTCGCTGCCGCTGGCCGTGATCCTGGTCGTGCCGATGTGCCTGCTGTGCTCGATCGCTGGGCGTCGTGATGGCCAGCATGGAGGTGAATATCTTCACGCAGATCGGCTTCGTGGTGCTGGTCGGCCTGGCCAGCAAGAACGCGATCCTGATCGTGGAGTTCGCCAAGCAGCAGCAGGAACAGGGCAAGCCCCGCCGCGAGGCCACGCTGGAGGCCAGCCGCCTGCGCCTGCGGCCGATCTTGATGACCTCGTTCGCCTTCATCTTCGGCGTCATCCCCCTGGTCCTGGCCCAGGGGGCCGGCGCCGAAATGCGCCAGGCCCTGGGCCTGGCCGTCTTCGCGGCATGCTCGGCGTGACGCTCTTCGGCATCTTCCTCACGCCCGTCTTCTATTATGTCATCCGGGCCGTGAGCGATCGCTGGACCAGCCGGTCCGCGAACGTGGACGAAATCGAGGCCGTGGGGGCACCTTGCTGGACCAGCCGTTTCGGCCGGAAGAATAAGTGGGGCCCTTCCGGGTCTAGGTGCAGAAGAGGCGTAATTGTAGGTGGGCCGAGTGGAGCGAGTCCGGGCCGAGTGGAGCGAGTCCCACCATTTTCCGGCGACTTGCGTCCTTTGATGGTGGGACTCGCTCCACTCGGCCCACCCTGCCCAGCACGGCTGATTCTACTAAACTGCCCGCCTTTCGCCGTCTAAAATCGTGCGGCAGCATCCTCGCCGCCGCAAAGTTTGACTATCCGCTACGGCCTTCCTCTGCCGAATAATTGTTAGACACAGGTTCTTTGCTGCGATCGAAGCACAACGTCTTGCTCGCGAAGATGCGCAATTAGGGGGGATTATGATCGACCGGAATCGAGATTCTTGCGGAGCCGCCCGCCCTATGCGGTTGCGCCTGCCACGAAATAAAATTCGGATCTGCCTGGCCGGGCTGAGCTTATGGCTGGCCGGCGGTTTTGCCTGGGCGGCCTCGGCCGCGACGGTTTCGACCGATGCAACCGAAGGGACATCCAGTGCCGCGGCACGGAAGAGTGCCGTCGAATCGATCCCGTTTGACAAGCTCGACGCCGACTCACGCGTGAAGATCAACTCGGTGCTTGCCAACGAGAGCATTTATCGCCGGCTTCCCGTCCGCATGGTCAACTGCGATCCGGACCTTTATCTGTTTCTCCTCCGCCATCCGGACATCGTGGTCAACATTTGGGAGATTCTCGGTGTTTCGCAGATCCAGGTGCGGCAGGTCGACATCGACACCTTCCACGTCACCGAGTCCGAGGGCACGGCGGCAACGCTCGAATACCTCTATCACAGCCGCGACTTGCAGGTTGTCTACGGCAAGTGGAACTATACGGGTCCGCTCCTGGCCCGCAAGATTACGGGCAGTTGCCTGGCGGTCTTGAAAACCGGCTACAGCAGGGATTCCGCCGGGAAGTTCTGCATTACCTCGCGATTGGACGGTTTCTTGAGCGTCGACTCGGGCGGGGCCGAGCTGCTGGCCCGCGCCCTGCAACCGCTGGTGGTGAAGAACATCGACAACAACTTTATCCAGACGATCGCCTTCCTGGGCAGCATGTCGAAGACGGCGGAGGTGAACCTGGGCGGCATGCAGCGACTGGCAGGGCGGCTCACGCACGTGCAGCCGGAAACGCGGCAGCAGCTCTCGGACGTAGCGGCCTCGGTGTCGCACCGTGCGGCGGTCAACGCCGCCAAGAAAGACGACTCGCCCGAGCGCGTGGTCAGCCATACTCAGGACGAGACCTCGCGATAATGCGGCAAGCGTAGGGTGGGCCGAGCGGGCACCATGTACTCATGGTCGCGAGTCCCACCAGGAGTGGTCTGAAACACAGGTCGCGAGACGCTAAGAGCACGCCGTTCATAGCGTCTTATGGAACCGCCGCACGGCGAGCATGAGCGTGGCAACGCCCATCGCCGCCAGCGCCAGCAGGTGCGGCCAGAGATACGCGAGGCCGATCCCTTTCAGGAAAATCGTCCGCACGATGACCAGGTAATAGGCCACGGGATTCAGGAAGGTCAGCCACTGGATGAGCGGCGGCATGTTGGCGATCGGAAAGGAAAAGCCCGAGAGCAACATCGCCGGAAAAAAGAACAAGAACGTGCTCATCAGCGCCTGCTGCTGCGTCTGGCTGACCGTCGAGATCAACAGCCCCATGCCCAACATCGACAACAGGTAGAGGCCGGTCGAGAAATACAAGAGCAGGATGCTGCCGCGCAACGGCACGCCGAACCAGAACACGCCGATCAGCAGGATCAACGTCACGTCGACAAAGGAAATCACCACGAAGGGCATCGTCTTGCCGAGGATGAACTCGGCCGGCGTGATCGGCGTGACCATGATCTGCTCGATCGTGCCGATCTCCTTCTCGCGGACCACCGCCATGCTCGTCAGAAGCAGGCTCACCAGGCTGACCACGATCACAATCACCCCCGGCACGAAGTAGTTGCGGCTATCGAGGTTTTCGTTGAACCAGGCCCTGGGACGGAAATCGACCTGCACCGGCGGGTTCGCCAGGCCGCGGTCGCGCTCGATGCGCTGGGCGAGCATCCGGCCCGCATAGTCGCTGGTGATGCGGCTGACGTAGCTCATGGCGATGGCCGCCGTGTTGGAATCGGTGCCGTCGCAGATCACCTGCAGGGCGGCGGTCCGCCCTGCCGCCAGGTCGCCGGCGAAGCCGTGATTGATCCGCAGCACGATCTGCACCCTGCTGCGGTCGATGAGGTCCTGCATCCGCCGGTCGTCGTCCACCCGCGCCACCACGTGGAAATAGCCGCTGGAGGTGAAGCGGGCCAGAAGCTCGCGGCTGGCAGGCGTGTTGTCGAGGTCGTAAACCGCCGTGCGGATGTCGCGGAGGTCCATGTTCACCGCATAGCCGATCACCAGCACCTCCATGCAGGGCAGGACGAGGACCACGGCCCGCATCCGCGGGTCGCGAAAGACCTGGATGAACTCCTTGATCAGCATCTGGCGAATACGATCGAACATTGGAGGGATGAAGGATGAGGGATGAAGGATGAAATGTTATAGCTTCTTCTTAAACTTCCAGTGGGCCAGGAGCACCATCGCCGCGGCGAAAACGAGCAGCAAGATCGTGTCCGCGGCCAGGATCTCCAGGCCCACTCCTTTGAGATAAATCCCCTTGAGGATGCCGATAAAATACCGCGCCGGCACGAGATACGTGATCCACTGGATCGGCCGCGGCATGTTGACGATGGCAAAAATGAACCCCGACAAAACGAAGGAGGGCAAGAACGTGGCGGTCATCGCCAACTGGCTGGAGAGGAGCTGGCTCTTGGTGGCGATGCTGATGAGGATTCCCATCGTCAACACGCCGACCAGGAAGATCGAGGCCACGCCGAAGAGCAGGGCCACGTTGCCGCGGAGCGGCACGTGGAAGAGGAACTGGCCGAGGACGACCGCCAGCACCATGTCGAGCAGGCCGATGGCGAAATAGGGCACCAGCTTGCCGAGGATCAGTTCGGAGCCCTGCACGGGCGTGGAAATGAGCTGCTCCATCGTGCCCCGCTCCCACTCCCGCGCAAAGCAGAGCGAGGTGAGCATGGCGGCAATGACCATCATGATCACGGCGATCAGCCCTGGCACGATGTAGTTTTTCGACTCCAGGTCTTCGTTGAACCAGACCCGGCTGCGGACATCCAACGGCACGAGCGTTTTCATCGGGCCTTGCCGGCCGAAGCGGCGGATCATCCACTCCTGCGCGTAGATTTGCGTGATGGCCTCGGCATAGCCCAGGATGATCGTGCCCGTGTTCGAATCGACGCCGGAAATTGCCACTTCCAGCGGGGTCTCGGTCTGCGAGGCCAGCCGGCGGGCGAAGTCGTAGGGGATGATCAGGCCCACCAGGGCCTCGCCCGAGTCGATGGCGCGGTCCATGTCGCGCTCGTTGTCGACGTGGCGCACCAGCGAGAAATAGGGCGACCCGGCGAACTGGCTCACCAGTTCCCGGCTGTCCGGCGTTCCGCTCTGGTCCCATACCACCATCGGCACGTGATCGACGTCCAGGGTCAGCGCGAAGCCGAACAGGAGCAGCATCATCATCGGAATGGCGATCGCCATGCCCAGGCTCCGCGGGTCGCGGACGATCTGCAGGAACTCTTTGCGGGCCACGGCGGCAACGCGTCGGACGTTCATCGTCGCACCTCCTCCTGCGGCTGCTCGGCGCGGTCGCGGGCCTCGATCAGCGAAACGAAGACATCCTCCAGCGAGGGCACGATCCGCTCGATCTGCTCGACAGGAAAGCCCTGCTCGGCCAGCCGGGCGCGGGTCTCCGCCGCCGGCGCTCGCCGTCGTCAGCCACGATGTGCAAGCTGCTGCCGAAGAGGGCGACTTCCTTCAGCGACGCGAGCCCTTTCAGGGCCTCCATCGCCGCTTCCGGCCGCTGGCAATTCACCTCCAGCACGTCCTCGTGCATGGCCTCGTGCTTGAGCTTCTCCGGCGTGCCCTGGGCGATCAGCTCGCCGCGATAGATCAGGGCCAGGCGGTCGCAGTACTCGGCCTCGTCCATGTAGTGCGTGGTGACGAAGACGGTCACGCCCTCGCTCGACAACTGGTAGATCAGGTCCCAGAACTGGCGGCGGCTGATCGGGTCGACGCCGGAGGTCGGCTCGTCGAGGAAGAGGATCGGCGGCCTGTGCAGGATCGCGCAGCCCAGGGCCAACCGCTGCTTCCAACCGCCGGAAAGGATCGACGTCGGCCGATGGCGGTGGGCCTCCAGGCCCGACATCTCGATCACCCATTGTTTCCGTTCGGCCTTTTCCTTGGCACCGATGCGGTAGATGCCGGCGTAGAAGTCGATATTCTCCTCAACGGTCAGATCCTGGTAGAGCGAGAACCGCTGGCTCATATAGCCCACGTGGGCCTTGATTTCCTCCGGCTGCGTGCGGATATCGAAGCCCGCCACGCTGCCTCGGCCGCCGGTGGGCGAAAGGATTCCGCAGAGCATGCGGATGGTGGTCGATTTGCCGGCGCCGTTCGGCCCCAGAAAGCCGAAGATCTCGCCGCGCTTGACCTCAAAGCTGACCCGATTGACCGCCACAAAGCTGCCGAAGCGGCGTTCGAGGTGGTCGACGGTGACGGCGGTCGGTTCCACGGACCGTGGTAGGGTGGGACAAGATCGCGTAGCGAGCGCCGGCCCACCGTTAGCACCAATTGGTGGGCCGGCACTCGCTACGCGATCTTGTCCCACCCTACCAGCCCCTATCGCCGAAACAAACACGTCCTCCAACGTCGGCGGAATGGTCCGCACGGATTGCGGCAGAAGGCCGGCGTCGCGGAGAAGCTTGCTGACTTGCTCCGCCTCGCCCTGGCCGTCCGTGCCGACAAGATGGATCCGAGCGCCGAACAGCCCTACGGAGGCGGCGGGAAACGCCTGCCGCAAGAGGGCGGCCGCCTGGCGGGCCTCGGCAATGCGGATTTCCAGGATCGTGCCCCGCATCAGTTGCTTCACCTCGTCCGGCGTGCCGCAGGCCAGCATCCGCCCTTGATGGATCAGGGCCAGGCGATTGCAGCGTTCGGCCTCGTCGAGGTAGGCCGTGGAGACGAAGATCGTCACCTTCTCGCGCAAGAGTTGATAGAGGATCCGCCAGAAGTCGCGGCGCGAGACGGGATCAACGCCGTTAGTCGGTTCGTCCAGGAACAGCACGCGCGGCGTGTGGATCAGCGTGCAGGCCAGGCCGAGTTTCTGTTTCATGCCCCCGGAGAGGTTCCCCGCCAGGCGGCGTTTGAAGGGCGTCAGGTTGCTGAAGGCCAGCAGCCGGCCGATCCGTTCGTCGCGGCCCTTGCGGGGGATGTCATAGATGTCGGCGTAGAAGTCGAGGTTCTCCATCACCGTCAGGTCGGTATAGAGCCCGAAACGCTGGCTCATGTAGCCGATTTCGGCCTTGACCGCCTCGGCCTCGCGAACGACGTGATGGCCCGCGACCCAGGCCTCGCCGCCATCGGGGTCCATGATCGAAGTCAGCAGCCGCATGGTCGTCGTCTTGCCCGCGCCGTCGGGACCAACAAGGCCGAAGATCTCACCCTCCTCGACGGCCAGCGAAAGATCGTCGATGGCCGACAGGGAGTCAAATCGCTTGGTGAGGTGCTCGGCACGGATCATGACAGATCATTTTCCAATGCGTGCGTCGGCCGGCATGCCCGGTTTCAGCTTCCCGTCCTGGTTCGTCACGTCGATCTTGATCCGATAGACGAACTTCACCCGCTCGTGATTGGTCTCGACCGATTTCGGCGTGAACTCCTGTTCCGACGAGATGAAGGAGACATGGCCCGGATAGACCTTGCCCGGATAGGCGTCAGTAGTAATCTCCGCCTCGGAACCCAGGGCGAAGCGTTTGCCCAGGTCGGTTTCATCGACGTAGGCCCGCAGCCAGAGGTTCTTGATATCGGCCACGGTGACGACGGGCGTGCCGGCCGCAACGTACTCGCCAGGCTCGATGTTCTTCGAGAGCACGACGCCCGTCAGCGGCGAGGTCACCTTGGCGTAACCAAGCCTCGTTGCGGCTGATTTCAGGGTCGCTTTGGCCTGCTCGACCCTGGCGCGGGCCTGCTCGATTTCCTCTTTCCGCGGTCCTTCCTCGACGAGGCGGCATTGGGCCTTGGCCTGCTCCATGGCGGCCAAGGCCATTCGCTCGGTGGCGCGGGCCTGATCGAGTTGCTCGGCGGAGATCGTGCCAGGGTCTGCGCGGTGGGCCTTTTCGTCGCGATCGAGGTCGAGTTTGGCGCAATCGTAATCAGCCTCGGCTTTTTGCGCGGCGGCCTTGGCGGAGGCGATTTCGTCGGGCCGGCTGCCATGCTCCAACTCCACTAAAGCAGCCTCGGCCAAATGCAACTGGGCTTGGGCCAGGTCCACGTCAGCTTGCAGATCGGCCGTTTCCAATTCGGCCACCGTCTGCCCTTCCTTCACGGGATCGCCCTCGTCCACGTAACGCTTGTCGACGCGGCCGGGGATCTTGAAGCTGATGGCGACCTCCACGGCCTCGATGTTGCCGGAGACATGCAACGAATCGTCGCCGCGGCCGGCCCAATCCAGCACGTACCAACTGCCGGCGCCGAGCACCACGATCGCCGCGGCAGCCGGGAATATCAGTCTCTTGGAAGCAGTCATTTTTGCTCGTGAAGTGCCGGTAGATGCCCGAGGGCACCAGTCCCACGCGGCGGGCCACCGCGGCGATGCTCAGCCGTTTGACGCCCTCGCCGGCCACCAGTTGCAGGGCCGCCTCGGCGATCTGCTCGCGGCGGATTCGGGTTTGCAGTTTGGCATCGGCCATAGGGTACCTCTATTGTGATTATACATTCACAATTGGGGGAAATCCAGGGGGCTTGACAATCGCACGATAAGTTACTAGGGTAAGGATTGTGACGCCTCTTGTGAGGCACCCATTGGATTTCCATCCTGCAGAACGGAGACTACAGCGATTCATCCCAAGGATTGGGACCTGACCTTTCACCTGTTTCCGAGGAGAGCCCGTCATGTTTCGCCGAGTCTTGTCGTTGTCCATCGTAGCGCTGTTCGCGTTTTCCGCCCTTGCGGCCCGCGGACAGGAACCTCCTTCCAAGATCCCGCCGCCGCCGGTCGCACCGAGTAGTGCCGCGGCGCTGCATCCCGAGGCGGATCTTGCCGGCCGCGTTGCCGACCTGGAAAAACAAGTTGCCGAGTTGAAGGAGAAGAACACGGAACTGATCAGGATCGCGAATAATAATTCCACGATGCTCCGCGACGTGGTCACGGCTCGCGCTACGCCCGAGGGCGGCCAGCGCTACGTGCCGAATGTCCAGGCAATCCGTGACGACAACGATGCGCGTCGCGTGCTGGTCGATACGGTCGTGCAAGGCATGACTCGCACTACGGGCGAATTGCGGATCCACAACGACATGGCCAGCGGACAGTCGCTCGTGATCAACGGCGTCGATACGATCTACATCCCGGCGAAATCCACGCGCGTCGTTTCGGTCGCCAGCGGCACGGCCACGACGGAACTCGCCGGTGAAGGGACCAAGAGCTGGATGATCGGCGCACCGAACTATTTTCAGGACGTGATCATTGCGCCGGCCGTGCAGACAACGCGCGTGGCCGCCGCAAGTTCCTGGCAGTACGACCCGCTCACGGGAAGCCTGGTGGCGAACGCTGCCTTAGGCGCTGTAGAAGCCATATCCGTAAGACGGATTGGCAATCCGTCCTACCCTTAATTGCCGACTTTTCTCGCCGCCCACTCCTGCCATGCAGTTTGCAACTCGGCAACGTCTCGCACCCCGTAGCAATCGCTGGCGGCCTGATCCCATCCGCGTTTCCGGCCGCTGGCGGCAAACTCGACAACCCGCGTCTTTCCGCCGCGCTGGACGAGATACTCGGTTACCGAGGAGGCGGCCGCGTAGCGATTGAGATTGTCGTGATCGATCTGCGAAGCCTCGAACAGCAATCGCAAACTGGGCCACTGGCCCGCCTGTGCCCAGCGGGCGAGAAGCAGCCGCTGGTTTTCCTTTCGTCCGACGTCGTCGGCCTGGCTGGCGATGCCCTCGGAAGCCCAGGCCGGCAGCGTCTCCGGATAGAAGTGTGTATCGAGCACCGTGTGAATGACTTCATGGTGCAGCGTGGTTCCCAACGCGCGATCAACCGACGTGGTCAGCCAGACCTGGTGCAGCGTGCGTTCCGCGCAATCGATCGGCCAGGTCAGGCCCTCATCTTTCTGCGGCACAATATCGACAGTGATCAGGCTCCGTCCCGCGCGATCGGGCAGGTTCATGCCCAGCCACTCCTGGGCACTTTGCCGGCGGTAGACCTCGGCCTGCTTCGCGACGGCGTCGGCCAGTGCCTGGCTGGGGGCGAGAACCGTGAAATTCGTGCCGATCGACATGTCGGCGGCGCGGGCGGCCACGGTCAAGAGAACGAGCAGGGCGACAGAATTTGCGGCGGGGCGCATGAAACTCCCTCCTTGGAGTAGGGTTGGAAAGATCCGTTTTCCTTACGCAGCATGGATTGCCACGCTTGCCCTTTGTTCTAACACGAATCGCCAAAGGCTCAAAGTTCAATTTTCAGAACTTCGATGCCGATGGCCGACGGCACCATCACCCGCAACCATGCTTGGCCAGCTTGTCGCGGAGCGCGTCGGGCGTGAACGGCTTGAGGAGATAGTCGGTCACGCCGGCCTGAACTGCCTGCATCACGCGTTCCTTGTCGGCCTCCGTGGTGATCATGATGATGGGAATTTTCGCATCCTGGGCGCGAATCGCGCGGGCAACCTCAATTCCCGGTTGGCCCGGCATGTTCCAGTCGGTCAAGACGAGGTCGAATTCTCCCGGTTTGAATAGGGCAATAGCCTCATTGCCGTCGCCGGCCTCGGTCGCTTCCGTCACGCCCACGGCTTGCAACGAGCGCCGAATGATCGTGCGCATCGTCTTGGAATCGTCGGCCATCAACACGCGGACACCCATGATGCCTTCTACCTTTCTGACGCAGACGCCGAATCCGACGGTCCCCAACGACCAGCAGATTTCGGGGCCTTTCCTGCAAAAAGATAGGTCATGCGGGCAATTTGTCAAATCGCAGTGGGACCGCAGGGCTGAATTCCGGCCTAGACTTGGATAAACCCTAGCAAGAGAGTCAATCATGTCCACGGTCCATCAAGAGTCCTCTGCCCAAGAAATCAAGCCCACGGCTGCCAAGGGAAGTTTGCAGTTGGTCAGCTTCCGCCTCGACCAGGAGGAATATGGCATAGAAATCACCCATGTGCGAGAAATTATTCTCTTCGGTGCGATTACGCGAGTTCCACAGACCCCAGCGTACGTGAAGGGCCTGATTAACCTCCGCAGCACGGTGATTCCCGTAATCGATCTGCGGATCCGCTTCGGCTTGCCCGAGTGCCAGGCCACCGACGCCAGCCGCATCATGGTGGTCAACGTTGGCGGCAAGACGATCGGCATCGTTGTCGATGCTGTCAGTGAAGTCCTCCGGGTTTCGACCGATCAGATCGCACCCCCGCCTCCCACGGTCGTCAACCTGGGAACCGAGTACATCACCGGTCTGGTCAAGCTGGAAAAGCAAATGCTCATACTGCTGGATATTGACAGGGTTCTCGGCCCCGATGAGCGCGAGGCGCTCGGTGCGGCCTTGACCGGCGTGGCTTAACGCTAACCGCTATGTCAAAAGTGGGTGGACCTTGTTGTATCTAACCGGAAGATTACAATCTATACTGCAAGCGGTTACAACGGACACTAACCCGAAGCGTGAGCGAGCCTTCTAAGTCGTTGCCTCGCTTACGCTTCGGGTTGCTGTCGAATGGCTCATTTGCAACCGTTTGCAGTATAGGTACGGTCATCCCTGTTTCGGGGAGCCAAATTGCCAGCAGGAAAGTGTTCATGAACGAGGCGGCCGAGGACCGGGTCAAGACACCCCAAGCCCTGCCAGCGTTATACGCACCCGTCCAGGCGGGGATTTACCAGGTGGAAGAAGTCTTCCGGGAGGTCTTGCGCAGCAAGTCCCCCTTTGTCGACGACCTGGTGAAATACGGCTTTCGCCTTGGCGGCAAGCGGCTGCGGCCGGCCTTGTTGCTGCTCAGCGGGCTGGCCTGCGGCAGTCTGGGCGCCGACCACATCCATCTCGGCGGCGGCCGTGGAGATGATCCACACCGCCACGCTGATCCACGACGACGTCCTGGACGAGGCGACCATGCGCCGCCATCTCGACACCGTCAACGCCCGCTGGGATAACGAAACGAGCGTCATCCTGGGCGACTATCTTTTCGCCCGGGCGCTCTGCCTGGCGAGTTCGGTGGACGATGTTTTTGCCAGCCGCGAGTTGCACAATGCCAGCCGGATGATGTGCGAGGGCGAACTTCGCCAGATCGAGAGCCGCGGCGACTACAGCCTGACGGAGGAGCAGTATTACGACATCGTGCGCGGCAAGACGGCCGCCTTAACGGCAAGTTGCTGCCGCCTGGGGGCGCACTTTTCCGGCGCCGATGCGGAGATCGAGGAGGCCCTTGCCCGCTACGGCCTGCAACCTGGGCGTCGCCTTTCAGATTGCCGACGACCTGCTGGACGTGCAGGGCGACGAAGCCAAGGTCGGCAAGTCGCTGGGCACCGACCTCTTGAAGCAGAAATCGACCTTGCCGGTGATTCGGCTCCTGGAGCAGGCCCGCCGGAGGCCCGCTGCAGGCTGCTCGCGCAGCTCAATAGTTCGGACAATCACCGGCGGGAGACCTTGCGACCGTACTGGGAGAGTTCCGATTCGCTGGTCTATGCCCGCGAGAAGGCGACCGTCTTCAGCCAGCTTGCCGTGCAGCAGTTGGACCTGCTTCCGCCCTCGCCCGCCCGCGATTCCCTGGCCGGCCTGGCCGAGTTCGTCGTCAGCCGGCAGTATTGACGCGGAACGCCGAAGGGCTCGCGTGCAAATGCATTCTAAGACGTTTGTACGAAAGCACTTAAGAAAAATTCGGATTTTCCGGATTTGGTGCGCGCCTTTTGCGATTTCTGGGGCCATTCCGGCTTGTGCCTAAACATCAATCAGTGTGATACTCTCGACGCGCTTTTTGCGGCAACGATTGGCGTCCAAGTCGCCCTAATAATTGTTTTCGCATTAGACAAATACAAACTATGGGTTTGTATAAAACATCGATAGAACTGCAATTTACCACCTTTGGGCCACTGAAAACGTGCAAAATGCGAAAATCCCGAAATTTTGCCAAAATAGCGCCACTTTTTTGCCTCGAAATGCAATTTATATCGCAAGTACAGAGCACGTACGCTAAGGACGTATTGGCCCAGGCCGCGACGTACCACATGGGGGAATGCCTGCTTGGCCTTCAGAAGCCCGAGCAGGCGATGACGCTTTGGACCCAATTTCTGAAGGCACTTCCCGCCGGCGCTTGGCGGGGTCAGGCCCGCGTTGCCGTGGCCGACTTGCTCTTGGACCAATTGGACCTTGCGGGCGCGACCGAGCAGATTCGGCAGGCGGCAGCCATCCTTGATAATCTGCCGCCGGGCGGACTCATCATGGCCTGAATCTGCACCCGATATTCGGCTGCGGCAAGGAATCCTTGCGCTGTTGGCCGGTCAAAGTGAGGTGGCCGTCACGGGCTCGATTTGGCAACTCACTCCCCTCGCCTTTCGGGAGAGGGGCAGGGGGTGAGGGCGGGCGCGAATGATCTGCTGAAGTTCGCCGCCAAGAAGCTCCCTCTCGTTCCGGCCGAGTTGGGCGCGACCGACCGCGGCGCGGGCCTTGCGTTGGGCCTGGCCCGTGTCGCCGCGCTGATGGGCCGCAAGGACCAGGCCGCCGCGCTCTTCACGTCCGTGCAATCGGGGCGGATCAAGGGCACGACCGCAATCCAGACCTTGTTCGCCGCCTTGGGCGTGGTGCGGGCCTACGTGGCAAAGGACGACTTGGGGCATGCGAAGGAAGCCTATCTGGCAAGTCTCAAGGCAAATGAGCGTGCCGCATTTCGCGACGCGACCCTGCGCGAGTTGGCCCTGTTGATTGAGCGGCAGGCCGCCGGAGCACAGACCGCTGGAGTCCCGCCTTCAGGCGGAAATGGTGGCAACGCACCGCCTAAAGGCGGGACTCCAACAGCCGCAGCCAAGACGCCCACGCTGCAAGAAACCCTACCCTACTGGCAAAAGCTGGCAACCCAATTTCCATCCAGCCCCTACGCGGCCGAAGCGCTCGATCATGCCGCCAATCTCCAATTGGCCGCCGACCAGTGGAAACCTGCCGCCGAGAACCTCGAAAAGCTCGTCAAGGATTTCCCGACAAGCCCCTGGGCCGGCGATGCGTACGTTGCGCTCATCGATATCCGGCTCGAACGGCTTTTGGACTTGGAATGGGCGCAGATTTACGCCGACGCCGCCGTGAAATGGTACGAAACGAATCATTCGGCACCCTCTGACCTCCGACCTCCGACTTCCGACCTCGCGTCGCGCGATCCGTTCTCCCCATTGCCTCCGACGCCCGCCCGTCCGATCCGTGATGTGGCTTACCAGATTTACCTCCGAGCAGGTCTTCTCGAATACCTGCACGAACAATATGGTGCAGCGTCGGCTTTTTTGAGAAGGCCAAGCCTTTCGCTCCTCAAGAGAACATCGATGTTGTTTACGGCAAAATCTCCACGGGCATCGAGCGCCTGATCGAAATCGCGAAAACAGGCAAGTCGACTACGCCGGACATTGTGCTCAAGGGTGACGCAAACGTGAAAACTGCGCTGATGCTGGCAGACGTTTATCACGAAGCTAAGGAATATGACAGGTCCCTGGAGCTTTGTAACAGGCTTTTGGACGGCGCGATCACCAAGAGGGCCACGCCAGAGCAGAAGTCCTACGCGCACTTTTAGGCGAGCGCGGAACTACTACCGCTCCGCTGGTGCGGCATTCAACTTCGAAGCGGCGTACGAGGACTACGGCGAGGCGGCCAGAGCGGCACCGAAAGCGCCGTGGGCAAGCGAGGCCATTTTTCTGGCAGCGAATATCCTCTGGAACCACAAACACGATCCGGACGGGGCCGCCGCACTTTGGAAACGACTGGGCCGCGAATACCCCAACACCAAGGATGCGGACGCGGGTACGCTGTTGCTAAGTGTCGCGCTTCAGTGGACGGATCGCCCGGAAGAGGCGAAGCGGGTACTCGAGGAATTCCTTAGGAAGAGGCCCGAATCGCCCCTGGCGGACGGGGCGAGAGAGGAATTAGCGGAACTCGCCTCGACTTTGAAGGACAACGCCAATTCCGCATCCCAGCAAGGCGGTATAGCCAAGCCGCAGGTTCAGAAGAAACCCAATTAAAGGAGAGATTATGAAACTGGATCCGATTCGATCGCCGAAAATTACCGGTCTCGTTTTCGCGGTCTGCGTCGCCATCGCGAGTGGCCGCGACTGCGTCTGCCACGCCACACAGAATCCACCTATCACGGCGACGGTTCAGCCCAACCAAGACGTGGGCGTGGCCTTTCCCGCAACGATGGGGAAAGGTCCGAACAAGTACTCGCCCGAGGGAGGATTCTTCCGGGTGACGCTGGCGCTTTCCGTAACGACCGCCGGCTACTCTTTTGTCCCGCCAACTGGCAACCCGCCCGGCGACGGTACGATCTGGCGATGCACCGGCGGCACCGAGGCAGGCTCAAAGACCCAAACTTGGCAAGGCGCGGGTGTCGCAGACAGCAACGCGTGGTCCGACACGCTTTTTTCCGGGCTACTGACGCGGTCCGGTGGTAGTGGCCCGGCAAAGCCAACGCCCTTCAATGCCTCCGTTGCGGACATCAGCATCTATGTCGATGCGCTGAACGCACACTCCGGTGGTCCGACTGGCCACTGGCCGCCGCAAATCACTTCCCACGAGCACTTCGCGGAGATATCCGAGGACGGCGGTTTCTTTCTCCCACCGTTTCTCGTAAGAACAGGGAACGACGGGTTTCCCCAGCAGCTTCCCGCAGACTCCAGCTACAAAATCCTTGTGCTCAGATTGCCGACAAAATGGATCGGAAACCCGAATCCCAATACGGTGGGTGCGGTTACCTTTACGCTACCTGCCGGGGTCGCGCTCTACCACGGCGGCGGTGCCGGCCTCAGCGGAGCCACATTGGTCGGGAGTGCGGGGATCCGCGTGCCGACAGTCGGATTCCCCAACGAGACATTTGCGGTCTTGACCGACGAACACTTCATCCAATCGGGTCCAATCATTGCCACGTTCGTCTGGGACTCGAATCTCGCTGGCGGACCGGCCACAGGCCAGGATTTCGCGAGACTGGCCCCCTATTCCGCCGAGTTGATCATTGACTCGGAGAACCAAGATGGCGTCGCCGTGCCAACCGGCGGGCGCGTCGAAAGAGCCGCCAAAATGCAGGCACCGGGCAAAATCATCGCCGCCAACAACGGCGATACGAACATGAACGGCGTCCCGGACTATGCGGACTTGGACCTCAGCGGCAGCGGTTGACACGCCGCCACTTGTTCCGGTGGTTCTGCGCGTTTGTTTCCCCAATGGCCCGTCGTACGCAACCGTAAGGTTTGACTATGGCGGCATCCTTCCTACCGCCGCGCAGTTCGCGGGCAATCCAATTGACAACGGCTTCATAAACTACACGCCGGCAAAGCTCGGAACCTTGCGCTTATGGAACGTGCGGTCCGCTCAGTCCGTCCGCACCTCGAGCGATTTTATCGTAACGGGACAGGACTACCCGGCTTCGCAGCTAGGTTTCTCCACCGGCGAAAGCGGCGTGCAGGAACAAGTCTATTATGTCGAGGGAATCAACGCGGGCGACAGGACATATCTGTCACCGTGACATTTCACTCCCGTTTCGGCGCCCCCGTTTCCGCCAGCGATCAAGCGACAACTACGGTTGTTGATCCGGCCATTCTCTTCAATTGCTCAAACGGGAACGCGGATGGCAGCCGCCACCATCTGCCACTCGGCGTTCCGGACGTGGACTACGACATTAACGCGGCCGACGAGTTGATAAAAGACCAGATCACCTCGCCGACATTTTGGTGGCGCAATCCCAACGCACCCGGCGAGGACGTTACCGAGCGTACCCTGGTCGACGCACAGCCGTTCATCATCAGGATTCCTCAACTCCTAATCGACCAGGGTTTTCAGTTCAGTATTTGTGACCCAGCGGCCTCCCTTCTAATAGCGAGATCAGGATTTATCCCGCGGCCAGTCCTGGCGGTGATGGAGGCAATCGCTTGCTTTACGTCACTACGCCGCAGTACGCCGAACAGCAGATCGGCATGGCACCGGTTGCCATCCTCACAGTGGACGCGCCGCAACCGATCCAACTTGTAGCCGGCACCAACGAGTTCATCGCGATGGCAAAGAACAGCAATTCGGCCGCCGACCAGGCGCAACAGGTCGATGTCGATATCGCCTTGCTGGTTGCTGATAGCAAAATCCCGCTCGGGCCGTACTATGATGCGAACACGGCGCGGTCGATATTTAAGAGCGCGAGATTGGTGGACCGAGTTCAATTGTCGAACCGACCGGGGCAAGCCAGAGCCACCTATGCGAGATTTCCATGCGATCGCGAACGAAGACTACCCCTTGGAGAACCTCCCGAACGGGACGCTTCATGTTGACAAAAACATGAAGTGCTTTCCGCTCCCGACGATTAACCCGACGGGCGGCGGAATGTCGATTCCGCAACCCGACAATAGGTTCCCCCCTCACGACCATTACTTTATGTTCGTGCATGGCTACAATGTGAGTGCGGACGACGCAAGAAAAGTCAACGATGATCTCTACAAGAATCTCTCTTGGGTCTCGGATTTCGCGGGCACTACGTGGGGTTCCTCTGGCAAGGTAACATGTGGGATGAGCCCACTAATCACTTTTCCTTGTTCCGCCCAAACGTGCTGAACGCACTTGAATCGGGTGAGTGCTTAAGCGAAGCCTTGGCGGAGATAAACGGGCAAATCCAGCGCCAAGCCCGAACTGCCCGCGTAGAGAAAATCGACGTGATGGCCCATAGCCTAGGAAACCTCGTCGCATGGGAGGGCACGCGACTGCTTAATCGCGGAGGCACGTTTCCACTTCTTACTGCTGGGCAGCAGCCACTCCAGTGCTTGCCGAACCTCAAGTTTGTGCGTAATCTCATGATGGTCGAGCCGGCCGTGCAAGAAGAGGCGTTTTATCGGCAGGCCGTCTATACAAACTCAGATCTGGTTCAGTATAATCCTGATGAGCTTAGAAAACAGTCGTGGGCGTACTGGTTCAATCAGAACAACCACGACTCCTCGATGGTTTTCGCGGAAGTCCAGTGTAGCTATAATCCCGGAGACAAAGTGTTGACCGAGGCAATGCGCATCGCCGACCGGTGGAAAGCGCGGTTTCCAGGTTTTCGCCCGACGTTGCATTACCTGAGGTACCTTCGCTTTGGCGGGGGAATTGCAGACGCACTGGGGTGGGATACCAATAGGGACCGATTCATCGGGGAGGAACCGAACCGACTCAGGCCGTTCCGGTTCGGGGATAACTGGCAATTCAGACTGCACCAGATCCCAGCCCTGATGTCAAATCGGGTCTTTAATCCCATCCCGTTTTGGCCGTACGACTTTACCGACTTGCGCATGCCGATTGGTGCGTCCGGGACCCCGGCGAATGGGGCCCCAAATTGGAATACGTTCAACGCGTCCGGCGTTGGCTGGAAGGGACACTGTGATGCATTTGATCGCAATTTCGCGGCATTGAGGGACTGGTATTTCAAATTTGTTCAGCCGAACATCCATACCGGGGAGTGGTGATCGCAATTGCGTTTGACCTCTGCGGCTGGCCGGCTTGGCCAGCCGTGGGCCGGCACCGAATTTATGGAAGAAAAAGGAGTGCGAATGGTTATGTATCCCGCTCGTAGGACCGGACTGCGGATCGCAGCGGTATTTCTCCTCCTAGCTTTCGTTGGGATCGCCTGGTGGTATTCTAAGCGCAGCGATGCCCGTTGCAGAACGCCGCCTCAGCCACGCTGTCGAGTGGCAACGGCGAGGAGCCCGCCAACGGCGCACGTTCGCGCCGATGGTTGCGGGAGGCGCTTCCGTCCCCGAGATCGTCCCGACGTTGAAGCCGGTCGGTCGGCCGACCAAACGGGCTTTCGATCCGGCCACCTTCGGCGACATTAGCGAGGAGGTCAACTGTGGTCAAGGCGAAATGATGCTCGCGTTGGCAAAGGCCGTGCGAGAGCGAAGGCCGGAGGCCGAGATCGAGAATATTTCTGCCGATATTACCCGAAAGGGTGAGGAGTGGCTTCAAAAGAGCCGTGAAGAATTCCGAAAGCTTCCCGAGAACAAGGGCAAGTCGGACGCGGAGCTTGAGGAGAAATTCGAAGGTCGCCGCGAATTGCTCGAGGCAGTCGCTCAGTCGCGAACTGGAGGCCCATCGCGAAACTTTATCATTGCAGGCACGATTGTCGACGACCGCGGCCAGCCGCTTGCCGATGTTGACGTTGAAATTACCAAGTATAACCTGGAGTTTTTCAACGCGAATGCTAACGGAGTGGAAGCCTTATTTGAAGGCAACGTTCGCCTGGGTCACGAATTCGCCATGAGGGTCGAATGATGGGGACTCGCTTTACCTGAAGTTTTCAAAACACGGCTACTTCCCGGCAGGGCAGTCGTTTAGTGTGCCGAAACGGTCAATTATTCGGAGTCGGACGTTCTCGCCGGCAGGCGAATTCCGCGGAGCCTTGTCGAACGTCGCAACCTGCGCATCGTGATGGAGAAGCAAGGCAGATTGACTCGCCTGGCATCCGGTACGGGCAAGTTAGTTTACAAGCGCGGCGGGACCGGCGACGTCCTTGAGATGGACGCCGACGGCAGATGGTTGATGCGCTACTCATACGACGCGGACATGACGATCGCGCCGCCGCGACACATGCCTGAGAGATGTCTTTATTTGCTCCCGAACACCGACGACAAAGGTGAAATAAAGCAACTGCTACTGCCTGCTTTGGAATCACCGAGGCCGCGAGCTGATCGAGATGGCCAAAAAGCCGAGAGCACCCCGAAAACTCCCGCCACCGATATACGGCGTGAGCTTCGTTTGCCGACCGAGCTTCGCCTCATTCTCAGCGACCCTCAGGGCGGATTCGTCCGCTACCATCGCGAACCAAGTCGTGAGACGACGGCGAATCTACTTTGGCTGCGCGACATGAAGGAGGCACCGCGTGATGGGTACGTTCGCGAGATCTCCATGCAGAGCGGCGAGATCAGATCGCTGCTCGCCGACGCATACGAGCAAACATTTATTTATTTTTATTTCAAGGCGTTCGGTAAGTACGGCAAAGGGCGAATCGCGCCACGCCAAGTGAGAGAGGCAACGGACCTCGGCGCAACCGGACCGACAATTTGGGTCTCCGCTGATCTCGAGATTTGGATGCAGCCGGACGGGAGCAGGAACCTCGAGGGAACTGAGCCATAGGAACGTAGTGCTCCAAGAAACTCCCTCGGGGTCGCGACAGAAAGTCGAGAAACGATAACGGGGCGAGGCCGATATTGGAGGGTAAATTGCCTAACGCATCAGTGGAATACATCGTGCCAGTACGGGACACGCGCCGTTTGGCTTTTCATTTTAGGGGTGCCTGTATGGCCGAAGGCTTCTTTTGCAACACGTTGCTCGCGATGGTCGTTATCCTCGTTTGCGCGACGACCAGCCAAGCTGCGATTGGAGCAGCAACGGTTCAATCGATAAAGGTGGCGGGCAGTTGGTCGGCAATCAAGGTCACTACCTCAGTTATCGCCAAGTACAACGGGGACAGAGGGCGTTCCAACGTGCAGTTCGCGCCATGCGACTCCGGTCGGATTGTCGGGGCGCTTAAGAGCGGCGGTTGCGACGTTGGCATCGTTTGCGACTCGATGGCTCCAAATATGGCAGAGGACCTGGGAGCGGATTTCGACGCGATTCCGGTTGGCGAACTCGTCGTCTCCGTCGCAGTCAACGCTAAGAGTTCGGCGCGTGCCATGACCCTGGACGGTCTTCGCAACATTTTCTCGGGGCGTGCTGCCAATGGACAGGAAATTGGGCAAACCGAGGCCACCCCACGAATCGAGTTATTCGGCGCTTCACGATTCCGCAACGAAGCCGAAATTTTCCAAAGGATCGCGATGCGCGGCGCACCGTGGGCCAGAGAAATGGTCGACGACACGCCCGACGCGTCGCACGAAAACGATACGGGTGAGGCCGTCCTCGGAGCGGTCATCAAGGACCCACGTGCGATTGGCTTCTTTCTCCTGGCCGATCCGAAGACCCTTGATAAGCGGATCCGCGTTTTAGGGATTGCACGAGACGACCGATCCAAGCCCGTCGCGCCGACGCTAGCGGCGGTCAGCGACGGGACATACCCGCTGGTAGACCGGTTGACACTTTATGTTCGGCATTACGCCAGGTCGGAAACGCGGGAGTTCTGCAAGTTCGCCGCCGGACCGGAGGGGGCGAAGATCGTCAAGCAGTGCGGACTCTGGCCGGAATATGAACTGAACGACGTGCGGGGCGTGAAACGGTTGCAGGACGTCAAGGCCCATCGCGGCGTGGAGGTGGCCGTCAGCGGCAGCCCGGCCTGGCAGGGAATGATGAAGGAACTGGGGACGGAGTTCTCCAAGGCCAAGACGGCGGTGGAGATCAAGTATCGGGCGGGGACGCAATACGAGGGGATTGGGGAGTTTGTGGGAGCGGAAGAAAAATCCGAAATCCGAAATCCGAAATTCGAAACAAATAGGGAAGAAAATCAAAATCCGAAATCGGAAACGGAAGGCCAGGGGAGCCAGTTGTTGCTGATCGATTCGATGCTGGAAACCAAGACCGCACACCAATATGACGCGGCATGGAAAGTCATCAAGCCCACCAAGGTCACCCTGGGCTGGCGGGCGGCGGCGATCGTCGTCCATCCCACCAATCCCGTCTCCACCATTTCCTACCGTGCGCTCCGCGATGTTTACGGCGGACAGAGCAAGGATTGGTTCGACGTGGTGCGGGCGGGGAGGCAAGAGCGGGGAGCAGGGAGCGGGGAGCAGGGAGCAAAGACGGCGGAGCAGGAAGCAAAGGCACAAGCGCTGGCGCTGTTTTTCGGCGCGATTCACCTGTATGGGCCGCCAGCCGAAGACCCCATCAGCCGGCTCATGGAAACGGAACTCGGCTGGAAGCAACACGTCAAGGTCCTGCCCAGGGCCGATATCGGCAAACTGATCCAGACCGTGGCCCGCGATCCGCTGGCTATGGGCATCGTGGACCTCTCGCAGATGCCGGTGGGGGAGGCGTCGGTGAAGATATTGGCGATTGCGCCGTCCCTCCCGGCAGGAGGGACCTACAGCACGCTGCCCCAGGGCTATTGGCTGTGCCAGCCGGCGGACCTGTGGGTCTCGGCGGAGGCGGGGCAGCCGGCGAAGGACTTTGCCGCGTTCCTGGCCTCGGGCGAGTGCGCGGCGACGCTCCGGCGGCACGGCCTGGTGCCGAAGGTTCCGGCGGCGAAGAAGGCGGCGCCGGCGGGCGCGGCGGCGCCGGCCGGCGGGAAGAAAGGGAAATAGCGGCCAGGGATGAAACGCGGAGGAAACACGGATTTTTTCAGGGCCGGCGGCAGGCGGGCAGAAAGGAAGATAGGCGCGCTCACGAGGCGGGGATGAAGAGCATTCATCCCGGAGGGATGCGAGCGATTAGCCGGTGGTTGCGGAGCCACCACCGGTATCGAGACCCGAAACGTATTCCGACCCCGGAGGGGTCACAGCGGCGCGGTGACGGCGCCAGCGGTCCGGACGCGCTGCCGACCCCTCCGGGGTCAAATGAAGATGCCGGATCCCGGACCCCGGATTTCGCTCCGCGATCCGGGGCTAATGGCTGGCATCCCTCCGGGATGACGGCAATCGCAGGAGAAAACACTATGCACCACTCGGACGGAAAACCGCCAAGCGGCAGCCCTCGCTTGTGGAGCGACTGCCCCGAAACGCAGCGATCGTCGTGATCTTCTCCACGGGATTGTTCCTGCTGGTCTCCTACGCCAAGCAAGCCAGGGTCCAGCAACAGGTCATGCGGAAATCCGAAATCCGAATCTCGAAATCCGAAACAAATGAAGACGAAAATCAAAATCCGAAATCCGAAAAGACGCCCTCAGCCGCCGCACAGCCCTCACCCCCAATAGGGAAATTCGAAATCCGAAATTCGAAATCCGAAACAAATGAAAACGAAAAGCAAAAAGAAAGCGGCAAGGAATTGCCGGACTCCAAGGTCGTGCTCGCGAACACGAAAGGGGACACGAAGCCCTCACCCCCAGCCCCTCTCCCAAAGGGCGAGGGTAGCAGCCGGCCGCTTCCTCCTCCCCGCTCCCCGCTCCCTGCTCCCCGCTCCTCCCCGCCCTCGGATGCCGCGCAGGAAGAGGCGGGACGACTGATGGACGAGATCTATAAAGTCTCGGCGGCCAAGACGCCGGAACAAAAGCGGCACGCTGGCCAACCAATTGTTCAAGGTGGCTGCTTCGCAGAAGGTCAAGCCGGAAGAACGGTTCGTGCTGCTGCGGAAGGCGACCGATCTGGCCGCCGAGGGCGGCGACGTGACACTGGTGCTGAATGCCACCCGGCGGGCGGGCGAGGAGTTCGATTTCGACTTCCTGGCCAGCCAGGAGAAGGCGCTGGCGCGGATCGCCCTAGGGCCGATGGATGCGGCGCGGGTCAAGGCCCTGCTGACGGGCGCGAGTCAAGGCGTCGAGCAGGCCCTGGCTGCGGGACGCGGCGAGGTGGCGCTGGAGTTCGCAGGGCTGGCCCGGCAGGTCTCGCAGCGGAAGGAGGGGAGCGAGTTTCGCGCTCTGGCGACCCGATTGCAGGCGGAGATCGCCAAGGCCGCCGCCCAGGGGCAGGAGATCAGCGACGCCAGGACCGCGCTGGCGGCGAGCCCGGACGATGCCGAGGCCAACCGTTCGCTGGGCGCGTACCTGTGCCTTGAGGCGGGCGATTGGGAACATGGTTTGGCCTGCCTGGCCAAGGGCGGCGACGGCCAACTCCGTGCGCTGGCCGCGGAGGACGCGGCTTCGCCGCCGAGCGGGGCTGCCGAACAGGCCGAGCGTGGCGACCAGTGGTGGGAAGTTGCGCAGGAGCAGCAGGGGGCCGAGCGGGAGGTGTCGATGCAGCGATCGCGGTATTGGTACGAAAAGGCCCGCGACGGATTGGAGGAAGGGCTGGCGAAGGCGCTGGTCGAGTCGCGGTTAGGGGTCGCGAAGGCGGGAGGGATGTAGCGTGCGCGTGCTGTCGCGTTACGCCAGGACCCCGCCCTGCTTGCCAGGGTGGTGAACAAGGCTGGATCGCTTAACGCCGCATCGAACGCACAACCTCATTCTACCACCTCGACAAGCGAGGTGGGGCTCCCTGGCACCATTGGCAGCCATGTGGCGGCTGTTAGCTGTCCAGTCTCCTTCGACCGCCCTGGCGAGCAGGGCGGGGTCGGGAGAGAGAAGAACATGTCCGCAAAGGCAAATAAACCGCTGGAAGGGGCGTTCGACGCCTACCATATCTGGCTGGGGATTGCACCCAAGAACCAGCCGCCGCATCACTATTGCCTGCTGGGGATCGAACTCTTCGAGCAAAGCGCCGACGCGATCGCCAACGCAGCCGACCAGCGGATGGCCCATCTGCGGAGCTTCCAGACCGGGCGGCATTCGGCCCTCTCGCAGAAGCTCTTGAATCAAGTGGCAGCGGCCAAGGTCTGCCTGCTGGATGCCGCGAAGAAGGCCAACTACGACCAAGCGCTGCGGGAAAAGATGCGGGTGAGCGAGGGGCGAAAGGTTTGCCCTCACCCTAACCCTCTCCCAAAGGGCGAGGGGACTTTCATCTCCGCCCCTGGCGCCTTCCAGATCGAAAGTCTCTTGGGCAGCGCGGACCTCCGCCCCAGCCGCCAGAGGCGGCGCGTGCCGAAGAAGCAAGGCGGGCTGGCGCTTAAGCTTGGCATGGGAGGGGGAATCGCGGCGCTCTTGGTCGCGGGGGTTGTGGCCTGGCAATGTACTCATCACGCTCCGCGTGATGACGACCATCACGCGGAGCGTGATGAGTACGGCGGAGACCATCACGCGGAGAACAACGGGCACAGCGGGGGCCATCACGCGGAGCGTGATGAGTACGATCGCACGCGACCGGACCCGTCGGAGACGATCGCCGCAGGCGACGATGAGCCGCCGAAAATAACCCTGGCAAGCACCTTCGTTGCAAAGGCTCCGCCATTGTCCCTCGTCGATTCGGGAAGCGCGAACCCGCAGAAGGCACCTCAGGAACCGGCCAGCCTGACGCCCAACGATTTCGATAAACTGGCCGGAACCGGCGAAGGGCAGCAGGCGGGGTATGTCGAGGAAGTTTCCAAGCCAGGGCTCGTGGATAAGAAGGCCCTCACCCCCGGCCCCTCTCCCAGTGGGCGAGGGGAGCAAGTGGCCGGCCCCTCTCCCAGTGGGCGAGGGGAGCAAGTGGCCGGCCCCTCTCCCATCGTGCCGCTTGCGACGGGTGGGCGAGGGGAGCGTCAGGCGACGACGGGCAAGCTGCCGCCGCCCTCGGACGAGACGCAGCGGGAGGTTACGGCCAGGCTCAGCAAAGAACTGGGACTTACCGAGGCCAAGACGCCCGACGCCAAGCTCAAGAGGGCCGAGACCTTGTTCCGCATGAACGAGCGGTTCGCCGATCGGCCGGACGAACGGTTCGTGGTTTTGCGGACTGTTGCTGATTTTGCCGGTCAGGGTGGCGATGCCTCGCTGGTCGTGGCGGCCGTCGATGCGACCGCTGGGCAGTTCGAGATCGATGCCCTCAAGGCCAAGGAAGGCCTCTTGAAGAGGTTTGCCGCAGGGCCGGCCACCGCGCCGCGAATCCGTTCGCTGGTTCGCGGTTCCCGTCCGGTGATCGACCAGGCGGTTGGGGCCAAGGATTATGATGCTGCGTTGGAATTGGCGGAGCTTGTCTGCAAGCTCTGCCAGGGAGCGCAAGGCAAAGAGTATCGCAACGATGCGGCCCAGTGCCGCGCGGCGGTGCAGAAGGCGGCCGAAGAGCATCGTCGGATCGAAGCCGCACAGGAAACCTTGAAGACCGATCCGGACGACGGGCCGGCGAACCTGCTGCTGGGCCGCTCGTATTGCACTGCGGAGAAAGATTGGACGCATGGGCTCCAATGCCTGGTCAAGGCGGCGGATCGGCAGCTCCGCGAGATCGCAGAGCGGGATCTTGCCGCCTCGCCCGGCGACGCCGAGCAGCAGGCGAAGTTGGGCGACGGATGGTGGGACCTGGCCCAAACGCGGGCCGGGCAGGATCGCACCTTATGCCTCTTGCGGGCCGGGTTCTGGTACCAGAAGGCGATGGCGAAGATGCCCTCCGGATTGTTGCGAATCAGGACGGAAAAGCGGATTGCGGATATTCGCGCGGGGCATTTGGCGTGGTGAAGTGGGCCAGCCTTTACCGGATACGCGAATCATAGCCTTGGCCGGCCTGGCCGAGTTCGTCGTCAGCCGGCAGTATTGAAGCGAAGCGGTTAGTGCAACTGCTCGTCAGGAGGCAACTGATCGAAGCGGCGCTTGATGTCCTGGTGGCGGAGCTGCTGGTCGCCAAAATCAAGAATGGCCTGCCAGTCCTCGGCGCAGCATGTGCTTTCCCGGCCGAAAGTTGACGGCCAGGTGGTCCGGCACGCCCAGCAGCGCGTAGACCGGCTTGGCAGCCAGATAGGACTGTGCCAGCGCCTTGCCGTTGGTGGCGGAATCATCCAATCCGTCGGCTGCGATGCACAACCGGGGAGCGACCAGCGCCATCAGCCAATGTTGATCGAACGGCAGCTTCTCGACCTTTCCCGAGAACTCGACCAGGTGCGGTCCGAACCACTGCGGGAAGTTCTTGGTGGCGTCTTCCAAGCCCTCCTTGCCGCCCCGACCTTTGCCGTTGAAACGGTAGGCCCCGGTGCCGCCACAGCCGGAACCCGCCGGCGCCGTCAGGGCGAACCGCTCGTCAAAGGCCCCCGCCACCAGGGCCGTCTTGCCCAATCGCGAATGCCCCACGGCGACGATCTTTGCTTTGTCGGCAAACGGCTGGGTT
The DNA here is from genome assembly GCA_963824275.1 of uncultured Planctomycetia bacterium. Classification (GTDB taxonomy): domain Bacteria; phylum Planctomycetota; class Planctomycetia; order Pirellulales; family Thermoguttaceae; genus JANXQG01. The sequence continues at coordinate 176,724 of CAWGOT010000008.1, read as the reverse complement.
TCGAGATAGTCGACGCACCGGGACATCGACCAGGCCCAAGCCGCCAGGTCGCCCCAATCGTAGCCAGGATAGGCCGGGAAGAAGCCCGACTGCCGGTAGCCCTCTTTCTTGTCGAGGCCGCACTGCTGATAAAAAAAGGCGACGACGGCATAGCCGCGGCGGAGCGGCTCGGCATAGCCGCGAGCGGCGGCTTCCCAGGCACTGGCCGGCTGATCGGCGCCGCGATTGGCGGAAAAGGTGGGCTGCACGATCGTCGGGAAAGGCGACTTGTGGGCGTCCGTTTCCGCGGGGATGAAGACGTTTACGTCAAACCCAAGCTTCTCTCCCGGCCCAAAGCTCAAATGCACGAATCGGCACGTCACCTTGCCGTCCATGACCTTGATCGAGAGCAGTTCGTGCCCTGTCACATTGCCGGGTGGTGGAGGGGCATGACCCAGCGCGTAATACTCGACGATCTGCTTCATCGCTTCCCGCCGCTGCTTCCACGCTTCCGCGGTGGTGATCTTCTTGCCGTCATCCAGGACGAGCGGATCGGGCATCGCGGCGCGAACCGGCAGATCGGCGACGGCCAGCATGGACGGCACGGAACCCGCGCCGACCTTTGCCCCAGCGGGCACGTTGGCCGCCGGTCCCTGCGCAGCGAATATCCAGATGCTCACCGAGGCCGCGATAAACAGGACAACCAGCTTGACAATTCTCATAGCGATTCCAGTTGGCGGAAGACTTCCTCAGCGGGAATTCCCGGCTCCGTTCCATCGTCCAGTTCCTTGGCACGCCGCTTCGCGACTTCGATCCACTGGTTCTCGGCATCAGGCGACTCTTCTTCCTCCAGGCTCTCGATGAGCTTGTGGGCCAACACGGCGCGCGACTTTGCCGGCAGACCGAGCAGTTCGAGGGCAATTTCTCCCAAATCGGTGCTCATGGCAGGACTTCCTGAATGGCTGACTATTGAGAGCGTCGCCAGCGGACGCATTTACTCTTATTCCTCACTATATTCATGCTCTCGCAACTTGGCAAGCAGGATCGACACATTTCTGATGATCTCCTACTCTTCCTGCTGCCGCAGCCTTGCCAAGACGCTGAAATCTTCCAGGGTCGTGGTATCGCCGACCGTTTCCCGCCCGGCAGCCACGTCGCGGAGCAAGCGGCGCATGATCTTGCCGCTGCGGGTCTTCGGCAGCGAGGCCGTGAAGCGGATGTCGTCCGGCACGGCCAGGGAGCCGATCTCCTTGCGGACGTGGTCCTTGAGTTGCTGCCGCAGTTCCTCGCTGGGCTCGAATCCGCCCGTCAACGTGACGAACGCCGCCACGGCCTCGCCCTTGAGCTCGTGCGGCCGCCCCACGGCCGCCGCCTCGGCCACGGCCTCGTGGCTCACCAGCGCGCTTTCAATCTCGATCGTGCTCAGGCGGTGGCCGGAGACGTTCAGCACGTCGTCGATCCGGCCCATGATCCAGTAGTAGCCGTCGGCGTCGCGGCGGGCGTTGTCGCCGCAAAGATAATTGTGCGGGGCCTCGGTCCAGTACTGCAGCTTATACCGCTCATTGTCGCCCCAGATGCCGCGCAGCATGCCGGGCCAGGGCTTGCTGATCACCAGCCAGCCGCCGTTGCCCGTCTTGACCGGCTTGCGGTCCTCACCCACGATCTCAGGAAACACGCCGGGCAGCGGTCGCGTGCAACTGCCGGGCTTGGTGGCCGTGACCCCGGGCAGAGGGCTCATCATGATCCCGCCGGTCTCCGTCTGCCACCAGGTATCGACAATCGGGCAGCGCCCGCCGCCGATCTTCTCGTGATACCACATCCAGGCCTCGGGGTTGATGCCCTCGCCCACGCTGCCCAGGAGCCGCAGGCTCGACAGGTCGTACTTATCGATCCAGGCGTCGCCCCACTTGATGAAGGTGCGAATCGCAGTCGGGGCGGTATACAGGATATTGATGCCGTACTTCTCGATCATCCGCCACCAGCGTCCGCAGTCCGGCGCATCGGGGGCCCCCTCATAAATGAAGACCGTCGCCCCGGCCGACAGCGGACCATAGACCACGTAGGAATGGCCCGTGATCCAGCCCATGTCGGCCGTACACCAGTAGATGTCGTCGTCGCGGACGTCGAAGACCCACTCGGTCGTTTTCTTGGCGAAGAGGTTGTAGCCGGCCGTCGTGTGCAGGATGCCCTTAGGCTTGCCGGTTGAACCGCTGGTGTACAGGATGAACAGCGGCGTCTCGCTGTCCAGCGGCTCGGCGGGGCAATAGCCCTCACCCCCTGCCCCTCTCCCGGAGGGAGAGGGAGATCTGCGGTCAACTCGTGCCACCAGAAGTCGCGGCCGGGGGTCATGGTCACGGCGTTGCCGGTGCGGCGGAGCACGACGCACTTCTCGACCGTCGGCGACTTCTGCAGGGCGAGATCGACGTTTTCTTTCAGCGGCAGTTGCTTGCCGCGGCGCCAGCCGCCGTCGGCGGTGAGAACCACCTTGGCCGACGCGTTATTGTTCCGCTCGGCGATCGCCTCGGCGGAGAAGCCGCCGAAGATCACGCAGTGGATCGCGCCGATGCGTGCGCAGGCCAGCATGGCGATCGCCAGTTCCGGCACCAGCGGCATATAGATCGAAACCACGTCGCCCCGGCCGACCCCCAGCTCCTTCAGCACGTTGGCAAAGCGGCAGACCTCGTCGTGCAGCATCTGGTAGGTCAGCACGCGGGTATCGCCCGGCTCGCCTTCCCAGATCAAGGCCGCCTTGTTCCGTCGATGGGTCTTCAGATGGACGTCGAGGCAGTTGTAGGAGACGTTGGTCTTTCCGCCGACGAACCACCTGGCCAGCGGCTCGTTCCACTCGAGCACCTTCGTGAAAGGCTCGAACCAGTGCAGTTCCTTGGCCAGGCGGCCCCAAAAGCCCTCCAGGTCTTCGGCGGCCTCGCGGCAGAGGTCCTCATACTGCGCCATGGAGCCGATGCGGGCCTTGGCGGCGAAATCGCCCGGCGGCGGGAAGACCCGCTCTTCTTTCATGACGTTGTCGATCTGGCCGGCGCCTTGCGACGACATAGAGAAACTCCCAGGAGAAGTGGTCAAATAGGCTTGCCGCCAATTGTAGGGGCTTGCGGTCAAAAGGGCAACAACATGGAGTGCGGGGGCGAAACCCAAAGTAGCAGGCACACGGAGTGTGCCTGCTACCTTGCCACCGCACTCCAAAGCCTCACTTCACAATCGAACGGTAATAGTCGATCGATCGCCGCAGGCCCTCGTCGAAATGTACGGCCGGCTCGTAGCCGAGACATTTTCGGGCCTGGGTGATATCGGCCAGGCTTTCGCGGAACGTCGCCCACCCTCGGCGGTTCGTGCCGCGGCTGGACCTTGGTGCCGAGGAGCCGATTGAGTAATTCAATCAGCGTGAGCAGGTCCGTTGACCTGCCTTCCGCCACGTTGAAGGTGCGGCCGGCAACACCTGGCGCGTCGGCCGCCAGCAGATTGGCCTGCACCACGTTGGCCACAAAGACGAAATCGCGCGACTGTCGCCCGTCGCCGAAGACCACCGGCGGCCGGCCGGAGAGCATGGCCGTGATGAAGAGCGGAATCACCGCCGAGTAAGGGCTGGCCGGATCCTGCCGCGGACCAAAGACGTTGAAGTATCGCAGGGCCACCGTTTCCAGCCTGAAGGCCGCCGAGAAGGCGTGGCAGTAGTGCTCCGAGGCCAACTTTGCCGCCGCGTAAGGCGAGAGGGGATCGACAAGATCGGTTTCGCGCTTGCAACTCAACGGCTGGTCGCCGTATGCGGCTGCCGAGGCCGCGAAAACCACCCTCCGCACTCCCAGTCGCCGCGCCGCATCCAGCACGTGGACGGTGCCCGTGCAGCACGCGGCGTGGCTGTCCAGAGGGCGGTCGATGCTCCACTGGACCGAGGCCAGGGCCGCCTCGTGGAAAATGCAATCGACCCCCTCGGCCGCCCGATCCACGGTCGCCGCGTCCACAATATCGCCCTCGATCAGTTCGATCCGGTCGCGGAAGGCCGTCAGGTTCGCCAGGCTGCCCGTGCTGAGGTTATCGAGCACGCGGACGCGGTCGCCGCGCTGGACGAGGGCCTCCGCGATATGCGAACCGATAAATCCGGCCCCGCCGGTAACGAGGAAAGTGCGCATGGTGTTTTGATTCTCGTGGGAAAACCCTGGATTCTAGCAAATATAGTGCAATTCGTGTTGACAGGGAACTATTTCACGATAAATTCGTCAAATTGGCTCGGTCGATGTCGATACGTTGACCGAAAACCCGCAGACCCACGGCCGGCTGGTCGACGCGTTGCAGGCGGAAGCCTCGAAGCTGGGCATGGCGCTGCGGCGGCCGGAGGTCAATCGCTTTGCCCCTCCCGTGCCGCTGGCCAACCGCCGGTTGTGCCGCCCCGGCCTGGATTCCATGCGGATGGCAATTTGCGCTAAGGACCGGCCGAAGAATAACCCGTAGGACGGATTGGCAATCCGTCCGCGATTCCCAGACGGATTGCCAATCCGTCCTACGGCCAAACGTGGAAGTTATTCTTCGGCCCGAACAAACCGCACGTGCGAATCAGCAATGGACTCGCCGGTTACCGCCGCTTGCGCTTCGGGTTGCTATCACGCCCCAGCGGGCGTAATATATACAGCACGCGGGCAGAAATGAGCCGTTGGAGTCCCGGCTTTAGCCGGAAAACTGGCGGACAAACCGCCTAAAGGCGGGACTCCAACGGCTCATTCCTGCCCGCGCAAACTATAATACGGATGGCACGCCTTTTACGCCCCATACGCAATTGGAGAAGCAGTTCGCATGTCCGATGGACTTCCCGACCCGCAGAGCAATCCCGCCGCCGCGGCAGTGGGCGGTACCAGGCCGGAAGCTGTCAGGCCGTTGGTTGAGATGCGCGATGCACTCCATGAAGGGCCCCCTGAACCGAAGAAGGAAGACACAGACGTCGTTGCCCTCTCCAGTCTTGACGGGGCCAAACTGGCGGGCGAGACGGACGAGCCAAATTCCCGCCGGGAGCGCAGGCCCAATTCGCCTGATTATCTCAAATCAAGCGGGGTCCGCCTAAACTGGGCGCTTTGGGTGCTTCTGTTTCTGCTGCTGCTTTTGATTGTGCCGACTTTGGTCGAGCAGATTGTATATGCCTTCGCCCGCGGCAAGCAAAGGGCCGAGGCCGAAGTCGCCCGGCAGTTGCTCGAGGAAGGCCACGGGGAATCGATTGCCGAGAACCGCTTCGTCGTCAAGGCTGTGCAGCCCTCGGTTGTCGGCGTCAAGGCCTCGCGGAGCCTCGAGGGGCAGGCCGGCGACGAAGAGCTGATCTTCCCCTTTCAGCGCGGTTTGCGCGAGCAGGACCAGGGTTCCGGGGTGATCGTGGATGCCGAGGGCTACATCATCACCAATTACCACGTGGTCGATCGCGCCACGCAAGTTGAGGTCGAATTGAGCGACGGCAGCCGGCAGCGGGCCGAGATCGTCGGCACCGACCCGGCCACCGATCTGGCCGTTTTGAAGATCGGCGGCGGAAAACTGACGGCTGCCCCATGGGGCAAGAGTTCCGATCTGGAGGTGGGCGATCCGGTCTTGGCGATCGGCAGTCCCTTCGGCCTGGCCCGCACGGTCACGAAGGGGATCTTGAGCGCCACCGGGCGGCATGCCGTGGTGGAGAACATCAACTACCAGGACTTCCTGCAGACCGACGCGGCCGTGAATCCCGGCAACAGCGGCGGTCCCTTGGTGAACATGAAGGGCCAGATCGTCGGCATCAACACGGCGATCGTCGGTCCGACCTACCAGGGCATCAGCTTTGCGATTCCCAGCGACATGGTCCACGAGGTTTACGACCAGTTGATCAAGTCGGGCAAGGTCGCCCGCGGCTGGCTGGGGGTTTCCATGCGCGGGCTTTCGCCCGAGGAATCGGCAAAGCTCGGCGTGAGCGGCGTCTACGTATCGAGCGTGATTTCCAACTCGCCCGCGTCCGCGGCCAGGATCAAGCCGGGCGACATCATCACCAAGTGGAACAAGAAGAGCGTCGGCGACCCGACGGAATTAGGGCTGGCCGTGGCCTGGTCGAAGATCGGCGAGAAGGCCACGGTGACGGTCCAGCGCGGAGGACGGGAGTTGGAGTTCAGCGTCAATGTGGCCCAGCGGCCGGAGAGAGTGCGGTAAGCACCGGGCCGGAGTATTCATTTTCCTTTCCACGTTTTCCCTTTCTTAGGAATCCGTGTTTCATCCGTGTTTCATCCGTGGCTAATCATCCAGTTCGCCTAGGATGTTACCACGGCGGGCGCATGACTCGGGGCTAGAACAGTTCGCTACTCCCTCCCCACCAAGTGCCAAGCGCATCCCGCCGCCGGCGGCATGCGCGCTCGAACTCGCGCATGAAAAACCCCAAACGCCAAAATTTTCTAAGTCCTGAACTGGCAACGGGATCCGACTCGAAATCAATTTCCGGCCCAAGAAAATTTTCCCATCGCGTCCTTCTCATCCGTATTAGTATGTAGAAATATGGATAGTTACGAATTTAGAGGAAGCCCCTGGGAGCGACTTGACCGGCTGAAGAGTAACGAAACTTGTGAACCATCGCCTTCCCCAAAACACACAGATCGGACTTGAAGAAATGAAGATGTACGAAAGGAAAATGAAAATCGAAAACCAGCCTGGCCAATGCGTCGCCAATATCGTGCAATTCTGGCCAGACCAAACTTGTGATATACCTCACACCCCGAAGAATGTACACCATCGTTTTCTCCCCAGTTTTTCCAGCAGGTTACCCATCGTGTGGGGAATGGCATTTACATCAGTGGTGGCAAGAAATGAGCAAAACGTTTTTGCGAAAGCTGTTTTTGGGCCACTTTGGCCAGACGGGCCAAATAGCCCCTTCTTTATGGTCGCCAAATCCTCGTTGCTATTGCACGCCCGCTCGGCTAATCTGAGGGGGAAGCAAGCCGCCCGAAGCGTATCGCCCACCTTCATTAACGTTCACTTTCCAATTGGTCGATCATCGCCCAGGCTTCATCGCTGGCTTTGTCCCATGCGGCGATCTCCGAATGCAATTCCGGGGGCACGGCGGATGACTGGATGACAATTCCAACGTGCGTTCCGTCAGGCAATTTCGTATCGCTTTGCGGAACTACGACCCCGTTTCGAACGATGCCAGGAATAGTCGTAAGATCATCGGTCGCCATGATAAAGATCTCCTAATTGATTGAAGCGGTCTTACTATATTCTAGCAGACTTTGCGGCGTTAGTGAAGATGGTCGGCGGCGCGGGTCGATCCTCGATCTTCGAATTGCACTCGATCGAGAAGCTGGCCGTGTTGGACGGCCGGCAAGACATTTTCGCCGCGGGGGCGAAGAAACTCGTCATCGTCAATCGGCAAAGCCGCATGGCCAAACGCTACCCGTCGAAGCTTGCGAGGTCCTCGCTGGCCAGCACCGCATCGACCCCGGCGGCCGCCGGGCCTTGCGATGCCGGCACAATTGAATCGTCCGGCGTCGATCCGTCCGAGAAGATCGTCGCCAGGTGATCCTCGTAGCTATCGCCCGTCGCCGCCGGACTACCGGCGGAATCGGCTCCGGAGGGCTGGACCACTATATAAGCGGGGGATGCGTCACGGGCGTTCGTCGTGGCCGAGGGCGAAGGCGAGGCTCCGCCCACAGCGGCCGAGATGCGCGAAAGAGCCGCCGCCGCGAGGTTGCCGCTGCTGATCGGCGTCGAACCCGCGGTGTTGGCCACGACGAAACCGCCGCAGTTCGCCTGAAGTTGGCTCCAGGTCAGACCGCCGGGCTGGTCGAAACCCCAGGGATTATAGAGGCTGAACAGTCCGGTCGCTGCGTTGTAGCCGGTCACCGCGTAGGCGTGATCGGCAAACAGCCCGTTCGACACGTTGCTGCCGTTGGTGGCGATGGTCACCGCCTGATTCGAGCCCAGGGCGGCGATCATCGCCTGCTCGGTCGAGGCCGAGAGATTGTAATCGGTGGCGTTGTGGCCGAGCACCTGGGCATCGACCGTGGCCATCCAGCCGCCCGCCATCGCGGCGTAGGAATTCTGGCCGTTGCGGCCTTCGTTGCCGGTTGCGTTCCACTGCGCGTAGGCCTTTTCCGCCAGCGGGATCCAGAGCGAGTTGCCGCGGCTGGAGGCGTTCAATCCGTAGTCGGCATAGGCGAACATGCCGTTGGAGTAGGTCGGCAGCGAGAGGTTAACGGTCACGTAATCGGCCTCGCACATGTTGTTCAGGAAGCCGTCGCTGATCGTGCCGTTGGCGGCGTAATACGCGGCGTAGGCGCCGGTGTAGAAACGGACGGTGTACGTGCCGTCGCCGTTGTTGATGAACATGTTCTCGACGGCCGCCGGATTCGTGTCGGCAATCGTGCCCAGCGACGAGATGAAGTAGCAGTCGCCGAGCTGGCCCTGGTACTCGTCGTTGACCGAAGGGGTGACGGGGAAGAGCGAGCCGGAGGCCATCGTATAGGTGAACGCCGTGCTGGTCAGTGTGGGAAGGTCGGTGCCGTAGAACCACTTGTCGATCAGGTCGGTGAGTTGCGCCTTGGAACTGCCGGCGGCCAGGTTGCCCAGCGCCGTGCCCTGGTAGGTGGCGTTGGCCGGATTGCCGTTGACGACGTCGCTGGAAAGGACCTGCACGTAATTCGGCATTTTGAATTGCGCGGCGTCGGCGATAATCGTCTTCAGGTCGCCAAAGTCGGTGGCGCTGACCGATCCGCTGGCGCCGACACTGGTCAGAATCTGGATCATGTCCGCGCGGGTCAGCGAACCGCCGGCGTCGAGGCTCTGCACGAGACTCGCCAGCACGGGGTCTTTCAAGGCGCTTATCGCCGGGTTGGGTGAAGGCGAAGGCGACGGAGAAGGCGTGGGTGATGGCGAAGGCGTGGGAACGGTGATGGTTGCCGAAGCAGTGCCCGCGATCGACCCGCTCTTGGCCGCGATGCTATCGGTGCCGGCCGTGCTGGGGGCCGTAAAAAGGCCGGCGGAACTGATGGTGCCGCCGCCGGCAACCCAGGCAAACACGGGGGCGGTGGCCATCGCCTGTTGGAACTGGTCCAGCCCTTGGGCCTTGAACTGCTGACTCGCGCCGCCCTGAATGCTGACCGTGTTGGGCGTGACGAGAATGCTGGTCAAGGTCTGATTGACCAGGATGTTGGCGACTGCCGAGACCTGCGTGCTGCCGGCGCCGACCGAGGCCGTAACGCCATAGGAGCCGGCCTTGCTGAAGGTGACGGTCTCCAGGCCGGAGGCACTGGCCAGCGACGGTTTGGCGCCGCTGGGATACGTGGTTGCCGTCCAGGTGAACGAGGGCTGCACCGCCATGGGGTAGCCGAATTGGTCTACCCCCATGGCGGTGAGCGTTTGGCTGGTGCCGGACACGTTGAGTTGCGTGCCGGAATTGAGCAGGCTTTTGGCGGAGCCGCTGTAGAGGCTGATGCCGGTGACCGTTTGCACGACCGTGACTTTCAGGCTGCTGGTGACGGAAAGCCCGCTCTTGTCGACGATCGTCACCATGAGGCCGTAAGCGCCCGCCTCGGTGAAGGTCACCGTATCGTTCTGCGCCGCGTTGGTGCCGTTGGTGCTGAAGCGGGCGGCGCCGCCCCCGGGCACGCTGCTCACTGCCCAGTTGTAAATCAGGGTCGACGCCCCCTGGGCGTCGTTGCCGAGGACCATCAGGGCGGCGCTCGTGCCCGCGACAACGCCCGCGCTGTTCACGTTGGCGCCGGCCGCCTTAACCACGGTCGGCGGCGTGGCGGCCGGTGTCTTGACGGGTGCCAGAAGATGCGGGTAGCTCACAGGGCTGATTGCCGAGAGCATGGTACGGGGCTCCAGTTGCTCGCAGCGCAGGAGACGGGGCGAGCGGGACCTCGATTTCGTGCGGGCGGGGGCACCCGGTACGCCGGGTCGCGAGCGGCGAGCAAACATGGTTTGGCTCCGGGACAAGGCCAGGCAAGACAAGGATCAGCAGGAGAAGAGACCGCGTGCCGAGGCGTCGTCAGATAAGGTTGTCCGCCAGCGGGTCTGGAATCAGCCCGCCGCGGGACGCGTCGCTTCGTCTCGGCAACTAAACCCTAGGTCAGAATTTGCCCGATGGCAAATAAGAAGACGCAGATTTCGGCTTCCTGTAGCGTGGAACGTAATTAACCGCCGGGCAAGCCGGCGGCATTCCAACCACCGCAACCAGGAGCAAATCCGGAATAAGGTGCCAATTGCCAAGTTGACCGGTCTTGCCCTGGCCAAGCCCACCTTACGATTAAGCACCGGGGGTGGATTTGCATTCCCTCACGGCGGAGCGGAAGGAGTACGTTGCTCACATCCCCCCGCGACGCGGCGGGGCCGTGCCGCCGCGCAGCGGACGAACGAGCGGGACATTGATCTTCGGCTCGAGCGGGGCGGCATTTCTCGTCGGAATAACGATTTGGTCGCCCCATACCAGGTGCTGCAGGAGCGCAAAGAGCACGTCATAGCGAGCCCGCTCGGCCGGCGTCGGATCGTGCCAAGGGTCGTTGCCCAGGCTGGCGTCGTTGAACATGTTGCCGAAGCTGGCGACGATCACCAGCCCCTTGCCATATTGGGCTGTGGCACAGATCGTCTGATCCGCGTAGGTATCGGCGTCTTTTGGATCGGGCTTTTCCCGTTTCGCATGGACCGCGAAGAGGCTCGTGCCGCCCAAGACTTGCCACGCGCTCTCCACGGCAATCCCGCGTGGAAAAGCAACCTCCGCCGCGGGCTGGACGGGGTTGCCGGCCTCGGTTCTGAGCACGGGCTTTGCCAGTTCGCCGTTCCAGGGCTGGCTGTAATCGAGCGCCAGGCCGAACGGCCGCAGGATCTGGTTCGCGGTTGAAGGCACGTCGCTCAGGCCCGCATCGATCACCAGCAGCTTCCCGCCGCCATCGACGTAGTCGATCAACCGCTTGCGAAACGACGCATCGATCGGACGGCTGGGAGAGATCATCAGCACGGCGTCACCCTGGAAGACTGCGTCGCCCTCGGCACGGGCGGTCCGGCAGCCCAAGGGTCCCAGGCGTGAAATCGCCTGCTCCAGCAGTCCGAACCCTCGTCCGCTTGGATCGTCGTTGAAAGGCCCTTTGGCCAGCGGCACTTGCGAGGTCGTGCGGTCGATCGTCACCAGCGGCAGGCGGCGGCCCTCTTGCGGCGAGGGCAGCGGCATCTCTCTCACCGAAAGGGCGGCCGTGGCCGTCGAACCGAGCGTCCAACCGCAGGCCGCGGCCGCCACCAGCACCAGCCACGCCGAACCGTCATTGCGGACCAGCCACAGCCCGTTGACGATCGCCCCCAGACCCAGCAAGGTCCACAGCCACCACACGCCCGTGCCACCTTGGTGATTGAGCCACTCGACCAGGTTCAGCAGGACCTGGGCCTTGCCGGGCTGATAGAGGCAGAAGTTCGAGAAGATGGTTGAGTCGCCCCAGGCAATCGACGCGTCCCCGGCCGCCGTGCGTCGACCAGGCCTGGATGAACGCGCCGAAGCGCGTCTCCGGCACGTGCATGGCATACGCCATGTAGTTGCTGAAGTCGTAGTCGGGTGGCATGCTCCAGAGACCCGTCGCCGTCACCACGGAACGCCCTGCGCTGAGCCCCGGATCGATCGAGCAGGAGACGGCGAAATCAAACTCCGGCACGTGCTCGATCGCCGCCGGCGGCGTCATCGGGGCCTGGTAATGTTCCTGGTCGGGGGCGGGCAGCGTGCTGTAAAGCACGTCGTCGCGGAAAGTGAAGCCGAAGGCCCGTGTGATATCGTTCATGTGCACGGCCGAGTTTTCCAGGTTCGTATGGTCGCCGATCAACAGCAGCCCTCCGCCGGCCTGGACGAAATTCACCACGGCCTGAACCTCTTCCGGCGCGAAACGGACCCTGGGGATCTTGATCACCAGCACGTCGCAGTTGGAGAGCGTTTTGTCGTCGATTGCGTCCGCCTCGTTCAGCCGCGACATCTCATAGTACTGGCTGAGATATTGATAAGCGGCCGCATAGTTGTAGGCGGAGCTGTTCTCGTCAGGGCCGCCGCCGAGGACCTCGGTATTGTAGGGAAAGTCCGAGGGCGACCAGGGCGAATGCTTCTCGACGATCTTCACGCGGCCCGCCTTCCGCGCGCCGATCGGTTCCCACTGCAAGCCGAGGGCGACGAGAATCGCACCGAACAGGCAACAGGTGGCCGCCGCCAGGTAGCTGACCGAAAGCGACCCGGTGGTATCCGCCTGGAAAACGGCGGCGCGTGGCCGGGAATGCGCCGCCGGCGCAACATCTTCCTTGACCTTTCCCGGCGGCAGCGGGGCATTGCCCAACAAAGGCACCCAGCGCCAGGCCAGGAGGATTGCCGGCGCGAGCATGACCAACAGCACCCAGGGCGAGAAGAATTGGTTCATCACATGCAGCGGCAGGCCCGCCTCACTCACCCCGGCACGATGCAGATAAAGGGCCAGCACCACAACCGCTCGGATCGGCAGCCAGGCGACCACGACGAGCACGAAGCGGCCTAGCGTTGAAAGCAGGGAGCAGGGAGCAGGGAGCAGGGAGCAGGAAAGAGCGCCTTGCTCCACGCTCCCCGCTCCCCGCTCCCTGCTTTCAGCCGGCCGGCGTCGATTGTGATCCACGCCAATCCGCCGACCAGGAACATCAGCGTGGCCGGATCGAAGACCATGTCCCAGGAGACGGCCAGCCGGTGCGACTGCCGCATCGACTGCAAGACGAGCATTGATCCATCGCCGCCGCATCGATTCCCGCCAAGGAACCGAGCGTCGCGAGTAGTTTAACCAGCACGGCGGGAAGGTCGTGGCTCCGCGCCGTGGCGGCCGCGTAGAACGTCAGCGCGACCGCTTGCACCAGCAGGATGACGCCTCCCGTGATGCAGACAGCCGCTGCCTGCCGGAGCGGGCGCCATGTCGGGCACCATGTCGGGCACCATGTCACATGGTCGTGGTCGGCCGCGCGTTCGGCAGGCGTTCCAGCAGGAGCCCGGCGATGATTGCCAGCGGCGACAGGCGATAGGGCCAGGGGCTCCACCACACGACCGGAATCAGCAGGACGAAGATGGCCAGGGTCAATTCGGGATAGGCCGCGCGTGGCCCGCAAGGGGTTCGCCCTCTCGCCGGTCGAGAGCATCCAGGCGCCGAGGATCAAGACCGCGGCCTGGGCCCAAGGGCTGGCCGTCTCATAGTAGTCGAGGCCCAGGAGCCAGGAGATTCCCAGCAGGGTAATTCCGATCCAAGGTCGAATCACGGCGGCGCCCCCTCGTCGGCTTTCGGTTTCGGCAAGTCGATGATTCCGCCTTCGGTCGGTTCGACCGTCGGAGTCTTTTCGCCCGCATGCCCCAGCCAGTTCTGCAGTTGCGAACGCCAGAAATTGGGGTTGGGCGAGAACGGGCCGAAGTTCTTCTTCAAGACAAAGGCCGAATCGCCGAGTATGAATGCCTGACCGCGTTCCATCCGATGGCCGGCAATGACTGTCTTCTCGGCAGAATCGCCCGTCGGCCAGGTTGCCTCATTGGGAGTGCTGTAAACGGGCCAGGCGGCATAAAACTGTGCAAACGGCTGCTCCTTGCTGGGATACCAATAACGGCCCAGCGGTTCCGCCTCCGGCCTGCCAACCCAAGGCGGCAAGGGCGCGGAGTCAACATGGAGCCCAAGTTGGTCCAGCAATGGCCTGCTGGGCTCGGCGTCCGGCGATCCGACCATGCTCAGGAAGAAGCCGCCCTGTTTCACGAAGCCAGTCACAGCCGCGATTTCCTCATCGCTGCGAAGGCGCAGGCCGGCGCGATGGAAATCAACATCGCCGCCCGATTCAGCCGCGTCCGGCGCGAGATCCGGGGCTACCAGCGGCAAGTAACCGTTGGCCGCCAGCACGCGCATGAACCGGCCGATGCCGTTTTCTCCCCAGGGATCCTTGCCCATCGCTCCCAGGTGCGGCGCCATCCACATAAATGATCGGTCGGGCCGCGGTCTTCGTGCGAAAGGGCAGCAATTCGGACGATGACATTGCTGAGTCGATTGCAGGCGATCAACGTCAGCGCCACGGCGACGGACGCCGCGACCAGCGAGAGCGGCTCGAAGCGGCGAAACAGAGCACGAAGGCCGCACCTGCGGCCGCCACGCCCAACAACTGCCGCCACCAGGCCAGCGGAGTCGGATTGCCTGGCGGCCAGAGCCGAAAGCAACGGGCCCGTGAACGTGTAGGAAAACGGAATCCCGTCGTTGCTCAGGCAGGCGGCGGCATCCAGCACGACCACCGTTCCCGGCCGCACGTTCTGTTGGGCCGCAAGGACCAGGTCGCCCAGATGATTGCCCGGCGAATAGGGCAAGGCCTCGGGCCGGTCGGGGTCGGTGCCCAATTCGTCCCAGGCCCAGCGTCCGACGATGCAGCGGCCCGGCCGGCCAAGACACGCGGATGGAAGCCGCGCGATCGAGGCTGAAGTCGGCTCGCCCTGGGTTGCTGCTTGCCGTTGCGGCATGGGGGGCCGACTGGAGATTGTCTTCCCAGCGCTCGGTCAACGAATTGGCGGTGTCGTCGCGGAAAGACATCGCGGTCGGCTGCCAAGAGGGCGTTGAGCGACATTCTCTTCCACGCCCAAGTTCGTCTCCGGCATCGCCGGCGACAATCATTCGGCCGCCGGTAGAGACATACCTCCATATCTGGCTTTGGATTTCGCTGGGAATCGGCCGGCTCGCCGCATTGCGCGACCCTGGCGGCAAAACGATGAGCACGTCGGCGCCTTCGGAGATCGGCGTCGGCCAGATCGCGGGAGCGGAGGAATTCCCCGCCCAGGCTCTCGACCAGCGCCGGCAGCAGTCCGTAGCGGGGAATCCGGCCCGGCGGCACCGCGCCCGGGTCGGCGGTGCTCCAATCGGTCGCGCCGTCGTCGTAAGCCACGATCCGCCGGCCCGTCAAGTCCGGCTTGGACGGGCGTGAGCGTCATCGCCACCGCAGCCACGATCATCAGCCCTGCCGGCCCGAAACGACGCCAGTTCATCGCCGAGCTTCGCACTTGCGGCAAATGTCGTCCCGCCTTGCAGGCTGCGGCTTCGACGCCTGTCTCGCCGGCGAGCTTCTCCGCTCGCCCGCAGATCGTGGGAGGCTTGCCGGCGTCAGGCGGAACATGCCGACGGCCACCACGCAATGGAACAGGGCGGCAAGCAAGGGCAGGTTCCAAGGCAGCAGCGCACGAAGCGCATTGCCCCAGGTCCATATGCCCAAGTGGGACATGTCATCGTGCTTGGCAATCACTTGCGGCGGCAGCAGTGCGGTCAGATCGTGGCTGAAGGCCAGGACCACGAGATACGCGGTCTGCGCCAGGACGATGAACAGCACTGCCCATGCGGCGCGGGCCAGTTCGCGGTCGCGGCGCGGCGATGAGCCAGGCGGCGGTCAGGGCCGCCATGAGCACCAGAAAGTCGAGGCCGCCGAAACTCGCGCCGATCAGCAGCGGCCGGCCCGTCAGCCAACCGGCCCAAGAGCCCCTCGACGCGGCCCACGCTGTTGGTGAAAGTCCAGAGCGGCGGCCGAGCCATCGCAGACGAGCCGGAAAACGGCCAGCGCCGTGGCGGCCAAGGCGGCAGGGCCGGCAGACCTGCGCGGTCGATCCCGGGCCGCACGCTGGGCAACGGCCGCCAGCAAGACCGCCACGGCCAGGATATTGACGACCGGCAACGAGGAAGCGGTCATGAGCACGGCGATCAAGGTTGCCCCGCCCAGCAGCAGGCCGTCCTTGGCGGAAATTCGGCGATCGGCCGGGCAGCGGCCGCGATGACGATTGTCGCAAACGCCAGCCAGGTCAACGCCTTTTGCAGCGGCGGGGCAGCCATCCCAAGCGAACCGGCTGCCAGCCACGCGGCCAGGAGGCCCAGAACCAGGATGATCAGCGCCCGGACCGGCCGCGGCAGGCCGCGGAGTGATCTCAGGTGTTGTATTCATGTCTGGCATTCAGTATCCGCTGCCCGCGCGGAACGACGACAAGCCCCGCGCCCAGGAGCAGACTCATCCACAAGCAGCACGCCCGCGACGCGGGCCACGTCGAAGGCCAACAGGCAAAGTCGCCCCGACCCACACCGCGACTACCGGCAAGACCCACTGCCAGCGGTAACGGCCCCGCAGCAACAGGATGGCCAGAACGGGCGTGGCGGCCACGAAGTGATAGCTCCAGACGACGGGCGAAAACCAGATCGTGGCCAGCGTCATCATGGCAATCTTGGCCGGACCTGCTCGGCCCAGTCCTGGGAGCGCGACAGGGCGGCAGTAGACGGCCACGCCCACCGCCAGGATCGCCATCGTCGCCAGGAACACGGCCTGAAGCTGTGCGGACGTCAGATCGGCAAGCTGGACCTTGCGCCGTGCCTTGTGATGGATGATCTGCTCGTGTTCCGCGTGCCGGCGCTGGACTGGTCCGGCCCGCGCATTTTCCGGCCAGGCTGCCCAGCGACGTCAGCAGGCGGCGGAGGGTGACCGCCACGGACTGGTTCGTCAGGCGGTCTTCATCCGTCGGCTTGGCCTGACGTCAATTGCCGGTTCGTGGTGCCGGCAGCGCCCTGCTTGCCACCACAGCACGTGCTCCCGCCAGGCGCCGGCAGGACCGAAGGCCGCCACGCTCAGCACCGACGTCCAGCACGAGCACCGTGGCCATGGCGATCAAGGCCCCTTTCCATTTGCGTTGGTAGAGCAGAAACCCGATGCCCAGCAGCGGCAAGAGTTTCAGCCAGGCGGCGGTTCCCAGCAGAATTCCGCCGATCGTTTCCTCGCCGCGACAGGCCCGATCGAGCCCCAGGATCATCAGCCAGACCATCAGCACGTGGAAACTGCCCAGGCACATGCCGTCGATCACCAAGGGCATCGCCAGCAGTCCGGCGGCCAAGGTGGCATGACGCTTGGCCGCGGGGTCCCGACCGACCAGCAGGCGACCGCAGATCGTCCGCAGCAGGCCGAGCCACGCCGCGCAGCCGATCATGTACCAGAGCACTGCCGTCACCGAGATCGGCAGCAAGGCAAACACCATCCAAGGCACGTCGGCCGAGGGCCAGTAGCGGGAAGGGTCGAGAGCGGATCGCGGCGTGCCATGTTCCAGAATATATCGTCCCGCATCGCAAAAACCGGCCAGATCGGGGCCATTGTCGATGGCACGGCTGATAGGCCATGGGAAGGCCAATGATTAGCATTCCAATCATTAAACATTGGCCCACGCGTTCCAATACCAACGGGTTGTATCGCAATACCTCCACCTTTGGGTGGTAGATTGGGACGCGAGTTTCCCCTGGGGTTTTCGGACAGCAACTGAGTCATCATTGCCTTTCACCCCTTACAGGCGACTTCTGACACGATCCCGTACCCTGTTCAATGCCACCTTTGCCGGGGACAACAGATCATCCAAAAATCCGAGGACTGCGACAAGCCGAATTTCCCTATATTTGCACCGATGTTGCGAAGGAAGTGTGGACGGGTCATAATGCAATAGGTGTCTCTGCCCAGGACGAATAGTCGCTAGAGCCACCCAACTGCGCGGCAACCGAGGAGAGTTTCTGGTGGTGTCCTTCGATCCATACCTCAATTGGCTGGGGATTCCGGTCCATGAACAGCCGCCCAATTTCTACCGGCTGTTAGGGGTCGTGCTCTTCGAATCCAATCCTGCGGTGATCGAGCAGGCATCCGATCGGCAGTCGTTGCGAGTTGGCGCGTATCAGGCGGGGCCGCAGGGCGAGGTGTGCCAGCAGTTGTTGAGCGAGATCGCCAGGGCGCGGTATTGCCTGCTGGACCCCCGTCAGAAGGCGTCTTACGACGAATATCTGCAAGGGATTCTCTCGCAGCGCGGCGAGCGGACCGTTTCCGCGCCCCCGCCCCCACAATTTGCCCCGCCACGCACCCAATTTGCCCCGCAAAACGGGGGTCCCGTCTATCCTGGCAATACTGCTGCCCAGCGTCCCATGCCAATGCCCGGCCCGCCGCCGCCGATGCAGCCCCCCATGCCCGGCGCTAGCATGCCCGGCCCGCCCGCGATGCCACGAACGATTCCAGCGCCGCCACAGCCGGTAATGCCGTCGCCGCAACAACCCATGCTGATGCCTGCCGGAATGCCGCCACCGCAACAGGCGATGCAAATGCCGAGGGCAATGTCCGCCCCGCCCGGTTTTGCGCCGGCGAGACCGCGACCTGTCGCGCCAGCCGCCGTGCCGGCGGCCCCATTTCCGACGGCGACGGCCGCGGCGCCCGCTCCAGTCCGTTCTCCCGCTGCCCCGCCGACCCAGCCCCCCGCCGCCCCGCAACGGCCAATCGATGAACTGGAAAGCCTGACCTCGCAGCCGAGTTCGCGACACCGCATCGTGAAGAAAAAGAAGGAAGACTACACGCAGGAGATCCTCCTCGTATGCGTGGCGACAGCGGCTGTCGTGTTGTTGGTCATTTATATCGCGGTCACGAACCTGGGACACTCTCAGGCGGGCTACGACGCTATCAAGCCGGAAAAGCCTACGACGGAATCGCCACGGGCAAAACTCGACGAAGAGCGCAAAGAGAAAGAGAAAGAAATCGAAAAGCAGAAGCAGGCGGCGCATGGCTCGGCCGGCGAGGCCAAGAGCGGTCCCGTGGTTCCTTTCGGCGAGAACCCCAAACAGACTGTGAAGCGTACGAATGCCGTCAAGGATGTCGACGCACCGCTTCCCACTCCCCACACCTTCGGCGGGCCCACGCGGGCCATGGATTCACCCCAATGAGTGACACTGGCCCCACGAATGATTCTGTCCGACCCATGGCCGATCTCTCCGGCAAGCAGGTGGGCAACTTCCACTTCCTTCGCCGCCTGGGACGAGGGGCGATGGCCGAGGTCTACCTTGCCGAGCAATCGCCCTTGAAACGTTGGGTTGCGGTCAAGATCCTCCGGCCGGAGCTGGCCGACGACCAGACCTACGTCAGGCGGTTTGAGCGCGAGGCCCAGGCGGCGGCTTGGCTGGTGCATGCCAATATCGTGCAAATCCACGAGGTTGGGCATATTGACGGCATGCACTTCATCGTTCAGGAATACGTGCAGGGGCAGAATCTCCGCGACTGGCTCGCCCGCAACGGGCCGCCCTTGTTGCAGCCGGCCCTATCGATCATGCGGCAGATTGCCGCCGCCCTGGGCAAGGCCGCCGAGCAAGGCGTGATCCATCGCGACATCAAGCCGGAAAACATCATGATCACGCCGCCGGGCGAGGTGAAGGTGGCCGATTTCGGCCTGGCCCGCGTGATCCGCGAGAACGAAGCCGAGGCGACCAGCCTCACGCAGATCGGCATCACCATGGGCACGCCGCTGTATATGAGCCCCGAGCAGGTCGAAGGAAAGGTCTTGGATCACCGCAGCGACCTGTATTCCTTCGGCGTGCTGTGTTACCACTTGCTGACCGGGAAACCGCCGTTCGTGGGCGATACGGCCCTGGCCGTGGCGGTGCAGCACGTGAAGAAGCAGCCCAAGGCCCTGGAACAGCAGCGGCCCGATCTGCCGCCGGCCCTCTGCCGGGTCGTGCATCAGATGCTGGCCAAAGACCCCGACCAGCGCTGGCATTCCTGCGGCGAGTTGCTGCGCGAGCTGTATCGCATTCAGGTCGAATATTGTCCTCAGGCCACGCCCGAGGAGCTAGCCTCCTGGGGCTCGATGGGCATGGAGCCGTTGACCGACCCGCGGTTGCGGGCGAAGCGTCAATTGGCAGAGGCCATGCGTGTCGAACCGCGCCAGGGAGGCCGCCTGGGCCGCTGGCTGCTGGCGGCGGGCATGGCAGTGGCGTTCGTGGCGGCGGGAGGCGCCGCCTGGTTCACGATGCGGCCGCAGGTCTTGACACCGCTGCAACACAGCGACAAGTCGGCGATCACGCACGAGGACAGCCAGTGGCGGCAGTGGTTGTACGCCAGCCGCAACGGCACGGAAGATGCCTGGAAGTCGGTCATCGACTACCCGGGCGTTTCGGAATGGGTGGCCTCGCGGGCCAGGCAGCAACTGGTGCGGATCTACCTTCTGCGCAACCAACCAATTTCGACCGCGCCATCGAGGTTTGCAATGAGTTGGCCAAGAGTTCCGACAAGGAATTCAAGGCCTTCGGCCTGGCGGGCCTCTGCGCAGCGCTTTCCCTGGAGAAAAAGTATGCCGAGTCGGAGAAGGTCTATGAGAAATTCTGGCCCTTGAAACAGGACCTCCTGGACAAGCCGATGGAACACTTGCTCGTTCTTGCCGTGGAAAGAAACCGCGAGAAGCTGGGCCCGCCGATGACGCCTCTCGAAGCGGAAGAACTGGCCAACAAGCTGTTTCAGTCGGACGACGAATAATCGTTTGCCATTTATGGACTTGCAGCCCGGCCCTGGTGCAAATACAATAGAAATGGCCCATTCCCAGGCTCGATTTCGTGGAACACATCCGCGTTTGGCCGTAGGACGGATTGCCAATCCGTCTGAAAAGCGTGGACGGATTGCCGATCCGTCCTAGGAGATTCGCCAGATTATCGCCGCAAGGTTATCGGCTGGAATGGGGCATGCGGGCTGGTTTGGGGGCATTTGCCAGCAAATGCTGGGATTCTCGCCGTGAGAGATTGAAAATGAAACATTTTTACCACAACTGGAAACTGGTTCTTTGCTCATCCGCCATCGTGGCCCTGGGCTGCCTGATTGCGGCCGAACGATCGGCCCAGGCGCAGAACCCCGCCGCCGGTTGGGCCGAACGGGATGACTACAAGTCGGCAAAATCGACGATGGTCCAGTTCCAGGGACTTGCCACCGTGCTCCGCGCGGGCACGTTCACCGATCCAGCCCAAAAACAGGCGTTCACCGATTACTACAGCAAGTACCTCTTTCCGATGGTGACGCACAGGGACAACCGCCAGTCAGCAAGCGACGTGATCCTTAAGCTGCGTAATAATCTCGCGACTAGCGAAAGGGCGGCGGGGCAGGATGTCTTCAACACGCTGGCCGATATCATCCTGGGCTACATGATGAATGTCGCCAAGGACGCCGGATACCAACCGGCAGCCCGCCTGAACGCCGTGCTGGCGATCGGCGAGGTCAATACAACCGCGGCCGTCAGCGACTTGCTGGACTTGATCGGCCCGGCGGGGCAGATCGATGCCATCCGCGTGGCAGCTATGTCCGGCCTCGTCCATCTTGCCGAGCGTTTGGCCGAGCCGCGCTCCCGCACGAATCCAAGTCCACCCAGTTGTTTGTCCACGCCCGCTGTGGCAGACCCAGTGGTCGCCAAGATGATTAGGATCGTCCGCGCATCGGTTCCTAAGACGTTCGCGCCGATGCAATACGTTGGATGCGAGGGCAGGCTGCGGATATTCTTGGCAACTTGAAAAGCACCAACACGAGCACGGGCCCGAGCATGGAAGTCCCCGCCGCTCTGCTGGTCATGCTGAGCGACAAGGACATGCCGGTGCCGTTGCGAAGCAAGGCGGCCCGCGCGCTAGGCAAGCTGGAGTACGGCGGCAGCCCGCCGGCCGCAGCCCCGTATCTTACGGCGCTGGCTGAATTGGCCCGCGACGCCCTGAGCAGCGACCAACCGGTCGATCGAGGGCGGGCCGAAATGGTTGTCCGCGACGTTAAAGATGGAGTGGCGCCGTTTGCCGCGGCCGTCGCTCCCGCCAACCAGCCGCTGTTGGACGGACTGCAAAGGGCTTTGCAGACGTTCACCAAGGAGACATTCACCGCCCCGGCACCCGACAAGCTCAAGGATTCCATCGACAAGGCGGAGAATTCGATCGCCGCGCTCTTGAAACCCTAGGAATGGACTCCTGCCGCAGGGCGGGAGCAGATCTTGGCAAAAGGATTTGCCTCAACCGTGTCGCCGAACTCCTCGACCTTCCGTTTCGTCTTGCTCGCGGGCCGGATGCTTCCGCTCGCGCTGCTGAGCGGTTGTTTCCTCCACGGCGACATCCCCCCGCAGCCGGTTCCTCCCACTTCGGCCGCCCACGATTCTGCTGACAAGCGGTCGTCTCGCCCGCCGAACCCAGCTTCGCCCGATAATGCCGAGACAACCGCCAGCGGCAACGCAAAACCTGTCACCGCTCGCGGACTGCTCGTTCGCGGCGGCTGGTATCGCATCCCCTATGCGGCCGATGAGCAGGGAACGGGGAGCAGGGAGCAGGGAGCACGGAGCAGGGAGCACGGAGCCGAGAATCTTGCAAAGGCCAGCACCGTGCTGCCCGCCTATCACTACCGCCACGCGGGCCTGGAGCAGTTGCTGGCGCGGCCGGCCGACCAGCGGACCGACCTGCCGCAGCTCCTGGCCGACGGCGACCGCAGCGTGGCGACTGCCGCGGCCATCGCGATGGCTCGCCAGGGCGACGGCCATTCCGCCCCCCGACTGATCGCCGCCATTGAAGACGAAGAACTGCCGTGGCCGGCCCGTTGTGCCGCGGCCGAGGCCTTGGGCCAACTGCCGGGCGACAACCAGACGGCATCTCTGCAGAGGCTGGCCGATCGCTATGGCCAATTCATGCCGGGGGCCTCGACCGGCTATCAGGCCGACCTGCACGCGGAGCTCCTGCGGGCCTTGGCCCGGCACATCGACGCCGGCGACGATCCCCGCTTCATCGCGGCCGCCGAGGTCCCTTTCATGCAGGTTCGTATCGAGGCCCTGAGGGCTTGGGCCGCTGGAACCCGTGGCGTGATGCCTTCCCAGATCGTCGATCTGCGGAGCGACGACGACCCGCGGGTCCGCGCGGCGGCCTTGACGGCGTTGGCCGCGCGAAATCATCCGGCGGCGCGGAATTCTTGACGGATGCCCTGCGCGACGTTGATCTGGCGGTCCGCATGACCGCGATCCGCGGCCTGGGCCGGCTCGACGACGCGCAGGCCCAGGCCGTGCTTGCCGACTTGCTCAAGGATCGTTCCGAGCTGATTCGGGCCGAGGCCGTGGCGGCGATCGCGATTCGTGGCTCGCGGGCGGTAGTGCTCGGCGCGGCCGCCGATCCCTCGTGGCGGGTGCGGCTGAAGGTGGCCGAGGCCCTGGCCGGTTATGGCGACCGCGACGGAGTTTCGACCGCCCGCCGCTTGCTGGACGACCCCAGCGCCGAGGTCGAGCGGCAGGTCGTGCGCTCGGTGGCGGCCTGGCCTTGGGAAACGGCCGCCCCGGTGCTCCTGGATGCCCTGGGCAAAAACGCTGTCACGGTGCGCAAGGTGGCTGCCGAGCAGCTTGCCGCGCGGTGGCCCTCCGGCAGCCGATTCCCCTTCGACGCGCCGCCGGACCGCAGGGCCGAGGCCCTCCGCGACTTGCAGACGCGCCTGCCGCGCGAGTTCCCTGATCCGCAGGCCAAGCCCATCGCCAACGCGAGCACGCAGCCTCCACAGAGTGTGAGCGGCGCGCAGGTCGAAAAGCTGCTTGCCGCCAGTGATTTTCACGCCCTGGCCGACCTTGGCCCGCCGGTTGTCGGCGCCCTGGAGCATTTGGCCATCGACCGAAAAGTGACCTTGCCCGAGCCGGTTTACCACGACGTCTTGCCCCGCCACAGCGCGGTATTCGCCTCCTTGGATCGCTTGCACGGCGAAAATGTCGAGCAGCGGCGAAGGGCGGCGGAAGAGCTTGCGGCGGCGGCCGCCAAGCAGCCTTTGGGCCCACTTGCCGAGGCCCGCCTCTCCGCGCTCGTGGCCGGCGAGACCGATACGGCTGTCTGGCTCAGCGGCCTGGACGCCGTCCGGCAAAGCGGCAGCGAGCCAGCGGTCCGCATGGCCCGGTTGGCCCTAGGGCAACCTAGCGGAGAGGTCCGCCGCCGGGCCTGCGAGTATCTCGCGGCCCATCCCGATGCGGCGCACGAAGTTTTCTCGTGCCCCTGCTCGGCGATTCCGAGCAGGCGGTAGTCGTCGCCGCGATTCGGGCTTTGGGCGCGGCCGGCCAGGTCCGCGACATCGACGCGCTGAAGAGGCAACTTCTTGCAGCCAACGAGGAGGTTCAACTGGAGGCGGCGGTCGCGCTCATGCAGCTTCGCGACAGGAGCGGCGAGGAGGCGATCGAGCGGTTGAGCTACGCCAGCGACATCCAGACGCGGGCCCGTGTTGCACAGGCCTTGGGCGCGCTGGGAGATGCCCGCGCGGTGGGCGTCTTGATTCGCCTGCTTGACGACCCCAGGGCCACGGTCAGTCATGCCGCCTTGGCCAGCCTGCCCAAGGCCGCCGGCCGCGACCTGAGCCAACCCGGCGACGGCGCGACGGTGCCGGCCACCGAGCAGATCGCGCGCTGGAAGAAGTGGTATGCCGAGGGGCCGCGGTAGCTCTCAATAGGGAGTGTGGGAATGCCGATGCCATTTGGTTCCGCGCCGCCGATTGACGAGAAAACAGAGCCAATGCTATATACTGTGAACGGTCTCAAATGAGCCATTTCATACTAGCCCGAAGCGCAAGCGAGGTAACGGGTTAGCATCCTCGCTTGCGCGTCGGGCTAGTATCAATTTCAGCCGCGCGAAGTATAATTCAGAGAGGTTCGCAAACGACTAGGAGTATTTCCATGACCTCGTTACTCCAACAAGCCTTTCAGAAGGCACAGGCGCTGCCGGAAGAAGAACAAGACGCCATTGCCGCTATCTTGATCGAGGAAATGGCCGGACTCCGTCTGCTGGAAAAGGAGGCCCGCGAGGAAGACGAAAAACTCGCCTTGCTGCGTTCGATGGCGTCGGAGGGGTTCCATGAGTTGGACCGCGGGCAGGGAATCGTGTTCGACGGCGAACAAGAACTCGCCGAGTTTATCGGCCAGGTCGGCCGCCGCGCCGCCGAAGAGGTGAACCATCGCGCAGCCGGCGGTTGATTCATTCCCTGCTGTGGTCACAGACCGCCACCAGGGCTTACACCCGTCGAAACCTCCCCACCCGCCGGCCGACGGCAACGGTCAAGTAGGTTGCCGCCGAAAGCATCACGATCACCGGCCCGCAGGGCAACTCGGTTTGAAAGCTCACCGCCAGGCCGACCACGGTGAACGTCATGCAGGCCACGACGGCCAGGACCATCATCTCCCAAAGCTGCCGAGAGAAATGGCCCGCCACCGCCGCCGGCAGCGTGAGCAAGGCAATCACTAGCACGATGCCCACGACTCGGAGCAGGATCACGATCGTCAGCGCGGTCAGGCACAACAACAGCATGTAGTAGACGTTGACCTGCACGCCACGGAGCTGGGCGAACTCCTGGTCGAAACAGACAGCCAGAAACTTGTTGTAGAAGACCACCCCCAGAACGACCACCAACGCGTCCAAGGCGAGAACGCAAACCAGGTCGTCGCGGGTCAAGAGCAGAATATTGCCGAACAGGTAGCTCATCGGGTCGGCGTAGCCGGGCGTCTTGGCAAAGAACAAGAGCCCCGTCGCCATCCCCACCGACCAGATCGCGCCGATCACCGTGTCTTCCCGCTGCTTGGCGCGGAGACTCACGCCCCCAATCACCAGCGCCGAGGCCAAGGCCGCAACCACCGCGCCCTTCGTCGGATTACACCAGCCGCAATGCCAGACCACTTGCAAGTACAGGGCCGCGCCGATGCCGCCCAACACGCTGTGCGAAATCGCCCCGGCAATGTAACTGATCCGCCGCGTGACGACATAAGTGCCGATGATCCCCAGGGCCACGCTCGACAACAGTCCTGCGGCCAGGGCGTAGCGAATGACTGGCACGTCCGGACTCACCAGGGCATCGAAGAAATCACTCATGCACGTGCTCCATCGGGCTGGTCTTTTCTCCCCGCTCCCCGCTCCCCGCTCCCCGCTCCTTCACGTGCTCCCGATGGCACATCACGTCGCCGTGACGGACCATGTTCACGTCGCCGCCATACATGTCGCGGATCAACTCGGCCGTGAGCTGCCTGGTTGGATGGGCCACCGCTTGCCGATTGACGCAAATCACCCGCTGGACCAGGTTCGTCACGAAGCCCAGGTCGTGCGAGACCAACACGATCGTCATCCGCCGGCCAAGCTCGCGAAGCTCGTCGAAGAGGCGGGCCTCGACCAGCGAATCGACGTTGGCCGTCGGCTCGTCCAGGAGCAGCAACTCGGGCTGGCAGCAGAGCGCGCGGGCGATCAGCACCCGCTGCCGCTGCCCGCCGGAGAGGGCCGCGAAGGGCCGCCCGGCCGCGTCCGCCATGTGGACCTGCTCCAGGGCCGCGCGGGCCGCGCGCCGGTCGCTGGCTCCATGCCAGCCGAGCCACCCCCGCAGCCCTGGCTGTCCCAGCCGCCCCATCAGCACCACGTCCAGCACCGTGACCGGGAAGAGCGGATCGTATTCGGACCGCTGCGGCATGTAACCCAGCCGCAAGCGGGCCTGTTCCGGCGGCAGGCCGAAGATCCGGATCTCGCCCTGCGTGGGCTGGAGCTGGCCCAGCATCAGCCGCAGGAGCGTTGTCTTGCCGCCGCCGTTGGGCCCGACAATGCAGACCGATTCCCGCTCGTAGATCGTCAGGTTCACGTCCTCCAGCACCGGCGTGGCCTGGTAGGAAAAGCTGACGTTGCGGACTTCGACCACCGGGGCTTGCGTCATCGCGTCTCTCCCCGGTACGTCAGGCCGACCATGTACTCATGGTCGGCCTGACGTACATTCGACGCGGCAATCTTCTTCGCAACGTCGTCCAGGTTGGCCAGCACGTCGAACGCCAGATCGTCCATCGGCATCACGGTGCCGCCGATCGCCTGGGCGATCGAGGCGGCAATCTGCTGATCGAACTGCGGCTGCAGGAAAATGATCTTCACGCGATCGTTGCGGGCCTTGGCGATGAGGCCGAAGATCTGCCGCGGCGTGGGCGTCTTGCCCTCGACCTCGACCGACTCCTGCCGCAGGCCGTAGGCATCGGCGAAGTAGCCAAAGGCCGGGTGGAAGACGTAAAACGCCTGCCCGCGATAGGGGGCGAGGCTTTGCGCGATGCGGCGATCGAGGGCGTCGAGTTCGGCATCGAGCGCCTTGAGGTTCGTGTTGTAAACGTCCGCGTGCCGCGGATCGGCCTGGCAGAGAGCGGCGGCCACATTCGCCTGCCATCGTCTTCAAGAGCGGCGGCGAGAGCCAGACATGGGGATCGGCCAGGCCCTCGTCGTCGTCATCGTGGCCCGCGCCCGTTTGGCAATTCCGGCGGCCGTATTGATGAGGGCGAACTGTGCAGGTCCCCCGGCGACGTGTTCGACCAGGCGGTCTTCGAACGGCATGCCGACGCGAAAGAAGAGCCTGTGCCCGGCTAAGTTCGATCACTTGCCGCGGCGTCGGCTCGAAGGTGTGCGGATCTTGCCCCGGCTCGACGAGCACTTCGACGCGCACGCAGGGGCCGCCGATCCGTTCGACCAGGTAGGCAACCGGCGGGATGCCGGCGAAGGTCCGCAATGGCGCGTCGTGCCCAGATTCGGCCGGCGCCGCGGCGCGCAGCAGGGCCGATCGGACGGCGCACCGAAAAGCGCCGAGCATCGCCGCTGCCGCAAAAAGTACGCTGCCACTGACGGCCAGCGAGAATCGCAGGAGGCGAAGCAGCATGGCGCGGCCGATCCGCCGCAGTTGGGAATCGACCTTCTCAAGTTCAACGCTACCGTCACTCATGCCCCGCCTCGTTTTCGTCCTTCCGCCCGCAGACCAGGTGGACCGCGTGGCAGTCCTCGCACTGGTGCAGCGGATGGTTCTTCGAGAAGGTTTCCCAGTGTTTCCGCTGGTCGGGCGTGAGGATACCCGAGCCCTTGCACAGAGGGCAGACGCTATCCAAAGCCGCGAGGATTGCCGCGCGGATGAACTCCGAGCGGTTCTGCACGCCTTGCATCGCACGGCGCAGGGCTTCATCCACCTTGAAGGTGATGATCTCTTGTTTTCTCGGTTCGGACACGGCGCGGCCTGTTTCGCGGGCAATTTTGTTTTAATACATTGTATTACCGCCAGGCCAGAGGACAAGGGAGCAGATCATTCGGAATCTTGTTCATGCATGCGATGCGCTTTTTTATCGCAGGATGGAAAGTCCCTTCCATTCTAGCTGGTTATGAGCAGTTGCCAGGTTGTTCCCTTCCGCTGCTCTTCCCCTTGATCCAGGGTCGCCTTGTGGTTATACTAAAGGTATGAAAACGGCAGTTTCCATTCCGGATAGCGTATTCGAGGCAACCGAGCAGCTCGCGCAGATCATGGGCAAATCCCGGAGCGAAGTCTATAGTCTTGCTCTGACGGAATATGTGGCGCGCCATGCTCCGGATTATGTCACCGAGACCTTTGATCGGGTCTGCGCCGAATTGGGGGAAGGGACGGACGAGTTCGTGTCCGCCGCCGCCAGACGCCTTCTGGAGCGCAGCCAGTGGTGATCTCCCAGGGGGACGTTTGGTGGGCAGACCTTCCTGACCCGAGTGGATCCGGGCCCGGTTTTCGGCGGCCGATTGTCGTTGTTCAAGGAGACGCGATGAATCGCAGCCGAATCGCCACCGTCGTCTGCGTTCCGCTGACCAGCAACTTGAAATGGGCGGATGCTCCGGGAAACGTCTCTCTGTCTCCTCGGACCAGCGGTTTGCCAAAGGAATCCGTGGCAAACGTCTCGCAGATCCTGACCTTGGACAAATCGCTTCTTGAGGACCACGTGGGCACGATACCTCAGGCGAAGTTGGACCTGATCCTCTCCGGCATCGATGTCGTGCTGGGTCGTTAGCGCCGACGCCAAGGAGGCGAAGAAGGAAGCGACATAGGGAGGGCTGGCTTCTTTCCAGGGAGGGATTCACGGGCAGCTTTACAAGAAGGTGAAGGAGGCCAAAAAGCCAGAAGCCGCTCCGGCGAAGAAGCCTTGAATCCACAGGGAGGATATACCCCCCACCTTTGATGTATGCTCGCAATCCGCGGCACTCCAAGGAAAAACGTTACTCTTCAGCCAAATGAAACGAACCGCGGATGACACGGATGGGCGCGGATTTTCTTTTGGAAATCCGCATCCGCCTGTATTTGCTAGCTCTTGATCCTCTTATCCGCACCCATCCGTGTCATCCGCGGTTCATCACATCCTACCGCTAAACAGTTACGGGAAAAAAATTCGAATAGGATGCATTCCCGCCCGCCCCTTGGTAGAATGGTTGCCGTGTGAACCTGGACCGGTTCCAGACCCGCCTCAATTTACCCGCCTGCCCTAACCATTAAAATTCCCTGGGAGACCGATTGCAATGAGGGCTTTCATGCTGCGCGTGTCCGTGGTGTCTTGTCTGTTTGTCATGCTGCTGGGCGCGGTGCGACTCCGCGCCGCCGAGATCGATGACATTCGGAGTCGTTTCGATCAGCCGCCGGACAATACGCGGATGATGGTCCGCTGGTGGTGGTTCGGACCGGCCGTGACCAAGGCCGGCCTCGAGGCCGAGATGAAGCACATGAAAGAGGGCGGCCTCGGCGGCTTCGAAGTCCAGCCTACCTATCCGCTCTCGCTCGACGACGAAAAGGCGGGGATCAAGAACATGAAGTTCCTCTCGCCCGAGTTTCT
This sequence comes from uncultured Planctomycetia bacterium, assembly GCA_963824275.1. Lineage (GTDB taxonomy): Bacteria > Planctomycetota > Planctomycetia > Pirellulales > Thermoguttaceae > JANXQG01. The sequence goes on along the minus strand of CAWGOT010000008.1, from coordinate 147,347 downwards.
CGACATGCTCGGTTTCGCGGCGCAAAAGGCCCATGAGCTCGGCCTGCGGATGGACCTCACGCTGGGCAGCGGTTGGCCCTACGGCGGACCGCAGTTCTCCGCCAGCGAGGCGGCGGGCCGAATCAAAACGCAGACCGTGTCGATCCAAAAAGGCCAGAAGAGCGTCCGCGTGCCGGCGGCCCGCGGCGGCCAGAAGGTGATCGCCGCCTTCATCGGCCCTCTGAAGAACGTCCCGGCCGGCGGCAATCCCTATAAGGAAGTGCCGATCAGCGAAGGTGCGGCCCAGCTTCCGGCCGACCTGGGCGGGGCCACCCAGATCACGTTCTATCTTGCCGGCCAGACGGGGATGCAGGTCAAACGACCGGCCTACGGGGCCGAAGGAAACGTGCTCGACCACTACAGCCCTGCCGTCGTCGCCAAGTTCATCAAGCAGATCGCCGAGCCCGAGGTCCGGGCCTGCGGCGCGAATCCGCCCTATGCGGTTTTTTGCGACAGCCTGGAGGTGGGCGGCGAAGACTGGACCCCCAACTTCCTCGACGAGTTCCAGAAGCGCCGCGGCTATGACCTCCGCCCGTACCTGCCCGCCCTGTTCAACAACGTCGGGCCGAAAACCGTGGAGATCCGCCACGACTGGGGAAAGACGATCACGGAAATCTTCAACGACTACTTCGTGCGGGACCTGGAGAAATGGGCCAAGGCCAACGGCACGCGGTTCCGCATCCAGGCCTACGGCACGCCGCCGGCCAACCTCACGAGCTATGCCGAGCGCCGATCTGCCCGAGGGCGAGGGCCACGTCTGGAACGCCTTTCAGGAGACCCGCTGGGCGTCCTCGGCCAGCCACCTGCTGGGCCGCCCCGTCTCCAGCTCCGAGACCTTTACCTGGCTCCATTCGCCCGTCTTCCGCGCCAGCCCTCTGGACATGAAGGCCGAAGCCGACCAGCACGTCTTGCAAGGGGTCAACCAGATCATCGGGCATGGCTGGCCCTACACGCCGCCGGGAGTGGCGTATCCCGGCTGGCGGTTCTATGCCTCGGCCGTGTTCGACGACAAGAACCCCTGGTGGATCGTGATGCCCGACGTGCAGAAGTACCTGCAGCGGGTCTGCACGGCGATGCGCGAGGGCCAGCCGGCCAACGACGTGGCCCTGTATCTGGCCGATGACGACGCCTGGGCCAGCTTCGTGCCCGGCAAGGTCGCGATGAACGCGGCTGTTTCCAGCCGCCTTGGCCGCGAGATCGTTCCGCACATCCTGGCCTCGGGCTACAACCTCGATTTCTTCGATGATGGCCTGCTCGACCTCCGCGGCAAGGTGGAGGGCGGGACCCTGGCCTTCGGCGACCTCAAGTACAAGGTCGTGGTGCTGGCCGGCGTGGAACGGATCCCGCCCTCCACGATGCGCAAGCTGGAAGAGTTCGCCCAGGGCGGGGGCATCGTGATCGCCACGCGGCGGATTCCCTCCGTGGCGCCGGGCTTCATGGCCACGGCCGAGGACCAGAAGGCGGTCCAGGAGATCGCCCAGCGGCTGTTCAAGGCCCCCGGCGCGCCAGGGCTCTTCCTCGAATCGGAAAGCGGCTTTGGCGCGGCGCTGGCCAGGCGGCTGCCGCCGGACGTTCAAGCTCGAGCCGGCAGCGCCGGAAGTCGGTTTCGTGCATCGCAAGACCGCCGCGGCCGACATCTACTTCCTGGCCAACACGGGCAATACGCCCAAGCACGTGAAGGCCACCTTCCGCGTCAAGGAAGTGCCGGTGGAGCGATGGGACCCCCTGACGGGCCTGCGCCGCCACGGAAACCGCCGAGCTGACGGCGGATGGCACGTCGATCGCCCTGGAGGTCGAACTGTACGGTTCGCAGATCTTCGCGCTGACCAACCGGACCTTTGGTATCGGCCCGGCGGCAAGTCCGCGCGAGCTGCCGCCGGCGATCGACCTCAGCAGCGGCTGGAGCGTGGCCTTCAAGGATGCCAAGCCGGTGGCCATGGAGAAGCTGCGGTCATGGACTGAAAGCCAGGATACGCGGTTCTTCTCCGGTGTCGCAACCTACGAGAAAAAGGTGACGGTGCCGGCGGAGATGCTCAAGGAGGGCCTGGCCGTGCGGCTCGACTTCGGCGCCTCCAAGCCGACGTTGGGGGACGGCAGTCCGCGGATGCAGGCCCGTCTTGACGCCCCGGTCCGCGAGGCGGCCGTGGTCTACGTCAACGGCAAGCGGGCCGGATCGACCTGGTGCCCGCCCTATCGCGTGGACCTCACCGGCCTGCTCAACAGCGGCGAGAACGAGATCCGCATCGAGGTCGCCAACCTGGCGGTCAACTACATGGCGTCGTCCAACTCCATTCGCTCGCCCGACCTCACGGCGCTCGAGGCCCGCTACGGCAACCGCTTTCAACCGCAGGACATCAATCGCATCCAACCGATTGCGGCAGGGCTCTTTGGGCCCATCCGGCTGATGGCAACCGCGGCCGACGCGAAGAATCCATGAGCATGAGTTGCGGCATGCTCGTGGTGCTCGATGTCGGTAAACAGTAGGGTCTATTATACACACTGACTGATTGGGCAACGCCAGTAGATTCTGACCAGGGGACGGAAAGACCCCGGGACGGACAGTGGCAGACTACTGCAAAATGGGGTATAATAGCTCTGGTTGGCGTGACAAAGGATGAGTGACATGGCTGCTGTATCACAAGGGATCAGTCTGGAAGTTCGGCTTACGACGGAACAGCAGAAACTGGTCGAGGAGGCGGCAGCGTTATCAGGACAGCCCGTGGCCGAATTTACGGCTTCGAGTGCGGTCGAGAGCGCTCGCCGCGTGGTCGACGGACAGCGCCCCATCCGGCTGTCGAATCGGGACCGAGACAAGCTACTGGAACTCCTCGACAACCCGCCCAAACCCGGTCCTCGTTTAATGTGCGCCGCCCAGCAGCACAAGGAAAACATCATCCGATGACCGACGGCTGGGCTATCGAGTCGCTCGATCGTCGGCACGACCGACAAGCGTTCGACTGCGGCGTGGAAAATCTACGCCCTTGGGAAAGGGATAGGAGGTCGGGAGCAGTAAACCGCCTCACCCCACCTTGTTTGACGTGCTCGTGCGCCAGGCGCGGCGAGAGAAATCTTACCGTCTCCTGTTCACGGCGAGAGCCATTTCTGGGCGACTTTCTTCATCTCCCGATGGTGGGCATTGCCCAGCACGGGCACCTTCTGAAAGTAGTGCAATTTGTTGGACTTGGTCTCGTAGACGACAGGAATCTCGATTCCGTCGCTGAAACCCAGGACCTCGGCCCCTGCTGAAAGGTGATTGACGGGCAGCGACATTGCGACGGCTTCGGCCAGATCGGCGTCGGCTGCAGCAACGACGACGACCGCGTAAATGAACAGGTTGAGGCCGATGAATCGCTTCCACGGCTTGTTGGGCATGCGATTCGCCGACACATACTCGAAGCAGGCTGCCGAGTAACCGAGCAGGGCATCGTAGTCAACGGCGGGAGCTTCTGAAACGACGAAGTGCTCCTCCAGGAACATCGGCACAGCGACGAGGTCGAACCGCGTGCGGCGGTAAACGCGACGGAGGCAATACGGTCCCCACGGGATCTCGGAGAGTGGGTCCGCACGACCGGCCGTAAATCGTCGGTCAAGTGTGGCGAGGTATCGGTTCGTCTCAGCCGTTTGCATTATCCTGATCCCTTCGCTCCCAGTATACCCGGACGCCGACGAACTTGGCAATCAGGCGGCACACCGGCCGGACGGGCTGCACAAGCGGGCGGCGTGCGAAGCGGTTCAGCCGGAGGGCGGTGCGGCCCGGGACGACAACCCTTTCCGGCCCCGCACTGCGCCGGTCAGCAGCGTGCCCACCGAAAGCAGCCACACGGCCAGCGCGGCGATGTTGGGCCAGTTAAGGCCGGGCTCGGCTGCCCTCAGCAATCCCAGAACGCCTATCAGCCAGAGTAGGACCAACAAGAGAAACGTCAACGACCACTTGGCTTCATGAAGATAGCTTGCCAATCCAAGCGCCATGGCGAAAACAGCGACCCCCACTGCCCCAAACGCGGCCAGCGACGCCGCCAGCACGAAGACCAGCAGAAAGAGCGTCCGCAAGCGGAACTGGAAAGGCGGGCTGGGCGGAGGGGCGGCGGGTTGGGGTTCTGGTTCGCTCATTTTGCAAGGGACGTTGCACAATCTGCATCCGGGGTAGCGGGACGCGGCGTGAAAGGCAAATCGACCGCGGAGGGGTCCGAAGTCGCGGCCTCCAGCGGCTTGTCGCTCAGCCAGTGCTCACGGCGGGGGTCGAACCCGCACCACGGAGATTTAGAATCCTCGGCTCTACCCGTTGAGCTACGCGAGCGGCGGGCCTGCCGCTCTTCGCGGCAGGCGTTTCCTTAAATCATTCCTGGAAGTGCACCGCGACCTTGGAGTATAACTCCTCGATCCGGCGCACGGTATCGGCCTCCAGTGGTGAAACCGGCGCCGGCTGCGGTAGCCGTGCGCGTCGGTACAGATCCACGATGCCGTGATCGGTCACCGTCCTCGGATAGAGTTGGCAGCCGTCCTGGCCGCCCATCCGCGCCGCTTTGCACAATTTGCGATTCGGTGGCATTGCGGGCCACAGCGCGTTAGAATGGGAGCGCTAGGAGTAATTCGCAACCGTGATAGCGCAACTGTGCGGTCGCTCGTCAAATCAACTGGCGTCATGGAAGTTCTGTGAAGAGAGATACCCAATGTCATCCAAGCCGAACAAGCCAATCATCCTCGTGGGTCGCGTCGAGGGCGACCCTGGAGCCGATCCGTCAGCGCCTTGCCTTCCTGCTCCCTCTGGGCCAATTCACTGGCGTTGCTCGGCGTGCTGTGTTTGCGGCGGCGAGCGATTGTACCAGTATGGCGGCCAGAGTTGAGAGGTTTTGCCAGGCGAAAACGAACGTAAGTACCTGGGCCTCTTCTCTGTTATGGTTTGGTTGGTGACCCAAAAGGTGGATGAAAATTGGCCGCCAGAATGGTCCAATTTCTGTCCGCCACTGACAGCGTGCTGCCCGCTGCCAACCATCGGTCCAATTCCGATTTTGTCTCTTGCAACTGCTATATCACGGACGACGATTCGAAGGCGGTCAAGAAGATAGCAGAAATCGAGCAGGGCATGGTGGAACTCCTTTCCGCCAAAAAACGGTAAAACAGGACCGCCCTTATCGACGATTCGAAGGTTTTTTTCCCGACCAATTGCTCCTACAGGACTGAAATGCTCCCGTACCAGCCATAGTAGCGGACCAGATGCTCGCCCTTGTTGGGGTTAAGCCCCCAAACGATCAACTCGAAAATCCAATGGGTCAAGTACACGGCCCGGGGTTTCCGCAACATTGACAACTTCAAGAATGCCATCTACTTCCACTGCGGCGGCCTCGACCTGTCACCTCGCCCCACCTAAAACCCGGAAGAGCGATTTTTCTTATCCTGCCTTGTCGCGCGCTTCCTCCGCACGGCGGAACGCGTCGCGAAGCCCGCGGCGCGCTGCGCCGATCGCCTGATCAAGTTCGAAATAATCGCTTGGTGGCAGATCTCCCCCCGCGGCAAGCGATCGCTTTGATTCAATGGTCCCGATTAACCCCTCAATCGAGTTCTCGATTTCCAGTTGGCGCAGTGCAGAACAGGCATTGCGGAGAATACACCGAAGCGCGTCAAGGTCTCTTAAGTCCGGCTCGCCGATTGGCCAATAGCGCTGCCGACAGCGTTCCCAACAGCACTCGGCCTTGGTTGAATTGCGAAGGGATGTCAAAAAGTCGCCAGCTTGGAAGAAAACGCGGCGGCGCGCCGCATAGCGCGCTTCGGCGATCCTGCCGAAGAACCGGCGCGACAAGAACTCAATCACGGGGCCCACGAGGGGTAGCACCCAGCCAAACGACGCGACTACCAGCCCCACGCAGGTTAACCCCCAATGTGGCTTCCGTAACACTCCCGACGCCATCACCGAGAGGCCCAGGAAAATGAGGACAGCGCCTACGCACCGGAAGTCCGACGGCAGCAACCCCATTGTTACGGCTCCCGGATCAGGGGCTCGGACAAGCGCATTCCATACGGCACAACAGCACTGTAGATGTCCAAACCGGCCACGCGTTGATAGATCGTCTCCATAGCGAAACTCCCTAAGACACCAGCGCTTCTAGTCTAGTCAAACCGGCCGGTCACCGGGAAACGGCGCAAAAGCGACCAAACTGCTCCGCGTGCTCCTGGCCGAGGCCATGGCAACAATTGAGGGTTCTTATCGCGGCGCAAGCTGGTTCTGATCTTCGCAGCATTTTGGATCTTCGCGGCCGGTTCTTCGCCGCCTCATGATCCTGACGACATTTCCGTACCGCGCCGCCGGCCAGCGCTTCCGGTGTTGCATGATTGATATCATCGTCCGGACCGAGCTTGCTTGTCCATGTGCCGTTCCCGGCAAGCTGTCGGGCCGCGTGCGTGTACTCGCCCCCATCGCCATAGATGGCAATCTTCTCGTATTCTGGCTCGAACTCGGCGGAATCGCACACGACATATCCGATCCGCTCGTACACGCGAACAAGCGATTCGACTCGATGGTTGTAGTACGGCGGTCCAACGGGCCACATTCTGCCTATGATAGGTTCCCACCATTCGCCGCGAGCCCCCATCGCGTGCGCAATACAGTTTTCGTCGCTGGCTGGGTCGCTCGTCCGGCGATGGTTGTCCTTCGTTAGATTGGGAAAAGCGGAGTAGTCGATCATCAATGGACGCAACCTCTCTCTTTCCCCCAGGCGATCCAGGCGGCTGCAATGTCCTTGAGTTTGCCCCACGATTCCCGTGGAACCGGATCGGTGCCCGTTATGGCGCGAAGAGCCCAGTCCCACTGATCCGGCCGCTGTTTCATTTCCTCAATGAGCAAAGGCACGGCGCGCTCTCCCATGCCGATGATTTGCTGGTAGGCAGGGTGCATCGCCAGGTCCTTCAACTTAGAACTGTGTCCGCGCCCGACTTTCCACTCCGCCACCAGACGCGCAAAACGCTGCTGAAAATCGGATCCATCGTCGCGCCCCCCAACGGACGACTCCAAAGGATCCTCGACGAACACGATGACCTCGCGAACTTCACCGGGAATCTGCGCGAATTTCTCCGCGATTTCCTGCTTCGATCCCCTCAAGACTTGCGTACTCATGGATTCACCTCGCGACGTTTTCCATTATAGCATTTTGGTGGGACTCGCCTAAGCTCGGCCCACCCTACCTGTCAGCAGGCATTCGTAGATCGATCGCTCCCTTGCCCTCTTTTGGTACTTGAATTTTCTCGACATGCGGCGACTTTGCCGCCCGATAGAAGCTCGGCCTCGTAGGTCAGCCCGCCGGCAAGCATGAAGGCGTAGTCGGAATGGCCGCTGCCGGCCGCCATGATGTGACCGTCAAGGCGAAGCGTGACGTCCGCCGTTGCCGGTTTGCCGTGGGAATCGACGATCTTGAAATCGACGTTGCGCCGCGACTTGTAACAAGCGGTGACGTCGCTCGCCGGCACAGCGCGGATCGAACGGTCCCAAACCAGCGGGAAAGGGATCCCCGTGCGGGCGAACGACGTGGCGTAGATGCGATTGAGCGGCTGGGCCGGATCGGCCTGGGCGGCTTTGTCGTTGAACCAGGTCTGGTCGAGCTGCGTCGATTCCGACGCCCCGAGGACGTGCCAACTGCCGTCCCAGACCTCGACCCAAGTGTGCTTGCCGCTGCCGTCGCTCCAGAGCGGCGTGCCGGCCACTCGCGCCGGAATGGCCACCGCCCTGCAGGCGTCGACCGCCAACACCGAGAGTCCCGTGCAGGATGCGAATTTGGCCTTCGCCGACTCGTAAGGGCTTTGGTCGGGCTTGGGGCGCTTCGTCGCGCTGTATTGAACGTCGAACTGCCGGAAGACCTCCTTGTTCAAGAGGATTGCAGCCTCCCCCGGCGTCTTGCATCGCTTGGCGATGGGCAGGAAGCGGTCGTAAAAATCCTTCCGCCAGTCGTCGCGGCGCTCGTTGATGCTAGCGTAGGGCAGCACGTCGTTGAGAAAAAGCGCGTCGGGCAACGCGGCCCCCCACGGACTTTTCGCGCGGGCCGCGTAGCTGATAGGAATTTTGATCCCGCGAAACGTCCCCGATCCTAACGTGGACGCTGATCGTTGTCAAGAATCCGCTGCAAATTCACGCAAGACCCGCTCGTTTCAGCGGGTACGGTACCATACCATTCGGAGGGTGGCGTCGCTAGCATGGCTTTGCGCGTCTTTGCCCCCGCGGCCGTCGTGGGTCTCAGCTTTGGATCGAGCGAAGGAGGCCATCGGATGGGTGGTACTGACGGCTTTTCTCGCCTTTTCGGCCTGATATTGCGCGCACCGTCGGCGAACCGGCGGTAAGGACGGTGAGAAAAGGGCCTGAGGCACCGGCTACAGGAAGTCCGGGTCGAGGATCAATTGCAGTTCGCACCCGGCGTTTGCCTGACGCTCAAGGCGTTCGGACTCGAGAAACTCGGGATCCATGACCAACTCCGGCTCGTCTGGAGGGCGAGCGGATCGCTGCGGCGGCCGCGCTCGATGAAACTGATGATCTTCATCGTCCCGCCACACTTGGGACATTCCAGCGGTGAAAAGCGGTTCCTCGCGAGTTACGCAAAGAGTCGCGGTAGGGGCCGCCCTTGCGGGCTTGCTGGGGCTGAGTCGCATTCAGGCGATGGAACGCCATGCGAGGAGGCACACAAGAAAAGCAAAAGCCCTGATTTTGCAGGGGTTTGCAGGGGGATGAATAACGCATTCCATCGAACGAGAACGCGCAGATCATCGTGCGCCTCAGGGGCAGGTCCGAGCCGCTCGGAAGCCGACGTTCAGACTGCGGTTCGTCGGCTCGATCTCGAAACGGAAGGCAGATCGCACCAGCCCGGCTGGATTGCTGAACGAGCCGCCGCGCTGCACGCACTTGACATCATCCCGGACGGCAGTGTTGGTTCCCGAATCGTGCAAATCGGCGTAGAGTTCGAAAACGCCGTCACACCACTCCCAGGCGTTGCCGAGCATGTCGAACAGCCCAAAGTCGTTCGGCTTTTTCATTCCGACCGGTCCCACGCGAAAGTCCGAATTGTCGAGAAACCAGGCGTATTTCGCCAAGAGGTGGACGCTCGTCCCATAGTAACGGCTGGTCTGGGCGCCGGATCGACAGGCATACTCCCACTCGGCTTCCGTCGGCAGTCGATAGCCGCGGCGCTGCAGATAATCGGCGGCGTGTTTCATCCCTTGAGAGTACTTTCCCTCAAGGTTCGGCTCGTAGCACCACTGCTCCTTGGGAATGCCTTCGCTTTGGCTGAGCCAATTGCAATAGCGCGCGGCGTCATACCAGTCGACGGCAAGCTGGGGGGCGTCGTCGGCGACGAGAAGGTCAAGTTGGTCGTTCTTGAAAACGTCGGGATTGGCCGCTTGAAAACGCCCGTACTGGGCCTTCGTGACCAGATTCGAGGCGATGGCAAAGGTCCGATCGATACGCTGCTGATGCGGAACTTCGTGCTCCTGCCTGCCCGCCTCCTTATCGGGCGAACCCATCCGGAACGGTTGGTCGGCTTTCACGATGGCGAAGGTCTGCCCATACGTATTGACATACCACTCTCGCTTATCCGCCCCTACGGGCGGATGGTGAAGATGCTCGTCGTCAACCTGCAGTTGGGCATCGATTTCCGACAGCCGGCTCCCCTGGTCCCAGCCCTTTTGCCGCAACAACCAATCCGCGGCGGCATGCAGGCCGGCATCGGGATCGGTGCGGTAAAGGTCGAGCAGCCTGTCGATCAGCGCCTTTCGGTCGGCCGCCGCAAACTGCGCCACGTCGAACTCGCCCAGCGACAAGATCAAGGCCCGTCGAATCGATACGTCCGGTTCCTCGCGCAGCCGACGCACGAGGACCATGATGTTAACGCCCAGAGGGGCGAGAAGATGGACCAGGTAGCTCCGCGCCCTCGGATCGGAACTATGCTTCAAGACCGGCCATGCCTTGTCGGCGTGCTTCGTCTTCAAGAGGGCGACCGCGGCGTTCGCCTGGCGTCTTGCCATGCTTCTTTCACCTCCTTGGCGGCGTCGGGCGTTGGTTTCTCGGTTTCGCTCTGCAAAAACGGTAGCAGCTCTTCGCCGTGCTCCCGGAGTTTCGCAGCAAGCAGGGAGAATTGCTTTTCGTCGGCGTCCATCAGCAGATCGGCCAGCACCTGCGGCTGGTCGGCGGCGTAATCGGCCAGGATGCCCGTCGCCAGCGACCGCTCCGCGGGCTCGCGCTGGCGGTCGTGGAAGACTGCCAGAAGTCCTGGGAGCAGTTCCTTCCGTACCGGCCGCAGGGCTTCGGCCCAGGTGACGGCCAGCAGCGGGTTTTCTGCCGCCAGGGCCTCGGCTGCCAGCTTGCCGGCGCCGGTCCAGCGTGGAGATGCCGGGTCCAAGACCGCCAAGGCGCAGACGCACGGAAGCGACGATCCTTATCCGTCGCCGAATTTTCGGCAGTCAGCCACATTGCTGCCGCGAAGGCATCGCGGTGCGGCACGAGCGCGGCACGGATCACGGGCAATTCCCCCGGTTCCGCGGTGAGCAGCCGATCGGAGAGGTAAGTCAACTGCCCTTGCTCCTCGCCAACCAGACTCAGCAGTGCCAGGTCCAGCCGCAACCGCTCCTTCTCGCCCAAGTTCGGCTCCTGCAGCGAATGCTGGAGTTGCGGCACGACCTCATCTTGGAAGGGCTTCAGGTCCTCGATCAGGTAGGGCACGTTCGAGATTTCCGCACGGCGCAAGGCATCCACCTGCGCCAGGGCGCGTTCCCGCTGCGCGTCGACAACCTGCCGCAAGGCCCGCGACGTGCTCACGTAGCCAACGGTGCTCGTCACGGCCACCAACACGACGAGCAACACGGCCGCTGCCGACAGCCCCGCCACCACCGGCTGCCGCCGGCACCACCGCCAGGCCCGTTCCCATCGCCCCACAGGGCGGGCGAGGATCGGCCGGCCTTCCAGGTAGCGCCGCAGGTCGTCGGCCAAGGCCTGGGCGCTGGCATACCGCCGCGGGACCGATTTCTCCAGGCACTTCAGCACGATCGTTTCCAGGTCGCGCGGCACAGCCGCGTTGAGCTGCCGCAGCGGCACGGGCTCGCGCTCGATCACCTGCTTCAGCGTCTCCAGCCGCGTGGCAGCCTGAAAGGGCGGCCGTCCGGTGAGCACGGCATAGAGCACCGCGCCCAGGGCATAGACGTTGGACGCGGGACCGATAGCCCTGACGTGCCCGCACGCCTGCTCGGGCGGCATGTAGCTGGGCGAACCCAAGATCTGGCCCGTTTCCGTCAACTCACTGCCGCCGGCCCGCTTGGCCAGGCCAAAATCGGTCACCCGCGGGCGGCCCTGGCTGTCGATCAGGATGTTCGAGGGCTTGATGTCGCGATGAATGACGCCCTGTCGATGGGCATATTCCACCGCCTCGGCCACGGTGGCGACCAGTGCCGCCGCTTCCTTGGCGCCAGCGGCCCTTCCGCGAGGCGGGCCGAGAGACTCGGGCCATCGACATAGCCCATCGAAAAGTAGTGTTGCCCTTCATGCTCGCCAACTTCGAAAATCGGCACGATGTTGGGATGGTCGAGTACGGCGGCGGCCTGCGACTCGGCATGGAACCGATCGTGGTCGGCCTGCGTGGCCAGTTGCCCGGCGAGGATCATCTTGACGGCGACGATCCGGTTCAACGAGATCTGGCGGGCCTTGTAGACTACACCCATGCCGCCGCGTGCGATCTCGGCGAGCAATTCATAGTCGCCCAGGTAGTGGATGCGAGGAAGCTGACCGTTGGTTGCCTGTCCACCGGACGGGGTGTGCTCAAACGTTGCTTCGTCAGACTTCGAGGGTGCCGGCTGCGGCGGCTCGGCGAAGACCGCCACGAAGCGTTCGAGTCCGAGCGCCGGATATTCCGAGCGGTACTCCTCCAGTGTCGGCGTTTCCCCGCGCTGGCGGCGATAATCGAGATCGAGGATCAGCAGTTCGCGGAGTAGTTCCGGCCATTCGGCGGGCGGGACGCCGGCCAGGAAGGCGTCGATCTTCGGGCGCGTTCCGGTCCTGCCGGCGGCCTTCCAAGCGGCCTCGAACTGGTCGCAAATCCTGTCGATCGACTGGATCTTCGACAACGAGATGGAAGACGGTTCCTCTGGCGATTCTGGCTCCATAGGGAACGGATCCTCTGTCGACCAAGTGGCGAGTGCGAAAGAAGGGTGATAGCGTAGATTCCACAACGGCGGTCGGTGCTAATTGTATTCCTCTGCAGCGGTTGGTCCAGCTTTTACATTCCGCTAACATAGGCTCGCCGGGAGCCAGCGTTACCCGACAACGCGGCAAAAAAAGTAGATTTTTTGCTTTTTCGGGCCGGCGGAGTAGTTTTTCGTCAACGATCCCCGGCAAAAATCTTCCCTCGCTAGTACTTGCCCAAGAGGTGCTTACCGCTAGAATTTCACCGACTAAGGACAAGGAACTGAGGGGAAAAACAGTGCAACGGGTTGCGGCCGACAGAAGCCGCAGTGCCAGCAAGGGTGCTTGGTCGTTGCCTCGCTTACGCATCGAGTAAGCGTACGTTTTCAGCCGGCCAGAGGATCTTTCGAGAATATTGGAAAAAATCGTGGCGGGTCGGACGTGGATTCGGCGAGCCCTGGGTAGGTCCCGACGTGAAGCATCGAAAGCCGATGGGCCATGGATAGGATTGGCCTGCGAACTGTCCTGATACCTGCGAAAAGTACTCCATGCCGAGATGTGATGAACGGCCCAACAGAAACTTATTTTCCACTATGTGCGCTGGCGTTGTTTGACGAGGTTTTTGATGAGAAGCAGTTACCAAGCGATTCGGTTGCCGGCGGTCCCTTTCCGAGGTGTTCTTGGATTGACCTTGGGCGGTGTTGTTTTGGCGTTCCTGGCGGCGCCGCAGCAGCTCCAGGCACAAATCACGCTCGTAAATAACTTCTACAACGGCACGGCCGGAACGCCGTGGTCTGGCACCAGCGGACCTTACACCGAGGCGATCACCCCCAGCGCTTCCGCCAACGTCCTCGTCGTCACGGTGGGCGAACGGAACAGTGGCGGCAGTAATGCCGCGCCAACCGTTACCTTCGATGGCCTGGCGATGACGGGGTCCGTTTGGCAACCAAGCCTCAATACGGTCTATACCAGCGCGGGCGTCTTTTATCTATACGAGCCCGCGGCAGGATGGGGATCGGGGGCGGGGCTGCGGGTTACGTTCTCCGGCACTGCTAGCGACTCCGCCGTCAGCGCCTATGCGCTTGGTGGCGTGAACATCAGCAACTCACCCGTGGTCATTACTGCGACTGGGGACAACGAAGGCGACGCTGCACCCACCACGGTCGCCGCCACGCTTACTGGCGTCGCTCCGGGGTCCTACATTGCCACCGACGAAACACTGCGTATTGGAACGGGTCCGGTAACGACGACGGTCACCGGCGGCACGCTCAACACGTCAACCACCGCGGGCGTCCACGGCAACTTCTGGGCCGTGCAAACCACGGATCTTTACGCCGCGGGTGCCCTGGTCAGCACCGCCGCGGGGGGGACGGTTACGATTGACGGCTCCGCTCCCGACCCCGAGGCGCTCACGGGGAGCGGCTCCCACTTTTTGATCGCGGCGGCCGCCTTCGCACCCGTCGGCCACCCCGCCCTGACCTGGAGCGGCTTGACGAGCAATTCATGGAGCCTTGCCTCCGGCGATGTGAACTGGAGTAGCATGGGGGGAAACACTTTTTACAGCAACGGCTCGGCCGTGACATTTTCCAACGCGGGAGTGAATACCAACCCCATCGCGATCGTCAGCAGCGGAGTTCAGCCGGCCAGCGTCACCTTCACCAACACCACCACGCCCTACAGTTTCTCCGGTGGAGCGATGTCGGGCACGGGCTCGGTCGCTCTCGACGCCGCGGGCAGCGTGATGTTTTTAGGCGTCAACACCTATACGGGCAGCACCACGATCAGCGCCGGCACGTTGACCCTCTCCGGCACCGGCGCCATCAACGGCACCAGCGGTATCGCCGTGGGGAATGGCGGCACCGGCGCCATGATGATTCAAGGCCAGGGCCAGTTGCAGACCAGCGTGGAGAACGTGGGCCTTTCCGGGACGGGGAGCGTCACGCAGTCGGGCGGCGTCAACACTACCAGCGTCTATCTCGATCTCGGCACCGGCGCCGGCGACAGCGGCACGTACATCCTCAGCGGCAACGGCTATTTGTCCGTGCTCAACAACGAGAATGTGGGCTCCAACGGCGCGGGCATTTTCATGCAGTCCGGCGGGACCAATAGTTGCAGCTATTTCAATCTCGGCAACGGAACCGGCAGCAGCGGCACGTACAGCCTCGGCGGCGGTTATTTGTCGGTGGCCGGCAGCGAAAACGTGGGCTATTCCGGCACGGGGATCTTCTTGCACAGCGGCGGGACCAATATCTCCAACTATCTCAACCTCGGCAACAACGCCGGCAGCAGCGGCACGTACACTCTCGGCGGCAACGGCTATGTGGCGGTGACCGAGAACGAGAACATGGGCTACGCGGGCACGGGGGCCTTCACGCAGACCGGCGGAACCAATAGCATCGGCAACGCGCTCTATTTCGGCACCCAGCCGGGCGGCTACGGCGTCAGGGCGATTGCGCGAATCTAGGTAATCTGCTATGACTAGGGGATTGCGATTTCCGTTGCTTGCCGAGGAGCGGCAAGAGCGTGGATGTCGCGCAGGCCCAGGAGTCCACCAGGTCATGGCCAAGAAGTCCGCCAAGATTCAACACCACTTCGCAACTCTCACTGATCCTCGACGACGGCCGCCCGTCTACCCATTGATCAACATCGTGACAATCGCCATCTGTGCGGTCATCTGCGGGGCCGACGACTTCGTGGCCATTGCGGAGTTCGGCAAGGCGCAACGCGCGTGGTTTTCGCGATTTCTGGATCTGAAGGAGGGCGTCCCTTCCCATGATCGTTTCAACGCGATCTTCGCCACCATCAATCCGGCGGAGTTCGAGAAGTGTCTGCTCAGTTGGGTCACCGCGTTGCACGAGATTAGCGGCGGGCAAGTGATCGCCATCGACGGCAAGACGCTCCGCCGCAGTTACGACACCGCCAGCGGTAAGGCGGCGATTCACATGGTCAGTGCCTGGGCCACAGCGAACTCCATTAGCCTTGGTCAAGTCGTCACCGACGCCAAGAGCAACGAGATCACAGCGATCCCGAAATTGCTGGAAATCATCGACATTTCCGGGGCCCTGGTGACCATCGACGCGATGGGCTGCCAGACGAAGATCGCCCAAAAGATCCTCGACGGCAAGGGCAATTACGTCCTCCATGTGAAGGAAAACCAGCCTACGCTGTACCAGGCCATCCAGGACTACTTCATCAACCGCCTGGAGAACGACTTCGCCGGAACGACCTACCGTTCCTATCAGACCGAGGGCAAGGGGCACGGTCGGGAGGAGACACGCTCTTATTATCTCTGTCGGCTCCCAGCCGACTTGGCCGATGCGGCGCGTTGGCCTGGCTTGAAGGCCATCGGGATGGTCATCAGCATCACCCAGCGCGATGGCAAGGAATGCACTGACGTCCGCTACTACATCCTCAGCCAGTACCTCTCCGCGCGTCGCTTTGCAGGCGCGGTTCGGGGCCACTGGGGGATCGAGAACCGGCTGCACTGGCAACTCGACGTAACCTTCCAGGAAGACCTGTGTCGCATCCGCAAGGGACATGCCGACGCCAACTTCAGCATCCTCCGCCGCACGGCACTGGCAATGCTGAAGAACGAAACGACGAGCAAAGTCGGGATCAAGAAACAAACGCCTCACCGCTGCCTGGGACGAAACCTATCTCGCACAAATCCTTGTCGGAACGTGATTTATGGTGCAATTGCCCTGGCTACGGCGTGTACAACCTCAGCGGCAGCGGCTATTTGCCGGTGGCCGGCAACGAGTACGTGGGCTACGCGGGCACGGGGGCCTTCACGCAGACCGGCGGAACCAATAGCATCGGCAACGCGTTCTATCTCGGCACCCAGCCGGGCGGCTTCGGCGCGTACAACCTCAGCGGCAGCGGCTATTTGCCGGTGGCCGGCAACGAGTACGTGGGCTACTCCGGCTCCGGCGCATTTACGCAGACCGGCGGGTCGAACAACCTCGGATATGGCAGCCTGTACGTCGGCTACGGCAGCGGTTCCAGTGGCAATTATACCCAATCCGGCGGGATGAACAGCGTCGATTTCGGCTACCTTTACCTCGGCTACGGCGGTTCCAGTGGCAACTACAGCCTCAGCGGTTCCGCAATGCTGTCAACCGCGTACGGCGAGTACGTGGGCTACTCGGGCACGGGCACATTCACGCAATCCGGCGGGACGAACATTGCTGGCAGCTATGGCTACGGCTACCTTGGCGTCGGCGGCGGTTCGATCGGCATCTACAACCTCAGCGGGGGAGTGCTCTCGGCAGCCGGAAATTCTACCGAGTACGTCGGCAACCTCGGCACGTTTACGCAGTCGGGCGGAACGAACAACGTCGGCGGCACCCTCACCGTCGACAGCGGCTCCGGCAGCAGCACGTACATTCTCAGCGGATCCGGATTGCTCTCCGCAGGCAACGAGTACGTGGGCTACTTCGGTTCCGGCGCGTTTGCCCAGTCCGGCGGGACGAACAACGTCAGCGGCGCCGGCGGCCTTTACCTCGGCTATTTCTACGGTTCCAGCGGCAGCTACAGTCTCAGCGGCTCGGGGGTGCTCTCTGCAGCCAACGAATACATCGGCTACTTCGGCGCTGCCGGCACTTTCAATCAATCGGGCGGATCGAACGCGGTAGGCTACGTCAGCATCGGCAATTCGGGCACCTATCAATTCAGCGGCGGCACACTCCAAGTCAGCGGCGGCGGACTTGCTAATCAAGGTGTCCTCGACGCCATGGGCGGCACGGCGGTGCTGACGGTCGCCGGCAGTGCGATTATCGACCTCTCGCAGGGGTCGCTCGTCAACACCAGCTCCATGACGCTCAGCATCGGCCCCAACTCGCTTCTCCTGGTGCCCGCCGGCTTCAATCCGTCTAGCGCCTTTGGCAGCTACGGCAACGCGGGTCTGCTCCACAACGTCGGCACTCCCTTGACGGTGTTGCCCGGGCAGGGCTTTTCCGGCAACGGCTCGCTGGCCGACCACGTATATTGCCAGGGAGCGATAGCGGCGGCGCCCGGCGGCGCGATCAATCTCAACGGCGGCATCACGGTTTCCGGGACGGGCAGCGTCAACTTGGGGACCTACGGGACTTTCACCGCGAACGACACGCTGTCGGGCGTCAGCTCCGGGTCGCTCGCGGCATTCGTCGGCTATGTCGGCTACTTCGGCACGGGAACGTTTACGCAGTCCGGCGGAGTGAATAATGTCAGCTACCTCTACCTTGGCAGCTTCATGGGTGATTCGGGCGGATTTGTCCAGACCGGCGGAACGAACAATATCAGCGGTTCCGGCGGGCTTTACCTCGGGTATTACAGTGGCTCCAGCGGCTGCTACAACCTCAGCGGCTCGGGACTGCTCTTGGCAGCCAACGAGTATGCGGGCTTTTCGGGCACGGGCGCCTTTACGCAGTCCGGTGGACAGAACAACATGAGCGGTTCCGGCGCCCTTTACCTCGGCAGCAACGCGGGTTCCAGCGGCTGCTACAACCTCAGCGGCTCGGGATTGCTCTTGGCAGCCAACGAGTATGTGGGCTTCTCGGGCACGGGCGCCTTTACGCAGTCCGGTGGACAGAACAACATGAGCGGTTCCGGCGCCCTTTACCTCGGCAGCAATGCGGGTTCCAGTGGCAGCTACAACCTCAGCGGCTCTGGGGCGCTCTCCACGGTCAATGAGTACGTCGGCTCCGCCGGCACCGGCACGTTCATTCAAGCCAGCGGACTAAATGCGGTAGGGTACCTCAGCATCGGCAGCTCGGGCAGCTATCAGTTCGGCGGCGGCACGCTCCAAGTCACCGGCGGCGGCCTTGCCAATCAGGGGATCTTCGACGCTATGGGTGGCACGGGACTGCTGGCGGTCGCCGGCAGTGCCATCGTCGACTTCTCGCAGGGATCCCTTGTCAACACCGGTTCCATGACCCTGAGCATCGGCCCCGACTCGCTGCTGTTGCTGCCCGCGGGCTTCGATCCGCTCGCCGATTTCGGCAGCTACAGCAATGCGGGCCTGCTGCACATTGCCGGCTCTCCCCTGACGATTCTGTCCGGAGAGGGCCTTTCCGGCAACGTCTCCTTGACCGATCACTTGTATTGCCAGGGGGCCCTATCGGCGGCGCCCGGCGGCGCGATCAATCTCAGCGGCGGCATCTCGGTTTCCGGGACGGGCAGCGCCAGCTTGGGGAGCAGTGGGACTTTCACGGTGAACGATGCGTTTTCGGGCATCAGCGGCGGGTCGCTCGTGGCACTCTACGGCTTTGTCGGCTGCTCCGGCACAGGCGCCTTCACGCAGACCGGCGGAGCGATCAGCGTCGGCTCCCTGTACCTCGGCTACAACACGGGTGATGTGGGCACGTTTGTCCAGTCCGGTGGGACGAACGTCCTCGGCAGCTTGGGCGCACTTTACCTCGGTTATGGCAGCGGGTCCAACGGCAACTACATTCTCAGCGGTTCGGGGCTGCTCTCCGCCGCCAACAACGAGTACGTGGGCTACTCCGGCTCCGGCGCATTTGCGCAGACCGGCGGTACGAACAATCTCGGATATGGCAGCCTGTACGTCGGCTACGGCAGCGGTTCTAGTGGCAACTACAGCCTCGCTGGCTCCGGAGTGGTCTCCGCATCCAATGAGAACGTGGGCTACTTGGGCACGGGCACGTTCACCCAGACCGGCGGAACGAACAATCTCGGCTATGACGGCAACCTTGACGTTGGCTCCAGCGTTGGGTCCAGCGGCAGCTACAGCCTCAGCGGCGGATTGCTCTCGGGAGCCGGATATTTCAGCGAGTACGTGGGCGGCCTCAGCACTTTTTCCCAGTCGGGCGGAACGAATAGTGTCAGCGGCGTTCTCACCGTCGATGGCGGCACCAGCAGCGGCGGCACGTACATTCTCAGCGGATCGGGACTGCTTTCCGCGTCCAACGAGTACGTGGGCTCCTTTGGCATGGGCACGTTTCGCCAGTTGGGAGGCGTGAACAACCTCGCTGACGGCTTCCTTTACCTCGGCTACGACTCGGGCTCCAGCGGCACGTACAGCCTCAGCGGCGGCTCCTTGTACACGGCCTTCTCCTACATCGGCTGCTTCGGATTCGGCAGCTTCACGCAGACCGGCGGGACCAATAGTGCGCTCTACTTTGAGCTCGGCGTCTATGGCGGCGGCAGCGGCGCCTACAACCTCAGCAGCTCGGGATTACTTTCGGCACAGTACGAGTACCTGGGCGAGGAGGGAACGGCGACCTTCACGCAGTCTGGCGGGATTAACCGTTGCAGCGTTCTCGATCTCGGCGCCTACGCCGGCAGCGGCGGCACGTACAGCCTGAACGGCGGGCTGCTCATTCTTGCGTCACTGAGTCAAGGCTCGGGATCGGCGGCCTTCAGCTTCAGCGGCGGGACGCTGCAGGCCAGCAGCGGGTTTTCCACCAGTCTGCCTATGACGCTGGGCAGCAGTGGGGGCGGAGCCACCTTCGATACGGCCGGCTATGTCCTGGTGCTCACCGGCTCGCTATCGGGTCCCGGCAGTCTCACCAAAACGGGCACGGGCACGCTGGTGCTGACCGCCGCCGACACCTACACGGGCAGCACGACCGTCGCCGCCGGCACGCTCAAGCTCGATTTCAGCCAGGCCGGGCGCCCGACGGCCAAATATCATCAACAACACGACCAATGCCTCTTCCTTGGCCTTGGGCGGCGGCACCCTGGCGATCCAAGGCAAGGCCGGCACGACCAACAGCCAACAGCTTCAACGGCCTGGCGGTCAATCCGGGCTGTTCGGCCATCGTCCTCGACGGCGGGCTCGTCGAATCCGCTGCTCTTGAGCCTGGGTAGCCATCAGCCGCAGCCCGGGCGGCACGGTCGATTTCACGCTGCCCAGCGGCACGCAATCCGCCACCAACGGCATCACCACCACCACCCCGAATACGCCGCCGGCATCCTCGGCGGCTATGCGACGGTCGGCGGGACCGAATTGGGCATCCTCGAACGGTGCGGCAACATCATAGCTTACGCCGCCTACACCAGCGGCAATCTTGGCACGCTAAGTTCCAGCGGCACCCTGAACGTCTCGCCTTCCGGCGCGCAGACCGCCGTCACGTCCGCCGAGTCGTTCAACACGCTGAACCTGACCGGCGCCTAGGGGGTCACGATGACCGGTTCGGGCTCGCTGACGCTGGCTGGGCGGCGGCCTGATCGGCAATACCTCCGGCAGCATCAGCGGCGGCACCTTGGCGGGCTCGGCCAGCGGGGAGCTGATCGTCATTACGCCGGCCAATCTCACGATCGGCAGCGTCATCGCCGACAATGGCGGGGCCACGGCCCTGACCAAGGCCGGGGCCGCCACGCTGACCCTTACCGGCAGCAACACCTACAGCGGCGCGACCACGATCGGCGCCGGCACGCTGCAGATCGGCAACGGCGGCAGCGGCGAGTTTCTGAGCAGCCCTAGCGTCACACTGTTCAATGGCGCCGCACTGGTTTTCAATCACTCCGATTCGCTGACCTATAGCGGGGCGATCGGAGGCCAAGGTGGTCTCATCAAGGCCAGCGCCGGCACGCTCACGATTACCAACGCCAATACCTTCGGCGGCGTCGATTCCGCCGGCGATACCTATGGCATTGTGAGCATCCACCAAGGCGCGATCAACGTCAGTCCGGGTGGAGTCTTGACGAATAACACGAGTGAAATCGACGTGGGCGATACCGCCGGTCAGACTGGGACCCTCATAATGTCCAGTGGCACGGCTTTCGTGCCGTTTGGCAGCAAGGGCGATTCGGGCGTGAATGTGGGCGTCCATGGCGGCAAGGGCCTATTGACGCTGACCGGAAATTCCCTGCTCGACGCCACGGCGACGAACCTGTATGGCACCGTGAGCGGCAACTGGTACAACGTCATTGACATCGGCCTTTTCAGTGGATCCGCCGGTACGGTCACCGTAGCCGGCGTCTCCACGTTGAGGGCCAACAACGGACCGTTCAACAACCTCGGGCTAATCGCCGTGGGGGACGGCGGCACAGGCTTGCTCACGATTCAAGACCAGGGACTGGTGCAGGCCGGCACATTAACGCTCGGCAGCGAATATCAAAGCGGCCAGGCAGGTGGCGCCGGTACACTGAACCTCATCGGCAGCGGCCAGTTGGCGGCCAACGTCGAGAACGTGGGCGATTCCGGAGGCACGGGAAGTTTCACGCAGTCCGGTGGGCTCAATACCTGCAACTACGGCAATCTCGGCAACGGAGTGGGCACCAGCGGCACGTACAGCCTCAACGGGGTGCAGCCTGTATGTAAACGACAATATGAGCGTCGGCTACTCTGGCACCGGGTCCTTTGCCCAGTCCGGCGGAACCAATTGCATCGGCTTCTGGCTCAATCTCGGCAATCAGGCCGGCGGCTACGGCGCGTACAATCTCAGCGGCAGCGGCTTGTTGCTGGTGGACAGCGTGTTGGACTGCCAAGAGAATGTGGGCCTCTCCGGCACGGGGAGCTTCATGCAGACCGGCGGAACCAACATCTGCAGCTATCTCGCGATCGGCGAATACGCGGGCAGTAGCGGCACATACAGTCTCAGCGGCGGCTACTTGTCCGTGGGATTTAGCTCCCAGCCGACCCAGGAGAACGTGGGCGACTCCGGCATGGGCGTTTTCACACAGACCGGCGGGACCAATAGTTGCAGCTATTTCAATCTCGGCAACGGAACCGGCAGCCGAGGCACGTACAGCCTCAGTGGCGGCGGCCTCTTGTCGGTAGCCCAGAATGAGAACGTGGGCTGGTCCGGTTCGGCGAACTTCACGCAGACCGGCGGAACCAACGGCGCCAACTACCTCAATCTCGGTAATAATGCCGGCAGCAGCGGTGCGTACAGCCTCAGTGGCAGCAGCTATGTCGCGGTGGCCGAGAATATGAGCGTCGGCTACTCCGGCACCGGGTCCTTCGTGCAATCCGGCGGGACCAATAATATCGGCTACTGGCTCAATCTGGGCAACCAGCCGGGCGGCTTCGGAGCGTACAGCCTCAGCGGCAGCGGCGTGTTGCTGGTGAACAGCGTATTGGGCTGCCAAGAGAATGTGGGCCTTTCCGGCACGGGGAGCTTCATGCAGACCGGCGGAGCCAACACTTGCAGCTATCTCGCGATCGGCGAATACGCGGGCAGTAGCGGCACGTACAGTCTCGGCGGCGGCTATTTGTCCGTGGGATTCAACTCCCGGCCGACTCAAGAGAACGTGGGCGACTCCGGCATGGGCGTTTTCGCACAGACCAGCGGGACCAATAGTTGCAGCTATTTCAATCTCGGCAACGGAACCGGCAGCCGAGGCACGTATAGCCTCAGTGGCAGCGGCCTCTTGTCAGTAGCCCAGAATGAGAACGTGGGCTATTTTGGCACGGGAATCTTCACGCAGTCGGGCGGGACGAACAGTAGCGGCAATTTGACTCTCGGCAACGGTACCGGCAGCAGCGGTACGTATAGCCTCAGTGGCAGCGGCCTCTTGTCAGAAGCCCAGAATGAGAACGTGGGCTATTTTGGCACGGGAATCTTCACGCAGTCGGGCGGGACGAACAGTAGCGGCAATTTGACCCTCGGCAACGGTACCGGCGGCACCGGCACGTACAATTTCGAAGGCGGGCTGCTCGTGCTCGGGTCGCTGGGCCAGGGGTCCGGATCGGCGGCCTTCAACTTCGGTGGCGGGACGCTGCAGGCCACGACCGGGTTTTCCAGCAATGTCTCCATGACGCTGAGTTCCAGCGGCGGCGGAGCCACTTTCGATCCGGCCGGCAATTCGGTAACCCTCTACGGCTCGCTCTCCGGCACGGGTAGCCTCACCGAGGTGGATAGCGGCACATTGATCCTCAGCGGCATCAATGCCTACAGCGGCGGCACGATTGTCAATGGCGGCACGCTGGACGTTGTGGATCCCACTTCCCTCGCCGCCGGGTCGAGCTTGACCGTCGGCGCAGGGAGGGGGCTCGCTGTTCAGCGCTACACCGGCCGTCGTCGCGCTGATTGCAGGACCTTCGTCGGCGGTGACCGTGCCGGAACCCGGAACCCTCACGCTCCTGTCTGCGGCGGTGCTGGTCGGAATCGGAGCTTGGCGACGGAGCAGGAGATCCCCGCCACGCAAAGAGCCGCGGTAGGGACCGCCCTTGCGGGCTTCCTGGGGCTGAGTCGCATTCAGGCGATGGAAGCTGATAGGAATTTTGATCCCGTGAAACGTCCCCGATCCTACCGTGGACGCTGATCGCCGTCAAGAACCCGGCTGCGAATTCGCACAAATCCGGCCGTTTTGATGACCGCCGGGCCCATCTACGCCGGGTAGCGTCACCAGCGTTGCTTCGGCGGTCGCTGCTGGCTGACCTGCGGCGGGTTTCAGCATTGAATCGAGCGGGGAATACCATCGCATGGGTGGTTACGACTGGTTTTTCGCGGTTTCTCAGCCGAGTATTGCGCGCATCGTCGCGCACCGGCGCGGTCGACGGTGAGAAAGCAGCCTGGGACGCGGGCTACAGGAAGTCCGGGTCGAGGATCAATTGCAGTTCGCACCCGGCGTTTGCCTGACGCTCAAGGCGTTCGGACTCAGAAACTCGGGATCCATGACCAACTCCGGCTCGTCTGGGTGGCGACCGGATCGATGCGGCGGCGCACGGGCGCCGGCCAGCGTGCGGATCGGTCCTTCCCACAGCCCGCAATGGCGGAGAATTCGCTCCACGACGTCCTGCTGACCGCGCTCGATGAAACTGATGATCTTCATCGTCCCGCCACACTTGGGGCATTCCAGTGGTGAAAAGCGGTTCCTCGCGCGTTACGCGAGGCCGCGGTGATGGAAGACCATCACGGCGGAGCGCGATGAGTACGGTTGCCGGCACACTTTTCGATTTTTCTTGCGAATTCCGCCCTTCTGCCGATCGCCGTAACCCATTGCCGGAACGCCACTTAGGGCAATCGCCCCCGCCCCGCCCGCGGCCCGCGGCAAAAAATTCTCCTTCCCGCCCCTTGACAACCATCCAAAGTTATGGATAATTACCGTATGATAGTGCGATTCCTTTCGTACCCGTTGGAGTTCCGGCTTTAGCCGGGAAATGCCGCCTAAAGGCGGAACTCCAGCGCGAGACACTCCACCAAGCCCAAGGAGACCCAGCCATGTGTTCCGTCACCGAAAACCCGCCCGCCGCCGACCTTCAACCGCAGCCCGCCCAGACCGCGCGAGTGTCCCCCGCGATGCTCGCCGCCCGGCGGCGAAAAGAGACGCTGCTCCCCGAGATCACGCAACTGGCCCTGGAGGGCCACTCCAGCCAGGGCCATCGCCGATAAGCTCGGCATGCCCAAACGGACCGTCAATTACTGGCTGCAGGAGGCCCGCCAGGAATGGATCGCCAGGGCGGCCCTGAGCGCGGCCGAGATGTTCGCCGCCGACCTGGCGCGGCTCGACGCCATCTACCGCGAGGCCATGCAGGCCTGGCGCAACTCGCAATCCGAGATCGACGTGCGACTCGTCCAGCATAGCCAAAGCGGCGACGGCAAATCGATCACGAAAAGGTCGCTCCGCTCCCAACCGCAACGGGGAAATGCCGCATTCCTCACCAGGGCCACGGCGGCCGTGATGGCCTCCTGGCGGCTGAAGGGCAAACCCGGACCGCCGAGCATCGATGCGATCGCGAGCCAGCGGCCAATCGATGCCGATGGCGGGACCCTTCCCGCGGATGTGCCGAACGAGGATTTGGAGAACATGAGCGAAGAGCAGCTCCGCGGCTACCGCGCTCGGCTGTCGGCCACAATCGAGGCCATCGACGAGCTGGCCGAATTCCATGCCCTCGACGCCGACGACGATTCGCTGTCCGCCCCCGAGAGCTTGCCACCCGAAACCGGAAGTCTGCCGCCGGCCCCCGAGAGTTCGCCGCCCGCCCCGGAGGGTCTGTCACCCGTCACCGAGAGTTCGCCGGAACAAACGTCGGGCAAGTTCGGGCAAGAATCGCCCATCCCCATCGTCGAGCTGCTGCGGAAGAAGATACGGGAAAGAGAATTGCGCGAGTTCGGGCAAGACTCCCCCGTTGAAGGCCTGCCGCCCGAAACCGGAAGTCTGCCACCGGCCCTGGAGAGTTTGCCGCCGGAGCAACGGTCGGGCAAGTTCGGGCAAGAATCCCCCGCTGGCGGGGCATAGCAATTGCCAACCGACTCAGCGGGCATTGATTGGAACCTTGCCGGCTGCTATACAAGTTGTTGTCAAACATCACCTAAGCGGTCCGTTTCAGAAATGATGTCAGGGTTGCACGGATTCAGCCGTAGGGTGGGACCAGCGAGCTTGCGAGCGCCGGCCCACCAATCGCCGGTGTTGGTGGGCCGGCATCGCAAGCTCGCTGGTCCCACCCTACAAACTATACAAGTTCTTGTCAAACATCACCTAAGAGGAGAGAATCCATGACTCGTCGTTTTATGGAACTGCCGCGCGTCGTCGGGCGCTGCGGGCCGTCGTTGGCTGTACCCTGATCGGTCTCTGCTTCCCGGCGCTGGCCGACCAGACGGTAGAACTCAAGGGCGGCGCGGGCGGCAAGCGCTTCGACGGCATCGGCGCGGTGAGCGGCGGCGGGGCCACCTCGGTCCTCTTGAAGGACTATCCGGAGCCCCAGCGGAGCCAGGTCCTCGATTTGCTCCTCAAGCCGAAATTCGGCGCGTCGATTTCGGCCCTCTTCGTGGAAGTGCCCGGCGACGGCAATTCCACGCAGGGCAGCGAGCCCAGCCACATGCACACGAAGAACGATGAGAACTACTTCCGCGGCTACGAATGGTGGGTGATGCGGGAGGCCAAGCAGAGGAACCCGGCCATTTCCTTGGACGGCGTGGCCTGGAGCGCCCCGCGTTGGGTCGGCAACAACAGGTTCTGGTCCCAGGACATGTGCGATTACTACGTCAAGTGGATCAAGGGCCTCAAGACGGCGCACGGCCTGGACCTCGACGCCATCGGCTGCCGCAATGAAAAAGGGGTCGACGAGGGCTTCATCAAGCGCTTCAAGACGACGCTCAACGCCGCCGGCCTGGGCGCGGTCAAGCTGCATGGATTCGACAACTGGGACAAAACCAAGTTCGACTTCGTGCGGCACATGCCCAACGACCCGGCCCTCAAGGCGGCCGTCAACGTCGTCAGCAATCACACCATGGCCACGGCTGCCACGCCGCCCGACGTGCGGAAGATGCTCGACGAGATGGGCAAGCCGATCTGGAACTCGGAGGAGCATGTTTACAAGGAGGGCTTCGATTGCGAGATCAGCCTCGTCGAGGCCTTCAACAAGAACTTCCTCGTCAGCGGCGTGACCAAGATCGTGAATTGGTACCTGGTGGCCTCGATCTATCCCATCGAGCCCTTTCCCGAAACGCCGGCCCTGTTGATCGCCCGCGAGCCGTGGAGCGGCAATTTCACTCCCCGCACCGTGCTCTGGGGCTATGCCCATTACGGCCAATTTTCCCAGATCGGCTGGCAGTATCTCAACGGCGGCTGCGGCAACCTGGACGGCGGGGGCACCTTCGTGACGCTCAAATCGCCGGGCGCGGACTACAGCGTCATCGCCGAGACCAAGGGCGCCAAGGCCGCGCAGAAGCTGACCTTCAAGGTCGGCGGAGGGCTTTCCAGCGGCAAGCTCTGCGTGTGGCGGAGCAACGCCCGCGAGCAGTTCGTGAGGCTCGACGACATCACCCCCGCCGATGGCGCCTTCACCGTCACGCTGGAACCCAACGCGATCTACTCGATTTCCACCACCACGGGCCAGCAGAAGGGCTCCTTCGCCAATATTCCCCCGTCGAAGCCATTCCCCCTGCCCTATTACGATGATTTTCACGGCTACACGAGCGGGAAGGCCTGGGGCTACCTGCCGCATTACCTGGCCGATATCACGGGCATCTTCGAGATCGCGGACCGCCCTGACGGGACCGGCAAGTGCGTGCGGCAGGTGCTCAAAGAAAAGGCCCAAAGCTGGGCGCCGAATGGATGCCCTACACCATCTTCGGCGACAAGGGTTGGAAGGACTATGAAGTCAGCGCGGACATCTACCTTGACGACGGCGGCTTTGCCGGCGTGATGGGCCGCGTGAGCAATACCGGCAGCGGATACGGCTGCACGCCCAAGGGCTATTACCTGCGGCTGGCGACGGACGGGACCTGCTCGCTGTACGTGGTGAACCAGGGCGGCGGGCGGAATGGGGGAGGGCAGTCCGCGGAGGGGACGCAGCTTGCCACGGGCAAGGCGGCCAACGTGGCCGGCAAGCAGTGGCACAACCTCAAGCTCCAAATGTCCGGATCGACGCTCAAGGGGTTTGTCGACAAAAAGGAAGTGCTGACGGCGAGCAATGGCGCGCTGGGCAGCGGCATGGCGGGCCTCGTGACCGGCGGCCCAGGCGATGCCCGCAACACGGCCCTCTTCGGCAGCCTGATCGTCAATACCGTCAACGGCCGCGAGCCGAAGCCGACCGAGTTTCCGCAGAACGCCAAGCCGATTTATGAACCGTAGGAGGCGGCCATGTTGCGATTATCCCTTTCCTGTGCCCTGATGGCGCTCTGCTTCCCGGTCTTTGCCGACCAGACGGTGGAACTCAAGGGCGATGCCGGCGGCAAACGCTTCGACGGCATCGGCGCGGTAAGCGGCGGCGGGGCCACCTCGGTCCTCTTGAAGGACTACCCCGAGCCCCAGCGGAGCCAGGTCCTGGACCTGCTCTTCAAGCCGAATTTCGCCGCGTCGCTCTCCGCGCTCCTCGTCGAGATCCCCGGCGACGGGTCGACGCAGGGCACCGAGCCGAGCCACATGCACCGGCGCGAGGAAGAGAATTATTTCCGCGGCTACGAATGGTGGCTGATGCGGGAGGCCAAGCAGCGGAATCCCGGCCTGACCCTCGACGGCGTGGCCTGGAGTTGCCCGGGATGGGTCGGCAATCGCAACTTCTGGTCCCAGGACATGTGCGATTACTACGTCAAGTGGATCAAGGGCCTGAAGCGCGCGCACGGCCTGGACCTCGACGCCATCGGCTGCCGCAATGAAAAAGGGGTCAACGAGGAGTTCATCAAGAACTTCCGGGCCACGCTCAACGCCGCCGGCCTGGGCGCCGTCAAGCTGCATGGCTTCGACAACTGGGAGAGGAATAAGTTCGACTGGGTCAAGGACATGGCCAGGGACCCGGCGCTGCGGGACGCCGTCGATATCGTCGGCAACCACACCATGGCGGGAACCCCTACGCCGCCGGACGTGCGGAGGATGCTCGACGAGATGGGCAAGCCGATCTGGAACACGGAAGAGCACGTCTACAAGGAGGACAACTTCGACGGCGAGATCAGCCTCGTCCAAGCCCTCAACAAGAACTTCATCGAGAGCGGCGTGACCAAGATCGTGACCTGGTTCATGACCGGTTCGTTGTACCCGATCCAGCCCCTTCCCGAGACGCCCTGCATCATCGTGGCGCACGAGCCATGGAGCGGTCACTACCGCGTGCGGCAAGTCCTTTGGGGCTATGCCCATTACGGGCAATTCACGCACATCGGCTGGCAGTATCTCAACGGCGGCTGCGGCAAGCTGGCGGGCGGCGGCACGTTCGTGACCCTCAAGTCGCCGGGCGCGGACTACAGCATCATCGCCGAGACGAAGGACGCCAAAGCGGTCCAAACCGTGACTTTCAAGACCAGCGGGGGGCTTGCCACCGCCAAGCTCTGCGTGTGGCGGAGCAATGCCCGCGAGCAGTTCGTGAAGCTTGACGACATCCGGCCCGACAAGGGAACCTTTACGGTCGCGCTGGAACCCGACGCGATCTATTCCCTCTCGACCACCACCGGTCAGCAGAAGGGCTCCTTCGCCGACATCCCCGCGCCGAAGCCTTTCCCGTTCCCCTATTACGATGATTTTCACGGCTACGCCAGCGCGAAGGCCTGGGGCTATCTGCCTCACTACCTCAGCGATATTAGCGGTATCTTCGAGATTGCGGACCGCCCCGACAAGGCGGGCACGTGCCTGCGGCAAGTGCTCACGGACAAGGCCCAGAGCTGGTCTCAGGAATGGCTGCCCTATACGGTCCTCGGCGACAAGGACTGGAAAGACTACGAAGTCAGCGCGGATCTCTGCCTGGACAAGGGCGGCTGGGCCGGCGTGATGGGGCGCGTCAACTATCTCGGCAGCGGCACCGTCTGCCTGCCCAAGGGATACTACCTGCGGCTTGCGGAGGATGGAACCTGCTCGCTGTGGCTGGCGAACCAAGCGGGCGGCCGCCGCCCGCAAGCTGAGTCCGCCGCGGGGACGCAACTTGCCGCGGCCAAGGCCCCCAATTTTGCCGGCAAGCAGTGGCACAATCTCAAGCTCCAGTTTTCCGGCACGACGATCAAGGGGTTTGTCGACAAGAATGAGGTGGTCCACACGACCGATAGCGCGCTGGGCAACGGTATGGCGGGCCTCGTGACCGGCGGCGAAGGCAATGCCCGAAACACGGCCCTGTTTGCCAACCTGATCGTCAATTCGGTTAACGGCCGCGAGCCGAAGCCGACCGAGTTTCCTCAGAACGCCAAGCCGATTTACGAGCCGTAGGGGTGGCTTAACTTCGAGGTGCCGCCTGGCACAATATTACGAATTCCATTTTCCAGAGAGTCGAGGAGGTTTCTGGGCGTTACGCGGAAGCCGAACAGGCCCGCCGCGAACATGAGAACGATGATCAAGCCGGCCAACAAACCAAGCCGTCGGGCGACGGTGATCAGCCTCGTGCCGAGGCCGTCGTTGATCTTGGTGGTTACGTAGGCCGCCCCCGACACGAAGAACCCGATTAGCCCTATCCACAACAACAAAGACTCGACGGACTGCAGCGCCATGGGTTCGATCTCAGCAAAATTCGTTCGCCCTGTTTCTGGACAAGGCAGAATCAGGGTGGGACTCGTCGACCATGAGCACATGGTGCCCGTCGGCCCACCCTGCAAATCTAGGTCTGGGATTTTGGCAAGCAAGTCTACACGTCTTCTGGCTATATCTAAATATGTCGAAGGATGTATGGTATTCCGCCAGGGCACCTATCCCAAGACAGCCCTGCGCGGTATAATCCCGCGCGTAGACGCTGCGCGGTGCAGGGTCGTCGGCATCGGTCCTAGGTCCTAAGGGAGTTTACCATGAGAATCGCGAAGGCGAAAATCGGCATTCTTGCGGGTTGTGTGGTGGTGATGGCGGCAGTCCAGGTCCTGGCGGAGGACTGGCCGCAGTGGCTGGGTCCCAATCGCGACGGGAAGGTCGCGGGCTTCACGGCCCCGGCAACCTGGCCCAAGGAACTGACGCAGAAGTGGAAGGTCTCGGTGGGCACCGGCGATTCGTCGCCCGCCCTCGTGGGCGACAAGCTGTATGTCTTTGCACGCGTGGGCGGCGACGAGGTCATCTCCTGCCTTGAAGCCGACAGCGGCAAGAAGGTCTGGGAGCAGAAGTACGAGGCGGTGGACGCCGACGGGCCGTCCGCCCGACACGGAAAAGGGCCGCGCAGCACACCTGTCGTGGCCGACGGCAAGGTCGTTACGCTGGGTGTGAGCGGCGTGGTGTCGTGCCTTGATGCCGCCAGCGGCAAGGTCCTCTGGCAGAACAAGGACTTTTCCGGGACGTTGAAGTCCGGGAAGGTACCCCAGTTCTATACCTTAATGTCGCCCCTGGTGACCGACGGCATGGCGATCCTCCAGCTTGGCGGCAATAACAACGGGGCCTTCATCGCCTTCGACCTGGCCACCGGCAGCCAGAAGTGGAAGTGGTCCGGTGACGGCGCGGCCTACGGCTCGCCCGTAATCATGACCGTTGACGGCACGAAGGTCATCGTCAGCCAGACCAGCAAGCGGATGGTGGCCCTCGGCGCGGCCGACGGCAAACTCCTGTGGTCTGTCCCCTTGCGCCCGCGGGAATGGGCTACAACGCCGTTACCCCGGTTGTCGACGGGCAGACGTTGATTTATTCCGGGCAGGGCCGGGGAACGAAGGCCGTGAAGTTCGAGAAGAAGGGCGACGCCATTACGGCGACGCAGGTCTGGAGCAGTTCGCTCGGCTCGCAGTTCAGCACGCCGGTGCTCAAGGACGGATTGCTCTTCGGGCTCTCGGACAAGGGCAATTTCTTCTGCCTCGATGCCAAGACCGGCAAGACGAACTGGACCGATAGCGTGAACCGCACCACGTACGGCACGCTCCTCGACGCGGGCTCGGTCATCATCGCGCTGACGAGCAAGTCGCAACTTACGGTTTTCCAGGCCACGGACAAGGCATTCACCCCGGTGGCGGACATCAAGGTGGCCGACACGGCAACCTATTCCAGCCCCGTGGTCGCGGGCAAGCGAGTCATCGTCAAGGACGTCAACGACCTGCTGATGTTGGCCCTGGAATAGACAGTTGCGGGTTTTCCCTGCCGATCACGGTCGGGAATTCCAGAAATGGAATTCCCGGCGCGGATCGGGGTCTAGCCACTTGCGAAGTGCCGGACGGCGAATGATAATAGCACGATTCCCACTTCCTGGACTTGCTGGTAGTTTGAAAGGCCGACGCATGTTTTCCGCGAGAATCGCCGCCTTGGGCTGTCTGACCCTTTTCCTGGTTGTTTGCTGCCGACCCGCCACCGCCGGGGCGGCAGACCGCGTGACCGTGAATTTCGACCGCGATTGGCGGTTTCATTTGGGAGAGGTCGAAAACGGCCAGAACGCCGAGTTCAACGACTCCTCCTGGCGGCTGCTCGACGTCCCGCACGACTGGAGCATCGAAGGCGCGTTCGATCAGCGCTCGCCGGCAGGCGCCGGCGGCGGCTATCTCAACGGCGGCATCGGCTGGTATCGCAAGACCTTCGCCACGCCCGCGGATGCCAAGGGCCGCCGCGTCAGCATCGAGTTCGACGGCGTCTACATGGACAGCGACGTGTGGCTCAACGGCAAGCACCTCGGCCGCCATCCCTACGGCTACACGAGCTTCGATTACGACCTGACCGACGGGCTGAAGGCCGAGGGCCAGAACGTCCTGGCCGTACGGGCCAACGTCGCTCAACCGTGCAGCCGCTGGTACTCGGGGGCGGGCATCTTCCGCCACGTGCGGCTGCAAGTGCTCGATCCAGTCCACCTTGCCCGCTGGGGAACCTATGTCAGCACGCCGACGATCCTGCCCGGCTCGGCCGACGTGAAGATCGCCACCCTGGTGGTGAACCAGGGCGCCGCCCCGGCGGAAGTGGCGCTCGTCACGGAGATCATCGGGCCCGACGGCAAGGTCGTCAGCGCCGGCAAGGAAGCGCCCAAGCAGGTCGTTGCCGCCGGCGGCGAGACCACGTTCGAGCAGACGGTCAGCGTCACCCAGCCCAAGCTCTGGTCGCCCGCCTCGCCCGAGTTGTATCTGCGCCACGTCGCACGTCCTCATCGGCGGCCAGACGGCCGATTTCACCACCACCACTTTCGGCATCCGCAGCGTCGAGTTCAGCAAGGAGCGGGGCATGCTGATCAACGGCCGGCGGGTGCCGGTCAACGGCGTCTGCGACCACCACGACCTGGGCTGCCTCGGCTCGGCCGTCCACGCCCGCGGCATTCAACGGCAACTGGAGATCCTCAAGAGCATGGGCTGCAACGCCATCCGCACGAGCCACAACCCGCCCGATCCGGCCCTGCTGGATCTCTGCGACTCGATGGGCTTCGTGGTCATGGACGAGGCCTTCGACGAATGGAAGCGGGGCAAGACGCCGCAACGGCTACGGCCGGTTCTTCGACGAGTGGAGCGAGCGGGACATCGTGAGCATGCTCCGTCGCGACCGCAATCATCCCTGCATCGTGCTCTGGAGCATCGGCAATGAAATCCCCGAGCAGGGCGCGAGCAACGCGGCGGAAATGTCCAAGCGGCTTGTCCGATATCTGCCACCGCGAGGACCCGACGCGGTTGACGACCTCGGCCTGCAACAACCCCGGCCCCGCCGATCGTACGCGGCTTCAACAAGTCGCTGGGCGTCTTCGGCATCAACTACAACATCAGCGCCTACCAGCAGTTCAAGGACAAATACAACCTCATCGGTTCCGAGACCTCCTCGGCCCTCAGCACCCGCGACGACTACGGCCTGAAGGTCGGCCCCGAGGGAAAGCTGCAGATCCAGAGGCAGTATCGACCATCAAGTGACTTCCTACGACCTGGTCGGTCCGGGCTGGGGCTACACCGGCGAGAAGGACCTGTTGGCGCTGCGGCACGCGCCGTGGATGGCGGGCGAGTTCGTGTGGACCGGGTTCGACTACATCGGCGAGCCGACGCCCTACACGTGGCCGTCGCGGAGTTCCTACTTCGGCATCATCGATCTGGCTGGTTTCCCCAAGGACCGCTACTACATCTACCGCAGCGTGTGGCGGCCGGAGCCGCTGGTGCATCTGCTGCCCCACTGGACCTGGCCGGAGTTCGCCGGCAAGGAGATCCCCGTGTGGGCCGTCACCAATTGCGACTCGGTCGAACTCTTCCTCAACGGCAAGTCGCTGGGGGAGAAGAAGCTCGACCGCGAGAAGTCGCTGCACGTCGAGTTCTCCGTGCCCTATGCCCCCGGCACCCTGCGGGCCGTGGCCAAGAAGGGCGGCAAGGAAGTGGCCAGCGACGAGGTCCGCACGGCCGGCAAGCCGAAGCGGCTGACGCTGCGGCCTGACCGCGAGAAATTCCTTGCCGACGGCGACGACCTCTCCTTCGTCGAGGTCCGCGTCGTCGACGAGCAGGGCATCGTCTGCCCCGGCGCCAGCGACCTCGTGCGTTTCCATCTTTCCGGTCCGGCGACGATCGCCGGAGTGGACAACGGCGACCCGATCAACCTCGAATCGTTCAAGGGCGACAAGCACAAGGTCTTTCATGGCCTGGGGCTGGTGGTCGTGAACTCGGGGCACAGTCCCGGCAAGATCACGCTGCGAGCCGAGGCCGACGGGTTGGAAGCGGCCGAAGCCTGCGCTGGAAACGATGGATCCGCGTCAAAATAGGTAAACTTTATCGATTATTCCTAATGTTCCGGCTGCCTTTGCGCCGATTTTCTTGGAACGTGGAGTCTTGTCCGGCTTTTGTGTAGGGCTTGCCTTTCCAAGGCGAATCGCGTGCGGAACAGAACGCTCAGTGCTGCGGCCGCCTGTCTCTCCGGTTGCCTCTTGGCACTGGGGCTATCGGGCTGCTGCTGTCACCAGGCTGCTGCCACACCCCGGTTGCGGCGGAACCTCCGCCGGGCCCGTGGCGGCACAGCCGCTTCCCAATTCATTGGAATATCCGCGTTTTCATCCGGTGCCGACGCGGCCGGTGTTCTTGCCGCCGGGATTGGAACCGCCTTCCGCCGCGGTGCAACCGGCGCCGACCGACCCGCCCTCATTGACCGCCGTGCCCGGCGACGGGTGGCATCCGGTGGGCCCGTAGGGTTGTCCCCGCCTAGGCCTTGAATGTCCGATTTTCTCGGCATTTCCGCCCATTCTGGCAACCTGGGAAGTTTGTTCCGGTGGTAATGACGGTAATCAAGGCTCCGGTTCTGCATATCCGATCTAGGGAAGGTGTTACGGCACTCAAGCCCACGTGCGAATGCCGATTGTCACTCCTACCGCGACAGGACAACCATGCTCGACCGATCGGCTCGCACCATACTCGCGCACCTCCGGGCGGCACTTGGCCATGCTGGCTTGTGCCGGAATCCTCCTCGCCCTGCCCGGCCTCGCCGCGGCCTCGGAGCAGCGTTTCACGCCGATCGTCAAGGCGTCGCAGAGGGCCAAGTCGGCGGTGGTCAGCATCCGTGGCGAGAAGACCGTCCTGCCCGGTCCGCAAACCGGCCCCAACGAAGGCCCCGGCGCGTCAACGGCATGGGCACCGGCATCGTGATCGACCCGCGGGGCTATATCCTCACCAATTACCACGTGGTGGACGGCGTTCACGAAATCCAGGTCACCACGTCCGAGAACAAGAAGTACATTGCCAGCGTCGTTGCCCGCGATGCGGAGACCGACCTGGCGGTCATCAAGATCAGTCCCACCGAGAAGATGGACGTCATCGCACTGGGCACGTCGTCGGACCTCATGCAGGGCGAACCGGTGGTCGCCGTGGGCAACGCCTTCGGCTACGATTTCACGGTCACCGACGGCATCGTCAGCGCCTTGCATCGTGCCGTACAGATCAACGACGCCCAGTATTACGATGACTTGATCCAGACCTCCGCGCCGATCAATCCCGGCAATTCGGGCGGGCCGCTGGTGAACATCGACGGAGAGATGATCGGAGTCAACGTGGCGGTGCGGGCCGGCACCAGGGCATCGGTTTCGCCATCCCGGTCGATAAGGCCATGGACATCGCCGCCACGCTTCTGGCGTCCAGCGGGCCGAAGTCGTCGTGGCACGGGCTGGTGGCTGCCCCGACGCCCCCGCATCGCTCTCGGGAATGAAGCTCGCCCGCGTCGAGAAGAAGAGCCCCGCCGCCGAGGCCGGACTGAAGGAAGGCGACGTGGTCACCGCGGTGGGCGAGACGGAGATCCATCGGGCCGTCGACTTCCAGCGCGAGATGCTCGATCGCAAGGCGGGCGACAAGCTCGACATGACGGTCCGCCGCGACGGCAAGTCGCTCGTCGTAAGCGTGGTGCTGGGCGAGACCCCCGATGCGCCGCACGTTGCCGCCACGGGCGCCTGGGAAACCCTCGGCCTGGAACTGAAGGCCATGCCGGACAGCGAGTTCAAGCAGAAGTTCCACACCCGCTATCGCGGCGGCCTGCTGGTAAGCGACGTTCGCCCCAACAGCCCTGCCGCCGAGCAAGGCATCCGCGCCGGCGACGTCCTGGTGGGCATGCATATCTGGGAGACCGTTTCGCTGGACAACGTGGCCTATATTCTCAAGCGGCCCGATTTCAACAGCATCACTCCCGTGAAGTTCTTCATTCTCCGCGGCAACGAGACCCTTTACGGTTTCATGCCCGTCAGTTTGAAGGTCGCCCGCCAGCCGTAACGTACTCATCACGCTCCGCCGTGATGCTTCATCATCAGGCGGAAACGCGACGGGTGCGGCGAGCATCACGGCGGAGCGTGATGAGTACGTCATGGAACAGCAGTTCATCGCCTGGCTCCGCGAGCGACTTCCGCCCCACCCGCTGTTGCGTTTGGGTCCCGGCGACGATGCGGCCGTGCTGCGGATGGCCGGCATCGACGAGTGCGCGGTCACCGTCGATCTGCTCACCGAGGGCGTCGACTTTCTGCTGACCGAGGTCGATCCCCGCCGCGTCGGCCGCAAGGCCTTGGCGGTGAACCTCAGCGATCTGGCGGCGATGGCCGCTCGGCCCTTGGCGGCGGTGGTGGCCGTCGCCTTGCCGCGGCAGGGCGGGCGCGAGTTGGCCGTGGAGCTTTACGAGGGCATCCTGCCCTTGGCCGAAGAGTACAACTTGGCCATCGCCGGCGGCGACACCAACAGTTGGGACGGCCCGCTGGTCATCACGGCCACGCTGCTGGGCCAGATTACTGCCCGCGGACCGCTTTGCCGCCGGGCGCGATGCCTGGCGACCGGATCATCGTCAGCGGGGCCTTTGGCGGCAGCATCCTGGGCCGGCAGTTCGACTTCGACCCGCGGATCAAGGAGGCCCTGCTCTTGAACGATCGTTACGACCTGCACGCCGGCATGGATGTCAGCGACGGGTTGGCGATCGACCTGGGCCGGCTGATCGGCGAGAGCGGCGTGGGCGCGATCGTGGACGTGGACCGCGTGCCGATCCACGACGATGCCCGGCGGTTGGCGCGGGAACGAAAGGACGGCCGCACGCCGCTGGAACATGCGCTGGGCGATGGCGAAGACTTCGAGCTTCTGCTGGCCGTGCCCCCCGACGAGGCCCTGCGAATGGTGGCCGAGCAGCCGTTGGGCGTGCCGCTGACCGACATCGGCGAGTATACGGCCCAGCCCGGGCTGTGGCAGCGCGAGGCGGGCGGTCCCGTCCGCCCATTGACGCCGTCGGGCTGGGAGCATACGTTTAGTTAATGCCTCCCCTCATCTTCAACGCCGCCGACGAAGCCGCCACGGCGGCCTTGGGCCATGCCTTGGCCGGAGTGCTGCCGCCGGGCACGACGGTCGCGCTCTGCGGCACGCTGGGGGCAGGCAAGACGCGCTTGGTGCAGGCGATTGCCGAGGGCCTGGGAGTGGATCGCCGGGACGTGGTCAGCCCCACCTTCGTGTTGATCCAGGAATATCAGCGGAGAGAGGGAGGCCGGCACCCCCCAGGCGATGGCAAGCAGGATTCGGGGGTCGCATGGGGGGTGCCGGCCTCCCTCTCTCCCGGGCGGACGATCTATCACATCGACGCCTATCGACTCCGCGACGATGACGAGTTCCAGCAGCTTGGTCCCGACGAGTATTTCGAGAGCGACGGCCTGGTGCTGATCGAGTGGGCCGATCGCGTGGAGGGCTCGCTGCCCCGCGATTACGTCGAGATCCGCATCGAGGTCACGGGGGTCGACTCGCGGCGATTCGAGGTGCGGTCCATCGGCCGGCAGTATGAAGAGGTATTGCGGCAATTGGCGGCGACAGGCTTCCGCCTTCCAGAAAACTGACGCCTATTAGTGCGCGACTCGATTCGGGCCCTTTCTGACGCACATCCCATTAAACACAAGTGAGACACTTATGTTTCGTTCGCCAGAAAACAAAGGGCAACGGAGTAACTCCGGTCCCGCGAAAAGGGTAAAATAACGGCGTTTAGTCCTTTGTCCATCCCTTGGAACGCCTCAACGGTTACTGGTAATGTGGGGGCACGCGGAGCGCGTGACCGGAGCAAGGCCCGACTCGCCTGAAACGCACTATGGAATTGATTTCTCTCCACGAAATCCGGAAGACCTACACGCTGGGCGAGGTCGAGGTCCACGCCCTGCAAGGCGTTTCGTTGGATATTGGCCACGGCGAGTTCGTCGCCTTGATGGGACCTTCGGGCTCCGGTAAGACCACGCTCATGAATACGCTCGGTTGCCTCGACCACCCCACCAGCGGCAGCTACCGACTCGACGGCGAAGAGGTCATGGAAATGTCGAGCGACCAGCGGGCCCGCCTGCGGAATCGCAAGATCGGCTTCGTCTTTCAGAGCTACAACCTGCTGGCCCGCACCACCGCCGCGGAGAACGTGGAGCTGCCCATGCTCTATTCCGCCCGCCTGCGCGGATCCCAGCGACACCAACGGGTGACAACGTTGCTGGAAAAAGTGGGGCTGGCGGAGCGGGCCGACCACCAGCCCTCGCAACTTTCCGGAGGGCAGCAGCAACGGGTGGCCATCGCCAGGGCCCTGGCCAATGAACCGCCGATCGTCCTGGCCGACGAGCCGACGGGCAACCTCGATTCGCGGACCGGCCGCGAGGTGATGGACCTCTTCCGCCAACTCAACCACGAGGACGGGATCACGATCATCGTGGTCACGCACGATCCGGAAATCGCCCGCCACGCCCGCCGGGTCATTGTTTTGTTCGACGGCGCCGTCATCTGCGACACGCCGGACGTCAAGCTTGCCACCAGCGCACTACATTCCCACGAGGAGATCGAAGCGTGAAACAACTCCTGTTGTGGTTCATCGTCCTGGTCGTCCTGGTCGTTAGCGGGGCCGGCGGGTACCAGTATTACAATGCCACGCGGAACACCGCCGGGCAGTTTCGCATGAAGGCCGTCCGCCGCGGCGACGTCAAGCTGGTCGTCCGTTCCACCGGCACGGTCCAGCCCGTGTTGAGCGTCCAAATCGGGGCCTTCGTCTCCGGTCCCATTCAGAGTGTGTTCGTCAATTTCAACGACAAGGTGAAGAAGGGGCAGATCCTCGCCCGGATCGATCCGACGTTGTTCCAGGCGACGGTCGACCAGAACAAGGCGGCGATCAGAATCGTGGAGGCGAACCTGGCGCTGCAGAAGGCCAACCTGGCCCTGGCTATGGCCAATTTGCGGCGCGATGAGAAACTGCTCAAGATCCAGGCGCGCTGCCGGAAAGCCAATACGACTCCGACCTGGCGGCCAGGGACGTAGCCAAGGCCAACGTCGGCGTTCAGGAGGCGGGGATCAACCAGGCCGAGGCCACGCTCAGGCAGGCTACCATCAATCTCGGCTACTGCGACATTACGTCGCCCAGCGACGGGATTGTGACCGATCGCAAGGTCGATCCGGGCCAGACCCTGGCCGCCCAGTTCACGACGCCGGTGATGTTCGTCGTGGCTCCCGATCTCGACAAGCACGTCTATGTCTGGGCAAACGTCGACGAGGCCGACATCGGGCTGATTTGCGACGCCCAGGAAAACAAGCAGCCTGTCACCTTTTCCGTCGACGCCTATCCCAACGACAGTTTCCGCGGCGAGATCTTCCAGGTGCGGCTCAATCCCACCACGGTCTCCAACGTGGTCACCTACACGGTGATCGTCGATGCCCCGAACGTCCTCGAGCCTAGCGGCAACCTCAAGCTCAAGCCCGGCATGACGGCGAACCTGGAGTTCCAGATCGAACAGCGAAAGAACGTGCTCACCGTGCCCAACTCCGCCTTGATTTTCCACCCCAAGCCCGAGCAGGTCCGCAAGAGCGATGTGGCGCTCGTCGCGGGGCAGGCGGCCGATGCCGACGACGACAGTGTGACCGATTCGGCCGAGAAAACCGAAGCGACGGCCGCGCGCGAGCGCCCATGGCCGGCGGGCAGAAGCCGGCCTGCGTCTGGGTGCTGGAGGGCAATCGGTTGGCCGCGGTCAAGGTGGTCACCGGGCTGACCGGAAGGACCGGCACGGAAATCGTCTCCGGCGACTTGACCGAAGGCCAGGAAGTGATTACGGGCATACAAAATAGTGTCAGCGCCGCGAAATAGATGAAAGTGCCAAATCTCAAATCTCAAATCCGAAATCCGAAACAAATCCAAAATACGAAAGAAGCCAATGACCGAAACGTCTTGATCCGGGGATGTTTTGACATTTCCTATTTGAAATTCGGATTTGTTTCGGATTTCGGATTTCGGATTTGAGATTTCTGGTTCTCATCCCTCATTCGTACACCTATGAACACCCTGATGATCGTTCGCGTTGCCCTGCGGGCGCTGGCCAAGAACAAGATCGCGCGGGCCTGACCGTGCTGGGCATCGTCATCGGCGTGGCGGCCGTCATCCTCCTGGTTTCGATCGTGCAGTCGGCGGGGCAGTTGGTGCAGGACCAGATCCAGGGCCTTGGCACCAACGTGCTGGTCGTCCATCCGGGCAGTAAGAACAGCAACGGCGTGCGGACCCCACAGGGCGGAATCACCACGCTCTCGGCCGCCGATGCGGACGCCGTGGCCGCCGAGTGCCCGGCCGTGCTGGCATCCACGCCCATCGTCATGGCCCTGGGGCAGGTCGTGGCCGGCAATCAGAACTGGTCGCCGGACCAGATCATGGGCGTCAACACTTCCTACGTGACGGTCCGCAATTGGGATGTCGAACGGGGCGAGTTCTTCACGCCCAGCGACATCCGCTCGGCGGCCAAGGTCTGCGTGGTGGGCGTTACCGTGGCCGACAACCTCTTCCAGACCCGCAACTGCGTGGGCCGCACGATTCGCATCAAGAACATCCCCTTCGAGATCGTCGGCGTGCTGGAGCCGAAGGGGGCGAACCTCTTCGGCCAGGACCAGGAC
This sequence comes from uncultured Planctomycetia bacterium, assembly GCA_963824275.1. Classification (GTDB taxonomy): domain Bacteria; phylum Planctomycetota; class Planctomycetia; order Pirellulales; family Thermoguttaceae; genus JANXQG01. Next base: position 106,631 of record CAWGOT010000008.1, on the reverse strand, counting down.
AACGTCGTGCTGGCCCCCTATACGACGATCAAGAAGCGAGTTTCCGGTTCCACGTTCAACAACGTCGACGTGCTTTTTCTCTCCGCCCGTTCGGGCAATCGCATGGCCGACGCCGAGGATGAAGTGACCCGCTTGCTGCGGCAGCGGCACCGCATCCGCAAAGGGGCGAACGACGATTTCATCGTCGACAGCACGGCCGAAATCGCCAACTTGCTCAAGATCATCACCATGGTCATGTCGCTCTTGTTGGGCTCGATTGCCGGCGTGTCGCTGATCGTGGGCGGGGTGGGCATCATGAACATCATGCTGGTATCCGTTACGGAACGGACCCGCGAGATCGGCATCCGCCTGGCGGTCGGCGCCCGTTCCCGCGACATCCTGCGGCAGTTTCTGCTGGAGGCCGTGGTGCTCTCGCTCATGGGAGGAGCGCTGGGGATTGCCCTGGGGGTCGGCGCCGTGATGACCGGCACCTGGGTGATCAACACCTTCGTCAGCAGCACGCGCTGGCCGGTGTCGATCTCGATCGAAGCCATCGTGATCGCGCTTGTGTTCTCCGCGTCGGTCGGGATGTTCTTCGGTTATTATCCCGCGCGGAAGGCGAGCCGGCTCGATCCGATCGAGTCGCTGCGCTACGAGTGATCGACCTTGGCCGTCAGGCGTCGCGCGCGGTGGACCAGATAAATCAAGGTGCCGTAGGTCGCAAAGATGAATGCAATCGTCGAGATCACACACAGAAGGCCATAAACCTGTGAATTGTCCGAAATCACGAACGCGTTAACCGCAAGCCACACCGCAAAGGCACCTTGCACTATTGAGAAGTACCTCGTGAAGCGTCTGAGTTGAGGAGCGCCAAGGTATTCCGCGAGCAGCCCGAGGAAAACTGCAAATGCGACGAGGCTGCAAATCGAAGCCGTTGCGGACAGCGCGATAAAGGTCCTGCTGACGATTGCCACGGTTTCTTTGGTGACCAGGCCTGGCCTCATTTCTACGGTCGAGAGTTGCATGAGCAGGATGATTCCGAGGAGAATGCCGATAAATCTAATGGCCGCACGGATCATAGTTTGGCTCTTAGTGCTTGGGGGAACGGCGCAGCAAAGGCCCCAAGCGATTACCAGCGCGAAATGCGACGCCAGCCACGCGAACGCCGACCACGTGAGCATGATGCCAAGAAAGCCGCTGTCGTTCGTGTCCCTAGGGCTCGGACTCGATTTCAAGTTCATATGGATCACCATTATCCAGTCGATGAGGACGATGGCAAACGTCCCGCACCCCAATATCAGCGACCGGAAACAAATCGTCAGGCCGGCATCGACCAAGATCCATCCCCGAGCATCGGAGGCCGACGAAGATCGTGCCAGCTTGGCAGATGCAAGCTTCACGGCGACGGAGCCGTCCGACGAAGGAACCACCGGCTCTTGAAGCGATTTCGGGGTGGGAACTGTTGGCACTTCGGGGGGCCTTTCGACGGGGATCACGGTCGCGACCGGTGCCTGGCGGATGGTCAGCACGCCGCCGCATTTTGGGCACTTGACCCGCTTGCCCAGCAGCTCGTCTCTGGCCGAGAACTTCTGTCCGCATTGGCACGTGACTTTAATTGGCATCCCGTTATATTAATTGCTCCCGAGCGGTTGTCAATCGTCATGCGTCAAGATCGCGACGCTGATTTCCTAACTTGGAGGAATCGCACCAGGCCGGATCATCTTCCTTTCCCGCTTGATTGTGGCGGCGGCAGGAAAGCACGGGGCACGAGCGAGTCTCGCGTGCTGCGGCTGGTTTCTCACAAAACGGGACTTGACAAGTCCATGCTCGACCGCAAGAATCTACCGATACTCGACGGCATTTTCGCGGTCCACGAGCTGTTAGATTGCGCAAGACTCTCAGCTCGGTCCTCGCAGCATGAAGGAGACTCCCGATGAAGCGTGTCACTGGCATAGGCGGCGTGTTCTTCAAGTCAAAGGACCCGAAGGCACTTCGCGAGTGGTATCGAACGCACCTCGGATTGAACATCGAAGAATGGGGCGGTGTGGCATTCAGGTGGGTCACTTCCGACAATCCGACCGGTACAGGCACCACGATCTGGAACCCATTTAAAGAGGACACGTCGTACTTCGCGCCAAGCACCGCCAGCTTCATGATCAACTTCCGAGTCCATGATCTTCATGCTCTCATCGCAGCATTGCGAGTTGAAGGCTGCGACGTAGACGCGAAAGTCGATGAGTCTGAATACGGGAAGTTCGGCTGGGTCCAAGACCCGGAAGGCAACCGCATAGAGCTTTGGCAGCCGCCAGAAGGCCAATGAAGCCTTCCGTTCCTGGCAAGTGGCGTAAACGTCAACCGCAGGCCATCAGGCCACCCATGGGCGGAATCACGCTCTGCACCGCTGGTGCTGACGCCGTGGCCGCTGAATGCCCGGCATCGGTGATCAACACGTTCGTTCATGTATGGCAATTTGCCACTTCGCGCGGTATAATTGGGGTGAAGCCTTTGTCGACGATTAATTCCGATCGCCGAGCCGCGTTCCTTCCCATGGTTGGGGTTGGAAGATACAATTGAGGGCGGTGCTATCGCAAGCGTGGGAGACAAGACATGGTATCCGCCGAAACAAAATCGGTTATCGCCCGTGCCAAGGAGATATACGCCGGTCGATTGCAGGCCGATTTGGAATCCCGCTGTCGGGACCGGTTCGTGGCTATTGAGCCGGAATCCGGCGAGTATTTTCTAGGCGATTCGTTCGATGAGGCCGTGAGGTCCGCGAGGACGAGGTATCCGACGCGCTTGTCGCATACGATCAAGATCGGCAGTAGCGCGGCATTCCACGTCGGAGTGATGCAACTGTGAGGGGATTCGTTGACGACAAGCAGCGAGCCTTGCTTCGCGTTCCGGTGTCGGCATCGCGCAAGGGCAATCGCACCAGTATCGTCGTTTGGATCGACACGGCGTTCAACGGCGGATTGGTCATTCCCCGAAAGGAAATCGCTGAGTTGGGACTGATCCAGGAGTCGTCCGCTGAGGCTACCTTGGCGGACGGCCATTCTATAGAATTGGAGACGTTCGCGTGTTTTCTCGATTGGTTCGGCAACTCGTACGAGACGCAAATCATAGCCAACGATGGCGCAGTTTTCGCTTCTGGGCACGATGCTACTGGATGGCCACCGGTTGGACATCGACTACAAGTCGAAAACAGTTGATCTCGCGTAGTTCTTGGCTCGGCGACCGTGCGTGCTTATAATTCCGCTACTATGACCAATCTGCGCGACCGGTTTCGCTTCTTTCCCGAGTTTTTCCTGCTGGCGGAGCGCCGGATCCGCGTCCAGGCCCGCTTGCTCGGCCTGGCAATCCTGGTCGGCATTGTGGCCGGTCTGGGGGCCATCGTCTTCTATCTTGCCACCCGGATCGTCGAGCACTATGTCCTGGGAGGGATGGTCGGCTACCATGCGGCGCGTCCGGCGGGCGAGGCCGAGTTGACGTGGCTGCCCGTGTGGACCACGACGTTTCGCCCTTGGCTGCTCTTGATCGTTCCCACCGTGGGCGGCCTCCTCAGCGGTTTCCTGGTGTTCACCTTCGCCCCCGAGGCGGAAGGACACGGGACGGACAGCGTGATCGACGCCTATCATCGCAAGCAAGGGCAGATCCGGCCGCGGGTGCCGCTGATCAAGATCGTGGCCAGCGCGATCACGATCGGCACGGGCGGTTCCGGCGGCCGTGAGGGGCCGATCGCGCAGATCGGGGCCGGCTTCGGCTCGCTGCTGGCGAACCTCTTGCGGCTGAGCGTGGCCGATCGGCGGATCTTGATGGCGGCGGGAATGGGCGCGGGCATTGCCGCCATCTTTCGCGCCCCGCTGGCCGGCGCGCTGTTCGCCGCCGAGGTGCTCTATCGCTCGCCGGAGTTCGAGCCGGAGGTCATCATGCCCGCGGCCATCGCCAGCGTCGTCTCCTACTGCACCTATGGCCTTTACACGGGTTGGGAACCGCTCTTCGCAATTCCGCCGAATCTGATCTTCGACAACCCATTGCGGCTGGGCCCTTACCTGCTCTTGGTGCTCTTTATGATCGTGCTGGCCTCGCTGTATACCCGCACCTTTTACGGCATGGTCCACCTCTTCCACCGCCTTCCTGTGCGTCCCCATTTTCGGCCGGCGATTGGGGCTTTTCTGACGGGCCTGGTGGGGCTCGGCCTATACTACCTGTTTGGCCGGCAGGAATCGGTCCTTTCGGTGCTGGCCTTCGGTTACGGTTCGATCCAGCAGGCCATTTCGGACGGGCCGGCGGGAATCAGCATCGGAGTCTTGCTGGCCATCGCGTTGGGCAAGATCCTGACCACGAGCCTGACGATCGGCAGCGGCGGTTCGGGGGGCGTGTTCGGTCCCTCGATGGTCATCGGCGGCTGCGGGGGCGGCGCGGTGGGGATGGCTTTCCATGGGCTGTGGCCCACCCTGGTGCCGAATCCGGCAAGCTTCGTGATCGTGGGCATGGCGGGCTTCTTTGCCGCGGCGGCCAAGACGCCGATCTCGACCTTGATCATCGTCAGCGAGATGACGGGCGGCTATCACCTGCTCCTGCCGGCGCTGTGGGTCTGCGTGCTGGCGTTCCTGCTCTCGGACGAGAAGTCGATCTACTCGAAGCAAGTGGAGACCCGCTCCCGCTCTCCGGCCCATCAAGGAAGTTTCGTCCGCGAGGTGCTGGAAAGCGTTTATGTCCGCGAGTTCCTGGTCCACGAACAGGCGTTCCACGGCGTTCAGCCCGGCGACTCGCTGGCGGTGGTCCTCGACCGTCTCGACGGCTCGCTCTACCCGGTGCTGCCGGTCGTCGGTCCGGAGAACCGATTGCTGGGGGTGATCGACTTGGAGGAAGTGCACCAGGCCGCTTACGCCGACGGCCTGGGTCCGCTCTTGGTGGCCGAGGACCTGATGCGGAGCGACGTGCGGCCGCTCACGCCCGACGACACCCTCGATCGCGCCCTGGAGCTTTTCGTGGAAAACGACGTCATGGCCCTGCCGATCGTCGCCGATTTGCAGCAGCGGCAGGTCGTGGGGATGATCCGCCGGCAGGAGATCGCCAGCGCGTACCTGCGGCACGTGCATGGCACGGGGGCACCGACAGCAGACAGAAATATGGAGAACAGAAATATGGCAGGCGGAGGGAACACCGATTGACACTAATTTCGACTTAATGTTCAGGGAGTTGAAAGGAAGATGGGGGAAAGGAAGATCATTTTCCTTTCCCCCATCTTCCTTTCATCGAATCTGAGTACTTGAGCCGCTTCTGATTGTATCGCTCGACTCGATTCCCGAAAAGTCGGAAGGCGGCAACGCCCAAGAGGAAGCGGCGCTGATCTTAGCCGATGGTTCTGACGCAATTGCCGAACTACCGCAAGCGAAGCGTGGCGTATGATGCCGGGGCAGCCGATGTTAAGATGCCTTCGGAAGGCGTATCTGCTACATGGCTTGCACGCGATCGAGCGGCGAAGGATCGATCACGCCCAAATTCGAGCCGGGCACCGACGCGCTCAGCGCGGATCTGACGTTGTCGAACGCGAAAAACAATCGCATGAGATTGTCCATCGCGCGAGACTGGATGTGTGTTCCGCTTATCCATCGCGAGATCGTCTCTGGGGCCACGCCGATCCGGTCACCCAATTCCTTCTGCTTCAAGCCGAAGGCCCGCAAGGCATCGCGGATCTGCCGCGGGGACAAAAGGGCGAGGTGCTCGCGCAAAGCCTGCGAGATTTGGTCGTCCGTCACATTACTGAAGAGGACCTCGCCGCATGCGGCGCACTTGTTGACCTGGAGCGCGGGGATTCGAAACGCGTACAAGCGGCCATCGTGTTTGACTTCAGCGTCATAAGCGATGGTCGCGGGCTGGACCTCGACCTTTCCGCACTCGGGGCAATGTCGCGGGAACGGCATGTCCTTCGTCATTTTGAGATCCTCTTTTCTAGGCGTCTTTGATGTTCACAACGGTTATGGTCGGCCCCATCTTCGTCTCGTCGAACACCGTCTCGATATAGAGGAACCGGCCGGCAATGGGTATTCTGAAGTCATAGTGGAAGGGGTGGGTGTCACGATAGCCTTCGTAGTTCTCCTTGACCTGGTCGATCTCGCCACCGTTGACCACATGCTGGTGCATTGCCTGGCCAATGGCCTTTTGGCTACAGCTTTCAAGGTTCTTTCTAAGCCAGTCGGCGGGTCGTCGTCTCCACTGGATGTATCCGTCGCAGTTCCATTCCTTCAGTGCCTCAAGGAACTTCTCGAGCAAATCCGGATCTCTCAGAGCTGCCATATCAGACCTCACCGGCCTCAGGCCGATCAATCCGGATTCTAAATCTGCATTCAACTATAGATGGAATCTTGATATATGTCAAGTCGGCCTCCGGGCCGCCAGGGCGGACTTCTACGCGGGGAGCTGAGGGGCCGAGGGATCCTCGATCGCCGCGTTCGGCGAGGTTGGCTGCTAAGAAAGCGTTGCAGCCTCCTAGCAAGCCGGCCGGGGGCGGTCGAACGGCGCCTGGGTTGAATTGTCGCCCCCTACGAACATGGCCGGTTTGCCCCCCATTGAGACGGCGGGGTGGTTGCCAGGAGCCGTTTGACCTGCCCAGGCGGGGAACGCAAAAAGCAAGCCCTTGTAAGTCGTTACCTCACAAGGGCTTGTGTTAGGCGAGTGACGGGACTCGAACCCGCGACACCCAGATCCACAATTCGGCACCTTGACAAGCCGCGCTACACGCTCCGCGCGGTTCAATAAGCCAACGAGTTCGTCGTAGATGGCCATCTCCGGGTCGTCCCAGCCGGCGCGCTCTCCAAACTGCTGGAGTTGGAACATCCTCTCCTGTTCGGTCACCGGGTCTTCCTCAAACAACGACTTGAACCGTTCATATACTTCCGCCCGCACCAGCACAAACGTCGCGCTCTGCGCCGGGTCGCTCACGCGCACGGGAAGCTCGTCGCTCTTGATTTTTTCCCACTGGTCTTCTGTAAGTTGGATGGTCATTTGCTGATCAAGCTCTTAGGATTTGGTCGGAAATCGCTTCCCTGCTCTGAACCCTCGATGCCACCGGCTTGCCCGGTGGAGTATCACGCTCGCTACTACAACGGACGACGCGGCGGCCGGCGGCCTTGTGTAGCAACGAGCGTAAGTATCCGCCGGGAAGGCCGGCGGCATTAAAAGGGGAGTCTATTTCCGCCCAATTGCTTACGCCTTACCGTTGTTGCTGGCCTCTGCGACGGACTTCCAGGCCGGAGGGCCGAGGAGCTTCTCGATGGCCACGTCGTCGAGCGTTTCTTCCGTTTCCAGTGCCTTGGCAAGACATTCGAGCTTCTCGCGATTCTGCTGTGAGCATCTCCATGGCGCGATCGGAGGCGGAGCGGAGAATGCGCGAGACCTCCTCGTCGATGAGCTGGGCCGTGTGCTCGCTGAAGCGCCGCGGCTCGGCGATCTCGCGACCCAGGAACGGATGTTCCTCGCTATCGCGGAAGGTGACCGGGCCCAGCCGCTCGCTCATGCCCCAGTGCGTGACCATGCGGCGGGCGATGTGCGTGGCATGGTTCAGGTCGTTCTCGGCCCCGGCGCTGAATTCGTCGAAGACCAGCTTTTCGGCCGCGCGGCCCCCCATGTCGATCAGCAGGAAGGTGTTGAGGCTGCTTTCGCTGATGTTGACCCGATCTTCCTCGGGCAGGAAGTGCGTCACGCCCAAGGCGCGGCCGCGGGGAATGATCGAGACCTTGTGGACGTGATCGGCCCCGGGCACCAGCCAGACCGAGCAGCGTATGCCCCGCTTCGTGATAGGCGGTGATCGTCTTCTCCTTGCCCGTGAGGACCTCTTCCCGCTTGGCCCCCATGAGGACCTTGTCGCGGGCGTAGTCGAAGTCGGACATCTCGACCTGTTCCTTGTCGTGGCGGCTGGCCCACAGCGTGGCCTCGTTGACGAGGTTGCGGATGTCGGCCCCGGTCAGCCCTACCGAGCCGGCGGCGAGCCGCTCGAGGTCGACGTCGTCGGCCAGCGGAATGCCGCGGGTGTGGACGCCGAAGATCGCCAGGCGGCCCTTGTAGGTGGGGCGATCGACCGTGATGTGGCGGTCGAAACGGCCCGGCCGAAGCAAGGCCGGATCGAGCACGTCGGGCCGGTTCGTGGCGGCCATCACGATCACCGCCTCGGTCTGCGTGAACCCGTCCATCTCGCTGAGGATCTGGTTGAGCGTCTGCTCGCGCTCGTCGTTTCCGCCGCCGACGCCGGTGCCGCGATGCCGGCCGACGGCGTCGATCTCATCGATGAAGAGGATGCAGGGCGAGCTTTCCTTGGCGGTGGCGAACAGGTCGCGGACCCGCCCGGCGCCCGACGCCGACGAACATCTGGATGAACTCCGAGCCGTTGATGCTGTAGAACGGCACGCCCGCCTCGCCCGCCACCGCGCGGCCCAGCAAGGTCTTGCCGGTGCCGGGCGGGCCCATCAGCAGGATGCCCTTGGGCACGCGGCCGCCCAGCCGCTGGAACTTCTTCGGGTTCTTGAGGAACTCGACGATCTCCTGCAGCTCGGCCTTGACGCCTTCCAGCCCCGCCACGTCGTTAAACGTCACGCGGCGTTCGCCCTGTTCGTACTTCCGCGCGGGGCTCTTGCTGAATCCGAGGATGCCGCCGCTGCCGAAGATCGAGTTCTGCGACCGCCGCAGCATGAAGAAAATGCCTCCCACCATCAACAGCGGCAGCCCGACCATGGAGATCAGGTAGAGCACGTTCATGGGATCGGTCGGCGTTGTGACTTTGTAGTTGTGGGCCAGGTTCTTGAGGATCAAGTCGTCCACCAGATTGTTGTTCACAATGACCGGGAGCGTGGTCGTGAACTTCTTGTCCAGCATGACCGGCTTTCCTTCGCGGTCGGTCTTGCCCGAGGGGTCCGCGGGAGGATTGACGAATTCGCCGTTCGCCTTGAAGCCCTGGAGATCCAGGTTGGCCACGTTTTTCGCATCAAGTTGCTCGCGGAAGAACCCGTAACTGATTTCCGGGGGGCGATCGAAAATGGAGTTGACAACCATCAGCAGGACCACGATCGCAACGACGGTGACAATCAGTCCGGGCGGGATGCTGCGGCGCGGCGGCGGGAGCTTGGGGGGAGGAGTGCCCGAATCGGGGGGCGAAGGGGTTTCCGGTGGAATGGCCATGTAGGGTATTCACAGATTCTTGGGAAGGGCTATGGGCAATTGTACGTCACGGCAGGCGATTTTTCGAGGGGGCCTGCCGGAATTCCCACCGCACGGGGGGAACGGAAAACAACAGGGATCAGCGGCCAGCGGCCAGCGGCAAGATGGACTCTTGATTCACTGCTTTCCCCGGGCTACGATATGTCTTGTAGGCAGAAATTGAGCTTTCCACCAGGAAAGTGGGGCAAGGAGGTGCCAGTGGAGCTATCCAGCATGATCAGAGCATTGAACCTAGCCGTCTTGCTTGTTGCTGTCGTGCTCATCTTCCTGGCGAACAGGTGGCACCACTCCCGCGCACAGCGAATTCTGGAGCATTGGGCGCAGAGTAACGGCTACGAGATCGTGTCGTCAAACCACCGGGAAGTAATCACAGGCCAAGAGGTCTATTCCGTCACGATACGAACCGCTGCCGGCGAAATCCGGAACGGGCAAGTTCGCTGCGGACGCTGGATTGTGGGTACTCTTGCAAACGCGACGAGCGTTCGCTGGGACGATTAGCTTGCGGCTGTCAACTACCTGCGTTGTCGTTCCGGCCGTCACGGCATTTGAGGTAGATTTGCACTTCTTCATACCGCGTGCCAGGTGGAAGCTGGGCCAGCAGCGGGCGTATCTGCTTGGGCCGATTGCCGCCGATTACTGCCTCCAGCGCGGCAATCGTCGCGGCCGGCAAACACCAGGCTGCCCTGACTTCTAAGCCGTTCTCCGTGGCCTGGACGACGTGATCCAATAGCGTTTCCCGCGTGATTCCGCGGATCGCCAGGCACTCCTCCGCTTGGTAGCCGCTTGACAACAGCCGCCAGGTCCAATAATACGACGGCCGGTTCACGCCCGCAGGTTTGGGCGCCGGACTGGCATCTCTCGCGGGGACCGTCTCTGCCGTCCCAATGGCCTCGCCCGGACGGCCCGTGTCCACTCCCCGTGGGACGGATTGGCAATCCGTCCTGCCCTCGAACGTATCGCCCGGACTGCTCTCAAACGCATCCTCAACCGTTGTCCCGATAATCCAAGAATCGTCCACGGGCGGACCATCATCATGCGCCGCGTCGGGCGATTGGCCCGAAGGTTGCGTGATCTGCGGTACGCTTGCCGCCGGCTCCGCTCTCTGACCTCCGCCCTCCGGCCTCTGATCTCCGCCCTCCGGCCTCTGATCTCCGGCCTTCGCACGCGACGTCTCCTTCGCGGCCGGCCGTCGCAACTTCAACCGCAACTCGCCCGGCAGTCTCAAGCCCGAGGGCAACTCGGCCTTGCCCCGCATCACGTCGCCACCCAGCGGCGTGAGCCTCAGCACGGGGCGGAAGCGATCGATCTCCTCCTGCTCCAGGCAGCCGATGGCAATCAGGATGTCGATCAGCGTGACGACCTCCGCCTGCTTCAACTGCCAGAGCAGCCCGAAGGTGCTCAACTGGTTCAATCGCAGCTTCTTGACCTTCGCTGAATTGGAACCGCAAAGCATCTGGGCGATGAGGTTCTTGCCGCAGGCGATCCGCGACTCGCTGCGGGCGACGCCGCTGAGCACGATCCGCACGGCCTCCAGCACGCCCTCCTCGACCCCTTCTTCGGCTACGAGCGTATCCGACGTGCAGCGCCCCGCGCCGGCGGCTTTGCTTTCGCGTCCTCGGTTCGTTGGCGGTCCGCCGCTTGCGGGCGGCTCTTGGGCTGGTGCCGGCTGCAATTGTCGCAGTGATGGCAGGGTCCCGCCTCGCCCTCGCCGAAATAGTGCAGGATCTCCTGCTGGCGGCAGGCCCCGCTGAGGGCGAATCGCACCATGCGGTTGAGCTTGTCATACTCGGCCGCCTTGCGCTTTTCCAGGGCCGCAAAGTCGATCTCCAACTCTTCGAACGGCACGTCCCGCTTCAACATGCGGATGGCGCGGCCGCGAAACGGCGGCACGTAGGTGAACCAGTCCGACTCGCTCAATTCGTAGAGCGCATGGGCCACGGCCGGTTGATCCATCTCCAAGGAGGCGGCCAGATCCTGCGGCCGGAAGTGGACGAGCACGTCCCGCTGGTCGCCCACGATCTTCTCCACCGCCTGCAACACCCGCCGCCGCACCTTGGCCTGCCGGGGCAGCAGATCGACGCACGTGGGCAGGTCGTTATCGATCCGCACCGCGGCCATGTTTTGCGAGGAGACGAGCCGTTCCAGCACGCCGGCACTCTCCAGGATCTGCTCGCAGTTGCCCACGCCGTCGTTGCCGATCGACAGGCCGAGCTGCTCCTTGACGTCCTGCTGCGTGAGTTGGATCGGGTTTTCGTCGAGGGAGGCCAGAAATTCGTAGACCTGCTGGATGACGTCCGGCCCTGGGTAGGAGTTTTCGATGAAGAACTCCTGGATGTAGCGGTCGCCGCCGTGGTACAGCATCACGCAGTGCGACGGTTTCCCGTCGCGACCGGCGCGGCCCGCTTCCTGGTAGTAGGCTTCGAGGCTGCCCGGCAGGTTGTAGTGGATGACGAACCGCACGTCGGCCTTGTCGATGCCCATGCCGAAGGCGTTGGTGGCGGCGATGACCTCGTACCGCCCGCTCATGAAGGCCTCTTGCGTGGTGCGGCGTTCGTCGGGCGGCAGGCCGGCATGATAGATGGCCGCCCTCCGCTGCGTCTGCTGCGAGATGATCTCGGCCACTTCTTCCGTCCGCTTCCGCGTGGAAGCATAGATGATCCCCGAGCCGGGCGTCTCGCGGAGGAACTTCACGAGCATCTCGGCCTTTTCGCGATCGGTTCGAGGGCTGAGCACCTCATAGAAGAGGTTCTCGCGGGCGAAGCCGGTGATGAAGATCTTCGGCTCGTCGAGGGCCAGGAGTTCGACAATGTCGCGGCGGACGTTGTCGGTGGCCGTGGCGGTCAGGGCGATCGTCGTGGGGTTGCCCAGCATGCGGCGAAAATAGCCCAGCCGGGCATAATCGGGGCGGAAGTCGTGGCCCCACTGGCTGATGCAGTGGGCCTCATCGACCGCCAGCAGTTTCAGCCCTACGGCCCGCACGGCCTCCACAAACCGCGAACTGCGAAAACGCTCGGGCACGACATAGGCCAGGCGGAACTCGCCCGCCGCTATGCGATCGAGTCGATCGTACTGCTCCTGCACCGGCAGCGTGCTATTGATGAAAGTGACGGGAAAACCCCGCGCCTGGAGCTGATCGACCTGGTCCTTCATCAGCGCGATCAGCGGCGAGACGACGAGCGTCAGCCCTTCGAGTGCCAGGGCCGGCAGTTGGTAGCAGAGGCTCTTTCCGCCGCCGGTCGGCATGACGCACAGGCAGTCTTTTCCCGCCAGCACGGTGGAAATGACTTCCCGCTGGCCGGGGCGGAAGGTCGATAGGCCGAACCGTGGCAGGAGAGCATCGATGTTTGCGGCGGAAACGCTCATCCTGGCATTATAGAGGCATTTTGCAGTGGCAAAAAGTTGTCTCGCTGGGTCTTCTTGGCCGCGACGAGATCCGGCAACGAAAACAACTCGATGCGCATTCCGGCATCGTACTCCAGGGTGGTTCGCCGCTGCCAGAGTTCCGAAAAAGGGGCAACGCCGCGCATCACCGACATCACGTCGACGCGCACGCCGGCGGCATCCGGGTGCCGGCAACGGAAATGCACCGCATGCCCCCTCAGAAGATACTCAACTTCAAACGGGGGCACGGCGATCGGTTCCGCCTGCAACCGATCGAGAGCGGCGGCCAACTGGCGCAGGTTCTCGGCTTCCGCCAACACGGCAATGTCCGTATCGCGGCTAAACTCCGCTGCGCCGTACAGAACGCATGCCTGCCCCCCCATCAGCAGGTACAGGACGCCGCTCTGGTTCAATTCCGAAAGGACTTTGAGAATCGGGTTCGGGGTCAAGCGAGCCTCCCATTTGCAAGAAGAAATCCCAGAGCTTCTCGCTTTCCCGCCAGCGCTCCCGCGGCGTAAGGCGATACCACTCCAGCCACTCGGCTTCCAGGCCGGATGTATTTGCAATTTCAATTTGCCGCGTGTCGGTCATATCCGGATTATACATCGATCGGCGCTGGGGACCAGCACTCATCTTGGCTTCGCGGTCACGAAAGGCGACGGCTTGGCGCCGAGGCCCTTCGTGTACTCGATGCCGCGGGATGCCTTGCTCGATCATCGAGTCGTAGTGCTCACCGGTGGCGACGCGCCTGGTCTTGGCGTCTTGAATCGCAACACGCTGACGGAGTTTGCCGGAAACTCGTGGACGAACCGGGTGCCGACGTTGTTGATGGCCATGCGCTTGCTGGCCACTTTCTCCGGTTCCGCCACGCTGTTCACATCCTGCGGCGCCGGCAAGCACCTTGGCGGTGGCCGTAGGATCGACACTCGGCAGGCCTTGCAGGTCGAGCTCGATCTGCTGCGCGACGCCGCCGAAGTTGACGACTTTGACAATCACGTCGCCGCTGGCGCTATCCCGGCTGGCCGTCGCGTAGAGCGCCGGCGGCGGGGCGGCATCCGTGGCCTCGCTGACGAGCTTGTCGTCGATGAAGCAGCGGATGTTGCGGCCTTTCAATTCGATGCGGATGTCGTACCAGCGATCCTTTTCGACCGTGACCGGGGCGGACTGCCCGAGTTCCGAGCGCGCACCGCTGCGGCACGCCTCCAGCGCGGTGCGACTGTTGCCCCAACCACCGACGTTCCACCAGATGAGGTTGTCGCTGTCAACCTCATGAAAGACGATGAGGAAGCCCTCCTTGCCGCCAGTTTTGCGGGCCTTGAGGCTGTAGGTGTAATCGGTCCAGTCCTGGTTGCCGGCGGTGGCCCGGCAATCGGGGTCGCCGCCGGATTGGCAGATCGCATCCTCGCGCACCTGCCAGGTGCCGCCATGGATCCTCCAACCGCGGATGCCGTTGGCGAAGTCGCTCTGAAAAAGCACCTTGGCTCCCCGCGTGATCTTGATGTCTTTATACTCCGCGGTGGTGAGCCAGGTGCCGACGCCGATGCCGCCGTGGGCGCGGGCATTTCGGCCAGCGCAGCTTTCTGGGCCACGACCTCCACGGGCAGCACCGTATCGCCACGGTTTTCAGCAAACATCTTCTGGACGTAGTACGAAGGCGAGCCGAAGCTGCTGACCGCATCGTAGCCGATCAGGTTGGTGGCCCATTGGTGCGCGCCGGGGTTGACGTTGACCAGCAGCGGAGCATAGCACGAAAGCAGAACGAGATCCGAGTTGCGTTCCAAGCCGGTCAGCCAGGCGGCATCGCCAAGAGCCGCCTGCAGGGTGGGAGTAGGGCTGCCCTCAGTACTGGCCCACTCGCCGACGAAAATCTTCGGACCGCTGCGGTCGTACTTGTCATAGTGGCGGGCGTCGCCGGCCATGTCGTGGGCCGAGCGGTAGTAATGGTCGTCGATAACGTCGGGGCGGCGGGTCTTGACGGGCGTGGTGGCGATGAGTTGCAGGGCTGGGTACTTCGCTTTGATGGCGTCGTAGAACTGCGCGAAACGGCCGTCGTAGCTGCGCGAGCGATCAAACTCGTCCTCGTTGCCGATCTCGACGTACTGAAGCTTGAAAGGCTCGGGGTGGCCGTCCTGGGCGCGGCGCTTGCCCCACGCGGTGCTCTGGTCGCCGGTGACGTACTCGATTTCATCGAGGGCCTCGGCCACGAACGGTTCGAGGGCTGTGCCGGGGCCGACGTGCTCGCCGCGGAGCGAGTAGCCGGCGTAGACCGCCAGAACGGGCTCCACGTGCAGGTCTTCGCACCACTCGAGATATTCGAGCAGTCCCATGCCGTCCGAGGAAGGATAGTTCCAACAACAGCGGTGGCCGGGGCGCAAGGAAATATCGCCCAGCGTCTTCTTCCAGTCGAAGCGCTCGGCGATGGTGTCGCCTTCCAGATAGTTGCCGCCAGGGAGGCGCAGAAAGGCCGGGTGCATGTCGGCCAGTTTCTGCATCATGTCGATGCGGTTGCCGTTGGGCCGGTCGTTGTAGGTGGGCGGGAACAGCGAGACGAGGCTGAACCACACCTTGCCCGGGTGGACTGCGGAGATCACGAAGCGGTTTGCGACCGACGGCGCGGCCTGGCCGGTGGCGAGCGTGACCGTGTACCGCTTCCATTCACTGCCGACGGCCGGCAGGATGGCCGAGGCGTGGACCGTGGCGCTGTCGTTGCTTTCGATATTGACGGTCAGCGGTCCGGAGAACCCCCCGCCGGCCTTGGCGTAAAATGCGGCGCGGTACTGCGTGTTGGGCCTGACGGGAATCCCCCAGTAGCCGTCGTTGGCGATCCCACAGCGCTGGCCCTTGTCCGCTTTGGCAATCTCCAGCCGCAGGCTGGTGGTCAGGGCGGTAGTATTGACGGGCTCATCAGTATCCAGCGCGATTTGGCCATCGGAATCCTCGCTCTTGACGACCGACCAATGCGCGGGCTGCTGGGCATCCTCCTTGAAGGTACGGTTCCGAATCAGTTCGGCGTACAGGCCGCCGTCATAGGAGTGGTTGATTTCCTCCGTCATCAGGCCGTACAGCATGGGGCTGATCGTGACGCCGGGCCGATCGACCCTCACGGTCAGCCTGCCGGGATCAGCGGCTAAAGCGCACAGGGCGGGCAGAGCCACGGCAACCGCCGCGGTCAAGAGGCTTCGGGAGTTAATAAATGGCATGGGAAGTTCCTCATTTTCCTGTAGGATGGACTTTAGCCCGTTGGTGATTTACCGCAGAGATCATTGGTCAGAGGTCAGAGGTCAGAGATCAGACATCGAATTTCCGACCTCCGGCCTCCGACTTTTCGGCTCTGCCAACGTGTGGTATTATTTATCATACAGCACGCCAACCAGGAATTCGATCAATTTTTCGACGAAGATTTTGCTCGGTCACGTCCTTATAGAGTAGCGCCGTGTTGTGGCGGCGACTGGGAAGGTCATCGGACTGGGTTATTGAGTGAGCCACAAAGATGCCTGAAAATGAACCTCCGCGCCGACATCAATCGGACCCGGGTGGCCGTGGTCAACGGCCCTATTCAGTTGTTTCTGGGGGGCCGACATCGATTGGCCCCACGTCGATTGAACCCAGGTCGCCTGCGGAATTTGTGCGGCTTTTCTCCCGCGATCAGGGCCGCCTCTTCCGCTACGTCGCCGCCTTGGTTCCGATTCTTCAGGATGCCGAAGACGTGCTGAGCGAGACCACGGTCACTCTTTGGCAGGAGTTCTGCAACTTCGAACCGGGCACGAACTTCCTCGCCTGGGCCAGGCGAATTGCCCATCTTCGGGTGCTCGAGTATTATCGCACCCGCAGTAAACATGACCTCCAGCGCTGCTTGCCCGATGGTGTACTGAAGGCCCTGGTCGTGGAGCTAGAGCAGCGCGAGGCGGAGGCCGACCCACGCTTGTCGTTCCTGGCCGAGTGCCGGCAGAAGTTGACGCCGTTCGACCAGAGCCTTCTCCAGTACCGCTACAACGATAACCTCCAGGTTCAGGAACTGGCAACCCAACTGGGGCGGCCGGTCAATTCGGTCTCGCAGTCGCTGGGCCGAATCCGTAAGGCGTTGCTGGAATGTATCCGACGGAAAATGACCGCCTGTGCCCCTCCTAGTTGATCCCACAAGGAAGTGATCCGATGAGTACCCCACAAAGCGACCAGGAATTCGATGACTTGCTCAACCAACTCTGCGAGGAGCAGCTTTCCGAGCGCGGTTGGCAGCGACTAGGGGAGTTGCTGGGCCAGAGTCAGGTTCATCGCCGGCGCTACCTCGACTACCTTGAGTTGCACGCGTCCTTGTGGTCGGGCGGGGCGGGCAAGCCACCTGTTTCCTTGCCTCCTCTAGTGGCCCAAGTTCCTAAGAATCGCCGGCCGCTCCCGCCTCTCCGGTACTGGGTTTCCTAGGAAACCTGGGACGCGGCGGTTGGGGTTCAATCTCCGCTAATTTAATGACCTTCGCGGCCCTGATTGCGATCTTCGTCACGGTTTTGTGCTTTGCGCCCCGGGCGCGTCTTGATCCTGGTTTTGTGACGGCGCAAGATAAAGGCGCTCAAACTCCACGAACCCGTGGACCCGCCGCAAGTCCCTCCCCCCAGAACCAATTGAATAGCGCCATTGAACAGGGCCAAGTTCCTGCGGGGCAGGGCGTGATGGGTCCTGCCGCGGTGGCTCGCCTGGCCCGCACCTATGATTGTGCCTGGGCCGATCCGGATACTGCCCCCGCCGATGGTGACAGCTTGAAGGCGGGGCAGCTCTTGTCGTTGCGTTCCGGCCTGGCTGAAATCGTCTTTGCCAGCGGCGCCCGCGTCATCCTGCAAGGCCCCGCGTCTTTCCAGCCCGAGTCGCCACGCAGCGCGTCGCTTTCCGGCGGCAAGGTAACTGTGACCGTGGAGAATGCCGCCGCCAAGGGTTTCACGATCAGCGCGCCGGGCATGAAAGCGATTGATTTGGGCACGGAATTCGGTCTGGAGGTTTCCCCCAACGGCATCGAGCAGGTCCACGTCTTCCGCGGGGCGGTTGACGTGACCCCGTCCCTTGTTGGTTTAGACCCGGGGAAAAGCCCGGAGACGCCGCAGCGGCTGACGGAGGAGCAGGGAATGGAGGTTGATCTCAACACCCAGGGCGTAAAGCTGGTGGCCAACAACGGGGAGCGCTTCGCGCGGTCGCTGGACGACGCCCAGAAGAAGCAGCACGTCGTGGCCTATTGGCGATTCGAAGACCATCCCGTGGGCGTCCTGGTGCCCGAGTCGCAAGAGGGCCGCGCACCGTCCGAGGCAGTCTGGACTCGAGCATCAATGGCAATGACCTCTATACCTGGAACAATCACACCCAGCCCCGCTTTTCGGCCGACGTGCCTGCGCCCGTGGTGACGCACAGCGGCGAGCCGAACGCGGCCAGCCTGGACAACAGCAATCAGCCCGCGGGCGCAGCGACGCGCGATCTTCTTCACGATGTCGGCCTGGAGCAAGCCCTCGCGCATCGACCTGCAGGCCATCACGCCCTTGCGGTGGACGATCGAGGCCTCGGTCAAGGTGGCGAAGTTGAACGGGAACTTCCAGGTGTTCATCGTCCGCGACGGCATCAACGTCAGTGCGGCCGATCCCAAGTGTACGCCCTTGGCCTTCCACGTCACGCCCAAAAAGCGCTTCGAAATCCTCTTCTGCAACGTCGACGGAAGGCAGCACGTGGCCACCGCCGAGGCGGTGACCGTCGAGGAGAACCACTGGTATCACGTGGCCGCCACCAGCGACGGGGAGAACCTGAAACTGTATGTCGACTCGCTGAACGGGAAGGGCTATGTCTTGTGGGCGGTCACCGGCCTGCCCGCGACCGGCTCCAACGCCCTGGCGCGGGGGGCCTATCCCACGAGCGACCCCCTCGCCAGTTTGCCCGGTGCGGGCTATCCGTACATCTGGTCCGTGGGGCGCGGCTATTATAACGGCCAGGTCGGGAATTGGTTCCCGGGCTGGATCGACGAAGTGCGGATCTGCGACGTGGCCTTGGAGCCGTCGGATTTCTTGTTTGCTCCCAAGGATCAAGTGAAGAACCCGCAACCAGCCCTCCAAGACAATTAGAAACTGGCAATTCGCAACCGGCAGCCCCGAATCGAATTGGAACGGGCACAGATCATCGATTGACATTTAGGAGACTTGCCATGAAACGTGGATTTTCCCCCCTGATGCTTTCGGGCGTTGTAGTTTTGTTCTCGCTTTCCGCCGCAAAAGCGGCCACCGACACCTGGGTCGGAAGCCCTACGCTCAACTGGTCGTCGACTGCCAACTGGTTCAGCGGCCTCCTGCCGCTGAGCGGCGACTCGCTGGTCTTCGGGCCCACGTCCTATGGCACGACCTTGACCGACAACCTGATGACGCCCGGCACGTTCAACCTTGGCGGCATCACCTTCAACTCGGGCGCTCCGGCCTACACGATCAACCCGGGCATCTTGGGCACGAACGGCTTTACACTCACGGGCGGGATTGTCAACAACAGCGTTTCCACGCAGACCATCAACGATGCCATCAGCCTCAGCGGCACGCAGACCTTCACGACGTCCGCCGGCGGCGGCAACCTCACGCTTGGCGGCTTTGTCAGCGGCACCGGCAGCGTTACCGTGGCGGGCGGCGGGCTATTGACCCTCGCCTCTTCCCTCGGCAACAGCTTCAGCGGGCCGACAATCGTCTCCGGCGGCACGTTGCGGGCCATTTCCTCGAACAGCAACACGTTGAATGCGGCATTGGACCTCAACTTCGGCAACGGCGTCGTCCTCAACAGCGGCACGATGGCCGTCGCGATCACCGTGGGCGAGACCGCGGGCAACGTCGCCCCGTTGTACAGCGCGACGGGCGGCCCGAACGGCATGGGCATGATGTACCTCAACGGCGCCAACTATCTCGATATCCAGCCCAAGAGCGGCAACCTCACGAACCTCAGCAGCAGCGCCAGCTATACGATCGGCATGTGGATCGAGACCTCCACGCCGGGGGCCAGCCTCCTGTACAAGGGCGTGATTGGGAACTGGGGCACAAATGATCAGATTTTCTATCTGGGGGCCGCGGCGAGCGGCGCCACCACCCTCGTCGGGCCCGACGGTGCGGGGGGGCACGTGGCCGGCGTCCAGTACGCCGGCGGTTGGGTCGGCAGCAATACCAACGTCAATACCGGGCGTTGGGAATACGTGACCTACGTTCGCTCGGGCGGAACGACCACCACCTACGTCAACGGCGTGGCGACCGGAACCTCGACCGGCATGAGTGGCCCCGAACAGGGCACGCAGGACATACGCATCGGCTATAATGATACCGATACGGGCGACGGGGCACAGATGTTCCTGGGGTCGGTCAGCGACATCCAAGTCTACGGCATCGCCCTGACGAGCACCCAGGTCAAGTCGCTCTATAACGGCGGGGCGTTGGGCTCCCTCTCGGGCAGCAGCCAGGTGCAATTGCCCAATAGCGGCGCGGGGCTGGACGTCAATGGGACCATCGAGAGCATCCCCGCGCTCAGCGGCGTTGGCGGAAGCCTCGTGTTCCTCGGCGGCGGGGCCCTGGCCGTCGGCGCGGACAACAGCAGCCAGACTTTTTCCGGCGTGATCTCGGATACGGGCGGCGCCAGCAGCGCCGTGGGCGGATCGCTGACGAAAGTCGGCATCGGCACGCTCACGCTCAACGCTTCGGCGGTCAACACCTACAGCGGCCCGACCAACGTCAACGGCGGCACACTGCTTCTCGATTTCACGAACCTAGCCACACCCGTCAACCTGATCAGCGGCAGTTCGGCCCTGGGCCTCGGCGGCGGCACGCTAGCCATCAAAGGCCAGCCCTCCGTCACGTCGTCCCAGGCCTTCGCCGGGACCGCCGTCACCGGCCCCAGCGCGCTAAACTTCAACAGCAACGGCGGCACGCTGAACGTCGCCCTGGGGGCCGTCACCCGCACGTATCCCGGCACGGCAGACGTTCACGCTGCCAAGCTCCGGCTCGGTTAGCGCAACCGTGCCCTACGTGAATAACGGCGTGATCGTCGATGGCACCAGCAACTGGAGCGATTTCATGACCGTCAGCGGTGGAAGCACCTGGGCGGGAACCAGCGGCAGCAATCTGATCGCCTTTAACAGTTACACCGCCAGCTCCGGCACTTTCGGCACCAGCACTGCAACCCATATCGACATGACCACAAGCCAGTCGCCGGTGGCCAGCTTCAAGGTGGCCGATTTGCGATTCAACACCGGCGGCGTGACCTTGACGTTGAGCGGAACCAACGATATTGATGCCGCCGGCATTCTGGTCACCCCGAATGCCAGTTCCGGAGTGACCATCAACGGAACCGGAAGCCTGTACGGGAATGGCGGCGCAGCGAGGCTGGCCGTCTTCGACTACGGAAACCTTACGGTCAGCGCCCTGATCGTGAGCACCGCCAGCGGGCTGCTTTTGACCGGCAACGGCCTGCTCACGCTCTCCGCGGCAAACAGCACCTTTACCGGCAACATCGTTGTCAGCGGCGGCACCCTGAATGCCACCGGCGCGGGTAATAATCCCACTCCGGCCTTCGGCCCGCTGGGAAATCCGCAAACCGCGGCGCGGACGATTACCGTGAACAACGGCGGCACGCTTTTGTTGACGTTCGGGCAATGTGTTCGGGAACTCGACGACGTTGCCCGTCGTAAACGTCGTCGTCAACGGCGGCACGCTGCAGACCGCGGTCACAGGAACGGCCAATCCCGGCGGCGGCGATCTCAATTCCTTCGGCCCCCTGACCCTGATTGGCGGCACGTTCATCAGCGGACAAGGCGCCAGCGGCGAATACCAGGCGGAGACCTTCAATTCCAACACCGTCACGGTCGGCGGCGCCGCGCCGTCGACGATCAGCACGAATGCCGCCAACACCACGGCCGACGGCATCATGCTCGGCGGCACGGTGACTTTCAACGTCGCCTCGACGGGCTTCTTGGGCGTGCCCGACCTCACGGTTTCCGTCCCGCTGGTCTGGACGCAGGGCGTTGCCACCAGCGGCGGCAGCGGCGGTTCCTTGACCAAGACCGGCGCGGGGATCCTGGATCTCACGGCGGCCAACTCCTATACCTTGGCGACTACGGTCACCACCGGCGTGCTCGAGGTCACGGGCACGGGTTCGATTATCCCCGCCAGCGGTGCGGCCTCGACGATCCTCGTGGGAAGCACCAGCGGCGCGGCGGGCGCGATGTACCAATCCGGCTCGAGCACGGTCGCCAGCAACAATACCGCCCTGGGCGGTGTCCAGATCGCGAGCACGTCGGGGGCCTTCGGCTACTACAACCTCTCGGGCGGGACCATCAACGTGGCCGGTGAAATCGACGTCGGCGGATCGAGCGGCGGCGTCGGGACCTTTGGCGAACTCGACATGAGCGGCGGACAGATTATTCTGCCGAACAGGAACGGCACCTGGTTTCTGCCCAACCGCGGTGGCGCGGGAGAAGCAAGCGTCGTCAATATTTCGGGCGGCACGGTCCTGGTGGCGGGCGGAGGCTCGGCCGTCGGAGCAGGGCAAGGTTTGAACGCGAACTGGTCGACGAACCAGACGACCGCCATCACCATCAGCGGAAGCGGCCAATTCCTCACGCCGACCCTCGGCGTGCAGTTGAACTATGACAACAGCATTACGAACGTGGACAACCTCAACCTGGGCGGCGGCGCACCGGGCGGCGCCTTGCAGACGCTCGGCTTTACGGCGGCGAGGAATGCCAGTGCCGTCGTCAACTTCAATGGCGGCACGCTGGAGGCGGGCAGCGCCGCCAACGCCACTTTCATGACGGGCCTGGGCGCCGCCTATGTCTATGGCCAGGGCGGCACGATCAACAACAACGGCCAGGCGATCACCATCGGCCAGGCCCTCCTCGCCCCCTCGGCCAGCGGCGTATTGGCGGTTTCCGTGACCGCTGCCGGATCGGGCTACACCGTTCCTCCGGAAGTCGCCTTTACGGGCGGCGGCGGCACCGGCGCGACGGGCTATGCCACGATCAGTCCCATCACCGGCGCGGTCACGGGCATCGTGATCACCAATCCGGGCACGGGATACACGTCGGCGCCGGCGGTGACCCTCACCAGCAGCGGCGCCGGGTCGGGGGCCGGCCTGGCCGCGCCGACTATCGTCGCAAATATTTGCGGCGGAATGACGTTCACGGGCAACGCGGTGACGACGCTTGTGGGCGCGAGCACGTACACCGGTCCGACGGTCGTCAGCGGCGGCACATTAAGCGCGGGCGTGGCCTCGGTGGCCAACGTCAGCGGCGCGTTTGGCAATAATTCCGAGGTGATCATGGCCAATACGGGCGGCGCGGTTCTGAACGTCAGTGGCGGCTTCAACACCCAGATCGGTTCCCTCACCGGCGGCGGCCCCGCGGGCGGCAATGTGACAATCGGCGCTGCGACGACGCTCTCGGTGGGCGGAGACAACACCAGTCCGGCGGCCTACGCGGGCACGATCAGCGGCGCCGGCAGCCTGACCAAGATCGGCACGGGCGCGCTGACGCTGAGCGGAACGAGCAACTACACCGGCGGCACGACGGTTGCCGCCGGCAGTTTGCAGTTTGCCAACAACGCGGCCTTGCTCAACACCGGCAGCCTGGCCATTACCGGCGGCACGCTCGACCTGCACGGGTTCGATCCGACCGTGCCCGCGCTCTGGGCGGGATGGGCACGGTGGCCGATCTGGTCTCTACGGCCTCGACGTTGACTGTCGGCGGCAACGGCGCTAGCTGGGACCTTCCCCGGAACGATCCAGAACGGCGTGGGCACGGTGTCCCTTGCCAAGCTCGGCAGCGGCACCCAGGTCCTCAGCGGCACGAACGCCTACAGCGGCACGACCAACGTCAGCGGCGGCATTCTGCAATTTGCCACGACGAGTGCTCTGTACGCCGGCAACCCGACGAGTTGGACCGCGGCAAACATCACCGCCGGCTCCCAGGCCACGCTGGCCGTGAACGTCGCCGGCACGGGATTTACGACGTCGCAGGCCGGGATCCTGCTGACGAACCTGACCGGGAACAACAGCGGACTGCTGGCCGGTTCCTTCTTCGGCATCGACACCACGAATGCCACCGCGCCGGTCGTCTTCTCCACCGCCATCCAGGACTCGGCCGCTGGTTCCGTCGGTCTTGCCAAGCTGGGCTCGGGGACTTTGCAGGTCACCAATCCTAGCAACAGCTACTCGGGTCCCACGACAGTTGTGAATGGGCGACTGATGCTCCTGGGCGCCAACACCAATTCCACTCCCCCGGGACTGGTGACGGTATCGAACAGCATCAGCGGCGGCTCGTCGATCCTCTCGCTCCTGAATGCCAATGCCTTGGGGACCAACCCCAACGACGGCGGTCTTGCCCCCATCAGTCTGAACTCGACCGGCGGCGGGACTTCGATCCTGGAGATCGGCGCAACGCTGGGCAGCGACCCCAATTATCCGAGCTTCCTCTCGGACTTCAGCTACGCGGTGGTTCCCGCCGGCCAGACGCCGACCGCCGGCCAGATCAGCCTGGGCTCATCCGGAAACACGCTGGACGTGGTCGGCTTGTCCGCGTCCAGTTCGAACTTCGCGCCGCGGGTCGTGGCCCTGTACTCGACGACCGCCGCGACCACCCTGCAGACCTTGCAGCGCGGCACGTATCTCACCGGCAGCCTGGTGTTGGGTTGCCCCACCGCCAATTCAACGCTGATCCTCGAGAATCCGATCGACCTGTATTCGGCGTCGGCAGGCGCCAGCGTGCAGTTTTCGTCGATTCGCGGGGGGGCCTCCCAACTGCCTGAGGGCGAGTATGCCGGGGCGATCGGCAACTCCAGTTCGGCCGCCGTCAACGTGACCTATGGCGGCAGCGGCAATTTGGGCGGCTTGATTTTTGCGAGCAGCGCGAGCACGTTCAATGCCGCCAGTCTGCAACTCGCCGGGGGCGGGTTGTTCATCGCCGCGGCCGACTATGCCAACGGCCTGGCAGGCCCCCTGGGCAGCGGCACGTCCGCGCTGGTGATCGGCGTCACGAGTGGGAGCAGCGCCACGGCGAGCGGGGCCAACCTGGCCTTCATGACCTACGGACCCAACAGCCGGATTATCGGCACCAGTCCGTCGACGTTGTTCAGCAACCGCAATATCGTCGTCAACCCGGTTCCCGGCAACGGCAGCGTCGTGCTGGGCGGTTTCACCGACGACTACACGGCCATGAACGGCAGCGTGCAATTGAGCGGTCCCGCCACGTTCTATGCCGCACAGTCGGGCCGCGTCGATTTTACCGGCCCGATCAGCGGCAGCGGCGGGGTCCAAATCGGCGCTTCCAGTCCCATCTATGTGGAAGTGCCGGGACCACGGGGATCCCATTGGGCGGCAACGGCACGATCGCCTTCACCGTCGCCAACAGCTATTCCGGCTCGACGACCGTGGCCAGCGGGCGGTTTCTGGTCAACGGATCGTTGTATAGCTCGTCGACCGCAAGCACGGTAACCGTTTCCGCCGGGACCCTGGGCGGCACGGGCACGATCTACGGACCGGTCACGATCGCCAACGCCACGATGATTGAGGCCGGCATGGCGGCCGGCGGGGCACCCAGCACGCTGGGTCCGCTCACCCTGGCCAACGGCCTGACGGTCCCCTTCAGCTATCAGAACGGCTCGAATGTCACCTTCCAGTTCGATTCGCTAGGCGGCGTCGGCCAACCGGGGCTGGTGGTCGATAACGGGCTCATCAACGTCGGCAACAACACCGGCAGTTTGCCCAACATACAAAACATCTTGATCACGGGCGCCATTTCCGGCACCGGCACCTACGCCCTCATAGGAACGGATCCAAGCGACGCCGCCACGCTGGCCAACGCCGCAACCACGACCTTTACGCTGGGCCTTCTTCCCAACCGCGCCCAGGGCGGCCTGCAAATCAATCCCACCAACCCGCAGGAGTTGGACCTGCTGGTGACGGGGCTGTACTCGGTTGCCTGGACCGGGCTGCATGGCAGCGATTGGAACGGCTTGGGAAATTTCGTCCAGATGGGCGGGACGGACAATTATGGCAAGTTCCAGCCGAACGACGCCGTCGTCTTCAGCGACTCGGCTGCGGTAAGCGGGACCACCAACGTGACGTTGAACTCAGGGAACGTCAGTCCCAGCAGCATGACGTTCCAAAACCACACGAACACGTATACGATTTCCGGGACGGCGTCGATTACCGGCAACACCGGCCTGAGCTTGACCAACGGCGGGACGCTGGTGATCGAGAACACCAACACGTTTACGGGGCTGACCTCGATCGGGCCGGGGGCGACGCTGCAACTGGGCAACGCCGGGGCCGGGCCGGACGGCTATCTGCCCAACACCATGATTTCGGACAGCGGCTCGCTGGTCTACAGCCTGACGGGCCAGCAGGTCTTTGCCGGCGCGATCACGGGACCCGGCGTGCTGCAGCTCAACAGCGGGGCCGTGACGTTGACCAGCACGGGCAACACGTTCAGCGGCGGCACGACGATCAATGGCGGCACGCTGCAACTTGGCGTCAACACCGGCGCGACGGCCGACGGCTCCTTGCTCGGCCAGGTCACCAACAACTCGCTCCTGGTGTTCGACAATTTCGCCCCTCAGACCTTCGGCGGCACGATCAGCGGCAGCGGTGCGGTGACCAAGTCGGGGCTGGGCCTATTGACATTCACGAATGCCAACAGCTACAACGGGGGCACCACGATCTCCGGCGGCACGCTGCAGCTTGGCAGCGGGCAGCCGGGCCAGGACGGCTCGCTGGCCGGCACAGTCGCCGACAACAGTTTTTTGGCCTTCAATTACGCCTCGAATGAGACCTTCGCCGGCGCGATCAGCGGCAACGGCGCGCTGGCCACGCTGGGCAGCCGCACGCTGACCCTGACCAATATCGAGAGCTACAGCGGCCCGACCACGATCTCGGCCGGCACGCTGCAGCTCGGCAACGGCTCCGTGGGCGGCGTGGGCGCGGTCGCCGGCAACATCGCAAACAACTCCACGCTGGTCTTCAACAATCCGGTCGCCCAAACTTACACTGGCGTCATCAGCGGCAGCGGCTCGGTCTTGACGATCGGCGGCAACTACCTGCGGCTTGCCGGCCAGAACACCTACAGCGGCCCAACGACCGTCAGCGGCGGCACCCTCTCGCTCGTCGGCGGAAGCCTGCATTCCAACCTGGGATGGGGGAACTGGTTGGTTACGGTCAACCAAGGTGGAGTGCTGGAGGTTTCGGCCTGGTCGGACGCCGACACTGGGGCAACCAACGCCAATTCCGGTTTGGGCCAGGATGCGTTTGCCGCGGCCAATCTGGTGCTCAACGGCGGCACGGTCCGCTACGTGGGCACGGCCACCGCCGGCGGCAATTGGGACCGCAGCTTCACCATCGGCCCCAACGGGGCAACCCTCGACGCCTCCGGCAGCGTGACCTTCCAGTTGAATGCGGCGACGACGCAAGCGCACATCGGCTATGGATATGGCGTGATGAACAACGCCGCCAACGGGCCTCTGACCCTTGAGGGCACGACCAACGGTTCGCTGGGCATGGCCTACAGCGGCGCGAGCAGCCTGACGAAGATCGGCCCGGGCACCTGGATCATCAGCGGCGCAAACACCTACACCGGCGGCACTACGGTCAACAGCGGCGTGCTGATCGCCGCCAACACCGGCGCCTTGCCCGGTTACACAACCACGGGGAACATCATCGTCAACACGGGCGCCACGCTGGCGGTCACCGCCGGCACGAATGCCGGGGAATACAGCCTGACGTCGGGCGGCGGCGTCGATACCGTGCTGGGCAACGTGAGTTTTGCCGCCAGCGGCAACCTCGGCATCCAGGTCAACGCCCCGGAGAACGTCACTTACGGCACGTCGATTGCCGATACAGTCAACGGCTCGCTGGGCTTCATGAAGCTCGGCACGGGCATTCTGTCCCTAACGGGCAACAACACCTACACGGGCGGCACCCAGGTCAACGGCGGCGTGCTGATCGCCACCAGCACCAGTTCCTTAGGCCTCTACGGCGGGCAGCCGGCCTACCTGACCGCAGGACTTATTTCCGTGAACAACACCGGCAGCACGCTAGTCGTTCAGGCCGGAACCAGCCCGGGCGAGTTCCAGCAGAGTGATGTGTCGAGCCTGTTGAGCAAGGCCTATTTCGGCGCGGGGACGATCTTCGGCATCCAGGTCGTTGCCGGAGAGACTTTCAGCTATGGCTCAAGCATTCCTGACGGCAATCCGGCCCCCGCCGGCATGGGCTTCCTCAAGATGGGCAACGGCACGTTGACCCTCGGCGCGCAGAACAACTACAGCGGCCCGACGACGATCAGCGGGCGTGCTGGTGGCGGCGGCGGCCGGCGCCTTGGGCAACGGCACGGCCATCCAATTGGGCGACGCTTACACGGGGAGCGCCCGGCGCAGTTGCTGATCAGCGGCGCGAATGCCTTCCCGCAGAACATCACGGTCAACGCCGCCAACGCCACGCTGGGAAACATCGACGACAACAGTGCCGGCTTCGGCGGCAACATCACACTCAACAGCTCGCTCACCATCTCCTCGGCGTCGGTCAATAATGTCTTCGAGCTTCTTCGGCAATATCCTGCATGGCAGCGGGACCAACAGTGTAACCCTGACGGGTCCCGGCAACGTCGCCTTCTACGGCAACGCCACCTACCAGGGCTCGACCACCATCAACGGCGGTTATCTCGCGGTGGCCCCGGCCGGTTCACTGCCCTCCACGACTACGCTCAACATCAACAACGCGAGCATGGTCGGATTTTACAACGCGTCGCAGACGCTGGCGGCCTTGAACGGTTCGCCGGGCAGCACGCTGTACTTGTTCAACTCCAACGGCGGCACGCTGACGGTCGGCGGCGGCAGCTTTGCGGGCACGATCAATGACAACCAGAACGGCGCCAGCCTGGTGAAGAACACGACCGGGACGCTGTATCTCACCGGCCTGAATTTCTATTACGGCTCGACGACGGTCACGGCCGGCGTGCTGCTGTACGGTTCCATCGAGCTCCGTTTCCACGGTTGCCAACAACGACTCGATCACGGTCGGGGCCTCGGCGCCGTGGGGCTCGAGGCGAGCGGCCTGCCCAGCCTGCTGCCGTATCTTACACCGGCTTCCAACGGCACGCTGGTCGTGACCCCGGCCACGGCGGGCGATACGGTCAACCTGGCTGGCAACGGTCTCAATCTCAATTATCTCAGCCTCGGCGCGTTGGACAGCGAGACGTATACCGGCGTTCTGACGCCCAGCGGCACAGACTATCTCCTGGGCGGCGGCGGCGGCACGCTGACCTTCGCCTCGGCATTGACGGATAACGGCGGCAGCACAAGCCTGATCGTCAACAGCCCTGTGACCGGCGGCACGGTCATCCTGACCGCCACGAACAACAGTTTTCGGGCACGACGACGGTCTCCCGCGGCACGCTCCAGGTGGGCGACAACGTGACGTTTGCCGGCTCCCTGCCGGGCGGGGTGGTGAACTATGGCGTATTGGCGCTCGACCCGCCGGCGTTCTCGAGCCTCACCTTGGGCGGTGTCATCAGCAACACCGGCAAGCTGGTTATGAGCGGCAACGGCGTGGCTATCCTCACCGCGACGAACACGTACAGCGGCCCGACGCTGATTTCCGCCGGCACGCTGCAGGTCGGCAACGGCACGAGCAACGGGGCGCTGGGGATCCGAAAGCGCGATTACCAACAACAGCACGCTGGCGTTCAACAACAGCGGCGCGACGACGTTTACCTCCGCCGGCATCTCGGGCAGCGGCGGGATTGCCCAGCTCGGCCCCGGCCTGCTGGTCTTGAACAGCATCAACAACACCTTCACGGGCGGCGTGACGGTCAGCGGCGGCACGTTGGATGTGACGGCCAGCAACGGCAGTTTCGTCGGTAACCCGGCGGCCTCCGCCTTGGGCGCGTTTCAACGCCCGGTCGCACGATTACGGTCAACAGTGGCGGCGTGCTGCAGTACGCGATCGGCAACGCAACGGGCAACAGCACGAGCACGGACTCGCCGGCACTGGTCATCAATGGGGGCGAGGTCATCAGCACGGTTGGGACGGACGCCAACTACTTCAGTTCACTCGCCTTCAGCGGCGGCACGCTCACCAGTCTGGGCGGCTACAGCACCCTGTACCCGGCGTGGGGCTTCGCCTCCAACACCGCGGGAACCGTGAGCGCAAGCGGCGCCACGCCGGCCTTGATTTCGGGCACGGGAGCCAGCAACGCCCTGGCGCTTGCGGCCAGCACGACCTTCAACGTCACGGGCGAGGGCGGTTTGACCATCAGCAATTCGCTCGTAAACTCCAACCTCGGCACGGCGGCGGGCCTGACCTTGACGGGCAATGGCGTGCTCGATCTGACCAGCACTTTCAGCACCTTTACGGGCAACGTCCTGGTCAGCGGCGGCACGTTGATTGCCAACGCCAATAATCCGAACGGGCAGAACCCCCCTTACAGCGTATTGGGCCTTACGGGAACTACCGCACCGGCCGGGCGCACGATCACGGTCGGCAGCGGCGGCGTGCTGGATTTCACCAGCGGCAACACCTTGGGCGGCGGCGCCACGATCGTGACGACGGCACTCGTTATCCAGCAAGGCGGTCTGCTCATCAGCACGGCGAGCGGGGCGGCCAGCAATAACACCATCGGCCCGGTGGTGCTTAGCGGCGGGACGCTTACCGGCGTGGGCGGTTCCTCGGCGGGCTATCAGACGTTACGATTTCGGCAATTCCACCACGGGAAGTGTGACGGTCACCGGCAGCGCCAATTCCCTGATTAGCATTACCGGCGGCGGAAATGCGTTCGACGGATTCCAACTGGCGGCCAGCAACACCTTCAGCGTGGCAGGGCCGGGCAACCTGACGGTATCCATGCCCTTGGCGGATCGGGACAACGGCCAAGGCGCGGCGAGCTTGACCAAGACGGGCACGGGCCTGCTGGTCTTCAACGCCGCCAACTCCTTCAGCGGCGGCTTGACGGTCTCGGCGGGAACGGTGCAGTTGGGCAGCGGCGTGGCGACCTTGGGCGCCGCCACGGCGGCCGTAGCGGTGAACGCCCCCGGCGTGCTCGACCTGAACGGAAATAACGTCAGCATGGGCGGGCTCAACGGCAGCGGCCTGGTCACCGACGTGGCGGGCAGCGGCGCCGATACGGTGACCTTGGGCAACACGGCCGGCGGCAACTACACCTTCACCGGAGGCATTGCGAACGGTTCCGGCACGGTGTCCGTGGTCATGGCCGCCGGCAGCGGGTTCCAGAGATTGAGCGGCCTGGACACCTATACGGGACCGACCTCGATCAACGGCGGCGTGTTGAGCATGAATGGCGCCGGGGCCATCCCGCCGGCCAGCAGCATCGTCTTTGCCGGCGGAGCCCTGCGATGGTCCTTTGTGAACACCGACGTGTCAGGCCAGATCGCGCCCATCAATAATCCGGGCGCGCACCTCTTTTACATCAACAACCAGAACGTGACCTTCGCCAATAGCCTCAGCGGCAGCGGCGGGATCACGCTTGCGACGTTTGTCGGCAGCCAGGGAACGGATAGCCCCGGCATCCTCACCCTGAACGCCGCAAATCCCGGCCTCACCGGCCCGACCACGGTCAACGGCGGCACGCTGGCCATCGCCGATCCGGCGGGCAACGCCTTGCAGTCCAGCGCGGTGAGCGTCAACTACGGCGGCAGCCTTGAATTGAGCGTTTCGGCGGGCTCGATCGGCAGCCTGGCCGGGGCCGTCGGCGGCAGCGTGAACTTGAATAGCGGAACCTTGACGACCGGCGGCAACAACGCCAGCACGACCTATCGAGGCGTGATCAGCGGGGCGGGCGGACTGATCAAGACAGGCACCGGCACGATGGCCCTGAGCCAGGTCTCCTCCTACAGCGGCCCCACGGTCATCAGCGGCGGCGTGTTGCAGAGCAGCCTGTGGGGGCAGAACAGTGCCCTACCGGGGCGCAACTCCAGTACACTTTCACCACGGGCGCCGCGGTCAATACCGGCAACAACGCCAGCACGGTAACCACCACGCCCGTGGGTGCTCCGGCGATCAGTGCCAGCGGTGGTCCCAACGACTTGGGGGTGATGGGCCTCACCGGCGCCAACTACCTGACAATCACTGCCGCCAGCCTGCCAAACATGAGCGGCAGCGCGAACTACACGATCGGCATGTGGATCAAGACCACCGAGACCGGCGCCGCCTTGCTCGCCAAAGGCAACGGCGCCTGGGGCGCCAATGATGAGAATTTCTATCTCACCAGCGGTGTTGGCAACGGCACAGGCGGCAACGGCACTCACATGGGCGGGGTCCAGTATGCCGGCGGTTGGGTCGGCGGAAACACGGCGGTCAACACGGGCACTTGGGAGTTCGTCTCCATCGTCCGCTCGGCCGGCACCTCCACCGTTTACGTCAACGGCAACCCCGACGGGACTTCCACGGCCATGGCCAATGCGGAGCAGGGCACCCAGACCATCTACCTGGGCTACACCATGGGCGACACGCTTGACGGCGTGGCCAATTTCAACGGGTCGATGAGCGGCGTCTACGTCTACAATAGCGCGTTGACGCAGTCGCAGATCGTCGCCCTCATGAACGCCGCCGGCAGTCCCGTAGGCAACCTGCCGGCAACGACGGCGGTGAGCATCACCGCGGCCGGCGCCGGACTGGACATCGACGGCGGGCAGCAGACCATCGCCTCGCTGAGCGGCGTGGCCGGCGCAAACGTCTATCTGGGCGGTGGCGTGTTAACCCTGTCCGGCAGCGGCGGAAGCACCACGTTTGCCGGCAGCATCGCGACCTCGGCGGCGCCGGCAGCGGTACCGGCGGCAGCCTGGTCACGGCGGGGCCTGGATTGCAGAACCTGGCCGGCGGCAACAGTTATTCGGGCGGCACGCAGATCACCGGCGGCACACTGCAGCTTGGCAACGTCAATGCCTTGGGCACGGGCGGCGTGGCGGCCAACGGGGGAGTCCTCGACCTGGCCGGCTTGAGCGTCACGGTGCCGTCGTTCAGCGGCGTATCCGGCGTCGTCACGACGAGCGTCGCACAGCCCGTTACGCTCACGGTCAGCCAGAGCGGCGTGACGGCCTTCGGCGGCGCGCTCACCAACGGTGCCGGCGTGCTCTCGCTGGTCTTCAGCGGCGGCAACGGCGGCCAGCTCAACCTCTACGGCGTGAACACCTATAGCGGCAGCACCCACATCATGGCCGGCACGCTGCAGTTGGCCGGCAACACGGCCCTCAACGGCGGTCACGCCCTGACGATCGACAACGGCGGCCTGCTCGACCTGAACGGGGCGAACGCCGGCATCGGCGCCCTGAACGGCTCGGGAACGGTCGACAACGTGGCCGGCTACGGCACATCGGTTCTGACCCTCGGCAACGGCAATGCTAGCGGCAGCTTCTCCGGCACGATCCAGAACAGCACGCCCAATGGCGGGCCCAATGGAGGGCTGGCGCTGCTCAAGACCGGCAGCGGGGCGCAGTATCTCAGCGGCGTCAACACGTATGCCGGCGGCACCACGCTCTCGGGCGGCACGCTGAACTTCAGCGCGTCGGCGTTGGGCACGGGCAGCATCACCTTCGCCGGCGGCACGCTGCAATATGGCAGCAACAACACGCAGGACGTGTCGTCCGCCATCGCGCACCATTGCCGCAGGGCAGGCGGCCTCGATCGATACCAACGGCAACAGCGTGGTCTTCAACTCCGGCCTGAGCGGCACGGGCGGCCTGACCAAGCTCGGCGCAGGCCTGCTCACGCTGAATGCCGCGAATTCCTATCTTGGAACGACCACGGTCAGCAGCGGAACCTTGCAGCTTGGCTCCGGCTACGCGAGTGCCTTGCCGGGCGGCGCTGTGACGGCCAACGGCGGGTTCCTCGACCTCAACGGCAACAGCGTGACGGTCAGCAGCCTCAGCGGGGCGGCCGGCACGATCACCAACAGCACCGGCCCGCAGGCCACGCTGACCGTGAATCAAACGACCGCAACCACCTTTGGCGGCACGCTCACGGACGGCGGCGGCGGCCTGTACCTCACGATGAACGGCTCCGGCATGCTCACGCTGACCGGCGTCAACACCTATTCTTACGCCACGACGATCAATGCGGGCGTGCTCAAGGCCGGTGCGAGCAACGCGTTCTCGCCCTCGTCCGATGTCTACGTCACGGGCGGCACGCTCGACGCCACGAACTCGCCGCAGTCGATCCACTCGCTCTCCGTGGGCGGAGCCGGCGCGGTCAACCTGGCGATCGGCAACGTCTTGACGACCAACGTCAATGGCAGCGACTCGTTCGGCGGCACGCTCAACCTGTCCGGCGCCACCGCGGCCGGGGAGCAACTGATTACCTATGGCAGTAACGTCACCGGCACCTTTGCCACGGTCGACCTCAACGGCAATCCATTGCCGGCGGGCTACCTGGTGTACAGCGCCAGCGCCCTGGAGTTGCCGGGCGGGTCGAGCGGACCGGCCACGTGGGCAACCGCCGGCGGCAGTTGGAGCGTCGGCCCCTGGAGCACGCCCAGCGCGCCGAACGGCCGCGGCCAGGCGGCGAGTCTGAACAACGCGGCATCGCCCCTGGTGAGCGTCGTGCTCGACGTGCCGGTGAGCGTCGGCGCACTCGTGTTGGGCAATAGCGATGGCTCGACCACGTCGGGATTCAGCATCTCGGCGACTGGCGCCAACGCCCTGACGCTGGACAACGGCGGCAGCACGTCGCACATTACGGTGCAAGGGGGCACGCACGTGATTTCGGCCCCCATCACGCTGGCCGGCAATCTAAGCGTCGCGCCGACGGCCGGTTCCACGATCACGCTTAGCGGCGACATCAGCGAGAGCGTGGCCGGCTCGGCCTTAAGCTTGGACGACGCCGGCACGCTGATCCTCAGCGGCTCCAACGGCTACACGGGCGGGACCAACGTCAACGCAGGCACGCTGGTGGTGGAGAACCCAACGGCACTGTCGAACGGGTCGAGCTTGACCGTAGGAGCCGGAGCGGCGTCGCTTTTCGCCGCGCCCGCGGCCGGGGGCGTGGTGCTGGGCGGCGTGGAGTTGGCGGCGGTGAGCGGCAATTCCTCAGCGGCGCCTCCTGCGGTGCCCGAGCCTGCCACGCTGGCGCTGCTCCTGGCGGCCCTGGGGAGTGCGGCGGCGTGCCGCCGCTTTTCCAAACAGTCGAGAATCGCAAGGTAACATCCTATTGGCTATACTGCGAGCGGTTGCAACTGACACTAAGTGCGAAGCGTAAGCGAGGTAATCCTTCGCAAAGACCAATTCATTCCGCTGTCGTGGCTGTGAAATAGTAGCGTGAAACGTTCCAATCCCAGACCGAGCAACACCCCACTCGGCACCTGCCGGAAAGAACCCCCCCGGCAGAAGCGTTTCATGAGCCAGCATCTCGACGCGAAAGTACTCTTCTAACCTCTTTGGTTCATTCTGTCCCTGGACCGCTAAACCCAAACCAGGAAACCGCGAAATTATTTCCAAGGCGGGATCGAGTTAGGACTTGATTAGAAGGCCGAGAATCTTCTAAAAGCGTGGCGGGTGGCGGCGGTTTCCGGCGAGCTTATGGGTAGACGAGCGTGAGGGCAGGTCCGACGCCTGCGAGGAAAACCCCACGGCGACAAGCCACGGATGGCCGTGCAGAGACAATTTCACGTCCCTTGTTGACCCATTTCCCGTTAACACCCACTCCGAAAGGAAACGCCCATGCGTCCCGTTTTTAACAAGTTCCTAACCTCCTTGCTCAGCAAGAGCCCCGCACCCCGTCGCCGCAGCCGACCTGCCCGGAAGAACATGTGCGACCGGCGGCTCAAGCTGGAGTTCCTCGAAAACCGTCTGGTCCTGAGCACCGTCACCGTCACGACGAATGTCGACAGCCTTACGCTGCCAGGGTCGCTGCGGTATGAAATCGCCCACGCCGCCAGCGGCGACACCATCAAGTTCGCCTCGAACGTCCACAACATTGCGCTCTCGCCCGCATTGGGCGAGCTCGTGGTCTCCCAAAACCTGGATATCAAAGGTCCAGGCGCGGACCAGTTGACGATCAACGGCAACAACGCCAGCTTGGCTAGCGCCAGCCGGGTATTTGACATCAGTGGATCCGTTACCGTGACGATTTCCGGCCTGACGATCGCCAACGGCGAAGCGGTCGTGACTCAGCCCTTGGGGGCCGACGGCGGAGGCGGGATCCTCAACGAGGCCGGTGCCACCCTGAACCTCGACAACTGCGTGCTGAGCAACAACGAGGCTGTCCTGTCGCCGGCGATTACGCCGACGATTATCCAGGGGGGTGTTTATGGCGACGTCTGCGGCGGCGGCCTTTTGAACGAAGGGACCGCCAACCTCGTTGGGACTACCGTCGATGGCAACCAGGCCCTGGGTGGCGGCAGCTACACCGAACCGCTGGGCGGTAGTACGGGTGGCGGCATCGACAACTGGGACGGGGGCACGCTCTCCGTGACGAACAGCACGATTACCAACAACAAGGCGATCAGTGCGGCCGATCCTGAAGGTGCAACGTACCCCTATTTCGCCCTTGGCGGCGGCATCGCGAATCACTCCGGCTCCATCACTGCCGCCGATGGATCAGTCTACGGCAACAGCAGCCCCTCCACGGTAACCGTCACCAATTCCACCGTCGCCAACAACGAGGCCACGGGCGGGACCGGCGTCTACAGCCAGGGCGGCGGGATCTTCAGCACCAATGGGACGTTCGCCTTGCCCTTCAGCCTGACGGTCCTGACCATCAGCAACTGCACGATTAGCGGCAACCGCGCCGTGGGCGGAGACAACGGCAGTGGTCCGAGCAAGTTCAGCGCTGCCAATGGCGGCGGTATCGCTAGTTTCGTTGGGACCCTGACCGTCAACAATTCCACGTTGAGCGACAACGTGGCCCAAGGCGGCAACGGCAGCACCCCTACCGTCGGCACCATGGCCGACAACGTTTCGGCGCCGGCCACCGGCGCCGGCCAGGCCGGCGGCTTGCTCAACTATGCAGGCCTCGGGACCGTCTCGAACTGCACCCTGATCGACAACAAGGCCATCGGTGGGAACACCACGGGCACCGGACCCGGCGCCATCGCCAACGGCGGCGGCATATCGAACTGGGGAGCGGCGCTGACCCCGTTCGGGATCGCCGGGGTCACGGCAAATCTTCTCACGGTGAGCAATAGCACCTTGATTGGCAACGAGGCGATCGCCGGCCAAGGCAGCGGGCCCGCATCCAGCGCCGCCCTGTGGGGCTTCGCGGCTGGGGGCGGCATCGATGACGCCTTCTCCGGCACCGCCACGCTCAACAACTGCACCCTGGTCGGCAATCAAGCGATCGGCAGCAGCGGGGCAGACGGCGGAACGGGCTTCGGCGGCGGCATCAGCCTGGGCTTCAGCTACTTCTTCAATACCTCCGGCGCACCCGTCGTGGACAACTCGACCCTACAGATGTCCAACAGCACGCTCCTGGGCAACGTCGCTCAAGGCGGCAACGGTGGAGCAACGGGAACCGGCGGGGACGGCCACGGCGGCGGCCTGGCGATCAACCTCGGCTCCAGCGCCACGGTTACGAACAGTACGATCGATTTCAACCTGGCCCTGGGTGGTTTCGGAGGCGCCGGCCGGGGGCAAGGCATCGGGGGCGGAGTTTACAACGACGGCATGTTTACGAAGGACCACTTGACGGCCGTCGATTTCAACTTCGCTTCCTTCAGCAACAACGACATCTTCAGCGTCTAGGGCCAGCAACGGCGTTCCCCAAGGCGAACTTAGCCGGAGAAACCGCCAAACGCCGAGAGTTCAACTCTCGGCGTTTGCGTTGACGGCCGGTCGTCCAGTGTCAGGGGTTCGCGTCCCAGATCCGGCGGATGACCTTCAGCTTGCGTTCGACGGTCCGCAGGCTGCATCCGAGCTGCCGGGCGATCTCGGCGTTCTCGCGGCCTTCCAGCTTGGCCTGGGCGACTTGCCTGAGCACGGGGTTATCCAAGAGGTCAAACAGCCGCACGACGTTCTCGCTCATGATGGCCGCAAATTCCGGTGTAGGCTCTTCCGCAATCAACTGATCCAAATTTTCCGGGGTCTCTTCGCAGCCCCGCCGCTTATGATAGCGAAGCAGATTGCGCACCCGCCGCGAGGTCAAGACGATTAACAGGGGCCAGAGATTCTCGCGGTTGCGAAGTTCGGGAAAGCGACCTGTCGAGGCCCCTTGCCAGAGGTTGCGAAACACGGTCGCCGCCACGTCCTCTTCGTCGGCCATTCGCCGCGGGGTCGAGCCCAGCATTTTTCGGGCCAGCCGCACGAGTCGTTGGAAGTAGCGATTCCAGAGGCGCTCCGCCGCCTCGGCCTCCCCCGCCTTCAGTCCCGCCACCCACTGCGTTACGGAGCTATCGGCGGAACTCGACGAGCCCTGCGCCCCCTTATCGTGCAACGGAACCATAGGTCGATGCCCTCCTGATTTCTCAAACCATTTTACGAATCGGGCCGCTGGGGGCAATTGGTGACGTTTATTTCACCGCCTCCAGCCGCACTTCACGCGTCTCGATGACCTCGACGCCGTCAAGGCTCAGGGCGGTGTGGTTGTCGCCGTATTTGAGCTTCGAGGGATCGGTGAGGTAAATAGGCGCGTCTTGGCGCAGCGGCAGTATCTTCAGCACCAGACCCTCCTGGAACGCGGCGGGGCCAAAGCGGCGGAGGCCAATCTCGAAGGGCCGACCGTTGTAGAAATCGTCGTTGAGCAACTTGTCGCCAAGATAAGCGCGGACCACGTCGCCGGTGTAGCCCACGCGCAATCGCAGGTCGCGGCCGGCGTCAACGCCGGCGGGGAGCTTCACCCGCCAAACGGCCGCCTGGACAAAATCCGCGTCCTCGGGCTGCATCGCCATCCCCTGCCTGCGGGCGGGCACCGAGGGGGCAATCGGGATCGTGCGGGCCGGACCGGCGGGCTGCAGTTGTTCTACCAGGGCATGGATGGGCGCCATCGGCGCAAGCGGGGGCGAGAAACGGCGGAAGACGCCGTCGTCCCTCTCGGGCACAGCACCACGGCCATCGGTGACTTCCGCCGGGGCGGGCAATATCCCGACGGAACAATCCTCAGGGCGTTCCGTGCGGAGACGCAACGCGGGGCCGTCAACCAGCAGAGTCGCATGGGTCAGGAACAACCGCTCCTGGCCCTGCCATTGGCCTTTCCAGAGGTCGAGCGCAGTCGCCTCATCCAGCAGAATGATGACGTGGCTTCGCGCCTCCTTCCCATGCAGGCGGATCGCCGCGCCCAGACCGGGCTCGACGTTTCGCACGATGATCTGCGCGTTCTCATTCGAGATCTTTCCGGTTGCAGCATCCACGGTGGCGGCGGCCCCGTCGAAAACAAATTCCGTGGGCACGCGCGGCCGTCTGTTTGAAGACGGTATAGCGCGTGTTTCCGTCGTCGACCTGGCAGATCGGCTGTGCGGAGGCCTCAATGAACGTTACGCCGCCCAGATCGAGGTTGACCGGCCAGAAGAACCGGCAGTTGTCGGGAATCGTGACCGGCTCGGACGGCACCGTGACCTCTCCGCCAGCGAACTTGATCTGGAACTGGACGTTTTCCCGTTTTGGTTGCGGCGACAAACGCTGATAATTGCTGACAAAAACATACCCGCTGGCGCCGTCGGAACGCACGGCACAGTTGAGCCGGCCCGGTCGCGCCGGGCATCCGCGCCGACATCCCGGAAAGCCTCGGGCCGAAGTCCTTCATGAAGAGCCCCACGAGCCGCCACCAGTGGTAGTGCTCGCGTTCCTGGCCGTACTCGCCGATGGGGGCCTGGAAATCGTAGGTTTTCACCGGCAGATCGTTCCAATAATTCGTGGCCTGTGTTTCGTTGAGATTGGTCAGCTTGCCTTCGGGATTCTCGCCGCCGTGATACATGTAGAACCCCAGCAGATTCACGCCCGAGCCGAGTTTGGCCAGCCCTAGGGATTCGGCATCCGCCGGGTACATGAACACGCGGCGGTGGTAGCTCGCCGTCATGCCGCCGCCGAGTTCGCAGGTGAAGAAGGGATAGACGCCCGTGCTCACCGGCGGCGGGGTGGTTGCGCCGGATTGCCGCCGAGGGCGCCCATCGCCGCCGCATTGCCCCGTCGCGACCCGGAAAAGCGGAAACTGCCCGCATAGCCGCCCGGCATCCGCGCCAGCGAGCGGTCCCAGAAGCCTTCCGCATACGACCCCGAGAGCGGCAGCATTTCGCCGAAGGGCGCGGCGCCGCCCCCGCCCCAACCGGTGCACGTGTAGATTGGGACGTCGATGCCCGCGTCGCGCGCGAGTTGCTTGAGCGTCATCAAATGCTGCGTGGGTCCACTGTATTCATTCTCCAACTGGATGCCGATGACCGGTCCGCCGTCCTTCCACAAGAGGCCTTTGGTCTGCTCTGCGACTTGCCCGTAGTACTTCTTCACGTACGCGAGATAGCCGGGATTATCGCGGCGCAATTCGAAGACCTTGTCGTCGCCCTTCTTTTGCAGCCAGTTGGGAAAGCCGCCATTGCGGACTTCGCCATGGCACCAGGGACCGATGCGGAGCAGCACGTTCGAGGCCCACGTCCTGGCAGGTTTGGAGGAACTTGCGCAGGTTGCGCTGGCCGGTCCAATCCCACGTGCCCTCGACCTCCTCATGGTGAATCCAGAAGATATAGCTTGCCACAATGCTGATCCCGCCGGCCTTCATCTTCAGCAATTCGTCGCGCCATTCCGCATCAGGGCAGCGCGAAAAATGAAACTCTCCGCTGATTGCCATCCAGGGCTTGCCATCGCGGACCAAACTGCGGCTGTCGACCGTCAACGTATGGCCGCCGGGAGCAGTTGCCGTGCCGAGATGAAAGCCCGCCGCCGAGGCGGCCGGAGGGCGACCCGATGCGTCGAAAGTCAGCACGTCGCCGGCAAGGTAGCTTGTGATGAGGAAGTTGGCGAGAACGCCAAGGGCGACCGTCTTGAACCGGCAGAATGCAGTCATGGTGATTCCTTGTTGACTTCGCGATTTCCGCCACGGCCCGTGTCGCGGCACGTATACTACGAACGGTCACAAATGAGCCATTGGACACCAACCCGAAGCGTAAGCGAGGCAACGACTTAGCGGCCTCGTTTACGGTTCGGGTTAGTCGCAAAACCAGTATACCCCCGATCGGAGCGTTCGTAAACGCAGCCGCTCGAGAGAGATTCATGTCCGAAAATTGCCGCTTGCAAAATCGGTCCGTGCACGTTACCGTAAGGTGACAGGCGAGAAGGAACGCTGACTTCTGCCCGCAAGCACTTTACCCGCACCTGGATGGATTGCACACGGAATGGACGTATCGTCTCGCCGCTTGGCCCTGATGCTGAGCGGCCTGTTTTTTCTGACGTATCTCCCTTTTGGTGCGATCCTCACCGGGGGGTTCACCTTCCTTTCCAGGCCAATGGCCTCGGGCGGATTAGGGCTGACACCGGGACAAATCGCCGCGGTAGCCGCGGCGGCAGCGGTCGGTTTTCTGGCTGCGATCGGCGTGGTTCACAAGCTCCGATTCCTCACTTGCCGCCGCGCGATCGCCATTCTGTCCGTAGTTGGCGCTATTCTGATGGGACTACTTGCTGCATTTTCGGGCGCGTATGCGGCAAGTGCGGCTTCCGATGCGATAAAGAGCGACACGTCGGTGGGCGTGCCGGCGGGCGTCGTCACGGTGATCGCCGTCTTGATGGGCCTGTTCACGACGGCGAACAGCGCCATCAGCGCGTCGGTTGCCACCTTCATTCAGCAGTCGATTTCGGGGACGGGGCTGTCGTACTATCGGTTGCGATCGGCGGCCACCTGGGGTTGGGTCTGTGGCGGCGCATCGCTTCTGTTGGTGACCCCCGTGTCGGCGCAGCCCTTCTGGCTGGGATGCGGCGGCATGCTCGTGGCGGCGGCGTACACGGTCCTGGCCCTGCACTCCCTCAGGGAATATCCTGTCGCAGAAAACGAATTTCACGCGCGGTCGCCGCGGCGTCACCGTGAAGGGCAGTTCCCGGCCAAGGAACTCTCGCTGTTGCTGATTCTCGTCGGCGGCACAGCCATCTTGGGTCGATTGTACGATGCCTATGGAAATCCGTTCTTGACGGACGTCAACTTTCCCCGCCCCTGCGCCACGCAGCCGCTTCTTGCCCAATTGCCGGAGGGTCTTCTGCTCTTGCTGGTCCCATTTGCCGCGCTGCCGGTGAAGCGCTGCCTGGTGCTCGGTCCGCTGAGTTGGGTCTGCGTGTTCCTGGGGTTCTTCGCCTGTTGCCAGTTTGACAGTCGCCTGGCGATCTACCTCAGCCTGCCCTTTCAAGCCGGGAATTGCATCATGCAGACAACTGCCAGCATCGCCGTTGATGGGCTCTTCCGGACGAGCCGGTTTCGGCGCACGGCCCAGGCGGCGTTGCCCTTCGCACAGGGCACAGGGCTATTGTTGGGAAGCGTGATTGCCGGCGCCCTGGTCTCTTCCGCGACCAACTTCGCGGGGACGACGCGTTG
The DNA here is from genome assembly GCA_963824275.1 of uncultured Planctomycetia bacterium. Taxonomy (GTDB): domain Bacteria; phylum Planctomycetota; class Planctomycetia; order Pirellulales; family Thermoguttaceae; genus JANXQG01. The sequence goes on along the minus strand of CAWGOT010000008.1, from coordinate 64,583 downwards.
GAATCAGGTATGGCTGATCGCTACCGTGGCGGCCGTGGCCGCCACCGTATTGGCGGCTGTCGCGATGGCTTTCCTGCCGCTGGGTCGATTCCGAGAGGATGACGTGCGGCATGGCCCTCCACTGCCGGCGCATCGGAGCAGAGTTCGACGCCACGCTTCCATGAAATGACCTATTTCTCTTTCTTCAGCGGCACGGTCCACAGATAAAGCGTGTGCTCCTCGTTATCCTCCTTGGAGCGGATCGTGACCGTCTTGTCCGGCGTCACGCCTTGCATGTCGAAATCGTGCGAGACGATCCGCGAGCCGGCTTTCATCTTGTCCAACTGGGGGATCAGCCGCACGTTCAAGCGGGGCAAGAGATACAGCGTGACGACGTTGGCCCCGCTCAGGTCGAGCTCGAAAATATCCTTCTGGTCGAACTCGACGAGCTTCTCGACGTTATTGGTCTTGGCGTTCTCGTGGCATTCCTTGATCCGTTGCGGGTCGATGTCGTAGCCCTTGCCGTGGGCGCCGCGGGTCTTGGCCGCCAGGACCACGATCCGCCCGTCGCCGCAGCCCAGGTCGTAGACCACGTCGTCCTTGCCGACGTTGGCCAGCTCGAGCATCTTCATCACCACGTCGTTCGGGGTCGGCACGTAGACCACGTCGGCCTTGCTCGACTCCCGCGCGGGGGCTTTCTCCTTCTCAGCGGCCAGGCCCAGGCCCGCCGAGACCATAAGCCCGATGGAAAACATGATGGCTGCCAGGATGCGTCGCATGATGAACTCCTTCTGTCGCAAAGGTCAGATTGTCGTAAAAATCAACGATAGACGGCCAGACCGGTCATCTGCTCCCTGAACTCCTCGATGTCCTTTTCCGGCACGCCGCAGCGGCGAATATAGAGCATCCGCAAGGCAGCGTGGCCAAGCAGGCCGTCCAGATCGCCCCTCCCGATCTTGCAGCCGTTGAGATTGAGCACGCGGAGACGCTCCAGCGGTTTCAACTCCTTCAGGCCCGCGCCGGTCACTTTGCTGTTCTCCAGAGCGAGCGTATCCAACTCCGCCAGTCCGGAAAGATGCGCCAAGGCGTCGTCGCCGACCTCGGTGCCGCTGAGATTGACGACTCGCAGCTTCGCGTGGTTCCGCACCGCCGCCAGCCCGGGGCCGCGGACCTTGGTGTTTTGCAGGGAAAGGACCGTCAGTCGCGTGAGTCCCTTCAAGTGGACCAGCGCGTCGTCGGTCAGCGGCACGTCGTGGACGTATAGCCGTTGCAGGCTCGCCAGCCCGCTGATCGCGCTCAAGGCCGCATCGCTGATCTTGCTCTTGCCCAAGTCGAGCGACTCCAGGCTCGTGCAAGCCGCCAGTTTGGCCGCAAGGGCGTCGGTCAACTTATCGCCCGCGGCCTCGATGCCCAGCACGTGGCCCTGGGGATCCAGTTCGACCGTCGCCCCGATTTCTTTGAAGGCGGCCGCGGCGTCTCGTTCCGTGAGCGGTTCTTGACCGGCCGGCTTGTCCACGGCCGGCTTGTCCGCGGCCCTCGCGGCGGGCCCCGGGGGCCAGGAAATCCACAAACCGCAAGCCGCCACCAGAATCAGCGTACACCATCGCATGACAGGACTCCTCATCGCGTGAAACGCTCTCGATTGTAGGGTGGGTGCCGATGGCCGTCAAGGGCCCCATTCGGGCGCCAAGAACAAGAGGACAAGGCCAGCTACGATGAATACCCCCCCTAAAATCCTCATGAACACAAGATATTTCTCCGGGCCAAGAATCTGCTGGAAGATGTCTGTGCGTTTCCAGAACCACCGCTGGAAGATGTTGGGTTTCACGAGGTAGATGATACCGAAAATCAAGAGCACTACGCCCCATGTAGTCATTGCCATGCTCCTATCATGCAAGAGAGCGACCGTCCAAGTACGGCGAAACTTCAGCGCGCAACGGGGAGAAATCGCTCGCAGAACGGCGACGGGACGGGGACCGGCTGCCCGGCTTGCGTCAGCCGCCCGGTGTTCGGATCGATACTGAAGACGACTGCGTTGTTGCTGTCATGATTGGTGACCAGCAGCCATTTGCCCGTGGGATCGAATTCACAATTGCGCGGCGTCTTGCCCTGGGTCGAGATGTGCTGAAGCAAGGTCAGGCGCCCCGTTTCGGCCGCGACGGAAAACACGGCAACGCTGTTGTTTCCGCGGTTGGTAGCGTACAGCGACTTCCCGCTCGGATGCACGACGATCTCCGCGCAGGTGTTCGGTCCCTGGAAACCCTCGGGACGCGTGGAAACGGTTTCAAATTGCGTCAACACGCCGCGATCGGAGTCCCAGCCGAAACGAATGATGGTGCTGGCCGTCTCGTTGATCAGGTAGACATAGCGGCCGCTGGGATGAATGGCCGTGTGCCGCGGACCGGAGCGGGCCGCCACGGTTGCGAAAGGCGGGTCATTCGGCTGCAGCCCGCCGGTCTTCAGGTCGAGACGATACACGAACAGCTTGTCCAGGCCCAAGTCGGCCACCAGCACGAAGCGGTTCGTGGGATCAACGCGGATCGAGTGGCGCGGGCGCTCGTCGGGGTCTTCGGATCGGCGCCGGCGGCGGCGTGCTGCACAAACGCGGTCCGCGCGCCGATGCTCCCGTCAGGCTCGAGCGCGAAGACGGCGATGCTGCCGCCCAGGTAGTTGGCGACCATCAGGAAGCGGCCGGTGGCGTCCAGGCTTAGGTAGCTGGGATCGCCGCCGCCGCTCGGTTTCTGATTCAGCAAAGTCAGCTTCGCCGTGGCGGGATCGATGGCATACGCGCTCACCGAGCTGCCCGGAGACGAGTTGCAGGTGTAAAGACGCTTCCCGTCCGGGCGGATGATGAAATAGGCCGGCGCGACCGCTTCTTGCAGAAACACGGGGGTAGTCAGCTTGCCCGTGTCGGTATCGAAACGCGCCAGCGAGAACCCGATGTTCGGGCCTTTCCCGTGGGAACCGAAGTAGACGAACATGTCGGCGGCCAGTGCCGGACCGGCGAGAACGGCGAAAGCAGCCGTCAGAAGAAGTGAAATGCCGCGGGTGATGATCGGCTTCATTAGGCTGTCCTTTGTCATAGGAAATGAAAGGAAAATGGGAAAAAAGAAAATGATCTTCCTTTCCTATTCTACTCGGCATCCGGCTGACCGCGATCCCTTTCGATAATTTCCGCCCATTTGCCGGGAAGCGATTTGGCGGGATCGACACCGTACCGCGCGGGCTTCGTCCAGCTCGCGACCGGCCGAATGGGGACGATGGTCTCGCCAGAGCGCGACTGCGTAGAGGCAAAGGACATCGCCATAGCTGGTGCAATGTTCCATCAGTGGTTCGACGGAGCGGGCATAGCGCCCCTGGCGACTGTCGTTCCAGACGATGGCCATGGCCAGCATGTGGGTACGTTGACGCCAGGTCGGGGCGCTCGTTGATCGACTCGCCCAGGAGTGCTCCGCGTCGGCATAGCGCTTTCCGAGCATGGCGGCCCAGCCCTCAGCGGTCTTCGCCGGCACCGTTGGATCGAGGCGTTCGCCTTCCCTGGCGGCGGCGAGGGCCTCGCGGTACTTTGATTCGTGCGGCGCGTCGGGGGCGCACTGCAGGAAGAGTGCGATGGCGAGGCCATAGTGCGCCCTCCCTAGGCTTGGGTCGAGCTCATGCTGCGGCGCAGGAGACGCTCCGCGAGTTGGGCGCGATAGCTCGTGCCATCCGCATCATCAAGGCTGCGGATTTGCGCCCGGCCGTACACGTACCAGGCTATGGCGTCGTCGCGCATCGGCGGCGGGAACTCACCCGATGCATACTGCTGGCGGAGGAAAGCCCGGGCCGCGCCGAATGCCGCGTCGGAGTCGCGGCCGGTGTCGCCCAGCCAGCTCCGCAATCGCTGGCTCCAAGCCGGCCACGTTTGTGCTGAAATCGGTTCCCTGCGGAGCATCACCAGCGCCTCATTGGGCCGCGCCTGCAGCGCCGGCAGCGGTGGCCGCGGCAGCGCCGGAGCGGTGGTCGCGCGAACCTCGCTTGGCACGGCCTGCACGGGCTCGGGTGGCCGAATCCCAATGGCGAGTGCGACGACAAGCGGTGTTGTACTGACCGCCACAAAGGCCCAGGTGGCTATGCCTGCTGCGGGACGGAGCAAGCGGCTCGCACTCCCTTGCGGCGGCGACTCGACTCCCGGAAACGCCGGCCGCCAGGCGAGCGCGTCCGTCTCCGCGGCGGGGGCGAGCCGGCAGCGTGTTACGTAGAACGTCCGCGCCACGGCAGCCAGCGAAAGGGCCGCGGCGGCGTAGCAGTACCACGGAACGTCCGCGGCCGGCGTGTTGAGGAACGCCAGGGTGCGCAGCATGCTCGCCGAGATGGCGATCGAGTTGTTCAGCACGTGCAACGTCATCGGCACCGCCAGCGAACGGGAAGCAAGGTAGGAGAGATGCAGAAACACGCCGAGAAACATGGCACAGGCCGCCTGGCGCGGCTCAAGGTGCATCGCGCCGAACAAGAAACTGCTCAACAGGACGCCCGCCGGAACACCATGCCGGCCCACCAGGCCGCGGCCGAAGAACCCTCGGAACCACAACTCTTCGGCGATGCCCGGCAGCAGTCCGATGACTGCCAGTCCCATCGGCCAGGACCACTTGCCAAACATCGCGTACATGCCCTCGTAATCGAAAACGGCAGGCAATGCCCGCTGGGCCACTCCGTCAATCCCGATTGCCAGCAGCATCAGCGCCGGAAGCCCGGCCAGCGCGAGTGCCAGATGCGACCCACTCGGCCGGCGGAGGGCAAGGATGCGAGGCCACTCCTTGCCAACGATCAAACGGATTGCGAGCAGCCCAAGCGCCAGCGATGCGACACCGCCGAAGACCATTCCCGGCAACATGGCGTCGGCAAACCCCTGGGAACGGACGACTTCGGCGGCGCTCGGGGCTTTCTGCGACTGTTGATTGGAGAAGTTGCTGGAAGCGAAGATAAATCCGGCCACAAAGCTCGGCAAGATCTGAGTTACGAGCAGAATTCCCAGGCACCACAAAACGGCCCACCAGAAGCCAGGATGGGGACGCTTCGGCGGCGCCGGTTCGACGACTGTCAAAAGGATCGGTTCCGGATCGTCCAACTCTGGGAATCGCCGTGGTTCCGTATTTTCCGAAGCATCTGCCATTTTCCAACCTATCCACCACCGAGTGATCAGGACGGATAAGAAATCGCCTATTTTACTTCTCGATGCGGCGGCGATCAAGCTCATGACGATGGAGGCGATGGAGGCCTGGTCGCAGAAATCGTGAAATCCTCCCAGGCGAGCCCAAAGCGACTGAGGTATTTCCGCAACCGGTCGGCATCGTTGGACGATGACTTGCGGGTGCGCGAGACGTTCGAAGAGCTGCCGGCCCGCCTCGGAGAGCGTGCGGGACTGCCGGCAAAGGCGGATCACCGCGGTCAACTGGCCGCGGTCGAATCGGTCCAGTTCCGCCGCGCAATCCCGCCCGAGAACCTCTTCCAGCAGGCCCTGCTCGTCATCCTGGTCAGTACCATGCCAGGCGGCCTCCAGGCGGCCGATCTCTTCCTCGACGACTTCAACGGTAATGCGGCCGGCAGGCGCAAGGTCGCCATGCGGGTGACCGCGCCGTTCAGATCGCGGAAGTTGGCCTTCCATACGGCACGCGGTGCCACGGCGAATTCCAGGAACTGCCGCCGCGATTCCTGGTTGAAGGTCACTTTGTTGCCCGTGCGGGCCGTGTATTGCTCCAACTCGTACTCCAAGTTGGGCTCGATATCCTCGCGTCGAGCAGCCAGCCCTGGCAAGCAGAACGTCCAGAGGTTGATGCGGGCCAGGAGGTCTTCGCGGAAGCGGCCGGCGCAACCTCCGCCAGCAAGTCGCGGTTGGTGCCGGCGATCAGTTGGAAATCGCTCTGGGCATCGCGATCCGAGCCGACCGGCAGGAACCGCTTCTCCTCGACCGCGCGTAGGAGCATGGCCTGCTCATCCGCGCCCAGTTCGCCGATCTCGTCAAGGAACAAGATGCCGCCGTCCGCGGCCCGCAGCAGTCCGCCGCGATCGGTCGTGGCCCCGGTGAACGCTCCTTTCACGTGGCCGAAGAGGGCCGACATGGCCTGATCGCCGCGGATCGTGGCGCAATTGACCTCGACGAACGATCCGGAAACCTGTTGCCGTTGTCGCTTCAGTTCGTAGATCCGCCGGGCGAGCTGCGACTTGCCTGCCCCGGTGGGACCGGTTAGCAGGAGCGGGGCCTTGCTGACGACCACCACCCGCTCAATACGCTCCACCAGCCGATTGAACTCGGCATTGTGGGTCTTGATCCCGGACTTCAGCAGTGAGGTGGCCTCTTGCCGATCGAGGGCAAAGCGCGTGGCCAGCCGATCGAACTTCGAGAGGTCCAAGTCGATCACCTGGTAAGTGCCGATGGGCTCCTCCTGACCCCGGCGGGCGGGAGGCGAGCATTGCAGGAGATTCCCCGGTAGATGCCGCGATTCCGTCAGCAGAAACAGGCAGATCTGCGCAACATGCGTTCCCGTCGTGATGTGGACCAGGTACTGCTCGGAATCGGTATCGAAGGTGTACGCCCGGGCAAAGTCGTGCAGGGCCCCGTATACCTCCTCGAAATCCCAGGGGTCTTTCATGGGAATCAGATGCAATCGGACCTCGGTTTCGGGCGAGACGGAGGCGATGTCGGCCGCGACCAACCCGGCCAGCGATTCCTCCTTGGGAAGGTAGAGCAGCTCGAAGCGGCGGACCAGCAGGTTCTCGTGCTGGCAAATGGCTACGCTCGGCCGCCAAAGCCCCCAACGGTCGGTACCCGTGGCAGCATCCAGCCGCGAGCCGACCAGACCGAGGACCACGACATGCCGATTCTGTTTATCCATTTGTATAATATCCTATCCGTCAGGATCGTAATTGAGTATATCCGAACTTGCAGAGAATGTCAGGTCCAGTCTTCGTGAAAATGAGTAAGCCGTTTTGCAACAACGTGTTATGACACGAGTTTTTGGCAATTCCCGCCACTTGGCACGGTTGCTGCTCTACCAGTTGCCGGAAAACCAACGACAAGCAAAAAAACCGGAACTTTGGCCGAAAAGGAGACCCTGAGCATGGCAAGCAAGACCCTGTTTCGCTCGATCGTAGGCCGGCTGCTGCCGAAGACCGACACGCTGAACGAGGAAGGCCGAGCGGCCTACGCGTTCTCGACGGAACACGCCCTGGCCCAGTACGCCGCCACGGGCTGCCTGAACTCGACCTTCTATGCCGCGGACGCTGAGCAATTGGACCGCGTGCTGGAGCTGTGCCGCAAGGTCGAGCCGGAATTCATCGCCCGTACGGCCCTTTATGCCCGTCAGAAAGGCTTCATGAAGGACCTGCCGGCCCTCTTGTGCGCGGTGCTGTCGGTTCGCTCGCCGGGCCTCTTGGCCGAGGTCTTCGATCGCGTGATCGACTCGCCCAAGATGCTCCGCAACTTCGTGCAGATCGTCCGCTCGGGAATCGTCGGTCGCAAGAGCCTGGGAACGTTGCCGAAGCGCCTGGTCCTGCAGTGGCTGGATGCCCGCAGCGACGAACAACTGTTTTCGGCGTCGGTGGGCAACGATCCGTCGCTGGCCGATGTGATCAAAATGGTTCACCCGCGGCCGAGCACGGCTTCGCGGCAAGCACTGTTCGCTTACCTGGTCGGCCGGCAGTACGACTTCGAGGCGCTGCCGGAGATCGTGCGGGCGTACGAGAAGTTCAAGCCGAACACGAACCCGGGCAAGGTGCCGGTGCCGGACGTGCCGTTCCAGATGCTCACGTCGTTGACCTTGGGCAAGAAGGAGTGGACGGAGATCGCACGGCATGCCCCGTGGCAGATGACTCGCATGAACCTCAACACGTTCGTCCGTCATGGCGTGTTCGAGACGCCGGGCATGGACAGCCTGATCGCCGACCGACTGCGCGATCCGCGGCTGGTGGCTCAGGCCCGCGTGCTGCCGTACCAGTTGATGGTCGCCTATGCGATGGCCACCGAAGTGCCGTCGAAGGTTCGCGATGCCCTTCAGGACGCGATGGAGATCGCGATCCAGAATGTGCCGCGGATCGAGGGCCGGGTGCACGTCTGCCCGGACGTGTCCGGTTCGATGCACTCGCCGGTGACCGGCGTCCGCCAGGGCGCCACGACGGCGGTCCGCTGCATCGACGTTGCCGCGCTGGTGGCGGCGGCCGTGCTGCGGAAGAACCCGCAGGCGGAGGTGATTCCGTTCGAGTCGGACGTGGTTCGCGTGGACCTGAATCCGCGGGACTCGGTAATGACCAATGCCCAGCGGCTGGCGTCGCTGCCGCGCGGAGGCACGAATTGCAGTGCGCCGTTGCGGTACCTCAATGGCCGCAAGGCCGCCGGCGAGCTGGTGATTTACGTCTCGGACAACGAGTCGTGGATCGATGCGCCGCACTACGGCCGTTTCGGCGGCGGTGCGACGGAGACCATACGGCAGTGGAGCGAGTTCAAGCGGCGGAGCCCTGCGGCGAAGATGATCTGCATCGACATCCAGCCGCTTGGGCACACCCAGGCGCAGGAGCGTCCGGATATTGTCAACGTGGGCGGTTTCAGCGACCAGGTCTTCAGCCTGATCGGCGAAGTGGCCGCCGGCGGCGCGGAGCAGGACCACTGGGTTCGCACGATTGCCGCCATGCGATTGTAACCTTGGACGGCGGGGCAGCCGTCGCCTCAGAAGCGGCGGCTGCCCTCGGACAGAAAACACGAGCAGACGCAGGCCGAATGCCGTTGGGACTACATTTGCCCATGTCATGTCTCAGCAACCCCTTGTCGGCCTCGTTATTGAAACAGGAGCGTAAACCGGGTGAATGCCGGCGGGAGTACATGTTCAACCGGGGGTCGAACTCCGGCCGCGCAAGCGGGTCCTCTCACCAAACCTTGTCGCCCGGCTTTTTTGAGAATACCAAGCAGACACGTGACGAATGCCGGTGGAACTACATGCTTAGGAGCACGAGGTTGCGGGTTCGAGTCCCGTCGCCCCGACTTGCAATGCGTTTCCGTAGGGGCGTAGCTCAATGGCAGAGCGCGTAATCGTTTCGCCAAACTTGTCGTCACGTGTTTTCTTCAATTACAACTCGTCTTCGGGAGGGTAGTCGATGATCGACATATTGAAGCTCCGACAAGTGTTGCTTCTGCACGAAAAGGCCTTTGCCCTGTTGAAGTGGGTAGGCAGCCAAATGCGACGCGGACCACTTGATTTGTCGCGGGTACACACGAATATGGGTGTCGGCGATGCATCGGAGGAGTGGATCCGGAGAAATCTTTGCAACTTGCCTGACGAGGTTCGCCCGAGTGAGGACGAACTGATTCCCTTCGCTCGATTGTTCGCCTCGTATCTCCGGACGTTGTTTGAAATTGGAAAACCGCTTCCCAGCCGTCGCTTGTCGTCATGCGGTTGCTATTGCAGCTTCTGCTCGTACCTGAGCAGCGCTCCGTACCTGAAGCCCCGCTCCCTGTCCAAGAGAGCCCGTGAAACCGCCGTGGAATTGAAACGGATTTACCTCCGGGAGCTGGCCCAGGACACTGACTTAGAGGTGAATCACTGCGTCGTAGAGGAACTGGCAGACGCGGGGGCGCCACTGGCACGCAATGCGGCGATGGCAACGTATGCCAAAGAGCTGATTCGGCGAACCGAGTTTGTTACGCAGGGCGAGGGTGTTTATGCGCTATGGCGAGAATTTGCCTGGGTCGATGGGCATCCGGATCGCCGATTCAGATTGACTGCCAAGGCGGTCGAACAGGCGCAGGCCAGCATCATCAACGCGTTGCATGACCGATTGGCGTGAACGGGCGGTTTGGTACAATGGAAACAACGGAAGGCAAAATCAGAAAGGCGATCATGACCACCGAGAACCCGCTAGAATTGATCCCGACCGGGGAAGCCACGGCCATGCTGCCAGCAGGCCGAGCCCGGCCGATCACCGTGATCGGAACCGAGGCCATCCGCGCCACGTTCGACGACAAGACGCTGCAGCAAGCGCTAAATTCGCGGCTGGCCCCCGGCGTGACCGACGTGGTGCTCAACCCCGACGCCCACGTCGGCTACGGCGCGCCGATCGGCTGCGTGATGGTCTCGCCCTCACACATCTATCCGGGTCCGGTGGGCGTGGACATCAAGTGTTCGATGAGCCTGCTGCAACTGGACCTGCCGGCCGATGCCATCCAGGAGCGGCCGACGCGCAGGGCATTGATCAAGGCGATCTGCGAGCGGACCCCGACGGGTCCTGGGATGGGGCAGCGAAGCGTGTCGAAATCCCGCGCGGTCGATCCTATTTTGGGCCGGCAGGCCGTGGTTGAGGGTGGCTCGCCTGCGGTCTGCAATGCCCTGGGCATTCCGCCCGAGTGGGCGGCACGCTGCGAAGACTCCGTCCATACCGGGCACGACGAGACCCGCGATGCCTTGGCTGAGCGGATTGACGGGCTTCTGGCTACGGCAGCCCTGCCGAAGTTCGCCGAAAAGGTCACGCAATTGGGCTCCTACGGCGGCGGCAACCATTTTGGCGAGTGCGAAGTTGTGCAGATCGCCGACAACCCGCGCGCGGCGAAGTGGCGAAGGTCTTCGGACTTCGCGACAATCACGTCGCATTCCTTTCCCACTGCGGGTCTCGGGGCATGGGCTACAACCTGGCCTCGGGCCAGTTTCGCGCGCTCCAGCAGAAGTTCGAGACCTGGGGCATCCCGTTGCCCGGCGGCGATCGCGAACTGGTCTATGCCCCGCTGGGGACACCGGAGGCCGACGCCTATTTGGACGATATGGCCCTGGGCGCGAACTTTGCCACGGTCAACCATCTCTTGATCAATGCGCTGGTGCTCGAAGCCTTCCAGGAGGTTTTCCCGGGCACGACGGGCCAGTTGGTCTACTTCATCAGCCACAACATTGCCCGAAAGGAAGTTGTGGAAGAGAAGCTGGTTTGGGTCCATCGCAAGGGAGCTACGCGGGCGTTTCCCGGCGGGCACCACGCCCTGAAGGGGACGCCCTTTGCCGACACCGGCCACCCGATCCTGCTGCCGGGGAACCCGCAGGCGGGATCGGTGGTCATGGTGGCCGAGGAGGGCGCGGTGAAGAGCTGCTACAGCGTGAACCACGGCGCCGGCCGGCAAATGGGCCGCAAAGAGGCGATCCGGCAGTTCGATCAGCAGGCCGTCGACCGCCAGTTCGACGCCGACGACATCCTCACCAACTGCCGGCAGTATCCCAAGGACGAGGCCCCGGCGGCGTACAAGGATTTTGACGAAGTGCTCCGCTCCGTCACCGGCGCGGGCCTGGCCAGCGAGGTCGCCCGGCTGAGGGCAAAGTTCGTAATCAAGGACGCAAGTAAGGCCGATGACTGAACGACTGTTGACGATCGACGGCTCTCAGGGCGAGGGCGGGGGGCAAGTCCTCCGCTCGTCGCTAGCGCTTTCGCTGGTGACCGGCAGGCCGTTCGTCATTGAGAATATCCGCGCCCAGCGCCAGAAGCCAGGGCTGATGCGTCAGCATCTCACGGCGGCAACGGCTGCCGCCGAGGTTGGACGCGCGGAGATGCAAGGGGCCGAAATCGGCTCCTCGCGGCTGGTCTTTTGCCCAGGGCGGGTCGAGCCAGGCAACTATACGTTCAGCGTGGGCACGGCCGGCAGCGCGACGCTGGTCTTGCAGACCGTGCTGCCGGCGCTCTTGGCGGCCGAGGGCGAGTCGAACCTGGTCCTGGAAGGCGGCACGCACAATCCCATGGCCCCGCCCTTCGATTTCCTGGCCAAAGCCTATCTTCCCCTGGTCAACCGGATGGGGCCGGTGGTCGAGGCCCAACTGCTGCTGCCCGGGTTTTATCCTGCGGGTGGCGGGCGGGTGGCGGTTCGGATTTTGCCCTCGCGGCAGTTCCGCCGGCTGGAAATGCTCGAGCGCGGCGAGATTGCCGCGCGGCGGGTGTGGGCCTTGCTGGCGAACCTGCCGCGGCACATCGGCGAGCGCGAGTGCCGGACCATTGCAGAGAAGACCGGGTGGGACCAAAGCTGCTTTGCCGTCGAACAAGTGACGGGCTCGCGCGGGCCGGGCAACGCCGTAATGATCGCGCTGGAGGCGGAACATATTACCGAGGTTTTCACGGGTTTTGGCCAGTTGGGCGTGAAGGCTGAAGAGGTGGCGATGCAGGCGCTCCGCGAGGCCCGCGAGTACCTGGCGGCCGGCGTGCCGGTGGGGAAGCACCTGGCCGATCAACTCATGCTCCCGCTGGCAATCGGTGTCTACCTCGGGACGGGCGGCGGCGAGTTCCGCACCATGCAGCTCACGCGGCACAGCACGACGCACTTGGAGGTTATTCGTGACTTCCTGGGAGTCGAGGCCCAAGTGAGCCATGAAGGTGATAATGCGTGCGCGATACGGTTCGGATAACTTTTATTTTGCCGCCTGCCAGGCGGACGTGGCGGTCGGCAGCCCTGGTGCCGAGGCGGAAAGGCGGACGTTGCCGGCCGCCGCCGTCCGCTGGACCGTGGCCAGCAGGCGGCCCTGATAGGCGTTGCGGGTGCTGGTCTTGAACAGCCCTTCGTAGGCCAACTCGCCCGTGTCGAGACCGATGAGACGCCCCACGCCTTCCACGCGGACGGTCACGGGCGGCGTCGCGTCCTGCGCGGTCTGGCCCGCCTCGTCGGCAACGGTGATCTCGTACAGCAGGACGTTGCTGGCGAGCGGCGATGAGAGCGGCGCGATCTCCAGCCTGGCCGGCGCGCGGTCGTTGCCAGTTGGTTCTTGGCGACCTCTTTGCCCGCCCGATAACCGACCGCCGAGAGCGCGCCTTTGCTGTATGGCACGCTCCAGTCGCTGGAGTAGACGTCGCGCGAGACCGGATGCCGCCCCAGCGATTGACCGTTGAGGGAGAGTTCCACCTCGTCGCAATTGCTGACGGTGCGAACGGTCAGCTTGGCGCCTTCCTGCCCTTTCCACATGTTGAGGGTCGGCCCGCGCCGCACGATCCCCGCGCCTGCGCGGGCAGAACGACGATCTGCAACACGGGATCGTCGCGCCAGTAGGCGGACCGCAGGTAGTACTGCGGCTTCTTTCCCGCCGCGAAGTCGATGAAGCCGGCGCCGTTGCCCCGGCTGGGAAGCTGCCCCGTCTCGCCCAGATAGTCGATGCCGGTCCAGATGAACTCGCCGATCACATAGTCGTGATCGCGCACGCCGAGCCAGTAGTAGACGCTCGGTCGAGGTCTCGGTGCCCAGCAGCAGGCGGTGCGGGAAGCGGGCGTGCTCGGGCACGTAGGTGTTGGTGTTGTACAGGCGGTCAATGTAGTTGTAGCCGTTGATGTCCAGTGTCGTCCATGAAGCCGTTCCGCGAGGAGACAGCCGACTGGTCGCAGGCGGACGTTGCAGGGCGGGTGGAGTCCTCCTCGTGGCAGATGGCAATCAGCTCGCGCGCCAGCTTGTAGCCGTCGGGATCGAGCTGGTTGGGAATCTCGTTGCCGATGCTCCAGAGGACGACGCTGGGATGGTTGCGGTCGCGGCGCAGCATGGCGCGCAGGTCGGTGTCGTGCCACTGGTCGAAATAGAGGTGGTAGCCGTATTTCGACTTGCCGCGCGGGTTCTCGGTGTCGTTGTAAGGCCCAGTCCGCGCGTCCACTCGTCGAAGGCCTCATCGAAGACGTAAATGCCGAGCTGGTCGCACAGGTCGTAGAACTCCGGCGCGAAGGGATGATGGCTGGTGCGGACGGCGTTGCAGCCCATCTCCTTCAGACGCGGCAAGGCGCAAGGCCCAGACGGCGGCGGGCACGGCGTTGCCGAAGGAGCCGGCGTCCTGGTGGATGCAGACGCCCTTGAGCTTGGTGGGCTTGCCGTTGACGAACAGTCCGGCAGTCGGGATCGGTACTCGAGGCGGCGGATGCCGAAGGTGGTGGTGGTTTCGTCCAGAGCGGCTGCCGTCCAGGGTCAGCGTGCTGCGCAGACGGTAGAGTTCGGGCGTGGTGTCGGACCACAGGCGCGGCTTGGGCACCGTGACCGACTGCGTGGCGCGTCTGGCCGGGCTGCATGCTGCTGAGCTTGATTTTCGACTCCGTGGCTGGCGACCTCCGTCGCCATCCGCGTCAAGCACGCTGCTGCGCAGGAGCACTTCGCGGGTCGTCGGGTTTCGCGCTTCCAGATGTTCCTGGGCCCAGGCAGCTCGCTCGGCATCCGAGAAGAAATTTCGCGTCGATGATGTAGCTCGGCCTGGACGGTGGCCTTCTCGGGCGCGACTTCCGGCGTGGTGACGATGACGCCGCCGTTGAGGCGGAAGTGCGTGTAGCTCGGTGGCGATCAGCCGCACGTGGCGGTAGATGCCGGAGCCGGCATACCAGCGCAGGGAGGGCTCGAGCGAATCATCCACGCGGACGGCGAGGACGTTGGGCGAGCCGTGGGTTTTGAGATACTGCGTGAGATCGTAGCGGAAGCCCATGAAGCCGTAGGGCCGGCGGCCGAGGAACTGGCCGTTGATCCAGACCTCGCTGTTCATGTAGACGCCGTCGAACTCGATGACAACCTTCCTGCCGGCCGTAGGGCGGAGCGTGAAGCTCTTGCGATACCAGCCGATGCCGTGCGTGAAAAAGCCGCCGTTGCCCTCGCCCTCCGGGGGCTTGGCGACGGGGCCTTCGATGCTCCAGTCGTGCGGCAGGTCGAGCGTGCGCCAGTTCTTGTCGTCGAAGTCGGGCTGCCGGGCGGCCGGATCATCGCCCAGGCAGAACCGCCAGCCCGTATCGAAGGGGATGATTTCCGCGGGCCGGGGGCGGATTCGGCAGCGGCAGCCGAGGACAGGCAAACGGCCGCGCTGAGCCCCAGGGCCAGCGGTGCAGAGAGTAAGAAGTTACGCATGATGAAAGTCCTTCGGGTAAGTGTGTCACAAGCAGGGTGGGTGAAGCACAGTTGGAGTCCCGCCTTTAGGCGGCGAGATGCCGGCTAAAGCCGGGACTCCAACCGGCAAATCCCGCGTACAGCAAGATCCAGGTCAAAAAAACACCTTCCACTCCACGTCCTTGCCGGTCGCGGCCTTGAAGTCGACCGTGAGCAGACTGCCCTCGGTTTTCATCGTGCCGGCGACGCCGTCGCTGAGATCCACGCGCTTGGCGCTGAAGCCCTCGGGGAGGAAGATCCGCAACTGGTATGGGTCGCCGGCCACTGCCCGCGAGACGCCGGCGAGCGCCCGCTGCGGGGCGTCGTAGGCCATCTGCTTGATGTCGAACGCCATCTGCCGGATATGCCGGCTGGTGGAAATCAGCACGGGGTGGTCCTGCTTCTCGACGATGCTGAAAATGTCGCAATCGTAGGGGCTCAAGGGACGCGTCTTGAGCGTTCCCTTGAAGGTCCCGACAAGTTGCTTCGTCCAGAACTCGTAGACGATATACTCCTTGGCCGGGTCGAGGCGGAGGTCCTTGGCCGCGTCCAGCGTGGCGGTGAATTTGCGGTCCCCCTTGCCGGTGAAATTGAAGACCGCCAGCAGCGACCACTTGCCGAAGGGCCGCTCCACCGGCATGCACCAGACGTGGGCCGGCTTGCGCTGGAAAATATCGACCGGATAGGAGACGTCCATCGTCGGAGGGCTGATCCGCTTGAGCAGCTCGATGCGGTCGGCCGGATAGGGCACGTTGAAGGCTTCCGAAACGAAGAGCGTGCTGCCGCAAAAGGCGTGGAAGTTGGCATCGACCTTGGCCTCGGCGGCGGTGAAGTCCTTGCCGCCGCCTGAATTGTATTTGTAGATGTGGAAACCGTCGCCGTCGTTCCAGAAGACGCGGCCGTTGTAGAAGAA
This sequence comes from uncultured Planctomycetia bacterium, assembly GCA_963824275.1. Lineage (GTDB taxonomy): Bacteria > Planctomycetota > Planctomycetia > Pirellulales > Thermoguttaceae > JANXQG01. The sequence continues at coordinate 48,834 of CAWGOT010000008.1, read as the reverse complement.
GCGGTTGGTGGAGCCGAGCACGGTTTCCGTGAAGAGGCCCGTGAACTCGGTCTGCATGAGAGTCGAGTCGCCCGTCTCGTAGCCGTGGTCGGCATCCTCCGAAACACGGCAGATGTCAACGATCCCATAGGAATGATCGACGGGCTGCATGTTCGAGCGGACGACGCGGCGGGGCGCCTTTTGGTCGATGGCCTCGCGCCAGGGCAGGCCGCCCGCATGGTAGGTCTCCAGCGAGCTCATGAAGGGATCGAACTGGCCGGGCCACTTGTCCCACCAGTCGGCAAAGTCCATCTCCGCGCGGCCGGTGTCTTTCTCGTGGCCCGCCACCCACTGGAAGGCGCGTTCCCGCTCCAGCTTGACGGCCACGGGATTGGAGAAATCGATGACCCGTTCGCCGCCGTACTTGACGGTATGCACGGGCAGGTAGACGTTCGGCCGGATAGTTGATGCGGGAGGAGCGGCCCTGCGTGCTGCCGCCCATGCCGTAGAAGCCGAAGCTCCCCTGCCCGCCCGGCCCGCCCATGCCCCAGTAGAAATCGGTGAGGCCGTTTTCCTGGAAGAACTTCCGCGCGTTGGCGTCGCTGCCGCCGGACATCCAGCCGTGGAAGCGGCTGTAGTTGTTGGCGACCAGCTCGCGGTCGTCGAGATTGATCGGCCGCCGCTGCTTGAGGCGGATGTCGTGGGCGATGGCGATCAGGTCGGCCTGGTGCTCCATGGCGCGGATCGCGTCCTGATTGAAATCGATCAAGAGTTTCTCCCCGGGGAAACTCTTGCCCGGCGGCATCGTGACCTTGTAGCTGCAATAGCCGCGGACCTGCATGCGGTCGGGCCCTTTGCCCTGCCAGCCGGACGCGACGTCGAAGCGCGACGCGCCCTTGGTGGTCGTGACGTGCCCCATCAAGAGGCTGTTGCCGCTGCCGCTGTCGCGAACCACGTGATTGACGGCGTAGGTCTTGGGCACGATCAGGTTGACGACCGACCAGAGCTCGTAGTAGTCGCGATTGCGGGACTGCGTGCCGAGGGTGATCCAGTTGTCGGTGGTGCCGCCCAGCCGGGCGTCGCTGGAGACGAAGTAGTCCATGTCGTTGATGTCGACCGGCTTGCCGGTGTTGTTCGTGCGGCCCAGGCTGACCAGGACGTCGCTATTGGTCTTGCTGGCGGAGATCTGGTAGTCGAAATCGAGCTGGCCGGGTTTCGTGCCCTTGAGTGAGACGGTGACGAACGAGCCGAGGCTGTTGGTGTCGTCGTTGTTGACGGTGTTGGTCACGGTCCAACCCGAGGGGTCGTCACCGGGTAGGAAATAGACGTTATTCAGTTGCATGGGGGTGCCCTTGACCTCGACCGACCAGCGGCAAGTGGTTGGATCGACGGAAAGCCGGAGGTTTTGGGTCGTGACGTTGATTTTATTCGGGGCGTCGGGTGCGGCCGCCCCGAGGAGCAGACAAGGGCAGAGGAGGACGAAAGCGATGGGGAGGGAAATGCGGAGGTTCATGGTAAGGTTCTTTCTGGGGGGGCATGGTAATGTGATGGGTGCCTGGCGGGTGCCGGGCCGCGTCAGTACACAGTACCCAGTACTCAGTACTCAGTACTCAGTACTCGGTACTCGGTACTCGGTACTCAGTGCTTTCTACTCAGTACTTTGTACTCGGTACTCGGTACTCAGTACTTTGTACTCACTAACTGCGTGTGGTGGGCCGGCGCTTGCTACGCAAGCTTGTCCCACCCTACGGCCTGACTACTCTGCTTGAAATACCCGGAAGGAATGCGCCGGGACCGCAACCTCAAACGCGGTGCCATTGTTGCCGCCGAAATTGCCGCGCCCGCCCCGGCCGCCGCCGCCCCCTCCACCGCCGCCTTGACTGCCCGTGACGGTCTGTTCCGAGAGCAGATCACGGAGACGGGTCGCGCCGCGAACATTGACCCGCCCGTTGATGGCCTGCGAACGGAAATTCTGCACGATGAACGTGCGATTGTCGTAGGCAAAGAGACTGACGTGATCGACGGCGTCGAGGCTCACAAAGAGGTCGCTGCCCAGGAGACTGCGGATCTGATTGAGGATGCCCTGCGGCAGGCGGTACAGATCGGCGAAATCATCGGGGATGGCCAGGATGTAAAACGTGCCCTTGCCGTACTTGGCCGAGACCGCCATCGGATAGCCGGAGGCGGCGGTGGTGAAGTTGATCGAGGTCCAGGTATCGTTTTCAAAGTGCCGCATCTGCGGCATGACCATGTTCAAGTCGGCCTCAGAGGCCGCGCCCGCCGCGTCGCCCCCGCCCCCACCGCCAAAGCGCCCGCCGCCGCCGAAGCGCTTGGCAATCACGCGGTGGCCGGTGACCTCGATCTCGGCGATGTCCTGAAAGCCCTTGTCGCCCAGGGCCTCGACCAGGCCCGTGGTGGCAATCGCGCGGCCGCCGCCCTGCACGAATTTCTTCGTCTTGGCCACAAGGTCCTTGTCGAACCGCGAGGCGGCCGTGAGCAGAACGGTCTTGGCGTTTTCCGGGAACTCGGGCACCAGGTCGACCGGCACGCCGATCATCCCCAGATAATCGGGCAGGTACTCCTCGCCGACCGAGTTGCAGGGCTTGTAAGTGGCCACGCCGACCGGCTTGCCGAGCTTGCCGAGGAAGCGGTCGAGCAGCTCGGCGGAATAGCCGGCGGTGCGGGCCACCATGTTGGGGGCGAAGCTCGAGCCGTCGGGCTGCGGGATGGGCGCCGAGAGATTGGCCAGCACGCCGGCCTGGCTGCCGCCGCCCCGCGTGCCGTTCATGATCTGCTGGGAGTTGAAGAGCATGATCTCCGGGCACTTGGCGAAGAAGGTGTCCCAGAACTGCTCGGCGTAGCGGGCGTCGCCGCCGCCGTCGATCCAGCCGCCCTGGTTGCCGCCGGGCTTGATGTTGTTGAAATACTGCGTCTGCAAAAAGCTCTGGTAGGATTGCAGCCGCTGGCCGGAATCGGCGCCGCGGGTCTCCGTGCCCGTGTAGATGGCGTCGAAGATCTTGGGCTCGACGGCCAGGTCGTAGCCCAGCCCTTGGAAACTCTCGTACCAGTTGGGATACTTGATGATGACCCGCACCTTGGGATTGACCGCCTTGGCGGGACCGACGATCAGGTTCCGCGAGACGTCGTCCATCTGCTCGGTGCGGAACTGGGTCCAGCTCTTGTCGCCCTTGCCGGCGATGCAGAGGTCGCACTTGCAGTTGGTGAAGTAGAAGTCGTCGAGGATGATCTCATCGAAATGCCGGGCGGTGAACTCGGCCATCTTCTTGACCAGTTCGCGCTCGGAGGGCGTGCTGTAGCAGTAGCCCTGGAAGTTGTTGCTCTCCTGCACGGTGAGGCCCATGCCGCCGGAGACCTTGATGCCGCGGTCCTGGAAGAACTTCTTCATGGTCTCCACGGCGGCGTCGGTGGCGAGCACGTGGTTGCGCGTGGTTTCCAGGTAGACCTTGTCGACCTTGACCTGCTTCTCCACGTCCGCCCAGCGGCGGGCGAACTGGGCCATGTTGCCGGGGGTCGATTGCACCTCCTGATAGCGGAAGTAGACGGCGATGCTGAGGTTCTTATAGCCGCCGGCCTGGGCCGCCGACCATGGGTACATGGTGCCCGCCGGCAGCACGAGGGCCAGGAGGGCGAGCGGTCGGACGAGTTTTGCGAGGATGTTGTTCATGAGTCGGTTTCCAATTGTGTAAGTGGACCTTGAGAGAGAACTAATAAGTGCCGAGCTTGACCCGCAGCGGTTGCGGGGCCGAACTGAAGTTGAGGCCGTTGTCGGTTTCGTCGCCGTTCCAGATCCGCATGAATCGCGGAGCGCCGGGCTCGCCGGCGGCGAATTCTTCGACTGCGCAAGAAGTCGCGCTGTCCGCCGGAGGCGGCGCGGAAATCGACGCGGCAGAAGACACCGGTCACCCAGAACTCATTGGCGCGATCTTGGCCACGAGGACCCGTCCTTGGGGCGTGGTGTTTGCGGGCGCGGCAGCGGCGCCGGGTGCGCCGCGGCGACCGGTCGCTCCGAACGTGACGTTCGCCGTCCAGTCGCCGAAATTCATCGACTGCTGCGTCTTGCCCGGCTCTTCGTAGGCGGCTTGGAGCCGGCCCTCGAAATTCGCCAGGGCGATTTCCCGCGCGATCGGCTCCAGCATCTGGTAGGTGAGCCTGACGTGGGCCATCGAAGCCTCGGTCGTCCGCGGCGAGCCGATCGGATCGTTCGCATAAGCCGTGTAGTCGAGCCCGAAGGGCGACCAGCCGATGGCCCCCTTTCCGAGCGCGGCGAGGCACATCCGCCCGTTCCCCGCACCGGTCTCCGGGACCAAGAGGGCGTTGTCGGGCCGGGCGTAAAGCTCCAACACCTTGACGTAGCGGTCGTCGTCGTTCATGTAGATGTCGGGGGCCAGGAGATCGATGGCCGGGGCCGCGGCCTTCCAGATCCCGAGCACGTTGTCGGTCGCCCCGCCGCTTTCGTAGGTGTTCGGCGGACCGGGGTTCACGGGACTCCGCAAGGCGGCGTTGACGTACAGCGGCAGGGCGTACTCCGCCTTGCCCTGCGGCGGCCACCTGGCCGATATAGCGGGCGATTGACCAGGCGTGGAAATACTCGTCGGCATTGGAACCGAAGACCTCGGGCCAGGTGCCGCTCGCCGGGAGCGTGCCGCCGGCGGGCGACTTGCCGCCCAGGGCCTTCAAGAGTTCCGCCGGCACCGCCTGCTTGAAGAGTTTCTCGGCCTCGGGCGAATAGTCGCGGACGCTGCCCCAGGAGCCGGGCTCGTTCTCGACCTGAACCATGATCACCGTGTGCTGCGGATCGGCCGCCTTCAAGTGCTTCATGAAGGCGGCGAAGGCGTGTTTGTCGGCCGCCATCGCCTCCATCGCGTGCGGCGACGGCGAATCGACGCGGCGGCCGTTCTTCCCGATGATCCGCGGGAACTTCTCCGGTTGGGCCTTGGCCCACAGCGGCAGGTAATGCGAGCTGCCGTTCTTCCAGGTGCCGAACCAGAGCAGCGTGAGCCGGATGTGATGCTCGCGGGCTTCCTTGAGCAGGGTGTCAACGACCGTTGTGTCGAACTTGCCCGGCTCCGGCTCGAACTGCTCCCAATAGACGGGCGTTTCCAGCGTGTTGGCGTGGAGGTATTCCATTGCCGGCCAGACCTTGGGGAGCATCGCCGGCCAGGCGCTGGAGTTGTGGGACTGTGCGCCGAGATACAGGTACGGGGCACCGTCCACGAAGAGGGCGTAACGGCCGTTCTCATGTACAAGTCGCGGGATCTGGCTGCTATCGAGCTGTCCCGCCGTGGCAGTAGGCGCAGACGCCCGACACCGTGGCGACAACTGCGGCCAAGGCGGTCATGCAGATGGATTTGATGTGTTCGAGTTTCATGGTTATTTCTCCTTAGGATTGGACGTGAAATGACTTAGGACGTAGGGTGTGGTCGAGTACACGAAGACCCACCGTTTTCCGGCATCATTTGGTGGGTCTTCGTGTACTCGACCACACCCTACAATCTCCTCACTTGGCAATATCGCCGTAAAAGATGCCGCGGCCGTCCGTGCCGACATAGACCCGTCCGTAGATACGCGGATCGCCGGCAATGCAGGTGTAGCGGTTGCCCCACTGGTTCTGGTCGTCGTTGACGCGGACCCAAGTGGCGGCCACGTCGTCGGAACGGTAGATGCCTTGCTTCATGCCGTTGCCGCCGGAGAGGATGGCGAAGATCGCCGGATAGTCCTTGCCCGGCGGGGCCTTGCCGAAGCTCATTCGCCGGATCGACGGGGGATTGGCAACGGGCTGGAAGGTAGCGCCGCCGTCGGTGGAGTGCAACAGTCCGCCACCCCCTTGGAGCCAGAGATCGCCTTCCCGACCGGGGACGGCCATCAGCCCGCCGCCGCCACCACCCTTGCCCCTGCCGCCGCCGCCACCTGCCCGCAGGCCGGTGACGTCGCCGGCAGTGAAAGTGGCCCCGTTGTCGGTGCTGCGATAAATCTTGTTTGCCGCCTGGTCGAGGGCGTAGAACTTGCCGGCTTTGCCGCGGTCAGCGACCGCGCGGAGGCCCGCCGGCAGTCCCTTAATCGGCGTCCAGGTCGCGCCGTGGTCGGTGGAAATCTGCCCGCCGCTCATAAAGACCTTGCCGTCGGCCGAGACGATGACCCCTCCGCCGCCTCCGCCACCTCCGCCGCGTCCGCCCCCGCCGCCGCCCGCGCCGGTCGTGAACGGTTTCCAGGTGTGTCCGCCATCGAGCGAATAGGCCATCGTGTCGCGGTCGGGCACGTGCAGGGCGCGGCTGCCCGTGCGGATCACGACGTTCGGATCCAACTCGGCGTAATCGATCGACGAGGTGTTGGTGAAGAGCGGGTGCAGATGCATGCCCTGCTGGGGCGAGACGTCCACGTCGTCGTGCGTGAAGCCGCCGATGTCGCCGAAGGCGCTGATCAGGTGCGCCCGGCCGGCGGGCTGACGACGCCCAGAACGGCCGTCTCCTCGATGCCCTCGGCCCAGATTGACCAGTTCACGCCTTTGTCGCTATCGGCGTTGCCCATTTCGGTCGTGTTCCAGATCGTTGCGCCGGTGGCATAGCAGACGTGCTGGGAATCGAAGGGGTCGATGGCCAGGGTGGCGATCCACCAGCCGACCGAGGCCTCGGGGTGCTCGGGGTCCTTGCCCGGCAGCGGCACGCCAACCCACGGCACGTAGGCGCAGCGGACGAATCGCGGTGCGACCCGGTGGTGGTGTCCTTCCAGGTCTTGCCGCCGTCGGTCGTGCGGTAGATGCGGTCGTCGTCCTCCCGCACCTTGCGGTTGAGCGAGGCCACGACCAGCGTGCCGGGGTGCTGAAGATCGATGCCCATGCCGCCGTAGCCGCCGGGCGGGCGATTGGCGTCCTTGACGGGCGTGATATCGGTCCATGCGCCGTCCTTGGGGTTGAGTTTCCAGACCGCGCCATCGGTCACTCCGCCGGGCCCGACGCCGTTGTCGTAAACGACGTAGAGGATGCCAGCCGTGTCGAAACCGGCATGGATCGCCATGAACTTCGTGGGCTGGCCGGGGACGGCCTGCCAGGTCGCGCCGGCGTCGGTGCTGCGGAAGAGATGGGCATCGCCGATGGCCGCCGTCGAGCCGACGTAGATCGTGGCGGTAGGCTTGCCGGGCGTGCCCGTGCTGGGATCGAAGACGACGAAGCTCAGGCCCGCGCCGCCGCCGCGCCCGCCGGGGCGCCGCCGCCTGCCGCGGGGCGCCTGCCGGGAAGCTGCCGACCTTGGTCCAGGTCAGGGCGGCGTCCTTGCTCACCCACAGGCCGTCGCGCCGCGAACCGAAGTACAGGATGTTGTTGTCGTTGGGGTCGATCGCCAGGCGCTCGCCCACGCCGCGGCCGGCGGAGTTTCCGCCCATGCGGAAGGGCACGTTGACGACCTGGAAGGTCTTGCCCTGGTCCATCGAGCGCATGATGGCGGCCGGCTGGCCCTCGCCCATACCCTGGGCCAGATAGACCCGGTTGGGATCGATCGGATCGGTGGCCACGCTCTCGGAGCCTTGCAGGTTCGAGTTCGGGTTCCAGTCGGTCAAGGGCAGCCAGCGTTTGGCCTGGTTGTCCCATTTATAGGCGCTGCCGATGTCGCTGCGGCAATAGGCCAGTCCCGGCTGCTTGGTATTGAAGACGATGCCGGGGATGAACCCGCCCGCCACGACCTTCACATTTTTCCAGACATAAGGCTGCGACTTGCCGGCCGGCTGGGCCGACGCCGCGGCCGGCATGAGGGCCGCCCACAGGCCGGCCGCACAGAGGACCGGCAGCATCCAAACTTTGCTTTTCATGGTATTTTTCTCCTGGGTTGAACGTTATTGTGACTCTTTAGCGCAGTTTATGACCCCTCCCGGCTTGTCCGGGAGGTGAATCAGATTGGCGGCTACTGGCCAAAACTCGCCGCCTCACAGACCCCTGCCAGCTTGCCTGGCAGGTGAATCAGATTGTCGGGCTGGAACAACCTCAGCCATTCAATCTCCTTCACCTCCGAGGCAAGCTCGGAGGGGTCGAGGCACTGCATAAAACAAACGCCGGTAGCCATCAATCTCGTTCACCCACGTGGCAAGCACGTGGGGGTCCGACCCTCCATTCTGCTCGTTATGCTCATTACGTGTCGGGACCGGCCAATCGGTCCTGGCGCCATTATTCTTCGCCTCGTTACTCACGGTTCGCACTTGACGGGCACCATGAGATCGAAACCGGATTGCTTCAAATCTTCGGCACTCCGGACCAGGGTCGTGCCGTTGACCTTGACGTTCTTGAAGACGACGGGGGCGACGTTCTTGCCCATGATCAGGCTGGGCTTGCCGGCCTTGTAGAAGGTGCAGTTCTCGAACACGAAGTTCGTCAAGGGGAAGTCGCCGCCGTCGATGTAGACCTGCCCGCCGTCGCTCTCGAAGGAGCAGTTGAGGAAGTGAAAATCGTCCTCGGGGGCGTCCTTGCTGGGCCGGGTGGGATAGCCCCGGCCGGTGAAATAGGCGGCCGACACTGCATCCAGATGGCGAACTTGTTGTGGTTGGAGATGAAATGGCAGTCCTCCAGGCGGAGGTGCTTGATGGCCGACCCGCCGCCATAACCGATGGCCAGGGAGCAGGTATAGGAGTAAACGACGAACCCTTTGACGACGAAATCCTCGATCGGCTTCGAGCCGTGGTACATGGCCCAGGTGTCGTCCATGGTCATGGCGAAGCCGTTCTCGAGCAGGACGTGCGTGCAGCCGCTGAAGTCGTAGGCGTCATCGTGGTACTGCTGCTTGCGGTTGACGATCTTGACGTTGCGGTTGGTGAAGTAGTCGGTGTTCGTGACGGTCACGGTCCAGTAGGCCGAGCGGAGCAGCCGCAGGTCCTCGAAGGTGATGTGCTTGCAATTGGTGACGATGTAGCCGCGGATGCCCGTCCCATGCGGATCGTTCACCTTGCCGTCGGCGTCGCGGGCCTTGCCATCGGAGGTGTCGGGTTGGAAGTCGTGCCAGAGGGCCGGGTAGCCGTCCATGTCGATCGCGCCCCGCCCGGCGAGGCCGGCGTTCTCGCAACTGTCGAAGACGATAAAGGCCCGTTGCGGCCTTCCGCCGCCGCCAGGCGGCTGGGCGTAATCCGTCTTCTTGGTCGACCCCAGCAGCTTGGCGTCGGCGTCGATGTACAGCTTGACGTTGCTCTTCAGATAGACCGTGCCCGACTTGTAGATGCCGCGGGGGAAGAAGAGTACACCGCCGCCGGGCCGGGCGGCGACGTCGGCGATGGCCTTGTTGATCTTCTCGGTTTCCACCGTTGCCCCCGTGTTATCGACCTTGTAGTCCATGATGTTGACCACGTTGGCGTCGCCGAGCTTGGGCGGGTTCTTTTCGGGCGGCTCGGCGAAGAGCATCAGCCCGGTGCTATAGAACATCGGCTCGTCGTTGAGGAAGACGACCAGGTAGCGCGGCTGGTCGAGGTCGAAACTGATCGTCTTGCCGCTGATCTGCGGCTTGATGCCGTAGGCCAGGGGCCGCACCGCGCAGGTCATCACGTTCCGCTCGCTGACGAGGTTCGTGATCTCGACGTGGACCTTTCCGGTCATGGAAAAGCTGGCGTAGTCCATCCAGTTGAACTGGTCGTAGGTGAGGAAATGATGCACGAAGACCGGCTTGCCGTCGACGGTCACCTTGTACGACTGGCTCTCCTTTTCGTTGGGGAAAGCCGGATAGGGCGTGACCTCGGCCAGCGCCGCCGCCGGCACGGCGAGCAAGAGCAGTCCGAGCGAAACTGAAGACAATCTGGGCGTCATGGGGTTCTCCTGAAATTCAAGCGTTGGATGGGAATGGGTTTGGTTCGCCGCGTGTGGGGTGGGCCGAGCTTGGGCGAGTCCCACCACCTTCGTTTCAGGGTGCTCTCGGTGGGACTCGCCTAAGCTCGGCCCACCCTGCTCCTACTCCTTGGTTGGATGGGAATCACGGCTCGCACTTGACGGGCGCCATGAGATCGAAACCGGCCTGCTTCAATTGTTCGGCACTCTGGACCAAGGTCGTGCCGTTGACCTTGACGTTCTTGAAGACGATCGGAGCAACCTGCTTGCCCATGATCAGGTTGGGCTTGTAGGGCTTGTAGAAGGTGCAATTCTCGAAGACGAAGTTCGTGAGGGGGAAGTCGCCGCCGTCGATGTAGACCTGCCCTCCGTCGTTCTCGAAGGAGCAGTTGAGGAAATGGAAATCGTCGGAAGGGCAGTCCTTGCTGGGCCGCGAGCCGGGGGCATAACCCCGTCCAAGGAAATACGCGCCCGACAACTGGATCCAGATCGCGAACTTGTTGTGGTTGGAGATGAAATGGCAGTCCTCCAGGCGGAGGTGCTTGACGCCCGAGGCCACGCCGTAGCCGATGGCCAGGGAGCAGGTGTAGGAGTAGTTGACGAAGCCCTTGACCACGAAATCCTCGATCGGCTTCGAGCCGTGGTACAGGGCCCAGGTGTCGTCCATGGTCATGGCGAACCCGTCCTGAATCAGGACGTGGCTGACGCCGCGGAAGTCGTAGGCGTCGTCGTGGTACTGCTGCTTGCGGTTGACGATCTTGATGTTGCGGGTGGTGAAATACTCGCTCTCGCGGACGTCCACGGTCCAACGCGCGGAGCGCAGCAGGCGCAGGTCCTCGAAGGTGATGTGTTTGCAATTGCTGACGATGTAGCCGTTGATGCCGTTCCGAGGATCGTTCACTTTTCCCTCGGCGTCGCGGGCCTTGCCGTCCCCGGTGTCGGGCTGGAAGTCGTGCCACAGGAGCGGGTAGCCGTTCATGTCGATCGCGCCCCGCCCGGCGAGGCCGGCGTTCTGGCAGTTGTCGAAGACCAGGAAGGCCCGCGCCCCCGGCCGCCGGAAGGCGGCGGATTGCCGTAATCGGCCTGCCGGGTCGAACCGAGCAGCTTGGCGTCGGCGTCGATATAGAGCTTGACGTTGCTCTTCATGTACACGGTGCCCGACTTGTAGATGCCGCGGGGAAAGTAGAGCACGCCGCCGTCAGGCCGGGCAGCGACGTTGACGATGGCCTTGTTGATCTTCTCGGTTTCGACGGTCTCGCCCGTGTTGTCGACCTTGTAGTCCATGATGTTGACCACGTTGGGATCGCCCAGCTTGGGCGGGTTCTTTTCCGGCGGTTCGGCAAAGAGCATCAGCCCGGTGCTGTAGAACATCGGCTCGTCGTTGAAAAACACGACCAGGTAGCGCGGCTGGTCGAGGTCGAAACTGATCTTGTTGCCGCTGATCTGCGGCTGGATGCCGTAGGCCAGGGGCCGCACCGCGCAGGTCATCACCTTCCGCTCGCTGACGAGGTTCGTGATCTCGACGTGGACCTTTCCGGTCATGGAAAAGCTGGCGTAGTCCATCCAGTTGAACTGATCGTAAGTGAGGAAATGATGCACGAAAACCGGCTTGCCGTCGACGGTCACCTTGTACGATTGGCCTTCCTTTTCGTTGGGGAAAGGCGGATAAGGCGTGACCTCGGCCAGTGCCGCCGCCGGCAAGGCGAGCAAGAGCAGTCCGAGGGAAACTGAAAACAATCGGGGCGTCATGGGTTGGTTCTCCTGGGATTCAACGTGATCAGCTTGTCTTCCTTGGGGTTGACCTCGATGAAAATGTCTTTATAGCGAACGTCCTTGTTGCCGGCATGGGCCTGCAGGCCGATGGGGCCTTTCTTCCAGCGCTTGGGGTCGCTGTCGGTATAGTTCAACATCTCGACGCCGTTGATGGCCATGCGGACCGAGACCTTGGGGAGGTTCACCAGGATCTCGGCCTGCGACCATTCGGAGCGCTTGATGCCGAGCTCCTTGTCGAGATCCCTGCTGAGCGAGAACGTTCCGACCTGCGCTTTGCCGCGGGTGTAGTCCCACATCCAATTCATGGGCGGCATCACGTCCAGGCAGTTGCCGTAGCCGTATTTTCCGGCGGGCATGTGCTCGCCCCAGAAGCCGATGCCCTGGTGGTTGGAGGGCTCCGAGACCTGCCGCGTGGAGACGATCAGCCGGAAGTTGTCGTAGTCGCCCTCGGTCATCAGGTTCTGATTGCCTTTGACGCCCACGATCGCGCCGTCGACGACCTTCCAGCACTGCGGATCGCCGACCCAGCCCTTGAGGGTCTTGCCGTCGAACAGCGGGGTCAGCCCCGCCGCGGCCGCGTCGAAGGGCGGGACATAGGGTTTGTCGGCCGCCCGTACGCCAACGGTCACGGCAAAGAGAATCAGACTGAGAAGGGCCAAGCGGGAAATTGGGGAGAGTTTCATGGCATCACCAAGGGTTAGGAGATGGTTGTTAAGGTCGTTTGGTATCCAAGGTGCTCGGGCGAGCGGCCGGGTTCGCGTTGCATGTAGGACGGATTGGCAATCCGTCCTACCGTTCTGACGGCAGATAGCTTGCCTTCTGCCGCTCGCCCTAGGGTGTCTCAGGCCGTGCTTACTTCTCGGCCTTGCTGATGATATAGTCCCTCACCAAGAGTCCAGAGGGCTTGAGCATGTCGTCGGTCCAGGGACCGGTCGCGCTGGCGTTGTTCTTGAAGGCGGCGGACGTTTCGCCCAGGGCCGCGGCCGACCAATTGGTGCAGCCGACGTTGTTCTCGTCGAGCCAGGCCCACCACTTCTTCGTCTCCTCCGGATCATAAGCCCCGCCACCGGACGCCGAGCTCGTGCCGTATTCGGTGGAAAACAGCGCGACCCCGTTCTTCAGGGCCTGGGCCCCGTTGTTCCGCAGCGACTGCTTGTGGGTGGCCGCGTAGAAGTGGATCGAATAGGCGATGTTCTTGGAGCTGGTGATGGGGTCCTTCGAGGCCTCGGCGCACTCCTGGTCCCAGTGCCGGTTGCCGCAGATTACGATGCTGTCGGGATCGATGGTGCGGATCTTGGCAATGATCGCTTCATGATACTTCTTGATGACCGGCCAGGCCTCCTGCACCGGCTCGTTCCACGGTTCGTACATGATGTTGGGGGTCTTCCCGTACTGCGTCGCCACGGCCGCGAAGAACTCCTGCGAGGAGGCGACGTTGTTCTGGGCACCGGCCATCGAATGCCAGTCGATGATCCCGTAGATGCCGTTGGCAATGCAGGCGTCCATCACGGTCTTGACCTTGTCGAGCTCCTTCTTGGGATTGCTGCGGTAGTCCTGGGGCTTGATGGCAATGCGGATGGCGGTGCATTTCCAGTCCTTGGCAAAGTGGTTGATGGCGCTGGCGTTGAAGTAGCGGTAGCCCTGTTCGGCCCAGCAGTACAGCGACATGCCGTGCAGCGTGGTGGGTTTGCCGTCCTTATCGACGATCTGGTTGCCCTTCACGCTCAGCCGGCCGTGCTTCTGGACGAAGTTGTCGTCGGCCAACAAGGTCGAGGCGAGGGCGAAGCAGGCACATGCCAGGGCGGCGGTGCGGGCCAGGCGGGTGGCGGAAATTCGAGAATGGATGACTTGCATGGTATTCACTTTCTTTCGTAAATAGTCGTTGATGGATGGTTGGTTTTCAGAAGTAGGGTGGGCCGAGTGGAGCGAGTCCCACCATTCTCCGCGATTCATGGTGGGACTCGCTCCACTCGGCCCACCCTACTTTTCTTTCTTTGTAGTTGGTTGGTGATGGTTGGTTGGTTTTCAGTTGCTGGTGGTTGGTTTGTCCACTTCGCCCAGGAGGCGGACCCAGATGTTGCGGAAGCGGACCGGATTGTGGTGGTCCTGCAGTTCGATGAAGACCTCGGGGGGATGCCGCTTGGCATACTTCGACAGCGACTTCCAGGGGATCTCGGCCGAGATGCCGTCGGTGCCGCCGGTGAACTCATAGTGGTTCTGCACCACGACGCCGTTGTGCAGCACGGTAATGATGGCCTTCTTGACCAGTTCGCCCTGGGCGTTCCAACGGGGCGACTCGAAGATGATGTCGTAGGTCTGCCACTCGCCGGGGGCCTTGCAGGCGTTCACCAAGGGCGGCTGCTGGCCATAAATCGCGGCGGCCTGGCCGTCGGGATAGGTCTTGGCCTTGTAGTTGTCGAGCACCTGGACTTCGTACATGTTGTTGATCAGGATGCCGCTGTTGCCGCGGCCCTGGCCGGTGCCCTCGGGGGGAGTCGGCGAGGCCCATTCCACGTGCAACTGGAAATCGGCCCACTTGCCCTTGGTGCGGATGCCGCCGCCCGCCTGGGTTTCGACATAGCCGTTCTGAATCCTCCAATGGGCGGGCTGGCCGCGGTCGTTGGTCCACTTCGAGAGATCCTTGCCGTCGAAGAGCAGCTCCGCATCGGAAGGCGGCGGGGCGCCCTGGCTGAAGGTCTCGCCCGGTGTGATCACCGGCGGCTGCGGGCGGTCCGGATCGTGCAGGTGCCACTTGGTGCCGGGGATCAGCGGCGTGTTGCGGAAGCCGTCGATTTCTTCGCCTCGCTTGGCTCCGCCGTCGGCGGCCAGCGCCGCGACGCCCAGGGCCAGGAGGCAAACGGCCCCGCCGGCGGTCAACAGGATTGCATAAGTTTTCAGGGTTCTACGCATGGTTCTAGTCCTTCACAGTGAGAGTTTTCTTCAGACAAATATCCGCGGAAGAGCGGCCCACCTGGAGCTCGACCTTCCCCGGTTCCACGACAAAAGCGTGCTTTTCCACGTTCCAATAGGCCAGCGTCTTCGCCAGCAAGGGGATCTCGACCATCTTCCGCTCGCCCGGCTTCAGGGCGATGCGCTGGAATCCCCGCAGTTCCTTTCCCGGCCGCGAGACGGCGGAGTCGAGGTGCTTGACGTACAACTGGACGACCTCTTCGCCGGCCACCTTGCCGGTATTCTGCACGTCGACGGCGACGACGACCATGCCGTCCTTGGCGAGGTCGGGGCTCCTGAGGTTCGAGTACTCGAAGGTCGTGTAGCTCAGGCCGTAGCCGAACGGATAGAGCGGTTCGCCCTTGAAGTACATGTAGGTGCGTCCGTTACGAATGTCGTAGTCCATCATCGTCGGCAGTTGATCGAGCGACTTGGGCCAGGTCTGCACCAGTCGGCCGGCCGGGTTGTAATCGCCGAACAGGACGTCCGCCAGGGCATTGCCCTCCTCCTGGCTGTTGTGGGCCATGTGCAGGATGGCCGGCACGTGCTCCTGGGCCCAGTTGATGGCGTAGGGGAAGCTGGATACGAGCACGACCACGGTCTTGGGATTGGCCGCGTAGACCTGCTTGATGAGGTCCTCCTGCCCGCTGCCGAGGGTAATGACCTGGCGGTCCGTGCCTTCACGGCCCTCGTCCTTGTCCGATATGGCGTTCCACTTGTTGCCGAGGTTCGGGTTGTTGCCCACGCAGAGAATGGCCACGTCCGAGGCCTTGGCCAGGGCCGCGGCGGCGGCAACGTCCTTGCCGGCGGCGTACTCGACCTTAACGCCCTCGCCGACCTTGGCCTTGACTCCGGCCAGCGGGGTGATCATGTAGGGCGGCTGGCCGCTGTACCAGTCGGGCACGACGAGGTTGGCAAAGGGACCGATCAGGGCGATCGACTTGACCTTTGCCTTATCGAGCGGCAGCAGGTTCTCAGCGTTCTTGAGGAGCACGATCGACTTCTGCGTGGCCAGCCGCACGGTGTCCTTCGATTTCTGCGTGGTCCAGGGGTCGGGGCCCTCGCTGCCGATCTTGGCGTAGGGGTTGCGCGGGGAGGAATCGAGCATGCCCAGCCTGCGCGAGGACCCGCAGCACACCCTTGACGACCTTGTCGATGTCCGCCATGGTCAGCAGTTTCTGGTCCAGGGCGGCCCTGACGGGAGTGTCGTACTGGTCCAGGAACTCGTTGATCGAGCCGTCCTTGATCGCCCCGGCGGCCCCGTGGGTCGTGTCCGGGTAGTAGTGGTGGGCCCTGGTCATGTTGCCCAGCGAGCCGGCATCGGTGCAGATGATGCCGTCCACGCCCCACTCCTTGACGACCACGTCGCGGATAATGGGATTGGCGGTCATGGGGACCTTGTTCCAGGCGTTGTAGGAGGCCATGAAGCAGCGCGACCCGCCCTTGGTCCAGCCCATGCGGAAGGGGACGGAATAATACTCGTAGAACAGCCGCTCGTCGAAATTGGAGGAGGAGCCCGAGCGGCCCTTCTCGTTGCTGTTGGCAAGGAAGTGCTTCAACAGCGAGGCGGCCTGCCAGTACTTGGGATCGTCGCCCTGCATGCCCTTGACGAAGGCCACGACGAGGGTGCCGTTAAGGAACGGGTCTTCGCCGTAACATTCCTCGGTACGGCCCCAGCGCGGGTCGCGGCCCAGGTCGGCGTTCGGCGCGCGGACGATCAGTCCGCCCTTGCGATACTTGGGGCTCTGGACGACGTATCGCGCCTCGTAGCCTTCGATCGCGCCGGCCGCGTGGAGGATGTCGACGTCCCATGTCTCGCCCAGGCCGATCGATTGCGAGAAGGTGGTTGTGGCGACGGCAGGGTTGCGGCCCCAGTTGCCGGGCGCGCCCACGGCCACCCCATGCAGGCCCTCGGCGTAGCTCGCGCGGCGGATGCCCAGCCGCTGCACGCCGGGGCCCTGACTGAAGAGGGAAATCTTCTCGGCCGACGTCATCAGCGACAGCGCATTGTTGACGCGGTCCTCCAGCGGCAGGTCGGGGTTCTGGAAGGGATACTGGTACGGCTGCGCCGCCTGCGCCCCGCTGAGAGCAGCAGGAGCACTCCGAGCGTAAGGGAGAGGTTTCGTGGGGTTTTCATGGTTTCGTCCTTAATGGATCTTGTGGGTGGGAAAAAATAGCAGGTGGGGAGATCTCGTTCAGGCAGGCGGTAGGTCGGGCTTTGCAGCCTGACTTGTTTTTTTCCGTCAGGCTGGAAAGCCCGACCTACGAATATGTTGTCCTCTGCTCGGTGCCTCAATGGTAGCGATACAGTTTGACGTGTTGGATGGCATAGCCGTCGCCGCGGAAACTGAGCGCTTTCCACTCGGGCGTTTCGTCGCCGTTCAAGCGGCGGCCGGGAATCCACTTGCCGTCAGCATACACGCCTTCCTCGACCGTGGCCAGCCCCACGCTGTCCGTCGGGTTCGTGGCTGCGGTGAAATAAATGTTCATGCTGCGGGCGACGATCACGTAGTCGTCCGGCCCGGTGCAGATGAAAAGCGCCGCCACGCGGTCGGGCTGCGCGGCGGTGGTCGCAGCGGAACCGCGCGACGACGACAATCGCGTCTGGAGGTTGTAGTTGCCGAGCCTGACCGTCTGCGAGGCCGATCCGCTCTCCAACAAGACCGCATTCATGGTACCGTTGCCTTGGTGCTCCAGGATCAGCGGCGCAACTTGCGACATTACGTCGTAGGCCCGCCCCAGGGCGGTGTCGGCGCCCGTGCTGCGATCGACCCCGAAGGGCGAATAGCCGATGGCGTCGTGCTTGCCGAAAGCCCACAGGGCATGGGCCGCACCGCTGGCGCCGCCCGACGACTCGGGAACGAAGAGCGGATTGCCGGCCTGGGTATACCAGCCGCACCAGTCGCTGAAATTAGGGGCGTAGATGTCCGGGGAAAGAACGTCGATGGCCGGGGCGCCGGCGTGCCAAACGTCGAGGACCTGCGGCTGGGCGCCGCCGCTGGGGTACTCGCCGGGCCAGC
This sequence comes from uncultured Planctomycetia bacterium, assembly GCA_963824275.1. Lineage (GTDB taxonomy): Bacteria > Planctomycetota > Planctomycetia > Pirellulales > Thermoguttaceae > JANXQG01. The sequence goes on along the minus strand of CAWGOT010000008.1, from coordinate 31,305 downwards.
GAGTGCCCTGCTGCTTGATCCATGTGTTGACGTACATCGGGATGTTGTATTCCGCCTTGCCGGCGGCAGCCACGCGGCCGACGTACCGCGCGTAGTTCCAGGCCATGAAGATCTCTTCCGTCAAGTACGAGAAGGCGTGCCAGTCCTGCTTGTGTACGGTGCTCTTGCCGAAGACTTCCTCCCACGTGCCGGAAGTCTTGAAGCCGGCCCGCTCCCAGACATCGTGAAGCTGTGGAACCAACTTCTCCTTGTGGGCTTGCAGATAATCGATAAGCTCTTTGGGCACGGGGCCGTTGAATGCCTGGTTGGCGGCAGGGCAGAAATCGCGCGGCGTGTCGAGCACGCCGACTTCGTTCTCGACCTGCATCATGATCACCGTATGCTTCGTCCCGTCCACTTCCCGCAGGTGCCGCATGAGCGCGGCGAAGGCGCGGGCGTCCGCTTCGCGGTTGGCCTCGCTGAAGGTGCTCAAGGTCGGCAGGCCGTGGCCCTCTTCGTTCTGGACGAGCGGATACTTCGCCTGGTTCAGCTTGACCCACAGCGGCTGGTACGTGGATTTTCCGTTCTTCCAGCTTCCAAACCAAAGGAGAACCAGACGCATGTTGTTTTCGCGGGCGTCCTTCAAGAGATCGTCCACGAGCGCGAAATCAAAGCGGCCTTCGTCGGCCTCGATCAACTCCCAGCTCACTGTCGCCAGAACCGTATTGAAATGCGTGGCGACGAGCCGCGGCCAGATCGGTTTCATGTAGGCCGGGCTCGACGCGCTGGAGTTGCTCAGTTCCCCGGCCAGGGCCAGGAACGGCTTGCCGTCGACGATCAGTTGCGTGGCGGTGCCGTGTTTTTCGAGATGCGGAGCGGTGTCGACAGGTTGAGCCTGCGCGGCGGTGCTCGCCAACATAAGCCCCACGAAGCCGGCAGCCAGGAAGTTCGGACGGAGTGTCATGTTCGTTCCTTCTGCTAGGGTTGGTTTGCGGTAATGCGGAGCCGGAACCCGCCCTCGAGGGGTTTGCCGGCCGCCAGGGAAATGTCGTGTCCCGGCGTGGCGCTGGAACTGAAGTTGCGCATCACGCCGAACGCCGAATTGAGAAACAACATCGTGCCGTTGGATTCCAGGTGTCCTCTCGCGTGCAGAGGCTTGTCCTTGCCGGCGGCCAGCGCCACCAGGGCGAACTTGCCGTTGCCCGACAGCGTCATCCACTGCACGTTCCGCTTCGAGGAGCGGAAGGAGATGTCCTTGCTGGTCGCGGATCCGTGGGGATTGCCGATGTGATCGGCCGGATAATCGGTCCAGAGGTTTTCGCTGAGCCACGACATGCGGTCCGTGGTGAGGGGTAAAAGGAATTTCAGCCCGGCTTCCATGGCCGTGGCGTTGGCCGCCTTCCAGTCGAGATGCCAAGTCACGTCCGCCTGGGCGTCGGGGCCGACGTCCAGTGTGTAATGAAGCTGGCCTTTGAGTTCGTCGGAACCTGCCAGGCGGACATCGGCCGTGACGGAAATCTCCGCGACCGCGCCGTCCATCTTTGTGGTGACGACCGCATTGCTCAGTTTTGGCGGCTCCTTGCTGCTGACGGCGCCTGCGCCGCGGCCGCGGCCGCCACCGCCGCTGGAGTTGCCCAACATGCCCTCGCCCAGGTTCAGGATCGGCCCGCCGATCACAACGTCCTGATCGCCGGCCCGCCAGGAAACGATCTGGCCGGTCTTCTTGCTCAGCTCCAGGCGTGTGCCGGCAGTCTCCACGACGACGCTCGGCCCGCTTTCTGATAGCTTGACAGATCCCGTGGAAGCCAATGCCGGTGCGGCGGCGGGCGGTTGATACGACGGGGTGTGCAAGGTCGTGGCGTACACGCTGCGGCCATCGGGGTGGACAAACTCAAGTCGTAGCGCGTCCATAAAACCGAGGGTCCCGTTCTCGGCGGTGAGCTCAGCTTCCGAAAACACCGCGTCGGTGGAGGACCGCGGTTTGCAGGGGATACGTCGTTCGCCATGCGACTTCTCGTTGCCCCCGGCGGTCAACGCTTGCCAACGGCAAGTCAATTCCGAGAGGTCCGTGAAAGAGTAACGGTTCTGGATCCGCACAACATATCGGCCATCGGCCGCGGAAGCAATTTCCCGGCCGGCGATCATCACCGGGCTATAAACCATCTTCACGTTGAAGTAGGGCGGCTTGAGCTTGCGGTCGGAGGTGACGACGCCCTTGTAATTCTCCTCCCGCATGCCGGTTGCCGGGTCGACGCCCCGGCGGTCGGAGAACTTGTCCTGCATGCCCTGGTCTTGCCATTCCCAGATCCACGAGCCGAGGATGCCGTCGGCCGGCCAGATGATGTCCCAGGTATTTTTGAGGGCCTCGCCCCAGAAATCCTGGTTGCCGTAGTCGTAGTCCATCGCCGCCTTGACGCAGAAAATATGCGGCTGTTCCGTGTTGATGACCGGGACCTTCGCCCGGTTGCGGTCGGTGATCAGGCCCTTCAGCTTGTCGAGGGTAGGATAATGGAAGTCCTCGAAGTCGGTCCGCGGATTGACGTTCAGGTTCTGTTGGGAAATGAACGCCGGGCGGGTGGGATCGTTGCTCTTCATGTAATCAAAGGCCGATTGGGCGTTGGGACCGTAGCCGCTCTCGTTGCCGATGCTCCAGGCCATGACACAAGGCTTGTTCTTGTCGCGGGCCAGCGTCTCCTTGGCCCTCAGAAGGAAGGCCCAAACCGCCTTGGTGTTTTTCAGGCTGAACTGCGGGTCGCCCGAGACCCAGCAGAAGGGCACTTCGTCGAGCACGTAGAAACCGGCTTCGTCGCACAGTTCCAGGAACCGCGCCGCATGGTTGTAGTGGCTGGTGCGGATGGCGTTGATATTGGCGGCCTTCATCAACTTCACGTCCGTCCTCCAGCACTCTTCGTTCAGGGCGTGGCCGTAGGGCGAAAACTCGTCGTGCCGGCAGGTGCCGGTGCATTTGATCGGCACGCCGTTGAAAAGCAGCACGCCCTGGCGGATTTCGATCTTACGGAAGCCGAACCGCTCCTGGACCCGCTCGGTGGACGGGCCGGAGTCGAGACGCAGCAGGACATAGTACAGATTCGGCTTCTCGGCCGACCAGAGCTTGGGGGCCTGGACCGGCGACTGGAGCACGACGCTGCCGGAGCCGTCGTCACCGATGGTCCCGCTTCCGCGCAGGGCGGGCAGATCGACTCGCTTGCCGTCAAAGCCGTATAACTCGCCCGTGAGGTCGAATTTCGCACCGGCCTTGCCGGCGACGCGGACCGACGCCTTCAAGGTCGCATCCTTGTACTGTGCGTCAAGGTCGGTGGTGATGGTCACGTCGTCGACGTGCGTGGGGGGCAGGGCGACGAGGTAATTCTCGCGATAGATCCCGCCCAGGCACCAGAAATCGCCCTTGTCCATCGTGCCGGAGGGCGTCTTCTTGTAGACGCGGACCGCAAAGAGGTTCCGCGCGCCCGGTTTGAGGGCCTTGGTGACGTTGATGTCGAAGGCCGTGAAACCGCTTTCGTGGTAGCCGGCCCGCTGGCCGTTGACGAAGACCTCCGCGCCGTCGTAGACGCCGTCGAAATGCCACAATACCTGCTGGCCGGCAAAGCCGGCCGGCACCTCCAGCCAGCGGCGGTAGAGGCCGATGTCGTCGGATGCACCGCCTCCGCGGTTTTGGAAGGTGGGCCGCGAGTAGCCCTCGATCTCCCAGTTGGAGGGCACGGGAATGTCCTTCCACTGGGCATCGTCGGTCTCGGCCGCGGCGAAGGCCGCATCGGCGGCGGTGGACGGCGGCAGGCGCCATCGACGGCGGGGCTGGTGCCGTGTTCGAGTTTGAACCGCCAGGTGCCGGTCATGGGAACTACCGCAGGATTGCCGGGACGAACTTTTTCCACCGGCACCGGCACATCACCCGCCAACGGCACGGGAGCCGCCAAGGCCGGCAATGCGCCGGCAGCTAAGAAAATCGCGAAAAGGAAGATCGGAAGTCGTGCCCGTACCAGGGCCATCAGGTTGCGTTGCATGGTTTCTCAGGTGGTGAATTGGTTTGTTCTCAGGTGGTGAATTGGTTTGTTGCGATGCAATAAAGTGTGGGGCAGATTGCAAATCTGCCGGATTTCTGGCTCGCTTGGCAATCTGCCCCGCCTCGGGTGGCACGTCCCCGGAGCTTGTGGAGGGACGTGCCACCCACTCTCTTCCGCTATTGTACCGTCACTTTCGCCTTCAGGTTGTCGGCCGCGGAAGATCCGCCGACGCTGATTTCGACCGTGTCCGGCTCGACAACAAAGGCCTTCGTGCCGATGTCCCAGTAGGCGAGCGATTTGGCGGGCAAAGCCAATTCCACCGTCTTGGTCTCGCCCGGCTGGATCGCCACGCGGCGGAAGCCGCGAAGCTCCTTCAAAGGCCGATCGACCTTCGAGCCGAGATGCTTCACGTACAATTGCACCACTTCGTCGCCGGCCATCTTGCCGCTGTTCTGCACGTCGACGCTGACCGTCACCGTGCCGTCCTTGTTCAGCGTGTCCGCGCTGGTCTTGAGGTTCGAGTACTTGAAGGTCGTGTAGCTCAAGCCGAAACCGAAGGGATAGAGCGGTTCGCCCTTGAAATACATATAGGTGCGGCCGTGGCGGATGTCGTAATCCATCATGGTCGGGACCTGATCGATCGACTTGGGCCAGGTCTGCAACGTCCGGCCGCCCGGGTTGTAGTCGCCGAACAGGACGTTGGCCAGGCCGTTACCTTCTTCCTGGCTGCTGTGGGCCAGATGCACGATGGCCGGGACGTTCTCCTGCGTCCAGTTGATGGCGTAGGGGAAACTGGAAACGAGGACGACCACGGTCTTGGGATTGGCCGCGAAGACCTGCTTGACGAGTTCCTCCTGGCCGCTGCCGAGGGTGATGATCTCGCGGTCGATGCCTTCGCGCCCCTCGCCCTTATCGGATATGGCCATCCACTTGTTGCCAAGGTTCGGGCTGTTGCCGACCATCACGATGGCCACGTCCGACGCCTTGGCCAGGGCCACGGCGGCGGCAACGTCCTTGCCGTCGGCGAATTCGACCTTGGCGGCCGGGAGTTTGGCCTTGACGCCGGCCAGCGGCGTGACGGTATAGGGCGGCGTGCTGCCGTACCAGTCGCGCACGACTTCATTCCCGCGGGGGCCGATGACAGCCACCGATTTCAAGGTCTTGTCCAGCGGCAGGAAATTCCCGCTGTTCTTCAGCAGGACGACCGACTTCTGCGTGGCCAGCCGGACCGCATCCTTCGATTTCTGGGTGGTCCAGGGGGCGGCGGATTCGCTGCCGATCTTGCTGTAGGGGTTGCCTTCGGGCGGATCGAGCAGGCCCAGGCGGATAAAGACCCGGAAGGTGCCCTTGATCTGCTTCTCGATATTGGCCATGGTCAGCAGATTCTGCTTCATGGCGTCCCTGATCGGCGTGTCGTACTGGTCGAGGAACTGGTTCATGCCGGCCTTGACGGCCCCGGCGGCCCCGTGGGGGAGGTCCGTGTAATAGCGGTGGGCGCGGATCATGTTGCCCAGCGAACCGGCGTCGGTGCAGATCACGCCGTCCACGCCCCAGTCCTTGACCACCACGTCCTGGATGATGGGATGCGCGGTCATGGGGATCTTGTTCCAGGCGTTGTAAGAGGCCATGAAGCACTTCGCGCCGCCGTCGACAAAGCCCATGCGGAAGGGGACGGAATAGTATTCGTAGAAGAGCCGGTCGTCGAAATTGGAGGAGGAGCCGGAACGGCCCTTTTCGTTGCTGTTGGCCAGGAAGTGTTTCAAGAGGGCGGCGGCCTGCCAGTACTTGGGGTGATCGCCCTGCATGCCCTTGACGAAGGCCACGACCAGCGTGCCGTTGAGGAAAGGATCCTCGCCGTAGCACTCCTCGGTGCGGCCCCAGCGGATGTCGCGGCCCATATCGGCGTTCGGTGCGGATGATAATCGAGCCCCGGTTGCTCCCGGCGCGCTGCCGGATGTAGCGGGCCTCGTAGCCCTTGGTGAAGCCCACCTGATGGAGAACGTCGACGTCCCATGTCTCGCCCAGGCCGATCGCCTGCGGGTAGGTGGTGGAAGACCCGCCCCCGCCGCGGACGCCGTGCAGCCCTTCGACCTGCTGCATCGTGCGGATCCCCAGCCGGGGCACGCCCGGACTTTGACCGAGCATGTAGATCTTCTCGTCCGGCGTCATGAGGGAGATGATATTTTCGACCCGCTGCTCCAGCGGCAGGTTGGGGTTCTGGAAGGGATACTGGTACTGCTGGGCCGATACGCGGCCGGCTGCCAGCAGCAATAGTCCGAGCGTAAGCGATACGTGGGATCGGGTTCTCATGATTTCATCCTTTCAGGAAGGGGTGGGGTGAAGACGTTTGAATCTCACTGGTGGCGGCCGTAGGGTGTGGTCGAGCGCAGCGAAGACCTACCAATTTCGTGCGTTTCGTGCTGGGTCTTCGCTGCGCTCGACCACACCCTACGGCGCGTTTCCGTTGTTTTTGGATAGCCTCTCACTTGTAACGGTACAGTTTAACTTTCTGGATCGAGTAGTTGTCTCCGCGAAACTTGAGCGCCTTCCACTCGGGCGTTTCGTCGCCGTTGAGGCGGCGGCCGGGAATCCACTTGCCGTCGGCATAGGCGCCTTCCTCAACCGTGGCCAGGCCCACGCTGTCCGACGGATTGTCGGCCGCCGTGAAATAGACATTCACGTTCTGGGCCACGACCACGTAGTCGTCCGGGCCGGTGCGGATAAAAAGTGCCGCCACGCAGTCTGCCGCCGCGGGGGGCGGGCCGTTGAACGTCCGCGGCATCATCCGCGCCTCGAGGTTGTAGTTGCCCAACCGCACGGTCTGCGAAGGCGCCGTGCCGTCCAACTCGACCGCCGTCATGGCGCCGGTGCCCTGACGCTCAAGGATCAGCGGCGCGACCTGGCCGAGCACGTCGTACGTCTGCCCCAGGGCGAGGTTCGGCCCCGCGTTGCGATCGATCCCGAAGGGCGAAAAACCGATGGCGTTGAGCTTGCCCATCGTCCACATGGCGTGGGCCGCCCCGCGGGCGTCGCTCGACGACTCGGGAACGAACAACGGATTGCCGGCCTGCGTGTAACCGCGGCAGACGTCCTTGAAATTCGGCAGGTGGCAGTCCGGGGAGACAATGTCGATGGCCGGCCCGCCGGCATGGTAGATGTCGATCAGGTGCGACTGCGGGCCGCCGCTGGGATAGGCCCCGGGCCAGCCGGAAATTTCCTGCTTGATCCAGGTGTTCATGTACATCGGGATGGGATACTCCGCCTTGCCCGCAGCCGCCACGTGGCCGACGTACCGCGCGTAGTTCCAGGCCATGAAAATCTCTTCCGTCAGGTAGGAGAATGCCTGCCAGTCGAGCTTGTTGACGACGCTCTTGCCGAAGACTTCCTCCCACGTGCCGGACGCCTTGAAGCCGCTCCGCTCCCATGCCTCGCGAACCTGCGGGATCAGGCGGTCCTTGTGGGCCTGCAGGTAATCCATCAGGTCCTTGGGCACGGGCCCGTTGAAGGCGCGGTTGGCGGCGGGGCAGAAATCCCGCGGCGTATCGAGCACGCCGACCTCGTTCTCGACCTGCATCATCAGCACCGTATGCCGGGTCCCGTCGACGTTGCGGAGGTGCCGCATGAGCGCCGAGATACTGCGGGCGTCGGCGTCGCGGTTGGCGTCGCTGAAGGTGCTCAAGGTCGGCAGGCTATGGCCCTCTTGGTTCTGGATCAGCGGAAACCGCCCCTGGTTGGACTTGATCCACAGCGGCTGGTAGGTTGACTTGCCGTTCTTCCAGCTTCCGAACCAAAGAAGGACCAGACGCATGTTGTTGTCGCGGGCGTCCTTCAAGAGATTGTCCACCGAGGTGAAATCGAAGCGGCCTTCCTCGGGTTCGATCAGTTCCCAGCAGACGGTCGCCAGCACCGTGTTGAGATGCGTGGCCACGAGCCGCGGCCAGATCGGTTTCATGTAGGCCTCGCTCGATGCGCTGGAGTTGCACAGTTCGCCCGCGATGCACAGGAACGGTTTGCCGTCCACGATCAATTGTCTGGCCTCGCCTTGGTTCTTCAGATGAGGAACGCCGGCATCGGATCGTACGGGTTGCGAGCGCTGCGCCGGCGGTCGCCAGTGCAATCCCAAGCAGTGCGCTAGCCAGGCAGTACAGGTGTCGTTTCATGTTCTTTTTCTCACTTCTGGGTACTTGGTTGCCATCCTAGTAAGTAAACTCCAAATTACGCACTCCATCCCGCACGGTAGGGCGGGTCGACGTAGCGGTTCGCGTCTGGATTGCTTGTAACTCGCATCGCCTTGGCGTCCCATTCCAGCGGCGCCCCGGTCCGCAGGGCGAGCGAACCCAAGAGCGCCAACTCGGCCATCTGGCAGCCGAAATCCAAGGGGCAGACGGTCTCGCCGCCCGTCTTGCAGGCCGTCGTCCATTCCGTGTAATGGTCCGATTGCTTGCAGCGCCGTAGGGTCTTCGGCGGCGACTGGAAGTCCGCAAACTTCTCCTTGGGCGCCAGCAGCAGCGGCTTGACCGAGCCGTAAAAGTCGGTTTGCATGACGCCCTTTTCGCCCACGAAGAGGATTCCGTCGCGGCGCGAGAGCGATTCCGGGGGGACGCCCTCCGGCGGCAGCGGCTTCATGCCGCCGTCGTACCAATGGAGTTTCAAGGGCGGCAGGCGCCGCGGGCGGGGAACTCCCAGGTGACGACGTTGGCATTGCCCTGACATTCGGGCGTCTTGAGCTGACTCATGTAGCCGTCGCAGCGGGTCGAGCCGTTGCCGTAGACGAGCGCCGGGGCCTCGAGCTGCAGCTCCTTGTAGAACATGTGCAGGGCGTGGCAGGCCATGTCGGCGACGGTGCCGCCGCCGAAATCCCACCACGGCCGCCAGGTCTCGGGGTGGTAGGCGGAGTTGAACGGCCGATAGGGGGCAGGGCCGATCCAGAGGTCCCAGTTCATCCCAGGCGGCGGGGTCTGCGCCTCGGCCGGCCGCACGAGCGAGCAGGGGTAGATGGGATGGCTGCACCAGATGTGGACCTCGCGAATCGGTCCCAGGACGCCCGCCATCAAGATCTCCGTCGTGTTGCGGGCCCCCTCGCTGCCGGAGGACTGGGCGCTGGTCTTGGTGACGATCCCCCTGGAGGCCAGCACGGCCGCGCGGATGCGGCGGGCCTCGCCGATGGTGTGCGTGGCCGGCTTGGCACAGTAAATGTGCTTCTTCAGGGCCAGCGCGGCCGTCAGGATGACGGCGTGCGTGTGGTCCGGAGTGGCCAAGATCAGAGCGTCGAAATTCTTGGCCTCCTTGTCGAACATCTCGCGGAAGTCGTGATACCGCGACGCCTTGGGAAACTTGTCGAAGACGCCCCGCCTGGCGACAAAGTCGTGATCGAGATCGCAGAGGGCCACGATGTTCTCTTCCGCGCAGGCAGCGAGATAGATCCGCCCCATGCCGCCGCAGCCCACGGCGGCAATGGGCAGCTTGTTGCTCGGCGCGCCCTCGCCCCCGAGCACGCGGTGGGGCACGATGAGCGGCGCCGCGCCGGCCAGGGCGGCGGACGCCGTGCCGCCCACTACGAATTGCCGCCGCGACATGGACAAATTGCCGCTGCCGCGCGGGACGTCAGAGGAACGGACTGGGAAAACTCGCTTCGCTTTCATCGATGCGTCCTCCGCTTGCCTTTCTTGTCACTCGAAACGATACGCGTTGTACGTCCGCGGCTCGTGCCGGACCTCGAAGAGCGTGGTGTTGCCGTTGGTGTAGCCCTGCAGGGCACGGCCCGACCGCAGGTCGAAGAGCTTCGCTCCCGCTTTCTTGACCACGATGTTGTAGCGGACGGGGAACGGTTGATATGACTTCGCCACAAACGTATTGTTGTCGTAGGCGAAGAGGCAGATCCTGGCAGGGCTGTCCAGATAGACCGGGATGTCGTCCATGAGGTCCCGCCGGATCTGCGAAAGGACCTCCTGCGGCAGATGGTACAGGTCGTCGAAGTTCTCCGGGATCGTGAGAATGAAGAACCGGCCCTTCTTCAAGCCCCGCACCTGCAAGAGCATGGAATAGCGGTTGTTCTCCTTGTAGATGCCCTGGATGATCTCCTCCGAATCGACCAGGCCGTAGGCCAGTTCCGGGATCAGGATCTCGCTGTCGGAGTGGTAGACGTTGGCGGGCTCCTCGTCCATCACCCGCCGGAAGGTGAAATTGTTGACCAGGGCCTTCCGCCCGGTATATTCCACCTCGACGACCTTTTCGATGCCCTTGCCTTGCAGGGCCTTCAAGAGCCCCGTGGTGATCACGACCGTCTTGTCGTCGTTGAGGTGCTTGAGGATCTTGTCGACGATGGCGGGATCGAACTTGGCGGCTTCCGTGAGGAAGACGGTGCCGCGATCGTCGGGGAACTCGGGATACAGGTCCATCGGCACGCCGATCATGCCGACGTAGTTGTGCAGGTACATCTCGCCCGAAGAGCTGTAGGGCTTGTAGCCGGCGACGCCGTAGGGCTTGCCGAGCTTGCCGAGGAAGGCATCGAGCTTCTCGAAGGTGTCGCCCGCGTCGGCATACAGGACGCTGGTGAGCTTCGTCGTGCCGTCCGCCTGGCGCAAGGTCTCCAGGGCGTTGCCGTAGCTCCAGAGCGTGATCTCCTTGGGCCGGGCAAAGAGCGTGTCTTCGAGCTGCTCGGTGTAGCGGTTCAGCGTCTGCCGCTGGCCCGGATCGACCCAGCCGCCGCCGAACTTGCCGGGCTTGATGTGCTCGTAGAAGCGCATGATGTTGTAGCTCTGGTAGGGCTGGAGGTGCATGACCGTGTTTTCCGCGTCCCGCGTCTCTGTGCCGCAATAGATCATGTCGAAGGCGTGCGGCTGCGCTTCGAGGTTGTAGCCCGAGAACTGGTACTGCTCGTACCAATTGGGCGGCTTGATGATCAGGTTGACCTTGGGATTGACGCCCTTGGCGTTCTTGACGACGAGATTCTCGCCCACCTCTTTCATGACTTTCAGGCGGTAGTCGGTCCAGCTCAACTCGCCCTTGGCCTTCTGACACAGGTCGCAGCGGCAGTTGAAGATGAACAGGTCGTCGAAGATGACCTCGTCGAACAGGCTGGCGGTATAGGCCACGATCTTGCGGAACCGCTCGCGGTCGTCCGGGTTGGAGTAGCAGAAGCCGGAGAGGCGGTCGCCCGGCCGGCCGGGGGCGGTACACATCAGGCCGCCGGAGGTCTTGACGCCTTTGCTGGTGAAGAATGCCTTGACCTTGAGCACGTCGGCCTCCGCAGTGGTTTGGCCGTCGCGATAGGTTTCCAGCCAGACCTTGTTGACCTTCAAATTGCGGCTCACGAGGTCCCAACTCTCGGCCATCCAGCGCGGATCGGCCGCCATGCGGCGCATGTCCGAGAGTTCGACGAAGAGCGCGACGTTGAAGTTCTGGTAGCTGGCGGGGCCTGCCGCCGGTTGCGCCTCGCCGCCGGGCGCTGCGGCCGGCGCCAGGGCCAAGGCCGCCAAGCCCAGGAAACACAAGTGTCGCTTCATTTTGAATCACCTTTCCTTTGCTGGTTTTTGCGGTAGTAGGGTGGGACCAGCGAGCTTGCGAGCACCGGCCCACCGATCACGGGGTCAGGTGGGCCGGCGCTCGCAAGCCGACCATGGGTACATGGTGCCCGGGTCCCACCCTACAATCCGTCAATACCTCATCAACGTCACTCGAACGCATGCCCCCGAGGCCGGGAGATTGACCGTGGGGGGCGAATAATCTCCTTGCGAGGTCGAGCCCTCGCGGGTCGTCTTCCAGGCGCCGTTCTGGTACGTGCCTTCTTCGACCTTGAGCAACTGCGCCGCCGTGAAGTCCGAGCCCTGCACCGGGCGGAAGGAAACGGCGGAGTCGAAGCCCATCACGAGGAACTGATCGGGGCCGAGTTCCGCGATCAACGCGCGGCCTGTCGGATCGGAGGGCGCGGCGGGCGCGGCGGGAGCAAGGCCGGCCGGTTGCCGGCCCACGGGGCGGAAGCGGACCAGCAGGTCGTAGTTGCTGAAGATCAAGTTCCGCGAGCGAATGCCGCTTTCCTCGACGGCCGCCTTCAAGCGCGGCGTGCCCTGAAGCTCCGTGATGATCGCCGCGGCGGGGCCCACGACGCGAAAGTCCGCGCCGATCGCCGCCATGTCCGGCCGGAGCGTGCCGCCGTCCACGCCGAAGGGCGAGAAGCCGATCGCCGAATAGTCGGCCAAGGCATAGAAGAAGAACCGCGACGCGATCGCCTGGCCCGTCTCCACGATCAAGAGCGGGTTGTCCGGCCGCGTGTAGCGATCGAGGATCATGCGGTAGTTCATCGGCGACGTGTGGTAGATGTCCGAAGCGATGGCGTCGATCTGCGGCGCGTTGGCCTTCCACAAATCGAGCATGTGCGAGACGGCCCCGCCGCTGGGATAGGTCTCGCCCGGCCGGTCGAAGAGATCAAAGTTGTCGTTCGTCCCGTTGCCGCCGTTCCAGACGTTGACGTAGGTCGGCAGCGGATAGATTTCCTTGCCCGTGCGGGCGACCTCGTTGATGTAGGACGAGAGGTAGTAGGCGCTAAAGGCCTCTTCGCCAATGCGCCCAAAGACCTCTTTCCACGTGCCGGGCTGCTTCTTCAGGGCGGTCGTCAGCGCGGCGGGCACCTGGCCGTTGTACAGCTTGGTGGCCTCGGGCGAATAGTCGCGGACGCTGCCCAACGAGCCGGGCTCGTTCTCGACCTGCACCATGATGACCGTCCGCTCGGCCTCGTCGACCTCTTTGAGGTGCTTGATCATCGCCGCGTAGGCCCGCTTGTCGGCATCGAGGTTGGTCTTGGAAACCGGCGAGAGGACGCGGATCGGCCGGCCGCCGTAGTCCAGCACGCGGGGAAACGGGCCGGATCGGACTTGACCCAATTCGGAGTCCAATCCATCGCGCCGTTCTTCCATGTGCCGAACCAGAGCAGGATCACGCGGAGATTGTGGGCCCGCGCCCCGCGGAGGATGGTATCGAAGGCGGCAAAGTCGAACTGGCCTTCCACCGGTTCGATGACGTTCCAATAGACGGGGTACTCGACGGTGTTGGCGCTCATCGCCGCAAACGTCGGCCAGGCCCGTTCCATGAGGTCCGGATAGGCGCTGAAGTTGCCCACCTGGCCCCCCAGCATGATGAACGGCTTGCCGTCCACCAAGAAGGCGAACTTTCCGTCCTTCTTGACCAACTGCGGAATGGGCCTTGTCTGGCCCAGCGCGGACGAGGCCGCCAGGGACATCACCAGCGCCAACAATGCGGCCCCTATGGAGTGCGGCGAGGGCACCATGCTTGCATGGTCTCCGCCGCTTTTCATAGAGCACGGTGGACCGAAAACGAGGAGCGGGCGTGCTCCCGACCGGAACAGAATGGATTCTTCATGGCATTCTCCATCTTCCCTAGGGGTTTGGTGGGCCGGCGCTCGCAAGCTCGCTGGTCCCACCCTACAGGTCTGTCTCCATCTACCTTAGCGCTCCACGCGCTGGGTCAATTGGTCGAGTTGATCGCGGTCGATTTCATATCCCAGGCCCGCTTGCCGCGGGGCATGGACATGGCCGTCCGCCGCGACGCGGATGCGGTCTTTGAGGTACGTCTGCTGGTCGCGGGTGCCTTGCGGCCAGGGCACTTCCACGTAGCAACTGTTGGGCATGGCCAGCGCGCAGTGCAGGTGGGCCGCCTGGTACATTTCCCCGCCCACGCCATGCGGAGAACATTCCATGCCGAGACATTCCGCCAGCCGGGCGACTTTCAGGGCGGCGGTGATCCCGCCCACGTTGTCCACCACGAAACGCAGCACGTTCGCCGCGTCGCGGCGGACGTATTCGGCGTAGTCGTAGATCGTGAACAGGAACTCGCCGGCCACAAGCGGCACGGTCAGGGCACGGCTGAGTTCCACCCATCCTTCGATGTCCGTCGAGGGCAGCGGATCGTGGTAGGCGGCGAACTCCAGTTCGTCCAGGACTCGGCCCACGGCCATCGCCTCATGCCGCCCGTGGTTTCCCGCCGCCCCGTAAATCAGCCGGTAGCCGGCCCCGGCCGCCTTGCGGACCGCGCGGCAGATTTCCATGTCCAGGCGGTAGTGGCTGTCACCGTCGGCAGCCGGCGGCGGGGGGTTGATCTTGAAGGCCAGAAAGCCCTCGGCCTTCGCCTTCAACACCGCTTCGATGTAGGGATCGGGCGTCTTGGTCTCAATGTGCTGCGAACTGGCGTAGGCCAGCACACGATCCTTGTACGCCCCCAGCACACGGTAGATCGGCAGGCCTACAGCCTTGCCCACGATGTCCCAGAGGCAGAGATCGAGAGCGGCGGCGTAGGGGTCCTGGCCGAAGCGGCGCTTGACGGGAGTCCACTGGGAGGTGAGCTGCGGCCCGTCAAGCGCGCTCTGGCCGGGCAAGGCCCGCCGCGCATACTCAAGCCAGCCCCGGTGGTCCCAATTGGGATGCCAGATCCGGCTTTGGAGAGGCCAATTTCCTTCGATCCCGCTTTCGGTGACCACGGACGCAAGGCTGCCGCGGGCCGACACATAGGCCTTGACTTCCTTGATCTTGAGGTCGGGCAGATCGGTCGGCCTGATGCCGGCTGCTGCCGCCGCGGCCGCGGCGGGCCAACCCAATCCGATCCCGGCCCCGAGGCCGAGGGCCGTCGCGCCGAGAAAGCCCCGGCGCGTCGGAGAGAGGGAGCCCGGCACCCCCCATGCGAAAGCAGGGAGGATTTGTGCCGATTCGCATGGGGGGTGCGCGGCTCCCTCTCTCCAGCGGCGTTCCGCGCCTGGCGCCGGCGGCTCAAATTGACAACGCGATGCACGCATAATCGGCTTCCCAGTTTCCTCGTAGGGCGGACTTTAGTCCGGCCGCGGCGGACTAAAGTCCCCTACAAATTTCTTCGCCACTTTCTTACGACAAGGCCTTGATCATGGTCCACGGGTTGCGCTCCGGCCGCGAGAGCATCTTGTTGGCCTCATCGTCGCCAATGAAGACGTTGTTCTTGGTGTCCCACTTCAGCTTGCGGCCGAGTTTCATGGCGATCGTCCCGATGTGGGCGAAGGCCGCGGCGCGGTGGCCGAGTCCTTCGTGGGCATAGCTCTTCTCCCGCGACTTGATGCAGTCCAGGAAGGCCCGATGCTCCGGCCCGCCACCGCTGGGCGAGGTGGGCGGATGGAAGAGCTTGACCGCGCCGCTGCCGGCCTTGAAGTCCAGGATCGAGGCCGGCTGCGCGGAGAGCTTGCCCCAACTCCGGTTGATCAGCACGCCGTCGGTGCCCTCGAAGCGATGCTGATCGGATCCGCCGGACTTGCAGGTCATCGTCACACCGTCGGCAAAGGTGAACGTGCATTCGTAGTCCGTGGCCACGTCGTACGGGCCGCTCGTGGGGAACGTGCCCTTGCCCACCACGTCGTCCGCCAGCGTGTCCTCGGTGCCGTGCGCCCACTGGGCGATGTCGATCAGGTGATGGGCGTAGTCGGCAAACTGGCCGCCGGCCAGGTCGCTGATCCAGCGCCAGTTCCAGTGCGTCCGGCCGGGGAAATAGGGCTTCTCCGGCGTCTTGCCCAACCACATCGCGTAGTCCAGTTGCTGGGGCGGATCGCAGACGGTGAGTTGCGGCCGCTTGTCGTCCGGATTGTTCTGCACCGAATGTCCGCGGGGCATCCCGACTTCGATGTGCTTGAGCTTGCCGATCCGGCCGTTGCGGACGATCTCGCACATCAGATGGAACTCCGGCCGGCCCCGCTGCTCGGAGCCCACCAGGACCACGCGCTTCGTGTCGGCGATGACCTTGCAGAAGATCTTGCCCTCTTCCACGCTGGTGGTCATGGGCTTCTCGACGAAGACGTCCTTGCCGGCCCGCGCGGCCATAATGGCCGGGATCATGTGCCAGTGGTCGGGCGTGCTGATGACCACGGCGTCGATGTCCTTGCGGTTGATGATGTCGCGGAAGTCGCCGGTGGCGGCGCAGCCCTTGTACGTGCCGCTGGTCGTCTCCTGGGCGTACTTGCTCTCCGCCCGCTGCTTGTGGCGGGCCAGATGGGCCGAATCGACGTTGCACACGGCCACCACGCGGCAGTCGCTCTGGGCCAGGAAACCATTGATGTTCTTTGTGCCCTCTCCGCCGCAGCCGATCAGGCCGAGCGTGATCTTGTTGCTGGGGGCTGCTTCGCCGCCCAACACGCTGCCGGGAACGATCCAGGGCGCGACCCCCGCCAGGGCGCTGGCCGCAACGAAACTCCGCCGCGAAATCCGCTGAGAATTTTTCGTTTTCATGGCGACACCTTCCTTTCCGTGCTGGTTGGGGTGGGCTTTTCCGTGCTGGGTGGAATGGGCGGCAAGGGCCGCAAGGGCCGCACGTAGGCGTTGCGAAAGGCCACCGAGCCGTGATCGCCCTGCAGCATGCATACCGGGTTGACGGTCGCTTCCGGCATGTTCGGCGCCGCCACCGTGCGACCGAGCCGGGGCTGGTTCTCGTGGATCAATCGCCCGTTGAGCAGGGCCCGCAGGACCATCGCGTTCTCGGTCTTCTTGCCGTTGGCGTCGAATCGCGGGGCCTTATACCACACGTGGTAGGCGTTCCACTGGCCGTGGTCGTACTCCGCGCGGACCAAGGGCACCGTGCCGCCGTCCACGCCGAGGGTCTTGCTTTCCTGATAGTGATAGAGGGCGCCGGTGCGGTCGGTGTCGAGCCGGGGCACGATGCCGTAGCTGTCCCAGATCTGCATTTCATACAGCCCGTGCAGATAGAGGCCGGAGTTGGAATTGGCCGGGATCATGAACTCGATGTACAACTCGAAGTCGCTCATTTTCACGGCGCACATGAGGTTGGAGGCGGTGCTGCCCTTCGCCGTGTTGACAATGCGATCGCCCGGTTCGGGCCGGCCGACCAGCGCCTTGGGGTTCTTGGCGGACCAATAGACACCTTTGGTGGCCATCCAAGTGCCTTCGCGCTTGGGGTCGACGTAAGTCCAGCCGTCCATGTTCTTGCCGTTGATAAGCGGCTGCCAGCCGTCCTCCAGCAAGAACGGCGGATCGCCGTGATCGAAGCCGTCGCCGAGGGGGGGAATTTCGGCCGAGTAGGCCGAGGCCGCCAGCCCTAGCAGCAGCGCCGCGCCGAAGAGCAATACTCTCATGCAACTTGTCATGGGAACCGTTTCCTTTCTGTGGGGTGATGAAAAGAAAAAACTTAGGGGTCGTATAGGTCCTATGGGTCTGACTAGGGTGCCCGGGGGCGCCGGCGGCTCGGCCGGCAGTCCGGAGGCAATGCGGATGGGTGCGATCGCCTTGCGGTATTCTGGATCGCTCAGGCTCCAGTAACGGGGGTCCTTGACCATCTCGGCGAGGTTCGTGGCAATATTGCCGCGTACGCCGCTGCCGGCCCACTCCATCCAGAAGGTCCATTTGGGCTGGTCCTTGATCGCAGCCAGGTTGAGGTTGCCGCCCACCTCGGCCAAGGCCACCGGCTTGCCGTCGGCCAGCTTCACCATCTCGTCGTAGTAGGACTGCTTGAATTGCTGGTAACAATCCAGGGCCAGGATGTCGGCATACTGAGGGCCGGGCCAGCATTCCTGGAATTTCAGCGAAGTGCCTTCGGGCCGATCACAGTTCCAGATCCAGATCAGGTTCTTGATCTTGTGATGATTGACGATGCGGTCGAACATCATCTTGTACATGGCGGCGGTGCCGTATTCGCCGCGTCGGCCGCCCCACCAGAACCAGGTACCGTTCATTTCGTGAAACGGCCGCCACAAGAGCGGCACGTGGGCCGCTTCGATTTTCTTCAGAGCTGGGACGATGGCGTCGACCTGGGCACACCAGTGCTCGTGCAGCTTGGTGCCGGGCGTCAGCAGCTCCTTGTATTGGTCGTCGGTAAGCTGGCCCTGCACGCTATGAAGAGGATTGACTTTCGGGCCCTGGAAAGTGACCGGTTCGTCGGCGGTGGGCGGCACCTCGTGCCAGCACATCACCACCAGCGAGCCCTTCTTGTATTGCTCGATGAGCTGGTCGGCGATCTCGTCGCGGATGTAGGCCGTGTCTTTGTCGCCTGCCTTGGCGAAGCCCCAGTCCTTGCCGAAGATGGCCGGGGTCTTGCCCCAGGCCTTGGCCGCCGCCAAGGTGTGCTTGTCCTTGTCGCCGGGAAAATTGTGCTGGGCGGTCAAGGTGTGCTTGCCGGAAATGTCATAGAAGAACTTCAACAAGGCCACCGCCTCGGGCGCCGCATCGGGAGTCACCGGCTTGGGGGCCGTCTCCGCGGCAGGAAGCGATGAGGCACTGAGGCACAATCCAATCAACACGCTGAAACCGATTCGCAGTTTTTTCATGGGTTTGCTTTCTGGTTCTTACGGGTAGGGTGGGCCGAGCATAGGCAAGTCCCACCATTTACATATTTACATTTACGCGCGTATCCTGGTGGGGCTCGTCGACCATGAGTACATGGCGCCCGTCGGCCCACCCTGCTTCTTTTCTCCCTTTCTTCGACATCTTATTTGAACTCGCCGTGCATGGCCGCCTTGGCAAACTCACCCGAGGGCGTGAGTTCGTAATCCCAGTTCCGGATCAGCGTCGGGCCCCATTCGGGATCGAAGCACCAGACGGTCCAACTGATGCCCTTGCCCTCCAGGTACTTGAAGATCGCAGGGCCGTATGCCTCGTTGCGACTGCCGCCGGCGCGAACGGGCGACTGACCGCCGGCCGGCGGCCGGCCGAAGCCGCCGAATTCCGTGGCGATGATCGGATACTTGGCCGCGGCAAAACCGAAATCCTCTTCCCAGGCCGATTCCCACGGCTGCGGCCGCTTGTTTCCGTAGGGGTGCGTGGTATAGCCGACGCCCTCGGCCGCAATCGGGTTGAGCCGTAGCGGCGTGAGGTCATAGGCCCAATCGAATCCGGCCACCAGCGGGATGGCCTGCGGATTGTTGGCGCGGATGATGGCGATCTCCTCCTCCACGATCCGCTTCCAATCCGACCAGGAGATCGGGCCAAGCTGCTCGCGATAAGTGGTCGGCTCGTTGAAGAGCTCAAAGAAGGCGACCGTGTTGTGGCCGGCGAAATGGCGGGCCATGATCCGCCAGAAACTGTAGGTCTCCTGCTTCGAGGTCTCGTACATCGGGTCCTGGAAGAGCCGGTCTGCAGGTTGCCGATGGAATGCCAGTCGAGAATCACGTACATGCCAAGTTCCGTACACCACTCGACGGCCTGGTCGAGAGCTTGATGTATTCGGCCGGGGTCCGCTCCCGCCAGGCGACCGGGTGGATGGGGATGCGCACCAGCGTTCGCGCCCATTTCCTTCACCTTCACGAAATGCTCCTTGCTCCAGTGCCCCTGCATTTCGAGCTTGTCGGGATCGGAGATCGCCAATCCGCGGAAAACCACCGTTTTCCCGTCGGGATCGACGAACTTGTTTCCTTTGACCGAGATCCGCGGCAACTGCTTGGGCCGGTGGTGAAAGGCCGCTGGCCGGGAGCGGGATCCCGCCACCAGGTGTGAAGCCGCTTGGCAGCAGTGCTTTGCGCGGATTGCGCCGGCGGGCCGGCGGGCTGGGCCAGTACGACGTTTGAAAGGCACAGCGACGCAAAGACCGTGCCGAAGGTCGCGATTTTCATTTTTATAGGTCCATTCGTTTCAAGGGGGTTAGTCGTGTTCGCATCGAGGGCTTATTGTCTAAAGACCCACAAACTGAAAGCGCGCCGGATTATTTCCGGCGTTGGGGTTTGCCTACAGGGCCCTTGCGATCGAGAAACCCAGAAGAAAAATCGACACGGCGAATCAACCGACGAAGGGCGTTCATGATGCCAATCGCTCTAGTGGTGAATCACGTTCTTTGGGCAAACGCGGTGTCGCGTGCGGAGCCACTTGCTCAATGATCAAGCGTCCACAGCGTCACCGCCCCGCTATCTTTCACAAAAATCCTGTCGCCCGCAACGACTGGGTGGGCCCAGGCCTCGGCGCTGGCCACTTTGAGCTGCGCAGAGCTGGGTATATTGCGTCTTGCTGGGAGTGAAGGCGACAAGCTCGCCTTTGACAGTCAGCGACAGGATAACCGAACCGGCATCGAGCATCGCGGCGCTATCGCCCCGCTTCGCGGCGTCGGTCCAAAGTGTTACGCCGCTCTGGGCATCGGCGCAGAAAAAGCTGCCGTTGTAACCGTACAGCAGGCCGTCCTTGAGGACCGGCGTGGTAAACCGCGCCCCAAGCGGCTTGTTCGCCCACAGCGGCGTCGGGGCAAAGCCGTCGCCCTTGGGCTTGATCTTCAGGGCAAACAACCCCTTGCCCTGGCCGGCACAAATCACCGTCGAACCATCGACGATGGGCGTGGTGCTGTCGCCCGAACTGGCGTCGGCCTGCCACAAGGGCTTGCCGTCCGCCAGGTCGAGACCGGCCACGGTCCCAGATTGCTTATCTTTTCCCGTCATGATGACGAGTTGTTTCGTGCCTCCCGCAGTCATGACGACGGGCGAGGAATTTGTCACGCCTGCGGTCTTCCACGTCCACCTGTGCTTGCCATCGGCCAAGTCAAACGCGATAACGGCCCCGGCGGCCCCGTCGCCGACGTGGACAATCAAGAGCCCGTCGACAATCATGGGCGACATGGTGCAATCGGAGTTGATTGAGGCGACGCCATAGTCGCTGGCGGACTGCTTGCGCCAAGGAGCGTGCCCTTGGCCGCATCGAAGCAGGAGAGCACGGTGCCCACGCCCAAGGTGCAGATCTTTCCATCGGCAACCACGGGCGTGCCGCGCGGGCCAGGGTGCCGCGCAGGCGGGCCGGTCACGACCCGGCCGGCCGGGTACTTCGCCTCCCACAGCGTTTTGCCGCTGGCGGCCTCAAGGCAGAGCACGACTTCCTCGGTGCCCTGCCGGAAGAAGACATACAGGTTCTCTCCCACCAGGACAGGCGAGGCATCACTCTGGGCGATCTTGACCTGCCACTTCTGGGTGAGCGTCGAGGGCCACGTGGCCGGCGCGGTGAACCCAGTGACTTTCCCATCGCGATTCGGTCCTCGCCACTGCGGCGAGTCCTGGGCCAGCAGGCCACCGGAAATGAATGGGCCCGCAATGAATGGGCCGCCAATGATCGCCAAAGCCACGAATGCAGCCCTCATCCTCAGGTAGAAATGGCATTGCTTGACGTTCTTCATGGAAGAATTGATCCTGTTCAGAAATCCGATTCCGATCAGGCCCCATGTCGAGAAAACAAGCGTTGGGTGGACCGTTCAGGCCATCCAGCATCCCGCAGTTTCACGCTACGGCGTCGCGCAAGTTACTTCGACACGGGCCCTTTAACAGGGTCTTTACCCTTCCCGTAGGCCATCGTGACCCCAGAACGCTGACCTAGTGAAGCCGACTGTAATTGTCGGACTAGGCCCTGTCAAGTACCCCGCCAGAAATTTTCGAGAATCCCCGGTTTGGCAGAAATGTGCAGCAGGGCAGGGCTGGAGCCGAAACTTCCTTGCTCCACCCACGGGAGCGTGAACACTCCGGGTTAGCCACCAATCCAAGCCCCGGAGAGGTTCAGCTTAAAGTCAATTGCGCCCGGGCCCTTGGTGGAGGTGTTTTTGGCTCCCGCCGCGCCGCTGGCGTCGACAACGGCGAATCCGGATGCCTGCTCCCCGTAGTTGCTGCCGTAAAGTTCAGCAATCGCCAGGTCCGTATAGAGAGTATTGTTGCCCGACGCGTCGAACAGATAGGCGGTATCGCTGCCGCCCGAAGTCGAATAGCCGAGATTCGTGGTGAAGCCGTTGGCCGAGTCGGAATAGCCGCCGCCGTAGCTGCCGTACATGCCGCTCGCCGGCTTGCCGCTACTGTTGTAGTTGGCGTAGGCATAGAATGTGTCATTGCCCGGCGAGTCATAGAAGTAGGCGGTATCGCTGCCGCCGGCGGTCGAATACGCGACGTTCGTGCTGAAGCCGGTGGCCGAGTTGGAATAGCCGCCGCCGTAGCTGCCGTACATCCCGGCAAATTGCTTGCCGCTGTTGTCGTAACCGGCGTAGGCATAGTACGTGTCGTTGCCCGGCGAGTCGTAGAAATAGGCCGTATCGCTGCCGCCAGCGGTCGCATATCCGACGTTCGTGGCGAAGCCGCTGGCCGCGTTGGAATAGCCGCCGCCGTAGCTGCCGTACATGCCCGCGAATTGCTTGCCGCTGTTGTTGCCGCCATCAATGTTTCCTGGGGCGTAAGCATAGTACGTGTCGTTGCCCGGCGAACTGAAGAAATACGCCGTATCGCTGCCGCCGTTGGTCGCATACCCGACGTTCGCGCTGAAACCGTTGGCCGCGTTGGAGTAGCCGCCGCCGTAGCTGCCGTACATGCCCGCCGCCGGCTTGCCGCTGCCGTTGTAATCCGCGTACGCATAGTAGGTGTCGCTCTGCGGCGAATCGAAGAGATAGGCCGTGTCGCTGCCGCCGTTGGTCGCATATCCGACGTTTGTGGCGAAGCCTACCGCCGCATTGGCGAACCCGCCGCCGTAGCTCCCATACATTCCCGCCGACGGCTTGCCGCTGTTGTTGTAATCGGCGTAGGCATAGTACGTGTCGTTGCCGGGCGAGTCGAAGAAATAGGCCGTATCGCTGCCGCCGGAGGTCGCGTAGCCGACGTTCGTGCCGAAGCCGCTGGCCGAGTTGGCGAACCCGCTGCCATACATGCCCGCCGCCGTCTGGCCGCTGCCGTCGTAATCCGCATAGGCATAGAAGGTGTCGTTGCCCGCCGCGCCGAAGAACTGCGCCGTGTCCCCGGCATGGCCGTTGACGTGGATCGACGACATGCCGCTGACCGCAACCGTATAGCCCGCCGCCGTGTTGGAGAGCTGCCCGCTGCCGTTGGCATAGAGCTGCGCACTGTTCCCGCTGGCGCTGCCGGCCAAGGTGGCCGAGCCGCCCTCGCCGTTGAACACGTAACTGGTGAACTCTCCGGCGGCGAAGCTGTGGCTCTCGCCGTCAAGCGATACGGCGACCGTTGCCCCGCTGGCGCTGAAGCTGAACTGGTCGCTGGCCGAGGCGCCCGTGACGGTGAGGGTCGTGCCGGGCGTGAACGTGACGCCGTCCAGCCAGGCGGCATCGCTGCCCGCCGGCGTGCCGGTCCCCTTGGCATAGGTCCAGGAGAAGGTATGTCGGCCGGCCGAGACGAAATAGAACGACTGTTGCCAGGGCACCGAGCCCGACCACTGGTTGGCCGCGGTCCCGTCGATCTCGAAGGTCAACAGCCCGCTTCCGAAGGCCGAGGAGACCTTGCGCCGGAAGGAGGAGCTCGCCGGCCGCCACGGTGAGGGTGACGCTCAGCGTGCTGCTGCTCGACGCGCCGATGGCGCCCGACTGTGCGGCGTAACTGCCTGATTGGACCACGCTCTGCTCGATCTTCCAGTTCGCCTGCGAGCTTCCTGCGGACGACAACTGCCAGGGCCACGCGTTGAAGTTGCCGGTCTCGAAGCCGTCGGAAAGCGCCACGACGGCGATGTCCTTCGCCGCCAGAGCGTCCGTGCCGGGCGAGGGCAGCGTCAGTGTCGCCGCGGTCTGTCCCGCGCCTTCGATGGTTCCCCCGTTGAGTGCCAAGGCAGCGGTCGAGGCATAATCCAGGTCGGTGCTCGTCTGCCCTGCGGCCACGGTATAGGTGAACGTGAGCGTCGCCGTGCCGCTCCCGCTGGTATACTTTGCCACCGCCCCGCCACCCGCAAGCGGGTACCCGGCATTCAGCGTCAACTCCGGCGTCCCCGTCACCGCGACCGCCGCGCTGAAAGTCATCGTAATCGGAATGGTCGTCCCTGCCGTGTACGCTCCGGTGGCTTGCGAGGTCACGCCCGTTACGGCGGCGGCCGACGCCGGGCTGATCGTGAAGGTCACCGCGCTGCTGCTAGCCGGCGTGTAATCGGCGCTGCCGGCAAAGGAGGCCACGACGGTATAGGTGCCCGCGGTGGACGGCGCCGCGCTGCCCAGGTTCCTGCCGCTGGTGCCGCTGCCAACATAATAGGTGAACGTCGGGCTGACGCCCTCCAGCATACTGGCCGGCGAACTCTGGCTGCCGACGCCCGCCACCGTGGCGCTGGCCGGGTAGGCATTCGTGTTGTAGCTCCCGCCGGCATCCGTGGCCACGACGGTCGGCGTTGCAGGGCTGATCGTGAAGTTCACGGGGCTGCTGCTTTCCGACGTGTAATTCGTGCTGCCCGGGTAGGAGGCAACGACCGTATAGCTGCCGGCGGCAACCGGCGCCGCGCTGCCTAAGTTCCTGCCGCTGGTGCCGCTGCCGACATAATACGTGAACGTCGGCGTGCCGAGATTGGCGTCGCTCACGCCGGTCACGGTTCCGGTCGCTGTGAAGGCGGTCGACGTGTAGGTCCCGCCCGAGTCCGTGACGCTGACCGACGGCGTGGCCTTGTTGACCGTCAGTGTGCCGGGGGTGAGGACGACGGTGTAATTTCCCAGGAGGCCCGTGCCGCTGGAGGCCGTGCCCGTGATGGCGTAGGTGGACGCGTTCGCCGTGGCGGTGTCGCCGCTGCTGGCGTAGGCGATGTCGAGGGTCTGGCCATTGACGCCGGTGGGGATCGTGCCGCTCAAGGCGGTGGACAAATCGGCCGGCGCCCCGTAGGTCTGGGCGTCGTTGCCAATCACGTAGTCGACCGTGGCCGGGCTGATCGTGAATGCGGCTACCGCACTGGCCGCCGTGTAATCCGAGTTGCCGGCGTAGGAGGCCAGAACCGTGTACGCGCCCGCGTCAACCGGCATCCCGGACAAGGCCGTCACGCCGTCCAGGTCCGCCACTGTCGTGTACGTGCCCGGGTAATACGCCAAGACTGGTGTGCCGAGGTTCGCATCGCTCGTGCCGGTGACCGTCCCGGTCGCCGGAAACGCCAGCGACGAGTACGTTCCACCGGCGTCTGCCACCGTCACCGTCGGCGTCGGCAGGGCTGGCGCCGGGCTGACCGTCAGTATGCCGTCAAGAAGATCGACGGTGTAGTTGCTCAAAAGGCCCGTGCCGTTGCTGACGACGGCGGAGATGTCGTAGGCGCCCACGCCGGCCGTGCTCGTGTCGCCCGTGCTGCTGTACGTGATGTCGAGGGTCTCACCGATGATCCCCGTGGGAATCGTCGTGCCCAGGTCCGTGGCAAAATCGGCCGGCGTGCCGTAGGTCTGGGCGTCGTCTAGGATGGTGTAGTCGAGCGTGGCCTTGTTGACCGTCAAGGTGCCGTCGGTGAGGACGACGGTGTAATTGCTCAACTGGCCGCTGCCATTGCTGACCACGCCGCTGATGTCGTAGCCGCCCACGGCCGCCGTGTCGGTGTCGCCCGTGCTGCTATACGTGATGTCGAGGGTCTCGCCGTTGACGCCCGCAATGGTGGTACCCAGGGCCGTGGCCAGATTGGCCGGGCTGCCGTAAGTCTGATCGGCGTCCAGGATCGTGTGGTCGAGCGTGGCCTTGTTGACCGTCAGCGTGCCGTCGGTGAGGACGACGGTGTAGTTGCTCAACTGGCCGCTGCCATTGCTGACCACGCCGCTAATGTCGTAGCCGCCCACGGCCGCCGTGTCCGTGTCGCCCGTGCTGCTGTAGGCGATGTCGAGGGTCTCGCCGTTGACGCCCGCGATGGTGGTCCCCAGGGCCGTGGCGAGATTGGCCGGGCTGCCGTAAGTCTGATCGGTGTCGAGGATGGTGTGGTCGAGCGTGGCCTTGTTGACCGTCAAGGTGCCGTCGGTGAGGACGACGGTGTAATTGCTCAACTGGCCGCTGCCATTGCTGACCACGCCGCTGATGTCGTAGCCGCCCACGGCCGCCGTGTCCGTGTCGCCCGTGCTGCTGTAGGCGATGTCGAGGGTCTCGCCGTTGACGCCCGCGATGGTGGTCCCCAGGGCGGTGGTGAGATTGGCCGGGCTGCCGTAGGTCTGGTCGGTGTCGAGGATCGTGTAGTCGAGCGTGGCCTTGTTGACCGTCAAGGTGCCGTCGGTGAGGACCACGGTGTAGTTGCCCAACTGGCCGCTGCCATTGCTGACCACGCCGCCGATGGCGTAGCCGCCCACGGCCGCCGTGTCCGTGTCGCCCGTGCTGCTGTAGGCGATGTCGAGGGTCTCGCCGTTGACGCCGGTGATGGTGGTACCCAAGGCCGTGGCGAGATTGGCCGGGCTGCCGTAAGTCTGATCGGTGTCGAGGATGGTGTGGTCGAGCGTGGCCTTGTTGACCGTCAAGGTGCCGTCGGTGAGGACCACGGTGTAGTTGCCCAACTGGCCGCTGCCATTGCTGACCACGCCGCTGATGTCGTAGCCGCCCACGGCCGCCGTGTCCGTGTCGCCCGTGCTGCTATACGTGATGTCGAGGGTCTCGCCGTTGACGCCCGCGATGGTGGTCCCCAGGGCGGTGGCGAGATTGGCCGGGCTGCCGTAGGTCTGGGCGTCGTCTAGGATGGTGTAGTCGAGCGTGGCCTTGTTGACCGTCAAGGTGCCGTCGGTGAGGACCACGGTGTAGTTGCCCAACTGGCCGCTGCCATTGCTGACCACGCCGCTGATGGCGTAGCCGCCCACGGCCGCCGTGTCGGTGTCGCCCGTGCTGCTATACGTGATGTCGAGGGTCTCGCCGTTGACGCCGGTGATGGTGGCGCCCAGGGCGGTGGCGAGATTGGCCGGGCTGCCGTAGGTCTGATCGGTGTCGAGGATCGTGTAGTCGAGCGTCGCACGGCTGATCGTGAAGGTCGCAACCGCGCTAGCCGCTGTGTAGTCCGGGTCGCCGGCGTAGGAGGCGAGAACCGTGTAGTCGCCGGCGTTGACCGGTGCTCCGGATAAGGCCACTACTCCGACCAGGTCCCCTGCTGTCGCGTACGTGCCCGAGTAATAGCTGAACGTCGGCGCGCCGAGGTTGGCGCTCGCTTATGCCTGTTACCGTCCCCGTTGCCTGAAATGCCAACGAGGAGTAGGTTCCGCCTACGTCCGCCACGGTTACAACGGGCGTCGGCAGTTCGCCGACGGGTTCGACCGTCAGCGTACCGTCGGTCAGGTTGACGGTATAGTTGCTTACGAGGCCCGTACCGTTGGAGACTACGCCCGTGATGTCGTAATTGCCCACGTCCGCCGCGGTCGTGTCGCCGATGCTACTGTAGGCGATATCGAGGGTCTCTCCGTTGACGCCCGCGATCGTAGTGCCAAGATCGCTGGCCAAATCGGCCGGCGTGCCTTGCGTCTGAATGTCGTCGGCAATCCTGTAATTGATAACGGCCGGGTTGATCGTGACCGTGACTTCGCCGTTCTGGCTGGCGTAGTCCGGGTTGCTGAAGCTCCAGTCCACCAGGCCGCCCGGAGCGTCGGTGTAGGTCGTGCCGTCCACGGACAGGCCGGCGATCGTCGCCCCGCCCACGCCCGTGGCCGAACTGCTGGCCACGCCGTGCGGCTCGCCGTCATACCCGCCGCTGAAACCCGTAACCGTGATCGTGGCCGTGGCCGGGGTGATGGCGAAGTCGGCCGTGTTGCTGCTCCCCGTGTGGTCCGTGTTGCCGGCGAAGCTGGCCGAGGCCTGGTACTCGCCGACGTCCGTGGGGGCCGTCGTCGAGGACGCGTAGTCCGTGCCGTCGATGCCCACGTAGGTCACCGTCAGCGACCCGCCCGCGCCGTCCGTTCCGCTGCTGGCCCAAGCCGCCGTCGCGCCATGCTGCTCCGCGTCGTACGTCACGCTGCTCGCGGCCGGCGTGACCGTCACCGTCGAGCCCACCTGGCTGATCGTGACCGTGGCCTCGCCGTTCTGGCTGGCGTAGTCCGGGTTGCTGAAGCTCCAGTCCACCAGGCCGCCCGGCGCGTCGGTGTAGGTCGTGCCGTCCACGGAAAGGCCCGCGATCGTCGCCCCGCCCACGCCCGTGGCCGAGCTGCTGACCACGCTGTGCGGCTCGCCGTCATAGCCGCCGCTAAAACCCGTGACCGCGATCGTGGCCGTGGCCGGGCTGATGGCGAAGTCGGCCGTGTTGCTGCTCCCCGTGTGGTCCGTGTTGCCGGCGAAGCTGGCCGACGCCTGGTACTCGCCGAACGTCCGTGGGGGCCGTCGTCGAGGACGCGTAGTCCGTGCCGTCGATGCCCACGTAGGTCACCGTCAGCGACCCGCCCGCGCCGTCCGTGCCGCTGCTGGCCCAAGCCGCCGTCGCGCCGTGCTGCTCCGCGTCGTACGTCACGCTGCTCGAGGCCGGCGTGACCGTTACCGTGGAGCCCACCTGGCTGATCGTGACCGTGGCCTCACCGTTCTGGCTGGCGTAGTCCGGGTTGCTGAAGCTCCAGTCCACCAGGCCGCCCGGAGCGTCGGTGTAGGTCGTGCCGTCCACAGACAGGCCGGCGATCGTCGCCCCGCCCACGCCCGTGGCCGAGCTGCTGGCCACGCCGTGCGGCTCGCCGTCATACCCGCCGCTGAAACCCGTGACCGTGATCGTGGCCGTGGCCGGGCTGATGGCGAAGTCGGCCGTGTTGCTGCTGCCCGTGTGGTCCGTGTTGCCGGCGAAGCTGGCCGAGGCCTGGTACTCGCCGACGTCCGTGGGGGCCGTCGTCGAGGACGCGTAGTCCGTGCCGTCGATGCCCGCGTAGGTCACCGTCAGCGACCCGCCCTCGCCGTCCGTTCCGCTGCTGGCCCAGGTCGCCGTCGCGCCATGCTGCAGCGTGTCGTATGTCGCGCTGTTCGCGGCCGGCGTCACCGTCACGGTCGAGCCCACCTGGCTGATCGTGACCGTGGCCTCGCCGTTCTGGCTGGCGTAGTCCGGGTTGCTGAAGCACCAGTCCACCAGGCCGCCCGGAGCGTCGGTGTAGGTCGTGCCGTCCACGGAAAGGCCCGCGATCGTCGCCCCGCCCACGCCCGTGGCCGAACTGCTGACCACGCCGTGCGGCTCGCCGTCGTACCCGCCGCTGAAACCCGTGACCGTGATCGTGGCCGTGGCCGGGGTGATGGCGAAGTCGGCCGTGTTGCTGCTGCCCGTGTGGTCCGCGTCGCCGGCGAAGCTGGCCGAGGCCTGGTACTCGCCAACGTCCGTGGGGGCCGTCGTCGAGGACGCGTAGTCCGTGCCGTCGATGCCCACGTAGGTCACCGTCAGCGACCCGCCCGCGCCGTCCGTGCCGCTGCTGGCCCAAGCCGCCGTCGCGCCGTGCTGCTCCGCGTCGAACGTCACGCTGCTCGCGGCCGGCGTGACCGTCACCGTCGAGCCCACCTGGCTGATCGTGACCGTGGCCTCGCCGTTCTGGCTGGCGTAGTCCGGGTTGCTGAAGCTCCAGTCCACCAGGCCGCCCGGAGCGTCGGTGTAGGTCGTGCCGTCCACGGACAGGCCCGCGATCGTCGCCCCGCCCACGCCCGTGGCCGAACTGCTGGCCACGCCGTGCGGCTCGCCGTCGTACCCGCCGCTGAAACCCGTGACCGTGATCGTGGCCGTGGCCGGGGTGATGGCGAAGTCGGCCGTGTTGCTGCTGCCCGCGTGGTCCGTGTCGCCGGCGAAGCTGGCCGAGGCCTGGTACTCGCCGACGTCCGTGGGGGCCGTCGTCGAGGACGCGTAGTCCGTGCCGTCGATGCCCACGTAGGTCACCGTCAGCGACCCGCCCTCGCCGTCCGTTCCGCTGCTGGCCCAGGCCGCCGTCCGCGTGCTGCTCCACGTCGTACATCACGCTGCTCGCGGCCGGCGTGACCGTTACCGTCGAGCCCACCTGGCTGATCGTGACCGTGGCCTCGCCGTTCTGGCTGGCGTAGTCCGGGTTGCTGAAGCTCCAGTCCACCAGGCCGCCCGGAGCGTCGGTGTAGGTCGTGCCGTCCACGGACAGGCCGGCGATCGTCGCCCCGCCCACGCCCGTGGCCGAACTGCTGACCACGCCGTGCGGCTCGCCGTCGTACCCGCCGCTGAAACCCGTGACCGTGATCGTGGCCGTGGCCGGGCTGATGGCGAAGTCGGCCGTGTTGCTGCTCCCCGTGTGGTCCGCGTCGCCCGCAAAGCTTGCCGAGGCCTGGTACTCGCGAACGTCCGTGGGGGCCGTCGTCGAGGACGCGTAGTCCGTGCCGTCGATGCCCACGTAGGTCACCGTCAGCGACCCGCCCGCGCCGTCCGTGCCGCTGCTGGCCCAAGCCGCCGTCGCGCCGTGCTGCTCCACGTCGTACGTCACGCTGCTCGCGGCCGGCGTGACCGTTACCGTCGAGCCCACCTGGCTGATCGTGACCGTGGCCTCGCCGTTCTGGCTGGCGTAGTCCGGGTTGCTGAAGCTCCAGTCCACCAGGCCGCCCGGGCGTCGGTGTAGGTCGTGCCGTCCACGGACAGGCCGGCGATCGTCGCCCCGCCCGCGCCCGTGGCCGAACTGCTGACCACGCCGTGCGGCTCGCCGTCATACCCGCCGCTGAAACCCGTAACCGTGATCGTGGCCGTGGCCGGGGTGATGGCGAAGTCGGCCGTGTTGCTGCTGCCCGTGTCGTCCTCTTCGCCGGCGAAGCTCTCCGCGAAGAATCTCCTTCTGTGACGACGTCCATATAGAGTGTCATAGCTGGAGGACGCGTCATCCATTGCAGTGTCGTCGATGCAGCGTCGATGCCGCCCGTCGTCGCCGAACAACCCCGCCCTCGCCGTCCGTTCCTGCCAAAGCGCCATCACCGTGCTCTCTCTCTCGTCGTGTGTGTGTGTGACACGTGAACACGGTAAGCACAATGTGATGGGTAAAGATGATGTGGTTTTTTTTTTTTTTTTGTGGTGTGTGTAAAGAACAATGCACGCGCCCAATGACACAATGTGTGGGGGGGGGGGGGTGGGTGTGTGTGGGTGTGGAGGGGGGGGGGGGGGTGGTGGTGGGGGGGGGGGGGGTGTGTGTGTGTGTGTGTGTGTGTGTGTGTGTGTGTGTGTGTGTGTGTGTGTTTTTTTTTTTTTTTTTTTTTTTTTTTTTTTTTTTTTTTTTTTTTTTTTTTTTTTTTTTTTTTTTTTTTTTTTTTTTTTTTTTTTTTTTTTTTTTTTTTTTTTTTTTTTTTTTTTTTTTTTTTTTTTTTTTTTTTTTTTTTTTTTTTTTTTTTTTTTTTTTCTTTTTTTTTTTTTTTTTTTTTTTTTTTTTTTTTTTTTTTTTTTTTTATGTTTTTTTTTGTTTTTTTTTTTTTTTTTTTTTTTTTTTTTTTTTTTTTTTTTTTTTTTTTTTTTTTTTTTTCTTTTTTTTTTTTTTTTTTTTTTTTTTTTTTTTTTTTTTTATTTTGTGATGTTTTTTTTTTTTTTTTTTTTTTTTTTTTTTTTTTTTTTTTTTTTTTTTTTTTTTTTTTTTTTTTTTTTTTTTTTTTTTTTTTTTTTTTTTTTTTTTTTTTTTTTTTTTTTTTTTTTTTTTTTTTTTTTTTTTTTTTTTTTTTTTTTTTTTTTTTTTTTTTTTTTTTTTTTTTTTTTTGGGG
>CAWGOT010000007.1:0-1301878 GCA_963824275.1 uncultured Planctomycetia bacterium | reverse complement strand
CACGACGACCAAGGCCGATCAACGCCCGAAGCAGGGTAGTGCCGGCCATGCTTCCCAGAGGATGAGTAAACCTGCCACTCCTGCCATGATAACGAAGCTTGGCGAATAATGCAAGTAATTTGTCAGGTTGTTGTCAATTTGCCCTGTTTGGCCAGCAACGGCTGGCGACGGCCGGCACGACCAATCGCCGCAGTCGCAAGGCCTGCCAGGAGCAACGCCAGCGTGCCGGGCTCGGGCACGGCAACGGGTGCCGCTACAGAATTGCCACCCAGAGGGTACCCGGCCGTCGCCACTTGCACGCCGCCCAAGACCACGCCACCCGCCGCCGGCGAAGCAAACAGCGACCCGGCCCCCGCGCCGATGGTCAAAGCCCCTCCATTGGGCAGGCCGTTGACCGCAGTCACGTCGAGCGTGCCCGCAGTGACCAGCGTGCCCCCCGTGTAGCTGTCCGAGCCGCTGAGGACCAGCGTCCCTGCGTTGTCCAACGTCAGGGACGAGCCCGCCACACTCTGACTGATGTTCCCGCCGATCAGCAGCGACGCGCCGGGCGAAGGCGAAATATCCAGACTCCCCGCCAACTTGAGCGGGGCCGATAGGGAATGCGTGCCGCTGGTGACATAGATCTGCGCCGCGCTGCTGGTCGAGCTGCTCATCATCGTCAGCGTGCCCGCCACGCCCGGCGCAAGGCTATAGCCGGTCGCTGGATTCGTCGAGTTGGCAAACGTCAACTGCCCCAACGTCTGAGGGCTATCGAGCGTGATCATCCGCAGACTCGACGTGCCCGAGCCGACGATGGCCGTGACGCCCGAACCGCTGGGAACGACGCCCGTGCTCCAGTTGGATGCGGAGGTCCAGCTTCCGCTCAGCGCGGTCCAGGTGGCAGGCCCCGTGACAAGCGGCGCGACCAGGTACAACCCGCTGGCGGTGTAGGAGAGCGTGTCGCCCGAGGGCAGGCCGTTGACGGCGGCGAAGGTCTGGCTGGTCTTGGACGTGTAGCCGATCAACTCCGTGGTCCCGCTGCCGGCGCCGAAGAGGTCGAGCGTGCCCGACCAGGGTGGCCGCGCCGCCGCTGCTGTTCAAGACGTTGCCGATCGTCAAATTGAGCGACCCCGCACTTCCGACATCAATCCCGTCCAGCTTCTCGGGGAAGCCCGTGGCGTCGAGCGTGCCGCCGTTGACCACCATCGCCGAAGCCGGCGCGAAGACATTGGCCGCCCCCGCCTTGAGAATACCCGCATTCAGCGTCGTGGGGCCGGTGTAGAAATTCGAGCCGCCGAGGGTCAAGGTCCCACTGCCGGTCTTGGTCAGCGTGGCCGCGTTGCCGCTGATCGAACCGGCGTAATTTCCGCTGCCCACGACAAGTGCCGAACTGCTCTTCAAGTTCAGTGCGGTACCGGGCGAACCGCCCAGCGCGGCCAGCGACTGCGTGCCCGAGTTCTGCAGCGTGACCAGGCTCGACCCGGACTGCGTGAGGGTCGTGCCCGGCAGCCAGGTGCTGGCGCCGACGCCGAGCGAACCGCCGCTGACCGTGGTTCCGCCGGTGTAGGACTCGCTGCCCGCGTAGACGAAACTCACGCTGCCGCCGGTCACGGTCACGCCGCTGAGGGCGCCGCTTGGGCTGGTAATGAGGCCCGAGAAGATCAGGCCGTTGCCGCCCGTCGCCGCGGAAGCGATGCTCAGCGAACTGCCGAGGGTGATCGTGCCGCCGTAGGTAGCCGTGTTGTTGGTGACGCTCGCCAACGTGGCCAGCGCCGAGCTATTGCAGTCGGCGGCCACGAGTATGTTCCGCCCGATCGCATACCCGCCGCTGACGGCCAATTCCACCGCGCTGGCGCCGCTGTTGGCGTCGCCCAAGCCAATCGTTGTAGCGCTGTTGCCCAGCGGCCCGGCAACGCCCGAGCCGACACTGCCGGAGACAACCAACACGCCGGAACTGATCGTCGTCGAACCGGAATAGGTGTTCGCTCCGCCCAGGGCCAGCGTGCCGCTGCCGAGCATCATGAAGCCGATCGAGCCGCGATCGATTCCCGGCCCGCCGTAGGAGACGCTCTCTCCGGGCCGCGACCTGGATGCCGAAATTGGCGCCGGAGGCGAAGTTGGCGGTGGTCAGCACGTTATTGACGTTGCTCACGCCGAACTCGCCGGCTTGCGTGCCCTCTTGAACCGCCAGGGTGCTGCCGGCGGCAACCGAAACGCTCGACGCGCTGAGACTGGTCGAGTAGCCGGCCAAGGAACTGGTGCTGGTGGCGACGAGCACGCCGCCATTGACCTTGGTGGAACCGGCATAAGTGGCGTTGCCGCTGAGGTCGAATACGCCCCCGCCGAGCTTCACGAAACCGAACGATCCGTTGAGACCACTCAGGCTCGAAGGTCTCCGGGGACACGACCTGGATGCCGAAATAGGGGTTGCTGCTGAACGACGCCGTGGACAGCAAATTGGTGATGTTGTTGACTCCGAACTCGCCCGGATTGTTGCCGGCCTGAACAACCAGGGTGCTGGCGGGGCCGGAGACCGAGATCGAGGCCATTGGCAATAACCGGGCAAGGAAGCGGTGGTCAGGGCGACGAGCGTGCCGGCGTTGACCGTCGTGGGACCGCCGTAGCCGTTGGAGGCCGCCAGGGTCAGCGTGCCGGCGCCAAGCTTGGTCAGGCCGCCTGGCCCTGAGAGGCCGGTGTTGAACGTCACGCTGTTGCTGCCGGTGTCGAGGATGGCCGCCTGCCCCGAGGCAATCGCCGCGATGCTGGCGGAGGCGTCCTGCGTGTTGCCGGCGGCCCATTGCAGCGCGCCGCCGTTGAAGCTGATCGCGACGGCCCCGGTCGGAATCGCGCCGGCCACGAAGTCCAGCGTGCCGGCCGAAAGGACGGTGCCGCCGCCGTAGGAATTCGTGGAACCGGTCAGATACAGCGTGCCCGCGCCGAGCTTGGTCAAGACGCCGCTGCCGCTGATCGTGCCGCCGTAGGTCTCCGCAGCGCCGGGGTTGAAGACCAGCGCCGAGTTGTTGGCCAGCGTGCCGGTCGCCGAAATCCAACCGTTGCTCGCGCCGTTGCCAAGCTGCAACGTGCCGGCCGAAATCGTCGTCCCGCCGGTATAGGTATTCGACGCGGTCAAGGTCAGCGTGCTGGCGCCGAACATCGTCAACCCGCCGCTGCCGCTGATGACCCCGCCAAAGGTCTCCGCGGAACTGTTGTCGAACGACCAGCTGGAAGTGTCGGTCACCGTGCCCGTCGCCGAAACCGAACCGTTGGTGACGCCGTTGCCAAGCTGCAGCGTGCCGGCCGAAATCGTCGTCCCGCCGCCATAAGACTCCGCATTGGTCAAGATCAGCGTCCCAGGGCCGGCCTTCGTCACCGCGCCCGTGCCGCCGATCGACCCGCTCAAGGTCTGCGTTCCAAAATAGTTCGCCGCCAGCACGCCATTGTCCGTGATCGGTCCGCTCAGCGTGCCGTCGTTGCCATAACTGCCCAGGCCGAGCTGCAGCGTCCCGCCGCTGATCGTCGTCGCGGACGCGGCGTCCGCATTCGTCAAGACCAGCGTCCCGCCCCCCGTCTTCGTCAGGGAGCCGCCGCCGCTGATCACCCCAGTGTAGGTCTGCGCCTGCCAGGTCGTAGACCAGCGCCCCGCCGTTGGCGATCCGGCTGGTGTAATAGATCGCGCCGTCCTGGCCCGTCGTGCCGTTGCCAAGCTGCAGCGTGCCCGCCGTCGAGATCGACGTGGGACCCGTGTAGGTATTCGTGTTCGTCAAGATCACCAGCCCTCCACCCGTGACACTCAACCCCGTCACGCCGCTGATCCCATTCGATCCCGAAAGCGTATACGTCGCGCTCGTGTTGGTGAATGTCACGCTGCTGGGCGACACGTTCCCCGTGTTCAACGTCACGCTCGTATTCGTAGCCGTGTTGCTGAAGACAACCGCGTCGCCAGGCTGAAATTGGCTGAACGGATCGACGCCTCCCATCTGGATGAAGTTGCCTGCCCCGTTCCAATCGCTGCCGTTGTTGCCCGTCCAGGCCACCGAATACAGCGCGGTCACGTCCAGGAACAACTCGCCGCCGCTGACCGACCGCGTGGCTGCGGCGCGGGCCGGAAGCGCCCGACCACAAAGTTGCTGGCAAGCAGGCTCGGGCTGCTGGAACTGATCAGCGGATAATTGCCCGTCCCCGGGATCGCGCCGGTGACGTTGATCGTCACCGGGTTGCTAATGCTCAGGCTGCCACTGATCTTGAGCCCAGGGCCGCCGGACGCAGCCAGCCCGCCGAAGTCGATCGCCGAGCCAATCCCACTAAAGGTCAGGCCGCCGCCAAGCGTCAGCGTGCCGGCGCCCATCTGGCCGCCCTCCAGCATGCCGCCCGCCTGGACCGTCACCGCGCCGCTGACCGTGCCCTTGCCACCCAGCGTCGCGCCCGACAGCACCGTAACCGCGCTCGCCGCATTCAACGACCCGTTGACGTACAACTCGCCGTTGTCAATCGTTGTGGGACCCGTATAGCCGTTCGCGCCCGCGAAGACCACCGCCCCGTTGTTCAATAACTGGATGCCCTTGATCCCATTGGCGTTGGAATCGCCTTCCACGTAGGTCGACGAACCGTTGCCCACCACCACCGCCCCGCTGCCGCTGATCGTGCCATTGAAGTCGACCCGGCCGCCGGCCGCTGGCCCATTGGCCGTGAAGGTCGCCGAGCCGTTCAAAGTGATGCCGCCGTTGATGGCCGTGTAGTCATCGGTGAATCCGCCCAGGACCACGCCTGTCGACGGCGCGCCGTTGCCGCCGACCACCAGGCTCCGATTGGTGATGATCGTCGGGGCAGGGCCGACGCCCGCATTCGCTCCGTAGGTCATGAAGCCCAGGTTGGCCCCGCCGCTGGTCGCGCTGGTGCCGATCTGCAGGGCCGCCGCCCCGGAACCGAAGGGCCCCGTCTGGCCCGCAGCCGCCGGGTCGCCCGTGCCCACAAACACTGCGCCCCCGTTGACCTGCAGGGTCTGGGCCACGTACGACGAAGTCGGACTGGCGAAGATCAAGCCGCCGTTCCCGCTGAAATTGACGGGGATGCCCCCCGCGCCGCCGTGTTGGAATTGATGATCGCGCCCGCATACTCGCCCTCCGGCACAATGCTCACCCCGCGGATCGAGACGAACTGCTGCGCCGGACGCGCCGGACGCGGCATTCAGGTCGACCGGATTCAGCAGGTCCAGCGTGTTGTTGGCGGTGGGAGAGCCCAGCGTGAGGTGGTTCCCGGCGGCAAAGTAGGTCCCCTCCTGCAGTGTCTGCAAGGTCGCCGTGGTCACGGTCGTGCCATTGACCACCGCCAGCAGACCCACGATCCGCGGCGTGGAAAGCGAACCGGCGTTGAATGCGGCAAAGCCCACGCCGCTGTTGTTGCCCCCCGAGGCACTCGGGCTGAGGCTGATCTGGCCGTTGCCGGGCGTGGAACCGGCCGCAACCACTCCGTAGGCAAAGTCCCAAGTATTGCCAGTGACAGTGTTGGTGCCCTGCTTGGCCCCAATCTCGAGAATCGAAGCCGAGAGGCTGCCGCCCGTGGCGTTCAAGCTGATCGGGTTCAACTGCTTCGTCAACGTTCGATCGCCCAAGGCCTCGCTATTCTGGACCGAGAGCACGGTCGTGCCCTGCGGAATGGAGTTCGTCACGCTCACCGCACCCGCCCCACCTGTGCCCTGCATCACGAGTTCCCCATTGGCCACCGAGGTGCCGCCGGTGTAGGTGTTGCCGTTGGAGGCCAGCAGGACCAAGGTCCCCGTGCCGAGCTTGGAAATGCCGAAGGTATTTTGCACAGTGATCGGTGCGCTGAGATAGGCCCCGTCTTGGAAGAGAGAAGACGAGGCAGTCACCCCTTGCGCCAAGACCGAGGTCACCGAGTTCGTGGTGTCGAAGCCGAAGTAGGAGCCGACTTGGAACGCACTGGCGAGCAGCACCACAGCCTGCGCGCCGCCGTTGGCGCTGAAATCGCTCGGCCCGCCGATGGTGACCGCCAGCGTGCCGCCGCTGGCAACGCTGATGTTGCTTGCCCAGCTTGCGGAGTTCCCGCCGTAGAGCGAACCGGAAGTGGCGATCTCCAGGAGACCGGCGTTGACTGCGGTCGCGCCCGTGTAGCTGTTGGCGCCGTTGAGCACCAGCGTGCCAGGGCCGGCCTGCACCAGTCCGCCGCTGCCGGTAATGGTGCTGTTAAAGTTCGTGCCCTGCGTAACCGTATCGCTGCGGCTGAATGCGAGCGTGACGTTATCGGTAATCGGGCTGACGTTGGGCAGCGAGCCCAAGTTGCCACCGCTGCCGACCTGCAGCGTCCCGGCCGAGATCGTGGTCGAACCGCTATAGGCGTTCGCGCCGAGCAGGGTGAGCACGCCGGCGCCGGCCTTGGTCAGGCCGCCGCCGCCGCTTAGGGGCGAGGCGAAGGTCACGCTGTTGGAACCGGTGTCGATGATTGCGGCTTGCCCGGACGCGATGGGCGCAATGGCCCCCGACACGTCGACCGTGTTGCCGGCCGCATATTGCAACGTGCCGCCGCCGAAGGTGATGCTCCTGGGTACGGCGTGCGGCACTGCTGAGGCTGCAAAGTTCAATATCCCGCCGTTGAGCTGCGTGCCCCCGGTGTAGGTGTTCGTGCCGCTGAGCGATTCGGTTCCCGCGCCGATCTTGACAAGCGACAAAGTGCCCGAAGTGTTCTGGATCGTTCCCGAAAACGTGCCGGCGACGCCGCCGCTGCCGACGGTCAAGGCAAGCGATCCACGCGCGGACACGTTGTTGATCGTTCCCGCGCCGTTGACCGCGCCGACCGTGGGACTGAAACCGTTCAGATCCAGCGTTCCGCTGCTGCCTACGGTCAGGGCTCCCGTACCGGAGCCCAGGGCCAGATTGCTGCCCAACTGCAAGATTCCGCCGTTGACCGTCGTGCCGCCGCCGTAGTTGCTCGAACCGGTAACCTGCATCAGCCCCGCGCCTGCCTTGGTGATCCCGTAAGGCCCTCCGTCTTGAGTAATGGCCGAAGTGACGACCAGGTCCGCGCCGCCCGTCGTGCCGGCGGAGACGTTGAACGTGTTGTTTGCTTCCAACCGCAGCGTGGCGACGCTGATCAGGGCCTCGGCGGTGGAGCCCAGCGTCGTGATGCCGAAGTGGGGATCGAACTGACTGCCGGACAGCGTGCCGGCGGTCATCGTCACGGC
This sequence comes from uncultured Planctomycetia bacterium, assembly GCA_963824275.1. Lineage (GTDB taxonomy): Bacteria > Planctomycetota > Planctomycetia > Pirellulales > Thermoguttaceae > JANXQG01. Next base: position 1,294,704 of record CAWGOT010000007.1, on the reverse strand, counting down.
GCCGATGTGCGAATCGGGACCGTCGGCCCCGGAGATGGAATTCAGCAAGGCACCGTTGATGACCACGGACGGGAGTGAGGCCGCAGTGTAGCCGAACGAGTTCGTATAGGCATCGAGGGTCGCCCCGGCGTTGATCGTCACCGTGCCGCTGCCGACCCAGGAGGTGGTGCTGTTGAGGGCCCCGCCCGGATTGATGAGGAGCGTTCCGCCGCTGACGGTCGTGCCGCCCGTGTAGGTGTTATTGGAACTGGTGATGACCAGCGTGCCGGGACCGGCCTGCACGAGGCTGCCCTGCCGGTGATCAGACTGCCGAAGTTTATGCCCTGGGTGACCGTATCGCTGCGGCCGAAAGCGAGCGTGCCGTTATCGGCAATCGGGCTGCCGGCGGGAAGCGAACCGCCGGCGCCGATTTGCAGCGTGCCGGCGGAGATCGCCGTCGAGCCAAGGTAGGTGCTGGAAGCCCCCAGGACGAGCATGCTGGGGCCGAGCCTCCGTCAGGCGGCCGCTGCCGCTGATGACTCCGGAATAGGTCTGGGGCGAGCCGTTATTGAACGACAGGGCCGCGTTGTCGACGATCGTGCCGAGCACCGACCCGTTGGTCGTGCCGGTGCCGAACTGCAGCGTGCCGGCCGAGATCGTGGTGCCGCCGGTATAGGTATTCGTGCCGGCCAGCACCTGAATTCCCTGGCCGGCCATCACCAGGGCCAGGGTGCCCGAGGTGTTGCGGATCGTTCCTGTGAAGATGCCGCCGCCGTTGCCGAGGGTCAAGGTTAGCGCTCCGCCGGCGGTCACGTTATCGATGGTACCGCTGCCGCTGCCGCTGAGGGCGTTGACGAAAAGGCTGTTTCCGTTCAGATCGAGCAGACCGGCGTTGACAGCCAGATTCGCGGTGCCGGATCCCAAGGCGGCACCGGCGCCCAGGCCCATCTGCAGCGTCCCGCCGTTGATCGTCGTGCCGCCGGTATAGGTGTTCGAGCCGGCGAGAACTTGCAGCCCGCTTCCCGCCATGACGAGGCTGAGGCTCCCCAAGGTGCCGCCGCCGGCGATCACGCCGCTGAACGTTGAACTGCCGGCCGTGTTCGAGAGCGTGAGGACCGACGGGTTGTAAGCGGCGGAGTTTTGAATGGTGCCGCCGAGGCCCGGAATCGCATCGGAAAGCGATGCGACTTGCTGACTCCCGCCACCCAGGTCGAACGTCGCCCCGCTGGCCACGGAAACGGGCGTGGTGATGGGCAGCGAATTGGAATAGGTGCTGGCGAGCTGCACGGCGAGCACGGTGCCGTTGCCGGGATCGGCGAATTGAGTCCAAGTCGACGAGCCAGGGGCCTCAAAGGCTATGCCGAAGCCGCCCAACTGGGTTGCGCCGTTTGGACCTACATTACCGCCGTCCTGACCGAAACGCAGATCGATGGTGTGCCAGCCCGCGGTCAGAGCGTCGGTGTTCGTGTAAGCATCATTATAAGTCGTGTCGCTGATGATACTCGTGCCGTCAATCTTGAGATAGCCGTTGTCGTCGAAATTCTTGCCGAAGGTGTAGATACCGGCCGTAGGAACATAGAAGTAGCCGGTATAGCCCCAGGTCGTGTTATTACCCCACGCCGGATAGACATTGTTTCCACCGGAGGTGGTGGACGTGCCCCATCGCGCCGATAGCTGAATGCTCGTGTGCGGGATGGCATCCGTGGTGTCAGTACCGGAGGTGGCCGAAACCAAGCCTTCCCACATCCCGGCGATCTGGGGCAGGCTCGGCCCCAACTTGAGCACGCCGCCGCTGATGACGGTGGGGCCGCCGTAGCTGCTGCTGTTGGTCAGCGTCAAAACGCCGCCGCCGACCTTCGTCAGGCCATTGCCCCCTAGCAACGAGCCCGAATAGAGCGTGCTGGCGCCGTTATTGCCGACCGTCAAGAGGGCGTTATTCAAGTTCACGTTGCCCGAACCGGAGAGGCCGCCCAGGGTGGCCGCGGGAACACTGAAGGCAAGGCTATTGTTATTGGTCACGTTGACCGTAGTGTTGAACAGCGCCCCTGCACCTCCGACATTGAGCGTACCGGCGGTGACATTCGTCGCTCCCGAGAAGGTATTGGAAGCAGTCAGCGAGAGCGTGCCGCTGCCGGCTTTGGTGAGGCCGCCGCTGCCGGTCAAAGCGGAGGCGAAGGTCACGCTGTTCGTGCCCGTATCAATGATGGCCGTTTGACCTGAGGCAATGGGCGCGATGCCGGGCGAGACGTTGGTCGTGTTGCCGTTCGCATATTGCAGCGTGCCGCCGCCGAACGTGATGCTGCCGGGCGCAGCAAAGGGCAGCGACCCAGCCGCGATGTTCAGCGTGCCGCCGTTAATCTGCGTGCCGCCGGAATAAGTGTTTGCGCCGAAAGGTAGATGGTGCCGCCGCCGGCCACAATCAGACCGCCGCCACTGACCGCGCCGCCGAAGGCGAGATTTCCCCCGCCGCCAGTCGCGGTAAAGGTCTGCGTGCCGCTCAGACTGAACGGGTTGTTGATGGTCTCGAGGTTCGTGCCGCCGTTGACCACGCCGTTGGAGCCCGCGAGGACAAAGGAATAACCCACGTTCGGGTTGGTGGTGCCATCGCCGATGACGAAGGCCGCCGCGCCAGGGTTGAAGGTGATGCCATTGATGTTGAAAGTGGGGCCCGTCAGGTTGTTATTCAAGTCCACGCCGCTTGTACCGGAGTTACCGAAGACCAGGGAATCGCCGCTGAGCGGCGGCGAGTTCCCGCCAATCCAGTTAGGTCCGGTGAGCCAAGTGTTGTCGCTGTTGCCTTGCCAGGCGTCCGTTTGCTGCCCCTCCGCTAGGGGAACGACGGTCAGGCAAGCTGACACGAGTAGAAACGCAACGTGTGACACGCGCTTCAACGGGCGATCCAACATCGTACGACTCCTTAGAAAAGCCGCTTAGACCCGCTCGCAACTCGCGGCAACCGAATGGTTCATAAGGACGGTTTCCAATCCTGCAAGAGTGGCACCCACAATCTTCCCTCACCAGGGTTCAGGGGCCGGCGCACACTAACTCATCTTAACGAAACTTCGCGACTATTGCAAGCATTTTGTGAGTTGAGAGTTGAGGGAAAACTCCGCACTAACCACTAAGGACTAAGTTCTTAGATCTTAGTGCTTAGAATACACCCTACACGTGTACTATACACATGGCTGTCGCAAATGAAGACGACGGTCCCCCACATCGAGTTGCCTAGGGTTACCTGCGATCGGCAACTAAAGGCAATAGGCGCTGGACGACAAGCGTCTCGACGGCAGGGTCGCTTTCCAGCGTCGGCAGCAGTTCCAAGGTCACCTGGGGGAACCACTCCCGGCATTGGGCCAGGATGTTGGGAATGTCCACGCCGACATGCTGCCCTTGGAAAAGAAAGTAGGGCAGGATCACGATGCGGTCGACTCCGCGTGAGGCCAGTTCGGCGACCTGGTCCTGGATGTTCGGCCGAAGCAAGGCGAAGAACGCCGGAAGGACATGGTTTCTGCCCAACCGAGCGGCGATCCGCCCCACCATCTCGACAAAGCCCTGATTGGCCGCCGGCAGTGGACTGCCGTGGCAGACGATGAGCAGACCCGTAGGCCGGGGGTCAGAGGTCAGAGGTCGGAAGTCAGGAACCGACGTCCGATCTCCGACCTCCGATCTCTGACCTCCGATCTCCGAGCTGCAGGCCACTTCGCCAATAATAATCACCGCCGGGGGACGCAAGGGGCCTCGTTCGATCAGGTCGGCCACGCCGCCCAACGTAGTGCGAAAGACCTGCTGATCGGGCCAGGTCGCGCGCCGCACGATGGCTACGGGCGTGTCGGGCGACCGGCCGCCTTTTACAAGGGCCTCGCTCCATTGCCGCGCCGTGGTCATGCCCATGTAAAACACGAGCGTGCCGGGGAAGCGAGCCAAGGCATCAAAATCGAGTTCCAAGGGCTCCTTGTCGTTGCGCTGATGACCTGTTACAAGGGCCACTGCGGAGGCATGCTCGCGGTGCGTGAGGGGGATGCCGGCATGGCTCGCCGCAGCCAGTGCGGCGGTCACGCCGGGGACTACCTCATAGGGGATCCCGGCGGCGACCAACTCGGCAATCTCCTCCGCCCCCCGGCCGAAAAGGTTCGGGTCGCCGCTCTTCAAGCGGACGACCGTCTTTCCTTCCCGGGCGGCGGCGATCATCCGCCGGTTCACCTCCTCCTGCGTCAGGCCCCGGCCGCCGTGCGCGTGGCCGAGGCTGACCAGCTCGCCCTCGGCCCGGGCGTGTTTCAGCAACTCGGAGTTTACCAGGTAATCGTACAGGACGAGGTCGGCCAAGGCCAGGGTCTTCAAGCCGCGGACTGTGATCAGGTCAGGATCGCCGGGCCCGGCGCCGACGAGATAGACCTTGCCGGAGTTGGTGCGCTCGCGTTGGGACATCAGCAAAGCTGGAAGACGTTGAGGACCTGTTCGGGGTAGGATGAAAATCCAAAATCCAAAATCCAAAATCCGAAACAAAGGGAAAAAGGGACAGCAGAAACCGTTTCTTTCCTTTTTTCTTGTTCGGATTTATGGTTTGTTTCGGATTTTGGATTTCGGATTTCGGATTTTCCCGGCGGCCGCCGGTTATCGCTTTTCTTGCAGCTCTCGTACTCTTCCTCGACCTCTTTCAAGTCGGCAAGGAAATCCGGGTTTTTCAGCAAGGCCTGGGCAACGGCCTGCCCCAGCACGCGGCCGGCGGCGATGTCGCTGGGATAATGGACGCCGCCGATCACGCGGTCCCAACCGATTTCCCGCCCGCGCTCCATCAACGGATCGGACCGGCTTGGATCCAATTGGGCGAGGATCGTCGCGCAGAGGATTCCGCGCATGGCATGACCGCTTGGATAGGAACACTCTTCGTCACGCGCTCCCAACGGCTGAAGGCGGTCGTCCGTCCAATAGGGGCGCTTTCGTTGGAAATGATCTTTGGCGATCTGGCCGAAATATTTCGCATCGTTGATCGCCCCGTTCAACAGCTTGTCCAACTTCGGCAGACGGTCGGCCGTGCAAAACCCAGGCATGACGCCGGCAAAGGCCGTCAGGCCGAGCTTCTCTTCCACCTGGAAATGCTGCCTCTGGGATTCGCTCCGCAAGTTCTGCAGGGCCAGGATCTGTTTGATTTCGGCCTTGTACTCCTCCGAACCCACCGTGGGCGGCGGCGGAAGCAAATCGATCGGATGGATCGCGTCGGGCCGAAGATAGCGGAGTTCTGTGTCGGCCGCCCGCGATGACGCGGCAACCAGCAGCAGAACGCCGATCGCCAGCGCCCGCTTCACAATTTGGCCGACAGCATTGGCGCCGGGGCTGAGCGGGGAGTTTTTGAAATAGCTTCTCACGGGTACCGCGCATGCTCTCATGTTGGGTAATTTCTCTCGTTCGGGTCGATCCAATGCGGGGGCAACTTCACGCTGCAATTCGCTACAACTTCATTGTAGGTCGAATTTGGCCCAAAGGGGAGCGCCGAGAATTGGAGTTCTCAGGCGGATTTTCGCCGGATCACCGGGATCTGCGGATCGCCGGGCACCCTCTGGGTGGCGCTCCGAACCGCGAGATCAACGCCCGAATCGCTGGATCTTCACGGGCGAGCATGGCGTACCTGGCGTCTCCTCGGCCTGTTTCTTAGGCCGCATGTCGGGCAGCAATTGCAAGAGACTGGGCATCACCATGCAACTCAAGAGGCAGCAGGCCATGCCCAGGGTGAGCACGCGGCCCAGGCTGTGCAACCCGCGGTGCGAGGCGATCATCAACGCGCCGAAGCCGACGATGTTCATCAGCGTGTTGATCACCAGGGCCGCCGACGTGGCCGGGTGCATGCGATAGGGATGCGGTTCGCGGAGATAGTCGTGGACGATCTGCACGCCCGTATCGACGCCGATCCCCAGGATCAGCGGCAAGACGATCATGTTGGCCGGATTGAGCGGGATGCCCAGCAGGCCCATCAGGCCGAAAAGCTGCAGCTTCGAGGTCACCAGCGGCAACAGGGCCAGCAGCGTCATGCGGATGCTGCGGAAATCGAGCCAGACGACCGCGATGACGATCATCACGCCGTAGAGCGCGCCTTTCTCGTAGCCCCACATCATTTCCCGCGACGACTCGTAGACCTGCACCGGATTGCCCGTCACGACCGTATCGATCGCCGGATTCATGCTTGTGCAGCTTCTCGTCAACGGTCGCGGAACTGGCGGACGAACTGCTCCATCTCCGCCATGTTCCAGATGTCGGCCTTGGTATGGATCTGCAGGCAGAAGTATCCGCTGCGGCCGACAAGCCGCGTAACGACGCCCTCGGGAAAGTCGGTCAGCGCCGGCGGCTCGGGGTTCGAGACGCCGCGCAGGGCATGCAGGCATTGCAGCATGTCGGCCGCCAGACTGGTCCTGGAAGGCGCTCAGGCGCCGGTAATACTCCCGCTCCGGCAGGCTCCGCACCAGGTCGCGAATGCTCTGCAACTGCCGGGCTTCCGGCCGCTGCACCTGGCCGCCATCACGGCTTGCAGCTTCGCCAGCGACTGCAGCAACTGGGCCGGCGGCACGACGGGATGGGCGCAGGCTCCGGCAACCGCGCGTTGGCCAGACAATCGTGGATGTGCTGGATCAGCGGCTGCTTTTGCGCCACGTCGGCCGGCACGTAGGAGCCGATCTCCTCGACCGAATCCACCATCGGACAAAGCTTGACGGTCGGCGTACATCGCTTTCCGCAGCATGAGCTTCTTCGCGGCTCTTGGCCATCACCACGGCAAACGAGGCCCCGCAATCGCTCTGCAGCAGTTTCTTCTCCAGCTTGACGCTCTCCAGCCCTTCGGCCTGAAGATTGAGCAGGTTGTGGTCGTACCAGAGGTCCTTCAGTCCCAAGCAGACCAGGAGCGTGAAGACGGCGTACCCGGCCACAACCAGCTTCGGCCGGTCCGACCAGGGGCCGGAACCAGGCGTAGACATCCAGCGGCGCGGGCACGGGCCAGGGCGGCCGCTGGGCATCGGACCAGTGGATCAAGGCGGGCAGGTCGTGAGCGCGGCCAGCCAGCAGAGCAAGATGCCGCCGCCGGCGATGATGCCCAGCTCGGCGATGCCCGGAAAATCGCTCAGCCCGATCGAATAAAAGGCCAGCGCCGTGGCGACGGCGCTGGTCGTCAGCCCCGGCCCGATGCTGCGGGTCGTGGCCAGCAGGGCCTCGAAGGTCGACATCTTCTCGGCCCGATAGCGCAAGTACTGGGCGATGTGGTAGACGCCATAATCGCTCCCCAGGCCGATCACGATCGTGGCGAACGCACTGCTGAGAATGTTCAAGTGCCCGACCGTGAGGAGGATATAGCCGAAGGACCAGCCCATCGGCACCAGCAGGGCGACCAAGGCCATCACGGGATGCCGCACGCAGCCGAAGCCGGCGATGTAGAGCAGGGCCGACGCCGACGAACGAGAGCACGCCGGCCTGGGCCATGGCCGTCTGGCTCGACTCCATCTCGTCGTTTTCCATGACGGGGAGGCCCGTCAAGCCGACCCAGGCCTCGGGGTGCCGGTTCTTCGTGTCGCTGACGATCTGCCGCAGTTCGGTCGAGCCCATCGGAGTATTCGGCAAAGCTGCCGGTCTTTTCGTTCTTTACCAGGTACAGGCGCCAGCAATGCCACCACCGTGACCGTCGCTTGAGCAGCTTGTAACCGGAGCCGAGCCGATCGCCTTGCATGGCCAGCAAAGCGGACATTTCCGGGAACGGCGACTGGTACTGGCCCGAGCAGCGGGCGCCGCTGAGGGCCGCTGGCGAGGATCCTCCAGCGACTTGCTCTGCTGTTCCTGGACGGCAGCCTGACCGCGAGCGAGTGTCCGTCCAGCTTGCGGATCGCGGGGTCTCCGCTGATCGATCTGCTGGGCGAACCAGGCGATCTGGCCGCCCACATTCAGCGAGGCGAGGTCGCCCTGCAGCAGGCCCTGCGACTGGCCGAGGAAACCGTTGATCTGTCTCGAGCGTTTGCAGGCTGACTTGATCGTTGTAAAGGCCCTTGGACTTGAGCTTGGCGACGTCGATCTTGTAGAAGACCGAGCGGAAGAGCTTGGGCTGGCGATTGAGTCGCGCGGCGAGTTCGTCGAGGATCGGCGGCACGGCCTTGGGGTCGTCCTTGCTATAGACGACGACGGTCACGTCGTCCTGCTCGCCGAACTCCTGGGTGAACTCGGCCCAGCGGCGGTTGTTCTCGCTCTTGCGGATTGAGCAGGTCGGAGCGGCTGGTGCGAAAGCCCAGGCTGAGTTGGGCCCCGGTGAGCGAGACGGCGACCAGCAGCGCGGAGATGATGATGACGGAAACGGGGAAGCGAGCCACGAGCACGGTCAAGAGCTTCAGCGGCTGTCCCACAAGGGAGCCCTGCTCATGGTGCAAGCGGGGCGTCTGCGGCTTCCCTTCCGCGGACATAAGCTCGATTCCAGCAAGGAGATAGGACTGAATTGAAGACGACGTACCCGTGGGCGGCACGTGGAATCAGCCCCGTGCCCCCCAATCGAGTTTTCGGATTCTAATGCTTGCATATCTCCACTGCAAGAGGAATCGGGCTCCTAAGTGGTCCGTTTCACAAATAATGTCAGGGATAAGTTTGTAGGGTGGGACCAGCGAGCTTGCGATGCCGGCCCACCAAACGCCGTGAATGGTGGGCCGGCTTCGCAAGCCACCATGTGTGCATAGTGCCCGGGTCCCACCCTGCGACGCTGAAGCGCTGAAATAATTTCAGTTTTTCAGCCCTTCAGATTTTTCCGCATTCCGCGGCTCCACAAGGAACACTCCGTGCGAGTAGGTATGGGCGTCCGCCTCGTTGGTGATTTGCGCCTGCTCCAGCCAGGCATTCCAATAGGCGTACAGCTCCTCCTCGGTCATTGTCTTCAGATCGAGGTCTTCTTCGCTCAGGAATTCATCGCGCATCATGTTCAACTCTCCTGGGATGGTTCAAAAGGCAGCATGCCGGTCGCTCGCTGGACGACGATGCGGTGCGCCTCGGGAAGCGAATGCCCCTCGATCTCCTTCGACACCTGGGGCCAAACGGCAGTCCAGGCAGTTGCCGCTTGGAGATAACGACTCAGGCGTTGCTCATTGGCGTGAATCAAGGCGCGGCGTTCGGCATCGAGGGCGGTTTCCATGGCGTCGATCCCAGCCGGTACGGCCGCCAAGGCCGGCCGCCGATCGGCAAGCGCGGCAGCCAATCCAGCATGCCGGGAAGCGATGTCCAAGATGTCGCGCGCACTACGCGACGCCAGAAGCTGCTCTTGCGGGTCCTCCAAGAGCCGTGCGAGGTCGCCGATTACCGCATAATCCTTCTCGCGGTTCGTCTTCTTGAGCTCAATCAGGTTGCGCGGATCTACGACCGGAAGGTCGCATCCTGTCTGCCGGCGCCAAAGATCCTCGAGTTCCTTGGCCGCGAGTCGGGGAGGACGCGTGACAAAATCCGTGCGCATACGCATCGGTCCCTGTCGAAACTCCAGATGAGCGCCTCCATCCGCCCCGCATCCAACGCAGATCCAGCGGCGCGCCAAAACGGTACACGGCCCCCCGTGCCGCGAGAATGGCAAGCACATGTTCCAACGCGGCCTGGTGCTCGCGAAGAATCCATTCGCCATCCTTGCCCGATCGACGTGCATTCCGTGGAGAAGGGCGGCCTGTCCGCTGCTCAATCATTGCGTTGAGTCCTGGTGCGTTGAATTCCCGGGTCAGATCTACGTAGATGTTCATGCCTCAACCTCAAATCCGGGCATGGATGCCAGCATCGCCATCGCCATCGTCGTCATCCTCGTCGGGCTCCCCAACCCGGCGCGGCTGGCCGGGGGCCGATAGGGCGACGGAGGCGAACGGTGCCCCAAGTCCATGTTGTCGCCAAAGTAATATTCCCGCGCCTCGGGATGGTTCAAGACTTCGTGCGGAGAACCGTGACAAAGCACCTTGCCCGCACGAATCACGTAGCTGCGGTCGGTGATCTGCAAGGTCTCGCGGACCTGGTGATCCGTGATCAGGATGGCGATGCCGTTATCCTTCAGGCCGCGAATGATCTTCTGGATGCTGGCGATCGTCACCGGGTCGATGCCGGTGAAGGGCTCGTCGAGCAGGATGATCTTGGGATTCGAGACCAGGGCCCGGGCGATCTCCAGCCGCCGCCGTTCGCCGCCGGAAAGGGAAAGGGCGACCGCTTTGCGGAGGTGCTTGATGTCGAACTGGTCGAGCAGCTCGTCGCAGCGGGCGCTGCGCGTCTTGCGATCCATTCCCAGGAGTCTCCATCACTCCCAGCAGGTTCTTTTCCACCGTGAGCTTGCGGAAGACGCTCGATTCCTGGGCCAGGTAGCCCATGCCGCCTTCGCGGGCGCGGCGATACATGGGCCAGCGGGTAACGTCGATGTTGTTGAGCACGACCTTGCCCAGGTTGGGCTCGATCATGCCGCAGGTCATGCGGAAGCTGGTCGTCTTGCCGGCGCCGTTGGGTCCCAGCAGCCCTACGATCTCGCCTTGCTCGACCCGAAAATCGACGCCGTTGACGACGCACCGCGCACCGTAAAACTTCACCAGTCCTTGGACTTCAAGCATGCCCATTCACTCCTTGATTAACGGCGCTCCTTCGGTTGTTTCTATCGGACGAGATGCATTCTCCCGACGTTGGGAATGGGATTGACAAACGGCACGTACGGAACTCGCCCAGCCGTGCGGCCAATAGATGAAGAGGGCCTTGCCGATCAGCAATTCACGATCGACCCAATACTCGCCCTTCCAAAGCCGGCCGTCGCTGCTCTGCGCGCTGTTGTCGCCGAGCACGAAAAACTGGTCCTTGTCCGGGTGGACGGGGTCTGAAGGATCGAGCTCGATGGGGCATGATTTCATGTTGGCCTTGCTGAACTCTAGGCCCAATTCTGAGGGTTGCTCAGGTCCGGTGCGTGGTCGGAGAGGAAATCGAGTAGTCGAGCGCCATTCTCCGGGGGCTCGCCTTTATAGAACGCAGCAATGTAGTAGACGTCGCGGAGGACCTTGATGTGGCTGACCTTGACCGACGCCCCCTCGGCGCCGATCCCGACCGGCGAAAGATCCGCCGCCGTGGGAACATGGTCGTCGAGCAGGGCCGAATCGTAGCGGTTCGGATGCTGATCCGACTCGGACTCGGCCGGACCGCCGCGGGGGGCCGCGCTGGACGTCGGGCTTGTTCGGATCTTTCATCGCCACGACTTTCCCATCAACCCAGAGCGTCAACTCGTCGTCGACATTGGCGAAGATGATCGTGTGCCGTTTGGCGTCGGCAACCGAGGTCGTGGCCGTGCGATGGTATCCGTCGGCCTCCGCCCCGCCGCCGCCAATGGTCAACTCGGCCTTGCCGGAGGCGAGGTCGAAGCGGCACTGGAAATGGCGGCCGCCCTTGATAAGTCGGCGACCACCTTGCCGGATGCTGTCGCGGGCTCCAGATCGAATTGCACGGCCAGATCGCCGACCCAATGCTGGCCGTAGCCGCGCTCGATCAACGCCGCCGCGTCCAACCCGGAATCGTGCAAGCTCTTTCCTGGCCGGCGGGAATCGCGGGGATCGCCGCTATCGCCGGTATTGTAAGCGGTAAAATCCGAGATCAGTTGCGGCCGCACGCTCTCGGGCGAAAGCGGGTTGGTCCGCGCAGCCTGGACCGCTTCTTCCCGCGTCAATTCCCATGCCCTTTTCTTATGCAGGGCCGCGGCCACGGACTGCCACTGCTCGGGCGTCGGCACCCGATGCCGGTAGCGGATCCAGGCCTCGCCCTTGGCGTTGCCGTCACTTTCGAACGAGGCAAGGTCCTTGGTGGTCCAGGCACTGTCAGCGAATCCCGGCTCGGGTGTCCAGCGGCGGGCCAGCCCAACGTGCCGGTGATCGCCGGCGCCAGGTCGTTGTCGTAGACCGGCTGGAGCATGGCCAGCAGTTTCTCCGGCGGCTTGCGGGCAATCTCGAAATGGCCGGCCGGTTGGCCCGGTTTGTGGATCCACAAATCGCCGTTGTGGATGCTGATCGTCTCGCCCGGCAAGCCGACCAGCCGCTTGATATAGTTCATCGTTGCGTTGCCCGGATATTTGAAGACGATGACGTCCCAACGTTTTGGATTGGCAAACTCGTAGGGGAACTTGGCCACCAGAATGCGATCCCCGTCGTAGGTCGGATAGCGCTGCGGGTTATCGGGGTTCAGGTCCGCGGTGTACCGGCACATCGGACATGTGGCATAGTAGATCGTGGCCGCGTCCTCTTTCTCCGGGTGGCGCGGATCGGTGTGATCGCTGGCGCTGACCTGATAGCGGTAATGGCACATCGGGCATTCCAAGTCCTTGTGCTTTCCCATCAGCGTCGGGGCCATCGAGCCGGTGGGGATCACAAAGGCCTCGGCCTCAAAGGTGCGGAAAAGAAACGCCAGCACGAAGGCGATGATCACGGACTCGACCGTCTCGCGCATCGCGGCCGGCGAGAACCAGGCGGCATCGGCCTGGGTTCCATGCGATTCGGCCCTTGCGGCCTGCGAGGTATTGCGACGACTTTTCAAATCGGAAGGCTTGCGTTTTGGCATGCTCGGACGCTGTTTTTACCAAGGTGAATGAAATTCAGCCAATCAACGAATATAACGGATTCGGGTGAGATCGGGAACCTGAGTACTCCACCCCCCCAGGGAGATTTCATAGGCTGGAAAAATCACTACGAAAGGCTTACCTGCCAACGACTTACGGTTCACAAAGCGATCGGTCGTCCAAGTCCGGCTATCGGCGGAAATTGGGCTATTGTCTCCGAGGACGAAATATTCGTCAGGTCCCAAGACCCACGAAGGTTGGCTGCGACCTGAGCCCGCATCGCCCGCTGTGGCAAACGGCGGTTCCGTATAGTATACGTCCCGGTAGACCCGCAGGCGATCCAGGACGACCCCCAATCCCTCCGCGCCGATCGCCAGCGGTTGGTCGGTAAGAGGCGGCGGTGCGGGACTGTCGATGCCAATCGTCGCCAACGTCCGCCCGGCAATCGAGAAGAGGAACTGGCGATCGAAAAGTGAGACCTCAATCGTCTGACCGCGCAACGTGCCAGGCAAGTCACCGGAAGCGATCACTGGCGCCTTGCGGTTCTTTTCCGGGTTATCGAGCACCAGGAATTTCCCTGCCCCGGGATCGATTTGGACCCGGAATTCGTCGCGGCCGTCGGTCGCCTCCAGCCAAAGCAGGCCACGGCCATGCAGATCCTCAATACAAAACGACATCGCCAGGTCGGCCGTGGGATGGATGCCCTCGTTCCGCTGGAAACGCCCGCGATTGTAGAAGCCAAAATCGGTGACCCGCGTGGATGCCTGCGAATTGTCGCTCGCGAGGCGTGCATGGTTGTAGACAAGCCAGCCGATATCGTCACCTCGGTTTTCGGCATGCACGGGACGCCCCTGCTGACGGGTCCAGTTGCTTCCGGCGTCTTGCGGGCGCCAGCGCGGAGCGGCGCCGGCGTAATCATCATCATGCACGAGAACGCGCATCGCCCGCTGTTGCCGCAGCGTCTTCCGCTGAATCTGGCCGTTGGCATAAACGTCGCCCTCCTTGATCTGGATCGTTTCGCCGGGCAAACCGACAACCCGCTTGACGGTGAGGCCCTGACCGTCGTCGGTGCGATCGAAGGCGACGACTTCCCACCGGACTGGCCGCCGCAACTGAAAGGCCGCGCGGTCGATCAAGACGCGATCGCCCGCGAGCACTCGGGCCGCAGGCGGAGGAGCGAACTTGGCCAGGCAATTCGGGCAGACCGCCAGCGGCGCCTCATCGCGATCCTGCGCATCGCAGGAAAACGTGAACCCGCATTCCGGGCATGTCAGGTCGACATGGCTGCCCAACAAGGTTGTTGCCATCGACCCACCCTGCACCACGCAGAAAACGGGGAAGCCCTCGACAAACCACGTGTGAAACACGATCAGTCCCGCGAGAAACAAGACCGCGCATTCCACTCGGCGGCGAAAACGACGGTAAACCATTGACTGGACCACGATAATCTCTCAAGGATTCGGCCTTTATGATTGTAGCAAAAGGAAAATCCGTTGCCATCGATTTTTTCGGATCGGGATACTTTTTCCAACCTGCATGCTAGATTTCACTAGCCGGCATGATCTTGCCCGCCCTGCGATTAAACCGGTGTACCGGTCGCCTCCGCAGGGCGAAGCCAAAAGCGGCAAGCATTCATGGACATGGCTGGGAGTTGCCGGTTATGGACTCACACGAAGACGAACTCGCGCAGTCGCAAGGATCGACGAAACTACCCTTTTCTACTGCGCAGCCCGATTGCCTCCTCGCGGTTGGTTCGCAGCGATTTGCCGCGATATTGACCGATGAATGCGAAACCGGCATGCACGTCCAAATCCAAGGAAGTCCCTTGTTTTGGGTCGAAGATTCCGGTGTGCTGCAGACACCGGACTCCGAAATCTCCGTTCGAGTTGCCAATATTGTTCGCATCGAATCGATCGAAGACCAGTTCGTTTCCAGCATTCCCGCGTTCCGCATCGGGTTGACGTGTCTTGGCCAGGCGGAGGAGAAACCAGCACCGACCACGACCATGGGCACACGGCGCCCGCCGGCATTCCCCTTGGGAAGCGCCGACTCCATACCGCTCTCGGATCGCCCGCCGGGCCGAATCCGCGCGGCGGCAGGAGGACTGATCGCACTCGTGATGATCGCGACTCCGCTTGCTTTGGTGGCCGCGGCCTGGCGACATCATGTCCAACAGGCCGGCACCAACGATGCTCAGCAAGCGGTCATGCCGCCATCCACGGCGCCGGAAGTTCCCCAGCCTGCCAAGCCTGCCATCCTTGAACCGACGCCTGAAACGCTGAAACTGCCCGGCATCGAGCCGTTCCTAAGACCAGAAGTGATAGCAAAGCTGGAGCTAACCCCAACGCAGACGGATGCAATCGGTCGCTTGGACAAGACGACCCGCGAAGCGTTGCAGGATTTGGAGAAGTATTGGGAAAGCGTTGGCCGATTGGAACTTGCGCGGAGACGCGACGTAGTCCTAGAGGCCGCTCGTGAAGAGGCGTTGCAATTGCTCACGGATCAGCAGCGCCGACAATGGGAAGCCATGACTCGCTGACCGGCTCCACATTGGCTTGCCCACCTTCTCCAAACTACGACGAATGAGCCCGCTGACCGCCCTATTGCTGCTCGCGCTCGGCGCGGAGACCAAGGCCGAAACCCACTATCCCGGGGCGGCGGCGGTCTATCAATGCACGTTTGAGTCGTCGCAAGATGACGAGGTCTACGGTTGGCCGCCAAATTGGACGCGGAGGCACGGGCCTGGGTTCCCGTTCTATGTCCGCGTGCGCGTCGACGACCGCCGCCCCCCTCCGGGCGGTGCAAGTCTGCGGGTTGATCTGGACGGCGGTGCGGCCACGGCGTATGGCCCTGCGGTTTCCGTGAACCCCGACCTGCTATATGTACTTGAAGGTTATATAGAGACCTCGGGATTGCGGCTGGACGGGGCCTATATTTCGCTGATCTTCCGTGACTCGAAGCAGACGGCGCTCAGTAGCCTCTCGTCGGAAAAAATCAGCGGCAACAGCCCCTGGCAGAAGATCTGCATTGGTCCCGTGTCGCCGCCAGCGGGCGCTGGTTCCATGCTGGTTGGACTGCACGTAGAGCCACAGGGCGAGTTGCAGGACCTCCACGGCTCGGCTTCCTTCGGCGCCTTGTGGCTGGGTCAGTTGCCGCGTGTCGTGTTGACTGCCGAAGCACTACAAGACAGCCCTCCCCAACAGGAAAAGCCGGGACGAAACGGAGGCGATAAGACGGGTGTGCCCAGACGTAATGCCAACGATGCGACATTCCTGCTCTTTCCCCGTGGCCAGCCGATCGAAATTGCCTGTGCCGTCTCCGGCTTCGCCGCCCCGTCGTATGAGATCCGCCTTCAACTGCTCGATGTCGACGGTCGCATGCTGAGCGAGAAAAGGGAGGCGCATCTCCCACCGCCCTCCGGCGATGGGGCAGGGGGCGAGGACACATCGCTACCCTCGCCTACTAGGAGAGGGGCAGGGAGTGAGGGCACGTCGCTCCCCTCGCCTATTGGGAGAGGGGCAGGGGGTGAGGGCGTGCTCCCCCCTTCGCATTCCGCCCGAATGACGTGGCGGCTGCCCAGCGACGTGCCGGGATTCTATCGGATTCGGCCACGGTCGTGCCTATCGCCGTAACGGCCTCGCCGCCGTCTTCGGCGGCGGAGACGACTGCTCAAGCCGAGCTCAGCGTTGCGGTCATCGAACCTCAATCGTTGCCAGCGACTAGTGAATTTGGATGGAGCCTCAGTCCTGACGACGCGCAACTGGGTCTCGTGCCGCTGGCCGATCTGCTTTGCCAGTGCGGCGTTCGCTGGGTGAAATTCCCCTTTATCGTTGAGGATGCCGTACCTCCGCCGGCTAAGGACGGTCCCAAGCCGAAAGAGTCTGCGGCAAGCTCGCTGGAATCACTGATCAACTTCAGCGACCGGCTTGGCATGTCGGGCGTTCGCCTGGCGGGCGTGCTCCAACCGCCGCGTGCCGGACAGGTTGCCAACTCGCCGGACATGCGGCAGACCGGCGATCTGCCCCACAACGGCGACTGGCGATATGATCTGTTGGCCGCCGAGGCATTCTCGCGAGATCCCAAAAGCTGGTATCCGTCGATCGAGCCGGTACTGGCCCGCCTGGCAGTCGAGATCCGCTACTGGCAGATCGGTGACGATCGCGATCCGGGCTGGGTCGGCTGCCGCGATTTGGCGGGGATTGTCTCGCGCACCAAGGGCGAATTGGACCGCATCGGCCAGGACCTTGATTGCGGCATCGCCTGGAACCTCGTTGATGCACCGTTGCCGATGGCGACAACTTCAGAGCAGCGAGCTGGGAGCCGGGAGCAGGGCGGACGAGCCGTGGCCGGGCACCCTCTGGGTGGCTCCCCGCCGGGTACCCTCTGGGTGGCTCCCCGCCTCCCATGGCGACTCCTCACCTTGCCCTGTGATGCAACGGTCGGCAACGACGTCCTGGCCCAGCGATTGGAAAGCACGAAATCGGCAGGGGTGGCTCGCTGGATCGCCCTCGATGCGCTGCCTCGGGAAGGACATGCCACGCGGGAGCGAATCATGCACCTGGTCGAGCGGATGTTGACCGCCAAGATGCACGGCGCGGATGCCATTTTCCTTTCCGATCCACTCGCTCCGGACCGGGGGCTCGTCGATCGCAATGGCTCGCCCGGCGAACTCTTCCTACCTTGGCGGACGACGGCCCTCCTGCTCGGCGGCGCCCCCTATCTTGGCGATGTCGATCTGCCGCAGGGCAACCAGCTTCATTGCTTCGGCGGCCAGGGAAAATACGTCGGCGTGCTTGCAGGGCCAAAGCCCGGCCCGGAAACGGTCTATCTAGGCGCCGAGTTGCGAACGCAAGACCTGTGGGGCAAGAGCCGGCCTTGTCCGCCAACACTTTCCAGTGAGGATGGGCCGACGGGCCTCTCGCCCGCCCTGCAGTCGACGATCGGCGTGCAGACTCTGCCGACATTCCTCTTAGGTCTCGATGGGCCTATTACCCAATGGCAACTGGGCGCGGCCTTTTCGCCGAATCAACTGCCGAGCATTCCAAGCGCCATGGCGCCGCTTAGGCTGGAACTCAGGAATAGCTGGTCCCAGCCGATCAGCGGGCACGTCAGCCTCCGCGGACCGCAGAACTGGTACTTCGAGCCGCGGACCGCCGAATTCCGCCTTGATCCCGGCGAGACCTGGAAGCTGCCGTTGAGCGTGGCCCTGCCCAACGATGTCGTCGGCGGCAGACAGATGGTGCGCTTGGACTTTGCGATCCAGGCCGATCGCTTCTATCGCTTCGCGATGGTCCGGCCCTTGGAAGTCACCTTGGGCGACGTACACTTCGAGGGCCAGGCCGTTCTGAACGACCACGGAGAAATGGAAGTTCGCCAGACGCTTGCCAATCAGGGCAAGAAGCCGGCCCGGTTTCGCTGCGATCTCCTGGTTCCCGATCGGCGGCGGCAATCGACGGAGGTCCTCATCCAGCCCGCCGGCAAGAGCGAACTGACGTACCATCTGCCCGATGGCGCGGAGCTGCAGGGCAAGACGATCTGGCTGCGGGCCGAGGAGATCGACGGTCCGCGGGTGCTGAACTATCGTCTTGAAGCGCCTGCCGCGGCAGAATCACAGTCCACACCCGGCGAGAGCCCCGCGCCTCGCCGGCCGTCGCGGCCTGAATCGAGCCTCGTGCTCTGACGATTCACTTCCCTTTATACACTTGCTGCATCAAGGCGTTCTTCTTCGAGGTCACCGGTCCCTCGCTGGTGTCGTTGCGGAGGATCTCGGCCATCATGTGGAACTTGGCGTCGATGTCATCGGCGTAATGCACGAGGAGGGCCTCGGGCGTCATGGGCGGTTTGGGCGAGCCCCATTCGGGCAATCGCTGATGGGCGATGATCAGGTGCTCCAGTCGCAGGAGCGTGTCGGGCGGCAAAGGAGAGACCGCCGCCGCCTCGCGGACGATGTCGCGGCCCTGCAGCAGGTGGCCGATCAAGACCCCGCTGGCCGTGTAGGCCGTGCCGTCGGGCCGCTGTTCCAATTCACGGAGCTTGCCGATGTCGTGCAGGATCGCGCCGGCCACTGCCATCGACTTGTCCAGCGGCGGCTCAAGCTCGTCGTAATACTCGGCGTACTTGTCGGCCAGGTAGATCACCGTCCGCGTCACGCTCAACGTATGTTCGAGCCAGCCCGCCGCGAAGGCGTGATGATTGTGCCGGGCCGCCGGGATCCGCAACAGTTCGTCGCGATTCTTCATCAGGATGGTTTCGACCAACGCGCGCAGGGCCGGATCGGTGATCCGCTCCCGGACGATCGCCAGCATTTCCTCGAACATCCGCTGCGGCTCGTAGCGCGACTGCCGCAGGCAAAGCGTCGGCTCGAAGCCGTCGGCCGCGTCGGTCTCACAGACCTCGCGGATCTTGCGGATGTCGATCTGAGGGCCGTAGTTCGTTTCGCGATAGACGGCACGAATCTTGTAGAACGTGCCGGGCGTCCACTTGTCGCGGCACTCGACCGCCCAGGGCGAATTGTCCCAGATCGGAAAAACCACCTCGCGGCCGCCGTCGCGAAAGCCCACGCGATAATACGGCTTGCCCTCCCGAGTCGTAAGCTGCTCCTTCGCGGTCATGAGGACGAACACGTCGGCCTCCTGGCCGGGCAGCATGGCGGAAAGAGGGAGAATGGGCATGGTGGTCGGCATGGCAGTGGGCGATGAAGTGTAGATGGAAGGGATGCGAGCTATTTCAAAGCCCTGATTCTACCGATAAAGCGACCGCACGGGAATGAGGCGAATCGGGAAGTACTGCGTACTCGGTACTGAGTACTGAGCAGCCAAACGTCTGTCCGTTGCTCTCATCCCTCCCCTTGACTCGTCGGCCTGCGAACGCCATATTTCAGCGTTTTCCCCAAGGCCCAATGCAAAGCAACGAATATGGCATTTGAACTGGCGGCAATTTTCGACATGGACGGAGTGCTCATCGATTCCTTCGCAGCCCATTATCAAAGCTGGGTGGAGATGGCCGGCCGTCGCGGACTCTCGATCAGCCAGCAGCAGTTCCAGGCGAGCTTCGGCAGCACGGCCCGCCACTCGATGGCCCAGTTCTGGGCGCGGGCCGATTCAGCGACGACGACATGAAGGCCATGGCCCTGGAGAAGGAGGCCGAGTTCCGCCGCATCATCGCCGCCGACTTTCCCGCCATGCCGGGCGCGGCGGATCTCATCGCGACACTTCACAAGGCAGGATTCGGCGTGGCGGTCGGCTCGTCGGCCCCGCGCGAAAACGTGGTTCCGGCGATCGAGCGTCTGGGCGTGCGGGATTCGCTCGGTGCAGTCGTCACCGGCAGCGACGTGCAGCACGGCAAGCCCGACCCGCAGATCTTTCTCGTCGCCGCCGAGCGCTGGGCCTGCCGCCGGCGCGGTGCGTGGTGATCGAAGATGCCCCCGTCGGCATCACGGCCGCCGCGGCCGCCGGCATGGCCTGCGTAGGGCTGGCCAGCACCAGTCGCACCCGCGCACTCTTGCATAAGGCCCAACTCGTCGTCGATTCGCTCAGCGAGCTTTCTCCCGAAGTCCTGCGGCAAGTGATCGAGCGTCGCGCGGACCGACAAGCCGCGCCTTCCGCCACAGCCGCACGGAGTTGATGAAGAACAACTCGTCGCACTCAAGCAGCATTTCCAGCGGAACGACGTGCTCGCCGATTTTCCCTTCGGCCAGCAGTCGGGCGCGGTAAGTTCCCGCCAGCAGGCCGCAAAAGACCGGCGGCGTCCACAGCTCCCGGCCGCAGCGGACTACGATGTTGCCCAGGGCGGTCTCCGTAACTTCGCCCTGTCGATTGTAGAGCAGCACGTCGTCGCCTTCGCGACAGCCGGCCTGCGCCGCGGCATAGACCTCGCGATGCGTGGTCTTGTGATAGAGGAACACGTCCGCTGCGTCGATCGGCCCGGCGGCCAGCTCCAATCGGATCGGATCTGGAAAATCGTCCCCGCGGATCGGCTCGGCCTCAGAGGTGATTTTGCCGTCGCGAGCAACCAGCAAACGGACCTTGTGCGGCACGGCCGGCAGCTTCACGGCCAGGCCGGCCATTGCATCCGCAACGGCCTCGTGGCAGCGTGGAAAGCCGAAGTACTCGGCCGATTGGCGCAGCCGCCGCAGGTGTTCGTCCAGGCAGAAGAACCCGTCGCCGGGCTTCCAGAGCATTGTCTCCAGGAGCGAGAACGCGGGGCGCCGCGCCGAGGATCCTGGCCTTCAATAGGCACTCGTCGTACTCGCCCTGGGGCGTCGAGTCCCAGACGATGCCGCCGCCTACGCCATACTCGGCCTCGCGGCGGGCCTTGTCCACGAGCACGGTGCGAATGGCCACGTTGAACCGGGCGCGGCGACCGGGCCCGATCCAGCCGATGCTGCCGGTATAGATCCGCCGCGGTGCGGTTTCATGCTCGGCGATGATCCGCATCGTGCTGGCCTTCGGAGCCCCCGTGATCGATGCGCAGGGGAAGAGCGCGGCGAAGATCTCGGCCAGCCCTGCGCCGGTCTCGGCCGAGACAAGCGAGGTCATCTGCCAGAGCGTCGGGTGGCGTTCGACGCGGAACAGGTCGCTCACCTGCACGCTGCCGACCCGCGCGATCCGGCCCAGATCGTTGCGCATCATGTCGACGATCATGGCGTTCTCCGCCCGGTTCTTCTCGGAGGCGGCCAACTCGCGGCGAGGGCAATGTCTTCTTCATACCAACGGCCGCGGGCGATCGTGCCTTTCATGGGGCGCGAGACGATCCGCTGGCCCTCGAGTTCGAAGAACAACTCGGGCGATGCCGAGCAGAGGGCGAAGTCGGGCGTCTCGACATAAGCGGCGTAGGGCGGCGGCTGGCCGGCAAGCAGGTCCTCGAAAAGTACCCACGGGTCGCTGCCAGCCGCCTGCTTGAGACGGAACGTGTAGTTCACCTGATACGTTTCGCCCGCGGCGATTGCCTCGCGCAGGCGGCCGATGACGGCGGCGTATTCGCTGGCAGTGACCGACGGCTGCCACAGCAGATTCCTCCCCTCTCCCGCTTGTGGGAGAGGGGCCGGGGGTGAGGGCGTGCAGTCGCGCGTCCGTAGCGAAATCGTCTCGACGCTCGGGAAAAGGCCGAACCACAAGAGCGGAAAACCCGGGGCTTCGCGGACTCGCAGCGCACGATCGAAGGCCGGGGCAGCCTCATAACTGACGAAGCCGGCCGCCTGAAGTCCCTGGGACTCGACCAGACGCTCGACCCGACGCAGGCAGTCCATCACCGCATCGACGCGACTAGCTTCAATGACCTCGCAAGGGCAAGCGAACCGTTGCCAGGCCCCGGCCGACGCATCGTAAAGCACGACTTGAGGAGCGTTTGCCTTCTTGATTGCACTTATCCCGTTGAGGATCGTACTCATCACGTTCTGGTGCGATGCAATTCATCACGGCGGAGCGTGATGAGTGACAATTTTGATTCGCCGGTCCTAAAGCCATTCCCGTTTCGGCCCTCGACCTACGCGGACGGTTCGACGCCAAGCTGTCGCAGTTGTTCGGCAAGCCGTTCGGCCCGCTCGCGTCCCGTGAGAACGGGCGTGCCGGCGGCGTCTACCCAGCGAAGCCAGGTGTTGTCGAGATCCTCGTAACGGCCCTGCCAGATCCGCAGTCCTAGCCCGATGTTCGGAAACTCGATCGGCTCGTTCATCCTGCGGTACTCGCTTGTATCAAGATGATAGGCACGCAGCGTCTCCTCGTTGAGCAGCCTTTCGGGATCGAAGATCACATAGAAGGAGACCCGGCCGCGGCGTAGGCGGCCAACTTTTCCGTGTCTTCGCCGCCCACGCGATTGGAGACCACCTCGATGACGATGTCCGGGGGCTTGCCGTATTCCCAAAGGAAATACGAACGATGATGCTTGGGATGGACATCGGCGGGCAATTCCACGTCCAGGCTCAGAAGCACGTCCGGCACCAACGGCGGGTGGCGGACCGTAAAGAACAGGCCCACATTGGCCGCAACGACAAATGGCCGCTGCTGCGCCGCGCCGGTCCACGAACTGTACAGCGGTTCGGTAAGCAGTCGCATCTGCTTCTCGGAAAAGAAATTGTCCACCGCAGTGTCGTCCTCCGTCACGAGGTGATCGACGGCGGGCTGCAGCACCATCGGAAGCACCTGGAACGGATCGTTGCTTACCGCATCAGTAGCCATCGGTCAAACTCGCCGGATTGCCGGTTGATGTCTTGGGTTACACGCTTCACGTCTGAACATGATTGTAACGCCCGCCAGTCCGCCGGTAAAGCGACGAGAAAGAGCGGCTTCGTTCCGGCGGAGTTCATTTTGCAAAATCCCCTCATCCAGCGGCATCCGCAAATCAATCGTCCCCTGTTTCCTGGCGTCGATCCAGGGCCGGATCGAACGCGCCACGACGATCACGCCGATCAGCGCCGCCAGGAACAGCGCCAGCACGATCAAGGCCCACACCAAGGGTGCGACGGGCTGGCGAACCTGGACCGGCTGCTCGAGGTCGGCTTCCGGCAGGATCGAGGACTGGCTGACCGACTCGCTCGAAGAACTGTCGTCGCCCAACGGAGGCTGGGCGGACCAGCGACTGGCCGACACTTCCGGCGGCCCTTCGGACCAGCGATCGCTGCCCGCTCCCGAACCTTGAGGCGTCGCCACATTGCTGCCGCCGGAGAGCGGCGATTCGACCGCCTTGCCACAGCTTGGGCAGTCAAACGACGAATCAGGGCGGACCGCAGCGCCCGTGCATTCCGCTCCGCAATACGGACAACGTAGGGCCGACATGATCGGGTGGCACGTCCCTGAGCTTGCGAAGGGCGTGGAAACGCGGGCGGCACGCCCTTCGCAAGCTCGGGGACGCGCCGCCCTTGTCAATCACTTCTGTCAATCACTTCTGTCAATCACTTCTGTCAATCACTTCTGTCAATCACTTCACAACGTCTTCCCGTGCAGACGTCACTTCTGCACGCTGAACTTGTGGACCGTCGATTGCCGGTAGGTCTCTCCCGGCTTGAGCACGGTCGTGGGGAAATCCTTCTGGTTCGGCGAATCGGGATAGTGCTGCGTCTCCAGGCAGAGGGCCGCATGCTGCCCGATGGTCTTGCCGCCGGCGTGGAGCGTGCCGTCCAGGAAGTTGCCGGTGTAGAACTGGATCGCCGGCTGCGTGGTGTAGACCTCCATCACGCGGCCGCTGGCCGGCTCCGTGACCCGCGCGGCCAGGCTCAAGCCGTCGCCCTGGCGCGAGAGCACATAGCAGTGGTCGTAGCCGCCCTCAACCTTCGCCAGGTCCTGGCCGATGACCTTCGGCGCGGTGAAGTCGAAGGCCGTGCCCTTGACCGGGTCGAGTCGCCCCAGCGGGATCAACGTGGCGTCGACGGGCAGGTAGCGATCGGCGTTGAGCATCAATACGTGCTTGAGAATGTCGCTGTGACCTGGAGTACCCGGTGCCCCGGCCCCGGCGAGGTTCCAATAGGTGTGGTTCGTGAGATTCAGGACCGTCGTCTTGTCGGTCTTGGCCTCGTAGTCCATCTTGAGCTCGTCCCTGTCGGTCAGGCTGTAGGTGACCGTCACGTTGAGCGTGCCGGGATAGCCTTCTTCGCCATCGGGGCTGGTGTAACTGAAGGCCACGCCGACCGTGCCGGGCGATTGCACCGGCCTGGCCTTCCAGACGACCTTGTCGAAGCCCTTCAGGCCGCCGTGCAGGGCATTGGGCTCATTGTTGATGGCCAGCTTGTATTCCTTGCCCTCCAGGGTGAAGCGGCCCTTGGCGATGCGGTTGCCGTAGCGGCCGATCGTGGCGCCGAAGTAGGGCACTGCCGGCTTGCCGTTTCTCATTTCCATGTAATCGGCCAGCGAATCGCAATACAGCACGACGTTCTCGACGTGGCCGTTGCGATCGGGCATCTCGACCGCCGTGATGGTCGCGCCGTAGGTGATGATCTTGACCTTCATCCCGCTGGGATTCGAGAGGGTGTATTGATCAATTTCGGTTCCGTCGGGCATTTTGCCAAAGGCTTCTTTCGTGACACGCATCTTGTTCTCATCAACAGCAGGTTTCGAGGGGGCGGGGTTGGTTTCAGCGGAAAGCGATTTTTGCGGTTGGCTCGCAAAGCTGCCGACCACGGTCAGGGCGGCGGCGGCAAGCAGGCCGGAACTACGGGACACAAACCATCTCATTGCGAATCTCCTTGTTTCTGAATCTTCTCGATGACTTCGATGCTCTTCAGGGCGTCGGCGTTCTTGGGGTCAAGCTGCAACACCTTGTGAAAATCGGCCAGGGCCCCGGCCATGTCGCCCAGTTTGAAGTTCACGTAGCCGCGATTGGAATAGGCGAGCGTGAATTTCGGATCCAACGCGATCACCTGGGTGTAGTCCACGGCGGCCTGTTCCAGGTGGTCGCTGGCCCGATAGGCCAATCCTCGATTGTAATGCACTTCGGGGCAGCGCGGATAGAGGAGCACCGCCTGATCGTATTCGGAAATGGCCTCGACCAGCTTTCCCGCCTTGTGCAGGGCGACTCCCTTGACGTAATGCTCCTGGGCCTCGTCCTTGTGCTTGGCCAACACCTTCTCCAGCCGCTGGAGGTTCGACTGCCCCCCAATAGTCTGTGGATTCACGTCCCACACCTTGTACGCATCCACCTCGTGGGGGTCGAGCCGCAACACCTCGCGGTAGTCGGCAATCGCTTCTTCCAGCTTGTCGGTGTTCAGGAAGACGAGGGCGCGGTGGAAGCGGGCCTCGGCGTTGTCGGCATCCAGTTTCGCGGCCTCGTTGAGATCGGCCAGGGCCTTGGGAAGCTCGTGTTTTCGCACGTAGATTATGCCGCGGCGGAGCCGGGCCAGGCCACTCTCAGGGCTGAGTTTCACGGCCAGATCGAGGTCCTCGAAGGCCTTCTCGAAATCGTCCTTCAGCCCTCGCACAAAACCCCGTTCGCGATGGGCCTCGGCGGAATCGGCGTCGAGCTTCAGGGCCTCGTCGTAGTCGGCGAGGGCCTTTTCGGTTTCGCCCCGTCGATAGCGGCAGAAGCCCCGATTGAACCATGTCGAGGGGTCTTTTGGCGACAGTTCCACGGCCTTGTTGAGATCGGCCAGGGCGTATCGAAGTCGTTGTTCATGGTCTTGGCGTAGCCCCGGTCGGCCAGGCTGGTGGCGTCGTTCGGGTCGAGTTTCAGGGCGCGATCAAAGTCGGCGATGGCCAGGTCCCAATCGGCCAGCCGCGCGTAGGCCATTCCGCGGCAGTAGCAGGCCGCCTGATCCTGCGGGTTGAGCTTGATCGCGCGGTTCAGATCGGGCAGGCCGTCGCTGGGCTTGCCTGCCATCGTGTGGGCATAGCCGCGGTCGCGGTAGGCGTCGGAATAGTTCGGGTCAAGGCGGATGGCCTCATCGTAGTCGGCGATGGCCTTGTCATACTTGCCCTGGCGGAAATAGGCGAAGCCGCGATTGAAGCGATAGGATTTTTCGCCGGCATCGAGGCGGATGGCGGCGTCGAAGTCGGCGATGGCCTTGTCCCATTCGCCCTGGTTGATATAGGTCAGCCCGCGGAGTTTCAAGGCGGCAACGTTTCGGCCGTCGACGTCCAGGGCCTTCGTGAACGTGGCGACGGCCTTATCGAGTTGCCCCGCGTAGGCCGCGTCGTCGGCTTGCGCTTTTTCCAAGAGGGCCGAGCCTTGCTTCACCAGATCGTCCGCCGACTCGGCGGCCCAAAGGCGGCCAGCGACCAGGAAAACAAACGCTAAATAGAACATCCGGGCGGCGCGGCCCGGCAAGTGGAAAGGTCGACGGAAATAGGTCGTCATCATGATCTCCTTTGTGAAGGTCAGTCGCGCAGGCACAATTCTAGTTGAAGTGGCCAACGTGGTCCACAGCATCGGCCGCCTGGGGTGTGACCAGCGAGCTTGCGAGCGCCGGCCGGCGCTCGCAAGCTCGCTGGTCCCCACGGCCTGTCAAACACCTTGCAGGAATTGAAACACAGGGTCCGAGTGAAATTTCCTATAATGCAAGCGTTGCGATTGACCGTGCGTCGAAATTTGCGTCACGCTCGTGGACGAAATACCGCTGGTACGCATGCAGAATTTGCACCACGGCCGCCAGCCGGGCGAATCTTCCCATGGCCTATCAGCGGGAATTCTCGCCAATCCGTCGCCCGATCCCCTTACGGGCGCACTGCGGCCGTATGCAATTTTTGCAACAGAATGTTGCATTCGCTGAATTGCCCCAAACGGGCGAGTTCAAAAAATCCGCCTCTTTCGGTTCTAGGTGCTTGCCTTACTCCCTCAACCTGCACCCGACATCGAACGACCTCGTGAACTCCTTTTGCAACAAGGGCAAACTCTGGACAAGAACGGCATTCTGCGCCGCAGCCTGACTTGCTCATCCATCCAATAGATGGGATTCGGGCCAGGGCGATCGCGGTCAGAGCGCGTTGCTGGAATCCCGCGCTGAAGGCCTTTTCGAACCGGCCGATCAAGAGCGCGAGGGCGCGTTGCCTGTCGTGGGAAGCGCTGACTAGAGGGGTTGCGGATGAGTTCGATGCGGTGGGTTTTGCTGTCTCGGCTTTTCAAGCTGATGCGGAAATCTGTCGGTAGTCGTGGTACGAGGCACCCCCCTGATGATGGAATGCCGAAATGCGAATTTGACCCTGTGATTGCCACAAGTATTGGCGTGGAGGTACAATGCGGCAAGCGATGACAAACCTGATGTCAGGGAGAACCCCGTTCGTCGTACAACCCACACGACTGGGACCATGCATCTATGGCTAAAGAAGTGCCCGTTCACGAGTACCTAGAGCGCATGGGCGCAGTCGTCCGGGCCTCCTGGTTCGGCTTCTGGCAAGGCTAATGGTCCGATGCGGGTTGGGGGCGGGTTGGGCGCTCCGTGTTCACATCCGGGACGTGGAGTATCGAGCAATCCGCAACCTCGTGAAGGACTCGACGAATGGTTCGGTCTTCATCGTGACCGAGCCTGATGACGAAATCGAACTGGCACCGGGTGTTAAGCTGGGACACAGTCGAACTGGCGAGCCATAATCGACGAACACGGCACGGTCGCAGGGCGAGTCGCCGCCCGGTTCTGCGGGCCGTGGGATGCCGGTAGAATGGATGGAAGTGCAAACCCAATGAAGTTGGAGGCTGCGGCGTCTGCCGTGGCACCCGTTAGCCAAGGTAGGAGGAAGCAAGCGATGAAAGAGATGTTTTGGCTGGCCTTGACTTGTGCTGGGCTCGTGACGTCGTCCCCTGCGGCGGCCCAAGAACTTAAGTTGCGGGAGACCCTTCACGGACACAAAGATGTTGTCTGGTGCGTGAGGTTCAGCCCTGACGGCAAGACTCTGGCCTCAAGGAGCGAAGACTTGACGATCAGGCTGTGGGACGTAGCCACGGGCAAGAACACCACCACCATTGAGCGGCCGTACAGTTGCTGCCTGGCATTCAGCCCTGACGGCAAGACCCTGGCCTGGGGAAACGGCGTGGACAAAACCATCAGTTTGTGGGACGTGGCGACCGGCAAGGACGCTGTTACACTCAGCGGCCATACCGCAAGTGTCGAATCCGTGGCGTTCAGCCCCGATGGCAAGACCTTGGCTTCCAGCGGTGAGCGCAGCACAGGCATCGAATTGTGGAACGTGAGCACCGGCAAGAACACGGCCACGCTCGATCAAGGCAAAAAGGTCGAATCGTTGGTTTTCAGCCCGGACGGCAAAACACTGGCCTCGGGAAGCCAGGATGGAACGGTGAACTTCTGGGATGCAGCCAGGGGAAAGAAAACCACTCATATGGTTTGGGATACCCTTGGCCTGATGTGCATAGACTTCAGTCCCGACGGCAAACTCTTCGCTGCGGGGAGTATGGATGGGACAATCAAGCTCTGGGAAATGGCTACCGGCAAGAACACGGCTACCTTGGCGGGGCACACTTCGTTGGTCCGCTCCCTAGCCTTCAGTCCTGGTGGAAAGACCCTTGCTTCGGCAAGCTATGACGATACGATCAATCTCTGGGACGTCGCGACTGGCAGGAAAATCACTTCCCTCAACGGGCAATGGGGAGGGATCAGGTGCGTGACTTTCAGCCCGGACGGGAAGACTATAGCGACGGGGAACGGAAACCAGACCATCGGGCTCTTCGAGGTGACGACGGACAAGCCAGCCCCCAAGTGAATACTGGGCGAAACGGCTAAGACGGCCGCAAGGTCGCTGCGCGTCGCCGCCTGGTGGTGCAGGGCGTGGGTCGGCCGCCGTGCTTGTCGGCCGTGGTCCCCTTGTGTCGCAGCCCGCCGCGGCGCAGTAGAATAGAGGCGAGACGCTGGGCGTCCCGCGGTGGAGCGGCGTTGGCCAGGTAATTCGCTGACCACGTGGGGCTGCACGGGCGTCTTGTCGGCGAAACCTGGATGGCAGCGCAGTTTAGCGTGCGTGGTGCACTCTGGTTCACTGTCGCGTGCAGCGTATACTGTTCCGGCCACTCCGCCCGCAAGCTGAGGTCGCCGACTGCAGTTTGCCTTTCGGATCGCTGGCTATTCCTTTTTCTTATCCTTCTCGTTCTGCTTATCCTTCTCGTCCTTCTTCGCCAAGCCGGCGACCCACGAGAGACCGTTGGTTTTGCCCTCGGCAAGGAACTTCGGATCGCTTTCGTAGCGGAACTCGATTCTCTCGATGGTGTACGCAGCCCTCCCCGGGACAGTCATCACGCAGGGAAGTGGAAAGTGATCACTTGTGATTGGCTCGCTGAACTTCTCGTACCCCTCGCCTAGATTTTCACGGGACACCCCCGTGAACCTGTCGCCAGTCCAGAGCCGTCGCCCCGCCTCGGCCGTTCTCTTGCCGTCTTGGCTCCCGTTGCCACCGCCCCGTCCGTCCATCTCTCCCCAATGCCAGCTTTCCTCAGCGCAGAAGTCGCCAGCGATAAGGCGGACATAGCTGGATCCCTCTTTGTCTTTGTTCTCATCGCCGGACCACACTTTACGGCAATACCGGTCAAAACCCTCCATGACGATCTCGAATTGACAGTCCTTGCCGTCTTGGTTCACGTGCCCCGTCATCCGCAAGCCAACCGGCGCACTCTTGTCGGCGGCGACCGCCAGACTGGCAACCGCGGCCAGCGTGAGAATGATCGCCAAACAAAGAACCGAGCGTTTCATAACCGATCTCCTTGTGCTGGAGAGATTCCTTCGTCATTGTAACGGCGCAGTCCAGGTCCGTCAAATTCTCCCCGCCCATAAGCTGAGGTCGCCGCCTTGCCTGCCTTTTACGGCCCCGTGAGGCTGGCGCGGTCGATGGACTCGAAAGACGTGCGTGCTTCTGCTATGCTATGAGCATGACCGACACGAAGCCCCAACGACGTTCCTTCTATCCCACGCCAGGTTGGCTGATCTTCGGCTTGCTGGTCGTGGAGGGGCTGCTGTGGCTGTCGGAGCGGTTCCAGTGGCTGCCGCGGGGCTGGGCGGTGTTGATCGCGATGGGGACCATCGGTGCAGCGATTCTGTTCCTGTTGTCTTGGTTCGCTGCCGCGTTGCGGTTCGGCTGGCGATTCCAATTCAGCATCCGTTCGCTGCTGATGTTGGCCCCGATCGTCGCCATCGTGTGCGTTTTGATGTCAAGGCAGCCGGTATGGCTGGTGGGCCTGTCTCTGGACGACGTTAAGGTCAGACTCGGCCCGTGGAATTATCAGCAGCAACTTGTTGTCCCCGCGACCTATGCGGGTTGGTTTGGCCCTCGGCCAGCATCCCTGAAGCCGGGCGACAAATGCATCGTTGTGAATTACGACGATTACCGAGGCGAGCAGATTAACATCTTCGCCGTCTCACCGCAAGTATACAAGCGTGTCAAAGGAGTGTCTCCCGGTAACAAGGAAACCTACGTCTTGGAGGTCCACACAGTGCCGACGGGGGCCGTCTACTGAAACAAGTGGCCTCGTGAGGTCGGCGAGGTCGAGGTCGGGGTCAGGCTTACGCTTTGTACTTTGCAAAGCAAAGTACAAAGCGTAAGCCTGACCCCGACCTCGACGGAACCGAATCACGCCCTCCGAACGGCAACTTTACGACGCTGCCGGCGTGTATGCCGTCCAGTGCGGTTCGCTCGATGTCGGTTACCTCCGGCAGTGGGCGGCGCATTTGGATGTCAGGCGCGACCTCGACGATCTTCTCGCCGGCAAGATCAAGCCAAAAACCACGTGACCGTCGCACGCGACCAAGACCTGGGCTGTTCATGGTCGTGGTCGGCGGAAATTGCGGGAGGTTCTCGGCAGTAGGCAGTGAGGTGGAACGAATCTCACCACTGTTGTTTCAACCTCCGGTCCCCTCGGGGTCCGGTCCTCTCGGCGTCCGGCGTGGAATATATATGCGATTTAACGTGCATATATATCTATGCACTTTGCTTTGCAAAGTGCATAGTTTCGATCTGACCCCGATTTGCCCCGCAGTAGTGGGTTTCGGACTCGGGCTCGTGTTCAGGCAAGGCCATATCGTGCCTTCTGCGGTGATTGACGGCAAGAAGAACTGCCAGTAAGCTATCCTATATTCCCCAGTGGGATGTCCGTGCCGCTGGCGTCATGCGTCAGAACGTCTCCAGCATCGGTATCGGCTTGAGGAGATTCAGCCCATGTTCCGAGCAACATGTTTAGCGCCATTGCTAGCCCTACTGCTCACGAAAGCTGCTTGGGTCCGGGCAAGTGAAAGTTGGGTAACCGGCAAAGTTGTAGACGAACACGGCAAACCCGTGGCTGATGCCAAGGTATATGTCGCCGCCACGTATTACGGCGGGATTCGGATGTACGAGACAGCCGCCATGGCCCGCACCGATGCTCAGGGACATTACAACGTCATCGGTGACGGCGATTTACCGAATTTGTCCGGCACGATTGTCGTCGTCAAAGAGGGTATGGCGCCGGCGATGGGATGGGCCAGTTTCGGACCAGCGCTTCCGTTCAGAATCGCGGGGCAGGCGCCAAAATGGCCGCCAGCACCTGTGCGCGACTTCGCGATGACTTCTCATGGTGGCTCGCTCGATGTGGTCGCTACGTTAAACGGCCAGCCTGCTGCCGGGATCATGGTTAACCTGAGGCGCTGGGCGGCGAGTTGCGGGATATATGGGCTCGCTCAACCGGTGGTTCTGAGCAGAAGGAAGTCGAGGAAATCGCTTATCCCTCCGGCAAGACCGACAAAACCGGCGTCGCACACTTCAAGATGTT
The DNA here is from genome assembly GCA_963824275.1 of uncultured Planctomycetia bacterium. GTDB lineage: Bacteria > Planctomycetota > Planctomycetia > Pirellulales > Thermoguttaceae > JANXQG01. The sequence goes on along the minus strand of CAWGOT010000007.1, from coordinate 1,263,017 downwards.
GATGCTCGGTGAATATCAGATTGCGGCGACGGGTGACGAGCCACCTCTTACCGGATGGAACCAGGAACCTGGATCGCCATTTCTGCCTCCGAAGATGGCCGCACGAGCCGTCGCAGTCGGCGTGCCGGTCGTCGCCGACAAGACGACCGTACATCGCATGAGGCTCTATCCCCAGCCGAACGTGGCCTCGGCCCGGGTGCTCCTGAAAGACGGCGACCCAATGACGGTAGATTACAACCAGTTGCCGAAGCACACTACCGCAGGAGTCGAGGCTCAGGCGTACGATACGCCCGGCATCCATCCCTTTGAATCGCAGCCACGGACGACTGACAATTCAGTGGATCTCGTGACCGCCGGCACAAAGCCGTATCTTGAGGCGAACGGCTACGTCGCAAGTTCAGAACTGTTAAAGGTGAAATCGCCGGCAACCTTTCAGATGCGTTCGATTATTCCCGCGGCGCTGGACGTCCAGGCCACGGGCGTTGATGACCAGCCTCTTGCCGGCCAAGTCTACGCGAGTCGGAGATTGTATCAGCACAATGCTGATGCTCGCCTTGATGCGGCCGGACATGCTCATTTTGATATGCTGCCTCCAGGACAGTTCGTAATTAAGTTAGAGAAGTCGGATAATCCGTTTGTCGTTCGCGATGCGCAACTGCCCTCGGATCAAGAGTTGGCGGGAAAGACGACTGTTCCCGCTGCGGTTGTAAATAGCGGGCCGGACGAGCACCTCACCGCAACATTGAAAGCAGTGCCGGCGGGATATATCCGTGGCGTCCTAAGACCGCCGGCGGGGTTCAAGACAACGGATTTTTCAATCTATGCCCAGCGGCCGAATGACGACCCTTATCGTGTAGTCATGCAGAGTAAGACTGGCGAATTCGTCGCCGGGCCTTTTAGGGCCGGACCTGTTCGGTTGGCGGTCTGGCCACCGGATGAAGTATATTCCGCAACAGTCATCGCGGGCCATGTTGTGAAAATGAACGATATTGTTCCGCCGGTCCCGTCGAAGGATGGACAGGTGCCCAGCGCGATGATTGGAATGGGAGGCATCAGTATGCAGGGCACCGTCAGCCGCGATGTTGCAGGGAAGGTTTTCATGTCCGATGGGACAACCCCGGCGGCGTTCGCGAGAGTCTTTTACTTTTCCGCGGACGAAGACTCCCCAGCCGGTGATGGGCTCACCGATGCCGCCGGAACGATCCACACGCACGGACTGTGGCGAACGAACGCCTTGCCTGATATGCCCAGCGGCGCTGCACTGGTGGCTATGCTACCGGGAGTCAGCGGCGGTGCTCTGATCGACCTCTCGCAGTCGGTGAAAGGGCCGCTTGCCATCACGTTGCCCGAGCCGATAACCGTTCAAGGAAATGTGACGGTAGCAGGAAAGTCGCCCGAGCCTTTGAACGGAGAGCTTAGAGTGCTTGCGGCAATACAGGGTCGGGGCAAACTGGCCGGGGCGCTTAAGGTCTTAGCAACGCCGCAGCCCGACGGAACTTTCTCGCTCGCGGGACTCACACCCGGACGTTATCTCGTACAGGCCGTTCTCGACGGTATCTGGCTGTCACCTTCGGTGGCAATCGAGGTCGGCCAACACGATCCGGAAAAAATCTCGCTCGACATTGGCGAACCGGGCGGACCCGTTCAAGTCCACGTGACTGACGGCTCGGGAAAGCCAGTCCTCGGGTGCAAGGTATTCATCGACCGCCCGGTGGGACCATTGGCCGCTTCAGTTTGGCCTGCGTTTTTTAGGACCGATGGAGGTGGCAATGTTTACATCCCGGCATTAGAAGTCGGCGAACACACCGTCCATGTACGGGACAAAACATTCCGTGTGAAGGCTCCGGCGATGCCATGCGACGGACCGTCTTTGATCACCTGCACGATTTCGGCTCGTTGAGGGAGAAAGAACTGGGGCTCGGTCGGCACCGGAGCGGGCCTGGACGCAGAAAGGTACTGGCGATTATTTGACGGTTACGTTTCGACGACTGCCGCTACTCGCTGGTGCCGGGGTCAAGCCTAAGCTTTGTACTTTACTAAGCAAAGTACAAAGCGTAAGCTTGACCCCGACACCCCGACCCCGACACGCCACATGACTTTATTAAGTCGGCCGTTTCACGGCTTGGCCCAGTTTTGAACGGTCAAACCGGGTACTGCGGCCAGATCACTGTCGCCACTGACCACGGTTGTATTGCCGAGGCTCAGGGCGATGGCGGCGATCAACATATCGATCTTTCCGATCGGCCGGCCTTTCCGCGTCAGTTCCGCGGCAATACGCCCGTACGCTTCGGCGGCCTGTTCCGTGAGCGGCCAGACGACGAGGTCGGGCAGAACCCGCCGCAATCGCTCGGCGTTGCGGTCGCGAGTACTGCTGTTTTCGATCCCGTACCACAACTCCGCGAGGACCGGAAGGCCGATCCCGAGCCGATGGCCTTGACTGACGGCGTCCCGGCGCGTTGATAGACGCCTCGGCGACGGTTGATGTAGTCCGCGGCAATCCCGGTGTCGAGCAGAAACCGAGTCATTCCCACATCCTTCCCAACTTCTCGGCGTCCTCCGCAAATCGGACCTTCTCGACGTTCCTCTGCGCGTGCAACGCCAATCGCCAGGCGGCGTCATCCTCCGGCGAGAGCCACCCCGGCTCCAACGCGTCCATCCGCGCCACCAACGCCGAGATCCCCTCGGATGTCGTCGGCCACTCTTCCTCTCGCATGCCGAGCGCCGGCTGGCGGGACTGGATTGGCAGCACCTCGACCCGTGTACCCTCGCGCAATCCTACCGGGTTGTCGAGGACGATCTGGCCATTCATGACCGTGCCTTGCAGCGCATTCATGTCTTCACCTTTCTCATCGTGCGTGGCGAGGGAAACGAAATCGAACGACACCTGCGTCCCTGGTTTATTATACCCCGGAGCAGAATCGAGCAGATAAATCATTCGAACTCCAGGAGGGGCGGCAGCGGTGGTTGCGGGTGAACAATCAACGTCTCGTCGTCGATAGACCCAAACAGGTCGAAGTAACCCGGCGGCCAGCCTTTGCCTTCCGGCGTCTTCGGGCGAACCGCGACCTCCACTTCAAATTCGGTGTCGGGTCGATCCACGGGGACCTCAAGATGGAGTTTGCTGTCCGCGCCACTTCTCGAATGAAGCACGATATTGCTCAATTTCTGATTCTCCTTTCATTCTTATTATACTGCTCGCGGGTGAAACTGATACCAACCCGACGCGCAAGCGAGGATGCTAAACCGTTACCTCGCTTGCGCTTCGGGCTAGTATGAAATGGCTAATTTAAAACCACCCGCAGTATATAACCAGCCATGGAAACAAAAGGGGGTTCGTGTCTCTGGTCTATCCTTAGGCTTACTCCCTCAACCTGCACCCGACATCGAACGACCTCGTGAACTCCTCTTGCAGCAAGGGCAAACCGCGGGCAAGGACGGCATTCTGCGCCCGCAGCCTGACTTGCTCATCCGTCCGATAGATGGCCATTCCCCTGATTGCCGCCGCGGCCAGGGTCGGATCTCCAGCGGCAACAATTTTCTCCAAGAAGTCGATCGCCGAAGGGATTCGGGCCAGGGCGATCGCCGTCAAGATCGCTTGCTGGAATCCCGCGCTGAAGGCCCTTTCGAACTGGCCGATCAAGAGCGCCAGGGCGCGTTGCCTGTCGTGAGACTGGGCCAGGGCAACGGCGGCGGCCTGGGCAACGTCGGGGTCGTGGCCGGCCAGATAGCCGGCTACGAAATCGAACGACCGTTGCGGTGCTAGATGCAGAAGGCTTGTGAAACAATCGCCCAGCACCTCGGGCGATTCGTCGCCCGTCAGGACCTTCAATCGCAAGACCCATTCGCTCGCCTCGGAGGGGACGCCGAAACCGAGGTTTTGTGCCGCCACCCGGCGGGGTTCCGCTTCGCCGTCCACCAAGAGCGTGGTCAATTCGGCAAGGATCTCCTCGCGGCGGCCGGTCCTCACCAACGCCACGGCGCAGACCGATCGCAGCCGCGCGGCGGTATCGGTTGGTGCCCCGAAGCCCGGCTCCAGTTGCACGTATCGGATGCCGCGGAGAAACGGCTCGTGATGTTCATAGCGTAGGGCGTCGAGGGCCTCTGCCAGCGCGGTCTTGCCCGTGCAGCCCTTGTCTTCCTTGACGCCCTTGTTCATGAAGCGGTCGAGGGCCTCTGCCAACGCGGGGAGCAGGTCCACGAGGTTGCCGCGGCGCGGCTTCCGCGGCCTTGGCGACCAGGAGTGGATTCGCTCCTGCCAGAGCCTTCCGAACCGCTACCACGTCGCCTTCTTCGGGCGTCGGTCGCGGGCGATCCTTTTCAATCGAGCCAATTCGTCATGGAACGACGTTCGCTTTGCCATACGCGCCAATTCATTCCCGCCGGCTGGCGGGCGGCAAGGCGGCCGTGGACGCAGGCGATACGTTGACACCCACCGCGAAGGAATCGCGGGGATGGCTTGGATCGTTGGCTCGGACATAGTAGAGACGGATCGAACCGTTTCCCGGCTGCACGGCCTGGAACGTAAACGTGTAGGTGCCTGACGCCGCCGCTTGAGCAGTGGCCGATGCGGCAGGCGAATACTGCGGCCGAACGGTCAGCTTGAGGGCCGGACTGTTCGTGGTCGCGGCCTGCCATTGATAGCCGGTCGCCGGATTGCCCGGCAGGCGGATCACCAAAATGTTGCCGACCCGCAGCTTGGCCAACTGGCCGTTGTGCGTCTTGTTGATCTCCAGTGTCTGCGGCCGCGGCACCGGGGCGGCCGCCACAGCGGGCGGCGGCAATTGAGCCGCGCGGGTGCCCGTCGTCGGCGGGGCCGGCGCGGCGGCCAGCAGGGCCTTGGGCACCGCAAGCGGCCGGCCCTTGTGCGGATTTTGCGCCAGAGGGACCGGCATCCAACCGTGAACGCCCCAGGGGGTCGTCGGCACATCGACCCAATAGATCGGTCCCCAAGGCGTATCATAATAGTCATTCACGTCGCCCCGCGGCAACTTCTGGCCGTCGTAGGTCAGCCAGCCCCAGCGGCCTTCGGTACGCGTGCCGGGACTGGTGATCTTCATCTCGAAGCGCCAAATCCCCGACGTGTAGACGCCCGCCTTGGCCGGGTTGATCGGCTTGAGTTTGATCGGGGCGGCCAACTCGGGCGGCAACACGGCCGGCGGCCGGCGTTCCGGCAAACTCGCCGGGGGCGCGGGCGGGTTTACTCTCGGTGTAACCGGCGGTGGCGGCGGGATGGTATCGGGGACTGGCGCGGGCCGAACGGGTTCATCCGGCCGGACGGGATTCGCGTCGGCCGGCGGCGCGGTCCAAAGCAAGGACGCCTTGTCCTGGGCATCGCCGCCATGAGTGTTATTGCTGCCGGGTGTCAACGCCGGGCCCTCGGCCGGTGGACCCAGGGCCGGCCCGCTCAGGGCCTCGTCCTGGTCCGCGGGCGCGGCGAGGCAATGCCCGCATGAGTTCGACCCCAAGACGGCCAGCGAGAACATAAGCACCGCGGCCAGCAGAGAATACAGCGTCCGTTCCATATTCGGCACTCCTTTGCCTAGTCTCCCAAACACTTGACGATGACGATGGTCACGTCATCTTGTATCGGCTGGTTCGCACAAAACACATCGAGTTCGCGCCGCAAGGCGGCGATCATCAACGCGGCGGACTGGTCGCGACAGGCCTGGATCGCTTCCAACGTTCGGCCCACGCCAAAACGCTGGCGGTTGGCCGATTCGGCCTCCACCACGCCGTCGGTCAACAACAACAGCACGTCGCCCGGCTGCAAGGCCAGCGGCGGAGCGGCGGGCACGCAGGTCTCGGCATCGACGCCCAGCGGCAGGCTCGTGCTGTCCAGCACCGTCACGCTCCGGTCTTCGTGCAACAGGTAGCTCCGCTGGCCGGCGCTGCCGTAGACCATTTCGCGGCGGGCCGGATCGAGCCGGGCCAGGGCCAAGGTCACGAAATGGAAATCGTGCGTGTCGGCCGAGAGCATCTGGTTCGCGCGGGTGAGGATCTCGCCCACGTCGCTGAAACCCAGGGCCAACGTCCGCAGGCAAGCCCTCGTTTCCGACATCAGCAGGGCCGGCCCCATGCCGTGGCTGCTCACGTCGCCGACGACCACGCCGACGCAGTTGCCCAGCATGGGGATATAGTCGAAGTAGTCGCCCGCCGTGGCCTTGGCCGGGTACAGGGCGCCGGCGATGTCGAAGCCCGGCAGCTTGGGCGACTGGGAGGGAAAGAGCCGCTGCTGGATCTCCTTGGCGGCGCGGAACTCCTCCGAGGCGTCGCGGAGGGCCGCTTCGGCCTTGTGCCGCCGCGTCCGCTCGATGGCGTAGCGGATCGAGCGCACCAGCAGATTGTCGTCGACCTGGCCCTTGACCAGGTAGTCCTGGGCCCCGGCCTGCACGGCCTTCACGGCGATCGACTCGTCGTTGTAGCCCGAGAGCACCACGATCGGCACGTCGCCGGCGTGGGCATGCATGGTGAAGAAGGTCTCCAGGCCCTGGCTGTCGGGCAGCGAGAGATCCAAGAGGATGATGTCGAAGGGGAACTCCCCAAGCCGCTCCAGACCGGCGGAGAGCAGTTCCGCGTGGCTCAGTTGGTACGGCCCGTCCCAGCGGTCGCTGAGCAGGTTGCGCATGACCCACACGTCGTCCGGATCATCCTCGATCAAGAGGATTTGGACGCCGGCCGCTCGCTCTTCGAACCGCCTTTTTTCATTCGATCCTGTCCTATTCTCCCACCGGCAATTCGACGATCTCGAACCAATATTTGCACAAGGTGCTGAGCAATTCTACCAGGCCGCGGAAAGTGGCCGGCTTGGTAATATACGAGTTCACGCCCATGCGGTAGCAAAAGCCAATGTCGTCGCGGGCCGTGGAAGTCGTGAGCACGACGATCGGTATGCTCCGAAAGCGGGGATCGGCCTTCAGTTCGCCGAGGGCCTCCCGGCCGTCTTTCCGGGGCATTTTCAGGTCCAACAATATCAAGTCAGGCCGCGGTGCGTCGTGCGACTTTTCATAGTCGCCCCGCCCCCGCAGGTAGTCGAACAACTGCTGCCCGTCGCGGACGATCCGCAGGTCGTGCGGTTGCTTCGACTCGCGGAGCGCCTCCTGGACCAGCAGGCAGTCGTCGGCGTCGTCGTCGGCCATGAGGATGGTGCTGGGCCCGCGGTGGTTCGCCATCACTTCGCCTCGGACCGTTTTTTCTTTGCCTGCGCCACCGGCAGCAGGACCTCGAAGGTCGAGCCCTTGCCCGGCTCGCTCCGGACGGAAATCTGACCGCCGTGATACTCGACAATCCGCCGGCATATCGCCAGCCCGATGCCCGTGCCCTCGTACACGTCGCGGGGATGCAATCGTTGGAAGATGCCGAAGATCCGATCGGCATATTGCTGCTCGAAGCCGATGCCGTTGTCCTCGATCGTGATGCGGCACTTCTCCTCGGCCAGCGAATGGCGCTGTTCGCGGGGCAGCACGTAGCGGGCCTCGATCTTCACCCGCGGCGGCTCGTCGGGGCGATGGAACTTCAGGGCGTTGGCAATCAGGTTCTGCAGCAACTGGCGGATTTGCAGCGGGTCGGCCTGGATCGTCGGCAGTTTGCCCACCTCCACCTGCCCCTGCACGCGCTCGATCTGCGCTTCGAGGTCGCCCACCACCTGCTGCACGATCTCGCCCAGATCGACCTGTACGAAATCGTGCGCACCGCCGCGTGATGCGGGAAAGCGTCAGCAGGCCCTCGATCAACTCCTGCATCCGCTCGGCGGCGTTCTGCATGCGGCTGACGCACTCCTGCGCCGTTTCGTCGAGGAGGTCCTTGCACTTCACTTCCAACCGGTCGCCAAAGGCACGAATTTTCCGCAGCGGCTCCTGCAAATCGTGCGAAGCCACGTAGGCGAACTGTTCCAGGTCGCGGTTGGAGCGCTCCAGCTCGGCCGCATAGCGGGCCTGCCCCTCTTCGGCCTTCTTGCGGGCGCTGATGTCGCGGACGAAAAATGTCAGCACCGGCGCACCGTTGATCTGGCCGATCGTCATCGCCATCTCGGCGTGGAAGACCTCGCCGTTGCTCCGCGAGGCCGTCACTTCCACACGCTTGCCGAGCATCGATCCCTCGCCCGATTCCAGGTAGCGCTCGATGCGGCTGCGGTGCCCGGCGCTGAGCGAGGGCGGAAAGAGCACGTCCGACGGCCGCGTGCCCAGCACTTTCTCCCGCGAGTGGCCGAAAGTCTGCTCCGCGGCCCGATTGAATTCGATGATCAGCCCTTCGTGATTGATGGTGATGATCGGATCGAGCGCCGATTCGAGAATGGAGTTCTTCCGCGCCTGGGCCTCGGTCAGGCTTTCCCGCAGGCGGTTGGAGGCCTCGGCATCGCGATGCAGGATGGCCAGGCAACTGGAGCGCTCGCCCAGCGGCATCTTCACCCGATACATGAAGGTAAAGACCGTCGACTCCTGGCCGGTCTTGATATTCCGCAAGTGGCTGCGGCCCTCCCATTGGCCGCTCTTGTTTACGGCCGGCACGGCTATGTCACGGAGCTCATGCCACGATTCGTCCGTATAGAAATCGTGCAGGCTAACGGTGTCCAACGAAGCCTCGTCCTCCAAGCCGATCCAGCGGCGGGCGGGGAGGTTCAAATAGAAAATTTCACCATGGGTAGTTGCCAGACAGACGAAATCGGGAACACACTCCACCAGGGCACGGAAGACCGTGTCGCTGGTGACCCCCAAAGTTTCGCTGGCGTCGCTCATTTTCCGGCTCCCTTCCAGACTCGGGCACCATGTACCCATGGTCGGCCTCAAGAGATTACTGCCGGTGACGGGGGGGTGTCAAGGGGAAAGGACGCGGGCCCGGATTATTCACGTAGGGTGGGTGAGGCACGGAAGCCATGGGTCTATGGTGCGTTGCGCGAAGCGATCCAGCCGACGGTGAAGTGTTTCCAAGGGTTCGACTCCGAACCCACCATTTTCCCAGCGGTTCGCTCCACGCACCCTACAGGTTTACGAATAATCCCAGCTACGGCGAATCCGCCAGGGCGCTGTTTCGGCCGCTGACCACGTCCAAGCGGGCCTGGACCTGCTGCTTCAGGTCGCCCGTGGCGCGACGGGCGGCCATCTGGTAGTAGATTTTGGCCACGTTCGGCTTGCCATCGGCCTCGGCTTGCTGCCCTCGGGCGAAGAAGCTGTCGGCCTCTTCCACCCGCGTGGCCTGGCGAACCTCCCGATTGGCCTGCTCCACCGCCACGTTGCTCACGGGCGGCGGCGGATCCGGTTGGATCTGCCAGTTCCCGGCGAGATTCGCCGGATTACTCGGGAAAGTCCGGCCCGCCAGGCCTTCCGGCAGACCGGAGATGCTGGGATAGGTCGTGGCAACGCCGTCCGGCGAGGGCGTGTTGAGCAAGGCCTGATCCATGGCGTCGAAATCGTGGATCGTGACGGTGACCCAGAAGCTGGAAGCGCCCGCTGCTGGCCGATGGCGCGGTTCTGGAAACCGGGAAAGGGCAGCCCTGGCACGCCGAACTCGCTCCGCCCGTCCGATGCATTATTAATTCCGCCCAGGAAGGCCGCACCGCCATCGGGCACCATGACCGTGGTGCTGACGCCCGCCATGTTAAAGGTGGGCAACTGGATCGTCTGGGCTGAAGCGTCAATTGCCGTCAGCCCTAGACACACGGCGGTGACCACGTGAAGTGCTGAGACTCGCATACATCTATCCTTTTCCGGCTTCACACCGTAGGGTAGGACCAGTGAGCTTAGCGCCGGCCCACCAAACGCCGCCAGTGGTGGGCCGGCATCGCAAGCTCGCTGGTCCCACCCTACGGCAACCCAACTAATACGTGCTCTTGGTCTCGTCGGGCGAGTGCCGATCCCAGAGCATCCGGTTGCCAACGGCAAAGGTCTGCATTTCTTCCTTGGTCCACTGGAAGGAGTTCGTAACCTGGTTCTTCTCGACGTTGAAGCACAGGATCCACACCTGCCCATTGTCGTTGTCCTGAACGGCCACGCAGAGCGAACCATCGGGACCGAACGACATCAGGCCGCCCTTGTAGAAGGTGAACTTCGAGGGCAGGAGGAGGTCCTTGACGAACTGGCGGCCTTCATAGACCTTGATGGTATGCAATCCTTGGGCGGCCGCCCAGTGCAAGGAACTATGGTCCGCCGCAACGCCGCCGCTCTCCGGCAGGATCGGCTTGTCGCCGCTGGCGGACTGGTCGCCGCTGAACTTATGGACGCCGGGCGCCGCATCACTGCTGAAGAGGACGTCTTTGTCGTTGTCGGCAGCCACCGACATCGGCTGCGAGCTATAGCTCGAACTGAACTTCTGGTAGACTTTGGTCTGGGTGCTGGCGATCGTGCCCATCACAAGCTGATCGGCGATGTCGTCGGCCGCGACCCAGGCGTCCGAGTTGCCGGGCATGGCGATCTTGACCGGGTGGGGCAGGGACGGATCCTTCTGGAGGATCACCTTTTGCTTGCCCGTGTCGTCAATTTCCACGATCTTCCCTGCGTCGGGCATGGCCGCCACGACGCCGTGATCGCGATACATGTCGAGCCCGGTCACGGTCTTTTCCATTCTCTGCTTGCCCAACACCTGCCCGTCCTGGCCCTTGACCTCGTAGACCATGCCAGGACCGCCGCTATTGTCGCCGGTGCCTACGTACAAGACGAGTTCCGGGGTCTTATCGACCTTGGGAGACAAGACATACTTCTTGCCGTAATCCGGCTGAATCTCCGTCGTGACCATCTGCGGTCCGCCCATCTGGTATGGGTTGTAGGCATACGGGGTGTGGACGTACGGCGTGTAGCCGTAGGGGCCAGGGCCATAAGGTGCAGGGCCATAGGGGCCAGGGGCGTAAGGGCCAGGTCCAGGGCCATAGGGTCCCGGGCCAGGGCCCGGAGGTCCGGGGGCGTAGGGACCAGGTCCAGGGGCCGGAGGTCCGGGTGCGGCTGGCCCAGGGCCCGGAGGTCCGGGCACGTCAGGGCCCGGGCCCGGAGGTCCAGGTGCGGCAGGTCCAGGACCCGGAGGTCCAGGCGCAGCAGGTCCAGGTCCCGGGGGTCCCGGTGCAGCAGGTCCCGGAGGACCGGGTGCGTAGGGTCCAGGCCCGGCAGGTCCAGGCCCGGCGGGACCAGTGGGTCCATTGTCAGCAGGACCCGTAGCAGCCGGCCCATTGTCGGCTGGCCCGCTGTCGGCGGGTCCCGTGGTGGCCGGTCCAGCGTCAGCCGGTCCCGTCGTGCTAGGGCCCGTATCCGTGGGTCCAGTTGTCGACGGTCCAGTGTCAGTCGGCCCCATGGTCGTCGGTCCAGTATCAGTCGGTCCCATGGTCGTCGGTCCCATGGTCGTCGGCCCCATGGTCGTCGGTCCCATAGTCGTCGGTCCCATGGTCGTCGGTCCCATAGTCGTCGGCCCAGTGCTGGTCGGCCCAGTGCTGGTCGGTCCAGTGCTGGTCGCTCCAGTGCTGGTCGGTCCGCTGTCAGCGGGTCCAGTGCCCGCAGGCCCATTGCCACTCCCCGGGCCGCTGCCGCTGCCAGTTCCGCTGCCCGGACCGCCCCCGGTACCGTAAGCGTTACCCGTGTCGGGATTGATGCCGACCGTGCGGGCGATCGCATTGCCGGGATCATCGACCGTCACGTCCGCGCTGCCGTCATCGGTTGCCGAATATTTGTCGTCGGGGTCGGTGACCGTGATGATCGTGTCCTTGCCGTTGACGACCACATGCTTGATGTGCGTCTTCGGCTTGCGGTGATGCCCGCCGTCGTGGACGACAACGACACTATCGCCGCCCTCATGGACCACCACGGGGTCATGATGAACTATTACGTGGCGGTTATCGTAAACTACGGGATCGTCATCGACCACAACAGTGCGATTCACATAGCGGCCGTCATCGACAACGTAGTCATCGTGACGGACGTATGTGTTGGTTGTCGAAGGAACGTAAACATTGGGAACTGTCCCTACGACTGTCGGCTGCACGTAAGTCGGCGGCACATAGGCCGGCGCAACGTAGGTGGGCGCAACATAGGTGGGTGCGACCGCTGGCTGTGTCGTTGCAACCGGGGGCAGGGCGACCTGATCGAACAACGGCTCGCGATGGCCGAAGCCGTCGAGGTACAGGCCGGCCAGGCTTCCCCAATGGCCTTCGAAGATCAAGAGCTTCTTGACATCGTTGTAGCCCCAGAACTCGCTGCCTTCGACCTGATTGCCGTTGGCGTCAACAATGCGAAACTTCTCCCGATTCTGCAGCACGGTCGGGTCGTTGACCTGCATTTCGATGTGCAGGTACTTCTGCGGCCCTGCTTCCGCCGCCGCTGCCGATCCGGGACGGGCCTGATCAAGCCGCGAGACATTCGTGTGATGCCAGGGCGGAGCGACCTGATTGCTCGTGCCCGTATCGGCCTGGGCGGCGGTCAAGCCGCACAGCACCGCTGCCGCAAAGAATAGCGAAAGACCGCTTCTCATTGTATGAGTCCTCGATTTCTGGATTGCCCTTGATACCTGCGCCCCAAGAGGGCTTTATCAACATGCAGCCTGCAATTGCAAAAAATTCTTCTGCGCGTTGACCGGCCGCAAACCTAACTTCCTTGTTCGCAAACCTTTACACCCATTAGCTTATCAAGTTCTAACGATTCAAGCAATAATGCTGCCGAGTGTACGCTTTCCACCGGAAAGGCTATACTGGGTTCCCGCTTCTGCGACCGGCCCCATATCTCATCGCGCGGTGCTTGAACAATTATTCCCGTCTCGGAGGAGTTTGCAAGCCGAATTCCACCATTGGGGAGTAAATCCTTGACCAGCAACCGGTTCGGTGCGATATTGGGGGGAGTGCTTAGAGCTTAGTTCTTAGGTCCCGGAGCTTAGCTCTAATAGCTAAGAGCTAAGTTTTAAGCCATCAGCCCATCTTTCAAGGACACCACCGCGATGAGCACCGCCCATTTAGTCGAGCCCCACTTGGCAGGGTTCCAGGATGATTTCAACGCCTTGCGACACGAACTGGCCAAGGTGGTCGTGGGACATGCCGACGTGATCGAACAGGTCCTGATCGCCGCCGTGGCCGGTGGACACGTCCTGATCGAAGGCGTTCCGGGACTGGGCAAGACGCTCTTGGTCGAGACGCTGGCCGACATCTTGCAGCTTCGCTTCAGCCGGATTCAGTTCACGCCCGATCTCACGCCGTCGGACCTGCTGGGCACGTTCGTGGTCATGGAAAACGCCGCCGGCCGCCGCACGTTCGAGTTCCAGCAGGGGCCGATCTTCTCCAACCTGGTGCTGGCCGACCATGATCAATCGCGGCCTGCCGAAGACGCAGTCGGCCCTGCTCCAGGCGATGGAAGGCGAGGAGATCAACGTCTCGACCGAGACCTTCCATCTGCCGCAGCCGTTCTTCGTGGTCGGCACGCAGAATCCGCTGGAGATGGAAGGCACGTTCCCCTTGCCGGAGCCGGAGATCGACCGCTTCTTCTTCAAGCTGATCGTCAAGGCGCCGAGCGTGGAAGAGATCGACGCGATTTTGCAGCGGACGACGGAAGACGCCCCGGCGGAACTGCTCGCGGTGGTCGACGGCAAGCGGCTGTTGGAAATGCGGCAGATCGCCGCCAAGGTGTCTCTGCGCCGCCGCCGGCCGCCGCTGGGTCGCTGCGCTGGTGGCGGCCACGCATCCCGACAGTCCCCCAGGCCCGCGAGGCCGTCAAGCACTATGTCCGCTACGGGGCCAGTCCGCGGGCGGCCCAATCGCTGGTCCTGGCGGCCAAGGTCCGGGCGGCGGCCAATGCGCGAACGGAAGTGGCGAAGGAAGATTTTGCCGCGACGATCGTGCCGGCCCTGCGTCACCGCCTCCTGTTGAATTTCGAGGGTCAGGCCGAGAACATCCGGCCGGAGAGCCATCATCGAGAGCATCGTCAAAAGCATGAAGGCGTAAGCGATTCACACCAACCCGAAGCGTTAACCGAGGAGATGAATTACCTTCCTCGCTAACGCTTCGGGTTGGTGTCAGTTGCAATCAAACACAGTATATCTTCCTCTCCCATATTCCTTTCATTATCTTCATTCATCTTTCTGTCTGTTCCATGGCCTTATTTTCCCCCGGACTGTTGAAGCGAACGGAACTGCTCTCGCTCTAGGCGGAGCGGACCGGCGGCAGTCCGCTCTTGGCCGCGGCGCGAAAGAAGCTGCCGGGCGGCGGGACCGAGGTCACCGGCCATCGCGACTACTCGCCAGGCGATGATTTTCATGCCATCGACTGGACGCTGTACGCGCGGCGGGACGAGCTGCACGTCAAGCTCTTCGAAAGCCAGTTCGACCGCGACGTCCATTTGCTCTTGGACTGTTCGCCCAGCATGGGGCTCGGCCGCCCGGCGAAGTTCCACCTGGCGCGGCAGATCGCCGCGGCGCTGGGCTACGTGAGCCTGTTGGATCACGACCGGCTGATCGTGGCGGCCTTTGCCGAAGGGCTGGTCGCCGATCTGCCGCCCCTGCGGCACGCCTCGCGGATCTTGCGGCTGCTGAGGTTCCTCGAAGCACTCGCGCCGATGGGCACAGGACCGATCTGCTGCGTGCCGTCGAGATGTTCGTGCGACGGCCGCAGCGCCCAGGGCCGGTCGTGGTCATCAGCGACCTGTACGACGCCAGCGGGCGGTGCCAATCGGAGGTTGTCGCGGGGCTTCGATCTGCTGCGCTTCCACGGCTACGATCCGCGACTGGTGCATCTCGTCGATCCCAGCGACGCCGAGCCCTCGCTGCTGGGCGACATGGAACTCATCGACGTCGAATCGCAGGCCGGCGTGAGCGTCACGATCACCGAGCGGACCGTGCGGCGGTATCGGGCCTTGCTGGCCGAATTTCACGAGTCGGTCCGCGAATATTGCCGGCGGCAGGGCATCGTTTACCTGCCGATTCCGTGCGACATGGCCGAGGACGAGGTCTTTCTACGCGTGCTCGGCTGCCGCGCGCGCGCCACAACTTCAACCCGCGGCCGTGTCATGAACTTCGCCCATCCGCTAGCCTTGCTGTTGCTGCTCCTGCTGGTGCCCGTTGCGCTGTTGTATTGGCTGCGGGTCGGCGTGCCGCGGCGAGTCGTCGGCACGGGCCAGTTCTGGCAGAGGGCCCTGGCCGAAGAGAAAGGCCGCTGGCGGTGGCGGCGCTGGCGGTCGAAGGTCTCGCTGGCCGTGCAGATGCTGATTGTGATTCTCCTCACCCTGGCTGCGGCAGGACCACAGATTCCCTCGCCCAAGCGGATCGTGCTGATTCTCGACAACTCGGCCACGATGCGGGCGACCGACGTGCAACCGACGCGGCTCGATGCGGCCAAGGCAGTTGCCCTGCGGCTGATTGAAGGGCTGCGGTCGTGCGATGAGATGGCGGTGGTCACGGTCGGTTCGGCGCCGTCGGAGATCCAGCCGCTGACAAGCAATCAGGCGTTGCTCGCGGCGGCGGTCGATTCCGTGCAGGCGACGGAGGAGCCGCCTGCTATCGATTGGGCCGTCAAGCTCGGCCGCGAGATTCCCATGCCGGGCACGTTGTTGCCGCCGCGGATCGTGCTGATCACCGACGCCACGGCGAAGGAAGCCGTCAAGCGGGCGCAGGAGAGCGGTGTGGAAGTCCTGCGGGTCGGCACCGCGGCGGGCAACCTGGCGATTACTTGCTTCACCGCGCGGCGGAGCAAGGCCGAGCCGACGAAGTGCGAGGTGTTCGTGGAAGTGCGAAACCAGGGCGACCCGCCAGCGGCGGGTGCGGTAACGCTGGAAGTCGACAAGAATCTCCCCTCGCCCGCCGTGAGAGGAGCAGGTGATGGCAACTTGCTCCCCTCGTCCGCCGAGAGAGGGGCAGGGGGTGATGGTCTGTCGGCTCCGTTTTCCATCGCCAAAGACGCCGGCTGGCAACATGTCTTCACGTTGGACCTTCCCAAGGCTGCCCGATTGAAGGCCAAGCTCGAGCCGGGCGACGCCTACGTTTTCGATGACACGGCAATGCTCGACGTTCCGGCAGCGCCAGATCCTTGGAAGGATGAGGTCTTTGCCGCGCTGGGGCGAGGGGCCATTAGTCCCATGAGTCCCCTAAGTCCTATGATTCCCTCTTCCGCAACCAGTCCAGGCACTGACCTTCGCGTGCCCGGCGACCTCGGCAGTGATGTATCCGCTCTTGCGGTTGAAAAACCCCAGACGCCGCTCTGGATTTTCCCGGCCGTCGTGGCCGCCGCGCTCGTGGTCTTCGAATGGTGCCTGTATCAACGGCGGTGGACCAGTTGACATGACAATCTCCTCCTGGCAAATCGAATTCGCCCAGCCGCTCTGGTTTGCCTTGCTGGCTGCGCTGCCGCTATTGCTGCTTTTCTGGCGACGGTCGCTGGTGCAGGCATCGCTTGGCCCGGCGGATCGTGTCGCTTTTCTTGCGGAGCCTGATGCTAGTGTTCGTGGCCGCCGGCCTTGCCGGACCGAAGGCCACGGGGCCGAGTACGCTGTCCGTACTGGAGACCAAGGTGATTGTCTCGCCTCCCGCCGAACCGCCTCCGTCGGTCGTGCTGAGCGGTCCGGACCACGTTCGCGCCGGCGAACCGTTTGCGCTCGACCTGCACGTGCCATCCAAGACCGCCGCAACAGCCGTCGAACTGCTCCGCGACGGACAGCCGTTGGTCCAGGAGAAACTGCCGCTTGTGGAAGGCGACAACCCGAAGCGCTTCCCCACGGTCGCGCTCAAGCCGTCGCAGGTCGTTTATGCGGTTCGCATCAAACCCGATCCGGCGCTGCGCCGGGCGACATCGCGGCCGGTTGTGGCGTTTATGTCGATCCGCCGCCGCGGGTGCTGCTGGTCGAAAGCCAGCCGGCGCTGGCCGAGCATCTCAAGAAGGCCCTCGCCGCCGAGAACATCGCGATCGAAGTCCAGCCGGAACTGCCCTCGGGCAAACTCGCCGATTATGACCTGATCCTGCTCTCCAACGTGCCGGCGGTGGCCCTGCCCGAAGCGCGGATGAAGGCCCTGCAAACCTACGTGCGGGACGATCGCGGAGGGCTGATCGCGATCGGCGGGGATCATTCGTTCACACCCGGCGGTTACCGCCATACGCCCTTAGAGGAGATCCTGCCGGTGATTTCCGAAGAGCGGAAGGACAAGCCCAAGCCAACCCTGGCGATGGTCCTGGTGCTGGACATCTCCGGCTCCATGAACGACCCGGCTGCCAACGGGAAGACTCCGCAACATCGACCTGGCCAAGGAGGCCCTGCGGACGGCCGTCAAAATGCTCGGGCCGCGGGACCAGGTGGGAGTGCTGGTCTTCGAGGACCACAGCCGCTGGATCTGGCCGTTGGCGCCCGGTGACCGACAAGGAGACGATACTCGCCGAGATCGACACCATCCAGGCCGAGGGCAGCACGAACATGTACCCGCCGCTGGAGCAGGCCTATCTTGCGCTTCGCGAGGCCTTTGCCGACATGAAGCACATCATCGTCACGACCGACGGCCTGGGCGAGCCGGGCGATTTCGACGGCCTGGCGCGGAAGATGGCCGCCGAGGGCATCACCATGAGCACCGTGGGCGTGGGCAGTGAACCGGCCCAGCCGTTCCTGCAGTCGCTTGCCGACAGGGCCAAGGGCCGGGCCTATTTCTGTCCCGACGCGGAAAAGGTGCCGCGGATTTTCGAGACCGATACAGGCATCGCCGCCAAGATCGGCATCACCGAAGAGCCGTTCTTTCCCCAGGTCGTTCACGCCACGGAGGTGCTCCGCGGGCTGGACATGACGCAGGCCCCGACGCTGCTGGGCTATGTGGAGACGCAGGCCAAGCCGGAGAGCCAGGTGGTGCTGGCGAGCAAGACCGGCGAGCCGATCCTGGCCCTTTGGCATTATGGCGGCGGCACGACGGCGGCCTTCACTTTCCGACATTCAAGAGCCGCTGGGCCGGGCCCTGGCTGAACTGGCCGGGGTTCGGCAGATTTTGGGTGCAGCTTGTGCGGCAGACGATTCGGCACGAGCCTGCCGCAGCACTTTGCGGCTCCAGGCCGAGCGCGGCCGACGGCCGGTTGTACTTCACGCTCGACGCGGCAGACCGCGACGGCCGGTTCATCAACGGGGCCGAGGCCAGCGTGACAGTCGGCTCCCCTCGCCCGCCGGGTGAGGGCGGCAAATCCGCGGAGGTTCGCCTGACGCAAATCGCCCCCGGCTGTTACGCCGGATCGCAAGCGGCAGGGCAGGGGACCTATTGGCTTTCGGGACAGGTTCGCCGAAACGGCGAGTTGATCGATAGCGTCCGAAGTGGCACGGTTGTGCTGTACATGCCCGAAGTGGCGGCCAAGCTGGATGGCACGGTTCAGGCGGCCGAGAAGAGCGGTTTGCGGACGATGCCCCTCTGGCCCTGGCTGCTCGGCGCAGGGTTAATCGTGCTAGTGGTTGATCTGGCGGTGAGAAGAATGGACAGAGCAGTGCAGACCCCAGTCGGCTTGCCCGACTGGTGAACAAGTCTTGTTAGCGAAAGGGGTGTTTCCAATGTCTCTCAGGGACCCCTGCCAGCTTGCCTGGCAGGTGAACAAGTCTTGTGAGCGAAGATGCGCCGTCCCAACAGATTTTCCAGACCCCTGCCGGCTTGTCCGGCCGGTGAATGGGTCTTCTTAGCTTAGCGAAAGTGCAATATGTCGCTGCAGCCCTATTACGGACCGACCTTCCGTCACGCCATGCTACAAGCTCCGGTATGATTGGGTAGGCTGGCCGACCAGCGGAACTCAGTTTCCAAGAGAGATGGAGCACCACTTGTCGGCGCCGCCAAAGGCTGGGAGGAAGACGGGATTCGGCTCCTGGAAACGAGATTTTCTCCGGAACGAGTTTTGATGACGTTCAGCGTCAGGCCAAGTGTCGCCCCAACGCTCTTCACGGCTCGTGTCAAAGGACGCTTGCAGCACGCCTTCAGGGAAGCAGGTCTCGGCGTGAAGTTCAGCCGGAAGCTCGCCATGCAATCGATCGGCGAGAATCATCGCGAGGACGTCGAGGCATATATCGCGAACCAGATTGCGCACGAGTCGTGGGCCGACCCGCGGATCATGCAGGTCCTGGCGCCGTTCACGGTGACCAATCAAAGCGTCGACTTGGCGGCGCCGGCGAAGACTGCAAGCGGTCGCTATTGGTACAATCTGCATCTCGTGCTGGTAACGGAGGGGCGCTGGCGGAACAGCGAAATACCGTGGCTGACGAAGATTCGCGATCAGTCGCTCCGAATTGCGGAGAAGAAAGGGCACGCCATTTCGCGATTGTCGGTCATGCCCGACCATCTTCACTTTTCGCTGCGCGGGAATATCGAAAATTCGCCAGAGCAGATCGCCTTGGCGTTTCAGAACAACTTGGCCTACGTCCTCGGACAAACGCGCGGTCTGGCGCAGTACGTACTATGTCGGGACGTTTGGGGAGTACGACATGAACGCCGTTCGGACTTGGGATCGCTGACATCGCTGACTGCAAATAAGACCCCAGTCGGCTTGTCCGACTGGTGAACAAGTCTTGTGAGCGAAGGGCGAGGTCCGGCAACCACTCGTAGACCCCAGTCGGCTTGTCCGACTGGTGAACAAGTCTTGTGAGCGAAGGGCGAGGTCCGGCGAGTTTCCTGGACCCCTGCCAGCTTGCCTGGCAGGTGAATGAGTCTTGTGAGCGAGTAAGAGGCTGGCCCTCGCGAACAAGACTTCTTCACCTGCCGGACAAGCCGGCAGGGGTCGAGGGGTATTAGGCAGGCTCGCCGTTTCGCTCACAAAACTCGTTCACCAACCCGGCAAGCGGGCTGGGGTCCGGCCTGCGTCGACTCTACGGCGGTCCGGGCCTCTCTTGACGTTCCAACTGCCGCGCGATAGCCTGACATCTTGGTGCTGGTCCTCATTCGGAACAGGAGGGCTTGATCGTGGTCAAATTATGGCGTGGTCGTTTGCTTCGAGCCGGTGCGGTGGCGGTTCTGGCCGTAAGTGCCGCCGGCGGCCTGTTCTTTTCGTCATCTCCAAAGGCGAACATAGCGTCACCGCCCAAGCCGGTCGTCGCCCTGTCGCCGATCGACGCGCTTCCGGAGGGGACGGAAGTGGTCGAGATGTTCGCCGCCATGGACCGCGGCGATCTGGCGGTGCGACTGCGGCCGGAAAAGGATCAGCAGGCCCGAGTGGAACTCGAAAATCGCACCGACCGGCCGCTGACCCTTGAGGTGCCCGCGTCCTTTGGCGCACGATTCATTCTGGCAGGGGTCGGCGTGGGGGCAACCGGCATGGGAGGAACGGGGCCTCAACCGCTTGGCGGCGGAATGGGTGGCTTCGGTGGCGGCCTGTTCTGCATCCCGCCGGAAAAGGTCGGCTGCCTGCGGGCCAAGACTGCGTGCCTGGACGAATCGAAGCCTGAGCCTGCGCCGGGCATGGTCTATGAAGTGTGTCGCGTTGAGGAACTGACCGATCGGCCGGCGGTGCGGCAGTTGTGTGGCATGCTGGGCGATGGGCAGACCGATCCGCAGGCCGTGCAGGCGGCGGTTTGGCATGTGAACTGCAGTCTCTCGTGGTCGCAGTTGGCGACCCGATTGCGGTGCCTCGATGGACCGCAGGGCACGCAGCGACTGTTTACGCCGAAGCAAATTGACGAAGGCCGACGTTTGGCGGAGGTGGCAATGCAATGAAGCATCCGCTCGGCAAGTTCCACCGATCTCGGCCCGCGGCCGGACTGCGCGATTCGGCCCGTAGCCAAGCGCCCGCATCGGCTGCCGGATGGCATGCGGCCTGCCGGATCACCAACGTCTGCCGACGGCCCGTCCGGCAGGTTGCCGCCGGAAGCCCGCCCTGGAAAGGCCGCGCCTCTTCCGCCGGTGAAACGGCCGCGCGCCTCCGCTGGTATCAATACAGCCTGCGGACGCTGTTCGTTCTGACCCTGATTGTCAGCCTGCTGATGAGTTGGCACGCCACGAAAATGAAGAGGGCCACGGCCCAGAAGAATGCGGTCGAGGCCATTCTGGCGGCAGGCGGCACGGTGGAGTATGACTACCAGTTCGATGAGCAGGGCATTTCGATAAAGGGCGCGACAGGGCGCAGACCGGCCTGGCTGCGCGATTTGCTCGGGCCCGACTACTTTGACACAGTGGCGCATGTCACGGTGAAGTCCGCAGAGGGGATGGCAGGAGTGAATGGCCTTGCACGTCTGCGATCCTTAAGCATTTATGGCCGGGAAGACGACGAGGACCCCATGAGTCTCCTCCGAGAGCTTGAGGGACTGGAAGAACTTAACGTCAGTGCTCGCGTATCTGCCGAAGGGTTCGAGCATATCGGGCGATTAAAGCACCTTCGACGTTTGACCTTGGAATTGCCGGAGTCTGCAAGCGAACCCATGCCGGAATCGCGCTTGGCCGCCTTGCGATCGTGTCCCGCTCTGCACGAGTTGAGCCTCGGGGCTGGCGACCTCTCCGTCGGGGAGCTACGGCAGATTGAGGCCCTTTCCCAGCTCGAGAAACTCACCCTGTGCAACATAAGTCCCATGAGTCATCCGCTTGTCTTTCACATCAAGCAACTCACGGCACTGCGGGAATTGAGGTTGTCGAACTTACACGATGTGGGAAACGTGCTGGAAGATAGTCCGTTGATTGTCGGCGACATCGGGGCGGTTTATAACCTGACGCGACTGGAAACACTCACGCTTCCGAATTCAGATCTGTGCAGTTCCAACGTCGAGAGCTTATGCACGCTCCCCGCACTTCGCGAGCTGGATGTATCCGGCTGCACGAAGATCAACGACCGCGCGGTGCCTTATTTCCAGAAAATGGGGAGCCTGCGGAGGCTAAATCTTGCGGGAACGGGGATGACACAGAAGGAGCGGAGCGAATCGATGATGCCCTACCCGATTGCCAGGTGATATATTGACCGCCGCGATGAAACGTGCAAGACGCAAATTGTTCTTGGCCTTGGCCCTGCTGATCTTGATGATCGCCGGGATCGCGTGGTCGGTTTATCGGGCGCGATTGGCCCAAGAGCAGGCCGATTTCCTCGCCTCCGTGACGAGTTCTGGGGGAAGCATCGTGATGGACTACGAGGACGACGGCCAGGCGGCGTCACGGATGCCGCTGTGGCTCCGCGGGCTGTGGGGCGACTGGCCGTACGCACACGTCGTGAAGGTCAAGACCTCAACTTCCCCGGATTTTCGCGTACTCGGCGAATTTGCCCGGTTGCGCGAGTTGGAGTTTTCCTCCACGGGACTCTGGCCTGTGGAACTGTCATCCCTCCGGAATTGCAAGCATCTCCGTGTTCTCAACCTGCGAAACTGTCCTTGGGATGTGGAGCACCCGCCCGATTTTCCCGAACTCGAGGTGCTGGATCTGTCCGGCGCAATTATTCCGCCCCGAAGATCTCGCATGCTGCAAGCATTCGCCTCAGCTTCGGACGTTGCGATTGGCCAATTCGGGTATTGACGATAAGGATCTCCGCCGACTCAGGTTCCTTTCGAAGCTTGAAGAACTCGATCTCCGATCAAACCAGATCAACGGGCCTGGGCTTACGGCCCTCCAAGGAATGAAAGAGCTACGGAAGCTGGATCTGCATGGAAATCCATCTCTTGGCGGCGCCTATCTTGCCAATTTGAAAGACCTCTCGCTGCTGGAAGAACTCGATCTGGGCGAGACTCAAGTCAACAACGAAGGCATGGCGGCCCTGGCCGGGCTCAAGAACTTGAAGCGGATCGATCTCATGGGGAGCCAAGTGCGAGGGCCAGGGTTGCGGCGGCTTTATGGCTTGAAACAGCTCTCGGTTCGCATCACCCTCGATAGCGAAGACCTGGAAGACATCGACGGCTCAATCCCAATTGTCGCGATGAAACTCGCGGTCCTCTCCGCCGATTTGACGGCCAATGGTCTTTACCACCTCACGCTCTATCCCATGCTTGAGGAACTGGATCTCAGCGGGTCAAACATCGATGATCCCGGCATCGAGACCTGGCCGGACTGACGCGACTGAAGAAACTCGATCTGACGTCCACGCAGATCACTGACACCGGCCTGCGGCAGCTTGCCGGACTGAGGCAGTTGGAAGAACTTTCGCTGGGGTTCAACGCGATTCGCGGTCCCGGCCTGGAGGTCCTGAAGAACATGCCGCGTCTGAAGGTTCTGACGCTGAGCGGGCTGCCCCTTCGCGATGAAGACCTGAAGCCTCTGGACGGCCTGACGGAGCTTCGCCAATTGACGATCTCCGGCAACCTCCTGACGCAGGCGGCACTCGATCATCTTGACGGCCTCAAGCAGTTGCAGACGATCAAGATCGACGGCAACGGCCTCGGGCCTCCCAGCCGGCAGAAGCTACGCACGGTGCTGCCGGAAGGGAAGTCCGACGGGGAGGAGTGATCGGGGCCAAGTTGATCGTGCTTGACGCCTCCTGAAGCTATCACTTCCTCCCGGCCGCCCGCACCACCGACTCGATGGCAATCGCGGTCAGCGCCGCGCCGTAGTCGAGATCGATGTTCTCCATCGTGTCGTGCGTGTCGTGATAGCCCTGGCGATTAATGTCGTAGTTCTCCATGAACAAAACCACCGGCACGCCGGCATCGGAGAAGATCTGGCCGTCGGTGTTGTAGAGCGCACTGCGGCGATAGTCGGGCGGCCGGACCTCGCCGGAGAGCGGCAGGTGCAAGGCCACGTCGGGAATCGTAACGCCGTCGGCCGAGCGCTTGCCGCGCGAGGTGCCTCGCCGATCGGCCCGGCGATTCCAGGCCGGCGTCGAGGCGTTCCAGATCTCCGTGGCGACGTGCGCCTCCTCGGCCAAGAGCATCGACTCGCGATTCACGCCGGGCGCAATCTGGAAACGTCCTTCTCGCGATCGTTGTTGTGGGCGATCATGTCCATTACATACACGCCTTCCACACGGGTCCGGGCCAGGCTTTTCCAGCGGCCGCGACCTGGAGTACCGGGTGCCCCGAGGCGAATCTTGAGGCTGCCCTCCACGACCTGCTGGCACAAGGCGCGGGCCCCCATGCAATCGGAGGGGAACTCCTCGCCGGTCAAGTGAACGAGCCAGATGTCCGTTTCCAGCTTTCCCTGTTTGGCCAGGTCGAGGAAGATCGGGGCGGCGAGCATCATGGCGGCGGTGGCCGAGTGGTTGTCGTCGGCTCCGGCGGCGGCGATCCGCGGCCCGTCGCCCTTGCCCGGGTAGCCGTAAACGTCCTCCATGTAGGCCGTGTCGTAGTGGTCGGCCATGATCACGGCCCGGCGGCGATTCTTGCCGGGGATCACGATCACCAGATCGCGCTCGTAGGTCTCGCCGTCCTGGTTCAGCTTCCAGCCGCCGGACCAGCAGAACTGGAAATCGGTCTGCCAGCGGAACGGCAGTTCGCCCACCAGGACCTGGTCGGTCATATCGGCCGCCGCCGCAACCTTCGCATAGTGGGCCAGCAGGTAATCGCCCAGGGCCTCCAGGTCGCGATGATGATGCTCAAGCCGCTGGCGGGTCTTCGGGTCGAGCACGCAATCGGCATTGTCCTTGTTCTTGAAGCGGCCGGTCGAGAGCCGGGCGATCGTCTGCCAATAGGCCTTTTCGTAGGACCGCCTGGCAGTGCGCTCGTAAGTGAGCGAGGGTGGCGTAGTGGTGGAGGGTAGAAGTAGGGTGGGACCGGGAGCATTTCGGTTTCATAGGAGCTAGGCGGCGTTTGTCAGTGGGGTCACAAAGGCTTTGTTCACTAGGACTTGCCACTGTTTCGACTTGTAATACGTCCGCAATAACAGCATTTGCTCGGCGTGTTCCTCGTGCCAGAAGATACCCGCTCCCTTCAGCCGCAAGTTGACCACACGGCGGACCGCGCTCTCCATTGCGCCGCTGCCGATGGGCATTTTCGCGCGACGCGCCTTGGCATAGTCCAGACGCCCCGCACGGGCGTTGCGCAGCAAATAGTCCCGTTCACGGGCCCACCCCTTGCCCCGTTTCCCCCGACAGAGCCGTTCCACCTCCGCGGTGAACGCCTTCAGTTCCCCACGCCACAAACGACGCCGCTGTTGCGTGGCCCAGCGCTTGCGTCGTGATTTCCGCCACGAAGTGTTTAAAGCAGCCAAAGCATAGACATGCTCAACTACATGGTAGAAATCGACTAACTCCCAGCAGCGGATTCCCACGAGCCCCAGACGTTGCCACAACTTGGTCACCCGTTGCCAAATCCACGTCGCCCCGTCGGCGATGAACAAGACTTCCGTCGCTTGGTTGACCCCCAGCTCACGAAGATAGAATTCCAGGAGCCGGAACACCTCGTCGGGACCCTGGAGCGTACCGTCCATGACTGGCGCGAATTCCCGGTCGATTCGCCCCTTGTCATCCACCACGTAGATCACCAACAACTTGGGCTCGCGCCAATCGGTGCGATAACGAGACCGCCCCTTCTTGGTCTTTTTACCCCGTTTGTTCTTGCGGACGCGGAGTCTTCCACCGTCCGTGGAAATCACCACACGTTTCCCCGCCAGCGATCCCCCGATGCCCATCCCTTCCAACTCCTGCCCTCTTCGTGCTCGCCGGGCGAAATGATAAGCCACGGTGGTGATCCGCCGGATCGACATCTTGACCCCCATCTGCCGCAGCCGCGATTGGGCGTCCTCAAAGGAACCGAGCGCCGCGGCAAGCTGGGCCACCTCGCTGGCCAACGCCGGAGTGCAACGGTCGCACACGCCCAACAGTACCAGGCCGAAGTAGCTTCCTTTCCCCTTGTCCGCACGCGCCTGACTGCGGCACCAGTAACGGGCCATCAGTTCCAACTCCAGCCCTCCCAGAAACTGCACCGTGACCGGTCGATAGCCGAAGTCTTTCATCTTCTTGGGGGAAGCTTTGGCCAGCTTCCGTTCCTGCTCGTGCAATGCGAAACCGGCGAACGCCCGTTGCATTTGCAGGGCCGTGGCCAACGCCTGGAGCCGATCCGTCAGCGCCTTGCCTTCCTGCTCCCTCTGGGCCAATTCACTGGCGTTGCTCGGCGTGCTGCCCGCTGCCAACCATCGGTCCAATTCCGATTTTGTCTCTTGCAACTGCTGCTCGATTTCTGCTATCTTCTTGACCGCCTTCGAATCGTCGTCCGTGATATAGGGCATGGTGGAACTCCTTTCCGCCAAAAAACGGTAAAACAGGACCGCCCTTATCGACGATTCGAAGGTTTTTTTCCAGACCAATTGCTCCTACAGGACTGAAATGCTCCCGGTGGGACCAGCTTGCGTAGCACGCGCCGGCCCACCAATTGGAACAGTCTTGAACTTCGCAGCGGGTATTGGTGGGCCGGCACTCGCTACGCGATCTGGTCCCACCCTACGATCGATACACTCGCGCAACTGCTCGACCAGCCCGGCGGCCTCCTCGGGGTTGCCGGCATGGGCCGGCAGCGATTGCAGCCAATCTTCCAGCGTTTCGTGCTTGGGGAGCGTGAGCAATTGCCGTGCGAGGCTCCGTTCCAGCGGCCGGCCGAGCAGGTCGCGGGTGTCCAAGAGCTTGCGGATGTTGAAGAGCGTCTGCCGCAGGTGATTCTCGCGGACGTGCGAGAAGAGCGCGACGGCCTCGCGGTGCAACGGTCGGTCGAGCATCCGCGGCCAGACTCCACGGCCCGGTCGAGCCGCGGCTTGTCGAATCGGTAGGCCGTGAAATAGCCGAGCGGCGCGTCGGGCAACAACTCCGCTTCGCCGCTCGCCTGCGAGCGAAACGCGACCAGAGGGCGGTGCCAATAGACCTCATGCTCGCCCACGCGCATGGCCGGATAGATCATGCGATAGCCGAAGAGCCCTCCGGCGGCCAGCCGGTCGGCCACGTACTGGAGATCGGCGGGCGTCGCCCTAGGACCGTCGAGCAGGAGCTCGTAGTCGTGGCTCCAGATCTGGGCGTTGCGGGCCATCGGCTTGTTGTAGAGGCTGATGTCGTCGGGAGCGGTGCTGAGGAGCACGTGGGTCAGCTTGTCCTCGGTGCCGGCGACGGTCAAGGGGTCTTCATTGCGCAGGATCCGCTGCCAGCGGTGCGAGCGGCGGAACGTGTCCCGGACCGGCCCATAGACGTGCGGTTCGTGACCGTTGCCACGACCCGCACCCACAAGTGGGTACCCGCCGGGCGCCCCGGCCTCGTGCAGCCAGCCCGACTGGGGAATGCGGATCGAGCCGGCGGCCTCGTGGCGGAACAACGTCTGCAACAGCGGTATCTGCCCGGCCAGCGGCAGCTCCCGCTGGAGTTCCAGGTAGGGCGGCGCCGAAGAAAACAAGGCTGCCCGGGAACGGCAGCAGGTTCAACTGCCCGGCCAGGTAGCTTTTGCGGACCGCCGCCGGCAGGAACTTCCAAGGGCAGAAGGTCAACAGGTAGCGGACGCCGCGGAGCGAGCCCTTCTCCCAACGATAGGGCTCGGTCCACTTGGGCAGCGGCTCGTCCTTCCATGAAGGCAAGAGCGCAGCGTCCGGATTGGTGTAAACGCGAAAGCCCGCCTTGCGCAGATCGGTCAAGGCTTCCGGCTTCTCATCGTAAGCCGCGCCGAATAGGCGGCGGATGAAGCCCTCGGACCACTCCCGCGGCACTTCGCGGCGGGGGGCCGTATAAAAGCTCTTCCAGAAGGGCCTGGCGGGGCCTTGCTCGCTGCCGCCGAACAGCGACCAGCGGACGCGGCCTTTATCGTCCTGGGTCTTGGAAAGCGACAGCGGGAGCAGGAGCACGTAGCGTTCGTGCGCGGTGCGCCGGAAATTACCAGGTCGTCCGGACAGTAGGGATTGCCGTCGAGCTTCTTGCGGGCGATGCCATGCGCCGGATCGCAGCAGCCGAGATGATGCACGACGTGCATCAGTTCCTTGGCGATCATCGCCAGTCCGGGCTGCAACTCCAGTGACTCTTCATATTCGGTCACGTGCCAGCCGAAGGGGTCGTCTTCGCGGCAGAGGCAATGATCGATGCTGCCGTAGGGCTTTCGGCCCAAGCGGGGCGGCGGCATGAACTCGCTATAGGCCGTAATCGGGTATTTGCCCTCGCCCTCGAACCACGGGTAGCCCGCCAATAGTCTTTGCCAGCCTTGCTCGGCCATGATGCAATCTCCTGGTAGAAAGTGATGGAGGGATTATGGGGCAGGGCAGAGCAAGAGTCAAGCCGGCGGGGATTTACCCTGGATGGTGCGGGTTGGTGCCGGGCTTGCCGACGATGTCCTTGATCTCGCGAACCCAGATGTTGCGGAAACGGACCGGGTTGTTGTGGAACTGCAACATCAACGGCAGTTTGTCGGCATGGGCCGTGTAGTGCGGCTTCTCGGTAAACGAGGTCCCGCCCGTGAGTTCGAAGTGGTTCTGCACCACCACGCCGTTGTGCAGCACGGTCACGTAGGCCGGCCTGAGGAGCTTGCCCTGCGGATCGAACTTGGGGGCTTCCCAAATGATGTCGTAGGTCTGCCATTCGCCCGGCTTGCGGGAGGCGTTGACCATCGGCGGATGCTCCTTGTAGACCGCGGCGACCTCGCCGTCGTAGTAGGTGTCGTTGTCGTACGAGTCGAGGACCTGAATTTCATAGAGACCCATCATGAAGACGCCGCTGTTGCCGCGTCCCTGGCCGCGGCCTGTGACCTTCGCCGGGGTGGCCCATTCGACGTGGACCTGGCAGTCGCCAAAGGCCTGCTTGGTATAAAGGTCGTGCTTGGCGGCGACGGCGTAACCGTCCTCGACCTTCCAGTCCTGGCCGTCCTTGAAGGCCGACATGTCCTTGCCGTCGAAGAGCACGATGGCATCCGACGGCGGGCTGCCGTTCGTGCCGGGCTGGACGACCGGCGGCTGCGGCCAAACAACCGGGGCGATGTACTCGGCTGCACCGGCAATCATCTGCAGCACGGCGGCGCCGTTGGAAATCGCCAGCACGGCGGCAAACAAGAAGGCCATACCCGCAAAATGAATGAGGCGAGGGGGAAGGGAACGTCGCATGGTAAAGCTCCAGGGGAAAGGGTGTGAAAGTGCGAAGGGTGTGAAAGTGCGAAGGGTGCGAACGTGCAAAGGGGGTGAACAAGCCGTCGGGCCTGTGTGACGCCGAAGGCCGCTTATCCGGGATGGTGCGGGTTGTTGCCGGGCTTGCCGACGATGTCCTTGATCTCGCGGACCCAGATGTTGCGGAAGCGGACCGGGTTGCTATGGAACTGCAGCATCAACGGCAGCTTGTCGGCATGGGCCGCGTAGCGCGGTTTTCGTACCAGGAAGTTCCGCCCGTGAGTCGAAGTGGTTCTGCACCAGCACGCCGTTGTGCAGCACGGTGACGTAGGCAGGCTTGAGGAGTTTGCCCTGCGCGTCGAACTTGGGCGCCTCCCAGATGATGTCGTAGGATTGCCACTCGCCCGGCTTGCGCGAGGCGTTGACCATGGGAGGATGCTGCTTGTAGACCGAGGCCACTTCGCCGTCGTAGTAGGTGTCGTTGTTGTACGAATCGAGGATCTGGATTTCGTAGAGGCCCATCATTTTCACGCCGCTGTTGCCGCGTCCCTGGCCACGGCCTTCGATCTTCGCCGGGGCGGCCCACTCAACATGCACCTGGCAGTCGCCGAATGCCTGCTTGGTATAGATGTCGTGCTTGGAGGCAATGGCGCAGCCGTCCTCGACCTTCCAGTCCTGTCCGTCCTTGAAGGCCGACATGTCTTTGCCGTCGAAGAGCACGATGGCATCCGACGGCGGGCTGCCGCTGGTGCCGGGCTGGATGACCGGCGGCTGCGGCCAGACGACCGGAGCGATGTACTCGGCCGCGCCGGCAATCATCTGCAGCACGTCGGCACCGTTGGAAATGGCCAGCAGGGCGGCGAACAAGCAGGCAAAACTGCCGAAGTGAATCAAACGATGGGGGCGTTGCATGACAAAGGCTCCAGGGGGAAAAGGTGAACTACGAAATCCGACTATCGAAATCCGAAACAAATCATAAAACAAAAATCAAAAACCAAAAATCGAAATGCACAATGGGCATTTCCAAAACGAATTGGTCACTTAAACTTCGCGATTCGCATTTCGCGCTTACCCTTGGGGTGGTTCGTTCTTCTTGGCAAAAGTCTCTCGATACTTCTTCAAGGCGCGGTCCTTGAGGCCGCGGAGACCTTGGATGACCCGCTCCGAGGCGCGGTCGGCCTCCTCGGCCATTTGGCCGGAAACGGATTTCAAGTCTTTCGCGGCCGAGGGCAGCCACGCCAGGGGCGAACCTTCCGCTGCGGCTGCAGCAGCGTGCGGACGTTCCTCACCGGCTTGCGCTGCCACGCGGTCGTCGACCACGCGGAGCATGAGCATCGTGGCATCGTCGATCCGCATCTGCCGCTGCTGGCGAAGCCAGACGACGCCCGAGCGCCAGTCGTCCTCCGACATCTGCCAGAAATCGCTCCAGAGGGGCCCCTCGCCCCGCTCGTAGCCCCGCACCGCCCACTCCGCAACGGCGTCGGTGGAGAGGATCAACTCGTCGCCAGGATAGCACATCTCGTCGAGAAGTGCAAATTCCAGCAGGTGGTCCCGTTTCAGATCGACGCTCCCCAGCACGATCGGATCGGCCTCGAACTGTGCCGCGGTTTCCAACGGGAACGACCGCACCAACTCGCCGCCGCGGATCTGGAAGAGGCAACTGTCGCCCAGGGCGAAGGCCGTGAGCCGGTAGCCGCCAAAGGCCCCGGCATGGGCGTCGGCCATCTCGCTCACGCGGGCGTAGAGCAGCGTGGAAAAGGCGCCCATCGGCAGCTTCGCCCTCTGGAACCAGGCCAGGCCGCCGGTGTCGATGCTGGCGGCCCAACGCTCGCGCTGCCGCCCAAGCCAGGCAGCGAAGGCCGGCGGGTCGCCTGGATTGGGGCTCTCGGCCACCACGGCCTCGGCCAGGATGGCGGCCCAAGGACCGGAAAAGAGCGACGACGACACGCCGTCGGCAATCGCGGCCACGTGCCGCTGGACATCCACATAGGCCGCGTCCTGGTAGGCCCCGGGCTGCTCGGGATCTTTGGCCAGCGTGAACAGGCGCGTATCGAATCGCAGGTTCATGATTCTAGCCCCAAAACCTCGGAAGGCGAAAGCGGCGACATTTGCGGTTGTTGCTGCCCGGCGGACTCGGCCGTGGTCGTTCCTGACTCTGGCGGCGGAGGGCTTTGCTGCGCGTAGGCCTTGACCAGCGACAAGAGGCGGATCAGGTCGGCCACGGAGGCATTATAGATCATCCCGCGGGCCGCCGTGCTCACCGGAAGCTGGGCGCCGCGGAGGACGGCGATCATATAGTCCGGCAGCACGCTCGACCAGCGGAACAGGTCGCGGGGAGGGCCGGGCGGGAGATGGAAATCGTTGGACGGATAGAGCACCGGCCGACCGGGCGCAGCCCCGCCGAGATGCGCGTGCAAGACCAGTGGCGGTCCGCCCGGCGAGGAGAGCCCCAGGACGCGCTCCACGGCCACCTCGACTTGCCGCGGCACCAACTCGCCCACGAAACTGACGATCAGGGGCGGCTTGCTCCAGACCGTCCCCGGCGTCGTTCCGGCAACGACCAGGTGCCGGCAGTAGGCATAGCCCAGCACCGGGAGAATGCCCTCGCCGAGCCGCGGCACATACCAGATGGGAAAGCGAACCGTCTCTTCCGGCCTGCCCGGGGCACCCGGTACTCCGGGTCGCGGCACTCCCAGGCTGCGGACGCGATTCTCGACGACCAGCGGGGCATCGGCCAGGGCCGCCGTGGGCACGAAGCGGCGACCGGCCAGCGGTCCGGCCCAACGGCAGCCGACGTTGGCCCCGCCGTTGGGATCGCCGCGGTAGCCGGCCACGGCCACTTCCAGATCGGGCACGGAGATGAGCTGGTTGAGCAGCGCGTTCAGCGCCGTCGCGATGCTCTCGGCCTTCGATTTCGTTCCCCCCGCGATGCATTCGCAGAGCGGCATCGACTCGTCGATCAGAAAGACGACGCGCCCGCTGACGTTGGCTTCGCTCTGGGAAGGGGATTGGTCCATCTATCTCAGCCCCGGCGCCGCTTGCGTGCCCATGTTGAGGAACTGGATTAAACAAACCATGTCGGCATTAAAGGCCATGCCGCGGGCGTTGGGCTGCAAGGGGAATCCTTCCGCCTGGCCATGCCGGTAAAACGGCTCCGGCAGCACGCTCGACATGTGGAACAGGGCCCGCGCCAACTCGTCGGGCAGGCCCTGGTCGCTGGCGGGGAACATGAACGGATCGGCAGCCGTCATCGAAAGGTGGCAATTGAACAACAGCACGTTGCCGTCTTCCGTGGCCAGGGCCTTCACGGCGTCGGCGTAGGGAATCGGGTTGCCGTCCTGCGATTCGCCGTCGCTGATGTGGACGACGATCGGCGGGAAGCTCTGCGGGTGGCGGCCGATCCACTCGGCCAGGATCTGGTGGGTCAGGTACAGCATGTGGCACATCGGCGTGCCGCCTTCCGCCCTGGGATCGACCCACACCGGCATCTCGCACGGCACCTGGAAGATCTCGCCGGTCTCTTCGTCGGGCAGGTACTGCATGCGGGTGTCGATGCGGGCCGGATGGGCGCCGATCTCGGAGATCGACACCAGCCGAGGGCCGGCCAAAGGGCCTTGCAGGGCCGACTCGATGATCGGATTGGCCTGCTGGTCGGTGCGATAGCCGAAGACGCCGATGTCCATCCAGTCCTTGATCCCCTCGTCGCCGCTGGCGCGGATGGCCATGTTCTGCAGCCAGCCGTTGATGGCCGCCACGAGCTCGTCGCACTTGCGGTTCGACGAATTGCCCAACGGCTCCTCCATCGAGAACGACTGGTCCAAGAGGAAGAGGAAGCAGGCCTTGTTCTGGCGGCTGATCGATTGCGTGTAGGGTGCGCGATACATGGTATGCTCAACTGGGTTCTTCGGGTCCGCTCCGCCGGGCAAAAAGCCGCGGCCATTTCCAACGCGAACGGCCGTCCTCCCCGAAAGTGACGGGGATTTGGCCTAGGATCAAGGGTGGACTGACGAGCTTCTGGAAACCGAGGTCGATGACGGCCCATACCGCCACACTACTGCCCTCCCAACTCTTTTCAACCGGGACCAGCCGACCAGGATGGGGAGTGCCGGCATCCCCCTCTCCCGCGTCCGCCGTCCATTGTGCGGCGGTAATCGTCTCGCGCCAATGGGCGGCAAGCTGTTGGGGGTCGTCGCGGGAGGTCGGTTCCACAGGGCAGACGGCGAGCAGGCACTCCTCCGAGAAGCGGGCATCCGGCCAGTTCCAGGTGGCGCGGAAATGCCCTTCTGGCTCTTCCACGGGAATCAAGGCGGGATGGTCGGCCGGCAGCGCCAGCCCTAGCTTCTCCAGCGGCAGCACCTCGCTGCGAATCCACGGCTCGAGAATCGCCTGATAGGGCGAAAAACGCTCGGGCTGGGCCCGCACCACTGCCGCATCGAACTGCTCGCTGAATCCCGGCGGCGGGGCAGGGGCCGCGGCGGGCGGTTCACTGGGTGGGACCTCGGTGCTGGGGGGCGAGCCTTCGGCGCTGGGGGGCGAGCCTTCGGCGCTGGGTGGCATGACAGGACTTATAGGACTCATGGGAGTAATAGGACCGCTATCGCCGTTTTCACCCGGCTCCGATGCAGCGTCTTGATCATCGGATTGCATTGCCGCTCCCGCAGGACCGGTTTCCCCTTCTCCATTCCCTTCCGCCGCATTGGCCAGCGCGGTCAGCAGCGATTCGCTCCGCCCCAGGCGCTGCCGCGCTGCGGCAATCGCCTCAACAAGGGGTTGAGGCAAGGGATAGTTCGCCAGGCAGTGTTTGCTGCCCCATTGCACCACGCCGGCATCGTCGTGGGCGTCGAGGCTCGCCTGCAACCGCTTGAGCACTTCCCGCCGCACGGCCGCCATCTGGTACAGCGGCCGCCACCGCTGGGCCTCAGGGCAGTTGGCCATCAACTTCTCTTTCCAGACGGCCAGGACCCGCTGATCGCGCTGGTCCACCGGAAGCTCCCTGGTGATCTGCGCCAGGCGCAGGAAGACCTGCAACCGCTCTTCCGCCACGGCGATCCGCATGCCCCATTCCAGGCTTACGAACTGCTCGCACTTGGCATCGACAACCGCCTTCCACGCCGCCACGATGGCCGTCTCGCGACCCGGAATACCGGGTGCCCCGTTCTCGTTCAACCGCTTTTCCAGCTTGGCGAATGCCTTGACCCGTCGCCGGGCCAGTTCCACGCGCTCTTGCAGGCCGTGCTGATAGCCCTGGGGCAAGCGGGCCGCACTGGCCGCCAGCCCCTTTTCGCCCGCCAGGCTGATCTTGCCGGCAGAACTCTGGATGAAATGCCGCAACCGATCCAAGAGTAGCACGCGTTGCCGGGCCTCGACGATCCGCGGCCGCTGTTCCTCGGCCGGGGGAAAGTTGGCAAACAGCGATTCGTTCCAGGCCTCCACCGCCTGCCGATCGATCCGCTCGCTGGCTTCCACTGGGATCCGCAGGAACTTGTTCCAGGCCTGAATGCGGCAGACGTGCTCGTAGGCCTGGTAGATGAGCGGTTGCAGCCGGGCGGGGGCATCGCGGAAATGGCCGCGGCGATTGAGCAACTCGACCGACGCCTCCCACTGCCCCTGGGTCAGCAACCGCTCGACCTCGGCATAGCTGTTGGCTAAATGTCCCAGCGGCGGAACGTCCTCGATCCGCGCCTGTGCTAGGGCGAAGAGCCGTTCGGCCATGCCGCGCACGTCGTCGTTGCCAAGCTGCATCAGGTCGTAATACAGCGGCGACTGGGTGGGGGCCTGAAAATCCTCGCGGCGAAAAAGCAGCTTGTCGTAACCCGCCTGTTCGACATATTTCACCCACAAGCCCGGCTCGATGGCCAGTGCCCTCAGGCTGACATAGATCACCAAGGCGGAGAAATTGTCCAGGTCGAGCGACAGCAGCGTGCCCGCGCCGCGCTGCGGGTGCTGGTAGGGCTCGACCCCGACCTCCAGGTTCCGCCGGCCGACGAGGGCCGGAACGCACATCCCGTCGTAGTCCACGAGTTTCAGTTGCCAGGCAGAATCGATCATCACGTTGGCATGTTGCAAGTCGCCGTGCGCGACAGAGTTGTCGCTCAGTTCCTGGACCGCTTCCAGCCAACGGTCGGCCATCGCGGCGATGGCCTCGCGGTTGCCTTCCAGCGAGCGGGCCCTCAGCCATTGGAAGAGCGTCTCGCCCTGGACCCATTCCATGGTGATCAGGGGATACCACTTGCCATCGCCGGCCGAGCGGATGCTGCGGTCGCGATACTCGAAATTCACCAGGCAATTCAGTTTCCGGCCTTGCAGGTAGGCACTGATCAGGTCGTAGCGCTCGCGGCGCTCGGGCGACTCGGTAGTGAAGATCCGCACGGCGAAGGGCACCTGCCCGTCCGGGTCGACCCCCTTATAAACGACGGCGAAGGCCCCGGCCCACGGCCGCGGCTGATTCTGCTCGTTCTTCTCGATCACCGACCTTTGCAGCCGCGGATCGCGAAAGGCGATCCGCGGGTTCTGCAACATCGTGCTGAAGTGGGAAGCAAGGGGCCAAGACATGCGGTATCCTCACGACAGCCTTCAAAGCCCGTTCTGCCCAAGCGTGCGGCCGACCTTGGGCCAGCCCTCGGCGGCCAGGCCGCCGGACGAACAATCCAGCACGACCAGCGACTCGTCGTCGAGACCGAAGGCCAGACGCTTGGGAGCAACGAACGTTCCGGCGGAGCGGACCGGCGAACCAACGTCGGCCGTCCATTGCGCCTTGCCGGAGAAGTTCACCGCGTGAATCACGCCGGCGTTGTCGCCGAAGCAGATCAGATCGTCGTCGCCGATCACGGGCGTCGATTCCACGGGCGCGGCGGTGCGATACTCCCAGCGGACCTTGTGGCTGTTGCCGTCGATGCACACTAGCGCGCCGCGCGAATCCGGGGCACCCGTCCGCGGGTCGCGCGGGGCCTGGCAGAGACCCAAGTAGATGTGACCGTTGCGATCGGCCACCGGCGAGCCGAGAATCTGGCCGGGCATCTGCGTTTTCCAGACGAGCGCACCGGCGGGCGCCACGCCGTACAGGCACTCGTCCTGCCCGGCGACGACGATCGTCTTGTCGGACGCCACCAGGGGCGCGGAGCGGATGATTCCCACAAAGCCCTGGTCGCTCGCCTGGTTCCACTGGTTCGTGCCGCGATCGCCGCCCAGATCGATGGCGAACAGGTAGCCGAGCTCCGAGCCGACGTACAGCACGCCGTCGGCAACCACGGCGGGCGAGTCGAACTTCTGCCGGGAGCGGAAGAAGGGAGGCTTCTGGATGCGGCCCTGGTAGTCGACTTTGGCCAACCCGCCGTCGTGCGAACTGACCCACGTGTTGCCGTCGCGATCGACGATCGGCACGGCATAGCCCAACGGTTCGCCGACGTTGGCCGGCGGCCAGACCTGCTTGCCGGTGGCCGCTTCGAGGCAATGCAGATAGCCGTCGCAGCAGTGCAGGCGGAGCGTATCCTGGGGACCGAGCACGACCGGCCCTGGGGCCCGGCTGCCAATCACATACTCCCAGAGCAGCTTCGGCTTTTTGTCCTCCTCCACCAGGGCTACGAGGCGGTCGCGATACTGGAGGAAGATCCGGCCGGCGGCGTCGACCGCGGGCGCGTTGCGAAGCGGCGTGGCCTGCTCTTCCGGAGCCAGGTCTTCCGGGAACGACCAGACGAAGCAGTCGGGACGCGGCGGTTTGGGGCGCGGGGCCGGTTTCGGCGCGGCGGCCGGCTTGGGCGGCGGCGCGGGACGCGGGCGCTCGGTTGTTGACCGCGATGGTAATCCGCCCTCACCCCCTGCCCCTCTCCCTGAGGGAGAGGGGAGCTTGTCGGGCGGCGGTGCTTGCGGCGGGCGCTCGGCTGCCGGCTGACGCTTCTCTGGTGGCGGCGGCGCCGGACGGGGCGGGGGGCTGACTGGAGGTGCAGGCGAATTGGCTTCACTCCCCGGAGCTCCTCCGGCCGATGGGGCGGGCTTCTGCGCCAGCGGGGGCGGCGGGGGCTGCTTCGCCCGGGTACCCTCTGGGTGCGGCGATTGTGGAAACGCCATCCGGCCGGGCGGGGCCGTTTGCTGCGCCGGCGGCGCCGCGGGCGGGCCTTGACGCGGCGGCGCAGGCGGCTTGCGCGGCGGCGCTTGACCGGGCTGCCCTGGCCGCGGTTGTTGCGGTGCTTGCGGTCCCTGCCCTTGAGGACAGGTACTCCGGGCGGCTGCGGCCCGGGGGCGGGTGGCGGCGATTGCGGCATCGCTGGGGAAGGCGGCTGCGGATAGCGCGGCGGAATTCCTGGCTGCCCCATGGTTGGCTGCGTGGACCAGGGTGATGCCGGCGGTTGCGGCATTCCACCGGGCCAGGGCGCCGGCGCCTGCGGCATGGCGGGTTGCTGCGGTTGCGGGATGGCCGGTTGG
This sequence comes from uncultured Planctomycetia bacterium, assembly GCA_963824275.1. GTDB lineage: Bacteria > Planctomycetota > Planctomycetia > Pirellulales > Thermoguttaceae > JANXQG01. Next base: position 1,225,760 of record CAWGOT010000007.1, on the reverse strand, counting down.
CCGGGCCAGCCGCCGGCGGCCGGCGGTTGCGGCTGCTGTGGCACGACCGGTTGCTGGCCCCAGAGATTGGCCGGCGGCTGCGGAACTTGGGGCTGCGGCCATCCGCCCTGCTGCGGCATGGCTGGCTGCTGCGGCATGCCGGGCTGGCCGGGCCAACCAGCGGCAGGCGGTTGCGGCTGCTGGGGCATGCCGGGCTGCTGGCCCCAGAGGTTGGTCGGCGGCTGCGGAGCTTGCGGCTGTGCGGGCCAACCTGGAGGAACCGCTTGAGGCTGCATCACCGGCTGTTGGGGCATGCCCGGCTGCTGGGGCCAAGCCGGCTGCTGGGGCATGCCGGGTTGCTGCGGGCGGCATGCCGGGCTGCGCGGTCTGGCCGGGCCAACCGCCTTGCGCCGGCGGCGCGGACGGAACCAGGCGGAACAAACCGACCGCCTGCCGTCCGCACTGCGGACAACTGAAAGGCTGGGTGGGCCGCTGGATCTGAAAACCGCAGTTCGAACAGCGGAATATGTTCATGTGCTCCTGCTATTTCCCATGACAGGTTAACAAAACCTATCCTACTGTCCTGTTATTTTACGGCCACGCTGGCCTTGGTATAGACCTTTCCATTGTCGCGGAGCACGATCCAGCCGAGGACCTGGGTCACCTCCACGCCCGGCCGCAAGGAATTGTGCCGCAGCGAATCGAAACGCTCGCCCGGATTGACCAGTTCGATCGTGTTGGCCATGCCGGCCTGGTCGCAGGCCCTCATCAGCCATTCGACCAGGGCTTTCTCCAACTCGCTGGGCCGGTTGGAGTTCCTCGGCTGCCAGCGATAGAAGGCCTCGCCGATGTCCTTCAGCAGCGGCGGCATCTTGTCGGCCGCGGCGGAACGGAACAGCAAGAGGCTTCCCACCAGGCCGCAGGCCCCCGGGTCGCCGCTGCGGACGCCCTTGAGCAACTGGTTCTTGTCGGCGTTCAAGGCCGGATTGTGGGCCAGCTCGCCGCCCAAGAGGGCCTCGTCCCAGTCGCCGCCGACCTCCGGTTCGGAGGCAGGCTTCTCCGGTTGCGGCGGGCGAAGGATCTCGATGATCGTCCGCAGACCCGCATCGGCGTGCTGCTGGGCGGCGACCACGTGCTGTTGGATGGCCGTGAAATACTGAGGCAGGGCATTGAAGTACTGCGGCACCAACTCGCTGAGCTGGCGGATGGCGGCGCCCTGGGCATTGTGCTGCTCGGCCTGGGAGTCGCGAAGCTTGGTGATGGCCGAGACGAGGCCCTCCTTGAGCGCGTCGATCGTCTTGAGCCGTGCGTCGAACTGGTCGAGTTTCTCGGCCACAGGGCGGACGGCCGACTTGAGCGCGGCTTCGGAGAGGCCCGATCCGCCCTCGCCGCCGGACGCCGCGGCTGCCGAACGGGGACGGGGCACCCGGTACTCCGGGTCGTTCGCCAGTTGCTCGACCTTGCGGTGGATGGCATCCAGCACCAGGCCGTGACTGGCCATCTTGTCAAGCATGCCGTCGAACTTCGCGTCCGCGGATCTGCCCTGATCGGCGCCGGCCGATTGCGACTCGCGATGCAAGAGATAGGAAGTGACCTGTTCTTTGGCCTCGTCCATCAGCTTGCCGAGGTTCTCCAGCCGCTCCGTGAGCGCAGCCAGGGTGTCCGCGTCACCGGCAGCCGGGCGCGGCGGCGCCTCGCGGGCAGCCACCCGCAACGGGTTCTCGGCCTTGCCGGCGGGCAGGTCATCGATGTCGGCCTCGAGGGCCGCGGGGAACTCGGGCTTGGCGACCGCCTCGCGACCTTCCTTTTTTCCGGGCCAATTGAAGGCCATTTTTTGACTCCTTAACGGTTTCCAAATTCGATATTGTCCAGCCCGCCGGTGTCGAGGTAGTAGCGTTCGTCGGCCAGGGTCCGCCAGGAGAAGAAGACGTTCTCGCCGAGCACGGCGTCCTCGCCGGCCACGACGCCGGTGACCTGGTCGACTTCGAGGATCTCTTCCTGGTCCTTGGTGGCGTGCTTGCGCTTGACCTTGACGTTGATCTGCGTGGGCCCGATGCGGTCGCCCGGATCGATCTTCAGCAGATAGACCGGGGTGGCCTGGGCCCCTTCGTCGCCGCTCAGCTTGCGGCCGATGAGCACGCGCTGGGAACTGGTCTGGAACTCGGTGATGTCCTCGCGGCTCTGCTCCGTGACGGGCTCGAAGAGGATCCGCTCCGGCCGGATGCCCGAGGTGGCGTCGGTCATCACGCCCCAGTAATAGGTGTTTTCGTGGGTCCGGCCCTTCATGTCGAACTTGAATTGCGGCAGCATGCCATGGCGGGCCATGAACTCGATCGCCGCGCCCACCACCACGGGGCTCTTGGGATCGATGATCACGCCCGGATTGTGGCCCTTCTCATCCTGGTACGGATACCAGTTGCCCGCGTAGTGGTTGTGCATGGGCACGATCCGCGAGGGCGACAACGGCACGTACATCTTCACGAGCTGCTGGATATAGCCCAGTTTCGAGGGCAGCCCGGCCAGGATCACCACGTCGGTCTCGTGCTCGACGATGCGATGGCAGAAGTCGTACAGCAGATCGGCGAAGGTGTCGTAGACCACGCCCTCGAAGAGGGTCTTGTCAAAGACCAGGTTCAACTCCTGCTGGGCGTTGTAGTAGCCCGGCCCGCGGATGCGGTCGAAGGCCTTTTGCAGCGATTCGACGACGACCGGGTCGACCAGTCCGGGATCGGTGTGGGTGATCGGTTCGCCGACGTCGTCGCCGGCGTTCTGCAAATAGGCTTGGGCCAGGGGCACGAAGAGGCGGTTCATCCAGTTCACGCGCTGGGCCCGCAGTTCGCGGTTCCGCGGCACTTCCGGCCCGAAGAGCACCTGCACGTCTTCCTCTTCCAGGCCGAGCGAATCGGCAAAGGCGGGCACGACGATCGTCTCCAGCAGGCGCTTCACCAACTGGTCGCCGCCCAGGGAGATGCCGTCCTGGTGCAGGACCTGGCCGCGGATGTAGTCGTCGATCTTCGACTCGAAATTGTAGCGGGCGATCATCAGGTCGGTGGTGCCGCCGCCGATGTCGATGCAGGCGATGCGGATTTCATTGGCTTCGTCGCCGAAAGTCTCGGGCTCGCCTTGCTTGCCCTTGCCCACGACGCCGGGCCGTGGCGCCGGGGCGAGGGATGGCCCTCCGGGCGGTGGCGGGCCGCGCGGCCGCCATTTCAGGCATGTCTTCCGGCTTGGGCTTTTTGCGGCCGCGGTCCTGGTGCATGGTGGTGAACCAGAGCCGGGGGTCCTGGCCCAACATCCGCAGCTCGCTCCAGATGTAGGTCAAGTGGCAGGCGCTGGCCTCGTCGATGCCCAGGTTGATCTCCGGCTTGCAGCGCTGGTTCTTGCCGAGCGTAGCGGCGAAGATGTTGATGGCCTTCATGCCCTGCTTGGCGAAGCGGCGCTGCTCTTCCTGGATCATGCCGCTGGGGTAGCTCAGCGTGAGCGTGCGGATTTCGCGAGCCCGGCCAGCCTCGCCGGAGGCATTGCGGTAGGCGATCGAGTTGACGTAGGTGTAGGCCTGGGCCAGCATCTCGTAGAGGGCGGCGGTCATCAGCACGCGGGGCGCGTGCCGCGGCTTCAAGGGGGACTCGGCAGCGTAGTCGTTCTCCTTGGGCTCGACCTCCTCCAGGAGGAAGTCGCGATCGTCCTCGTGGATGTACTTGAGGAAGGGGCCTCGCAGCGGCGAGGCGTAGGCGCCGGTCTTGCTGCGGTCGGTCGGATCGGCCATGTGCCAGTTGGCCCCCTCCAGCCAGCTTGCGTCGTCCGCCCAGAGGTAGCGCTTGGGCGAACTCAGGCCGGTGCGGATATCGCCCTCGGCCCGCATGACCTGCACCACGTCGTCGGCCTCGCGGCCCAGGCGGACCATCGAGAGATCGTCGAACAAGGGCGGGGTGACGACCATTTCCACCTTGGCCTGCCGGGGCTTGCCGCCGCGGAACCAGCCCCGTTTGGCGTCCTCGTCGCCCACGGTGTGGTAATCGGTCTTTTTCTGCTGCAAGGGCGGCAGGTAGGGCGTGTTGCACCAGTGGGTTTTCGACGAGAACCACCGCGCGGCAGGCTGGCTGACGAACTCGCCTTCCTCATTCCAGGCGTCGAGGTGATAGCGGTTGGTGAGCTCGAAGGGCAGCATCTGCGGGGTCTGGCTGATCTCGCCGGCCAATTCCAGCAGCAGCACGCCGGTGCGGCTATTGCCGAAATCGATGATCATGTGGACGTGCTTGGCGTCGCCGGCCGTGGCCGCCGCGGGGCGAATGCAGAGATCGATGTCGGGCACGCCCTTCAACGGCTTGCCGTCGATATCCAGCATTCCCTGCAGGTTGATGAGGAAGTCGCGGGTCAGCGAGTTAGGCGAGCAGAAATAGCCGACTTCCGGGTCGCCGCACGAGGTATCGACGGCCAGGAAGAGCCGCGTCGTGCCCGACTGGATGATCTGCCACTGGATGTAGGGGAAGGTCCGGGGGGATCGTCGGCGGTTGCCGGCGCGATGGCGCAGCGTTGCCAGCCGTAACCGATCTGGTGGGTCTGGTAGCGGCTGCCGCCGCGCAAGGGAATGCAAACGACCTGGACCCCCGTGTTGGCGAAAAGTACGTGCATGTTACCTCTTTGTCAAAGTTCCCTTTATTGTAGCTGGAAATTCAACGGCCGCAAATGGCGGGGAAATTCACGGCCGATGCGACTGCAGCCATGCATCCAGATCAGCGCGACAAGTAAAACTCAGCAGAGCCTCGCCGAGTTCTTCCATGCGGTCTTTCGGCAGCGATTCGATTTTCTTCGCCGTGGCCCGATCAAGGCCGTCCAGCTTCTTTCGCAACAAGCGAAGCAGCAGCGTCCGCTCACCCTGCTCCAAACCCTGCTCCAAACCCTCTTTCATCCAGCTTGTTACAATTTCCATGACGCTCTCCTTTTCTTGTGGAACCAGTTTCGCAAGTTCCGCCTGGAACTCGTGCTTCTCTTCTATTGTAAGCTGCAAGTACTCATCGATAAAGCCCGAGATCAGTCGGCGTCGGGCGGGATCGAGCTGCAACTTGGCCAGCATCCGCAGACATGCCAGTTTTACCAGCGGCCGCTCGACCGGATTCATCGCCATATTGGACATCAAAGCCGCGACGATGGGATTCATCCGGTCGAGAAAATCACGCCATTTCAGCCGGCTGAGCTGAACTACCCGGAACTGGAAGGCCAGAACCTTCAGGTCCGGAAAATCGATGCGGTACTCGTCCGGCTCGCGCCGCGTGCTGCGGTGCGAAAACAGCGCGATCGGATAGACGGGCAAATCGTATTTCTCGTGGAAGCGGGCGAAATACGTGAACATCCGCCGTCGGAAATTGGTTTGCCGCCGGGCCTGCGGCTCGACGTGAATCAAGAAACCCAGTCCCTCGCCGCGGAACCGCGCACTGGCTACGATGTCGGCTTCGTGTCTCTCGCCGTGCGTCACGTCCGTGAAAATCTCCTTGTCCAGGAATTCCAGCGAACCCGGGTCTAATTTCGCGGCCAACTCGGGGCAAAACAATTCCAGGAACTCCGGGAGAAACGTGGTCAGCAATTCCTTGAAGAGGCGGTCATGGTCCATGGTCGGTTTCCAGGCAATGCAAATGCGCTCTAATGGCCTGGTTCCCCTGGTCCCGTCGTCTTGCTCGGCGCAGGCGAATCGCCAGCGGGTTTCTTGCCGATTACATCGCGCAGCAGCGGAAAATCGTGGCCTTCTTCCAGGGCCTTGAGAATGGAGTATGACGGCGTAAGCACCAGCATTCGAGGAGAGCCTGCCCCGACGCCAGGGAGAATTCCGGTCCCACCTTCATCTGATCCTGCCATTCCGGCCACAATTCCGATCACCTTCCCGGTTGCCTGGCTGATGACCGGAGAGCCGCTTTGCGATTCCGGCTTGATGTCTTGATTCAACATCACCTGGTACTGCTCCGGCGCGGTCCTGATCACCGCGCCTTCCAAAATCTCATAGCCTTTCTGATCGAAGGCGCACTTATCGTGGAAATAGACGGGTTCGTTGGGTTCAAGCGTCGTTCGCGGATCCAGCTCAAGCACGACGCGCGCCGGAACTCCGTCGGACGCGGGCATCAGCAGGTAGTCGGTCCTTTTATCAAGCATCGGAAGGTCGATGGTAAGTGGTTTTCCGTCTCCATCCTTGCCAGCTATTATATGGACGACGCCCGCTTTCCCTGGTGGCCCCCAGCTTCGCTTGAGCGCGGCTACCGGCTCGTCATTCGCCGGATTCAGCCAGCGGGCTTCCTGTAAACGCGGCCCTGCGATGTCGAGGAAGTGGATGCTGGTCACGGCCGCGACTTTGTCCCCCGGGGCTTTGACAAAGAAGCCGGTCCCTTGGTAGGTCGGCTCGCAATCCTCCCAAACGAACATCGGCTGGAATAGAATCTCCTTGCTGGGCGGCTTTGTGGCCGGTCGAACAGGCGTCTGAGGTTGGGCAGCAGGCGGATTCACGGCAGCGCCAGCCTTGGCCGCGGCTGGCGCTGGTTTCGCCCCAGCCCCATGAAAGCGGTCCCAAGCCACCCAAGCCAGCCCCACAACCACGAAACCAAAGAGGGCGACCTCGAAAATCCGATCGCGCAACCGCTTGACAGGAACCTGTTTCGCCCGCTTTCGATCCGCAAAAACGTCCTCGATGAGCATGCATCGTTTCGGGTTCGTGGGATCGACCAGCAGGACGACCGACTCGCCTACGGGCGGTGCGACCTCGCGCGGTCGACCAGACAAACACGTGATCCGAATTGCCGACGCTGTACGAACATTCGACTCTTACCAGGCCGCGAAAGGCGATGCCATGCTTGCTGATTGTTCCCTCGACCTCCTCTCCGTACCGTGCCAGGGCGATTGCCTTTCGCGTTTGGACAATCGCGAACACCATGCAGATCAAACTGCCGGCCACGGCAAAAATGAGAGCTCCTGTGGGCGACATCCTCTCCGTCGAAGGATCGGAGAACAAGTGCATGAGGTCGACGTGAAAGACCGCGTTGACGGCGTACATGATCCACATTGCCGCAGCGCCCAATCCCGGCCCGAACGAATGTCTTAGCACCAGCCGTCGCCAAAGGAGGTCGTCGATTTCGCGCTGTGGCTTGGACATTCTGTAATCGCCTCTGACCCACGTTAGTGGCGGGAGCAGGTTTCATGGTGGGACTCGCAAGCTCGGCCCACCCTACGAGACCAGCCCATCCTGCATTCTCACTTCCTCTCGAACGGCTCCAGAATATGGATCAGTTCCATATTTCCCGGCGGGAGCTTGATGTGCTCGCCGGCGCCCAGGGCCAAGGCCAGCGGCAGACGACGAACCCATTGCTGCACGAAGGAGGCCATCAGCCCGAAGCGGCTGAAATCCTCGTCGCCATTGCCGTTGCCCTTGTTCTTGGCTGCCTCCTCCGGGGTCTCCAGCGGCGCGCGGCTGGGGCCAGGATTCATCACGTAGTCGTTGAGGATGATGCGGACGTACTTCCGCCGGGCGCGGCGGCGGGCCGCTTCGTCGCGGGTCTTCAGGCCCACCACCGGCTGCACCCGCGAGACCAATTGCTCGAAGACCTTGTCGGTCAAGAGATAGTCGCGGAGGAAACGGGTGAAGATGTTCATGTCGTTGGGATCGAGCCAGGGCTCGCCGTCCTTGTGCTCGTTGCAGAAGGTCTCCCAGCGCTTGGGCACGGCCACGGTGGCCCACTCGTGCAGATAGGTCCGCAACTCCCGCGGCAGCGGGTCGCCGTGGCGGCGGGTGGTGTTGTCGGCGCAATCCGCGATCTGCAACTCCTCGCCCTCGGCCATGCAGAGCGATTCCTCCAGGGCATGCACGCGATGGTAGATCCGCTCCTCGTCGGCCGTGAGCCAGTCGAGGACCTTCTGGGCCGCCACCACGCGGCGCTCGCGGTCGATGTTCGTGTCGGGATCGACGACCCAGTCGCGCGAAAGCTGCAAGAGACGGTTCTGGACGTCGCCGATCTCCTTGGTCAACTGGTCCTGCTTGGCGTCGGCGCTGGTCACGGCGCGGATGCCCATGCTGATCAGCGATTGCCCGCCGTCGCCGTCCTTCATGGCCATGTCCCAGCGCAGGGCCGGGTCGCGGACATAGGTCTTCACCAGCTCGGATTCCAGGAATGCCTTGCGGGCGCGGTCCCATTTCTCCGGGACCTCGTCCTTGCGCTGCTCCGCGTTGGTGTCCCACGTGCCGGGATAGCGGATGGGATAGACGTTGTTAAACGGCTTGCCCTTGCCGCCGAAATCGGTGAGCACGTTGCCCAGCGTGTCGAGGATCGAATTGAGCCGGGTGTCGTAGAGCATCTTCTCGGCGTAGATCTCGCGGTTGCGGAACTCCTCGTCCAGGCCCGTCATGCCGATGAAGAGGGCGGGCAGTTCGTCCTGCACCCGCAGCGGCCAGACCTTTTCGCCGTAGCGGGCCCGGCCCCACTTCTCGACGTGATACTTCATCTGGGCCTTGACCTCCAGGTTGCCGCCGCGAAGCAGGAGGAAGAGCGTCTGGATCTGCAGCTCGTCGACGAAGCGCTCGAAGAGGTACGAGACCTTGCCGCGCTTGACGATTTCCATCTGCTCCTCCAGCGTGTCGGCGCTGGTCCGCTTGCCCTGCTCGATGCCCGTTCGCACGGCCCGCATGCCCGGCACGTCGAGGAAGTCCATCTGCTCGATCACCTTCCGCCATTCCTCGCTCAGGCGGTGCGGCAGGACGGGCATGACCAGTTCCAGCATGCCGGCCTGGATGGTCTCCAGCTCCTCGTTGCCCATGCCCGAGTTGGGGCGGTATTCGAGGACGAAGTACTTCTCCTTGGGCGTAAGATAGATGTCGTTCCAGGAGACGTGGTTCCAGATCTTCGAGTTGGGCCGTTCGTAGACCTTCGAGCGCTGGCTGTCCAGCAGGAAGCGGACGCCCGCCCAATGGCAGAAGATGGCCGGGTCGTGGTTGCCCAGGGTGATCCGCTTGAGGAAATTGGCGATCCGCACGAACATCGCGGTCAGCGTGGGCCAGTTGTCCCAGAACAGGGCCGCCGCGGCCGCCACGTAGCCGTCTTCGGAAAGCGGATAGCGGCTCAAGAGGCCGTTGATCACCGCCTCCGTGGCCTGGAAGCCCCGGCGATCGACCGCCCGCATGTAGGAGAAGGCGTCGAGGATGTCCATCCGCCACTTGCGATCGACCTGCTGGTCGGGGAACTTGTGGGCCAGGTCCTCGAAGAGCGATTCCAATTCGGCCTGCTGCCAGGTGGTGGCGGGAGTCTTGCATTCGGCGTGGAAGCCGCGGGCCAGCACCCGCAGCCACTCGGCGCGAGTCAGGGCGCGGACCATCACCGGATATTGCGGCGAGACGCCGGCCCCGATGCGGTCCTTGGTGGTGAAACGGGTCACCAGGGCCGTGGCTTCCTGCGAGCCGCACTGCGGGTTCAGGTCGTTGTCGAAGGAGAGGTTCTTGTAGTAGGCCGGTTCGCCCAGCGTTTCGTCGCCGCCGATGGGGCAGTAATTCTCGCTTTGAGGGCGGAGGACCTGGCCCATGAAGAGGCTCTTGCCCACCTGCGACGCCCCGTAGGCCGCGGCGGCCACCGGCACCTTCGATGAGGTGTACAGGCTGCCGGCCAGGCGGCGAAGCTGCAAGACTTCGAATTCGTCGCTCTCGTTGACCGGCAGGAGCTCCGTCCGCTTTCGCGCCGGGTTGTACTCCGAAAGCCAATCGCACAAACCGGTGGCCAGGTTCTCGACCTGTTCCGCACGCCGAATGATGTTGCGGTCGCGTTCATCTGGAAATGGCATTTTTCTTACTTCGTGTCTTTCCCTGGATTAGAATCTTGGACGGGCGGCTGCGCGTTAGGAACCACCGTAATTGTAGAACCGAGTTGCAGATTTAGGGGGTATTTTTCAATTCGCTGGGTGGCCTTATCGCGGGCCTCCACCACCAGGTGGTAAATCTGGCCGCGCGGACCAAATTTCAACGGGTCGCTGCCGAGGGTCACCTTGCCCTTTTCACCTTGAACTTGGTTTGGAACCCAATTCTCCTTGGGGTTGGCGCCCTCTTCGTATACACGATATTCTAACCCACCTTCGGTCGCCGCTGCTAGTACCTCAATCGTCACGGTGAACTGATCATTGTTGCCCGGCTGATCGTTGAGTGTGGGAGTGACCGTTTCGAAACGCCGGCCCGATACGGTTACCTTGGCAAACACCTCCTTGCCGCGGTAAACGGCACGAAACTGCGTCTGCCCCTGGGAGCGGGCAACAAATTGGCCCGGCTGCGCCGGATCGGCGTCCACGACATTCTTGTCCATGCTCTCGATCGGGGCCTGGACGGCCTTGGATTGGCCATCGGGGCCGGTGGCCATCACGGCCGGCGTGGCGGGTTGTCCCGCTTGCAGGACGTATTCTGACTGATTGAACGCAAGCGAATCGGCAGCCGTAACTCGAACGTCGACGGTGGCCGTCTGCCCTCCGGCGGAGACCGTCACCTTCGCCTCGCCCACCGACTGGCCAGTGACCTTGTTGCCGTTGGCAGTCACGATTCCCTGGCCGTCGGGGGCTTGACCGTGGCCTCGACGGGAGTGAGGGGTTGCCCTCCGCCCGGATCGATTGACGCCGGGATCACTTGCGTTTCGCCTGGCCAGAGCGAAACCGTATCGGGCACTTTCAGGCGTCCGGCAGGGACGCCTGGGTGATTGCTCGCGATGTCGCCATCGCCCAGCATGATGATCGCCATGTCGGCGGACTGGCCGTCGAGCAGGGCGGTCATCTTGGTCGTTCCGGGCGCGACTGGGATGATCTTCCATCCGCCATCGACCTTCTCGATCTTGACAACTGCCGCGTTCGGCTCGGTCACTTTGACGTTGGGATCGTTGCTCACATCGTCGAATCCACCGTTCTCATACTGGCGAAGGAGCTTGGCGGTTTGCGGCAGGGCCTGAACGCCCTGCTGGTATGTATGCGGCTCGAAGACCAGGCCGACGACCTTTCCGGCTGGAATGATTCTGCTGCCCCCGCCGTCAATAAGGACGCGTCCGCCGCCATGATCATCGTAGATGTTATCGGTCCCAACTCCCACGCCCGTGACCGCCATTTCACCGGCTGGAACAACGTTCAGGACACCCTCGGCCTTTTGTCCGCCGTAATCGGCAATGACCTTGGTTTGTCCAGGAGCAGCACCTTGAACCATCGTGCCGCTCACCACTCCCGCTACCGCGGGATCAGTGACGCTCAATCGCACGCCGTCTGCGGGCGTTAGGATCACGCGGTTACTACCGCGCATGGCCGAAACCTCGTACGTGAACTGCTGGCCGGGGCTGATCGTTTGATCGTGGGGCCTGATTTCAAGCCCTGAAAGCACATTGGCCGCGACGTTGACCGGCACGTCGATCTTGAGTTTGTCGCGCCAGGCGACGTTGATCGTGTCCGAGCCGACGGCCTTGCCATACACGTCCTCGCCGCCTATCACGTCGACCGTGTCGGTCTTCCGCGACGCAATCTTCAGGTCGGGCTGCGGGAACATCTCCTGCAGGCCCGAAGTCAACGCTTTCCCGTAAACCGTCAGAGGCTGGTGGTCATTGACGGCCACCTGCACCGGCGACGGGTCGGCCTTCAACTCGGTGATCTCCTCGCTCGTCACACGCACTGCCACGGTGGCCGGTTCGAGCCCGAGGACGAAGACCTTGACTTCCGTATTCCCGGGTTTCAGGGCACGGACTCGCGCTGCGCCGCGTCGACGTCCGCCACCGATGGGTCGGCCGACTTGAAGGCGGCCGCCGTCTCGATCTTTGCCCCGTTGGGGCTTACCACGTAGACCTTCAAGCGATCGGCCTGTCCGGGGGCCAGAACCACCGAACTCGGCTCGACGACGAGCTTGCTGCCGCTCGGAATTACGCCTTGCGGCCGTACGACCACTTGCACCCGCGTCCCCTTATCGCCCATCGTGATGCCCAACGGAACCGAGCCCTCGCCAATGGCATACAGCGTCCGCGTGGCCGGGTCGAACCGCACCACGCCGGGGCTCTCCGGCACGGCCATGGCCTGCTGGCTGACGTCCAGGCCGCCGCGCCAGACATGAATGTCATTGCCGAGCTGCTGACGTTCCCCCACGACCATCTGGATCGTGCCGGGATCGACCCGCAGATCGTCGGCAATCGTCGTGGAAACGGTCACGTGGGCGGACTTCTCGGGCTTCAACGTCAACCCCTTCCGTTCGACGGTCACCTCGCTCTGGCCGAGACTGCCGGCGGTGACCGAGTTGCCGGAGAGGCGAGCCGCGTCGGGGTTCGACGACTTCCAAGTCAGGTTGCCCAGGCCGGTAATATCACCGGCCGACTTGCCGTCCTTGTAGCCGATCGCCCTCAACTCATGGGTTTCGCCCGGCCGCATGGGAAGATCGCGCGGCTCGACGGCGATCTCGTCGATTTCCACGTCCGGCGTGACCACGACCGTCAAGGGCACCTGCGAGGCAAGGCCCTGGAACTCGGCGGTGACGTTGGTCGTGCCGGGGCGGAGCCCGATCAATTTTCCTTGTTCGGCGGTCACCAGGGCGGCGGCCGCCGGCTCCGGCGTCCGCAAAATGGCCTTCTTCGTGACGAAACGGGTGTAGTCGTCGGGATAGTGGACCTCGACCTTGAAATCGTCGAACACGGCCCCCACCGCGAATCGCACCTGCTGGACCTGCTGCGGTCCCTGCTGGCTGAAGATCTTGACCAGGTCGGGCGTTGGTTCATCTACTGTTGTTCTATCAGGCGGAGGCCCGTACTCGCCCGGCTGATAGGTCGTCGTGTGCCAGAGCACGTTCCGCCCGCCGACTTCAGCCCGGAGGAACTGCGTATAGCCTTCCTTCTTGGCCGTCAGCACGGGGGCTTCCCATTTGACATATTCGTTCTCGAAATTCTCCGGCCAGTGGACGTCGGCGGCCGGTTCGCTATGGCCGTCCTTATTGACCAGGACCGCATACCGCTGGCTCTGGCCGACGGGGAGGAGTTTTCCACCCGGCTCGCGATCCAAGACCAGCGTGGCCGCCGCATCTTTGGCGTCCGGCCCGGCGGCCTTCAAGCTGAAGACCACGGAGGCCGGACCCGGAGTACCGGGTGCCCCGCCCCCGACCGCTGCCTCAAGCTTCACGTCGCCCACGAGATCGGGCAGGAGCGTGATCGCCGGCCGCAGGTTTTCCGTGCTCGGCGTCCACAGGAACTGGGACTGCGGCGGCACGGTCCACTGGACCGCGTCAGGACGGACCTCCTGCCAGGCATCGGAGCCGGCAACCTGCTCCTCGACCGTCAGCGAGACCTGCTGCCCTGGGGCCAGAGGGGAATCCGCCGACGGCCTGATCCGCAGGGCCTTCGATTCGGCCTCGACCACCTCGACCTTGGCCGTCGCCGGCCGAAGCACGGGGATCGAACCGGCGATCTCGAAGGGCGGCGCCGGGCTGAGGCCGGTGAGGGTCGGCGGATAGTAGCGCACGGCATCGGGCTTCTCGACATAAAAGCCGACGCCCTGGCCCAGCAGCTCGGCACTCTGTTTTCCTTTTTCCCGTCGGCCTCCATTTCCACCAGCAAAAGCGAGAGCGCGGCCTTTTGATTGACCGGCACGCGAACATTGTCCGGCTTGAAGACCAGCTTCATCTTGGCCGGATCGCCGACGCGGAACTCCTTCTTGGCCGGTTCCTTGGCCGCCAGGTGGCTGCCGGTCAGCACGGCACTTCCCGCGTTCCCGGTGGCAAATAGCCCTATCTTGCCGGCAATCAGCTTCAGCACTTTGTCGTCGGAACTAGTGAACTTGATGAGCGAGGGCACGAGCTCCACGTCGCCGCCGGAACCGCTGGCTGTAAGCACGGCGCGGCCCTGCTCGCCGGCAATGCGGAGCGTGCGATCGACGTCGATGTCGAGCTTGACGCTGGGATCGGCATCAACACTCTTGAACGTGACGCGGTTCGATTCCTGGCCGTTATAGTCGGCATAGACATTTAGCGGCCCGGCGCCGGCCTTGAGGGCCCCCACCGCGCCGACGGCCTCGTCGTTGTCGTAGAGCTTCAGGCCCGGCACGTCCTTCTCCTGGCTGAGCCATTTCAACCGCTCGGAGCGGATCTGCACCCGCCGGCCGCCGCCATAGTTGGCAAACCCTTGCAATCGCTGCATCTGGCCCAGCGGCAGATCGATAGGGCCGGCCGGAGTCAGTTCCAAACGGCAGGGCGCCATCACGACCTGCACCGGGGCGGCGGCCTTCAATTCGCCCAACCGCACGGCAAGCTCTTGGGGCGAACTGCTGGTGGTCGGCTTCACGCCCGTCAACTCGAACGCTTTAGAATCGAACCGGGCGAACTCGGCCGCCGGCGGCTTCTCGGTAGCGATCCGTCGGGGGTCAATCTCGGCATTCCGCGGCGGATTGCTGCCGGCGACCATGGCGAAAACCCTGGGATGCATCGAGTCGTCGACCTCGACTACCTGGCTGCCCGGATCGAAGAACAGGCCCTGGAAGTCGGCTTTGGTGACGGTCACGGCGACCGTGCCCAGCGTCTTTCCCGATTGGATGACGGAGACCTGCGTATCGCCCACGGCCCGGCCGACGAGCCGGTTGTCGGCGGTGACGTCCACGATTCCCGCCTTGGAGCAACTGAGGTGAATAGGGCTGCGGTCGGGCGAAATGTAAGCGATGTCGGCGATTTCGTCCACTGCCATGTCGAGGCTTTCCGGATGGACGGCGGAAACGAAGGGATGCGGCAAGGCGACGGCAAAATCACAGCCGCCCTTCAGACCGCTGCCGAAGGTGGCCGCCAATTTGCCCTTGCCCACCTGCTCGCCGCGGAGGGTCTCGCCGTGCAGCGAGGCGACATAGCTAGGGCTGACCTCGGTCTTAAGTTGCGAGGAGCCGATGAGGTTATAGTGTTTGCCGTCGGCGCCGACACCGTCGATATGGACATTGCCGCTGAGCCCGAGGCCGATGCTTGACGGATCGGCGCCGACCTCGATCGATTGGAAATTGCCGGGCACCACGCTGACTGTGGCTGCGGCCTCGACATAGGGGGCATCCGGCCCGCCGCGGTAACGGGCCGCAACCGTGGAGTTGCCTTGCGCCAGGCCCTCGATCAGGCTGCCGCGGGCGAAGACCTTGCCGTCGTTCTGCGGGACCCATTCGGCGGCCTCGGTGAGATCGACCCGCGTGCCATCTTTGTATTCGCCGAAGACCTTCAGCCGGGCCGTGCTGCCGACGGCCAGACTGACCGCAGCGGGCTCGACCACCAGCTTGTCGGGATTGACGGAGCCAGTGGCCGCGATGGCAATCTCGGCCCTGCGGCCATGGTACTTGGAATTCGATCTTGGTTTGCCCCACGCCCGTCAGGCGGATCGAGCCGGTGGCCTGGTCGAAGCGGGCCACGCGGGGATCAAACGTGATGCCGACCGCGTCGTGGGTAACGTCCTTTTTCTTGAAGAAGAAACCCCGTTTCTCCATCACCTGGCAATCGATCCGCGTGCCGACCGGGCCGGTGAACTGGGCAGGGCTGGCGACCAGCGTGGGCGACGGCCAGAGCAGCTTGAAGGCGCCCCCGAGCAGCAGGAGCAGCAGCAAGAGGGCCAGGGCGGCGATCTTCCAATTGGTCTTACGCCTCGGCCGGGCCTGGAGCAGCCCTGCACAACTCGGGCAGCGGGGGCTCTTGCCAGGGCGGCGGACGAAGAGCAGGTTGCAGTCAGGATCGGTGCAGACTACCGAGGGGGCCGGTTCGTGGTCCAACCGCTCATAGCCCCAGCACCAGATCAGCCGCCAGTTGCCGAGCACGTCGCGGTAGCGGAAGAAGTAGCTGTCCAGATCGGTGCGGGCCGGGTTGTCGACCAGTTCCGTAAAGGTCCGCACGAGGACTTTTCGCAGGGTGCGCTCGGTAGGCGTTTCGCCCCGCGACTTGTCGAGCCGCTCGCGGAGTTTGGCCAGGTCGTCGCACAGCAGCCCTTGCAGGTCCTGGGCCGAGGCCGGCTGGCAGATCACATCCTCAAGCCGTCCGCCCTTGTCGTCGCGGACGTAGAAGCCGACGGCATCTTCCTCCCACACCGGTTCGGCCACCATGCCGCCCAGCCAGCGGAAGAGGATGCGATTATTCGCACCTGCACGATCGAGCATCGCCACGCCCGGTTCAACGGCGATGGGCCGATAATCGCGGGCATTTTCCGACAAATCAACACGCACAAATCGAGTAGCCATAGCTATATCTCAACGAAAACAGAGGTTCTTGCCCAGACCCGGACTGTTCCGCCCCGCAGACACCATGATAAGGACTGTCGAGCGGAGCGCGAATGGGATGCGATGCCAAGCGACTTGCACGGTCGGGAAACCACAGTTCAAACCTCTACACTAAACCCCGCCTGCAAAAGCTTCAACTTCCCGACATGGGAAAAGCCGGTACCAAGGGCCGATGGGTGAGCGGGATTGCCGAAAAAAGGGTTCGTAGGGTGCGGTTGATGGGCACCAAGTAGGCCATGGCCCCCGTCGACCACACGCTGCGACTTACCGATTCCGTTGTCCCACCAAGGCCGATTCCCCCCGCTCTTAAGAAAAGACTGTTCCGGTAAAGCGAGGGGCAGCGGCTGCCCAGGGCGGCTTTTCGCCCAATCCGTAATCGCAAATTCCCAGCGAAACTATTCGCGCCGGGTGGCATCTGACCCTTGAAGGTGGTAAATCGATTCATGCCACGGCCCCGGGAACGAAATTCCCCGTCGTCGTGGCCCGCGGCGGCCAAGAACGATACTAAACCGAAGCGCAAGCGAGGACCGCAACCTATTCCCTCGCTTGCACTTCGGGTTAGTAGGAAACGGCTCATTTCAGGCCGCGCGAAGCATAAGTAGCTTCCCGTCGAGTCTTGATTGAATTAGAATCAGACTCGTGGGGTTCCCGAGTGCCGTCTCAGGTGCCGCGGCAAATTTCCCCCTTGGAGCTGCGTCCCGACATGTCTACCCTGTACCCCGCGGGCCAAGTTGCAGTGTCGCCCGTGACGCGACCCGTCTCCTTTTCCGCCGCGCGGCGGTCTGCGCCGGCCGCAGTCGTTCTTTGCCTGGCGATGTTGCTGGCTGCGGCCCAGGTCGCCCGCGGCAACGTCTATTGGTCCGTTCCCTTTGGCGATTGGCTCGGAGCCGCCAACTGGGGTGGCGCAGCGCCGGGGCCGACCGACGATGCCTACATCATCAATGGCGGAACCGCGTCCGTCTCGACGATCGACACCGCCGCCTGCCTGGACCTCCAACTCGGCGATCCGAACAGCAGTCTTGGCGGCAGCCTCCAGATGTCCGGCGGCAATCTGACGGCAACCTACAATGAATTCCTTGGCAATCTCGGGCCGGGCACATTCAACCAATCGGGCGGACTCAATAACACAACCGAGCTCTACGTGGGCAACTCCGCCAGCGGAACCTTCAACCAGTCGGGCGGCGTCGGCGCGGTTGGCGATACCTTGTACGTCGGCTACGCGCCGACCGCAAACGGAGTCTACAACCTCAGCGGCGGCTCGCTCTGGGCAGCGAACGTGCAATTGGGACCCACTTTCTACGGCACGGGGACCTTCGCCGGCAGCGGGACGTTCGCCCAGTCGGGCGGGACGCATACCGTGGCGAACGCGCTGACGCTCAATAGCGGCGGGACGTACAATCTCAGCGGCGGCGTGCTGCAAGTCTCCTCCATCCAGTCCAACGGCGGCACGTTCAACTTCAGTGGAGGGACGCTCGCGACCGGTCCGGGCTTCAATGTCCAGCAGGACATGACCCTCAGCGGCAGCGGCGGCGACATCAACACGAGCGGGAATTTGGCGGTGTTTTCCGGGGCCTTTTCCGGCACCGGGGGATTATACGTCTCCGGCGGCGGCACGCTCGCGCTGGCCGGCAACAATGATCTCAGCGGCGGCACGACGCTTGCCGACAGCGCCACGACAATTCTCTTGAGCAGTGCTACGGCCCTTCCCAACAGCACCCTGACGCTGACCGCCGGCAGCGGCGGACTGGCGTTCGACACGGTCACCGCCTCGAGCACTGCGTTCTACCTGGGAGGGCTGAGCGGCAGCGGAAGCGGAAGCCTCGTCGATAAGAGTGGCGTTGCGCTGGAACTCAATGTGGGCGGCAACGGGATCAACACCACCTTCAGCGGCGACTCAGTGGGCGCGGCGGGCAACTTGACGAAAAGCGGCAGCGGGATCCTGGTCCTCGGCGGCCGCAACAACTACACGGGGACTACGAGCATAGACGGCGGCATCCTCAAGCTCGATTTCAGCCAGGCCGGCGCACCGGCGAGCAACATCGTCAGTAATTCCTCCGCGCTGGCTCTGACCGGCGGCACGCTCGCAATCCAAGGCAAACTTTCGGCCAGCAATAGCCGAGAAACAAGCGGCCTCACGATCAATGCCGGCGCTTCGGCCGTTGTCCTGACGGCCGGCTCGTCGAATCCGCTGCTTTTGAATCTGGGAAGCATTACCCGCTATCCGGGCGGCACGGTCGATTTCACGCTGCCCAGCGGCACGCAATCCGCCACCAATGGCATCCTCACGACCAGTGCAACCACCACCGGGATCCTCGGCGGCTTCGCAACGTCGGGGGGCACCGGGTGGGTGACGTTCAACGCCTCGAACAATATCGTTCCGTATAGCAGCTATTACGGCGCGAACCTTGGTACGCTGAGTGCGAGCAAGAGCGGCGCGAATGTCTCGCTTTCCGGCCAACAGTCCAGCGTTACTTCCGCAAAGCTCTGCAACTCGCTGGTCCTGACCGGGAGCCTGGGGGTCAGCATGGGCAATGCCGGCTCGCTGACGCTGGCCAGCGGCGGATTGATCTGCAACTCCACCAACGGCTCGATCAGCGGCGGCACGTTGGAAGGCTCGTCCGCCTTGTCGGGCAATGCGGAGTTGATAATCTTCACGCCGCAAAACCTCGCGATCGGCAGCGTCATCGCCGACAACGGCGGGCCGACGGCCCTCACGAAAGCCGGGTCGGGCATCCTGACCCTCACGGGAAGCACCCTTTACAGCGACGGTACGACGATCGGCGCCGGTACCTTGCAACTCGGCAGCCTGGCCGCGGTGAATGGATTGGACTTGGGGGGCGGCACGATCTTCAACAACGGCGGGCTGGTGTTCGCTGTTTCCAGCCCCGCGACGTTTGGCGGGGCCGTCAGCGGCGGCGGGAACCTGGTCCAGGCCGGGGCCAATGTCCTGACGCTGACCGCCGCGAGCACGTACACGGGCATCACGGTCGTCTCGGCCGGCACACTGCAAGTCGGCAACGGCGGCAGCGGCGCATCGATCGGCGGCAGCGGGATCGTGAATAACGGCAGCCTCATCTTCAACCACAACGACAGCACGGAATTTGACGGCGTGATCAGCGGCAACGGCAGCCTGACACAGACGGGCGCGGGGACGCTCATCTTGACGGCCAGCAATGTCTATCGCGGCACGACGACGATCTCCGCCGGCACGCTGCAGATCGGCAATGGCACGCCCTCCGCCAGCCTGGGCACGGGCACAGTGGTCGACAACGGCGTGCTGGTTTTCGATTGCTCGGACACACTGACGTTGGGCGGCGTGATTGGCGGCAGCGGCAGTCTGGTGCAGAACGGCGGAGACGTCGTGATCCTGACGGGCAACAACAACTACACGGGCGGCACGACGATCTTGAACGGCACGCTGCAGGTGGGGGCCGGCGGCACGACCGGCTCCCTGGGCACAGGGCCGGTGTACGTCGCCGACACGCTCGCCTTCAATCTTTCGGGCTCGGCAGCCGTGGCAAATCCGATCAGCGGCGGCGGCAGCCTGGTACAGGCCGGCACGGGTTTCTTGACCCTGCTCGGCGCCAGCGGTTTCGGCGGCGACTTGACCGTGGCGGCCGGCACGCTGCAAATTGGCAATGGCGGCAGCGGTGCTTCGCTCGCCGCCAGCAGTGGCGTGTTGGATAACGGCAGCCTGGTTTTCAACCATAGCGACATCGAGGTCTTCCCCGGCGTGATCAGCGGCAGCGGCGGCCTGGTGCAGACCGGCGGCGGCCTCCTGGCCTTGATGGGCAGCAATACGTATAGCGGCAGCACCACGATCTCGGGCGGCACGCTCCAGGTGGGGCATGGGGGGAGCGGGGCTTCGATTGAGGGCAGCAGCGGCGTGCTCGACAACGGCAGCCTGATTTTCAACAACAACGACAGCACGGAATTTGACGGCGTCATCAGCGGCAGCGGCAGCCTGACCCGCTTGGGCCCGGGAACGCTGATCCTGACCGGCAGCAATACCTACAGCGGCGCCACCACGATCTCGGCCGGCACGTTGCAGATCGGTAATGGCGGCAGCGGCTCGTTTCTCGCCAGCCCTAGCATCGTCCTCTCCGCGACCTCGGCCGCGCTGGTCTTCAATCCGGCCGATTCGCCGACCTATAGCGGCGTGATCAGCGGCATTGGCAACCTGATGCAGGCCGGCCCGGGAACGCTGGTCCTGACGGGCAACAATACCTACAGCGGCGCCACCACGATCTCCGCCGGCACGCTGCAGATCGGCAACGGCGGCAGCGGCGGATCGCTCGGCAGCGGCAGCGTGTTGGACAGCGGAGTTCTTGTCTTCAACTGGGGCAGCGGCACGAGTTTCGCGGGGGTCATCAGCGGCAAGGGCGGCCTGGCGCAGGCCGCCCCCAGTGTCTTGACCTTGCTGGGCAATAGTACCTTCAGCGGCGGGACGACGATCTCGGCCGGCACGCTCCAGCTCGGCAACGGCGGGACCAGCGGAAGCCTCGCGGGGGCGGTCGCCGTTTCCGCCGCCGCGGTCCTGGTCCTGGACCGTGCGGATAACACCAGCATGAACCTTGCGCTCAGCGGCCCTGGCGCGGTCGTGAAGACGGCCAGCGACACGCTCACGTTGACGGGCAATTCCAGTGGTTTTTCCGGTTCGATCAACGTCGTCCAGGGCCAACTCGTCCTGGCCGGGGCCACCTCCTTGACCACGTGCACGGCCGCCAGCGGCGGCACGCTCACGTTCAGCGGCGGGAGTTTCACGCTGGGCCCCTACGGCACGGTTTGCGCAAGCCGGGGGGATCGTCCAATTCCAGAACGCTACGCTCTACGGCGGCATGCTCTACGGCCCGGGCGCGTTCGTCCTCGCGGCCTCCACGACGACAACCTTCAACGGCGCGACCAACGACGGCACGCTCCAGCAGAACGGCGCGGCCACCTTGACTAACGTAACCAACAATGGCCTGATCGCCGGCAGCGGCGGGTTGCTGTTGAATGTCGGAGGCTACAACATGGGCGGCGGCACGCTTGCCCTGAGCGGCACGAATACCGCGTCGTTCTGGGGCGGCAACGACGGCGGCACGATCGTGATCCAAGCCGGCGGTCTGCTCAACAACCGCGACGCCAACCTGACGAGTTGGGCGGGCGGCGTGATCACGATCAATTCGGGCGGCACGCTGAACGCCGATAGCGCCGGTCAGGGGGAATCGCTCAACCTCCGCAACAGTCTGCTGGTCAACAACGGCGCCGTCCTCGGCACGACCAACGTCGGCTTCGGCGCGGCGATCAGCGGTTCGGGGAGCTTCGGGACGGTCAATGTATCCAACAGCGGCCAGGTCGACCTTTCGGGCGGCACCATGAGAGCCGCCAGCGTGGCGATCAGCACGGGCACGATCGAGGGCAACGGCCTGCTTGCAGCGCCCGCGGCCATCGCTACGGCGGCCACGCTTGTGCCCAGTTCCTCTCAAACGCTGACGCTTGCGAACGACTTGACCGGAAGCGGCGAGTTGGTCGTGGCCGGGCCGGGATTTTTGGTCCTCGGCGGCAGCAACGACTACAGCGGGGGGACAGTTGTCGAACAAGGGACCCTGGAGGTAGTGAACGTCGATGCCCTGGGCGGCGGGACGAGCTTGACCGTCGGCGCAGGCGCGGCGCTGCTCTTCAATACCACCGCGCCAGCGGGGCAACCGGCGAAGCGGACATGGATCACCTGGCAGCGGTCCCGGAACCCGGAGCGCCGGCCCTCTTGTTGGCGGCAGCCGCGGTTGCAGTAATTGGTCAGGTCCGGCGCATTCGCAGCCGCCTGCGCCACGCGCAGCCGAACCCAAGTGTAATGGCACGGGATAGAATATACTGCAGAGTAGCGGAGCACAAGCTATGCAAATGATGCTCGACGAATACGCGGCCCGGTTTCCCAACGTCACTTCGTGTCTGGAACGTGCCGGCTTCGTCGCGGGTGAGTTGCTCGACATCGTCATGTTCCGCGACGGCCCGGAGGGCAAGCCCAGCGAGGCCGTCCACTTGCTATTCAGCGGCGAAAAGACTCGGCTCGGTGATCTATTTCCCGCTCCGGAGATCCAGACCGTCGACGATCCGGCCAACTTCCGCGTGATCGCACTCGAATCGCTGGTGGCGATGAAGCTGATGGCAAACCGGCGCAAGGATCAGGTCCACATCGAGGACCTGATCGGCGTCGGCCTGATCGATGCTTCCTGGTTGTCGAAACTCCCGCCGCAACTTGCGGAGCGTTTGAAGCACATCCTCGACACGCCCGACGGCTGAGAGGATGTCCGGAACGTTAACTCGGTTATTTGCGTCATGGAAGCCCGTGTGAAAATCATCGGTAAATGGTGGGAATCGTCGACCATGCGTACCTGGTGCCCGTCGGCCCACCCTGCTGCCCACTTGCGAAGAGAGGACTGAACACATGATCGCTCGAAACATCGCCCTGGCCGCCGCCGGCTTTCTGCTGCTGACGGCCTGTACCGCCCATGAGGCCGCCGCACGCCAGGAAGCCCTGCTCAATGTCGGCCAAGGTCAGATCCCCAACGACACGGGCAGCGACGGCGCCACGACCATGACCATCGAAGAGTGCAAAGAACTCGGCGGCAAGGCCCTGAAGGTCGTCTACGCCAAGGGCGATAGCTTCGGCGACCGCCAGGCGCGGGTCGCCAACTGGAAACCGTTCGTCAGCCTGCAGTTCAGCGCCTTCAATCCGGCGCAGCAGAAAGTGCCCTTGATCCTCACGGTCAAGCACAAACGCACGACCAACTTCCAGACTCGCATCGAGTTCCCCTTCACGCTGAACCCCGGCAAGAACGAGGTCAAGATCGGCATCGACGAATTGATGAACGTCAACGGCACAGCGCCCGACCTTTCTGCCGTGGGCAAATGGTACCTCTCCTGCGCGGAGAGCGCGGCGCCAACGCTCTACTTCGGCGACATCCTGCTGGTGGGCGATGATGTGCCGGCCGCACCGGCAGCTTCGGCAGCCACCCCGGCCGGACCGCCGCAGGTTTACCACATCACCGGCACGATCGGCAGTGCGAAGGTCGATCTCACGGCATCGCCCGAGGGCGTTCTCACCGCCGCCGCCCCTGTCAAGAAGCCGACCGTCGGCAGCGACCCGGCCCGCCTGGCCCGCATCCGTGCCGCCAAGATGCCGCCGATTACCAAGCCGATCCTCTTTTGCACGCCCGAGGCCGACGCCTTATGCTCGGCCCTGGAGGTCTTTCCGCCCGACAACCCGTGGAATCAAGTGGTCTCGGATTGGCCGCTGCACCCGAACTCGCAGAATATCATCGCCTCGATCGGCCTGCAGAAGCCGCTGCGGTGCAACACCGACATGGGCTTCATCCTCGTGCCGCCCGGCCAGCCGCGGGTCGACGTGAAGGTTGTCGACTATCCGGGCGAATCGGACAAGGGGCCGTTCCCCGTGCCGGAGGGCACGCCCATCGAAGGCTGGCCCGTCGATTTCCAGCGGCAGGGGTCCGCCAAGCCGCCGACGCTGGACGCCGTCCAGCGCGACCTGGCCAGGCAGGGCGGCGACCGCCACGCCAGCGTCGTCGACCCGGTCAATCGCATGCTCTACGAGTTCTACCAGATGAAGAAGACCGACGGCGGCTGGCAGGCCGCGCAGTGCTCGGTCTTCGATCTGAAGTCGAATAAGCTCCGGCCCGATGGATGGACCTCAACCGACGCCGCAGGACTACCGATCTTCCCGGCCACGGTGCGCTACGACGAGATCCAGCGGGGCATCGTCGAGCACGCCCTGCGGGTGACGGTGGTCAAGAGCCGCCGGGCCTACGTCGCGCCCGCCACGCACTTTGCCAGCCCTCATGAGGACGAAAACCTGCCGCGAATGGGCGAGCGGATCCGGCTGAAACCGGACTTCGACATCAGCGGCTACTCGCCCGCCGTCCAGGCGATCCTCAAGGGCCTGAAAAAGTACGGCATGTTCGTGGCCGACAACGGCATGGACTGGTCGCTCTCGGTGGCCCCCGATCCGCGGATCCCCGCCCTCGGCGAAGAGTTGCGCAAGATCAAGGGCTCGGCGTTTGAGGTGGTCGTGCCGCCACAATAAAACGATAAAGACAGGAAGATCAATGAGAGGAAGATGGAGCGGACAATTGGCGAGCATATTCGGTCCGCTACTTCAGATAGCCATCAACACCTGAGTTCCATCTTCCTTTCTTTTCTCCCCTTTCGTGTTGTTCGTGTCTTTCGTGGTTTCCCTCAGGGCGCTATTGCTGTCAGGGCGTTCTTAGCGGCGAAGTGATCGGGACTGGCTGCGAGGGCGGCGGAAAACTCCTGCCGTGCTTTGTCCTTGTTCTTCAAACCAAGCTGGCCGAGCCCGGCAAGGTAGTGGGCATCCGCGACCTTTCCTCGCTCGGCGGCCGTGGCGTAGGACTTGCCGTCCAGCTTCGGCGCGTCGTTGAGCGCCTTGGCGCCGGTCTCCGCCAGACGCTCGAAAATCGCCTTGGCGCGGCCGCCCTCGCCCAATTTATCCAGTGCCAATGCCTGATAGTAGCTTGCGGCCTGGGCGACGTGCGCTCCGGCCGCGCCGCCCCCTACAGGACTTCGCCCTCGGCCGCCTTCGCCGCCTTCGCCAAGACGGCCCCGTCCGCTTTCCGGCGTGCCGGAGGTTTCCGCGGCTGCCCGCCACGACTGCCGGGCCTTCTCCTTCTCTCCCAGGGCCTCGTAGGCGTTTCCGATCCAGTAGTCGACCTCGCCCTTGCGGGCGGCGAGACTGCCGCCGGCCTCTTGCAGGGTCGCGGGCAACTCGCTGGCGGCCTGGTAGGCGGCGAGGGCCTCCTTGAACTGCCTGGCGGCGAACCGCTGATGGCCACGGACGAGATTGGCGTTCACCCAGGAATCGCTCAGCGAGAATCGGCCGCCGCCTTCCCAGGCGCAGGAAGAATCGCGTCTTGAGAAGCTCGAGTGCCACGTCCGCCTTGCCGGCGAAAATCTCCAGGTTGACCTCGCGGGCAATGACTTCATCGCGGTTGATGACCGGCTGGTGCGATTCCAGGAGCGCGAGCCGCTTTTCGGGCGCCACGCCATTCTCTTCATACAACTTATCCAGTTCGCTGAAGACCATGGCATTGCCGCCAAACTCAGCGGCCTTTTCGAGGTTTGCCAGCACCTTGTCGCGGGCCCCATCTTGCTTCGCATAGACCATTGCCAGATTGCGGTAGACAACGGGAAAATCGGCGCCGAGCGCGGCCGATTTCTCCCACAGGGCAACCGCCCGTTCTGGCTGCCAGTCGTAAAGCAGGTTACCCAGATAATAGGGGGCCCGCGAATCGGCCGGATTGGCCTGCATGGCCGCTTCCAGGACGGGAATCATTTCCATCTGGAAGGGAAAGACATAATCCGTGGGGGCCTTTGTGGCGCGATTGAACCAGGTGATTGCCTTCTCGGAATGACTCAGTTTCTGCCCGGCGTAGCCCAAGTAATAGAAGACCAGCGGTGAGATCTTGGACTGGTCCTTCGCCTCCTCCAGGACCTGCGCGAGCACCGCCGTTCCGTCCTCCCATAGACCGGCGTTGAGATAGTCGGCGGCGACTTCGAGCACTGTTGCCGGGTGACCGTTGACCGTCGCGGCAAGCTCACTTTTGCCCTCGGTCTCGCTAGTCAGCGACCGTTCGACCATGGCGTGGACATCGAGCGGATCGATCTTGCGCATGGCCGCGACAACGGCGATGGCTTCCTTGCTTTGCCCGCTATGGCGAAGCAGCGCCGCCTTGAGCCCCAAGGCCCGCATGTCTTCCGTGTTGGCCTTCAAGGAATCGTCGACGTAGGTCAAGGCCGCGCTTGTGTCACCGCAAAGGGATGCGATCTCGGCCATCTCAAAGTACCCGGGGCCGCGCCACGCGCCGGACCAGGTCGACTTTGAGAACTGGTTGAAGGCATCGTCCGTTTTTCCCTGGGCCTTCAGCGCCAGGCCAAGATAATAAAACGGCTCGCAATCCTTGGGCGTGGTGTAACGGTCGGTAGCCCGCTGGATCGCTTTGCGGAGGTACGTCTCGGCATCGGTATAGCGCCCCGCCTTGATGCAGTTGATGCCCAGCGCCGTGTTGACCCGCACGTCGCCCGGGTCGCGTTTGAGGGCCTCCAGCCAATAGGGATCGGGTGTGGCCGCCGGCGCGTGAAACTGGTCGATCCGCAGCCCTGCGAAATAAAGTTCTTCATTCGTCTTGAATTCCGCCGGTGCCGGGAAGTTCGTCACCACAGTCGGCCGGGGCTGGGGCTGAAGCCTGACGGGCGAGTAGCCGACAAGCTCCTTGCCATCGGCGGAAAGCGAGGCGCGGAGGTCATGCACGTCCGCGCCGGAGGGCAGAGCGATCTCCTTCCGATACGCCTTGGCCGGATTGATGGCGACCTGCTCCTCCAGGAGCGTTTGGTCCTTGAGCTTCAAGATCACGTTGGCGGCCGGATGATCGGAGGTGGCGCAGAAGCCGAGCCGAATCTTGCCGTCTTGGACCTCGAGGTTCACGGCGGCCTCGGTGTTCGCGTTCTTCACGCCGTCGATGTCGCGGAAGGGATACCAGTATTGCGTCCAACTCCGCGTCTCGTGCGGCTGCCATCCAACTGTAATCGGGCTGATTGTCCGAGTAGGCCCCCACCATGAGTTCGATGTAAGGGCCGTCGGAGTCGGTGAGCAAGGTGTCCTGCCGGTGGCCGCCGGGCGTGTCGCCCCAGGTCCAGAACTTCTTGCCGGGGACCACATTGTGGTCCGCCACGCTCATCGTGCCGGCCTGCTTGCCGTGGTCGTAGCCGGCGAGAAAATCGTCCTGGAAGTTCCAGGCGAACATCGAGCCGGGGGCGTGGTTCTTGTAGCGACTGACATCCGTGCCGTTTCCATCGATGGGCCAGGGCGTGAAATCCTTCTTGCCGTGCCCCGTGACCCACTGCGTGCTGGGCGGGAAGATGACTTGATAGTTCTCATTGACACTCACCGCCACGTTGCTGAAGCAGAGCATCGAGGTCGGCAAGGGCGTGCGGTTGATCATGCGGAACGAGGCCTCGAGGTACGACTTGCCGGGATGCAGCGTAAGCCCAACGGCCCACCGCATGCGGTCGCGGAGTTCCAGTTCGCCGACCCACACCGTCTTCGATCCGTCCGGATTCTCTTCGATCGTGTACTGCACGGGGAGGAAGCTCGTGGCGCGATGGTGGTGCGGCAGGTCCCACTCCACGCCGCCGGAAATCCAGGCCCCCAGGAGGCTGATCAGGGCCGGCTTGATGACGTGCTGGCGATAGAAGAAGTTGTAGCCGTTGGTCTTGTCGATGGCCTCGAAGATCTTGCCGCCGCTCTCGGGCAGGACGCCGATCTTGACGTACTCGTTTTCGAGATAGATCATCTTGTACGACTTGTCGACCTTCTCGGTGGTGAGATTGTCGTAGGCCGGATAGGGGTAGATGCGATGCTGGGCGCCTTGCGAGTTCCCGCCAGAATAGAACTGCGGGTTCGGCTCCGGCGGCCCGATTGCGTAGGTGGGGATGACGACTTGTTCCTCCCAGATCGTAACCGGCGCGGCGGCCAGACCCGGCAAGTTGATCGTAATGCCAAACAGGATTGCGATGAAAAGGCAGAAGGTTCTTTTTTGCATGATTGGTCTCCAAGCAATAGGCGGTAGGGTGGGACAAGCTCGCGTAGCGAGGCCGGCCCACCATGATCGAAAATCCGAACGTTGGTGGGCCGGCACTCGCTACGCGATCTGGTCCCACCCTACAGTTAACATTACGCCCTACAGATGTTTTCCCAGGGCGATACGGGCGTGCCGGCGTCGGAGGCCTTCGGCCGCTCGCTGAAGGGCGGCGTCTTTCCCGCATGCACGTCATACAAACTGCGGTGCGTGGCCTTCGCGGCCTCGACCAATTCCGGATAGGGCCGGTCGGTCACGTCGACGAAGCCGATGTTGTAGTTCTCGCCGTCCATGCGGCCGAGGACCGGTTCGTCGCGCCAGGCGAACCAATGCGCCCGAGGAAGCCGGGCAGCGCCGCCGCCTGCTCCACGAAGTAGCGGTAGCCCTTGCCGCGCTCGATCTGGTCGCGGGTCTGCACCAGCCCCGCGCCCAGGCCGTCGGCCGGCACGCCGAAGTGGAATTCGCCGATCAACACCGGGCGGCCTGTGATGCGGTAGGTCCGCTCCACCTGCTTCGTCGGCTCATATTCGTAGACGTTGATGCTGCAGACGTTGAAGACCCGCCCCGTTCGCAAGACCTCTTCGGACGGATTGCCGCCGAAGCGGATGCCCAGGTTCAGGTGATTCGGGTCGTACTTGCGGATCGCCGCGCCCACCAGGTCGAGTTGCTTTTCGAAGGCGGCCACGACAAACTCCTTGCGGCGCTGCGGCGTGTCGCCCGCGGCGAGGAACTCCTTGGCCTTGGCCTGGGTGGCGGTGGCCGGTCCGGCCAGGATCATGCTCACGACTTCGCTTTCGCGATTATCCCACGGCGGCTCGTTGCCGACGAAATAGCCGATCAGCCAGGGATCGTTCTTGCGCGCACGCACGTGCCGGCGGCCGCCTGATCCACTCCGCGGGCAAACTCGGCCGAATAAACGTCCGGAAGTCCCAGGAACGTGTTCTTCCCCAGCGGGGCGCGGACATAGGTGATGTAGGGCTTCTTCATTCCCTGCGAACCGGTGTTGAAACCCCAGGCCTCGAGGCGGCGTTCCGTTTTGCTGGCCGTGGCATTCGCTGCCGGATTCGCGCCCCTGCCGGTCGCGGGCCGCCGCCCACGCCGTTGAGACTCTGCGACAGGAACAGATGCCCTTGCGGATCGACGAACCACCATTTGCCGTCCACCTGTTCGACGCGGAAGAAGCCGGTCGCCTTGGCCTGGGAGTTCTTGTAGCCGCCATATTCGCCGTAGCCGAAGTCGCCGGGCTGGAGCGCCTTCTCTTCATCGGCCAGTTCCTTGGCCAGTTGCTCGCGGCTCTTGATCTTCCGCGGCCAGTCGGCATGGGCCCATTGCTTGAATTCATCGAGCACCGGCTTGCCCTCCAGGAAATCGGAGCCGGGATCTTCCTTGGCGAGTTTCAGGGAGCGGATTTCCACCACCGCGCCGGGAAGCGGATACTCCATCGTCAGGCCCAGCGACTCGACTTTCTTCAAGTCGCCGAACGGACCCCAGACCGACATCCAGAACGAGTCGGTGCGGCGATTGATCGTGGAGGCCAGATCGGTGCCCGACTGGTCCATGCCCTGGAAGTAGCGGAGCGGCACGGACGCCCTCAGCCAGACGTTCTGGCCGAAGGGCTGGAACATGATCCGCCGGGGGCCGTCGGCGGTATAGAGATAGATGGAAAATCGCTGCGGCGTGGTGGTTTTGAGTTCCAGGACGAGAAACTTGTAATCCGACCAGTCGGAGGGCCAGTCGTTGCCGAGTTCCTTGAGCGGCCACTGGTGCTCGGACTTGACGCCCTCAAAGACCACGCGCCGCGGTTGGTTTTCGGCCGCCGTGGCGCGGGAGGCAATCGCCAGCGACGCAACGACGAGAGCGGTCCGCGCAAGGCATACTCTCGCGCTTATTAAGGTTTTCATCGACGTTTCCTCGTGTTGTGGAAGTGAAATTTTGATCTGCCCAGCGCCTATGACGTTAGCCTGCACGGCGAGCGGTGTCAAGCACCGGCGGCCAGGTGGCCAGGAAGGCCGGAGAATTGCGAAGTTCGTTCGTAGTACCGCCTTTAGGTGGACGACATGGTGCCCCGGCGGGACACGTGCGAAAAACTCGCCCCAGTTGAATTCTCTTTTCCCAGGGACTAAACTAGGCAATTAGCCCTTCGGGCATTTTTCGTGGCGGGGGGCATTTGTTCCGGCGGGGTGCCGGGAGACATATCTGGGGTTTTCTCAAGAGGAAGAGGTTATCATGTTGCGAGCGGTTTTGTGCGTTGCGATCGGTCTGTTCGTGTGTGGCGACGCGGCCTTGGCCAAGGCCGCCAGCAAGAAGGGGAAAACGGCGACCAGCGTCAGCGGGAAGATCAGCAAGGTGGATGCCGACGGGGC
This sequence comes from uncultured Planctomycetia bacterium, assembly GCA_963824275.1. Taxonomy (GTDB): domain Bacteria; phylum Planctomycetota; class Planctomycetia; order Pirellulales; family Thermoguttaceae; genus JANXQG01. The sequence continues at coordinate 1,195,531 of CAWGOT010000007.1, read as the reverse complement.
CACGTTGATCGTGAGCGTGAGTGCGGGCACCAAAGGCAAGAAGGAATCGAGCGACAAGCAGTTCACGATTTCCGATTCCACCAGGTTTGAGATCATTGCCGGCGGCAAGACCACGAACAAGACCGGCAAGGAGGGTCTGACGGACCGGAACGTGAAAGCGGGCGCCACGGTCAAGGTCACCACGGACTCCCACGGCGTGGTGACGAGTGTCGAGGTGGGCAGCAGGCCGAGCGCGTCCAAGAACAAGAGCAAGTAGTCTTCCGCCCTGCTGCCAGGCATTACGGCAATCCAACATCGTCGAGGAGGAGCACGTACATGCGTTGCAGGAATTGCGGCAAGAAAGTCCCCGATACGGCCAAGGTCTGCGGCTTTTGCGAGGCGGCCGTAAGCGGCGAACCGTCGGCGGAGGAAAAAGACGCCGTGCGCGAAATCCTGGGACAGATGCCCCCGGAAGCGCTGGAGGAACTCCGCGCGGCCTTCGACACGAGCGGGTCGGCCGACGAATTTGCCGATCGGATCTTCGTCGGCGACTGTCCCAAGTGCGGCAGCGAAGATACGGGCAACTGCGAGGCCGATCCCGAGATCGAGGAGCTCCTCGTGGGGCGATGCTACCAGTGCGGCCAACTCTGGTGTACCGAGTGCCGCCGCTTGCTGGAACGCAGCACACCGTTTTGCGAGTGCTGGGAGGAGGAGATCGACCAGGATTTCGACTTCGACGACATGGACTTCGACGAGGACGAGGAAGAGCCCGACAGCGAGTAGCGGTGTGGCTGGGGCTTCACTCGCCGCGAATCCGCTGCAGCGCCTTTCCCGCCGCGGCGCGAACGTCTTCCTGCGGATCGCTGGCGGCGGCCTCCAGCGCGGCGCGGGCCGATTGCGCCGCCGCGCCCAGGTCGCCTAGGCGCGGGCGGCCGCGCGGCGAACCGCGGGACTCGCGTCTTTCAATGCGACCGTCAAGGCCGGCACAGCGTCCGGCCCCATCCAGCTCAGGGCCTCGATGACCAGGCGGCGGGTTTCAGCGTCCGGATCCTGCAGGACATTGGCCTTCTTCAGCGCCGGAAACGCCGCCTTGCCCAACTGCCCCAAGGACCGGGCGGCAGCCCGGCGAACGTCGCCGTCGGGCCGTGCAAGGCCTCGATCAGGGCCGGAGCGACCGTGTCAGCCTCCGCACCCATCTGGCCCAAGGCGACGGCCGCCGCGTAGGTCTGCGACGGATCGCCCTGGCGCAGCATCTCCACAAGTGCCGGCAGGGCCTTGGCATCGCGGTCGATCTTCCAGAGCGCCACCGCCGCGTTGACGCGGGTGATGTCGTCCTCGTTGTCGAGCATCTTGACCAGGTCGCCCACAGCCGATCTTGCCGCCGGACCGAAATTGCCCAACGCCTCCGCCGTGCTCCGCCGCACGGCAAGGAGTTTCGTCGTCCGCATCGTTTCACTCAGAAAAGGGATCTCCGGCTGGGCGGCGGGGCCGATCCGCCCCAGCGCCCAGGCGGCCATGCTGCGGGCGTATTCGTTCTTGCCCGATTTGACATCCAGGACCGCGTGCAGGGCCGGCACAGCGGGCGCCGCCTGCGAACCGGCCACGCCCAACACATAGGCCGCATGCCATTGGTCGCGGAACTCCTCGGCCTTGAGTTCCACAGTCCATTGCGACACGCTCTTGCCTTCCAACCCATCCGGCGATTGGGCCGCGGCCGGGCACCATGGACTCATGGTCGGCGGCAAAAGCAGAAGCAGGAAAACGAGTACCTTCACTTCGGTTCCAATGATTTCTTCGGGGCACTTTTCTTCACACCGCCGGCCTTCGCGCCGCCGGGCTTCGGGTTGGGAGGCTGGCCGCTCTGGAAGATGACGACGCGGTGGGCGGGGTCGCCGTCGCCCAGGATGGAATAGACGCAAAACGGAATCGCGGCCTTCTGGTTCAACTCGAGCCCTAATTCCACCAGGGCCTTCAGTTCCTCCTTGGCCTTCTTCAACGCGTCAACCTCTTCGGACGTAGGCTTGGCCCCGTTGCTCTTCTGGTTGGCCTCGGTGACGATCAGATTCAGGTTGACTCGCTCCAGGTTGGCCGTGTTGAAGAGCCCCGTGCCGCCCATGAACTCACAACCGGCTTGCATTTCCAGCAGCACCATGTCCTTGCCGCGGGTGTCGAATCCGATGTCGAACGCCACGCGCGGCGTCTTCTCTTTGTCGATGAAGACGTACACGTCGCTCTTGACGGGCACGGTGTTTCCGGCAACCGCCTCGACGGTCTTGGCCTTCGTCTTGCCCTTGCCGGCGGGCGTCTTGGTTTCCATGACCTTGATCTCGTGCTTAGGCACCCATTCGGCCAAAGGCTGGATCTCCAGCCGGAGAGTGCTCACGTCGGGAAGGGGATAGGCGCTGGTCAGCCGCGCCCGGGCGCCGCCCGCCGGGACGTCGACGATCAGCGGCGGGACCACCTTGGGAGTGGACAACGGGACGAGGTGCGACTTCTTCTCGCTGGAGAACTGCAAGGCGCAGTAGCGGAGCAGCGTGGCCCTGTCCGACGTTTGCGGCTCCCATTGGATCTTGCATTGCCCATCCTCCGCCCAGACGTGGGCGATCTTCACCGGGTCCTTGTTCTTGTCAACCATCTGGACCGACCAAGTTGCAGTTGCACCGCTGCCGGCCTGACCCGCAAGCGGGTGCCCCAACTCGAACTTAGGGCTGCCCTTGGCGACGAGGTCGCCGCCCAGCAACTGGATGGCCACGGTCTGCCCGGGAGTGAGATCGAGCCTGCCAAGCGAGACGGCATCGTTGGCGGCCTTGCCGGGCGGCGGCAGGTCGACCGTCTGCGCAAGGCCGTCGAGCGAGACCGGCTTGGGCGGCTCAACCGGCTTGGGCGGTTCCGGTTTCGGAGGTTCCGGCTTGGGCGGCTCCGGCTTGGGGGACGGTTCCGGCTTCTTCTCGGGCTGCGCCGCATCGACACTTGCCTTGGGGGTGGGGTTCGCGACCGGTATCGCTTGCGCCGGGAGATTGATCTTGGTCTCGGATTTGGACGGCGGCGTATCGGTTTGGGTCCGCGGCGGTGTCGCGCTCTTCTGCGACGAATCGGCAGGGGACGCCGGCTTTTGGGAAGCCTCAGCCTTTGCGTCACGGCCATCTGGATTGTTCGAGCCCTGGAGTGCAACCAGCCTTTCCTTGATCGATTTGTCCAGCTCCGGATCGACTTCCTGGTTGAGGAGCGTCTTCTTTTCCAGCCCCTCTTTTTCCCCGGCCTTGGCCTTGGTGGCCGATTGGGGCGAGGGCCTGTTGCCGGCCAGCCAGAAGGGCAACGTCGCCAATCCGGCCGCCGCCGCCAACAACGCGATGCCGCCGGCGATCGCCAGGATCAATCGGTTTCTTGAAGTGAACCACCCGCGCTTCACCTGACCGCTGGCCATTCCCCCGGAACGCGTGACGGGCATGCCACCGCTGGAGCTGGGCTTGAGGACCGGCTGTTTGCCGGACTGGTTCGGCCTCGTCGTTGAGGCAGCGGGGACCGGCGTCTTCGAGCCGTTGGAGGAGCTGGCGGCCGACGGCCCGCCGAGCGAAGCGAGCCAGTCTTCGGCCGTAGCGGCTGGCAAAGGGGCCTCATCCAACGGCTTCACCTCCAGCGGTTTCACGGCCAGGGGCGGACGCGCAACCGTCGCGCCGTTCGATCCGTTGGGCGGAGGCGCCAGCGCCGCGCATAGCTCTCGGGCCGACTGATAGCGTTTCTCCGGCTCCTTGGCCATCATCCGCTTGCAGACCTCGACCAGCTTCGGCGGGGTGTCGGGCCGCTCCAGCAGAATGTCGCGCGGTTCCTGCGTCTGATGCTTGACGATCCGCTGGGCAAGCGTGCCCTCGGGAAACGGCGGGTGGCCGGTGAGCAGAAAGTAGAGCGTGCAGCCCAGCGAATAGATGTCGGCGCGGTGGTCGAAGTTCGCGGTTTCCAGGGCCTGCTCGGGGGCCATGTAATCGACGGTCCCAAAGGCCGGTTCGCCCGCCGTCGAGCCCCGCGGCTCGTCGCTCTGGTTCAGGCGGGCCAGGCCCAGATCGAGGATCTTGATCACGCCCTGGTTGTTGACCAGCAGGTTCGAGGGCTTGATGTCGCAATGGACCAGGTTGCGGGCGTGGGCGTGGGCCAGGCCCTCGGCGGCCTGGCGGATGTAGTCGGCCGCGCGATCGAAGTCCAGCGGGCCGTTGAGTTCCACCAGCCGTTGCAGGTCCTGGCCGTCGACGAACTCCATGACGATGAAATAGCGGTCCATTTCATTGTCGACGCTATAGGCCTGCACGATATTGGGGTGATCGAGCGCGGCGATGGCGCGGGCCTCGGCGAAGAAGCGCTCCAGCGAGGCCCGATTCTCGGCGATCGAGCGGGGGACGACCTTCAGGGCCACGCGGCGATTCATGGTCACGTGTTCGGCAAGGAAGACGGTGCCCATGCCCCCCTTGCCCAGGCGCTGGATGAGCTTGTACTTGCCTAGGCGGAGTTGTGCCCGCTGGCCCATGTCGAGGAGGATGCCGGCCTGCCAGCGGCTGATGAGATTTTCGCGGGCCACGGCCTTGGCCAGGGCAGTTGCATCGGCCGATTCCGCCGCCAGACGCTGAGCCTGGACAAGCTGCTCCGAGCCGAGCAACTTGCTCTTTTCCAGCGCCGACAGATATTCCTCCACGGTGCTAACGGCCATAACGACCTTCACACCCCCTTCCGTTGGGGAACTTACGCAAGCCTAGCGGTCTGCTTGGCTATCTCTAATCTAACAGAAATTCGATTTTTACACCAGCAAGGCAACTCGGTAAATAATATACGCACCGCGCCAGGAAGGAACAGTCACCTCGCCTTTTGGTGGTTGCCACTACAATAGCATGGGTATCCTTGATCCTTCACGCCGTGTTTGCGACCGCAATCAACTCTGCGTGACGGTCAGAGTTTCAATGGGGCAGATGGGGGTCAGGCCGTCAGTAGTTCTACAAGACTTTCTGATTGTCGGCAGGAGCATGCTAGTGTAGTGATTCAAGCAGATGGGTGTTTATGATCCGTGTTGGAGTCCCGCCTTTAGGCGGAAATTCCGGCTAAAGCCGGGACTCCAACCGATGACCAGAAATTCGCGTGGAGTGTCGTGAGTGCAACGTTGTTCGACAGGTAGAAATTGGTTTTGCCGATCCTCGTGTAACCTATACTAAAGCCTTTGCGCGTTATGCTTTGGAACTCTCACAGTATATGACCATCCAGGACGTTGCCGACCATTTACGCATCAGTTGGGACGTGATCAAGGAAATCCAAAAGGCCGACCTGAAACGTCGGTTCGACAGGCCGAAATTGAAACACTTGCGACACATCGCCATCGACGAAATTTCCACCGCCAAGGGGCACGTCTACCTGACACTCGTCTTGGACCTGGACAGCGGAGTGGTGGTCCACGTCAGCTCGGGAAAAGGCGGGGACGCCCTGAAGAACTTCTGGATCCGTCTCGGCCCTTGGGGGCCAAGATCGAGGCCGTGGCCACGGACATGTCGCCTGCCTACATCGACGCGGTCACAACCCATCTGCCGAAGCGCTCGACTTGCTGTTCGATCGCTTTCATGTGATCAAACTCTACAACGACAAGCTGTCAATTCTGAATCACTACACTAGCAGTCATCCCAGCAAAGTCGGCTAGGGCGTTAGCCAGCACAAAATAGCGGTTTGCGTGGGCCCGCGGCGCGAACTATAATTGGCAGCGACCCCCGTTGGAGTCCCGGCTTTAGCCGGCATTTCCGTAATATGCCGCCTAAAGGCGGGACTCCAGCCAGCGGCAGCGCCGGCCGGTATTTTCCCCTCCAAACACAAAGGGCCACCATGTCCAACTTCCTTATCCCTTCGATCCGTCCCTGCGGCAAACTCGCTCGGCCGTCCTCGACGTTGCTGGCCAGCTTGCTTGCCATTTCGATGGCCACGGGCCTCCCTGCTGCGGAGAAGCAAGCCGCGAATCCCGGCCAGAAAGGGCAAGTGAAAATCGTTTTCACCGGCGACGTCATGCTCGACGACGGTCCGGGGCACGCCTTGAGCATCAACGAGGACGTCTTCAGCGACGTTGCCTCGCTCTTGACCCCAGCCGATATCTCCGTATGCAACCTGGAGTGTGTGGTCGCCGGCCACGGGCACGGCACGCATCAATTGAAGCCCTACACGTTCAAGGCGCGGCCGGAGACGATCCCCGTGCTGAAGAAGTACTTTTCGGCCGTCTCGGTGGCCAACAATCACTCCGGCGATTACGGTCCCGATGGCCTGGCGGAAGAGATGGACCTGCTGACGGCCGCCGGCCTCCCCTATTTCGGCGGCGGCAAAAACCTGGCCGAGGCCCATCGCGCGCTGATTCTCACGCGGCAGGGCCGCCGCATCGCCCTGTTGGGCTACGACGGTTTTCCGCCCCGTTCGTTCGAGGCCGGCAAAGACCGGTGCGGCGTGGCCTGGCTCAACGAGAACGAGGTCTTGGCCGACATCAAGCACGCCCGCGAGGTTGACCATGCCGAGATTGTGATCCCTATGCTTCACTGGGGCCACGAGCTGTACGAGGCCCCCGAGAAATGGCAGAAGGCCCTGGCGCGAAAGATGATCGATGCGGGCGCGGACGCGGTGATCGGCGCACATCCGCACGTCATCCAGACCTTCAACGTTTACCGCGGCAAGCCGATCATCTACAGCCTGGGGAACTTCGTCTTCGACTACTACCCCGGCGATCCGCCCGTTTGGAATGGCTGGGTCGCGGAACTCACGTTCCCGCCCTCGGGCCCGCCGGATGTCGACCTGCACGTGGTGGAAATGGACCGTTCCGGGGTTCCGCATGTGAAGGACGGGGTGGAAAAGTGAGCGACAGAAAAATGGAAGAAACGAAAATGCAGGAAAATGATCGCATCGGAACCATTTTCTTTTCCCCAATTTTCCTTTCCTAACTTTCTGTCCCGAGTGGTTCTGTCACAAAACTCCTTGGCTTCTCGCCTCATTGCCGGCGCTCACGTGGTTTTGGGCTTGATCTTGCCGGCGAACAGATCGTCGAGTTCGCGCCTGACATCCAAATTCGCTGCCCACAGTCGGAGGTAATCGTTGTCGAGCACCCCGGACTGCACCACGTAGACCCCGGCGGCATCCCCAAGTTGACGTTCGGACGGCGTGAGACGATTCCAATACAGCTTGTGGAGGATCACATCCTCCGCGGTCGTAATCCAGGCAGGTGCATCGAACAGTGTGACGTGAACCCGGCGGGCGAATGCGTTCCTTTCGAACGCGTCATCCCGGAGCAACCAGAAGTCGACTTTCAGGGCCGAGAGCTCGTCGATGGCGTTGAATTGGTAGGGCGGACGAAATGCCTGGCGAATCGACTCGGGCTGGAGAAAGAAAGCATCGCGAAAAGCCTCGACAATCTTCGTGATGTTCCATCGGTTCGAGGACCAGCACGAAATCGAGATCGTGAGTGGTGCGAGGGATTCCCCAGTAGTTGCTGGCCATTGAGCCAGTCAGCATGTAAGGAATGCCCGAGCGATTCAGTCGCTCAAGGCAATCGAGCAGTAGCTCCTTTTCACCCCGCATCAACGACCGGCCTCCAATCGCTTGCGCAGGCGCCAATCGACTTCCGCTTCAGGGGCATCCGGAAACTGCCGGCGGATTCCCTCGCGCCAGACCGCAAGCGAGCGCGTGCAGATCCAGCGCGATCTGCAACCGCTTTTCCCCGGTCATCTTCCGGTAGCACTCGATCTGACGCTGTAGGGCCGCATCGGGCGTCATGGCGATCTTGCCTCGCGATTGTGCCTTGCCATCCGCATTGGAACCGCGTCCCAAGCTGCTTTGAATCAAGGAATCCGCTGCCATTCTAGTGGCAATCAGCGGACGGAGCAACCCTGGCTGCGGGGGAGTGTGAGGCCATAGACATCATGTTCTTTTCCCCTGTTTTCCTTTCCCATTTTTCTGCCGGCATTTTTCTGTGAAATAGAAGAGGAGCCGGGAAATCACGGATACCGGCCTGTCGGGTATTATCTGCATTCTCCGTTTTCGAGAAAACACGGCGTCAATCCCGCCGAATCGCCAGCGATCGCAACCGTTCTATTTCTTGCCGCCGACGCAAAATGGCCGTTTGCGTCGGCCCCGGGGCGAAACTATAATTGTAGCGACATCCGTTGGAGTCCCGGCTTTGGCCGGCATTTCCGTAATATGCCGCCTGAAGGCGGGACTCCAACCAGCGGCAGCACTGGCCCGTATTTCCCCTCCAAACACAAAGGGCCACCATGTCCAACTTCCTTTTCCCTTCGATCCGTCCCTGCGGCAAACTTGCTCGGCCGTCCTCGACGCTGCTGGCCAGCTTGCTTGCCATTTCGATGGCCACGGGCCTCCCTGCTGCGGAGAAGCAAGCCGCGAATCCCAGCCAGAAAGGGCAACTGAAAATCGTCTTCACCGGTGACGTCATGCTCGACGACGGTCCGGGGCACGCCTTGAGCATCAACGAGGACATCTTCAGCGACGTTGCCTCGCTGTTGACCCCGGCCAATATCTCCGTTTGCAACCTGGAGTGTGTGGTCGCCGGCCACGGGCACGGCACGCATCAATTGAAGCCCTACACGTTCAAGGCGCGGCCGGAGACGATCCCCGTGCTGAAGAAGTACTTTTCGGCCGTTTCGGTCGCCAACAATCACTCCGGCGATTACGGTCCCGATGGCCCTGGCGGAAGAGATGGACCTGCTGACGGCCGCCGGCCTCCCCTATTTTGGCGGCGGCAAGAACCTGGCCGAGGCCCATCGGCGCTGATTCTCACGCGGCAAGGCCGCCGCGTCGCCCTCTTGGGCTACGACGGCTATCCGCCCCGTTCGTTCGAGGCTGGCAAGGATCGTTGCGGCGTGGCTTGGCTCAACGAGAACGAGGTCTTGGCCGACATCAAGACCGCCCGCGAGGTTGACCATGCCGAGATTGTGATCCCCATGCTCCACTGGGGCCACGAATTGTACGAGGCCCCGGAGAAATGGCAGAAGGCCCTGGCGCGGAAGATGATCGATGCGGGCGCGGACGCGGTGATCGGCGCACATCCGCACGTCATCCAGACCTTCGACGTCTACCGCGGCAAGCCGATCATCTACAGCCTGGGGAACTTCGTCTTCGACTACTACCCCGGCGATCCGCCCGTTTGGAATGGCTGGGTCGCGGAACTCACGTTCCCGCCCTCGGGCCCGCCGGATGTCGATCTGCACGTGGTCGAAATGGACCGCTCCGGGGTTCCGCACGTGAAGGACGGGGTGGAAAAGTGAGCGACAGAAAAATGGGAGAAAGGAAAATGCTTGAATTCGCTAAGAGTCATTTTGTGCCAATTTCCATCCATCAAAGGTCGATACTGCCGCTCAGTTTACCGCACGCCGAGGAAATTGTCCGGTACCGTCACCGGCTATCGAGCTCCTGTCGCTTCCGGAGATTCTCAAACCACTTTCTGAAATCCGGCGGCGGTTCGTCCCGGTGCGGAGGCGTCGCCCCGCGCTCTTTGAGCCAGGCGAGCAACGCAGGGCCTTCGTCAGTCTCCCCTGGATGGCGATAATCGAGATCATCATTGCCGGTTTTTCCCCTGCCCAGCCGCTGCAGAAACTCCTCCAGCGAGTCCCCGAGATTGGCCAACTCGCCTTCCGAGCCCACCAGCACGACCGGCGGGCTAGCAGTCGGCTTGCCCTCCGGAAACCAAAACGCCACCTCCGAGCCGTCCGGCGTGCGGATGAACGGCACAAGGTAGCGGTGCAGATCGATAACACCTCCGCAATATCCCATGCGATCAGCAGCCCACAGTTTCAGCCCGCCGATGGACCCCTGGCGGTCACGCAGCCATGCGGCGAACTCGCGGAGCAGCTTTGGGAGCGGAAATTCCGGCGGAAAGTGCTCCTCCAAGCTCGGTACGTCAACCAGATACGCGGGGCGCAAGGACGAGGGAGCTTGCACGCTGGCGTCGACGACCGCCGATGCCGACGCGTCGTTATCGCCGGGGGACTCCTCATAGACGTCCAGGGCGCTGGTGAGCAGCCGAGGCCAATCCGTTTCAGGCCGGCAACTCAACGACCGGCGGCGGCGGAGTTCGTTGGCGATGTCGCTTTGCAGTTCCCTGAGCGTGGCGTCGAGTTCGTCGAGATTCCTCGCGCCGATCACGCCGTCGGCGCGGAGCGTAAGCGAGGCCCCGAGTGCGAAAGCCGCCCCCCGCAGTGCTCGCTTAGATCCGGGATGCGTTGCCCGGGAAACTTGTCAAAGTCGCCGCCCAGGGTGATCAGGCCGCTTTCAATCTCGAACGCGGCTTCCCATAAGACTTCGAGACCGCGATGTTCAGCCTCGGATCGAACCAACTTGATCATTCGCCTCAGGAGGGCCGTGGCTCGCCGTTGCAGCGGGTGCTCGCCGGATTCGCCGCCGTCCGCGGATTCTTCCTCGGAAACCCCCTCTCCAGCAAGGGCGTCGTCGGCAAAGCCGTCAGGAACTTCCTCGGGCGGGCTCTCCTGTTCATCCTCGCGATCTTCATCTTCGTCGGGCACTTCGGCCGGCAATTCGTCGGCCGTTTCCTCGCCATCTTCCTCTTCGTCGGGCTCTTGCGTGTCCCGGTTCATCCGCTCCAGCTCGCGGCGTTTCTGTTTGAAGTCCGCCTCCCAGCGGGCTTCCTCCTCGCGCGTGACCCGTCCTTCCGAGTCTAGCGCCGTGCCGTCGTCTGGCCAGCGAACCGGCGGGTGTTGGGGCGGCCGCATCAAGATTGTCTGCACCAATTGGGTGATCCGCGCGAGTCGCGCGGCGGCGATTTCGGGATCCTTCGCGGCTTCGGAGGGCAGATCGTGCGGTGGCATGCCCGCGCGGAATTTCTCGCTAGCGGCCTGAACGAAGGCCGTCTTTCCGGCCAGGCCGTTGACGTCGCGGGTTTCCCAGTAGCCGCCTTCATCGACAACTTCCAGGTCGGGGAAAAACTCCGACTTCAGGGCGGCGAACATCTCGACCAGCGCCACATGGCCGTCGAGCGTGCCGAACTGCGTCTTCACGCGGCACCACGGCATTTCCGCGAGCTTGCCCTTCTCGGCGTTTTCGACGTCCGGCATGCCGACCAGCCAGCCCTCCGGCGAGATCAAGAGGCCCGTCGTTTCCTGGCCGGGGCAAAGATCGAGGACGATGCCGCGGACCATCCGCGAAGAGTGCTTGTCGGCTTCGGTTCGGTAGATGTGGGCCAGGCCGTCGAGCTCCAGGGCCAAATCGAGAACGCGGTCCTCGAAATCTTCGACGCGATCGAGGCTTGCTATTGTGCCGCGGTAGGAAATCGTGATGCCCATGGGCGATTGGATCCTTGGGTGAGCTATTCTGGCTTTCGCAGGGGGTTGTGCATGGCTATCAATCGTTCGTCCGGACCTGGGAAGCCCAAAAGGTCCCTTTGGCAAATCCTGCCTTGTCAATTCGCTCAAGTTCCGCACATATCCATTCCTTAATATCCTTGGGCAGGCGGCGATAGTCGATAAAATCATCGTCCGCTCCCGCCGCACGTAATCTGCCCCAAAAGTCGCGGTATGCCAAGAGGCATTCCGCAAGCTGCGGCACGGAACTGTTCATGAACTGCACCCGAAACCCGCCATCGTGTTCGAGGACCACAACGGAAGAGCGATGCTCTTCGTCAATGCAGATCGGATTTCCCGACCCATCCGAGCCAAGGATGCGGTAGCGGCGAAACTCCTGCGCCACGGGATACTCCGCGGGGAGCGGCGGCAGGCGATCGGGATTGAACGAAAGAACAGGGCGCCGCGGAATCGGGAAGTCCGGCTTCGGTCAGGAATGCGGCCGATTCCGGCGCCGTTCGGATCCCCGCCAGCGCCGCCGCTGAGACCTTGTTCAGTTTCTTGCTCATCTCCGCGATCTCCACGGGATAGGGGTAGTCTCGCCATTTCGTTACGAATTCTGCGGGTGTGATCATGTCATTTCACCAGTTTGCTATTGTTTTTCGTGGTTTCGTGATTACTCTCGTTTATCGCGGACCCGCGTAAATACTAACGGCCTGTACGGGAGCCGTCGCCAACAATTTCCACAGCGGACCATTCTTTTCGATTTTACTAAAGAACTCGTTGAACTGCGCACCATCGTAGCCCCCTTCGGGGGTGGCTTCCAAGTCGCAGCTAGCATTGATCTTTCGTGATGCAGCGCTGCTTCGAAAATGGATTTCGATATTGGACGTATGGCACGTTGAGACATCTTCGCTTTCCTGCTCGTAAAACCCACGCTCCAAAATGACCCTGAAATAGTGCGGCTTTTTCCACCAGTCCAACACATGCGTATCGTCGGCGGCAAACATCAACATCTCGTGGGAACATTCGATCGGGGTCTCGCAATACGTCCTGAATGCCTGCAGTACCTTCCGAAAGTCGGCGTGCGTTTCCGTCACTCCAGCCTTGGCGAGCAAGGCCTTGAAGTACTCTGGAACTTTGCTGGGACTGATTTTCTTCCGCTTCGACATCATTTACCTCCTTAAGGTCGGTGTCAACGAACGACAGGAAAACGGCGGGAAAAATGGAGGAAAGGAAAATGGGACTATTTTCTTTTCCCCAATTTTCTTTTCCCCAATATTTATTTGAAGGCGTAAATCCCCAAGCCCGACTGCACATACAGCAGGCCCTCGTGAATTGCGGGCGGACAGTACCAGGAAGCACGCTCGCTATCGTCCTCTTTCAGCGCGCCGATCCGCCACAGCAGTTTTCCGCTCAAGAGATCGATCGCGCAAACAAATGCGGAGGGCAAAATATCGCTCGTTTTCTCGATAATCGTCGCGTAAACAGTTTTCCCGGCAATCACCGGGCCGGCCGAGCCGATGCCATCGGCCTTGCCGTTCGCGTCGTAGACCCACTGCCGCTGCCCGTTTTGCGCGTCGATGCCGTGCAGCGCGCCCTGGCGGTCAAGGGCCACGACGCGATTGTGGGCGGCGGCCACCGTTTTCCACCAAAACGGGTTGCTCTGGTCACCGTCGTCGAATTTCAGCGCCCATTGCTTGCGGCCCGAAGACCTCTCGCCCGCGGCAAGCCGGCGCTCTTCATCCGGAAAGAAAATCAGATCGTCCAGAATGGCCGGGCCGGGACGCGGATACTTGTGCTCCTGGGCCGCTGTTTTCCACAGCACCTTGCCTTGCTCCGCTTCCATGGCGACAAGGTGTTGTTCATCGAGGAAATAGAGCACGCCGTCAGCACAGGCCGGCGTGGAGACTGAGGCCGCCGACGCGTAGACGCACTTCTTCCGCCCGTTGGAAATTGCCACCGCGAAAAGCCCCTTTTTCGCACCGATGTAGCATGACTGGCCGAGGACCAGCGGCGCACCGCTGATCCCGTTGATGCGGGCCAGCCAGCGCTCCGCTCCGGTCTTGGCATCGAGGGCATACAGGCCGTGGTTGGTGGCCATATAGAGCACGCCGCGATCGACGCAGGGCTGGCTCGTGGCGAAGGACTGGCTGGTGCTCATCTGCCGCTCCCAGAGCTTTTGCCCCCGCAGATCGGCCGCGCCAAAATAGGCGTTGAAACGATACTTCGCGCCGAAGATCATGCCCTCGGCCACAACCGCGGCCCCGCCGTTCTGGTCGCCGCCAATGAAATCGCCGATGTGCCATTGCAGCTTCGGCTTCTTGCGCGGCCCTTCCTCCGCGTAGTGGGCGTTCCGGGCCGGGTTCGCCAGGAACAAGCCACCGTTTGCGGTTGAGCCCTCCGAGGGCGGACTTTGCGGATCGGCCGTTGGCGTGGGTGCGGTCGTCTCGGCATAATCTTGCACGTCATACGCCTCCATCTGGCCGTAGATCGCTTTTTCGGCTGCCTTCAGCAACGAGTCGAAGCTGCGGATCGTGCCGGGCGGCGGCTCGTTCCACTTGAGACTCGTCAACACGATTCCGCCTTCGGTCTGGTACGCGTCGATCGATCCCAGGTCGCTCGGGCTGACTTTGTGTTGGGAAGTTTTCGCCGCGCCCGATTCGAACCAGCTTGCCTTGCCGTTGCCGGTATAAAGCAGGACTTTCTTCCGGGTGTGGGCGTAGAACTCGTCATCATCTGCCGCTCGGGCGGTGAAGAGCGGCGACTCGAGATGGAGCACGTCGTCCAGCGACTGATCGCCGCCCAACACAAGCCAGGCAGGCAGACGGTCCGCTGCGACCTCATCGGCCAGCAACTCAATAATGCGAGCCCTCAGGGCGCTGGCGTCGCTCCTCTTCTTCACGGCGGAATGGATTTGCTTCGCCTCTTTGCCTTCAACCCGCAATGCTCTTTCTACGAATTGAGGCACGGAATCTCGGGAAGGTGTCTGCTTTTTGGCCGACGCGGTCGGGCGACGGACATTGGCATTCTTCTTGGGCGTTTTCTTTTTCATGGGATTGGGCTTCCTTCTCCTCTTGTTCAATGAAAGGTAAGCATGACCTGTCCCGTGGCAGCACGAGGAATGGTGGGCACGGCTTCGCCGTGAAAATCGGACAGCATTCCATTATAGTCCCGCCGCCTGCGTCCGGGCCAGATCGGGAGACAGCAAATCGGAAGAACTGCGAGATGATCGCCCAATCGTCTCGGCCCCATCTTTGGGGGCCTGCAAGGAGGAACTCGAGCGCCAGTCCGGGCCAAGAGGTCAGCCGTTGGAGTCCCGGCTTCAGCCGGAATCCCCCCGGACAAACCGCCTAAAGGCGGGACTCCAACGGCTCGTTTCTGCCCGCACAAGCTATAAATCCCATCGATCGCGCTTGGGCTGTGCAGGCCGTCCCGGCGGAGTAGAATCGAAGGCTGGGCGACGTTGAACGTTCGATCGGATGGTCGGCGACGGTCGCCAACTAGCGCCGAACTGGAAAATTCCATATCAAGGAGAACGAAAATGGCCTTGCAAAAACAGGTCGTCTTTGTCACCAGTTGCATTGCCTTGTGCTTTTCCGGGCTGGCCGGTACGCTGCGGCAGGGCCGAGCGGCCGTCTATGTGGTTGACGCGGCGGCCCCTGGCGCGGCGGATGCCAACCCGGGCACGGAGGAGAAACCGCTGAAGACCGTGCAGCGCGCCGCCGACGTGGCCAAACCGGGCGATACGGTCTACGTCATGGCCAGCCGCTACAACGAGCGGATCCGAGTGAAAAACAGCGGGGCGGAAGGCCGGCCAATCACCTTCGAAGCGATGCCCCGCCACTCGGCGAGCGTGGGCGGCTTCGACCTGGATGCCAGTTTCATTCGCGTCCAGGGCTTCGAGATCACGGCCGGCAAGCCGGCGACGGCCGTGCAACTCCGCGGCAGCCATTGTGACGTGCTGGACAACTACGTTCACGACATGATGGAAGGCGTCGCAGGGAGCGGCGGCAACCGGCCCTCCGCCGCCGGCAAACGGGACTATTCGGCCGTGGCGCACAATCGCATCGCCTACAACAAGGTCTACCACAGCGAGTACGGCTTCCTCCTCAACGGCGAGGACTGGCTGGTGGAGAACAACGAGGTCAACCGGCTCTTCATGTACGCCGGGGGCAACACGTACGACGATTGCGACTACACCCGCTTCTTCGGCAAGGGCTGCGTCGAGCGCTGCAACTATTACCACGGCAGCAGCCAGCAGGAGATCAAGACGGCCCACGTCGATTGCATCCAGACCTTCCCCGGCAGCGGCGATAGCGCGGTGGACCTGCTCTTCGAAGACAACGTCTGCTTCGACTTCCACCAGATGTGCATGGTGGAAAGACTGGCCCCGAACGCCGACCTGCGGGGCTGGACCTTTCGCCGCAACATCGCCTCGACCAATTCCCCGACGATGCGCGGCGGCTGGGGCCCTGACATCATCCAGACGCTCGACGTGACGATCGAGAACAACACCATCGCGACCGTGAATTGGTCCACGATCGGCCTGCGGGACAAGCTCTCAACCAACGGCCAGATCCGCAACAACATCCTCTGCGACGCGGAGCGGGCCGTCGTCGACGGCGACGAGAGCTACTCGCCCGCCAGGCCGCTGATCGAATACAACCTGACGTTCAAGACGGCGCCGCTCGCGAGCGGGACGAACATCAATAGCCAAGATCCGCTTTTCGTCGATTCCCAGAAGCGGAATTTCCGCCTCCGCCAGCAGAGCCCTGCCGTCGCGGCGGGCAAGGGCGGGGTGACGGTCGGCGCCCTGGAGTTTCCCAACGTGTACTACGTCGATCCCCGCCATCCGGCGGCGGCGGACGACCCGGCCTGGGGCTATCCGGCCGTGCCGCTCGCGACGCTGGCCAAGGCGATGGAAGTGGCGCAGGCGGGCGAGACCGTGGTCTTGCGCGGCGGCGTCTATCGCCAGACGCTGATACCCCGCAGCGATCGCGTGACCGTACGGGCCATGAAGGGCGAGAAGGTGACGATCAGCGGTGCGGATCTGATCGAGGGCTGGCAGCGGGACGCCGACGGCAGTTGGTCGGCGCCGCTGGCCGATGCGCCGAAGGAGGTCCTCCGCGACGGCCGGGCGTGGACCGGGTTCCGCCACGACAAGGCCGCCGGCCGGATCACGGTGCGGGCGGGCGGCGACCCGCGCCTGCATGTTTTCGAAACGGTCGTGCGCGAGAAGGGAATTGATCTGGCCGGCAAGAAGGACGTGCAGGTCGAGGGCATCACGGTGGAAAACACGTTGAAGGAGATCCGGTAGAAGCAGGTTCCAAGATCGCACTCTGCCCGGCACGCGGTTTAGCATCTTGCCCGGCGTGCCCTCGGTCGCAATAATTCGGGCTACGATGTCACGCCGTGTGACGCATTTGAATATTCCTGCCACGGAGCACGTTCATGACTCAACCGATTCCTGAAGGGTATCACACGATTACCCCCTCGTTCATTTTTAAGAACTGCCACAAGGCCATCGAATTCTACAAGAAGGCCTTCGGCGCCACGACGCGGCACGTCATGCCTGGCCCTGGCGGCCAGGGCGTGATGCACGCGGAACTCAAGATCGGCGACTCGATCATCATGCTGAGCGACGAGAACCCTGCGAATGCCTGCAAGAGCGCCGAAACGCTGGGTGGTTCGCCCGTCTCGCTTTACCTGTACGTGAAGGACGTCGATGCGGCCTTCGAGCGCGCCGTAGCTGCGGGCGGCACGGTGCAGTTCCCCGTGCAAGATATGTTCTGGGGCGACCGCTGCGGCACGCTCCGCGATCCGTTCGGCCATACGTGGGCCCTGGCGACACATATCGCGGACCCCTCGCCAGAAGAGGTGGCGAGCGGCGCCGAAGCCATGTTTGCAGGGGCAGGAAAGTCCTGAGAACCGGCCGAAGAAACGCGCGCCGGACGCCAGGTTCAGCGGATGCGCGAAGCGTCCGAATGAATTTGGCGTCCGGCGATTCAATTGGAGCAGCCCATGACCGAACAAGCCGTCGATATCCATATCGGCCTTGCAGAGACCGACAACCACATGACCCCGGAAATGATCGACCGACTCAGGACCGCCCTCGATAAGGCCGGAGTCGATTATCAGGCCGAGGTCTATCCGGGCACGCGACATGGCTGGGCCGTCGCGGACACGCCGGTCTATCAGCAGGAAGGCGCCGAACACCACTGGGACCGCCTGCTCGCCCTTTTCCGCGCGACGCTGCAGCGGGGTAAGGCAGTTAGGACTGGCCGAAGAACAACGTCCGCGTTCGGCTGTAGGACGGATTGCTAATCCGTTTGGAAATCGCGGACGGATTACCAATCCGTCCTACGGGATTTCGCCAGGTTATTCTTCGGCCGGCGCTTACTCGCCGCAGGTTTGGGCCAACTCGCGGAGATACTCGATCGCTTCGTCCAGCTCGGAAGTCTCGACGCCGCGCTGCCGGCCGTTGCGGTCGCAGCGGGCCAAGAGCTTCAGCTCCTCGAAATCCTCCGACGCCTCCAGCCGCCGCCGGGCGCGAACGCCCAGCACGCCGTCGAGCAGGTCCTGGCCCTCCATGTGATGCGCGATGAGCCAGGCAGTCCGCGGCGTGATATGTTCGGCCAAGGCCTCCAGGCCGGCGGTCACGTGGTCCTGGCGGTCGATCGCCTTGCCAACGTCGTGCAAGAGGGCTGCCAGCAGAAACTCCTCGTCGTAGGGCAGTTCGTTGCGGGCCAGGTCAAAGACCTGAAGACTGTGATACAAGGCATCGCCCTCCGGATGATACTTGGGGCTCTCCTTGACGTTTTCCAGCGGCAGGAGCAGGATTTCGTAGATCTGGAAGCGGTCGACCCGGCTCTCGGCCTCCAGGACCGATTGATCGAGCGGGAGGCCGGGATATTCGCGGGCCAGGAATTGCTCAAGCTCGGCGATGCTGGCCCTCTCGATCGCCTTGCCGGTGATCGAGCTTTTGAAGACGTAATGGGCCTTGTCGCCGGCATAGATGGTGAGTTCGAAGGGGAAGCGGTCGTTGATGTGGATGTGGACGAAGATCCGCTCTTCGCCATGCTTGCGGACCCGCTTCCGCTCGACCTCGTAGGAGAGCCCTTGCTCGTCGAGCGTGGCGGCCACCGATTCGATGCTGTCGGAGAAGAGGTGCAAGTCGATGTCGGAGCCGCGGCGGACGTGGCCGGTGAGCGTGCTGCCGATCAGCCGGGGCCGGAATGCCCTCAGGACGCGCATCATGCGGAGGGCCTCCAGGCGCATGTCGCGGAGGTTTTCCGTCCGCCGCTCGCCTTCCTGGAGCTGGGCCCAGACCTGGATCTGGTCGCGGATTTCGCGGTTGCTGGGCAGATCGCCGGGCTTGAAGTCGCCGCGTGCGATCCGCCGCGCGGCCTTGAGTTTTGCGCGGAAGTACTCGGTCTCCTCGCGCTCGTACATCAGCCGGGCGGCGTCGAAGGCCACCTGGCGACGGAGTTTGTCACTGGACATCCTTTGGCGCCGTACATAAGCGGCGCACGACAGGGGAAATGGAGATGATAAACCGCCCTCGGTTGGGAAGGCTGCTCCTTGGAGCATACACGCGCAGGACGGAAAGGCAAGGGAGGGATGCGGAAATGGACGTCATGG
This sequence comes from uncultured Planctomycetia bacterium, assembly GCA_963824275.1. Lineage (GTDB taxonomy): Bacteria > Planctomycetota > Planctomycetia > Pirellulales > Thermoguttaceae > JANXQG01. Next base: position 1,176,602 of record CAWGOT010000007.1, on the reverse strand, counting down.
ATTTCCGGCTGATCGGAAAACCGCGGCCCAGGGACATTGGCCAACCAATGGAACATTGGTAGAAAGACCGCCCCGGCCACTGCCATTGCCACGCTGCCGGCAATCCACATCACATTATCGTAGTGAACCTCGGGATACGGTGATGTCGACGGCTTTCATGGGCTTTTTCGGGTGCATGTGCCACGCGGCACGCGCGACCAGTGTTGCTTCTTCGTTTCTCGAACACTATACTGAAATTGTGGAAGAGTTGAAATTGCCGTTTGGGGAGTTCAGCATGCAGAAACAGGACGTTCTAACGCTTCTTGATCACCTTCCCGATCCCCTCGATCCGGAACAGCTTATGCATGAGCTGTGTACGTGAAGGCCAAGATCGAGCGCGCAGAGGAGGCTATTCCCCGCGGAGAGACCGTCACGAAGAAGTCGTTCGACGGAGCCAGGAATGGTTCAAATAGACTGGTCGCTTCCCGCCACACTTCCCGGCATCGTTGGAAACGGAGTTGTTGGCCATCGAACAGGAGACGATTTTTATGAGTACCGGTATTTCGCCCGAAAACGAACTGTACATCGACAACGCCGTGGCCACCGGTTTGTTTCAAGACCGCGGGCAAGCGATTAATACCGCAATCGAGTTGCTTAAGCGCCGCGAGCAACTAATCCGGGACGTTAATTCCGGCATTGGCCAGCTTGAAAAAGGCCTAGGGCGACCGTTCGACATTGAAGCTATCATGGCTCAAATTGACGAACGTTTGAGCGAAACAGGGAAGTAGGTTCCCTCATGGCGCGACTAGAGCTTTCCCCTGACGCCGAGCGGGATCTCGTGGATGCCGGTGCAGATATTTCTGCCCGAAGTGGTAGCCGGGAGACCGCCCGCCGATTCCTTAAGAGAATCATGGCGGTGTGTGACATGCTCGCCACGAATCCCGAGATGGGGGAGCTTCGTTCTGAATTCGCCGGCGGCTGCTACCGAAGTTTCTCCGTGGGCAACTACGTCATTTACTTTCAGCCGGCAGTCAACGGCGTGCGCATTGCGCGCATTCTACACGGAGCGCGGGATCACGGCGAGCTCCTGGGATGAACTCGAAAACATAGAGCCATGCCCCAATACATCCTCGCCCTCGACCAGGGCACCACCTCGAGCCGGGCGATCGTCTTCGATCATGCCGGCCGGATCGTCGCCTCCGCCCAGGAGGAGTTTCCGCAGATCCTGCCGGCGCCGGGCATCGTCGAGCACGACCCCGAGGCGATCTGGTCGTCGCAGCTCGCAACGGCCCGCGCAGCCCTGGCACAGGGCCGCGCTGGCGGCCGGCAATCTGGCGGCGATCGGCGTGACCAACCAGCGCGAAACGACCATCCTCTGGGACCGCCAGACCGGCCGGGCCGTCGCCCCGGCCATCGTCTGGCAGAGCCGCGTCAGCGCCGGCATCTGCGATCGCCTCAAGGCCGAGGGGCTGGAAGAGACCTTTCGGGCCAAGACGGGCCTGGTGGTCGACGCCTACTTCTCCGGCACGAAGATCGCGCACCTGCTGGACACGCTACGACGGCCTCCGCAGCCGCGCCGAGCGGGGCGAGGTGCTCTTCGGCACCGTCGATTCGTGGCTCCTCTGGCGATTGACCGGCGGCCGAGTCCACGCCACCGACTACAGCAACGCCAGCCGCACGCTGCTTTACAACATCCACTCCCTGGATTGGGACGACGAACTGCTCGCAGATCCTCCGCGTGCCGCGGGCCATGCTGCCGGAGGTGCGGTCGTCGAGCGAGGTCTACGGCCGGACGAGCGACGAGTGGCTCGGCGGCCGCGTGCCGATCGCCGCAGTGGCCGGCGACCAGCAGGCGGCCACCTTCGGCCAGGCCTGCTTTTCGCCGGGCATGGCCAAGAACACCTACGGCACCGGCTGTTTCCTGCTGATGAATACGGGCGACGCGCCGATCGAGTCGCGGCATCGCCTGCTGACCACGATCGGCTGGGGCATCGGCGGCAAGATCACCTATTGCCTGGAAGGTTCCGTGTTCATCGGCGGAGCGGTCGTGCAGTGGCTCCGCGACGGCTTGGGGGTCATTGCCACTTCGGCCGAGGTCGAGGGGCTTGCCGCCCAGGCGGCCGATACCGGCGACGTCTATTTCGTGCCGGCCTTTGTCGGCCTGGGCGCGCCGTATTGGGACCCCTACGCCCGCGGCACGATCCTCGGCATCACCCGCGGCACGACCGCCGCCCACCTGGCCCGGGCGGCGCTGGAGTCGATGGCCTATCAGACCCGCGACGTGCTGGAGGCGATGCAGAAGGACGCCGGCATCGCGGCTGGCCGCATTGAAGGTCGACGGCGGGGCGTCGGTCAACCATCTGCTGATGCAGTTCCAGGCCGATGTCTTGGGCGTGCCCGTCTGCCGGCCCGTGGTGGCCGAAACGACGGCCCTGGGGGCGGCCTACCTCGCCGGGCTGGCCGTCGGCTATTGGCAGGATTTGGACGAACTGACAGCAGAACTGGGCCGATGCAATGCGAGTATCTGCCGAAGATGACCGCCGCCCAGCGCGATGCGAAGTACGCCCGCTGGCTGAAGGCCGTGGAAAGGTCGCTGCGCTGGGCGGAATGAAATCCGAAATTCGAAATCCGAAATCCGAAACAAATCCGAAATACGAATGAGGAAATGATTGAAACAGCCCGAGTTTCGGAGATTGGTTTTCGATTTTCGGATTTATGATTTGTTTCGGATTTCGAGTTTCGGATTTCGGATTTCACGTTTCGGATTTTGCCTATGAGTCAATCACCCCCCAATGCCGACCGTGCCCGAAGTCTTGCGGAGCTTCGCGCGGAGCCGCTCGACGTGCTCGATCATCGGCGGCGGCATCGTCGGCGCCGGCGTGGCCCGCGATGCGGCCATGCGCGGGCTGCGGACCGGCCTGGTGGAAAAGCACGACCTGGCCTTCGGCACCAGCAGCCGATCGAGCCGCCTGCTGCACGGCGGGCTGCGCTACCTGGCCCAGGGCCGCTTGGGCCTGGTCTATGAGGCCAGCCGCGAGAAGATGATCCTGCACGCAATCGCCCCGCACCTGGCCGAACCGCTGCCGTTTCTCTTCCCCACCTATCGCGGCACGCCCTGGCCCCGCTGGAAACTGGCCGTCGGCGTGAAGCTCTACGATCTCTTCTGCGGGCGGCGCAACCTGGGCCGATCGGAAACGCTCGGTCCGGCAGCCGTCCGCAAGCTGCTGCCGGGCATCCGCGCGGAGAAGCTGACCGGCGCCGTTCGCTACTTCGACGGTTTGACCAACGATGCCCGGCTGGTGCTCGATACGCTCGCTTCGGCCGCGCGGCACGGGGCGATCGTGCTGAACTATGCCGAATTGCTGGATGCCGCTGCCGGACGGCCCGGTCTGGCAATGCCGTGTCCGCGACGGGGCAGCCTCTGGGGCCGACGGAGACGAATTACTGCTCACGGCGCGGTTGGTGGTCAATGCGGCCGGCCCTTGGGCGGCCGGCATTCCGCACAGCCGCCTGCGGTTGCGATTGACCAAGGGCGTGCACCTGGTGATCGATCGCCGGCGGCTGCCGCTGCCCAGCGCGGTGGTGATGACGGCCGGGCCGCGAATCCTCTTCGGCATTCCGTGGGGCGAGCGGGTGATCCTGGGGACGACCGATACCGATTACGAACGGCCCGCCCGAGGCCGTGACCGCAGACGAGCCCGACATGGCGTACATCCTGGAGATCGTCAACGCCATTTTCCCGCCGCCGCGTTGACTCCTGCCGACGTGATCCGCACCTGGGCCGGGCTTCGGCCGCTGATCGACACAGGACCCGCTCGCGGGTGCCCCGGTGGACCCTCGGACATTTCGCGTGCCCATCAGATCCGCATGCCGGAGCCAGGCTGGTTCGACGTGGCCGGCGGCAAGCTGACCACCTATCGCCGCATTGCCCAGCAGGTGGTCGATCGGATCGTCCGCTACCAGGGCCGGCAAGGCCGAACCGTGCCGCACCGCGAGCGAGCCCCTGCTGCTGCCCGGTCAGGATGAGGCGTCGAGCGGCATCTTGCCCCCGCCGGTCCGCGCCGACCTGGTCGAGCACTATTGCCGCCACGAATGGGCCATGCATCTCGACGACGTGATGATTCGCCGCACGAGTTGGCATTATTATCATGCCGACGCCACGGAGATTGCCTGCGAGGTCACAGGCTGGATGGCCGCGTGCTCGGGTGGGATGCCGCACGGCAAGCGGCGGAAATTGAGCGGTATCGTAGGTCCCTTCTGCCGGAAGGGACTCATGGGTGAAATGCTGTTGAAAGGTGCAGAACTGCAAATACAGCCGGAAGCTTACCGAGGTGCGGGCGATACGGTCGATCCGACCGCGGATGCCACTGAGAACCTGGATGGATGGAAGTTCAAGTCTGAGTATACTATACTATAAGGCCGAGTTAGGAGCTTTTCCGCGTGGCACGGCGAAAGTCGGCGTTTGAACGAACTTAATCCTCAAGGCATGTATTTGGCTCCGCTATTTGGAATGTATCGCGTTCGCACTGAGCTTCTGCCGTTCCTTGCGCCGGTCTTTCTTCTGGCCGCGTGGGCAACGACTTCCGTTGGGCAATACCGCGCGAACCGACTTGACCTGACGAGGTTTGGTGCTTGCGAAGATGTGCGAATCACTTGCACGCGATGCATTCGTGGGCAAATTTCTAATGCGGTACTTTGCGGCCGCCTTGTTCCTGGACATGGCCGCCGTTGTCTGCCTCTTTGCGGCCGGCGCGTTCAAGCAGTTTCGAGTTTTTGCCAGTTTGGTCGCGGTGTTTTGCTCGCTGACAGCAGCCTGGCACGCCTTCGGCTGTATTGAGCTGGCGACTTATCCCTTTTCGATATTCTGAAGAGGCTATGGCCAAGAAACTCGATCGTCGCCGCCGCGCCCTGAAGGAATCGCAAGCCCGGGAAGAGAATCCGTTTGCCGCGCCGCGTGCATCGCCGGCCGTTCGCCGCGCGTGCCGCTGCCGTCCTTGGATGCCGGCGGCCGCAGGGCAACCCGTGGTGTGGTTGTCGTTGTTTGCTGCCTACTGGTCCTGGGAGTCGCGATCGTCTTCAGCCAGACCGCAGGACACCTCTTCGTCAATTGCGACGACGACGATTACGTCTACAACAACGTCAACATTCAGCGCGGCCTCACTCCCGCCAGCGTCTGGTGGGCCATTACACAGGGCCATTCGGCCAACTGGCATCCGCTTTCCTGGATGTCGCACATGATCGACTGGCAGCTATTCGGCCGTTGGGACGCCGACCGGCAGCGGTACGTCGACAGTTGGCCGGGCGGGCATCACATCGTCAACGTGCTGCTGCACGCTGTGAATGCCGTTTTGCTGTTCTTGGTTTTGCAGGAGATGACCGGCTGCACGTGGCCCAGTGCGCTGGTGGCAGCCCTGTTTGCCATCCACCCGCTACGAGTCGAATCGGTGGCCTGGGTCACCGAACGCAAAGACATGCTCAGCGGACTGTTCTTCCTGCTTGACGCTCGCGGCCTACTATTCCTACAGCGCCCGTCCTTTCTCCTGGTGGCGCTATGGGCTGGTCCTCGTCAGTTTCGCCTTGGGGCTAACCGCCAAATCGATGTTGGTGACGATGCCGTTTGTATTGCTCTTGCTCGACTACTGGCCCTTGCGGCGGATTGCGCCGCTGACCGCCGAGGTCGGGAACTGCGTGCCGCGGCTAGTCCTGGAGAAGATCCCCATGCTAGCCCTTTCCGCCGGCTCGTCCGCGTTGACAATCTGGCGCAAGGTCTCGTCGCAGCCTTCAAGCCGCTGGCCCTGCAATACCGCGTGGGCAACGCCCTGGTTTCCTACGCGGCCTACATCGGCCAGATGTTCTATCCGGCGGGGATGGTCGTGCAGTACGTTCATCCGGGGCCGAGTCTGCGTCTGCAGGACACGCTGCTTCCGGCGGCCGTCGCTGCCGCGATCACGCTGGCCGTCGTCTGGCTCGCCTGGCGGCGGCGCTACCTGGCGGTCGGCTGGTTCTGGTATCTGGGCATGCTCGTGCCGGTGATCGGATTGGTGCAGGTCGGCGCCCAGGCCCGCGCGGACCGCTACACTTACCTGACGCAAATCGGCCTGTACATCATGCTCGCCTGGGGCCTGGGCGACCTGGCCCGAAGCTGGCGCAGCCGAACGGTTCTCTACGCCGCCCTGGCCGCGCCGATCATCGGCCTGCTGGCTGCCGCCGCCTGGATGCAGACTTCCTATTGGCAGAACAGCCTCACCTTATGGGGACACAGCGTCGCCTGCCAAGGGGAAACCAACGATTTCGCCCAGAACGAGTACGCGGTCGCTTTGGCCGACGCCGGCCGGGAAGACGAGGCCCTGGAACACTACCTCAAGTCAGCCGCGATCAATCCCAAGTACCTCACGCCCCGGATCAACTGCGCGATCATCCTGGAGAAACGGCACAAGTCGGCCGAAGCCCTGCGAATCTGCGAGGACGCCCTGCAGGTTGATCCCGACGACGTTCAGTCCCACTTCATCAAGGCCGTTTCGCTCTTCAGCCTCGGGAAGCCCGAGGAGTCCATGCGGGAGTTTCGATGGGTGATCGAGAAGAACCCCAAGCACGTGCAGGCCCACAACAACCTGGCTGAGGTCTTGCGGAACCAAGGGAAGTACCCCGAGGCCCTGGTCGAATGCCGGGCGGCGATGGAGATCAACCCTGAGTTCCCCGATGCCCATCGCACGATGGGCAGTCTCCTGCTGGCAAACAACGATCTCGACGGGGCGGTGGAGCAGTTTCAGACCGCCTTGAAGCTCAGGCCGGACGATCCGCTGGCGCAGGCGGGACTGGCCGATGCCTACTCGCGGCAGACCGATGCACTCTGGCGGCAGGGCAAGTTCCGGGAGGGCTGGGAGCATCTCAAGCAGCTAGCGGCCCTGCAGCCGCCGAACGTGCCGATAACCACCGAGATCGTGCGCAATTTCATCAACGATCGGCGTCCCGAGGCCCGCTCCGGGGCGGATGCCGTGGAGGTCGCAAGCCGCCTCTGCGCGGCAACGGAGTACAAGGACATTTTCGCCTTGGAGGTGCTGGCGGGGGCCTATGCCGAGGCAGGCGATTTTGCCCAGGCCGAGGCGGCAATCCGCAAAGCGATGGAGACCCCGCTCGGGCAAAGGCCGAGCAACGCGGCCGTGTTGCAGAACCGGATTGCCCTCTATCGCGCGCATCAGACTCCCGTCATTCCACCACCCAAGCTGTAAGGAGCGGCGAATCGATAACCGTACTCATCATGCTCCGCCGTGATGAAACACCATCACGGCGGAGCATGATGAGTACGATCAAGTATCAAGTCCCGGCACAGCGCGGCAACGTGCGATGATAGATATCGCTCTGGGTGATCACGGCATCGACGCGGACGTTGTAGGGCTGCATGGGAATGGCATCGAACAGTTGGCAGTCGAAGGCCGCCGCCGCAATTAGCGCATCGGGCCGCGCCCCCGGCAGCAGACGATCGAAATAGCCCTTGCCGTAGCCGAGCCGGCCGCCTTCGCGATCGAACGCCAGGCCCGGGATGACCAGCAAGTCGAGTTCCTGCACCGTGGCGCGCCGCTGGTTCTGGCTCGCGCAATTCCCGCTTGGGCTCCAAGATCCCCAACGTCCCCGGCGCCAGGTCGTCGAAAGTGTTTAAAGCAAAGAGTTCAAGCTGTTGGCCGACGCAATAGGGCACGACGACCCGCTTGTGGTCAGCCCACAACCGAGCGATGAAGGCGTGTGTGTGGACCTCGCTGCGAAAGCTGACGTAGCACAGCACGCTCCGCGCCTTTGGGTACTGTGGCAGACGCACGAGCCGCTCGAAGATCTTGGCGCTGAGGAGAAAGCCGTCCTGCTGGTGGAGCCGGCGGAGATGGGCCGTAGCCCGAAGATGGTGTTTCTCTTGCAGGAGATCGCTGGGAGTCATAACAAAGTTGGGCCGCGCCCTCTCGGGCGCGGCCCGGAGCATGTTTCGCCTTAAGGCCCATGTGTTGGCGGATGTCAGCCTTAAGGAGGAGGAAACAGCTAATCTCATCTTAGCCTCTGACGCCGAATTGTCTATAGCCCGATCTGGGCAGGCAGACATGAACGTCAGCGAACATGCGAACTATTCTGACATGACCTGCCGCGCCGGCGAAATCAATTGCGTCGTCTCGTCGTAGGCGAACAGGTCGCAATAACGGGACCAGCGGATGAAGGTGCTGAAGACCTTTTCGTAGTTCTCGTAGGGCATCCGCGTCACGATCGTCTCGAGCACGAAATCGCGGTCGATGACGTGGTTGGGGCTGCGGGCAATCAACTCCTGCACGTCGTGGAAGAGCCGCAAGGTGAGGAGTTGCTCGCGCCACAGGGCCTGGCGTCGTTGCAAGCCGCCGTCGGCAAAGGCCTTGCCCTTGGCCGTAAGGGCGACCATGTGCCCCGGCGTTTCGATGAAATCGAGCATTTCGGCGGCCTTGACGACGGCGATCACGCGGGCGAACTCGCGGTTCGTCTCGTCGCAAATATGGAACACGTCCTCCTGTCCGCCGCGGGCGTTGAGGTGTTCCAGCAGGCCTACGATGTCGCTCGTGGAGACGTTCGGGCAAGGGCTCGACAAGCGAGCGGGCCTCGGCCTCGGAATCGGCGGCGGAGACGGCTCGGCTTGGGCAGTCCGGGCAGGAGCAGGCGATAGAAGACCGGCACGACGAAGAGCGTGAGCGTCGTGGAACTGAACAGGCCCCAGACGATGACCGTGGCCAGCGGCCGCTGCACGTCGGAGCCGAGGCCCGTGGCCAGCGAGGCCGGCAGAAGGCCGAAGATGGCGACGATGGAAGTCATAAGAATGGGCCGCAGCCGCTCCATCGCGCCCTCGACGATCGCTTTCTCGAGTTCCATGCCTTGGATGCGCAAGGTCGAGATCCAGCGGACCATGAGCACGCCGTCCATGATGGCCACGCCGAACAGGGCGGTGAAGCCCACGGCGCTGGACATGTTGAGGTGCATGCCCCGCACGTAGAGCGCCAGTACGCCGCCGATGCAGGCGAAGGGCACCGCCAGCAGGACCACGATCGCCGCCCGCTGCGAGCCGAAGGTCACCCACAACAAGACGAAGATCAGCCCGATCGTGATCGGGATCAGGATCATGAAGTGGACCCGCGCGGGCCAGGTTCTCGAACATCCCCAGCCATTCCACGCGGTAGCCTTCGGGGACTTCGACGGCCTTGGCGAATTGCTGCTGGGCGTCGGCCACGAAGCCGCCCTGGTCGCGGCCGCTGATGTCGCACCGCACCGTCAAGCGGCGGCGGCCGTTCTCGCGGGCGATGATCGTCTGCCCGTCCACCAGGCTGATGTGGGCGACCTGAGCCAGCGGCACGGGGTTGCCGTCGGCGTTGTAGACGGGCAGCCGGCCGATGGCCTCGGGCGAGGTGACGACGCTGCGGTCGAGCTTGGCCACGATGTCGAATCGCCGGTCGCCCTCGTACAGGGTGCCCACCGGCTGGCCGCCCAGGGCCGTGTTGATGAGTTGCATGACGTTGTCGTTGCGGACGTTCTGCCGCGCGATCAGGGCGCGATCCGGCACGATCACAAGTTGCGGCTGCGGCCCCTCCTGCTCGATGCTCACGTCGATCGCACCGCGGACTTTGCGGAGCAACTGCTCGGCCTGGCGTGCGAGCCTGAGGAGCTCGTCCGGGTCGGGGCCGGAGAACTCGATCGCCAGGTTGGCCGACGTGCCGTTGGTGTCTTCCGTGACGCTGTCGATAATCGGCTGGGTGAAGTTAAATCGCGTGGTGGGGAATTCGTCGCGGAGCCGCCTGCCCATCTCGGCCACCAACTCGTGCTTGTCGTGGAAGCGCTTCCAGGTGTTGCGCGACTTGGGGCCAACCATCATTTCCATGCGGCTGGGCGGAAAGGGGTCGGTGCCGCTGTCGTTGCGGCCCGACTGGATCGTGACGTATTTGATCTCGGGGAACTCCAGCAGGACCTCGCGTACTCGCCTGCCGAAACGCGCGGTCTGCTCGATGGCAGTCCCCTCAGGGAAATTGGCGCGGACCCAGATCACGCCCTCGTCCATGTAGGGGAGGAACTCTGTGCCCAACCGGGGTAGCACGCGGACAAAGACCGCCGCCAGCAACAGGGCCACAACCCCGGCCACGACCCACCGCGCCTGGAGCAACCGGTGCAGGCAGGCCGAGTAGACCGGGCGGAACCAGCGCAGGAGCGGATTCTCCCATTCGCGGTAGCCGTGGCGAAAAGAAACGTGGCCAGCACGGGCACCACGAACAAGGCGAAGAACAGGGCCCCCAGCAGCGCGAAAACGAGCGTGAGGGCCATGGGCCGGAACAGCAGTCCCTCGATGCTCACCAGCGAAAGCAGGGGCAAATATGCGCCGATGATCATCAGCACGGAGAAGAAGACGGGCCGCTCGACTTCCAAGGTGGCGGCCAGCACGATCTTCTTCACGTTCTGTTGCGTCCGTGCCCGGCCCGCGCCGCCCAGGCGGTGGGCGATGTTCTCGGCCATGATCACCGCTCCGTCGACAATGATGCCGAAGTCGATCGCTCCCACGGATAGCAGCCCGATGGGAATGCTGGTGACATACATCAAGAGCATCGCCACCAAGAGCGCGAAGGGGATCGTCAGGGCGACCAGGGCGGCCATCGAGGGCCTTCCGAGGAACAGCAACAGCACGAGCACCACCAGAGTGATGCCCAGCGTGACGCTGTGCGCGACGGTGTGCAGGGTGTTCTGGATGAGGAGGGTGCGGTCGTAGAAGTCCTTCACCCTGACCCCTTGGGGAAGGAGGCCGGAATTGAGTTCTACGACCGCCGCCTGCACGCGGGCAAGCACTTGCGAGGGGTTCTCGCCGCGGCGCATGACCACGATGCCTTCGATCGATTCGTCGTGGTGGTCCTTGCTGAAGATGCCCGTCGGCGGGGTAGTCGAGTTCGACGACGGCCACGTCGCGGAGGTAGATTGGCACGCCTCCCACCGACTTGATGAAAATGGCCCCGATCTCGGCGATGTCCCTGACGGTGCCCTTGCCGCGGATGACGAACGACATGCTGCCCCGCGCGAGCACGCTGCCGCCCGCGCTGGAGTTGTTGCTCTGGAGGGCGTTGATGACGTTGCTCAGCGCCAGGTTGTTGCGCCGCAGTTGCGCCGGGATGAAGGTGACGGTGTACTGCTTGAGATGGCCGCCGAAATTGGCCACGTCGGCCACGCCGTCGCACTTGAAGATCCGCGGCACGACCACCCAATCCTGCAAGGTCCGCAACTCCATCTGGTCGCAGACGCCGTCCTTGGCGACCAACTCGTAGCGGAAGATCTCGCCGTAGGCGGTGGCCAGCGGCGCCAGGTTGGGCTGCACGTTTGGCGGGAGCGTCGCGTTGCCGAGTTGTTCCTGCATCGCGCTGCCGGGCCCAGTAGTTCTCCACGCCTTCGGAGAAGAGCACGTCCACGATCGAAAGCCCGAAGATCGTCCGCGAGCGGATCTTGTCGACCCGCGGCACGGTGCGCATGGCGATCTCGATGGGGATCGTCACCTGCTGCTCCACTTCCTCCGGCGCGGCCCGGATAGGTGGTGATGACCTCCACCATCTGTCCCGAAATGTCGGGATAGGCGTCAATCTGCTGGTTCTGGAAGGCCCACACGCCCAGCGCCACGAGCGCCCCGGCCAGCGCGAGTACCAGCCAGCGTTGGCTGAGGGCCATGCGAATCAGGGCTGGAATCATGGGTCTGGGCCTCAGGTCTTGGATCAGCTTAGAACTTAGAGCTTAGAAAGAGGACACGGCCGTCACACCTAGGTTCTAAGATCTAAGTTTTCCTAGTTTGGGATCTTCAGCGGCCCCGGGGCACCTCGTACTCCGGGTCACCGCTTGGCTTCGCCCCGCCGCTTTCCCCGACCCGCTGCGCGGCTGCCCCGCCCGTCACTGCCGAGTCGGCGGCGGACTGGATGTCGGCCACGACGTAAGGCTTCAGCAGGATGGCTCCGGCCCCGATCACCCGGTCGCCCGGCTGCAACCCGCTGAGAATCTCCAGGAAGCTGGCGAACTGCTCGCCCGTCTTGACTTGCACGACCTTCCACTGGTTTTCGCCGTCGGCAACGAGCACATAGTCGAACTGGCCGACGTGCAGGACGCCGTCGGCGGGAATGAGCAACATTTCGCGGGCGTTGGTAGAAAGCCCCACGTCGGCGTACATGCCGGGCCGCAGAGTTCCCCGGGGATCGTTCACCTGGAAGAAGACGCGGAGCGTACGTCGCTCCTTCGAAATAGTGGGCGAGACGCTCCCCACGGTGCCGTCGAATAGTTTCCCCGGATAGCCGTAGAACTCGGCAGTGCAAGGATCGCCCTGACGGGCCAGGCCAACCTGCGCCTCCGGAATCTCCGCCACGACGATGGCCATGGTCGAGGTGTTTTGTGCCAGCAGTGCCGGGTCGATGCCAGCCTGGAACAACTGCCGCTCCAGCGTGGCCAAGGTGCGCTTGGCGTTGTCGACATTGGTTTGCGCCTCGTGCTTGTCCTTTTCGCCCTGGATTTGTGACTGCAGGAGATCGGCCTTGGCGGCCACAAGGTCTTTGACCGGATCGGTGCCCGCATTGACGAGTTTCTCCAGTCGCTCGGCGACCTCCCGCTTCGCGGCCACTGTGGCCTCAGCCAGCTTGAAGATGTTGATTCGCTGGGTCTCGTTGAAGGGAACGTCGTTGCGAGCCTTCAACCAATCGGCATAGGCGCTGGCCAATTCCGGCGCGCTGAAGTCCCAGCGGCCCTCGACCTTGGCATCCTGGCTGGCGGAATGGGCCAGACGCGCCACGACCGAACCTGTGACTTTGAGCATCGGGGTAGACGTTCGTTGCCGATTTACGGCCGTGACCTTCAACTTCTGCTCCAGCAGAGTGTCGGGCACGATCGCCAGGCGGTGCTGGCCAATTAGTTTCACGACCTGCTGCTCGGGCGGCTCGGCCTCGTCATCACCATGACCTTCGGGCCAGACCAGCCAGACCGCGGCCGCCAGCGCAAACACCACGGCCAGCGACAATTGGATTGCAGGCCACAGGCGCGCATTCTTCGCCCGCCGCGCGGCCGGCGGCGCGGCAGGTTTCGCCGCCGATTGTGGAGGGGGAATACTCGGTTCACTCATCGCAAAACCTGTTGCCCGACCGAAGCGTTCAGCCGGTATAATGCGTGCCAGTAGCCGGATTGACTCGTGATGTACGTTCGATAAGTATCGCGGTAAGCACGCTCCGCGTCAATTACTTCCAACAGTGTCTTTCCGCCTAGCCGAAAGGCGGCCTCGGTGCGATCGCGGACGCTGCGGGCGGCCTGAAGCTGCTCCGCGCCGATCGACGTGACGTCCGTGTATGCCGTCTGGTATTCCGCCACGGCCTGCTGGATATCGGCCTCGGTCTGCACGAGCTGCGCCTGAAGGTTGAAGCGTGACTGTGTGAATACGGACTCGGCCTTGCTGATGTTTCCCTGGTTGCGATCGAACAAGGGCACCGAGACACTCATTTGCGCCGTGTACGAAGTGGCGTCCGGCGCGCCGATGTCCTCCTGATACTGGTACTGGTAGCCAAGCGAAGGGGCAACTGTCGGCCATGCTTTGGTTCGTTCCACCCGGATATTGCTGCGGGCCTTGGCAATCTGCTGCCGCAAGGAGACGATGTCGGGCCGGTTTTGTTCGGCAATCGCGACGGCCTCGGATATCGAGATCGGGGCTGCCGGTTTCGGCACGTCGAGACTGCCCGCCACTTCGCAGTCCGGTGCGGCGATATTACGGCCGATGGCAGCTCGGAATTGGGCCTTGGCGGTCTTGAGCGACGCTTCGCGCGTGCGCACCTCGCGCTGGGCATCGAGCACGGAGAGCCGAATCCGCTCGGCCTCGATCGTCCCGGCGCCGCCGATGCGGACGCCGGCCCGAGTGATCTGCTCGACGCGCGAGAGGCTCGCTAGGTCTTCCTGGGCGAGCTTCAGCATCGCCTTGGCCTCGTGGACGTCGAAATAAGCGCTGGCCGTATTCGCCATCCGCTGCCGCACCTGGTCGCAATAGTCGGCATTGGAGACCGACACGCCGAGCCGTGCGCTGGCCATCGCGGCGGCGCGCTTGCCGAAGAGCCACCAGTCGATGGGGAAGGACGCGATCACGTCGAGTTCCGGCGGTCCGCCCGGCTGGGCCGGAGTGAAATGGGAAAAGGGGAGGAAATCGCCGTTGATTTGCAACGTTGGATTGGGCAAGAGCGAACTCGTCGTGAAGTCGCCTTGCGCCTGCCGGATCGTCTCCACGGCGCTTTTCAGCTTAGGATCGGATTGCAGCGTCTCGGCAATCGCCTCGTCCAACGTCAGCGTGCCTTCGGCGGCAGGAGCCGGTAGCTCGTCCGGGGCACCCGGCGGGTACCCACTTGTGGGTGCGGGTCCGGGCGGGTGAAGATCGGATTCCGGCCGCTTGGCCTGTCCTGGCTCGGCCTCCGCGGGTGTCTTCGGACCGGCCGCGATGGTCGGTGGCGGTTCGGGAATTGCCGCGCCTTCTGCCGAAGCGTAGGCCGCTTGCCGTACCCCGGCCAGGGGAGCGGACGTTGCCGGCGGGCGATCGAACGTGGCGGGCGGGTGGGCGGCGATTGCGATCGGCATTGGCGGTCCAAGACTCTCGCTCACCGCGCACCCTGGAGCAGTTGCCAACCAGAGCGCAAGCGCCGATGCGGCGATGCACTGCAACCCCGCCCGTGGGGACCAGCGATGGCGTTGTTTGCGGCTCATGATCGTCAAGTCCGGGAAAACCGTCGATACCCAGGGTGTCAGACTATCCAGTATTCTCGGCAAGAAAGGTGGAACCGGCGGCATGGGAAGTTCGCGACCCCGCCCGCTTGCCTTGCCGTCAGATCCGGAAACTCCGGAACAGGCATCCCAATCGGATTGAGCCTGCTTCTCATCCTGTTGACTCGGCGAAATGTGCCTCCGAAAGGAGAGATTCCAGCCCTAGAATTCCCAATGGAGTCTTGCTCCGAAAACCGACACGGGACCGCGGGCGCTGTTGAACGCGGGGTCGCCAACGAACTGGTAATCCAGCGTGAATTGAGCGGACTTCCCGAGTTGAAAACCGTAATAGGATTCCAGCACCTTTTCCGGACTATACGACAGCGCGCCGTCCCCATCCAGTATGCCCAAGCCTCCTGCCTCCAGGAATTGTTGGTTCGCATGCGAAGTGCCGCTGATGATGCCGACAAGGCCGAAGGTATCGTCGGGCCGAATCCGCACCGCGCCTTTGACGCTCACGCCAAGTGACGCCGACCAATTCGCTTCGGTATAGGTCCAGGCCTCGTCTTGACCGTCGCTCCAGCCCTCGCGCGAGAAGATGCCGATGTCCTTCGCAACCTCCTGTTCCCAGTTCAGCCCAAAACCGTACTTGCAGCGAAAGGCCTGTGAGGCGGGCGGGACGTTGTCCGTTCCCGGTGGCAGGTTTGAACCCGGTGGGTTGGCCCGCAGTAGCGCAGTCGCCTGTGAGTAGTTGGCCATGTCCGCTTCGTTGAGCCAGGCCAGAAAGCGAATCGCCCCTTTATGACCGTCGATGCTTCCAACGGCGTTCGAGTTCCGTCATCATTCCCCAGGAGAGGAAAAACGGACCATCGGCTCCTCCGCCGGGCCATGTCAAAATTCGATCGTCGGCAGTGAAACCATTCTGCACGCTCGGCATTTGGAAAAATCCGTAGCGCAAGGTCCAGTTCGGCCTGATTCAGTTCCACGGCGAGTCCGGTAGTGTATCCGACGGGGTCCGCCGGGTAATCCCACGTGAGGTTGGCCATCGCCGCCCAATTCAAGAACTGCGTGTGCGGGTCGTGCGCGTAGGTGTTGTTGTCGAAAATGTCCGTGACGCTGAACCGGCCGACGGTGAATGTCAGCCGCGAAATGTCCTGTTTGCCCGCAAGCGTGAGCGGGCCGTCGGGCACGTCCTCCTGTTCGCCGCCCAAGCCGATGGTTTGACGAATAAAACAAGTGCGCGGCCGTAAAGTCGGGAATCGTGGTGCCGGCCTTGTAGCCGTCGCCGTTGGGAAATGCCTCGATGCCAAACGTCTTGCTCAGGCCGTAGCCCTGCCACATCAAGGCATCCGCATGCACTTCGGCCGCCGCGCCATACGCGCACGCCGGCAAACAAGTCCGCCGTAACAGTTCCCTGGCGTTCGCCCCCGCTGTTCAGGCTGTTGGGGCCGGAGTACTGGGCTGGAAAACCGGGGTCGCCCTGGGAAGTAATCGTGGTCTGCGCGTGGAAGTTGAAGTTCTGCTCTTGACCCTCCTTGCCGTCCTTGGCTTCGTCCTTTTTCTCGGCGGAATCGTCTTTCTTGGGTTCGTCCGTTGCACCGCCGCTCGCGCCGCTGTGCGGCGCCGCGACGGCCTGCGGCCCGCCGCGCACGGGCTGGAATGCACTTTCACCAGGAGGCGGAGGCCCAGGCGACGCCGGCCCTGGCACTCCCTGCAGGACATAATACGGCGGTGGATTCGCAACGTCACCGCCAAATTCGACCGCCCAAAGTCGCGCGGCGATGGACGCTGTGAGCAGTCCGACGAGCGCGCCCGCCATGCGCCGCCCTCTTTGCCCCTGTCGCTTGCCGGCCATGCTCGCTCCCTCAGAAAGTGCATCCCCAAGAGAATGTCGGGTTGCAACGCCCTTGCCGATGATTGAGATTGCACCAGAAATGCACACGCCTTGCAGCGAGTTTGACGATTGTAGCAGCTGAAGCGAAAGTGCCTGTAAATGCGACTCCGCCCGTTGAACGTCGCTCGCCATTGAAGCGGTCGCCTCGCGTGCGGTCGGGCAATCCTGCTACCGCATGGCGAGCCAGTTGGCCAACAAGACGGCCACGACGCCGAGGACCCAGGCAGGCACCTTGCGGAAGGCGTCGACGAGGAACAGCCGCCGGCAGGTCGGGCAGAAGTTCGGGCCGTTGGGGTTATCCTCCTGGACGAAACGCTGCGAACAAAACGGGCATTGAAATCGGTGCGACATGACGACCCTTCACGCTTGCTGATGCAGCGGGCAGGCGGAGCCTACGCACGCGCCGCAGGGCCCACGGGCATCGCTGGGAAGACAAACGAGGAGAATGTGAAAAGCCTCCCTATTAAAGCATAGCACATCCGCCACCCTCAAGCTTCGCCGATTTGAGAATGCCGCCACGGGCGCTGCAGGTTCGTCGCCCCCGCTTCATGAGCATCCGCATCACGAAGGCCATGCTGGCGGCCCCCAACAACATGAAGGTGGAGGGCTCCGGGACGACGTTGTCGATCACCAGATCTTCCGGACCGGAAAGATTGTTTTCGAAGTAGGTCAGCGAGTCGCCGCTCAAGACTCCTTCATCCCAATAGGCCGCGTCCAGGCTGCCTGTCGCCTCGTCGATCATCGCCACGCCGCTTGTGTTGCTGCCCTCATCATAGGGCACGAGCCAGTCATTAAAGCCGCCGGGCAGCGTGACCGAGCTCTTCGCCGCTGGAATTGAACGCGCCGTTCTCGAACGACGCATCGCCGGCGAGCCCCGAGATTCCTTCCAAATCCGAGAGCGCGGCTGTCAGTGCGCCCGAACCGGTCGTTACCGGGTTGGTGCCGGCGGGCGGATAGGAAACGGTGTCGGGCTCGCCGGGATCCGGATCGGCGACGAAGGCATAATTTCCCTGGTAAATGCCGCCGTACTTCGTGGGCGTGAAGATCCGTTGCCATCCTGCGGCCGTGTTGGCAATGTATGCGTTCTTCCCCAGGCCCTGGCCGGGTTTGTAGCCGCTCCAGGGATCCTCGATGTAGAACCCGTTCACCGTGAAGCCGCCCGACGTGCTCGGCTGGGCGCTGGCATTCACGCCGTAGATCGTGACCCAGTGCGCACCGTTGTTGATCAGGGCGCCGGCGGGAATCTGGTAATGGTCAACGTCGTAGGCCAGCGTCAGCGTCGAAGTGTTGAAGTTGGGCAAGTTGTAGGCAACGTAGGTGTGCCCGCTGACGTTGTACGGGTCGTCGACGGACAGGGTGCCTTGCAGTCCGGCAGGACTGGTGTAGTAATTCCCGGCGGCGGTGCCCGCCGCCGCGTTATACGTCTGGATCTGGGAATAAAGCACCGTCTGCGAAAGCGTTGTAAGGCCCACGGTCGAACTGTTCAAGATCATGGCCGCGGTCGCCGCGCCGCAGTAGTTGAAGTATTGCTGGCCTACATAGGTGTTGGAAAGCGTGCTGCTGTATTGGGCCGACGCCTGCCCGCCGGAAAGGCCAAGCAGCAGAACGGCAGCCGACAAACTCCCTAAAACAAAGGAACGGGACATCGTACTTTCTCCCATGAGTCCTGGATTGCAGAAAACGAAACGCCACAATTTTCCACGTGAAAGTTCCCTCGCCGCCGCGAGCCCAGAAAGTCCGACAAAGACTGCAAACGCGAACCGCTCGAAGAATGCGGGGCCTCGCCCCAGGCACAACGCTTCGCACCACGTCAAGCCGCGCAGGAAGGGGAACTCCCCGCGGAGTTGGCCTTGTCGCCATGCTGGTGATCGAAAACCGCCGCCAAAGAGATGTCCACACGCGCGGGACTTCTCGGTTGTTGGCCGCGAGCGCTGCCTGCTGTGGGGGGACTTTGTCGGTAAAGCGCAGCATTCTACGAAATGTCCAACAAGCGGTCAAGGAATTTTTCCGGCTGGAACCGACAATAATTATCGCATCCGCTTCCGCACCGCATGCCGGGGGAACCGCCGCTCGCCGCCGGCATGCGAAAAACCGCCCTCACACCAGCCGGTTCTCGCGAATTACCTGCTGATACCAGCGGAAACTGAGCTTCGGCGTCCGCTTCTGCGTCTTGTAGTCGACGTGCGTCAGGCCGAAACGCTTGGTGTAGCCGCACGACCACTCGAAATTGTCCATCAGGCTCCACTGGAAATAGCCAATCAGCGGATAGCCCTCAACCGTCGCCCGCTGCATCTGACGCAGGTAAGACCGCAGGTACATCAGGCGGTCGGTGTCGAAGATCTCACCGCCGGCGGTGGCCTGGTCCTCGCTCGCGCAGCCGTTCTCGCTGACGAAGACGGGCAAGTCGCCCCGGCCCAGGGCCTCGCGGATCATCCGCACGCCCCAGTAGGGCGCTTCGGGAAGGAAATTCAGCCAGGGCATGTTCATCTTCGGATAACTGTCCTGCATCGGCAGCACTTCGTAACCGCGGGGACTGTCCGCCGCGCGGACGAACCGCCCCGTGTAGTTGTTGAAGCCCAGCGCGTCCAGCGGCTGGTTGATCGTCTTCAGGTCGCCGGCCTGCACGTCGGGCGCGTCGCCGCCCAGGTCGGTCAGGGTCAGCGGATCGTAATGCCCCGTGAGCGCGGGCACGAGCGTCGTGCCGTTGTGCTCTTCCGAGCGGAAGGCGCAGGCGGACGGCCTCAATGTGCTCGGCACTCTCGATCACCGGCACGTAGCAGCAGAAGTCGTCCACCAGCGACACGTGGCATCGCCCCGCCGCGGCGGCGCAGATCGCCTGGCAGCCCATGCCGTGCGCAAACAGCGCGTGATGCACGGTCTGGAAGACTTCCTTGCGGGTCTTGACCATCGTGCCCGGCGCAGTGCTGCGGCACCCGGCCCACCGCATAGCCGAGCGTCGTAAAGCAATTGATTTCGTTGATCGTCATCCAGTGCTTCACACGGTCGCTCAGGGCGCGGACCGCCGCCGTGCAGTAATCGGCGAAATCCTTGGCGATTTCCCGGCTCCGCCACGAGCCGTAACGATCTTCCAACGCCTGAGGGCTGTCCCAGTGGAACAAAGTGGCATGCGGCGTGATGCCGTGCTTGAGCAGGGCGTCGGTCAGGCGGCGGTAGAAATCGAGGCCCTTTTCGTTCACCGCGCCCCGGCCCTCGGGAATCACCCGCGGCCAAGCGATGCTGAAGCGATAGTGCTTGATGCCCAGCTCGGCCATCAGCTTCACGTCGTCTTCGAAGCGATGATAGTGGTCGCAGGCCACGTCGCCCGTGTCGCCGTTGGCGGTGTGGCCGGGCGCGTGGCTGAAGGTGTCCCAGACGCTCGGCTTGCGGCCATCCTCGGCGGCCGCGCCCTCGACCTGGTAGGCGGCGGTGGCCGCTCCCCACCAGAAGTTGGCGGGAAAGGCCGCCGCATCAGTGGTTCCCACGGGCTGCGGCCGCAAGAGCGCGGCGTCCGCCGCCTCGGGCGATTGCCCCGCCAACACCATGCCCGCAGTGCTCATTCCTGCCAGTTTGACGAAATCTCGACGTTGCATTGCATTCCTTCCTTCTGAAATGTGGCTCATCCGGTTTTAGGTGCAGAACACCCGTAATTGTAGGGTGGGACCAGCGAGCTTGCGAGCGCCGGCCCGCCACGGCTTGGATTCTGCCCGATCATGGTGGGCCGGCATCGCAAGCTCGCCTGTCCCACCCTACGGCTTTCCTCACTCCACCGTCACGCTCTTCGCCAGGTTCCGCGGCTTGTCGACGTCGCAGCCGCGCGCGACGGCGATGTAATACGCTAGAAGCTGCAAGGGAATCACGGTGACGATCGGCTGCAGGAACTCTTCCACCGCCGGCACCTCGATCATGTCGTCGGCCAGGCGGCCGACCTCGCGATCGCCTTCGCAGACGACGGCGATCACCGGCCCGCCGCGGGCCTTGATCTCCTCGACGTTCGACATCACCTTGTCGTAGGTCGGCCCTTGCGGCATGAGGAACACGCTGGGCGTGTTGCGATCCACCAGCGCAATCGGACCGTGCTTCATTTCCGCCGCCGGATAGCCCTCGGCGTGGATGTAGCTGATCTCCTTGAGCTTCAGGGCCCCTTCCAGGGCGGTGGGGAAGTTGAACTGCCGGCCGAGGTACAGGAAGTTGTTGCAATCGGCGTACTTCTCGGCGACGCGCTGCACCTTTTCATGGCATTGCAGGGCGCTGGCGGACCATGTCGGGAAGCTCCTGGAGTTCCTCGATGATCCGCGCCCCGGCCGAGAAACTCAGGTGCCGCAGCCGGCCGAAATACAGGGCCAGCATCGCCAACACCGTACATTGCGACGTAAAGGCCTTGGTCGAGGCCACGCCGATCTCCGGTCCGGCGCGGAGATAGACGCCGCCGTCGGACTCCTGCGCGATCGTGCTGCCGACCACGTTGCAGATCCCCAGCGTGGCATGGCCCTTCCGCTTCATCTCCCGCAGCGCGGCCAGGGTGTCGGCCGTCTCGCCGCTCTGCGTGATGGCGAAAATCAGCGTGTGGTCGTCCAAGGGCGGGTTCTTGTAGCGCAGCTCGCTGGCATACTCGACCTCCACCGGCAGCCGCGCAATGGCCTCGATCAGGTACTCGCCCACCAGCGCCGCGTGCCAGCTCGTGCCGCAGGCGGTCATCACGAACCGCTGCACGCTCCGCAACTGCTGCGGCGAGAGATTCAAGCCGCCGAACTTGGCCGTCGCCGCGTCGAAGTCCAACCGCCCCGCATGGCGTTCTCGATCGATTCGGGCTGCTCGAAGATCTCCTTGAGCATGTAGTGCTCGTAGCCGCCGGTGTCGATGTCGCCCGCCTTCAGCTCCAGGGTGTGGATGTGCGGATCGACGTTGCCCGGCGTCGCGGTGGATGATCCGCATCGAATTCGGCCGTGAGCACGGCCAGCTCGTGGTCGGCCAGGTAGACGATCTTGTCGGTGTAGCCGGCCAAGGGCGAGGCGTCGCTGGCCACGAAATGCTCGCCGTCGCCCACGCCCAGCACGATCGGGCTGCCCAGGCGGGCGACGATCAGCACGTCGGGCCAATCGCGGAAGAGGACCGCCAGGCCGTAGGTCCCGTGGAGCTGGCAGCAAGGCCTCGCTGCACCGCGGTGACCAAGCGGCCGGTAGTCCAGGCCGCCGCCATGTCTTCCACTGGGCGGCTGCCGCTTCAAGCAGCTCGCCACGAGGTGGGCGATGACCTCCGTATCGGTGGCCGGAGTGGAACGTATAGCCCTCTTCCACAAGACGGCGCTTGAGCGACTGGAAGTTCTCGATGACGCCGTTGTGGACGACGGCGATCTCGCCGTCGCCGCCCAGGTGGGGGTGGGCGTTGACGTCGCTCGGCGCGCCGTGGGTGGCCCAGCGGGTGTGGCCGATGCCCGTCCGGCCGGCGGGCGAGGGGCACCCGGTAGTCCGCGTCTCGGCCAGCCGCGCTTCCAGCCGATCGATCCGCCCCGCCGTCTTGCAGAGCGTGAGGTGCCGTTCCGGCGTGATCAGGGCCATGCCGGAACTGTCGTAGCCGCGATACTCCAAACGCCGCAGCCCGGTGATCAGGTAATCGATCGCCTCACGCGGTCCAACGTATCCGACGATGCCACACATTGCATTAGTCTTTCTGGTCGTAGGACGGATTGCCAATCCGTCGTGTTTTCCGGGACGGATTAGCAATCCGTCGTGTTTTCCGGGACGGATTAGCAATCCGTCCTACGGTTACTTCTATATCGGTTCCTACTCCCAGGCGTCGATCTTCACGTTCGACTCGGGAACGCTGAACTGGCCGGTCAATCGGCCGCGAAAGGCCTGGATCATCTCTTGCGGCCCACACAAATAATACGTCGCCGCCTTGCCAGCGCCGGCGCACGCCACGGCCCTTGCCAGGTCGATGCGGCCGGCGATCGTCGCGCCCGTTGCGCCGCTCTCGGCGTAGCAGGCAAGGCGAAACGAGGGGAACTGCCCTGCGCAACGCTCGGCAAAGTCGCGAAAGACGAGCAACTCCTGGCTGCGGCCCCGTAGTGCAGCCAGACCCGGCCCTCCAGCCCTTGGACCATCGAATCTTCCATGAAGGCCACGAAGGGCGTGATGCCCGTGCCGCCGGCAATCAACACCACGTCATGCTCGGGGCTCGTGCGGACGATGAAATCGCCGTAGGGGGCCTTCATCCACACCTTGCGGCCCGGCTGCAACTCCGTAAGTATCCGCCGCGTAAACATCCCCTTGGCGGCGATCGTCAATCGCACCAACTCCTTCTCCAGCGAGCCGCTGGCCATGGTGAAGCACGCGCGACTCCGGCCAGTGCCCCGACGGATCGTAGCCGTCCAGGGCGAGGTGCAGGAACTGGCCCGGCTTCCACCGCGGACGCGGCGTCAGGCAGCGGAACTCGTAGGTCGCCACGTCCTCGCCGTGTCGCTGGATCCTCAGTCACCTCGGCCGCAAATTTCACCGGCATCGGCATCGCGTTACGTGTCCTCCATGAAGCGCTGGAACGTCTCGCCGATGTACGCCAGGTGCTCGGCGGTCATGCCTGGGTAGACGCCGATGAAGAACGTGTCGTTCATGATCGCGTCCGTATTGCGGAGGTCGCCGGCGATCCGATACTCGGTCTCCGCGTAGGCCGGGTGCCGCACCAGGTTGCCGCAGAACAGGTTGCGTGTCTCGATTTTCGCCGCCTCCAGGAAATTGACCACGTCGCTCCGCGGGAAACCGGCACCGGGCCGCACGCGTCAGCACGAAGCCGAAGTAGCAGGGCTCGCTCTCGGGCGGCGTTTCCGGCAGGATCAGCCGGTCCTGCGTAGGGCGCAAGCATCCGCGCAACGCGGCCCAATTCCGCCGCCGCGCGGCGATGAAACCGTCCAGCTTCTTCAACTGGCGCAGCCGATCGCCGCCTGGATGTCGGTCACCTTCATATTGTAGCCGACGTGCGAATAGACGTACTTGTGGTCGTATCCGCAGGGCAGCGTGCCGAACTGCTGGCTGAATCGCTTGCCGCAGGTGTTGTTCTCGCCGCCGCTGCAATAGCAATCGCGGCCCCAGTCGCGGAACGAGCGGGCGATCCGCGCCAGCAGCTCGTCCTCGACCACCACGGCCCCGCCCTCGCCCATCGTGATCTGGTGCGCCGGGTAGAACGACACCGTGGCCAAGATCGCCGAACGTGCCCACCGGCCGGCCGTGCAGCCGGCGTCCCCAGGGCGTCGCAGCAATCTTCGACCAGCCACAGGCCCTGCTGGCGGCAGAGTCTCGGCCACGGCCTTGGCATCGAAGGGCACGCCCATCGTGTGGGCGATCATCACCGCCTTGGTCTTGGGAGTAATGGCCGCCTCGATGGCCGCGACGGTCGGCACGTAGGTCGCCAGTTCCACGTCGACAAAGACCGGCACGGCCCGGTTCTGGATGATCGGGTTGACGGTTGTGGGAAAGCCGGCGGCCACGGTAATCACTTCGTCGCCCGGCCGGACCCGGCGGTCCTTCAGTTGCGGCGACGTCGAGGCGCTGAAGGCGACAGGTTGGCCGACGAGCCGGAGTTGACCAGCAGGCCGGTATCGCGGTCCATCCGCTCGGCCAGCGTGCTCTCGAACTGCTCGGTAAAGCGGCCGGCGGTGAGCCAGAAATCGAGGCTGGCCTCGACGGCCATTTGCAGTTCCTCGGCGTCGAAGACGCGGCCGGCATAGCGGACAGGGCTCTCGCCGGGCACGAACGGCCGCGGGGCGAAGGCCGCCCTGGTGGTATTCCGCAACCAGTTCTGAAATCTGGCGGCGGAGTTCTTCCGAACTCGGCATCAACTGCTCTCCTCGATCTGCGAAGTGTTGCCCCATAGTCTATCTCAAAATCCTACCTGCCCCAAGGCGCCTTGGGAGTGCGAGGGCTTGCCGCCGCTTTTCAAAACGCCTAACCACGTTTCGTCGTAGGACGGATTGCCAATCCGTCTGGAAATCGTGGACGGATTGCCAATCCGTCCTACGAGATTCCGCCGGCCTACTCTTCGGCCGGTCATGTTCCGACCGTAACTGCCTCCCAAAAGCTGCAAGAACAAAGTTTCATAAAGTGTCTGACCGACTCAATTCACCAGCAGTTTCCCGTTCTTAAAACCACCCGAAGCGGTGGAACTTTGCGTCCTTCGCACGCAAATATGGCCACACGGTGCGTCTTTCGGAGATTTTCGGCAATTTTACCCCACGCATGGCATACAACATTACCACAAGAAGACGTTGCAGGCACCTGAAAAATCGCCTGAAAACGATGTCTTTACACTCCATAGAGTTAATTGCAATGTGCATCCCAACGGTGGTAATTCTGGCCAAATTCGGCCACGTTTTCGGCCACATCTGGCCAAATCCGGCCACATCTGGCCAAATCTGGCCAAATCCGGCCACGAATCACAACTTGCACCCCACTCATTGCTGTTCATCCATTCGCTGGGTCATAAAATTCTTTTTCTATGTCTTTGATCTTCCTGCCATTTATTTTCCTGTCTTTCCTGTCTTCCGGCCGCGAGTCTTCTCGGTGCCCTTGCGGGACGCCTCGACACTTGGAGGGCTTTGCCGCCTCTCGCCCGCCTGTCACGGCGGATCGCTTTCAAATCGCGCTTTGACGCACGCTCGGCGAACGCGAGCCGTATATTTCATTTTGCCCCGGTTCGCCCCCCGAGGGCGGTTTTATTTTGCATCGAATTGCCGGCGCGCATCTCCGTTTATACATATATACGGATTCGGGGCCAGCGATGGGAAAATTTTCTGCCGCACAAATTCAAAATCTCAATGCAACCTGTTCGTGGCAAACAAGTTGCAGAGTTTTGAAATTTTCCATTTTTAGTGCGCCGGAATTGCGAGAATCACCCTCCTTGTTTGCGGTTCAGAGACTTCCATCATAATTGGAATTCCGTCACTCCTGCACGATATACTGCGAGCGGCCTTAATTGAGCCGTTTTCGCCACGGCCATCGAAGCCCAAAGCGCAAGCGAGGAAAGCGGTTCCATCCCTCGCTTGCGCAGTCGGGCTTCGATCCGTTCCGCCCGCGAGCAGTATAAAGTATAAACGTGTAAAGATTCGCGCAGCCCCGGTTCTCTGCTACATTGACGGCAGAGGGATCCTCCTGCGACCCGATGCCCCAAACGCCCCATGCATGTCCTGGAAACCTATCTTGCCCGCCTTCACGAGATCCGCGCCACGGAGCGCGGCACGCCCGAACTCTCCTACCGCTCGGCCCTGGAAAACCTCCTCAACGCGGTGGGAAGCGGGCTGGACCCGGCGGTTCAGGCCACGGCCGAGCTGGCCGACACGGGGGCGGGACGGCCCGATTTCGGGCTCTTCGACGCCCGCTCCGCCGACCTCCGCGGCGCGGTCGAGGTGAAACCGGTCGCCGACGACGTGCCGCAGACCGCCGATGGCCGCCAGGTGGCGCGCTACTGGAAGCATTACGGCTGCGTGCTCGTGACCAACTACCGCGATTTCCTGCTCGTGGTCAAGGAGCCGGGCGACAAGACGCCGCGGGTCGAGGGCCGCTACCGGCTGGCCGCCGATGAAGATGCCTTCTGGCGGGCGAAGCCGCACGCCCTGGCCAAGCAGCACGGCGAAGGGCTGCTCGATTTCCTCGCCGGCGCGATGACCCGCACCTCGCCGATCGTCCGGCCGGCCGACCTGGCCGCCGACCTGGCCCGGCACGCCCGGGAGGCCAAACGCCGCCTGGCCGAGCACGACATCTCGGCCGTCGAACCGCTGCAAAACGCCATGGAGCAGGCCCTCGGCCTGCATTTCCAGGGCGACGAGGGCGCGGCCTTCTTCCGCTCGTCGCTGGTGCAGACCCTGTTCTACGGCCTTTTCTCCGGCTGGATGCTCTGGCGGCCGAACAGGTCCAACGGCGACCGCTTCGATTGGAGGGGTGCCAGCGACTATCTGGCCTTGCCCTTGATCGGCGACCTGTACGAGGAAATCGCCCGGCCGCGGCGGCTGGCCGACCTGGGCCTCCGCGAGCCGCTGGAGTGGGCCACCGCCAGCCTGAACCGCGTGGTCGAAGAGGAGTTCTTCCAGCGTTTCCAGACCGACCACGCCATCACGCTCTTCTACGAGCCGTTTCTCCAGGCATTCGATCCCGAGTTGCGGAAGGAACTGGGTGTATGGTACACGCCGCCGGAGATCGTCCAGTATATGGTGGGGCGGGTCGATCAACTGCTCCGTAGCGAGTTGGGCATCGCCGACGGCCTGGCCGACGAGCAGGTCTTCGTGCTCGATCCGGCGGCAGGGACCGGCTCCTACCTGGTCGAGGTCGCGCGGCGGATCCACCAGACGCTCACCGAGCAGGGGCACGGCTCGCTGGCGGCCGGACGGGTCAAGCGGGCCTTGCGAACCCGCATCTTCGGTTTCGAGATCCTACCTGCACCGTATGTCGTCGCGCATCTCCAGCTTGGCGTGTTTCTACGTTCGCTGGGCGCGACGCTGACCGGCCGCGAGCGGTTCGAGGTCTTCCTGACCAACGCCTTGACCGGCTGGGAACCGCCCAAAGAGCCGAAGCGCAAGCTGCTCTTCCCCGAACTGGAAGAGGAGGCCGAGCGGGCGACCACGGTTAAGCGGAACCAGCCGATTTTGGTGATTTTGGGTAATCCGCCGTACAACGGCTTTGCGGGCGTGGCGTTAGAAGAGGAGGCGGATCTGATAAGACCATATAAGGAGCGGTTATACCAAGACTGGGGTGTCCGCAAGCAAGTGTTGGATGACCTGTATGTGCGTTTTTTTCGACTTGGTGAGCGAAGGATTGCCGAGGTCGGTGCGCGGGGGATTGTCTGCTTCATTAGCAATTACTCATGGTTGGATGGGCTTTCCCACCCAATCATGCGAGAGAGGCTGATTGCAGGGTTCCAGCAGGTATGGATCGATAACTGCAATGGTGACAAGTACAAGACGGGCAAGCGTACACCTGACGGAAAGCCGGACCAGTCGATGTTCACTACGGACTCGCAAGCGGTCGGTATTCAGGTTGGCACCGCGGTCGTCGCTATGGTCAAGATTGCGCAGGTTGAAAACGATGGGACGGCCGTTCAATATCGGGAGCTTTGGGGGCTCTCAAGTGCAAAACGCGAACAGTTGATCGAGAGCCTTGGGTCGCGCTGACATTGAAAAGCTCTACGAGACATTGTCCCCGTCGAAAGGGAATCGATGGGTACTAATGCCCGGTTCTCACGCGACCAGTTGGGCGGAGTGGCCAAAGGTTGAGGATATGTTTAGTACGGCGTATAAGGGCCTGCAACCCGGCAGAGGTGGTGCTCTGGTTTCAATCGACCGGGAAAAACTGGAAAGACAGATGCAAGGCTACTACGACCCACGCCGAACAAGCAACGAGCTTCGTGAGCAATACCCCGAACTGATGCATGATGAAGCAGGTTACGTGGCTGATGAGTGTCAGGAGATTGGCACTTTCGCGGAGCGGGACCTATGCTGTGGAACGAATTGTTCAAATTGACTGGATGCCATTTGACACTCGTTTTTTCTATTTGGAACCCGAAGGAAAGCTGATTCACCGAAAGCGTTCGGAATTTTGCGAGCAGGTTCGCGAAGGAAACCTCTTCTTGGCCATGACGCAAAAACCTCGCAAGGGGAGTTTCTGAGCACCGATCGCAACTCCAAGGCTTGGTTCCTATTACGTGTTTGACCCGTACACGACGTACTTTTCACGGCGAACGCGACACTCGGATCTTCACGGCAATTCCGAAGACCCGGGACTTCGCGGCGGGTTCCTTGAGTCCCTTTGCCACGCATTTCAGATTCAAACGCTCGAAACTGAAACGCAAGCATGGTCGGCGCAGGCATTGTCGACCAATGATGACGTGTTTGCCACGTCTCGCCGTGCTCTGGTCGCCGGCCTACCGCAAGGAGAACGAAGCGGCCTTACGTCAGGACTGGCCGCGGGTGCCGATCCCGGCCGATCGCGATCTTCTGTCGGAGTCGGCCGCTTTGGGTCGCGCGGTGGCCGATCTCCTTCTGCCCGACCGGCCCGTCCGTGGCGTGACCTGCAGCACGATCCGGCCGGAACTGCGAGGGCTGGGCGTGCCGAGCAAGGTCGGCGGCGGGAATATCGACCCGGATGTCGATCTCAAGGTCGAGGCCACCTGGGGTTTCTTCGGTGCCAAGAACGCCGTGATGTGCGGCAAGGGCAAGACCGTGCCCAGCACCGTCGATCCGAGCGGCGGATTGGATGTCTACATCAACGATCGTGTCTATTGGCAGAATGTACCGCTGGACGTATGGACGATGACTATCGGCGGCTATCCGGTCGTGAAGAAATGGCTCAGCTATCGCGAGTTCCGCGTCCTCGGCCGCCCGCTGCTGCAAGAGGAGATAAGCTACATCACCGAGGTCGTGCGGCGTCTGAAGGCCCTGTTGCTAATGCGGGAACCGCTGGACGCGAATTACCGTGCGGCGGCAAGTAGCGCGATAGAGTTTGGCAAGTCGTCGTGAGAACCGCAGTAATCACGTCCACATAGGATGCGATTGCCAGTCGGTGGGAATGCCCATTTGCGACAGTGCGGTGGGCGTATTGGGCGGGCCCAAAAGCAGCGTGCGGAGGCGATCACGCCATTGCGTCGTAAAGGCGCTAATCGCCGGGCAGTTGACCAGGAGGTAATACGCCAGCACGAGCGTCGCGAAGAGGCGATCATTGCGCGGCAAGAGAGGCGGTTGCCAGTGCTTGCCCTTTGGCAGACTCGCCTTCACTGACCACACGCGGTCCCAGAGACGCAAGTGATGGGCGCACAGGTTCCGGACGTACCCCATGTGGAGGAGAATCGTACCGAAATCCTGGGCCTGAAGCCGGTAACGGTTGGAAACTACGCGCTGATCGGACCTTTTCATGCCGCGGTACATCCGCGTAAGGGTGCCGAAGGATAGGATCTCCACGAGCATCCAGATTGGCAAGTCTGGGTACTCGGCGTAGGTCTCACGGAAATGCTCGATGAAAAGTTCGCTGGAGCGATCAACTTCATCGCGGACATGTTCCATCCAATCGTCGTGTTCGAATCGCTCGAAGAAGTTATTGGGGTTGATATGGCCGAAAGCGCCATGCCGTTGCGCCAGATGATGCACCAGGCAGGTCCGGATATTGATCTCGATGACCTCGAGAGCCTCGTTGATGATGTCGCGGAGGCGGGAGTCAAACTCGTAGGCCATTTTGATATCGTAAAACGTCGTCCCCGCGAGGAAAGTGTGGCGATTCTTCTCAAATGCCAAGCAGTAGCCACTGAAGCGGTAATAATTGACGTGCGAGAGGAACGCTTGCGCGATTTCTGGATCGGCGATGGTCAACCCTCGAGCGGTCAGCAGCGCGATTTGTTCCTTATAGGAGAGCCAGGGCTTCGTGTAAGATCGCGTTCTTGGTGGAGGCTGCGGGTTCATCCGGGAACTTTCCGCCATCGAAGCCGGAGGGGCGCATAAAAATACCCGGCCTTGATGCACGTCACCCCATTAAAGAGGGAGCGGTGCGCCGGGTGTGATATCACTAGTATATGGACGTCGCTAGGAGAATGCAAGGGTTATATCGGCAATTCTTCGTTGGATCTGAAGTACCAGCCTGGAAACGCCGAACGACGCGAATATGCCTGCAATCAAGACGTTATTGTCACGCACGCCAAGGAATGTGTCAATAATCGCCCGCAGTTTCGGCGTTCGTCATTCTGCCGGGTCGCAATGCGGTCCGGGCCGCCTCGGCCGCCTCTCCCGCCAGCGTAACGTAGACTTACCTGGGATTCGCCGCTTTTGCCCGACCGGCCCCGGGGCGTGACCTGCGGCACGATCCGGCCGGAACTGCGAGCGCTGGGCGTGCCAAGCAAGGTCGGCAGCGGAAATATCGACCCCGCCGCAGACCTCAAGGTCGAGGCCACCTGGGGTTTCTTCGGTGCCAAGAACGCCGTGATGTGCGGCAAGGGCAAGACCGTGCCCAGCACCGTCGACCCGAACGGCGGCTTGGATGTCTATATCAACGATCGTGTCTATTGGCAGAACGTGCCGCTGGACGTGTGGGCGATGACCATCGGCGGCTATCCGGTCGTGAAGAAATGGCTCAGCTATCGCGAGTTCCGCGTCCTCTGCCGCCCCCTGCTCCAGGAAGAGATGAGCTACATCACCGAAGTCGTGCGGCGGCTGAAGGCCCTGCTTCTGATGGGGGAATCGCTGGACGCGAATTACCGCGCGGGGGCAACCGGTGCGATGGAGTTTGGCAAGTCGCCATGAGACGTGCTGGGGGGCTCCCGGGGCTAAGCTACACCAAGGTCAGTTTTTCACACCGTTGTTGCGACGAATCGAGAACAAGCCTCCATAAAACGGAGTATATCGTCCCACGGCCGAGCCAGTATTGACCCAAAAACAGCTAAATACCCGACCAGACCGGCCCTTGAAAGCCTCGCTCCATGCAGCCCCAGCTTGAACCGTTGCACTCCGCCACCGGGCTTCTCGCCGACGGGGGAGGCTAGGTACTCCCGCTCGCGGCCGGAGCCGGGCGTCGGCAACCGCTTGCCTTCCATGACCAGGATCGGCTCGTATATCGTGTACTGCCTCCCCTCAATCAATCCCTCGTCGCTCGGGTTTGCGGAGAAGTCCGCCGAGTGGCGAATGCCCTGCGGCTCCTCGTGGTGGAAGTGGACCATCCCGAAGTCCGATTTCCGCGCCGCGACGTTTAAGAACTTGCAGAGCTGACTATTGAGGTCCCGCTCCCGCTGGGCGCTCGGGCGATCGGGATCGTCTCGCCAGGCCGCGAGATGCACTGCGATGAAATCGAGCGTTTTGAGCGCCGCGGCGTCTACGGAAACGCCCGACGTTATCCGGCCGTATGGATTTGCATGGCTCACGGTTCAATACCCCTGCTGCCTGAGTTCCGTGAGCGTGTCGTCGGCGTCCCAAATCGCGGTGGAACGGATCCAGTAGCGGAGCCGGTCGGGCTTGACGACAAAGATGACATTTTCGTGGTAGAAGCGAACCACGCGCACGGTCCGCAGCGAGGGCAGCGTCTGGCCGAAAACGAGGTTTTCCAATTGCTCCGCGCAGTCGGTGCCCAGCCAGTCAATCGCCGGCTCAGTGCCGAAGAAGAACGGTTGACAAATCAAGCCGTGAAGGAGGATCGGATCGCCCCCTCGGAGGTTGTCGTAAAGGCTGCCCAGCATCCGGCAGTACAGCCTGGGGTATTCACGGAGGATGTCGGCATCGGCCGCGCGCCGCAAGAGTTCGGACTGCTGGCCGAGCCGCACATACGGCGCAATGTATTGCAGCGTGTCATCCGCCAGGGCCTGCTCCCAGAACGTCAGCGCGAGCTCCGACTCATCTTCGGGATACGGCAGCGTGTCAATGTCGCCCTTGCTCACGGCGGTTGCCTTCCCGACCAGGGATTTCGAACCGTTGAGCATCACGGCAAACCGATAGCAGGCGTGGTTTCTTTGCAACGCTTCGAAAACCGTTTGAGTTCCTCCTTGGCCGCCGGCGGTGCATGCACGCCGACGATACTATCTTTGAATGTGAGCACACTTCGGTCCCAATAAGCGAGTGGCAACGAGTCGTTCTCGCGGATCAGGACAAGCGGCGGCTCGTAGAGGTCACTCCTCCGTGCTCGGACAAAGTGTGTTGCTGAGGCGGTCGTCAAGTCTTCCGGTACGAAATCCGTTGGTTGTCAAAGCGCTAGTCGGAAGAAACGCCAGGCCGGTAAGGTGCTCGCCAAGCTCCTTGCTGTGCTTTCCCTCGGTGAACCCTTCGCCCATCAGCCAACCACGTTTCTTGACGAACTGAGCGAGCGTTTTTCATCCCCCGCAGCCTCGCGGCGATGCCGGCCAGCCGCCCTCCGCCTAGCAAGTTGGCGCAGCGCCGCCCTCGGATCGGCGACGACCTGGTCCACCGACAAACGGTGCCGGTCGTAGTGGTCCAACTCGAAGCCAATCCGCTCGGCCGTCCTGTAGGTCCGCCGGAAGGTCAAGTCCGAAAACTCACGGCTGCTTGCTTCGCCGGCCAGGACGGCAACAGTCTTGGGATCGGCGCCATCGTAAAGGCCGCGCACCGAAGTAAAGTCGAGCACCGCCAGGATCCGTCCGGTCTTGGCGACGCCGCTGCGAAAAGCGTGGCTCTTCAGGTTGTAGAGAAAACCAGATGGCTGGATCAGGCAAAGCCGGCCATGCGGTTTGAGCATGCGGAGGCCCTGGTCGAGGAAGAGGTAGGCGACCTGCTTATCCGGCACTTCGCCACGGTGGGCGGCGTGGGCCGCGTTGACCCGCTTGGCAGCCTCCGTGAATCGCGACTCGAAGGGCGGGTTGCCGACTATCAAGTCGAATCGGGCAGTCTCTTCCGACGGCTCTCCGCCGCGCGGCAGACACGAAGCGAAGAAGTCGGCCTCCCGCAAGTTCGACCCGCGGAGCCGGTCGAAACGGAGTTCGCTCCAAATTACGTTCGGCTGGAGCGAGTCGCAGACGGCTAGCGCCAGGCTGAACGCGGTCAGGTCGACCGCGCCCGCTTCCAACTCGAAACCGAAGATTTGCTCCCGCAGAATCGCCTTGAGCGTATCAACGCCGGGCGTCCGCCAGCGGTGCTTGGCGCGCCATGCGTTCACCAGCCGCCGAAACGCCCCGACCAGGAACACGCCCGAGCCGCAGGACGGGTCGAGCACCCGCTCCCGCCCAGTCAGTGCAGCGTACGGCATCGCGTGGTCCAGCAGCAGCGACGCCAAGAACGGCGGCGTGTATACCGCCGTGCTCCCTGGCACGAACCGCTGGTAGAGGTGGCTGATGACCTCTACGGGAAGATGGGCGAACGAGTACAGATCCCACAGGTAGCGCTGCCCGCCGAGGGTCCTCGCCTCGACTAGGTGCGCGAAGCTGCGGAGTGTGGTCTTGGTAAGCCGCGGGCCGTGCAAGATGAAAACGTCGCCGTTGAACTTCTTCTCAAGGGCCTCCAGCAACGCCGACACTTCGTCCGGCTCCCCGCCCTTGAGCACGTCAAAAAAGGACCGCGCAGCCTTTGCGAAACCGGCCAAACCAGCCGGGGCCCGGAAACACGCCGCGGTCTTCGAGGTATTTGATGAGCACCGTCAGCATGAGCAGTCGCCGGGAGAGGGGGTTCGCTTTGCCGTCGAGCACCATGTCGGTCGCGATGACCGCTCGAATCAGCGACTCCTGGGCGGCCCGTTCATGATCGGCCAGCTTATGATTGACGGGATCCTCCCAGAAGGTCCCGTCGGCCAACCGCCGCGCGGAGAACCGTCGTTTGGCGAGCGCCGCCTCGACCTTTGACGCGACTTCGAGCTGCGCGGCCGGGCTGTAACGCCGCTTTCCTTCGTGCCAGAAGTCCGGACCCCGGGCGCAGCTAAGCACGTCGATGCGCGTCGGCCAGGCGATGTAGACAAGCGGGGCAACAGCATGCAGCCACAAGTCGTGGTGCGTCTGGGCCAACTCGTCCTGGGTAAACCGTTCGGCCGTGTTGTCGATGACGAAGGCGGCAGGCTGCGACGAACGGCCATCATCGAACCTACGAAAGAAGACGTAGTCGACAGCGTGGAAGACCTGGACTTCGCGCACGAGCGCGGCCTCGTTGACCGGCAGCTCCGCCGGGGGGTGTTGTACAGAAACGAGCCCATCCGCGGCCTCAGGCGACGCAGCATCGAAACCAACCGATTCAAGGATCCCTCTATCCATGTGCGAACGTCACCGCTCCCTGCGCGCCTGACCTGGGCCAGCCATTTGATGATCGGTTTGGAATAGACGCGGTATTCTACCTAATTTGAATCGAGTGGGCTACTGCCGCAAATACCCCAGATTGCCATATACCATGGAGACCGGTTGTGCCGTGATGGCAGCGGACCGCAACGAACCCTGTTGGCATCGCCGTCGATCCGGCGGGGAACACCTTCATTGTGGACTTTTACTTGTCGCGATATTCTACGTGATTTGAAAACAGCGAGCCGCTGCCGCGAATACCGCCGGCCGTGCCGCGCCGCTACGGCAGCGATTGAGGACGGCACCCGTATAGTACGTATTCTGTCAAGGGACCGGGCCCGACCGCCCGACCGCTCTGTCTGCGGACTGCTCGCCTAGCGGATGGCTGCCTGACTGCTTTACGGTGTGAAGCAGTTTTTTTCGATTGCACTGCGAAAATACCACGCCGCTTTTCTCTCTTGCACAGCGGTTGCCGGGCCGGTATAAGTCCCGTCGTTACGCAACCGCGGCAGGAGGCGGCAGTCGAAATTATCGCGTCAAATCTGCGCCGGCACTATCCCATCCCAATTCTCTCTTCAGGAGACCATTGTCATGAGAACGATGCGCAGCACCCTTATCGTGATCGGCTTAGGAGCCCTGGGCGTGGCCTGCTGTGCGACACGCCCCGCCAGCAAGGCGCGTGCGAATATCCCGACGGTCCGAGTCCGCCGCGGGAACCTGATCCGCTCGATCAGCGCCAAAGCGACCGTCAAGTTGGACGAGGTGGAAGTCGGCGCACAGGTGACCGGCATGATTGCGTCCTTCGGCAGCGACCCCGCTGATCCGGGCAAACCGCTGGACTGCGGCTCGCACGTTCGCCGCGGCATGGTTCTGGCGCAGATCGACCCGACGATCTACGATGCGCAGGTCCAGTATGCCGAAGCGGCGCTCTCCGCGGCCAAAAGCAGCTTGGCGCAGTTGCAGGCCAGGCGCGATCAGACCGAACGGGCTTGGAAGAGGGCCCAGCTTCTCCGCGCCAAGCAGGCCGTCGCCGACACCGATTACGACAGCGCCTCGACCGACCTGCGCATGGCAACAGCCAACGCGGCGGCGGGCGAGGCGGCGGTCCAGGAGGCCGAGGCCATGCTCCGAATCGCGAAAACCAATCTTGCCTATACCACGATCAAGTCGCCCAGCGACGGCGTGATCCTCGATCGCCGCGTCAACGTCGGCCAGACCGTGGTCGCGTCCTGCAATGCCCCCGGACTGTTTCTCATCGCCAAGGACTCGCGGCAGATAGAGGTCTGGGCTTCGATCGACGAGGCCGACATCGGCGATATCCATCTCGGCCAGCCCGCACGGTTTACCGTCAAGGCCTGCATGGATGAAGTATTCGAGGGCAAAGTCGCTCAAATCCGCATGAACCCCATCCGGCATGACGCCGCAATTACCTACACGGTCGTCGTCGCCGCGGAGAATTTGGGCGAGATGCTGCCCGACATGACGGCCAGTCTGCAATTTGAGGTCGAGCGCCATCCCGACGTGCTGCTCGTGCCGAACAGCGCGATTCCCCAGACGCCGCAGTCGCCGCCCGACGCGCCGCTTTCGCCGACCGGGCTTGCGGCCCGCGCAACGGATGCAACAGCCGTCTCCTTGGCAAAATTGTCCGGCGAGCGCCACTCCGTCAGGATCTGGAGAGAGCAGAAAACTCACCATAACCTCTGGGTGAAAGACGGCAAGGAAGTTCATCCCATCGACGTGCAAGTCGGCGCCAGCAATGGAGCAATGACCGAGATCACGGGCAAGGATCTTCGGGAGGGGATGGAGGTGGTTCTGGGAGACGTTTGCCAGAACGACGGTTCCTGAGGGCGCCGCTGACTGTCCTCAAAGTCTAGTGATTCAAGCGGATTGGGGATTTGCCGCCTCGGTTGGAGCACCGCCCTCAGGCGGCATTCTACGCGAATTTTCGCATCTATTGTGGTTTACCGGTCTTCAGCGGGCGCGACCGGTAACAAGACCAAGACCGTATAGACATAGTCGGCCCACTTTCTGGCCGCCACAATGGTCCAATTCCCCGCCGCCGCACACGGCGGAAGCGCACGATCGCTTGTAATCCCGCTTTGACGCCCGCTCGGCGCACGCGAGCAATATTTCATTTTACCCGGCTCATCCCCACCCCTCCGATGAGTATTTTCAATTGCGTTAGATTGTCAGCGCACAGTTCCGCAAAGCGACAAAACCCATGCTTTGTCGCCGGCACGTTTTCTTCGCCGGTCATGTTCGAAGCTGAAAAAATGACCAAACAATGGCTAGTTATGGTTGACACAATGGCCGATAATGGTATAATCACATTAAAGGCAGGAAGGAGAGAACCCGATGTCCGCAAAACGTACTATGACGCTGAACTTGTCGGACGCCGAGATGTTGGCCCTTGATGCGCTTGCTCAGAAAAAGGAATTGAGTAAGACGGGCGTAATCCGTCAGGCGCTGCGGCTTTTCCAGTTGGTCGATAGTCGCCTGGAGCGAGGGGAGAAGCTCGTGTTTGAAGGCGATGCCGACAAGAAAAGCGAACTTGTGGTGCTCTGATGCCGAGTGCAGTGCTCATCAAGGACAAGGCAAGTGGCGAGTTCGTAACAGCGATGGTTGTTGAGGATCTTGATCCAGCCGAGTTGATAACGGCAGAAGCGGCCTGGAAGCCGGTCCGAGAGGCCGCAGTCGCGCGACTCCGCGCCGAAGGGCTAACGGATCGCCAAATTGCTCGCCAGTTGCAACATGCACATTGGAACTGGGTGGCCAAGGTGCCGGCCACGCCGCTTTTGGGACTGACGCTTGTCGGCATCAAGCACGCGAACCAATGGCAAGGGCTTTCGCTGCTCAACACGGTGACAAGGACAGCCTCGCTTCCGCCGGATCGCGGAAGGCCGCTGGTCTACGTCGATTACCTGGAGTCGGCACCTTGGAATCTAGCCGACTTTGTCGATCAGCCGAAGTACGGGCTGATTGGTTTTCGCCTTATGGAATATGCGGTTCGCTATAGCCAAGCGGAAGGGTTTCGCGGCCGTGTCGGGTTGCTTGCTCTCCCTCAAGCCGAGGAGTTTTATCAAAATCGCTGCGGCATGGTTCGCGTCGACCAGGCAGGGCAACATGGCATGGCCTGGTTTGAGTTCACCCGCGAGCGCGCCGCGGTTTTTCTGAGCGGAGGTGTCCAATGACTATTAAGATGAATAACGATCGCGAGTGGATTGAGAAGCTCGCCGATTGCGAGAACTATGGAGTTGTGTCGGCAGGAGGTTGGGTGGCTAGATCGCTGGATGGGGCCGTTACGCACGACGAGAATACCTTTCACGCCGACGCGCGCCTTGCCCACCGATTCGCCGCGCAATCGGAACGCGATGCGCGGCGCAAAGAATACGTGCGGGCGATCGGCGGCCGCATCTCGCCGCGCTGCAATCGAATGGGCAGGGTAACGCAGGATTTGGCGTTCAAATCCAGGCGATCGGCCAAGGTGACCATCCGGTAGAGTTCCAGGCAACAGAAGGAAGCATAAAATGACTCGATACGCGGCGGCAAAGCGAAAAGAACTAGGGCCAGATTACGCCAAGGCGAAGGATGCGTCGGCAGCTTGGACGGAGACAGCGAAGTCCGTGGAGAATGCGGCAAAGGCGATCGCGAAGGCGGCGAAGGCGGCAGTGGCGAAGGCGGATGCCTGGGCGAAGGCGGAGGAGGCATGGGCAACGGCAGAGGATGCCTGGGCAAAGGCGATCGAGGAGGCCGAGGCGAAGGCCGCCGAGGCGGAGTCGAAGACCGCGAAGCGGGCGGAGGCAGGAGCGACGACGGCCAAGGCGGCGAAGGCCGGTGCCAGGAGGGCGAAAGCGGCGGCCAAGGCGGCGAAGGAGGTATGGACGAAGGCGGCGGCGATGGAAGAGGCTTGGGCGAACGCGGAGGAGGCTTGGGCGAAGGCAGCGAAACAGGCGGCGGCTTGTGTGAAGGCCGCAGACATGGCCTTCGCCAAGGCGGATGCGTGTGCCAAGGCGTCTGACGCAGCTTGGGCAAAGGCGGAAGCGAAGGGGAAAGCGGCAACGAAAGCGGCAGACGAGGCAGATGCGGTGGCCAAACAGTCGGATAGCCGGACTTGAACTCGGAATTTCCCGTCGGAATCCCTTTTCAGCACGAGCCAATCCTATGAATTCCACGGCCAGCCGGCGACCCGTCCCCAGTACTAGCCGAATAACAGGGGTTGAAACATGCCGGACCTGGAAAGCTATTTTAAGATCGACAAAGCAGAGCGCGACAGCCATCCGCTCATCCGTCTCCTTGTTGCGCGTCAAGGGGAGCCGGGGTTCGGCGCGGCGAAGGTCCAGGTCATCCGGCCGCGCGCTGCGCTGGGCTTTGAGCCTGCACGATTGTCCTTGCAGTTCTTCGATAAGCAAGGCAAGGTTTATGACTACAAAATCGAGTCTTGGGACGCCGAGTTGAATGACGCTCTCGTGGATCGCAAGATTCGCGCGATCGATGAGCCGAACGAGATCCAGCGATTCGGATTGGGCTTGCGCACCGCGCTCGAACGTTGCGAAAATCGGTACGGCGACGGGTTCTTCAGCACTGTCCTGATGATTGTTGTCGACCAGAGTCCATTTGCAAAGATCGGCCCAGTTCAGGAGCTGAGGCCGTACATATCAACGAATAGGCCCTATGAGCGCGGCCATTCCGTCGAAGACTGCAGCGCAATGATCCAAGCAGTACTGCACGATCGCTGGCTCGAATTGCGCGGCAAGCTCGGTTACGACAAAACGGACGCCGAGCGTATCTTGGCAGCGGCGCTGGCTGATTACCTCGACGGTCGGTTTAGCATCACCGACGGGCGAAAGCTCGGTTGGCTGAAGGCAAATTGATAATTGATCGTCGGAGGCGAGATCAAAACGATCCGAATGCTCCAGGCACTGCCTGGCGCGGCGCCTAGCTCACCTGTGTGCTCGCATTCATCACAACCACCATGTCGGGAACGGTTCGCCCTTCATTTGGTGATGCCGCATCGCCCGTTCCTTTGCCGTGCCCGCCACGGAACCGTCATCGCTCGTTCTGTAGGCGTCGGAGGACCTGCAATGCCGCGTTGCGGACCGAGGGATCGTCGTCGCCCAGTGCCGATCGTGCCGCTTCAGTTGCGTCCTCATTCCCCAGCCAACCTTGTGGCAATGCGCGAATGATCGCCATTCGTACTCGCGCGTGCGGCGAGAACAGCAATTGCCATAGCTCGGCCGAATGCTCGCTCTTTATTTCGAGCGGAATCGCAAGCAACCCGTCGAGCAGCTTTACCGACAACTCGGCAACGCTGATACGCGAAAGCAGGTCTGCGAGTACGCTCGAATCAGCCGCGACGCGCTGACGGATCAATTTGACGGCCGTTTCGACGACATCATAACGTTCATTCGGATCGTCGGACAACAATCGCAGGAGATCCGCCAAGGACAGGGCCCCCCATTTTTTCTGACATTAATACACCTAGTTAATTGCCAACCAATAGCCAGTTGACTGGCTTCCATGGGATGGTGTATAGTTGAGATTGGCTTGAACGGCAGAAGCAGGTGGAAGTCGGCCGCCTCTCCATCGAGTGCCGTAGGCGCGGTACGAGCGTCGCGTGGGACCAGTTGGCCGAATGAGGGAAGAGGACGCTCATGTGGGGCTTTGTTCGCCGATTTCGAGGTCGTCGCCGAGATCCTCTGAGCCACACGCGCCGAAAATTCAGTTCCGTGGAGAACCCGCGTGCGGAGAGAGGGAGGCCGGCCCGCACGCTTCGAGTCGAACTCCTGGAGCAGCGGGCGATGCTGGATGCGACCGCGATTTTCGATTACGTTGTCTACAACCCGCTTCCCGGCGTGACCGCGGCGTATGCCTCTCCTCCGTCAGGCGCATATACGCCAATCCAAATCCAAACGGCCTATGGGATCAACTCGATCATTGGCCCTGGCGTGAACGGAGCGGCCGGCACGGGCAGCGGCCAGACCATCGCCATCGTCGACGCCTACAACGATCCGAACATCGTCGGCGACGCGGCGACATTCAATACCCAGTTCGGCTTGCAGCAATTTAATGTTCCGGGCGGTCCAAGTCTGACCGTGCTCAACCAGACC
Organism: uncultured Planctomycetia bacterium; assembly: GCA_963824275.1. GTDB lineage: Bacteria > Planctomycetota > Planctomycetia > Pirellulales > Thermoguttaceae > JANXQG01. Next base: position 1,136,177 of record CAWGOT010000007.1, on the reverse strand, counting down.
GGCGGTGCGACCGCCCCAACGGATTCGGGCAATTCGCGCTGGTCGGTCGAGGAATCGCTGGATGTCGAATGGGCGCACGCCGTCGCCCCCCAGGCCAACATCGTCCTCTTTGAGGCCAACAGCAATTCGATGTCGGACATGATGACCACGGTTCAGACGGCCTCAGACTATCCCGGCGTCACCGTGGTATCGATGAGTTGGGGCGCGAGCGAATTCCCGGGCGAGACTTCGTACGACTCGTATTTTACGACTCCCGGCAACGTCACCTTTGTAGCATCCTCGGGCGACAGCGGCTCGCCTGCGGAGTATCCGGCGTGTTCGCCCAACGTCGTCGGCGTGGGCGGCACGACCCTGAATCTCAACCCCGACAACACCTACAAGAGCGAAACGGCCTGGAGCGGCAGCGGCGGCGGACCAAGTGCATTCGAGAGCGAACCGAGTTACCAGTCGGTGGAAGGCAGCAGCAATCGCGAGGCGCCCGACGTGGCCTTTGACGCCGATCCGGCAACCGGCGTGGCCATCTGCGATTCCTATGATTACGGGGCTAGCCCTTGGGTGCAGGTCGGCGGCACCAGCGTGGGAGCCCCATGTTGGTCGGGGTTATTCGCGATCGCCGATCAGTTCCGCGCATCGCAGCGCCTCGCCACATTCGGCGGATTGTCGCAGACCCTGCCCCTGCTTTACGGCCCCTCAGGCGATTTCCACGATATTACCAGCGGCAGCAACGGCGGGTATTCGGCCGGGCCCGGCTACAACATGGTCACCGGCCTGGGGTCCCCGAATGCCGAGTGGCTGGTGCCCGATCTCGTGCTGCTCGCCCAGGTTTACGGCATCACAGCTACGACCCCCGCCGCGAACGTGAACCTCACGGCTTCGACCTACACGGCACAACACGCGCAGTCGGTCACGTTTATCGTTTCTGTGGACGGGACGAGTTCGGGCACGCCCACGGGCTCAGTCACGTTCGAGGACGGGGGCACAACGATCGGCGTGGGATCGCTTGCTTTCGGCATGACCACGTTCACCGATTCGTCGCTCGCCGTGGGCGATCACACGATCACTGCGGTCTACGGAGGCAGCGCGGCCTTTCCGGCGGCCACCTCCGCGCCGATTATCGAGGGCGTGATCGGGGATCAGACATCCATTTCTTTGAACGTTTCCGCGAACTCGGTCACCTACGGCTCGACGGAGACCATCACGGCTACCGTCGCCACCAGGCTGCAGACAGGGACGCCGACCGGCTCGGTTACGTTTACGGATCAGACGACGTCGGCGATACTCGGCACGGCCGCGTTGACCGCGGGTACGGCTTCGATTACGATCAACTCGTTGACTGCGGGGACGCATGCAATCGTTGCCTCTTACGATGGCGACGGTCTTGATTTTCTCGGCTGCAGCAGCCCGCCGGTGGGGCAAATCAGCACGATTGCGGGCAACGGATTTCAGAACTATGGCGGCGACGGGGGCCCGGCCGCCTCGGCGCAGATTTGTTCGCCCTCCGGCGTCGCGGTGGACGCCGCCGGCGACGTCTTCATCGCCGACACCTACAACAGTTGCGTCCGCGAAGTCAACGCCGCCACGGGCATTATCACCACCGTCGCCGGCAACGGAATTTGGGGCGATGGCGGCGACGACGTGCAGGCGACGGCCGCCGAACTGGGCCTTCCCTGCGCCGTTGCGGTGGACGCCAGCGGCGATCTGTTCATCGCCGACTCCGAGAATGACGAAGTCTTCGAAGTCAGGCGGCGCGACAGGTCTTATTAACATCGTCGCGGGCAACGGAGTTGTGGGCTGCAGCGGCGATGGCGGGCAGGCCACGAACGCCGAACTGAACGACCCCTGCGGCGTGGCCGTGGACGCCGGCGGAAACCTGTTTATCGCCGACAGCGGGAACAACCGTATCCGCGAAGTGAACGCGAGTACGCACGTCATTACCACGGTCGCCGGAAAGGGAGCGGCCGGCTATAGCGGCGACGGCGGACAGGCCACCAACGCCGCACTGAACGACCCCTGCGGCGTGGCGGTGGACGCCAGTGGCGACCTTTTTATCGCCGACAGCGGGAACAACCGCATCCGCGAAGTCAACGCGACGACGCACGTCATTACCACGGTCGCCGGCAACGGTGGGCGCGGCTATAGCGGCGACGGCGGACCGGCCACGGTCGCGCGGCTCAGTTTCCCCGCTGCCGTGGCCGTGGACGTCAGCGGAGACCTGTTCATCAGCCGACGGAAACAACGTGATCCGCGAAGTCAACGCGAGCACGCACGTCATTACCACCGTCGCCGGCAACGGCTCCTGGGGCTATCGCGGCGACGGCGGACCGGCCACCAGCGCCGAACTGGACGCGCCCGGCGGCATCGCGCTGGATGCCGACGGGGACCTGTTCATCGCCGACACCAACAACAACTGTGTTCGCGAAGTCACGGCGAGCACGCAAGTGATTGCCACTTTTGCGGGCGACCGCCCGGGCGACAATGATCCCGCGACGGCCGTCGCGCTTAATGGCCCCGACGGCGTGGCGGCGGACGCCAGCGGCGATCTCTTCATCGCCGACACCGGCAACAACTGCATCCGTGAAGTCAACGCGGCCACGGGCCTCGTCACCACCGTCGCCGGAAGTGGATTCCCGGGCCATAGTGGCGACGGCGGGCCGGCCACCGCTGCCGAGCTGCACTATCCCGGAGGCATCGCGGTGGACGCCAGCGGCGACCTGTTCATCGCCGACACCTATAACAACTGCGTCCGCGAGGTCAACGCCAGCACGGGCGACATTACCACGGTCGCCGGCAATGGGGTCGCGGGGTACAGCGGCGACGGCGGACAGGCCACGAACGCCGAACTGGACCGGCCCTGCAGCTTGGCGGTGGACGCCGACGGCAACCTGTTCATCGCCGACGAAAAGAACAACTGCATCCGCGAAGTCAACGCCACCACCGGCGTCATTACCACCGTCGCCGGCAACGGAACCGGAGGCTTTAGCGGCGACGGCGGACTGGCCACCAGCGCCGAACTGGACTCGCCCGATGGCATTGCGGTGGACTCCGGCGGCGATCTGTTCATCGCCGACACAAGCAATAACCGCATCCGCGAAGTCAACGCGACCACGCACGTCATTACGACCGTCGCCGGCAACGGCACTGCGGGCTATAGCGGCGACGGCGGACAGGCCACCAATGCCGAATTGTATTATCCCGCCAGTATTGCCTTGGATGCCAGCGGCGATCTCTTCATCGCCGACACATGCAACCACCGCATCCGGGAGGTCAACGCAAGCACGGGCGTCATTACCACCGTCGCAGGCAGTGCATCGTACGGCTATGGCGGCGACGGCGGACAGGCAACGGCCGCCCAACTACTTGAACCATGTGACGTTGCGCTGGACTCAATCGGGGACCTTTTCATCCTCGACGAGGGCGTGGTGCGGAAAGTCGTGCTGCAGCAGGAAACCATCAACGTCGCTGCGGCGGTGCTCACGGTGACGGCGGGCAGCGCGAGCAAGACCTACGGGCAGACGCTGAGTTTCGCTGGAACGGAGTTCACCACGAGCGGCCTGGTGAACGGCGATTCGGTAACGGGCGTGACGCTCACCAGCACCGGGGCCGCGGCATCCACCGCGCCAGGCAGCTATGCTATCGTTCCCACTTCTGCCGTCGGAAGCGACTTGGGTAACTACACCATCACGTACGTCCCCGGTTCCTTGACGGTCACGCCCGCACCGCTGACGATTACGGCCGACGACCAAAGCATGGTCTACGGCGCGGCGCTGCCCTCCTTGACCGCCAGTTTCTCGGGCTTCGTCAACGGCGACTCGGCGGCCAAGCTCACCGCGCAGCCGCAGCTTACCACGACGGCCACGGTCGACAGTCAGGTTTCCGGCAGCCCTTACAGCATCACGGTTGGGGGCGCGGCCGATCCGGACTACACGATCACGTACGTGCCCGGTTCGCTGACGGTGACGCCCGCGCCGCTGACGATTACGGCCGACGACCAGAACATGGTCTATGGTGCGGCCTTGCCGGCCTTGACCGCCAGTTTCTCGGGCTTCGTCAACGGCGACTCGGCAGCCAATCTCACCGCGCAGCCGCAGCTTACCACGACGGCCACGGTCGGCAGTCAGGTTTCCGGCAGCCCTTACAGCATCACGGTTCGCGGCGCGGCCGATCCGGACTACACGATCACGTACGTGCCCGGTTCGCTGACGGTCACGCCCGCGCCGCTGACGATTACGGCCGACGACCAGAGCATGGTCTATGGTGCGGCCTTGCCGGCCTTGACCGCCAGTTTCTCGGGCTTCGTCAACGGCGACTCGGCAGCCAATCTCACCGCGCAGCCGCAGCTTACCACGACGGCCACGGTCGGCAGTCAGGTTTCCGGCAGCCCTTACAGCATCACGGTTCGCGGCGCGGCCGATCCGGACTACACGATCACGTACGTGCCCGGTTCGCTGACGGTCACGCCCGCGCCGCTGACGATTACGGCCGACGACCAGAGCATGGTCTACGGCGCGGCGCTGCCGGCCTTAACCGCCAGTTTCTCGGGCTTCGTCAACGGCGACTCGGCGGCCAATCTCACCGCGCAGCCGCAGCTTACCACGATGGCCACTGTCGGCGATCAGGTTTCGGGCAGCCCTTACAGCATCACGGTTGGCGGCGCGGCCGATCCGGACTACACGATCACGTACGTGCCCGGCTCGCTGACGGTGACGCCCGCACCGCTGACGATTACGGCCGACGACCAGAACATGGTCTATGGCGCGGCGCTGCCGGCCTTGACCGCCAGTTTCTCGGGCTTCGTCAACGGCGACTCGGCGGCCAATCTCACCGCGCAGCCGCAGCTTACCACGACCGCCACGGTCGGCAGTCAGGTTTCGGGCAGCCCTTACAGCATCACGGTTGGCGGCGCGGCCGATCCGGACTACACGGTCACGTACGTGCCCGGTTCGCTAACGGTGACGCCCGCGCTGCTGACGATTACGGCCGACGACCAGAACATGGTCTATGGCGCGGCGCTGCCGGCCTTGACCGCCAGTTTCTCGGGCTTCGTCAACGGCGACTCGGCGGCCAATCTCACCGCGCAGCCGCAGCTTACCACGACCGCCACGGTCGGCAGTCAGGTTTCCGGCAGCCCTTACAGCATCACGGTTGGCGGCGCGGCCGATCCGGACTACACGATCACGTACGTGCCCGGCTCGCTGACGGTGACGCCCGCGACGCTAACCGTGACCGCCGACGACCAGACCCGCGTGTACGGCGCGGCGGACCCGCTGCTGACGGCCAGCTTCAGCGGCTTCGTCAACGGCGAGACGCTGGCCACAAGCGGCATAAGCGGTGTTCCCAGCCTGACCGCCGGCGACACGGCCGCCAGCCCGGTGGGCTCGTACGCGATCGTGGCCGCGCAAGGCACGCTGGCCGCAGAAGACTACACGTTCAGCTTCGTCAACGGGACCCTGACCGTGACCCAAGAGGTCATGACGGTCGATGGCCCTCTGGCCCTTGCTTGCCTCGAGGCTTCCGGCAATCTTGCCGTCGTGGTGGACTCGGGCGGAGACCTCACGGTCAATAGCCCTGTGACCCTCGACGCCGACGGCGCGGTAAGCGTGGTTCAGACTGGACGGATCACCGTGCCGGGAATCAACGCGCGAATCGGGCGCGACGGGCATCGACCTCGATAGCGGCACTCTGAGGGCCTGCGCCGACTTCACGACCTGCGCGCCGATCACGCTTGGCGCCGGCGGCGGCACGATCGACGCCAACGGCTGCAACCTGGTCTTCGCCGGCTCGTTCGCCGGGCCGGGCGGACTGACCATGACGGGGGCCGGCAGCGTGACCCTGTGCGGTACGAACGTTTCCCAGGGCGGCATCGTGGTCTCCCAGGGCACGCTGATCGTGGCCGACCCGTCCGCGCTTGCCGCAAGCTCAAGCCTGGCGGTCGGCGTGGCGCGGCCCAGCTCTTCGCTTCGCCCTCAGGCGCGACCGCCGCTACGGTCATGGCGGCTGCGCCCTTGGTGGTTGCCAGTCCGGCAGGCGCCACCGTCGCAGCCGAAGCGACGTCCGCTGCCAGTTCGGGCGGGACGGGCGTGGCCACCGTGCCAATCGCGGCTCCGGATCTCTTTCAAAGCCCGCTACCGTCGCTCCCGGGCGCTTTCCCGCGAAGCTTGCTCCGCGTAGTGCATGGAGCGGGGATCGACAGGGCTGCCGCTCCGCTGGTTGCCGGAGACCTGGCTTGGCTGGGGCCGACGGCCAATAGTTCGGACAACTCGGACCAGCATCGTCGGAAGAATTCGGCGATCATCGCCCTGGAGGCCCTCTTTGCCGAATACGGCCGATGACGAACCATCACCGGCTGCACGATCGACTGCGGCGACGACTGCATCGCCGTGAAGAGCGGCAAGGACGCCGACGGCCGGCGGGTGGGGGAGCCCTGCGAGGGCCTGGTGATCGAGCACTGCACGATGCTCCACGGCCACGCCGGCGTGGCGATCGGGTCGGAGATGTCCGGGGGCGTCCGCAACGTCGTCGTCCGCGATTGCACCTTCAGCGGCACGCTGCGCGGGCGCGGCTGAAAACGACCCGCGGTCGCGGCGGCGTGATGGAGGACATCGCCTTCGAGAACATCACGATGCACGACGTCCCGATGCCCATCGAGTTCAATATGCGCTACGCCGAACGGGCCGCGCCGGGAGCGGAGGAGAAGCCGCGGCCCGTCGACGAGACGACGCCCTCGATTCGCAACATCCGCCTGGTGAATATCACGGCCACCGGCGCCAAGACGGCCGGCAGCGCCGTCGGGCTGCCGGAGAGCAAGCTCACCGACATCCGCTTGGAAAACGTGAAGATCGCCTGCGAAGAGGGCCTCTTGATCCGCGACGCCGGCGGGGTGACGCTGAAGGACGTTGAGATCGTGCCGAAGACCGGCAAGCCGATCACGAAGGAGAATGTGGAGTAGATGCGTCTCGGCAGGAGAACAAAACGCCGAGGACGATGCTTCGCGAGGCTGATTACTACTCGCCGCGGCTCGGTGACGATGGCGGAGGTTCGGACGCTGCCCGAACTGACCGTCGGCGGGGATCAGCCGCAGCAAATGTTATAGTCGGCCGAAAGCACCCCGTTGTTTACCATTTCCCTCCCGTGCCGCCCTAACCGAACGAATCGCCGGCAAACTGTCAGCACGTCCCAGGGCACTGCGCTTAGCACGTCGGCTATGTCGGAGAATGGTGTCAACTCCGTATCGGACAGCCGGCCAAAGACGGCGTCGGAAAGCAGAGCGATTTCAGCACAAGGCGCGACTGAATCGAACTCCTCTTCGTTCGTGCCGAACAACAGTATCCTGTCGCGCCAGATGATGTAATGACTCTTGCAGCCATTTTCCCGCCAGACGGACGGAAAGAGGCTGATCCCCCCGTTTGGACTCCCGTAGAGTCGCCAAGCCGGCCCCGTGCGGGGATCGAGATTTATCGGAAACTCCTCGCGGCAGCCACAGGGGCACGAGAGAACCAGCGAGCGGGGTCTTCCTCTCTCGATCAGCACTGCATCGCCAGCCGATTTGAGATGAGCGGATGCCGCATTCCGCGTTGAAACGGTTCCACAAAACCGTAATAGTCGTGTGCTATTCATATCGAATAATCTGCCTGTTCAGGTTCGAAAGTGCTCAAAAGCACACGTTCGGCCAGCACGTACGCAGCGGCTCGACGGCCCTCCTTAACTCTATCGAATTTTAGATCCTTGGAGGACTTCTTCAAGAGCGCAATGGCCAAAGCGGCGGCGTATTGCCCCTCCCTGCATTCCATCTCACGAGCGTACAGTCGGATTTGACGCACGGATGCGTAAAACCAGGTCGATGGATCGTTCGGATGCACGCGCGGAAGTGCGCCTTGAAGTTGAAGGTTGTGATAAAGCGGACGGATAGAATCCAACCAAACCGACAAATCTCTCTTATCGTTGTCGAAACCTTCCACAAGGAGGCCTGCTTCGAGGGACGCAGCGTCGTAAACAAGCGGTTTGCGACAATGTTTCGCGAAGTCAATGACGATTGCATCGGTCGCGCGAACGAGAACATTGGTGGCGTGCAAGTCGCCGTGGGTCGGTCCAGACAGCACCGGCATCGACTCGCACCGGCTAAACAATGCACGCAATTCTGCGAGGCTCTTGGTTGCGCCAGTTTTCGCGCAGCGTGCTCGGCGATTAGGGATGCTCTCCGGGAAGAGATCGAAGAGGTGCGTCTCTTCCCAGGAAGCGCCCTGTTTGGCTTGTTCGGCATGACGATACCAACCCTGAAGCGTCCGGGTGAATAGACATGCAATTGCGGGTACCGCGCGTCCGTCACTGGCACAATCGCGAAGGCTTTCAGATTCCTCCACGTAGTCACCGACAATTATTCCCTCGCCGGAGCCAAGGCAGCAGCGCTCAAGGTCCAGATGCGGCCGAAGGTGGAACGGAATATTCCCGTGGACACGGCCCTCGTAGTTGCGGTATTCATCGAATATTTCATTCCGCTGCCCAATTTTCACGAAGCAGGGGAGAGGAAATTCCGGGCCGAGATCGTTGGCTGCCAGTTTGGGATAGGCGCGGTATACCTGCCCTCCCGAAAGCCCGCCCGGCATTTCCACAAGGTCAAGCTCGGTACAATTGGAAAATGCGCGGCGAATCAACAAATCCCTTCCTTCACTGAATCTGATTCTCTTCCCCTTCGTGTCTTCGGCATTTACCTTCAGGCCAAGATTCGGAGCCGTGCCGGGCGGGTAGGAAGCGATTGCCTGCGCGGTGTCTCGCCAAGTAACGCCGCTATCGAAAATACGAACGTGTGGCGGCCGAATGTCGCCTCCGGATGTCGACCTCCATTCACCAACTCTCTCTTCCTCGTCTTCGGTTAGTCCCATCGAGGGAAGCTTAAGGCGCTCGATAACATTAATGACAATCGACCGACCGAACGGCGCATTCCGGACAACTACATCACAGTCATTGTCAAGCAGCCGCTTCACGTTTTCCTCAAAACCTGGGACGAACTGCAGAGGCTTCTCAGCACGCTGCGTGAAAACAACCGCGAAAAGCCCTGCCAAATAGGAAGCTTCTTGCAGTTCCTCCTCTGAAACCGAGACACCCGCGAGAACACGGGACAGAACGCGGAGAGCATCTTGCAGTTCATCGACCGTGCATGACGACAAAACCGAAAAACCACGCTCCTCAAACGCCAACCTGTCTCCGCCGGAAGGCGCATCGCCAAAAAACGCAATGCCTTTTTTCGCCCGGATGGAGAGCAGTTCGGTGATAGCCATTTTAGTCCTGCCGCGCAAGAAGAGGCCACGATTCGCCGCGGGCGAACGAGCCGGATCGAGAACAAATGTAACAGTTTGCAGCGGGCTGGGCGCGAACGGTCCGCAAGACCGAGGCCAAGGCGTTGTAGAGAACATGGCGCGCGCTCACCGGGACGCCGCAGACAACGGAGAGCAGCATCGTGACGGCGAGCGAGGCAACCGTACCGTTGAGCGAGATTACGGCCGGGGCAGGCTCCCTCGCGCCCTGAAGGTACGGGTCGGCCTGGTGCTCGAACGGTGTCATCATGTCGCGCCGCACCTCGTTTGCGTTCAGCAGGCCGCTGCAAGTCAAACATGCAAGCCCCGGCGCGAGCAACTGAACGCGCCCGTAAATGTATGCCACCCGGCCGTTCGTTACCGTAATCGTCGTTCCCATGTCGATGCAGGGGATCAGGTACTGATACGAAACCTGCTGAACGACCGCCCGGCTACCGTGGGAATCGGTACAGCCGCAGATAAGATCGGCGTTCAGCAACTCCCGTGCAGTTTCCGCGCGGGTTACATCGCCTGGCACGCAAGCCACAGTCGCATCGTTCGCAACGGAGCGGATGTACCGTGCGGCGATCTCGACCTTTGGGCGGCCCACGTCTTCGGGAAACGCGTTCGCCACCCGGTTCAGGTTGGTTGGCTCAAGCGTATCCGGGTCCGCCAGAATGAAATCGCGAACGCCAAGGTGGACGAGTTGCTGCGCCACGAGGGACCCCATGCCGCCAAGGCCGACGATCCCGATCCGTAGGCGTTGAAGGACCTGTTGTCCCGCGGGGCCGAATGCACGAACCTGACGGTCGAACACGTCGGGCGCGGACGGCCCTGCCAGCGTTGGGTCGAATAGCACTTCGCGGCATGCGCCGACTGCAATAACTCGAACACGCTCCGTACTTCCCAAGCGGCGAGCCTCCATTCCACCCTGGCTAACAACTACGGCAGCATGCGCCAGGTCCGGATGGCGATGCGAAAGGAACCCGGCAAGGTGTTGCTCGCCTTGCGTGTCCACTGGGGAAAAGCCTGGGGGCTCGGCACCGGGATGGCTATGCACGAAAACGAGCGCGCAGTTCTCCCGACGTGCCCGTTTGGTGACCCGAGCAACAAACGACGGGTTCAATTCCGCTTCAAGGCGCCCGCGGCGGCTGTAATCACCCGGCGCGGGAAATTGAACCTCACGGACAAGAAGTTTCAATTTGCTGTCGCACTGCTCGGTCTGGCTTGCGTACAGGATTGCGCAACCTTCGACCTCCCCGCCGGTTATTTCGCGTCGGATAGCTTCGGCGTCGTCGGAGGCAAGTACGAGGTCAATCATCGGGCCGAGCATAGCCGCTGTTTGATTACGTTGAGGTATCTTGCCAGGGTGTCATGATTTGGGTCCCATGCCTGGAGGTGCCAGGAAAACCATGTACCGCGCGGGCCGACGCCGGGCACCGGGTTCGTGTCATTGGTGCCCTGCGGGGTGGCCCCATTTGCGAGCCGCACGCCTACCGGCTCCACCCAAAAGCAGTCTGGTTGCGCAGCCGGGTATCCCGGCGGCGCGAAAAACACAATAGTCACGACTTCCCGGTTCCAGCCAGGGGGCATCCTAAAGTTAGGAATCTCGATGAGATGCCCGCCAGAAGGCTGGGGCAGGCGCCGAGCTTCGGGGTGGCCCTGCTGCAACTCGCGGGTCTGTTGTTCGATCGGAGTCATCGAAGTCCGAACGTCGCAGGGGGTACCGCGAAGAAGTGCTTTTCCCTTCCTTCAAGATCGACCGATTCACCATCCGAAACGGCCCTGTCAGGTGTGTCCCCCTCCTCCTCGAGGAAGAGTTGGTAGGTAGCATTTACTTCCGCCTGGTTCTTAATATCGCCGCCCGTCTGAATTGGATTGGAAAACAGGCGTCATGCACCTCGGGCTTCTTCGACGCCATTGGCAAAGCGAAACCATGACAGTGGGATTCGTGTCAGACTGTGCCTTCACGCCGTTTTTTGGCCTCTGCCAACTCGCGCAAAAGCCAAATTGCACCCGACCGTCCCCGGCTTGTTGAAAACGGGTCGAAAACGGGCTTGACGCAGATCGCGTAGTTCAATACGCTGCTCCGCCTGCTCCCTACCAGGCCGTGAAAAGCCGTACTGGCGGTGGCCTTGCGGCGTCGAAAAGCCCTTGTCACAGATCATTATGAGACGGCGTAAGGTTACCCCCTCACGGCGGCCGGCCCATTCTCCGAGGAACGACCGCCCCTGCGGTCCCCTTCCGACGTCGTCGAAAGACCATGCGACGCCGCTGCCACACGCCGGCAGCGAATGGCCGGCGGCGAGAAGCCGTCTCTGGCTGCTGGGCCTGGTCGTGGCCACGTTCCTGGTCTATCAGCCGGTTTGGCAGGCCGGATTTGTTTGGGACGACGATTGGCACGTGCCCCGCGCCGAGATGCGATCCTGGCACGGACTGCAGCGCATCTGGTGCGACCTGGGGACCACGCAGCAGTATTACCCCCTGCTGGAAAGCCTTTTCTGGGCCGAATACCAGTTCTGGGGCGATTCGCCCTGCGGTTACCACTTGTTGACCATTGCTCTGCACGCGATTGCCGTGGTGTTAGTGGCCGCGATCCTCCGCAAACTGGAAATCCCCGGGGCGTATCTGGCGGCCGCGATCTTCGCCTTGCACCCCGTACACGTGGAATCGGTGGCCTGGATCACGGAGATGAAAAACACGCTCTCCGCCGTGTTCTATCTGGGCGCGATGCTGGTCTACCTCCGCTTCGACCGGGAGCGAAAGGCCTCGTCGTACCTCGCCGCCGCAGGGCTCTTCACGCTGGGACTGCTCAGCAAGACCGTCATCGCGACCCTGCCGGGGGCACTGCTGGTGATCTTCTGGTGGCAGCGCGGGCGACTGTCGTGGCGCCGCGACGTACTGCCGCTGACCCCGTTCTTCGGCCTAGGCGCAGCGGCCGGACTGCTCACTGCCTGGATGGAACGGAAGCTCTGCGGAGCCGAAGGTCCGCGCTTCGACATGACCCTCGTGGAACGATGCCTGGTGGCCGGACGCGGCGTCTGGTTCTATTTGGGGAAGCTGCTCTGGCCCGCCGACTTGATCTTCATCTATCCGCGCTGGCAGGTCAGTCCGGCGATCGCGTGGCAATACCTGTTTCCCGCCGCGGTGCTGCTGCTCCTGGCCGGGTTGTGGGCCGTGCGGCAGCGATGGCGCGGACCGTTGGCAGGGCTGCTGTTCTTCCTCGGCACCCTGTTTCCCGCGCTCGGTTTCAGCAACGTGTACATGTTCCGCTACTCGTTCGTGGCCGATCATCTCCAGTACCTGGCGAGCTTGGGGATCATCGCCCTCGTCTCGGCCGGCGCAACGCTGCTGCTGGCCGGGCAGAGAGCAGGGAGCAGAGAGCAGGGAGCAGGGAGCAGGAAGTTCGGCTCCGGGCTCCCCGCTCCCCGCTCCCCGCTCCCCGCTGCATGGGTGCGTCTCACGGGACAAGCGCTGTGCCTGGGGCTGCTGCTGACGCTGGCCGTGCTCAGTTGGCGGCAGAGCCGGATGTACGCCGACGTGGAGACGCTCTATCGCGTGACCATTCAACGCAACCCGGACTGCTTGCTGGCCCATTACAACCTGGCAAAACACCTGTCGGCGACGGGCAGGGCCGACGAAGCCGTGGAGCACTATGACGAGGTCCTGCGGCTGGACCCCGATTACCCGGACATCCACAACGATCTCGCCAATATCCTGGCCGCGAAAGGCCAGCGCGAAGCCGCCGCGGAACATTACAAGGAAGCCCTGCGGCTGGACCCCCGCTATGCGGCGGCCTGCGTGAACCTGGCCGACATGCTGGCTGCGGAGGGCAAGATCGACGAGGCCGTCGAATACTACGCGCGGGCCTTGCAGTCGGGTCAGCCGTGCGCCGACTTCCACAACCGCTTCGGCAATGCGCTGGCCGCCGCGGGGAGGCGGCAGCCGGCGATGGAACAATATGCGGAGGCCCTGCGGCTGGATCCCGACTACGCGCTGGCCCACGTCAACCTGGCCAACCTGTTGTCGGCGGCCGGCAGGTCCGAGGAGGCCGTGTTGCACTACGAGCGGGCCCTGGCCCTGCGGCCCGAGAGTGCCGAGACGCACAACAACCTGGCCGTGCTCCTGATCAGGATGGGCCGCGTGACGGAAGCGATCGAGCATTTCAATCAGGCCCTGCTGCTGCGTCCGCACTATGCCATGGCCGAGAAGAACCTGGCCCTTGCCGCCCGGCTGCAATCCGGAGCGACGAATCGATAATGAACGATTCTGACGCCAACGGTTTCGAGTCGGCGACGATTGTCCTGCCGGTGATGAACGAGACGTTCTCGCTGGAGGAAACCGTGCGGATCATCCTCCGCGGCGCCCGCAGCAAGGTCCGCGAAATCTTGATTGTCGTCTGCCGGCGGACGACCGCGGACGCGATGGCCGTCGTCCGCCGGCTGCAGGAATCGCATCCCGAGCTGGTTGTGGTCCACGAGCAGAGGCTCCCGCATCTGGGTGGGGCGATGCGGGAGGCCTTCGACCTGGCCCGCGGCAGCCACCTGGTGATGATGGCCAGCGACCTGGAGACGGACCCCCACGACGTCACGGCGCTGATCGCGAGTGCGGAGCGGCACCCGGCGGCGATCACGGCCACATCACGCTGGCTCAAGGGCGGATCGTTCCACGGTTACTCCACGGTCAAGCTGTTTCTGAACCGGATCTTCCAGGCGCTTTTCGCCGTGCTCTACGGCCAACGCCTGACCGACATGACCTACGGCTACCGAATCTACCCCACCCGGCTCGTGCAGAGCATACGCTGGGAGGAACTGCGGCATCCCTTCCTCTTGGAGGCCCTGGTCAAGCCGTTGCGTTTGGGGATGCAGGTCATCGAGATCCCGTCGGTCTGGAGGGCCCGCCAGGAAGGGGCGTCGCAAAACACGTTTCTTGGCAACTTCGTCTACTTCCGGACGGGTCTGAAGTCCAGGTTGATCAGCAAGAAGGCCATCCTCAGGGCGGGCTCAGCGAGGAGGGCCGCATGAGGAAAGTCATCGTCACCACGACCATCAATCCGCCTACGGAGGCGATCGATAAGTTCCAGTCGATGCCGGACTGGGACCTGGTCGTCATCGGCGATAAGAAGACGCCGGCCGACTATCGACTGCGCCGCGGCATCTACGTTACGCCGGAGGAGCAGGAGAAGTACGATCCGGCCCTTTCCGAGGCGATCGGCTGGAACTGCATCCAGCGGCGGAGTTTCGGCTTTCTGTGGGCCAAGGACATGCAGGCCGACATTGTGGCCGTGGTGGACGACGACAATATTCCGCTTTTGGGCTGGGGCGAGAACCTGCTGGTCGGCAGCGAGGTGGAGGTGAACTTCTACGAGACCGACTTGCCGGCCTTTGATCCCGTGGGCGCGACGAACCACGGTCGCCTCTGGCATCGCGGTTTTCCGCTCGCAGCTTCTGCCGAGGCGGGACTACACGCGGAAGTCGCGGAAGTCCGTCCGCGTCGACATCCAGGCCGACTTCTGGAACGGCGATCCCGACATCGACGCCGTCTGCCGCATGGAGCACGCCCCGGAGTGCTGTTTCGATCCCAAGCGCTTTCCCATTGCCGCCAACAAGCCGGGGCCCTTCAATTCGCAGAACACGTTTCTCGCGGCCGCCTGCCTGCGGGACTACTTCATGTTCCCGCACGTGGGCCGCATGGACGACATTTGGGCCGCCTATTACCTCCAGGCGAAGGGCTATCGAGTGGTATGGAACAAGCCCTCGGTCTACCAGCAGCGCAACGTGCATGACCTGGTTCGCGACATGCAGCAGGAGTATCCCGGCTATGAGAACAACCTGAAGCTGGTGCAGGACCTGGCCGCGGACGCCGAATCGCTCCTGGACTATCTGCCCAGCCGCTCGGCCTGGGCGTTTCAACTGTACCGCAGGCATTTCGACCGGCCGAGGGATCGAAACGGGGACGCAGCCAGTTACCATTGTTCCAGGGGCGCACGGTCAGACCTTAACCGCCCGCTGACTGCGGAGCAGTTAGCGGTCAAAGTCTGATTCTGCACTCTCTCTGCACTCTCCCTCTCTGCACTCTCCTACACTTTCGCCTCAGTTGCCAGACATCGGTGCCGTAGGGTCGGACCAGCGAGCTTGCGAGCGCCGGCCCACCATTCACGGCGTCTGGTGGGCCGGCGCTCGCAAGCTCGCTGGTCCCACCCTACCGCCCTAGCCGCCGCTCCAATTGCCCGTGAGGTTCAACGCAAAGTCCAAAGCGTCCGGGCCCTTGGTGTCGGTGTTTACCGCGCCCGGGCCGCCGGCAGCCGTGACGTCCGCGAACCCCGATGCCTGCTCCCCGTAATTGCTGCCGTAAAGCTCGGCCAGCGCCGCATCCGTATACAGCGTGTTGCTGCCGGTCGGGCTGCCGTACAGGTAAGCCGTGTCGCTGCCACCGCCCGTGGAATAGCCGAGGACCGTGGCAAAGCCGATGGCCGAGCTGGAAAACCCGCCGCCGTACGGGCCGTACATGCATGCCGAAGTCTGGCCGGTGTTGTTGTAGTTCGCGTAGGCATAGAACGTGTCGTTGCCCGGGGAGTCGTAGAGGTACGCCGTATCGCTGCCGCCGGCGGTCGAATAGCCGACGTTCGTGCCGAAGCCGTTGGCCACGTTGAAATAGCCGCCGCCCTGACCCGGAGTACCGGGTACCCCGCCGTACATGCCTGCCGAGGGCTCGCCGGTGTTGTTGTAATCTCCGTAGGCATAGAACGTGTCGTTGCCGGGCGAGTCGTAGAAATAGGCCGTATCGCCGCCGCCGTTGACCGCGTTTCCAATGTTGGTGGCGAAACCGTTGGCCACGCTGGCATATCCGCCGCCATAGGCGCCGAACATGCCGGCGGTCGGCCCTCCGAGGGCTTCGTCGTAGGCGTAGGCATAGAACGTGTCGTTGCCGCTGGGGGAGCTGTAGAGATAGGCCGTATCGCTGCCGCGGTCGGTCGAATAGCCGACGTTGGCGGCGAAGCCGTTGGCCGAGTTCGCATAGCCCCCGTGACCCGGAGTACCGGGTACCCCGCCGTACATGCCTGCCGATGGCTTGCCCGTATTCCCGTAATCCGCATAGGCATAGTAGGTGTCGCTCTGCGGCGAGTCGAAGAAATAGGCCGTATCACTGCCGCCGTTGCTCGAATCGCCGACGTTTGTAGCGAAGCCGTTGGCCGCATCGGCATAGCTGGCGCCGCCATAGCTGCCGTACATGCCGGCCGACGGCTTGCCCGTGTTGTTGTAGTCGGCGTAGGCATAGTAGGTGTCATTGCCCGGCGAGTCGAAGAAGTACGCCGTGTCGCTGCCGCCGTTGGTCGCATAAGCCACGTTCGTGACGAATCCGTTGGCCGAGTTGGCATAGCCACCGCCATAGCCGCCGTACATGCCTGCCGACGGCTCGCCGCTGGTTCCGTAATCCGCGTAGGCATAGAACGTGTCGTTGCCCGGCGAATCGAAGAAGTAGGCCGTGTCGCTGCCGCCGCTGGTCGCATAGGCGACGTTCGTGCCGAAGCCGCTGGCCGAGATGCAGCAGCCGCTGCCATACATGCCTGCCGCGGTCTCGCCGCTGGTTCCGTAATCGGCATAGGCATAGTACGTGTCGTTGCCGGGCGCATCGAAGAACTGGGCCACGTCTGCCGAGTTGCCGCTGACATGGATCGAGGTCATGCCGTAGAGTTCCACGGCAAAGCCCTCGGTGGAGTTCGTCATTTGGCCGTTGCCGTCGGCGTAAAGCGCGGCGTAGTTGGTGCCCTCGCTGCCGCCGGTCAGGAACGCCGTGTCGCTGCCGCCCTGGCCGACGAAAATATAGTTGCTGAACTCGCCCGCAGGGAAGGTCTGAACCTCGCCGTTGAGCGCCACGACGATCGACTGGCCGCTGGCATCGAAGCTGAAATCATCGCTGCCGGACGTGCCATCGATCGTGAGCGTCGCGCCCGGCGAGTATTGGATGTCATCGAGGTCGGCGAAATCGTTGCCGGTGGGGGTCTTGGCGCCCTTGCCGTAGGTCCAGGAGAAGGTATGGACACCGGCGGAGACCCAGAAGAACGACTGCTGCCAAGGCAGTGTGCCCGACAATTGAAGCTCCACAGTGCCGTCGATCTCGAAAATCAAACCGCCGGCGCCGTCGGCCGAGGTCAGGCTTTGCCAGAACGAGAGTTCGCCGGCCTGCTCGTCGACGGTCAATCGCAACGTACTGCTCCCTCCAGGGACCACCGCGCCCGATTGGGCGGCGAAGCTGCCACTATGCACCGTCGTGCTCTGGACGAACCAGCTTGTCGCGTCAGGGGGGACACCACCCGTTTCGGACCCGGCGAAGGCCGCGTATTGCCAGGGCATTGCATTGAAATTGCCCGACTCGAAGCCCTCGGAGAGCAGTCCCACGGCGATGTCCTCGCCGGCGAGGCCATCGGCACCAGGCATAGGCAGCGTCAGGCCGACCGCGTTCCCGCTCGCGTCTTGAATCGTTCCGCCGTCGAGTTCCAAGGCCGAGGTCGAACTGATATCCAGGTCGGATGTACTTTGTCCGGCCGCGATGATGTAGGAAAACGTGAGCGTGGTGGTGCCACTGCCGCTGGCGTAAACTGCCACGGCACCGTTCCCCGCATTCAGGGCCAATTGTGGAGTACCCGTTACGGTGACGGGCGTACTAAACGTCACCGTGATCGGGATCGTGGTCCCGACGCCGCACGACACAAACGATTCAGGCGATGACACGCCCGTCACGCCGAGCCCAGGTTCGAAAACAAAGGCTTCGCCCTGATCGTGGTTAAGGCCGATGGTCGCCAACTTCGCCCCAATCAACACCGTATCACCGCTGATCGAAACAGAGCAGGCAAAATCATCGGCTGTGGCGCCGTCGAATTCGGTGAGCTTATCGGTCTCGGCCATGTTGTCCCAACCTGAGGCAGGTTCGGTAAATACATAGGCTGCCCCCCAGCCGCTAGCGCCGACCACGACTGTGCTGCCGCTGATCGAAACGGAGCCGCCGAAATCGCCGTACAAACCGCTATCGGATGCCGTGAGTTGGGCGGTTTGTGTCATGGTCGTCCAACCGGCGGCAGGCTCGGTGAACACGTAGGCGTACCCACGCGAGGCTGGCGCGCCCACGACCACGGTGTTGCCGCTGATCGCAACCGAGCTGCCGAATTCGTCGTTCGCATTGCCATTGGAGGCCGTAAGCTCTGCGGTTTCCGTCATGCTCACCCAGCCGGAGCCAGGCTCCACAAACACATAGGCCGCACCTTGGTCGACGTTGCCGTTGACTGTCGCGCCTGCCGCTCCCACAACCACAGTATTGCCGTCAATTGCGACCGAAGAGCCCAATCCAGCGTCTGCCGCCGCATCGGATGCCGTAAGTACGGCAGGCTGGCTCATGTCGGCCCATCCGGCGGCAGGCTCCGTGAATACATAGGCCAAGCCCTGATCTAGGTAACCCGACGTTGGAGCTCCAACTACGACGGTGTTGCCGCTGATCGCAACCGAGGCACCGAAGTCGGACGAATCGGGGAAGGTGAGTTTGGCCGTCTGGGTCATGTCCGTCCAACCGGTAGCAGGCTCGGTGAACACATAGACCGCCGAGTCGTCGACGGGGCTTAAGGTCGGGGCTCCGAGCGATCCCACCACCACCGTATCGCCGCTGATCGCAACCGAGATGCCAAACTGATCCCGCACAGCACTGTCGGACGGCGTGAGCTTCGCGGTCTCAGTCATGCTTGCCCAGCCTGTGGCGGGCTCCGTGAAGACATAGGCCGCACCTGGGCCAATGCCGCTGGCGCCGAAGTCGGAAGCACCGACCACCACCGTATTGCCGCTGATCGCAACGGCACAGCCAAAAACGTTGTCCGCCTCGCCGTCCGATGCCGTGATTTCGGCCGACTGCAAGAACGGATCGATCGTGATCTGGCCCTGGGCACCCCTAGCGTTGACGTGGATCAACAGTTCCTGACGGCCGCCGACGGCCTGCACCGCCAGCGAAGCGGGCAAAGCCTTGCCCGTCGAGTCGTAGGCCGTCAGCCCGGTATAGTCCAGGGCAGTCGAACCGTCCGGCGCGTCAGCGTCAGTCCGGTGCCCGCCGCGTTTACCGCGCCACGAGGTCGCCGCTCAACGACAACGCCACGGTGAGCGAACCGCTGGCTTCGGCTTGTGCCGAGGGCGTCACGTCAAAGCCCTGTTCCAAACCGCTGGGACCGTTGACGTACCATTCGTCGACCGCCCCATAGTTTTCATCCACGCGGTTGCCGTCGACCGAGGTCTGAGCGGTTCCCACCGGCTGGACCGCTCCGCCGTAGCCGAGACCCACCAGCGACGTTTCCCAATTGTCCGACCCGGCGGCAACCTGCAGCACTCCTGACTGAAGCTGGGCGGTGAAGCCGTTGGCTGCATTGGCCAAGGTCGCGCCCGACGCGCCGGAGGTGACATGATAGGCCGACTGGTCCTGGCCGATCGCCGTTGAGATGGCCACCTGCTCCGTAACAGGCAGGTCAGCAAGGGTTTCGGATTGAGACGCTGACGTGTTGCCGGCCTTGCTTCCCGCCTGGACGCTGTCACTTAGGTTGCCCTGGGCGGCAGGGCTGACGGGCAGACCTGCCACGATGGAGAGCATGGCCCGCTGCTCCAGGCTTTCGACCGCGAGCCGGCGGCGATAATCCGGCGTCCGCGGCGATGGACTGCGAAAAAAGCGACGCAATGCCCTGGCGAACATAACGACCCCTTCAGGCACAGCCCGTCGGCGACACCGGCCCGGATTTGAAAAACCAGTTGCTCCAAAAAGTGTAATGTACTTGTGCGCGGCATATTTGTCAAATGGTTTTACACAGGCCATACACCATTGGAGGGGTAGTAGCAACGATAAGCGGTTATACTGCTCACGGTTGAGATTGTCACAATCCACACCAAACCGAAGCGTAAGCGAGGCAACGACTTTGCAGTTCTCCTGCCTGGAATTTCGACGACTTGACTGTATTGCTGAGTGCAATACAATTGGGAAAAGGAGAATTACTGATGGGATCGGCTCGTTCCGGCAAAAGAGCATCTGCGGCCAAATCGGCCAGCCCTTTGATGGTTCGTTTGGACCAGCGAAGCAAGCGCTGCCTAACCGAGGCGGCAGCGCTTCGCCATATCAGTGTCAGCGACTACGTGAGGTCCGTCACAGTCCCGCAGGCAATGCGGGAAATTCAGGCGGGACGAGAACAGGTGCTGGCCCTCACTCCTGACGAACAACTTGCCTTCTGGAATGCCTTGAATCAAGAGCCCGTTCTGACCTCCGCTCAGCGTCGCCTCGTGCAATAATGCGGGGCGAAGCGTGAAGTCCGTTGCGCTCCCCTCCGGTATGCGCATCGAGCGGCTCGATCGCAAGCATCGTCGTAGCGCGTTCCGGTGCGGCGAAAGCCGCGGTGGAGGATTGGCTCGCAACCAAGGCACTTCAACACCAGGAAAAGAACCTCTCAGTCACGAAGGTTCTCGTAGCTGACAGCGATAACCTCGCGGGTTACTTTACGTTGGCGACCGGTCAAATCGATTTTGGCGAATTGCCGATCGAAGTCAGGCAAACATTACCGCGGCGGGCGTTGCCTGTCGCCGTGCTCGCTTGGTTCGGCATCGCTTCGGGGTATCAGGGCAAGGGGTTGGGCAGCCGGCTCTTGGCGTTCGCACTTCGGGATTGCTGGGAGGCTGGAAAACATTCGCATTTGTGGCAGTCCTTTTGGATTGCTTGAACGATTCGGCCAAGGCATTCTATCACAAATGGGATTTTGCAGAACTGCCGGGGCACCCGCATCGGCTTTATCTCAGCGCGAAAATGCTGGGTATGCTTATGGAAAAAGAAAAGCTGCCGGCGACCAGATTTGACAAGCCTGGGTAACTCCGGTAAAAGATATGCATGGCGGCATACACCTTCAACTCGTAAGGCCCCGGTTCAATCACCAGCGATGGTGAATCGGGCGGAGTTGAAGGTGTGTTCAGAAAGTAAGGTCAAATCCGATGCAATCTCAAATCCACAGACTGGTTCTCGCGTTGGCGGCGATCGCTTTGCCGATAACCGCCGCGCCGGCCCGGGAGGGCGATAGCGAGGGGTTGGGTGCGCTGGTCGAGATCAGCGACGTGCCGCGCAATACGCAGATGGGCACTCCGCCCGCCGAACGGCGTGCCGGGCGGCGGCAGGTATTTTCCGCCCGTGCCCTCGAATCCCGCCCTGCCGACGTTGTGGATCATCGGCGACTCGACGGTCCGCAACGGCACGCTGGGCGACGGCTCGAACATGAACCAGTGGGGCTGGGGCGCACCGCTTGTCTTGGATTTCGACCCGGCAAAAATTAACGTTGTGAACCGCGCGTTCGGCGGCACGAGCAGCCGCAGTTTTTACACGGGTTTCTTCTGGCAGAACCTGAAGCCGCAAATCAAAAAGGGCGATTTCGTGATCATGCAATTTGCGCACAACGACAACGGCGCCAAGGGCGGGCTTCGCGGCGTTGGCGGAGAGACCCGAAACGTCGCCGCAAACGGGCGCACGGAAACCGTCCATACGTTCGGCTGGTATTTGCAGCAGTTCGTGAAGGAAACGCGGGCGCAAGGCGGCACACCGATCATCTGCTCCTTGACACCGCGAAAAAATTGGACCGGCGACGGACATTTCCGCCGCGACAACACCACGCACGTGGCGTGGGCGGCCGCAGTCGCCAAATCCGAGGGCGTGCCGTTCGTCGATCTCTACGAACTTATCGCGCGGAGGTACGAGGCTCTCGGCCAGGAAAAAGTGGCTGCCCTCTACGTGCCATCGCCGCAGGAAAATCTCCACACGGGCTGGGAGGGGGCGGTCGTCAATGCGGAGTGCGTCATCGCCGGATTGAAAGGGCTGAAAGAGAATCCGCTCGCGCCGTTCCTCTCCGCGCGGCAAGGCGGTTGCGGCCGTCGTTCTTGCTCCGCCCGCGCCGACAGCGGCGCTCCCGCCGCCCTAAAAAGAAACGGTGACAGCCAGCCTGCCGTCCGGGGCGCTGAACAGCGACGAGCAGAAATGTCCGGTAAAATTCGCAGCGGACCGTTGATCGCGACGGCCATCTATGGTAAAGTCGGATTAAAATTCCTGCCCGTATCCGTTAGTAGCCCCCAAACCCCAGAGGAATCCATGAAGACAACGATTACCCTGCTGGTCCTGGCGGCCCTGCCGCTGACGGCGGGCACCCTGTACGCAGGGTCGGCGGCCGACGTCACCGGCACTTGGAAAGCCGAGTTCGACACGCAACCTGCCTTTTACGCTTTTGCCCCCACGCCACCGATGGGGTGGAACAGCTACGACGCCTTCGGCGACAGCGTCACCGAAGACGAAGTGCTGACCAACGCCGCTTATGTCAAAGACAAACTGTTGCCCCACGGTTGGAACTACATTGTGATCGACTTTCGCTGGTACGATCCCCAGCCCACCGGCGACGATCACACCCTGAACCAGAAACGCACCGGCGCGAAATTGGCCGCCGATGCCTTCGGCCGCATGGTCCCCGCGGAGAACCGTTTTCCCTCCAGCGCCGGCGGCAAGGGATTCAAGCCCCTTGCCGACAAACTCCACGGCATGGGCCTGAAGTTCGGCTTCCATTACATGCGCGGCATCCCTCGGCAGGCGGTGCAGGCCAAGACGCCGATCGCCGACTCCAACTTCACCGCGGCCGATGCCGGCGATCCCCGTAACACGTGCGGCTGGTGTCCCGACATGTACGGCGTGCGCGACAATCCCGCCGGCCAGGCCTGGTATGACGCCATGTTCAGACTTTATGCCTCCTGGGGGCTGGACTTCATCAAGGTCGATGACTTCTCAAACCCTTATCGTCAAAGCGAGGTGGAGATGGTCCGCCGCGCAATTGACAAGTGCGGCCGCGCGATTGTTCTCTCTACCTCCGCAGGGCCGACGCCCTTGCGCAGTGCCGATCACGTGAAGACCCACGCCAACATGTGGCGGATTTCCGGCGACTTCTGGGACACCTGGGCCAAACTCAATCAGCAGTTTGACTTGATGAATTCCTGGCGCGACGTTGGCGGCCCTGGGCACTTTCCGGACGCCGACATGCTGCCGCTGGGGCACATCTGCATCCGCTCCAAGGCGGGCGGCAACGACCGCGTCGCGCGTTACACGCATGATGAGGAGACGACGCTGATGTCGTTCTGGTGCCTGGCCCCCTCCCCGCTGATGCTCGGGGGGAATCTCCCCGACAACACTCCCTGGGACTTGGGCCTGATCACCAACGACGAGGTGCTGGCCGTGGATCAGGACGCGCTGGCCAAGGGCGCCGCACGCGTCCGCCAGCAGGGCCCGCCGGACAGCCGAACCGAGGTCTGGATCCGCCAGCTCAAGGACGGCAGCCGCGCGGCAGGGTTGTTCAACCGCGGCAATACCGCGGCTGAGGTGACACTTGACTGGGACCCGGCCAAACTTACGGGACAGTGGAACGCCCGGGATCTGTGGCAGCATAAAGACCTGGGGACATTTGCCACAAAGCTGGCATTGCCCGTACCGGCCCACGGCGCCGTTTTGCTGAAACTGAGTCCGGTCGGCAGGTAGTGGAACTCATTCATAAGGTTGGAGCGCGGCGATGTCCTTTTCCAGGAGCGTCTTGAGAGCCAGGCGATCCTCCTGCCCGCGGCGCAGCACTTCCACCTGACGGGTTGGCAGATCATGCAGAGGCACGAGTTGCGCGGACTCGAGGAGATTTGCCGCTGCCTCCGCAATGTCCAAGCCGGCGCTTCCAGTCGCCGTTCGGATTGGCCAGCCAGTCGCGGGCATCGGCGATGGTGCGGGTAACTCGGTTTCGCGATTGGGCCGTTCGAGCACGACATCCGGGCCGCGGTTGCGGAAGATGCCCATCATGGCCATCGGGATTGACGGATCGCGGATCGTGCCATCGGGATAAAAAATGCCGTGGACATTGCCCCAACCGCGCGTGCCGTCCCATACGATCATCAGTTCCCAAAGATAAAAACCGATGTGCGCGTCCATATGTTCCTGGATGGTCACATCGTACGGATTGGCCCGTGCCACGCAGCCCATTTCATCGTCCATCACCTGCTTGTGCGCCGCCGCGGCGACCTTCTTGGCCTTCTCGATGTCGGCCCGCACGGCCTCCCGCGTTCGGCAGGTAGTCGTGGAACACCATCACATCAACGTCATCGACGTACTTGTTCCATGGTGGATTCATACGCGAACCCGATCGTGACCGGCGTCTGGCCGTCGAGCTTGCGGAATACGCCCGCCATGTGCCGGCGAATGCGACGCGGCCGCGCGACGTTCGGTTGCCTGGGCGGGTAGTCCGGCTCGTTGAATACGTCCCAAAACGCCAGGCCCGGCTCTTTCCCCAGCGTCGTCCACGAGAAACTTCGCCCATTCCTCCGCGCCGGGATGGCCCTCTTGCCTGCATCTCCGGGCTGTAGCCGACGACCGGCATGACGCCGATGCCGCGCTGGTCGGCGGCGCGGACCAGGTGCAGGAGATTCTGCCGGAACTGGTTGGGATTGTCGTGATAGGCCTGGTAGGTGATGAAGCAGCGAATCTGGTTGATCCCCAGCCGCTGGGCGTAGTTCAGGTCCCGCTCGGTGATGGCTGGCGAATAGTTGTTCCACATGCCAGGATGGCCGCCGTATTCGGCATAGCAGTAGTTGGCGCCGCGGATGGTCGAGGTATCGGACGGAGTGCGCGAGTCGGCGCGGCGGGGATGGGGAATAGCACCGCTGCGGGATCTCGCCCGCGGCGGGGCTGGCGGCGGCAAGGATTGGCAGGATACAGGCCAGGAATGCGGACAAATTGGCGAGATTTCATGGCAACTCCTTGCTGAGTCTGCGTCTTGCACGGTTACTCTTGTCTTTGATAGGGTCGCAGCACCTCGATCATACTTGGGGAATCAACTCGCGCAACGTCTGCCTGTTTGGGCGGCCCTTGCCGCAACAGCGCGATCGTGCGGGTGGGCGGCTCGCGCATGGCGACCAGTTGCGCGCCCTCCAGCAGATTGGCGAGATTTTCCGCCGCAGTCGAGTCCCGCGTTCCAACTGCCGGCGGGGTTGTCCAGCCAAGCCTGCGCGGCGGTGACGTCGGCATTGCCCAAGCCGCCCTCCCGGTTGAGACTCTCCGGAACGCATTGTCCGAGCGGTTGCGGAACAGGCCGAACATCGCCGCGGGAATCGCCGGATCGCGCACGGTGCCATCGGCGTAAAACACGCCGTGAACGTCGCCCCAGCGCTTGGTGATCATCAGTTCCCAGATATACCACCCGACATGGGCCTTCATGTGTTCCTCGAGCGTCACGTCGTAAGGGTTCGCGCGGGCAATGCACCCGATTTCGGTGTTCATGACCTGCTTGCCGGCTTTGGCGGCGAAGGCTTTCGCGCGGGCGATGTCGTCGGCGATTGCGGCGCGGGTCGGAAGATAGTCATGGAACGACAGCACATCGACCGCATCGGCAAGCGTCTCCATGTTGCGCTCGTTCGGCCACGCCGATGGTCACGGGGTCTTTTTGTCCAATTCGTGCAGCGTGGCTGCGATCAGGCGGGCGATCTCGATCGCTTCTCCTGCCGGTCGCCGGGAGCGCCGGCGGCATTGTAGTCCGGTTCATTGGAGGCATCCCAGAAGGCCAGGGCAGGTTCGCGGCCAATCGCGGCGACCAGTTCCGCGACCAAATCGCGGATGTGGCCGCGGTTGATCGTGCCGTCCCCGTCGATGAATGCCTGCGTATCGCCGACGGTGATCATCAGGCCGATGTGGTGCCGATCGCACGCGCGGGCAAGGTCAACGAGGTTCTTGCGGAACGCCGCCTTGTCGGCCTGCCAGGAGGCATAGTTGACGAAGACGCGCAGTTGATTGAGTTTCAAACGGTCGGCGTAGGTCAGATCGCGTTCGGTCTCGGAAGCGTTGTAATGAAGCCAGTAGTCGGTCGCGTCCGCGGCAGCCGATCCGCGATAGTTGGCGCCCCGGATGGTGGAAAGATCCGCGGGAGTCCGCTGAGGCGTTTCGTTTGGTGCTCCGGCAGCAAGCGCGTGGGAAACCTGGCAACTTAACAATGCGATCGCGAGGCTGCGAGCGAAAACTTCGTGTAGTGTCATGGCTCTTCCGGAAATTCAAAAAGGACCCCTTGCTCCATCGACGGAGGATGACAAGCAATATATCACACGATGCCGCCAGCGGCAACCACCGAGCGCTTTTCCGGGGGGTATTGACAGGACGGAAATCTCTGTTAAGTTGGGCGAGGTTGGACGCGGAGGAATAAACTGATGTTCGGAAAGTGCATAGTACTTGGGCTATTTCTGGCGGGATCGGCGGCACTTGCGCAACAAGGCCCCCGCGTAGACCTTGGACGCTTGCAGACCGGCGCAACGGTCTCGTTCGTCCGCGACGCGGAAGCCGAGTGGGGCATCGAAATCGCGGGGGCGGCAGCTCCGCTCATCCAACAGCCCAAACCCGCAAGGCTGGAAGTCTTTCACACCGAAGAGGATATCCATCAGCTTGCCGCCGGATACAGGACGGTCGAGAAATCGGCGACCGGAATCGATGCCCAAGCTGAAATCGCTTACGGCGACAATGTTGTCTTTCATGTTCAGGACCGCTGGAGCCTGACCGGGGCGGTGGTTTCGGTGCGCAGGAAGGTGGAAGTCGCGGGCGGGGCGGGCACCGTGGACTCAGGATCGACTCGCGGGTCGCCGGACGGTTTCTCCTCGTCCGTCGTGTTCTCGGTTGACCCTTCCGTCGGCTGGTCCGACGTGAACTTCCTGGCCCCGGGCGCGTTGTATGGCGACCCGACCTACGATGGCGACCGCTCGCCCGGCGGCACGCCGAACTACGCGGCCCGGCGCTTCCTCATGCGCGAGGATATCCTCCCGGCGCCGCTGTTCGCGCTGTCCTTCAACAACGGCGCCTCGGTGGCCGTGCTGGATCCCGCGCCGCGCGGCGACACGACCGTGGAGGAGACGCAGCTTTCCAAAGCCGGTGATGACCGACGCGCGGTTTCAGTTCGGCGCGCTCGGCGCGTGGCAGGCGGACGAGGGCCCAATCGAGTTTGGTTTTCGATTTCCCGGCACGGCGAGCATTTATCGCGCCCGGCACCGCGCTGGCGAAACCGAGATGGATCCGGCGCTATCACCCGATCGCGGCGGGAGTGGCGCACAGCTACCAGGTGAGCTTTCGCTTCGGCGCAAAACGAGTCGTTCCGAGACGTGACGCGCAACTCCTGGCGATGGGCGTGGAGCACGCTGAACCCGGCCGTCACTTACATCGACGTGGAGCAGATGCGCCGCGTTCTGATCGACCACCTCGAGGCCCAGGCCGCCACCATTGACGGGCGGACCGCCATTCCTTTCGTCTCTCACACCATCGGACGAACCAGCTGCAATGGAATTGGACGATGGTCGGCGATGGGCTTCGTGGGCAAGAACATCGAGTGCGCGGACCAGTTGTTGCGCGAAGGGCGATCGCGACCCTACCGAGCGCGGGCAAAAAATGCGCCAGACCGGCCTGGCCATCATCTCCTCGTTGATCCAGGCGCTTCCGACAGTCCCGCTTCAAGGCACCGGCTACGATCTGGCCACCGGAAAACCGTGGGACTCAACCGTAAAGCCCTGGGACCACGACTGGCTCGCCCCCTGGCTGCGGAACGCCACCGAAGACATGCGCGTGCTGATGCGGGCGTACCGGCGCGAGCGAGCCCTCGGACGCCAGCACCCGGAATGGTTCAACTGGGTCAAATCCTATGTGGACTGGCTGGTCCTGCAGCAGAGGGCTGATGGATCGTTCCCGCGGCGGTGGAAAGCTGGAAGCAACGAGGTCGCGGAACCTACGGGGACGACGAGCTACTGTCCCGTGCCGCTGCTCGTCATGATGACCGAAGAGACGGGTGACCCGAAATACAAGCAGTCGGCCATCCGCGCGGCGGAATACGTCTGGGCGAACTGGGGAACCCGCGGACTCTTCGTCGGCGGCGCAAGCGACAATCCGAATATTACCGACAAAGAGGCGGGGATGCTCAGCATGGAAGCCTTCCTCAGTCTCTACGATTCCACCAAGGAACCCAAATGGCTGGAGCGCGCCAAAGCGGCGGCGGACTTCGCCGAAAGCTGGATTTGGATCTGGAACCTGCCGATGCCGTTGGACGCGGACGACGCGCAACTCCATTGGAAGAAGGGCGTGTCGACCATCGGGGTTCAGGGCATCACGGCCCGCGTCGCTGGCAGCGTGGATGAGTACCTGGATTGGGCGGTGCCCTCCTACGCGAAACTGTACAACTTCACGAAGGACCCGCACTACCTCGACGTGGCGCGCGTGCTGCTGCACGATACGAAATCGATGGTCGCCCTGCCGGGACGCCAGTACGACATGAAAGGCATTGGGTGGCAGCAGGAGGGCTGGCGCATGGGGCCGGGCGGATCGGGGCGCGGCGTGGGAGGCCACCGGTTCTGGCTGCCCTGGATTTCCGCGAACCACCTGTACGGAATAACCGGCCTGGAGGAGTATGATCCCGCTTTGTTCAAGGAGCTATCCGCCAGGCCTAAGGCGCCGGTAACGCCGTGAACCACGGCGGAATAACCTGCCATTTTCTCCCGATTCGCCTCTTGACGGCACGGTTTCTTTCCGATAAATTACTTTATATTACAAAGTATATGATTCGGGGAAGCACGAAAGCTCTTTGCGCTCTTGCCCGGCAATGCGACCGCTCGTAGCTGCGCTGAGCGTCGTATAGAAAGTGGGTCGTTCCAGTGATGCCGATACTCCCATCCCAGCCGCGCTTCCCGTTCAGCCTGATGGCTATGCTTTTGCTGCTCGCGCTTCCCAGCGTCCTGTTCTTGTCGCTTGCCACGGGAGGAGTTTCTTGGCCCGCTGGTCTGCTTGCCCGCCGGGCTGGCGGCAGCGGCGGTTAGCCTCGGGGCTGATACACGAGGGCTGCGGCGGATCTGTCTGATTCTGGCAGCATGCGGCGCCTTATTCTTTCTGCTGATGGCTGGCGCGAGCTATCCGTTCATCGTGATCGCCGATTCCGATCTGGGAGTGGGGGCCATGCAACGCGTGGGCGATTGGATGAGTCTGTGCTTTGCCAGCCTTGCCGGGGTGATCGTAATCGTAATTGGCGGCTTCGCACCCCAAGTCCGCGTGCGGCTCGCTCTGACCCTGGGACTGCTGGCGTTCATCGTCACCCGGCAGTTTCAAAGCGCCGAGATCCCCGGCGCCGCGCGTCTGCCGCTGGTCTCGCTGCTGGGGGTGCTCCACGCCGCGGGTCTGGGCTGGTCTCGCTGGCGGGAGCGCTCCTGGCGGCCGATGGCCTTCCGGCCTTCGAGGCACGCAAGCCTCGCTGGTTGCCCTTGGACCGTTGCGGCTGGGTGGTCGCCGTTCCGGTCCTGCTGCTCCTGGCCGACTGGCAAGGCCGGGTCTGGTTGGGCGAACTGCCCTCCGACAGCCGGCAAGCGGTTTCCATGCCAGGTCGGCTGCGGGCGACGGGCGACGAGCACGGGGAGCTGCTTGTGGAGAGCCTCGATGGCGGCCCGGCGTTCTATCGAATGCCCGACGATCCGGACCGCATGGTGAGTTTTGTTCTCTTCTCTGACGGCAGCGCCCTGATCGCCACTGACCGCCAAGGGGTTTCGTACTGGAAACTCACGCCCAGCACCGTACCCTTTTTCTTGCTCGTGCTGGCGGTCGGCATCGTTATCTGGGTCGCCTTGCCCTATGTCTCCAGCAAAGGCGGCATTATCCATGTCGACAAAGAGCAGCAGGGGCCGCAAATGGGCGGTTAAGGCGTGACGTGGACTTGACTGGCTTCGGAATCCGGGTGAGAATTAGGTATCCAACAGGGAAATGGTCGCGTTCGCCATCGTGAGGCGGTAAATCTACGGGGATAAGCGAGAAATGGCAACCGTTGAAGATCGATTGTCGGCCCTGGAGTCGGCAATGGAAGAGGTGCGACGCGAACTGACCGGTGCATGCCGGCCGCACGCCTGGCTTGATGAAGTGGCTGGTTCAATGAGGGAGTGGCCCGAGTTTGCCGAGGTGCTGCGACTCGGCCGCGAATTCCGCAAGTCGGTCGTTGACACGGAGGACGCGGCCAACAAGGAAAACTGACCGTGTTCGTTTTGGACACTGGCCAAATTAACCGACTGATTTTCGCGCTGACAGCGATCACTTTGACGATAACTGTCGCGCGGGCCTCGGGTGCCGATCGGAATGTGGTCCACGCGGCCAACAGCCCACTGCTCATTGCCTCCGTCGCGGCCGCCGAATGGCAAATCCAGACACGATACCCGTTTCGCAACGATACGCGTATCGTATCTCGATTTCCTCCCGATCTCCTTCCTGCCCCCCGATTTCCGAAGGCGCTGAACAGCAGTCCGCAGGCTGCTCTCTCGCACCGTCGGGCGGCGAATCATAGTCATATTGGAGCAAAGGGTGTATTAAGTCGCTACACTTCAGATCCTGTTGGCGTGACAAGCCAGTGAATCGCGGGAACGCGTTCCCCAATAAATGGCTTCTTTTGATCACGTCGCCAGGATTGCGAAATTTCGGCACGCAGCTTGCTTGTGATCGCGGCGAGGCAACTGGCCAGATTACGCAGCGGTGGCCCGATTATCGAGGCTCTATCTCTCGCGTTTACCTATTTGAGACGGCCAGCGGCGGTCGTGCCATCCCGTAATGGCGTGCGGAGCAATTGAAATGGAAGGAGCGAATCATGGTAAAACACGACATTTCGGCGTTGGACCACTCGCCGACGACTCGCCGCTTTGGCTACGTTCTGCGTGGTAATGCCACGGTTCTGACTTCGGTTGGGCTGTTGGGCCTTATCGTTGCGAGGATTTCGTTCCTGGCGTCGCCGGTTGCGAGCGGCGCCTCGTACTACTGGCAGGTTTCTTCAGGCGACTGGTTCGTCGCCTCAAACTGGGGCGGGATCGCGCCTGGGAGCAACGACTACGCCTACGTAATCGACGGCGGGACGGCAACGATCACCCTATCGGGAGCTGAGTGTTACGAGCTTTCGCTGGGGAACAACGCGGTCAACAACATCCAAGCCGGCGAAATCCAAATGACGGGCGGCTGCCTCTCCACCGTGGAGCAAGTTGTGGGCTTTCCGGCCACGGGCAGCTTTCTCCAATCCGGTGGGACCAACAACGTGGCCGACGCATTCCAAATGGACGGCAACGGCGCTTATAGCCTGAGCGGCAGCGGGCTGCTCTCGGCAGGTGCTGTGTACGATGGCGGGACCTTCGGGCAGTCAAGCGGTACAGCCATCGCCAATAGCCTCAACGTGGTTGGCGGCGGGACATATAGCCTAAGTGGAAATGCCCAGCTCTCGGCAAACAACGTTGTTGTGGGCGGCTGGCAGAGCCCCGGAACCTTCATCCAGTCGGGCGGCACGAGCACGATTGCATCCAGCCTGTATGTCGGCGGTCCCGATGGCGGTTTCAATGCCTCGAGTGGCACTTACCTCCTGAAAGGCGGCGCATTGCTCTCGGCAAGCAACATTTACGTTGGCGATTTCAATCCGGGAACATTCACCCAGTCGGGCGGCAGCTTGTTTTCGGCGGGCAACACGTATGTGGGGTACGACAACAACGGAGACTTTACGCAGTCGGGCGGAACGAATACGATTGGCGGTAGTCTCTATGTCGGCGGGTTCGGCGGTCGCGGATCCTGCAATCTGGAAGGCAGTTCGCTGCTTTCGGCAAGCAACCTTTTCGTGGCCTACGGCTCCGGTACGGGGACTTTGACACAGTCCGGTGGAACTGTCGCGATTGCAAACGCCATGACTCTCGGTTCCTATGGTGACAGTGCAACTTACAACCTAAATGGCGGCGTGCTAATCCTGTCGCAGTTGACGCACTACCCCGGCACCGCAGTTTTCAGCTTCAACGGTGGCACACTTCGAGCGGGTAATGGGTTTTCCACCAGCGTACCAATGACGTTTGGCACGACCGGGGGCGGCGCGACATTCGACACGGCCGGCTATTCTGTGATTCTCTCGGGCTCGCTCTCAGGCGCTGGCTTGACAAAGGCGGATAGCGGTACGTTAACCTTGGCGGCTGCCAATACGTTTAGCGGCAACACGGTCGTCGGCGACGGCACGCTTACCTTGGCTGATCCGCTCGCATTACAGCAAAGCACGCTCGACACGAGCGGGGCCGGATCGCTTAGCTTCGGCACGTTGACCAACGCGACGTTGGGCGGGCTGCAGGGGCCCGGCAATTTGGCACTCAGCAACGGTGCCGCGGCGGCCGTCTCTCTGGACGTTGGCAACAATAACGCCAGCACCACATTCTCGGGCGCGATCGGCGGTCCTGGCAGCCTGACCAAAGTCGGCTCCGGCACGCTTTCTCTCGCCGGTTCCTACACCTATACCGGCCGGACGACCATCAATAAAGGCACGCTGGCGCTTAATGGGTCGCTCGCCGGTCCGGTAACGATCCAGAGCGGCGGCATTCTCTCGGGCACGGGCAGCCTCAGCAGTGTTACCGTTAACGCCGCTGGCCAGCTTGCTCCGGGCAATTCCTCAGTAGGCATTCTCTCCCTCAATGGCGATCTGTCGGTTGCTTTCGGCGCCGTGCTGGATTTCGAACTAGATACGCCTTCGACCAGCAGCCAGATCCTCATGCCTACCGGGGAACTGATTCTCAGTGGCCAACCGTTCTCGGCCTTCGACTTCACACCCTCCGCCAATTTCGAGCCGGGCATCTACCCGTTGATCGACGCCGAATCGATCAGCGGCAACCTCGGGACGCACACCAGCGGCACGATCGACGGCTACCCGGCAACGCTGACCGTCTCGAACAACAACCTCGTGCTCACGGTCACACCCGAGCCCTCCACGGTTGTACTGCTTGCCGCCGGCACGCTCGGTCTCTTAGGCTGCCGGTTGCTTCGGCGGGACCGCTAGCATCACTTCCGGCGCGCTCAACGTCCAAGCAGCAAATGAGAGGCCAGTTGGTCGTCGGCGTGGCGATGCCGACGGGCCAAGCGCCTCGGGCCGTCTATCGAGTGGAGTTTGACGATGCGGCTGCCCCAAAAGACCTGATAATTCGCACGGCTTGGACTTGACCCGCTTCAGAATGCGGGTGAGAATACTATGGGCGTGAAGGCTCTTAAATCGCGCCCCACGGAAAGGATCAATCCAGTGCTTTCCGGCACGTCTCCTGAAGCCGAAACAGTCCAACTCGACCTCCTCCGCAAGATGACGGTCGCCGAGCGGCTCGGCCTGATGCGTAGCCTGACGCGAACGCTTGTGCATCTGTCGCGCGATGGCCTGGCCCGCGCAAATCCCAGCCTTGACGACCGCCAGCTTGATTTGCTCTGGGTTGACCAGCAGTATGGCCGAGACCTGGCTGACAGACTGCGGGAGTACTTGGAAAGGACGCCACCATGCAAGGCAACAACGTCCTGATCGCCGTGCTCCCGGTGATTGGCGCTTCCAGTTTCTGCCTTTGCCTTCCGAGAGCCATTCGATGGCGGTGGCCAGACGCCGGTCGCGGGTTTCCTCCGTCTTGGCTTCCGTCAGCCATTCGATGTACTCTTTCTTATGGCTGTAACTCCCCTGTCGACCCGGGCCTTGGCTTTCAACCCAACTTCTCCGGAACCTCTTTCATGGGACCCAGCCAGCGCAGTTCGTGCTCAATTTGGTCGGACATGCGATATTTCCGGGTCACCTCGGCGAGTTTGGCCCCGCGGATGTCGATGTTGGCCAGTTCGTACTGGCCCAGGCCACACTGGGCGCAGAAGTTCAAGTATCCCACCCAGGACGGATCGATGCCCATGGCCGCGATGCCCACGCGGTCGGCAGCCACATAGTCCGTCGAGGCGATGGCGAGCCGCGAGGGCACGAGGCTGCCGCCGGCGGGCCCGTTGCCTTCCATGCCCTCGTAACCGTCGATCACCGCTGCGCCCCAGCACGGCCGAAGCCTCTGGGCCGTAAGCATGATGTCGACGTGGGACTGACGCACGCCGCCATGATAAAGGCGTTTGTCGTTCCAGGGCTGGGTTGCCTTGCGCGGACTATGCAGCGGCGCGCCGAGAGCCATGTTCTTGATGGAAAGCGTGGCCACGACCGTGTTGTGAGTCTTCAGCATCGCCGCGCAGATAATGTAGGCCTCGGGGTCAAGCAGCCTGGCCGCCAGGCGGACCGGCACGGCGTGCAGGTCGCCGTCGAGGATGGTGTGCTGTTCGTACTGCCCTTCTTCGTTGAGGTCTACCAGGCTGACCTGAAGGGGTTTGTGTTCGCCGACGACCTGACGGTAGCGAAAATGATCGTAGCCTTCCGTCGTGAAGCCGGCCGACGACTCGGCGATCACCACCGGGCCCTTGAAGCGCGGCGCGAGAAAATCCAGGATGCCGTGCAGCGCATCCAGATGGGTGGAGGCAAGCTGGTTCTCCGTGCTGACGATATTTGGCTTGATGACCACATACTTCTTGCGCTTGAGCACGGGCAGGATCTGGTCCTCGATGGCGACCAGCGATTCGCCGATGTTTTTTCGCCGGCTCGCGCCGCTGACCAGGGCCACCACGGATCGGCGGGCGGCCTCGCCCGAGGGCAGGGCCGACGTGATGGACGGCGGGTTCACCGCAAGCGGCGCCTCCTGGGCAAACAGCAGGTTGCCGGACGCGGTTGCAGCCGCGGCGGTCCACAGGAAATTCCTGCGCGAGAAGTTGTGTTCCATGCTAAGATCTCCAAAGTGGGGAAAAACAAGCGACAAGCGGCACCCTGTTGCCGATTACCGCAGGGCGATGCCCAGCGCACCGAGCTCGATTCATGACAGTGTAGCTTGCCAACCCCTGCCTTGACAAGGGAAGGTCACCGTTTTCCAGTAACGCCAGTATCGTCAAATCTCATGCGCCCCTGACCAGCTCCGCTC
This sequence comes from uncultured Planctomycetia bacterium, assembly GCA_963824275.1. Taxonomy (GTDB): domain Bacteria; phylum Planctomycetota; class Planctomycetia; order Pirellulales; family Thermoguttaceae; genus JANXQG01. The sequence goes on along the minus strand of CAWGOT010000007.1, from coordinate 1,101,028 downwards.
CCCCGCTCCCGAACAGTTGACGCGCCACTTCTCTTACGGTAGACTCGCTGCTAGAAAAGGAAATCCAATTTCCTGCCTACCTGGCGGTTACTTTGGAGAGGGAGTTATGATGAGAGGGAAAACGCTGCAAATCCTAGCCGTTTGCGCCCTGGCAGTCGCTGCCACGCTATCTTTCGCACAGGCGCAGCCTGATCCGGCGGCTGCGCCAGGCGGCCGCAGTGGGGTTGGCGCTGGAGGGCGAGGCGGAACGCCCGCCCCATGGATCGAGCAGGGATATAACGACCACCAGAACATGATGAATCAACTCGGCATCAAGGCGCTGCGCCCTGGTAAGAGCGGCCAAAACCAGACTGGCCCAGGTTTCGATGAAGCGACCGCCAATAACTGGATGCCGACGATACCCGACGTGCTCAAAATGAAGGATGGGACGATGGTCGCCACGTCCCAGCAGTGGGCCAAGCGGCGGGCCGAAATTCTTGAAGACTTCGAACGCGAGGTCTATGGCCGCATCCCGTCCAATGTGCCCAAGGTCACCTGGGAGGTTATCAGGACCAGCGAGGGCAACGTTGGCGGTGTCCCGATAATTACCAAGACACTGGTCGGGCATGCAGACAATCGCGAGTTCACCAACATCACCGTCAACATTCAAGCCAGCTTCACCGTTCCGGCCAAGAGCCCGGGGCCGGTTCCAGTCCTGATTCAGTTCGGCGGCGGCATGGGCGGCAGTGTTCCCCAGCAGGCCCTGAGCAAGGGATGGGGTTACGGTTCTCTCAATCCCGGCAGCGTTCAGGCAGACAGCGGCGGCAATGCACTGCGTCAGGGGATCATCGGTCTGGCCAACAAGGGCCAGCCGCGCAAGCCCGAGGACTGGGGCGCCCTGCGGGCCTGGGGTTGGGGTGTCAGCAAGCTGATCGACTACTTTGAGGCCCATCCCGACGCCAAGGTCGATCCGCGAAAAGTGGGCGTCGAAGGCGTATCGCGTTACGGCAAGGCGGCCCTGGTAACCGAGGCCTTTGACCCGCGCGTCGGCGTCGCGCTTGTGGCCTCTTCGGGCGAGGGCGGGGCCAAACTCCATCGCCACGATTTCGGCGAGGCCGTCGAGAATCTCACTGGCGGCGAGTATTACTGGATGGCCGGCAATTTCCTCAAGTACGGCGCCTCGGATATCAACGGCAAGTCCATGAACGCCTGCGACATGCCAGTCGATTCCCATGAGCTCATCGCCCTCTGCGCCCCGCGCCCCTGCTTCCTCAGCCAGGGTGTGGAGCCGGGCGATCCCAAGTGGATCGATGCCGCCGGCAGTTACCGGGCCGGCCTTCTGGCTTCACAAGTCTATGAGCTGTTAGGCAAGAAAGGGTATGGAAGCGATGCCAAGGACTGGGTCCATGCGCCGTTGCCGCCCGTGGGCACGCTCGTGGGCGGCGAACTGGCCTTCCGCCAGCACGAAGGGGGCCACACCTCTGGGCCGAATATCCCGATCTTCTTTCAGTGGATCGGTAATCATATCAAATCACCGCGTGAGTAATCTCTTTCTTTTGGAAGGACAGGTCATGAGGAACTTCGTGATTGGGTGCATCGTGTTCTACACCATGGCGGCGACCGCTTTCAGCGCGACGAACGAGCCGCCGCAAAAGCTTTCGGTAGACTTGGGCGGCGGGGTGAAGATGGCGATGGTCCTCATCCCTTCGGGCGAGTTCATGATGGGCAACGGAAAGTCGGCGGAGGACGAGGTTGCCTTCTTCAACAAGATTTACGGCGAGAAGCTCGTGACCGAAGATTTCTTCAAGGACGAGCATCCGCAGCACCGCGTGCGGATCACGAAGCCATTTTACCTGGGCGCGTACCATGTCACGCGGGGCCAATTTCGGCAGTTCGTCGCTGACACCGGCTATGAGACGGACGCCGAGAAGGGAGAGAGGCCGGGCGCGTCCGGCTGGAACCCTGACAAGAAGGAGTGGGGCTTCAGCGAGAAGTTTTCCTGGCGGAACCCGAGTTACGAGCAGACCGACGAGCACCCCGTGGTGAACGTGACCTGGAACGACGCGATGGCCTTCTGCCAATGGCTGAGCAAGAAGGAGAGCAAGACCTACCGCCTGCCAACCGAGGCCGAGTGGGAATATGCCTGCCGCGCCGGCACAACAACGCACTACCATAGCGGCGACGATCCCGAGACGCTGGCCAACGTCGGCAACATCGCCGACGCAGCGGTCAAGGCACAATTCCCGGACTGGAAATACCGGATCAAGGCCAGCGACGGCTATGCGTTCACGTCGCCCGTGGGGTCCTTCCAGCCGAATGCCTTTGGGCTGTACGACATGCATGGAAATGCCTGGCAATGGTGTGCGGATTGGTACGGCGCCGACTACTATGCCGCGTCTCCTGGTGACGACCCACCCGGCCCTGCTTCCGGTGATTTCCATGTCGTGCGTGGCGGCGCCTGGTTCAGCAGGCCGAGCAGCGCGCTTTCCGCCAAACGCGACACGATCAAGCCGGGCTACAAGTACAACGGCCCGGGCTTCCGCGTTGCCCGGACGCAGTAATACCGTACGGCAGGATTGCGGGGGGTTTGCGTTGCGTGGCAATCTCGGCTATGGTGAAGGGCGCGCAGAGAGGTCGGCGCGGCTTAAACCACGTGTCGAATTTCGTCCCAACGGGGTGCTCATAATGGAAGACCAGGGCCTGTCAGAGAGCCAACTCCGGCAAAAACTGGAGCAGATGAGCCAGCGCGTGGCGGCGTTGGAGGCAGCGGAAGCCGAGCGGAATGAGGATCTTCGTAAAGCCCGCGAAGAACTGGCCGGCGAAGAACTGGCAATGCGCGTCCGCCAGCGGACTACAGAACTCGTCGCCACGAACGAGGAACTGAAGCAGGAGCGGAATCTCCTCCATACGCTGATGGATTACCTGCCGCATAACATCTACTTCAAGGACAGGGCAAGCCGTTTTCTGCGGATCAACAAGGCAATGGCCAGGTTCTTTGGCCTGCAGCATCCCTCCCAAGCCCTGGGGAAGACGGACCTGGATTTCTTCACGGGTGAGCACGCCTCGCAGGCCCTGGCCGACGAGCAGGAGATCGTTCGCACGGGCCACCCGATCCTCGATAAGGAAGAGCGGGAAACCTGGCCGGACGGCCGCATGACCTGGGCCAGCACGACCAAGATGCCGCTGTTCGACGATTCGGGGCAAATCGTCGGGACCTTCGGGATGTCGCGCGACATCACGGGCGAGAAGCAGGCGGCGGAGGCCCTGCGGGCGGCCAAAGAAGCGGCGGAAGCGGCCAACCGCGCCAAGAGCACCTTCCTGGCCAACATGAGCCACGAGATCCGGACCCCGCTGAACGCGATCATCGGGATGACCGAACTGGTGCTCAAAAGCCAGGTGTCTTCCCAGCAGCGAGAATTTCTGGCGACGGTCCGAGACTCCGGCGAAGCCCTGCTCTCGGTGATCAACGACATTCTCGACTTCTCGAAAATCGAAGCCGGGAAGTTCGTCCTCGATCGCCAGGTCTTCGATCTCCGCGAAAGCCTGGGCGACACGATGAAATCGTTCGCCATCCGCGCCCATCAGCAGGGCTTGGAGTTGGCTTGCCATATCCACGCCGACGTGCCCCGGATGGTGGTCGGCGATTATAATCGTCTCCGCCAGATCGTCGTCAACCTGGTGGGCAACGCGATCAAGTTTACGGAACAGGGCGAGGTGGTCCTGGAGGTCTGCGTGGAATCGATCTCTGGGGAGGATGTCGTCCTGCACTTTATCGTCAGCGACACCGGCATCGGCATCCCGGAAGACAAACGAAAGGCGATCTTCGAGATGTTCGAGCAAGCCGACAGCTCCACGACTCGCCGCTATGGCGGAACAGGGCTGGGACTCGCGATTACGTCGCGATTAGTCGATCTTATGGCGGGACGGATCTGGGTGGAGAGCGGCGGAGAGGCGGGCAGCAGGGAGCCGGGAGCCACCCAGAGGGTACCCGGCGGGGAGTCGGAAGAGCCCTCTTCCTCCCCGCTCCCGGCTCCCCGCTCCACGCCTCTCCCGGGCAAGGGAAGCCGGTTTCACTTCCTTGCCCAGCTTAAGCTGGCGAAGCCCGAGACCATCGAGGTTATCCCCGCCGAGTCTCCCACGCTTCATGGGATGCGAGTCCTTGTCGTGGACGACAACGCCACGAACCGCCGCATCCTGGAAGAGATTCTGCGGAGTTGGATGATGTTCCCAATAACTGCGCGGAACGCCGGCGAAGCGATCGAGATCCTGCGCCAAAGCCATCGCGATGCGGCGCTGAAGGTCGGAGAGCCCTGCCGCCTCGTCCTGACCGACGGACACATGCCGCACGTCGATGGCTTTACCCTGGCAGCGCAGATCAAACAGGACGCCGAAATGGGCAGCACCGTGGTGATGATGCTGACCTCGGGAGATCGTCCGGAGGACACGGCGCGATGCGAGGAATTGGGAATCGCCGCCTACCTCTTGAAGCCGATCAAGCAGTCGGAACTTCTCGAAGCGATCCAATTCGCCCTGGGCCTATCCCATTCAGACCGGGCGCTCGTAAGAAGGGAATTGCGGACACGTGAGGAAGGGCAATCGTCTCGTGTCGGGAGGTTGCGTATCTTGTTGGCCGAGGATAGTCTGGTCAATCAGAAGCTGGCGGTCGCGTTGTTGGAAGGGGAAGGGCATGCGGTCAGCGTGGCGTGCAATGGCAGGGAGGCCCTGGCGAAGATCGAGTCCGGCCGATTCGACTTGATTCTGATGGATGTGCAAATGCCGGAGATGGACGGGTTCGAGGCCACGGCGAGCATTCGGGCCAAGGAGAAGCACATGGGTACCCACATTCCGATCATCGCCATGACGGCCCACGCGCTGAAGGGCGACCGCGAGCGTTGCCTGGAGACCGGCATGGACGCCTATGTCGCCAAACCGATCCGCGCCGACGAGTTGTTCGATACGATCGAGGCCCTGTTCGTCGGGCCACCCAGAGGGTACCCGGCGGGGAGCAGGGAGCAGGGAGCAGAGAGCAGGGATCCAGCAGGCGGAGGTCAGAGGTCAGAGGTCGGACTTCCGATCTCCGATCTCCGACCTCCGGTCGTGGACTGGTCGGCGGCCCTGAAGGCGGTGCGCGGCAACCGCCGGTTGCTGCGGGTCATCGTGGACGCTGCGGCCAAGGAGATTCCACGGGTGCTGGCGGCGATCCGCGAGGCGGTTGCCGGCGGCAGCCCGGCCAAACTGCAATTGGCGGCCCACACGCTGAAGGGGGTAATTCGTTACTTTGCCTCCAGCCAGGGCTTTCAGCAAGTTCAACGCCTGGAAAAAATGGGTCAAGATAAGAACCTGGAAGGGGCCGAGGAGAGTTTGGCGTCCCTGGAAGCCGAGGTGCGGCTGCTTACTCCCGCTCTTTCAGAATATCTGCAGAAGGAGGATGTCTCATGACAAACGTGCTCGTTGTCGACGATTCGCTGGTGGATCGCGCTCTGGTAGCCGAGCTGCTGGGAAAGGAGCCCGGCTGGAAGATCGCGCAGGCCGAGAACGGCGCCGAGGCCTTGGCGCGGATGAAGGAGTCGCCGCCCGATGTTGTCGTGACCGACGTGCAGATGCCGGAGATGGACGGTTTGGAGTTCGTGACCGCGGCGCGCGATTTGCACCCCGACGTGCCCGTGATTCTGATGACGGCCCACGGCAGCGAGGCGCTGGCGCTGGAAGCCCTGGAACGAGGCGCGGCAAGTCATGTGCCCAAGTCGCAACTTGTCGACACGCTGCTGGCGTCGGTGATGCAGGTCCTTTCCTTGGCGCGGGCCGGCCGCGGCCACAAACGCCTCATGGAGTGCCTGACGGGGACCGAGTTCACGTTTCGGCTGGAGAACGACGTGTCGTTGATCAACGCCTTGGTCGACCTGATTCAGGGCATTGTCGGCGGTGTTGGACTTTGCGATCGCGCCGGGCGTCTGCGCGTGGGAATGGCGCTGGAGCAGGCGCTTCGCAATGCTCTCTATTGGGGAAACCTGGAGGTTACGCCGGACGATCTTGGCGAGGTTCGCGAGCAGTTGATTTTGGGGAGAGACTTCGACCTCGTCGAGCGGCGGCGAACGGAAATGCCCTACCGCGACCGGAAGGTGCATGTTCACGCGCGAATCGACCGCGACGAAGCCCGGTTCGTGGTTCGCGATGAGGGACGGGGATTCCGGGCGGCGAGCGGGGAGCTGGGAGCAGCGAGCCCGGGCTCCCCGCTCCCAGCTCCCTGCCCCCCGCTTTCCCCCGGCGATTTGGAGAAGGAGGGCGGTCGCGGCCTGGTGCTGATGCGGGCCTTCATGGATGAGGTTGCCTACAACGAGCTCGGCAACGAAGTCACGATGATCAAGCGGCGCGATGGCGCCGTGGAAAAGTGAGGGCCTACCCATGCTAGTTGCGATTGGCGCCAATCATCACGGTTATCAGGCACGAGAACAACTGATCGAGTTTCTCAAGCAACTCGGTCACGAGGTCGTCGATCTTGGGGTCTGCGACGGCAGGCCGGTGGACTACCCCGACGTTGCCGCGGCTGTCGCGGCAAGGGTTGGGCGGAAGGAAGCGGATCGAGGCATCCTGATCAGCGGCTCGGGTCTCGGCATGTGCATCGCCGCCAACAAGTTCCCCGGCGTTCGCGCCGTTCTCTGTCACGACGGCATGACGGCCGAGATGAGCCGGCGGCACAACGACGCCAACGTCCTCTGCCTCGCGGCGGGCATGTTGGGCGAGAGTTTCATTCGGCACATTGTCGCGACCTGGCTCAAGGCCCCTTTTGACGGCGGTTACTACGCCAGGCAGATCGAGAAGATCGCCTCGCTGGAATATGGCGGCCGCGGAGAGAGCGAGTAACGGACCGAACTACCAGACTTGAAGGAGATTTGAAGCATGTTCCGACAAATATCGACAGTCGTGTTGGTGGTCCTGGCGGCACTTGGCAGTGTTGCAGTGGCGGCCGCCGCGGAACCCAAGGAAGCGGACGGCAAGACGAAAAGCCCGCCAAAGGAACTCTCGGTTGACCTGGGCAAGGGCGTGAAGCTGGAAATGGTCTTGATTCCGGCGGGCGAGTTCATGATGGGCACGCCCGATACGGACAAGGAGGGCTTCGGCGACCAGAAGCCGCAGCACCGGGTGCGGATCACCAGACCCTTCTTCCTGGGCAAATATCTCGTGACGCAGGTGCAGTGGGAAGCCGTCATGGGCAATAACCCGAGCCAGTTCCAGGGCCCGAAGAATCCGGTGGAGCAGGTCAGCACGGAGGACTGCCAGAAGTTTCTCGACAAGCTCAATGCGCTGCCTGGCGGCGGCAAGTTCCAGTTGCCCAGCGAGGCCCAGTGGGAATATGCCTGCCGGGCAGGGACCACGACGCGCTATTTCTTTGGCGACGACGACTCGAAGCTGGCTGAAAATGCCTGGTTTGCCTCGAACGCCAACAGCAAGTCCCATCCCGTGGGCGAGAAGAAACCGAATGCCTGGGGGCTGTACGACATGCATGGAAACGTCTGGGAGTGGTGCCAGGATTGGTTTTCGGACAAGTATTACGCCGCGTCACCGACGGACGATCCGACGGGTCCCGCCACGGGCACGTCCCGCGTGCTGCGGGGCGGCAGTTGGGACACCAGCTCCCGGCGGACCAAGTCGGCGGTCCGCGACGGCATCTCGCCAGGGGAGGGCTCCTACGACGTGGGCTTCCGCGTCTGCCGCACTGCGGCGGAAAAGTGAGGCGAACGGGCGCGCCGCAGCGGACGGCATGCCACCCGCTACTTTTCTTGCTTCAAGCTGGTGCGGCTGGATGGCGGGCATAAAGCCGCGACCATTGATCGCTCGCCAGGCCGCCGTCAAGCTGCCCCTGCCCGCGGAACCAATGCCCGCCGCCAAGCGTCTATCCCAGGGCCTCCTGGCGTACCCGCCGGCCCCGTAGTACGATAGAGAATAACTCCGTCGAAGGGAACTGCTCATGCTCCACCGCGTATTCTGGCCTTTTCTGCTCCTGCTGGCCCTCGCGGCACCGGTTCAGGCCGCCGTGGACCTCGTGACCTTGCCCACCCGCGAAACTACGCAACTCACGATCTACAACTCCGAAGACATCACGATGGTCCGCGAGCACCGCCTGCTGACCGTGAAGGAAGGCGTCAACCGCATCCAGTTCTCCTGGGCCAATACGCTCATCGACCCGACCTCGATCGAGTTCCGCATCCTGGATCAGCAGGACAAGGTCGATCTGGTGGACACGACGTTTCCAGCGGGCCGCAACGACGCCCTGCAATGGAACATCAAGAGCCAGATCGCCGGCAAGGTGCCCGTCGAGATCAGGTATTTTACCTCGGGCATCACCTGGGCGGCCGACTACGTGGGCATCGCCAACGAAGACGAAACGAGGCTGGCCGTCACCGGCTACGTGCGGGTGACGAACAACTCCGGCGAGCTGTACGACAACGCCCAGACGCGGCTGGTGGTGGGCAAGATCAACCTCGTCGAGAAGATCGCCGACCTGGCGAAAAGGCCGGCACCGGGAAGCGTGGAGGAACAACTTAAGGGAATACCGAATGGAGCGGACAGCTTCAGGATGCGTGTGAAAAGCGAGCTTGAGAACATGGCGGCAGCCGATTCCTTTGCCCAGAACCTGAAGCTGGACATAGCCGAAAAGGCCAAAGACGTCGTCAAGCAGGGCCTTTCCGAGTATTTCCTCTTCACCATCGAAGGCCGCGAGGACATCAAGGCCAAGGAGCCCAAGCAACTCGTCGCCCTGAAGGTGGCCGACGTGCCGCTGGAATCGGTCTACAAGCTCAGCGACCGCACCCGCGACCAAGCGTTCACGAAATTCTACCGCTTCAAGAACGTCAAGCTGCTGGACGAAAAGGGCAAGGAGAAGAAGCTCTCAGCGATGGAGAACATGGGCCTCTCGCCCCTGCCCAACGGCACCGTCCGGCTGTTCTCCGAGTACAAGAATAAGGATCTGGCCTATGTCGACGGCACCGAGACCAAGTACGTCCCCATCGGCGACCGAGTGGAAGTCAATGTCGGGGCCGACAAGGACATCATCATCCAACGCCGCCTGAAGGATCAGAAGATTTCCGACGTTGTCGCCCGGCAGTACAAACGCAGGCTCGACGACCAGTTCGTCCTGTACTACGACCTGCTGGATTACGACGAGACGTTCTTCTACGAGGAAGAACTCGTCTCAGGCAAACCGGTCCCGGCCAAGGTCGAGGTCGAACGGCAGTTCGACGCCAACGTGGTGCTATGGGGTTCGGAAGGCCAACCGCAGGACTGGACGAGCAACGAGCAGGGGGCCTACGTCGATCTGCACACGATTGCCGGCCGCGTGGAACGCGTCGATCAGCAGCACGTCAAGTATTTCATGGACCTTTCGCCCGGCAAGAGGCAGCGGGTCGAGTACAGCGTGACCTACAAGCGGAGGAAGGTCGGGCCGGAGTTGAATACCGAGAAGAAGCGGGAGCCGCTATAAGGCATCGCCATGAGCAGTTACCCCAAAACGTGGCGAAAGTCCAAACGTCGAATCTACGCGTTCGCAGCGTGCGGTATATTGCTGCTCATTGCTGCCTTCTTCGTTGGCACGATAAACAGGACGCAACGAGTCTGCGAATTCACAGGAACGCGTAAATACGAGATGAACGTTGTTGGGAATTATCCTTTCGACTTCCTACGAGAAGAGCCAACTGGAGGAGTTTATTGAAACGAAGTATCCCGACGCCTTGGGACATAAATGGATTTATCTTGGTACTGAGTACCAGTATTTCCTGTCCGGAGCCCGCGGATGTAGCATGCAGCCAGTTGGTGTGCTTCCCACGGCCATGAGTAGTGGCATGTTGTGCGACTTGTCCGACGCGAATAAGAAGAAGCTCTACGAGATTCTCGTCTATGCTTCAGCCAATCTTGCACAGGCGGAAAAGTCGAAGCGGTATAGCACGTTGCTGGACGAACCGCCGAGCCAGGTCCGCGATTTTATCGAGCGATTTCAAGTTCCCCCAGCCAAACCGGAGGCGACCGAATCACAAACGGCCGTCGAGAAGTGAACCACCATGGACGATACACTCCAAGCCCAAGCCCGCTGGTTCCATCTCACGCCCGGTCGCGTCGTGATCGGGTTGCTGGCCGTCGAGGGGCTTCTGTGGGCGTCGGAAAGGTTCGGCTGGCTTGGGTGGCATAAGGGCTATGCCGTGCTGACCGGGGTGGCAGTTGTGGCGGCGGCGTTTGCGGCGATGACCCTTTGGTTCATCGTGGCCCTGCTCTTCCGCTTGCGGTTTCAGTTCAGTATCCGGTCGCTCTTGGTCCTGGTCGTGGCCGTGGCTTTGCCGTTTAGTTGGCTCGGCGTGGAGATGAAGAGAGCAAGGGAGCAGAGGGCGACCGTGGAGACGATTAGGACAAACGGAGGAGAGGCGTGGTATTGCGACGTCCACCATCTTCTGTGGACCAGGATTCCCGTTGCGACGGCTCCTGAATGGAAGTGGCTGTGGGCTGTTTTGGACGACGACTTCTTCAACGATGTCGTGAGCGTCAATATGGGCTCACCGTCGGAAGAGAATTCTGTCGCCGACGGCGACTTGGAATGCCTCGTACAATTACCGCAGCTCAAATCGTTGTTCTTTCACTACTTAAACAAACCCAAAATCACAGACGCCGGATTAGGACACCTGCGGGGCTTAACGCACCTTCAATACTTGGACATCCAGGGTACGGCTGTCACCGCCGAAGGCGTCGCCAGGCTCCAACAGGCCCTGCCCAACTGCAAGATCATCCGCTGACATGCCTGCCGCCGAACCCCAACACCGATTTCGCCCCTCGCCCGGCCACTGCCTGTTTGCCCTGCTGGCCGTCGAGGGGCTCTTGTTCCTGGTCGATTGGTTCCGCTGGCTTCCCAAGGGCTGGCCGGTCTTGATCGCCATCGCCACCGTAGGTGTGCTGATGCTGGCGATGTTCGCGTGGTTCGGCGTGGCCCTCGTCTTGCGGCTGCGGTTCCAATTCAGCCTTCGATTATTGCTTGTGCTGACCGTTGCGGTGGCCATACCATGCAGTTGGCTTGCAACGAGCATCAAGGAGGCAAGAACACAACACGATGCCGTGACCGTTATTAGTGCTGCTGAAGGGGCAGTCTGGTACGATGATCGCAAGGACCAAGTGTTTGCTGGGACATCGTCCGCCCTGCTGCCGAATTGGGCGACGTTTGATTTCTTCTGTACGATTTCGGACGTTTACCTTGCTCGTCACGATTCGCCACACGAGCACTTTCACGTTGTCCGCATCGGAGACAATCTGATTGTGACGCCGGAACTGCTCATGCAAGTGGCGAAGCTGCCCCATCTGCATTACTTGAGTCTGGAAGGCACGAATATGGGAGATATATGTTTAGAGCCGCTGTGGAGTGGAAGTTGCGTGAACTCGCAAACCTAGACCTTCGCTGCACCCAAGTAACGGAAGCAGGAGTCGCTAAACTCAGAGAGAAGATCCCCAACGTAAGGATTTCATGGGGACGGAATGGCGTCTCTTATCGACATGGGATCGGCGGTGCTCTGTATTATGCCCGATCGAAAGATGGTCGACCCATTCCGAACGAGCGCGAAATCCCCATCTTAGATCTCAACTCTGATTTTGTTGGCGGCGTGACCGACGACGAAATGGCCAATCTCACAAGGAGTTGTCCCAATCTCGAAAATCTCATGTTGCAAGGACGCAGTATCACGGACGCTAGCCCGGAACACTTGAAGGGCCATGCATCAGCTCCGCGTTTTGGACCTGATAGAAACAGAGGTCACCGACGAAGGCGTCGCCAAGCTCCAGCAGGCCCTGCCCAACTGCAAGATCACCCGCTGATCTGCCCACCGCCGGTCCTCGACGCCGGTCGATCGAAAAGAAGGTGCGATTCGCGGCGGATGGCAGGCTGAGGGCTAAAAAGAAAGCCTGCTCGCAAGCCGCCCGAAGGCGGCATGTACGCCCTTGGCTCCGATTGACGACCACCAAGAGCCGCCTATAGACTGGATGCTGCGGCCCGGTTGCGGCCTCGGGTATCGTGCATGGCGATCGGCCGCAATTGGCTTCAGAGGAGGTTTGGCCCATGTTCCGACAAATATCGATATTCGTCACTCGGCAGCCTTGCCCTGGCAACCGCCACCCCCCCACTATGGCAAAAGCTACTCGCGAAGGGAGTTTACTTTGTCAACGGTATTTCCTCAACCCCCGTCCGATCGCCAGTAAACGCGGAGTGAAGCAGTCCGTCAAGAGTCTTTGAGCCGACCAAGCACAGCCACTCATCTTGCAGCAGAAAAGCACGGCACGTCGGCGAAACGAGCAACACGTAGCCACCGCCCTGAGCTACTGGAGTGAGCGGTTCCCCAAACAAATCCTCAACCTTTGATACGTCTTCGCGGGTTATGAATCGGACCGCTCCTCGTAAATCAAATGCGAGCCAACTTATACCGCCCTTCGGCAATTCAAACCTCAACCCCGCCAAGTTTGTTAGTACTTGGCGAGCAAAGGAATTTACCGAGAATCCTTTCTCCCGTAAATACCTGACACTTTCCTCAGCATCAACAGTGCGGGTCAGGGTCCAACCTACGCCCGCGAGTCTCTCGGCCACGGCTGCCCTAAACTGCAAATTCTGACCAGACATTTTCTCCTCCTAAGCTAAGCGTCGCCTCACTACCACTTCGTCTCTCGCGGCCCTCCTGTAGGCCAGTTTAGCACAGGCATGGCAACGTCTGGGAGTGGTGCCAGGATTGGTTTTCGGACGAGTATTACGCCACGTCGCCGACGGACGATCCGACGGGTCCCGCCACGGGCACGTCCCGCGTGCTGCGGGGCGGCAGTTGGGACACCAGCTCCCGGCGGACCAAGTCGGCGGTCCGCGACGGCATCTCGCCAGGGGAGGGCTCCTACGACGTGGGCTTCCGCGTCTGCCGCACTGCGGGAGACAAGTGAGGCAAACGGGCGCAGTCCGTCCCTCTCACGCGCGGCAGGCCGTATTGAAAAGCGGCGACCAGGGTACTGGCGCCCGGCCGCCGCACTCCAAAGGCTCGGCGACCCAGGGGGTGCCCCGCACACCACCCGCGCGGGTACCCGGTGTCTGCTACTTTTCTTGCTGGAGGCGCCGGATCCGGTCGCGAAGGCGGTCGGCCATCGCGTTGTCGTTGCGGGCGGTGGCCAATTCGAGGGCCCTTTGGAAATGTTCGATCGCCGCCGCCCGCGCGGGTACCCGGTCTTCCGCGGTCGGCCAACAACACCCCGAGGTTGTTGTGGGCCTCGGCATAATCGGGCTTGATCTGGACGGCCTGCTGGAACTGGACGATCGCATCTTCGATCCGCCCGCGCCGGATCAGGGCGTTGCCGAGGTTGTGGTGGGCCTCGGCATAGTCGGGCTTGATCTCCAGGGCCTTTCGGTACTGGTCCATCGCCCCATCGTCGTCTCCCAGGCGAGCCAATGCGACACCCAGGTTATTGTGGGCCTCCGCGTGGTCGGGTTGGATTTCCAGGACCTTCCGGTATTGGGCGATGGCGGCGTCGACCTGTCCGAGACCGAACAGGGCCAGCCCTAGGTTGTTGTAGGCACCGACGTGGTCGGGCTTGATTGCGACGGCCCTGCGGTAATGGGCGATGGCCTCGTCGACCTGTCCGCGGCCAGACAGGGCTTCGGCGAGATTGTATTCAGCCAGCCAACAATCGGGATTGCGGGCGATGGTCGTTCGATACAGTGTCTCCAGGTTGACGTACATCTGGCTTTGCGACCAGCTCAGGACGGCCAACACGGCCAGCAGGGCCGCGCAGCCCAACCATCCGATCGGCTTGATCCAGCCCTGCGCATGCTGCAGAAGCAACGCCAGGCTGGCCGAGAACAACGTAATGATGCCCAGGCCCGCCAGGTACTGGTAATGGTCGGCGATGAACGAGTAGCGGAAGGTATAGAGGTTGAAGAACCCCATGACCGGGAAAAGCGTGCCGCCGAAAACCAGGACGGCCGCCAGCGGGGCCCGCGATCTCTTGCGGAAGGCCCAGAGCAGGGCCAACAAGGCCGCCGCAGCCAGCGGATACCAATACTGACGCCACTCGGCTGGGTCGATTTTCCAGCGCGGGTAGATGAACGTCAGGTTTGCCGGCCAGAGCAAATGGCCCAGTTGAAACCAAACTCCCCGCGCGGCGATCAGAATCCGCTGGGCTGGCGTGAACTCGAACTCCGGCCCCGCGCAGTTGTTGATCTTCAGCTCCCACCACGCCGTGATCATCCCCATACCCGCCCCCAGCAGGAAGAACGGCACCAGCGGCAGCACGTCCTTCTTCCAGGAGAGCCGGCCACGTTGCCACCAGAAAATCACCAGGAGCGCACCGGGAAGCGTCCCCGTCACCGTCTTGCTCGTCAGAGCCATCAAGAACAGGGCCAGCGCGGCCAGATACCAGGCCGCCTTACGCCGACCATGGGCACATGGTGCCCGGTCGAAGCGGAGGTAGAGCAGGGCGGCACCCAAGTAAAACACGCCCGACAGCGTATTCTTGAGTTCCGAGATCCAGGCCACCGATTCCACCTGCAGCGGATGCAGGGCGAAGATCGCCGCCGCCAGCCACGCCCCCGGAATCGCCAATCGGCGGAGGATCAATGCCACCAGCAGGGCCGACGTGGCATGCAGGGAGAGGTTGACCAGGTGGTAGCCGAGCGTTTTATCGCCCCACAGCGCGTGTTCGACCCAAAACACGCTGTGAACCAGCGGGTAGTATTGCAGCGTCGCACCAACATCGAACCAGATCCGGTACAGTCCGTGCCAGGAGCGGAGTTCAAGGCGCGTAATGTGGGCGTCGTCGTCCCAGATCGGCCCGCCCTGCCAGGCCGGCTGATAAACGAGGAACACCGCAAGGACCAGGGCGACGGCCAAGAGCCCACTCCAAGGCCGGAAAGTGGCCACCGCCAGGCCGTCTTGCCCGGCGATGGAACCGTGCGCCGCATCAGGCGATTCGGACGCATCGGCCAGGCCGCCCTCCCCGTCTGCGAAAAGCGCCGGTTCTTCGCGACTGAGGCCGTAGGGCAGTGGTTTGTCCGTCGGTTCTCCAGTCATCGCACCTCGTCCGCCCTCAAGCCCGTGGTTCTTGCCCCGGCGGAGAGAGGGACGCCCTCTCTCCCGCGGTCCCTGCGGGACCTGGCCCAAAGGCGCTACCAAGAGTATGCAGGGGCGGGGCGCGGATTTCAAGCCCCTGAAACGGATTGGCCAACGTGAACAGCGGCCGCTACGTTAAGCCCGTTTGCCGTCCGCAAAAAAATCACGGTCTGGCCGGCTCTACCAAGGCAGCAGATAATACCTCGGAAACGGCCTTGGACTGACAAGTTATACTTCACGCGGGCGAAAATGAGACGTTTTCCTCCGGGCCATCGAAACCCGAAGCGTAAGCGAGGAAAGCGGTTAGATTCCTCGCTTACGCTTCGGGTTTCGATCATTTCCGCCCGCGTGCAGTATAACCTATTGGGCACTATTGTTCGAATTTCGGCGGATCGCTATAATTCCGGCGTTCAACCCGGCCGGCTGAGATAGGGCGATTCGATCGGTTCCGGCCGCCGGGTAATGAGGATCGGCAATGGAAGAATGCAATTGCGGCGTTCGCCCTGAAAGCTGGGGCAGATCTTGGGCAGTCGCGTACGGCCTCTTCCTCGCGGCGGTCGTGGCGGGCTGCCAACAGAAGATGCGGGGAGAAACGGCCGATGTGCCCGTCGTACCGGTGAGCCATCCCGTCGAGCGGGTCGTGACTGACTATGTCGACTTCACCGGCCGGACGAACGCCGTCCAGTCCGTCGATATCATCGCCCGAGTCACCGGCTACCTGGTGCAGATGCCCTTCAAGGAAGGATCGGAGGTCAAGGCCGGCGACCTCTTGTTCCAGATCGATCCGCGGCCGTACCAGGCGCAATACGACCAGGCCAAGAGCCAGGTCGATCTCGACAAGGCGCAGCTCGATCTGGCGAAGTCCACTTTGGCGCGCTACGAGGCCCTCAATAAGACGACGCCCGGCGCCGTCAGCGAACAGGCGCTGGATCAGTACAAAGCATCGGTCACTGAGGCCGACGCCCGAGTGGTCGCTCAACAGAAGAGCCTGGAAGTCTACAACTTAAACAAGGAGTTCACGCACGTCGTATCGCCCATCGACGGCCAGGTGAGCCGCTATTACCTGACCCGCGGCAATCTGGTCAACCAGGACCAGACACTCCTGACCACAATCGTATCGCTGGACCCGATGTACGTCTATTTCGACGTGGATGAATCGACCTGGTTGCGGATCCTCGACTTGATCAAAGCGAAGAAGATCGTGGCGCCGGCGGAGGGAGGCCTTCCGGTCCTGCTGGGGTTGCAAAACGAGGAGGGCTTCCCGCACCAGGCTGTGGTCAACTTCGTCAACAACCAGATAAATTCTACGACGGGCAGCATCACGATGCGCGGCACATTCCCGAACCCCCCGCTGATTGTTGAGCAGGGAGCAGAGAGCGGGGAGCAGGGAGTCCGAAAAGACATCTTGCTCCCCGCTCCCGGCTCCCCGCTCCCCGCTTCCGCACCGGTCGCCGCCAGCGAGAGACCGAGTATTGCCCACCAATTTTCGCCGGGCATGTTCGTGCGGGTCCGGTTGCCGATCGGCCAGCCGCACCAGGCCCTGCTGATCATCGATCGGGCGATCCAGTCCGATCAGGGGTTGAAGTACGTTTACGTCCTCGATGCGCAGAACAAGGCCCAGACCCGCAGCATCAAGACGGGGGCCCTGCAGGAAGACGGGCTCCGCGTGGTGGAAGGAGAGATCAAGCCGGACGACCTGGTGATCGTGGGCGCGATCCAGCAGGTGCGGGCACAAATGGAAGTCAAGCCGGATGAGCGGCCGATGCCGACGCTCGGCGGACAGACCGACGCCGGCGGAGCGAGGGAGGCCGGGCCCCCCCATGCGACGGCAAGCACGCCTATCCCCGGGTCGCATGGGGGGTCCGCGCCTCCCTCTCTCCCGCCAGCGTCAAGTGGAGCCAAGCGCATCGCGAAGAAATAGCCGTGCAGAACCCATAAATGATCTCGCGATTTTTTATCGACCGCCCGATCTTCGCCACGGTGCTCTCGGTGGTCATCACCTTGATCGGCGGGATTTCGCTGCTTTTCCTGCCGATCGCACAGTACCCCCGCATCACGCCGCCCGGCGTGAACATCTCGATCAGCTACCCCGGGGCCAACGCCCAAGTCGTGGCGGATACGGTCGGCGCGCCGATCGAGCAACAGGTCAACGGCGTCGAGGGCATGCTCTACATGTCGTCGAACTCGGGGAACGACGGCACGTACTCCTTGTCGGTGACTTTCGATATCGGCACCGACCTGAACGCGGCGGTCGTCAAGGTGCAGAACCGCGTAGCCCTGGCCATGCCGCAGTTGCCCTCGACGGTCCAGAACCAGGGGATCACGATCCGCAAGAAGACGCCCGATATCCTCATGATCGTGAACTTCTATTCGACCAACGGCCGCTACGACGACATCTACCTCAGCAACTACGCCACGATCAGCGTGCGGGACGAACTCTTGCGGGTGCCCGGCGTGTCCGACATCACCTACCAAGGCGAACGGGACTACAGCATCCGCTGCTGGCTCAATCCGCAGAAGATGGCGGCCTGCAACATTACGGCGGGGGATGTGGCCACCGCGATCCGCAACCAGAACCTCGATGCGCCGGCGGGCTGGATCGGCAGCCCTCCCAGCGCGACGGGACAGGCCTTTGAGCTGCCCATCAATACCCTGGGCCGTCTGACCACGCCGGAACAGTTCGGCGCGATCATCGTCAAGGCCGGCATGAGCTCTCCGCCGCCGGCCAGCAGCACGTCCATGGCAGCGCCCGCCAAGGGCAACTTCGGCCTGCCCAGCGGCGCCGCTACTTCCTCCGCGTCAGCCGCCGCCGGGACGACAGGCGGCGGCACAACGACGGATTCCTCGGGAACTTCCTCGACCGGCAGCGACGCAACGGCGACCAGCGGAGAGACCACCACCAACGGCGTCACCACCGGGGGTGGAGCGACGACCGGCGGCGGCGCAACTTCCAGCGGCGGCGGCTCGACCGGCGGCGGCGGAATGACGGGCGGCGCAGGAGGCGGAGCAACAACGGCTGTCGTCGGGGTCAGCAACGGCGTAACGCGGGACCGAGGGCCAGGGCAGGTGTCGTTCGGCGTCGTCCGCCTCCGCGACGTGGGCCGCATCGAGCTGGGCGCGCAGAATTACAATGCGGCGTGCAGCTTCGACGGCCAGCCCTCGGTGGGCCTCAGCGTCTACCAGCACCCCGACACCAACGCCCTGGACGTGGCCGACGCCGTCCGCAAGAAGATGGAGGATCTCAAAACGCGCTTCCCGGACGGGCTCGAGTATGCTATCGGCTACGATACGACGCCCTTCATTCGCGAGTCGGTCCAGGACGTGGCGTTCACGATGCTCGAGGCCGTGGCCCTGGTCGGCGTGGTCGTGCTCGTCTTCCTCCAGGACTGGAAAGCGATGATCCTGCCGATGATCGACGTGCCGGTCTCGATCATCGGCACCTTCGCCGTGATGGCCGCCATGGGCTTCAGCTTGAACAACATCTCGCTCTTCGGACTGGTGCTGGCCATCGGGATCGTGGTCGACGACGCGATCGTCGTGCTGGAGAACATCGAGCGGATGCTGGCCCGCGGACATGACGTCCGCACGGCCACGATCAAGGCCATGGAGGAAGTCACGGGACCGATCATCGCGGTGGCCCTGGTGCTGTGCGCGGTCTTCGTGCCGTGCGCGTTCATCAGCGGCATCACGGGCCAGTTCTTCCGGCAGTTCGCCCTGACAATCTCCGTGTCGACGGTCATCTCGGCGATCAATGCGATTACCATGACGCCGTCGCGGGCGGTGCTGTTGTTCAAGACGGAGGAGAAGAGCGGGGAGCAGGGAGCCACCCAGAGGGTGCCCGGCGGGGAGGCAGCCGACGGGCAGGCGGCCCACGGGCTCGGGCACCATGTACGCATGGTCGGCGAGGCCCTGCCGTGGTGGATCTTCGGCGTGGCGGGCGGGCTGCTCACGATCTGGCTGGAGCAGAGATTTCTGGCGGGCCGTTTCGGCCTGCCGGCGGTTGCGGAAGACACGGGCGGCGCGTTCGGGTGGCTCTCCTGGAGCATGCTGCTTTACTTTCTCCCCGGCGGCGTGGCCGGCGGCGCGATCGGCTGGTTCGCCATCGGTCCCGTTAACCGCGTCCTGGGCTGGTCCTTTCGCAAGTTCAACTACTATTTCGAACGGATGTCGTCGGGCTACGCCTATTCCGTCGGCGGACTGCTGCGGATTTCAATTGTTGTCTTGGTAATCTATGGCGGATTGCTCGCGCTGACCTACGCGGTGTTTCAGAAAGCGCCGACGGGCTTCATTCCGCAACAGGATCAAGGCCGGCTGATCGCCAACATTCAACTCCCCGACTCGGCGTCCTTGCAGCGAACGAATGCGGTCGTCGCCAAGGTCGCAAGGATCGCCATGGGCGACCGCAACGATCCCAGCCACCGCCCGGGCATCCGCGGCATCGCCCACGTCGTGGCCTTTGCCGGCAGTTCCTTCCTGTTGCAGGCCAATAGTTCCAACTTCGCCTCGATGTTCATCGTGCTCGACCCCTTTGACAAGCGGCAGAAGCCAAGCCGCCCCGACACGGCAATCATGAACGACCTTAGCAAGGCGGTTGCCGAGCAGGTCCCGGAGGCGGTGTTCACGGTGCTGGGGGCCTCGCCGATCCCGGGCCTGGGCACGGCCGGCGGCTTCAAGTTCATCGTCGAGGACCGCGGCGACCTCGGGCTGGTGACCCTGGAGAAGCAGACCGACGGCCTGATCCAGGAACTGCGGAAGGTGCCCGGCCTGAGCCGCGTGACGACGCAGTTCCGCTCGAAGATGCCGCAACTCTTCCTCGACATCGACCGGGACAAGGCCGCGTCGCTGGGCGTGTCGCTGGACGACGTGAATCAGACCTTGGACATCCTCATGGGCTCGAGCTATGTCAACAGTTTCAATGACTTTGGCCGGCACTGGCAGGTCACGGTTCAGGCCGACGGAAATTATCGCGACCGAGTGGAAGCCATCAACCTGTTCCAAGTTCGCAACATGTTCGGGCAGATGGTCCTCCTCGGCACGCTGGTTCATCCGCGGGAGATTGTCGGCCCGATTGCCGTCCCGCGCTATGATCTGTATTCGGGGGCATCGGTCAGCGGCAACATCAAGACCGGCACCAGCACGGGCGAGGCCATCAAGACCATCGATCAACTTGCGGACGAGACCTTGCCCTTGAGCATGAAGGCCGATTGGACGGAGTTGATGTTCATGCAGAAGCGGGTGGGCGACACGTCGATCTACGTTTTTTCCTGGCCATCGCGTGCGTCTTCCTGGCCCTCTCGGCGCTCTACGAGAGCTGGTCGCTGCCGCTGGCGGTGATCCTGGTCGTGCCGTTGTGCCTGCTCTGCAGCGTGAGCGGCGTGCTGGCCACGAACCGGGATGTCAATATCTTCGTGCAGATCGGCCTGGTGGTGCTGGTCGGGCTGGCGTGCAAGAACGCGATCCTGGTGGTCGAATATGCCAAGCAGTTGCACCAGGAGGGCCGCCCGGCCTTTGAGGCCACGAAGGAGGCCTCGCGGCTGCGGCTGCGGCCGATCCTCATGACGTTGTTCGCCTTCATCTTCGGCGTCATCCCCCTGATGACCGCTTCGGGGGCCGGGGCGGAGATGCGCCGCTCGCTGGGGGTCGCCGTTTTCAGCGGCATGTTCGGCGTGACCTTGTTCGGCATCTTCCTCACGCCGGTCTTCTTTTACGTGATTATCGGCATCAGCGAGTTGCCGGTGTTCTCCACGCCCGAAATGCGGCGCTTCGGCCGATCGCTGAGTCTCCTGCTCAATATCTTCTTGCTCGGCCTGCCCGGGCTATTGGTCTGGTTGCTAGGGAAGCGGGGGGCAGGGAGCGGGGAGCAGGGAACCGGGAGCCCGGAATCTGACTCCCCGCACGCCGTTCCCCGCACGCCGTTCCCCGCTACCAGTTCCCAGCCCGACGGAGAACCTCAGCCATGATCCGCTTCTTTGTCGATCGTCCCATCTTCTCCACGGTCATCTCCGTCGTTTTCGTGCTGGCGGGCCTGGTCTCGGTGGGTACGCTGCCGATGGCCCAGTACCCGGAGGTCACGCCGCCCACCGTGCTCATCACGGCCCTCTATCCGGGCGCCAACGCCTACACCGTGCAAGACACCGTGGCGGCGCCGATCGAGGAGCAAGTCAGCGGCGTCGAGGGCATGGCCTACATGTCGTCGCGCTCGACCAACGACGGGGCTTACAACCTGACCGTGACCTTCAAGCTGGGAATGGATTCCGACATGGCCCAGGTGCTGGTGCAGA
Organism: uncultured Planctomycetia bacterium; assembly: GCA_963824275.1. Taxonomy (GTDB): domain Bacteria; phylum Planctomycetota; class Planctomycetia; order Pirellulales; family Thermoguttaceae; genus JANXQG01. Next base: position 1,079,664 of record CAWGOT010000007.1, on the reverse strand, counting down.
ACCGCGTGGCGCTGGCCCTGCCGGTGATTCCCGCCGTGGTCCAGAACGAGGGCATCAACGTCAGGAAGATGTCGCCCAACACGTTGATGATCGTGAACCTGATCTCGCCCAACGGCAAGTACGACGACCTGCGGCTGAGCAATTATGCCACCGTCAACGTCAAGGACGAATTGGGCCGGCTGCCCGGCGTGGCGGGCATCACCTACCTCGGCCAGCGCGACTACAGCCTCCGCGTCTGGCTCGACGCCGACAAGATGGCCACGCTCGGCCTGAACGCCCTGGACGTGGTCGCGGCCATCAGCCAGCAGAACGTGCAAGTCTCCGCGGGGCAGATCGGCCAGCAACCGGTGCCCAAGGGCCAGCAGTTCCAGTTGACCATCAACACGGTGGGGCGGCTCACCGATCCGGAGCAGTTCGCCGACATCATCCTCAAATCCGACCTGGGCAGCTCGACGGGGTCCTCCAGCGGCCAGGCGGGGCAGGGGGGGGCCGCAAGCACCGGCGGGTCAGCGTCGCCGGTCACGGGCATCGTGCGGCTCCGCGACGTGGCCCGCGTGGAACAGGGATCGCAGCAATACGACCAGTCTTGCACCTTGGACGGCAAGCCCTCGGTGGCGCTCTCGATCTACCAGCTTCCCGGCGCCAACGCCCTGAACACGGCCGCCGGCGTGTATGCCAAGATGCAGGAGCTGAAGACCCGCTTTCCAGAGGGCTTCGTCGATTATGAAATCGTTTACGACACCACGCCCTTCATCCGCGAGTCGGTCGACGAGGTCTTCTACACGCTCCGCGACGCGGTGATCCTGGTGGCGATCGTGGTCCTCGTGTTCCTCCAGGACTGGAAGGCGATGATCCTGCCGATGATCGACGTCCCGGTCTCCTTGATCGGCACCTTCGCGATCATGGCGGCGATGGGGTTCACGCTCAACAACCTCACGCTCTTCGGCCTGGTGCTGGCGATCGGGATCGTCGTGGACGACGCCATCGTCGTGCTCGAGAACATCGAGCGGCAGATCGCCACCGGCCTGGACGCCCGCGCGGCCACGCTCAAGGCCATGGACGAAATCACGGGGCCGGTGCTGGCCATCACCCTGGTTCTGAGCTCGGTGTTCATCCCCTGCTGTTTTCTGGGGGGCGTGAGCGGGCAGTTCTTCCGCCAGTTCGCGATCACGATTTCCGTCTCGACGATCATCTCGGCCGTGAACGCCCTGACCATGACGCCCTCGCGGGCCGTCGTGATCTTCAGGACCGAGGAGGGGGAGAAGGGAGGACACCGCCGAGAGGCGCTGCCCTGGTGGATCTTCGGCATCCTGGGCGGGATCGCCACGTATTACGCCGTGCCGCACGTCTTGGGGGGCAAGCTCGACCTGAACGTAATCTTGGGCGGGCACGGGAACCATGCAGCCATGGTCGGCACGCTGCCGATCTGGCAGATCTGGGCGATCGCGAGCGCCGTGAACTTCCTGCCGGGCATGCTGGTGGGCGGGCTGCTGGGGTCGTTCATCATCCGGCCCGTCAACGCCGCGCTCGGATTCCTGTTCGGCGGTTTCAACCGCTGGTTCGACTGGATGACGGGCCTTTATGGCCGCGGCGTCGGCCGCACGCTCCGCCTCAGCAGCATGGTCCTGGTGATCTACGCCGGCCTGCTGGGCTTGACCTGCTGGCAGTTCCAGCGGACGCCGACGGGCTTCATTCCGCAACAGGACAAGGGCTATCTCCTGCTCAACGTGCAGTTGCCCGATTCGGCCTCCGTGGAACGCACCGAGCGCGCCATGGCCCACATCGAACAACTGGCCCACGACATGCCGGGCATCGAGCATACGGTCGGCCTTTCCGGCCAGTCGCTGATCTTGAGCGCCAACGCGCCCAACCTGGGCTCGATGTACATCCTCTTGAAACCGTTCGACGAGCGGCACAACCGGAAGCTGAGCGCCGACGCGATTGCCAAGTCGCTGCAGGAGCGCTGCCGCGAGGAAGTGCGGGGGGCGGTCGTCTCGGCCTTCGGCACGCCCCCCATCGACGGCCTGGGCACGACCGGCGGCTACAAGCTGATCGTTGAGGACCGCGGCAACCTGGGCCTCGACCAGTTGCAGCGGTTCAGCGAGAAGATCGTCGCACAGGGCGACAAAAACAAAGGGCTGACCGGCCTCTTCAACAGTTCCGGGGCCAATTCGCCCTGGCTGTGGCTGGACATCGACCGCACCAAGTGCGTGTTCCACGGCGTGCAGGTCAGCGACATCTTCAATACGCTGCAGGTCTATCTGGGTTCGTACTACGTGAACAATTTCAACGAATACGGCCGGACCTGGCAGGTCAATATCCAGGCCGACGAGAAATTCCGCAAGGACGTGGCGGCCATCAAGCAGCTTCAGGTCCGCAACAGCCTGGGATCGATGGTCCGCTTGGGCACGATCCTGGACGTCCGCGACACGGCCGGGCCGGTGATGGTTCTGCGCTATAACTTGTACTCGGCGGCGGCCATCAATGCCGACGCCGCGCCGGGCACGACTCCGGCCAGGTGGTTTCCGCGATGCAGGACATCGCCAACAAGGAGCTGCCGCGATCGATGGCCTCGGAATGGACCGACCTGGCGTACCTGCAACTCCAGGCCGGCAACTCGGCGATGTGGTTCTTCTTTCTGGCGGTGGTCTTCGTGTTCCTGGTGCTGGCGGCGCAGTACGAAAGCTGGCGGCTGCCGCTGGCCGTGATCCTCGTGGTGCCGATGTGCCTCTTCTGCTCGGTAGTCGGCCTGCAGGCGGCCGGCATGGAGATCAACATCTTCACGCAGATCGGATTCGTGGTCCTGGTGGGCCTGGCGAGCAAAAATGCGATCCTCATCGTGGAATTCGCCAAGCAGCAGCAGGAGATGGGCGTGCCCCGCCGGCAGGCGACGCTCGAGGCCTGCCGCTTGCGGCTGCGGCCGATCTTGATGACCTCCTTCGCCTTCATCCTGGGCGTCGTGCCGCTGGTCATCGCCCAGGGCGCCGGCGCGGAGATGCGGAAGGCGCTGGGGATCGCCGTCTTCAGCGGCATGCTCGGCGTGACCTTCTTCGGCGTCTTCCTGACGCCCGTGTTCTACTTCGTCATTCAGTGGTTCGCGGAACCGGCCCCCGGCAAGGACGCCGATTGACCGCCTTGGGAGTGCTCCGCCTGCCACCGAGCCTGAATGTTCTTCGGGCACTTTATCTTCGCCTTGCCCCGTCGCCGCAGAGCCGCCCGTCCTACCGGCTCATCGTCGCCGGCCCGCCGGGATTGCCGGCGAGGCGGATTTCCCAGCCGCCGCCCAGCGCGCGATAGACCTGGATCAGGCCCGTGGCGATCTCGCCCTGGGCTTGCGCCAGCGTGTCTTCCAAGGGCACCAGGTTCTGCTGCAACAAGGTCACACGCGTGAGGTCGGTCGTGCCCGCCTGATATTGCGCCAAGACGATGTCGACCGCCTTCTTGGCGTCGGCCGCGCTGGCCGCCTGCGACCTCGCACGCTGCTGGGCCCGCAGGAACGTCACCAGGCCGTTTTCCACGTCCTGGCTGGCGCTGAGCACTGTATTGCGGTAGGTGGCGACCAGCTCCTGGAAGCGGGCCTCCTGCAGCCGCTTGTTGTTCAGGAGGCGGCCATAGTTGAGGATGTTCCAGGTGAAAGACGGCCCGACGCCCCCCGCCAGGGCCTGCGGCTGGAACAGATTGCTGAAGCTCGCAGCCGAGTAGCCGAGCGTGCCGTTGACCGAGATGTAGGGATAGAACTGGGCCTCCGCCATGCCGATCTGGGCGTCTGGGCGGCTGCCTGCCGCTCGGCACGGCGGACGTCGGGCCGGCGGCGAAGCAGGTCCGCGGGGATGCCCGCCGCCACTTCCAGGGGTGCCGTGGGAATCGTGCCCGCCCCGAGCCGGGCCTGCAGGTCCTGAGGCGGAATGCCCAGCAGGATGCAGAGCTGATTCGCCGCCTGACGTTGCGCAATCTCCAGTTCCGGGATCGCCGCCTCCGTCTGCTCCAGCGTGCTCCGCGCCTGGTCCACGTCGAGCTCGCCGACGATGCCGACCTTGAGTTGCCCTTGGACAATCTGCAACGTCTTGCGTTGCAGGGCGACGTTCTCCTCGGCATACACGATTCTCTGCTCGGCCGTGCGGTACATCACGTAGTTGGTCGCGACATCGCCCAGGAGGGTGACCAGCACGTCGTCGTAGTTATCGACCGAGGCATCCAGGTTCGCGGCATCGGATTCGATGGCCCTCCGCAGGCGGCCCCAGAAGTCGAGTTCCCAACTGAGGTTGAAGCCGAAATTCGCCTGCGGATACCAGCGATTGAGCCCTGACGAGAGTGGATTGGCGTCTTCGCGGCTGAGGACGTTGTTGGTGTAGCTGCCGGTCATGGCCTGCGTCTGCGGGAAGAGGTTTCCAGTGTCGATCGCCACCTGGGCCCGCGCTTCCAGCACGCGGCACGCCGCCACGCGGAGCGAGAGATTCTGCTGATAGGCATAGCTTACAAGCGAATCGAGCCGGGGATCGTTGAAGACCGCCCACCACCTGCTCAAGTCGTCCTGCTGCTGCCGCACGCGGATGTCGTTGGCGTCGATCCAGGCGGGGGCCACCGCCGCGCGGGCCGGCCTGTAATTCGGCCCTACCTTGAAACCGTTGTGAAGGTAGTCGCTGAAGCTGGTGCATCCGCCCAGCCCCAGGCAGGCGGTTGCCACAAGAATCGCCAGCGCCGGTCGAGATCCTCGAGACATTCCCCAATTCCTCGCGTAAGGGCTCGCGCAAGAATAAGTTGACCAGTTTCGTAGGACGGCCTTCCTAGGCCGTCTCGGAATTATACTGCTCGCGGTTGAGATTGTCACAATCCACACTAACCCGAAGCGTAAGCGAGGCAACGACTTCCGGACCTCGCTTACGCTTCGGGTTCAGTCGCAACCGCTAGCGGTATAGCCGGCCGGGAAGCCCGTCCTACTACGCAACGAATTCCAAGCAAAAGAACTACAACCGTTTCCCTGCTTTCCATCGGCATCACCGGCAAGAACCGGATATTGGAAAGTCTCGTCACGGGAGAACCGTCAGATCCGTCGCGCATGGCAGAGAAGTCGCTTCCGCGATAAACGGCACATTCCGCATGGAAGCAGCCCGCATATTTTCGCCAGCTTCGCCACAGTCTCGCAAGCACTCGGGCGACGGGCCTAGAACATAGTGTTTAGCACGTGGCATTTTTGTTTTTTGTTCCAGTGTATGGACGGGCGTTTACGCCCGTTTCCGGCTTCAGCCGGCATTCGGCCCGGCATTTATGCGCATTTACACCTCACGCGGGCGAAAATGAGACGTTTTCCTCCGGGCCATCGAAACCCGAAGCGTAAGCGAGGAAAGCGGTTAGATTCCTCGCTTACGCTTCGGGTTTCGATCATTTCCGCCCGCGTGCAGTATATGCCGGGTTGGCCGAGTCGAGACCAGTCCTCCTCTCGCACCTTTGCGATGTCAACCCCGTTCACGGGGTTCCCGCTCACCGGTCCTCAATCACTTCGCGTCCGTCGCCGCCGCGGGGGGATACTTGTTGCGATTGCAGAACGGCTTGCCATCGGCGCCCAGTTCCAGCTCGCCGATCTGGATGTAGGCATGCCGGTTGAATTCGGTGAAGTAGTAGACCAGGCATTGCTGGTTGTCCGCCGAGCCCTGAACCACGATCCCGGGATGACGGCCGACGCCATTGTCGTGCGGGCGCGTGCCGTCGCGGGAGGCGAGGATCGTCGTACTATACTTGAATCCGTCGATGCCGTTCTCGGAGTTGTAGATGCGGAGGCCGTTGCCATCGTCGACGATCAGCCACCACTTGCCCTTCCAGCGGAAGACGAAGGGGGCTTCCTGGCCGCCGTCAGGGCCGGCCTGGTGGGCGTTGGTCCAGTTTTCCAGGTCGCGGCTTTGGCTCACGTAGGTATGCGAGCCTTTGGCTTCGTCCTTGTAGACCATGTGCCACACATCGCCGACGCGATAGACGGTCGGGTCGATGACGCGGTCGGAAGCGAGCTTGGCGGTGGAGAGGTATTTCCAGGTGATGCCGTCGTCGCTCGTGAAGTGGAGGATGTTTCGCGTGCCGGTCCAGTTCGTATAGACGCCGTCAACCAGCACGACCCACATGTGGAAGACCTTGCCCTGGCGGAGAAAGCAGGGGGCCCACAGGTGAGGCCGGGCTCGGGGCCGGCGCCTTGGGCAGCAAGCGGGTCGGAAAGATCGTGGTCGCCCTTGCACGTGCCGAGGTAGGTCCAGTGTGTGCCGTCGGGGGAGGCGGCGATGCCGATGGCGGAACCGTGAACCCAGTCGACGCCCTCGGGGTTGGGCAGCGTGGCGCGGCGTTGGGTGTAGTACATGAACCACTGGGACTTGGCCGGGTTCCAGATCACGAAGGGATCGGTGGCGCCGTGGGTGATGGGATCATCGAACAGCGGCGCGGGGGCGTGCGTGATGTCGATTCGCGGGGGAACAGGGTCCTCCCAGGCCGCGGTCTGGCCGTGCAAAAGGGAAGCGATCAGGAAAACGCGGGAAGGATCAGGGCGAGGAGAAGGTCCTTGTGGGACATGGATGATTGCTCCAAATGGTTGCTTGCGGTTCAAGTTCTTACCGGATCCGCAGTGCCCGGCAGGTTTCCTCGTAGCTCGTTTCCAGATCGAGCGAGACGGCCATGTCGTCCCGCAGCCAGATAGGCAACGTGGGGAGCGGGCTGCCGACTGCCAAAGGGTACGCCCAGATTTCCAGGCGCGGCCGCTGGCCGACTTTTCTCCCACGGCACGTGGCCGCATAGGTCGGCGGCGGCGCCGGCCCGAAGGCTGGGTCCGTCTGTCCGATCAGCTCCAGCAGTTCAGCATAGAGATTGAATTGTCGCGTCGTGACCAGGTCAACGATCGAGACGCAGACGCGCTGCTGCAGCAAGGCGGCACACTTGGCCACAAATGCAAGGCGATTGTCCGGGCGGTCTTTGTTGGCCGGGCTCACGATCTCCACTGCCGCCACCAGCATCCGGCCGCGGCTTTGGTCGTAAATCAGCACTTCATAGTCGTATTGCTCGCTGAGATCGGTTTCTAACGCCAAAGTCGGCTCCGAGGGCGACCAGGTTGCCGTCGCCGCCCCGCTGGCGTCAATCGGCGAAACACCCGCCAATGAGCCCTGGTACTCCTCCTCATAAGCACAAACGTCAATCTCGAAATACGAGCCAAGATGAGTTCGCGGTTCCGCGGTGAACTCAGGCGGCAATTCGCGGGACAATTGCTGGACGATGGTGGCCGGCCACATCCCATGGAATCCCTCCCACGATGCTCGTCTCAAGACCGGCGGTCGAAAATGGTCACGTAATGGCATAGCGGACTCCTCCTAACGCCCATTCTAACGTGGGTCCCGTGCCCAGACAACTGGGGGAATATCCCGCTCGATGCAACTTAAGGCCGCTGCGGCTTTGCGCGCTAGAGCATGACGGCCAGGATCAACGCGAGTCTCATTTCTCTCCAATGCAGTATAGGCTCGCGTTGCCGCGCAGATACATGCGCCCTCCGGCGAAGGCCGGGCTGGCGTAAAATTTGTCGTTCAGAACGCCCTTGCCGACTTCCTGATATTCGCGTCCAGCCTGGAGCACCCAGCCGTGACCGTCGGTGGACACGACATAGATGCGGCTGCCCGCGATGCTCGGAGAGGCCTGGACTCCTCTGCCGAAGTCATGTTCCCACAGCTTGCGGCCGGTCTTGGCGTCCAAGCACGTCCCCATGCCGACGCTCGACGCATAGAAAACCACCTCGCCGTTGCTGGTGGGCGAAGAGATGTCCGGCACGTTCTCTTCGCACGCCCAGGCAACGTGGGTCTTGGTGACGTCGCCAGCGCCGTCGGGCCGCAAGGCGATTAACTTGCTGTCCGGACTTGCGATGCAAAACCAGGCCGCCTGCCATGATCGGCGACGGCGTGACTTCCCCTTCCAGCAGCTCGGCCTTCCACAGCTCCGCGCCGTCGGCAAAGGAGTAAGACGCCAGCCACGGCAGGCCCGCCGTGATGATCTGCGTCTTGCCCGCCGCCTCGACAACGATCGGGGAAGCCCACGAGCTGGAAACCGGCGCGGCTTTCCCAAACCACCTTGCCCGTGGCTGCTTCCAAGAGCGTCAAGCGCGAGAGGGCGGGCTTGTTGTCGCCATGGTCCAACTGCACGATGAGCTTGTCCCGCCAAACCGCCAGCGACGCAGCATGGCCGTAAGGGTTTTGCGGAACGACCCAAATTCTTGGCCCACGCAATCGTGCCGTGGAAATTCACCGCCGCCAGATCGCCGTTGGCAAATATCGCATACACGAGCCGTCCATCCGTGGCCATTGTCGGTGCGGCATATCCGGCCGACTCGGAAATGTCCGGGAGTTTTGCCGGGCTGCCGGGCAGGTTCTCGACAGCCCGTGCCCACACCAGTTTCGCCATCGGTGGCATCGTAACAATAGACCTCGCGCTTTTCGGGGCTGCCGCCGCTGATAAAGATGCGATTGCCCCACACAATAGGGCGAATTGAAGCCGGGCTGCGCGATGGGGCCTTCCAGAGCACGCCCGATTTTGCACGGTTTCATCCCAGGCAACCGGCGCCGTGGCCTTGAGGGCTGAACCCGTTGCCGTCAGGACCGCGAAAACGCGGCCAGTTGCTCTGGAACCGGCCCTGCCAAGAGGCGTCGCCGACAACCTTTGCCGGGGAAAGAACCGGCTCGTCAGGTTGGGCGCGCGATTGCCGCCCCATTGGTCACAGGCCGTCCGTCCAGGAGGCGTTTCTATGCCGTCGGACACGCCGGGCGGGGCAGAGGCTTTCGGCGCGGTGGCGGCCGCTGATAGGGAGAGATCAACGCAATAGAGGTTCTTCTTGTCACGCACGACCAGCTTGCCGTTGGAGAACGACGGCGAGGTAAACAGTTCAGAGCCGCTGACGAGGATTTTGAGGCGTCCAAGTTCTTGATACCCTTGGGGTGTGGCTTTTACAGCCACGATGCTCTTGCTGGTCTCTGAGACCACCAGCAGTGCGCCATCAACGAAAATGAGCCCGCCGGAACCGCAGGAAAAACCGTCTTTCCAGGCGTAATTGAGGCGTCCGCCGAATCCCTCTTTGGTCCAGACGTTCATTCCCGTCTCGGGATTCAGGCAGATCAGCCGGGTCGTTTCGTCCGTGCAGTAGATGTAGCCCGGTACAGAATCGGCCTGGCCGTGCGGCCAATGATCTCCTTGTCTTTCCAGATTTCCGTCACTTTCCAGTTCTCGCCGATCTCCAGCATCGCGCATCCGACTCCGTAACCGCTGGTGATGAAGACCTTATTGCCCATGACTATCGGCGACTGCGCATTGCAGTCGTGCTGAGTGGTCCATTGGTGCCGCCAGAGTTGGACGCCGTCATCGGCCCTCACGCCGATCGGCGCCGTAGGCGTTGAACACGACGTACTGCCTGACATTGTGGATGGTTGCCACCACGGGGGTGGCATGGCTGGCCGCATCGCTCCCGCTCTTCCACAGGGTGGCGCCGGTATTCTTATCGAGGGCGACGACGGAAGCCCCTGTCCGCCCGGGACACAGATGACGCTGATTGCCGTCAACGAAGCGGCGAAGCCGTGTAGCCCCAACTGGCCTTCCGGCCGTTGTATTCCTTTTGCAGGTTCCGCGACCAGAGGATCTTGCCGCTGGCGGCGTCGAAACAATTGGCATTCCCGCTTCGGCTGAATGTGTAGAGTTTTCCCGTGTCGATACACCGGACAGCCGCGCATGAATCCATTGTCCGCCGATTTGGCATCCTCGTAGCCCGACTCCCAGCGTTGGACCCCGGTGGTCAAGTCCAAGGCGCGGAGGATGTCCCGGCTTCCCGCGTGATCGACGATATAAACCGTTCCGTTGACAATGGTGTTGTGCGCATACCCGCCCGAGTCGTGCATCTGGAAGGACCAGAGGACCGGGGGCACGTGCGCTGTCCAATCCGTATTGATGCCGGTCTCCGGTGAAATCCCGTTTGCGGCCGGCCCGCCAAATTGCGGCCAATCGGACGCCAAGCTGTTGGTCAAAGCGAAGCGGCATGGGTTCAGCGCTCCGCGCCGGGCCCTCGCTCCAGGAGAATCGCGCTGCCTGTGGCGTCGCAGGCAGTGCCGGCGCACGCCCGTTGATCGCGGTCCCTCCGCTGGCCGCCGGGAAGACACAGCGAAAGCCGTAGTCGCCATAGCGGCATCCGGGAAGGCAGCGATTGCGGTAGGTGACCTGGAAAAACTCCGCCACGTTGAAACCCCAACTGCCGCCGCGCAAGACGCGCGTGGTGCCTGTCGCCGGCCCGGGAGGATTTTTTGCCGGCGCGATGGCATAATAATCCGGGTCATACCAATCCTGCGCACCACTCCCACACGTTGCCCGCCATATCCAGCGCCCCGTAGGGGCTGATGCCGGTGGGGTAGGATCCCACCGGGGCCGTCTTGCCGTCGCTGGTATGGCACGTCGACTTCGTAAACGAATTGCCCCACACGTAGGTGCGGCCGTCGGCGCCTTGCGCCGCCTTCTCGAATTGCGCTTCGGTGGGCAGTGCCGCCCCCGCCCAAACCGCATAATCGCGGGCATCGTCCCAGGTGACGTTGACGATCGGATGCGTGGGTTGCCATTTCCAGGAAGGCTCCGGCGGCATCGTCCGGCCGGTCGCTTCGCAGAATTTCCGATACTGGGCCACGGTCACTTCATACTTGTAGATGTAATAGTCGTCCAAGGCGACTTTTCGCTGCGGGTGCTCACCTTGCAATCCCGCCCCCTCTTTGCTTCCCATGAGGAATTCGCCTGCGGGCACGAAGACCATCGCCGCGCCATCCTTGGGGTTGACTTTCTCCGGGAATTTCGACGCACCGGCGGGAGCAGCCGCCGGAGTGACCTTATCGGCGCCGTATCCAGGCAAGGCGCATGCGACTGCCAGCGCAAGGGCAATCCTCGGTGATAGTGCTACGTGACAACCGCATCGCGACCATTTCGCAGATTTGAGACCAAGAAGCATTTCTTTTCATACTTCGTACCTCGCTCGATCCATTGTACTCCAGCGTAGAGGGCGGTGAGAAGAGGGGTCGGACAGGAGAACTGCAAAGTCCGGGGTCCGCTCCATTTTTCGGCGAGAACGGACGAAATTCACCGAAAACCGTTGGACCGAAAACATGGACCTGACCCCTTCCCGTTGGACCGGGCTCTTGCCAGTTGCAACCGCGAGCGGTATAAATGCAATACTCTACTCTCTGCCATTGGAGCTATCGTGCAACCGATCCAATCTCACACCAACAGGCTGGGGCTGCCGCTGGCGGCGATCGTCTTGATGATCGCTGCCCAGGGGGTTTCCGCGGCCGACGACGGCGGAGAGAGGGGGCCGCCCTCTCTCCCGGGCAAGTTGATCGTCTTCAACGATAACGGCGCCTGGTGCTGGTATCAGGACCCGCGGATCGTGGTCGACACGGTCAACAACACCATGCTCATTGCCTCCGTCGCGGCCGCTGAAGGCGTCGATGGGACGGCCCGCAACGGCGACATCGACCTGGTCTCATACCCTCTTGCCGGCGGTGCGCAAACTCTTCGTGCTCCACCACCACCTGCTGCCCGCCGACGACCACGACACCGCCGCCCTGCTGATTCGCCCCGACGGGCGGTATCTGGCCGTCTACTCCAGGCACAATCAGGACAGTCTCACCTACTGGCGCGTCTCCAACCGCCCGCATGACGCCGGCGACTGGGGGCCGGAACGGACGCTGGACTGGACTCCGCACCTGGCGACGGCGGGCACCTCAGGGTCGGCGGCCGATCACGTCACCTATTCCAACCTGTTCTACCTCTCCGCCGAGAAGCGGGTCTATGACTTCGTGCGGGCCGTCAACCGCGATCCATCGATGCTGGTCTCCTCCGACCAGGGCGACACCTGGTCCTACGGGGGCAAGCTCCTCACCGAGCCCAAGCTGGGCTACGTCAACGGCTATACGAAGTACGCCTCCAACGGGGTCGATCGCATCGACTTCCTGACCACCGAGCATCACCCCCGCGATTTCAACAACAGCATCTACCACGGATACGTCCAGGGGGGCAAGCTCCACCGCTCCGACGGCACGGTCGTCCACGGTAATATTTTCGACGGCAACGGCCGGCCGCAGACGGAACTGACCAAGGTCTTCGCCGCCGGCAGCCGCTTCAACGGCGACACGATGACCCATGCCTGGACGATGGCCGTGGGTCTGGACCCCGCCGGCCGGCCGTGGGGGCTGATTTCCGCGCGGGCCAACGACCAGCCGGAGAACAGCAACTTCAGCGATCATCGCTTCTTGTACCTCCGCTTCGACGGCACGCAGTGGCAGGTCCATCCCCTGGCCAAGGCCGGCGCCTGCCTCTGGAGGGCCGAGGAGGATTACACCGGACTGGCCGCCCTCAATCCCAGCGATCCGAACGAGGTCTACGTTTCCACGACGATCGATCCGCGGAGCCAGGCGGCACTCAAGTTTCACGAGATCTTCAAGGGCCTGACGAGCGACGGCGGCCAGACCTGGACGTGGACGCCGGTCACGCAGAACTCGGCGGTCGACAACCTCCGCCCGCTGGTGGCGGCCTGGGGCGGCCGCACGGCCGTGCTCTGGTTCCGCGGAACGATGAACCGCTCCCAGCACTACAACAGCGCGATCGTGGGGATCATCAACGAGCCGGTAAAGAGCAGCGACGTGCCGCGCCAGACGCAGAGGGGCGCCCGCCCGCGCCGTTCCTCTCCGCGCGCGGCAATGCGGTTGCGGCCGTCGTCCTTCCCTAGCAAGAACCGTGAAGTTGTAGACCCGAAAGGCATCGATCGCCGCGCGGCTCCGCTCTTGCTCACGATGCGGATTGCGTGCCGGCCTCGGGGCGGGTCGTCGGCGCGGAAGGCGACGGCCAGCAGAAAGGCATTCAGCGCCGGGACGTAGCAGGCCGGGCAGCGCAGGACGGGCCGGGCGCGTTCCATGCTTCTTGCGAATGGGTCAGCTTACCTGAGCAGAACCGGGTCAACTTATCTGATCGCCAAAGCCCGACCTTGTTTCAATCCTTGTTGTTGTGGAACGGGGGGGCGGACCTGGAGATATTTGAGGGCTATGACGGAATTCTGAATACGTTTCAATCCTTGTTGTTGTGGAACGGGGGGGCGGACCAGGAAAGGAAGCGGACGGCGGCCGGGATGGTTCGGTTTCAATCCTTGTTGTTGTGGAACGGGGGGGCGGACCCCAGGGCGTGGAGGCTGCTGTCGAGGCCGAAGTCGGTGTTTCAATCCTTGTTGTTGTGGAACGGGGGGGCGGACCCGATTCCGACAGGAATGCCGTCGAGGCATATTTATAGTTTCAGTCCTTGTTGTTGTGGAACGGGGGGGCGGACTCGACCTGCTACGCCGCCCTCCGCCGCGCGGTCAAGGCCGGGTTTCAATCCTTGTTGTTGTGGAACGGGGGGGCGGACGCCCGGCTGCTCGGCAATCCATGCGCGGCAGGCAGGGGTTTCAATCCTTGTTGTTATGGAACGGGGGGGGCGGACCCGTAGCGATTGATTGATACTCGCTCATGGGATGGTTTCAATCCTTGTTGTTGTGGAACGGGGGCGCGGACAAAATTCTCCAATACGAAAACAGGGGGGCCGCTAATGTTTCAATCCTTGTTGTTGTGGAACGGGGGGGCGGACAGGTTGCTTGCCGCCGATTACGATCTTTCCCATTGGTTTCAATCCTTGTTGTTGTGGAACGGGGGGGCGGACACGACAGGAAGCGGCCTCGTTCCGCCAAATCCGGTGTTTCAATCCTTGTTGTTGTGGAACGGGGGGGCGGACGCCGGGGACAGCCACACGACGCACGAGGACGAGCAGTTTCAATCCTTGTTGTTGTGGAACGGGGGGGCGGACGTGCCACTTCCTCACGATTCCCGTGCGCACGGGCAATGGGTTTCAATCCTTGTTGTTGTGGAACGGGGGGGCGGACTATCACCCCTTGCCCCTCCCTGATTACATCGGGGTGTTTCAATCCTTGTTGTTGTGGAACGGGGGGGCGGACTCGATGTCGGCGCTGACCGCAGCCACGGCCGTTTGGTTTCAATCCTTGTTGTTGTGGAACGGGGGGGCGGACGCGCCCATGGACTAACCGGGGGCGAGGGCGGAATGTGTTTCAATCCTTGTTGTTGTGGAACGGGGGGGCGGACACGGCATTGACGGGGGAATCGGAGTCGAGAGGGGGGTTTCAATCCTTGTTGTTGTGGAACGGGGGGGCGGACTCGCCACCGACCTGGCCGCCGGCAAGTGGGAGCTGATGTTTCAATCCTTGTTGTTGTGGAACGGGGGGGCGGACAGCGGCGGCACACAGACATGGAACTTGGCTCAAAGGTTTCAATCCTTGTTGTTGTGGAACGGGGGGGCGGACAGGCCATGTGGGAGGGCTTTGCGGATTCGATCCTCGAGTTTCAATCCTTGTTGTTGTGGAACGGGGGGGCGGACGGGCTCTGCTTCGGGCAGACCACGGGCGGCGTGTTTGGTTTCAATCCTTGTTGTTGTGGAACGGGGGGGCGGACTAGGCACCCTGAAAGGATTAGCATATGACTACGGAGGTTTCAATCCTTGTTGTTGTGGAACGGGGGGGCGGACCAGCCCGTGATTTCGCCGGCCAATCGCTGGATCTCGTTTCAATCCTTGTTGTTGTGGAACGGGGGGGCGGACGTGCCTTCGCGAGCAGACGCTCTGCGGCGTCGCGGTGTTTCAATCCTTGTTGTTGTGGAACGGGGGGGCGGACTATGCGGAAAAGGTCTCCGCACTGGCCATTGCCAGGGGTTTCAATCCTTGTTGTTGTGGAACGGGGGGGCGGACCGCGCGTGATTTCCGCTTGCGAATCGCGCTAGTGGTGTTTCAATCCTTGTTGTTGTGGAACGGGGGGGCGGACGTTGTGTGGCTAGATCATCCTAGACGTATAAAGTATGTTTCAATCCTTGTTGTTGTGGAACGGGGGGGCGGACCACGGCATGGGCGACGTCGACCGCCTACTCGGTCGGGTTTCAATCCTTGTTGTTGTGGAACGGGGGGGCGGACGCCAGGCCACGGCGGTGGATGCGGATCTCGGGCGCCTGTTTCAATCCTTGTTGTTGTGGAACGGGGGGGCGGACCTGCGGCAGACCCGCGGGAGCTCGAAGCGGAGGGGTTTCAATCCTTGTTGTTGTGGAACGGGGGGGCGGACGGCCTCGTGGGGATCGTCTGCTCGTTGCATCGCTCGGTTTCAATCCTTGTTGTTGTGGAACGGGGGGGCGGACGGGAAGCCCGCGAAAAGAAGTTCGGCGTCGGCGAATGTTTCAATCCTTGTTGTTGTGGAACGGGGGGGCGGACGGGAGGCGGCTTGGCGGCCGCCGTCGCGACCGCCTCATGTTTCAATCCTTGTTGTTGTGGAACGGGGGGGCGGACGATCTCATGGCGCGGAGCTTGGCGTCCGGATCGAGTTTCAATCCTTGTTGTTGTGGAACGGGGGGGCGGACATCCGGCCTTCACCCGGTCTTCCACGGGAGGTACGGGTTTCAATCCTTGTTGTTGTGGAACGGGGGGGCGGACGCGCATCTCGGAGAGAATCGCGCCCAGGACAGCAATGTTTCAATCCTTGTTGTTGTGGAACGGGGGGGCGGACAAAACCATTACTCATCCTCCTTCTCTGGCAGCGCGGGTTTCAATCCTTGTTGTTGTGGAACGGGGGGGCGGACAAGGCCGCGCACGAGCAGGCGATCGCCGAATGCCAGTTTCAATCCTTGTTGTTGTGGAACGGGGGGGCGGACGATCCCCAGCGTGCCGACCATGGTACACGGCGGGATGTTTCAATCCTTGTTGTTGTGGAACGGGGGGGCGGACAACTATCGAGCCGGCCAACACTATCTTGGCTACGGATGTTTCAATCCTTGTTGTTGTGGAACGGGGGGGCGGACCGGTCTCGAACTCCACGACCGAGGGCGATTCGGCCGTGTTTCAATCCTTGTTGTTGTGGAACGGGGGGGCGGACGTCGCCGTCGATCGTCGGCTTCTGCGCGTCGCTCCAGTTTCAATCCTTGTTGTTGTGGAACGGGGGGGCGGACTGCTCTGCCGGAAAATCGGCGAGGCGTACCACCCGGTTTCAATCCTTGTTGTTGTGGAACGGGGGGGCGGACGGCAGTTGGCACGCTGTGATTGTAGGCCGGCGGGCGGGTTTCAATCCTTGTTGTTGTGGAACGGGGGGGCGGACGCCCTACGAGGGTTCGCAGATGCGCAAATTCAGAATGTTTCAATCCTTGTTGTTGTGGAACGGGGGGGCGGACCGGATTACCAGGCCAAGAAGGCCAATGACGCGAACTAGTTTCAATCCTTGTTGTTGTGGAACGGGGGGGCGGACGGTCTCGAACTCCACGACTGAGGGCGACTCGGCCGTGTTTCAATCCTTGTTGTTGTGGAACGGGGGGGCGGACGCCCATGTCCGCGCGTTTGAATCCGTAACTATGGATGTTTCAATCCTTGTTGTTGTGGAACGGGGGGGCGGACGATCGACCCCTTCGCGTTTGTGAGGGGTGAAATAAGGTTTCAATCCTTGTTGTTGTGGAACGGGGGGGCGGACTAGAGCTGCATGAGCTGCGGCAAGCAGTCGTGGTTGTAGTTTCAATCCTTGTTGTTGTGGAACGGGGGGGCGGACCACCGCCGCCGGCGGCCAGCCGCGCGATGCAGTCGTGTTTCAATCCTTGTTGTTGTGGAACGGGGGGGCGGACCCGCCTATCGCCTCGTCAATACCCAGCAGCTTTTCAGGTTTCAATCCTTGTTGTTGTGGAACGGGGGGGCGGACTCCACTTCGCTCGCAACCCGTTTTGCGACCCGAGCTTACGGCGGAAATACTCCGTGCGTAAACGGTTCGACAATCCCAACCCGCGGGGCAGCAAAGTCCAGTTTGCGAACATGCGTTGCATCCTCTTATATCTCATAACTTCTCACGGTGCAACCCCTTAGAACGAATCAACCCTCACGTGCAAATAAATCTGTAGCAACAGTCCAGGCAACGCGGAGGCGGTGCCCGTGCGGGGAGCCGCCCCAGGCGGACAGTTTCCATCATTTCTTGGACGAGACTCCCGACTTGATGAAAGTCGGCGACAGTAAAGACTATCTCGACCAGCCTGTTTTGGCTCCGCGTGTAAACCAAGTAGCCGCGGCGAACGGGCACGCCAAAGTTCTCGTGGATCAACAACGCATACGCCGCCGATTGCAGCCGCAAGGTTCGGTAAATAACGCCCGGGTCACGCGCGAACTTGAAGTCCAACGGCCCGGCCGTGCCGTCGCCGAAAAACAACGCCTCGTCCAAGCGCCCGCGGAGGTGATGCCGGGCGCTCACCAGACTGAGGTCGATCCTCTTGTCCACCACGCCCAGCCGCCTCCGCAGGTACCCCCGGTTGCTGTCTTCCTTGACCTGATGAACCTCGCGCCCCCGCACCACCTTCTGCCGCCGCTCCTGGAACTCGGGCAGCATCAAATAACGCTCGAAATACGTGAAGCGAGGGCAAAACAAATGCTCCAGCAACTCGCTCACCGTAAACAGAAGATCGTGCTGGTCCAGATCCATGATTTCAAGAACCGCCCGTTTCCATTGCCACTCGCCCTCCCTGCCGAAGTCAGACGAACAACGACCGTACCTCATCGCATACCAGCGACTCGTCGAACGCCTGCCCTAGCAGGTGAATCTTGCCGAAATCGTCGCGACACATCGGGAAGATGTAGACACTGTCGTGGTCCGCCTCGATACAGTCGGCCAGTTTCACGGCCAGTTCGTCCTGCTCGTTGAGGGCCAACTCGCCCAGGAAGACGCTCTTTTGCACTCGGTACAACCCGATCCGCTGGCAGGCCTTGGCCGCGTGGGAACGAAGCCTGTCCTTGGTAATATCGTAGACCACCCAAGTCAACATGACGCGCCCCCTCCGGTCGAGGTTTCCCGCCCGATCGGTGCATCGTCGCCCTCGGCCCGGGCCTCTCCCGCTGGGAGAGGGGGATATTGCGACTGGATTTCCTGCACTCCCGGCAGCGGGTCGATCGCCAGATCTTGCCTGTCGGGAATGTCCGCTTCGCCCGCCGTTTCGCCAAGGGAACCGGCCTCGCCGGCCAGTTTAGCCCGCAAATCGAACACGCTCAGATCGACTGCTTCGTCCAGGTCGAGGCCCCGCAGCAGGCGTCCCGCCAACCGCTGGCACTCGTAGGGGATGGTGTCGCGGATCTTCAGCCGCCGCCGCCCATGCAGCTTGACGCTGTCGAGGTGCTCGTTGAACTGCCCGATGAGCAGGGCTCGGCCGTCGGCATTGAGGCGAAAACCGCCCTCCTGCTGGTCGAAGAGCGAGTCCTGTACTCGCCGCGCGGCAAAGAGGTTGACCACCACCCGCTCGGCCTGGACGCGGAAGAGCTCGATCAGGTCGAAGACCAGCGAGAGTTTGTTGTAATTGTCGGTGTGGACCAGCCCGATGTAGGGGTCGAGTCCGGTTAGGAGGCAGGCCCGCTCGACCAGCCCATACAGCACGCCGTAGGCATAGTTCAGGAGGCAGTTGAATTCATCGCGGGCGGGCGAGCGGCTGCGTCCTTGGAAGCGGAATCGCTGGGGCAAGGCGAGGCTCAGGGCGGCGAAATATTCCCGGCCAGCGGCGCCTTCCAGGCCCATCAGCGTGCCGCGCAGGGCGTCGAGCGGCTGGCCCTGCAGGCGGCCGATCTCAGCGGCCAGTTCGCGGATGCGGCTGGCCGCCGTTTGAAGATCGTCTTCGCGGTCCGGCCGGGTTCGGGCCAGATCGGCTAGCAGCCCTGCCTGGTGCGTCAATTTGGTTTCGACCCATTCCCGTGCCAGCCTGAGGCCGTCGCTCCCGCCGGCGACCTCCAGCAGCCGGCGCCGCAGGAGGGTTGTCGAGCCCAGGCGGCAGTGCCAGAACCGGCCGTAGGGATCGCCCCGGCTGTCCAGCAGCACGACGTCGATGTGGTGTTCCAGGGCCAGGCGGAGCGCGTCGGTGGAGAGGTGGGCCCCGGTCGTGATGCAGATCGACTGCACCTTCCGCGGCGAGAATTTCACGCTCCGCTCGCCGGCAACCACCAAGAACATGCCGTCCGCCTTGCGGAGACTGGCGCCAAACGTGTTGAGGATTAGTTGCATGGTGTTTGCTTTACATAATGCTTGTTCCCTCGCCGGGTCGATCTGCCTCGGAACAGGCCCGGAGATGGGCAAGGCCAGTTTCCGCTCGATAGTCGCCCGAATCGTTGAGGACGTACAGCCAATCGACCGTCTCGCAATACTTGGTCGCAATTGCGTCTACGGATTTCACCGGAACCGGTACCGTAAACTGCTGAAGTAGCGCGGAAAGGCGCTTTTTTATCGAGGAAACCCAACGTGCGCCGGTAGTCGCGGTCGAAGTACCGACCCAGCAATTGCGCGGGGCCGTCGGGCGCGAACCGCCGCATGAGGGTCTGCATTTTTTCGGAGAGCCATGGGTCCGGAACGGGCACAAAGACATCAACGGCCGTGCCGCCGCTCTTGAAAGGCTCGATACCGGCCAGTTGCGACCAGGTGCCCTTTGCCGCCTGGCGGAACAAATCCAAGGAGGCCGTATTCCGCTGCTCCTCGTCGTACCCGTCATAATAGGTCATCAGCGCCGCGGCCAGCTCATCCTCGGGGAGAACCGGCCAGCGTTTCAGTATCATGTCAGTTTGACTGCGCACCGTCAAATCCCGGTAGACACAAGCACGCATGTCTGAGCCGTCAGCGCGGACATACGGAAATACGACCACTTCCGCCACGGTGCCCTCGCCGTGGCGGTTTGCCCGTCCTGCAGATTGTGCAATCGACGGAAAAATAGGCAGTGCCCGAAGGATTTGCCTGAAACTGAGATCGACGCCGGCCTCCAAAAGTTGGGTGCAAACGCAGAGAACCTTGCGTTTTTCCTCAGTCAGCGCGTGGCCAATCTCTTTGATGCGCCGCCGCCTTATGGCCAGGCAACATCGTTGCGGTAAGGCAAAAGACGCGACACGCACTTTGACCTCGCGAAGCGCGGTCATAGACCTCGACCGCGTCGCCGACGGTGTTCAGGATCGACGCGACGCTGCCGTTCTCCGCACAGCGGTCGAGAGACTCGCGAGCGGTGCGCTCGGCGTCCCACGGCCCTGCGGTTACCCGAATCACAAACCGGCCGGAAATGGGTGGCGACTCGGCCAGCGGCGCCGGTGCCACGTCTAGCCCCCATTGGAGTGGCGGGAGTGTGGCCGTCGTGAGGAGCACTTGGCATTCTCTCCGCCGCGTGAGGACCGCCAGCGCGCAAGAAAACATTCCAGACCTGCGGATCGATAATCTGGGGCTCGTCGATCATAACGAAGGCCCGGTCAAGGGCCGGGATGCGCAGGCACTGCTCGCCGTGGCGGGAAATAGAGCCCGGAAGAATTGGGTGAGCGTCGTTGCGAGGATCGGCGCCTGCCAGGTGTCCAGCGGCTCGTACGACTCGTCGTCGGCCAGCTCGGCGGCAGTCAAATGATGGTGTGTGAAAACCTCGATGCCAGTGGCCGCCTCGATCTCCCGCGCGTTGTGCGAAAGGATGGAAAGATACGGCGCAACGTAGATCACGCGCGAGCACCGGCCGAGCCGGCATGCCTCCAGTCCTGCAGAACCCCGGAAAACGTCTTGCCGTAGCCGGTGGGCAGCGAAAGCGTGAAGAACGTCTGCGAGCGATGTTCGCGATACTGGCTAGCGACCTGCTCCTGGAGCGATCCCCTCACGGCGACTAAGCCCGCGTCGGCTCCCTTACCCAGCGCTTGTGCTGCGGCCTCCGCGCAAAAGCGCCGGAGATGCGCAATGGCGCCGCCGGCCTGTTTGATCGCAAGGTACGATTCTCCCAACTCGCCCGCATGATAGCGATCCGCTCGAACGAGCACGGCGGCGAGCGCTGGCAACCGCAGGGCCGCCGTGGCGTAGTTCGAGGCACCATCGTCCTTTGAACTCGAGATGAGAACGCGGATAAGTTCCGGACGGTCGTTCCTCAATCGCCGCGCCCACGCTTGGTCATAGCGAGCAAGCCATTTCTGGAACATCGCCAAATCAGATACGAGATCCGAATTGAAACCTGCGAGGAACTTCGCAATGCCAGGGAGATCGCAGGTCGCGAGCAGGTCCACCAGTTCTTCCGAGGCGAAGCTCGCACGCCAGGGCGGTTCGGCCTCTAAATCGCGGATTCGCCCGTGATGGTCGTAGATCACCCGCGTCCAGTCGGCCGCAAGATCGTTCAGAGCGCGGCGCGTGCCACTGTCCGACGCCGCCCATAATGGAATGCAACGGTCGGCGAGGAACGCAAATATGGCCGCGCCCAGAGGCGAGTGAGGAACGTGTGCCTCCCGTTTGCGGACGTGATCAGATAAACGGATGTACCGCTGCCAACCCGCTGTTGCCTTCGCAACGTCGTGGCATAGGCCTGCAAGAAAGGCTAGCCTCTCGGATGGCTCGCCCGTAATATCACCACAGCCCGCCGCGACGGCCGCAAGATGATCCGACAGAAGGAACTCGCGGCCATGGTCAGTCGGCCTGGCGATGCAGTCCGCGAACGATTGGGTTACCAAAGGCATACGATTCCCTCCCCTGGGACGTCCACGAACTCCCAAGCGGCGGTTGTAGTCGGTGGCGTGAGGATAAAGTGAACAGAGCGGCCTCGCACTTCGTAGATCAGGCTCGTCGTCCCACGAAACCTGCGGCCCCCCAGATGTTCCCACAGTACGCCGCCCACTCGCGCGTACTCGTGCGAATCGCGCGGTATCAGACGCTTAACGGCGGCGGAGGGGACAACGGAGACGCAGTCGGTTTCTTCGTTCCCGCGGGAGGCGGGTACTGCCGTACAGTCATACGCCCCAACCCATTCGGGAAACGTGAGACAGTAGGCGCTCCCTAGGTACGTGTGGTAGTGACTCTGTCCCGCCTTGATACGGCGTCCCAACTCGCCAACCATCGGGCCCGTATAGTAAATACGGTAGTGAGGTTTGATTACCAGTTCGATCGAGGTTGGGGAGTGAAATTCGTTGGGCTTGCCTTGCCGTCTTGTCCAGGTCTTCCCGTGCATGGTCAGTTGCTGTGCAACCGTTTGAACCGGCGAGAGGAGGCGAAGACCGCATCGCACCTCGGGAGGGACTGAATCCAGACCGAGGACTGACGCTGCCAACCCGCGCAACGCCGTGCGTGTGATGAACGGATAACTCGCGTGCGTACGGAGCGTGTCTGGACGCCGAAAATGCGCTAAAGGGCCGCGGAGGTCGAATATCACCACTTCCACCTGTCTACCCTCCGTTTTCTTGCCACTTTCCCGCCTCAGCATCCACCGTACCGACAAGGCGAAGGGTGGTCGCCGTCCAAAGGCGCGCACGGGCAATCTGTGACTTGTGAGCGCGGAGCCTATCTGCCAATTTTTCCACATTAATCCCGATCTCGGCGAGCAACGTCGGCACCGCCGTCGGGGACCGCTTCCCGAGCCACACGTCACGTTCCGGCTCCAGGCGAAGGGTGTCCTCAAGGAATCCGATCCGGAAGAACGGGTCGGTGTATTCAACGTGGAGCAGGAGCAGAGGCTGCTGAATTCCTCGTCCCCGGGCTTGCCGCGCAAGCGTCCCTTTCCAAAAGCGCCTCCAGAACTAGGTCAACGTCAGCCTGGGTCATCCTGGTATCGCGTGCAATTGAGGCGTTAATGACCCCGGGCATTGCAAACACGGCAAAGGGGAGCGTATACATGGTCCAGATGGTACCCTGGGTCTTTCCCTCTTCCTCCTTCCCTTGCGCAGTCACTTTCGCGTCCTTCGAGGGCATCACCACCGTCCCTTGCACGTAGTGTGTCTCCACCGGGTGCAACGAGTGCGCACCAACCGAACTGGACTGGACCACATTGATTGAAGCTTTTTTTCCCGACGCTGAACACCGCCCCGAACACCCGCATATCGAAGGCGGATTTCATCAATGCCGCTTGCTCATCCGCCTCCTTGCTCCGGCTAGCGCGCTCGAGCAACGTCGTTGCCAGCCCGTCCCGGCCGAGCAGAAAGTCTCCCTTCTCGCTGAACTCCTTCCTGACGAAAACGAAACGATCCTTCCCCGCCCCGCCGTCAGGGAATTTCGCGAGGACAAAATCGCGAGGCGTCGCGCTTGATGCTCACGTCGGATAGCGAGATGCGCCCGTCGTCATCACCAAATAGTCGGCGTGCATCGCTTTCGCGCAGGGGATCTCGATTGGGGATCCCATCCTTTACACACTTGACAAACAGGATCTCGCCCGTACGAACACTGTCATTGCTCATGCTTCACCTCCCGCGGCCACGGCCGCGCCTTTCGTTTGCGGCTGAAATTTCGCCGACTTTTTCGAATCGAACCCGTAAAGTGCATACCCCGACCAGAACGCGGACATGAAATCGTCGCGCCGTGCGGCAACCTCCGCGCAGTCGATCATATTCCGCCAGAACAATCCCTGTCCGCTGCCGAAGGCCTTGCGACATCTTGAGCGTCTGGACTCGCGCCGCGATATCGAAGAATTTTGACAGGCCGCGCCTCCAAAGGTCGTCCGGCAACAGATTGCTACCGAAAGTCAGCACCCGTTGCTTCAGGAAGTCCTGTCCACCGTTCTTCGCGCCGGTGGCCATCCAGTACTTTCGTCCGAACCAGGCGGTCAGTAGTCCGCAACCGAAGCCCAACTCGGCCGCGCTTTCAAACCGCAGGTCACCTGCCGGGCGTCGCAGGACCGTTTCATAAAGTTCTTTCCACTCACGCATTGGCATCGTAAACCCTCCCCCTTCTGTGGAGATTTGTCCGTGGTAAAGCTGGAGAAACCGTAAAAAAGCAAGGTAGAATATCGCTTCATCGGCCATATCGATGCGGCTCTTTGGCCAAAGTGGCACCAGCGTCTCCATGCGCCTCGCAGTGTTTCCGGTCGCTCGCCACCGATCAAGCGGCATGCGGCGCAAGCACCGTTGAAACTGGCTCCATAGGTAGGCCCCCCCGTACGCGCGAGCGAGCAAATATGGAATCGACCGGTAGCACTTCCGCCGGTACGCCGCCTCTTTTTCCGAAACGCCCGGCCTGACGGCACCAACCAACGCCATCATCCAGGTCGCCGTCTGGTCGCCAACCTGCTTTAGGTGCCCGACAGTGGTAGGCACGACGTCTTCCACGAAACATCGCAGATGCACGTCGCCACGGCCCGGATCGCCATGAAAGTACATGAGCGTCAGACGATACTGCTCTGACTCGAATTGTTCCGGAACGACGATATCAAAGCCGGTGACGGCTTGCATGTGGCGTTCGCCCAGCGGCCCATGCGCTGCGGACGGATCGAGCATACTCCTCATGTTTTGAACGAAAGCCTCTCGCCAGCCCGAATCCCGCATCAATTCGTCGAGCAGCGGCAGCAAGTACGCGCTTCCAAAAATCGTCGGCAGTTGCGTGGCCTTGCGTTTCGCTGCCTGCCCGCGCCCCGGCCCGTCCGCAACGGGCGAGAAAATCTCGCCGAGCACAATTCGATCGACCTGGTGCGTCAGGCGGTTGAAAACCGAAGCGCCGACCACGAGGGCGCGGTACGAATCCTCGCTCAAGGCGACGCCTTCCACCAGCAACCGCTCTTGTCCGCCGCAAGGAAGCGGACAGTTCCATTCCAACGGCCCAAACGGCCACGCCTTGCAGTATGGCGAAACGACTCGATCACCCTCCCCGGTGATCGAACAGGTGCCGTCACGGTGGCCTTTCTCGGCGCCCTCTTCAATTTTTGCCGTCCAGAAGCAATCTAGTAGTCGGCTGTAGTCGGGCACGATCATCGAGCCCGGATGGAGTGTGCTGGCACCGAGCGCGCGGCGACGCTCATCGCCTCCCAGCGCATCCCGACGCGCGTAACGATAGGGAGCGTCGGTACCGCACCTGACCAGCAGAATCACACCGAG
Organism: uncultured Planctomycetia bacterium; assembly: GCA_963824275.1. Taxonomy (GTDB): domain Bacteria; phylum Planctomycetota; class Planctomycetia; order Pirellulales; family Thermoguttaceae; genus JANXQG01. The sequence continues at coordinate 1,054,761 of CAWGOT010000007.1, read as the reverse complement.
AGGTTTTCCTTCATATCTAAGTCAGTTACGGCTACGGCGCGGTGGATTCGTTCAGCAACGATAGCTAGCAGCGCTTCGTCCAGGCGAAAGCCCGGCGTTCGACTGAGCCTCGCTAACAGAAACCGGCTGACTTCGTCAGCAGATCGGCCAAAATCGTCGAGGTGCTTGCTGAAGCAGGGGAACACGGGCACGCCGTATCGGCCTTGCGCTTTGATCGGGTTGCCGCCTGGGAAGACAAAGGGTGCCGCCAAAGCAGGCAAATCGGGACGAAAGTCCTCGCGGGCCTTGGACGCCGCTTCGATTACCTGCCCCCACCGCTGCATCGGCAACACGCTTACGCGCTGGTCGGCAACGTCAATGGGCAGCTCCACCACCCACACATGCCGATAGAAGTTCTTGACGCGCTGGTCATGAAACCCGGTAATCAGTTCCAGAACGTCGCAGGGGGGAGCGTTTCAAGGAGCGGCCGCCCCAACCGAATCAAATCTTCGATAATCATTGGTGCTGCTTTCCTTTACCGATTGTGCCGATCCTATCGACCGTACCAAACCCTCGTGACACCGACTTTCCGATCCCTACGAAGGGCGGAAGAAAACAGTTCACGCAAAATCGGCCGGTAAACCCGACCATCGGAACGCGCTTCAGTCTCGTCTTCACTGCACGCAAGCCGCGAACGTCGACCAAGAGTCGCTCACGCACTTCGTGGCCGAACTCTCTCGCGAAGGTCAGACAGTTGCCGACCAAAATTCGTCCGAGGAATTGCGTGCGATCATCCGGGCGTGAGTTGTGTGAAGCGCGCATGATTTGCCTGGTTGAGCGCAAGCCACGGGGTTAGAAAGCAGTACTCAATGAGGTCATCCGCCTCTCCGATCCGCTCCGTGCTGCGCGATACGGTTGATTCAAGCACCTGGAGTTGCTCCGAACCAATGACCGCCTGGTCAATCTCGGTCCAAAACCCCGTGACCAGGTCGCCGCCTTCCGCAAGGCCGATCAGGTAAGCGGCTTGGTCCAGAACCTTGAACTGCACTCTTGGATAAGCGTACCGTAGAGAACCGTCCGCCTCATGATGATGCACCAGTGTCTCTTCGGTATACCGGCGTCCGAAGAAGCCTCGGAGATGCCTGGCTTCGCTCGGGCGGAACGGCCGCTCAAACCGCATTCGGTACCGGACAACGGCAATCTGCGTTCCTTCGAATGTATCCATCACTCAACCTCGTGCTCGAACCTACCTGCCTCGCTCCGCCCCGTCATAAGCGACGCGTCCCGCGCGGCTAATCGCATGCATTATAGCAACCCGATTTCAATCCTTGTTTTCCTGGAAAGTCGGCGATCAGCCCGCGGAACGCTATTTTCTCGCCTGGCGAGGTGGCTTGCGTCTTCCTTCTACGCGCGGCTGGCGAAATCCTGTTAGCAATTTGACCAGTTCCTGAAAGTCGGGGTTCCGCGAGAGTTCCTGCCGAATTTTCTTCAAATCCGATCGAAGCGTCCGCTCGCAGACGCCAAGGGATGACGCCATGTCCTTCCTGTCGAAGCCCCAGACAAGCAACTCAACGGCTTTCTGTTCGCGCGGTTGCAACGACTTGAACAATCGACGCTGGCTGTCTTCCCACTCCAGCCACTCCCCGCATTTACTTCGACGAGCCCGGTTTCGTTCTAGCTGAGCCGCAACCTGAATTGTGTGCTGTTCCTTCCGCCGCAGAGAAATCCACTGGTTCGTCACTTTACCTACTATTTTCAACTGGCCCTGCGAGAGCGCGGGGAACGTATCGGTTGGCGCGTCATTCCATTCACCCGCTTCCACGAAAACGCGAAAGCACTCATCCGCAATTTCGTCGAGGCAATTGTTGTCCAGATTGACTTTGAATCGGGAAAGGTGGGTCCGCGCGACATGTGCTATCCGCCGGCGTAGTTGGGAAAAGTTCACCTGGTTCATGGCCATCGCTCCATCATAGCTACCTGCAACAGATTCTACCATAGTATGCGCTTGGAGACTAAAAACCGGCAAAGGTTTTTTTCCGCGCATCGCAGCCATCCGCCGCAACGCCAATTTCCGCTTGGAGTTTGCTCGTTTGCGTGTCGTGCCGGACCCCTCTGTATGTGGGTGTGCAACACCGAAAATCCTTAAGCCGCTCCGCCTTCATTCCTTCGGTCCTTCAGGTTTCGGTTTTCCCGGCAATTTCCTCGCGGCGTCTTCCAGTGCCTTTTGGCCGTCGCGCTGGCCCTCCGCTTCCAACATCGCCCGGCGGCGAGCGGCGAACTCCTCGTATTCCGCCTCGGCCAGGGCGTCGGCGTCGGCGCGCTTTGCCTTGCCCTTGTCAGGCAGCACCGCTCGGTCGTTGAATCGCAGGAACTCATCCAGTCGCGCGTCCCAGTCCTTCAAGAAGACCTGCTTGCGCCGCCGGGCCTGGTCCTCGGCGAAGTCCAGCCACATGGTGACGATGCGGTTCAATTCGGTGATCTCGTCCTGGTTGAGGTAGTTCTTGGCCACGATCACGTCGGCCTTGCGGACCACGTCGCCTCTCCAGGAGGTCAGGCCCATGTTGGGCTGCGTGTGGTCCGCGCGGCCGGCGATCAGCTCCGGCGCGGTCTGGCCGGTCGCCGCATAGTGCAGCTTGTTCTGAATTGTCTGGAAGAACTCCGCCGTTTCCTTCTTGTTGCGGTCGTAGTCGCCGGCCAGCGCGAAGATCTCCCGCACCCGCAGGTACATCCGCCGCTCGCTGGAGCGGATGTCCCGGATGCGTTCCAGCATTTCGTCGAAGTAATCGGGCACACCGGAGCCCTCGATCGGCGGGTTCTTCAGCCGCACGTCGTCCATGGTGAAGCCCTTCACCAGGTATTCGGTCAGCCGCTCGGTTGCCCAGCGGCGGAACTGCGTGCCGCGATCCGACCGCACGCGGTAGCCGACGGCCAGGATGGCGTCGAGGTTGTAATGCTCGATCTCCCGCGCCACCTCCCTGCCACCCTCCTGACGAACTATTAGATAATGTCTAATAGTTGCCTCGGGAGTCAACTCGCGCTCTTCAAAGATGCTTTTGAGATGATAATTGACCGTCGGCACCGAAATTTGGAACAATTCCGCGATCAATGCCTGGCTCAGCCACAGCGTTTCGTCGGCGAAACGGCACTCGACCCGGGTCCGGCCGTCCTCGGTCTGATATAAAACGATATCCCCGTGGGGGGGTGTGCGGTTGTCTGACATTAGCGGCTCCTTTCGGCAAACTGCGCTTAGGACTGGCCGAAAAATGACCTCGTAGGACGGATTGGCAATCCGTCCACGATTTCCGGACGGATTGCCAATCCGTCCTACAGCGAAACACCGAAGTTGCGAGCAACCCCTTTCCGCCGAGAATACTCCAATGCTGTTCATACGTCAAGTACCCGGCAACAGGCTGTCGGCGCCGGCTTGTCAGTTCTCAGTACTCAGTACCCAGTACTCAGTACTCAGTACCAACTACCCGGTACCCGGAAAATCCCCAGCGACGTTGCTGCCAACCTCGTTTTCATACTCCGCCCGATTCCCTTCCAAAATGTGTTATCCGTGTTCCATCCGTGTTCCATCCGTGGCCGCATTCCCATTTTCTCCCAAAATCGCCGCCGCCTCATCCCGGACCAGCTTCCGCAACTCCTCCGGCCCCAGCACCTCGCACTCGCTGCCCCAGGAGAGGATCCAGCGTTTTACCTCGCGGAGGTCGGAAAGCTCCATCCGCAAGAGCAGGCCGCCGTCCGGCTGGAGTTCCGCGGTCTGCGTCCTGTGCCAGACCTTCTCGCCGGCCCGGCCAGCGGCGTCGGGCGTGAAACGCAAGACGACTTTGTGCCGCCCGCTGCCGCGCAGGGCACGAAAACCGTCGCCCAGGTAGCCGTCGATCCGAAAATCGGCGGGAGGGCGAAAGGTCTCGCCGGTCTCGCGGGCCGATCGCACGCGGACCGCCGCGAACATCCGCACCTCTTTGCGGAAATGGCAGTAAGCGATCAAGTACCAGTCGCTGTCAATCAGCGTCAGGTGGTAGGGGTCGATCTTCCGCCGCGTCTCCTCGTTCCGCCATGCGGCCCAGTAGTCGATCTCCAGCCGGCGGCGCTTGAGCACGGCCCTGGAAATCGTGCGAAAGGTCTCCACGTCCTGCACCGTCAGCACCGTGGGCGTCACCGAGAGCGTCTCGGCCACGTGGGAGAGGTCGATCGACACCGGGGCGGGCAACAACTCGACCATCTTGGCGAAGGCGTGCTCCAACTGGATCTCGAAATAGGTGCCGCGGTACTGCTGCAAGAGCCGCTGGGCAAGGAACAGGGCCACCAGCTCGCCCTCGCTGAGCTGAAAGAACGGCAGGCGAAAGCCGGGCTGGCAAAGATGGTAGCCGTTGCGATGCGAATCGAATTCGATGGGGGCCTGGAGGCGGTCGCGGAGAAAATCGATGTCGCGCTGCACCGTTCGCGGACTGACCTCCAGATCCCGCGCCAGCGTCTTGGCATTCGGCCAGCCGCCTGCGCGTATCGCCCGATCAATGAACACGATCCGAGCCAACGAAGGCCGCGCGGGACTTCCCATGATCGTCTCCCTCCAAACCGCCACAGTGACAGCAAAAACAGCAAAGCCATCACGACCGCCCCATTATAACGAAAGGGGTATGACAAACAGAGTGGTAGGGTACGAGGCACGTGAAATTTTCCGCCTGTTTCTGGAAAGCCCGGTCGTGGATCGACGGGGGCTGCCCTTGAAGAACGGAAGATGCAAACCGCAGATCCGACGCTTGGTGGTCCGTTTCAGAGATGATGTCAGGGATAAGTTTGTAGGGTGGGACCAGCGAGCTTGCGATGCCGGCCCACCAATCGCCGGTGTTGGTGGGCCGGCGCTCGCAAGCTCGCTGGTCCCACCCTACGGCTTGAAATGATCTAAGCCCGACGCGCAAGCGAGGACCGCTTGCCTCGCTTGCGCTTCGGGCTGGTATGCCACCGATTAGAGTTTCGGCACCAGCCGGAATGGTCCCTGAAATCACAAAACCCGTGCACCAATTCCTGAAAATCTGATTTTCTCTTAAATTGTTTCGTACGAAGGCCTTAGGACGCGATTTTTGTCCGGACCAGAAAATTATTTTCCCATTTCAAGGCCCGAATACGTATTGTAATGTGAAAACATCGTTGTTCTTCGGCAATTCGGCAGGAAGAAACCCGCCTTCGATGGGGGAGTAAAGACAGAAACATGAATGACAGAAAAATGGTCGTCGGCAATAATCTCAACCGCGAGCAATCAAGGCGAGAGAACGATGGATGGCCCAAAATGGCCATACCTCGCTCGCCTAGAACATTACACCCAAAGGAATTGAAACCCGTGTTTCTTCGCAGTTTTTCCAGCGCGATACCTGTCTTGTTACGGCAGGCGTTTACATCATTGGTGGTAAAAAATGACCGAAACTCTTTTGCGAAAGCCGTTTTGGGCCACTTTGGCCAATCGCCCCGCGTAGTCCCGCCGTATGTCCTGCCAGGGCAACCATGCTCCGAACCATAACACGACTCGCGGCCCTGGTCCCCTTTGCGCTGGCATTGCTTTGCTGGCCCTCGAATGCCGGCGCTGGCGGCATCCTGGATGTCAACAATGCCAAACTCATCGCCCGCGCGGACCTGATTTACAAGCAGCCCGCCAGCCGCAGCGAGGCCGGCATCCCTGTCGGCAACGGCCGCATGGGAAGTTTGGTCTGGACCAGCCCTGCGGCCCTGAAGCTGCAGATCAACCGCGTCGACGTTTCGGCAACGGCTGCAACACGGAGAGCTTCCCCGAGCGGCATACCGACTATTGCGGCGGCTGCGGGTTCGTCGATCTCGACTTCGGTGATCCGGCGGTCTTCGTGTCGGGCGACCAGGCATTGGAGCATCTCTCCTGCTATGACGGCATGCTGACGCTCAACGGACGCGGGATCACGGCGCAGGCGCTGGCCTGGAACCGGCAGGACGTGATGGCCATTCAGGTTGCCGATACGCGCCAGAAACCGGCGCCGCCGCCATCACCTTGCGGATGCTTCGCGCCGGTCGTCCACTCCCTGAAACAGACAGCGACGTTCGAAACTCGAATCGCGCGGCGGCACGATCATCCTCACCCAGCAGTTCGCGGAAGGCGATTTCTTCTGCGGCACGGCGCTGGCCGTCCGTGTCCTGGGTCTCGACGTGCAGGTCCAAGCGGCCGGCGAGCGGGAGCTCCGCCTGGCGGCCGCTCCCGGCAAAGGTCCGTTCACCGTCTTGATCGCCAGCGCCGCGAGTTTCAAGCGCGGGGAGGACGTGGTAGCCGCCGCCCTGGCCCAGCTTGACGCGGCGGCGGCCGCGGGGTTCGCCGGCATGGCCGCCTCGACGCGGGATGCTTGGCATGACTTCTGGGCAAAATCGTTCATCCATCTTCACAGCGCCAACGGCGTGGCCGAGCACGTCGAGCAGGATTACAACTACTACCTGTATCTGATGGGTGCGGCGTCGCGGGGCAAGTACCCGGTCAAGTTCAACGGCATGTTGTGGACGACGGGGGGCGACACGCGGAAATGGGGCGGCCAATTCTGGGGCGCCAACCAAAGCTGCCTGTACAACAACGCACTCTGTGCCGCCAACCACGTCGAGTTGCTCGATCCGCTGTTCGACGTGCTTTCCGGGATGTACGACTCCTGCGCCCTGGCGGCGCGGCAGCAATGGGGCAGCCAGGGGATTTTCATTCCGGAAACGGTCGGCTTCGACGGCCTGGCCCCGCTGCCCGAGACCATCGCCGCCGAGATGCGCGACCTGTACCTGCTCAAGAAGCCGTGGGCCGACCGCTCGCAGCAGTTCAAGGACTATGCCAGTTCCCGCCTGGCCTATTCCAGCCGCTGGAATTGGATCGGGCCCGGAAAGTGGGTCGACGGCAAATGGACCTTCACGGAGCGCGGCAGCGGCCCTTACGGCCCCGTCACCCACACCTTCGGACGGGAGGCCAAGTATGCCTACCAGTATTGGGTCCGCTATGAATACACGGGCGACGAAGCCTGGCTGCGGAACCGGGCCTATCCCATGCTCAAGGGCGTGGCCGAGTTTTACCGCAACTACCCCAACGTCAAGAAGGGCAGCGACGGCAAGTATCACATTTATTACGTCAACAGCAACGAATCGGTCTGGGGGGCCCGCGATACGGACGAGGAAATCTCCGGCATGCGGGGGGTCTTGCCGGTGGCGATCAAGGCCTCGGAGATCTTGGGCGTCGATGCGGACCTGCGTGCGCGGTGGCGCGAGTTCCTGGCCAACCTCGCCCCGCTGCCCCGCAGCGACGATCCCGAGGCCGGCGTTTCCCGCAACGGCCGCCCGCCCTCTTGGATCCGCGGCCTGCCGCCGATCGTCGAGGGCCGCAGTGCGGGCCGCACGGGCGGGCCCGACGGCAACACCATGCCGCAGTGGTTCTTCGACCTCTGCACGCTCGAATCCGATGCCGAAACGCTCCGCATCGGTCAGGCCACCGTGGGCGCCGCCGGCCGCAACGGAGGAGGCGTGCTTTCGAAACTGCCCTTGGTCAACGCCATTCTCGGCAGGGCGGACGCCGTCCGCACCGCCATTCCCGGCCAGCTTGACGGCGAGCCCTCGATCCTGGCCAATCGCATGGACCTCCGCGAGGGCCCGCAGACCACGACCTGCCAGCGGCTGGGCAACGCCGCTGATGCGCTGCACACGGCGCTCTGCCAGGATTTACCGGCCGGCCCGGGTCAGTTGCCCGTCCTCCGCCTTTTTGCCGCGTGGCCCAAGGAGTGGGACGCCGAATTTTCGCTGCTCTGCCGCGGCGGATTCCTGGTGACTTCCTCCATGCAGAAGGGCGAAATCGAATTCGTGGAGATCCAATCGCAGCTCGGCGGGGAATGCCGCCTCCGCAACCCCTGGGCGGCGGGCCAGGTCGATTTGTATCGCAGCAGCAGTCAACCCGAGAGTGTGAGCGGCGACTTGCTCCGTTTCAACATCCCCAAAGGCCAGACCGCGGTCCTGGTCCGCAGCGGCGCCAAGCCGGACCAGTACAAGCGAGGGGTCGCTCCAACTGTAAACGCCACCACCGGGCCGGGCACCCGAAGGGTCGCGGTGGAGCGATGACTGATGGGCTAAGAACGTGGCCTCCGTCCTTCTTCGCATCTTCCGCCGTCGCTGCCCGGCTCTCTGGGCCGGGCAGCGACGGCGGAAGACGCGAAACGTAGGGGTACCGCGCGTTTTAGCCCATCAGTCATCGTTCCACCGACGCGGGGTCGGTGGGGCCGTTTAGAGTTTGAGTCCCCTACGCTGCGCAATTTCAAGGAATTCTCGCGCCCGTTTCGATTTTCCACGACCAATCGTTTGGTATAATCGGAGGGACTCCGACTTCCGCATGTCGCCAACAATCGTAACGGCCGATCCATCGACAAACGTAAGAACGTGCATCCACCATGAAAACAACTCTACCCTGCCTTGCCTTCCTCGTGGCCCTTGCGGCCCTGCCGCTCTCGGCCGCCGACAAGGCCGATCCCTTCACGCCGCCCAATTTTCCCCTGCCGACATTCCCCGACAAGACCTACAATGTGAAGGACTTTGGCGCGACCGGCGGCGGAACCGTCAACGACACGCCCGCCATCGACAAGGCCATCGCGAAGTGCAATGCCGAGGGCGGCGGCACGGTCACCTTTCCGGCCGGCAAGTACGCCGCCGGCTCGATCCACCTCAAGAGCAACGTCCGCCTGCTGCTCGACCCGAGCGCCGTGATCCTCGGCCTGGCCGGGGCCTTCGAGGCGGCGGAGCCGAACGCCTTCAGCAAGTTCCAGGACGGCGGGCACAGCCATTTCCACGATTCGCTCTTGTATGGCGAGAACGTCGAGAACGTGGCCATCATCGGCGGCAAGATCAACGGCGGCGGCCCCATCGGCCACGGCGACCCCAAGGCCGGCAACGGCGACAAGCTGATCACCATCAAGGTCGGCAAGCACCTCGATTTCGAGAACATCACCCACGACAAGGGCGCCCATTTCTGCTATCTGCTCAACGATTGCCAGGGCGTCACCATCAACCACGTAGTGATCAAGGAATCGCGCGACGCGGTCGACTTGATGGGCTGCAGCGACGTGCAGATCCACGATTGCCGTTTCACCGGCTGCGGCGACGACACCATCGGCGTGAAGAGCGATTACGCCCTCGGCAGGAGAATCAACAGTGCCAACATCTACGTCTGGGATTCCTATTTCGAATCGGGCTGCAACGGCCTGCAATTCGGTTCCGAGACGGCGGGCGATTTCCACAACGTCAATTTCTGGAACATCGGCATCGGCAAGGCGAAGAAGGCCGGCATCGGCATCACCAGCGGCGACAGCGCCGTGATCGACGGCGTGAACTACCGCAACATCACCATCAAGGGCGGGCTTGCCCGATCTATATCCTCGTTTGGAACCGCATGCGGACCGGCGAACCAGGCGCCAAAGTAGGCGCCATCAAGAACGTCCACATACAGGACGTGACCTGCACCGATTGCGAGGGCCCCGTCAACGTGCAGCCCAGCGTCATTTCCGGCTGGCTCACTTCGCCCTTCGAAAACATCACGCTGGAAGACGTGAAGATCGTCTACAAGGGCGGTGATGCGGACGCGCGGACGTTCCTGGTCCCGCCGAACCCGAAGGATTATTCGCCGCGGAGTTTCGGCACCCGGCCGGCCTCGGCCTTTTACATCCGCAACGGGAAGGGCCTGACCTTCAAGAACGTGGAGATCGGCTTCGAGAGTCCCGATGCGCGGACGCCCTTGGTCCTGGACAACGTTAACGGCGTGACCTTCGACAACTTCAAGACGCAGCAATCGTCCGGCGGCCGGACCACGCGGTTGGCAAAGGTGGCCGGCTTCAGCGTGCGGAATTCGCCCGGCCTGGCCGACCGTCAGGCCGTGACGGTCGAGCAGGGGGGCGAATAAGGCAGCGAAAACACGGCATTCCTGACCACTTCCACAACTTTCATCAACCAAGGAAAAACGAACCATGAAAAACTACGCGACATTCAAATCCTTCGGCCGGCTCTGTGCGGCGGCGATCGTCCTGGCATCGGCCACCGGCCTGGCGCGGGCAGCGTCGGACGACGCGCCCGCGGCGGCCCCCTCGCAACCGGTGCTGCGCACGCCCAAACCGGCCGCCGCCCCCCGCATCAACGGACCCGCCGTTTTCGGCGTCCGGCCCGGCAGCCCGCTCTTGTACCACATCCCCGCCAGCGGCGATCGGCCGATGATTTTTTCCGTCCGGAATCTCCCCGCCGGCCTGCACCTTGACCCGGCCACAGGGCAGATCACCGGCGCGCTGACCGCCCGCGGCGTCTATGAGGTGACGTTCAGCGCCAGCAATGCCCAGGGCCAGGCGGAGAAGCCCTTTCGCATCGTCGTCGGCGACGAAATCGCCCTCACCCCGCCCATGGGCTGGAACAGTTGGAACGCCTATCACGGCACGGTCAAGGGCGAGAACGTGATCCACGCCGCGAGGGCCATGGCCGCCAGCGGGCTGATCAACCACGGCTGGACCTACATCAACATCGACGACGCCTGGCAGGGCCAGCGGGGCGGAAAATTCAACGGCATCCAGCCCAACGCCAAGTTCCCCGACATGCCGGCCATGTGCGATGAGATTCACGCCCTGGGATTGAAGGTCGGCATCTATTCCACGCCCTGGGAAACGTCCTACGCCGGCTATATCGGCGGCAGCTCGGACGATGCGGGCGGCGCGTGGACCAAGGTGAAAAGCACGATGGGCGCGGTTTCCTTTGCCCAGAACGACGCCAGCCAGTGGGCGGCCTGGGGCATCGATTACCTGAAATACGACTGGAACCCCAAGCAGACCAAGCCCAAGGCCGAGACCGCGGAACAGTTTCATACGAACACCGCGACGATGTACAAGGCCCTCCGCAATTCGGGCGCGACATTTTCTTCAGCTACTCCAACAGCATGCCCTTCGAGGCGCCAAGGACCAGTCGGAGATGTTCAATTGCTGGCGCACGACCGGCGACATCGGCGACAGTTGGCAGAGCATGGCGAGCAAGGCGTTTTACGTCAACATCCCGAAGGGCCAGACCGAGCCCCAAGGCCCGCCCAGCGACAAGTGGGCGCCGCTGGCCCGCCCCGGCCACTGGAACGATCCCGACATGATGGTCCTGGGCGTGGTCAACTTCCAGAAGAAGCAAGTCCCGACCCGGCTCACGCCCGACGAGCAGTATCTCCACATGACCCAGTGGTGCATGGCCGCCGCGCCGCTGCTCTTGGGCTGCGACCTGGAGAAGCTCGACGCCTTCACGCTCAACCTAGTCGAGAACGATGAAGTGCTGGCCGTGAACCAGGATCCGCTCGGCAAGCAGGCCACGGTCGCCGCCAACAAGGGCAACAAGCTCCTGGTCTATGCCCGGGACCTCCATGACGGCTCGAAGGCCGTTGCGCTCTACAACCTCGGCGAAACTCCCGCGGAGGTGACCGCCAAGTGGTCCGACCTGAAGCTCTCCGGCCGGCAAACCGTCCGCGACCTTTGGCGACAGAAGGACCAGGGACTGTTTTCCGATCACTTCAGCATGCAAGTGGCGGGGCACGGTGCGGAGCTGTTCAAGATTGGGCTTCCCAAGGCGATGCCGTAAGGCCGAGCTTCGCGAATGCGCGAAGGGATCGGGAAGAAACGCACTCCGATAGCCAAGCTGCAGTTGTTTTCTTTCCCCTTTCTTGACATTTTCCACAGGGGCGTATAGACTAATAATGGCAAGAGTGGCTGGCTTTAACGAACCTCAACCGCGAGAGATTGAAGAGTTTGTCCTTGAACCGTCTGTTTTTGGCTTTCGGTGTAGCTTTGCTCGTAGGCAACCGGGCGAGGGCGGATTCCGTCTATTTCTTGTCGACTGGCGACCCGACCGAAGACGCGGCCGTGAGCAACGTGTTGACCAGCGCCGGCGACACGGTGACCGTCGACAACTTCACCAACGTAGGCAACGTGGGCCTGCCGGCGAATCTCTCGAGCTACAACACGGTCATTCTGGGCGATTACACGAGTGGAGAAATGGCGAAGATGTCGACGGCCGCGCAGCAATCGCTTTTGAACTATGTTTCCGCCGGCGGCGGGCTGGTGACGACGGAATGGACTGTCCTGGATATTGACGGCGCTAATGAATTGCAGACTCTGCAAGCTGCCATTCCGGTCAGCCTCACCGCCACCTTTGGTTCCACCCTCACGCTCACCTACGGCCAATCGACCGCGAACGCGTTTCTCAATCACGGGGTGAGTTCCTCCTTCACGTTCACCGCGGATAGCCAGGATGGGTCGGAGACCGATTTCCTTCCGAAGGCGGGCGCGACGGTCTACTACACCAGCAGCGGCGGCACCAGCAGCAACGGGCTGATCGGTTGGAAATATGGCGCCGGTGAAGTGCTCAGCTTCTCGACCCTCGCCGGCCCGACGGAATTGAGCAATTCCAATTATGCCCAGCTCTTCGTGAACGCGGTGAACTTCGCGGGAGCCGAGACAGCGGTCCCCGAACCATCCCGGCTCACGGCGCTGGCGGGCCTCGGCGGCATGTGCCTCGGCGGCCTGGCCTGGCGTCTTCGCCGGCGCCGCGTACCGCCGGCCGGAAAGGAACGGGTTCCGCAACCCAAGCCGGCCGGACTGGTCGGCCGCTGATTCGCTCGGGGTGACTATTTGCTGAAAACGACGACGGGATTGGCCATGATGCCCCAGTCGTGACTATAGTTGTTCGCCGCGCCGGGGAGGGATCGGATTACGATTCGCGTCGTGCCCAACGGCAAGGGCAGGTCCACGGGGTTCATGTCTTGGGTCTGCGGGGTCGTGAGCAGCAGTTTCATGCCGCTCTTGCCGCCGGCCTCCACCGTCCATACGATTCCATCCGAACCCCCGGCCCGAGAGGTCTGCTCCAGGTACAGGCAGGCCTTGAAGCGTCTGGCGACCTGTCCGCCCTTGAGTCGCGATTCGAGGTTGATCTCGACTTCGCTTGCGGCGTGCAGAAAGAAGAAGTGCTTGACTTTTGTGCCGGGGATGGAAGGCGGAAGCAACTTGAATCCCTCCCACACGTCGAGGCTGTCGATTGCGATATTGTGCGGTTTCCCCTCCACGACGCTCTTCCCGACAAAGGGAAGATTGGTGACGTCGACGATCGATTCGCGGCCCGAGGATTTGCCCACGTCGGCCGCGCGAGGGCGGTCTCCTCCTGCAATCGCTTCTGAATCCTTGCCTTGTCCAATCCGGAGGTCTTGTCCACGGCCTGCTGATACCAGTGGCGGGCGCGGCCCTCGATGGCGGTCTTGTTCGCGGAACTCTCCTTTTCCCCCAAGTTCCACCAGGCGTCGGCCAAGGCGACCTGCTGCTTCGGGTCGCCGGGCGCGGCGAGGTCCTGCCTGGCCAGTTCCGCCAGGGTCTGGCTGCTTCCCTTGGCGAGCATGGGAAGCCCTTGGTCCCACTGACCCTTGACAAAGCACATCCACTGCCCCGCCTTGAGGTTCGCGTCCAGGTCGGCCGGATCGGTCTGGAGCGTATCGAGGGCCTTCTGGAAAGCGGCGAACCGCAGTTTGAGGGCGTCGATCTCGCGGGTTTTCTTCGCGCTTTCCCGCTCCAACTCCGTGTCTTTCGACCTGTAGGCCGCCGTGGACGCCACGCGGATGAACTGTCCGGCTAGTTCGGCATCTCCCGCGGTGACGGCGGCTTCGGTCAATGTCAGGGCCGCCTCACAAACGTCGTGGGCGATATCCGGCTCGGCCGTAGCGGGCCGGGGTACGCCGGGTCGCGCCGCGTCGCGGCCGCCCAGCGCCGACGTGAGGATATCGAGCTTCAAGCGGGCAGCGTCGATGTCATAGCGGCCGGCAATCGTATCGACGATCTCCATCGCTTTCCCCGCGTTGCCGGCGGCAGCGTATTCCTGGGCGGCCAACTTGCAAAGCACATAGGTTGCCGATGGGTCGCTGTCCGACTTGCCCGCTTGGTCCGCCAGTTTTCCCGCCAGCGCAGAGCGCATGTCGGCCGTCTTGGCCGCGGCAAAGTCGTTTTTGAAGATCTCGCGGACCTGGCTTTCGATCGCCTGCTGCCGGTCGTCGGGCGGGACGGGCAGCTTCTTGGCGGGCACCATGGCGACCCGCTTCTCGTTAGCCTTGGGCTCCGGTTTTGACTCAGCCGGGACCGCCGGTTTTGAGTCGGGATCAGCGGCCGGCTTGATCTCGAGCCACTCTGCTTGGACCGGGGTCTGGACGGGCGTCTCGACAGCCGGTTGAACAGGCGGTTGGGCAGGCGGCTGGACCGGCGGCTTCGGCGGCAGTTCGTTCGATGCGGCGGCCGGATTGAAAGCCGACTTGGGCAAGTTACTCCCCTCGCCGACCATGGGTACATGGTGCCCGGGGAGCGGGGCCGGGGGTGAGGGCGGTTTCTTCCCTTCGCTCGCGACCTGGCCGCCTTGCGGCGGCAACATGAAAACGACCGCCGCTGCGCTGCCCGCCAGCACCACGGCCCCGGCGACGATCGCAGGCGCGAGCCATGAGATTGGCTTTTTCTTCTTCGGAATCACGGGCACCATGTACCCATGGTCGGCGGAGGACGACGACGCGGCGGCCAGCGAGGAGAGATCGAACTCGGTGGCTTGGAGCTTTTCACGCAACCGCCGATCATAAGCCGCTTTTTTCTGGGGATCGAGCAGGCAGACTTTGGCCGCGGCAATCTGGTTGAGGATCTGCTGCGACAGTCTGGCGTGAGGGCCCGCCTGATAGCTCTTGACCTGGCTCATCCGACCGTCGGCCGCGTTGGAAATCACATCGGGATCCGACTCGAAGGCCGAAATCGCCAGCAGGCGGTAGTAATGGGGCGGCTGCTCTTCGGGCGGGATCCCGAGCCATTTCCGATAGGGATCGAATGTATCAGCCATAGTCGGATGCTTACTTGGGCGGTGTGCAATAGGCCTCGATCTGGATGACGTGGAAGTACTCGTCATGGTTTTCGTAAAGCGCGTCGAGCTTGATTACCTTGGCCAGACGCGGAGGAAACTTGATGTCGTACATAGCCCAATTCAGATCGAGTTTGCTGCCGTCCACCGCGACGGTAAAGTTCTTGCCGTCAGTCGAGGTCGAGAGAATAAAATGCACGATCCTCGGATCGCGATTGTAGACCCTCAGACGAACCAACTGCAACTGGTAGACCTGCTTGAGCGTGATAATCGCCACGCCCGGCCACTTGGTGGCGGCGACGCCCGATTTTTCATCGTACTGCGTGTGGCCGTCGATCAACAACTCCGGGTGGTCGAAGCTGCCGCCGACGGTCGCGCCGTTGCTCGCCAGGGCCACGTTGCCCTCCTGGAGGACGTTTGCGTCGGGGCGGGCAGCCGGGTTGCCATTGTCGGCGGGCGTTCCTGCCCGTTTCTCGGCGCGGGCCTTGTCGAGGCCGGCAAGCTTCGGCATCGCAAGCTGGTACCAGTGCCGGGCGCGGTCCTGGAGGGCGGCCTTGCTCGCCGGGTCCTTTTCGCCCAGGTTCCACCAGGCATCCGCCACGGCAACCTGTTGTTTGGCCTCGCCATGCGTGCCCAGATCCTGCCTGGCCAGTTCCGCCAGGGCCTTGTTGCTCCCCTTGGCAAGCATGGGCAGCCCTCGATCCCACTGACCTCTCACCAGGCAGAGCCATTGCCCCGCCTTGAGATTCGCGTCGGCGTCGGCGGGATCGGTTTCGAGCGTGTCGAGGGCCTTCTGGACGGCGGCAAAGCGGGCCTTGAGGGC
This sequence comes from uncultured Planctomycetia bacterium, assembly GCA_963824275.1. Classification (GTDB taxonomy): domain Bacteria; phylum Planctomycetota; class Planctomycetia; order Pirellulales; family Thermoguttaceae; genus JANXQG01. Next base: position 1,039,052 of record CAWGOT010000007.1, on the reverse strand, counting down.
GTCGATCTCGCGGGTTTTCTTCCCGCTTTCACGTTCCAATTCCGGGTCTCGCGAGCGATAGGCCGCCGTGGAGACAACGCGGACGAACTGGACGGCCGCCTCAACCTCTCCCGTGGCAGCAGCCGATTCGGTCAGTTTCATGGCTGCATCGTATATCCCGCGGGCAATGTCCGGCTCAATGGCGGCGGGCTTTGCACGGCTGCCGAGGAGCGAGTTCAGGATCTCGAGCTTCAAGCGGGAAACGTCGGTGTCGTAGCGGGCGGCCGTCGTGTCGAGGACCGTCATCGCCTTGTCCAGGTTGCCGGCGGCCGCGTACTGCTGGGCGGCCAAACGGCACAGCACGTAGGGCGCCGCGGCGTCGCTGCCTGATTTGCCCGCTTGCTCCACCAGTTTTCCAGCCAGCGCAGAGCGGGTTTCGGCCGTCTTGGCCGCGGCGAACTCCGCCTGGAAGATCTCACGGACCTGGCGTTCGACCGTTTGCTGTTGCTCGTCCGTCGGGATCGCCACCTTCTTCGCAGGCGCCATTTCCTCATGGTCGCCGGGCGGTTTTCGTCTGCCACAGGCTCCGACGTCTGTTCGGGCTTCGGTTCGGGTTCCTGCTTCGGGTCGGCTTCCTCCTCCGGCTTGGGTTTCGGATCGGAGGGCTTGGTCTCAACCGGTTGAACCGACGCTTTCGCTGGCGGCTTGGCGTGCGGCTGCGATTTCTTTGCCGAGGAGTCCTTCGAGGCCGCCGCCGGATCGAACGCCGACTTGGGCAAATTGCTCGGCTCGCCTTCTGGGACAGGAGGCGCGGGCACTTTCTTCGCTTCGCTGGCGACCTGGTCAGCTTGCGGGGGGAGCATGCAAACAACGGCCGCCACGCTGCCGGCCACCAGCAAGGCCCCGCCCGCGACCGCCGGCGCGACCCACGATTTCGACTTCTTCCGCTTGGGGATCGGCGGCGTGGAGGCCGGCGTGGCCGCGGTCAGCGCTGAAAAATCGAACTCGGAGGGCTGGGCGGCCTCGGTAGCCTCGGCAGGCTTGTCCGCCGGCTGGAGTTTTTCACGCAGACGCCGATCGTAGACGGCCTTCTTCTTGGGATCGAGAAGGCATATTTTGGCGGCGGCAATCTGGTTGAGGATCTGCTGCGACACCTTGGCATAAGGGCCCGTCTGGTAGTTCTTGATCTGGGTCATCCGGCCGTCGGCCGCATTGGAAATCACGTCCGGGTCCGACTCGAAGAGCGGTATCGCCAGCAAGCGATAGTGATGGGGCGGCTGCTCCTCGGCCGGGATTGCCAGCCATTTCCGATAGGGATCGAATGTATCAGCCATCGTGCTTGACCTTCATAAGAACTCCACATAGTCCCGATGAATGTCAATTATATCCGGCGGCCAGACGGCGTGCCAACCCCACTGCCCGGCGAGCGGAAGGCCCGAGCGGTACTGGAGTTCGGCCGCGGGCGGCCCAAGCAGGGCGCAGCGGTACACGAGCGAGATGAAATGCCCTCGGACCTTCCTTTGGGGATCGATCGCCTCGCGGGTGGCGATCGGTTTGGCGGCGAACTCGACGTCGGCCCCGAGTTCGTTGCGGGCCGTCTTGTGGATCCGCTCGGCCAGGGTCTCTTGAAAGCGGATAATGCCGCCGGGCACGTGCCAGCCAGGGCCGTAGAATTCGTCGTCCCGCCACGTGAGCAGGGTTCCCCGCGCGGTCCTGGATCAAGAGGTCGACGTTCACCAGCGGCAGCAGCCGGCTGACCAACAGGAAGGCGTCTTCCGGCAGGCCGCCGGTGGCGTCGGGGATCAGCCGGTCGAGGGAGCGGATGGCAGTGGCAAGCTCAGTCATCGAAGTTGATCCGTTCCTTCTCGAAGACCAGCGGCCTGTGCAAAACCTGGGTGTGGATGAAACCGATATACTCGCCGAGGATGCCGATAAAAAACAATTGCACGGCCCCGATGAAAAAGATGCCGATCACCAGCGGCGCAATGCCCACCTCAAAACGCTGCCAGAAGAGCAGCTTGTAGATGAAATAGCCGACGGCAACCAGCAGGCTTAGAGCCGACATGGCGAAACCGAGCATCGTAGCCAGGCGCAGGGGGACCTTCGAGTGGCTGGTGATGCCCAGCATGGCCATGTCATACAGCGTATAGAAGTTGTTCTTGGTGGTGCCCCGCTCCCGGCGGTTCTGGGTGTATTCGATTCGAACCGGATCGAAGCCAACTTCCGCAAGCATCCCTCTTCCATAGGGATAGGGATCGTCCATTTCGCGAATTGCATCGACCACGCTTCGATCAAAGAGGCCGAACCCCGAGAAGTTCTCGATGAGCTCGATCTCGGAGAGCCGGGTGACAAGAGAGTAGTAGAACCTCCGAATGGCGAACATCAGCGGCGATTCCTTGCTGCGGGCCTTGATCCCAAGGACCATCTTGTGGCCTTGCTCCCATTGCTCCAGAAAAACGGGGATGAGGCTTAACGGGTCCTGGCGGTCGGCGACGACGAAGATCACGGCATCTCCTTTCGCGACGAGCATTGCATGATGCGGCGAACGGATATGGCCGAAATTCCGGCTATTGACAATCACTTTGACGTTCTTGTCGGCAGCGGCGATGCGGCGCAGAACCTCTACGGTCTTGTCCCTGGAGCAGTTATCGATGAAGAGGTGTTCGTAGCGATACTTGCCGAGCGATTCAAAGAGCGCCTTGACCTGGCGATACGTTTCCTCGACGTTCTCTTCCTCGTTGTAGCACGGCGTAATGATGCTGACCAACTTCATGGTCGACTCCCTCCCTTAGCTTATGGGTCTTGCGAGGCGATCGTCCGGGATCGCGTAGCACACGAGTTCCCAGCAGTCTTCGGCATAGACCCGAAGGAAGAGTTTATAGCCGGCGTACAGCGACTGGATTTTCCGCGGGATCTGCCAAAGGTCGTTTTGTTTGTGATAGGCGCAGATCGCAAGCACCGGGCGGTGCGCGGCAATGACGCCCCGCGCCCTCCAAGGCGTCCAATTCGGCGCCTTCGATGTCCATCTTGATGTACGTGGGAGGGTGCTCGGCCAGCACGTCGTCCAGGCGCGCGCAATTGAGCGTCAGAGCCCCGATCGCAGTCACCGTGGACGACATATCGCCTTGCGAGTCAAACGAGACAACCCCGGCATGCGAACCGGCCGCCAATGCGGTCGGGACGAACCGCGTTCGCATGCCGGGCGGAAGGCTCTCGATGTAGCGCGAGAGCGCTTCGAAGTTCTTCGGATCCGGCTCCAACGGCACGATCGTCTTGAATCGGCCCTCGCGGCGTTCAATGAAGGCACGCACCGAATCGCCGTCGAACGCGCCGCAATCGACGAAGACTTCGTCCTCCCGGCGGGCGACCAGGTCCTCAGGGAAGTACGTGTCGCCTGCCGGACATGGCTGCGGCAGCTTCTCGGAGTCCAAGGTCAACCGCCATCGCAACTGCGAGAAGTAATATGCTCTGGAGAGTTCGTCAGCCCAGAGCTTGGCGCCGTCCGCAATGGCCTGCTGTTCGGCAAAGATCCGTTCCAGGTCCCCCAGGCTGCAGTAGGGGAGAAACGCGCTCGCAAATTTCCAATAGAGACACGGGGCGGAAACGACGCGACGGCACCCCATTTCGGCCAACTGCCGCCGAACGGCCGAGTGATTGAAAATGGTCACGACAAAGACGGCCAAATCACGCTCGGCGGCGACCATCTCGCGCGGCGCGGCCATGCGCAACCCGTCCACCTCCGTGTTCCAGAGCCTCGAATTATTGTCGACAAAACCGACCGGTTCGATGCCGGCGCTGCGAAGACCTCGCAGCGTCCGACGACCCAACGGCCCGGCGCCGCACAATACGATACGGTCCTTTGCGGCTCCGGCCGCTTCGTCAAACAGGCCGGACAAGCGGCGTTCGACCGCCGCGCGTCCCTGGGAAAGTAAACTGCCAATCTCCGTTCGCTGATGTATGGTGTTCACGTGGTTCTTGATTCCTGCCTGCTCGCGGTTTTCGGATCGATACCCAAGGATCTCTGCTTGCGGATCAGATAATTGTCCAGCCGCCATCGACTACCAGTCCATGGCCGGTGATGTAGCTCGACGCGTCCGAGGCCAGGAAAATCAGGGCCCCGGCCAATTCCTGCGGGCGGCCGATTCGCCCTAGACAGGTTCGCTCGCGCAAGCGGTCGAGAAAGAAATCGCCCTCCCGAACGCTGTTCTCGCCTGCGTCCTCGGTGTTGGAAAACGGTCCCGGCAGGATCGCATTCGAGCGTATGCCGTACCGCGCCCCAGAAGGACGCCGTGTAGCGCGTGAAGGCCATCATCGCCGCCTTGGCCGCGGAATAGCCGGGTGGATTGAGTGCGGGCGTGCCCTCATACAGCCGCGGGCTGGGCGCCACCAAGGCATACATCGTAGCGATATTGATAATGCTGCCGCGGCGGCGATCCTTCATGCCCTTGCCCAACTTCTGCACGGCCAAAAGGGGCCAGAGCGTTCCGCCGGCGAGATTGCGCATGAGCTGCTCCGGCGTCGCCTTCTCGAGCGCCTCCTTCCGCAACGTTGAAGCCCGTGCTTTGTCCCAACTCGTGGGCATTGTTCACCAGGATCTCGACGAAAGGCTCCGTGGCGACAATCTCGTCCAGCGTTCGCTCAAGCGCATCGCGATCGTGCATGTCGACTCGGCAAGCCCGCACTCGCTGGGGACCGAACTCGGCCGTCCATCGGGCCGCCTCCTGCTCCAGGCGATCGGATCGTCCCAGCGCGACGACGCGGGCACCATTGGCCAGCAGCGCGATCGCGAATGTCCTGCCCAAGAACCCCGATGCGCCCGTGAGGAGAGCCGTTTTGCCCTCGAGCGAAAACAGTTGATTTGCTTGCAGATTCACCAGCACGTCCTCCCGCCGTCGATGTTGAGGTTTGCCCTGTCATGTAGGACGAGGCGTCGGAGCACAGGAAGACGATAGCGCCCTGGTATTCGTCCACCTCGGCCATGCGGCCCATCGGAATCAACTGGCTGAGCCTGGCAACGAAGCCCTCCGGTTGCCCGTTGAACACCCCGCCGGGCGAAATCGCGTTGACGCGAACGCCGCAATCGGCCCAGTAGGTGGCGAGGTATCGCGTCAATCCGATCAGCCCGGTCTTGACTACCGAATAGGTGACCGGTTTCACGGGCTGCCCATCATCCGGCAATCCCTCGCGGCGGTAGAGCCGCTGGTCGGGCGCGATAACGGCCAGGTCCGAGGCAACGTTCAGAATCACGCCGCAACGTCGTCGGGCCATTTCACCGCCGATCACGCGACTGCAAAGGAAAGCGCCGGTCAAGCCGACGGCCAGGTCGGCCTGCCAGAGGTCCAAGGGGAAGTTCTCCAGCCGGGTCCATGCGACCGAAGCCGACCCCTCCATTTTCGGGTTGTTTGCCGCGTTGTTGATGAGAATATCCACGCGCTGGTAGCGCGCCAGCACGGCATCCATGACCCGCTCGACTTCTCGCAGTTCAGTGATATTAGCCGCAGCCCAGAGCGTCGACGCCAAAGGCTGTTGAGATCTCCAGCGCCTGCTGGTCGGGTTGCGAGATTTCCAGGTCAACCAGGACGGGAATGCCGCCTTGTGAGGCGATGGCTTCCGCATGCTTGCGGCCGAGCAGTCCCGCCCCGCCGGTAATCACCGCGACGCGTCCCGAGAGATCAAAGACGTTCTTCATTTCGCTTCCTCCGCCGAAGATTGCAAGCGGAAACTCATAAACTCCGCGTTTGGCCGCCGTCCACCACGACACATTCTCCGGTAATGAAGGCCGACCGGTCAGAACTCAGAAATACGATCAGGTCCGCAATCTCCTCCGGACGTTCAAAGCGCCTTAGCGGCACCTCTCTTTGGATGTAATCCAGCACTTCGTCCTTTCGCTCGGCCAGGTGCTGTTCCCACGACCCACCGGGAAAAAGCACGTTACCCGGGGCGACACAATTCACGCGAACTTCGTGCGGTCCGGCTTGCCGCGCAAGGTTCTTGGATAGATTGATCAGGGCGGCTTTTGCGGCGCTGTAGGGCAGTGGGGCGGGAGTGCTCTCGACGCCCACGATGGACGCGACGAGAACGATGCTTCCGTGCCGTGCGTCGATCATCTCAGGAAGAACCTGCGTGACGAGCCGCACGCTCGCCCAAAGGTTCATTTCGAACAGCGACGACCAATCGCCCGGAGCGAGATTCCAGCCCGGTTTGCCGCGGCCGGTACCGATATTAGCCACCAATGCGTCGAGCCTTCCCCAGCGCCGGCGAAGGGCATCGAGCACTTTTCGAATGTCGTTCTCCTGGGCCAGATCGCCCTCCAACGCCATCACACGATCCGCTCCGAAGTCGGCCTCGAACTCCCCCGCAGTTTGCAGGAGCGGACCCGCCTGCCGGCCGGTAATGATCGCACGACAACCTTCGGCCAGGAAGGCACGCGCGGTCGCCTTGCCGATTCCTCGCGACGATCCGGCGACCAGCACCGTACGGTTTGCAAGCTGGAGATCCACGTAGATTTACCTTTGATCCGGAAGAAAACGCCGCAGGAAGGCCAGGTTTTCTTTTGCCCAGGCTAGCTCATGGCCAGGAAGGCCTCGGGCAACTTGCAGAATGTAATCACCCGAATAGCTGACCTTCCGCAGGGCCTCGAACAACTCCGGAAAGTCGGCATTGCCGGTGCCCAACGGCACCGTACCGCCGCCGAGCACGCGATCCTTGATATGCACGCTCCCCACACGGCTTCCATAAGCCGCAAACTCGTCCCCCGGACGATACCCCAATGACGAGCTGTTGCCGGAGTCGTAGTTCACTTTGAGCTTATGATGCGGCACCTGATCCAGCAGTGTACGGAAGCCGGAGGGGTCGAGCGACGTTTCGAGGTGGATCTCCACGCCCGCCTCCTCGGCCGCCGGCATGGCGCGGCGGAGGCAGGACACAACGCTCGCCATTTCGTCGGGTGTCGTGATCCGCGACGCATCGACGAACGGGAGGACGATCCGCTTGACGCCCACCTCAAAGCCACGCCACATTAACCACAGAAGGATCGTCAGGCGTCGCGCCAGTTCGGACTCGGTGGCGCGGACGAGCGGAAAGTCCATGAAATAATCGGCACAGAGCGAGAGAATCTGGACATGGTTTTCCTCAGCCGCGGCCTTCATTTTCGCGATGCCCTCATCCGTGGCGATGGGATTTGCGTCGGCGCCGTAGGCGTCATAAATCCACTCGATGGACTGCAGGCCGGCTGCGGCTGCGAGCGGAAACTCCTCGGCCCAATGGTCGCGGGGGAAGCACTGGAAATGCCCTTCAACCGGAGGCAGAAGGCGGCCCTGCATGATGCCGATGCGTGTCACAAGTCATCTCCTCAAGCGTCGTCTGGGTGTTTTAGGGTCACGAAGACACGGCTTCCAACGGCGGAATAATCATGTTCTCCATGAACTCACCGCGATCCAGGAAGGGCCACAAATCTTCCAACGGCATCGAGACCATCGACCCGTTCGCAAGCTGCCTGGAGGAAAGCCGCGGGGCGAACTTCGTCGGGCGTCGCCAGGACTTCACAAATTACGGGCCCCGGCATCGCCAGGACCGTGCGGACCTTCTCCCGCAGCTCATCGTTCTCGGCAATTTGAATTGCCGGAATGCCGTATGCCTCGGAAACTCTCATCAAGTTGGGCAGCGTCAATCCGCTGGTCGCATCAGCGCCATGCAGCCGCCCGAACCAGTTCTTTTGAGAAGCACGGATCGAGCCGTACCCCTGATTATTGACCACAAAGAACTTGATGGGAAGTTGCAATCTCGCCAGGGTCTGGAGCTCCTGGATGTTCATTTGGAAACCGCCGTCGCCATCGACCGATATTGTCCGCCTTCCGCCGCTTCCCACGCAGGCGCCGATTGCGGCCGGTTGGGCAAAGCCCATTGCGCCCAGTCCGCGAGCGTGAAAAACTGCGCTGGCCGCATTTGCGCGGAATGCCAGAAGGAAGATCTCGACACCGTTGCCCGAACTGCCCGTCACGACCAGATCGTCGTCGCGCATCGCATCGCTGATCGCATCGGAGAGGCAGTAGGTGCTGACAGAGCGTTTCTGCGCCCAATGGTCGGACGTTACCACGGGGTACCGTTTCTTCCACTGCCGGCAGCGATCCAGCCACTCGGTGCAGTTCTTTGCCGGCGTTTCGCAACGATCGAGCATCGCGCGGATGAAGACCCCCACGTCACAACACGCCGGCACGTCGATCTGCGTTTTGACCTTCGCGATTTCGGCGGCGTCGATATTGACGATGACTTTCTGGCTGCACGGGCGAACCGCGCGTGATCGTAGCCGGTCAATCCCATGTCCATCCGGCACCCTAGCACGATCAGCAAATCGGAGTTCTGCAAAGCGAAGTTCGCTCCGCGGGGCGCTATCGATCCCGGGCGGCCAACGAACATCTCATGATCGTCCGGAATCAGATCGATGCCGAGCCAACTCGTCAGCACGGGGATTTGCAGGCGCTCGACCAATCGCAGAAAGTCGCGGTCCGCGTTCGCCATGCGAATTCCGTTTCCGGCCAGAAGGATCGGGTGCTCAGCCTGCCGAAGCAACTCGATCGTCCGTGCAACGTGCTGCTCGATTGGCTGCGCCGCCTGGGGCTATCCGATGGCACTTCAAATCCAGGCAGTGCCGTTTCGTCAATTTTCGCCGCCTGGACGTCCAAGGGAATATCAATCCACACCGGGCCCGATCGCGGCAATTTGGCCAGGTGCAGGGCCTTTTCCATGTGGTATCGGATCGATTCGGGTTCCATCACGGTAACCGCATACTTGGTCAGCGGCCGAACGATGGAAACGATGTCGACTTCCTGAACACCCAGTTGCCGCAAGCCCGATGTGCCGATCAGATCGCTGCGTTTGACCTGGCCGGAGAGGAAAACGACCGGCGTCGAATCGAGCCAGGCTGCCGCCAGACCCGTAATAGCGTTCGTGCCGCCGGGCCCGGTCGTGACCATGACCACGCCCAGATTGTTGGTCACGCGGGCGTAGGCCTCCGCAGCAATGGCTGCGGCCTGCTCGTGCAGCGTGCAGACGTATTCCAGCTCCTTGCACTGCCCGAGCGAATCGTTGAGGTGCATCGCGCCGCCGCCGGGCAGCATGAAAACATGCTTGACGCCCGTTTTGGCAATGAACTGCATCACGTAATCGGAGAGCTTCATCACGATCAAGGGGACCTTTCATTCAAGCGCGGGTAAAAGGGGTCAGATCCATTTTCTCAGGACGGCCCTCTGTATGCGGAACCGGTGACGGCTGAGAAATTTGATCTGACCCTTTTTCACCCAGGAGCAGATCGACGAGTTCGCGCACGGCGCCGTGTCCTCCCGCTCGCCGCGTGACGTGGTCGACGCGCTCGCGGACCGCGGGCTGGGCACTGGCCGGGGCGGCGCTGAGGCCGGCCAGTTGCATGGCGGAAAGATCGTTGACGTTGTCGCCCATGAAGCAGACCGACTGGAGTTCCAAATTGTTCTTCTGGGCAAAGGCCCGCAGGGCCGCGGCCTTGTCCTTGCAGCCCTTGTGAATATCGACAATCCCCATCTTCTCGGCAAAGCGATCGACCAGAGGGCTGGCCTCGCCGGAAATCAAGGCGAAGAGCAGGCCCGCCTTGCGGCCCAGCGAGATCCCCATCACGTCGGCGAAGTTGAATTGCTTGAATTCCTCGCCGTTGGGGCCCCACCAGAAACCGCCGTCGGTCAAGACGCCGTCGACATCCAGGGCAATCGCTTTGATCTCGTTTGCCATTACGATATATATCGTTCGCGGAGTCCCACGCGGCGGAGTTTCTGCATGATGGGCACCTCGCGATCCAGCACGCGCTTGACCCCGTCGCCCATGGAGGTTTCGATCAGGCGGATGTCGCGGACCAGTCGCTCGATACCGTTGGGTTCCAGTGACGCCGCCTGGTCGGAACCCCACATCGAACGATCGAGGGTGATATGCCGCTCGATGACGCAGGCGCCCAGCGCCACGGCGGCGCCGGAGGAGGGAATGCCCGTCTCATGCCCTGAGTATCCGACCGGAACGCCAAACTGTTGCTTGAGGACGGGGATGACCCGCAAGTTCAGTTCCTCATAATAGGCCGGATAGGTGCTGCAGGAGTGCAGCAGGATCAGGTTCTGCTTGCCGATCAGCCGCACGGCATGGTCGATCTGGTCGAGATTGCTCATGCCCGTGGCGACGATCACCGGCCGGCCCTTCGAGCGGATGTGCTTCAACAGGCCGTCGTCCGTCAGACAGGCCGAAGCGACCTTGTGGAAGGCGACGTCGAATTGCTCGATGAAATCAACCGAGGCCTCATCCCAGCAGGAAGCTCCCCAGAGGATTCGCTTCTCACGGCAGTAGGCGTTGATCTCGCGATACTGCTCGGCGCCGAACTCCAGGCCGCGCTTCAGGTCGCCGTTGGTAGGGCCAAAGGGGTTTTCGCGCGGCCGCGCCAGTTCATCCTTGGTGTAAACGACGTTGACCGTGCGTTTCTGGAATTTCACGGCATTGCAGCCCGCTTCCACGGCAACGTCGATGAGTTTCTTGGCCAGACCCAAGTCGCCGTTATGGTTTATGCCAATTTCGGCAATGATAAAGCAGGGGTAACCATCCCCCACCAGCGTGTTGCCAATTTTCACTTCAGCCATGTATCGGTTCCTAGGCGGAATGACGCAGGACAAAAAGGCGGGTCACAATCGGAAAAGCCCCACTAGTCTACCAGCGAGATCGAGCATTGTCATGTGCGGGGATTGCGAAGTCGAGGATTTCTCGTTGCAGGCCATACGTTTATGACGGTTTTACGGTAGGACACGGCCGGCCAGAGTGCCATGCGGCCGTTCGCGCAATGCCCTCCGGCAATCCGATGCGGACGCGGAGGCCCAACTCATCCTGCGCCCTTTTCGTGTCCGGCACATAACGCTGGGCCGGGCGGTTTGGGTCCGCAACCCCCACAACTCGCAACTCGGCAGACGGGGCAACCGCGTCGAGAACCATCCGGGCAAGCGCAGCGATCGTCACCGCCTGCTCCGAACCTACATTATACGGCCGGCACGAGCAGCCGCGCAGCAGGATTGTCCACAACCAGACGGCCAAGTCGGCGGCATAGAGGTAGGAACGGTAGGGCGTGCCGTCGCCCTGGATGACAATCGGCCCTCCCGCCAGGGCATCGCGGAGAAAATTGCCCACGGCGAAATTGCGGTCGAGCGGCAAATAGGGCCCGACAAAGGCAAAACCGCGGGCGATCGTCGTATCGAAGCCGTAAATCTGGGAGTAGAGCGTGCCGAGGAACTCGGAAACACGCTTTGCCTGTCCATAGCCGGACCTGGCGTCGGTGGGCGGGAAACTGCCGGAATAATCCTCCGGGATGTGCGTCAACTCGGAGGGCTGCCGGCCATAGACGTGCCGGAACTGGTGAGCAGCACCCGTTTGGCCCTGCACTGGCCGGCAAGGTCGAGAACGCGGCGCGTGCCTTCCAGGTCGCGATCGAAGGCGGCCAGCAAGTCGGCTGCAGCCGACATGTCATAGCTTTCGGTGGCGGCGTGGATAACGTGGCTGAACTGGCCGGCGGGGATGTCGAATCTCGCCATATTTCCGGCTTGGAACCGCAGGCCCGGTTGGCCTTCCAAATGCGGCATTTTTCGCAGAAAAGCGGCCGGATCTCGCGACAAGACATGGATTTCCGCTCCGAGGCCTAGCTTCTCGTTGGCCCAAAGGAAGCTCTCGATCAGCCAGATCCCAAAAAAGCCGGTCCCTCCGGTCATGAATAGCCGCTGGCCGCGCAGCTCCTCCCAATTGTCGCGCGTGTGGGCGAGCACGTGGTCAAGATCGTCGGGAAAAAGGCTGGGAGTGAACAATGAAAGTCTTACTTCACGAATCGCTCGAATCTCGCATTTTGTTGTCGTTGCCATATTTTAGCCGATCCTGACATTACGGACGAGCGTTGCTGCCACGGGTCAAAGGTCGAATTTCTGGCCCTTGGTGGTCTAGGTGCGCAGCCGACAGAGGGGTTTAGCCAAAGTCCTTACTCGTCCTAACTCCTAGCTACTTTTACAACCACGACGGGTGGTTTTCGCCCGAACTTGCTCGATTGCAGAGCCCGTTGATGTTCTTGTCCGGAATTTTCCTTACATTCCAGGGGAGTCTCGACGATTTTTGGCCAAAAATGGCCAATTCAGCGTGTTTCTTCACCATATTTACCCCTCGAATGAAGTTTATTATATAGACCGCACGGATTGTATCCGCGTCAAAAACTGCTGGAATTCGATGTCTTTACACTCCTGATGGTCATTTACTGTCATAGCTCTTGTGGCGGTAAACTGGCCAGAAAACTGGCCAAATTCGGCCACGAAGTGGCCAGATCCGGCCAAATCCGGCCACATCTGGCCACAAACGGCCACGAAACCCATGTGGCCCCCCATCAATAACTATTTTCCCATTCGACGGGTCAACAAAAACCTCACGCGATTTCGGTCTCTGATTACTACTAATCATCACTAACTTCTGTTATTAGTGATAATTAGCGGCAATGAGTGTTCCTCACTTCTCCCGCCCCCGGTTTGCTACACCGAGGGCGGGTTTCTTTTCATCAAATTGTCAAAGAACAACGCGTTTCCACATATATATACGGATGAGGGCCTTGAAATGGGAAAATAATTTCGCCGCACGGGCGGCGATCTTGTCCTAACACGTTTATTCATAACGGTTTACAGAATTTTGAATTTCGTCGGATTATGTGCGCAGCAATTGATGGAACGTTCATTCCTTTGGGGAGATGAAATGCACACAAGAGGTATGGCTTCACGGAAGCTTGCGAGTATCCGGCGCCAACGATTGCGGCCGACGTGAACGATTGCGGCTGCCGTCCGGAAGCGGTGACGGCGCGGAACGATGGCGGTTCGCCGCGAAAGGCGTGGTCGGCCGATCTGCATCGCGCGAAGGATTCAGCCTCGCGATCAGGGTTCAGCCTGCGGCAATGCTTCGTCGCTGCCTGCCTGCTGATCGCGGCGTTCTTCGGCGGCAGGTCGCTCGTGCCTACGCATCCGCGGCAAGCCGTTCCGACAAATGCCAGCGCGCGGCCGGTCTTGCCCGCAACGCAGAGCATCGAGAGCATACGGGTCGGGCAGAGGATTCTGGCCCGCAATCCGGACTCGAACGAAGCCGAACCGATTGGGTCGATGGTCGTTGATCCGGCCACTTGGCGGCATTTGAGCCTGCGCGCGTGGTTCGGGACGCCGACGGCGACGAAGACCGGGTCGAGGTCGAAACGCTTCAGCCGCCCGAGTGGGTCGAGGCGGAGCACGCGACTCCCGGCGGGACAGTGCCGATCCCGTTCGACATGCGGGAGATGGGGCTTCCCGACGATCTTCGCGCCGAGGTGCTTGCCAACCAGCCTTGCCCGCCGTTAGAGGGTGGCGAGGGCCGGGCTGTTTTGAGCACGATCAGTCACTTGAGCCAGTCCGTGGGCCGATTGGTGGTGGAGGACGATCTTGGGCGGCAGGAATCGATACGGCCGACCGCAAGTCACAGATTTTACCCGGAGAGCGATGGGAAGTGGGTTCCGCTGGAATCGCTTCAACCGCGAGACCGGCTCCGCGGCGCAACGGGCGTGCTGCGCGTGGCCGCCGTCTCGCGCGAACACGGCGTCGATCGCGTGTATAATATGACGGTTGAGGGCGAGCACGTCTATTACGTGTCGACGCTCGGCGTGCTGGCTCACAACGGCTGCAGCGTCACCGTTGGGGAAGTTGAGGTCGTCGCTGAAGAAGCCCGTAGCGCCACCGAAGGCGGGAATATATGAGTTCAAGCCGGACGGATACGAGCCTCCACCGCGTCCAAATCCTCTCGGCAAGCCGACGATCGAGCCTCCGGCTGATGGAGGTGAGTATGGACTGGCTGACGGCAAACCGGGACCCAAGCCCAAGGGGCAGGGTCCCCACAACGAGACAATCGGCAGGCGCATTAAGGAACTGCCCGAGGAACTTGGACCTGATTGGGAGCACACCGGTGGTGGGTCGCCGACTGAAGAGTACATTCGGACTCCAGGCGGCACAAAGGGCGCACGGAGAGCTGACATCACATTCCAGAACAAGAAGACTGGCGAGGTCTATCGCGAGCAGGTTGGCGAGACGGAGGCAGGCGGTGACCACCCGCCAGTAAAACGGGAAGTCGATGCGATGGATGATATTGAAAAAAGAACTGGCGATCGCCCTAAGTACACGCCCTATGATAGATAGCTTCGCGAGAGGATCACCGATGAAATCCGCGCGCATCTCAATATTCTGCCTTCGACAAGAACTTGCCGCATGGTTGCAGCGTCTAATGGAGGAGAAGGGATTGGGGGCCTTACTATACTTGCGGTCGGAGGGATCCGCGCGGTTGGTTCAAACCAAGGATGGGCTGTCGTTGCCTGACGATGTCTATATCGCCTTCCTGGCACCGACAAGCGAACTTGCGGAGCGGCGCCCCTTGAAGTTGAACGATGCCGAACCGAGGATCTGGGGCTGGTTGGATTTACGGCCGGGCGCTATCTTTACCGAGCCACCGCCGGGTATCGTCGGGCTTACGCAGATTGTTGGCGAGGACTTCGGGGGGCATTCTGGGAGGACAATAAAGTGGGTTAAATTGCTTCGGCGAAAACTTTCTGGAGTGGTTCATCGGGGTGTAACAGGAGAGAATATTAAGTACGGCGGTCAGTCAGAATATAAGAACATCGCGTATTCAGACGGTGCCTTGCAATTTCTGGAATCGGGAGGGAAATGGAAAGACGGTCCGACGGACAACGCCGAGTTCTACCCGTTGAAAGGAAGATCAGGCCGGGTGGCCCCGGGTGATTGCTCACCCGGGGCTCCCACAGACCCGTACGTGCAGAACTACCGCATACGGTTCCTCAAGTAACCCCTTTGCTTCGCACACGGCACACGGAATGTAAGGCAATCGGTGGCGGCAGCGCCCAGCGTTGCTCGAATTGCAGGAACTTGGCCCAGGTGGGCCGGTTCCCGCCACGTCGACGACCAGGGAAATCAAAAGGGTCGGGAGTCTTTGTAGGGGCATCGCCGATAAGAATTGAATACGGTTTCCGGCAGTTATGGATTCTCTGAGAACATCAAGAGGAGGACGCAGCCGACCGCGCCGGCGACGATCGGGATACGTAGTCCGCGTTTCGCCCGCCTTCGCCCCCGGCAGCGTGACGTTCACGCTCAACGCCATGAACGACGGCTCGGTGGACGTCCCGGAGGTCCAGTACGATTACACCGTCACGTCCACGGCCACGGCCAGCGGGCAACTCCCCTCTACCTCCGGGAGAGGGGCCGGGTGTGAGGGCAGCGGCGGGACCTGGACGCAAACCACCACACGAACTACGCCGCCATCGGCTACTTCATGGGCGTGGCGACCAACGGCCAATCGTCCAACTCCAACGTCACCAGCTGGTTGAGGTGATTTTCAAGAAATGAACGCCGGTGAGAATTCACAAATTGACGATTCCCTGGTAGAACGATTGCGACGGCTTGCTCGTCAAGCCGGTTCGGTTAGTGAACTCGTTCGAACGCTTAGGTCGCTGCTTGGCGAAGATGGCGGATCGGCGTTGCTTGTCGTTCGTTATTTTATTCGGGCGTTCAATTTGACGCTCAAAGATGCGAGGCTTATCGAAGGGTCGTTTTGCATGGGGAACAATGCCGTAAGTGACGAGGAGCTCGATTCGGTTCTTCGGCCGATTATATTGCGAGGTGTCGATGGTCCTGGTGCAGAGACCGGAATGGACATCAACGATAGAAAATAAAAGCGGGGGAAATCAAAGGGAAATCAAGGGGTCGGGTGTCTTTAATTTAATGGGCGTCGGACGCAGCCGACCGCGCCGGCGACGATCGGGATACGTAGTTCGTGTTTCGCCCGTCTTCGCCCCCGGCAGCGTGACGTTCACCCTCAACGCACTGAACGACGGCTCGGTGGACGTGCCGGAGGTCCAGTACGATTACACCGTCACTTCCACGGCCACGGCCAGCGGGCAACTCCCCTCTACCTCCGGGAGAGGGGCCGGGGGTGAGGGCAGCAGCGGGACCTGGACGCAAACCACCACCAACTACGCCGCCATCGACTATTTCATGGGGGCGGCGACCGAAACGGGCCACGGCCAGACCACGGCCAGCTATGCGTGCAGCCAGCCCTATTCCAGCGGGTCGTCGTCGCAGCCGGTGACGGGCACCGAGTATGAATCGGACGTTTACCAGGATTCCTACGACTACGGCACGGCCGGCGGCGTTGGGCAGGTCGAGTCGTCGGGCAGCGAATCGGAGTCCTACGCGGGCGGCGGATACGCTTACAACAGCGGCAGCAGCGCCGGCGGAAACATTACGACCTGGATGGAGAGCGAAAACGGCAGCGACGTGAGCTCCTACGACCTCACCAACTCCTTCGCCTACGACGACGGGGCTTGGACCATGACCGCCGGCAACAACGCCTCCTCGGGCAACGGCAGCACCTACCAAATGACGTTGGTGGCCTTTTCGGGCGGCAATTCGGTTCAGTCGAGCCTGGGCGAGACCTCCTATTCCTACCAGGAAAACTCGGACTGGAGCGCCTCCGGCTGGGCCCCGGCCAGCGGCACCGAAACCGATAGTTCCAGCGGCTGGTCGAACTCCTACAACAACAGCAGCGACTCCTACAGCATCCCCTTCTCCAGCGGGAGTTCCACGGGTGGCGGCACCGGCGGTAATTCGCCCTTCGCTCTTGCCGGCGGGTCCGTTTCCTACAGCGGCAGCGGGACCGAAAGCCAAAGCGGCGACAATGACTCGTCCTACTCCTCGACCGGCAACTACACGCTCGCCCCCGACGGCACATGGGAAGGCTCAAGCGGCACCGGCTGGACCCAGGGCAACAGCTTCAGTTCCACGTCCTACCAGGGCGATGGGACCTATTCCTACAACATCCCCGCGGCCTCCGGGGCGGGGACCGAGGGAAGTTGCAGCTACGGGTGCGTCTCGGGCAGCTTCACCGAGTCGGGCGAGACTCAGAGCACGCAGCAGTATCAGACGGAGGCCACGCTCGGTCCTGCCGGCTGGTTGCAGACCGGTTGGATGTGGACCGACTCGTCCAACGAGAGCTATCAAAGCGCCTCGGGCAGCGGCTCCTTCGATTTCCCCGCTCCCTCCGTGGGCTTGGGCGGGGGCTCACAGGGGTTTGCCTACAACGGCACGACCACCGAATCCAACGGCCAATCGTCCTACGCCGACGTTACCAGCGATTATACGCTCGACGCCGACGGCAACTGGCAGCAGACCGCCGGACACGGCACCAACACCAGCGCAACCTGGCAGTCGTCCAGCCAGGAGGGCGAGTATTCGCACGCCGTCAACGGTGCGGTGCTCGACGGCTGCTTCAGCCAATCGGCCTCCCAAAGCGACAGCTCCAGCTATACCACCGGCGGCAGCCCCGGCTCGGGAGGGCAATGGGTGCCCTCGGGAACGGGCAGCGATACGCAGGTGACTTCCAGCAGCAGCAATTATGACGGCAGCGGGAGTGCCACGGCGTTCCTGGCCGTAAACGGCAGCTATGACTGGCCCTCCACGGGCACGCAATTCGAGAGCGAAAGCGCCAGCGCCAACGCCAGCTACACCACCGATTACGCGCTGCAGCCGATTTCCGCTTCCGGATCGGGCGGCCAGTCCTCCTCAGCCTCGGGGGGTGAGGGCTATTCCTGGCAGGTGACTTGGGGCACCGGCACGACCTCGGCCGCCCAAACTACGTCCCAGGGCTATTCGGGCGGCGGCCAGTACACGGTCGGCGGCGGGGACATCGTGGGGAGCTTCTCGCAGGCCCAGAGCGACACCACCTCGTGGGGCTACCAAACCCAGGACACCGACTTCGCCGACATTGCGGGCAGCAATCCCAGCACGGTCGGCTGGCACGTCACCAGCGGCAACGGCACGACCGTCGATTCCGGCGGCGACAGTTTCTCCTATTCCGGCACGGGCAGCTACAACGACGGATACGGGGGCGGCGGCGCGCTCAATCAAAGCGGCTCGGCCAGCGAATCGTTCAGCTACACCAAGAATTACGCGATCAACTACGACGGCGACGGCGACGGCACCTGGCAGGTCGAGGGCGGGACCGGCGGGGCCGCGGGCAGCGGCGGGACCTTCGCCTCCTACGATGGCCAGACGCCTTGTTCGGTGGCCCTGGCGGGGGCTCCCAGCGGCAGTACTGCGATGGACGACCAGAGCGGCAGCAACAGCACGTCCTATTCCTTCAACACGACCGCGATCTTCAACGGCCTCGACTGGAGCGAGACGGGACTGAAGACCTCCTCGGGCAGCGGCAGCACCGGCGACCAGTTCGATGCGTCCTACGGCGGGCAGAGCTTCAGCGCCTCGAACAGCGCCAGCTTTGGCTATACGGAACAGGCGTATCTCGATGACAACGGCGTGTGGCAAGCTCTGCCCTCTGCGGCTGGGGGTGAGGGCGGCGGCACGGTGAGTGCTAGTGCGTCGGTTGAGGACCCGGACGGCTGGGATTCCGGCACGGCCACGACGTCGGTCGGTCTAAGTTACACACAGGATTTCAGCCAGGTCGGCGGCGGCCAGTTCCAGGCCGCCAGCGCCAGCGGCAACTTCGAGACGCTTCCGGCGGGGATTACACCGCCCTCGCCGATGACGGCCGGCAACGCGACCAATTCCCTGGTGTCTCAGGCTTCGTGGCCGGCGGCGGTGGACGCGGTGTGGGGGATGGCGATGACGACGGATGCCGCGCCGGAGACGTTTCTTGGGGAGGGCAATGGGACTCCCGGCTCGGGCGGCGGGATTCCTTCCGGTTTCACTTCGGAGACGATGCGCGGGGCGAATGTGGTTTTGGGGCCCGATAACGTGGCGGCGGTCTTCCCGGTCACCGATTCGCCGACGCTTGATAACGACGCGCCTGAACAACGTCGGCGGCGGGAACGCGGCAGGCGGCGTGGCGAGCGGGAATACGGTTAGTACCGTGCCGCAAGCGCCTGCGGCAACGCCTGAGAGCGACCCGCTGACCGACCTGATTACTTCCATTTCGGCCAATCGCGGCGCGACCCAGGACGGTGTCTATCAGGGCGGCAGTTGGGGTAGCGGGCTCAACGACGGCGTTTATCACGGCGGGGCCGACGGGATTATTCTCGTCGCATACAATAACGCGAATTCCGCCGGTGCGCAGGTCGGCGTTGACACCGCGGGCGGGGCCAGGGCCTACGTCAAGCACCTGATCGAAGAGGCCTTTGCGGCATCGGACGAATCGTCGCCTTTCCACGCGAATCCCAATCTTCCCAAAGTTGATTGGGTCGAGCACGCACTCGCATACTTTACGCCTGGGCAGGTTCAGGCGATTGCCGAGTACCAGATGAGCGCAGTGGAATTCGTCGAGGCATGGAGAAACGGGGACTTCCGAGACGGCAGCAGTACAGACGCCTCTGGCATGTCTGTTCCCGCCTGGGTGAGAACTGTGAACATCGATAAGCTCGAGATCGGATCGGCCAACGCCCCTCCCGAAGGGGCTGAGAGCGTGGGCCAGCCTGGATTACTCGAAGGCATCATTCCGGTTTGGGGCAGCGGTCGTGCCGCAATCGACGATTTCCAGAATGGGCATTATGTGTGGGGCACGGTCAACACGGCGATGGCCATCTCCGACATCTTCCTCGTGAAGAGTGCAGCCACCGCAGGGGGAAAGCTCATCGCCGAGGGCCTGGAGAAGTTCTTTGCGCGCGAAGGCGAGGGGGTAGTCAAGAAGGAAGCCGAGGAGGTGGCAAAGGAGGAAGCCGAAAAGTTGGGCAGGGAGGGTGGCGAGCATTTGCTCGAAGAGGAAGCCGAACGCTTGCTGGACGAGGGTGCCGAAGTGGCGTCGGAGGCCGAGTTCGCCAAACTAGCAGGGAACGACAGGGCTTCCATTGAGGCACGGCTCCGTGCTAATATGAAGCGCGCAAATACCGTGCCCATGACGAGGGCAACGAAGGGGATGCTTGCCGAGGCGCGCACGGCGTTAGCGATGGAAAAACTGGGGTTCACGGAGTTCCCCGCAAGGCTTGCGAGCAACCACGGGTTCGACGGCGTTTGGGTGAAATATGCGGCCGATGGGCAGGTTTCGCAAATCGTAATCACGGAATCGAAGTTTTCCAAGAGTGGAAGACTGGTACTGGGCCAAACGAAGACGAAGGGAAAGCAGATGAGCGAAGAGTGGGTCAGGAAGACGATTCGCGAAATGCTGAGGAGCGGCGATAAATCCGTTGAAGATACTGCGGAACTGCTCTTGAAGAACGAAAAACTAATCAAGCTAAAGGCTGCCGTCCTCCAACCGAATGGGCGGCTGCGCTTTAGGGATCTTGGGAGATACAAGCCATGACAATGAAAGAGGCGCTTGCCAAGGATTCTCGAAATAAGCTTGCGGTTGCTTCCGCAGATTCGCGCAACGCCGACGACGGCGATAGCACGGGGGTCTCCTTGGCGTCGCTTATGGGTAACCTGCGCGATATTGGTGTGGCTGATTTCGTGCTTTCTGCGAACATTGCGAAGTTCAAGGAGTGTCTTTCGGATGCGGCAAAGGTCCGGCTGCGTCTGTTCGAGCGACACGTGAACGGTGAGCCCATTGCCGCTTCGCTAGTGGCAATGCTGTCCTACCAGGAGGTATTCGATGCGCTGGCTGGCGCGATTTCGGCACAGCAGAGAAGCTCGCGACATTGATGGGCGGTAGGCCTGGGTTGGAGAAAGAGCATGACCATCCTTTCGACTATTGCCTGGGCTACACCCTTAAATCCTTCGTGGAGCGGGATGAGAGCGCGATGGTTGAGTGGGCCGGGAAATTCGAGGACTTATGTCGGACGAAAGGCAATGGCGACTTCGCTGGGTACGCGCAAGTATTCAAAGCAATCCTGGCACGGGACAATAGTGCGGCCCAGAGCGGGCTTGAAGAGGTCGTCAAGGGTCATGTCAAACAATGTAAGCGAGGTGGCGTATTCAAAGACAACGTGGACGAGACCCTCTGCGTTTGGGGTGTTGGGATCGCCAATCTTTGTCGACGTTATGGTTTGTCCGTCAACGGAATTCCGCCGTTGATTCCTGGGGAGCTGCTGGTTTAATGCTTGAACCCGAGATCGGACATCACTGATAAAAACGAATGCGGTGTCCGGTAGTCATGGATTTTCTGAAGACAACACGACGAGAACGCAGACGACCACACGGCCGGCGACGGGCGGATGTCACCGCCAACACGGTGCCCACGATCTCGGTTCCGGCCTCGGGCACGCTCGATCCCAGCGGACTGACCGCGACGCTCTCCGTCCTCGGCACGGACGCCGCGGACGGGTCGGATATTAGCTATACGTGGACAACTGCGTCGGTGCCGTCCGGCAGCGGCTATTCGCCCGGCCAGGTCACGATCAGCCACCCTTCCGGCCAGACTTACGCAGGGACCGGATAAGGGGACATCACTGATAAAAGATGGACGCGGCGCATGGCAGTCACAGATTATCTGAGGAGAACAAGATGGGGACGGAGCCGGCCGGAGCGGCGACGACCGGGATGCGTATTCCGCGTGTCGCCTGCCTTCGTTTCCGGCAGCGTGACTTTCGCCCAATCGTCCTACGCCGACGTTACCAGCGGCTACACGCTCGACGCCGACGGCAACTGGACCGGATAAGGGGACATCACTGATAAAAGATGGACGCGGCGCATGGCAGTCATAGATTATCTGAGTAGAACAAGATGGGGATGGAGCCGGCCGGAGCGGCGACGACCCGGATGCGTATTCCGCGTGTCGCCTGCCTTCGTTTCCGGCAGCGTGACTTTCGCCCAATCGTCCGACTGCGACGTTACCAGCGATTATACGCTCGACGCCGACGGCAACTGGCAGCAGACCGCCGGGCACGGCACCAACACCAGCGCAACCTGGCAGTCGTCCAGCCAGGAGGGCGAGTATTCGCACGCCGTCAATGGCGTGGCGCTGGAGGGCACTTTCAGCCAATCGGCCTCCCAGAGCGACAACTCCAGCTACACCACCGGCGGCAGCCCCGGCTCCGGAGGGCAATGGGTGCCTTCCGGCACGGGCAGCGATACGCAGGTGACTTCCAGCAACAGCAATTATGACGGCAGCGGGAGTGCCACGGCCTTCCTGGCCGTCAGCGGCAGCTATGACTGGCCCTCCACGGGCACGCAATTCGAGAGCGAAAGCTCGAGCGCCAACGCCAGCTACACCACCGATTACGCGCTGCAGCCGATTTCCGCTTCCGGATCGGGCGGCCAGTCCTCCTCAGCCTCGGGGGGTGAGGGCTATTCCTGGCAGGCCACCGGCGGCAACGGCACGACCTCCGGCGGGCAAACCACGTCCCAGGGCTATTCGGGCGGCGGCCAGTACACGGTCGGCGGCGGGGACATCGTGGGGAGCTTCTCGCAGGCCCAGAGCGACACCACCTCATGGGGCTACGAAACCCAGGAAACCGACTTCCCCGATGTTGCGGGCAGCAATCCCAGCACGGTCGGCTGGCAGACCACCAGCGGCAACGGCACGACCGTCGATTCCGGCGGCGACAGTTTCTCCTATTCCGGCACGGGCAGCTACAACGACGGATACGGCGGGGGCGGCGCGCTGAGCCAAAGCGGCTCGGCCAGCGACTCGTTCAGTTACACGAAGGACTACGCGATCAACTACGACGGCAACGGCGACGGCACCTGGCAGGTCGAGGGCGGGACCGGCGGGGCCGCGGGCAGCGGCGGGACGTTCGCCTCCGACCATGGCCAGACGCCTTGTTCGGTGGCCCTGGCGGGGGCTCCCAGCGGCAGTACCGCGATGGACGACCAGAGCGGCAGCAACAGCACGTCCTATTCCTTCAACACGACCGCGATCTTCAACGGCCTCGATTGGAGCGAGACGGGACTGAAGACCTCCTTGGGCAGCGGCAGCACCGGCGACCAGTTCGCGGCGTCCTGCAGCGGGCAGAGCTTCAGCGCCTCGAACAGCGCCAGCTTTGGCTATACGGAACAGGCGTACCTGGATGACAACGGCGTCTGGCAAGGTCTGCCCTCTGCGGCTGGGGGTGAGGGCGGCGGCACGGTGAGTGCCAGTGCGTCGGTTGAGGACCCGGACGGCTGGGATTCCGGCACGGCCACGAGGTCGGTCGGTCTAAGTTACACGCAGGATTTCACCCAGGTCGGCAACGGCCAGTTCCAGGCCGCCAGCGCCAGTGGCAACTTCGAGACGCTCCCGGCGGGCATTACACCGCCATCGCCGATGACGGCCGGCAACGTGACGAATTCCCTGGTGTCTCAGGCATCGTGGCCGGCGGCGGTGGACGCGGTGTGGGGCATGGCGATGACGGCGGATGGCGCGGCCCGAGACGTTTCTTGGGGAGGGCAATGGGACTCCCGGGTCGGGTGGCGGGATTCCTTCCGGTTTCACTTCGGAGACGATGTGCGGGGCGAATGTGGCTTTGGGCCCAGCAACGTGGCCTTGGTTTTCCCTGTGACCGATGTGATGCTTGATAATGGCGGCCTGAACGGTGTCTCGGCCGGGACCGCGGCGGGGGGCGTGGCGAGCGGGCAGGTGAGCACGTCCAATGCGGACGTGGGCGGCGGGCCGATGGCCGTTGCGGATGCAGAAGGGGGCGGAGCGCGTGTGGACGCTGGGACTGGCGTCAACACGCCGAGTGCCGCCCGCGATACGTTCGATTCCATCGAACCCGTATGTTTTGCTGCGGGCACTCCTGTTCCGCTGGCCGACGGCACGACGAAGCCAATCGAGCGGATCGAGCGCGGCGAGAAAGTTCGTGCTGCGTCGCACGAGGATCCCGAAGGGCCGGTTTCCGCGGGCGAGGTGGTCGAGGTCTACCATCACGAGCCGCGAAGTCTCGTCGAGGTCGAGGTTGGCGGCGAGGTGATCCGCGTCACGCCCAAGCATCCCTTCTACGTCCGCGGCCGCGGCTTTACGGCCGCCGCCGAGCTTCGCCCCGGCGACTCCCTGCGGACCGCCTCCGGCGGCTGGGTTGCCGTCGGCTCGGTGGTCGACAACGGTCAGGTCGAGCCGGTGTATAATATCCAGGTGGCCGGGTTGCATACGTACTTCGTCCGAAACGGGGCCGGAAATATCGACGTGCTTGTGCATAATGATTCCGGCGGTGGGACGGGCGGGCCGGCTGGCGGCGGGGTTCAAAATGGCGGGACCCAAATTGCGCCGGCACCGTTACCGACGTGGCAAATGCAAGAGTGGATCTCCGGCGGCCAGGCGAACCGAGTCAGAGTGGCAACTTCGTGAAAGGTTCGCGGGTGCCAACGGCCAATTCTACTACTACAAGAAGATGATCGTCCATGTGCAGCCAAGTCTTAGCCGCAGCGGGTACCAGTACACCCTATATAGGCTCGCCGGGACGCTCGGCGGCAGCTCGCCGAACGGCGGCGACGTTACCGTCCTCGACGGCATCGACCTGGACCATTTTCCGATTCAGCAAATGAGGGACCTTATCCGTAACGGACACGCCACGAAGTACGCAGGCGGCCAGTATGTGACGGTTAGGGCCGTACTAAACGGCGAAGTGAAAATGTTGCGATTTGCTTTGGCACGCAGAGAGGCCCCGCCGAAACACCCGAACAGCCTAGGTGTGCCTCACTTCTATGAATACGAGTCGACGGTGAGGTATCCGATGCGCCCTCCACGTTGTCGGTGGCATTTACGGGCGATTGGGATTGGAAGATAAATTCGGCATCGGTATACCAGCGGTCGGCAAACGACGAGCAACTTACGATTAGGTCCGGAGAGTCGTGGGCGACTATCGATCAGGAACTTGACGAGTTAATTTCCAAGGGTCAATTGGCGATGTGGTCTTGTCCGGACATGGAATTGCGGATGGCGCGGCACTGCGTGGCGGCTACACAACCCCGTACATCTATCTTTCGAATCTTAAGGAGGGTACGCCGCAATATGAATTCCTTCAAAAGCTTGGTGCAAATATGGCGCCTGGCGCGGTTATCACTCTTGAGCATTGCAACGTCGCCAAGTACGATGATGGCCAGAAGTTCATTGTCCTAATGGCCAAGATTACCGGACATAAAGTGGTTGCCTACGATGATTGGTACGCCTTTACACCGCATGGATGGGAGTGGACAGCCACGCCTAGCAGCGACAAGGCACAACGTGGGAGGTTCTTAGGACACTACCGGGATAGTTTACCGTACTACCTTGATGTTTTGCCAGGAGATCTTAAGGATCGGGACAAGGGAAACGGGAGGATAGAAGAGTTGCGCAGAGAAGAAGAAACTCGCCTTCGCCAAGAACGATTAAGAGAAGGCCTCGATATTCCCCTAAACAAAGGGACAGCATTGGAGAACTACTCATCGGGCTGACAGCATAGGTGACTCGTGGGGTACCGAATTCGCCATTTGAAATCGTTCGTAACAATTTTCGCAGTGTTGGCTTTCGCCTTTTTGCTGTGCGTTGTTTACGTATATTTTGCATATCGCCGAGTTTGCGTAACGGTGAAAAGCGTCGGGGCATACCGTAGATTATTTCGTCGGCGCCCCAAGACGGAGCAATTGTCAGGGCCGTCTTCGAAGGGGATGCGGCCCGTGTAAAGGAACTGCTCGCTTCGGGGGCCAATCCAAACGCAGTCATCGAAGACCTTGAATTTGGCACGGTGGTGTATTGGGAAAAGCCAATACACTGGGCGGCAGAGGAAGGCGATTCTGCGCTTCTCGAAGTGCTGATCGAAGGCGGCGCGGACCCGAATAGCCGGGACCAAGACGGCGCGACGCCCTTGATGAAACTCGCCAGGCTGCGTTCTGAGGACGTTCTTTTCGCCTGCGTCGACGCGCTTTGCCGCGCTGCGCCAACCCGGACTTGCGGGATCGCGATGGTGACCGCCCGGTGCTAGATACCGGGACGCCTGCGCTGCACCTAGCCGCGACTTGGGGCAACACGAAGTTAGCTGAGCTACTATTGCAGGCCGGGGCGAACATTGATTCGCTTGACGGCACGGCCCGCACCCCGCTGCTCGTCGCATGTGCTTGTTTTCCAAGCACACATTGTGAGTCCATTCTCGAGACTCTTGTGTGCCACGGGCAAACTTGTCGGCGACGACCGGCACGGGAAAACGTGTCTCGACATTCTGAGGAAAGACGGCTATTCGGAGGAGGCCCGGAAGCTCGAAGCGTTGAGCAAGGAAGTCGGCGGCGGCGGCGACAAAACGAAGCCCGCAGGTCCGGTGGCCGTCGATAGTGGGCGGAAATCGACGGAAGGGAAATCGTGCACCTCGGGGATTCAGGCTGCAGATAAGAAGGAATCCGGCGTCCAACCGTAAGAGCCGATGATACCCGATGCCGCGACCCCCGGAGTTCCAGATAATTAGGAGGTTCAAAATAGATGGTCAATCCACGTTCGTCACGAAAGGCCCTCTGTACCTGCGGGAGCGGTCTCGACTCGAAGAACTGCTGCCTTGCGAACAAATCTGACGGCACCGCCTACGAAGGGCCGCAGCGGTTCGGGCCGCAGCCGGTTTTCTCGGATGGTGCGGGCTTGATGAGCCCTGTGCCGAAGCCACGCGCGAGGATGCAGGCGATCCAGCGTGTCGGCATCGATTACACGTTCCCCGAGCAGTTTGGACGGGCAAACGTATGGTACTTCTTCCCCGTTGGACGCCTGGTGGTGCTCGATGGCGGCCTCGTCTTGCCGGTCGAGCGGTTGGAAGCCGGCATCCGCTTCGTCATGCAGCGCGGCGAGATTGCGACGGTCACAGCCGTCGAGCCACCGAAGTGGTGGGAACCGCCGTCGGATCGGCCCGTTTCGAGCCACCGCTACGAGAGGCGAGTCATCGGGAAGGTCGAGCATATCGGCAACGTAGTGATCGACCTCACGCTTCTCGGGCAGACTGTCACGACGACGCCGGACCACCTTTTCCGATCGGCTACCCGAAATGCGTATGTCCCGGCGGGCGAGCTGCGGCCAGGTGAGCTGCTTGTGACGGACAACGGCGGCACCGCCAGGCTCGACTCGATCAGCCCACCACGCAACGGCTTGGTGAAACTTTACAATATCGAGGTGGAAGAACTCCACAATTACTTCGTCGGCCGGCCGGGCGGAGCGGTCCTGGTGCATAACGGCGTTCCCGGTGCCGTCGGCTGCGGAGTACCGATGCCAGCGGAGCCGGGGAGTGGGGCAGCGGGCGCGATCGAAGACGGTGTGTATAGGGGCGGCGGTTGGGGCAACGCGTGAAACCATGGCGTTTATCGCGGCGGGGCTGGCAGCGGGATTAGACTTGTCGCCGACCACAACGAAGCTCCTCATTACACTGGTCCGATGGGAATCAACGCAGAAATCTTGAGGCAACCCGAAAGCAGGGATGCGGCCGAGAAACGGAAGATCGCCGAGGAAATTCGCCTCTTACAGGCGAAGGAATTGTATCCCTCAGAGTTTAGAAATATTCGCGGACCAAACTACGTCCCGTCCGCGGAGGCGCGGCGCTACCTGCTGGGCGGCGGTACCGAAGGCCCTCTCACGCCAGGCGATTTGGAGCGCGAACGGAAGTACGACCTGAACAGGCTCTTGGAGCGGGTTGACTGCGCGATTGCAACAACAGAGAATACAAGCGCAGCAAGAATTGCTAAAGCGTGAACGCGACTCCTGGAAAAAGTGCGATACAATTGATGTTAACGGCGTCGCCGTAGATCCGAGGGGCTTGATTAAGATGAGTCTGGAGGTTACCGACGGTGGGCAGGTGCCTAGCTACGAGCAGTTCTGGACCGCTGTAAACTACGTTCAGAGCTTATTTCCCGTGAACACGTCGGCCAACGCGCTAGAGCTGATAGTAGACGTGAGGCAGATGTGGCCAGATCTCGATAATGAATTGTTAGTAGCACTTGACCACTACTTCTACACGAGGGGGCGCGTCGAGCGAGGGTGGACTCCGGTGCTTGAGGAGGCAAAGAACGAGGTTTACTCGGGGATGAAGTACAGGGGCATTCCCGTGCCGCGTTATGGCCCAGGCCAGCCTGCACCGTATTCCGATCTTCAGTATATGGCGGCTAAATGGGGTATAGAAGATGGCATAACTGGTCGCACGGGGGCCAAGGGTGGGGCGAGTTGGCCTCCCACCTACGGCGAGGTCATGGCCGACTGGATTTAGCAGCATACGAAATGCAGGGCCGGGATTCGGAAGAACAGCATCCGAGTTGGCTCGAACCATCTGCCCGGATTGAATCCTGGCTGTCGCGTAGCGCGGGTTGACTTGGAGGTCGAAGGTCACGTTTCGCACTTTTCGGGACATATTGTTCACGCTCAGCGGCGGCGTTCGTCGCGGTGTGATAGTTGGTTTTACTGTGCGGTGCTGGGGCCGAAACAGCCTGAGAGCACATGGATCGCAGGACAAACTTCGGTCTAAGCAGGGGAGTCGGGAGGATTTGAACCATGCTCGCAAACGGAACTCCGCGTTGGATCCTTTGTATCTGGACGGTCGCGCCTGCAGTAGCTCTCATAGGACTTGATGTCGCGTTGACCGGGGGCTATTTGTTTTGCCTACTTGCGTGTCCCTTCTGGCTCGTCGCCAGCATTGCACTTGCGGTTCTTCGGCGTCCTGGCTGGAGGCTGGCGATTGTTCGCGGGATGACGCCAGTGGCGACGCTGCTTGTCGCGGTCTTGATTTGCCTCGCGCAAGACGCTATCGCGTCGGCCAAGACAATGAAGATTGTTTGCGCGTGCGACGATTTTCATACGGTTAACGGTGCCTATCCGGAGACACTAAATCAACTCGTGCCAGATTACCTACCGTCCATTCCCATAGCACGATTCACTCTGTGTGAGCCGAAGTTCCACTATGCCACCTACGTCGCCGGGGGACGCGACGGGGCGATGATCTGGTTTAGCACATTTGCATTTGTGCTTACGGATATGATTTGGGTGCGTGTTGATGGCGATTCACGGACTAAACGGTCAATTTCAGAAGTAATGTCAGGTGTCGTTGTCCAGTGAGGGGAAGAGGGAAGAAAGGGGTCAAGGGAAGAAAGGGGTCAGAACTATTTATCTTGACAAAAAAGGGAGGGTGAGGTTAGGATGCGTAAATGCCACGACCCTTGCGTCCCATTGCCGACGAACTAATTTACCACGTCATCAACCGTGGCAACAATCGCCAGACGGTTTTGACAGCGATGGCGATTACCGGGCGTTTCTGAAAGCGATCGCCGACTTTACCAGGCAAGAATGATTTTTGTTGCGCAGGGTCAAGAAGAAAAGTAGCATCCCGTGGGGCTTCCGGTTATAGATGAATTTGCAACAGAGAAGAAAAAGAGGCTGCCAGCGACATCGCTGGCAGCTTTTCTTCTCGCGGGCGGAAGCGTTGAAAGTCATCGAGACGCTTGTCCGGAAGCTGCGGAAGCGGGCGTGAAGCATGGGCGCAGGCTTTCTTACTTGACCTTCAACGTCGGCAAATAGGGAGAGCCCGGTCGGGTGATGAGTTGCTGATTGGCGCAATCAATCAACAGGTCGGCCTGTTCGAGCACGGTTTGGCCAAGCAGTGCTTCGCTGCCAGGCGGCCCAACCAAGCAGTTGGTCTCGACAGCACGGCCTGCGACCTTCACCGATACGACCCCTGCCATGTCAACTTCCACTTTCCGCTCGTCCGCATAGGCCACAATGGCTTTGCGCAAAATTCGCAGGCCAAGGGCTTCCACCAAGTCCTGCGGCAGCACGAGCATTACGGCCCCACTGTCCACCACAACGTCGAAACGCTGCGAACGGACTTGGTCTGCGGACAAAGATCCACGAACTACTGCCTCTCGATCACCGAAGTTCTCCAACTCCACATTGACTTTCACTTCGCCCATCACGAACCTCAATTCAATCGCTCTGGTATCACATATCCTGATCATTGCTAGATTTTAACCGATCTCGGCTTGCCCGGCGAGCGTGCCATGGGTCAGATGTCGAATTTCCCCTCACCCCCTGTCCCTCCCCCGGAGGTGGAGGGGAGACTTTGGTACGCTTCGATATCCTCGCGGCAGGCCGCCAAGGCGTCGGGGGCGGGGGTTGCATAAAAGCGGCGGAACCACTCGGCCGTGCGGCGGACGGCTTCCACCACACTCCACCGCGGCCGCCAGTGAAGCTGATGGAGCGCCTTGTCGATGCACAACCGCAACACGCCCGCTTCGTGCGGCTGACCGGGATCGCTCACGTCCTGCCACGCCCCGCTGCCCCATGCCTGGATGAATAGCTCCACAAGCTGCGAAACGGGGATCTCCTCGCCTGGCGTGGGACCGAAATTCCAGCCGCTGGAGAGGGCCGGATCGTCCGACAGGAACATTCTCGCGGCCAGCGTCAGGTAACCACTCAAGGGCTCCAGGACGTGCTGCCAGGGCCGAATCGCTGTGGGACTGCGGACCGGCACCGGCAGGCCGGCACGGAGGTGGCGAACCACGTCGGTGAGGATGCGGTCCTGGGCCCAATCGCCGCCGCCAATGACATTGCCGGCCCTGACGGTGGCCAGGTTCACTCCGTGGCGACGGAGTTCCGCTGGCGGAAAGAACGAGCTCCTGTAGGCAGCCACCACAATCTCCGCCGCGCCCTTGCTGGCACTGTAAGGATCGTGGCCTCCCAGGGCGTCGCACTCGCGGTAGCCCCAGGTCTGCTCCCGGTTCTCATAGCACTTGTCGCTGGTAATCACCAGCACCACGCAAGACCGGCCCTGGACGCGGATGGCTTCCAGCAGGTTGAGCGTGCCCATCACGTTGACGTTGAACGTCTCGCGGGGATTGGCATAGCTCTGGCGAACGAGGGGCTGGGCCGCCAGATGAAAAACGACTTCCGGCGCGGCGGCTTCCAGCGCGGCGCACAAGCTGCCATAGTCCCGGAGATCGGCCTGATAGTGCCCAGCAAGCAGGCCGCGCAGGCCGCAGGCCTCAAAATTGCTGGGCGAAGTGGGCGGCGCCAGCGCATAACCGCTGACCCTGGCCCCAAGCGCGTGCAGCCAGATCGACAGCCAGGAGCCTTTGAAGCCCGTGTGTCCCGTAACGAAGACGGAGCGGCCGGCAAAGGCCTGACTAACAAGGGCCTGGGACTCTGAAATCATCTGTGACAAGCCGGGTTACTCTGATGGCGATGAGCGGTCTAATATTATAGCATGTCTGCCGGCCCTGTCGAAATCATGTGCGCCATCTACCAGGAGAACTGCAAAGTCCAACGCGAAGGGTCCAACGCGAAGGGGTCAGGTCCATGTTTTCGGGCAACGATTTCTGGTAGATTTCGTCCGTTCTCGCCGAAAAATGGAGCGGACCCCGGGCTTTGCCGTTCTCCGGCCCGGATTGTCGCCAAGTGCGGCGGGAAAAAGGTATATAATGGAGTATTGACCAAACAAATCGTGGTGGGAGTGCCTGATATGCCGCTTTTGGCGAGGGAAACATGTATGTTTCCGGAGACGCTGCTGGAGTCGTTTGATTCCTCGGCGGGCATCGGCCAATGGATGGTGGTGTACACCAAGCCCCGGCAGGAGAAGTCGCTGGCGCGGGATCTTTTGCGAAGGTCGATTCCCTTCTATTTGCCGCTGGTGAAAAGGACCTTGCGCTACGGTCGGCGGCGGTTGGCATCGTTTGCACCGCTCTTTGACGGCTACTTGTTCATGCTTGGCACGGAAGGCGAGCGGATGGCCTCGCTGGCCACGAATCGGGTTGTGCGGGTTTTGCCGGTAAACGATGGCCAACAAATGGTCACCGATCTTCGCCAGATCGAGCGCTTGATCGAGGCCAACGTCCCCCTTACGGTGGAGAGCCGCATCCAACCCGGCAGGAACGTGCGGGTTCGTAGTGGACCTTTGGCGGGGGTCGAAGGGGTGGTGCTGCGGCGCCAAGGGGAAATCCGCCTTCTCGTCAGCGTCAATTTCATGCAACAGGGCGCTTCCGTCGAGATCGAAGATTACTGCCTCGAACCACTCGACTAAAGCCGGCCGGAAAACAGCCTGGTGGGAATCCCGTAGGACGGATTGCTAATCCGTCCACGCTTCCCAGACGGATTAGCAATCCGTCTTACCGTGATTATCCCCCAGGTTCCACGGCGTTCTGTTAATCTTCTGTTGGGCGCTTGCAATCTTGCGCCAGTTCGCAGACAATGGAGTGTAGTGGACCTCACGACTCCGGGCCGCATTCTTGAAGGGATCAAGAGGCGGAGCGGGCGGGGTTTCGAGACAGTGCAACCGCGGCCCATGACGGCAGCAGTGTGCCGCTACCAAGCGAACTTGACTCCCGAGCAGTCGGCTTTTCTTCGTGTGGCCCAGCTTTTTTGTGTTCCAAGGGCAACCGTTCGACCGCGGTCTGGTGGTGGATCGCTTCCAGTCGCCACGGCGGCGCGGCAGTTCACCGCCAAGCCTCCGTTGTGATTTGTCAACGGGTGCGTTGGGAAAACAACGCTGTGGCGCGGAATGGCGACCCTCCGCTTCGCCAGCGAGAGTCGGACGATTCGCCGCAACTACCATCCGGACAAGAAGTTACGTACGTGGCATTGGGCTTGGCGGCCGGTGCTGGCACATTCTTTGCAATCGAGGCTAGCGGCAAGATTCGCCGCGGGGCGGCAACCATCTTCTGGCGTCTAGCCAAACCAACGAAAAGCGAGCGTATGAGCGACGGCACGATTTCAGCACCAGCCCCCTGGAAGCGATGGGTGCCCAGCCCGCCGGTGATGGCGGCCTGGGCAGTGCTCCTGCTTGGATTTGTCTGGGCCTATTGGGAAACGCTGCAACATGTCGTGCGGGTGTGGTCCCACACGCCCGACATGGAGCACGGGTTCGTGGTGCCGATTTTCGCCGCCTACCTGCTTTGGAAGCGTCAAGATATGGTCGACCCCTGGCCCGATCGGGGCACCTGGTGGGGGCTTCCTTTCTTTGCGGTCTTTGCGCTGGTTCGCTGGTTCAACTTGTTTTTGAACTACGAGCGCGACATCGATTCCCTGATTCCGTTCCTGATCGGCGTGACGCTCCTTGTGGGCGGATGGCGTGCCCTGCGGTGGGCCTGGCCCTCGATCATGTTCCTGATCTTCATGGTGCCGCTTCCCGATTTCGTGGCCACGTTTTCGCGCAACTTCCTGCAGCGCCTATGCACGAAGATGAGCGTCTACGTACTGCAGACGGTTGGCGTCCCCGTGGTGGAAAGCGGGAACATGATTCTGGCCCCTCACCCGGAGAATAACCTGGACGTTGCCAGGTCTTGCAGCGGGTTGAAGATGCTGACGGTGTTCATCGCCATCTGCGTGGGGGCCAGTTTCGTCTTGCGGGAGCCCGTGTGGAAGAAAATCGTCTTGCTGGTCAGCGCCGTGCCGATCGCCGTGGTTTCCAACGTCATGCGGATCGCGGTGACAGGCATGTTGTGCGAGTGGGTGGGCAAGAGCGTAGGGATGTTCGTTCACGACTGGGCGGGTTGGTGGATGATGATCCTGGCGATCGTGCTGATTTGGGGCGAGATGTCGCTGCTGTCGGCCCTGATCATCGAAGTGCCGATCGAAGGTCCGCTTTCGTTCGGCGGCGGGGGGGGCGGGGGCGGTCCGTCGCGGCGGCGCAGTCCTGCGGTCGGCCTGGGCCCTCGGCCCGTCGCGCCCTTGGGCCCCCGGCCGGAAAGCCCGTTCGGGTCCCAGCCCGAGAAGCCGCGGGGTTCGCCGCAGGCATGAAAGATGTGGCCGCAGGCGGGACGCCTGGGCAATGGTGCAGACGCGACTCGGAGGTCCGTTGAGATCAAAAGGTGTTTCTCCTCATTCCGTAAATCCTCTTTTCCGTAAATCCTCTTTTCCGAGACAAGACCTATGTCAACCAACGCAAATCTAACGCCGTCGAATGAGAATGCAGCGGAGCAGGCCATCACGATCCAGCCGTCGGGCATCGCCGCCTTTCCGGGATCGGTTGACTGGATGGCGGCCGGGGGCGAGCCGGGGCAGAACAGCGGCAGCGGGGGACTGGCGGTGCTGCACGCCCTGCGGCGGCACTGGCTGGTGATTGTGTCGACGGGACTGGCCTGTGCGGCGGTCGCGGGGGGTTCGATGTATGCCCTGCTCAAAAAGCACTACACGGCCGAGGCGATTTTGAAGTTGGAGCCGTCGCAGCCGAGCTTCACGGGCATTTCGAAAGCCGATCAGGCGGCGCAAGTCATGAATGAATTCGAGATTTTTCGCGACACGCAGCAGCAGCTCATCAAGAGCCGTTTCGTGATTGGGGCGGCGTTGCGGGATGCGAATTTGAAGAATCGGCCATGCATCGCGGAACAAGATGCCAAGCACAATGCCGTGGCCTGGCTCACGGAAGAGATCCACGCCGATTTTCAGTCAAAAAACGCCGGCATTATGCGGGTCAGCGCCACCGAGCTCGACCCTCACGACGCGGCAGCAATCGTGAATGCGGTCGTGAACGCGTACTTGAATGAAGTCGTCGGTGTCGACCAGCAAGCGCGGCGCGAACGTCTGAGGGATCTCACGGCGATCGCCGCGGAGAAGGAACAAGAGGTCCGCAAGAGGCGGGAAGAGTTGACGCAGGAGTTGAAGAATGTCGGCGGCGGCGACGAGCAGACCATGGCGCAGCGTGCGGCGATGAAAATGAGCGTGTATGCCCAGTTCAATGCCGAACTTGAGGGAATGCGTTCGCAATACCGCGTTCTCCTCGGCAAGCAATCGGTAGCCATCGAGACCAAGAAAACTCTGCCCAGTGCGCAGATTCCCGAGGCCGAGATCGTCATGCTTTTGAACAGCGATCCGGTCTACCGCGATCTGAAAAGCCGCGTTGCGGTCATGAAACAAATCGAGAGATTCCACGTCAACGCCACCCCGGACGGACTGAAGCAGCCGAACGTTGCCCGCAGCCAGCAGGAGTTTGCCGCGGCAACCGCCCAACTCGAAGAACTGAAAGAGACGGTGCGCGGCCAGATCCGCGAGGCCCGAGGCATCGAATTGGACCGGGACATGCAGCGTTTGAAGATCGAGGCGGAGATCTTGTCCGAGCAGATCAACGGCTTTGAAAAACAGGTTCTGACCGCGCAGAACGAGGCCGAGACCGTGGGCAAGAGCACGATCGCCACACAACTGATGAAGGCCCAGATTGAGAACATCGAGAATGTCCTGAAGACCCTAGCCGACGAACGCGAACGCCTCACCGTGGAATTAAAAGCCCCGCTCCGAGTGGCTGTTTACGGTGACAAGACCAATCCAGCCGACGTTCCGGAAATCGAATCTCGCGACAACCGCTTCCTGTACATCGGTTTCGGAACGCTGCTGGCCATGTTCCTGCCGGCCACGGGCATTCTCGCCTGGGACGTCCGCAAGGAACGAATCAACTCCTGCGGCGACGTGTCGAAGCGGCTGAAAATCCCCGTGATGGGCGCCGTGCCGATGATCCCGCCGCGGGTCATGCAGCGGCTCGGCGATGCGACGGCGCGAACCCAGATCTGGAAGATGCGATTCACCGAGTCGGTCGACGGCGTTGCGGCCCGCCTGCTGCGAAAGGCCGAGTGCGATCAGACCCGCGTCGTCCTGATCACCAGCGCCATGAGCGGCGAAGGCAAGACGACCCTGGCCACGCAACTGGCCATGAGCCTGGCCCGCGCCCAGCGGAGAACCGTGCTGGTCGATTTCGACTTGCGGCAGCCGACCTTGGACGGCGCCCTGGGACTTCCCCGCGGACCGGGCATGTGCGAGGCCCTCCGCGGCGAAAACGACGTTATGAGCCTGGTCCAGGCTACGGAGACCGAGGGCCTTTCCGTGATTACGGCCGGCACTTGGAATCGCCAGGTGCTGTCGGCACTGGGCAACGGCACCGTGGCAGCCGTGTTGGAGCAACTGCGGACGAACTTCGATTTCGTGATCATCGACAGCAGCCCTCTCTTGCCGATCGTCGACACGCGGCTGGTCTGCCAGCACGTGGACGCCGTCGTGCTCTCCGTTTTCCGCGATCTCAGCCAGGGGTCCAAGGTGCTGGCAGCCCAGGAGATGCTCGACGCTTTCGGCGTCCGCAACGTTGAGGCCGTGGTGACCGGCGGTGAGGAGCATGGCACGGCGAAAGACCTGGCGTACCAGAAAACGCTGGCAGAGAGGCAAGTCGCGGCGACAAATGATAATGTAAACTAGGAGTGGAAGCATGGGCAACATCATAGTTCGGCTGGGGGTGGTGATCGGAATTCTGGCCGGCACGCAAGCGGTGTTTTACTATGTCGGTCACGGCCGGTTGACGCATCCCGATATGGTCCAGCCCCTGCAACCGATTGCGAACTTCCCCATGGTGGTCACTACCCCGGAAACGGGAACCTGGGAAGGGAAGCCGACGAAGCTCGAAGATGAGATGTTTGACGAATCCGAAGTAAGCGTGGCCGAGTCGCGTCTCTACACCAAGGAGGGGGGCGTCCCATGAAGTTCTTCCTGGCCGAGTACGATCAACCGAGGGCCGGGTTGTACCACAACCCGATGAACTGCTACAACAGCCAAGGTTTCACGCTGGTCGGCGGGGTGCAGCGAAGGCCCTTGAAAGCACCGAATCGCCCCGATACCGAGATCAGCCTGACAACCTGGACGAGGAAGAGCGAAGCCGGGCCCGAGACCGTGATTGTCGCCTACTGGTACGAGATAGGCGACCATACGATGTACGAGCGCTCGGATCTGCTGAAGACGCAAATCGCCATGTTCGGCAAGAGCAAGTGGCCGATGATGTTCAAGGTCCTCCTGGAAATGCCGGCTGGCGAGCCCGAGCAGACCAAGAGCGACCTTGTGGGCATGGCCCAAGCGGCTCGGGAGTGGCTGGGGACCGTCCGGCCGGCAGTGGATTGACATGAGGAAAGCAGACCACGAAAATCGACCGCCCGCCGACCGAGCGCAACCGTCCGAGGCCGGTAGCGCCGAGCACGACCATGGGCACATGGTCCCCGACATGGTGCCCGCGGGCAGCCCTCGCGCCGGTTTCTGGCAGGTCTTTGACCATGTGCTGCGGCGGCGTGCGAGGAACTACCGCCGGCCCCGTTTCTGGATCATGGCCGTAGTCCATTTGGCGGTCTTCGCAGTGGTCTATTGGACGGCGTTCCTGCTGTGCACCGAGTTTCATCCGAATTCGGGGGAGCTGATGCAGGTCTTCTGGGGCACGGTGGCCTGGGTCTTGGCGGTGAAGTTCATCGTGTTCTTGATTGCCGGCCAATACGATGGTTGGTGGACGTACGTGACGTTCGGCGACCTGATCGCGCTGGTACGGTACTCCCTGGCGGCGACGTTTTTTTTCGCCGCGGGCCAGTACTTCCTCGGCTTGGGCTTCTACATCCCGCGTTCCGTGATTGTCATCGATTGCCTGGGAGGGATCGCCGTGCTCGGCGGGTTGCGCGGCACGTGGCGGCTGTACCGCGAGCAGTTCTGGCCGATCCTCAATCCGGGCGACTTCCGCTGGGCCCTGCTGGTGGGAACCGACCACGCCACGGGCCTGCTGGCCAACCAGATCCAGACTTCGGGCGAGTTGCCCTACCGCGTGCGGGGGCTGTTGGCCGTGGAAGAAGGCGCAGTGGGATCGCGGCTGGGGCAAATACCGATCCTGGGCCGGCTGGAAGACGTTTGCGAAGTTGCCGCCGCTTCTTCCGCCAGCACCGTGCTGGTCACGGCGGGCGCCTTGGCCGGTCACAGCCTGCGGAACCTGATGGACAGTTGCAAGCGATCAGGGCTGGAATTGAAGATCATCCGCCCCATCCAGGACCGCCTGGGCGGCGACCACCGCATCCCCATCCGCGACATTGAGATCAGCGACCTTCTGCGCCGCGCCCGGTGCAATTGGACATGAACATCATCGGCCGGCTGATCGAGGGCCGCACGGTAATGGTCACCGGGGCGGGCGGCAGCATCGGTGCGGAAATCTGCCGCCAACTCCTCCGCTTCAACCCGCGCATGCTGCTGCTGGTGGGGAGGGGCGAGAACCGCATTTTCAAGGTCGAGCGGAAGCTGAGGACGATCTACCCCGGCGCCGCGATGCAGCCCTGCATTGCCGACATCACGGACGAGGCCCGCGTGCGGCAGCTCTTCGCGGAGTTCCATCCCGAGGTCGTCTTCCACGCCGCCGCGCACAAGCACGTGCCCTTGATGGAGATGAACGTCGGCGAAGCGATCCGCAACAACGTCGGCGGCACGCAGATCATGGCGGAAACGGCCCACGAGTTCGGCGTGCGGAATTTCGTCTTCATCTCGACCGACAAGGCCGTCCATCCTTCCAGCATCATGGGCGTGTCGAAGCAGATCGCCGAGCGCTTCGTGCATGCCATGTCGCAGGTCTCGTCGACCTGCTTCACCGTGGTGCGGTTCGGCAATGTCCTGGGGTCCGACGGCAGCGTGGTGCCGATCTTCCAGGACCAGATCCGCCGCGGCGGTCCGATTACCGTCACCGATCCCCGCATGACCCGCTTCTTCATGACCATCCCGGAAGCCTCGCAACTGGTGCTCCAAGCCGCGGCCATGGGCCAAGGGGGCGAGATCTTCGTGCTGGAAATGGGCGAAGCGGTGAAGATCGTCGATCTGGCCCGCGACCTGGTCCGGTTATCGGGCCTGCCGGAAGATTCGATCGAGATTTGCTTTACAGGAATCCGGCCGGGCGAGAAGCTCTATGAAGAGCTCTACTTCGACGACGAGGAGACGCTGCCCACGGCCCACCCCAAACTGCGGGCCGCTTACCATCGGCCCTATACGCTTCCCGAAGTCCGTGCGACAATCGCCGAATTGCAGAAACTGATTCACGCGCCCGAAGCGGAGCTCCGCGGCAAACTTTGCGAGGTTGTCGAGGAATACGCCTGGCAGGTGCGGAACGGCAACCCCGCCCCGGCGGAAAGCGGGGAGCAGGGAGCCGGGAGCCGGGAGTCAGAAAGCCCCTCTTGCTCCCCGCTCCCTGCTCCCCGCTCCCCGCTCGTCGGCGGCAATGGCGACGCCAAGAGCAACGGCGACGCCAAGGATTCTGATCGGGCCACGCTTCCCATCCGCCGCGACCCACAATTGGGCACCCCGCAGTAGGAGTTTATTCGACGGCCCGCGAAAATTGCTGGCCAGTAGGTCCTTCCTGCCGGGAAGGACTATTTTGCTCCGCGCCGCTGGAAACTCCGGGCCTTCCCCTGGATTTTCCCACATTAGTCCTTTCCGGCAGAAAGGACCTACTGGAGATTGTGGCCGGTGGTTGAGTTTATAAGCTACTGTTAGACTAGGCCATCGGGGCGCGATGGGTTTGCGGGAAACTCCGTTTCTCGCGCTCCAACCCGTACAATTAGAAATGTTGAGAAGTATTTGTCAAAGGGGCCTTGCGCAACCCAGGAGAACGGAGTGCGCACGACCGCGCCGACCGCGCCGACGGGACGAAAATGCACGCAATGAACCTGCAATCTTGGCAAGAGAGTGCGATTCTGATTACCGGCGGCACGGGTTCGTTCGGCAAGAAGTGCATTGAAATCCTCCTCCGCGACTACCATCCCCGCAAGATCATTGTCTTCAGCCGCGACGAGCTGAAGCAGCACGAGATGGCTACGGGCGGCTTCGATCATTCCAGCCTGCGTTACTTCCTGGGCGACATCCGCGACGTCGACCGCATGCGGAGGGCAATGCACGGCGTTGACATCGTGATTCACGCCGCGGCCTTGAAGCAGGTTCCGGCCTGCGAGTACAATCCGGGCGAGGCGGTGAAAACCAACGTCGAAGGGGCGCGGAACCTCATCGACGCGGCGATCGATTGCGGCGTCAAGAAGGTGCTCGGGCTGAGCACCGACAAGGCCGTCAACCCCGTGAACCTGTACGGCGCGACCAAGCTCTGCGCCGAGAAACTGCTGGTGCAGGGCAACGCCTATTCGGCCCCCAACGGCACCCGCTTCAGTTGCACCCGCTACGGCAACGTGCTGGGCAGCCGAGGAAGCGTGATTCCCGTCTTCCGCGCCCAGCGGCCCAGCGGGCGGATCACCGTGACCGACCGCCGCATGACGCGGTTCTGGCTGACGCTCGACCAGGGCGTACGCTTCGTGCTCGGCAGCATCGAGCAGATGTGCGGCGGCGAGGTCTTCATCCCCAAGATCCCCAGCATGCGGATCCTCGACCTGGCCGAGGCCATCGCGCCCGAATGCAGGATCGACTTCACCGGCATCCGTCCCGGCGAGAAGCTCCA
Source organism: uncultured Planctomycetia bacterium (assembly GCA_963824275.1). Lineage (GTDB taxonomy): Bacteria > Planctomycetota > Planctomycetia > Pirellulales > Thermoguttaceae > JANXQG01. Next base: position 998,986 of record CAWGOT010000007.1, on the reverse strand, counting down.
CGAGATGATGCTCTCCCGCGACGAAGCCCGGCATACGCTGGAGGCCGACGATCGCTACGTGATCCTGCCCGAGCATCCCTGGTGGGGCACTTCCCATTGGGCCGAAGGCAGGCCGCTGGCCGAGGGCTTCGAGTACACCAGCGACAACAATTCGCAATGGATGTCGATCGACGAATTGCGCGAGATCATCGGAGAACACGGACGCCCGTAGGGAAAACGTGACGAATCATCGTAAGACGGATTGTTAATCCGTCCTGGAAAGCACGACGGATCGGCAATCCGTCCTACGACCATCCAAAAGCATGCAAAGTCGCTTAGCCATTGACGGCGGGACTCCCGTGCGGACGCGGCTGCTGCCCTACGGCCGGCAGACGATCGGCGACGACGACGTGGCTGCGGTTGTAGAGACGTTGCGTTCCGACTGGCTGACCACGGGGCCCAAGGTTCAAGCGTTCGAAGCGGCCCTAGCCGCCGTGACCGGCACGTCGGACGCGGTGGCTGTAAGCACCGGCACCGCCGGGTTGCACGCCGCCATGTTTGCCCTGGGCATCGGCCCGGGCGACGAAGTGCTTGTGGCCGCGATGACCTTTGCCGCCAGCGCCAACTGTGCCGCGTTCCTTGGTGCGAGGCCGGTCTTCGTTGATGTCGATCCCGATACGCTGCTGATCGATCCCCGCCAGGCCGAGGCCCTGGTCACGCCGCGAACCAAGGCCGTGGTAGCCGTCGATTATGCGGGCCAACCCTGCAACTACGATGCCCTCGATGCAATTGCCAGCCGGCACGGTCTGGCCCTGGTCGACGACGCCTGCCACGCGCTGGGCGGCAGCTACCATGGCCGGCCGGTCGGGTCACTGGCCCTGATCAGCGCCTTCAGTTTCCATCCGGTGAAGCACGTGGCCACGGGCGAGGGCGGCGCGGTCACGACCAGCGACGCGACACTCGCGCGTCGGCTGCGGCGGTTTCGCAACCACGGCATCACGACCGACTTCCGCGAGCGGGCCGTGCAAGGCGCGTTCGCCTACGAGATGGTCGACTTGGGCTACAACTACCGCCTTTCCGACATCCAGTGCGCCCTGGGCATTACGCAGTTGGCCAAGCTGCCGGCCTCGGTGGCCCGGCGGCAGGCCATCGCCCGGCAGTATGACGAGGCATTCCAGCAGAGAGCAGGGAGTTCGGAGCTGGGAGCAGGGAGTAAGGCAGACGCCTCACTGCTCCCCGACCCGCTACGCGAGTGCCCCGCCCGCTCCCCGCGGCTTGCTCCGCTGGCCGTCCGCGGGGATGTTTGCCATGCCTATCACCTTTACGTGGTCCGGCTGGAGCTTGAGGCCTTGACGGCGGACCGCGCGGCGATCTTCCGCGCCTTGCGGGCGGAGGGCATTGGCGTAAACGTCCATTACCTGCCCGTCCACTTGCATCCCTACTATCAGAACAAGTTCGGCACGAAACCGGGCGATTGCCCCGTGGCGGAGGCTGCCTACGAGCGAATACTCTCGCTGCCGATATTTCCGGCGATGACCGACGAGGACGTGCGGGACGTGGTGGAAGCGGTGGAAAAGGTCCTATCGCATTACGAGCAATAAGGGCCGGCGACCCCGGCTCTAACCCACCGAAAGTGGCAGAAAAAATCACACCATCACCCATGGCGTCTAATGGTCGGCCTCGCTGCGGCACATGGAGCACTTATTGGGAAATATACTATAACCCTTTATATGTAGCTCTCGTGATTATTACTGTGTCATATTTATGGTTTAATCGGCCTTGCCAGGCGCAAACCACCGGAACCGGGGCGCAAATGAGCGGGACCGGTTCGAACGGCGTCACTTATACGTCGCAGGACGTCTGGAGCGATGACACATATAACGCTTTTACGGACTTGACGCGCTACGACGGCAATTGGTATCTGGTGTTTGCCGCGTCATCGGGACAAAGCGTGCCGGCGGTTGGACAACCGGGCAGAATTCGCGTGCTCGAATCCGCCAATGGCCAGAACTGGACGCCGGTGGCCATATTGAGCGACGCCGGCGGGGATCTCCGCGATCCGAAGATCACGGTCACGCCCAGCAACCAACTGATGATCATCTCCGGTGACGTCACCCAGACCGCCCCGTACGTGGTCCAATCGGTGGCCTGGTTTTCTTCTAATGGAACCAACTGGGGAAACGAGAATCCGACCGGCGTCTCGGATACCTGGATATGGCGCACGGTCTGGCACGACGGCGTAGGGTACGGAATCGGCTATGGTCCAAACAATACCGATCCGACCGGCGGAAGCGAGCAAACGACCTGGCTGTCGACCACGACGAACGGTCTGAACTACTCGGCGGCGCTCCAATTAAGTCCGACCGGCCAGATGGCCGATGAGGCCGGGCTGACTTTCTTGCCTAACGGCACGGGCGTGATGGTGACGCGCCGTGACGCGGAGGCAACATCCTCCATCGGAATTTCAACTGCCGCCAGCGATTACACGAAATGGACGTTCACCAACGGCAACCTCCAGCTCGAATCCCCCAACCTGCTGACGCTGCCGGACGGCCGGATTGTCGCCGCGGGGAGGATGTATGCCCAGTACAACCCGGATGTTGCCTACACCGGCCTGGCTTGGGTAGACCCGACGACAGGAACCCTTACGCCATTCCTCAAATTCGCAAATACCTACGGGACCGACACCGGCTACCCTGGACTATATTGGTACAACAACCAGCTTATGGTGAGCTACTATTCGTCCAACCCCACGGGACCCGGTGCGGATATCTTTGTGGCCCAGGTCACGATTCCCGTTGCAAGTTGGGCGGCGGCCGTCAGCGGAAGTTGGAGCACGGCAAGCAACTGGGGCGGCGCTGCGCCCGGCGCCGTCGGCGCAAACGTGGTGATCGATGCCCCGACCAGTTCCCCGCTCACCGTGACGCTCGCCAACCCGCAGACGGTCGGCGCCCTGCAGTTGGGCAATTCCGGCAGCGCCCGCGTGGGCTATACGCTCTTCGGCAGCGGGAGCAACACGTTGACGCTGGATAATTCCGGGAGCGGCGCGACGATCACCGTTAGCAACGGCACGCACGTCATCGCCGCCCCAGTGCTCTTGGCCGACAATCTCGTGGTGACCGGCAGCGGCACGCTCGATTTTGGCGCTGCGGGCGGCATCGCGGAAACGGGCGTGGGACATTCCTTGACCATGAGCGGCATCGGCGGCACGTTGATCTTGAGCGGTTCCGACAGGTATTCGGGCGGCACGATCGTGACGGCTGGCACGCTGTGCGTGACAAACCCTGACGGACTGCCCAGCGGGTCGAGCTTGACGGTTGGCGCCGGGGCGGCCGCGCTGTTCTTCCCCGCGAAATGGGCAGCGGCCGTCAGTGGAAGCTGGAGCACGGCGGGCAACTGGACGGGCAGCGTGCCCAACGCCATTGGCGCGGTTGCAGTGGTCAATGCCCCAACCGCGTCCCCGCTAACGGTGACGCTTGACAGTCCGCAGACGGTCGGTACGCTGCACTTGGGAAACTCCGGCAGCGCCAGCGTGGGATACTCAATCTTCGGGAGCGGAAGTAACACGTTGACAGTGGACAATTTCGGGAGCGGCGCGACGATCGCCGTTAGCAACGGCACGCACTTCATCAATGCTCCGGTGCTCTTGGCCGATAATCTCGTGGTGACCGGCAGCGGGACGCTTGATTTCGACAGTTCCAGCGGGATTTTGGAAACGGGCGGCAGGCGATCGTTGACCCTGAACGCCATCGGCGGCACATTGATCTTGAGTGGTTCGGGCACGTATTCGGGCGGCACGATTGTGACCGCCGGCACGCTGTGCGCGACGAACGCCGAGGCGCTGCCCAACGGATCGAGCCTGACCATTGGCGCTGGCGCCGCGCAACTTTTTAGTTCTCCCGCAGCCGGATCCGCAACAGATCTCTGGCCGGAAGGGCAGGTCCCCGGTTCCGTGCCGGAGCCGGGAACCGTGGGCCTGATCGTTGCAGGGCTGACGGCCGGATTTGGCCTAAAGAGGCTATCCGGGAAGTTTTCGGGCGAAAATCAATATCGCAGCCCGACTCGCAAGCGAGGAATGTGCGTCAACCTGCAGAGAAAGCCGATTCCTCGCTTGCGTGTCGGGCTTCGATACGCGAAAAGTGGCCAAGACTTTGCGGACAGCCTCTAAGGCGGCAAACTCGGCGGATGCGGTTGAGAAATTGAGCAAGGGCTCTCCATGAAACCGATCGCAATCGTTCAGGCCCGCATGAGTTCAACGAGACTGCCGGGCAAAGTTCTGAAGGAACTGGCCGGCGGGACCGTCCTGGAGCACGTGATCCGCCGCTGCCAACTAAGCCGGCGGCTGGCAGGCGTGATCGTGGCCACAACCGGCGAACCGATCGACGATCCGATTGCTGACGCGGCCCGGTCGATGGGGATCGGAGTCTTTCGCGGCAGCCGAGACGACGTGCTCGATCGTTATGTTCAGGCCGCCCTGGACGCCGGCGCCGACCCGATCGTGCGGATCACCAGCGATTGCCCACTCATCGAACCGGCAATTATCGACGAGGTCCTGGAAAGCTACGAGCGGACCGGCGCCGAGTTCATCTACACGGAGGGTTTTCCGCGGGGAACGGGGGATGCCGAACTGGTGACACTCGCGGCATTGCAGCGAACCTGGAAATTGACTCGGCCGGACGATGCCTATTACCGGGAGCACGTCATTACTTTTCCTTGGCGGCACCCTGAGCAATTCCGGCATCACGTGGTGGAAGCACCCTCAGAAGTAAGAGACGTCGATTACCGCCTCTGCGTCGACGAAGAGGACGATTTGCAAGTCATCCGGCGGATTTGCACGCACTTTTCCCCGCGCATCGATTTCGACCTGACCGAGGTCGTCGTCTACCTTGGGCAACATCCCGAGGTTGCGGCGATCAACCGGCACGTCGCGCAGAAACCGGTCTGAGTCGATTCAACGAATTGTCCGCTTCCGAGTCGGAAGAAAAAAGACGGCTATGCTTCGCTTGAAAGACGTTCGAGGTCTCAAGTACCCGGAAGAATACTTGATCCGCTTCTTCTTCAAGAACGGCCTGCAGAACTCGCCGGGAAGAGTGCTCGAGGCGGGTTGTGCCAACGGCTGCAACCTGAGGCTCTTTCGCGAGTACGATTGGGAAACGGTCGGCATCGACATCAGCCGGCAGTCGTTGGCCGACGGCGAGGCCAACTTCGCCGATATGCCCTGCGGCCAAAACGGCTACCGCTTCCTGCAGCACGACCTGACCTTAGGATTACCGGCTGACCTTCGGGGGCCGTTCGATGCCGTTCTCTTTCCCTCGTCGCTGTACTACATTCCCCGGCGGTCGATGGCGCAGGTCCTTTGCGATGTGCGGGGACTGGTCCGGCCGGGCGCCGCATTTTATCTCCGTATGCGGACTCTCGGCGATTTTCGCTACGGGAGGGGAGAAGCGATCGAACGCAACGGCTTCCGCCTGACGATCGATACCACGGGCGAGCGCGGCGCCATCAACGTGTTCTATCAGGATCACGAGCTCGTTGACATGCTCCACGATCACCTGGGCGCCGATCCGACCGAGATGAAGATCCTGCATGTCGACTACGAGAACATCCAAAATCAAGTTGTCGTGTCCAATTCCGACGTGATCTTCTGGGGCCGACTGCCAGGCTGATGAGTCAAGACGCCGTGATCCTGATGCGCAGATTGCAGTGAACCGATGGGAACCGGACACGTCATGCGCTGCCTGGCCCTGGCCCAGGCCTGGCAAGATGAGGGCTACCGCATCGTTTATGCCCTGGCGCCCTGCTCGGCGGGCGTGGCGGGCGTCGTGGAGCGGCTGCGAGCGGAGAAGGTTGAAATCGTGCATTTGGCCTGCCGGCCCAACAGCGCGGAAGATGCCCTTGCCACCGTCCAGGCTGCCAGATCGTGCGGCGCCGATTGGATCGTACTGGACGGTTACCACTTCGACGCGCACTACCAGGCCACCATCAAGAACAGCGGCTTGAACCTGCTGGCGCTCGACGATTTCGGCGCATTGGACCATTATGCCGCGGACATCATCGTGAACCAGGATCCGATCGCGGACGAGCGGCTTTACGCTCGCCGCGATCCGCATACGCGATTGCTGCTGGGAACCGCATACACGTTTCTCCGCCGCGAGTTCCGCCAGCGCACTCGGCCCCAGCGGGATGTCCCGGCGCTGGCGCGGCGGCTGCTCCTGACGTTCGGCGGATCGGACCCCGACCGGCTGACGGAAATGGCCCTGGCGGAGATGGAATTCGTCGCGGTCGACGGGTTGGAAACGGTCGTCCTCATAGGGCCGGGCAATTCCCGCGGGGACGCGTTGGAGGCCGCCGGCCAGGGCCGCAGCAACCTTCGCCTGCTGCGCCCGGCCGTTTCGCCTACTGCGCCCGACATTTTCGACTGGATGGCCTGGTGCGATCTGGCGGTGACCGCTGCCGGAGGCACGCTTTGGGAGCTCGCCTATTGCCGGATTCCTTCCATCGCGCTGCTGGTAAGCGAAGGGCAAGCGCCCGCAATGGACGTGCTGCACAAGCGCGGGGCGTGCCTGTCGCTGGGCCTCGGCCGACAGCTTGCACGCGGACAACTGGCGAAGGCAATTTCAGGTCTTTGTCGTGATGCGCCGAGGCGTGCGGCCCTCGGCACGAATCTGGCGGCCATGGTCGACGGCCACGGGGCACAACGCGTCCTGTCGGAAATGAAGGCCATGGTTGGGAGCCGGACATGAAGGTTGCCATGATGCAGCCGACGTTCCTGCCCTGGCAGGGCTTCTTCGCCCTGATCAGCGCGTGTGACCGGTTCGTGCTGGGCGACGATTACCGCTACTCAGCCGGCAGTTTCCATCAGCGCAATCGCCTTTTCCGCAACGTGGGCGAAGTAGCCTGGATGACGGTTCCCATGCAGAAAAAATTCTCCACGGGACTGCCGTTGAACGAGGCCCAGATTGCCGAAGAACCTCCCTGGCGGCAGCCGATGTGGAAACAGATCCGCAATACCTATCGCTCGACGCCCTTCTTTGGCCGCGTGGCAGCGGAAGTCGAGGCCTGGCTGCTGACTCCGGCCCCTTCGCTGGCGGACCAGAACATCGGCTTTATCCGCCTGGCCTGCGACCTGATGGGGCTGCAGCGGGAGTTCCGCCGCAGCTCGCAGCGGCCGGCCGAATTGACGCGGTCGCAGCGCGTGGTCGACTTGCTCCAGTGGTGCGAGGCCCGCTTCTACCTCTGCGCCCGCGGTTCGTTCGGCTACATGAAGAACGACGGGGTCTTTCCTGTCAAGGGAATCGAGGTTCTCTTCCAGGACTTCCAGCCGCCGGCCTACCCCCAGGCCGTGGCGCGGGGGAAGTTTGTGCCGTATCTCTCGCTCCTCGACGCCTTGTTCAACATCGGGCCGGAGGCGACTCGCGAGCTCATTGATACGCATGCCAAGACATGGCAAACGTGGGACGAAATGGCCGCCAGCGGCGGTCCGTGCGGCGTTGCCGAACTCGAACCCTGCCAGGAAAGCGCCTGATGCAACCGCCAACGATTACGATTGCCGGCCGGAAGATCGGCCCGGGTCATCCAGTCTACGTCATCGCCGAGATGTCGGGCAATCACAACCGGAGTTTCGAAAAGGCAGCTCGCGATCGTGCGGGCCGCCAAGGATGCCGGTGCGGACGCGGTGAAGCTCCAGACCTACACGGCCGACACGATCACGCTCGAGAGCGACCTGCCGTGCTTCCGCGTCGTCGAAGGGACGCTCTGGTCCGGCCAGACGCTGCACAGTCTGTATCGGGAGGCCTACACGCCCTGGGAGTGGCAGCCCAAACTCAAGGCAGCCGCCGACGAGCTCGGCATGCACTGCTTCTCGTCGCCCTTCGATCCCACAGCCGTCGACTTCCTGGAAGGCATGGGCGTGCCGGCCTACAAGGTGGCGTCGTTCGAACTGGTTGACGTGCCGCTGGTCGAGAAGATGGCACGGACGGGAAAGCCGATCATCATGTCGATCGGCACGGCAACCGTGAGCGAAATCGACGACGCCGTGCGGGCGGCACGGCAAGCGGGGGGCGGGGCACCCGGTACTCCGGGTCGCCTTGCGTTGCTGAAGTGTACGAGCGCCTACCCGGCGCCGCCGGAGGAAATGAACTTGCGGACGATCCCGCACCTCGCGGAGATGTTTGGCGTGCCGGCCGGCCTCTCCGACCATTCGATGGGGATCGCAGTGCCGGTGGCGGCCGTTGCGCTGGGGGCGTCAATCATCGAGAAGCATTTGACGCTTGACCGCAGCGAAGGCGGTCCGGACAGCGCGTTTTCGCTGGAACCGCGTGAGTTCCGCGCGATGGTTGACGAGATCCGCGTGGCCGAACTGGCCCTCGGCCGAGTCCGCTACGAAGTCACGCCCCGCGAGGCCGTGGCCCGGGCCTATCGCCGCTCGCTGTTCGTGGTCAAAGACGTTCAGCAGGGCGAGGCGTTCACGGAGGAGAATGTCCGTTCGATTCGCCCCGCGAACGGGCTGCCGCCGAAGTTTCTGGGTCAGGTGCTGGGACGGAAGGCCGCGCACGAAATCGCGGCCGGATCGCCCCTTGCGTGGGAGATGATCGGCTAGCCGATAGAAATGCTCTACGAAGGCAACGTACAGAGGGAAGAAGCGGACCGTCGGAAGCCGTCGTTTGCGTACTTGGTGAGCGCCTTGGCCGGCGGGAACGTGGTTGCCTTGGCGCTTCGCATGCTGGGAGGGCTGCTGCAGGCCCGCTTCGTCGCACCCGAGGTGTTGGGCTTGTTCAACGGCATCAGCCTGATCCAAGGCTATACGCGTTTTTTGCAGTTGGGCGTCCTCAACGGCCTCAACCGTGAGTTGCCTTATGCCTACGGCAAAGGCGATCACGAGCGGGTGCAGGCCCTGGCTGCGGTGGCACTGTCCTGGTCGCTGGCGCTGGGCACGACCGTCGCCTTGGCCTTGTGCGGCGTCGCCGCCTGGTACTGGATGCGCGGCGACGGATGGCTGGCCGCCGCCTGGCTGACGAACGCCGTGGTCTGCTTCCATTTCTTTTACGGATCGATGTACTTGCAAGCGACGTACCGTACGGCGCACGATTTCGCACGGCTTTCGCTGGTGACCGTCGTCCAGCAGGCCCTGGCATTGGTCCTGGTGGCCCTGGTCGTGTTCATGAGTTTCTACGGCTTGTGCCTGCGGATGATCATCACCTGGATTGCGGGAGGGGTGATGCTCTACCTCTGGCGGCCGATCCGCGTCTTTCCGGCCTGGAACTGGGGGGATTGGAGGCACCTGCTGATCATCGGCCTGCCGATCTTTGCGGTCGGGGAGTTGGCTCAGTTCTGGATAACCCTGGAGGGCACCTTCGTTTTCGAGATCTTGGGACGGCGAGACATGGGATACTACGCTATGGTCGTCATGGTCGGCACGACCCTGGAGGTGCTGCCCTTGGCCGTTTCGCAAGTGATCTATCCGCGGATGGCGGAGTGCTTTGGCCGCACGCATGAAATCGGCGGCGTTCTGCGGATGGCGCTGAAGCCGATGCTCTTGACCTTCGCCGGCATGGTGCCTATTGTGCTGGTGGGATGGCAGCTTGCCGGGCCTGCGACGCAGATCCTCTTGCCGAAATATGTCGGCGCCGTGCCGGCCATGCGATGGGCGCTGCTGCCGCCGCTGTTGAACGCCTTTATGCCCATAGTCAACGTCTTCAATGTGGTCCGCCGCCAGGATCTTTATACGATCGGCATCCTCGCCGGCATGCTGGGCTACTTCGAATGCCTGAAATTCCTGTTCAGGGATCCCGCAGGCGCAACCGTCAGCACCTTTCCGCAAGCGATGCTTATCGGCCGCGGCATCGAGTTGATTGTCTGCTATATCCTCCTGATTCCCTTGGTGTTCCGCGAAACCGGCCGCTGGATGACGACGCTCCCTGCCGCGCCTGACCACGCCTTTACGAGCTTGATGACCGTTTCCTTGCCCTTGCCTCCGCGTCCCGCAATTCCGGGCCGGACCTCGTACCGCGCCTTTGATGCCGGGCTAGCCCAACCGGAAATCGAGGGCATTCCGATTGGATCGACATTGACCGATCTGCTCGTGATCGAGTTCCTCAACGGCGACGGAAAGTGGGGCATCGCCCCGCGCTGGCTCGATCGACTGCGTTGGCTGCGGAGGTACTTCCTCGGGCCGCGCCGCTGCGAAGAGGCCGCGCGGATAAAACCCGGGCAAATCCTGGTGACATCCAGATCCGCGGCGGCACGCTTCGAACATCTGATCCTGCCGGTAATCCAAGCACTTGCACGAATCGTTGCACGCTGCTTTACAGGGATCCGGCCATCCTGCAACGTCTGCCCTCGGAAACGAATAGCGTGGACTGGATGCGCGTATCCCGCACGACCGCGATCGTTGGCTTCCCGCCTTCCGCCGGTGTTGGCCGCAGTGGCGATCCAGCCTGCGGTCGCTCGTGAAGTCGTTCCGACTGCGACGCGGCGCGGGGGAGCGATTGGGACTGAACCTCCTCGTCAACAGCCAATTGGCCGTCGGCTCCATGGAACTTCTTGAAGAGTGCCGCCCCGCGGCCGTCGTCACCGATCACGACCGCGCCCATCACCCGTCGTGCCTCGTGCTGGCGGCGAACGCCCTGGGAATACCGACCTTCACGCTCCAGCACGGGGTCCTGGATGACGATGCGAACGGATATGTTCCGGTCATCGCCGAGCGGATGTTCTGCTGGGGCGAAATGCATCGGCGGATCATGATCGAGGCCGGCCAGGACCCGGCAAAGCTGGCGATTGGAGGGTGCCCGCGATTGACGCGCGAGTTGTCCGTCGAACCCGAGAACGTCCGCAGCCGGCTGAAGATCGATCCGGCGCACCGCGTGGTCATGCTGGGCACCTCGCCCGTGGAGCCCGCCCAGCGGAGGCTGCTGGCAGCCTGGTTCTGTGACGCTTTGACCCAATTGGACGGCGTCGCCGGCATCGTCCGCCTGCACCCCTCCGAGAACCTCCGATTCTACGCCGATATCGCCAGGAACTATCCCCGAGTCACCTTCCTGGACAATGCCCGCGTGTCCCTGGACGAATCGCTGGCTCTAGCGGAGGTCGTCGTGGTGCAAAGCAGCGGCCTGGGCGGCGACGCCCTGGTCAAACGCCGCCTGGCCGTCGTGGTCGAGCTTCCAGACGCTCTCTTGGGGCATGGCAGGGATCTCATCGAGCAGGCCGGCTGCCCGCATGCCGCCAGCCCCGAGGAGTTGGCGGCGTCGTTGCGAACCCTGCTTCTTAACGAGGAGGCCCGCCAGCGGCACGTCGCCGCAGCGGAACGCTTCGTCGCGGACTTCTGCGCCTGCTTCGGAGAGGAGTCGGCCCACCGGATCGCCGAGGTGATTCTCCGGTCGGCACTTGACCGCAGCGGGAAAGGTCATGGAGAGCTTCAGCGTGGGTTATGAAACGCAACGCACGCCTTCGGCGGGCAACTTGAGCCGCCTCATTTATGGACTGACAATCCTGGCGATTGCCGGTTTGGTGGGAGCGACCTACTTTACCGGCCTGGAGAACCACCCGCTCTACTCGGGCGCTGCGATTCAATCCATCGAGCCCGAGAGTTTCCAGGGCGATGACTACATGGCCCGCAACCGGCCGGTGATGCTCAGTCTTCAATATCGGTTGTTTGTTCCCCTGGCGGGCCGGCTCTGGCTCGATGACCGTTTCCTTCTGCTGCTGAACTGCGTTCTGGCCTTGGGATCGCTGGCGGGGTTGGATCGCCTGCTCGCCGCCTTTGGCCTCCGCGCCGGGACAACGGTTGATCGTCTTGTGCGTCCTCTGCGTTTATCACGATCTCATCGTCAATCTCGCTTTCATCGTCAATCCCTTCGAGTTCAATCCCTCCGCAGTCGTTCGTCCGTTTTCGATCTGGATGCTGTATTTCGCGATCGTCGATCGCAGGCCGTGGCGGTGGATCGTCTTGGGGATGATCGTGGCCGGAATTTCGATCAAGAACGCCTGGATGCCATGGCTGATGTGCCTGTTGCTGTTTACCGGCCGTTTCAGCCTTCGCGTCGAGCGGATCATCTACGGCGTAGCGGCCATTGCGGCCCTGATCTTCCTGCTTGTCGGCCACGCCCTCCTGGCCCAGGCCGATGGAAGCTGGGCCTTGCTCTGGGAGGCACTGCGGGCTCGGGAGGGAATGGAGGGCGACCCGTTTCTCAATCTCTCCCGCGAACATGCGGTGGGCGGTTTCGTGTTCCTGGCGATTGCCGCCGTGTGCCTTCGCGTGCGCCTTCACGACCAGGCCGTCGAAGCCAAGGTGCATCGCCTGGCCGCGCTTACGCTGCTTGTCTTCGTGCTGGGGGGAATCTACTACAATTGGGCGCCCAGCAGCCTCCGCATCCCGCAGATCATTCCCTTTGCGCCAACGCGCGGGCTCTTCCTGCCGCAAGTCCTCTTCTACGCCGCGATCGGGGCATCGATTCTCTCGCCGGACAATCGGTTTGGCGTCTTGGGACGATGTGCAACGATGACTCTTCTGACGGCGACGGGGCTTCGCTGGAAATACGTAGTTGCGCTTGTGATCCTCGTGACGATGGCGGCAGCCTTGCGCCGTCATTTTGTCGGAGTCGCTTGGAGCGCGCCTCGTGCGACGATGGCCGCGACTGGTCTGGACCCGGACCTGCGCAAGCGGATGCCGTTCAGTGCATTCTCTTGCCGGGCTTGCTCGCCTTCCTGATCTTGACGACGGTGATCACGCTCTGGTGCCGCCTCCCGGCGTATCGGACACTCGTGGCAACGGGAGTGATGGGCGACAACCGCATGACGGTGCGCTGGATCGGCGTTGCCGAGTACCTGCACGATCACACACCGCCCGGCACCACCGTCCTCGCGCTCTGTTGGGGTCGCGACGGCGACTCGCGCAACGACTACCGGACGGTGCCGGATGACGAGGTCATCGCCCCGGATGATCTCGTGCCGGACGGCGCGATCCGCAGCCGTTCGGGCGCGCCTGTCCGGTGCCGGTCATGGATGAAAAATACAACCTCTCGTTCCAGAACCACCTCGACGTCCGCTGCGCGGTGGAAGTTGCTCCAAAGTCTGGGTAGCGCCTGGAAAGCTCATAACGCAGGGGACGTTCGGGCGACTCGTGCGTGAGATCGGCGGATGGACCGATTATATCGTCGTCCCGCTCGAGGAAGTGGAGTGGGTCGGCGATCAACTTCCCTACGGACAATTGACGACCGTGGGCCGTTTTGCCGTCTTGCAACGCCGGAGCGCCCCTGTGGCAAGACCATGAAACGGGTCCGTCGCATGGCCCAGTGGGCGCGAGCCAGGGCGCCGCGCACGACCGGACTGTTTACCGGCATTGAAATCTCGAAAAATCTTCCGCCGTCCTGGAAAGCCGAGTACCAGCAGCAATGAGGCTCAACAGCTCGCTCTACGCACTGATCAATAACCTGCTCAACGTGCTGCCAGGGTTCGGTAGGGCCAATACCTTGCGCGGCTGGCTGGCCCGCACGGCGCTCAAGCGCTGCGGCAGGAAGCTCAAAGATTAGCTCCAACGTGAACATCTTCAACCCACAGCGCATGACGGTTGGCGACAACGTCTATATTGGACCGGGCTGCTATTTCGGTGGGGGCGAAGTCGTGCTTGAAGACGAGGTGAGTATCGGCCCGTTCGCGGTGGTGGCTGCCGGCAAGCACACCATGCGCAACGGCTCCTATCGGTTCGGCCCGTACGAGTTCGGCCACATCCACATCGGGCGCGGCTCCTGGATCTGCGCCAATACGGTCATTGCCTGCGGCGTCACCATCGGCAAAGGGTGTCTGGTAGCCGCTGGAAGCCTGGTCATGAACGATGTGCCGGACTACGGCGTGGTTTGCGGCGTGCCGGCGAAGCTCCTCAGGACGTTCCCGCCGGAAGATGCCGAGGCTGCCCCATGAAGAAACGAGTCCTCCTCTCCAGTTGGGCGTACCCACCGGTAAGCTCCGGCAGCGGGTACATTTTGTACCAGCTTCTGCGCCATTTTCCCCAGGAAGAGCTTGTCGCGGTGCACGGCATCAGCGAGCCGGCGGCTTATCGGGGCCAGTCGTTGGACGCGGTCAGCAGCCAGGTGACGGTGTTTGGCAGCTACCTGTGGACCCGACGGATCATGCGGCGATGGCCGGCGATTTACATTCCCCACATCCGCCGCCGGATCGTGAAGCTTGCGCGGAAGTACGATGTGCAGCGGATTTATGCCCATTATCCGGAAGGCTGCTTCACAGTTGCCGCCTGGCAGGCCGCAGAGGAACTAGGCTTGCCGCTGACGATCTATTTGGATGTGCTTTGGGAAGAATCGGGGGTCAACGCGACGTCTCTGGCCAGAGCTTTCGAGCACAAGGTCCTGCAGCGCCGACAGCCGATTTGCGATCACCGAATTCGCCGTTTCGTACCTGGAAAGAAAACACGGCGTCAAGGTGGAACTGCTTCCACATACCACCGACACGACCGATCTGCCGGAGGGACTTCAGCAGATTCCCGGCGACGGGCCGCCTGTCGTGCATTTTGCCGGGGGTATCAATTCCATGATGAACGGCGACGCGATGCTGCGGCTTGCCCGCGCCGCTACGATCGCCAAGACGTTGCCGAAACTGGATATCTGCGCTTCATCGCTTTCGGATGAACTCCGCGGGATGGGGATCGGCAGCCGCTACGTCGATCAGGCGAGCCTGGCGGATGCACAGGCCCGCAGCACGATCTTATTTCTGCCGCTCGCGTTCGAGAGTCCGCTGCCGCTGATGATTCGTCAAAATTTTCCGACCAAGGCGATGGACTACCTCCGTTCCGGTCGGCCGATCCTCGTGCATGCTCCGCCGGACAGTTACCTCACCTGGCTAGCGAAGAAAGAAGGTTTTGCGCTGGTTGTCGATAGACCCGACATCGAGGAATTGGCTGCGGCTATCGATCGCCTTGTCGCAGATACGCAACTCCAGGAAGATCTGGTTGCAAAGGCGCTCTGAATTCGTACGTACGCGTGATAGCCGTCCGTGGGCGAACATCCTCTGGAAAACATTGTGCGGCGGGAATCCGTAGCTTGGTGTACCCTTTGGCTCAGCCGCACCTTTTACTTTCCTTGACACAATTACCATGAACAACGACACTGCCTGCCCCGGCAATCCCCCCGTGCCCTCGAAAGGCGGAGCCGTCCGGCCCGGCCATGCTACGTTCAATTGGTTGGCCTTTTTCCTCTGCCTCGCTTACTATTTCGGGATTGGCGCGTTTCCGATGGGGCCTTTCAAAGGGGACGGCACCTCGCTGGCCAGTGGCGCTCGGCAGATCTTGGAGCAAGGTTGGGACGGCCCCAAGATCGATTACGGAAGAGAAACCCGGCCGGGCGTCATTTGGGCGTTGATATTCGCGCGGCGACTCACGGGTGCCGACACATATCTGACGTTCAGTATCTTGGCCTTGATGGCGGGCGTTCTCAACGTCCTGTTCATGGCCTGTTTTGCCGGCCGCATGCTTCGCCTGACCGTGCCGCTCTGCGGGATCGGAATCCTGGTGCTTTTCCCCGAGTCCGTGACCTGGGGCTGTTATCCCAATGGGACCGTGTTGGCGGGCTGCCTGGGCATGGCGTCGATGTGCCTTTTGGCCCGCGAGGACAGACTCTCGCCGCGGCGTTTGGTCCTGGCGGGCGTCCTGGCGGGTTTGGCAGTCTTGCCGCGAGTCGACGCGGTCCTGCTCGGTCTGGCCAGCGTGCCGCTGCTCATTGCCCGCGACGGGGCACCCGGTAGGCCGGGTCGCACGACCTTCGCCCGGATCGGCATCTTCATGGGCGCAGCCCTGGCAACGGCCGGCAGCGGGCTCTACGCTTCGGGCTTTGACGTTATGTACGTGCTGAAGACAACGCATGCTGTTCTTGGCGGCTCGGGTTCCGCGCCGCCCGCCGAGAGCCTTGTCATGCGAATGGCGAACGATGAGACTTTCACCTCGTGCCTGGCGTTCTTTCCCCTCGTCACCGCGTTTCTCACGATCGCGGGATTCGTCCGCCTCTGCCGCACAAGAAACTGGAGAGTGCTCGCGACCCTCGCCGCCGCGGCGGGGCCCATTCTGCTGGTGTATGCCAGCCAGATCCGGCTTAGTCCTTTGTACTTCTTGACGGGTTTCTTTGCTTGCCTTGCGCTGGCTGGACTGGATAGCATTGCCTCCGCGGGGCGGACGGCGAGAATCGCCCTCGCGACGGTTGCAGGAGTGCTGTTCGCCGTGCAATACCCGGTGGGAGTCAATGTTGCGATCCGCGCCAAGCCCTGGTATCCGCCCGCCGGGCCGACGCTCGTGCGGCTTTGGGAGAAGGACCTGGACCGCGGCCCGATCGCCAAGATCAGCGTGGGGATCGGGCCGGGCGGCGCAGTGCCGAATCTCGAGCGCGTGCGATTCTGTAGCGGACTGCTCTTCCACCCGCTGGCCTTTCATGCTACCAAGCAGGCTCTTCTGGAAGGCTTCTTTGCGATGAAGGAGGGCATCCGCGCGCATGAGAAGGAAGCGACACCCTTGCTCGTCTACACGAGTGAATGGGCAAGCTGCAGCCAGGTCCACAAGGCCCTTCAGGACCTGGGATATACCTGCACGGAACAAACGCACCCCGCCCCTGAGGATGCACCGGGAGAGCGTTTCGTGTGGAAGCGCGGCCGCTTTACGATCATCCACATCGATGCCTGGGAAAAATTCGACCCCTGGAACCGTGCGGACTTGTTCCGAGCGGAATTGCCGCCAGCGCGACTTCTGTACGTGACCGGCGGCGGTCGCGAGCGCACGATCGTGGAGGCAAGCAGCCGCGTCGTCAAGGCCGTTTACCGGCGGGAGGTCCTGCCCTTGGAGGCTGTTTGCACATTCGAGATTGACATGGAGCCTGCGCTGATGGCTGGTTCTCACCTGGAAGACAACCCTCGCATCGGCGGAATGGTGAGACATATCCTTCGATGAACCCTGTTGATTCGATAACCAAGATCGCTCTCTTTATACCCACCCTTGAGACGGCAGGCGCCGAGCGCATCACGGTGCTCTTGGCTAACGGCCTTGCGCAGCGCGGATACAAGGTTGATGTCGTTCTGGTGCAGGCCAAAGGCGATTTCCTCGCCGATCTGGGCAACGATGTTCAGGTCGTCGACCTTAAGTGCGCCACGTACCCTGCTGCCATTCCGAGATTGGCATCCTACATCCGAAAGGAACGCCCGGCCGTGGTTATCTCGGCCCTGGACTACGTAAACGCCGCCGCCATTCTTGCGGGCTGGCTGTCGCGTACGGGGACGCCCGTAGTGGCGGCCGTTCACACCTCCCGCGCCCGGCGGCGCAGCGCTCGCCGGGCGTTGGCGGTCTGTTGTTCAGGCTTTGCCTCAACTGGTTTTACCGCCACGCCGTCGCGATCGTCTGCGTTTCCCACGCCGTGGCGGACGACATGGTTCGTATCGCAGGCGTCGACCGGAGGCGCGTTCGCGTCATTTACAACCCGGTCATACACCCGCGCATACAGGAGCTTGCCCGCCAGCCCGTCGAGTATCCGTGGTTCGTGTCACGCAGAGACTCGGACTCGCCGGCATCCACGGACTCGCGGGGAAGACCTGCGAGGCTGTTGCTGGCCGCGGGGCGTCTTACGCCGCAAAAGGACTTTCCCACGCTGCTGCGGGCCTTGAAGATCGTGCGACAGAACCACGACGCCCGGTTGATGATCCTCGGCGAAGGAGCGGAACGAGCGCGTTTGGAAAGCCTCGTCAAGGAGTTGTCTCTGGAATCCCATGCTGAGCATGCCGGGGATTGTCAAGAATCCTTATGCCTATATGGCCCGCGCCGATCTGTTCGTGCTTTCCTCGGCTTGGGAAGCCCTGCCGACGGTCTTGATCGAGGCCCTGGCCCTCGGTACGCCGGTCGTCGCAACCGATTGCAAGAGCGGGCCCCGGGAGATCTTACGGGACGGCGCGCATGGACTTCTCGTACCGGTTGGGGCACCGGCCGCGCTGGCCGAGGCCATGTCCGCCGCGCTGGCGGGTGGCCGGCGGGAGATCCCGCCGGAGGCACTGCTACCCTATTCCATGGATTACGCCGTGAATGCCTACTGCCGGTTGATCGGGGAGTTGACGCATGAATAAGGTCGCACTGTTTTGCTTGTGCATCTTCGTGGCCTACATGCCTTTCGAGGGGTTGGGCTATTTCGAGGACCTTCCCTCGGGCGCCAAGCTGTTGGGAGGGCTGGTAGTCGGATCGGCGGCTTTGGCCTTCCTGTCGGGGTGCCGGATTCGCATGTTGTCGCTGCCGGTGGTCGTGCGGACCGTGTTGGTGGTCTATAGTGCGCTTTCGCTCCTATGGTCGGTGTCCGCCGAAGATACGCTGTTTTACATTCCGCGAGTTACCCAAATTCTGATCCTGGTATTGCTGATTTGGGAATTTGCAGCCACCTACCAGGACCAGATTTGGCCGCTTCGCAGCCTCCTGGTCGGCATGCTCGTACCGCTGGCGATGGCCTTTGCATCATTCCGCGGGTCGTCTCGCTTCGCGGCGGAAGAGGTGCGCCCGCTACACCGGCGGCGGCCTGGACATGAACTACCTGGCCTACATGTGCAGTGCCGCCATCTTGATCGCTGTTTATCTGGCCACGAATCCATTGCCCTGGGACCGCTTTTGCCGCTGGTTTTATTGGGGCATGGCCGTTTTGTGCGCGATTACCACGGTTCTCACCGGTTCCCGCGGCGGATTTGGCTGTATGTTGGCGGCAGGCCTCTTTTCCATGGTCTTGGCCGGCGTGTCCCGCCGCCGCATCCTCACGGTCTTGCAGGTCCTGGCCGCGGTCGCGTGCGTTTATTTCCTGGCCCGGTATATCGTTCCCGCTGCGCTGCTCAACCGTGTTGTGTGGGACGAGCCGATTGCGGAAGACCCGCGATGGGGCATTTGGCAGCGGGGCCTGGCAGTTTTTTGGCAACACCCGCTTCTCGGTGTTGGGGCCGGCACCTACGCGACTGCAACCGCGGTCCTCGGCCAAAGAACGATGACGGCCCACAACACGTTCATCTCCATTCTGGTCGAACTGGGAACGGTCGGCTTGGCACTTTACCTTTGGTACACGATCATGTTGTTCCGCGCGGCTTGGCGGTTGCCCCGGCGGGAAAAGCTGCTCTGGTTAGGTGTCTTGGCGATTTGGTTCGTGAACGCCAACTCGGCCGGCTCACAGATCGACCATTTCAGTTGGTTCCTGCAGATCATGGTCCTGGTGCAGGCAGCGGCCTGCCCGAAAACTCGCCCCGCCAAGAAACTTCCTCCCTATCAAGTGCGGGTTGTGCCCGTCGCCCGCTGACCTTTGCCGCCGCGATCCGGCACATCGTAAACGACGATTACTCGCCGCCAATGACTATGATCCGAATCGTAGGTTGCGCAAAAACAAGTTGAACCATTTCGTAGGACTGCCTTCCCAGGCCGTCTCGGAATTGACGGGCTGGGAAGCCCGTCCTACATGACGAATTTGCACAAGTTACTGCTGCGCAGCCCGTACCGCGGGGAGAAGTTTCCGCCCAGGGCAACCCTTCGCGGGACCAATCCGTGCCGGGCTCGGCTGGGCTGGGATATTGGCATGACGGAATCGATATTACGGCCCGGGTTGCAGCGGCAACTGCGCTGGATCATCGTGGGACTGGTCCTGCTGCACTTGGGGAAAACGATCCTGTTTTCAAGCGTCGGGCAGCCGCCGCTTGTGGGAGACGCCGTTCACTATTGGGGCTGTGCGCAGCGTGTGGCTTCCGGCGATTGGCTGATGGTCAAGGATCGACCGGAAATCCTCAGAACCCCCGGCTACCCATGGTTCTTGGCGTTGCTGCAACTTGGTTTTGGCCGCTTCGCCATGGCGGCGGCCGTCGTATGCCAGCAGGCAATGATTTTTGCGACGGCGATGATAACGGCAGGGATGTGCCAGCGGCTGACGCGTTCATCGCTTGGGGCCGTCATTGGCCTTGGACTGGCGGCATGTTGTATTTCTCAAAACAGTATCGCCCTGCACATTTTCAGTGAGCCGTTGTTCACTCTCTTGCTGACGAGCTCTCGTGGCGCTGCTGGTCGTTTGGCTGGATCGGCCGGATTTGCGCGTCGCGGCGGCGGCCGGACTGCTGCTGGGAGCGGCGGCACTGGTGCGACCCATTGCCCAGTGGGCATGCGTTCCCGTATTGCTGACGATGGCCTGGCGGCTCTGGCCTTTGAGGAGTTGGCGTCAGCAGGCAAGCCACTTCGCCTGCTTCGTGGCGATGCTGGCCGTTTTGTGGATTCCTTGGTATGCACGCAATTCTATCTACTGCGGGAAACCGTATTTCACCAGGACCGCCGGCTTGACCATGTGGGGTTCCACGTTCCAGGCCGGTCCGGAGGATCCATTGAATCCTGGCCTTGGCTTTGCCGACACGCCGGAAACGCAGCGGTTGAAAGAACTGGTCGAAGGTGAAAACTTGCATAGCCAATGGGGCGTCTTCAAGAAGCTGCAGGAGAGAGGCTACACGGAGGACAAGGCGATCGACATGATGCAGACCGTGTGCCAGCAGGCTATCATGGCGCATCCCTGGCGCTTTGTCGACTCGCGGCTGCGTCGGATTGTCTGGTTCTGGGTGACTCCCAATGGGACTTTTCGCCCGCTCACCCCGGAGTTTCACCTTCGTGTGGCCGGGGGAACCATTGAAGACGTCTCGGTCGATCAAGCGCCAGGGTTGGAAGGAACGTATGCCGGCCAGAGTGTCTGGCACTGGGATGGGTACTTCTGTTCGCGGACAATTGAACTGGCTTTGGCATCCCAACCCATGGGCCTATCTGGGAACGTTGCTTCTCACATTGGGCGGATTGATCTTCATGATCCGAAGACGACGATTTCACATCGTGGGCGTGGCCCTGGCCCTCCTGCTGGCGTACTTTGCCGCTGCAACCGCTATTGGAGCTCCACCGGAATACCGCTACCGCATGCCCTTGGAACCGATCATGATCCTGGCAATCGCCTCAGGTATTGTCAACCATCGGGATGCGAGAACCTATGACGCGCGGTAATGGAATCAGTGAATGCCCGGCCGCAGAGACAACGGTCGGGCAACCCCGAATTGCCGTGGTGGTGCCGTGCTACCGGGTTCGCAGCCTCGTCGGCGGCGTGCTCCGCAACATCGGCGACGAGGTCTGGCGGATTTACTGCGTCGACGACCGGTGTCCGGAGAGAAGCCGCGAGGTGATCGAAACACTGGCCGCTGAAGATCCGCGCATCCGTCTGTTGCTGCACGAGGAAAACCAGGGCGTCGGCGGAGCGGTCGTCACCGGCTACCGGCAGGCGCTGGCGGACGGGGCCGACGTGATTGTGAAAATTGACGGCGACGGACAGATGGACCCCAAACGCATCCCCTTGATCGTGGAACCGATCCTTCGCGGCGAGGCCGACTATGTCAAGGGCAACCGCTTCTATAATCTGGAAGGGGTGCGCGCGATGCCGCTGGCGCGCCTGGTGGGCAACGCCGGCCTATCGTTCCTCTCGAAGATGTCGAGCGGATACTGGGACCTTTTCGATCCGACCAACGGCTATACGGCGATCCACTCCGCCGTGGCGCGGGCGATCCCCCTGCATAAGCTGAGCCGCCGCTACTTTTTCGAGTCAGACCTCCTCTTCCGCCTCAACACGCTGCGTGCGGTGGTTACCGACGTGCCCATGAATGCCTGCTACGGCGAGGAAAAGAGCAGCATGAACCTGCTGCGGGTGTTGATCGAGTTTCCCTACTACCACACCCGCAACTACCTGAAGCGGCTCTTCTACAATTACTTCCTCCGCAATTTCAGCGTGGCCTCCGTCAACCTGATTGCCGGCACGATCCTGCTCGTCTTCGGCGTGATTTTCGGCGGATACAAATGGTACACCGGCGTTCGCATGGACGTGATCGCCTCGCCCGGAACGGTCATGCTGGCCGCGCTGCCGGTGATTCTCGGCGCAACTCCTTTTGAGTTTCCTGAACTTGGACGTTGCCGGCGTGCCGACCGTGCCGATTCAACGGAAACTGTCGACTTAATTACGCTTTGGACATGGTGGCAAAAGTGAATACAGCGACGTTCTCCGAACCGCACCGCGAGCACGCCGCCGATGCCCGCCCGCAAAAGATCCTCTACGTCACCGGGACCTTGCCCTTTGGCACGGGCGAAGCCTTCCTGGTTCCCGAAGTCCAGGAACTGCTTCGGCGGGGGTACGACGTGCGGATCGTGCCCCGCTCGCCGACGAATCAACTCGTCCATGACGACGCGGCGAAACTACAAGCGCATTGCACAGCAAGACCGTTGCTCGGTTGGGAGGTCGTGAGGGGTGCTTTGCGGGAGATCTGCCTGCGGCCCCGCGCCGCCTTCCGCGCCCTGGCCGTCCATCTTCCGCGGCAGCAATTGGCAAACCGTGGCAAAGAACCTGGCCGTCTATCCCAAAGGGCTTTGGCTGGGCGGCGTGGCCCGCTCCTGGCAGGCCGATCACGTCCACGTCCACTGGATCTCCACTCCGGCCACGATCGGCATGGTCGCCAGCATCGTTTCGCAAACTCCTTGGAGTTGCACCGCCCACCGCGTCGATATTGCCATGAACAACCTCCTGGCGGACAAATTGCGGCACGCCAGCTTCACACGCTTCATTTCCCACAGCGGCTGGCGGATGGCCGCAGCGCTGGGCGCGCCGCCCGACGAGGGCCATGCCGAGGTAATCCACGTGGGCGTCGAAGTGCCCTCGGAAGCTGAACTCCCAGCCGTACACGGACCGCGAAACATCCTCTTGTGCCCTGGCAATCTGTATCCGGTCAAAGGCCACCGCTATCTCATCGATGCCGTCGAACTGCTGCGCAAGCGCGGCGTCGAGTGCAAGCTGCTCGTGGCCGGCAGCGGCGAGATGCTACCGGATCTCGAGGCCCAGGTCGAGCGCCTCGGCCTGGCCGATGCCGTGCAGTTTCTCGGCCAGCGGTCCCACAGCGAGATCCTGGCCATGTATCGAGAGGGCCGTGCGGGCATGGTCGTGCTTCCCAGCGTCGATCTGGGAAACAACCTGCACGAGGGCATTCCGGTCGCGCTTATCGAAGCCATGTCGTACGGTATTCCCGTTGTCGGAACGCAAACCGGCGGCATTCCCGAATTGCTGGAAAAGGATGCGGGCCTGATGGTACACGACAAGGACCCGGCGGCATTGGCAGATGCCATCGAGCGGTTCATTCGGGATCCGGTCTTTCGCGGCCAATGTGGCCGCAGCGGGAGGCAGCGGGTTTGCGAATCGTTCGACGTAGCAGCCGTCGTTTCGCAGCTTCTGGAACGGATCTTTCCGAGGTCAGAGGTCAGAGGTCAGATGTCAGAGTTCGGATCTCCGACCTCCGACCTCCGACCTCCGACCTCCGACCTCCAGGTGCGGGACTAGCCCATGGCCGAACCACAGCCGCTGGTCACGATCATTGTCCCCTGCCGAAACGAAGGCAAATGGATTGCCCCTTGCCTCGATTCGATCCTGGCCAACGATTATCCGCGGGAGCGGCTGGAAGTGCTGGTGGTCGACGGTATGAGCAGCGACGAGACCCGTTCCGTGGTCGAAAGGCGTGCCGCCGATCAGCCCTGCATCCGGCTCTTGGACAATGCCAAGCAGATTACGCCTGCAGCCCTCAATATCGGCATTGCAGCGGCGCGAGGCGCGGTAATCGTGCGGATGGACGCGCATGTCGACTACCCGGCCGATTATGTCAGTTCCCTGGTTAGGCTGCTCGAGGAGAAGGGGGCTGACAACGTGGGCGGCGTCTGCCGCACGCTGCCCGGCGCCGAGACGGCGATTGCCCGAGCAATCGCCATCGGCATGTCGCACCCTGTGGGCGTCGGCAATTCGTACTTTCGCATCGGAGCGGCGTCGGAGCGGTGGGTCGATACAGTTCCTTTCGGATGCTACCGCAAAGAAGTGTTCGATCGCATTGGGCTGTTCGACGAGGAACTCGTGCGGAACCAGGACGACGAATTCAATCTCCGCCTGATCCGTAGCGGCGGCCGCATCCTGCTGACGCCGAACGTCGTGTGCCGGTACTACGCCCGCGATTCGCTGCGGAAGCTATGGCGGATGTACTACCAGTACGGCTACTTCAAGCCGCTCGTAGTGCGGAAGGTCAAGGGAGTCATGACCCTGCGGCAGCTCGGGCCGCCGCTGTTCGTTCTGTGCCTTGCGGCCGGCACTTTGTTCGGCGCCTTTGAGCGTCTTGGCGGCGGCAGGGCTGGCGTTGCTAGTCGTCGCCTATGCCTCGGTCCTTGGCGTTTGCTCGCTGGCGGCGGTCCGCAAGCACGGTTGGCTGGCTGCCTTGGGTTTGTGCCTGGTATTTCCCACGATGCATTTGAGCTACGGCATCGGCTACCTTCGCGGTCTTGCGACGTTCCTGGTTTTCCGCCGCCGCGCGAGGGCGACGCGGCGCTGACCCCGATCTCCCGCTAACGGCACGTTGGATCACGACGACAGGGTGAGGCAGTGATGGGTCCGATAACCGCGCAGGAATTCGTCGAGGCCTTGCGGCGTCAAGGCAGGAAGGCATACCTGGAACAAAACGGCGTATATTGGCAAGATAGCGAACGCGTCGCGTTGGAGCGACATCCTCTGTTCTGTCTTGACCTGCCGTCGCCGCGCGAGGTCCGCTCGCTGTTGTGGCGATCCCGTTCCCTTGTGGCAACGTATGTCATGCCGGCCGACGGAGCCCACCCGGCAAACTCGTGGCTTTATCTCTGCGAGAATCGCGGCTACTGCCTGGAGAACCTGGCATCGCCGGCGCGCCGTGACGCCCGGCGAGCCCTCCGCGCCTTCCGTTACGCGTTCCTCGACTCGGCCGAGCTTCTGGCGCATGGGGCGCGGGCGTTTTGCGATACGCGAGCACGCGTAGGGCTTTCCGACGGAACTCCCTGCTTTTCCAGAAATACGCCGCATCGCTCATCGCCAATCCGGGCTACCAATTCGTGGGAGCCTGGTGCGGCGATCAACTCGCGGCCTACCTCTGGATGCTTATGATCGATGATTGGGCGGCGGTCGCGGCCTACGCCGCAAACGAGCATCTTCGCTCCTGCCCGAACAACGGCCTGCTGCATTTTGCCCTGGACCATTGCCTAGCCCAAGGCCGCTGCCGCGTGGTGAGCTATGGTCTCAGTTCGATTCAGGAAGTCAACCGCACGGCCACGCTCGATTCCTTCAAAAAGAAGGTCGGGTTCGAGGCCCGGCCTGTGCATCGCGACCTTCAGTTTCATCCCCTTCTCAGGCCTCTGGTCAACCCGCTTACCTACTGGATCGCGCGGGGTGTTCGAAAGCTCGCCCTCACAATCGGACCTTACGCAAGGCGGTCGGCCTGTTGGCCGCCAGTCTCGGCAAACCCGTGAGGATCGACACGCCTGCTCTGGCATCCCCCGATTCGCAACCAGGAGAAGATCACGATGTGGAACATGGCTGATCGTGAACTCCACGCAGCGCCTTTGGGCGTGCGTCCTGCAGAGCCGTGTCCGATCCGCACGAGCTTCTCCCTCCGGCGTCCCGGAAGAGGGCAACCGGCATGATCCCCCGCCATGCCCCGGCATTCGGACCTGGCGAACTA
This sequence comes from uncultured Planctomycetia bacterium, assembly GCA_963824275.1. Taxonomy (GTDB): domain Bacteria; phylum Planctomycetota; class Planctomycetia; order Pirellulales; family Thermoguttaceae; genus JANXQG01. The sequence goes on along the minus strand of CAWGOT010000007.1, from coordinate 973,441 downwards.
TTGTCGCTCTTTTGCCGCGGCGAGGATGTCGATCAGGGCGCTCTTGGAGACATTCTGCGCCAGGAGTTCCGCGTGCGCGAGGCCATCCTGCTCCCCAGCGCCTGCGCCGGCATCTTGCTGGCGCTGCGGGCGGCGGGGCCCTCCGTGAAGGGCGTGGTCGCCCCGGCCTTCACCTGTGCCGTGGTTTACCAGGCCTGCATGCAACTCTCCGGCCTGCGGGTCCGCATTGTCGATTCCGAGCCGAACGGTTACTTGATGCATGCCGACGATCTTCCCAAGGCGGCCGAGGGCCGGTCAGCGGTCGTGCTGTGCGAGGTTTATGGTCTGCGTTACGGCGCACCGGGCGGCGGGGCACCGGAGAACCCAGTACCCAGGGTCGCTCTGGGTCGCGGCGGCAACGATGCGCCGAGCATGCGAATTTGGGACATGGCCATGTGCGTGCCGCAAGCGGACGACTTCCTTCGGCTGGCGACCGGCGACGTGGCGGTCTTGAGTTTTGGGCTCGGCAAGTGCCTTTACGCGGGCTGGGGAGGGCTTTTGCTGACTTAAGACCCGGCACTTGCCGCACGAGTCCGCGAGTATCGCGACGCGTTCGTTGCAAAGGACTCGCGGGCAATGCACTGGCGGCATGGCCTGAACGTATTCGCTCGGACTGCGGCCCACACCCGCCTCGTGTATGGACTCGGCCGCAGCCTGGCGGATTGGCGAAATCGGCGGTTATGGAACTCCCAGCATTCCCAGGCTCGCAAGTCAACGGCGGCGCCTGGCGTTGAGGTCGACGCCCGCTTGTCGCCGGAATGGACCGAACCGATGACCGCGCTCGAACGAAAACTGGTCAAGGCCAACCTGGCCGATATGGCAGAAACAAAGAGCTTGCGCCGTCGGCAGGCTGCGGAGTACTATCGCTGGCTGGAACCTCTCGGTGTGATCCGCGGGTTTGACGGAGAATCGCTGCCGGAGAGTCATTTTCCAATTCGTGTTCCGGCAACGGCACGCAACGATCTTCGGCAATACCTGGCGGGTCACGGCATCGATACGGCTACCTATTTTCCCTTTCCACGAGGCCTGACGCCCGCGCAATATCCGCATGCCGCCCAGGCAGCGGATGAAGTCATTCTGCTGCCTCTCGGCGGGTGTATCCACGTGAATGAAGTCGAGTCGGTCGCCAGGCACGTCACGGAAGGGGTAAGGCTGATCCGGAACTGACATGAAGCGACTTCTGGACATTGTCGTTTCCTTGACGGGAATCGTGCTGCTCGCGCCGGTGTGGATTGTTGCCGCCTGCCTGGTCAAGCTGACTTCCCGCGGGACCGGTCTTCTTTCGCCAGGAGCGGATCGGCCGCGGGTTTCGGCCGTTTCTCATCTACAAGTTCCGCTCGATGGTCCAGGACGCCCCCAGGCGGGCGGCCTGGTCACCTTCGGCAGCGATCCGCGGATCACGGCGTGGGCCGTTTTCTGCGGGCGACCAAGATCGACGAACTGCCGCAATTGATCAACGTGCTCGTAGGCGACATGAGCCTGGTGGGGCCGCGGCCGGAAGTCCGCAAGTACGTGGAGATGTTCCGCGACGACTACGCGGAGATCCTTCGCGTGCGGCCCGGGATTACCGATCCGGCCTCGATCAAGTATCGCGACGAGGCCGAGACTCCTGGGCCGCGCCGCAAGACCCGGAAAGAGAATATGTCGAGCGGATCCTGCCGGAGAAAATCCGCCTGGCCAAGGAGTATGCCGAAATCGCTCGCTTTGGCTCGATTTCTGTGATTATCTTGAAGGACGATCACACGTCGTCGGCCGACCCGCAGACGAAGGCGTGCCAGCGGTAATAGGCAACGAAGCATGCACAAGGAGACGCTGTGGCGGAGCCACGATCGAAGCCGACCCGCGCCGACGTTGCAAGTTCCCTTCTTTCGCCCCTCGATCAGCGAGGCCGAAATCGCAGGAAGTCGTCGGCCTGCCTGCGCTCGGGCTGGCTGACCACGCGGCCCGCGGACCAAGCAGTTCGAGGCCGACTTCGCCGAGGCCGTCGGGGCAAGCACGCCGTGGCCGTCAACTCCTGCACGGCGGCGCTGCACCTGGCGGTCGAGGCCCTGGGCCTGGAGCCGGGCAGGCCGTGCTGGTGCCCACGATGACCTTCGCCGCCACGGCCGAGATCGTCCGCTACCAGGGGGCGGTGCCGCTGCTGGTCGATTGCGACCCGCTGACCCTGCAACATGGACCTGGACGACGCCGCAGCGGAAGATCGCCGACCTGCCGCGCCGGCCGGCACGCCGCTGGATCCGGCGCTTGCAGCGTCGTCGGCATCATCCCCGTCCACGTCGGCGGGCTGATGATGGACATGGACGCCGTGCGAGGCCTTTGCCGACGAGCACGGCCTGTGGCTGGTCGAGGACGCCGCCCACGCCTTCCCGGCCGCCTATCGCAGCGGCCCGCAGCAGCCCGTGGCGGCGCTGCGGCGAGAACACCGCGGCCGTCACCTGCTTCTCCTTCTATGCCAACAAGACCATCACCACCGGCGAAGGCGGCATGGCCGTCACCGACGACGACCGAGCTGGCCGTCGCGGATGCGGCAGATGTCGCTGCACGGCCTGTCGCACGACGCCTGGAAGCGCTACTGCGGGCAACAGCGCCTGGGACTATCGCATCGTGGCCGCCGGGCTACAAGTACAACCTGACCGACATTGCCGCCGCCATCGGCAACTCGGCCAGCTTCGCCGGCGCGGAAGAGATGCGGCGCGAGCGCGAGGCGATCGCGCCGTGAATACCGCCAGGCGCTCGCCGACCTGGAGCAGATCGAGTTGCCGCCCGACCCGCCCGACCGGATCCATGCCTGGCACCTGTTTCCCATCCGCTTGCGGCTGGACAGGCTGAGCATCGACCGCAATCACTTCATCGAGGAAATCCGCCGCCGCGGCGTCGGCTGTTCGGTCCACTGGCGGCCGCTGCACCTGCACCCCTACTACGAGGAGACGTTCGGCTGGCGGCCGGAGCACCTGCCGGTCGCGTCGCAGCAGTGGACCAGAGTCGTCAGCCTGCCGCTTTTCCCGGGCATGCGGGACGAGGAGCGGGAGCATGTGATCGGCGTCATCCGCGGCCTTTGTGACGGAGGTGGGTGATTTGCATTCCAAGAACTCAAATCGGTTGCTGTTGCCCGAGGGGAAGCGATTCATCTTCACGATCTTCGATGACACCGACTCCGCCACGCTGGAAAACCTGCGCGGAATTTATGCCCTGCTGGCCGATTTGGGCCTTCGCACGACCAAGTCGTGTTGGGTCGTCGATGGAGACAGGAATCAAGGCAAGTTTCCCGGCGATACCTGTGATCGAAGCGGGTACCGGCAGTGGCTGCTGGAACTTCAAACCCAGGGCTTTGAAATCGGCTGGCATGGTCCGACCTGGCACGGCTTGCCCCGCCAGCAGACGATTGCCGCGCTGGAGAGGTTCTTTCAGTTGTTTGGACACTATCCCAAGACGGCCGCCAACCACACGGGATCGCCCGGGGGCATCTATTGGGCCGAATCGCGGTTCTCGGGCGTCCTTTCCAGCCTGTACGGATTGCTGACCCGCGGCCGGAATCGGGGCAAGTACCGCGGCCACGTCCCAGGTGACAACTATTTTTGGGGAGACGTATGCAAGGAACGGATTACCTACTACCGCAATTTTGTCTTCCAGGACATCAACACGCTGAAGGCCTGCCCCTTCATGCCGTACCACGATACAAACCGCCCGCTCGTGAACAACTGGTTCGCCTCGTCCAACGGCCGCGATATCCAGACCTTTAACCGCTGCTTGTGCGAAGAGAATCAGGATCGACTCGAGGCGGAGGGCGGCGTCTCGATCATGTACACGCACTTCGCCTTCGGCTTCAGCGAGGACGGGCGTATCAATCCGCGTTTCGAAGCGCTGATGCGCCGGCTGGCCGGCAAGAACGGCTGGTTCGTGCCCGTGCATCGCGTCCTCGACCACCTGCAAGAGGTTGGCGGGCGCCACGAGATCACGCCTGCCGAGCGCAGCCGCCTGGAACGAAAGTGGTTCTTGGAGAAACTCCGGATCGGAACGACGATTTGATGGCCGGGTCAGCGACAAGTTGCCAAGGGCGGATTTCTCACCGTAGGGTGGGAACGTAGTGCTCAGTGCTTAGTGCTTAGTGCTTAGAACCTAGTGCTAAGATCTAAGAACTAAGATCTAAGCACGAATGACCAACTGCGCAGATTATCGTTTTACGGCGCCGAAGGACAATTCCTGATGCACATTCGCATTGTCGAGTATGCCGACCAGTGGGCCGAAGCGCTCGCGGCGTTCAATGCCCGGCTCGCCACCGGCGGCAGTTCGGTCGCCTTTCCTCCTCCGCCGGATCCCGGCGCCAGGCCGCCGCGATTTCACGACGGCTTGAAGCAAGTTCGCTACCTGGCCATCGAGGAGCGTTGCGAGGCCGGACTCGACCGCGCTGCCTGCGTGCGCGGCGCCTACGCCTTGAAGTTCCAGCAATTCTGGCTGGCCGGCGCGGTTCTCGACGTGGCGGACTTCGCGCTTCCCGTCTCCGAAGGAATCGTCGATCGGTCGTACACGCAGATTGCCGCCCGGCTCCTGCTCGACGGCGTCCAGAGACAGCCGCTGCTCTACGGATTGGGGATGGGCGGATTCGATCAGGCGGCGGCCCGGTTCTTGAAGGCTGCGGGCTGGCAGATGTTTGCCGTTCCGTTCTTCTTCCATGTCGTCCATCCGTTCAACTTCCTGCGGAATATCGTCCACCTGCGCAAGGGATGGATGCGCCGAACGGTGCTCGACCTGCTGGCCTTCTCGGGCTTGGGTTGGATCGCGGCGAATGGTTGGAGAATGTCCCATGGCGAGGGACGCAAGCTCCGTCGGGCCGCACGAGCGGAAATCGTTGCCGATTTCGAGCCCTGGAGTGATGAAGTCTGGGAAGCAGCCCGGCGACACTACGGCATGTGCTCTCTGCGGGATGCGGCGACGCTCCAGCGAACGTATCCCCGCGGGGCTGAGAATCTCCAGAGAGTCAAGGTCATTCGGAACGAGAAGGTGATCGGTTGGGCAGTCGTGTTGAACTCGCCGCTCCGCGGTCACCGCTACTTTGGCAACATGCAATTGGGCTCGATTGTCGATTGCTTCGCAGAACCGGAAAATGCGGCAGCGGTGGTGGAAGCCGCGCGTTCGCTCCTTGGCCAGCAGGGCGTCGACCTCGTGGTCAGCAACCAGTCGCACCGCGCCTGGTGCGCGGCGCTGAAGACCTGCGGATTCCTTTCCGGCCCGTCGAACTTCATTTTCACCTCCTCGAAGGCCCTGACCCGCAAGATCGAGGAGAAGCAGATCCGTCCCACCGACATCCACCTCAACCGGGGCGACGGCGACGGCCCAATCAATCTCTGAGCGAGGCAAGCAAGCATGCAAGATGACGTTGCTGACGCCTTCCGCAAGGCCATGCGGCTGGACGACAGCTTTTCCATCGAGGACCCGATGTCGTTTGACGACATACCGGGCTGGGATTCGGTCGGCCATATGAACCTCATCACGGAGTTGGAATCGCGTTTTGGCATCGGTCTCGACATGGATGAGATCGTCGGCCTGGACAGCGTGGGAGCAGTGCGTGCCATCGTCGCCCGAAAACATGCCGGCTGACGCGGATCGACCCGTCGAGTCGCTTGTCGCGACGCTCCTGGCCCGCGCCGACGCTGCGCCAGAGCGAATCGCCATTCGGACGCCGGCCGATTCGCTTTCGTACGGCGTACTGGCCGCGAGGATTCGCGCCGCGGCGGCCAGGATTCGCCGCGCGATCGGCGGGCGGGAACCCACTGGTGGGTGCGGCGCCGGAACCAAGGGAACAGGGCCACTGGTGGGTGCGGGCGGGCACCATGTCGGGCACCATCTACCCATGGTCGTGGTCGGCGAGCGCGTATTGCTTTGTGCCCCCAACTCCCCGGAGCTTGCCATCGCCTACTTCGCCGTGCATGCGGCCGGCGGGGTAGCGGTGCTGTTGGATGCCGACGTCCCCGCCGAAAGCCTGCGCTGGATCGCCGAAGACGCTGAGGCCCGATTGGCCCTCTGTTGGCGGGAAATCGACCTGCCGGCGCCGGTCGCCAACCTGGCCGCCTGGTGCGGCGAGGGGTCAGAGGTCGGAGAGCAGAGGTCGGAGAGCAGAGGTCAGAGGTCAGAGGTTGCAGATCCGACGTCAGAGATCGGCTTTCCGACCTCCGACCTCCGACTTCCGACTTCCGATTCTGCGGCCGATCTGATTTACACCACCGGCACCACGGGCCGGAAGAAGGGCGTGCTGCTCACGCACCGGAGCATCGCCCAGGCCGCGCTGAACATCAATGCCTTCGTGGGTACTTGCCGCGACGATTTGGAGGTCATGCCGCTTCCGCTCAGCCATTCCTTCGGCCTGGGGCGGCTGCGGGCGATGGCCCTGGCAGGACATTGCCTGCTGCTTCTGCCGGGCATGCGCAATCCGGCGACGGTCCTCAAGCAACTCCTCGATGCCAAGGCAACGGGACTGGCCCTCGTGCCCGCCGGCTTCGATCTGATCCTGCGGATGACGCGCGACCGCCTGGGCGACGCCCGCGAGCACTTGCGTTATATCGAAATCGGCAGCGCCGCGATGAGGCCGGAGACCAGGCAAAAGTTGCTCGACTTGCTGCCGCGAACGCGGATCTGCCATCACTACGGATTGACCGAGGCCTCGCGGGCGGCCTTCCTCGAGTATCACGCGGATCACGATCACCTCGCCTCGATCGGCCGCCCCAGCCCGAACGTGGAAATGGCTGTGCGCGACGACGAAGGCCACGATTTGACGGACGGCCAAGAGGGCGAAATCTGCGTCCGCGGCGGCATGGTGATGCAGCAGTACTGGAAGCAGCCCGAGTTAACTCGCGACGCCCTCCGCAGGAGAGAGGGAGATCGGCACCCCCCATGCGACGCCCAAGAATCCCTGTCTGACGTCGCATGGGGGGTTCGCGACTCCCTCTCTCCGTGGTGGCTCCGCACGGGCGACCGTGGCTATCGCGATGCCGACGGCTATTACTACCTCACCGGCCGGCAAGGCGATCTGGTCAACGTCGGCGGCCGGAAAGTCAATCCCGAGGAAGTCGAGCAGGCCCTCAATGCGCAATCCCGCCGTGGTCGAGTCGGCCTGCGTCGGCACGGCCGATCCGCAAGGCATCGTGGGCGAATGTCTCAAGGCCTGCGTCGTCCTCCGCAGCGAAATCCGTGACGAACAGCTCATCGACTGGTTGCGCCAACGCGTCGAAGAATATAAGATTCCCCACGTCTGGCAACGCGTTGAGAAGATCGAGAAGACGGCATCGGGCAAGATCCAGCGGCATTTGATGCAACGACTCCCCGCTCCCGGAAGCGGAGAGCGGGGAGCGGGGAGCGGGGAGTCGGAAAGACCCTCTTGCTCGCTGCTCCCTGCTCCCTGCTCCCCGCTTCCCGAGGGGACCTGAAGTGACCTCCGCAACGGACGACCTTCTCGACCTTCCGCCCTACGGCTTGCCGCCGGAGGCCAAAACCGCGGCTCTGCTGGCGGCGGTCCGGGAGCAGATCGCGCATCATTTCGAGCATTGCCCACCCTACGCGCGCTGGCTGCGTCAGCAGGGCTTCGATCCAAGCCAGTCAATCCAGGCTCTGGCCGACGTGCCCTGGTTGCCGGTCAGCATTTTCAAGCGGCTCTACCTGTCGAGCGTTCCGGAATCGCAAGTCGTGCGGGTACTGGCATCGAGCGGCACTTCATCGCAGGTCCCCAGCCGCATTCCGCTCGATCGCACGACGCGGAATCGGCAGATGAAGGCCCTGGCAACGATTCTTTCCCACCGCCTGGGCAGCCGGCGGCGGCCGTATTTGATTCTCGATGCACCGACGACCACGGATGCGTGGTGCCCGACTTCGATGCCGTCGGACCGCGAGCTATCAGCCCGCGTGGCCGGCATTCGAGGTTACTTGATGGCCGCGACGGAACGGGAGTACGCCCTGCGTCGCGACGGCGACCGCCTGCTCCTCGATCGCGACAAAGTCCTGGCGGCCGTACGGCGCTGGACCGCTGAAAACAAACCATTCTGCCTGCTGGGCTATACCTACCTGTTGTACGAGTATGTTGTACGGCCTTTGCGCGAGCAGGGCATCCGCATCGAACTGCCGCCGTCAACGTTCGTGATCCACTTCGGAGGCTGGAAGAAGCTCCAGCAGCAGGCGGTGACCAAGCCCGTCCTTACCGAGCATGCGGCCGAGGTCTTCGGACTGCCTGCCGACCACGGATACGTGGTGCCCGCGATCGTCGATATTTACGGTTTTACGGAACAGCTCGGCGTAATTTATCCAGATGATTCCCAGGGCGTGAAACGCACGCCGACGTATGCCGAAGTGCTGGTCCGCGATCCTCGCACGCTGGAGGTCGTGCCGGACGGCGCCGTGGGTCTGCTCGAGTTCATCTGTCCTCTGCCGCACAGTTACCCGGGAGTGGCCGTGCTCCTGGACGACATGGGCCGAATCGTCGATCGCAATCCGGCGGTCGCCTTTGAAATCGTCGGCCGTGCCGAACGGGCCGAACCGCGGGGCTGCGGCGATACCATGAGGAGTTAGAAGTTAGGAGTTGGAACTTAGAAGAAGAAATTCAACTCCCCATTCTAACTCCTAGCCTAACCCCTTAACTTCTATCCCCCATGAACTTCCATCTCCTTTTCGATCACGAAGGCCGGCGACTCGGCCCCGACGACGGCCATGAAATGGCCCCGGTTCTTGATACGCTGGAACCGCTCGTCGGCCGGCTGCGAGCCGCTCAGCAGCGGCTGCGGCTCGTGGCCTTCGACGATTTGCTAGGGCTGTGCGACACCGCCGCCCGAAGCTGGACCCAACCTGGGCATCCGCTGGCCGATTTCATCCGTCGCCATCGGCTCGGATTCCTGCCACTGTGGTTGCGCAGGACGAACCTTCAAACGCTGGCCCAGCGCTTGCTCCGCGGCCGGCCCGAGGCCCTCGACCGCTTCGTTCCGCTGGGCGAGAACGATCCCATCCTGGTCCGCGCCCAGCCGAGGGGACTGGTCGTGCATTGGGTGGCCGGCAACGTGCCCGTGCTCGGCCTGTTGTCGTTGGTACAATCGATGCTGTGCAAGAATGCCAATATCGTGAAGGTCTCGCACAGGCGGCCGGGCATGCTGCCGCTCCTGCTCGCCGCGCTGGCCAAGGTCGCATACGCCAATCCCCGCGGCGAGACGATCAGCGGCCGCGTATTGACCGAGACGATAGCGGTGATTTACACCGACCGGCAGGACGAGGCAGCCGCCCAAGAACTCTCGCGCCTGGCCGACGTGCGTGTTGCCTGGGGCGGCCGCGAAGCCGTTGAGGCGATCATCAATCTGCCGCGGCGATATGGCACGGAGGATATTGTCTTCGGGCCGAAACTCTCGTTTGCGGTCGTCGCTGCCGAGCGTCTGGCGAATCAGGAAACCGCCCGGCGGACCGCCGCAGCCATCGCGGCCGACGCCTGCGCCTTCGACCAGCAGGGCTGCAACTCGCCGCATACCGTCTTTGTCGAGCGGGGCGGGCCGATCGCGCCGGTCGAGTTCGCCCGTTTGCTGGGTGAGGCCATGGAAACCGAGTCTCGGCGCATGCCGCTGGACGAGGTCGATCCGGCCGATGCCATGCATGTCCTGGGCGTCCGCACCGAATATGCGATGCGCGGCGAGGCCTATTACAGCCGCGACATGCAATGGGCGGTTGTCTATAGCGACGAGGACCAAGGGCTGGCCGAAGCGTGCTATTTGCGGACGCTCTTCGTCCGGGCTGTCGATGACATCTTCGCAGTGGCCGAATTCTGCTCTTCGCAAACGCAGACCGCCGGCCTGGCCGTGGACGATCGCCGCCGCGCCCTCGCCGATGCCCTTACTGCCCGCGGTGTGGAACGATGCCCCGCCATCGGCGCCATGCGGATCTACGACGCCCCCTGGGATGGGCTGTTTGCCATGGACCGGCTGGTCCGCTGGGTAAGTTGCTGAAGAGCGTTGCCGACCAGCATACCGGTTTGACTTCACTGCGTTTGCATGCTCTAATTTGATCGTGGAAAAGTGCTGGGCCAGGATTTCTCGCCAACTCGCAGGGTGTGTGAAGCGAACCGCCGGGAAATGGTGGGTTGCGCACGGAATCGAACCCTCGAAAACGTCTAACGCTATTCTGGACCGGTTCGCGTAACACACCATATCGCAAGAACTACTGTGCTCCACCCACCCGACAGTGAAAAATCCGGGCAGGCATCCTTTCCCGATGACACGCCCGAGGCCTTTGCCGAAGTCCTTGGCGAGCTGCGGGGCCTGCTTGCCGAATGCCGCTGGATGGAAGCGGCTTCACTGCTTCAACGGGCATTCCTGCCCACGCAGCGACTTCACCTCGCTTCAGTCGCTCTATCGCATCTATGGCAAACTGAAGCCGCACGTCGAACCGCCGCAGAAAACCAGGCTGGCCATTCTCGGCAGCTTTACGACAACCCAGCTTGCACAAGCCATCGAATTGGCGCTGTTCTCCATGGGTGGCGGCGTGGAGATCTTCGAGGCCGACTACGGCGTCTATCGGCAGGAGATCCTTGATCCCGGATTCTGACGTATACCGCTTCCGGCCCAACATCGTCTTCCTGGCCACAAGTTGGCGCGACCTGATCCACCGGCCGGCCCTCGACCTCGCGGGCACCATGTACTCATGGTCGGCAGAGGTCACCGCCCTGGTCGATGCGGAGCTCGCCGACTGGTCGACGCTCTGGCGGACGGCCCACGATCGCTTGGGTTGCCTGGTCGTGCAGAACAGTTTCGATCGGCCGGCCTGGCGTCAGCTGGACAATCATGAGATGCGGCATCCGGCAAGCCTCTGGCGTTTCATAAGCCGCGTGAACGACGCCCTGGCCGACGGCGCGCCGCCCTATGTCGTGCTGCACGACGTTGACAGCCTGGCTGCCCTGGCGGGCCGCCGCGCCTGGGGCGACGATCGCATGTTCTTCCATGCCAAGCTGCCCTGCGCCGCCGAGTTCATCGTCGATTACGGCTTCAGCGTGGCCTCGCTGCTGGCGGCCCAATTGGGCCTGAGCAAGAAGTGCCTGGTGCTCGACCTCGACAATACCTGCTGGGGCGGCGTCATCGGCGACGACGGCCTGGGCGGCATCCGCCTCGGCCAGGGCGACGCCGAGGGCGAGGCCTTCGTCGCCTTCCAGCAATATGCCAAGGCCCTGAAGCAGCGCGGCATCCTCCTCGCCGTGTGCAGCAAGAACGAGGAGCACATCGCCAAGGAGGTCTTTGAGAAGCACACCGAGATGGTGCTCCGCCTGGACGACATCTCCTGTTTCATGGCCAATTGGACCGACAAGGCGGCCAATCTCCGCGAGATCGCCCGGCGGCTCAATATCGGGCTGAACTCGCTCGTGCTGGTCGACGACAACCCCGCCGAGCGGGCCCTGGTACGGCAACTGGCCCCGGAAGTGGCCGTGCCCGAACTGCCCGACGACCCGGCCGGCTTCATCCAGGCCATCGAGCCGTATCGCTATTTTCAGACGCTCTCGATCGCCCAGGAAGATCTGCAGCGGGCCGAGTACTATCGCGCCAACGTCCAGCGCGAAGAGGCGTTGAGCGGCTCGGCCAACGTGGACGAATACCTCCGTTCGCTGGCCATGGTCGCCCGCATCGGCCCGGTCACGCCGATGTCGCTGGAACGCACTGCCCAGTTGATCAACAAGTCGAACCAGTTCAATCTCACCACGCGGCGGCGGTCGGCGGCCGAGGTCTCGGCCATCGCTGCCGATCCGCAGTGGCTCACTCGCACCGTGTCGCTCGGCCGACCGTTTCGGCGACAACGGCCTGATCAGCGTCCTGCTGGCCAAGGTCGAGGGCGACGCCCTGGTGATCGACACCTGGCTGATGAGCTGCCGCGTGCTGAAGCGCGGCGTGGAGACTCTCTTGAACAACAATCTCTGCCGCTGGGCCATCGGCCGCGGACTGCGGCGGATTTGCGGCGAGTACATCCCCACGCCGAAAAACGACCTGGTCCGCGAGCATTATGCCGGACTGGGATATGTCAAGATCTCCGGCGACGGCGAAGGCCATACGCGTTGGGAAATGCCGCTGGCCGCTTGGCAGCCGCGACCGGTCTTTATTGAGGAGCAACCGTTCGATGAATGACGTTCGCACGCAGGCCCAGGAAGTCTTCCGCCAGGTATTCGACGACCCGGAGATTGTGCTCCGTGACGAAATGACCGCCGACGACATCCCCGGCTGGGATTCCTGACCCATATCAATCTCGTGGTGGCGACGGAGAAACGTTTCAAGATCAAGTTCGCCACGGCGGAAATCTCGAAGCTCAAAGAAGAGGGCCAAAACGTCGGGGGCTTCCTGGCGTTGATCGGCAAGAAGCTCGCGCGGAACGCATGACTTCCTCCGCCCGCAGTACGTCAGGCCGACCATGCGTACATGGTGCCCGAGCCTGACTTCAGGTCAGGCTGGAAAGCCTGACGTACCCTTTATGACTTCCTCCGCCGTCGATTTCAACGTCTCCGGGGTCGAGTTCATCGCGGCCGTGCTGCTGGCGGCAGCGGTCTTCTTCTGGCCGGGGCACCCAGGTACTGGGTCGGCGGTGCGCCTCCGCCAGGCATTCTGGGCCTGCGGCAACCTGCTCGTGCTCTGGCTCGTCTTGCCCAACCCCGCCTCGCTCGCCGCCCTGGCGGTCTTTCTCGGCAGCGGCTACGTCATGGTTCGCGTGCTGCAGAAGTGGCCCTCGGGCTGGCTCCTGTCCGGTTACCTCGCGCTGCTGGTGGCGGCCTTCCTGGTACTGAAACAGTATCCCGTTCTGGAATGGCTACTGCCCCACGCCCTCATGTCGTCGCCGTTGCGTATCCTGGGAATCCCGATCCAAGGCGGCGTTTTGCAGCACGTCGTGCGGATCACCGGGCTCAGTTACATGCTCTTCCGCCAGATCCACGTGCTGGTCGACGCCGCGCAAGGGCAGATCGAGCGGATTTCGCTCTGGTCGTTCGTGAATTACCAGGTCAATCTCTTCACGCTGCTTGCCGGCCCGATCCAGCGCTACCAGGACTTCGATGAGCAATGGCAGACGCTCCAGCCGGCCTTGGCCGATCCGCATGAGCTGCTGCAGAATTGCCTGCGGCTCTTGCTGGGCGTGGTGAAGATCGCCCTGATCGCGCCGCTGTTCTACAAGGCCTGGGACGAGCTTCAAGTCGGCCTGGTCAATCACCGCGTCGAGGGCTGGAAGTTCCTCGTCGAGTTCCCGGTCGTTTTCTACAGCTATCCGATCTATCTGTACTGCAATTTCGCCGGTTATTGCGACATCGTCATCGCGGCCAATCGCTTCTTCGGCATGAAGCTCCCGGAGAACTTCCACCGGCCCTGGCTGGCCCGAAACGTCATCGACTTCTGGACCCGCTGGCACATCACGCTGGGGCTGTGGATCCGCGACTACCTCTTCATGCCCATGTACAAGCCCGTCGTCGAGCGCTGGCCAAAGCGGGCCCAGTCGCTGGCCTGGATCTTCTATTTTCTGGCCTTCGTTGTGGCGGGGGTCTGGCACGGCACGACGCTCAACTTTCTGTTCTACGGAATCTGGCAGGGCATGGGCGTTTCCGGCACGAAGCTCTACGAAAACTGGCTCCTTGCCCGCCTCGGACGAAAGGGCCTCCGCGACCACTTGCAGTCGTCCACGATTCGCCTTGTGGCAATCGTGCTCAATTTCCATTTCCAATGCGTTTCCATGGCGATTTTTTCGCAGCGCAACGTCGGCGACACCTGGCAGCTCTTTCGAGGGCTGATCCAGGCGATCACAGGCAATCGGTATTGATCCTCACACCAATCGGAGGGACACCTTGAATCCGGAACACCAAACTTGGTCCCAGCGATGGGAAGCACTTACACGGAAACACCCGCTTCTCTTCTTTCTATTCGTATTGGGCATGGCGTTCTTGACGGGACCGCTGATGATTGCGGCAAACAACATGACGGCCGTGCTGTACAAGGATTTTTGAGGCTCGCATGAACGACCAAGAAAAGGCCCTGGCAACCGCCCGCGTCTGGCAGCCGCTGGTCTGCCTCAGCCTGCTGGCCGGCATCGGCCTGTCGGCCCTGGCGTTGCACGCTGCGATCCACGACGAGGCGTTGGGCGTGTGGATGGATATCAACTGGGCCAAAGTCAACGAGGGGTCCAACGAATACAAGCGGCAATACCTCGACACCGAGGATCGCGTCGTGCTCGAAGAAGTCGCGGACCTGGACCCGTCCCAGGGCGGCGTCTATTTCTTCGGCGCTTCGAACATGAAGTGGGCGATGCGGGCCCCCGATCTGCCGCCCGAGCAGCGGAGACTTGTCCACAATCTCGGGGCCGGGGAGGGCTCGCCCTATTTCCACCGGCAGTTCACGGAATTCCTGGTCGATCACAAGAACCTCTTGCAGGCCGGGCCGGAAAAGACGTTGATCGTCTATGGCGCCGGCTTCCTCAACGCCAAGCCCGCCAGCGACAGCCCTACGACCGTCTTCTCGAACATGTGGCGTCGCCACGGTCTCTACAGCTACGATTTCCAGAAAGGGATCGAGCCGATCGCGCGGGGAAGCGCTTGCGACGCCTACTTTCTGGAAAAGGCCCGCGCCGCGAGCTTCGTGCAAGGCCTGATCGATCGCGCCGGGCGGATGGCCGTGCCCAGGGCCTTGCGGCGGCGGGCCATTGTCAAAGACGCCGCCGCCTACGCCGCCAGCTACAAGAATCGCATGGGTCCGGACTGGGAAGAGGGGATCGAACAACATCGCCGCGAGTTGCAAGATTGGCTGGACTACGTGCGGGCGCAAGGCATGGGTTTCGAGATCGTGTTGCTGCCCCTGGCCAGTTGGCACCAAGGGCTTCCCTATCCGGCGAAATATCGGGCCATGATCGAGGATTTCTGCGCGACCAACCACGTGCCGCTGATCGACGAAAGCAATCGGTTGACGGACGATGAATTCTTCGACCACATCCACGCCAACACCCAGGGCTTGCCGAAGATCGATGGCGCGCTCATGGACGTCGCCCGGAAGTTCCTGCAGGAGAAGGGCGCATGGCCTGATAAGTAGCAGAAAACGCTACGGCGCGGCGTACCAGTCGCGGCTGCGGATCTCGACGCCGCTGTCCGCGCCGACCCGTTTCTTGAGGTCGTCAACGTCCACCTTCGTATTGTCGCCCGTGCGGTAGTGATAGGGGTAGACGATCTTGGGCTTGAACGCCCGGATGGCGTCGGCCGCCTTCGGCACGGTCATCGTAAACGGCTGATTCATCGGCAGGAAGGCAATGTCGATGTTCTTCAGAGCACGCATCTCGGCAGTGTCCTCGGTGTCGCCGGCAATGTAGACCCTCTTTCCGCCTAACGTGAGCACGTAGCCGTTGTCGCGGCCCTTGGGATGGTAGCTCTCCCTGCCGGGCGTGATGTTGTAGGCGGGCACGGCCTCAATGGCGATTCCCTCGACCTCGGCCTTCTCGCCGTTGGCCATGACCTTCACCTTGGTCCTGCTTTTTAGGGCCTCCGGAATCTTCTCGGCAACGTCCGCTGGCGTGATGATCGTCGGCTGACTTCCGGCCGGCACGATCGCGGCCAGGGTCGCCGGATCGAAGTGGTCGCCGTGAATGTGCGTCACCAGCACCAGATCCGGCTTGGGCAGGCCAGTGTAAGGCTTGGCGCCGCCGACCGGATCGGCGTAGATCGTCTTGCCGTCGAATTGCATGAGGAAGCTGGCATGGTTGATCGAATGGATCACCAAGACGCCCTTGTCCGTAGGGACTTCATCGCCGGAGAGCTTCTTTTCTTGGGCTCCGCTGGTAGCAGACATTGCCAGACAAAGCAGCGTGAAAACAGAAATGCAGGGAACAGATCGCATGAGATTCCTCCTTACGGGACGTACATCCAGACAACCGCGTAATTCTCGCACGAGCGGATCAAATAGGCAAGCAGCCCCGTAGGATAAGTTTTCAACCTGTCGCCCCGTAGGATAGCTTCTCAACCCGTCCCGGCACGCCGGCCCCCACCCCGCGACAGGTCACAAACCTATCCTACCGAAGGATTTCATTGCCCGCCTGACATTAGGATAATAGAGCCCTGGTTCCGGCGCAAAAGGCCCGAGGCAAGAAAGGCGAGGCGTTGCAAGCGATCTTCGATAATCCCTGGCACCGTTGCGCCTGGCGGGGAACCCCCAGGCGATCGACGCCCTGGCCGAGGCGGCTCTGGAGCCGCTCTACCGCTTCTGCTTCTATCGCGTCGGCCGCAACCGCGACCTCTGCGAGGAAGTCGTCCAGGAAACGATGCTGCGGGCAATCCGCGACCTGGGCCGCTACGAACCCGAGCGGGCCGAGGGCAACATCTTCCCTTGGCTGGCTGGCCTGTCCCGCAACGAGATCCGTCGCGTGCTCAGCCGCGAGAAGGCGGCCGAAAGCCTGGAAAGCCTCTGGAACCGCATGGACGAACAACTCCGCGATCTGTTTGGCCGCCTGGAATCGGAGCCCTTCGGCGAGGAGGTGTTGGCCCGCGCCGAGACGTGCGAGATGGTGGGGGCCACGATGTCGCAGCTTCCGCCCCATTACCGCGAGGCGCTGGAGGCCAAGTACGTCAACGGCGCGAGCGTCCAGCAGATCGCCGCCGACTGCGGCCTCTCGGAAAAGGCCGTCGAGAGCCAGCTCACGAGGGCGCGCAAGGCGTTTCGCGCAACGTTCCTCGCGCTGGCGCAAAACCTGAACGTGGAGTTATTGCCGTGAAGTCGTAATGGTAGGGTGGTGTCGAGCGCAGCGAAGACCCACCACAGGACATTGGTGGGTCTTCGCTGCGCTCGACACCACCCTACCAGGAGCTACTGCCATGAATCCCAGCGAACAAGAGCCGGACAACGTCAACACAATTGCCGATCAGAATACCGAGCGGCTGCTGGCCGGGGCCTACCGGCCGGAGATGCCCGACCCGGCCTTCCTTGCGCGGGTAACCGCAGCCATGCATGTTGCGGCCGTCGAGGGCAACAGGCCGGCGCCGCGCGCCGGGCTCTCGTCCTCGGTCATCCGTAAAGCGCTGGATCGGCTGGACGGCCGCGGCGGGGCTGCTCTTGGCCGTGGGGGCGTTAGCCGGAGCGATCTTCCGAGCGCATGTGGATGCCGGCACGCCGAGTAAGGAGCAATTTTCACGCTCGAGAGAACAAAACAACAGCCTCCGAGCGGACTTGGACTCGCGCACGGTCAAATTCAACGGAAGCCCTCAACCAGACACAACCGTAACGGCTACGCTCCCGCCGGCAGTCGGGACGGTTGCCCTGCAAACGTCAGCGACCGCAACGGCCGCGCCCGCTGCCGAAACGCTGCAGGTCGGCCAATCGGCGGAAACAGGCAGCGACCAGAGGCGGCGGCTCGCCCTGGCCGACGGCTCGGTCGTTTATCTTAACCGTGATACGGCCGTCACGCTCACCGCCGCGCGGGAAGTCGCGCTCCGCCGCGGGGAGATCTACGTCGAGGTCGCCGAGGACCCGGCCGCGGCACGCTTCATCGTCAGCACTCCCCAACGGCAGCTAACCGCCCTGGGCACGAAATTCGACGTCCGCGTCGCCCCCGAGGGCACGCAGTTGCAGGTCACCCAGGGCAAGGTTGCCGTCAGCGACCTGCAACTGCCCGTCCTGGCCGGCCAGCAGTTGATGCTCGAGGGCCCTGCCGAGGGCCAGCCCGACATCTCGCCCGCGCCCCGTGCCACGCACACCATCGAGTGGACCCGCGATCTGATGGCCGCCGCCCATTCGCCGCTGGTCCCCGCCAGCCGCTATTCGGGCGGCAGCCTGGTGGCGGTCGATCCCCAAGGGCAGGAAACACGGCTGAGCCTGAGAAAGTACCGCGTCGACGTGCATATCGAAGACGGTTTCGCCCGCACCACGATCGACCAGACCTATTTCAACCAGACTTCCTCCCGCCTGGAGGGCACGTTCTATTTCCCCCTCCCGCCCGACGCCTCGCTCTCGCGCCTGGCGATGTACGTCAACGGCCGGCTGATGGAAGGGGGCATGGCCGAGCGGCAGCACGCCCGCGAGGTCTTCGATTCGATCGTCTACCGCATGAAGGACCCGGCCCTCTTGGAATGGGTCGATGGCAGCACCTTCAAGATGCGGGTCTTTCCGCTGGAGGGCCGGCAGGAAAAGCGGATCATCCTCAGTTACATGCAGCGCCTGCCCTCGCTTTACGGCCGTAGCGAGTATCGCTTTCCCGGCGGCCACAACCTGCCGTCGATCGGTGATTGGTCGGCCCACGTTTACGTAAAGCGGGGAGCGGGGGCGGAGCGGGGAGTAGAATGCGAACCGCAGTTCACGGCCACAAAGCTGGGAGACGACCTGCTGCTGGATGCCGCGGCAAAGGACATCCGGCCCGATCGCGATATTGTCGTGAGGATGACCGCAAGTCCCCTCGCCCTCCGGGAGAGGGTTAGGGTGAGGGCAGATCAGGTTTCGACGGCGGCGGGTGAATTGTCTCAAATCTCAAATGCGGAATCTGGCCCTCACCCTAACCCTCTCCCGGAGGACGAGGGCACAAGCGGCACCGGCCCTCACCCTAACCCTCTCCCGGAGGGCGAGGGGACCGTTTCCTCAGGGCTCCCCGCTCCCCGCTCCCCGCTCCCCGCTTTCTCCTCCGCGGTCAGTGAGGGCTCGAACTACCTCATGTTCCGCTGGCAGCCCGAGTTGCCGGGCAAAACCAAGCGGCAGCGGCGGGATTGGATCTTCCTCTTCGAGTCGTCCGCCGACCGCGATCCGCTGCTGGCCCGCACGCAGATCGAAATCGTCAAGACCATTCTCGAAAACGCGGAGCATGACGACACCTTCTCGATCCTCACCGCGGCAACCCGCGTTACGGCCTATCAGGCCAAGCCGCAACTGGCCACCCCGGCGAACGTCAGGGCGGCCGTTCAGTTCCTGGAGAACGTCCACCTGATCGGGGCCCTGGACCTCGGCCGGGCCTTCGATGCCGCGCAGCCGCTGGTCGATGCAGCCGAGAATCCCGTGCTGGTCCACGTCGGTTCCGGGCTGCCGGTCCTGGGAGAGCAAAACCTTGACGGCCTGCTCAAGCGCCTGCCCCAGCGCAGGCTTACGTCGGCGTCGGCGTCGGCAACCGCTGGTCGAGGGCCTTGATGAAATCGGCCGCCGCCCGCAGCGGCGGATATTTTACACAGATCAACCCCACCGAGCCGATTGCCTGGCGGGCACTCGACCTGCTGGCCACTCTCAACACGCCGCGACTGCTGGACATTCAGGTAGGTCAGGCTTTCCAGCCTGACGTGTTGAGGCCAGGTCAGGCTGGAAAGCCTAACCTACAGTTCCTCACCTGCGAGGACTCGCTGGCGCAGGGCCAACAGCTCTGCGCCATCGTGCGGCTCGATGCGGCGGCCGAGATGCCCAAGACCATCGAGATCACGGGGCAGTTGAACGGCAAGCCGCAAAAGTGGACGCTCCCCGTGGACGGCGTGACCCCGCAGGCCGACTACCTGCCGCGAACGTGGGCCAAGCTGGAAATCGACCGCCTCGTGGCCGACGGCGCCGAGAAGAACAAGGCCCGAATCATCGAGCTCAGCAAGGCGATGTACGTCATGTCGCCCTTCACGTCGCTCCTGGTCCTGGAGAACGAAGAGATGTACGCCCAGTACCATGTCGACCGAGGGCGGAAGGACCATTGGGCCATGTACGACTGCCCGCAGCAGATTCCGGTGGTTTTTGAGCCGCTTGCGGGGCCGCCCAGTCCATCCGGCAAGACGGCGAAGGGGCCCACCGCGGAGGAAGTGCTTGCAACTCTATCGGTGCGGGTGCCGCCGGCGATACTCGCAGCGCCCGGCGGGCAGTTCAAGCCGCGGATGGTCCCCGTCTTGCACGCCAGCGCCAAAGAAGTCGCCGACATCCTGCGCGAGGTTTATGCCGATCGCGTCCTGCCAGTGCCGGATAAGCAGGGCGGCGGAGGACAAAACTGGCGCGACGCCGCGCGAATGTCGATCGATGTCGACACCCACACCAACGCCCTCCTCATCTCCGCAGCCGGTCCACTGTTCAAGGAGGTCAGACAACTGGTCGAGCAACTCGATCAGGCGGCGTCGAGCGATCACGAGACCGTGCAAAGCGTCAAATTGCACCACACGGGTGCGGCGGAGGTTCAGAGGGCCTTGGCAGCATTCGCGAAGGACGCTGTGGTCGACCCCAGCAACCCCGAGGAGTTGGACCGGCTCGTAGCCTCACTGTACTCCGTCGCCTGGACGGGGCAACCAGTGTTCGACCCACGGTATCGGCCGCAAGGATCGCTGTTCGTTGAGACTTATGATCCTTGGACCCTAGACGACCTGATGACGGTCCGCGCTGCGCGGCAAACCGGTTTTGTCGATTCCCTATACCAGGTCGAGCGGTTTCACGTTCCGCTTCCCGACGACCCGCCGATCCTCTATCCCGACGCCGAAGTGTGGAGGGAATTGACTGCACGGCGGCGTGAAATCTACGGCCGGACGAATGTCTCCCCGGTGGCGGACTTGGTCTTGCCCATCCGTAATCGGGACGCCCTGCCCGACGGCTCTACGCGAATCGTGAACCCGGTGCCGATGGAAGTGATCGACGGACTCGACGTGGTGATCTTGAAAGGCGGGGCAGGGGACGTGCAACAGATGATCGACTTCCTCCATTATGTTGATGGATTCTCGCAATCCAGCAACCGGCCGTTCGTTGCGGACGCCGAAACCTGGAGGGAGTTCCTGGCGCATCGTGGGGAAAAGCCAGGCGGTTTCGGGCTCTCGAATCCCAGCCCGGCCGAAAAGAAGATCAAAGAGGCCCTGAAGCAACCGACGCAGATCGAATTCGTCGACACGCCGCTCAGGGACGTGATTGACTATTTGAAGGACCTGCACCACGTCGAGATCGCGCTCGATCCCGCGGCCTTGAAAGAGACCGGCTTCAGCGAAGATACGCCGGTTACGAAACACGTCCATGGCATGTCGCTCCGCTCAGGCTTGAAACTGCTCTTGGATGAACTGCAACTGACGTGGGTCATTCACAATGAAGTGCTCTTCATCACAACGCCGACGAAGGCCCAGATCGAGGAGTACTTGGGCGACAGGCCGAACTCCAACTCGATGCTGCACTGGGTCCTGCGCGGCTACGATCGCAACGTGCCTACGTACGAAGCGCCCGTCTTCAGCGGCGACCCGGCCGTTTTCTACGACCTGCTGAGCTATGCACCGGCCATGCGCACGAACCTGGCCGATGCGCGGGCCGTGCTGGAGGCCGAGGTCCCGGCCGACTTCGCGGCAAAGTCCGGCAAGATCGACGACCGCGCCCGGCAACTGATCGAGCGGGCCCGCGGCGCGGGCTGGCAGACGGTCACGATCGCCGACGGGGCACCCGGCATTTCCGGGTCCGGCAAAACGCCATTGACCGTTGCTTTCGACGGCACCGGCCGCTACCGTTGCGAGCGAACAACCTCCACAGGGCTCCGCGAGCAGGTCTTATGCGACGGCACAAATCTCTGGCACCTCTATCCCGAGTTGGGCATCGGCGCCCGACGGACGCTGAGCCGGTACCATCGTCAGGACCTTGCGCGGCTCGTGCCCTGGGCCCTGCCTCCGGCGGAAGAACTGGCCCACGGTGGTGACGTGGTTTGCATCGACGAGCGGACCGTGGCGATCATCCCAGAGGTAATCGAAGAGCTCGACGGACCGCCTCAAGGCGGAACTACGAGCGCTCGTAGTACCGCCTTGAGGCGGAAGTCGTCTTCAGGCGATGCTGACGACGGCAAACCCTCCGACCGCTTTGGCACGCACCTCGTCTTCGCCCCCGATGGCCGCCTGGCCGAACGGCGACTGGTCGAAATGCCTTCGGGCAAGATCCTTGCCCGCGAGAGCTACGCGGCGGACGGAACCGTCGAGTTCGTCGACTACCAGAAGAAAGACGCAGGCGGGACGCCCGCACCACAACGCAAGATCCAACTCGCGCCCTGCGGCGCCGGAATTGAAACCCGACGCCGCGCTGGTCGTGCTGCCGTTGCCGTTGCGAAGCCGCCAGCAAGTGCTTGAGGCGCGGAAACTCCTTTCGGATCAAGCCTACGACCGCTGGAGCGACGAGGACGCCCTGGCCGTGATCGCGGCCGATCTTGGAGAAGATCCCGCCGAAGTGAAGCAGATCATCGGCCAGCGGTTCTTCCGCCACGGCGACCGCCGTTTGGGCCTCTACACCCTGCTGCTCGGCGCAGCGCAGACATGGAACCCCAAGGAAAAGCAGGTTTTCCCGGACGGAGAGTCGCTCCTTGTCGATCCGTTGGCCGACCATCCCCATGATCCGCTGGCGAGCTACGCGGCCGCGTACCTCGCCTCGTCCCAACCCGGTGGACCCAAGGATTTCGGCAACCTGATAGAGGCCGGAACGCACGATTCCAGCTTCTTCCACCAACTTGCCGACTTTCACGACCTGTGGAACCGCTGGCACGACGGCCGGGCCCCACAGGGCGACGAGTCGCAGCAGAAGCAGGAACGCGAGCGAGCCCTGGCGTTCATTGAACGGGCTCAACCGCTATTTGCCTGGGGGTTGCTGATGGAGGTCCGCCATGCACTCAACTGCGGCGAATTTGATCGCGGATTCGCCGCGGCATTTCAACGCTTCGAGAGCGTGCCAGGCCTGGAATATGCCGCCCGTTACGAGCGGGCGGGGGCCGTGCTCGAAGCGGGCCGCCTCATTGAGGCCCGAGACCTCTTCCGCAAGCTCTTTACGGAGACGCTGGAAGCGGGCATCGTGCCGCCGATCGACAGCACGTTCTACCGCGCCATGCTCATCGGAGAAGACGGCGGACAATGGCCAGCGACGATCCGCGCGGCGGCCAAGAAGCTGATCGACGCCGGGGCCAGACCGTCGGCCGTCTACCTTGCCCGCATGGTGCAGCAGGTGGGTGACGCGGCACTGGCCGATGAGCTCTTTGACATGGCCCTCCGCGATGCGCCGGAAAGCCCGCGGTTAGGGCTGACGCTGGCGCGGATCGCGCACGATCGGCAGACGGCACGCCTGCCGAGGGCCGACGCCTTGCTGCAATCGCTGCTGGCCGACAAGCGTTATGCCGGCTCGCCTGCCTTGTGGTACCTGGCCGAGGCGATTGCCGACGCCCGCGGCATGACCGCCCGTGCCATCGGTTTCCGCCAGAAGGCCCTCGATATCGAATTCACCTGCCTGCCGGAGAAGGTCAACGTGGAGGCGATCCGCGCCGATTACAGCCAGTTGCTCGCCCGCTACGAGAAGCTGGTCACGGCGATCGGCCCTTTCCGCGAGGCCGCGTCGCAGGACCTGCTGGCGGCGGTGATCCGCGCGGCGGACCGCTGGCGGCAGCTCGATCCCGACCCGACGGCCGCCTGCCAGGCCGCGGCCAGGATCTTCGGCGAACTGGGCGAAACCGACCTGGCCTGGGACTATCTGACCACGCCGCTTGCTGTCCAAGCCAATGCAGCGTCCGGCTGGGCCAACCTGGCGCGGACCTTGCGGCAGCAAGGGCAGTTCGATCTGGCGGACCGGGCCTATGCGGCCGCCTTCGCTGCCGAGCCGACCAACGCCCAGATCCTCTGGGACCGCGCCGAATCGCTCCAGGAAAACGGCCGCCCCGATCAGGCCCTGCCGATCTTCCGCCAGATTGCCGCCGGCACTTGGGGCCCGCAGTTTTCCGGCCTGCAAGAGAGGGCGAAGCAGCAGGTCGCGAAGTGAGCGGCTTTGGAGTGCGACGGCTTGCCGTCGCTTTTCAGAAGCGCAACCGCCGCTACGGTTCCGAAATTCCTAGCTGGCGACAGATCGATCTCGCCGTGTAATCGTTGATTTCGCGATGACGTGGAACCGCACTCTGTTGGTTGTTCGTCGGGTTGATCCAGACCGAATGTGCTCGACCCTCACGAAGAAGTCGACAGCCATTGGCGAGCAAGTGCCGGATGAGAGCTTGCCTTTTCATGAAACGATCAGTCCGGCCGGAACCTCCTGCACCTCCGAACTGACCTGCAAGTGCAGATAGATCGGCTCCTCGACATCCATCTCGGGATCGCACACCTGTGGATTCGGAACGGGCAACGGCTGGCCGGTCTCCAGCGCCGCTTCAGCCACATCGACAAGCGCCAAGGCCAGGAGACGCCGTGCGTCCGGCAAATTATCGGCACAGGTGATCGCGGCGGGGAAATCCAGCACCTGGGCGTGTACCCCGCCGCCGACAAACTTGAATCCCGCTTTATATTGAAGCATCGGATTGGTTCCTCCTAGTCGCGTTATTATACTCCGCCGCGCACGGAACAGCAATCGCCGCTCAAAACCGCGAAAACAAGTCCACCTCCGGCCAGTCCTTGATCTGGTTGGCCGGCCTGTGCAGGAGCGGATCGATCAGGCCGGCGTACTCCTTGCCGTCCTTGCCGGCATCGCGGTTGAAGAGCACCGCCCAGTCGATGCCGTCGTCGCGGCAGACCAAGAGCGTGGAACTGCCGGACAGCATTCCCGTGTGCCACTTCGTGTACTTGTCGGCCTGCCCCGCCGGCCGCACTTCCCAGCCGCAGCCGTAATAGGTCTCCTTCGGCCGCCCTTGCGGTCCGTGGCCTACCGCACCCGGCGGCGGCGCAAGCATCTCCCGAATACTCGCCTCGCTCAGGATCCGGCATCGTTTGGGATCGTCCAAGGCGACGGCGAAGCGGAGCAGCTCGACCGCCGAGGCGATCCAACCGCCGTTGGCGTCCATCGTCTCGATGCATTCCACTCCGTAGGGCAGGGGGACCAATTCGCCGATCTTCGGTCCGGAAATGGCCCTGCCGGTCCGCCCGCGGCTGTCGTAGTATTTCACTTCGCCCGCCGCGCGGTCCTTCAAGAGATTCTTGCCCAGTTGCATGCCGCGAATGCCCACGGGCGCGAGAATCCTCTCCCGTACCACCTCGTGGTAGGGCTTGCCCGTAACGGCCTCGACCACGCGGCCCAACACGCAGTAGCCGAAATTGGAATACTCGTAGGCCGTGCCCGGATCGAAATCCAGTGGCTTGCCCATCGTATAGCGGATGATCTGCCGGGGCGTAATAGGCAGCGAAACGCGGAGGGCCTTGGCCACGTCCTCGGCGGTCTGGGCCGACATCGGATCGAACGACTTGTCGCGGTTCCAGCCGCCCGTGTGCTGCAAGCAGTGCCGCACGGTGATCTCCCGCCAGCGCGGGTCCAGGCGGGCACCCCGTTCCAGATGCGGTTCCAGCTTCAAGAGGGGAAAGACCCGCTCCTCGAACTTGAGTTTGCCCTGTTCGATCAATTGCATTACGGTCGCCGCGCAAAAGGGCTTGCTCACGCTGGCGATGCGAAACAGGGAAGCCGGCCGCACCGGCTCCCGCTTTTCCACGTCGGCAAAGCCGAAGCCGCGGGCGTAGACCAGGCGGCCATGGTAGGCAACGGCCAAGGCGGCCCCAGGCGGCTGGTGCTCGCGCATGAAGGCGGTCATCAACTCGTCATAGGCGGCCAGCTTGGGCATGACCGGGCCCGTGGCCTCGCCCGCGGCTGCTTGCCCGCATCGCCACAGAGCCATACCCGCGACGGCCGTGGTCAGAAACCGGCGACGGGTCAAACGCGGCAAGGGCGGATCATGAATTGGGACTTTCATCGGTTGGGTCTCCCGTCGAATTTCTCTTGCGTATTCTACGCAGAGGGTAGGCCGTAGGGTGGGCCGAGTAGAGCGAGTCCCACCATTTTCTGGCGATTCATGGTGGGACTCGCCTAAGCTCGGCCCACCCTACGCCTTTACTCAGATTGTAAACGCCCCCACTGCCCCTGCGGCGCCCCTGCGGCAGTGGGGGCGTTTACAGTTTGAGTACTTTGCACCTCTATATAGGGGTGCCCCCTTGACGGCCCCAATGGATTCCGTTATCAAGGTGAGAATAATATCCCGCGCTGCCGGCTTTCGCGGGCGATGGATTTGTACAACTACCAACGAAAGGTGCGAGCGATGATCTTCGGAAAGCTCTGGCACGCGCTGATGGCTCAGGTCAATAAGGTCGCGAATCTCTTCTGGACGGCCGACCCGATCGCGCAGATGCAGTACGAGTACGATCAGGCGGTCGCCCAATTGAAAGACGGCCGCGAGGGGCTGGAACGCTACCGGGCCCTGGTCGAGCGGGTGACGCCAGCAGGTGGCCAACGACAAGCAGCACGTGGCCAAGCTCGAGGCCCAGATCAAGGCCTACCTCACGGCCGGCGATCGCGACACGGCCGCCCGCTTCGCCTTGGAACTGCAAAAGGCCAAGACGCAACTGGCCGAGAACGAAGGGCAGTTGAAGCTGCACGAAGAGGCCTACAACAACAACGTCACCAAGATCAAGCACGCCAGCAGCAAGCTGGGCGACGTCCGCAACAAGATCCAGAAATACGACGCCGAGCTGAAGATGAGCCGCGCCGAGGCCGAAATGGCCAAGCTGGCCAGCGAGTTCAACTTCGACGTGACCACCGATTTCGGCCAGATCGAGCAGGTGATCAACGACAAGATCGGCCTGAACCGCGCCAAGGTCCGCGTCGCGGCCGACCTGTCGGGCGAGGGCATCGCCGACATCCAGCACGAGCAGGCGATGGAGAAGGCCATGGGCGACCAGGCCCTCAAGGAGTTCGAGGTCCAGATGGGCCTGGTCACGCCCGAGACGGCCCCCGTGAAGGAAGCGACCAAGGAACTCGGCCCGGCGGAGAAGGCCGTGCAGAAAGCCAGTAAGGAAATACGAAATCGAAGTACGAAGTCCGAACAGACTTCAGAGCAGAAAACTCGAAGCTCAACACGAGTGGCGTTTGGATTTTGCCTGTCGAATCGGATCGTTTCGATCGATCGTCTCGGATCTCGAATCTACTCCCAGACGCCAACACTGCCCAAGCCCCGCTCGAAGCCTTGCCCGCGTGGTATCCGGCCTGGGCGCGGGAGTTGGCCGATCTGTATTTCTCCGGCACCACCTGCCTCTTCGTCCTGCACGGCAACGTCCACGACCTGATCCGCTGCCCGGACGGCGCCGGAAGACGCCTACTGCAGCCTGGCCGAGTTCCTCACCACGCAGGTCTTCGGCCGCTGGGACCTGGTCGCTCGGCTACGACCTGAGCCAAGGGCTGCGGCCGCAGGCCGGACGATGACGCCGACCGGCTGCGGGCCATGCAGCAGCAGCTTACGCACCGCTGGGGCGAGCCGGGCAATTGGCCCCGCGACGCCGACGCCGTGCTCGCTGCTGCTTGGACGGCCTGATCGAGCGGAACCTGGTCGACGCGGCCGCGTCGCGAAGAGCGTCGCCATGCTCTTCGACTATGCCGAGTACCTGGTCCCCGCGGGCGATCTGGACACGCTGGCCCGCGGCCAGGCGGCGCGGCTGGTCCGCTTCCTGCGCTGGGCCCAGAACCCGCTCATCAAGCAGGTCAACATGGCCTTCTGCCTGATCGCCGACCGCCTGGCCGAGGTCAACGACCGGCTGGTCGAAAGCCCGCACGTGGCCACGATCGAGATCCCGCTGCCCGATCGCGACGCGCGCTGCCGCTTCAGCGCAGGCGGCCGCCAGGGACCACGACCTGGCCGAGCGCAGTCCGATTTCTCCGCCGAGCAGCTTGCCGACATGTCCAACGGCCTGAGCCTCGTCAACCTCAACGTGGTGCTGTCGCAGGCCGCGTCGGCGGAGCGCCGCATCGACGGCAGCGCGTTCCGCCAGTTGAAGAAGACGGTGATCGAGCGGCAGTGCCGCGGGCTGGTCGAGTTCGTCGAGCCCGACCACACGCTGGACCTGGTCGCCGGCCAGACCGAGGCCAAGAAGCGGCTGCAGGAAGACGCCCAATGGATCACCCGCGGCCGGCTCGACGCTGGCGCCGATGGGCTACCTGATCTGCGGCCCGGTGGGCACGGGCAAGACCTTCATGGCCGAGTGCTATGCCGGCTCGATCGGCATCCCCTGCGTGACGCTGAAGAACTTCCGCTCGAAGTACGTCGGCGAGACCGAGGGCAACCTGCAACAGGTGCTGGCCGTGCTGCGGTCGCTGGGGCCGGTGGTGGTGATCGTCGACGAGGCCGACGCGGCCCTGGGCAACCGGCAGGCCGACGGCGACTCGGGCACCTCGGCCCGGGTCTTCTCGATGATCGCCGCGCAGATGGGCAACACCCGCTATCGCGGCCGCATCGTCTGGATGCTCTTGACCTCGCGGCCCGACCTGCTGCCGATCGATCTGAAGCGGCAGGGCCGGGCGGAGGTCCATATCCCGCTGTTCTATCCGTACGAAGATGCCGAGATCCGCGCAGATGTTCGAGGTCATGGCCCGCAAGAACAAGCTGAAGCTGGCCGCCGACGTCCTGCCGAAGATCTCGGCCGAGCGGCGGCTGAGCGGGGCCGACATCGAGAGCATCGTGCTGGCGGCGAAGCGGCACGCGCTGGCCGCCGGCCGCGACGAGTTGACGCGGCGCCGACTTGCGACGGCGCGCTGGCCGAGTTCATCCCCTCGGCCCAGGGCTTGGAGAAGGAGCTGCAAGAGACGGCGGCCGTGCTGGAATGCACGCAGATGAGCCTCTTGCCGCCGCAGTGGCGGGAGAAGGTTGTCCGAGCCCGAAGGGCGCAGCCGCCTCCAGGAACGGATGGTGGCGATCCGACAGATTTTGGAATCGTAACAACCGACTCTAGGAGACTATTCATGGCATCGCAGCAAGCAAACCCGAACATCGGCCTGGTTCGACGCGACCCGGCACACGTCGCTGATCGCCGAGAAGGCGCAGCGGACCGAATCGTTCCTGGCCGCTATGGCCGACGGCCACGTCGACCAGTCGGAAATCGCCGCCCAGGAGAATCGCCTCGTGGCTCTGATGGCCGAGATCGAACCGCAATTGGATCCACAGCTGCACGCCAAGGTGACGGACTTGCTTGTGCGAGCTGACGGTCTACGACTTCATGCAGGCGATGCACTCGCTGGAGAAGGCACGTCCCAAGACAGAGTTCAGGGGATAACCCAGGGCGTAGGGTGGTGTCGAGCGCGAGCGAAGACCCACCACAATCGCCGTACCGTTGGGTCATCGCCGACCATCGCTGCGCGACGGTGCCCGTTGACCGCACCCTACATTGATCAACCCGAAAAGGAGATTCTGAAAATGGCAGGACAACCGAAAGCCCCGTTTTACGCCGTGGTGGCGTTGGTCGTGGCCGGCCTGGTGGCATTTGCCGTCTACCGCGCCGACATCCTCTTGCCCCAAGGCCAAACCCAACCAGCAGACCGGCAAGATCGATCCTGCCAGGACCTGGGCCAGAATGCCGAATCGCCCGAGCGGCGCCGCACCGGTCACGACGGTCAAGGAATATAGCTTCAAGCCGGCCGAGCGCCTGCCGGAGATCAAGGAGGCCTCGGCTACAAGCCGATGAACGGACAACACGGTCCGGTTCGCCCTGAACGTCTGGGCCGGCTGGGCCCCGATCATCCTGGCCAACAACGGCTTCAAGGCCGAGCAAGGTCTGGAAAACGCCCGACGGCGAGGAGTTCAAGGTCGAGTTGGTGCTCATCGACAACCCGGTCGGCGATGCTCGGCGCCTATACCAGCGGCGAGGTCCACATCGGCTGGGGCACGCTGGACATGGTGCCCCTTGTTCGTCGACGGCATGGTCGACAAGACGGGCCAGCCCAAGGACAGCCGCGGCTCATGCCCCGCATCTTCCAGCAGATCGACTGGTCCAACGGCGGCGACGGCATCGTGGTCCGCGAGAACATCAAGACCGTGGCCGACCTGCGCGACAAGAAGCTCGTGCTGGCGCAGAACTCGCCGTCGCAGTACTTCGCCCTGAACATGCTCGTGGCCGGCGGCGTCCAGCCGTCGGAAGTGGACATGATCTACACCAACGACGCCTTCGAGGCGGCCGCCGCCTTCGCCGCCGACAAGCAAAGAGCATCGCCGGCGCCGTCTCCTGGTCGCCCGACATCTACAACCTGGCGAAGGCCAAGGGCAACCGCATGCTGGTCAACACGCAGACGGCCAACAAGCTGATCGCCGACATCTGGTTCGCCCGGGCCGACTTCGCCAAGGACCATCCCGGCATCATCGAGGCCCTGGTCCGCGGCATCTTCGACGGCATGGACGAGCTGAAGAAGCACGAGCAGCAAGGCCGGCGTGCTCGAAGCTGATGGCCGCGGGCTACAACATCCCCGCCGACGACGCCATGGCGATGTTCGACGACGCCCACAACACCAACTGGGCCGAGAACTACCAGTTCTTCCTCAACCAGAACAACCCCACGAACTTCGAGCGCGTCTGGCGGCAATCCTATTATCTCTACCGGCAGATCGGCACGATCCAGAACCCGCCGGTGCGCTTCGACCAGGTCATGGATTTCTCGGTCATCCAGAAGCTGGGCAGCGAAGAGAAGTACAAGTCGCAAAAGGACGAATACCAGGTGCAGTTCGCCCCCAAGACCGTGGGCAAGATCCGCGCCGAGTCGCGACGAGATCCTCACCAACACGGTCGTGATCCACTTCTCCCCCAACGACTGGGACCTGCACAAGAAGATCACCGCGAGTCGACGGCAAGCATCGAGCCCTACGATCCGAACGTCGATAACGTGCTGGAGGGCGTGGCAAGCTGGTCGGCACGTTCGGCGGGGCGCGGGTCATCATCGAGGGCCACACCGACAGCTCGATGAGGGGCCAGGTGCCCGCCGATCTGGTGAAGACGCTTTCCATGAACCGCGCCAACGCGGTCAGCGATGCGCTGGCCGCCAAGTATCCGAACATCGATGCCAGCCGGTTCTATGCCGACGGCCTGGGCTGGGACCGGCCGGCCGACTCGCAAAACCCCTTCGACCAGGCGCAAGAATCGCCGCGTGGAGATCAAGGTCTACCCGGCCGAAAAACAGTAGGCCGCGGCCGTAGGGTGGGACCGGGCACCATGTACCCATGGTCAGCTTGCGAGCCGGCCCACCATGAACGAAAATGCTCACGAACCTGGTGGGCCGGCACTCGCAAGCTCGCTGGTCCCACCCTACGAGTATCCCAGAACGGGAAAGATCACGATGGCAGACCCTGTACAAGGCGAACCGCAACCGCCGCCGCCAGCCCACCAGCGTCAGTTCGCCGCCCGCAGCGCCTGCGCGCGTCGGCGCCGCGGATTCCATGCCCTGCGGGCGGAAATCCCCGCCTGGCAGGGCGTGGCGATGGGCATCCTCTGCATCGTCGTCTGTCTGGCGGCTGTGGTGGTGCGCTGACCGCCGGCGACGAGAACCAGCTCGCCCATCATCGGCCCAGACGATCTTGCCCAGCCCGGCGACCACCTTCGCGGCCTTCCCGAGCCTTTGGTTCGAACGGGAGCTGACCCGCAATACGCTGGTCAGCCTCAAGCGGGTCGTGCTGGGGTTCGGCCTGGCGGCGGTTGTGGGCGTGCCGCTGGGGGTCGTCTGCGGCTGCTTCCGGCGGATCAACGCCTTCTTCGGCCCGCTGGTGATCGTCGGCCGCAACATCCCGGTGGCAGCCGTCATCCCCTTGACGTTCGCGCTGTTCGGCATCGGCGAGTTCCAGAAGGTGATGTTCATCTTCATCGCCTGCGTGGCCTTCATCGTCATGGACACGGCCACTTCAATCGCGGAGGTCGAGCAGCCGCTACGTCGATACGGCCTACACCCTGGGCGCCAGCCGCTGGCAGATCATCCTCAAGGTCCTCGTGCCGCTGGCCATGCCCAGCATTTTCAACTCGCTGCGGCTCTTGTTCGGCCTGGCCTTCGGCTACATCATGCTGGCCGAGCAGATCAAGTTCGGGGCCGAGGCGGGCGGGCTGGGCGACATCATCAACGTCTCGCAAAGCCGCGGCAGCATTGGGATGTATATCCTCCTGGTGCTGATGATCATCCCCTTGGTGGCCCTGGCGATCGATCGGCTGCTGTTCTGGATCCAGCGGCAGTTGTTTCCCTACCAGTACGGCGGCGACGGCCTCTTGCACCGTGCCCTGCGGGCCATGATGCGGGTCTGGGAAGACCTGAAGCTGCTCATCGTGCGGCCGGCGGAGTGGCGAACCCGCGGCACACCGGAAGTCCCGCACAAAGCCGCGAGCAAGACCAACTGGAAACCCTCATGAGCCAGGCATCAGCAGAAACCGACCGCCGCTCGCAGCACCCGCCCCCGTCGGCATGGGCCAGGTCGTCAATCGCTTCCACCAGCCGAAGGAGCACGGCTTCCGCCGCGTCGTCGATTTCCGCCACGTGACGAAGACCTACAACGCCGGGCAGCCGAACGCAGTACACGGCCATCCGCGACGTGACCTTCTTCGTCGAGGACCTGCCGGACAAGGGCGAGTTCATCTGCATCCTGGGGCCCAGCGGCTGCGGCAAGAGCACCATCCTGCGGCTGATCGCCGGACTGCCGCCGCAGCACCCGGCCACCAGCGGCGAAGTGCTCGTGCGAGAACGAGCCGGTCGTCGGCCCCGGCGCCGATCGCGGCATGGTCTTCCAGGATTACACCAGCTTCGACCACCGCACGCGTGCTGGAGAACATCACCTTCGGCCTGGAGTGCCGCGGCGTCGCAGCGGTCCGACCGCGAGGAACTCGGCCGCCAGTGGATCGAGCACGTGGGGCTGAACGTGGCGACCGACGCCGAGAAGTATCCGCACGAGCTTTCCGGCGGCATGCGGCAGCGGGTGGCCATCGCCCGCACGCTGATCCTCGGCCCGCGGATCATCCTCATGGACGAGCCTTTCGGGGCCCTCGACCCGCAGACCCGCTGGGACATGCAGGACCTGATCGCGTCGCTCTGGCGGGCGGCCAAGGCGACCGTCTTTTTCGTTACGCATTCGATCGAGGAGGCCGTTTCCTGGGCGATCGGGTCTACGTGATGGGCCGTGCGCCGGGCACGATCCTGCAGGAACTGGAGGTCGAGCCGGCCGACCGCCCCGCGCGGCTCATGCAGCGGGAACCGCGCTTCCAGGAGACCGTCAATCACCTCCGCGACCTGATTACTAGCCTGGAAAAACAGAAAGAAGTGCGTCGGAGTACCTGAAGACGGCATTCCTGAACCACTGGAACCTGCTGGCCTTCGGCGCCGGCGCGGCCTTGGCGCTTTTGAGCGCTGGCCGGACGTCCTCTTGCCGCTGGTGGCCGGCGGGCGAGATCGCCTATCGTCGGCCTGCTGGGCACGCATCCCAAGTTCCAGCAGTACGTCGACGCCCAGGAGGCCAAGGTGGCCCGCGAGGCAAGTTCCATGGCCAAGCAGCAGACGCTCGACCATATCATGAAATCGCTGCCCAAGGAGATCCTGCCCGCTTCCAGACGCTCCGCAGCCAGTGCATGGATCTGCGGCAGATCGCCGCGGAGCTCGAAGCGGCCCGGCATCGGCGCCGTCGACGCCCCCTTGGACCAGTTCCAGGTGACCGGCCTCGACCGCCTGCTCTGGATCCATTTGCGGCTGCTGTACACGCAATACGCCCTCTCGCAGTTCCTCAAGAAGACCAGCGCCGACCAGATCAACCAGGGCATCGCCAAGACTGGAGCAGCAGATCAAGCAACTGCCGGCCGACGACAACGACCCCGCCGCCAGCGGTTCCGCGCCGCGCTGGAAGACAACCTCAAACCAGCCGCGGCCCGCCTGGCGAACCTCAACAAGGCCCGCGAGAACTATCAGCTCTTCGACGTGGAGATCGACCGCCTGGAGAACAAGATCCGCTCCTTGAGCGAGATGGCCGTCAACCGGCAGGAGCCGGAATTCATCACCAGCGAGGTCGACCACGTGGCCTCCAGCATGCTCGACACCGAGAAGACGATGAACGAGCTGCAGTTCGCCACCGGCCTGACTCCGGTCGACAACGAGCCGCCCGAGCTCTTGCGGGCGAAAACGGCGGTCGCAAAGTAACGCGTGCGCCGGGAATAATCTCCCCGCTTCGCGTATCTAGTAGATAGACGATCGGCTCGATAGCCGCCGCGAAGACCGGCGAATCGGCATCTGTCGAGTTCTTCAACGTACTCATCACGCTCCGCCGTGATGGTTCTTCATCACGGCGGAGCGTGATGAGTACGGTTGTTGACGCACCGATCCTGGCGAGCCCGTTCCATCAGATTGTGAGGTGACCCGTGCGCTGCGCCGTGCCTTGGTATTTGGTGTTGGTCCTTGTGGTGGGCTGTGCCGCGGATGCACCCAAGCCGGCGTCGCCCGATGATCCCGGCAGGAAGGGCGACAGGCCGGCCGAGACAAGTCCGGCTGCCTCGCCGCCATCGGCGGACAAGAGCAAATCGCCGCAGCCGCCCGGCGTCGACGCCCCCGAGCGCAAGATCATCTACACCGCCACGGTCAACCTGGTCGTGGAGCAATTCGATCCCATCCCGGCCAAGGTTGACGCCCTGGTGGAGCGCTTCGGGGCCTATGTGGCCCGCTCCCAGATCAGCGGATCGCGGGGATCTCCGCGTCGAGGGCTGTGGACGCTTCGCGTACCGGCCCAGCGCTACGTGGCGTTCCTTGCCGCCGCCCGGGAGCTGGGCGAGGTCCAGAACGTCAATTCCGACTCCCAGGACGTGACCGAGGAGTATTGCGACGTCGAGTCCCGCATCCGCAACAAGAAGCAGGAAGAAGCCCGCCTGCTGCAACTCCTCACCACGGCCGCGGGCCGGCTCGACGAGGTGCTGACCTTGGAACGCGAGCTGACCCGCGTGCGGGGAGAGAGCGAGCAGTTGGAAGGGCGGTTGCGTGGCCTCGGCAACCTGACGGCGATGAGCACCGTACACATCGACGTCCGCGAGTTCAAGAGCCCTGTTCCCGAGAAGGAGGTCCCTTATCTCACCCGCGTCCACCGCACGTGGGTCGACTCCGTCACGGCGCTTGTGGCCACGGCACAGGCCTTCTCGATCCCGCTGGTGGCGCTTGCGCCCTGGATCGGCGTCCTGCTGGCGCCCGCGCTCGTGGTGGCACTGGTCTGGCGCATTCGTCGGCCGCGCAAGGGCTGACGAATCACTCCCCTCGACCGCCTGCTGTACTCGGCAGGTTGGGAGAGGGACAGGGGGTGAGGGGCTTTTTTTCGTGCGCCGGCTCACGTCTGCGCCAGAATCACCACATAGTTCTTTCCGTATTTCTTCGCACACTTGGGGCACGTCGTATAGTAGAAGTACAGTTGCCGGACGGTCTTGCCCTTGGCCGTGACGCAGCGCTTCATTTCTTCAACCCATTTCCGCATGTTCCGAAAGGGCCCTTCGAAGACCTTCGTGATGAAGGTCCCCGAGATCGTCGTCATATTCGCGCCTGGCACGTCCTTGGTGGCTTCGATATAAACGTTGGCGCCCCACAGCGAGTTTTCGTCGGCCAGGACGATCATGTTCTCGGAGCAGTGCCGGCCGCCACGATAGCCGGCATATTGCGCTTCATGACCGCCGGGAAGTTCAACGGTATGTGGAGAAAACTGGTAACGCGGTCTTTCACGAACCGTTTCTTCTCCCAGGAAATCGTCTTTTCCTCCCAGGGCTCGGGATTGAATTTCGGGCAACATTCAACGGATTCGTTCGTACTCATCGGTTGGTCTCCTGTATCACCTGGAAAAGGCGGGCGGCGGTCGTCTTGCACGACCGCCAAGCAATATTTGCGCACATTTTACAGTGCTTCAACGCCGCTCGCAAATGGCCTCATTGTCGCATGCTTTAATGCATTAAATTCAATTCGCCAGAAGCACTGCCTCAAAGCATTTGACAAGTCGCCGCCGGTCATTTTATAATGCTGGCTTGAGACGAAATTCTAGTCGCTTCACCCCCATTGCAGGCAGCGTCGGTTCGCTCTTGTTGCCGCTTGGGCCGGATTGCCTGGACAGTCCGGCCTTGAAGCTGCCAACAGCGGGCCCCCCCTTCACAACCCCTTTCCATTTTGCAAGCCGCCCTAAGCGGGTTCGACCGGGAGTTGCTGCCTTGTTTCTTGCCTGAGTTCTCGTTCTCAGGGCTCTCCTTCTCGAACCTTGAGCGAATCGCGGTTTTTGGCGTTCGCTCGACAGGACGGCACACGGATCGGACCGGCTGGCGGGAAATTACGGCGTTATGAAGAAATCAGGTTTTCGCGCGTCAGGAGAAAGAGGATGTTTCACGAGCGGAGCTCTTTTTGCAGAGCCGATCGGTTTGCAGTATCGACGAGGAGTTGGATTGCATGCGTCCTGGCACTGGCTATCGCCGGCTGGTGCGCGGCGGGGCGCGCCGCCACGCAAATATGGAACGGCGGCGGCACGGACGACTACTGGACCGACGCCGCCAACTGGGGCGGCACCGCGCCTGCGGCGGGCAGCGAGCTCGATTTCGGCAGCGCCACGCACGTCAGCAACGTCAATAATCTAGCGGCCGGCACCAGCTTCTACGCCCTCGAATTCCAGTCCGCCGCGCCGAGCTACACGTTGACGGGCAACAGTCTCGGCATTACCGAGGGCGTCTACAACTTCAGCTCCGCGCCCAGGCGGTGGCGATGCCCATCAACCTCTTGAACAACAACGTCGGTATCGACGCGTACAACTCCAGCATCACTTTCAACGGCCCCATCACCGGCAACGCGGTTTTCAACCCCACGGGCGGGCTGATCATCCTGGGGACCGCGAACTCCTACCGCGGCATGACGTACCTGCTCGACAGCGGCGTGCTCCGCCTGTCGAATCCGCAGGCGATACCGGGTGGGATCGGCGTCAGCGGCGGCTCCGCGAACATCGATCTCCTGTCGGGCGTGCTGGAACTGGGCGCAGGCGATTTCGACCGCAGCGTGGGAACAGGCGCCAGCCAGGTGCAGTTCGGCCCCTACGGGCCAGGCTTCAGCGCCTACGGCGCCAATCGTATTGTGAACCTGGGCGGCGCCTCGGCCCTGCTGACCTGGGGCAGCGGCGCATTCGTGCCCAACATGAACACGCCCACGTTGACCCTGGGCTCGCCCACCGCCAACGCCATGGTCGACTTTCAGAATCCGATGAACCTGGCCCTTTCCGTTTGCACGATCAATGTGAATCGCGGTTCGGCGGCGGTCGACGGGCAACTCTCGGGGGCCTTGAGCGGCAGCGGCCAACTGGCCAAGACCGGCAGCGGCACGCTGCTGCTGGCGACCGTCAACAGTTACAGCGGCGGCACGGTTGTCTCGGGCGGCATCCTCCGCCAGGGAGTGGCCGGTGCAATCCCCAACGGCGTTCTCTGGCTGAGCGGCGGCACGGCCGACCTGAACGGCTTCAATTATACCGCGAACGCCCTAGGAGATCCGCCGTTCAATCCTTACCCAAATCCCTACACGGTCGCGCTGGGCGGCGCCACGCTGACGGTCAACAACTCGGCGGCGTCTGCCTTTTCCGGCACCATCAGCGGCGCGGGAAATCTGCTCAAGTACGGCGCGGGCACCCTGGCGCTCAACGGCGCGAACACCTACAGCGGCAACACGACGGTGTACGCGGGCACGCTCCTCCTGGGCAACTCGTTTTCGCTGCCCGGCGGCGCCGGTTCCAGCGGCGGCACGGGAAACTTGACGATCAGCGGGGGAGTGGTGGAACTGTCGGCCTCGGATTTCCTGTACGGCCTGGGAAGCGGCCCCGGCCAGGTGCAATTCACCAGTTCCGGCGGGTTTAGCGCCTGCGCCCCTCAGATTCTCCCGACTTCCATGTCAACCTGGGTGGCGCCGACGCCCAGGTCGCGTGGGGCAGCGGCGGCTTCGTGCCCGCCAATCAGACCTTGATCCTGGCTTCCAATCCGAATGTCTTCTATCGCGCGACGTATCTGCATTTCCAGAATCCCATCAATTTCGGCAGCCTGGCCTGCACCATCCAGGCGCCGACCGGCTACGCCTACCTGGAAGGCGCACTGAGCGGCAACGGGGGCGGACTGACCAAGACGGGTTCGGGCACCTTGATTCTCGATGCGGCCAACAGCTATACCGGCGCTACCGTCGTGGACGGGGGCATTTTGCAGCTTTCCAACTCCCTGAGCCTGCCTGGCGGCATCGGCGCGACGGGCGGCACGGGCAATCTCGTGCTCAACGGCGGCCTGCTGTCGCTGGCCGTGAACGATTTCCTGTGCGCCTTCGGGACCGGCGCAGGACAAGTCCAGTTCACCGGTCCCGGCGGTTTCATCGCCTATTCCACCGGCAACCGCACGGTGAACCTGGGCGGCGCCGCCGCGCAAGTTGCCTGGGGCAGCGGCTCTTTCGTCCCCAACGGCGCGGCGCTGACGCTGGGATCCTATGCCGGCTTGTCTACCCTGTATTTCAGCAATCCGATCAACCTCGGAAACGCCGTTCAGACTATCAATGTCCCGTCCGGCTTCGCCCAGCTCAACGGCCCGCTGAGCGGCAGCGGCGGACTGATCGAGAGCGGCTCCGGCACCTTGACGCTCACCGCCAACTGCAGCTACCTCGGCGGGACGACTATTTCCGGCGGCATCCTCCAGGTCGGCACGGGCGGCGCGTCCGGCGCCATCCAGGGCAACGTCGTCGACAACGGCACGCTCGTCTTCCAGCGCTCGGACACGTTCACCATGCCGGGCGCGATCAGCGGCTCCGGCGGCCTCACCCAGCAAGGGACCGGCATGCTCGTCCTGGCCGGTGCGAACAGCTACTCGGGCGGCACGACGATTTCCGCGGGCACGCTTCAGCTCGGCGCCGCGGGCGCCGTGCCCTCCGGCTCCGCGCTGACCATGAGCGGTGGGGTTTTCGATCTCAACGGCTTGGGCACGAACCTGGGAAACTTGAACGGCACAGGCTCCGTCACGCTGGAGGCGGCCACGCTCACCGTGACGACCACGAGTTACTCCTTATTCGCCGGGACAATCAGCGGTGCGGGCGGACTGTGGAAATCGGGCAGCGGCTACATGGCCTTGTCGGGCAACAATACCTTTACAGGCGGCACGACGATCTCGGCGGGCACGCTCGCGTTGGCGGGCACATATTCCAGCAACATCGCCGACAACGCCGTGCTCGATCTTCCCCTCTCTGCAAGTTCTGGGACGCTTTCCAACGCCATCAGCGGCTCCGGCGCGGTCACCATTGGCTCCAATCAGAGTTCCCTGGTCCAGGTCCTGACAGGCACGAACACCTACACGGGCCCGACCACGGTCGTCGCCGGCATTCTGCGTCTGGGCAGCACCCTGGCCTTGCCCGGCGGCTGCGGCGCGACGGGCGGCCTGAGCAACCTGGTCATCAATCAAGCGCGTTGAGCACTAACACGGCCATGGTGGAACTAGCGGCCGGCAGTTTCGACCGCGGGCTGGGCACCGCCGCAAGTCAGGCGCAATTCCTCGGCAGCGGCGGATTCAGCGCCTACGGCGCGAATCAGGTCGTGAACCTGGGAGGAGCATCGGCCAAGGTCACCTGGGGAACCGGCGGTTTTGTTCCCTCCTATGGAATGTTGATGCTCGGCTCGCCCTACTCGAACGCGATGATCGATTTTCAGAATCCGATCGATTTCGGCAATAACCGGGGCTCTGTCTGGGTTCAAGGCACGGCGGCCGTCGATGCGCGGCTTAGCGGCACGCTGAGTTCCAGCGGCAGCGGCGGACTGACCGAGAACGGCCCCGGCACGCTGGAACTGACCGCGGCCAACACCTACACCGGCCAGACCGTTGTCAGCGGCGTGCTCCGCTTGAGCAATTCGGACGCCCTGCCCGGCGGCACCGGGGCGGCCGGCGGCACGAGCAACCTGCTGCTCGGCGGCGGCGTGGTCGAGTTGAACGCCGGCAATTTCGACCGAGGGCTGGGCACGGCCGCCAGCCAGGTGCAGTTGGGCAGCGGGGGCGGATTCAGCGCCTATGGGACGAATCGGGTCGTCAACCTGGGCGGCGCCTCGGCCCAGGTCACCTGGGGCAGCGGGGGCTTTGTCGCCGACGGTTATTCTCTGAACTTGAGTTCCCCCGACGCCAACGCGCTGGTAGATTTTCAGAACCCTATCGTGTTGGTCAGCAGTTACTACGCATACCAGACCATCTCCGTTGCCGACGGCGCAGCGGCGGTGGATGCCCGGCTCAGCGGCGTGCTCAGCGGCAGCGCCGGGACTGGCCAAAAGCGGCGCCGGGACCCTGGAACTGACCGCGGCCAACACCTACACCGGTCCCACGTACGTCGAACAGGGCAAACTGATCGTCAGCGGCTCGCTTGTCAGCCCGGTGACCGTCCAGAGCGGCGGCATCTTGAGCGGCACGGGCAACCTGACGAGCGTGACCGTCAACCCCGGTGGGCAATTGGCCCCGGGCGGTCCGCTGGGCGTCATGAACGTGAGCGGCAGCCTGAACCTGGAGTCGGGAGTGGTGATGGATTATGAGCTGGATACGCCCTCGACGAGCAGCGAAGTCGTGATGTCGACAGGCGAACTGATTCTCAGCAGCCAGCAGTTTTCCAATTTCGACTTTACTTGGTCGGCCGCCTTTGAGCCGGGCGCCTACCCCTTGATCGCCTTTGGCTCGACGAGCGGCACCCTGGGGAACAATCTCAGCGGCACGATCGACGGTCTGCCAGCGACGCTGTCCGTGCAAGGCGACGATCTCGTGCTTACGGTCGTGCCGGAACCATCGACCCCGGCGCGTGCTCGGCGCCGGCGTCCTCGGCTTGATTGCCTGGTGCGGCGGCGGCGGTCAAGAGAGGTCAGGGCTTTGCGTTTCAAGGAGACCGTAAAACAGAACCATCCATGAAACGGCTATGCACATTTCGGGGAAGCATGAATCCCAACCTCGCCGAAAATAATGGGGCGTTCACTTTCCCTTCGCCGTGTCCGCCGGCCGGGCGGGACTTTGCTCTGGCGGTTGCGGCCCGCCAAGCGGCGGACTTTTCAGGCCCGTCAGTTCGGCGCCGCTCTCTTCAGGCTCTCGGCCTTCGTCCACAAGCCCTCGCCCTTGCCGCGCCAGGTCCCAGACGCCGTTTTTCGGTCGGGAGAGCCAGTTTACGTCTTGCCAGGCGACGGCCAGCGTCTGGGAGTCCTTGATCGTGGCAGTGACCGTTCCCTCCGTCTGCTGCTGGGGCGCGGTCGCATAGACCACGCGGAACTGTCCGGCAAGCCTGTCGTCTTTCCGGGTCCAGGCCCCGACGCATGCCAGAACTCCTTGAGGCAGTTGCAGCACCTTGCAGGCGATAGTCTTGTTCCCGTTATCGGTAAGCTCGAATCGAGCCCCGCTGGGCAGATTCCAACTGCCGGAAATGTTGGCCGTCTTGGGATCGGCCTCCAGTTGCTCGATTTCCTTGAGCCGGTCCAGAAAACCCTGGTCCTTGGTCGATAGTTGCAGGCCGAGGCGGGCGGCCGTCCGGGCGTCGTCGTACTGCCTCCGCTCGGTGAGCCCCTTGGCCTTTCCACGCAGTTCCGCGACCAGCGTTTCGGCTAGAGCGTCCACCGATTTGCGGAGATTCCCACTCTGGTCGTTCGCGAGCCTCGCTTGCGCGTTGGGCTTTTGTGCCGTTGGAAGCCCCTCCAGGATCTCGCGGGCATCCAGGACTTCCATGCAGGCCCCGGAAAGGTCGTTGGCGGCGATCTGCTTTTCGGCCTTGCCGCGGTGCTGTTCGATGCTCGCCGTATCGAGCAGGGCTTGCAGCCGGCTGTCGTCCGGCCGCAGTTCCACGGCCTTCTGGAGCAGTTCGACCGCCCTGTCGAAATCGCGGGCGGTAACGGCGATCCGGCTTTGGGCCTCCAGATTCTCGACTTGCTGACGGCCCAGCTTGTTGCGCAAGTCATTGGCCTCTTTGGCGACCAGCGGGTCGTTCCGGTCGTGGTCCTCTTTCTGCGTCGGCTGGCCGTCCCGCTCGGCGCAGCGACAGTCGCCTTTCCCGAACCTGAAGCGATTGGTTTTGACGGGCCCTCGTCGACATGATCGTGAAGCACTGCCGTGGCACCTGATGACTTGCCCGCCTCGTGTGAGGCGAGCTCTCTGCTAGCGGCCGGCCCAGGCGGTTTGTCCTGGAACATCATTACCGCGCCGCCGACAATCGCGGAGATCGCGGCCAGACCGCCTGCAACGGACCAACCGATCCAGGTGGGCATCGCCCGCGGCCGGCGGGCGGGCCGGCCAAGCGCCGTCGATGACGGGGCGCCCTTGTCGGGCACGAGCCATTCCGGCGGTTGGGGCGGACTGGCCGACACCGTGGCGGAAACCGTGATCAGCATCCGGCACCCCGGACAGGGGAGTTCCTTGCCGTAGGCCTTCTCGGTCACGTTCAAGACCCGGTTGCAGTGGGGACAATTGATCTGGAAAGACATGCGCTTGCTTCCGTGTTGGTGCCCTGGCCTGGCCGCTCGCTTACACCCCCATTTTCCGTTACGGCACTTACCTTTGTCAAACGGGGGGTGCTCGAAGCGGGATGCAACACTGTTTTGAGAGGAAGATTGGGGAAGATCATTTTCCGTTACTCTCCAGCCAAATGGACCGCGGATGACACGGATACGATTCACCTTTTTTTTGAACTCGCCCTTATGGGGGCATCCTGGAAATGAATCACTCTGTTTCAACACACAACTCATGCTGCCTTGACGCGCTGTTCCCAAATGGGCTAAAATCCCTGCCAAGATCGGCAAGATGCCATTTTTCCTATTGGGGACGGCGATACCCGCTCGCTTTCCCCCGCGTCGGCGTCGAGGTCTTTTTCGAAGCCCGGAAACGACCCGCCCCCCCGACGCCGCAATGCCAGGTCAAGGAGGACCCACGGTGATTCAAGTCTTCAAGCCGTCGATGACCCAGGAAGAGATCGACGCGGTTGCCGAAGTGATGCGCTCGGGCTGGATCGGCCTGGGGCCGAAAACCGCCGAGTTCGAAAGGCAATTCGCCCAGTTCGTCGGCACCACGCACGCCGTGGCGGTCAATTCCTGCACCGCCGCGCTCGACCTGGCCCTCAAGCTCCTCGACGTCAACCACGGGCATGAGGTCATCGTGCCCACGATGACCTTCGTCTCGACCGCCCATTGCGTGGCCTACCGCCTGGCGATGCCGGTCTTTGCCGACGTTGATCCGCATACCTTGTCGCTGGACCTCGACGACGTCCGCCGCAAGATCACCAGCCGCACGAGGGCCATCATTCCCGTGCATTACTCCGGCCGGCCGATCGACATGGACGCCCTGAAGGAGATCGCCGGCGGCCCTGGTCATCAGACGCTGGCGATCATCGAGGACTGCGCCCATGCCACCGGGGCGCGGTACAAGGGCCGCAGCGTCGGTTCGATCGGCGACATCGGCTGCTTCAGCTTCCATGCGGTGAAGAATTTGGCGATGGGCGACGGCGGGGCCCTGACCCTCAACGACGAGCAATGGATGCAGCGGAGCAAGCGGCTCCGCTGGCTGGGCATCGACAAGGGCACGTGGGACCGCACGTCCATCGACAAGTCGTACTGGTGGCAGTACTCCGTGGACGAGATCGGCCTGAAGTGCCACATGAACGACATCGCCGCCGCCATCGGGCTGGTGCAGTTGCGGCGGCTGGAGGCCATGAACGGCCGGCGGCGCGAGATCGCCCGCCGTTACAGCGAGGCCTTCGCCCCCTACGAGTTCCTGGAGACGCCGCCGGGCGACACGCCCGACCTCGAGTCGTCGTGGCACATCTACTGCCTCAAGGCGCCCGAGCGCGACGACCTCTGCGCCTTCCTGCAGCAGAAGGGCATCGCCACCGGCGTACACTACATGCCGGTCCACCTCTATTCGTGCTACGGCAACAAGCCGCACCTGCCCCAGGCCGAAGCGGTCTCCAAGCGGATCGTCTCGCTGCCCATGTATCCCGACATGACCGACGCCGACGTCGAACAGGTGATCGATTCGATCACCGCCTATTACGTCGCGGCAGGCTTCATCAACAGACCCAAGGCGACGGTGCCGCGCAAGAAAGCGGCCAAATTGAAACGGATCGCAGCCTGAATGGTCCATTTCACAAATAACGTCAGGGATAGGTTCGTAGGGTGGGACCAGCGAGCTTGCGAGCGCCGGCCCACCATCCACGGCGGTTGGTGGGCCGGCGCTCGCAAGCTCGCTGGTCCCACC
This sequence comes from uncultured Planctomycetia bacterium, assembly GCA_963824275.1. GTDB lineage: Bacteria > Planctomycetota > Planctomycetia > Pirellulales > Thermoguttaceae > JANXQG01. Next base: position 929,527 of record CAWGOT010000007.1, on the reverse strand, counting down.
CTACTCGCCTTGTTTTTTTCCGGGATCCTGAATCGTGGCTAAACGACACATACCGCCGTTGCAATCCGGACGCATCCGCCTGCGGCTGCTCGAAGAGCAGGACCTGCCGCGGACGCTGGATCGGCGCAATCAGGACCTCGTCCGCCGCTGGTTCTTCGCGAGCGAGCCGCTCACGCCCCAGCAGCATGCCGCCTGGTTCGCACGCTACCAGCAGCGCGACGATGATTTCGTCTTCATGATCGAGGAAGTGATCCACCCGGACGCAGATGCCCAGTCGCGGCCGATCGGTCAAGCGGCCCTGTACAACATCGATTGGGTCCACCGCTCGGCGGAATACGGCCGCTTGATGATCGGCGAGCCGGACGCCGCCGGACGCGGCCTGGCCCGCGAGGCCACCGACGCCCTCGTCGCCCTGGCCCGCGAGCAACTCGGCCTGCGCGAGATCCATCTCGAAGTGATTCCGAGCAATACGCGGGCAATCCGCGTTTACGAGGCCTGTGGATTCGTTGTCACGGGCCACACGGAAAGGGCCGTGCGGATGAGCAAACGAGCCGTCGCCTGAGGGCTACCTGACATGTTTCCCGTCATCAAACGCAAGCAGACCGGTCCGACGTTCGTGCTGGGGATCCTGGGAGACTACGGCCGGGTGGAATCGGCGCTGGCCCGTTCGATCGAGCATTTGGAGATGATTGTCCGCCGCGCCGACTGCCGCGTGGTGGCGGCATGGGACGATCGCCGCTGGGAAACGGCGCCCCTGATCCAGGCGTTAGGCATGCGGTTTCCCTGCGGCCGCCTGACGGTCTTCTGCGGCGATTGCCCCGATCAGCCCGCGAAGTTGTTCTCGGCGGCCGCCGAGCGCGCCGAGGGCGAGGTCCTGCAGTTCCTTTGGCCGGGCTGTCTGCCGCGATGGGAAGCGGTCGCCGCGGCATACCGCGAGTTGGAAAGCGAAGGACTCGATTGGTTGGGCTTTGCCGCTCCGCAAGCGGCGCAGGAGAATTGCAAAGTCCAACGCGAAGGGGTCAGGTCCATGTTTTCGGGCGAGGATTTCCCGTGACTTTCATCCGTTCTCGCCGAAAAATGGACCAGACCCCGGACTTTGCAGGGCAACCATCGGCACTGTGCCAGGCGGTGATCCGGCGGACGAGTTTCCTGGCGATCGGCGGTTTCCGCACAAAGCCGCCATTGCAGCGCGAGTTCGATGCCGACTATTGGCGCCGCTCAGTGCGCGGCGGTCAGAAGGCCGCCATCCGTGCGGGCGGGCTGGCGGAATCCCACTGGACCTGGAGGGATTTCCCCTTGCAAAAGGACTTTCGCCTGCCGCGTCACCGTCCGCACGACGTAGGGCAGATTGCCAATCTGCCAGAAACGCGGCAGATTGTCAATCTGCCCCACAGCGGCGCGTTGACGGTCGCGCTCTATTCCCACTCGCCGGGCATGTGCGGCGCCGAGCGGATGCTCTTGAACCTGGCAATCCTGCTGGAGCGATCGAAGGCCGTGAATCCCGTGCTCCTGGCGCCTGCCGAGGGCGAGCTGACCGCCGCCGCGCGCCTCCACGGCCTGCGGCACCAGATCGTTCCCTGGCCGCCGTGGTACTCGTATCCGGCACGGAGCACGAACCACTATTGCCGGGCGCGCAGGCGTGCTGCGAGGCGCTGAAGAAGATGCTCGTCGATCTCAACAGCGACGCCCTGCTCGTGAACACGATGACCAGCGTGCCGGCCATGCTGGCGGCCGTGGAACTCGACCTGCCCAGCCTGCTCTGGGTGCATGGCGTGGCCGACTCGCAGTTGTTGCCCGAGCGGTCGTCGGAATTCGCCACGCCGCACGACGAGCTGCTGCTGCACAGCGCAACGCGGGTCATCGCCCTGCCGAACTTCACCAGCGACTACTGCACCCAGGTCATGCGGCGGACGTCGCTCGATGTCATTCCCAACTGGACTCCGATCGATCCGCACTTCACCGCTGGGCCTGACAAGTACCGCTCGCGGCGTTTTGCCTGTTTGAACACGTTCGATCCGCACAAGGGCTACGCCACGCTGCTGGAGGCGGCGGCCCTGCTCAAGGCGCGAAAGACGCCCTTCGAATTGCATCTCTACGGCGACGGGCCCGTGCGGAAGGAAATCGAGAGGCGGGCCGCCGCGCTGGGCCTGCACGATTACGTTCGCTTCCAGGGCCGAACGGCGAATGTCCACGAGGTCTATGACAGCTCACTCGGCGTCGTCAATCCGGCCGACGTCGAGCCGTTCCCCATGACGCTCATCGAGCCTATGGCGCGGAAGACGCCGGTCGTGGCCACGCGCTCCGGAGGGCCGAGCGATATCATCGTCGATGGGCAGTCCGGCTACCTCGTCGAGCGCGGCGACGCGGCCGCCATGGCCGATCGCATGCAAGCCCTGTTGGAGTCGCCCGAGCTGGCCCAACGGCTCGGGGAGGAGGGCTTCCGGCGGGCCTGCGGGCTTCAGTGAAGAGGCCGCCCAGGCCGCCTTCCTGCCGGTGATTGAGGGCGCGGTTCGCGACTTCCGCGGCTACGACCCGGCCGTGAGGACTCTCACAAAAATCTATCGGCTGTGGCTAGCGCAGGCCGCCGGCGGCTCGGCCCTGCCGACGACGTATTCGTGCGCGGCGGCAAGTTCACTGCGGGGCGCTGCCCGCCTGGCCGAGGGATGCCTGCGGCGAACGAGGGCCCTCGGCCAGCGCGTGCTGGAACTGCTGGGGCCGCGCAGCACGGCGATCTCGCCTGCGAGCAGCGATGCGAGGGAACATCGTAAGGCGGGCTGAGATAGCAAGCAGGGTGGGCCTGTGCAAAAGAAGTCGAATTTCAGCAAATCGATGACTCGGTTCCGGTTCAGGAAGTGTTCCGGAAACTGGCCGTCTGACTTGAGATCCAGCGGCATGGGACCCTTGGATCCTGCCTGCTATGCGGCGCGGGCAGTCACTGCCTGACTGGGGGAATCCGCCCAGCACCGTGCCTGCACAGGTGCTCCTCCCGAGACAATCCATAGGAACACGTTTCCGAAGTCGGCTCCTTTGGGCATCACGACGATTTTTTCCGCCGGCAACCCGAGGTCGAGGTCACAGTACCGGGCCGCCTCGGGCGACGGGCATAGATAGGCCGACGTGAATTCGTCGTCGGCCGCCCAGCCATCGGCGCCCTCAACCGTCTGGACGAACGGAATCGCCAGATCCCCGGCAATCGAATCACCAAACCATGAGTCGTAAGCGTTCACCAAGTCGATTCGCTCGTCGATCAGGAGTTGACGATAGGCCGGCGCCCGGTCTGAATCGGGCAACGACCTCACGCGGATGCCGCGCTGGCGGGCTATCGCTGCGGCAGCCCCTTCGTCTCCCAGAATCAGGATCGTCACGGAAAATCGGGCCGGGTCAAGCGACTGGGCCAGATCGAAAACGCTCTCTTCCACACGTTCCGCCTGAAGCAGCACCTGAAGGCGGGCATGCCCTGGCTGATAGACATCAGGCAGGATTCGCATCCGCGGCGCCTCCGCACGCGCGACGAAACGGTACGAACGATCGTTCGCGTGGCGCACGGCGAGCGGAACGAGATCGGCCCAATCGCGGAACTCGATCGTCGGCGCACGCAGCACGCGGAGCCGATCCGCAGCCGATCCGTGGCAGGTAAAGCAGGTCGCCTTGGCCCGCTGTGCGTCGGCCCAGAAGCGATAGGCTTCGGCAGGCTCGTCGCTGAACCAGGCCACGACGGGAACGTCTTCGGGCAGACCCAAATCGGCAACCGCCTTCAGGCTCGCGGCAGGAATCAGCAGCAGGTTCTTTTCCGCGGCCAACGCAGGTCGCGAGGAAGGGTCGCGCCAACGGGCCAAGCGATGCGCACCGGTTTCGATGCCCTCGATCTTCTCCCACGTGGCGTCATCGACGTGAATGGTCCAAGGCTGCCGGCAGTACGCCTTTCGCCGGGTGTGGTACGTCAGCAACTTCCGGTAGCGCTCGGCGATTCGCAGTTCCACGGCACGCCCGCTTAAACTGTCGTCATGAACGCGATACTGATAGAGCGTTTCCTCCGTCCCCAGGTGTGCAATCCGAAAACTCGAATCGACGCGGAGCCAATAGTCGTAGTCTTCCACGCCCAGCGCGGCGTCGTAATCGCCCAACAAGGTCCCGACCCAGCCGCGATACATGAAACAAGGACCGATGAAATTGTCGCCGTCCTTGAGCAAGCGGGCGGTCGTGCGGGGGAGATGGATTTCCGGATCGGCCGGGTCCTTGCGATTGCCGCGGCGGAAGAACCGGTCGGACAACGGCCGACCGCGATCGTCGATGGCCAGGTAATCCGCATAGACCATCGCCACCTGCGGGTTCGCTCGCAGGAACTCGACTTGCCGCAGCAATTGATCCGGCTGCATCAGGTTGTCCGCGGAGGTCCACGTCCAGAACTCGCCGCGGGCAAACTGGAACCCATTGCTCAGCGCCGCGGGCAACTTCTGATTGCGCTGCCGCAAGATGCGGACTTTCGGATGGTCCGCGTATTTGGCCAGCACGGCATCCACGCCGTCGGTCGATCCGTCGTCGACGACGATCAGCTCGAAATTGCCATAGGTCTGTGCCAGCACGCTCTCGATCGAATCGCCCAGCAGCCGGGCATGGTTGTAGACCGGAAGCACGACCGACACCAGGCCGGACGGCGCCGTCAACTTCCCCATGACCGTGGCCGACGGCGATGTGTCGTCAGGCAAGGCCGGGACATCGCCTCTTTGCGAACCCCACAGGGCCGCACTCGGCACTCCCCGCCAGGCGGCCACCGCGCCGACTACGGCAACCCGGATGCGGTACCGAAGCGAGGCCGGAATCCGCCGGAAGGCAAACCGCAGGACATGGTAACCGACTGCCGCCAGGGCCCCGGCCGCGACAATGAAGGCGTTTTTTCGATTCACGGCAAGATCCGGGCGCGCTATCGGACGGAGTTTTCCGGCCGCCATGATATTTTGAAGTGGCTAGCGGTGTCAAGACAGAACTCGGGATTGACGCAACTCACCGGCGCTGCTATACAGCACGCGGGCAGAAATGAGCCGTTGGAGTCCCGGCTTTAGCCGGAAAACTGGCGGACAAACCGCCTAAAGGCGGGACTCCAACGGCTCATTCCTGCCCGCGCAAACCACAGCTTTACGCAGATTATGGCAACCCGTCCCCGAGTTCTGGCCGTGGTTCTGGGCTTCATCCCCTCGACGATGATTACCGTCGTCAAGCCCTTGATGAACCTGCACCGTGCGGGGCGAATCTCCGCGCGGATCGTGTTGGAGGCACAGGCCCGTCGCAACGACATCGACTGGGCCGACGTGGTCGTCTTCTGCCGCAACACCGAGCCACGATTTGCGCCGCTGCTGGCCGCCGTTCAGGCCCGCGGCACGCCGCTGATCTACGACCTGGACGACAACCTGTTCGACCTGCCGCCGGACTGCGAGGGCGGGGCCAGGCTCCGCGAGGCCTCTCGGCAGGCGATGCTCGAGGAATACGTCCGCTCGGCCGCGCTGGTCCGCGTCTACTCGCAGTCGCTGGCCGAGCGGCGTGGTCCCCTTCAATCCGCGGGTCGTCCGGACCTTCGCCCCGATCGACCTTTCGCTCGTGCCGCCTCCGCCGGAAATTAAGCCGCCAGGGCCGATCAAGATCGTCTATGCCACCAGCCGCACGCAAGACGCCTCGTGCAACGTCTTTCTTCCGGCGCTGCGCGGATCGCAAGCCGCTATGCGGGCCGGATCGAGGTCCATTTCTGGGGCTGCCGGCCGCCATGCCTGCCCGCCGACCACGAGTACATGGTGCCCGGCGTGAAGGCATGCCACCCCGTCAAACTGCCGAACGTCTGCTATCACGGCCTGATCTGCCGATACGATCGTTACCTGCGGCGTTTCTCCCGCGGCGGATACGACATCGGCCTGGCCCCCTTGCCCGACGAGCCGTACTATCGCTCGAAATCCAACAACAAGTTCCGCGAATACGGCGCCTGCGGCATTGCCGGCATCTATTCGCAAAATGAAGTCTACGCCGATTGCGTCGAGCACGAAGTCTCCGGCCTGCTGGTGGCCAATGAGGCCAGCGGCTGGCACGACGCCATCGAGCGTTTGATCGAGGACGAAGCACTCCGGGCGGGCATTCGGCAACGGGCCCGGGAATTCGTCCGCGAGCATTACGCTCAGGAGAAGTTTGATGGGCTTTTCCTCGAGCAAATCCAGGCTGCGCTGAGCCCTAGGGCCGATTTGGCGGCCGTCCACGTGGCAGGGGGTTTCAGCCCGTCGGATGCCACTCAGGCAGGATGCCTGTGCCGCACGGGCTCATCCGCTGCGGCGGCAGGTCGACCGGCGGTGCCCGGCTTTATCGGCCGGCTCTGTCATCTGGCGCGGCGGTCGCGGGACGTTCTGCGGCTGGGGCCGCGACAGGCCTGGACGGCGGTTCGCTGGTTCCTGAGCGACCGCTGCCTCGCCGCCTGGCTGCAATGGCAGCTTTGGCAGCAGCGAACCTAGTGGTGCGTTTCAGGAATGACGTTCAGGGTTGCACGGATTCAGCCGTAGGGTGGGACCAGCGAGCTTGCGAGTGCCGGCCCACCAGGACCGATGATTGGTGGGCCGTGCTTGCAAGCTCGCTGGTCCCACCCTACGAACCCGGCTGCAATCGTGGCTTTGGCAAGATCGAACCTAAGCCCTACGTGGGTCACAACGCGTTGGCATTCAACGTATTCCCTTTTTCGTGTTTTTTGTGTATTTCGTGATTGCACCCTTGCCGGATCACCGGTTTCTTCGCTAGAGAATTGCTCTTGGCTCGTTCCCCGATCGGAGCTATTCTTTCCATGTCTGCTTTGAAAACCGTACGTCAGGCTTTCCAGCCTGACATCGAGTTGCACAAGGTCAGGCGGTAAAGCCTGACGTACCACCGGCGGGCACGAGATGCTAGCTGATCCATTTGCCAAGGAAGGGACGGGACAAGGATGTCCATTTCACTTACGACTTTGCTGGAAGCGGACCTTCGCCCCCGCGTGCTGCTGGTGGGCGACGTGATGCTGGACCGCTACCTCTGGGGCGACGTGGAGCGAATCAGCCCTGAGGCCCCCATTCCCATCTTGCGGATCGAGCGCCAGGAGCAGCGTCTGGGCGGCGCCGGGAGCGTGGCCTCGATGCTGGCCGCCCTGGGGGCACAGACGATCCTCGCCTCCGTCGTGGGCGACGATGAAGAAGGCCGAATGGTCGCCGCCCTGCTCGACAACCTGGAAATCAACCGCCGCCTGGTGCTCACGGTCGACGACCGCGCCACGACCGTCAAGCAGCGGCTGCTGGGCCGGGCCCAGCACCGCTATCCGCACCAGATGATGCGCGTCGATCGCGAGAGCGTCGCCGCGATCTCCATCGGCTCTGTCGATCAACTCCTCTCCGGCATCGCCCGCTGCATGGACGAAGTCGATCTCGTGCTGGTGAGCGACTACGACAAGGGGGTCTGCAAGGGCCCTATGTTCCCGCGGCTGATCGAGCTGGCCCGCGCGGCGGGCGTTCCCGTGGTGGCCGATCCGGTCAAGGACGCCGACTACCGCCGCTACGCCGGCTGCACCTGCATCACGCCCAATCGGGCCGAGGCCGGCAGGGCATTGAGCGTCCGCATCACCACGCCGCAGGAAGGACTCGACGCCGCCCGCCAGCTCCTCGCCAATATCAATGAAAACGGGGGCCTGCAATCGGTCATCGTCACGCTCGATCGGGACGGCATGGCCTGGGTCGATCGCAACGGCAACGCACAGCTCTTCCCCGCCCGGCCGCGGCAGGTCTGCGATATCACGGGCGCAGGCGACATGGTCCTCTCGGTGCTGGGCTACATGCTGGCCGCCGGCGCGGACACGGCCTCGGCCATCGAGGTGGCCAACGTCGCCGGCGGCCTGGAGGTGGAACGGCTGGGCGTCGTGCCCTTGACCCGCCGCGAAATCCTCGACGAATTGGCCGGGCACCATCTACCCGTGGTCCACTCGCCCTGCGGCCAAAAAATCCTCTCCAAGGATCAACTCCTGCCCGCGCTCCAGCGGTTGCGTCTGGGGGGAAAGCGGATCGTGATGACCAACGGTTGCTTCGACCTCTTGCACCCCGGCCACGTCGCTTCCCTGCAAGCGGCCCGCGCAGGGCGATTGCCTGCTGGTGGCCGTCAATAGCGACCGCAGCGTGCGGGAGATCAAGGGCCCAGGACGACCGGTGATCGACGAGCAGGGCCGCGCCGAGATGCTGGCCGCGCTGGCCTGCATCGATTACGTTGTCATCTTCGATGAAGCCAGCGTGGCCGGACTGGTCGATCGCATACAACCCGACGTGCTGGTCAAGGCCGACCAGTACACGACCGAACAAGTCGTGGGCCACGAGTCGGTGCTGCGCCGCGGCGGGCACGTCGTCTCGGTGCCCACCCGGCCGCATTATTCGACGACCGATCTGATCCAGCGGATTCAGAACCTTCCTGCTCCTGCCCCTCGCAAACGCAGTGCCGCCTAGGTCACATTCCTCACCTGCTTGTAGGGTGCGTGAAGCGAATCCCTACGGAGCTGGTGGGTTACGCACGGAGCCAACCCCTTGTGAACATCTCACGCTGCTCTGGACCAATTCGCGAAACGCACCTTAGCGTCAGGCTTCCGTGCTTCACCCACCCTACGGTGAGAAATGCCGCCTAAAGTCGTCTCCATCATCCTCTCGACGCGCGATCGGGCGGAGAGCCTGAAGGAGACGCTCCGCGCCGTGGACGCGGTCACTGTGCCGGACGATCTGGCCCCTGAATTGCTGATCGTCGACAACGGTTCGCGGGACCGCACGCGCCCGGTCGTGCGGCGGGCCAAGGTCTGGGGCCGGTCCCCGCAGTATCTCTACGAACCTCGGCCGGGACTCTCCTACGCGCGGAACGCCGGCATCGCCGCGGCCGGAGGCGAGGTCCTGCTTTTTACGGATGACGACGTGCGGCCCGGCGGCCGGTGGATCGAAGCCATGTGCCGGCCGATCCTTGATAACCGGGCCGACGCCGTGGCGGGTCGGATCAAGCTGGCCGCGTACCTGGAGCGACCGTGGCTCAAGGCATGGCATCGCGTATGCCTGGCGGTGGATGCCCCGACGACGGGCGATTTCGATCTGACCGGCGCCAACATGGCCTTCGCCCGCCGCGTGTTGGAGAAGGTACACTGTTTCGACCTGGAAATGGGCGTCGGGGCCCGCGTCGGCGCCGGGGCGGAGACGCTCTTTTCCCGGCAGCTATTGGCGGCCGGCTTTCGACTCGTGGCGGCAGGCGAAGACTCGACCGTCGAGCATCACTGCGGCGAGCACCGATTGACGCGCGGTTCCCTCACGGAGGTCCTCATGCGGCACGGCCGCAGCCAGGCCTACATCGATTACCATTGGAGGCATCGCCGCGTCTGGTATCCCACGCTGCACGGCGGACGGTCGCTGCTAGGGCTGTGCGGGCTGCGGGTGCTCCAGCACCTTGCTGGCAATCGCGATCCAGTCATCGGCCGCCGTGAGGCCCGCTGGCTATGGCGATGGGCGTATTACCAGCAGATGAAGGTCGAAATGCAGGGCCCACGCCGGTACGAGCGGTTCGGGCTGGAAAAGCCGGTTGCTGCCCGTCCCCGCCAGGCTCTCTCGGACCCGCGAAAACGCCACGCGGCGTGAGGGCAAAATACGGCGATCCGCTTGCTTGCAATCGCCCCGGGAGCACGTTACAATCTGGACTGGCTTGACCGTCTTCACACGCCAGGAGGTTCTGCCATGCGCCCCCTTGCCCAGTTTTCCTTGTGCGTCGCCGTGCTCATCTCCGGAGTGCTTGCCGCCACGCCGACTGCGCTGAGGAGCCGCTGCGCCTCTGGACCGATAGCTCCGGCAAGCCCCAACTGAGAGCTTCGCTGGAAGGTGTCGAGGGTGATAATGTGCGGCTCAAGAAGCCCGACGTGCGCCGACGTTTCGCTTCCGCTCGACCGCCTCAGCAAGCTCGATTGCGACTACCTCGAAGCTGATCCGAAACCCGAACCCTTTCCAGCCGCTCGACACGCCCGCCGATTGCATCGTGCTCGTCTCCCATGCCGACTGGCCCGATGCCACCATGCCGGGCATCGTGTTCTATGCGGACGACCATCGCGCCTATGTCTACTGCCCCACCTTGCCGGCGCTCTTAGACCGCCTGTTGACGCAGAAGCGGAACACGGCCGCGGCAAGCGGGGACCTGCCGCACCCAATAGTCCGCTGGGGCAGCGGCATTCATGCGCGGCGCGTGCAAGTCGACATGCTCAGCGACCGGCCGCTGACGTGGCGGTCGGGTACCTGACCGCGCCTAGAGGCGATCTGCCATCGCCCTTGCCAGCTACGAACGCGGCGCCGGCCGAAGGAATGAAGATCACCATCGCCGGCTACCGGCGGAACGAAACCGATGGCAAGGTCACGTATGCGGAGGTCCGCGGGCAAGCCGTCATTACGCGGATCGTTAGCGGACCCCGGGCAAAATCGGCGATCGCGGCGCTGGTGTCGCCCGTGCCGGTCGCGGCGTTCGCCGTCGAGGGGATCAAGGAGCCCGTCGACTGCGGCGTGGTACTGACGGAGGCCGGCGCGCCCCTGGGTTTCATTACGCCCACTCTGCCCATCCATGTCGTCAACGGCGTGGCCTACCAAGGCCCGCCGCTGCCGAGCAATGGATTCCGGTACGACACGGCAGCCGGCCAGCCGCCGGCGCCCGTCCGAACGATCGCGGTGCAGCCCCTTACGCGCCTCGACCGCCTTCGCGATCCGGAGTGCGTCGACGCGGTCCTGGCAGCCGTCAAGGGCGACGTCAAGCACGTGACCTATGACCTGGCGGCTACCGTCAACGATCCGTTCAACGTCATCGAGTCGCTGCGGTTTGAAGTCTTGTTCGCCGATGCAATTTCTTTGCAACATGCGCAGGGCTGGGTTCCAGGGACGTGGCCCGTGTCGTGCCGTGCCGTCGAAGTTCCCGTGGCCCGAGGAAAGCCGTCCAAAAAGGTCGCCGCGCAACTGGCCGATCAGCAGCACGTCCTCGCCGAGCCGACGTGGACGGGCCGTTTCGAGGACGAGAATCCCGGCGCGGACTTTTCCGTCACCTATCGCCTCCAACCCGTCGTCAAGGTTGGCGGCAGTGAGCAGCGGCTGGCCGCCTGTACCGCGCAGTATGTCGTCGGGCCGCGGCAGTTCGGTCCGCCGCAGGACTTCAAGCGGCCCGATATTCCCGGTTTCGACGGGGTGCCGCTGGACATGCCGCGGCCGGAAAAGCTCGCTGGCGGCGAGTACCGGATCACCGGCGCGGCCACGCGGGTCGAAGAGCAGCCGCCGCCGGTGACGTTGACCTTTCCGCAGCCGCAAAAGCAAAGCAAGCCTCTGGCCGTCGCGAAACGCACGGAGCAAGGATGGCAGATTACCGAACTGCCGGTGGTTACGGAGGTCTCCGACAAGGTCACCTCGCGGCAGTCCCTGCACATGATTTTTTCGCCCGACGGCAAGTGGCTGTTCGTGGTCGACGCGGAAAACGTGCTGCACAAGATCGGCACGGAGGACCTGGTGGAGCAGGCGACACTTAAGGTCGGCGGCGCTTGCGGCGACCTTTGCGTTTCGCAAGCCGGGCTGCTGGCGGCGGCCCGTGACGCCGGTCAACTGTGGATCATCGATCCCGACTCGCTCGCCGTGCGGCGGGCGATCGCCCTGCCGGGCGCAATGCGCGTCGCGTGCTCGCCCCGCGGCAACTTGGCGCTTGCCGTCTACCGCGTTCCCCTCCTCCCGCCCGAAAGCCAGTTGGTGCGGCTGCGCACGGAACTGGGACTTATCGACTTGGAGAGCGGCCGGATATTGCACCGCATTCGACAATTCTACGGCGACCGGCCGCTTACGCTGGCGGGGCACCCTCTGTTCGGCAGCCTTCAAGAATGGAGTTACGTTCGCAACCAGGCTTACAACCTCGACCCGCCTACGCCGTCGATTGCCGCCACAGGAGACGGCAAGCACTTTTTCGTCGGCACCGGGCAGATTTGGCGGTTCCGCGTCGACGGCAACGACCTGATCTATGAAGAGGGGGCGTTTGAGAATCGCAGCCCGCTTGGCGTCGTGACGTGCGTCCTCAGCGCCGACGATCGGTTCGCCTTGCTGCGCGGCGAATTGGTGCGTGGCGGAATTGTCGTCGATCCGCTGCGGCTATCCGACGTTAAGTGTGAAATGAAGGACGTTCGGGCAGTACTACTGCGAGGAGCCGGGCATCGACGGCAAGCGCGGCTGCTTTTACTATGGCTACAGCAGCTCGACGGGTGGCTGCAACCTTGAGATCTTTGACCTGCGGGGCCGGAAAATCGCCGAACTCCGCGGCGCGGATCGGACCCCTTCGTCGCTGCCCCCCAAGATCGCCGTCAATCCGCAGGGAGGCGAGTTTGTCATGTCGCTCTCGCGGGACCGGCTGGGCTATTACCGCAGCCCGCCGGGGACCTTGCCGGAAGACGCCTCCGCCGTAAGCAATCCGCCCGACATGCGGCCGAAAAAATGAAAGGGTTCGTCATGGCTCACACAGGGGCCGGCTTTTCCCGGCAATTCACGTGGTTTCTGGCACTGAGCATTGCCTTCCTTGCGGCCGCTTCGCTCGCGGCCGCCCGAACCTGGAATGATGCGACGGGTAAGTTCCAGATCGAGGCGGAGCTCATCGCCAGCGACGGCGGCAAGGTCCGCCTCCGCAAGGCCGACGGCTCGGAAGTCGTCGTGCCGCTCGAGCGGCTGAGCAAGGCCGACCGCGACTTCCTCGAGCAGAGTCACGCGGCTTCGCCTCCGCCCGCCGGTGCGCAGAAAGCCGCGGAATCACCACAGCCGCCTGCCGTTGCCAAGCCGTCCGCCCGTCCGCCGGAGGAATCGATCGTGCTCGTCCAGTTCACGGGCAGCAGCGGTTCCGCCCAGGTCCCCGGGTACGTCTGCGCCGCCGATGACCAGCGTGCTTACGTCTTCCTGAACAGCCTTCCGTCCTTTGCTCCGCCCGGCCAGTTCGGCCCCGACCGCAGCCTAGCGGACGCGAAGGTGGCCGTAATCATCGATCCTGGCAGGGCGCCGCGCACCGTTGCCGCAGAGCTGTTGGCGGACTACAGCAACAACGGCGCGATCGTTGCGGCACGCGCCGGCGACATGCCTCCGCCGCTGGCGCAATCCCAAGCCGCACCTCGCCGAACCGATGCCGGTGACGATCGTCGGGCTGGAGTTTGCCTTCGACCAGGCCACGCGAACGAGCGCGTGCAAGCTGGTCCGCAGGGAAGCCCGCGTCGCCGAAGTCCGCCGCACTCCCAAGCTGGAGGCTACCGCCTACGTTCTTGACGGAAAGGAATTGAACCAAATCCGCTTGGGGGTGGTGGTGACGCCGTGGAGCGATATGCTTGGCACGTTTTGCGGCCTGGGGATCGGCAGCGGCTTCATCAGCGAGGTTCTCGTTACGCCGCTCCCCAACTTCGACTGGCTGCAAAAGCCGCAGATCGGCACGATCGCCTTTCGCCAAAAGAGCACGGGCGAGGGCATTTTATTCGTCGTCGGCATAACCGATCCATTCCAGCACGTACACGCCCCTCGACTGCTGGTGAGGGAGTCCGGACCGTTCGCCGCACATCGCAATGGGCCCGGCGTCGACGCCAAAGGGCAGCTCGAAGGGGCAACGGAAGTGACGCTCACCAAGGACGATAGCTCTGCTGAGATCGAAGGAAGATTGCGGGAGAAGATCGAGGTGACGAAGGCCGTGGTCTGGTCCGGCGCCTACGACGAGGCCGTCAGGAGCAGATTTGATGCCGCATCCTTTACCGTGCAGTTCGTCTTCAACCGCGACGACGGCACGACTGAATACATGGCTCCGGGAGAGAATTGGTATGTGATGAACCCAGCGCCTAACCCGCCGCGGGTCATACCCGTCAAACGCCCCTTGCCCGCCGATTATCCCCAGCCCGTCAAGCTTCCCGGCGGCGGCTGGCAACTCACCTCGGCGGCGACGCAAGTTAATGCGACTCCGCCGCCGGCGCCCGATTTTCCTCAGCCGGCCGCGGAAACCAAGTCGCTGAAAGAGAAAACAACACTCTCGGTCAACTGGGAGGTGGTTCAGGTGAAGATGACCTCGAAGCCGATGCGCGACCGCATCGTCAGATACCCGACCCGGGCCGAGAGGCGGCGGTTCATGGGACAGGCGCCCGTCGCCTATTCCGCCGAAGGCGAGCATCTCTTCCTCGTCGACTGGGAGAACACGCTTTACCGCCTCCGCGCCGACACGCTCTCCGCGGAACGCTCCCTGCCGCTGGGCACGCCCTGCACCTCTCTTGCCGTTTCGCAGGCCGGGCTCCTCCTGGCGCTGCCGGGAAAAACTCGGTATGGGTAGTCGATCCGGATTCCTTGCGTCCACTGCGTGCCATCGAGGTGAGCCAGGCCTACGCGGTCGCAGGCTCGCTGCACGGCACGATCGGCTTTGCGGCAGGCGAGAACCCGCTGACGATGCTCGACCTGGCCGCCGGCCGCGCCCTGCACAGCCTTAAGCAGAAGTACGGCACGTCGCTTTATATGGTCGACAACAAGTCGATCTTCCTTGAGGGCCTCGGTTGCTTGCGGATGAGCGACGACGGCCGCTTCCTGTACGCCGCGACGGCCTTTACCATCTCCAAGTTCCGGCTGGAAGGCAACGATCTGGTCTATGAAGCCACCGGTCCCGCGGGCGCGGTCGATCAGTATGGCATCAGCGCCGACGGCCGGACGCTGGCGATGGGCGGCGGCACTGGCTCGAAGGGGCTGATCCTCGTCGACACCGCGAAGATGACCGGCCGCGACCTGCCGATTATGGCCACGCCCGGGTGGGTCGAATTCGACCCCACGAGTGACGATCTCGTCGTGCCGACGCCGCAGGGGATCGCCCTATTCGACCACGACGGCACGCTGCGCGACCGCCTCCCGGGCTTAGCAACGGTGCAACGACTGGTCGCCCATCCCCGCGGCGGAGAATACCTGGTGTGGTCTGATCAAGAGGCCCCGTTGATCTACCGGCGCGTGAAAAAATGAGGACACCATGAACGCATCGCTTTCGATCGATCGCATCCTCTTTGCCTGCTTCGCGGCAGCGCCGCTCTTGTTATTGGGTTGCCGGGGGAGTCAGACTTCTGAGCCGGCCATCGATGCGACGCCCGCAGTGCCGGCCACAACGGCAGCAACGCCCGCAGTGCCGGCGTCAACGGCATCGCCGCTCGCCGGTTCGCCGATGCGGACCTGGACCGACGCCGCCGGCAAGTTCCAGATCGAGGCGGCATTTGTGGCGGCCGAGCCGGATCGTGACATCGTGCGGCTGAAGCGGGCCGACGGCAGCCCCTTCATCGCGCCGCTCAGCCGGCTTTCGGCGGCCGACAAGCAGTATCTGGCCGCCGCTGGCGTTGCGCTCGACAGAACCGCACCGCCGCCGGGCCCCGCGGCCGCCGCGGGCGATCTGACGGCTCCACGTCCCGCCCCGCCGCAAGACCTGGCCGCCGCCGAGCCCGCCGCCGACGCCAGTGCGCCTTCGACCCCGGCCGTGCAAGCGTTGGTGTTGGTCTCCGTTCAGATTGCGGGCAATCGCCTGGTGGTGCCGGGCCTGGTGTGGCGGCGAAAGGGCGACCGGGCGATCGTCCTTGTGGCCGCCATGCCGTTTATACCGCGTGGAGGCCCAAAGCCTGCCGCCACGATCGGCGAATATTCCTTCACCGTCTCCCTGCCGCTCCCCGCGTCTGTCATGCCGGTCCCAGCAAAAATTGTCGCGGCCCGTGACCCGTTCTGGCTTCTCTCCGCACCAGCCGCCGGCTTGCCTAAACCGCTTGACTTCGATCCGGCCGCCGAGGCCGCGGACGGGGCCAAGGTCAGGATCGAAGGCTTCGCCCTGGCTAGCAGTACCGAGGCGGTCGATTTCAAGCTCGTTGTGCGCGAGGGCTATGTCGTGCCGCCGGAGGTTGCGCAGCCGCGGCGGCCGCGCTGCGAAATCGGCGGCATGGCGCCGGAAACGATAGGTTTCGGCGTGGTGTCGCAGTCGGGCCGGCCGGTTGCGGTGGTGACGGCGCTCTTGAATCCGCCGCCGCGCCTGCCAACGAACCGGCCGGGCATGGCGAGCCCGCTCCCGCCGAAGCCAGCCGAGCCGGCGATCGTGGCTTGTCCCATGCGGCAGTTGTGGACGTTGTTTGAACCGCAGGCAAGCTTCATCGTGGCTAGCCTGAGCGGCGAGAATGTTGCGCAGTATGAGATCGCCGCATTGGTGGAGGACCCGCTGGGCCGGCTCGATCATCCCAAGGTCGTGCTCCTGGACGAGCAGGATCGCGAGCGGCCCAAGATGGACGCGGCCAACGCCTTCAAGCTGCCCCCGCCGCAGCCGGAACGACCGCAGAAGATGGAAGGCAAAGTCGTCGAACTGCCGCTGGAGAAGGCCGAGCCCTCCGCGGAAATCGCCGCATTGATCAAGCAGGCGGGGGATCGCAATCCCTTCGGAGCCGCAGAGATCCTGATTGCGCGTTATCCGCCGCCGGATACCGACAACGGCGGCAGACATACTCTCTGGCTGCAACTGAAGTTCAACGGGCCCCACGGCCAGCCGCTCTTCGAGCAACAGCAGGGAATCGTCCTCCATCCCTGACTACATGCGAAAGACTGCATACATGCAACTGAACAACACCGGAACCGGCGCCTTGTTCCGTGCCAAGCAACGGCCGAACGCGGCCACCGTCCGGGCAATCAGGTAATGCAGGGTGCCGCCGGGGTCGAGCGGACCTGCCGCTGGGTGCTGATCCCGAACTTCCGCGGCTTCAGGAAAGGAGGGGGCTCCGTACCCCGTCAACGGGCCTTGGTACGAATACTCCTCATGCGGCGCAAACGGCTCCTTTAGCACTTCGCCCGAGACATGGTATACCCCTGTCCATTCAAGGTCCGGCCGCATGCGGAGATAGATCGACGTGGTGCCTTGCCGCTGGCTGCTGGCCCTGATCGCCCTTCGGAGACCATCTTCGAGGTTGCGCTGATAGCGGTCGAACGGCAGGCTATCGATCGCCTTCGCCGCCTCGCCTGCGTACTTCAGGCAATCCTGCGGGAAGGCCGCCTCCAGACCGTCATAGTCCTTGCGCTCGACGTAGGGCCACATCGAGAAGAGATGCTGCCGGCGCAGCCCATCCCAGGAAAAGCCTGTCCAATAACGATTGCTGCTCCAGGGGTCGGCGAACTCGGTTGTCCAGTCCACGTTGGCGACCGTCTGCTCGAAGGCCCTCCGGTACGCGGAAGGTCCCGAATCTCCGCGACCGTCATCACGCTCGGCGTGTTGACCTGCCGCGCGTAATGAAGGCGAAGCCACTTCAACCGGGGCAGGAAAGGCCACTTGAGGACTTCATCCCAGACCTCGATTGGAAAGCTGGTCTGGCCCAGATCCAACTCTTCCAGCCCTACGAGATTTGGCGACCGCCCCAAGGTACGGGCCGTCTCCAGGTCCATCTCCGGTTGGTTGCCTTCGTCCCCCGCGTTGCTGAGGTTCAACTTGCGGAGTCTATTCATATATGGCGACGTGGCGATCGCCTTGAGAATTTCCCGAGAAGGCCCGCGCCACATGCCATCGACATTGACCGCCAGTTCTTCCATGTTTGCTCGAAACGGCAAATGGATTGCCTCGACCAGCATATCCTCGTCGGCCAGATTCCCGTTCCGGTCATGGTGCAAGATGAGCGTGCGGAGATTCGACAGGTGGGCCGAAGCAAGGATCTTCTTCAGCAGGGAGTCGTCAAATGCGTAAAGCCCCCAGAACTCCAGCCCGGTCAAGCGGTCCAAGTGAGGCATGCGCGTCTACGACACCGTTGAAGTCGCAGAACTGCGAAACGTCCCGAATATGGCGAATCGGAGCTCTTTGGAGAACGGCGAGGATTTCTGCCTGGATGGTCTCCAGAGACATTTCCACGCGTTCGACGAAGCCGCGCCGATAGGCCCACGCGCTGATCCGCGGGCCGAGTTCCTCAGCCCAGGCCCATGCATGTTGCTCGAGAAGTTCGTTCTCGCGTCGCCGCAGGCCGGGATAACGAGGGTCTTCCGCCGGCATTTTGTCGAGTAGGCACTGGATGCGGATGAACTCGGTGCGCTCGGGACCGCCGTGTTCCTCCAGCCAATCCGAATAAACCAGCCGCGGCGCGTCGTCATCCGGCGATTCGATTATTTCCCGAAGCAAGTCTTCGTTGCCAATCATGAGTTTCCCATCCTTTCGCAACTAGGGGGTTTCCATGGAGGTCGATGCCCCAACGACCGGGGATTTCGATCTGACCGGCGCCAACATGGCTTTCGCGAACCGGCGGTCAAAGCAAGTCGCCGATTTCCCGCAGAAATGAAACCGGGTCGAGAATTCGAAGCAGCGGGAAGCGATCTTGAAAGTCTGCCGCTTGCGGTTTCGTCGAGTCCATCAAATCAAGCAGATCCTTGTCGCGGGACACGATCAGTTTCGCGTCGGCTGCCACCGCCAGATTCACATAATGTGCGTCGTCCGGGTCCCGTTGGAAGACGAACGCTTCCGGAAAGCCAACGAGGAGGGTGGCCGTGACCGCGATGGCCTCAACGAACTCCCGCGTTCGATCGGGGCTGAGGTGGAGCTTGGCGATAACCTTCGGGCGGTTCGCTAGGTCATGAACTTCTTCGATTACTGTCGGCGACAGAAAAAGCTCGACTTTCCGATCGATCACAAGTTGCACACATCGGCCAGCCGGCCCGTTCGGAGACGCCAGCGCCTGGAGGAACGTGTTGCAGTCGAAGACGACTCGCACCGACGTGCTCATCCCTCCGCCTTATTCCGGCGTTCGGCCCGCATCGCATGTTTTTCCGCTTCAAGGAAATCCGAAAGCTCATCCTCGCTCGTACCGCTTTGGGAGAACGCTTGGCCGATCGGGCCGCTTATTTCTCGCAAGGATCTTGGCGGCGCCGCCAAGAGTTCAAGTTGCCGGGCTGCGTAGGTCGCCACGTCAACGCCGGCAGCCGCGGCCTTCGCGCTTCAGCTTAACCTCGGCTTCCGCGGAAATAGACACACTTAGAACCATAGCGTCTATTGTATCATGTCCGGGACAGCGAGAATAGGCTGAGTTTTCCCTCCGACAAGGGGGGCTCCGACGAATAATCCGAAACTTCGGCTGGAACTTCTCGCAAGGGCTATCCGTCTAAACTACACTTGGATTGTTCGCTTCCGAATCTCGGGACCCAATTATTAGGAGCACATGTCATGTCGACCCGTCTTAAAATCGTCCGCCCCGCCTATTTGGCTCTCTTTGGCTTGTGCAGCTTTTTTTGTCTTGTGGCGCTGCCTGCGGTTGCCGCGGAACCGGCCGCCAGCCGCGTAACGCGCGTAACGCTCTACCAGGGCCAGGCGCTCGTGACCCGAACCGTGCCGGTGGAGGGGGCCAAGGGCGCCCTGGAGATCGTCGTTTCCAATCTGCCCGAGCAGGTCATCCCCACCACTCTGTACGCCGAGGGGAGCGAGGGCGTGGAGGTCAGGGCAGTGCGATTTCGTTCCCAGGCCGTCGGCCAGGAGCCCCGCGAGGAGGTGCGGAAGATCGACGCCGCCATCAACGACCTCAACGAGAAATTGCAGGCCAACAAGAAGGGCCAGGAGGTCCTTGCCAAGCGCTCCGCCTATCTCGACCAACTGGAGAACTTCACGGCTACGACATCCAAGACCGACCTGGCCCGCGGCTTTCTTGACGCCACGGCCTTGCAGAAGTTGTCGCTCTTCTCTTTCGAGCAGCGGTCGGCAACGGCCAAGGAGCTCTTGGCCCTGGAGAAGGAAGCCAAGCAGCTCAACGAGAATCTCGCCCTTTCCGCGCGGCAGCGCGAGGAGTTGACCAAGGGCGCCTCGCACACCGTGCGGGAAGCAGTGCTCTTTGTGGAAAAACGCGGAGATGCCGCAGGCACGGTGCAACTCAACTACCTTGTGACCAGTTGCGGCTGGTCGCCTACGTACACATTCCGCGGCGGCAAAGACGGCAAGGAAGTGGCCGTCGAATGCAACGCCCAGGTGCAGCAGATGACCGGCGAGGACTGGAAGGACGTGACGCTCACGCTCTCCACGGCTTCGCCGGCCCTCAGTGCGGCGGGCATGGGGCTGGCCCCCTTTCCTGTCAGCCTGGTCCGAGACACCGGCCGGAAGCTAAGCACCACCGACTTAGCGCAGCAGCTTCAGGCCATCCACGACCGGCAGTCGGAGGCGCAGGCCTCCAACCAGAACGCGGTCACGCTGGCCGAGAACATCGCCTCGAGCTGGACGGTCAACACGGCGGCCAACGACCTGCAATCGCTGGAACTGGCCAGCGGCGAAGACGTGCTCAACTTGATGCACAGCCACGACGCCCAGTCCGCCACCGGGCCCAGCCTGAGCTACCAGCTCGCCGGGTCCGTGAACCTGGCCAGCCGCTCCGACCAGCAGATGGTCCGCATCCTGCAAACAGGCTTCAAGGGCCGCTTCTACTACGTGGCCACGCCGGTCCTGACCAGCTACGTCTATCGCGAGGCCGAGCTGGTCAACACCAGCCCGGAAGACCTGCTCTCCGGGCCGATCACGGTCTATATGGACGGCCGCTTCGTGGGCCGCAGTGAAATCCCCACGGTGGCCCGAGGGCAGACCTTCGTGGTCGGCTTCGGCGTCGATCCGCAGTTGCGATCCGCCCGCGAGCTGGCCAGCCGCACGGAAAACGTGCAGGGCGGCAACCGCGAGTTGAGCTTCAAGTACCGGCTGGTGCTGGAGAATTACAAGGACGAGCCGGCCGAGGTCCACCTCTTCGACCGCTTGCCCTACAGCGACCACCCCAACGACGTCCGCATCAAGCTCGGCGACCTGCAGGATCCGCTGAGCAAGGACGATTTCTACGTCCGCACGGAGTTGCCCACGGGCATCCTGCGGTGGGACATCAAAGTGCCGGCGGGGGCCACGGGCGAGAAGGTGCGGAAGGTCGAATACGGGTTCACGCTCGACTTCGACCGCAATCTCTCCTTGTACATCCGCGGCGCCAGCCCTCCCGACGCCGCGCCGCCGATGCCGGCGGTGAAAATGCAGCAGGAGTACGAGATGCAGCAGCGGGCGCGGCTGACGAAATAGTCCAACGAGCGGCAACTTCAAAGGACATTTTGAACGTGTTGAAATGAGCAGTTGACAATGCGACTCGCGTGGCTGACAGACATCCATCTGAATTTCGTCGACGCCATCCGTTTGCGGGATTTCCTCGTGTCCGTCGAGCGGTGTGCGGAAGCTGTGGCGATCAGTGGTGACATTGCGGAAAGCCGCGACGTGTGCAGCTATCTTCGCAGTATCGAGGAGGTCGTTAAGAAACCGGTGTACTTCGTGCTGGGCAACCACGACTTTTATCGAGGTTCGATCCCGCAAGTGCGCAAGATGGTCACCAGCCTTGCCAGCGACTCGAAATATCTGGAGTACCTGACGGTCAAACAGATCCTGGAGTTGACGCCGAACACGGCGATCATTGGTCACGACGGTTGGGCTGATGCGAGGTTGGGGGACTACCGCCGCTCGAACGTGATCCTGAGCGATCATAAGCTAATCGCAGAGATTTCTTGCTGGTTCGATGGCTCCAGGCTAGACAAACCGGGGCTTCTGCAAACCATGACGCTCTTGGCTGATGAGGCAGCGGCTCATTTCGCGACGGTGCTTGAGGATGCCTGCAATACGTATCCCAATGTTATCGCGGTAACCCACGTGCCACCGTTTCGGGAAGCAGCATGGTATCAGGGACGAACTTCGAGCGACGACTATCTTCCCCATTTCGCGTGCAAGGCCGTCGGCGATGTCATGCGATCCGTAATGCGTAAGCATCCAAGCTCCAAACTCTTAGTTCTTTGCGGTCATACCCACGGTGGCGGTGAAATTCGGGCATCAGACAACATCCGCGTATTGACAGGCGAGGCCGAGTATGGCAGGCCGCAGATTAGCGGCATTCTCGAAATCGATTGAAAACCAGATATGAACTCGCACCCAGAGCATATCGCGGCGAGCCGGTGGAAGCCGGTGCAGGAGATCTGAGGACTACTTGATGAAAACCAACGCCATGCGGATCCTCGACACGCTCGGGATCCACTACGAGGTTCGGGAGTACGCGGTTGACCCGGACGATCTGAGCGCCGAGCACGTCGCCAGAGACATCGGCCTGCCGCCCGAGCAGGTTTTCAAGACACTGGTGGTGCGAGGTGATCGTCAGGGCGTGCTGCTGGCCATTGTTCCAGCCAATGCCGAGCTCGATTTCAAGGCCCTGGCTCGGCACTCCGGCAACCGGACTGTGGAACTGGTCTCGCTCAAAGAGGTGCAGCCGCTCACGGGTTACATTCGCGGCGGCGTGACGGCCTTGGCGGGCAAGCGGGACTATCCCGTTTACGTCGATGAGCAGATGCAGTTGTTCGACGTGGTGGCCGTTTCCGCGGGCGTGCGGGGAATGCAAATGCTGCTGGCGCCGGACGACTACCTGCGTGCAACCAAGGCGACCATCGGGGCAATCAGCCGGACGAGCGGCGGTGATTGCCTGGCACGTAATCCAGCCGAATCCGGAAAAAAATCGAAAAACAACCCGCCCGCAGACGAAGCTGCGGGCGGGCGTCCTAGGGCCCGAACCCCTCACGGATGCGTATACAACGTGGCCCGGAACGTGATGGTCGCTTGCCACGACCCGTTGTTTTCCTGGATTTCTTTACGCACGCGAAGCCTGGTTGGTTCGCAACAAATTTGCGGCCAAGGAAAACTCTACTGGGATCATCGTTCCCTTTTCCATTTGACGTAGCCGGCAAACTGCGGATGGGCCAGCAGCTTCTCCAGCGTATTGTAATGCCGCCCCAGTTCTTTCTCATCGGGGATCAGGTCGTGGATGGCATCGTGACACGACTTGCAGAGATTCAGCCCTGCCCGCATCTCTTTCCGCGTGTAGCGCTTCTTGAACCACTTGTTGCGGTGCAAGGTCCGCGGGATGAAGTGGTGGAAGTTGTGGGCGTTCTCGGACTCGCACAGTTCGCAGAGCATTGCCTATCAGTTCTGCACCGTGAACGCCCGGTACGAGTGTGGCGGAATGGTAATTGAGAAACGCGTGCCCGGCGCCGCGCCCCGGCCGCGGCCTCCGCCTCCACCTCCGCCACGCCTGCCGGCGGGCTGGGTGGGAGCAGCTTGAGGCGAAAGTGTCTGGCCGCCTACAAGGTCCGTCACCGTGCGGGCGCCGACGGGCACCGAGACCGTCACCGTCACCTCGGTCGGCAGGAACGACTGCACGATAAAGGCGTTGTTGTCGTATGCAAAGAGGCTGACCTGGCTGGGGGCATCGGTCAGGCGACAAGGGAATTTGCCCATGATGTGGCTGCGGATCGCATTCAAGACCGGCGCCGGCAGACGATACAGATCGGCCACGTTGTCCGGGATCGCCAGGACGTAGAACGTCCCCTTGTCGTAGACGTCGCTGATCACGATCGGATAGGCGTTCTGCGGCGACTTGCCGTCGTAGCCGTTGACCTCGCCCCACGATTGGTTCGTCAGGAAATGGATCACGGGGAAGAAGATCGGCGAATCGAGCGAGGCCCCGGCAATCGGCTGGCCGCCGCGGCCCATGAACTCGCTCACGCCGACCCTCTGGTCGGTGATTTCGAACTCGCTGATGTCCTCGATCCCTTTCCCATTGAGCGCGCGGAGCAGGCCCGAGGTGATGACCACGTTGCTGCCCGCAGCCAGGCGGGCCTTGATCTTCTTGACGATGTCCGGATCGTGCTTGGCGCGCCTCGGTCAAGATGCAGACGTTCGCCTCCGGTTTCCGGGAACGCCGGGTGCAGGTCGATGGGAATGCCGATCATGCCCAGATAATCGTGCAGGAATTCCTCGCCAATCGCGTGCGGCGGCCGATAGGCGGGGATGCCGATCGGCTTGCCCAGCTTGTCCAGGAACGTGTCGAGCTGCTCCAGGGCATACCCGGCCACGTGCCCGGTCGTGGCCTCGCTGTTGCTTCCCGCGGGCGGCTTGTAGGTGGCCAGCATCTTCTTGTAGTTCAAGCTCGTGTCGAGCGACTCCCAGGGCCGCGTGCCGATGTTGATCCGGCTGGCCGCGTCGGGCCATTGCCAAAGCGTGATCTCTTTCGGCTTGGCGAAGGCGGCGTCCCAGATCTGCTCCGCGTAGCGGTCGATGTAGCGGGTCATCAACTTGTCAACCCACACGCCGTCATTGCCGCCGGGCTTGACGTTTTCCAGGTAGCGCACGAGGCTGTAGCTCTCGTACTGCTGCAGGTGCTGTTCGGTGTATATCGGATCGCGGGTCTCGACGCCCGGTATAAATCGCGTCGAAGATCTTCGGCTCGACTTCCAGGTCATAGCCCAGGCCTGGTAGTGCTCGTACCAGTTGGGATACTTGATGATCAGCCGGAACTTGGGTTGATCGCCTTGCCGGGCCTGATCAATTGGTTCACGGAAGCATTGTCCAGGGCTTCGAGGCGATATTGCGTCCAGCTCTTCAGTGCCCTTGGCGGCGATGTCGGCGGCGTTCTTCGACGAGGTGAAGAACCAGTCGTCGAGGATCAGCTCGTCGAAATGGCGGGCGGCGGTCTCGGCCACGTTCTTCATGCGGTCGAGATTCCTTTGATCGGCATAGGAACCGCCGGTGACCGTGGCGGCCGA
Organism: uncultured Planctomycetia bacterium; assembly: GCA_963824275.1. Classification (GTDB taxonomy): domain Bacteria; phylum Planctomycetota; class Planctomycetia; order Pirellulales; family Thermoguttaceae; genus JANXQG01. Next base: position 904,898 of record CAWGOT010000007.1, on the reverse strand, counting down.
GACGAGAATGCCGTGGTCGATGAAGAACTTCTTCATCGGATCGAGGGTCGCCTCGTTGACTTGCTGGCCGTTGGTGGCGAATTCGAGGTAGACCTTGTCGAACTTCACCTGGTGGGTCATGGCCTCGTAGTCGGCGGCCAGCCTTTGCAGGTCGCCCCACTGAGAGACCTGGCCGCGCGTGACGTAGATCGCCACGCGGAAGTTCTTGTACTTGCCCGGCGACTGGGCCGGGGCCGGAGAGGACAGGAACGCGCCGACAAGGAGCGCAGCGAATGTAAATGCAACAATGTTCTTCATAAAGTCCTCGCTAAAAAAGGGGTTGAGGGGTAGTCGTTGTCTTAGCTCGTCAAGGTAGTAAGGTGGGACCCGGGCACCATGTACCCATGGTCGGCTCGCGAGCGCCGGCCCACCAACGCTCCATAATCATCGATGACGGTGGGCCGGCGCTCGCAAGCTCGCTGGTCCCACCCTACGGCTCGTCAGTCATAGCTCCACCGACACAGGGTCGGTGGGGGTCTTACTTTGCCTCCGCCGCCAGTTTTCTGAGCCGCGCCGACACGTTGAGCATCGCACGGCCCTGGTGGTAACATTCCGTCCACATCTCGGCCTTGACCTTGCTGGCGGGAGTGCCGTCGGCCTCGACCGTGGCCCACCAGCCGCCGTTGGTATGGTCGATCTGGTACTTCGTGATCCAGTCCCATTCCTTGACGAAGTCGTCCCAGTACTTCGGGTCTCCTTGCCGACGTGCTCGTGTTGCAGGAAGAGGGCGTTGAGATGTTCGGCCTCGACCCACCAGACCTTCTCGGTGCGGAGATTGCCCGTAACGGCGCCCTCGGCGTTCATGGCGCCCGAGTCGTACAGGCCGCCGATGCTGGTTGTCCCAGCCGTACTGCATGGCGTGATCGACGAGGTGGCGGGCAGCGGTCCAGGCCCGCGGGTCGTCCTGGCCCAGGACCTCGGCCGCTTCCACCATCAGGTAGCCGGCCTCCACGTCGTGGCCGAAGGAATCGGGGCTCCTGCGTCGGCTTCCAATCGGCCGAAAGGAACTGGATCAGGTAGCCCGGCTCGGAATAGACCTTGTCGCGGCAGACTTCCAGCATCTCCTGGACGCGGGTCTTCACGAGCGGGTCGGGCCAGACCTGATACAGGCCGGTCAAGGCCTCGAGGATGTGGATGCTGGTGTTCATCGACTTCTGGCCGGCCGCCCGCGCCGACCGCGTTGCCGCCGCCGCGCGAGACCGGCTTGCCGTCCGCGCCGATGTTCTCGAAGTAGCCCTTGTTGCGTTGTCGTGGGCGTGCTCCTCGAGCCATTGAAATGCCTTCTTGGCCAGGTCGAGGGTGGCCTGGTCCTTGGTGGCCTGGTAGCTGGCGGCCAGGGCGTAGATGCCGAAGGCGTGGCCGTACATCTGCTTGCGTGGCGGTCGATCGGCTTGCCGTCGGCGTCGACCTGCCAGTAGAAGCCGCCGCCGGTCTTGTCCCAGAGCTTGTCCGCCAGGCAGGCCGCGCCGCGGCGGGTCATGCTCAGGTACATCTCGGCCTGGGCCGGGAAGCGAAGGGCGGCCGCGGCGCTGGTCCAGGTGAGCCGGCCCTGGTAGACGATGCTCTTGTTGCTGCCCGCCATGCGGGTCCAGTTGAGCGCGTAGTTCTCAAAGAACCCGCCTCCCTTTTCGTCGGCCGTGACGGGGAAGAACTTCTGCAGGATCTCCTTCTGCAGGTTGGCGTCGACCTCGTCCGCAATGCGAAGGTAGGTCTCCTTCGTAGGGCTGATCGAGGGGACGCCGGCCGCCAGGCAGACGGCGGACGAGGTCAGCAGGGCCGCGAAAACAGGCCCCAGGGAGTTGATAATCAACGTTTTTCTCATCGGAATCACCTTTCTAATGATACTGATAAAACGTGACGCGCCAAATGGTCGGTTCGGGCGACATGCCGCCGGGCGGGGCGAACGGGACGTTCCATCGGCCGTGGGAGCCGAGGGGGATTATCGTGCCGGACCAGTGGCTGGCCGCAGCGCCCGCCATGTTGCCGGTGGGCTCGATGTCGTCGCCGTTGAGCCGCTGCAAAAGGACCCACTGGTTGTCTCGAAAATAGCCCCGGTCGATCGAGGCCGCCGCGGCGATGTTCGTACCGGGGACTTTCGTGTAAACCCGGAAGCGGAAGTTGCCGTTGGTCGCGAAGTAGTACTCGTCGGGAGCCGTGTTGACGATGACCAGGAAGGGGTTGTCCAGGAAACAATGCTCCTGATCGGTGGCAGCGCGACGCGGGGCCGCGCCGGCCGGACTGCGCCGCCGCAGGGGCAGCCTCGCCTGCCTGCGGGCGCGCGGTGGACGTGAAATCGAACCGATAGTCGCCCATCTCGACCTGGCCCGGATTCTGGCCCGGCTTCAGCGCGATCAACTTGATGGCGTCCTTTTTCCCCTGGGCTTCGGCGATCGCGCCGGAAAGCTGGCCGAGCAGCGAAACCGTTCGCGCGTAGGGGCTCTCCGGGAACCAGTTGTTGAAGTTCTCGATCCCCATGTGCGAGACGCACAGCGCGTTGAGCTCCGTGAAGGAGATCCAGCAATTGTCCGCGTGCTGCCGCATCTCGGGGGTGAAGGCCGGATTGCCGTTGCGGGCAAAGGTCTTCATGATCTGGACATAATCGGGATCGTAGATGTCGGGTGCCAGGATGTCGATCGCCGGCGCGGCGGCGCGCCACACGTCATGCACCAGCGGTTCGGGCCCGCCGCTGGGATAATCGCCCGGGCCGCGGCTGCCCGGACCGGCGAGCGCAGCATTGACGAACATCGGCAGGGGATACTCGTTCTTGCCCTGCTGGGCGACATAGCCCACGTAGCGGGCGTAGTTCCAGGCCATGAAGATCTCGTCGGCGTGGTTGCAGAACTCCGCGCCGGCGGGCCTGGCGGTGCGCCGCTCGCCGGGCTTCGCCGGCGGAGGGGGCACGTTCTTGCCGAAGACCTCTTCCCAGACGCCGGCGGTCTTGCTGCCGGCCTCGACCCATACCTTCTTGAATTCGGGCAGCAGGTTGTCCTTGTGCTGCTGGAGATAATCGGTCAACTCGCGGGGGACCGGTTTGCCGAAGGCCTCGTTGGCCGCCGGGCAGAAGTCGCGTGGAATGGAGCTCACGCCGATCTCGTTTTCGACCTGAACGGCAATGACGGTGTGCTCCTTCGAGTCGACCTCGCGAATGTGCTTCATGAGGGCCACGAAGGCCCTGGCGTCGGCGTCGCGGTTGGCCTGGCTGAGCGTCGTGAGGATCTCCAGCGAGCGGCCCTCGGGGGTCATCACGCGGGGAAAGCGGCCCTGGTCGATCTTGACCCACCGCGGCGTATAGTGCGACAGGCCGTTCTTCCAGCTTCCCATCCAGAGCAAGATCAGCCGCAGATGATTGGCGCGGGCCGCTTCAAGCTGGTAGTCGACCATCCAGAAGTCGAATTTGCCTTCCTCGGGCTCGATCAGGTCCCAGGAGACGACGGTCAAGATGGTATTGAGATTCTCGGCGGCCAGGCGGGGCCAGGCCAACTTCATCGTCTCCCGGTCGGTGGAAGCGGAATTGGACAGTTCGCCGGCCACGCAGATGAACGGCCGCCCATCGACGATGAGCTTGGTCATGCCGTCGCGCTTTTCGAGGTGGGGAATGTCGGCGGAGATGCCTGTGGCCGCGACCAACCCGACCGCGCACGCAAGCAGCCAACAAGAGAGGAATGTCAGTTTCATGGTCAAGACCTCTCTTAGTGATACTGATAGAACTTGACGCGCCAGATCGTCGGCGCGGATGACGCCGCGGGCGCTCGATCGGCGGCGGGAGCCCAGGGGAATCAAGGTCCCGGAGTGGTGATTGGCCGCAGCACCCGATAGATCGTCGATGGGCCGGATGTCGTCGCCGTTGTAGCGGTGCGAGAGGATCCATTTCCCGTCATTGAAATAGCCGCGATCGACGCTGGCCGGCGCGGCGATGTTCACACCGGGTTCCTTCGTGAAGACACGGAAGGGGAAGCTGCCGTTGGTGGCGAAGTAGTATTCATCGGGCGCGGTATTGATGATCAGCACAAAAGGACTGTCCAAGAAGCAGCGCCCCCCGGCCCCAGTTGATTGACCAGGGGCAGGAGAGGATGTCGAGACGGCAGCGGCGGGGCGTTTTGCCACGGGGGCCGCCCGCCCGGCAGGGATTTGCGTGAAATCGAACAGATAGTTGCCCAATTCCACCGCGCCCGGATTCTGCCCCTGTGCCAGCGCAATGAGCCGGATCGAGTCCTTCTTCCCTTGGGCTTCCGCGATCGCGCCGGAGAGCCGGTTGAGAAGCGAATAGGTCCGTGCAAAGGGGCTTTCTGGTTTCACGTTGAAATCATCGATCCCCATGTGCGAGACGCAGAGCGCGTTGAGTTCCGTGAAGGCGGTCCAGCAGTTGTTCCAGTTTTCGCCCGTCTCGGGCGTGAAGGCCGGGTTGCCGTTGCGGGCGAAGGTCTGCATGATCCGGGCGAACTCGGGCAGGTAGATGTCGGCGCGAGGATGTCGATCGCCGGCGCTCCGGCCCGCCAGATGTCATGCACCAGCGGCTCCGGCCCGCCGCTGGGATAGTCGCCCGGGCCGCGATCGGTCGGCTGCACGAGCCAGGTGTTGACGTACAGCGGCAGCGGATACTCCTTCTTGCCCAGTTCGGCGACGTGGCCGACGTAACGGGCGTAGTTCCAGGCCATGAAGATCTCGTCGGTGTGGTTGCAGAGGTCGACGCCGGCCGCCCTGCGGGGGCGCCGGTCGTCGGGCCGCGGCGGCGTCGGCGAGGGGACGTTCTTGCCAAAAACCTCTTCCCAGGCGCCGCTGGTCTTGCTGCCGGCGGCGACCCAGATCTTCTTCAATTCCGGCAGCAGGTTGTCCTTGTTCCGCTCGAGATAGGCCGTTAACTCCTGGGGCACCGGTCCGGCGAAGGCCGCATTGGCGCCCGGGCTGAAGTTGCGCGAACTGGAGAGCACGCCCATTTCATTTTCGACCTGGATGCCGATCACGGTATGGTCCTTCGAGTCGACCTCGCGGAGGTGCTTCATCAGGGCGGCGAAGGCCTTGGCGTCGGCGTCGCGATTATTCTGGCTCAAGGTCGAGAGGATCTCCAGCGTGTGGCCCTCGCCGTCCACCACGCGGGGGAAGCGGGCCTGGTCGACCTTGACCCACTCCGGCTCATAGTGCGACAGGCCGTTCTTCCAGCTTGCCATCCAGAGGAAGATCAGCCGCAGATGGCTGTGCGGGCCGCTTCCAATTGATAGTCGACGAGCCAGAAGTCGAACTTGCCCTCCTCCGGCTCGATCAGGTCCCAGGAGACGACGCTCAAGACGGTATTGAGGTCCATCTTGGCCAGGCGGGGAAAGGCCAGTTTCATGGCTTCGGTATCGGTGGAACTGGAATTGGCCAACTCGCCGGCCACACAGATGAACGGCCGCCCATCGACAATGAGCTTCGTGATGCCGTCGCGCTTTTCCAGGTGGGGAATGTCCGCCGGCATGCCTGTGGCAGTGATCGACGCGATCGCACACGCAAGCAGCCAGCAAGGGGGAGATGCTAGTTTCATGGTCGAGACCTTTCTCGGCCTTTCGCCAGGTTGTGCTGCGGGCGTCCCGCCTGCCCTTGGACACCTACCGGACAGCCGGTACGGCCGCACCACAATTCTCCCTTGGCGGAAGGCCCCTTCTGTTAGTGATACTGATAGAACTTGACGCGCCAGATCGTCGGCGCGGTTGACGCCGCGGCGCTCGATCGGCCGCGGGAACCCAGGGGAATCAAAGTCCCGGAGTGGTGATTGGCCGCGGCGCCCGACAGATCGTCGATGGGCCGGATGTCGTCGCCGTTGTAGCGATGCGACAGGATCCACTTGCCGTCATTGAAGTAGCCGCGATCGATGATCGCCGGCGCGGCGATGTTCGCACCGGGTTCCTTCGTGAAGACGCGGAAGGGGAAGCTGCCGTTGGTGGCGAAATAGTATTCATCGGGGGCGGTATTGATGATCAGCACAAAAGGGCTGTCCAAGAAGCAGCGCCCCCCGGCCCCAGTTGCTTGACCGGGGGCTAAAGAGGAGGTCGATGTCACCACCGCAGGCCGTTTTGCCACGGGGGCCGCCCGCCCGGCAGGGATTTGCGTGAAATCGAACAGATAGTTGCCCAATTCCACCGCGCCCGGATTCTGCCCCTGTGCCAGCGCAATGAGCCGGATCGCGTCCTTCTTGCCCTGGGCCTCCGCGATCGCGCCGGAGAGCCGGTTGAGAAGCGAATAGGTCCGTGCATAGTCGCTTTCAGGCTGCCAGTCGTTGAAATTATCGATCCCAAAGTGCGAGACACAGAGCGCGTTGAGTTGCGTGAAGGCAGTCCAGCAATCGTTCCAATTCTTGCCGGTCTCGGGGGTGAAGGCCGGGTTGCCGTTGCGGGCGAAGGTCTGCATGATCTGAGCGAACTCGGGCAGGTAGATGTCCGGCGCCAGGATGTCGATGGCCGGCGCGCCGGCCCGCCAGATGTCATGCACCAGCGGCTCCGGTCCGCCGCTGGGATAGTCGCCCGGTCCGCGATCGCTCGGCTGCACGAGCCAGGCGTTGACGTAGAACGGCAATGCGTACTCCTTCTTGCCCAGTTCGGCGACGTGGCCGACGTAACGGGCGTAGTTCCAGGCCATGAAGATCTCATCGGCGTGGTTGCACAGGTCGACGCCGGCAGCCCTTGGCGGACGCCGGTCATCGGGCCGCGGCGGCGTCGGTGAGGGGACATTCTTGCCAAAAACCTCTTCCCAGGTGCCGCTGGTCTTGCTGCCGGCGGCGACCCAGATCTTCTTCAATTCCGGCAGCAGGTTGTCCTTGTTCCGCTCGAGATAGGCCGTCAACTCCTGGGGCACCGGTCCGGCGAAGGCCGCATTGGCGGCCGGGCTGAAGTCGCGCGAGCTGGAGAGCACGCCCATTTCATTCTCGACCTGGATGCCGATCACGGTATGGTCCTTCGAGTCGACTTCGCGGAGGTGCTTCATCAGGGCGGCGAAGGCCTTGGCGTCGGCGTCGCGATTGTTCTGGCTCAAGGTTGAGAGGATCTCCAGCGTGTGGCCCTCGCCGTCCACCACGCGGGGAAGCGGGCCTGGTCGGTCTTGACCCACTCCGGCTCATAGTGCGACAGGCCGTTCTTCCAGCTTGCCATCCAGAGGAAGATCAGCCGCAGATGGCTGGCGCGGGCCGCTTCCAATTGATAGTCGACGAGCCAGAAGTCGAACTTGCCCTCCTCCGGCTCGATCAGGTCCCAGGAGACGACGCTCAAGACGGTATTGAGGTCCATCTTGGCCAGGCGGGGGAAGGCCAGCTTCATGGCTTCAGTATCAGTGGAACTGGAATTGGCCAACTCGCCGGCCACGCAGATGAACGGCCGCCCATCGACGATGAGCTTCGTGATGCCGTCGCGCTTCTCCAGGTGGGTCGCGTCCGCGGAAAAGCATGGGGAAGCGGCGATGGACGCCATCGCACACGCCGACAGCCAACAAGACAGGGTCGTCAATTTCATGGTCTGGACCTTTCTGGATCAAGAGGTGGAAAACATTTTGGGCTTGGGCCACACCTTCGTAGAATGGACTTGGAAGTCCATCCTACGAACTCAATTTGCCTTGGCCGCACGCAGGCGGAAGCCGCCCGTAAGGGCCTTGGACTTGGTCAGGCGGATGTCGTCGCCGGTAACGTCCCGGCCCGTCGAGGCGATGCCGCTGCTCAGGAAGAGCACGACGCCATTGTTGTCGACGCGGCCATGCGTATGCAAGGGGCTCCCGGTGCTGAGCGCGACGAGGCCATAGTTGCCAGCCCCCGTGAGCGACAGCCATTGGACCTCGCGCCGGAAGGAACTGAAGGCGAGGTCCTTGCTGCTCGCCGAGCCGTGGGGGTTGGCAATATGGTCGGCCGGATACTCGGTCCAAAGGCTGTGGCTATACCAAGACATGCGATCGAATTTGGCCGGGAGCAGGAACTTCATTCCCGCCTCGCGGGCGGTGGCGTCGGCCGCCTTCCAGTCGAGTTTCCAGGAGAAATCGGCCTCGCCATCGGGACTGATTTCAATTTGATAGGCCAATTGACCCTTGGCCTCCTTGGAGCCGGCCAGGTAGACATCCGCGGTCGCGGAAATCTCGGCGTTGGCGCCGTCCATCTTCGCCGTAACGACAGCGTTGCGACACTGGGGTGGCTGGGTGCTGCTGAGGGTGACTGGTCCGCGGGCAGGGCCGCTGGAACCAACACGGCCAATCGTGGTGTTGGCCGATTCACCCAGATTGAGGATCGGCCCTCCGACAACGAGATCCTGGTCGCCGGCCCGCCAGGAGGTAACCTGGGCGATGCGCTTGTCGAAAGCCAACCTGGTTCCCGCGGCCTCTACGACGACGTTCTGGTCCGTCTCGGAGAAGCGAACCGGCCCGGCAGCAGCCAGGGCGACCGGTGCGGCGGGGCCTTGATAGCCCTTGACGTACAGACGGGTCGCGTAGACGCTGCGGCCGTCGGGGTGGATGAACTCCAGACGGAGGGTGTCCATGCCGGGCGTGGCAGGGAATGCAGCGTCGACGCTGGAGCGCGGTTTGGCGGCGACGCGGCTTTCGCCGTGGGCCAGTTCCTTCTCGCCCGCCAGCGCCTGCCAGCGGCAGGTCAGTTCGGCAAGGTCGGTAAACGAGTAGCGGTTCTGGATCGGCACCACGCACTGGCCGGCCGCCGGGTCAATCTCGCGGGCGGCGATCATCACCGGGCTATAAACAATCTTGAGGTTCCAGTAGCGGTTGGGCTTCGGCTGGCGATCGGCGGTGACGGCGCCGCCGCCGCCCGCAAGACGCATGTGGGTCGCGGCGTCAAAGCCCTTGCCCCCCGGACTGCGGATCGACCAGCGATCGGGGAATCGATCGGCCAGGTTCTGTTCCTGCCATTCCCAGATGAACGCGCCGGTGATGCCGTCACTCGACCAGATGGGTGCCCAGTTGTCGTTGAGGATCTGGCCCCAGGGGTCCTCGATGCCGCCAATCTCGGTATAGACGGCGGGAACCTTGGCCCGGTCGCGGTTGGTGATCATGGCCTTGATGTTGGGCACGGGCGGATAATGGTAGTCGTCAAAGTCGCTCTTGGGGTTCTTATCGAGGTTCTGCTGGGAGATGAAGGCCAGGCGCGTGGGATCATGGGCCTTCATGTAGTCGAACTCGGCCTGATTATTGACGCCGTAGCCGCTTTCGTTGCCGCAGCTCCAGGCCACGACGCAGGCCCGGTTCTTGTCGCGGTCCAGTGTTTCCTTCGAGCGGAAAACATAGGCCCACGTGCGGGAAGCGTCGCGGACCTCGTTCGAGATCCAGCAAGAGGGAATCTCGTCCAGAACGTAGAAACCCGCCTCGTCGCACAATTCCATGAATCGGGCTGCGTGGTTGTAGTGGGCGGTGCGAATCGCGCTGACGTTGGCCGCCTTCAAAAGCGCGATGTCGGCCTTCCAACATTCCTCTGTCAGGGCGTGGCCGTAGGGCGAAAACTCTTCATGGCGGCAGACGCCCGTGAACTTTACCGGCACGCCATTGACCAGCACCACGCCATTCTTGCAGCTCCACCTTGCGGAAGCCGATGCGGTCCTGGACTCGCTCGACGATTTGGTTGCCGTCCGTCAGGCTGTAGAACACATAGTACAGATTCGGTTTTCGGCCGACCAGAGCTTGGGGGCAGCCACCGGCGTTGTGAGCGAGACCGTGGCAGAGCCGTCGGCGCCGATCTCGCCGTCCTGCCGCGTCCTCGTAATCGCAACCTTGCCCTCGAAGGAATACAGTTCGCCAGTCAGCACGAAGTGCGCCCGGCCGGGCCGGCGACGCGGACGGTCGACTTGAGCGTGGCGTCTTTGTACTGGGCATCCAGATCGGTGACAACAGTGACATCCTCCACGTGCAGGGCCGGCAAGGCGACAAGGTAGGTCTCGCGGCAGATGCCGCCGAGGCACCAGAAGTCGCCCTTGTCCAAAGCGCCGGAAGAGGTTTTCTTGTAGACGCGGACGGCCATCCGATTGCGCTCGCCCGGCTTGAGGGCCTTGGTGACGTCGATGTCGAAGGCCGTGAAGCCGCTTTCGTGGTAGCCGCACCGCTGGCCGTTGACGAAGACCTCGGCCCCGTCGTAGACGCCGTCGAAATGCCAGAGCACTTTCTGGCCGGCGAAGGAGGCGGGCACGTCGATCCAGCGGCGATAGAGGCCAATGTCGTCCGATGGGTTGCCGGCGCGTTCCTGGTACGTGGGAATGGAGAAGCCCTCGACTTCCCAATTGGCGGGAACCGGTATGTCCTTCCAGTCGGCGTCGGCCGCAGCAAGGGTGGCAAAGGAGGGCAGGGGAGCGGTGGCCGGCAGTTCGCCTCGAACGGCCGGACTCGTGCCGTGTTCGAGCTTGAACCGCCACGTGCCCGTCATGGGAATCACGGCCGGATTGTTCGGACGGAGGCGCTCCACGGCCACCGGCGCGTCACCCGGCACGGGCACCGGCGCCGCGAAGGCCGCAGGAGCAACCATCGAGGCGCAGAAGATAAGGGCAATCAACAACTTTCGAAGCGCGGTCATCTCCAGATTCTCCTTCTACTACGTGGATGTGCTGACTCTTCCGGTTCTAAGTGCGGCAGGAGGCGGGTAAGGTCACTAGGGCAGGGGTGAAGGCAGGGCAAACGGAGTCGCTAGGGTCTGGCGAGTCAATAGCTGTCGCATAGTTGCCTTTCGCTCCGCGAAAGCCGCAACTTTTGCGGAGCGAAAGGCGACACTTATTCCCTCGCCGGTCCCAGGCCGGACAGGGCAGTAGCGTGGGCCGACGGGTACGCACGTGCAGCGTTGGCCGGCATGGTCCCCAAACCCCACCATTTTCCGATGATTCCCTTCCAGGTGTGAGTGCGGTAGTTCGCAACGGGTCCGATCGGAATATCAAGCCATTAGCATAGCGCAAGGGTTCCGCGTTGTAAAGGCACTCGGAACCGCCCTTGAAATTTCCGGCTGGGAAAGAGCCTTGAGTTGTTCGATGCTCCTGCTTAAGCTATACTTCGCGCGGCCTGAAATGAGACGATCCCCACTAACCCGAAGCGCAAGCGAGGGAATAGGTTACGGCCCCCGCTTGCGCTTCGGGTTAGTATCGTTCGCCTATGCCCCGCTCGGCCGGCACTTTACAGGTAATTCAGGGGGGCCGCCAGAAAAGGACGACCGCATGCACCAACGGATCAGACCCTCTCGGTTCGCGACAAGCTCGCCTACGGCGCCGGCGATATTGCGTCGAATCTCTTCTGGTACAGCTTCGGCGCCTTCCTGATGGTCTTCTACACCGACGTCTTCGGCCTTCCTGCCGACACGGCGGGCAGAATGCTGATGATTGCCGGCTTCTGGGCCGCCTTCGGCGATCCGGTGATGGGCGCAATCGCCGACCGCACCCACACCCGCTGGGGCCGCTTCCGCCCCTGGCTCCTTTGGATGGCCGTACCCTTCGGACTGATCGGCATGCTCACCTTCACGACGCCGGACCTGGGCCCCAGCGGGAAGATCGTCTACGCCTGCGTCACCTACTTCTTGATGATGGTTGTCTACACGGCGATCAACATCCCCTATTCCGCGCTGATGGGCGTGCTGACTTCCAATTCGCGGGAGCGGACCGTCGTCTCGTCCTACCGCTTCGTGTGCGCGATCCTCGCCGGGACCTTCGTCGCGGGGGCAACTCCGCACCTGGTCGATTACTTGGGCCGGGGCAACGCGGCGGTCGTCTCGGCGTCCGTCGTCAATGGGGGCGTGGAACTGGCGGAGCGCGGGGCGGGGGCCGCAAAACTGGTCATGACGGCCAAGGACGAGGCAGGCCGCAGCCTATCCGAGGCGCTCTACGTCAAAGTCGACCGGAACGACCAACCGGCCGGCGAGGGCGAGCGGGCCGCTTCCGGCCGCCTCCACTCGATCAAGCTCCGCGAGGGCTTCTCGCGCTACCGCATCGATCCCGCCAACGTCTTCGAGGACTACGCCGGCAAATCGCTCGTCTCGGCCAGCGTGATCAGCCAGTCCCAGGGCTACCAGCGGACCATGACCGCCTATGGCGCGGCGGCCGTGGTCCTGTTTCTCATTACCTTCTTCGGCACCAAAGAGCGGGTCCAGCCCGACCCGAGGCAAAAAACGTCGCTCCGCAAGGACCTGACCGACCTGGCCCGCAACGGCCCTTGGATCGCGCTGGTGGTCGTCAGCTTCTTCAAGCTGATCTTCCTCGGCATCCGCACCGGATCGGTCGTCTACTATTGCAAGTACTTCGCCGGCAGCGAGACCCTGGCGGCATGGCTGCTCATGGCGGGCACGATCGCCCAGGCCGTCGGCGTGTCGCTAACGAAGTGGTTCGTGGCGCTGATGGGAAAACGCAACACGTACACGGCGGCGATGGTCGTCGGCTCCGCGCTGACGACTCGCCTTCTTCTTCGTGCGGGCCGACCAGGTCGTCCTGGTCTTCGTGCTGCATCCCTTGATTATGTTCGCCCTCGGTCCGACCTCGCCCATCGTGTGGGCGATGTACGCCGACGCGGCCGACTATTCCGAATGGCGGACCGGGCGGCGGGCGACCGGCATGGTCTTCTCGGCGGCCAGCTTCGCGCAGAAGTCGGGCAACGCGATCGCCGGCGGCCTGCAAGGGCTGTTGATGGCCTGGTTCGGATACAAGGCGAACGTGCAGCAGACCGACCAGTCGCTCTTGGGCATCCTGTTGATGATGAGCCTGATTCCCGCCGCGTTCGGCCTGCTGGCCGCCGTGGCGATCCGTTTCTATCGCTTGGACGAGCCAACCATGGCCCGCATCGAGGCCGAAGTGGCCCACAGGAAAGGTAACCCAAGGTAGCAGGCACACTCCGTGTGCCGTGCATTCCTAATGCTTGAGCATGGCGACAAACCCGCCGCCGGAACGCAACTCGACGGAGAGCGCATCGCCGGCCGCAAGCGTGACGTGCTCGACCTTGAGGTCCGCCGGCTTGTCCGTGTCGCGCAGCAGCGTGGCATGATAGCCGGCGCCTCGCGCGGCCCCTTGCCGAGGAAATCGAGATAGCTTGATCCGCACGTTCCGCGCATAGGGTCCGTTCATGATCGCCATGAACCACGTGTCCCCGCTGCGACGGGCGAAGCCCGCCACTTCCCGGATTTCGGAGAACGGCAGCACGACCGTTTCATCCCAGACCGTCGGAAGGGCCTTCAGCACGTCGACGGACGGGTTCGCCAGCATGTTGGCGGGGTTTGCCGCGTAGGCCATCTCCGGGGCCTGGAGGATGACGGCCGTCGCCACCTGGTGCGCCCAGGTGGTGTCGGCCATGCGCGAGCCGAAGTGCGTGGGATTGAAGTCGGCCATCCCCGCCAGCATCCGCGTGAACGGCAGCGTGGCATCGTGCTGCGCGTAAGGCCCCGGGAACTCCAACCCGCGAATGGCCTCGTATCCCACGATGTTCGGATAGGTCCGCTCCAGGCCGGTCGGCTTGTTGGCGCCGTGAAAGTCGACAAGCAGCCTGTGTTCGGCGAGAGTCTTCATCACCCTCTCGTAGCGATCGATGATCCACTTGTGCTCGTTGTCCCAGAAGTCGATCTTCAACCCCGCCACGCCGGTCCGGTTGCACATGTCGACCAGTGTCCTCGAGATACTTGGGTCTTCGAAATCGGCGCTGTAGGTCCAGAGCAGGATCTTCACGCCGCGCTCGCGCGAGTAGTCGACGACCTCCTTCACCTGGCTTTCCGGCCAGTTCCGCCAGAAGCCCTCCAGGATGTTGTACTCGAAGCCCAGTCTGCTGCGCGAGCCGGGCAAACTCCTTTTGCCCCTCCACGGTCCGGTTGCCGCCGTCAAGGTACATGAAGATCGCAGCGGCCGGGCTTGATCCAGTCCTCGTGGATGCCCTTGGGGAAGAGCTTGGGGTCCGGAGGCGGATTCACGTTATGCACGATGTCGCAGTTCACCAGCGCATTGAGGTCCGCGCCGATCATCACGATCCTCCAGGGCGTGGTGATGGGGCCGTTGACCACCGCCGGACGGGTGACGCGCTCGATGTCCTGGGGATGCCGCGAGCCGAAGGCGAAGATCACCGGCGCCGCGTGGGCCAGCCGGGCGTGCAGCACCTGGGCGGCATCCGACTGGAACATCATGCCGCTGTAATTGACCAGCGCGCCCTCGGTGATGGACGCATACGCGGCTCTTGTCCGGCAGCACGAAAGTGAACGGGGGCTGCGTCCACTCGCCGTCGAACATGCTCTCGATCGTGTTCCGTCGTCGTCCGCCACGGATAGACCCCTTCGTAGCCCGACACGCCAATTCTGCGGCGCAATCACGCTCTCCGCGGGGACGCGAAAATCGGTGGCCTCATCGGGCGTGCGGGCGCCCCTCCCGGCACGAGCTGGCGGAAGGCCGCGCCGTCGTTGTAGGCCCGGATTTCCAGCGTGTAGGTCGTTGAACTCTTGGGATGCGTGAGGGCGACCTTGGCGCCGTTGCAGTGGTTCACCGCGGGCGTATGCACGCCGTACCAGGGGTACGTTTCGTTGACCTGGTAGGTCTCGGCCTTGCCGATCTGCGCCCCGTCGGCCAGATCCACCTTGTCGACGACGATCCCCAGCGGGGAGGGATCGAGAATGTTCTTGGCGTTGAACGTCACCGTGTACTGCAGATGGCCCTGGGCATTGGACGACAACACGAACCACACGCGGCCATCCGGGCTGGCCACCTTCACGTCCGCCGCCGCGGCGGGGAGGGTGACGAGGAACAAGCAGAAAAGAGCAAGTGGATACAGAATTCGGGTCTTCATCTACGTTCTCCTTGAGATAGGTTGGGAGTTTTCACGAATATTCGACCTTGTTCACCATCCGGCGCGCCGGATGGGGGGGTCCTAATCGCCCGGGTCCGCTTCAGCGGACCGGGACGAGCCGGATGGCGCAGCCGCCGCCCGGCGCTAGCTTCAACTTCAAGACCGTTTGGGCGTTTACGCGACGTTTCCCGACGACCGAGTCCGTGGGCTGGGCGGCCGCGTTGGGGCCGTCGGCGTAGATCTCCGCGTCGTAGGCCCCGCTTCCCAGGAAACCCAGCGGCACGTCGAGTTCGCGCGGGTCCCAATCGGTGATGCTGCCGACGAACCACTCGCTGCCGCAACGCCGGGCGATGGTGATGTACTTGGGCGGTACGCCGTTCAGGACGCGGGTTTCGTCCCAACTTGCGGGGACCGCCTTAATAAAATCGAGTTCCTTTTGTCCTTCGTAGGCGGCCGGGGAATCCGCGATGATTTGGAACTCGCTTTCAAAGACGACAAACAGCGCGGTTTGATGGACCCGCGTACCCATCACCTTCAGCGCCGTGCCGCGCGGACGAGAAGTCCTCTTTGGTCAGGTTATCGAACCCTCCGGGCGTGTAGTCCATCGGCCCGGCCAACATGCGCGTGAAGGCCAGTGTCACGTCGTGCTTGGGCGTGACGCGTGCGCTCCATGTGAGGTACTCCGCGCCCATGACGCCTTCACGCGTCAGCACGTTGGGGTAGGTGCGCCCATCCCATCGGGCTTGAACGCCCCGTGGAAGTCAATCATCAGGTGGTGTTCGGCCGCTTTCTTGGCGACCGTGCGGTAGAAGTGTACCATCCATTGGTCCGAGCGGTCCAGAAAGTCGATCTTCACGCCCGCGATGCCCCATTTCTCGAACTGCGCGAACGCTGTGTCCATCTGGTCGTTCACGTCCCGGAAATGGGCCCATACCCAGAGGCGGACGCCCTTCGACTTGGCATACGCAACCAGCATGGGAATGTCGATGCCAGGGATAGACTGGGTAAGGTCCATGGGACCGCGGAAGGAATACCCCACCTGGCCGGCCTGCTTCGGCAGGACCTTTCCGACCAGCCGCCATCAAGCAGCATAAACTCGATCTGGTTCCGGGCGGAGAAGTCGATGCAGTACTTCGCGGTTTCGTTGCTCTTGCCGTTCGGTCTCCAGGCATTCCACCAGTCCCAGGCGCTCTTGCCGGGCTTGATCCAGGACGTGTCTCCAATGGCGCTGGGCGGATTCAAATTGACCACCATGTGAGATTCCACAAGCCGGCCGGGACTGTCTGCAATCAGCAGCACACGCCAGCCCGAGCGCACGGGGCCGGCGCGACCACCGAAACCTTCCGCGCGTCCGCCTTGGGGTCGAAGGAGGGGGCGACGTCCGCGGAGGTGTTGATGTCGTCAACGCTGGTCGCCAGCCGTGCCGCCAGCGACCTGCCGCCCGCGGCGGTAATGAACAGGTTGGGGTAGTCCTCGAGGTCCGCTTCCGTCAGGCCGACCCAGGCAACGCCTGGCAATTCCAGGAGGACCGGTAGGTTGACGAGGTATTCCGGGTGCAGGCCGCCAATGGTCAGTTCGTGGTAATCGTCCTCGTTGCTGGTCTGGAAGCCGCGCGAGATGAGAGAAAAAGTGCTGGCGTCCTTGGCGAAGTTGAAACGCGTAGACTCGTTGAGGATGCGGAGTTCCTTCAGGGAAGGCTGATCGGGCACGAAGTAGCGGAAGGCCACGCCGTCGTCGTAAGCGCGGGCTTCGATCACGAGGCGTCGGCCGCTGGCGGCCATCTCGATCGCCTGCACGGCAACGGCGTTGTAGTGATTGCGGATGGGACTGGCCTTGCCCTGCACCGGCGCCCAGGTCTCGTCCTGGCTGGCTGCCTGTGACGACTCGATCCGGACCGACGGCCCCAGGGCGGGCGAACCCTCGATTGCCAGCCCGAGGTTCGACCACTCGATCACGGGCCGCCCGCGAAAATCGACCCGATAAGCCAATTGGCCTCCGGCCGCCTGGACGAACTGGTCCCGAACGGTCGCGATCGAAATCTCCATCGCCCCGTCCGGCGATTTGAGCACTACCGGCCCTGTTTGCGCCGCCGCGGCGGGCAACGAGAGGCAGAAACAAACGAGCGGATACAGGGTTTTCATTTGGGTTGTCCTGGGGACAGGGTAGTTGGCCCGTTTCAGCGGACCGGGACGAGCCGGATGGCGCAGCCGCCGCCCGGCGCTAGCTTCAACTTCAAGACCGTTTGGGCGTTTACGCGACGTTTCCCGACGACCGAGTCCGTGGGCTGGGCGGCCGCGTTGGGGCCGTCGGCGTAGATCTCCGCGTCGTAGGCCCCGCTTCCCAGGAAACCCAGCGGCACGTCGAGTTCGCGGGTCCCAATCGGTGATGCTGCCGACGAACCACTCCTTGCCGCGACGCCGGGCGATGGTGATGTACTTGGGCGGTACGCCGTTCAGGACGCGGGTTTCGTCCCAACTTGCGGGGACCGCCTTGAGGAACTCCAGTTCCTTCTGGCCGTCGTAAGCGTCAGGAGCGTCGGCGACCATCTGCAACTCGCTTTCGAAGACCACAAACAGCGCGGTCTGATGGCACCGCGTACCCATCACGACGGGCGCGGTGGTGCGAGGCGCAAATTCCTCGCGGGTCACGTTGCCGAACCCGCCCGGCGTGTAGTCCATCGGCCCCGCCAACATGCGGGTGAAAGCCAGCGTCACGTTGTGCCTGGGCGTGATCCGCGCGCTCCAGCGGTTGTACTCCGCGCCCATCACGCTCTCGCGCGTCAGCACGTTGGGGAAAGTGCGCCTCATGCCGTCCGGCTTGAACGCGCCGTGGAAATCGACCATCAGGCGGTGCTCGGCCGCCTTCTTGGCGGTCGTCCGATACCAATTCACCATCCATTGGTCCGTGCGGTCCATGAAGTCGATCTTCACGCCCGCGATCCCCCATTTCTCGAACTGCGCGAATGCCTCGTCCCGCTGGTTGTGGAGGTCGCGGAAATGCGTGATCACCCAGATTCCCACGTGTCTTGCCTTGGCATACTCGACCAGCATGGGAATATCGAGATCCGCGATCGACCGCGTGTCGTCGAAAAGGGCCCGCCCGGAATACATGTTCGGACCGGGCTGCTTGGGCAAGGGCAATTCCCAGCCGCCGTCGATCAGCATGTATTCGAACTGGTTCCGCGCCGAGAAATCGATGTAGTACTTGATCGTCGCGTTGTTCTTGCCGGGGTTTGCGACGCCCTTGGCCTGGCCGCCGTTCCACCAGTCCCACGCGGTCTTGCCGGGCCGGATCCAGGAAGTGTCTCCGATCGCGCTGGGCGGGTTCAGGTTGACCACGAGGTTCGATTCCACCAGCCGACCCGGCCGGTCGGCGATCATCAGCACCCGCCAGGCCGATCGGACCGGGGTTTGCGCAATGACCGATACCTTCGAAGCATCGGCCTTGGGATCGAAGGAGGGGGCGATTTCCGCGTTCGTGACGTCGCTCTCGACGCGGGGCGCCAGCCGGGCCGCCAGGGTCTGGCCGCCGGCCCCCGTGACGAAAAGGCTGGAATAGTCCTCGATATCCGCCTCCGTGAGACCGACCCAGGCGATTCCAGGCACTTCCAGGAGCAGCGGCAGGTTGACGAGGTACTCAGGGTGCAGGCCGCCGATCGTCAGTTCGTGATAGTCGTCCTCGTTGCTGGTCTGGAAACCCCGCGAAATCAGCGGAAACGTGCCGGCGCCCTTGGAGAAGCGGAACTGCGTCAACTCGTTCAGGATCCGCAGCTCCTTCAAGTCCGGCTGCTCCGGCACGGCGTAGCGGAAGGCCACGCCGTCGTCATAGACGCGGGCTTCGATTGCGAATCGCCGGCCGCCGGCCGCCGTCTCCACCGTCTCGACCGTGACGGCATCGTAGTGATTGCGAATGGGACTCGCCTTGCCTTGCACCGGCGTCCAGGTCTCGTCCACGCTGGAGGGCTGCGACGACTCGATCCGGACCGATGGCCCTAGGGCGGGCGAACCCTGGAGCCAGCCCCAGGTTCGACCACGGGAGCACGGGCTTGCCGTGAAAATCGACGCGATAGGCCAGTTGGCCGCCGGCCGCATGGAGGGACTGGCCCCGCACCGTGGCGATCGAAAGCTCGAGCGCCCCGTCCGGCGATTTGAGCACCACGGGTCCCGTTTCCGCCGTAGCGGCGAACGCGGCCGCGTGAACGAGAGCTGCAAACAGGCAAAGGTCCACCCGTCTTTTCACGGTCTTTCCCCTTCTGGTTGATTCTGGGATGCGGCGTGACGTGTTCCCTTCTACGCCGTCCACTTGCGAAGCTTGTCCAGGGCCGGCACGTTGACCATCAACGTGAAATGGCGTGGAAATCCGCTGGCACTGCACCCCAGGCTGGAGAAGCGGCGCCAGGCGGCACGAGGATGATTGTAATTCGCCCCGGCGAAGAAGGCCAGCACCCAGGGGCTTCGGCCTTCGCAGTATTTACGTTCGATTGCGTAGCCTTTCCTGGAGACTGCTTGTAAGCGACTCAAGCTGCTCCAACGGCATCACACGCAGGTCCTGTTCCTCGCTCAAAGCCAAATTCAGAATCCCCTGCAGCGTCCTGATCAACTTGATCTCGCCTTCGATCTTGCCTTTGATCTCGCCTTTGATCTCGCCTTTGATCTCGCCTTCACGCCGGGCAGCACTCATTGCCCACTGCCGGTCTCGAATCGCCTTCTCACGTGCATCGTACATGGCTTTGTCCTCAGTTTTCCGGGCTATCTTAATGATCGATTTCGTGGCTTGCTGGATGGCCGCTTGCGGGAACAGCTTCAAAAGCTCTTCCGGCTCGTATTCATGCGCGTGCAAGAACCAGAAAATCCAGCACTCCAGCAGGCTGGCGGTCTTCAAGTCCGCCTCGCTTATAGTAGTATACCGCGGAAGCTCGATCGTGTGAATCTCCAATGTCCCCTGTAAAACCCGCCCCGACTCCCGGTCGGTCAGGCGAAAGGCATGATGGCCCCGCTTTCCGCCCTTCCAGAGAACTTCGTTCGTCAGGCAGATCGTATAAACCGGCCGGATTTGCGAGTAGTCGTCGCCCTCCTTCAACTGGCCGGCGTAGAGCTCGCAGCTATAGTACACCAGCCGCTCGACCAGCCCCAGGAAGACGTCAAGCTGCATCTCGATATCATAAACGGCCCCGGCCTGGTCCACCGCCTTGACGTCCAGCACCGAAAGCTTGTCCTGCTCGAACTCCTGCAGGTTGAAGGGGTTCAACAGCGTCACCTCGATAATCCGCGAGGCAGGCTCCAGGATCGCGTTGAGCAGGCTGATCAGGGCTATCTTGTTTTCCGCTGTTCCAAAGGTGATCTGGAACGCAAGATCGTTTGTGGGTCGAATTCCAAGCGGCATGGCGGGGTCCCTGTGAAAACGAGTGGGGCGTTAACGTCGCCCGTCATTTTGCCCGTTTCGGAAAACGAATGCAAGCACCCTCAATAGCCGCCCTTGACGAACCAATACCGCATCAATACCAAACGTCTAACGGCGGCCTGACGCCAATCTTCCCCCAATCTTCCCCTTATCCGGCTGCTTTCCGACCCCGCTGTCCCCCTTTTACTCCCGCGGAATCCTCGGCAGTTCCCGGTATATCTCGCAGCGCGGTAAAGCCTTCTTAAGCGATTGCATACCAGCGTCGGAAACCGCGCTTTCGCGAAGGTTCAACAGTTCGAGCTTGCTTAACCCCTTTAGGTGTACAAGGCCAGCGTCCGTGACCTTCGTTCCAAACAGGTTCAGCGATTTGAGCTGCGTCAGCCCTTCGAGTTGAGTCAGGCCGGCGTCCGTCACGTCGGTGCACCGCAGATCCAAGTCTTCGAGTTGGCTCAGAGCCTTAAGGTGCGCTAGCCCGGCATCGGTGATTTGGGTACCGCCAAGCTCGAGCCCTCGGAGCTTGGTCAATCGCTTCAGGTGCGCCAGGCCAGCGTCGCCGACCGCGGTTGATTCAAGCTTGAGCCATTGGAGTTGGCTCAGGGCGCTCAGGTGCGCCAGCCCAGCGTCGGCCACCTTGGTTTCCCCCAGACTAAGCCATTCGAGTTGCGCCATGCCCGCCAGGTGAGCCAGTCCAGCATCAGTAACCCGGGTTCCAAAAAGGTTCAGGCTGTGGAGCTTAGTTAGGCTCTTCAGGTTTGCCAGCCCGGCGTCGGTCACGCTGGTTCCTCCCAGTCCCAGCGATTGCAACTGAGCCAATCCCTTCAAGCCACTCATTCCCGTGTCCGTCAAACGGCTTTCTGCGAGCCCCAGCGACCGCAGTTGCGTCAGCCGCATCAAGTTCGCTAGGCCGGCACCGGTGACCGATGTCTCCAGGAGGTCCAGCGATTGCAGTTTGCTCAAGCCTTTGATGTGAACCAGCCCGGCGTCCGTCACTTTGGTTTTCGATAAGTCCAGCGATTCCAGTTTGGCCATTCCCTCCATGCCTACAAGCCCTGCGTCGGTGACCGAGGCACCCCAGAGTTCCAGCGATTTGAGGTTCTCCAGATCTTTGAGCTGCTCGAGCCCGGCGCCGCTAACGTCGGTGTAGTTCAGGTTCAGCAATCGAAGTTTCGCCAACCCCTTGAGGTGAACCAAGCCTTCATCGGTTAGGAAATTGCTTCCGTCCAATTCGAGCGATCGGAGCTCGGTCAGGCCCTCGACACATTCCAGCCCCGCGTCGGTAACAGCGGTACTGCGCAGTTTCAGCGATTGCAGTTTGGTGAGCGCTCTTAGAAGCTCCAGATCAGCGTCGCTAACACGGAATCCGTTAAGGCTAACGCCGATCACGGAACTGTCCGGACTCTTCTCATCGATGGTAACGACTCCATCGAGATCCTCAATCTCGGCGATCGCCTTGGCTTGATTTGCTTTCGGTTCTCCGGCCATGCTGAGCACCGCAGTAACCGACGATGCCGCTGTCATCAGCGCAAGTATCGTACCGTTCATGGACTTGCCTTTCGTTAAAAGTCTGAGAGGACGTTTTCCCACAACGCATGCGTAAACTTGAATTCAAAAGGACTTCAAGCTTAACCATTTCTCAAGAAACCTCAGGGTCGCGTCACCGCGCTGCAGGATAGACCTCGTTCAAAATCTGTGCCAGCCCATCACGCAACTCCTTGTCCAGATCCACGACATCCTTCGCGACATGTCGTTTATCATCTCTGGCGTAATCGTCTTATCAATCTTGCCCTCCTCCTTCAACTTGTCCTTCACACGCTCAACCTGGGGCCGTTACCAACAACTTGAACCACGTGCGAGAAAACTCGTCCCCCAGCATACTCCGCAGGGATTCAAAGACCGACTATGAACAGTCAAGTGCGGGCGTCGAATGGCGGTGATTTTTTCCATAGTAATCCGTTGCTTGACTTGGCTGTCCGTCTCTTCAACCTCATGGTACTCGTCTCGCTCACGATAGCTGACGAGTTCCAGCGCAACCGTGTTCCCTCCGACATCAATGATCGCGTCGACATTTTCGGTCTCCACGTCAATTACCGACGCTGGGACTCCGAACTGTCTTGTATACGCCTTGCAGAACTCGTTTGCTACACTGCGGCTTTCGTTTATCTTACGATTCATAGAAGCTCCTTGCCTCCGACCGTTCCACCCGAAGGATTGAATGGCCGGTCCGCCTTGGCTCCGCAATTGGGAAACCACCAATAACGAGTTGATACGAACCGCCCCTCACAGCCAAGGATACCGATTTGCAGCGCCGCGCAAATGCGCCCCCTGGCCTACTCATAGGAATTTTACTCAGGGTTGGAACGGTTCGCTAATCCTTTTCCATGCGGCTCTTTCATCCGCTACTCCATGCCGGTTTTGACCGGCGCTTTCTCTGACCCTTTTCCTTCTTGACCAACCGAACGGATAACCAGGCGCTAATCGGCAGCATTATGGGCAGCGCGTGCCAGAGCCAGGAAAAAGCGGGCATTGTACGCTGGCGATTCCTCGATGCCCTCATTCCGATAGGTTTCTGGACCTGCAGCGGGATCGTCGTTGAATTGAGCCAGCCATTTCTCGACTCGCCTGGCCGAGACCGAACGGATCGAGCGAGGTTCCATTCCGGCAACCTCGAGCTGGACCCCGTTTCTTTCGCTGAGCGTGAATGAGAATTCCTTCCCACAAGCGGTTTGGTACGCATGGCCAACGTGGC
Source organism: uncultured Planctomycetia bacterium (assembly GCA_963824275.1). GTDB lineage: Bacteria > Planctomycetota > Planctomycetia > Pirellulales > Thermoguttaceae > JANXQG01. Next base: position 881,986 of record CAWGOT010000007.1, on the reverse strand, counting down.
TGCGGAGATATGCGAAAAACTGCTGGAGTTCCATAGGAGATGTATCTCCGTAATCACGTTTGTCAGCAAACACCCGGTTTGGTTGGGGACTGAGGACGACAGCTTTTCCGAGCCGGATTAATGTCTTCCTGATATTGCTGCATACTCATAGGAATTTTGATCCCGCGAAACGTCCCCGATCCTAACGTGGACGCTGATCGTTGTCAAGAATCCGCTGCAAATTCACGCAAGACCCGCCCATTTCAGTTGGTACGGTACCATATCATTCGGAGGGTGGCGTCGCTAGCATGGCTTTGCGCGTCGTTGCCGCCGCGGCCATCGCGGGTCTCAGCTTTGAATCGAGCGCAGGAGGCCATCGGATGCGTGGTACTGACGGCTTTTCTCGCCTTTTCGGCCCGGTATCGCGCGCACCGTCAGCGAACCGGCGGTAAGGACGGTGAGAAAAGGGCCTGAGGCACCGGCTCTATAGGAAGTCCGGGTCGAGGATCAACTGCAGTTCGGAGGCGCATCTGCCTGACGCTCAAGGCGTTCTGACTCAAGAAACTCGGGATCCATGACCAACTCCGGCTCGTCTGGAGGGCGAGCGGATCGATGCGGCGGCGCACGGGCGCCGGCCAGCGTGCGGATTGGCCCTTCCCACAGGCCGCAATGGCGGAGAATCCGCTCCACGACGTCCTGCTGACCGCGCTCCTCGTACACCCGCTTGATGAGCATGGCCCAGGTGGAAACCGAACCGGCTCGCGCGCCGCCAGCGGCCGATTTCACGGCGTCCGCAGCCGAGCGGTCGATAACCAGTTCTTTGTCAGAAGAAATGCCCGACTTGGCGCGAATGCCGCGCTGGCGGTGCGAGTACCAGCCATAGTAGCGGACCAGATGCTCGCCCTTGTCGGGGACGTGCTGCGTGAGGCTCGGCCAGGAAGTCCAGGGCAGTGAATACCTGGAAATTGCGGCGCGGGCCGCCGCGGAGAAGCGGCGCCAGGCGGCATGCCGACGATTGTAATTCGCCCCGGCGAAGAAGGCCAGCACCCAGGGGCTTCGGCCTTCGCAGTATTTACGTTCGATTGCGTAGTCTTTCCTGGAGACTGCTTGTAAGCGACTCAAGCTGCTCCAACGGCATCACACGCAGGTCATGTTCCTCGCTCAAAGCCAAATTCAGAATCCCCTGCAGCGTCCTGATCAACTTGATCTCGCCTTCGATCTTGCCTTCGATCTTGCCTTCGATCTTGCCTTCGATCTTGCCTTCGATCTTGCCTTTGATTTCGCCTTTGATCTCGCCTTCACGCCGGGCAGCGCTCATTGCCCACTGCCGGTCTCGAATCGCCTTCTCACGTGCATCGTACATGGCTTTGTCCTCAGTTTTCCGGGCTATCTTAATGATCGATTTCGTGGCTTGCTGGATGGCCGCTTGCGGGAACAGCTTCAAAAGCTCTTCCGGCTCGTATTCATGCGCGTGCAAGAACCAGAAAATCCAGCACTCCAGCAGGCTGGCGGTCTTCAAGTCCGCCTCGCTTATAGTAGTATACCGCGGAAGCTCGATCGTGTGAATCTCCAATGTCCCCTGTAAAACCCGCCCCGACTCCCGGTCGGTCAGGCGAAAGGCATGATGGCCCCGCTTTCCGCCCTTCCAGAGAACTTCGTTCGTCAGGCAGATCGTATAAACCGGCCGGATTTGCGAGTAGTCGTCGCCCTCCTTCAACTGGCCGGCGTAGAGCTCGCAGCTATAGTACACCAGCCGCTCGACCAGCCCCAGGAAAACGTCAAGCTGCATCTCGATATCATAAACGGCCCCGGCCTGGTCCGCCGCCTTGACATCCAGCACCGAAAGCTTGTCCTGCTCGAACTCCTGCAGGTTGAAGGGGTTCAACAGCGTCACCTCGATAATCCGCGAGGCAGGCTCCAGGATCGCGTTGAGCAGGCTGATCAGGGCTATCTTGTTTTCCGCTGTTCCAAAGGTGATCTGGAACGCAAGATCGTTTGTGGGTCGAATTCCAAGCGGCATGGCGGGGTCCCTGTGAAAACGAGTGGGGCGTTAACGTCGCCCGTCATTTTGCCCGTTTCGGAAAACGAATGCAAGCACCCCCAACCTTCCCCCGTAGGTGCGACCCCACCCGTTGCCGTCCGACACGCTGACCTGGCATGGCTCGCAGACGCTGACTTGGCCCACGGGGCGACGGTGAGCGAGTTTCGGGCCAGTTGGACACCTTGCCGCAACTCCCTTTTCAGGGGCGGCTATTTTGCACCCTCGGGCGAAACATCCGCCCACTCGGAGACGACCCCTTTGTAACCCACTGATTCACAGGCTTTCGGCAAGTCGGGGAATGGTGGGCGACCGAACGCGCTGCCCTCCGTTATAAAGCCGACGAAAACCGTATGGCCTTCACGGGAGATGCGGACCGTATTTGAAACGACGCCTTTCTGCACCTTCAACCATTCCTCAAGTTGATGGTCGTCATTGGGCATCTGTGAGAATGTCGCTTTCACGTTGTAGCCAAGACTCACTGGTGCCAAGAAGCCAGCGACCAAGAATAGGATGGCACAGAAGGCAAGAACGGCCAGCAGCGTCTTCAGGCCGAATTGGAACCATCGGAGTTTGGGCTTGGGGCTCGTCATTCCCCTAGCATAGCTCTTTGGGGCAGGAATTCCAAGCGGAAGTCAGATTGTTCAGGGGTAGCCTCCTCCCCGAAACCAATGGCGATTTCGACTGCGAAGGCAGTTCACGCCCGCGTCCACATCGGATGGGCGGCGGTGGGCATTGGGGATCGCCCTATCGCTTGGGCATCATCGGCCCGCGCCCCTATTGACGGCGGGCCAAGCCACGGCCATTATTCTGATAGTGGAAGAAAGTCACGCGGGCAGGCGTCCGATCATGAAGCCCTTCGAGTTTCATGCTGAACTCTTTGAATTCCGCAACGCGGCAATGGAGGCGTTATCGGAGAACGGCTTTGTTTGGCTGTCTGACTTCGGCTCCATCGACCTGATGCAAGACATATATGGCCTGGAAGTGACTGGCATCCGCGAGGAGGCCGACGCCAAGGAAATCGCGGCGTTGCTGCGCAGGGTGTTTTCAGAGTGGCGGCACCGCCGAGTCTACTACGAGGACCACAACCTTCGGGAGATCGGCTGGAAGGTCATGATCTCACGCGACCCAGAGGACTATGCCGACGACTGGCAACGTGCTTCGTGAGAAAACAGGACGCTCGCTCTCCAAACGCCTGTCGTACTTGCTTGACGTACCGAAAAGGGCATTTCTTTCTGAGGGGTAGGTCCGCCCGTTTCCATTGAGGGCGGCGGACCTTGGTGAGTCTCCTGGCAGCGGGCAAGACGCAAGACGCACATGCCGCCCGATTCTCCCGCATATCCAGAACCCGCATCGTCAGAATTCACGGCGGCCTTGCGGGATCGCCCTATCGCGCTGATAATTTCGCGTCGCCCTTTGACATTGTTGCTGAACGAGCTAGTTTTCACGTAGAGGGCAGATTCTTACAAAGTTGGAGGCAGGCACAATGCGGTCACTCTTTCATACCCTACGAACGCTTCTCTCTGAGGAAGACGGCCCTACCGCAGTCGAATACGCCGTCATGCTTTCGTTGATTGTCTGCGTGTGTCTGGCCGCCATCACGTCCATTGGATCAAACGCCAGCAGTGTGTTCTCCAATGCCGCCAACTCGCTTCATTGAGCGGTTGCAGGACTTTGACCACGGCCTCTTCCTAATCGCCTAGCATCACCAACGACGATGGCGGTAGTACGGGGCAGCATAGAAACTGCCCATCGCCCACTGCGCCAGTTGAGCAGCAAGCGCTGAACCATAAGCCGTGACTGCTGTCGGCGTTCGACCTCCAATTTCAATTGATCGCGGTAGGCTTCCAGGCGATGAAGATTGGCCTCAGCTTCAGCCAATCCCGAGGAGTAGGAGTGGATAAGGGGTTCTCATAGTTGTCCTCCGGGCCGTATGGCCAACGGCTAGTCCGCCTGACGCCGCCCCTCCCGCAGCGCGCAGCGTCGAGCCACCTCTATTCTACCGCGCCGCAGCCGGCTGCGACACAAGGGGCCACTGCCGACAAGCACGGCGGCCTCCCGCCGCCTGCACCACCAGGCGGCGATTTGCGCTGCCGCCGTGCGGTCTTGGACGCCTGGAAGCCGCGAGGGACTATGCCTGCCTCAGTTCAAAGACCACCGCCCCGCTATCTGCATCGACAATCCTGACGATCTCATCGGCAAAAAACCAATCACACGAGTGCGGCTCGGTCGGTTCGGGGCTCGCATTTGCCCTGATGTATGCGACCGGGTTGCCCAGATCTAATCCTCAATTGGTTCCGTGCCAAGGGGACCGTTTCGGCAGGCTCCGTCGAGGGCCTGAACAACAAAGCAAAACTGACTATCAGAAAAGCCTATGGTTTCCGCACCTATGAAGCCATCGAAATCGCCCTATATCACACGCTTGGCGATCTTCCCGAGCCAAATTTCACCCATGAATTCTGTTGACGAAGCGCTAACCGTTATATTACCTTCAACGAACAGACCGACTTGCATCTTTGCGCCCAATGCCGGGCCCCAATCTTTTTCATGGCTTTCATGGCCCGTGCGAGCCACCTACGTCCCTTATCGCTGATTTTGCGGCGACCGCGATATCCGAATCTGTGGAACGAGAAAGCCGAACCAAATCCGGCATCGAGTCCTTCGCGGCTCGCCCCATTGCTCCGATTGCATCGATTGCGCGTTGAGCCAAAAGAGCATCCGAGCCCAAAGCAGCCCTCCGTAGGTCTTCGATGGCACTCTTGGCTTCGGGCCCCATCTCCCGAAGACATTCGGCGGCGAGCAGTCGTTCGTCACGGCGGTTGCGCCTGTCGTTCATCACCCCGACTAGCTCGGCAGTGAGCTGTTGCGCGGCAGTTCGGTCGACTTTGACCAACGCCTTGGCTGCTTCCCGCCGATTTTGGTCGAACTTGTCGTGGAAAACAACCTCGTGCAACTTTGGTGCGGCGTTCTTGGCCGCGGTACCGATCCGGCCCAATCCAGTAACTGCGGAGTGCCGGACGTTCAGATCGTCGTCAGCTAGCGCCTTCTCCAAAACCGGAACCTCGTATGCCGTCCCTAGCCGGCCTAGTGCAGCGACGGCAGGCATCCGTACCGCAGGGTCTTTGTCCGCGGCCGCTCGCGCCAGTTCCGGAAGCGCGTCCGACGCCTTTTCACCCATGGCCAGCAGTGCCTCTGCCGCAAATGCCCGGGTCGCAGGCACCGTGTCGAACAGAACTTTACGTAGCTCGGGGACCGCGTCTTGCGTGCTGACCCCGTTCCTTGCCAGTGTTACTAGCGCACACGCGGCCCTACAGCGGACGCGAGGGTTCTTGTCGAGAAGCGCGTTGCGCAAAATCGGCACAGCCGGCTGCCCCTGTTGGGCAAGCGAGTCAATCACATCCGCTGGGTCCGCGGCATGCACGAATTGCGGCATCGCAAAGAGGATGGAAGCCGCCGATGTGAGAACGGCGCCCACCCACCGAAGAAACAAGAATTCGCTCATCGTAAAGCCTCCTGAAATAGTCTTGCCAAATCCCCCCCACTAGTTTCTGTCTTACTTCGCACCGTAATACAGCTAGAGGCTGACAGGAATTTGTTCCCGCGAAACGTCCCCGATCCTAACGTGGACGCTGATCGTTGTCAAGAATCCGCTGCAAATTCACGCAAGACCCGCCCATTTCGGCGGGTACGGTATGATTCCATTCGGAGGGTCGCGTCGCCAGCATGGCTTTGCGCTTCTTTTCCGGCGCGGCCGCGCGGGTTTCAGCATTGAATCGAGCGGGGAATACCATCGCATGGGTGGTTACGGCTGGTCTTTCGCGCTTTCTCAGCCGAGTATTGCGCGCACCGTCAGCGCACCGGCGCGGTAGACGCTGAGAAAGCAGCCTGGGACGCGGGCTACAGGAAGTCCGGGTCGAGGATCAACTGCAGTTCGCAGCCCGCATCTGCCTGACGCTCAAGGCGTTCTGACTCAAGAAACTCGGGATCCGTGACCAACTCCGGCTCGTCTGAAGGGCGAGCGGATCGCTACGGCGGCGCACGGGCACCGGCCAGCGTGCGGATCGGTCCTTCCCACAGCCCGCAACGGCGGAGAATCCGCTCCACGACGTCCTGCTGACCGCGCTCGATGAAACTGATGATCTTCATTGTGCCGCCGCACTTGGGACATTCCAGCGGTGAAAAGCGGTTCCTCGCGCGTTACGCGAGGCCGCGGTGATGGAAGACCATCACGGCGGAGCGTGATGAGTACGGTTGCCGGCACAGTTTTCGATTGTTCTGCAATTCCGCCCGTCTGCCGATCTCCGCAACCCCTTGCCGGCAAGCCACTTAGGGCAATCGTCCCCGCCCCGCCGGCGGCCCTCACCCTAACCCTCTCCCAGAGGGCGAGGGGACATTAACGGCCCGCGGCAAAAATTCCGCTTCCCGCCACTTGACAACCATCCGCAGTTATGGATAATTACGGTCTGATAGTGCGATTCCTTCCGTCCCTGTTGGAGTTCCGGCTTTAGCCGGGAAATGCCGCCTAAAGGCGGAACTCCAGCGCGAGACACGCCACCAAGCCCAAGGAGACCCAGCCATGTGTTCCGTCGCTGAAAAACCGCCCGCCGACGATCTTCAACCGCAATCCGGCCAGGCCGAGAGAGTGTCCCCCGCGATGCTCGGCGCGGCGGCGGAAAGAGACCCTGCTCCCCGAGATCACGCAACTGGCCCTGGAGGGCCACTCCAGCCAGGCCATCGCCGATAAGCTCGGCATGCCCAAACGGACCGTCAATTACTGGCTGCAGGAGGCCCGCCGGGAATGGATCGCCAGCGCGGCCCAAAGCGCGGCCGAAATGTTCGCCGCCGACCTGGCGCGGCTCGATGCGATTTACCGCGAAGCCATGCAGGCCTGGCGCAACTCGCAATCCGAGATCGACGTGCGACTCGTCCAGCATAGCCAAACCGGCGACGGCAAGGCAATCACGAAACGGTCGATCCGCACCCAGCCGCAACGCGGAAATGCCGCCTACCTCACCAGGGCCATGGCCGCCGTGATGGCCTCCTGGCGGCTCAAGGGCAAACCTGGACCGCCGTGCCCCGATGCCATCGCGGGAACTGCCCGTCGAAGCCGACGGCGGCCCCCTCCCCGCGGATGTGCCGAACGAGGCTTTGGAAAACATGAGCGAAGATCAGCTCCGCGGCTACCGCGCTCGGCTGGCTGCCACCATCGAGGCCATCGACGAACTGGCCGAATTCCGTGCCCTTGACGCCGGCGACGATACGCCGTCCGCCCCCGAGAACGTGCCGCCTGTCACCGTAAGTCTGCCAACCGAAAGCGGAAGTCTGCCAACCGCGCCGAGGTCTCGCCGCCTGTCGCCGAAAGTCGGCCACCGGTCCCCGAGCGTTTGTCGCCCATCGCCGAGAGTTCGCCAAAGGCCTCGGATGGTCTACGACCCGCTACCGAGTGTTCACCGCCGAAACAGAATTCGGGCAAGTTCGGGCAAACGCCCATTAGCCCTATTCTCTGCAGGCGGAGATCGAAATGGAGGAAAATGAACCGCGCAAGTTCGGGCAAAAATCACCGTTAGAGGGAGTTGAACGCCCGGCGCTGACCGCACGCAGAACGCCCCGAAGGGCTATTCTCGCGCGGGCGAAGATGATGATACCAGCCCGACGGGGCGCCCGATTACGGGTCAGCGAGGATGCTGGCCCGTCACCTCGCTTGCGCTTCGGGCTGGTGTAAAATTGAATCCGTTCACAGTACACCGCGGCGCGAATATGCCACCGATAGAAGTTCTGGCACCGGCCGGAGTGGTTCCAGAAATTGCGCCAAGCGCGCACTCATTTGCCCCAGGGCAGAAGTTTCATAAATGGTTGCCAACAAAGGCCTTAGGACGCGATTTTGCCGAAACAAGAAAAAAAATTTCCCATCTTGAGGCCCTTATCCGTATTGTTCTGTGGAGAAACAAACTGCGGATTTCACAGATGACGCGGATGAGAAGAAGACCGTCACGTGCAGCCAACTTGAATTTCGGGCAAATTCGGGCAAGAACCGCCCGTTGGCATGGAAATTCCGTAGCCGGACAAACAGCAACGAGAGAAAAATGGCCGACAGGAAGATGACGGACCGGTGGCAGCCACGCTCGCCGGCCAGGTCGCTACCTTGCAAAGAAAACACCATGAAAGCTAACTCTCCCCATTTCGCCTTTTCGGACTCCGGACGGCGGTTCGTGCTCCGCGATCCGTACCTCGCGCCGACCGCCGACGCCTTCCTCTGGAACCCGCAGATGATGCTGCAGATCACCTGCCGCGGCTTTGCCTGGGGGCAGACGATGCAGCCCGATACGGCGATCTATGCCTATCCGCCCTCGCTGCTGGCGAAGACCTTCATGCAGCCGGAACCGCGGTATTTCGCCCACCATCCAGGGCGGTTCTTCTACGTCCGCGACGACGCCACGGGCGAGTTCTTTTCCGCGCCGCACGATCCGGTCCGCGCTGCGCCCGAGTCTTTCGAGTTCGCGCCGGGCCTGTCGGACGTCGCCTGGACGGTCCGCAACAACGGCTTCGAGGTCTCGCTGCGGGTTTTCCTGCCGGCGGACGACACGGTCGAACTCTGGACCGCATCGGTGGCGAACGTCTCCGATCGCGCCCGCAAGGTGTCGCTCTATCCGTATTTCCCCGCCGGCTACCTGTCCTGGATGCACATGGCCGGGGAGTACGATGCGGCCTTGCAAGCGGCCGTCTGCCCTTACGTCACTCCTTACCAGAAGTTGCAGGACTACGAAAAGAACAAGACGCTCAAGGAGACGACCTTTCTCGCCTCGGAAGTCGCTCCCGACTCGTGGGAGCTGAACCAGCAGCAGTTCGAGGGCGAGGGAGGGCTGAACCGGCCCGACGCCTTGAAGCTGCCCCGCCTGGCCCGCGGCGACGCCCGTTTCGAGCCGCCAGCCTGCATTTTTCAGTATCGCCGCAGCCTGCCGCCGGGCAAGCGTTTCGAAGTCCGGCTGATCTTCGGTCCGGCCAAAGACCGGCGGGAGATCGGCCGGTTGCGGAAGGAGTATTTTGTCCAAGGCGGATTTGAAAAGGCGCTCTACAAGGTGGAGAGCCGCACTGCGGAGCACCCCGGCTGCATCCAGATCGAAACGCCGGACCTGTGGTTCGACCATTTCGTCAACCACTGGCTGCCGCGGCAGGTCGAGTATCTCGGCCGGGCCAACCGTCTGACGACCGATCCGCAATCCCGCAACTTCCTCCAAGACGCGATGGGCACGGTCTTCGTCGACCCGGCCAGAGCCCGCGAGATCATTTGCACTTGCCTCAGCCAGCAGCAGGCCGACGGCCGGATGCCCGACGGCGTTCTGCTCCTGCCCGGCGCCGAGTTGAAGTACATCAACACGGTCCCGCACGCCGACCATTGCTCGTGGCTGCCGATTGCCATCAGCAGCTACGTCCACGAGACGGGCGACTACGACTTCCTCCGCGAGACGGTCCCCTTTGCCGACGCGGCAGAGGGGGCGACGGTCTTCGAGCACGTTCGCCTGGGGCTTGGCTGGCTGCTCCAGGACCGTTCTCCCCGCGGCCTGTCGCGGATCTGGCAAGGAGACTGGAACGACCCCATGAACATGGTGGGGCCCAAGGGCATTGGCGAATCGGCTATGCTCAGCGAGGCCCTGGCCTACGGGCTGCGGCTGTGGGCCGAGTTGGGCGAAATGGCCGGCCAAGGGCCCACCGCCCGGCAGATGGCTGCGGAGGCCGAGACCCTGAACGAACTGATCAATCGCCACTATTGGGACGGCCAGTGGTATGCCCGCGGCTATACCGACGAGGGCCGGAACTTCGGCGTTCGGAGCGACCGCGAGGGGAAGATATTCTTGAACTCGCAGAGCTTCGCCTTGTTGTGCGGCGCGGCGGCGGGCCGTCGCGCGGAGGTTTGCATCCGCCGTGGAAAAGCACCTCGGCACGGAGTATGGTCCGATGAAGGTCGCGCCCGCCTTCACGCGGATGTGCGAGCGCGTGGGGCGGATGACGCAGAAGTTCCCCGGCAGCGACGTCAACGGCGGCGTCTACACGCACGCCGCCGCCTTCTATATCTTCGCGCTTTACGGCGCCGGCCGGGGCGACCTGGCTTTTCGCCACTTGCGAGGGCTGCTGCCGGGGCCGGAGGAAGCAGCCCTGCGGGCGTCGGAGCAGCTTCCTCTCTATATGCCCAACTACTATCGCGGCAACCAGTATCCGCGGAAGGCCCGCGCATCGAGCCACTTGCCTCATTCCGGCTCGGCCAACTGGAGCTACCGCAGCATCGTCGAGCGGCTCTTCGGACTGCAGGGGACGCCGCAGGGGCTGCTGGTCCGCCCTCAATTGCCGCCCGATTGGAAAGGGGCCCGGGTCCGCCGCGTTTTTCGCGGGGCGACGTTTGATGTCGTCTATCGCCGGGCGGCGGATGTTGAGGGGACGAAAGTCATGGTAAACGGCAAGGAAGCGCCTGGCGGGCTGCTTTCCGGTATTTGCGTCGGGGAGAGCTATCGCGTCGAGGTGTTGGTGCGGGGTTGGATATGATAAGCAAGTGGATTGGTCAGAACAATCGCTGCCTTCGCTTTCTTAGGTTAGGGCTTCCCCACCAACGCCATCGCCGCCCGCACGCCCACGACGACGTAGCTCGTGTCCGGCTTGTCGTGGCTGCGGTAGGCCGACCGGCAGTGCCACGCGGGCAGGATCCAACTGCCGCCGCGAAGAATGCGGAACGTACCCGATGCGACTCCCGGCGGATCGTCCTTGGGCGATTTCCCGTAGTACCCGTCGCCATAACCGTCGGCACACCACTGCCAGACGTTTCCGTGCATGTCGTAAAGTCCCCAGGCGTTCGGCTTCTTCTCGCCCACCGGATGCGTTCTGCCATCCGAGTTCGAGGCATACCACGCGTATTCGCCAAGCCGGGCCTCATCGTCGCCGAAACCATAGAGCGTCGTGCTTCCGGCCCGGCAGGCGTATTCCCATTGGGCCTCGGTCGGAAACCAGAACTTCCCCTCTTCCCGCGGGAGAGGGCCGGCGTGAGGGCGGGCGGATTTTTGGTTCAGCTTGTCGAAGAACTGCCGGCAATCGTTCCAACTGACCATTTCCACCGGGTTCCTCGGACCCTTGAAGCTGCTGGGATTATTGCCCATCACCGCTTCCCACTGCTCCTGCGTCACGGGGTACTTACCCAGGTAGAACGGCTTCGTGATCCGCACCCGATGCTGCGGCTTCTCGTTGCCGCGGGCGCGATGGTCCGCATCGGGCGAGCCCATCAGGAACTCGCCGGCCGGGATCAGGACCATCTCCAATTTCACGCCCTTGCCCAGATCGACGGCAAGGTCCTTGGACGGGCTCTGCGGCCTGTTGCCCGCCTCTTTCGCCTCCTCCGCGGCGGCGAGGGAAGAACTGCCGAAGGCCACGAAAACGATCAGCGCGACTGTCGATGTATATCGGAACATGACCACGACTCCTTAGCTGATTCACTCCTGGATCAAGATCGCCGAAAGGACGCCCGCTGCCGGCTGCGTGCCCCGCGGCGCGCTGCGGATCCACTGCCGGTCCGCCGTGCTGAGACGGTCCATCGGGACATCCACCTCCGTTCCATCCTCATGCCGCAGCGTCACCATGCCGCCCTGCAGACGGATGAATCGTCCCCTCATCGAATATTGGCCGCCGGAGTCCGTCCAAGTCCTGATCTCGTGACTTTCCTCGCCGCGCGGTTCCGCTTCCTCGTCGCCGCGCGGGTCCGGTTCCTCCTCGGTCAGCGGGTCATACAGGACCGCATGACAATGGGGACAGGCTTTCGCCATGTCCTCCAAGGGCCCGCTACAGTTGCTGCAATACGGCCGATTGTCGAGCGCCAGCGCCGCGACGACGCCGAACGGGCCGAAGAGTCCGCCCAACATGGCGCCAACTCCCGGCGCCCGCTTGAGGTATCCGACCATCGCGCCCAGCGCGCCACCCGGCACGGTCCAGGCGAGAAGATAGAGCAAGAAGCTCGCCGCGGCGACCCACGAATACGAATTCAGGACAAGGAAGATGACCACCATGATTGCGCCCGCGAGCCCGCAGAGGACCGCGAGGAGCGAGAAAACGGCCGCGATGCGGCGGTTGAGCCGCTCGATCGCGTGCGTTTCGGTGTAGGGCTCCAGAGTCGCCGCTGGATCGGGCGGCGTGGCGTGGCTGCCGTCGGGAAACAGTTCGGCGATCGTGCCGGCCGCCGCCCATTCGCCGCCGGCGCCTTGCCGCACGAAGGTCTCCGCATCGACCTTGCCCTGCCAGACCCAGCCCTTGAGCTCGGACAATGTCAGAGGGCCTTTGGGGTCTCCGTCAATCGCCGCATACCACTGGGTTGCCATCGGAACCGCCCTTCAATTCACCACGTTGATCGGTTCGCCCCGCAGAAATGCGGCGACGTTCGCCGCCGTGAACGCCGTCAACCGCCGCCGCGCCTCTTGCGTGGCCCAGGCCAGGTGCGGGGTGATCAGGCAATTCTTGGCGCCGAGCAGTGGATTGTACTCTCGCGGCGGCTCCTGCGCCAAGACATCGACCGCCGCCCCTGCAATCCGCCCCTCGTTGAGCGCGTCGGCCAGGTCCTGTTCCTGGATCAGTCCTCCGCGGGCCGTGTTGATCAAAAGGGCAGTGCGTTTCATGGTGCCGATCCGTGCCCGATTGACCATGCCCTGGCTCCGCTCGTCCAGCGGGCAGTGCAGGGAGATCACGTCGGCCTCGGCGAAAATCTCCTCCAGCGACCGCCAGGCAAAGGGCTGATAACCGGGCGGGTTGCCGAGGTGGGTGGCAGAGGCCAGCACTTCCATGCCCAAGGCGTGGGCCAATTCGCCCACGCGGCGGCCAATCCGCCCAAAACCGACGATCCCCATCCGCTTGCCGGCAAGCTCCACCAGCGGGGCATCCCAGAAGCAGAAATCGACCGCGCGCTGCCATTGGCCCTGATGCACCAGGCGGTCGTGCCGCTCCGGATGCTGAACCAGCGCCAGGAGCAGGGCCATCACGTGCTGCGCCACGCTGTTGGTGCTATACTCCGGCACGTTGGAGACCGTAATGCCTTGCCGCCGCGCGGCCGCCACATCGACCACGTTGTATCCCGTGGCCAGGACGGAAATGAACCGCAGCGAAGGCAATGCGGCCAGGATCGGCCCGTCGAGCAGGGTCTTGTTGGTCAGCACGATCTCCGCCCCCTGTGCCCGCTCGACGACCTGAGCGCTGGGCGTCCGGTCGTAAACCGTCAGGTCGCCGAGTGCGGCAACGGGGTCCCAGGTGTTGTCGCCCGGGTTGAGCGTATAGCCATCGAGAACGATAATATGCATGGATTACGACCCCACGTGGATCATCCAGAGGACGCCGAAGCGGTCGGCGAGCATGCCGAATCGCGGCGAGAAGAAAGTCTTGGTCATCGGCATCTGCACCTTGCCGCCGTCGCTCAAGGCGGCGAAGAGCCGCTCCGCCTCGGACTCGCTTTCGACCGTGAGCGAGAGCGCAAAGCCCTCGAACCTGGCAGCCCCAAGGCACCGCCCGTCGGAAACCTGGACAATCGTTTTTCCGATCCGCAAGGTCGCATGCATGACCTTGTCGGGATTGCCGTGCGAAGCGGGTTCCGGGCTCTCTTTGTATCGCATGAGAAAGGTCGTCTCAGCGCCGAGCGCGGTGCGGTAGAACTCGATGGCCTCATCGCAGCGGCCCTCGAAAAACAGATAAGGGTTGATTTGCATAGCGTTTCCCTTGCGGGTGTTTGGGGGTTGATGGTAGCGGACAGGTTTCCGACCGCGGATTTCTGGTATTATGGCCTGCGAGTCAAGTGGGTGACAATAGTGGCCATATCCGCTGTTTCCTACCTCTTGCCAAACCGCCTTCCCGGGGCTACGCTGTTGGAAAGGTCAAGCCCAAGGCTTCCCATATCATTGGCCATCTCATCGGAGGATCCCATGAACTGCCGAACTTTCGTCACGATCCTGGTTGTGCTCACCTGCGGCCTTTCGCCCTTTGGTCGCAAGGCAATCGCCGCGGAACCTTCCACGGCCACGCCGCTGCTGGACTGCCTGCGCAAATTCACGGCCAACGACGTGCCGGACACCGGCCCCGCCGAACGCTTCGCCGGCCAGTTGTCGCCCTTGAGCCCGCTGCCCTCGAACCTGCCGGGCAAGGGTCTGGCCCAGCACCCCATGCTATACATCGGCGAGGGCTTCAACAAGATGTTCCTGGTTCGCAACGGCCTGGTCATTTGGACCTATTCAACCGGGGCAGGGGGAGAATTTGACGACATCTGGATGCTCAGCAACGGCAATATCGTCTACTCGCGCATGGACTACGCGGAAGAGATCACGCCGCAGAAGAAGGTCGTCTGGCACTTCGATCCCGAGAAGGGCGGCGAGGTCCACACGCTTCAGCCGATCGGGCTCGACAAGGTCTTTCTCGTCCAGAACGGCACGCCACCCAAGCTGATGATCATCAATACCAAAACCAAGACCACCGAGGTCTCGCATGAACTGACCGCGCCCAACGGCAATCCCGGCGGCGTCCACGGCCAGTTCCGCCGGGCACGAGTCACCGCCAACGGCACCTATCTCCTCACCTGGATGAGCCAAGGCAAGGTCGTCGAATACGACAAGGACTTCAAGCAGATCTGGTCCTACAACATGTCCGCGTGGGCGGCGGTCCGCCTGCACAACGGCAATACGCTGATCACCAACGAAGGGAAACGACTGACCCGCGAAGTGAATCCCAAGGGGGAGACGGTCTGGGAATACAAGCTCTCCGACCTGCCGGCGGAATACAACTTCGGCGGCTGTCAGACCTGCACCCGCCTGGCCAACGGCAACACCGTCTTTTGCTCGCGGGGCAACGACTTCAAAGGCGCCCAACTGGTGGAAATTACCCGCGACAAAAAGGTCGTGTGGGTGCTGAACGACTGGCGGCACGTCGGTCCCGCGACGGCCGTGCAGATGCTCGACGACCCGGGTATTCCCGAGAAACCGGGGGATTTGCAACGCTAGCTGATTTTACTCTTCACCCAGCGTCGAGCGCTTCCGCAGCAGATGGTGATAATGCTGGGCGAAGCGGTGGGCCTCGTCGCGGACGTATTGCAGCAGCCGCAGGGCGTAGCTGTGGCGGCTCAGCCGCAACGGTTCCTCGGCACCGGCCAGATAAACCTCCTCCTCGCGCTTGGCCAGCGAGAGGACCGTCGCTGGCCGCAGGCCGAGCGCGTCGAGCGCGCTCGAGCGCCGCGTGAAGCTGCCCCTTGCCGCCGTCGATCAGCAGAATGTCGGGCAGGGGGTCGCTCTCGTCCGCGTCGTCGGCCAGCCGCTGGAAGCGCCGCGAAACGGCCTCGTGGATGCTGGCAAAATCGTCGACGCCCTGGACCGTGCGGATCCGCAGCCGCCGATAGCCCGGCTTGAACGGCAGGCCGTCGAGAAACCGCACCACGCTGGCCACCGTTTCCGTGCCGGCGGTGTGGGCGATGTCGATGCCCTCGATGGTCCGCGGCGCCGCAGCCAGGTGCAGCACCTTTTGCAGGCCGGCCAGGCCCTTCTTCGGATCGACGGGAAAGACCTCCGGCTGCACGTGCTTGTCGAGCTTGCCGCGCTGGTCGAGCGTTTCCAGGAGATGGATCTCGTCGCGGAGCCGGGCCGCCTCTTCGAAACGAAGCTGCTTCGCCGCCGCGTCCATCTCGGCCCTCATTTCGTCCAGCAAGGTCTGCTTCTTGCCCTCCAGAAACTGCTGCAGGCGGTGGATGCTCTTGCGATAGTCCTCCTTCGAGATCCGCAGGTTGCAAGGGGCCGTGCATTGCCGGATCGAGGCCAGCAGGCAGGGCCGGAACCACCGCCAGCGGGGATCCTCGGCGTCAATGTCCAGCGAGCAGGTGCGGAACTTGAAGATCTTCTGCAAGACCTGCAGCGCCCCCCGCAGGCCGCGGGTATTGGTGAACGGCCCGTAGAGCTTCGTACCGCGGTCGCGGGGCGTGCGGGTGATCTCCACCCGGGGAAACTCCTCGTGGGCGTGGATTTCCAGGTAGGGAAAGGTCTTGTCGTCGCGAAGGTCGCGATTGTATTTCGGCAGGATGTCCTTGATCAGCCGGGCTTCCATCAGCAGGGCGTCGACTTCGCTCTCGGCCAGGAGGTAGTCGATGTCGCGGATTTCCTGCACCAGGCGGCCGTGCGGGAATCCTCGGCCGCCGCCTTGAGAAAATAGCTGCCGGCGCGGGAGCGGAGGTTCTTCGCCTTGCCGACGTAGATCACCCGGCCGGCCGCATCCTTCATCAGGTAGACGCCCGGCGTCTGGGGAAAATCGCGGACCTTTTCTGCGGCCCGGGAATTGTCTTGCGGTTCGGCGGGAAAAGAGATGGCGGACATGTCTTCATTATATTACTTTTCCGCCGTCATCGTGGCCAGCCGGTCGGAAAGCGCGTCCAGATGCTTCAAGACGGCAGTCCGCTGGGCCTCCGACAGGGAGTCGTTTTCGCGCACGCGGATCCGCAGCGCGGCAATCCGCGTGCCCATGGTGGCGACAACCGAGCGCGAGGAATCGATTTGGCCGACCTTGGCCTGCTCGCCAGCCCCGATCAGGTCGCGAAACAACGTCAGGTCCTTCTGCCGCAGCACAAGGATGTCCAGCCGGCTGAGCAGCGAGTCGAGCTGGTCGGCGGTGAACTCGCGTTTCTCGTTGAGTTCGGCCTCCAGGTTCCGCAGGCTGAGGTTGATGCCCTCGATCCGTGTGCCCAACTCCTCGATATTGACTTGCGCGTGCTGGTCCGCCTGCGCAACAGGCGGCGACGGCCTGTCGCCGATCGCCGGCGGAGGCGGATCGGCGGACAGTGGCTTATCAACCGCGTCCGCCAAACTCTCGGTCGCAGGCGCGGCCTCGCGGGACACGACCACCACCATCGCCGGATGCGGCGCCGCGAGAGGGGTCGTCAGTTCCCCAAGATCGCCGGCGGCAAGCGGCGGCGGGACGCGCAATGCCGGCGCAATCGTGGGCGGTACCTGCGAGGGCAGCGGCAGCCAGACGATATTCTCGCCGCGCCGGGTCACGACCGCCTCGGACGCCTGCTTCGCCGGACCGATCGCCTGCCGGGGATCGGGAACCCGCAACGGCAGCGGCCAGCGGGCCTGCTGCGAGGGCTCCGGCCGAATATCCTCCGCCGGCTCATGGGAAGCCGGCCGAGTCTCGCCCGGCTTGGCAGCCGGCGGCCGCGTCAATTGCTTGACAAGTTGTTCCGGTACGAGCGGGATATTGTCGCCAAATCTCGGATCGGGCGGCAGAGGGCCGATCGAGTCTTTCTTGCTGACTTTGATGGCGTCGGCCAGCCAATCCATCAGCCGGTCTTGCTGCTCCGGCGGACTGCCCGACTTTTCCCACAGCGACCAGATGCGATACCAGGCCTCCTGCCGATCAACCATGTCGCGGGGCTGCTTGTGGAACGTGTCGTAGACCTCGGCACGGTATTGCCGCACGAGATGGGCGATGGCCGCCTTCTCGCGCTGATCCAGGTCCCGCAGGAAATTGACGAGGTCGTCCCAGCCGACAGTCTTCTGATGCAGGATCTTCGCCACGCGATCCCGCTCCCGCTGGGCATCCTCGGGCTTGAGCGTGATCAGCACAGACCAATCGTAGCGCTGCTCGACCAGCTTCAGCCAGACCCGTTGATGGTCTAGCGGCAACTTCGAGACTCGCTGCAAGGTTGCCTGGGCCCGCGCGGCAGGATCCTCTTCCTTGGCCGGGGCGGCCATCAGGAGGCAAGTCGTCAGCAGCAAACCGTCAAAAAGAGGCGTCACAATCGTTACACTCGCTAGGTCCGGCATGAGTGCGCGGGCGCACTCCCAGGCAAGGGTAGATTGCCGCAGCCGAATGTCAACCGGCGGAAAGTGCTTAGTGCTTAGTGCTTGGTGCTAATCACTAAGACCTAAGATCTGTGCCCCGCGTCACACTCCTTCCTTGCGCAGTTCCGTCGACGATACGTCCTCGCGAAACTTCTCCGGCGGAACTTCGCTCGACACGCGGCGAAGCACTTCCGGAAGATCGAGGTCCCCCAGGCGGATGAAACTTGCTGCCAAAGCGCGGCCGAAGACCAGGAAACGGCAACCGCGGGCAATGATCCGCTCGATCGATTGCAGCATGACGTTGCGGTCGTTGCCATAGTACCGCGGATCGGCGATCCGCCGCATGGTATCGACGCCCACGACAAACGTCGCACCGGGAAACAACCGCGCCTTCTCTTCAAACGTGGCCGCACGGGTCAGCCATACGGCCTGCCCCGGCGGGAATTGCCGCAGCCGGCGCTCGATCTCCAGGTAGTCCATGGCCGGTTTGTCGACGTTCAGAATGGAAAGCTCTAGCGCCGCCGGCAAGGCGAGCAATTCCTCCGCCATTTCCGCCATGCGGCGATGTCCCGAGTGCATCGGATTGAAGGCCCCGGAAAAAATCACGCGCGGCGCGGACGCATCTCTCCCCTCGCCCTTTGGGAGAGGGGCAGGGGGTGAGGGCAATTCCTCGTTCTTCTGGACCTCGGCACGATTCGCGTTGACAGCTTGCACACGTCCCAAAAACAGCTCCTGCCAGTGCGGCGGCGCAGCGGCCTCTTCCATTTCGACGCGTTCCTCTTCCAACAGCGGCAATTCGAGTCTCGCGTCGATGCCGCAGACCGCGGCCACCGCATTGAGCACCATGCGGCTGACGATCTGCTCTTCTTCCTGGCGATTGCGTGCTTCCTTCACGAACTCCAGCGACCAGTGCCGCGTCCGGCCCGCGGTCTGCATGGCAACATGGGCACGATGCAGACCGCGCTTCGGCCGATCGGTCGCCAGTCCGGCGGTGCAGGACACGCCGGCAGCCAGTTGTTCCGCCGCACCGTAGCGAATCGCGCGGCCGAAGGCCACGACCGCCATGGCCCGCGCGGTCCGGGACGAGCAGGCATGCTCCGGCCGGCTGCCGAGCCATGCCGAGAGCGAGCCCTCCGAATAAGGCACGGCGGCCTCCAGCAGAATCTTGGAGCCGCCCGGCACTTCCAGAGCTCCGCCACGGCCCGGCTGCCGCCGTTGAGCACAAGCACGACCTGGGCCGCGGCAGCATGGATCTGGCGGACGAGTTCTTCGGGCATAAGTCCCATAGGTCCCATTTCATCACCTCACCGGGGTTTTGCAAGAACCGAGACCGATCCCAGATTCTTTCCAAGATCCTTTCCGCCGCGGCGAATCACCCTTAGAAGCGCGGCCAGCTTCGTGCCGCTTTCGCAAGAACACACCCGCACCCCTAATTGGAGGACCCTGGTCATGATCAAGAAAATCGTCATCACCACCGCAGCCATCCTTCTGGCTGCCGTCGTGCTTTTCGGGCGGAATACCCTCGGCTATCTCCGCACCACGTGGGGCTACGTCCACGACTCCGTCGAGAACAGCGTGCCCGTCGGATTTGAAATCGATCACGCTCGGCAAATGATCAAGCACCTCGAGCCGGAGGTCCGCAGCAACATGCATGTCATCGCCGAGGAACAGGTCAAGGTCCAGCAACTGGATGAGCAGATCGCCGACCTCGAGGCGAAGCAGGCCAAGGACAAGGAGCAGATCCTGCGACTGAAAACCGATCTCTCGACGGCCAAGGACACTTATGCCTACGGCGGCAGAAAGTACACGCCCGCGGAGGTCAAGACCGATCTTGCCAACCGCTTCGAGCGCTACAAGACGGCCGAAGCCACGCTCACCAGCCTCAAGCAGGTCCACGACGCCCGACTGAAGAGCCTCGCGGCGGCCCAGCAGAAGCTGGAAGGAATGCTCGCGCAGAGACGGCAGTTGCAGGTCGAAGTCGAAAACCTGGAGGCCCGCAACCAGATGGTCGCCGCCGCCCAGACGACCAGCAACTACCAGTTCGACGACAGCCAGCTCGGCCGCGCCAAGGAACTGGTCCAGAACGTCAAGACCCGATTGGAAGTCGAGGAGAAGCTGGTCAACGCCGAAAGCGATTTCCAGGGCGAGATTCCGCTCGATAAAGCCAATCCGCAGAACATCGTCGATCAGGTCGGCGACTACTTCGGCGCAGTCACCGGATGCAAAGACGGTGGCCGCGGAAGAGAAGTAATGGGAAACGAATGAGTACTGAGTACTGAGTGCTTAGTGCTTAGTGCTTAGTGCTTAGTGCTTAGATCTAAGAACGACACCCGCAACCCTATCCCCCGTCCCCGATCCGTGCTACCATGTTCCCACTGGCCCAACGCATTCAAGGACTCATGACCATGGCTCTCGGCGACGCCACGCCCGCGGATCGGTTCATGCTCTGGGTCGATGCCGTGGGCGGGTACTGGGTCTGCCTGGCCGACGAACTGGTCGTCGGCCAGCCGGGCGGATCGGGAGTGGCGGATATTCCCATCCTGGCGGACATTTCCGCGCGGCACGCCCGCATCCGCCGCGACGGCGAGGGCTACCTGATCGATGCCTTCCGCGAAGTGCGTGTCGATGGCCGGCGGGTCGGCGTCACGGAACTGCTCAGCGACGGCTGCCGCATCGAGATCGGTTCGGGCGTGAAACTGCAGCTCCGCCGCACGCATCCCTTGAGTCTCACGGCCCGCTTGGATTTCCTCAGCCGGCATCGCACGCAGCCGGCAGCCGATGCGGTGTTGCTGCTGGCCGATTCCTGCGTGCTGGGGCCCAAGCCGCAGAGCCACGTCGTCTGCCGCGACTGGACCCGCGAGGTCATCCTCTGCCGGCAGGGGGAGCAGTTATTCTGCCATACGACCGGCCAGTTTGAAATCGACGGCGTGGCGTGCCGGAATCGCGGCCTGTTGCGGGCCAATTCCCGCGTCAGCGGAGAGGGATTTGCCTTCAGCTTGGAACCGCTGGAACGCTAGTCCCGTTATTGAGTAGAATAGAAGGTTGGCTCAACGCTTGGGGAGCTGGAAAGTCATGTCCTCACAGGGGATTGCCGTGCAGGACCGATTGAGCGATACAACCGATCATGCCATGCCCGCTCCCACAAGTGGGAACCCGCATGTACCCATGGTCGATAAGCCCCGGGCACCATGTACCGATGGTGGGCGGGGAGGCGGTCCGTTCTTGTATGCCAGCGGGAGCCGGCCGCTGGAGGGCTATACCATCAAGCGCGGCGTGGGCAGCGGCGGTTTCGGCGAGGTCTACTACGCCACCAGCGACGCCGGCAAGGAAGTCGCCCTCAAGCTCATCCGCCGCAATCTCGATACCGAACTCCGCGGCATGCGGCAGTGCCTCAACCTCAAGCATCCCAATCTGCTGAGCCTGTACGACATCCGCCAAGACCAGAGCGGCGATACGTGGGTCGTGATGGAATATATCTCGGGCAAGTGCCTGGAGACGGAACTGGCCGATCATCCGCAAGGCTTGCCGCCGCAAGAGGTTTTGACCTGGTTCCAGGGCATCGCGGCCGGCGTGGCCTATCTGCACGACCACGGCATCGTTCACCGCGACCTGAAGCCGGGCAACATCTTCTGCGATGAGGGCGTGGTGAAGGTGGGCGACTACGGGCTGTCGAAGTTCATTTCCTGCAGCCGGCGGAGCGGACATACCGAGAGCATCGGCACCGTCCACTACATGGCGCCCGAGGTGGCCCACGGCCGCTACGGCAAGGAAATCGATATCTATGCCCTGGGCGCGATCCTCTACGAGTTGCTCACCGGCCGCGTGCCCTTTGACGGAGAGAGCGTGGGCGAAGTGCTGATGAAGCACCTTACGGCCGAGCCCGACGTATCGCAACTCGCCGAGCCCTTTCGCAGCGTGGTGGCCCGGGCGCTCGAGAAGGACCCTGCCCGGCGGTTTGCCACGGCGAGCGACATGGCGGCGGCGCTGTCTCCGGGCGTGCAAGGCAATCATGGCGCTAACATAAGTCCCATAAGTCCCACAAGTCCCATCCCTGCCGGAATGCCGAGGCCACAGGATGGCCATGCACCACCGCCGCCACCGCCGCCCGAACAGCCCATCATGGCCGAGCTGGTGGACGACGCAAACACGGACCAGGAGCCGATCGCCCAATTTGTCTCCCAACAGTTGAAGAAGGCAAGGGAGAGTTGGCAACGATCCCCCCTGCCGCATTGGGTTCGGGTGCTGATCGTGGTCGTGTCCGTCCTGGGGTTTCTGGCCGTGCCCTTCATCTGGCTTCCGCCGGCGATGATCCTGCTGATTGCCTACGCGGTGTATCGCCTGGTCCGCTTCGTCTACCGGCTCTTTTCTTGCCCCACTCCCCGCGCGGCGGGCTACGGGCTCATGCACCAAGAGGCGATCGCAGCGGATGTGCGACAAGTCGGACGGCACTCCGCCGAATCGCGTTGGTTTCTATCGATCCTGGTGGCCCTTTTCGTCTTTTGGTTCTTGGCCGGATTCAGCCCTCACGCCTGGTCCCGTACCGCGCTTTTGTCGTGGATGCTCATGGGCGGCTTGATGGCCGCCGTGGCATATCAGATCCTAGGCTTCGTCCGCTTTCGTTTCACGCTGGCCGCGCCGCCGGCGGTTCCCGTGGCAGCACCCCACGTTGCGCGGCCTGCGGCTTTTCGCAAGTCCGCCCTGCCCGCGTTTGTCGTCAAGCCGCCGATCGTACAAGCGACCGAGTTGATCGGTTCGATGCTGGTGGCGGCGGCGGTCACGGCCGCGACGTGCGTTGTGCTGGCGCTCGTGGAAGCCTATCGCGGCATGCCGCTTGAAATCGAACAATGTGCCTGGCTGTACCTGGTGAGTCTCGCGGGCGCCTGGCTAGTGCTGATTGCCGCTAAGTTCTGGGAAGGCTCGCAGGGAGAGCCCATGCTGCGACGGTTCATCCTCATGATCCTCGGGTTCGGCCTGGGCCTGGCCGCCTGTGGCGTGGCCAATGTCTTCATGGTCTCGATGCCGGGCGACCGCGCACTGACGAATCCTGTCAACGAAGCGGCGTCCCATTTGGTTCCTCTGGCTTTCTACGTGAACGGACGACCGACGGCGATGGCCTACATGGCGGTCTTCGCCACGCTCCTGGCCGTTCTGCGGTGGTGGGTCGACGCCGATCCCCGTGCGCGCACGCGGCTCAGCCTCTGGTCGCTCCTGGTGACCGTGGTTTTCGCGCATCTCGTCGCCGCGCTGTGGCATTTCCCCGAGCCCTGGCTGGCAATGGTGGCCGCCTGCATGTCGGTCAGCGTGCAGTTGGCGAGCCCTTGGGTGCCAGGCTACGCCCGGCTGCGCCCCAACGTAAGAAAGTGATCTAGCGGTGGATCTTCCTTTAAAGGTGAATGCAATGGTGTTGATGTTCGCCCCTGTCGTGCTGTTGGTCTTGGTGGCCTTGCTTTTCCTGCTGGTTGCCGGACTCATAAACCGCACAACTCGGCCCTTCGTGATCGGGCTGGCAGCTTTCCTCGGCCTGGGAGTCGTATTCCTCTTCCTCGGGCTGTTTTCCGTGCGTCACGTCCGTGTCCAGGAGCAGGAGCATTCGCTCGCACCATTCCGACAGGAGCGGGCCCAAGAGCAGCAGGCGCGGATAACGGCCCAGAACCAGGAACAAGCGCAGGCACGGCGCCTGCAAGAGCAACGGCGGATCGCCCAAGACGTGCCGCCGCCAAAGAGCTCCGCCCCCGAGACCAAGCCGCCGAAGACGACGCTGCTTGCCGCGTTGCGTCAAGCCGCCGTTCAGGCCTGGACGGGGCGTGGCCTGCCGCCGCCCGCCGAGGCCCCAGACCAGCCTGTAAAGACCGTCCAATCCGAAACGCCGCCGAAACCCGCAGCCGCCCGATTGGGTCAACGCGCCGGCCAAGATGGAGGACAATTGCTATACGATAACCGTGCATGCCGGCCCCTATACGACGCCGCTGGAATGCGAGCGGGAGCTGCCTAAAGCACTGCAAGGGGCTGTGGCCGAGTACTGCGAAATATCGCTCGGCCCCGATGCGGCCGCAGTCCACCTGCCGGAAGACGCCCTGCGGCAACTCGTCCACGGCCGCTGGACGGAGGTGCGGCCGATGGAAATCGGCGGAAGCAGCCAGGACATGCACACCTTGCACGCCCTGGTCGTTTTTGACGCCCTCGCGCAACAACGGATCAACCTCGAGGTTCAGCGACAAAGGGCGGAGGATCAACGCTCGATGATCTTTCAGCGGGTGAAGGGTGCGGGCCTGGTCTTTGGCGGAGTGATAGGGCTTCTGGCCCTGACCTGGTGCGGCCTGCGGTGGGCGGGGCGGCCGCAGCCAGCGGCAGCTAACGGACCGCAAGCAGAAGCCCCCAGGGTTTTCCCAGGTTTCGTTCCAGTGGTTTTTCTGGCGATTGCGCTCGTTGTGGTCGTTGCGGGTATTGCGGTCTTCGCCCTCCTCGCGGCTTTTTAATGCCGCCGGCCGGGTACCCTTTGGGTGCGGCGGATACTCAGCGCCCCGGTTGCCAGCGCCACCCTTCCGATGTTAAGCTGATGGAATGGGTCTGACCACCAGCAACTCGGATACGCTGTTGATTTCCCGGATCCGCGCCGGCGAGGCCGACGCCTGGAACGAGTTCATCGCGCGCTACGAGGGCCGGCTGCTGGGCTTCGTCGCCCGCCGCGTGGCCGATCGCGCCGCAGCCGAGGACCTGGTCCAGGAGACCTTCCTCGGCTTCCTCAACAGCCTGCCGAACTACGACCCGGACCAATCGCTGGAGGGCTACTTGTTTTCCATCGCCGCCCACAAGCTGACCGACCTCCTGCGGCACGAAGGCCGCCGCCCTACGATGCCGCTGGTGACCGACGAGAGCAGCGACGGCTGGCAGCCGGCCGGGGCACCATCGCGGCCGCCGCGCCAGCAGCATCGTTCGCAGCCGCGAGCGGCACGGCCTGGAGGAATCCGCGCTGGTCAGCGCCCTCCGCGAGATAATCGCCCATTGGCGCCGCCGAGGGCAATGGGAGCGGCTGCAATGCATCGAGTTGCTCTGGGTCCGCGGCTGGTCGAACAAGGACGTCGCCGCGCGGTTGGGCATTTCCGAGCAGAGCGTGGCCAATTACAAATTCGAGACGATCGCCCGGCTGCGCCGCCGTTCGCGGCCAAGGACTGCCGGAGGAGGTTTTCCCCGAGTTGTACCAGTAGGAGTACAAGCACGAAATCCGAGTATCGAAATCTGAAACAAATTCAAATGAATTGCAAAAACGGCAAATGAACAAAACGCTTCGTTGTGCGTGGGACGCTTGTTTGAAACTTTTGCATTTCCCTGTTCGAATTTGTTTCGGATTTCGAGATTCGGATTTCGAATTTCTCTCCCTGCTTCGTGAGCCATGACCGCACCGTTCCCCCAGTCCGATCTCGAAGCCTACCTGGACGAGGCCTTGCCCGTCGAGGAGATGGCCCGCATCGAGAAGGCCCTCCGCGACGATCCGTCGTTGGCCCGGCAACTGGCGGCGATCCTGTCGCGGCGGGATTCCGGCATCGTCTCCTTGGGCGAGATCTGGCGCCGGCATCGGCTGAGTTGCCCCACGCGGCAGGAACTGGGCAGCTTCCTCTTGGGAGTCTTGGCCGATGAAGTCGCCCGGTACGCGACCTTTCACCTGGAGGTCGTCGGTTGCCGCTACTGTCAGGCGAACCTAGCCGATCTAAAGAACCAGCAGGCCGAGGCCCAAGCCAGCGTCGAAAATCGCCGTCGCAAGTACTTTCAGTCCAGCGCCGGCCACTTGCGGAGAGGACTTAGTTCTTAGAACTTAGTGCTTAGATCTTAGTGCTTAGTTCTAAGCACTAAGCACTAAGTTCTAAGCACTAAATTCTTCTACGCCACCTTCCGCGGCGGGCCGAATTCCAGCGAAAGATGTTTCACCGGCGCCTTGGAACGCACCAGCGTGGGCAGTAGAGTTTGCATCCCCTCGATGCGGGTGACAACGTTCGATGACGTCTTTGTCGCCGCTCAGGTATTGCTGGTGGAACTGCTCCAGCACTTCCGCCTTGAGCCGCGCCAGTTGGGTCAGGCAGGCGCTCAGCTCGCCCTCGCCGAATTCGCCCTGGTAAGCGGCACGCTGGGCGTCAAGGTCCAGATGCGTGCATTCCTGCTGGTAGGCCCCCACGTCCACCTTCTTGCGGCGAATCCAGTGGTAAGCAAGAAGAATCGCGGAAAAGACCGACAGCACCGAGCCAATCAAGCCCTGGACCTTGCTCAACACCTTCTGAATCGGCAAGGGGTCGTTGCGGTGGATATAGGTGAATGTGCCGCGGTGGGCCGGGTAGTCGCCAGACCGCTGGAGCAGGGCCGGATCGAGCTTGGGGATGTTCGCCCGGCAGGCGAAATCGCTTTCGTAGAAGACCTCCAGAAGCCGCTCGACGGCAAGACGGGGAACTTCCTTGTTTGCGATCAGCACTCCCCGAACCCCGATCGAGTGGACCTGTTGCTGCGGCACGGCGGGACTGACGCCGTAGGTCTCGGCCGGGATCAGGATATCTTCGTAGCACGGTCGCCGCAACGAGAGGGCCGCGCCCATCGGCAGCTCCATCAACTGGTAGCCGAACTGCCGCACGAGCTTCTCGCCCAAAGGGGAGGGCAGGGGGGAGAGGCCGAAAATCGCGTCGGGCATCGTCGTGGACGACTTCATGATCTCAGCATAGCCACGCTCATCGACGGTAAAGTCCTGTCCGCCGGTGAGACCGATGAACTTGAGGATCTCTTCGGCCACGCCCCGCACCTCCGTGCCCGGCTGCCCCATGAAGATCGAGTGGCCGCGGAGTCCTGCAAGTCCCTGCGCGTTGATCTCCGGCTTGACGAAGAGGTGCAGGGTCTGACAGTCGAGCATGGTCACCTGGCGGATATTTTCCGACCTCTGTGCGGTGCCCGCCGACAGCGCCGCGGGGATGATCGCCGCATCCAAATCCCGCTGGTTGACCTTCTGCAGGACGTCCAGTGCCTGGTTATTCCATTGAATCTCGACCTTGAGTTCTTTCGCCTTGGCCTCCTCACAGAGGATGTCGGTCAGGCCTGCGTGGTATCGCAGTTCCATGCCGGCCCCGAGTTTCAGGTTCTGCTCGGTGGTTTGGTTGAAAACATACCAAAGGCCCACGGCCGCCCCCAGGGCCACCACGGCGAGCACGGCGAAAATGTGCCGGTTAATGTGTTTGGGAGGGGTCAGCGTGGGAGTCGGAGCGGGAAGATCGGCCATCGTTTGCCTCACATGGGAATAGCGGATTTGGCGGTTTTTCCGTCCGGTGGGCTTTAGCCTGCCGCTGCGGAGATGCACAGCCACCGCGGGCTGAAGCCCACCTTACGGCCTGCACATGCAACCGCGAGCGCCGGAATTGCCGCGCAGGTGCGACTTATCCGAAATCCCGCCCCGGTTGTCAAGATGAAATGTGTTAATCTGGGAAATCTGAGCCCTCGATACGGGGCTTCGCGCGCCAGTTTATGTCGTTTATGCCGCATACTCTTCCCGTCTGGCCTGTGACGGATCTAGCGGTTCTCTGCGCGCCCGACTTTTCCAATGTCTGGGTTGCGACGGTTCTGCCGATGGTTACCACGGAAACGGTTTTGGTTCTTTTGCCCGCTGGCACTGATTTGCGAGTTTTCGTGGAGCTTGACCATGCAGCATGCCTACCGCCACGCGACCCTTGTTTTGCCTTGCCGCCGCAGCCTTTGCCTGAGCGGATGCACGAGTTTTTCGGACTACTTTCACCACGGCTTCAAAGTCGGGACCGGACTACGCCGGCGCCAAGGCCGCCGTCGCGCCGCAGTGGATCGACGCCTCCGATATCCGCGTCCGCAGCCATGCCGCCGACCTGAGCCGCTGGTGGAGCGTTTTCAACGACCCCGTGCTCAACGACCTGGTCTACCATGCCTACAACCAGAACATCAACCTGAAGG
Organism: uncultured Planctomycetia bacterium; assembly: GCA_963824275.1. GTDB lineage: Bacteria > Planctomycetota > Planctomycetia > Pirellulales > Thermoguttaceae > JANXQG01. The sequence goes on along the minus strand of CAWGOT010000007.1, from coordinate 854,197 downwards.
AATACGGCACCCGCATCCTTCAGGCCCGGTATACATCTGGCGATCGCCAAGGGCGAGATCTTCCCGCAGACGCAAGACGCCACCGGCAGCTATCAGCCGCACCGACAGCTCCGTGAATCAGCTTACTCCCCGGCATTCCCAAGTTCTGCGACAATTGGAATTTCGGCTTCAACCTGGCCTGGGAACTGGACTTCTGGGGACTCTACCGCCGCCAGATGCTCAACGCCCAGGCCAATCTGGACGCCTCGGTGGAGAACTACGACGCCGTGCTGGTCACCTTGTTGGGCGAACGGCCCAGTACTACGTCGAGATGCGCGCAGTACCAGGAGCGAGATCGAACTGGCCAGGCAGAACGTGAAACTGCAGCGCGACGTGCTGAAGATCGTTCAGGCCCGCCGCGACGCCGGAACCGTCACGGAGCTGGACGTTGCCCAGCAGCAAAGCACGCTCTCGCAAACCGAGGCCGCGATCCCGGCCTTCGAGATCCCATTGCGGCAGACCCAGGACCAGCTTTGCACCTTGTTGGGCATTCCGCCCACCGACCTGCAGGCCCGACTCGGGACAGCGGCCGATTCCCACGGCGCCGCGCCGACGTGGTGGTGGGCATTCCGGCGCAATTGCTGGAGCGGCGGCCCGACATCCGCAGCGCCGAACGCAACGCCGCGGCCCAGGCCCAGCAAATCGGCATCGCCCAGGCCGAGCTTGTATCCCCACATCTCGATCACCGGCACGCTGGGCTACTCGGCCCAGAACGCCTCGCAATTGTTCACCTATCCCGCGTCGAACGGCAGCGTCGGGCCGATCCTTCCAGTGGAACATCCTCAACTACGGCCGGCTCGCCAACAATGTCAGCTTGCAGGACGCCAAGTTCCAGCAGACCTTGCTCGACTACCGCACGGCCGTGCTGACCGCCAACCAAGAGGCCGAGGACGGACTGATTTCCTTCCTGCGGTCCCAGGAGCAGACGCGATTGCTCTCCGAGGCCACAGTTGCCGCCGACAAGGCATTCCAGATCGGCCTGGCCCAGTATCGCGTGGGCACGGTCGATTTCAACCGCCTCGCCACCCTCGAAAGCACCCTGGTGCAGTCACAGATTTCCGAGGCCCATGGCCCGCGCGTCGATTTCCTTGGGCCTGATCACCGTCTACCGGGCGTTGGGCGGCGGTTGGGAAATCCGCCTTTCTCAGCAGGGGACGGCAGCCGGACCGCAACCGGCGCAAGGGCCAGGGGGCGTGGAAAACGTGCCGCTGCCGGTGCCCAGTTCGAATCCGGCCGGCGGACCGGCCAATTCCGAGCCGCAAGCCCTTCCTCCGCCGAAGCAAAGCTGACGACCGGCGAAGCAATCACCATTGCCTTGCGCGGAGCGAAAGACGACATTCGACGGCACGTCCCTTGGCAAGCTCGGGGGACGTGCCATTTTTGTTCAACCACCCGCCGGAATTCCGTGTCCCCTACTGGAATTCCCGCATAGAACCGGTTACGATCCATGCAGGGACCGAGTAGAAGAACTGAAACCTGTGGAGGTCTGTCATGTCTTGGAATTTCCGAACAACAAGTGCGTTGGTGTGGCTGGGGCTAGGGCTTCTGGCCGGGTTGCTGGTGGCCGGCGTTTGGCCGAGCGTGCCCTTGCACGCGGTGGCCACCGACAAAAACGACTCCTTCAGCATGGCCACGGGACCGGTCGAACCGGAATACGAGGCGGTCTATTTCCTTGACAATCTCACGGGCGATTTGCACGCCTACGTGATCGGCCACATGGCCAACGGCAATGTCGGCGTGATCCAACACTCCTATCGCAAAGTCCTCGACGACTTCAAAGCCGACGGCGACCGGACCCCCAAGTTCATCATGGCCACCGGCATCAGCGACCTCACGCGCATGGGACGTGCGGGGCAGATCCTGCCGAGCAGGTCCTTGCTGTATGTGGCCGACGTGGCCAGCGGCATCGCCAACGCCTATGCCGTGCCCTACAATTCCACGCAGCACCTCACGGGCCAATTTGTCGAGACCCCGTTGGCGCTGACCTGCACCTTTCCCATCCGCAAGATCGTCCCCACAACCGGCAAGAAGAGCAAGGGCGGCTGAGCCGTCCGATCGCTGATTGCTCGTAGGATCTACAGCGTTTTTTGGTCTTCGCGACTTATACCCCGCACGGCTTCAAATGATCGAAGCCCGACGCGCAAGCGAGGAATGGAACCGCTTGCCTCGCTTGCGCTTCGGGCTTCGTTTTGGCATGTAGTACGGCCTTCGCGCCTCTTCCCAAGTCTAGCTAAACCACCGCTCGAAATAGAGCCGTACATACTTCCGACCCGTCGGGGAGTTGAGTCTAGTAGCTCGTATTCCGGTATATACCTTGCCTACATATCGTTCAAAGAAGAATTTGACTGCGTAGCCAAGACTCTGACCGTCGCATTTGCCCTTGCATGCGCCAAGTCGGGCTGCGACACTTTGGCGGAAGTTCTGATCGTCTCCGAAGACCCTACCCCCCGGTTCTCGGATTCTCTCCTCGTACGTTTCCTGCTTGGCCTCGTCCGCAGGCAATAACCTGAATAAAAAGCACCTGGTAGGCCTGTGCATCGATGATAGAAATCACGGCGACATTTCCGTCAGGATTATTCCGGCGAACGAGGTTGGGCTTGCTGGCCATCGCCAATCGAAAGAACGCTTTCGCCGTTTCGTGATCAAAATCGAGTCCTTGGGAATACCGCCACTGTTCGGATTCATCGATAAAGAAAACCACGGCCGCGTTCTGCAATCCGAGTTTGTCAGTCGAATTGACGACTCTCGACGCGGCCATCACCGGTGAGACCTTTGCGGCCTTTGCCAATCGCTCCAGGGATTTCGCGTCAATAGGCACTTTCCCACGAAAGTGAGTCTCCAGTTGTTCGTCTGGAATCAGGAATTCCGATGCGAGCTTATCTGCGTCGCGCTCTTCTTGTCGACTCGAACGAAATGGCTCAGTTGCGATATCGGGTTCTGTCCCCAGGACCAGGTGCGCAAGTTCGTGGGCCAAGGTAAACCGTTGGCGAAACGGAGAAGACGAAGAATTTACCCGTATGATCGTATTGGGGCCGCTAACGCACCAGCCTTCAACTCCCACCAAAGGCGATGCCTGCACTTCGACGCCGATGTGCTTTGCGAGAGCCTCAGGCCCGTTGGGAAATCCTTTGGTTGTGATGCCGAGGGCCGCCTTACGGGAGATCACAGCACCGACTTCTTGAATGGGGCGACGCCAAGAGCATGCTGGATGTCCGCGATAAGTTGCCGTTTCGTGCCGTCGTCCATGGATGCAAGGTCCGATTTACGGAACTTCAGAGAGACTTTGCCGGCATTCATCTTGAGCAGCCAGTACGCCTGACGTCCGAGATCGTCGCTGGGCGCAGCATCGTCAACCCCGATCGAACCATCGAGACAGTCGGGAAGCGGAATGCCACCGGTCACGGGAGTTTTGTCCCCCAGTTTTTTTGCGGGCAGCTTAGGCATCGATCAATCCCCTTTCTTTCAGCAGTTTGATTGCAACCATTGCTGGAAGTTCAAAAAGCGTGCCGTCGTCTTTGGTAATATTTGTCGGCCGAAAGCCTTGTTCAGTATAGAATTCTTCGTTCGCCACTGGTATTAAGTTTACTCTTCCGGAGAATCCCAGAGAATAGCTCAGAGCGACGACATACACAAGCAGGCCAGTCCCGCCGCCTCGAGGTCCTTCCAGGCCGTCGCAACCGCCATCTTCTGGCCCATAGGATCGACCGGCGTGAATCCTCGTCGGTCAAGAGAATTGGCAGTGTCTCCTGCTTCAACAACGTCGTATCCGCGTACGCCAAGGCTATCCCTCGCCACTCGTGAGCCAAGCTACGAGCTCCTCTACGTCAATTCTGTCCCGCAAGTAAGTGTTGGCGGATAGCTGGCCGACGTATTGACCGTCGAGAAGAACGCGAGGTGGAGTACTCGAGTATGCGTTGAAGGGTGAAAGACGGCTGTACTTGCTACCGTACTGTCCATATTGGTTGAATATCGAATATAGGCCATAAAAACCACCATACTGCCCGTATTGATTCGAGATAGACTCGGGATCGTACTTGTCGCGCGAGACGGTTCCGAGGTATTGGCCATCGTGAGCAAACAGTTTCGCCCCGAGCAATGTCTCGTACTTGTGGAGATCAACACCAGGCAGCTTGGCCGCTGCCTGGGCATCACCCCCCTCAAATATGTCGATATAGGGATTGGGGAGGCGTGGCATCCGTAGGCGTCGGAGCGGTCGAAGAGGTCGGATTGGACGTATTGGGCGTACTCGACGCATAAGACGCATGTGTGTCGGCTCAGAGAGGTTCCGAACGACTCGGTCATCGTCTAGGATGAAGCCTAAATAGATACCGTTCGAGTTGTACACCTCGTTGCCGTTAGCCAAGAAACCGATCCACTCACAATTCGGTGCAAACAGATGGCCTGCCGTCACAAAGGCGACGTAATGCCCCGACGTGTTGTAGATGTAGCGAACCGGCATTTTACTGTGAGTCCCGAATTGCGAACACCAGGGAACCGATGCTAATGACAATTCCGGGGATAAGCGTTGCCAGTCCAGGGTAAAGTTCGTTGCTTGTCAGCAAGTTCACTCCGAAGGCGATGGAGATATTTCCCAAAAGCGATAGTGCCGCCGCAACATTGGAATAGAGTTTCTTCTTATTATAGGCGTCGGAGTAGGTCTTGTAGACATTGTTTTCGTTCCGAAGAGCCATGTTCGCATCCACAAGTTGGCGGTAGTAGTGCAACATCATCGTGATGGCTGTTTCGTTCCCTTTCAACTTGCTGACTGTCAGCCCCGCAAGTTCATCCGTAGCAACGCCAAGAATATCACGGCCCTTTCGAGCGGATTGACTTTCCGCCCCCTCTTGCCCGGATGTCTCCGGCTCAGGATGTTCGGGACTGGTCATAACTGATACCTTTCAGCTAGTCTCTGCATCGCTCAGTAACGGTGCCGGGTGGTTTCTTTTCTGTGTCGTGTGTCGTCACAACTCGCATTTCGTACACGGCTACCTCACGGCGTGAATCGGGTCGCTCCGGGCCGCTCCGATTATGGCCTACCTGGGCCCTCGTGGGATGCCTTTGCCCGCTGCCCACGCCTGGCGAGTTGCCAATTCCAGAGCCTCGTGATTGACTTCACGGCATAGTCCGGGCATCAGCCCTCATTATACCGTCTGGCCCAAATCCTCCAAGAACTCCGAAGCCGGCTCGACGCTGGTTACGAGCAAATGATCCCTGGCCCGCGTGCAGGCGACGTACAGCAATTGGCGCTCGGTGTCGTAGACCTCCTGCAGGTCGGCGTCGTCGCCCACCGACTCAATCCGCTCCTGCAAGGGAATAACCTCGTCGTCGCAGGCCATCACTGCGACGGCACGGAACTCCAGCCCCTTCGCAAGGTGCATCGTGCCGACCGAAGCATGACCGGTGACGGTGTCCGCGTTCTCGTCAAGAACCTTGAAGGCCAGCCCGGAAGCGGTAACTGCGGCCTGCGCACGATCCAACTGGGCCGCCGATCGCACGAAAACCCCGCACTCGTGGGGCAACACGCCCTCCGCCCGCGCTGTGTCAGCCAAGCGGAAACGGCCTTGATCTCCGCTTTTTCACTTTTCAAGGTCTCGATCGTTGGCAACGGCCCGTTGAACACCGAAACCGCGTCGCTTCGGTTTTCTTCGTTCCCGTCGACATCGATCACCTTCGGCCCCAAGAGCCGATCGGCCTGAATGCGAATCTGGTGCGAGGTGCGGTAGTTGACCCGCAACGTCCGCGACCGCCCTCGAATGTCGACGCCGAGCGATTTCCAGGAAAAGGGCTGCTGGAAAATCCGCTGGCCAAGGTCGCCGGCGAAAAAAAGGGCGTTCGGCCGACCAGCCCCAATCGCGGCGAAAAACCGCAATTCTGCCACACCGATGTCCTGGGCCTCGTCCACGACGGCAAAATCATAGGGCAGATTCTTCCCCTTGGCCAGTTCGGCCGCCAGCGCGGTAAATAATCCCGCTTGCGTGACCATCTTCCGCGCTTTCAACTCGGCGCGGACCCGCTCGAAGATCGACCACAACACCGCGCGTTGAGCCTCCGGCAAACGAGTCTTTCTGCCCAGCCGGGCCACGTCGCGATAGGCTTCCCAGCTTTCCAAGTGCCAGGCATCGACGACTTGTGCCCATTCCATGGCGAGAAAGCGGGAACTGAATTTGTGGCCCCCAACGGCGGCCGCAGCGCTGGTGAGCAGATCGCTGACAACTTGCTCGCTGGCAATCGTCACCGCGCCGACGCGGGATTTATAAAGGCGGAGCGCGACTTCGCCCAAGGAATAAACGTCGATCCGCTCCGCCAGTCGCGGTTCGCCGCTCACCAGTCGGCGCAGTTTGTTTTGGAGCGCATTGGCCAACGCCCCGGAGAAGGTCGTCAGGAGCACTCGTGCGTCCGGATTCGTGCGGGCCAGGTGGGCGGCCCGATGGATCGCCACGATCGTCTTGCCCGTCCCGGCGGAACCGGATACGCGTGCCGGCCCGTTATAGTCGCGTTCGACCCACTGTCTTTGCTGCGGGTGCAGGAACACGGCCCACTTTTCCCAGGGAAAATCGAGGGCACGCTGCAGTTCCTCGACGTTGGTCATCACGCGGAAGCGGCGCTGGGCGTCGGGATGGTCGAACGGGTTCGCGGTAGCCGCGATGGGCTGCGGCAACCGCGGACGGCCGCCCGTTGCCAATTCCAGCAATGCTTCCCCGGCTTCGCCGGGCAGATGGTCCGCCAGCGTGAGCAGCGTCTCCTCGTTGGCGGAGCGAACGTCGCTCAGCCACTCTGCTGGGACGCCGTAACCCAGCAGGTCGTCGTCGGAAACCTGTGCGAAGAGCGGCCGCGCCCTCTCCTCGGCCTTTTTGGACGTTCTCGGCTGCACGTAGGTCGGAACGGCGATTTCGCGGACCGTTTCGCGGATCTCGACCAACTGCGCCGCACCGGTTGCGGGATGGGTTTCCAGCTTGCGACGCTCGGCCCAGGCGTAGGCCTTGTCGTGGTGATCGACGTAGCACAAGAGAAGGCTGGCCTGCGTTTTATGGACGATCAGCCGAAGGTCGCTCCCGGCCCGCACCGACCAGAAGTTCTTGTCCCGTGCGTTGTCGAGCTTGTGGAACTGCATTCCGGGCGCGGCCGGATTGAGTTGCAGGTCGAAGGCCGTGGTCTTGACGATCTTCCGCTCCTCGCCGGTAAGGCGAGCGAGGCTGTCCGTAAACGTATCGGCGATGAGGAATTCCATTTGAGTGCACCCCGAGATTGCTTACGACGCAGTCATCTTTCGCAATACGCCTTTGAGCTGGTTGACGAAAATATTCTCGTTCGACGGTTGGAGTGGGGTTAGTTGGAAGTGTGGGTGTGGACGGCCGGATGGCCGGAAATAAAGTCGAAGTTCAGGATGACCGACATTGGAACAGAGTCCGTCGATTCGCAGGTTGCTGCCAAAATCGTCCACAAGCCCAACAAATTCCCTTCCCAGTGATTTGTCTAGTGTGCCCGTATAGAATTTGCACTCCCAACCACCGATCAAACTTGCCGACGGGGGATCGTCAACTTGTTGCCGGGATTTAATCGCATCGGCAGCGCGCATGATAGCGACATCCACCTCGTGAGTCATCTCGCTAGTCCCGCTAAATTCGACATTTACATGAATCTCGAAGTCATGCCCGTTCATGGTGAACTCGGCGTAGCCGTAGTTCAGGGTCTGCGAATGGATCTGACCGTGCCCTCCACGAAAAATGAATGGATTTGGTGAGCCCGAAATGCCGCGCAAGACCGGTGTGACTCCAAGTTCCCTAACGGCGCGTAGGCATAGCGCAAAAATGTACGCTTCGTAAGCTTTTGACCGCACGTGCTGAACTAGCTGGTAATTTCCAACTCCCAGTGGGTGACCAAGCATTGCGTCAATCGCGTTTTCTAATTCTTGTAGACTCGCCATTGTAATCCTCGCCGAAGTCAATGAGTTCCTGCAAATGCGAAACGTTCCTGATTTGTTCTTCCAACTGATTGGCGGCGGGCGCACCGAGGTCGACAACGCCCTTTTCGCGCGATTGGAACCGTGCCGTCTCAGGAACCGTTTCGATTGAAATTCTCTTTTCTTGTCCGAGTAGGTCGTCCGCAGGCCGGCCACGTTTCCCCCACGTGTGGGTGCCTGGGATATCGTCGATCGCGCAAGCCGCGAACTCCCTATTCGCGGCCTCGATGCATGCCGGCAATTCCACAAAGTAAGCTCGAAGCACGTCCACGGCGACCGAAAGGGCTTCTTCATCAGTCAACGGTCGGCTTTTCCGAACACGCTCTGCCGACGCCCCGGACCTTTGACCTGGAACGGGCAACGCAGTGCCGGAGTCAATGATTTCGCGAATGTGATTGGCGAGGTCTGGGAGCCGTTCATCCAGGGTAAATAGGAGTAATTCTAATGCGTCTAATGGTGAATACTCGTGCGCAGGCACTGTAGTAGTCCTTTCGCGTCAAGTGAGATTGAAAGATCCGTACAGTCTATAATCTGAATACCTTCATCACCTCGTCGCCCAGGTGGTTGATGACCTTGACGGCGATCCGGCCGCCTTTGGGCTTGTCGAACGGGCGCGACGTGTCGCTGTGCAGCGTGGCCCAGGCTTCGGCGTTGATTTCGGCCTTGAGCGTGGTCTTCAGCGCGCTGTAGGGATCGTTGGCGCCGAGAAAATAGGCGTGGCGGACGAAGAAGCTCTCTTCGTTGTAGTCGGTGTCGATGAACCAGCAGGCGATGCCCTCGGCCCCGTCGCTGCGAACCTCGCCCGTGTTCGGATGGAAAACGTCGACCCCATTGACCTTGACCCGCACCTGGCCGCCGTCGGCATCCAGAATCTCGATGTCCGGTTCGCCAAAGATAACGAAGAGATTGCCCTTGCCGGTATTCTTGAGCGCGTCGGCCATGTGCAGGTCGGCGTTCATGCGGGCCTTGAGCACGGGGATGCGGCCCAGCTTGTTGAATTCCGTGGTGTGGGCCTCATAGTTGAAGGCGCATGCGATTAACACGTCGAAACCGGCTTCTCCGGCCTCGCGGGCGGCAAGCACCAGGTCTTGCCGCTGCACGGTGCCGAACTCGGGGCCGATGAAGATCGCGGCGCGTTTCTCGGCTTCGCCCTCCAGGTATCGGCCATCCGCACAGACAAGATCGCCCGGCCAAGGGCTAATCGCCGTGAAGTCGATCTTATCGGTCTTGTGGGCCTGCTGCACGCCGGCCGTCTTGAGATTCTCCAGGATCATCTGCGCAAAACTCTGCGCATCGTGGTCGTCCGATTGCCGCACGGCCAGGGGATCGATCAACTCGTCGTCCTCGCCAACGCCCAGGATGCGATGGGGCGAAAGGCTCTCCACCGTGAAGCGGCCGGCGACACGGACCTTTCTCGGGTCGGGATAGGGCTTGTCGTACAGGTATTCGAACTCGGCCTTGGCGGCGATGGAGGCGTCGATTTCCTCCTGCCGGGCGATCCGGGCTTCCCACCAATCGGCGTGCAGTTTTTTGGCCTCGCTCGTCCACGCGGCGTCGGCCTCACGCGGGGTCTCCCATTCCTCCCACTTCTTCTTGAGCGTTTTGTTGAGCTTCTCGCGCAGCGGTTCCAGCTCGGCCTGCCACTTTTCCCAAATGACATCGATCTCCGCGTTGTTGGCAATCGACTTCAGCGTGATGTGCGGCACCCGCTCGTAGACGAACCCGTGCCGTATGTTCCCATTTACGGGTTGGGACGATGGCGCGTTGCCGCTTGCCTCGGCCTCCTTGATCTGACCTTCGCGGGAATCGGCCAGGAGGTAATACGAATACCGCGCTCCCATGATACGGGCACGGGCCAGTGCCAACGCTACGCGCGACGTGTCGATGGTGATCCATCGGCGGCCCCATTGCTCGGCGACATAGGCACTCGTACCGGAACCGCACGTCGGGTCCAGCACGAGGTCTCCGGGGTCAGTGGTCATGAGTATGCAGCGCTCGACCACCTTCGTTGCGGTTTGCACAACGTAAATTTTTGGATCGGAGCGACTTTGGATTCCGCCGATGTCATCCCAGATGTTTGTCAACTGAAAGACTCGAAAGTCGTCGAGAAACGAGACGAACGACAGGCTGTTCGTGGTCGCCTCGAGTCTTCCACTTGCAGCGAGCTTATCGAGCCCCTCCATGTCTGTTCGAAACGTCCTGTTCTTTGGTGAGAACACACGTCCGCAGTAGGAATACGTTGCCACGTCACCAACTTGCGAAGACCGGGTACTCGTCATATCACTCTGCCTGTACGGTCGTGCGCCCGGCGGGAGGCTGCCGTCTTGGTCCGTGGCACGTGATACGGTTGTTCTGGTGCCGTCGGCCAACTGAACCAAAGTGTACTTGCTGGCTCCCTCACCGCCTAGGTCCTTGCTGTGAAAGAGCTTCCGAGCCTTCAGATTCTCCGAGTCCTTTGAGTACCACAGCAAGAAATCGGCAATTTGCGCTATCGTCGTATCCGACTGTCCGGTTGTCTTGGCTGTCGTGATTTGCGCGACAAAATTGTCCTCACCAAACACCTCGTCCATCATTGCCCGTAATCGATGCACATTCTCATCGCCGATCTGCACAAATACGGAACCTGAATCGGTAAGCAGATCCCGCGCAACGGTTAGCCGGTCGCGGAGGTAGGTGAGGTAGCTATGGATCCCATCGCGCCACGTGTCGCGAAAGGCCTTGACCTGTTCGGGCTCGCGAGTGATGTGGTCGGCCTTGCCGTCCTTCACGTCACGGCTGGTAGTCGACCACTGAAAATTGCTGTTGAACCTGATGCCGTAGGGCGGATCGATGTAGATGCACTGGACCTTGCCGCGGAGGCCCTCGCGCTCGGCCAGGCTGGCCATCACCTGGAGCGAGTCGCCCAGGATCATGCGGTTGCTCCAGTTCTGGTCGTGCTGGTAGAAATCGGTCTTGTCCGCGCCCTCGGGGATGCCGTTGAAATCGGCAAAGAGGTCGAGTTGCTCCTTCTTGCCGGCGGCCTTGTCGGCCGCCTGCTTCTCGGCCGCCGACCGCCGCATGAGGTCGTCCACCAGGACCTTGGGCTGGACCTTTTCCTGGATATAGAGGGGCGGGGCATGCACCACCAGATCGCTCCAGTCCTGCTCATCCTTGCCGCGCCAGACCAGTTGCGGGTCGAGATCGCGGTTCCGCCGCTCATAGGCCACGCGGATCGGGTCCTGCTGTTCCTGCTTGACGACCGACTGGTATTCGGCCGTGGGGATGTTCTTCCGCTTGTCGGCGTCGTGCGTGATCGTCTCGACGGTCTTCGCCGGGTTTTTAGGAGCGGCTTTTTCTGCGGGCTTCTTCGCCATGATCGTTTCCGTCAGTCCAGCGGTTCGGGGTTCGTGAGGGACTTCTTCTCTTCGGAGGCGAGCCGGCGCTCGACCTTCTTAACGTCTTCAGCCGCCGGAAGGGTTTCGGGGCGGATGCCCCGTTCGAGAAGTGTTTTCCGGACGGCCTCGTTGTTGGTGATATGTTCGCGGGAAATGGCGGGTTCGGTCCTCATCTGGTGCTGGCGGGCGTTGAAGATCGTGATTTCGGCAGCAAAGTCCTTCGCCTTGAGGATGATGGTGGGCGCGAAGTCAGCCAATGGCCGGTTGTCCGGGACCTTCCACTGGGCCTTCATGGCTTGCGTTGACTGGCCGAACAGGGCGTGGTCCCCTTTGCTGCGGATGAGCGCGAAATCCTGGTTCCCGCCCGTCTGCTCATAGATCACCTGGGAAAGCTCTTTTTCGGTGGTCGTGAGCTTCTTGCGGGCCGAGACGCGCTCCGCCTCCAGGAGCCGTTGCTCAATGCAGCTCCGCCCTGCGGGTTTGAATGGCAAAGTAAGTCTGGGCGAAGGCGATCTCTTGCTTCTTGGGGTCCCCATTCTGGGCTATGAGGTAGCAGGCGTAGCGCGTGAGCATCACATCCTCGACTTCACGCTGGCTTCCCGACCCCAGATCAACCATTTTGTTGACATCAACAAAATGGTCAGAAGTGGGGTGCCCCGAGACTTCGCACGCCGTCTTCGCTTTGTTGATGACGGCGATGAAGTTCCGCCATTCCGAATAGCCCAAAAGATGCTGGAGATCGCGGCCGAGCCAATACTCGACGCCGCCTTCGGTCTGCTGCGCGTGGCCTTCAAAAGTGCCGGTCAGCAACTGAATCGTCTCGGTTTTCATCGTGCCCCCGTGGGAATAATCGGTGTCTTTGAAGCGGTTGCCAATTCGATCATCTTGTTGAATTCGCTTTCCACCTTGGCCTTGAAATCGGACTGGATCTGGTAGACCTCGGTGAACTCGGCAAAGGCCCAGCGGCCATAGGCGCCGAGGTTGTTCACCCCCGGCACCCAGTACAGGTCCATGGTCGATTTCTTCTCCTTTGCGTCCTCGCGGCGATAGCCCTTGATTTCCACCACGAGATGCAGAAAATCGGGCGTCCCGTCCGGCTTCGGCGGGTGCCCGTCGTCCACCAGCGCCACGAAGTCGGGCCGGTAGATCCGCATTTCCGATCCGTAGCGGTAGGGCACTTCCAGCCCTAGATTATGGTTCTTTACGTAGGCGAAGACCTTCGGATGGGCCTCGGCCACGCGGCAGAACTCGGCCTCCCAATCGCTATCGAGAATCACCCAGTTGATATGGCAATGTTCCGGGTCGGTCTCCCAACGGTCGGTCTTGGAGGTCGTGAAGCGAACGTAGTTTGTGGAACCGACGGGATTGTAGGGGTCGAGAATCGCCATGATCGGGCGGTCGCCCATGAACTGCCGCGTAATCCCGTCGGAAATGCGTTTGCAGGCCATGTCGGCCAGCATCTTGTATTTCAACTGCGCGGGATACGTGCCACCAATGCACTTGAGGTAGCCGTCGAGCCATTGCCGGGCGATGCGCTTGAGCTGGCCGAAGAGGTTCAGGCTGGGCTCCTCGCCGTGGTTGCGAAACGTGGTCAAGACCAGATGCGACGTCAGTTCGTAAAGCACCTGAGAAGGCCGCACGTCGCCCGTGTGGATGAGATTGAGATCGACCTTCTTGCCGATAATGCCCGAGTTCTGCGTTTCCGTCGCGCCTACGAGGTCGGGGGTGAGCCTCAAAATCGAGTCGTCGTTGAATGCTGCGCTCGAGCCGCTCGGAGGGCAGTTCCACGCGATAGCCCTCGACGCGCGGAAAGCGGATTTCCAGCTTGTCGCGATCGGGGCGAACGGCCTTGACCTGGATCGTCTCGCGTGGCGGCTGCGGCGGGGCCACGACCGGTTTCGCCGTGAAGTCGAAGGGGATGCCCAGGACATCGGCATATTCCACGTTGAAGAGCCCCTCCTCATTCAAATCGTACGACTGGCGACGGAGGGCGCGACCGATAACCTGCTCGCAAAGTAATTGCGTGCCGAAGGCGCGAACGCCGAGAACGTGTGTGACGGTATTCGCGTCCCAACCTTCCGTAAGCATGGAAACGGAGACGACGCAGCGGATGGTCCCGCCCAGTTGGCCATGCTTGCCAACCGTGTTCATCACCTCGCGGAGGAGCGTGACGTCGTCGAGTTCCTTGCCGCCCTGGAGTTCCCCGGCCAGCTTGCCGCCGCGTTCGAGAATCTCGCGGCGAAAGCGCTCGATCTCATCGGTCGCCATACTTCGGAAGTTGTCGTCCAGGGCCTCGCCCGATTCGAGCTGCTCGCTGTCGATGAGCAGGGTATTTGGCCGCGCGAAGGGGTTGCCGTATTCATCGAAGTTCCGGAACAGCTTGAGGCGGCCGGGCACGGGAGTCGTCGTGCCGTCCTCATTCTCGCGCAAGAATCCGGAGATATAGTCATACACCAGCTTCGAGGTGGACGTGTTGTTGCAGACCACGATGAAGCAAGGCGGGACGCGGATGCCGGCCTTTTCCCACTGCTCATAGGTCTTCTCGTAGTGGCCGTACAGCGCTTCCAGGGCGGTTTGAAGTTGCGGCGGCAGGCTCAGCGGGTCGAGCGTTTTCGCCTTGCCGCGGCCCTTCTTCGGCATCTTCGGTCCGATGTGCTCCCAGAGATTGCGGTACATCGGCATCTCCTGGCCCGGAATGTTGTCGGCGACCGGCACGCGGGGCAGCTTGACGATCCCGCATTCGATGGCGTCCATGAGCGAAAAATCGTTCATCGTCCAGGGGAACAACGTCCCTTCGGCATAGCCCGAACCGCGGAGGAAGAAGGGCGTTGCCGAAAGATCGATGACGCGGGCCAGACCCAGCTTGCGGTTCACGGCCTCCAGGCCGGAAATCCAGAGGCGGGCGGCCTCCTTGTTCCTCTCGGCCTCCTTCTTGTCGTCGCCTTTCAGGTCCTCGTCGTCGGGGTCCTGCGGCTTCTCGCGGTAGCAGTGGTGCGCCTCATCGTTCAGCGCGAGGATATTCTTCATCCCCATCAGGTCGGGCATGACCCGTTGCAGCATCTGGCCCTCGGTTTCCAGCGTTTGCAGCGTTTCGCCGCGCAGCCTTCAAGCGCTGCCCGGGTGCCCTTGGAGACGTCGGTCCTTTCCCGCAGCTTGAAGGCCTGAAAGTTGGTAATGACGATCTTGGCCCGCTTGACGTCGTCCAAAATGTCGTTGGGCACGAGTTCGCGACTGGCGTAGTAGCTGTCGGGGTCGTTCGGCTGAAGCACCCGCAGGCGCTCCTTGACCGTAAGCCCTGGCGCGACGACCAGAAAGCCGCGGGTAAAGTTCTTGCTTTCGCTGCGGCGGGCAGCGTTGATCGTCTGCCAGGCGATGAGCATGGCCATGACCGTGGTCTTGCCCGCGGCGGTGGCCAGCTTCAGCGCCAGACGCAGGAGTTCGGGATTCGCCTCTCTGCTGGCCGCGGCCAATTCTTCCAGGATTCGTTTACCGTACTTGAAGTGCGGCGCGACCTCCGTCAACCAGATTGCCGTCTCGACGGCCTCGACCTGACAAAAGAACGGGCGTATGCCGCTGAACGGGTGGCACCGCCAATGCTGAAGCAGCCGAGCCGTTTCCGGCGTCACTCTCCACTGGCTCGGATTCGGCAGCAGCCGCCATTGATCGACGTAACCACGGACCTCGTTGATGATTGACGTTGGGTCGTACTGCTGTTCTTTGGTGGAGAGTCCCTTGCCCTCGTCGAAAATGAACGCTTGCTGACTTTCCGCGCCCTTAACCTTTTTCGGTTTGGGAATGGGCGTTATGAACTCGGCGCGGCGGCGGGCTTCGATGATCCTCTGCGTCGGCTGCCCTTGGGGATCGAGTTCCCAATGCCGCTGCGGGCAATCGTAGGGCGAATTAAGGATCGGATGCTCAAAGAACGGATTGGCCATCGGATATTACCTTGAAACGCGCCGGAGCAGCATGCCGCCACTGAAAGGTCAGATGCGAAAGCGGGCCCGGATTTCGCTCCTTTCGGCTCGATAGCTACGAAAGTACTGCAATAGTGTTCATTTGTCAATAGCCCCAGGGCGGCCCGTTCGAGCGGGTTCCCGTTCCGGCCCGCTGGCCTTGGGCTCGGCTCGGCCGGGCACGTTTACCATACGATACCCCGTCGAGGGGCTAGGCTATTGCGCTAAAGCAATCCGAAGCTAACTCCAGAAAATGCCATCCGGGTCTTTCGCGACGAACTCCAGCGCCTTGTCCAGCGGCATTACCATCGGGCCGAAGCCGCCGATCTGCTCCCACTTGTCGCGGTGGCTCCGCCACATGACCTCCACCTTGTCGGCCTGGCCGGTCGGGCGCAAGCGTGCCACAGGCTCGCCGCTGTCCTCGCGGAAGAGGGAGTACCCCTTCGCCGTCTTCCGAATCCCGCCACCCTTGGCCTGGTTGAAGGCTTCGATCCGCTTCAGCATCGAATCAGGTTTTGCCATGGGTCTCTGTGTCGGTCTGCATCCTCTTGGCGAACGCGACCGCCTGGGTTCTCACCTCCTCGCCGATCGCTTCGGGCTTCGTGCAGCCGCTGAGAAACCAGTGGCCCGCCATCCGGCCATCGACCCATTTTACCAAATTCTGGAAACCCGCAATGACCAGGTCCGCGTTATTTGCCTTGTCGCCGCCGCCGGTAAGAAGCAGCGCCATCGACTTGCCGTGCAGCCGAGGGGCGTTAGGCGCTTGCCGTCGAAGTCCATCATGCAGTACATGCGGTCGATCAGCCCTTTGATCTGCGCCGGGAAGCCCCAGCAGAACACCGGGGCCGCGATGAGCACCAGATCCGCGGCCACCATCCGCCGATACAGGGCGTTGGCGTCGTCGCCGATGGTGCACAGTTCGACCGTGCCTTTCTTGCAGGCCATGCACTCGCCGCAGCCCTGCACGTGGTAATCCAAGATGTTGGCCGAGTCCACCGCGTGGCCACCGGTCCGGAACAACTGCTCTTCGATAAAGCCCAGCACCTTGGCCGTGTTGCCCTGACGTCTAGGGCTGCCCAGGATGGTCATGATACGCATGATTGGGTTCTCCTATTGGCCAGCGTTGTTGTGGAAGTCCATGCTGGTCAGAACATTCCCAAATCCCTGGCGACCTTCGCCACCATCATCTTGGCCTCCGTAGCCGACATTCCCCTGGTCTTTTTCAGAAAGCGACGCGCTCCGCCTCCATGAACCACTGCTCGATGAGTTCCGCCCTTCGCGTCTGGAAGGCGAAGTAAGTTCGCATGTCGTCTGCTCATGGCGTCGTCTTGTTCGTGTCCGGGTGAATCCAGATTCGATCGATATGGCTGCCGTGCAGGTGATCAAAATCCGGATCGGTCGTCAGCAGGGTTGCGCCGGTCGCCTTTGCCGTCGCGGCAATCCATGCGTCATTCTTGCCCAGTTTATGGCCTTGCGTAAGGCTGAAATGATCGACCTCGCCATAAGCATCAAGAATGTCCGGTCGGTTAATATCAAGCCAAACGACCTCATCGAGCAGCCGTTCAAGTTCGTCGCGTTTGGTTTGCCCCCAACCAAACTGTCGAACAAGCGATAGCATCTCACCGACCGTCACGACACATATCATGCTCCGACTCAACGCGGCACGCAGGCGATATTGGTGGTCGAGGAATTGACCAAGTGGATTCGCCCGAATCAGGGCGAGGACCACGTTCGTATCCAGCAAATAGCCTACGGAGACGGCCATCATTCACACTCCTTCAAGGCTGCTGCGATCTGCTCGTCCGTTTCTGTCCCCGGCCACTTGCCGAAAATGGCGGCAACACCCTTCTTGTGTTGCTGCTGGCGAAGCACGTCGCGCAGGTCAGATCGAGACCGCTTGGGTTTCGGAACAGCCGAAAAGAACTGGTCGCGATCTCCGGCTGGGACCACCTCATCGGCGTCGATCCGGAGGAGTTGCCCCGAAGGCCGGTAAATGGCCCTGCCCAGTATCAGAACCTGCTGACCAAACAGTTCGGTAACCCTCGCAACCTCGCCGTTGGTGAGCACGCCGCGGACTTCCTGCCCGCTCGTCAGCTTGATGGCGAACGAATTCGTGCTGCTCCGAATCATATCGAGATTGCCGGCGATACGCGCGCTGCGGCTTGGGAGTGTCGTGGGACAATTTCCGAGCGGCCTGGATCACAACCGGCGTGATGACCGCCGGCTGCGAAAAAGGGTAGCGCGTCCCCGTAAACGTCACTCTCTGGAAAGAACGATTGAGGCCATGCTTGAATCGCTCGAACTCTCGCAGCAATGGGCGGTCGAATCGATCGCTGTCCGAGTTATTTGCGGCAACGTCTGCGACCACGTCGCCAAGCAGATCAAAGCCGGTGTCCGTAGGCTCTGGCCGGGCCGGCCACATTTCACGTTGATGATAGAGCGCCTCGGCAGCCTCGCCCAAAAGCGGCGCTTGGAAATGCAGGATCGTTTCGTCATGGCCGCCGTGATCCAGGAAGCGTATGTCCGAGGCCGCAGAGAGCCAGTTCGGACGCTTTCCCTTGGCACGGCTTCGAGACTCGAATGCCATTCGGATTGCATAGCGAATGGCGTCCGGAATCACCCGAAGAAGTTCGCCGAACGCCTTCGGTGGGACCTTTCCGCCAAAATGTTCGCTGCTTGACAAGATGACGGTCTGAATGGTCGTGCTCATTGGTTAATCCTGCCTATTCTCTCAATTCTATCTAGTTACCCATAGTCTTGCCAAGCCAGCCTATCAGTTTAGTCCAGAATCGAATCAGGTTTCGCCTCGACCAGACGCCAGCCGTTCGGCGTTTTCACCGCCGTCCCGCCAATTTCCCAGCCCACCTTGGACAAGTCGTACTTCGAGGCTGAGTCGGGCCTCTTGGTCGGCCAGGAGCGCCTGGAAGGTCTGGTCGATGGTTACGGTTGGCTTGGACTGGGTCATACTATTCCTCCTCATCCGCATACTGCATCCGCATACTGCGGCGGCCTCTTGCCGAGGGCAATGCCTTGCTTTGTCTACACTCCGTTCTCCTGGGTTGCGCGAGGATTTTTCCCCGGCCCTCTTTTGGGCACTATCCACGGTGGATTTTCGGCGGAGCATCGAGTTCGACGGTATTGCCAAGCCAGCCTATCAGTTTAGTCCCACAGGGTAGCTCTCGCAATAAACCCGAAGAGGTTATCGGCGACCCATCTCTAGCATGGTGCCACGTACGCAGCCTGGCGAGACTTTCCGGCCTGTTGGCGGCATCTCTGCGTTCCACACCAGTTTAACACGTGACCTGAGCAAAAGCGGATTCTCGCCGTTTTTGTTCTGCGCCGGCGTGTTTTCCGACCCCTCCTGGCTTGCCCAGGCGGTGAAGCAGGCTGGAGAGGTAAAGGTCTCCCGCCCGACCGAGTAGACCCCGCCCTGCTTGCCAGGGCGGTGAATGAGGCTGTGCGTTCTCTGGGGTGGCAAGCGATCCAGCCTTGTTCACCGCCCTGGCAAAGCAGGGCGGGATCCTCGGCTCTCATACTTGCATCCGTATCGAACCTGAAAGATAATCCGGATATTCGTATCCGTCCCAGTCCATTTGCAATTACAGGAGATTCCGATGATGAGATCGCTTGCGTATGCACTGACCGCCGCCTTGATCGTGGCGTTTGCCGGCATTTCCGCCCGGGCTGAAGAACCGCTGCTGGCCCACGACGTCTACTTCTCGCTCAAAGACAACTCGCCCCAGGCTAAGGAAAAGCTGGTCGCCGCCTGCAAGAAATATCTTACCGATCACCCCGGCATGGTCCGCTTTGCCGTCGGGACGCTGGCCGACGACATGCAGCGGGACGTGAATGACCGGGATTTCGACGTGTCCCTGCACCAGGTGTTTTAGAACAAAGCGGCGTACGACCAGTATGCCAAGGCCGAGCGGCACCTGAAACTCATCGCGGAGAACCAGGACAACTGGAAGAAGGTCCGGGTCTTCGACTCGTACTTGGAACCGTGAATTGAGGCTGCTTACGGAAAGACCAGCACGAGCCCAAGTGCTACAGCTTGCTTGTAGTCCTTGGTCGCGTTAGCGCCCTCGCCTTGGATGTCATAGGCAAGGCATTTATTCGAGGGATCGGTCGCCTGCTGTTTGCCGACAGCGAGCCTTCAAAGCCCGTACCAGATCCAAGGGTTCGATCGACTCGCCTCCGAGGGCATGGCCGGCGGCCGGTCATTTTCTTCCGAGGCTTGATTGGCCTCTTCGTTTTCCCGCAGCCAGGTCCAAGCAGCATCGACTTCCGAGCGGTCGAAATACTTCACCTTGGCCTTCGTAAACGGCTTGCAAACGCTCGCCATCCATTTTTCCCACCTGCGGTCGCCCACCATAGCGATCCGCTCAAAGTCGGAATAATGCCTCAGGGAGAACTTGAAATCGTCCCAGGCGGCGTGCATGTCCCAGCCCTGGAACTCCTCGAATTGCACGAACAACCGCACCTTGCCCTCGGCGGTCAAAATGGTCTCGATCTTCGGCACGAAGCGCCTGTAGTCTTCGTCGTGCAGTTTTCCGCTCAACTTCACGCCGACCACCTTCGGAGTGCCTGTCTCAATCGTTTCGATCATGATTGTGCCTCCTCTTCAAGAGATTGCCTACTATAATTGTAGGCAGGCGAGCGGCACGGCGAATAACCGAAACGGTGCATTCGCTCTGCATCTTTCGCTGGGGGGTCGCTGCCGTACTCCCAAGCATTGCAGCAGGAAGGAAATCATCATGAATGACGTTTTCGAGAAGCGGGTCAGGGCCGCCGCCGTCGCCGGATGGTGGACGCTGCTCATCGCCGTGGGATTCATCACCCTTCTTTGGGTCATTTACCTCATCGTGATGTCGGCTCGGCCGGCGTGGATGCTGGCCATGTGGGGGCCGGATGTCGATTGGGCCTTCGTCGCGCGGGTGTGGTTCTGGGCCATCGCGTTCCTCAAGTTCAGCCTGTGGCTGATGGCATTCGCGGTGATCTGGATGACGCTGTGGGCCAGGCAGTTGCGAACACCCCGCACTGGAAACTCTTGCCGGGAAACCACTTAGGGCGATCAGGCCGCCTTGTCGCAAAAATCATCTCCGGCGCCCTTGACAATAATATACAACTATGGATAATTACGGCAGCGGGCGTGGGGATACGCTCGCCGGTTCTTTGACAATTTACTTGGTTCGGCGTTCTCGCAAGCCAATGCGAGGACGCGCGGCCGGGGCAGCCCTCGCCAGGCTGTCCTGGCCTGTTGGCGGCGGTCTGCACCGCGGCATGGAATGCGCTTCCAGGAAAATGATCGCCAATTCGGCCGCACGAATTGATTTCGGCAAGTACCGGCAAGAATCCCCCGTATGTTGGGGTGGCTGCCGCAAGACCCTATCCGAATTTCGGGCAAGTTCGGGCAAATCCCCCCGTCGGCAGGGTGTTCGAGGAAGAAAAACTGCGAGTTGTTCCATCCGTGGCCCTATTCCGGTTTGACTATTTCCACTTCCCTCAGCGGCCGTTTTTCGCAACAATACGCGCGATCCGTTCCATGGAAGGAGCATGCCATGCCGCGAAAGAAGATCCTGGCTTACCTGGGCTATGTCGCCGTTCGCATCCTGATCTGCATCGTTCAGGCCCTGCCGCTGGAGACCGGCCGCAAGCTGGCCCGGACCTGCGCGTGGCTGATGAACGACGTGGCGCATGTGAGGGCCAAGGTGGTCGATGAGAACCTGGCCCACGCCTTTCCCGAGCTCTCGCCCAAGGAGCGGTCGAGGCTGGCCCTGCGGATGTGGGAACACCTCTTCCTGCTGGTGCTGGAAGTGGCCCACGTGCCGCGGAAGATCCACGAGACCAACTGGCGGAAATATATCCAGCTCCGCGACGTGGCCCCGCTCATGCGGCAGTTGATCGGCGAGCGCCCGGTGATCGTGGTCACGGGCCATTTCGGCAATTTCGAGCTCGGCGGCTACGCCCTGGGGATCCTCGGTTTCCCCACGTTCTCGGTGGCGCGGAATCTCGACAACGTCTATCTCGACCGCTACCTGACCAGCTTCCGCGCAGCGACGGGCCAGCACCTGATCCCGAAAAACGGCGGTTACGACCAGATCGAGCACGTGCTCTCCAGCGGCGGCACGATGGCCTTCGTCGCCGATCAGTACGCCGGCGAGAAGGGCTGCTGGGTCGAGTTCTTCGGCCGGCCGGCCTCGGCGCACAAGGCGATCGCGCTTCTGGCCCTGGAGCACGACGCCCCGGTGGCGGTCTGTTATGCGCGGCGGCTGGGCGAGCCGATGCAATTCGAGATGGTCACGCAAGCCATGGCCGATCCCCGTGACGCCCGAGACGACATCGGCACGGTCCGCGACATGACGCAGTGGTATTCGCGGGAGTTGGAGCAGGCCATCCGCACTGCGCCGGAGCAATACTGGTGGGTCCACCGGCGATGGAAGGACACGAGGAAGAAACGGTCCGCGCAAAAGGCGGCGTAGGAAGACGGAAATCCGAAATCCGAAACTCGAAATCCGAAACAAATCGGAAATTCAAATAGCAAAGGCTCAAAACTCGGCTGTTTCGGTCCTTTCCTTTTCTGCCCTATTAGCATTTCGGATTTGTTTCGGATTTCGACATTCGGATTTCGGATCTTGTGCCAGTTATTCCCGCTCCCCTTCGTCATGCTAAACTGACCGGATGGAACCCTTTCACCAATGCCTGGCCTTGGGGCCGGTCGCCATCTACTTGCTGCTGCTGGGCGTGATCAATCTCGCGCGGCGGCCGCTGGTCGTCTCCGGTGGCCGCGACGCGGCTGCGCTGGGCTTGGCCGTCTCGGGGCTGGTCTTCGTGGGGCCGATGGCACTCTTGTTTCCCGAGGGCCTGGCGGCCCACTTCGGGCCGGCGGGGACCAAGTATCTGTGGCTGATCTTCCTAGGGCTGATGGCGATCTGCCTGATCATCGTGCTTCTGATCCTGCGGCCGCGGCTGATCATCTACAACATCTCGGTCGATCAGCTTCGCCCCGTGCTGGCCGAGGTCGTCGAGCGGATGGACCCAGACGCCCGCTGGGCCGGCGACTGCCTGTTCCTGCCGGGGCTGGGCGTGCAACTGCACCTGGAAAGCCGTCGGCTGGATGCGGAACGTGCCGCTGGTCTCTTCCGGCCCGAAGCAGGACTACCAGGGCTGGTCGCGGCTGGAGGCCGAGCTGGCCGCCGCCCTGCGGGGCGTCGAAGCGCCGTGGCATCTGGCGGGCGTGATGCTGCTCAGCGTCGGCAACGTCTTGATCTTCTGGCTGGCCTGGGCCATCATTCACGATCCGCAGGCGATCGCGCGGACGGTCTTCGAGTTGCTGGATATGAAATGATCATTCCCTGGATGCGGGCTCGGCGGCGTGCTCCTGCCATCCTTCAGGGCGGCGCGGCGGAAGGCAGACGACCTTTCGACCACTAAGCGATTCTCGCTCCTGCGCGTCTTTTCCGATCGCATGAATGTCGTAATTGAAACGGGCTGCGAGTTGCTCGCGGATTGCGCGAATCTCCGCAACAACTGGATCAGAACTCATCGTAAATCTCCATTAGCTCTGGGGGTGTGCAAATCACGGGCGGGTCATAGCCCTCTTCGAGGCAAATACGCTCTATCCGTTTACGCAATGCCGAATTTGCGATGTGCGTGCAGTTCCACGTCAGTAGAAATTCTATACCGCGAACGGCAGCGATGGAAATGTGAAATGTGTCCATGCTCGCTTTTTCAGGTAATGGGACCCGTCCGAGAAGCCGCTGCCAGTGCGTCAACCTCGTCCGAAGTCTGTAGGAGGGGGATACCGTTCAAGTAGACCAGCCGCTCTTGGGCTGCGATTGGATCGCCCGCAGAACATTCATCAAGAACAAAAAGGGAAACGAACGCCTCATACCGGCCGCGGTAGTTGTCCCACCAGTCGCGGGTAATCTGCTGGTTGGCGGCGACTCGCAAGAGACTGCTCCCCCGCATCGCCAAGTATCCAAAAATCGAGGTTTCTATATAGACGGTCGGTTTCATCGTGATTCAACGCGAGCTTGATGCAGCGTCAACGATTGTCCCGAGTAATTCCGGCGCAATACACTTGTTCTCTTGGATCGTATCGAAGGCGTCGATGGCCGCACGGAGAGACGTTTCCAGTTCCGGAAAGCGACAACGAAGATAGTCTTGCATCCACGACTCAATTCTGTCACGTGTCGCTTTGTTTCCGCCACGTGGCGAGCTTCTCGCGGAGTTTATCCCCGTTCCAAGGAGTTCCAGATCTATTCATGTCTTCTGAGCGCCAACCCCTCCATCGTGAATAGCTCGATTCCATCAGTTTAGCGACTTTCAAATCGCATGACAACTAGCTTTCGGGTGGATAAACCGAAAAATGGATGCGAGCCCCTTGCCAGCCAGAAGCGTCCTACGGAAAATGGCAGAATCCATCGCCCACAAGCAAGGAACTCCCTGATGTCCAAATCCGGCTATCACGGCCCGTTGGAACAAATCGCCGAATGCGTCTGGCGGATCCCGCAGTCGTACAAGATCGGCATGCGCACCGAAGGCCGCATCTTCGCCGATGAAAAACTCATCGAGCAGATCCGCAACGACCAGGCCCCGGAGCAAGTGGCCAACGTCGCCTTCCTGCCGGGCATCCAGATGGCCAGCCTGGCCATGCCCGATATCCACTGGGGCTACGGCTTCTGCATCGGCGGCGTCTGCGCGACCGATCCCGCTGGAAGGCGGCGTCATCTCGCCGGGCGGAGTGGGCTACGACATCAATTGCGGCGTGCGGCTGATGACCACGAACCTCTCCCTGGGCGACGTGCAGCCGCGGATCAACGCCCTGATGGACGCCCTCTTCCGCGAGATTCCCGCCGGCGTCGGCAAGGGCGGGCCGTATCGCTTCGCCGCCAAGGAACTGCGGCGGCTGATGGGCGAAGGCGTCGAGTACCTCCAGGGCCGCGGACTGGCCACCGCCGGCGACATCCAGCATACCGAGGCCCAAGGCTGCCTCCGCGGGGCCGAGGCCGACGACGTCAGCCCTCGTGCCCTGGAGCGCGGCGCCGACCAGTGCGGCACGCTCGGCGCCGGCAACCATTTCCTCGAAGTCCAGGTCGTCGAGGAAATCTGCGACGAAGCGGCCGCCCGGGCGATGGGGCTGGCGAAGGACCAGGTCTGCGTGATGATCCATTCCGGCTCGCGCGGGCTGGGCTATCAGGTCTGCGACGACGCCCTGGCCGCCTTCCGCAAAGTGCCGGCCAAGTACGGCATCGAACTGCCCGACCGCCAGTTGGCCTGCGCCCCGGTGCATAGCGACGAAGGGCAGAAGTACCTCGGCGCGATGCGGGCGGCGGCGAACTTCGCCTGGGGCAACCGGCAGTTGCTGATGTGGCAGGCCCGCGAGACGTTCGCCGAGGTCTTCGAGCAGCCCTGGGAATCGCTGCGGATGAACCTCGTCTACGACGTGGCCCATAATATCGCCAAGCTGGAGGAGCACACGGTCGGCGGGCAGACGAAGAAGCTCTGCGTGCATCGCAAGGGCGCCACGCGGGCTTTTCCCGCCGAGCATCCGGAATTGCCCGATCCGTATCGCGCGATCGGCCAGCCGGTGATCATCCCCGGCGACATGGGCCGGGCGAGTTGGGTGCTGGTCGGCCAGCCGGGCAGCATGGAGCAGTCGTTCGGCACGACCTGCCACGGGGCCGGCCGCGTGATGAGCCGCACGGCCGCGGTGCAGCACGCCCAAGGCCGGCGGATCGACCGCGAACTGGCCGAGCAGGGCGTCATCGCCCGCTGCCGGAGTTGGAAGGGGCTGGCCGAGGAGCAGCCGGCGGCGTATAAAGATGTGAGCCTGGTGGTCGACGTGGTGCATAAGGCCGGGCTGGCCGGCAAGGTGGCCCGGATGCGGCCGATCGGAGTGGTGAAGGGGTAATGGCGGGGAGCGGGGAGCAGAAGGAATGCGATCGGTTGTTTTCGTTGGTATGCTAGGGTTGTTGGCCGCTGGCGGTTGCCGCGGGCCGATGACAACATTGAACCCAAAGGAGGCAAAGCGATGACAATCTCCGTTACGAGCACGGCATTCGAGGCGGGCAAGCCGATTCCAAAGAAGTATACGGGCGAGGGCGAAGACGTGTCGCCGCCCTTGGCCTGGTCGAACGTTCCCCAGGCCACGAAGGAACTTGCCTTGATCTGCGATGATCCCGACGCGCCGCTGGGAACCTGGGTCCACTGGGTGCTCTACAAGATTCCGGCCGAGACGACGAGCCTGCCGGAAGGCCTGCCGCGGGAAAAGATCTTGACCGCGCCGGCCGCCGTGCAGGGCGTCAACTCCTTCAGCAAGGACAACCTGGGCTATCGCGGGCCGATGCCGCCGTCAGGCAGGCACGCATCACTACCACTTCAAAGTCTATGCGCTCGATCAAGCAGTGACTTTGTCGCCGGGCGTCGACAAGAAGGCCCTCTTGGCCGAAATCCGCGATCACGTGCTGGCCCAAGGCGAATTAGTGGGAACGTACAAGAGGTAGCACGACGGGATCCGGAAATCCGAAATCCGAATGTCGAAATCCGCAACAAATTCAAGAGACAAAAATCCGAAACATGCCCGACCAGCGCCGGCATCGCGGTCCGCATCCCGACGACCTTCGCCTCTTTGGAGCGGACGCGTTGCCGGCATTGCAAACGGCGGCCGCCGAGCTCGCCTGGCTCTTGAGCCGCGGCTACGCCCATCAGTCGAGCCTCAAACTCGTGGGCGATCGGCACACCTTGGAATCGCGGCAGCGGCTGGCCGTATCGCGATCCACTTGCAGCGACGCCAACGTGCGCGCCGGCAGCAGCGGATGGTCTTGCCGTCGTCGTTGGCCGGCTGCCGGATCGAGATCGACGGCTACAACGTGCTGACGACGATCGAAGCGGCGCTCGCCGGCGGTGTGCTCCTCTTGGCCCGCGACGGGGCCATGCGCGACATGGCCAGCATGCACGGCAGCTACCGCAAGGTCGACGAAACACAGCCTGCCTTGGAACTCATCGGGCAGACCCTGGCCGCGTTCGGCGTCAGCGAGGCCCTCTGGCTACTGGACCGACCGGTTTCCAATAGCGGGCGGCTGAAGACGATCATCGAGGATCTGGCCGGCCAGCGGGGCTGGACGTGGCAGGTTGAATTGGTGCATGACCCGGATTCCGAGCTGGCCCAGTCCGATGCAGTGATTGCCACGGCAGACAGCGGCATCCTCGATCTCTGCGGGACGTGGTGCAATCTGGCACGGGAGATGGTGGAAAGGCAGGTGGCGGGGGCGTGGGTCTTAGGTCTTGGGTCTTAGCGATTCGGCATCGAGCTTCCAAGCGGATTTTGGAGCATGTGAGCGCTGTTGCATGAACCTCTCGCCGGGCGTATCATTGGGATGCAACTCGATAACGGTGCTAGAGTCTCCAAACGCAACGTCACTTGGCTGCGGCTTGGAGCCGTGCGACGAACGCGGCATGTTCGGGTGAGGCAAGTCCCTGCTGGAGCACCGCCATGACCTGGGGGAAGTTACTATACCGCATTCAACCTGCTTGATCAAATCTGATAATAAAACGCCCCATTAGCCGGCTCCGGCGGCGTGCGGCGCGGGCAATGCGGGCATAGGTCGTCGCCCAGCAGGTCGTAGGCATGGCGGACGGCGGCCAAGGTTGCGGAACCGACGTGCGCGGCATCTTCGAGGAAAACGCAATCGTTCGAGAGGAAGTCCTGGAAACGCAGGTTGTGCATCGCCTGGGCGAAGTCGGGCCGCACGCCGCACAGCAGGACCGTCACCCCCTTGGCCTGCATCTCGACGATGAAGTGCTGGAGCCGCTCCATGCAGACGATGTCCGGATTCCGCGTCCGCTTGACCCGCAGCACGATGACCCGCAAACCGGCCGCTCGCGGAGGTCGTCGAAATAGCGGTCCAGCTCCGGAGCGGCGCCGAAGAAGAATTCGCCCTCCAGGTCCAAGAGCACCATCCGCGTGCAGCAAGGATCGTTCGGCTGGCGGTCGCGGATAACGCGGTCCGCGCCGATGGTCAGTTCGGCGGCCTTCAGCCGGGCGGCGCGGGGCACGAACATCAATATCGACAGGCCGACGCCGATGAGGATCGAAAACTCGACGCCAATCAGCACGGCTGACAGCGCCGTGGCGATAACCAGCAAGGCATCGAAACGGCTCGCCCGCACGGCGTGGCGGATCCGCCGCTGATCGATCAAACCCGCGGCGGTCACCAAGAGAATGCCCGCCAGGGCCGCCTTGGGAAGGAACTGTGCCAGAGGGCCGAAAACACAAACCACCAGGGCCACGGCCGCGGCGGCAAAGACCCCCGACCAGCGCGTCATCGCGCCGGCCTGGAAGTTGATCGCAGAGCGAGTCAGTGAACCGGAACCGGGCAGGCATTGGAAGAACCCGCCGCATACGTTGGCCAGGCCCTCGGCCAGGCACTGCCGATTGTAATCCAACGGTTGGCGCGTCTGGAAGGAGATCGCCTTGGCGATCGACAAGGCTTCCAGCAGCCCCAGGCAGGCGACGGCCAAAGCGCTGCCGGACATCTCACGCATCCAGTCGACTCGGAACTTGAAAGTCTGAAACTCGGGAAGTCCGGCCCCAATTCGACCGATCACGTCGATCATACGAGGCGTATCCTCCGCTGTCCGCGACCAGCCCAACAGAGCGGCCGCAGTCGCCGCAATCGCCAATGCCAGGAGCATGTCGAAACGCGGCAGGTGGTACCTTCGCGTGATCTTTCGCAGCAATACCACGAGCACAGCCGTTCCCAGGCCGATTGTCAAGGCACGCAGGTTGACGGCGCCGCCCTGGGTAAGCGTCAGCCAGAGCCGCACCAGCAGGTGCTGGTGGCCCGTGCCTTGCTCCTTCAGTCCCAGGAGATTTGCCACCTGGGTCAGGGCGATCAGCAATCCGGCCCCGGCCATGAATCCAATCGCGACCGATTCGGAGATGTAGCGCGTCAGGTCGCCCAAGCGGAAGACGGCCACCAGGATCTGGATTCCGCCGGCCATCACTGCCAGAAGGAATAATGCTGTCCCAACTGCATTCGAAGGGTTGGCGGCAAATTCCGGTGTGGCGGCCACAAAGGCCAGGGCGCTAAACGTGACCAGCGAAATGGCGTTGGTCGGGCCGTTCATCAGGTGCTGCGACGAGCCGAAGATCGAGGCCACGGCCGTTACCACAATCGCCGAATAAAGACCGAATCGCGGGTCGATCCCGGCGATCAGGGCATAGGCCATGGCCTGGGGCACGGCGATTGCCGCCACCGTCAGGCCGGCGATCAGGTCCCGTCGGGCGTAGTTCCATGAGTAGCGGTGGCGTGTCGCGTTTGCTGCTTTGGGCATGAGTTCGTGAGGATTGTTCCAACTTCGGCCGCGAGTAGTATAGCAAAATTTCTGCGCGGGAGCCAAGCGCAAGACCGCGGAAAAAAATACCGCACGGCTGGCAAGGATGGCGGAGTTTGCTGGTTAGCAAGAGCTTGTCGCCTGTTTTCGGGCTCCAGCAAGCGTTACATCCGGCAAATTTTGACTCTCTTTCGCATCTGGAAATCTTTGTGCAGGAGGAGCAGTAAACCTTTTGCTGAAAATAGCTTCCGTGCGTTCAAGGGCCTTCGGCAAGGGTGCCGATACGGTTACTAACCCTTAGCGAATTGCGCGTGCCGCGGTGGCACGCTGCGAGGGCGCGTCAGGAACCGAACGGGGTACGTTTCGAGTCAGGGATGGCTCGGCGGTCCCTGGCGCCGTAACTGTGCGAACTTTTGGGGCTTACCTGCATTCCCGGGTGGAACTGCGATCGGCAAACACGCCTGAGTCGGTTCTGACCCATGGGAGAACCCGCCGAGCGCGACGGATTGTTCCCGAGACGGAGATTCCGCGTTTGCGGTCGCCGCCCGGGGAAGAAGCACCAGGAGTTCATTGTAAAGGAGTTGTTGCTCAATGAGAACCAAGATCATGTTTGGAGCGCTGCTGTTGAGCGTCGCCCTCTGCAGCCAGGGGTTCAGTCAGTGCTGTGCGCCGGAACCCGCTTGCTGCGCGAAGCCCGCTGCATGTGAGAAGGCCTGCGGCTGCGGTTGTGGAACCTGCTGCACGCCGATCACGCCGGTCAAGGATTTGTTTGCCGGCCTGAAGGATCTGTTTGAATGCAAGCACTGCGGCGCCTGCGAGGCCTGCGGCGCGGTGAAGGCTTGTGCGGCTCCCGAGCCGGCCTGCTGTGCGAAACCCGCCTGCTGCGCTCCAGCTCCGGCCTGCTGCGCGAAGCCGGCCTGCTGTGCTCCGGCCCCGGCCTGCTGTGCTCCGGCCCCGGCCTGCTGCGCTCCGGCTCCGGCTTGCTGCGAGAAGGCTTGCGGCTGCGAGAAGCCGGTTTGCCACATCATCAAGCGTTGCGGTTGTGCGCCCGCCTGTGCTCCGGCCGCCTGCGAGAAGGCTTGCGGTTGTGAGGCTGGCTGCGAGAAGAAGTGCTGCAAGCATCCTCTGGCCGACCTGGTCAGGGACATCTTCACAATAAAGTGCAAGACCTGCTCGGCGACTTCTTGCGGCGTGGAAGGCTGCGGTTGCGGTTGCGGTGGTGCTGCCCCCGCTCCTGCCGCCCCGGCCGCTGCCCCGAAGACCGAAGCCGCCCCCTTGCCGGCCGCTCCGGCCCCGGCCAAGAAGGCCACCAGCAGTGACGAGTCGGCCTGAAGCGCGACCCGCCTGTTGAAACGATAAACATCTGAGAACCTGCCCGGGAGCGATCTCGGGCAGGTCGCTTTTCTTGAGGGATGAAGGCGTCGAGGAATTCGACCCCCTTCTTGAAATCGTCGGCGGGAGGCGTCGTATGCCCCATTCCTTCGATTTCTTGGAGTTGGGCGCAGGCAAACCGATCCTGCTGGAAACCGCCGAAAGCCGTCTTCGTGTCTTGGTTATTCATGTCCTTGCTGCCCGTGCAAAGCACGTATCGCCTACGCGATACCAGACAATTCGGGCAAGACCCGCGCCAGGCACGTTGCTGCAATCTTGCGGTTGAAGTAGAATGGAGTGAGTCCCTGGAACCACGCCACTATGCCCCATCTCCTCATCGTCGACGACGAACAGAGCATTTGCTGGGGGCTGGCCAAATTGGCCGAGCAACTGGGTTATACGGCAGTGACCGCCGTTTCGGCCGAACAGGGCCTCGCCGCAGTCGGCGGGGCACCCGGTACGCCGGGTCGGCGGCCGGACGTGATCATGCTCGATGTCCGCCTGCCGGGCATGGACGGCCTGGCCGCCATGCAGCATTTCCAGAAGGCCGCGCCGGACGTGCCGATCGTGGTTATGACCGCCTACGGCGAGCTCTCCACCGCAGTCACGGCCGTGCGAAACGGGGCCTTCGATTATCTGACCAAACCGTTCGACCTGGCCGTGGCCCAACGCGTCATCTCCAGCGCGCTGAACACCATGCGCGAGCCGTGGATGGTCCAGTCCGCATGCCGGCGAAAGACCCGGCAGGGCTGATCGTCGGCGCCAGTCCGCCCATGCAGGAGGTCTTCAAGCGGATTGCCCTGGTCGCCCCCTCCGAGGCCTGCGTCCACGTCCGCGGCGAAAGCGGCACCGGCAAGGAGCTCGTGGCCAGGGCCATCCATCGCTATAGCCGCCGGGCCGACGGGCCGTTCGTGGCGGTGAACATGGCTTCGCTCAGCCCTACGCTGGCCGAAAGCGAGCTCTTCGGCCATGTCCGCGGGGCCTTCACGGGGGCCGAGCAATCGCGCAAAGGGCTGCTCGAACAGGCCGGCGGCGGCACGATCTTCCTCGATGAAGTGGCCGACATCCCCCTGGCCCTGCAGGTCAAGCTGCTCCGCGTGCTGGAGTTCGGCGAGATCGTGCCGGTGGGCGGCGAACATGCCGTGCGCGGCGATTTCCGCATGATCTCCGCCACGCATCAGGATCTGCAGCAGCGGGTGGCCGAGGGCAAGTTCCGCCACGATCTCTATTTCCGCCTGATCACCTTCGAGATTGAGCTGCCGCCGCTCCGCCAGCGGCGCGAAGACATCGGCCCTCTGGCAGAGCATTTCCTCGACGTGCTGGCCGATCGCAATCCCGGCCCTCGGCCCTCGGTCTCGCCGGAAGCCCTGGCCGAAATGCGACAGCGGGACTGGTTCGGCAATGTCCGGGAGCTCCGCAACGCCGTCGAGCATGGCATGATCATGGCCCGCGGCGGCATTATCGGGCGCGAGCACCTGCCTCCGCCCGTGCTGCCGGCCGGCCTGGGGCACGCAGGGCAGGAAGAGGCTATCGCCCTGCTCATCCACACTTGGGCCTACGCCCAGTTGGAAGGCCACGAGGAGGTCCAGGATCTCTACGAGCGGCTGCTGCGGCTGGTCGAGCCGCCGCTCTTGAAGGCGGCCATGCAACATGCCGGAGGGCAGTGCCTGGCCGCCTCGCGCCGCCTCGGCCTGCATCGCACCACGCTCCGCAAAAAGCTCGATGAACTGGGCATTGGCGGGGAGGCAGAATAAATCCGAAACTCGAAATCCGAAACAAATTCAAATGTGAAATGTGAAATGCTCAAAACCGGGGACGCTCCGTAATCGCTACCCAGCATTTTGGTCATCGATTCTTCGTATTTTGGATCGGGCACCACGTACCCCGTGGTCGCGGATCTTGAGTTTCGTGCTTTGAAATAATGGCCGCCCCGAACCTCATTCGCATCGACTCGTTGGATGATGCCCAGGTGGCGGCGTATCGCAACCTGCGCGACCGCACGCTTCGCGGCCAGCGGATGTTCGTGGCCGAGGGCAATCTGCTGGTAACGCGCCTCTTGGAGAGCCGTTTCGCGGCGGAGTCGCTCTTGGTGGCCGAACCGCTGGTCGCGGAGTTCCTGCCGCGCGTTCCCGCGAACGTGCCGATCTATGTTGCCGCGGAGCCGTTGGTGCAGGAGATCATCGGTTTTCATCTGCACCAAGGCGTGCTGGCCGCCGGCCGTCGCCGCGCTGAGATGTCGCTGGAAGAGATGCTGGGCCCGCCGTGTGATGGGCCGCTGGGCGTGATCGTTTGCCCCCGTATCACCAAGCCGGAGAACATGGGCCTCGTCTTCCGGGTGGCCGCCGGGCTGGGCGCGGATGGCCTATTGCTGGGCCCGCAATGTTGCGATCCGTTTTCGCGGCGCTGCCTGCGGGTATCGATGGGCGCGGTGCTGAGGACTCCCTATCGCAAGTCTTCCGACCTGGCCGCCGATCTGACCGCACTAGGCGATCGCTGGGGCGTGGAGATGCTGGCCGCCGTACTCGACGAGCGGGCCGTGCCGCTGGAAACTGTTCGTTGGCCCCGCCGCGCCGCCGTGATGTTGGGCAACGAGTTCGACGGCCTGGACGACCCGTGGCTCGACTACTGCACGCAGCGCGCGACAATTCCCATGGCACGGGAGACTGACTCGCTCAATCTGGGCGTGGCCGCGGGCATCTTCGCTTACGAGATGATGCGGTCTTCCAAAAGGAAACCAATGCCGTAGGTCCTTTCTGCCGGAAAGGACCATTGTGCTCGGCGTAACCGTTCCGTCCTGAGATGCGCGGAAGGAGCAGCGCAATTGTCCCTCTCGGCAAGAGGGACCTACATGACCACATGACCAGTCACTTCTTCGGCGGCTCGGCTTCGTCCTTATCGCCTTTGGCCTTTGTCTCCTCGACTTTGCCGAGTAGTTCTGCAAGCTTCCTGCCAAGTTCAGGACCGCGGGCGTTGAGCGATACGACCTCGCCTTTTTGGTTGGTAAGAATCACACACGGAATCGCGTTCACGCCATAGTAAACGGCCAGGGGATTGTTCCAGAACTGGTCCTTCTTGTCCTGCGGGAAGAGGATCGTCCAGGAGATATTCTCGTCCTGGATGAATTTCTTCAGGGGCTTGGCGTCCTGGTCGAGGCTTACGCCGACGATCTCAAAGCCCTTGTCGTGATACTTCTCATAGTTCTCTTTGACGTTCGGCAATTCGGCCCGGCAGGGACCGCACCAGGTGGCCCAGAAGTCAACGAGCACGACCTTGCCCTTGAGGGAGCCCTGGTCAAAGGGCGAGCCGTCGAGCAAGGTTCCCGTGATTTCCATCGGCTTGCCCAGGAGCGCCAAGCGGCGGGCGGTTCCCGCGAAACGCTTGGCAAGCCGCGAGATCTCGGGGTCCTTGCTCTGGGAGGCGATCTCCGCCAGTTCGGTCAGCTTCGTGGCGGCGGCCTCAGGATTCGAACGCTCCTCCCGGCTGGCGAGCTGTCCGGCAAGCGAGAAGAGTCCCGCATCGGGGGCGGCTTTCAGTTCGCTCTTGAGATCGTCCCAGAGCTTCGCGGCAGCGGCGGGGTCGGCCATCGCTTCGGTCACGCGATTGCGCAAGTCAAAGAGCCTGGCCAGCCTCTTGACTTCGGGATCCTTGTCGTTCTTGATCGTTTCCAAAAACTCTTTGACGTGCTTCCCTGCATCGGCGTCGCCGTATCGTTCCAACAAGGTCAGCGCGTCGAACTTCGCCTCGACGGCCTTGGCCCGGGTCTTGCCATCAGCCCCGGCCGCCAGGATCTTGTCGGCTGCCGCGATCATCGCATGCCGCGTCTTCTTGACGAAATCGACGAGATCCTCGCGCGACCTTGCTTGAGGCTGGATTCGTGCGGTCTTTTCGATGAACTTCAACAGTTCCTCGGGCGTGCCCTCGGGCACGGCGAACGGGTCCTTTTCCGCCGCAGGCGTGTTCTCCGTCTTCGCCTTGGACTCCGGGGCATCAATCTTCTTGGCAGCGTCTTTGGTGTCGGGGTCAGCGGCACTCAAAGTGGACCAGCCGGCGAGTGCAATTCCACCCGCCAACACTACAAGCAACCAGTTCGCCTGAAACGTGCGTAACATCGTCTTTTTCCTTCTTGCTGAGGCTCCCAATTGGGGTGGTATGTTGATGCAACAAGTTTCCCGGGCAACAAGCGCCAGAACCAGTTCGCCTGATCCTCTTTTCATCCGCTTGGCCGAGAAAGCAACTTGTGCTCCAGATTTTACGCAACGGGCCTTTTCGATGCAAGATGCGGGACGAAAGCGATGCTCTTACAATCCCTCTATCGCCGCTTGCACTTCCCGGAACTCGCTCGATTCGGGCACCGCGGCCCCCCGCCGCAAGTCAGCCAGCAGATCGCCGAGCAGTTCCTTTTCCACGAAGCCAGCCAACCACTGGGCCCGCTTCTGCGCAAAACGGGTTTGCAGGCGGCTGAAGAGCCGTGCGGCGGCCTGACGGGTGCCTTCGCCGCCGCTCGCCACGACCACCTCGCCGATGGCCGCGTCGGCGGCGACCTGCCCGGCCACATGCCCTGCGGCATGCATCGCGGCCTGCCCTACGAGATCGCCGGCCAGCACGCCGCCGCTAACGAAGAGCGTGACGGTGATCGCGGGCCGGGCGACCGCCAATGCCTGATCAAGCGTCCGCAGCCAGTGCGTGCTCCGCGGATTCTTGGCCTTCCAGTCGTCCAACTCCGCGCGGATAAACGCGCGATAGTCTTCATCGACCGGAGGCAGCGATCGATGGGCCGCCTCGATGCGGGCCAGAAGCTCCGAGCGGGCCTGGCCGCCGAGAATCCGCGTCAGGCGCGGCTGCAAGATCTCGTTGCCGACCTGAGAAAGCCGCGCAAGCTCGTCGAGGAGCTTCTCGACCGCCATGACGACCGCCGCCTGCTCCTGCCGCTGGAAGGCTGCCAAGGGCTCCTCGCTGGGGCCGGCCATCGCGGTCCAAGCCGCGCGGACCGGCCGCAGGATGCCCTGGCCGACCATGCGATAGAAGCCGTGGACCCGCCGCGACCAGGCCGAACGGTCGGCATCCCACCACTCGTGCATCTCATCGACCAGCACGCGCGAGGGCAAGCTGGGCCAGGCGACGCGGGCCATCTCGGTCGCCGACAGGGCAGATGCCGCCGCAGCGAACTGCCCCGCCGCGGCGCGGATCTCGTCCAAGTAGCCCGGCAGACCCTGGGCCGGATCGAGCACCCGCGCCAGCGCCCCGCGAAAGGTGCGGATCTTGATCGCGTCGAAATGCAGAGCGGCCAGTTCGTTGCGGAGAGAGAGCGGGGAGCAGGGAGCGGGGAGCGGGGAGCCGGAGAGGCTCCCGTCTCCGACGGTGCCGCCGCTTGGGCATTCTGCACCTCCTTGCTCCCGGCTTTCCCGCTCCTGCTCCCAGCTCCCCGCTCCCCGCTCCCCGCTCCCTGCTCCCCGCTTGATTCTATAAAACGGCAGCCGCAGCTCGCTGGCCGCCGCGCGATCGTAGGGCACCACGTAGATCAGCTCCGGATTGGCGCCGGTTTCGGCGCAGAAGCGGGCGAGCCACTGCGGCCAATAGTCGCGATCGGCCTGCAAATCGCAGAAGTTGAAGATCGCGATGATCGGCTTATCTGCCTCCACCGCCGCCCGGAAGAACTGCTTCACCGCCGCGTCGTTATATTTCTGCTGCGTCAGAATGGCAATCAGCACGTCGGCCGTCTGGCGGATCGCCCGCGCCCGCTGCCAGTTCACCGTCACGTCGGAATCGACGTCGGGCGCGTCGACCAATACCAGCCGCGGGGGCACATGGGCCCCCAACCGCCAGTAGATCCGATCGGCGGGCGCGTCGTCCAGCGGATCGTCGGCCGACTGCCAGGCATGCAGCTCAAAATGCTCGAAGAGGCGGCCCAGCAGTTGCGGGTCGTCGCAACCGGGCGGGACGAGGCAGACGGGATGCTTCGTGCCGGCGGCCAGCGGCGTGGCGGCGCTGGCCGTTTCGCCCGCAAGGTGGTTGAAAACCACCGACTTGCCGATATTCGTGCCGCCCACGATGGCCACGATCAGAAGCGGCGGCCCTTGCAACTGCGGCAAGAGCTTGCGATTGAGCAGATCGAACCACTCCCGGCCCTGTAACGATGCCGCGCCCACAGCCTGCGCGGCGGCGGCCAGCGCCTCGATCGAACGCGCGAGTTGGGTGATGCGGGCGGCGAAGGAGGAAAAAGCCATGCTCACCATCCCGCAGGGCGAATATTGCCCTCGACGTTAAGCAGGGTCCAGTCCGCCTGGCCGCTCGTGGCCTCGACGGAGCGTTGCATGACCAACGAGATGAAGAAGGTTGTCAGCCGTTTCTGCTCGTCCAGGTACGTCACGGCATAGATTTGCTTTACTGCGTCGTCTTGTTCGGCGACCGTCTCATAGTAGCGGAGCTTCACATCCGAATCCTTCCCCAGCGCGAAGAGGGTCCGGATCGTCGGTTTTTCGATGAACTGCGTAAGCAACGTCTGCCGGGTCTTGTTCTGGCTGTAGAACTTGGCCAGGTCGCTCTCCAACGGCCAGCGCTGCTTGGGCGAAAGCGTGAGGCAGTGGGCTTTATAGACTTTGTTGCCCCCACCATGGCGGACGATTTCGAACCAGAGGTCGGCAAACTGCCTGGCCTCCTGGCGGAGGAAGTAGCGGTAGACCAGATCGTCGACCGGCGCAGCGGCCAGGAACACGGCGCCCAGCAACAGGCCGGCCACGGCCGCCGGACGGCCCACGAGGTCGGGCCGGCAGGTCGCCATCCGCCGCAGGGCCAGGCCGGAAAGGACCACGGCCGCCAGCGGCGCGAGCCAGAGGGCAAAGCTCATTAGCGACAGCGGCGAGAGCAATCCGGCCAGCAGCCCTGCCACGGCCAGGGTGCTCAGCGCGCGGTAACCCACCACGGCTTCGTCGGCCGCGTCAAACCTCGCTGCGGTGGAACGATCGGGCGTTGACATCGAATTGGGCTTCCACAAAACAGGCTGCCCGGCCTTCACCAACAGTGGCGCGGGTGGCCTGTGCTTGCGAAGGGACGCGCCACCCGGGTTGCCTTTTCATTGGGTTTTGCCAGCCGCTCCTGGCTTGCGGACGCGGATGGCACGGTCGGAGTTGCCGAGAATGTAGTTCTCGACATGCTGCCGCCGTTCGAGGTTCTTCGTGATGAAGTCGCGAGTATCCTTTTTGTTGGGCGGAAAAATGCAGTCCTCGGCGTCCTCCTGGCCGACCGATCGGCAATAGGGTCCCCACGATTCATACTGGGTGAAGCCGAGCCACTCGCGGTCGGGGGCCAGCAGGCCGAAGAACATGTTGCTCTGCGGCTGGAAGGTCCCGAAGACCGGATACTGCGCCAGCGGCGCGGCGTGCAGCGTGGTCAGCGTGAAACCGACCATCACCCAGCCGACGCACAGCGAGAGCACGACGCCGCCCCAATAATCGACGATCTTCAGGAACCGCACGCGGACCTTCGAGACCGCATCGGTGGCAGCGCGGAAGACCACCGCGGCGAGAACGAAACAAATCCACAGCGCGAGGAAATCCAACATCGGCGCATAGGACTGGATCTCTTCGCTCTGCTTCGTCATGATCTTGGCCAGCGGTTCGTAGAAGTTCATCGCCAGCAGGCCGGCAAAGACCACGTTGACCAGGACAATGGCATTGCTCCACAAGCCGTCGCGGAAGAGGAACCCCACGCAGGCCGCCAGCACAAACAGGCAGAGGATCCATACCACCCAGCACCAACTGTTCGGCGGATTCTCGGGGAGGACTTCGAGCGGGGGAAGGGCGGCGCTCGGCTTTCGCAGCATCCTCTGCCTGTTGCAGTTTGTTTTGCCCCTCCGAAAAGGCCTGGTGGAGTTCCGGAGGAAGTCCCGCTATCTTATTCAGGTCGTTGACCGCCGCCGACAAGGACGCCATCGTTTTGGCATTTGTTGCACGTTGCTCATCCGATCGCTTATTCTGCGCAGGGGTCAATGTCCTCGCCACGGTCTGTCCTTCCTGCACCAGATTCATCAATCGCCCGAATGCCTCGTTGACTTTCGGAACAGCATCCTTGGCGGTTTTAGCATCCCTGACGCTGTGAATCGTGAGTTCGAGCTCGTTGATTACCTTGCCCGAGTCGCTGGCAATCTGCTCCGGTGTGCGCATCGGCGCAGGTTTGGCCGCCGTGCGGATCTTGTCCGGCCCATAGCTGCAGCCGGCCAGGGTCAAGAGCAGGACCGCAACGCCTGCTGATGGAAGCAACCAAGGTTTCATATCGCGTAACTTTCGACGTGTGTGCGTTGAGTTAAGAGTACCGAGTACTGAGTACCACCGACAAACATCCCTCATCCTTCATCCTTTATCCTTTATCCCTTTAGGACCCTCATCAACTCCGGCAGCGACGTGGCGCCGCGGACGACCAGCAAGATCCCTTCCTCCTGCAAGGTCTTGTTGCCCGACTTCCGCGCCGCCAGTCGCAGGGCGTCGAGCTTGGGCGTGGTGGCGAGCGTCTTCCGCAGAAGGTCGTCGACCACCAGCAGCTCGAAAATGGCCGTCTGGCCCAGGAAACCCACCCCGCCGCACTCGCGGCAGATCTCCCGCTTGTCCTCCTCGGCGCTCTTCCGCGCGGGCGGCCGATAGAAGGCTTTGACCTTGTCGGCCGGCAGGTTCAACTGCTTCAGCACGTCCGCCGGCGGGGCGTACGGCTCCTTGCACTTGTCGCACAGCTTGCGGACCAGCCGCTGCGAAAGCACGGCCGTGGCCTGGTCGCGGAATTCGGCGAGCGGGGCCTTCTCGATCCCGTAAATCCGCAAGAGGGCCTCGACGCTGTCCTTCGCCCGCACCGTGCTCACCACCAGCCGCCCTTCCGCGGCAATCTCGTCGCAGAGCATCTTCACCGTCTTGGCGTTCACGAGATCGCGGACCACGATCACGTTGGGCTGCTGGCGGAAGATCTTCGGCAGGATGTCGGCAGGGGTCTGGCCGTCCGCGCTGCGGTACGTGGTCACGGCGATGTTCTCGACGTCGTCGTAGCGATTGGCCTCGTCCTCCAGGGCCACGAACTCCCGCACGAAACGGTCCATCCCGAAGAGCACGACCTTGGTCGTCGTCCGCAGGCCGCCGGTGGGGATGGCCGACAAGATCACGAAGCCCTTGGGCCGGACGAGGATCTCCTTCAGTTGTTCCTGCATCTTGGCCCGCATGCCCAGATCGTCGAGCGTGACGAGGTGCATGCCCTTGACCTCGAACTCCACGACGACCCGCTCGCCGGTCTGCGTCCCTTGGCAGGTCAAGGTGGATGCCGTCTTGACCGGCTCGAGCGAAGTCACGGGGTGCAGGTTGTCGATGCCGGGCAATTTAGGCAGGTTTTCCTTGTCGATGGGGGTCCAAATCCCAATGGGCGTGGCGAATTTCTGCCGGGCCTGCTGCTCCACCGCCTTGGCGACCGCGATCTGGAGTTGCGGCGGCTTCAATTCCTCCGAGGCCATCCGTCGCATGAGGTCCATCGTGGCCTGCTCGCGATAGGCCTTCTCGGCCTTGTCCATCTTGGTGAAATTCTCTTTCCGCAGCACCCAGTACTCGACGCCGAACTTGCCCACCTGCTTGGCCTTCCGCTCCTTGGGTTCGAGGCCGCAGAGCAACTTCAGGGCGATCAGGGCCGGGTCGGCCTTTTCCCGCTCCAGCGGCTCCTGGGGCATCCAGACGCCGTCGACCAGGTAGCGGATGGCGACCGTCGTGGCCGAGAAGTCCAACACGATCGCCGAGGCCCTCGACCGCAGCCCGTCGTGCAGGATCTTGCGGGCCAGCGGAAGTCCGCCCGATTGCCGCGCGGCCAGCAGGCGGGCGCCGTCGACGGTCGGATCGGCGCCGCCGCGGGCATAGACCTTGACCGGCACGCCGCTGGTATTGGCGTCGGCGGCCTCGGCCGAGACCTTCACGCCGACGTTCTTCATCTTTTCCGAGTACCAGAAACGCAGGTGGGCCGCGGTGAGCACCCGGCGGTGGATCGGCATGAGGCGGTTGCGATAGACGACGTAGGTCGCCACGGGCGCCACGGCCCCGCCCAAGAGCAGAAAGATATTCAGCCAGAACCACGGTATCAGCCAGCTCAAGAACATTGCGGCCATGAAACTGCCGACGACGATGGGGTTCCACATCTGCCATTTCAGGCCGGTCTCCTCCAGGTCGCGATTGACCCAGTCGGCGACGCCGACCCAAGCCAGGAAGACCAGCCAGGCCGCTGCGATCTTCATCCAGCTCAGGTAGTAGCCGTCGCCGCGCCACGGGGCGTTCCACAAATAATTGGCGTCACTCTCGAAGTCGGCGCGGAGGGTCTCGGCCCCCGCGCCACGAAGAAGGCGGCCAGCAGCAAGATCAAGATCGCACGGGAACTTTTCATGGCACCTTTCCACTCAAATCCGAAATCCGAAACTCGAAATCCGAAACAAATCCAAATAAGAAACAAGAAAATTCAAAATGCAAAACTCCAGAAAACCACGAGCTACGCG
This sequence comes from uncultured Planctomycetia bacterium, assembly GCA_963824275.1. GTDB lineage: Bacteria > Planctomycetota > Planctomycetia > Pirellulales > Thermoguttaceae > JANXQG01. The sequence goes on along the minus strand of CAWGOT010000007.1, from coordinate 813,661 downwards.
ACTAAGCCGCGTGTATTTCTTGGTTTTTGTCCTTGCTGATTTGGTCCTTGATATTTGTTTCGGATTTCGATATTCGGATTTCGTGCTTTCCTTACATCATGGCCGAATCGCGAACTTCAATCCCCTTCAACGCCATCTTCAATGCCTCGGGGTTGGGCGCCGCTTCGAAGGCCGTCGGCCGGTCGATCAAGTCGGCGTCGATCAGCTCCTTGAGGCTCATCGTAAAGTCCTGCATCCCATCTTCCTTGCCCAGGCGCATGGCGTCGACCAGCTTCTCGTCCTGGCCCTCCAGGACCAGCTTCTTGACAATCAGGTTGAAGGTCATGATCTCGACGGTGGGCACGCGCTTCACGCCGGGCTTGATCGAGGGCAGCAGTTTCTGGGCGAGGATGGCCTTCATGTTGAAGGCCATGGCGCTGCGGACGGCGCTCCGCTGGCCTTCGGGAAAGAGGTCGAGGATGCGGCCGATCGTGCTGGGCGCGGTCGAGGAGTGGATCGTGCCGAAGACGAGGTGGCCTGTCTCGGCCGCCTGGATGGCCGTCTCGAACGACAGCCGGTCGCGCATTTCGCCCACCAGGATCACGTCCGGATCTTCGCGGACCGCATGCTTCATGCCAGTCTCGAAGTCCTTCACGTCGTTGCCGATCTCCCGCTGGTTGATCAGGCATTTGTCTTCCGTGAAGGTGAACTCGATCGGGTCCTCGAGCGTGAGGATGTGCTTGCGGTAATTGTGGTTGATCCAGTCCAGCATCGAGGCGATCGTCGTGCTCTTGCCGGAACCGGTGATGCCCGCCAGCAGGATCATCCCCTGGCTGTACTGGCAGAGCTTCTCCATGCCGTCGGGCAGGTAGAGCGATTTGAAGTCGGGGATCCAGTTGTTCACCCGCCGGGCCACGAGGCCCAGGCTGCCCATCTGCTGCATGACGTTGACGCGGAACCGCCACCGTTTGTCGTCGATCTGCAGCGAGTAGGCGAAGTCGCAGCCGCCGTTCTCCTCGAAGATCTTCAGCCGCTGGGCGTCGTGGTGGAACAACGGCAGGACCAGCCGGGCCATCTCTTCGTCGTCAACTGGGCCGCGGTTCAGCGGGCGCAGCGAACCGGTGACGCGAACGACCGGCGGCGTGCCCACTTTCAGGTGCAAGTCGCTGCCCTCGAACTTCACCAGGGCGCGGAAGAGTTTATCGATCTCCAGCTCGCCGCGGTGCAAAAAGCGGCCGAGCTCATGCGGCTTTTCCGGTTCGTTCTGGGTTGGCGTGGTCATTCGTCTTCAGGGCTGTAGGGTGGGAGCAGATTGCGTAGCAAGCGCCGGCCCACCATTATTTCTGTCATTTTCGATCTCGGTGGGCCGGCGCTCGCTGCGCGAGCTTGTCCCACCCTACAATCATCCACTGGCTCGAACTAGTTCGTCATAGTCTTACCGGGATGCCGCGGTCGCGCATCACCTGCTTGGTCTGGCGGATCGAGTACTCGCCGAAATGGAAAATGCTGGCGGCCAGGGCGGCCTCGGCCCCGCCCAACAGGATCGCATCGGCAAGGTGCTGAGGGCAGCCGGCCCCACCGCTGGCCACGACCGGCACCCGCACAGCGCGGGTGACGGCCCTCGTGATTTCCAAATCATAGCCGTTTTTTGTGCCGTCGGCATCCATCAACGTCAGCACGATCTCGCCGGCCCCCCGGCGTTCGACCTCCTGGGCCCAGGCGACGGCTTCCAGCCCGGTGCCGATCCGCCCTCCGTTGATATGGACTTCCCAGACCTCGCGGCCTTCCTTAACCACCCGTTTGGGGTCGATGTTCACCACAATACACTGGCTGCCGAAGCGGCGGGCAGCCTGCTGGACGAACTCCGGATTGCGGCAGGCGGTGGAGTTGATGGAGACCTTATCGGCCCCAGCGCTCGAGCAGGGCACGGATGTCGTCGATGGTGCGGATTCCCCCGCCGACGGTCAGCGGCATGAAAACGACCTCCGCCGTGCGGCGGACGACGTTGAGCATGATCTCGCGGCCCTCGTGGCTGGCGGTGATGTCAAGGAAGACCAGTTCGTCGGCCCCCTCTTCCTCGTAGCGGGCAGCGACGGCCACGGGATCGCCGGCATCGCGGAGATTGAGGAAATTCGTCCCCTTGACGACTCGGCCCCGGTTGACATCGAGGCAGGGTATCACCCGTTTGGCGAACATGGCGACTACGGTGGTTGGGGTCGAAATGGGTTTCTTGGCAACGGCCGACCGCTGCCAGCCAAACTCTCTACTTTAACCTGCCGAGGGCAGGGCGGTCAACCGGGAGGGGCGGCGGCGGCGCAGTAGGATGGCCGGGTAGCGTGGGCCGAGCCTAGGCGAGTCCCACCAAAGGCGGGTTCGCGGGCACGGTGCGCACCCGGTCAGTCTCCGGTCAGTCGTCGTCAAGCAGTGCCGCAAGCGCATGATTGACGCAAAAAGCCACCACGGCGGATATGGGAATGATTGCCACTATTATTATGATTAGGGCAGCGACGATTTCATTTTCCCCGAAGTCGTGAAGCTTGAACGCGTCCTGACGAAACAAATAGTACATCGGACGCTGCCAAGCCCGTCCCAGTTCCTTTTTCCACCGCAAGACATTATCATCGACGGGAGTTTCCCAAGATTCTGCTTGGTCCCGTACCATGCCAGCGCCAACTCCATCGCCCTCGTCCAATCGTCCGCCGCTAGGGCTTCCCCGCGGCAGCATCCGCGCCCTGCTGACGCTGATGATCGTGGCGGTGGTCATTGCGCAGATGGTCCGCGGCGGAGAGATCCACCTGCTCTGGACCGAGACCTTGATGATCGCCATGGCCCATTACTTCGCGTCGCGGCGATTCATCCGCCTTCCGCCCGAGGAACTCAAGCGGCTGGTCGACGAAGGTCATATCGAATTGGAGGCCCGGCCGCTCTATCTGCCCAGCTACAGCATCCGGCTGCTGTTGATCGTCTCGTTCACTGCCGTGGGCATCTATCTCTACCTGCACGGCCGGTTGTTGGAACCGCAGGCCCTGTCGATTCTGGGCGTTGTGTTCGCCTATCTATTGGGCGTCTTCCTCCGACTGCGGACAGTCCGCGGCTGGGAAGACGCGAAGGCCGCCGTCGTCCTCGCAGTGATGCTAGCGACCTCTACCGCCTATCTTCTCAACTATGGCGACTCGGTGCCAAAGCCCGTGCAGGCCGTGACCTTGGGATTGGTGCTGTTTTATTTTGGGTCGAGGTAAAGAAGACAAGTTGCTCTCCATGACGCATAGCTCAGCGTCTACCATCTCCGCAAACGTCGGCGCGACTTGTCTTGGTTCCCGCTCCATCTCAATCCACTGCATTACGGGACCATCGAACTGGCCAACTGCCAATAGAAAAAGGAAGGTGTACCCCTGATGCGACAGAAACACGACAGCCTTCGGTGGCAGAGACAAAGCCGGGTCGGTCGCGGCGAGTAGTTCTACCGCGTCGGCGCGATACTGGTCGAACTCCGCGATCCCAGCCAAGTCGCTGCCACGGAAGAGGTCGCCGGGCGACTTCGCCATCTCACGCAACCATGTTCGGAACACCGCAGGAAACAGGAAACCGACCCGCGCTTCGGCCTCGGCAATCTCCTGCTCCGATTAGCCAACGAAACTGGTGAGACGGCGGTAGTGCTGCTCGATCAGGTTCCGTGGCGTGTCCCGGAACACGTAGGGCGGGTTCGCAGCCAACGCGGTCAGCCGGCGTTTCCAGTCGGTTATGATTGTACCGGCTTCCACCGGGTCACCCTTTGAACGGCAAAAACACAACGATCTGTTCCCTGATTTCTGCCTCGGACAAGCATTCCGCCACCAACAGAATGTCGTCGATGATCGCGCCGACGGACTGCTCGTTGGTCGTGGCGATGAGACCAGGCATCGGCTCGCCCGCCGCCACGCGCTGGTACGCGAAACCGACCATCGTGTTACGGTCATTCGTGATCAGGACACGGTCCTCCGTTGCGGCCCAGGCCAGAACTACGGGGTCGGGCGTCCCTTCGGGCAAGGTGTCTTGCACTCGTAGCAGGTCGATTCCCGGCAGGCGGCGGCGCAGGCCACGGATAATCTCGCCGCGGACATCGGCGTCACTGGCCAGTCGGAGCATCGGCCCTCTCCTGGGCACTTCGCCGCGCGAGCAACTCCTCGCGTGAGATGCGCGGCGCTCGCCCTCGATCCTGGCCCGTAGCGCCTCGGCTTCCACCTTACGCTGCTTCAGATAGGCGCGCACTTCCTCGCGGTGCCGGAGGTAGTAGGCGATTGCCGCGTGGACATCGGCCAGAACCAAGACATCGTAGGCGCGCACCATGTCTTCCGGCGTCATGCCGTTCTCGTATTGCTCGACCAGCAAGTCGAGGGTAATTCGAGTCCCGCCGACGCGAATAGAACCCTCATCATCCACCCGGAGCGGGGGAATGTCGGCGTGAAGGAGCGCTCCGCTTGCCACACTTGCCATCGGTCACCTCGGGTGTGTTTCCAAAACCGATTTCATTTTACCGCCCTCGCTCACCCCACGTCCAGCCCCACCAGGAAATCGTCCAGCGACTTGCGAAGCTGCCGCTCGCGGTCCTGCAATTCCTTGATCTGAGGCCGAAGCTTCTCGATCTCGTCCTCCTGGTCGGAGAACTTCTTGACGTACCGCTTGTACAGATCGGTGGCGTGGTCCAGCGTGGCCATGTTCTCGCGGATGCGAGCCTGCTCCTCATTGATCGTGCGGATCTGCTGCTCGAGCTGCCCTCGCTTCTGGACCACGTCCTGGATGCCCTGCTTCTGCTCGATGACGTTGTTGAGCGCGGCCTTGACCTTGTCGCTCACCTTGTTCGAACGGACATAGAACGCCACCGTGTTCTGATCGACGTTCGTCAGGGCGATCATTTGGGGCTCGGTCCGCTCCTCGTCGACCACGAGCTTGGCCGGCTCGCCCGGCTTGGCATCGACCGCGAATCGATAATGGTCGCGGGTCGTTTCGGCCGGCTCCTTGGGCGCAACGAGCTTCCAGTTCGGATCGTGGGCGTACTCGATCAAGACCTTCTTGGCCTTCTTGCCGGAGTTCTTCACCGTGTACTCCACGGAGCGGGCGAACTTGCGGTCGATGATCAGCGTGCCCTTGGCAATGCGGATGCTCGTGATCTGGTCCGGGTGGCTCTTGCTCAGGGGCGCGACTTCCGTATCGAGGTCCAGGGCGTAGCTTATCAGCCGCTCGCTGCCGGGCGGGATGTCCTGGATCAGGGCGTCGCCGGCGTAGGTCTCGCCGTCGAAGACCGTGATCGGACCTTGCATCAGGTACAGATCGGTCGAGTTCGTGAGTCTCAGGCCGTTCAAGGGATGCTTGGCTTGCACGGCCGGGTTATAGATCGAGAACTTCTCGGCCTTCACGTCGCTATTGACGATGGGCAGCATGGCCGATTCGTGCCGCGAGAGCGTGACGGGGGTGCGGATGGCGTACTGGAAAAGCTCGCCCACGTTGCCGGCGGTGGCCGCCGACTCCACGCCCTGGTTGAGGTTCAACGGCGGCGGAGGCGGTTCGCCAGCGACATTCCCGCCCCCGATGAAGTTTTGCGCCGCAGGGGCTCTGGCGGCGCCGCCGCCCGCGGCGCCCATCGCCCTCCTGGCGGTGGGCGCCGCTGGAGCCATGGCCACTGCTGGACCGTTAGCCGGCGCCCCATCGGCGGCGCGGCGGAACTCCATGTCGCTTCTGGCCAGGTCCTGCTCATAGGTCTGGGCGCCGAGCGAACTGAATAGTTCCAGGTGGGCCTGCGGCCGCGGGATGTAGGTCGGCTGGTAGAGGTCCATCGTGAAGGAAATCGGCCGCCCGCTCACGAGCGCAAGCTGCACCTCGTTCCAGTCCTCCTCGCTGGGGTTTTCGACGACCGCCCAGCCCTGGAGGAACGGCTTCTTGTCTTCGCCCAGCACCAGGCGGTAGCTGGTCTTCCAGATCGGCGTTTCCTCGATGTAGCCCACGCGGACGTTGCGATTGCCCTCGCCGCGGAAGTCAAGCGAAACGGTCTTCTTGTCGGTCTCGTGGGCGGTGGCCAGCACGCCCAGGGCCTTGCGGAGCTCGGCGTCGAGGGTCGGGTTCAGCAGCCGGATCGCGCCGGCGCTCTCCAGGATCACGCTCCGCAGGCCGCTGTCGGTGGAGACGTTCATCACCGTTTGATCGATGAAGTGGTCCTTGCCGACTTCGGTCTTCCGCGTCTCGATGCTGACGATCGTGCCCACGATCCGGTTCGGGGCATCGGTTTCGACTTTTTCGCCGCGAACCTGCTCCAAGAGTCGGGCCAGCGTCGGATTGCCGTTGAGGTTGACGGCGAAGCTGGAGAGGCGTTTATCGAGCGGGTCATTCGAGCCGTAGCCGACGGTGGAGACGTGCCCTCCGTCGAAGTCCTGCACGACCATGCTCTTCAAAAGGTCGTTGATGTCCTTGACCTTGAACTTGAGGTCGACCTTGGCGTTGTCGGTCACCTTGCCGTCATGTTCGAAGTAGCCCACACCGGAACTGAAGAGCACAACCCGCTTGAGAGGCAGGTTGGCGGTGCCCTGTTTGGAGGGCTTTTCCTCGGTGGTCTTGGCCACGTCGTCCAAAAGACTCATCCCATCAATTTTCCCCACCGGTTTGGCGAGCTTTTGCTCAGCGGGCTTGGCCCCATCGTCCGCCGCCAGCGCGGTGGCCAGCGGCCGCGACATCAGAAAGACGGCCGCAGTGAGTAGGGCCGTGAAAATAGCTGCCCCAATGAGGGGGTAAAGACGGATTTTGGCGCGACTGGACATGCGAAGACTCCTTGCGGTGAGACCTGGTACGAACGGTGGGTGGCTGTGCGCGGAATTGCGCCAACGGTCAATTCTACCTTTTTGGACGCGCACCGCGACGGGGAAGTTCCCAACTTCGGGTTGACATTCGCTGCAAATCGTAAGGTGGGCCGGGTGGGCCGACGGGCACGGTGCGCAGGATGGTCGACATTTCTTGGGAAGGCGTCCCGAAGTCCCTTCATTCCGCCGCCGGTGACCTGGGTTCCGTCAAAGTCCAGCAAGTGAGTTGCGTGAGGCCCTTGAACTGCTCCAATCCCGCATCGGTGACCTTGGTGTCTGCGAGGTTCAGCTCTCGAAGTTGGGCAAGCCCGCTGAGATGGGTCAGCCCCGCATCCGTGACTTCCGTTTCGAAGAGGAACAGCATTTGAAGTTGCGACAGCGCCTTGAGATGTTCCAACCCGGCGTCGGTGACTTTGGTTCGCCCCAGGCTCAGCATTTTCAGTCGGGTCAAGCCCTTGAGATATTCCAACCCGGCGTCGTCGACTTCGGTCATGGAAAGGCATAACCACTCGAGCTGGGTCAGGCCTTGCAGGTGTGCCAGCCCTGCCCCGGTGACGTCGGTTTGGCCAAGGAACAACCACTGGAGTTGGGTCAAGCCCTGAAGATGCGGCAATCCGGCGTCCGTGATCCTGGTGCCGTGCAAGTCTAACTTCCTGAGTTGGGCGAAAGCTGCGACGTTTTTCAGCCCGGCGTCCGTGACCAGCGTGCGGCTGAGGTCAATCGAGACGACCGGCCGCGCGGGGCTTTGCTCGTCACGCCTGACGCTGCCGCCCAGCTTCTGGATCTCCGCAATCGCCTTCTCTTCGCTCGTTCTGTTGTCCGTTGAGCCTGCCAATTCAACAAGCCCCACAACGAATGCGAGCACGAGAAGGCCCTTAAGCAATAAACTGTTGGTCATGCTGCAAACATAGCAATTTTGACAGCCTAGTCAAATTTTATTCAGAGAAAGCCGTCATGGCAGGCATTTGGAGGATATTTGCTACGGCACAAGCGGCAGATGCAGAACGACCGGATTGCTGCCTTTTTTTGGCAGTTCAAACTTTTCGATGTTTTGGCCCTTTCCGGCCGATCGGATTTCGGCGTTGTAGGTCAACCCGCCTGCAAGCGTGAAGGAGTATGCCGTCTTGCCGCTGCCGGCCGCCATGATGTGGCCGTCAAGCCGAAGGGTGACCGCCGCCGTCGCGGGCTTGCCCTGGGAATCGACGATTTTGAAAACGACGTGTTGCCGCGACTTGTAGCAAGCGGTGACGTCGATGGCCGGCACGGAGCGGATCGAACGGTCCCAAACGAGTGGAAAGGCGATCCCCGTTTGCGCAAACGAGGTGGCGTAGATGCGATTGAGCGGCTGGGCCGGATCGGCCTGGGCGGCCTTATCGTTGAACCAGGTCTGGTCGAGCTGCGTGGATTCCGACGCGCCTACGACGTGCCAACTGCCGTCCCAGACCTCGAACCAGGTGTGGTTGCCGCTGCCGTCGGTCCAGAGCGGCGTGCCGGCCAGCCGGGCCGGAATGGCCACCGCCCTGCAGGCGTCAACCGCCAATACCGAGAGGCCCGTGCAGGACGCAAACTTGGCCTTCGCCGACTCGTAAGGGCTTTGGTCGGCCTTGGGGCGTTTCGTCGCGCTGTATTGAACGTCGAACTGCCGAAAGACCTCCTTGTTCAAGAGGAGGGCCGCCTCGCCGGGCGTCTTGCACTTCTTGGCGATGGGCATGAAGCGGTCGTAGAAATCCTTCCGCCAGTCGTCGCGGCGCTCGTTGATGCTGGCGTAGGGCAGCACGTCGTTAAGAAACAGCTCGTCGGGCAGTTCCGCCCCCCACGCAACTTCCGCGCGGGCCGCGTAAGCGAATTTGACGTTCGCCAGCAGGAAGTCTTTCGAGAGCGACTCAAGATCCCGTAGCGGCATGTTGGCGATCAGGAACGCGAGTCCTTCACGCTGCTTTTCGGGAACGGCCTTGAGGGCATCGACCAGTTGACTGCCGTTCTTACCCGCGGCGTTAAGCTGCTCGGCCGCGATACTGCGGTACCTGGCTGGAAGGAGTTCGAGTGAAGGCTCCAGTTCATCACCGCTGGCGCGGGCCAAGGTCAGGACAGACAATACCATTGACAGTGTCAGCAGGCGACCTGGCCTGGGGTGCGTGACAGAGAATCGAAAAAGACCAGAAGATGTATGAAAGGAAAATGTGGGAATGGAAAATAAAGCACGGGAGGATGCGACATGCGGTTCTGAATGGGATCTTCCTTTCATAGATTTTCCTGTCTTTCGTGTCGTTGGTGTATTTCGCGGTTTTTCTTTGCGGTTACGCCGTCGTTGCCGTCTCGGCTGGTATCTCGGTACTCACGGTCGATTCGCGTACGGCCATCAACCGCCAGACCCAAAAGGCCAATAGCGTGGCGATCCCCAACAAGACGGCGGCCGTCGTCTGATGGGCGGTTGTGAGGATGGCATGCGTTGCGGGAAGCAGCATATCGGCCTGCGCTTGCAATTGCGCGGCGGAAGGCGATGCCTTCGCGGGTGGCGTGCGGACCACGAGCGAGATTCCGCCCAGGATGAGTTGCACGATGACCACGCCCATCAAGGCCAGGCCCCCGCGGGCAAAGACGGCGATGTGCGGATACAGGCCCCACAACCGCACGCCCACCAAAATCGCCAGCATGGCCACAAACATCGCCGCGGAGATATGGACAATCAAGCCCATGTCCATCTGCCGCACGAGCGTTCCCAGGAGCGTCTGCCCGAGAATCGCCAGCACCAGCAGCGCCGTGAGGGAGCCGTCGGTCTGGTCCGGCACGTACTCATCACGCTCCGCCGTGATGTTTTGATTCATCACGGCGGAGCGTGATGAGTACGGCCGCGCCAGCAGCACCGCCACGCCGACCGTTCCGGCCAGGATCACGTGGGCGAAGAACCCGTGGACGACGGCCAGGTGCGTACTGTTGATGGTCACGCGGAATCCGCCCATGATGCCTTGCAGCAGCACGCAGACACCGACGAACCAGACGAGAAACAGCAGCCCGGGCGACCGGCGATAGATGGAAAGCAAGATCGCAAGAGTCAGCGCGGTGAGGCCGACGAGTGAGCCGAGCAAACGGTGGGCATGCTCATAGAAAACGCCGCCGGTCATCTTCGTCAAGGGATAAAGGAACATATTGGAACCAAAGGAATTGGGCCAGTCGGGCACGGCCATTCCAGCCCGAAAACCGGTGACCAGTCCGCCGATCGAGATCAGTAGCAGCGTGGCAGCGCACGCAATCCAAGCGAAGACCGGGAGCCAATCAATGGCCCTCACCCCCTGCCCCTCTCCCATCCTGATGGGTACAGCAGGCGGGAGAGGGGAGTTATGAACCCCCTGCCCGTCTGCCGCACGCGAGCGAGGGCAGGCAATCGTTCCCGCGACCGCCCCCGCCGCGCCCAGCGCCAGGCAGACGACAAAGTAGCCCGGCACCCAGAGCCATGCCTGCGGCACAAGCTGGCCAGTGTTGGGTTCAGCCAAGGTGCTGCCGAGGATCAGTAAATTGAGCAGGGCGACGATCAGCCCTAGAGCGATGCCGCCAACGACGCCCCGGCGGGTCGTTCGGCCCACGATCCAGCCGCCGGCCGCCAGGCAAACGAGCATCAGGCTCACGAAAACCAGCGGCGGAACCTCGGCTAGTGGCATGTGGCCCACGTAGCCCATGCCCCACATGGCCACGGTCGTGCCGAAACCGATGGTCAGCAGATCAGTAAAACCGGTTGCATGCTCCCCATCCGCGGCTCGTACCATTTTTTGCCTTGATTTTTCGCACGAGCCGACGGATTGGACACCCATCGCCGCCTCGCATATCATTAGATAATTCTCAAGCCTATAGTTTAGTCCCCCGCCGCGATGCAATTCAAGCCGTACCTCGAACTGGCCAAGATCCGCCTGACAGCGATGGTCCTCGTCACGACCGCGGTGGGGTTCATTCTCGGCTCGCCGGGGCCGGTGGCCTACGACCGGCTGTTTTGGACGATCGCTGGCACGGGGCTGGCCGCGGCCGGGGCCAGCACGCTGAACCAGCTCCTGGAAATCCGCCGCGACGCCCTAATGCAGCGGACCCGCGGCCGGCCCCTGCCTACAGGGCAGGTCTCCTGGCTCCAGGCCCTGGCGTTCGCTCTGGGTACTTCCGCGGTGGGGATTGGGATTCTCAATGAGTTGGTCAATCCGCTGACGGCCCTACTGGGACTGGCAAATATCGTCATCTATTCGTTGGTCTATACGCCGCTCAAGCCGCGGACGTCGCTCTGCACGCTGGTGGGCGCGATCTGCGGCGCGTTGCCGCCGATCATGGGTTGGACGGGCGCTGCCAACGCCATCTCGCTGGGCGCGGTTCTCCTGGGCACGATCCTCTTCCTCTGGCAGATTCCCCACTTTCTCTCCCTGGTTTGGGTCTGCCGCGACGACTACGCCAAGGCCGGTTTTCGCATGCTGCCGCTGGTCGATCCGGGAGGGCATCTCACCTGCCTGATGATCGTGCTCTATTCGCTGGCCCTGCTGCCGCTAGGGCTGGCGGTGACATTTGCCGGGCTGGCCGGTTATCTGTTCGGCGCGATGTCTCTCTTGCTGGGGCTGGGGCTGTTTCTCTTGGCCGTACAGTTGCGCCGCGCGAAGACGCTCCGGAACGCCCGCCGCGTGTTCCTGGCCAGTCTTGCCTATCTGCCGCTCTTGATGTTTTTCATGGTTCTCGACGGGCGGCCGAATGGCGGACCGGAACCGGCGGCCGTCGCGAAATCTGCGGAGGTTAGCGTGGTGGCGGCGAGGATTGCGCGATAGCGGTAGGGTGGGACAAGCTCGCGTAGCGAGCGCCGGCCCACCATTCCTTCTCGATCGCCTGCTTGTAAGATCCGTGACCGCAGATAAAATAGCATTATAGGTTGTTCAAGACACGAAATTCGCCAACTGGGGCCGATGCCATGAGTCAAGTCATTTTTGCGACGGTTGAAAACGGCTTATTAAGGCCCGACAGGGAGATGGGTTTCTCCCCTGGCACAAAGGTCCGCGTCACCATCGAACCTTGCGATGATTTCGCAGTGCAAGCCGAGGCAGCATGCGACGCCCTGGATGAACTTTGCGAGGAGCTTCCCATCGATTCGCACGGGGATCGGCTGACCCGGGATCAACTTTATGATCGCAATTGACACCAACGTGCTGGTCTAGAGCAAATACACCACGACAAAAACCACGCACCACACGGCGTCGAGGAAATGCCAGTAGATGGCCGTGTAGCGGACCGCCGCGTTCTTCTTCCGGCCATAGATGCCTCGATAGGCGGCAACGGTGACCAGTGCCAGCGGCACCAGTCCGCCCACGACGTGGATCGCGTGCAGACCGGTCAGGGCATAGAACATCTTCAGGTAGGCGCTCGACCCTCCGGCCGCCGAGGCGACCTGCGTCCAGATCTTGTACCAGGCGTACGATTGCAGGCCGAGGAAGCCCAGTCCCAAGCACAGCGTGGCGATAAGGTTCCGTTGCAGACCGACCTTGTCGCCGCGGCGGGCGGCCAGCACGGCCCCTTGCATGGTGATGCTCGCAAAGACGATGTCCAGCGTGCTCAGCCAAAGACTCTCCGGCAAGGCGGGAAATCCTGCCGGCGGCCAGGGTGGATGCATCTGCCGCATGAGCAGGTAGATGGCGATGCTGGCCCCGAAGAACATCGAGAGGGCCACGATGAAGACGATCATTCCCAGGGCCCCGGCATCGACTTGCACCGGTTGCGTGCCGCGGCCTTCCGGGCGATCGCTCATTTCTGCTCGCTCCCCAGCGGCGCATGGACGCCCTGCATCGCCGAACCCTGCCCGCCGATGTCCCAGGCGCGGTTCGCCCGCAGGTCCGTCAACGTGATGCCGATGAACAAGCTCACAAAGAGCAGGCAGCCGATAAAGACCATTGCGTTGAAGGGCCGGTCCCAGAAGAGGTGCATGAAAAACAGCACCACCAGCGAGGCCTTGAGCGTGGCAATCGCCAGGGCTAAGTACAGATTCAAGTTGCCAAGATCGACGTACGAAACGGCTACCGTTAGGGCCGTCAGCACCAACAGCGCGCCGAACACTGCGGCCAGAAGCCAAAGCGGCACGACGTGGCCCAGACCGGAATGCCCGGAAGCGTGCGTCGCGGAGGAATCGGTTGAATAGGAGGACATGGCAAGCCTGCGGGTCTTAGTCTCTGGTTCTTAACACTCAGTACTCAGTACTAAGTGCTCAGTTCTTAGATATTGGGTCTGTTCATGAAATCAGGTAAAGCAGCGGGAACAGGAAAATCCATACCAGGTCGACCAGGTGCCAATACAGGCCGACGAAATCGACGGCGGCGAACCGGTCGGGGCCAAAAACTCCCTTGCGTGCCTGGCCAATCAACCAGGCAATCACGATCATGCCGGCAATGACGTGGATGCCGTGCAGGCCGGTCATGGCGAAGTAGATGCCGAAGAAGAGCTGCACGTTGTACGGCTCCGGGCCGTGCCAGACGACCTCGTGGCGAAGTTGGCTGCGATCGAGCCAAGTGGACGAAAGTCCGCTGGGCCCGGTCGCCGCGGGGGCGATTGTCGAGCGCTCGCCCACCGCGCCGGCCGGCACGGCTGGCGCCGCTGGCGGCTTCGTCTCCGCGGGCGCGGCCGATTTCTCGGCGGCCTTCTCCCTCGCCTTCTCTTTTTCTCTCTCGAAACTCGGCATGTCGACGCCCGGCGGCGGCTCGGTCGGCCGGTAATACTTGCCGGGCAGCAGGGCCTCTTCCCACTTCGCCTTGTACTCGACGAACTTCACGCCCAGGAAAACACCCGCGCAAAGCAGGGTGACCGTGAGCAGGCGGACCAGCAGCCTGGTCTGGCCGAGCTGCGCCGCGCGGACGCCCCAGGCCATCGTGAAGCTGCTGAAGATCAGCACCGCCGTATTCAGCGCGCCCAGCGGCACGGAGAGATAATGGTGCGCGTACAGGAAGATCTCCGGGTGCAGCGACCTGAGCACCGCATAGCCGCAGAACAGCCCTGAGAACATCAGGATCTCGGTCGTGAGGAAGAGCCAAATGCCGAGCTTGCCCGAGTCGTACTGTTGCTGGAGCGACTCGAAGTGGTGCGCCAGGTGCTCGGGATGCTCGTGCGGGGCTTCCGGGGTGGTGGCTGGGGTCATTTAGGTTCTTGGTTCTTAGTAGTTGGTTCTTAGAACTTAGTGCTTAGGATGTCGCTGCTCATTCCTAAGTTCTAAGCTCTAAGTTCTAAGGTCTGTGGTCACTAGTTCCTTCGCTTTTCGTTCGAAGCCTTCCGTCGCTTCGTCCCATTCCAGGCCCTCGTGGTCGTAGGGCCGGCCGACGGCGGGCGGCTCCGGGAAATTGTCGTGCGGCGGGGGCGAGGGGCAGCTCCATTCCAGGGTCGAGCCGCCCCAGGGATTGGCCGGGGCCTTCTTGCCGCGGAAGAGCGAATGCAGCAGGCAGGCCCCCACGAGCAGGAACGAGATGAACTGCAGGAACGCCCCCATGCTCGAAATCACGTGGTACGCCTGGAATTCCGGGAAGTAGGTTGCCGAACGCCGCGGCATGCCGTGCAGGCCCATCAGGAACTGGGGAATGAACGTCAGGTGGAAGGCGACAAACTCCAGCAGGCAGGCAAACTGCCCCAGCGGCTCGTTGTACATCCGACCCGTGATCTTGGGCCACCAGTAGAACAGGCCGCCGACGAAGAGAAAGACCACGCTGAACATCACGTAGTGGAAGTGGGCCACGACGAAGTACGTGTCGTGATCCTGAAAGTTCGTGGGCAGGATCGCCAGCGGCAGCCCCGTCAAGCCGCCGATGGAGAAGATGACGAAGAAACCCAGGCCGTAACACATCGGCGTCCGCAGCCAGATCGAGCCCTTGTACAGCGTGGCCAGCCAGTTCCAGACCTTGACCGCCGAGGGGATGGCCACCAGCATCGTCAGGGCGCTGAAGATCACGTTGGCCGGCCCCGATTGCCCGTTGGGGAACATGTGGTGCCCCCAGACGAAGAAACCGATCAGGGCGATGGCGATGCTGCTCATGGCCACGAAGCGGTAGCCGAAGACCTCGCGGCGGCTGAAGGTGGCGATGATCTCGCTCATCACGCCCATCGCGGGCAGGACCATGATGTACACCGCCGGGTGCGAATAGAACCAGAAAAAGTGCTGGAACAGCACCGGGTCGCCGCCGTAGGCCGGATCGAAGATGCCCAGGTGAAACAGCCGTTCCATGATCAGCAGCAAGACGGTAATCGCCAGCACGGGCGTGGCGATGATCTGGATCAGGGCCGTGGCGTACAAGCCCCAGGCGAACAGCGGCAGGCGGCCCCAGGTCATGCCCTCGCGGCCGCAGCTTGTGGATCGTGACGATGAAATTCAGGCCCGTCAGGATCGAACTGAAGCCCAAGAGGAAGACGCCCATGGCAACGCAGATCACGGCGGTCGAGGTCTGCACGCTATAGGGCGTGTAGAAGGTCCAGCCCGTGTCGACCGCGCCGATGACGATCGAGGCCAGGAAGAGAATCGTGCCCGTGACGTAGAAGTAATAGCTGCCGAGATTCAGCCGCGGGAAGGCGACGTCCTTGGCCCCCAGCATCAGCGGCAGGACGAAATTCCCCAGGGCCGCGGGAGTGCCCGGGATCAAGACCAGGAAGATCATGATCGCCCCGTGCAGCGTGAAGATCTGGTTGTACGGCTTGTAGACGGATGAATCGGTCAGAAGTTCGGTCTTGTGGAACAGCAGTCCCGCCGGGTCGAGCAACTGCGTGCGGATGAGCATGGCGAACGTTCCGCCCAGGAACATGGCCACGATCACCGAGATCAGGTACATCACGCCGATCCGCTTGTGGTCGAGCGTGAAGATCCAAGAGGAAATCCCGCGGCTGTGCGTGAGGTAGTTGTCGGGTTGCGAGGTCTGGCCGCGCTGAGTGGATTCTTGGCGATCATGGTCCTTCTTCCTTTACGGCCGGCTGTAGAGTGCGGTCAGCGCAGCGAAGACCCACCTTTGCCAGGCATCTTGTGGCGGGTCTTCGCTGCGCTCGACCACACCCTGCAGCTTACAGTCATTTTCCTTCTTCCTTCGGCAGATCCGACGGGCGGTCCGCGGCCTGCGGCTTGTCGCTTGCTTGCGGGGTCTTTTCCGCTTGCGGTTTCGCGATTTCGCCCGGCGATTTCTCGCTGCCTGTCGCCTCCGGCGTCTTCATCGGCTTGTAGTACTTGGGATCTCCCACGCTCTTGATGTATTCGATGATCGCGGCCAGCATCTTCTCTTTTGTACGGCGATCCGCTGAAGCTCGACTCCTGGGGCGGCATCACGTTCTGGAAGCCTTCGCACGATCTTGACCTCCGGGTGGAGGATCGACTCGCGCAGGTAATCGTCCCACTTCTTGTCGTCGTCGCTTGCCTTGAAGCGTGTAGCCGGGCACGTCGGACTTGGAAAACGCCACGTTGCGCTTGTAAAGCCCTTTCCAGGTCGGGCCTTGCCCGTCGGTCCCGTTGATCGAGTGGCACTGCGAGCAGCCGCGCGTGACGTACAGCCTCTTGCCGACCTCGGCATAGGGCAGCGGCAGCTTGCTGTTCTGGTCGACGAAGATGTTGGCCGCCTCGGCCAGTCGCTTGTCGTAGTCTTCCTTGTCCAGCACGAAGGCCTTGGCGTTCATCTCGGCGTGGCCGTTGCCGCAGTACTGCGTGCAGAAGACGTGATAGTAGCTCTCCTTTTCGGTCAGCACCGTCGGCTTGAACCAAAGCTCCGTGACCCGCCCCGGCACCGCGTTCCGCTGCACGCGGAAGGCGGGGATATAGAGGGCATGGTTCACGTCCTTCGACGTGAGTTTCAGCAACACCGGCCGATCCTTCAGGAGGTACAGCTTGTTCGATTCGGCCCCGTTGGGATACTTGAAATTGAACTGCCATTGGCTGGCCTCGACGTCGATCACGTCGGCCCCGGCCGGCGGCGACTCCAGGTCGACGTAATACTTCAGGCCGATGACGAAAAAGCCGATCACCAGCGCCAGCGGGATCACCGTCCAGAAGATCTCCAGCGGCGTGTTGTGGGTGGCGGGTTCTCGTCCGGCCCTGGCCCTTGCGGCGGCGATACAGGACCACGAACGCGAGCATGATCGCCACGACCAGGAAGAAGAAAAAGGCCATCACGTAGAGCAAGGCGTAGAACACCAGGTCGTGGTTCTGGGCCGACGTCGATGCCGGCGGATCGAGCCAGAACGTCCCTTGGGCCAGAAGCGATGCTATCATGGGTTTCCTTGTTTAATGTCTCATGCAGGATGGGCTTCTAGCCCGTCAGATCTCCCGACGGCCTCTGCAAGGCCGTCCGACTGGTGCTTGGCAAGGCCGTCCTACGAATTCGTGGCCGTCCTTATTGGTGCTGCTACCGGTTTCTGCCGATTCTCGCGGTAGACCATCCAGCCGATGCCCGAGGCGAGCAGGATCAAAGTCGTAATTCCCGCCACCCGCATGATGGCCAGGGCGGCCCACGTGTATTTTCCCGTTTGCACGTCGAAGTGCGCCAGCCCGCAGGCCAGGGCCACGCCGAAGAGGCCCGAGCTGATCTTGCCCTGCGAGGCGTGGATCAGCGAATCGCGGAGCACTTCCGCGTCGAACTGCATGCCCTGCTCGACCCGCGAGACGCGGCCCTCGGGCGTGCAGAGATAAATGCCGGCCTGGTGCAAGTACTGCCCCGTCTCGGGATTCAACCGGTAGCCGAAACCGATGGCGTCGCCGAGCGTCTTGGCGGCGGCCGGATCGCTGCTGGTCAGGAAGTGCCACCCGGCGGCGGCCGACGGGTTGCCCAACGACTTGATGTAATTCGCCTTCTTGGCCGCGGCCATCTCCGGCCCCTCCTGGGGATTGAAGCTCACGGTCACGATCTCGAACTGCTTTCCCGGCTGCAAGTCGATCTTCCGCACGGCCTTGGTCACGCCGTTCAGCGACAGGCTGCACAACTGAGGGCAGCCGAAATAGACCATGATCAGGAGCACCGGCCGGTTGGGCTGGAAATAGTCGCCCAGCTTCACCGCCTGTCCTGTTTCGTCGGTGAACCGCAAATCCAACGGCACCTGGGCATCGGGCTTGTCGATGATCTGCGCACCGGCCGTCGCGCCAGGCGTGAAATCGTCGGCCAGGGCCATTGCGGATCTCGCCGGAAGCAGGAGGGCAAATAGTAGCAGGCACACTCCGTGTGCCGTCCGCCGGTAGCCCCTGGCTTCTGAAAAGGAACCTGCGGCTGGGGCCGCAGGGCGGACGGCACACCACCCGCAAGCGGGTACCCGGTGCCTGCTACTTTGTATGCTCGTCTGCAATTCGCTCATTTGCCGCCGTTCTCCTTGCCTGGCGCAACCGGCTCAGCCGCCATCTCCTTCACGACCAACTCCATCGCCCGGCAGATGGGAATAGCGCGGACCTGTTTCTTGTCGTCCGCCCAACGGTAGCTTTCGATCTGTTGCAATTGCTCTGGGCGACGGCCGCGGGGGCCTGCTGCACGTCGACAGGGCCGGTCCGCTCGGCCATCAAACCGACCTTCCAATTATAGAACCATGCCTGCAGCAAGACCACGATCAGCAACACGACCACGGCCACGAATGCGAACAGAACCGTCAACATGCCGACGCCGATGTCGTCGGGCTCGACATGCGACATTCTTCGCCATGGCCCGCCTGCGCGGTGGCAACTTCGGGTTCGCTGGGGAGATGCGTCATGACTCGAATTACGTGTTATGGAAACTGAGAGATTCGTTCAACCGCGGGTCTTTTACCGGCACCAGGCCGCCTGCCCAGGAACCAGGCCGTGCTCACGAGATACAGACCGCCCATGACGACCAACAGGCCGACGACCGTGGCAAGCGCCGCGGGCCTCAGCGGCGCGGCCAAGACCTCCATGAACGGCCTGCGCTGGCGGCAGTTGATAGACCGACTGCGGCGACTCCAGCAGCGTCTTGAACAGCTCGGGCAGATTGGCCGACCGCTGCGGGAAAAACGAACTGGGCACGATCAGCCAGAAGAGATCGAAGGCGTGGGCCACCAGCAGCCAGACCAGCCAGAAGGCGAACAGCGGCAGGAGCCGCTTCACGTGCTTGGACATCAGGCCCAGGAAGGGAAGCACGAAATGGATGACGATCAGCGCCAGCGAAATCGCCCGCCCAAGGGCCGATCTGCCGCGGCATATAGAACTGCGTCTCTTCCGGCATGTTGGCATACCAGATCAGCATGTACTGGCTGAAGGCGATGTAGGCCCAGAAAAAGACGAAGGCGAAAGTCAGCTTGCCCAGGTCGTGGTAATGCTCCACCGTCACCGCTCCGCGGAGCAGGCCCTGCGATTGCAGCCAGAGCGCCAGCAGCGTAAGCACGACCAGGCTGCTGAGCACGGCGTCGGCGAAGAGGTAGACGCCGATCATCGTCGAATACCAGTGCGGATTGAGGCTCATCATCAGGTCGACGGCGGCCAGCGTGATCGTGAAGGCGAAGAGGATCATGCCGGGGGCAGATATCCGTTCCATGTTCTGCTGAGCCCCACGCGGCCGGTGCTGTCCTGCAGGATCGAATGACCGCGAAAGTACCAGGCCAGGAAGCCCCAGATCACAAAGTAGATGACGAAGCGGCCGTTGAACCGCCGGGGCGTCAGCCAGACATCGTGGCCGGCCGGCACCGCGTGTGGTTCGCCTTCCGTGGCAATCGGTCGGATCGGTCCGATCGGTCCGATCCCTGCCGGTTGCGACTCGCCGGAAGCCTGCTCCACGGCGGCCTTCGGTTCCGCCCAGGGATAAATCTGTTGCAGATTGAAGGCCAGCGGCAGGAACAAGATCGCCAGCAGGGCCAGGTTGCCGCTGAGGGCCTCGGCCAGGCGGCGAAGCGTGACGCTCCAACCGGCCCGCGACAGGTGATGCAGCAGCACGAAGAACAGCGCGCCGAGCGTGATCGTCAGATAGAAGACGAAGGCCACCAGGTAGGCGTGAAAGAAAATCGTCGCCGGCAAGCCGCTCTTCAAACCGAAGAAGATGGCCACGCCGCCGCCGACCGCCGCCAAGACCAGGCCCGGCAGGATCATCCGCTGCGCGGCCGGACCGAGTTGCAGCGTCTCGCTTTCGGGGCCGAGGGTCGTTTGTTCTGTTTGCATGGGGAAAGGGCTTAGTGCGTAGTACTTAGTACTCAGTACTCAGTCGCTAAAATCTAAGTTCTAAGCACTAAGATCTAAGTTCTAAACGCGTCGTCTGTCCTACTTGTACTGGTCTTTTTCCGCTTCCGGAATGTCCTCGATCTTCGCGTTCTGGCTCCGCTGCAAGGCCCTCACGTAGGCCACGATGGCCCAGCGGTCGACAATCGAAACCTGCTTGGCAGTATGCCGGCATGCTGCGGACGCCGTTGGTAATCGTGTTGTAGATCTTGCCCACCGGCTGCTGCCGCATGTCGTCGGTATGGTAGTTCTTGGGGGCGACCCAGCCCGCCGCATCGCCGTTGGCGGCCTGGATCTCGGCCGCGCGGACGGGCAACGGGACCGTCGCCATAGCCACCCTGCCCGTGGCAAACCGCGCAGTAGATCGTAAATCGCTCGCGGCCCCGCTCGAGCAGGTCCATCGACACATTCAGCGGGATTCGCGTCACGTACGCCGGCTTGCCGTCGGCCTGCGGCTCCGTGCCCTCGACCACCCGCTGGTACTTCAGTTCGTCGTCAAGCTCGATGGGGGCATTGCGGTGGTCGATCATGTGCGGATCGTCGGGATCGTTGACGACCTCGTTGGGCAGTGCAAGGTCGGTGCTGGCCGTGACGCCCGGCAGTTCCGGCCGCATTGCCCGGCCGTCGGCAAACATCGGGTTGACCCGCTGCGGGCGGAACTTCTGCTGGCGGAACATGTCCTGGATCGGATGCACCGGCGGCTGGGTCGAGGTCTGCGAGCGGGCCAGCGCGATCAGCCCAAACGGCACCAGGCCCGCCAGCAGCCCGACAAAGATAAAACCGATGATGATCTTCACGGCGTCCTCCGTTGCAGAATTGCAAATTGCAAATTGCAAATTGCAAATTGCAAATTTGCAGGGCGGACGGCCAGTCGTGGCGCAGGAGCGAAACGTCTCGGTCACCTGGCCGCGTCTGTCCTCAATTTTCAATTTGCAATTTGCAATTTGCAATTTTCAATCCTCCTATTCCGCGACCTCTTCCACGGCCGTCGAATGCGAATCGAGCAACAGTTGCCGGGCAGCCTCAAGCCCAAAGCCCGGATCGCGGGCCTCGATGATGATGAAAAAGCCGTCGTCGGTGACGCGGCGGAAGCGCGGGCTTTGGAAGGCCGGGAAATGAAGCCGCGGCAGTCGCGCCAGGCCCCATACGCCGAAAAAGGCCGTCAGCGAGGCCAACAAGCACCGTAAGCTCGAAAATGATGGGGATATTCGCCGGCAGGCTCCAGTAGGGCTTGCCGCTGAAGACCAGCGGATAGCTGGAAAGCAGCCCGGACTGCGGGCTGGCCATGCTGCGGGCGAGTTGCAATACCACTGCAAGAGCACAGCGATCAGCCCGCCAGTAGCCCGGCCCGAGCACCAGCCACGGCAGGATCGTGGGCCGGACGCCCATCGCCTGGTCGAGCCCGTGGACCGGATAGGGCGTGTAGCAGTCCCAGGCCGGTAGCCGGCGTCGCGGACCTTCTCGGCCGCCGCCCTCAGCGCGTCCGGCTCCGGATATTCGGCCAGCAGTCCCCAGAGCTTGGGTTCTTTCGACAGGTCGGTGTTTGGGTTGGGGTTTCCATGATTCGATTACTTTCCGCGACTTCCAACTCCGCTTCGTTCTGTGTGCTTCTGCCGCAGTCATGCTCCGTTGCGACGGCAAGATGCCCTTCACCTCGGCCATCGCCACCATCGGCAGCCAGCGGCAGAACAGCAGGAACAGCGTCATGAACAGCCCGAAGCTGCCCATCAGCGTCAGCACTTCGACGTAGCTCGGAGCGTAGTAGCCCCAGCTCGATGGCAGGAAATCGCGGTGCAGGCCGACGACGATGATCACGAATCGCTCGAACCACATGCCGATGTTGACCAAGATGCTGACCACGAACAGCACCCAGACGCTGGTGCGGACCTTCTTGAACCAGAGCACGTGCGGAACGAACGCGTTGCAGATGACCATCGTCCAGCCGCACCACCACATCGGGCCCAGTCAGGCGGTTGAGGAACTGGAACTGCTCCCAGGGATTGCCGCCGTACCAGGCGATGAAGAACTCCATCGCGTAGGCATAGCCCACCATGCAGCGAGGTCAAGCAGGATGATCTTGGCCATGTTGTCGATGTGCCGCAGGGTGATGATGTTCTTCAGCCCGAACAATTCGCGGGCGGGGACGGCCAGCGTCACCACCATCGCGAAGCCGCTGAAAATGGCCCCGGCGACGAAGTACGGCGGGAAGATCGTCGTGTGCCAGCCGGGCAATTGCGAGACGGCGAAGTCGAAGCTCACCACGCTATGCACGCGAGAGCACCAGCGGCGTGGCCAGAGCGGCCAGGAGCAGGTAGGCCCTCTCGTAAATGTGCCAGTGGCGGTTGCTGCCCCGCCAGCCGAGGCTGAAGATGCCGTAGAGCGTAGAACGCCAGCTGTCGACTTGGCCCGGTCGCGGAGCGTGGCCAGGTCGGGCACCATGCCCATGTACCAGAACAGCAGCGAGACCGTGAAGTACGTGCTCACCGCGAACACGTCCCACAGCAGCGGGCTGAGGAAGTTCGGCCAGATGGCCATCTGGTTCGGATAGGGGAAGACCCAGTAGATGAACCACACGCGGCCGACGTGGATGGCCGGGAAACAGGCCCGCGCAGATCACGGCGAAGATCGTCATCGCCTCGGCGAAGCGGTTGATGCTCGGTCCGCCACTTCTGCCGGAAGAGGAACAAGATGGCGGAGATCAGCGTGCCGGCGTGGCCGATGCCGACCCAGAAGACGAAGTTCGTGATGTCGAAGGCCCAGCAGACCGGCCGGTTGAGGTTCCACACGCCCACGCCGGTGAAGAACAGGTAGAGGACCATCAGCCCCAGCACGCCCAGCAGGCCAGCAGCGAGATGGCCATGGCCACGTACCAGGCCTGCGGCGGATGCGCGGCCTCGGCCACGCCGGCGACCGCCTCGGTGACCGCGTGCAGGCTCTGGCCCGTCTCGCCCGTGACCAGCGTGGCGCGGCGCCGCGGATCGTCCAGGGTGTTGTCGAGCTCGGTTGTCATCAAGGGCATAGGTTCGAAATCCGAAATTCGAAATTCGAAATTCGAGACAAATTCAAGATCCAAAGACAGCAAGGCTCAGACAATTTTGGTCATTCGCATTTTGAATTTTGAAATTCGAATTTGTTTCGGATTTCGACTTTCGGATGTCGGCTTTCTACTTCCGCGATTCTTATCCATCATTCGTGCCAGTTCCGCACTCTCGCCACGTACTGCGTCCGCGGCTTGGTGTTCAGTTCCGGATCGAACATGCCGTAGCTCCGCGGCAGGGCCTGAGCTTCGACACGCGGCTGGTCGGGGTCGTTCAGGTCGCCGAAGACGATCGCCTGCGCCGGGCAGGTCTGCTGGCAGGCGGTCTGGATCTCGCCGTCGCGGATGGCGCGGTCGCCCTCGCGCTTGGCGGCGATCCGCGCCTGCTCGATCCGCTGGATGCAGTAGGTGCATTTCTCCATCACGCCCCGCATCCGCACCGTCACCTCCGGGTTCTTCTGCATCCGCAGCAGTTCCGAGATCGGCTGGCGGAGCAGGTTCGGCGTGTAGATGGTCGCCGAGCGTGCCGCGATTGTAGTCGAAGAAATTGAACCGCCGCACCTTGTAGGGGCAGTTGTTCGAGCAGTAGCGCGTGCCCACGCAGCGGTTGTAGGTCATCATGTTGAGGCCCTCCTGGCTGTGCGTGGTGGCGGCCACCGGGCAGACCGCCTCGCAGGGGGCGTTCTCGCACTGCATGCAGAGCACCGGCTGATGGACGGCCACCGGCTTCCTCCGGCGTCGCCGCGGAAATAGCGGTCGACGCGGATCCAGTGCATCTCGCGGCCGTGCAGCACCTGCTCCTTGCCGACGATGGGGATGTTGTTCTCCGCCTGGCAGGCCATGACGCACGCCCCGCAGCCGGTGCAGGACGTCAGGTCGATCGCCATGCCCCAGCGGTGCAGATCGTGGGCGGGCACGTGGCCTGGTCGCCGCGAGGCCGGCGACGTGCCGGCGAACTTCGTGCGTCGTCGAAAATCGATAGCGGGTGGCTTCGCCCGCGACTGCCCTCGTAGGCCTTGGCCAGCGGCCACTTCGTGCATCAATTCGGGGATCCGCTCCTGCACGGCCTCTTTGCCATAGTGGTCGACGATGTGGTGGTCCTGGACGGTGGCCAGGCGGTATTGCTTGCCGGTCGGCGCGGCCTTGACGCTCCGCCAGCCCAGGTCGGCGGTCGTCCGCAGGGCGTAGGCATTGCAGCCCACGCCGTTGCCGACGTGCCCGGCCGCGGTGCGGCCGTAGCCCAGGGCCAGGCCGATCACGCCGTCGGCCATGCCGGGCAGGAAGAAGACCGGGGCAACGAACTTCGACCGCCTTCGACTGTCAGGGCCGACCAGTTCGTCCTGCTTGACGCCGATCTCGCTCGGCCGTTTTCTCGCTCATCACGGCGGCGTTGTCCCAGGTGAGCCGCGTCATCGGGTCGGGCAGTTCCTGCAGCCAGCCGTTGTTGGCGAAGCGGCCGTCGTGGACCTTGTCGGGGTAGAAGACCAGTTCGTACTGGCCCTTGACGAGCGTGGTTTCCGGCACGGGTTTGGCCGTGTCCTCGCCCTCGACCCTTAGCGAGTCCCTTAGCAAGTCATCCGCGTCGCGGCCTGACGGCCTAGTGAGCACGAAGAGGGCCGACAACTTGTTACCGATCTGGGCCGGTTTCCATTGCGTGCCCTCGATCGCGCCTTCCGCCAAAAGCTTTTTCCAGCGATACTCGGTAAAAGGGCTACCCACCATCGATTTGACTGTCTCGCGGACGATCTCGTAGCCGGTCCGCGGCTTTTCGTCGAGAACCAGCGACAGGACCTCAATCGGGCTGCGGCCCTCGAACAGCGGCTCGATCAGCGGTTGCACGATGCTCACCGTGCCGTCGAAAGTCCTGGCATCGCCCCATGATTCCAGGTAGTGGGCGCGCGAAAGATGCCATGCACAAAGTCCCGAGGTCTCGTCCTCGTGCAACGCCAGGTGAGCCGTGTTGGGGACCTTCTTCATGGCGTCGGCGAACTTCAGATCCGCTGGGGCGTTGTAAACGGGATTGCCGCCGAGGATCAGCAGCGTCTTGAAATCGCCAGCTTCAATCCGATGGACCAGCGCTGCCAGCGCTGCCGCGTGCGATGGCCGCTTGGGCTGCGGGCAGGGATAGTAGATCACCGTCTTGCCGACGTTGCCAAGCTTGTGATTGATCGCCGCGACCAGGATATGGACTTCCCACGGCTGCCGCGGGCCGGCGACGACCACCGAATGTCCCATGTTGTCTTCCAAATCGTCCTTGATCGAATGCCGCAACGGCAACTTTGATTCCTTTGGAGCGTCAACGCCCTCCACGCCCAGGGCTGCTGCCAACTCAGTGGCGATGACCTCAACGTCGCCGGCCCGGCAGGCCAGACGATGATCGGCCGAGGCCCCCGTGATCGTGTGCAGCGGCTCGATCACGTACAGGCGGTTCATTTCCGTTTGCGAATTCTTGTCGTGCAGTCTGCGGCCCGCGGCGAAGTCGCGGGCGTACTTGACGGCCAACGGCGAGCCGCCGCCGAACAGATCGGCGTCCAGGCTCACGATGACCTTAGCACCGGCCAATTCCAGCACGGGCAGGACGCTCTGACCGAAGGCGACAGACGTGCCCTCGCGGACGTTATCGTCGCTTACCGCTTCGTACTCATACCACTCGGCCTTGGAAAATTTCGCTTGGAACCTGGCCCGCATCGCCACAAAACTGGGCGAATTGCTTGCTTCGCTCAGGACGCAATATCGCTGCCGTCGCCGGTGAAATGCCCTTTGGCCCACTGGGCGAACTCGTCCCAGGTCGCTTCCACGAAACTCCCCTCGCCTTTCGGGAGAGGGGCAGGGGGTGAGGACGTTTCGCGTTTGAGCACGCCGCGGCTGCGATCGGGATCGTACAGTTCCAGCACGCTTGCCTGAGCCAGGAAGTCGGCCGCGCCGCGATTGAGCGGATGGCTCGGATTGCCCTCGATCTTGATCGGCCGGCCGTCGAAACTCGTGACCAGCAGGCCCTGCGCCACGCCGCCAATTTCGAAGGCCGTGGCATAGCTGACCGGCGCGCCGGGCGAGCGATTTTCCGGGCGATGGGCGTAGGGGGCCAATTTCTCTTCGGGCAGGCGGATGCAGCCGCTCGTTGCCGCCAGCCCGGCCAGGCCCAGCGAGGCCCCCATCGTCTTGCAGGAACCGCCGCCGCGAGGCGTGCAGGGCCTCCTCCGCGCCCAAGGCCGGCTGACGCTCGAGCCCCGCGAAATTCCGCCGTATCGGCCAATTGCTCCAGACTCCGCCAATAATGCCGTCCTACTTCAGGCCGACCAGGCGTACCTGGTGCCCGAGCCTGACTCTCATTCGTCAGGCTCGGGCACTGTGTATCCACGGTCGGCCTGACGTACTCTGGACCGTTGTTCGGCATGTCGGGCGTCATCGATGGCATGTCACACAGTCCGTATTCGTGTTCACGTGATACTTCGTCCTTGAGTTCCTGGCCCAAGGCGGCCTGACCCGGAGTACCGGGTGCCCCGGAGGGCGGTGTCCATTGCATGTTCGTCACCTGGTCCTTCGGCCGCAGGAAGGGCGCCGGATCGCGGTGGCAATCCAGGCACCAGCCCATGTTCAGCGGCTTGACCGTCTGCACCACTTCCATTTGATCCACCCGTCCGTGGCACTCGGCGCAGCCCACTCCCGCGTTGACGTGGGCGCTGTGGTTGAAGTAGACATAATCGGCGATGTCGTGGACCTTGACCCACAGAATGGGCAGGCCGCTCTTGTTGCTCTCGCGAATCGGGGCCAGCTTGGCGGAATTGGGCAGGATGGCCGTGTGGCAATTCATGCAGGTCTCGGTCGGGGGCAGAGCCGCCAGCCCGATTTCTCCACCGCATTGTGGCAGTAGCGGCAATCCAGCCCTAGTTTGCCCACGTGCAGGGCGTGGCTATACGGCACCGGTTGCGTAGGCGCGTAGCCGACGTTCAGCGTCGTCGGGTTGGCGCCGTAGGCCAGCAGCAAGCCGACGTAGACCGGCCCCGTGGCCAGCAACAGCAAAAGGCCCAAGGCCAACTTGTTCGACCACTTGGGGAATGTCAACGGGGGTCCGGGATCCATGTTTCAACAAAAACGCACGGAGCGGGTAAACCAACTTAATTTAATTACATATAGTAGCGGTTTTTTTCCTGCGCGGCTAGGTCCCCGGGGAAAAGTCATGGGTGATTATCGGTTTAGACGCTCGCCAGCGACGGATGTTTCGGCCATTTCGGCATATCCGCAACCCGCGCCACGCAAAATGGGGGCTTTGGCTCTGCCTTACGGGTTGTTCCTCCGCTTCTGGGAGCAGTAGTTGTGCATCCCAGCGGGCGAGGGGACATCTAGCGGCTGATAGTCGTCGCCCACGGCCCCCAGCCGTTTGAGTTCCGCAGCATCCCGCGATAACTCGCAACGCAGGGCCGTCTCGATGTCTTGGGGCGAAATGTCCGGCCAGCGGGCCCGATCGAACTCGATCCGCGCTTCCAAGCCGCGGATGATCATCACGGCAAAGCCGCGCCAGACAAAGTGATCCAAGAGATCCCGGCCAGCATTGGCCGCGCCTGCATCGGCGCCACCTGCATCGGAAAGGGGCTCCCTCCCAAGATCCTCCTGGAAGAGCACGACCGGCAAGTGGCGATAGCCGATCATCACGCTGCCGGCCTCGGTTACGACGACGCCGATCCGGTCGGGACGCCACGACTCGGACATGGCATCGTGCTCGCGCCAGAAGCAGTCGTATCGGCGGCAGACCTCCGGCATTCCAGGCCCGTGGATTGCGCAGCCCGCGGAGCAGACGTGGCGGCACCATGCCCCCGCCGGTTTTTCCAGGACCGGGAGTGGAAAGATCTTGCAGCAAAGCCGGCAATCGCCGCACGCGCATGGGACGCTAATCGCCGAAGAGCACCATGGCCACGTTCTGGGCCTGGGCGACGGAAAGCGTTGCCCCGTGCGCCTTGCAGATCTTGCGG
The DNA here is from genome assembly GCA_963824275.1 of uncultured Planctomycetia bacterium. Lineage (GTDB taxonomy): Bacteria > Planctomycetota > Planctomycetia > Pirellulales > Thermoguttaceae > JANXQG01. Next base: position 785,692 of record CAWGOT010000007.1, on the reverse strand, counting down.
ACGGCCTGGGTCACCACCTTGTTGACTTCCACTTCCAAGGCTTCGCGGGCTTCGTCGCATTCGACGATATGATCGATGGCCTGGCTCTCGGCCTCGTCGAGTTCGATTTCCTCCTCAGGTTCGACATGAGGCTCGTGCTGCTTCGCCGGCTTCTTCGATGGCTTGCCGTTTGACATCTTGCCGGACGCTGGCTTGCGGGACCTGGTCGCCGTGGACGATTTCGTGGTAGTCTTCTTCTTGGCCATGGAATCCTCGGTTGGGGTTCGGAGCGTGGTCGTATCGTTGGACCAGACATTCTAAGCGATGGAGGATGCAGTTGGCAAGTGAGCGCCCGCGACGCGGCAAGAGAATCGGCGCAAAAGATCAAAGCAGGGCTTCCAGGAATTGCTCGCGGTTAGTATAACGGTTGTTTTCCGTCCCTGCGGTCAAGCAGTGCTACGGGTCCCGTTCGGTGCGCAGCAATCCGGATCCCTGCGGCCGCGCAAATCTCATCAACCCCTGAAATCTATGGAGGTCGCCGTCCATGAAAGTCTTTCTTCAAGCCAAGGATGAACGCATAATTATTAACGGCGATATCACGGTCACGGTGTTGGGAATCGAGGGCGACCAGGTGCTCCTGGGCATCGACGCCCCGGAATGGCTTGCGATTGAGCAAAGGCCCGAGCCGAACTTGGAGATTGCCGGCGATGCTGCTGCGCTGCCCGCCCGATAATACCGTGCTGACCACGTGCTGACCGAGATTGACTGTTCGAAAATTCCTATTCGTGTGGCCTGCTTGCATTTCGGCCCATTTCCGTGCATGATAGGATTTTATACGGCAACTTGCTGGGTGCCGTTTCTACATTCAGTCGAGGAGAATTTCTCATGAAGCGTTCCACGCTGTTATTGGTTTGTTGTTTGGCCCTTGCCGGCAGCGCCTGGCTGGCCCACGTCGTCTGGGGTCAGGCCGCCGAAGCCAAGGCCGCCGAACCCAAGGAAAAGATCTATAACAACATCACGCAAAGTCAATTGGACAAATACGTTGCGGAGCAGACTGCCAAGGCCCTGGCGGCGGAGCACGAGAAGGCCGCGCGTGAAAAGCCTGCCACGGACGAAGAGGTGTTAAACCCCCTGAACTGGCATAAGGCAATCTTCAACCAGGCTGAGTATGTGGTTTACACAGGGCCCGGTCAACTGATGTTTCACCATTACGTCCAACCTGCATCCGCGAAGCCGCCGGCTACCAAGGGTCCTGCCAGCCCAGCGCCCAAGGGCAATTGAGGGCAGTGCGAGGTAGAACACGCCCATCGTCAACCCCGCCAAACTGTCGCGAGGTTGCCTTTTGCTCCGCGAAAGGCGACACTTCAATCCTAGGCCCCGGCCAGGCATGCCTCATCTCGCGTGGCGATCTTCGGCTTGAAACGAAGAAACCGCGCTCGCAAAGTATCCAATTCTTGCCGGCCAAAACGTCGCTCGACGGCCTGGGGCCGCAGGATTTCAAAATCCGTCGCCTGCCCCGAAAAGAGCAGTGATAACTGACTCCGGCCCTTGGTTGGACCCACAAGGATCGCGCCAATCGGCCGGCCCTGGGTGTAGACAAACACGTAGTCATCCGTGGAAAAGCGGAGCGAAAGCATAATATCCTCCTTGAAGTTCGAGCCGCACTGTACTGCTGCTGTCTGATCTCATCTACGGTTCACTGACCGCCGGAACCGATCGTTCCTTGCGCCCGGAACAACCCATCTCGAGTCGTCCGCTGGCAGTTTCACGATGCCATGGGACTTTCCAAGGCTCTCCAAGACATCGATCAACTGGCCGGAGTCTACAGAGGTTTCTTGACGCTCGCAATGGCAGATTTGTGATTTTTTAGGCAAACCAGGGCAAACGGCCGATTGAAAAAGCTCCTATTGACAACTAAGGGATAAATGTGGCATAACTATGCGATACTTAATCGTCGCAGCCAATTCTACGAATTGCCATGCCCAAACCCAAGAACCTCGCGCCAACGCAACAGATAACGATCGCCACGACGCCGCAGGTGGTGAAAATCCTCATGCGGTTGGCCGAGCAAGGGCTGCACGGCAAGAACATCGCGGAGGTGGCGGAGCGGCTTTTGAGCGAACGGTTGCGGGAATTTGTCGACCAGAAGAAGTTTGCCAGCGAGGAACTGGAAGGCCCTGCGGCCGGTTGAGCAACGGGCCAAACGGGAAGCGTGGGCTCGCATTGAAGCTCGAAATTGCCGAGCACCCTTTCCGGAATGTCCCACGGCGAACGTCAGACCATTTAACCAGTCAATTCATCCAAGGAGGAATCGTGTGAGCACGAAAACCGTAGATACTGTCTTTCAGCCGGTTGTCTTGAGCGTTCCCCAGGCCGGCGCCTACCTGAACGTCAGTTCGGACACGGTGCGGCGGCTGATTCGCAGCGGGAACATCCCCCATGCCCGAATCGGCAATAGCATCCGCATCCGCCGCGCCGATTTGGATGGCTACCTGGAGAGTCAGATCTCGCGGCAATGGCAACCGGTCGACAATCGCGGCGGCGGGCTGTCCTCGTATTAGAAGTGGTCGCCTTCGTCCACGCCCGTCAACTCGGTAATGCGCTTGTCGACGATGTCCTTGCGGTTCTTCGTCCGCTGATCGATCTTGTCGCGAAGCTGCTTCAACTGCTCTTCGATCCGCTTGACTTCCAGGTTCCGCAACTGCTGGCGGACCTCGAAGTGTTTGTTGACGATCTCGACCAGTTTCTCCTTGATCTTGGCCTGGTCCGCCTTGCGTGCCCTGCGATACTGGTCGGCCAGGTCGCGGCTTTGGCGCTCCAGGTTAAAATCTTCCTGCATGGCCTTGTACAACTCGGGATCGTTGGCTTTCATCGCCTCAAAATCGTAGGGACCGCGGGGCGGACCGAGCGGAGGCCCAGGAGGCTGTTGCCCGGGGGGACCGCCCGGCGGCGATCCGCCGAAGGGACCGATGCCTGCCGGGCCGAAAGGCGGTTGGGGCGGGCCGGGAGGTCCTGGGTCATCGTCACGAGGAGGCCGAGCCCGCCGCTCCTCGCCTTGTGCAGGCGGCTGGCGGCCAGGGCTCGGGCCTCCCGGTGGCCCGCCGTCCCAGGCGGAATCGCGAGTGGATGGCGGCGCGTCGGCCGAGAGCGCCATCCGGCCGGCAAGCCCAAGAAGCGAAAGTCCCATGCAAACAACGAATGAGAACTTCAACCAAGACATCGGTTCGACTCCTGTTTTCACGCGAGGAAAACGCCTTTCACAGAGTGTCGTTCTGCAGCGAATTTGAGACTTCATCCATGCGGTATCGCACGAGGTCCACGTCATCCACACCATGTTCCCAATTCTGTTGGACGCCGCGAATCTCTTCCGATACGGCGACAATCTGCGTGTCCAGCGGATCATCCCAAGTCGAGGCCTTGGCCGCAACGGCCGTTGGCTGCTCATGGGTCGGCTGCCCTGTTATCGCAGTCTCCGCTTGACGTGCCGTCTCCGGCCGCTCTTGCTTGGCAACGTGCGCGGGGTTGGTGGCTGCCTTAGGAGCAGACGTTTCGGAACCGCGCTTCGCAGGCGAGACGTTCACGCCGCGAGTCCGCCAGCCGAAAGTAACCGCAACAAGCAGCATCGCGGCGGCGGCCGCGATCAGGGCGAGCCAGCGGCGGCGATGCAATTTCTGCGGCCCGAGCGGCGTTGCCATTTGGGGCGTCGCCAGGGCGATGGCCGGAAGCGAGGCGTCGGCCGCGCGGATCAACTGAGCGAAGGCCAGCCATGCCTCGCGCAGAGATTCCCCTTCGGCATCGCGAACTTCTGCCGTATCGGGACGCTGTGCCGCATCGCCCGCGGAGGGCGTATCTGCCGCCGTAACTTCTTCCAGCAGTTGTTTCAGTCGCAAGGTCTCTTGATTCGTGGAATCGTTCATGGCTTCGTCTCCGCGAGCAACCGCCGCAGTGTCTCGAGTCCTCGGCGGCAATGACTTAAGGCCGTGTTCAAGGGCGTTTCCAGCGTGTCGGCAATCTCCTGAAAATCCATCTGTCCGTAGTATCTTAGCAGCAGGACCCGCTGCTGCATGGGGGCGAGCCTGTCCAAGGCCGCGTGCAGCAAGCCGATTTGTTCGCCGAGCGCGGCCGCCTGCGAGGGCTCAGGCGTCGGGCTGGGCGGTTCGTGAATCTTCCAAGCCTCTTCGCTGAGATTGGTTTGTGGTTCGTTGCGGCGGCTGCGATCACAGGCCAGCCGGTTGGCGATTTGCAACAGGTAGGCCCTCGTCTTGCCCTGGTCAGTATAGCGGTCGCGGGCCTGCCAGGCCCTGCAAAAAACCTCCTGGCAGAGGTCGTCGGCCACGTCGCCGCGTCGCACCAATGCCAAAAGGAACCCGCGCACGGCCTTGCCGTGGTCGCGGACCCAATCGGTAAAAAGTCGTTGGTGCCCATCGTCGGGGTCGACAGCCATCATCGAGAACTCCTGCCGCAAACGGCCGCAAAATCTGGTTGCCGGGGTGGCTGCGGCCGTGCGCGGGGTTCTTTCATTGTAAACGAGTTGGACCGCCCTTTTATTGCAGTCGGATTTCCGTATTGCCCCCGCGGCCGGCTGTCGCGATAATGGCCCCAAGCGCCTACGAGATGACTGCGCCTGCGGCCCTGACTTGCCGCACTGCCAGCCTCTACAGGCGGGAAGGCCGATTTTCCGTAAGTCGTTATTTAGTAATCACTTACCTATATCTGCTTTCCCGTGCCAACTTGATTGCGGCACTCGAGTTGCATTGCGATCAGCGAACATAATGGACTGTTTCGTTCACGAGAGGGTAAATTCATGAGTATTCGAAAACTATCGGTCACTTTCTGTTGGTTGGGTGTCGGTTTGCTGGCAATTCTTGGTCCGGCGGTGATGATTTCTCGCGCACAGGATGTCCCGCCGCCACTGCCGGTTGACCCCAACGCGGTTCCGCCGGCCTATGCCAATCCGCCGGCCGCGGAGCAGAACGATCCGAACGCCGAGGTCATGACGCGAGGGCCGATCCACGAGGCTTATGCAGTGCCCTTGTCGGCGGGGCAGACCGCCGGCATGATCGTTCCGAGGCAGCCGCCCGCCCAGATCGATGAAGTCCCGCCCGACATGAAGCCTGAAGGGGGCAATTCGGTCTGGATTCCCGGCTATTGGAGTTGGGACGACGACCGCCACGATTTTCTGTGGGTCAGCGGCGTATGGCGCACGCCGCCCGCGCAACATCGTTGGATGCCCGGCTACTGGCAGGACGTGCCGGGGCAGGGATACCAATGGACTTCCGGCTATTGGATGCCATCGCACCTCGAAGAAGCGACCTATCTGCCCCAGCCGCAAGCAACCCTTGAGAATGGGCCTAACAGCGCGGCACCGGGTGCGAACTACTTCTGGATCCAGGGCCACTGGCAATGGAACGGAGTTCAATATGTCTGGCAGCCGGGCTATTGGGCCGCATGCCAGCCCGATTGGATCTGGGTGCCCGCTACGTATGCCTGGACCCCGCGCGGCTGGGTCTTCGTGCCCGGCTACTGGGATTACCCCTTGGCCCGCCGGGGTCTGGTCTTTTCGCCGGTGTATTTCGCCCGGCCGGTGGTCGTCTATCATCCGGCCGTTTGCCTGGACGTGGGCGCGTTCAGCATTTCGCTCTTCGCCCGCCCTGCCTACGGCCATTACTACTTCGGCGATTATTACGACGATCGCTACGTGGTGTTGGGCATTCGGCCCTGGTACTACAATGCGCCGCACTATGGCTATGATCCGTTGTTCACCTATTATCGTTGGTATCACGTCGAGCACATGCACGAAGTGGAGTGGGACGTGCATCTGGTTGGGTGGCACGACTACTATCGCACGCATCCCGAGATGCGCCCGCCGCACACGCTGGTCGAAGAGCGCAGGCTCTTGGCCACGCGGGAGGGAATGGCACGGCCGGACCTGCAGCAGCTTCACATGGCTCGCGACATCCACGAGGCGGCCGGGCGGGATTCCTTCGTGAGGCTCCAGGCGGTATCGCCGGCCGAGCGTGCCCAAATCCACGAGGCGGCCAAGGAGACGGTCCGCTTTACGGCCGAGCGCCAGCAACTCGAGCGGAATCCGGGCGGTGCGGCCCCGCGCAGGCGCCGAGAAGGTGAGCTTGACGAGAATGTCTACTTTCAAATCGGCGTCGCTTCCGGGCGCTGCCACTCCGGCCGTCAGTCGGCCGGCTGGCGCAGCCGCCACTGCGGGAAGGCCCGCTGTGGGCGCTCCAGCCGTTGGTCGACCTGCTGCCGGCGCCGCGGCAGGCGTTCCCCCTGCACCGACCGCCCCAGGCCGCGGGGCGGCGACCGGCCCTGCGGTTCGGACCGCGCGCGACAAGGACAAAGACAAGGACAAGCGCTAGGTGAGGCAAAACACAGAGGATTGCCGCTCTGGCGCCTAGGACTCTACAACGTCGCGCATCCCGAAGAGGGCATCGCCATCGAAGAGATCCTCCTCCATCGCCCGGAGTTGACCTGAGTGGAAATCAACCCCGGCACGACGCGGGTCTCTTCGCTCGTGGACGTCAAGATCTCGCTGGCGGCGGCCGCGGCGTTGGATGCCATCTGGACGCGTTGTCAGAAACTCGTTTGGTCCTAACCCTCTGCTATCCAGTTTCGCCGCAAGGAGTTGCGCAGCCACGTAATTCACAACCCTTCCTTTGGCTGTAGATTCCTGCGATCGCTAACAAAATTCTAACACAAATCTAACGATAGCGCCAAAGGTGCATGAAGGTGCTGTTTTTCGGTGTTTTTGAGTACTTCAGGCCAGGGAATCGCCCTAGTTCATCTTCGGCATGATTTCCGCAGGGCTAGGCAGGGATACGTCGAAAGATAGAATGGTAGCAATTTCCTAACACAAAGTTGCCGCAGGAGCGGCGTTGGTTGCGAAGATGCCGACTTTTCCAAGGAGGCTTGGCAATGGACATTCACGAGGGTGATCATGTGCTGGTGAATGTAGCGCCATTCATCGGATCGCTGCGGCGAAACAAGCAGTCAGTGACCTGTGAGGTCCTTGCCGTGCGGGGCGATGAAGTGGAGATCCGCACGCTTCCGCCCTGCCGGGAATTGACGTTGTGCGTCGGGCCGTTCTGGATCGATCGCAAGCTTGAGGCTGCAAGCGTCTAGTGATCGTCACGAGTTGACTGGTATGTGAGTTTTGCGTGAGCCTTTCCCGCGGCCTTTTTCGGCTGGACTCGCAAGCCGTTTCTATCTACGATATGCGCGTGTCGGAGTGCAGCTTTCGCCCTGCGAAAACAAGGACGGTGTGCCGGGGCGATCGTTCCGTATCGCCTCACTCGATTGGATCTCGATGAACAATAGCCCTGTGCAGCACTATCCCAAGCTCTTCGTCCTCGACACGAATGTCATCCTGCACGATGCCGGCTGCATTCGAAACTTTGAAGAGAATGACATCGCCATCCCGATCACGGTCCTGGAAGAACTCGACCGCTTCAAGAAAGGGCACGACGACATCCACTTCCAGGCCCGCGAGTTCCTCCGCAGTTTCGATCAGATCACGGGCGACATTCTCTCCGAGCAGGGGGCTTCGCTGGGGCCGGGGCTGGGGTCGATCCGCGTGGTGCTGGGCGGGGAACTGGAGCAGCAACTGCGGGCGGCCTTCTTGAGCGACGCCCCCGATCATCGCATCCTCAATACGGCCGTGCTTCTCGGGCGGCAGGAATCGCACCGCCAGGTCGTGTTGGTGACGAAGGACACGAATCTGCGGATGAAGGCCAAGGCCCTGGGCGTGACGGCGCAGGACTATACGAGCGACAAGGTGGAGAGCGTCGACACGCTGTACTCCGGCAAGCGGGTCGTGGAGAACATGCCCAGCGAGGCGATCGACGCCTTCTACAACGAGAGCCACGAGGTGGCCCGCGAGAACCTGCCGCTGGTGGCCGATCCCAAGGCCAACGAGAACTTCATTCTCCGCAACGGCTCGAAATCGGTGCTCGTCGCCTATCGGCCCGCCAGCCGCACGTTCGTGAAGGTGAACAAGGTCTCGGCCTACGGCATCAAGCCCCGCAATGCGGAGCAGTCGTTCGCGATGGGTGCCCTATTGAGCCAGGATATCAAGCTGGTGACGCTGATGGGCAAGGCCGGTTCGGGCAAGACCCTGCTGGCCCTGGCCGCGGCGCTGGAGTGCCGTTCGACCTACCGCCAAATCCTGCTGGCTCGGCCGACGGTGCCGCTGAGCAATCGCGACCTGGGCTATCTGCCAGGCGACATCGCCGCCAAGCTCGACCCGTACATGAAGCCGCTGCAGGACAATCTCACGGTGATTCGCCACGAGTTGGGCGACAAGGACCCCAACGCCCAGCGGATCGGCGAGATGCTCGAGGCCGAGAAGCTGGTCATGACGCCGCTGGCCTACATCCGCGGCCGCAGCCTGCAACGCGTGTTCCTGATCGTCGACGAGGCCCAGAACCTCTCGCCGCACGAGGTCAAGACGATCATCACCCGCGCCGGCGAAGGCACGAAAATGGTCTTCACCGGCGACATCCAGCAGATCGACCATCCCTATCTCGATTCGCTCTCCAACGGGTTGAGCTATCTCGTCAGCCGCATGATGGGGCAGTCGATCTACGCCCACATCACGCTGGAAAAGGGCGAGCGCTCCGCGCTGGCGGATTTGGCGAGCGATCTGCTGTAGGGGAAAAATCCGAAATCCGAACCAAATTTCAGGTTTTCAACCTGTCGATCAAGCGGCTTGCAGGGCGTAGTCTTCCGGCATTGCGGTCAAGGCGAATCCCCGAAATGGGCCGCACCGGCGGGTTGCGAAGCGATGCAGGCACAGGAATGCCGCCGCTGCTGCCAGGCAGGCGAGTGTGGAGGGCTCGGGCGTGGCCTGAATCACGGTGAAGCTGGAACTGGCCGCGGCGCCGGAACCCGCCGTGACCAGGGCGGTCGGGTTCATGGCATCGCCCCACGCCGGGTCGCCCATGTCGAACTGCGTAGTCTGCCAGTCGGGATTTCCGGCGGCCCCGGTGGCGGAAGCAATCGTGGCCTCGGCATGCGTGAAGGTGACGCTGCCGAACGTCGGCAGAGGATAGATGCTCGCAGTCCCCGACGACGGGGCTTCGACGATCCATTCCGCCGTGGCCCTCAAGGCCGAGGAAGACGACCCGGAAAGCGAAAAGCCCGAGTGGCGCGTGTTGTCGGTGAGCGAGAACTGGAACTGATTGGAGGTGGACGAGTATTGTACGCTGGCGGTGATCGAGTCGCCGGCAAAGAGCGCCATAACGCCGGCCGGCGGGTTGGGATAGAGTTCAAACCATGCTTCATAGTACGACCCGCCGTTATGGACGCTGGACTCCGTGCCGACTTGCTCGACCGTGCCATCGCCGTAGCCGTCGATGCCGACCCAAGCCATGCAGGCCGAGAGCTGGCCGTTGGCATTGGCCAAGGGGTTGGCCGACGGCGTGACCGCCGGCACGATCCACGACCCGCTGACCGCGGTGACGGTGTCGTCGGGGTTCTGCGTCGCCTCGGCGGCGTAGCCGGCCCAATTCGTGGAGTTGTACAATACCGTAGCCAGCAGGGCGTCCGACGCGGAGGCATTGAAGGGATCGATCGTGCCGGCGCTCAACGGCGGTGGGGATAGAACCGCCGAGAGTGCGGCTGTTGCGAACAGGAACGAAATTATCGGGCGCCGCGCCCGCATCAAGTGCCACATAGCGTTTTCAGCATAATCGTTTTTTGAGGAAAGTCAAACCAGTGGGAAGAAGGAACAAAGCCCGAAATCCGCAGAACCGCGGAATGTCGCTGCCCGCCCAATGCCTGGGACGCGCCGCGGCGCGTCCCGGGCATTTGCCGGGAGTTGATCCTGGCGGCCTGTTGCCGCTTGCGGCTGCCTGTCTTCTGACGGTGATGGGCGTCGTGCTGGTCTTCGGGCAGACGATCTCCTTCGACTGGGTCAACTTTGACGATGGACCCTACGTGTGGAACAATGCTCCGGTGCGTGCAGGGCTTTCCTGGACGGGCCTTCGTTGGGCGTTTTCCCACTTCCATGCCTCGAACTGGCATCCGCTGACGTGGATCTCGCACATGCTCGACTGCCAGGTGTACGGTCTCTGGCCCGGCGGGCATCATCTCACGAATGTCGTGCTGCATGCCGCGTCGGCCTGCCTGCTTCTGCTGGTCCTGCGGCAATTGACGGGGCAAATCTGGCGGAGTGTCTTCGTGGCCGGCGTCTTCGCATTCCATCCGCTGCGGGCCGAGTCGGTGGCCTGGGTGGCCGAGCGCAAAGACCTCCTGAGCGGGCTGTTGTTCTTCCTGATTCTGGCCGTCTATATCGACTATGCGCGAAAGCCGTCAGCCTGGCGGTACCTGGCCGTGATGGCGTTATTTGCCTTGGGATTGCTGGCCAAGCCGATGCTGGTTACGGTTCCGCTGGTGTTGCTGCTGCTGGACTATTGGCCGCTACGACGAAGATCGATGCCGGCAGCGGCCTTCACCGGATGCGAGCGGGCGCCGCCGGCACAACAGGCATCGCGGACAAAATTGCTTGTGGAGAAACTGCCCTTGGTCGCGATCGCTCTTGCCTCGGCAAGTGTCACGATTCTCGCTCAACAGAAGGCCCTTCGGTCCCTGCAGAAAGTGCCCTTGACGGGTCGAGTCGCCAACGCCTTCGTGTCCTACGTGATTTACCTTGCCCGGCTGGTTTTTCCGGTCGACCTGGCGGCGTTTTACCCTTATACGCCGCGATCGCCGCTCGAGTTGTCGGCGATCGGTTCGCTGCTGCTGCTTTTGATGGTGTCGGTTTGCGCCTGGGTTTTGCGACGGCGAGTTCCGAGCTTGCTGGTCGGCTGGCTGTGGTATCTGTTGATGCTGCTGCCGGTGATTGGCTTAATTCAGGTCGGAGACCAGGCGCTGGCCGATCGCTATACGTACCTGCCGCTGATTGGGCCTTGTCTGGTTGTCTTCGGTTTGCCGATTGGGGCTGCAAAGCAATTCCGACGGCTGGCGCTGGCGGTCGCGGCAACTTGCATTTTAGCCGTCCTGACGGTCTGCGGTTGGCGGCAAACGACTTTCTGGCGCGACAGCCGCACGCTTTGGACCCGCGCTCTGAGCTGCACGACCGACAACTGGCTGGCACACATAAACCTTGGCGACGTGCTGTTTCGCGTGAACGAACCGGACGCAGCCGTCGCGGAGTTCCGGGAGGCGACCCGCCTCTATCCGCATTCCTTCGTGGTGATCAACAACCTGGGTGTGGTGTACGTATATCTTGACAAAACTGACGAGGCAATTGCCTGCTTCAACGAGGCGCTGAAGATCGAGCCCTGGCACGCTGACGCTCACACCAACCTCGGTGACGCGCTTTACAAGAAAGGCCGGATTGGCGAGGCGATTGACCAGTGGAGCGAGGCATTGTCGTACGAACCCGATGACTTCTTCGCTCTCAACTCCCTGGCCTGGGCAAGGGCGACGAGCCCTGAGGCGTCGATGCGAAACGGGAAGGAAGCGCTCGGTCTTGCCAAACGTGCCGTGGAGCTATCGGCAGGGCGGGATCCCGAGGTCCTCGCCACCTTGGCTGCCGCCTACGCCGAGGAGGGCCGCTTCGGCGAAGCGGAGAGCACGCTGATGTCGGCAATTCAACTTGCGGAAGAGGCGCAAGAAAAGCGACTTTGCCGCCAAACTGCGGCGGCGGCTCGAACTTTATCAGGCAGGCAAGCCGGAGTACGTGGCTCGATGATTACCCAAGCGCGAGCGGCGCGGCGCTCATTTCATCTTGGGGAACATCTGCCGCACCATGGTGATGGCGGCCGGCCCGACGAGCACGACGAAGATGCCCGGGAAGATGAAGAGCACGAGGGGGAAGAGGAGTTTCACCGCCGTCTTGGCGGCCTTCTCTTCGGCCATTTGGCGGCGGCGAATGCGCATCGACTCGCTCTGCACGCGCAAGGCCTGGGCGATGCTGGACCCGAACTTGTCGGCCTGGATCAAGACGGCGGCCAACGACCGCAGATCGGCCACGCCGGTCCGCACGCCGAGATCGTGCAGCGACTCGGCCCGCGTGCGGCCCATCTGCAAATGGAAGTTCGTCAAGGCGAACTCGGCCGAAAGGATTGGGTAGGCCTTTTTCATCTCTTCGCTCACCTTGCGCATCGCCTGATCCAGACCCAGACCGGCCTCGACGCATACGACCATCATGTCGAGCACGTCGGGCAGGGCCAGGAAGACGGCTTGCTGCCGGTTCTTCGCCAGAAACCCCAAGACGATGTCCGGCAGCCAGAAGCACAGGGCGCTGACGCCCGCCACCCAAATTGCCGTGCTGCGGTTGAAGCCCTTGGTCAACAGCAAGGTGCCGCCGCCGAGGAACAACCCGGCCATAAGCAGGATGAACTTCAGGCCGTAGAAGATCGGCACCAGCCCTTCGGTCCGGAAGCCGGCGCTGGCCAGGGTATTCTTGAGCTTGTTGGCATCGGCCTCGTTCTTGGGGGCGAAGGACTTGGTGAAGGCCGAGGTTTTTTCCAAGACCATCGACATCGTGTCGGTCTTCTTGAGGATGGCGTCGGCCTGGGCCGAGCGGCGTTTCTGCGGGTTCTTGATCTCGTCCAACCGCTCCAGGGCCCTCGGCTTGGCGCGGCCATATACTCCAGGGCGAACCAGGCCAGGGCGGCGAACAGCCCGAAGATCGCCAACGGGATGAAGTCGGTGTACGAAAACAACGGGTGTGAGGCGGCGACCAACATGGATTATACCTTGATATCGACGATCTTCTTGATCACAAGCGCCCCCAGGATCTGCATGATCACGGCGACGGCCAGCATCTTTTTCCCCGCCGGGTCGGTGAAGAGCTGCGTGACGTAGTCGGGATTCATGCTGTACACGACTGCGAAAAGCACGGGCGGCAAGGCCAAGAGGACGAGGCCCGAGAGCCGGCCTTCGCCCGTCAGCGCCGCGACCTGCCCGAGGATGCGGAAGCGGTCGCGAATCAGTTCCCCGATCTTGTCGAGGATTTCCGAAAGGTCGCCGCCCGTCTGCCGCTGCAGGATCACGGCCGTGACGAAGAACCGCAGGTCGAGGTTGGGCACCCGCTCGCACATCGAGCCGCAGGCTGTCGTCCATGCTCACTCCCAGGTTCTGCTCTTCGAAAACGCGACCGAACTCTTTTCCGATCGGGTCGCTCATCTCGGTGCCGACGGCACTGAAGCCGAAGGCCAGGCTCTGCCCTGAGCGGAGGACGCGGGCCATCATTTCCAGGGCGTCGGGAAGCTGCGTGCTGAAGGTCTTCAAGCGCTTCTTGCGGCGAAAAAGGAGCCAGCACATGGGCAGCGAACCGGCGGCGATGCCGCACAGCGGGACCATCGCCGCAGGGCTCTTCATGGCGACCGCCGCGGCACAACCGGCCAGCCCGAGGACGGCCGAAAAGGCGGCCAGGCGGCCAATGGTGAGCGTCGTATCGGCCTGCTCGAAGAGCAGATTGAAGTTGCCGAACTTCTGGAACCAGTCGGCCAGCATGCCGGGCGCATCGTCCAAGGGCCGTGCCAGGACGCTGTTGTCCTTGAGCATGTTGTCCTTGCCCGCCGGCGCAGCGACGCCGGTCAGAATATCCAGGCGGTCCTCCAGCCGCGACGCCTGCGGTTGGGAAAAGAGCATCATGGCCCCGCCCACGAGGGCCGCCACGCCGATGAAAGCCAGGATGCCGATAAGCAGCGGATTCACGCCTAGTCCTCCAACATGACGCGTTCGCGGAAGGCGCTGGACGGCAGGCGGACGCCGGCCGATTCCAGGCGGTGCATGAATTTCGGCCGCACGCCGGTCGACACGAAGCGGCCGAAGGCCCGGCCCATCTCGTCGATGCCGTCCTGCACGTAGCGGTAGATGTCTTGCATCACGATCGTGTCCTGCTCCATGCCGCAGATCTCCGTGATGTAGGTGATCTTCCGCGGCCCGCCTTGCAGGCGTGAGGACTGCACGATCAGGTTCACGGCGCTGGCGACCTGCGTCCGCATGGCCTTCAGCGGCAGGTCGAAGCCCGACATCATGATCAGGGTTTCCAGGCGCGAGAGGGCGTCGCGGGGAGTATTGGCGTGGATCGTGGTCATCGAGCCCTCGTGGCCCGTGTTCATGGCCTGCAGCATGTCCAGGGTTTCCCCGCCGCGGCACTCGCCGATGATGATCCGCTCCGGCCGCATGCGGAGGGCGTTCTTCACGAGGTCGGTGGCCGTGATCGCGCCTTTGCCCTCGATGTTCGGCGGCCGCGTCTCCAACCGCACCACGTGGTCCTGCTGGAGCTGCAATTCGGCCGCGTCTTCGATCGTCACCACGCGGTCGCTGTTGGGAATGAAGCTGGAAAGCGTGTTCAAGAGCGTCGTCTTGCCCGAGCCGGTGCCGCCGGAGATGATGATGTTCAACCGGGCCTTGATCGCCCCTTCCAGGAGCATGACCATCTCGGGCGTGAAGGCCTTGTAATTCAGCAGGTCTTCCAGCTTCAACGGATTGGCGCCGAAACGGCGGATGGAAACGCAGGCCCCGTCCAGGGCCAGCGGCGGAATGATGGCGTTGAAACGCGAGCCGTCCAGCATGCGGGCGTCGACCATCGGGCAGGTCTCGTCCACGCGGCGGCCGACCTTGGAGATGATGCGGTCGATGATCTGCATGAGGTGGTCGTTGTCGCGGAAGACGACGCTCGTCTTCTCCATCTTGCCGCGGCGTTCGCAGTAGATGTTCTTGGGCCCGTTGATCAGGATATCGCTGATCGTGGTGTCTTTGAGCAGCAGTTCCAGGGGGCCGAGGCCGAACGTCTCGTCGAGCACTTCGCTCACCAACTGCTCGCGTTCCGAGCGGTTCAGCAGCGTGTCTTCGCTGTCGCAAAGATGCTCGACGACGAGGCGGATCTCGCGGCGGAGGATCTCGCCTTCCAACTCGCCGACCTTGGTCAGGTCGAGCTTGTCGACGAGCTTGCTGTGGATCCGCTGCTTGAGTTCCTCAAGCGTGCTTTCCTTGGAATCGCTGCTCTGCCGCAGAGGCGTGCGGGTTGGAGGCATGACGTTCGACTCTTCCTGCCGTAAGGGTTTTTTGAGTCCCGGGGGAGTTCGTTATCCGTCAAAAGATAGCTTGAAACGGGATCCCGGGGCGGCAGGTGGGCACGTCTTTTTCCAGAAGCGGCGGACACTCTAACGGATATTACGAAAGAAGCGATTGCAGCGAAGAAGCAGGGAAAGCGGGAGAGTTCCGTCTGGAGCTGAGTACCGAGTACCGACCTAAGTCGGGTAATCGCGACGGTCGGGAACGCTACTGCGCCATGATCGGGTCGCGCTTCGTTTCATTCCGCTTAGCAATCCATTCCTGGCGATTGTGCTTCTGCTTCTGCTCCATGGTCACGACGAGTTGGGGCTGGTCCCAATCCTTGCGGTCAAAGCCTTCGTCAAGAATATCTTTGACATGGTTCCGGTCCAGCCTGTATTCATCGGCCAGCCGGAGCCACTCCTCCTTGCAATCCTTGCTGATGCCGTGCTCGTCGACTGCCAAAATCATCTTGCTGAAAAGCTGATGACGAGTCGAATCGGTGAGGCCGAAACGTATGTTTTCGTTCTTCTGTTTTACGTTGTCGGACAAAGCGGCAATGGCAACGAGGACGACGACCAGAACCACGGCCATGACCCCGCCGCTGATGTAAAAAAACATCCTTTGATCGTTCTTCTTTCTGGTGCGGCTTGCCGCTGCGCGGGATGCGCCTGAGGCCGTGGGGGAAGCTGCATTGGTGATCGACGGACGCGAGGCCGCCGCCGGGCGCAGAGGCCGAGGTTCTTGCAGTCGTCTTTCCGGCAGCGGGATTTGGCGAGGAGCCCAGGCTGTCGAGAAAGTCCATGGCCGAATCGCTGGCTGACGCTTCATTGGGAGTCATGTCGAACACGCCGGCCTCTGTCTGCGGCTCGTCCGAGGGGGCCGTGAACCGGCCCTTGCATTGCGGACAGATCAGCGCCCGCCCCTTCAACTCCTCCCTCAGGGCGAGTTTTTTGTCACAATTTGGACATGTAATGACTTGTCGCACGAAATCACCTGCGGACGGGCAGTTCGCGAGCTAATCCTCTTACAATAAACCAGATCGCCCTGCTTGGAAAGTCCTGGTTCGGGCGGCCGAGCGTGGAATTGGCGAGGAAATTCCGCGCCCGACGGCGGCATCGCGGCCATTTTGTACTGCTTTATGGCCATGCACATAGCAATTCGTTACGGAAATTGGCGTTGCCCTGAGTCGCCAGTTTTGGGATAACGCCGCGCAATTCTGCAACCGGGTGACTCGTGCTGGTATGTCCCTGAGGAGATAGGCCGCGAAGTTGAACTCACGGCAATGCTCGGCAAGGATGCTGGGCTCAATGCTATGGATGGCAATTGGTCCTACCTTTTGATTCCGATGGCCGCGGCCTTGGCCGCGTCGTTGGTGCTCACACCCGTGGTGCGGCGTCTGGCTTGGCGGCTGGGTGTGCTGGCCTATCCCGATTCGCAGCGGCGGTTCCATCCTACCCCAGTTCCACTTTTGGGCGGTGTAGCCGTTTACTTCGCACTGGTCGCGGGGCTGATGGTTGCCCTGGTGTTGGATCGATTCCGGCAGCCTGAACTGGCCGGACTATGCTGGTTGTTAATTCCGGCTGCGGGCCTGGCTTGCCTGTTTGGGGCAGTCGATGATTTCTGTACGCTCCGCTCGCGGGCGAAACTCGTAATGCAATTCCTGGCGGCGTTGCTGGTCACATCGGCCGGGTTTTCCGTCAGTTTCATCATCGTCTTCGGCTGTCGGATTGATTTGGGCTGGTGGGGCATACCGCTGACCATCGGCTGGCTGATGGGTTGCATCAACGCCTTGAATCTGATCGATGGCCTGGACGGCCTGGCTTCGGTCGTCGGCCTTTCCACGACGACGATGATCGGCACGATCGCTTTAGAGATGGGCAACGATCACGTGGCCGCCGCGGCGATGGTGATGACCGCCGCCTTGGCCGGATTCCTCGTTTACAATCGTCCGCCGGCCAGCATCTTTCTCGGTGATTCGGGAAGCACGCTCATCGGCCTGGTGATCGGCGTGCTGGGGATCCAGGGCAACTTGAAGTGCCCGGCCACATTGTCGATCACCGCGCCCGTGGTTCTCATGACCTTGCCGATGTTCGACGTGGTCATGGCGGTCGTTCGCCGCAAACTGACCGGAAGGCCCCTGGCCCTAGGCGACCGCGAGCACATTCACCATTGCCTGCTGCAACGGGGGTTGGGACCGTGGCAAGTGTTGGGAATCTTGGGTGCCTTGTGTCTGACGACGGGGGCTGCCGCCACCGCCGCCACTTTTTTTCGCATGGACGCCTTGGCTTGGATCATCGCCGCGACACTGATCGTGCTCATGATCCGCCTGCGAGTTTTCGGACACCGGGAATTCGGCCTGATCAACCAGTTTCTTCGCCGCCAGGCCGGAAATCTTGCCCAATCGCTATTTCCTGCGGAATCGTTACCACCATACCCGATCGATTCGCAACGTTCCCTGGAGGCGGAAACGACCGAAGAGAGATCGAGGGAGGCGAACCCGCGCTCGAAAGACTCCAATGTCGCATCGCCTCCAGCCGACCATCGGAAGGCTGCTTAGCCCGCTGCTCGCTGGGAAGGAACCCAATTCGATGCACCTTCGCCTCAAGGATGTGCCGCTGCGACCCGGATCCGCGGCCTTATCGGGTCCACATTTTCGAGTCGCTGCTCCACCCTTGCCGCGCGATCTGGATATTGGGGTCGTTTACACCGGCGAACGCGATTTGATGGGGCCGTTGCTTACGACCATGAAGGCCTCGGCCCCCGGCTTGCAATACCGGCTGATCCTCGTCGACAATCACTCTTCCGACGGCGTCGAGCCCTGGCGGCGGATCATTCCGGAAACCACGGTACTGAAGAACACCGAGCGGCTGCACTACGCAGCCAACCTGAACCGCATCCTGGCCGCCTCGACGGCCCGCTACGTATTGGTGATGAACACCGATATGTTCTTTGATCCGCGGCAGCAGTGCCTGTCGCGAATGGTCGCTTTCATGGACTCCCATCCCGAGTGCGGCGTAGCGGGCTGCCGCCTGTTGCATGCCGACGGCCACGACGCCCGCGCCGCGCGTCGCTTCCAGACGTTGTCGGTCCTGCTGGCGCGTCGCTTCGGGCTGGGCAGGCTCATGCAGCGGACGTTGGAGCGCTATTTCTACATGGACCACGCCCCGGGCGAGTCGTTCGCTTGCCAGTGGCTTTCCGGTTGCTTTCTCATGCTGCGAAACAAGGCGATCGAGAAGATCGGACTGTTCGACGAGAGTTTTGGCAAGTATTTCGAGGACGTCGACATGTGCCTGCGGATGTCCCGTGGCGGGTGGCACGTGATGTATCACGGCGCGACCAGTGCCTACCACATCGAGCAGTGCGCCAGCCGCAATTTGTTCTCGATCGATGCCTGGAAACACTTGCGGTCGTATCTCTATTGGCTGAGCAAGTGGGGATATCGGGCGCCGGCCGAAGCGCCGGCGTATGAGCTGCAACGGCGGCAGGCGGCGTGAAGCGGGAATCTGAGATTTGAGATCTGAGATTCGGAAAGGCCGCCATGACCACCGCCGTGCTGTTTGACATGGATGGCGTGCTCGTGGACTCCGAGCCGATCATCAACGCGGCCGCCATTCGGGCCCTGGCCGAGTTCGGAATCCAGGCCAGACCGGAAGATTTTGAGCCGTTCGTGGGCGCCGGCGAGGATCGCTATGTGGGCGGCGTCGCCGAATTGCACGGCCAGGTCTATGTCCCACAGATGAAACGCCGCACCTACGATTGGTACCTGAAACTGCTGCCCAGCATGGGCAAGGCGTTTCCCGGCGCGAGGGATTTAGTGGAGCATCTCTATCGGCAGGGCATTGCCTGTGCGCTCGCATCGAGTGCCGACCGCATCAAGGTTGAGGCCAACCTGACGACGGTGCTCCAACTCCCGCTCGAGCGATTCGCGGCCATCGTGACGGGCGAGGATGTATTCCGCCGCAAGCCGCATCCGGACATATTTATCGAGGCCGCGCGGCGGCTGGACGTGATGCCGGGAGCCTGCTGTGTGATCGAAGATGCCGTAAATGGCGTCGAGGCCGCCAAGGCTGCCGGAATGCGATGCATCGCCGTTGCCACAACTTTCCACGCCGAAACGCTTACCGCCGCGGGAGCGGACCTTGTAAGAGGGGGGATACGCGAGGTTACGGTGGAGGATCTCTGGATCCGCAAAGAAAGTTGACAGAAAAATGATTGACAGAAAAATGGGAGAAGATAAAGGCCTTATTTTCCTTTCGCCCATTTTCCTTTCTTCATTTTTTGTCATCTCTTTCCGGCTAAAGCTGGGACTCCAACCATTATGTTACCGGACCATCGCCGCAATCGCCTCCCTTGTCACCGGCCGGATCACGCCCCGCTCGCAGATAATCGCCGCGATCAACTCGGCGGGCGTGACATCGAAGGCCGGATTGTAGACCTTCACGCCGTCCGGCGCGGTCTGCCGGCCGAAACCGTGGGTGATCTCGCGGGCGTCGCGCTGCTCGATCGGTATCTCGGCGCCGCTGGCAATCGTCAGATCGAAGGTGCTCGTGGGGGCGGCAATGTAGAACGGAATCTTGTGCGCGGCCGCCAACACGGCAACGCCGTAGGTGCCGATCTTGTTGGCCGAATCGCCGTTGGCAGCAATCCGGTCGGCGCCGGTAATTACGGCCTGGATCCGGCCCTCGCGCATCACCTGGGCGGCCATTGAGTCGCAGATCAGGGTCACGTCCAGGCCGGCGTTTTGCAGTTCCCAAGCGGTCAGCCGCGCGCCTTGCAGCAACGGGCGGGTTTCGTCGGCATAGACGCTCAATCGCTTGCCCTGCTCGGCGGCGACGAACATCACCGCCAGGGCCGTGCCATATTCGGCCGTTGCCAATCCGCCGGCGTTGCAGTGCGTGAGGACGCCCTGTCCGTCTGACAGGAGCTTCGCCCCGTGCTCACCGATGGCCCGGCACATGGTGCGATCTTCCTCGTGGATCGCGCGGGCCTCTTGCAAAAGGCCCGCGGCGATTTCGGCGCCGGCTGGCCGCGGAGCTTATTGCCTGCCGCTTTCATGCGATCCAGGGCCCAGAAGAGATTGACGGCCGTCGGCCGGCTCGTGGCCAGGTAGGCGGCGACCTGCTCCAATCGCTTGAACAAAGCAGCCGGGCCCTGCTTGGCCGCGGCACGCACACCGAGGCAAACGCCGTAGGCCGCGGCGATGCCGATGGCCGGGGCCCCGCGGACCCGCAGCAGCTTGATCGCTTCCCAGACCGCTTCCACGTCGCGGCAATCGATATCGACCAACTCGACCGGCAGCCGCGTCTGGTCGATCATCCGTAGGTGGCCCTCCGGCCCGCCGATCCAGGACAATGTCTGCACTATCTTCATAGTCCACGCAAAAAATCAAGTCCGAAATCCGGAGTCCGAAATCCGAAACAAAGTTAAAAAGTCAAAAAAGAAAGGCAGAAACAGGTTTGGAATTTCGCATTTTGAATTTTGTTATTCGGATCGGGCACCAGTACCCTGGTCGCGGATTTCGGATTTCGGATTTCGGATTTCTTCATTCAGCGCTGCGTCCTTAGCCAGGACCTTCTCCACGAGTCCCCGCTTGTAGGCCGCGTATTTCTCCTGCAAGCCCGGATCGGCCAGGGCCAGCATCTGCACGGCCAGCAGCCCGGCGTTGCGGGGGCCGCCGCCGCCCACGCCGACGGTTGCTACCGGCACGTCGCCCGGCATCTGCACCATCGAGAGCAGCGAATCGAGGCCGCCTTGCAGATCGGTCGGCACGGGGATTCCGATCACCGGCAGCACCGTGTGGGCGGCCACGACTCCGGCCAGGTGCGCCGCACCACCGGCCGCGGCGATGATCACCCGCAGCCCTCGGGCGGCAGCCGTCGAGGCAAATTCTTGCACGAGGTCCGGGGTGCGATGGGCGCTCATAACATGGACTTCGTAGGGAACTTGAAATTCCGCCAGGGCTGCCGCCGCCGCTTTGATCTTCGGCCAGTCGCTATCGCTGCCCATGAGGATGCCGACAAGGGATGGAGACATAAAGGAACCTACAGGAGGGAAGGGGAAAAATCCGAAATCCGAAACTCGAAATCCGAAACAAACTCAAAATGCGAATAAGGAATGACCGAAACGGGTTTGGAATTTTGAATTTTCTGGTTTGTATTTGTTTCGGATTTCGAGTTTCGGATTTCGGATTTCCTGCTTCGTTATTTCTCAAACCTGCCACTATACTTCATCCCGAACGTTTCCGCAACCGCCCAGTTAGTCACCTCGCCTTCATAGAGGTTGATTGCCCTGGCGACCGGCGGCAAGCCCTCGGCGGCGGCAATGAGACCGCGATTGGCGATCTGCAAGGCCCAGGGCAGCGTGACGTTGCACAAGGCGTAGGTGCTCGTGCGGCCCACGGCGCCGGGCATGTTGGTCACGCAGTAATGCAGCACGTCGTCGACCAGGAAGGTCGGATTGCTGTGGGTCGTCGGCCGGCTGGTGGCCGCGCAGCCGCCCTGGTCGATGGCCACGTCGATAATCACGCTGCCGGGCTTCATCAGCTTGAGGTCGTCGCGTTCGATGAGCCTGGGGGCCTTGGCGCCGGGAACCAGCACCGAGCCGATCACCAGGTCGGCCCTCTGGAGTTGCTGGCGGACCGTTTCGCGATCGCTGAAGAGCACCGTTACGTTGGGCGGCATGATGTCGTCCAGGTAGCGGAGGCGGTCCATGTTCACGTCCAGCAGTCCGATATTGGCGCGGAAGCCGGCGGCGATCTTGGCGGCGTTCATCCCCACCACGCCGCCGCCGAGGATTGCAATGTGGGCCGGCTCGACGCCCGGCACGCCGCCCAGCAGGATGCCTCGTCCCATCTGCGGCCGTTCGAGGTACTTGGCCCCTTCCTGGATGCTCATCCGCCCGGCCACTTCGCTCATCGGCGTCAAGAGCGGCAGGCGGCCCTGGTTGTCGCGGAGCGTTTCGTAGGCCACGGCGATCGAGCCCGTTTGCAGGAGGTCTTCCGTCAGCTTGCCGTCGGCGGCGAGGTGGAAATAGGTGAAGACGATCTGCCCTCGCCGCAAGAGGCGCAACTCGCCGGGCTGGGGTTCCTTGACCTTGACGATCATTTCCGCGCGGCCGTAAACTTCCTCGGCCGTGGCAGCCAGTTCCGCTCCGTGGCGGACGTACTGGTCGTCGCTGAGGCCGGAGCCGGCACCTGCGCCCGCCTCGATCAGCACGCGGTGTCCCGCACGGGTCAGTTCTTCCGCCCCCACGGGCAGCAGGCCGACGCGATATTCGTCACGCTTAATTTCTTTGGGGATGCCGAGGAGCATGCGAGGTTCCCACTACTCCGAGGCGCAAAATCCGATGCGACGGCGCGGCTCTTCCGGTCGCTCCTGCATTGCATTCAGGGCCTGGATGATCGATTGAATCTGTTCGTCATGCATTTGGACGGTTTGGGCAAGCCGCGTCAGTTGCTCGACCAGTTCGCCCGGCGTGGCCATCAGACGGCGGAGACGCACGAACGCCCGTATGATCTCGATATTCACCCGCACGGCGGTGGGCGACCGTAGCACGCTGGAAAGCATGGCAACCCCGTGTTCGGTGAACACCCAGGGCAGTTTGCGGCGTCCACCGCGGCCGGTCTTTGATATCGCAATTTGCAATATCAAAGACGTAAACTCTTGCTGTGTAAGCTGATACGCGAAATCTTCTGGAAACCGGTCGCGATTCCGCGCAACTTGCTCGTTCAGTCGCATGGTCGTCACCCCGTAAAGTTGCGCCAGGTCGGAATCGAGCATGACCCGCTGTCCGCGAACGATGTGAACCAGGGCGTCAATTTGTTCCGGTACGATCTCAAATTGCCGCGATTGCCTTTTGGCCATGGTGTCTGATTTCCTGGGAAAGCCGAGTTGCGCAGGTCGGTTCGGACATGATACATTATCCGCGACGTTCGGACGATGGGCGCGATCCGGTTTTGAGGTCACAATTTGTTGCCAAATGCAATCTTGCGGGCGGCCGACGCCGCCCCGACGGTGAGTTTTGGCCCGAACTGGCCCGAAATCAATTTCCTCCCCGTTTTTCGGCCATTTGCAGTATGTATAGGGGTGTTGTTTTTTACGTCGGACCTATATCGTCGTAAGTCACTGTGGAAAAACTGCGGGGAAAAGCGGTGCTTCCATTCCTTCAGGTGGAAGGTTTATCGGCAACGGGAGGAGGGCCAGAACTCGGCCTATTCGAGCCATTGGCGGTCAATCCCGGACACCTTATCCACGGAATCCGCGTCATCGGGCCAATTGCCTCCGAACCAAGAATGCGTTTTTTCGCACTCCACCACGTGCTCGCCCAATGTCTGCCGCCGCACGACTCGTCTTTCAGAAATCACCGCCCGCCGGTGCAATCGCAAACTGCGACCATGCGACCCACGGATGATTGTGTGGTCCGGAGATGAACATTGCGCTTCGACGACGGCGCAATGCTCCACCCGCCACGGCTGACGAGGCCGCGGCGGGTCTGCGCGGCGCACCTTCGCGGCGCATCGCAGGAGTGAATTGTCAAAGAACAACAAACCCGTATCTATTTACCATTATCCATATATGTGGATTAGTGTCAAGGGGCGGGAACGGTTTTTCTTCGTCCGCCGCGCCGCTATACCTGCCGCGATCGCTTTAAGTTGCTTTCCGGCAAGAGGTTGCGGCGAGCGAGAAAAAGGCGGAAGAGGGCGGAAAATAATCTCGGGAATCGCCGGATGCCGGATAGTGCGTCAAGAACAGGAACTTGCTGCGGTCGCGGTCGAGGTGGACCTTCGGCCCTTTGAGTTCCACCACCGCCAGGGCCTTGCGCTCCTCCGAGTGGCGGAAAAAACCGAGAATCGCGTCGGGCGTTTCGCCGTCGATCGGATGATGCTGCTGCCGATGCCAGACGTCCCTGCCATCGACAGGGCCGGCGTACCCCAGCGCGTCGCCAAACACTTGGGCCAGGAAATCGCCCTGCATCTGCGTTTCGTTGAGTTCCGCGAGGCAGCCCGAAGACTCGAGATCGGCCCATTTCACGAGGACGGCGTGGACGGCCCTCATCGCCTTTTCGTCGAGCCGCTTGTCCGCGGCTGCCTCCTTCAAGAAACGCGTCAGGATAAGCCGGTCGGTCTTGGGCTGACGCAGGGCAACGGGAGAATCGATGGGGAAGAGAGTTTGCTCAGTCATTTCTCTCACGCGTGTCGCATGGGGAAAAGCGGTCGGGATTTGGTTGCATCGTTTTGAGATTCTTGCTATACCGCACGCGGTTGCAACTGACACTAACCCGAAGCGTACGCGAGGCCACTAAGTGAAGCGTAAGCGAGGCCGTTAAGTCCTTACCTCGCTTACGCTTCGGGTTGGTGTCGAGTAAACAACCGTCCAAGCCGTTGGTGCAGGGTTTCGCCAAGGCGGCGAACTTGGCGCACCGACAAGGCAAATGACTCTGTGGTGGCATTGACGTAAATCAATAATCCTTTGACAATAGTAAATGAGCGAAATGGGACTGTTCGGCCGTGAGGTTACAAAGGAGCTACGATGGCACGGCTGACGGATCCTGAAATCCTGGCAAAGTTCCAGCACGCTTTGAGCCAGTGGGCGTTCACCGGCTACATCACTTGGAAGCCGGTTGCCCGCGAGTGGCTTGAGCAGAACCTGGAAGGACTGACAACCCGGTCCGTCGGCGAGGAGATGTTCCGCTTCTTTTCGGCCGGTGGCAAAGTCGACCAGGTTTGCGAGACGCGGCCCGATTGGAGCGAACACCGATTTCACTACGACTTCCGCATGGATATCGGCGGTCGCCTGCTTTACATCGAAACGATCCTTGTCGAAGACGACCCCAACGACCCCACGATTCACGTAGTGAGTATTCATGACGCCTGAGAAATCCGGAATGACCGAAACGCCGCATTCCCTAGGCAAGCCGTTTCCCTGGCGGTGCCCGGAGTGCGGGAAGAAGGCTGTGCAGCCTGCCACCGTGCCACATGTTTCGCAGATCAAGCACGATGGCCGGCTCTATGCGGTGGCGGTTCCCGCACTCCGCGTCCCGCAATGCAGTGCATGCGGCGAATTGGTTTTCGACAACGGCGCTGACGAGCAGATTGTCCGAGCGTTCCGCGCACAGCTTGGCCTTCTTTCGGGAGATCAGGTCCGAAAACCGCGAGGACTTGGGCCTGAGCCAACGTCTTCTGGCCGAGTACCTGGGCGTGGCCGTGGAGACGATCTCGCGCTGGGAGACCGGTGCCTTGACCCAGACTCGAGCTATGGACCGATACCTGCGGGTCTACTTCGGTGTGCCGGCCGCTCGCGCTGCGCTTCTCGAACCGTCCGGGAGTCTCAGTTTGGGCGTTCAGGTCCAAGCGTAACTCCGACGCCCGCGGAGTCAAGGATGGCCGCCTAGGATCGGCCTAAGAATGGCCTGGCGGAACCCCGTAGGACGGATTGCTAATCCGTCCGTGATTCCCAGACAGATTAGCAATCCGTCCTATGGCCAAATGCGGACGTTGTCTTTCGGCCGATCCTTACTCCGCCTCCTCCGCATCAATCTCATTCCGCTGGTCGCTCTGTTCGCGGCGGCGGAGGTAGAGCTTGATCGGCACCTCGTTGAACCGGAGCCGGTCGCGGAACACGCCCAGCAGATACCGCTGATAGCCCTGCGTGATCAATTTCGGATCGTTGCAGAAGAGCACGATCGTGGGCGGCTGCTCGGCCACCTGGGCGGCGTAGTAGATCCGCGCGCGGCGGTTCTGGTGCGAGGGCGGAGGGTTCTTCTCGACCGCCGCCCTCAAGAGCTTGTTGAGCTGCGCCGTCGAAAGCCGCATCCGCGATTGCTTGAAAAGCATCTGGGCGTGGTTGAGCAAGGGCCTTGACGTTCTTCCCGGTCTGGCCGGTTATGAAGGCGATGGGCACGTAGAGCATCGTGCGGAAGGTGTCGCGGAGGTACGTCATCCATTTGTCTATCGGCATCGAGCGATCCAGCGATTGCCGGCCGGGGCTTATTGAGACACCCTGACCTCAAACACCGGGCCGCCGAAGTGCCCCACCCATTCGCCGTTCTCTTGCTTGGCGATCCAACCACAATCGTATAAGATCTTGACCCGATATAGGCCGGGTGTGGAGAAATCACAGATTGCGGAGAGGTCGAGCGACCGCTGATAGGTCTGGCCCTTGCCAACCGTGTACGAACTCGATCCCCGATGGTCTTTGACTTCATTCCTCATAGGATAAACCATCTCGCGTGTGCCGTTCGGCATAATCCGCATCACGCCCCACATCGGCGCGGATCATCCATGTCGGGCAGCTTCTCGGTCGCTCCGCCTTCGGCGAAGAATGCTATTTCCACGGGGACAACAACGCGTTCGCGTGCCTTGAACGTGAACGATTTGCCGACGCCCATTTGGAAGGCGTGCCTTTCCGTACGGTCGCCGAATGGGAAATCGAAGTAATTCGACAATGTCGCGTACTGGATATAGTAGGACTGCCCCCCCTCGCCGAAGCGGAAGAATTCTCCATCCGGGTCCTTCGGGTCGTGCCATTCCCATGCTCTCGTGGTCTCCCACTTGTAGTCGTTGTTCTCCGCGTGCAACACGAGATCGCGGATGGCATTGGCGTGCAAGCACACCAGATCCTTGTGGCTTGGATCGGGAAAAATCCCAGAGGAGTTCTACACCAGGACCTATGCCGTGCGAGATGTCGCTCCATCGTCTTCCCGAATCGCTGGACGCCAAAATTCGGTCAAAGTAGCCCGTGGTCCCCTGGTAGGGTTCGGAAGACCCCGCGATCGCATAGCATGTGCCGTCCTCGTGGACGTAGAACGTCCTTGAACGCATATTCCGAGGACAGGAGTTCCCACTTCGTGGCATTAGGATCGTAACGGTAGAGTCCGAGGGTCTTTTCGTTCGCCGACGGCTTCTCCCAAACGTACCTGGGCGTAAAGTAGTAGAGTTTGGCAGGATCGCGGGGCTGTTGGGCGAACTCACCGTTGAGCGGGATGCGAATATCCACAGGAACTGGCCTCCATTTCCTTTCAGCCTCCAACGCGCGGAATATCCCCTTAGGACACGACGCCCAAATGCCATCCTCGCGGATACAGACCGAGCGAAGACGTCCCTCCAGATTTGGAACAGGGGCCGCGGAGTCTTTCGCAGCAGCGGCCGGTACGGCCGTCGCCCCCTGTGGCGTGCCAGGCGCCGCACGGGCGTCGGGTTCTGCCGCTGCAGCGGAACGGGCCGACGGCTTCGGCTCTTCCGGTGCCACGGCCGATCGTTCCAGAAGGAGCGGCGCGACCATTGTGGTCGCGAGGAAGGCCGCGAGGACGTTTCGCATCCATCTTCGAGTCCGAGTATGCTGGTGCTCAGAAAACATGATTGGCTACACGATTCTACGCGGACCAGGAACCAGGGCATGCCCCCACGTTGCCCGCGGTTTTACCGCGCTTACCCCTCCGTTTCCGCATCAATCTCATTCCGCTGGTCGCTCTGCTCGCGGCGGCGGAGGTAGAGCTTGATCGGCACCTCGTTGAAGCGGAGCCGGTCGCGGAACACGCCCAGCAGATACCGCTGGTAGCCCTGCGTGATCAATTTCGGATCGTTGCAGAAGAGCACGATCGTGGGCGGCTGCTCGGCCACCTGGGCGGCGTAGTA
This sequence comes from uncultured Planctomycetia bacterium, assembly GCA_963824275.1. GTDB lineage: Bacteria > Planctomycetota > Planctomycetia > Pirellulales > Thermoguttaceae > JANXQG01. The sequence continues at coordinate 758,052 of CAWGOT010000007.1, read as the reverse complement.
GATCCGCGCCCGGCGGTTCTGGTGCGAGGGCGGAGGGTTCTTCTCGACCGCCGCCCTCAAGAGCTTGTTGAGCTGCGCCGTCGAAAGCCGCATCCGCGATTGCTTGAAAAGCATCTGCGCGTGGTTGAGCAGGGCCTTGACGTTCTTCCCGGTCTGGCCGGTGATGAAGGCGATGGGCACGTAGAGCATCGTGCGGAAGGTGTCGCGGAGATACGTGACCCACTTGTCCATGGGCATCGAGCCGGCCATGAGGTCCCACTTGTTGACCACGAAGATGCACGGCTTGTACTGCTGTGCGATGTAGTCGCAAAGCTGCTTGTCGACTTTGCTGATCCGCTGCGAGGCGTCGAAGAACAAGAGTACAACGTCCGCCCGGCGGATCGCCCTCTGGCCGCGGTGCGAACTGTAGAAATCGATGTCGGTCGACATGCTCTTGCCGCGGCGAAAGCCGGGCGTGTCGATGGCCATGAACGTCTTGCCGTCCATCTCGTAGCGGACGTCGATCGAGTCGCGGGTGGTGCCGGGCACCTCGCTGACGATCACCCGCTCGGCCTGGGCCAGCGTGTTGACCAGCGTGCTCTTGCCGGTGTTGCGGCGGCCGACGATCGCCACCTTCATCACGCCCTCCTCCGGCGGTTTGCTTTCCGCGTCCTCCGGCGGCAGTTTTTCCAGCACGGCCTCCAGCAGCTCGTCCTTGCCGCGGCCCTCCTTGGCGCTGACGTGGACCACCTTGCGGCCGAACTGGTAGAACTCGTCGGCCTGGCTCTCCAGCTTGGCGTGGTCGGTCTTGTTGGCCACGCAGATCACTGGCACCTGCACGTAGCGGAGCCGCTCGGCGACCTTGCTGTCCAGGGGCGTGATGCCCTCGCGGGTATCGACGACGAACAGGATCACGGCGGCCGAGTCGATGGCCGGCCTGGATCTGCTCCTCGATCTGCTCGGTCAGATTGTCGACGTCCTCGATGCCGATCCCGCCGGTATCGACCAGTTCGACGAAGCGCTCGCCGAACTGAACGAGGTGGGTGACGCGATCGCGGGTCACGCCGGCGGTAGGATCGACGATGGCCAGCCGCTTGCCGGCGAGCCAGTTGAAAAGGCTCGACTTGCCCACATTGGGCCGGCCGACGATGGCGACTTGCGGAACACCCATAATCTTGATTTTTGCGGAGAAAGCGTCGTCGGGGGCACTTCAATCCCAAGGCAAAGTGCATAAAATCTATCTTAGTTGAGTGCTGCTCCCATGACTAGGCCGGGATGACCGGAGTTTGGGGGTTTCTCAAACTGGGGGATATATGCCGCAAGAGAATCCAGAATCGCACGTCGATATTCGGCGGGCCATGAAGCAGAAACTCCAGAGCCTTCGCGACGCGGGTGTCTCGCACATCCCCAAGGCTAGGGAGCGGGCGGGGCACCTGCGCAGCGGGTCGGGGAGCAAGAGCGCTGCCCGACAAGTCACCGCATGGTTCTGCGCCGGAGCGTGAAAGCACGCCCGCGTCGCATAAGAGCACCTCACCCGGCTCCGTGCTCCCCGCTCCCCGCTCCCCGCTCCCCGCTTCCACTTCGCCGCTCCCCGCTCCCGGCTCCGTGCTCCCCGCTCCTGAGGCCCTGGCCGAGGTGGCCAGGCGGGTGGCCGCTTGCACGCGCTGCCCGGTGTTGGTGGCCAATCGCAAGCAGACGGTCTTCGGCGTGGGCAATCCGCAGGCCAGGCTGGTCTTCATCGGCGAGGCCCCGGGCGCAGACGAAGACCGGCAGGGCGAACCTTTCGTCGGCCGGGCGGGTCAATTGCTTACCGACATCATCACCAAGGGCATGAAACTCCGCCGCGAGGACGTTTACATCATGAACATCCTCCGCTGCCGGCCGCCGGACAATCGCACGCCGCTGCCGGACGAAGCCGCCAACTGCCGTGAATACCTCGACGCCCAACTGGCGATCATCCAGCCGCAGTTCCTCTGCTGTCTCGGGGCGTGCTGCCGCGCAGAACCTGTTGCAGGTCGATACGCCCATCGGCAAGCTCCGCGGCCGCATGATCGCATTCAACGGCATGAAGGTCCTTTGCACCTATCACCCCGCCTACGTGTTGCGGAATCCGCCCGCCAAGCAGCAGGTGTGGGATGATATTCGGATCCTGATGGCCGAAATGGGGCTGAAGTAGGCGGGGGGCAGGGAGCAGGGAACGGGGAGCGGAGTCCGATCTGAAATCTCAAATCCGAAATCCGAAATCCGAAACAAATCTCAAATCTCAAATCTCAAATTCCTACTCCCGGCCCCAAGGACCACCATGTACGAGACCTTCGACCACACGGCCGACGTCGGGCTGCGGATTCGCGCCGCCGACCTTGACACGCTTTTCGCCGATGCGGCGAGGGCCATGTTCTCGGTCATGGCCGGCGATCTGGAGGCAGTGCGGCCCAGGGAAGAAGTTCGCGTCACGCTCGCGGCAGACGATCTCGACGTGCTCTTGCGCGACTGGCTGGGCGAACTGCTCTACACGTTTCACGTCCGCAAGCTCGTCTTCTCCGATTTCACGGTTGCGGTGAGCGCAGGCGGGCTGCAAGGGACCGCCCGCGGCGAGCCGATGGACGCGGCCCGGCATCAGCTTGACGTGGAGATCAAGGCGGTCACCTGGCACGGCCTCAAAGTCGAGCGGACGGGCGACGGCTGGCTGGCGGAAGTCATCGTAGACATCTGATCCCGCTACTCGTCGGGATGATATTCAAACACCACCCCGCTGGGCTTGCGAGTGACGTAGTACCAGCCCTCCGGCACCATGTATCCAAACCCAAGGCCCAGGTCAGGTTTCGAGGGTCCAGTTCGATGTCTTCGATGCCGACCCTCCTTAGAATCTCCCACGCTTCGCCAGCCCCGCTATCCGCTGTTGTCTTGAAAATCTTGCGATTTCCGCGCGGGTGCTGGCCTTCTTCGCCGGGGCGAATTACAATCATCCTCATGCCGCTCGGCGCCGCTTCTCCAGCCTGGGGTGCAGTGCCAGCGGATTTCCACGCCACTTCACGTTGATGGTCAACGTGCCCGCCGTAGATTCCTGGGCAAGACAGAACCTGTCCGCCAAACCGGAACCTTTACGGCAAGAACTGCGGCGTGCGAGACCATGACCATGAACTGACCCGTGCCGATTTTCTCGCCGGCCAAGTGAAAGGAGCAAAAACATGAATCGACGCAAATTCCTGAAATCAACGGCCGGGCTGACCGGCGTGGCGCTCGGCGGATTGACGATCAATCCCCTTGCCGTGAATCCTCTTCTGGCGGCCGATGCGGCCGCGTCCACTGCGGCGCCCGATCCGGTTACGCCCAATGCGTCGCCGGAAGCCAAGACGATCCTGAAATTCCTCTACGATAATTTCGGGAAGAAGATCATCGCGGCCCAGCATGGGGGACAACAATCGAGGCCGGACTACGTCTTCAAAACCACCGGCAAATACCCGGCGATCTGGGGGACCGACCTGATCAACCGCCGAGGCGACAACAACAACTTCACCTTTGTCACCAATGCCTGGAAGCGGGGGGCCATTCCGACCATCATGTGGCACTGGGGGGCCCCCACCAAGGGCGACGGCTACGAGCAGAGCAAGTTGACGATCGACATCAACAAGTGCTTTACGGAGGGAACGCCCGAGCACGATGCGATGTGGGTTGATCTCAAGAGCCGGGCCGACTTCTTGACCCGTCTGCGAGACGCGCACGTGCCGGTGCTTTGGCGGCCCATGCACGAGTGCAGCGGCGGCTGGTTCTGGTGGGACAAGGGTGGAGGAGCGCTCTTCGTCAAGCTGTGGAAGACGATGTTCGACTACTTCACCAAAGAGCGGGCCCTCGACAACCTGATCTGGGTCCATGGCTTCTGCGGAAATCCCAAGCCGGAGTACAAGGCGGCGACCGGCTCGTACGACATCATTGGCGGCGACACCTACGGCGGGACCGGCCCCTGGGCCAAGCTGTACAAGCAAGTCCAGGACATGGGCGGGACCAAGATGCCGATCTGTCTGCACGAGTGCGGCACGCCGCCGGACCCCGCCCAGTGCAAGAGCCAGAACGCGATGTGGTCGTGGTTCATGGTCTGGGATTCCTTTATCGAGAAAGTCGACAAGACCCACCTCAAGAATGTCTACACGAGCGACCTGGTCCTCACCCTGGACAAGCTTCCCACGTGGAGAGCTTTGTGAAAACTCCTACGCTGCATGGCAACTCGATGGCCCTGCTTCTTACCGGGGCGGCGACCAGGCAAATAATGCGGACCTGGTGATTGCCGGTTTCCAGAATTTGGTAAAATGGGTCGACGGCCGGATGGCGGGCCACTGGTTTCTTAGCGGCTGCACGAAGCCCGAAGCGATCGGCGAGGAGGTGAGAACCCAGGCGGTCGCGTTCGCCAAGAGGATTATCGACGGAGATAAGAAGTAATGAAGATCGCTGTCATCGCCGGCATTTTCCTGGCAATTTGTCAGGCGCAGGGAAAGGAAGTCTTCACGCGCGGCGTGCACGACCCGTGCGTTGCCAGGGAAGCGGGCAGCTACTATGTCTTCGCCACCGCCAGGGGCATCGACATGCGACAGTCCGATGACCTGGTGCATTGGCGGCGGATCGGGCCGGTTTTCGATTCCCTGCCGGCTTGGGCAACGGCGGAAATCCCAGCCGCCAGGAACCTCTGGGCGCCGGACATCTCCTTCTTCAACGGGGAGTACCACCTGTACTACGCCGTATCGACCTTCGGCAGCAATCGCTCCTGCATCGGCCTTGCCACCAGCAAGACGCTCGATCCCAAAAGCACTGACTACAAGTGGACGGATCATGGCAAAGTGATCGAGTCCAAAAAGGGCGACGATTGGAACGCGATTGACCCGAATATCTTCCTCGACGGAGAGGTGCCGTGGCTGTGCTGCGGGTCTTTCTGGAGCGGAATCAAGATGTGCCAGATCGATCCCCGCACCGGCAAGCCCTTGAACGCCCGCCTGGTGAGCCTGGCGACCCGCCCTGGCGTCCAGGCAATCGAGGCCCCGTTCCTGGTTCGTCGTGGAGACTTCTATTATCTTTTCGTATCGTTCGACCATTGCTGCAAGGGCGTGAACAGCGACTACAAGATCATGGTCGGCCGTTCGGATCGCGTGGCCGGGCCGTATCTCGACCAGAAGGGCCAGCCCATGCTTAAGGGCGGCGGCACGCTGGTTCTGGGCGGACAGGGACGGATGCGCGGGCCGGGGGGCCAGTCGGTGCTGGTCGAGGGCGGCAAGTACTCGTTGGTCTATCACTTTTACGACGCCGAAAGCAATGGCACGCCCTGCCTTCAAATTCGGCCTCTGAAGTGGGAAAATGACTGGCCGATTGCGGGCGATCCGCTGCCAGGAGTGACGGAGCCGGATGCCGGAGGGCCGTCCAAACAACCGACGCCCGCGAAAAAGCCGTAGAAGGCTAAACCCGGAGGCAAACAACAGGGTCATCATGCAAGTTGCTTTTGAAGAGGGCAAGCTGTTTTACAAGCTGTTTTCGGCCCTGCTGGGCTACGTCAACCGTAAGCTCGGAATCGTGCCTGAGCAGTTCTCCGAATCCAGAGAGTACACGTCGCTGCCGCCACAGACCAGGGGCAAGGTGCGGGACGCCCTGTACGGGCAGCGGGAACTGATCGACCAGTTTGTTACGGAGAACCCCGCCGCGCTGTCGTCGGCGGAGTTGGAAATCGTGGCTAGCTGGAAACGCGCGGCTGGTCGGAAGGTTCTACATCTTTCGCTACCTGAAGAACTACACGATCTTCCTCAGCGCCGACGAACACCGCAGAGCCTACGGAGTTCTTGGCCTGGCCGATCCCATCGAGGAACTCGTTGGCCCCTGCCTGCCGGTTTTGGCGATGGCCGTCCTCCTGCCGTTCAAGGGGCGGATCATCTACGACGGCATCCTGGCGCCGTATTCGATTACGTTTGGGGGAGGCATTCGGAGGCACCTGAACGAAGACTACAATCAGGCGAAAAAGGCATTCGGAATTATCACGTCGCTTGAAGACCAATCGGCGCCTTTGCCCGAGAAGCCGGAGAACGTCAAGAAGCCGCCGAAAGAAAACTTGCGGCTGGCCGGCCGTCCTTCGGCTTCCGGCGCCGACGCGGCCAAGTCCATTGCCGGGGAACTGGTGGCGATGACGGACGCCTTTTGCACGAGGTTTCTCAACGACGAATACGCCGAACTCTGCCGCAAACTGACGGCGACATTGGCCCGCAAGCGTCCTTCGCCCCTTCTTCAGGGCAAATTGCCGGCGTGGGCCTTGGGGATCGTGAGGACGATCGGCTGGGTCAATTTTCTGCACGATCCGAGCCAGACGCCGCACATGAAACTTTCGTCCATCGACCAGGCGTTTGGCGTGGCGGAAAGCACCGGGGCGGCCAAGCTGAAGGCTATTCGGACACTGCTCCGAATCATGCAGTTCGACCCCAAATGGACGCTGCCGAGCAACATGGACGATAATCCGCTGGTCTGGATGCTGGACGTGAACGGTTTCATAATAGACATTCGCGATGCCCCACGGGAGGCCCAGGTGGCGGCCTACAAAAAAGGACTTATCCTGTACGTTCCCGCGGATCGGGCGGAGGCCGGCGAGAAGCCATGAACGAATTCAAGGGCCAGAAACTGTACGTCGCCCTCGGGGCCTCCCAAGTCCGGAGGCGGCTCCAGGGTCACACCCAATAGCGATGACTTGATGATTTATGCTCTGGTCCTCGGGGCCTCCCAAGTCCGGAGGCGGCTCCAGGGTCACGGTTTCGGCGTGCGGAAGGTCTACAGCGACGGCAAGAACCGGGCGGTCATCATCCACACGGCGACGGGCGAACACCTGCAGGAGCTTGAAGACTTCTTTCGCGACGTGCTGACAACCGCAATCGACAATCTGCAACCATGACCATGCCAACCGACGACACGAATTTTGAAGACGAATTGCGAGCGCTCGTCACGGCAGGCCGCAAGATCGAGGCAGTCCAGCGATACCGAGCGGCGACCGGGGCCGGGTTGGCAGACGCCAAGCGTGCGGTCGAGTCGCTGATGTTGGGCAACGGACCTTCTTTAAGGGATCCCATCGATTCGACATTCGAAAACCAAATCCTCTCGCTTCTGAAACAAGGGAAAACCATCCCTGCCATCAAGCTCTATCGTGAGAAAACTGGCGTCGGGCTCAAGCAAGCAAAAGACTTCATCGAGGCTCTCGCCGCAGACCAAGGCATCGTTTCTTCAAGACCAGGTTGCCTGGGAGTGGTCCTCCTGCTAGTCTTAATTCCGCTTGCTGCGATCGTGGCTGGCCCCGGCAAGGCCCATCAACAACCCTCCACAAGGAATCACATGGACCATCAACTATTCGAACAAAGTTATCAAGGCCAAGCCCCGTGGGATATTGGACTGCCACAGCCGGCGATCATCAAGCTGGCCGAGACCGGCCAGATTCGCGGCAGCGTCCTCGACGTGGGTTGCGGCACGGGCGAAAACCTGCTCTGTCTGGCAGCCCGAGGGCACGAAGCATGGGGCCTCGACTTCGTTCCGGTGGCGATCGAGCGGGCCCAAGCCAAAGCCGCCCAGAGAAAGATCGCGGCCCATTTCCTCGTCGGGAATGCCCTCGAATTGACGAAGCTCGGCAGACAGTTCGACACTGTGATCGACTGCGGGCTGTTCCATACCTTCACGGACGAGGAACGCCCGGTTTTCGTCAACGGGCTTGGCGAGGTGCTTGGGCCGGGCGGATTGCTCTGCATGCTCTGCTTCTCGGACGAAGAACCGGGAACCGTGGGACCGAGGCGGATCAGCCAGCAAGAAATCCGCGATGCCTTTCGGAAGGGCTGGAAAGTGCAATCGATCGAGCCGGTCTGCTTCGATGCGATTCCGCCGAAGGATGGGCCGAGGTTCAGCCCCGGCGGCCCGAAAGCATGGCTGGCGAGGATTGAGCGGACGTGAATAAGCAGCGAGAGGTCGCCGACGCATCTGCAAAGCGCGGTCGTTAGAAAGCGATGAAAGCCGATGCGATTCTATCGCGCCGCTGGCGATTGTGACAGCCTTGGTCAACGCCCCGCAACGCCTGGCTGAAAACCCGGTCGCGAGCGCGTCATGCTGACCGCAGCCGACGCGAAGGGCAAGGCGACAAGGCACAGGACCAGCCCGCCCGCCAGCCCAAGCAAGGCCCCGCTCCCGAGCCCCGTGGTCGCCAATGCACGATCCAGGTAGAACGCCTGGGCAATCACGCCACAAGCTGCGGGGAACAGTAGGCCCTTGGGGAGGACTTGAAGGACCAGCCACTTCCTGCCCCGCACGAGCCGCCGCAGCGCGACCCCTGCGACGCCGCCCAGCACCGCGCCGACGAACGCCACCGCCATGATGCCGATCAACGCTCCCTGGACAGCTCCGGTAAGCGCCCCGATGATGCCGTCGGCGACCTTCTGCACGCGGGGCACGACGAAACGCATTTCCTTGCTGGCATACCGCACACTGGCGACCGCCACGAGCAGGCCCCACGCGCCGCCGCCAATGCACGCCGCCCATCTCGCCCACGGCATGACCGCGACCGCCGTCCCGACCACCGCGCCGAAAGTGACGGCGAAGGCGGTAATTTCAAGAAGTGTCGATGCCACGCTTCGCCAGGTCACCTCTACCGGCTCCTCCACCGAATCCTCGTCATCCTCCAGTTCGTCGTCCTCTCCCACATTCTCGTCCTCGTCGACGTCTTCCCACAAGTCGCCGCAGAACCAGGCGGCAAAATCATCGACCCGTTGGTGGTTCGGGTCGGAGCGACGGAATTCCAGGTCCGTCAGGGATACGACCTCTTCCCCTGCGGCGCTGAGAATCTTGCACAGGATGCCCTCGTCCTCGTCCCAGCCAATCTCACGATCCAGCGCGACGACCTTGACCCTGCGCAGAGGCGACGGATCGAGGAACACCTCTTGCGGGCAGTACCGTGCCTCCGCCGGCAGCGCCATTTGCTCGACAAGATGGTCGTAATACGTCTCCAGCGAATCCTCATCCACGGCGGGCAGAAGATCGTCGCTGGTCAGCCCGAAGACCATCCGCAGCCGGTCGCCCTGGTTTTCCGCCGACAGCGCGGGGCACGATGCGGGTCGGTTGCTCGATGGCGAGCGGCCCCCCCGGATCGGGTTCCAGATCATCTTCTCTCAGCCAGTACTCCTCCAGGACCTTGCCGTCGATTGCGCACCGCCTCTTGTAGATGGGGTGGATGCTTGCCAGCGTCTCCCGGTTCCAACGGACAGTATACATGCCGCACTTGTGGACTGCGGAGATCATCCCGGCCCATCCAGCCAACGGCATGTCAGGGTGGTCCTCATCTCGGATGCCGTGCCGCACCCGAACATGGTCTCCTATCTTGAATTTGGCATGGACCGGCGGCTGGAGTCTCCGTTTCCTTCTTCGCTTCGACACTGACATTGCTTTCGCCCTCCGTGACGGAATAGAACAATAGAAGAGATTATCCTAAAAAATGGCTTTTGGGACAAGAGCGAGATTTGGGCGGGCAGGAACCGGGCGGCTATCGCTGATCCATCCCTTCTGGCCCATTGTTCAACCCCTCGGCTCGCTTGCAAGCGTGTTTCCACACGCATAAAATTAACGACCTACGTCGTGTCCGGCCTCCGCCGTTTTGCGCGGCAGCGGGCGTTCTTGCGCTCTGCGCGTTGTTGTTCCGCCTCCGACCTGGGAAAGCGGATCGTGGAATCCATCCAATTTCCCGCATAGAATCGTAGTTTGCGGTCGATCGCGGCGACTACCTGGTATTGCGGTTGGGTCGGCATGACGAACTCAACGGCCAGCCAATTGGAGCGTCCGTCGATGGCGAAAACCCGCACGCTCTCCCGGTCATCGGTCAGGCTGCCGGCGAGCGATTCCATGCTGGCCCAGTCTTCCGCGCCGGGCGATTCGAAAAGGCAATGGAGTTCGACTTTCATAGGTGCTCGATCTCCACGTCGCCCCATTTTCCACGCACGTACTCGGCCACCAGCCGGCGATGGCAATGCTCGGGCGTGGGCTCGCTGCAGAGCAAGCACGCGCCGGCAAGCAGATTCTTATCGACCGTCTCCTCGACGCGGTGCGCGGCCATGAGGGCTAAGAACTGCCGCTCGTACACCGACCAGTCGCCGCCCTCTTTCTTGTAGGCGTCGAGAATGTCCTGCGTGGGCGCCAACTCCGTCAGGTGGACGTAATCGATCGCGCAGATCGCGCAAAGAAAGAAGATCAGGTCGTTCTTCTTGGTGAAGCCGGCAAGCTGCGAGACGTTGTTGAGCCGGACGTCGACAAGGCGGACGAGATCGGGCTGCTTGAGGCGCGTAAAGAACTCCTCCGCGCTCTTCTTCGTGAATCCAATGGTAAAGATCTTCATGTCGGCGCCTCCTCGGTTTCGCCGCCGGCTTCCTGTTCGACTTCTTCCGTGTCTTTATTCTGGTACGCGACCCGCTCGCCGCGAATGCGATAGGCGTCAGCGACGAACTCCTCGCGGCTAGTGAACAAGTCGCCTTCCGGCAGCTTGCAGGCGGCCAGCAGACGCGATTCCATGGCCTGGTGGCTCTCCAGCCCGCCGTCGGCATGGATGTGGCTGACGGAAATACCGGTCTCAAAAAGCCGGCGGGCCACGAGCAGGGCCCGATGGCAATCCAGCGGGTCCTTTTCCGCGCATACTAGCGCGATCCGGTAGCGCCCGATCCCTTGCAGGACGCGGCCGATGCCCTCGGCAAAAATCGGCTCGCGGGCCAGGCGATCGTACTGGACCTTGCCCTCCCGGTAGCAGGCCGGATTGTCGCTCCGCGCGCAAGTTCCTTGCCCAGGAAGACGTAGGCGATACCGGCCTCGGCCAGCGCGGGCTCCAGGGCCTCCCGCGAGTAGTACGGAAGCCAGCGGCTGTAGGGCTGCGAGCGTACATCGCCGACCGCCGTCACGCCGTGCTGCCGCAGCAGCCCAAGGAAGGCGGCGAGCTCGTGGTTCGAGTGCCCGATCGTGTAGAGCGTGGAATTCACGTGACGAACGTCTCTGGCTTCCGGAGCAGGTTTTCAAGGGATTTTGGCCTGCGAGGTCATCTGCCTTACTCCGCGTTGAACACGTCGTCGACAGCCACGGAGAACTCCGGCATCAGGACCGATACCGCGCTTTGCCCGCGGCGGTAAGTGCCGGCCTCCTCATAGCAATCGCCTCGAAGCCGAAGGACCGTGATGATATCGGTTTGCGGGTTGACGATCCAGTATTCAGGAACGCGGGCCTCGGCATAATCGCTTCGCTTATCGATCAGGTCTCGCTCAGGCTTGTCTTCACTGACAACTTCCAGGGCCAGGTCGGCGCCAAGCCAAAAGCGGTTCTGCCGGCGCCCGTCCGTTGCCGAAAGCAGCAACATGATATCGGGTTCGCGGAACTTCGCGGACCGAACTCGCAGGCGCAGCGGAGCGATGTGCGCCTTTCCCCTCGGGGTTTGATGAATTGCCAGAATGCGAGATACAAAAACTCCAGAATGCACTGATGTTTGTCCGTAGGCATGGGCAGCACTTCCAGAAAACCATCCGTAAACTCGATCAGCCGGTTGCCGTGGTCCGTGAGAGCGAGGTACAGGTGCTCGCCCCATTCTCCTTGTGGCGGAACAACGTCTTCGAGAAGATCCTTCCACTCCCCGAAAACTTGAAGGTCCGCAGGAGGGGTTGCGGCGGTTGCGGCTGTGGCCATGTGCTTTGCCCTCGGGAATTGCCGACAAAATCACTCCGAAATCACTCCGCGCTCAAGTATAGTCAGATTTATCTTCGCTGGCAATGCAGTCCACCTACCGCCCCCTTGAGCATTCGCCCTAAACCGTGTTAGAATAGGAGGATTTTACACGGCACCCGTCCCCCCTAGTGGGCGGAGATTGCTAGGAACGTGCTGACCGTTGAATAGGAAGTTCCCGTGCCCCGACGTACCGACATCAAGAAGATCCTCTTAATCGGCTCCGGCCCGATCATCATCGGCCAGGCCTGCGAGTTCGACTATTCCGGCACGCAGGCCTGCAAGGCCCTGCGGGAGGAGGGCTATGAAGTAGTCCTCGTGAACTCGAACCCGGCCACGATCATGACCGATCCCGAGATGGCCGACCGGACCTACATCGAACCGCTCACCTGGGAAGTCGTGGCGAAGGTCATCGAAGTCGAGCGGCCCGACGCCCTGCTGCCTACCCTGGGAGGGCAGACCGGCCTGAACCTGGCGATGGACCTGGCGCGGCACGGCGTGCTGGAGAAGTTCGGCGTGGAAATGATCGGGGCCAATGCGGCGGTGATCGCCAAGGCCGAACAGCGCGACCAGTTCAAGGCGGCCATGGAGAAGATCGGCCTCGAATGCTGCCGCGGCGAGACCGTCACCAACCTGGAGGAAGGGCGGCGGACATTGGCCCACATCGGCCTGCCCTGCGTGCTGCGGCCCAGCTTCACCCTGGGCGGAACCGGGTCGAGCATCGCCTACAACCGCGACGAGTTCGACCGCCTGCTGGCCCACGGCCTGGAGGCCTCACCCGTCAGCCAGGTGCTGCTGGAAGAGTCGGTCATCGGCTGGAAAGAATACGAGATGGAGGTCATGCGCGACAAGGACGACAACGTCGTGATCATCTGCTCGATCGAGAATTTCGACCCCATGGGCGTGCATACCGGCGATTCGATCACGGTGGCCCCCGCCCAGACGCTCACGGACAAGGAATACCAGCGGATGCGCGACGCCTCGATCGCCGTGATGCGGGAGATCGGCGTGGAGACGGGCGGGTCGAACATCCAGTTCGCCATCGATCCCAAGGACGGGCGGATGGTGGTCATCGAGATGAACCCGCGCGTGAGCCGCTCCAGCGCCCTGGCCTCGAAGGCCACTGGTTTTCCCATCGCCAAGATTGCCGCCAAGCTGGCCGTCGGATACCGCCTGCACGAGCTGCCCAACGACATCACGCGGGAGACGAAGGCCTGCTTCGAGCCGACAATCGATTACGTGGTCACGAAGATCCCCCGCTTCGCCTTCGAGAAATTTCCCGAGGCCGACTCCGTGCTCACCACGCAGATGAAGAGCGTGGGCGAGACGATGGCCATCGGACGGACGTTCAAGGAGTCGTTTCAGAAGGCCCTGCGCGGCCTGGAGGTCGGCAGTTTCGGCTTCGGCTGCGACGGCAAAGACCTGTGGGGCACGGCCGACCAGCCGTCGCTGGAAGAGGTCAAAAATAAGCTCACCCAGCCCAACGAACAGCGGGTCTGGCATCTTCGCTACGCCATCAAGTACGGGCTGTCGATTGAGGAAATCAACGAACTGACCGGCATCGACCCCTGGTTCCTGGAAAACCTGCTGGAGATCGTGGAGATGGAAGACCGGCTCCATAAGCTGGGCAGCCTGGCGGGGGTCGACGACGCCACGCTGCGGCAGGCCAAGCAGTTCGGCTTTTCCGACCGGCAGTTGGCCACGATCCTGCACATGTCCGAGATGGACGTCCGCTCCGACCGCAAGCGGCGGGGCATCGTGGCCACGTTCAAGTCGGTCGACACCTGCGCCGCGGAGTTCGAGGCCTACACGCCCTATTACTATTCGACCTACGAAGACGAAGACGAAACCCCGGCCCGCAATCCGGGCCAGAGGCGGGTGATGATCCTGGGCGGCGGGCCCAACCGCATCGGCCAGGGCATCGAGTTCGACTACTGCTGCTGCCATGCCAGTTTCGCTCTGCGGGAGCTGGGCATCCAGTCGATCATGGTCAACTCGAACCCCGAGACCGTCTCGACCGACTACGACACGAGCGATCTCTTGTTCTTCGAGCCGCTGACGACCGAAGACGTGCTCAACATCTGCGACCGCATCCAGCCTGACGGCGTGATCGTGCAATTCGGAGGGCAGACGCCGCTGAACCTGGCCCGCGCGCTTTCCAACGCGGGCGTGCCGATCATCGGCACGAGTGTCGATACGATCGAAGACGCCGAGGACCGCGAGAAGTTCACCAACGTGCTGAAGCGGCTGAATCTCAAGCAGCCGGCCAACGGCATCGCGCGGAACATGGCCCAGGCCCGCAACGAGGTGGCCAAGATCGGCTATCCGGTGCTCGTGCGGCCGAGCTACGTGCTGGGCGGCAGGGCGATGGAAATCTGCTACGACGCGAGCCAGTTCGAGCGCTTCGTGGCGGCGGCCTTCGTAGTCGCCCAGGGCCAGCCGGTGCTGATCGACCGCTTCCTGGAAGACGCCACGGAAGTGGACGTTGACGCCATCGCCGACGGCCGGCAGGTGATCGTCTGCGGCGTGATGGAACACATCGAAGAGGCGGGCGTGCATAGCGGCGACTCGGCCTGCGCGATCCCGCCCTACAGCCTGCCCAGCCCGGTCATCGCCGAGATCCGCGAGGCGACCTGCCAGTTGGCCCGCCACATGGACGTGCGAGGGCTGATGAACATCCAGTTCGCGGTGAAGAAAGAGGATGGGCGGCCGACGGTCTACATCCTGGAGGTCAATCCGCGGGGCAGCCGCACGGTGCCGTTCGTCTCGAAGGCCACCGGCGTGCCGTGGGCCAAGGCGGCGGCCAAGGTGATGGTCGGCGTGACGCTGGCGGAACAGGGGATCACTTGCGATCCGATCCCTTCGCACGTCTCGGTCAAAGAGGCGGTTTTTCCCTTCGCCAAGTTCACGGGGGTTGATATCGTCTTGGGGCCGGAGATGAAATCGACGGGCGAGGTGATGGGCGTAAGCGACCGCTTTTCGATCGCCTTTGCCAAGAGCCAGCTGGCGGCCGGGACTTTCTTGCCCACCAGCGGGAAGATCTTTATCAGCGTGGCCGAGCGGACGAAGGCCCACGCCGTGGAGGTGGCGCGGCGGCTGGAGAAGCTGGGCTTCGAGCTCCTGGCCACGCGGGGCACGGCCGACAAGATCGAGGCGGCCGGCATTCGCGTGCAGCGATTGATGAAGCTTTCGCAGGGCCATCCCAACGTCCTCGATTACATTCTCAACGGCGACCTGTGCCTGATCATGAACACGCCCAGCGGCAAGGGCGCCCGGACCGACGAAGGGCGGATCCGTGCCGCGGCCGTCTCGCACGGCATCCCCTGCATCACGACGCTGCAGGCGGCCGACGCGGCGGTGCTGGCCATGGAGGCATTAAGGCAGGAGGAGATCACCGTGCAGGCGGTGCAGGACAGGTTTCCGGTGAAAAAAGGATGAGGGATGAAGGATCGTACAGGACCGGCTCCCGGTAATGGGGGGATGGCTCCCCTCGCCCGCCTGCTGTACTCGGCAGGATGGGAGAGGGGCAGGGGGTGAGGGCGGGTTGTTTGCCGCGAATCGTGGCGCGATAATGGAAAGGTGAGCCGACAGGAGTCTATGGTCATGACTACCAGAATAGCAGGCGAAATCAAGGGCCAGCCTTTGGGCTTGCCACCGTTGCCGATCGTGGTGCCCGAGGACGTTCTCCGAGCCGCGGAGCGTTTAGATGTCGCGGAGCAGCTTCCGCAGGTGCTCGCACTGTCGCGGGAACTGTTCGGCGATGCAAATACGCTGCGCGTGACAGAGGATCCGGAGCTTGCGGGCTGGACGCACATTGCCGTCGACGCCCGGCTGACGGGAACTGTCGAAGAGGCTGTCCGGAAGCAGGAAAAGTGGTGCGACACCTTGTTGGACCGCATCGGCGACGCGGCCTACACCTTTACGCTCCTGGCTGGTTTCGAATGATGTTCGAGTACATTGAAGCACTGAATCCGGCATTCGGTTCGAATAGAGACCGACTGTTCGTGGCTGGCGGCGTCACGGATTGTCCGGATTGGCAGAAGGAATTGATCGACCAGCTTCGAAACAAACCTATTTCGGTGTTCAATCCCCGGCGCACAAAATTCCCGATACATGATCCTGCAGCCGCCGAAGCCCAGATCGTCTGGGAGCATGAACATCTCAGGCAGGCTTCAGCGATCGCGTTCTGGTTCCCGTGCGAAACGCTTTGCCCGATTGCGCTTTACGAGCTTGGCCAGTGGTCGGTGCTGCCTGCAACGATTTTCGTCGGCGTGCATCCAGACTACAAGCGCAAGTCCGACGTGATCATCCAGACGCGTCTGGTGCGTCCGCGGCTAGAGGTCGTATTCTCAATACCGGAACTTGCCGCGCAGGTCCGTAATTGGGCTGCCTGACACGAGCACATGGCTCAGTCCGCTTTTCCAAGACGTTCCAAGAGTGCTTCAGTCGTTGGATGTAGGACGCAATGGGTGAAGGAAAGAGAATCATAATCGGAAGACCGATCTTTACAAATTAACACAAATGACTAATCATACGATCTTGAAGCCCCCTTTGCGTGTAGGTACACTGAGGGGCAGTGAACGGGGTCGCGCGACCCTTCCCGGCGCAAAGCGACGGTCGAGAGTCCCGGTCGGTCCTTGGTCAACAGGGAACATGCCATGAGTTCGTAAGCGCTTGAAAAACGGAAAGAGCAAAGGGGTCGTGAGTCGTAGATCAGGTTTCCCCCTACACTGACAGTAGAAGCAACTCCCGATATCCCCGTGGGTGACTGGCAAGGCACACACGCAGAGCTTGGCAGCGGCCTTGCGAAATGTCTGGCGATCAGGTCTTGTAGATAGCAACGGTCCTAGCGGGAAAATCGATGCGGAGTTGATAGTCCCCCAACATTTGCGTGCCGAACAGGATTTCGTCGCCGTCGACAAATGTCGCTTGCGCTCGAACGATCCGACCATCGAACGGGAAATCGACAAGGAAAATGTCTTCCTCGATTCGCTGATTTGCCGCCAGGAGCGACGTCGCACGGCCAGCGAGCTGCGCGTTCACGTGCGATCGTAATCGCTCCGGCAACTCCAGTTCGCCGTTGAAGCCCGTATCGATGATGGCCTGCCAGCGTTGATTACCGACATGCACGCCGATCGCCGGAACACCATCGTCCGTAACGATGCCGTCGATCAACGGTGGCCGCCCTTTCGATAATAGGTTTCGGATCCCACGCGCACGAAGAACAGGGGACCGCCATTTCCGGCGGCGTCACGTTGAGCGATCACGTCCTGGATCGAATCGCCAAACCAAATGGAGCCGTTGACCGGCTCAATTCCGGCGGTCTGACCTGTTTTTTCCGAAACATCATGGTGCTGCCGATATTCCGCCCAAATCTGCTGTGCCCGGATTGAATCGGCTGCGGTCCAATTGGAAACGGTCATTGCGGTCCCCCATCGTAATCGGAAGACTGATCTTATATCTTATTGAATACAGATCAGTTCGATGCCTTTGCCGGTCCCCAGGTTTCGGCTGTACTGCTTATCGGTGGGGTTGTTCCAGTGCTCGTGAACGCCAAGACTTTGCAACCGCACGCCATTCGGCTTGTAGACCGTCCCTGACGGGGGGTTGTCGGCCAGTGCCGCTTCGTGGAGATGACGGTCGGCGTTCTTGATCAAGGGCATCTCGGCCCTCAGGAAATCCAGCCCTACCGATTCCAGCGCCACTGGATCTTGAGAGGCGAAAATGCTGGATGGCCAGTGGTCGTTGAAGGGAGCGATGTGCCACTTGTGAGGCGGGCTGCTCCAGCGATCTCCGGAATAGAGGCCGTCAAGGATGTTCAAGACCGTTTTCCCGTTGACGTGCTTGCTCCCAAACATGTCGACCAACTGGTTGTAGCTATTCATCGGGTAGTCCCAGTCGTGGAGGAACTTGTGCCCCGACGCGCGATTGTTCCCGATGATCCCCCAACAACTCTTGAAGATCATCGTGACCGAGGCGTTTCCATAATCGACGCCGTCCGTTCCGAAGGTCTCGGAGGGCGTGCAGTGGCGTTTCAAGATCGCCATCGTGATGAGGTACTTCGAGTTGACGATCGCCGTCGACATCGATGTCTCGGTCGGTCCGGGGGCGGAGTACGAGAACGCGTTGCGCGTGAAGCCGCCCAGATTTTTATCGTAATTGACACCGGGAAATTCCGGGCGACAGTAGTCCGCAACCACCGAACACTGGTTCTCCCGCGCCGGTCGCAGAGGACGATGTCTTTCTGGTCGACGCCGAACTCGTTGACCAATCCATCCAGCAGGGCATAGACCGACTGGGGCGAGGCGTCGATCTGATTGCTGTACTTGCCGCCGTTGTTCAAGTTGAGCTTGACCGCGATCTTCTCGCCTTTCACATAGGGCGTCCCGCCGTTCTTGTCCCTGAAGAGGGCGTCCCAGGCAAGCTTGACGGAAGGCTTGCCGGCGACCGAGCAAATCACCTTGTTCATCATCGCGGAGATCTTGGCCTGGTCGTTGTTGGCCTTGGAGAACCAGTAGTTCGATTTACCGTCCCAATTGCAGGCGCTCAGATCGTAGGCCCAGGCGACCCGGCCCGGATTGATGCCGCGGGCAGTGCCGATAGGCTGATTGGGACCGTCTGAGGGGGTAAAGGTCCCGGTACTCGCCGCAGTCGCGATGGACTCGTTGTTCCTTTCCACGACAGCCGCGCATACCAGGCCGGCCAGCAGGCAGATGCCGGCAAGCACATAGCGATGCTGATGGAAGAACCGCTTGCCGCCATGATAGAGAGCAACCAGGCCCAACATGCTCAGAAAGTAGGCCAGTCCTCCAAAGGCGATTGGGGCCCCGATCTGCTGGCAGGGATACGTTGCGCGGCTCGGCTTGGGAACGACCCTTACCAGATACCAGACCAGGGCGGCCAGCCCGGCAATCGGGAACAGCCACTTGCTTCCTGCGAACTTGCGGACTCCAATGACCTTGCCGGTCTTTTCGCAAACAACTAGCAGACCCTTGTTGACGGGCATTTTCGTGTTCCTTTAATGAGAGTGGAGGCTCCAGTTTGAGAGACAACAGCACTTGGGCCGTGACCGAGGCGGCAATGATAGTGCTGGTATTGTTCCTAGTATACCTGCGGGCTGCAGGCGGTGCAAGCCGTCCGGTTCGCAAGTTCGCAAATGACCGTACTGGGACAAAACTGACCTGACTTTTTCGCGACCCAGGCTAGTAGGAGTGAGGGCGGGTTGCTTGCCGCAAGTCGCGGTGCCATAATGGAAGCGATTGGCGTTGATCGCTTCTGTCGGGGGGAGTCGCACGGGCTTCAGCGGTGGGACAATTCGTAGATGATCTTCTCGTGGTTCAAATCCCGGCGGCGGAAATCGCTTATGGCCGAGCCGTTTCCGGCGGCGTGGATCGAGTATCTCGAAAGCAATGTCAGGCACTACACGTATCTGAAGCCTCCCCAGCAAGACCGGCTGCAGAAAATCGTCCAGGTTTTCGTCGCCGAGAAGTATTGGACGGGCACGGGGGGTCTGACCTTGACCGATGAAATGAAAGTCACGGTGGCCGCCCAAGCGTCGCTGCTGGCGCTGGGACTCGACGAGCCCTATTTCTTCGACCGCGTGCTTTCCGTCATCCTTTACCCTAGCAGCTACGCGCTACCGCGCCACAGCCAGGAGGGCTCGTTGATCATCTACGAGAATGTGCCTGTCGCCGGCGAGGCCTGGTATCGAGGACCGATCATCCTCTCCTGGAAGGACGTGCTGGCGTGCGGCCGCAATGCCGAAGAGGGCCGGAACGTGACGCTGCACGAGTTTGCGCATCATCTCGACGGCCTCGACGGCGAGGTCGACGGCGTGCCGCCCCTTGCCCCCGACCAGGAGCGGCGGTGGTATCGGGTCACCGAGGCCGAATACGGGCAGTTGGTGCGCAGCACCCGACGGCATGAGGCCACTTTGCTGGACCAATACGGCGCGACGAACTACGTGGAGTTCTTTGCCGTGGCCACCGAGTGTTTCTTCGAGCAGCCGCACGCGATGAAGCGCCGCCACCGCGAGCTGTATGCGATCCTGCGGGATTTCTACCGCCAAGACCCGGCAGACTGGCTGCCGGACGCGTGAGGATTTGGGGAGAAATAACATCCGGATTCAATGCCACCGGCTCGCCCGGTGGATCGTTACGCTAACAGCTACTGCAGGGATGCCCGTCACCACCTCGCCCGCCGCTCCTCAGCGACGGCTACGCCGTCGCTGAGGAGCGGCGGGCGAGAAGCGTGGGGGGGGCGCGTCGCATGTAGCAACAAGCGTGAGGCTCCGCCGGACAAGCCGGCGGCATCTAAGATTCGAAACAGGGAAGCGTCTGGCCAAAGCGCTGCCGACTCGGTATCCTATAGAAAAGGTTCGAAAGCGACCGGATGAGGAGTTTCAGCATGGTCCGATTAGCGCGGCAATCGCGGCCCCAATTGGTGTGCGTGTTGGCGGATAACAGCGGCTCGATGGCCGGCGAAAAAGCCCAGGCCGCGACCCAGGGCATCCGCGAGATGCTCATGGAATGCCAGTCGCGAGGGCCGGACGGGCCCGACCGCTCGTACTTCAAGCTGCTCCTGATCCGCTTCGATCACGAGGCGGTGATCGACCTCCTCTGCGTCATGACGCCTGTTCGCCGGATCGACCCGGACCTCGTGTCGATCGACGGCCGGGGCGGACAGACCGATATTACCGCCGCGCTGGAGTTGGCCCTGATGCGGCTGAAACCCTATATGCAGGCCCTCCAGCAGCATCCCGAGCGGGCCGACCATCCGCTGCCCTTGGTGCTCCTCTTCTCCGATGGGGAGCACAACGTCGGCTCCGGCCCTCAGTCCGTGGCCGAGGAGATCAAAGGGCTGAACCTGGACGGCGAACCGGTAGTCATCGCCGTGGCGGGGGTCTCGGTCGGCAACACGGAGCCCGATGAGAAGACGCTCCGCGAAATCGCCTCGCCCGAGTGTTACGTCCATATCGACAACGCGCAGGCGCTGGCGTCGTTCATCGCGTCCGTCGGCAGTTCGGGCGCTTCCCGCGCCGCGGACGTGGCACGCGTCATCAAACAGATCCAGGGGTAGGCCAGGCATGTCGGACAACTCCCCTTCGGACATCCTGACGCTGAGCAACACGCAGGCCAAGGAACTGGCCGGCCGCCTGGTGACCGTCGGCACCGAGACCTACTGCTTCAAGGACTTCGACCGCGCGTTTCCCGGCCAGCCCCCGTGGCGCTCGGGCGCGGAGGGCAAGGCCTACCCGCTGCTGGACTATGACGACTTGGTGGCCGCTTACCTGAAGTTCTTCACCCGCCCCACACGGAAACGGCTCGCTCGCACGGCCTGGCTGATCGGCGAGCAATTGCACGCCTGGCTGCCCGGCCTCACGGCCGCTCCCCTGATCTGGGTCGACACCCGGCACGCCCGCCGTCCGACGGAAGCCAGGCTGGATTTTGCCGGCTATCTGGCGCAAGCCGTTCCCGGCAAGACCTGGCTGGAACTGAAGACCGCCATCAACGGCAATTCGCTTCCCTTTCCCGAAGAGTATCGTTGGCGGTGCGTGCGCGACCTGGTCCTTGCTCTCTCGGTGCTCGAGCAAGAGGGCATCGTTCATGGCGACCTGTCGCCGAACAACATCGTGATCGACCTCGCAGCTCCGCCCGACCAGCCGGCCTTGTACCTGATCGACTTCGATGCCTTCGTGGCCCCGGCGGCCGGAGGGAACGCAGCCGTCACGGTGGCCGAGGGAGGGACCTACGGCACCGAGGGCTACTGCCCTCCGGACCTGGAGGCCGCGGTTGCCAGCGGCGATGGTTCCGTGGCGCCCTATTCGGACCGCTACGGGCGCGACATGCTGCTGATGGAACTGCTCGTCATGGACAGCGGGATCTCGGCGGACGATCCGCCGTCAAGTTGGAGTGTCGAGCAGCTCGAGCGCCGCTATGCGGCATGGAAGGCCCGCGGCGATCCGGCGACTTGGCGGAGTCTGTCCCACTTGGACCCGGCGGCCCTTTTCACCTTGTCGGAAGGAGATCGGCCGGCCTCGATGGAACTTGCCGCAGGTCTGGGCCTCTTGCCGCCAGCGAAGCGAGTGCCGCACCGCATGACGCGGATGCGGACTCCGATGCCGGCCGTGCTGGGTCAGCACCCGGCCCCGGCACGGAGCGAACGGCCGGCCTGGCAGCCGACCTTGACGCGCTCCCGCCCGGTACCGGCGACGGTCCATTTCATGATCCCCTGGCGATGGAGCCGCGCGGCGTCTTCTCCGGGCTATACGACGTTATGGCAGGACCTCAAGGTGGCGATGGGCTGCGTTACGATCCTCTTGCTGCCGGGGATCATCGCGTTGGTCATCCTTCTGCTGAGGGCCATGTTGGAAATTCTGTGCCGGTATCCCCACAATAGGGATCAATAAGTTTCCTTCGGGAACTTTTACAAACTCGTTACACACGGGCCGTCTGATCCCCGCTATACTGGAGCGGTCTGACCAGAGAATTAATTTTCCTGGGGAACTTCTTGCCAGCAGCAACCGTCCAATGGGGTAAAGGTGTACTCCGAGGTTACGACCCACACGAGGAGCAATGCGATGAAAAGGCTTACGCTTGTTGTGCTTTTGACCGGAATAGTGATTTCAGGGGCGTCCCAGGCGGTTGCCCAGGCCCTGAGCGACGCCCAAAGGGCCTTTCAGGGAGCCAAAACGGCCTACAGTGATTCCCGTTTCAGCGAAGCCCGCGACCTGGCCCAGAAGGCTTCCGAGACCGACCCCAAGAATCCGGATGTCTTTCTCCTGCTGGGCAAGGCCCATTATCAGCTTGGCGAGTTGGACGAGGCCATGACGGCCTGGAAGCAGACGCTGGCCCTGGCCCCACAGGAATCGTATGCCAAGACGATGCTGGAGGTGCTCCAGTCGCGGCGGAAGGACGTTGACGCCCGCATCCGCTCCATCGAGTCGCTGGCCGCCGACAAGCTGGACGCGGTCGCTACGGTCGAATGCCGCAGCCTGCTGGACGGCAGCAAGCCCCTGACCGACACCCAAAGGGCCGCAATTCTCACCCTCCAAGCCGATCTGGCCGTTCGCGCCAACCAGCCGGCGGAGGCCCGCACGATCCTCTCCAACCTGACCGCCCTCTATCCAAAGCAGGCGGACCCGATTAAGACGAAACTGATCCTGGGGCAGGCGAAGCTACGCTCGGGAGGCGAGGCAACCGCCGAGGGTCTGGCCCTGCTTAAGGAACTAGCGGGGCAGGGCGATGCGGCCGCGGCCGCCACGGCCCAATGGGAACTTATCAGCTTCGACCTGAACCAGGGGATCAATGCGGCCCGCACCGCTGTTCTGGCCAAGTGGCTGGCCGATCATCCCAAGCACTTTCGGGCCGACGACGCCCGAGGGCAATTGCTCAATGCCTATCTGACGCTTTCCGACCAGGCCGCCCCGCCACGGCCCGATGCGACGTTGAGCGATGCCGATCTGGCCGCACTGGCCGTGGCCGATGAGATCATCAAACAAAGTCCCCGCAGTGAAGACCAGGCGGCCGCGGCGCAGCGGGTGTCGCAGCATCTCTCCACGCGTTACACCGCACACCAAGCCAATGCCGCCGCGGCCGCGGGCCTTAGGAAGATACTGGGTTCGCCGCTGCCGCGGGCTTCGCGACTCGCGTTACAGCTCGACCTTTTCTTGCAGCTCAAAGCCATCGCGATCAAACATCTGCAAGACGCGAAGAACAACGGGCGGCTGTTCAGTGCCGATCCCACCACGCTGCCCATCGGACCTGGCCGAGGCCCTAGCGGCCCTCGACACCGTCCGGCAAGAGGATCCGGCTTCTGCGCCCTGGACCATCACGGCCCAACTGGCAGGCGAAGTGCGGGGATTCAGTGCCGCGCTGCCCTGGCCCGATCGGGTCACGGCCCTGCGGGCCCCCGACGCATGGACGGTGGCGATTTCCTTGCCGATTCTCAAGGCCGACGCCGATCCCGAGGCGGTCAAGACGGCCGTCAACCAGGTGCAAACTCTCGTCCAGGAATACCAGTCGCTAGGGCGGCCAGAGACCTGGGGACTGGCCCTGACCCTCGACCGGCAGATTCTGGGGGCCATGTCGCCAAAGAGCCCGCAATGGCCCGAGATGCTCGCGTCCCGCGTCGCGTTCTTGGACGCATACGCCAGGTACCAGTTCAAACGGAACGTCGAGACCGGCCATGGCGACGATAATGGCAAGCTTTCCGAGACCCAGAACGACTTGATCGACGCCCTGGCGAAGCTCGTGGCCAGCGATGCCGCGCGGCGCCGTTCGCCGTCGAGCGTCTGGCCGCGCACCTGCAACCTTGGATCGAGCAGGACCGCTGGCCGGTCGCCGAGGCGGCCTTTGCAGCCTTGCAAAAGGCGATGCCCGCGGCGAGCCGCGTCGAGGCGGAACTGGCCGTCGTGCAGATCTCCGTCGATCGCGTCTTGCAGCGCGATCAGCGTCTCTTGCGGGCCGGCCTGAGCGTGCCCCGAGAACTCGATCCGCTGCTCAAGCAGGCCCTCTTGCGACTCTATTCCATGCAGGCCGGCCTGGAGCCGAACAGCACCCGGCTGCACCAGGTCCGCAGCCTTTGGGACGCGATTATCGGCCATTATCGAGTGCTGGAGTATGAAGACATCGCCACGGCGGCCTTGAAAACCAAGCCGCCGCAGGCCGTCGAGGCGGCCGACCAATATGCCGAGTTCCAGGCGATCGCTTTCCAGGAGGACAAGGCCCGCAAGGACCTCACCCGCCGCATGCAGCAATACGAGGGCAAGGAGAAGATCAGCGCTGACGCCGGAACTCAAGGAAGTGTTGGCGGCCTGGACCAAGTGGATCGGCGACCGCTCGACCAGCCCGCTGGCGCCGCAGGCGGTGGAGCACGTGCTGGGCATCGGCCGCTTGTTCGAGCAGCACGGGGCCTTCGAGGTGGCGGCGGGCGTGTACGGCGATTTCGCCAAGTTCGCCGCGGGCGTGAAGCCGCTGGCCCAATCGGCAAGCGGCAGGCGCGAGCACGGCCGAGACGGCCCTCGCCATGGCTGCCGGCAGCGCTCGACAGCCGGGCCGCCAAAGCCCTGGCCAAGACGATGGCCGACCGCAAGCCGGACGAGCCGCCGCCGGCCAAGCTGAGCGACGAGTTTGCCACGGCCATTGCCGCCCAAAAGGCATTCCTGACGGCCTATCCCAACAGCGTTCTGAGCAGCGACGCCTTGCAGAAGATCACCGGCGTGGCGGTCGAATATGCCAACCTCGACGCCTGGGAAGTTGCCGAAGGCGTGTATGCCGATCTGGCCAGCTCGGAACTCAAGATTCGCCGCCCGGAGCGGTTGGAGTTTGCCCGCGGCCTGTGTCAGCTTGGCCGCGCCATGCCGGATCACGCCCGTGAAATGCTCAGTGCCTTGAATGCGGCCGGGCTGGGCGAAGAGGATCGCAACGAGCCGTCCGACGAAGCGGTAGCACAGTCCGGTGGGATTCTCGGGTTAATGATGGGCGGAATCGGTGGCGGCGGAACGGGTGGAGGAGGTGGCGGCCGCGGAGGATTTGGCGGAGCGGTAGGCGCCGGTGGAGGAATGGGCGGAGGATCTGGCGGAGCCGGCGGCCGTGGCGGCAGAGGGGGATCCTCGACTGCCAGTGGCAGTGCAACTGAAACCGTTATCAATGCCAACGCCGCCCCGGGATTAATTTCAACAATGGAGGCGACCAGGGAAATCCCGGCACTCTGCCGTCTGGAAGCGGCGTCGTACGAATGCGCAGCCCCAGACAGCGCAGCTCGGGAGTGTCTCCGGCATACACTGCGCCGCCGCCCCCGCCGCAATCCGATCAGGCCAGGCAGGACGCGCAACAACTGGCGATGATCCAGCAGCAGCAAGCCAACATCAATGCCCGCATCGCCCAGATGTCGGACGTCAATGGCATGCGCTACGTGGTCCCCAACCAGTATCCGAGCGTACAACAAGCCATCCGTCCAGCAGCCCGGCCCGGCAGTGCCGCTGGCCGCGGCCGAATTGGCGCGGCTGGAGAAGGCCATCGACGCCGGCTATAAGATCTTCCAGGAGGTCCGCACGAAATACGCCGACACGCCCTACCGCACAGCAGGCCCGCGGCGAAATCCTGGTCATGATCGGCTACTGGCGAGGCCTGACCGAATGGGAACGGTCGGCGAAACTTGGCCGTGCGGTTCCTGGGCGATAGCCCCAGCGATCCGCAACTCCCGCAGCTTCGCTTGCAGGTCGCCCGCGACCGCCTGGCGTGGGCCGCCAAGCCGATCGGCAAGGCCCTCACGCGGCAGGAGCTGCTGACGGAAGTGGCCGCACGCTTCGCGACCGCCAGGACCGATCTAGGCAAGATCGTCGCCGACTTCGTCAAGCAGAAGGCCTTGCAGCAAGAGGCCCAATGGGACCTGGCCAACAGCTTCCTCACCGAGGCCCGGGCCGTCAGCGCCGTCAGCCCCACGCTGGCCCGCGGCCAGTTCGTGCGGGCGGCGCGGGAGTTGAGGGCCGTGGCGGTCAAGTATCCCGGCCATCCGCAGATCGGCCAGATCGCGCCCTTGCTGTGGAACATCGCGCAGGAGATGGAACGGCAGGGCTATGAGGACGAATCGGTGCTGGTCTGGAACGAACTGGCCATCTCCGATCCCATGAACCCGCTGGCCCAGCAGGCCATCGACAAGATCGCCCAGACCTATCGGGGCGGCCTGAAGCGGCCCTTGAAGGCGGCCGAGACCTACGTCGAGCTGAACTTCATCCGCGGCGGCAGCGATGCGGCCACGCAGGAGGCGGTGTTCCAGATCGGTGCGTCCTTGAAGAACGAGAAACGCTGGGTCGAGGCCCTGCAGGTGCTGGAAACGTTCGTGGACAGCTTCCCGCGGCACGCCCAGGCCGGCCAGGCCCTGACCATGATCGGCCAGATCCACCAGACCAACCAAGCCTGGGAAGACGCCATCAAGGCCTATCGCCGCGTGATTGACGAATACAAGGGCGGCCAGTGGGCACAAGAGGCCAAATGGTCGATCGCCGAGTGCCGGATCAATCTCAGCCAGTGGAAGGAAGCCACGGAGGCCTACCGCGACTACGTGGCAAACACGCCGGCCGTCGGCAACGTCAACATGCCAGCCGTCAACCCCATCAGTTACCCGGGCGGCTCCCAGCAAGGGCAAACCGCAAAACCGCAGCAAGGCGCCCCACAACAAGTCGACCCCTTCGGCAACGTCGGCGACCAGCAAGTCGACAACCAGCAACTCACCAACTTCGGTCTGCCCTCCTCGCAAGGCGACAAGCTGGCCGAGGCCAATCGCCGCCTCGACATCCTCAAGGACCTGGCCCGCTTCCAGGAGCTGATCGACGAGAAGGGCCAGCGGAAGGCATTCGACGCGCAGTTCCAGATCGCCACCATCGTGCGGACGCAATTGGCCAACCCGGTCAAGGGCATCATCGAGTATCGCAAGGTGGTGACCAACTGGCCCGATTGCTACGTGGCGGCCACGGCGCTGAACGAGATCGGCAATTCGTACCTGGCGCTGGGCGAGACGGCCAAGGCCCGCGAGGCCTACATGGCCGTGGCCAAGGACTATCCCACCAGCCCCCTCGCCGGGGCGGCGCTGTTCCAGGTGGGCAAGAGCTACGAGGACGAGGCCGACAAGCTGGCGACGCTCACGCGGGAGAAAACCGTGGAACTGGCCAAGGAGCAGGCCCAGAGCAAGGCCTACCAGCAGGCGCAGTTCGAACCGGGGCAAGAGCGAAGCGGCCCAGAACGAGCGCGTCGTGGAGCTCAAGAAGGCGGGCAAAGGAGACCTGGCCGATCTGGAAGAGGCCAAGGGGGCCTACAGCCAGAACAGCTTCAACATGGCCAACGCGGCCGTCTTCGCGCGGCAGGCGCAGGCGGAGGTGGAGACGCTCTCGGCCTCGCAATTGGCCGACCGCCAGGACAAGATCAACGCCGCCCTGCGGAAGGCGATCGAGGCCTATGCGGCCGCCGGCAAGATCCCGGGCGGCAACAAGGCCGACGCCGCCTTGCTGCAAATGGCCAACATCTACGACCAGCGTTTGAAGGACTCGAAGGCCGCCGCGGAGACCTGGATGGAGATCGTCCGCCAGTTCAGCGGCACCTCGGTGGCCCAGGACGCAAGCTGGAAGCTGGCCCAGTACTACGACAAGGACGGCAAGTACGCAGAGGCCATCGAGGCCTACAACGCCTTCCTCCGCAACTACCGCAGCAGCCCCAACGCCGGCGCGGCGCAGTTCGCCGTGGCCGAATGTTACGAACATCTCGGCCAATGGGTGGCCGCCATGGATTCCTACAACAATTACATCAACAACTTCCCCGCCGGACCCCTGGTCGCCAAGGCCAAGGAACAGATCGGGTGGATTAAAACCTATAGGCTTTAGAAATTCGAAATCCGAAATCCGAAATCCGAAACAAATCTCAAATCTCAAATCTGAAACAAATCAGCAATCCAAAGGGAGAAACCATCATGCGCATAGCGACGACTTTGGCATGGACGATCATGGCCGGTCTGACGATTCCCTTGACAACGTTTGCCGCCGAAGCGGCCGCCGAAGCCAAGCCGGCCGCCGAGAAAAGCGCGGCCGATAAGCCGGCGGAGGCAAAACCGGCCGGGGCGGAGGCCGAGAATTGGTTCACGCAGGGCCGCGAAGCCCTGTTCCAGGGCAAGTCGGCCGAGGCCATCGATCTCTTGAACCGGGCGGTCGCCGCCGACAAGACCAAGAGCAGCTACCGGCTCGCGCTGGCCCGCGCCTACCGTTACTCGGGCAAGGACGAGCAGGCCATTACGAACCTGGAGGAGATCCTCAAGACGGCGCCGGACCACGTCGAGGCGGGCCAGATGCTGGGCGAACTGTACACGACCGCCAGCCGCTGGAAGGACGTTGTCCGCGTGCTCGATCCGCTCTTGAAGTATCGCCACGACTATCCCACCTACCACATGCTGGCCGAGGCCCAGAACAACCTGGGCGACCGCGACAAGGCGCGGAAGTCGTACGAAGAGGCCCTCAAGCTCAATCCCCAAAGCGCTTCGGACCATTACCAACTGGGCAATCTCTACCTGGCGTCGAACTTCTTCGCCCTAGCCGCCGATTCCTACCACGAGGCGTTGCGATTGGGGCTCGACAGCCCGGTGCTCCGTTACAAGCTCGGCTCGGCCTATTTCAACCTGCGGAACTATTTCGGCGCGATCAGCGTGCAGACCATCAAGTCCGGCTCACCGGGGACGATCGACGGCGCCTGGTACCTGATCGAGGCCGTGCCCGATCGGAAGGACGTTTCCGCTGCGCCGGAGAACTCGGCCATCTACCAGATTGCCAAGGCGATTGCCGACGGCATCGAGGACCGGCCGGACATCCACGTCCTGCGGGCCACGATCTATCTCAACGCCCGCCGCTATGCCCAGGCCTACGAGATGTTCACCAAGATCGGCCCGACCGTGAAGGAAGACAAGGCGCTCTTCTATTACTACTATGCCCAGGCGGCCTTCGGCACGGGTCAGTACGACCGCTATCTGGAACTCCTGGACGAGGCTATCCGACTCGACCCGGGGGCCTACAAGGCGAGCCGCGTGGACGCCTATCTTTCCGTGGCCGATCAATACAACGAGGCCGGCAACCTCGACAAGTACATCGAGTTTCTCGGCAAGGCGGTGGCCGAGAGTCCCACGACCGCTTCTTTGCATTTGAAGCTGGGCAACGCCTACGAAGAGGCCCGCAAGCTCGACAAGGCGATGGAACAGTGGCGGATGGTGTTGGACATCGAGCCCGATCATCCGCAGCGGACCAAGCTCTTGAACCTGATCGAAAAGTACACGGCCAACTTGAAGGTCGTCGTGCCGCCCGAGCAGCAGAAGCCGAGGGCGGCGGCGAAGGTGGAAAATCGGCAATAAGATACTCACGGACTTTCGCGAAAGGAGTCGGCAATGCAATACAAATCAACGCCAGGATTCTGGCTTCTGATGGCAGCGTCGATCGCGGTGCATGGCTGCTCGCGCACGTCCGCCGAGCCCGTGGCAGATCGCCCGCCGGCCGTCACTGCCAGCCCACAGGAACTCGCTTGGGCGCAATCGTCCAACGGCGATTTTGCCGTCGATCTGTATCGCCAATTGGCAGCCGAGTGGCCGGGTGAAAACGTGTTCATTTCCCCATTCTCCATTTCCAGCGCCTTGCTGATCGCTACCGAAGGCGCAAGCGGGGAAACCGCCGAGCAGATGGGCAAGGTGCTGCGCGTTCCCCAGGCCCTGCGCAGCACGGGCCCGGAAGTTGCTGCCCGCCCCTGGCAGCTTGCGGGGCTTCACAAGGGGCAGGCCGCCATTGGCTATCGGCTCAGTCCCGAACCGCTTTCGCCGGAACTCCGCGGCAAGATCGTGCGGCTGCGCGACGAGCTCGCGCCCGCGAATAGCCGCACTGCCGCTCTCGAACAGTCCGCAAGGTGGCAAGAGGCCAGGCAATCCGAAGCCGCCGCCAAGAAGCTCGCGGACGAACTGAACCCGTTGCTCAAAGAGACGGAACCTTATGAATCGGCGCGCGGCCAACGCGCTGTGGGGCGAGAAAACGTATCTCTTTCGCTCCTCGTTTCTCGACACGATCCACTCGTTTTACGGCAACGCGCTGTTCCCCGTCGATTTCCGCTCAAACGCCGATGCGGCACGGCAACAGATCAACGCTTGGGTGGCCCGGCAGACGATGGACCGGATCAAGGATCTTTTGGGTCGCGGCTTGGTCGATTCCAGCACGCGAATGGTCATCACCAATGCGGTCTATTTCAAAGGCGAATGGCTGGAACCCTTCGAAGCGTCGTCGACCCGCCCCGCGGACTTCCATCTGTCCGACGGCAAGCGAGTTCCCACGCCGATGATGTCGAACTACATTGGCGATTCGGCAGGTTACGGGGCGTTCCAGGGCGACGGTACGGCCTTTTGACACGCCGCGCGAGATACCCGCGGACATGCCCGACAACGATCCGTCGCTTTACCCCGACTCCCACGGGTTTACGGCGGTCCGGCTGACTTACAAAGGAGGCAAGCTCTTCATGGTGATGTTCGTCCCGCAATCGGCGGCAGGGCTGGGCGAATTGGAGCGGAGCTTGCCCTCCGGAGGACTGAAGCCCTGGATCGACCGGATCGCCAATCGGACCGTGGTCGTACACCTGCCCAAGTTCAAATTGGAAGGCGACTACTCCTTGAAGAAGCCGCTCCAGGCGCTGGGCATGCGACGGGCCTTCAACTTGCCGGGCGGCCGCGACGTGCGCAGTTCGACCGCATGACGGCCAGCGACGACCTGTTCATTTCGGCCGTCATCCATAAGACATTTATCGAGGTGAACGAAAAGGGGACCGAAGCGGCGGCAGCCACGGGCATCATGATGGCCGGCGCCGCGCGCCCCGAGCGACCCAAATTGCGCCCCTTCGTTCCGACCTTTTGGGCGGACAAACCGTTCTTGTTCGCGATCTGCGACGCCGACACCCACAACATTCTCTTTCTCGGCCGCCTCGTAAAACCGTAATCCCGCTGATTGTGCAAGTCGGCGCTGCGCACGCTGCTAGTCCA
The DNA here is from genome assembly GCA_963824275.1 of uncultured Planctomycetia bacterium. Classification (GTDB taxonomy): domain Bacteria; phylum Planctomycetota; class Planctomycetia; order Pirellulales; family Thermoguttaceae; genus JANXQG01. Next base: position 726,795 of record CAWGOT010000007.1, on the reverse strand, counting down.
CAAAACTCAGCGCGGCGCCGATTGCCAACACGACACCCGATGCCGCCAGCGGCCAAGGCGCCTTTTCGAGCGCGTACGGGAAACTCTGGAAGAACAAGTACGCACAGAAAAGACAGAACACCAGCGGCACGATCGGATAAAACGGCACGCGGTAGGTTGGCGCGGAAGCGGATGGCCGGGCACGCAAGAGGAACAGCGCATGTCCCACCATGTAGAGAAAGATATAGAACGACGGCCCCGTAAAGGCGATCGAAGCTTCAAACCCCTGCGAGTCCTTTTCCCAGCCAAAGCCGATTGTCAGCGCCACTGCCACCGCGGCCTGGATGATCAGGGGACGTGCGGGAGTGTCGGTCTTCGAACTCCATTGGCCCAGCCAGGAATAGAGACGATGCTCGGTCCCCATGGCGTAGAAAATCCGCGCGCCGGTGAAGATCATGCCGTTGATCCCGCCCAGGGCCGTGATGCAAATCAGCAGGCTGATGCACTTCCCTGCCCAGTCGCCGATGCCCAGCCTGAGCACGTCGGCCGCGACGGCCTTGCTTTGCTGCAGGCCGGCAAACCCCAGGGCGTGGACGAAGGCCAGGTTCACGGCGATGTAGAGGACCGCCACGGCCAGCGTGCCCAGCACCAGGGCGCGAAGGATGTTCTTCTGCGGGTCGACGGACTTCCGCGCTGACATAGGCCATTTCGTTCCAGCCGCTGTAGGCAAAAAAGACCAAGATCATCGCGAAGCCCAGATTGCCGAGATTCGAGCGGCGTTGCGGCCGGCGGTTCGACCGGTCGCGGCAGCCGAATGACTCATGCCCACCGCCACAATGGCCAGCAACCCAAGGAACTTGACCACCGTGAGCAAGTTCTGCGTCCACTTGCCCGCACGCACGCCAAGCAAGTTGATGCCGCTGAGCACGACCACGGCCCCCACGGCATAGATCAACAGGGGCTTATAGTCCTTGTCGAGCGGGCAAAGCTGGTTGGCGTAATCGGCGAAGACAAAGGCCAGCGTGCCGACGGAGCCGGGGCGGACGATCCAGAACTGGGCCCAGGCGAATAGGAAGCCGATCCTCCGGCCGAAGGCCTCGGTCAGGAAGACGTAATCGCCGCCCTCCTTGGGGTAGGCAGTCGCCAGTTCGGCGTAGCACACGGAGCCGATGAGCATAAACACCGCGCCAATCACCCACACTGCCACCAGCCAGCCCAGGTTGGGAACCTGGTTGGCGATCAACGGGGTGCTGACGTAGATGCTCGACCCGATGATGATCCCGACGATGATCGAGGTCGAGTCCAACAAGGTCAGGTGCTGGTGGGGGGCAGCCTGGAGCGATTGCTTTTCGGACGGAAGGTCGGTCATGGTGAGCCTAGGGCAAAAGGGATTGAAAATTGAGCATTGCGAATTGTCGTCTATCGGTCTAGCATCGTCATTTGGGGGTGGAGGTCTATTCTACCCGATCTCAAGCTGCGTCGTGGAGGCCCAAAGTCGCATCGTCTGAAATCTGCATTTTGCAATTCTCAATTTGCAATTCCTCTCTTCGTCGCAAGGGCTTGCAATTCTCAGGTTTTTCGCTATTTTGATAGTGTGTTGGGGTTGCCCACGTTGGGGAACTTCGTTCCCTCCCACTGCCCTTGAACCCCACTCTGCGGAGGATGCTGCCGGCGGAATGCAGGATATCCTTTACGATTATAAGATGAATGCAACGACGTGGGTTTACCTCTCGTCGTTGATCATGATCGCCGTCTATTTCAAGTTTCGCCGCTTTTGGAGCGTGCGAAACCTGGACCTGATCGGTCTGATCCTGCTCGCGCCCGGGTTGCTGCTGGTGGCGCAGGGCCGGGAGATGAAGGAGCCGGCAACCGCAATTTCTGCCGAAGCCGCAGCCGAGGCCCAAGCCGGCAAGCAATCTGCGCCCGCGCTCGGCTGGCAGCCGCCAACGGCCCAAGACGTGAAGGAAAACGCGGAAGACAGGCTCAGGCTGGGTCGCCAACTCGAGCAACGGGGCTACTTGTGGCTCTTGGTCGTGGGGGGGGCTTTCCTCTTGCGGATGCTGGTCGATTCGGCGATGGTCCGCCGGCCGCTCCTGGAACCGAATCTCTCGGCCAGCGGTCTGACGTTCGCGTGCGCCGCGATGCTGGTCTTTCTGATGTCGAACGTCATCACCCCCAACCGAAAGAAGCCGCGGGTCTCGGTCCGCGCCAAGGCGAGCGACGACGGTCCGCGCCGAAACGGCCCGGGCCAAGGAAGAGAACGCAGAGACGATCCGAGATCCTCAAGCAGCGGGGACCGGGCTATCCCTTGTTCCACGTCTTCTCCGAGCGAATCGGACGACGCGGTCAAGCGGGCCACGGCCATTATCGCCCACCTCGCGGTCGTGCTTGGGAATGGTCCTGATCGGCTATCGGCATTTCGACAACACGCACACGGGCATTGCCGCGGCAACGCTCTAGTTGTTGTTGCCCTACACGGCCGATTACACGCCGCGGATCGATCACGTCGTGCCGGCTGCGCTGGTGGTCTGGGCCATCCAGGCGTACCGCCGGCCGATGATTGCCGGCATTCTGGTGGGACTGGCGGCAGGACTGATCTGGTATCCGCTCTTCCTTCTGCCGCTGTGGTGTTCGTTCTATTGGCGGCGGGGACTGGTCCGCTTCAGCCTGGCGGTGCTGGTCGTGCTGGGTCTCGTCGCGGCCTCGCTGCTGTTCGCGCCGTCCAGGCTGGGATCGTACACGGACCAGCTCTGCCAGACGTTCGGCATATTGTACGGTGCATGGCCACAACATCCGCGGTTTTTGGGAGGGCTCCCTGGTGCCGTTCCGCATCCCCGTGCTCGTGGCCTTTGTGGCCATGTGCGGGAGCATGGCCCTCTGGCCCGCGCAGAAGAATCTCGGCAGCCTGCTGGCCTGTTCGGCGGCGATCATGCTCGGCACGCAGTTCTGGAAGGCCTATGAGGGCGGGACGTTCATGGCCTGGTATCTGCCGCTGTTGATCCTCACCATCTTCCGGCCCAATCTGGAAGATCGCGTCGCCCTGAGCGCGATCAGCGAAGGGTGGGTGAAGTGGCGCAAGTAATGGAAAATCCGAAATCCGAATATCGAAATCCGAAACCAAAAAGAAATCCAAGAGAAGGAAATTCAAAACGCGCGGTTTTGAGCCTTTGAATCTTCTGGTTTCGGTATTCGGATTTCGGATTCTCGGTACGGTCAGTTCCTCTTCGCCTCCACCGGTGCGCCCGCGGCCTTCTGGTTCCGATACCAGGTCGCCCATGCCCGCTGGTCGTAGCCGAAGTTCTGGCCGGTGATCGCCACCAGGGCGTCGAGCACGCCTTGGTGCTGCACCTGACGCGGGATCGTGATCGGCTTCTGCCCCACGCCCAAGCCGCCTCCTGGGCCGCCCTTCTTGTTGAACGTGGCATTCATATTGCCTGGACCAGAACTGCTCTGGATCACCTCCATGCGCGTCGTCTGGAGGTACTCGATCAACGTATCAACGCAGCTTGGATCCTTGAGTCGCCCCAGGGCCACGCCCGGCGCGGTTGATGGTCTCGTCCGTCGCGTTCTTGTCGCGGATCCGCCCCACGAAGTACTTCACAACCGCCGGATCGCTCTGCCTCTGCAACAGATCCAGGCAGCTCAGGCGAACCTCTTCCACGTCGTCGTCGATCGCACAGATGGCCAGCGGGTGGTGGGCCTCCGGGTGGTTGATATTGCCCAGCGCTTCGACATACATCAGCCGGGCCTTGACGAATTTGTCCTTCTTCAGCTTCTCCGCCAATCCGAAAACGGCCATGGGGTCGTTGATTGCGCGGAGGTTCTTCTCGCCTTGCTCGGCCTGTTTGCCCTCGAGCCACGTCCGCCAGGTGGAAATCTTCCTGAGCCAGTCCTTTTCGGCCTTGAGTTGGTTGTCGCGACTTTTTTGGAGTTCCGCCTCCGGCTGGGCATCCAGCGGCCGTTGAATTTGACGTAGCCCTTGTCGGCCATCTCTTCGTCGTGCGTCATCCACTGGCCCTTGACCAGGCGGTACCCCAACAGGCGGCGGGCTTCGGCCTGGTCGGGATCGATCTGGATGACGCGCTCCAGGTGCGTCTTCCGTTGGGTCTCGAGACCATGCTCGCGGCACCAGGCGGCCAATTGCAACTGGCCTTCGACGGTGTCGGGATATTTCCGCCGCAGCTTCTCATACTCGGCCAACTCGGGCTTCACAGGCTGAACCTTCTCGACTGTGGCGGCGTCGAGCGTGACCCGGCCTCCGTTGGGCAAGGAGACGACGTAGGAGGTGCGGGGATTTTCGTCGGCATTGACCAGGTCGCCCTCGATCCGCCCGCCGCTGCGGAGCAGGAAGACGTCGGCCGCGGCCGGCCGAAGGAATGACAAGAGCACCAGCGCCGCAGACAACACCCAACTGGATCGGTGCATGGAAGTCGCCTCTTCAAGAGATGCGGCCCGCTGCCCTCGCGAACCTGCTCGATTCAGTATACCGCGATTTTGCCGGTGTTGGCAATGCGTTTCCCCCGCATTGGGCGGGAATAGGCCCGTTTGCCGGGCAAATCTGCCGGGAATCGGGGCAATTCCCCCCAAATTGCCGTGGCGTCCGGACCACATCCTCGGGTATTTTATCGGCCCGTCAAGAACTTTGGAGGCAATCATGTGGCGTAGTATCCTGGTCGCAACCGTCGTCGCTCTGGGCATTGGCGGCTGGTATGCGTCGGCGAACTACTCGCTGGAAGTCCATCGCAGCGTGGAGGGAAAGTTTCAATACGTGCGGATCGTGCCGCGCACGGCCTCGGGCAACGTGCCCAGCGAAGGCGAGGCCGACCAGCCGCCGGCGGCCGCGCATGCGCCCGGCGATCCGCATGGCGACTTTCAATCTCGACGGCCTGGACGACAACCGCCTGGCAAACCCCAAGGTCTGCGAAAGCCTGGTGCGAATCCTCTCGCGGTTCGACGTGGTGGCCCTGCAGCACATCCATTCCGGCAACCGCGGCGTGCTGATGCGATTGAAGGACCAGATCAACGCCACGGGCCGCTGCTTCGATTTTGTCACCTGCCCGACCCTCGACCGCGATCCGGCGGAGATCTACAATGCCATACTCTTCGACGCCACGACGGTGGAGGTCGATCACAACGACGGTACATTCGGTCGACGCGCCGCCTGGCACGTTCCACGTGCTGCCGCTGGTGGCCGAGTTCCGCGTCCGCGGACCGCCGCCCAGCGAGGCCTTTACGTTCATGCTGGTCAACGTGCTGGTCGATCCCCGCCGAGTGCCGCAGGAACTGGATTCGCTGGCCGACGTCTTTGCGCTGCGCGGGACAGCGGCCTCGCGGGGGACAGCGGCTACATCGAGGACGACATCATCATGCTGGGCGACATCGAGACCGATCCGCGAGCATCTCGGCCGGCTGGGCCGCGTGCCGGGCCTGGTGGCCGCCGTCAACGGCATGCCCACCACAACGCGGGGAACGCCGCATGGCCGACAACATCCTCTTCGACCGCCGCGCAACGGTCGAGTACACGGGCCGCTCCGGCGTGCTGGACACGATTCGCGAGTTGGACCTCACGCCGCAAGAGGCCCTGGATATCTCCGAGCACCTGCCCGTCTGGGCCGAGTTCAGTTCTTATGAGAATGGACAGGCGAGCCATGTCAATTGAAAATCCGAAATCCGAATATCGAAATCCGAAACAAAAAGGAAATCCAAAGGAAGAAAAATCAAAACGCGAGTTTCGGGTGTTCGGGTTTTCTGGTTTTGAATTTTGAATTTTGAAATTATAAATTGTTTCGGATTTCGGATTTCGGATTTTCCTCCCTATGCTCCTCTCCCCTCGATTCACGTCCGCCCTGGCTTACGCCGCTGAACTGCACCAGGAACAGGAGCGCAAGGTTTCCGGCGTGCCCTACGTGGCGCATTTGCTGCGCGTGGCGGGCATCGTGCTGGAATACGGCGGCAGCGAAGACGATGCGATTGCCGCCTTGCTGCACGACGCGGTGGAAGACCAAGGCGGGATGCCCGTGCTGGACGAGATCCGACGGCGGTTCGGCGACGCGGTGGCCGAGACCGTGTTGGGCTGCTCGGACGCCCACGTCCGGCCCAAGCCGCCGTGGCGCGATCGCAAGCAAGCCCACGTCGATCATGTGGCCGCGGCCTCGCCTTCCGTGCGCCTGGTCGTGGCGGCCGACAAGCTCGACAACGCCCGCTCGTTGTTGCGCGAGTATCGCGTTCGGGGCGAGTCGCTGTGGAATTTCTTCCACGGCGGCCGCGATGGGACGCTTTGGTATTACGAGGCCATGCTCGCCGCCCTGAAAGCCGCCGGCGCCACGCCGCTGGTCGAGGAGTTTGAAAGGACGCTGGCGGAGATAAAGAGGATTGCAGATGAAGGACATTTGAGATCTGAGATTTGAGATTCACGCCATGCCCACCGACTGGCAAGAACTGAGCTTCGCACGCACGTCCCCGCCCGCGGTGGTCGATCCTCGTCGCCGCCTGCGCTGCTGCGTGGGCGCGTTCGTCTTGCTTCTCCTGGTCGTCTGGTGCCGGGCGGTGCAGTTGGAAATCAGCCAAGGAGCGACGTTCCGCGAAGAGGCCCTGCGCCCGATCCGCCGCGAAAAACCCTTGCCCGCGCCGCGGGGAAGGATTCTGGCCCGCGACGGCACGCTGCTGGCCTGCGATCGGGAGGTGGCAGCCGTGGCCGTCGAATATCGCTACTTGGAAGAACCGCCGCGGCAAAGCTGGCTGGAACAAATGGCCCGCAAGCGGCTGCCGCAAGATCAACGACGCAATGCGGCCCGGCTGGCCGAGGAAGTCGAGAAGGTGCGGCGGGATCGCGACGCCTTGCAGCACCGTCTGGCTCGCTGTGCGGCGTCGATTTTTCTCAGTGGCAGGCCAGGGCACGCAAGTGTGCAGAGCCGCGTCGAGCGGATTGCGGCCGACGCCCGGCGGCGGCAGTTGGAAGCCGCGCCGATCGTCCCCGCCGCCCCGCAACGATGCATCGTGGGCCGATCGCTTCTGCGGCGGCCTTGCACGAGATCTTCGAGCCCGCCCGCGATGCCGTGCCGGAGGCAGTCACCGTGGCCGAAGAACTTACCGACCATGTGCTGGCCGAAGACATTCCCGCGGCGGCGGTAGCGGAAATCCAGCAGCACGCCGAGCAATTATCCCGGCACGCGGATCGTTCACTTGACCCGTCGGACGTATCCGATCGGGCACCTTGGCGGCGCACGTGATCGGGTATCTCGGGCACGCCTCACGACAACGGTACTCATCACGCTCCGCATGATGGAAGTCCATCACGCGGAGCGTGATGAGTACCGATGAGTCGTGGCGGCCGCACGGGCATCGAGCAGCAATGCGAGAGCTCCGCTGCAGGGACGGCCTGGGTCGCCGTGGAAATGATCCGATCACGCCGGCCGCGTCGCAGCAGGCATTCCATGAAACCGAGCCGGTTGCCAGGCCGCGACGTGACGCTCACGATCGACGCCCGCTTGCAGCAAACGGCCGAAGAGCTGCTGGATAGCGCGTTGCAGCGCGCAAGCCTGCAGTCCGATCGCCGCGACCGGAGCACGAGGTGCCCCGGACGGGCGGCGCGGTTGTGGTGATCGATGTCCACAACGGCGAGATCCTGGCCGCGGCCAGCGCCCCGCGGTTCGACCCGGCCGACTTCGTCGGGGACGATTCCGCACGGCGCGAGGCCCTGCTCGCCGATCCGGCTCATCCGCTCTTTCATCGCGCGATCCAGATGGCCCTGCCGCCCGGCTCGGTGTTCAAGACGGTCACGGCCGTGGCCTTGCTGGAATCGGGCGGGCTCGATCCGGCGGCAGACGTTCTACTGCCAAGGATACTTGAAACAGCCCGACCAGCAGCGGTGCGAGGTCTATGTTCGCCACGGCACGGGCCACGGCGACGTCACGCTGGCCGAGGCCCTGGCCGAGAGCTGCAACGTCTACTTCTTTCATCACGCCGAGAATCTGCCGCCGCAATCGCTGGTCGATTGGGCGCAGCGGCTCGGCTTTGGGCAGCCGACGGGCGTCGATCTGCCGGGCGAGGCCCGCGGCAAGCTGCCGCCGCCCGATTCGATCGCGCAAACTGCAGGCCACGCCTGGCACACGGCCGACACGCAGGCGATGTCCATCGGCCAGGGCACGCTGACGGCCACGCCGCTGCAAGTCGTGCGGATGATGGCCGCGGTGGCCAACGGCGGACTGCTAGTCACGCCGCACGTCGTGCGGCAAGAAACTCCGCCGCGAGCCGGTCCCAGGGCTGACCTACGCGACACTCGCCGCCATCCGTGCCGGGCTGTTTGCAGGCCGTGGCCGACAAAGAAGGCACGGCCCACGGTTCGCTGTATCTGGAGCAGATCTCGATTGCCGGCAAGACGGGCACCGCCGAGATTGGCGAGGGCCAGCCCGACCATGCCTGGTTCGCCGGCTACGTTCCGGCCGATCGGCCCCGTTACGCGATGGTCGTCGTGCTGGAGCGGGCCGGCGACGCCGCCACCGCCGCCTGTCCCGTGGCCAAGCGGTTGGTGCTGCGGATGCTGGAAACAGGGCTTCTGGACGGGAAACCGTGAGAGGCCGTCGAGCGGACCTCGACAATCGACCGACCCTGCGTAGAATAGCATTTGGAATGTGAGCCCGTAGTTTATCCGCATGAAGATCGTTCACTTGATTGCCGGCGCAGGTCCGATGTACTGCGGAAGCTGTATGCACGGCAACACGCTGGCGGCGGCACTTCGCAAGTCGGGGGCCGACGTCCTTCTGGCGCCCGTCTATACCCCGGTGCGAACCGACGAAGAGAACGTCAGCATCGACCGGCTGGCGATGGGCGGCATTAACGTCTACCTGGATGAGAGCCTGCCGCTTTGGCGGTGGATGCCGCCCTTCGTGCGGCGACTGTTGGACCGGCCATCGCTGGTCTCCTGGGCTGCCCGTGGCGGCAGCAGCACCAGTCCTGAACATCTTGGGCGGCTGACGGTGGCCATGTTCCGCGGCGAGGCAGGGCCGCTGAAAAGCGAGATCCAGCAGCTTGTCGACTGGCTGCAGGCCGAGATCCAGCCCGACATCGTCCACTTGTCCAACGTCATGCTCGCCGGACTGGCCCATCCGCTCCGGGAACGTCTGGGCGTGCCGGTCGTCGCCACGCTGACGGGCGAAGACACCTTCCTGGACAAGCTTCCCGCCCCGTACCTACACCCAGGCCCGAGCGGAGTTGCGGGCCCGGGCCGCCGATCTGGCAGGGCTGGTGGCCCTCTGCCGCTACTATGCCGATTACATGGCCGGCTACTTGGAGGTGCCGCGCGAGAAAATCGACGTCATCCGACCGGGGTTGAACCTGGACGGGTTCGGCAGGGCAGGGGAGGAGCAGCGGGTGGAGTCGGCCGACGGGCACCGTGCGCAGCATGGTCGACAAGTCCCACCAACCGACCTGGCGCCTCAGAAACCTGCCACGCCGCGGCCCAAGACCATCGGTTTCCTCAGCCGAATCTGCGCCGATAAAGGACTGCATCTGCTTGTCGACGCACTGCATGCGATGCACGAAGGCGGGCAGCCTGCCACCGCATCGCCTCCGCGTGGCCGGATATCTCGACCGGCCGGACCGCGTCTATCTCGACGAAATCCAGAAACAACTCGCCGCCTGGGGCATGGCCGATCGCTTCGAGTATCTTGGCGAGTTGGACCGTGCCGGCAAGATCGCTTTCCTCGAATCGCTTGACGTGCTCTGCCTGCCGAGCCTGATTCGCGAGAGCAAAGGGCTGCCGGTGTTGGAGGCCTGGGCCTGCGGCGTGCCGGTCGTGGTGCCCGACCACGGCGCGTTCTCGGAGATGATTGCCGACACTGGCGGAGGGCTGCTCTACGATCCGCAGCGTCTCGAGGCGCTGCCGCAATCCCTGGGGCGGATATTGTGCGACGACGCCTTCGCTGCGGAGTGCGGCCGCCGTGCCCGGATTGCGGTTCACGAGCATTACACCACGCAGCGCGAGTCGCGCGAGATGCTCGCGTTGTATGAGAGGTTGTGCGGACGGAGACCGGCCGGTGCGATGAAGGATGAGGGATGAATGATGAATGATGTAGGATCATTGACTTCCTGTCCCTCATCTCTCATCTCTTATCCCTCATCCCTCATCTCTTATCTCTCATCTCTTATCCCTCATCCCTCATCCTTCATCTCTCATCCCTTCGCTGGCCGAACCGGCTCTTCGCGGAGCCGCCATTGCAACCAGGCCATGCTCCAGCCGCTGGAGCCCATCCAGCGGAGCGTGTTCCACGAGCGGGCCCAACCGTTGCTGCGGAAATGCCCGATCGCGTGCGGAATCAGACCCAGGATGCTGGCGGCACGCGGCGCTGCCGCGGCCCGGCGTGACGCGGATGAACCATGACAGTCCGCCGCGACCGGCACTCCCCACGAGCTGCTCGATCTGGCGGAGGAAGACGGCCTCGAATTTCTCTTGCGAGTAATGCTCTTCGATTTCCACGCGGGCCTGCCGCTGGATGTTCCTGCGCAGATCGGCATCGTCGACGAGTTGTCGCAAGGCCCGGTACCAGGCCTCGGCATCGTTGGCGACCAGGAGGCCCGTCTCGCCATGCCGCACGCAATCGGAGTAGACCTCGACGTCGGAATAGACGCCGGCGATGCCGCAGGCCCCATACTCGCGGAACTTGGTGTTCGTCTTCGAACGATGAAAGACATCGTCGGCCAGCGGGGCCAGGCCGATCTCGAACCCGGCGGACGAGAAGCGGCGGAGAAAACGGTCGTAGTCGTGGACCACGGCGTGATGCCGCACCGCAGCCAGTTCGGCCGGCGGTCGCGGGCCCCAGAAGTGCGCCTCGACCCGCGGCCCTTCTTCGTCCATCAACCGCCGCAGTGCCGGGAGGAAGATCCGCCCCAGCGAATCGTCGAGACGGCTCGTCGCATAGATCAGCTTCAGGGGTCCTCCGGGCGAGTTCGCGGGCTGCCGCACCTGGCCAAGATCGACCGCGCTGGCAACCATTTCCACGTGGGGATTCAGAGCCCGGCGCGTGCCAGCAGCGGGCGCGAATAGACCCGCACGAGGCTGGCCGTGGCAAGATACTCGGTAAGCATGGCCAACTGCTCGGGCTGGGCGAAGGCCCTGCCGGCGGCGGAATCAGGCGGCAACTCGAAAAAGTTGTCGTCCAGGTCATAGAGCACGGGCACGCCCGCGGCGACCGCCGCGCGCAGCAACTCGGCCCGATCCGGCCGCACGTTGCGGCAAAACACCACCACGTCCGCCTCCCGCACATCGCGCGGCGATGCCAGGCATTCCAAGCGTGATCCATGCCCGCACCCGCCCCGCCGCATGCAAAGCCACCAGCGGCTTGACGATGTTGATCCATGTCGAAGGGCAGAGCCGCGGAAGGATCGCCACGACTCGCGGAGGGCCATTGGGCATTAGGGAAAACTCCTCGGCTTGTTCCAGTCCGCTACGGCCTCGTCGCCAGGTTGCAAGCACGCCCGTCGCTGTCGGCAGACGGCGTCAGGAGATAAATCCGCTCCTGCCGCGTAAACTCATCCTCGCAAACAACGATGATTTGTCCCATGTTATTGATCCCCATAACAGTCCTTATTCTCCGATTCTTCATGCCGTCTTCATAACTGGCAAGACACTGATCAATCTGAACGGCCTTCCCGCCGTCCCACAGCACAGGAAAGCTATCGCTCATGATGTACTCGGGCCCCTTGGAGTATAGCCGTTCCGAGCCGACGACCTGTCCTTGTTCATTGATTGCGCGTAGAACGAAACGCTGCTCGCCATAAATTGGCAGGAGATCTTCCAGGCCGGCTAGCTCCGCCAGGTTTGCGCGGTGCTCGGGTCGTTGGCATCCCAAAGAACAGGGCCGCCCTTTTTGCCGCTGATGCAGCCGACGACCTGCCCGGCCGCGTTAATATTGCACGCGAAGCACTCGCTTCCTTCCGGAGTGGCCAAGAACTTTGGCGGCGCGGTGGGGTGGTTCGCATCCCATACCACTGCGTGGTAAGTATCGTCGATGCTGATGCTCCCCACAACCAGCCCCTTTTCGTTGATGGCAGCGACATGCGATTCCCTGCCCTTGGGAGTCGCCAAAGCGACGGGAACAGCGAAAGGGCTCTTGGCATCCCAAGTAACGGCGTACCGCCCGCCTGACGCCTCAATATCTCCCGCGATCACTCCGCCGTTATTGATAGCACGGGCGCGGCCGGATGTTCCGTCGGGCACCGCAAGTTCTTGAGTGCAATGGTCGGGTGCTCGGAATCCCAGAGGATCGGGCGAAAACAGTCGCTGCCGGGACGGATCGAGTGTGCCACCACGAGTCCCGCATCGTTGATGCATGCGACGAGGAACCAAAGCGTCTTTGGCACCGCCAACTCTCGCGGTGCGGCCGTTGGGTCCGTTGAATTCCAAACGAACAAGCGGTCTGATCCTTGGGAGATTGTCCGTTCGGCGACCAACCCACCCCTACTCATCGCATCGCAGCCTCTGCACGGCGCGATTTGGAAATGGATCTGACCGTATACATTGCCCAGTTGCACAAGCAAGATCACCGCCGCCATGCCGATCAACCGAGTTGTGCTTACGACCGGCGAATTAACAGATGTCACATAGTTGCCTTTCGCTCCGCGAAAGACGCATCGTTCGCGGAGCGAAAGGCGACAGCTTTTTCCACACCGGTCCTTGGCGCTCGCCACGATACATCTTTCTTCCTGCAGAAGTGGACGCTGTACCGCAGTATAAGCCCTTTCCCGCTTCTAAATCAACTTGAACTTGTAACTGTTTAGCGGAGTGAAGGAGTGGACCCCCACGTGCTTGCCACGTGGGTGAACAAGATTGACGGCTACTCACAGTTTTCCAGCACATTTCGACCCCGCCCGGCTCGTCCGGGTGGTGAAGGAGATTGAAGGCCAGGCGACGTGAGGCAGCAAACAATCTGATTCACCTGCCAGGCAAGCTGGCAGGGGTCTATCAGTGGCCGGTAATTAGGTAGTAGCCGTCAATCTGATTCACCTCCCGGACGAGCCGGGAGGGGTCCGGAACTTCATTTCGCTAAACAGTTAGTTGAACTTGACTCAGGCATGAAAATTACCTAATTTCACAGCCCGTCGCCAGGCAGACGACAGGTTGAAAACCTATCCCACGGGCCGATCGCCCAAACTGCCTATGTTCGCGGCCTGCGGCTCCTGGCAACGGGCACGCTTGGGAATGTAAATGCCGATGGCACTGCTGGGTCTCCTTTCGATTCTGCAAATCGTCTTCCTGCCGGGCTATCTGCTCGTGAGGACCTTGCGGCTTCGCGGGGGAGTGCTGGCAACGCTGGTCCTCGCCTTCGCCTTGAGCCTGATCGCCAATCACGTCCTGGTGGCAGGGCTCGTCGTGCTGGGGATCTATCGGCCGTTCATCGTGTATGCGATTTTTACCGCGGAAGCAGCCATCACGCTGTGGCTGGAACGCCGCTGGTTGCAGACTGCTGTCATGCACGCTTGTCGGTTTCACGCTTTGTACGACAGACTTCCGTCGTCACCGTTGCGGGCAGTACTGTCCGCCGCCACGCTCCTCGTCATCACGGGTTTCACGCTGGCGAGCGTGGCCCAGTTCGGCCAGATCTTTCAGCAATGGGACGCCGTCGTCTCCTGGAACCGCTGGGCGATCGATTGGGCCGCAAACCGCCTGCCAACAATCACGAGCCTCTATCCGCAGCTCTTGCCCTCGAACATGTCGCTCACCTACGTCTTCATGCAAACGAGCGACGTTCTGGATCTTCGCCAAGGGATTCCAGTTTCTCTTCTGCCTGATGCTCTTGGTGGCGATGGTCGATGCCGCGAGGGCGACGAACGAGTTCGGCTTCGTGCCGGGGGCTATGATAACCTACGGGCTTCTGGTGGCCGCGCTGCGGTTCCGCATGCTCGCCAGCGGGTACGCCGACGTGCCTCTGGCATTTTTTGCGTTCGCCGCCGTGTACGCCCTGCTGCTGGCAAGGCACGCGAAAGGGGACGAGATGCAGAGGCAATACGTCATGGTCGGCGCGGTGCTGGCCGCCGGCGCGGCGCTGGCCAAACAGACCGGCCTCTATATCGTGCTGGTCTACCCGCTGTTGGCGTGGCTGCTCGTCTTGCGGAGCGGTCACGCGGGCGATCCGCGGCGCCAGGCCGGCACACTCGTGCGGGCCGGCTTGCTCGCGGGGCGCTGGCCGCGCCTTGGTATCTCTACAAGTTCGCCGAATTCCATGCCGTCAGAGACCTCAATAACACGGCCCAGTTGGTCGGCGATTTCCACGAAGGAAGAGATCTGCCGCAGCGCATGCTGCATGCCGCCGGCATGCTTGTCGAGGCGACCACACCGGCCGGCGCGTTGCTCCTGCTCCTGGCGGTCGCCGCAGCGATTCGCGATCCGCTCGAGCGCTGGCTCGTGGCGATTCTGGTGGTGCCGCTGGGGCTGGTCTGGGCGGCGGGGTTTTCCTACGATCTGCGGAACCTGGCCTTGATTCTGCCTTTCGTTGGTGCGGCCGCCGGTACGGCATTGATGCGCGCGGCCCAGCGGCTGGGGATCGACCGCAGGGAAGGCTTTAGCCCGCCTTCCGGTGAAGACGGGCTAAAGCCCATCCTACGGTCACCGGCGTACCGCCTGCGCTACGGCCATGTCGCAGGGCTGCTGGCGCTGGCCGTCGCGGCCGCATCGCTCGCGGTGAGCGATGCAACGCTAAGGCAGTGGCAAGCACAGCAGCAGCGCCTGGTCGGGATCCCGCAGCTCAACGAACGGCTCTACGATTATCTGGAATTGCATGGCGAGCCCGCCGTCATTGCAACCGACTACCTGGCGTTACCATGGCTGCCGGAGTTGCGATCGCGGAGTTTCCCCTGCGAGTGCGGGACCTTAAATGCCTTCCGCGCGATCTACGATCGGCCGGAAGTCCGTTATGCGCTCGTCCGATACGAAGGAGCAGCACCGGCGGTCCAGGCGTACCTCGATAGCCCTGCCGCGCGGCTGGTCTTCGAAGCCGGCGGCTATCGCTTCTATGCGAAAGCGGATCGAATTGCCGGGGAATAGTTTCCGGCAAAGCGACGAATCTTACTGTGGGCACAGTCCGAAGCGCGGACGGCGAGGTCCATCGAACGGGGGCAATTTTAGGTGGAAATCCCGCTGGCTTGCCCAGCGGATCGTTAGGTTCCGTACGGCCGGCTTAGCGTGGAATGTAAGTATCCGCCGGGCAAACCGGCGGCATTAAAAAGTGGCGGATGTCCGTTTCGTGTAGCGTGGAACGTAAGTATCCGCCGGGCAAGCCGGCGGCATTAAAAAGAGGCTTCCCAAACCCAAATCAGCCAAAGAGGTGATCGATCATGGCAGAAAACGCGAACAAACCGTTGGCAATCGCAGACGACGATCGGATCGAGACGGAAACCCTGCGGGATCGCTTCGAGGACTGGGTGCGGAACGAGCTCGTCTGGTACGCCGGAAGTTTCAGTTTTCACCTTCTCGCACTTTCGGTCCTGTTGCTGCTGCCCAATGTCGGCGGCAACCACGATCAGGACGATTCGATCACATTCGTATCGAAGGCCGATGAAGAAGTGGAGAACAAGGAGCCCGACCGGATCGATCCTCCCGGTATTTGGCAACCCGAACGAACCCAGCCTGAACAACTGATCGTCGGCCCCATTCGACCGTATGTCGAAACGCCGCATCCCGCAGCCTATTACGACGAACAAAAGGACTTCGAGATCATAGGCGGCGGTCGCCTGAATGGCACCACTGACGGGCTCGGCCGCGGCATTGGGGCCTCGAGTTTCAAAGTCGGCCCCAAGCTGCCCGACGTCCCGGACATCGGCCCGGGATTGGGCCGGGGCAAAGACCCGGGCAGGGGTGGGGCCGGCACCGGCGTCGGCGGTCTCGGCCATGGTAATCGAAAGGAGGCGATCTACACGGGGACCCCTCCCACCATACTCACCGAACGCGCGGTCAACGCCGCCCTGGTCTGGCTGGCCAACCACCAAGATCCCGACGGCCATTGGAGCCTGCAGGGCTACACGCAGCGTTGCAAGCCGGGCGACAAGACCTGCACCGGCACCGGCGAAGTGCCGCACGATGCCGGCGCGACGGCGATGGGCCTTCTGCCCTTCCTCGCCGCCGGTGAGACGCACAAATCCCCAGGCCCCTACCAGAACCATATCCGCCGCGGCCTCGCCTGGCTCATCAGCCACCAACAGGCCGACGGCAACCTGGCCAAGGGCGAGCCCTATCTGATGTATTCGCACGGCCTGGCCACGATTGCCCTGTGCGAGGCCTACGGGCTGACGGGCGATCGACAGGTCGGCATGGCGGCGCAGGGCGCGGTGAACTTCATTCTCAACGCCCAGAATACGACCGACGGCGGCTGGCGCTACAACCCCAAGGATCCCGGCGACACCTCCGTGGCCGGCTGGCAGTTGATGGCCCTGAAGAGCGCCCACATGGCCGGCCTGAACGTCGGCGGGTCGGTCTTCTCCGGCACCAGCAAGTGGCTCGATTCGGTCGCCGTACACGATGGGACCGAGTATTCCTACCAGCCCGGCCAGGCGCCGATCAACACCATGACTTCGGTCGGCCTGCTCTGCCGCCAGTACCTCGGCGCCAAGCACAACAACCCCATGCTCACCGGCGGCGTGTCCTACCTCATGAACCACTTGCCCGACGAGGACTTCCCCAACGTCTATTACTGGTATTACGCGACCCAGGTCATGCACAACATGAGCCTCACCAACCGGACCGAATGGGACACCTGGAACCGCAAGATGCGCGATCTGCTGGTCGACGCCCAGGTCCGCAATGTCGACGAGTGTGCCAATGGTAGCTGGGCGCCGGAGAAGGACGCCTGGGGCAGGCGCGGCGGTCGAGTCATGCAGACCAGCCTCTCGACCCTGACCCTGGAAGTCTACTACCGCTACCTGCCCTTGTTCAAAGTGGACGAGGATTGACTATAATAGGGCAATCCCCTGAACCAAGGTGAAATCATGCTGCCACGCCTACATTGCACGCCGGTGGACAAGGACTTGCAAGTTCGTAAGTTCAACGGAGAACAGCTCGCCCTCAAGCGGCGCATAGCCCAGGCCTGCCAAATACCGCAGGAAATCAGGGCGGCCGCGTGCGGTCTCATGGCCGTCCGGCAGCAGGACGATGTCGAACGAGCCGTGCCGCATGAGGTCTTCGATAGCGCGATTGTCTTCGTGCTGGTCGAAACATGCGCAGCGCCCGCGAGCGTAATGCGCGACCACCTGCGTCACGCCGGCAGGCCCTAGCAGCGCCGGCGAAGGGCCGAATGCGTTGCGAGCCCAACGGCCTAACTCGGCGTTGACCGCACGTTGATGGTAGTCGCTTGCGTACACGTTGCCGAGCGAGAAGACGATAAACAAAAGCAGTGGCAACCACCACGCCCAGCGCCCGGCATTCAAGTGCCAGCGGCGGCTTTCCGTCCAGCGCAAGAGTTGCTCGGAACATGCCAGCAGGCCCGAGGCCGCCAGCGGGCTCATGACCAGCACCAAGGGCAGAAAGTACCGCTTCGAGGTCTCCTGCGCGAAGCTCAGGTGGATCCAGATTGCCAGCAAGAAGAGAAGCACGACATAGAGCATCACCTGGTAGTCGCGGCGTTTCCAGATCTGCCGCGAGCCGGCCGCGCCGATGCAGGCAAACAGGGCAAACAAGGGACTCATGCCCTTGAACATCGCCGTGGCGAACAGCCCGGCCATTTCCGCCCAGGCCATGCCGGACGCAGCGGAGACCGCCTGATCGCGGCCGAAGAGCCTCGTCGCGCCGGAGTGGATCCACTGCTCAACAAAGTTCAGCGGATGGGTACGGACCAGTTCCCAAGGCGAGTGGCCGCGGAACCAGAACAGGCTGGCCAGAACCAGCAGCGCCGGAAAGATCCCGACGGCCAACATTGCGCCCAAGAGCCGTTTGCCGGCAACCATGTACTCATCACGCTCCGCGTGATGGAATCCATCACGCGGAGCGTGATGAGTACGGCAGGACCAGAGCAAGAGCGGCACGAGCAGAAACAGCCCTTCCGATCGGGTCATCGCGGCCATCGCCATCGCCAGACCGCCTGAGAGGTAAAACCGCAGGCGCACCTCGGCTGTCGCCCGCCACAGCAGATACAACGACAATACCAGGAAGAACCAGAACGTGGGATCGCGAATGCCTTCAGGGCTCGATCGGATCAGTTCCGGGTGCATGGCATACAGGCAACCGGCTGCCAGGGCTAGGCGGTCATCGAACTGCCGCCGCACCCAGCCGTAGAGCGGCAACACGGTCAGACAAGAAATCGCCACGTTCCAGAGCTTGCCTGCCATCTCCCAGTCTAACCCCGATCGGTGCAGGAGCATGAGGATGACCGGGAAGAGGTTGAGGCCGAATTGATGATCGGCGTGCAGCAAGCCCTTGTCGAACGACTCGGCAACCTGGATATAGACCACCGCATCCGGGCAAATTCCGCCTATTTTGCCTGCCATGAACGCGCGGGGAATCAGGCACGCCAGCAGCAACAGCGGCAAGGGATGAAGGATAAAGGATGAGGGCGGAAGGATGAAGGAGAGGAAATGGCGGAAGGAGGAGCCCCGTGCGATGATATTACTATCCCTCATCTCTCATCCTTCATCCTGCCGCCGGGCGGAAGCTACCATTTTGGCCCGCACGAATCAAGGCCAATTCACTTTTGATCTTGTAGCGCTACCGGAAAGCCGGTACATTATGCCGCGCCAAGTCCTTAGTGCTTCGCATAGAAGCCCGACGTGCAAGCGAGGAATGTGCGTCAAAGAGCGCCGAAAACGTATTCCTCGCTTGCGCGTTGGGCTTCTATGCCCCAAGTAACCGAGCACACTTTCCGGATAGCCTCTAAGTCCTAAGTTCTATGAGGGGAGCAGCATGGCCGTTCCAAGCACCTGCCCAACGGAGGATGTGTGGGTGATGTCGGCTCGGATTTCCGCGCTGGAAGAGACCGTGCGCCGGCAGGAAGAGACCATCCGCGCAGCATTGGCAGTTGGCATCGGTTTATGCCTCGCGGAGTTGGAAAGTCGCCGCCGCTTGCAGCCGGCTTGTGAATCGGATCCTGCCGCCGGGATCGTATCGCCGCAAGGCCGTTGGCCGAATTGCGCGTGGCATCCTGACCTGCTGGAGGCGCGGAAGCGGCGCGAGCCCCGCTCCTTCGCAGGACGCCTATGCACAGTGGATTGCCGAAAACGAACCGAATGCCGCCGACATCGAAAGGCAACGCAGATCGCGATTTGCCCGTTCGCCGCGCATCAGTCTCGTGGTTCCGGTCTGCAATCCGCCCGTCGCGTACTTGCGGGCCATGCTCGACTCGGTGCTTGCCCAGAGTTTCGAGAACTGGGAACTCTGTCTGGCCGACGGGGCGAGTCCGGGCGGGGAGGTGGCGCGGGTCGTGCAACAATATGCCCGCCGCGATCCGCGGATCCGTTGCGTGCGGCTGCCGGAAAATCGCGGCATCGCCGGCAATTCGCAGGCGGCCTTCGAGTTGGCTTCCGGCGACTACATCGCCTTTCTCGACCACGATGACACGCTGGCGCCCTTCGCCCTGTTCGAAGTCGTGCGGGCCTTGAATCAAGATCCTGAACTGGACTTCATCTACTCGGACGAGGACCATCTCGATCCAAGCGGCCGCCGGCAGAATCCCCATTTCAAACCGGACTGGTCCCCCGATACGCTCCGCAGCCACAATTACATCTGCCATCTGGTCGTGATCCGCCGCGACCTGCTGGAGCGGGTCGGCGGGCTGCGCGAGGGCTTTGACGGCTCGCAGGACTACGATCTCGCGTTGCGGGCCACAGAACAGGCGTCGCACGTCCATCATATCCCGATGATCCTCTATCATTGGCGGCAGCATCCCGCGGCCATGACCGGCGGGCCGAGAAAGGACGAGGCCCACGAGGCAGCCAAGCGGGCCCTTCGCGAGCACGTTGCCCGGCAGGCAATCCAAGCCACGGTCGCCGACGGCCCGGTTGGCGGGACCTACGATGTCAAGCGGTCTTTGCCCTGCCGGCCGCTGGTATCGATCGTCATCCCCACGCAAGACCAGGTCGACGTGCTGGCCCGCTGCCTGGAATCGATCGCGCGATCGACCTACACGAACCACGAAATCGTCCTGGTGGAAAACCAGAGCCGCCAGCCAGAGACCTTTGACTATTACCGCAGTCTGGAGAGCCGCCGCGACATTCGCCTGATTGCTTGGAACGATCGCTTCAACTACTCCCAGGTGAACAACTTCGCCGCGGACCAGGCCCATGGCGAGGTGCTGTTGTTCCTGAACAACGACACCCAAGTGCGAAGCCGGGATTGGCTGGAGCGGATGTTGGAGCACGCCCTGCGACCCGAAATCGGGGCGGTCGGGGCCAAGCTGCTCTATCCCAACGGCGAGGTCCAGCACGGTGGCGTGATCTTGGGAATCGGCGGCGTCGCGGGCCATGCGCACAAGTGCGATTCCGAGTCGTCCGCGGGATACTTCCACCGCCTGGTAGTGAGCCAGAACCTATCGGCGGTCACGGGCGCCTGCCTGATGCTCCGCAAGGAGGTCTTCGCCGAGACGGGTGGTTTCGACGAACGGCTGGCGATCGCCTTCAACGACGTCGATCTCTGCATGCGGATTCGCCGCCAGGGCTACTGGATCGTGTGGACCCCCTTCGCCGCCTTGACGCACTACGAGTCAAGGACTCGAGGGCAGGAAGATACGATCGAGAAGCAATGCCGGTTCCGCGACGAAGTCCAGCGGTTCATCGACACATGGCACGAGGAACTTCAAGATGGCGACCCATTCTACAGCCCGCATCTCTCCCTGATGTTCCGAGAATTTCGCCTTGCGACTCCGATCGTGAGGAGGCGGGGAGCAGGGAGAAGTTGCTAAGCAACTGGAAAACAATAAAAGTCCGGTTTGTATGATTCTGGGGTGGTCACGTTATGTGAAAGGAGTATAATCGAGGAGTACTAATTCTTCAACCATGCACGCCAAGGATGGCGGCTATGTCGAGAACGGGTCTTCAGGGTTGTATTTGTCCTCAATGTGTCGTCGATGACGACGTGCGAGCTACGCATGGCCGGTGGATCGAATTGATGTCCCTTTTCAACGAGCGGCAGGCGTGGCTTTACGCTGCCGAGAAAGCCATGGCTTTGGGACATGGCGGTATTACTCTTGTGTCGGAAGTGCTGGGTCTGTCGGAGCGCACGATTCGGCGGGATCGAGGAGTTGGAGGCGGGAGATCTGGGTGAGATGCCGGAAAGAGCCCGCCGTCCTGGCGCTGGACGGAAAGCGAGCGAGGAAGTCGATCCGTCCCTCGTGGATGACCTGGAATTGCTGATGGGAGAAACTACGGCAGGTGATCCCATGCGACTGCTGAAGTGGACCACGAAATCGCTTCGATCCATTGCCAAGGAATTGACTCAGCGCGGACACACGGTCAGTCATCCCACGGTACACCGTTTGCTGCGAGAGTTGGATTATTCTCTGTGGGGCAACAAGCGGTCGATCGAGGGCAAGCAACATCCTCAACGGGATGCTCAATTTCGCTACCTGTACCAGCAGGTGAAACGCTGTATGCGTGCAAGAATCCCCGTAATTTCCGTGGATACCAAGAAGAAGGAACTGGTGGGGGCGTTCCACAACAAGGGGCGTCGCTGGGGAAAAAAGCAGCATGTGGTCAGCGCTTACGACTTTCCGTCCCTGGCTGAGGGCCGGGCGTATCCCTATGGCCTTTACGATGAAACCCAGAATGAAGGCTTTGTGAATGTGGGAATTAGCCACGACACTGCCGAGTTTGCCTCGGAGAGCATCGATCGTTGGTGGCGGATGCTGGGGCGCCGTCACTACTCGAACGCTACCAAGCTCTTGATCACTGCCGACGGTGGCGGTAGCAACGGAAGTCGGAACCGCCTGTGGAAATACTGTATCCAGCAATTTGCTGATCGCCACGGCTTGGCGGTGACAGTTTGTCACTTTCCCCCCGGAACCAGCAAGTGGAATAAGATAGAACATCGGCTGTTTTCCCAGATCAGTGTCACTTGGCGAGGTGAACCGTTGGTAAGTTATGAAACGATCATCAACTTCATAAGTTCCACCACTACCAAGACCGGTCTGAAAGTGAAAGCGAAACTGGACACCCACGAATATGAAACGGGCAAGAAAATTACCGACGAACAGATGCAAACGGTAAGAGTTAAGCATCACGATATCCACCCGCAGTGGAACTATACCATTCAGGGTGAAACGTAACACACTTCATACCATTGTCTTAGAACCTAAATCGGACTTTTATTGTTTTCCAGTTGCTAAGTGGTCCGTTTCGCAAAAGAATGTCAGGGATAGGTTCGTAAGGCCGTAGGGTGGGACCAGCGAGCTTGCGAGCGCCGGCCCACCATTCACGGCGTTGGTGGGCCGGCATCGCAAGCTCGCTGGTCCCACCCTACGGCTTCTCCGACTCCCCGCTCCCCGCCTCAGGCGGCCGTTTTTTGCAGGATGTAGAGCATTTCGTGGGCCTCGGTGTCGGGCGCGACGCTGCTCGACGATCCGCAACTGCAGCGGCACGCGCTCGATGGCCATGGCCAAGAGCTCGTCGAACGCCGGCTGGTCCCAGACGTGAACGTGGATGCTGCGCCGGCGGTGCAGGCGATACAGCCGCTTTCGCGCAAAGCTGTCCCAGTTCCACGGCAGCCAGTTGCGATTGAAGTACATCCTGGCACGGCGCGAGGGCTCGACGTGGTCCTTGGTGATGCCCACCAGAAAGTCCAGCAGATGCTCTTCACTCAGATCCTGCGTATTCTGCAGGTAGTCTTGCCAGAGATGCTCGCTTGACGTTATGGCGCGGTTGACGTCGAATGTATACCGCTTGTCGGGCACCGCGAGATAGAGAATCGATCCCTGTGCCATGACCGTGTTGAGTTTCTCCAGGAATCGCAGCGGATTGACGAGGTGCTCAATCACGTGGTTGGCGATGAAGAAGTCGTAACGGCGATCGCGGAGGACGTGGAAATCATCGCAATCGAGGTTCAGGAGGAAGTCGGGACGCACGATGCGGTGGGCCTCCCGCTTCAGCTCGGGAAACAACCGCAACACAACCTGCACCGGGTGGCGATCGACGTAGCGCACCGAGCACTGGTCCTTGTTGACCGGGAGCGGCTTGTGCAGGGCGCCGAATTCGATGCCCTCGCCCTTGAGGTATTTCTCCGCGAAGTACTCCCGAGAATCCAACGGCAGCGCTTCGCCATTCCTCCGGCAGGACCTGCTCGTAAACCCCGCGCCAGACCCATTCTCCGTGGAGGCTGACGCCGGCCGCACCCGGTTGGCGAGCAGTTTCAGACCGGGAAGCGTCACCAGCGAGTTGCGCAGCCGCCAAAACCGCGAACCTCTGACCAGGTCGAGCTCGGTTGCCAGCCGATCGGCCTTGGCGGCGGTGACGGAGAGTTTGTCCGCGCGTCGGACAAGTCGGCTTGCGCAGCGACCAGTGCGGACCGGCTCTCGGCCAATTGCACCTCGGCCTGGTGCCGCCGCTCGTCGGTCTCGAACTGTCTCTGCCGCAGGAGGCGTTCGCGACGCAGGGCGTCCGCCGCAGCGCGGGCCGCATTCTCTGGCGTGGACTGCCGCGGCGGCAGTGCCGCCAGTTGTTCGAAAATCGCCTGCGCCGGGTGCGCCACGGCAGCCGCCTCGTGATGCTTGCTTTCAGCGTCGAAGATCCGCGAGTAGACCTCGTCGCTCCACGCCAGGCCCAAGAGCCGGCAGGCCGCACGCAAGTCCTCGCGGAAGTACTCGGGCAGGAAGCGGACGCGGGCCAGAGGGCCGGACCAATCGGCCAGGATGGCCGCGATCCGCCGGTAGTGGACGGCGGTCGCGTCCAAGGCGTCGCCGTAGTCGAACCACCCCTTGCTCCGCATGAAAATGCTCATGGCAATCTCGTGGGGCGAACGCAACAGCACCACCGGGACGACCCGCAGACCGGGGATCCGCCGCAACACTTCCGCCCAGAACGGCCATACCAGCGGCACGCGCGGGTCCTTGAAACCCGACACGTCGCCGGACGCCACCAGCCGCTGGACCAGTTCCCGACCCCGATCGAGCCACTCCGGCGGCACATCGAAGGCGGGCCAGCAGCCCTCGCTCTCCACGAACCGCTGGAGGGTCTTGGGCGTGCGAGGCATGTCGCCGCTGAACCCAAACGCACGGTCCTGCACCGCCTGATTCAGGTTGCAGAACTCATGCGCCTCGAAAAACCCGCGGGGATTGTCCGGCGCAGCGCCGAGCATGGTAAACGGCCCTAGCGACATGCCCAATTCAGCGAGGACATTGGTCGCCAGGCTCGAACCGCTGCGATGCATGCAGAGGATGGGAACGAGCGTTTTGCCTTCGCACATAAGCCTGGAATCTTGCCTTCTCGAAACCTCCGAAAAGCTACTCGATTTCCCGATATGTGTCAAGCTGATGTTGACGCACGTCCAAAGAGTGACCGAAAAGGTCTTGCGGCACTGGAAAAAAGTGGGTATTGGTATGCGGCGATGGAGACCGAACGACTTTTCCGCATGGAGGCATTGGAATGACGCTCAAGCAAAGACCGCGAAGAACTGGTCGAAAACAGCAAGCCGCTGATTCTCGCAGGCACGACGCACCGCATCCGACGCCGTCTCCCGCCGGCCCATCCGGAGTGTGGATCGGAAAGGCGACTTTTCAAACAAGCTCCCGGTTGGCGGAAGAGTTTCCGTTGGCCACGGATGCAGCACAGCGGGAAAGTGCTTTCTTCGATCGCTTAGTCGCGGAGGAGGGCGATTTCAATCCCTTCGCCCCCAGGGGTTGGAATACGCTGGCACGACGTTTCTCGGAAATGGTGCCGTCGACCGATGGCATGCGGCTGCTCGACGTTGGTTGCGGTACGGGCCTGTCGCGGCAGATCTACGCCAACAAGAAGACCGAGTTCGTCGGCATCGATTTGTCCGCCGAAGCACTCCGCGTCGCTGCGGCCAAATTCTCCAACGATACCTGGTTACAAGGCGACGCCTGCGCGATTCCCTATGACGACCAGCAGTTCGACGTGGTCTGCTTCAGCGGCGTGCTGCACCATATCGCCGACTTTTCCCAAGCCCTTCGCGAAGGTTATCGCGTGCTACGGCCCGGCGGCTACGTTTTTGCCTACGACCCCAATCTCCTTCATCCGGGCATGGCGATTTTCCGCCATCCTGGAAGTTGGCTCTACTCGCCCAAGGGCGTCAGCCCGAATGAGTGCCCGCTGCTTCCCTCCTGGCTGAGGGCCGAGTTTCTTTCCGCCGGGTTCACGGAGGTCCGCCAGCGCTGCCAGGCCGACCTGCCCTATCGCAGGGTGGCGCCCCCGTTGCTCAACGCACTGCTCGGATTCTATAACTGCGCGGACTGGCTCTTGGAACGATCGGGCTTGGGACGGTGGTTTGGCGCTCTGGTCATCACGGTCGGCAGGAAGCGGGGAGCCACCCAGAGGGTACCCGGCGGGGAGCGAGCGACTTGCTCCCCACTCCCCGCTCCCTGCTCCCTGCTCCCAGCTTCTGCGGGCCAAACGCGGTCCAGGAGATGAAGAATGGCATCAGTCCTCGAAGCGACGTTGCCCGCTACGGGTCGTCCTTTGCCGGCGCCCCGTCGAGGTCCTGCATCCCTCTTCGATCGCTACGCGATGCCCTGCCTGGCGTTTGCCGCCTTCTCCGCCACGCTCTTGGGCGCAAAATTATGGCTGATAAGCACTTATGGCAACGCGACGCCCTACTGGGATCAGTGGGACGGAGAGGCCGCCACTCTCTATAAACCTCTCCTTGACGGCACGCTCGGCTGGGGCAACCTCCTGGCGCCCACAACGAACACCGAATTTTCACCATGCGCCTGATCGAGCTGGCGCTGTTGATGCTCAACGGGATCTGGAACCCGTTGCTGGAGATGGTCGTGAATGCCGTCATCCACACGCTCGCACTCGCGCTGGGCGCGGCGTTGCTTGCGCGTGTCGTCGGGCGGAGTTATTTGCCTGCTTTGCTGTTGTTTACACTCGCTCTGTTCGCGATTCCCTTTGCCTGGGAGAACACGCTGGGAGGTTTCCATGCCTGCCATTACCTGGTCTTCCTGTTCAGCGTTGCGAGCCTATGGCTCACCGTAACGGAATCGCCGCTTTCCGCCGGCTGGTGGGCCGGGGCGGCCTGTGCGGTCCTTGCTTTCCTTTCCTTGGCATCGGGCGTCTGCGCCCGGCCGCCGCAGCCGTCGTGAGCCTGGGGTTTTATGCGACAGGGTTGCGCAGGAACCGCAAGCAATTGCTTGCAATTGCGATCCTTGCCGGACTTTCCGCGCTGGGCGTCGCGTTAACCCCTTCGTTGCCACTCCATGCGTCGCTTGGATCCGCGTCGCTTTCTCAGTTCCTCGACGCCGGGATAACCGTGCTTGGCTGGCCGGTTTCGAGCAATGTCCGAGGGCGCTCGTCCGCAATGCGCCGGCGCTGGTCTTTGCCGGCATTATGCTCTGGAAGCTTCCACCTGCCGGCGATCGCAGGTGGTACTTGCTGTCGCTCGTCGTATGGACGCTCGGGCAGACGGTGATGTTCGCCTACGGCCGGGCGTACCAGGTCATTTGCCCTCGCTATATCGATTCCTTCGCGGTCGGCATCCTGGTGAACTTCGCCTGTTTGATTTCGATTGCCCAGGCGCAGTTCGGCAAGCGGCACGGCTGGACGATTGCGGGCGTCTCCGCCTGGGTGACCATTATTCTGTATTGGTCGGTGATGTACGCCGGCCAGCACCTTCCGGCCGAACTGGCCGTAAAACGCGCTATTGGGCTCGCGCAGGAAATCAACACCAGGAACTACGTGGCAACGGGCGATATTCATCATCTGCAAGACAAGCCTTATCTCAACGTGCCACATCCCAGTCCGGAACGCCTGGCTGCCATCCTGGCGGTGCCCGAAATCCGGGCGATCCTGCCGGCCAATATTCGTGCTCCCCTGGAGCCCGCGGCGGCCGACGCTCTGGCATCCAAGCGCAGTATGGCTTGGTTGGCAATCGGCACCCCTTCCGCATCGGGCAAGGGCCGGCTGGATGCATTGGCCCGCCATGCGCTTGCCCACTACCATTTGTTCCTGGCGGTGGGGTTCGCGGCTGCGGTCGTGTTGGCGGCGCACTACGGCCTGAACAAGTGCCAGTCGCAGCCAGCGGCCGTTGAGCTGCCGGCGGTTCGTCTTGACGGCACCGGGCTGCGATGTTAAAGTCCCGCACCCCACGTCAGGACCAATCATGACGGCAATTCCCTCCGAGCATGTGAAAATCGCCATCGGGCACCCGGTGGGGCACCGGGAAACCGGGGCACCGGGGCACCGGGGCACCGGGGCACCCAGTACCCTGGGTCACCCTGGGTCACCCTGGGTCACCTTGGGTCACCCTGGGTCGCCCTGGGTGGGGGTCGTCGGCGATGCCCTGTTCCACGGCATGCCCGGCCGGTTGAAGGTCCTGTATATCGCCACGCCCAGCCGCACGGGGGCCTGGCTGGCCGAGGCCTTTGCCGCCGATAGCGCGGCCGAGATCCTCCTGGAAGAAGCTGCCGGGCAGGCGGCCGGCATGGAACGGCTTCGCGACGAGGTCTTTGACGCCATCCTCGTCAGCCACGAGCCGGGAGAGTTGGACGCCCTGGATCTCGTCGAGGGCTATCGCACCGGCGGGGCGGAAGAGCCGATCATCGTGCTCGGCGCCGCCGGCGAAGCGGAGATGGCCGTGCTCTGCTACGAAGTCGGCGCCGACGGCTACGTCTGCGTCGATTCCAGCACCACGCGGAACCTGATCTGGGTCGTGGCGAGGGCCGTCCAGCAGCATCACCTGGCTACACGAGAACCGCCGCTTCCACCAGGCCGAACAAACCCGGCTCGGGCGCGAACAGGACGAAGCCCGGCGGCTCCTGAAAGAACAGCGGGCGGCGGTCGACGAGTTCCGGCCCGGACCTTCGCGGTCGCGCGGCCGGGGCACCGGGGCACCCAGTACCCCGGGTCATTCTGGGTCGGCGAGTGCAGCGACTGAACCAACGGTGCCCCTGCCGCCGGAGTTGACGGCCCATTATCGCGAATTGCTGCGGATCTACGTCATCATGGGGTCCGGCAACCTGGCCGACGAGCTGCAACGATTGGCCGGTTTGCTCGTGGCGGCCAGAGTCACCGCCCGGCAAACGGCGCGGATGCACCTCGACGTGGCCGCCGAGATGGTCTCCGGTCTCGGCGCCGCAGCAGCCGCCACGTCATGACCCGGGCCGACCTGCTGATTCTGGAAGTCATGATGCACCTTGGCGAAGGCTATCGGCGCAGCTATGAAGAAATGGTGCATCCGCCCACGCAGCAACTCCTGCCGGGGTTTGGGTTGAAGGATGAGAGATGAAGGATGAGATAAGAGGTGAGAGATAAGGGATAAGAGAAGAGATAAGGGATGATGGACAGGGGATGAGAGCCGAGAGCCCCTTCATCCCTCATCACTCATCCTTCATCCCTCATCCCTCATCCCTCATCCTTCATCCCTCATCCCTCGTCCCTCGTCCCTCATCCCTCATCCTTAATCTCTCTGCGGGCGTTGCGCTTCGGCATGATAAGGCTTGCCTTCTCGGAATAACTCCAGCCGTTGCTGGATGCCGTCAACGAGATCGTCAGCCCGCGTCGCTTGGGCCTCATGGAGGGCTTTTTCCTCCGCTTCGACGGCCTCCTTGAAATTCCCGGCCTCGGCCTCTGCGGCAGCCAGCGTATCCCAATACTCGGGCGCACTGTTCATGTGCGCAACGCGGCGACCTGGCGAGCGCCTCCTTCGCACATTCCACGGCCAGTTTTGCGTTGCGAACCCCGGCGTCCAGCGAAGTGGCCAGGATCCATGCCTTGTGACGGCGCGGCTCGGCCTGCTGGGGCCGGGCTTCAATTGCCGCATTAAGTTGCTCCAATGCCTGCTGGGGCTGATGGCGCACGGCCAACAACAGCCCCAATTCACGATGGACCGGCTCAAGACCGCCTTCCACGTGGACCGCCGGATCGGACTTGAGCTTCAGGATATCCTCGAACTGGCGCTGCACCTCGTCCAGCCTCCCTTCCTCCCAGTAGACCATGCCGAGTCCATCGAGCGCGACGAGATTGTACCGTTCGGCCTCCACGGCATGACTGTAGAGGGCCTCGCTGCTGGACCAGGTCGTCACCTGCTGCCGCGTACACCATCCGCAGGCGGCCAGCAACACGGCCGCCGCAATGGCCTTATATTGGGCAGGCCAATCCTCGCTGAACTCCGCGGCGCCCCAAGCAGCAATGATGAAAATGCCGATCAGCGGAATGTACGTATACCGATCGGCCATCGACTGCACACCCACCTGCACCAGGCCGATCACGGGCACCAGGGTGCCGAGATACCAGCACCAGCCGACCAGAAGAAACGGCCGGATCCTCGCCAGGCGGACGGCTGCCACGCTGATCGCCCCCAAGGCCAGGCCAATGATCAACAGGTCGATCGCCCTGTGATTGCGGTAGGCGTAAATGGCCGATAAGGGGCTCGGCCAGAAGCTCTTTTCCAGGTATTGTCCGTAGGCAAAAAGGGCGTTGCACAGCCGCGTTCCCAGCGGCACTGGCTGCCCCAACATGTCCATCGCTCCGCTTCGCTGCTGAACGAAGTACGTAATTACGGCGCTAATGGCCGCGAGAACCACGAGCGGTATCTTCTCGACAATCAAATAGGACAGCGACCGCCCATGTGACTCGTCGCTCGGCGGTTGCTCGGCTTCCGCGGCTGCGGAGCTCAGCCTGGTCCGCCATGCTCGTTTCGACCGCTTCCGTAGCGTCGTCGGCTCCTTCAGCCTCAGGGCTTTCAGCCCGCTCGGTGGTTTCTGTGGACTGATCTTCCTCCGCGGCTGCTTCGGCGTCGGCGGCGGCATTGGTCCCCTCTTCGGCCACCGGCAGTTGTTTCAGGCGCATGCGGCCCAGCGGCCAGTAGTCCAAGAGCAGGAGCACGAAAGGCGCTGTCACCAACATCGGCTTGGACATCAGCCCCAAGGCCAGCCACGCGAACACCGCTGCATAGCGAAGGATCGTCGGCTGCCGGACATAACGGCAATAGGCCAGGAGGATGAGCATGAAGAACAGCGTGCTCAGGACGTCCTTCCGCTCTGAGATCCAGGCGACCGATTCGACGTGCAAGGGATGCAGCCCGAAGAGGGCCGCCACCAGGGCACTTTGCCACAGGGCCCCGGTCATTCGCAGCAGCACGATGAACAGCAGGACCGTGTTCGCCGCATGCAGCGCAACGTTGACCGCGTGGTGCCAGCCACTCCCTCGTTCGACTCCGAACAGGTGGCAGTCCAGCATATGGGAGAGCGTGGTGACCGGATGCCAGTTGCCCTCGGTAATGCTGGTGAAGGCCCAAACAACGCCCTGGCCGGTCAGCCCTTGGCGGACGATTGAATTCTCCACGACATAGCGGTGGTCGTCCAGCGACACGAAGGGATAGGAGTGGACCGGCCAGTAGACAACCGCCACGGCCACAACGAGCAAGAAACTGATGAGCAATTCGCGCCGCATGGAAAACTCGATTGGGGGTCGAATGATGCCAATGTCCGCCAAGCGGGGCGGAATGTGTGAGTTTAGCCGAAACACCCTGAAAAGTCACGGTGGGGCGGTACGAGCACTCGGCCCTACCCCCTGCATTTTTCCGCACCGTGCTGGTAAGATGCATCTATTTGGACTTCCCCGTCGAAAGCACCTTCCGTGGCCAACTCGCCCAGCGAAAATGTCCCGAGCCGTTATGTCGTCGGTTTCGACCTGGGGACGACGAATTCGGCCGTCACCTACGTCGACACGGCGGAAGACCCCTGGCAGGTCCGCGTTTTTGCCGCACCGCAACTGGTGGCCGCCGGACAGGTGGAAGCCCGCGAGACGCTGCCCTCCTTCCATTACCAGCCCGCACCGGGCGAACTGCCGCCAGCCGCGCTGCGCCTGCCCTGGACCGTGGCCGGGCGCCCCGCGGGGCAGCCAGTGGGGCGCCCGCTACTCCCGGTCCGGGTCGCGACGAACCGCCGCACGTGGTCGGCTTTTTCGCCCGTGACCACGGCGCGGTCGTGCCGGGTCGGCTGATCAGTTCGGCCAAGTCGTGGCTCTGCCACTCGGGCGTCGACCGCACGGCCGCGCTTCTGCCTTGGCATGGAGCAGCCGACGTCCAGCGGCTGTCGCCCGTCGAGGTCAGCGCGCGGTATCTGGCCCACGTCCGCGCCGCCTGGGACGCCCGCTTTCCGCAGCATCCGCTGGCCCAGCAGGATTTCGTGCTCACGTTGCCGGCCTCGTTCGATGAAGTGGCAAGGGAACTGACGATCAAGGCGGCCGCCTTGGCCGGCTTGCCGCGAGTCGTGCTGATCGAAGAACCGCAGGCCGCGTTCTATGCCTGGATCAATGCCCATCGCGACGGCTGGGATCAACTCGTCAAACCGGGTCAGAAGATTCTCGTCTGCGATATCGGCGGCGGCACGTCCGACTTCACGCTGATCCGCGTCCGCCGCGACCGGGAGTACCGGGTACCCCAGGCGGCAAGGCGCAGTTCCACCGCGTGGCGGTCGGCGATCACCTGATCCTCGGCGGCGATAATCTCGACCTTGCGCTGGCGCATTATCTGGAACGAAAACTCGAGGATGAAGGCGGAAGGATGAAGGATGAAGAGGAAAACACGGTCGAAACGTCGTCGCGCGATGCTCCTCATCCTTCATCCTCCATCCTACATCCTTCCGCCGGCTTGGAGCCGCGGCAATGGGCCATGCTCGTGCAGCGCAGCCGGCAGCTCAAGGAAACCCTGCTCGGTGCCGCCGCGCCGCAGCGGCTGACCCTCAGCCTGCCGTGGTCGGGCTCGCGGCTGATCGGCGGGGCGCGGCAACTCGAAATCGAGCGGAGCGAAATCCATGATCTGCTGGTCGAGGGTTTCTTTCCCCTGGTGCCGCTGGACGCGAAGCCGAGTCGACGCGGTTCCGGATTCCAGGAATTCGGACTTCCTTTCGCGCCGGATCCCGCGGTGACGCGTTACCTGGCGGCCTTTCTCACGGCGCACCGCCACGTGGCCATGGAGGACGTCGAGTTGCCCTCCGGCCAGGACCCGGCCCGGCCCGACATCGTGCTTTTCAACGGCGGGCTGTTCGAATCGCCCGTGCTCCGCGCGCGGATGATCGAAGCCTTGCGGCACATGTTTGGCGGCGGCTGGGAACCGACCGTGCTGGACAACGACCGGCTCGATCTGGCCGTCGCCCGCGGGGCCGCCTACTACGGCATGGTCCGCCGGGGTCGCGGCGTGCGGATCGCGGCCGGACTGGCGAGGACCTACTATATCGGTGTGGATGGCGGGGAGCAGGCGGAGAGCGGGGAGCGGGAGAAAGGCGGGGAGCAGGGAGCGGAGAGCGGGGAGCAGGATGCGGTAAGCAATGAAGCACAGGATGTCAAAGCGGCGGCAACGTCCGACATAGCAACTTCTCCGGCTCCCTGCTCCCCGCTCCCCGCTCCCCGCTCCCTGCCTGCTCTTTGCCTCGTTCCCGCCGGGGTCGAGCCGGGCCAGGATGTCAACCTCAGCGCGCACCGCTTCGACCTGCTGGTCTCCGAGCCGGTCGAGTTCCCACTGTACGTTTCCAGCACGCGGCTCACCGACCGGCCGGGCGACATGGTACCGTTCGATCGCGAGCAGATGACGCCGCTGCCGCCGATCCGCACGGTCCTGCGAACGCGAAAGAAGGGCGAGACGGAAACCGTGTCCGTCAATCTCCATGCGCGGCTCACGGAGATTGGCACCTTGGACCTCTGGTGCAGCGAGATCGAGGGCAAGCGAAGCTGGCGATTGCAATTCGACGTTCGCTCCGCCACCCAGACCGATGTTGCCGCCCACGAGTCGGCCGCCGAAGGCGAAGGCTTCGTCGATGAGGCCGTCTGGCAGGAATGTCTCACAGCGATCGAGCAGGTTTTCGGCCCCGACGGCACGGAGAAGCCGGAGGGCCTGGTGAAGCGGCTTGCCGCCGTGACGGGCATGAACCGCAACGCCTGGCCGACTTCGCTCTGCCGCCGGCTCTGGGAGGCCCTGATCGAAAACGAGGAGGGACGGCGCAAGGGCCCGGTGCATGAAGCCCGCTGGATTAATCTCTTGGGCTTCGGCCTGCGGCCCGGCTATGGGCTGGCGGTCGATGACTGGCGGGTCGCGGAGACGTGGCGGCTCGTGCAAGGCAAACTGGTCCACGCTTCCGCGGCATCGCGCCTGGAGGGCTGGATCCTCTGGCGGCGGATCGGCGGCGGATTGCAGGCCGGCCAGCAGCAGGCCCTGGCCGAGCCGCTCTTGGGCCCCATCCGCGGCCTGCACCGGCTGGTCGTGGGCGGCCGGGCACCCGGTACTCCGGGTCGACGGGGCGGCGATTTCGGCTTCCAGCCCAACGAGACCGCCGAGATCTGGCGGCTGCTGGGCTCGCTGGAACTGCTGCCGGTATCGCTGAAGATCGAGTTGGGCGAGATCCTCTTGGACCTCTTGCCCAAGCGGAAGATGGAGAACGTGCGGCCGGCGATCGTGTGGGCCGTCGGCCGCCTGGGCGCACGGTCGCCGCTCTACGGTCCCTTGAATACAGTCGTGCCCGCGGAGACGGCCGGCCATTGGCTGAAGCGTCTGATCGATTCCTTCGGCGGCGATCCGGCCGGGGCGCTGGCGGTGATGCAGATCGCCCGCAAGACCGACGATCGTTACCGCGATCTTTCGCAGAAGCAGCGCGACGCGGCGGCCGCCTATCTCACGAAGGAGAACGCCCCGAGCCACTTCGTGACGCTTGTCCAAAGCGGCGGCAGCCTCGACCGCGAGGAGCAAGGGCTGGTCTTCGGCGAATCGCTGCCCAAGGGATTGAGATTATCGTAGAAAGCAACCCAACATGCGCCGGCCGATCCAAATCCAGTTGCTTGTGCCCACGCTTTCCGTCGTGGTCTTGGCGATCGCGCTGGCCAGCGGGGCGAGCGGCTATTTCGGCGCGATGCGGCAGCGGCAGTCGCAGGAAGAAAGCATGCGGCGCGTCGTCTCCTCACTCACCAAAAGTCCCTTCCGGCTCAACGACACCTTGTTGCGGCAGGTGAGCGAGCTCTCGGGGGCCGAGTTCGTCTTTCTCGACATGTCCCAGAAGGTGCTCGCCCACACGCTCGAGCTGACTCCCGAAGACGAGCGGCGGCTGGCAAGTCTTCCCCCCGACAAGCAAGAAGGCGAGAGCCAGCGCCGCGAAATGGGTGCGCAACCGAGCCTGGAACTGGCGAGAGGCGTCTTCTTGTGCCAGCGGACGGCGACGATCGTGGGACGAGGGCCGGGCGGGGAATCCGGTTCGCTGGTCGTGCTCTACTCGCAAGAGCGCTGGTCCGCCGCCACGTGGCAAGCCGCCTATCCCGCGCTGGTCGCGGGCGCGGTCGCCGTGCTGGCCGTGGTCGTCGTTACCACGCTCCTGGCCCAGCGCTTCGTCCGCCCCATCCGCCGGCTGGGCGATCAAACGGCCCGCATCGCCCAGGGCGACTTCACGCCCGTCGGCGTAGGCAAGGTGGACGACGAGCTCCGCGACCTGGCCGTTTCCATCAATCGCATGACCGAGCGGCTGAGCCAATACGAGCGCGAGGTCCGCCGTAGCGAGCAGCTTCGCACCCTAGGGCAACTCGGGGCCGGCATGGCCCATCAACTTCGCAACGCGGCCACCGGCGGGCGGATGGCGATCGAGCTGCACCAGCGTCAATGCGCGGCGGGGCAGGGCGAGGACCTCGAAGTGGCCCTGCGGCAGCTTCGGCTGATGGAATCGTACTTGCAGCGGTTCCTCACGCTCAGCCGTCCTAAGCGCCAGGTGCAAGAGATCGTGCCGCTGGCCGCAGTGGTAGATGACGTCTGCGCCCTGGTGCGACCGGCGTGCCTTCATGCCGGCATCGAGTTGACAGCCCTCAAGCCGGCTGAGCCAATATGCGTGCAGGGCGACGCGGAGGAACTGCGGCAGTTGCTCGTGAACCTCGCACTCAACGCCGTGGACGCCACGAGCGGCCACGAGCAATCGGCGGCGCGGGTCGTCGTGGCCTTGGAGTCGATCGACGACCCACTGCGCGGGTGCCCCGGTCGTTGCCTGCTCTGTGTCCGCGACAGCGGGCCAGGTCCGGCGGCCGAGGTTTCGTCGCGGCTCTTCGAGCCCTTCGTGACCGGCAAGCCGGAGGGCACCGGCCTGGGCCTTTTTGTCGCCCGGCAGATTGCCGAGGATCATGGCGGGTCAATTCGCTGGCAGCGATGCGAAGGGATGACGGAATTCAGAGTGGAACTGCCGGTGGCGCAGGAGTAAATTGTGGTATATTACTTCGGTAGGGTTTACTTGAGGGTCGGCGATGCCGCAGTTCACAATCGAATTAACCGAAGAGTCGCTGGAAAGCCTCACGTTCCTCCGCAAGCATGAGCAAGTGGTCGTGCTCGATGCCATTGAGTTGCAACTGGCATCAGAGCCGGTTACGGAAACCCGCAATCGAAAACCGCTTCGGCCGAACGAATTATCGCAGTGGGAGTTGCGAGTCGGGCACCTGCGCGCGTTCTACAATGTGGATGTGGATTCCGCGACGGTCGTGGCGGTCGGGTGGAAAGAACACAACAAGTACTTTATTCGTGGAAAGGAGTTTCAGCTATGAAGACCATTGAAGTCGAGCACGCAGCAATCACGCTTCCCGATTTGTTGCGGCTGGCGAGCGAAGATAATGTGGTTTTACGGGCCGCTGACGGCAAGGAGTTTCTCCTCGCGGAAATGGATGATTTCTCGCAAGAGGTGGCGCTGGTGCGCGAGCAGCCGGAGTTGATGGCTTTTCTCCAGCAGCCATCCCGCTCGTCAAAAAGGCTATCGCTGTCAGAAGTCCGCACCAAGCTTGGTTTGGATCGCGGATGACCGGCACGGCTGCACCGCCATGCGTTCGTGACAGCGGGCCCGGTCCGTCGGCCGAGCTTGCCGCGCGGCTCTTCGAGCCTTTCGTGACCGGCAAGCCGGAGGGCACCGGCCTGGGCCTGTTCGTCGCGCGGCAGATTGCCGAAGATCATGGCGGTTCGATCCGCTGGCAGCGATGCGAGGGGATGACGGAATTCTGGGTGGAACTGCCGGTGGTTCCGGCCCAGGCTACGCCGCGAGTTTCCCCGCCCAACTATCAATGAGGATCGTATTCCCGAATGTCGGTTATGGAACGGACTACAATCTTGGAAATTCGCATTTTGCTTTCATAGCCACCAACATACAACTGCGATTGAGCACCATTTCATGCTGAACTTCAAGCGGGATCCGTAACTGGCAACCGCAGCACATTCGCCGCGTAGTCACGCAACTTGACGCGAAATCGACTGCTGGCCGGTTCTTCTCGGCACTTTTCCAGCAGATCAAGAATGCTACGGGCTCGCTCGATCCGCCGTAGCGTGCTCGCGGCATTAAATTCGGTGGATTCGTCGAGAGCGTAGTCGGCCTGGTTCCGATGTCTTCGGAGGATTTGCAGCGAGTCTCCTGCCTGCAATCCCGGCTTCTCGCCGGATTCCATGAGACAGTAAGGAACTTTCTGATGCGATTCGGGACCAACTGGCAGGGAGACTCCCATCTCTTTGATCAGCCGGATTGCCGAATGAAACGCCCCATCGTAGGCGCGACTCACGGCGGACCGAAATGCCGCTTCCGTGCCGCTGGCGACCAGTCGGTCGGCCAAATCGAGAAAGTCAGCGGGATTCATTCGACGAAAAAACACTTGATGCAAAATGAACCGGGTGCCTGCGTCGGCCAGCGTGGGAGCCGGCGGATCCACTCCGACTCCTTCTCAAACGCTCGGTCGTGATGGTCCTCCGCGCAGCATTGAAGGTGACGTAGCTGCAATTGTAAATCTCCGGATCGACGGAGATATCGATCGTGAAGTCCCCGAACAACTCACGGGTAAGGGCAATCACCTCGGGAAACTGCTCCCCGAGCCCCAGGCGGGCCACTTCCGCGTACATTTCCGCCGACACGCCCGACGGGATAGGCACGGCCGGCGCAGGTTCGGAAACATCAAGCGATGTTGAGGAAATGCTCATGGAAACTCCCTTCAATTCCAGACTTCGACTGCCGCCAAAAAGTTTACCCGACAACCTCCATTATCCCAACGCCGAAGGATCATTGCAAGACGCGATTCGGCGGTTGCCCCAATTTGCCAAATCTAATCGCGTGGATGCCCGGAAAAAGGCTTTCAAAGCGGCGTATTCGCCCCAAGAGAGGCGGAAATCGCCAACTATGGCTAGCGCAGAAGACGCTTTCGGCGCTATCGATGGTCTTCAACTTGTTTTGGATTTCGAGATTCGGATTTCGGATTTTTTTTCCGCCTGCCGCGCCCTGGCACGTGCTGCCTCTTTCTGTTATGCTTGCCACCATTCATCCCTCATCCTTCATCCTTCATCCTTCATGCTCCCTCCCTGGCACGACAGCCCGTTTTTGAAGGCCGTGCGGCGCGAAGCCCCGGCGGCACATTCCCGTTTGGCTCATGCGGCAGGCCGGGCGCTACCTGCCGGAGTACCGCGAGCTGCGCTCGAAGGTCAGTTTTCTCGGGCTCTGTAAAGACCCTGCCCTCTGTGCCGAGGTGATGATCAAGACGGTCAACCGGCTGGGCGTCGATGCGGCGATCTTGTTCTCCGATCTGCTGCTGATTCTCGAGCCGATGGGCCTGGGCCTGGACTTCCCCAGCGGTGAAGGCCCGGTGCTGAACAACCCCATCCGTACGGCGGCCGAACGTTGATCGTTTGCGGGAATTGGAAGACATGGACCGCTTGCCGTTTGTCGTCGAGGCCGTGCGGCAGACGCGCGCCGGGCTGGCGGCCCACGTGCCGCTGATCGGCTTCGGCGGCGCGCCGTTTACCCTGGCTGCGTACGCGGTCGAAGGCGGCTCGAGCCGCGACTACCGGACCACCAAGAGTCTGATGTATGGCGACGCCTCCGCGTGGGACGTCATGATGGGCCGCATCGCCCGCAGCGTCGCCTTGTACCTCAATGCCCAGATCGATGCCGGGGCCCAGGCGGTTCAGCTCTTCGATAGCTGGGTCGGTTGCCTGGGTGTGGATGACTACCGCCGCTACGTCCTGCCTTACAGCCGCGCGGTGATTGAGCGGATCCGCCCCGGTGTGCCGGTGATCCACTTTGCCACGGGCAATCCGGCCCTGACGCCGCTGCTGGGCGAGGCGGGCGGCAACGTGATCGGCGTCGATTGGCGGCTGCGGCTGGATGATGCCGGCCGGCTGGTCCGTCCCGATCAGGCCTTGCAGGGCAATCTCGATCCGGCCGTGCTCTTCGCCCCCGTCGCGGAAGTCCGCCGCCGAGTTCGCCAGATGCTCGCCCAGGCAGCCTCGCGGCCAGGCTACATCGCCAACCTCGGGCACGGCGTGCTGCCGCATACGCCGGTCGATAACGTGCTGGCCATGATTGATACCGTTCACGCCTGGCAGATGTGACGCAGGACAGAAGAAATCCGAAACCCTGCGTTTTTACCCTACCACCGGCAACTCAGCCAAGGCGGCCTCGATCTTCTCTTGCGGATAGGCATAGTCCTCCAGGTGGCCGGCGAAGAACTTCTCATAGGAGCCCATGTCGCACAGGCCGTGGCCGCTGAGATTGAAGAGGATGCACTTTTCCTCGCCGCTCTCTTTGCATCGCAAGGCCTCGACGATCGCGCCGCGAATGGCGTGCGAGCTCTCCGGCGCGGGGATAATCCCTTCGGTCGCGGCAAAAAGTCGCGCCGCCTCAAAGCACTCGATCTGGTGAAAGGCGGCGGCCTCGATCAGGCCCAGCTCTTTCGCCAGGCTGACCATGGGCGCCATGCCGTGATAGCGCAGACCGCCGGCGTGAATGCCCGGCGGCATGAAGCTGTGCCCCAGGGTGTGCATCTTCACCAGTGGCGTGAGTTTGCTCGTGTCGCCGTAATCATAGCGATATTGGCCCCGGCTCATCGAAGGGCAGGAATGCGGCTCGCAGGCGATGAAACGTGATCTCACGCCCGGTCAGCTTGTGGCGGAGGAAGGGAAACGCCAGGCCGGCGAAATTGCTGCCGCCGCCCACGCATCCCATCACAATGTCCGGATAGTCCTCGGCCAGCAGCATCTGCTTTTCCGCCTCCAGGCCGATCACCGTCTGGTGCAGAAGCACGTGGTTCAACACGCTGCCCAGCGTATAGCGGACGCCTTCCTGCGTGACGGCCGCTTCCACCGCCTCGCTGATCGCAATCCCCAGGCTGCCCGGACACTCGGGGTCTTTCTCCAGGATCGCCCGCCCGCACTGCGTTTCGTTGGAAGGGCTGGCGGTGACCTCGCCGCCCCAGAGGTGCATCATCATCCGCCGATAGGGCTTCTGATGGTAGCTCACCTTGACCATGAAGATCTTGCACTTCACGTCGAACATCTTGCAGGCGAACGCTAACGACGAACCCCACTGCCCCGCCCCGGTCTCGCTCGTCAGCCGCTGGATGCCCTCGATCTTGTTGTAATAGACCTGGGCCACCGCCGTGTTGGGCTTGTGGCTTCCCGGAGGGCTGTGGCTCTCATCCTTGAAGTAGATGCGGGCGGGCGTCCCCAAGGCCTTTTCCAGCCCACCGGCACGCACCAGGGGCGTCGGCCGCCAGATGGCGTAGATCTTGCGGACTTCCTCGGGGATGGCGATCCAGCGCTCAGGACTCATCTCCTGCTGGAGCAGTCCGCGGGCGAAGACCCGCACAGCTTGGCCGGGTCCATTGGCTGGTTCGTCGCCGGATCCAATGGTGGGGGTGGCAACTGCGGCAGATCTGCCAGCAGGTTATACCAAGCGGTGGGGATCTCGTTTTCGCTCAGAAGTATGCGTTTAGTGCTCATGGAATGGATGTTCCCAGGGAAGGAATTTCTTTTGACCGGTCCGATCTTGCTTCAAAAACCGCGATCGAGTGCCGAGAAAATGGCCGCTTGAAGCTGTTTTTGAAACAAGCTCCCAGCATAATCCGCGAAGCCCTCTTTGTCGAGCGCCTTGACCGAACGCTTTACTCCATGCTAGAAATGGATGTGGACCGCCCAATCGGCAGCTCAGGCAAAGCGTCATGGCGTTAATTACCTTGCGGGTTTTGGATGGCGCCGATCGGGGGCGGAACTTCGCTGACATTCCCACGCCGCTGACGGTCGGCCGGGAGGAAGGCAATCCCGTTCAGCTCAACGACGAGCGGATCAGTCGCTTCCACCTCAAGATCCAGGAAGACGACGGCAAACTGGTCCTCGCCGACCTGGAGAGCACCAATGGCACCAAGGTCAATGGCGAGAGCGTCCATCTCTGCCTGGTTCGGCCGGGCGACGTGATTGCCCTGGGACGCACGGTGATGGTCGTGGGGTCGCGCGAAGAAATTGCCCAGCGGCTGGCCAAGTTGCGCGGAGCCGACATGTCAGGGGCCGTGCAACTCGACAGCGAGGAGCTTTCCGAGCAGCAAGGCGAGATGGCGCTGGATCTTGAGCTGGCGGCAGGCCAGGAACAGGAGTTGCAGGCCCTGCTGCACGCGGTCGCGCCGCCCGAGTTGCCCAGTTCGCTGCATCCCGGCCAGGCCGCCGAACTGGCGGAGTTGCTCAACTATTTCCACCTCCGTCTGCGGGGACTGATCCAGACCATGAAGAAGGAAAAAGGCGACCGCGTCACACTCGACCAGCGGCAGTGGCAAAACCTCCTCGACCTGCAGGCTCGCCTCGGCGGCTATCTGCGCCAGATCGGCGAGCCGCAGGAGTAGGGTGGGGAGCGGCGAGCGGGGAGCAGGGAGCGGGGAGCAGGGAGCAGGGAGCAGGGAGCGGGGAGCGCACGCGAACGGCCGGCTTGCGCCGGCCGTTCCGAGTTTCTCTTCCTCGTTGAAGGATAAACTTCCAACCTGCCTTCAAACAACGTCCCCCTGCTCCCTGCTCCCCGCTCCATCTGGCCGCTCAGAAGCTGAAGATCAAGTCGGTCGCAAACAGGAACTGGCTGGTCCGCGAACCGTCGCCAAAGGGCAGTTGCCCTTGCAGGTTCGTCGAGCCGCTGTAGCAGTCCCAGCGGAGTTCCGGCCGCACTACGAAGTTGGGGTGCGGGTGCCAGTTCAATCCCGTCGTGACCTCCGTGAACGTGCCGGCAAATCCCGGCGCGGCCGGCCAGCCCACGATTCCCACGCTGCCCAACCCGCCCACCCGCGTCCCATCCTGGTCGCGGAAGAACTCCACGCGGGCGCCCGCCGACCAGTGGGGATTGAGCGTGTAGAACAGGTACTGGTCCAGGCCCCACCACTTGGCAGTTGGGCCGAACAGAGCGGCGTCGGTATTGTCCTCCGTGACGCCGAACGTCTGCTCCGCGGCATAGATCAGCTTGGCGTTGATCTGCTTCTTCAGCACCGCCGTAAGTTCATACTGGTTGTTGATGCCCAAGGGGTCCACGGAGTTGACCTCGGGGCCGATGTCCGTCATCAGCGAGAAGCTGACCTTATGCTCGTCGTTGTGCCATTTCACTCCGCCCAGGAAATGGAATTTGCCGTCCTCGTCCTGGAACTGGTTGAAGCCCTTGTTCAGCCCGCCAATTACGTTCCAGTAGTCATTGAGCTTGTAGTCGGCCTGGAAGCCGGTTACCAGCACCGGTTCGGAATAGCCTAGGGCGTAGGAGTGGGAGTAGAAGAAGTTGCCCGGCGCCGCCACAACCTCATAGCCGATCGACGGAGCAAAGTGGCCCATCTTCACGGTCAGGTTATTGTAGCCCACTTCCAGATAGAACTGCGGCATGATCAGGCCGTAGAGACGGTTCGGCGCGTCGAGGTTCGTCTCCAAGCCGTTGCACAGGCCGTAGCGCCAGTCGGAGCCGTACATCAGATCGATCCGCCCGCCGATGTCCCAGCCGCAGCCGCCGGTCTTGACCGGCCGCTCCCAGCCCAGCCACAACTGGTTCATCTCATACTCATTGCTGCGGTCGTTGGTGAAAACCGGCCCGTTCCAGCGATTCACAGGGCTCAGCGAGTTGAACGTCGTACCCTGCTCCACCCAGCCGTACTGTTCGATGCCCAGTTCCTTCAGGGCCTCCGGCTTGGGAAGCTTCCACGGCGTTGCCGGAGCGCTGGTTTCGATTTCCGCGGGGGCGAGCGCTGGGGCAGCATCGGCGGGCTGCTGCTCAGCCAGGACCGGCGCGGCAGGCACGGCAATTCCCGCTGCCTTCTCGCCATTCTCCGTTTGCGATCCGCTTTCCGCCCCGAACCCCAATCTCTGCCCGACCGCCACCGCCAACACGACGCTCAACACCGTAAATACTGACCGTTTCATCATCATCCTCCTTGTCAGTGAAAGTGCGGTTCCGTCCACGTCGTCGCCGAGGCAAGAAGACTCCGTCAACCCCAGCGGGACATTTTTCGCACTATGCCTGTCTATCGGCCGCAAGCCGCTTTGTGCCTTGACCGAACACGCCCC
Organism: uncultured Planctomycetia bacterium; assembly: GCA_963824275.1. Taxonomy (GTDB): domain Bacteria; phylum Planctomycetota; class Planctomycetia; order Pirellulales; family Thermoguttaceae; genus JANXQG01. Next base: position 684,401 of record CAWGOT010000007.1, on the reverse strand, counting down.
AATTCGGCATCAAGGTCCGATTTTGCAACCCCATCGTGTCGCTCGAATTGAATGCCCGGTATCTGGCGCAATTCGCGGCAGGCAAGCTGTTGAAACTCTAGCAAACGAGCCTCGCACGACGGGCGCCGCTTTGGCCGTAGGGTGGGACCCGCGCCGTAGGGTGGGACCAGCGAGCTTGCGATGCCGGCCCACCAACACGCGCGATTGGTGGGCCGGCGCTCGCAAGCTCGCTGGTCCCACCCTACAGCCGAACCAAAACTCAGACCCGTCTAAACTCCTACGTCAATCCAGCCGATTAAGTAATTTGGGTAGACATTTCCGGCTGCGCTGAATTTGCCGCTGCCAGGACCTAGCCCTTTCTCGAAACTAGACGAACCCTTCCATGTCAAATCCGTCGCTCGATCAGATTCGCGGTGGCAAAGCCCCCTCGGTCAGGGAATTGGTGGCGGAAACCCGCATCGATGCGGCACATCCGACTGAAAGCGATTTGCTCCCCTCGCCCGCTGGAACCGCGGGTGAAAGCGGTTTGTTCCCCTCTCCCACCGGGAGAGGGGCAGAGGGTGAGGGCGATTTGTTCCCCTCACCCGCCGGGAGAGGGGCAGGGGGTGAGGGCGATTTGTTCCCCTCGCCCGCCGGGAGAGGGGCAGGGGGTGAGGGCGAAACAGTCCCCGATCCCGAGGCCATCTCCCAGCAGGTCCAGGCCCAGGCGGCCCAGCTTGCCGAACATCTTCGCGCCCGCCAGCAGGAGCTCGATCATCGCGAGGCCGAACTCAATGCCTGGGCCGCACGGCTGGAACGCGACACCAGGGCCGCCCGGCTCTGGTTGGAAGAGCGAAACGCCGAGTTGGAAGCGGTTCCGGCAGCCGAGTCGATCGGGCTCCAGGAAGACGCCATCCGCCGCGCGGCCGAAGCCCTGGCCCAGCACCAGCGGAGCCTGGCTGAGTCGGAAGCGAATCTGGAGACCGACCGCGCGGCACTCCAGGATTTCCACCGCCAGTTGACCGCCGACCGGCAACTCCTGGAGGAGCAGTCGCGGGCCCAACGCGAACGCCTGGCAGCCGAGGAGCTTCGCCTCGCGGCCGAGATGGAGCAAAAGCGGCGCGAGGTCCACCAGCGGAGCGAGCAGGCCGACCAGGCCCATGCCGCCCTGGAGCAGCTCCGTGCGGAACTTGGCCGCATGCACCGCGAAACGCTGGAGATTCGTCTGGCAACCGAGGAATTGTGGGCTGAGCTTTCCGGTTCCGCCCCACCCGCCGCGCTCACGCGATCGCTCGGCCGCATCCGCAGCCGGCTGGCCGAGCACTACCGCGCGGCAAACCTGGAGTTGCACCAGAAGAAAGAAGAGCTGGAACGACTCCGCGCCCAGTTGGCGGAGCAATATGAGAAGCTCGTCCGCCAGAAACGCAATTTCGACGCCTGGGCCCAACAGTGCCGCGAGGAGGTCGACCAGCAGGCGGCCCGCCTCCAGGCCCGCGGCGAGGATCTCGACCGCCGAGAGGCCGAGATGGCCGAGTACGCCCGCGCCGCACAGGCGGAGAAGCTGCAGTTGCAGCAGGAAATCCGCCGCCTGAGGGCCAAACTCGCGGGCCTGGCCGAGGCCGAACTACCTGCGGCTTGCCTTACGTCTTGATCAGGCGTTTAGTTCCACGGGAAGCAAATCGATCTTGGCGGCGAGGATGAAGTCGTTCTCCGTCAGTCCGCCCACGGCGTGCGTCCAGATCTCGATCCACACGTGCCGGAAGCCGGTCAAGTGGATCTCCGGATGATGCCCTTCGTCTTCCGCAAGCTCGGCCACACGATTGATGAAATCGATGCCCGCCTTGAAATTCTTGACGTTCCATTCCCGTTCCAGGCGCAGGCCGTCCTGGCTGATCCGCCAGCCGCTGAGCTCCCGCAAGCTATCGAGCGCTTCCTGCTGAGAGAGCCTCGCGACTCCGCCCTCGCAAGGGCGGCACTTCTTCGCCTGCAACGATGCGGTCATGGGCGCTGACACGGCAATTCCTCCTTACGAACTTGGCTCATCCCTCATCTCTCATCCCTCATCCCTCATCCTTCTCCCCCTGGCCCACGCCCCCACTGCCGCCGCAACCGCCAGCAGGACCAGCGCCGACGGTTCGGGCACTTGAGCCACGCCGAAGTTCGACGTGGCCGCGGCCCCCGCGGTCACGTCCGACAAGGCCAACGTCGTCAGCACGTCGCCCCACGTCGGGTCGTTCAGGTTGATTTGCGCCGCCTGCCAGGCGGAATCGTCGATGGGGCCGCTCGTTGCATCGATCGTGGCCGTGGCGCTGGTGAACGGCTCGCTGCCGAACGAGGGCAGCGGCAGGATGCTCCCGCTCGTCGGGGCCTCCACGATCCACTCCGCCGATGACCGCGAGGGCGTCGACGTGTTCTCGTAGATCGTATAGCTCTTGCTGGTCGTGGTGTCGGTGAGCGACAACTGGAATTCACCCGGATGGCCTGCCACGTTGTACTGCACGCTCGCGGTGATCGAGTCGCCGGGGTTGACCGTCACGCTCGGGATCTCGACCATCCCTGCCGGATACATCTCGTACCACGCGTGGTAAGTCGTCACGCCGCTCTGGATTTCCGACTCCGTGCCGATCTGCTCCACCGTGCTGTCGCTGAAGCCGTCGATCCCCACCCACACCGCGCAGTCCGACAATTGCCCTGCGGCATTGGCGGCCGGGTTGGCCGAAGGCGAGACCGCGGGCACGATCAGCGACCCGGCGACGGCCGTCACCGAGTCGCTGGCCGGCGAACTGAAGCTGGTTTCGGCGGCGTAGCCCGACCAGTTCTTCGCCGAGTAGACCAGGGGGTCCATCTCAAGCGTGCTGGCCCGTGACGTTGCCGCAGCCACGGCCAAAACCGCCGCCGCCAGGGATAATCGTAGGGTGCGTGAAGCGAACCGCTGGGAAAATGGTGGGTTGCGCATGGAGTTGAACCCTTGAAAATACGGAATGCTGTCCTTGATCGGTTCGCGCAACGCATCATCGCCCCAACATCCAGTATAATGATTGCTCCCGGGAAGTCAACCAGGTGTCTTCAATGTCTATCGATACCAAACCCCTCCGCAGGGCGGTGTTCCTCGATCGCGACGGCGTGCTCATCGACGACCAGGGCTTCCTGGTCCGGGCGGAGCAAATCCGCCTGCTTGAGGGCGTGCCTGCGGCCTTGGCCGACCTGAAAGCGGCTGGGATGTTTCTGGCCGCCGTCAGCAATCAGGCCGTCATTGCGCGGGGATTGATCGACGAGCGCGAACTAGGCGAGCTGAACGAACAAATCCTCCTGCGGATCGTCGCCGCCGGCGGCCCTCGGCTGGATGCGGTCTACTATTGTCCCCATCACCCCGAGGCCACGCTGCCGGAATACCGCCTGGCCTGTGCCTGCCGCAAGCCGCGGCCGGGCATGATCCGCCGCGCGGCGGAGGAGCATGGACTCGACCTTGCCGCCAGTTTCCTGGTCGGCGACCGCATGACGGACATCCTTGCCGGCGTGGCGGCCGGCTGCCGCACGGTGCTGGTCACCAGCGGCCGGCACGATGCGCCGCCGATCGTGACGCTCGACCCGCTCGATCCCGGCTGCCGCCCGGACCACACCTGTGCCAACCTGCACGAAGCTGCAAAATGGGTCCTCAAACAAGCGGGGCGGATGAGGGATAAGAGATGAGGGATAAGAGATGAAATGTCCCTCATCCCTCATCCTTCATCCCTTATCCTTCATCCTTCATCCTTCATCCCTCATCCCTCATCCCTCATCCTTCATCCTTCATCCCTCATCCCTCATCCCTCATCCTTCATCCCTTCATCCCTCATCCTTCATCCCTCCCATGAAAGCAATGCTTCTTTGCGCCGGTTTCGGCACCCGGCTGGGCGATCTGACCCGCGAGATCCCCAAGCCGATGCTCCCCTTGGGCGAGCGGCCGATGCTGGAATACATCGTCTGCCACCTCAAACGGCACGGCTTCGACCAGCTTGCCGTCAACCTGCACTTCATGCCCGAGGTCATCCAGAAGCATTTCGGCGACGGCGCCCGCTGGGGCCTCCGCCTGACCTGGTCCCACGAGCCGCAACTCCTGGGCACGGCCGGCGGCACGAAGAAGATGGCCTCGTTCTTCCAGGGCGAGGAGCCGTTCCTGGTCCACTACGGCGACGTGGTGACCAACCAGGACTTCACCGGGCTGGTCCGCTTCCACCGGGAGCGAAAGGCCCTGGCCACGCTCCTGGTGCATCAGCGGGCCCGCTCCAACAGCGCCTTGAGCATCGATCCGCAGGGCCGCATCGAGCGCTTCGTGGAGCGGCCCTCCGACGCCCAGCGGGACACGGTCGCGCAGTCCTGGGTCTTTTCCGGCATCACGATCTGCCAGCCGGAGCTGCTTCAGATGATACCCGCCCAGACCGCCTGCGACTTTCCCCGCAACGTCTTCGTGCCGCTGGCCGGAACAGGACGTTTGTTCGCCTTCCCGTTGACGGGTGAGCGGGTGGCGGTCGATTCGCCCCAGCGGCTGGCCGAGGCCCGGCGGCTGTTCGGAGGGAGGAGGGATTGAAAATTGCAAATTGCAAATTGCAAATTGAAAATTGAAAATTGGGGGATGAAGCCCGACGCCCATTTTGCATTTCGGTCATTGAAGCCCAACGCGCAAGCGAGGAATTTGCCGTCCACGCTGTTTGCGGCACATTCCTCGCTTGCGCGTCGGGCTTCAATTTCGACATTTTGCAATTTGCATTTTGCAATTCCCCTTCCAAAAAGAAAACCCCGCCGATCCGAAGATCGACGGGGCTTTCCCGAGCTTGGATATCAAACTAAGCCTTTAGGACTTCGCTACCTTGCGGCGGCGATAGGCGACGCCCAGGGCCACCGCGCCGGCGGCCAACAGGGCCAGGGTGCCAGGTTCCGGAACGACGGCGAACTGCGCGTCGTAATTGACGATGGCCCACGCTTCGTTGTTGGCCGTATCGACGCCCCAGCTACCCAACAGGGTCTGGAGGTTCTGCCCGCGCCGATCTCGCCCGCATACCAAGTGGAGAACGGCTGCAGAATTGGGGTACTGCTGGCGTTGTTGGAAGCCGAACCGGCGGTGCCGATGAGGCTGGGATCGACGGCACTGATCCACTTGCCGCTGACGCTGCTCAGGTTGCCGAGGTACAGCAGGCCGTTGCTGATTGCCGCAGCCGTGCCCTCGCTGCCGATGGCCGAGGCAAAGACGCTCGGATCGTAGCTCATCTCCAGGGCGTAGGGGTTAGTTGCACTGCTGCCGCTGACGCCGACGCCATACACGTTCTTGAGCTGGGCCACGTCGCTGTACAAGGGCAACCCCGTATTGGTGCCGGGGGTTTCACTGGCATTCCGGCTCCGCCACTGGGTCGTGATCGTGGTCGCCTGGAGGGCGTTGCCGGCCAGGATCGTCAAGGTCGTATTCCCGATGCCGTAGCTCGTAGAGCTGTTGCCGAGGGTTGAAGTCAGGTTGGCCAACGAGGCGCCAAGCCCGACCGTGGCGCTTGAGGCAACCCCGAACGTTCCGCCCGCTCCCGTGGTGCTGAAACCGATGACGTTGATCGTCGAACTCTGCGAAGTAGTGTTGGAGGCCAGCGTAACACCGTAGCCGGAAGTGGACACGGTGAGGGTTGTCGGACCGAAGACATTGGCGGGGGCCGTATAGGAGGCGGCAAAGGTGGCTGAGCCGCCGCCCACCGCCAGGTTCACCGTGCTTGACGTGCCGGTAAAGCCGGTCGAACCAAGCACGTTCCAGGCAGTGACCGCTTCCTGACCCGTGGCACTGCCGGTGTTGGCCACCGTGAGGCTCAAGGGCAAGGTCGCGCCGGAAAGGACGCTCGCGCTGGCCGGCAGCCCCGACAGGGTGACGTTCCCAGCGACGACACTAGAATTACCCGTCGTGGTGAAGGTAATGGTATCAAGCAGGCCACCAAGGACGCCAGGCAAGCCCGAGCCCACGGCAGTGGTTATGTTGTTATTACCATTCTGAATAAAAACCTGACCGGCTTCATCCCAATTGTCGATGCCGCTTGTCGTGGTACCGTTAATGGACCCTTGAATAAGTCCCACAGTCGCCGTTTTTCCGGCGGGCAAGGTTCCAGAGAAAGATACGGTGAACTTCGCCACCGGGATCGCAGTATAGTTTTCAAGAGTTCCGCCCGCACCCAGCAGTGTGGCCGCCGTAGCGCCGTCTGTCGTCCAAGTGGCCGCAGTCGCGCCGAGCGAACCGATAGAAACGTTGCCTTGATTAACCTCGTTAGGTGACAAGACGGTGGAATTTAAGAAGTAAATGGTGTTGTTGAGCGCGGAACGTCGGGGTGGTAGCCGTCGAATTGGTTGCACCAGCTCCAATCGTTCCGCTAGAGCCGGAACCCCACATTTGAACAGCCGTCCCCTTGCCCGTATTGCTAGTCTGATAGGATACCGTCACGGTGTTCCCAGTATGCGCGAAGTACGCGTTGTTGGTGGAAGTGATCAGGCCACCTGTGAGATCGATTCCAGCTTCCATTTCGGAGACACCGTCATTGCCATTGGGATCGGGACCGCCGACGTTCGACGAGCCGGACGCGGCTGAGTCTTGGATCATGGCGTACAGAATGAGCGGGTAAGAGAACGTGCCGCCCGTCTGGGGGACCGTAAAGCTTGTCGCTCCGTTACTGCCCGTGATCGCAAAATAGAGATTTGCGCTGGCATATTGTGCGGAAAGCACGATAGCAAGCGTAGCGAAGCACGGCACCAGCCAAAGTCTGCTACGGGTCGAGTGGGTGGTCATTTCACGAATTCCTTTAGTTGAGCAAGTCTGAGTAGTTTATGGGGAAAGTTGGTGGAATGTAAACTTGTTACTTTACGATGCCGAACGGCGACGACGGAAACGGAACGCGGCCGCAGCCACGGCAGCCGCAATCAGAAGACCGCAGGTGGCTGGCTCAGGAACAGGACTAAGGGAGACAGGCCCTCCGCTAACCTGAATTGGGCCCGCGAACGAAGGCGCGATGAAGCCTGGATACTGCTGACCTGAAATTGTGGTGTAGTTAGTTAGCCAAGCACTTATACTATCTAGCGCTACAAAGCCATCGTCCAGGTAGTCGCCGTTTTGCCATCCGGTAAGCCCCGTAGAGTATCCATTGAGCCAGTCGGCCGCGTCAGCGAGCGTTACGTTGCCTTGCAGGGTTGCATCGCCGATATAGGTAGGCGAGATCAATGTCGCAGGTATCCCACCTGTTGGCCCGGCGGCTGTTAGATCGACACCGCGCAAGAGCTGTAATAAGGCGTGCCGTTATAATTGTTATCGAAGTAGCCGATGACCGCGTTGACTTGCCCGGAGGCGTTAGTGCTGCTTAAGCCCTCGAGCGTTGGTGTGGCTGGGCTTGTATAGTTGCCGCCGGCCCTGATCGCGTCAGCGATCGCCAGCGGCCCATACTCGGCATGACCAGTATTCGGGTTGAGATAGGCGAACCCGATCTGGGTGGTCGCGTTGCCAACTGCATCGGGCACGATCAACGCGCCGCCGGTGACGCCATCGCTGGCCGTGGCCAAGTCGATTCCGCCCGCGCTGCCGATGGCGACTGAACTGAGGTAGATGGGAGTGGTCTCCAATTTGACCAGAGGGTCCGCCCAGGCTGAAGAGGCCAAGCCCACCGCCCCCGCGATGCCGCAAGCCATCACCAGAACCATGCGTTGTCGTATTCGTAGCATTTCCAAGCTCCGTAGCGAGATCCACGGGTTTGAAGCACTTCCAGAGGCCGACGCCTGTCTCGGCTCACTTCTCAACCCCGAAAATCCCTCTCTTGTTGAATAATTCGATAAGCAAAACCAAGCACGTTAACCTTCAGGCTACCAGAAATTTCCGTTTTGTCAACAAATTTGTTCGCACCGATCCAAAATTTTTCACCGGCGCAAACCATCCTACCTACCACATCGGCATCGCAAAGCGCCTTTCTGGTCCGGCGCCAAACGACCCCCCACTGCAAAACACGATCTTTATTCCCTACAACCGCGATTGTCGCATGCGGTAAAAAAAAGGTCAAGCAAGAGAAAAAGATTTTTAGGGCAATACAATAGTTTCGGATTATATAGATATAGCCAAAGTGGTGGATTTGTCGCGAAAACCCCCCAGGAAGTATTGTTTATCGCGCTGGCGAGGCGGTTTCCCGTCGCCAAATGGCTGGCAAGCTGCGTCGGCGGGAGGAGACGTGCAGTGAATGTGTGTACATGTTTGGAATCGGGAAGATGGGCAGATTTGGGGGTCGGTCCTTCGCATCCTTGGAGCCGTGCATCACCGGCACAAACGGACGATACGATTTCCACCGGATCGCCCGGCTTTTGCGCAGGCCAGTCCACCCGTCCCACCCACATAACCGCCCAACCGCAAAAGATTTTGGTCTTCAGTCTATCGCCCAAGCCTTGTAGACTGGTCATGGCTTTTACCAAGGAGGTTCAAAGACTATGAGGACGGATCCTCACCCTGATGAAGTTCGCGGTATCGTGGAACAGGTGTTTTCGGGCTATTTTCAAGACAAATACGAGGAACAAGGCGGAGATTGGCCGGCACAGACCCCTGCCGCCAGCCCGAGATCGACGAGACGATCCTCATCGACCAGGGCCGCTACGTGGCGCGGAGCTACCGCACCGAGGGCTACCTGGCCATGTGGCTCGTACCCGTAGGAATCGTGCAGTTCTACGACGATCTAGGGCGGATGCTGGCGACCGTCAATCTCCATGAATCGCTCCGCCCTCAGAGAATGGCCGCATGAGAAGAAAGAGAACCACCACTGGGGGAAAAGAAAATGGGGGAAAAGAAGATTTCGACAGAAAAATAAGGGGACAGAAAAATGGCAATTCAAATTCCTCGGTACTCTCTGTTCCTATTTTTCTGTCCCTTTATTTTTCTGTCGAAGTCTCTCTTTTTTCTTCCGTTTCGTGTCATTCGTGTATTTCGTGGTTCTCCTGCATTGTCCTCCCTAGGCCGTTTTTGCAGTACAATAGAGTTTTTGCAAACTTGTCCGTGAGTCGAGTGCTGCGCGATGGGGTCGATATCGGAAGAGGAGAGCGAAGCGACGGAGGCGAGCGCCGAGCAGGAGCCGCTCTTGCCGCCTGGCCTTGAGCAATGGCTGCGGGCGCATGCCGCGGAACTGGGGATCTGCCTCTTCCTCGTCCTGGCCGCGCTGGCCGTCTTCGGCCGAACCGCCGGCTTTGAGTTCGTGGCCTATGACGACGACGCCTACGTCTATGCCAACCGGCACGTCAAGCCAGGGCTGACGCTGGATGGGATCAAATGGGCCTTCACGCACGCGCATTCCTCGAACTGGCACCCCTTGACCTGGCTCTCGCACATGCTCGACTGCCAACTCTACGGGCAGTGGGCGGGAGGGCACCACCTGACCAACGTGCTCCTGCACGCGGCGGCCAGCGTGGTCCTGTTTCTGGCCCTGCGAAGCCTGACCGGGGCCACGTGGCCGAGCGGCATGGTGGCGGCCCTCTTCTGCCTGCACCCGCTGCACGTGGAGTCGGTGGCCTGGGTGGCGGAGCGGAAGGACGTGCTGAGCGGCCTGTTCTTCGCCCTCACGCTATGGGCCTACGCGGGGTATGTGCGGAGCCGCCCTCTGCCTGGCCCTCACCCTAACCCTCTCCCGGAGGGCGAGGGGACGCTTGGCCGCCCTCACCCTAACCCTCTCCCGAAGGGCGAGGGGACATTTTCCTTTGCTCGCTATGCGCTGGTCGTTGTGCTCTTCGCCCTAGGGCTGTTGTGCAAGCCGATGCTGGTGACGCTGCCCTTTGTGCTGCTGCTGTTGGATTACTGGCCGGGAAGGGGCGGGGAGCGGGGAGCGGGGAGCACTCAGCACTCAGTACTCAGCACTCAGCACTCAGCGCCTCATCCCTCATCCCTCATCCCTCATCCTTCATCCCTCATCCCTCATCCTTCATCCTTCATCCTTCTTCTCGACAAGCTCCCTCTCCTGGCCCTTTCTCTAGCCTCTTGCGTCGTGACGTACTGGGTGCAGGCCAGCACCGGCGCGGTCTCGGACGTGGAACCGTGGGGCATGCGCATGCAAACGGCACTCACGGCCTACGTGGGCTATCTTGTCAAGATGTTCTGGCCCTTCGGCCTGGCGACGCCCTATCCCAGGCTGCGGGAGCCGGTGGTGCTGACGACCATCGGCTGCGGCCTGGCGCTGGCTGCCATTACCTTCGCGGTGATCGTCCTGGCACGGCGAGGGCTGCGTTACCTGGCGGTGGGCTGGTTCTGGTACCTGGGGATGCTGGTGCCGGTGATCGGACTGGTGACGATCGGCGACCAGGCGATGGCCGACCGCTACACCTATCTACCGCTGATCGGCATTTTCATCGCGCTCGTGTGGGGCGGGGCGGACCTGATACAAGCCCGACGCGCAAGCGAGGATGGCGTTGAACCGCCTCGCCGACCATGGGTACATGGTGCCCGCTTCGGGTTGGTGTGGGGCGTGGCGGCGGTGGTGCTGATATTGTGCGCGGTGCGGAGCTTCGACCAGCTCAAGTACTGGAGCGATAGCGAGACCTTCTGGCGGCACGCGATCGCCGCGACCCGCGACAACGCCCTGGCGCATACGAACCTGGGGTTCGTTCTCCGCGACAAGGGGCGGTATGACGAGGAGGTCGACGAGTATCAGAAGGCGCTGCAGATCCAGCCCGATTACTACCTGGCACACAACAACCTGGGCTATGTGCTGGCCCACAGCGGCAGCCTGGCGGCGGCCATCGAACACTACGACGCGGGACTGAAAAGCAAACCCGATTACCCCGAGGCCCTGAACAACCGGGGGATCGCGCTGGCGACCCTGGGCCGGATGGCCGAGGCGGAGCAGTGCTTCCGCGACGCGTTGCGGTTCGATCCCGAGAATACCCGCGCGGAGAACAACCTGGGCCTGGCCCTGGCCCAGCGGGGAGTGCGGGACGAGGCCCTCGAGCACCTCCGCAGCGCGGCGGCCTGGGAACCGGAGAACTCAGACTGGCATGCGACTTTGGGCCGCGTGCTGGCGGAACAAGGAAACGTCGAGGAAGGGATCACGGAGTTGCTTACGGCCATCGAACTGAAGCCGGACGACGTGGCGGTCCGGCAGGTTTTGGCCAATATCTACTTTACGCACGGCAACCGGGACGCTGCCGCCGAGCAATGGAAGGCAGTGCTCGATCGGCAGCCGGGGCACGCCGGGGCGAACAAGGGGGTCGGCATGATCTTGATGCAAGCCGGACAGATGGCCCCGGCGGTCGGGTTCCTCGAGCGGGCCGTGATTTCCGAGCCGCGAGACCTGGAGTCGCGGAAGTGCCTGGCGTTTGCCCTGCTCGCCCTGGGCCGGGTGCAGGACGCGATCCGCCAGTTCCAGGGAATGTTGCGGCAGGACCCGAACGAGCAGGTTGCGCTCGAACAGCCTGGCCTGGCTCCTGGCCACGCACCCGGACGCGAAGATCCGCAACGGGGCCGAGGCCGTGATACTGGCCCAGAGGGCCGTGGGGCAGCGAACGGACGATCAGCCGGAGTTGTTGGACACGCTGGCCGCCGCTTATGCGGAGGCAGGGCGGTTCAAGGAAGCGGTCCAGACGGCCGAGAAGGCCCGGGCGGTCGCCACGCAATGGGGAAAAAAGGACCTCACCGCCGGCATCGAGGAGCGGCTGACGCTGTACAAGGCCGGCAAAGCGTATCGCGACACGCCGGCCGGAACGAAGAAGGAAGAGAAAGGAAATCCATAGAACCACGAAAGACACGAACTACACGAAAAGAAAAATTTAGTACAATTGAGATGCATCATGGTGCGAAAGTCGGAGGCGCGATGGCTGCCGGGGCATGCGGCGGAGTTGGGGATCTGCCTCTTTCTGGTGGCGGCCACGCTGGCCGTCTACGGACGAACCGCCGGCTACGAATTCACCACCTGCGACGACGACGACTACGTCTACCAGAACCGGCACGTCGTCAACGGCCTGACGTTGGAAGGGATCGGGTGGGCCTTTACCCACGTCCATTCCGCGAACTGGCATCCCCTGACGACGCTTTCGCACATGCTCGACTGCACGCTGTATGGTCTGTGGGCCGGCGGGCACCATCTGACGAACGTCGTGCTGCACGCGGCGTCCTCCGTGGTGCTCTTTCTGGCCCTGCGGCGAATGACGGGGGCCGTGTGGCCCAGCGGGATGGTGGCTGCGCTCTTCTGCCTGCATCCGCTGCACGTCGAGTCGGTGGCCTGGGTCTCGGAGCGGAAGGACGTGCTGAGCGGACTGTTCTTCGGGCTCACGTTGTGGGCCTACGCGGGGTATGCGCAGCGGCCGTTTTCTCTGGGCTCGCTATGCCTTGGTCGTGTTCTTCTTCGCCCTAGGGCTGTTGTGCAAGCCGATGCTGGTGACACTGCCCTTTGTGCTCTTGTTGTTGGATTACTGGCCGGGGAGGAGCGGGGCGCGGGGAGCGGGGAGCAGCGAGTGGGGAGCGGGGGGCACTCGGTACTCAGTACCCAGTAGTCAGTACCCAGTGCCTCGACCTTCATCCTTCATCCCTCATCCTTCATCCTTCATCCTTCGTCCTTCCGCCCTCATCTTTCTGGAGAAACTCCCCCTGATCGCCCTGTCCGCGGCGTCGTGCGTGGTGACCTACCTGGTGCAATCGTCTGCCGGGGCCGTGACCGAGCGCGAGCCGTGGAATATGCGGCTGCAAACCACGCTGACGGCCTACGTGGGCTATCTGATCAAGATGCTCTGGCCGTTCGACCTGGCCGTGCGCTATCCGCGGGTGCGGACGCCGTTCGTGCCGGCCGACGTGGCCTGCGGGCTGGCCCTGGCCGCCGTCACGCTGGCGGTGATCTTCCTGGCCCGGCGAGGGCTGCGCTACCTGGCGGTGGGCTGGTTCTGGTACCTGGGGATGCTGGCGCCGGTGATCGGACTGGTGACGATCGGCGACCAGGCGATGGCCGACCGCTACACCTATCTGCCGCTGATCGGCATTTTCATCGCGCTGGTCTGGGGCGGGGCGGATCTGATACAAGCCCGAAGCGCAAGCGAGGCGACACCAACCCTAAGCGTAAGCGAGGCCGCCAATCTCCCCTCTCCCTCCGGGAGAGGGGCAGGGGGTGAGGGCATCGGGTTGGTGTGGGCGGTTGCGGGCGTGGTGCTCGCCTTGTGCGCGGCGCGGTCGTTCGACCAGGTCCAGTATTGGCGCGACAGCAAGACCTTGTTAGGGCACGCGGTGGCGGTGGTACAAGAGGAACATGCCTCCGATGTCGCTGCGGGCTTGCAACGGGAATTGGCGGTCAATCCGCGGGACCTGGAGGCCCGCAAGCGGCTGGCCTTTGTCTGGCTGGCCGCAGGCCGCCTGCAGGACGGGATCGGCGAGTTTCGGGAGATGCTCCGCCAGGACCCGAACGAGGAAGTTGCCTTGAACAGCCTCGCCTGGCTCCTGGCCACGAACCCGGAGGCGACGATTCGCAACGGGCCGGAGGCGGTGGAGTTTGCCCAAAGGGCCGTGAGGCAGCACCAGGAGGACCAGCCGGAGTTGTTGGACACGCTGGCCGCGGCCTATGCCGAGGCGGGCCGTTTCCCGGAGGCGGTCCAGACGGCCGAGAAGGCCCTGGCGGCGGCCTCCCGCTGGGACAACAAAACGCTCAGCGACGGCATCCAGCAGCGCCTGAAGCTCTATCGTGCGGGCAAACCCTATCGCGAAGCCAAGTCCGTTGGCCTATTCTGAAGAAGACACGGAAACCACGAACTGCACGAAAAAAGACAGGAAAGAGATAAATGAGAGGAAGATAAGGTGCGAGAACCACGAAATACACGAATGACACGAAACGGAAGAAAGAAAAAAACAATCAGAGGAACACTAATCTGCGCTAATTACCGTTAATCTGAATTAGTGGTAATTAGTGATGATTAGTGTTCCCTTCCCTGCTCTTATCTTCCTCTCACTTATTCTCCTATCTTTTCGCTTTTTCCTCTTTTTCGTGTCGTTCGTGTATTTCGTGGTTCTTCCAGCCAGATCGCCTAGTTCGTTCCGTCAGGTTTCTTCAGTTGCTGCTGGATGCTCGTCGAAAAACTTGCTCGGGCGGATCGATCATGGCGCGGTTGAGCCCCTTCTGGCGGGCCTCGACCAGGACGGCGCTGGCCTGTCTCGCGCTGGCCCGCCACCATTAAGCCCGCGCCTTGTGGAAGAGCCAGACGGGGTCGGTCTTTTCGCCCCCGATCGCACTCAGGTCGTCCAAGGCCTGTTGCGGCTCATGGCGGGCAATATGGACCACGGCCCGAGAATCGAGCAATAGCGGCAGCGGGCCGGCCAGCTCGATGGCCCGATTCACAAGGGACAATGCCTCATCCAGATTGTCGCCGGAGAGCGCCAAGAGCAGGCCCAGATTGTTGCGGGCTCGATAGTTCGCGGGGTCCTTGGCAAGCGTCTGGCGGCAGAGGTCCTTGGCCGCCGCGAAGTTCCCCTCGTCGACCTTGAGTTCGGTGAGGACGTTGATCAGAGGGAGCGACTGCGGATTGGCGGCGAGTGCCGCATCGAGCACCTTCTCCACCCGCTGCAACTGCTGGGGGGCAATGCTCTCGGCGCGGACCACGGCATCGGCGGCCGTCGCCAGATCGAGCGGCGCGGCCTTGGCCCCATACGCTCCAAGAGGTCGAGCGCGTCGGGAAGCCTGCCGTGCCGGCCGTGAAAACCGGCCAGCAGCATTTCGCTGTCGGCGTGCTGCTTGACGTAGGCCTCGTACCAGGCGCGGGCCTGCCGAAGTAACTCTGGGCCAGTCCCTTCTCCCTGGTCTCCGTGAAGCGGCCGCCAAGGTCTTCCAGGAGTTGGGCGGCGAAGAGCGTCCGCTCCAGCCGCTCCTTGGGCTCGGCCTTGACGTAGGCATCGAGGAAGCCGGGCACCTCGCCCCACTTTTTCAGCCGGAACATCAGTTCGGGCGCGGAAGGCGACCGTCTCGGCCGACGGGGAGAGCCGTTCGAGCCGTTCGAGCCACTGGCCGGCATCGTTCAACTGATCGCGATCCAAGAGCATGCGGACCCAGGCCGTCAGGTAGCCCGGATTGGACTGCCCGCCGTTGAGGAGCTTCTCCATCTGCCCGCGGCAGCCCTCCCAAACGCCGCGGGCCAGATAAAGCTGGGCAAGCTGGAAGCGGTCGTCGGGGTCGGGCTCGGCCCCGCCGGTTTCGACAAGGCTGCGGGCCAATGCGAGCACTTCAGGGCCGTGGTTGCGGCCGGGGTCGGCCAGCAGGAGGCGGACCTTGAGCCGCTTGTCCTGGACCGTGGCCAGCGGCGAGGCCAGGTTGCGATCGACCAGTTCGATCGCCTCTTGCAGCTTGGGATAGCCCTGGCTGGCCAGGAGCGAGGCCTGCACGCGGCGTGCGGCAAGGCGGTCGATCTCGCTGAGTTGAGTATCAGCGCCCAGCAGCGGCGCGACCAGTTCGGCGGCGCGGGAGAAATTCTTGTGGCGGAGATGATAGTCGGCCAGCAGGAGGACCGCCTGGGGGGCCGGATTGCGCTGGACGGCCTTTTCCCAACTCTGGCCGGCCTTCTCCGACTGGCCCAGGGCTTCGTAAATATAACCCATGGCCAGTGGGGAAACGGCGTAGGGGAGCGAGTCCTCGGCGTCGCCGGCGGCGACCTTGGCCTTTTTCCTCTGGCCGGTGGCGACCAGGAGCTGCACCAGCGCCACGTGGCAATCGGCGACCTTGGGGGCCATCTGGCGGGCACGGCGGAGGGCCTGCTCCGCCTGCTCGGCAATCTTCGGCAGTTCGTCCGGATGGCCCTCCAGTTGGGCCCTGCGGACCAGCAGGATCAACTCCCGGCCGTGCCAAAGATGATGACTATAGTCGCTCGACTCGGGGTCGTACGAGCGGTTGGCCGATTCCCATGCCTGGTCGAAAGGGCCCCATTGGGCCAGGATCCGGGTCTTGATGTTTTCGATCTCGAAGGTCAGGGCGGTCTGGCCGCTGTCGAGGCTTTGGAGCACCTGGTCGGCTTCCTGGTAGTCCTGGCGGTCGTAGAGCATCTGCAGCAGGAGGCGGATGAGCTCCAGGTCGCGGTCGCCGGCCTTGACGGCCCGCATATAGTGTTGCAGGGCCTCGTCCTCGCGGTGCTGTGCGCGGCAGATTTCGCCCAGCAGGACCTGGGGGCGGGACCAGGCGACGCGCGCGGCCTGCGCCTGGTTGGCATAGTCCATCGCCTGCTCGAGGAGCTCCGGCCTGTCGCCGCCGGCCTCGAGCTTGAACCGCACCGCCTTGCCGAAGAGCCACAGCGGGCCCCGCCCGGCAATCGCCTCGAGTTCCTTCAGCACGCGGTCGACCTCCACCAGCGAAGGCCCCGGATCGCGGGCATTGTGCGTCAGCAGGGCCAACTCCAAGAGGCGGTAGCGGATCGTGGCGTCGTGCGGATGGAGGCCGGCAATCTGCCGGCAGAGGTCCTTGGCCAGGTCGTATTCCTTGATCTCCAGGAGGCTTTCGACCAGCCCGCTCCAGAGGTAGGCCTTGTCGTCGCGGGAGAAGGCCCCCACGTCGCCGGCCAGCTTCATGAGCTCGGGCCCGGCCGAGGGGCCCTGTTCGCGGAGCACGAAGCGGGCCTGGGCCAGGCGGATGGCCGGCTGGTCGCCGAGTTGCTCCCGCGCCCTGCCGAGGATCTTCTTGGCCTCGTCCGATTCTCCTCGCCCTGCGGCCAGATTGGCCTCGGCCACCCAGAAGGAAGGGGACTTGGGCGAATCGGCCTTGAGGATCTTGATCATGTCGGCCGGGTTTTTTGCCGGTTCGTTCTGCATCATGGCCTGCCAGCGTCTCTCGCGGGCCGCGTCCGGCGGGCTCTCCTTGAGCTGCTTGTCGTGCGCGAGCATGGCCTCGGCCTTCTGCAACTGGAGCTGCCCATCGCGGGGGTTGAACCGCTCGGCCTGCTGGAGCGTGGCGAGGACGAAGTTCCAGTCCTGCTCGGCAGGGCTGCGACGCAGGTTCCAGAGCAGGACGGTGCGGGCGAAGGCCTGCCAGGCCTCGGCATCGGCGGGGTGGCCGACGAGTGCCTGCCGGTATTCCTCCACGGCGTCGCGGAGCTTGCCGTTTTCGATGTCGATCTGGGCGATGCCGTCATGGGCCTTGAAGTAGTAGTTGTCGGCATCCAGGGCGCTCTTGAAGGCCTTCATGGCCTCGTCCGGGTTGCCCTGCTGGAGGAAGCAATAGCCCCGCCAATAATCCAGGCACTTCATCAGCGGCAGGAGCTCGGCGAGTTGCGTGCGGACCTTTTCGAAGGCCTTGAGGGCCTCCCGCCAATTGTCGTTGGCATACAGCACGCGGGCCTCGAGAAAATCGATCTGCGCGGGCGAGTAGTGGTACTCGCGCATCCGCTTGATGCAGGCCTGGGCCTCGGCGAGGTTCTTGCCGTCGGGGCCCCGGCCCGCGTCGAGATAGAAGTTTGCCAGGTGGTACAGGAGTTGCGCCTTGGCGGGCTTGATTTGGATCGTCTCGACGCCGTCGCTGAGGACCTTGACGGCGTCTTGCCGCTGCTCAATCAGGGTCTTGCCGGGTTGATCCGTGCGGCTCACGCAGATATTGGCCATCAGCATATACATGGCAAAGTCCTGGGGCACGACCTCGATCCCCCGGCGGGCGTACTTCTCGGCGTCCGGATAGTGCTTGAGGGCCAGGCTCGCCTGGCCGGCAAGATGGAGCGCGGCGGGGTGGTCCTTGATCAGGAGCAGCACGGCCTCGGCCTGCTTCAAGGCCAGGGCATAGTTCTGCATGGCCTTGTCGCGTTGCGCCCGTTCCTCATAGAAGTCTCCCAGTTCCTCCAGCCACAGGCCGTAGGCCTGGTGGGCGGCGGCCGACCGCAGCTTGTCCTTCGTGGACGGGTCTTTGTCCCAGTAGGCGATCATCTCGGCCATGCACTTTTCGGCCTCCGGCAGATTCGGCGTCCGCGAAAAACGCAAGGTCATGGCCTTGTCATAGTAATACCGCACTTCGTCGGGTTTCAATTGGATGGCCCGGGAAAAGCACTCCAGGGCCTGCTCCTCTTTCCCCACTCCGTTCTGGCATCGGCCCATGTCATTCCAGACCTCGGGGTCATCGGGCAGTTCGGCCTTGAGTTTATTCAAGTGGTCCAGGGCATCGCTGGGCCGGCGGAGGTGATTCATGTCCAGGTCGACCAGCTTCCACCGCAGCCGCTGGATCGTGGGCAGGTCCGGCCGTTTTTCTTGCTCGAGGGTCCGCAGCAGTTCTTCCAGCGTGGTGGAGGCGGCGCCGAAGCGGCCCGACTCGGCGTACCAGACCCCCAACTCCTCACGGCCCTCGGTATCCTTCGAATTCTCATTCAGGTAGGCCTGCATCAATTGCAGGGCATCCGCGACGCGGCGGGGATGGTCGTTCCAAGCGGCCTGCGCCTGGCTCTTGATAAACGCCGAGTTCCGCTGGAGTTGGTAGCTGTGCAAGAGGTGCGTGCTCAGGGCAACGGCGATCAAGGCGACAAGGAGAATGGCCGCCCTCCTGAGGTTCAAGGTCCGCATGCGTGTGCTCCGGCTGGGAAAAAAGACTGCACCTTTTCTCTATTATACCTTTTCCGCAGAAGAAGCAGGGATGAAGGAGGAGGCGAGTAGGGTGGGACCAGCGAGCTTGCGATGCCGGCCCACCAAGCGCCGTGAACGGTGGGCCGCGCTTCGCAAACTCGCTGGTCCCACCCTACGTGGACTACGTGGACGGTGGGCCGGCGTCGCAAGCTCGCTGGTCCCACCCTACGTGGACGGGGGAGCGGCGCAGGGACGGGCGTTTACGCCCGTTTCCGGCTTTACCCGGTAGTAGGCCCGGCATTTATGCCGGGTCCGTCCCACTAGGTGGCGATGAGGGGTGTTCTAGGGGTGGGGTTCCATGAGGGCATAGGGACTGAGGGATGAAATGAGGGATGAGATGCCGGATGTAACGTGTTCGTGCACCGCTTACGCTTCCCTGCAATGAGGGGGCGCATGGACGCCGGACTCTGCACGGAGGTCCTCTCGGCCCTTTCGATACCCTCACGCTGCGGAAAACAGTTTAAACAGCATCTAACCACACTACCCCTCTTGCGGAGTCGAGAGCAGCCTTCCCGCAGTTTCCACGAGATTGTCAACCCCGTTCACGGGGGAGCGGCGAGGGACGGGCGTTTACGCCCGTTTCCGGCTTTAGCCGGTAGTAGGCCCGGCATTTATGCCGGGTTTGCGGAGTCGAGAGCAGCCTTCCCGCAGTTTCCACGAGATTGTCAACCCCGTTCACGGGGTTCCTGTCTCACCAAAGGGAGGAGGCCCGTAAACGGGCCTGACAACGGGAAATGAACCGTTGCATATAGTCTGCGCGGGCAGAAATGAGCCGTTGGAGTCCCGCCTTTAGGCGGTTTGTCCGGCAGGTTTCCGGCTAAAGCCGGGACTCCAACGGCGCATCTCTGCCCGCGTGCAGTATAAAACGGTTGCCGCCTGCCACGAACCCGGCATAAATGCGCATAAATGCCGGGCCTAGTACGGGCTAAAGCCCCAAACGGGCGCAAACGCCCGTCCAAGCCGTCCAAACCCACACCCCGGCCGGCACCCCCCCAACGCTTACCCCTCGTTTCTCATCCCTCATCTCTCATCCCTCATCTCTCATCCCTCATCTCTCATCCTTCCTCCTTCCTCCCGCATCCTTCCTCCTTTCGTTACGGCCGGCAAGGTTGACCGAGAATTCGCATCCTTTTCCCATGTTCGGCATGGCACTGTTTTCCATTTGCAATCGTGACGTGATATTATGGAGAGACTCACTAGGGCAAGCACAATTCCATTTCCATTGAGCGGCACAAGATGATCGGGAAATTCCTTGCTAAAGTCTTTCGTACTACCAAGTCGCGCCGTCGTCCTTCCTCGTCCCGGAAATCCTCGTCCATAAAAAGGGCCCGTCGCATCGGGTTCGAGCCGCTCGAATCGCGAACCCTGCTGTCCGTCACGACCGTCCTTCCCGCAGCCGCCTATCTCAATAGCCCGCAGATCGGCACACCGCCCTCGGTTGTCGAAGGCCCCCAGTCGCCGCACATCGACCGCGTGTCGGCCGATGTCAGTGCGGAGGCGGCAACGGGCATCGTTTCCGGATTCGCCTACCTCAACGACGGGACCGGGTTCGGCGGTCTCACCGTGCAACTCGAGAACACCGCGGCAAGCTCGACGCCCGAGCTGGCGCAGACCGGCGCGGACGGGTCGTATAGTTTCAGCAGCCTGGCGGCCGGCGCCTACCAGGTGCAGCTCGTGCCGCCGGCGACGGTCGACGAGAGCGGCGACTCGACGAGCGTGACGCTCACGGACGGCCAGGACTCCACGGACAACAATTTCACGGGCCTGCAGGTGGGGACCGGCGCGATCTCGCTGCGGATGTACCTGGCCTCCACCGGAACGCTCTCGCAGTATCTGACCGCCGAGCACGCCCCGCCCACCGTGGCCACGGGCGTCAGCGGCACTCCGGCCACCTATACCACCGGCGGCAGCCCCTTAACCCTCGCCTCCAGCGCCACGATCGCCGCGGCCGACAGTCCCACTCTGACGTCGATGACCGTGAGCATCCAGAACCTCGAAGACGGCAGGGCACCCGGTACTCCGGGTCGTGAGAAGCTGTCGGCCACGACCAGCTCGCCGCTGACCTCCAGCTACAGCGACGGCGTGCTGACCATCAGCGGCGTGGCCGACGTCTCGACCTACCAGGCGGTGCTGCAGTCGGTCGCGTATAGCGACACGGCATCGCCCGCCACGGCCGGCGATCGCACGATCGCGATCACGGTCAACGACGGCACCGCCACGAGCACGCCCGTCGATGTGACGATCAACGTCGTGCAGGGCGTGAACGTGACCCCGGCCGTGACGTCCGTCAGTCCCACGTCCGGGCCGTTGGCCGGCGGCACCTCCGTAACGATCCTGGGGACCGGCTTCTCGGGCGCGACGGCGGTCGACTTCGGCACGGTCGCGGCCACGAACCTGGACGTTGTGTCGACAACCCAGATCACGGCCACCAGCCCTGCGGAAGCGGCCGGCACGGTGGACGTGACGGTGCAAGGACCGGGCGGGACGTTGGCCACCTCTTCGGCCGACCAGTTTACCTACGTGGCGGCGCCGGCGGTGACGGCCATCAGTCCCGCCGCGGGGCCGACCAATGGCGGCACAGCGGTGACGATCACGGGTTCGGGATTTACCGGCGCGACGGCGGTCGACTTCGGCACGGTCGCGGCCACGAACCTGGACGTTGTCTCGGATACGGAAGTCACGGCCACCAGCCCGGCGGGCACGGGCACGGTGGACGTCACGGTGACGACGCCGGGCGGCGAGTCGGCAACCTCGACGGCCGACGAGTTCACCTACATGTCGGTGACGGCCGTGAGTCCATCGGCAGGGCCGTTGGCCGGCGGCACGACGGTGACGATCACGGGGACCGGCTTCACGGCGCGACGGCGGTTGACTTCGGCACGAATGCGGCCACCAGCGTGAATGTGGTCTCGGCCTCGGAAATCACGGCCGTGAGCCCTGCGGGAGCGGCCGGCACGGTGGACGTGACGGTGACGGGCCCTGGCGGCACGACCACGACCTCGACGGCCGACCACTTCACCTACCAGACGGCGCCCACGGTAACAGCCGTCGGTCCAGGCGCGGGGCCGTTGGCGGGCGGCACGCCGGTGACGATCACGGGGACCGGCTTCACGGGTGCGACGCTCGTCGACTTCGGCACGGCGGCGGCCAGCGGCTTGACGGTCAACGCCGCCGGCACGCAGGTCACGGCCACAAGTCCGGCCGGCACGGGCACGGTGGACGTGACGGTGACGACGCCGGGCGGCGTCTCGGCGATCTCCACGGCCGACGAGTTCACCTATCTGGCGGCGCCGACGGTGACGGGCGTCAGTCCGGCGGAGGGGCCGACCGACGGCGGCACGGCGGTGACGATCACGGGAACGACTTTCACCGACGCCACGAAGGTCGACTTCGGCCCGAATGCGGCCGCGAACGTGACGGTCAACGCCGCCGGCACGCAGATCACCGCCACCAGTCCTGCGGGCACGGGCCAGGTGGACGTGACGGTGACCGGCCCTGGCGGCGAGTCAACGCCCGTGGCGGCGGACGAGTTCACCTACATGTCGGTGACCGCCGTCAGCCCGGCGGAGGGTCCGACGGACGGCGGCACGCCCGTAACGATCACCGGAACGGGCTTTACCGGCGCGACGGCGGTGGAGTTCGGAACGACGCCGGCCACTAGCGTGGACGTTGTCTCGGCGACACAGATCACGGCCGTGAGCCCGGAGGGCACGGGCACGGTGAACGTGACCGTGACGGGTCCTGGCGGTACGACCACGACCTCGCCGGCCGACGAGTTCACCTACATGCAAGTCACGGGGATCAGTCCCGCGGGGGGACCGTTTACCGGCGGCACGCCGGTGACGATCACGGGAACGGGCTTTACGGGCGCGACGGCGGTTGATTTCGGCACGGCCGCGGCAACCAACCTGGACGTTGTCTCGGCGACGGAAATCACGGTCGTGAGTCCGCCGGGCACGGGCACGGTGGACGTGACGGTGACGGGTCCCGGCGGCACGACGACGATCGTGCCGGCTGACGAGTTCAGCTACCTGGCGGCGCCGGCGGTGGCGGGCATCAGCCCGGCCGAGGGCCCGACGGACGGCGGGACATCGGTGACGATCACGGGGACGAGCTTTACCGACGCGACGAAGGTCGACTTCGGCCCCAACGCGGCCAGCGGCGTGACGGTCAACGCCAACGGCACGCAGATCACCGCCACCAGTCCTGCGGGCACGGGCACGGTGGACGTGATCGTGACCGGCCCTGGCGGCGTCTCGACGAGCGTGCCGGCGGACGAGTTCACCTACATGACCGTGGCCAGCGTCAGCCCGGCCGAAGGGCCGACGGACGGCGGCACGGCGGTGACGATCACCGGAACGGGCTTCACGGGCGCGACGGCGGTGCATTTCGGCGCGAATCTGGCGAGCGGCGTGACGGTCAACTCCAATGGCACGCAGATCACGGCCCTGAGCCCTGAGGGCACGGGCACGGTGGACGTGACGGTGACGGGCCCCGGCGGCACGACGACGACCGCGCCGGCCGACCAGTTCACCTACATGCAGGTGACGAGCCTGAATCCGGTGGCGGGGCCGATGGCGGGCGGCACGCCGGTGACGATCACGGGTACCGGCTTCACGGGGGCGACGCGGGTCGACTTCGGCGCCACTGCGGCGAGCAACCTGGACGTCGTCTCGGCGACGGAAATCACGGTCGTGAGCCCGCCGGGCACAGGCACGGTGGACGTGACGGTGACCGGTCCTGGCGGCACGACGACGACCTCGCCGGAAGACGAGTTCACGTACCTGCCGGCGCCGGAAGTGACGGGCATCAGCCCGGCCGAAGGGCCGACGGGCGGCGGTACGGCCGTAACGATCCTGGGGACGGGCTTTACCGATGCGACGCGGGTCGACTTCGGCCCGAATGCGGCCGCCCACGTGGTCATCGACTCGGCGACCGAGATCACGGCCACCAGCCCTGCGGGCAGCGGCACGGTGGACGTGATCGTGACGGGGCCTGGCGGCGTCTCGACGAGCGTGCCGGCCGACGAGTTCACCTACATGACGGTGACGGGCGTCAGTCCGGTGGAGGGCCCGACGTCCGGCGGCTCGACGGTGACGATCACCGGTACGGGCTTCACGGGCGCGACGGCGGTGGACTTCGGCCCGAATGCGGCCACGAACCTCGACGTGGTTTCGGCGACGCAGATCACGGCCACCAGCCCTGCGGGCACGGGTACGGTACACGTGACGGTGACGGGTCCTGGCGGCACGACGACGACCTCGCCGGCCGACGAGTTCACCTACATGCAAGTGACGGGCGTGAGTCCGGCGGCGGGGCCGCTGGCCGGCGGCACGCCGGTGACGATCACGGGGACGGGTTTCACGGGGGCGACGCTGGTCGACTTCGGCACGACCCCCGTCAGCAATTTCACGGTCAACTCGAGCGGCACGCAGATCACGCTCACGAGCCCTGCGGGCACCGGAACGGTGGACGTGACCGTGACGGGCCCTGGCGGGACGACGGTTCCCTCGCCGGCCGATCGAGTTCACGTACCTGGCGGCCCCGGCAGTGACGGGCGTCAGTCCGGCCGAGGGACCGACGGGCGGCGGCACGCGGGTAACGATTACGGGGACGAGCTTTACCGACGCCACGCAGGTCGAGTTCGGCACGAATGCGGCCACGAGTGTGGAAGTGCTCTCGGCGACGCAGATCGCGGCCACGAGCCCCGTGGGCACGGGCACCGTGGACGTGGTCGTGACCGGGCCTGGCGGTGTTTCCACGATCGCGCCGGCCGACGAGTTCACCTACATGACGGTGACGGGCGTGAGTCCGGCGGAGGGCCCGACCAACGGCGGCACGCCGGTGACGATCACCGGCAGCGGCTTCACGGGCGCGACGGCGGTCGACTTCGGCCCGAACGCGGCCACAAACGTGGATGTCGTCTCGGCGACCGAGATCACGGCCACCAGCCCGGCGGGCACGGGCACGGTAGACGTGACGGTGACCGGCCCTGGCGGCACGACGACGACCTCAACCGCCGACCAGTTCACCTACATGTCGGTGACGGGCGTGAGTCCCGCGACAGGGGCTTTGGCGGGCGGCACGGCGGTGACGATCACGGGGACGGGCTTCACGGGCGCGACGCAGGTCGACTTCGGCCCCGCCTTGGCCACGAACGTGGTCGTGGTCTCGGCAACCCACGATCACGGCCACCAGCCCTGCGGGCACGGGCACGGTGGACGTGACGGTGACGGGCCCTGGCGGCACGACGACGACCTCGGCGGCCGACCATTTCAGCTACGCGGCGGCGCCGACGGTGACGGGCGTGAGTCCGATCACGGGTCCGGGCAGCGGCGGCACGGCGGTGACGATCACGGGGACGGGCTTCACGGGCGCGACGGCGGTCGATTTCGGCACGGCGGCGGCCACCAACGTGGTCGTGGTCAACTCGGGCGAGATCACCGCCACGAGCCCCACGGGGACGGGCCAGGTGGACGTGACGGTGGTCGGCCCCGCCGGGGACCTCGGCGACCTCGGCGGCGGACGAGTACACGTTCTATGCCGTTACGCCCTCGGAGGCCATCTTTGGGGCGTCGAATTATACGGCCGCCGGATTCACGCTGTACGGCGTCCAGCCAGGTACCTCGTACAGCTATGACATTACGAGCACGGGCGGGGGCACGCCGGTCACGGGCACCTTCTCCGCCAATTCGACCATTGAGGACATCAGCGATCTCAACCTGTCGACCCTGCAGGACGGGACCCTGACCTTCAGCGTGACCATGACCGATATTGCCAACAACGTGGTGACGACGACAGCCACGGCGGGGCTGGTGACCGTCGCGCCCAGCGGCTACACGGTCACGTTCGACCAGCCGAGCTACAACTCGATAACAGGCCAAAACGTCGGATTCACGTTGCACGGCGCGATCAACGGCGACACCTACGTCTACAACATCGGGACCAGCTCGTTCATTACGGCCTCCGGCACGGT
Organism: uncultured Planctomycetia bacterium; assembly: GCA_963824275.1. Taxonomy (GTDB): domain Bacteria; phylum Planctomycetota; class Planctomycetia; order Pirellulales; family Thermoguttaceae; genus JANXQG01. The sequence goes on along the minus strand of CAWGOT010000007.1, from coordinate 658,887 downwards.
CAATACGACGACGGGGAGCGAGGATTTCACCGGCATCGACTGCTCCACGCTTCCCACCGGGGAGCTTATCGTCTCGATCCTGCTGGAGGACCCGGCAGGGAACGTGGGGCAGGTGAAGCAGGCCGATGCGACGCTCGACACGACGGCCCCGAAGGGCTACACGATCAAGGCGGACCAGGCCCTGTTGGCGCCGGATTCGGCGGCCGGCTTCACGTTCGCGGGGGCCACGACGGGAACGACCTACACGTACACGGTCTCCAGCAGCGGCGGCGGCTCGGTCAGCAGCAGCGGCACGGTCAGTTCGGCCACGCAGAACGTCACGCCCATCAACGTCTCGACCCTCTCGGCCGGCACCATCACGTATAGCGTGACACTGACCAATACGGCCGGCAATACGGGCAAGGCGGAGACGGCGACCGCCGTTCTCGACACGGCCGTTCCCAGCGGATTCACGGTCACGCCCGACCAGCCCTTGCTGACCGACGTGGCGGCGGGCTCGCCCGGCACCCCCGGCTCGACCGGCTTTACGCTGGCAGGCGCGAGATTGGCACCACGTATTCCTATACGATCTCCAACAGCGGCGGGGCGCCGGTGGTGCTCAGCGGCGGAGCAAGCGTCACGGGCAGCGGCACCGTGACCTCGGCCACGCAGGACATCACGGGCATCGACCTCTCGACCTTGGACGACGGCACGATCACCTTCAGCGTGATGCTGACCAATGCGGTTGGCGCCAGCGAGCCGGTGACCGGCACGGCCCAGATCGACCGCGAGCTGCCCACGGCGATCGCCCTCTCGACCAGCGTCGCCGTGGCCGGCGCGGCCAACGGCAGCACGGTGGCCTACCTTGAGACGGCCAGCGCGAACCCGACCGCCGGCGCCTACACATACACGCTGCTCACGCCGGCCGCGCCGTTTGCGATCAGCGGCAACGACCTCGTCGTCAGCGGCAGCCTGGGCCCGGTGGGATCGACCTACACCCTCAACGTCCAGAGCACGGACGCGCTCCTGAACTCGATCCAGCAGACCTTCACGATCACCGTCGCCAGCAGCGATCCGGTCTCGCCGGTGGTGAGCCTCGCCCCGGCCAACGGCGGCACGGCCAACAGCTCGACCAGCGTGAGCATTGCCCCCGACGCGGGGACGGGCGTGGTTGACGCGGGCACGACGGTAGGCACGCTTTCGACCGCCGCGGCCAGCGGGGGCATCGTGGGCTCGCAGGTCAACTACAGCCTGGTTTCCGGGACCGGCGACACCAACAACAGCTCGTTCACGATCGGCGCCGACGGGCAACTCGAGGCGGCGGCCGGGCTGGCCCCGGGCAGCTACTCGGTCCTGGTCCAGAGCACCAGTACGCCGTTGGTGAGCGACGTGTTGGGACTGGGTTCCACCGCGGGCGACTTCATCGGGCCCTACGCCCTGCAGCTCACGCTCGACCCGAGCCAGATGCCGGCCGGCTTTGCGCAGCTTGCGGCCAACGCGGGGCTGATCGGCCTGGTCTCGGTGCCGGCGCCGGGCGTTGCGAACCCGGCGACGACCGCCAACAAGGAGGCCCCCGGCAGCCTGGTCCAGACCAGTTACCAGGACCCTCCAGCAACTTCTGGTCCACGGTCGAGGCGATCAACCCCTCGGCCGTGTTGAGCAACGTGGTCGGTTCATCGGGCGTCGACCTGGCCAACCACGACGCCTGGGCGGTGGTCGACCAGACGGGCAACTACGCGGTCGGCGTGCAGGTCTACACGGAGCAGGTGGTGACGGTCACGGTGACGTGATAACGGGCGTTTACGCCCGTTTTCGGCTTTAGCCGGTAGTCGGCCCGGCATTGATGCCGGGTTGGCCGAGTCGCGAGCACTCTTCCTCCCGTTGCTTCGCGATGTCAACCCCGTTCACGGTTTTTGCGGTGGATGGGACGGGCGTTTACGCCCGTTTTCGGCTTTAGCCGGTAGTCGGCCCGGCATTGATGCCGGGTTGGCCGAGTCGCGAGCAGCGTTCCCCCCACGGTGTCATTGGGTTCCAGTTCCGTGTTGGTCCCGGCCGGTGGGACGGGCGTTTACGCCCGTTTTCGGCTTTAGCCGGTAGTCGGCCCGGCATTGATGGCGCATTGATGCCGGGTTGGCCGAGTCGCGAGCACTCTTCCTCCCGTTGCTTCGCGATGTCAACCCCGTTAACGGTTTTTGCGGTGGCTGGGACGGGCGTTTACGCCCGTTTTCGGCTTTAGCCGGTAGTCGGCCCGGCATTGATGCCGGGTTGGCCGAGTCGCGAGCACTCTTCCTCCCGTTGCTTCGCGATGTCAACCCCGTTCACGGGGTTCCTGTCCAGTGCTACCGTCTCAATCTCCGTAATGCGCTCAAGCCGGTCGACGATCTTTCCGGTTGCGTGGTGGCTGCGCTGATCTTGAATATACTGCCTCACCCAAGGCAAGTCCTTCGTGCCGAAACTCACGACACCATAGCCGGCTTGCCATTCAAGCACCCTTCCACGCATTGCGAAATGCTGATTTACGTCGTGTGAAGACGCGCCCTTGAGTTGGCCCACGAATACGCTGATCGTCAGAGTGGGAGGGATCGTGACAGCCACGTGGATGTGCGTATCCGTTCCGCCGATCTCGTGAACAAATACATCGGGCGTCTTGATCAGGCGATCCTTGATGATCCGGTGTGTCACTGGCTCAACCTGAGCGGTGAGCATCGGTGCGCTATCCTTGCAGTGCCATGTGAAGTGGAGGTTGATTTCGGAGTAGTAGTTTCGGCCCATGTAAGATTCCTTGAGGGAGGAGGCCCGTAAACGGGCCTGACAGCGGGGAGGGAATGGTAAGAGAACGATTATAGCCCGCCCTGAACCCGGCATAAATGCCGGGCCGATTACCGGCTGAAGCCGAAAACGGGCGTAAACGCCCGTCCCGCATGGTCCGGAACGAGAGCGGCGTAACATCTCTAAGTGGTCCATTTCACAAATAACTTCAGGGATACGTTCGTAGGGTGGGACCAGCGAGCTTGCGAGCGCCGGCCCACCAGTCGCCGGTGTTGGTGGGCCGGCGCTCGCAAGCTCGCTGGTCCCACCCTACGGCCAAAACCGCGCAACCCTGAAGTTATTTGTGAAACGGACCACTAAGGCGATGATGGACGGGCGTTTACGCCCGTTTTCGGCTTTAGCCGGTAGTCGGCCCGGCATTGATGCCGGGTTGGCCGAGTCGCGAGCACTCTTCCTCCCGTTGCTTCGCGATGTCAACCCCGTTCACGGTTTTTGCGGTGCCTGGGACGGGCGTTTACGCCCGTTTTCGGCTTTAGCCGGTAGTCGGCCCGGCATTGATGCCGGGTTGCCCGAGTCGCGAGCACTCTTCCTTCCGTTGCTTCACGATGTCAACCCCGTTCACGGTTTTTGCGGTGGATGGGACGGGCGTTTACGCCCGTTTTCGGCTTTAGCCGGTAGTCGGCCCGGCATTCATGTCGGGTTGGCCCAGTCGCGAGCACTCTTCCTTCCGTTGCTTCACGCTGTCAACCCCGTTCACGGGGTTCCTGTCCAGTTTCCCGCCAGATCGTGAAGAGCGCGAAAGCGTGGCGGAAGAAGATCCCCGGCATCTTGCGGAACCTGTAGACCTGGGTCTGCGCCGCCGGCCCTGGCGCGGTGCCGGACCGGCAACTCCCGGAGGGAATATCCGCGGCGGTAGACCCGCGCCACGAACTCCCACCAGAATCCCTGCTGCATGGCGCCCAGTTCGGGCACGAGCCGCTGGATGACCTGCCTACGGGCCAGGACGTAAGGGCAGCTTGGGTCGTGGACGGGGACACGGAACAGGGCCTGATAGAGCAGGTAGAAGAACCGCGAGAGCGATCGCCGCAGGCGGGTGTCGGCGCGCTCGACCCGCCAGCCCAAGAGCACGTCGGCGTCGTTGCGGGCCCTCCAGAACCGGGCGAAGTCGTGGGGATCGCACTGGCCGTCGGAATCGAGGCACAGGAGGAAGGGGGCCTCGAGGGCCCGCATGCCGTCGCGAACCGCCCCGGAATAGCCCTTGCGGTCGTCGCTGAGGATGAGATGCATGGGGATTTCAGCGCTCAAGCGGGTGAGGATCTGCTGGGTGTCGTCGCGGCTGCCGTCTTCGCAGATGATGAAGCGCAGCGGCACTTCGGGCGCGAGCACCGCGTACAGCTCGCGGATCGTGGCCTCGATGGTCTCGGCTTCGTTGTGGACCGGCAAGAGGACTTCAAGTTCGACCGGTTGTTGCAAATCGCTCATGGAGATGCCCGCAAGGGAGTAGATTGCGGTCGATCATAGCGTGCAATCCGGCGCCGTGTCCAGGGGAAATAGGCAGCAACTCATGGCTGCTTGGCGGCCGGATCGGCTGGCTTCAGTTGCTCGATGCGGGCGAACGAGATCGGCCAGCGCCTTATCCTTGCGGGCGGTGGCCAGCGCGAATGCCTTCTTGTAGTGCTCGAGCGCCTCGTCCGGCATCCCGCGGCTGGCCAAGGCATTGGCCAGGTTGACGTGGGTCTCCACGGCGTCGGGCTTGATCTCCAGGGCCTTGCGGTAATGGGTGATGGCCTCGTCGATCTGCCCGCAATTGGCCAAGGCGTTGGCGAGATTGTTGCGGGCGTCCGCATAGTCGGGCTTGATCTCCAGTGCCTTGCGGTAATGGGCGATGGCCTCTTCCAACCGTCCACGGCCGACCAGCAGGTTTGCCAGGTTGTAGTGCGACTGCGGATCGCCAGGCTTGATCTCCAGGGCCTTGCGGAAATGGCCGATGGCCTCGTCGATCTGCCCTCGGCCGGCCAAGGCGTTGCCCAGGCTATTGCGGGCCTCGACATTGGTCGGATTGATTTCCAGTGCCTTGCGGTAGTGGGCAAGGGCCTCGTCGAACTGTCCCAGGCCAGCCAAGGCGATGCCGAGATTATTGTGGGCCTCGTCGTCGTCGGGCCGGATGTCCAGGGTCTTCTGGAATTGGATAACGGCCTCGTCAAACTGTCCGCGGTCGGCCATGATCAGGCCGAGGTTGTAGTGGGCCGTCGCGTCGTTGGGGTTAAATCTCACGGCCTGACGGTAATGGTCTGCGGCCTGGTCCGTCTGTCCTCGGCTGGCCAGGGCGATGCCCATGCTCGTGTGGGCCGGCGCATAGTCGGGCTGAATCTCCAACGCCTTCTGGTATTTCGCGATGGCCGCGAGGGTATCTCCGCGGCGGGTCAAGGCGCCGCCGATATTGCAGTAGGCCAGGGCGAGATCGGGCATGATTTCCGAAGCCTTCTGAAACTGGGAGATGGCGTCGTCGATTCGTCCGCGATCGAGCAGAGCGGACCCCAGGTTGTTGTGGGCGGTAACGTTCTTCTCGGTGCAGGCCAAGGCACGGGTCCACAACCGCTCGCTGTTCTGCCAATAGGAGGTTTGTTGCCAGGTGCAGGCCATGAAACCCAACACCAGCAGGGCGCCTCCCGCTGTGCATAGCCGGCGGCGAGCGGGCCAATCGCCGCAAAGCGCGTCCACGGCCCACCGCGCCCCCCAGACCGCGGCAATCGAGAGGCCGATATCCGGCAAGTACGTGTAGCGATCGGCCCTGACATGGTCTCCGATCGGCACCAGCCCGATCACGGGCAGCAGCATGCCAAGATACCAGAGCCAGCCGACCAACAGGGCGGGATGCCTCCGCCATGCCAGAAGCGCGGCCGCGGTAACCGCTGTCAAGAGGAGCAGCGTGACTGCCGCCTGCCACCATGGCAGGCCTTCAGGACGCGGGTAATAGGCCGCCAGTCCCGTCGGCCACAAGGACTGGCCGAGATAGACGGCGTAGGAAACAATCGCATTGCCGACCCGCATGGGAATCGGAATCCTCGTCAACGGCACGATGTTCCTGTCCTGGCTCAAGACGGCCGCCACGGAGCAGGCGACACTCAGCAGAAGGAGGGGGATTTTTTCGAGCACCAGTCGCCACGGAGTCGACGTCGCGACGGCGTTGTCCACGTTTTTTGCTCCCCGCTCCCTGCTCCCCGCTCCCTGCTCCCTGCTCCCCGCTCCCTGCTCCCTGCTCCCCGCTCCCTGCTCCCTGCTCCCCGCTCCCCGCCACCTTCCCAGCGGCCAGTAGTCCAGCAGCAGGAGCAGAAAAGGCAGAGGCACCAGGGTCGGCTTTGCCAGCAGCCCTAGAGCGAACAGGCCAGCCACCGGCAGATACCGTTTCAGCGAGGGGCGGCGGGCATAACTGGCGTAGGCGGCGAGTGTTGAGGCGAAGAAAAGGCCGCTCAAGGGGCTCTTCCGCTCGCCGATCCATGCTACCGCTTCTGCGCAAGGGATGGATCGCAAAGAACAGCGCAACAAAGGCGCTGGCCCACAGGTCGCCAGTCATCCGCCGCAGGGCCAGGAAGAGGATCACGGCGGTCGCCGCGTGCAGAAGGACGTTCGTGAGGTGATAGCCCCAAGGCTTCGTCCCATAGATCTGGCTGTCGAGCATGTAGGAGATGCAGGTCAGGGGATACCACATGTTGGCAACACTGGTGGTAAAGGCCCTGGCGACGCCCTGCGCCGTCAGACCGCGCTGGACCATCGGGTTTCTGGAGACCAGAAGGTCGTCGTCGAAGTTGACGAAGTCGTAGGTGACGGTTTTGCCAAAAACCAGAGCCACGGCCAGGATGATCAAGCCGCAAATGACAAGCGGGCGGTAGGGGCTCCGCGTCGAGCCACGCGGCCCGGAACCCGCCGGTGGACCGCGCCGGCCGAAGGTGCGCTGGCGCTGGGGATCATGGGAATGAATAGTAGGATGGGGTGCCACTCCGTCGTCCATTCTGGCTATTGGGAATAAAATTCGGTTGCAGGTAATCCAGAATTTTCTTGTTTTCGTAAAGCGTTTTGGTAAAACAGGTTGCGTGGCGTTTTCGAGCTGCGGGCGAAGATAATTTTCCCATCGCGCGGCCCTCATCCGTATTATAAGGTGAAAGGGTTGCCTGCTGACGGTCCGGGCATTAATGTAGGTTGTTTGCGCGTTTTAGGAAATCAACAGGGTCACCAACCTGAGAACGGACTTGTACCCCTTCCATTGGGAAAAGAACGAGAATTTATATTTTTTATTGACAGCGTATTGCAGGATATATCAACAAGTCTGGAACGATTGTTACTTCGTGGCCGAACGTGGCCAGATTTGGCCAGATTTGGCCGAATTTGGCCGGATTTGGCCAGAACGTGGCCGAAAATGTGGCCAGAAATACCTTGTTAGAGTATTGTTCGTTAATCAAATGTAACTCATATCATTGGAGTGTAAAGACGTTGAATTCAGGCATTTTGTTGAGTGTAGTAAACGTCCTTCAGCCAGTGCGATTCTTCCAATAGTAGTACAAAACTGTTCATTTCAGACCCAAAATTGGACAAAGTGGCCAGTTTCCAGTTTTTTCGACCCAATATCCAGTATTTTCGGGTGGTCGGCAATCTGTAATTCGAACCAGGAGCAAGTCCCTTGCAGCACTTTCCAAGATTTAGTTCTTGCAGGACCAGGCGGTTAGTTCATACGGCTGATGCGGGCTCGAATGAGATTGACCAGGGCCTTGTCGTTGCGGTCGGCAGCCAGGGCAAGCGCCTTCTGGTAGTGCGCCGTGCTTCGTCGGGTTTTCCCTGCCCGGCCAATACCATTGCCAGGTTGTAGTGCGCTTCCAGGTAGTCGGGCCGGGTTTCCAGGGCCTTGCGGAAATGGGCGATGGCTTCCTCGATCTTGCCGCGATTGGCCAGGATGAGCCCCAGATTGTTGTGGGCATCGGCGTAGTCGGGCTCCAGCTCCAGGACCCGGCGGTAGTGGGCGGCGGCCTCGTCGACCTGTCCGCGGGCGGCCAGGGCAACACCCAGGTTGATGTGGGCGGCAACAAAGTCGGGCGCCAGTTCCAGGACCTTGCGGTACTCGGCGATGGCCTCGTCGACGTGCCCTTGGCGGGCGAGGACGCGGGCCAGGTGGTAGTGGGCCGCCACGTTGCCGGACTCGATTTCCAGGGCCTGGCGGAACTCGGCGATGGCCTCGTCGGATTGCCCTCGTTCGGCCAGGGCGAGGCCGAGGTTGTAGTGGGCGGAGGCGAGGTCCGGCTTGAATTGCAGGGCCTGGCGGAACTGGACGATGGCCGCGTCGAGTTGATTGCGGCCGGCCAGGGCGATTCCAAGGTTGTCATGGGCCATCGGGTAGCCGGGCTGAATTTCGAGGGCCTTGAGGTACAGGGGGATGGCCTCGTCGACCCGGCCCTTGCCGGCCAGGGCAAGCCCCAGATTGTTGAGGGTCTCGATGTCGTTGGGATCGATCTCCAGCACCTTGCGGTACTGGTCGATGGCCGCATCGGCCTGCCCTCGGGCGGCCAGGACAATACCGAGATTGCAATGGGCGATGACGTTCCCCGACGTGCAGGCCAAGGCGTGGGTCCACAAGTCGCTCGCTGTTCTGCCAATAGGAGACCTGCTGCCAGCCGTATGCCATAAGCGCTGCGAGCAGGAGCGAGGTTGCGGCGGCGGGGAGCCAGCGGAGCGAAGGTCCATGGCCCCCGGCCCGTTCCAGGCCCCAGCGCAGACCCCAGACGATGGCAATGGCGAGGCCGATGTGCGGCAAGTAGGTGTAGCGATCGGCCCTGGCGTGTTTTCCGATCTGCACCAGGCCGATGGTGGGCACGAGCGTGCCGAGAAACCAGAGCCAGCCGACAAGCAGGGCGGGCTGCCTGCGGCACGCCAAGAGGGCGGCCAGGGAGACGGCAGTCAAGAGGAGCAGCCCGCCGCCGACTTGCCACGCCGGGTGGTTTTCCGCTTGCGGATAAAAAGCCGCCAGCCTGCAGGGCCAGAAGAGCTGGCCAAGATAGACGCAGTAGGAAATCGAGGCGTTGGCGATCCGCGCGGAAAAGGGGACGTTATTCAAGGGCGCGATGTTGCCGGCCTGGCTGAGGACGGCCGCCACGCAACACGCGCCGCTGAGAAAGAAGAGCGGCACTTTTTCCAGCACGAGCAGCCAGGGCGACTCGCGCGGGCTGCCGATGCTCCCCGCTCCCTGCTCCCCGACCCGCTGCGCGGGTGCCCCGCCGGCTCCCCGCCACCGTCCCAGCGGCCAGTAGTCCAGGAGCAGGAGCAGAAAGGGGAGTGTCACCAGCGTGGGCTTTGCCAAGAGCCCCAGGGTGAACAGCCCCGCCACCGCCAGGTAGCGGGCCAGCGACAAAGGCCGGCGGACATAGGCGACGTAGGCGGCGATGGTGGAGACGAAAAACAGCCCGCTCAAGGGGCTCTTCCGCTCGCCCACCCAGGCCACCGCTTCGGCGCGGAGCGGATGGATCGCAAAGACCAGCGCCACCAGGGCGCTCGACCACAGGCTGCCGGTCATCCGCCGCAGGGCCAGGAAGAGGATCACGCTCGTGGCCGCGTGCAGGAGGACGTTGGTCCCATGGTAGCCCCAAGGCTGCATGCCGTAGATCTGGCTGTCGAGCATGTAGGAGATCCAGGTGAGTGGGTACCACATGTTCGCCACGCTGGTGGTGAAGGCCCAGGCCAGACCGTGCGCGGTGAGGCCGCGGGCGACGATCGGGTTCTCGTAGACCAGCAAGTCGTCGTCGTAGTTGACGAACTCGAAGTGCAGCGTTCCGCCGAAGACGAGCGCGACGGCGAGGACCAGAAGGAGGCAGACGAGCAGAGAGCCGTAGCGCCAACGGGCTTGAGGCACGCGGCCCGGCACCCGCTGGGGATCCTGGGAATGAACAGTAGGTTGGGGTGTCAGTTCGTTGTCCATTCTGGCTATTGGGAATAAACTTCGGATGCAGGTAATCCAGAATTTTTTTGTTTTTGTAAAGCGTTTTGGTAAAACAGGTTGCGTGGCGTTTTCGAGCTACAGGCGGAGATTTTTTTCCCATCGCGCGGCCCTCATCTGTATTATAGGGTGAAAAGGTTGCGCGCCGACAGTCCGAGTCATAAATGCAGGCGGTTTGCGCGTTCCGGGAAGGCAAAAGGCGTAAGAAACCGGACAGGCCCACAATCAATCACGTCGCCGGAGCATTTTGATACAATACCAAAGTCACTGGTCCCAGTCCTACACGCTGTTTTTCATGCACCGCTCGCCCCTTCTCGCCTTCGGTTTCGAAAGCCTGCCGATGCTCGGCTGGCTGGCGGCGGCGGCTGCGCCGTGGCTGATCCATCTGCTCAGCCGGCGGAAATACCGCGAGACGGCCTGGGCGGCGATGGATTTCCTCCTGGCGGCCATGAAGCGGCGGACGCGGCGGATCCGCATCGAACAATGGCTCCTGCTGCTGGTCCGCACGCTGGTCATCGTCACGCTGGTAACGGCCGTGGCCGAGCCCTACTTCGAGCACGCCGTGCCGATCTTCAGCCCCAACGGAAGCACGCACCGCGTGCTGGTGATCGATTCGTCGTACTCCATGGCCTACCAGGCGGCCGACCGCACGCGCTTCGAGCAGGCCAAGCAATGGGCCGCGCGGATCGTCGAGCAAAGCCCTCGCGGCGATGGATTCACGCTCGTGCAAATGGCCAGCCCTCCGCGTGTCATCGTGGCCACGCCAGGGCTGGAAAAGGAACCGGTCCGCCAGGAAATCGAGAACCTGGAACTGCTGCACACCGGCGCCGACCTGGCGGCCACGCTGGCCGAGGTCCGCAAGGTGCTGGAAACGGCCCGCCGCGACAGTCCTCGGCTCACGCGACACGAAGTCTACTTCTTCACCGACTTGCAGCGGGGAACGTGGATGCCGGCCGCGAGCGATGCGGCCAAGGCCGAACTCCGCAACCGGGCAGAAGGACTCGCCGCGCTCGCCCAACTGCAAGTGATCAATCTCGGCCAGCCGGGCGACGACAACCTGGCCGTCACTTCGCTGGATCTCCGCGAACCGGTCGTGCTGGCCGGCCGGAGCGTGGCAATCGAGGCCGGCATCCGCGATTTCGGCCACGTCGCACGGCAACACCAGGCCGTCGACCTGCTGGCCGATGACCATCCGGCGGGCCGACAGTACGTCGACATCCCCGCCGGCGGCAGCGCCGTCGTGCGCTTCAACCAGCGTTTCGAATCGGGCGGCGACCATGCGGTCGAAGTGCGGCTGGTGGGCGACCCGCTGCAAGCGGGCGAAGTGCGCGCCCGGCCGACGCCCTGGAGATCGATAATCACCGCTACCTGGCCGTAAATGTCCGCCAGGCGATGCGCGTGCTCTGCGATCGACGGCCGGCCGGCGGGCGAGCGGCAAAAGTCATCGGTCTACAATCTGGACCTCGCCCTGTCGGCCTGGAATGACCCCAGCACCAACTCGCCGATCAAGGTTGATGTGGCGACGGAAAGTCGCCGTGCTGGAAGGCGACCTGGGACGCTACGACTGCGTGATGCTTTCCAACGTGGCCCGATTCACGGCCAGCGAGGCCCGCGTGCTGGACAACTACCTGACCCACGGCGGCAGCCTCGTCTTCTTCCTCGGCGAACCAGGTCGTCGCCGAGAACTACAACAGCCTGCTGGCGGACCGCACGGCAGACGGGTCGCGGCAGATCCTGCCTGCGCGGCTGATTGCGGTGGCCGAGAATCCACATCCCACAGACGGAAGACTCGATGCTCACGGACTATCGGCATCCGATCGTGCGGAAGTTCCGCGACCATCCAGACTCGGGATTGATCGACATCGCCCGTCGACACGATACTTCAAGGTCAAGCCGCTGGAAGCGGTCCCGCCTGAGCAAGTGCCCGACGCTGCCAAAGGCTCAAAGCCACCGGGACCGGTCAAGGGCGAGAGTCGCGACGTGCCGTCCGCCGGGCTCGCCGGCGGAAGTCGTGTTGGCGCTGAGCAATGGCGATCCGTTGATCGTGGCCCAGCCGGTCCGCCGCGGCCGCGTCGTGCTGGTGACGACTTCGGCCGACGCTTCCTGGGGCGACTTGCCGAGATTGCCGACCTACGAGCCCTTGGTGAAGGAGATTCTCGCCTGGTGTACGGCGGGCCAGGCGCAGCCGCGGAACGTCGAGGTCGGCGATCCGTTGGAATCGGCGCTGGCGGCATCGCCGGCCCTGGCGGGACGTGTCGATCGAGCGTCCCGAGCTCCGGCTCAGCGCCGCACGGTGCCCTTGGAGGTCCAGGGCGATTATAGCACGTGGCGCTATGACGACACGCTGATCAGCGGCATTTATACGGCCCATTTTGGCTCGCCGCTCGGTCGCCAAGCCAGCTCTTTGCGGTCAACCTGGTGACCGCCGAGAGCGATCTTGCCTCGATCTCTCGCAAGACGAACTGCAAGACGAAGTCTGGCCCGGCATCCCGCTGGACTACGAGACCTCCTGGCAAGGCGAGGGCATGCCGCCGCCGTCGCCGGTCAGGCCGATCCGGGCAGTTGCACGTCGGTCTGCTGTACGCGCGTCGTGGCGCTGTTGCTGCTGGAATCCATTCTCGCCTGGCGTTTCGGATATAACACACAATGAACGGAACACTTCCAACCTGGATGGAACGCTGGTTCGACCTTTCCAACGGGCCGGGGATGGGCATTGCCTGGCGGCTGGACTATCACTGGCCCTGGCCGCCCTGGGCCACCTTGCTGGGCGTCGCGGCGCTGGTCGCCGCGATCATCGCCATCTACCTTCGTGAAGCCGTCTATCTGCCGCGAAATGCCGCCAGGCCGGCCGCGGCTATCGTCTGGCCCTGGCCGCCATGCGGCTGCTGGCGGTCGGGCTGGTGTTGCTGATGATCGCCCAGGTCGAGTTGTTCCTGCAAAGGACCGGCCTGCCCTTTGTCGTCGTGATCATCGACGACACGCGGAGCATGAACACCGTCGATCGCTACGACGACAGACGTTCGCAAGTCACTGGAAGATCGCGTGGCAGGGCTTTCGGCAGCCCAGAATCGCGCGCGAAGGCCGTCCATCGCCGGGTGATTCCGGGCGGTTCAAAGCCCAGCTTTCCCGCTGGAACATTGCCCGCATGCTCTTTGCCGAGAACGACGGCGAGTTGCTGACCGGCGCTGGCCGAGAGCCACAAGCTGCGTTTCTATTACCTGAGCGAGATGAAAGAGAGCCGGCGCACGGACGTGCCGGGCATCGTCGAAGAATTGAAGGCGGCCGAGGCCAATGGCGACAGCACCCGCCTGGGCGCCGCCATTCGCGGCGCGCTGGACGAACTTCGCGGCACGACGCCCGCGGCCATCGTGCTGGCGACCGACGGCATCAACACGGAAGGCCCGGGGCTGCTCGATGCGGCCGCGTACGCCCGCCGCAAGGGCGTGCCGCTGCTGCTGATCGGCGTGGGCAGCGATCGCCCGGCCCGCGATCTGAAGCTCAGCGACCTGGAAGTGGAGGACGTCGTCTTCGTCAACGACCTGGTCCATTTCCGCTTCAAGTTGACGGCCCAGGGTTTCGCCGGGAAGACGGTCTCCGTCGTGCTCCGCCGCGACACAAGACAACCATCCGGGCGGCGAACGCCGCGGACAAGGGCGAAACGGTCGGCCGAGTCGAGGTGACCGTTGCCGCCGACGGCCAGCCCCAGGAAGTCGTGCTGCCGCATCGGCCCACGCAGACGGGCCAGTTCCGCTACACGATCGACGTCGAACCGCCGCCGGGCGACCGCCCACGCGCCATCCGCCGCTGGTGCGTTCGATCCGCGTCCGCGAGGAGAAGATCCGCGTGCTGCTGGTCGAGGGCGTGCCGCGTTTCGAGTATCGCTACCTCCACAACTGCTTGAGCCGCGACAAGACCATCGAGTGCACACGCTGTTGCAGGAGGCCGACATGGACTTCAGCGGACGCGACACCGACGAGCGGGCCTGCGCCAAGACGCCGCCGACCACGACAACGGCAGGATGCTCAAGGTCTTTCCCGTCCGCCGCGAGGATCTCTCGGCCTACGACGTGGTGATCTTCGGCGACGTCAATCCGTCGCTGCTGAGCCCGGCGGCACTGCAGAACCTGGCCGATTTCGTCGATCATCCGGACAACGGCGGGGCCCTGGTGCTGGTGGCCGGTCCGAACTTCATGCCGCAGGCCTACCGCGACACGCCGCTGGCCCGGCTGATGCCCTTCGATCCGGCCAAGGCCCACAATCCCGAACCGGACAAGCCGCTCACCGAGGGATTCGTCGCCCAGCCGACCGAGATGGGGCTGGCCAGCCCGCGATGCAACTGGGCGACTCGCCGGAGCGAGTCGCGGGCCATCTGGCAGAAGCTGCCGCCGCTGTACTGGATGACCGAGGTGTCCGACTTGAAGCCGTCGGCCCGCGTGCTGGCCGAGCATCCCACGCGGAGCGGTCCCGACGGCAAGCGGCTGCCGCTGATCATCATGCAGTACGTCGGCGGCGGCGGCAAGGTGCTTTTCCACGCCACGGACGAGACCTATCGCTGGCGCCGCCGGGTGGGGGATCTGTATTTCGCCCGCTACTGGATCCAGACGCTCCGCTTCCTTACCCGCTCGAAGCTGGCCGAGGGTGACCGTTCGGCCCGCTTGAGCACCGACCGCCGCGACTACGCCAGTCTGGGCGACGATCCGGTTCGCATGCAGGTCCATTTCAGCGACGATCGCCTGGCGCCGCTGGACGATAACGGCGTGACCGTCGAGTTGGAGCAGACCGGCCGCCAGACGCAGAAGGTGCAACTGCACCGCACGGAGACCGGCCGCGGGCACTTCGAAGCCGTCTTGAACAATCTTCCGGCGGGCGATTACCATGCCAAGCTGATCGCGCCGCCGCTTGCCGGGGCAGGTTTCGGCGGCCGATTTCGCCGTCGCTCCGCCGCAGACCGAGATGGCCCGCCTGCAGATGGACGCCGACGCGATGCAACAGGCCGCCGAAGGTGACCAAGGGACATTATTACACGTACAAGGACGCATCCCAACTGATCGACGATTTGCCCGCCGGGCGGCAGGTGCCGGTCGAGACGCTGCCGCCCGTGCCGCTTTGGAACCGCTGGCCGTGCTGGCGTTGTTCCTGGGATTGCTGATCGGCGAATGGCTGCTGCGGAAGCGGAAGGGGTTAGTGTAGGAGCTTATTGCCCCTTGATCTGCTTCTCGACCCACGTCTCGTCCTTCAGATAGTGGTTCGCCCGCAGAATCACCTTGGGGTCCTTGGCCAAAGCGAGGACCTTGTTGAGGGCCTTCTCGAACTCGGCCTTGTTCGGCTGCCGCAACTCCTTGTGATGCGCCAGTTCGACCACCGACAGGCATGCCATCTGTGTGAACTTGGGCTGATCCAGGTAAGGAACCACAAACCGCAGCGTTTCCAGCGAGCGGACTGCCGAGGCCCGCTTCAAGATCAGCGTCCTCTGCTCGTCGCTGGAGGCCAACTCCATCGCCCGCTTGACCATCGCCAGCCGCTCGGCTTCCGACCGCTTGTCGGGCAGAGGGGCCACGCGAATCAAGGCGTCGACGAGCAACTTGCGACCGGCCGGGTCCTGGGCCGCTAGGGCAAGCTCGACCAACCGCGCGGCAACACTGCCGTCGGGCCAATTGCAAAGGGCCCTCAAGCCCGCCGCGCTGCGGGCCGGGTCCTTGTCGGCCAGGGCCGCTTCAACGACCTCCAAGGCGGGCTTGCCGCCAATCCGGCCCAGCGCCGGCAGCAACGCCGTCCTTTCCTTCTCGCTGAGGCCGGACATCACGCCCAGAAGCGGAAGGGCCTGCTTGTCCATGTTGTCCTTCGGATTCCGCTGGGCGATAAGCATCAAGGCCCGTTCGGTCTTCTCGCGGGTGGCGGCGTCAGGGGCATCGAGGATCAGGCGGGCCAACGGTGAAACCAAGTCGGGCCCGCCCAATTGGCCCAGCCCTTCCAACGCCGCGATCCGCACGCCAGGATCGGCATCTTTGGTCGCGTCGAGACAGACCGGCACGCTTTCGAAGGCACGCCGGGCGACGAGCACTTCGAGCAGCTTGACGCGCTGGGCTGGAACAGCGGCTTTCATCTCGTAGCACAAGGCCGTGTCAACGCCCCCGCCATGCAGCCGTGTGATGGCTGCGACGGCATCCTTCTGGCTGTTGGCATCGGCGAGCAGTTTCGTCAATCGGGCCACGTCGTGCGCATTGCCCAGGGCGCCCAGGGCCCGGATTGCCGCCCCGCGGACCTCGCCCTGGGACTTGCCCAACAGATCGAGCACGGCGGGCCGGGCCGCCGCATCGCCTCGCTCGGCCAAGCGCCGAGCAGGCCCACCTGGGCCTCCGGGACTAGTTTGGGCAGAAGGGCCGCGAAACGCCGCGTCGCCTCCGGTCCTTTCACGTCGTCGCGGACCTGCCCCAGGCCGACGGCGCGGATGTCCTTGTCCTTGTCGGCGACAAGATTGCTCACCGTATCGACGAGGTCGTCGTCAGCAAAGGCGGGTGCGATCTGCGATACGAAGATCAGGAGGAAGAAAACGAAAGTCGATGCGAGAAGGGAAATGCGGCTCATGGTCGTGGGGCAACGTGTGTGGCGGGAAATGGTGGCAGGCGCGAACCTCTCGGGGTTCTCGAACAGGATTTAAGATCTAAGATAGTCGTGGAACAGGGAGATGTCAACCTACCGCAAAAGTTCCACCACTCCCACGGCCAGCAGCCCTAGGCTGACGACCGCGTTGACATGGAAAAAGGCCCGATTCACCCGGCTCAGATCATCCGGCCGCACGAGCCAATGCTCGTAAATCAAGAGCAGCCCGATGGCGGCCACGCCCGTCAGGTAGATCGTGCCGAAGAGCGGATAGACCCAGGGCAGAACGGCCAGGAGGACGAGCATCACAAAATGACATGCAGCCGCCAGGCGCAATGCGCGCAGCAATGCCCAGGCGGGCCGGAACGCTGTGCAGCCGCATCGAGACGTCGAACGCGTAATCCTGGCAGGCGTAGATGATGTCGAAACCCGCCACCCACAGCGTCACGGCCGTGCTGAGCACCATTGGCGGCCAGGTAATTTCCGCCCGCAAAACGACCCACGCCGCCGACGGTGCCAGGGCCAGGGCAATCCCCAGCCAAACGTGCGACAGCAGCGTAAAACGCTTCGCATAGCTATAGCCAAAGAGGAAGAGCAGCACCGGCACCGACGCGGCCAGCGGGATCCAGTTCGGCAGGAAGAGCAACGTTGCCAGGATGAAGCCGAGCGAGCAGAGGATCGTGAATGCCCATACCCAGCCGCACGCTGAGCGTGCCGCTGGGCAGGTGCCGCATCTTGGTCCGCGGGTTCAAGGCGTCGATCTGCCGGTCGGCCAGGCGGTTGAAGGCCATCGCCGCGCTGCGGGCCGTGACCATGCAGACCAGGATGCCCACGAGGTCGAGCCAGCGAAACGGCACCGGCGGTCGGCTCCGCGCGTTCAGCGCCCAGGCCATCACGGCTGCCAGCAACGCAAACGGCAGCGCGAAGAGCGTGTGGCTGAAGCGGATCATCTCCAGGATGTGGCGGGTTTGGCGGAGCATGGGAAACCAAAAGAAAAGACCCATCACCTATTGGCTGATTATCTCCCTAAAGCTCTCCGGGTCATCTGGGTCATCCTTTACCGACTCTTCCAAAATGTCGTTTGACGTTCGAAAGAAGTCGAGGAAACTCGGAGCAACGTAATCGAACCTGTATCCGGGGTCAAAGTGGCTCCACATCAATTGTGTCCGCAGTGCGGACACAATCTGTTCGTCCGGAAAGGCCTCGGCAAAGCGGATCATGCGAAAAAGACTTCGGCGGTTGAATCCGCGTCCGTACTCGGCGGTCAATTGTGCACTCAGTGCGTTCACAATCTGCTGGCCGTAGGCTGCCCGCTGTTCCCCTAGGACCTCTTGGCGTATGCGTTTGCCGACGTGCCAGTAGAGCGTTACCAGCCCTGCATTGACCGCCTGTGCAACTTGCCGCCGAGCCGCTTCGATCAGCGTGCGAACGTCGGTCAGCAGTCGGTCAGTTGCTGCGGCCGGATCGCCTTTACTCGCGGCCAGACCCCGAGATGTAGAATCGCGCGACTTCTTTTTCATACGTTGCTTACTCCGTTCCGTCCCCAGCGGTGGATCAGCGAATTGCGGATGCCCAACTGGTCGAGGATCCGCGCGACGACAAAATCGATCAGGTCGCTGATCGTCTTCACGCCGTGATAGAAGCCGGGCATGGCGGGCAGGATCACCGCGCCGTACTCCGCGGCGCGCTTCATGTTGTCCAAAACCGTCATCGAAAGCGGCGTCTCCCGCGGCACGAGGATCAACTTCCGCCGCTCCTTGAAATGGACCTCGGCCGTGCGGTGGATCAGGTTGGCGCTGGTGCCGTGGACGATGGCGCTGAGCGTGCCGCTGGAACAAGGACAGATCACCATGCCGTCGGTCAAAAACGAGCCGCTGGCGATCGCGCCCATGTAGTCGCGATAGTGGTAGTAGATCAACCGGCCTTCCTCGCCCGAACCGACCGCAAGGACGTTGCTCTCGTCGCTGGAAATGCCCGACATGGCGCGCAGGATCTGCAGCTTGCGATCGTTGGGCTTCGAGCCGATGTCCAACATCAGCATCGACGCCGAGAAGTTCTCCAGATCGACCGAGAGATCCAACTCCTGCTTGAAGACCGTCTGCGCGGCAGGGCTGATGATCAAGTGGATGTCGCAACCGGCAGCGTGGAGAACCTCCAAAAGCCGCGTGGCATAAACGACTCCGCTGGCCCCGGTGACGGCGACAACGATGTTTCGCTTCATAATGAACGATCCTGCTGCCTGACACGCACCTACTTGCTGCCCCACGTACAGCGTGGCGATCCCAAGGGTAAAACGATGCTGCTCGACCCGCGCCAAACCGGCCGCCCGCATCCGCGCGGCAAGCTCCTCACCCTGTGGAAACTGGCTGACGCTGGCCGGAAGATAATTATAAGCGGACTGATGCCCTTTCTCAGTGGATTTTGATTGGAGCGGGGAGCCAGGGCCTGTCCGATCCGGGGCAGCACGCGGTGAAAATACCAGCCGTAGAGCGGGCCAAGCAGCCAGTTCGTCGGCATCGTGAATTCCAGCACCGCCACGCTTCCGCCGGGCCGGCAAACGCGGGCCATCTCGGCCAGCCCTCGGTCCGTATCGCTCACGTTCCGCAGTCCAAAGGCGACGCAAACGATCTGGAACTCGTCGTCGGGGAAGGGCAACTGCTGGGTATCGGCCTCCAGCCAGGAAATCTGGTCCTGAGCCCCCGCGCGGCGGCCCTTCTGCTCGGCCAGCACCAGCATCGGCTGGCAGAAGTCGGTGCCCACGATGCGGGCCTTGCGGCCGCTGGCCTTCCAATAGGCCAGGGCCAGGTCGCCGGTGCCGGTGCAGACATCGAGAATCGGCCCGCCGTCCGGTTTCGGCGGCACGAGACGAACGGTCTTCCGCCGCCAGGAGCGATCGACGCCCAACGAGAGCACATGGTTCAACAGATCATAACGCCCGGCGATCTCGCCGAACATCTGACGCACGCGGGCGGAGGATTTGTCGAGTTGCATGGGGCGGGGAAATTATGGACGTTCTGGTCCCAGACCGTACTGGGCCCAGCGATCGGTGACAAGATTCTCGATATTGGGATCCAAGGAAACGCTGCGCGGCCTGGATGCATGACCTTCAGCACTCAGTTTCCGCGTGGCATCGATGGCCATTCTGCGACCGAGCTCGTCCCCGATTGAAGTGGGATCGCACGGATCGGGCGGCGCGGCATACTGCCAGACATCGTGTGAAAGATGCGCCTCCTGGGCAATCGCCGCCCACACTTCATCCGCATCGCGGACGTAAACCGCCGCGTCGACCACCACCAACAGCTTAGCAAAGCAAAAGGGCCGCATGCCCCACGCCACTGTCGCGACCTGGCGTGCCTGGCCCGCATAGGTCTTACGAATGGCAAGGATCGCCAGGCGCCTGGCGCCACCGGAAAAGGGCAGATGAAAATCGACCAATTCGGGAATTCGCATCTTCAAGAACGGCAGAAAAACCTGCGCCATTACGCGGTCGCGCAAGAAGACCTCGTTGCAATCCAGGCCGGGGATTGTCGCCCAGAAGATGCGGTTGGCCCGATGCGTGATTGCCGTCACGCGGATCAGGTGCCCCGGCTGCTCCTCGATAATGCGGCCCGTGGGCGAGAATCGCGGGGCTGTCCGGGTCTCGGCATCGTGGGGATCGACATGGCCCTCGATCACGATGTCCGACTCGGCCGGCGCCAGCAAGTCGACGCTCCGGCAGGCCACCGCGTCCAGCGGCTTCTCGCGCAGCAATCCAGCCAGCCCTAGCGGATCGACCGCGGACGGCATGGGGGCCGACGCGGCCATGTGTACCGCCGGATCGCCGCCGATCACGACGGCAACGGGCATCTTCGCCTGGCGGCTGGCGTATTCCTGCATCAGAGGAACGGCGGTGGCAATATCCGACCAGGCGGCAACCAGCCGATCACGGCCGGCGATCTGCACGTCGCCCTGCAGAAAGACCTGGGCATGCGAGTCGGGCTCGGCGGAGAGGATTGTCGCCGAGGAAATTGCGGAGGTCATGGCATCCGCGCCGGCACGAGGGCAGGGGAGTTCTTGCAGATCGACATCGCCGCCCAAGCGGACGATCTGCTGGCAAGCGCCCGACTTTACGCGATTGGCGACGAAGCTGGCGACGGCACCAGCTTTGGAACCGATACGGAGCCGCTCCAGCCAGCCTTCGCCGCCGCTGGAGTTCAACACACGATCGATGCGGCCAGTCGCATCCTCGATTGTCTCGACGCCCAAGGCCCGGCAGATTCGCGACTCGTTGGCAAGGAGGTTCGTCAACAGTGGAACATCGTGTCCCTTGACGTTGCGAAACAGGATCGCCGGACCGGCCTGGCGGGCGATGCGGCGAGTGATTTCGGCAACTTCCAGACAGGGGTCGACCTCGGCATCGACCGGGGCCAATTCCCCGGCCCGCCCCAGTTCTTCCAGAAAATCGGCCAATGTGCGATGCGGCATGGTGTAATCTTAGCCTGAGTTGAGCGTTTGGCCAACAGGTCTTCACCGACCCACCGACCCCGCACACGCAGCACGCAGGGTCGGAGGGGATTGATCCGAATCACAGCCTATTGTCTAATTGATCCATGCCTGGACTGCTGAATGTCTACACCCTGCCAAAACTGGTCGAACCCGAAGAACTGTTTGGTGGGACCGCCGTCGTGATCGACGTGCTCCGCTCGACGACCACGATCGTTCATGCCCTGGCTGCCGGTGCGCGCGAAGTGATCCCCTGCGCCGAGGTCGAGACAGCCCGACAGATCGCCCGCCAGTTCCCACCGGGTGAGGTCGTGCTTGGCGGCGAACGCGGAGGACTGGCCGTGGAGGGTTTCGACCTGGGCAATTCGCCGGAAGACTACACGGCCGATCGACTCGGCGGTAAGACGCTGGTCATCACCACGACCAACGGCACACGGGCGATGGCCCATGCCCAAACGGCGTCGAAGATTTTCCTTGGGGCCTTCGTGAATGTTTCGGCGATCTGCAACCAACTACAAGGACATCAGGCGATCCACATTCTCTGCTCGGGCACCGACGGCCAATTCAGCGACGACGACAGTCTCTTGGCCGGAATGCTAGTCGATCGATTGCAGCGCCGCGACGCCCTGGGCTATCTGCTCAACGCCCAGGCGATTACGGCGCAGGAGATGTGGCTACACAGGTTTGCCCTGCCGGTAGCCCTGGGGGCCGAGACGCTCGAACCGGAGCGGTTGGCCGAGGTTCTCTGCGACACGTCCGGCGGCGAAAATCTAGTCGAATTGGGGCTCGACACAGACATCCTGGCCGCCGCCCGGATCGATCGCTTTGACATCGTGCCGGAGTTGGACCCGGTCACCTTTCGGATTCGAGGCACAACCTAGTGTAATGACTCATAACTGCTGTTGCGTTGGAGTTCCACACCCTACGGCCTATGCCTACGGTTCGCGCGGTTCGACGCCAAGCTGCCGAAGTTGCGCAGCGAGCTGCTCCGCGCGTTGCCGTTCGGCGTCCGCGCGTTGCCGTTCGGCGTCCGCGCGTTGCCGTTCGGCTTGTTTGCCCTCGCGTCCCGTGAGCAACGGTGCGCCGTTGATATCGACCCAGCGCAGCCGAGATATCGTCCATGTCCTCGAAGCGGCCCTGCCAGAGAGCCAGCCCCAAGCCTGCTTCAGGAAACCAGATCGGTTTGTCCAGTTGGTGAAAACTCATGCCTTCAAGCCGATAGGCGCACACGACTCCGCGCCCAGCATGCCGTCGGGATCGAAGATCACGTAGTAGCGAATTCCGATTTCGGCGTAGGTCGCAAGCTTGTTCGTGTCCTCGCCCCCCTCGCGGTTCGAAACGATCTCGATCACGACCTCGGGCGCCTTGCCACCGTATTCCCAGATGAAATAAGAACGATTGTGCTTAAGATGGATATCGGCAGGCAACTGCACCCCCAGGCTCAACAACACATCCGGCACTACCGGCGGGCGGCGGAGGGCGTAGAACAGGCCCACGTTTGCCATGGCCACGAACGGCTGCTCCTTTCCGGGCCCCTGCCAGGAACTGAAAAGCGGCTCGGTGAGCAGCCGCTGTTGCTTCTCAGAGAAGAAGTTGTCCACGGGAGTATCATCCTCCGTCACCAGGCTTTCCACGACGGCATGTACCTCCGCGGCAATTGCCTCGAGCTCATCATTGCTGATCGTGTCAGTGGCCATCGATCCTACTCATCAGGTTGTGTTACCATGCCGATACTATTCTACTCTTCTGCCTACGGTTCGATCAAGTAGGCCTGGCCGTCGAGGTTGATGACCACGGCTTCATCCATCGCCAGGTACTGCGACATCGTGTGGCCGTAGCGGTTGGCCAGATCGAAATACTCCTGGCTGAACTGCTTGATCTTGCGGGCGTTCTGCTGCTGGGTGGGCGTCACCTGGGAATCGATCCACTGGTTCTGGCGACGATAGAAAGTACGATTGCCGATGTTGCGGACCGTCTCCTGGGCCTTGTCGGCCTCATGCTGGACTTCGCCGCCATAGGACAATTCGCCGCTTGCCCTGGTCGCCTCGGCTGCCGCAGCCTCCGCTGGCGCCGCCATTGGGGCCGCAGGGGCAGGGCCAAAGTTGCCGCGCCGCCACTCATGCCGGCACCAGCCATGCCGCCACCCATGCCGCCCGCCCCTTTCCCGGCGCTGCCTTCGCTGCCTTCGCTGGGGCTGACTCCGCGAAGCGATTAAAACCGCTGGCTGCGTCCTTGCTGTCGGCAGACTTCGCACTGTCGGCAAGATCGTTGGCGGCCTGGAAGTTATACGCGTTCTGGAAATCGGCCTTCATCGCCCTCTGCGCGGTGCCGGCCGCACCGCCGGTTTGCGAGAGCGATTCCAGCCTGCGCTCCGCCTTCTGGGCGTTCGAGGTAATGTCACGGAGGTTCGTCGTTTCGTCGGCCATGAACGAGGTGTACGGCGTGAGGATGCCGTGCCGCGTGGCCAGTTCCACCAGTTCCTTCACTAACTCGCTGTTCTTGCCGTTGAGATCGATCTGGTCGAGGATCTCGCCCACGCGGCGGATGGCCCACAGCTTCTCGACAAAGGCCAGCGATTCGTCGTTGCTCTGCTCGACGAACGTGGCGGGAAAGTCAAACCTCTCCTCCTTGTCGCCGATCTTGCCCGTCGCCACCACCTTGGCCGTGCCGGCCTTCTTGTAACGCCCTACGACAACCAACTGGTCGCCGGCAAACAAGTCGGCCGCATCCCGCGGGTAAACGCGGTTGACGGGCGGGCCATCTTCCGTCCGGGCCGTCTCGAGGTCGTAACGCAACTGCAGGCCGGTCAGCACGGGCGACTCGATGCGGTTGTAGAGCCGGGCGACGTGCTCCTCGATGTTCTCGTCCGGCCGCACGTACTCGCTCTGGCCGAAATTCTCGCGCACGAGCTTGTCGAGGAAACGGGCGTTCAAGTCGTAGCCCACGCCGAAACAGAAGATCCGGGCGTGGACCTTGTTGAACTCCTTCGAATTGGCGATGATACGCATCTCGTTGGTTTCGCCCACGGTCGGCAGGCCGTCGGTCAGAAAGACTACGTAGCTCGGCCGGCTGCCATCGGTGAGTTGCGAAAGCGAAATCCGCAGGGCTTCATTGATGTTCGTGCTCCCGCCGGCATAAATCCCCTCGGCAAAGCCCAGGGCCTCTTGGCGGGTCTTGTCGTTATAGCGTTGCAGCTCCGGCCGGAACGACTCGACCTCGCTGTCGAAGGCGATGATATTGAACAGGTCGCCCTCGCGGAGGTTGTTCAAGACGTGCTTCAAGGCCGCGCGGACCTGCTCGATCTTCTGCCCGCTCATGCTGCCCGACCGATCCATCACCAGCAGGACCGTCTTCTTCGGCCGCTCGCTGCTGGCCTTAATCTCAGGGCTGGCCAGCAAGAGGAAATAGCCGTCCTGATACTTGTCGGGCCGGTACGACAAGACCCGCATGCTCACCTTGCCGCGGCCGATGTCGTAGAGCAGACGGAAGTCGGACGAGGGCACCTGGTCCTTCGACGTGTAGCTGACCACGGCATGGCGGTCGTCGGGCCGCTTGATCTCGACGGAATGCGTAGGGCTGTAGATGTTCTTGATGTCCTCCTGGCTTTCCACGGAGATGCGGAAATCGATCTTCTCGACCGGATTCGACGTGTACTTGGCCGTGCTCAAGGGGAAGAGAAAATCGGTCATTCCCGCCTGCTGGCGGCAAAGCTGCGCGTACTCCAGCGAGACGGTCCGCTTGGCCCCCGGCGGCACCGGGAAGACACTCGTCTTGAACATGCCCGTACCGACCCACTCCAGCAAGGCCGGGTCGCGGTTCTTCCGCACGATCGCTTCGTAGTCCCGGCGGGCCTCGTCGGCGCTGAGCAATCTGGCCGGCATTTCCCTGCCGTCGACCATCAGCGTCATGCGGTCGATGGCGCCGTCGTAAGGCAGCGGAAAAATGAACGCCACTTCCATTTGCCGGCTCCCCGTGTTTACAAACGACTGGGAAACGTTCACCTTGGCCACCTGGTCGGTCACGCGGGCATTGACCTCCAGGGAATCGATCCTATAGGAGACCGGGGGCGGTTCCGGAATAGGAATGGGCCGCGGCGTGGGGCGCGGCGGCCAGATGATGACCGGCGGCCGAGGAAGGCGAATCTGCTGGTCAGGATCGACCACCACCAGCAAGCCCTGGGCCCTGGCAAGCACGGGGAAAAGAAACACAACAACGGCAATCCATCGGCTCAATCTGGCGACCATGATAAGGCTCCTTGTTCGTGTGGGACGGAATTCTAGTCCGTGTGCGTCGTTTCGCATTGTACACCCATTCGACGCGGCTGCCTGCCAAGGAGTTCCCGAAAGTCTGGCGATTTGACCTTTCGCCGGGCCTGTGTAAGATAAGGTATGGGAGGCATTCGCTTCCCTATCTTTTCATTCTTGCATAGTCCCTCCTTTCAGAAAGGGTTTCTGTGATGCAAACCGGCAAGCAGCTTTCCGTCTCTTTGGTGAACAAGCCCGGGCGTCTGGCCGCAATGATGACGGCCATGAGTAAGGAAAAGGTCAATTTCAGGGCACTCTCGGTCATGGATTCGGGCGACCGGGGAACCGTCCGTTTCGTGCCGGAGAATATTGACATGGCCATGGAAGTCCTACAGGGTCTGAATGTTCAGTACGATGTGGCTGATGTTTTGCTGGTCGAGGTGCCGAGCCAAAACGGGGCGTTTCGAAAGATCTGCGAAAAATTGGCTGCGGAACACCTCAATATCGACTATGCGTATTGCTCCTTCGCACCGAGCAAGGGCTCCAAGATGGGTGTGCTGGCCGTCGTGAGGGTCAATGATCTCGTGAAGGCCCAACGGGTGCTTGGCGAGAACGGCAACACGGTATCTCGCACCCCCCGTCGGCCGGGACGCCGACCAGCCTACGCGCGATAGGGGTTTTTCGCCCTTGCAGGCTTGTGAGCGTTGCATTAAAATCTGCCCCCTATTGTATGGGTATCCCCAACATGGTCTGTGGGCAGCATGGGCAATCGCCGCTTCGAGCACGATACCAACCCGAAGCGTAAGCGAGGGAGCGACTTAACGCCCTGGCTGACGCTTCGGGTAAGTGCCACCTTGGCCGTTATGGCTTTCGGTCTTGCGATGCTAGCCGGCTGCGCGACGACCACCTGGCCCTGGAACTCGCACACTGCTGCGGAAACGAAGTCGTCGGCAAGCGAGGCGAAGACGGCCTCATCACCCCCCAAGACTTCCGGCAGCCAGACCGACGCCGAAGCCCTGCAACAGGTGATGAGCGAGCTTCAGCAGGTCGGGGCGATCGATCCGGCTGCTCGCGATGAGTTGATGGCCGATTTGAAGAAATCCGACCCTAGTTTTTGGCCAATGGAACTGCAAGCCTTCCAGGCCGCAGCCGCCTATAGGCGACGCGAAGCCGAGCGCGAGGCGGAACGACAAAAGCAGGAAAGCACGACTTTAGACGGACCGCGAGAGGATCCGCGTGTCAGAACGGCGGCGGGGAGCGAGAAAGCAAATCTCCCCTCGGGCAGCAGGGCAGGGGGGGAGGGCAGTTTTCCGGCCAAGCCGGCACCGACCAGCCAGATCGAGCCGATTAGCCCTAGCTCCAATTCTCTCCGGGAGGGAGCGGCAAATTTGGACGATCGTCCGGCCTTATTGCCGGAGCCTCCGCCCAAGGGCGGACTTGATGCCAGTTCAACCGCCGCCACAACCGGGACCGGAAAATCGGCGCAGTCGAGCCCCACGGCCCCCGATCCGCCCTCGATTGCCGATCGATTAGCGGCAACGCGCGGCGAGGCATCCGCAAGCGTTGTCCCAACTGCTGGCATCGCGGTGGCCTTGCCTGGGGGCACGCCGCTCTCCGAAGCCGATTGGCAGGCCCATCTGACGGAGGCCATTCGTTCGATCGAGTCGGAATCGAAGGCCGGGTCGAAGAACGAGAGCGACATCGCCCTGCAGGCCCGCTTGCGCATGCTCTACCTCCTGGCCGGCCGACGCGACGACGCCATGCGACCGCTGCCGGCAGCGCCACAGGCCTCGCAGAACTATTGGTCCAGGCAAATCTATGGCCTATCGACCTGGATGGACGCTGAGAAGACGCCCGATGCAGGCCGCCGCGCGGCCGAGACCAAGCGGATCCTGGGCGAGGCCCTGGCGCAACTGGGCGAGACTGCGCCCCTGGCCGTTCGCAACCTGACGTTCTGCACGGAAGTGCTCCGCTTCGGCTCGTTCGAGGCCGTCAAGAGCACCGATTTCACGCCGGGCCAGAAGGTCCTGCTCTACGCCGAAGTCGATAACCTGCATATTGAATCGTCGGCGAAGGGCTATCACTGGGCCGTGAAAATCAGCGGGCAGATCTTCGACAGCCGCGGCACGCGCATGGAGGACTACGGCTCGACCACTGCCGAGGAGATTTCCCAGACGCCGCGGCACGACTTCTTCGTCAGCAAGCTCTATTTCCTGCCCCGGCTGGTCCCCGGCCACTATACCTTGCAGCTTACGATCGAAGACACCTTGGGCCACAAGGTCGGCCAGTCGTCGATCGACTTCACGGTCAAGCCGCAGTGATTTTTCTAACATGCCGCCCGAAAAAGTGTAGGGGGCGGTCGAGAATAACATCTTCCATTTTATCCTGCTCACTTCGGTTTAACCCGAGTCCATACAAGTTACGACAGCGCGTCAAGCAGTTGCAGGACCACGCGTTTTGTGGCGTCTGAATGGAAGAGCAGCCGCAGGTTTTCCACGAGCGCATCTTCGTTGCCCGCCCCCGTCCCTTGCCTGAACGTGCCATCTCCGACGATAGTCACGGGATAGGGATCTCCATCCTCCGTCACTTTACAGAGCGGATATCGGTACGCGATCGTGGGGACGAACAGGTAGCAGTCGTGGACAAACCGTCCCCTTGCTCCCGGTTTGGAATCGACCTGAAACTGGATTTCACTCTTCGTCTGCTCGGCAAGTCCCGCCCCAGCCTCGAGGAGGGTTCGCCTGACTGTACGCGGCCGCGCTTCGGCGTTGAAGTCAGGCCATAGCGCAACTTGTTTCTTAGCCATTCGTATTTCTCCGCCGTCGCCGGCTCAAATGGAACAGAAAGGGAAGAGGTAGTCATAGGAAGCGCGGCAACGCGCCACCCACTCGGGCAGCGCCACCACGTGCCGCCCGCCGCGCAAGAGGTCGATTTCCACCAGATGGGCCGCGCTGGCGAGGACCTCTCGCTGCTTCTTCCGGTACGATTTCCGGCCCATTCCGGCGTGCTTATTGAAGGGACTGACCACCTCGATCACCACGACTACGTCCTGCCCGCCGCGGAGATTGCGGATTACGATTCGCGACTCGTGGACCTCCAGGTCCTCGATGTCGGCAACCAGCGGCTCGTCGACTTCCGCAACCGTCGCGACCTGGCCCGTTGCCGTATCGGGCTGCCGTCGCTGCCGGATCCATATATCGGACGCGACATTCCGATCGGGCCCTTCCACGTACAGCCGTTGCTCAATAACGGCGACGTAGCGGGGACGCAACAGCAAGGGCTGCAGTTGTGCCCGTAAGTACACGATCAGCGATTCGTGGACATCCGGCCAAAGCGCCGGATCCTCCAGCCAAGGGTCCATTCCCGGAAAAATCATCGGCATGACACGGTCTCCATAGCGTTCTCGTCACTCCATTATACCTGCGCCACCGCGGTGGTTTCCATTCCAGCGAAGGATCGGGAAACGGCCGATTGTTCGGCTCCCGACAGCGCCAAGAGGAGGACAAGGAACATGCGACAAGGACATTGCAAAGGTCACAAAAGCCATTCGCATTCCTTCGATTTCTCACGGCAGGCACTTGAATCCGGCCAACTCAAAATGCCGATCGAAGGCAAACACCCTCTGAATTCCGTGCCTCTTCATCAAGGCAAACGAGACACAATCGGTAAAGCTAACCGCCTGGTCGGCGAATTTGCTGAAGTAAGAAATCGCGTCCAACTCGTCGGCTTCTGCGGGACGCAAGATCCGTATTGCTCTTGATGCATATAGGCTTCGTGCCCTCTCCGCCGCAAACGCGTATGTGGCGCGCCGAGCCAGCAGCGTCAGCGCTTCGTCAACCACGAAGTTGCTGGTTACACAATCCGATCTTGTCCGCTCGAGTTCGGACCAGTACGCGTTTGCCCGAACGTGATATTGATCTTGCCGTACGTAACGGGCGACCAGCGCCCCGGTATCGATAAAGATCACGCCTTTTCCCCGTAAAGGTATCGGTCATGCTCCGCTGAAAGATCCTCTGGCGCCTGCCGTCATATACGGCTTTGTCCGCAAAAAAAGGATCTATATCGGCAGTTTGGCCTAGTGATGCCTTGAGCGAGTCGCATACGAACTCATCCAATGACATGCCACGACCTTTCGCGGCAACTTCGGCAAGTTGGCGAAGGTCTTCGGGTAAATGAAGCGTTGTTGCAACCATGGTCGATCCGAGCCCCTGTTGGTTATCCTCTCCTCGTGACTCCCCTCTTATTTTTCTGTCCCTTTATTTTTCTGTCGAACTCTTTGTGGCTATGGCCTCTCCAGCCCATATTCTTCCAGTTTCTTTCGCAGCGTGTTGCGATTGATCCCCAACCGGTCGGCGGCCTTGGTCTGCACGTTGTCGCAGTCGGAGAGCACGTGCAGGATCAACTCCTTCTCGACGCGATTGACGATCGAGGCGGAGAGATTATCGGCCTGCGGACCGGCGGCCGCGATCCCCTGCTCGACCAGTTCCGCCACCAGGGCATCGAGATTTGCCGGCCGCACGCGGCCGATCCGCCGCGCCTTCAGCCCTAGGACGGCCTCCGGCAGCAGGTCGCAGGTCAACTCGTCGCCGGGGGCGAGCACGACGGCCCGCTCGACGTAGTTCTGCAATTCGCGGACGTTGCCCGGCCACTCGTAGCTGCAGAGCATCTCCATGGCCTTGGGCTGTACGTGCGGCACGTGGCGGAGGTTCTGCTCGTTGTAGATCCGCAGGAAGTGCCCGACCAGGAGCGGAATGTCCTCGCGGCGCTCGCGGAGCGGCGGAAGATATATGGTCACGACGTTGAGGCGATAATAAAGGTCTTCGCGGAAGCGGCCCGCATCGACCTCCTCCAGCAGATCGCGGTTGCTGGCGGCGATGACGCGGGTATCGACCCGGATCGTCTGCGTGTCGCCCACGCGTTCGAACTCGTGCTCCTGCAGCACGCGGAGCAGTTTCACCTGGAGCTTGGCCGTGGTCGAGTTGATTTCGTCGAGGAAGACGGTGCCGGTGTGGGCGGCCTCGAAGCGGCCGGTGCGGTTATCGACCGCCCCCGTGAAGGCCCCGCGGACGTGGCCGAAGAGTTCGCTCTCCAGCAGGTTCTCGTGAAGCGCCCCGCAGTTCACGCGAATGAAAGGCCCGCTGCCCCGCGGACTGAGCCGGTGAATGGCCTTGGCGATCAGCTCCTTGCCGGTGCCCGTCTCTCCCAACAGCAAAACGGATGCATTCGACTGCGCCACCTGCCGCACGAGCCGATAGCAATGCTGCATGGCCGGCCCTGAGCCGATCAGGCCGGGAATCGGCGGCCCGTGATCGCCATGCGTGCCGTGTGCGGTGGAGGAGGGAATTCGCGTCATGAGTAAGACAATTGCAAATTGCAAATCGGGGTGCAAGTGTAGGGTTCAGGCCGATTGCCGGCCACCGCGCAAGAAAGCGCCGCCGTGCTTCCTCCGCAATTTTCAATTTGCAATTTGCAATTTGCAATTTGCAATCCTCATTTCTTCTCGCCGGGTTTCACCAGCTTGCCCGGCTGCGGCGGCTGGGAGGGCTTCTGCGGCGCAGTGCTCTTTCGGGCCGCATCCACGACCGACGCCGCGGCCCTTGACTCGATCGTGTCGAGGATCGAGGCCAGCACTTTTTGCGAGGCAACGTCCTGCGCGCCGCTCTCATTGTAGCGCGTGTATTGTCGCCGGATCGACTCCCGGTCCAACAGCACGCCAAACCGCTCGACATTGAAACCGAACGCGATGCCGGCCGCGTGCCGAATCGCAAGCGGGTTGACGAACCGGCTGGCCACGTCTACCAGCGCCTGCTGGCTGGCCTGCGTCCCCAAATTGGCCAGCACGGCGACGGCATGGCCGCTCAATCGCGGCACCAGCAGACCGGCCAGCACGGCCTCTTCCGCCCGCCGCATGTCATACAGCTTGCCGGACGTGCTGGCCAGTTGCGCCAGGCAATCCAGCGCCCGCTGGGCCAGGTCCTGCCGCTCGGAAAACCCGACAAACTCCCGCGGCGCGAGGGCCGTTACCCGGCCCAACTGCCAGCGGGCCGCCTCGGCATCGATGGGCTGCGAGAAGGCCAGTGCAAGCGGGTCCTCCTCGGCGATCCGCTCGGCACGCTTGAGGAAACCGGCCCGCGCCACAAGGCCGATCCGCAGGCTGGCCGTGCGATAGTCCTGATGTAGTTCCTGGACGATTTCTTCCGCCGGAGGACCGAGCGTCGCCATATCGATCGCCACCAACTCGTAGTCAGGGCAGCGCAAGGCCATGCGCACCGCCTCGCGGCCGTTGACCGCCGTGTCGGAGGCGATATTGCGGAACTTCAGCACCCCGACCCACTCCTCCAAGGTCTCGGTGTTGGGACTGACGACCAGTGCCCTGCGGCCGCCCGTCGACCCGGCCAGGTAGCCGAGCGACTCCGGCACGTAACTCGAACCGGCAAAGGGCGTCTGCGGCTGCAAGTGCACGATCGCTTCCAGGGCGGCCATCCGCAACCGCCGATCGGGGCTGCGCACGGCCCGCGCCAGCGGCGAGGGCTCGCTTCCGCCCCGCAGCAGATCTTTGGGCTTGCCGTCGACCATGGGTGCATGGTGCCCGCCTAGGATTTCCGCAGCCGCCCGCGCCGCCGCCGGATGATTTTCGGCCAGGCAGAAGGCCAACACGTCGTTGATCGTCTGCGGATCGAGCGCGGCGATCTGCTGCACGGCCGGATCGCTGAAGTCCAGCCGCTTGTCGAGCCCGCGATCGTAGACGGTCTGTTCCAGTGCGGCCGCCAGGGCCAGCATCTGCACCTGGTGGTTGTCCGGCGCCAGCGACCTGGCAGCCCGGGCCAGGCGGGCGGCAACGGACCTCGCGGCATCCTCCGGCGCGAGGTTGCGCCCGTGCATTGCTGCGTCGCCGGGTCCCACGACCAGAGCGTCACGCGGCCGTCAACGTCGGTCCGCATCGTCTGCTTGCCGGCGAAATAGCTTGCCGCCAGGTCGTACAACTGCTGGGCCGCCTGGGCCTTGTCGGGCAATCGCCCCATCAGCCGCACGATCGCCGCCCGCGCCGGGCGCGGACCCGCACGTCGCTCTCTTCCGAAAGCGCGGGAGCGAAGAGATAGACCGTCGCCTGCGTGGCCCGCATCTGGGCCAGCGTTTCGATGGCCTGGATCATGAACTCCGGCTCGGCCAGTTCGATAATGTCGGCCAGCGGATCGATGGCGTCGCCGCGCATCGCGACCAGCGCCGCGCGGACGGCCGTATGCTCCGTCGACCGTTTCGCATCGGCCAGTACGGCAATCAGGGCATTCGCCCCCGCACCGTGCGCACCTTGCAATCCCGCCAGGGCCTTCGCGCGAACCTCGGGCGATGGATCCTGCAACTGCTTGATCTCCGCGGCCAGGCGGTCCGGGTCGTTCAAGCGGCGATGGACGGCACTCAGCGCCGCTTGGATCAGGTCTTCGCTCTCCGGCCGCAATTCGGCCCGGCCGGCCAGATCGGTAAAGGCGGGCGTGTGGAACTCGTCGACCAAGGCCGTCCACTGCTCGTCGTCGAGTTTCGCATCCAGGAGTTTCTTCAGAAACCGCTTGGCCAACTCGGGTCTGCCGGCCTCAAGCAGCAGTTGAGCCCTGCGGAAGATGTCCGACGGTGCGGTCGGGTTTGAGCCCAGCAACGCGGCAATCACCGGGTCTTCCGCCGGCGTGAGGTTGACCGGCGGCGAGGCAGCCGCCGGCCGCTCGCCGCCAGCCGGCTTTGCGGGGGCCGCCCGGGCCGTCTTGCCCTTGGCCGGCGTCTGCTCCAAATCTTGTGCCGGCGCAGTCAGTGATCCGGCGAGCAGGGCCATCGCGGCAAACAGCAGTCTCTGACGAATGTGGTTCATGGCAAAAGGTCTTCGTGCTTAGAGCTTAGTGCTTAGATCTTAGTGCTTAGATCTACCCCGTAGCTTCGAACCTCCAAGTACTGAGTACTGAGTACTGAGTACTGAGTACTGAGTACTGAGATTTGAAATCCCTCATCCTTCATCCCTCATCCTTCATCCCTCATCCCTCATCCTTCATCCCTCGTCCCTCATCCTCTTCTTCCAACTCTCAACCTGTTTTTTCACCTGTTCTGGCCCCGTCGACCCATAACTCCGCATCGCCGCCACCGCCCGCTCGACGCCCAGGACATCGTACACCGATTCATCCAATTCCGGCAGGGCTTCGCGAAACTCCCCGAGCGGCAAGTCGGACAGCCGCACACCCCGATCCAGGGCTTTACGCACCAGACCGGCGGCCAGGCCATGCGCCGTCCGCTGGGGAACGCCGCGGCGGATCAGGTGTTCCATGAAGGTCGTGGCATCGAGATGCCCGCGGTCGAGACGCTCGGCGATTGCAGGGCGATTCAACTCCGCCTGGGCCATCAACGGCGCCGCCAACTCCAACGAGGCGTTGACCGTGTCGAAAGCGTCGAAAAGCGCCGGCTTGTCTTCTTGGAGATCGCGGTTGTACGCCAACGGCAGGCCCTTGACCAGCACCAACAAGGTCTGCAAGCTGCCGACGACCCGCGCCGTCTTGCCGCGAATCAACTCCAGCACGTCCGGGTTGATTTTTTGCGGCATGATCGACGACCCGGTGCAAAAGGCCTGCGGCAACTTGAGGAGGTTGAACTCCACGGTCGACCACAAGATCCACTCTTCCGCCCACGTGCTGAGGTGCTCGGCGATCATCGTCAGGCAGAACACGAACTCCAGCACGAAATCGCGGTCGCTCGAGGCGTCGAGGCTATTCGCCGCGACTTCCTCGAAACCCAGCCGCCGGGCCACGTCGTCGCGATCGATCGGCAGGCTGGTGCCCGCCAGGGCCGCCGCGCCGAGGGTCAAGCGGTTCGCCCTCCGCCGGCAGTCGGCCAGCCGCTGCCGATCGCGCTCGAATTTCTCGCAATAGGCCAACCAGTAATGCGGCGCCAGGACGGGCTGCGCACGCTGCAAATGGGTATATCCGGGCAGGATCACGTCGGCATCGGCATCGCAGCGGCCGACCAACGCCTTTTGCACGTCGGCAAGCCGCCCGTCAATTTTGTCAATCGCCTCGCGGACCCACAGCCGAAGGTCTGTCGATACCTGATCATTGCGGCTCCTGGCCGTGTGCAGCTTGCGGCCGACATCGCCCAGGCGATCGACGAGGGCTTTTTCCACGTGCATGTGGATGTCTTCCAATTCCGTGCGGAACTGAAAGCTCCCCTGCTCAATTTCACGGCGTATCTCGCCCAACGTTTGCTCAATGCTCAGGCATTCTCCCGCTGAGATCAGACCAACCTTGGCCAACATCTGGGCGTGGGCCGTCGAACCTTCGATGTCCTGCGCAAACAAACGGCGATCAAAGCTCACGCTTTCAGTGAACTGCTCAACGCGGCGATCGGTCGCCACATCAAATACACCGCCCCACGCTTTTTGCGACAATTCCAACCTCAAACACCGGAGGATGACCCGGACAAACTCGACAACTTACTAAGTCTAAATGACTTACGGCGGATTGTCAACGAAGACTGGCCTGCGCAGGCGGGCCGCCGGGGGAAGAAGCCGGAACTTCCACAGCCACTAATTCGCACTATTATTATCATCTTAGTGATACTCGCAGTTTTGTACGACATATAGCACCTATAAGACCCATAGGACCCATGCGTCCCACCGCCGAACCGGGCTTCCGGTTCTCCTGGCATTAAACCGCTGAACCGACTGTTCTTGACATTCGTATACTATTTTATAAAATGACGCATGTTGTGGACATGCGTATACAATTCCAGCATCACCCCCCATCTCAAGGAAGATCCATCATGCTTGTTCTTTCCCGAAAGTTCAACGAATCGATCGTCATCGACGGCGGCATCAAGATCACGGTCGTGGAAATCCGCGGCAATCAGATCCGATTGGGTATCGAGGCCCCCAGGGAAATCGGCGTCATGCGTGAAGAGTTGGTCATCCCGGCAACCCGCGAATTGGTGGCGGCAGCGGTGTAAGATATGAGGTTCACACGCAACCTTGACGCCACCCCCCCATTATTGCTACAATAGGGCGCGGAATGGAAATACGATCTTACGAAGATCCTGAAAGGGGATTGCCTCATACCTACGAGCATGGTATTACCGAGGCCGAAGTTTCGCAAGTTCTGCATGGACATGGTGACGACTTGCCTGCAAGGGACAATTCGCGAATGAAGGTCGACTGCAGCGGGACGTTATCTACAGGTTATTTACGTGCCAGACGAAGATCCTCGAAGCGTGTTTGTCATTACCGCCTATGAAATTCGCGGCAAGGCAAAAAAGGCATTCCGCCGCCGACAAAGGAGAAAGCCACGATGAACCAGCAGAAGTTTCCCCCCGGTTGGAACGAAGAGCGTGTGCGCCAGGTCATAGCGCACTACGAAAACGAGACCGAGGACGAACAGTTTGCCGAGATCGAGGCTGCTTGCGAAGCCGAAGGGACCACGATGATGGTTATTCCTATGGATCTGGCGCCGGAGGTGCGGGCGCTGATTGCCAGGAAAGGAAACGTCTGAGACGCGGCCGAACAGAGCCTGTGTTAAAATAGGATGTTTGTCCTCGCGATTTCACCCCAGTCAGGATGACAGAACATGGATAGTTGGAGCATCGCCCTGTGGGTTGTCGCAGGGTACGTCGCCGTGGTCGCCTTGATGCGGCTCATGGCCCATAAGCGCAACGAGGTGATGGCCGAATTCCGCGGCGAGGTGGAGAAGGAAAAGAGCCGCCGCAAGGCCGCCGCCAAAGAGGGCAAGCCGCCGCGTGGCAAGGCAGCGTAGAATGGAACGTAGGATAGGTTTTCAACCTGTCGTGAAATGCGGCGTGAATACAACTCATGGTGTAAGAACGTCCCCCCGACTCCGGGCACCCGCTTGCGGGCGGCGAATGACTGACTAGCTATGACCAAACGCGTCTACCTCGAGACTGTCGGCTGCCAGATGAATGTGCTGGATAGCGAACTGATCGTCTCCGGCCTCGTGCAGGCGGGCTACGAGGTGGTCGATAGTCCCCGCAATGCCGACACGATCCTGTACAACACGTGCAGCGTGCGGCAGCATGCCGAAGACAAGATCTACAGCGCGCTGGGCCGCTTGCGCCGCTCAAGGAGCATAAGCCGGAGACGATCATCGGCGTCCTGGGATGCATGGCCCAGAAGGACCAGAACCTGATCTTCCGCCGCGCCGGACACGTCGACCTGGTCGTTGGGCCGGGCCAGTTGAACCGCCTGCCGGAGATCCTGGAGGAAGTGGCCGCCCAGCGCTACCGCGAGCCGCGTTTGGAAGTCAGCCTCGACCGCATGAAGGAGCGCCGCTCGCTGGTCGAGGAGAGTTTTGCAAAATTCGATCCGCCCCGCCCGCCCGAATTGAGGGCATCGCCCTTCCAGGCCATGGTGCGGATCATGTTCGGCTGCGACAAGTTCTGCACCTACTGCATCGTGCCCACGGTCCGAGGGCCGGAGCAGAGCCGCCCCGCCGCGGAGATCGTGGCCGAGGCCCGCCGCCTGGCGGCCGACGGCTGCCTGGAAATCACGCTCCTGGGCCAGACGGTCAATAGCTATAGGGACGCCAGCGAGGGCCAGACCTTGCGGCTCTCCGACCTGCTGGCCCGGCTCAACGAGATCGCCGGCCTGCGGCGGATCAAGTTCGTCACCAACTACCCGCGGCACATGACCGACGACCTGTTGCAAGCGGTCCGCGATCTCTCGAAGGTCTCGCCCTATCTGCACGTGCCGGTGCAGAGCGGTTCCAACGAGCAGCTCAAGCGGATGAAGCGGGGCTACACGGTCGAATCCTATCGCGAGATGATCGGGCGGATCCGCGCGATCGTGCCGGACGCCGCCGTCACCAGCGACTTCATCGTCGGCTTCTGCGGCGAGACGGAGGACGATTTCCAGCAGTCGGTCGAGCTCGTGCGTTGGGCCCGCTTCAAGAACAGCTTTATTTTCAAGTACAGCGAGCGACCCGGCACGAAGGCCGCCGACGCCCTCCCCGACGACGTGCCGGACGAGGTCAAGCGGCGGCGGAACAACGAGCTCCTGGCCGTGCAGAACGCCATCAGCCTGGAGGACAACCGGCCCTTGGTGGAGAAAGAAGTCGAGGTCCTGGTGGAAGGGCCCAGCAAGGCCGCGCAGAACCGCGCCGGGCACCACGTACCCATGGTCGTCGCCGACGACGAGGTCGTGCAGCTTGTCGGCCGC
Source organism: uncultured Planctomycetia bacterium (assembly GCA_963824275.1). Classification (GTDB taxonomy): domain Bacteria; phylum Planctomycetota; class Planctomycetia; order Pirellulales; family Thermoguttaceae; genus JANXQG01. Next base: position 621,645 of record CAWGOT010000007.1, on the reverse strand, counting down.
AGCGTGCGGGACCATATTGTGGTCTTCGAGGGCCCGCGCACGCTCGTCGGGCAGATCCTGCCGGTGCGGATCGAAAAGGCCGACGCCTTCACGTTGTATGGACGGCTTTGACCCGCGACCTCGATCGGATCGCGTGTTGCCAAGGGGATTTTGTCAGGTTATAATTGTGGTGTAAACTAGGTCACGATGGAGCCGCAGATACCTCAGGTCGATTTATGGATGCATTGGCGGAACAACTCGACGGTAAGTTGCGCGAATGGAAACCGGAAACGGCCGACCTCGTACGACGGCGCGTCGCGGAAATAATTGAGGTGACCGACCAGGACGCGTTGGATATCCTGCGCTTGCGCGGTGTCGAGCAAGAGACCCTGGACCTCATCGATGCCCCCTCAATCCGGTGAAGTGTGGTTAGCCGATCTTGGGCTAGCGGCCAAGATGCGGCCCGTGGTCATCGTGTCGCGCGCCGATCCCGATCCTCCCCGCGCGTTGGTTCTCTATGTGCCGCTGACTACTCAAGACCGCCAGAGTCAGTACGAGGTGCGGCTGCCACGGCTTCGTTTTCTCGATCAGGATTCCGTGGCAAATGTTCAGGGGCTTGGCTCATTGCCTACAGTGCGTCTTGGCGCAAACTTGGCAAGCTCCCGGAAACGGCCATGAAGGAGATCAAACTCGCTCTCGTATTCGCGCTGGACTTGGACGCTCCCCTCACCGGCCCAGCTCTTCCTCAGTGAACGCCAGGTTGGTCGCCGGGCCGTCGTCGCGGAGCACTTTGGCCGCGATCAGCCGGTTGGTCGGGGCCAGCGTCGCAAAGTGGTCCTTGCCGTTGATCGTGAGGAAGTGGACCAGCGGGTTCGTCGAAGCGCGAGACATGGCCCGCAAGGCTGCCACGTTGCCCTGGCCGAGCCCTCGAATACAAACACCGGACTCTTGATCCCGTGCAGCCAGCGGATGGGGCTGCGGAGCTCGATCTCGCGGCTGGACGTGGTATCGAAGGGCAGGTACTGGGGCGGATACCCGGCCACATTGTCGACCGGTCCGAAGGAGAAGACGGCGCGGAAGCGGTCGGAGCATTCCGCCACGAGCAGGACCAGCGTGCCGCCCGTGCTATGACCGCCGAGGTAGATGCGGTGCGGATCGACGAACTCCTGCTTGGCGAGGTAGTCGGCGGCGGCCAGCACGTCGTCCACCTCGCCGAAGAAGCCCTCCCTGGCGCCCGGGTTTTCGTTCCCGCCCCGCAGCGAGGGGAACATCATCACGATTCCCGCTTTGCGGTAGGCGCCGGCGGTTTGATCGTTCTTCTCTGGCGCGTCCTCCCAGACCTCGCCGATCGAGTTGCAGTCGCCTCCCGTAATCCAGACGATGGCCGGATGCTTCTTCCCGTCGTGCGGGTCCGGCGTGAGATAGGCAGCGAGCTTGCCGGCCGGCGAGTCGTACTGCACCGTGCGGAACACGCCTGCCGGCGGCTCCGCGAGCGGTTCCTTGGCGGAGGCTTGCCTGACGAGCTTCGTCTTGAAGCCCTGCCGGGCCTCGCTCAACGAGACGGTTTCTTGTTGTTGAGCCTGCGCACAGCCGCCAAGAACCAGGATCACAAGCAGGTTGAAATGGACCGCTTTCATGTCGAAGTTATCTCCTCTTCTGGTCGTTGATTTGTCTTGACCTTGCCAGTATAGCAGAAACTCAGGGCAAACGCGCTCAGGCTGCCCGCCGTGCCGGTTCGATCCAGCGAGAGGGCATCGACAGGATGGCCGGGCCGCTATCTCGCTCACCGTCGCCGGAAAGGACTGGTCCCTCGACCGGGGGCGAAGAAGTTGCCGCTCGCGCTTGCTTGCTTCGCCGCCAAGCGCCGCCAAGTAGACCAATCGCGCCGACGGAAAGCAAGGCCAGAGTGCACGGCTCGGGAACGGACGAGGTCCAGTTGAGCACCAGGTCGCCTCCCGGGCCATTGCCCACGTTCGTGCTGAAAGCGCCCTCCGTGCCCGCGCCGTTCGTTCCGTAGCCGCTGATCGTCAGGCCCGAAAAGGTCTCGGTTCCCGTGCCGACGTTGTCCACCACGGTCCAGACGTGGCCCTGGTCCCAGAATGGGCTGTCGTCGTCAGGGCTTGTCGAGCCGGGGAAGGAAAGCGCAAGGATGAGGTTGGCGCTGTTCACATTGCCGTTGGCAAGCAGGACCTGGCTGAAATCGACGCCCGGCGTCCCGTTCTGGTTGTCGCGGAGCGACTCCAGGTCCCAGTCGAGCGTGCCGTCCAGCAGACTCGAGTTGCCGAGCGTGAAGCGCCCGAAGTTGCCCGGCGCGAAGATGCTGCCGGCCGCGAAGTTCGTCGGCGAGCTGACGGCGCCGCTGCCGCCCAGCGCAGCGCCCGCCTGCACGGCCACCGTGCCCGCGCCCGCGGAGAGCGAACCATTCACCAGCAGCGTGCCCGCGGAAACGGTCACCCCCGTGCTCGAGTTGCCGCTCGCGGCAAGCGTCAGCGTGCCGCTGCCCGCCATCGTAAGCGGACCGCTGACGACCACCGGTCCGTTGAATGTCAAGCTGCTGGCGGCGGCAGCCGGCTGCAAAGTCCCGCCGCTCCCCGTGACGGGCTGACTGAGCGGCCCATTGCCGGCAATCGTGCCCCCGGACAACTGGAGCGACGCCATGTTCAGCGTTCCGCCGGGCACGATTGTCAAGATGGCGGTATTCTGGATCTGGAGACCGCCGGCGGTGATGGTGCCTCCGGAGCCGGGCTCACGCTCGTGCCGGAAATTGGAACCGTAGACGGCCCCAAGAGGATCGTCCCGCCATTGCTTGCGGTGATGCTCGCCGGGCCGTTCGCGGCGTTGCTGGCGCTGAAGCTCGTCAGGCTGCTCAGGTTCACCACGCTGTTGGTCCCATCGGCCAGGACCTGGACCGTGCCCGTGGTATAGCTGGGCAGGTTCCGCAGATCGACATAGCCGCCGTTGGAGGCCGTGATGTTCAGTTGGCCGAACGCCCCCGTGTAGCCTGTCAGGCTCGTGAGGTTGTGCAGATCGACATGGCCGCCGCCGGTCGCCGAGATGGTCAATGTGGCAAACGCCCCCGTGCTGCCGGAAATGGTCGTAAGGCTGGAGAGGTTCAGCACGCTGTTGGACCCGCCGGCGGTGAGGTAGTCGTTCAGGAAGGCGCTGGTCCGGCGCTCGACGTAACTGGTGGCGTCGGGCACGGACAGCGTGACGCCGCCCGCGACGTTGAAGCTCGCCCCGTCGATGTCGCTGGCGCTGGGCAAGTTCACGGTCGCTCCGCCATTGAGGTTGAACGTCGCCGCGGCGAGGTTGGCGGCGTTGTTCAGCATCAACGCTACGCTGCCCGACAGATTGAACGTGCTTCCTGCGGCGTTGGTCAGGCCGGAGAAGTTCGGCGCAACGCCGCTGATCGTGGCCGTGCCGTTGGTGTAGCTCACGATCTGGCTGGTGGCCATCGTGCCCGTGCCGTCCATCACGATGTTCACCAGGTTGAGCGCGGTCAAACTGCCCATCAGCACCGTGCCGCCGTTGCGGGCGGTGATGCTCGCTGCCCCGTTGGTGGCGTTGCTGGCGCTGAAGCTCGTCATGCCGCTCAGGTTCACCACGCTGTTGGCCCCATCGGCCAGGACCTGGACCGAGCCCGTGGTATAGTTCGGCAGGTTCCGCAGATCGACATAGCCGCCGCTGGAGGCCGTGATGTTGAGTTGGCCAAACGCCCCGGTGTAGCCGGTCAGGCTCGTGAGGTTGTGCAGATCGACATAGCCCCCGCTGGTTGCCGAGATGGTCAAGGTGGCAAACGCCCCTGTGCTGCCGGAAATGGTCGTAAGGCTGGAGAGGTTCAGCACGCTGTTGGACCCGCCGGCGGTGAGGTAGTCGTTCAGGAAGGCGCTGGTCCGACGCTCGACGTAGCTGGTGGCGTCGGGCACGGACAGCGTGACGCCGCCCGCGACGTTGAAGCTCGCCCCGTCGATGTCGCTGGCGTCGGGCAAGTTCACGGTCGCTCCGCCATTGAGGTTGAACGTCGCCGCGGCGAGGTTGGCGGCGTTGTTCAGCATCAACGCTACGCTGCCCGACAGATTGAACGTGCTTCCTGCGGCGTTGGTCAGGCCGGAGAAGTTCGGCGCAACGCCGCTGATCGTGGCCGTGCCGTTGGTGTAGCTCACGATCTGGCTGGTGGCCATCGTGCCCGTGCCGTCCATCACGATGTTCACCAGGTTGAGCGCGGTCAAACTGCCCATCAGCACCGTGCCGCCGTTGCGGGCGGTGATGCTCGCTGCCCCGTTCGTGGCGTTGCTGGCGCTGAAGCTCGTCATGCCGCTCAGGTTCACCACGCTGTGGGCCCCGTCGGCCAGGACCTGGACCGAGCCCGTGGTATAGTTCGGCAGGTTCCGCAGATCGACGTAGCCGCCGCTGGAGGCCGTGATCGTCAATTGGGAAAACGCCCCCGTAAAGCCTGTCAGGCCCGTGAGGTTGTGCAGATCGACATAGCCGCCGCTGAGCCCCGAGACCGTCAAGGTATTGAACGCGCCCGTGCTGCCCGCGATCGTCGTCACGCCGGAGAGGTTCAGGTCGCTGTTGGCCCCGCTGGCGGTGAGATAGGGGCTGGCAAAGGCGGCACTGCCGGCGTAAATGTAGGTAGTCGCCGTGGGCAAGTTCAATTGCCCGCCGCCGCTTGCGGAGAGGTTGGACCCGTCGATGATTGCCGCGCCATTGGCCGTCAGCGTCGCGGCCGATCCGCTGGCGGCGAGCAGCACGCCCATCGCGACCGTAAGGCTGCCGGTGACTTGCGAGGAAGCCGACACGCTGAGCGCACCGCCGGCCAGCACCAGGTTCTCGTTGCAGAGCAGGCTTGCCAGCGAGTCGCTGCCCTGGTCGTGCGTGACGGTGATCGTAGCGCCCGGCGGATCGATAACGACGTTGTCGCCCGCAGCGGGCAGGGCGGGGTTGGAACTCCAGTTGCCGGCGTTGCTCCAGGAACCGCTCACATCCGGCGCCCAACTTACCGTTGGCGGCGATGCGCGAAGTCCCGCCGCGGAGGACGCCACGGCCGCGAAAATCAACAAGCAAGACCATCGAATTGCTACTCGAACTGCGAGCATCTTCACCCCCCGTTGTGCAATTTCTTCAGGAACATATCAATGTCGATCCACAAGGCCCTTTGCCACGATGAACTTTCGCGTTGGCGGGGTTCTCTCGGCTGCCGAAATACCCAACGATTATTTCACGGGCGCGTCATCTCGACGGATTTGACCCTTTAGCTTGGCCGGGTCGGCCACGGGCTTGCCCACGGTCTGCGGCCCTATTTTCGCCGCCGGACCGCGATTACCGCTGGCCGGACTGGTCTCCGTGGCCAGCGAAACGGCGCTCAGCGCCTCGATCTTGCCTTGGTCGTTCGCCTTGCCGTGCAAGCCGATGATGAAGTTGCCGTCGCCGCCCACCGTCCCCTCGCCGCCGCCGGTCCCGCCGACCTGCGGGCCCTCGTAGCTGTCCTTGGTGTCGAGGCCCTTGTCCTTCACGCGCATGAAGATGGGCTTGAAGGCGTCGAAGCCGCCGCCGCCGCGGACGTAGATCGCACCCACGGCGTAACCGGGCTTGGCCTTGACAACCTGCGGCACGAACGCCGGCGGCCAGCAATCGCGATACTGGCTGGGAAAGCGGAGAATCGTCAGCAGCGTCGGCACGTCGGGACTCTGCAACGACCAGCGGCAGTACGCACGCACGATTTCCGAACGCTGCCCGGCGTCGGGCGTGTCGAGCTGCCGCTTCAGAGCGCTGGTCACATTGCCGCGGTCCGCGGCCGTGACCTTGGCGATCGCTAGCCAGCGACGCCCCCTGGCGGCCGCTTCCTTGTCGGCGGACTCCAGCGCGGCAATGGCTTCCGCCGGGTTCCGGATCGGTGCGGGCTTGGCCGGCTTCGCCACGGTCTTGCCCGGCGGCTGGCTTTCGGCGGCAGGCGTGTTGGGCTGCGTGCGCAACTCCGGTCCTGCCGGCGTGCCCGGGGGCTTGGGCCCATCGGGCGTGCCGCCCATGAACGCGATTCTGAACGCGACCACGATCGCGATCGTGGCGAGGAGGCTGCCGAGGAACACCAGCCCCATCAGCACCATCCGCAGTGCCTTGCTCAACTGTTCCTGTTGCACAATCCATTCATTGGCCCCCAACCCCAGGCCGGCAATGATCATCGGTATCCCGCCGCCCAGGGTGGCGGCAGGCATGGCCAGCGGCAGCGCGAACAGCACGCAAAAGTACCAGGGCATGGCGTAGTTCGCCGACACGGGCGCCGGACCTTTCCCCTGAAGGAAGAGGGCCAAATCCTGGCAGAGCCTGCGGTTGAACTGGGTCAGCGCCGCAAAACCCGACCGATGGATCTTCAGCACCGTGCCGCCGAGCGTGGCGGTGAATTGGCCGCCGTGGACAAAGCCGGGGACATAGCGGACCGGCGTGCCCACCGGCACCTTCAGCGTGCGGTCCTTCTTCGTCAATACCAGCCCGTCGGATCGGATCGCGCACTGGCACCACCCCTTGAGAACGCCTGGCGAGGAGGATTTCACAAAGACGCTGAAGCTGCGGCCGGGGATGAAAGCCTTGGTGAAGGCCGATTGCGCCGGGGCGGAGACCTTGGCCGGGGCGCCGCTCCCCACTATAATCTCGTCAAGAAAAGAGCGATCGGGCGATGCCTGGCTGCGGGCGTCCCCAGCGACCTGCGGATCGAGCGCGGGTTCCTCATCGATCATAATGGCCGAGAGTATCTCCGCGGGCGGAATGTGATTGGCCGTCGCGCATTTCGGGCACTTCCCCAGCGTATCGGCCAGTTCCGGCCTGGCGCGGATCAGGGTCCCACAGTGGCGGCACTTGAACTCGATCATGGCTGTTCTCCCATCCGAAAGTCGGAAAACGGGCCGTAGGGTGCGGTCGCGTGCGACGAAGATCCATCTCCGCCATCTTGTGGCCGGTCTTCCTTGCACTCGACCGCGTCCTACCGGTTCTTATTGTAATCCGCAACGCCAAGGGCCGCGAGAGTCGTTGGCGGAGAACGCTATGGCTGAAACCCTTGCAAGGGGGGATTGATCAAGGTCCAAGCGAAATTTCCTAGAATGCGGACGTGGCCATCGTCGGTGCACCGAATTTTTCATCACGCTTGCTGTTGAACTTATGCTCTTGCGCAGGTGGAATTTGCAACATGGCCGCCAGAGGCGCGAATCGTTTGATGGCCCATTCGCGGGAATTTCTGGCAATCGGTCGGGGGATCGCCTCACGGACGTGTTGCAACCGTATGCATTTTTTGCACCAAAGTGGCGCATTGGCCGGATGACCCCATAAGGGTGAGTCCAAAAATTCGCCGGACGACCGTTCAGCGTTTGTCCCGTTGTTTACGGTGCAGGCAGCCGTGGCCACACCGTGTAAAGTCAATCGCTAACCGCCGCGCAGTCTCTGGCTACAACAAACCGAAACGCAACGTCTTCATCAGGTTCGCCGCAAAGCGCGGTCCGTCACACAAGGGCGACCGTGCCACCTGCCCGCGCAATTCCGCTCGCCATTTTGCCAGCCGCGGCAGGTCGTGCGCCAGTTGCACGGCCAACTCCACGTACTCTGCCAAGTTCCACGCTACGGTCGCGGTCATGCCCACGTTCGTTAAATGACTCAACGCATGCCGGCCGGCAAAGGTCCTGCCGGGACAAGTAATCACCGGCAGCCCCATCCACAACGCCTCGCACGTCGTGATCCCGCCGGAATAAGGGAACGGATCCAATGCGAGATCGAGGCGATTGTACTCGGCCAACATCCGCGCCCGCGGCGACCAGCCGAGAATCTCCAGCCGATCCGGCGCGACGCCGCCAGCCAAGAACAGCCCTTCAAAATGGCGACGGGTCTCGCCTCGGTCCAAGCCCTTGTACTTCAGCACCAGCCGCGCTCCCGGCACCCGCCGCAGGATCTCCGCCCAGGCAGCCACCACGCAGGGCGTGATCTTCGCCGGGTTGTTGAAGCTGCCGAAGGTCACGTGGCCCTCGGCCAGTGCGGGCAAAGGACCGACTTCAGGGGCGTCGGCGGGCGCGTCGAAACATACATAACCGTCCGGAAGCCGAAGCACTTTCCCCGGATAATTCGCCTCGCCGCCGGCTTCCACCTGGTAGCGATCGGCCAGAAGATAATCCACGGCCGCCAGTCCGCTGCTCCCCGCATAGCCGGCCCATTCCACCTGAACGGGCGCCGGCTTGCGGGCGAAGACCAAGAGCCGATTGCCGGCCGTATGCCCGCCGAGGTCGAAGAGAATGTCGATCCGGTCGTTGCGGATCTGCTCGGCAAGGGCTTCGTCGGAGAAGTTGCGCACGTCCAGCCAGCGGTCCGCGGCGGCGATGAATCGCTCGGTCATGCCGTCCGGCCGCGAGAACGTCCGAGTAGCAGACGACCTCACAGTCGCGGCTTCCCTCTCCCGCCGAGAGAGCGTCAGGCGGTGAGGGCAACTTGCTTCCCTCAACCTCCGCGAGAGCGTCAGGGGGCGAGGGCAGATGGCTTCCCTCTCCCGCCGAGAGGTGGGCAGGGGGTGAGGGCAGCTTGCTCCCCTCTCCTTCCGGGAGAGCGTCAGGGGGTGAGGGCAACTTGCTCCCCTCTCCTTCCGGGAGAGGGGCAGGGGGTGAGGGCTGATGCTTCAAGCCTTCGAGCGCCCGTATGGTGAACAATCCGACCGGATGTTCCCGGAAGTCGCACGAGACGAAGCCCAGCCGCAAGGCGCCTGTGGGTCGCGATCGCGGCTGAAGGGCCGCCACGCGCGCTTGAGCGGCGCCGCGTGACGCCGGTCCCATTCGGCATGCAGAACGGCAAGCCGCTGGGGCGTGACGCCCGGCAGATACTGCTCGCCCGAAAGCGCGTAACTGTGGAACCGCGGATCGTCGAGCCCAAGCTCGATCGCCCGCCAGGCGTGGCTGCTGGCCTCGTTCATCCGGCATTGATCTCGCAGGACGGCTGCCAGGTTGGCCTCGATTTGGGCCAGATCCGGCAGCAGCGCCAGCGCCTGCCGCAAGGCCACCTCCGACTCCGCCAAGCGGCCCTGCGCCTTCAAGGCGATGCCCAGGTTATTGTGGGCCTCAGCCAGTTGCGCGTCCAAGGCGATCGCCCGACGGCAGGCCGCTTCGGCCTCTTTCCAGCGCCTCTGCGTGTTCAGCACGCTGCCCAGATTGTTATGGGCCTGGGCGAAGTCGGGTTGCGCTCGCCGCCTGACGATAGGCGAACTCGGCGTCCCGCCAGCGCTGACGCGCTTCCCAAACGAGCCCCAGGTCCACCCAACTCGCCGCATGCCGGGGATCGACCGACAGAATCTCCCGGAACAGTGATTCCGCCTCGTCAAGATAGCCTTGCTTGAGCAGCGTGCGTGCCTTCGAGTGCCGCCATTTAATGTCCAGGCCCCTGCCGGTACAAACTTGGGTAGAACCCAGCCATGGAACGAAGTCTTGTGCCATGATGTACAAAAACTAGGGTTAGGCAGGATTTTCCTATCGATCCTACCGAAGCTGGAATGAATCGAGCACGGTGTGGAATAACTGCTCGTAGCGTTCGAAACTCTTGGCGGTGGCCATGGCCGTGAGGACGAAGGCTTTTTCCCCGCGAAAGGCAATCAACTGCCGGCCATGGACCGGGATAGGTGCCTCCCAAGTGGTCCACTCCAGCACCCATCCTCCAGCCAGGCGCGAAACGGGTTCGTCCACCGGCAACTTCACCAGATTGCTCATCCTCCTGAGTTGCAGCCGGCCCAACGTAATGTACTCGGCCGGCGTCAACGGCGGGACGGCCTGCAGCAGCAAATTCACGTTGGGCCGGAAGTCGTCGTCGACCGTGGGAGCGTAAAGGATCACGCGGCTCTCCTGCTGGCCCGATGTGTCGACCATCCAGCCCTCCGGCACGCAGAGTGAGAATCTCTCGGTCGGGTCCACAAATACCTTCGCCTGTTGCACAGTGGCCATTCGATCTCTCCGGTTCATGGTTGGGTTTTGTCGGAAACGGTATTCGTCAAACTAGTCTGGCGGGGCACTGTGATCCATCCTCCGGGCTCTTTCGCGATCCAAACGTACTAACTTCAGGCCCGACCGAGGCTCGTCGCAGTTAGCAGTTAAAGTCTGACCCTGCGCTGCCCAAGCCCCCACCTCACCGGTTATAAAAGGTCGCTGGACCAGGACAGACCCCGATGGTTCCTCTTTTTCTATCGGCTATCATCGGTCTTTGCTTTGCACTTGGGTTCGACGTCTTTCCATATCTGTGCTAGAATATCAAACATCTGTCGCCCTATGGTTGGCCCATAACGCCACTTCAAGTCTTCCAAATCGACGATCTCGTGGATCGTGAAAGGCAGGCGCAAATGCGATACATTCAACCAGCGCTGACATGCGCTCAGTAGCTCCGGCAAACGTAAGTCAACAATCTGCCGCTTAAATTCTGACACCGCTAAAGGCCACTGAGAAAACAATAGCGTATTTCCGGAAAACTGGCAGGATTCAAACTGGGTTCGGCTAAACCCACAGTCAATAAATGAGGTCGTTGTAAAGTTGCAGTCATGAAAGGAACCGCCTTCTCCAGTGCCAAACAATGCACCTTTTAGAACCGGCAGGATGCGACATCGCACAAGGGAAAACCTCTTGAACATAGCTTTCTCAAACACAGTATCTTCAAAAACGCATTCAGTCATCACCGTGTCAAGGTTTGAAATGCCCGAGAGATCCGCGCGTGAGAAATTGCAATGCATGTATGACGTTCCCGCCGTTCCCAGGCTCGATCCTTCAAAATCGCATTTGAGGAACGAGACCGTATCAAAGGAGGATGCGTAGCTGCCCCAACCCAACGATGCTCCGTCGAATACACAGCCTTCAAGTCGAGAGTTGGCAAAGATCAGTTTCTTCGCGGACATCCCGCCAAAATCAGTATGGCGAAGGCGGACCCCGTCGGGCCTAAATACCCCAGTCAATGGCAGCCCACGGAGGTCAACTCGGCCATCCGGAGTCCTATCAAAAACCTTGGTATTGGCCGCGCCATGGATGTACGCAATGCCCGCTTCAATACGTTCAGTCGACCAACGCTTGGCAAAATGGTTCTTCATAATGGCTAAAGTCTCAGCGGTACCACAGCGGTAGCACAATATCAAAGACGGCGCCGTAATCGTATGCTTTCTGGCTCCACGACTTTGACGTTGTCAAGTCGAACGCGAATCGGTTTCCGGTTACGAAGTCCGGTCCCCATTGGCCCTGTCTCGTGATGCTGAGGTTTAACAAGTTGCCAGCAGACTGTTGCTGGTCAACCAGTTCCTTCAAGATCCGATCTCTGGCGGTCCCTTCGAACATCTGGCGAGCCCAAGGATTCTCTTCGATGAAGTCCAACTCGTCGGGACTGAGATAGTTCTTCCCTGAAGCCTGGAATATTTGCTCTGCATCCTCAGTTAGCCTGGTAAGCTGACGGTAGGTCCGGACCAGTTCTTTGGCTTCAGACAAGGATGATGTCTCACTGACGGCGTTCGCGAGCGCCTCGCGACCGGCCACTCCGTACTTGTCGCTCAGCAGACCTGTGGGCGGTTGGTACGCATTATGCACCCACGCCGCGAAGCCCCACTCCCGGCTTCCGACGAAGTAGGTGTGGAAATCGGCGACACGTAAATTATACACGGTTTCCACGCGGCCGGTATCCAGGGTGGCTTCCAGCGGCAGCCAGCGGCCATCGAGCGTGGCCAGAAGGTCGCGGACCTGGAGTTTCCTGGCCGGCGTCCAGCCGCGGTTCCGGCTTCCACCTGGTAGCGATCGGCCAGAAGATAATCCACGGCCGCCAGCCCGCTGCTCCCCGCATAGCCGGCCCATTCCACCTGAACGGGCGCCGGCTTGCGGGCGAAGACCAAGAGCCGATTGCCGGCCGTATGCCCGCCGAGGTCGAAGAGAATGTCGATCCGGTCGTTGCGGATCTGCTCGGCAAGGGCTTCGTCGGAAAGTTGCGCACGTCCAGCCAGCGGTCCGCGGCGGCGATGAATCGCTCGGTCATGCCGTCCGGCCGCGAGACGTCCGAGTAGCAGACGACCTCACAGTCGCGGCTTCCCTCTCCCGCCGAGAGAGCGTCAGGCGGTGAGGGCAACTTGCTTCCCTCAACCTCCGCGAGAGCATCAGGGGGCGAGGGCAGATGGCTTCCCTCTCCCGCCGAGAGGTGGGCAGGGGGTGAGGGCAACTTGCTCCCCTCTCCTTCCGGGAGAGGGGCAGGGGGTGAGGGCAACTTGCTCCCCTCTCCTTCCGGGAGAGGGGCAGGGGGTGAGGGCAGACGCTTCAAGGCTTCAAGGGCCCGTATGGTGAACAATCCGACCGGATGTTCGCGGAAGTCGCACGAGACGAACCCCAGCCGCAAGGCGCGCTGTGGGTCGCGATCGCGGCTGAAGGGCCGCCAGGTGCGCTTGAGCGGCGCCGCGTGACGCCGGTCCCACTCGGCATGCAGAACGGCAAGCCGCTGGGGCGTGACGCCCGGCAGGTACTGCTCGCCCGAAAGCGCATTACTGTGGAACCGCGGATCGTCGAGCCCAAGCTCGATCGCCCGCCAGGCATGGCCGCTGGCTTCGTCCATCCGGCATTGTTCCCGCAGGACGGTTGCCAGATTCGCCTCGACTTGCGCCAGGTCGGGCCGCAGGGCCAGCGCCTGCCGCAGGGCGGCCTCGGACTCCGTCAGGCGGCCCTGCGCCTTCAAGGCGATACCCAGGTTGTTGTGGGCCTCGGCCAGTTGTCCGTCCAAGGCGATGGCCCGATGGCAGGCCGCTTCGGCCTCTTTCCATCGCCTCTGCGTATTAAGCACGCTGCCCAGATTGTTATGGGCCTGGGCGAAGTCGGGTTGCCCGCTCGCGGCCTGACGATAGGCGAATTCGGCCTCCCGCCAGCGCTGACGGGCTTCCCAAATAGTGCCCAGGTCCAGCCAGCTTGCCGCATGCCGGGGATCGACCGACAGAATCTTCCGGAACAGTGATTCCGCCTCGTCAAGATGGCCTTGGTTCAGCAGCGTGTGCGCCTTTCGAGTGCCACCGGTCGATGTCCAGGCCGGCGCCGCGCAAAATTGGGAAGAGCCCTGCCATGGAACGAAGTCTTGTGCCATGATGTATACGAAGAATCGCGCGTTGTCTGGGGTTACCAGGGTGGCCCCGTTGCCGCATTTAAGCACTGTCATTTTACCTACGCTCATTGCGGGCGCCAATCCTGCGCGGCCAATCGCAAGGCGACTTGAAGTTCGCCCGGCCTAAAGCTAGAATTCGACGAGAGGTGCAAAAGATGCCAAATGCCAAAACCAAAGCCCCGACGATCCCACTCCCGCCGTCCTGGCCGGAGACTGTCAAGTCGGCCGTCCTTCACGTCATTTCCCTGGCCCAGTTCGCCACCTCCCATACCTGTGACCCGCAAGCGGCCGCCAATAGCCGGAACTCCCGCATACGATCATACGATCCGCCGCTTAGCGACGAATTCCGGGCATTATTCGAGTTGCCCAAGAACGCTTCGACGGAAAACGAAGCGGAATTCCTGGCCTTGTTGAATACCATCGGGGAGGCGTGATACTCCTGTAATCCGTTGCGGGCGTGCAGACCGAGCAGCGAGGCGTTGGGTGTTCACGTCCCGCTGCCCGTAACGCCCCGCTGCCCGTAACGCCCAACGCCCCAACGCCCACGACAGCCCGCTCAATTCCGCTCTGGATCGAACGGCTTGGGCATGACGATGTGATCGCCGGACTTCACGTCTTCGATGCGTTTGAGACCGTTGCGAGTCTGGAGCACCGTGCCTGCGGGCAAAAGTCCGCTGAAAGGAAAGGGCGGAACGCCCGGCTGCATCTCGACGACGGACTGCTCGTCAGTCGTGATGCGTTCGATGGGTAGGTCTTCTCCCACGCCGATAAGCCGGTCGCCAACCTGCAAGTCACTGGCTTCGGTCCAGCCCTGACCGGCAACGTAGAAGGGCTGGTCCGCCCCGGCACAGATCACTTGCCCGTTGATGTGTAGATGCACGATGCGTTTGCGGAATGGGAACACGGGGTCGTCTCCTTACAGTAGCGTCGGTCAAACCAACCTCCAGCTCAGTCTCTCGTCGAGAGTCCCATGCTCTGCGTATGTCTGTGCCGCTGTTAGAACAGTGACGAGATCAACGATTTCGTTGAGTGCACGGACCGTCGTTTGACCAACCAAAACGTTCGCATATTGGTCGGATGGCTTCGATGGGTCAATTAGTGCAAACTCACGGTCAGTGTCGGCAGCCACATTGCAAACGTATTTGCCATCCCGACCATTTCCAACCACCATATAAATCTCTTCCGGTACGACCGGACCAATAATCACCGTCGATCGATGGTTCCCGTCGAGTCTTTCAATCGCATCCTTGATCTGAGGCCAAGTTGGTTCGGGCACTCGCTGCTGAGAACCATCCGACGCCCCCGTCTGAAAATGCTCAATGATCAGAACTGTCGCAAACATATTTGCCCTCAAAGAACGTTGCCAACCATGGAGGATAAAAGGGGTCAGAACTATTTACTGGCGTCGGCGTCTTTTCGTGGTCGGCCTCGCGGACGGATGGTCAAGTCAAGCTTCAATTCCCGGCATAGACGATCCACCCACTCAGTCTCGCCGTAGGGCAGCCCCGTCTCGCTGCTGCGGCGGATGGCGGCCAGTTCGTCCTCCTCAGGAATCTGATGCACGTAAGCCGACCAACGCCGCTGCCGCGCCGCCGAACTGCTCGCCAACGCATCGTACCCCACGACCGGGTCGAGAAGCGGATCGCTACGGCCCAGGCCATGACAGGCAAAGCTGCTCCACGCGTAATCGCCCGCGCGCTCCACAAGCTTCGCGCGCAGCGGGTTGGCCTCGATGTACCGCAACACCGTCAGGAGATGGTCGTCGTCTTGAATCACCGGGCTCTTGAATCGCCCTTGCCAAACGTGCCCGCTCGATCGATGGAAGCGGTGGTAACGCTGCGTGTGCGATACCAGCAGGCTCTGCGCAATGCGGCTGATCGAGCAGTCTCGGGGGCGAATCAACAGGTGAATGTGGTTACCCATAAGGCAGTAGCCGTACAAGTCGAATTGTCTTCGCTCTTTCAGGTCGGCGATCGCTTTAAGAAACGCCCTGTAATCGCCATCGCTGTCAAAAACCGTCTGGCGATTGTTGCCACGGTTGATGACGTGGTAAATTAGTCCGTCGGCAATGGGACGCAAGGGTCGTGGCATTTACGCATCCTAACCTCACCCTCCCTTTTTGTCAAGAGAAATAGTTCTGACCCCTTTCTTCCCCCCAGCCCTCGTTGGGGAGAACGTCCCCGCGCTTGTCGCAGCCGATGGTGAACGCAAGCAGCAAGAACCCATAGATGCCGCTTTTCCAAATCGAACAACTCAGATAGCATTTCATCATTGTTGTCCTTTGCTTCTTGAAGAGGAATGGCAACATATCGATTTGGTAAGTGTTTAGTAGCGCGACACCCAGCCCGCTTGTCGGCCTGGTGAATAAGTCTTCTTAGAAAGACCCACAGCAGCCGACCAACGACCCCTGCCGGCTTGCCCGGCAGTTGAAGAAGTCTTTTTAGCGATGCCCTCCGCGCCGGTCGCTCACAAGACTCATTCACAAGCCCGGCAAGCGGGCTGGGGTCTAGCCGCCAATTTGGGACTTCCCCCCTTCGCTCACAAGACTTGTTCACCAGCCCGGCAAGCGGGCTGGGGTCCACATCTCCTTCTCAGGGAGCGCTCTTGGCATCGCGCACCGAGCCGTCCGTGAAGGCCACCTTCAACGACTTCATAGAAACTATCTACATTATCCCTGCGCGGCAACCCGCTGGAAGGGGCCTGGGGAATTTCCTATATAGAAGGTATGCGCGGCGGCCGACCTGTCTCGAAAACAGAGAAAAGGCGAATTGGCCAAATTTGTCGGCATGGTTCAAACCAAGGTAACACTTCCGCCGGCCGAAATCCTGTAGGGAACGCCCTCCGTGGCGTTCCGCTCGGCCCGGAACGCCACGGAGGGCGTTCCCTACTGTGTTACCCTGGCGGCAGGCAAATTGAACCATGCCAATTTGCCGACCGAAATTGCCACCCGTCTGGTGGTTTGAAATCCGAGTCGGGCAGGTCCACCAGGTCGATGCGACCTACCAGGGACAGTTGAGTGGCGTTCTTGGCGTTGATCGCGGAAAGTCGAGGGTTGCGGAGATCGAGCGTGAGCAATTGCGAGGGACCCGCCGGCCTACCCACGGTCTTCCAGGTATCGCCGCCAAAGTAGTGCTTGTAGCGGCTGCTGTCTGGGACAGCAATGAACCGGGAGGCCCGACGGGACCACTGTGCGGTATCATAACGTGCATGCGCTAATCACGATGCTCCGTTAATCAGGTTTTCGGCCTCGGCAAGCAGGGCTTCGGCGCTCAGTCGGTCCCACCACTGCTCACCGTAGTCGCCGTGTTCCGTGCCATGATCGGCAAGCATCGAGGTTTTGAGGGACTCTTTTGCCCTGGCAAGCAATTCGTTGGCCGCCTGCCGATCATTCAGCTTGGCTTTGATCATGGCATGAAACACCTGTAAAATTGGCGTCCGATAGTGCCATCCGTCCCCCGGCGCCAGAGAGAGCGGCGACGCGCCAGCCGCGGCAGAAAACAGCGATTCGGCCTCCTCGTACTTGCCGGCACGGTAGTGCATAATGGCCACCCAGATTTGTGAACTTGGATCGTTCGGCAGTTTGGCGACAAGAACCTCGCCTGCTTGGATGAGTTCCGGGCTTCCCGTTGGGAGCATGGCAAGGCTGTGAAGCAACTCCGACCGAGTCAAGGACTGGGAGTCGTTTTGGAATTTCGCCATCATTTTGGACAGGTGCTCGACAAGCAGGTTCCATTGCTGAAGCTTCACGAGCAGCATCGTCCTCTGGTGCCAGGAAAAGTCATCCGGATTGAGCTCGATGACCTTCGCCAGGCCTTCGGCCGCTTGCGACCATTTTTGCTCGTACCGCGCGCGCAACTCAGCACGTTGATGATACAGCGCGAAGTTATTTGGCTCTTTATTGATTCGCTGAGTGTAAATGTCCTCCGCTTTCGTGCCGTAGTCTGCCTCGTCGGCCGGAACCACCGACACGCGGAAGCCCAGGGTTGGGCCCTTGTACCACTCCCAACTGTGGCGACGAAGCGCCGACCGGCAGGTCCACGCTGGCGCGTCCCAACCACCGCCGTGGCTCACGCGGTCGATGCCTCGGAGCGGCCCGACCGGATCGTCGATCTCCGACGTTTTGTAATAGTCCCGGTCATACCAGTCCTGGCACCACTCAAAAACATTCCCGTGCATATCGTACAATGCCCATGCATTCGGCATCTTTTGCCCCACAGGATGCGGCTGACCACTTGAGTTCGTGTTGAACCACGCCACATCGACCAACCCCGCCTCGTCGTCGCGCGAGTACCAGCGGGTCGTCGTTCCCGCACGGCAGGCGTATTCCCACTGGGCTTCCGTCGGCAACTCGTACCGACGCTTCGCAGCATTTTCCGCAGGCAACTCCGATAGCCGTCGGCAGAATTCCACGGCATCGTTCCACGACACCTGCTCCACGGGTCTTTTGGGGTCCCCTTGGAACTTGCTCGGATTGCTGCCCATTACTCGCAAGTACTCCTCCTGCGTCACATGCGTCGCGCCCATCCAATACGGTTTGGTAATCCGAACCCGGTGCTGCGGGCCTTCGCCTGGTAAATGATCTCTGTACCAGGCGTCGTCGCCACCGTGCAGCCGCAACTCCTCTACGATCAGCTCTTTCGGCGAGCCCATCTGGAACTCGCCCGGCGGGATAAGCACCAGTTTCATGCCGATGGAGTTGGTGGTCTCGACCGGCACGCCGAGGTGCTTGGCCCAGGCTTTTTGGTGCTGTTTCGCGGTCGTTGTGTTGAAAGGCGCCACGGCCGGATCTGGGGCCCCTGGCGGGAGTTTCCAGCCGATCGACGGGGCTGGCGCAGCCGTTGCTTGTTTGGAGTCGGATACCGTCGGGGATATGGGAGGTGTCTCACCGCGCCGGAGCAAAATCGCGGCCAAAACCATCGCCGCGATGCCCACGACCACGAGCAACCACTTTCGGTCCCGGCGGAACCAGGCGCGGCGCGAGGGGGCAGTTCCCTCGATCCGCTGCTGCGCCTCGGCCGCCCGCATGCGGGCGTTGAGCAAGTCGCGCTGGCTTCGCAGGCTGACCAATGTCGCCTTGGCCTTGGCAAGCTCCATCTCCAATCGACCCACCTGCGCCTGCTGCTCGTCGTGTTGCGTGCGCAAGGCGGTCAGGTCTTCCCGGCACGCCCGCAACTTCTCCTGGATCGCCTCGGGATCGGCCGCCTGAGTTGCCTGCGCATCAAAAGCCTGCTGGGCCCGCTCGGTCGCCGCAATCTGGACCGCCAACTCCGCAACCACGTGGCGGGCTTCGTCGTGCAAGCTCTTCACGCGCTTCAAGCGGCGCTCGTGCTCCGCCACCGTGGCGTCCACCTGCTGCGTCGTGCTCTGGAGCTCCTGAAGAGATTCCGGCGCGTGCCGACGGAACATCGTGGCCGCCCAGTCCTTCGCCCGCTGCCACGGATTGTCGGGCGGCAAAAGCAGCGAGGGGGCCGTAGATGCGTTTCCCTGTGGCGAATCGTCCGCGGCTCGCAGGTCTGTGGCCGGCAGGCCGATGGGACCGCCGGGAGGCACCGGGATCGATCTCAACGGCCGGCCTTCTTCAAAGGCCCGCAGGTCGCTCATCACGGCGGCACACGACTCATAGCGCTCGGCCGGGTCTTTGGCCATCATGCGGGCGATGATCTCGATCAGGGGCGGCGGCAGGTCCGGCGCCGCCTCCGCCAAGGGAAACGGGGCCTCGTAGGCGTGCTGGAAAATCATCGCCGTGGGAGTTTCGGCCTTGAATGGCATGCGCCCGCAAGCATTTGGTAGTACATCACTCCCAGAGAGTAGATGTCGCTGCGGCCATCGACGCGCTGCCCACGGGCCTGCTCCGGCGCGATGTAATCGACGGTGCCCATCACCACGCCGGTGGATGTCAAATGCGTGGCAGCGCCGATTTGGCGCACGAGGCCAAAATCGACCAGCACGGCCTCCCCGTGACCCGGAGTACCGGGTGCCCCGCGGTTCAAGAGAACATTGCCAGGCTTGACGTCGCGATGCACAAGTCCCTGGGCATGTGCCGCTTTCAGACCGGACAGGCATTGCTCGACGATCGTAGTCGCCTCCTCCCAGGGCAACCGCCGCTTGCGGACAAGTAGCTGGCCCAACGACTCCCCCTCGATGAACTGCATGGCGAAAAAGTGATGCCCCGCATCCTGCGCCGATGAAGTGGATGGGAACCACGTTGGGATGGGCCAGCTTGGCGACTGCCGTCGCCTCGACGCGGAAACGGCGGACGAAATCCTCGTCGCGGGCAAGCGTCGCGGGCAAGACCTTGATGGCGACATAGCGGTCCAGCGAGGCCTCGTAGCCCTTGTAGACGTCGCCCATCCCGCCACTATTGATCTTCTGGACGATTTTAAAGTGCCCCAAGTCGCTCGAAGGGAGGTTTGTCGCCGGCCGCGATCTCGTCGGCAGTCGACAGCACGGTGCCCTGCGGGGGCGTCTCGGCCAGGAAGTCGACGCTACTGCCGCGGGCGGGCGTCTCCCAGTTCGACGGCGGAAGTCCATCCCCGCACTGCCAGAGCAACTCCTGCAGGGCCTCGGCCAGGCCGTCGCAATTCGCCAGCGGCGGCGGCGCGCCTTCGCCCAGACAGCGATCCAGCACCGCCCGCGCGTTATGCGGGACCCGCGCCTTGACGCTCGTGCTGTAACGGTAGCTCAAGAGCGACTCGCCGGTCAACAACTGGCAGAGGAGCACGCCGAACTGGTAGACGTTGATCCGTCGCGGATCGGTGGCCAGGCCCTGCTTGCGCAGGATCGCCGTGGCGGCGTCGATCTCAGCGGGCAGTTCGATAGCTTTCTCTAAGGCCAACTCGGGCGGGCAAAACTCCGGATCGGAATGCTCGCCGCCGAAGCGGCGCGGTCCAGCGGGCAGGCCGATTTGCGGCCGGAGTTGCTCATCAACTGTTATCGCGGCTGCATCGAGCGCCCGGTGGGTTGATCCCTGGGAGTGCAGCGTCTGGACCGCCAGGGCCATGCGCTGTGCCAGAGCGAGCCGTTCCTTCAACGTCCACGACGGGTCCGCGACGAGCCACTCCACCAGGGGCCGCGAAACAACTGAGTTTGTAGCAAGCTCTGGCATAATGTCTCTCGCTAATCTCCGTGTCTTCCGCTTCAGTATCGCACCTTGCCCAATAATATACGCGAGGGTGGGCTAGAGCCACCCTACATACAAACCGGGAAAAGCCTTAGTTATGTACCTTCCGCTTCAAATCGGCCAACTGGGCGGACACGTCGAGATCCTCAACCGGCACGTCGCCCAGATCCTCTGCCGTGCCGCCGACCCGCATGGCCCGCAGTTCGGCCACGGCCTCGGCTTCGGCCTCGGCCTGCTCGACCTTGGCCTTCAGCCGGTCGAACTTTGCGAAGGCGGTGTCGTCGACGCTCGATGCCAGCCCGGCGGCCTGGGCGTCCATCTTCTTGCGGAGATCGGCCGATCGCTTGCGGATGGCGAGCGTGGAAAGGTTCCGCTTGGCCTCGGCAAGCTTGGCCTGCATCCCGGCCAACTGGTGCCGGAGCATGGTGCAGCCCTCCCGCGCCATCCCCATTTGGTCTTCCAAGGCGGCGACCAGCTTATCGTGCTCGTTCTTGCGGACCAGGGCCTTGCGGGCCAGCGCGTCGTCGCCGGCCTCCACGGCCTTGACCGCCCGCTGCTGCCACTCCTCGCTTCCGCCGCGGTTCCTTTCCAGTTCGCGGGTGAGGGTCTTTTCGTGGGCCATGGCCTTGGCGGTCTGTTGGGTTACGTCGACGATCGAGTCTTCCATCTCGCGGATCGCCTGCTTGAGCATCTTCTCCGGGTCCTCGAACTTCTCCGTCAGTTCGTTCATGTTGGCCGAGAGGATGTCAGAAATACGTTGGAAAATTCCCATGGGTTTCTCCTGGTTGAAGGCAAGGTTGGTTTTCGGACAGGTTTTAAGTGCGGTGGTTGCGGCGGCCGTACATCTGCCGCAGCAACCGAAAAATGGTCAGGCGCCGATTAGCGAACTGCGTCGCATGGTGATTCGGTTGGGCAGCAGCAGTACGGCCCCCACGCCGCAAAGCATGCCTAACAAATGGGCCAGGGAGCTTGGGCTCCAATGGTCCCACCAGAAGAGGAACAACTCCATCAGCGGGACCAGCGCCAGGGCCCAGAGGGCAGGGATCTCATACACGCGGCTGCGGAGCAGCCACTGCCACGCTTGTGCCGGCTTGCTCAGTAGACCTAAAACGAGCGTCAAAGGAAAACGGCCACGCAGGCCGTTTCGACGGTGGCTCGCGGCATGAGGATCAAGGCCACGGCGATGACGGCGAAGATCGCCCCCGACGCCCCCAGCACGCAGGCCGACATCGTCAGCCGGGCGAAGAGCCCCAAGAGCACCGCAGCTCCCAGGTAGACCAGGGCATAATAGGCATTGCCCAGCCGGCGGTTCACCGGATTGCCGAAGATCCAGAGGGCCCACATGTTCATCGCCAGGTGCCACAGGTCGCAATGACTGAAGGCGTAGAGCCCAAGGGAAGAGAGACTGCTGCCTAGTCCCACGGGCCAGGACCAACCCAGAAGGAAGAACAAGACGTTGGCCGCGATGATTGCGATGTTTGCCGCGGGCACGCCGCAGGGTTCGATTGCCTGACGCAGTTTCCAAGGAATGACGAAGAACATGGCCCGGCTCCTGTCGGTTGTGAGGGACGGAACTCCCGTCCGCTCACTCTATCAAATGTAATGAAACGACAGGTTTACTAATCCAGGCAACGGATTGTCCACAACTCCTTTATTGACAATGACTTAGGACCGGCGTGGAAGTTATTGCTTCGCCGGTCCTGACCGAGAACGATTGACGGCCAAGGTGATACGCTGCGTGGCTGCCTGCAGGCCGGCCCGCTGGTTCTTTCGGGTCGCGACCGGGTCCATGACTTCGTAGGCGCGGCGAACTGCCGCTTCCAGCCCGCCGTGTTCCTTCAGATAGTCGCCCAACCTCTGCCATTCGTCCTGGAAATCCTGCTCGGACACTTCCGAGCGCTATACCGCTCGACCTGCCGCCTGACCAGGGTTTCGAGCGTCTCGGCGAGGCGTTGCCGGGCATGTCGGAAGTAGTTGTTGACCGACGAAGGGGTGGTGCCCAACTCTTGGGCCATGACCGCGATGCTCGCCCTCTGGCAGAGGCGGCTGTAGAGGACCCGCACATAGTCTCCCTTGGCCTCTCGATAGTACGCGTCGGCGACCGATTCCAAGGTCTGGCTCAACAGGTCCTCGACCCAGGCTGCGTAGAAGATCTGGACCTGCGCATCATCGACAGCCTCGGGCTGGGCCCATTGGTCGGCTGCATCGCGAGCCAAGCGTTCCCGGCCCGCTCGCACCCGCTGGCGGTTGGCCAGGGTCTTGCGGGTGACGCTGCAGAGCAGGCTCCGTAGTTTGGCGTTGCGATTGGCAATCCAGCGGACCAGCAACCGGCTTTCCCAGAGCACCTCGAAGGTCTGGGAGGCGACGTTTCGGCGTCACTCAGTTGTCCGGCCCCGGAGTGCAGGGCGAACCGGCAGACCGGCCCCCAATAATCCCGCAAGAAGCCCTGCCAGTCCTCGGCGTTGCCGCCGGTGGCTAGCCGCTGAATGAGCGTAAGTCGGGTTTCCGGAAAACTTATGGGTCTGCCCGTGCCAGCCATTGAACATCATTTCTTCTGCGCCTTGCCCGCCGGGATCGGGGCCGGCTTGTAGGGCTTGTCGTTCTCCACGTCGATGCGGGCAAAGGAGCGGGTGAAATCGACGAACGGCATCGTGAAGACCCCGTCGACCGTTTTGTAGCCGTCGTTCGGGCCGGTGCCCTTCGGCTCGAGGTTATTTCCCCACGGATTCCAGATCGTGACCTTGTCCGCGGCGGCGTCCCAGCCGATGACGGCCATGCAGTGACCCTTGGCGATGCCCTTGGGGAGCGTGATCTTCTCGTCGTGGGTCGTTGCGAGGAGTACCAGCCGCCGCTGCTTGAAGCTGCGGGTCAGCGTTGTGCGCACGAGGTCGCGTTGCGGTTTCTGCGGCGTCATGTCGACGTGGTCGGATTCGCGGCCGAGGACGTTCTGCATCGCCAGGGTGCCGCCGCCGCCGACCAGGGCGTCGTCGTTGGCCTCCGAGACGCGATGCAGGCGGTTGAAGTCTTCGCGGTACTGGCCCATGGCGTTCTCCAGCACGTAGAGCCAGTCTCCGTCGGCCTTGTCGGACGTATAAACGGCGATCTCCGCGTCGGTCGGCGCCTTGATGCGGAACGTGTGGTAGGCGAAATGAACGGAGTACAGGCCGTCGCCATCGTCGCTGATCAGCTCCCGCAAATCGTGCCGATCGCGATGGATCAAGGTGCCGATCGTCGCCAGCAGCCAGCAGTCGCCGTTGCGGGCCTGATGGATGCTGCTTAAGTGGGGGTGCCCTCAACGTACAGCACATGCGGGTCCGCCTTAATGACGGCCAGCGCTCTCTGATAGGTTTTGTCGTAGGTGTTTTGATTTTTCTGCTGGGCGACCTGCGCTTTATAGGTCTCGATCTGCCGTTGCGTCCAAGTAATGGGCTGCTTGGTCTGGGGGTCAGTCACTTTCAACTTCAGGGTGGCCAGCGCGGCGGCGGCTTCCCCCTGGATTTTTCGCTGCTTCATCAGCCGGTCGAGCTGATCCGGCGCGATGGCGCCATTCGCCCCGCCCCACTCTTTCCAGTGCGCACGGACCACGGTTGTAAACTGCGTGGGGTTATCGGCCCTCGCAACATGCAGTGCGGCAAGCGCGATTCCAATCGCCAAAAGTGCTGTGGGCAGTTTCATGCTCGTCCTATCCCTTCAGACCGGTTGTTCGCCTGAAATGGGGCATGGTTCAAACCAAGGTAACACTTCCGCCGGCCGAAATTCTGTAGGGAACGCCCTCCGTGGCGTTCCGCTGGCCCCGGAACGCCACGGAGGGCGTTCCCTACAGTGTTACCCTGACGGCAGGCAAATTGAACCATGCCTGAAATGGCAGGGAATTTTACCGGGCGAGAAGGGATTTGACAAGCAGCTACGCCGGGCTTAGCGCGACCGACGCCGGGAGCACATTTTCGATCAATTCCAGGAGCACATTCCCTTTGAGCAGCCTGCGGAGATAGTAGACCCCGTGGCCGTTGTCGCGGCGGCGGATAATGTCCGGCATTTGCGTCGCCGAAAGGAACATCACGGGGAGGTCGGCCCGATCGCAGTTCTCGCGGACGTAACGGGAGATTTCCATGCCAGGAACACCCTGGACGTGGAGGGCCGTCAGGATCAGATCGGGCGGCCGGGCCTCTACGGCGGCGATGGCCGCCTCGATCGTCATGCACCCTTCGCAAGCAAAGCCCGCCGCAGAAAGCGTGCGGTTCATGCCAGCCAGGAATTTCTGGTCGTCGTCAACAATCAGGATGCGGGGTGAAATCGAGGGGGAAAAGTCAATCTGCGGATTCATCATGCGTCAGCCTCCACAGATTATTTCGACCTTTCTAAGCCCACAATTGACAGACTTTGGCCAGCTTCCGCACTCTCCTAAAAAGGTAAGGATTTCCCAGACGGCACAATCCGATCCTTCGGCATGGCTATCGCCTGGCGCAGACAGATCAGGACCACGCATTCGCGAGCGGCAGAGGAGTTTTTCTTCCCAAACGAGATTTCGAACCACCACGTAGGGTACGTGAAGTGATTTGAAGAGGGTTCTTCTCCCTTCTTGTCCGTGATGGGGGAAATCTGGGGACACAATACCGGTTTCACCACAAAACTAGTATTGTGTCCCCTTCCCTGCTTCCCTGAATTTCGAATTCGGTCACCTGTGATGATGGCGCGGGCGGCCGCACCAGGGGTGCTGATTGCAGCAGATCCCAAAGCTGCGTCTCCGGGTCATGTGGCGAAGACCCGGGCACCAGGGCTATTGTCCTTTGCTTTGCGATTTTGCCAATGGATACGCAAGTCGAAGGCCAAGCCCAAGAGATCGCTTTCACCTCGGGAGCGGATAAGGTGGGAGCGGATAAGGTGTCAGGAACCTATTGATGAATCGGTTCCTGACACCTTATCCGGCCCCACGTGGGAAGCGAGCCGCGCCCAAACGGCCTGGAACTGCTCAACGTCATTCGGCGCGCTTTGCTCAACGAAAGCGACTCTTTCAGTATTCCAATAGAATAACAGCAGGTCTGACGAAAAATGTGTCAATAGGCTCGGCAGGTTATGTATGTGGTCAGCCTCTCGCGCACATTTTGCGGCGTCGCCGCGCATAGCCAGCACCCTGATTCTGAGGAGGCCAATCCTGATGACATCGAGCAGAACATCGCACAACTCGTTCGGACAGTTCATAGCACCTACCTCTCCGTTACCGGCAAATCCAGTACGTTACCCTTTCCCGTAGTTGACCCGGGCACAACGACTACATCGACGGCCTTCCGGCCTTCTGCGGCGGCCCTCACGCCGTGGTTGCCGTCCCAAATCACGCCGTCTTTCGTAACCTCTATTGGCGTGTACCTTGGCGTCTCAGAATCGACAAGCTGCCGCTGGACTTGCAATCGACTTTTCACTAGATTTCCTCGGCCAGCTTGCAGCGAGGTTGGATCGACACCCTGGACCGTCTGGCCTACCTCGGCCTCCGCCGAGTTAAACGGCCTACCGACTGGCTGGCTCGTCGGGCCACCAGCGTCGCCCGGTTCCCCGGGCACGCAGTTTTCAGCGTTATTATGAACCAACACATTATTTCGCCCGACGGCGTAGCACGCAAGCTGGTCCACGGCAAAATTGTAGACCTTGCCCTGAAATACCCGATGCTCGATTGCCACGACGGGCACGATCCGGCCGTCCCGCAGTAAAAGCTCGTCGCCCGGCGACGTAACCTACATGATCGACGGGGTTTTCGGCGAACCAGCAGGCGGCGGCGGTGCATGGGGCGGCGTCAACAATTCCCCCGTCCTTCCCGTGAACAACGCGAATCAGGTCACGGTGGGCGAGCCGGTGAACCCGGCCAACGGCGACGTTTCGCACGACGAGACCGATTTCAGCATCCCGAACGTCCAAGACAGCCGAGCAACTCGCCCACCGTCCGCTCGATGATGAGTTTGAGTTCGGCGGCCCAACTCGATATCTGGCGGTCCAGGCCGGAGGCCCTCACGCGCGAATGCAGCACAACGGCCCGTTCATGGAGGGCCTTGATTTGCCTCGCTCTCTCGGAAAGGCAGTCCCTCATTTCAGGCGTTATCACCTGGCCGTGATGAGGCATGATCTGCGCCAAGTCGGCGGCCTCTTGCAAAGCGCGGTTGATTGCGATCAATTCGGCCTCGGCTTCGGGTCGGGAAATCTTGCTTTTCATAACGGTGTCTCCTGAAGTTGCCCTTCACCCCTGCCCCTCTGCCCGAAGGCGAGGGGAGAGAGAACCGTCTCGCGGGGTGCGAGACAGTTTGTGAAGGGAAAGGTCCGCCGAGAGGTGGGGGGCCGAGCCGCCAAAGACCTAGCGGCCACCGCTCAGCGAATGAAGAACGAACACGCGGCCCACATATATAAATTGCATTTCGAGGCGAAAAAGTGGCGCTATTTTGGCAAAATTCCGGGATTTTTGCATTTTGCAAGATTTTTGTTGGCCCAAAGGAAGTAAATTGCGTTCTATTGAAGTTATCGACAAACCCATAGATAGTATGAGTCTAATGCGACAAAAACTTTTTTGGCGACTTGGACCCCAAGCATCGCCCCAAAAAATCGCGACGAGAGTATCAGACATGCGAGTGTGCATCTGACAGTATTTAGTTATCTATGCCGTAGGGTGGGCCGAGTGGAACGAGTCCCGTTTTTTTCCGTCCGACGCGCAAACCGTCCCCACCGATTAGCGTTTTGGCACCGGCCGGAATGGTCCCAGAAATCCCGCCCAGCGCGCAACCATTTGTCGTAGGGCAGAAGTTTCCTAAATGGTTACTAGCAAAGGCATTAGGACGCGATTATCGTCCGGACCCGAAAATAATTTTCCCATTTCAAGGCCCTCATACGTATATATATGTGGAAACGCGTTGTTCTTTGAAAATTTGGTGAAAAGAAACCCGCCCTCGGTGTAGCGAACCTGGGGCGAGATGAAAGGCGGCCCGGCGTCTGTTTCGCGCCGGGTGTCGGTCGCGGCTTGAAATCACCCGGTTTCGCCGCGACCGACAGAAAGATGAAGGATGAAAGAACAGGGATGAGCGATCGAGTTTGAAGGACGAGGGACGAAGGATGGGCGATCAAGTTTGAAGGACGAGGGATGAGCGATGAAGGATGAGCGCAGAACGCCGACTACTCCCATAAAAGAGGGAATTTTATGACCCATCGAATGGATAACTCGTTATTGCTGGGGGTGCAATATGGGATTCGTGGCCAAACGTGGCCGGATCTGGCCGGATCTGGCCGGATCTGGCCGGATTTGGCCAAAACGTGGCCGAATGTGGCCACTTTACTGGCCACTTTACCGCCATAAGAGCTATGTAAGTAAATGACTCTCGGGAGTGTAAAGCGATCGAATTCCAGCGGTTTCTGGCTAGTATACACTTCCTATGGCCAATATTGTTAAATTTATTCGAGGGGTCAATCTGCCGGGAAAACCTGCAAAACCGGCTATTCTGGCCATAAATCGTCGAAGCACCCACTGCAGTGCAAGGAAAATTCTGGACAAGAAGATCAAGGCAGGAGAAAGAAAGGGAATTTCATGACGCGCCTAATGGTTGATCAGCCCGACTTGGGCGGAACGGTCGCGATGCACGCGCACCCGCATCTTACCCGGCGCTTTCGTGCGGCACTTGGAGGGCTGCGGGCCAAGAGCGTCCACTCAGACCATCGAATAATCGTAGGGCTTGCGCATCTCGCGGGCGCGGTAGGTGTTGGCCTCGGGATCGCCCACGTATTCCATCTTCTGCGGGTCCCATTGCAGCTTGCGGCCGAGCCGAATGGAGGTCACGCCGAGATGACACATGCAGGCCGAGTTGGCCCCCACCTCGGCAGGGCAGATCGTCGGCTTGCGGCTCTTCACGCACTCCACGAAGTTGCCCATGTGATTGTTGCTCACGTAAACCCGCTTGGCGTCGGCGGGCAGCTTTTCCGACAAGAGTTGCGGATCGCTGGCCTTGATCACGCCCCGCGTGACCCAAATCCAGCCCTTGGGCCCGATAAACTTGATGCCGTGCTGCTGCTTGCTGGCGTCCTTGACCTCGCCGTTCCACTCGCTGCCGGTGGTGCTGCGGCACTCGTGGACGACGCCGTTGGCGTAGGTCCAGCGGACTTCGTACTCGCTGGCCGCGGTAAAGCCGCCGGGGATCATCTGCACGAGCTGCTTGCCCTCGACACTCGTCGGCACGCCCTCGGGCGGATCGATGACCCAGAGCACGATGTCGTTGTGGTGTGCGCCCCAGTCGGTCATGGTGCCGCCGGAATATTCCCACCAGTAACGGAAACTGAAATGCGTCCGCTCCTTGACATAAGGGACCTTCGCCGTCTGGCCTGTCCAGAAGTCGAAATCGAAGCCCCTGGGCACCTGCGACACGGCGAAGGGACCCTGCCGCAGACCGGCCGGCAGCCAGACCTCGACCTTTTCCAGCTTGCCGATCCGCTCGTTGCGGACCAGATCGCAAGCGAGGCGGAAGTGGGAGTCGCTCCGCTGCTGCGTGCCGGTCTGCAAGATGCGGCCGGAATCCTTCTGGGCCTTGACGACGTGCGGTCCTTCGTCGATGGTGAGCGTCAGCGGCTTCTCGCAGTAGATGTCCTTGCCGGCCTTCATGGCGGCAATGGCGACGAGCGTGTGCCAGTGATCGACCGTCGCGCAGACCACGGCGTCGATGTCCTTCTGCTCCAGCAGCTTGCGGAAATCGGAATAGGTCTTGGCCGCCGGATACCTCCGCTTGAGGTTCGCCACGTGGCCTTCATCGACATCGCAGAGGGCAACGACCTGGCCGTATCGGGCGGCGTTGCCGATGTCGCCGGTGCCCTGGCCGCCACAGCCGATGAGGGCGAACCGCAGGGAGTCCTTCGCCGGCTCGGCCGGGGCCGCCGAGAGACACTCCTCGACGTACCACAAGGGCAGGCCAACTGCCGCGGCCAAGGCAGCCGCCGATTTGAAAAATCCACGACGAGAAATCAGCCGATCGCTAAGAAACATCATTGCTCTCCCAGGGGCAAGAAAGGTGGGACCAAAGTGAGGAGATTCGATTCTAATCCCGCGGCAAACGGGTGTCAATCGGCCGGCATGCGGCAAAATTCAGCAGGGGCGGCTCTGGTCCTGGCTTTCATGTGCATTGTGTGCATTGTAATGAAACAGGTCGTGCGCACGAGCGTCGCCTCCTCGCCGCAAACCTGCGCCGTGACGGGCGATAGGGTACGTGAAGTGCTTTGAAAAGGGTTCTTGTCCCTGATGCGCAATCTGGTATATTTGGCAGAGGATCCTTGATCCGCATGTCCCCAGGCCCCGGTAGCTCAGGGGATAGAGCAACGGTTTCCTAAACCGTAGGTCACAGGTTCGAATCCTGTCCGGGGTAGTTTCATCAGGAGGGAGATAACCCTGCATGGACGTTGAGCCGATCGTGTTCGTGATTTCGGGCGACTCGAAGACCCGCCGTAATCTGTCGCTGCGACTTCGGCAGTTCGGCTGCGAGTTGCGGCTGTGCCACTCGCCGGACGACTTCCAGCAAAACTCGTCGCCCCACGATGCGGGTTGCATTCTGCTCCACGTGGCGAATGCCGGCCACGATCTGGATTTGCTTGCCAGGCTGGGACGGCACGAACAGCATTGGCCGGTGATCGGCATCGCGGCGCCGAGTGGGGACTTGGAGGGCGACGTGGAAACGGCCGTCCTGGCGATGAAACGGGGGGCGTGCGACTTCCTGCTGGAATCGTGCAGCGATGTGCGACTGCGGACGGCCGTCGATGAGGCCCTCCGCTGGGACGCCCAGCAACGGAAACTCATCGCGCGCGTGCAATCGATCCGCCGCCGCCTGAAGGAACTCGCGCCGCCGCAGCGCGAAGTGCTCGACCTTCTGCTCAAAGGCAAATCGAACCGCGAGATGGCCGACGAATTGGGCATGAGCGTCCGCTCGATGGAAGTCCGCAGGTCCAAGATCATGCGCACGATGAAGGCCCGCACGCTGGCTGCCCTGCTGCGCCAAATGTTCCTGGTCCAGGGCGTGGAACCGTCGCCGCCATCGCCGCAAGAGGACGATCCGGCAAGCGATCTCGATCCGGCAAGCGATCTCGATCCGATCATCTCGCATTCAGCCGGCAGCCGCTGCCGGCCTCCCAAGTAGTTTCCGCGGCAGGAATCGGCACAACAACACGGCCAGCACGATAAGCAAACCCACCGCGCTGGGCGACAACCACAGCCACCATGCCAGCCCGAAGCCGACGCCGAAGACAGCAGGCCAGCGGGCGAACCAAGTTCCTCAGCAGGCCCAGGCGGACGACCAGCCCGGCCAGCCCTACGATGACCAGGAACGCCGGCGATGCCCGCCAGCCGCGGGAGCCATGACGGGGCTTCGATGGGCCGATACTCGAGTGCGACAACATCGTTCGGACCGCGGGGCGGCAGAAGAAACGGTCGCCTGTCCTTCGGCGACGAAACGCTGCCACTGCGCGGCAATGTCGCCGGCGGCGACATTCGCGGAAGCGAGGGCGAAGCGGGGTCAGATCCATTTTCTCGGCCGCCGCCCCTTGAAAACCCACCGTGCTCCTGAGAAACTGTATCTGACCCCTTTTCCCCCCGGCCGCTTGAAAAGTGCGGGGCGCGGCGATCGTCCAGACGGTGCGTTCGACCGGCAGATCGCCCAGCTTCGGCGCGACGAACGAGCACCGCCGGGGCCAGCCGGGCAGCGACTGGGGAATTGCCGACGCGGCGAAGAAGAGCATTCCACGCGCGACGTGGAAGCCTGGGAGGCCAAGCGGCACCACCCATGTCGCCGCGGTGCCGTCATCGGCCGCCGGCCGCCGCACGGCATCGACCGGCAGACCATCGACGGTGAACTGCAAGAGTTCGAAACCGGGCGGGAGTTCCAGCGGGCAATCGAGCGCGGCGGCGGTTTCCACGTCGAGGAAGGCCGCGCCAGGCAGCGGCCGTCGGCCTGCCAGGCGTAGCGAACGTCGGCCTGGACGACCCGCGTCACGGCCGTCGTCTTGTGCGGAGGCAAGCGCGACGCCTGCCACGGCTCGCCCACGACTTCGTACCTCACCGCATCTTCGGCGGCCGCCTGCTTGGCATCGCAGCGCCGCAGATTCTGCACGGCCCAGGCGACGGGCCGATGGTCGGCCGAGTTCGGCAAAATGACGTACTTCTTCACGCTCCCGGCATCGCTGCTTCAACGCGACGTTGGGCACGAGCAAATCGCCTGGCGGCGGCCGGCGGCCCCGTAAGCGTGAAACGTGAAGTCGCCGGAAATCGCCGCCGATGGCGAGAGCACGAGGCTCGACCGCAGTTCATCGGACGTGGCGGCAAACGTGCCGGCCATGGCCGGGCTGGTATTCACGCTGTCCTTCCACGACGCCGGAACGTCCAACTCGACGGCGTCCAACAGCCCGTCGGAAACCTGCAAACTGCATTCGCACGTCGTGTGCCACTGGTTTTCTTCGCACGCGATCCGCGTCACTTGCTCGGCGCGAAGGCGGGGACGATTCGGCGTGAACCGTTACCAGTCACCGGGCGACGCGGCGGCCAGGTCGGCGTAAAACGAACGCACCGGCCGCCCCTGGTCGGCCTGGGCCGGCTCGTCGCGCGGCGGTCTTGACATCCGCGAGTCCGGCAACCCCGGAGACCTCGACCAGGACATCCGGCCGGCGGTAGAGACTGACCAGCGAGTTCTGGATTCGCACGTCCTCCAGCCGAACTTGCGGCATCGCCCAGCTTGCGATTCCTCGGCAGCGGCATCTGGCCGTGAAGCTGGATCTCGTGCCGCCCGGAAAGGGGCTGGCGAGAAAGACGCTGACGCTGGCCGTCCGGGTCCTGCGACCAGCGGGCGGCCTGGTTGACGCCCTCGGCCAGGACCGCAATCGAGTCGACGTGCAGCGTCGGCGGCGCGTCCAGGCGATATTGAAACAGGCTGCCGCCCGCCGTGGTCAATTGCGCGTCGAATTGCAGTTCGGCGGTTTGGGCATTGAAGCTCCAATTCACGTGCTGTTCGCCGGAAGTCTCGGCCCGCCGGGCCCGCGTGACCAGGCTCCATTCCGCGGCGTTGCCATTGAGGCGGAAGGCCATCTCGGGGGGCGAATCGCTCGTGCCCCAATGGTCGATGAACTCCGGCACGGCCTCGCGTTTCCTGCAATCGCGCCGCGGGCATTTGATATTCCAAGGCGGGATCGATGGAAACGGCCAGCGAGCGCCGCACGGGCCGGGCATCGACGACTTCGATCTGCGGCACGCGGAAGGCGCCCGCTGCTCGGCACGCCGCTCCACAGGAAGTGCAGGTCGACCGACGCCGTTGGTCCGGTCCCGACCAGGGTACTGGTGCCGGCCACTGGATTTCGTAGGTCTGCAGCGGATCGCCGCCGCGCGGCTTGCACGGCGGGCGCGACAGGACCGCTGGTGGGAAGCAGTTCCAAGGCGGGATCGGCCCGCACGAGCAAGCGGCGAATCTGCCCGCTGGCGGCTTTCGCCTTGATCCGCACGTCCAGCAGGACGCAGCCCGGCTCGATCTTCAGCCAGAGCAATTGCTCGACGTCGACGGTTGCCCCGCGCCCGCCGGGGCGGCATCCTGCCAGCGCACGGCAAGGCGGTCGCTGGGGCCCAGTTCGGCGGTCCAGCGCGACTGGACTTCTTCCCAGCGGACGGCGCCCAAGGCCGAGGGAAACTCGACCTGCGGGACCGCCCGCCGGCACGCTGAATTCCAGCCGCGAGGTGGGCACGCGGGGAATCGCCAGATCGAAGCCGGCAGGACGGTTGCCGGGCTGCACCGTCGGCCGCAGCGTCAGTTCCAGGCGATATTCGCCCGGCTCGGCGATCTCCAGGAGCAAGGCGCTGCCGTCGGCTTCCCATTCGGGCTGCACGGAACGATCGTCGAGTTGGGCCTGGCCCGGCTCCAGGCTGACCTCTTCGCGGCGCAAGGGGATCCGCACGCGGGCCGCGGCGTTGAATACGCGGATCTCGAACTCCGCCGTCAGGCGATCGACGACGTGCCCCGCCTGTGCCGCATCCTCGGCCAACGCCGCGCGATAGACGGCCGAGGCGATCATCCAGCCCTGCGGCTTTTCGGCTTGCAAGGCGGCGCGGCGGTAAAGCTCGTCGAAGAACGGCTCGGGCAAGAAGTACTTGCCTGGGGTCGGCTGTTGCTTCGCATCCACGGGGATGAAGACCGAGTGGGCGGGCGGCGGCGACCTGGCCGGCTCGCCCGCGCCGGCCGAATCCCAGCCGCAGAGCATCGCGGCGGCAAGCAGCGGCGCGCCGAAGGGAAGGAATGCTGGTCAGCGTGCTGGGCATCTCCGGGCGGGCTGAGCCGACGGGCCGGCCGCCGGCCACGGCACCTGCCCATCGCCGCACCAGTCCCGAGCAGCAGGCAGAACATCACGCCCAGCAGGCCGTGGGAAAAAATGGCCGCGAGGGCCGCAGGCAGCAGCAGGGCGGGAAGCCCCAGCACGACCGCCAGCCGCAGCAAGCCGAGAGGACGGCGGGAAAGGCCCCAGGCCGCCGACGCCGACGATGGCCAAAAAGAGCATCCAACCCGCCGGCGTCGATCGCGGCGCGGCGGATCACGATCACGGTCGCTCGTGCCATCGGCCAGGTCGATCGGGAATTGCGTCCATCCGGCCGTGTCTCCGCGTCCGTGCCCGGGCCGGCGGGGCGATTCCGTCTTCCGCCAACGCAGCACCGATTGCCAATCCTCGCGGCGCAAGGGGTTGAAGGCCGGTTGGTCTTCGCTTCGTCCCAGGCAGCCCAGCAGGCAGCGGCGGAGGCTGAAGGAGCGACCGCGGCCTGCGAATCCTGGCCGTAGCTGCACGTCGGCATAGCCCGGCGGCAGTTCCAGCCGCCAATGCCGCGCGAAGACCGGCAGCCCAATGTCCGGCAACGGCGGTCGCAGGCGAGAGAAGGTCCCCAAAGGCTCCCCGCGGGTCGAAAGTCTGCAAGACCAGCGTGACGAACTTCAAGTCTGGCGGGCAGATCGACGGCCAACTCGCCCGCGGCCGGATCGGTCCCGGCACGGCGACAAGGGGTCAGATCCATTTCTCGGGACGACCCTCTGGCCAGAGACGTTGACGGCTGAGAAATGATCCGACCCCTTGGTCGCGGCCGGTTTGTCGTTCACCCAAATCCCATGCACGTCGCGGCGCACCAGCCCAGCGGGCAATGTCAGGCGAATCTGCCGGCTGCCGGTGTTCTGGATGCGATAGCGTCACGACATGATCGGCGGCTCCATTGGCGGCAAATTGCGAACGGACCTCGCAGTCCCAGACCCAGGCCGCGGCCGACTCGTTTCCCGACGGCCGTCAAGACGATGGCCGGTTCGGACTGGGGCGTGGCTTCCGTCCTCGGGTCGTATTGATACGTACGCTGCGGACCGTTTGCACTTGACCGGCGGGCAGCCGCCTCCGTGGGCAGCGGCTTCAAGCGATGGGTCTTGATCTGCACGATCTGCGGACCGAGGCTGCGAACGATCAACGTCGCCTCCTGCTCGCGCCGCATCGGGCAAAGAGGCCAGACAGACGGGCGTTGGTCCCGCTGAGTTTCGTCTTGCGCGAGGCGCGAATTTCCAGCGGCGCGGATCGCGGGCTGCGAAAGGTGACGTCCCAAGTTCTCTTCGTCGGCGGTCAATCCGGCGCTGGACTCCTGCTGCGCCGTCCAGCGACGGGCCGAAAAGCGGCTTTCATCCATGCCCGCCACCGACCAGCTTCAAGCGGCCCTCGCGGTGCCCGGCGAAGTGTACGACGACGCGATCGATGGGAGCGGCCTTGGAAGGCGTGCAGGCGAAGGAGTAATTTTCCGCCAGCACGCCGTCGCCGGCAACCGCCTCGACGCGGATCGTCGCGGAGTAGGTCGGCCGGCGGCTCTCCAAGCGACAGCCGCAGTCCGGCCGTGCCAGGGTCATCGCGAAAGAGCAAATCGCCGGGCGGTTCCGCGAAGAGGTCGAGTTCCGCAGCCGTCAGGTCCTTCACGTCCGCCCGCCGCAAGTGGTCCCCCGACGGTGAAATGCAATTCGTTGGAGCCCGAAGCGTGCAGGTCGACCCAGCGCTTGCTCTCCGACGAGGCCGCCGAAGCGCAGCGGCACGAGGTCGTCGATGCCCAGATTTCGGCCGGGAAACTGCATAGAGCCGGCGGGCCGAGACGATCAATCGCAGCGGCCGGGCGGAGGTCAGCGGCCGGGCCAGGCGAATCGACAGCTCTGTTGCCGCGCCGCCGCGGTGTCCCCAAGCGTCCAGTCGTCCAACCCGTCCGTCGGCTGGGATTCGACCGAGTCGATGGTCCAGTTGGGCAGCACGTCGGCTTCGAGCGCGAAGACGGGGCCCTCGCCGGTGCGGAAGTCGGTCGCCACGCGGCTGCTCATTTTGCCTTGGCCGAGGAGGGTCGCCGTGGCGCTGACCGCCTGCACCTCCGTGGGACGTTGCGCAAGGGAAACATCGACTCCGGCATCGGCCGCCAAAGCCTCGAAATCCAGTTGCTCGCCCGCGCGACGTCTTCAAGGCGGCACGCCCGGTCTGCCGGCATCCGTGGGTTTCCAGCCGCTCGATGCACAGGGGCAACGGGACCGAGAGGCGAATCGTGTTCGACCGACAGACGACGCCCGCAACGTCGATGCCGCGGCAGTTTCCACGATCCGGCCATCGTCGAGCGGGGCAATCGCTCGCAGCCGCAAGTTTCGCGGCGCCTTCCTGCAGCGCCGGCGGGAGTCTCGATCGTTGCCTGCCGGGACTTGTCGCCGCTGATCCGCCGACGACATCCAGGCAAGGGGCACGCCGCCCGCCGAGACCTCGACCAGTTCCAGGGCAGGATCGAGACCCAGCGCGACCTTCCGCAGCGGCTCGCGGTGGGCTTCGATCTCCAGCTTGACCGACAACTCGACGCCGCGGAGCGAAAAGTCGTAGGTCGTCGATTGGCTGGCCAGAACCGCTTGCGGCCGGACTTCCTTGCTTCCCGCCTTGGCCAATCGCAGCCGGCAACCGGGCCGGCCTCCCAGCTCGAGCCTAAAGCGGTGGAAACCGGCATCCGTCGGGCCCTCGTCGGTGACGATGCCTGATCGACGGTCGGCGTCAATCCGGCCGGCAACTCGATCCGCCATGCGGTTCACGGGACTCGGCGGCAAGGCGATCGCAAAGCTCACGCCGCCCGCGGCATCCGCCTGCCCGGCGAGCGACCAGTCGAACTTCATCTGCCCCGAGCGTTCGGCCAGGACCTGCAACTTGCCGTCGCCGGTGATTCCCAGAACGGCCGGGGCGCCGTCGGAAGTGACCCACTGGGCCCGGGCAATCGCCAGATTGCAGGGGTCCAAGGTCATGAGCATGGCGCTGGCGATCGACTGCGAGACGTCGAGCGTGGCGCTGCCTTGCAGCAGGTCTGGCCCTTGAGCCGCGCGTTCGTATTGCGCGTCGACGAAGCCGACGGAGGCCTGCGGCAGCGCGCCGGGAGCGTGTCCGTTGGATCGCCGCCAGCAGGCGTTCGAACTCGTCGGCCATCCATGGGCAGATACTTCTCGTTGCCCTTGGGCCAGTCCTTCATCCCCTCGGGAAAATAGACCCGGCGGAAACGCAGTTCGCCCGATTCGGCCGCGTTTTCCCTGGCCGGCGGCGTCGCCGCAGGACACGTCGAGCCGGCTGCAAGAATACCATCAGAAGGAACGGTAATTGCAGAGCATACCTGGCCCGCGCGAGCGAATGTGTGAGCCCCGAAGAGAAACGGAGAGAGTTCGATGGCAAACAGCAAATTGCGAATTTTCAATGGCAAATTTGCACTTTGCACTTTGCAATCTCTCCGCGGCCTCTTTTGTTCGCGTCCTTCCCTGCTCATGGCGCGGCCTCCGGGGGCAGGGCGGGACGACCGCGCGGGACGAGCCGCTCGCGGCGACGGCGGGAACCGGCGGTTCGCTGGGCCGCGGCGCGGCAGGCCAGCGGCGCCATGGCCGCCGTCACTTCGGCAAGCAGCGGCGTGCCCCTGGGATAGCCCCGCGGTCAGTTGCCGCAGGAACACGGCCAGCAGCACCAGGCCAGTCCCACGGCCGAGGCCTGCGCGGCCATCAAGGCCAATTCCGGATAGATCGCCGTCAGCCCGGCCAAGACCGCCGCCGCCACCAGCAAGACGACCGGATGCCGGGCCGCGCGGACATAGATCAGCAGCAAGCCCGCCAGCAAGGCAATGCCGGACGACACGAAGACGATCGTCGAACGCCCTGCGGTGACGACCTCCGCAGGGCCCGATCCGGCCCAGGGAACTGAAAAGATAGACGTTCATGCCGGCCGGAGCGGGCGTGCTGCCGGGCCCTGCCGATGGCACGCAGTCCGACCCACCGCTCCAGATCCGCTTGACTCGAGCACGGGCTGCCGGCCGAAGTAGAAATGGTTCCAGCCCCAGGCGAATTCCCCGGTCAATTCCCGCGGCGACACCAGCAAGTGTTCCTCGGGCGGCAGAAGAAGCTGCCAATAGGCACGGCGGACCCAGGTGTCGTCGCCCAGGCTGGGAAACTCGAATTTCATGCGCTGCCGCGCACCATCCCACGCCCGGCCGCAGGCCCCCGGACCCCGGGTCGGCAAGAAAATGATATTGCAGGCTGAGCACGTAGCGCGGCGGCTCGACGTTCGGCGGACAAGGGGACGACCAGACCCGCTCGCCCCGCAGGCGCGGAACTGACGGGCGTTCCGTTCAACTGCACGGCGGCCTGATCGCGGACGGCCCCGTCGGGCAGCGTGATCTCCAGTTCGTGGCGCCGCGTGGTGAATTGCAGCACGGCCCGATCCTGCCGCGCGGCGCCGGCCGATCCCGTTACGCAGGTCTGAATCCACGCCCGGTCGACGATCACGGCCGGACTGCCGCCGCTTTCACCGTCGCAGTTTGAGCACGATTTCGCGAGTTGCGCTGCGCGGCGGCGAACTCCCGCGTCCGCGGCGAAGCGGCCTGGCTCAATCCGCCCTCGACCGCCGTCCAGGCGCCGGCAGCGACTTCGACCTGCTGCTCGGCCTCCGGCAGCGACCAGAACGTTGTTGCCGGCAAGTTCCGCGTCCAGCGGCATGACCAGCGGCACGTGGATGTTCCCGTCGGCCGCGTCGGGCGAGGGCGGCAGCGCAGTAGCGGGCGGTGATCTCGCAAGGACCGATGCACGGCTTGGGCAAGGCCACTCGCATCCGCAGGAACTTCACGCCATGATCCGTTTCCTCGCCCAGCACCGCCGGCACGAGGACCTGGTCTTCGCAGTTCAGCGCCAGCCGGCCCTTGGCGCCGAGCTCGCGCGGGACCTCCAGGAGGAAGAAGTCGGTCGGTTCGTAGGCGACCGGTAGGCGAACTTCTGTTCGACGCGGACGGCGGCGGCGGCGATCATTACCCGGCTGCTGACGCTGGCGGTAATCTTTCTGGCGATGGCGGCGCAGTTCGGCCGCGAACACGGCCTTGGGGGCGTCGCTGCGGTAAAACAGCGGTTCCTGCTGCCGCGGGGGAAGTTCCAGCGGCACGGCCGCCTGCTGCCGCAGCAGCCCGGTCGTGGCCTGGCTGTCGGGCACGATCTCGATGTTGTCGGCGGGAACCACCGCCACCACAGCCGCCGCCGGCGCGCTGGCTTGCGGTTGCGGCAGCGCCAAGGAAAACGACTTCCCCTCCCGCGGCAGCGGCCGGTGGGCCTTCAAGCGGATTTCGAACTGGCCGACCATCGGCGCCACAAGCGGCAGCGAGAGCATCGCGCCCGCCGCGCCGGTCGGCACGCCGTCGATCGCCACCACGTTCTCCGGACCGACCTCGTCGATCTGCCAATCGGGCATGGCAATCTCGACCGCCGAGACCTTGCCGCGGACCGCATAACGCAGCCGCGCCTCCAGGCGGATCTGGTCGCTATCCACCAGGACCACGTATTCCGGCTCGACCCCGATCCGCGTTTTCCGCGGCACGAGGCGGGCCGTCAGCGACGAGGGCTGCGCGAAGTACTCGAACTCCGCGATCACGTCCTTCCGCCGCGCGGCCTCCGGCGACTGATCGATCTGCCGGACGCCTCGGCTCGTGCCCCACAGGACCTGCCAGTCGCCGGCCACGCTGACGGCGATCGTGCCCCATTGCCGGGCCGCTTCGCGGAAACTCGAAGCCGGCCAGTTCCAGCCAGTTCTCGCCGCGTGGCGGCCGTCCCCGCACGGTCGGCGGCGCGTCGGGTCGAGAGGCGGACTTCCACCGGCCCGATCGTCCGCTTGGCAAGCTGCACTACCACCGTTCGCGGCCGCGGCCGGCCCGCTGCCGCCCCGCCCGAATCGACCATGCTCAGCGTGTAGCCGCTGGGGTTTCCCGGCACCAACTCGGTATCCGGCGGCAGGCGAATCTGGAAGTGATCGAAGGCCTCGCCGTAACTGCGAACCGAGAAGGTCGCCTCGCTCTCGAGGCCGCGGCCGTCGAGTTGCGCCACGATCGTGCCGAAGGCCTCCAGGGCCGCCGCCTTGTCGGCTGCCGTGCCCAGCGGATGCCAGCTCAACTCGAAATCGCCGCTAGGGCCGACGACCGTCAGTTCCGTTTCCTTGTCGTTGCCGCCGGGCATTTGCAGCGTTGCCCCTTCGGAGGCCTTGGCCACGGCCTTGGGATAGGGCACCGTGAGCTTCAGCTTCGATTCCGTAGCCCTCGGTATCAGCAGCCGCAGCCGCGTTTCCTGGCCCACCGTCGACAGCGGCCTGAGCAAGTTGAGCGTGATCGCGTGCGGCTTTTCGGCCGCCCCGCGGATCCAGGCCACATAGCCCTCGCCCTCGCCCTCGAAACTCAGGAAGTACTCGCCGCTGCCTTCGTACCGGGCCGGCTCGCGGAGCATGGCAGTGATCCAGCCTGAGCGGGATCCGCGTCCACTGGTCGTCGCGGACGACGATATGAAACTGGACGTTTAACTCGGCCTGTCCTGCCGCATTGACGGAACCCGAGGCCAGCATCTGTTGCAGGCTGTAGCGCGGCCGCGGGTCGCCCTGCACGAGTTGATGCTTGAGCTTGTAAAGTTCCTCAAAGTCCTCCAGGGTGAAATTGGGTACGGCCTGGAGATTGCCCTGCTTGTCTCTCAGGTAGTAGACCGATGGTTCGCTCTCTTCGACCCGTCGCGGCGAGGCCTCGGGTGTCTCGGCAGGGACCGGCTTGTCTTTCTCAGCGCCGGCCGGCGGCGCCGCTGCCATGGCCGGCGGCATGCAGCAGGCGATCAGGCAGCATGCCACGAAGTTGCATAGGCATTGCCTGAGGGCAATCG
The DNA here is from genome assembly GCA_963824275.1 of uncultured Planctomycetia bacterium. GTDB lineage: Bacteria > Planctomycetota > Planctomycetia > Pirellulales > Thermoguttaceae > JANXQG01. The sequence continues at coordinate 581,226 of CAWGOT010000007.1, read as the reverse complement.
AAGCCCGAAGCGCCAGCGAGGTTTGGTTTTGCATGGCCTCGCTTGCGCGTCGGGCTTCCGTCGAGCTCGGCCGCGCGTTGCACGACCCGAGCCGCCAGCGCAATACCAACCCGAAGCGCAAGCGAGGGCGTGCAGTACACCCTGCGCTGGCGCTGTGCGCTGGTATCCGTGGCGGCCGCGAGCAGTAGAACAAGACAATTTCTCCCATTTCGAAGCACCGTTCTGCCGGAAGCAAGAACAGAGTAGATCAATGCGACGAGTCCCTACGGCGCTTGATACTAGTCTAGTTCAGCCCCGACGATAAATAAAGCAGCCAGGGGGGTGATCTCATCATGCGGCGCGTCCGCTCGTAGTCCCACCCGGCCACCATCTACCGATGGCGGCAATTCCCGAAACCGTCTCAAGGCGGGACGACAAGCGCAAGTGAAAATCCCCAAAAAATGTCCGTGGCCCGGTTTTCGATACCCGTCCTGCCATAATTGAGCCACCAGTTCGAGCGGCACGACAGCGTCAATCCCGAAAAAAGTGGCCAGAAACGGCATCCTTTGAGTTTTTTCAGCCATTTTATACCCCCGACTAGTGGAACGCAACTTAGCCAATGGGCGTTGCTGACCGGCAAAAAACCGGGAAATCCGAGCCCTTTACAGCTCCATAGAGGTATTGAACTATACAAATGAGCTGGGGCTTTTTCTGGCCAAATCTGGCCAGGTTGTGGCCAAATCCGGCCACAACTGGCCACATTCGGCCACGTTTTTCCGGTTTGGCCAAGCCTCTTTGTGTTCTCAAGCCTTTTCCCCCTCCTCTTACGGGAACATCTGCAAGCTGGGTCATAAATTATTTTTCTTTCTTTCAAGCGATTACGAACCCCAAGCGCCAGGAGGATCCTGCTCTCGCCTCGCTTGCGTTTCGGGTTGATTTTCATGGGTGGTGGCTCACAGAATCCTACGATTGAGACACTTCCTGAACCAGAACGGAGTAAACCTGTGACGTTCGGATTTCTAACCATATATACGGATTTCGCGCCGGCGATGGGAAAATTTTTTTGCCGCGGAACCCGCAAGTCCGCCGCAAGACCTTTGCCCGCATGGACTTAAAAAAACCACGCGTTACGACAAATGATGACAAGAAATCGCCTTTACGCCTAGTGCCCTTGGCTAGTCGTGTTTAACCAACAAGCATGGTGCCTCTGCCTCATTCGCTGCGCGCATTTGTTGCAGGATCAAAAAAACTTTCGCGGCCGCGGGACCTCCCCGAGCGCCGTCGCGCAACCTTCAGCCGCGACTTGCTTTAGGGCAACCTGGCAGCGAGGGAAATCGCTCCTGTTCTCCTCGCCGGCGGCGGCGCAGCGAAAAAAATTTTCCCATCGCCGCCTCGAAATCCGTATAGGTACTGTGGAATACCATCGCAACAACCACCGAACCCTTCCACAAAACCATGACCAGATCGAATGACCGTCCAACCATCGCCCAGAAGCGGAAGCTGAATCGGCTGCCGCGGGTCCTCGAGCTCGCCGCCGAGGGCCTTGGCTCCCGCGCCATCGGCCAGAAGCTCGGCTTGAGCAAGTCGGCCGTCAATGACCTCCTCCGCACGGCGGCAGGAGGGCTTCCCAACCAAGGAACCGCTCGACCCGCTGGAAGCCATCCGCAAGAAGATCGAGTCTACACGTTGATCCGCGACGAGCTGCTTGAGGAATGGCGTCGCTCCAAGAACGACAAGCAGGTGCAGGTGGTCGAGGAAACCGGTCCTGCCGACGACCCCGCCGCGGCGAAGAAGAAGCGTTCCCTTCGCACCGAGACGCGGGCCGGCAACGCCGCCTTCCTCACCAAGGCCATGGAGGCCCAGAACCGCATCGACGCCCTGCAGGAGCAGCTCGACCGGCTGCTAGGGCAGCCCAACCACGCGCCCACGCCTCTGGCGGAGCTGACCGACGACGACCTGGAAAAACTGACCGACGACGATCTCGACAACTTCACCGACGACCAGCTTTTCGAGATCGGCGCCCGGATGCACGCAAGGCACGGGCTGACCACGCCCTTGTTGACCCGCGAGAAGCTGGCCGGCATGACGGGCGCGGAACTGGCCGCCGAAGAGATTCGCTGGCAGGCCGAAACCGATGCCCTGGACGCGGAAGACGCGGATTGTGGTGCAGGCATCCCGCCTGCCGGCGAACCGCCGCCGGCCGGTACGGGCGATCCCCAAGCCGATCTCGCCCCGCCGCAACTTCTCGGCGAACCGGCCAAGGTCGTGCCCACGGCGGTCGCCGCTCCGGCGTCCGCGCCCGCCGAGGGCTCGGAAAAGGCGGCGCCGCCCCCGCTCACGTGGGAGCAAAGGCGAGAGGCCGTGCTCCGCCAAAGTGCCGAAATCAAGCGGAGACGGAAACGCTACACCGATCCCTGGTACTGTGCCTATGGCGCGCCGTTCCATGAATGAGAAACCCCGGTCAGACGGCAGGGTGGGCCGACGGGCACGAGAAGATTGCAAATTGCAAAATGCAAATTGCAAATTGCGGGATTTCAATTTTCAATTTTCAATTTTCAATTTGCAATCTCTCCCCCGAGCCGCTCCCACCCTGCAACTTCCGCGTTTGGCCGTAGGACGGATTGGTAATCCGTCCACGATTCCAAGACGGATTACCAATCCGTCCACGATTTCAAGACGGATTACCAATCCGTCCACGATTTCAAGACGGATTACCAATCCGTCCTACGTTAGCCCCATCCACAACTTTTTTTCCCACAACCATGCCCAAAATCGCCCTTCATTGGATCCTGAAGCTCATGCGTCGAGCGCAGTGCGAGAAAACCTCTTGCCCTTCACGGCCTACACCAAGCCCGACTATACCGCGAACTGGCACCATAGGGCCTTGGCCCAGAAGCTGGACCAGATCGCCGCAAGGAAATGCCGCCGGCTGATGGTTTTCATGCCGCCGCAGCACGGCAAGAGCGAGTTGGTCTCCCGCCGCTTTCCGGCCTACATGCTGGGCCGCGATCCCGACCTGCGGCTGATCTGCGCCAGCCACACCAACGATCTGGCCGTGAGCATGAACCGCGACGTGCAGCGGATCATGACCAGCAATGCCTACGCCCGCGTCTTTCCCGAGACCGCGCTCGTTGGCTCCCCTCGCCCGTACGGCAAGAGGGCCAGATTGGGCAGCGGGGGCAGGGGGTGAGGGCCGCGATCTCCCCTCGCCTTCTGGGAGAGGGGCAGGGGGTGAGGGCCGCGATCTCCCCTCGCCTTCTGGGAGAGGGGCAGGGGGTGAGGGCCAGGCCGCTAGCCCGCCGCACGATGGACCTGTTCGAGATCCCCGGCCACCGCGGTTCGCTGCGTTCGGCGGGGGTGGGCAATTCGATCGCCGGCAACTCGGCCGACGGCGCGATCATCGACGACCCCTTCGGCAAGCGGGAGGACGCCGACAGCCCTGCGATGCGGCAGCGGGTCTGGGAGTGGTACACGAACGACCTTTACACGCGGCTTTCGGCCGACGCCTGGATCGTGCTCACGCACACGCGTTGGCATCGCGACGACCTGGCCGGCCGGCTGCTGAGGAAGATGGCCGACCGTTCGGCCGACCGCTGGGACGTCCTCTGCCTGCCGGCGGTCCGCGAGGAGGGCCCTGCCGACGCCTGCGACCAGCGCCGCCCTGGCGAGGCGCTGTGGCCGCAGTTCAAGTCGGTCCGCGACCTGGAGATCATACGCCAGCAGGACGCCAGGGCGTATGCCGCCTTGTACCAGCAGAACCCTACCGACGCCTCGGCCGCCGAGTGGGCCCCGGAATTGTTCGGCGACTGGATCTGGGTTTCGCCGGAGAAATGGCCCAAGCAATTCGACCTGAAGGTGGTTTGCGTGGATGCCAGCAAGGGCCGCAGCGACAAGCAGGGCGACTATTCGGCGATCGTCTTCCTGGGCGTGCCCGCGGACGGGCTGCTCTATGTGGACGCCATTGTGGAGCGGATTCCCTTGGATCAGATCGTCCGCAAGACGTTGGTCTTCTGTGACGAGCGGAAGCCCGATTTCGTGGGCATCGAGGCCGAGCAGTTCCAGGAGTTGCTGGTCCACGAGTTCCGCCGGCAGTGCGGCGAGCAGTTTGCCACGCGCTGGCAGTTGTACCAGATGATGACGCAGGGCGTGCCGAAGATCGCGCGGATCCGGCGGCTTGAGCCAGTACGTGATCAATCGCGAGTTGCGTTTCAGGGCCGACTCGCCCGGCTGCCGGCTGCTGGTCGATCAGCTTATGGATTTTCCGCTGGCGGAGCATGATGACGGCCCTGACGCGCTGGAAATGTGTACGCGTTTGCCGGTGGAAGTGGCCCGCGTGCGGGAGACCGTGACGGTCTTCGACTGCAATTTACGACCGGTCAAGGTCTGCTACCGGTAGGGATGAAGGATGAGGGATGAGGGATGAGGGATGAGGGATGAGGGATGAAGGATGAGGGATGAGGGATGAGGGATGAGCGATGAGGGATGAAGGATGAAATTCGAAATCCGAAATTCGAAATCCGAAACAAATTCGAAATCCAAAATCCAAAATCCAAAACAAATCCGGATGAAATTCGAAATTCGAAACAAATTCGAAATCCAAAATCCAAAACAAATCCAAAACTCTACGAGTGCCAATCGACGCGCTGGACTTGCTACCTTTGGGAAAGCGGGCGGGGCTGTGGGCGGTTGGTCGCTCCCCTCGCCCTTGACGGGAGAGGGATTTGGGGGTGAGGGTGATTTTTGGTTTCGGATTTCCCCGTGTTCGGGGCCGGATTTCGGATTTCGCCCCCATTGCATTTTGTTGTTTCGGATTTCGGATTTCGGATTTCCCTGCTTTATTTCCCCGGGTCCCCGGGTCCCCGCGTCCTCGCGTCGCCGCTCCCTGCTCCCCGCTCCCTGCTCCCCGCTCCCTGCTCCCTGCTCCCTGCTCCCCGCCGGGCTGTTGCAGAACCATTTTGGTGGGGGTAGAATTTGGGTTTTCCCGAACATTCAAGCTGCTGGCCCCCTGACGGAGCCGCCTGCCCGCTTGCCGGGGCACAACCGCCAGGACCACGGAGCCACGTTGCGTCCGGTGAAACGAACGGAAACAGTGCCGGCCTGGCGACTAAGGATTGCGGTCCTGCGCAACCCAAGGGGCCGGAGGCTCGACCGAAGGGGCCACGGCGCGAGACTGAGGCCGATACCTGCCGCATCAACGTCCTGCCCAAACTCGGCTGTTGCAGACCCATTTTTGCGGGGGTAGAATCAGGTTTTCCCGAACATTCAAGCTGCTGGCCCCCTGACGGAGCCGCCTGCCCGCTTGCCCGGGCACAACCGCCAGGACCACGGAGCCACGTTGCGTCTGGTGAAACCATCGCAAAGAGTGCCGGCCTGGCGACTAAGGATTGCGGTCCTGCGCAACCCAAGGGGCCGGAGGCTGGAAAAACAGGGGCCCTGGCGCGAGACTGAAGCCGCTACCTGCCGCATCGACGTCCTGCCCAAACTCTACGCGCGGGCTGGGCCGACGACCAGGTCCAGGCGCGACATTCCTTCAGGGAAGCGGCGGATCGTGCCCGTCGCGAAGAAGATTCGACCGATGAAAGAAAAACGCACCGATTTTGCTCGCCTCGCCGACGATGAGTACATGGCTGCCGCTTCGCGCGTTCAATGGCGGTCAGGCAAGAGGTGCCAAATTTGACTGAGGTCGTTATATACTTCGCGCGGCTGAATTTGATACTAACCCGAAGCGTAAGCGAGGCCGCTAAGTCGTTACCTCGCTTACGCTTCGGGTTAGTGTGAATCGTATCATTTCAGGCCGCGCGAGGTATAATAGGATTGGGCAATGGGCCGACGGACACCACTACCAAGAGGGGGCATGAAATGCAACACGTCACGGCAACGTTCCGAAACGGTCGGGTGGAACTGGCGGAATTGGTGGATTGGCCGGAGGGAACGCGCGTTGAAATTCGACCGCTTGTTGCGCCATCTGTTTTGACAGAGGTGTTCATGGACACGTACTGCGAAACTGAGTCCTTTTCTTGGGGAAAGCGATGACAGGACCAGATCGTGCTGAGTTTGTGCGACGGGCGGAGGAGATTTATACCGCGCGTCTACGGGCGGTTTTAGAGCATGAACACATGGACGAATTTGTTGCCATCGAACCCGAGTCGGGGGATTATTTCTTGGGCAGGACGCTGCGCGAGGCCGTTAGGGCCGCGCCGGGTATATCCCGATCGGCTGACGCACGCCATGCGCGTCGGGCACAAAGCGGCGATTCATTTCGGGATGCACGTGCGATGAACGGTCACGTTGACAACGATGGTCGTGCTCTTCTCACCCTCGCCATTCGACCGTCGGAAGAGGCTGCGCCGTGCGAAATTGAGGCGTGGATCGATACGGGCTTCAATGGGGACTTGGTTTTGCCGCAGCAGCAGATCGATGATCTCGAATTGCCCCAGTCCGGGACCGTCATGGGGATACTTGCGGATGGGTGGGAAATCGTACTGGACCAGTACCAATGTTGGATCGACTGGTTCGGAGAGCGGTTTGATCTGGAGGTCATTGCCAACGAGGGCGAATTTCCGCTTCTCGGCGTTGGATTGCTGGCGGATCACGATCTTCACATCAGCTATCGGTCGGGCGAAGTTAGTATCGTGTAACGACGATTTCATGGCGAAGGGGTGCAGGATAATTTGTTCGGCTGATGAGAAAAAATGCCAAAATCACCGTAAGCGAGTTGGCCAAATCGCTTCGGATGAGCAGGAATGCCGCGCACAAGAATATCCAAAAATTGACATCCCATGGGCACATCCGCCGGATTGGCCCGGCCAAGGGCGGGCACTGGGAGGTCTTGAAATGACTAGCTCCCCTCGCCCTTCACGGGAGAGGGGCCGGCGGTGAGGGCGTTTTTTCGTTTCCGATTTCGGGTTTCGGATTTCCCCGTCTTCGGGGCTGGATTTCGGCTTTCCCCGTTGCATTTTGTTGTTTCGGATTTCGGATTTGCCCATTTGCCCCCTGGGCTCTTGCAGAACCATTATGGAGGGGGTAGAATTTGGTTTTTCCCGAACATTCAAGCTGCTGGCGCCCTGACGGAGCCGCCTGCCGCTTGCCCGGGCGCAACCGCCAGGACCACGGGGCCACGTTGCGTCGCATCGACTCTGCCTTGGATGCCTCGACATGGACGGCGCAACCGCCAGGACCACGGAGCCACGTTGCGTCCGGTGAAACCAACGGAAACAGTGCCGACTTGGCGACTAAGGATTGCGACCCTGTGCAACCCATGGGGCCGGAGGCTGGACGGACAGGGCCACGGTGCGAGACTGAAGGAGTTTTCGGGTTTGCTACGCTCCCCGGCGGCGTTAAAATAACACGGGGATTTCGGACTCTGGGCGCTGGGAGGATGTTGCCGATTCCCCTTTACGCGGGATGAGGGATGAAGGCTTCCACGAGTCAACGCAGGAGCAAAATCATGGATACTCAGCAAGTGATGGTTCACGGGTGGATAAGTCAAGACGGGAGTTTGGAATTAGACGAGAAACTGAACCTGCCCCCCGGACCGGTGGACATCACTGTCCAGCCAGCGGCGGCGAGACCACCGCGCAGGGACACGTTCGAGGTGTTGCAGGAAATCTGGGCCGAGCGCGGCGCTGGGCTTAAAGGGAAGGAGCGCGGAAGAAATCGACGCCGAGATCAACGCCCTGCGCGACGAGTCCGATGAGGAGATTCGCGAGGTCGAGCGACTCTACGAGGACGTCCGCAAGTGCAAGGAGTAGGGACCGTGCTGCTCTTTGCGGACACCAACATCGTTATTTATCTGATCGAGCAACCGGCCGGCTTCGGTCCGCGCGCCACCGCATACGTCAACGCGGCCAAGGCGGTCGGAGTCCAGATCGTGGTGAGTGATCTGGTGCGGATGGAGTGTCGCGTGGGGCCACTCGCGGCGAGCGACACGATAAACCGCCAAAGCCTGTGGCGGGCCGGTCTGATCAATAATAACTGGACTAGCGGAAGTTGCACAATCATGCTACTGGATGTTTAGCCATGGCAAGATAATTCCCGGACTGCGGAAGTTTCGTGTCCCCCCAGCTTTGCGCCTAAAAGTCCTTTCATTAAAATGGTTTATCCGAGGCACAATTCCCGTCGAGGAATGGCTTTAATCATTGGAGCTTCCGGCGCAGCCCAACTTCACTCAATTACTTACGCAGGATGCGATCAATGAGTAGCGAGTCTGCTCCAGTAGCGGTTGATATTTTCGCGGGTGCCGGGGGACTGTCGGAAGGACTTTTATCCGCTGGCATCCACGTTGCGGTTGCTGTTGAGGGGCATCCAGACCCCGCCTTAACCCACGCGTTTAATCACGCGGGAACATCGGTATTGTGTGGTGACCTACGAAAGCTCGCGCCGGACGATTTGTTGTCGGCTGTCAAGAAGCAAACGGGGCAGAAAAACCTTGATCTAGTTGCCGGAGGCCCTCCATGCCAAGGGTTTAGCTGTGCGGGCAAGCAGGATCGAAAGGATTCTCGCAATCAACTTTTGAAACACTTCACTCGAATCGTCGAGCATTGCAAACCTAGAATGTTTCTGTTTGAAAACGTGCCCGGCCTAGCGCTGTTTGACAACGGGCGTACAATCCGGAAACTCATGGACGATTTTTGGCGCATTGGCTACCGCATGTACGGCATCGACAACGACTCAGAATATTATCCCGGGGAGTACCCGATCGTCAACTCAGCTTGGCACGGCGTCCCGCAATTACGACGCCGACTGATCCTGATTGGCTGGAGACCGGGACAGCTTTCCAGGGACCTCGAATGGTCCGTTGCACCGACAAGCAACCGAGGCGGGGGAAGCGTGCCGGAACCTGAAGTTTCACGAGCCATCACGGTACGTGAAGCGATTGGCGACTTGGAGTTCCTTCCTGGAGGAATGGAAAGCCATGAGTTCGTTCTGAAATCGACAAGTGCCTACCAAGACAGTCGACGCGCCAACACCAACATTCTATTTAATCATTTGGCGACCAAACATCGCCCACATACAATAAGCATGTTTAGGAAAATCGGTCCTGGCAAAACGATCAATTCCGTGGCTACTGAGTTTCGGTCAGGCAAGCAGCGAATGAGGCGATTGGTTGCCGATGGCGTTGCTTCGGCTGTCCTAGCTCTGCCCGATGACTACATTCACTACTCCCGCCATCGCATTCCGACGGTTCGCGAGCTCGCTCGACTTCAGTCATTTGACGACGATTACGTATTCATGGGCAAACGAACCACTTCGGACGCGGTGCGCCAAAGTGACGTGCCGCAGTACACGCAGGTCGGAAACGCGGTCCCACCGCTACTTGCAAAAGCCATTGGGCTTGCCATTGTCCGAGCTCTCGGAGGGAATTCGAAGGACCTGCGAGAACTTGTCGCGCGGCGGCAACGGCATGCCCTGTTGAGGGGTAGCTCCGGTTTCCGGGGATATACCCTGAGTGATGAAGCAATTGGTTGTATCGACCTTACTGACCTGTCCGGCAGACCGCTGGAACTGCCGAGTTCCGACGACGAGCCTTCGGTCGTTACGCGAGCAAGACTTGAGGACTGGACCACGAGGCCGATCCGACGTAGCCCACGTCGCGAGAGTTGAGACTCTCGCGCGGCACTTGGTCAATGGTATAACACGCACATGTCCACGGTACATTTTCGAGTTAGTTCCGGACTGAAGTCGATCATTGGCCGCGAGCTAATTACTGACGACTTCATTGCGGTATTTGAACTCGTGAAGAACGCGTTCGATGCATATGCTACGCGTGTCGATATCACGTTTGATCTGGCCGATGCCGAAAAGCCGCGGATAGTCATTCGCGACAACGGTAAAGGCATGGATCGCACGGATCTTCTGAAGAAATGGCTATTCGTCGCCTACTCCGCAAAGAAAGAAGGAACGGAAGATTACCGCGAGCGGATACGTTCACCGCGCATCTACGCGGGAGCCAAGGGTATCGGCCGATTCTCCTGCGATAAGCTCGGCCGCCACTTGCGACTGCTCACGCGCAAGAAGACGATTGGTCCGCTAAGTACCTTGACCGTCGACTGGGAACAATTCGAAATCGATGCGCAGCAAGAGTTCATCCACGTTCCCGCATCACTGGGCAAAAGACGAAAAACGCCGACCGGCTTTCGCCGGGGCACCATCCTTGAGATTTCCGGCCTACGTGAAAGTTGGGGTCGGGACAAGCTCCTGAAACTTCGACAGTCGCTCCAGAAACTTATCAATCCTAACCAGGGTAACGATGCCAGGGCGTTCTCGATTTACGTTCATTGCAAGGAGGAGTTGGCTCAAGACAAGGAACTTCATAAAGACGAGTCGTGGAAGAGGGTGAACGGACGAATCACAAACTTCCTCTTTGAGGAACTCAAGATAAAGGCCACGTTCATTCACGTTCAAATACCGGAGGACGGCGGCGACGTTCTTACGCGTCTCGAAGATCGCGGGCGGTTCATTTACGAGATCGCGGAACAAAATGACACCGGACTCCACGGCATCGACATCCATCTCTTCGCGCTCAACCAGGCGGCCAAGATGGCGTTTACGAAGAAGATGGGAATTCCTGCCGTGCAGTTTGGCTCGGTTTTCCTTTTCAAGAACGGCTTCCGGGTTTACCCATTCGGCGAAGTCGGCGAGGACTCGTGGGGGATTGATAGGCGAAAGCAGCAAGGACAGGCTCGCTTCTTGGGCACCCGCGATTTGATTGGTCGAGTCGAGATAAACGGAGAGAATCCAACCTTTCAGGAAGCCAGTAGCCGCGACGGTGGATTGATACAGAATCCTGACGTGACCAAGCTTGAAGAGGTTTTCAAGGAGCATGCCCTAAAGCGACTTGAGCGTTTCGCGGTCGATGTAATCAAATATGGCAACCAAGATTATCTCCCCAGCGGAGAGTTTCACGCAAAGAGCCTGGAACTCATATTGCAACTGACGAAGTCTGAGAAAATAAAGGACGTCAAGTACGATCCACAATTATTTGATATTTTAAACGAGGCCTCTGAGAAAAGTCTTAACTCTCTGATCGCACAGTTCGGGGAACTCGCGAAGTCAACCGATAATTCACAGCTGGTACGAGACATTCGTGCGCCGAGAAGCGCATTCGGGAACTAGAGCAAGCGAAAAGTGAAGCAGAGGCGGAATCGGCAAAGGCTGAGTCGGAGCGGGAGTGCGCCGAAAACGAGGCGGCAAAAGAAAGGGCGAGAGCAGAGAAGGCTGAAAAGGCGTCGCGCAAAGCCACCGAAAAGTCAGCGCAGTACGCATCGCAGAATCTCTTTCTGCAATCGATGGTATCCTCTGACACTGCAAATTTGGTTGGTCTTCATCATCACATTGGGATCGCAGCTGGCACGATTCAGAACTACGTCCAGTCCGTTGCAAAACGGATACGATCGGGCAAGCCCATGTCGACCGAGCAGTTTCTTGAGTCGCTTGAGAAAATTGCTTTACAGGCAAGCCAAATCGCTTCGTGTGCGCGATTTGCCACGAAGGCCAATTTCAATATGGACGCGGCCTTGATTACGAACGACCTGCTTGGCTTCGTTAGGGAGTACCTGCTAAACGTGTGCTCGGGCTTAGTGTTTACATCGAGCGATCGGCCCATGGAGTTCGCATGGGAGGGCGATGTCAAAGCAGAGTTTGTCCGGAAATTTCGCCCGTTCGAAGTGGTGGTGCTAATGGACAACCTGATCAGCAATTCAAAAAAGGCCGGGGCGACACGAGTGGTTGTCGCCGCGGAGGTCAACGCCGACGTGTGCATGCTCCGAGTTCGCGACAACGGAAGCGGCATCAGTTCGAGTACTGCAGAGAGGGCGTTTGAGCTCGGATACACTACCACAAACGGTTCAGGTTTCGGGCTTTTCCACGCTGCCGAGATTGCGCATCGCCTCGGCGGTTCCCTAACAATCAATCAAGATTATCAGAACGGCGCCGAGCTCGTCTGGGAGATTTGCCATGAAGCTTGAATACAGGATCATCTGGGTCGACGATACTCCAGCCTGGGTTGATTCGGTGATCGATGAGGTAAGGAATCATTTGCGAGACGCCGAATGTGAGCCGATCATCGAGATACTGGAGCAAAGTGACGGTGTCGTCGACAAATGCCGGGAGCAGGATTTTGATCTGATTATCGTGGACCATAATCTGCCAGGCGTCCAAGGAAGTGTGTTGATTTCGGAGATCCGCGAGGCCGGTAAGTTTACCGAGGTCGTTTTTTATTCTCAAGACCGGCCGTCTCAAGAGTTAATCGGTGTCATTGACGGGGTATTCCACTGCCAACGTGCCGACGCCCCTCAAAAGATCAAATCCGTAATCGATCTCACATTACACAAATTGAAGGATCTCGGCGTCGTGCGCGGCTTAGTGATTGCGTCGGCAATTGACATCGAGGTTCGGCTGGAACAATTGATAGTTCGGCTATTCGGCGAATCGGGCACTTTGTTTCGTGAACGAGTCTTGGACAAGAATTTCTTAGACTGCGCTAAGAAGTACATGTTTCTGCAAGGGGCGGTCAAGGACATGCTTGTGACGATGAAGACAGGGGACGCTAAGAACAAACTCGAGGCGGCCAAAGCAATACTCACGACATTAGAGAGTGAGATTATCGAGAACCGCAATATTCTTGCGCACTCCCGGCAGGTCATTAAAGACGGAAAAGTCGTCCTGAAAGGAATCAACAAGAAGACGAGCCATGTGACATTTGACACTCAATGGCTCACGACGATGCGCAGCAATCTTCGAAAACACCTACGCAATTGAGATGCGATCAACGAGATCCTGGAGGCCAGCTTGCCAAAAAACGAAACGGAAGACGACGACTAACCTCGCGGTGGACAGATATAATCAAGCTCGCCGTCGCCTTTATCGTCATTCAAAACGAATCACCGATTTCCGAAGGTTGATTCTTGGGTGGTTTATGCGCAACGGTCGCACGTTTCCATGGCGATGCGAGGATGCGTCGACGTTCACCCTGGTTGTTTCTGAACTGCTTCTGCTGCCTCCCAAATTATTTGACCGAAATTGTCCCAGAATGATTGACCGGAAGTTGAGGTAAAGAATAGAAGAGCGGCAAGGTGGATGGGTGAGGCGGAAGAGGGGAAGGGAAGAGAAAGAGCCTGCGGGCGGCAGAGTGCCGTCCGCAGGGTCAAGGTGATGAGCCGTGGTTCAGTGCGAAGCAGGGCATCGGGGGCCGGGTGGCAAGAGCGGTTCCAGATAGTGGACCGCGGTTACGAAGTCGCATTGCTGCACGGCCATCGTGAAGTCGATGGGGTTGAAGTTGACTTCGCAACGGAAGCAGCGGCCGAGATTCGTAGGCGGGTTGACCGCCGAGTTGCACTCGTTGCAACGAGGACACAAGAATACCAGTTGTCCGTCGCGGAGTTTGTGCGGCCACTCCAGTCGCTTCAGGAGAGAGGCCCAGGCAATGTCATTGCGTAAGCGACGCAAGAGTTCGTCGGGGAAGTAACGTGGCATGCTGTCCTCCTGGTTTTAGGGCAACTGAAATTCGCCGACTACTTGCTGAAACAACTCGTCGTCAATCCGCCGGACCTTGCGGGCGGCGGCCTGCAGCAGGCACGCCGTGGCCAGGTTGTTGATGTGGCGGGGCACACCGTTGGCGAAGTCGTGGATGGCCGCCTTTACCGAGTCGTCGAAGAGTTTCTGGTCGCCGCCGGCCTGGGCGATCTGGAAGTCGATGTAACGGCAAGTCTGCTCGCGGGTCAGTGGTCGCAACTGGTAGCGAACCGAGATCCGATTGAGCAGGTCGGCATGCTGCGCCCGCCGCAGGACGGCGCGGAGCGGTTCCTGACCGACGAGCAGAAGCTTCAGTGGCGGCCGCACGTCCAGCGCGGAACTGATCAGCAGCCGCAGGTCGGTGAGGGCATCGCCGTCCAGCAGGTGGGCCTCGTCGAAGACCAACAACAAGGCGCCCTTGGCCCGCGAGGCCCGTTCCAGGATCTGCTCGTAAATGCGTTCTTTGCCGCGGCGCGGCGTCTCCCCTAGTTGCGTGACGACAAGCTTCAGCAGGCCCGTCGCGGAGAGGTGGGAGAGGTGGCAGTAGAGGGCCTGGCAGTGTTGCGGCAGCAGGCCGTGCAGGAAGCGTTTCAAGAGCGCGGATTTACCGACTCCGCTGGGACCGGTGATTAGCCCCAACTGGCCGGACTGGACCAGGTATTCTAGCCGCGCCAGACCTTCGTCCATGCGTTGGTCCTGCCACAGGGCAGAGACCGTAGCGTGTTCTGCGAAGGGTTGGCTTTTCAGTTGCAAGTGTTCGAGATACATCAGTCGTTCCTTTCGGGAAACAGGGATTGGAGTTGAAACAAGACTTCGGGAAGGGGTCGCTGCCGGGGCCTGCTCGAAGGCCTGCCGAAGCAGGCTCTCGGTGACGCGATCGTGGCGGGAGTGGAAGGCGGCCAGGAGATCCATTTCCTGGACGGTCAACCCGGATACGCCGCCCTGACGAGCCAATAAGCGGGCGAAGACGCGGGCGAAACTCGACAAGGACCAGACGTTTTTCTGCCGTGCCGAGTGGTAGTCGATGCCCAGGTCGCGTCGCTGCTCCTGCATGGCGGCGTGTTCGGCACGCAGGGCATCGAGATAGTGGGGCACGATGGGTGCGGCAGGTGGCGAAGGCGACGGTTGCGGATGGCTGCCCTTTTCGCGTTGATAACGCCGACCGCGACCCACGTACGCGCCCGCGGGAGTGTAAAGCTGGACTTCGGCAAGCGGGGAGAAAGGATCGTACTGGACGACCAGCCTATCGCCCCGCATGCCGGATCGACAGCGAAGAACAGGCTCTCCACACGCACGTCCGAGAAGTCCTTGTCGACGAGGCGCGGCACCCGCTGATGGAAGAAGCCCAGTACCGCCCCCAGATCGACCTGCCGCAGCAGCCGGGGCTCCTGCTGATAGCGCGCGTGAGGAGTTTCCCCGGTCTCGCTGTTCGCATCTTGGTGATAGGCCACCGCGAGCCAGGCCGCCAAGACGCGGTTCAAGTCGTCGAGCGTAAGGATCTGTCCGGCGCGGACTTCCGCTTCCAATTGCATCTGGCAGGTCTGGAAGAAACGTTCGATCAGGCCGCCGGCCGGAGGATCGCGCGGCGGCCGGTGCAAGAGCTGGATGTTGAGCTGGGTGCAGGCCAGTTGCAGGGCCTTGGCATGGTAGATTTTGGCGTTGTCCACGTACAGTTCGCGGCTGGCGCCGTGATTTCCCCAGGCCCGCAGCAGCGAATCCAGGAGGATGTCCAGGTTCTCGCGGACGTAGTAGCGGGCCTCGACGATGTAACGGCTGTGGCAGTCGATCCAGGCGGAAAGATGGGTCTTCACGGAGCGGCCCTGGTGCATCACCGGCGGGCCGTGCTCGAAGTCGCCGACCCACAGGGCACCGGGCTGGTCCCGGGTCCAGCGGCAACGCACGATTTCCTTCGCCACGCCCAGCTTCCGCCGCGTGGCCCCTTGCTGCCGCAAGTGCCGGTACAGGGTGGAACGCGGAAGCTGACGTTCCGAACTCCCGCTTCAAGATGCGATTGATCGCTTTGTGGGAGCGGAAGGGCTGCTCCTTTTTCAGGGCCACGGCGCGGTCCAGCAAGTCGCTGTGCTTCTTTCGCGGCTGGCCCCGATCGGAGCGGCGGCGGCGATACAGGCCCGGCACGCCTTCGTCTTTCAGCCGCCGCCACTGGCGACGCAGGGTGCGTGCCGAAAGGCGTTTCCGCCGTCCGTTGGGCAGCAGGCGTTCCTCTTGGCTCAGTTGCTGGAAATACCGCTCGCGCCGCCGCTGGGGAATTTCTCCCAGCAGCACGGGGCTCAGCAGCGAGCACCAGAAGACAGCCCAGTCTTCATTGTTACAAGGCATAAAGTTTGACTCCAAACAAGGTGGGGATGGATGAAAAACCACTGTCGGAGTCCATGCTACCTCACGTGAACCCGGATCTTGTCGCGAAACGGGGGAAGAACTTCTCGGAAAATACCTCTTCCCACTCGGCGATCAGATGGAGCACTTGCCGCGCGCAACGCAGCAATTGCTCACGCTGCGGACTGCGGAACTTTTGCGGCGCCACGGCCCCGGCAAAGCGATGACAGGTGGAGGCGGGGCAACGCTCCTGGATCAATTGCCGACCCGCAGCCAACGCGGCGGATTGCACCCCCAACCAAGTCAGCACGCACCAGATCGTGCTGTGATGCAGGGCCCGCTCTTCCATGGCGGACGACCCCGGCGGCGGCTGATAGCCGGTCGCTCGCTTTCCCGGGCTGGCCGTCTCACGGTAGGATTGCCCGTCGTTCTCCAGATAGCTGCCGGCAAGGTGCAGGAGGGTCGGGCCCGCATAGCGCTTATAGGGGAGTACGAAAGCTGGGGTAATCGGTAAAGATGTACTGGCACTTCCGGCATTGCCAGCGGGCCAGCCAGATGGTCACGCACAGGACCGTGTGTTCCACAAGCAGCCGCAGACCACGGCGGCGCAGCTCGTGGCGCGAAACGGCCGCGCTCTCCGCAACGGCTGCACAACTGTCGGAAACAGACACGATCGGCACTCTGCCGGCGCACGGCTTGGTTGTGCTCTTCGACTTCAATTACAGTTGTCGGGCGGGGCAGTTCGATACTGATGGCGAGATCTTTCTCAACAGGAGGAGTGAGGGTTGTCGTAAACGGGCCTCACTCCTCCATTTTCATGCGCCCACCGACCACCGAAACGTAGAAAACAGGGGCGGGGTTTCAGATGAATTTAACCGGGCGGGGTCCGGGGCGGGATAAGGGCGGGGTTCAATCCGGACGAATAACTCGAGACTTCAGCCGGTTATTCCGGTCAGGCAAACTTGTGCGCCGCAGCTTCTGCAGCGCACCACCGCGAATCTGTCGCAAACTTCCTGCCCGCGTTTCTTGAGCACGCGTCGGACTGGGGAGAGTTAGCAACTGTCGATATCAGGATGCTGCGAAGGATGTTGCGCCCCCTTGGCCTGTGGCGTCGGAGAGCACTTTCGCTAAAAGCGCTCGCAATAAGAATGGCTGCTTTGCGCGGCGAGTTTCCACGAGATCGCCGCGAGATAGAGACGCTACCGGGTATCGGACAATATAGCGCAAATGCAATCATGCTATTCTGCCACGGTAACCCAAAGCCACTACTGGACGTTAACATGGCGAGGGTACTGGAACGCTGCTTCGGGCCTCGTTACCTTGCCGATATTCGCTATGACCCATGGCTCCAGCTATTGTCACAAAAAATAATCAAGCACTGCCGCGCTCGGGAAATCAATTGGGCAACTCTGGACCTTGCAGCGACGATCTGCACTGCGAGACTGCCGCATTGCGGTGTCTGTCCTTTGAAGACGATCTGTAGGTATGCGGGCATGAAAAGAGCATGAAAAGGGGACAGCACTGATATTAGGAGAGACGAAACCCAGTGATGTCCCGTTTTCCGGTTCATGTCCCGTTTTCCGGTTCGTTGTCCGGTTTCGGTCTGACCCCGTGAGGCGACGTGTCGCCCTCGCACGCATTTTGGCTTTCTCATAACAGGACAGCAACTCCCGATGAAACAAACGGCTAACA
This sequence comes from uncultured Planctomycetia bacterium, assembly GCA_963824275.1. Lineage (GTDB taxonomy): Bacteria > Planctomycetota > Planctomycetia > Pirellulales > Thermoguttaceae > JANXQG01. The sequence continues at coordinate 563,709 of CAWGOT010000007.1, read as the reverse complement.
GCGTTAGGGCGTCAAGTTGTGAGTGTGCGTGTGTTAGACAAAGAGATGGGCGAGGTAGGGGGGATAGAGGGTACCGTTGTTAGACGTGTGCGGCGCGGCGAAGGCCCTGGAATATCACTGAACGGCGTTTTGCGCAGCGTGAGCGCGCCGACACAGGGCTTCTCTGAGTTGGAGCAGCCGTAGGCGAGAGGTGAGGAGAGCGCGGAAAGGCGGAGACGCCTGGTTAACACGTATTCCGTGTCGGTGCGGGGAGTTGTTTGGCGAGGTCATAGAGGATGACCTCGTAAAGGTGACGCATCGAGCGGAAAACGAAGTGTCGGAAGTGAGATCGCAGATTATCCCACAGTGCCCGCTTGCTCGTCAACTTCTTCCGCACGGCCTTAAATAGCGGGCAGCAGAGTTGTTGGACCTGATCGACCAGGAACGCCAACATCATCAACATGGCAAAGACTACCGACAGGTTCTTCTTGCCATGGCCATAATTGTGTTCGAAGTGGTAACCCTGATTCTTGAGCGTGTTGAACGTCTCGTTCTCGATCTTCCAGCGACAGCGGCCGCCTTTTACCAGGCAACGGGCATTCTGTGCGAGATCTTCAGGTCCGTAACCCAGGTCCAGGTCCGTTCCTCGCCGTCAGGGCCGATCTCGTAGCAATGGAGCCAGTTCACGCGCAAATCTTGGTTGGATTCGTTCAGCGGCACGTCGTTGATGAAGGAAAGCTCGCGGTAGACATTCCCTTCAGTCCAGGAAATCGTCGTCACTCGGTCGGCCTCCCAAGCGGCGAGCACCTGGTCCCAGAGAAAATCATGATCGCCCGGTTTGGCCCCCAGGATGAAGTGCATGTTCAGGCTCTGCAGCTCGCGGATATGCGGGGCGTTGCTCGCCAACCCGTCCTCGACGACAATCAGTTTCAGATGGGGATGCTCCCGGCGGATTTGCCGCAGCAAGCGTTTGGCCGCGTTTCGCTCGCAATCGTTTTTGCGGGTGCCGTCTTGTTTCACAATGGGTTCGGGAGCGAAAGGAATCACCTCCCGGTGGTCCGGGTGGATCATCACGGCTGCCAGCATCTGGTGCTGATAGGTAGTCTCTTGCGTCTGGCGGTGCACTTTTTCCAGGCAGGAGTCGCAGTGGATGGAAGAAGAGGAGAAGTAGCCGGTGCCGTCCAAGGAGAGCAGGTAGCATCCATGATGGAAGACAAACGGCTCCAATGCTTTTCCGCGTTGGAGTTGGCGAAAGACCGCGTTGAACAAGGGTCGTATCGCCTGCGGCTCCACGGGGTCGAGGATCTCCCGCATGTGCGTGTCCGACGGAACGCGTGCGATGCCGAACAGGTTCCCCATGTTCTCGTCATTGCGGCGCTCTTCAAATGCCAGCAGGGAAGGGTCTTTCAGCGCAAACATGCTGAAAGCCGACATGAGCGCGTCTGTCAAGGAAATCGGGCACTCCCGCCCGCGATGGTCCGCGATCTTATCAAATTCCAGCCGCAAGAGTGCATACAACGCATCGGCCGAGAGATGCTTGCGCTTCGGCGGAGTGCGTTGTTCTGGCGGAGGCGACAGGATCACGACGACTCTTCTCACCCAGTACCGAATTACCATCCTGGCTGGCAAACCGCCATCCTGCCATTATTACGCTGGACGATATACCGGTGTTCACTTCTTTACGAAGCCTCCTGCCGTTTTTCCCAATTTTCAGGCCACTTTCACGTTCAGCGGGAACTGCTGATAACAGGACCAATGGCGAAGCGCGTTCAATTCTTCCGAGTGCTGCGAAGGGAACTAGGGGCGTTGCTCGACGCTGCGGGTTCGCAGAGGCTCCGGGAAAGTTTGGGAACGACAATTCCCACCTTGTGTATGAGAGGCAAGGGTCGTCGGATGATCCACTCGGAGTATGGTTCCAACGTAGCGTAAAGGCATCTTGGGTGGACATCTATGGTTCGAGTTTCAACGTAGAGTTCTTCAAGTCATTCGACATGCGTGAGCGCGAGAGAATCTTCTACCTTCTCGACGCCAAGGAACTGGAGGAGATGAGGGCTATTCAGAATCGAATGATCGCGAGATTGCCGCAGCCGCCTGGGACCCTTGCAAACTGGGAACGAAAATGTGTCGAGTCGATGCAGTATATGCGTCAGGCGGTAGACGCTCCGTTCAATCCGCTCCACGATGTCTGGATGCGCTACAGGGACGAGGAGGATCAGTTGGCGTGGACCGCTTTTCTCGATCGGCTTTTGCCTGCGGCGTTAGCCAGATTTCAATTACTTATGAAGGTGCCCTTTGCGGAGCGTAAACCTTTTTCCCGGTCCGCGGAATAGCTAAGAGGAACGAGGGGTCGGGAGCCCGCATCCTCTATCACGTTCGTAGCGACCTGTGCACCGAGCGTTCTCGGTGGCAATTGCTTGGATCCCAAAGACGCTCGCGAGGCAAGTTTCCCCTAAGGGTGAAATCGTCTTTTTGGGAAAGGAAAATGGCGGAAAGGAAAATGAACTGATTTTCCCGATATGATTGCGATTCCTTTGGATCGAGCGTGGTCGGAGCTTAGCGACTTGCAGCGGCGGGCCGCTGAATGGGAGACCGGCTCCCTGCTGGTCCTGGCAGGACCGGGATCCGGCAAGACCCGGGTGCTGACATGCCGCGTCGCCCGGCTTCTCCACCGGACGCGCAAGGAGAACTTCCGCGTCCTATGCCTCACGTTTACGAACAAGGCTGCCGATGAAATGCGGACGCGAGTCTCCACGCTCGTTCCCGGCGAGGAGCGGCGGCTGTTCCTGGGCACGTTCCATTCCTTCTGCGCCGAAGTGCTCCGCCAGCACGGGACACACGTCGGCATTCGGCCGAATTTCACGATTTATTCTCAGGAGGCAGACCTGGAGTGCATCCTCGCTGACGCCGTGGAGAGCGCGAAACGCGAGTCTCCCGTCGTTTCAGACCTCGACAAGAAAACCCTGCCGGTGATCTTGCGGTTAAAGGGCCTGCTGGTTTTCCGAGCGATTGCAAGCACGCCCTCAAGGACCAGGAATTGGGCGAGCGAATGTCGGTTGTTTACCCGGCCTACGAGAGGGAACTGTCGAAACACAACGCCTTGGATTTTCCCTCGCTTATCTTGCGGGCGTACGAGTTGTTTCAGCGGTTCCCGGCCTTTGGCAAACGGTATCGCGCCGTCTACCCGTTCGTCTGCGTCGACGAATTCCAGGACACCAACGACGCGCAGTACAAGCTTCTGCAACATCTCGTCGGAGAGAAGGAGAAGAACTTCTTCGTGGTTGCCGATGACGACCAGATCATCTATCAATGGAACGGAGCCAGCCACAAGAGGATTGAGGAGCTGGCGGCGCAGTACCGTCCGACCGTAATGCAATTGCCTGTGAACTACCGTTGCCCTGCCGAGATCGTCACGCTGGCCAACAATCTTATCAGGCACAACTTCCTCCGTACCCAGGAAAAGAAACCTCTTGAGTCATTTCAGGGCGATGCGGGGGCCGGCACCGTCCGCTTATTGCCGGTTTTCGACAGCGAGGAAGCGGAGGCCGAGGGGGTTGCGCAAGACATTGCAAAGAACCGATCGGATCAGCTTAGCGAGGTTGCCGTGTTGGCAAGAACGCGACGGTTAATCGTGGGGATTCAGGAGGCCCTGAGGCGACTGGGGATTCCGGCGGTCATTTCCCAGCGCAAGGATGAGTTTGAAGAGCGCGCCGCTGGCATGGTTGCATGCGATGTTGCGGCTGGCGAACAGCGCGACAAGCCGCGAGATGCTCGGCGCGGTTTGCGGCAGTTTCAAGCAGCTCACGGGGATTGAGATCGACGATGGTGAAGTGGCCGCGGAGGGCGAAGCCAGCCAGCAAGGGCTATTGCGCTGCTGGATCAAGCGCGCCGAATCAGCACCGCTCAATGACGCGGCACGGAAGGTCATTGCCAGTGCCGTGAAGCACTTGGGAGGCGGGAGCGAGTTCCTTCGCTTCTCGGCCGATGCAGTCGGTTGGTTCGATATTCTCGCGGGGCGAACCGACGGCCAACAAGAGGAAGTGTTCGCACGCTATGTCGAGGAGCGCCAGGTGTGGGAGTCCCTTGTGCAAGAGATTACCTGGGCATTAGGCGCGGAGATCGGGCTGGAGGCTTTCTTGCACGAGCTCCAGATGCGATCCAAGGAATCGCTGCCGCAGGGCGATGCCGTGCGGCTGTATACCATTCACGCATCCAAAGGCAAGGAGTTCGACCACGTGTACCTGATCGGCCTGGTTGAGGACGAGCTTCCTTCTTTCCAGAGCATCAAGAAAGGCGATAGAAGCCCGGAACTGGAGGAGGAGCGTCGAAACTGCTTCGTGGCCATTACCCGGGCCAGCAGATCCCTAACCCTCAGTTACGCGAAGCTGTACCGCGGATGGAGCAAGGAGCCGTCGCGGTTTCTGCGTGAAATGGGGCTGCTTGGCGGGAGATAGCGGTTAAGACGGGGCGATGATGATTGCGACCTCTGCCTGGGCGTGAAATACATTTGGAGAATGGAAGATGGCAAAAATCGGACGAAGAAGATCAAGGAAGGACGGGGACTCAGCCAAACATCGGCAATGCGAAGGGTGCGGCGGGGCCGGGGTTCGAGCGCCGGCCGTGCCGTCCTGCAGGATTCGGTTGCCGGACAACCGATGGATTGTCGTTGAACGTTGTGACACGTGCGAGAAGTATCCAGACGACCTGGCAGCCGCCTTGAGCGCCTTTGCCGTCGCTGGCTGGTTCAAATGCAGTAGTGGCGGGTGGCATGCGTTGGCGTGCGTAAAACCCGACCGACGAAAACTCAAGTGAGCTATCAATCGGTACTTCACGCGTCAAACAGTGCTGCCCGACCTTCGGCATTCCATTTTCCAGCCAGGACAAGTTTGGTGACGCCATGCAACCCAATACCCTTCAATTCATAGCCCAGACCAAGCTGCGGGAATTGAAACAGCAGCGTTCCCTCTTGGTCATCGCAAGGCCAAGGTCCGCATCCTGCGCGTGATCGACGATATCTGCCTGCTCTCGCCCTCGCGGGAAGAAATCGAAAATGCCTATCGAGCCGTGCAGGAATTCCTGGAGGGCTGCGGTTTGCGGATCAACTTCGACAAATCCGGTTCGCTGGCGATGGGGGCGGACTTGCCGCAGGGCCTGCCGAGCGGTCCTCCGTCCTGGGGGATGCTCGAATTGCGGGCGGACGGATCTTGGGGAGTGCATGAAGCGGCGTTCCAGACCCATTGGCAACAGACCCGCGAACGCATCGAGGCCACGCATTCGATTCTGGAGCGGGTGTCGCTGTACAACGCGAACGTGCGATTCCTCGTCAATTCGCTGGGCATCGATCTGGATTTGGGGGAGATTCATCGGACGTCGATCAACGAGGCACTGCGGCGGTTTCAAAGCGACTTCTTCGGGCCGGGCAAGAGCATTGTCGTTGGGGTCCGCGAAACGATCGGCGGGCGGTTTCTGGGCGATTCGGAACTGAAGACGCTCCCCGAGAGTTGGCTCTATTGGCCGATCACGGCAGGCGGCCTCAGCCTTCGCAATCTGACGGTTCTGGCAGGGCAGTTCAACGAGGCTTTTTGCGAGCGGCAGAAGAAGCGCATCGCACCGCCGGCGAATCGCGCCGGCGATTGGCAATTCAACAAGGAATGGAACGCCTACTACGCCCAGTTTCTTACGGCGCTTAAGCCCAAGGGACCCAAGGAAACGCCGGTCATGAAAACGCTGCTCGACGATTTCATCAAGCGGGGATCGGAGGTTTCCGCCGGAAAGCAGAAGACGCTTTCCGAATACTGGCGCTGGGTTCTGGTGGTTTACGGCCCTGAGATATTGGAGAAGTTCGGCACGTTTCGATTCCTGATCACCGATCTGGTGCCGCTGCAGTTGATTCACGAACGGCTGCTCAATGACAGCTCCCTGAGCGAGTCGTAGGGTGCCATCGAGCCACCAGTTCGAGCGGCACGACAATCCGGAGAAAAGTGGCTATAGTCTGCGCGGGCGGAAATGAGCCGTTGGAGTCCCGCCTTTAGGCGGTTTGTCCGGCAGGTTTCCGGCTAAAGCCGGGACTCCAACGGCTCATTTCCGCCCGCGTGCAGTATAGCTTTGGCCACATTTGCGTCCAGGCGACTGGAAGCATAACTATTTATGGTGGTTTGCTTTGTGCTGAGACGGCATGCGCCCACACGGTTCTCAGAGTTTATACCCCGCGCGGCTTCAAATGATCGAAGCCCGACGCGCAAGCGAGGAATGGAACCGCTTGCCTCGCTTGCGCGTCGGGCTTAGATCATTTTAGGCGGCGCGAAGTTTAGTTCTTGCAGCCCAGAGAACGGTAGGCACGCCCTGAAATAAGCTGGGGGAAATACATCCGGCTTTCTGCCTGGAAAAAGACTGACGATTGTAACGATTGTAGCCGAAAAAGAGTGTAGGGCGATTCATTTCTCCATTTTGCGCTCGAAAACCGGTGGTTTCGCGCAGCGAAAACCCATAGTGCAGGGCGGCAATCTCATGAACACAATGGTCACTCTTCGCAAAGCGGCCGGCTCTGCCGGCCCGGAAAACCTCGTGCCAACAACTCGATTCAAAAGTTGTCCCACGATGGCCGGCTTGTGGTTGGCCCTGGCCTTGCTGGCGGGCGGAATCTCCTTCCCGTCGCGGGCCGCCGCCCAAGACGCCTCCTGGCAGGACGACCCACAGCCAAAGCGGCGAGCACGCGCCGTCCAACAGGCCTATCCGGACGACGAATTGCCCAGTCGCACCGTCGCCGCGAGCGACGAGACGCCGGCAATTCCGGTAGCCCCAGGAAGCGTGACCTCGCCCTCAAGCAAGCCGGCCCCGAAGCGCAGGGCAGCGGGCGAAGCGGCCCCCGCGGACGGCGATCTGCCCGCGCGGGCAGCCCCTCCGGCGCGGCGGCCGATGGCCATCGAAGAAGGCAGTCCGATGGCGCCGGCCGAACCGTTCGCAAATCCCGACGAGGAGGGCTTGGACAACGACTTCGGCTACCGTGGCCCTCCGCTCCGCGAGATCCTCTCCAATCGCTTGTGGTTCAGCAGCGAGGCGCTGCTGTGGTGGGCCAAAGGCGGCGAGACCCCGCCCTTGCTGACGACCAGCCCGGCACCACGGCACAGGCCCAAGCGGGCGTGCTGGGACAGGCGGGCACCAGCGTCGTCTTTGGCGACCAGGAATTGAACACCGGCCTGCACGCCGGGGCCCGCTTGTCGTTCGGCGTGTGGATCGACCGCTGCCAGGAATCGGGATTGGAATTTTCCTACCTGATTCTGGGCGAGAATAACCAGTCGTACAGCAATGCGAGCATGGGGAATCCGATTCTGGCCCGGCCGTTCTTCAACGTCACGAGCGGGGCCCAGGATTCGCAGTTGGTCGCCTATCCCAATGCCTTCAGCGGCACATTCACGGCAAACTCCACGGAGAATTTCGAGGGGGCCGAGGCCCTCTGGCGGAGGGCCATCGTACATGGCAGCGACGGGCGGATCGACCTCCTCGCCGGATATCGTTACGCCTCGCTGACCGACGGACTGGACCTCGTCGGCTCGGTGACCAGCAGCGGCACGGCCGCCGTACCGCCCGCGGGCACGACGGTCACCGCCTACGACACGTTCCACACCCGCAACGAATTCAACGGCGGCGAAATCGGCTTCGCCACGCAGTGGCACCGCAGCCGCTGGTCGCTCGATACGCTGCTGAAATTGGGCATCGGCCAGACCAGCACCGAGGTCATCATCAACGGCGCATCGCAGGTCGTCTCCAACGGCACCAGCCTGCCCTACGCCGGCGGCCTGCTGGCGCTGCCGAGCAATATGGGGACCTACAGCTCGCAGCAGTTCTCGGTAATGCCCGAACTCGGCTGCACGCTGGGCTACGACGTGACTCCGCGGTTGAAGGCCACGGTGGGCTACACGCTCCTGTACTGGAGCAACGTGGCCCGGCCCGGCGACCAGATCGACCTGAACGTCGATCCAGGGCAGTTCCCGCCGCCCACGACCACCACGGGCGCGCGGCCGGCGTTCGAATTGCACACGTCCGACTTCTGGGCGCAAGGCCTCAACCTGGGCCTCGACTATCGCTTCTAGCTTACGTCGACCGTCGTGGCGACGGTCGGACTGAGGTCGGTGCCGTCATTGACGCCGATGAAAATCGTACGATCGCCGGTAGTGGCGGTCGTTGCCGTGTCGCTATACTGCACCGATTGCAGCACCGTCTCGTAGGTCGCAACGCCGGCCACGCCATTGATCGTCAGCACGCCGTTGGCGTAGCTGGAAGTCAACGTGGTGCCCGTCGTGGTGGCCGAGAGCACTTCGCTGCTGCCGTCCGGAGGGCTTTCGAGGGTCACGGTGACCTCCGTCAGCGTGGGGCTGTCGGGGGCCGTGATCGCGGCGTTGGGAACGATCGCCACCGCGGCCCCGCCGGGGGTGTAGGAGACGGGAGCGCTGGAGCCCGTTGCCACGGAGGGCGCGGCGTGCGGGCTGGTCGTGGCCACGATCCCGAAGTTGTAATCGGCGCCGGACTGGCCGGCGGCGAGCACGACTTGGATCTCGTCGTTGCCGACGATGCCGCTCGCCGTGCCGGGAGTCAGCGCGCCCAAGGTCAGGTTCGACGGCGGCAGAAATTGGATCTGGTAGGTGCCGGCGGGCAGGCCGGTGAAGCTGTACGAGCCGTCGGCGGCGGTTTGCAGCGGTCCCACGCCGGGCACATCGCTCAGGGTTCCCTGGCCATTGACGCTTTGCAGTTCCACGGTCAGCCCTGCGAAGCCCTCGTCGCCGGTCTCCTTGACGCCCGCGTCCTGGGGATCGAGATAGGCGTATCCGGAGAGGCTGCCGGGCGCCACGATCGTCAGTGCGGTGGCTGCCGAAACCGGGCTGCTGACGGAACTGGCCGGAATCGTATACTGGATCCCCGGCGATTGGTTGCCGGACTGGCCGGTCCAATCGGCGTAGATATCGACCGCCGACGTGGCAAGCGTCTGCGCGACGGTGAACTCATGGCTGCCGGCGGAGATCGTGGGTGAGCCGGCGGTGGTGGTCAGCGTGATGGTCGTGGAGTTCGCGGCAACCGTTCCCGTGATGATCGGCGTATTGTCGCCGCCGGCCACATAGTCCATGTAGACCGAAACGGTGGCGCCGCTGACCGCCCCCGTGACGTCGAAGGACAGGGTGCTGGCAGCGCTGGAGTTGTTGCCGGAGGTGGTCCCGGTGACGGTCTGCCCGTTGCTGGAAATCGAGGCGATCTGCGGGGCCGGCGGATCGACGTAGACCGGCACGAAGGCCGTGTAGACCGGGTTGACGCCGGCGGACGAGTCCCACGCGGCGGGCGTGGCCGACTGGCCCGTGACCTCCAGGACCTGGACGCCGTAGGATCCGCTGGCCGGCGTCGCCGTGTACTCGATGCCGTTGGCCGTCGGCGTCGAGGTGAGCGTCATGGAAGTATTGGGCGCGGAAGGCGGATTGGTGCCCGTATAGGAGCTGTCGACGTAGGCCCCGGGCACGGCCGGCACGGGGAGGAGCAACTGTGCGTTGACCTGCACGGCGCTGTTGTCGGCCGATTCGCCCTGCGGGATGAACGAGACCGCAGTATTGGCGGGAGTGGTTAGCTGGTCGGTGTTGTCGATCGGCGCCACCCAGGGATTCGGCGGATCGTAGGCATTGGCGCCGACGTTGACCGTAAAGGTCTGGGTGGCCGTTCCGTCGGTGACCGTGACGGTGTATGTGCCCGTCGCGCCGGGCAACGCCGTGAGCTGGAACACGCCGTCGCTGGCGCTCGTCTGGTTGACGATGCTCATCGACTGGATCGTGACCGGCGTCACCGGCTGACTGCGCTCGCCCGACGAGTTGTTTTCGACGGGCGTGTTCTCGATCGGCCTGGCGGACGCTGTCGCCCGCGATCAGCTTGCCGAAGATCGTGTAGCGGAAGTCGAGGAAGCCGTCGCCCATGTCGGCGGACGCCGTAACGCCGGCGTTGGTGACGTTGTCAACGCTCGGATCGGTGATGAAGAACTCCGAGCTGTTGCCGTCCACGCCGTCGTTGGCCATGGCCAGCAGCCCGCTGGAAGTGAATCGCAGGTTGGGATTCAATTCGACGGGGATCGTGTTGACGGGGGTTCCCGAGTAGCTCGGGCCGAGGCCGCCCTGTTCCATGAAATCCTGGATGACGCGGTAGAACGAAGAGGGATTGTTCGCATACAGGCCCGAGCCGATCAGGCTCTCGATTTGATTCACGGTATCGGGCGTATAGTTCTCGAGCAACTGGAAGTCCATTTCTCCCAGGTTGGTGATGATCCTCAAGACCGGGTTGCTGTCGGGCATGAAGGTCACCGTCAAATCGCTGCCGGTCGGATCGCTGCTGCTCGACGTTTGCACATGGAACGTGGGCGAGGCATTCGTGCTGCTGACGGCGACGAGCACCGGGGAGCCGACCGCGATGGCGGGCGGGGGGGCAATCACGGTGAGGCCGTTCGCCGCCTCGACGTTCAAGGTTGCGGCAGGCGTGGTGGCCGGCGTGCCGATATTGTTGGTGAGGACCGCCTGGTACTGCGTGCCGTTTTCCGCACTCGCGGCGGTCGTGGTGTAGGTGTTCGAAGTCGCGCCGGAGATGGGAGTGAAGGCTCCGCCGCCGGAGCTGGAATACCACTGCACCGTGGCGGCCGGATTGGCGTTGGCCTCCGCCGTAAAGGTCACCGTGTCGCCCACGCGGACGGTTTGGCTGGCCGGGCTGGTGGTCAGGATCGGCGCGAAGTCGACCGTCAGCGCAACCGCGTTGCTGGTGACCGAGCCGGCACTATTGGTGAAGACGGCCTCGTACTGGTTGTTGTTATACGTGCTGTCCGGGGTAAAGCTGTAGCTGGGCGAGGTCGCTCCGGAAATGGCCGTGAACGTCGAGCCGCCGTCGGTGCTGACCTCCCACTGCACGGTGGGCGTGGGAGTACCGCCGGCCGCCGCCGTGAAGGTCGCCGTGTTTCCCGCCACGACCGTTGCCGCGGTGGGCTGCGTGGTCATGCTCGGGGCGACCGCCGTCTCGACGGTCAGCGTGGCCGCCGTCGTCGTCGCGCTGCCCTCGCTGTTGCTGAAGACGGCCTGGTACTGGTAATTGTCCATCGCCAGCGTGGGGTCGGTGATCGTGAGCGTGCCGGTGCTGCTGCCGCTGTAGACGGCGTTGTCGGTCACGTTGGTGAAGGTGCCGCTGCCGGTGTTGACTTCCCACTGCACGCTGGGGACGGGAAGGCCGCTGGCCGCCGCCGTGAAAGTGGTCGTGCCGATGGTGTAGCCCGTCTGGTCGGCGGGCTGCGTGGTTATGCTCGGGGCGGTAGCGGTCTCGACAGTCAGCGTGACCGCCGAGGTCGTTGTGTTTCCAGCGCTGTTGGTGAAGACGGCCTGGTACTCGTAACCGTTCATCGCCAGCGTGGGGTTGGTGATGGTCAGGGTGCCGGTGCTGCTGCCGCTATAGACGGAATTGTCGGTCAGATTGGTGAAGGTGCCGCTGCCGGTGTTGACCTCCCATTGCACGCTGGGCGTGGGAAGGCCGCCGGCCACGGCCGTGAAGGTTGCCGTTTCGCCCGTGGCGACGGTCTCGGCGACCGGCTGCGTGGTCACGCTCGGGGCGGCCGGAGCCTCAACGGTCAGGGCGACGGCCGTGGAGGTGACGCTGCCCGCCGAGTTGGTGAAGACCGCCTCGTACTGATAGCCGTTCATCGTCGACGTGGCGCCGGTGATCGTCAGGGTGCCGGTGCTGCTGCCGCTGTAGACGGCATTGTCGGTCACGTTGGTGAAGTCCCGCTGCCGGTATAGACCTGCCACTGCACGGTGGGCGTGGGCGTGCCGCTGGCCGCGGCCGTGAAGGCCGTCGTTCCGCCCTCGACAACCGTCTCAGCCGCCGGCTGCTCGGTCATGCTGGGGGCGGTCGTAGCCCCAACGGTCAGGGCGGCCGCCGAGGAGGTGACGCTGCCCGCCGAGTTGGTGAAGACCGCCTCGTACTGGTAGCCGTTCATCGTCGACGTGGCGCCGGTGATCGTCAGGGTGCCGGTCGTGGCGCCGCTGTAAACGCCCGTGTTGCTCACGTCGGCGAAGGTGCCGCTGCCGGTGTTGACCTCCCATTGCACGGTGGGCGTGGGCGTGCCGCTGGCCGCGGCCGTGAAGGTCGTCGTCCCGCCCTCGGCAACCGTCTCAGCCGCCGGCTGCTCGGTCATGCTGGGGGCGGCCGCGGTCTCGACGGTCAGGGCGGCCGCCGAGGAGGTGACGTTGCCCGCCGAGTTGGTGAAGACCGCCTCGTACTGGTAGCCGTTCATCGTCGACGTGGCGCCGGTGATCGTCAGGGTGCCGGTGGTTGCGCCGCTGTAGACGCCCGTGTTGCTCACGGCGGCGAAGGTGCCGCTGCCGGTGTTGACCTCCCATTGCACGCTGGGCGTGGGCGTGCCGCTGGCCGCGGCCGTGAAGGTCGTCGTCCCGCCCTCGGCAACCGTTTGGGCCGCCGGCTGCTCGGTCATGCTGGGGGCGGCCGCGGTCTCGACGGTGAGAACGGCGGGAGCGGTGGTGGCGTTGCCCGACGTGTTGGTGAAGTCGGCCTTGTATTCGTAACCGTTCATCGTCGACGTGGGATCGGTGATGGTCAGCGTGTCGGTGGTAGCGCCGCTATAGACGGCGTTGTCGCTCACGGCGGCGAAGCTGCCGCTGCCGGTGTTGACTTCCCACTGCACGCTGGGAGTGGGCGTGCCGTCGGCCGCCGCCGTGAAGGTCGCCGTGCCGTTGGTCAGGGCCGTCTGGGCGGTCGGCTGCGTGGTCACGCTGGGGGCGGCCGCGGTCTCGACGGTCAGCTCAGCCGCCGAACTGGTCGCCGAACTGACGCTGTTGCTGAAGACCGCCTCGTATTGGTAACCGTTCATCGCTGACGTGGGATCGGTGATGGTCAGTGTGCCGGTGGTAGCGCCGCTATAGACGGCGTTGTCGCTCACGGCGGCGAAGGTGCCGCTGCCGGTGTTGACTTCCCACTGCACGGTGGGAGCGGGCGTTCCGCTGGCCGCCGCCGTGAAGGTCGCCGTGCCGTTGGTCAGGGCCGTCTGGGCGGTCGGCTGCGTGCTCACGCTGGGGGCGGTTGCGGTCTCGACGGTCAACTCAGCCGCCAAGCTGGTCGCCGAACTGACGCTGTTGGTGAAGACCGCCTCGTATTGGTAACCGTTCATCGCTGACGCGGGGTCGGTGATGGTCAGCGCGTCGGTGGTGGCGCCGCTATAGACGCCCGTGTCGCTCACGGCGGCGAAGGTGCCGCTGCCGGTGTTGACTTCCCATTGCACGGTGGGCGTGGGCGTTCCGCTGGCCGCCGCCGTGAAGGTCGCCGTGCCGTTGGTCAGGGCCGTCTGGGCGGTCGGCTGCGTGCTCACGCTGGGTGCGGTTGCGGTCTCGACGGTCAACTCGGCCGCCGAACTGGTCGCCGAGCTGACGCTGTTGGTGAAGACCGCCTCGTATTGGTAACCGTTCATCGTCGACGTGGGATCGGTGATGGTCAGCGTGCCGGTGGTGGCGCCGCTATAGAGGGCGCTGTCACTCACGGCCGCGAAGGTGCCGCTGCCGGTGTTGACTTCCCATTGCACGCTGGGAGCGGGCGTTCCGCTGGCCGCCGCCGTGAAGGTTGCCGTGCCGTTGGTCAGGGCCGTCTGGGCGGTCGGCTGCGTGGTCACGCTGGGGGCGGCCGCGGTCTCGACGGTCAACTCAGCCGCCAAGCTGGTCGCCGAACTGACGCTGTTGGTGAAGACCGCCTCGTATTGGTAACCGTTCATCGTCGACGTGGGATCGGTGATGGTCAGCGTGCCGGTGGTAGCGCCGCTATAGACGCCCGTGTCGCTCACGGCGGCGAAGGTGCCGCTGCCGGTGTTGACTTCCCACTGCACGGTGGGAGCGGGCGTGCCGCTGGCCGCCGCCGTGAAGGTTGCCGTGCCGTTGGTCAGGGCCGTCTGGGCGGTCGGCTGCGTGCTCACGCTGGGGGCGGTTGCGGTCTCGACGGTCAACTCAGCCGCCGAACTGGTCGCCGAGCTGACGCTGTTGGTGAAGACCGCTTCGTACTGGTAGCCGTTCATGGCGGAAGTGGCCCCGGTGATCGTCAGCGTGCCGGTGCTGCTGCCGGTATAAACGCCCGTATCGCTCAGGTCGGTGAAGCCTCCGCTGCCGGTGTTGACCTCCCATTGCACGGTGGGAGTCGGAGTGCCGCTGGCGGCGGCCGTGAAGCTCGTCGTGCCGCCCACCACCACCGCCTCTGCGGCCGGCTGCGTGGTCACGACGGGGGCGGCCTGAACGGTCTGGACGGTCAACGTGGCGGCGGTGCTGGTGACGCTGCCCGCCGCGTTGCTGAAGACGGCCTCGTACTGGTAGCCGTTCATCGCCGAAGTGGCGCCGGTGATCGTCAGCGTGCCGGTGCCGCTGCCGGTATAAACGCCCGTATCGCTCAGGTCGGTGAAGCCTCCGCTGCCGGTGTTGACCTCCCACTGCACGGTGGGAGTGGGATAGCCGCTGGCCGCGGCCGTGAAGGTCGTCGTGCCGCCCGCGTTCACTGTCTGAGCCGTCGGCTGCGTGGTCACGGCCGGCACCGTATTGGTGCCTTGCACCACGCTGATGGTCGAGGTGGCAGCCGTGCTCGTGTCGGTACCGTCGTTGACCGTTATGGAAATCGTGCGATCGCCAGCGGTGGCGGGCGAGGCCGTGTCGCTGTACTGCACCGATTGGAGAACCGTCTCGTAGGTCGACACGTCGGCCACGCCGGAGACGGTCAACACGCCGTTGGCGTAGTTCGATGTCAGCGTCGTGCCCGTGGTCTCGGCCGACAACTGCTCGCTGCTGCCGTCCAAGGGGTTCTCGATACTCACCGTCATCGACGCCAGCGTGGGGCTGTCGGTCGAAACGATCGTGGCGGTGGAGGATACGACGGCTGCCGCGGCGCCGCCGGTAGTGTAGGTGGTCGAGTAGGTCGCACTGCCGCTGCTTCCGGGCTCCACCAAGGGCTGCGAGTGCATCGAGGTCAAAAACTGCGAAAGCGATCCGGTGGAGGACATGAACATTCGCAACGAGATCTCGTTGGTCTGGGCGCCGAGGATCGCAAAATTGTAGTCGGTGGCGCTCTGGCCCGCGGCAAGCGTCAACTGGATCTCGTCATTGCCCGCCGTGCCGCCAGCCGAGCCGGGGGACAAGGTGCCCACGGCAAGTTTCGACGACGGCTGGATCTGAACCTGATACGTGCCGGCGGCAAGGTTGCTGAAGCTATACGACCCGTCTGAGTTAGTTTGAACCGGTCCCGAAGCACTCGTTAGACCACCCTGGCTTCCCACACTCTCCAGATTTACAGTGATTCCGCCGAAGCCTGCATCGCCGGTAGTCATAATACCTGAGTTTTGGGGGTCGAGATAGACGTACCCGGAAATGCTGCTGGTGACTGAGAGCAAACGCCGGGTTTCGAGGGGCTCGATGGCAATGCGTCGCAGCATTTTCTTCG
Organism: uncultured Planctomycetia bacterium; assembly: GCA_963824275.1. GTDB lineage: Bacteria > Planctomycetota > Planctomycetia > Pirellulales > Thermoguttaceae > JANXQG01. Next base: position 548,250 of record CAWGOT010000007.1, on the reverse strand, counting down.
AGCTGGAAAGACTACGCTTGGCACGAGTGCCACGGAACACTTTTGCAATGAATTTCCGGATCATTTTTGCAAAGCTCAGAGGAGTTTAGGATTGCCCTGGTGAACCTCCATTTTATCACGGCCGGTTTGCAATTGGAAAAGATTGCCACGCGGATAATCTGGGAAGCCGTGGATTTTCTCGTTGAATCCGCAGTATTTACGGGTCGCATCGGTTGCCGGGAAAGATCGGGGGATGCGGATGAATAGGCAGGGCAGAAGGTCGGATTAGCCCTGTCGAGGTTCATTTTGCGCAGTTTTTTCTGTTCTTAGAGAAACTTCCCAGCATCTACGGGGTTGAAGAGTTGGCCCCAGTAGTGTTCTTGACCTGGAGTGGGGCAATCAACTCTCATTTTACATTCTCTTGTGAATTCGCTCCCCACCGGTGGGGAGTTGAAACTTTAATCGGTCTCTCTTCGGAAGGAGCTTTTATGTCAAGGTTTAGTTGTGTGCTTGCCGGGCTAGTTACTGTAGCCCTGGCAGTGCCGGCAATGGCGCAGCCGCGGGACGGCGGCCGGCCGCAGCAGGGCGCGAGGCGGGGTCCGCCCGCGCAGCAGCAGGACGTGCGCGACGAGTTGCGGAGTGCGGTCCAGCAGATTTTGGACCGTTTAGACAGGTCCGGGTTCCAGCAGGGCCAGCGCGGCCCGGCTGGTCCGCAGGGCCGTGGTAAAGGTGCCCAGTTCGATCGGTTCGGGCAGCGCGGCCAGGCTGGGCCTCAGGCTCGCGGTGGTCGCGGTGGTCCTGGCCAGTTCGCTCAGCAAGGCCCTCGCGGCAAGGACCCCAGTTCGATCGGTTCGGGCAGCGCGGCCAGGCTGGGCCCCCGGCTCGCGGTGGTCCTGGCCAGTTTGGCCAGCAAGGCCCTCGCGGTAAGGGCGGATTCCAGCACGGTCAACGTGGCAAGGCTGTTCCCCCGGCTCGCGGTGGTCCTGGCCAGTTCGCTCAGCAAGGCCCTCGCGGCATGGCTGGTCCCCCGGCTCGTGGTGGTCGCGGTGGTCCTGGCCAGTTTGGTCCCCAAGGTCGCGGTGGTCCTGGCCAGTTTGGCCAGCAAGGCCCGCGCGGCATGGCTGGTCCCCCGGCTCGTGGTGGTCGCGGCGGTCCTGGCCAGTTTGGTCCCCAACGTCGCGGTGGTCCTGGCCAGTTTGGCCAGCAAGGCCCGCGCAGGCATGGCTGGTCCCCCGGCTCGTGGTGGTCGCGGTGGTCCTGGCCAGTTTGGTCCCCAAGGTCGCGGTGGCCCTGGCCAGTTTGGTCAGCAAGGCCCGCGCGGCAAGGGCGGACCCAAGCAAGGCCCAGGCAGGGCTGGTCCCCAAGGTCGCGGTGGTCCTGGCCAGTTCGGCCAGCAAGGCCAGGCAGGGCGGACCCAAGAAGGCCCGGCAGGGGAGTTTGGAGCAAGCCCGCGGAAGGGCGGACCCAAGAGTCCAGGCAAGGCTGGTCCCCAGGACCGCAGTGGCTTCGCTTCTCGCGGTCGGCAGGGTCAAGGCCAGGCAGCTCTGCAACAACAGCTCTTGGATCTCTTGCAGCAATTGCTAGATCGCCGTCAGCAGGGTCAAGGCCCCGCAGCTCCACAAGGTCGCGGCGGTCGCGGTCGAGGTCCGCAAGCCCGCGGTCGTCGTCGTCGCGGTTCGTTTGGTCAAGGCCCGGCGGCCCAGCAAGCCCCCGCAGTTCCGCAAGGTCGCGGCGGTCGTGGTGGTCGCGGTTCGTTTGGTCAAGGCCCGGCGGCTCAGCAAGCCCCCGCAGCTCCGCAAGGTCGCGGCGGTCGTGGTGGTCGCGGTTCGTTTGGTCAAGGCCCGGCGGCTCAGCAAGCCCCCGCAGCCCCGCAGGGTCGCGGAGGTCGTGGTTCCTTCGGTCAGTTTGGTCAGGGCCCGGCCGCTCAGCAAACCCCCGCAGCCCCGCAGGGTCGCGGCGGTCGTGGTTCCTCTGGTCAGCAGGCTCAAGGCCCGGCGGCTCCGCAAGCCCCCGCAGCGCCTGCTCGCGCAGCTAATGCGCCGCGCGAGATTGTGATTGACGGTGTGCGGTACATTCCGGCGCCGGAGGGTTCGGCTCCCGCCGCCCAAGGTCCCGGTGCAGGCGGCCGCGGCGCAGGCGGTCCCGGCGCGGGCGGTCCCGGTGGAGGTGGTCGCGGCGCAGGCGGTCGCGGTGGTCGCGGCGCAGGCGGTCCCGGCGCAGGCGGTCCCCAAGGCGGCCGTGGCTTCGGGTTCGGCTCGGGCTTCGGCCCGCGCGGCGAATGAGGCGACAAGCCGTCCGCTCGTGCCGATAATTCCCGAAAAAAAAGGGACGAGCGGGAAGTGAAGTCGGCATAGCCCCTTCCTTCGCCCTAGGTAAGCTTGCCAAGACAGGGCCGCTGGAGCCAACGCGTTCCAGCGGCCTTGTCATTTCTTGATCCGGGCGAGAATGGTCACACTGCGGAGAGGGAGGCCGGGACCCCCCATGCGATGGCTCGCCGAGGAATACCGGGATCGCACGGGGGCCGGAGAGAGCCGCGCACCCCCATGCGACAAAGAGCTGCCCGCCGCTGTCGCATGCGGGTGCCGGCCTCCCTCTCTCCCGGCCTCCCTTTCCGCGAGCTATTGATTTACAATGGGCGCATGGAGGCCGCTCGTCCCACTTTTCCCGGCAACTATCAGCACGAGCGGCCGGACGAAACGATTCCGCAGCCAACAAGGAGATCTGCCATGATGCGTACGATTCTCTCGGTGTCGGTCCTTCTTTCCTTGGTCTTTCCGAGCGCGGGCACCAGGTACTCATGGTCGGCGGTTGCTGCCCAATCGCGCCGGGCGTGCCGGCCGTGCCGCCGGACATTTCCGGCGAGTGGTCGGGCGAAGGCTGGGGTCGTATCGTGTTGGACAAGACGAGCGATAGCGAATACACCGGCCGTTACAGCGCGACCGCGCGCATGCAAGCGGGCGAGCTGCGACTCCAATGGTCGCGGGTCGAGCGGCGATTCAACGGCACGTGGCGGGAAGGCGAAGAGCGCTTCGGCGAGATTTCCTTGCACAGCGTCGGCGACGAGATTCGCGGCGCGTCAGCACGGATCCCAACTCCCAGACCAATCCCGCCGCGCCGCGCCTGGCGGAGCTGACTTGGACGCGGGGTGCGGCCGTCCCGCCGTCCAAAACCGAGAGTCTCGTAGGCCGGTGGGTCTTTACGCACAATCGGGTCAAGTTCTCTGCACTGATGGAAGTAGATGAAGACGGCACGGTCTCCTGGGATGATGGCCAGCCTCACATCAAGTTCTGCACCCGGTTGGACTCGAACGCCTTTTCTGATCAGTGACGTGAAGGGCGTCCGGGGCGAATCAGGTTGGCACGTTGTCCATCTGCCTTTCGTGGACGGCGTCGCTGTCTGCGACTCCTGGGATCAGGGTCCCAACGCATCGACGATCCGACGCGGACGATCTGGCGGGCCTTCGCCACCACACGCCCCTGCGCTGAACTTCGCCGGCAAGGGCTACGTGAGCATCCCGGGCGACAACTTTCGCAACCTGCGAAGCGGGACCGTCTCGGTTTGGATCCGACCCACCGCCGCCGGAACGATCATTTCCAGCCTTCACGACGGTCCAACGACCGGCAGTTCCCGTTGTATGTTTCGGACCATGAGGACGGGGCCTTTTCCGTGGGCCTGGACGCCGTGACCAAGGACGGCCGTTTTGTTCTTTCTCTCGATTCCGATAACCGTTTTTCCCTGAACGCATGGCATCATCGTCTTATACAGCAGCCGGCATGGCAGCGGCAAGTTTGATCTCTATGTCGACGGCAAGCCGCAGCACATGCACGTGAAGCCCGTTCGTGCCAGGGGTTACCGATTTCTTCTTCGCCGACATGATGCAAAGCTCCGACGGCCTGCAACTCGGCGCCAAGTCCGACAGCCACAGTCTCCATTTCGCCCAAGGCCGCGGCTTCCACGGGGGCGATGCGGGACCTGATGATTTTCGACGAGGCGTTTTCACAGGAGCAGGTCACGGCCCTCCATGCGGCCGGGCCTGGCGGCGACGTCTCGCAATATGCCTGGATGAGCAACCTCGTCGCCGGCTACCACTTGGACGAAGGCCGCGGGACCACGACCTTGCGATTTCTCCGGCTTCGGCAACGATGGCACGCTGCACGGCGCGACGTGGGTTTCCAGCAGGGCGGCGCCGAGAACGCTCAGCCCCGGTCACGGCAATGACGGCACTCTGCAAGGCGGTGCGACATGGGCTCCCGATAGCCCGGCAGATCTCCGACCTCCGACGTTCCAGCTCCGGGCTACGGCCTTGCACTTCGACGGCACCGGCTACGTGCGCATCCCGGGCGACAACTTTCGCAACCTGCAAAGCGGGACCGTCTCGGTTTGGATTCGGCCCTCGGCCGGCGGTTACGTCCTTTCCAGCCTGACCGACATGTCCAACAACCGGCAGGGCGGCCTCAGCCTGAGCGACAATGGCGACGGGACATTTTCCGTGCATGTGGGGGAAGTTTCCAAGGACAACCGTTATGTCTTCTCCGTGGTGACAGACAACCATTTCCGTCAGAACGCATGGCATCACGTCGTTTTCAGCAGCCGGCATGGCAGCGGCAAGTTCGATCTTTACGTCGACGGCAAGCCGCAGCCCATGCACGTGAACGCCCGGGTGCCAAGGGGTTACCGATTTCTTCTACGCCGACGTGATGCAAGGCTCCGACGGCTTGCAACTCGGCTCCAATTCCGACTCGCAGCATGTTCAAGGGACTTCTTCCCGGGGCCGATGCGGGACCTGATGATTTTCGACGAGGCCTTTTCCCAGGAGCAGGTCACGGCCCTTTATGCTGCCGGCGGCGATCGGAGGTCAGGGATCGGAGATCAGAGATCCCCCCGACCTCCGACCTCCGACCTCCGACTTCCGACCTCTGCCTGGATGAGCCACCTCGTGGCCGGCTACCACTTCGACGAAGGCCGGGGAACGACCATCCACGATTTCTCCGGCTTCGGCAACGACGGCACGCTGCACGGCGGTGCGACCTGGGAACCCGGAAGCCCCGCCGTTCTCCGGCCTCCGACCTCCGACTCCGGGCTACGGCCTTGCACTTCGACGGCACCGGCTATGTGCGCATCCCGGGCAAGAACTTCCGCAATCTGCAAAACGGCACCGTCTCCGTCTGGATTCGGCCCTCGGCCGGCGGTTACGTCCTTTCCAGCCTGACCGACATGTCCAACAACCGGCAGGGCGGCCTCAGCCTGAGCGACAATGGCGACGGGACATTTTCCGTGCATGTGGGGGAAGTTTCCAAGGACAACCGTTATGTCTTCTCCGTGGTGACAGACAACCATTTCCGTCAGAATGCCTGGCACCACCTCGTTTACACCAGCTTGCACGGCAGCGGCACCTGCGATCTCTACATTGACGGCAAGCTGCAGCCGATGCACTTCTGGCAGGCCGGCAACGCCGTCGATTTCTTCTTCGCCGACCTGATGCAAAGCGGCGACGACCTGCAACTCGGCGCCACGTCGGACGAGCACCACGTGCAGTGCGGCTTCTTCCAGGGGCAGATGCGCGACCTCTTGATTTTCGACGAGCCGTTTTCCCAGGAGCAGGTTCCGGCGCTGGATGCGGCCGGGCCCGGCGGCGACCTCTCGCAGTATGCCTGGATGAGCCGCCTCATCGCCGGCTACCACCTCGACGAAGGCCGGGGAACGACGGTCCGCGATTTCTCCGGCCACGGGAACACAGGCACGCTCGGGCACCATGTACCCATGGTCGGCGGCGTGACGTGGGTTTCCGGAAGGCCGGCCGCACCGCACGCCGACGCCCTGCACTTCGACGGCGACCGCTATGCCACCTTGCCGCAATCGACGAAGTTCACCGCGGGCGATTTCACCATCTCGCTGTGGTTTGATCCCACGACGGCCGATCGATCCCAATATCTCTTCAAGCGCGGCTTCGCCTATCGCGACCAGCAGGGCGACATCGGACTGAGGATCGAACCCGGCAGCCAGAATCTGCTGATGATAGCCCGCACCGACGACTCCCGATGGCTCTTCGATTGGACCATGCCCGGACCGCGCCTGCAGGGCCCCGTCAAAGTCAACCAGTGGAATCACGTCGTCGTGACCCGCCGCGGCGACACATATACGATGTGGATGAACGGGAAACGTGCCAGCAGCCAGGTCGCGGCAGGCGATATTTCCGACACCGGCAACACCAATCCTTTCCTCGTGGGCGGGTTCATGTTCGAGGACGGCGTGCATGAGAAGCTGCAGGGCGACCTGGACGAGTTCCGCGTCTTTCACCGCTGCCTGTCCGCCGCGGAAATACTCGCCCTGTACAACGGGGGCGGCGGGGGCGGAAACGGGGAGCCACCCAGAGGGTACCCGGCAGGGAGCAGGGAGCAGGAAGCAAAACCAAGCAGCGGATCTGTAGTGCTCCCCGCTCCCCCCTCCACGCTCCCCGCTTTTTCCCACGCCCTGCACTTCGACCACGGCCACGTCGACCTCGGCGGCAAGCAGCTCACCACGGGGGCGACCTCGATTTCCTTCTGGTATCAGTATGATGGGTACACGGACCAGATGGCGCTGCCTCTCGATCTGAAGATCGGTCCGCTGGACGGTGTTTTCATCGCGATCAATCATTCCGGCGACCCGGGCAACGGCCGGCAGACGGTGAGCTACAACAACCGTGGCCGGCCGCGTTGCTCCTTCGAGACGGCTCCCTATACGCCCGCGGCCTGGACGCACGTGGTCTTGACTTACAACGGAAAGGACCCCGCCGACGTAGCCGGCTACGCGGCCTACGTCAACGGCCGATCGACCGCTCTGACCACCTTGGGCGGCGATGGCGGGCGCACGATCGGCAACAGCCTCGGTTTCGACTCCTTCGGCTCGACGATCCGCACGGGAGTCGCCAGCCCGCCTGGGGAGTTCGGCCGAAGCATCCGGGAATCGAACCCCTTCAACTTGACCGGGGAGTCGACCGGGAGCCTTAACAATTTCTTTATCGGCGCGCTCGCCGACGTGCTGGTCTACAACACGGTCCTTTCGGCAAGCGACGTTGAAGTGCTGTATGGCGGTCGCCAGCGAACGTCCGACGACGCGTGTCACCGGCGCGGCAACCTGGTGGCCGGCTACCACTTCGATGAAGGCCGCGGAACGACGGTCCACGATTTCTCCGGCAACGGCAATGACGGCACTGTTCGGGCACCATGTACCCATGGTCGGCGGTGTGACGTGGGTTGAGACCGGGGCACGCGGTGCGGCCGCCCCGCCGTCCAAAACAGAGAGTCTCGTAGGCCGGTGGACATTTACACACAATCTGGGCGGGTTCTCCGCACAGTTGGAAGTGTATGAAGACGGCACGGTCTCCTGGGATGATGGCCAGCCTCACATCAAGTATTGCACCCGGTTGGACTCGAACGCTTTTCTGATCAGTGACGTGAAGGGCGTTCGGGGCGAGTCAGGTTGGCAGATTGTCCATCTACCTTTCGTGGACGGCGTGGCTGTCTGCAACGTCTGGGATAAGGGCCCTAATTCAGCGACGATCCGCAGGCACCATGTACCCATGGTCGGCGCGGCGCCGCACGCCCATGCCTTGCAGTTCGACGGTACCCGCCATGCCACCCTGCCGCAGTCCACGAGATTCACCGCGGGCGATTTCACCGTCTCGCTGTGGTTCGAGCCCGCGAAGGCCGATGAGACGGAGTTCCTTTTCATGCGCGGCTTCTCCTATCGCGACCAACGCGGCGATGTCGCCTTGAAGATCAGTTCCGAAAGCGGGGAATTGGATTTCGATGCCCGCACCGCCGATTCCCAGTGGCTCAACGGTTGGAGCCCGCAATCGCGGCTCCGCAGCGTTTTCAAGCTCAAGCAGTGGAACCACGTCGTCGTCACACGCCGTAGCGACACGTACGCGATGTGGATGAACGGCGTGAAGGTCGCCAGCGAGGTCTCGCCAGCCGATATTTCCGACGCGGACGACACCAACCCGTTCGTCGTGGGTGCGATGACGGACGACAATGGCGTGCATAGCATGTTTCGCGGCGCCCTGGACGAGTTCCGCATCTTCCACCGCTGCCTGTCCGACGCGGAGATAGCCAACTTGTATCGCGGTGGCGCGGATAATGAGGGCAGCGATGCTCGGCCGCCGGCCGACAGCGGACTGGTGGCTAGCTATGATTTCCAGGGCGCGACCGCTCCAGCAACTCCCGCCGCCGAACCCGCCACGGAGGCCGCCGATGCCGCAAAGACGCCCGAAAGCCAGGCCGACGGGGAGCGAAAGAGGCTGCCCCTGCTAGAATTGCCACGCCGCCCGCCTTCAATTACAATAGGCGGATGGAATCGGGCCAACCTGTACCCCCCGGCAACGATCGCTTCCTGGCCATCAAGGTCGTGATGATGCCGGCCGACACCAACCCGCACGGCACGATCTTCGGCGGCGTCGTCCTGAGCTACATCGATCAGGCCGGCTCCGTGGCGGCCCAGCACGAGATCCGCAAGGCCGGGTGGCCCCGCCAACAGACCGTGCTGGTGGGCATGGACCGCGTGGAATTCCACCGTCCGGTCCAGGTGGGCGATATCGTCAGCTTCTGGGCAGCCCTGAAGCGCGTCGGCCGGACGTCCATCACGATCCACGTGACCGTGGAGGCCGACCGCAAGGGGGACCTGGTTCAGGTGACCGAGGCCGAGGTGACGTACGTCACCGTGGAACTCGTGGACGGCGTGCGACGGCCGGCGCCGATTCGCGGCCAAGATGAGCAACAGCATCCGTAAAGGGCAAAGTCATGAATGTTCTCGTGATCGACGTTGGGGGATCCCATGTCAAGCTTCTGGCAACTGGGCAGTCCGAGGTCCTCAAGATCCCGTCGGGCCCCGACCTCACGCCGCAGCGGTTCGTCAGCGACGTGCTGGCGGCAACCAAGGACTGGTCGTACGACGTCGTCTCCGTCGGTCTCCCCGGACCGATCGTCGACGGCAAGCCGATCCGCGACCCCGTGAATCTGGGCCAGGGCTGGATCGGGTTCGACATGACCGCCGCCCTGGGGCGGCCGGTCCAACTCGTGAACGACGCCGCCATGCAGGCCCTGGGCAGTTATGAGGACGGACGCATGCTCTTCCTCGGGCTCGGAACCGGCCTGGGCACGACGCTTGTCTTCGACCGCAAGACCGTGGTGCCGTTGGAAGCCGGCCACCTGCCCTATCGCAAAGGGCACACCTTCGAAGACTACATCGGCCAGCGCGGCCTGGATCGTTTTGGCCGGAAGAAGTGGCGGCGGTTCGTGGCCGACGTGGCCACCCGCTTGCGGCTGGCCTTTGTCGCCGACTACGTGGTCCTTGGCGGCGGCAATTCCCGACTGCTCAAGAAATTGCCACCGGATGCCCGCCTGGGCAAGAACGAGAACGCCTTTCGCGGCGGCTTTCGCCTCTGGGATGACGGCGCGGCGGCAAATACATCCTGCGAGTCTGGACGCTGCGGGTAACGGTGATGCAGAATTGTGGTGATTGGTTGGAGTCCCGGCTTCAGGCGGAATTCCGCCTGAAGCCGGGACTCCAACCTCCAACTCCAACACTTCGTTGATGCATTTCGTTGACTTGTTCGGGTAGTGCGCGGTAGAATCCGCTCTTACCGGCGCGTTGTTCGATCAGCGCGGCGGCGTGCTCATCCACTCTGGAGAAAATTGTCATGTACTTCGATTGTCCTTCGTGCAGCAAGACGTTTGCCGTGGAATCGGCACATCTCGGCCAGGTCGTGGCCTGTCCGCACTGCCAAACGACGATCCAGATCCCGGCGGGAGCGGCCGCTCCTGCTGCTCCTGCTCCTAGTCCCGCCCCCGCTCCTGCGCCCGGGCCGACGAAGCGTTGTCCGCTCTGCGGGGAGACGATTCTCAAGACCGCCCGCCGCTGCAAATTCTGCAAGACCGACATTCCGCAGGGCTTTGACGAGGAATCGGCAACCAACCGGTCGAGGGCCAAGGAGAGCCGGGTGGCCCAGCAGGCGGCAGACAAGGACCGCGAACTGCCCTACGCGGTAAGGGGATGGTTCCAAGTTCCGACGATCGTGGCGGCCGCGTTGACCTTGATTTTCATCGTTGCGGCGGTAATCGGGTTCAGCTTGGGGGACCGGTCGCCGCTGTTCTTTCTTGGGCCGGTGGGAATGATATTCGGCATTATCTGCGGCGTGGTCGCGCTGATCCTTGTCGTGCGTGACCTCTTGGCGATCAAGTATTTTGGCCGGCGGACGCCGCTGAAGGGCGCCAAGGCGTTTCTGGGCGGTTTGTCCGCCAAACGCTATCGTTTTGCCTACTATTGCCTCCTCGACGCCGACAAGGACGAGTCGCTCCGTCTCCGGCCGGCACTGCCCAAATTCGGCGTCGAGGCGGAGTCGTTCAGCTTTGAACAGTTCGAGGGCTTCAAAACCTACTGGAAAAACCTCCTCCACAAGGGCGGGACCCAAGCCACCCTCAGCAACCTCCGGGTCGTCCGCACGGAAGGCGATCTTGCCCTGGTCTCAGCGAATCTCAAACTGACCCGGCAATCGACCGGCGGTTTTCTCGCGCTGGGGGTGATCGAGAGCGCTCCTGTTCGCCGATCGCGATACGCTCGCGGTCAAAAAGCTCTTTCGCCGTGTGAACGGCCAATGGTACGCCGTCAATGGAGAGATCGACTCCGGCGAAGACCGCTTTGGGCTGGCGAGTCAAGCGACCTCGCGGACCATCTCCAGCAATTGCTGATGCAGGGCGGGATTTGCCGAGGCCAGAAAACGCCCTGAGCCGAGATCCACCGGCCCTCCTTCGGCGGACGTCACAACTCCGCCCGCCTCGCGGATCAAGAGCACGCCAGCGGCGATGTCCCAGATCTTTGTGGAAAATCCCCACAGCACGCCGAAGCGCCCGGCAGCCACGTCGCACAGATTGAGCGATGCCGAACCGGTGCGGCGGACGCCCTGGCAACGGAAGAGGGCCTTGTTGAAGACCAGCAAGTCGGGCGAATCGGGCTGAAGTTTCGCCGGAAACCCCGTGCCGGCAATCACTTCGGAGAGCTGGGTCGCGCGGCTGGTGTGAATCGGGCCGGCCGTTGAGGAACGCCCCGCGGCCCCGCACGGCAGTAAAGCACTCGTCCGAGCGACGGGTCGTAGAACGGCCCCGACCAGCATCTGGCCGTGATGCTCCAGGGCCAGCGATACCGCATAATGGGGGATGCCATGCACGAAGTTGGTCGTGCCGTCCAGCGGATCGACGATCCAGCGGTATTCGGTCTGGCTGGGGGTGTCACCGGCAAGCTGGTCTTCCTCGCCGAGCACGGAATGCTGCGGAAATGCCTGCAAGACGGTGGTTTTGACGACTTCCTGGGCGGCAAAATCGGCCTCGGTAACGAAGTCGGCCGGCCCTTTTTGCTGCACGCTGGTCTTGCCGATCCAGTCCAGGATCGTCCGCCCGCCGCCCGAACGGCTTTCTCGCAGACGTCTGGAGATACGTTTGAAGTTCGCTCATGGAGGACCATATAGTATGTCAGACGAGGCACAGTCGGCATCAAACCACCCGACAGTGGGGAAAATGCCCTCACAAAAGATATTTTCCTGTTCGTCGGGAAAAATTTGTGTTCGTCTCTGGACAAGACCGAGAAACTTGGTATCATCAAGTATAGATGGTTTGGCCTCTTCTCTGTTCCGGCCCCGCCGTTTCGCTTCACAGCGAGCGGCGGGGTTTTTATTTTTCTTGCCGGACTTCTGCTACAATCAGGCTTTTCCCAAGTTCTCCGCTCGCTTACCATGAATCCCACCTGCTGGCTCTTGCAGGGCCATGTTGCCCGATTGAGTCTGCCTGGGCTGTCGCTGCCTTCGATGCCGATCGTCCCGCCGAAGGGCTGGCGAAGCTGGCTGTTCTCGATCGGCCTTGGTCCGGCGGCCGCCTGCTGGGCGTCGCCGGTTCGTTCCAATCGGCCGCCGCGGCACGACGCTCGCCGATTGGCACGTCCGCGGCGACGATTTGATCGCGGTCTACGAAATGGGCCAGCCCGACGCGGCCCGGCTCGATCTCGTCTGGCACGCGGCCGGCCCGACGCGGGAGATGCGTGGCTCGCCCGCATCGATCTGCTGGTCTCCGTGCGGACCGACCGGCTCGACTGGCGGCACGACGTCCGGCTCGAAAGCGTCCTTCCCGAGGTCACCGCAGTCGAGACGTTCGATGCGATGGGCAACGTCTTTCGTCACGCTACCCGAGCTGGTCGCTGGCCGTGATGGTCCATCCGGCCGATCTCGCCCGCCAGGAATTGACCGTGGAGGCCGGACCGTCCGCGGGAGAAGTGCAAAGTCCGGCCGGTCCATTTCTCGGCGAGAACGGACGAAATTCACCAGAAATCGTTGCCCGAAACATGGACCTGACGCCTTCGCTCCGCCACCCGCCGTTTACTACAGCAGTTGTTTTGTACAGAATTGTTGGAAAAGGGCGTGATCCTTCGCGCCGGGCGAGGGCCTGGTTCCTGCCCTCCGGCGTCGCCGGACAGCTAGTGAGCCGCATGTTTTGCCGAGTTTCGCCGCAGCCGATCCGCCACTTGGGTGAGCAAGCACAACATGAACGACATCTTCATCACCGAAAACTTCCTCCTGCAGAACGACCGCGCGGTCGAGCTCTACCACGGCTTCGCCCGCGATCTGCCGATCATCGACTACCACTGCCACCTGCCGCCGCGGCAGATCGCCGAGGACCATCGCTTCGCCAACCTGACGCAGATCTGGCTCTACGGCGACCATTACAAATGGCGGGCGATGCGGACCGGCCGGCGTGGCGGAACGCTATTGCACGGGCGACGCCACGGACTGGGAGAAGTTCGAGAAATGGGCCGAGATGGTGCCCAAGACGCTCCGCAATCCGCTCTATCACTGGACCCACCTGGAGCTGAAGCGGCCGCTGGGCATCAGCGACCGGCTGCTCAATCCCGCAGACCGCGCGGGGCATCTGGGAGCGAGTGCAACGCGCTGCTGGCCGGCGACGACATTTCGTGCCGCGGCATCATGCGGCAGATGAAGGTGGTGCTGGTCTGCACGACGGACGATCCGGTCGACTCGCTGGAACACCACGCGGCGATCGCGGCCGACCGGTCGTTCACGATCCGCGTGCTTGCCGACCTTCCGGCCCGACCGGGCACTGGCCATCGACGCGCTCGGAGACGTTCAACGCCTAGGTCGACCGGCTGGCCGAGGTGAGCGGCGTCGACGATCGGCGACAGCCTTGCCCGCTTTCTCGAGGCCTTGCGGACAGCGGCACGATTTCTTCCACCAGCGCCGGCTGCCGGCTTTCCGACCACGGGCTGGAGACGTTCGAGGCCGTCGAGGGCACGGCCCGGAGGCGGCCGGGATTTTCGCCCGCGTCCGCCGGCGGCAAGCGGCCTCGCCGGACGAGACTGCCCACTTCAGCTCGGCCATGCTCCACGAATTGGCCCTCTGGGACCACGAGCGCGGCTGGACGCAGCAGTTCCATCTCGGCGCCCTGCGGAACAACAACACGCGGATGTTCGAGGCGCTCGGGCCCGACACCGGCTTCGATTCGATCGGCGACGGTCGCTTACGCCCGCGGGCTGGCGCGGTTCCTCGACCGGCTGGACCGCAAGGACCAGCTGGCCAAGACGATCCTCTACAATCTCAATCCGGCCGACAACGACGTGCTGGCCACGATGATCGGCAATTTCCAGGACGGCAGCGTGCCCGGCAAGATCCAGTTCGGCAGCGGCTGGTGGTTCCTCGACCAGAAGGACGGCATGGAGAGGCAGCTCAACTGCCTCTCGAACCAGGGGCTGTTGAGTTGTTTCGTGGGCATGTTGACCGACAGCCGCTCGTTCCTCTCCTACACGCGGCACGAGTATTTCCGCCGCATCCTCTGCAACCTGCTGGGCGCCGAGATGCGGCAGGGCCTGCTGCCGGACGACCTGGAGCTGGTCGGCGGGCTGGTCCGCGACATCTGCTACTGCAACGCCGCAGCGGTATTTCGGGTTCGGGCTGGTGCAATAGATCCTGGGAACGGAGATTGATGAAGAGAATTCCGCGAACCCTTCAAGACTTCCGCGACATGCCGGCCTGACCCCATGCCCGGCGGGGAACTTCGATTTGCCTGGGCCTGCTCCGTTCTGCTTGTAGAGCTGGCAGTTGTTGCTATAATAATGATGGCGCTTACAGAGCATGGCCGAGGCGGAACGCAGCGAGTTGATTGATTTGGACGACGCCCTGCAAGAACTGGAAGAGAGCGAGACCCTATGACGAAACCACTACACGGAAAAGTGCATGGCAAGACCATCGAACTCGATGAAGATCTGGGGGTCGTCGACGGTCAGGAAGTCGAGGTCCAGGTTACGATGTACAGGCCACGGAAGCGACCGCCAGGCCCACCGCCGGGATGGCGACCTGGCATCTCGAGGACGGCGGGCTCGCTGGCACATCTTTGCAGCGAGGAGGATGATCGCATCTTAGAGGAGATCTACCAAGACCGCAAGCGTCTTGATCGGCGGGATTTGGCGGAATGAGTTTCTTGCTCGACACAAATTTGTTCGCCGATCTGCTCGATTTGATCGGCCAGTCGGACCCGTCGCTGGGCGCAGCCTACCGCAACCTACGCCGTGGCCTGTTGCTTGCGGCCGCGCGGTGCGAGCCGCTGGCTTGAGACGTGGAACCGCGAACTGAAACTGAGGTTGCCGTTGCCGTGCCTGCCTCTGTGGTTGACCGAGGACTTGGCGATCACGCTCGATCTTGAAGCCAGCTACGAGCAGACGTGCCGCGACCTGCGTATCGATTGAATTCCGTGGTGCTGCGGATCGGCACTAGAACCGCACCTCGTAGTACATCGCGTGGTCTTTGCCGCTATCGATCGTGAATCGGCCCTCGCTCACCGGCAGGGTCCGGCCGGAAAGCCTGCCGTCCTGATCCAGAATGTTGACCTGCGAGATCTTCCTTCCGGGGAAGGTAACGTCGGCCCTCACAGGCTCGAGCATGATCGGCGCCGCGCCGTTGTCTACGATCGTGCGGTTGTCGAGCGTCAGAATGCGGAAGCCCTTGTTCGCGTTCCGCGCCATGGCCGAGATCAGGGCCCGCTTGTCTAGGGCGAGATTCGATTTCGGATCGGCCGCCGTAACCAGGATCGAGGCGTAAGGCGTCATCGGCACGATGCTCAGGTCCGCGAAGGAAAGCCGCTTGCCGCGGGCAAATCCCACGTAGCCTTGCGTGCCGGGCGTGTCGATCGTCACCAACCCGCCGCCAACCGTATCCCATCGGAGCTGACCGGTCGCGGAAGTGATTACCGTGCCCTGCTTGTACTTGGCCATGTCGGCAAAAGTGCTGGGCGCGGTCTTGTCGACGAACTCGACCACGCCCGGCCCGCCGCCAGCGATTCGGCCGCCGCCGACCCGCTGAAGGTCTTGAATATCGCCCTGCTGCTGGACCTTGTCGGAGAAGTTGAAATCGGCCTTCTCCAGATTCTCAGGACTGACCCGGCGAACCGAAATCACCGGCACCGTGGCAACGTCGCCGCGGAGGATCATCCGGGCGAGGATCGGATACTGCCCGATCTGCGTCGGCGCATCGGCGTTCCAGACGCCGTAGGGCAGGTTGCCGACGATCGCCGCGGCCGCGTCGGGCCGCTGCGACGTGGATTGGAACTCGTACGATGCGCCCCAGCCCTGAAGGCCCATTCCGTAGGCGGCCATCAGGACTGGCCCTTCGGCGCTATACAGCGAAGGGTAGACGTGGATCCACTCCGAAACGCCGAAGGGCTTGTTGGCCACCTGTTGCAGGCCGCTGGAGAGATAACCGCCGCCGGGCGTCGCGAGCAGGCTGTCGGCGAAGCCGCCGCCGAAGTAGTCGTGGCGATCGATGTAGCCCACCAGGTCGTCGGACCGCAGATTGTAGTAGTGCGGCAGCATGGCCGGCGCCTGCCAGGGCGAGCCGACGAGCGGACCCTGGTATCCGGCCTCGCGGATCGCCTTGACGAACTTCTGGTAGAACTTGTTCTGCGTGAAGTGCAGGAAGGCGGCGTTGTCCAGGAGCCGCTGCCGCGCCCCGCCCTGGTTTCTTGGGCAGGCCGTCCTCGCCCATGAACCAGGGGTTCATCTGAGGACGATTCTTGCCGGCGGAGAGTTGCTCCCCGCTTTTCAAGGCCCGGCCCAGGCCGCCGCCAGTTTCTCCTGCGTGCCGTACCTGGCCTTGAGCCACTCGGCAAAGCGCGTCTCCAGCAGTTTGCGATAGGTGGGGAAATCGTTGTAGGCCGTGCTGGACGTGTAGAAAAAGATGTCGTCTTCGTTCTGCAACTCGATGTAGGAGAGGGCCGGGTCGCGGGCGTAGGTCTTGCCCGTGTAGGGGTTCTGGTGCTTGAGCAGGTTGACGACCATCTCGATCATCAGGTCTTGCACGTCCTCGGCCCAGTTCATGACGCCGTAGGTCTTGCCCCCTTTCTTCATCAGTTCATCGAATCCCGAAACCCGCCGCGGGTCGCCCCGCCGAATGGTGAAGTTGTACGAATGCGACCAGCCGTAGTAGACGCCGTGCCTGGCGAGCCGGCTGGCGAAATAGTCCAGGCGGTCGAGGCCGTCGGGCGTCATGCGGGTCGAGAGGTTTTCGTCGCCGATGCCTTCCCAGCCCGCACCGCTGAACTTGTGCATGCGGACGGCGTTGACGCCGTACTTGGCGAAGCGTGCCGCCGTGTTCTCGGCGTCGGCCTTCGGCGGGGCGCTGGCCGCGTAGCAGAGGTTCGTGCCCCAGAAGCGGATCGGCGTGCCGTCTTCGAAAACGAAGCGCTCGCCGCGCATGCGGACGCCGCCATGCACCCCGGCGGGCTTGTCCAGGAACTCCTCGGCGCCGATGGCACTGGGGCCCACGTCGCCGCTGGGGCGGTAGGCAAACCAGTCCGCCGCGGTGAGCGTCGGGGCGTACTTCATCACGTCCGCCGCTTTCAGCAATAGCGACGCGGCCGACGGGAAGGTCCAGACGAGTTGCGCCTTGGTACTGCCGGCTTTGAGCGTCTCCGCAGCCAGCTTGATCCGCAGGTCGCCGTCGCCGCCGACTTGCAGCGGCGGATCGAGGGCGACATCCACCGCTCCGTTCCAAGCGGGGCTGGTGATGCGGATCTGCTTGACCGCGCCGAACTCGGCGGTCTTGACGGGCAGGGCCGCGGTCTGCTGGGAGCCGTCGGTCTTCGTGAGCACGACCTTGGCCTGGCCGCCGGCCGGAACGCCGATGGTGGCCACGATCATCAGGATGGGCACGTCCGTCTTGGCCGTCAGGGTATAGGCGAACGCGGCCTCGTTCGGCCTGCCGGGTTTTACGTCCAGGGCGATGGTTCCCTTCTGCCCGCCGATTTCGAACGGGGAAGTAATCCCCAGATGGTCCGCCGCAGCCTTTTCGCTGGAACTGATGGAAAACCACGACCAGTTGGGCCCCCAACCACCCGTGCCGGCCTGCAGGACGGCCTTATCCTTGCTGAGCAGGCTGAAATGGAACGAGTTGTTCGGGTCGATCAGGATCTTCCAGTCCCCCTCCGCGGCACGTGCGCCGCGCTCGAGGCTCAAAGCGCCGCAGAGGATGACCAACCAGGGTCCAAATTTAGTCATTGCTCGAACTTCCCAAGTCCAAGTTGGTTGCCGGGAAGTTATCCTACCTCGATCTTGCCGGTCAGTCCAGTCTCAGAGGACTTCGGCGTTTTCCTCAGCGCGAGCCAAGGCCGGGAACCACACACTGATCCGCGTGCCCTCGCCCAAAGCGCTCGTGATCTCGGCCTTGCCCTGGAGAACGCGCGTCCGATGTCGAAGGCCCTGGAGACCGTAGCCCTCGCAGGGCGCGTGGGTGTCAAACCCGCGGCCCCAGTCGCGGACCTCCAGGTAAACCTGGTCCGCTTGCTGAGCCAGCTCGATGCGAATTTGCTTGGCGCCGCTATGGCGCACGGCATTGGTCAAGGCCTCCTGCACGATGCGAAAGAGGTTGGTCTGCTGGAACCTGGACAAATGCAGGGGCGTATCGCCATAGAGGAACTCGATTTCGCTGGGATGGGTAGTTTGCTGCTGTTCGACCAGTGACTCGATCGCGGGCACGAGGCCCAGGTCGTCCAGGATCGGCGGGTTCAGGCCGCGAATCAGGCGCGCGCTCGGCGATGGCGTCTTCCAGGAGCGACATGCCGCGGGCCAGCGGCTCGGCCGCTTCGGGGGAAATGCCCTCCGCTTCCAAGCGCGAAGCCGCCGACTGCAGGTGCATGCGGGCCGCGGTGATCGACTGGATCAGCCCGTCGTGAATCTCGCAGGCGATCAGACCATGCTGCTGCTCCTGGAGCTCGATGCCCTGTTTCAATATTTGAAGCATCTGCCGGTCGCGGTCCGCCAGAATGCGGAGCACGCTGTCGCGGGTCACTGCGCCGAGGAAGACGCCCGCCTCGTCCACGACCGGAAGGCAGTAGAGCAGTCCTTCCAGTAGTTGCATCTGCACGTCTTCCAAGGGCGTCTGGAGTTGTACGTGCCCATCCTGCCAGGGCCGCACGAGGTCGGCGAAGATGCGGTTGGGAAAGAGCATCGCCTGACGGCCGTCAACCAGCCCCAGGAATCGGCGGCCGGAGAAATCCTGCCCCGCCGACGGATCGCCCGCTTCGTTAAAAACCGCGTACACACGTTCGCGGCAGGCATTGCGCGTGCCCGACAGGGGATGCATATCGGCAGTCACGCTCAGCACACGATCGCTGAGCGCATCACCGGCCGCCAAACACTTCATACGCTGGCTTCCTCGATAATGACCTCGGCCTTGATGTGCAAGTGGAGGATTTCCTTGGCGCACATCAGCGGTTTGACGCGCTCCAGCACGAAGGCAACCAACCGGTCCTGGGGAACGCGCCGCAGGATGCCACGGCGGACGATAATGTGGCTGATCGTCTCGTCGTCGATCTCCACGCTCTGCATATTGTCGGCAATCAACAAGCTCAGCGCCTTGGTGATCGCCGCAAACCCGATCGGAGAGTCCTTGCCCAGAACGAGCCCGTCGGTGACCGGAGGGATAGTAAACTCGCTGACCCGCACGGACATCGAGTAGTTCGTGCCTTTCGCAACTTCCATGGTTTTCCTCTGAGACGTAGCCGTCCGTTGGATGGTGAGAGCCGGCGCGACGGGAGTCGCGCGTTCTTGCCGAAAACCGGCAAGTTATCGCCCAGTGTCGCCATTTTCGTCCAGGGGCAAGGGAATGTCAAGAGAATCCACTTCAGGGGACAATGCGGGCGGAGGGGCTACGCCCGCGATGGGGCGGCAAGCACCCGCTACGTTAATTCTGCTCCACCAGTACGATGGATCCACTGTTTCGGAACGGAGTCCTTGAAAAAAGTCCCGGCTTTTGTTACAATAGGTATTGTCGATAATGGTCGCGACTGCAGTGGTTATCTGATTCGCAGAACTGGGTGACTGGGATCGCCTTTCCCATCGTGCGATTGTTTAGACTGCAAATGGAGTATAAGACGGTGCTACGACTTCTTTTACCGGCGGCATTGCTGGCCTCGGCCGTGGCGGCCCAAGCCGACACGATTGACCTGGTCGGGGGCTGGAACATCAACTGGAACATCGTCACCAGTCCGGCCGCGTCGCCGACCCAAGAAATTCAGATTCAAAACCTCACGTCGCCCGCGACGAACGAGGTGTTCAACGAATATGATTTGGGGCTGATTTTTCAACGCGTGGAGGGCAGCGGCCAGATCGCCTTGACCGCCTCGAACGCCACGAACCCATCCAGCGATTCGATCGTTCCAAGTTGGTTAGGGGCGCCTGAGTTCGGGACAGGCGCGAATACTTTTGGGGCCGGATTTGAGGCGTTAATCGGCAATGAGGCCCTACAGCCCATGAACTACGAGGTTCCCGATTCGCCCGCCAGTTTGGTGACGGTGGATTTTGCGCCGGGGCGGTCGCACCTGCGCCTGGTTCGGTCTTTGACGTTTACTCCGACGACGGCTATTCCAACTATATTGATTCCACGGGCACCCTTGTTACTCCCTACGCCAATAACACAAGCAGCAACTTCCTGCTCGGTACGATCACGGTGGTGCCCGAGCCGGGTTCGTTGGCCTTGGCGGGAGTTGCCGGAGCGGGATTCTTGATCCACTGCGCCCGGCGCAGGATTCGTCGCTGCCCTGCCCGTGCAGCTTAGGACGCGGCTCTTGATGGGCCGTAATGGGCAAACACGGCATCCAGAACTGGAATCGCCGCGCCCTTCTTGGGATGCTGGTTTTGCACCAGCCACCAGGCCAGATCCCCGCCGATCCGCGCGGCCGCCGCGGCCGGCCGAGTGCCCAATACATCGGGACCGTCGCTGAAATAAGCAGGAACGATTGGACCCGCATTCACACTGCCGGGAACGACTGCCGCGCCGCCCGCACCCGGCAGGATCGGCTCTGGAAAGCTGGCGATGATCGCCAGAGGTTGCGAACGCACGATGTTCACGTCGGCGGCGCTCGACGTCGCCGGCCCCGTTGATGTCGTAGCGCCAGTTGCTGGCGTTGTCCGTCGTGCTCAGCGGCTGATTGCGGACCACGTTGACGTCGGCCGCAGAGACCTCGCCGTCGCCGATGACGTCCCCGGCCAGCACGTTGAAGCGATACACGAAGTCGCTCCCCGGGGAGCCGTCGCCGGAGCCCGCGGCAAAGGTGCTCACGCCCGTGGTCCACGCGCCGTCCAAGGGCGTTCCCGCGGCGTCGGTGATCCCCGCCGCGGCCAGGTCGAGGTAGTACTTGTTGGAGGTCAGCGGGCCGCTGAGGGTGAACGTGGCGACCGTCGTGCCGGCGTTGGTTTCGCTGCTGACGTTGACCCCCGACGACGGGCCGCCGGCGTTGCTCGAGTCGCCCAGGGAAAGGCTCGACGCCGTGACCCCGCTGACCGGCTCGCTGAAAACGATGGAGATCGTGTTGAGGTTGACCCAGCCGGGGATGTCGGCATTGCTCAATTGCCCTGCGCCGCTAGCCAGTTCATAGCCCAGCGTATTGCCTAGGCCCGCCGCGGCCAGGGCGTGTAAAGGTCCGTCGACGGGTTCGCCGTGCTCCAGGCGCTGCCGGAAACGTACACGCCCACGACCTGCGGCCCGGCGTCCGTTGCCACGACGCTGGTTTGGGCCGACGGCGGGCTTTCGCCGCTGAAATCGACGGCCGTGACCTCGTAGTAGTAGGTCTCTCCGACCGTCACGCCCGTGTCGCTGAAACTGGTAGCGCCGCGGATCACCGTGGCGTAGGGCGAGGTCCCTTCGCCGCCGGGCGTCAGCCCGCGATAGACGTTGTAGGCCACGGCGCCGTTGCAGGCCGCCCAAGTCAATTGCACCTCCGCGGCCTGGCTTGTGGCGGCCGCCGCGGGCGCCGTCGGCAGCGTCATCAATCCGCTTTCGGCCGCGGCCGACGACCCGGCGAGGTCGATGGCGATCACCTGGTATTCGTAAATCTCGCCCGGTTGCAAGCCGCTGTCCGCATAGCTGGTCGAGCCGGCCGCCAACGTGGTGACGAGCGAATAACTGCCGCCGCCCCCGGCTTGTCGCCAGACCTGCACCCCGGTGTCGTTGGTCGAGTTGAGCGACCAGCTCAGCAGGGCGCCGGTCGTGGTAATGCCGGCGGGCTGCAAGTCCGAGACGGCCAAGGGGGGCACGGGAGTGGTTGCCGAAGCCGTGTTGGAGGCCGTAGTGCCTACGGTGTTGCTCGCCGAGACATAGTAGCTATAACCGTCGCCGGGCGTCAGTCCCGTGTCGAGAAACGAGGTGGCATTGGCCGGCACGCTGGCGATCAAGGTATAGCTCGTCGAGCCGCCGTCAAGGGATCTGGGCTCCCGATAGACCTCGTTGGCAAAGCTGTAACTATCGTTGTTCGTCCAGGAAAGCGCGACGGAGGTCCCGCTGGCCGCATTGGCGGTCAGGCCGCTGGGGGCCGCGGGCAGCGCGGGAGCGGCCGCGGCGCCGGGCGGCGTTGCCGTGCTGCTGCTGACCGAGACCTCGTTGAAGGTGGCCGTGCTGATCAGGGCGGTCGGATACGTGGCCGTAGGGTAGTGGCTGGTGACGCAGATGCCGGCGTACACGGCGCTAAAACCAGGGCTGTAGGAGCCCACCTCGGTCCAGGAGCTGCCGTTGGTGGAGACATATCCGTAGTAGGTCGAACCGCTGCACACCAATGCGACCCATTCGGGGACCGAGTAGCCGTTCGCGCTGCTAGGGAGTTCATTCAACGTGCCGGACGCGTTGCGATATTGGAACGACGCGCCGTTTCCCGGCGTCATTACCATGTCCACAAATGGCGAGTTGCTGGCCAGCGTGCTGCAAAACATCACGCCGGCCTTGGCCCAGGCATTCGTGTCGCCCTGCGAAAGGACCTGGGCGATGATGGTCCCGTTGCCCGTGAACGGCACGTAGACGAAATGGAACTGGTCGTAGATGGTGGCCTGAGTCCCGTTGGGGTAGGTCACGCTGGTATTCCAAATGTCGTAGCCCGTTCCATTGACGACGAGCTGATTATGGACGGAATCAAAATAGGCCGAGCCGGTAAGCGTCGGTTCGCCGATGTCGGCATCGGCCCAGAGGGACGTTGTTCCCGCTGCCGGCGCCACTTCCATGAGCGGCGTGGTCGTGGAGACGTTGGACCACGCCGAGGTCCCCGCCAGGTTCGTGGCCGATAATTCGTAGGAATACGTGAAATTGGGCTCCAGGCCGTTGGCGTCGACAAAACTGCTGGCCGTGCCGTCGAGCGTGGTCAGCGGCGTGAAGGCTCCCCCGTCGATCGAGCGCTCGACCGTGAAGCTGGCGGCCGGGTACCCGGTATTTCCGGGTGCCGCCGGCTCCGTCCAGGTCAGGCTGATTTGCGAACTCGAGAGCGCGGTCGCCGTCAACGACGCCGGCGCCGAGGGCAGCGGGGGCAGCGGCGTAGCCGAGACCTCCTGCGAGAGGTTGCTCTCGCCGACGCCGTTGGCGGCACTGACCTCGTAGTAGTAGGTGATGCCGTCGGTCACATTGCTGTCGCTATACGTCGTGCCGGTGACGCCCTGCTCGTACAGCGCTTCATTGCCCTCGAGCGTGGAGCGATAGAGGTTGTAGGCCAGCGCGTCGGAGGCCGCCGACCAGCTCAAGCTCACCTGATTGTTGCCCGGCGTGGCGGTCACGTTGATGGGGGCCAACGGCACGGTCACTTGGGGCACGGCCGAGATTTCAGCGGACCGTGCCCCTTCGCCCGCCTGATTCACCCCGGTGACCTGGTAGTAGTACGTCGTGCCGTCGGTCCGTCCGCTGTCGAAGTAACTGGGCCCCGAGACGCCGCTGACAACCAGCACTTCGCTGCCGCTGGCGGTGCCGCGATAGACGTTGTAGGTGCCGGCCCCGGCCGGCGCCTGCCAGGCCAACAGGACCGCCCCGTTGCTGGGCGTCGTCGCCGTCAGGCCTGTCGGCGGCAACGGCAGGGAGGCGGGGACCTGCGGCGTGGCCGAGGCCTCGGCCGACGGCGGCAGCTTCACCCCCGCTGTCGACCGCCGTGACCTCGTAGTAATACTCCGTGCCGTCGGCTGCCGTGGTGTCGACGAACGAGGTGCCTTCCACGCCCATCGCCAGGGGCGTGGGGCTTTCGTCGCCCGGACTGGCGCCGCGGTAGATGTTGAAGCTCTCCGCTCCTGAGGGAGCGATCCAGGACAGCGTCACCTGGGAATCGGCCGGCACGGCCACGAGCTGCCCCGGGGCATCGGTCAGCGTCTGCGTCGAAAAATCGGCGTACGCCGAATAGCCCGCCAGGTTCCCGCATTCGATCTCGTAGGCGTACGTCTGGCCGGGGAGCAGCCCCGTGTCGCTATACGTGGCAGTGGTTTCGGGGGGGGTGTCGGGCAGTTGCGTGACGAAGATGGGATTGCCGTCAACTCCGCCGGGCAGGCGGAAAATACGGAAGTTCGTCCCGTTGTTGTCGGTCGGCGTCCAGGCCATGGTGATCGAGGTGGCGGTCGCGGACGTGGCCCTCGCATGGGTAACGTCAGCCGGCAGCGAGGGCATGACGACGGTCACCTGGTTGGACTCCGCCGAGTCGGCCAGGAAATTGTCGGCGCGGACCCAATATGTGTAGGTCTGGCCCGCGGTCAGGCCCGTATCCAGGTACTCAGTGGAAGCAGGAGACGGGTAGGCCACGGGCGAAAACGAACCCGAATTGCCCAAGCGGCGATCGACCTCGTAGCCGTCCTCGTCGGTGGCATTGCTGGTCCAGGTGAGCTCGGTCTGGTTGCCCGAGATCGCCGCGACTTGCAGGTTGGTGGGCGCGGCCGGCGCCGAGCCGGAGAACAACTGGCTCTGCGGAATGATCTCCCTCGCGGTGTGCTGACTGGACCAGTACAGATACATCGCGGCGCCCGATTGACTGCTGGACTGGATATAGACGATTTCGATGGCATAGCTCTGGCCGGCCACCAGCGCAATCGCCGGGGCGCCGGTGTCGTCGGTCTCTCCATGCGCGGTGAAGTCGTTAATCAACTCCTTTCCGTTGACGAAAAGTTCCACGCCGGACTCGCTAGCCGTGTAGAACGTGTAGGCCTCGGAGTATTGGGCCTGGAGTTCGCCCGTCCACTGGACCTCGAAATCCGTGTCCGCGAAGCTGCCGGGGAATTTCCAATTGTTTTCGCCGTCGGTGTCGTCGAAGTCGATCACGGGATCGACGCGGGCGAACGTGGGCGTGTTGCTGAAGTTGGCCGAGTTCGTGCCGGCGTAGTATTTGCCCAGCAGCCCGTCGCCTCCGCCCACCGCCGGCTGCCCCTGCGTGCTGACGGTCGCCACGTTGCTAAAGGCGGAAGTGCCGGCGGCGTTGCCGGCGGAGACGCGATAGTAGTACGTCGTGAAGGGCGCCACGGACGTGTCGAGAAATGTGGTCTGGCTTTCGCCGGTCGTGCCGACCTGGGTAAAGTTCACGTCGTCGGTCGATCGTTGGATCTCGAAGGCGGAGACGTTGGCCGGGTTCGTCTCGTTATTGGTCCAGGAGAGCGAAACCGCCGTCGCGTCGGTGGTGACGGTGGCCGCCAGGCTGCTCGGGGCGGCCGGCGGAGCGGCCGGCGGAGTCTTCAATCCAAACATCACCAGCGAACTGCTCGTGCCCACGTAAACGTCGCCGTTGGCCACCGTGAGGACGGAAAACTTCAGGATCGAACTGGAGGGGAGGGCGTCCGCCGACACGGTGGAGCTGTTGTAGATCTCGTCGCTGAGGTCCGCCGCCGAGTAGGCCCGCAACTGGTTCGCTTTCAGGGCCAGGTCCCACACGATGCCGTTCGCCGTGCCGTTGGCCGAGACCACCGGCGAGCCGTCGAGGTCCCCATAACCGTCGGTCGTCTGGCCGTCCAGCGCGAGTTGGGCGTCGTTGATCGAAAACTCGTAGATCGGCCCGCTGTTGTAGCCGGAGGTGACGTAGAGGTTGCCGTTGAAATAGGCCGGCGCTCAAGATGCCGTTGACGGCGTCGCCCAGCTCCTGCACCACGTCGTCGGTATTGGTGTGGAACTCGCCCATGGTCATGACGCTGTTGTCCGTGCCGCGGTCGATGAGGTACAGCGCCCCTCTTTTCCGCCGCCCACCAGCAGGTTCGGATGCGCCGCGCTGCCCACCGAAGCGGGAAGGAGCGTCGCGCCGCCCGATCCCAGGTCTTCGTCGGCCGAGTTGAGCGCGGCCTGGTCGCTGGGCGTGAAGTAGTCGACCACCTGCAGCCCCCAGCCGTTCACGTTCTGGTTGGCGGGGCTGTCATGCACGGTGTCGACCTGGACCTTGACGAACAAGTCGCCGTAATCGCCGTCGATGGGCAAGCCCGGGTTGCCGCCTTGGGAGAGGGCGTTCGGATTGGGAAAGTTGGCGGAATACGGGTCGAAACTGCCGTTTCCCGTCTCGAAGTACAGATCGCCCAGCCCGTCCGAGGCGACGGAACCCATCCACATGCCTCCGTCTCCGCCGCCTTCATCGGGCGTCGAGTTGGGCGTGGCGTTGAGCACGCCCGTGAGGGCCAGCGTCGTCGCATTGTAGGTCAGCAGCCAGCCGTGGTAGGGCGAGGTGTCGCCGTGCGATGCGCTGCTCAGGACCACTTGCTCCTGGCCGTTGAGCGTGACCAATTCGACGGCGGGGCGGAACATCTGCCGCAGCGCATTGAAGTACACCACGCTTTGGCCGCCGGCGTTGGTAATCGCGCCGTCGCCGTTGCCATCCACGTAGGGACCGCTGTTGTACTGGCCGGTGTAGACGAACGTGCCGTTGCTGTTGTAGGTCGTGTCGGCAATGACCGTGAACGTGAACGTGCCGCTGGACAAGTTCACCTTGTACAGGGTGTAGACGCAATGCGGTGCGGTCGACTGCCCGTAGTAAACGTCGTTCGTGTTGGCCACCACGTACAAGTAACCGGCGCCGGCGTCGATGGCCGGCGTGCCCGTGATGCCGTACTGCGGCGAGATGTTGCTGCTGCCGACTTCGGCAGTCGAAACCGTGCTCACGGTCATCTCGCCGGCCCCGCTGCCGATTGGCACGCCGCTCGTGCTTACGGTAAGGAAAGAGTCTTGCCAGAGGACCGTGCCGCTGCCGCCGTCGATGGCATACAGGCTGTCGTTCTCGGTGGCCACGAAGACCACGTTGTGCGTGCCCTGGTAGGAACCCGTTGTGATATTCACGCCCGACACGTACAGCGGCTCGGCATACACGTTGCCGTCAACCGCCGTGGTGAACTGCTTGCCGAAACTGGTGGCGTAGACGTTGGCGGGCGTCAACACGGTCTCATTCGGATCGAGCCCCGAGTCGGCGGCGTCGTAGCGATAGAGCGCGACGCTGGTCGACAACAGCCTCCGCGCTTCCAGACATTCGAACGCAGCGCGGCGGAAGTGCAAATTGCGCCTCGACGGCAGGCGACGACGGTCGCGGAAGATTCTCATGACAGTGGTCCCAACGGGACCTCCCAGGTAGATTCGCGGCAGGACATCCCAACAACCGATTGTAGCGGACCCCGCGATATTCGTCAAATACGTCGGGTAGAATTGGCAGAATGATCAGTCGTCATGCCGAAGTCCGGGGTCCGGTCCATTTTTCGGCGAGAACGAATGAAATTCACCAGAAGTCTTCGCCCGAAAACATGGACCTGACCCCTTCGCCTTGGACGGAAAGTCCTCAGCCGAAAATCAATATCAGTGGGTAAGGGAGTGGCTTGCGTCACCCCCTCCCCGTTATCGCAATGAGGTCAATTCCTCATATTTACCGGCGAGCGGATTTCCCGCACCGGGCGGTCCCGTGGAAATCGCCCCATATTGTGGGGGGCCGGTCCGATCCGCCTACGCATGAGGGCCGGAGGTCGCTCAGGGAAAGTAAGCCCATGTTCCTGAAGTGCTTCAAGCGGAGGCGGAAGTTGTCCTTACCCGATTTCCGCTTGAGTTTCATGCACCGCAGTCGCATACGTATCCAGCGGTCCAGGCTGCGGTATGCATCGCCGCAGTGCGACCATGGCGTAGCGAAATAATTCGCCGTGCCCCGGATGACGCGGTTCAGCTTCGCAATCACCTCAGCCTCCAGGTTGTGGTGTCGTTGGGTCAAGCCACGGATTTTTGCCTTGAAGTTCTCCACCGATTTGGCGCGCATCCTCACGAACCGCGACTTGAGGTCGAAGCCCAGAAAGGTGAATCCTTCGTGGAACCTCGTCACTTTTGTCTTCTCGGGGCTCAAAGAGAGTCCGAGGCGTTCCATGAGGAGTTGCTCAACCAAAACCCGGGCCTCTTTTGCTTCCTGCTCGCTTTGGCAGAGCACCACGAAGTCATCGGCGTACCGCACAAAGCGGTAGCCATGCTTCTGGAGATGCCAATCAAGCACGTTCAGAGCGATGTTGGCCAACAGCGGAGATGCGACCCCGCCTTGGGGCGTGCCGACGCGTGTCGGCAGGAACTTGCCTCCCTCCATCACTCCGGCCCTGAGAAACTTCTCAACCAACCGCAAGATGTTCCCATCGGCCACCACCTCGGACAATTCCCCCATCACGGCTTGGTGGCAGAGATTGTCGAAGAAGCCGGAAATATCGGCATCGAGTACATAACGATACCCTTGCCGTCCCAACTCCAAGACCTTCTCCACCGCCTGATGGCAGCTTCGTCCTGGCCGGAAGCCAAACGAATGATCGTGAAACCTTGCCTCAAAGATCGGATTCAGCAGACGCCGAAGCACCTCCTGGGCGACCCGATCTCGGACTGCCGGGATTCCCAGCGGGCGAAACTTGGTCCGCTTGGCGTCTTTGGGAATGTAGACACGTCGAGCGGGCAGGGGCAAAAACGTCCCCTGTTTCAGTTCCCGCATCAGCCGGTCGAGGTTCGCCTCCAGATGCCTTTCGAACATCCGGATGCTGACCTTATCGATTCCCGCCGCACCGCGATTCCGCCGCACGGCCCGCCAAGCTTCGTACACCAGCTTGGAAGTAATCCTTCCTGTCAGGCTATGAACTTTGATCTTTCCTTTTGCCACGTCCTTTCCTTTTGCTGATCCTGTGGATCGTTCGGTCGAATGACCCCTCGCCACCAGCTTTTGAAGGCGTTTCTTAGCCTCGGCGGGTTTCCTGAAAGAGGAACAGGCCGACCTGCTGCGGTCGCAGTCGCCGGGCTAACTTCCTCCCTGTCTGGAGCGAGTTGCCACTACTTTCACAACGGTTCTTCCTTTCATCGCGTCTTCGCTTGCGCGAGGCCGCGACTACTCCGGAAAAGCTGCCATCCTTTCACGAGAGAGGCCAGGCGCCTTCCTCGTTCCATCGCTTCCGCCGCTCATTTCGTCGTGGACTTATAGATTGGCGTTACCGCTGCAAGGCCGAGACCCTGCTGCGGACGAAGTAGGACTCTCACCGGTCAATGTCGTTGGCCTTTGTGTCCAGGCGACTCCACCAAGCACTCTGATGGGCTGCTCGTCGTAACCAAGTACCGACGGCAGAGGGGTGGATTCATCCCCAGGGCTTCCGCGGGCTCCGGAGCTTGGCCCACCATCCGAGCCGAAACGTGACGCCTCCCGAACTGACTTCACCTGGCCCCTCCGTCGCCGTTCGTTATCTCCCGACGCTGGCTGCGTACCCTGGCAATTGCCAAGTTCGAGTGAAGATTTCCGAACGGGCCTGGACCCGCTCGGGTAGGCCGCCGCTTTCGCCGGACCGGCATGATGCCCGTGGGTCTTCAAGACGGCTTACTCTACGCCGTAGCGTCGGGCAACGGCGGCGTCGATTTCCACGAGGGAAATGCCGTGACGCGTGTGCCATTCACGGCTTTTCACGGCTTTTACCAACACATTCTCTGCTTGTCAAGCCCGAACTTTGCCTGGACGCATATATCTTGCCTAAATTTAGTGGATGCGACCTTTTCTTCTTCCTCTGCCTCATCAACCAGCGCTTGCTGTCGGCGGACCTGCCGCATCTGGAACCGCCGGCGGAAGAGCAGGGCCGCCGCCAGCCAGACAAGCGCCAAGAGGAAAACGCGCACACGCCGGCCACGGCAGCGAGCACCGTCCAGCCCTTGTGGTGATTGAACCAGAACCACGGGAGCCGTTGCGAGGCGAAGAGCACGCCGGTCGAGGCCAGCAGGCCGAACACAAGCCAGTCGGGCGTGGGAACGAACCAGCCGTGCTTTGCTGCAGGGGCGCTCATGACAACGATTATAGCAACGCCGCGTCCCTGCGTCTTCTAGTGGTAGCCACCGCGAGTATATGGTAAAATGGACCGAAAGCACTCGACCGTCAATAGCCTGAAAGACCGATTGGAGGCGGAGGTACTATGCGGCGGTTCTTTGTTCTCACGAGCTTGGCAGTGCTCTTTGCTCCCGGCGTTGTGGCCGCCGACGAGGCGCTGCGTACGCAGGCGGCTCTGGACCTGAAACGATTCTACGAGGAGCGGCTACGGCAGCCGATCATTGCTCGCGACGATGCCAAGGTGGAAAAGGTTGGTCCACCGCCGTGGGTCGAGCCGATCAAACAGCTCTCTGCCGCCAAGCCAGAGGACCGCAGGCATGCGGCCGACTACCTGCGCGAACTTGTCTCCCAGGCAGCAGACGACGAGTACGCGAAGACGGCGCCTTGGCGGGCGTTGCCATTCTGGGGTGGAGGCAGCGAAGTCCCGGCTCGCGACCTGCGCGAATCCGTGGCCAACGAACTGGGAAAGGCTGGCCCGCTGCCTGACGGCCTGCCGGTCTTGCGTTGGTACCTGGAGAACGAACGAATCGACACGTTCCTCGAACCCGTCATGACCGCGCTGGGGAAGCTCGGCGACAAGGAAGCCAATGTGCTTCGCGGCGATCTGGTGACCAAGCCGCACGAGAACGCGATTGTGCTGGCAGAGGCACTCAAGCAACTCGCTGCGCACCAAGGGACGTTGCCGGCCGAGAAGTTGCAGCCGCTGCTACAGAACCATCGCGCCGTCGTGCGGGCGGCGGCCGGCGCCTTATGGAAACAACAAAGCGGCAAGGAGCCGCTTCCGTTCGATGCAGCAAGAGCAATGCACGACCCCATCGTGCGAAAGCTGGTCGCGGAACTTGACGCCATGCTCATCGACGCTCCTGCTGCAAGCGCACCGTGGCTTGTTGCAAAAGTCACCGTCTACGACAAGAACAAGAAGGAGCGTGACAAGTTTGATCAAGCGGGCTGGCTGGTCAAGCAGGACGGGGATAAGAGGACGCTCTTTACACCCTGGGGCACTCTCGAAACGGTCCGCAAAAGCGCGGAGTTGACGCGCGACAACGATCGCGAGAATTGGCGGACATGTTCGATCGCCGAAGGCGCATCAATCGCTGGGCTGCGGGGCGTGTGGGAAGGACCGGGCAGGAGCTACGCTGGGAAGCACTTGAAGATTCCCTGCTCGCAGGAGAAGAATGGTCGCGGGTAATGGCCGGACGCGTCGAATGGCTCCTTGAGCACAAAGACGACCGGGCCTACAACGTGATGCGGCGGATGCTGGAAAGCGGCAAAACCGAAGCGTACGACAAAGCCACAATCCTGGGCATGTACATGGAGCATGATCCCGCGCGAGCCAAAGACCTGGCGGCAGAGTACCTGGGGGACAAGAGTGAGGATGTCCGAATCAAGGCTGCTCTTATCGTGTTTCAGACGGGCGACAAGCAAAAAGCGCGCAGGATCCTCGGCGACCATCTGGAACAGGAATATCTGGACCGGTGGAGCGAGAAGGCAGTGGAATTGTTGCTGAAGGACGGTGTATGGGCGTCGCGGAAGCAGGTTGCGAGGCTCTTTGTCAACCACCACTTGAACGACCCCTTGACCGGTAGCGGTTGGGCTCCCCGTGGCGAACTAATGCGTTTATGCGCAGATGCCGGCATGAAGGAGCCGTACGCCTACTATCTCAAGCAGCTTGACAACACGGACGTTGCTTTTTCGGGCTTTCCAAACGGTTCCGCTGAGGAGATCAAAACCACCTATGCGGAAGTGCATGCCAAGGAGATCGTGACCGAGTTAGCGCCGAATGACCCGGCTATTCAGGAGATAGTGAAGCATCACAAAAAGGAGACCGAACAGATTCCGCACCTGAAGAAGTGGTTGGAGGCGAAGAGCGCCGCCGGCTTTGGTAAGGTGCCACCCCCGCCGGAGCCTAATAGTAATTGATGTGAAGGAAAACAGCACAGGGCAGCGAGTAGGGCAACGGACGGCGCATAGGGCACACGGACAACACGCTAAGCTCCGGCCTAGCCATCTTTTTCAGTGGCTGGCCCTTGGTCAACCCGAGCATTTTTGCGACAATCTCTATGCGATGCCACGCCCTCGATTTTCGTCCTGCCGCCACAGCCGGGTCTCCTTCGCCGTCCTCGCCGCAGCCTCGATCAACAGGTCAAGGTTTGACGCTCATCGGCAACACCCTGTATGGGACGACCCATGTCCTTCACAGGCAGCGATCCGAACTCATCCAATCTCTCGCAGATGACGACGGCCACCTTGACCGTTCTGGACCATGCGCTGGCGGCCTTTGCCAATGGCAGCACCACGCTGGACCTGAACTTCGGCACCGTGCAACTCGGCAGCGGCACGCAAGACCGCCAGTTCCAGATCGAGAATCTGCCCGCCACGTACCGTGCCGGCTTGGCTCTGGAATCGGTGATGGCACTTTCCGATCCGAGTGACGTCTTCAGCACGGACGCAATGCCTTTCGCCGACCTGCTTGCCGG
The DNA here is from genome assembly GCA_963824275.1 of uncultured Planctomycetia bacterium. Classification (GTDB taxonomy): domain Bacteria; phylum Planctomycetota; class Planctomycetia; order Pirellulales; family Thermoguttaceae; genus JANXQG01. The sequence goes on along the minus strand of CAWGOT010000007.1, from coordinate 516,152 downwards.
CCAGACGAGCGGGCTCATGGATTTGTCCTTCAGTCCGTCGCAACTCGGCAACTTCTCCGGCCAGTATCGATTGAATTTCTCGGACGAACAGGACCTCAGCGGCTGGGCCGGCGGGCAGACGCTGACGCTCAACGTGACGGCGGAGGTCGTGCCGGAACCTTCCGTTCTGGCGCTGCTTGGTGTTGCGGCCCTCGGCATTGCGGGCTACGCCTTGAGAAAGCGAAGGCGGGACGCTGGGCAGATCGCTTGACCGGACGCTATACGAGAAGCGGAGAAGACGATGTTTGCCGCCAGTCTTGTCGCCTTCGGTTCCTGGCGGCGTCGAAGGTTGTGGCGACTGCCGGCGGAAATCACCCTTCAGATGGTGTTGATATATACCCCCTAGGGGAGTCGAACCCCTGTTCTCGGACTGAGAATCCGATGTCCTGGGCCACTAGACGAAGGGGGCCCATGCTCGCTTCCTGCAAAACGGTCGCAAAGAAGCGAAGTCACTATTTTGTAATCTGGCCCCCCCGATGCTGTCAACCCCTGTTCAAAGTACGTCAGGCCCCAGCCTGATTTTCTGGCGCCATGATCGTGGTCGGCGGGATTGTCGAACCCGGAGCCAACGGCGATGGGGGGCGAACAAAACCCGCCATCGCGGTTGATCCGACTTGCACTTACGGCCGCATGCTGGTCCACCTCACGTACCGGGTTGCCCTTGCCGCAAACTCCCCGGAGGGGCTATCATTCGGCAACCTCTAACCGGTCAAGGAAGACACGATGCCCCAGGAAAAGAACCGCCCAGCCTTCGCCCCCCTCGATCTGTTTCAGGGCGAGGAGAATCTGCTTTCCGCCCAGGCACAACGGCGATGGCTGCTGGCCCTTACGCTCCTCGGGGTCGCACTCCGCCTGACCCGCTACCTGCTGCGATTCCCCCTTTGGGAGGATGAGGCCATGCTGTCGGCCAATCTTATCGACCGGGGCTACGCAGGGCTGCTTCAGCCGCTACACTACTGCCAGGTGGCGCCGACGTTGTTCCTGTGGGGGCAATTGACGCTCGTCAAGCTGCTGGGCTTTAACGAATATGCCCTGCGGCTGATTCCATTCCTCTGCGGACTGGGGAGCCTGCTGCTTTTCCGCCACGTGGCCGGACGATTGCTGCAAGGCACTGCGCTGGTGCTGGCCGTGGGACTGTTCGCCGTCGCCTACCCGATGACCCGCTACGCGGCCGAGGCCAAGCCCTATGGCTGCGATCTGCTGGTGGCGATGACGCTCTTGGCCCTGACGATCGAGTGGCTGCGGCGGCCGGACCAGGCGCGGTGGCTCTGGTATCTGGCGGCACTGGTCGGCCCGGCGGTGGGCTACTCGTTTCCCGCGATCTTTATGGCCGGCGGAGTGAGCCTGGTGATTGCGTGGAAGCTGGCGACCACGTCCGCCCTCACCCCCAACCCCTCTCTCGCAGGGCGAGGGGAGCAAGACGCCCTCACCCGCAACGGGAAAATCCGAAATCCGAATCCCGAAATCGGAAACGGGGAGCAAGACGCCCTCACTCCTTGCCCCTCTCCCATCCTGCTGAGTACAGCAGGCGGGCGAGGGGATTACGACGCCCTCACCCCCCGCCCCGCTCCGCGAGGGCGAGGGGAGTTTGCTGCCTGGATGGTCTTCAATGTTGTCCTTGTCGCCAGCTTTGCGGCGGTGCTGATCATCAGCAAGGACGCGGTTGGCGAGACCAACCAGCAGACGATGGAAGAGACGCACTGGGCCAACACCTTCCCGCCGTTAGGGCAGCCGCTGAAGCTGCCGCTATGGCTGCTGGAGACCCACGCCGGTGCGATGTTGGGTTATCCCGTCGGAGGGCCTAATTGGGGCAGCACATTCTCTTTGCTCTGCGTCGTCGTTGCCGTTACCGTTCTCGTACGACGCCGGCAGTGGCTGTTCCTGGGCCTGCTCCTGGCGCCGCTGGGATTGAACTTCATTGCCGCGGCGTTGCATCGATTCCCTTACGGCGGACACGCACGGATGACGCTCTTCCTCGCCCCGGCCCTGTGTACGCTGATCGCTCTGGGGCTGACGGCGGGCTTGACGTGGATCGAAAGCCGGCGGCGCGTCGGCTTGCCGGCCGCGGGCGCCGAATGGGCCCGATATTGGAACGGTTGCACCATCGCCCTCGGCCTGCTCGTGCTGCTAGGTGCTGGCTCATGGCTCCGCGACGTGACGCAACCCTACAAATCGACCACGACCTTGTGCGCCCGCGAGTTCGCCCAATGGTTCTGGTTCGAGATGGCGCAGCAGAGCGAGCTGGTCTCGTGCGAGACCGATTGGAAGACGGACCTGGCGCCCGACCGGCTGAACTGCGGCTGGTCGTCGCTCTACTTCTGCAATCAGCGGATCTATTCGCCGCGACACGCGCGTGGCGGGCAGCCGCAACTCGATCGCGTCTCCGCCGACCGGCCGCTGCGTTGCGTATTGTATCGATCGCCGAAGGAAGAGCAGGAGTCGCCGGCGCCCGATCCGCAGGCCCGGCAGAAATGGCTCAACAAGATGCAGGCCGAGTACGACCTGGTGGCCCTCGACACCTATCCCTTTGCGGCCTACGACAAGTCCGACCGCCGGCAGCTCAGCGATGATTATGTCGAGGTCTTCAAGTTCGTGCCCAAGGACGGAAGCACGACCGAAGCAATGAAGCCGGGGAAGATGCAGAAGTAGGCCCGCCTACTTCTCCTCGTCCTCGCCGATCACCTCCAGCAGCCGCTGGCGGATCGTGTCCAGCCGGCCCTGGTCGGTGATCTTGCGGTCCTCCTGGTCGGTCACGTAGAAGACGTTGAGGACCTGGTCGAAGTAGGTGCTGATCTTCGCTCTCCAGACCGAACAGCCAAGCTCGAAGAAGGTCCGCGTCACGGCGTAGAGCAGGCCCGTGCGATCGTAGGCGAAGACGTTGATGATCGTGTAGCGGTCCGAGGTGCTGTTGTCGGTATTGACGCGGATCTGCGGCTTGGGAGCGAGCAGCTTGCGCTGCTCGCCCGACTTCCACGTGCGGCGGAAGGATGGGGCCTGCGCGGTTTCCGGCCGCAACGACTGTTCGACCGCCTGAATGATCTTCTGGATGCGATCGGAGGGCGGCTCGCCGGAATAATCCGGATCGTGAACCCAGAAGCGATCCAAGACCAGCCCTTCGGCCAAGGTATGAATCTGGGCCGAGCGGATCTCCAGACCCTGGCTGGTCAGGGCGCCGGTCAGCTTGTGGAAGATGCCGGGAGCAACGGCCTCGGAGGTCCCGACGGTGACCTGCAGGGTGGCCGCTGCGGGCTCGTAACGGGCGACCGCCCGCACGCCGCCGGGCTCCAGGTCGTGCAGCAGCCGCAGGTCGGCGGCCGCTTGCTCGACGGGCGTGGCGCTGAAGTAGCCGGCGGTTAGATCGTCGATGTGCCGCGAGAACCAGGCCGACCACGCGTACGTGGTGCCCGCGGAGTGCCCGCTGAGAGAGGCCCTTATCTCGCCGCGCTTGCTCTCGAAAGCATGATCGGTGGTCGTGGCGGGGCTGTCGCCGGCCAATTGCTGCATGGCCCTGTGGTAAAGGTCGGTCAGGACTTGCGACTTCCAGCCGTCCCAGACGTTGGGGCCGACCGCGCCCAAGTCGGCGGCGGTCAGCACGTAAAGCATCTGCAGCAGCTCGGGCGAGCCGACCTGCACGGCAAAGCGGACGACCAGTTCCTCGTCGCTGGTGTCGCGGCGGAGGGCAAGGTGGTTCATCCGCAGATGCTTGTGGACGAGAAACTTGATGATCTCCGTCTCGTGCGGCTGAAGGCCCAACCGCCAGCCGGTCTGTTCGGCGATCTTCAGACCGACCTCGCGGTGGTCTTCCAGCAGCCCCTTGCCCAGATCGTGGATCAGCAAGGCCAGGTGCAAGAGACGTTTGTCCCTCAGCCCTCGATAGACGCGACCCACGGGCCCCGGGTCGTCCAGCAGTTTTTCCGTGAACTCCACCGCGCGGATGCAATGCTCGTCGACCGTGTATTTGTGATACTGGTTGAACTGCAACAGCCCTCGGGCGCGGGCGAACTCGGGGAGGAACCGCTCGAGGATCGCCGCCTCGTGCAGATCGCGGAGCAGCGTGCCGAGGTGCCCGGGGTGGGCCAGCAGGGAAAGAAAATGGCGGCTGGCCTCGGGCGGCAAGTGCGGCGGCAAGTGCGGGGCCTCGCGGCGGATCTCCTCCCAGGTAAAGGCCGCGATCGGCACGTCGTGCAGGTTCGCCAGATCGACCAGTTGCATGATCGCCGCCAGATTGCCGTGGAGCCGCGCCCGGCCGCGGCGGGTGGCCATCATCCCCACGGGACCGACCACGTAGTCCAATTCGATGTGGTGGCCGAAGAGGACGGTCAGCGTCTTGTCGAGCCAGGGGTGCGTGGTGGCCTTCACCATGAACTTCGTGGCCACGTGGCTCACGCGGTTCGTATGGCGGAAGTAGTCGCGCATGAAATGCTCGACCGGCAGGAGGCCGTCGGCGGCCGACCATGGGTACATGGTGCCCGATCCGCCCTGCTCGGCCAGGCGAAGCTGCTCGGAGCGCGTGAGCACGTCGCTGGCCTGGCCCGAGTGGAAGTGCAGGTCGTTGCGCAACGTGAGGAGAAAGGCATAGGCCGCCTGGAGGGAGTCGTATTCTTCCCGGCTCAAAACGCCGCGATCGTGGAGCTCGGCGAAATCGGCGGCCCCGTAGCGGGCGAATCCGATCCAACGCAGCAGGTGCAGATCGCGGAGCGTGCCCTGGGAACGCTTGATGTTCGGTTCCAGGAGGAAGACGGTTTCGCCGTAGCGGAGCCGTTCCGCATCGCGGGCTTTCTTGATGCCCGCCAACAGCCGGCCACAGCGCCAGCGGACCCGCTGCCGGAAGGTATGCATGAAGCTCTCGAAGATCAGGGGATTTCCGGCCAGCAGCCGGGAATCGACCAGCGAAGTGCAGATCATGGCGTCGCGCCCGGCCAGGGCGCAGGCCTGCCGTACCGTGCGGACGCTATGCCCGAGGACGAGCCCTACGTCGAACACGTCGCGGACCAGTCGCTCGGCCAGGGGGAACAAGCGGCCCGCGGCCGCCGGGCGGTGGAGAATCATCAGGTCGACGTCGCTATAGGGGGCCACGTCGCGGCGGCCATAGCCGCCGTGGGCCACGACGGCGATGTCGCTGAGGAGCCCTTTGGGACCCGCCTCACCCAGATCCTGCAAGGCATCCTCGATGAGTTCCAGGACCACGGCGTCGCGCAGATTGCTGATCAGTGCGCAGAGTTCGATCCCAGGGCAGCCGGCAGCATGCCGGGCCTTAAAGTCCTCGTGGCCTTTTGCCAGCCGCGCCTTGGCGGCCAGCACGTTGGAACGAAGCATGGGAGGGCGATGGGCGATGAGGAGATTGATCTTAGAGCGTAGTTCTCAGATCTTAGTTCTTAGCACTAATTCCTAAGTTCTAAGTACCAAGTCCTAAGTTCCAACTCCCCTCGATTATATGGCGTCGGCCCCCGACTCGCCGGTGCGAATGCGGATGACGTCGGCCAGTTCGAAAACGAACATTTTACCATCGCCGACCTGCCCTGTCTGCGCGGCGCCCAGGATCGTATCGAGCACGATTTTGAGATTGGAGTCGGGAACGACGACCTCGACCTTGATCTTGGGCACGAAGTCGACTTCGTATTCGGTGCCGCGATACATCTCGGTATGGCCCTTCTGGCGGCCGAAACCGCGAACCTCGGAGACGGTCATGCCGGTGACCCCACGTTCGGCGAGCGCTTCCTTGACCTCGTCCAGCTTGTGGTACCGGATAATGGCTTCTACTTTTTTCATCCGAAAACTCCTTGTAATCTGTTCCACCCTACGGCTTTGCCGTTTTCTCAATAGAAGATATAACCCTCTTCGCCGTGCTGGCTGAGATCGAGCCCCTCGATTTCCTTCTGCGGCGAGACTCTCAGACCCATCACGATATCGAGCACCTTGAGGATCACGAAGGTGCCGGCGATGGCCAAGCACCAGGCAATTCCCACGGTGAGCAATTGTGCCTTCCAGACAGAACCGCCCTCGATGAGCCCCAGTTTCAGGTCATGCAGGGCCGGATCGCCGGCAAAGGCGCCGGTGGCCCGTGTGGCAAAGACCCCTGTCAGGATCGCCCCCAAGGTCCCGGCCACGCCATGCACGCCGAACACGTCCAAAGTGTCATCATAACCGAAATGGACCTTCACGGCCGTACACATGGTATAGCAGACTGTGGCCCCGATCACCCCGATCAGAAGTGCTGGTCCGAGGGTTACGAATCCGGCCGCCTGGGTTATTGTGGCCAATCCGGCCACCAGGCCCGAGCAAACACCCAACACGCTCGGCTTGCCGCGCAAATACCATTCCAAGCCTGCCCACGTAAGTCCACCTGCGGCGGCGGCGAAATGGGTTGCGGCGAAGGCGCAGGTGGCCAGGCTGCCGGCGCTCAAAGCGCTTCCGGCGTTGAAACCGAACCATCCCACCCAGAGCATTGCCGCGCCAATCGCCATGTAGGTCAGATTGTGCGGCCGCATTTCTTCCTTGCCGTAGCCCAACCGCTTGCCGAGCATCAAGGCGCAGATCAGCGCGGAGACTCCGGAACTGATATGCACCACGGTGCCGCCGGCGAAATCGATCGCCCCACCCAGCAACGACTGATTGGGATCGCCCGTCAGCTTCAGCAACCCGCCGTCGCCCCACAGCCAGTGGGCCAGAGGGCAGTAGACGAAGGTGCCCCAGGCTACCATGAACACGACCATCGTGCTGAATTTCATCCGCTCGGCAAAGGCCCCGCAAATCAGGGTGGGAGTGATGATGAAGAACATCCCCTGGTAGACCATGTGGGTCATCGTGAAAAGCGTCGTCCCGGCCACCATCGGCAGATGCGGTCCCGTGGAAGTCCACTCGGCATCGACTCCGTGCATCAGCAGGTAACTCAAGTCTCCGATCCACGGCTGCTTGCCGCCGAAGACCAGGCTGTAGCCGTAGACGGCCCAGACCACGGTCATCAGGCACATCATGAAGAGGCACTGCATCATGACGCTCAGAACGTTCTTCTTGCGCACCAGGCCGCAATAGAAAAGCGCCAGCCCTGGGGCGGTCATCATCAGGACCAGGGCCGACGAAACGAGGATCCAGACGTTATCGGCCGCGCCGCAGGCGGCCAGCGAAGTCGCCGATGCATCCGGCTTCGCCTGCTCACCGGGCGAATCGGCCAAAGAGATGGAGCTCACGCTGAAAATGGCAACTGCCAGAATCAGCAGCGCAAGAAACTTAGCGAAACGCATCACGACACCTGCCTCTGCAAGAACGAGTTAGGACCCGATCGCCCATTGTGACGTTTTTGTCACAAATGGCAAGAGGAGGAGATGCAGAAATAATTTCCGCCGTGATGTACGAATATAAAGTGTTTTGCTGTAATTAGTTATGGCATGAAGAGAGGGGTTAATCTCGGTGCAAGAAACGTTGAACCCGGCAGCGATTGCCCAAAGACTGGGCACGATTACCCGCGCTTGCGACATTTGTCAGCTTCAGCCGCGCCGGTCTGGTGTGAAAATAGGTGTCGCCTTTCGCGCAGCGAAAAATGCGGCTTTCGCGGAGCGAAAAGCAACCATGCGACATCTGTTGCTTCACTGGTACTTACGTGGCGTCTTCGCCCGACTCTCCGGTGCGGATGCGGATGACGTCCTTCATGTCGAATACGAAGATCTTCCCGTCGCCCACCTGGCCGGTCTGTGCCGTCTTCACAATCGTGTCGAGCACGGTTTGGAGTTTCACGTCGGGAATCACGACCTCGACTTTGACCTTAGGCACGAAGTCGACTTCATACTCCGTCCCCCGGTACATTTCCGTATGGCCCTTCTGGCGGCCGAAGCCGCGGACCTCCGTGACGGTCATGCCCGCCACGCCGCATTCGGTCAGGGCGTCCTTGACGTCATCGAGTTTGAAATGGCGGATAATGGCTTCAACTTTCTTCACGACTAATCTCCTATCTTGTGCAGGGTGTGGGGGAGCGCAGCGAAGACCCACCAACTTTTCGTGTTTCGCGGTGGGTCTTTGCTGCGCTCGACCACACCCCAAGGCTTTCCGAATTGGCCTAATCAGACAAAGATGTAACCTTCTTCGTCATGCTGACTGACATCCAGACCTTCCATTTCGGCCTCGCGGGAAACGCGGAGCCCCATGGTGGCGTCGAGGACCTTCAGGATGATGAACGTGCCGACGGCTGCCAAGATCCAGGTGATGATCACGGCCACGATCTGGGCCTTGATCACCCAGCCGTTTTCGATCAGGCCGAGCAAATCCTTGGCATGATCGCCGCTCACGCCGCCCACCGCACGGGTGGCGAACACGCCCGTGAGAAGCGCGCCGAGCGTTCCGCCGACACCGTGTACGCCAAACGCGTCCAACGAATCGTCGTAGCCGAATTTGGATTTGACCACGGTGCAGGCCGCGTAGCAGACGCAGGAGACGGCTATGCCCATGATCAAGGCCGACATGGCCGTCACGAAGCCGGAAGCGGGTGTAATGCAGACCAGACCGGCAACCACGCCGGAGCATGTGCCCAGCACGCTCGGCTTGCCGCGGAAGACCCACTCCAGCCCCGCCCAGGTCAATCCAGCCGAGGCGGCGCAGAAATGGGTGACCATGAAAGCGTTGCTGGCCAAGGGCCCTGCGCATCCGGCACTGCCCGCATTAAAACCGAACCAGCCGACCCACAGCATCGCGGCGCCAATGGCGGTGTATGTCAGGTTATGCGGCGGCATGGCCGTCTTGCCATAACCCAACCGTTTGCCTAGCAGCAAGGCGCAGAATGAGGGCCGAAACGCCCGAACTAATATGCACCACGGTTCCCCCGGCAAAGTCCAGCGCCCCGCCGGAAAAAATGCCGGTGGCATACTTGCTCCCATAGGAGAGGACTCCGCCGCCCCAGACCCAATGGGCCAGCGGACAGTAGATAAATGTTCCCCAGAGGATCATGAAGACAACCATCGTGCTGAATTTCATGCGTTCGGCAAAAGCCCCGCAGATCAGGGCCGGCGTAATGATGAAGAACATGCACTGGAACAACATGAACGTGGACGTGGGGATTGTCTGAACCGACCCGTCCACCGGCGAGCGGAAGTTCTTCGTCACGGAGGTTTCCGTTTTCGCGTCCCATGTGGGCGTCACGTTTTTCATAAAGAGGTTTTGGCCGACATCGCCAACATAGCCGAACCACGAATCGTAGGTCGGTGCGCCGTCCTTTGGGTTATTGCCGAACGAGATCGCGAAGCCATAGGTGGCCCAAATCACGGTATTCAGGCACATCAGAAAAATGCACTGCATCATCACGCTCAGCACGTTCTTCTTGCGGACCAGTCCGCTATAGAACAAGGCCAGACCAGGGCCGGTCATCATGAGCACCAGGGCCGAGGAGGTGAGCATCCAAGCATTGTCGCCCGAATTGACCGTATCGGCCGTGCTTGGGGCGGCTGGACTTGCGGCAGCCGCCGGCGCGGGTGACGGTCCCGGAGACTCGTCCGCAGCTCGCAAAAGCGAAGCCGCCCCAGAAACCCAAAACATGATTGCCACCAACAAAACTGACCGCCCAAACCTAGCCGGAGTCATCGCACCATTTACCTTTCAGAACTGAAGGACACCCGAAATCACCCAGGAACATCAAGAATAACTTGCAACAACATTTCCCAAAAGCCCCCTGCCCGATCAAAAACCGGGCAGGAGGATTTCAAAGCGACATCTTTGTCGCAACCTTGGGCGTTGTCGTGCCGCAGGAGCGCAGCAAGTGGTATGCCAAAAATAAGTTATGGACCAAGGTCATTTGCCATAACACCATTGATAGCAAATAGTTAAAATTCAATCCGAGAATATTCCATTTTTGTCATGGTGAACAAAAGCGTAACCTGTGTGCCTAGTTATTGTGCAACGGGATGCGATGGAATGCGACGGAGTTGTCCGCCTCGGTCGCGTTTTGGGGGAAGGCAGGCTCTAACGCCTACTGCGGCTGTTTTGGCCGCCGCCAGATCGTCTCCGGCTGCCCTGCCCGCACATTAACCAGCCTTGCCAGCACGAAGAGCAAATCGCTGAGCCGGTTGAGATAGACCAGGGTTTCTCGCGAAAGCCGCGGTGATTCGCGCATCAGCCCCACCAGCAAACGTTCGGCCCGGCGGCAAACGGCACGGGCGAAATGCAACGCGGCAGCGGCAGAAGTCCCACCGGGCAGAATGAAGTTCCTGAGCGGTGGAAGCTCCGTGTCGAAGCGGTCGATGGCTTCTTCCAGGGCCCGAACGTCGCCCGCATCGATCCGGGGCACCCAGTACTCTGGGTCACCGGAATTGGTTTCAGCCCCTAATCGGGCCACCTCGGCGCCTAGGTCAAATAGTTGACTCTGGATTCGATCGAGCAGGCAATCGACGTCCTCTGGCGCGAGGGCGGCCCTGGCCAGGCCGAGGGCGGTATTCAACTCATCGATGGTCCCGCAGACTTCCGTCACTGCGGCATCTTTGGGGACGCGGCCGCCGCCCGGCAGGCCGGTTTCGCCCTTATCGCCGGTTTTCGTATAAATCTTCATTCCCAATCGAGCACTTCCAGCTTGAGTTGTCCGACGACCTGCATGACCGGCAGAAAACTGTTGTAGGCGTCCGCGCCGGCCATGGGACTGTGGGTCAGTTCGAGGTGTCCGCCGCCGATGCCGCCCTTGGCGAGCGTGCCATCCAAACCGATCCAGCGGCCCGCCAGATAAACCTCGGTCCACATGTGATACCCGAAAGTCTGCGATTGGGGCATATAGACCAGTCCCATCGCCACGCGGGCGGGGATTTTTCGCGCCCTGGCCAGGGCTGCCAGATAGACGGCGTGTGCCTTGCAATCGCCTTCCCGATTCTTGGCAACTTCGGAGGCCGTGGCTAATGCCAGCGAAAAATCCTTCTTCGTCACGGCCCGATTCACGTAGGCTTCCAAGGCCACGGCGACCTTCCAGGGGTCGGCCTCCTCGCCCGCCGCTTCCTTGGCCTGGGCCACAATCAGCGGATCGTCGCTTTGAATGAAATTATTCGGATTGCGATCCGCGTCCGTGGGAACATCCACCGCGGTTTCTGCGTATTTGCTCTTATCGGTAGTTGGGCGAACGGCGCGGACCGTGATTTCCGCCGTATGCTCATCGAGCCGCTTGACCTGTTGGGAAAGACTGGCCGGAAATGCGGCCAGCGGATCGCCGTCGTGAAGCTGGACGCGATATTGCACCCGCTTCGTGTCATGGGCGTGAGGGATGGCCCGGTCGACCTTGACGAGCGTTGCCTCCCCCAAGTCAAGTTTGGCCAAGGGCGTCTTGGCCAGGGCCACTTCCCTGGTCACGCGGAAGGTCTCCATGTTCATCGGCTTGATCCAGGCTTTCAGCGATTCACCGGCGGCGTTGGTCCAGACCGTGCCCTGAATCTCGACCCGCTGCCCCTGGGCATTGGGGGCCATGCGCTCGACCGAATCGATCTTGAGGAGGCGGAAACTGCCGCCCAGCAGCTCGACCGGCGTCTCGTCTTTGGCCGTCATTTCCGTGGTGGCCGTCTGATTGCCGATGTCGAGATGTTCGACGGTCCGCCGCTCGCCCGGCTTCATTGGCTTGGCTCGCAGCGAGAGTTCGGGCCCCAGCAGCCCTGCGGCCCCCGCCGGCCAGGCCACGGAGTGATTCTGCTTCTGGTTCTGGGACTCGATTTGCAGTTCCATGCGGTCGCCGACGACCTTGCCGGTGGTCCGCATGGGAGTCGTGCCCTGCTTCATCACGAGCTCGAAATCGAGCAGCACTCCCTCCGGCGTTTCCGTGTCGCTGTAGTCAACTTCGTAACGGGTTTCCTGGCCGAATCGCTGCAGGCTGAGCTTCAGGACCTGCCGCAGCTTAGCGACCTGCCGGCCCGCTTCTTCCGCCAGTCGCAGCGTTGTCTGCGCATAGCCGATCCGCTGTCCATCGACCTGGGCCACGTCCCAGGATTCGAACTCGGGCAGCTTTGCCCTCGCTTCTTGCAGCCCATCGGTCAGCAGGGTCGCTGCCGCTCCGCACGCCAAGACAGCAAAAAAGAGCCTTCGGATTGATGAGTGTTTTGCCATGATTCCTAGGGATGTGTTGAATGAGGTTTCTCCGCATGCGACCATTCAGTTTACCACCCCAAGGTCGCTCATGGGTAGGGTGGGCCGAGCTTGCGAGTCCCACCGACTCTTATTTGGTGGGACTGGCAAGCTCGGCCCACCCTACCTCGAGGCTGACCATGCACGATCCGCTAAGGGCTCGCCAAATGGCATGTTCGGCACGCGGGCCACGGAATTTTTCTTGCGGTCCTTGGGAGCGACTGTTGACGGTCGATTTTCCGTGGTAGACTTCCCTGAGCAATCGTGCTTCCGGGTGCGGTTGCCCTGCTAGATTCCAAGACTTTCACCCCTCCCCGGGTGGGTAAACGTACGAAGGTAGCGACATTCCGGGCTGCATGGCAGTGCGGATGAATTTATCTTGGCGAAAAGGCGACTTGTTCGGACTTTATCGCCTCGACCATCGTAGAATAGAAAAAGTCGCAGACCGAGTCGCAGAACGCCGTGAACTTTGACCTAAGATTTTGTGGAGACTTCCCAGCTTCAACTTGGCCGACCCCTTTGACTTCCCCGAGCACTGACCGCCAAGCAATTGCAGAGAACGTCGATGGGCTTCATTAAGAAGTTTTTCCGAAATGTATTCCGTGAAGGCTCGATGCCGGTTGGCACCAGCAGCTTCGAACGCCTCAATGAAGAGGAATTGGAAGCGCATCTGGGGGTCGCCCGCTACGGCAACTTCATGCTAACCGACGCCGTGCGGCCATCTTACGATTTGCAAGTGGTTCCCACCCAGGGATTTCGCCACGACGCCTATCGCGATGAGCAAAGCCGCACCAGCGTGCCCGTGCTCATGGCAGCCGTGTCCGCCGAGCGACTGTTCGAAACCTTCATGGACCTGCTCGATCCCCTGGGCGGGGTCGTCGACGTGGTCCTGGAGACCAGCCACTGTGGCGACGACCAGGGACACACCGATCTCTACCGCGAGCACATCGACGCCCCGGTGCTCAAGAGCATCCTCTGGGAATACGAGGACCTGTTGGTCAACGACGGTTGCACGGGCATTGCCGTGCTCAATCCGGGCATTCCCCAAGAGATCCAGTTCGACGAGCACAAGTTGCTGATTGTCTACGGTGATCAATTGGGAGAATTCGAGTCGATCTACCGCGAGCACCAGATCCGTTGCGACGACAAGCTGAAGTTCATTACCGAAGCAGAACACGTCCATTCCTCCAGCGACCGCTACGCACAGCAGTTCGACGAGTTGAAGACCCACCTCGGCATGGACGGCGGATACGCGGATTATTGAAGGATGAAGGCGGAAGGATGAGGGATGAGGGATGAGGGATGAGGGATGAGGGAGATGAGGGACGAAGGATGAAGGCGGAAAGATGCCTCTCATCTCTTATCCCTCATCCCTCATCTCTTGTCCTGCATTCTTCCGCCCTCATCCTTCTATTCCAGCCCTTCCAGCAATACATCGCTCAAGGCCGGCAGATCGGCCACGCTGCCGCTATAGACCGCCTGCTCGAATTGGTCGGCGGCGTCCAGCAGGCACTCGACCACTTCCTGGCAGCGGACGGCCACGTCGTTGACTTCCCACACGTCGTCCGGCTTGGCGTAGAGCTCCGGCGGTTCCCCCTTGCGAAGATACCAGGCCGGCGTGCGGATTGCCCGCTCCTGCCCCGTACCGGCCACAACCAACCGATCGCGGGTTGCGACCGGCTCCTCCCGCACCAGCGGCATGAGCGAAACACCCGTCAGCGAGGGCGGCACGCCCGGAATCCGCCAGGCATCGAGGAGCGTGGCCCAGAGATCCGAGGGCTCGACCAGGGCCTGGCTGCGGGCCGTGGCGCCCAGACGCTCGCCGGCGGGCACCGTGTGCCCATGGTCGGCGGCGGGAAGCGCAAGACGAGCGGCACGTGAACCAGTTCGCCGTGCAGCGCCTCGTCGCACGGCCCCAACCGCAGGTGCTCGCCCATAGGCAAACCGCGCGAGGCGGTCAGGGCCAGCAGCGTCTTGTGCGCGGCCGGGAGCTCGTCGAGCACGTCCAGGAAACCGCCCAGGCACGTATCCAACAGCGCGATCTGGCCGGCGTAGGCCTGCGTGTAGACCAGCAGCTCGTCGGGGTCGAAGCCCTGCGGAAGCATGCGGTCGGGCACGTCGGCCGTGGAAAGCAGCGGCGGATCGCTCTCGTCCCAATAGCGTTCGCGGCACTCTTGCGGCGCGTCCCACGTCGTGCCCAGGCTGCCCAGGTGGCACCAGAGGAAGAACGGCCGCCTCGCCGTCTGCACCCAGTCGACGATCTGCAAGAAGCAGCGGGCGAGGTGCGTCTCTTCATACGCCCCTTCGGCGGCCATCTGCGACTGCCAGGGCGGATCGATCTGAATGCAATCATCGAACTCGATGGCCAGCGGATGTTCGATTACCGCCCGATCGTCGGTCAGGAGCGTGCAGTGTACGCCCGCTTCGCGGAGCAGGGCCGGCAGTGTGGGCCGGTTGTCCATGGCGGGGGCCAGGGCATGCAAGCCTTGCCAGAAAGAGCGGTACAGCGGCCCTAAGCGGGACGAATCGACGAGCATCTGGTCGAAAACAAACGACTCCGCCGCCAGGCGATCAAAGGCCGGCGTCTCGATCCACGTATTGCCGTACGCGCCCAGGAATCCGCGATGCAGTCGATCGATGACGAGGCAGATGGCGTTCATTGGCCGAAGCGCTACCAAAGCACCTGGGTGTCGAGCAAAAGCTTCATGCTTCTCCAATCCAAAACTCGTCCGGCAACGGCGCGTCAAAATCCGCGCTCGGCCCAAATGCGCCGGGATGCAGGTCCGGAACCCGCGGCTCCCTAACGGCATCAACCGCAACAAGGCGCACGACCGGGTTTCCAGCATCCGTGACGACCACTTGATTGCCGGCAGTCACAAGAGAGACCAGTTCGGCCAAAGTCGCATTTGGCTCAGATACATCGACCGTCTTGACCATATTGCCGACCTTTCAGCCTTAATTCTATCGTCAGCAGCGCGATGCGTAAAGCGATGCGGAGGATCCGTCACTGCCCGTAATAAGCCGCCGGCCCGTGCTTGCGCTGGTAGTGCTTCTCCAGAACCCACGGCTCCAGTTCGGGCACCATGTACCCATGGTCGGCGGCGCGGTCGATCGACCATGTGCCCAAGACCATTTCCGCCACCGCCTCCAGGGCAACGGAATTCTCCACGGCCTTTTCGACGCTCACGCCCCAGGTGAACGGCGCGTGGCCGGCGACCAGTACGGCGGGCATGCCATCGCATCGACGGGCACCATGTACCCAGGTCGGCGAAGCGCTCGACGATCACCCGGCCGGTGTTGCCTTCGTAGTCGTCGGCCACCTCCCGCTCGCTCAACGGCCGCGTGACGGGCACCGGACCGTGAAATGGTCGGCGTGCGTCGTGCCCAGGCAGGGAATCTCCCGCCGGGCCTGGGCGAACATCGTGGCATGCCGGCTGTGCGTGTGCACGATCGCCGCCGATGCCTTCGAAGGCGCGATACAGGACCAAATGGGTCGGCGTGTCGCTGGAGGGCTTCAGTTCGCCCTCGACCACGCGGCCTTCCAGATCGACGACGACCATCCGCTCCGGCTGAAGCTCCTCGTAGGGCACGCCGCTGGGCTTGATGACGACCAGCCCTGTCTCGCGATCGATGCCGCTGGCATTGCCCCAAGTGAGCGTCACCAGGCCGGCTTTCACCAGGTTCGCGGTTGGCCGCGCAGACGCTGTCGTTTCAGCGTCTTTCAGCATCAGCGGCTCTCCCGCCGAGCGCGGTCGCGGATGGCAATCAGGTCCTTCATCACGCCGTGCAAGCGGCAGCTTGGCTGGTCGTGCCGAAGGCGTCGTGCAGCGTGCGGTAGAGCGCGATAAAGCTCGGCGTAGACGGCGGCCGCCGCCTTGGCCGGCTTGTAGACGACGTCCTTCACGCCGGTCATCTTCCGCTGGGCCGGCCTCGACCGTCTTGTAGCCCCCGCCGGCCACGGCCCCGAAGATCGCCGCGCCCAAGGCGCAGGTCTGGGCCGAGCGGCTGATCTTCATCGGGCGGTTGCAAACGTCGGCGTAGATCTGCATCACCAGCGGGTTCTTCTCGGCGATGCCGCCGCAGTTGACCACCTCCTTGACCGCCACGCCGTACTCCTCGAAGCGGTTGATGATCGTCAGCGCCCCGAAGGCGGTGGCCTCGATCAGCGCGCGGTAGATCTCCGCCGCCGTGGTGTGCAGCGTCTGGCCGACCAGCAGGCCGCTGAGCAGCGGATCGACCAGGATCGTGCGGTTGCCGTTGTTCCAATCGAGGCGCCAGCAGCCCGCTGTGCGCCGGGGCGGAGCTCTTCCGCCTCGCGGGTCAACGCCGCGTGGGCGTCGCCGTCCGGCCGCATACCGGGCCGGCGCCAGCGACTTGACGAACCAGTTGAAGATGTCGCCCACGGCCGACTGGCCCGCCTCCAGGCCGTACATGCTTCGGCAATACCGAGCCGGGCACGATGCCGCACAGGCCGGGGATGTCGGGCAGTTGGCTGTCCATCGGGGCGACCATCATGTCGCAGGTGCTGGTGCCGATGATCTTCACCAGCGTGCCGGCCTTGATGCCCGCGCCGACCGCGCCCATGTGGGCGTCGAAGGCCCCCACGGCCACGGCCACGCCCGCCGGCAGACCGACCTTCGCCGCGACTTCCGCCGTCAGCGAGCCGGCCTTCTGGTCGGACGTCATGCGTGCCGCGCCGCATAGCGGTCGCGGAGCAGGGCCAGGTCGGGATCGAGACTGCCAGGAACTTGGCGCTGGGCAGTCCGCCCCAGCCCTCGTGATACATCGCCTTGTGCCCCGCCGCGCAGATCCCGCGGGGGAGCGTGTCCGGATCGAGATTCCCGGTGATGAAGGCCGGAACGAAGTCGGCCAGTTCCACCCAGGAATAGGCGGCCTGAAAGACCTGGGGCGACGACCGCTTGCAATGCAGGATCTTCGACCAGTACCACTCGCTGCTATAGACGCCGCCGCACTTGTTCAGATACTTGTCGCGGGCCTTCTTCGCCTTCTCCGTGATCTCGGCCGCCTCGGCGTAGCCGGTGTGGTCCTTCCACAGCCAGGCCTGCGCGGCCAGGTCATGCGGCGAACTCCGGCAGCATGGCCAGCGGCCGTGCCCTGGCGATCGACGGGAATGGGCGTCGAGCCGGTCGTATCGACGCCGATGCCGACGACCCGCTCCGGCGCGAAAGTCCGGATCGGCAGCCGCCGACCGCACGGCGCAACCGACAGCAGCATAAAAGCCCTCGATATAGTCGGCCGGGTTCTGCCGCGCCAGTTGCGGGTCCTTGGGATCGAGGAGGATGCCCGCCTCGCCGCTGGGATAGTCGTAGACGTGCGTGGCCACTTCGCGGCCGTCGGCGATATCGACCACCAGGGCACGCACGCTATTGGTGCCGTAATCGACGCCGATGGCAAAAGCCGGTTCGTTCTTCTTGGACATGAGATACCTTTCCTTGGGTTGCGCGGTTGGAGAGCGGTAGGGTGGGACCAGCGAGCTTGCAAGCGCGGCCCACCAAATCCCGCGATCGGTGGGCCGGCATCGCAAGCCGACCATGGGTACATGGTGCCCGGGTCCCACCCTACCTCTTATCAACAACTCGGACTACGGCACCACCGTGGCGAAATCGGCCCACACGACCACCGGTTGCGTGCCCGTATAGCCGGGGAGATTTTTTGCCGGGTCGGCCAGCAGGCCACCCAGCACGATCACCTTCTGCTTTTCCTTGACGTCCAGCGGATGCGAGCTGAAGACCATCACGGGCTTCGCCATGCCGTCCACGCGGACGGCCGTTCCGCTCAGACCGTTCTTGGTGCCCAGACCGGTGACCGCGCCCGTCAGCACGATGCCTCCCTTGGCAGCATTGTTGTCGAAGAGCTTCTTCGCCGCCGCGGCAATCACCGCCGCGGCCTGCGGATTGGAGGCCACCTTTTCGGTCAGGGTTCGCAAGGCCTGCTTCTGCGAATCGCCGCCCTTGGCGTAGGTCACGATTTCCGCCAGCTTGCACCAGTCGGCGTACGATTTCTCGTCAATCGTGGCTTCGCCGCCGACGGCCTTCAAGGAAGCATCGAGATCGGCAACCGTGAACGTCGGGGCCTCGAGCGGGGCCGACCCTGAGTACATGGTGCCCGCCGTGGCGGGCTTCACGGCCGGCGTGGCGTCGAGCGTCACGACGGGCTTCGCCGCCGGGGTCGGTTGCGGGCCGATTAAGGGGCTTTCAACCTTCAAATCGGGCGCGCCGGACGCAACATCGGGCGTACCGAACGGGTCGGGTTCGGGCTTGAGTGTCTTTTCCGCTGTGGCGGGCGCCGCCGCGCTGGGTGTTTCGTGATTGGCTGGAGCAACCTCGGACTTCGCGTCGGGCTTGCTCTTTTCGATCATGGCAGGAGCGGCCGGCTCGGTGCCGAAGGGATCGGCATCCGGCTTGGGTGTCGTTTCCGCTGTGGCGGGCGCCGCCGCGCTGGGTGTTTCGTGATTGGCAGGAGCAACCTCGGACTTCGCGTCGGGCTTGCTCTTTTCGATCATGGCAGGAGCGGCCGGCTCGGTGCCGAAGGGATCGGCATCCGGCTTGGCTGTCTTTTCCGCTGTGGCGGGCGCCGCCGTGCTGGGTGTTTCGTGATTGGCTGGAGCAACCTCGGACTTCGCGTCGGGCTTGCTCTTTTCGATCCTGGCAGGAGCGGCCGGCTCGGTGCCGAAGGGATCGGCGTCGGGCTTGCTCACGGTTGCCGGCGCAGCCAGAGCGGGTGCGCTTGCAGCTTCGCGATTGGGAGCAGCAGTCTCAGGTTTCGCCTCGGTCTTCCCCATTCCATTCACGGGAGCCGACCCTGAGTACATGGTGCCCGCGGGTTTCGTGCCGAACGGGTCGGCATCGGGTTTGGTCGCCGGTCCAATCGCACTCGGGGCCGGAATGTCGGGCACGGCCGGCGGTCCGCTATCGGGCTTGACGACCTGCGGCACTTCGAACGCTCCAGGCTCAGCCGTCTTGCCCCCGGCAGTGCCTGCCATGGCGCCTTCCTTGGCTGGGCCGTTCATTGCCAATTCGCTTCCTGCGTCTGGATTGGCGGCCGCCGGCTTGTCGGGCTCCGGTTTGCTCACGCCAACTTCCGTCTTGCCTTGATCGTCACCAGGCTGCTTGCCGGCATCCGAGCCCTTAGGGCTGGCCGGGTTGGCATCCGGTGTTTGGGTGCTGACAGGCAAGGCTGGCTGCCCGACGGGCTTCGGCACATCGGCGCGGGTGCTGGCCGTCTTCTTGAAATTGATATGGATCCAATCGGGCAGGAAGTCGAGCGGCATTCCCCGCCACCATGCAAATGCGAGCACACAGGCCACCGCCAAGAGACCCGAGACAACGATGCCGATAAGGCGGACGACCAGATTCGCTTCCCGCTTGCGCTTCTTCTTTTTGACTGGTTCGACGGCGACTGACCCCTCGCCCACCCCCGCCGAGCCCGGCGCAGCCTTGCCGGTAATCGCGGCGAAGTCGACGTTGGCAAGGCCCTCTTCCTGCTCCGGCTCGCCCAGGGCGACGGAGTCTGCTTCCCCTGATTCTCCCTCTGCGGTTTCCTCTTGGAATCCGCCCCAGCTGCCGCCCCACGGTGCGTCGGCGTCCGCATGCTCGGCGGCCAGATCGTGGCCTTCCTCCGTCAGCGGTTCGGCCAGGTCTTCGGCAGCGTGACCGCCTTCCGCGCCGCCAAACAGCACGGCCGCGGCCTCCTGTTCCCCATCATGCGACCCGAACGGCTCGGCGTGTCCGTAGTCCGGCGTGGCAAGTTCCACCCGGTCGCCTTCGAACAGCAGCGTTTCGGAACCGGCCACGGGCGCGATTGCGGTGCCAGCCGTCTCCCCCGTCGTGAGGGCTGAAGTGACGGTTGCCGGCGCGCTGCCCGGATGCACGACAATCAGCGCCGGCGGCGCCGCCGCCAGGATCTCGCCCAGGGAATATTCGCCCGAGCAGAGAGGGCATTTCACCACGGCATCGGGGTATATCCCGTCCGGCACGAGGACTTGTTGTTGGCACTTGGGACAACTCGATAGGAATGCCATTCGTTCGACTCCGCTAAAGCCCTGAAATCAAGCACGAACCCGCGGCCAGAGCACGGCACGACGTGTTCGGTAGGGGTTGGTATTGTGAGAGTTCCTGTCTAGTTTAACTTGAATTGCCTGGGAAAGCTACTAGCGGTCGAGAAGCGGTTCTCGGAAAGCGGTAGGGCGGAGCTTGGCCGGCTTGTTGCGGCATAAAAGCCCGACGCGCAAGCGAGGCATGGCTTGTTGCGGCATAAAAGCCCAACGCGCAAGCGAGGCATGGCTTCAGGGACAGCTATCGAACCCCTTGCTTGCGCGTCGGGCTTCTATGCCTGTCCGGGGCGATGCAATGCAGTTGCTGCCCCGTTGGGTGGTGTTCGTCCCGCATGCCGATTTTGCCGCTGTAATTCAGACGTAAGCGGTGGCCGGGCGGCGGCTTCGTAGGAGGCCACGGCAAGCCTCCGGGGGTCGAGGGACGACAAGAGGCCCATTCTGCCGTTGCCGGTGCGTGGCGGCCAGTGCCGCTCCCTCAGCGCCGCGCCACTCTTCTTCGGCGCTCCATTCCGGCCCAATCCTTCAATTTTCCTGCTGGGCGGATTTTTTTTCCGGAGCCCTTGACTTCTGTGGGTTAATATTTATAATGATACACAGATAACGGTTCCTCCCTCTCCTCAGGCGATGCCATGTCCCACGACCTCAGCTCCTTCCGCCGGCAACTTCATGAACTCCAGCAACAACTCCCGCTCCTCTTGGAGTCGTTCCTCGGGCGGGAACCACTTCTGCCCGGCTCGATGTACACTCTTCGCCGCCGTTGCGGAAAACCCACCTGCCACTGTGCGCGAGGCGAACTCCACGCCAGCACCGTGCTGAGCTACCGTGGTCAGGGCCGGCCGCAAAACATTAGCCCGCCGCCGGAGCAGGTTTCCGCCGTGCAAAAACTCACCGACGACTACCGGCAGTTTCGTCAGGCCCGCAGCCAACTCCTGCGGTTGCAGCGACAGATCGTGGAGTCCATTGACGGCATCGAAACGGCGCGGGTGCAGGAGGGCGAACGCCGTTTCCAAAAACTTCGTGCTTCCTTTGCCCCTCATCCCCGGAGGTAATGCCATGGACCTGGTGGTGTTCGAGAACAACAAGCCCTTCGTCATCGACGAGTTCCGCGAAGGCCGCTTCGATTACGTGGAACCAGCAGTTCCCGCTGAACGTGAAAGTGGCCTGAAAATTGGGAAAAACGGCAGGAGGCTTCGTAAAGAAGTGAACACCGGTATATCGTCCAGCGTAATAATGGCAGGATGGCGGTTTGCCAGCCAGGATGGTAATTCGGTACTGGGTGAGAAGAGTCGTCGTGATCCTGTCGCCTCCGCCAGAACAACGCACTCCGCCGAGCGCAAGCATCTCTCGGCCGATGCGTTGTATGCACTCTTGCGGCTGGAATTTGATAAGATTGCGGACCATCGCGGGCGGGAGTGCCCGATTTCCTTGCCGGACGCCCTGATGTCGGCCTTCAGCCTGTTTGCGCTGAAAGACCCTTCCCTGCTGGCCTTTGAAGAGCGCTGCAATGACGCGAACATGGGGAACCTGTTTGGGGTCGCCGCGTCCCCTCGGACACGCAGCTGCGGGAGATCCTGGACCCCGTGGAGCCGCGGCGTTGCGGCCCTTGTTCAACGCGGTCTTTCGCCAACTCCAACGCGGAAAAGTATTGGAGCCGTTTGTGTTCTATAATGGATGCTACCTGCTCTCCTTGGATGGCACCGGCTATTTCTCCTCTTCTTCCATCCACTGCGACTCCTGCCTGGAAAAAGTGAATAAACAGACGCAAGAGACTACCTATCAGCACCAGATGCTGGCAGCCGTGATGATCCACCCGGACCACCGGGAGGTGATTCCTTTCGCTCCCGAACCCATTGTGAAACAAGACGGCACCGAGAAAAACGATTGCGAGCGGAACGCGGCCAAACGCTTGCTGCGGCACATCCGCCAGGAACATCCCCACCTGAAACTGATTGTCGTCGAGGACGGCTTGGCGAGCAACGCCCCGCATATCCGCGAATTGCAGAGCGCGAACATGCACTTTATCCTGGGGGCCAAACCGGGCGATCATTATTTCCTGTTCGACCACGTGCTCGCCGCTTTGGAGGCCGACCGGGTGACGACGATCTCCTGGACCGAAGGGAATGTCTGCTGCGAGATTAGCTTCATCAACGGCGTGCCGCTGAATGAAGCCAACCAAGACTTGCAGGTGAACTGGCTCCATTGCTACGAGATCGGCCCGGACGGCGAGGAACGGCACTGGACCTGGGTTACCGACCTGAAGTCTCGCGCCAGAATGCCCGCTGGCTGCTGAAAGGCGGACGCTGCCGCTGGAAGATCGAGAACGAGACCTTCAACACGCTCAAGAATCAGGGCTACCACTTCGAACACAATTATGGGCATGGCAAGAAGAACCTGTCGGTGGTCTTCGCCATGTTAATGATGTTGGCGTTCCTCTTGGATCAGGTGCAACAACTCTGCTGCCCGCTATTTAAAGCCGTGCGGAAGAAGTTGACGAGCAAGCGGGCACTGTGGGATAATCTGCGGTCTCACTTCCGGCACTTCCTTTTCCGCTCGATGCGGCACCTTTACGAAGTCATCCTCTATGACCTCGCCAAACAACTCCCCGCACCGACACGGAATACGTGTTAACCAGGCGTCTCCGCCTTTCCGCGCTCTCCTCACCTCTCGCCTACGGCTGCTCCAACTCAGAGAAGCCCTGTGTCGGCGCGCTCACGCTGCGCAAAACGCCGTTCAGTGATATTCCAGGGCCTTCGCCGCGCCGCACACGTCTAACAACGGTACCCTCTATCCCCCCTACCTCGCCCATCTCTTTGTCTAACACACGCACACTCACAACTTGACGCCCTAACGCTGTTAGCCGTTTGTTTCATCGGGAGTTGCTGACGTGGAACTAGCCTCCGACGTGGCCGAGACCAAGTTCTTCCAGTTTCTCTTCAGCCGGGAGGTGGTGGACAAGTTGGCGGCCCACTACCCTTCGCCACGCGAGCGGCAGCACGTGCCGATGTGGATGTATCTTTCCAGCCAGCTCTCCCTGCGGCTGCACGGCATGCACAGCTTTCGCTCCTATCCGTGGATCATCCGCTCGGGCGGCTTGATCGACGCCTTGGGGCCGGAGGTGGCGCAACGCCGGGTGGATCCCGAGAGCGGGAACGTGGAATTGACGTGTTCGGGTTTCAACGACCGCAACCTCTATCCGCGGCAGACGCCCTGCGACCAGGACTATCTCCGCAAATTGGCCCGCGACACGGCCCCGCAAGCGCTGGAAGATTGGTACAACCGCCACGTGGCGGCGCTGTACGGTGAACTGAAGGCTTACGACGAGGAGGGGATTTTTATCGCCGACGGCTCGTACCTGTTCGTGCCGAACAACGAGAATTATGAGGGCTCGATACGGCTCTTGTTCGACCAGCACAACCATCCGGTGAGTAAGAAGCAGGAGCAAGAAATGACCAAGGCACAGCGCGACCGTTGCCGCTGGCGGCGCTGCTACAAGGCGGTATTTCTCCTGCATTGCGACGAGGCGGGGGAACGATTCGTCGTGGTCGGCGTGCGGGTGCTGCGCGGCAACGACTCGGAAGCCACGGCGCTGTGGCCCCTGGTGGAGACGTTCGTGGAGGCCGCGGGCCGGGGCGTGATGAAGGTGCTCTTGGTGGACCGCGGCTTCATCAACGGCTCGCAGATCGGCCGCTTGAAATCGGAGTACGGCATCGACACCGTGATCCCCATCCGCTCCGACATGGACATCCTTGAGGACGTGCAAGGCCTGCAGCAACTGGCTACCTCATGGGAAACCTACGAACCGAAGCACCGTCCGCCGTTGGCGAGCCAGCACCCGCCGCGCCCGCCGCATCCCACGGCGCAAAGCGCGAGCGGAAGCGGCAGAAGACGTTGGCCCGTCGGCGGGCAGGAGCAGGCGCAATATCCGCCCGACCCGAGCAAAGTGCGAGAGCAGACCCTGATTGCACGCTTTCCCGGACTGACCAGTTGGTCGGATTGCCCTGTTCCTTTGACCGGCGTGCTCTCCAGGGACATTTATGCTGATGGCCATGAACAAAGCTGGTTGGTGGTGACTACCGCAACGCAATGGAGCGCGCGACACATCCGCGACCGATACAGCTTGCGGACGGACATTGAAGAGCGGCATCGGCAAGTCAAATGTTTCTGGGATTTGACGCGGTTCCATTCCACGGCCTGGAACCTGATCGTCAGCCAAACGGTGTTTGTGTGTCTGACCTACAGCCTACTGCAAATCCACTTGGTCCAGCAGGGACACGAGGAGTTGAACCGCCGAACCTGGCCGACGACCCGCCGGTTGCTGCCTGATGGCGATCGAGTGATCGTCTATCGGCAGCAATATTTCGGATTCTTCAGCTTGCTGGAGCACATGGAGTTGACGTTGAGCTTGCAAGGCAAGGCGCGACGCCGGGCCTTGGCCAAGACGCGGCGGCTGCAACAAGAGGTGCCGTGCCCCGTTCCCAACCGCCCCGCCGCACCTTGAGGTGTCAGCACCCGCCGCCAGCTACCTATCGCCGGGCAGCCTCCGCCGCCCGACCCTGCCGCGTCGCGCCACGGCTTACCTGCCACCCATCCCAACACCGCCTGCCGCCGACCCGCGGGCTCACCCTGACCAGCCCGCCGGCCCGTGCGCGTCGGCCGCCGGACCCGCCACGGCCGCCCCCACGCCACCGCTTACGTCTGAATTACAGCGATTTTGCCGGGAAGTTCTTGCAGTATGGCTCTCGGCCCGGTAAAATTCCCTGGCGTTTTGTTGCGCAGGCAAATAACTCTTCGAAAGGGATAGGACGAGCATGAAACGAACGAGAGCGTTTTTGGCGATTGGAATCGCGTTTGCCGTGCTGAATGTTTCGAGGGCCGATGAGCCCACGCCCTTCACAACCGTGGTCCGCGCGCATTGGAAAGAGTGGGGCGGAGCGAACGGCGTCATCGCGCCCGATCAGCTCGACCGGCTGATGAAACAGCGAAAAATCCAGGGAGAAGCCGCCGCCGCGCTGGCCACCTTGAAGTTGAAGGAAAACAACCCCCAGACCAAGCAGCCCATTACCTGGACGAAGCAGCAGATCGAGACCTACGAAGCGCAGGTTGCCCAACAGAAAACGCAAAACACCTACGACAAAACCTATCAGAGAGCCCTGTCCGTCATTAAGGCGGACCCGCATGTGCTGTACGTTGATGGCGCGCCCCACTTGAGCAGCATCCATCAGGCCCGCAACGGCGACTGCTGGCTGCTGGCGACGATCGGCGCCTTGATCCATCGCGATCGGCACGACTTGCGGGAGTTGATCAGCGACGATGGCGACGGCCTGTACTCCGTTCACTTCGCCTACCACACCTTCCGCATCAAGGCGCCGACGGACGCGGAGATCGCGGTCTATACGTCCGACAAGGCCGACGGAGACTGGCTCTACGTGCTGGAGAACGCCATGGGCCAGTACCGCGAAGACTTCAACCGCCTGCATCGCGTCTCCGAGGCCAACGACGACGCCCTGGTCGGCGGCGGCGGCGCCCTGGCCATGCAAGACATCCTCGGCCGCGAATCCGACCGCGTCGACATCACGCCGCAGAAACCGCAACGCGACCTCGTGCGGGCGACGTTGACCCGCGCTTTCAAGCAGCGGCGGCTGGTCCTCCTCTCAACGACCCACGACGAGAAGATCACGCTTCCCAAGGGCATCGCCAAGGGTCACTGCATGGCCGTCATCGGCTGGGACGCCGCCGCCGACAAGGTCACGATCTGGAATCCGTGGGGGAATAACCTCGATCCGAAGGGCAGCGGCCCGAACGACGGCTATAAAACGGTCGATGGCGTCTTCACGATGCCGCTCGTCGATTTCACCCGCTCCTTTGCCCGCATCGACGTGGAGAACGACAAGCCCTACAAGCCGGCCCCGCTCGCGGCGGGCAAGGCGCAAAAGAAATGAAGCCGACCGGGGAGCATCTCCAGAACCGAGCGTCTCCTCCGTGCCGAGCTGTGCTCGCCGCTTGGGGCCAACCGCCGCTGGAACTTCATGAACATAAGCCTTTACGATGGTTTTCATCGCGCCGATGTCGCGAACACTGGTAAACCGAATCTGTCGCGCCGCCTGGACATTCTCCGTTTGCTGGATGAGGTTGGCAACCCGCCCCACGGTGCTCCGCAACGGAAACAAAGCAATAATCCATTTTTTACCAATCTATTACACAGATACTACTTGGCGGTTACTCCGTGTCCCGCAAACCGGAGTACAATGCCTCTGGTTTTGGATTCGCACTTGGTTCTCGGAAAGCAGCCGCCATTAACAACGCATCGATCAGGCACTCGCCCGCCTTTTTCACGGCATCGTCGCCGCACGCCGGCCATTCTCGCGCAGATCGGCCCAACATCCTGCTGAGCAGCGTCTTCGGCCCTTATGCCCAGGACGACGAGTATGGCAGCCGCCTGAAGAACCCCATGGAGCTGTATCACAACCAGGTGACGCGGGTGCAAGGGCCGTTCTCGCTGCGGCTGTTCCATCGCTCCTGGGGGCTGATGCTCATCCAGGCCAACCTCGACGCGCCTTGTACGCTGCTGGACTACCCTGACCTGGACCGTTTCGTCGAGGAGCTTCGCAGCCGCCGCTATGACATCGTCGGCATCAGCGGCATCGTGCCGAATTTTCTCAAGGTCAAGAAGATGTGCGAACTGGTCCGCGAGCACCTGCCCGAGGCCAAGATCATCGTGGGCGGGCACGTCGCCAACATCCCCGACCTGGCCGAGCGGATCGACGCCGACCACGTCGTGCGGGGCGAGGGGGTCCGCTGGTTTCGCACGTTCCTGGGCGAAGACCCCGAGCAGCCCGTCCGCCACCCGCAGATCATCGCCGGACACGGCACGCGGACGCGTGGGCATCACCGCGGCGGAAAACCGCGGCGACATGGCCGCCACGGTCATCCCCTCGGTCGGCTGCCCCGTGGGCTGCAACTTCTGCTCCACATCGGCGATGTTCGGCGGCAAGGGGCATTCGATCCGCTTTTACCAGACGGGCGACGAGCTGTTCGACATCATGCGCCAACTCGAAGCGAACCTGAAGGTCCAATCGTTCTTCATGATGGACGAGAACTTCCTGCTGGACCGCGCGCGGGCCCTGCGGCTCCTGGAACTCATGGAGCGGCACGACAAGGCATGGGCGCTCTACCTTTTCAGTTCCGCCAGCGCGCTTCGCTCCTACACTACCGAGCAACTCGTGCGGCTGGGGCTCACCTGGGTCTGGCTGGGTCTGGAAGGCGAGGACAGCCACTATGCCAAGCTCCACGGCACCGACACGAGGGCCCTCGTCCGCCGGCTCCAGGCCCACGGCACGCGCGTACTCGGCTCGACGATCATCGGCCTGGAGGGCCACACCCCGGAGAACATCGACGCCGTGATCGAGCACGCCGTGAGCCATGACACCGTCTTCCACCAGTTCATGCTCTACACGCCCCTGCCCGGCACGCCCGCTGCATGCCGAGCTTTCGGCCCAAGGGCGGATGAAAGACGAAAGCGAGTGCACACCTGCCGGACGTTCACGGCCAGTCAGTCTTCAATTACCGGCATCCGCATATCCGCGACGGCGAGGAGACGGAATTGATCGTGCGGGCCTTTCAGCGGGACTTCGAGGTTAACGGCCCGAGCATGGTGCGGATGGTGCGGACCATGCTGGCCGGTTGGAAGCGGCACAAGAACCATCCCGATCCGCGGGTCCGCCGCCGCTTTGCCTGGGAGGCCCGGGACCTTGCCACCGATCTACGCAGCGGTGGTCGCCGCGGCGCGACTTTACTACCGCGGCAATCCGGCGCTGCGGGCGAAGATGGATGCGGTGCTCCATGACCTGCACCACGAGTTCGGTCTGAAGTCGCGGTTCTATGCCGCCGTGGGCGGGCGGTACGTGCTATTGGAAGATGCGCCGCGAGGAGAGCGCCTGGCGCGGGGCTGGACCTACGAACCGCCGACCTTCTACGAGCGAAATGAAGCCGCCCAACGCTTGGCCTCCGCCGACGGCCCGCCGGCCACGCTCTGCCGGCCCTTGACCTGCCGTGGGGCAGGAGTGGCGATTGTCGACGCTGTCGCGGCGGCGCTCGCGGAAGCGGTGGCGGTGGGGTGAGTCGTGGCGGATTCTCCTTGCCCTCCCTGAGATTCGGGTTAGTATGGAGACGCTTGTTGCTGGTTGCCGCGGCGTCTCATTGTAGGTGGGCTTTAGCCCGCCTTCTCTAACCAACGCGGCCTACTGGCTGGCACTGCGAGGCGATTATGCCCCATGCTCTGGGGATCGATATCGGATCCGTCGCGGTCAAGCTGGCCCTCATCGGTCCAGACGGGATATTGCTCGGCGTTTGGTCCCGGGCAATTCTCCGCCAGCCCGCCGAAACGCTCCTGGGACCTCATCGCCGAGGTTTCCGTTGAGACAGGCTGCAAACCTATCCTCCAGGTCCGCATTGGAGTCACCGGCGATGGCTGTGAACTGGTCCGGTGGAGAGAGGGAGGCCGGCACCCCCCATGCGACGGCACAGTAAGCGGCTCCCTGGTCGCATGGGGGATGCGCGTCCTCCGTCTCTCCCACGGTGCATCGGGAAACCGCGGTGGTGGCCCTCACGCGGGCCGTCCCCGTCCTCTTCCCCGATGCCCAAACGGCGATTGAGATCGGCGGCCACTCGGCCCGCTATGTGGTGATCGAACCGCGCACGCTCATGCTGCTGGACTACGGCTTGAACCAGCAGTGCGCCGCCGGATCGGGCTCGTTCTTCGAGCAACAGGCGGGACGGCTGGGGCTAGACGTGGAGGCCTTTGCGCAGCTCTCGGCCGGGGCACCGCGGGGGGCAACCGTCGCCGGCCGGTGCAGCGTCTTCGCCAAGTCGGACATGATCCACCTCCAACAGAAAGGGACGCCTGTCGGCGAGATCGCCTACGGTTTGTGCCTTGCCATGGCGCGGAATTTCTGGCCACGGTGATCCGCGGCCGACAGGTCGTGCCCCCGTTGGCCCTTGTCGGCGGCGGTGCCGCGAACCAGGGCCTGGTGCGGGCCTTCGCGGAGGTCCTGGGCCTCGACCGCGAATTGCTCCGCATCTCGCCCAACCCAGGCGGCGAGGGAGCGGTGGGGGCGGCCTTGGCGGCGCTGGCAGTGCGATTCGCTCCCCGCCGTGCCGTGGGCCGAGGTCCCGACGTCATTGGTCTGACGGCTGGCGAGCCATCCAGAGGGTACCCGGCAGGGAACAGGCAGCGGGAGATCGGAGGTCAGAAGCCGGAGCTTGGAGCCCGAGGGCGAGCGCCTGGACTTCGGATCTCCCGACCTCCAGCCTCGCGACTTCCGACCTCCGACCGCCGACCCTCCTACCGCTCGCGGTCGAGCCGAGCCCCGCGGCGGCGCTGGATCCGCTGCCGGCCGAGGGCCGGTGGATGCCTACCTCGGCGTGGACGTGGGATCGGTGAGCACGAACCTTGTCCTCCTCAGCCCGGAGGGGAAGGTCTATGAGGGCATCTACCTGCCCACCCGTGGCCGGCCGATCGAGGCCATCGGCCAGGGGCTCGACATGATCCGCAATTCGGTCGGCGCAGAGGCTGCACGTGCTCGGCGTGGCGGTCACGGGCAGCGGCCGGCACCTGGCTGCGCAATTGCTGGGCGCGGACCTGGTCAAGAACGAGATCACCTGCCAACTGCGGGCCGCGGTCGAGATCGCGCCCGATGTCGACACGATCTTCGAGATCGGCGGGCAGGACTCGAAATACATCCACGTCCGGGACGGGCACATCGACGACTTCGTGATGAACAAGATCTGCGCGGCCGGCACCGGGTCGTTCCTCGAGGAGCAGGCCGACCACTTGGGCGTTGCGATCGTGGACGAATTTTCGCGCCTGGCGGCGGCGTCCACCGCGCCGGCCGACCTGGGCTGCCAATGCACGGTATTCATGCACAGCGAAGTTGTCGCCGCGCAGCGTCGCGGCGCGTCGACGCCGGACCTCTGCGCCGGGCTGGCCTACTCGGTCGCCCGCAATTACCTCGACCGCGTCGTCGCCGGGCGGCCCGTCGGGCGTTCGATCATGTTCCAGGGCGGGGTCGCAAGCAATCCGTCCGTCGTCGCGGCGTTCCGGCAGATCCTCGGGATCCCCGTCCGCGTCCACCCTTACGCCAAGGTTTCCGGCGCCATCGGCGCAGCGCTGCTGGTCCGTGGCGACCCGGCCGGCCGCGACCTCCTTCCGCGGCTTCGACGCCTGCCGCGACCAGGAAGTGGAGTCCTTCGAGTGCCAGGCATGCGCGAACCGCTGCCAGGTGAATCAGATGCTCATCGCAGCAGCATAAGGTCTACTTCGGCGACGCCTGCGAGCGGTACTCGAGCCGCGCCGGTCATGCCGGCAACGAGCTGCCCGACCTCGTCGCGCGTTGGCAGGAAATCGAGCAGCCCTACCTCGCGCCTCCGCCTCGAGCCCCGCGGACGCATCGGCATCCCCCGGGCCTCGACCCTCCTCGACCAGCTTCCGTTCTGGGCCCCGTTTTTTGCGCGACTGGGCTACGAGGTCGTGGCCTCGCAGCCGAGTTCCCAGGCGACCCTCCAGGCGGGGCTGCGCCGGCTCCCGGCCGAGACCTGCCTGCCGATCAAGCTCGCCTTCGGCCACGTGCAGGAGCTCGTCGAGGCGGGCGTCGACCACATCTTCCTGCCGTCGATCCTCACGCTGGCCGGGCGACGACGCGCAGTTCTCCCATTCCTGCCCCTACGTCCAGGCCGTGCCCTACATGATCAAGGCGGGGCTCTCGGCGTCGCTGCTGACGCCCGAGGTTCACCTCGTCGCGCGGCGAGGACGCGTTCGTTGCGGGACTGGCGCCGGCGCTGGCCGAGTTGGGCGTCGGCCGGCACGAGATCGCCGAAGCCTACCGCGAGGCGTCAGCCGCCTGGGCGGAATTCCGTCGCCGCATGGTCGATGCCGGTCGCGAGGTGCTCGACGGCGCTCGACCGCGCGATCGTCGTCATCGGCAAGCCCTACAATGTCCTCGATCCGTATCTCAACCTGAACCTGCTTGAAGCACTTGAGACATCTGGGCGTGACGGCGATTCCGATGTGCGTTTCTGCCGATCGAGGACGTCGCACTCGACCCGCCGTCCGATCGGCTTCCCTGGCACCTGAACCGCATGATCGTCCGCGCCGTTCGCTACTGCCAGGGCGACGACCGCCTGTTTCCGGTCCTGGTCTCGAACTTCGGCTGCGGGCCGGACGCCTTCACGCAGATGCTCCTGGCGCCGATGCTCGACGGCCGGCCGTCGCTCGTCTTGGAGTTCGACGAGCATCGCGGTGAAGCGGGACTCGTCACGCGGCTGGAGGCGTTTCTCGATGAAATCGAGTGGGAACGGCCGCGACCGTCTGCCGGCTCGAGCCTGCGCTGCCCGTATCGAGTCTGGCGCGATCGATCTAGCCCAACGCGCAAGCAGGGAACGATGTCGAACCCTCGCTGGCGCTCGGGCTGGTGTTGGAAAGCCCGACCTGCCGCCGAAAGCCGACGCCAATCGTTCGTCATCCCCTACTTCTCCGACCATGCCTACGCCTACGCGGGCGCACTGCGGGCCGCCGGCCATGCCGCACGCGTGCTGCCGCTTCCCTCGGAGGAGATTCGGCTGCTCGGCGAGGCGAGCACGTCCGGAAAAGAGTGCCACCCGTATAGCCTGCTCACCGGCGACCTCGTGCACCTCGCCCGGTCGCCGCACAAGGGCAACGAGGTGTTCTTCTTCTTCGGCACGTCGATCCCCTGCCTCCTCCACCAGTACGGCGAGGGCCATCGCCAACTCCTCAAGCGGATGAAGGTCTCCGACCTTTCGGTTTTGACGCCGGGGATCGAAGAGCTGAAGGCGCCTTGTGGGGGTCGAGATCGGCGCCCGCCTCTGGCGCGGACTGGTGGCGGTTGACCTGCTGATCAAGATGGTCTGCGAAACGCGGCCCTACGAACTTGAGCACGGTCAGACGGACGAGGTGCACCGCCAGAACATGAAGGACATCGAGACCGCCATCGCCACGGACGAGTTGTCCGCGGCGCTGACGATGGCCATCTCGCGGCTGCGGCTGATCCCCGTCGACCGATCGGCGCCGCGGCCCATCGTGGGCGTGGCCGGCGACATCTACACCCGCATCAACCCGGTGGGCAACCAGGATCTGTTCCTGTGGCTCGAGGAGCAGGGCTGCGAGGTCTGGCCTGCCCCGTTCCTCGTCGACATCACCGACTTTTCCCTCCGCCGCGACTGGACGAAGGGGACTCTCGGCGAGGCCGCCCTGTTGGGGGCGCTGATGCTCCGCAAGAACGTCGAGACGCTGGCGCGTGCGGCGGATGTTCCGCGGGCAGGTCAAACGCGGCGACGAACCGGGCTACCAGGAGGTCCTCGACATGGCGACGCCCTATCTCGGCGAGCAGCAGAACGAGGTCCTCGTGCTCAATGTGGCGAAGATGGTCGACTTCGCCCGCCGCGGCGCGGACGGGATCATCAACGCCGTCTGCTTCAACTGCATGCTGGGGACGGTCTCCAGCGCCATCACCGGCCGGATCCGAGCGGACCACGCGGGATCCCGATCGCGAACCTCGTCTACTCCGCAGTCGAGGGCAGCCAACGGGCGATGCTGGAGGCGTTCCTGCACCAGGTGAAGACGCACACGGGAGACAGGGCGGGAGAGAGGGAACCGCGCACCCCCCATGCGACCCGGTAAAATTGCCCTCTGCTGTCGCATGGGTGGCGGCTGGCTCCCTCTCTCCGCCGCACCTCCCATGCGACCCGGCTTGCTTAATTCGCCTATGCTGTCGCATGGGTGCCAGCCTACCTCTCTCTGCGGGTGCCCATTTGATCATTTGACAAAATGCTTGCGTTTTTTGAAACAAGTAGCTATCATGCGGGAATGCTGCGTTCATTTAGCGAACCCATTGGCTGGGTAGTGGGTTCGTTCCTGCCTTCACGCGTGTCTCTTGACTTTTCTAGGAGGGGTGCTATGGGTTACGGAATTTCTCGTTTGACGTGTCTGTCCGTCGTTGTGTTGGCCTTGTTCGCGCACGGGTCCCACCGGTACTGGGCCGCGGGCGTTTGGGCAAACGTCTGCTCTCTCCTGGAGCGGTTCGACCGACAACACCTGGAGCCTCACGAGCGGGGTACCAAACTGGAATCAGAATGGCACGATCGGTTTGCCGGCCAGTTATAGCGACAGCTCAGCCTTGATCTTCGACGATACGGCGGTCCCTGGGAACACGAACATCGTGATCGACGCCGGCACCGTGGTTCAGCCCTATAGCCTCGTCTTCAATAACACCGTCCTGGCCTACAGTTTCGGGCGGAGCGATCGGCGGCGCGGCCACGGTCACCCTCAATGGCACGGCCGGCGTGATCTTCTACAACGCCAACACCTACGCGGGCGGCACATATATCAATAGCGCCGAGCTCTTGCAATTGGCCAGCGGCGCCAGCCTGGGCACGGGCCCGCTGACGGTCAGCGCCGGAACGGTCGATCTGGGCGGCAACAGCCAGGCCGTCACCAACCTCAACGGCGCGGCCGGCACGATCACCAGCAGCGGCGTCGGCGCGATCACTTTGACGGTCAGTCCCAGCGCCCCGAGCGCCTTCGGCGGCCTGTTGCAAAATGGTTCGGGCACCCTTTCGCTGGCCATGAACGGGCCCGGCCTGCTGACCCTTTCCGGCAGCAACACGTATAGCGGCGGGACGGTCCTTTCCGCCGGCACGCTCGACATCACCAACGCCGCCAGCCTCGGTTCGTCCGGCGGCCGGCTAACGATCGGCCCGGCCACGCTGGAAGTTTCCGGCATCGTGGCCTCCGCGCGAAACCTCACCCTCTCCAGTTCCACCGCGGCGATCTCGGTCGATCCGACGCAATCCTACAGCAACAGTGGCATCATCTCCGGCAACGGCGGCCTCTCGCTAACCGGGCAGGGCCTTGTGGCCCTTTCCGGCATCAACACCTACACCGGCGGCACGACGATCTCCGCCGGCACGTTGCAGGTCGGCGACGGCGCCACCTCCTCCGGTTCGCTGGGATCGGGCGGCATCGCCATCGGCGCCAACTCCGCCTTGGTCTTCGACGGCGCCAGCGGCCACAACCTGGCCATCAGCAGCGTCATCAGCGGCAGCGGTTCGTTGACCGAGATCGGCAGCGGCGCGGTGACGCTTTCTGCGTCCAACACCTTTACGGGCAACATCATCGTCAGCGGGGGCACGCTGGTCGCGAGTCTGAACCAATCCGCCGTTAGCAACCCGACGAGTTCGGCATTGGGCAATTTGAGCGGCGCCCCCCTGCGCACGATCACGGTGAACCAGGGCGGCACGCTCGACTACGCCGCCCCCAACGTCACGGTGCGGGCGGTTCGACGGGTGCGCCGAACCTGGTCATCAATCAGGGCACGGTCACCAACACGGCCGGCGGCAGTGCCCACAACTACTTCGGCCCACAGCTCACGCTCAACGGCGGCACTCTCACGGGGTTGGGCGGCGGCACGTCGGCCGCTCCGCAGTGGAACTTCGCTTTTAACAACACGACCGGGACCGTGAGCGTCGGCACGGCCACGCCCTCGCTGATCACCGGCTCGGGAGCCAACGACGGCCTCGCACTTACGAGCACCACTACCTTCTACATCACGGGGGCCGGCGGTTTGACCGTCGCCGTGCCCTTGCAGAACGGCAACGCCGGCGCCACGCCGTCCACCCTCATCGAGACCGGCGCCGGAGTGCTGAACCTGACGGCCTCGAACAGCTATAGCGGGGGCACGATCATCAACGGGGGCACGCTGGAGGCGGGCAACCTCAACGCCCTGCAAAGCGGCGTCGTCACGGACAACGTGGCCGTCGGCGGCCTGGCATTCAGCTCCGGCCTGGGGACCGCCAACCTCGGCGGCCTGTCCGGCAGCGGCAATATCGCCTTGGCCGACGTCAGCGGCGGCAGCCTGACGCTGAACGTCAGCGGAAATAGCGGCACGTTGACGACCTACTCCGGCGTTCTCAGCGGCATCGGCGGACTGAACAACGGCGGCGGTGTGCTGGTGCTCACCAATTCCAGCAGCAATTACACCGGTCCGACCACAATCACTGGCGGAGCCCTCGTCCTGGCGAATACTGGCGTCTTGTCGGCCGTCTGGTCGACCTCGGGCAATCTCACCGTCCCGGCTGGCGCCACGTTCGGCATCCAGGTCGGCAACAACCCCGGCGAGTTCAGCTTGGGCAACATCCCTACGGTCCTGGCAAGCGTTAGTTTTGCCACGGGCGCGAACCTCGGACTGCAGGTCGTCGACGCGGCCCCGTTCTCCCTTACCACTTCCATCAGCGGGTGCAGGGGCTGACGAAGCTCGGCGGGGGAACTCTCGTGCTCGGCGCCTCCAACACCTTCACCGGCGGCACGACGATCTCCGCCGGCGTGCTCGCGCTGGCCAACACCGGCGCCCTGCAGTCCAGCGTCGTCACCAATAATTTGAACGGCGGGCTGGTCTTTTCCACCAGCGGCGTGACCTACAAGATCGCCGGTCTGGCCGGCGGCGGCAATCTTGCCTTGACCAATACGGCCGGCGGCGCCTTGACGCTGAGCCTCAGCACGGCAAGCGGCGCGACCAGCGTCTACTCCGGCACGATGAGCGGCGGCGGCGGGCTGACCGTCACCGGCTCCGGCAAGGAGGCGCTCGAGCGGCGCGAACACCTACACCGGCAATACGACCATCCTCTCCGGCCTCTTGCAGCTCGGCAACGGCGGCGCCACCGGTGTGCTCTCGCCCAGCAGCACAATCGTCTTGACGGGCGGAACGTTGGGCTTCGACAACACCGCTGGGCTGACGCAAGGCACGAATTTCTCCAGCGGCGCCATCTCCGGCGGCGGTTCGCTGCTGGTCTCCGCCGGCCAGGTGACCATGACCAACGCCGCAAACTCCTTCACCGGCAACATTGTCATCAACGGGGGCACGTTGAACGCAAACGCAACAGGCACCGCAGGGGGAGCGTCGGTCCTGGGCACTTTCAGCAATAATAGTCGCACCATCACGGTCAACAGCGGCGGCATGCTTTATTACAGTGCCAAGGACATTCAGGGCGGCGAAAGCACGACGGATGGACCGGTCATCATCGTCAACGGGGGCACTTTCTACAACAACAGCATCCACAACTACCTCGCCACGCCGCTGACACTCAACGGCGGCACCCTCACAGCAACGGACGGCGACAGTTGGGGCAACCCGTCCTTGGGCTTCAATCTCGCCGCGACGGTCTTCAACCTCAGCGGCACTTCGGTGATCAATGGCACCGGAACCTGGCCGGGCCTTTCGCTTGCCACGGCCACGACTTTCGATTTCACGGCACCTGGCAGCTTGACGGTCAGCGTTCCCTTGTGGAACAGGCCGGGCGGCACCACGTCCGCGTCGTTGATCGAGGCCGGCTCCGGTCTCCTGATCCTGACGGCCTCGAACCAATACAACGGCACCACGACCATCTCCTCGGGCAGCACGCTGCAACTCGGCAACGGCGGCTCGCTCAATCCCGCCAGCGCGATCACCGATAACGGGACATTCGTTTTGAATAACGCCGGCACCCTGGTGCAGGGCACGAGCTTCAGCACCGCGGCCATCAGCGGCGGCGGCAACCTGGTTGTCTCCGCCGGCTCGGCGACGCTCAACGCATTGAACACGTACACCGGCGGCACCATTGTCAACGGCGGCACGCTCGCGCTTGCCACCGGCGGCACCGCCGGCGCTATTATTGACGCACTGACCGTCAACCCCGGCGGGACGGTCAACCTCACCGCCGTGAACGCCTTGGGCTATAGCGGCGGCCACGTTACCACCGTCTCCATTAGCGGCGGCGTGATGCTCAACAGCAGCGGCGGCAATGAAGGGCTGGACACGAATTTCAATCTCACCGCCGGCACGATGAGCTCCACCAGCGGCGGCTACCAGTTCAACATGAGCGGGGCCAGCATTTTGACCAACGGCAGCACGGCATCCTCGGTCATCAGCGGCCCAATCGGAATTCAGGGCAACAGTTTGACCTTCAACGTCTCCCCAGGGACCGTGGCAACGGGCATCGATCTATTGGTTTCGGGAGTGATCAGCGGCGGAGACCCGGTCACCAAGACGGGCAACGGCGTGATGGAACTCACCGGCGCCAACACCTTTACCGGAAACGTGGTGGTCAGCGCAGGCACGTTGGTGGCCAGTCATGATGCGGGCGGCAGCAGTGCTGCGACCGCATTGGGCAATGTCACGGCCGGACAGACGATCACGGTCGACGGCGGCGCCGTATTGCAATTTGCCAGCCAAAACGTCATGGGCGAAGGGACCTTGGCACCCCCCACGGCCCAACTGATTATCGAGCAAGGCGGTCTGCTGACCGCCACGGTCGCGGCCCAGGCGAACTTGATCGGCCCGCTCAGCCTCAGCGGCGGCACGCTGTACGGGGCGGGCGCCGGTTCCAATTTTAACGTCGGTATCGGCACGGCGGAGACCGTCACCGTCAGCGGCAGCGCGACTTCCTATATCGCCGGAATCAGCACCTTCGCCGGCCTCCAACTGGCGGCCAGCAACACCTTCAACGTCACGGGCTCCGGCGGCCTGATCGTCTCCATGCCTTTGCAGAACTCGATCCTTAACAACGCTGCGGCGGCGGTGATCAAGACGGGCAGCGGCCTGATGGTGCTTGCCGCCAGCAACACCTATACGGGCGGCACGACGGTCAACGCGGGGATTTTGCAGTTGGGCGGCGCCGCGGCGACCTTGGGATCGGGCACGGCCGCTCTGACCGTCAACGGCGGAACGCTCGACCTGCACGGGTTCAATCCGACCGTGGGCGCCCTGTTTGGCACGTCGGGCGCAATTGACGATCTGAACGGAACTGCCGCGACGTTGACCATGGGCAGCGGCGGCGCGAATGGCACGTTCTCGGCCACGATCCGCAACAGTTCGGGCGCGGTTTCCCTCGCCAAGATCGGCGGCGGAACGCAGATCCTCAGCGGCACCAACACCTACGGCGGCACGACTACGGTCGGCGGCGGCATCCTGCAGTTCGCCACGACTTCTGCCCTCTACGCCGGGAACCAAAATAACTGGACCGCGGCCAACATCACCGCCGGCTCCCAGGCCACGCTGGCCGTCAGCGTCGGCGGCACGGGTTTCACGGTCTCCCAGGCCGGGACGCTGTTTGCCAACCTGAGCGGGAGCAACAGCGGACTGCTGGCGGGCTCCGCCTTCGGCATCGATACCACCAACGCCACCGCGCCGGTCGTCTTCTCCACCCTGCTTCAGGATTCCGCTGCCGGCTCCGTGGGCCTGACCAAGTTGGGCTCGGGGACCTTGCAGGTCACCAATCCCTCCAACAGCTATACGGGCCCCACGACCGTCCTCAACGGGCAACTGATGCTCTCGGCGCAAATACCGATATCAATCCCCCGGGACTGGTGACGGTATCCAACAGCACCAGCGGCGGTCTGTCGATCCTCTCGCTGCTGAAGCCCGACGTCCTGGGCAGCGGCGGCGCCAACAGCGCCCTGGCCCCCATCAGTTTGAACTCGACCGGCGGCGGGACGGCGATCCTGGAGATCGGCGCCACGCTCGATCCCACGGCGGCCAACGACCTGTCGTACGTGGTGGTTCCCGCCGGTCAGATCCCGACCGCCGGCCAGATCAGCCTGGGCTCTTCCGGAAATACGCTGGACGTGGTGGGCTTATCCGCGTCCAGCGCGAACTACGCGCAGCGGACGGTGGGCCTGTACACGTCGCCCGCCTTGACCACCCTGCAGACCTTGCAGTTCGGCACCTATCTTCCCGGTCGACTGATATTGGGCTCTCCGACCGCCAATACGACGCTGATCCTGCAGAATCCGATCGACCTGTATTCGGCGTCGGCCGGCACGAGCGTATTGTTTTCGTCGATTCGCGGGACCGCTTCCCAAGTGCCTGAGGGCGAGTATGCCGGCGCGATCAGCAACTCCAGCTCGGCCGCCGTGAACGTGACCTTCGCCGGCAACGGCGGCTTGATTTTCACGAGCAGCGCGAGCACGTTCAACGCTGCCAGTCTGCAGCTCGCCGGGGGCGGGCTGTTCATCGGCTCGGCCGACTATGCCAACGGCCAGGCGGGCTCTCTGGGCAGCGGCACGTCCGCGCTGGTGATCGGCGTCACGAGTGGGAGCAGCGCCACGGCCAGCGGGGCCAACCTGGCCTTCATGACCTACGGGCCCAACAGCCGGATTATCGGCAGCAACCCGTCGGCCTTGTTCACGCAGCGCAATATCATCGTCAACCCAGTTCCCGGCAACGGCAGCGTGGTGCTGGGCGGTTTCACCGACGACTACACGGCCATGAGCGGCAGCGTGCAGTTGAACGGCCCCGCCACGTTCTACGCCGCGCAGTCGGGCCGCGTCGACTTCACCGGCCCGATCAGCGGCAGCGGCGGGGTCCAAATCGGCGCTTCCACTCCCGTCTACGTGGAAGTGCCGGGAGCACGGGAATCCAATTGGGCTCCAACGGCACGATCGCCTTCACCGTGGCCAACAGCTATTCCGGCTCGACGACCGTGGCCAGCGGGCGGTTTCTGGTCAACGGATCGCTGTATGCCTCGTCGACCGCAAGCACGGTATCCGTTTCTGCAGGGACCCTGGGCGGCACGGGCACGATTTACGGACCAGTCACGATCGCCAATACTACGATGATTGAGGCCGGCATGGCGGCCGGCAGCCCTCTTACCCTGGCCAACGGCCTGACGGTTCCCTACAACTATAACACCGGCACGAATGTCATCTTCCAATTCGACTCCCTCGCGCCTGCCGGCAGTCCGGGACTGGTGGTCGACAACGGGCTGACCAACGTCGGCATCCTGGGCGGCGTCGGCAGTTCTCCCAACACGCAGGAGATCCAGATCACGGGCGCGATCTCCGGCACGGGCACGTACGCCCTGATCGCAACCGACCCCGGCGGAGCCGGCAGCCTGGCCAACGGCTTAAGTAACAACACCTTCGTACTCAACCCGTTGCTTCCCAACCGGGCCGCGGGCATCCTGGAAATCAATCCCACCAATTCGCAGGAGTTGGACCTGCTGGTGACGGGGATCTATTCGGTTGCCTGGACCGGGCTGCATGGCGGCGATTGGAACACCTTGGGCAATTTTGCGCAGATGGGCGGGACGGACAATTATGGCAAGTTCCAACCGAACGATGCGGTCGTCTTCAGCGACTCGGCTGCGATTGGCGGGACCACGAATGTGACGTTGAACTCAGGAAACGTCAGTCCCAGCAGCATGACGTTCGAAAACCAGACGAGCACGTATACGATTTCGGGGACCGCGTCGATTACCGGCAACACCGGGCTGAGCCTGACCAACGGCGGGACGTTGATCATCGAGAATACCAACACCTTTACGGGGCTGACCGCGATCGGGCCGGGGTCGACGCTGCAATTGGGCACCGGGACCGGGTCTGACGGCTATCTGCCCAACACCACGATTTCGGACAGCGGTTCGCTGGTCTATAGCCTGATGGGCCAGCAGGTCTTCGGCAACCCGATCACGGGGCCGGGGCGCTGCAGCTCAACAGCGGGGCCCTGACGCTGACCAGCACGGGCAACACGTTCAGCGGCGGCACGACGATCTCGGGCGGCACGCTGCAGATCGGCGCCAACAGCGGCGCGACGACCGACGGCTCCTTGCTCGGCCAGGTCACCAACAATTCGCTCTTGGTCTTCGACAACTACGCCGCTGAGACCTTCGGCGGCACGATCAGCGGCAGCGGCGCGGTGACCAAGTCCGGCCTGGGCCTGTTGACATTCACAAATTCGAGCAGCTATAACGGGGGCACGACGATCTCGGCGGGCACGCTCGTGCTCGGCAGCGGGCAGGCCGGCCAGGACGGCTCGCTGGCCGCCACGGGTCTGGTGTCCGACAACAGCGTTTTCGCCTTCAATTATGCGGCGAACGAGACCTTCGCCGGCGCGATCAGCGGCAACGGCGCCCTGGCCACGCTGGGCAGCCACACGCTGACCTTGACCAATATCGAGACCTACGGCGGCCCGACCACGATCTCGGCCGGCACGCTGCAGCTTGGCAACGGCATCGCCAGCGGCGCGGTCGCGGGCAACATCGCCAACAACTCCGCCCTGGTTCTCAACAGCCCGAGTGCCCAGACCTACGGCGGCATCATCAGCGGCAGCGGTTCGATCGCGACGATCGGCGGCAACTACCTTGCCTTGACCGGCAAGAGCACCAACAGCGGGTCGGTCACGGTCAGCGGCGGCACGCTCTCGCTCGTCGGCGGCAGCCTGTACTCCAACCTGAACTACGTGGCTGGTCCGGTGATAACGGTGAACAACGGCGGCGCAATCGTGGTCTCGGCCTGGTCGGACGCCGACAGCAACGGCAACAACGGCGCCGGATCTTATGGGGGCTTGGGTCAGTTGGGCTTCACCAATACCAACCTGGTGATCAACGGGGGCACGATCCGCTACGTGGGCAATGGTCCCAATAACGGCAACACGGATCGCGGCTTTGTGATCGGCGCCAGCGGCGCGACGCTCGACGCCTCCGGCGGCGCGACCTTCACCTTGAGCGTGGGGAATCGCGGCCTCGGCATCATCAACAACGCGGCCAACGGCCCTCTGACCCTCGAGGGCACGACCAACGGCCTGTTGGGCATGGCCTACAGCGGCGCGAGCAACCTGACGAAGAACGGTCCGGGCACCTGGACCATCAGCAACACCAACAACACCTATTCCGGCGGCACCACGG
Source organism: uncultured Planctomycetia bacterium (assembly GCA_963824275.1). Lineage (GTDB taxonomy): Bacteria > Planctomycetota > Planctomycetia > Pirellulales > Thermoguttaceae > JANXQG01. The sequence goes on along the minus strand of CAWGOT010000007.1, from coordinate 474,244 downwards.
TCAACGGCGGCGCGCTGATCGCCGGCAACACCGGCGCCTTACCGGGATACACGGCGGGCGGGAACATCGTCGTCAACCCCGGCGCGACGCTGGCCGTCACGGCCGGCACGAATGCCGGCGAGTTCAGCCTGACTTCGGGCGGGGCCGTCGACCAGGTGCTGAACAACGCGACGTTCGGCGCCGGCGCGAACCTGGGCCTGCTGATCGCGGGCACGGAGAACGTCGGCTACGGCACGTCGATTGCCGATACGATCAACGGCTCGCGGGGCTTCATGAAGCTGGGCACGGGCGTTCTCTCCTTGACCGGCAACAACACCTATTCGGGCGGCACCCAGGTCAACGGCGGGGTGCTGATCGCCACGAGCGTCAATAGCCTGGGATCGTCCGGCGGCGGGGCACCCAGTACTCTGGGTCCGGCCTACCAGTCCGGGGGCCAGATTTTCGTCAACAACGCCGGCAGCACCCTGGTGGTGCAAGCCGGCACCAGCCCGGGCGAGTTCCAGTCCAGCGACGTTCTCGAGCGTCCTCAGCAACGTCACATTCGGCACGGGCACGGTCTTCGGCATCCAGGTCGTGTCCAGCGAGAGCTTTGGCTACTCCTCGAGTATTCCCGACGGCTCCTCCGGGATGCCGGCATGGGCTTCTACAAGCTCGGCGCCGGCACGCTGACGCTCGCCGCGCAGAACAACTATAGCGGCACGACGACGATCAGCGCGGGCGTGTTGGTGGCCGCGGCGGCAGGGGCCTTGGGCAACGGCACGGCCATCCAGTTGGGCGATCTTTACACGGGAAGCGGGGCACCCAGTACCCTGGGTCTGGCGCAGTTGCTGATCAGCGGCGCGAATACCTTCCCGCAGAACATTACGGTCAACGCCGCGAACGCCACGCTGGGCAATATCGACGACAACAACGCCGGTTTCGGCGGCAACATCACGCTTAACAGCTCGCTTACGATCGCCTCCGCCTCGGTCAACAACGCCTTGACCTTCTCCGGGAATATCGTGCATGGCAGCGGGACCAACAGCGTGACCCTCACCGGTCCCGGCAACGTGGTCTTCCTGGGCAACGCCACCTACCAGGGCGCGACCACGGTCAACGGCGGCAATCTCACCGTGGGCGCGACCGGCTCGCTGCCCTCGACGACCACGCTCAATATCAATAGCGGCCTGAGCACGGTCACGTTCAGCAACACGGCGCAGACGCTGGCCGGACTGAATGGCTCGGTTGGCAGCACGCTCGCCTTGGCTTACGGCGGCGGCGCCACGCTCACGGTCGGCAGCGGCAGCTTTGCCGGGGCGATCACCGACCCTAACCAAGGGGGCGCCAACCTGGTGAAGACCACGACCGGGACCCTGTACCTCACCGGCGCGAACACTTATTACGGCTTGACGACGGTGACCGCCGGTGCGCTGCTTTACGGCTCCTTGAGCGATGTTTCTACGGTCGGCCTCGGGATCACCGTAAGTACTTCGGGGGCCGTGGGGCTGGAGTCGAGCGGCCTGGGCGGCCTGCTGCTGAACCTCACCAGCGGCTCGGCCTCCAACGGCACGCTGGTGGTGACCATGGCCACTTCGGCCGACGCCGTCAACCTGGGCACGTATTCTCTCAATTATCTCAGCCTGGGCGCCTTGGACAGCGAGACGTACACGGGCCTTCTGACGCCCAGCGGCACGAACTATCGCCTGGGCGGGGGCGGCGGCACGCTGACCTTCGCCCCGGCCTTGACGGGCAGCTTGGGCCTGTTGGTCAACGGCCCCGCGAGCGGCGGCAAGGTCATCCTGACCAGCACTGGCAACACCTATTCGGGCCCCACGGTGGTCAGCTACGGCACGCTCCAGGTGGGCGACGCTGTAACGACCAACGGCTCGCTGCCCAACAACGCCGTGACCGACAACGGCGCGCTAGTCTTCGCCAATCCGTCGAACATGACCTTTGCCGGCGTGATCGGCGGCAACGGCCAGTTGGCCGAGACCGGCAGCGGTGCGTTGATCCTTACGGCCGCAGAAAGCTACAGCGGCCCCACGACCATCTCGGCCGGCACGCTGCAGCTCAACAACGGCGGCTTCCTCAATGCCGCCAGCACGATCACCGACAACGGCATGTTGGCTTTCAACAACAGCGGCACGCTCACGCAAGGCACCAACTTCAGCTCGGCGCGATCACGGGCAGCGGAGGGCTGACGGTTTCCGCCGGCCTGGTGACCCTGAACAACGCGGCAAACGCCTTCAGCGGCAACATCGTCGTCAGTGCGGGCACGCTGGTCGCAAATGTCGGCACCCAGACCACGAACCCGGCGGCGTCGGCCTTGGGCGCTTTCAGCGCGCCGGGCCGCACGATCACGATCAACCCCGGGGCCACGCTCGACTACGCCGCCAACAACGTCACCGGCGGCGGCGCCACGGTGTATCAGCCGAACATCACGATCAATCAGGGCACGCTCACCACCACGGTCGGCAACCGCGCCAATTACCTCGGCCAGTTGCTCACGCTCAACGGCGGCACGCTCACGGGGACGGGCGGCGACAACGCCACCAATCCCCAATGGAACTTCAGTATCGCACCTGCCGTCACCACGGGCACCGTGAGCGTCGTCGGCGCCACGCCCTCGCTGATTACGGGGACGGGAACTTATGACGGCATCGCGCTGGCGCCGACCACGTATTTCAACATCGCGGGGGCCGGCGGCTTGACGATCAACGTTGCGGTGATGAACGTGGGCGGCGGCGGCGGCGCGGCGGCCCTGGTCAAGACGGGCAGCGGCACGTTGACGCTTACCGCCTCGAACAACTACTCCGGCGGCACGACCATCAGCGGCGGCATTGTCGCCCTGGGCAGCTACGACGGCGGCAACGAGAACGCCGCTTCCTTGGGTTCCGGGTCGGTCTCGATCAGCAACAACGCCCAAATCACCTTTGGCGGGACGGGGGGCGGAGTGGTCACTTACGCCATTGCCAACAACTTCAGCGTGAACGGCGGCGTTTTCTTCGGGGAGGACGGCTACCAGAATCTGACCGGCACCGTGACCATCGGCGCCGGCGGCCTCACGGCCTACACGCAGTGGGGCACCAAAGACCTGGCCATCGCTCAATTGGCGGGTTCGGGCCCCTTGGTGGTCGATAGCGCCCTGATCAGCGCCGGCGGCGCCGGAGGAATCGTGCATGTCAGCGGCAGTGCCGGCTACACGGGACCGGTCACGATCAATCAGCCTGGCGTCGTAGGCGCGGATTACACGGGCGTGGGCGGCGCGTTGGAGGTCGACTCGGCGACAGCCCTGGCCGATGCGGCGGTGGTCATGAACGGCACGCGGGGAATCGTTTTCGGATTGGCGGGGTCCGCCACGGCCACCTTCGGCTCTTTGAGCGGAAGCGGCGCAATGGGCCTCCCCGCCACCACGCTGAGCGTGGGCGGCCTGAACACGAACACCACGTACTCCGGCGTCCTCAGTGGCGGCGGCGGGCTGGCCAAGACGGGCACGGGCACGATGGTTCTGAGCGGGTTGAACACCTACACGGGCGGCACGACGGTCGCCCTGGGGACCTTGCAGTTGGGCTCATCGGCCGCCTTGGGTTCCGCCACCGCGGCCCTGACCGTCAACGGCGGAACGCTCGACCTTAACGGATTCAGCGCCGCCGTTAACGCCCTCAGCGGTGGCGGCACGATCATCGATGTGGCTGGCGGCGGACAGGACACCTTGACCGTCGGCAACGGCGGCGGGGGCGGGGCCTTCTCCGGCATGCTCCAGAACGGCTCCGGCACGGTGGCCCTCGTCAAGACCGGCGCCGGAACGGAGGTGCTCAGTGGCACGAACAACTATACCGGCGGCACGACCCTCAACGGCGGGATCCTGAACTTCGCGCCGTCGGCCTTGCCGTATAGCGTGCCCGGCAGCATCACCTTTGGCGGCGGGACGCTGCAATATTCGGCCGGCAACACGGTGGACGTTTCGGGCGGGATCGCGGCGATTGCGTCGGGGCAAGCAGCGATCATCGACACGGGCAGCAACAGCGTGGCCTTCAACTCGCCCTTGAGCGGCAGCGGCGGCCTGACCAAGGCCGGCCTTGGCACGCTCTCGCTGAACGCCGCCAACTCGTTCAGCGGACCGACAACGGTCAGCGCCGGCACGCTGGTCATCGCGGATCCGGCGGGAAACGCCTTGCTCGATAGCGGCGTGACCGTCAACGCCAACGCGACCCTGGGCTTGAACGTTTCGGCGGGCGCCGTGGGCAGCCTGGCCGGGAGCGGCAACGTGAACTTGAACAGCGGGGTCTTGACGGCCGGCGGCAACAACACGAGCACGGTCTTCAGCGGGGCGATGAGCGGCGGCGGCGGATTCATCAAGGCCGGGGCCGGCACAATGACGCTGACCAACAGCAGCACATACAGCGGGCCGACCACCGTCGCCAACGGCACCTTGAAACTGGGCGGTGCTACCGCCGGCAGGTCGCAGGCCCTTCCCCAGATCGGCATCCACTTCGATGACGGCACCGGGGGAACTACCTCCCCCATCACGCTCCCGGCAGGCGTCGTCACCTGCAATACCTGGAACAACATCGCGGGGAACGGCGGCGGGACAACGTCGAATCTCGTGAACGGCAGCGGTTCCACTACCGCCGTGAACATGACCTGGGTCAACCCGGGCTCCGGATCCTACGACATCACGCCGATTGGGGCGACCGGGAACAGTCAATTGCTTAGCACCTTTATCCAGTCCCCCGTCGGCGAGACGCAGACCGTGACCATAAGCGGCCTTACCGGCTATACCAACGGCTATACCGTGTACGCCTACTTCAATACGAACAACGTGGGCTACTACGAGGAATTGGGGATCACTGGCGGCTCGGCCGTTTATGGCATAACCTCGGATAACAACACGACTTTGGTGCTGGCGACCGGCACGGGGACGGCGAATGCTAATCAATCGGATTATGCGGTCTGGACGGGCTTAAGCGCGACGACCTTTACGGTAAGCGCTACCGAACTCCAGGGGGCGCATTCCGCGGGCCTGAGCGGCATCGAGATCGTGCCCAACAACATCACGACCGCGGCCACCAGCGGCGGATTGAACCTGCTGCCCTTCACTACGCCGCTGACCTTGGCCAGCGGCGCGACGCTCGACCTGGGCGGCGGGACCCAGACCTTGGCGTCGCTTTCCAACTGGGCGGGCCTCGGCGGCATCGTCCAGAACTCCAGCACGGCGTCGACGTTGATTCTCACTCTGTCGCCCACGGGCGGCGGTTCGGCGACCTTCAGCGGCCTGATCGCCGGCGGCGGGACCTTGGGGAACCTGAGCCTCGTAATGGCCGGCACCGGGTTGCAGAATCTGGCCGGCGCCAACACCTACACCGGCGGCACGCAGATTACCGGTGGCACGCTGCAACTCGGCAATGCCAATGGCGCTGGGCACGGGGGCCCTGGCGGCCAACGGAGGGGTCTTCGACCTGGCCGGATTGAGCGTCACGCTGCCCTCCTTCAGCGGCGCCTCAGGCGCCGTGACCGATCGCGCGCCGCCACGACCAGTACGCTGACCGTCAGCCAGAGCGGTTCGACGGTCTTTGGCGGCGCTTTGCAGAACGGCGCGGGCCTGCTCTCGCTGGCCTTCAGCGGCGGCACGTTGAAGCTATCCGGCACGAACACCTATAGCGGCGGCACCCAGATCCTGGCCGGCACGCTGCAGTTGGGCAGCAGCACCGCGCTGGGCGGCACGGGGGCCCTGGCGGTCAGCGGCGGGCTGCTCGACCTGAACGGCTTCAGTGCCGGCATCGGCGCGCTGAACGGGTCGGGCACGATCGACAACGTGGCCGGCGCTGGAACGTCCGTGCTGACCGTCGGCAACGGGGCGCGGGCGGCGCCTTCTCGGGAATGATCCAGAACAGCTCGGGCACGCTGGCCCTGGTCAAGACCGGCAATGGAACGCAGGTGCTCAGCGGCATCAACACCTATCGCGGCGCCACGACGGTCAATGCGGGCGTGCTGGCGGCGGGCGCGGCCAATGCGCTGTCGGCGTTGTCGAGCGTCAATGTCACGGGCGGCACGCTCGACGCCAGCAACTCCCCGCAGTCGGTCTATTCGCTCTCCGTGGGCGCTGCTGGCGCAGTGAACCTGGCAATCGGCAACCTCCTGACGACCAACAGCGGCAGCACCGACTCCTTCGGCGGCACGCTCAACCTCTCCGGCAACGCCGCAGCCGGGGCCGAGCTGATCAGCTACGGCGGCTACAGCGGCGGCTTTGCGACCGTCGACCTCAACGGCAGCCCCTTGCCGACGAGTCAATTGGTGTACGGCGCCAATGCGCTGGAGTTGACGGCCGTGTCCAGCGGAACGGCCGCCTGGGCCACGACCAGCGGCAATTGGAGCGTCGGTCCGTGGAGCACGCCCAGCGGGCCCAACGGCCGCGGCCAGGCGGCGGTCCTGAACAACGCGGCATCGCCCCTGGTGAGCGTGGTGCTCGACGAGCCGGTAACGGTCGGCACGCTGGTGTTGGGCAACTCGGACGGATCGACCACCTCAGGATTCAGCGTCTCGGCGGCCGGAGCCAACGCCTTGACGCTCGACAACAGCGGCAGCACGTCGCAGATTACGGTTCAGGGGGTGCGCATGTGATTTCGACGGCCATCATCCTGGCCGGCAGCCTGAGTGTGGCGCCGACGGCCACATCGACGCTCACGCTCGGCGGCGACATCAGCGAGAGCGTGACGGGCTCGGCCTTGAGCCTGAACGACGCCGGCACGCTGATCCTCAGCGGCTCCAACGGCTACACGGGCGGGACCAATGTGAATGCCGGCACACTGCTGGTCGAGAATCCCGACGGCATCCCCAACGGATCGAGCTTGACAGTCGGGGCCGGGGCGGCATCGCTCTTCGCTTCGCCGGCGGCTGGGGGCGTGGTCTTGGGCGGCGCGGAAGTGGTAGTGGCCGGCGGCAATTTTGCCGCGGGGCCTGCGGCGGTGCCCGAGCCTGTGCGCTGGCGCTGATCCTGGCCGGTCTTGGCTGTGCGGCCCTCTATCGCCGCACGGGCCGGAAGGGGAATGCCGCGGCATGGATCTAAAGTGGTATCATCTTTGGAGTTATACGTCGCACGGCGTGAAATGATACGCTTCTGTAGGCTGGCCTGTAGCGTTCAGAACGTCCGCTCCACTGGGGCAGGCCCAGTGGAGCCGGGATTCCGTCTCTCGACTAAGTCGACAGTCCGCAAGCCGGTTGTGCGGGCCTTCAGGCCCGGCTAATCGCACTGCAAAATTCTCGCTCTTGGCTTTTCGCCAAAATGCTTGCTTTTTTTTCCGGTTGTAGCTATGATGCGAGAAGTGCCGGTTTTCGACTGCGGGAATTCTCGGCTGGGGTTTTGCTTTCATGACTGGTTAACGATCGTTTTCGATCGCTCTTTGGGAGGGGTGCTATGAGGCGTAGCAGTTCTTGCGTTGCGCTGTTGGGCGTTCTTGTTCTGGCCTTGATTGGGTTCGTGCCGCAAGCGGCAGGGCAAAATCCTCTCACGTGGAGCGGCTCCGCGACCGTCTACTGGAACACCTCCGACCTCAACTGGAACGCGGGTGGCGTGATTGGTAATTCGACCAATTACACCGACGGCTCGGCCTTGACCTTCGACGATACGGCGGTGCCGGGGATGACCAGCATCATCATCAACAGCGGCACGGTTTCCCCCGCCAGCCTCGTTTTCAACAACAACTCACTCGCCTACAGCTTCTCGGCGCGGCGATCGGGGCGCGGCCACAGTCACCCTCAACGGCACGGCGGGCGTGCTCTTTTACAACGCCAACAGCTACACCGGCGGCACGTACATCGAGAACTCCGGGCTCTTGCAACTGGCCAGCGGCGCCAGCCTGGGCACCGGCGCGTTGACGGTCAACGCGGGAACTCTCGATCTCGGCGGCAACAATCAGGCCGTCACCAATTTCAACGGTCTGGCCGGCACGATCACCAGCAGCGGCACGGGCGCGGTTACCTTGACCGTCAATCCTAGCGCCTCCAGCGCCTACGGCGGCGTGTTGCAAAACGGCGCGGGCACCCTCTCGCTGGCCGTGAACGGACCGAGCCTGCTGACCCTTTCCGGCATCAACACCTACAGCGGCGGGACGGTCCTATCGGGCGGCACGCTGGACGTGACCAACGCCGCCAGCCTCGGCGCGTCCAGCGGCAGGCTTACGATCGGCCCGGCCACGCTGGAAGTTTCCGGGGTCATTGCCTCTGCGCGGAACATCACGCTATCCAGTTCCGCGGCGGCGATCTCGGTCGATGCGACGCAGTCCTACAGCAACAGCGGGATCATCTTGGGCAATGGCGGCCTGTCGTTGACGGGGCAGGGGCTCGTGGCCCTTTCCGGCATCAACACCTACACCGGCGGCACGACGATCTCCGCCGGCACTTTGCAGGTCGGCAACGGCGCCACCTCCTCCGGTTCGCTGGGATCGGGCGGCATCGTCAACAATTCCGCGCTGGTCTTCAATGGCGTGGCCGGCGGCAGCCTGACCATCGGCAGCGTCATCAGCGGCAGCGGCGGGCTGAGCGAGACCGGCGGCGGCGCGGTGACGCTTACCGGGTCCAATACCTTCACCGGCAACATCACGATCACCGGCGGCACGCTGGTCGCGAATCTGAACCAATCCGCCGTCACCAACCCGACCAGTTCGGCCTTGGGCAATTTGAGCGGCAGCCCCACCGTGCGCACGATCACAGTGAACCAGGGCGGCACGCTCGACTACGCCCAACCGAACGTCACGGGCGGGGGCAGCTCGACCGGCGCCGAACCTGGTCATCAATCAGGGCACGGTCACCAACACGGCCGTGGGTAATGCCCACAACTACTTCGGCTCGCAGCTTACGCTCAACGGCGGCACACTCACGGGGACGGGCGCCGGCACCTTGGCCGCTCCGCAGTGGAACTTCGTCTTTGGCATCACCACCGGGACCGTGAGCGTCGGCACGGCCACGCCCTCGCTGATCACCGGCACGGGAGTCGAGGGCGGCCTCGCACTGACCAATACCACCACCTTCTATATCACGGGGGCCGGCGGCTTGACCGTCGCCGTGCCCTTGCAGAACGGCAACGCGGGCGCCAACCCCTCCACCCTCATCGAGACCGGCGGCGGAGTGCTGAACCTGACGGCCTCGAACGCCTATAGCGGGGGCACGATCATCAACGGGGGCACGCTGGAGTTGGGCAACCTCAACGCGCTACAAAGCGGCGTCGTCACGAACAATGCGGCCGTCGGCGGCCTGGCGTTCAGCTCCGGGCTGGGGACCGCCAACCTCGGTGGCCTTTCCGGCAGCGGCAATATCGCCTTGACCGATCTGGGCGGAAGCGCCGTGTCGCTGAACGTCAACGGCAATAGCGGCGTTTTTACCACCTACTCCGGCGTGCTGAGCGGCAGCGGCGGATTGAACAACGCCGGCGGCACGCTGGTGCTGACCAATTCCAACAGCCTGTACGGCGGCCCAACCACGATCACCGGCGGGGCCCTGGTCCTGGGCAACGTGGGAGTCTTGTCGCCCCTCTGGTCGACTTCGGGCAATCTCTCCGTGCCGGCAGGGGCCACCTTTGGCGTCGAGGTCGGCAGCAACCCGGGCGAGTTCAGCGTGGGCAACGTTGGTACCGTGCTGGGCAACGTCGGTTTCGCCGCCAGCGCGAACCTCGGCATTCAGGTCATTGCGCCGGAGACCGTGGCGTACAACAGCGTCATTGCCAATACCGCGAGCGGGGCCCTCGGTCTGGTGAAGCTCGGCGGCGGCGTGCTGAATTTGACGCTCTCAAATAGTTTTACGGGCCCCACGACCATTTCGGCGGGGACTCTCGAGTTAAGCAACGTCAACGCCGTCCAGAACAGCGTCCTCGTCACGAACAATGCGGCGGGCGGCCTGGCCTTCGCCGCTAGCGGTCAGACGTATAATGTGGCAGCACTGGCTGGCAGCGGTGGTTTCCCCCTGCTTGGCGTCAGCGGCGGCAGCTTGACCCTGAGCGTCGGGGCCGGCAGCGCCACATCGGTGTTCTCCGGTGGAATGAGCGGGGCCGGGCGCTGACCAAGGTCGGCAGCGGCGCCCTGATCCTCGCCGGCGCCAACACCTACACGGCGCGACGACGATCTCGGCCGGGACGCTGCAAATCGGCAACGGCGGCAGCGGCGGGTCGCTCGTGGGTGGCAGCACGCTCGTCGATAACGGGACGCTCAATTTCGACACCACCACCGCGCTCACGCAGGGCACGAACTTCAGCAGCGCCGCCATTACCGGCAATGGCGTTCTGTGGTCTCCTCCGGCTCAGTTACTTTGAACACCTATAACACCTATACGGGCGGCACGACGGTCAGCAACGGCACGCTCGCCCTCAACACAACCGGCGGCACCGGCGCAATCCGGGGGACGCTTACCATCAACCAAGGCGGCCTGGTCAGGCTGGTCCAGAACAACGCCTTGGGCTATACCAGCGGCGTTTCGGTTAGCGTGGTCACTATCAACGGGGGAGTTCTTGACGGCGTCTCCGGCGGTGACGAGGGCTATGTCATCACCGCTTACAACCTCACCGGCGGCTCGATCACCAGCAGCACCGGAGCGGACGACTTTCCCATTCAAAGCAGCGGCACCGTCAATACCTTTGCCTCAAACGTGTCGTCGGTAATCAGCGGCCAAATTGAGATCAGAAGCAACCCGGTGGTCTTCAACGTGGTCAGAGGCACGGTGAATGGCCCCGATCTTCTCATTACCGGGGCCATTACCAACAATGGCGGGGGCAGCGGCGGATTGACCAAGGTCGGCAACGGCCTGATGGCGATTGCGGGCTCCAGTTCCTATTCCGGCGGCACAACGATTTCGGCCGGCACATTGCAGGCGGGCAACGGCACGAACGTCAGCGGCACGTTCCTGGGAACCGGGGGCATCACCAACAACGCCACGCTGGTTTTCAACGAGGGCCCAACCGGCACCGACACGATCGGCGGCGCCGTCGGCGGCGCCGGCACGATCCTGGGCATCGGCAGCGGCCTCACGATCCTGACCAACACGAACTCCTTCACCGGCAATGTGACCCTCTCCAGCGGCACCTTGCGGCTCAACGGCGGCGCGCAGGTTCGAACACCGGCTTCAGCCCCATGGGGGCAATCGCTTCCACGGGCACGTTCACGGTCGGCAGCGGCGCCACGCTGGAGTGGAACAACAGCAACGAGATGGGCTACAACAATGCCAACGCCAGGACCAGCCTGGTGATCGACGGCACGCTGCTTGCCATCGGCGCCTACAACAACCTCCTCGGCTCGTCGGTGACGCTCAGCGGCGGCACGCTGTTGGGCGAAGGCGGCACGACCTATGGAATGTTCCTCATGAATTTCCAGCAGACTACCGGCACCATCAACGCCACCGGTGGGACAAATTACATCGGCCTTCAGGGCGGGGGAGATGGATACGAAAATGCCCTCCAGCTAACCAATACGACGACGATCAACGTGGCGGGGCCGGCCAGCCTGACCATCAATCTGCCGATCTTGAACGTCAATAACAATGGCAGCAATGCCAACCTTGCCGCCATGAACAGCGGCCCGGCGGCAACGTTGATCAAGACCGGCATCGGCCTGCTGAACTTGGAGGGCTCGAACGTCTACACCGGCGGCACCGTCATCACGCCGGGACCTTGGAAGCCAACTTCAACGCCACGACCGGCACGGCGACGGCCCTGGGCAATCTCGTGACCGGCGGCACGGTCGTCGTCGGCAGCGGTGCGGTGCTGCAGTTGGCCGCCGGAAACGTCATGGGCCAAGGCAATCAGGCCGCCGCTACGATCCCCACGAACACGCTCAGCATCCAGCAAGGCGGCCTGGTCATCTCCACGGTCGGGAACAACACCGAGCTGCTTGGGCCGCTGTCTCTCAGCGGCGGCACGCTTTCGGGCCTGGGGGGCTTCGGCGGGTCGGGGGCGACGAGCTACCAGATGTTCAACTTCGGCGCCAATGCCACGGCGCAGACCGTGACCGTCAGCGGCAGCGCGCCGTTGTACATTGCGCTTGCCAGCGGCGGGACCGCCACCTACGACGGCTTCAACCTGGCGCAAAACACCACCTTCAATATCACGGGCTCCGGCGGCCTGTATGTGTCGATTCCGCTGGCGGACCGGGGCGGGAGCGCGGGGCCGGCCAGCTTGATCCAGACGGGCAGCGGCCTGCTGGTCCTCAGTGCCTCCGGCAATTACAGCGGCGGCACGGTGGTCAACGGCGGAACCCTGCAGTTGGGCAACATCGCGGCCTTGGGCGCCAACACCGGCGACTTGACCGTCAACACCGGCGGCCTGCTTGACCTGCACGGCTTCAGCCCGATCGAGGGCCAACTCGGCGGCGGGGGATTGGTTGACAACCTCGTTGCCACGGCTTCCACGCTGACGGTCAACTACGACAACGACACCAGCACCTTCTCCGGGACGATTCAAAACTCGTCGGGCATCGTGTCGCTCGTGAAGGCGGGCACGGGCGCGTTGTACCTGTCGGGCACCAACACTTATTCAGGCACCACCACGGTCAGCGGCGGCATCCTGCAGTTTGTCAAGCCCTCGGCCCTGTACAGCGGCAGTTCCTCCAGTTGGACCGCGGCCAACATCACCGCCGGCTCCCAGGCCACGCTTGCCGTTAATGTTGACAGCAACGGCGGGTTCACCCCCGCCCAGGCCGGAACTCTCTTTACCGCTCTCACCGGGAGCAACAGCGGACTGCTGAACGGCTCCGTCTTCGGCATCGACACCACCAACGCCACCGCGCCCGTTGTCTTCTCTACCTTGGTTCAGGATTCCGCTGCCGGTTCCGTGGGCCTGACCAAGTTGGGCTCGGGGACCTTGCAGGTCAACAACGTCCTCAACAGCTATACGGGTCCCACGACGGTTGTCAACGGGCAACTCATGCTCTCGGGCGCCAATACGGATATCAATCCCCCCGGACTGGTGACGGTCTCCAACAGCACCAGCGGCGGCCTGTCGATCCTCTCGCTGCTGAAGCCCAACGTCCTGGGCAGCGGCGGCGCCATCAGCGCGCTGGCCCCCATCAGCCTGAACTCGACCGGCGGCGGCACCGTGATCCTGGAGGTCGGCGCCGCGCTCGATCCCACGGCGGCCAACAGCCTCTCCTACGTGGTGGTTCCGGCGGGCACGATCCCGACCGCCGGCCAGATCAGCCTGGGCTCTTCCGGAAATACCCAGGACGTTGTCGGCTTTTCCGCTTCCAGCGCGAACTTCGGGCAGCGGACGGTGGGCCTGTACACGTCGGCCGCCTTGACCACCCTCTCGACCTTGCAGCGCGGCACCTATGTCCCCGGCAACCTCGTGCTGGGTTCCCCCACAGCCAATGGGACGCTGATCCTCGAGAATCCGATCGACCTGTATTCCGCGTCGGCCGGCAGCAGCGTGCTGTTTTCGGCGATTCGCGGCACGGCTTCGCAGACGCCTGAGGGCGAGTATGCCGGGGCGATCAGCAACTCCAGTTTGGCCGCCGTGAGCGTGACCTACGGCGGCAGCGGCAGCTTGGGCGGTTTGATTTTCACCAGCAGCGCGGACTCGTTCAATGCCACCAGTCTGCAGCTTGCCGGGGGGGGGCTGTTCCTCGGCGCGGCCGACTATGCCAACGGCCAGACCGGCCCGCTGGGCAGCGGAACCTCCGCTCTGGTGATCGGGACCGCGGCCACGACGAGCGGGGCCAACCTGGCCTTCATGACCTACGGGCCCAACAGCAGGGTCATCGGCAGCAACCCGTCGGGCTTGTTCTCGCAGCGCAATATCATCGTCAACGCGGTTCCCGGCAACGGCAGCGTGGTGCTGGGCGGCCTCACCGACGACTACACCTCGATGACGGGCAGCGTGCAGTTGAACGGCCCCGCCACGTTCTATGCCGCGCAGTCGGGCCGCGTCGACTTCACCGGCCCGATCAGCGGCAGCGGCGCGGTCCAGATCGGCGGCGGCGGCGCTGCCGGTCCCGCCTACGTGGAAGGTGCGGGGGCCACGGGAATCCAATTGGGCTCTAACGGCACGATCGCCTTCACCGCCTCGAACAATTTTACCGGCTCGACGACTGTCTACAGCGGGCGGCTGCTGGTCAACGGATCGCTGTATGCCTCGTCGAGTTCTAGCGCGGCAAGCACGGTAACCGTTTCCGCAGGGACCCTGGGCGGCACGGGCACGATCTACGGACCGGTCGTGATCAGCAACAACGCGCCGCCTACCACGATGATCGAGGCCGGCCTGACGGCCGGCAGCCCGCTCACCCTCGCCAACGGCCTGACGGTTCCTTTCAACTATAACAACGGCTCAAATGTCATCTTCCAGTTCGACTCGCTGGGCCCCGCCGGCAGTCCGGGACTGATGGTCGACAATGGGCTGACCAACGTCGGCAACGTCGGCAGTTTGCCCAACACACAAGAGATCCTGATCACGGGCGCGATTTCCGGCACGGGCACGTACGCCCTGATCGGAACCGACCCCGGCGGAGCCGGCAGCCTGGCGAACGGCTTCAGTAACAACACCTTCGTACTCAGTTCGCCGCTTCCCAACCGTGCCCAGGGCAACCTGCAAATCAACCCCACCAACCCGCAGGAGTTGGACCTGGTGGTGACTGGGTTGTACTCGGTTGCCTGGACCGGGGTCGGCGGCAGCGATTGGAACGCCTTGGGCAATTTTGTCCAGATGGGAGGGATGGACAACTATGGCAAGTTCCAGCCTGGCGATGCGGTCGTCTTCAGCGACTCGGCCACAATCACCAGCGTGACCTTGAACTCAGGGAACGTGGCTCCTAGCAGCGTGACGTTCCAAAACAACCTGAAGACCTATACGCTTTCCGGGACGGCCTCGATTACCGGCAACACGGGATTGAGCCTGACCAACGGCGGCACGTTGATCATCGAAAACACCAACACCTATACGGGGCTGACTTCGATCGGGCCGGGGGCGACGCTGCAATTGGGCACCGGGGCCGGGTCTGACGGGGCGCTGCCCAACACCACGATTTCGGACAGCGGCGCGCTGGTTTACAGCCTGACGGGGCAGCAGACCTTCACGAACCCGATCACGGGGCCGGGCGTGCTGCAGCTCAACAGCGGGGCCGTGACCCTGACCAGCACCGGCAACACCTTCAGCGGCGGCACGACGATCTTGGGCGGCACGCTCGAGATCGGCGTCAACACCGGTCCCACGTCCGACGGCTCCTTGCTCGGCCAGGTCGCCAACAATTCGCTCTTGGTGTTCGACAACTACGGCCCTCAGACCTTCGGCGGCACCATCAGCGGCAGCGGGGCGGTGACCAAGATGGGCCTGGGCCTGTTGACGTTCACCAACTCCAGCAGCTACGGCGGGGGCACGACGATCTTGGGCGGCACGCTCGTGCTCGGCAACGGGCAGGCGGGCCAGGACGCCTCGCTGTCCGGCGCGGTGTCCGACAACAGCGTTTTCGCCTTCAATTATGCCGCGAACGAGACCTTTGCCGGCGCGATCAGCGGCAACGGCGCCCTGGCCACGTTGGGCAGCCACACGCTGACCTTGACCAATATCGAGACCTACGGCGGCCCGACCACGATCTCGGCCGGCACGCTGCAGCTTGGCAACGGCATCGCCAGCGGCGCGGTCGCGGGCAACATCGCCAACAACTCGGCCCTGGTCTTCAACAGCCCGAGTGCCCAGACCTACGGCGGCATCATCAGCGGCAGCGGTTCGATCGCGACGATCGGCGGCAACTACCTTGCCTTGACCGGCAAGAGCACCAACAGCGGGTCGGTCACGGTCAGCGGCGGCACGCTCTCGCTCGTCGGCGGCAGCCTGTACTCCAACCTGAACTACGTGGCTGGTCCGGTGATAACGGTGAACAACGGCGGCGAGATCGTGGTCGCGGCCTGGTCGGACGCCGACAGCAACGGCAACAACGGCGGTTTCGGCCAGTTGGGCTTCACCAATACCAACCTGGTGATCAACGGGGGCACGATCCGCTACGTGGGCAACGGTCCCAATAACGGCAACACGGATCGCGGCTTTGTGATCGGCGCCAGCGGCGCGACCCTCGACGCCTCCGGCGGCGCGACCTTCACCTTGAGCGTGGGGAATCGCGGCCTGGGCATCATCAACAACGCGGCCAACGGCCCTCTGACCCTCGAGGGCACGACCAACGGCCTGCTGGGCATGGCCTTCAGCGGCGCGAGCAACCTGACGAAAAACGGTCCGGGCACCTGGACCATCAGCAACAGCAACAACACCTATTCCGGCGGCACCACGGTCAACGGCGGCGTGCTGATCGCCGGCAACACCGGTTCCTTGCCCGGATACACGGCGGGCGGGAACATCGTCGTCAACCCCGGCGCAACGCTGGCCGTCACCGCCGGCACGAATGCCGGCGAGTTCAGCCTGACTTCGGGCGGGGCCGTCGACCAGGTATTGAACGACGTGACTTTCACCAACGCGAACCTGGGCCTGCTGATCGCGGGCACGGAGAACGTGAGCTACGGCACGCCGATTGCCAACACGGTCAACGGCCCGCTGGGCTTCATGAAGCTGGGCACGGGGGTTCTCTCCTTGACCGGCAATAACACCTATACGGGCGGCACGCAGGTCAACGGCGGCGTGCTCATCGCCACGAGCATCAATACCCTGGGATCGTCCGGCAGCCAGCCCGGCCTACCAGTCCGGGGGCCAGATTTTCGTCAACAACGCGGGCAGCACGCTGGTGGTGCAGGCCGGCACGAGTCCGGGCGAGTTCCAGTCCAACGACGTGACGAACGTCCTCAGCAACGTCACGTTCGGCACGGGCACGGTCTTCGGCATCCAGGTCGTGTCCGGGGAGAGCTTTGGCTACTCCTCGAGTATCCCCGACGGCTCCTCCGGCAGCGCCGGCATGGGATTCTACAAGCTCGGCGCCGGCACGCTGACGCTTGCCGCGCAGAACAACTATAGCGGCACGACGACGATCAGCGCGGGCGTGCTGGTGGCGGCGGCGGCCGGGGCCTTGGGCAACGGCACGGCCATCCAGTTGGGCGACGCCTACACGGGCAGCGCCCGGCGAAGTTGCTGATCAGCGGCGCGAATACCTTCCCGCAGAACATTACGATCAACGCCGCGAACGCCACGCTGGGCAATATCGACGACAACAACGCCGGTTTCGGCGGCAACATCACGCTCAACAGTTCGCTTACGATCGCTTCCGCCTCGGTCAACAACGCCTTGACCTTCTCCGGGAATATCGTGCATGGCAGCGGGACCAACAGCGTGACCCTCACCGGTCCCGGCAACGTGGTCTTCCTGGGCAACGCCACCTACCAGGGCGCGACCACGGTCAACGGCGGCAATCTCACCGTCGGCGCAGACCGGCTCGCTGCCCTCCACGACCACGCTCAATATCAATAGCGGCTTGAGCACGGTCACGTTCAGCAACACGGCGCAGACGCTGGCCGGACTGAATGGCTCGGTTGGCAGCACGCTCGCCTTGGCTTACGGCGGCGGCGCCACGCTCACGGTCGGCAGCGGCAGCTTTGCCGGGTCGATCACCGACCCCAATCAAGGGGGCGCAAACTTGGTGAAGACCACGACCGGGACCCTGTACCTCACCGGCGCGAACACTTATTACGGCTTGACGACGGTGACCGCCGCGCACTGCTTTACGGCTCCTTGAGCGATGTTTCCACGGTTGGCCTCGGGATCACCGTAAGCACTTCGGGGGCCGTGGGGCTGGAGTCGAGCGGCCTGGGCGGCCTGCTGCCGATCCTCACCAGCGGCTCGGCCTCCACGGGAACACTGGTCGTGACCCCGGCCACTTCGGCCGACGCCGTCAACCTGACTACGAATTCGCTCAGCTATCTCAGCCTGGGCGCCTGGATGGTGAGACGTATACGGGAGTTCTGACGCCCAGCGGCACGAACTATCGCCTGGGCGGGGCCGGCGGCACGCTGACCTTCGCCCCGGCCTTGACGGGCAACATCGGCCTGGTGGTCAACGGCCCGCCGACCGGCGGCGAGGTCATCCTCACCAGCGGGAACAACACCTATACGGGGACGACGGTGGTCAGCTACGGCACGCTGCAGGTGGGCGACGGCCTGACCACGAACGGCTCCTTGCCGGGCGGCAATGTGACCGATAGCAGCGTCTTGATCTTTGCCAATCCCTATACCATGACCTTCGGGGGCGTGATCGGCGGCAACGGCCAGTTGGCCAAGACAAGCGCACGGCCTGATGGTTCTGAGCGCCTTGGAGACCTATACCGGGCGGACATCGATCTCGACCGGCACCCTGCAGGTGAATTTCCCGCTGTCAACGTCGGGCATCGCGCTGAGCAATAGCGGCGTATTTGCGGCCAATATCGCCAACGCCTGGACATTGACGGCGGCCAACTTCATCAGCGGCACGGGCTCGGTGGTCAAGTCCGGCGCCGGCACCCTGACATTGGAGGCCGCCAACAGCTATAGTCTGGGCACGACCATTACGGGCGGCGTTGTTGCGCTTGGCAGCTACGACGGCGGGAATGAGAATTCCGGCGCACTCGGGTCGGGACCGGTCGCGATCAGCAACAACGGCGAGATCACCTTCGGCGGCACCTCCGGCGGGACGGTGGTCACCACCACTTTTTCCAACAACTTTAGCGTGAATGGCGGCGTTTTCTTCGGACAGGACGGTTACCAGAATCTGACCGGCACCGTGACCATCGGCCCCGGCGGGCTGACGGCCTACACGCAGTGGGGCGGCAAAGACGTGGCCCTTGGCCAACTCGCAGGTTCCGGACCGCTGGTGATCGATAGCACGATTGCCGCCGGCAGCACGGCGGGTGGCGCAGGCGGGATTGTGCATGTTAGCGGCAGTGCCGGCTACACGGGAACGGTCACGGTCAATCCCGCCGGTGTCACGGCGCTGGCCGGGACTCGTGCCACCGGCCTTGGGGGCGAGCTTGAGGTTGACTCGGCCGCCGCCCTGGCGGACGCGTCGGTGGTCATGAACAGCACCCGCGGCATGGTCTTCAGCGCGGCCAATCCGGTGTTCGGTTCTTTGAGCGGAAGCGGCAATATCGCCCTTGGCCTGACGACAGGCGCCATCGGCACACTAACGGTGGGAGGCAACAACGCCACCACGACCTATTCGGGCGTTTTGAGCGGGACGGGCGCCCTCGCCAAAGTCTGGCGCCGGCGAGCTCACGCTGACGAACTTCAACACCATGACCGGGGGAGTGACGATCAGCGGCGGCACCGTGGCGCTGGTGGCCAGCGGCGGCACCGGCACCTTGCCGAACAACACGAACATCTATGTCAACAGCAGCGCGGAACTGCTGATCAATGGGGCGGACTCCCTGGGCTACAACCCGGGCACCAACATCTACCTCACCGATGGGCTGGTCTCGGTGACGTCCGGTAACCGCGGCTCATTCAATATCATCAGCATGACCGGCGGCACGATCACCTCCGCGGCGGGAATCGGCGACGGCAGCGGCAACTGGCTGCTTAACGGCCAGCTCCTGGCAACCTTGGACTCGGCGGGCAACGCGGCGCGATCAACGCCACGGAATTCGCCTTGAACTCGGCCGGCGGCACCTTGTTCAACGTCACGGCGGAATCGCTTCCACCGGGCCGGACCTGATCATCAGTTCGAACATCGTCAACTGGGAGTACAATGCCACCCCCGTCAACAACTCCGGCGTCAGCATGCTCACCAAGACCGGCAACGGCCTGATGCTGCTGACCGGCTCGAACGGGTATTCCGGCGGCACCACGATCAATGGCGGCACCTTGCAGATGGGCCTGGGCGACAGCAACGCGCTGGGAAGCAGCATCACGGCGCCCCTGACCATGACCAGCGGCCTGCTCGATCTGAACGGCAACAGTCTCTCCGTGGGGGCTTTCAGCGGCTCGGGCACGGTCGACAACGTCGACGCCGGCGGACTTATCACCTTGACGATCGGCAACGGGGGGGCGGCGGCGCGTTCTCGGGCAGCATCAAGAACACCTCCGGCACGCTGGCGCTGGTCAAGGCCGCGCGGGAATGGAAGTGCTCAGCGGCACGAACACCTATACGGGCGGCACGACCCTCAGCGGCGGCCTCGTGAACTTCACACCGTCGGCCTTGCCCTTTACGACCAACCCGCCCAACATCACCTTCATCGGGGGCGGGCTGCAATACGCCGCGGGCAATACCGAGGATATCTCGGCGGGATTCGCCGATTGCCGCGGGCCAGGCGGCGATCATCGACACGGGCACCAACAGCGTGGCCTTCAACTCGCCCTTGAGCGGCGGCGGCGGCCTGACCAAGGCCGGCGTGGGTACGCTCACACTGAATACCCTCAACTCCTTTACCGGACCGACGACGGTCAACGGCGGCACGCTGACCATCGCCGATCCGGCTGGCAACGCCTTGGCGGCGTCGTCCAGCGGCGTGACCGTCAACGCCAACGGCACGCTTGGATTGAGCGTTCCCGCGGCCACGGTGGCGAGCCTGTCCGGCGCGGGCAACGTCAGCTTGAATAACGGCGTCTTGACGGCCGGCGGCAACAACGCTAATACGACCTTCAGCGGCGTGATTGGCAGTGCACCGGGCAGCGCCACCAGCGGGTTCATTAAGACCGGCACCGGCACGATGACCGTTACCAACAATAGCACCTATTCGGGACCGACGATCATCTCCGCCGGCACCTTGAAACTCGCCGGCGTTATGACCGTGCCTCGGCCCACATCGGCATCAAGTTCAATACGGTGACCGCTTTGCCAGGACCGGCGGGGGTTGTCCCCATGACCAACTGGAATCAAGAGCCAAACGGCACCGCCGCTCAAGCGACCGCTCAGGCGTTGATCAACAGCACCGGCGTGGCAGCGGCGCCAGCGTGACATGGAACGCGCCAAATACGTATAACACGGGAGCTCCCACGACCCAGAACGGCTATCTGCTCTACAGTTATCTGAACCAGGCCGCCGCCGGCACGGAAACGGCCACCGTGAGCAACCTTCCCAGCAGCTACACGGCTAACGGCTACAACGTCTATGTCTACTACAACTCGAACAACGGCAACGCGGTGACGTTGAATATCACCGGCGGCTCCACCACCTATGGCGTCTGCACGGCGAACGTCACGACCTTCGTACTGTCGAACGGGTCGTCGGCGGCTACGCAGGTGCCCGGCGACTACGTGGAGTGGTCGGGCATGAGCGTTCCTACCTTTACGGCCAGCTTGACCCAGGCAGCCAACGGCGCCGGTATTTGCGGCATCGAGATCGTGCCCAACGGCGGCAGTGTTCTCACGGGCGGCGGCGGGTTGAACCTGCTGCCCGTCACCACTTCGGTGATCCTGGCAAGTGCAGCGACGCTCGACCTGAGCGGGGGAACCCAGACCGTGGCCTCGCTTTCCGATCCCAGCGCGACCCCCGGCTCGGCAGGCACGATCCTCAGTTCCGGCACGCCGACGGCGATTCTCACCTTGTCGCCCCCCAGCGGTTCGACGACCTTCAGCGGCCTGATCGGCGGGAGCGGGAGCCTGGGCAATCTCAGCCTGGTCATGGCGGGAGGCGGCTTGCAGAACCTGGCCGGCAGCAACAACTACACCGGCGGCACGCAGGTCACAGGCGGCACGCTGCAGCTTGGCAACGCCAACGCCATCGGCACGGGGGCCCTGGCGGCCAACGGCGGGGTCTTCGACCTGGCCGGCTTGACGCGCCACGGTCTCCTCCTTCAGCGGGGCATCGGGCATTGTGACCAATGCGCGCCCGCCACGACCAGCACCTTGACCGTCAGCCAGAGCAACTCGACCGTCTTTGGCGGCGCCTCCAGAACGGGGCCGCGCACTGGCGCTGGCCTTCAGCGGCGGGAACGGCGGCCTGCTCCAGCTTTCCGGCGTGAACAACTATAGCGGCGGCACGCACATCATGGCCGGGACGCTGCAGTTGGCCAGCAATACCGCGATGAGCGGCGCCGCGCCTGACGATCGACAGCGGCGGCCTGCTCGACCTGAACGGGGCCAGCGCCGGCGTCGGGGCCCTGAACGGCTGGGCACGATCGACAACGTGGCCGGCTACGGCACATCGGTCCTGACCGTCGGCAACGGCGGCAACGGCGGCACGTTCTCCGGCACGATCCAGAACAGCACGCCCAACGGCGGGAGCAATGGCGGGCTGGCCCTGGTCAAGATCGGCAGCGGGACGCAGTATCTCAGCGGCACGAACACCTATTCCGGCGGCACGACGCTCTCCGGCGGCACGCTGAACTTTGCCGCGTCGGCATTGCCGTTGGCCGCGGGCAGCATCATCTTCAACGGCGGCACGCTGCAATATGCCGCCGGCAACACGCAGGACGTGTCGGCGGCCATCACCTCGCTCTCGGGCTACTCGGCCTTGATTGACACCAACGGCAACAGCGTGTCCTTCGGCACCGCCGGGCTGAGCTTCAACGGCGGTCTCACCAAGCTCGGCGCGGGAATGCTCACGCTCGGCGGCACGGATACCTATACGGGAACGACGCTGGTCAGTGCCGGCACCCTGCAGCTTGGTTCGAGCAACCCGGCGCCCTGCCCGGCGGGGCCCTGACGGTGAACGCGGGCGTCCTCGACCTCAACGGCAACAGCCCGACGATCAGCAGCCTCAGCGGGGCGGCCGGCACGGTCACCAACAGCACCGGCCCTCAGGCCACGCTGACCTTGAATCAAACGACCGCGACCACCTTCGGCGGCACGCTGCGGGACGGCGGCGGCGGCCTGAGCCTCACGATGAACGGGTCCGGCATGCTCACGCTGACCGGCACGAACACCTACAGCTTCCCCACCACGATCAATGCGGGCGTGCTCAGGGCGGGTGCGCCCAGTGCCTTCGCTCCCGATTCCGATGTGGTAATCACGGGCGGCACGCTCGACGCCAGCATCGGGCCGCAGTCGATCGACTCGCTCACCGTGGGCGCTTCCGGCGCGGTAAACCTGGCGATCGGCAGCCTCTTGACGACCTACAACCTCTCCGTCAACGACTCCTTCGGCGGCACGCTCAACCTGTCCGGCGCCACGGCGGCCGGAGAGCAACTGATTACGTACGGAACGAACATGTTCAGCGGCAGCTTTGCCACGGTCGACCTTAACGGCATTCCGGATCCCTCGTTGGCAAGCTCCTTGCAGTACACCGCCAACGCGCTGGAGTTGCCGGGCACGTCGGTGAGCGGAACGGCGGCCTGGGCAACCGGCGCCGGCAACTGGTCGGTCGGCCCTTGGAGCCCCAACACGGCGCCTACCAAAGCCGGCAACATGGCGATCCTGAACAACGCCTCGTCGGCCCTGGTGGGCGTTGTGCTCGACGTTCCGGTGTCGGTCGGCACGCTGGTGTTGGGCAATGCGGATTTCTCGACCACGTCGGGATTCAGCATCTCGGCAACCGGCGCCAACGCCCTGACGATGGACAACAGCGGCGGCACGGCGCACATTATCGTGCAGGGGGGCACGCACGTGATCTCGGCCCCCATCATCCTGGCCGGCAACCTGAGCGTGGCGCCGATGGCCAATTCGACGCTCACCTTGAGCGGCGACATCAGCGAGGAAACGCCCGGCGGGGCTCTTGAGCCTGGACGACGCCGGCATGCTGATCCTCAGCGGCTCCAACGGCTACACCGGCGGGACCTTCGTGAACGCCGGCACGCTGGTGGTCGAGAACCCCAACGGCATACCCAACGGATCGAGCTTGACGGTGGGTGCGGGGGCGGCATCGCTCTTCGCTTCGCCGGCCGGCGGAAGCGTGGTGTTTGGCGGTGCGGAAGTCATAGTGGCCGGCGGCAATTCCGCTGCGGCGCCTTCTGCGGTGCCGGAGCCTGGCACGCTGGCACTCCTCCTGGCGGGCCTGGCGATTGCAGCACTTTGTCGCCGCATTCGCCGGCGTAGACAACCGCGGAAGGAAACGAACATGTCGCCTTGCCGAACAGCTCTGTTTGCCTTGGCCTTGGGATGGCTCCTTCCGCTCGGGGCCGGTCACACCACCAACGCCGCGGCCCAAGCTTCCCGCCCTGCAGACCGCGAAACTCCTCGTCCGCCTGCCGGAATTCTGCGTCACGCCGGACGGCATGGAAATCGCCCCGGACGGCGACCTGGTGGTGGCCTGTCCCAACTTTGCCGACCCTTCCCAAAAGGCCTGCCTGATCAAGGTCGGCAAGGACAACAAGGTGCGGAAGTGGGTCGAGGTTCCGCCCTTGGCCGAGACCGGCATCGCCTGCCCGATGGGCCTGGCCTTCGGGTCGGACGGCGATATCGACGTCTGCGACAACCAGGGCTGGAAAGGCAGCGGCCCGGGCCTCTCCCAGGGCCGCATGCTCCGGTTGCGGATCAAGAACGACAAGCTGGAATCCTGCACGGTGGTGGCCGAGGGCATGGAACACCCCAACGGCGCCCGCATCCACGGCAACTTCCTCTACGTCACCGAAAGCCTGATGCCGAAGGTCAAGGACCCGTCGGGCCTTCTGGTCAGTGCGGTCTACCGTTTCCGCCTGGACGACAAGAATGTCAAGGTCACCAATACGCTCGAAGACAAGAACGTGATTGCCAGCTTCCGCACCGAGAATAAGTTCTGCCAGTACGGCTTGGACGGCATCGTCTTTGACAGCAAGGGCAACCTGTACGTCGGCAACTTCGGCGACGGCACGATTTACAAGATCACCTTCGACGCCGCCGGCAACGTGGCGAGCAATAGGGTTTTCGCCCGGACCGATCACGATTATGTGCTCGATCCCAAGCAGCCCGGCTTCCTCGCCAAGGCGACCCGCGCCAAGATGCGGACGACCGATGGCATGTGCGTCGACAGCCACGACAACATTTACGTGGCCGATTTCTCCAATAACGCCATCGCCAAGGTGACGCCCGGGGGCGAAATCTCAGTGGTAGCCCAAAACGGCGATACGGACGGACAGGACGGTGGTCTCAACGAACCGGGCGAGCCGATCGTGTGGAACGGCAAGCTCGTGGTCTCCAACTTCGACGCCGTGTTCGGCGCTGAGCATCCCGACAAGGTCAACACCAAGCACGACATGCCGGCCACGCTATCGGTGCTGGAATTGGACAAGTGAACGCAATGCCAAGAAGGTCAGGCTGGAAAGCCTGGCGTACAAGAATACGCTATGCCCCGCTACCTTCTCGCCCACGATCTTGGCACCAGCGGCAACAAGGCCACGCTGTACGATGAGGCGGGCCGCCTCGTGGCCAGCCGCACGGTGAGCTACGCGACCCGCTATTTCAACGGCAATTGGGCCGAACAGGAACCCGCCGATTGGTGGCACGCCGTCTGCCTGTCGACGCAGGCCCTGCTTGCTGAGGTTCGGGCGGCCGAGATCGCGGTAGTGGCCCTCAGCGGCCAGATGATGGGCTGCACCGTGGTGGACCGGCGCGGCGATGCGCTCCGCCCTTCGATCCTGTATTGCGACCAGCGGGCCACGCAGCAGGCCGCGCGGATCCTGGAGCAGATCGACTTGCAGAGCTTCTACGGCATCGTCGGGCACCGCGTCAGTGCTTCTTACTCGCTGGAGAAGCTGATGTGGATTCGCGACAACGAGCCGGAGATCTACGCCCGCACACACCGCACGCTGTGCGCGAAGGACTTCATCAACTTCCGTCTTACCGGCCGCATGGCCACCGACTACTCCGACGCCTCGGGCACCAACGCCTTCGACCTGAATACGTTCCAGTGGTCGGAGCGGATCATCGGCCTGGCGGGCGTGGACGGGACGATGTTTCCCCAGCCGATGGACTCGGCCCGGGTGCTGGGCGAGATCACGCTGGAGGCCGCGGCGGCGACCGGCCTCAAGGCGGGCACGCCCGTGGCCGTGGGCGGCGGCGACGGGAGTTGCGCAGGGGTCGGCGTGGGTTGCATCAAGCCCGGCACGGCGTACAACTACCTTGGCTCGTCGAGCTGGATCGCGCTGACGGTGACCAGGCCGATCGTCGACGAGCAGATGCGGACGATGAACTGGGCCGCATTGCGTGCCCGGCTATCTCCATCCCGCGGCACGATGCAGACGGCCGGTCGCAGCTTTCAGTGGCTGAAGGAAGTGATCTGCACCAGCGAGTGCGGCAGGCGGCCGCAAAGGGCGGCAGTCCCTACGCGGTGATCGATGAGGCCGTCGCGAAGTCGCCCCCCGGGGCCAACGGCATCCTGTTCTTGCCCTACATGCTGGGCGAGCGGACGCCGTGGTGGAACCCGAACGCCCGCGGTGCGTTGGTCGGCCTGAATCTGGCCAGCCGCCGCGAGGACGTGCTGCGGGCCGTGATGGAAGGCATTACGATGAACCTGGGCATCATCGTCAACATCTTCCGCCGGCACGTGCCGATCGACGCCGTCACGGTCATCGGCGGCGGTGCGAAGAGCGCGGTCTGGCGGCAGATCATGGCCGACGTTTATGGCTGCCGCGTCGCAGTCGCTGAACTACCTGGAGGAAGCCACCTCGATGGGCGCGGCCGTCATCGGCGGCGTGGCCGTGGGGCTGTTCAAGGATTTCGACGTCATCGATCGCTTCATCAAGGTGGACCACGTTTCGCAACCCAACCCCGTGAACCGGGATCGCTACGCCCGGCTTTCCGCAGTGCTGGAAAAATCGTATCGTGCGCTGGTGGACGTTTACGAAGACCTTGCGAAATTGGGATGAATATCGTAGGCTGGGACAAGCTTGCGTAGCAAGCGCCGGCCCGACCATTATCGAGAACGATGGAAGTAACGGTCGGGCCGGCGACTCGCAAGCTCGCTGGTCCCGACCCTACAAATGAACCACATAAACCTACCATGAGAGCTGTCGCCGTCATCGAGCCTGGAAGGGTCGAGCTGATCGACTTGGAACCCCCTTCGCCCGGCCCCTACCAGGCCCTGGTGAAGACCGAGGTGGCCTGCCTCTGCAATGCCACCGACGGCAAGCTGGTCGAGCGGCCATTTCCCCGGCGTGGACAAATACCCGCTGGTGCTCGGGCATGAAGGGGCCGGCATCGTGCAGGCGGTCGGTCGGCAAGGTCCGCAACTTCGAGGTTGGCGATCGCGTCATTGGCAGCCTGCTTTTCGAGTTTTCCGACCGGCGGCTGGCCAGCGGCTGGGGCGGTTTCTGCGAATTCGCACTCGCGAACGATCACGATGCCATGCTGGCCGACGGCGTGGCGAACGCTGCGCACGGCTGGGTCGAGTGCTACGAGATCCAGCGCCGCGTCGATGCGGACATTCCCGCCGAAGAGGCGCGCTGATTTGCACCTGGCGTGAAGTCTATGGCGGCTTCGGCGATTTCAACTTGAAGGCCGGCGACCGCATCCTGGTCTACGGCGCGGGACCGGTGGGATTGAGTTTCGTCAAGTTCGGCAGGCTCCTCGGCCTGGGTTGGATCGGCGTCGTCGACCCGCTGCCGGACAAACGCGAGCGTGCGCTGAAGCTGGGCGCCGATGCCGTCTTCGGGAAAGAAGACCTGCCGCGCGTGGAGCAGGAAATGGGCCGGACCTTCGACGCCGTGATTGATGCGGTCGGCAACGAGACGATCATCAACGCCGGCCTGCCGCTGGTGAAGATGGGCGGCTCGATCTGCGTCTATGGCGTTATCGCCGCACCCAGCCTCCCGGTGAACAAGGCGCTTGGTCCGTACAATTTCAATCTCTTGGTCCACCAATGGCCGACGCGCCGGCGCGAACGCGAGGCCCAGGCGCCGCTCTGCCGGTGGATTCGCGAAGGGAAGCTCAAGGCGGCGGAATTCGTGACCCACGAGTTTCCCATCGAGCAAATCAACGATGCGCTGGCCGCCGTCCGGCGCGGGGAGGTGGTGAAATGCCTGTTGCGGTATGGGCCCTAGAGCCTCGTAGTACCGATCGACGCGGGGCAGCACGCACTGCAGGACCGCGGCGTCCAAGTCCGCAATCTTCCGGCGCAATTCATCTTCGTTGATGCTATTGAAGTCGAACATGCCGAAGTGATGGGGAAGCATGGCTCGGATCTCCGCGCCGAGACAGAGATCCCTGGCTTCATCGAAGGACATGTTTCCCGCTATTCCGCGGGATGCGAGGTACGCGCTGCGGCCGTTAACGGGGAGCAGGGCCAGTTCCACGCGCCATAGCCGAAGACGCTCCGCCAATCCCTGGTAGACCACGCTGTCTCCGCTGTGATAAAGCGTTCGCCCGCCCAACACGACGACAAAACCAAGAAACCGATGCTCGCCGGCCGCATTGGTTTGCAGAGTCTCGTGCGCTGCGGGAATAACTCCGATTTTCGCCCCGCTGCAATCCAGGGTGTCGCCATCGTCGACGGGCAAAAGCTGCGACTGGCTCAGGCCGGCTTGCAGCGCCGATTCTATTTCCGCCTTAGGGACCACGAACCGGCAGCGCGGATTGTTCTTTGCCAGTGTTCCCAACGATCCCGGATCCATGTGATCGCCGTGCCGGTGCGAACATAAGACCAGATCAAGCTCGCGGATCTCTTCTGCACGTAGCGGCGGTGGCATCATCCGCGCGTGCGGAAACTCCTTGCCGGCATACTTGACAGCCAGAAAGTCGGATAGGTACGGATCGATCAACATCCGCAGGTTCTCATGCCGCAGGGCAAAGCCCGCCTGCCCCAGCCAGGCAAGCCCGCAGAAGTCGTCCGGCAGCCGCTCGGCCAGCAAGGCCCGCGCGCCGCCGGAATGGGGGCCAAGGTCCCCCTGCGACTGGCTTGGAGCACCCGTCATTCGATGACTTCCTTGCTTGGCGCTGGTTGTCATCTTGCCTCCCTTGCGATCCTGGAAATCTCCTCGAACCGGTCGCCGCGGGTGGGAATGTCCACGTCGAAGACCTCGGCGATCACGCGCGTCCAGCCGTGAAGAAAGTAGACCCAGCCGTCTTCGACGGCGAGTTGCCGCGCAGCCGCCTGGGCACGCGCCTGGTCCAAGAATAGCAGATTACCGCGATAATTGAAATCCCAGGCGAATCCGCCCGCGGGGAAGAGGCCGCCCGCGGTGATGGGCGAGCCGGGGGCGTCCTTGCCCAGGCCGGTGGCATTCATCACCAGCGAGTGCGGCTTGAGACGGTTCAGCAAGGCGTCGCTCTCCTCCGGGCGGGGCGTGTGATGGTATTCGATCGGAAGCGGGCAGGCCAGCTTCTGATGGATCGCCTTTAGTTCCTCCAGCCGGGGAAGGCTGCGATTGGAGACCACGATCCGGCTGGGGCGGTTCCGGCCGTGCCTGGCCTCCATCAAGTAACTTGTGATGGCAATGGAGGAGCCGCCGGCACCCAGGCAGAAGGCCTCCGCCCCCGTTTCCTCCCAGTGACCTTCCGGCAGAAACGCCTCCAGCGCCAGGCCGCTGGTGATGGGGTCCTTGGCATGGCCGCACAAGCGGCCGTCGCGTTTGGATATGCTGCTGATCTCGCCCATGATGACGGCATGGGAGTCGAGGTCATCGAACAGGTCCCGGCAGGCCTTGAGAAGGTCGATCTTGTGCGTCGTCACCAGCGCCTCCTTGGAGAGCGGATCGGCCTTAATGAACTCGACGATGCGGCGATAGACGGCCGGATCATCATGCCATTTGCAGTCGATGCCCTGTATCGAGACATCTCCCAGTTCGAGGTATTCGGCCCAACGCGGAAAGACAGTCATGATCGACGATCCTCCCGTCGTCATGCCGATGAAATAGATGGTGGGCCTTCGCGCCGGGCGATACGGGGTGTCCGCGCTTGCCGAAATCGCATTTGCCATGCTTCACCTTAAACGCTGCACTTCATTTGGTTTCTTTTCAACTGCCAGAGGATGTTGTCGGGGGGAGTCCATTGCTGGAAACGCCCGAGTTTTCGCAGCACTTCCGGATTCATTAGCCAGATCGGCAGCCCTCCCCTGCAGACGCGGACGACTTCTTCCGCAAGCGAGGTCTGCAATTGCACCTGGGACTGCTCGGAATACCACGCCATGTGGTCGGTCAATATGGCGCGGGGTGTTTTCGCAACGGCGAGTCGGCCGGCAGCGGTTCCTCTTCGAAGACGTTGAGCCCGGCCCCGGCAAGCCGGCCCGCATCGAGGGCTGCCAGCAGGGCCCGCGTATCGACGACGCCGCCGCGGGCCGTGTTGATCAGGATCGCTTCCGGTTTCATCCTGGCGAGCGTGCGGGAGTTGATCAAGTGTCGCGTCTCGGGCAGAAGGGGGCAATGCAGCGAGATGAAATCCGACGATTCCAGCAGCGTGTCCAGCGGAACCAGGTCCACGCCCTGTTGGGCCGCGAGCGCGGGATCGACGTACGGATCGGCGGCCACGATGCGGAGGTCCCAGAGGGCGAATTTGCGGGCGGTGGCGCGGCCGATATTGCCGAAGCCGACAATCCCCAGCGTGCAGCCCGCCATGCGGCGGACGCGAGCCGGCCTTTCCACGTCCCAAGCCCCGGCTTCCATCCGCTTGTGCGTGGGGACGACGTCCCGGATGCAGGCCAGGAGCAGCGAAGCGGCATGGACCGAGACCTCATCGGTCGCGTACAGCGGCGAGTGGCCCACGATGATGTTGGCCTCCGTGGCGGCATCGACGTCCACGTTGTCCGTTCCCACGCCGTAGCGCGAGGATCTTGCAGTGCTCGAACTTGCCGATCAGGTCCCGCGTCACCTCCAGGCGGCGAACCATGATCCCTTCGCAGCTCCGCGCGATCGCGATGGCCTCATCGAGCGGGCGATCGGAGGCGTCGATGAATTCCCCTCCGGCCCCGGTGATGATCTCATTCTCGTAGCGACTCGTCTGATATCCGTGTTCGATGATCACGGCGCGAAAAATTGACATGCACCCTCCCGGTATGCGCCTGGTACCAGATTCCAGCCCGATTGAGGCAAACCCGTCGGGCGAGTGCGGCCACGTCGTAATTGGGAAACGAATAGCCGAACGCCTCCTTGGCCGCGTGGAGGAGATTCTGGCCATCGATGAAGACAAAGGTCCGTTTCAGGGGAGGCTCAGACAGCATCGGCCACCCCCCCGCGAAAATAACCCCACCCGAGGCATTGCGGCAGGTCGAGTGGGGAGCAGCTTTATATGTAGTCTATTATTAAGTTCATCGGAAGGAAAGGTCCCTTCCTGCATTTTGCTTAGGCGTCAAACTGCACAAAATTCTCGGAAATTGCCTGTTGCATTGCAAATTCCTCCTTGGTACGGAACTGTTTGACCCCCCTTGCCTTACCAGCGGAGTGGCGGACTACTGCAAAATGGGGTATAATCGCTCTGGTTGGCGTGACAAAGGACTTGTGACATGGCTACTGTATCAGAAGGGATCAGTCTGGAAGTTCGGCTTACGACGGACCAGAAGAAACTGGTCGAGGAGGCGGCAACGGCCTGAGTTGGGACACAACCGAGGTTTACGCAACGGGCACGATCAGTGTTGTGCCGGAGCCTTCGACGCTCGCCCTGCTCGACGCCGCTGCCATCGGCATACTCGGCTGCGCATGGCGGCGGGCGGCGCGAAGACCAGCCCAATCAGAATCAAACGACGATCCCCAAACAATCCTATCCTTCCCGGCTCATGCGCCGCATCCAGGGAGCCTGAGGCGGCGAACGGCTTGATTGAACAATAAGTTGGCCAACCAACGCAGGACGGATTGGCAATCCGTCCCGGAAAACTCGACGGATTGCCAATCCGTCCTACGTTGACTGGTCAACGTGTTCCTTTACAGCGTCTAAAGCGCATCCACCCGAGATGTTTATCCCATGCAAGACTTTTCCCCTCAACGTTACGACAAGATGATCTACCGCAAGTGCGGCCGGTGGGGACTCAAGCTTCCGGCGGTCTCGCTGGGCGCGTGGGAAACCTACGGCGGTTATCGCGGCGAAGAGACCGCGCGGCAGTGCATGTTCCGGGCGTTCGATTTGGGCATTACCCACTTCGACCTGGCCAACAACTACGGCAAGCCGCCCGGCAATGCCGAATCGCTCGTCGGCAAGATCCTCAAGGAGATGCCGCGCGACGAGATCATTATTTCCTCCAAGGCCGGCTACACCATGTGGCCCGGGCCGTACGGCGACTGGGGTTCGCGCAAGTATCTCATGGCGTCGCTCGACCAGTCGCTGGGGCGGCTGGGCCTGGATTACGTCGACATTTTCTACCATCACCGTCCCGATCCGGAAACGCCGCTGGAAGAGACCCTCGGCGCCCTGGACGACATCGTCCGCAGCGGCAAGGCGCTATACGCCGGGATCTCGAACTACTCCGGCGCGCTGGCCGATTCCGCCTGCGGGCTGGTCGCCGCGCGGGGCTGGTCGCCGATCATCATTCACCAGCCGCGTTACCATCTCCTGGAACGAAAGGTGGAAAAGGACCTGGTCCCGGTGGCAAAGGCCCGCGGGTTCGGCGTGATTGTCTTTTCGCCGCTTGCCAGCGGTTTGCTCACGGACAAGTATCTTGAGGGCATTCCGGCCGGTTCGCGGGCCACGCAGGACGCCATCGCCACGCCTCGACTGCTGGGCGAACTCGGCAAAGAATCGGTCGTCGTGCGCCTGCGGGGATTGAACGAGATCGCCAGGGCCCGCGGGCAGTCGCTGGCGCAGATGGCCTTGGCCTGGGTCCTCCGCCTGCCCGACGTAACCAGTGCGCTGGTCGGCGCATTGCGCGTGGAGCAGGTTGAGCAGAATGTGGCCGCTCTCGATAACCTGAAGTTCAGCCCTGAGGAGCTGCGGCGGATTGATGACCTCGTAGGTGCTGTTTAGTCAAGAAAATGCTTGACACCGGGGGATGCTTTCCCGATAATAGGGGTGGATCATCCGAATCACAAAACTGGGGAGAAGTGCGATGAACCGAGGCAGGCGGAATCTGATCATAGCATTGTCCGTTTTGGCGGGGGTGCTGGTTTGCGGGATCGTGGTCGCGGCGGCTTCTGCGGCACGCTCCAGCTACGATGCCAAGATGGCAGAATACCAGGGCCAGGCAGACAAGTTCTCTGCGGATCAAAAGGCGCGGGAAGAGGAAAACGCCGACCTCAAGCGGCAACTGAAGAATGTCTCTGCCGAAGGGCAGCGTCAGGCCGACCGGCTGGCGGCCGCCAGCGAGAAGTTGGCAGGGCTGCGAAAAGACCTGGCCGCGGCGCTGAAAGAGGTGGCCGATCTGGACAAGAAGTATGCCGAGATCGCCACAACCGAAGACGTGGCGACCGAGGTGGCGGCGGACGATGTGACAGAAACAGAAGCACCGGCCGTAGTGCAGGATGCCGGGGGCGGCGGCAATGCGGTCGTCGACCAGGCGCCAGCCGTGACAGTCGTCAAGGTGCAGCATGCCAAGACGAATGCGACCAAGAACACCAAGAAGAAGGCTAAGAAAGGCGGCGGCAACCGGGGTGGTTCCTCGCCGGGATCCGATTCTTCGCCGGGCCTATAGTCTTGAGCATCATGTTCGCCTCACGCTTGCCTTTCGCTCCGCGAAAGCAGCATCTTTCGCGGAAAGGCAACATTTTTTCCACACCGGAAATAAAGGCGGGGAATTGATTTTCCCGGGTTCTTGACAGTGGTCGGCGTTCGTGTTAGAATCAACACCGTTGCGCGGTTCAAAGTCCTACCGAGAGTCCTTCCTGCCTGTTTGTCAGTTACTGGGGAGTCTGACACACCAATTCCGCCCGTGGGGCCTCCCATGGCCTTCGCCCTCTACGTCACCAATAGCGCCGAAAAGGGGTCGGCGGGCGGCGTAAATCCCGATCAAGTTGGGTGGCATGGCCCTGAGCTGCGAAGGGCGTGCCTACGAAACCACGCCCTTCGGGCGCCATGTACTCATGGTCGGCGCAGGGACGTGCCAGCGGCACCCAGGCACTGGCAGGCGGCAAGATTACAATGCATCTCTCCGTGAAAGTTACCCCCTTGTCCTCATTTGGAAAGCGTTGCCCCATGAAGACCTTCTCTCCCCTGTTTCCACTTGTTCCGGCACTGGCCCTGGTTGCGGTTGCGCCGCTTCACGCCGTCCAGCCGTGGCGGCAAATGACCGTGCCCACCGTGGCCGAGGCCGCCGCCTCATTTCCCAACCCGCCGTCAGAATCTGGCGCCATCCACTGGGCTATCTGGGGCGGCCAGCAGACCAAGGCTCGGATCATTGCCGACATCGACCAGATCCACGAGAATGGCGGCACGGTCTACATGATCAACAACTCCCGCAACGTGAAGCCCACGTACCTCTCGCCCGAGTATATGGATCTGGTGAAGACCGTCGTCCAGCAGTGCAAGAAAAACGGCATGAAAGTCTGGATTGAAGGCGACTGCGGTTATCCCGATGGATTCGCGGGCGGCCTGATCAGCAAGGACTATCCGTTGCTGGGCATGCAGGGCATCATCTCCGACGCGCACTGCACGGTCGCCGCCGGCAAGACGCTCGATATTCCGCTGCCCGCCGATACGCTCGGCATCCTGGCCAGTCCGCGTGGCGGAGCCGCGGCGGAGGCCTCGACCTCCGAGGGCAAATCGATGCCGCTGCCGGCCGACGGCAAGTTCAAGTACACGGTGCCGCGGCGCGGGGGTGGGTCGGTCATCGTCCAATTCGCCGACGCCGAAGTCCGCTACAATATATGGCCCGGCGAGCCGTTCATTATTCCGGTGCAGCCTGGCACGAAGGGCATCTACCTTGCCGGAAGCGGCGGCGGGGGGGGCGGCGGCGGACGCGGCAAGGGCGGACGCGGCGGCGGAGGGGGCGGGGGCGGGGCCACGATCGTGCCGCTGCCCGCGGACGGCCAGCTCAAGTGGACGGCGCCCGCCGGCTCGGGCTCGTGGGAGCTGACTTTCATCCGCCACGCTTACAAGAGCTCGCCCACCCGCAACGACAACGGCGACGACGGCGGCGCCACCAAGGACGGCTACTACACGCTGATCGACTATCTCGATCCGGCGGCAACGGACACTTACATCAAGGTCATTTACGAAGTCTACGAGAAGGCGGTCGGCGAAGAGTTCGGCAAGACCGTCCTCGGCTTCCGTGGCGACGAGACCGATTTCACGGGCGTCAGCCCTTGGACGCCCAAGCTGCTGGAGACCTTCCAAGAGGTGAAGGGCTACGACTTCAAGCCCTATATTCCCATGATTTTCGGCGGCCGAATGACGCCCGAGGCGCAGCGCGCCAAGGCCGACTACTGGGACGTCTGGAGCGGCATGTTCCGCGACAATTTCTACAAGCGGATGGAAGACTGGTGCACGGCCCGCAACATGGAGTGGATGTGCCATCTCAACCATGAAGAATTGATGATGTCGGGCGGCGGAGACATGATCAAGAACGAAGGCTCCTTCTGGCGCGACATGCGCTATGTGGGCGTGCCGGGCGTCGATAACCTCAATCAGATCCGGCCCGACCTGGTGGCCGATTTTCCCAAGATCGCAGGCTCCGCGGCGCACGTCATGGGCCGTCCCCTGGTGTGGGATGAAGAACTCGGCGGCACGGGCGCGGACGGAAAGTTCGTCGTCGATTATCAGCTTGTGCGCGGCATCAACTACGGGAATATCCGCGGGCTGACCTCCGCGGGCGGCGGGGCAATCGGCTGGTACGTGAGCCGCGCCCGACGCCTGCTCTCAATCGGCCGGCCCGTCGGTACAGGTTGCATACCTGCACCCCACGGACAGCATGTGGATGGGAGACAAGGAGTCCGACACCGTGACGCTCAAGTTGGTGACCGAGTTGCTGGCGCATCAGATCGACTTCGACCACATCGACGCCGACGAGCTGGCCGGCGTTGTGACCCTCGAGGGCGGCGGATTGAAGAACCTGAGCGGGAACACCTACCGGGCCGTGATCGTCCCGACCTCGACCGTGATCCAGAAGGCCGCGCTCGATCGCTTGAAGGCTTTTGCCGCTGCCGGCGGCAAGGTGGTCTTCGTCGGCCGCACGCCGACGATGGTGGTGGGACGCACATTCCTGCATCCCGAGCCGGCGCGCCCGATCTGAGCTTCGCCACGCTGGTGGAGCCGAGTGCGGAAATCACGCCCCGCGTCGTGGCAGCGCTGCCGCCCCGGAACGTCAAGCTCGATACGGCTTGCCCGCCTATCAAGTATCTGCATCGCGCGCTGGCGGACGGCGAGATTTATTTCTTCTTCAACGAATCGAGCCAGCCCCAGACGCGGACTGCCACGCTGGCCGGCAGCGGTCAGGCCGAAGTGTGGGATGCCAGCACCGGCAAGATTCAACCGCTGGACGGCGCCAAGGCGGGCGCCGGCAGCGTGGACGTGCCGTTGAAGCTTGCGGGCCACGAAGCGCGTTTCATCGTGTTGAAGAAGTGAACCATAAGAGGTTATTGGGAAAGCTGCAGGGTGTGGTCAAGCGCAGCGAAGACCCACCATAAAATTTATGCAATTGGTGGGTCTGCGCTGCGCTTGACCACACCCTACAGCGTATGGAACCACTTTCCCATGAAAACTCTTTCCCTACCCTTCGCCGTGCTCGCCCTGTTGGCGGCTGCGTCGGTCCACGCTGCGCCGGCGGCCACCGAGTTCAAATTTCAATTCGGCGCCCAACAGGCAGCCCCCGGCTACACGCTGGTTCCGCCCTCGCGCCAGTATGCGAAAGAGGCCGGCTATGGGTTTGAACCGGGCGCGAGCGTCACGGCTGTGAGCCGGGAAACAGGCGATGCACTGCACCGCAGCGCGGTCACGGCATCCCAGCCGTTTCAGTTCTCGGTCGCCGTGCCGGAGGGCAACTACCGCGTGGCCGTCACGCTGGGCGATCCCAAGGCAGACGCGGTGACTACGGTGAAGGCGGAAACCCGCCGCCTGATGCTCGAGCGGATTCGCACCGCGGCCGGCGAGTTCGAGACGCGAACCTTTACGGTCAATGTCCGCGGCCCCAAGATCTCCACCGGCGGCGAGGTGAATCTCGACAGCCGCGAGATGAATCTCAGCACGCATCAGGCCATCGCCCTGCATTGGGACGACAAGCTCACACTGGCCTTCAGCGATTCGCATCCCGCCCTGGCAGCCCTGGAAATCAAGAAGGTGGACGACGCAATCACGGTCTTCGTGACCGGCGATTCGACGGTCACCGATCAGCCCGGCTGGCCGGGCAGCAGTTGGGGGCAGATGTTCCCGCGCTGGTTCAAGCCGGAGGTAGCCGTGGCGAACCATGCCGAATCGGGCGAGACGCTCAAGGGCTTCCTCAAGGAACGCCGCTGGGACAAGGTCTTGGACTGCCTCAAGGCGGGCGACTACGTGATCATCGAGTTCGGCTGCAACGATTCGAAGAAGAGCGGCCCACAGAACATCTATCCCGGCCAGAATTTTTCCGAGACCTACGTCGAGGCCAATACCGCCTACAAAGACCTGCTCAAGCGGTTCGCGGCGGACGTGCAGAAGAAAGGGGCGTTTCCCATCATTGTCTCGCCCTCGGCCCGGCGGGGAGACGTGAAGAAGCCGTCTTCGCTGGGGCCCTACGCGACTGCCGCCATGGCGGTGGCCCAGGAAATCGGCGTCCCTGGCATCGATTTGAATTCGATGGGCGTGGAAATCAACGCGGCCCTCGGCGCGGACGCCGCCAAGCAGTTTGGCGATCAGACGCACCACGTGGAGTATGGCAGCTATCTCCAATCGAAGTGCGTGGTGCTGGGAATCAAGCAGGCGAACCTGCCGCTGGCGAAATTCATTGTTGATGACTTCGGCAATTTCGATCCCAAGCATCCCGAACCGTCGCCCTCGCGCTTCGACCTTCCGCCCGACTCGCGGGGCGGGCGCGGAGGCGCGCGTGGCACGGCGAAAAAGGGACCGTAGGGAAACAACACATCGTCCGGACCCATCCATTGCATCATGAAAAATCTCCAATCCAGTCTCGTAGCCTGCATTGCCATGCCGGCTCTCTTTCTAGTCTTCGTCAGTTCGGCCATCGCCCAGCCAGCGGCGCCCGTCAAGCTCAACTGGCTCGACGGCAAGCCGCCGGCCGTCAAGCAGAGCGTGAGCTGGGGCGTGCCGTGGCCGAAGGGCAAAGTGCAGAAGAGCGATTCGCTCGTAGTCACAGGCGCCGACGGCAAGTCCATCCCGGCGCAGACCTGGCCGATGGCCTATTGGCCGGACGGCTCGATCATGTGGAGCGGGCACTCGATCTCCGCCACCCCGGACATGGCCGGCCCGCTACAAATCGCCGTCGGCCCGGCAAGCGAACCGGCGGTGAAGATCGCCTGCACGCAGGACAGCGAGGGCATCACCATCGACACCGGCGCGATCCGCGTCCGCCTGCCCAAGCAAGGGTCGAATCTGATCGAGTCGATCTCCATCGGCGACCGCAAGATCGCCCAGAACGGCAAGCTGATTTGCCGGCTTGAAGACCGCTCGAACTTCGAGACGGCGCACGGACGGTACGCGAAGAGGAGTTCATCAGCCGGATCAAGACCGTCACCCTGGAACAGCAAGGGCCGGTGCGGGCGGTCGTGAAGATCGAGGGCGATCACAAGTCGACCTCCACCGACCGTGCGTGGCTGCCGTTTGTCGTCCGTCTCTACTTCAACGCCGGCATGGACTCGATCCGC
This sequence comes from uncultured Planctomycetia bacterium, assembly GCA_963824275.1. GTDB lineage: Bacteria > Planctomycetota > Planctomycetia > Pirellulales > Thermoguttaceae > JANXQG01. The sequence continues at coordinate 435,893 of CAWGOT010000007.1, read as the reverse complement.
ATCGTCCATTCGTTCGTCTTCGACAGCGACGGCCAGAAGGATTTCATCAAGGGCCTGGCGATCTCCTTTGCCGTGCCCTTGCGGGAGGAAGTCATCAACCGGCACGTCCGCTTCGGCGGCGACGAAGGGATGTGGGCCGAGCCGGTCAAGCCGATGGTCGGCCGGCGGATCATCACCTACGGCGACCTGGGTCAGGTCTTCCCCATCCAGGTTGCCGGCAAGCGGGTCCCGAACTCCGACCAATATGACTCGGCGCGAGCAGCAGTACATCCGCGACATCGCCGACTGGGACGACTACAAGCTCACGCAGTCGAGCGCCAACGGCTTCGTGATCGAGAAACGCACGCAGGCCAAGAGCTCGTGGCTGCACGTCACGGAGGGCAAGCGGGCGCTGGGCCTCGCCTTCCTGGGCGACATCACCGGCGGGATCGCGGTGGACGTGAAGAAGTTCTGGCAGAAGAATCCCGCGTCGCTGGAGATTCACGGCGCGACCTCGCCCCTGGGCGAGCTGCGCGTCTGGCTCTGGTCGCCCGACGTCCCGGCCATGGACATGCGGCATTACGACGTCAAGGGGCACGGGCTGGACATGGCCTACGAGGACTGGAAGGAGGGCTGGGATTCGCCGCTGGGCGGGGCCAACACCAACGAGCTGACGCTCTGGGCCTGCTCCAGCGTGCCGGCCAACGCGGACCTGGTGAAGATGGCCAAGGCCGGCGCCGAGCCGGCCCTGCTGGTCTGCACGCCGCAGTATTATCACGACCAGCGGGCCTTCGGCTTCTGGAGCCTGCCGGACCGGTCCACCGCCGTCCGCCGGTGCGCTGGAGGATCAGATTGAAACGGCCGCCAACTTCTACCGCGACGAGGTTGAGCAGCGGTCCTGGTACGGCTTCTGGGACTACGGCGACATGGGGCGGATGTACGATGAGATTCGCCACGAGTGGCGCTACGACATCGGCGGCCAGGCGTGGAACAACACCGAGTTGCTGCCCGATTACTGGCTCTGGTACACCTTCCTGCGCACCGGGCCGGGCGGACTACTATCCGCCTGGCCGAGGCCATGACCCGGAACACGAGCGAGGTGGACGTGCATCACATCGGCCGCTTTGCGCCGCTCGGCTCCCGCCACAACGTCAACCACCTGGGGCGACGGCGCCAAGCAGCCGCGCATCAGCCTGGCCGGGCTGAAGCGGTTCTACTATTTCCTCAGTACCGACGAGCGGATCGGCGACCTGATGCGCGAGCAGCTTACGGCCGACTTCACCTATGCCGCGGTCAAGAAGACCGACCCGCGGATGCCCGAATCGCGGCGAATTCGCCAGCGCCAGCTTCGGCACCGACTGGGCCGCCTACTGCTCGAACTGGCTGACCGAATACGAGCGGACGCTCGATACGAAGTGGCTGGACAAGATCAAGGCGGGCATGGATTCGCAGCTGGCGCTGGCCCGCACGCCCGGCCAACTGCTGGGCGGCGGCCCTTACGATCCGGCGACCGGCAAGTTCATGGGCAGCGGGCGGGGCGGCGGAGCGGGCGGAGGTCCGACCGGCTTCGACCTGCTCTTTGGAACCGTGGAAGTCATGGCCGAAATGGAACTCGTGGTCGATCATCCCAAGTACTGGGAGGCCTGGCACAATTACGCGGTTCGCACACCGGGCCAGCCGATGGCCTACGCCGCCTACGTGATCAAGAACGCCGATCTCGGCCGGCAGGTGGCGGCGACCCTGGTCGCCGATGCTCGGCCGCGGGATCCCCGCCCCGGCGCCTTCGGGGTCAATTTCGGCGTCAAGCCGCACCTTGTTTCCGGCCCTGACGTGCCCAGCCCCGTGCGTGAACTGCCCGGCCGACCCGAGGGAGGACCTGACGGCCACCGTCTGCTGGTTTTGATCGAATCGTTGGATTGGGCCGGCGAGTACTTGCCTAAAGACTAGCCATTTCCAAGGAGACGACTCTCATGGACAAATTAACCAGGTCCAAATTATCGCGGCGTGCCGTTCTCGCCGCCGGCGCGGCGGCGATGGTAGTCCCGCGACACGTGCTGGGGGGCGTCGGTTACCAGGCCCCTAGCGACAAACTCCGCATCGCCTGCATCGGCGTCGGCGGCGTGGGCCAGGACTACGTGGCCGGCTGCAAGAGCGAGGAGATCGTCGCCCTCTGCGACCTCGACCACCAGCTCTCGCGGACCGGTCTTCGAACTCTATCCGAAGGCCCGGACCTACAAGGACTTCCGCCTAATGTTCGACAAGGAGGACAAGAACTTCGATGCCCTGATCATCGCCACGCCGGACCACTGGCATTCGCACTTGATCCTGGCCGGGCTGGCGATGAACAAGCACCTTTATTGCGCCAAGCCAATGACGCGGACGATCGCCGAGGCGAGGCGGGTCAAGGCGGCGGTGCTGGCCTCGAAGGTCACCACCAAGGCCAGCCTCCAGGATTCGCGAGTCGTCCGCCGCCCGCGACACCACGGAACTGCTCTTGTCCGGGGCCATCGGTCCGATCCATGAAGTGCATTTCTGGACCGGCACACACTGCCCCAGCGGGCTGTCGCGGCCAAAGGACGTGCAGACGCCACCCGAGGGCATGAACTGGGACCAGTGGTGCGGCCCTTCGCCGGCCCGGCCGTACAACAAGCTTTACCATTACGGCAACTGGCGCCCCTGGTGGGATTTCGGCACGGGCAACCTGGGCGACGTGGCCTGCCACGCCCTGCACGTCTTCTTCGAGGAACTCGAGATGGGCGCGCCGGACTGGGTCGCGGCCGACGCCTGCCAGGCGTTCTCGCCGGCGGGCACCGTCGCCAACTGGGAGTGCGCGAGCATCTGCAACTACGTGCAGTGGCACTTCCCCGCCCGCGGCAAGCACCCGGAAATGATGGCCTACTACTACGACGGCGGACTGCAGCCGCCGCGGCCGTTGTGCATGTCGCCATCCATGGGGATGCCGGGCAGGGGCTTGATGTTCGTGGGCGAGAAGGGCGTTCAGGTCTCCGCCTTCTATGGCGGCAGCAACTCGCTGCCCGATCATACCGCAGCCCGGCCCGGCCAGCGGATTCAGGGATTCGCCGGCGGCTGGCTCCTGCCGGAGGGCCGTTTCCGGGACTTCAAGCAGCCCGAAGCCCACCTTGCCGCGCTGTGAACGGCCGGACCATTACAGCGAGTGGATCCAGGCCTGCAAGGCCGGCAAGAAGTCGATCATGCCCGTCGAACTCGCCTGCGACATGACGGAGTTCGCCTTGACCGGGGTGGCGACCTTGCGACGGTACAGCATGCCCGCCAACCCGGGACGCACCGGCGGTTGGGGCGGATCGGGTCGATCAGACTCGGCGGTGGTATGGATTCCCGCGTCGGGCGACGGCCACGTCCACGTGCCCGGCGCGAAGCCCCCGGTGGTCGGCACGGGCGAGGTCTACACGGCGAGCTCGAAGGTCCTCCTCTGGGACGCCAAGGCCGGCAAGTTCAGCAACGACGAAATGGCAAACACCTTCGTCGACACGCCTTACAGGAAAGAATGGGACTACAAGGTGTAGGCGGTAGGGTGGGCCGAGTGGAGCGAGTCCCACCATGAACGACGGAAGAATCGTGGAACTCGCTCCACTCGTCCCACCCTACGGTCTGCGGTCACGAGCACTGGTTGACTTTCCAATCAACTTTACAACCGTCAATCAAAAGGGAGAAGAATCAATGAAACGCACGTTTGCACTGTTCGCATCGCTGGGCATCGTCCTGCTTAGCAGTAACACCGTCTTTGCACAAGGCACGCCGGGCGTGATGCGCGACATCACCGCCAAGCAGATTGTCTATGACATGAAGGTCGGCTGGAACCTGGGCAATACCATGGACGCCAACTCGGAAACCGGTTGGGGCAACCCCAAGACGACCCAGGCAATGATCGATTTGCTGAAAAGCACGGGAATCAAGACCGTGCGGATCCCCGTGACCTGGAACGGCCACATCGGCCCCGCTCCCGACTACAAGATCAACAAGGAATGGCTCGACAGGGTCGAGGAGATCGTGAACTACTGTCTCAAGGACGGCATGTATGCCATCGTCAACACGCACCATGACGGCTGGGTCAGGCTGACTGCCGCAGGGCAGGCGCAAGGGATCGCCGAGACCACCAAGGTCTGGACGCAGATTGCCGAGCGATTCAAGAACTACAGCGACTATCTGATCCTGGAGACCTTCAACGAACCGAAGCAGCAGGTGAATCAATGGTCGGGCGGGACGCCCGAGGCCCGCGCGATCCTCAACGCCTATCACGTGGCGGCGGTTAACGCCATCCGCGGCACGGGCGGAAACAACGCCAAGCGGATCATCATGTGCGCCACGCATGCCGCCACGCCTTCTGATGCAGCCATCAAAGACCTCGTGATTCCCAACAACGACCCCCGCATCGTGGTCTCGATCCACACCTATTATCCGGGCGGGATGGCCTTTGGCAATCAAACCAGTTGGGGTACGGAGAACGACAAGGCAGCCATGCGGCGGGAACTCGACCGGGAAGCCAAGGACGTGGCCTCGAAGGGGGCCGGCACCGCCGTCATCGGCGAATGGGGTTCCACGAGCAAGGTCAATCCGGAGTCGCGCGTCGCCCACGCGGAATATTATGCCGAGCAGGCCAGACTGCGCGGCATGACGACCATTTGGTGGGACAACGGCGGGGGCGACTTCGGGCTCATGAATCGCAAGGCGAACCCGGTCGCCTGGAGATGGCCGGCGATCGCCCAGGCCCTGGCCCGCGGCGCCGAAAAGGCGGAAAAGGAGGTCAGCGACCCGGCCAAGGCCCAGCCGGCGAGTGAGCCGGCCAAGGAAACCAAGCCTGCGACCAAGTGACGTCACAATTGAAAGCCGCAGGAGCGCTGGAGCGTGCCTGCGGCTTTTTTCACTTTGGAGTGCGGCAATTTGTTTTATTGCCTCAGTCGAGTCATCGGATCTTTCAGTGCGTTCGCGGACGCTGGCAAAGTGAATGGTGTCGGTCTTACGGCAGAATCTCAACCCGGATATCGGAAAAGGCCCCTAAACGATAGTCGTTAGTAAGCAGCAGACCACAACCGCCCTCGATCGCGGCCGCCAAGTGCAAAGCGTCGGCGAGCTTTAAGTTGTGAATTGCGCGAATGCGACATGCGCGCTCATAGACCGCAAGCGGCATCGGCAGGCGCGTTACATCGGCGGCTTCCAAGAACGCCTCCATGTTGGCCAAGCCGATCGTATCGTTCCTTCGGACCGGTAGCACACGGCATTCCAACCACGTCAGGTCACTGATCGCGGGCCGATCACCGGCGGCGCGAATAGCCGCAAGCCGCCTGACTGCCCTTGCCTGAAATGGCGGCGCACCGTCAACCGCGTAAACACAGATAACGCTATCGAGATAGACCAGCATGGCGACTTATCTGTCCGCTTGCCTCGGAGGAACGACCTGCGACCAGATCTCCCGCCAGCGCTGTTCGTCGTCCGTGTCGTCACCGCGCATCTCGGCAATCTCGGCAGCCATTTCCTCTTCGGTCATCGCCTGCCGGCCGCGCTCGAATTGCTCGTGGTGAATTCGGTCCAGCACTTCCAGCATCGTCGGACCGCTCGGCGGCTCCACAGGCTGAATCGTTACGCTAACCCGGCCGGGACGCAACGTCAGTTTCTCCTCCAGTCGCAGTGTCACACCGTCTGGTTCCAGCGTGGCCGAAAGATTCATCGTCGGAAGGCCCATGAGTACTTCTGAATCTTGACTTAGGATTCTGGACGCAAGAGACCGCGACGAGGTTCTCGCCGCGATTCATCCCTCGCCTCCACTACCGATTCTAGGCCAATACCCTCCGTCTAGCAAGGATGGTCCTGCACTTTCCTCATTCCTCCGGCGGGTCCAGCGCCGCCCGGAAACCGAGGTGCGTGCCGCGGTGGATGGGCTCGATGTCGCCGCGGTTCGCCGACCAGGCGCTCGCGCGGCGCTGGCCCAGCACCCGCCGTGGCTCAGGCGGGTCGTGCCGGTGGCAGGCCCCGTCGGATCGTCCACGGGCGAATGGGCGTAGTAATCGCGGTCGTACCAGTCGCCTACCCACTGCCAGACGTTGCCGTGCATGTCGTAGAGTCCCCAGGCGTTGGGCTTCTTCTCGCCTACGGGGTGCGACTTTCCGCCGGAATTCCCCGAATACCAGCCATACTCGCCGAAACGCGCGTCGTCGTCGCCGAAGCAATAGTGCGTGGTGCTCCCGGCCCGGCAGGCGTATTCCCACTGGGCCTCGGTGGGAAACTGGAACTTCCCTCCGCCCACCTTCTCGTTCAGTTGCCGCAGGAATTGCAGGCATTCGTCCCAACTGACCACTTCCACGGGGTTTTTGGGCCCCTTGAAGTGGGCGGGGTTCTCGCCCATCATGGCCTGCCACTGCTCCTGCGTGACCGGGTACTTGCCCAGGTAGAACGGCTTGGTGATCCGCACCCGGTGCTGCGGCTTCTCTCTAGGGGAAGCGGCCCTGTCCGAGTCGGGCGAGCCCATCATGAACTCGCCCGAAGGAATCAGGACCATCTCCAACTTCACGCCCCCGCCGAGTTCGAAGGCAAGTTCCTTGGGCGGGCTTTTCGCCGTGCCGGCAGGGTGATTGGCTTCCTGGGCAGCCGCCAGCGCAAGGCCGGAAAACAAGCCCATGGCGGCCAAGACGAAAGCAAATACTCTTTGGAACATGGTCAAACCTCCGTTAGGACCTTCGAATCAATAAGTGTTGTAAACAACTGTTTCCCAGCCGCTTCACTCCTGCTTCGGCTTGTAGGTCTTGGAAAAACCGTTCCGCGTGTTGGTCACGGTGAAGGTGCCGTCGCGCTGGACGACCACGTGGATCGGCTTGCCCTCGCAGGGGTCGGTGATGTTCGCGCAGAAGTCCTTGGGGGCGTCTTGGCGTCGCCGCCCTTGGGCGAGTAGTGCAGTTGCCAGAGGTCTTCCAGGCCGGGAGAACTCCGGACGATGTCCAGCACCTCGGGGTCGCCGCCCTTGCGGGGCCCGTTGTTCATGATGGCCACCCGCGGGTGCAGGGGATGCACGTAGTACTTCGCGTTCGACATATGCAGGCCGTGATGGCTGACCATGAAGAGGTCCACGGTGCCGACCGGGTTCTTGGGGCACATCAGATCGTACTCGACCCACGAAAGCAGATCGGCGCAATCGACCATGCGGAACTTGCCGAACTCGTATAGCAGTCCGACACAGCCCGCGTTGTCGTCGGTGTCTCGGTAGGTCGGGCTGCGCCGGGGGAGCGAGATCATTGACCTGGCCGCCGCCCGGAAGCGGGCTGGTGATCGTCTTCATGCCGGCCGTGAGGACCGTGATCTTGAGTCCGGTGATCGGGAGCACATCGCCCGGCTTGACCGAGATCCGCTTGCGGTCGCCGATGGCCTTCACGTAGGGCTCGTAGTTGGTGCGCTTGCTGTTGGCATTCAGGGTGGGGATCGGATCGCCGTGATCGATGAAGACCTTGGCCGGGATCAGGGAATCGATGTGGGGAATATTGCCGACGTGGTCGCCGTCGTAGTGGGTGACCAGGATATAGTCGAATTGCTTGATTCCCAGGAGTTCGGCAGCCGCAAGGACGCGTTTTCCATCCCGGTCGTCCCGGCTCGGACTGCCGCCGTCGACGAGCATCTTCTCGCCGGCGGGCGTGACCATGACCATCGACTTGCCGCCCTCTGTATCGATGACATAGATGTCCAAGGTGTCGGCGGCGAAGGCCGTGGACGCCAGCAAAAACGTAACCGCACAGACAAAGAAAGTTCTCATAGCATCTCCTTTGGGGATAGTTCAGACATGACACGGTTGTCGCTGCTGCCGGGACGGAAAAAATGCATAGCGTCGGGGCAACTTGCGTGCATTATTATGTTCTCCGGACGGGGTTCGTGCAACTGGCCGGGCGGGAAATTAGGGGGACCCGCTATGCGATAATTTGCCGTCGCTCCCGCCCCTCTCGCGGAGGGAGATGGGAGCCTGTTGCTTTTTGCCCGAGTTGGCGTCAGAATCGGAACTTCTTGCCAAGGAAAATCGTCCAACCGAGGATGTCCGGTTTCTGTCCTTCTTTCTCCGAGAAAAGTCCCATCATGCGTATCGCCTTTTTATCGCTGTTTTCCCTGATTCTCTTCTCAGCTTTCGGCCAGACGCTTCTGGCTGCCCGCCCTGGTGGGGCGGTCCCGGCCCGCCCTGCGCGACGGTCCCGACGGAAATTCCGGCAGTCGCCGAGGCGGGCAATCAGTTCGCCGTCGATCTTTATGCCCGGTTGAGCAAGGAGCAACCTGGCAAGAACCTGTTCTTCTCGCCCACGAGCATCTCGATCGCCTTGGGGATGACGGCGGCCGGGGCCCAGGGCCAAACGCAGGCCGAGATGGCCCAGGCGCTGCACCTGGCAGGCATCCTGCCGCAGGCCCATGCCGAGTATCACAAGGAGTTGGGTGCTGGAACTCGACGGATAAGGACCGCGGGTACACCCTGCGATTGGCCAATCGCCTCTGGGGCCAGAAGGGCTTTCCTTTCCTGGCCGGGTACCTGGTGCTGACCCGGCAGCAGTACGGGGCCGAATTGGGAGTGGTGGACTTTGCGGGCCAGACCGAGGCCGCCCGGCAGGAGATCAACACCTGGGTCGAGAAGCAGACGGCCGACAAGATCAAGGACCTGCTCCCTATAGGTGTTCTCGACCGCATGACTCGGCTGGTCCTGACCAACGCCATCTACTTCAAGGGCGATTGGGCCAGCCCCTTTAAGAAGGAGCAGACGCACGACGAGGACTTTGCGGTCTCAGCCGCGCAGAAGGTGAAAGCCCCCCTGATGCACCAGAACGGGAGCTATCCCTACGCGGAAGAGGCCGGACTTCAGGCCCTGGAACTGCCCTACAAGGGCAACGACCTGTCGATGCTCGTGCTCTTGCCGAAGGACGTGCAGGGCCTAGGCGATTTGGAAAAGACGCTCTCGGCGGACAAGATTGCCGGCCTGCGGTCGCAGCTTCGCTCGCGGAAGGCCGAGGTCTATCTGCCCAAGTTCAAGTTGGAGGCATCGTTCTCGATGAAGAACACGCTTGAGCAACTGGGCATGAAAGTTCCCTTCACGGCCGCCGCGGACTTTTCCGGCATGGACGGACAGCGAGACCTTTACATCTCCGCCGTCATCCACAAGGCGTTTGTCGACGTGAACGAGGAGGGCACGGAGGCCGCAGCCGCCACGGGAGTGGCCGTCAGGGCGATGGCCCTGCGCGTCGAGCCGCCGCCAGCCATCTTCCGCGCCGACCACCCGTTCGTCTTCGCCATCATTGACAAGCAGGACGGCACGATCCTGTTCCTGGGACGGGTGACCGATCCGAAGCGGTAAGCTAAGGTATCTTCCAGCCCACCGCTTTCTCGATCTCCTTGGTCAGGCGGTCTGCCATCTTGGCGTGCGTCTTGAGGTTGGGGTGCCAATCGCCACCGATGCCGTCGCCGTTGACATCCTGCGTGGGAAAGGGCAGGTAGGCGACGTTGCTGTCGCCGGCCTGCTTGAGGTCGGCGACGACCGTCTTGGCCCACCGCTCCCATTCGGGCGCGGTGCCCATCGGGCCCGACGCCACGAAGACGTAGGCCTTCGGGGCGGTCTTCCGGATCGTCCTGATGAAATCCTCGTAGGCGGCGATCCAGCCTTTCTCGTCCGGCAGGTTCTGGCGGTTGCCGAAATCGTTGGTGCCCAGATCGATAAGCACGACGCCCGGTACCCAGCCCGCCAGGTCGGCCTTGGGCGTGGTTTCCATCGCCAGGGCCCGGTCGTAGAGTTCGACCATCGTATTGTCGGGATAGAGCTTTCGCCCGGACCAGGCCACGATCTGGACCTCGGCGCCCAGCTTGCGGGCGGCGATCGCGCCATAGGTCATGTAGCCGTTCTCTTTGTCCAGGGGATTGTGCTCGTCGCGAGTGGCTTCGTTGCCATAGCCGCAGGAGATCGAGTCGCCGATGATCAGGATTCGCCGCCCGCTGCGGGGCGGCAAGGGAAGAAGCTTGCCCTCCTTCTCCAACTGGAAGCCCAGAAACGTGAGGGGATCGATCCAGTTCCCCTCGTTGCGGCGGACGATCTCCACGACGTGTTCCCCCTGGGGCAGGTCCTTGGCTACTTCGTAGAGGTCGCGGCCGTTTTTTAGCCCAATCACGCGCCTGGGTTGCCCATCCACGACCACCTGGTAGTAGCCACCCCCTTTGAGTCGGGCGTTGATGGCCGTGCCCTGGAATTTGGCCGTCACCAGGCTATAGGTCCACGAGGCCCGCGGTGCAGACGGGTTCGTCATGTCCCATCGCCCGACATAGCGGATGTTCGGATCACGCGCGTCGACTTCCTTCGGCAGCGGGACGGCCGGGTTGTCGGCCGGGGCAGGTTGGCTGCGTGCCTCACCTTGACCCTCGAAAGCGATTTCATCCACGAAGAGCGTAAAGTTGACCTCGTCGTCCGTCCAGCAGCCGAGCATCATCTCCCAGACCTTGGTCCGGTTCACGTCCTTTTTGACATAGAGATCGCTAATGGGGATGACGATCTCGTGCCACTTGCCGTCGGACAGACCTGCACAGTATTTGAACAGGCTGCACGCCTCGCTGGCCTTCTTGTCCTTGTCGGTTTCGTTGGCGACCAGGGTGGCCGAGAGCAAGACGGGCTTCTTGTCGCCGGTGAGCTTCGCCCAGAAGCGGAGGTTCTTGTAGTGGGAAACGTCCGTGCCCGCGTCTTCCGGATACCAGCCGAACCAATTCCAGCCGCAGCCCATCCAGCCAGTGCCTTTGCCGTGGAACTCGACCGTTTTCTTGCCGGCGATGCGGACTTCTTTGTCCTGCGCCGCGACGGAAGCCTTCTCTGGTGGATCGGCCCAGCCCTTGGCGTTCTCGCCCACCTGGTCGCCGTCGAAGACAACGTCCTTCTTGAGATCCTCCGCCCGCACGATGCTGCCAACGATCGACATCACCGCAACCAACAACAGTACTTTTCTCATCATGCTGTCCTTTCTGAGTGGGAACGACGTTTGCTTGAGCTTGACGCTCGCAATTGGAAACGGCACGATCCATACGATTTAGCAAGAGCTATAAGTCTGGTTTCCGGGCTTGCAAGTGTCAAGCCTTTTCTGACCCGATCGTTGCCGGATCGGAATTCCGGGAAAATCTCTGCGGGGGCGCTTGACAGGCTCGATTTCCCTAATCAAGATCATTGTCGTCTGCCTGCCGCGGACCATGGGTACCTGGTGCCCGGACTCCGGCAGACATGACAATGGCAAGACCCCCATGAACGGTTCCTGGGTAAGATAGAAGATAACCGTGAAACTTCGAGTCTTGTTCTGCGCTGCTCTGGGGTGTGCTCTCACCCTTGCTCTCAGCGACGACGGGCAGGGGCAGAATATTTCGCTTCGCAATGCGGGCATCCAGCGCGTGGTGCTGTACCGCTACCGTTGAGCACGGGCAGATAGTAGGGTGGGCCGAGTGCAACGAGTCCCACCATGTTCCGATCGTTCATTGTGGGACTCGTTGCACTCGGCCCACCCTACTATCTATCAAACCCAGAACCGGAGACCATCATGAAACGTCGAATCTCGTTGTGTTCCACTTTCGCGTCCGCTCTCGCCCTCCTGGCGGGCGGCAGTCCGGTTTCAGCCGCCTCGGATCCGGACATCCCTCACTTGCGAAAGCAGGGCACGGCCACGCAACTGATCGTCGACGGCAAGCCGTTCCTGGCGCTGGCGGGAGAACTGCGCAACAACAGCGCCACCAGCCTCGAGTACATGAAGCCGCTTTGGCCCAAGCTCGTCGACGCCAAGCTCAACACCGTCTTGGCGGGCGTTTCCTGGGCCCAGATCGAACCGCAGGAGGGCAAGTTCGACTTCAGCGTGCTGGACGGCGTGATCCGGGATGCACGCAGTCACAACCTGCGCCTGGTGCTCTTGTGGTTCGCAAGCTGGAAGAACGGTCTGTCCAGCTACCCGCCCGACTGGGTGAAGAAGGACTTCGAGCGGTTCCCGCGCGCCCAGATGGTAGGGGACAAGACACCCTGGCCCGTTTTCGGCGCGCCGCGCACCCGGTCACAGGGAGTCTGAGCATCGAACTGCTCAGCCCCTTCGAGCGATGCGAACCGGGACGCCGATGCCCGCGCCTTTGCGGCCCTGATGCGGCACGTCAAGGCAGTGGATGGCCGGCAGCACACGGTCATCGTGATCCAGGTGGAAAACGAAATGGGAATGCAGGGCGACACCCGCGACCGCTCGCCCCTGGCCAACAAGGCTTTCGAGGGCCCGGTGCCGAAGGAGCTGATGGACTACCTCCAGCAGCACAAGGACACCCTGATTCCGGAGTTTCGCCAGGTGTGGGAGGCGGCCGGCTTCAAGACGTCCGGGACCTGGCAGGAGGTCTTCGGCAAGGGCAGGCCGACGGATGAAATCTTCATGGCCTGGGACTTTGCCCGCTACATCGGCCGGGTGGTCGAGGCGGGCAAAGCCGAATACCCGATCCCGATGTTCACCAACTGCCCGCAGTTCGGATTCGGCACGGAGCCTGCGCCGCTCCACCGCGGCGGACAGAGCGGCGGCCCGATGCCCGACGTGATGGATGTCTGGAGAGCCGGGGCGCCGCAAATCGATCTCTTTGCGGCCGACATTTACAGCTCCGACTACACGGGCTTTTGCGCCAAGTACACCCAATCCGGGAACCCGCTGTTCATCGCCGAGACGGGGGGCGGGCCGGATATCACGGCCAGGGCGCTCTACGCCTTCGGACGCCACGACGCAATCGGTTTCTCGCCGTTTGGGATCGACAGCATCGGCGGGCAGCGATTCCGAACTGGCCGCGGCTATGATCTCCTCGCGCAATTGGCGCCCCTGATTCTGGAACACCAGGGCAACGGCACGATGTCCGCCGTCCTGCTGGGCCCGAACGACCCGCCGCAGAAGATCCAGGTGGGGAATTACACGCTGGAGGTCGCTGCGACAAGACCACGCGTGCGCCGGCGGCACCAACGACTGCGGCAACACAGCAGCCGTCGCCGCCCTCGGCGGCAATTTTCATTGCGACGGGGCCTGACGAGTACTTCGCGGCTGGCAGCGGCGTAAACAGTCACCTTTCTCCCGAACACGCCGGGGCCCCCGCTGGCCGGACTGGCCACTGTGGAAGAAGGCAAGTTTGTCGACGGCCGCTGGGTCCCCGGCCGCCGACTGGCGGGTGACGACACCGAGCAGGGGCAGTATTTGATCCTGCGGAACCTGGGAATCCTGCGCGTTACGCTGTACCGCTATCCGTGAGGACCGCAGGGTGGGCCGAGTGCAACGAGTCCCACCATGTATCGTTGGTGGGACTCGCTCCACTCGGCCCACCCTACTATCGCACCCGAGATCCAAAGGAGATGACCATGAAAACCCGAGATTTGTTCTGTTCTATCCTTGTTTGCGGTGTCGCCTTCCTCGCGGGTCAGGCAAACGGCGCCGACGCAACCGACTCCGCTTCGCAAATCCCTCACTTTCGGCAACAGGGAACCACCACGCAACTGATCGTGGACGGCAAGCCATTCCTGGCCTTGTGCTCGGAAGTGGGCAACAACCACGCCACGAGCCTCGAGTTCATGAAGCCGTTATGGTCCAGGCTCGTCGAATCGAAAGTCAACACGCTTCTGGCGGGCGTTTCCTGGGCCCAAATCGAACCGGAGGAAGGGAAGTTCGACTTCAGGCTCGTAGACGGCATCATCCAGGAATGCCGCAGCCACAACCTCCGTTTCGTGCCCTTGTGGTTCGCAAGCTGGAAGAACAGTCTCTCCAGCTACCCGCCAGGCTGGGTGAAGCGGAACTTCGAGCGCTTCCCGAGGGCCCAGACCGCAGGGGGCAAGAGCATCGAGCTGCTCAGCCCGTTGAGCGACGCGAACCGCGACGCCGATGCCCGCGCCTTCGCGGCCCTCATGCGGCACATCAAGGAAATCGACAGCCGCGACCAGACCGTCATCATGGTTCAGTTGGAGAACGAAGTGGGCATGCACGGCGACTCCCGCGACCGCTCGCCCGCGGCCAATCAGGCCTTCGCCGCGCCGGTGCCCAGGGAGTTGTTGGATTACCTCCAGCAGCACAGGGAGACCCTCATCCCGGAATTTCGCAAGGTCTGGGAGGCGGCCGGCGGGAAGACCGTCCGGGACTTGGGAAGAGGTCTTCGGCCCGGCAAGGTGACGGACGGGATCTTCATGGCCTGGTACTATGCCCGCTACATGAACCGGGTGGCCGAGGCGGGCAAGGCCGAGTATCCGATCCCGATGTTCACAAACGCTGCGCTATACGGAATTAACAGCGGACCCCAGCCGGCAAGCGGCGGCCGGCCGTGGGACCTCGTGATGGACGTCTGGAAGGCCGGAGGGCCGAAGATCGACATGCTTTCGCCCGACTCTTATAGCGAGCGGGACTTCGTGGCCTTTTGCGCCAAGTACGACCGCCCCGGCAATCCGCTCTTCGTGCCCGAGAACATGGGCCAGGCCGAAGGCGCAGCCCGCGTGCTCTACATCTTCGGACGGCATAATACAGTCGGCTGGACGGCGATGGGCCTGACGGACAAGAAGATCCCCTTTCCCGACAATGACCTGACCAGCAGCTATGACTTGCTCAGGCAGTTGGCGCCGCTGATTTCGGCGCACCAGGGCGACGGGACGATGTCGGCCGTCCTGATGCGGAGCCCGAGCGACCCGCCGCAGAAAGTGCGCGTGGGGAATTACACGTTGGAGGTCAAGTTCCATACGCCGCTAGGAGGCACTGGCGTCCCAAAGTCGGCGGCGCCTCCACCCCCTGCGGCGGCGATATTCCTTGCCACCGGGCCTGACGAGTACTTCCTGGCCGGCAGCGGCCTTAGGGTCACGTTTTCTCCTAACACGCCGGGACCGCCGCTCGCCGGTCTGGACACGGTGGAGGAAGGCACATTTGTCGACGGCCGCTGGGTGCCCGGACGGAGCCTGGCCGGCGACGACAGCAATGAAGGGGAATGTGTGATGTTGGCCTGGAAGGGCATTCAGCGCGTGACGCTGTACCGCTATCAGTGAGCGACAGTAGTCCGTAGTCCGTAGGGTGGGACGGGTGGGACAAGATCGCGCAGCGAGGCCGGCCCACCAGGATCCCGTGCTATCGCACCCATAACCAAAGATCCACAATCTACGAAGCAATGGTGGGCCGACGCTCGCTACGCGATCTTGTCCCACCCTACGGACTACAAGTGAAGGGCCAGCCGAAATCAAAGGACATCGCAATGCAACTTCGAATCTTGTTCAGCCTCACCCTAGTTTCCTCTCGCGCTCCTTGCGAGTCAAGCAAAAAGCGCCGACTCGCCCAGCGCCGCTGCGCAAATCCCTCACTTGCAGAAACAGGGCACCACAACGCAACTGATCGTGGACGGCAAGCCGTTCCTGGTCCTCACGGGCGAACTCGAAGATTCTACTTCCACCAGCCTGGAGAACCTGCGGCGGATATGGCCCTCACTCGTCGAGATGAACCTCAATACCGTGTTTCCCGTCGTCTATTGGGGTCTGCTCGAGCCCGAGGAGGGCCGGTTCGACTTCACGCTCGTCGACGGCATGCTCGAATTGGCCCGGCGCAACCATCAGCGGCTCGGCTTGGTGTGGTTTGCAAGCTGGAAGAACGGCCTGTCGCTTTACGCCCCGATCTGGGTGAAGAAGGACTACAAGCGTTTTCCCTGCGCCCAGGCCGGGGGCGGCAAGAGCCTGGAGTTCTTCTCGGCGATCGAGGGCTACGGCGATGCGACGCGGGACGCCGACGCGTGGGCCTTTGCCGCCCTCATGCGGCACGTCCGGGACGTGGACGCCCAGCAGCACACGGTTATCATGGTGCAGGTGGAGAACGAAATGGGAATGTCGATCGACACCCGCGACCGCTCGCCCGCCGCCAACAGGGCCTATGAAGGGCCGGTGCCCAAGGCGCTCATGGACTACCTTCAGCAGCGCAAGGAGACCCTGATTCCCGCATTTCGCAAGGTCTGGGAGGCGGCCGGCGCCAAAACCTCCGGGACCTGGGAGGAGGTCTTCGGCCGGAGCACCGCGACGGACGAGATCTTCATGGCTTGGCACTACGCGCAGTACGCCGGCCGGGTGGCCGCGGCGGGCAAGGCCGAATACCCGCTGCCGATGTTCGTCAACTCCGCGCTGCACCGCTCGTCCTCCATCGCCGACGCGCTTGGCAAGCCGCGGGAAAGCGGTATCAGCCAGGGGCGTTTCGCCATGGGCGGACCGATGGACGACCTGCTGGACGTCTGGAGGGCAGGGGGGCCGGCCATCGACATGCTCTCGCCCGACGCCTACAGCGCCAAGGACTTCCCCGCCTGGTGCGAAAAGTACAGCCGCGGCGGGAACCCGCTGTTCATTGCCGAGACGAGCGGCGGAGCGGGCGGCGCCCCCAACGCGCTCTACGCCATCGGGCACGACGCGCTCGGCTCGTCCGTCTATGGGGTCGAGTTCAATCTCATGCGGAACGATCCCAACAACGAGCTCGGCCGCGTCTACAAGGCCCTTTCGCAACTCATGCCCTTGATCGCCCAGCAGCAGGGCAAGGGCACGCTGGCGAGCGTGCTCTTGTATGAAAACGGCCAGGTCGAGAAGGTCCCCTTCGGCGACTACACGATGTCGGTCGGGTTCGGCCGCGACCGCCGGCCCGGCGGCTCGACCCCCGCGCCCCCGCCTACCAATCGGCACGCCGGCGCCCTCTTCGTGCCGATCGCGCCCGACGAGTTCTATGTCGTCGCCAGCAACGAGGTCCAGATGGCCATTTCCTTCACGCCCAACACACCGGGCCCCTCGCTCGTTGAGGTCGGCCAGGTGGACGAGGGCAGTTTTGTGGACGGCCGCTGGGTTCAAGGAATGAGCTACGTGGATCACCGCACGGGCGCCAACGACCTGCCCTTGCTGCTGCCCGCGGCCTTCCACCGTCGCGACGCGCATAGCGAGCATAATATCCTGCGCGTCAGGCTGTACCGGCATGAGTGATCACATGGTCGGGTGGGCCAAGGCAGCAGACCCGCTGTTCATACCCGAGACGCGGGGCTTTCCGCCCAACGGGCTGGCAACCCGAGTTCTGGCGCTGCCCTAAGCTTCCGCAAGGTCCTCAGTCTGCGCAGCTTCTCGTAAATCCAAGCGAATAAACATTTTATGGAAAACTAAGGCGCTTGCGTTGGGCTTCGATTTCCA
The DNA here is from genome assembly GCA_963824275.1 of uncultured Planctomycetia bacterium. Classification (GTDB taxonomy): domain Bacteria; phylum Planctomycetota; class Planctomycetia; order Pirellulales; family Thermoguttaceae; genus JANXQG01. Next base: position 418,732 of record CAWGOT010000007.1, on the reverse strand, counting down.
CCAGGAGCGGGGGTGGTTGTGGGAATCCGCCCCTCTAGGTAAAATGCTTCTCCAATCCCGCTGAGGATGGCGGGCAAGTTTTCATCGGAGACTTCTTCGTTGGGTACAGGAAGAAAAAATACCGCGAGTTATCACCTTCTGACCGGCGCAACGGGACTCTTGGGCTCCTATCTGCTCCGCGATTGTCTGTTGGCAGGACGCCGCATGGCGGTGCTCGTTCGGCCCTCGAAGTCGGAGTCGGCGCGGCAGCGCGTCGAGACCCTGCTGCGGCACTGGGAACTAGCGCTGGAAACCGTGCTCCCCCGGCCGGTCGTGCTCGAAGGCGATCTGAGCGAGATCGACCTGGGATTGGACAATCGCACCCTGGACTGGATTGAAGGGCATTGCACGGCGGTCTTCCACAATGCCGCCAGCCTCGTCTTTCGCGGCGATGATCCCGATGGCGAGCCGTACCTTTCCAACGTGGAGGGCACGCGGCGGATCCTGGAGCTCTGCCGCTGCACCGGCATTCGGCAATACCACCATGTGTCGACGGCCTATGTCTGCGGTCTGCGGAACGGCCGCATTCTGGAAAGCGATGTCAACGTCGGGCAGACGGCGGGCAACGTCTACGAGAAAACGAAACTTCAGGCGGAGATGCTCGTCCGCTCGGCCGCCAGTGCTCATGGAGGCTGGCTCGACCCGCCCACGATCTACCGCCCTTCGATCATCGTCGGCGATTCGCAGACCGGCTACACGACGACCTACCACGGCTTCTACGCGCCGCTGAAGCTCGCCCACACGATGGCCAGCCAAGTCGCGCGGGCGCTACGGCGGGCGATCTGCTCGTGGCCGCCCTGGGGATCAGGGATGACGACCGCAAGAATTTCGTGCCGGTCGATTGGGTCTCGGCCGTGATGTGCCACATCCTTGGCCGGCCGGAGTTCCACGGCACGACCTACCACGTCACTTCGCCGCATCCGCCGCTGATCCTGGAGATGGCCGCCGTGATGCAGGAAGTCGTTGAGGATCTCTCGCCCCTGGCCGATCCTGACTCAGGTTGGAACCTCGACGGCGATTGGTTCGCCAAGACCTTTCGCGACCAGTTGGGCATCTACGGGTCCTACTGGCGCGACGACCCACAGTTCGACATGACCAATACGCTGCATGCGGCGCCGCACCTGGCGTGCCCAACGTTGGACCGCGAGATGATGTCACAGCTTGCCCGCTACGCCATCGGCACGAATTTTGGCCGCGTCCGCCGTGCGAAGTACAAGCCGGCGTTCGACGTCCACGACCACTTGCGGCGGCGGTTGCACGCTTTCGGCGAGGTGCCGCACGGCGACCCGCGGATTGCCCACCTGGGGATGCAGGTCGACGGCCCGGGCGGCGGCCAATGGGAGCTGCTGGTGCGCGATGGCCGCCTGGTGGCCATTGACGACGGCGTGGGACCGCGAAGCAGCGCCGTTTTCCTTGTGAACTCCGCCACGTTCCACTCCCTGGTCCAGGGCGAGCTGAGCGTTTCGCAAGCGGTGCAGGCAGGCCGCGTACGGATCGAAGGCAACGGCATGGATCGCCGCCGCTTGGAGGCCGTTCTGCAAGCAACGGCAACTGGCGCAAGGGTGGAAGTCGCCGGCTAGCGGTGGAAATCCGAAATCCGAATATCGAAATCCGAAACAAATCGGAAATTCGAATAGGAAATGGCTAAGACGCGCTGATCCAGTTTGTTTTGAACATTTCCTATTACGATTTCGAATTTGTTTCGGATTTCGATATTCGGATTTCGAATTTTTTGTCCCATGGTTCCTCCCCTGGAAATTGGCCCTTTGGTGATTGATCCGCCGCTGCTTCAGGCCCCCATGGCCGGATTTACCAACTATGCCTTTCGGCAGGTGGTAAGGCGGCATGGCGGGGTCGGACTGCCGGCCACGGAGATGTTCTGCGCGCGGGGCTTCCTGGAGATCGATTCTCGTCACGGCCATCCGCCCGAGCGGCTGTGGGGCGTCCTGGACGAACCCCGGCCGCTGGCCGCGCAGATCTGGGACAACAACCCGACGCTCATGGCTGAGGTCGGCCGGCGGCTGGCCCGCGAGTTCCGCGTCAGCGTGGTGGACATCAACTTCGGCTGTCCGGTTACGGAAGTTACGGAGAAGGCCCACAGCGGGTCGTACTTGCTCCGCTTTCCGGACCGCGTAGGGCAGATCGTGGCGGCGGTGGCGAGGGCCTGCGCCCGACGCCGGTGACGGCCAAGATCCGTCTGGCGCCTGCCGCGACACGATCAACGCCTGCGACGTGGCCCAGGCCGTGGAGGATGCCGGCGGGGCCGCCTTGACGGTCCACGGCCGCACGGCTGCCGACATGTTCCGCGGCTCGGCCGATTGGGAAGCGATTTCGCGGATCAAGCCCTATCTGTACCGCATACCGCTGATCGGCAACGGCGACATTTCCACGCCCCAGGACGTTGTCGAGGCCTTTCGCCGTTACGACGTTGACGGCGTGATGATTGGCCGTGCGGCGCTCAATCGGCCTTGGCTCTTTCGCCAGGCGCAGGCCGCCTTGCGGGGCGAGCCGATCCCGCCCGATCCGACCCTCGCCGAGCAGCGCGCGGTGATGCTCGATCACTTTCGTTTCTTGACCGAGCGCTTTGGCCCTCAGCAGGGCACGGTGCTCATGCGGAAGTATGCCTGCTGCTACGCCAACGGCCGCCCCGGCGCCAGGGCCTTTCGGGCCAACGTGGGCAAGGCCGTCACGCCCGCCGAGTTCCATGACGTTGTGGAAAGGTACTTTCCGCGTGAAGAGGTCAGCGCGCGTACGGTCTTACCGTGATCGTCGCCTTGCCCGCCAGGGGGTTCGCGGTCAGGGCGAAGTTGCCATCCCGCTTGCTTACTTCCACCGAGTGCAAGACGTTATCGGAGGGCAGGCAGATCATCCCCCGGGCACGTGTGGCATTGGCGGCATAGACCACCAGTTCCAGGTTCGACCAATCCATCTGCGCGGTGGATTGCGCCAGCTTCATGTGCGGAATCGCCGCGCCTTCGCGGACCAGCGCCACCACGGGGATCTGACCGGCCTCAATCTTCTGCCAGCCGCCAGCGTAAATCTTGCCCGTCTGGTAATCGATCCACTGGCCGGGCGGCAGGTAGACGTCGCGGCCGGTGATGCCCGATTCCATCAACGGCGCCACCAGCATGTCCGAACCGAAGAGGTACTCATCGTCCACGAGCCACGAGCCGGGGTCGTCCGGGTATTCGATAAACAGCGCACGCACCATTGGCAGGCCGCGCTGGCTGGCGTCTTTGGCCTGGGCGTAAACGTAGGGCATCAACTTGTACTTCATCTCGTCGGCGCGGCGGAAATCGTCCAGGAACGCGGCGCTGTACTCCCAAGGCTCCTTGGGAGGAGTCCCGTGGCAGCGGCTGTGGGAGGTCAGCATCCCGAACGGCATCCAGCGGCGGTACAGTTCTTCGGGGGTCCTGGCTGCGAAGCCGCCGATGTCGTGACTCCAGAAGGTGAAGCCGCTGATGCCGAAGGAGAGGCCGCCACGGAAGGTCGCCGCCATGCCGCCATCCTGCCGCCGGAATCGCCGCCCCAATGCAGCGGATAACGCTGGCTGCCGGCCCAGGCGCTGCGCGCCCACATGATGTTCTCACCGGAGATCTGCCGGGTGATTTCGGCCACGGCCTTGTTGTAGCGCAGCGGGTAGAGATTGTGCTCGTAGAAGCCGCTGCGGCCGTTGGCGTACACGCCGGTCAGCGGCGCGGCCTCGCCAAAATCCACCTTGATCGCGCCCACGCCCATCTTCAGCAGGCCGCCGATCTTCTCCTGGTACCACGCCACCGTGGCCGGGTTGGTGAAATCGAGCACGGCGTCCTCATACGGCAGGTTGCCCTTGCCGTCTTTCACGGCCAGCCCCTTCGCCAGGATCTCGGGAAAGAGCGAATTCTTCGGGCACGAAATAGGGAAGCTGCCAGAGCGAGATGTGGAAGCCGTCGCGTTTCAGGTCGGCGATCATCTTGGCGGGGTCCTTGAAACGCGTGGCAGAGAATTGGTAATCGCAGCGCCAGTCGGTTTCGAACCAGCCGGTGTCCATGTGGATGACGTCGTCGGGGATGCGGTTCTGGCGGAGCTTGGCGGCCACGGCGCGGGTTTCCTCGGCTTCGGAGTAGTAGCTGATGCGGCTCATCCACAACCCGAAGGACCACAGCGGCGGCATGGATGCCTTTCCGGTGAGCTTAGTGTACTCGTCGAGGATCTCCTTGGGCTGCGCCCAGAAACACGAACAGGTCGAGCTCATCGTCGCCCAGCAGGAGTTGGTTGACGTTGCCCACGGAGGCGCCGAAATCGAAGGTGGCCGGCGCCGAAGTGTGGACGAACATGCCGTAGCCGCGGTTGCTCATGAAGAACGGGATCGGCTTGTACATGCGGTTGCTCTCGACGCCGTTGGCGTCGTTGCTCCACAGCACCAGCTTCTGGCCGCGCTTGTCGAGCCGGGTGAACGACTCGCCGCCGCCGAACAGCTTCTCGCCAGGGGAAAGGGAGAACACCGCCGCCACGCTGCGGGAGTAGTCCGAAGAGCGGCGGATAAAGGCGAAGGGCAAGGCCGGTTCGAGCTGGGTCGCGATAGTCCGACGTGTGGTTGGTCCGCGTGAGGATGCGGCCTTGTGCATCGCGGATTTCGACATGCCAGGGGTTTTCCAGAATGGTGACGGACCCCGCCGCGCTGGCGTAGCGGTAGCCGCCGGCGACGGGCGTCATCTTCCAGGACGTGTCGCGCGGAGGCTCGCCCACGAGCATCGGTGACGGCTGCTCCGGCCCCGGGGCACCCGGTACTCCGGGTCCCGGGCCGGTCTGAATGCGGATGCGGACCGTCCGCGGCGAAACGAACTGGATGCGAAACGGCAGCACCGGGTTGATGGCGTATTCGCCCTCGGGAAACGTGACGCCGTTGAAAGGCTGCAACACGTTTTCCATGTTGCTGAAGGCGATGCGGGGGTAAAGCTGGTTCCGAACCCAAGTGATGGAGCCTGTTCCCGCGCTGGGGTCGAAGCCCGACAGTTTGTCGGCGAGGAAAAACGTGTTGCGGTACTCGCGGAAATCGCCGCTGACGTCGACGAGGTCGCTCATGAGACCTGGATGACGATCCACCTGGGCCATCAGCGGCGAGCGCGGTACCAGCGCCACCGCGGCGCAGAGAAGGAACCATGCGGGGGGTTGGTAGCGATTCATAAAGGCGTCTCCCAAGTCTGATTTTACTCTCCCATAGGACTCAGTCTAAACCAGGAGGAACTGGCGTGCAAGATGCCGGTCCTAAGGTAAGTGGTCCACTTCCGAGAATGGCCCGTGCCATTCCCAATCTCCAGCGGCGCAAGTATGCTGAATACTGCTTCGTGTTTGCCCAACGTACGGCCCCCATCCAACTCCTACCCACCCCGAAAGACCCATGAAGCCCCATCCCACCGGTCGCATCCTGATCGCCGCCCTTCTGGTCGGCGCCCTGAGCTTCCCAACTTCCGCGAACGCGGAGAACTGGCCCTCATGGCGCGGCCCGCGCGGCGACGGCACCTGCCTGGAAAAAAACGTCCCGTCCCAGTGGAACGCCGCCAACTTGGTCTGGAAGACCGCGCTGCCCGGCGCCGGACATGCCTCGCCGATCGTGTGGGGCGAGTGGATCGTCACGGCAACCGCCCTGCCCGAGAAACTCGACCGCCTGCTGCTGAGTGTCGAGCGCTCGACGGGCAAGATCCTCTGGCAACAAACGGTCGCGCATGGCCCATTGGGGCCGACGCATACCGAGAACAGCTATGCTTCCTGCACGCCCGTCACCGACGGCAAACGGGTCTATGTCACGTTCCGCGTCGGCGACGAAATCATCATCGCCGCGCATGACCTGGCTGACGGAAAGCAGGTCTGGTTGGTCCGGCCGGGCACCCATTCCAGCGAGTGGGGGTTCAGCACCGCGCCCGTGCTCTACAAGGACAAACTGATCGTCGATTGCGACAGCAAGGGCAAGTCCTTTCTGATCGCCTTGAGCCCTGACGACGGGCGGACGCTGTGGCGGCTCGATCGCAGCCACGAAGGGATCAGCTACGCCGCCCCGCTGATCCGCGAGATGGCGGGCCGCCTGCAGATGATCCAGTGCGGCGACCGCTGCGTGACCAGCTTCGATCCGGAAACCGGCAAGCCGTTCTGGACGGTGGACGGGCCCTCGCAGGAATTCGTTGCCACCCCGGTCTACAGCGAAAAGGCCGGCCTGATTTATGCCGCCAGCACCTATCCCAAAACCCAGATCGTGGCCATCAGGCCCGATGGAAGCGGCGACGTGACCCAGACCCGCGTCGCCTGGCGCGATACCAAGGGAACGCCCGCCATCCCCTCCTTCCTCGCTGCGGGCGATTTCCTGTACACGATCAATTCCAGCGGCCAGACGTTCTGCTACGACGCTGCCACGGGCAAGGTGCTCTGGCAGGAGCGGCTCGGCGCGCACTTCGCCTCGCCGGTGCTGATCGAAGGACTGGTCTATTTCGTCAACGCCAAGGGCCAGATCAACGTCATCAAGCCGGGCGCGAAGTTCGAGCGCGTGGCGCAATTCGAGTTGGGCGAGAAGTGCTATGCCTCGCCCGCCATCAGCGACGGGCAGGTCTTCCTGCGGGGCTTCGAGCACCTCTTCTGCTTTGGAAAGCCGGCCCCGTAGGATGCCGCGTGCCTGTTTTTCGGGCCGACGGATAGCAGATTCTGCATTTACTTGCCGTTCGCTTGACGGGCCTTGGCCGATGGTTTCGCGCGCCCGGACGGCGAGCGGCGCCCGGCGCGACCCATATGCTCCGTTGCGGCTTCGACCAGGAAACCGGAGCGCGTTTGTCCTCGTTTTTGGCTGAATCGGTCGATCGCATCCAGGATCCGCTCGGGGATTGTAATGTTGATGCGCTTCGCGTTCACGCGCAGCCCGGCGGGATCGATGCTCACCAGCGCCCAGGTGCCGCCACGATAATCCGCGCTTTGCTGATACTGCTCGATGCCGCCCGGGCGCGGGATCGGCTGTCCCTCGTGAATCAGCCCCTCCCGGTGCAACTCGATCGCTTCCTTGGCCATCGCCAATGCTTCATCGACCGTTTTGCCGGCCGAGAAACATCCCGGCAGGTCGGGCACGGTGACGCCGTAGTCGGAATCGCGATCCTTGTGGAGAACGATCGGATAGTTCATGGTTTATCGCTCCATCCTGCCTGTTTGAACAGTATACTTATCGTACACACAAAGTCAAGCGCGTAGTTCCCAAACGATGTTCGGCCGCGACTGCCCGTCGACGTTCTGTAGGTGCCCGACAATGTGCCGGTGCTTGTGGGCCAGATTCCGCTGGAGAATCTCCGGCTACCAGCCAAACAGCTCAAGATACCTTTGCCAGATTCGGTCCGCGTAGCGATTGGCATAGTGCTCTGCATAGCCTTCGCCTCGACTGGCGAACCGCTTGGACCGCGTTGTCATTCGATCGTGGTGATGGCCCAATTCGTGCAGGAAGACGTGCATTAACTGGAAGCCGCGTGCTGATTCCTCAGTAAACCGGCAAACCTGTGAGAACAACTTCGGGCGACAGCATTCTTCATCCTCGGGCGTATCGAAAACTGGCTCTATGGGGACGTCCAAGCGATCCAGCACGTGGCGATGCGCCTCGATGAAATCCATGTCCCACTCGCACGTCAGCTCACGCTCCCACGCGCAAATGGCGACGACGCCGGGCTTGTGCCATCCCATTGCCGTACGGCTGGCAGGCGCGAGAAGCACGGCGTTCAGACCAAGGGACAGCTCTGCCCAATCCGGCAACAGGTCGATGAACTGGTAGAGCTGCGGCCTGGTCAGCAGGTGCCGATGCCCTTGTCCAGGCCTTTGGCGAACCACGGCAGGCCGATCAAGCCGCGTATTTGAGTAGTGCGGTGACAGATCCGTCCGGTTTTTCCGCTGGACCTTTCCATCTCGGACACGAGGCGTCGTTTTTCGTCGTTGCTGTCGCATGCATCCGCACCCATACTTGAAGTATCTCTCCAAGTTGCCAATCGTGTAAAGCGATCTCGGCGGTCAACTTACTGGTACTTTTACGGCTTCTTGGCATTCGCCCAAGTGCTATACTGTGGCGACTTCACGTATTCGGCAAAATCGGGATTGTCCTTCAATACGGGCATCCGCCGGGGAAACTTGTCGCGGACCGTCGTCAACAGCGCGCTGGTCGCGGCAAAATCCTTCTCCTTGAGCGAAATCGCCAGCCCGCAGAAGTACGCCGCCGGCAAGTCGGGCTCGGCCTCGATCTCTTTCCGGCGCAGCGCTTCGCGGCGGCAAGGTCGCCCTTCTGGAAATACGCCTGGCTCCGCATGGTGTCCAAATACGGGTCGCCGCCCAGCGTGCGATCCAGTCCGTCGATGCTGGCCAGGACCCGATCGAAGAGCTTGTGCGCAGAATAGGCGTCGATCATGACCAGGTCCAGGTTCCGCTCGTCGGGATACGCCTTGCGGTAGGCGCGAATCGCTTCATCGTAGGGTTCGCCCTTCAAGCCGCGGGCGGCTTGCAGCCGCATGCCCAGCACGGCCTTGTCCTTCTGCAGGCGTTCGGGCAGGCGGTTGCTGATGTCCAGCGCCTTGGTACTTTGCGCCGTTGATCCGCGTCTTGATTTCGCGCAAGGCCGTGGCGAGCATCGTGCCGTCGCTGATGGACCCCTCAGCCGCCGGCGCAGGCGGCGGGGCGTTTTTTTCGCTTGCCAGCCAGAGCTTGCGACGCAGGTTCTCGGAGAGCATTTCTCCTGCTTCGAAGGAGTAGGCGTCGTCGATTCGCAGTTTTCCCTCGGCGTGCCGCACGCAGATGCAATCCAGATAGCCGACGCCGCCGTTGGGATAAATCAGCCGAAAGAGGGCCCGTTGTTCGTCGCCGTCATGGTACAGGTGCAACAGCCCGAAACTGGCCCCCTGCTCGATTTGGGGCCGGCCGACGCCGACGAAATCACTGATCGCCGCGCTTGCGCCCGACGCCAGGGCAGTATCGCGCCCGGCCGGCGCTGCGTCCGGGTCAGCGGGTTTGCCCAGCGCCCGCCGGTTGAGGGCGGCGATATCGAAGGCGGCGCGAACGGCGGCCGCGTCACTGGACATTACGGCCTTCTCGAAGGCCTGTGCCAGCCCTCGGGCCTCCGCCTCGTTGGCCGGCTCGTCGGCCGCCGCCTCCGCGGAGGTTGCGATGCTGGCAAGCAGCAGGAGCGAAATAAAGCCGAATCGCTGAGTGTGCATCGTGACTAGCATATTGGATTCCTAGCGGGCGGTTCCCCTGGCGAGCCGCCGCGCAAACCGATTGGCCAAGCGTCATACAACCATTCTATTATCCAATGTCGGGACCGCCCTGACAACCACTTGGTTATTCGACTTTTGGCCCCAGTCGCCTTCTTTTTCCTATTCTTCTGCCCTCCAGTTCTCTGTCGAAACTGTTCTTTCTCAGGGTGCCCGCAAGTCTGCCAAGGAGATTTGCCCGGCCTTCGGCCCTTTTGCGTCGTTTTGGAGCCTTTTTCCCAGGGCCATGGCCTTCGCTTGGTGAAAAACCAGGCCTTTGGCCCTGAATAACCGCACCGGCATCGTGTACAATTACGCAACGTGCAGTTCATGCGGGCGATGGGGCCCGTGTTCGAAACCTGCCTGGAGAAAGCAAGATGGGTACATCCTTGATGAAAGTGAAATGGGAGGCCTACCTTATAACCGCGTTGCTCGCCGCGCTCGGCACGGCCAGCTACGCGGCCGACAGAGCGAAGGCGGAGACCCGCTCTCCGCTGGTCGCGTTTCCCGGCGCCGAGGGCTTCGGCGCCTTGGCCAGCGGCGGGCGCGGCGGCACGCTCTACCACGTCACCAACCTCGACGACCGCGGACCCGGCTCCTTCCGCGACGCGGTGAGCACGGAGCGGCGGATCGTGGTCTTCGACGTTGGCGGATACGTCGACCTGGCCTCGCCCGTGAGCATCGCCAGCAATATCACCATCGCCGGCCAGACCGCGCCGGGCGAGGGCATCTGCCTGAAGAACTACACCGTCTCTTGCGCAAGTCGCACAACATCATCATCCGCTACATCCGCCTGCGGCAGGGACTCACGCTCAAGCAGGACAAGAAATGCACGCTCGGACTGGGCGAGTGCCGCGACGTGATCCTCGACCACGTCTCGATCGAGTGGGGCCGCTGGGACTGCATCGGCTTCACCGGCTCCAACAACGTCACGCTGCAATACTGCCTGATCGGCGAAGGCGTCGATCCGCAGCGCTTCGGCTGCCTCTGCCAAAGCGACAACGTCACCTTTTCCCACAACCTGTGGATCAACAACCAGAGCCGCAATCCCAAGGCCAAGGGCACCGTGCAATACATCAATAACGTGGTCTACAACTGGGGCACCAACGGCTACGTCGGCGGGCACAGCGCGGAAGCCCATAGCGCCGATCTGATCAACAATTATTTCATCAAGGGGCCCTCCTCGGTGGATCGTTTTGCCAGCGAGTTCACCGCGACCGACCACATTTTCCAGACGGGCAATTTCGTCGACTTGAACCGCGACGGCCGCTTGCACGGCCGGCCCGCGGTGGCGGCCGATTTTCCCCAGGCAACCCTGATGGCCGCGCCCGCCATGAAGCCGCCGGTGCCCGTGACGCTCGATTCGGCCGCCGAGGCCTGCGAGAAAGTGCTCGCCGGCGCGGGCGACGCGCTGCATCGCGATGCGATCGACACGCGGCTCGTCGAGCAGGCGCGGTCGTTGGGCAAGTCGGGCGCGATCGTCCACGACCCGGCGGAAGTCGGCGGCTTCGGCAAGGTCCAAGGCGGGCCGGCTCGCAAGATCCCCGTTGCCGATCCGAACCGCGTGATGCCCTCGGGCTACACGGCAATCGAAGAATACGTCAATGCGCTGACGGGGAAGCGGTAGGAGAACAGAAGCGTCGCTTGCCGGAATGGCACGCGCGTGGTAAAATGGGGACGTTCCACTTCGCATTAGGTCCTCAGAACAAGGAGCAGTGAGATGCAGAGGTTCTGGTCCGCCGGATACGTACTTAGGGCGGCGTTCTGTGTGGTCGGTTTGGCGTGGGGGCCGAGCGTCTTTGCCGCGGCCCCTCCCCGTGCTGTTACGCCTGCGCCTGCTTCGCTATCGTCGCTGAACCTGGAAGCGAAGGCGCTGGAGACGATCTACGCGCTCGATCTCACGCCCCAGCAGTTGAAGGCCGCGGAGCAACTGGCGGCAGGCGCGGCGGACGAGCGCGACCGCCAGGCCGGCCAAGGCCCCGTGGCGCTTCGCCTCGCCCTGATCAGGCTGGGCGATGCCATCATGCGGGGCGATCCCGAAGATCAGATCGACAGCTTGCAGGACGATGCCGAAGACGCACGCGACGGCGATGACGTCGACCTGGACGACGCCGTGGCGCTGACCGCTACGGCCCGCAAGCGAGCCCCGGACCTCTTGAAACTCCTGACGGCCAGCCAGGTGGCGGCCTACATCAGCGACTGTGCCGACGACATCTCCGGTCCCTTGGAGGAAATTCTCGACTCCCTGGATGATCTACGCACGGCCGAGGGGGACGATTTCGCGGAGCTTCGCGATCAAGTGGCCGACGACGTGGCCCTGGCACTGGCTGGGTTGGATGCCGAAAAAGACGCGAAAATCAGCGCCCAGGTCACGTCCTGGCTGGACCGGGTTCGTCTCCTGAGCCCTGAGGAGTTCAAGATGAGGGCTGCGGAATTGCGTCAGGATGCCAAGGCCCTGGTGGGCGAAGTCGATCCGCTCGATGTAGTCCGGAATTATTTGCTCCGCGACATGGGGGAATTGCTTGCCAACCCGCTCCTCCCGGCCGCGATCGAAGGGCGGCTCAAGTTCGCGAGGGAATAAATAGCGGGGGACATACCGAACCTGATACGGAAACCTATCGTGGCAGGAGAATGAAGATGACGAGTCGAACATCCGGCGGCCGTGAAAAACGTCGAACGAAGTGGAATGCGCGACCGGCCGCGGTTGTGGCCATTGCGGCGTTCTCGATTTTGACCCTCGGCGTTATCTCCTCGACTGAGGCGGCAGCGAAAAAGCGTCCCCGGCTGTCGGAAATGCAAAGTCATGCACCGCTGCCAAGAGTGGCCTCCAAGGCGGCTGAGGGCACGGCGAAAACGCGGGTCCGACCGCGTTCCGGTCAGCCTGTCGCCAGGCATCGCCCGACAGGCGAAATCCACGTCACGGTCGTCGCCCACCATTCCGGGCAGCGCGTGGCGGGGGCCAAGGTCCATCTTCACGAAGTGGTGCATCACAAGAAGCATCATTCGGCCGTCGCTTCCAAACACAGGTCGCATCATAGCCACCATCGCTCCGGGCGGACCGCCGTCACCAACGCCTCGGGCCAGGCATCCTTCTCTCACGTTGGCGCCGGGCGCTACCATGTGACCGCGCACAAGAAGGGCGTGGGTCACGGCCACGCCCATGTGTCGCTGAGACCGGGCGAGGCCAAATACGTCACGATCCGCCTGCACGAGCACAGCAAACGAAAGAGCCGTGCGCAGCTCGGCCGCAATCAACTCCTGGGCGGTGGGCAGCTTGGCAAGACGGGAAAACGCGCCCATGCCCCCGTGGCCCCGCATGCCGCTGGTGCCTAGGCCAGGCCGTTGACAAGTGCCTGGAGGGTGATAGAATCGCTTCACGTAGGTGGCAACTTTCACGGAGGTATCGTTCTATGGCACGCACGTTTCTTTCGTTCGTCGCTTCCCTGGCAACCGTGGCGGCAATTCTGGTCGGCTTGGGGGCGACGCCAACCGCTGCCCAGACGGAAACGCAAGCGCCGACGGGCGGCACCCTGGCGGTTTCCGGCACGGCCGCGCTGGGCACAAAACAGTACCCCGAGATGCAGCAGGCCGTACAATTGCTGCTCGGTCCCAAGCACGATAAGGAAGCTGCGATCAAGGCGCTCGAGATTGCGGCACGGACCTATCCCGAACTGCCCTCGGCCCACGTGCTGATGTACCAGGTCCTGGTGCGCCTGAACCAGCAGCCCGCGGCCCGCCTGGAGTTGGAAGCCGCGGCCCACTCCAATCCCAGCGATCCGGAACCCTACTTGCTTCTGGGCAACATCGCGGTCCAGGAGCGGCGGATCGCCGAGGCGGCGATGGACTTCGAGAAGGCCCAGCAGTTGCTGGCCAGGTATCGGAACTACGACCGCAAGGCGGTTCTGCAGCGGCAGACCTGCAACGGTCTGGCCCAGGTGGCGGAGGCCCGCGAGGACTGGGTAGAGACCGAGAAGCAACTGCGGGAGCTGCTGAAATTGGCGCCCGAGGATCTGCTTGCACAGCAGCGTCTAGCACGCTGCCTGTTCTGGCAGGGCCTCGCGAAGGAGGCCTACAACGTCTTGAAGGCGGCCAAGCAGATGGACGTTGCGAATGCCAATGCGAACAAGACCAAGGAGGTCTTCCTTACTCCCGAGGCCATCATGGGCCAATATTACAGCCAGTTCGAAGCTCCGCGGACCGAGAACGCCGAAAAGTGGTTCCGCTCCGCGCTGGAGCATGCCCCGAACGATCTGGCGACCCGCCAGGTGGTTGCCGTCTGGGCCTTGGAACACGGCATGATTCCCTTTGCCAAGGAGCAGGCCGAGGCCGCCCTGCGGATCGAGGCACCCGATGTACCGGGGGCACGGAAGTTCAACGGCAGTCACGTGGGGCACCTGCTCCGCGGCCTGGTCGCCTTGTGGGAGAAGGACTGGCCGGAAGCAGAGCGAAATTTCCAGACGGCAGTTGACGATTCTCCCGCCGACTTTGTCGCCCGCAACAACCTCGCCTTGGCCCTGGTCGAGCAGGACGATCCGGCGAAGAGGCAGCGGGCCTTGGACTATGCCGAGGCCAATCTCCGCGACCACAAGGAGAGCTCGGACGCCTTGTCGACCTTGGGTTGGGTCCACTTCCGCCGCGGCGAGTTCGACCAGGCCCAAGCCGTCCTCGACCAGGCCGTCAAGGCGGCCGGCGGAAACGCGACCGATGCCGATACAGCCACCTACGTGGCTTATCTTCTCGACCACCAGGGCAAGAAGTTGGAAGCCCGAGAGATCTTGGGGAATCTCCTCAAAGCCGGCCGGCCGTTCTCGATGAAGCCGGAGGCCCAGAAACTCTACGAGAAGTTGAATGACGCCGGACCGTCGGGGGCCGCTCCGGATGCGGAGACGCCTTAGCCGATTAGCCGCGGAGCGGCGACATGCAATAGCCTGGCGGCTTATCCGGCCAGAGACCTACGCCTACATTGGAGGAATCATCGGCAACAAAAAGGGCCGATTGCTGGAAATCGGCGGGACCGACGATCATATCCACATCCTGACGTTGTGCCATCCAACCATCGCGCTCGCCGAATTCGCCCGTGACATCAAGGCCAACTCGTCGAAATGGCTGCACGAGGAGAAGCAGCATCATAATTTCCAGTGGCAGACTGGTTATGGGGCTTTTACGGTCAGCTACTCGCAGGTCGACGCGATTCGGCAGTACATTCGCAACCAGGCCGCCCACCATCGAACGCGGTCCTTCGAAGACGAGTTCCGCGAAATTCTGCAGCGGCATCAAATTGCGTTCGATGAGAAATACCTTTTCGAGACCGAATTTCACGGTTGAACAAACGTGCCGCCGCTCCGCGGCTGAGATGAATCTCTCGCCTCGATATTCAAAAATCGTGAACCTGCGACCTAACGATCGCCATTGTCCTCGGCCACCGTCACTTCCGCCTCGCACGGAATCCCGGCGGTCACGTCCGGCAAGATGCCGATCCGACGATAGATCGGCCGGATAATCTTCCGCATGGCAGGCAAACGCCAGGCGAAGACCAAGGAACCGATGATACACATCGTTCCGGCCAGTTGTAACACGCGGGCCACGCCCAGGTGACTGGCCAGACTGCCGCCCAACAGGCTCCCGAACGGCGCCGCGCCGAGAAAAGCCATCGCGTAGAAACTCATCACCCGGCCGCGTTTGTCGTCGTCCACGATCGTTTGCAGGATGGAGTTGCTGGCGGCCGTTTCCATCATCACGGCAAAGCCGCTCGTGACCAAGAGCAGCATCGCCAGCCAGAGAACCTGGCAGAACGAAAAGGCGATCAGGCTCAGCCCGAACAGGCTGCCGGCCCAGGCAATCTGCCGTCCCAGGCCGAGCACGCTCTTCCGCGCGGCCAGGCACAACGCGCCCAGCAGCGCCCCCAATCCCATGGAAGCCGTCAGCAGACCCAGTGTGCCCGGTCCGCCCTGGAGCACCTCCGTGGCCAAGACGGGCAAAAACACCGTCGTCAAGGGCATGGCTGCAATGTTCACCAGGGCCACAAGCATCAGGATCTCGCGGATCGGAAGCGAGCCAAAGGCATAGCGAAAGCCCTCGGCCAATTCGTGCAGCACGTGCTGCCGCGGTTTGGCCGGCGCCTGCGGCGGCAGACGCATCGCCAGCAGGGCCGCCAACACGGCCAGGTAGCTCACCGCGTTCAGCAGGAAGCATCTTCCCTCACCGGCCTTCAGAATCACCCAACCGCCGATCGTCGGCCCCACAAGCCGCGCCCCGTTGAAGATCGACGAGTTCAGCCCGATGGCGCTTGTCAGACCTTCCCGCCCTTCGACCATCTGGATCAGAAAGGCCTGGCGAGCGGGTATGTCGAAGGCCGTCACGAACCCCAAGCAAACGCTCAGCGCCAGGATATGCGTGACGGTGACCGTGTCGGTCAGGGTGAGTACGGCCAGCACCAGGGCTTGGAGCATCGCCAGGCTCTGTGTGAGGAGAATTGTCCGGCGGAGGTTCCAGCGATCGGTGAAAACACCTGCCACTGGGGAAAGAAAGAAACTGGGGATCTGGCTGAAAAAGCCCACCAGCCCCAACAGGAACACCTCGTTGGTCATCCGGTAGATGAGCCAACTCATGGCCACCTGCTGGATCCAGGTGCCGACCAAAGAAACGCTCTGCCCGAAGATAAACAGGCGGAAGTTGCGGTATTTCAGGGCCTCGAGCAAGGTCGGTTCCTAATATCTGCGGTTGGCTTGGCTTTCGCCTGCCAATGCGGCTTGGAGATTGTCTTGGGTGGGCATGCTGGGCTCCTTGGAAAATCATCAATCTAGCGGGATTGTGGCGGGGCTTCAAGGTGCCCATATTTTCACGGGGCATCGGGCAAAGTAGAATAATGGGCGTTGCCGTCCCACGCTAACTGCGAAGAATAAGGCCGGCGCGGCTTCCCGCCTGGAACTCTACAAGCAAGGAAAGCCCTACCACGAAGAGCCGAAGCAGAAATAGTGGAGGCTTTGGACGGGGGATCAAGTCCTTTCAATTGTCCGCCCCACTGGACCAAAGGGCCAAGTGAGGTTAAGCTCATGCCGAGAATAGGGACTGGAATCATGAAGGCACTGAGAGTCCTTGCGGTTGCTCTCGCCACCATCAAACTCCTGGTGGCCGTTCCATACCTGTTCATGGCAGTCATCAGCCTCGTCCCGAATCTCGTGATTGCGGGGTCATCGAAGCGTGACACCCTGATCGCACTGAGTATCTTGCTCGGAGCAATCGGGCTGGGATACCCGTTCTCCCTTATCAGAACCAAGAAAGCCGTGAGTTGGGTAATCGTCATTTTCTCTGCGATCCCCCTCTGTTCTACGATGTTCCTTTTGCCAATGGGCGATCTCGACGCATGGGCAACGAGAGCCGTCGCTCTGCTCCTGCCTGTCTTGGCCTTGGCCGACTACTTCTTGTCAAGAAAACTTCAGACCGTACCTGGAAGACTGAGCTTCGTGACGCGCACGCTCACCGTTGGCTGCACCGTGCTTTCCCTGGCCGTCGTGATAGGAGCCGCCTTATACATTTCGTCAAGGGGGCGACCCTATCAACCGCCATCATTTGCATTTCAGGGAGATTCTAAAGACCTTCATCAATCGGTGGTCGTTCCGATTTTGGACACGCCGATGCCCAAGGGCGAGAATGTCGTCTGGTGTGCGACGTTGCAATTGGCCTGGGATCATCTCGGAAAAGATGTTCTGCACCAACCGCCCCACGTCCAAGGTGCCGAGGCGGTCGCGTCACGCCTAAACGCATCGCAACTCGCGGAAGACGATCTGCCGCCCGAGTCCTACTTGGCGACCGCAGGATTCGCCAAGGACGGCGTTGTGGAAAAGGTCAAATCGGAAATGAAGCGAAGGTTCCAAAAGGAGGTCCAAATCGACACGCTGCAGCCAAACGACGTTCTTGCCTACGCCTACCTGGAAGCCAACGCGGCCTTCACTATCCCCTTTTTCGACAAGCGAGGGCCACTCCGCTTCAAAGGTCCTGATGGGCAGGAAACAAAAGTCGCCGCATTTGGCATCGAGGAAAAGCATGAGTACGCCTACAGGGCATTGCGAGCGCAGATCGGCGTGCTTTACGCGCTCCGCAAGACGAAATCTGAAGCGCTTGGGGAGTTCGCGCTTGACTTGTGCCGAGATTCATCGCCAAACCAGATTGTCATTGCCTGCGTTCCACCGAAGGCGACATTGCTCGAAACGCTCAAGGACGTGGAAAAGAAGACGCAAGACTTCGCAGGGAACTCTGATCCGGCCTTCATGAAGGAGTTCGGTATCCGCGATGTCCTGCTTGTGCCGAACCTGAACTGGGAAGTTCGGCACGACTTCCCCGAGTTAGAGGGTGATGGCAAGCGATTCCTGAACGCAGGCTTCGAGGGCTACTATATCGCCAAGGCAATGCAAACGATTCGCTTTAAGCTGGATCGTAGCGGGGCGGAGTTGGCGTCGGAGGCCCAGATGCCCTGCAAGCCAATGGCGACTCATTTTGTGTGCGACCGCCCGTTTTTGATCTTTGTCAAGAAACGGGGTGCGGAGCGGCCCTTCTTCGTCATGTGGGTGGACAACGCCGAACTGCTCTGCAAGCCGTAGTGGAGATTGCTGCCATGCGTGAAATCCTTCCAAACCAACTCTGGATCGGCAACGCGGGCGATGGCCGCAACGCCGAGCATCTCTTGCAGAATGGCGTCGTGGCCGTCATCAATCTTGCTGCGGAAGAACCGTCGCCCAATTTGCCAAGGAGCACGATCTATTTCCATTTCCCCCTCACAGACGGTGCCCCTGATGATCTGAATGTCCTCGACATGGCGATCCAATCCGTGGTGTTCTTGCTGAAGAAGCAAATCCCCACGCTGGTCTATTGCGGTGCGGGGATGAGCCGCTCGCCCGCCATCGTGGCCGCTGCCCTTTCCATCGTGCAGGGCGGCAGTCCCGAGGAGAAGTTGAAGGAGGTTGTGGCGGGGCATCCCCACGATGTTTCGCCCCATTTGTGGGAATCCGTGCTGAAAGTCTGTCGAACCGTGCATGAAGGGTGAATGGCATGTCGGACGAAACGACGAATCCAGAACCGTCGAGCGACCGCAAGGTTCCAGGTCGGCCTTCCAACCGTATTGCGCTGCTTGCGCTGACGATTTCGTTTGGAATCAACGTCGCTTTCTGGGGTTCGTTCATTTGCTGGTTTTGGGGAAGCGTCAGCATGGTGATGGGACGATGCGCCCTGCTCGCTGCTATCATGGCCGTAGTGCATTTCATTGGTTATCGCCTCTGGCAACGGCAATCCGTGCCAGATCAAGGGGACAGCAGCGAGTGGACTTCACGCCCGATTTCGTCCGCATATTGGCCCCCAACCAAAACGGCCTTGCTTCAACAAGGCATTGTCATCATCCTGGCTCTATTGATGCTGGACCAAGGACAGACCATTTGCGCAGCCGTGACCGCCATCGTGGCCTATTGGCTGTCGTTTTTCATTATCGTGTTCCGCCGACCGAGTTCACCCACCCAGGGCGATATTGTCCTGGTCCGATATGGTTTTCTGCTCATGTTCGTTTTTGCCTGGGGAGTATTGCCGTCTGTCGGAAGGGCACTAGGTCGTTGGTAAATGGAGAAACGCCCATGCCAGTCCGTCAACTAGCCCTCCTCGGCCTTTTCTGCCTTTGTTCAGCCCGAGCCAGATTGACCATCAGATACGGCAGGCGATCCAGTTTTGCTGGATGGCCCTTCCCAAGGAAAAGCGGAGTGTCGATGAGTTGGAGCGGCAAATCCGCCGACTTGTTGATCGTGCCTTACGCGATCTTCGGGAGGACTTCGATGAATTCGTCGGCAAGAAGGATTCGGAATAGGACGACCATTTTACGACGGGAGGTACGAGCATGCCGAACGGTGGCATCGACAATTGTGGCGTCTGCGGGTTCAATAGGGCCAACGGCGGAAAATGGGGCTTGCCTGAAGACAAGGTAGCCTTCGAGAGGGCCTATTGCATAATCCGCGACATACCCATCCCCAATCCACTTTGGACATACTGCGCCAATTGGCACACGAAGAGCGAGATTCCTGACGGTCCCATCCTCGCCTGCGGGCTGCATGAAAAAGGGGTTCTGTATCGTAGAATCCCGTGGCACGGGAACAACCGCCCGCAAAGAGTCAAAGCGGGCACCTGCTCAGTTTGCAACGGTCCATTCGAGGATGGCATTCAGGTCGATGATGAATAAGGCCCCCTGGAGTTTTGCTGCAACGCCCATTACCTGGAATGGTGGAAACAGCGGCACCCTGACTGCCCACTTGAGCGACGTGCCGAGCGTACCGAACGAGTCCGCGACCCCTCAACACACGGCAGCGAGGCGATTGGTGAGGATCAAAATCGCGTGTTCTACCGCATCCTTTGGGCACCGCCTGGCTACGTCCATCCGAAGAACTACATGCTTGCCAAGTATCGGACGCTCGACTACGACTCACGCATCGCACAGGTGAAGAGCGCAGACGACTCCCCCTTTTTTGCCACCGTTGACGAAGCGCGATGCCCCCTGATGCAAAGCGTCTTCGATTTGAACCCGATCATCAGTTTCTTGGAGCTATGGGAGTCGTCCGAAACCTCATGACCGCACCCCTTCGCCTCCTCGCCATTCTCTGGGCCTCCCCCTACACGCTCGTCGGCCTGCTTCTTGGCTCCATCGGCCTTTGCTCGGGCGGCCATGCCCGCATCCGTGGCCGCGTCATCGAATTCTACGGCGGCGGCGTGAAGTGGCTCCTGCATCGACTTCCCAACGGGCAATTCACGCTGGCCTTCACCTTGGGCCATACGGTCCTCGGCCAAACGGACGCCGCCTTGGACATTTCCCGCGACCACGAAATGGTCCACGTGCGCCAATATGAGCGATGGGGGCCGCTGATGGGGCCTGCCTATCTGGGCTGCTCCTTGGTGCTTTGGCTGATGCGCCGCAGACCCTACCGCGACAATCCGTTCGAGCGGCAGGCATACGAGGAAGGGGGCGGGGAATAGTCTGGACTGTCTGACTGCTTGGACGACTCTTTTTCTGATAGAATAGGCATCATGGTTACAGGCAAAGGGCGCTATCAGGCAAAGAAGGGAATATGAACCATGCCATCCCAAATAGAAGAACACCCGTCCCTCTCCTCTGTCGCCTTCGATACCGCTGGCTTCCAAGACCTTGGAGTACGTGACGGTAAGCATATCTGGTTCACGCCGCAGGGCGATGGGATCGCTGTGTTCTTCTTTCCAATTGACCCCGATCTTCCCCAGAATCTTCATTCTGAGGAGGAACTTCGCCAGCGTTTCTCCTCATCGCTGGCGGAAACTGCCAGCAAGTTTGTCGAACTCAGCCTAATTTCCCTCGACGGCCCGCCCTCCGTGCAAACGATCATCAAGGTGCCTCAACAGCCAAGCGGGATGACCTACCTGGGATCAATCATCATCCCCTTCAGGGACTTCAGCTTCGTTCTAAAAGTGCAGTGCCAGGAACGCGGCATGACTGGACTCCGCGAATCTGTTATCCTCGCCAGGATGTTGGCGAAGGGCGACGTGGTTCGGGATGGCTCTGGCCTGCCCGCTGGTTTTGCGCCCGATGATCCAAAGTACGACGCGGAGTTCCCCAAGCATCCGTTGTCGAGGCTGAGAACCGTGCTGCGGCACATCGAAAAGTCCCTGCGTTTGAATTCGACCGTGAGGCAACTGCCGCCGTTTGGCCTTCCCGAGAAACCTGCTGCATAGAATCCAGAAATGATCCGAAACCGCCTAATCCCTGCCGTTCGAGAGGCATTCCCAGACAAGCCGTTCTTGTTCTCCTCTCCCCCCGATCCCATAATCAGGCTGCCATCGGGGCTTGCGGAGATAGGCGATTTGTTGATTTGCGACCACGGCGAGGAGGCGACGGTCTACATCACGGAGATCACTCACGGACATTTCAATCCCTACGATGCGAGCCTTACCCAAGATCAAGTGGACAAGAAGGTGACGGAGGATGTCGTTGCCTTTCCCTTTTGGAAAGACATTATGAGCGTCCTGTCTGACTTGATAATTGCCGATCCGCAAGAAGCCCAAGACGTGGCCCAGTGCGATGAGCCAGCCCGCGACTGGGAAGGCATCGAGATCAAGACTCTCGATCCCGTGACGTTGGGAAGCCTGTGGGCGATTCTGACAAAGGCTTCGGAGGCCGAGGCTGTGGGCAAACTCGTTGACCAGATTGCTCTTTTGCACAATGTCTCTGATAATGGCCCGTGGGTCTACGAAATCCCACGCCAGTTGCGAGATGCCCTGGCAGAAGTGTCGGGCATGGAAACTGAAGAAGTGCAGCCCGTAGCTGAGGCGTGGGCCGCGACGGATGAGCTTGAGGGGTGGGAATACGAAGAGGTCGAATCGGTGCTTCGTGAGGTTGCCGACTTGGCCGACACTGCGCGGCTCCTAGGCAAGGACTTGCTGCTGTGGATTTGCCTTTGAGACCATTGGAGTTTCAGCTTGACACGGTTCTTCTGCGAATCTTGCATATTCATGGCACTCTTGGCACTCGCCGTCTTCGTGGGCGGAACGGTGCTTTGGGTTGGTGGAATTGCATTCCATTTGCAGTTCGGCTCCGCACTCTTTTCTTCGTTTGTCCTTGTCGCCTTCGTGCTACCCGCCGCTCTAAATGTCTGGATTATGTTGCGCGGCGGCGGCGGTGAAACCATCGCCCAGCGTGCGATGGCAGGGGTGCGAGGCTTTGGAATGCTGCTGCTTGCCGTCGGTTGCTTCGTCTCTATGATGGTCGAAGGCCCTATCCTCCATTGCGTGGGAGTGATCTTCGGCAGCGGGATCGTGCTTTACCTTGCCAGCATTCTCGTGGAGTTCTACTTGGGGCGCAGACGAAAGTGCAAATGACTGTCCCGATACCGAAGAACAGAGGGAATGGGTAGAGGGATTCGCTGAGTTTCGGCATTCGGAAGGGCCACCTTGACCGTGGGTTTGGTATACTCGACGATGATTTGGGCAGACATGCAGCAATCGTCCTCGCCCAGCGACACTCCATTTTCCTATTGAGCGACAGAGAATCCGATGTTCGACGGCCTACCAGCGTTGTTTCGCTATTCGACCGATCTGATTTTCCTTGAGCGGTGTCGTGGCTCGCTGGCGGTGGTCATTTATCATCTTCTCGGAGACATAATCAACGCTGTCGAGCATGCGCTCGTTCACTACTTTCCACTGACGCTGGAAGAATCGTTCCTTCAGAATTCCCACATCGGCTCCCGCTACCAGAAGTGGGCAAAGTTCACGAATGAAGATTTCCAGAAATGTGATCGGTGCTTGCGGCAGTTGATTCCAGCAATTTGGAGTCTCTACGACGCGGGGTATGACGAGTGGACGGGCAATCTTGATGCCCTGAACGATGCGTTCGGAATGGACTTCGATGGCGGTCTGGTCCTCTGCTTTCTCCGCTACGATCTTCTGAACGCGGCAAAGCCCGAGTTTGCACAAGGCGTTCTCGATATAATCGAATCCAATTCCCGTGACCACCTTCTGCTCGGTCGCCGCCTTCTGGCCCTGGTCCAAAGTGACGATCCCAGAATTCGGTTCGAGCCGCTTGGGGCAAGGGCCGCCCATTGGAATCGGCGGGAGTGGTTCGACAAGAATAGGGGCCTGTAGGCCAAGGGATATTGGTGCTGCCATGACCATAGACGAATACTGCGACAAATACGTGAAAGTGGATGCGGAGACGCAGGGCGAAATCACAGGCGAGCAGTACACTTTCTTGACGGACTTGGAAGCCGAAATCGTAGAGCGGTTCAAAAGCCTGACAGCAGTAGAGCATCAGTGGCTCTTGGACCATCTCGACGACGGACCACGCAGTTTCTTCGTGTCCCTCGTCCTCAACGGGACGGAGAAGATTGGCGAGGACTTCTTCCAGCCGCTCATTACGGCTGGAGTCTACGAGGTCGATCCCAGCTTGAATAGGCGTTTCATCGAGCCTGCGGTGAAGCATTTTGGGAATCGTCGCGTCAAAGAGGCGCTGCTTGAAATTCATCGACAAGGGCGACACCTTCGAGCAGGCGGGTGCGATCAACGCACTCTATTGGGCGGGCATGAAGGTGGAGTTTTCGCCCAATGTTCCCAACTTCAGCATCGAGTACGCCACGCCCGAATCCCGAGCCGCTTACGAGTCCCTTGCCGATATTCGCCAACGAATTGGCGTCCGATTGCTGGAATTGTTCCTGACCACCGACAACGTGGACGTGCAGCGCAGCATAATTCCAACCCTTGCCCTCGATCCGAAGAAGTACCCTGAATCCCACAAGCCGCTGGTTCCCAAGGCCATCGCACTTGCCAGGAGCCACGGTGACGACTATATTCGGCATCGGGTCGAAGTCCAATTGGGCAACGAGAAGCTGTATCGTGCGCTTCCGCATCGACAGCCCGCCAAGGGGCCGCCGCCGAAGAAACCTTGAAGGATCGCAGCATGTCCGACGAAACAGAGTCCAACGCCCTCAAAGAGCCCATCGGTCAGTTTTGGTCCTGGTTCAGTGCCAAGGAATCTGACCTTCGCTCTATTTCGGGCGACTCTGATTCCGTGTGCGATGATCTGCTTCGGGCGATCCAGCAGATTGATAAGCGTCTATACTTCGAGATGTGCGTGAACGCGACCCCCTGCGAATTCATCGTCACGGCGAGCGGACGCAAAGAGGTCTTCTCCCTCGCTGAGGCCATCATTGCGGCGGCCCCGTCACTACCTGGATGGTCGTTTATTGCCTTGAAACCGCCGATGGGATTCGATTTCAAGACGACGTACACGGGCATCGCCTTCGACCCCAAGGAAATGTGGTTCCTGCCGCTCGTCAGAGAATCCGAACCGACCGCAATGGGGCTTCGCGTGGGGATTCCAAACTACGATTCCAGCATTGAAGAGCAATCGATGTTCGCCGTTTTTACGATCCTCGATACCGCACTCGGAGAACGGTCGGCGGCCTTGGACATTGCGCATCTGGAAGTCGGCGTTCTTCCCACCGATCCGCAAGCCAGAGGATACGTTGCCCTGACGGAACTTCCGAAGTATATTCAATGGCGGAAAGACAAGCAGGCTACGCATGATGGTTGAGGAAGCAGAAGCCCGAGCTACGGATGCCGACGCCCACTATCGCCAGGGGCAGGAGTGCGCAAGGCTGGGGACTATGAACATGCCGTTGCCGAATACGCCCAGGCCATCCAATTGCCATCCAACCCACCTGAAGGCGATCTTCGGTCGGGGTTTGGCTCTTCAGCGTATGGGCAAAGCTGAATCTGCAATCGTGGATTTCACTACGGCCATCGAAAAGGGTGGAAAGTGGGCCGAAGCCTACTACAGCCGCGCTCTCGCCCATGCTGCTCTCGATCACCGTGCCGAGGCCCTGGCCGACTACAACGTAGCGATTCAGAAGAAGCCCGATTATACCGATGCTTTCTATGGGCGGGCAGGCGTGCTGAAGAAGCTCGGCCAAATAGGAGCTGCGCTCGATGATCTCAACCATGTCCTTGCGAGCGATCCGTCCTATTCTGAAGCCCGTCACACGCGGGCCACGATTCATTATTTCTCGGGGGATTGGCAGCGGGCGATTGACGACTTCGACGCATTTCTCGCATCCCAGCAGCATTTTGGGGCTTATTTGCTACGTGGACTTGCCCACCATCAGCTTGGGCGAGAACGAGTCAGCTATTGCCGATTTGAGTTCGGCCATCGCGTTGCGGCCTGAAGACGGAACCACCTATCTTCGCCGCTGGCAAGTATTCAAGGCGATGGGCGAAACGGCGAAGGCCGAGGCGGATTGGGCCAAGGGCCGATCCTTGATGGAAAAGCGGAAAGACAAGAATTGATGAAACCGTTTCAAGAGGTCGTTGATACGTTCCACTCGTTGGCCCCTGTCGAGTTCGAGCGTTCACTTATCGGCGTGACCTACCCGCCGTTTGCCACGGACGGCGAATTACTTCTGCTCCTTCGGGACCAGGTGGCCCATCTCCTGCTGCGTGGCACTCACTTCTGGGGAACGCGCCAGTCGATGATCGGAAGGCAGTTCCGTCACTCCCCCTCCTACGAAGCTCGGGAAGACTGGTTCGTTCGCTACTTCGACATTCTCGATGATAGCCCCTTCCTGACTGCCTTTCTCGACCAGCAAAATGGATTTGTGGGACAAGTAATACTGTACGATACCAAAGGCCAGCGAGCAGGATCGCACCCTGCACAACGGCCCGTCCATGTTGCCCTATGCTGCGGTGGCGGTTGGCTGGACGTGATATGCGAGACGGTCAGCCTTGTTCTGGATGCCGAGATGGACAAGAATAGGGGGCTGTAGGCCAAGGGGTAGGCGAAATCACAAACCCCGCAGCCAAAGACATCCCGTCTAGGATGAACGCGATGACTCTTCACGGTGAAAACGCCGAAATTGTGGCCCGCTTGATGAACCACGCTATAACGGACCTTGAGGCAGGCGCAGAAGGCGGGCGTTTCGACACAGCACAAGTACGGTTCCTCGGTGGAGTGGCTCGGTTGCTCGGCTATGATGACGTTGCCCAACGCTGTGCAAAGTTGCTGGCGACTGCGCCAGATTGGGCTTTTTGGACTGGCGTAATCACAAACCTTCCACGCGACCAGGTTCCTCCACCGTGGCGGGTAATCCCGCCGCAGGCCGACCTTGAACGAGAGTACCCGCCATACGACGAGATGCAAGTTTTGGATTTCGCTCGTAGGTGTGCAGCAAAAGAACGCCATTTTGCGCTCGCATTGGAGCGGCAGTACGACCAAGCGATTCGCGCGGCAACATCAGATACGCAACGCGACGAGGTCATATCGACTCAGGCGATTCTCGGAGACCTTGATATAGCGATCCAGACTGCCAAACAGATTCCCTTGCCTGATGGACGAAAGGCTGGCATTACAATGATACTGGCAATCGAGTTGTCTCGACGTGGCCGCGTCGTGGAAGCGCGCTCGCATTTGTCAGCTTTGGAATCTCCCCACATGGGCGCATGGCTCGTCCGCATACTGGCCTTGGGATTTATGGGACGGCGGCCTTGGCTCGGCTATCCTTACCCTGACTACTGATGGACGACCATAGAAAGAACGCCTACCGCTACCTCCTGTATCGGGCGATGCTCGACATTCGCCCGATTGCGTGGCTCCGATGGTTTCAGGGCTGGCGTGTTCTCAACCCCTTCCACTGGCGACAGTGTTTCCGCCAAGTGCGATTCGCGGGCGATCTGGATACGCGACGGTCTTCCTCCGACAAGGCGACGCCGGGCGCAACCAGGACCGACATCGTGCCCGCCGGACTCTACCCCCAAACGGATATGGTGACACCCGAATACCGGGTTGCCCGGAAGCAAATTGCCGCGCACCAATTCCGGAAAATCAGGATTTTCTTAAGTGCTTTCGAACAAAGGCCTTAGAACGCGACTTGTGTCCAGACTCGGAAAAAATTTTCCCATCGCAAGGCCCAAATCCGTATATGTGTGTAGAAACGCGTCGTTCTTTGAAAATTCGGTGAAAACAAACCCGCCCCCGGTGTAGCGAACCGGGGGCACAGGGATCGCTGTGTGCCGCCTTGTCCGGGCACGGAGCGCAATCGGCGTCCGAACGCAGGCGAGGCCATGCACACCGAAACCTCGCTTGCGCTTCGGGCTCGGATGGCGAACCGAATTTCGAGCAAGTTCGGGCAAAAACCACCCGTCAGGGCGGGAAAAAGAAGCATGGCCCAAAATGGCCATACCTCGATCGCAAAGAACGCTACACCCAAAGGAACTGAACCCCATGTTTCTCACCAGTTTGCAAATAAAAGTACACTTCCTACGATGAAACTGAGTACCACCATGAGTATGCAAAATCGCTGGAAAAAACGTGTGAAGTATCGTTTTGGGCCACTTTGGCCAAACCAACTGGCGGCAGCGGGCTTATGGCTGGCCGCGAAACGACTTCAGAAGCACTCTGATTTGCAAGCAAGTTCGAGCAAAACCACCCGTCGGAAGGATCGAAAGGGGACTTGCCGAACGAATTTCGAGCAAGTTCGGGCAAAACCACCCGTCGGAAGGATCGAACAGAGACTTGGCAGAACGAATTTCAGCCAAGTTCGGGCAAAAACCACCCGTCGGAAGGATTAAACGGGACGTGAGAGAACGAATTTCGAGAGAGCGAAAAATCCCTCGTGGGCTTTTCGCACTTTGAATTTGTGGTAGAATAACAAACTGTTGTGGCCCAATGGGGAATGGTGTAACGGTAGCACGACTGACTCTGGATCAGTTAGTTGGGGTTCAAATCCCTATTCCCCAGTTTCCAAGCATCCCTGGTATTGGCCGGCCTGGTGGCGGCTGGCTTTGTGGTGGTCAGCGGCGGCGGCGCAAGAGGACGCCCCCGCCGCAGTTTCTTCCGAAGCGAAAGAAGACTGAAATGAAGCCGGCGACAGATCGTCAACCGATGTGCGACGAAGATATCCTCCGCTTGCTGGCCGATCAGCAAGGCCACTCGATCGCCGAGATGGCGGGCCAGTTTCACGTCACGCAGACGGCCATCCGCAACCGCCTGATGCGCTTGGAACATCGGGAGCGGATCAGCCGCCAGCGCGAGGAGTTGTGGCGCGAGCCCGGCGGCTCCAAGCGGGGCCGGCCGCGGTATCTGTATTTCATCACCAGCCGGGGCGAGGCCGCGCTGCGCGAGACGCCCGACGAAAGCCGCCCGTAGAACGCCCGCGCCTGCGCGAGGCCCCCTTTGCGCGGCGAAACTGGCCCGGAGGCTGCCTGCCGTGATGACGCTTGAGCAAATTGACTCCGAGTTGCGCGAGTGGGACCGCAAGCTGCGCCGGGCCAGCGACAACATGCTGGAACTGAGCGACTCGGTGAGCTATCAGCGTCTGCTGGGCGAAGGGCATTGGCCCAAGGTCCAGCTTACGGGCCTCTCGGCCGCCCGCGCCCAGCCGGCCATCGAGGGCCTGCACACGCTCTGGACCTACTATTCGCTTCTCCGCGACACGATCGGCCGCGCCCAGAAGCTCCGCGAGTCGATTTCCATGCTGCTGCCGTCGCGAAACCTGCTCAACGAGATCGAGGCCTTGCTGCATGCACCGTCCATCGAACTGCCGGCGGTGGCCACACCGCTCGAACAGCGGGGCCTCCTGGCCGCCGCGGAGACGGCCCAGGCCGTTCCACCCGAGCAGATGCTGGCCGCGATGCATGAGCTCTACCAGCAAGGCCGCGACGTGGTAATGGCCATCGGGGCGGCCTGGGATCAACTGCCGCAGCAGTTCAGTGAATTCGAGGCCCAGATTTCCCGGCTGGCTGGCGAGGATGGCGCCTTCCCCCAAGAGATCGCCGCGGCACGCGCGCGGCTGGCGGCCCTGCAGCGGGAGTTCGATACCGATCCCCTGGCCGCGGCCAGCGGCAGCCAGGCCCTGGCTGATGAAATCGGGGCCACTGGCCGGCGCATCGAACAGCTTGCCGCCCAACGCCGTCGCGTGTGCGACGATCTCGCTGCCGCGCGGCGGCTGCTCGTAGAAGTCGGCCAGACGCGTTGCCAGACAGCCGAGACGGTGGCCCAGTGCCAACACAAGATTCGCTTGGAGCGGGCGACGGCGCTGCCTTGCCCCACCGCCAATGAACGGATCGCCGCGCTCGAGGCCTGGCTGGGCAAGCTCGACGCGGAAGTCGCCGCCGGACGCTGGCAGCCGGTCCGCGTGGGCATTGAACGCTGGAATGCGGTGGCAAGGCAATATCTGGCCGCCGATGGAGAAGCCCTCCGCGCCGCGGAGTTGCTGCTCAACCAGCGGCGCGATTTGCGAGGGCTGCTCGGCGCGCTGAAGGCCAAGGCCACGGCCAACGGCCGCGCCGAAGATCCGGCGCTGGTGGAAATCGAACGAACGGCCAATGAGCTGCTCGCCGCCCGCCCCACGCTGCTGGAGGCGTTGCAACGCGCGGTGGCCGACTATCAACAACGACTACTTTGAGGAGCCGCCTTATGAACGGCACAAAATGCTTACAGCCCGATTGCGGCGGCACGATCGATAACGGCTTCTGCAATCGCTGCGGCATGGAACCGGCGAATGCCGGCTCGGGCCTGATCGGCTCCGCTGCGATCGGCAGTGCGCGGTCGGCGTCGCTAGGGAGTTCCGCGCGGTTGGGGGCAGGTTCCACGCGGCGGCAGACGGGCAGTGCGCGGTCCAGCTCGCGGAAGCATCTCGGTCTGGGGCTGGTGGCCGTGCCGGAGCTGCCGGCCCTCGATCCGGAACAGGTCATCATGGCCAACCCGCAGGTCCCGCCGCACCGGCGGTTCTGCGCCAACCCGGATTGCCACGACACCCAGGGCAATCCTACGCCCTTGACCCGCCGCGAAGCCGGATTCTGCCCCTCCTGCGGAAAGCCCTATTCGTTCGTGCCCACGCTCAAGCCGGGCGACGTCGTGGCCGATCAGTACGAGGTCAAGGGCTGTCTGGCCTACGGCGGCTTGGGCTGGGTTTACTTGGGAAAGGACAACGTGCTCAACCGCTGGGTGGTGCTCAAGGGGCTCTTGAACACGACCGACGAATCGGCCGCCGCGGCCGCCGTGGCCGAGCGCCAGTTCCTGGCCGCCGTGAAGCACGCCAACATCGTCGGCATCTACAACTTCGTCACGCGAGGCGCCGAAGGCTTCATCGTGATGGAGTTCGTCAACGGCACGTCGGTCAAGACGCTCCGCAAGCAGCGCGGTCCGCTGCCGCCCGCCGAAGCCATCGCCTACGTGCATCGCATCCTCGGCGCGTTCGCCTACCTGCACGCCGCGGGCATGGTCTATTGCGACATGAAACCCGACAACTTCATGCTCGAAGGCACGCCGCCGGACGTCAAGCTGATCGACATGGGGGGCGTGCGCCGGCTGGACGATCCAGGGGGCGATATCTACGGCACGCTGGGCTACAGTGCGCCGGAAGCGGGCGAGGGGCCGACCGTGGCCTCGGACCTGTACACGATCGGCCGCACGCTGGCGGTGCTCTTGATGGAGTTCCGCTTTCAGAGCACCTATGAATTCGACCTGCCGCCACCCACGGAACAGGAGGTGCTCGCGCGGCACGAATCGCTCTACCGCTTCCTGCTCAAGGCCACGCAGCGCGACCCGAATCTGCGTTTTCAGTCGGCCGACGAAATGGCCGATCAGCTTGCCGGCGTGCTCCGCGAAGTGGTGGCCGGCACCGCTCCGGCCAAGCCCTCCGAAAGCCTGCACTTCCAAGGCGATGCGCTGGCGATGCACGAGGAGATCGACGAGCCCGACTCGAAGCTGCTTCCCGACCTGAAGGTCCGGGCCGACGACCCCGGGGCGGCCTATTTGCTTTCGATCGCCGGGGCGCCCGACGTCGCCGGCGGGCCGCGATGTTGCGCGAAGGGACGCAGCGCTTGCCCGATTCGCGGGAGGTGCAACTCCGCCTGGCGCGAACCATGATCGAACTCGGCTCGTTCGCCATGGCCGCGGAGGATCTGGATAGCGCGGAAAAGGACGATCCGTTCGATTGGCGCGTGGCCTGGTATCGCGGCCATTCGCTCTTGGCTCAAGGGCAGGCCGCTGGGGCCTACGGGGCCTTCGACCAGGTCTACAATGAGCTGCCCGGCGAGCCGGCGGTGAAGCTGGCGGTGGCTATGGCGGCCGAAGCCGCGGGCGACGAGGTCACGGCGACCCGCTTGTACGACCTGGTCTCGACGACCGATCCGAGCTTCGTCACGGCCTCGTTGGGCCTGGCTCGCTGCCTGCGGCGCGACGGCAAGCGGGCCGAAGCGGTTGCCGCCTACGAGCGCGTGCCGGCCAGTTCCGCACTCTTCACGCGGGCGCAGATCGGCCTGGCCCGCGTGCTGATCGATTTGCACGGCGGTGCGCCCAGCGTGGATGAATTGTGCCGCGCTTCGGTCGCCATCGACGCGCTAGCCGCCGAAGGCCGCGACGTGGTCCAACTCAGGGCCGAACTTTTCGAAAGCGCATTGCGACTGCTGACCGGGCGGAGGATTCAGCGCCAGGACGCGGTGCGGCTGCTCGGCCGCCCGCTGGACGAAGGATCGTTGCGGCGCGGCCTGGAGGAGTCGCTCCGCGGCCTGGCCCGCCTGGAACCCGATCGGCGGCAGCAGATTGCCCTGATCGATCGCGCCAATCAGATTCGACCGGTAACTTGGATATGAGCCTATGATTTGTCGCGTCTGTGGTGTTGAACAATTGAGCGAAGCCCGGTTCTGCGAGGACTGCGGTTCTCCGTTAGAGCGGGGAGCGGGGAGCGGGGAGCGGGGAGCCCGGACAAATCCGACTCCCTGCTCCCCGCTCCCCGCTCCTCGCTCTTCGGCCTGCGGGCAGTGCGGCGCGGGGCCGGGGGCGATGGGGGCCGACGGTTTCTGCACGCATTGCGGCTGTGAGCGGATCGACGTCAGCCGCAACCACGTCGAGGTCGTGATCTCGCCCCGGCTGGCGGGCGTGAGCGACATCGGCCTGAAGCATTTCCGCAACGAAGACGCGCTGGGCCTGGCCGGCGGACCGGGCGGCGAGGCGATGGTTGTGTGCGACGGCGTTTCCTGCTCGCAGAATCCCGACCTGGCTTCCGCCGTGGCGGTCGAGGCGGCCATGAAAGTGGTACAGACGCGGTCGATAATCCGTCGTCGAATCATGCCCGCGACCTGGTCACCGCCGCACTGCAAGCGGCGCAAACCGCGGTCCGCGCGATTCCCGTCGCCCCATCCACCGATGCCGACCCCCCCGAGTCGACGATCGTCATTGCCCTGCGGCGCGGCCAGGGCGTGAGCCTGGGGTGGATCGGCGACAGTCGCGCGTACTTGATTACGGCCGGCGATGCGCAGCTCTGCACCCGCGACCACTCCTGGGTGAACGAGGCGGTCGCCGCCGGTGAAATGACGTTGGCCGACGCCTTGCGTTCGCCGCTGGCGCATGCCCTGACTCATTCCCTGGGCGGCCCGCCCGACAGCTCGGACGAGCCCTCGCAGATCGATTTCGAATTGCCACCGGGGCCCGGCTGCCTGGTGCTTAGCTCCGACGGGCTATGGAACTACCTGGCGGATGCCGCCTCGCTGGCCGCACTGGTTCGCGGCCAACCGGCGGAGGCCGACGCCCTGGCGCGGGCCAGGGCACTGGTGGAATTTGCACGCGACCGCGGCGGACGCGATAATATTACCGCCGCCGTGTTGATGTTTTAAGGGTAGGGTGGGACAAGCGAGCTTGCGAGCGCCGGCCCACCATGAGCGAAAATGAAGTGTTGGTGGGCCGGCGCTCGCAAGCTCGCTAGTCCCACCCCACGTTGAAAGGAAACCCATGACTGCGTTTTCCGCCCAAGTATCCCAGAATCAGTTTCTTGCGCAGGGCGCCGACCTGGTACATGCCGTGATGAGCGTCACGTCGGGTTCCGCGACCGCCGCCGCGCCCGGCCCGAGCGGCACGCGGCAATCGCTGGTCGAGGCCTTGATCGTCGATTGTTCCGGCTCGATGGACGGCGAGAAGATCATCCAGACCCGCCAGGCCGTCAGCAAGGCGATCGAGCTCCTGCGCGACGACACCTGGTTCTGCGTGATTGCCGGCACGGCCGACGGCAAGGTCATCGTGCCGCTGACCCAGGCCACGCCGGAGAGCCGGCAGACCGCCCAGAAAACCGTGCGCCGCCTCAACGCGTCAGGCGGGACGGCCATGTCGACCTGGTTGCGGACCGCGCTGAGCTGAGCTTGGCAAGAAGTCCGGCGGCATCCACCATGCCCTGCTGCTGACCGATGGCAAGGACCAGAGCGAGCACGAAGCGGCGCTGGATGCCGCGCTGGCGGAGTGCGAAGGCCGCTTCCAATGCGACGCCCGCGGCGTGGGCACCGATTGGGAGCCGGCCCAGTTGCGGAAGATCTCCGCCAAGCTGCTCGGCACACTCGACATCATTCCCAGCCCCGATCAGATCGAGGCCGACTTCCGCCAGGTGATTGAAGGCGCGATGGGCAAGTCGGTCGGCAACGTCTCGCTGCGGCTGTGGACTCCGGTGGGGGCCAAGGTCGAGTTCTGCCGGCTGGTCTATCCCGAGCAGTTCGATCTCACCGATCGCGCAGTGGTTGACCCCAAGAATCCGCAGGTCCGCGATTATCCGACGGGCGCCTGGGGCGAGGAAAAACGCGACTACCACATGGCGATCCGCGTCACGCCGGGCAAGGTCGGCCAGCGGATGTGCGCCGGCCGCGCAAGTCTGATCGTCAATGAGCGAGGGCAGGAGACCAAGGTCACCGAGTCGATGATCCTGGCCGTTTGGACCGACGACGAATCGCAGTCCGCATTGATTCATCCCGCCGTGGCCCACTATACTGGACAAGTGGAGTTGGCCACCGCCATCCAGCAAGGACTCAAGGCCCGCGAGCGGGGCGACGAGGCCCAGGCGACGCAGTTGCTGGGCCGCGCCGTGCAGATCGCCGCCACGACGAACCCCGACACCATGAAGCTGCTCCGCAAAGTGGTCGAAATCCAGGACGAGCGGCAGGGAACGGTGAAGCTCCGCCGCAACGTCAAGAAGGAAGACGAGTTTGCGCTCGATACCCGCTCGACCAAGACCGCCCGCGTGCAGAAACCCTCGTGATCATGTTTACCTGTCCTGCCAACCATGCTTCGGAAACGCCCGAGTTCTGCTCGGTGTGCGGCCTGGAGATTCCGGGCATCCGCCGGCCACGGTCGATACGGCGCCAAGTGTGCCATCCGCGGGTGGCGAGGTCTGCCCCGATTGCGGTGCTTCGCGTGACAACGACCGGCAGGTCTTCTGCGAGGTCTGCGGCTACAACTTCGCCACCCGCACGGCCGGTTCCGGTCCGCCGCCCTGCATGCCGGCAACCGCCGTGAACGGCCCGCTTTCAGAACCGGCCAAAGTCCCTCCGACCAGTGCCGTCGTCGAGGGCCTTTCGCCGCCCGAAGCGGATGCGCCGGCGACAGCCGCGGCGCCGACGCCTGGCGTGCCTGCTACCGGCGGCGATGCGCGGTGGGAGCTGGTCGTGACCGTCGACGCCAATCTGTATGGAACGCCCAATCCCGATGCCCCGCTGGGCCAGCCGCCGCGGAAGTTCCGGCTCTTCGATCACGAGACGATGATTGGCCGGGCCGGCACGGAAGTCCGCGTGCAGGTGCCCGTGCAGGGCGACCCCGGCGTTTCGCGACGGCAGGTGTTGTTGATTCAAGGTCCCGACGGTTCGCTGCTGCTGCGCGATCTGAACTCGTCCAACGGCACGCGGGTCGACGGCATCGACGTGCTGCCCGGCGTCGATACCGTTCTGCGTGACGGTGCGGTAATCGCCGTTGGGGCCTGGACTTCGATCGTTATCCGCGCCATCGGCGCCTGAGGAACTTCGCATGTCGACAACAGTTACCCAGCCGAAGAGCCCGCCGGCCGGCGGCAATCCGACCACGCATGCCCTGGTATCGCTCATGCAGGATCCCCGCCAGTTCCGCGCCTGGTTGGGCGTTACACCCAACTGGCTGCGGACGGCGATCGCCGCGATTGCCCTGCTCTCCGCGCTCTTTGCCCTGGCGATCCGGCACGCGGCCCTCGAACAGTCAGAGACCATCAAGACCATCCAGGAAGACTCCTCGCCCAGTATCTTCGCCGGACAGCGGCTGAGGGCAAGCCTGGCCGACATGCACAGCAACCTGGCCAACGAGCTGCTCGAATCGGGCAGCGGAGAACGGACTGTCGAGGAGGAATACACGCCCGAGGTCAAGACCGGGCCGACAAGTGCCGCGCACGGCGACCTGGTCAACGAACTGCTGGCCGCACCGGCCAATCCCAAGCAGGCCGTCGATCTTCAAGACTCCGCGCCGACGATCTTCCGCAAGCGGCGGGCGGAGGCTGCCCGGTACCTGCTCGCGGCGGCGATGAATATCACCTATCCCGGCGAAGTGTGGGCGGTGCGGACCGTGATCAGCGAACTGCCGCGCTACGAGGAGTGTGCCGCCCGTGCGCGACTCTTGCACGACCAGCACGACCCGCGGTTCCTCGACTGCGCATCAGGAGGCCGACGCCATCATGCAAACGAAGATGTTGCCGGCCATCGACCGCCTGATCGCCGTCAACCAGCGGGAGTTGGACGAAGCCTATCAGTCGGACCGCACGGCGGCGAAGGTCTCCTGGATGTTGGTGTTCGTGACGGGCGCCGTGCTGCTGGGCGCGATTGCCGGCCTGAAATTCCTGCTCTTCAAGCACATGCGGCGGTTCGTCAATCCGCCCTTGCTCGCCGCGGCCGTGCTGGCGGCTGCCGGTTGCCTGTGGGCGCTGATTGCCCTGTGGGAATCGGCGGCGAACATCAAGGTGGGCAAGCAGGATGCCTTCGACAGCATCGCCGCGCTGGAAGCCGCCAGGGCTATCGCCTACGACGCCAACGGCGACGAAAGCCGTTGGCTGCTGCTGAAGATGAACACGGGCCAGCCGGCTCAAATCCAGTCCTACGCCGACTCTTTTCAAAAGAAAGCGAAAGCGATCGCCGAGTATCCGGGGACTCCAAATGACGTGCAGTTGAGGGCGGAAATCGATCGCACGCAGAAGGCGCCCGCCGGCTTGAAGGGCTACCTGGCCGACGAGCTCAACAACATCACGTTCTCCGGCGAGTTGTCGGCCGCCGAGCAGGCCCTGCAGACGTTCTTGGACTATCTCAAGATCGACCAGCGGATTCGCGCCCTCAAAGACCTCCAGCAGGCGAGGGATCTCTGCCTTGGCACGAAGTACGGCCAGTCGGATTGGGCCTTCGATCAGTTCGACCAGGCGCTGGGCAAGACGATCAAGATCAACCGCGACTGGTTCGATTCGAGCCTGAAGGACGGCGCGGGCTGGCTGGCGGGGCTCGACTGGCTGCTGCCGCTCGGGTTGGCGCTGGCCGTCAGCCTGCTGACGTTCCTCGGCCTGCGGCCAAGACTGCGGGAATACGACGTTTAAATTACTTTCACGATTCTGGGAGTGAAACTGGTCATGGAAGCCCGACGTGCAAGCGAGGATTTTGGGTCGACGCTCTTGGAAAACACATTCCTCGCTTGCGCGTCGGGCTTCCATGCGTCCCAGAATCGTGAAAGGTCATTTAGTCCGGGTGAAGAGCCACTGGACTTCGCCCCGCCCCGCGCCTACGATAATTTAGACAGCGATGCTTGGCGAATTGCTTCTCCCTGGGTCGGCGAGCGGCAACTAGGCTTGCGCTGCGGCAGTTTGCTGTCTCTATTTCATCTCCCCACACTCTAACCCTCAGATTTGGCAGGTGACATAATGGCAACGGTATTGGCAGAAAATCCGGTCAGCGAGTTGACGAGTCGATTCCTTGAACGGGCGGGCAATTTGTGGATCGATGGGCAGTGGCGAGCGGCTCGGCTGGGCGAGACCTTCGAGGTCTATAATCCGGCCACCGGCGAGATCATCGCCCATTGCGCGGCGGGCGACAAGGCCGATATCGATGCGGCTGTGCATGCGGCCCGGCGGGCGTTCGAATCGGGCCCCTGGTCCCGGATGACCCCCTCGGAACGCGGACGCCTGATCTGGAAGCTGGGCGACCTGGTGGAAGAACACGGCGACGAGCTTGCCGAACTGGAAACGCTCGACAACGGCAAGCCGCTGGCCGTGGCCCGCGCGGCCGACGTGCCGCTGGCCGTCGACCTCTTCCGCTACATGGCCGGCTGGGCCACCAAGATCCACGGCCAGACGATTCCCATCTCCGTGGCCGGCAGCGAATTTTTCAGCTACACGACCCGCGAGCCGATCGGCGTGGCAGGGCAGATCATCCCCTGGAACTTCCCGCTCTTGATGGCCGCCTGGAAGCTCGGCCCTGCCCTGGCGGCGGGCTGCACCGTCGTGCTCAAGCCGGCCGAGCAGACGCCGCTCAGCGCGCTCCGGCTGGGCGAGTTGATCGAGGAAGCGGGCTTCCCGGAGGGCGTGGTCAATATCGTTACCGGGCTGGGCGAAACGGCCGGCGCCGCCCTGGCCGCCCATCCGGACGTCGACAAGATCGCCTTCACCGGCTCGACCGAGGTCGGCCGCCTGATCGTCGAGGCGGCCGCCAAGAGCAACCTCAAAAAGGTCACGCTCGAACTGGGCGGCAAGTCGCCCAACATCATTCTGGCCGACGCCGATCTGAGCACGGCTATTCCCGGCGCGGCCAGCGCCATCTTCTTCAATCACGGCCAGTGTTGCTGCGCCGGCTCGCGGCTCTATGTGCAGAAGTCGGTCTACGATGAAGTGGTCGAAGGCGTCGCCCACCACGCCCGCGAGATCCGCGTGGGCAGCGGCTTCGATACCGCCACGCAGATGGGGCCGTTGGTCTCGCAGGAGCAGTTGGAGCGGGTCTGCGGCTACATCGACGCCGGCCTTCGCGATGGGGCCCAGCTTGCGGCTGGCGGAAAACGCCTGGGCGAGCGGGGCTACTTCGTCGAGCCGACCGTGTTTGCCGGCACGCGGCAATCGATGAAGATCGTGCGGGAAGAGATCTTCGGCCCCGTGGTGGCCGCGATGCCCTTCGACGATCCCGACGAAGTCTTGCCGCTGGCCAACGACAGCACCTACGGCCTGGCGGCGGCGGTCTGGACCCGCGACATCAGCAAGGCCCATCGCCTGGCGCGGCGATTGAAGGCCGGCACGGTCTGGATCAACTGCTACAACGTCTTCGACGCCGCGCTTGCCCTTCGGCGGATACAAGGAGTCGGGCTGGGGCCGCGAGATGGGCCTGGCGGCCGTGGAGCTTTATACGGAGGTGAAGGCGGTAACGACGCGGCTGGCGTAGTACGTTAGGAATCCCGCGGCGGAGCGGGGCGGCCGTAGAGATAGCCTTGGCCCAGATCGAAGCCCATCTGCCGGCAGGTCTCGTCCTCGCCGTCCGTTTCCACGCCCTCGGCCAGCGAGGCGATGCCCAGGTTGTGGACCATCTGCACCAGCGAGGCCGACGACCTGCTGCCGCTGCGGCGTGGCGCTGTCGATGTCGCGGATCAGCGACATGTCGAACTTCACGTAGTCCGGGGCCACTTCCGCCAGATCGTTCAATCGCGACTCGCCCGACGCCGAAATCGTCGTAGGCCAGCCTGATGTCCAGTCGCCTCAGCAGCAGATCGCAATTCGGCCAGGCGGGCGCCCTTGGTCACCGCCGATTCGTGGATCTCCAGCGTCAGCGCCTGGTCGGGCCAGTTCTCCCGCAAGCGCTCCAGCGACTGGCCCAGCTTCTCGTCGGCCAACTCGCGGGGATGCGTGTTGAGGAACAAGTGCGGCGGCTGGGCCATGCCTCGCGTGGCCTGAACCCCTTCCCAGCGCAGCATCGTGCTCAACTCGACTTCCAGGTTCAACTGCTGCGCCACGCCGAACATGTCCTTGGGCATCTCCAGCCCGAACAGCCGGCTGCGGGCGAGGACTTCGTAGGCCACAGTCCGGCGGTCTTGCAGATCGACGATCGGCTGCAGGAAAGGCGTCACCGCGTGTTCCGACATCAGCTTGTCGAAGAGCACCAGGGCCAAGGCCCGGTCGCAGGCGCTTTCGTGCACCGTATGCGGGCTGTCTTCGGTCGATTGCATGCGGACGCGGAACGGCAGATTGGCGAATTGCACCAGGTCGTCTTCGGCCAGGGCCACCGGTTCTTTCACGCGGCGGCCGTTGACGTAGGTGCCGTTGGTGCTGCCCAAGTCGCGGAGCACCAGCGACGCGCCGACCTCGGTGATTTCGGCATGCACCGTGGAAACCGTCTTGCAGGCCAGCGAGAGCGGCAAGTCCTGGCGGCGGCCGATCAGGAACGGAAAGGTATAGATCGGCATGTGCCGCACGGTCTCCGCACTGTCGAAGGGACCGACCAGAAACCACACGGCGTTGGCGGATGTGCACTGAGGCTGAAGACATGGGATCGGCTTCTCACTCGTCGCGTTCGAAAGACCGCATCGGCCGGTTCCAACGAGAAACTGCCAGGCGGTCCCTTCTCACGGTCCTAATCATATCTAGCATACGCTTTGGGGCAGGGACGGCAATTTGCCTGAATTGTCACGTCCCCGCGATCGTTTGATCCGTAGGGTGGGACCAGTGAGCTTGCGATGCCGGCCCACCGATCGTGAAGTTCGGTGGGCCGGCTTGCAGCTCGCTGGTCCCACCTACAGTCGATCCGGGTTAGTTTGGATTGTAACGGTGCCGCCTGTAACGGTTTGGGGACGAACTTCCGATGGTACCGATTATTACGACCACGGGGCGGGACCGAGAGCCGGGCTTCCTTGACGAAACTCGACCTTGGCCCCTTGCTTGTCACGGCTTTGACCTACATTTGGTAGGGGCGTTAGCGCAGTACAGCGCCCGGCGACCGTTGGGGCCTGGACGAATCCGCAAGTCATGCGGCAGATCCCATCGGCAGCAGGCCGGCGCGAATCTCCCTGAACGGCGAGGAAACGCATGACAACATCATCGACCTTGGACATCAGCGACAGCCTCTTGGCGTCATTGCTCTCCGACGAGAATTTCTGTCCCGGCCCGGCCGGCGACGATCGAAGAGACGGGCCTGGGCGAGGAATTCATCGAGCAAGTCGATCTGCAAGTACCTGGCCGTGTTCGGCACGAACAAGGGCCGCTCCATCGCCGACCACCTCTGCCTGCCGTTCAACATCATCGAGCCGCTGCTGGGCACGCTCCGCACCAACCAGATCGTGGTCCACGCCGGTTCCGCCCCGTTCAACGACTATTATTACAGTCTGACCACGCAGGGCCGCAGCGCGGGCGATGTCGTTCCTGGAGGCCTGCGGCTATGTCGGCCCGGCGCCCGTGCCGCTGGTGCGACTACGTGATTTCCGTCGAGGCCCAGTCGATCACCGCCGAGGCCCCGGGCCCGGAGAAGCTGGCGGAAGCCGTGCGCGGCATCTCGGTCGATCCCGGCCTCTTCGAGAGCCTCGGGCCGGCGATCAACTCCGGCGCGGGCATGTTCCTCTACGGCGCGCCGGGCAACGGCAAGTCGACGCTGGCCAAGCGGATCACGCTCTGCTTCGGCCAGGAGATCTGGATCCCGCACGCGCTCTACGAAGACGGCCAGATCATCAAGTTCTACGACTCGGCCTACCACAAGCCGGTGATCAACGACGAGCGGAGCATCACCAAGTGCGGCGATCACGACCGCCGCTGGCTGAAGATCTCGCGGCCCACCGTGGTCGTGGGCGGCGAGCTGACGATGGACAACCTGGAGCTGCGGCACGACCCGCGGAACAACGTCAACGAGGCCCCCTTGCAGATGAAGAGCAACTGCGGCTGCCTGCTGATCGACGACTTCGGCCGGCAGCGGATCGAGCCCGGCGCAACTGCTCAATCGCTGGATCGTGCCGCTGGAAATGCGGCACGACTTCCTCACGCTGCCGACCGGCAAGAAGCTGCAGGTGCCCTTCGACCAGTTGGTGATCTTCTCGACGAACCTGGAACCGCGCGACCTGGTCGACGAGGCCTTCCTGCGGCGGATCCCCTACAAGATCGAGATCGGCGATCCCGAGCGAGGAGGAGTTCCACCAGCTGTTCCAGCTGTATGCCAAGTCGTTCGGCTGCGAGTATCGCGGCGAAGTGATCGAAGACCTGCTGGCACGGCACTTACCGGCCGACCGGCCGGCGGCTGCGGCGCTGCCAGGCCCGCGACCTGCTGCTGCAGATCCGCAGCTACTGCAATTACACCGGCAAGCCGCTGGAACTCCGCAGCGAGTATTTCGATCGCGCCGTGAAGACCTACTTTGCCACGGTGCTGGGCGAGAACGAGTGAGAGCGATAGGCTGGACGTCCGATGCCGTACTGAGCACTGCACGATCCGAACTATGCCACGACCGTCTTTCAACGTTCTCGCTGCGAGCCGATCCCGGGCTACCTGGTCCGCGAGCGCTTCGGCGCCGGCGGCTACGGCGAGGTCTGGAAGGCCGACGCCCCGGGCGGACTCGCCAAGGCCATCAAGATCGTCTACGGATGCCGCGACGACGACGCGGGCCGCGCGGGAACTGGCCGCCCTGAACCGCATCAAGCAGGTCCGCCATCCCTTCCTGCTCTCGCTGGAACGCATCGAGCGCGTCGACGGCCACCTGGTCATCGTCACCGAGCTGGCCACGTCGAGCCTGAAGCAGGAATTCGACAAGTGCCGCCAGACCGGTCTTGCCGGCATTCCCCGCAGCGAGCTGCTGGCCCACCTGCACGACGCCGCCGACGCCCTGGATTACATCTGCCAGCAGCATTCGCTTGCAGCACCTGGACGTCAAGCCCGAGAACCTGCTGCTGGTGGGCGGGCGGATCAAGGTGGCCGACTTCGGCCTGGTCAAGGACCTGCAGGACGTCAACAGTTCGATCGTCGGCGGGATGACGCCGGTCTACGCCGCGCCGGAGCTGTTCGACGGCCGTCCCAGCATCCACAGCGACCAATACAGCCTGGCGATCGTCTACCAGGAGATGCTCACGGGCGTGCTGCCTTATGAAGGCCGCACCACGGCCCAGTTGGCGGCCCAGCACCTGCACAGCCGGCCGCGGCTGGACCGTCTGCCGGCCTGCGGACGAGCCGACGATCGCCCGGGCCTTGGCCAAAGACCCCGAGCAGCGTTTCGCCAGCTGCCGCGACATGATCGAGGCCCTCATGGAGGCCAGCGCCCGGTCCGCGGCAGCGGACGGCCCGGTCGCGCGCCGACCGCGGGTACACGGTGCCCGCCGACGATCGAAAACATCCCCGCCGGGCCGCGCGTGGAAACCGAAGTCGTTTCGCGGGACGACGATTTCCGCGGCCCGGGCGGCCGCCGGCGGTCCGCCCTGCAACAAGACGCAGCTCACGGAAGCCGCCGCTGGCCGGTCGCGCAATCTGCCGCCGCTGGCGCTGGAGCCCGCGGAGATCGAATGCCGGCCGACGATTTTCCTCGGCGTCGGCGGCCTGGCGGTGCGGACCTTGCTATACGCTCCATCGGCGGATCGAGGCGCGGTTCGGCGATCCGGCCGCGCTGCCGGCCTTGCAGTTCCTGCTCTTCGAGACCGACGCCGAAAGCCTGAAAACGGCCACCGACTGCGGCCCTGCCGCCGTTGAAGAACGATTCGGCCGTCCTGCTGCCGCTGCGCCAGTCGGCCGATTACCGCAGCGATCGGACGGCCGCTTCAACTGGTTGAGCCGCCGCTGGATCTACAACATTCCCCGCAACTGCCCAGACCCAAGGTCTTCGCCCCCTGGGACGCCTGGCCCTGGTCGACAACATGGAGCGGGTGATCGAACAGGTGACGCGCGCGGTCCGCGCGGCCGTCGATCCGGCCGGCATCGTGGCCACGGCCGCGGCCACCGGCTTGCCCTTCCGCAATCCGCCGCCGCGGGTGTTCATCGTCTCCTCGACCACGGGCGGAACGCGGCAGCGGCATGGTGCTGGACTTCGGTTACATCGTCCGCCAGGTCTTGCGCGAGCTCGCAGCTTCCGGACGACGCGGTCTGCGGCGTGCTGGCCCATTGCACCGGCCGCAATCCGCAGACCCGCGATCTCTCCACGGCCAATGCCTATGCCTTGCTGGGCGAATTGAACCACTACGCCGACCCGCAGCACTTCTATCCCGGCGACCCGACGGCCGGCCTGGCCGTCGTTCGGCGCGGAAGACGCGCCGTTCAATCATACGTACCTGGTCCACCTCGGCGAGGAGCTCGAGGCCGACGGTTTCACGGCGGCCGTCGACACGCTGGCGAACTACCTGTACCACGGCACGCTAACGACCGCGGCGGCTTTCTTCGACAAATGCCGCGCAGCGGAGGCGGCCGACAGAGTCATCGGCCGGCGGCGCGCCGACGTTGCGGACTTTCGGCCTTTGCCAGTTGGGATTCTCGCCGGACGACATGCCGCGCAGCGCCGCCGATGATCTATGCCGCAACCTGATCGTACGCTGGCGCGGCAACGAGCTGAATCAGCCCTCGGCCCGGCCGCCGCTTCGCTCTCCGATCCCACAAGCCTCTTGGCCACGCAATTCGCGCGGGGAATTTCCGCCGAGGAACTGCGCGCGGCGGTTGTCGGCCCGCGCCGCAGGCGGCCGGCATGACGCTGGACCAGGTCGTGGACCGTTTCCGTGCCGTCCTGGCCGAGCAGATGGGCAACGACCGCCACACGTACCTGCTCGCGGCGTTGAGCGAACTGCTGAACCACCTTGCCCCGCAGCGGGGTTTCCTGACGCGGGTCCCGCCCGGCAAAGTGATCGTCGAGGCCTTGGACGGCATGATCCGCTATCAAGGCGCGGAGGACTCCCACCGCCTGTGCCTGGAATCGGCCTTGGAGTCGCCCGTTGCGGAATTCGCCGCGGCGGCGGGCGCGGAATTGCAAGCGTGGCTGCTCGGCCTGGTCAACTCGCCCGAGCATCGCCTGGCCGGGGCGCAGCGGATGGCCGACAGCCTTGGCCGACCACCTCCGCGACCTCAGCAGTCAGGCGGGCGAAGCAATCCGCAAGGCGACGCAACGAATTGCGATCGCTGAAGGAACTGCTGCTGGGCGACAAGAAGGGCAGCAAGAACTGGCTGCGATACCGCGGCTTCTTCTCCCGCCGCCGGCTGGTGGCGGACCGGCGGTTGTCGGAATACTTCGAGTTGCGGCTGCACGAATTGACGCTCGAACGCCTTCTGCCGCCTTGTGGGCCTGGTGCTCGCGCAAGTGGCCACCGTGGGCGACAAGCTGCGGAACCTGGCCGCCGACTTCAACCGCTTGATCGAGCAATTCTCCGCCGCGCCGCCGATTACCGACGAATCGGCCGTTCGCACGAAGGCCTTGCAGCGGGTCGCCGCCGCGGAGATCGCAGCCCGCAAGACGGAATTGCTGGCCGAGATGGAACAGGCCTTGGAGGAAGAACTTCGCCAGGCGGCGACGGCCGAAATCCGCGATGTTCGCAGCAAGCTGGCCGTCGTCGTGCGGCGGACGTCGCGAACGCTCATCCTTCGCATGCTGAAGCAGTTTGCCGCGGAGCAGGCGACGGCGGCCTTGGAAGGCCGTCCGCATGAGCCGCTCTTCGAGATCTCCGCCGGGCTGAAGGAAGCGTTGCCGCGGCGGTTCGCCGGCTGCGGCGGACAGCAGCGGCTGCTGGTGGTCGCCCCCGAGCAGCTCGCGCCGGCTCGTGGCCGCGCAGGCGCCGGCGGACGGCAAGTCGCCCGCGCCGACGGTGCTGGCCGATGCCGGCAGCGACATGCTGATCTGCTATGAAGTCGAAGATCAGCCCTTGCGGCGGATCGCCGCCAAGGTGCTCGACCAGCGCTTCCAGGCCGTCGAGGTCGCCATGCGCCTGCACACGCGGACCGACGTGCCCTGGACGCCGCTGTAGGTCAACTCAACTCCACCGCCAACTCCTGTCCGGCCTCGATCGTAACTTCCTTGGCGAACTCGATCGTTGCCCGGCCGTTGGCCATGACCAATCGCGATTCGACCGGCTTGCCGGCCAGGGTCACAGCGGCCCGGGTCGGCTTGCTGCCGGGGACCGGAACGAGAGCCAA
Source organism: uncultured Planctomycetia bacterium (assembly GCA_963824275.1). GTDB lineage: Bacteria > Planctomycetota > Planctomycetia > Pirellulales > Thermoguttaceae > JANXQG01. Next base: position 374,054 of record CAWGOT010000007.1, on the reverse strand, counting down.
GGTCTTCAAGTCGAGCTTGCCCCAACGCACGACGATCCCGGCCTTGCGGCGGCCGGCGTCGTCCTTCTGCGAGAACGTTCCCCAGCCTTCCGCGGTCGTGAACGCGGCGCGGAAGTTCTCGGGCGATAGCCGCGGGGCAAAGGCCAGGTGCCGCTTCGGTCCATGGTACTCGTAGCCGCAGGCCGCCAGGAACACGCCGTAGCTGGCCATCGAGCGGGCGTAGTGGTCGCCGCACTCGACTTCGTTCCACGGATTGCGGCGGGAAGGATGATAGCGGTCGTGGATCGCGCGGATCACGGCCAGGCCCTCCTGGACCATGCCTTCCCAGATCATGTGGCCTGCCGCCTGGTACTCGAAACCATTCATGCATTCGTTGAAGTAGTAGTCAAAGCCCTGCTGCACGCGGGCCGCTTCGCCCCGCGGCCAGGTACACATGATCAGACCGGCCTCGCCCGCCATGGCATACCACCGCCCCGGTTTGTGGGCCTTGCGGAACGGTCCCACGTCTGGGGCAAAATTGTATTTCCAGAGCGCGGCGAGGGCCTTTTTCACGTTGCCCTCCGGCAGGATGCGGCCCAGCCCGACCTGAAATGCCCAACTCTGCCCGAAGACCTGGTCGATCTCGCAGCCGTTGTGCGAGCCGACGCTACGGGCGTGGTCCTTGTCGGGAATCTGGTAGTAGTATTCGCCGTTGAACAGTTCGCGATCGAGGTTGCGGCTGCCACGCTCGAAGATCCCGCGGGCCGCCTTCGCGAACTCGGCGTCGCCCACCTCCAGGGCCATTTCTTCGCAGGCCCTCAGCGCGGCCAGGTAGAGCGAACTGAGCCAGGCGATCTTGCCGTACCAGGGCTGATCGAGCGTGTTGTGCTGGGCCCCTTCCACAAGACCTTCGCCCTTGTCCATGTGGATCAGGCACTCCATGGCCAGCCTGATCCGCGGCCAGAGTTCCTTGAGCAAAGTGCTGTCGTGGGACATCTGGTGTTCTCGATAGGCCCGCAGGATGCAGCCCGCCTGGCCATCGACGGCCAGCCCGGAGTTGTCGCCGCGGAACTTGATGACGCCCGTGCGCGGGTCCTGTGCCGTGCCGAAATCGGTCCGTTTGCGGAGATCGCGCTCCAACTCGGGAAAGAGCCGGGCCACGGCATGGGCGTAATGCCAGACGTGCGTGCAGGTGCCGTCGCAGCAGCCGACGCCTTCCCAGCCCCAGAAGCGGCCTGTCGCGAAGCGATGCGCCGTCGACGTGGCCAGGATCGACGTGTTCAAGAGCGTGCGATCGAGGAACCAGTGGGGAAGCGTCGAATCGTACCAGGTGTCGTGCCAGAGGCGGGTCTGGGCATGGAGCGAAGCGAAGTTGGCCGCCAGGTGCTCCGCGACCGCTGCGGCATGGTCGAAGCGCGTGGCATAAAACCGGCCGCCTTCCTTGAGCTTCAGCCGCGGGAAATGCCAGGCGATGACAAAGGTCGCCGTCGCTTCTCGGCCTGGTTCCAAGGTCAGCTTGCGGATGATCGAGCCGATCAGCTTGCGGCCGGCCGGCTGCGGGGCCTGCGGTTGCGGATCGGAGACGAAGGCCGCCGCCGGAAACGGGCCTTTGGCCAGGGCCGGCGTGGCCCGATCGCTCTCGACCGGCTCCAGCAGGGCCAGGGTCAATGTGCCCGAGTCATACTGGTTGTCGACCTCGATTTCGCTATGGATGGCCAACAGCCCCGGCTTCCGCAAGACCTGATTCCGCCGCTTGCCCTTGTCGCCGGGCGAGGTGTAGAGCCCGGCGGCGTTTTCCAGCCAGCCGGCCAATTGGACTTCGACCTTGCCACGACTCGTGTTCTTGACCGTGTAGCGGATCACGGTCGCCGGCAGGCTCGAAGCTTGCACGTTGAGGGGAATGTGTGGCGAGAAGGCCTCGAGCGACACGCTGACGGGCGACTTGGGATCGCGGTACTCGATATACGCGATCGGATACTCGCCGCAGAAGGTGATGTCAGAGAAGCCCGTACGATCCAAAGCCCGCAGTTGCTTCTCTGGGCCGGTCTTGTTAGGGCTGGCTTTATCTGGGCCGGTCGCGATCTCGATGGCGAACCCCTGTTCCAACGGCGAAGAGGGCAGCGGCGGAAAGGCATAGTTATGGTCGCCGGTGCCCTGGATCTTGTTGAAAATATCCCAGTGCCAGAGTTTGCCGTCGCCACCCAGGTAGAGTTGGCCGGCGCAGAGTCCTCCGATCGGCATGCCGATCTTCTCGAGGTCCTTGCCGCGGTAGACCTCGCGGGTCCCACGTTCGAAAAGCGACTTGACCCATTGGGGATCGAGCTTCTTGTCGGCCGGGACGAGTTCGCGCTGTTCCGAGGCTTCCTGCTCGGCGGCCTCTTGTATGGTGGTCTCAAACGGCCCGGCCATGACCGGCAGTGCCGGCACGGCGGCCGCTGCGGCCCCCAGGGTCAGGGCCCTGACGAAATCGCGTCGCGGGATTTCGCCGCAATTGCCGGCGGGGCAGCACGTTGGGGAGGGTTCGATCGGTGGATCAGTCGGATTCATGGCGGGCTCCTTGGCAGTAAGTCCCCATCACGTCGGCGACGCCGACCATGCCGACCATGCCGCGCACGGTGCCCGACGGTGGCCGCGTGAAGAGTACAATTATCCGGGCTGGCTCCGCCAAATGCAACCTCAATCTCGGCTCAATCGCGAGAGGACGCGCGCCCCGCGTTGACAGCCGTGAACCCGTTGTCTGACGCGAGGGTTGGCAACGCGGAAGAAAAGCGATATACTTGTCGTGGTCGCTTTGTGACTGGTCTTTCAATTCGGTTCCTGGTGAGAGATGCCATGTTTCTCGTGAAAGATAAAGCCTACGGGACTACTTATCTTGTGTTCGTACACAAGGATCCGCGCCGGAATGGATTTCAAGGTGAAGTCATCGAGGACGTAGACCTTGACTACGACGTGGAGGCAATCCACCGCTGGCCTGAAGGCGGACGGCGCCCAGGAGTTCCCTGTGTAGGTCAAGATCCGGAGAATCCGAAGCGATACAAGGTCTTCAAGTCGGCCGATGAGCGGAGCGCGGAACACTATATTGCCGTGGATGGCTACCCGGTCGAACTCGGTTCTTGGTTTGATTACGACAGGGTGCGTCAGATTCCTCCCGACCCTCTGAAACTCGAGGAAGAGGACTGGCATGAGTACCTCGACAGCGTCGACGAGTTTTCACGTCAAAGTCGCGCACGTGAGCAAGCCCCTGCCGCACCCGTGGGCGGGAACCGTGACGATGTCGCTGAATGGGTGGCCAAACAACACTTCATTGTGGACCGTGGGATTCGGGAAATTTGGTACCTGCCCAAAGAATCGCCCTTGGACGAGATCCGTTTGCTCGAGGTGAACGAACAGGTTCCCTTCATCGGCTCGCAGGTCGAGGCCATTGACTTCGGCCTGGACGTCGAAGGTGCTCGTTTTCGCCTGGTGGTGGCTGACCTTAACGGCGACCAACTGCAGCAGGTCAAGACGGACCCCTCTCGCCTTCCACCTGGTTGGTCTCTGGACGACAAACGGATCTGGCGGAGGCGCGGGGCATGAATCCGCACCAGAGGTTATTCCTCATCCAGGCCAAGGCGGATATGGTTGTGTTCGAGCGGTTCTGGAAGGACTCCACTTTGCCGGCTTGCCACGCCTTGCACTACCTGCAAATGGCAACGGAACTGCTGGGAAAAGCACATGCCTGGAAGAACGGGCCAAAGACAGACACGCACCGCGCGTTCGTGGGCTTCTTGCGAAGTCTGGCGACCAATCGAGCAGCGCAAAAGCAACTGGGGTATGCGGGCAAGAATGAGAATTGGGGACACTTGATCCGCAAGAGTGTCCCATTGGCGGAGAACATCGAAGATTTGGCTCCCGCACTGGCCCTGGATGGGCCGAACCCGGAGTACCCATGGCCGCGTGCCAACCCGCAGATTGCACCGCCGAACACGCCTTCCCGGTCTGGATGGAGTTGCAAGGCAAGGTCAAAGGGCGCAAGTTTCTCGATTTGATAGGCAAACTCTTCGCATTTGCGGAGGTGTTCTTGTAAACACCCGCTCTTTGCCCATCGCCTCAGGAGACGCTGCCTATATTTTCCGCGACGAAAATCGCTCGATTTGTGCGCCCAGCCGGGCCAGCTTGAGGTCGAGCCGCTCGTAGCCGCGCTCAAGGTGATGGGCCGCGTGGATGACGGAAGTCCCTCGCGCCGCGAGCGCGGCAAGGATCAGCGCGGCGCTGGCCCGCAGATCGGAGGCCGCCACTTCCGCCCCCTGATAACGGCAATTGCCGGCGATCCGCACGCCGCCAAGCACGCAATGCAGATCGGCGCCCAAGCGCTTGAGTTCGGCCACGTGTCCCCAACGCATGGGAAAGACGCGGTCCTCCACCAAACTCGGACCGGCGGCCGTCGCCATGAATGCAGTCCAATGGGCTTGCAGATCGGTCGGCAAGCCCGGGTACGGCTTGGCGGCCACACTCACGGGCAGCGGCCCGGGGCACGCGGTACTCCGGGTCGTGGCGCAACTGTCACGCGATCAGCCTCGACCTTGATTTCGACACCGCTCGCCTCCAGCCCGGCGAGCAAGGCACACAAGTGCTCGGGCACGAGCCCTGCGACGCTCACCGTGCCGCCCGTGATGGCCGCGGCGAGCATCAGCGTGGCGGCCTCGATGCGGTCGGGAATGATGCGGTAGGAACCGCCGCCGAGTTGCTCGACCCCTTCGATTTCGATGACTGGCGTGCCCAGCCCGACGATCCGCGCACCGAGCAAGTTCAACATGCGGCCGAGATCGACGATCTCCGGCTCGCAAGCCGCGCCGCGGATGACCGTGCGTCCGCGGGCGAGCACGGCAGCGCCTAGGACGTTCGCCGTGCCCGTCACCGTTGGTCCGCGCGGTCCGCAAAGATCGATCGTTGCCCCGCGAAGCTGGCGGGCCGAGGCTACGATGCAACCATGTACCAGCCGCAGATCCGCGCCTAAGGCGGCCAGGCCGCGGAGATGCAGATCGACGGGCCGGTCGCCGATCTCGCAACCGCCGGGCAACGGCACGACCCCCCTGCCTCGACGCGCAAGGAGCGGACCAAGGACACAGAAGCCGGCCCTCATCCGCCGCACGAACGTGTAGCGGGCGCGGACTATGCGCGTATCGACGGGAGTCAACAGCAGGCGGTCGCCCTGGTGAGCGACATCGACGCCCAGTTGCCGCAGCAGCCGCCCCATCGTACGGAACGTCGGTCAGGCGCGGCACGCCGAGCAGCTCCAGCGGCTCGTCCAGGAGGATCGCTGCGGCCATCATCGGCAGCGCGGCGTTCTTCGCGCCGCTAACCTGCATGGTTCCCTGTAGCGGCACGCCGCCCGTGATGATTAGTTCCGTCATAACAAGAACCCCCGACTTTGCCTCTACATGACTTCGATCGCGTAAGTCGTCATCCAATATCGAGTTGTTGGAATCTTACTTTCAGGCGACTCTTGAAATCGAGGAGGATTGTATCGTCCGGTTCAGTCAAAACAAGGAATTGACCTAGACCCTCTTCGCCTGCACCACCCTTGGCAGCCGAGCGAGGTCCTTGACCGTCGGCCCTGGCTGCAAGCAGGGCACTGCCGCCAACAACTCCTGCACTGCGCCATGGATCATGGGGCTGATCTCGATCAACAAGTGGCCGCCCGGCCGCAGCCGCTCCGCCGCTTGCGAAATCAAACGCTCGATAACCTCCGTTCCTTTCGCTCCAGCCAAGAGGGCCTCGCGCGGCTCGAAGTTCTTGACATCCCGCGGCAGCTTCTCGTATTCCGCCGTGCTGACGTAAGGCGGATTGCTGACGATGTAATCAAGCGCCGATTGGGCCTCAATCCCCGACAGCAGGTCGCACTCGATCCACTGAATCCGCTCGGCCACGCCATGCTGCCGGGCGTTTTCTCGGGCAATCGCCAGCGCGGCCTTGCTCGTATCGGTCGCCACGATCTGGGCTGCCGGAAGGTGCTTGGCAATCGTCACGGCGAGGATGCCGCTGCCCGTGCCAACATCGGCAATCCGCAACGACCTCCCCTCGCCTTTTGGGAGAGGGGCCGGGGGTGAGGGCGAGGGGAGTTGACGGGCCAGATCGAGGAGCGTAACAACGATCAATTCGCTTTCCGGCCGAGGGATGAGCACGCCCGGACCGACTTTGAAGCTCAGTGAATAGAACTCTCGCCGCCCGACGAGATAGGCCACGGGAGTGCCCTCCGCCCTCTGGCGAACCAACTCGCGGAAAGCCGTTCGCTTGTCGTCGGGCGGCACGTCTTCATAGGCCGTGTAGAGCTGGATCCGCTGGCAGGCCAGGGCTTCCGCGAGGAGGATTTCGGCGTCCAACCGCGGCGAGTCGGCCCCGCGGCCCTTGAGATAGTCGGCGGTCCATTGCAGCAGTCGGCCGACGGTCCAAGGGGCAGTAGGCATCAGAGAGGGCCTTGGGAGTTTAGGACTGTAACAAAATCCGAAATCTGAAACACGAAATCCGAAACAAATCGGAAATTCAAAAGGCAAAAAATCTAAGAAGCGTCTGTTTTGAGCCTTCGAGCTTTCTGCTTTGAATTGGTTTCGGATTTCGTGCTTAGGATTTCGAGTTTATTGTGGCGCGGCTGCTCAGTCGATATTTCCAAATGCCTGACGTTGGGCCTGCCGGTCGCATTCGATCAGGGCTTCGAGCACCGGCCCCAGGTTGCCGACAATCACGTTCTCGAGATTGAAGTTCTGGTTGATGCGATGGTCGGTCAGCCGGTTCTGCGGGAAATTGTAGGTGCGGATACGTTCGTTGCGGTCGCCGGAACCGATCTTCTCGCGGCGCTCGGTCGAGCGCTTCTTCATTTCTTCTTCGCGCTTTATCTCGTACAGCCGGCTCTTCAGTACGCGGAGGGCCTTCGCGAGGTTCTTGTGCTGGCTCTTTTCGTCCATGCAACAAACTTCCAGTCCCGTGGCCATGTGGGTCAAGCGGATCGCGCTGGCCGTCTTGTTGACGTGCTGGCCGCCCGGACCGCTGGAGCGGGCGTACCGCTCCACCACGTAGTCCGCCGGCTTGAGGTCGATCTCCAGGTCCTCGGGCTCGGGCATCACGGCGACGGTGGCCGCCGAGGTGTGAACGCGGCCCTTGGCCTCGGTTTCGGGCACGCGCTGCACGCGGTGGCCGCCGTTCTCGTATTGCATGGCCCGGTAAACCCCCTCGCCTTCCAGGCCCAGAATCACTTCCTTGAACCCGCCCAATTCGGTCGAGTTCATGTCCATAACTTCGACCTTCCAGCCCTTGGCCTCGCAGTAATGGCGATACATTTCGTAGAGATCGCGGGCGAAGAGGGCCGCTTCGTCGCCGCCGGTGCCGGCGCGGATCTCCAGCATGCAGCGGGTGCGCTGGGCGTCTTCGCCGCCGGCCACCATGTCGAGGATCTCGGTCCACAGGACTTCGCGCTCGGCCTTCAAATCCACGAGTTCCATTTCGGCCATCTGCCGCAACTCGAGGTCGTAGCCCGAGGCCATGGCTTTGGCCTCGTTGATCAAGGTATTGAGCTGCTTGAAGCGGCGGTACTTGGTCATCGACTTGGCCAGCGTGCCGTGTTCGCGCCAATCGCCGCCAGGCGGGCCGAATTGGCCAGCACGTCGGGATCGACCATCAGGCGCTCCAACTCCTCAAAGCGAGCGAGTTGCTGTTCCAGGATCTCGCGCATAACGCAAGTGTCAGGTCGTTTCCGCTGGGGCGGGGGCTTCTTCGGCCGTCTTCTTCTTGCCGCGTTGCAGGCTGGCGTAGCCCGTATTGGAGAACTTCCGCTGGAACTTCTCGATACGGCCCGCGGTGTCGACATACTTCAGCTTGCCGGTATAGAACGGGTGGCAAGCGCTGCAAATATCGACCTTCAGTTCGCTCAAGGTGCTGCGGGTCAAAAACGTGTTGCCGCAGCCGCAAGTGACCTTGGTCTCCACGTATTTGGGGTGAATGTTGTCTTTCATGATCTGGAGTTCCTACTGCGGATTTTCAATCGCGAATCTAGTAGTTTATCACAGTTTTGGCCGGCCGGCAAGGTCCGTTGGAGCCAAAGGAGGCTCGACACGCGACAATGATCGTTGAACGTAACCTCATAAGCTGATTGGGGTTGCGTGCTGCAAGTCATCTTCGGGGCTGGAACGAGACGGCAAAGGAAGAGATTTGGAACACTAATCTTCGCTAATTTCCGCTAATCCAATCCTGCCTTATCAGCGGAGATTAGTGTGCATTAGTGTTCCCTTTCTTCCGTTGGCGTGTCATCTTGGTACAGTGTGCGACATCCATGAAAAGACTGACGATGCCATGCCTGAAATCAATCTGAACACGCTGGCCGAGATTCGCATTCAAGAGGCGACCGAGTTGCTGAAGTCGATCTTCGGCAAATATGAGAAGCCGCCGGTGGAACGCTGCGTGGACATGTCGGGGTTTGCCGGTCCCGTTCCGGATGACGTTCCGGGCCGCGTGGGAAAAGTCGCCGTGGGACTACTGTCCGCAAGACATGGAGTTTATCAGGCATTTCTTCGTTCTGTATTCTTTCGTCTCAGGTCATGAGGAGCATGTCCGTGGTATGAAGTACTGGCTGCCGCGGCTTCTTTACGGTCTGAGCGAGGGTGAATCAAGTAGCGTAACGGACGGCGAGTTTATTTTCCAACAAATGGTCTGGGCCAAGTGGCTTGCCTGGCCGGCCGAAGAAGTCGAGGCCGTGCGCCAGTGGTGTGCGGCTTGGCTGCTGGCCGGCATTGCATCCGGTAGCGAGGCTCGGTCGGCCGCAGCATGCATCAACTTTGCAGTGGACATCGGTCTGGATCTGACGCCGACCCTCTACCAGATCACAAGCGACTTAGAACTGCATGAGTTTCGTGCCATCCAGGACATCGTCGTCCAATTCGCTCCCCAAGTCATTCGCCGCGACAAGCTGGACGACGAAAGCAATCCCAGAGCCACGATGCTCCGCGCGTTGTTGAAGTGGATGCTTAACCCGGCGACGAGCGATCGGTTGGAGCGAGCCTTTCTCCGATTTGCGGAGAACGATCGGAAGTTGGCAACCATCGTCTCGGAAACGAACGACTGGATTGAGAACGTACGGAAGTCGTATACCGCGGATCCGCGAGGATTGCCCAAGTGGTTTGGAGAATAGCGACAGTCGGCAGAGATTCGACAGGGGAAGGGAGTACTCAGTACGCAGTACTCGCCTTGTCGTGTCCTCGGTTAAGGTTAGGAGTTGTTGATCGCCTGACGGCATCAACGCAGAGAGCCGGCGGGTTCAGGCCGAGGGCTGCATCCGCCGCAGCTCGGTGACGTGTCTCAGCGCGAGGTCCGCCGTGCGGTCGGCCACCGGATCGGTGACGACGATCACCCGGCCTTCCGTGACCAAGACGAACTCGGGATGCCGGACGAGATGCTTCTCGCCGCTGGACATCACGATCTCAAAGGGCTCAAACGGCTCGCGGTGGAGCATGTCGCGGACATTGTTTGCATTCATGGATCTGCCTTTCCGAGGGGTTGGAGGGATATAGGAATTATAGCACGGAGTCAACTGTCAACTACTCGATCTTGCGGTCATGATTGAACTCCCGTTTGTTCTCCTTACCCATTCTATATCATAGTCAACTGGCCACCAGGCAAACAAGTACCGACAAGCAAGTGCATGCCGGGCCAGCCTTTGGTTCAAACTCAAGGCAGCGGCGAGAATATCCTACTTCCCTTCCGCCTTCTTCTCCATCTTCTTTTCCCCAGGCTTCTTTTCCTCAGGCTTTTTCTCCTCCACGATTTTCGTCTTTCCGCCCTCCAACTCCCTCAGCCAAGCGGCGCGGACCAGGTTGCCCGGGCCGCCGCTGGACTCGTATTCCCTGATCGCCTTGCCGCGCTGCCCACCGGCCTCGAGACTGCGGGCGGCATTGTAATGGGCGCCGGCAGCCCACGCGAGTTCACGGTCCAAGGGCAACACGCGAACATTGAAGTAATCGAGCGCCGAGGGATACTGCGCTTGATCGTACGCGATCAACCCAAGCCAATAGCTGGCGTCGAGCTTGCCGCGGCGGATCGCCAGGATCTCGAAACTGACAAACATCGCAGCACGTTCCTTGATACGCTCCTTCAGTTCCGGCGTCAGCTTGTCGCCCAATTGCTCCTTCGCCTGCTCCAGCTTCTCCTCGTAGAGCGTCTGGACGTGTTTCTGCTCTCCGGCCAGCACGTCGCGGTCCCGCGGCCGGGCCCGTTGGTAATAGGCGATCGCCCCTCCCTGCTCATCCACGAAGCGGCCCTTCAGGTGCAGCACGCGGCCCTTGTAAAGCGCACCGCCGCCGATCTCAATGAACGAAATATAATCCAGCAGCAGATTGAAGACGGCCTGGGGACCTAAGGCCAGGCGGCGCTCGAGCGTCCGATAGGGCAACTGCCAGATTTCCACTTTCGCCACGCCCGCAGCCTTGAAGCGGGCAGCCTGCTGGGAGGGCTCCGCATTGAGAACCAGCTTCTGCTCGCCCGCAAGCCGCAACTCGATCCGCCTGGCCCTCGCTGAAAGATACAAGGGCGACGACTCGACGAGCGCGACGACCCCCTTCAAATCATCTGCCTTGACCCAATATGGCTTGTCCGTGCCCTGCGCAAGCCGCTCGAGCAGCTTCGGGTCTTCCTTGACCTGTTCGAGCGTGGCCGGCTGAACGTCCAATTGGCCCGATTTGTCGGCGACGATGCCACCGGGCGCGGGAATCGGCAGGCCCAACTGTAGATCGAAAAGATAGAGCTTCTTCTCCTTTTCGCCGATCAAGACCCCCACACACCATGGCCTCAGCGATTCCGGCGCGGACTCCGCCCCTGGCACGGCCAACACGGCGGCGTCGATGCCCCGCTGCCGCAACAGCAAAACATAGGTCCAGGCCCGCTCCCAGGGCAAGCCGTGCCCCAGGAACAACGTTTCCCAAGGAACTTGCGGCGGACGGTCCGGCTTGTCGTAGTCGTTTGCGATATTGCGGACCGTCCAGTCGAAGAGCCTGCGGGCAGCCAGCAACTCGTCGGTCGTGTTGCTGGTGGCCCACTTCGAGGCGTCGCGGGCCCACACCGCTTCCATGAGCATGTAGCCGTCGTACGACGTGAAGTGCGCCTGGCCGAGGTTCTCAACCATCGGCAGTTTCCGCAGCTCGGGGGGCAGGGTCGCCAGCATCGGATCGGGCTTCCAATCGGCCGGCTCCTCTTGCGTATCGACCCACTGGTTCAGGCGGTTGACGACCTGGCGGAGCATGTCCGGTTCCGGCCAACTGGCAAGCAGGTTGTCGGAGGGAATCTGTTTTCCGGCGAGGTCGGGCTGTTGCAGGGCGGCCAAGCGCTGCTGGGTCGACCGCAGCATCTCTTCGCAATCGTTGTCTTCCAGATGGTTGAGGTTCTCCAGAGCGAAGCTGAAGAGATCCTCGGACCATTGCGCCGAGGCGTCGGCGGCGCGGCCGCTGATCTTGGTCTGGCCCCGCCGCCCGGCCCGCAGCCGCTTTGCGCCGCCAGCGCTCCGGCTAGTGCGAGCATCAGGAGCACAGGGTGTAGGGTGCGTGAAGCGAACCGCTGGCAAGATGGCGGGTTACGCACGGAGTCGAACCTTCGGGAAGGCACTCCGTTGTTCTCGACCGGTTCGCGTAACGCACCACTGAGCGAGGATTTCCCTGCTCCACCCACCCTACGGTGGGCTGGCGTATGTAGGTAATCGCGTTTCATGAGATTTCCTCCACGGCACGACGAAGGTGTAAAAGGCGCCGCAAGAGCGCCGCGAATTGGTCCAAGGGCACCATGTTCGCCCCGTCGCTGGGCGAGCGTTCGGGCTGGGGATGGGTTTCAAAGAAGAGGCCGTCGGCGCCGACGGCCACCGCCGCGCGGGCCAGCGGTTCGACCATCTCGCGATTGCCCCCGGTCGCTGCCCCCAGGCCGCCCGGCTCCTGCACGCTATGCGTAGCATCGAAGATCACGGGCACTCCCAGAGATTGCATTTGCGGAATCGACGCAGGTCGTTGACCAGCCGACCGTAGCCAAAGAAGCTGCCGCGCTCGCCTAGGAGAATGTTCCGGCAACCGGAAGCCTGTAGCTTGCCGACGACGTGTTTCATGTCCCAGGGGGCGAGGAACTGCCCTTTCTTGACGTGTACCGCCCGGCCGGTGCGGGCCGCCGCCACGAGCAGATCGGTCTGCCGGGCGAGAAAGGCGGGAATCTGCAGCAGATCGCAGATCTCGCCCGCCGGCGCCGCCTGCTCCGGAAGATGGATGTCCGTGGTCAGCGGCAGACCGGTCGCCTGCTTCACGCGAGCGAGGATCGCCAGACCTTCCGTCAGACCCGGCCCGCGATAGGCGTCGACGCTCGTGCGGTTGGCCTTGTCGAACGAGGCCTTGAAGACCAGCGGCAGGGAAAGCTCCTCGGAGATCTGCTTCAGGCGCGCGGCGATCAAGAGCGTCAGTTCCTCGTTCTCGATGACGCAGGGACCGGCGATCACCAGGAGCGATTGCCCCCGGCCGCAAGAATAAGGTCCGATGGCGATTGGGTTCAAGTTGCAGCTTTCTCTTGGGGAACAACGCGCGTAGGATAGGTTTTCAACCTGTCATCGCAACGATAGGGTTTCATTCTACGCATTATGACAGGTTAAAGACCTATCCTACTGACAGGTTAAAAACCTATCCTACTTTGGAACGATCAACGTGAGCCGCTTGGGCAGGACTTCAATTTCCACGGGCAAAAAACCACCGGGGTCGCCGTCCAACTGATACGGCACCTGGGACTCCGAGGTGACGCGGAGCCGGCCGGCCCTGCGCCGCGCGAAGTCGGGCAGCCAGCGATGCGTGCCGGTGAGGACGGCCGCGGTGTAGTACAGCCCTCGCCATAGGCCGCCATGCCGGAACGTGCAAACGTCCAATACTCCATCCGACCCGTCGGCCTCCGGCGCAATCTGTAATCCCGCCCCGTAGCAGGGGAGGTTGAAGGCAAATAGCCAACGCACCCCTTCGGAGATCGCTTCTGTCGTGTGACCCGGTTCCGCAGGGCAGGCGATGCCGGTCTCCGCCACGCCGTCTTCGTTCCAGTATACCCGAAGTTCCGGATAATCGTAGTGACGGATGGATGCCATGATCGGGTTGAAATAGCTGGCGCTGGTGACATGGCCGGTCCGCTGCATGTGCATGGCCTGGACAACGTCGGCGTCGAAGCCGCAGCCGATCATGATGAGGAAGATGCGGCTGCCGGCACGACCGGCATCGCGGCGGACAACGGCCCCTTGCGTTACGACGCGGCAGCACTCCTCCGGAGTAGGGCCAAGATTGAAGTGGCGGGCCAACAGGTTTTCGTTCCCGGCGGGAAAGACGGTCAGAGGGAGCCCTGGCACGGTGCGATTGACCAGTTCGGCGGCTGTGCCATCGCCGCCCACGGCGATCAGGGCCCGCAGGCAGCCCTGGGCGAACCGCCGGTTGGCCTCGCCGGCCACTTCATCAAGATTCGAAAGGACCTCAACCTGGAGACGCTCCTGGCGAAGAAGTTGGACCAGGTGCGCAACCCGATCCTCGGCGGACCCTGCCCCCGCCTTTGGGTTGACCGACACGATGACATGTCGGAGTTCTCGTGATAGACACTCGACCGGCTCGTCCAAACCTCTGCTCCTTGATGACAGCAGTATACCCTATTCCATTGATACACGACAATGTAGCGGTTTGATACAGCGGTGCAGCAAAACGCTACAGCCGGTACCGAACAGCGTCGTGCCGCAGCGCGAGCTTGACCAAACTGAGAGAAACAACTCAACCCGTTGGCACAAAACAGCTTATGAACGAACATGGAGATTCTCTGGCAAGTTATGTCAGTCTGGCACATCGCGTGCTCTAGGGTATTGCGACGATCACAACGGTCGTCAAATTTGAGACTGGCCCGTGGGGTCTCTGACGGAAGTAAATTGGACGGTTACCTTGCCCTTACCGCCCGGTTTGCCACTATGTAATGTGGCACGTCAGAGACCCCAATTTTTTTGCGCCCGTCCAACGGACGGTCTGGAACCTGATGCAGACGATTCTGTGGTGCCAGAACCAGACCTCACAACGGGCGGATATCTGCAAGGCGCGTTTCCGTCCTGATTCGCAAGAGGCCCTCGGGCATCTTGGCCGTCGCCTTCTGGTACCAGAACCCGGCCCGCAAGAGGCATAAGGTGCGATCCTGGCCGGCCCGCGATTGGGCTAGGTCCCACCATCCGTCGCCCAATTTCGCCTGTTGCTCGGCATCGCTGGGCGAGGAGGAAAGATCGCGCACGACGATCTCGCGAAGTTGCCGATCCGCCGCCTTGGCCAGGCATTGGAGCCCCCGCGTCCAGTCTTTCTCCGTCGTCGAGTACCAGCGGCCCAGCAGCAGGTTCGCCGGCCCGTCGTCCGGATCGGTCTTCAAGGTTTCCTGTGCGGCTTCGATCCGACGATGCTCTTCGGCCGCCTTCTGTACCGCCGCGCGGCACTGGGCCGCTTCGTTGCGATACTCTTTGCCTTGCGCTCCCTGGCAGAGCTTGCAGACAAGCTCCGCCAATTCCAACGCCGTTTCATAATCCCTGGCGGCAAGCGCCTGGTCGATCACCGGACGGGAACCCCGGACCAGCGAACGGGTTCGCGGCACCGTGGCCGGCCTGCGGCAAACTTCTTCAAGAGGGCTTCTTTGGCCTTCAGGGCATCGATCTCGAACTGGCCGGCAGTCGCATCGACGGCCGCCACGACCAGCGAGGCGTCGCCGCCCTGACCTGCAAAATCAGCCACCGTCCGCAAAACCACGAACCGTTCGTCCGGCCGATCCGTAAACCGCCCGTTCATGCGGAACAAGGCCTCGGCTCGTTTGAGCTTGGCGTCGGGCGTCTTGGCGTCCGCAAGCCCCAGTTCCTTGTTGAGCTTGGCAGTAACCTCCCGTTGCGTCTCGGGGGAGGGGGGCGGCAGCTTGCCCGTTGTCGCCTGACGCTCCCCTCGCCCGCTGGGAGAGGGGCCGGGGGTGAGGGCCATTTTATCCGCGAGCGCTGGCTTGGAAACCTCCGCAGCGTAACCCACCTGCTGCCCTTCGCCGGTTCCAACCAGTTTATCGAAATCGTTGGGCGTCAGGCTGGCCGATTCCCGAGTAGCCTTCTGCGGGTTGCGCCTTCCCGAATCGACGAGGGATATTGGCCGAGCGTTGGCGACTGCGTTTGCCTGGGTTATGCTCGGCCGCTGGTCGTCACGCGCGGCGATCGTCTCCGACAGGTCCGGTGGCGTGCGATCGTACTCATCACGCTCCGCGTGATGGCCCCCGCTGTGCCCGTTGTTCTCCGCGTGATGGTCTCCGCCGTACTCATCACGCTCCGCGTGATGGTCGTCATCGCGCGGAGCCTGATGAGTACATTGCCACGCCACTACTCCCGCGACCAAGAGCGCCGCGATTCCCCCGCCCATGCCAAGCTTGAGCGCCATCCCGTCTTGCTTCTTCGGCACTCGTCGCTTCTGGCCGCTGGGGCCAAGGTCCTCGCTGCCCAAGAGACTTTCGATCTGGAAGGCGCCAGGGGCGGAAATGAAAGTCCCCTCGCCCTTTGGGAGAGGGTTAGGGCGAGGGCAAACCTTTCGCCCCTCGCTCACCCGCATCTTTTCCCGCAGCGCTTGGTCGTAGTTGGCCTTCTTCGCGGCATCCAGCAGGCAGACCTTGGCCGCCGCCACCTGGTTCAAGAGCTTCTGCGAGAGGGCCGAATGCCGCCCGGTCTGAAAGCTCCGCAGATGGGCCATCCGCTGGTCGGCCGCGTTGGCGATCGCGTCGGCGCTTTGCTCGAAGAGTTCGATCCCCAGCAGGCAATAGTGATGCGGCGGCTGGTTCTGGGTGCAATCCCCAGCCAGATATGATAGGCGTCGAACGCCCCTTCCAGCGGTTTATTCATCTTTGCGACATGTTCCTACTTCCCTCTCGCCGAAACGCCCCCGGCTCGCCAGGGCGATCGTTACGCTCCTCGTACATGCTAACACGCCTCTTCATTTGGATGCCACTGGCTTGCCGAGGACCCCACGCTCCTTGCGACATGCAAGCGCCTAGAACGAGGTTGTGCCCCGTGCGATGCCGGGCATTAAGCAGAACCCGACCTGTGTGTAGCAAGGACCGTAAACTCCCCCGGGCAAGCCGGGCGGCAGTGCAATTGGCGTATTTACCCGTCAGCATCATTCGCTACATCCCTCCCGCCTTCGCGGCCCCTAACCGCGACTCGACCAGCGCCTTCGCCAGCCCTTCCTCCAACCCGCCGCGGGCCTTCTCGTACCAATACCGCGCCCGACGCATCGCCACCTCCCGCTCGGCCCCCTGCTGCTCCTGCGCAACTTCCCACCACTGGTCGCCACGCTCGGCCTGTTCGGCAGCCCCGCTCGGCGGCGAAGCCGCATCTTCCGCGGCCAGCGCGGATCTGGCCGTCGCCGCCCTTGGCCAGGCAGGCCAGGCCATGTTCCCAATCGCCCGCCTCAAGGCACAGGTACGCGCCCAGCGAACGGTTGGCCTCGGCATCGTCCGGGCTCGTCGCCAGCGCGGTCCTGGCGTCGCTGATCTCCTGCCCCTGGGCGGCGGCCTTGGCGATCTCCGCCTGCAATCGGGTCGCCAGAGCGCGAAACTCGCTCCCCTCCTTCCGCTGCGAGACCTGCCGGGCCAGCCCTGCGAACTCCAGCGCCACCTCGCCGCGTCCCGCAGCCAGGGCCTGCTCGACGCCTTGACTCGCGCCCGTCAGCAGGGCCTTGACCCGTGCCGCATCCATCGGCCCTAGGGCGATCCGCGCCAGCGCCTTCTCCTGGCTGGCCAGGAAGTCGAAATCGAACTCTTCGCCCGCCCGCCGCGTGGCATTCAGCACCAGTGTCACGTCGCCGCCCTCGGCGGCCAGATCGGTCGTCTTCCGCAGCAGCACGAACCGTTCTTCCGGCTTGACCTTCTGCGAAGCAGCCACCTTGAACAACTGGTTGGCCAGCGTGCGCTTTTGTTCCGGCGTCTTGGCCGCCGAGACTTTATAGATCTCGTCCATCAGTCGTCCCGCCTCTTCCTGCACGGCATCCGAGGGCAGGGAGGAGCGGGGAGCCGGAACGGATTTCCCGAGCACGACCTTGGAGTCCGGCAATTCCTTGCCGTTTTCGCTTTGCTTTTTGTTTTCATTTGTTTCGGATTTCGGATTTCGGATTTCGGATTTCCCGCTTGGGGGTGAGGGCTTTTTGTCCCCGATTTCGTGTTCGCAGAGCACGACCTTGGAGTCCGGCAATTCCTTGCCGTTTTCGCTTTGCTTTTTGTTTTCACTTGTTTCGGATTTCGGATTTCGGATTTCGGATTTCCCTATTGGGGGTGAGGGCTGTGCGGCGGCTGAGGGTGTCTTTTCCGATTTCGGATTTTGATTTTCGTCTTCATTTGTTTCGGATTTCGAGATTCGGATTTCGGATTTCCGCATGACCTGTTGCTGGACCCTGGCTTGCTTGGCGTAGGAGACCAGCAGGAACAATCCCGTGGAGAAGATCACGACGATCGCTGCATTTCGCGGCAGCCGCTCGACAAGCGAGGGCTGCCGCTTGGCACGTTTTCCGTCCGAGTGGTGCATGCTGTTTTCTCCTGCTCCTTCTCCTCCCAACGCCCCCACCGACCCCGCGTCGGTGGCGCGATGACTGACCAGCTAACCGCGCCAACCGCACGACGCTCCGCTCCCCACCGACCCTGTGTCGGTGGAAGCGATGACTGACCAGCTAACCGCGCCAACCGCACGACGCTCCGCTCCCCGCCGACCCTGTGTCGGTGGAAGCGATGACTGGCCAGCTAACCGCGCCAGCCGCACGACGCTCCGCTCCCCGCCGACCCTGCGTCGGTGGAAGCGATGACTGGCCAGCTAACCGCGCCGACCGCACAGACTAGCTTGTCAGTCACCGCTTCCACCGACGCAGGGTCGGCGGGGAGCCGGTTCCCGTGGGCGCTCCTCTTAGCTTGGCAGTCATTTGTCCACCGACGCAGGGTCGGCGGGGATGTTCTGTCCCTACTTCCCTTTCTTCCCGCCCGCCGCCGGCGCCGCGACAGCCGCCTTCTTCGCCGCCGGGACCTTCGGCACCAGACCGTGCCGCTGGAGCGTCGCCGCGCACTCGCCCGAGGCCAGGAACGCGGCAAAGTCCTTCGCCGGCTGCCCCGCCTCCGCCGAGACCCACAGGTCCACCGGCTGGCTCAGCCAATAGCCCTGGGGCAGCGTGCTGTAGGTCCCTCCTGCCGGGAGGGACGGCCCAATCGCCAGGATCTTCACCGACGCATCCCCGGCCGGCATCTGCGAGAGGTCGACGATGCCCATCGCCAGAGGATCGCGGGCCACGGTCTGGATCAGTTTGCCGATATTGGCCCTGGGCAGGACCTTGACGTGTTGTTTCCAGCCGAGTTCAGTTTCCATGAGCCGGCTGATCGGGTCATCGGCCGGCGGCCCATACAGGTGGATCGCGCCGAAGAACAGCGCCAATGCTTGCGCCTTTGCTTCCTGTTCCGCTGTCTTTGCTCCCTGCTCCCCGCTCCCCGCTCCCCGCTCTTGGCTCCCCGCCCTCACCACGTCGAACCAATCCTTGCTCTGTCCGCCGTAAACGTTGCGGAGCGCACGGTAGGAAATGGTGGAGACGGGATTTGTCGGATGGACGACGATTGCCGCCGCCCGCCAGCCCAGCGTGACCTTCGTGGGCTTGATGACTTTCCATGCCGCATCGTATTGGTGTGCGGTCTTGGCTTCCAGCATCGAATCGATCAGCAACAACTGGCTCCCCTGGCCTTCCGTTTCCGATTTCGGATTTTGATTTTCTTCCCTGTTTGTTTCGGATTTCGGATTTCGGATTTCGGATTTTTCTTCCGCTCCCACAAACTCCCCAATGGCCTCGTATTGTGTCCCTGCCCGATACTTGATCTCCACCGCCGTCTTGGCCTTGGAGAACTCCGTCCCCAGTTCCTTCATCATTCCCTGCCAGGCCGGGCTGCCGCTGATGCCCACCTCCACGCCGCGATGGGCCTTGACGTCGGCCAGCCGCTTCACGCCCCGCACGTCGTTCAGTTCATATTCCGGCCAGAGGCCGCATTGCTTGACGATCTTTGCCCCGTCCGGTCCTGCGGCGAACTTGCAGAACTCCCGCGCCGATTGCGGCGCGGCAGGTTGCAGATAGAGCGTGAGCGAATCGGTCAAGGGATAGCTTCCGTCGGCAACCGTCGCGGCGGTGGGGAAGACCGCCTTCCCGCCCTTGGTCGTAACGATGCCGAGGACGCGGACCCGCTTGTCGAGTTGCCCGCCGGGCGGATAGCGGAGGAATCCGATCGCGCTCGGGCGTTTGATGAGCGCGGCGATCACCTGCTCGTCGGTCTCCTTCTGTGCTGGCGGGGTTATCGACGGATCGAACATCCACGCCGCAAAGGGCCGGCCGTGCAATACGTTGTTTGCCATGATGATCCCTTCCGTTCCGATCACCGTTCGGCCGACGATCTCAATCGGCGTGGTCTGGCCCGACTCGGCCACGTCCTTCCACGATGTGACCTGCCCGGCGTATATCGTTGCCAAGTCGTCTAGCGCGATGGTCCGCAACGAGCTTTTGGCGTTGACGGCGATGCCGACCACGAACCGGCCGACACATGCGTTTTGAAGCTTGCCGGCGGTCTTCCTGTCGCCCCCGGCCAGACGCGAGTCGAGCGTTATGCCCACGTCGCATTCGTGCGCATGAGGGATCCGATTATCGGGTTGCTGTCCAACGGCATGAAGTCGACCGACCGGCTTCTCCCGTCGCTCTGATACCGTCGGATGAGCGTGCTCACGAGCGACATGCCGTTCCAGGTGCCGTAGGCCCTGAACGGCGTCGAATCGGCGCCGGCTGCCTCCCTTGCTCCGGTGCGTGACATTGTGACGACCACGAGAATACAGAAGAACATTCCGCGCGTCGCACTGCGCCTAATACGGCCGCGCCTAATGCGAATTGGGCGCGACGCTGCGCAACACGTTCGCCGATTTGTCAATCGCAAATGTCATACGTTCCCATGCGTTCGGCGGCCGAAAAATGAAAGTTTCACTTCCCCGCAGTTCGCGCCAGGTACGCGCGATACGCGCGCATGCAAGCAAGAGCCTCTGGATCCCGCTCCTTTTCGATTGCGGCGTCGATAAGTGGAATTGCCTCCTTGGCCCTCGCAGCGCGGCCCGCTTCCGAAGTTATGCGGTCGCACACCGCCATGGGCGCCGATGCCCCCTCCGCGCGAAGTTCCGCGTCTTTGGAGTTCAGAAGGGAAAGCAGCGCCGAGAATACATCCGACGAGGCTTGGCTGGCCGGGCGCTCATAGTCGTAACAGTCTCCAAGCAAGATCCGAATCGCGGCAAAGCGTACCGAGCGTGGCATAGTTTCGTCGGTAACGATCGGAACGAAATAGCCGATTCGGTCTTCCCTTTTGGAAAACCCGGAGAGGACCGCCCTTGCAAGACAATCGGTGTCTTCCGCGCTCGACGAAGGTTCCCGCGGAAAAGGTCGATCGCACCCACCCTTCGGCATCCACGTCCGCCTGCTCCGCTGCGGCGGTATAGCGCGGCAAGAGTTGGTTGGCCGATAGCCGGAGCACGACAGGCCGCGAGGTGTCTGCTCGCAACGCCCTCAACCTTTCGGCGAAGGCCTTGTCGGACTTCTTCGGAAATGTTCCCAGTACCGATAGCGAGTACCGGACAACCGTTGAATCCTTACTGGACGCGCCGCGCTTAAGCGCGTCCTCGCCGCCCGTGGCCCGGAGCTTGATAATTCGCTCTCGCTCTGCGCCGGTCTCAAACCCTTCACTAAGGCCACCCGCGTCCCGAATTTTGGATATTTGCTCAAGGCTCTGAACCAGTGGGTTCTTGTCGGCCGTGCCGGCGATCTTTTCGCCCGGCAAGTAGGACGCGTGCCCCCCCGGCTGCCATCGTCCCGGCCAAACCACGAGCTCATCGCCCTCTTTGACGCTGACCGGCTTGGGACTTGGGTAAAAAGACCCCGGCTTCCACTCGTAGCCGAATGAGATTGCGGAAAGAGCAATCGTCGTATCGGCCGTATCTTCACGGCCCGTGTAAGACCGCTCCATTCGCAGCGTCACGGTTCCGTCCCGGACGCCCACGACACGCACGAGAAAGATATTGTTCCCATGCCAGTCGGCTTCCGAGCCGAAATCGGGCGGCGGCGGCGGTGTGTTGGCAAGCGAGGCGCGTCCCGCCACGAAACCGACAAGACATGCCAAGGCAATTGGAATACGAAACCGCTTCACGTGATCCTCCATTTGGTATAAGGCGTTCGGGTCAACTCCTCTGAAAAGGCGGCAATTGAAATCCGCCCGCCATCCCTCAAGTGACACTTCACCTACCGGTAGTCACGGGGCTGACGAACGATGCTCCGGGCGGGCTCGGCGAGGCGTTCCACATAAGGAATCCTTGCGATCCAGGAGGCGGCTCGCCCCACAGGATAATCGCGGGGGTGAGGTTTACGTCAACGCGATTAAACTCATTGACGGCAGTCGTTTGGCTCCATTGGTTCGCTGGTGTTGGCAGCGCCACAATTTGCTCCCTCCTCCTAACCGGCCACCTCACATTCACAGAAACAGTGGCGCTCGCATACTGGAAGTAACTTTCGAACGCAAGGTTGGCCCGATCCTTGGTGTGCGCAGCCACCAGCACTGGGAGCTGCTCGGACACGACCGTCCCATCGCCGACCGCGCTCGTGAAGTAATTCGGATCGGGTGGAGGATTTGGCACGTTCGTCGGGCTCCACTGAGCCGGAACCCCCAACGTCGGGTTATCTCCCATCACCAGTTGCGCCGTGGCGGTGTTGGTCCCAAGCGTCGCAGGCGGCGCGAAAACTGATTTTGTATTGTACCATGGCCATTTATTGAATGGCGCGGGCCCCGCTGGGCTAAAAAGCCAGTCAAGCCCGACGGTGTCGGCTGAGAATCCGTTTCGGACGAGCGACACGTTCGCTGTGCCCCCGCTCGACGTTGCGACGTTGGCCGTCCCGTATGAGGCGGTGTGTTGGGACTGAGAGCCCTGCTGGATTAAGCCGACCTCGATCATTCCTAGCGCCGACGGCCTGTCCGTCGGAGCGGTGAGCGTTACCAAGCTCGCGAGTCCCCAGGCCGACTCTTCGTTGCTAGCCCTTACACCGTAAATCAACTCAGGCGCTGTAGCCTCCAGAGTACTTGAACTTGAGGAAATCGCTTCCGGGGTCGTTGTACGTAGTGCATGTGCCGCCGTCGCTCCCAAAGAGGGCAGAGCCGTTGGCGCGGATGCCCGTCGCCGTGCCGTGAGGGATGAAAGTCGGCGAGCCGACCGTTACCATAACGACCGCAACGTCCGCGGGCGTCACCACGACTGGATTTCCTGCCACGGTCGCGGTGGCACTAATGGTTACGACTTGCGCCGTGTTGCTGAATTGAATGGCGGCCAAGCTCGAATGATTGTTTTGGAAACGTACACTCCCCCCGCTCGTAACGCTCCAGGTTGCTGCGGTCGCGAGGCCGGCCGGGAGGTTTTCGACGGTGTAAATGTAAAAACTCGAGCCTGGGACGTTGCGGGGGCCAACAATCGTCGGCCGCGGGTTAATCCCCAAATAGTCCACCGCGCTGTATGCATTTTTTGCCTCCGCCGCTGCGACCGTTGTCGAAAACGACGAGGCTCCCGAGGTCGTCAGCGATCCTGCGAATCCAGTCGATTCGTTAATTCCCAATTGGTCTTGGCTCGCCGCGGGTGGCTGGAAAGCCGGATCCCAGGTAAATGTCGCCTT
This sequence comes from uncultured Planctomycetia bacterium, assembly GCA_963824275.1. GTDB lineage: Bacteria > Planctomycetota > Planctomycetia > Pirellulales > Thermoguttaceae > JANXQG01. Next base: position 351,315 of record CAWGOT010000007.1, on the reverse strand, counting down.
AAGGGTGGTGGGGCCGCTGAATTGCGTGCCCGCGACGAGCAGGACGCCTTTCGGATTGTTCGCGCTAAATCCGGAGGGCGGAACGGGAATGCCGGCCCCGGCGCCAGTGGCGACCCGAGTTGCGGTGCCGGCGGCGGTTCCGGTTCCAACCTGATAAATTCCGATTGCGTTTGCGCCGGTCCCCGCAAGACTGAATGTCACCGTGCCTACGAAGGCAAGCGTTCCGGTGTAGTCAGGTGGAAGCCGCGGATTGACGTTAAGGCTCATCGACGAAGTGACAACCGGGCTTCCGGTTCCGTTCACCCATGTTCCCGAGGTACTGCTGAGCGAGGGCGGAAACGACCCCGTTACTGATCCAGAGAGGACGATTCCGCCCCCTTCAGTCCAATCAAGCCGGCCCGTTCTCCCGCGAGGCATCCCAAGCAGAGCACCCCACGAAAAACCGCCCATGTCCATTTGAATGTCGGCGGCGGCTGTGTTGAACGACTGCGTGCCTCCGCCTGCCGCGCCCGGTGGGGCGCCAGGCTTCCAGCGAAATCGACGCTGTGATCCACCGAGGCACCCAGACCTACGACCTGAAACAGGCACGAAGTACCACCGGCCAAAACAGGCGCCTGGTTTAGCCAGAGGGAGTCTCCGGCGGAGAGAATGCTACCACTGCTTATCGAGTAGCCTGAGGGCGATTGCAGCAGGACGAAAAGATCGTCCTGGTCCGTCGTGAGCGCCGTCCCGAAGCCGACCCCCTCCTGGCTGACGACGCCTGTTCCGGGGGTCAACGGCCGCACCGTCACTGTAAGCGTCCCACTTCACGCCAGGTTCTCGGCACCTTGAGACTCTGGGGTGCTGCCGCCAAGGCCACCCACAAAACAGCCGAAACGGCAACCGAAAACGAATACGCCACGCCTTTCTTGATGGTAACCATCGTCGTTCCTATCAGCTCCCTGTAGATCGAAAAATGAATTTGTGAAAACCAGACCTGTTGTTGGAAATCGGAAGTTCCCGTCGCGGCCACGGCGACGCGCGCCGCCTAGAATTTCATTTCAGTCCCGCCCCCGACTTCATGTCTTGCTCGCAACTGGCAAGAAGCAGTCTTGCGGTGCGAGTATGGACCGAATCCGGGTATCGCTCCAGGAACGCCTCCAGTGCCTTCTTGGCCTCGGGATACTGTTTCCTCCAATAGCGCGCGACACCGATGTAGAAGGCGGACGTTGGTGCCTCCTTGCTACCGGGATACTCCCTCACTAGCCGTTCCCAAGTCAAGACAGCGGCGTCCGCATCCTGCTTATGGTTCCATTGAATGTTGCCGGCGTAGAAGAGCGCCTCATCGGCCCAATCGGCCTTGGGCGCGGCGGCGACCGAAGCCGAATAGTCCTTGATAGTTGCATCCGCATCGAACTTGTCGGCCATCAGAAGGTAAGTGTTCCGGGCCCTTTTGTAATACGCGTAAGACCGCTGCTCCGGCGCGGCGCTTGACGGCGGCGCTGGCAAGCAGCCGATTGCAAAGGTCCAGCGATTTCTCGTACTGCCGCGCCTCTTGGTAGATGTCGGCCAGCATCATGCCCAGCTTGGCGGTGGAATCGCCCTTGCGGACGATATTGGGCGTGAGTGTCTTGCCGGTCTTCGCGGCATCGATCAGGCGCTCGATGCCCGTGGACGGCGGCTTGCCGATCACCTGGATGTTCGGCTGAGCGGGGGCGAGCGGTTTTGCCTTTTCGAACAGCGTGATTGCTGCCCCGAATTGCTCATGGAGGTATTCGAGCAGACCACCGCGGAGGTAAATCTCGTACCCGACCTCACGCACCGGACGGGCCGGCATGGGAGGGAACGGGCAGAAGGGGTCGCGGGCGGAAGAAAGACCTTCATCACGACTACCCTCACCCTTGCCCTCTCCAAGCGAGAGAGGGGACTTCGATTCATACCACTTCACGGCGGCGTCGGCGTAAATCTGCGCCCATTCCAAATCCAAAAGCCGTTCCAGCCGGATATCGATCAGCGCCACGTACGCATCGCCGGCCCAGCGGCTTTTCGGGAAATCCTTGAGGAGTTTTTCTAGGTCCTCGGCGGCCGGCTTCCACTGGTCGCCGGCCAATTGGAGATTGGCGGCATGATCGAGGGCTTCGGCCGCGTATGGACTGGATGGAAATTGGGTTGCCAGCTTTTGCCAGTAGGGCAGGGTTTCTTCGCAGCGCGGGGGTCTTGACTGCGACCGCTGGAGTTCCGCCTTTAGGCGGCGCGTTGCCACCACCGCCGCCTAAAGGCGGGACTCCAGCGGTCTGTGCTCCGGCGGCCTGCCGCTCAACCAACAGCGCCAACTCGCGGAGGGTCGCGTCGTGAAATGCGGCACGCTCATTTGCCTTGAGACTTGCCAGATAGGCTTCCTTCGCGTTCGGCAGGTCATCCTTCGCCACCAACGCGCGTGCCACTCCTTGACAGGCAAACGAAATCTGAATTGCGGTCGTGCCTTTGATCCGACCCGCTTGCACGGACGTGAAGAGCGCGGCAGCCTGGTCCTTGCGCCCGATCAGCGCGGCGATACGGGCCAGGCCCAACGCAAGGCCCGCGCCGCGATCGGTCGCGCCGAACTCGGCCGGAACGAGAGGCTGCTTCTTGGCGGCGAACCGCAAGAGTTCGTTCGCGCCGGCAGGCGGCTTCCGAACCTTCACCGCCAAATCGAGCCCGTGACGGCTGGTTCACTTTGACCGGCCAGAAGCGCGAGGATCCCTTGCCGCAAACGTATGTCTGGCGCGGCCTCAGGCCACGATGAATCCGCGCCCGGCGGCAGGCTGTCGAGGATGGCTGCCGCCTGCCGAATCTGCTCGGTCGCCCCCGCCAGGTCCAACTGATCCAAGAGCAGATCGGCCACGGCAACGCGGGCCTGCCCTCGCCAAGGGCCCGCGGGAAGCGCCTTGAGAAATTGGGTCCAAAGCGTCATCGCCTGCTCGGGCTTCTGAAGGCCAAGCAGGCATTCCCCCATGTGGTACGTCGCGGCCTGGGCCAATACGTCCTTAGCGTACGTGCTCTGTACTTGCGAATAGACCCTGCCGGCTTCAAGGAACTTCTTGTCGTTGCGGAGCTTTTCGGCCGCATCGTAAAGCTTTTGGGCCTCGCTCAGCTTCGCCTTGAGACGGTTCTTAAGGATCTGGTCAATGTAGGCCGTTTTCGTCGTTGATACCCCGAGAACTGTTTGAGGCCCGCCTCGACGACGCGTTTTGCGTCGGCCGTATCGCCGCGGGCGATATATAACTGGGCAAGCACGTCCGCGGCCTCGGAAGTGGCATCGCAGTTCTCGTTCTTGCCCAGGATCTCTTCCAGGCCCTTGATCGCGGCATCGGCCTCGGTCGGCTTTGTGATGGCCTGCGCCCAGGCATCGTAGACTTCGACGAGTGCGGCATCCGTGCCCTTAAGCTTCAGCTTGCGGAGGTTCTTGCGGTATTCGGTAAAGTCCTTCTTGTCGTTCTGGGCGAGGAGGATGCGGCCGTAGGCCAAGGTGACGGCCGCCCTTTCGGCCGTGCCGCCGGTCTGCAGCAAGACACCGGCCATCTGCTGGGCATCCCCATACCGCTCCCCAGCCATCGCTTTGTCGAAGTCCCCCAGGGTGGGGAGCTTCGGCGTTTTGGGCTGGGCGGCAACGGCCAAGCCCTGGGCGAGCATGATCACGGCCGAAAACGTCAGAAGGGACCGTATGGTTCTTGTTCCACCGAACACGTTAACCTCCTCAGGAAAGCTCCCGGCTGGCGGGAACGCCGTAGCTCAGGCGGACCATGCGTACATGGTGCCCGAGCCTGACATTCAGGCTCGAAAGCCCGATTACGATCACGTCTCTTATGCACGCGGCGTGCCGAGCGTCGGTTTCCGGCACAGGAATGTTCGTAAGTCTTGGCGGCCGCGAGAGATCCGCGCTACGACCGCCGCACCCATCGCTTGGCCTCCCGCAAAGGAGTGGTACAAAACGTTCCAGCACCGGGCTGTTTTGTACCTGTACCTGGTACAAAACGTTCCAGCGCCGGGCTGTTTTGTACCTGTACCTGGTACAAAACGTTACCGCGGTGGGCGGCGGGCCTTTGCGCCCCTCGAAGCGGTCCTGACCTTGCGTGGACCGCCAGCAGTCATAGCCCTTCCCATGGCGATGATCCAACGTTTCAAAGCGGCCGGCGCCTCGTGGTCAGGAATGGGCACCAGGCCGTATTTGCGCAGCTTGCGAAGGAGCAGATGCCGTTCGATGCCGAGCAAGTCCGCGGCGGCGCTCTGGTTGTGAGACGTTTTTTCCAGCGTGGCGCGGAGCAGACGCCACTCGCATTCCGCCAGGGTCGGCCAGGCGTCGGACTGCGGGTCGCAGCAGGCCGGCCCGCCCGGGCCCCCCCGCCCGCACTCCCCGCAAGGGTCCACGACGGAGGTCGGCAACCCTGAACGTCGGCAACCCGTCCGGGCCTCCGGCATGCGCGGCAGTCGCCTGTCCGGGGTCTGCGGCGAGGGCTTCCAGCACCTGCCCGGCAGCGATCTCCTCGCCGTCGGCGAACACGTTCACGCGCCTGTCTTCGTCTTTCTTTCGGAAAACCCCCGCCTTTCACCAGAATTTTCATTGCTTCTGCGACCGATTAGAATAGAGTACGGTTAGCGGTTGCCTTCACGCCGCTCAGGTCGCAGACGAAAATGCTCTCATGAACGGGGGTGAAATCCGTTCCTGGAAGTGCCGCGAGGAGCCAGCGCATGCCCGATTTCCCCCTGCCGCTGGTAGCGTTCGAAGAGTACATGCTCTGGGACGATCGGCCGAACTGGCCGATGAGCATTATCGCGCGACTCAGGTTCGCCGGGCAATTGGACCGCCGCGCCACGGCAGAAGCCCTCCAGACCGTGGTCGCACGCCACCCCCTATTGAGGGCAACGGTTCGCAAAACTCCGGCGGGCCGTTTGGAATGGATCGCGGCAGACCGCCCTGCGGCAATTGCGTGGATCGACGGCGCGGGACACGATCGCTTGCCCTCGATGCAACCGATCAACCTCTTCTCGGAAGCGGGATTGAGGGTCTGGGCCAGCGCCGAAGCTGACCGGAGTTCGCTCGTCCTGCAAGTCCACCACGCTGTCTGCGATGGCAAGGGAGTGGTCCAAGTCCTCGATGACTTCGTGCGAAGCTATGCCCGCCTGGCCGATCCCAAGAACGCTGCGATCGACTTGTCGCCAAGCGATCCCGAGGCCCTGCGAGGGCGGGGACGTTTCGGCCTGACGGCACTGAAGTGTCTGCGGATGCTGCCGGCGCAACTCAGCGGGCTGTCGGGCGTGTGGCAGTTCCTCATGCGACGGCCGGTTCCGCTGCTTGCCCCGAGCGATGCAAATTGCGACGATCTGCCCGCGACCTTTCCGGACGTGAAGGTGGGCTTTCTGGAAGCGGACGAAGTGCAACGGCTCTCGGCAGCGGCGGCGGATGCCAAGGTGACCGTCAACGACTGGCTGCTACGCGACTTCTTCGTGGCGGTCGATGATTTCCGTGCGCGGCATCAGGCTGCGGGCGAGAGGGACGCCGGCACCCCCCATGCGACGGCCGGTGGACGAAATTCGCATGGGGGGTGCGCCGTCCCGCTCGCCGCGCCGGCGAGTGGATCAGTTTTGCCGTGCCGATGAATCTGCGCCAAGGAAACGACAGCCGCATGCCGGCGGCCAACGTGGTGAGCATGGTCTTTCTGCAGTATACGCCGGCCCAGATCGCCGATCCCGCCCGGTTGCTGCGGAGCATCCACGCGGAGATGGACCTGATCCTCCGTCGCCAGTTGGGGCTGACCTTCGTGTTGTCGCTGTCGGTCGTGCGGGCGCTGCCGGGCGGATTGGCAGGCCGGGCCAACCAGCGACGCTGCGAAGCGACCTGCGTCGTGTCCAACCTGGGCAGGGCGATGGCCGATTCGCCCCTGCCGCGACGCGACGAGAAGATCGTAGCCGGAAACGTGGTGCTCGACGGCATCGATTTCTTCGCCCCCGTCCGCCACGGCACGGCAGTCACCGTGGGCCTGGTGCATTACGCGGGTGGACTTCAGATCTGCATGCAGTACGACAGGCGCAGCATCAGCGAGGTCCAGGCCGGAGAATTGTTGGCGACCTACCTGCGAACGATTCGCACGTCGCCCGACGTGGCACGTCAAGGAGCCCAAGCCAAGGCGGCCTGATTGCCGCGGCCCGAATCAAGAGCTGAAGAAAGGATTCTTCACCGTGGTCTTCCTGGCCCAAACCCTGACATGGATTGTCGCGGGCCTGATCGTGGGACAAGCGGTCCTGCTGATCGGCTATGCCCGTTTCCTCTACTTTTTCCGCCGGCCGCCGCTGGCGGACAAGGACTGTCCGAGGGCGGCCGTCATCCTCTGCGTCCGCGGGCTGGACCCCTTCCTTCCGGCATGCCTGAGCGGCTTGTTCCAGCAGGATTACCCCGACTACGACGTGTGGATCGTGGTCGATAGCATCCGCGACGCGGCCTGGCCGGTTGTCAGCGAGCTGGCCAGGCAGTCCGGGCGTCGCGGCATCCACGTGCTGCCGCTGACCGAGCGGCTGGCCACGAGCAGCCGCAAGATTGCCGGCATGCTGCAAGCCCTATCGCGGATCGACGCCGCGTGCGGGATCGTGGCCTTGCTCGATTCCGACACGGTACCACATCCTGCCTGGCTGCGGGAATTGGCCGCGCCGCTGCGGGACCCGGGGGTGGGAGTCTCGTCGGGGAACCGCTGGTACATGCCGGCCGCACCGACGGCCGGTTCGCTGGTCCGCTACCTTTGGAACGCGGCCGCCGTGGTCCAGATGTATTGGTACAAGATCGGCTGGGGCGGCTCGCTGGCCTTTCAAGCGGAGTTCTTGCGGCAGTCCGATCTCGAGCAGCGTCTGGCCAACGCCTTTGGCGAAGACAGCACGATCTGCCGCTGTGCCCAGGCCCACGGATACCGGATCGCCTTCGCGCCGTCGCTGGTGATGGTGAATCGGGAAACGTGCAGCGTGAAAGGCGTGTTTGGTTTCCTCCAGCGGCAGTTGCTGACGGTGCGGTTGCACAATCCGTGGTGGTGGGCCGTCCTGGGACATGGTGTTGCCACAACGGCTGTGCTAGGGCTTTCCTGCCTGCTTGGCGGGCTAGCGGCCGCGACGGCCAATTGGACCGCCGCCGCCTGGATCGGCACGGGGCTGGCCGCTTATTGGGCGTCGATGGTCCTGCTGCTCTTGCCCTTGGAGTGGTGTGCGCGGCGCGTCGTTCGCAAGCGCGGAGAAACAGTCGCGGGTCTGGGGGCGTGGGGCTGGCTCTTCACGGCAGCGGTCGTGCCGCTGGCCCAAATCATACATTTCGCCGCGTTGACTGCTGCTATCTTCGCGCAGACGCACCGTTGGCGCGGCGTGCGTTACCAGTTCTATGGAACGTCAACGGTTCAGGTAATCGAGGACCTGGCGGAAGCAGCATAGGGACAAAAATCCGAAACTCGAAATCCGCGACCGTGAGTACATGGTACCCGATTCAAAATCCGAACAAGACACGACTCAAACGGGCAGGCGGCGGGTTTTCGACACTGGCTTTTGGTTATCCTATTTCTGATTGGTTTCGGATTTCGGATTTCGGATTTCGGATTTTTCTGTGGGCGATTTTTCCACCATTAACGCCGCGACGAGCTTCTCGGCATCGGTGTTGGCGGGCAGGATGGCGATCGCATATTGGGCTATAGCTCGATTATATTCGGTCACGGCCCGAAGATAAGTGGACGTTTCTCGGGCCTGCACCTCGATTGCCGCGAGTACGCGGTCAAGGGAGGAGCGGCCGGCGAGGAAATCGGCTGTTGTTGCCGCCCTGCCGTTATCGGATTGGACCACTGCCGCGGCCTGATCGAGGATTGCCTGTTCGCGGCGCGGAAGCGTGGCTTCCAGCCGCTGGCGGCCCAGGGTACTGGGCGCCCGCCAGGAGCGATCGGGAGAGGAAACCGGCAGCGGAAGACGGCCTGCGAAGGGGATGGAGACCAGTCGCGGAAAGGTCTTGCCGTCGCTGATCCCTAGGCCCGCAACCGCGGCAAGCTGGAATCGGGCCGTTGTCAAGTCGGCCTCGGCATCGGCCTGCTGGGCCTCGACCGCCAGGCGGGCAGTGCGATACTTCAACATCGCCGTGGGCGACGGCGGATTTTGCGCCAAGCGCCGGCTTGACGGACTCCAACCACTCGATCTGTTCGGCAAAACTCTGTTGCTGGGCCGCCGCCTGCCGCAGGGACCAATAGGCCACGATTGCCTTTTCGCGGCCGCTGCTGGGAACCGTCCGCAGGCAGTCGATCAGGCGCATTGCCTCGCTTGCGCTTCGGGCTTCGCCGCCCGGGCGTGGATAGCTCGGCAAGTTCCGATCCTGATAGAGCGCGGCCGTTAGCTTGACGGTCTGTTCCGCGGGCGGCTGGCCGGCCAATCCGGGGAAGGTCTCCAGCGCGGAGGCTTGCGGAAGACTGCCATCACCGATCGGCATCTGGCTGGAGTGGGGCGTGGGACCGCCCTGTGATTTCGTGCTCGTGGCGGGCGGCGTCCCTGAGTCAGGCAGTTCGGGAATCATGGGGATGGCCGATTCCTGCGGAGGGGCCAGGCGGGGTTCGTCGGGATCATGGCTCGGCGGCGAATCGGGCGGCAGAACTTCTGACGGCGGGAACATGGGTGCGGCCTCTTGGCCGCCAACCGGGACGAACGCTGGCGGAGTCTGACCGGCGGCGGCGCCTGGCGGGAGGGCACGCGTAGGTCGATTCGGCATCGCAGGCGGGATTCCTGCACCACCGGCTGGCGGTGCGACGATCGGCTGCCCGTAGGTTGCGGGAACCACGGCTGTCGTCGGCAGCGGCGTCACCGCTTGACCGGCGGGCCGATTCTGCTTGATGAGCGTGCCAACGAGCATCTCTGGCGAAGTCTGCGGTGAAACGACCACAAGGGCGTAGTCGGCGATGTCGTGATTGTAACGGCAAACGGCGGCGAGGAAAGCCCTTTGCTCGCGGACCTGGGCATCCAAGGCGGCGATGACGCCCGACACGCGTTCCTGGCCGCCGGGCTGGAGTTCGATGGTTGCGTCCAGGGCATCTTCGGCCGCCAGCAAGGCCGCGGCGTGACTCTCCACCGCTCGATTGCGAAGCGGCAAGGTCTGGTCGAGCATCGCGGCGCGTTGCGGGGCAGATTTTCCAGCGAATAACTCCGCAAACAGCGTGCGATAGGGGCCAACCAGCGGCTGATCGGCAGGCAAGGGCAGGGGAGTGCCCTGGACAAGCAGCAGGATCTCCGCCAGATCGTGCTGGGCGGTCGTGACCTGAAGCTCGGCCTCCGCCACCTGCGCAACCGCAATCGCCTGGGCGGTCTTCAGGTCGGCGGCTTCGTCGTTTCCCGCCCTGAGCCGGGCCAACCGCTGTTGGCGGTCTTGGCAGAAATGATATTCGCCGACGGCATCGGCCAGCCTCCAATAGGCATGAACGGCCTCAATCTGGCGGGGACGGTCCGGCACTGTCGCCACGACCGAGACTAGGGAGACCGCTTGGCCGGTGATCGTGCTGCCGGGGGGCAGCGTGAGGGCCTCGGCCACGAGTTGCGCGGTTGTCGCCTTCGCGGACGCGGCCGACGGCTGAACGCTGTGAGCCGGAGCCGTTAGGGGCTGGCTAATGATCGCCCCACCAGTAGCAGGAGTTCCGGGGAAAGTGGCGGCCGGAATTGCCGGCCCGGCGGGATTGGTCGTGGGAGGGGGTGTAGTCACAGGTAGGGGAGGAATGGCGCCTATCTGACTGACCAGCAGCGAAGTTAAAAGCAAAGAGTAGAGGGGCATGAGGACCTCCGCGGGAAACTCAGGAAGGAGAGCGATTAAGCCCTTAGCGTGTCATCTTTCCGCCTTGGCGTCAATCCTAGCCACCCTGTCGCGGGGGAATTGCAAATTGCAAATTGCAAAATGTAAATTATAAATTGAAAGGGGTGATGAACTACCGCAGTCCAAATTGAAAGTGCAAGTGCAATCGAGGAAATCTGGCGTAAACATGGATTGCGCGTTACACTTACCCTTTTCCTGTACAGCAAGAAGGATAGCGTGGATTACGAGAGCATTACCACGGATACGCAGTTGGGCGAGTTCTGCCAGGGACTGGCCGCCTCTCCCGGGTACGGTGGGCCCGCTTGGATTGCACTGGACACGGAATTTGTCTCCGAGCACACCTACCGGCCCGAACTCTGCCTGATCCAGGTCAGCACGCCGCAGCGTCTGGCGATGATTGACACGATCGTCGTCCGCGACGTTCGGCCCTTCTGGCAGGCGGTGGTGGAGGGCGACCATGAGACGATCGTGCATGCCGGCCGCGGCGAAATGGAGTTTTGTCTCCAGGACGTTCGATCGCTTGCCGAAGAACCTCTTCGACGTGCAGCTTGCCGCGGGATTGGCCGGCATCGAATACCCGGCCGGCTATGGCACGCTGGTTTCAAAGCTCTTGGGCGAGGCGTCGGAGAAGCACGAGACCCGCACCGACTGGCGGAAGCGACCGCTTTCGAAGCGGCAGCTCGACTATGCCGTGCAGGACGTCTACTATCTGGGGCTGATCCGCGATCGGGTTCGCGCCCGACTGGAGGAGCTGGGCCGGTTGTCGTGGATGAAGGAAGAGACGGAGACCTGGTGCGAAGAGCTTTACCGGGCCACGTCGAGCGAGCGGTGGCGGCGGGTGTCGGGCAACTCGGGCCTCGACCAGCGGAGCCTGGCGGTGGTCCACGAACTATGGAAGTGGCGGGAAGCCGAGGCGCAGCATCGGGACCAGCCCGCCCGGCGCGTGCTTCGCGACGACCTGATCATCGAGTTGGCCAAGCGGCAGACGGCGGATGTGAAGCGGATCCGCGCGGTGCGGGGGATGGAGCGTGGCGACCTGGTGCGGAAGATCGACGGCATCGCGGCCTGCATTCAGCGGGCCTTGGCCCTGCCCGCTGAGGAATGTCCGTCGCGGGCGCCGCGCGAGGCGACGCCGCAGCTTTCCGTGCTCGGCCAGTTTCTCTTCGCCGCCCTGGGCAGCGTCTGTCGCCAGGCGCACATGGCGCCGAACCTTGTGGGAGGGCCCAACGACATCCGCGATTGGATTGCCTGGCGGTTGGCGGGGGAGAGTTCGCGGCGGCAGCCCAAGCTGGCCAGCGGCTGGCGGGCGGAGTTCGTCGGCCGGCTGTTCGAAGACCTGCTTTCGGGAAAGACGGCGGTCCGCATCGCCGACCCGGCGTCGGAGTTCCCGCTGGTTCTGGAGGGGTGACGTGGAACTCGTCACTTTCCCTTCGCTTCGATTTCCCGGGCCTTGGCAAGATCCTGCTCCGCCTTGGCCTTTTCTCCTTTCTTTTCCAGCACGCGGCCGCGGCATTGGTAAGCTGGCAAGAAGTCCGGATCGATACGGATGGCCTCGCTGAAATCGGCGACCGCCTTGTCGAACTCGCCTTTGAGTTCATAGGCCTGGCCGCGATCGACATAGGGGACTTTGTCCGGCTTCAAGCTAATTGATTTGTCGAAGTCAGCGATGGCGGCGTCGTACTCACCCTTCGCGCCATGGGCATTGCCTCGATTGCAATAGGCAAATGCGCAATCTGGCACGCGTCGAATCAGTTCCGAGCAGTCGGCGATCGCCGCATCGTATTGGCCCACGCGATACCAGGCAAAGGCACGATTCTGGTAGGTGGCCAGATCCCGGGCACCTTTTCGGAGCGCTTCCGTGTAGTACGTCACAGCCACTCCATAATCTCCCTTCTCAGAATGGCAGTCACCCTCAAGTTGGTAGGCAAGCGTGTCTTGCGGGTCAAGCCTGATCGCCTCGGAAAAGTCGGCAATCGCGGCATCGAGTTGGTTCTTTTGTCTCTTCAACGCGCCACGAAGACGGTATGCGTCAGAAGATTGCGGATCGAGCCGAATGGCCGCGCTGAAGGCCTCAATAGCCTCGTCGATCTTGCCGCTGTCGCGAAGCGCACTGCCGCGCCGAATTGCATCGTGTGCCGATTTGAATTCTTCGGCCCAACCACCCTGATAAGCCCAGAGCACGCCGAATGTCACGACGATCCAAGACCGCAACAGTTTCATGATTAGTACTCCCGATTTTGCGAGGGATTGTAGCGATCAATCCATTGCTGCGTCAAGCGAGTTTGGGGGCTTCCGGCGGAGGGCAATGTTACGCGATCGGCCTGCTGGCCCGTCCTCGGCGAGGAAACGTAGCGAGCGATGCCGCGCTATTTCAATCGTCCCTACGGGACTTTCGGCAATTGTGCGTCCGGTAACCCAGCGATAAATCGCTGGGCTACTATCAACTGCCCCTCCGGGACAAAACGCAGACTACTGCCGCTGCGGGGCAAACACCAAGTTGCCGACCCATTCATCCCGCCCCCAACCCCAGTCTCTCCCGCCGATATTTGCCGCTTTGCACCCGCTCGACCCACCGCGGATTCTCCAGATACCACTGGACCGTCCGCCGCAGGCCGGACTGGAAATCGTGCTCGGGCTTCCAGCCGAGATCGCGGAGGATCTTGCCGGCGTCGATGGCGTAGCGGCGATCGTGGCCGGGCCGGTCCTTGACGTAGGTGATCAACGACGTGCAGGGCGCATGCGGCAGCCCGGGACGCAACTCGTCGACCAAGGCGCAGACGCGGCGGACGATCTCGAGGTTCGGCTGCTCGCAGTTGCCGCCGATGTTGTAGGTCTCGCCCGGCTTGCCCCCAGCCAACACGCACGACAAGGCGCGGCAGTGGTCCTCGACGAACAGCCAGTCGCGGACGTTCATGCCGTCGCCGTAGACCGGCAGCTTCTTGCCCTCCGCCGCGTTGAGAATCATCAGCGGGATCAGCTTCTCGGGGAACTGATAAGGCCCGTAGTTGTTCGAGCAGTTGGTCACCAGCACCGGCAGGCCGTAGGTGTGATGGTACGCGCGGGCCAGATGGTCGGCCGAGGCCTTCGAGGCCGAATAAGGCGAGCTGGGGTCGTAGGGCGTTTCCTCCGTGAAGAGGCCGGTCGCTCCCAGCGAGCCGTAGACCTCGTCGGTCGAGACGTGCAGGAAACGGAAGCGGCCCTTCTCCGGCTCGGACAGCTTCGACCAGTAGCGCAGCGCGGCGTCGAGCATGTGGAAGGTGCCCAGCACGTTGGTCACGACGAATTGCGCCGGGTTGTCGATCGAGCGATCGACGTGCGACTCGGCGGCAAAGTGAACGACCGCCGTGGGGCGATGCTCGGCAAACGCCTTGTCCACCGCCGGCCGGTCGGTGATGTCGGCCTGAACGAAGGCATGCGCCGGGTTACCGATCACCGGTTCCAGCGAATCGAGGTTGCCGGCATAGGTCAGGGCGTCCAGGTTGACGATCCGGGCCTGCCCTTGGGCGACCGCGGTCCGCACGAAACAACTGCCGATGAAGCCGGCGCCGCCGGTGACGAGAATGGTCTGCATGGGGTTGAGGGATGAGGGATGAGGGATGAAGGATGAGGGATGAGGGATGAGGGATGAAGGATGAAGGATGAGGGATGAAGGATGAAGGATGAGGGATGAGGGATGAGGGATGTCCCAGTCCCTAATCTCTCATCTGTCATCTCTCATCTCTTATCTCGTATCTCTCATCTCTCATCCCCCGCACAAACTATTTGGCCACCAAGTCGTGCAAGTACTGTCCGTAGGCGTTCTTCTGCGTCTTGGCCAGCCGCAAGAGGGCCTCGTCGTCGATGAAGCCCTTGATCCAGGCGACCTCTTCGAGGCAGGCGATCTTCAGGCCCTGGCGCTCCTCGATCATCTGCACGAAGTTCGAGGCCTGCAGCAGCGACTCGTGCGTGCCGGTGTCGAGCCAGGCGAAGCCGCGGCCGAGGATCTCGACTTGCAACTGGCCGCGCTCCATGTAGACGCGGTTGACGTCGGTGATTTCCAGCTCGCCGCGGGGCGAGGGCTTGAGGTCGGCGGCAATGTCCAGCACCTGGTTGTCGTAAAAGTAAAGCCCGGTCACGGCGTAGGACGATTTCGGCTGCTTGGGTTTCTCCTCGATCGAGAGGGCCTTGCCCTGGGCGTCGATCTCGACCACGCCGTAGCGCTCGGGGTCCTTGACGACGTAGGCGAACACCGTGGCCCCGGAGGTCTGGCCGCAGGCCTTTTCCAGCGTCTTGCGGAAGGACTGGCCGTAGAAGATGTTGTCGCCGAGGACCAGCGCGACGTGGTCGCGGCCGACGAAATCGCGGCCGATGATGAACGCCTGGGCCAGCCCTTCCGGCCGCGGCTGCACGGCATAGCTGATGCGATATGCCGACCTGGCTGCCGTCGCCCAGCAGCCGCTGGTAGCCGCCGATGTCCTCCGGCGTCGAGATCAGCAGGATGTCGCGGATGCCGGCCAGCATGAGCGTCGAGAGCGGGTAGTAGATCATCGGCTTGTCGTAGACGGGCAGCAACTGCTTGCTGACCGCCCGCGTCACCGGATGGAGCCGCGTGCCGGCCCCGCCGGCCAGAACGATGCCTTTGCGGCCGAGCGATGGAGTGGTCATGGGTCCTCGTAGCAAGTAGGTCCCTCTTGCCGAGAGGGACGAATAGGTAACGATTTAGCGAAAGGTCGCCATTTTTCCATCCGCTTCACGCACATAGTCCTTTCCGGCAGAAAGGACCTACTACTCCGGCCTTTCACGCGGAAGAACGCGGCGGGCGATCTCGTCGCGCAAGCGGGCGGCGCTCGTATTCCTCGGCGGCCACGGCCTCGGCCAACTGCTCGGCGAGCGTCTGCCCCACCTGGTATTCCTTGCGGAGCGATTCCTTCAGCTCGCGAAGCTGGTTGACCAGCTCGTCCGACTCGAATTGCTCTTCGGCCTCGGCCTGGACGAAGATCTTCCGCATCTCCTCCAGGCCCTTGTTGATCTCTTCGATGGCCGCCTCCGGGCCCGATTTCTCCAGCACCGCCAGCGCCAGGGCCTGGCTGCGATGGAAGTAGACGAAGGGCCGGTAGCGCTCGTGCGAGGCCGTCCAATCTTCATTGCTTGAATGGGCCGCAACAAAATCCATCAGGGCCAGCGTATGGTCGGCGTCGGCCACGGCACGCTCGAACTCCCGCAGCGCCAGGCAGCAGATACGCCGGTGGTAATACTGCACGAACTCGCGGTCGATCTCGAAGCACTGCTCGTCGGTCAGATGTGGCCGCAACGTCCGGCGCGTCCTCAAACTGGGTCGTCAGAAATTCGAGGTAGGTCTCCCGATCGCCGGGCCGCTTTCCGTCCGGCCGCCCGCTGAATTCCATCTGCAGCAGGCCCAGTTCGATCCGCATCTGCAGCACCTTGCGGCGGCCGGGCGCCCGCACGATCCGCGCGCTGATTACGCCGGGCTCGTAGGGCCACTCCCGAAGTATAAAATCAATATCCTGATTCTGAGCCATGAAAAATAGTTCTGTTCAACAGGATCGAAATGCACAATTCACGGTATTATAACGCACTGCGGAAAAACCGATACTAGCCGTCCTCCCGCACGCGGCGGCCCTGCTTGGCGGCCGACTGGCGGCGTTTGCCCTGCAGTCGCCGTTCCACCGAACCCCTCGTGGGACGTGTCGCCCGCCGGCGCTTCGGTGGATGCACGACGCCCAGAAGCATCGTGCGAAGCTTCTCCAGGCAGTCCTGCGAATTGCGCGGGGCATCGCGATAACGCTGGCTCGTTACCAGCAGTTCGCCCCCCATCGTGAGCCGACTGCCGTATTTCTGCAGAAACCGCTGGCGGACCTCGTCTGGCAGGCAGTGGCTGCTGCGAACGGCCCACCGCAGCACGGCCTTGCTGTTGACCTTGTTGACGTTCTGCCCCCCCGGCCCGCTGCTGCGGACGAACGTGATTTCGAACTCCGCAAGCGGGATTTGCAGTTGGCGAGTGACAACGAGCATCGGCGCAGACCAGGTTCCAGAATAGCGACATTGCCATTATAGCCTATCCGGCCTTTTCCGCCATGCATCAAGGAGCCAGCAGGCTGGCAAAGGCATCCTTGGCGTGGGCCAACAAACTGTGATAATCCAGCGCCTCGACGTCCTCTCCCAACAGTTCCACGTCGAAAAAGCCGTCGTAGCCCGCCTGGCGCAAGGCACAAACAATCTGCCGCAACGGCACAACGCCATCACCCAATCGGCAGCGGTTTTGCTCACCCTTGGGAGGGCATTTCGCGTCCCCAAGTTGCACCAAGGCAATCTGCGGCGCGATCTCTGGAATCCGTTCCACCAGGCCATTTTCCTGCCCCAAATGGTAGGTGTCCAACAGCAGTTTCACGTGCGGACAGGCAATAGCATTGATAATTCCCAAGGCATCGTCCAGTTTATTGAGGAACGTGCATCGTGCAGCGCAACCCGGGTGCATCGGCTCCAGGGCCATCACCACGCCGCATTCCTCGGCCAATGGTACCAGTTCCTTGAGCGCGCCCTGAACGAGTCGCCGTGCATGGTTGAAGGTGTGTCCAGCCCTGGCGCCGCTACAGACCACGAGGCAGCCGGCCCCCAAGGCGGCGGCTGTCCGCAAGGCGTCGGCCGTGTCTTCCACGCTTTCGCGATAGCTGTGCCCCTCGCTCCCCGTGAATCCCCCCGCCCAGAATAAGTGCGATACCATTAAATGGTGGTTTCGAATCAGTTCCAATGCCCGCTCCTGGCCACAATCCGAGAGTTTCTGCCGCCAGACGCCGATGGCCTCGATCCCCGCCGCGGCGTACTGCGCCACGTCGTCTTCAAAAGACCAGCGAAAAGTCGTGGTTTCGTTCAGTGATAGGATTGCCATCCGTGCGGTCTCCGGGGACGAGAAACCATAGTATGGAGAATCGCAGGGCTTCTGTAAAGTCGCCTGGACACGCCGCCGGTCTCTCGGTAGTGTACCACGCGAGGCAAGGCCGATCAGGGCGATTGGACCGCGCCGTCGGAATCTACTATGGCATGGAGGTAAAAACGATGAATTTCTTCAATTGGATTCGCGAGGGAGTGCGACAAGCCGTTCTGTATGGCGTTCACGATGCGGTGGGCGAACTGGGCACTGCGCCGAGCGGCCCTGACATGAACGAGCGGATCTTGCACTTGCTGCGAACTTCACCGGAAGGTGAAACGCCGCGGCTGGACGCTCCGGCGGCTGCCGTCGCGCCAAGCGGAAGCGGCTCGGCCGCACCTTGGGCGACATCCAGGCCACGATGGAAGCGGCCGAATAAGGTGCGTTTTGGCGCACCCGTTGCTATTGAGCCCCATTCGATGTAGGATGGAGGGTGAAAAGGGTGCGCAATGTCCAGCTTCCACCTCTTCATCATTTTTTGGACCTGGTTCGCCTCCGTTCCCGCCGCGGGCCTGATCGGCCATGCGCGTCATGCGGGCGTTGCCGGCGCGGTGCTGGGTCTGTTTCTTGGGCCGATCGGCGTCGTCGCCGCGTTCGCACTCGATGGGCGGGCTTCCTGCCCGCATTGTGCGGGCCGGTTGGATGGCCGCGGCCAGATCTGCCAGCACTGCCATCGCCCTGTGCGTTGGGATAATGTCCCGCCGGAACTGCCGATCTTGCCTTTGAAATGGTTCCGCTTGGGCAAGGATTCCTTGACTTGCCCCCATTGCGCGGCGGTCTTGTCGGAGGAGGTCGCCCGCTGTCCCAAGTGCGGCGGGAGCATCACTTGGGCCCAGGGGACGCCGCTGAAGGTCTCGCGGCACGACGAGCCGGAGCCGCCGATGTCGCAAGCAAGCGATAAGCCGTGGAGCCACATCCGCGGCGTGAGATGACCGTACTCCTCACGCTCCGCCGTGAGGGGATTTCCTCACGGCGGAGCGTGAGGAGTACGGTGTCAATGCACTGCCACGGGACCGCGGGCCTTGGGTTTCCGGAACACGAGCACCAGCGGCACGCAGCACAGGCACAACAGCGCCAGCCAGCGAAACGTGTCGACATAGGCGAAGAGCCCGGCTTGCTGCTGCAACGTACCGTAAAACAGCCCATAGGCCTGCTGCTGGGCGCTGGCCGGATCGCTGTACTGGCCGAGCATCTGGGAGGTTGACGCCAGCGCTTGTTGAAATTCCGGCCGGTAAGGGCTGAGCTGGCCGACCATCAAGGCCTGATGGGTTTGCGCGCCGCGGGCGACCATCGTGGTTGCCATGGCGATCCCGATGCTGCCGCCGATGTTCCGCATCAAGTTGTAAATTCCCGTGGCGTTTCCCATCTGCTCGTTCGGCAAGACGCCCATGCTGGTGATGGTAAGGGGAACGAAGATAAAGCCCATCGCCAGTCCCGAGAGAGCGTTGGGCCACATCACGTTCATCGTGGCAATTTCCAGGTTGATCTTCCCAAATCCGAAGACCGCGTAGGCCAGGATCGAGAATCCAAGCCCGATCAGCAGCCGCGCGTCGATCCTTGAAACCAAGGCGCCGACCACCAACAAGGAGCAGACCGCGCCCATGCCGCGGGGGCCCATGGCCATGCCGCTGATCATGGCCGGATAGCCCATCAGTTCCTGGAGGAACAGGGGCAACAGGGCCGTAGTGCTATAGAGAACGACGCCCACCACCGTCATCAGCAGCGTGCCCATGGCAAAGTTGCGATTGCGGAAGACGCGGATATCGACCAGCGGGTGCTCGACGCGGATCTCCCAGACGATCAGGAAAATCAGCGACAGCAGCGAGACGACCGATGCCCAGCAAACCCAACTCGCATTGAACCAATCGACCTCCTGGCCGCGATCGAGAACGATCTGCAGCGTTCCCAACCAGAGTGCCAAAACCCCGAAACCGATATAGTCGATCTTGCCGCCGCGACTTTCGTGGGCATCGCGGAAGTACGGCGGGTCTTCGACGAAGGCCTGCGACATGAGTGCCGCCAGGACGCCCAGCGGGACGTTGATGAAGAAGATCCAGCGCCAGGAGTAGTTGTCCGTGATCCAGCCCCCCAACACCGGCCCGATGATGGGGGCCACGACCACGCCCAAACCGAACACGGCCATCGCCATGCCCCGCTTGGCCGGCGGGAAGCTCTCCATGAGAATCGCCTGCGACAACGGCTGCAGCGCGCCTCCGGCCGCCCCCTGCGCCACGCGGGCGAGAATGAGCAAGCCCAGCGTGGTCGCCGCCCCGCAGGCCGCGGAGGCCGTCGTGAAAAGCACAATGCACGCGATCAGGAACCGCTTTCGCCCGAAATGACTGCTCAACCAGCCGGTCATCGGCAGGATAATGGCGTTGGAGACCAGGTAGCTGGTCAAGACCCACGTGGCTTCGTCGGAACTCGCCGAGAGATTGCCGGCGATGTTCGGCACCGCCACGTTGGCCACCGACGTATCGAGGACTTCCAGGATCGTGGCCAGCATCACCGCCGAGGCGATCAGCCACGGACTCACGCTCGGTTTCCAGGCGGTCGTTTCAGTTGGAGCAGTCTGCGACATCGTTGCAAGGCGGCCAGGATGTGAAGCGGGACCGGCAGGCGCACCGACGGAATCTCAAAATCCGAAATCCGAAACTCGAAATCCGAAACAAATCCGAAATGCCAATAATCGAAACATGCAGCCGGCCATTTTTCGGGCCTTCTTTTATCGGGTCTTCACAGAGTCATGACGTTACGGTCATTTGAATTTATTGCTTTGGATTTGTTTCGGATTTCGGATTTCGGATTTCGGATTTTCAGTTCCCCGCCAGGTTCATCAATCTTGACCGTGGGCACGACCGACATCCCGGGCCCCAATTCATATTGCTCGATCTGCTTGAGATCATCGAAGACGATCTTCACCGGCACGCGCTGCACGACCTTCACATAGTTGCCCGTGGCGTTTTCCGGCGGCAGGAGACTGAAGCGGGCGCCGCTGCCGCGTTGCAGACTGTCAACGTGGGCCGCAAACTTGACGCCGGGGTGCGTGTCGACCGTCACGGTCGCAGGCTGTCCGGGCTGCATCTTGGCGAGTTGCGTTTCCTTGAAGTTGGCAAGCACCCAAATATCCGGATCGACCAGGGCCAAGAGCGGCTGGCCGACCTGCACGTGCGTGCCGACCTCGACGCTCTTGCGGGTGACGTGCCCGGAAATCGGGGCATAGATTTTCGTGTAGGAGAGGTTCAATCGGGCCTGGGCGGCCTCGGCCTCGGCTTTGTCCACCTCGGCCTCGGCCGCGCTGGTCTGCGAATGGCTTTGCGCGACCTGCTTGGGAGCGGATTTTGGCCCGTGCGATGGGCCTCGGCCCGCTCCAAGGCGGCCTGCTGTCCTGCCACGCCCGACTCCGCCTGGTGAACGCCGCTCTCGGCCGCCGCTACCGCGGCTGCGGCCTGCGTGACGGCTGCTTCTTGGGCGGCGATGCGTTGCCGCACCGCCGACACATCGGCCGACGCGACCTGCTCGGCGGCGGTTGCTTCCTCCAAGCTGTCCTGGGAGGCGGCATGTTCGGGAACCAGGGCCGCGATGCGTTTCAAGAACGTCTCGGCACGCTGGTGTCTTGCCTCCACGGCCACGAGATCGGCTTTCGCCTGTTCGACAGCCGCTTTGACCACGGCCAACTGGGCCTGGGCCTGGGCCTGCTGGCTCTTGGCGGTTGCCACGGCGGCCTTGGCCGTCTCCACGGCGGCCCTCGCGCCCTCCACGGCGGCGGATGCCTCGTCCAGTCCGGCCGTCGAAGTGATTTCGGTGACATCGGCCCCGATCGCATGCGAACGTCTTGCCGGCCTTGGCCGCCGCCAGCGAGGCCTCCGCGGCCGCCAGCCGGGCGTCCAAATCGCGCGGGTCGAGTTCCGCCAGCAGATCGCCCTGCTTGACCCATTGATTGTCGCTTACATAGACCTTGGCGACGTGTCCCGCCACGCGAGGGCTGACCGCCACGACGTGCCCGTCGAGGAAGGCGTCGTCGGTGCTCTCGTACGAGAGCGAGTAAATGTAGTACGTCGCGCCGCCGCCGATTGCCACCGCAGCGGCGGCGAAGAGCAGCGCCCAAGCCCAAGGACGACGACCCGGCTTGGCCGGACGATCCGCCTCCGTGTCGGAAGACTGCCGCTGTTGGCCGTTATCCGACTTCGCACGATGAACGAGATGTTCCTTGCGGATTTCCACCGTAGATCCATCGCGGATCATCGTGAGGGTGGTATCCGTATCCAGCGCTAGTCCCTGGCTCTCGTTTTTTGTCATCGGAGCAATTCCCGGGTCATCGGTCTTCATGTTTTCGATCTCTTGATCTTGTCTGTGGGAAAACGGGTCAAGCGAAACATCTTGCCGCTTTTTTATGGTCGCCAGCGCCTGCTGCCGATCCAGCGGCAATCGCCCTCACGCCGCCCAGCGAGAAACGATATATGTGTTCGGCAAGCTGGTCGATCGTTGCCGGGTCGTGAACATTCAGGTGATGCAGCCGCTGGATGATGGCCTCGCTGTGGTGATAGTAGACGCACTGCGAGACGATGCTGGCCACGCAGTCGCGGACCACGGTGGGCTCGGCTGCCGGGCCCAACAACTCCGTCACAATGGCGGCCACGATATCGCGCATCGGCCGGGCGGCCTTTTCCACCGCGAGGTTCAAGGCCGGCGTCGGCTCGACCATCTCGTGGGCAATCAGCCGCAACATCTGCACGGGCCGGTCGGCGCCCAGTAAGTTGCGGAGAAAATGCCGAATGAAGTGCCGCAACTTCTCCTCGGGCGGAGCGTCCTGCTGCGGCGCGAGTTGCGACAATCCTTCGCCAAAGGCCAGCACGCCTCGTTCCAGGACTGCCGTGTACAACTGCTCCTTGTCGCGGAAATGGTAATTCACCGCGGCAATATTCGCGCCGCCCCGGCAACATATCTCCCGCAACGTAGCGGCACGGTAGCCGACCTCGGCAAAAACTTCCGTCGCCGCGGCCAACAGCCGATCGCTCGTTTCCCCACGGCACTGATCTTTGGGCATCGTACACCCCGCATTCTAAGTAAACATCTGCTTCAAACAAGTATATCAAACAAACGTTTAACTGGGAAGAGCAGCCGAGGTGCATAGTGCATGGTGCATTTGCGTTTCAGCTATTGCATGACTTCCACCTCGTGTCTTTTGCCCGAACTTGCTCGAAACTCGTTCCGCCGATCCCCTGTTCAATTCTTCTGCTCATCCTTCATCATTCCTACCGATGGGTGGTTTTTGCCCGAACTTGCTCGATTGCAGTGCCCCGCGATATTTTTGTCATGAATTTTCCTGTCATCCCTGTCGGATTTTGGACGGTTTTTGGCCAGAACAGCCTCTTTCGCGAGTTTTTCCGCCAGATAAACCCCTCTAATTAACATGATTGCATTAGCTACACAGAGTGTATACGCGTCGAAGACCGCTGGAATTCGATCGCTTTACACTCCCGAGAGTCATTTACTTACATAGCTCTTATGGCGGTAAACTGGCCAGAAAACTGGCCATTTCTGGCCATGAAAGTGGCCAAATCCGGCCAAATCCGGCCAAATCTGGCCACGTTTGGCCACGAATCCATATCGCACCCCCAGCAATAACGAGTTATCCATTCGATGGGTCAACAAAAACCTCCCGCGACTTCTGCTCCTTTGGCAGTTTGACCGACAACCAGGAACACCAATTATCCACTAATCACCACTAATATATCTTATTAGTGATGATTAGCGGCAATGAGTGTTCCGCGCTCCGTCCCCGCCCCAGGTTCGCTACACCGAGGGCGGGTTTCTTTTCACTAAATTGTCAAAGAACAACGCGTTTCCACATATATATACGTATGAGGGCCTTGAAATGGGAAAATTATTTTCGGGTCCGGACGGGAATCGCGTCCTAATGCCTTTGCTAGTAACCATTTAGAAAACTTCTGCCCTGCGACAAATGGGTGCGCGCTGGGCGCGATTTTAGGGACCATTTCGGCCGGTGCCAGAACTTCTATCGGTGGCATATCTGTGGCCGGCCGACCACTCTACGGACTATTGTAATAATACTTTAAGTGTTATATTTTTTGGTGCGATACTCTCGGCGCGATTTTCGGGGCGATGATTGGCGTCCCAGTCGCCCGAAAAATTTTTGTCTCATTAGACACATACAATCTATAGGTGTGTTATTTACTTGGATAGAACTAAATTTACCACCTTTGGAGACGACAAAAACAGAAAAACGACAAAATAGTCCGGAATTCGCGCCACTTTTCCGCGCCGATTGCAATTTCTATATGTAGGCCGCGTGTTCCTTCTTCACTCGCCGAGTGGTGGCCGCTAGTTCTTTAGCGAATCGGCCTATCCGCCACTCGGTGGACCTTTCCTTTACGACCTGTCTCGCTCCGCGCGCCGATGGCGGTTTTGCTCGGTGCTCCATCTCGGGAGCGGCGCAGGGGATGAAGGACCGAATTAGGAGATCGTTTTCATGGCGAAACAAGAGCTTCTATCTTGCGATGGCCCGCATCATGGGCCGTGCCCGAACCGCATGGCTCGGCTGGCGATTGAGCTACGAAACCACCAGGCGCCTTCGGCGATTTTGGGCGGGCGCAGGAAAGCCTGCCGGCTCCGGCATCTCGTGGAACTTGGCCGGGGCAATGACATCATCGGTTGCGCGGCCCCAGACGGCAACGCCTGTCCGCACGACGCGGACAGGCCCCGCTTCGACGGGGTCAAACTATGGGCGCGAGGCGCGTGCATGCATACCTTCGCCGGTCAGGCGTCGACTGAAGTTCTCATCGTGCAGAAGTTCCAGGAGGAGGGCTGGCCCCGCGGCAAGGTGTTCAACCCACTGGGCAAGTCCCGCTCTCCGAAGTACGGCGGGTGGCTGAAGACGACCGTCTGCCGCCTGAACCAATGCCAGAAGTTGATTCGTTTTCATTCCCACCCCAGCGTCCACGCCGTTAGCTGGGAATGGGCTCCGTAGGAACGGCTAAAACGCCCCGCCAAACTGCAACCGAACTGCAACCATCGAGCCGTTGGCGCACCGCCTGCCTCTGCTAGAATCCGCTTTGGAGATGACGAAAGCTTCACTTTGGGGCCCGTCCCACAACGCCGGCGCCGCGCGGATCGTACTGCGCCGCTCCCCTTCCGGACAGGCTCCCAGGAGATTCTATCATGCGTTGGCTGAATGAGCTATGGAACGAAATCTCTCGCAAGAAGCAGCGTTTCCCCCGGCGGCGCGAGCACAAGAAGAATCGCCCCCAGCACAGGACGCGGGGCTTGAGGATCGAGCCCTTGGAATCGCGACAACTGCTCTCGGTAGCTCCCACCGTGCTGCCGATCTCGGCCGTCAAGGTCGCGCCGGGCACGACGGACTCCTCCGTCAATCTGGCCGCCGTCATCAACAACCCCAACGGCCCGCTCAGCCAATTGACCTTCACGGTCGTCGCCAACAGCAACCAGTCGCTGGTCCCCGCCGCCTGGATCGAGGACCAGACCTTGGAGTTCGCCGCCGTGCAGGGCAAGTCCGGCACCAGCAACGTCACCATCCGCGCCACCGATTCCGCGGGCCAGTCCGTTCAGGCGACGATCCCCATCGTCGAAACCGCCCTGCCGACGGCCCCGACATCGCTCACGGCCACGGCCGCCTCCGCCAGCGAGATCGACCTGACCTGGGCCGACACGTCTTCCAATGAGACGGGCATCAAGGTCCAGCGGAGCACGAACTCCGCGTTCACGCAGAACGTGACCCTGGTCATGACGGCCGCCGCCGGCGCGACAAGCTGCAGCGACACCGGCCTCAGCCCCGGCACCACCTACTACTATCGCGTCCTGGCCACGAATGCCGCGGGCAATTCCCCGGCGAGCAGCGCCGCCAAGGCCGCCACGCAGACCGCCGTTGCCGTGCCCGTCGGCCACATCGGCACGCTTGTGCCCGTGGTCCCCGGCGTGGGCGCGGGGGCTAGCACGTCGCTGCCCTCCGGATGGGCCGACGCCGACATCGGCGGCACCTCGCCGGCCGGCTCGGCTAGCTACGCCAAGAACGTCTATACCGTAACCGCTGGCGGCGCCGATATCTGGGGATCGAGCGATGAGTTCAACTACGTTTCGGAAACCACCAGCGGCGATCAGACGCTCATCGCCCGCGTGACCTCCCAGACCGATGCCAACACCTGGTCCAAGGCGGGCGTCATGTTCCGCGATTCCAGCGACCCCGGCAGCATGTTCGTGGACGTTTTCGCCACGCCGGGTGAGGGCGTGGCCCTGCAATGGCGCGACGGGACGGGCACCTCGTGCGGCTCCATTCAGACCAGCAGTGTGGCCGCGCCCAGTGCCGCGCATCCCGTGTGGGTGAAACTCGTCAAGGACGGCGGCGCTTTCACCGGCTACTACTCCCTGGACGGCAATGCGTGGATCGAAGTCGGCACGACAACGGACGTCTATTTCTCCAACGCCAACTATCTGGCGGGGCTGGCCGTCACGAGCCACGACAGTGGGACTTCGTCCACGGCTACCTTCGACAACGTGAGCCTCGGCCCGTCGCTGCCCTATGGCTGGTCGGACAACGCCATCGGCGGGCCCTCCCCGCGCGGCGCGGCCACGTTCGCCCCGTCTTCCTCTGGGGGCGGGACAGTGGACGGGGGCGTCTACACGGTTACCGGCGGAGGGACGGACATATTTAATGCGGCCGACCAGTTCAATTTCGCGTCCCAGACCGTGACCGGCGACCAGACGCTCATCGCCCGCGTGACTTCCGTGACTGACGCGAATGCCTGGTCCAAGGCGGGCGTGATGTTCCGCGACAATCTCCCCTCCACCGCCGGGGGAGGGGCCGGGGGTGAGGGCAGCGCGATGTACGT
This sequence comes from uncultured Planctomycetia bacterium, assembly GCA_963824275.1. Lineage (GTDB taxonomy): Bacteria > Planctomycetota > Planctomycetia > Pirellulales > Thermoguttaceae > JANXQG01. Next base: position 325,706 of record CAWGOT010000007.1, on the reverse strand, counting down.
CGACATGGTGGCCACGCCGGGCGAGGGCGTCTCCCTCCAGTGGCGGAATGCCACGGGAGCGCAGTGCGCGTCGGACAACATCACGAGTGTCGCCGCCCCCACGGCATCGAACCCGGTCTGGGTGGAGCTCATCAAGAGCGGCAGTCTCTATACAGGCTACTATTCGCTCGACGGCAGCACCTGGACCGAAGTCGGTTCCATCAGCGTGACGTTCTCCAACAGCAGTTACCTGGCAGGGCTGGCGGTCACGAGCCACGCGAGCGGGACGGCATGCACGGCCACTTTCGACAACGTGACCCTTACCGCCAACCTCTCGGACAACATGGCCCTGAACGCCCCCGTGAGCGTATCCTCGGCCGAGTCGAGCGCGACCGCGGGGGCCAACGCGGTCGACGCCAACCCGAGCACCGCATGGACGAGCGGCCCTGGCGGGCCGCAGACGCTCACGGTCAATCTCGGTTCGGTCTCGACGGTCAATCAGGTCCAGCTCAGTTGGGGGGCCGCGTATGCCAAGGCCTACCAGATCCAGGTCTCCAGCAACGACAGTTCCTGGACCACGATCTACAGCACCACGAAGGGCCAGGGCGGCGTTCAGCTTCTGACAGGGCTTTCCGGCAGCGGGCAATACGTGCGGCTCGACGCCATGCAAGGCGTGCAGGCTCATTTTACGCTCGACGCGTTTGCCGTCTACCCCTTGACCTTGACCTGGGCCGGCGCCAGCGCCGCCTGGGGGCCGGACAGCGCCGATTGGATCGGTCCCGGCGGCAAGTTGCAGACCTGGCAGAACGGGGCCGACGCCGTTTTCGCCGGCATGCCGGGCGTGGTCTCGCTCTTCGGCCAGGTCTCGCCGCACGAGATCGCCTTCGGCAGCACGACCACGACCGGCGGCTACCTGATCCAGGCCGGGGCCGACCCGGCCGGCGACCAGATCGTGCTGCCCTCCAATGGCGCGGTTATCAACGTAAGTCTCCCCTCTACCTCCGGGCGAGGGGCGGGGGGTGGCGGAGGGGCTGGCGGCGGGAGCGACACGATCAACGCCCTGATCACCGGCACGGCCTCCACCAGCGAACTGACCAAGACGGGCGGCGGTCTGCTGGTGCTCGGGGCGGAAGACGCCCGGACCAGCGTCGCGGGCGGAAGCATCGCGATGTCGGACGCGGAGGAAGTCGAAGCGCCCGCCGTCGGCGACGCCGATTTCTCGACCCCCGACGAGGGCACCAGCTACATGTCCTACCAGTACGATCCGGTGGCCCCGCCTTGGACGTTCGAGGGCGGCGCGGCGATTTCGGCGGCCAACACGGCCTTCATGGAGTATGCCTGTCCCGCGCCGCCGGTCGGCAACCAGGTGGCGGTCCTGCAAGGGATTTCCTCGATCACCCAGAGCGTCGACTTCCCGACGGCCGGCACCTTTACCATCGACTTCCTTTCGGCGGCGCGGACCTACGGGGCCGGCGTCAATCCCTTTGTGGTCAGCGTGGACGGCACTTCCTATGGGAGCTTCGCGCCCACCAACACCGCCAACTTTGCCAACTATACGTCCTACCTGTTCACCGTGACTGCGGGCTACCACACGATCGAATTCGCCGGCGCGGACGAGAACGGCGATTGCTCGTCGTACATCGCCGAGGTCTCGATCGCCGTTGTCGATCCGCCGGGCGACACGGCGCCAACCGTGACGGCCAACCCCGCCAGTGAGACGGTCGACGCCGGCGCGATGGCCAGTTTTTCCGCCACTGCCAGCGGCACGCCCACGCCGGGCGTCCAGTGGCAGGTGAGCACCGACGACGGCAGCACGTTCACCAACATATCCGGCGCAACCTCGTCCCCCTACACCTTCACGCCCACCGCCTCGCAGTCGGGCGACCTTTACCGCGCCGTTTTTGCCAACAGCGTGGGCACGGCCACGACGACCGCGGCCAGTTTGACCGTTGATACCGCGCCCGTGGTGACGACCAACCCAAGCAGCCAGGCGGTCAATGCCGGCGCTCGGTCAGTTTTACGGCCGCTGCCAGCGGCACGCCCACGCCGACCGTCCAGTGGCAGGTGAGCACAAACAATGGCGCATCATACTCGAATATCTCGGGTGCGACCTCGACCAGCGACACCTTCACGCCGACCACCTCGCAGTCGGGTGACCTTTACCGCGCCGCCTTTAGCAACAGCGTAGCCACGGTCTATTCCGCCGGGGCCACGTTGACCGTCGACACCGCGCCCGTGGTGACGACCAACCCGAGCAGCCAGACGGTGAATGCCGGCGCCACGGTCAGTTTCACGGCGGCCGCCAGCGGCGTGCCTGCGCCAACCGTCCAGTGGCAGGTAAGTACAAACCATGGCGCCTCATTCTCGAATACCTCGGGCCCGACCTCGACCTCGACGACCTACGCCTTTACGCCGATCGCCTCGCAGTCGGGTGACCTATACCGCGCCGCCTTTAACAACACGGTAGCCACGGTCTATTCCGCCGCGGCCACGCTGACCGTCAACACGGCGCTGCCCTCGGGCTGGTCGGATACCGACATCGGCGGGCCCGCGCCGGCCGGCGCGGCAAATTTAAGCAACGGCGTCTATACTATTTCCGGTGCTGGCGCGGACATTTGGAACGACTCTGATCAGTTCAATTTTGCCTCCACGCCGCTGAGCGGCAACGGCACGCTCACTGCCGAGGTCGATTCGATTACCAATACCAACGCATGGGCCAAGGCCGGCGTCATGTTCCGCAACGACACCACGGCCGGTTCGCCCTTCGTCGACATGGTGGCGACCGCCGGCGAGGGCGTCAGCTTCCAGTGGCGGAGCACGGCTGGCGGGTCGTGCAATTTCGCCCAGGTCACGGGAATCAATACCCCGGTCTGGGTGGAGCTCGTCCGCGACGGCGACGGCAGCGCTTTCAGCGGCTACTACAGCAGCAACGGAACCACGTGGACCCAGGTGGGCGCCACGCAGGCCATCGTTATGAACTCCACGGTCCAGGCCGGCCTGGCCGTCACCGCCCACGACAACGGGGTGCTCAATACGGCCGCCTTCAGCAACGTGAGCGTAGCCCCTGCGGAGATTTCAGCTATCTTGCTCACTCCGCCTCCGTCGGCGGTCGCGGGAACGGCGACTCCCAGCCAAGACCTGTTGCACTTCAGCGACACGAAGACGGTCGCGGCGGCGAACTTCACGGCCACGATTACCTGGGGCGACGGCACGACCTCGACCGGCGACGTTGTGGCCGACGGCGCCAACTTCGACGTTACCGGTTCGCACACCTACGCCGACGCGCTTTCCGGTGCGCCCTTCCAGATCGCGGTGACCGATAACCTTGACGGATACTACGCGAGCTTTGCCGGAACCGTGAGCGTGGCCGACGCCGGGCTTACCGCCGGCGCCGTGTCGCCGCCGACAGGCGCGGTCGTGGGGACGGCGACCGCCAGCAAGGTTCTCTTCCACTTCAGCGACGCCAATCCGCTTGCGTCGGCCGGCGACTTCACGGCCACGATCGCCTGGGGCGACGGTTCGACGAGCACCGTCAGCAACGTGGCGGACAGCGACGGCTGTCAGATCATGGAACACATTGCCGGCGAGGAGAGCCAAGGTTTCGACGTGATTGGCTCGTACACCTACGGCGAAACCCTCAATGCCGCGCCCTTCAGCGTCGAGGTGTCCGACAGCGACGGCGCGAGCGTGACTTCGGGCGCGGCCACCGTGACGGTTTCGGCGTCGCCGCTTCAAGCAGGCACGCTGACGCCGCCCACGGCGGCGGTCGCGGGAACGGCCACGTCAAGCCAGACCCTGCTGTATTTCACGGACGGCGATAGCACGCAGACCATCGCCGACTTTACGGCAGCGATCACCTGGGGCGACGGCGCCACCTCGACGGCCACTTCGGTCGGCGGCGGCATCGTGGCCAGCGGCAGCGGATACGACGTGGTTGGCTCGCACATCTACGCCGAGCCGATGAGCGGCGGGGACTTCGAGGTCGACGTGGCCGACGCGGACGGGCACACCACGGGCGCCGAGGGCACGGTGAACGTGGCTGACGCCGCACTTACCGCCGGTAACGCGACCCCGCAGACGACTCTCGTGTACGCGGGGCGGCCCACCAATTCAAGCCACACCCTCTTCACTTTCAACGACGCCAACACGCTTGCGGTAGCCGGCGACTTCACGGCCACGATCACCTGGGGCGACGGCACGACCTCGACCGGGACCGTCGTGGCCGACGGCAGCGGCGCCTTCAGCGTTACGGGCCCGCATACGTACGGCTCGGCAGCCACAATTGCCAGCGGGGCTTTCGGGGTCAGCGTGACCGACTCCGCTGGAACGTCCACAAGCGCAACCTACGCCAGTTCCTTCGCCGTCGCCACGCCGGAGCTTTCGGGCACGGCCAATGCCCTCTCCGGGACCGCGGGGACCGCCATCACCGACCAGGTGCTGCTGTCATTCAGCGACGGGAACGCGTCGCCGGCGCCGGTCACCGCCGACATCACGGCCACGATCGACTGGGGGGACGGTTCGCAGACGACCGGGGTCACCAGCACGTCCAGCGGTTGCTATATCGTCAAGGTAGGCGCCCATAGTTTCGAAGTCGTAGGCTCGCACACCTACGCCGAAGCCCTCAGCGGCGGAACGTACAAGGTCGAACGTCTCGGATACTTCGGATTCCGCCGCCGGCGATACGCTCAGCGCCACCGCCGCCGTGAATATCGCGGACGGCACGCTTACTGGCAGCCTGACGCTGCCGACAGGGCCGGTTGCAGGCAGGCCCACGGACCCAACGCAGACCCTCTTCACCTTCAGCGACACCAACACGCTTGCACAAGCCAGCGACTTCACGGCCACGATCACCTGGGCGACGGCACGACCTCGTCCGGCACTGTCGTGGCCGACGGCGCCAACTTCGACGTCACCGGCTCGCACATCTATGCAACCGCAGGCACTACCAGCGGCGACTTTATCGTCAGCGTTTCCGACGCCGCCGGAGCAACCACAAGCGAAACCAGCGGCAGTTCCCTCACCGTGTCGGCATCACCGCTTGAGCCAGGGACGCTGACGTTGGCGCCGACGTCGCCGACCGTGGGACAGGCCACGACGTTGACGCTGCCCTTCGCCGACTCCAATACGGCGGCGGCGGCCGGCGACTTCACGGCCGCCATCTCCTGGGGCGACGGTTCGACCTCGGCCGGGGTCGTTACCGGCAGCGACGGCAGTTTTGTCGTTACGGGCTCGTTCAGCTACGACAACGTCCTCAGCGGGGGCACGGTCGAGGTCGATCTGTCCGACGTCGTCACCGGCGACTCGTTCAGTGCCACCGCCGCGGTGAACGTCAGCAAGGCGACGCTTGCGGCCGGGTCCGTGTGGCTGCCGACAAACCCCGGCGGGGGGTTGCTCGCCGGGATGGCCACCGACCCCAGCCAGGCCCTCTTCCATTTCACCGACAGCAATCCGCTGGCGGAGGCCAGCGACTTCACGGCCACGATCACCTGGGGGGACGGCTCGACCTCGAGCGGCACGGTTGTGGCCGACGCGGTCAGCGGCTTCAACGTCGTGGGCTCGCACACCTACGCCGCGGCTCTCAGCAGCAAGACCTTCAGCGTCGGCGTGACCGATGCCGATGCGGCCACAACGTCCGGCACGGACACGAACGCCCTGAACGTAACGGCATCGCCGCTTCAATCCGGGTCGCTTACGCTGCCGACGTCAATCGTTGAAGGGACTCCCCTCAGTCTCCAGCCGCTGCTGCACTTCACGGAATCCGGTTCGCAGATCGGCAACTTCACGGCCGTCATCACTTGGGGCGACGGTTCGATCAGCACGGTCACCAGCACCGCCGGCAGCGGCGGCCAGATCGTGGCCGGCGGGGGCGGGTATTACGTCGACGGCTCCCACACCTATACCGGACCGCTCAGCGGCGCGGGCTTCAGCGTCGACCTGTTTGACACCAGTGGAAACACGCTCCACCAGGGCGGCATCGTGAATGTGGCGGAACTTGCCAACACGCTTACGGCCGGAACCTTGAGCAACCCGAGCGGCGCCGTCGAAGGGCAGGCCACCGCAAGCCAGGTCCTTTTCACTTTTACGGACAGCAATCCGCTGGTCAGTGCCGACGAATTCACGGCCACGATCACCTGGGGCGACGGGTCGACGAGCACCGTCACCAGCACGGCCGACAGCGATGGCCAGATCGTGCCCGACCCGGTCAGCGGGTTCGACGTCGTGGGCTCGCACACCTACGCGGAGCAAGGTTCGTACAGCGGCTTCAGCGTTTCCGTTTCCTGCGACGGCTCGACACCGATAACCGCAACCAGCGGCAGCAGCTTTTCCGTGGCGGTCGCCACGCTTACGGCGGGCAGCTTGACGCCGCCGACCGGCGCGGTTGCTCATACGGCCACCAACCCAGCGCAAGTTCTTTTCCAATTCACCGACTCCAACCCTTATGCGGAGCCCGGCGACTTCACGGCCACGATCGCCTGGGGGGATAGTTCGACCTCCACAGGGAGCGTCGTGGCCGACTCCGACGGCGGCCTCAACGTCATGGGCTCGCACACCTACGCCACGGCTCTCACCAACGCGACGTTTAGCGTTTCGGTCCTGGAAACCGGCACGAGCAACACGGTCGCGCGAAGCGTCGGCAGCTTCAACGTGAGCGGCACGGCGGGCGCCCAGAACCTCTCCGCGGGCAGCCTGTCTGCGCCCGCGTCGCCTGTCTACGAAGGGGTGGCAACGACGAGCCAGGTCCTCTTCCACTTCACCGACAGCAACTCGACGGCCACTGCCGCCGACTTCACAGCCACGATCCTCTGGGGCGACGGTTCGGCGAGCGTGGTCACGAGCGTCGCCGACAGCGATGGCTGCCAAATCGTGGAAACCGTTGCCGGCAACGAGAGCGGAGGTTTCGACGTGGTCGGATCGCACACTTACGCGAATACGCTGAGCGGCGGCACGTTCCTGGTCGGAGTCTTCGATACGAGCGGCGATTTCGTCTGCCCGAGCGGGCAGAGCTTGAACGTCATCGACCCGCTTTTGACTGCCACCGATGCCCTGACCCCGCCGACGGGCGCGGTCCTTGGACAGCCCATTCCAACCCAGGTCCTGTTCCACTTCAACGATCCCGATACGTCGCGGGACATCACGGACTACACGGCGACGATCGACTGGGGCGACGGCTCGACGACAAGGGAGGTCACTAGCGCCGGCGTCAACGGCTGCCAGATCGTACAGACCGATCCCAGCGACCCGACCCAGGGCTTTGACGTTATCGGCTCGCACACGTATACCATGGCACTTTTGAGGTCGACGTGACCGATGCCGAACGCGGAGGGGTCGACGCCAGCCAAACGATGAATTTCGGCTGGCTCACGGCAACAACGACTACCGTGACTTCCTCGTCTTCCACGGCCCTGTACGGCCAGCCGCTTACGCTCACGGCGGCCGTCTCGGGATCCGAGGCTAGCGAGAACGGCGAGAACGTCGAATTTTACGACGGCCAGACGGACCTTGGCGGCGCCGCCCTGAGTTCCGGTTCCGCATCGATTACGCTCTCGACTCTCTCGCCCGGATTGAACTCCATCACCGCGGTCTACGGCGGGGACACGACCTACGGCGCAAGCACGTCCGCCCCCTTCAACCAAACCGTCCTGCTCACCGGCACGACCACCTCGCTGGCCGCATCCACCACGACGCCGGTCTACGGCCAGCCGGTAACTTTCTCGGTGACGGTCGGCAACCTCGGGGCCGGGTCGGGCACGCCCAGCGGCGACGTGGAGTTCTACGACGGCACCACGGACATCGGCTCGGCCAGCCTGGACGACTCGGGCGACGCATCGCTGACCGTTTCCACGCTGACGGCCGGCTCGCACTCGATCACGGCGGTCTACCAGGGCGATGGCAACTTCAGCGCCAGCACAACGCTGCCGCTCTCGCTGCCCGTCACGGCGGTGGCGACCGCGATCGAGCTCGACTCGCCCACGAACACGGTCGCCCCCGGCGCCCCGGTGACCCTCGACGCCAGCGTGGTGGCGGCCGGGCCCGGTTGCGTCACGCCGACGGGAAACGTGCAGTTTTTTGACGGCACAACCTGCCTGGGCACGGCGGCGCTGGACGGCTGGGGCGACGCCACGCTGACCGTTTCCACGCTCGCCACCGGCGCGCACTCGATCACAGCCGCCTACTGCGGCGACCTCGATTTCACCGCAAGCACGTCGAATGCCATCCCCGAAAGCGTTGTCGTGCCGATGGGGACGCCCGACCCGCCGAGCGCCCTGCTAGCGGCCAGCACGCCGGCGGCCACGTCCCAGTGCTCGGGCTCGCTTTGCACCAGTTCGTGCGCGACCTTGGAGATCGACGCCACCAACACCAGCAACAATATGCCCGACATCCTGCCTCAGACCGGGGTCTTCAACGCGAGCGTGGCGCAGTACACACAGTCGATCCAGGCCAATCCCCCCGGCAAGATCATCGTGGTCGACGACGCGGACACGGGCAGCCACGGCATCCCCGATTTCGCGGGGGGTCAGCGGCAACCCCTATTACGCCAGCGACGTCTTCGTGCCCTTGGTCGTGACGCTGCCGGCGGGCACCAATCTAAGCTCGACCGAATTGGAGTTCTGTTACAGCGGGTCCGACCCGAACAACGTCGTGAACGTGGGGACCGCGGGGAGTCCGGCCTACCAGGCGGCGACCCCAGGCTCCTTGCGAATCTGGACAAAGAACGGCAACGTGCAGCGGAACGGCGCGGGCATCAAGAACGGCGGCATGTACATAACCCCCGACACGGAATTCAAGGCCAGCCTGCTTGGCTGGTCGCCCGTGGCGAGCGCCCAGACGGCGGACGTGCATTGCTGTTGCGGGACGACCTGCCAGGAGGAGCAGGTGACGCTGTATATCGAGGCGATCCGGCCCAGCGTGACCGCTGGGGACCTGGGCATCACGTTGTTGCTGGCCCCCTCGTCGTGCGGCAAATTGACGACGCAGGGCACGGTCTGCGTGACCGCGGTCCAGGACACGGTGCCCGACTATGACAGCGACCGCCTGATCGGCGAGGCCCAAGGCGCCGACGGAGGCGACCCCATGTCCAACGCCTACAGCGGCTCGGTCCGCCTTTCCGACGGCATCGTGAACTACGCCACGACCGATTTCTCCGTGCCCGCGACGGGTTTCGCCGACACCGTGGCCCGCGTCTGGACCGACCAGCCGGGTCTGGTCGTCAACCCGTCGTTCGGCAACGGCGAGATCATGACGCAGCTCCCCTACCTGATCCAGGGCACGAGCTCGATCATCGCCGTCATCGATGGCCAGCCCTATTACTTCGACCAGACGGCGCTCGGCAGCAACACCTATACGGAGCGGTTCTTCGGCCTGGACACGCTGACCTACGACGCGGGCAACCACGAGTACGACTTCTTCGACACCACGGGCACGGAGATCGTGTTCAACGATTTCTCGATCCAGAACCCCTCGAACATGACCCAGGGCATGTACCAGCGCGGGGCGATGCTTTCCGTGACCGACGCCGACGGCAATCAGATCAAGGTGACCGAGTACGATCCCTTGGGGAACCCGTTGACCGTGACCCAAGGCAGCGACCTGTTCACTTACCAGTACACGGAGGGCGGGGCCGCCGAGCAGCTCGATTACGTCACCTTGACCCGTGGCAGCACCGTCATCGCCAAGGCCCAGTACACCTACTCCGGCACGGGCGACCTGAAACAGGTGCGGGTTTCGACCTACAACGACGCTTCCTCGCAATTGGCGGAAACCGGCGGCTCGTACTATCGCTACAGCACACAGACCATCGGCTGTTGCTGTTCGAATCAGCACACGGTTGACGACCTGGCGGATGCGGTGACGGGGCTGGCCTATGCCCGGCTGGTGGACGCCGTTTTCGGCGCGGACGCCACCGCGGCGGCCCCGCTGCCCGGGTCGACCGCGAGTTTGGATTCCGCCAACTTGACATCTTATGCGGACCAGTTCAGCTACGACAGTCAGAATCGCGTCCAGTGGCAATTCCTTGTGGGCGCGGGGTCCTCGTCGCTCGATGGTTCGCCGGCCAACTCCACCACTGCGTCGCTCGTGTCCGCCGTTGGGGGATTTAAGTATACTTACCAGATCACTGGCCAGACCCAGGGCGTGGGAATCGGCGACTGGAGCCAGGACACCACGATCACCTTGGCCAACGGCACCACGCAACAGGTCTATACGAACTTCGCCGGCGAACCGCTGCTCAGCGCGCTGACGGATACGACTGATGCCGTGAACCCCAAGCTCAACGGGGTGATTTGGAATACCTTCTTCGCCTACGATCTCCAGGGCCGCTTGCTGTTCACGGCCGAGCCCTCGACAAAAGTTCAGCCCAATCCCTCGAATCCCAGTCTCCTCAGCCTTGCGGGCAGCAACCAGGGCCTGATCGACGGGACCGACTACCATACGACCACCGGTACGAATGGCGCCGTGGCCGGCTACGTCGAGGACACTTACGTCGAACACGGCCAACAGGCATCCACCAAGGCGATCCAGGACTATTACCGGTATTTGAACCAGACCGGCGTCTCCATCCATCCCGTGTCGGACGACACGGTCTACTCGGCCGCGACTTCGAACGTCAACGATCCCAGCGGCAGAAACACCCATTTCGCCTACAACATTACCGGCGCTCACATCACCCAAATCACGGAGACGCTGCCGGCAGTCGGGGCCGGTCAAGACGGCATCGGCGGAACCGGAACGATCGTTACCGATTACAATTCGTACGGTCAAGTCGCGGACGTGACCGATGCCGACGGCTATAAGACGACTTACAGCTATGACGACATTAATACGGGAGGGTCTGGCTCGGGCGTGCTTGTCAAAACGGTCCAGAACCTCGACACCGCGGGGACCAAGACGATCACCACCAGCTCGGCGCCCGATTTGCTGGGGCGGACGGTGCAAACGACCGACGGCAACGGAAACGTCACGAACATCGCGTACACCGACGGCCTTTTGCAGTCGACTGTGACCACGACGCCGGCCTTGGGGCCGACGACGAAGGTTGTGAGCAACTTGGGGCTAGGCACGGTCACGACCGAGGCGACGAGACTGACTACGCCCACTGTGGATTCCCCCGCAGGCACGGTACAGATGGCAACGATTTCCGAATCGTGGCTCGACTTTGCCGGCCGCACGCTGATGACGAAGACGTATGCTGGAGTTTTGTCGAACCAGGTTTACACGACGGAAACCCGCTACGACGACATGGGCCGCGCCTACTACAGCAGCGACGCGGTGGGCACGATCACGCAGACGCAGTTCGACGGCCTTGGCCGCCCGACCAACATCTGGGTGGGAACCAGCGGGACGCTGGGAAGCAGCAATTCGAACCTTGTGAAAGTCGAGTCCGAGCAGTACGACAACAACGCCGTCGGCGACGGCGATCTGACCTGGACCGCAGAGTATACCGGCGTCGCAACGGCGACGGCCCCGAATCGCGTGACCGGCTCGTATTACGACTGGCGGGGCCGGCTCGTGGCGCAGAACAACTCTCTGCAAATCACCTTCAACACGCTCGACAACCTCGGGGAAGTCACCGAGTCGGACGTCTACCAATTCCTTCCCAGTGAACCGGATACGGGCGTCTGGTCGACGAATGGAGACCCCATACCGCCGATGTCGCCCGCGCTCCGTGCGCGGACGACGACCAAATACGACAACCAAGGGCGGGCCTATGAAACGGACGTCTTCAGCGTCAATCCCAGCAACGGCACGTGGAATGCCGCAAACTACCTGGCAACGAAGATCTATTACGACGGCCGGGGTGACGTGGTGGCGACCAATGCCCCCGGCGGTCTCGTGACCACGACGACTTACGACGGGGCCGGCCGCGTCACGCTCACCCAGTCCGGCAGCGCGGGTAAGACGCCTGACAAGCCCCTCTGGGTTCTCCAGTCCGTCGCCACGCAATACCTCTGTCCGTGTCAACTGGCGGGCGCGGATTTTTTGCGGTCCGTCGGTCGGCGGGGGAGCCAGGGCACCGGCCGGTTCAACTTTGCACATAGCTCAATGGCTGCCTGATAGAGCGGCTGCCCAGTGGCTGCCGCCCAGAGATCAAGCTGGTTTCCCGACGAAGCACAGTGGAAACAGCGATATGCGTTCCGTTTCAGGTTCGCCGAAAACGATCGGCTTCCCTCGCGTTTGGGGGCGTGGATCGGGCAAGGCCCGCGCACCTGGCCGTCGCCACCCGCATGCCCAGGCACGGGGACAAAGCCCAACAGCTTTAATACCGTGTAGATACTGACCTCGTCACGCAACGTGCGAAAATCAATCCCTGCCATGGCCGTTCTCCTGCAACAGAGAAGAGGAACCCGTACCGTCGCTGCCTGCGGTTGCTTGCTGGCGGCGGGACCTGCGGGGCACGACCTGCGTCGCCGCGGTCTCGGCCACGAAAGCCTCGCTTCCGGCCGACGCCACCGTACGCCGCTCACCCGCGGAAAGCGCTCGCGGTTGCGGCAAGCCCTCGCTCTGACAAATCGTGGCCAAGGACTTGATGGTGCGACTCCCGCCGGGCAGTTTGGCCGTGCCCTTGCTGCCTTTGGGCGGCCCGCTCTTGCGCCGCTCGCCGGTGGCCTTTACGCGCAGCTTGGCCAGCTTAGTCTCCGTACTCCTGGGAATGGCGTAGCGGTAGGGCTCGTTGTTCTTCAGCATCAGCCAGGCGATCATGGCCAGCTTTCGCGCGGCGGCCACCACGGCCACGTTGCGGGTCTTCTTTTTCAGCAAGCGGCGGAAGAAGTGGCCCAAAGGACCGGGGTGCTTGTCGAGATGCTGCGCGGCCTCGATCAGCATCCAGCGGGCTTGGCTGTTGCCGCGTTTGGTGATGGGGCCGTGGTAGCAGTGCTCCGCCGACTGCTTGGTGGAAGGCGCCAGGCCGATGTAGCTGGCGGCATGATCGGCGTCGGGAAAGCGGGTGAAGTCGCCCCAGGCGGCCAGCAGGGACTCGGCGGTGGCCACGTCCGCGCCCGGCAGGGTCATCAAGAGCTTGACGGGCTCGCTGGCGTGTCCCCGTTTAGCCAGCTCAAGGTCCAAGGAGTCGATCTCTTTCTGCAGGTCCTCGAGTTGCCGCAGGTCGCTGTCGATGAGCGTGCGGCCTTGGGCGTCGATTTCCACGGTCGCGAGCCACTCCACGCCGTCGGCGTCGAAAAGATGCTTCCGCGAGACCTCGATCAGCCGCATGGCGAGCACGCTGTGGATGCGGTTCCGCATCATGGTCCGCTGGCCGACCAGGGCGCTGCGGCGGCCAGTCATTTCGCGGAGCCGGCGGGTGGCCTCGTCGGGCTGCCAGACCTCCGGGAGGAAGTCGCAGCGGAGGAGCTGCGCCAGCACGTGGGCGTCGACTTTGTCGGTCTTGACTTTGGCCTGGGCGATGGCCTTGGTGGCCAGGGGGTTGGAGACCACCAGTTTGGCCACGTGCGGCCGCAGAGCGTCGGCCACGGCCCAGCAGTTGGTGGTGGCTTCGAAGGCCACGTGGTCGGTGGGCTGCAGGATCTGGGTGGCGAAGCTTTCCAGAGTGCGGCGGTTCAGGGCGAAGCGTTCGCGGTGGACCACGTTGCCGGACTGGTCAACGATGCAGACCTCGACCACTCGCTTGTGGACATCGAGGCCAACGTAACGTACCATTACAATACTCATGGGAGTTTCTCCTGTGACGCGGCAAGACCGGAGGGCGATCCGCTGGGCTTTGACGCCCCAGCGGCGGCAGAAGGTTGGACCACGAGTCCGTTTTCGCCTTCTACCGAGGTTGGGCCGAGACGGCAACTACCTCTTCGAGCTCGAAGCTCAACCGGGTGGGCCGGAAGGGTGCTCAGATACGACGGCGGGCTCGAAGCCCATACGCATAGTCGAGCGGCCCCGAAGTGTCCCGGCCCCCCGGTCTTGCTTGCTTTTGGTTGTGGTTGGAAAGGTGTCATGGTTTCATTGCGGCGGCACTTCGTCCCGAACCCGGTAGTCATACATAGCACCTGCCGCGGGTCGCGGCGCCGCCAGCCTCTATCTATTCATACCAGGTACGACGGCGACGGCAACCCGATCTTCGTCACCACCAGCCAGTTGAACGCCGACGGATCGATGTGGACCACCTATGTGGGCAATTGGTACGATGCCGCCAACAAACTCACCTACACCGCCAACTACGGCACCGACGGGCGCGTGCCGATGTCGCAGCGGCCCAGTAGCGCGCCGTTGGGAAACCGGTCCATTTCCGTCACCTCCTACAAGTACGATGCCGGCGGCTTCCTTTCCGAGACCCTGGACCCCGACGGCGTTGTGACCACGTACGCGAACGATTGGCTAGGGCGTCCCTGGCGGGAGGTCCTGGGGTCGTTATTGGGGGCGGGGGAAGTGCCCGCCTGGTATAACGAAGTTACCACCTTCTCCTACGATGGCCTAAATCGCCAAACGACAGTGACGACTATCAACGTTTCGCCGTTGCCGAGCGACAAGCCCGGCGGTGGTCAACAGCCGTCGACAACTATGTACGTCTACGGCGCAAGCGGGGGCAGGGGCAGCGAGATCAACAGTAACGACCTGTTGTGGAAGATCGAGTATCCCGGCGGCGCCACACAGGAAGACGACTACGACGCTTTGGGAGACGTCATCAAGCAGACCAACCGCGATAATACCGTTCATACGTATCAGTATGACGCCGTTGGCCGTCAAACGTTGGATACGGTTAACAGGGTTACGGCGCAGAAGGCCGGCCTGGACACTTCCGTCGTTGCCCTCGGCACTCAATACGATACACTCGGCCGCGTGACCCTCGCTACGAGTTATTCGATCTCTGGGAGCGTCGTTAACCAGGTGCAGAATGTGTATGACGGCCTGGGTAATTTGGTCACGCAGTACCAGGCGAACAGCGGCCCTGTAGTTACCACCTCAACGCCGGCCGTCCATTATCATTACACGACGCTCTACGCCACGGCCGGCAACTACAGCCGCCTGACCGGCCTGACGTATCCCGGCGGCACGCAGATCACCTACGCCTACGCCGCCGGCCTCGATAACTCGATCAGCCGCATCACGTTCGTGGTTGACGGTAGCCAGACGGTGGAGACCTACCGCTACCTTGGCCTGTCCACGGTGATCGGCGCCACCTTGCCGGGGCCGAACATCAACGAGACCGTTTCGCTGGACAACTTTGGGGACGTCGCGGGCGTCACCTGGACGCAGGGCGGCACGCTCGACGACAACACGGTCATCGGCGGCACGCCGCTGGTGGATATCGCCTATGGTTACACGGCCGCCGGCCAGATCAATTGGCGCCAGGACGTCCTGGCCGACGCCGCCGGCGAGGGCCTGGACCAACTCTACGCGTACGCCGCCTTCACCGACCGCCTAATGGGCTACACCCAGGGCACGCTCAACACGGCAAAGAACGGAATCTCCGGCCAAACGGCTGCGGAATCGTGGTCGCTCGACTCGGAAGGCAACCGCTATAGCGAAAGCGGCGTCTATGCGACGACGTACAACGAGGCGAGCGAAAGCCAGCCGGTCGGGAATTATTCCAAGGCCGGAACCGAGACCACAGTCACCTTCGACAGCAGCAGGTCGGACATCGTCACTTACGACGCCTGGGGCCGGGTCGTTAAGATCGAGTGCCTTCCCTACAACGTCGGCGGACCCAACGGCAGTACCTGGCTGGTCGTGGACTCCTACGATGCGCTGGGCAGGCTCATCACCACTAACAATTACACCAGCGTAGCTCACGGCACCTCGACAGGCACGCATACCTACTACGACGGCACCAATCCCGTCGAGGTCCGCCAGATCGACAACGCCACGCTGCTGATGACCTACATCTGGTCGCCGGCCGACGGACGGATGATCCTCCGCGATGCCGTGGCCGCACAGCTCGGCGCGTACACCGGCCTGAAGATTACCGGCAACAGCGGGAACGGCAACACAATCCAGCGGCTCTATCCGATGAGCGACGGGCTGGGCAGCATCGTGGCCGTTGCCGATCCCACCGGGACCGTGCAGGAGCGGTACACCTATGATGTGAACGGCCTGCCGCAAGCGCTCAACGCCAACTTCACGGCGCGTTCGTCTTGGGGAACGACGCAGTACGCGAGCAGACTGGGGTGGAACTGGCTCTATGAGGGTCAGCAGTGGGTGCAGACCCAGTCGGAACGTCAGCGGCCCCTTCGGTTCCCAGTGGCGGGGGTTGTACGTCAGCAATTCCGGCGTGTGGTACGATCCGGTGCATGCCCGGAGGTTGCAGCCGGACCTTTCCGCATACGGCAATGGGCAGACGAACCCCTACCAGATGACGCCGCAAGAGCAGTTCGGATCGATTGTCATCGCCGCCGCGCCGATCGTGGTGGGACTGACGGTGGCGATCGCCACCGGCGGCGTGGGGCTGGTGCCGATGTTGCTTGCCGGTGCGGCGGGCGGCATGGTTAGTGGCGGTCTGAACGGCTATATCGCTGATCAATCGGTTTTGCAGATAGCGGGTGACGCGGCGATTGGCGGCATCGCCGGCGCGGCGGGCGCGTTGGCCGGAAACGCCGTGGGCGGGATGGTGGCGGAGGGCGTGATTTCGGCGGGGCTCGGTTGCGGGACGGCGTTCGAGTCCCTGGGCGGCGCGATTGCCGGTGCGGCGGAAGGGGCGCGTTCGGCGCCACGGAGGGCTTTGTCCGCACAACCCTGATGGGCGGCAGTGCGGTCGACGCCGTGATGGCCGGGTTCAACGGCGGCCTGATGGGCGCAGGCTTCGGCGGGGCGTTGGGAGCCATTTTCCCCGGCGTCTGCTTCGTGGCCGGGACGCAAGTGGTGGAGGAAATCGAAACCGGCGAGAATGCCGGCAGCCTCGCGACCGACGTGTCCCTGGCAGAGGGCGGCACTGCGATAGCGAGCAAGGTCGGCTATCGGACGAGGAACGTCGAGCAGGTTCGACGCGGCGACGTAATCATCAGCCGCGATCAGAACGATCCGTTTGGTCCGCTCGTTCACAGCCACGTCGAGCAAGTGTACAAGCGTTTAACCTATCACCTGCGGATCCTGCGGATCGGCGACCCTGCCGATCGGGAGCAGACGCTGCAAACGACGGACGAGCACCCGTTCGACACACGCCAGAAGGGGTGGGTGAAGGCATGCAAGCTGGAAGTGGGCGACGTGTTCTCCGGTCCGTTTGGAGAATCCGGTACGCTGCTCGAAACCTACCGGGAGGAACACCCGGAAGGCGTTTGGGTGTATAATTTGCGCATCGGCGGCACCCACACGTACTTCGTCCGGGAGGAAGGGGTTGACGCCCAGCCCGTCTGGGCTCATAATGCCGGGCCGGGATATGAAGTTGACCAGGACGACTTAGCAGCCTACATTGAGCAACGGACCTCGGGGCGGCCCGATTGGGACAGCATTAACCCCGACCTCACGGTAAGGCAGCAGAGTGCGATTCGAGCAGCCGCTCGAGAACAGGGCGTCGAGATTCCGACACCCAACCCCTATGGGTGTCTCGGCGATCCAATTTCGAAGCGCACCGGGACTTATGTGTTACAGGAACTGGAAAACCAGGGCTTTGACGTTAGGAAGGAATACGAATTTGATACACCAGGTTCCCTTACCAAGGATTCTCGATTTGCAGATGTTTTTGGCATCAATGAGGAGGCTGGGGAAGCAGCGATTGTCCAGGTTGTACGCACCACTGATGCAGCGAGGGTAACTCCGGATCCGCGTGAGTTTGATGCGATGAATGACATCTTGGCATCGCCCGATTATCAGGCATTGATCGATCAAGGATACGCCGTCACCGGTTACATGGTGCGACGCGGTGCGACATCGCTGGGCTCGGGGACGATAAGGACGTTCTGAGCTGGGTTTCGGCACGTATCTCGTGTTCTTGGAGTTAGTATGGGAAAGCAAATCCGCTTCTACATGACTCGTGACGACGAAGATTCGGTTATTGGGGTATTGAAAGCCGAGGCAGATGTTGTCGTGACTCTCAACTATCTTCCGACAGTCGAGCTGGTAACTCTTAGCCCATTGCCGGCTGCCGGACCGAGAGTTGGCAACAACACAAATCTGTCCATTTATGACAGGGACATCAACCCCAATCTCATTGTTCGCAAGTTTCCCAATCGCGAGGGTGCCGCGCTCGACTTCGCCCGTTCCGAAGTAGTACAATTCAACCGCTGTTTCGTTGGCGCAGACGGCAAACTTCACCGGGGACGGTTCTGGTACGACCACGAAACGATGGAGTGTAAACCCAAACGAAAAGTATTTCTTGCGTGGGCGGAGTCCGTGTTTCAGGTCGTTAAGGAGAGCTATCATTATTCCGAGGATCGCCGTTCTTACATCGGTCCAGATGCCTGGACGCAATTCGAGGCGGGACAAGTTACTCTTGCGCCATAGTAACTCACGCCGTTGACCGCCACCGGGCTTGTCGGTCGGGGCACGAAAAGGTGTCAGGCACGAAAAGGTGTCAGGAGGCGTTTTGTCTGAAGGAAGGAGGAGTTGTGAACCGATAGCTTGAAAGGAGCAGAACATCTGGATAGGGTGACACCATGGGAAGACCGAAACGAACAGCCGATGGGGGACTAATTTATCACGTTCTCAACCGAGCCAATGCACGGATGAGGATCTTCGAGAAGCCGGAGGATTATGCGGCCTTCGGGAGGAGAGCAGGCCCCCGGCGGGCTGGTGACGACGACAACGTACGACGGGGCGGGCCGCGTCACGCTCCAGGAGTCCGGCAGTTCGGGCGGCGACGGCAACCGATCTTCGTGGCTACCAGCCGTTTGAATCCCGACGGCGAGTCGTATTGGACATGAAAAGGGGACATCACTGATTTCTGGGACATGAAAAGAGGCCGGATAAGGTGTCAGGAACGAATGGCACTGTCGCCGTCCGAAGTCGTTTCACGTGCAGTGTTTGCGCAATTCGGCCCGGAGCGTCTCGCGGGGCTTCTGCATGAGTGGATAACCATGCCTGCGCCGTTTGAGAACCCTTGGTTCGAGACGGCCCGGGCGATTGGCGACTTCGCAGGCAGCAACGTGGCGGAGTATTGTTTGGCAATGAACGACCAATTGCGAGGCGGGTATCAGCCCGCAGGAGATCGACATCCACGACGCCAGCACGTACTGGCACGTTCCGGTGAAGCTGATCTGACGCGGCTGTTTGCCGTGGAGCAGCGCTGCTGCGGCCGCCGTCGTGCGGATGAGGTTGTAACCGAGGAGGGTGGCCCAGAGTTCGCGGCGAACCATTTCCGGCGACTTGCAACGAACGTGAGCGAGATTCAGATTAGATTTGATGCTGCGGATGTCCAACTCCGAGTTCCAGCGAAAACCGTAAAGCTCCGCGATCTCCTCATGGCTGTAGAGTGTCGCATCGGTCAACGTGGTGACCACCGTAATCGTCTTCGTGCGGCGGCCCGGTTCCACGACAGTGTAACACAGCTCACGCAGTTCGAGGGTTTCGGGAATGCGGTCATAAGTCTCCTGGTTCATCCAGTCCGGCCGTGCGGGCTTGGTCCACACGATGAGATGATCGTTCTTTCCCAGGCGTGTGCCGCGGCGAAAATCAGAGTTGCGCTTTTGATGCAAGCGGGCGCAGGTATCCACGTCCTGGAGTTGCAACAGGGCGATCATCATGAAAGAACAATAGTGGCGGTCGAACACGGCAATATCGCCCGCAGGCAGCGACGCAAGCATGGACCGCAGCAGAGCCGTCTCGCCGGTCTCCTTGCCCTTATACGGACCGATCGTGGCATCCGTCAGGCAAGCCGTTGCCAGGGAGATGATCGCTACTGCACGCGCGATCGGCAGGCCCACGCCTTTCTTCTGGGTCCGCGGATGGGGAAACTCCGCCAAGTTCTGGGGCGTGGCGGGCATGGTGAACGTAAATCCGTCGATCAGTTTTGCGTGCTTGCCCTTCCACAGCCAATCCTTTGGGGCGGCTCCCTGCATCTCGGCGGCCACTTCGCGACTGAGTTCGTGCAGCGCCACTTCGGAGAGCTTGGCGCGGGCGCGGCAGTAGTCGCCGGTGTCGGCCGTGGGCGGCGTGATCTGCTGGTGCTCGCAGTAGTTGACGACCCGCGCCACGGCCGCCTGGCACGAGGCCTCCTTGCCGTCGCGCAACACTTGGCCGAGAAACGACCAGACCATCATCGCCGTCGAGTAGATTGCCTGCTTGCCGAACAGGCCATCATGTTTGGCGAACACACTCCCGACGCGCTCCGCGGAGAGGATGCGTGCGAAGGGCAACGACTCGTCGGCGAGAAACGCTGCCACCATTTTCCGAAAATTGCTACTGCCCCCGCTGGCCGAATTTGGTATATCCCCAGCCATGAAAAAACCCTCCGTGGCATCTTTGCGATCGCCATGCCAAGGAGGGCTTACAAATCATAGCCAAGAGCGGGCAAAAACTTCAAGACCACCTCGGCGAGAAAGGGAATCTAGCAAAACCCCCCAACTCGTCCATGCCCAATCTGCTGCCGATCCTAACGCGACAGTGCCATTCGTGTCAGGAACCGATTCAACAATAGGTTGTCGCGGTAGGGACGCCGGTTGCCCGGCGCCCCCCGCACGGATCCGTACGTGAAGGATTACTTCATACGGCTCTTACCTTGGGTGCATGACGGCAAATCGCTGCGTCAGGATATGGATGAAGGATTTGGGCTTTGGGTATCCATCGCTGCGCCAAACGGTGAAACCGCGTCCAGGTCCAGGCACGTCCTTTTTCGCTGCGCCTACGAAGTATGCGTAGCCAGAGACGTTCCACCTGGGTGCAGAAATTCATCAAGGCAGTTGATGTTGCCGGGGACCGCATGGTAGTTGAGCCACCCGCGGACTACCGATCGTAGCCAACTGCCTACCTCGCTCACCTTGCTGTGCATACGGAACTTGAGCTGCTGTTTGATTTCTTGCAGCTTGGCCCGTAGCCGCTTGGCGATCGATTTACGTTTGATCGTGAACGTTCCCTTCCGCGTCGTTCCGCAACAATGCGTGAAGCCGAGAAAGTTGAACGTCTCCGGCTTGCCCTCGCCCCGCTGCCTACGTCGTTCGGCCGCGTAGCGTCCGAACTCGATAAGCCGGGTCTTTTCTGGGTGTAGCTGGAGACCGAACTGCTCCATGCGCTTGCGTAGCTCGCGCAGGAACCGTTCGGCATCCACTTGCGATTGGAAGCCCATGACAAAGTCGTCGGCGTAGCGGACGATGATTACCGATCCGCGCGCGTGACGCTCCCGCCATTGGTTCGCCCACAGGTCGAAGACGTAATGCAGGAATACATTCGCAAGGAGCGGTGAAATCACCGAGCCCTGGGGTGTACCTACGGTCGTCCGCGACCATTGGCCGTCTTCGGACGCTCCCGCCGTCAGCCATTTCTGGATCAGGCGCAGAATCCGTTTGTCGGCAATCCGGTGCTTCAGAAATTTCAGCATCCATTCGTGGTCGATGTTGTCAAACGACAGCCTTACTGAATACCCCACTCAACAACCCGCCTGAATCGGAGGAAATCGAGGTCGTCGATCCGACCCATCCGCTTTTCGGCCGTAAATTCCGGCTTATTTCACGTCCGCGACCATCTCCGGCCTGTCCCGATTTTGTCTTGGTTGCCTATCGCGACTCGATGCAGCTAAAGCTAGCACTGCCAGCAACCAGTCTAGCCCCTACACCCCTTGCCGCGCCCGCGCAAAATTCACTGCGGAGGCTATCGAAGACCTCTTGTCTCTAATCAAGGAGTGTGCGCCATCATGTTGCGAAATCCAAGACATCTCTGGTGCCAACTGCCGGAAGCGTTCCGGCAGGAGGTCCTCGAGAACATCGTCCCCATCTTCACGGAGGTGATTCATGAATACGTCCGAAGTTGTTCAACGCCATCATGTCCAACGTCAAGCGGTAATTTACGTGCGCCAGTCCACGACACATCAAGCCACCAACAATCAGGAAAGTCTCCAGATGCAATACGGGCTCAAGGAGCGCGCGGTCGAGTTAGGCTGGAAGCCTGACGACGTGCGGGTCGTGGACTCGGACGTCGGACGCACGGGAAGCAATGCCGAAGGACGTCGCGGTTTCCAGGAACTTGTGTCTGACGTGACTCTTGGCAAGGTTGGCATCATCCTCGCTTACGACGCGACGCGACTGGCCAGGAACTGCTCCGACTGGTATCAGTTGTTGGATCTGTGCGGTTATCGCGACTGCCTCATCGCCGATCACGACGGCGTCTACGATCCCGGCTCGGTCAACGGTCGCTTGATCTTGGGGTTGAAAGGCCAGATTTCGGAACTGGAACTTCATACCCTTCGCATCCGCTTGACCGCTGGAATTCTCCACAAAGCCCAGCGCGGCGAGTTGGCTCTGGGCTTGCCTACCGGGCTGGTCCGCGATCCTTCCGGCCAGGTCTTCAAACATCCCAATCTCGAAGTGCAGGGCCGCTTGGAACTGGTCTTCGACACCTTCCTGAAGCAGAAGTCGGCAAGCAAGGTCTTGCGATTCTTCAAGGACCACGACCTGACGATTCCGCGAAAGGACCCTCAGGGTGACATCCACTGGCGTGCAGCGACGGAAGCAGCGATCTGTTGCATCCTCAAGCATCCGGCCTACGCCGGCGCTTATGTGTACGGACGTACCCGCAGTACGCCCAGGCCGGGCACTGGAAAAAAGAACTTGCAGAAACCCCTTCCGCGCGAACAATGGAAGGTATGCATCCGGGGCAAATATCCGGAGTACATTCGTTGGGAAACCTATGAGCGGATCCAGGCCATGCTTTCCGATAATTCCGCCCAATACGATCGTAACCGGACCCGAGGCGTGCCGCGGCCGGGCAAGGCCCTGCTGCACGGAATCGTTTACTGCGGCGAGTGCGGGCACAAGATGGTCGTCCAGTACAAGGCCGCCACCAAGTATCTTTGCAACCATCTGCGGCAGCAGTACCAGGTGCCCGTCTGCCAATACATCCCCGCCGACCCGGTCGATGACCATGTGGTCCGACTGTTCTTGAAGGCTTTCTCTTCCGTCGAATTGGATCTTCACGGGAAGGTCGTAGAAAACGCACGCCGCGAGCGCGACGAAGTTCTCCGCTCTCATCAGCAGCAACTGGAGAGGCTCCGCTATCAAGCACGTCTCGCCGAGCGGCAGTTCAACCAGTCCGATCCGGACAACCGCCTGGTAACGGCGGAATTGGAGCGGCGCTGGGAGCAAGCCTTGCGCGATTTGAAAGCCGGGGAGGAAGCCTTTGAGCGCCAGCAGCAAGAGTTCCCAAGTCTTCCTTCCCTGGACGCAGCCACGAAAAAGATACTGGAAAACATTGGTGAGAACCTCCCCCAACTCTGGACTAGTGGCCACATCTCTCAGCAACAGAAGAAGTCGCTGCTGCGGTCACTGATCAAGAAAGTGGTCATCCATCGCTCCACACGCGATACCATTCGTACCCGGGTCATTTGGAAGGGCGGCGAGGTCACCACGCACAACATTCCCATTACTGTCGGCTCCCTCGCCGAGCTCTCTCACGGCAAGGAGATGGAGGCAATGATCCTGCAACTCGCTTCCGCGGGTCATGGCGACGACGAGATTGCCCAGCAACTGACACGAGCAGGACACCGCTCTCCCCTTCGACACGTCGTGTTGCCGAGCACCGTCAAGACGATCCGTCTACGTCATCGGGTCATGATCGCTCGCCACCAATCCCATCCGCGTCAGATCGCAGGGCGTCTTACCGTGCCACAGCTGGCGGACAAACTGGGCATCTCAAAACACTGGCTTTACGACCGGATCCACAACGGTACAATTCAATTGACCAAAGACAAAAAGACCCACCTTTATCTATTTCCCGACAAAGCCAAAACCCTGGAGCGATTCCGGAAACTGATTGCGGGAAAGTTCCACAACTTGCGTTTTTGAAAGGGCATCACGATGCGTTATCCAAGAACCCGCGAATGTCCGCGTCGAGCACCCAGTTTACCTTGCGATGTTCGATGCCCACGTACAACGCATCTAACGCGTTGTGGCAGCTTCGCCAGGGCCGAAACCCGTAGCTGAAGCCCAGGAAGTCCTCCTCGTAGATTTGTTCAAGCACGGTCTTCACGGCCTGCTGGACGATCTTGTCTTCCAGGGCAGCAATGCCCAGGGGACGCTGGCGTCCATCGGCTTTCGGAATCCATGCCCGCTTCGAGGGTTGTGCCCGGTAGGCACCGCGATGCACGCGTTCGTGGAGGTCGTCTATGCGCTCCTCCAGGTCGTGCCCGTATGCGTGCCACGTCACTCCATCCACGCCGGCGGCAGCCATCCGTTTGAGTTCGAAGTAGCTGTCCTGGAGCATTTCCGCAGTGATGTGGTGCAGCAGGGCGGTAAACCGTAGCTTCTTATCCCGTTTTGCTGCTTCTCGTACGCCCCGCAATCCCATGCCACGCTTTCCCGGCCCTGAGTCCGGCGCGAGTAAGGTTCGCTCGGCGTTTCCCTTAGTCGATCCCCTTCCCTCCACGGACTCCGCCGCCGCCATCAGGCCGGCTTTGTTCGCCCGCTTCTTCGGTACTATGGGACCGTCCGACTCCCTGACAACGTGCATGTCCGGCGTACGGCAAAGTGCCTTTCCGGACCGTCCCGCGTCTTGCGACGCGGGAGTTTCCAGGGTCTCCCGGTTCCCGTGCATAGAGTTTCCACACATGCGCAGGGTCTCAGACTCCGCGGCGTCCATGGGCGGCTTGCGGTTGGCGTCGCTCATGATGTTGCCTTCCCCTTGTCAGAACAAGGTCGGCACGCCGAAGAAATGATTTCGGAGCTCAATGGCTGGCCCGTGTGTGCCCTTGTCAACGCTTCACCCGCCATGTTACCATGACCGGCGCATGACTCAGGGTTGGAACGGTTCGCTAATCCTTTTCCATGCGGCTCTTTCATCCGCTACTCCATGCCGGTCTTGACCGGCGCTTTCTCTGACCCCTTTTTCCTCCACCGCTTCTATAGCGAAACTCGGCAGGAATGGGTGGCGGCGCAGGAACTTCGCATCGGCGAGTGCCTCCGCACGAGGTCCGGGCAGGTAGCCACGCTCGAGTCGATGGGCTTGAAGGCGGGCGAGCACCGGGTGTACAATCTGGAGGTCGAGCAGGAGCACCACTACTTCGTTGGTGAAGTGGGAGTGCTGGTACATAATGGGTATGGTGTCGCAGCGCAAGCAAGAGAACTCGCGGAGGCCCAGCTTGCTAACCCTGGCGTTCCCGAGACCACTAAGGCGGCCGTGGCGTCGTATGAAGGGGAGGTTGGCCAAGGTGTTAGTGCAAATCAGTTTAATGATCCGTACGAGATGCATCCAATCATTGAGCAGCGGGTCAACGAGGTTGAAGCTATGCGAGCGGCAGACCCGGGTTCTTTTGAGGAACTGGACCAAGAGCCAGGGGATTGCGCGGAACCTAGGGCACTCAGTGATCTTCTGTGGAAGATTGACCCGAAAGGGCAGCTCACGACAATGCCGAAAGGGATCACAATGGCCGTGTCGGATTTGGAAGGCAACCTCCAGCAACCATGCCCTTACTGCCAAACCATAACAGCCGGAGTCAAAATCCTTTGAACGATCTTTATCATTTTACGGAGGCAGATTTCGCGGAGTGGCTCCGATCCCATGGCGGGGATCGCGCCGGTGTGCCTGACGAAGAAATCACTGCTTTCTTCGCAAATTTTCCGCAAGAACCACCAGATGCATTTGTGGGTTATTTTCGCTCGTTCGCCGGCTTGAGTGTGCCCAGACGTTACGGCCGAGAGTATGTGGAGGAGCTACATTTGCTCCGCCCCGACAGAGCAAAGGTGTTCCTAGACCCAGAGACGGGAGAATGGTCCTTGTACTGCGGATATTATCGGCAAAACTATTTTCAGTTGCGAATGACCTCTGATGGGTCGCTCTTTCATTTTACGGGCGATTTGGCTCGTGGCATGACCTTGGCAAGTTCCGTTCGTTCACTCCTCGCGAAGCTTTGCTTCTTTGACCTTCTTGGTTCGGACGCACGGTACCGGTTTAGTAGCGAACTGGTCACCGCTCCGGCAGCAATCGTCGGTGAAATCACGACGACGTTTGGCCTTCGGCCAAGTAAGGTCTTTTCCGATGACTACAACCATTGCTTCGTCTCGCCGAATGCAGGTATTTACGAAGGTTCGACTGGCGCCATAGCTGGTCCACGGAGAGCACGCCGTCGATTCATCGCGTTTTCGCACCGTGACGATGTTTTCTTCCGACAATCGATCGAAAGCGCGCTTGAAAAGCGCCTTGAACCGCACCTGATGTTCCAGTGGAAGCACCGACACAGCGTGAAACCGACAACGGCAGTTGAAAGAACTCCCGCGGATTCATTCCGTTGTTTCAGCCACATTTGGCTTTCGCGGTATGCGTCCGAGGGGCTCGTTTCGCCGCCGCCGAACTGGCCGTCAGGATCGGACTTCTTCGCTTATCTGACTTCGCTCGAAACCCACGCAGATCGCGCGATTCGTTACGTCTGTGCAGCCGGCCTTGCGGCCTTCGGCAAGAACCTGGCTCTCATAGAGCTGTTTCAACTCGCAACGTTGCCACTACAGTGGGAATGGCCCGATCTCGGGTGGGCCGTAGAGTTCATCGGTTACCTCGTCCCGCCATTTCACGGTTCTCCATCTTATGATTTTTCTCGGTCTTTCGCTTGGTTTACTGAAAATGCGGGGACGGTTAACTGGCATCAAAGCGATGGTACGTTTCGCCAGAATCCCGCACGAACAGCCGGGGAATGAAGGGGGTTTCCAGCAATTGGTCGTTGGGCTCCCAGGTGGCAGCCACCGAATATAGGTAAAATAGGAAGAATACAGATAGAAACAGAGCACAAAAGGGATAAGTCCCACCATGCCACGGGAGAGTTCCGGGGAAAGAGTTCCGGGTAGAGTCGAGAAGTGGCGCGGTGGTTTAGCTAGGCGAACTCGTCGCCAAGACCGACCGCACCGGAGTTCAGCACAAGTACAGCTACGACTCGCTTGGGAATCTTATCGACGATACCGTTACGAATTGGGGGCCTCCTTCGTCAAATATCGATGAAACGGTCGCCGAACTTTCTACGGCGTACGACACGCTTGGCCGTGCCTGGTTGCTGACAAGCTACGGACCCAGTGGGAACGTCGTTAATCAGGTCGAGAACGTTTACGACGGCCTCGGCAACTTGGTGACCCAGTATCAGTCGCACGGCGGCCCGGTATACACCCCAAGCACCGCGACGGTTGCGCATCCCGTTTCGCCCGCCGTCCAGTACGTGTACCAAACGTCTCCCGAAGGCAACCGCAATTACTGCCGGCTGATTGGGGTTGCGTACCCCGGGGGAACAGACGTCTCTTACGCCTATTTCGGGCTTGATGTTTCGATCAGCAGGATCACTTCGGTCAACGTCGGGGGGACCGCGCTGGAGACCTACCAGTACCTGGGGCTGAGCACGATCACCAGCCGTACTCGGCCCAACGGCATCCCGAGCCTGAGCGTCGCCGTAAATACCTTTGGCCAGGTGTTTTCCATGTCGTGGACGGCGACGACGACGATCGCAGGGCAGCCGCTGACGAGCACGACTCCGTCGAACTCCTTCACGTACTCGTACAACGCAGACGGCATGGTGACTTCCGTGACGGGCGGAACCCCGGCCGCCGGAGGCAATGTGACCTATGTCACGACGAGCTATATCTACGACAAACTGAATAACCGCACGAGCGACAGTCGTGGATCGGTGAGCGTTGTCCTGCCGGGTTCGCCGGCCAGCGCCAAGCTCGAGGTGCAACCGCAGACTTGGGGTGTCGATTCGTTGGGAAACCGCTACGCGGGCAACGCCGACTCCAACACGATCGGTTTGTACCCCGCTGTTTACACGGGGGCGCCTCCCCAAGGAAACGTGGCGAGCGTCAACCAAGCATCTTCGGGCTACACATCCGGCCTGGTGTACGACGCCTGGAACCGGCTGGTCGGTGTGACCACGGGCGGTCCCGGCGCAACGAAGACCACCAGGAATGCCTGGACGTTCCAGTACGATGCTGCGGGGCGTCTTAACACAACGCTTCACGGCGGCTCGACGACCAACGACTATTACGACGGCCAGCGTTTGATCCAGGACGGCAACGACGTCTACATCTGGTCGCCGGACGGCCACTTGATCCAGGGCAAGGGCCTGTACGTGCAGTACGACGCCCAGGGGAGCACGACGGCACTGGTGAATGCGGCGGGCAAGGTGACGGAGCGATTCGTGTACGATGAAAACGGGCAGGCATTCGCGTTGGGCGGGAGTCCGCGTAATCCTCAGTCGCCCCTCGCGCAAGGCGCAACGCCCAAGAACTGGCCGTTCGGATACCAACAGCAGCGTTCCATGCAGTTCGTCTCGATAAGCGGGATTTCTTCCGGCGGCCTTTCGGCAGCGCGCTCCTACGTTTCAGTGGCGCTGAACATGAATGCCGCCGGCGTATGGACGAACCCGGTCAACGGCGTACATTTGTCATCCCTTATCTCGACGTTCAGTGGTGCGGCGCAGCCCCCCAGCATGTTTAGTCAGGTCGTGATGGTTGCGGCGCCAATGGTTGTCGGCGTGACGGTGGCGATCGTCGCCACGCCGTTCTTAACACCCTTGGGCGGTGCCGCCTTGGGTGGGCTCGCAGGCGGGTTGACCGCCGGGTTGCTGGGTGGCATGGCGGCGGGAGACACCGACTGGCAACTGGCGGGCGACGTGGCGGCGGGTGGCGCGATAGGGCTGATTGGGGGCGCAGTTGGTGGGGCGGTATTTGAGTTGGCTGCTCCTCTCGCCGGCAGTATCCTGGGCTCGACGGGCGGCGGTGCCGCGGCGGGCGTGGTCAGCGGACTCGCGGGCGATTTTGCGGGCCAGGGCCTGGCCATTGGCATGGGCATGCAAAACGGCTATAATTATACGCAGTTGGCCTTTTCCGGTTTTGCCGGCGGGGCCTTCGGGGCGTACGCTGGATTCCGCGACCCGACACTCGGCGGACTGCTGGAGGCCCCAGGTGCGACAAGCAGCAGATTGATCGGAGTTACCGATCAAGAAGCCACCTCGCTTGGAGCGGCAATAAAGAGAATCGAGATCAATGGCCAGCCAGCGATTGAGTCGGTAGAGGCGTTTGGCTCTCGCGCTGGAAGCACCTTTAGGGGCCGCCCGCCATTGCCGGGTTCGGACCTCGATATTTACGTCACTGTCAAGAGCGGGGTTGCCAACACACCGGAAGCGTTCCAGGAAGTCGTAAGCCAGGTAAACGAAGTCTCGGAACTGTTTGGCCAGGTGAAACGTTTTCCCGTAAATCCTGTGGTTGAAATTGACGCGTTAGCACCGGCGCATAAGACAATGTTCAAGCAGACACCGTTTATCCGTTTGGATAAGTAGAGGTTAGGATGATCGAGATTACCGTCAACCAGAACGCAATTGAACCGGGGCAGCTTGAAATGCACAGTCAGGTTGAACCATTTCCCGGTGGACTGCAATATCGTATTGTAATCGAGGATTCAGACATAACATCTACACTTTCGCCTAGTTTCGGCGAACTGGAAGGCGTTCCGTTGTCGTTACAGCAAGCGGCTCGTCTGTTCAATCTCCTGCGCATGTATATCTCGATGAAATCAAGCAGAATGGCCCCGTTGTACTGGGCGAACACGGTCGAGGGGATTCGCTTTCGCAACAATACGTTAGAAGTGTACGGGGCCTGTTCACCGCATGTCGGATGAGGCAAGACTGATGGTGCGATGGTCCACCTTCAGAAATCAGCCTGCATCGTATCGTTGCACCATCGCAGCCAAGGGCCTGGTGTAAGGCAACAATGAAGCCATGCGGGTAGGTCTTCATCAACGCCGTGGGGCCGATGTAGCCGGCTCGGCCAACAGCTTCTTGATGATCCTGCTTGGATCGACGCCGATGGCCTGGGCCACGTCGATGAACTCGGCCACGTCGAGACGGCGTGCGGCCCGTTCGATCTTGGCGACGAGCGGCTGCTGACAACCGAGTTTCTCGGCCAACTGCCATTGGGTCAGCCCTTGCTTCTTTCTTGCCGCTTTCAAGAGTTGGGCGCAGCGCTGGTTGAGTTGTGACGATGATACCATTTTTTCCATGAGCGTTCTTCCAAAATTCTGCAAATTCCAGTCTTGGACTATTCTTCTTCTGGAATTATAGGGTATGATTGAGTATAGTCAAACTTCTCTTCACGATATTCCAATTCTGGAAAGGCATCTATGACGAATTGTATCGGTTGGACCGTCCGGCACATCGAAGTCGAGCCAGACAGCAGCGCAGTAGTGACACTGGCACAAGGCAGCGAGAAGATCCGCTTTCGCGCTTCCGACTTCGGGGTCGGTCGGCCCAGGGAAGCGGCGGCCCTGGCAAAGTTCGCCGCGAAAAGCGGCCTGGGCAACGTGCGAAGGCTCTTCGACTTCCTGGTGGCGCTCCCCACCGACTTCGCCGGCCCGCTTCCACTGCCTCTACAAAAGGAGCGCTGCCATGCGGAGTGGTAAAAAGAAAAGCCTCGTCGGCGATCCGATCAACTTTCGCGGTATGGCCAACGCCCCGGTCAACGAGGCCGGCGTGGTCGCGCTATTCTCGATGGTCGCGCGCGACTTGGGCTTCTACGTCCAGGAAATCGGCAGCGACTTCCCGGACGCCATCCTGCGGCGCAAGAACGCGCGGGGGCGGGAAGAACTGGCCGTTGAATTCGAGTGGGACAGTCGCAGTTTCAAGGACCATAACCACGATCCCGCCAAGTGCGACATGATTGTCTGCTGGCATCACAACTGGATCGACTGCCCGGCCGAGATCGAAGTCGTCCGCCTCTCGGAAGAGATCAAGCGGCTGTCGAGCAATCCAATCGTTCGCACAGACGGGCCGTTCTAAAGAGGAAACTGACGCCATGAAATCCCGAACGAAGTCCGCCAGGATCATCAAGATGCCCCCGGCCGCCGAGAATGCCATCGACGACGAGGATGCACTGACTAAGGCCATCGCCGCTTCCTGGGCTGCAGTCGCCGGGGTCAGGCTTGGAATATGCACTTTAAGGTGCATATTCCAAGCCTGACCCCGATCCCCGAACAATACGTTGAAGCACTTCAGCAGAACCTACCGTTGAACACCGCAGACGAATTGGACGTGCTGCGTCTCGAACTCGATGCCAACGAACGAGTTCTCGCATCCTTCAACCAAACGGCGCAGGGAACATGGGCTGAAAGAACTATCGTCGCGAACAACATCAGACAGCTAAAGGCTGGTATCGACTGGGTGGAGAACGGGGGGTGGTGGAGACCGTGAGATATTCAGGTTTGGACATTCATTGCGCGAAGTGCGTTAGCGCGAGATTGGTTCCCGTGGTTTATGGCATGCAGGTTCCCAGAAGGGACCTGGAATTATCGCTTGAGGGCAAGATCGTCCTTCGCGCTGCCATTTGCAATGGGACTCGGTCGCCACTTTGGGCATGTGCCGAATGCCATGCTCTGATCGAGCTGCCCATGGCATCTCCCGAAGGATACCGAAAACTGCTTTCAGCTTACGGGGAGTGTCTTCGCGAGATTCACTCACGGTATCAACCGCTCAGTAACGAAGAAAGAGAGCGCCTAGTGTGCCGCATGAAGATGCGCAAACTTGTTGCCCAGTTGTCAACTGAGGACGCCAATGAGTTCGAGATCGTTCCAAGTGAGGCTGGGGCGGTTGTACGGACGGCGGGGACAAATCGCGAACACTTACGTTGCAGCTCGGAAGCATGGCAGAAGGTACTAGCCTACTGTGTGACGTCACCGGTGATCAAGATACAAGACGGAACCTCTTGGCGCATCGCAGTCCAAGAAGTCGCCGGTGTCAAGAGGGTGACGCTTTCGCGTGCTAACAGTTTAGCCTCCTGAGTAGCATGAAAAAGGAAATTCATGGTGCTCTGGCCCCAGTCGCACGGCGAATTGTCGCGTTTCATGGGCTGGTTGACGCTGACCCACACGCAGCGTTGGCACGCGCACCGGCACAGGACCGGCAGCGGGCACGTGTACCAAGGCCGCTTCAAGTCGTTCCCGGTTGAGGATGATGCGCATTTTTTCACGGTCTGCCGCTACGTGGAGCGAAACGCGCTGCGGGCCAGCCTCGTGCGGCGTGCGGAAGACTGGCCTTGCCTTGGGGAAGCCTCTATCGCTGGCGGCAAGGCGACGCCCAGCAAAAGTCGCTGTTGGCCGCCTGGCCGTTGCGTCGCCTGGCGAACTGGGTGGAAGAGGCTAACGCGCCGCAAACCGAGGCTGAATTGTCCGCGCTGTGGCGCTCGGTGAATCGTGGATGTCCTTTCGGCGAGGCCTTTCAATGAAAGGAGGGGATCGGGGTGTCCTGCCAATGCGACGTGCGCCTTGAATGCCGCGCCGCGCCCACTCTGCACCGCCGCTGTTCCTTGCGGCCTTCACTTTCCGGGGCCGATCAGGCCGGGTGGCCCCGGGTGATTGCTCACCCGGGGCTCCCACAGACCCGTACGTGCAGAACTACCGCATACGGTTCCTCAAGTAACCCCTTTGCTTCGCACACGGCACACGGAATGCAAGGCAATCGGTGGCGGCAGCGCCCAGCGCTGCTCGAATTGCAGGAACTTGGCCCAGGTGGGCCGGTTCCCGCCACGTCGTCGACCAAGCCATTCCCACCAGACGCGCTGCACCGCCTGCCGAAACCGGGCTAGCGCAATGCTGTTGCCCGTGATCCCATAGTAGGCAAAATGCCCGCGTAGCTTCTGGCTGAGTGTCTGGTGTTGCTCGGCGATCGGATGGTGCCGGTGGATGCGGCACCATTGGGCAATCCTGGTGACTGCCCGCGTAAAGCGGCTCGGGGCCGTCTTGCGTTTGACCACCCAGTTTCCCTTGCGGGAACGCGCCCAGTAATGGCTGAAACCCAGCAGATCGAACGTTCCTGGCGATTCCGCCTGGGGCTGGCCCTTGCGGGCCGGCCGCGATGGCGGACGCTGGAACTGTATCAGCCGAGTCTTTTCCGGATGGACCGTCAGACCGTACTTGCCGAATCGCTTCGGCAACACGTCCCACACACGCCGCGCATCGTCCTCTCGGGTAAACCCGATGACGAAGTCGTCGGCGTAACGGACCACAAACGCACGGCCCTTGAGGCGCGGCTTTACCTCCCGCTCGATCCATTCATCCAGCACATAGTGCAGGTAGACGTTGGCGAGCGCGGGGAGATCACCCCGCCCTGCGGGCTTCCGGCCTCCGGGTACGAAATCGCCCCGTCTTCCATCACGCCCGCGTTGAGCCACTTGCCGATCAACCGCAGCACCACCCCGTCGCGAACCCTCTGCTGAAGAAGCGCTCGCAGGTGGCTATGACACAAAGTGTCAAAAAACTTTCGAATGTCCACCTCCAAGATCCAGCCACCGCCGCTCTGCATCGTCTGCTCCCAGAGGCTCTGTAGCGCCTGGTGGGCCGATCGCCCGGGCCGAAACCCGCAGGAACAGTTATGAAAGTCCTGTTCGTAGATCGGCTCGATCAGCATCACGACCGCCCGCTGGAGGATCTTATCCTCCAGGGTCGGAATCCCGATTGGGCGAGTGTCGCCACCCGTGCCTTTCGGGATGTACGTGCGTCGCACGGGCGGTGCGCGGTACGTGCCGGACTTGGCGCGTTCCAAGAGCGACCGAAGGTTTCCCTCCAAGTCCTTCTCGTAGTCCGCAGCCGTTTGCCCGTCCACGCCCACCGCTCCATCCTTGCGCGTACGCCGATATGCCTCGTGCAGCCAAGACAGGTCGAGGTATTGGTTCAGCGAAGTGAACGCCATCTGCGGGGACTGCTTCGCCAGCCCCGCTATCCGTTGTTGTCTCGTTGACACGCTCTCGAAGTCCGGTGCCTTCGTCATGTTTCCCTCCAACGGTGTGGTTACCTGACGCCTCGCTTCCCTCCCCCGGGTCCTCGATGGGTCGAGTTCCCCGGCTTCCGCGGTACTATCAAGGCGCTACGACTTCCTGCCGCCCGTTTCGCCGCACTTCGTTTTCCTTCGTTTGGCGATACCACGGGAGGCCCCCGGTTTGTTCGCTCCCGCCGAGCCGGGTGCTCCCCGACGGGCCAGGAGTTGGTTACCCGGTCTCTCCGGCCGGGATTGGTGCTTGTGGAGACGGCAGGATCTCCCATGTTCCTGGGGAACCCCGATTGTGTCTTTGCCCTGCTCTACGACCCCGGCGGACCGACCGCATCAGGCCATTGCGATGCGGCGGCACGGCCCCCATTCTGACCACAAGGAAGGCTACCGCGATGAATTTTCGAGGCTCAATGACACGGCTTTGGCACTGGCTGTCTACGCTTTGCCGGGTGGGTCCTCCCACCGCGACACAAGACTCGCTTCCGGCTGCTGGCCAAGCTCTGCCGGACGGGCTTGACTACCCGTAGGGTTCCGATAAAAGGTTTCCAAAATGCTTTCTACATCTCTTCCTCCTCTTCCAAGTTTCCATGGCGCAAGGTCAGACTTTAACTGCTAACTGGGAAATCAAAATCAATGGTGACAGCCACTCGAATAATTCCCGGAGCGTTCCGCCGATCATCTGGTGGTGCCAGTTTCCGCCGTTCGGTTCGCGCGTTTACAACTTTAGCACACGCAAGTGGCGCTCTCTCGACTAGGGTGTCCTGGCAGGGGAATGCAAACGGGACAGCTTTCTGGTTGTCCGTGTTGACTACCTAGTGGCACGCCGAGCCCGCTGGAAGCCCTGAGCGATGCTTATTCGCAACAAAATATGCTAGAACTCCGCTCGATTTGCATGAATTTTTTGGGCAGGATGCTTGACGCCTCCGTCGCCCTCAATTAGACTCTGCTTTGTTCCGGCGAAGACGCTTGCTAAGGAGCAAGTTCGTTTGCCGCGACGCGGACTGCAAGCGGTTTGCAGTCGCTCGCATAACCCACTCAGCAGCAGGCAGCGTTAGTGCCTGAGCCGTCCGTCGGCCGCAGCGCAACTCCAGGCGTGAGTTGTCGGGTGGCGTGTGTCGGGGGGCTCAATACGAAGACTCTCAAGGGAGTCTAGCACTGCGCGCCATTCTTGGCTGGGCCGGGTCCCCTTGAGCGTTTCCTGGCGGGTGCTGCGCCGGTCGGTGTGCGCGGCGTAGTGAAACGCCGGCATTGGCAGGATTTCTGATGGCAGGCTTGAGATGAGAAAGTGGATCGTACCTACCTTGGGATTTCGGCATCGTCGAGGAGGTTTGGATTCTCGTCATGCTGTGGGGCCGGTCATAAGGCTTGTCGCATTGGTCTTTCTCGCAGCGGCTTCCATCCCGGCCCGCGCAGACGCTTACGACGCTGTTCTCGTTCAATGGCACTGACGGCAAGTGTCCCGAGTCTGACTTGACGCTTAGCGGCTCAACTCTGTATGGGACGACCTGCGCGAGAGCGCGACAAACGACGGCACCATCTTCAGCATCGGCACCAATGGCGCCGGCTTCCAGACTCTCCTCGCGTTTACCGGCAGCAACGGCGCCTACCCTGCCGACCTGACACTTAGCAACTCGAGTCTGTATGGGGTCACGGGGGAAGGCGGGGCGAACGGCGAAGGCACCATTTTCAGCATCGGCGCCAACGGCAGCGGCTTCCAGAACCTGTTCTCGTTCAACGGCGCCAACGGCGAATACCCCTGTGGTTGTTTGGCGATCAGCGGATCGACCCTGTATGGGGTGACGAGTGGAGAATCCCCAGGCAACGACGGCACCATTTTCAGCATCGGCGCCAACGGCACCGGCTTCGCGAACGTCTTTTCGTTTGACGGCGACGACGGCGCCTTTCCCAACACCAAGCTGGTGCTCGGCGGATCGACGCTTTACGGGATGGTCGCCGGCGACGGCGTAAGCGGCGACGGGAACATGTTCGGTGTCGGCACCAACGGCACCAACTTCCGAAAAGTGCTTCTGTTTACCGGTACGAACGGCAACGTGCCCCTGAACCTGACGCTCAGCGGATCGACCCTTTACGGGGTGACGGAATGGGGCGGGACCAGCGGATTGGGCAACATTTTTTCTATCGGCACCGACGGCAGCAACTTCCAAAACTTGTTCTCGTTTAGCGGCAGCAACGGCGAAGTGCCCTGTAGCTTGACGCTCGTCGGCGGGACCCTATTTGGGATGACCGTGGACGGCGGCACGAGCGGCGACGGTAACATCTTCTGCATCAACACGAACGGCACCGGGTTCAAGAGCTTGCTCTCGTTCAACGGCCCCAACGGCGAGATGCCCCAAGGCGGTCTTACGCTCCGCGGATCGACTCTCTATGGCACTACGGAGATCGGCGGCGCCAACAACGAGGGCACGGTCTTTGCTTTCAATGACCCGAGTATCATTCCGCCGAAGATCACGCTCAGCAGTGCGTCGAGTGCCACGATGATCACCGGAGGAACCGCCGCGCCAGGCGTGATGGTGAGCAATTCATCCGGCTCGTCGTACAATCTCAACTACACCGTGACCGCGGCCGTGCTCAGCGGGAGCGCCGCGCTGGGAGCAATCTCCTCCGGCACCGGCAGTCTCGCCCCGGGGGGAAGCCAATCCTGCACCGTCTCTGCCAGTTCCACCAGCCTTGGCGTCACGACCATTTCCTTCACCGGCAGCGACCCGAACGCCTCCAATAGCCCGCAGGTGGCGACCGCAACCCTCACGGTGCTCGACCATGCAGCGGCGGCCTTTGCGGGCGGCGGCGGGACGCTGAACCTGAACTTCGGCACCCTACAGGTCGGCAGCCGCACGAAAGACCTCCAGTACCAGGTCGAAAATCTGCCCGCTGCCTACCGTGCCGGCCTGGCCCTGGAATCGGTGATGGCGCTTTCCGATCCGGACGGCGTCTTCAGCACGGACGCGACACCCTTCGCCAACTTGGCCCCCGGCACCGCGAGCAACCAATTCGACTTATTCCTGAATACGTCGCAACTCGGCAACTTCTCCGGCTCGTATCAGTTCAATCTCTCGGACGAGCAGGACCTCAGCGGCTGGGCCGGCGGGCAAACGCTGACGCTCAACGTGACGGCGGAGGTCGTGCCGGAGCCTTCGACGCTGACCTTACTAGCCGCGGGTGCTGCCGTGATGCTCGGATGTGCGTTGCGAAGAGGACGACGGAACAGGGCTCGGATCGAGTTGCAAGAGCTTTGACGACTTGGTTCCATTTCTGAGGTTCAACATGATGGGAAGCTTACGGCGAACCGGCTGTGTCAAACCTGCGGCGGGCCTTGCTTTCCTGCGACTCGCAGGAGATGAAATATCTCAAGGGCGAAACCGAGCAGCGCCCCCAAGACGACGAATAGCGGCGAGGAACCGACGCGAAGATCAAGCCAATACCCGCCCGCGGGCGGAAGTGCCATTTCCAGGCCGATCGTCATCAGGGGCAAGAAAAGGCGTCAGGAGCCGTTTTGTCTTGTTCGCAGGCACAGATACAACCCCCGAACGGGCGCTTGCCGACGCGTTTGTCAATGGCGAATTTGGAGCGCAGCTCGCCTTCGAGGTTGACGCGAGTGGTTGTGTTGCGGTCTGGCCGCAATTGCTGGAGCAGGCCTACTTTGAGGCCTTTAAACCCATCGACCCCTCCCCGCAAGCCGCGCTCAAGGACATTCTGAACACCGAAACGGCGCAGGCTCCCGTTGCCACTGCGAATCCCACGCTATGGATCGGCAATACGGAGGTGGTCTTCTCCACGGGCATCGCCAATGACCCGAACGGCGTTTGGCCCGACGGACTCGCGGGCGACCATTCATACACGGTGCTGGGAATTGATGGATCCTATATGGAAGTCTACAACCCCTGGGGGTATGTGCAATACGTACCAATACAAGACATCGGGACCCCGTCGGCACGTTCTTCGACTACTTTCAGTATGGCCAATAAACGGAGGGCAATGTGATGCGTCAGAGTTGTCGGAATCGATCGTCCGTGGCCTGCCCGATCTTGTGTCTGCTGACGCTCGTCGCCCGGTTCGCCGGTGCCGCCGAAGCGGTCGAACCGCAACGTAGCCGCGCTGCGCCGAGGCCGCTGTCACCGGTTCGGGAGGGTCCCCTGCCTCTACGCCGCTTGCCGGCGGTGGTGCTCCGGGCGCCCCCGAGGGTTCTGGAAAGCGCATCGACGACACGTTCCCGGGCATCCTCAAGCAACTCGTCGCGGACGCCGATGTTGGGACGGACTCGGCCTTCGAGAGCCGCATGGACGCGTGGGGTGGCCGTGGCGGCCTGATTGCTCCCGCGCCTGCGGACGCTGCTTGCACCTTGGGAAAGCTGTCTTCTGGTAGGGCCCGTCGAGGTGAGCTTCAGCGTCGACGGGGGTGAGGCCAATTTGACGTGGCAATTGTATTTTCACGTCCCTGCAAGCCGGCGCGAAGTAGAATCCCGGCTGACCGAGCGACTGCCTGGCGCCGGTCTGAAAACGGCGACGTTTCGGCCTGCCACCGTGCATCTTCGCGACCTGTACGCGCTGTACGCTTTGAAGCATGAAACTCCGGCGGAGGAAATCAATACGTTTGTGCGACGACCACCGGGTGCAATCGAAGAGGTGGTGCTGCTCGACGGCATTCGCGACCTGTCGCAGATATTGACTTATGAGGGGTCCTTGTTTCGCATCTGGTGGCACGGACACCTTGCGATCGAGTTCGCTTTGGCTGCAGATCATCGGGCCGGACTTCGTTGCCAAAGCTTTCGAATACGCGCACGAGGCGGACCCGGATGCGATGCTCCGCTATAACGACCATTGGTTGGAGATCCCGACAAAGCGCCGCAAACTCATCACCTTGATCAAGCAACTGCAGGAGCAGAACGTCCCGGTCATGGCCATCGGCTCGAAAACCCACGTCAACGCCGGCACCACCATCGAAACGATTGACAAGGAGCTGACGGAATTGGAGTCGCTGGGCTTGCCCATTCACATCACCGAACTCGACGTGGACGCTTACATCACCCACCGAGGCGACATGACCAGCGACGAAGACCGCGAGGCGGACCGGCGGCAGGCGATCGCCTACGCGGCGCTTTTCCGGGCCCTTGTGGAGCATGAGAAATCCGTCAAGGTCGTCACGTTCCGGGGTGCGAATGACGCGGTTTCGTGGCTCGCACCACGAGGACGCCCGCTGTTGTTCGACGGCAACGATCTGCCAAAGCCGGCATTCGACGCGGTGATTCGCGCTGCCACCGTCAAGAAGGAATAAAGGGCAGATCAGCGCCAGCCGAACGCACCCCTCGTGTGATGGGTTTCTAAATAGCTTCTCCCCATTCTGACGGAAATGGCGGCCGCATGGAATGAACGGGCTTTAGGGATTCTGACACACCGAGCGTTCGTATTGTTGTGCCGGACAATCACAACCGAATGGATCAAAGGGGTCCTACGGATTCTTTCCGCAAGGACGGAGATGGCGCTCAATCCGCGCACGGCAACCTGGACGAGAAGGACGAATGACCATGACGTGTCGCTGCTTCCCTGGAGGGCTGCGCCGGCTTGCGCTGGGGGCGACTCTGCCAATCCTGATCCTTGCGCTGGCTGGTTGCTCAAGCACCCGAGAGTGGTGGAACAACGGTTTCAAGGTTGGCCCTGACTATTGCGCTGCCAAGGCCACGGTGGCGGAATCGTGGATCGAGGCCAGCGACCCCCGCCTGCGGAGCATGGAGCCGAGCAATGGCTGCTGGTGGACGGCGTTCGGCGACCCGGCCCTCAATCAATTGGTTGCCGACGCGTCGCAGCAGAACCTCACGCTGAAAATGGCCGGCTGCCGCATCTTGCAGGCCAGGGCGGAACGCGGGATTGCGGAGGGCAACCTGTTTCCCCAACAACAGAGCATGACGGCCAGCTACACCCGCAGTGCGATGAGCGCGAACTCCTATCCGTTCAACATCATCCAGTTGCCCAGCTACTACTACGACAACTGGTCGCCCGGCTTCAACGCTGCCTGGGAACTCGACTTTTGGGGACGCTTCCGCCGCGCCGTCGAGGCTG
Organism: uncultured Planctomycetia bacterium; assembly: GCA_963824275.1. Classification (GTDB taxonomy): domain Bacteria; phylum Planctomycetota; class Planctomycetia; order Pirellulales; family Thermoguttaceae; genus JANXQG01. The sequence goes on along the minus strand of CAWGOT010000007.1, from coordinate 285,854 downwards.
CCGACGCCAACCTCAACGCCCAGGTGGAGGGCTACGACAACGTGCTCGTGCTTCTGCAAGCCGACGTCGCCACCAACTACATCCAGATGCGATCCTACGAGGAACGCCTGGAGCTCGCCAAGCGAAATCTCGATCTTCAGAAGGAAACGCTCAGGATCACGACCGTGCGGGCAGAAAAAGGCCTGGTTACGGAACTTGACGTGCAACAGGCGACTACCAATCTCGGGAGAACGGAGTCGCTGATTCCCAGCCTGCAGACCGGCTGGCGCACCGCACAGAACCGCCTCTGCATCCTGCTGGGCGAACCACCCCACGCGTTGGCCCAGAGGATCGCGTCCCCCGGCGCGATTCCGGCCCCGCCGCAAGAGGTCATCGTGGGCATCCCGGCCGAGTTGCTGCGGCGGCGGCCCGATGTGCGGCAGGCCGAACGGCAAGCCGCCGCACAGTCCGCGCGGATCGGGATTGCCGAAGCGGACTTCTATCCCCACATCGCCATCACCGGCACGATAGGGCTGCAGTCCGAACGGTTGAGCCAGTTGTTCGAGTCGAGCAGCCTGATTGGCTCGATCGGCCCCGGCATAAGCTGGAACATCTTGAATTACGGGCGCATCGCCAACAACGTCCGCTCCCAGGATGCGCAATTCCAGCAGGCGATCCTCAACTACCGCGACACGGTGCTCCGCGCCAACGAGGAGGTGGAGGACGGCATCGTCAGCTTCCTCAACGAGCAGGAGCGGGTGAAGTCGCTCGACAAGAGCACCCGCGCCGCCGCGCGCTCCGTGCAGATCGCCACCTTGCAATACCAGCAGGGCATCATCAACTATCAGCCGCTCCTCGACGCCGAGCGCGACCTCGTGATCAGCAGGATGGCCTGGCCCAAAGCCGCGGCATGGTCGGCGTGGACCTCGTTGCCATCTACAAGGCGCTGGGCGGCGGATGGCGGGCGCGAATGCCCGAGGAGCAGCACGCGGCGGCAGAGCCCGTTCCGCCGCCGCCCAGAATGCCGGAGCCGCTGCTTGCACCGATCGCTCCGCCGGCGCCGCAGAACTAGTGACTTAGTGGTCCGTTTTCACAAATGATGTCACAGTTGCCAGGCATCGGTGCCGTAGGGTGGGACCAGCGAGCTTGCGATGCCGGCCCACCAAACGCCGTGAATGGTGGGCCCGTGCTCGCAAGCTCGCTGGTCCCACCCTACGGCCCTATCTGTGACATTATTTATGAAACGGGCCACTTAGTGCCTGCTCCAAATCGGCAATCAAGTCTTCCGTATTCTCGATGCCGCAGGAGTAGCGGATCATGTTGTCGGGAATGCCCAAGGTCTGCCGCTGTTCGGGCGTGAACTCGTAGTAACTCAAGATCAGCGGCTGCTCGACCAGCGACTCGACGCCGCCGAGGCTGGCGGCGATCTGCGCCACGCGGAGGGCATCGACCACGCAGGCCGTCTGCCGCCAATCGGCGTCTTTGACCGTAAAGGTCACCACTCCACCGCAACCGCGCATGGTGCGGCGGGCGATCTCGTAGTTCGGATGGCCCGGCAGCCCTGGGTAATAGACCCGCCCGACGCGCGGGTGGGCGGCCAGGTATTCGGCCACGGCCTGGCCGTTGGCGTTATGCCGCTGCATCCGCAGCTCGAAGGTCTTCAGGCCGCGGAGCAGCAGGTACTCGGCGTGCGGGGCGTTGGTCATGCCCGCATAGCCGCGGAACTTTCGCAGCGGCTCGATCTTCGCCTGCGAAGCGGCGATGGAGCCCGCCAGCACGTCGTTGTGCCCGGCAAAGTACTTGGTGCAGGAGTGCAGCACGTAGTCGATGCCATACTCGATCGGGCGGACGTTGTAGGGCGTCGCCAATGTGGCGTCGACGGCCGTCTCGACGCCGTGCTTGCGGCCCAAGGCGGCAAACCGCTCGATGTCGATGACGCTCAGATGCGGGTTGCTGGGCGACTCGCAAAAGAGCAGCCGCGTGGCGGGCGAAATGGCCGCCTCCAACTGCGCGAAATCGCCGGTCGGCACGATCCGCGTGACGATGCCGAAGCGGCTCAGCTCGTTCTCGCAGAACTCGCGGGTCCGCTGGTAGAGCTCGTCGAAGATCAGCAGCTCGTCGCCGGCGCTGAGCTTTGCCAGGAAGAGCCCTGCCACGGCCGCCATGCCGGTCGCGTAGAGGACGGCCGCTTCGGCCCTTTCGAGAACGGCCAGCTTGCGCTCGACGGTCTTGCCCGTCGGGTTGCCGTAGCGGGCGTATTCCTCGCGGGGCTGCTTCTGGACGATGAAGTCGATCAGGGCCTGGGTGTCGGAAAAGGCGTAGGTCGAGGCGCAGAAGATCGGGTCGGCGACCGCCCCGCGGGGCTTAGGCTCCTGGTCCTCGCCGGCGTGGACGGCCAGGGTCGACCAGTGGGAATCGGGGCCTGTGCGGGGTTTTGGCGTCTGGGGGGCTGTCATTGAATACTTTCCTGATAAGTGAAGATCGTCCATCTTATACCAGACGGGGGTAAAACGGCAAGGACGGAACGACAGAAAGATGACGACGGAAAAATGGGAGCGGGGCAGGGCAGGGGGGAGGAAAAGAAAATGGGGGAAAAGAAGATCGGGAACTGGCTCGAAAGCCAGCGTGGACATGGGGAGGCAAGCGCTGCTACAATCTTCCCCAGCCGCTGATCCCAGTGGCGCGACTGACCCAGACGGCCGGTAAGGCGACCCCATCCACGGAGAATCTCTCGATGCCCAACTCGCAAGCCAACGTAGGACCGTATTTGCAGATTATCGATAGCGTGTCGATCCAGCTTGGCCAGATCAAGCAACTCTTGAACGATCCCGACCAGCGCCTCACCAACAGCGACGCCAAGTACCAGGTGGGAGGACAACTGGCCGACTTGGCGGAGGAGTTTAACAATCTGGCAAAGGAAATCGAGCGGCAGGAGGAATAAGGGCACCGAACCGCGAATTTCCTTCACTCGCCGAGCATTTCCACTTGCTTGAGCAACTCCCTTGAGAACCGCCGCGCTTCAACCAGCTTCCCGCAGACATTGGGCCACGCGGACAAAATGTCTTGCCGTTTCGACCTGTAATCCTCGGTGTCCTTGCGAATCCGGCCAGCTTTCGGCAGGGTCGCAAATTGCGATTCTGGGTTTGCGCGGCACTCCCAGTTTTTCTTGGCGACTTCCTTGTTCGCCGGAAACAGCGCGGCCATCACCCACGTTTCGATGCTCTTCGACGGCGTGCAAAGCACGCAACGGAGTGGCGCGACGGGCTCGCCCAGCCATCGCAGCACCACTTGCCGCAATGCATCGGTCGTAGCCGTTGGCGGCGGGCAGGGCTTTTCGCAAGGCAGGTCGCCCGTCGGGTCCTCGATCCATCCATTCTGATAAGTCATTCCGGCAACATCGGCATCGACTTGCACTACGAGTATTTGATGGAAGGCGAAAAGCGACGAGTCAGAAACTCGGCCTTGGGCTTCGTTTGTGACCTGCGCACCATCGGTAAACACCCGGCCATCCCAGCCCCGTTGGTCCCGGCTGGACCTGAAAGGCGGCGGAGAACTCTGGCTGAAGGGACTGAAGCTCGATTTCCCGATCGGGAAGCAGCGAAGATATTACGGCATCCAAAACGATGAAATCGGTGGGGCCTTCCACGACCATCGCGATCCGAAGCGGTTCAGACATTCGGCATGCCTCCAAAGTGCCCCATGACCCAAAGGCGGGAGAGCGTCCAGCCGTCACGCCCCTTGGCGACGAGCGCCTCATCCACTTCGATTCGTCTCACGCTGGTCCTGCCGCTGCTGGTTCGCGAAACGGTAAACAATCGCACCCGATCATCTTGCAAAGGAAGACCGTCGAGAACCAACGGGTTGTGCGTCGTCAATAGCACCTGCCGGGGAACGGACGCGTCGAGATACCAACCGCATACTCGGCTAAAGAGCGACCTTGCGAGCCTCGGATTCAGGCCGTGATCGGCATTGTCGACGGCGCACAGCGTCGGGCTTTGTTCGTGGGCCGCGATGACCGCCATGAAAAGGACGTAGAGCGCCCCTTCGCTTGCATCATAGCCGGATAACTTGTTCCGATTCTTGCGCATGTACCGATCTTCGAACCGAATGATTTGTGCCGACGCGGCGGCGGCGGGCGAAAGCGGGATCGCGGTTGCCTCGCCGGCGCCGAACGATTTTGCCCAGTCGATTAGCCCTAGTGCGTCGTCACAGACCCGCCGGACGCGCTCATCTCGCGTTGCCGAAAACAGCAGGTCGTTGACTGCTATCGGAAGTTGGCCCCCCGACATACCAACGGGCCCCCTAGATCGCGGCTCGGATGCAACGCCGCGCATTACCGGCGTCGTCGGTTCGAAGATGACATATCCTTGCAGGTGTTTCAATAACTTCAGGGCCGGCGAATCGAAGCTGAAATCCAGTGCCTCCAGCGCAGCCGCGCCCAATTCGGGGTTCGGTCTCGAACCCGTTGCGTGCGAGCGTGCGACGAGTTTCGTCTCCCCTTCCTGCCACCGTTCTGTTTTGAATCGCCAGGCAGGATTCGGCACCTTGAGCGGGTCGCGAAGCGACACCTCGTAGCCGGCCTGGGAATTTGTCGCCGCAAACGAAATGGAGGGCGGCATCCGCGGCGAGAACGCCGACTTGTAAAGAGAAGGCACGCCGGGACGGACGCCCCTTTGCAGCAAGGTTTGATCATTGACTTTCCCATCGGCGGCGGCTGACAGGACGCCCAGCGCTTCGAGCAGATTGCTCTTGCCGCTGCCGTTTGCACCGATGAAGACGTTGACCTGCCCCAGATCGACTTCCACCGACTCCAGGGATTTGAACGAATTGACCGTCAGTTTCTCAATCATGTTCACGCTCGGCAAATCGTCGGACGGGTTAGGATTCTAATCACCGGCTTCGGAGTTTCCTTTTTGGCTCTCAAATCCCTCGTACTTTGGGCGGAACTTGCAGTGCAAGAACGCTTCAAGAAAATTCAGGACGAAAATGTCAGTTTGCTCATCAACCAGGTCAATTAAGATGTCGATCCTCCGGATGTTGTTCCTAATCCATTGATCAATGTTGTTCTCGGTCAAGGAAAACATGACGAGGTCGGGATCAGCAAGAAGACTCTTTGCGAGATTGCTTTTTGCTCGTCGCGGGCCGTAGTGCTGATTCCGAAATCGCGCATTGCTCTTTGGCCCCGCTTTGCCAATTTTCAAGTATCTCCCATCTCTCTGAAACGTGTAAATGGCTATCTTCCCTTTCGGCAATCCCCTTGGTGTGTGCGGGCAGCCAAGGTCGTCGACTGAGATCCGGTTGCTCTCCAAAGTCAAACCCGCGAGCTTGAGCGCTTTGAGGAATTCGTCAATTGCGTCATTCATTTTCTTCTCTGCTTCTCCCGAAGGAATCCGTGATCAGGACGATTTGTTGAACAGTTCCAACCCAAACCGATTTCCGCACGCGTAGAATCGGCAGCAAATCATTACGACCCGGCTCCCTTGAGCTGGTCCCGCAGCGCCCCAATCTCCTTATCGCACAAGAATCCTACTCGGTCCTTCTTGAGCATCTCCGCACACCACGCGATCACCTCGCTCGCAGGCAAATCGCATTTCTTGAGGGCCGTAATGACCACGCTGAGACACTCTTCGATCTCGTCGGTCATCATTCCCTCATCGCTCATTTCGACCTGATAGCTTCCTTCTTTCATCAACTCCAACGACAATTCCATTGCCGGCCGCAACTGCCCCAGGGCGATCAAGCGGCCCAAGTTGCGTTTCACCTCTTCGTAGGCCTCGGAGTCGTAGTCGAAATTGTAATTGATCTCACGCTCGTCAAAGTCGGTCGCGCTGGCGATTGCTTGACGCGTCGCGGCCACAAGTTCCTTGGGCGGGGTTTCCAACTCGAACCGCGAAGCGAGCTGCCGGTAGATTTTGCGATCATCGCCGGCCAATTCGACAAGGACGTTCGATCAGATCGCCCTTCGTGCGTTTCGCCAGCGCGTTGCGCAGCCTTTCCACGGAATCCCGTGTGTCCGTAACTTTGGGGACTTTCTTCCAGGCGCGTTTTGGCATGATCCGCTCCTATTGCCAGAGGACATTTACGCCCACAATTTAGCGACCGCGGAACCGACTGTCAATCGTGGCCGTCACTTCCCTAGGACTTCAATCCCCCGCCGGATTGCCGCTTGTCGCAGATCGTCGTCCAACGACGCCAAGGGCAGCCGCCGCCGCACGGCAAGGTCCAAGTAGGCGGCGTCGTAACTCGTCAATTCATGAGTGCGGCACAACGGCGGCAAGTGATCGAAGGCCCTGGCGGAGGTCTCGTGATCGGTCCGAATATCCAAAGCGGCCAGCAACTGGAGGAAGCTGGTGGCATCGGCGGCGGCAATTCGATTCCGCCGTTCGGCCATGATCAGGATGTTCACCACCTCCAGGGACCAGTGTGCGGGAACCACGGCGGCCTCGGCAATCAAACGATCCTGTACCCGTGCAGTTTCTTCCGTGGCGTCGTCCGCAAAACACCAGGCCATCGTGATCGAGCAGTCGATGATCAGCCCTGGTGTCATTTTCGACCCTCCGTAATCAACGTCTTCACGCTCAAACCGCCCAGCCGATTGCGGCCGGCAAGCTGTCGCATGGCAGCGACCGCGGTTCGACGTTCGTCTTCGGAGGCGATCGGGTGAGCGGGGACCAGGCGGGCGACCGGAACGCCGTGCCGCGTGATTGTGATCTGCTCTCCCGCCACGACACGCTCCAGTAGTTCGGAAAAATGCGTCTTGGCCTCATACGCGCCAATCAGATTCGCATCGGAGCTTGCCACGGTGACGTCCTCCGGACAGAAGAATAGACTAGTCTTAGACTAGTCTATATCAATGTTCGGAAAAAGTCAACCGCTCTGCACAACATCTGATCAAAACGGCACTTAGTTCTTGTATCATATTCATAATCGCCATTTTTCCAAATACTTTGCAGTTTTTCGCGACTGCTACCACTCGTCTTCAGTCAGCGACTCGGTCGAATACCCCGATCTTCCCACCCGACTGGGGTAAAAACATCCTCTGCAACCCGTATTCACAGGGCAGGGTGCCCAGATTATCCCAAGAATCGCTCTTTTCCTGCTTGCCGATTTTGGCGACAATGCGCGGCACATGTATCCAGGAGGGAAGAACCATGTCGCGCGAATCCAGGGATGGAAAAGAGCCTGTACGAGTCCGACGATGACACCCGGTCGGAGAGTGCGGCGGATCAGGACGCTCAAGAAGATCAAAACGATGACCAGGCGCACGATGAGTCCCAAGACTCGACGCGTTTGCATCGCCATGACCGCGAGCATCACAAGGACCACAACAAACGCCACTTAGATGCCGAGTCCGGCGGCGAGCGTGTACATCACGCGTCGCATGCCGAGACCAGCGAGGGCCGCGAGCGCTCGTCATCCGACGATGCCGACGAGGAAACCTCCCATGGCCACTCGTCCGATCACCCTCGTCACGCGCACGACCGGCCCCATAGCCAGACCCACAGTCACTCCCGCGATCGACACGACGAGCCAATTGACGATCGCCCGGCGGACCCAACCAAGTTCGCCTCCTATGATGACGTAGACGACGAGGATGCTGAGTCATCACACGCTCGGGCCGCCGGCCACTCCCGCGAGCCGCGCGCCGAGCGCACGTATCGCACCGAGTCGGCCGGGGCACCCGGTACTCCGGGTCGCCCGCACAGCGACTTCCATGCCGCCGCGCCGCGCGAAACCCCGGCAGGGCAGGGCCCCGCAGCCCAGCAAACGGCCTCGCCCTGGCGGGCCGTCGATCCCGCGCCGCAGGTGGACGCCGACCCGACGGCGCCGGCCGATGAAAGTCTGGCCTACAGCCGCCTGCACCCCTACGACCACCAGCGGGCCAGCCTGATCGGACTCTCGACGGCCCTCGTGGCGGCAATCGCCATTATCGTCGTCTTGATGTTCAATCTCTCCAAGCACCAGGGAATTGCCCAAACGGCAGTCCAGGAACGCAATCAGTTCGAAGGCCGGCTGACGTTCCGCGCAGCAAAACATCAGGGACGCCCAGGCCTTGGCGGAGCAGCATGCCCGCAATGCCCAGTTGGCCCTCGCCGAGGCGGCCAAGAATCAACAACTCGTCCAGAACCAATCGCAGGCCTATCTCGCCGCGCAGGAGCAGCTTAGCCGCAGCCAGCAAGTCCAGCAAGTCCAGCAGCAGACACTGGTCGAGAACCAGTACCGAACGTACGTCACGCAGATCCGCCTGGCCAAGCAGGCCTGGGACCGCGGCGATACGAACGAGGTCTTGCGGCTGCTCGAGCCTTACCGCAGCGACCCCGCCAACCAGAAGCAGAAGCTGCGGAGCTTCGCTTGGTACTACCTGTGGCGCGCGGCCCACAACGTCGGCAGCAACACCCTCCGCGGCCACGGCGACGTCGTCCGGCAGGCCGTGGTCACGCCCGATGGCTCGCAGATCATCTCCTTCGCCGACGACGGCCAGTTGATCGCCTGGGATGCGGTTCAGGGGCGGAAGTTGACAAGTGTCGCCCTGGAGCGGAACGTGCCGCCGCACAGCCCCGGTCTGATCGTGGAAGACGCGTTGGCCCGGCAGGCCAGCGGGCTGGTTGTTGCCGGCGACGGCAAGTGGGCCGCCGCCTATGGCCGCGATCTGTTCATCGGCTCGAACATCCGCCAGCCCGACACGGTGCGGCCGGTGACCGATCATACGGCCCCAATCATCTCCCTGGCGATGAGCCCCGACGGCAAGCGGCTGGCCAGCGGCGACTACTCGGGCGAGATCATGGTCCGCGATGCGAGCGACGGCCACGTTTTGCGGCACTTCCACCAGGCCCGTCCGCAAGCCTTGGCCCTTTCCAATGACGGCGGCCTGCTCTTTGCCGGAATGCACGACGGCGGCCTTTTCGTGTGGGACACGAACAAGGGCGACCTGTTGGGAACGCGGGCCTTCGGCGACGGCATCAATTCGATGGCGCTCAGCCCCGACGGCGCGACCTTGGCCCTGGCCCTGGGCGTCCGCGACGGCGTGGTGCGGCTTTGGGAACCGGGCACCGGCCGCTTCCAGGGCGACCTCCGCGGCCATCACGACGAAGTCCTGCGCGTGGTCTGGTCCCACGACGGCAAGAGCCTCTTGACCGCCAGCCGCGATCAAACGGCCTGCCTCTGGTCGAGCACCGGCGGTCTGCTGCGGACCTTCAAAGGGCATCTCGGCGACGTTGAGACGGTGGCCTTTTCGCCCGACGGCCAGAAGGTCGTTTCCGCCGGCGACGACCAGTCGGTCATTCTCTGGAACGTCGATGGAGGGCAGCCCTGCGACATGCTGACCGATACGCCCGTCGACGGTTGGGTCAGCGGCCTGGCCTTCACGCCCGATAGCAGCCAGATCATCGGCACCGGCTCCTGCGACGGGGCAGGGGACAGCTTCGAGGCCTATCTCACGGATTGGAACCTGGCCGATTCGGAGCGGCCGGCGCCGCTTCAGACCTCGTCGCGGTCCGGCGTGGCACTGGCCTTCTCGCCCGACGGCCGGCAAATGACGGTGGGCGAAAGCTCGCCGCCCGACTCGACGGTGAAGTCGAGGGCCAGGATCTGGAGTCTGGATCCGGCCCGGGTGCTGGCGACGGTGCCCAAACTGGTTGGCTCGGTCTACTCGGTGGCCTATTCGCCCGACGGCCACCTGCTGGCCGTCGGCACCGGCGACGTGGACGAACGCCTGCCCGGTTCGGTGCAGATCCTGGAGCCCGCCACGGGTGCCCTGCGGCAGAAGCTGCCCGACATGCCGGGCAAGGTGGAGGCCGTTTTCAGTGTCGATAGCCGATTCGTGATTACCGTCAATAGCAGCCGGAAGCGTCCGGCCGAGGTCCGCATGTGGAACCCGCTGACCGCGCAGTTGGCCGGCCAGCTCAGCAATCCGACCGAATTGGCGGGCCTGACGACGATCGCCCTTTCGCCCGACGGACGGTTCCTGGTCACCGGTCACGGCGATCCGCAGAATCCGGCGGCGGCTGACAAGGCGAAGATCAAGGTCTGGGACCTCTCGACGCAAAAACTCGTGGCGACTTTCCCGGCCTCGCACCCAGCGGCGATTACGCGGCTGGAGTTCACGCGCCGCGGCACGCTCCTGGCCTCCGGCGATATGGCGGGTAATATCCGCATCTGGGACTTCGCCTCGCGCAAGCTGTTCGCCAAGCAGATCGCTTCCCAGGGCCGGCCGATCATCTACCTCGCCTTCGATCAATTGGGCACGCGGTTGGCCACCGCGGCGGACGAACCGGACAAGAAATGCGTGCGGGTCTGGGAAATCGACACGGGCCGGGAGCTGGCCATTCTCGAACTGGCGTTGGGCGTGCCCAATGTCGTCCGCTATAGCCAGGACGGCAAGCTGCTGGCTGCCGCCACCAGCGCCGGAGGGCTGTTCCTCTGGGATTCCGTGACCTTCAAGCCCCGCGCGATCTTGCATGGCGAAGGCAACCCGGGCGGCCAACAAGGCCACGGCGGCGTGATCACCTGCGTCGCCCCCTTGTTGACCGATAAGATGCTCACCGGCAGCGTCGACAAGACGGTCCGCATTTGGGACCTCAAGACCCGCACGGCGGTGGCTAAGGCATTCAGTTTCAACCAGGCGGTCAGTTGCATGGCCGTCTCGCCCGACGGCCACACCTTGGCCGTGGGCACCGGCAAGTACCGCAGCAAGTTCGAGACGGGCGAATTGGTGCTCTGTGCCCTGGACAACCGGCAGCCGCCCAAGTCGATCAGCCAGGGCATCACCCCGGTCAGCATGGCCTTTTCGCCCGACGGCAACACCTTGGCCGTGTGCAGCCTTTCGGCCGCGGTCGGCACGGCGGCCCACACGGTGAACCTCATCGACCTGCGAAACGGCCGGGCGACGGCGATCAACAGCCCGATGGGCCAGAGCGTGGCCTTCTCGCCCGACGGCCATATCCTGGCCGTCGGCTGCACGAGCGGGGAGATCGATCTTTGGCCGCTGGATACGCCGGGGACAACGAAGCCCTTTGTGGTGAAGAAACACACGGCCTTGGTTTGGTCGTTGGCCTTTTCGCCCGACGGCAAGACGATGGCCTCCGGCGGCGCGGACAACAACGTAGTGATTTGGGACGTGCCGACGGGCGAGGACCTGATGACGCTCAAGCACAACGGGGCCATCGAGGCCCTGCGATTCTCGCCCGACGGCCAATTGCTGGCCACGGCCGCGCACGAGCCGTCGCGGGGCAGCGTCTGGCTGTGGCATGCGCCGCCCGACGAAGACGCTCCGGCCAACACCCTCCGTGCCGACACCGGAGCGTCCCCTTTTAATCAGCCGGCCGCTCTCGATGCCTCCACTGCGATGCGGCCCGTCTATGCCGATCCGACCGCGGCCCCGGCGGCGATCCCCGCAGGGCGGCAGGGGCAGGGCAATCGCCGGACGGGCAATGCATTAGCGCCGATTCCGTCGAACTCTGCGCCGCTGGACGACAGCCGCTACAACGCGGCGCCGGCCGCGCCGGCATGGCCGCCGGCCGCGCCTCCCTTGGACAATCGCGGCAGTGTCGATCCTTCCGTCCCCTTGCCGGTCAGCGGGGCATCGTCGTTCAATACCGGGTCTCCCTCCATGGACGGCCTGACGCCGCCCGGTGGATTCTCTCAGCCTCCCGCTACGCAGGACAATCCCAGCGGCGTCCCGCCGAACAATGGCCGGCGGACGCGCTCGGGGATGTGAGCCTACGGCAGGGATCCTGTTCTTCGTGAGGAGTCCTGTTGCCCTCCTGTTTTCCCCGTCGCGTAGCGACGCTACGATGGTAGCCGTGGTATTTCAACCCACGGACAGCGAGGCCCCACCCGTTCCACCAGTCGCGTAGCGACGATTGAAGAATCAGGCGTCGCTGCGCGACGCAAATCGTCTGCGGGCGATGCTTGCCGTGGGTTGAAACGCCACGGCTACCAGCATAACGTCGCTAGGCGACGAAACCAACCCCATGACCGACGTCCCCGATCCACTTCCCTCGCCCACCGATGCCACGATTCCGGCTGAACGGCCCATCGCGCCGATTCCCGCCGAGCCGGAATACTATCAACCGCCGCGGCTGGGTATCATCCATTTCTTGGCGTGGACGGCGGTGACGGCCGTCTTCTTCAAGGTCGATGCAGCCTGGCGACTCATGGCGACAGGTCCGATACTGGAGTTGTTTGGCAATCTGTTCTACCGGGTCGTATGGTTGATTGGCCTCACCTTGATGGCAGCCGGAATCGTGGGACTGGCTGTGCTCGTTCGTGGGCAGTTCCGTCGCCAGCCCGGACGTTTTGCTCCCGGTCACTGGATCTTGATTGGGATGATGATCCCGGAAGTGTTCTTATGTGTCTTGAACAAGGTCTGGTATTTCTTATACATGCTTGATGAAGGCCCGACCTATACCAACATGTTCGTGCTGGTATACCTGCTTTGTGCCCTGACCGAGGTTGGTTGCGTCGTGTTTTTCGTCGCGGGCGCCCGGCGAATCCGGGAGAAACGTGGTTGGAAGTGGGGTCTCTGTCTGATTGCGGTCGTTCATGCGAGCAACGCACTCCTGTTCCTCTTTGCGGCGACAAGCTTGGTCTGGCATACCTCCGGGATGTTCACTTTCGCAATGATCACAGGGATTTCCGGCATTGTGCAAATGCTGACGTTGCTTGTTTTGGTAATCGTTGCCTTGATGGACCTGCTGCGTGTCCGCCGCGATTGGCTGCACTGCCTGGGAGTGGGACTGTATATCGGTACCAGCGTGGTCCAGTTTTGCTACGTAATCGTGCAGTGGTTTGTCCGGTGAGAAGTATGCAGCCGGGATCGCCCCGGTTGGAGTGCGAAGCGGTCACACTGTTCGAGGCGGGACGGCCGTGTTTTGTGAGGAGTGCTGTTGCCCTCCTGTTGTCCCCGTCGCGTGGCGACGCTACGATGGTGGCCGTGGTGTTTCAACCCACGGACCGCTAGGCCCCGCGCGTTCCACCAGTCGCGTAGCGACGACAGAAGAATCAGCCGTCGCTACGCGACGCAAATCGTCTGCGGGCGATGCGTACCGTGGGTTGAAACGCCACGGCTACCATCATAACGTCGCTACGCGACGAGGATCCTTCATGACCCCCGAACACATCGGCGAACTGGCTTCCCTGGCAACGGCAGTGCTGTGGACGCTCTCGGCCGTGGCCTGGACCTCGGCGGGAAGGCACGTCTGTGGCGCTGGCCGTGGCTTTCCTGCGGCTCGTGTTGGCCGTGGGCATGTTCATGGCCTATGGCTGGTTTCACCGCGGGCTGCCCTGGCCGTCGGATGCCGCCCCCCGTGTCTGGCAGATGCTCGGCGCCTCGGGCTTCCTCGGTTTCTTCGTCTCGGACCTCTGCCTCTTTAAGGCATTCCTGCTCATCGGGCCGCGACGGTCGCTGCTGGTGACCTTGCTCACGCCGCCCTTGGCCGTGCTGATCTCCTGGGCCTGGCTGGGCGGCGGCCTCGGCCTGCAGGCCTGGTTGGCAATGGCCGTCACCCTGGCCGGCGTGCTGTGGGTGGTGCTTGAGCAGCGCGACGGCGAAGAGCATCCCCACGGCCGGAAGCAAGTCCGCTACGGGCTCTTTCTGGCCGGCGTGGCCACCGCGGTCCAGGCCCTGGGCACGGTCCTGGCCAAAGACGGCGTTGCCGATTACGATCCGGGCGCATCGGCATTTATCCGAGCCCTGGGCGCACTGGTCGGCTACGTCCTCTTGATCACTGTCGTCGGGCGCTGGCGGCCGATGCTCGCCGCCAGCCGGCGACCGAAGCCAATGCTCATTCTCCTTGCCGGCGCGGTGGTCGGGCCGTTTCTCGGCGTGATCACCTACATGCTCGCCTTGCAGAAATGTCACGTGGGGGTCGTAACGACCATCCTGGCCACGATCCCCGTGATGATCCTCCCCTTTTCCGTCTTCCTGTTCGGTGAACGGGTGAGCGTGAGGGCGTTCGGCGGGGCCCTTGTGGCGGCGATCGGAGTGGCGATGCTGATGTTGCCAGGGCATTCCTGACCCTCGTCGGATGGACCGCCGGATCCATCCTCGCTTTTGCGACCATGGCCCCGTAATTCTCAACGCGAGTTTTTTCCCCCCTCTTGACAGATCGTCGCGAAATAGCCAGAATTATGGTCATCATGACGCGGCGCACTTATACCCTGATCTACGCGCATGGAGTGACAAAACATCTGGAGTCCATCGACGCCAAGTACGACCGCCTGATCCGCGAGAAAATCGAGGAGCAGTTGCAGTACGAACCGGGCGTGGAAACAAAGAACCGCAAGCCGTTGCGACAGCCCGCACCGTACGCAGCACAGTGGGAGATTCGTTTTGGGCCGGACAACCGCTTCCGCGTCCTGTACGACATCGACGAGGAACATACCGAGGTGCAGATCGTGGCGATCGGTGAGAAACAGCGAGACCGCCTGATCATTGGCGGCGAGGAGGTGGAATTATGAAGATCGCATCGCTGGCAGAAATCAAATCCCAGTTCAGCGCTTTCGTGAAGGCCAGTGAGGCCGGTCCGGTCGTGGTAACACGGAACGGCAGGCCCGTGGCGGTCATTGTGGGCATCCAGGATGAGGACGAGATTGAGCGACTGCTCATGGCATACTCGCCGCGGCTACAGGCGATTTTGAAAGCATCCCGTAAGCAGATTCGTGAAGGTGACGTGCTGAGCCATGAGGATTTCTGGTCCGAGGTCGAGGCCTCCAGAGCCTTGAAGCATCGCGCCCAAAGCGCAAGCCTGGCCGAACCAGCGGCTGAGAATCCGGCCTGACCGCCGCCAATCGCCCCATTCGGCGCAAGCTACCCGCCGATCCTTACGAAGCCGTCCGCCGCACGCGCGCTGCGTCGTCGGCCAGCATCGCCGGCCTGTCCTTGTTGAAGATGCCGACGCACACGCCGTCCTTGGCCGCAAGGTGCTTGAAGGCATAGGCGAAGGCATCCTCGGGCGGCAATCGCCCCGCGCCCAGGATCTTGTAGGCCACGACCGGCTTGGCGGTGATCGAGCGGATGGTCTCGACGGCCTTGTCGCGGCACTCGATGGCAAAGTTCTCCGGCTCTTGATCGACGCGGAAGAAACTCTGGAAATAGAAATCTGCCGGGAAGCCTTCTTGCTCGGCTGCCGGATGGATGTCGGGCCGGTGCGCGGCGATGCCCGCCGCCATGCCGTGGCCCTTGATGTGCTCCAACCAGCCACGAACGACCTCGAAGGTCTTCTTCTCGAACTGCTCCTCGACGCGATGCCCTTGGATGAAGGCGGCCTGGGCGCCCGCTTTGGCGCAGGTGTCGATTTCTGCTTTCATCTGCTCGGCCGCACCATGGGGCTGGGCGATCCAGGTCAGCTTGCCGCCCGCCGCGCGGTACTTGTCGAAGACCCGGATCCAGTCGGCGCTGGGCGGCGCGGCGACCGCCGTCACGCCCACGGCGGCCGCGTTGGCGAGGACTTCGATGATCCGCTGGTCGCTGTAATACTCCTGCATCTGCCGGCCAAAATCGCCGTCCCTGTGGGCGTAGCCGAAGAAGGGGTTCGAGCCCAGGATCAGCCGCGAGACCTCGACCTGCCCCAGCCGGATCGTGGGCAGGGCAGGGGGGCTGGTCGCCTCCGCCGCCAGGGCTTCGATCGACTGCATGGCCGCCATTGCCCCGGCCAGCAGGGCCGTATCTTGCAAGAAACGCCGACGTGAAAGTTCTGCGTCATGAGAGCCTCCTTTGAGCGGTATTGTACCATCTCCGGCACAATCCGCATAGTCCGCAAAAAGCCGGCGGAACCTGGGAAGATCCTCCCGAGAAGAACTGAACCGCGGCAGCCGTTCGCTCACCGAGAATTTCAGCGGCGGAAGTGGGCCGGAATATCCCTGGAACCGTGGATCACCTGGATCACCTCGATCCCGTTGTCCGTTGTCAGGTAGAAGACCACGTAGCTTCCAACTGGAAAACAACGTACACGTTCGGCCAATTCAGGACGGGGAATGCCCAACTCAGGCTGCCTCGCATACGTAGATGCTGCATCATCAATCGAATCGATCAAGCGATCGGCCACCTCGATGCTTTGGGACTTGTCGGCAACATAGGCCCAAATCCCGTGCAAGTCGTCGATCGCCTCGGGAAGATAGGTGACGCTGGACATTGGAGCGGTTACCTTTGATCGGCAAACCTTCGTCGAGCCTCTGCCTTGAACTCGCTACGGTCCAATGGCAGTGAAAGCCCGCTACCCGCATTGGCGAGCCGACGACGAATCTCGTCACGAAGCACGTCTTCGCGTTTCTGAACATCTTCGAGTGCCAGCATGGCATCGAGAAGAACTTCGTCGGCAGAAGTATAAGGGCCGACGGCCATCCAGTGCCGGATCATCTGGTCAAGATTCGGGGGAAACGAATAACCCATTTTCAGGAACCTCCATAGGGCAACCGAGAACAAACAACATTATATCCTCACACAGTTGATTGCGGCAGATCTCGCGTTCCGAATTCTCGCCACCCCACAGGCTGGGCCGTGCGATGCCACAATCGCCCCACTCGGCACATCCGGCCCTGCCAACGCCTGGCACTCGCCGGCTTTTGCAGGCCGTTCTATACCCGCGGCCTGCGGCAAATTATAATGGGCTCTAAGCGACTTCGGCATTCGGCTTTTTCCCCGTACCCAAAACCCTGTCTTCCATGAGCACCTCCTCCCTCGAACAGGCCATTCAAAACAAAACGGCCACGGTCGGCGTCATCGGCTTGGGCTATGTCGGCCTGCCGTTGATCCGGGCCTTCATCGCGGCAGGATTCCGCACCATGGGATTCGACGTTGATCAGGCCAAAGTCGATCAGCTCCTCGCCGGCCGCAGCTACATCAAGCATATCCCGGCCGAGTGGATCGCCCGCCACGTGGCCGACGGCCGCTTCCTGCCCACGGCCGACATGCGGCGGCTGGCAGAGCCCGACGCCTTGCTGATCTGCGTCCCCACGCCCTTGAACGAGACCCGCGACCCCGACCTGACCTACATCGAACAGACGGCC
Organism: uncultured Planctomycetia bacterium; assembly: GCA_963824275.1. Classification (GTDB taxonomy): domain Bacteria; phylum Planctomycetota; class Planctomycetia; order Pirellulales; family Thermoguttaceae; genus JANXQG01. The sequence goes on along the minus strand of CAWGOT010000007.1, from coordinate 268,868 downwards.
CGGCAGATTGCCGCCGCCCTACGGCCAGGGCAGCTCATCGTCCTGGAGAGCACGACCTACCCCGGCACCACGCGGGAAGTCGTTCTGCCCATCCTGCAAGAGCGCGGGTTGCAAGCCGGCCGCGATTTCTTCCTCGCCTTCAGCCCTGAACGGGAAGACCCGGGCAACCCGAACTTCACTGCCGAGCGGATTCCCAAGGTTGTCGGCGGGATTGACGCTGCCAGCGGCCGGCTTGCCGAACTGCTGTATGGCAAGGCCGTGGCCCAGGTCGTGCCGGTCTCGAGCTGCGAAGTCGCCGAGGCCGCCAAGATCCTGGAAAACACCTACCGCTCGGTCAACATCGCCCTGGTCAACGAGTTGAAAGTGCTCTTCATGCGGATCGGCATCGACGTTTGGGAAGTGATCGACGCCGCCCGCACCAAGCCCTTCGGATTCCAGGCCTTTTATCCCGGTCCCGGCCTGGGAGGGCACTGCATCCCCATCGACCCCTTCTATCTCACGTGGCTTGCCCGGCGGAACGGCATGACGACCCGTTTCATCGAGTTGGCGGGCGAGATCAACACCAGCATGCCGGAATATGTGATTCACCGGCTAGTGGAGGCCTTGAACGACGCCCGCAAGCCGTTGCGGGGGAGCAAGATCGGGCTGTTGGGCGTGGCCTACAAGAAAGACGTTGACGATCCGCGGGAAAGCCCTTCCTTCAAACTCATGGAGATGCTGCTGGCGGGCGGGGCCGTGCTAACCTATAACGATCCGCACGTGCCGCGACTGCCGAAGATGCGGCATTACAACGTCCCCGACATGTCGAGCTGCCCTCTGACGCCCGAATACCTGGCGGCCCAGGATGCGGTGCTGATCGCCACCGACCACTCGGCCTACGACTACGACTTTATCGTCGAGCATGCCCGGCTGGTCGTCGATACAAGGAATGCCACGAAGAAGGTGATGAAGAATCGCGAGAAGGTTGTGAAGGCATGATCCTACGCCAGTTGCTAGTTCGACCAGCATGATTATAATGTTTAGCGGAGGGATGCAATAATGTCGATAACTGAAATAATCTCCGCGGGGCGGGAACTTCCTCAAGACGAGAGGCGCAACTGGCGCAAGCCTTGCTAGACGACTTGGCCAACGAAGAGGCGGAAGCGATGTTCCCGGAGGGGCATGTGTATCACATCTACACCCCGGAGTTCGGCCCCGACGCCGTGTCCAAACTGGCGGAAGTCCTGGAAGCACACGGATAAACTCAAGAGCGAGTTACAGAAAGCGGATTTGCTGCGATGGCTGTGACGATACCTGACGATCAATGGCACATGATCGACGAAGCCATCTTTGCCAACCTAAAGCTGAAGGCAATTCAGCAGATTCGGTCGTTTGGCGGCTGTAGCTTGAGAGAAGCGATCGATTGCCTTTACGAGCGATACGCCCAGTTGCGGAAGGATGCTCCCGATCGTTTTGCTAGCTCGGAACGAGATTATTGGGCAGGATTCGAATCGTAAGTTGTCCAGCAACTGATCGCTGCATGTGGGGGGGCGAGGGGCCCTTGCTTTAATACATGGTGCAACAGATGAGACAGTTCGCTACCGATGAGGACGCTGCCATTCAGCAAGCACTTTCAAAACACCTTGCGGAATTGGCGGACGATCTTTTTGCCGCGCTTTTGGAGCATGCACCGGTCGAGCAGCGATTGCGCGGGCTGTCGCCGGAAAAGCGATTGCGCGGATTGTCGCCCGAAGAGCTTGCTGCTGCCCTGAACGACGAACAGGCGGCACGGCTTCGCGAACTGCTCGATCGGAAACAAGGCCGCTGAGTCACATGACCAAAATCCTCCTTACCGGCGCCGCCGGCTTCATTGGCTTTCACACTGCCCGGCGGCTGCTGGCGCGGGGCGACGCGGTCGTCGGCCTGGACAACGTCAACGACTATTACTCGGTGCAGTTGAAGCTCGATCGCCTCAAGCAGTTGCAGGCCGAAGCCGGTTTTCGTTTCGTGAAGCTCGACCTGGCCGACCGCGAGCCGATCGCCCGGCTGTTCGAAAGCGAGCGATTCAACCTGGTGGTCAACCTGGCGGCCCAGGCCGGCGTCCGCTATTCCCTGGAAAACCCGGCCGCTTACGTCAACAGCAATCTGTTGGGGTTCACGAACATCCTGGAGGGCTGCCGGCATTCGGGCGTCAAGCACCTGGTCTATGCCTCGTCGAGTTCGGTCTACGGCGCCAATACGCAGATGCCGTTCTCGGTGCATCAGAACGTCGATCATCCCGTAAGCCTGTACGCGGCCACGAAGAAGGCCAATGAGCTGATGGCCCACACCTACAGCCACCTCTTCCGGCTGCCGACCACAGGGCTGCGGTTCTTTACCGTCTACGGCCCCTGGGGCCGGCCCGACATGGCGCTCTTTCTCTTTACCAGGGCGATCCTCGCCGGCCGGCCGATCGACGTCTTCAATCATGGCCGCATGCGGCGGGACTTCACCTACATCGACGACATCGTGGAGGGCGTGCTCCGCGTCCTGGACCGCACCGCGCAGCCCGACCCGCTATGGAGCCCCGCACAACCCGATCCGGGCACGAGCAGCGCGCCCTATCGCGTCTACAACATCGGCAACCACCAGCCGGTCGAGCTCATGGAGATGATCTCCCTGGTCGAGAAGTGCCTAGGGCGGACGGCCGTAAAGAATTTCCTGCCCATGCAGCCGGGCGACGTGCCCGAGACCTACGCGGACGTTGACGACCTGGTCCGCGACACCGGCTTTCGCCCCGCCACGCCTCTTCACGAGGGGATTGCCCGGTTCGTCGAGTGGTACCGGGCCTATTTTGGCGTCTGACGGATCTACTGCTCCCCTCTCGGACCGAAAAACTCGAACCTCTGCCGCGCAGATCGGCACGTGGAATTTGGCGGACAACGAGCGCCGATTTCGCATTCGTGATTAGACGCCGAATAGGAGAGAGGTCTCCGCAGTGCGGGGCCGGATGAAAAGGACAATAAGCCGTATATGCCGATGGGCGATAACGGTCATGCGACAGGCATTCCAAAATACCCGATTATGCGGCCTGCGTAATCTTTACCTTTTCAGTAGAGTGCGGAATCCTGCAAAAGTCTATGAATCATGGACCTGGACCAGTCGAAGAAAGCTACGGAGGCTAATCAATGACGAATCCGCAGATTGACTTTTCCGAATCGATTTCACCCCGCATCCTGATCGTTGACGAGGACCAGAAATTCCTCGAAGAAATCATCGACATGCTCGCGGCTGCGGGTTTTGACTGCCAAGGATGCATGACGATTGACGCGGCCATCGTCGCCGTCGAGGCCCAGCGGCCCGAGCTGATTCTAACGGCCCTCAACGTCAATGGCGTTTCTGGGATGGAAATTTACCGTTACGTCCGTGCGAACTGCGACCGGATCGACCTCCCCGTGATGTTCCTGTCGGCGACGCAAATGCCGGACATTATCCGTCGCCGCGATGACGGCCACGCGACCTACTATCTCCGCAGGCGTCTCAAAGCGGATGTCCTTGTGGAATTGATCGACCTTGTGCTTCCGGCGTCTGTCGCAGTGAGCGCTGAGTAGTCCTCCGACAGGCCAGACTCCGGCCAGCGACAATCGCCATCCGAAACGGAACGGCAAAGCGGTGCAACCGGTTGTGGCAATCTTCGGTTTACGAAGCCCGGCGGAAGAACAGTCCGAAGCGGGGTCGTTGCACCGTTCCGGGCGGCAACCGAGGCTGGACTTGGAGGACTGGCGGCGACGGATTCAGATATTCCCGCGGCCGACCTCCGACAACGTCCGGCCCCATCCCGACCGATGGATACGGATCGAACCGTTGGGCCGTGTTCTGTTCGTATCGTTCCCTGTCGGCGTCTCCCAGGAATGGCGGGAGGGCATAGGCTTCCACGCTTGCCACCGCAAGCAGGATACAGCTCAGCAAGACGATTCGCTTCATGGCGACTCCATATCGAAAGTCGGTGGTCCGACAGATTCCGAGGCATCTTGGTCCGCTCCGCGATGCGGCATGATCAAAGGTAATGTGCCGCCAAGACGAAGATACCTTGCCCTTTGGTCGGATGAAATCATGCCTCGGAATCACACATTGCTTGAACGACGACAGGTGCGCGGTTTATCCGACCTGTACGACATCGGGCAACCGGTTGTGACATTTTAAGATATAACTCGACATTACTATTCCTGCCACTCAGTAGAGTGTAAACATGTCGTTTTTTAGGGTTTTCCAGGTTTTTACATCTTGCTATAAGAATTGTTTGCTCACATGCCTTATAATCCGCTATCCTAGAAAAGCGGAGTTGTGACTCACAGATATTGGAGGAGCCGACAAGCCCTTCCCCTCTCCCGCAGGAGAGGGGAGTGTTCCCGAATGAAAAGCCCCTCTCCCGCAGGAGAGGGGAGTAGTCTCGTAGGAGTTGAAATGCTCGGTGTCTCACTCGATTACCCCACCTACCTCGCCCGCTTGCAAAGCGAACTGGCCCGCGTCGACCCGGCGGAAGTTAACCACCTCACCGAGCTGCTCTATGCGGCCTGGGAGCAGGGAAACACGGTCTTTATCGTCGGCAACGGCGGCTCGGCCTGCACGGCCTCGCATCTCTGCGAGGACCTGGGCAAGGGCTGCCTGCGGCAGGAAGACCTGTGCGACGAGTCGCGCCGCCGCTTGCGCGTGCTGAGCCTCACCGATAACGTCGGCTGGCTGACCGCCATCGGCAACGACTGCGGCTACGACCAGATCTTCGTGCAGCAGTTGATGAACTTCGGCAAGCCGGGCGACCTGCTGGTGGCGATCAGCGGCTCGGGCAACAGCCCTAATGTCCTGGCCGCCGTCGATTGGGCCAACCGCCACGGCATGACGACCTTCGGCATGACCGGTTTCAACGGCGGCAAGCTCAAGCAGATGGCCCACGCGGGGATCCACGTGCCGCTGTGCGACATGGGCATGGTCGAGAGCGTTCACGTCTGCGCGATCCACTGGATCGTCGACGACATGCACGCGCGGGTCAATTCCAGCGGCCGATATTTCCGGCCGTAAAACTCCTGAATCGGGCCGGAAAGCCTGACGTACCTCAAGCCTATGCAACAAACGGCAATCATCATTGGGGCCGGACCGGCGGGGCTGACCGCGGCCTTCGAGCTGCTCGAGCGGACCGGCGTCGTGCCGATCGTGCTGGAGGCCGAAGACTACGTGGGCGGCATCTCGCGGACGGCCAACTACAAGGGCAACCGCATCGACATCGGCGGGCACCGCTTCTTCTCCAAGTCGGACCGCGTGATGGAGTGGTGGCTGGCGCGGATGCCGATGCAGAAACTACAACCGGGACAGGCTACAATAAGCTACCAGGGCAAGCAGCGCGGCGTGGCCGCGACAGGGCAGGGGCCCGACCCGGAGAAGTGCGACCAGGTCATGCTCCTGCGGTCGCGGAAGAGCCGCATCTATTTCCTCCGCAAGTTCTTCGACTATCCCATCACCCTGAGCCTCGACACGGTCCGCAAGCTGGGCCTGCTGCGAATCATGAAGATCGGCGTCAGCTACCTCAAGGCGGTGCTCTTTCCCTTCCGCCCCGAGAAGAACCTCGAGGAGTTTTTCATCAACCGCTTCGGCCGCGAGCTGTACGGCACGTTCTTCAAATCCTATACGGAGAAGGTCTGGGGCGAGCGCTGCTCGGCGATCAGCGCCGAATGGGGCGCGCAGCGGGTCAAGGGGCTGTCGATCCTCGGCACTCTGAAGCACATTGCCGGCAAGCTCTTCCGCCGCCGCGGCGACGTTGCGCAGAAGAACACCGAGACTTCGCTCATCGAGCAGTTCATGTATCCCAAGCACGGTCCCGGGCAGATGTGGGAGACCGTCTCCCAGGAGATCCTGCGACGCGGCGGCCAGATCGTCCATCACCAGCGGGTGAGCAAGATCCGCGTCGAAGGCGATCGCATCACCGCCGTCGAGGCGGTCGATCCGCGCAGCGGCCAGAGCACTGTCTATCGCGGCGACTGGTTCTTCTCGACCATGCCGGTCAAGGATCTCGTCCGTTCGCTGGAGGGCGAGGTCCCGGCCGAGGTGCGGCAGGTGAGCGAGGGCCTGGTCTACCGCGACTTCATCACCGTCGGCCTCCTGCTGAAGGAGCTGAAGGTCCGCGAGGACTCGCCGCAGGGCAAGCAGTTCATCCGCGACAATTGGATCTATATCCAGGAACCGGACGTGCTCGTGGGCCGCTTGCAGGTCTTCAACAACTGGAGCCCTTACATGGTCGCCGACCGTTCGAAGGTCTGGGTCGGCTTGGAGTATTTCTGCTACGAGAGCGACGATTTGTGGAAGATGTCGGATGAGAAACTGATCGAGCTGGGAGGCCAGGAGATGGAGAAGATCGGCATCATCGAGCGTTCGGCGGTGCTCGACGCCACGGTGATCCGCATGCCGAAGACCTACCCGGCCTACTTCGGCACGTACGACCGCTTCGATGAAGTCCGCCGCTTCGTCGATCGCTTCGCGAATCTCTACCTCCTGGGCCGCAACGGCATGCACCGCTATAATAACCAGGACCATTCGATGCTCACGGCGATGGTGGCGGTCGACAATATCGCCGCGGGAGTCCGCGACAAGGCGAACGTGTGGGCCGTGAACACCGAGCAGGATTATCACGAGTCGAAGGATTCGGCCAACGGCAAGCAGTCCCCAGAGTGACATTGAGGGCGGGCGTCGCGGGTGGCACGAAGTACTTTTGTTGTGAGCCTTGTTGTGAGCCTTGAGCGATGCGCATCACCTGGCCGAACATCCGCCATTGCCTGGTCTGCAAGCGGCTGCCCCGCCGCACGATGATCTTGCTGGCAGGTCTCGTGCTGCTGGTGCTGGTCCGCGGGCCGATCCTCCGCGTGCTGGCCTGGCCGTTGCTGTCACAGGGGCCGGCGCAGCAGGCAGACTTCTACTGCCTGCACGGGGCCGAGTTGGGCGTCGAGGGTTTCGAGGCCTTCGATCAGGCTGCCGCCTGGCAGGCGGAATTGCCGGCGCGGAAGATCCTCCTGCTTCTGCCGCTGGACAGCCGCATCGTGGAAATTGGGGCCGTGCCGTCCTTCGAACAGATGTGCCGGAAGGAGCTTGCCCGGCGGCGTATCCCGCCGTCCGACGTGGTGACGATTCGCGCCGCGAGCGGCAACGTGTGGGGCGAGGCGCATGCCGTGCAGGACTGGTTGCGGGAACATCCGGACGCGACGGTGGTCCTGGCATGCAGCCCGCTGGGCAGCGGCCGGCTGCGGTATGTCTTCGACAGGATCATCGGTCCTGTCGATGCCGCACGGGTGCGACTGACGTGGCTGCCCGAACCGGGAACCGGGCCGAATGCCTGGTGGCGCAGCCGCGATGGAGTGAAAGACTTCATGTATTCCTGGCTGGAATTGATTTACGCCTGGGTGGAAGGGGACGACGCCCGCCCGCTGCCCTTGGGAACGGCCGCGTTTCAGGAAGAAATTCGGGCGAAGATCGGCGAGGCCCCGCCATGAAGTTCTTGCCGATCACGACCATGAGCACATGGCGCCCGACATGGCGCCTGCGCTGGCGGCTGATGCTCGCCGCCGGCGGCATGCTGATACTGCTGTGGGCGACCAGCGGGCGGACCTTGCCGCTGCTGGCGGGGTGGCTCGACGTAGGCGGTCCTCCGCAAAAGGCCGACGCCGTGGTGCTGCTAAACGGCAGCCCCAACTCGCGCCCCTTCGTCGCGGCGGCCGTCGTGCATGGCGGCTGGGCGCCGAAGATCATCGTGAATACGGTGGCGCTTCATCCCAGCGAGGCCAGCGGCGCGGTCCCGCGTTTCTTCGACATCACGATGAAGGTCCTGGATTACGGCGGCGTGCCGCCGGATCGCGTCGTGCGGCTGGATACGGCGGCAGCGACTACGTTCGACGAGGCCCAAGCGGTAGCCGGCTACCTGGCCGATCACCCGATAAAGAGATTATTAATTGTCACCGACGGTCCGCATACACGACGGTCGCGCTGGATCTTCCAGCGCATGCTGGCCGATCAGCCGGTCGAGATCGAGATGGTCTCGGCACCGACCGACGGGTTCGACAGCGAGAACTGGTGGCGGAGCGAGGATGGATTTCTGTTCGTCGTCAGCGAGTACTTCAAGTTTTTTTACTACGGCCTGCGCTACGGCCAATTGGGCTATGAAATTGCCGCCGCTGCAATATTGGCGATATTCCTCTTCGCATGGTTTTTGCGGCGGCGGAAACTAGTGAGGAATGGAGCCGCGTAACTGCAACCCGGGAGCGATTTCAGCGGTGGCTGACCGATTTTGCCCCGGCTCACCGATTTCTAACCTTCGGCAATTTGCCGGCAGCCGGCCCAAATTATTCGGCACAACCACTTTAATCCACGTCCGTTACCCGCTTCGTATCACCTATCGGCAGGGGGGTAGTAATGGAAATGGCGGTCGTCGTGATATAATGGAACCATGTCTTCTTGGGCTTGGTTTATTGTGTAGGACCCGATTATGCGAACGTTGAACGTGCGCCTTGCGACGATTTGCGTCGTCGTGGCTGTGCTTTTGGGTGGCGGGGTCCATTTATTGCATGGATTCCAAGTCTACCGCCAGGCAAAGGCCTTGAAGGACGCATCCGAGCGGGCCGAGGGCGAGAACGACCTTGATGAGGCGATTCGCCAGTTGCGGAGTTACCTGTTTCTCAAACCGGGAGACATCCCAGCCCAACTGCGTCTGGGGCAGTTGTATGTCCAAAAGGTGGATGCCGCCGAGAAGGCCGGCGACGTGCCAAGCTTGAGGGGCAGCGCCCCCGCCGCCTTCAACACGCTGGAAGAAGGTCTGCGCAACGCCAAATCAGCTCCGCCGGAAGAATTGGTGGCGGAGTTTGGTCGCGAGGAAGCCGAACGGCAATGGCACGAATCCTTGCGCAAGGCCCAGCGAAAGGCCGCCGAAATGGCGCTTATAATCGGGCGGCCCTCGGACGCCGAATCGCACCTCACGGTATTGCTGGATGAAACGCCGTACGACGCCGAGTTGATCTGCCTTCACGGCAAGGCGCTCTTCAACAGTCTCAAGCCCGATGAGGCCTGCGAACAATTCCGCAAGGCCATCAAGATCGATCCCACGCACATTGACAGCTACCTGCTCCTGGCCGACGTTCTTCGGTCGCGACTGCATCGCCAAGTGGATGCCGACCAGGTGATGCTCGAGATGATTACTCAGAAGGACAATGCCAAGTCCGTAAAGGCCTTGCAGGCATACGCCGAATATCTGCGTATAGAAATGAAGTTCGACGAGGCGCTGATCCAGGCCAAACGCGTTTTGGAATTGGCGCCGGAAGACCCTGTGGGGTTGTTGATCGCCGGATGTTGCTGCGTGGCACAGCAGCATTACCAGACGGCGGAAGACTACCTGAAGCGCGGCATCAAGGCGGCCAAGTCCAATCCAAACATGTACAGAACCATGGCCATGATCAAGACTCGTCTCAGGCGGCCCAACGAAGCGATTGTGATCCTCCAAGAGGGGCTGCAGAACACCAAGGGCTACGGCTATGCGGAGATCCTCTGGGATATGGTCAACGCGTACATCGTTGACCAGAGGTTCGAGGATGCAGAAAAACACATCAAGGAACTGCAGGGCCTTGCCTATCGAGCAGAGCGTGTGGAGTACCTCAAGGCACGATTGGCCGTCGTGGAAAACCACTGGAACGAAGCCACTTCAATCCTCGTCGCCCTCCTTCCCAAACTGCACGACGATACCGATCTCGACATCCAGAAGCTTGCCTACCTGTATCTCGGCCAATGCTACCGCCAACAAGGCGAACCGGAGAAACAGATCCACGCCTATTTGGAAGCCCTGAAGATCGATTCCAATTTGTCCCAGGCGCGGATGGAGCTTGCCGAGGTGTACTTGAGCCTGAACAAATTCCAGGAAGCGGCCGAGCAATACGAGAAGGTGGTCAACGGCCCGCATCCGGAAATTGAGGCGGCGATCGGCCTGGCGAGGGTCATGATCATGATGCGGCGCCGCGAAGAGCCGGCAAAACGGGACTGGAAACCGGTGGAGAACCTGCTCGACCAGATCGAGCGTCAGCAACCGGCGCTGGGTCCCAATCTTGCCGTGCTCAGGGCGGAAGTGCTGCTGGCGCAGGGTTTTCCGGACAAGGCGGAAGCGCTTCTCAAGCCCAGCGCCGAGAAGTTTCCCAAGAACGTCCAGGTATGGATGGCCTTGATCAATCTGGCCATGTATCAAACCAAGCAAGAGGCCGATCCGGGCAAGAAGGAGAAAGGCTGGGAGCAGGTCTCAGACTATATCGATCAGGCAGAGAAGAACCTGGGCGATCACCCGATGCTGCGCGAAGCTGCGGGCCCGTTGCGCCGTGCTGCGCAAGGATCCCCAAGCCGGCGCGGTGTTAAAGAAGCTGGGCGAGAACCTCAACGAGACGATGACCGATTTGCGCGGATCGAGTTCTGGGGCAAGCTCGCCGCCTTGAGCGTTCAAGCCGGCGACCTGGATTTGGCCCGCGACTTCACCCGCAAGGCAGCCGACAAGGACAAGGCCAATATTCGCCTGCAATGCAATCTCTGCCAATTGGATCTGCAAGCCTATGACAAGGGCCAGACGCCCGACTTGCAGGAATTTGACAAGCGTTTGAACGAGATCGAGCGGATGAGCGGCCGCGGGCCTTTCTGGCTTTACGCCAAGGCCATCCGCACGCTCATCCAATCCAAGAAGACCGATCCGCAATTGCTCACGGAGGCCCGAGGCTACCTGCAAGAGGCGATGGAGGCCCGCGGAGACTGGTCGGATCCGACCGCGCTGGCGGGCAAAATCTGCGAGATGCAGGACGACCGCGAACAGGCCCTGGAATTCTACGAGCGTGCCGTCCGCATGGGCGACCACGACGGCGACGTAATCAGTCGGACGGCGCGACTCCTCGTGGCCCGCGGGCGCCTCGACGAAGCCAAGCAGTTGTTCGACTACCTCGAAATGCAGAAGAGCCCGCTGGTGGCCGAAATGGACCAGGACTACCTGCTCGTCAAGGCCCACAGGTACCCCGTCCGCGCAGCCGAGAAGGACGTGGACAAATCGGTTGCGGCCAATAGCAAGAACTACCAGGATTTCTTGTGGCAGGGGCACTTGTACGGCGTCCTGACCCATCGCTTGAAAGGCATGGCGATCAGTGAGAAGCGGGATTGGATGGTCGATCCGGCGATGATCGGGATGGGCCAGAAGGCGGTCAATGCCCTGTCGCATGCCATCGATCTCAATCCGCAGTCCGACGAATCGTGGTTCGCGCTGGTGCAGCTCCTGGTCGACGTGGGCCAGGCGGAAAAGGCGAAGCCGCTGATCGGTTCGGCTGAATCAGCGCTGAAGGGCGAGAGGGCGCCGCTGACCCTGGCCATTTGCTGCGAGCTCTTGAACGAAGCGGCAAAGGCCCAGGCCGACGATGCCGCCCGCAGGGCAATGGCCAAGGCAGCAGAAGCCGCCAATGTGGAAGGAGAGATCAAAACGTCGACGCAACGCGACGAACTGCTGCTGAAGTTGAAGGCGATCCGCGATGAACAACAGCAGTGGATCGATGTCCGCGGGGAGCAGGCCGCTCTGGCTGCGTTCTACGCGGAGAAGGCCCAGGCCAAATACGCGGAGGCCGCCAAGGCCTCGCCGCAAGACAGCCACGTTCTGCGGCGGGTGGCGGATTACTGCTTGCGGTGCGGCAAGCCGGACCAGGCCGAGCCGCTGCTCAAGCAGATCGTCGCACTCCAGTCGCCGGCGACGCTCTCCGACGCCTGCTGGGCGCGTCGCAGCCTGGCAGGCATTCTCCAGAACCGCGGAGACTTCACCGATCTCTGCCAGGCCGTCGCTTTGATCGACGAGAACCTCCGCAGCAAGGCCGCCTCAATCGACGACAAACGCATGCGGGTGAACCTCCTCATCGCCGACCCGCGCAAGGAGAAGATCGGCGACGCCATCCAGGCCATGGAAGATCTGGTGCAAGGCGCCGACGCCACGCCCGATGATTCTCTCACTCTCGCCAGGCTGTACTTGAAGAAGGACGACTGGGCCAATTTCGACAAACGCATGCAGAGCGTGCTGGGAACACAGAAGGGCGCTATCAAGCCCGCGCTCCTCTTCTTCTACGTCGCCACGCTCCTGGACAAAAAGCAATTCGACGACGCCGACAATTGGCTCAAGACCCTTGAGAAGGAGGACAAGAAGAAGGAGCAGGAGATGAAGCCCGAGGAGAGGGCGACTCTCCCCCATAACTTCTTCGACACGGTGCGGTTGCGGGCCGAGTACGACTTCCTCCGCGGCAACTACGACGAAGCGCTTAACCTGATCTGGGACTTCCCCGTAAATCCCGACGCCCAGCCCAGGGACCAGGGCCAACGACTGCTGCTCATGGCCCTGGCCTTGGAAAAATTCGGCGATCGGCTGGCAACCGACAAACCGGCCGTCGCCGGCCGCTTCAGGCAAAGGCCGACGAGCTCTTCAACTCCTTGAAGAACAGGGCAGGGGGCGATATTCACTATGCCGCCCATCTCGCCAGGCAGAAGCGGGTGGCGGAATGCCTGAAAGTCCTGGAGCAATGCTGGGACAAGTGCCCGCCGGAGAGCCTAGGGATCGCCGCGATCGCCCTGATGCGCTTGAATACGCCCGATAACGCCCAATACGCCCAACTCGAGAAGATTCTGGTTGCGGCGGCGAACAAGCATGACCGCCCCGTTCCGCTGCTGTTGATGCTTGCCGAACTGCACCGATTGCAGCAGCAGTATGACAAGACATCGGCTGACTACCGCGAGGTTCTCGCCAAGGCCCCGCGGAACTACGAGGCCATGAATAATCTCGCCTTGAACCTCGCGCGGTCCGGCCAGAACCTCGACGAAGCGCTCAATCTGGTCAACGCGGCGCTGGACATCCGCGGGCCGATGGCCGAATTGCTCGATTCGCGGGCAGTGGTCTATATCGCCCGCCACGAGTACGACAAGGCCCTGCAAGACCTGGCTGCGGCCATCAAGGACCATGGCGACGCGGAAGAGTACTTCCATCAGGCCTGGGCCTGCTGGGCAGCCGAAAAGAAGGCTGAGGCCCTGGCCGCGTTCGACGCGGCGAAGGCCAAGAACCTCGATCCCAAGAAGCTCGATCCGCACGAGGTCCCCGTCTACGAACAACTGAAGGTCGAGCTGCTGTAGCAGCGGGGCTTGACCGCGCAAGTCCGGCGGGGCAGGGCAGGGGAGGGGTGATGAAGCAGGGCTTCAAACGACCATTTCATACTAGCCCGACGTGCAAGCGAGGTAACGGGTTAGGATCCTCGCTTGCGCGTCGGGCTGGTATCAGTTTCCTTGCTGGTCGCCAAACGACTGGCTACGCGCAGGGCCTCGATCATGCTGCTGGTTTCGGCGCGCCGCTTCCAGGCAATGTCGAAGGCCGTGCCGTGGGCAACGCTCGTGCGAATGATCGGCAGGCCGAGGGTCACGTTGACCGCCTGGTGCATCCCCAGCAGTTTCAAGGCGATATGCCCCTGATCGTGATACATCGCCACTACGGCGTCGAACTCGCCGTCGCGCGCCGCGACCATCAGCGTGTCGGTGGGCAGCGGACCGGTGAGATCGAGCCCTAGGGCCTTGCCGCGCTGGACGGCCGGTGCGATGATCGTTTGCTCTTCACGGCCGAAGAGACCGCCCTCCCCGCCATGCGGATTCAGTGCGCAGATGCCGATCCGCGGGCGGCCGCCCGTCAACCGCGTTATGAAGTCGTCGGCCAAGAGGGCCTTGGCCAGCACGCCCTCTTCGGTCAACTCGTCGAACACGTTCCGCAGGGCGGTATGCAGCGTGACGTGGACCACGGCCAGCCCTGCGGGCGAGTGCGGCATGTCGTTAGGGCCCAGGTACAGCATCATGGCAAAGTTCTCGACCCCGCAGAGGCTCCCCAGCAGTTCCGTGTGACCCGGAAAGGCGTGTCCCGCCCGCTGCAATGCCTCCTTCTGCAACGGCGCCGTGGTGATCGCATCGACCTTGCCGGCGAGGGCCAGTTTTGCTGCCGCGACGATTGCGTCATAGGCCGCCTGACCGGCCCGTGCGTCGAGCCTGCCGGGCGGGATGTCCAGCACGTCATCCGACCCGCAGGCGAGGCAAGGGATGACGCCCGCCCTCAGTTCGGCCTCGTCCGGCGAAGTGATCTCCTGCACTTGCAGGTTCGACTGCCAAAGCTCGACGGCACGGCGGACCACGCCCGGATGTCCCACCACCAGCGGCCGGCAGCACTCGTGTACGACGGTTTCGGTCCAGGCCCCGACGATGATTTCCGGTCCCACGCCCGCCGGGTCGCCCAAGGTAATTGCGATCAAGGGTTTTGCATTCATCTTCGTATTCTACGCGGAAAAGCGGGGAGCGGGGAGCCACCCAGAGGGTACCCGGCAGGGAGAAAAACGTGTTCTTGTGCGCGAGCGGCAAATCGGCAACAATGGTCCGAAGTGCTTTCGCTCCCTGCTCCCCGCTCCCCGCTCCCTGCTCCCGTCCATGCTCGCTTGCCTTCAACGCGTCGTCCGCGCCCAGGTCTCCGTGGAGGGAGAAATCTGCGGGCGGATCGACAAGGGCTTGCTGGTACTGCTGGGCGTAGTCCAGGGCGATGAGGAGGCCGATGCCCGGCAATTGGCGCAGAAGATCGTCTCGCTACGGGTCTTCAACGATCCGCAGGGGAAGATGAACCTCTCGGTCGGCGAGGTCGGCGGGGCCGTGCTTGTGGTCAGTCAATTCACGCTGGCCGGCGATTGCCGCAAAGGGCGGCGGCCGTCGTTCGATGCCGCTGCCCCGCCCGAGTTGGCCGAACGGCTTTACGGGATTTTCGTAGCGGCTGTTGCGGGGCAAGGCATCCCCGTGGCTACCGGCCGCTTCCGCGCCCACATGATGGTCGAGTTGGTCAACGATGGGCCGGTGACGTTCATGGTGGAGAGCAAGTAGCGGCGACTGTTTTCCGTGCCGCTCCTCGCCAGATTTCCGCCGTCCCGCAAGCCGCCAATCAGCATCGTCCGTCGAGCGTGTCGGGAAAAGCGCGAACCCCCGTATTTGCCGCGAAAAACGGCCTTCCGACCGAACATAAGAAACATTATCGGACGTTAGAAGGGGCCCAAAACAAGGCCCCATACGGGCCTCGCACTGGCCGCCGGCAATGAACTTCGTCGCTCCGCTCTGGCGTCAACGCCCCGAGGCCCCGAGGACGTTCAGGGAATCGCGGCTGTCGCCGGGACGCGGTGCGGCGCCGGGACCGAGCCCTCGCCGTTTGCCGATTCTCCAGCCGATTCTCCGGGTGAAATCCTGCCCTCCAGGAACACGCCGATACGGCGGAACTTCTGGTAGCGGGCTTCCAGCAACTGGTCGATCGGCCGCTCGATCAGGTCGCGGAGCGCGCCGCGGAAGAAGATTTTCAGGCGGTTGGCCATCAGGTGGTGGTCGCGATGGGCGCCGCCCAGCGGTTCGCGAATCACGTCATCGACCACGGCCAGCCGCAAAAGGTCCTTCGAAGTCATCTTCAGGGCTTGGGCGGCTTGCTCCTTGTAGGTATGGCTCTTCCAAAGAATGCCGGCGCAGCCTTCGGGACTGATCACCGAATAATAGGCGTGTTCGAGCATCGCCACGCGGTCGCCGACGCCGATGCCCAACGCGCCGCCCGAACCGCCCTCGCCGATCACCACGCAGATGACCGGCGTGGGCAACCGCGACATCTCGAACATCGAACTGGCGATGACCTGGGCCTGGCCGCGCTCCTCGGCGCCGATGCCGGGATAGGCGCCCGGGGTGTCGATCATGCAGATCACCGGCATGTGGAACTTCGCCGCCATTTTCATCTTGGCCATGGCCTTGCGGTAGCCTTCCGGATGGGCGCAGCCGAAGAAGCACGAGTTCCGCTCCTTGAGCGTCTTGCCCTTCTGGTGGCCGACGACCATGACCTTGTACTTGTCGAGCCTGGCCCACCCGGTCCGAATGGCGCGGTCGTCGCCAAAGGTCTTGTCGCCATGCAACTCGACGAACTCGTCGAAAACCAGTTCGAGGTAGTCGGTCGTCATGGGACGCTCGGGGTGGCGGGCGACCTCGACCGTTTCCCAGGGCTTCAACTGGCTGTAGATCCGCTTCTTTTCGTTGGTTAACTCGCGCCGCAAGCGGCGAATTTCATCGCGGACCTCCGACTTCGGCGCCGAAAGACCTTCTGCCTTCTGGTCGTCCGGCCTCTGCTGAGAGAGGGCTTCGAGCTCCTGGATACGGGCCTCCAGTTCGTAAATAGGCCGTTCGAACGACAAGCGATGCGTGCTTTCCGCCATACTTATTTCCCTGATCCGTCAAGATCCTCGACGCCTGAATGTCCTCTGGATCGCCGGCATTTTCCCAGCAAAACGTTACGGCGCAACCTGGCCGGGCCGTCGCGGGAAAACCCTGTACATCCGCATCTTGCGAAACTCCTCCAGGACCACCTGCACCGAAGCCGGCCGTCCCGCGGCATCTTTCGAGAGGCATCGACGGACCAAGTTGGCAAAATCGGCCGTGATATTGCTGTCCACTGCCTCCAAGGGCGGGACCGCTGCCTTCAAGTGTTTACCAAACAACTCGTCTTGTGTCGATCCCGTAAACGGCGGCGCTCCCGCGACAAGTTCGTGCAGCACACAGCCAAAGCTATAGACATCCGCACGCTGGTCCAAAGCCCCGCAGCGGATCTGCTCGGGTGACATGTAACTCGGCGTCCCCTGTCTCTTCGGCTTGAACGGCATGATTTTCGACAGCAACCCGGATGGCCGCTGAGCAAGCCCAAAATCGATCAATTTTACCTGTCCTGCGTCGTTTACCAGAAAATTCTCCGGCTTGATATCACGGTGGACCCAGCCTTTGGTATGCATCCAGCCCAGCCCTTCCGCCGCCTGCTCCACAATGGTGGGGAGAAACGGAAGTATTTTCTCGCGGTCTTCCTTGGTGCGAATTCGCTTCTTCAAATTGGGGGCTGGGAACCACTCCATGGCGAGGAACGGCGTGCCGCGGTCGATGGCGAAACTGTAGACTTCAATGACCCTGGGATGCTTAATTTCCAGCCCGACTTTGCACTCCTGACGCAAATAGCCGACTTGCTCGCTGTCATTGGCCGCTTTTGGCAAGATTGCTTTGATCCCAACCATCCGTTGCCGGCCATCATCATAGGCCTGCCAAAGCTGGCCGTTTTGACTGGTATGGACTACTTTTAGCAAACGATACGAACCGAGACAAGTCTGAGCCACGATCTTTGACCTCATTCATCGCCCCACAGGAATCACTCCTCGGTGGGGAACGAAAACCACTGGAATCTATACTGTAAACGGTCTCAAATGAGACATTTCATACTAGCCCGAAGCGCAAGCGAGGTAACGGGTTAGCATCCTCGCTTGCGCTTCGGGCTGGTATCAGTTTCAACCGCGCGAAGTATATCTAGTTTAACCGCCTAACCGTTTTCTAGCAATGGAAAACAGCCGCTCATAGAGGGCACGAATCTGCTGCGTCGTGTGATGATGGCAGAACTGCTCTGGAAATCGAGCCCTCCCCTCCCCTCCGCAGCGAGCACGCAGGGCTTGATCGGCGGCCAGTCTCTCCAATGCCGCGGCCAACGCTCCATGGTCTTGAGGGGGAACTAGAAAACCCGTGACGCCCTCGATCACCACCTCTCGGGCACCATCAATGTCAAAACTCACGACCGGCTTTCCGGCCAGGAGCCCGTGAACCAGGGCGCGGGCAAGCCCTTCCCGCAGGCTTGTGTGAACGATAATATCCGAAGCAGCAACCAGGCCGGGGATCTCCTCCGGCGGGACCAATCCCACGATTTGAAAATAGTCTGCGAGCCCAGCGGCATGAATCTGCCGCTGGATTTGGTCCCGCAACACGCCATCGCCAACGAGAAGAAACCGCACCTGCGGCTCGGTGCGAACCAGTTGCTTTGCCGCTTCGATCAGGTACTGGTGGCCTTTGAGGTGAAACAACCGTGCGATCTTGCAGATCACCACCTGTTCGGGTTGATAGCCCAGCTTGCTGCGGAGGGAGTTGCGGAGACGATCGGACTCCAGCAGCGGTTCGACCTCGATTCCGCTATAAATCGTCGTGAACTTCTCGCGTGGTGCGACGCCGGCGCTGACCATCAGGTCGGTCATGGCATCGGCCACGCTGACGAGGCCATGACATCGCTTGGCAGCCCACCGTTCGCAGCCACGAAAAAGCGCCTCGTCCACGCGCTTTGGTAGGGATGAAATGGTGCGCCATGCACTGTATGGACGATGGCGGGAACGCCCATGCGCCAGGCGGCGGCGCGGCCTAACATTCCGCCTTTGGCGCTGTGGGTATGAACGACGTCGGGACGGAACTCCCGCAGCATCCTGCCGATCGCGCGGTATGCCGCCAGGTCGTGCCAGGGATGAATGGTCCGCTGCAAGGAAGGGATGATTTCCAGCGGCAGCCCCCCTGCCCTGGCCCGATCGAGCAAGCTCCCTTCCGGGCCCAATGCCGGTCCGGTAATCAAGAGCACGTCGTCGCCGTAATCGCGCCGGAGATCCTCGCAGCAGAGCACGGTGTTCTCCTGGGCTCCGCCGAGGATCAATCGGGTGATGATATGGGCGATTCGCATGATGGGAAAAATCCGAAATCCGAAATCCGAAACAAATCCGAAATTCAAAATTCAAGAAGCAAGAAGACGAACGACGGAAATCGGGAGTCCGGTCTTGAACATTTCCTTATTTGGATTTTGAATTTGTTTCGGATTTCGATATTCGGATTTCGGATTTTGTCCTAGGGGTACTGCACGGCGAGAAGAAAGAGCCCTTGCGGGGGCGCGGTTCGGCCGGCGCGGCGGCGATCCATCGCGGCGAGCACCTCGCCCGGCCAGAGCTCGGGCCGGGCGCCACGGCCCACGTCCACCAGCGTGCCCACGATTGTGCGAACCATATTGTAGAGGAATCCGTTGGCCTCGATTTCCAAGGTAACGAACGGCTCGCGCTCCCCCCTGCCCCGTTCGATGCGCAGGTCATAGACCGTGCGGACGCTCGTCTTTCGCGGCGCCCCCGTGGTCTCAAAGCTGCTGAAGTCGTGGGTGCCGATCAGCGCCGGCAGCCCGCTGCATGGCCTCGGCATCCAATCGCCCTCGGGAGTAATGCCAGGCGTAGCGGCGCGAAGGCATCGCGGACCGGCCCGTTGTGGATCACGTAGCGGTAGCGCTTCCGCAAGGCATCGTGCGTGGCGTGAAAGCCCGCGTGCACCTCGGCCACGTCGAGCACGGCCATGCTGTGGGGCAATTCCGCGTTCAGCGCCCGCTGCAAGACCTCGATCGAGAGCCGCGATTCGGTGCGAAAACTCACGACCTGTCCCAGGGCGTGAACGCCGGCATCGGTCCTGCCGCTGGCCAACGTTGACGCTCGCACAGCGGTGATCTTCTCGATCGACTCTTCAAGCGTTGCCTGGACCGTCCGGCAGCCCCGTTGCCTTTGCCATCCGGCAAAATCGGTGCCGTCGTAGGACAGGGTAAGCTTGATCGTGCGCATGTTGGGATGGGTGCGACACTACTCGCTTCCGGCGCCAACCAACAACTCGGCGATCTGCACGGCGTTGGTGGCCGCGCCCTTGCGAAGATTGTCGCTGACGCACCAAAAAGCCAGACCGTTGGGCGAAGAAAGATCTTCCCGGATTCGCCCGATGAACGTCTCGTCGCGGTTATTCGCGATGTTCGGCATGGGATAGATCTTCTTTTCAAGATCGTCCAGGACGACCAGCCCCGGCGTGGCCGCGAACAGGCGACGGGCTTCTTCGACGCCGATCTTGCGTTGGGTCTCCACGAGAATGCTCTCGCTGTGGCAGTTCGCCACCGGCACGCGGACGCACGTCGGACAGACCAGGATCGTGTCGTCTTCGAGCATCTTGCGTGTTTCCAGCACCATCTTCATTTCTTCCGACGTGTAACCCTGGTGCTTGGGCGAACCGATCTGCGGGATGCAGTTGAAGGCAATCGGGTGGGCGAAGGCCTCATACTTGTAGTCCTGGCCGGCCAGCACGGCGCGGGTCGCGCCGTCGAGATCGCGGGTGCCGGAGAGCCCTACCCCGCTGGTCGCCTGGTAGGTGCTTACGATCACGCGCCGCACGCGGCCGGCGTCGTGCAGCGGCTTCAAGGCCTGGACCATCTGCGTGGTCGAGCAGTTCGGGCTGGAAATAATGCCCTGGTGCCGCTTCACCGCGTGGGGATTGACCTCGGGAATCACCAGCGGCACTTTGGGATCCATGCGCCAATAACCGCTTTCATCGATCACCACGCAGCCGCGGGCGACCGCCGGGGGGATGAAGTCGCGCGCCACGTCGTCCGGGGTGCTGGCAATGGCCAACTGCACGCCGTCAAAGGCCTCGGGCCGCAGTTCTTCGACCGTATACGAGCGTCCGCAGAAGGTAATCGTCTTGCCCGCCGATCGCTTCGAAGCCAGGAACTTGATCGTACGGAACGGGAACTTCCGCGACTCGAGCAACTTCAAAATGATGGTTCCCACGGCGCCTGTCGCGCCGACGACGGCAATGGAATCGTACACGGGCAAAATCTCCAAAAAAATGAACTACGGTCGGCCGGCTGGCGAGCCTGCTCGGTCTGGTTCTGGTATAAAACCCATATTATCCCACGATCGCAAAAAACTGCAACCAATAAATACGGCCTCCGGCCGATAGCTCGGCGGGAGGCCGCGAAGATGTCTTTTTCCCGTTCCGCAGTAGGTGCTGGCGCAAAATCGGCAGACCCCGCCAGTCTTGACTACCGGTTCTGGGCCAGCCCCATTCGATCGATCTCGGTGCTGCTCGGGTTCTGGGCCACCTCGGTGTTGGGGATATTGAAGCCGAAGGCTACGCCGTTGCGCTCGCCCGCGGTCAGCGAGACGGTATGGGATTCCGTGTAGATCTTGCCATCGCGAACGATCTCCGCCTTGACCTCATAGTTGTAGGTATACCCGGGGCGCAGGCCATAGGAAACAAAGTGCCGCTTGCTGCCGGTGCTCTTGGTCAGCATGCCGTTGATCGTCACCTTGGCTTCGTAGGGCACCCAAACGGTCAACACGCCGGTCTCGCTCGCCGGCGGCTCGATGGACCCTCTCGGCCCCAAGGGATCGGGCGTTAAGGAGGGAGTGCCTACGCCCGGAATTCCGGTTCCGGAGGGCGTGGGCGCGGGCCTCTCCGGCGTGGGGGTAGGCGGCATCGACGGTGCCATAGAAGCCGTGCTGGACATCAATGGTGCTGTTGTATTGGGCGTTATCGAGGCGGAACTGCTGCCGAACATCGAACCGCTGCCGCTGAGTGTCGTGCTGGGAGCCGGGGTCGGCATGCCACCTGAATTGACAGGGCTGGAAACCGTCATACCACCGCAGCCACAGCCGCTAGCCACGGGTGTCGACCAGGTCGCGGTCGCCATCCCGCAGCAAGTGCTAACGGGCGTCCAACAAGTATCGCAGCCGCAGGAACTTGTTCGACAAGCCCGCACGTGACAACCGCAGCCGTAGGTAAGGGGATAATTATATTGCGCAACATAGATGCTCGCGCCGCAACAACCTCCGCCATAGTAGGCCGGCGCGGCACCCCACCACGATCCGGCGTTCGCCTGGGCAGCACACAACACAAGCGCAAGAATTACCGCTCCCGCCACAACCAACTTCTTCATACCCGTGCCACTCATTTCTCTTCTCCTAAGCTCTTGGCAAGAAATTAGACTAGTCCTACATGATGTTAAACATATCACCCGAGTTGAGAAAATCAAGTAGGCTGGGTAATCTTTATGGGTTACGGAATCTGCCTCGGTTGAAGATATAACCATTTCAGGGATTTGCAATTATATTACAGGAATGGATTCTTGGCTCGCTTCGACGAGTTTTTGCCCTCCACGGCCGGTCTCCTTTTCCCTATAATCCCCCTCGGATTTTACTCCCCTCCCCTGCCCTGATCAGGATCTACCGCGTGAAAGCCGCCGTATGGGTCCGTCGCATTCCTTGGTGCCGTGAATTTTGGGTGCTGGCCCTCGCCGCCGCCGGTCTGATGGGACTTGGATTGGTGGCTCTGGCGCGGTGCGAGGATTTTGGCGATGGCGGACGGCACTATCTGCGGCAACAACTACTGTGGGTCGCCCTGGGCCTGTTGGCAATGCTCTCGGCGACACTTCCCAGCTACCGGCGGCTTTGCCACTGGAGTTATTTGATCTTCGGCGTGGCGGTTCTACTGCTGGCGGCGGTCTTTCTCTTCCGATCCGTCAACGGGGCCCACCGTTGGGTGCGCTGGGGGCATGTCGGGTTGCAGCCATCGGAGTTTGCGAAGTTGGCCTTCGTGCTGGTTCTGGGCCGCTACTTGATGTATCGCGAGAACTACCGCCGGCTGCGCGGCCTGTTGGCGCCCTTGGCCCTGGCGACGCTGCCGGTGCTGTTGGTGCTGAAAGAGCCCGACCTGGGAACGGCGTCGGTCTTTCTGCCGGTGTTCTTTGTCATGCTGCTAGTGGCCGGCGCCCGGCGTGACGACTTGCTGCGCGTGCTCATGGCGGGCGTCGTGCTCCTGCCGCTATTCTGGATGCAGATGAGCCCCTATCAGAAATCGCGGATTGACGTGCTTTTGAATCCGCCCGTCGCGGGCCAAAATCCGTCGGCCGACGCCTATCAGTTGTACCAGGGCCACAAGATGATGGCTTTGGGCGGGCCCTGGGGGAGTTTTTCTCGGTGCCGACGAGCGAGGACATGACCTGGTTCCACCTGCCGGAGGATCACACCGACTTCATTTTCTGCGTCCTTTGCGAACGTCTCGGCCTGCCAGGGCTGGCCTTGGTGCTGTTGCTTTATGGATTGATTGTCTGGCAAGCGGCCGTAGTGGCGATCCAGACGCGCGAGCCCTTTGGCCGGCTGCTGGCGGCGGGCGTGGCGGCCTTGATGGCCGTGCAAGTCCTCATCAACACCGGCGTGACGGTCGGCCTCTTGCCGGTCACCGGTTTGTCCTTGCCGCTGATGAGTTACGGCGGTTCCGGCCTCCTGGCGCACTGCCTGGCGTTGGGGCTGGTGCTGAACGTGGCCCTGCGGCCCGGATACGAGGTCACCAACGAGCCGTTTCGCTACCAGGTCGCGTAGCGGGCGGTTCAATCCTGGGATTGCAGACGCATGTGGGACGCCTGCGCGACGTGCTCCAGCAACTTCAAGACAACAACATATCCGGGGAATAAATTCACGCTGTTGACCGGCTTGACAAGTACCGGTTTGCTTTCCACCGTGCTGTAGAGATAAAGTGCCCCGTTCTCGATATGCACGCCTCGAATCCGTTCGTAGGGCAGAATATCAAGCGCACCGCTCACCAGGCCCAACATTTTCGAGCGGCGGAACTGCAATCCCTGCGGCAGGAAGGCCACGCCGTCCGTCCAGGGCACAATTCGGCCCGCGCGGAGATCTTCCAGCATGCGATCGGCGATCCGCCGTGCAATCTGGTCGCGGAGGCCGTCGAGATCGGCGTCAATGTTCTGCACCTTCGCCGAATAACGGATCGTTCCCTGGGGTGCGCGGACAATCAAGAGTAAGCGTGTCCCAATATAGCTGCCCTTGTAGAATATGCGCGTGGCGGCATAAGTGAGTTCCGTAATCTCGTCGTAGAGCGCGGCGCTCGTCGCGGCGCCAGCGGCTGCTCAGCCCCAATTCGTAGCAGCGGAAAAGGTAGCGTCCGAAGAACAGGCCCAGCAGCAATGACGCCGAGGCGATGACCAGCAGGAACACGCCAACGGGCATGAAGTCGCGATTGAAGAGCATTGTCACGCCTGCCGCGCCGGCAATTCCGGCAACGACGATGCACCGTTGGAAGCCCTCATTTCTCCCCCGCTCGAACAGCAACCGGCCCATGCCCGATGCGCCGGCAGCCGACTCGGACTGACCGCCGGCCATGAGTCCATGCTGCCCGGCTTCGCGCTGGTGTTCGACCCACTCGCTCAGCAGAGCGGTCAGCACCGCAGCATTCTTCGAATCGGGACTGATCTTCATTGCCGGCTCGTCCTGCCCACGCCGCCAGAGACAGAGCTTGCCGTCGAAGACCGCAACCTTGTCGATCTCGACAAAGGGCAAGGTCTCCACCTTGCGCCCGCGACCGGCTGACAATTGCATGGCGGCGAGCCGCCAACCATCGCCTTCCAGCACGGCGCCGTCGGCCAAGCCGGCGGCCGTCCGCTGCTTCAGGTTTTCGGTCACCCGTGCGATGAGCGCCGCCAAGGGGTCTGCGGCGTCACCGATCATGCGATTGGTCATGCGCATCGGCCTGTCGCCGACCCCGACCCAGGGTGTCCCAGGGTGACCCAGGGTGACCCAGGGTACTGGGTGCCCCGGTGCCCCGGTGCCCCGGTGCCACGCCTGGTACCCCGGCAGTCCAAACCTCGAAGCGGCGGACGACGCCCTTGAAATTGCCGTTGGAGAACTTCGAGGTCCGCTTCAGTCGCACGGCTGTCACCTGGGAATCCTGCACCTCGACGGCGGTGGGACCGCCCAGCCAGCGGAAGCCGCTGCCGGTGTCAATCACTTGCCGTTCGGCAGACTTTTGGCGGGCGACCTGAAATTCATTGGCAACCAGGAGAAAGACGCCAAGGCCGCCGAAGATGACGCCCGCCAGGACTCCATCCGGCATGAACTCCGCCAGGGCGATTCCGCCCATCAGGGTCAAAACGCCGAGGATGCGAAAGAAATGCTTCAGCCAACCATGTTCCTGGTAGCTGACCGAAATACCTTCTGCCACGACACGCCACCCACAAGTGGGTGCCCGCAACGGTTGGAGCGGAGAGAGACTGCACAGCCCGCCACCCTCACGATAGCAATCCGCACGAGGGCTCGCAAGTGCGGCGCGACGAGCCTCACTCCGTTTCGGCAAACTGCATCCGGATCTGTACGATTTCCTCGCGGCAGGCGATGAAGGCATCGAGGACGGCCGGGTCGAAGTGCGTGCCGCGTCCTTCCTCCATCACCGCAAAACAGCGCTCCAACGGCCAGTTTGGCTTATAGGGCCGGCGGCTGCTCAAGGCGTCAAAGACGTCGGCCACGGCCGTGATGCGGCCAGCCAGCGGAATCTCTTCGCCCGCCAGCCCCAGCGGATACCCCGTGCCGTCCCATTTCTCGTGATGCGTCAAGGCGATCTTGCCGGCCATCGCGATCAGGGGTGAAGTTTCGGCACCCAGGATCCGCTCCCCGAGGAGCGTGTGCGTCTGGAATGCCCGCCACTCGTCGTTCGACATCGGCTCGAAGGTCCGCTTGCCAAATAGAGAGTGCTTCTGCATCACCTCGAATTCCTCGGGAGTGAGCTTGCCGGGCTTCAAGAGGATCGCGTCGGGGATTCCGACCTTTCCCATGTCGTGCAGCGGCGCCGCATGCTCGATCAGCTCGACCATGTTCTGCTCCAGATTGAGCTTCCGGGCGATCATGCCGGCGTAGCGGCCCACCCGCATCACGTGACGGCCCGTTTCATTGTCGCGGTATTCGGCCGCACGGGCCAGGCAGTGGATGAGTTCCAGGCGCGAGGCGGCCAGTTCGGCCGTGCGGCGCCGGACCTGGTTTTCTAGCTCCTTCGAGTAGTTTTGCAGATGATCGTGGTGGGCCTTGACCAGCAGCGCGTTGCGGACGCGGGCCACGAGCTCGCTGGCGTTGACCGGCTTGCCGAGGAAATCGGTCGCTCCCAGTTCCAAGGCCCGGAACCGCGTTTCGTCGCTGTCGGACGCGGTCAGGATGAGGATCGGAAAGTACCCGAGGCCCGCGCCACCCAGAGTACTGGGTCCCCGGCGAATCTGCCGCAGGAGATCGAGCCCGTTGACGCCCGGCATCATCACGTCCAGCAGCAGAACGTCAGGCGGGTTCTTGCGGATACAATCGAGAACGCTCATCGCATCGCTGGTCGTGATGAATCGCGTGTAACCGGCGAGTTTCAGATGCTTCTGCAGGATCTTGACGTTGATCGGCTCGTCATCGACGATCATCAGCAGGCTCTCCTCGGGCCTGTCGCCGCGACCCGCACCCACAGGTGGGTACCCGCCGGGTGCCCCGGCCGCCGTCGCGTACGACGCGTGGCCGCACCCGCTTCCCGGTTGGCAAACCACGCCGGCTTGCACTTCTCCCGCAGCCGTCGTCGGACCGGGAATGCCGATGGATAGAATATCACTCATGGAGACACTTTCGGGAAAGTTCGATAGGTTGCAATAGTTCACGTTGCTTCTGCGCAATCCTCAGTCGTCACGGGTTGTCGGACCCCTTCGCTTTCCGATGGCTTGACGATCCGCGCAGTGATTTCCAGCAGTTCGGAGATGGCATGCTCAATTTCGTCGCACTGGTCGTCCCTGACGAGCGTTTCCAGGTGCTTGGCGGGAGCGGTCAGGGCGGGAAAGCCGGCGCTGCCACCCGCGCCTTTCAGCCAGTGCGCCAGGCGGGCCAGTTCATCGAGGTCGCCGCGGCCCAGAGCCCGCTGCATCGCGCCGATTTGCGCGTGGAGCCGATCGACGAATTCCTCCACGATCTCACGGAAATCCGGATCTTCCGTGGGCAGCGTGGAAGTCAGGAGGTCGGAGGTCGGAGGTCGAAGGTCGAAGGTCGAAGGTCGGACCTCTGACCTCTGATCTCTGACCTCCGCTTGCTCGCTGCTCTCCGACCCGCGGAGCAAGTACCCCGCCTGCTCCCTGCTCCCTCGGGCGATGCTCTCGGCCACCGTCTGCAACAGCGATTCGGCGTGGATCGGTTTGGTCACAAAGCCGGAGCACCCGGCAGCGCGACACTTCTGTTCGTCACCCGACATGGCATGCGCCGGTCAAGGCGATGATGGGCAGCGTCAGCCCGTTCTGGCGGAGCAGCCGCGCAGCGGTGTAGCCGTCCATGACGGGCATCTGCATGTCCATGAGAATCAAATCGAAAGGCTCGGACATCGCGGCATCGACGCCCAGTTTGCCGTTCTCCGCCGTGGCCACTTCCAGGCCGGCCCGTCGCAGGATCAAATCGATCAGCTTCCGATTCGTGTCGCCGTCCTCGACGACCAGGACGCGGCCCCGCGGTATCGGGGTCTGCCGCCCGCCGCGATTGCCGCGGCGCACGCGGGAACGATGTCCGATCGGAATGCCCCGGCCGCCGGCACGCTCGGCGAGGACGTGACGTCGATCGTGGCCGTGAACACGCTTCCCTGCCCCACCTCGCTCGAGAGCGTGAGCGTTCCGCCCATCGCCTCGACGATGCGGCGGCAGATCGCCAGCCCCAATCCGGTGCCGCCGAACTTCCGCGTCACCGAACTGTCGGCCTGGACGAACGGATCGAAGATCGCCGTCCCATTTCTCCTTGGGGATGCCAACGCCCGTATCGATCACGTCGAAGACGAGGAATGAACGGTCTTCGCTCCCCTTGGCCAAATCCAGCGGCCTTCGCGGCAGGTCACAACTCCCCCCGCTTTGGCCAAGGCGGACCATGCGCCCGACGATCCGCACGTGGCCCTGGACCGTGAACTTGACGGCATTGCCGACGAGATTGACCAGCAGTTGCCGCAGGCGCCGGGATCGGCCAGGACCGTCTCCGGCACGCCGTCGTCCCAGCGGTATTCCAGGGCGAGGCCTTTCTCGCCGGCGCGAACGCGGAGCACCGAAACCACGTCGGCCAGGATCTGCTGCGGCGAGCATGGCACGCGCTCGATTTCCAGCTTTCCCGACTCGATCTTCGAAAGGTCAAGCACGTCGTCGATCAGGCCCAGCAGGTGCTCGCCGCTGGTATGGATCAGTCTCGAGGTACTCTTGCCGCTTGGCGTCGTCGCCGTCGTCGCCGCCCATTTGCAGGAGATCGGCGAAGCCCAGGATGACGTTCAGCGGGGTGCGGATTTCGTGGCTCATGTTGGCCAGGAATTCGACTCTTGGCGCGGTTGGCGTCCTGGGCCACGTCGCGGGCGTGTTCCAGGGCGGCGCGGGTCTTCTCCCGCTCGGCGATCTCGTCGCGCAATTGGGCCGTGCGGGCCAGCACCCGCTGTTCCAGTTCGTTCTGGGCCGTCTGCAGCGCCGCTTCCGAGGCCTCGATGCGATCGAGCATCAGATTGAACGACATGTGCAGGCCGCCGAGCTCGTCGTCGGAGTCCCAACTGGCACGCACGCTGTAGTCGCCCTCTTCGGAGATTCGCCGGGCCGTTTCCGCCAGATCGAGGATCGGCCGGGCAATGAACTTCTGCATGCAGCTCGTGAAGAAGACCACGACGTTCAACGAGAAGATCATGACGAAGAGCGAAATTTTTCCGTAGTCCTGGAGTTGTGCCCGCAGCCCGTTCATGTTCGCCCGCAGCAGCAAGGCGCCCGCCGGCTGGCCGTTGTCGAAGATCGGATGCCAGAGTTCCAGGGCGCCCGTTTCGGTGAAGGCATAGCCCTCGCCCGGCCATCCCCATTCGTTCTGGGCGGCGGCGTCACGGCCCGTTGCGGGTCCGTGCCGTAGGCAGCGACGACGTTTCCGTCGGCGTCGAGCAGGGCGGCCTGGTCGATCGAAGGCTGCGATTCCAGCGATTGCAGCAAGGCATGGGCTGCTTGGGCGTCGCGAGATTTCAGCAGCGCCGTGCTATGGAAACCGAGCATGTTGGCCAGGGTCTGGCATTCTTCGACCTTGGCCGACTTGATCATCCGCACGTCGTTGCTGACGAAGCCGAGGCAGCAAAGCGTGAGGGCAATGGCGGCGGACGCCACGGCCAGCAGGCTGAGCTTGGTTTTGATGGAGAAATCGCGAAAGCGTAACATGAGGTTTGCCCTTGACGACCACGGCCAGTCCGTATCAAGTCTAGGTTTTGCCCGTGCGCAAGACGGCGGCTGCGCACATTTGCAGGCGACCGGTCGCAGATCGCGGTCGCTTTGACTGGACTCACGGCACGGCGGCCTTAGCGATTGCGCCAATCCTAGCGATAATGCCGGATAAGCCGCGGGGAGCGGGGAGCAGGAGGGGAGACGGCGAGATCTCCCTGTCTCCGTGTCTCCGTGTCTCCCCGTCCTGCTCCCCGCTCCCTGCTCCCCGCACGGGCGAAGAAATAACCTATGCTTTCTCGGGCACGGCCTGCCCGGCAAAAACAGTCATTTTCTCCGCGTGGAAATCTCATGAAAATCCTGGTTGTTGACGATGATCCGACTTGCCGCACCATCGTGGCGATACGCTTGAAAAGCCTGGGAGGCATTGAGGTTACGCAAGCCGAGGACGGCGACAAGGCTTGGGCCTTGCTCAAGCATAATTGGTACGACGGCGCGATTGTCGATTGGCAGATGCCCGGCAAGTCCGGCCTGGAGATCGTTCGCGAGATTCGCAAGGCCGGCAACACGATACCGCTTCTGATGGTAACGGCCGAGTCGGACAAAGAACGGGTCATCGAGGCCATCCATGCCGGCATCACCGACTACCTGATCAAGCCCTTCGACACCCAGACGCTCCTGGCGAAACTCGGCAAGTTCGTCGAGTTGCCCGGTTGCAGGACGCCCATCCTGCAGGCCTGAGGCAAATCACCCATTTGACAACTTCCCCCCTCGTGGTTTACAATCCACACCGGGAGGGAAATTCCATGCCGCAAGCCATTGTCGACCCCGAAGAACTGCGTCGGTTCGCCCAGAATCTGAGGAAGTTCAGCAGCGAGGTCCAGGACCGTGTCACGTCGCTAGGGGCCCAAATGGCGGCCCTGGAACGGACCTGGCGCGACCAGGAACAGAAGAAATTCGCGGAAGAATTCGAGCAGCACATGCGGACCATCGCCCGCTTCGTCGAGGTCATCGAACACCATGTCCCTTATCTGAATCGCAAGGCCGAGATCATCGACGAGTACCTCCAGCAGCGACGAATTGCGAAGAAGGCTAGTCACCCATCATGGCCCAGGCCCGACTGACAAGGATTGATGCCGCGGAGGAGATGGCCGCGGCGGTCGATGCCTTCCGCAACGAGGCGCTGGCGGCCATCGAGATGCTCGACATGGAGATCCGCCGCGCCCTGGAGTGGATCCATAACGATCGCCACGAGCACTGGAACCACGAGGTCCGCCGCGGCTGGGAGCGGATCACGGAGGCCCGTGTGCAGCTTCAGCAAGCCATGACGGCCCGCCGCATCGGCGACCACAACCCGGCGTGCATCGACGAGAAGAAGGCCCTGGCCCGCGCCAAGCGGCGGTTGGAGATTGCCCAGCGGAAGGTCGAGGCGGTGCGGCATTGCGAGCGGACCATCGACCATGCGGTGGACGAATATCGGGGGGCGCGGACGCCGCTTTGCATCTGGCTGGAATCGGAGGCCCCCAAGGCGCCTGGCCGCCTTGCGGCGGATGATGGATAACCTGGAGGACTACCTGGCCCTGCAATCCCCCGGCGGCTCGGCGGCGAGCGCGGAGCGGGCGAGCCCAGAGCAGGAAGCGGTTAGCGGGGAGCCAGACGAAATCCGAAATCCGGAGGAAAAATCCGAAATCCGAAATCCGAAACAAATCCGAAATCCGAAACAAAGCGAAAACTCCAATGAAAAATAGTCAAAACACGATCTGGGACGACAGTCAACGCCCCGTCCGCGCGTTTTGGTCATTTCCTCTTGGTATTTGTGTCCTTGTTTCGGATTTCGGATTTCGGATTTCGTGCTTTGTTCGGCTCCACGCCCGACTCCTCTTACCCGTTCCTCCCGGAGACTTCCCATGAGACTCTGGGACCTGACCGCGGGAGCCGCCAAGCTAGAATTATCTGTCCAGACGCTCCAATCCAAGGTGGCCGATATCGGCGAGGCATGGAGCGACGAAGCCTATACCCGCTTCGTGGAAACCTATCTGGAGCCGATCGAACCCCGGATGAAGACGATGCTCGACGCCATTCATCGCCTATCCGAAGTGCTCAACACCGCCGAACGCCAGTGCCGCGATGAAGATTAACGAGGCAGGCCCCAGGCACTGGAATACACGTAGGACGGATTGCCAATCCGTCCCACATTTTGCCGCGATGAAGATTAATGAGACCGCATGATGACCGATCCCTTTTCTCCGCGACGGACCGCAGCAGATTCTCAGCGACTTGTGCCGGCTGGCGGCCGAGCGCGTACCGGCGGAGGAGGCCATTGCCGCCGGCTTTCAGTCCCGCAACGAGGCGGCCGAGAAGGCCTATCAGGAGGGCCAGGAGGGCCTCACCACCCGCTATCAAGCGGAAAAAGAGGCGGCCAAGGCCGAAGAGGCCGCCCTCCGCAAGGGGGCGATCGAACGCTTCGAGTCCGAACATGCCACCGCCCTCCGCCAATATGAAGAGGCCCGCCAGGACATCGCCGAGCGCTTCGAGACGGAAAAAGTCGCCGCCGAACAGGAAATGCAGAACTCCCAATGGGAGGCAACCACGATTGCCGAGGCGGCCCGCGGCGGCTCCGGTGTGCAGCTCAAAGAGATCCAGGCCCAGTTGGAAGCCCGCTGGCAGGAACTGCAAACGATCCATCGCCAGGCCGTGGCACTGCTGAACCGCTGGGGCCAGTGGCACGACTTCGTCGATCCGCAGCCGATCAGCATGTTGCTGGAGAAGCACCCCATGCGCCGCTTCTGCCATGCCTTGGACATGGCCCGCACCCAGTACCATGCCCTCGCCAGCCAGTTCATGCCGCGGCTCGTCCAAGGGCTGCGTCCGATGGGCATCTCCTTCTTGCTGTGGGCCGCGATGACGGTTCCAGCGGGCACCTATTTCGGATGGAACAACATTCTGCCCTGGGTCATCGCCAGTGCCGCCGCGAGCATCTTCCTTTGGCTGGCCATCGGTTTTCCGGTCTACATTCTGGCGCGGCGGCGGTGCGCCGATTTTTACCTGGCCCTGCGGCGGACGATGCTCGAAGCGGGCCTCGATCGGATCTCCACGCTGGAGATGGCCAAGGTCGACTGCCAACGCTTGCTGGAGGCGATCGACTCCCGCCAGAGGGCCGAAATCGGCCGCGCCAATGAGAAGCTTTTTTCCGCGATGGGAGCGAGCCTTTCGCAACGGGAGCGCGAGACCATCGAGATCGAGGCCACCTACCCACCGCGACTGGCCGCAATCCGCGCCGCTCGCGATCAGGCCCTGCAGCAGGCCGACGCCAAGTACCCTCCCCTCTTGGCCGAGTTGGAGGGCCGTTACCTGGCCCAGTCGGCCGCCTTGCGCGAGACCCGCCAGCAGGCCCTCGCCGCCAGCAAGGCCCAACAGGAGCGCGAGTGGAACGAGATGGCCCAGCGCTGGAACGCCGGCGTGGCCCGCTTCGTCGAGGCGGTGGAGGTCATCCGCCAGAACTGCGAGCGGCTGTTTCCCGACTGGAGCGCGGCCGACGCGCCCTCGTGGACCCCTCCCGCCGAAGTGCCGGCGGCCGTCCGCTTCGGGCAAATCAACGTGCAATTGGCCAAGATCCGTGGCGGCATTCCCGACGACCCGCGCCTGAAGCCGCCGGCGACCGAGTTCACCTTGCCGCTGCTCTTGCCTCTGCCCGACAACTCGCTCTTGCTGCTGAAGGCGGGCGAGACGGGCCGCGCCAAGGCGGTCGAGTCGCTGCAGGCCTCGATGCTGCGGCTCTTGACCTCGATGCCGCCGGGCAAGATCCGCTTCACGATCTTCGACCCGGTCGGCCTGGGCGAGAATTTCTCCGCCTTCATGCACCTGGCCGATTTCGACGAGCAGCTCGTCTCCAGCCGCATCTGGACCGACTCCGATCACATCGAGCAGCGGCTGGCCGACCTCACGCAGCACATGGAGAACGTGATCCAGGTCTACCTCCGCAACGAGTTCGATTCGATCCTGGAATACAACGCCTTCGCCGGCGAGATGGCCGAGCCCTACCGCATCCTGGTGATCGCCAACTTCCCGGCGAACTTCACCGAGACGGCCGTGCAGCGCTTGAAGAGCATCGTGGCCAGCGGGGCCCGCTGCGGCGT
Source organism: uncultured Planctomycetia bacterium (assembly GCA_963824275.1). GTDB lineage: Bacteria > Planctomycetota > Planctomycetia > Pirellulales > Thermoguttaceae > JANXQG01. Next base: position 236,018 of record CAWGOT010000007.1, on the reverse strand, counting down.
GTTCGTCCTGCTGGGCGTCGATTCCACGCTTGGCACCCGGTACTCCGGGTCAGCCGCATAACGTCCGCCTCTCCGACCTCGACACGGGGGCCCTGCTCCTGCGTGCGGAGAAGGGGCAGTTCGTCTGGAAACATCCCGAATACGGCGCTGCCCCCGTGACGCTCGACGCCCCGCCGCCGCCTGAGCGGTTCACCGAGATCGTGCGGGCCGTGGGCCACGAGGTCCGCGACGCCGGCCGCGTCGAGGTGCCGTTCCACTGCGTCGTTCCCACCGAAGATGCCTGGTGGACCAGCGACAGCCGCAGCGGCATCGACGTCCCCCTGGGCCGCGCCGGCGCGATGAAGCTCCAGAACCTCGACCTCGGCCGCGGCACCTCGCAACACGTGCTGATCTCCGGCAAGACGGGCTCCGGCAAGTCGACCCTGCTGCACGTGCTGATCACCAACGTCGCCCTCCGCTACAGTCCGGACGAGGTCGAACTGTACCTCGTCGACTTCAAGAAAGGCGTCGAGTTCAAGGCCTACTCGCGGCACCAGTTGCCCCACGCGCGGGTCATCGCCATCGAGAGCGAGCGGGAGTTCGGCCTGAGCGTCTTGCAGCGGCTCGACGCCGAGCTGCGGTCCCGCGGCGATCAGTTCCGCCGGCTGGGGGTGCAGGACCTGAAGGGCTTCCGCAACGCCCAGCCGGAGGAGAAGCTGGCCCGCATCCTGCTGATGATCGACGAGTTCCAGGAACTGTTCGTCGAGGACGACCGCATCGCGCAGGAATCGGCCCTGCTCCTGGACCGCCTCGTGCGGCAGGGCCGCGCCTTCGGCATCCACGTGCTGCTGGGCTCGCAAACCCTGGGCGGGGCCTATTCGCTGGCCCGCAGCACGATCGGCCAGATGGCGGTGCGGATCGCCTTGCAGTGCAGCGAGTCCGACGCCCACCTGATCCTCAGCGAGGAGAACACGGCCGCCCGCCTCCTGACCCGCCCTGGCGAAGCGATCTACAACGACGCCAACGGCCTGTTCGAAGGGAACCATCCCTTCCAGATCGTCTGGCTCTCCGACGACGAGCGCGACGACTACCTCCGCCGCCTGGCCGATTTCAGCCGCCGCCGCACGCTTCATTGGCCGCCGCCGATCGTCTTCGAGGGCAACGTCCCGGCCGACCCGAGCGAGAACCCCGAGTTGCAAGCCAGCCTGGCCGCCTGTGGTGCAGGCGTCACGCCTGATCTGGAAGGCAACGCAGGCGGGACGCCTGCACCACAAGTGGCCGAACCGCATTTCTGGCTCGGCTCGGCCGTGGCCATCAAGGGACCGACCGCCGCGGTCTTCGCCCGCCAGGCGGGCAGCAACCTGCTCCTGGCCGGGCATCGCGAGGAGGCCAGCCTGGGCGTGATGGCCACGGGCTTGATCGGCCTGGCCTCGCAACATGGCCGACGTCAGCCTCCAGCTGACGGACCAGGCAGGCGGCAGCCCCGGCGTGCGGTTCCGCATTCTCGACGGCACGCGGCCGGAGGCCCCGGAGGCCGGCTACTGGCAGCGGGTGGTGGAAGTCTTGCCCCACGACGTCGTCGATCGGCCAGGTCCGCGAGGCCCCGGAGATGCTCGGCGAAATTTCGGCCGAACTGGCCCGCCGCCAGCAGGAAGGCCAAGACGGCCTGCCGCCGATCTACCTGCTGATTTACAACCTAGGCCGGTTCCGCGATCTCCGCAAAGAGGATGATTTTTCCTTCGGCCGCGAGGACGACAAGCCGGCCACGCCGGGCAAGATGTTCGCCACGATTCTCCGCGACGGGCCGGCCTGCGGGATCCATACCATCGCCTGGTGCGATTCCTACGCCACGGTCAACCGCCTGCTGGACCGGCAGGGCCTCCGCGACTTCGACCTGCGGGTCTTGTTCCAGATGAACGCCACCGACAGCAGCAGCCTGATGGACTCGCCCGACGCGGCCCGGCTGGGCGTGCATCGGGCCATCTTTTATGACGGCGGCCACGGCCAGATGGAGAAGTTCCGGCCCTACGGGCTGCCTTCCGCGGCGTGGCTCGCCGAGGTGCGGCGGCAGTTGTCGGGTCGTTGACGCTATCTTTGCCGCCGCCGGATCGTAGACCAAGGTTTGGACGCAACATGAGAGCGGCAGAATATCGAAGCCCGACGGGGCACCCGCTTGCGGGTGCCCCCTGGGGCTTTGATAGGCGAAAAAGTGGCGAAAACTCTCGCGAAAGCAGCTCAAACCGCTAGGCGTTTGGCACGCCGGCCAAGCAATGCCGCCACGGAGAGCCCTGCGAGCAAAAGTCCTAGCGTGCCGGGCTCGGGCACCGGGACCGCGGTATAGGTTGCGTCGACCTGATAGCTGGGTAAACCAGTAAAGCTGACTGTGTAACCGAAATCCAACTCCCCGTTGAGGGCGATCGGTGTACCGGCTGAATAGTTAACCTGCCCCACCCAGTTCGGACCAACTTGCGTCGGCTGAACAATGTTTGTCGACCAATCTCCAGGGGCCGTCACCTCCGTCTGCGGTGGACCAGAAATCACGAAATCAACCGGCATGGAGAGTTGAACGTCGTAGCCGCCCCAGGCGAAGCTGGTGTTGTTGTCGACGGACAGGGTCGTTCCAAATGTCGGATCGGAACTCGAACTGGGAGTAACGACAACGTACAACGAACCCACCGTCTCGGTCTGGGTTCCCGTGAGAGTCAGCGATGCATTAGTGCTACCCCCCGGGTATCCAGAGGCAAGCGTAAAATCCCCGGTATTCGCCAAAGTAAGTCCAGAGGGATCCGCAGCGGTGGCAAAAAGGACGCTTGCCCGCCCACTCGCGGCCCACGCCAAGGTCGCCGCCAAGACGCACAAAACAATCGATTTTCTCATGAAACCAGTTCCTTCGTTGCAATTTCGATTTCGCCGCTGGATAGATCCAAAAGCGACCGGTGTCAATGTCTAAAAAACGAGCAACGTCTCCATCCGTTCCTTGCGCGAAACCGGCAATAGCCACACCGGAGCAGAACCCAAGAAGAATCCAAGGCAGCGCGCGGCAACACCTGAAAGGTGGCCGTCTTCGCGAAAGGTTGGGACGTGAAACGCTGCCTGCGTGGGGTTCAAAACCTAAGATGTATTCCGTCCTGTCCTGCCGCAGCCACGTCGCTAGCGACTAGAAACTCTAAAACGAACATCCAAAAATTCGACTCAAAGAACCACAGCTTGAAGAATGGTCGCAGTGATTCCCCGTATGTTAACAGAAACTCGCGAAATGGTCAAGCATTTTGTTGGAATTTCGACTCTCGACGAGCAGTCAAGACCAGGTCCACTGCCTATCTACAACATTAGATGGGTGCATTTAATCGCGGATCACTGGCGCAGCGGCCTGTTTTCGCCATCCCCAGACCACGCCGAGCAGGCCCGTGCAAAGCAGTCCGAGCAGTCCCACATTTCCGCATGGTTCGGGAACGGGAATCACGCCGAACACTCCAGCGTAAGTGTTGTCAGTCCCGCCTTGGCTTGACGAGCTATTGTAGTAGAAACTGGAGCCGTTTGACGCTGCGAGTATCGCATAAAAGTCACCGCCAGAAGCCCCGAGGCCGGAAAAATCCACCGGGAAATTCCCACCGAAATAGAACTGCATATCGGATAGCTTGGTATTGCTTGCGTCGGTTTCGAATCCGAGACCGCCCAGGAAATCGCTGGCGGGATAGCTATTCTGCGGTATCGTGTATACTCCGTTGCCCGCCGGCGTAAGACCCGAAACAAGGAGGCTGTTCGCGGGAAGAATGGCCAAGTCACCGGCAGTAACCAGTACTGGCAGTTGATATGTCAGATAACTTTCCGGGGTAAGGACGGACAGAGCATCCGTAGGGCCGGAGGGGATTAGATAAGCAGACCCGTTGCCTGCTTCATCAAAAGAAAAATTGTATGGATCATTGACGACCTGGGTCGAACCAGGGAACTGATCTGCAAGCACGGGGATGCAGACCAAGACGATGGCAAGGGCAATTCCGGTTACCGTGTAGTTGCGGATGATCATGGACAGCTCTTTTCTCAAAAGGTGTGTGTTCGCGACTGACAATCGGCGGATTGAAAACTCTTCCACTGGACCGATCTTCATCTTCTTCAGCATACAAGAATTCTGCCATCTTTGCCAGTTTCTGACGGAAGATATTCTAATTGCGAGATCCAATTTCGCAATGCGCAATCCATCGTTGCGAACTCGTCATTCGTTATCCAAATCGGCCGGCATTGAAGCCCAACGCGCAAGCGAGGTTAGCGGTTCCATCCCTCGCTTGCGCGTCGGGCTTGGATCATTTTCACCCGCGAACAGTATATACACCGAGCATCGGATCCACCACTTCTGGTGGTTATCATAATCGCATGGCGAGTAAGAGCGTTACCGGCACGTGTACCACTCGACTTAAATAATTCCGATCAACTGCTTGACAGCGACCGTCACCGTTTGGTAGAATACCCTAGGTTCGAACGAAGGACCTTCCAATCCAGGTTCTTTGTGAGACGGATTGCCTTTGGGGGAGGTATTCGAATGATCGACAAGACTGCGGTGCGCCGCATGGCGGTGGCGATGGTGCTGGTGGCGTTCGTGTCGACTGCCAGGGCTAGCAACCTGGTTTATGAGATTGTTGACTACCCTGTGAATCAGATCGACCAATCTTCCGGCACCGACACGGTGTCGGGCACGATCGTCACCGACGGATCGCTAGGATCCATTACAGTCGCGGACATCGTTGGCGGCTCGTTGACTCTCTCGGGCAGTGGCGGGTCCTTTAGCGCGGCCTCCATCGTGGCGGGGTACTCCGGGACCCCTGGGAGTCTGCAGGCGACCTCGACCGACCTGGTCTTGTATCCGGGAGGCAACTTCACCTTCGGATCGAGCGCGACCGATCCGCTCACGGTGTCGCTCCGCTACAATACAGAGGCGACCCCGGGGCCGGTCTACTACGCCGGTCTGGTTTTTGACCCGCTCACGTTCCCAAATCTGACCCCCGTGGCCTTTTCGGCGGATAGCCCGCCGAACGTCGCCGGCTCAATCGGCGGAAATAGCCCCTGGATCATCGCGAATAACGCAAGCCCAGTCCCCGAACCGGCTGGCCTTTCGCTCTTGGCAACAGCACTGCTGGGTCTAGCGTGGGTTCGATGTTCGCTCACGAACAGGCATGTTGCTTCTTAGCGAACAGGCTAATGTTCGCAGATGAACAATTTGCGCGGCCCTGCGGTTTGCCAGGCTGTTGACCCAGCCGACTTTGCTAGGCCTATCTCCTTAGTGGAAAACACCTTAGCGACGACAAACCTGGATTAGGAGGCGATCTGGCACGCCGTCTGCTCTTAAACCCGCACGAAAAGGAGCGAAGCCCATGAACTCGATCTCGAAGCCCTCGGTCCGCGTCGTTATTGTTGACTCCGTGCCGCAAGATTACGAAGCCCTGCTTGCAGCCGCCGGCACGCCCGGCGTGAGCATCCACTTTCTGTCGAGCGGCAGGGATGCCCTGCGCTTTGCCAGACGATTTGAGTCGGGACTTTGGGTAATCAACACGGAGTTGCCCGACATGACCGGCTTTGACCTCGCCGCAATGCTGAGATCAATTCGGCGGAGTGCCCTGGTGTTCATGATTGGCGACGAGTATCGCTTGGACGACGAGATGCAGGCCCTCACATTGGGGCTGGCGAAATATCTTTGCAAACCATTGGAGCCCTCCTGGATACTTCCCCATAGCCGTGATTTTTGCATCCCCCTGCCCTCCTATTGGGCCTCCACGCCGGAATTGTGGGTCGTTTCCCCATCCGATGGGGATGCAGGGGGAAACATGCCAGCGGAAAGCGTGTCGGAATCGTTGTCGCTGTCGTCCCTTGAACGGGAAGTCGAGGATCAGGTCATCTTGCCGTTCAATCCCAATTTTCCGCAACCTCCGGCAGCGCGAAGGACCGGTTAGCGCTTTCGCTTGGGCCATTGTTGGCGTATCATTGTAGATGATGCATGAAAGTCCTTTTCCAGGGGCGCCCGCCGTGGCTATTCCGGCAGCGAACGTCGAAGACATCAAGGGTTTCCAAGGGGCGTCTGCCTCGCTGCGGCGGCCGCCGTGGCAGCGCTACGCGATGGCGATTGCGATCACGGCACTTGTCACGCTCATCCGGTATGCGCTTGATCCTTTTCTGTCGGACACGACCATTTACCCGCTCTACTTTGCATCGGTCATTCTGGCAGCCTGGTGCTGTGGATGGGGTCCGTCGATCCTGAATGTTGCGCTGGGAGCTGCCATTGCCAGCTTCTATTTTGCCGAACCGAGAGGGTCCTTTGTTGTCTCGGGGCTTCGACATCGAATAGGCTTGGTGATCTTCTGCGCCGTAAGCGGCTACCTGGCCTATCTCATTCACTGGCTGAATCGCGATATTGCCCGGCGGAAGCAAATCGAAAGCGATCTGCTGCGCCAGCCAGAAGCAACTGGAGCTGCATCAGATTGAACTGGCCCACATGTCGCGATTGAGCATCATGGGCGAGATGGTGGCAAGCCTGGCCCACGAATTGAACCAGCCCCTGCACGCGGCGAAGAACTATGCCCGCGGGTGCATTCGCCGCATGCTCAAGACCCCGCAACAGGACGCCGAGTTGCTGGAGGCCTTGGAGCGGATGGCGAACGAGACCGACCGCGCGGCGGAAATCCTCCGCCGCGTCCGCGATTTCGTGCAGAAGACCGGCCCCTGCGTTTCCGCCATCTCGCTCAACGATCTGGTCCAGGACGCGGTGATGATCAACAGCCTCGAGATCAAGCAGACGCGGGCCACGATCGTCTGCGATCTCGCGCCGACGTTGCGCCCGTGATGGCCGATCCGATCCAAATCGAGCAGGTCGTGGTGAACCTCGCCCGCAACGGCCTGGAATCGATGTCCGACGTGCCGGAAGAGCAACGGGTATTGAAGATCGGCACGCGGCGCTGCGACGCGCGGACCGTGGAAGTCTTCGTCCGCGACCGCGGCAGCGGAATCAGCGAACCGGAAATGCACAAGATCTTCGAGCCCTTCTTCACCACCAAGCCGGAGGGGATGGGCATGGGGCTGGCGATCAGCCGCTCGATCATCCAATCGCACGAGGGCCGCCTTTGGGTCAGCGCCAATGAAGATCGCGGATGTACTTTCCATTTCACCCTCCCCGTGGCCCAGGAAACCGTAGCATGACCGAAGGTTCGACCGTCTATGTCGTCGACGACGATCCCGGCGCGCTGGAATCGCTGTGCTGGATGCTCGAGCAAGCCGATTACCGCGTCAAGGCCTTCCATTCCAGCCGCGAGTTTCTCGATGCCTACCGCTCCGAAGAACCGGGCTGCCTGGTGCTGGACGTGCGGATGCCGGAAATGGACGGCTTGGAGCTGCAGCAGGCCCTGCGCGAGCGCAAGCTGCGCGTGCCGATCATCTTCATGACGGCCTATGGCGACGTGCCCACCTGCGCCGCGCCTTCCGCGAAGGGGCGACCGATTTCCTCGAAAAACCGGTCGACGACAAGGTGCTGCTGGAGCACATCGAAAGACTCATCGCCCAGGAAGTCCATCGTCGCAACAACAGCGGGAGCCAGACCTTCGGCGAAAGCCTGAAACTGCTCACGCCCACCGAAAGCGAGATCCTCGATGCCTTGATCCAAGGCAAGAGCATCAAGGAGATCGCCCGCGCGCGAAAGGTCTCCGTGCAAACGGTCTGGCGGCATCAGACGAACATCTTTCAGAAGCTCGGCGTGGAGAGCCATATCGAGCTGGTCCGCGCCGCTACCCAGTGGCAGTTTCAGAACGGCCAGCAGTTGCAAAACGCTCAGCAGTTGCAAAACGCTCAGCAGTTGCAAAACGCTCAGCAGTTGCAAAACGCTCAGCAGGCGCCCCTTGCCGATCGGTGAGGCTCAGTCCTGCCGGTGCATGACCCGTGCCAGGCTCTTCTTCGCGTCGTCCGCTTCTTTCTGCTTCTCCACTGCGGCCTCCGCCTGCTGGGCTGACTCGCGCGGTCTGCCCTGCAGTCGCAACTCCTCGGCACGCTTGTTATCCGCGTCGACCTCGCCTTGAATCGCCGCCAGAACCGTGCGAAATTCGCCGGCTGCGTCGTCCAGTCGTCCCAGGCTTTCATACGCCAGTCCGAGCGCGTTGTGCGTGTCCTGGTCGTCCCGATCAATCGCCAGGGCTGCCCGATATTGCTCGATCGCCTCAAGGTGCCGGCCCTCCTTGTCCAGCGCCAGCCCGAGATTGTAACGGCCCGTGAGATTGGGATACATCAAGTCGCGGACCCAAAGGGTTTCGCTGTTTTGCCAATAGGCCGTCTGCCGCCAGGCCGCAACGGCAAGCGCGGCGACGATTCCCGCCGCCGCCAGCGCCACGAGGATGCGGCTGGCCCACAGCCCGACAACCCCGCCGCGCGAGCCGAGAAAACCGGTCGTATCCGCCACCGCCCAAACCAGCCCCAGGACCAGGCCGATCTGCGGCAGGTATGTGTAACGATCGGCCATCGACTGCCCGCCGACCTGGAGCAGGCCGATTACCGGGAGGAGCATTCCCAAGTACCACAACCAGCCGACTAGCAAGTACGGCGCCCGCCGTCGCAAGACGATCAGTGCGACCAATATCGCCGCCAGCAGCGCAATCGCTGCCCAGACGCGGCCGGTCGAAAAATTCCCTCGCGGATGAGGATAGAGTACGGCCAGCCCTTGCGGCCAAAAAAGACAACCCAGGTAACTCACGTAGGCCGCCACGACATTGGCGCCGCGGGCCGGCCACGACACGGTCTCCAGCGACTGGATGGCATTGACCTGAGTGTGGATGGTAAGCGCTGAATCGGCCAGCGAGAGCAGCAGGAGCGGGATCTTCTCGATGACCAGGCGCCACAAGACTTGGCCGCGTCGTAAGGGCCAGTAGTCCAACAAGAGCAGGACTAGCGGCAATGTCACGAGCATCGGTTTGGCCAGCAGCCCCAAGGCGTAAAGCAGGCAGACCATGGCATATCGGCCGGGCGCCGGCGGGCGGGGGAGGCGCGCACCCCCATGCGACACGCAAGCGCGCCGGTCTGATGTCGCATGGGGGGTGCCGGCCTCCCGCTCTCCGCCGTGTAACGCACGTAGGCCCCCAACGTCAGCATGAAAAGCAGGCCGCTCAGCACGTCTTTCCGTTCCGAGATCCAGGCCACCGATTCCACCCGCAGCGGATGGATCGCGAACAGGGCAGCCACCACCGCGCTGGGCCACAGCCGGCCCGTCATCTGTCGCACCACCAGGAACAGCAGCAGCACAGTGATCGCGTGCAGCGCGACGTTCACCCAGTGGTGCCCGCCAGCCCGCTGCAACCCGAACAACTGGCAATCGAGCATGTGCGAGTAGGTCGACAGCGGATGGTAGGTATAGGAATGGTAGTGATACGCATAAAAGAGCAGACCCTCCCAAGTGAATCCCTGGTTGAGATGCTCGTTATCGTAGACGTACCGATCGTCGTCAAAATTGACGAAATCGTAGCCGCCCGTCTGACAGAATACGAGAACCACCGCAAGGCACAGCAGTCCGCAGATCGTGACGATTACGGTGCGGCTTGCCGGCGGAAGGGCAGACGGCCGGCAAGGTGTTTCGCCCCCGTCGCCCACTTCGCCCGATTCGGAAAGCGGGCACGCCGCGACCGAGGGTGACCCAGGGTGACCCAGGATACTGGGCGCCCCGGCGCCCCGCTGCCCCGTGCCGGGCGTCGCGTAAGGGTTTTCCCGCGGTATCACTGCTTTTCCGCGCCTTTGACTGTGATTTTCACGGGCTCGCTCCAGAAAACCTCCTCCGGTTTTCCTTTCTCGGTCCTAAGCGTCACACCCACCCGGAACGAAACGTCACCGGCGGGCGCATCGCTGGCTAACGTACACGACCAACTGTGGGCGTAGGCTTCCTTGGCCGCCACTTCCACCGGCTTGTAGGTTATCGCTGGACCAATGCCAGCCCGTTTCGGCCATTGTGCGAAAACGACATGCGGATTGTCGCTGCGGGCATACCACAACAGAGATCGCACGTAGATCGTCTGCTTGGCGTCCGTGCCATTGACGATGCGGACGTTGACCTCCAACGCCTGGCCTGGCTGCACGCTCGTTGCGGTAGGCGTTGCTTCGATGCTCCAGGGCTTCTTCTCGGCCGCGGGCGCCAGGTCGGCGGCGGGTTTCGTCTCCGCCGCCACCACAAACGAACCAACAAGCATCAGGGCAGTGATCATCAAATACTTGGTCATGGGCGACTCCTTGGATAAAAGGTCAGCTTCAATTCGTGATTGTACCAGCCGCGTCGGCAAGTACCATAAGACGGTGAGGCGGGCGGAAAAGTTCCTCTACCCGTGTGAGATTGTAAGAGGCGATCGTGCAACATGCGCTGCAAGCACAAAATCTGTATCCGGCAACATTCTCCGGCCGGAAACCCGGCATTCCAACCACCATTTATGGTGGATTTCTTGGAGTTGTCCGCAAACTCACAAGCGCTGCCCTCGCCAACCGGTCAATTTCCGCCAAATCCCCATCCTCGGGCGGCTGCTCCCCGGCGCCGGCATGCAGCCGGCGGCTAAGCGCGGCCAAAGCAACGTGAAGCGGGTCGGCACCATCGAACTTGCGCAAGGGCAGATAATCGAGAATGCTGGGCGTGCCAAAGCCCTTGCCGCCGGCCACGCTGTGCGAGGCGACCAGTTCGTGGACCAGCGAACTGTTCAGAAGGGCGCATAAATAGTGGGCCTCGTCACTGCTTACGCAGGCAATCAGCACGCACGTCTCCTGGGGAATCACCGGCCGCAGGCCCAAGAGCGGATCGTCGATCGACTCCACAACCGCTGCGCGGATTTTTCGATCCATCCGCCGCCAGATGACCTTCGCAGCGGAAAGCGTGTAGGGCCCCACGTTGTACATGGAATAAAACGGCTGCCGATCCTGGTAACGGCGATAAGCGGCACGCGCGGCCAAGAGCGGACGGAAACGCTTCGAGATAGTCGAACGAGCGGGGGTAGTCTCGGCGAAAACGGGTCTCCTCCAAGCCGGCGCGGGTCTCGCGGATCCTGGGCCAAGAGCAGATAGGCCGAGGGCCGGGCCGACCAGCGGTCGACGTCGATCCAACGCACCAGCGGATATAGCAGGCCGGGCTCGATCTCGGTTTCCACCGGCTCCACGCGGCGCTTGGCCTTGCCGACGAGATTGCGGACCCGCACGCCGCACGCCCCCCTGCCCTGCAACTCCAGCCAGTAGACGGCGTTGGCCCCGCCGCTGTTGGCGCCGAGGTGCGCCGTGTAGTCGGCCGGGCCAACAAGCAGCGCCAGATCGACCGCCGACTCCCGCGATTGGACGATCCAAGGCGAGGTCGGCAAGGCGGGATCGATCGGCTGGGCGAGAAGGTCGGACTGGGGGAAGGAGGAAGGAGGAAGAAGGAGGGATGACGGAGGAGGCACTGAGTACTGAGTACTGAGTACTGAGTACTCAGCGCTCCCCGCTCCCTGCTCCTCGCTCCCCGCTCCCTGCTCCCCGCTCCCCGCTCCCTGCTCCCCGCTTTCCGCTCCCTGCTCCCCGCTCGCCGACCATTTGACGTATTTCACGGGATAGGTCGTGGGCTCGCCCTTTTGCAGCACGACCACGCTCGTCCAATTGGCCGCGTCGCCGAACGGTCGAACGTCAACCAGATCATCGACGCGCAAGACCCGCAGCGGCGGGCCGTCGGCGCCGATGCGAAAGCGGCGAAAGCCGTCCCCTGCCCCCTTGGTCTGAAAAAGCGTCTGCGTGATCACCATGCCGAGCCGCCCGGCGGGGGCCAGGTAACGGTCGGCGGCCGCGTACAGCACGAGCATCGAGAGGTCCTTCTTGCCGCCTCCATGCCGCGCCGCGTTGCCCGAAAGCGAGAACAGGCCGTAACGCTGCCAGTGCGATTTCGTGGCCTCGCGATAGTCGCCGGGCAGGTTGTCCCAGGCGATCCAGGGCGGATTGCCGACGACAAAATTGAAGCGGGCTTCATCGGCACGTTCGTCGAGGATGGCGTCGCGGGCAAAGACCGGCGCCTCGATCGGCTCGTCCGGCCCTAGGAGGTCGGCGATCGCCAGGAGATAGTTCGCCCTGGAGGAGGCCACGGCCAGAGGATGCAGGTCGAAACCAACGATTAGGGATGAAGGACGAAGGATGAGAGATGAGGGATCAGGGATGAGAGATGAGGGATTGGCGAAAAGGGGGCTTCGGCGCGCTTTCATCCTTCATCCATCTTCCCTCATCCCTCATCCCTAATCTCTCATCCTTCATCCATCGTCCCTTATCCTTCATCCTGCCTTGCCGCCAGCGCCGCAGTGCGGCCAGCAGGAACGTGCCGGAACCGCAGGTGGGGTCGAGCAAGCGGGCCTCGGGCTGCCCGCAATAGCCGACCTGATCGAGGACGTGCTCCGCCAGCCAGGCGGGCGTGTAGAATTCGCCCAGGGCATGCCGCACGGCACGGGGAAAGAGCGATTCGTAGAGCGGCTTGAGCAGATCGCCGCCGGCGGCCGCGTGGGCGACGATCGCCAAGGGGTCGTAGCGGGCACTCCGCGCGGCGGCCTCAATCACGGCCCGCTCCCAGGCCGGTGATCGGGCCGAGACCATCCAACGAAACGGTTCGCCGCACCACGGGTCGGTCACTCCCAAGGCGTCGAACATCGCGCCGCTGGTGATCGATTCGACAAGCGGGCCGGCGCGACCGGTCCACCGCCCAGTGCTCGATGAGGTTGGCGCCTCGTCCAGAGGCGACGGCCTGCCTCGGGCCGCCGCGACGACGTGGCCCAGCAGCAGCTTCACGAGGAACACGTACCACGACTGCAAGGCGAACAACACGATCTGGGGCCGAGCTGGATCGTAAGGAATGCCGTAGTGCCGCGCCAGCCGATCCAGGCGGGCCTTGGGTCGTGACCCAGGGCGACCCAGGGTGACCCAGGGTACTGAGTGCCCCGGTGCCCCGGTTCCCCACTCCTGGCCGCAGGTCTTGCGGAAGAGCGCTGTCCATCGCTCCAGCGAGGACTGCGCCGCACTCGCCGGATTGCCGGCCAGCGCGTCCGCCAGCCCGTGGGTGGCCTGGAGTGTCAGACCGGCCTTGCCGCCGAAGTCGCTGACGATTCGCTCGGCGATAGGCAGAACGGAATTCATTCCGTGGATGTTTTCCCGTGGCCGTTGCCGGAGTGCTTGACCATCGTAACCTCATTGCCGCGGGTGTTGAAGTCGACGCGGTCCATGAAGGCCTGCATCAGCAAGATCCCCCGGCCGGTGACTTTTTCGAGGTTTGCGGGGTCGGTCGGGTCGGGCAGCGCCGCGGGATCGAAGCCGGGGCCTTCGTCGCGAATGACAAAGACCGCGGCCGTGCGGGTCAACCGCACCACAACCTCGATACGGCGATCCTGGTAGGGCGACTCGCGGCGGCGGGTTTCCGCCGCGTGATGGTAGGCATTGGCATCCGCCTCGCGGAGCGACGAACTGAGCTCCAGGTTCCCGTGAAACATCGCGTTGGCCAAGGCTTCACTCAGGCCGACGCCCAGGCGGACCCGGTCGGCCCGGCTGCATATTCCCAAGGCCACGCATTCCTCCTGCAAATGCATGATCAGCGGGATGAAGAGCGCGGAATCGTTGGCCAGCACGAAGACGCGCTCGCTGTGCGCGAGACATTCCATCGCTTTCTGGTAACAGGACTCGTTGATCGACGCCTGCAGGACCCTTTCGGCCGTCTCCCGCAATTTGTCCTGCACAAATGCCTTGGGAACGTAGCTCGCCGCGCCCAGTTGCAAAGCCCGGAAGGCAATCTCCTCGCTGCCCTGCGAGGTCATCAAGATCACCGGCACGCGGGAGTACTTCTCGCGGATGGCGGAGACCAACTGCAGCCCGTCCATGTGGCCCATCTGCAGGTCGGTCAAGACAAGATCGGGCGGGCCCCGCTCGATGTGCTGCAAGGCCTCCTCGCCACTGCAGGCATAATCGACGGAAAAGCCGGCATCCTTCCTCAGGATTTCGCCGGCCAGCGTGCGATCGACGGCACAGTCATCGACAACCAGGACTCGGGTCATAAGGTCACCTTGGGGGCCGGCGGAGAGCGGGAGGCCGGCACCTCCCATGCGAATTCCGGCGGCGGTTTCCCATCGCATGGGGGATGCGGCGGAGAGCGGGAGGCGGGCACCCCCGATGCGACGGCAGGCAGGGTAGACCCCGGGTCGCACGGGGGGTCGCGCCTCCCTCTTTCCCGCCCTCTCTCCCGGTTGCTGCCCTGTTAGCCGTAAGTATATGCTCTGCCAAGGCGGTCATCAACTCCGCTGCGGAGCGATCGAGGACCGACACGACCTCGCCCGCGCCTTCCAGCCGGCCATCCTGGCCCATCGCCTCCAGCCGCACGGCCGGTTCAAACACCGGCTGGGCGCCGAAATAGCGGATCGATCCTTTCAGCGTGTGTGCCGCCAGGCGGAGGGCCCGGGCATCGCCGGCGCCGGCCGCCCTGCGGATTTCCGCCAGCAGTTGGGGGATCTCGCCCAGGGCGGTCTCGACGATCGTATCGAGCAGACACTCGTCGCCCCGAACCGCCTTGCGGGCCAGGGACCAATCGATCATCGACGGGCACCATGTGCCCTTGGTCGGCGGTGGCGGGCTGCCGTTGGCCGCAACTGCCGCCTCGTGCGGCGCCGGTACCGCGCATGGCGGGGCAGCCGGCAGCGGGCTGTCTGTAGCAGCCGGCGGGCGTGGCACGTAGCTCTCGATGGCCGCAAACAACTCCTCGGCATCGATTGGTTTCGAGGTGTAGGCGTCCATGCCGGCCTCCAGGCATCGTTCGCGATCGCCCTTCAGCGCGTGCGCGGTCATGGCGATAATGGGCAGGTGCCGGCCGGAACCCGGATGACCGGGCACCCCGCGCTCTTTGCGCGCGGATTAGGGCCGTGGCCTCCAGGCCGTCCATCTCCGGCATCTGCAGGTCCATGAGCACGAGATCGAAGCAGCCGGCGGGCGCCGTGTACCCATGGTCGACGGCCGCTACCGCCTCGCGCCCGTTGCTCACAACCGTGACCGTGTGACCTTCGCTCTGCAAGAGGGCCACCGCCAATTGCTGGTTCACCAGGCTGTCCTCGGCCAGCAGGATGCGAAGGCTGGGGCCGCGACCAGAGTACTGTGCCGGGTGCCCCGCGCCAGGCCGGGCTGCGTTCTCCGCGTCCCCAGAATGCCCAAGGCCAGCTCGATCGCTTCCAGCAATTCGGATTGTTTGATCGGTTTGAGCAGATAGGCCGCAATCCCCAGCCGCTCGCACTCGCCCGTATCGTTGGCGCGATCGCCCGACGTCAGCATCATGATCACGGGGCCGTCGATCCCGCGCTCGGCCCGGATCTGGCCGGCGAGCATGAAACCGTCGACGTCGGGCATGTGGGCGTCGGTAATCACCAGTGGGAAGGGCTGCCCGGCATGTTCGGCCTGCCGCAATTGCTCCAGGGCCTCCGCGGCGCTGGCGACGCTCGTGGGCGGCATCTGCCAACTGGCAAGCACCTCGTCGAGAATCCGCCGGTTCGTGGCGTTGTCGTCGACAACCAGCACGCGCAGGCCGTGCAAGCAGACGGGCTCCGAATCCGCCCCCTCGCCGGGCTCGGCGTCCGCCCTGCCGAGACGCACGGTGAAATGAAACTGGCTGCCGCGACCAACCTCGCTGTGGACCCAGATCCGCCCTCCCATCAGGTTGACCAGGCTCGAGGCGATGGTCAGGCCGAGTCCTGTTCCGCCATGCCGCCGCGTGGTCGAGCTGTCGGCCTGCTCGAACATGCCGAAGATCGAGGTCTGCTTTTCCAGGGGGATGCCGATCCCCGTATCGCTCACGGTGAAATGCAATACGATATTGCTCGGCGAGCCGGCCGATTCCGCGCAGAACTGAGGGCTGAGGGCTGAGGGATCAGGGATCAGGGATGCGGGATCAGGCCCTGAGTACTGAGTACTGGGTACTGGGTACTGAGTGCTCGCCGCTCCCTGCTCCTCGCTCCCTGCTCCCCGACCCGCTGCGCAGGTGTCCCGCCCGCTCCCCGCCTCCAAGGCCACCTCCAGCACGACTTCGCCTTCCTGCGTGAACTTGATGGCGTTGTTGACGAGATTGACCACCACTTGCCGCAATCGATGGTAGTCACCCACGACCCAGGCGGGCACGTCGCGATGGATATGGCAGGCCAACTCCAGCCCTTGCTGGTGGGCGCGGATGGCGAACGACTTCATCGTGTCGCCCAGGCTTTCTCGGAGATGGAACTTGTCGCATTCCAGCACGAGTTTCTCGGCCTCGATCTTGGAGAAGTCGAGGATATCGTTGATTACGCTGAGCAGGGCCTCGCCCGAATCGCGGACGGTCGCCAGGAACTCCCGCTGTTGGGCCGTGAGCTGGCCCTTGAGGACCAGCTCGGTCATGCCGATCACGGCGTGCAGGGGCGTGCGAATCTCATGGCTCATGTTGGCCAGGAAGGTGCTCTTGGCCCGGTTGGCGGCTTCGGCCGCCTCTTTCGCCGCCCGCAAAGCCTCCGCCACCCGCTTCTGTGCCGTGACGTCCTGGGAAACGCCGAAGGTGCCGACGATGTTTCCCGCATCGTCAAACAGCGGCAGCTTCGTGCTGGAAGCCCAGGAGGCGCGCCGTCGGGCCAGGTTTCCTTCTCTTCCTTGTCGATGATCCCTTGCCCGGTGCGGAGGATCTCCTGCTCGTCGGCCAGGGCCTGCAGGGCGTGCTCGTCGGTGAAGTAGTCGAGGTCGGTCTTGCCGATCGCTTCGCTCGGATCCTGCAGGCCGAAGTAGCGGGCCATCGACTTGTTGACACGGATGAAGCGGCTTTGGGCATCCTTGAAGTAGATGTTGTGCGGCAGGTAGTCCATCAGCGTGTGCAGGAGGTAGCGTTCCTGCTGCAAGTCCTCGTTGGCGGCCGCCAGCTCGGCGGTGCGATCGCGGACCCGCCGCTCCAGTTCGGCTTGCGCCATGCGAAGTTCTTCCTGCGATTGGCCGAAGGCGCGGAACAAGGGCGCGATTCCAGCCAGCCCGGCAAACAGGCACATGGAAGTCAGCAATTCGAAGGTCTTCAGCGACAAGTCGAGTGCGTTCGGATCGCCCTGAAAGGCTCGATAAAGCAAGACGCTGCGGCGGACTGCCATCAAGGCAATGCCGACTGCCACGAGCCCCCATGCCCATTTTCGCCCAGTGACCCGCATCAAGCGGATGGCAAGCACTGCCGCCGCATATTGCAAACCAGTCGAGGCGACAAGCATGACGATGGCAGCTAACATAGCCCAACCCACGCGGGAGAGAGGGAGGCCGGTACCCCCTATGCGACGGCCAAGGGGCGGTTCGGGGTCGCGTGGGGGGTGCGCGCCTCCCTCTCTCCGCGGTTTGGTAATTAAAGGACGTTCTCGCGCAGCCCCAGGCAGCGATGGATCACTGAATTGTAGTGATTGGAGCGAGGGCAGTCTATGGCGGGCTATGTTGGGTGTTGGAGAACGAAATGCCGCTTGACGAACCGCGTGATCGGCAGTAGTCTAAGGGCAGATTCTGCTTACTCTGGAGACCGTTACGCCATGGATGAAGCGTATCCTCCTGCCAGTCCGCCGCCCACCGCGATTTCCCATGCTCGCACAAAACCTGACTGTCCACGGCCTCTGGATCGGCGAGCGGCTTTCGCTCATGGAGCAGCTTACGCTGCGGTCCTTCGTGGCCTGCGGGCATCGCTTCGTTCTTTGGACCTACGACCGGCTTGAACACGACATGCCGCCGGGCGTTGAAGTCCGCGATGCCGGCACGATCATCCCCCGCCAACGGGTCTTCTCATATAAAGCTGGAATACGGCCCGGCAGCTACGCGGGCTTCTCCGACTTGTTTCGCTATAAGCTGCTCTACGACTGCGGCGGTTGGTGGTCGGACCTCGACGTGGTTTGCCTGAAGCCGCTGGACTTCGACACCTGGTACGCCTTTCATCCGCACATCGATCTAGGGCTGGTCGGCAGCGTGCTCAAGGCGCCGCCGCGAACGGAAGTGATGCGGCGATGCGCAACCTGGACGGCCGAGAATGTCGACGAGTGGAACATCGTTTGGACCCGGCCGATCCGCATCCTGGTTCAGGAGGCACAACGGCTGGGACTGGGCCAATACGTCCTGCCTGCCGGAACCGCGCTCGTCGATTGGCGCGACGGCGAGAGATACGCGACGACAGCCGACCCGCCACCGGCCGGCCTGCACGTGCTTCACTGGTGCAACGAGTGGCTGAATACCCGGCAGTTCGACAAGAACGCTCCGATCCCCGGCACAACGTATCATGCGCTGCTGAAATGCCACGGCCTGATCTGAACCGTGGCCTGCGGTTCACGGCGGGCGCGGAAGCCCGACGCGCAAGCGAGGAATACGCTTTCCGCACTCTCACACACACATTCCTCGCTTGCGCGTTGGGCTTCAATGTTGGTTTTGGGCGATGCTTTTCCGACGGTATCTTCGAGCCTAGGAGTTTCTCCGCCCGGTCTACGACCGCGTTGATCTGCGTCTCGGGATCGTAGCCGGCATAACGAGCGGCGAACTGCCGTGCGGCCTCGGCATACCGCACCGAACCAAGCAGCTCCATCAGCCCGGCGACGGGTTCCAGCGGCCGGTCGGGCCTGGCGACGACGGCCGCCCCGATCCGCTCCACGGCCTGGCTGAAAAGGCCCTGCTCCAGAAAGATCGGCACTTGCAGCGTGGGCTTGCCGGCCAGGAGCATGGAAACGGTGGTTCCGTGGTTGCCGTTGAGAACGGCCAGGTCGCACGTCCTGCCGACTTCGGCAAGGTCGAGCGGCTGGTCCTCGAATCGCATGCTGGCCGAGCAAAAACGAGAACGCAACTCAGCGTCCGCGCCATCGCCATGCACGATGGTCGGGCAGCGCAGGTCGCAAAGTTGCTGCAAGAGCCTCGGCAGGGCTGGGAACGGCTTGAGATAGGCGAAGACCCGTTTGCCCTTTCCCTCGGGCCACTCAGGTCGTTTCCCGCCGACATTGGGCCACACGCCCCAATATCTCGTCCCGCCTTGAGCGTCGGGGCCTGATGCAGGATAGGTTTCCAACCTGTCGGCCTGGGCGCTTTGCTCCCCTCTCCCACTGGGTGAGGGGCAGGGGGTGAGGGCCTCGTATTCCGGCTGTTTTCGCGAGGCGCCGGGGGTTAGGGTGCCTTTCCTGCCCTGATAATGATCCAACTCCGGCAGCGTTACGAGGAACTGTTCATCCACCTCGTGAAACAGCCGTGAGATCCGCTTCAGCGGCGGTTGGCCCCAAGCGGCCAGCACCTGGTTGGCATTGGCCAGCACATGGTTTTCATCGTCTCGCAGCCTTTCCTTGCCCTCGTGCAGCCACGGCCGCAGATCGGGAAGCGGATACCCGTCCAAGGGGCAGAAGAAGCCCGTGCCGATCATGGCCTTTTTCGCCGCAAGTCCGCATGCGGCAAGCACGCGCCGTGGGGCTATGATCGAAAACAATCAGGTCCGGCCGAACGCTCAAAAAGAGGTTCCGCCACGCCCCGGCCATTGTCTTCAGTTCGAACGCATCGCCAAAGCTGTTATTGTGGAGAATGTGCGCGAAGCTCCGCTGAGGCTCGATGGCGTGCGGGCTAGGCCGGATTTTGACCGGGGCTTGAAAGAAAGCAAGCCCGAGCCCCTCGAACACTTGCTCGGCCCGCGACAGGTCCCCCGGCGCCGCCACTACCCGATGCCCCCGAAGCCGCAAACCTCGCGCCAACGGCAGCAGGTTGATCAGGTGCCCCATTCCACCGCCGAGTTCCCAGGTGAGGAGGATAGCTACCATTCATTGGTTCCCAGAACTCATTGAGGCTTAAACAACGACGGGACTGCTTTTACTTAGCTAAGAGCCTGCCGTCCTTCGAAAAGTGGAGCAACAAGCCGTTCATCTCACCGTAATTGAGTAACGTGCTGCCGATCTTGGCCTCTCGTTTCTCATTTCGCACGATGTCTCCTGTCCTCGCGGCAAGGAACAGCGTATCACCGAAGCACTCAATTCGCCCCTGCTGCCCGAATCGTAAACCTTCAACCAACTGCGTTCCCGAATTGCCAAATGAAGCTAACACTAGCCCGCTGGTCCGGTCGAAGGCAGCCACAAATACGCCCTCGCTGCCCGGGCTCATGTAACCGCCCGCGACATATACGGCCTGTCCGATGACACGAATCGACCAACTGGCCTGCCACGTCCAAGGTCCGAAGACCGTGATTCCAGCGGTGCCAAAGTGCGGCGAAAATGCGCCGCTGCCCGCGTCCAACGCAAGAACGAAGGCTTTCTCCACGGACGACTCGCGCCAGCATCCCGTGACATAGAGGGAGTCGCCAAAAACGATTGCGTCGGCCGCTTCGCTGGCGTTTTCAGCAATCACGAGCACCCCGTTCCGTCCAAACCCATCCGAGGCCGCTCCGCTCGCGGCGTGAATCGCGGCAACAAACGCCTTTCCCCCCGTTCCCGCAACAATCGCTCCCTGACCGCCGATTCCTGCACTGCTTCCCTGGCACCTTCCGACAACGTAAAGCGTCGCGTTCGACATTGCGAGGCCGAGCGGTTCCACTGAGTCGCCGGCGGAAAGTCCTCTCGAACTTGAGTCGCCTGCTCCCACAATGTTACCAATGGTCTGCACGCCGCCAGTTCCGAAGGTATTAACCGGTGAGCCGTCGCCAGAATGAACCGCGAGTACGGCCACGAAGGAACAAGAGGGCCACTTGCCCCCAGGGAAATTGCCGCAGCGGACGGCTACGTAAATCCTGTCCCCTTGACATCGAATGGCGGCGGCACTGTCAAATTGCCCACAGCGGAACATCTGGCATCCCGACACGCCGAATCCCGGAACCAAGGCCCCAGTTGCACTGTCCATAGCAAGGACTGCAACGTGACCCTTTGATTCATCGCATGCTGCGTAAACCACGCCGCACGAGACGGCGATGCCTCGAACTTGTATTTTTTCTTTTGCGCCGAAAGTTGCTGTCCAGCGATACTCCCCATTTTGATCAATGTGCGTTACGAATCCATCTTCCACCCCGACGGCCTCACGGATATTGGTACCGGCCCCCGTATCGAAGTCCCTCTTCCCCGAAAACGAGCCTCCGACGAATCGGCCACCGTCCTCGCTAACACAAAGCGAATCGGCGGCCCCTTGGGTGATTCCTAATCGTGACTTGGCCCTTTGCGGCTGTATACTGCCGGTTGCTGTGGGGCTCGGGGGAGAGCGAAAGGCGATGTTGTGATCCCCTTCGTTACCGTCCCCGATTGGACCAAGCGTCCAGTGAATGGGCTTCGCATCCCCGTCGTTTGGCTCTTTATTTGCAGGCATTTGCGATCTTTCTGCGCTGGACTGACTGGGATCGCGTTGCGAGTCGCATCCGATCACGAAGGCGACAAAAACAGCGCCGCCAAGCAGGGGGTAAGAAAAGTGTTGGTTCATGCTTCGCACCTGCCAAGGGTCCCCCACGAAATGCTAACTAAATATCAACGGGTTGTTGACGAGTTATCGTGGAAAAAATCCATAGAATATGTCATCCTCGCTGCCATAAGCGGAATCCGACTCCTTGAAATGTTGCTTCCTGCCCCAGCCGAAGAATCTCCACCAAACAACATCATCCAAGTCGTAGCTAACAACGGCAGTTTGGTCGATGATCGTTCCAGATCCAACGCCACCCGCCGCGAATACCTCACATCCACTTGAATTAGCCAAAATCTGCGGCCAAGTGGGATTAAGCGTTGTATTCGACTTGGCAGAGTTGCCCACGTCGCACCCACTCAGTATTATCGTCGCATCAGTGGCGAGTAGTCCGCTTGCCTTGAGCTGATCGCCGATCCATGCCGCATTGCCGGCAGTGATTACATCAGCTTGCGACGTTTTGCTGCCAACGACGCCCATTTCTGTTATTGATATGCCAAAAGGCTGTCCATGTCCCTTAAATTCCAACACTTGTATTTTCTTGCCAGAGTCTGTCACAACTTTTTGCATCGCAGCTAGGACATCCGAAAAGGTGTTGACAGCAGCAAACTCGGTCTCAGAGCTCTTCCAAATCGCCGCTCCCACAACTAGTTTTGGCTTTCCCCGAGCATCAGCCAAAACCTGATTCGTCACAATATATGCGGGGATTGCCTGATCCGGTTGCACTGCCACCCCCTCAGCAACGCTGGCCGTGGTCGCGCTGTTTGAAAAGGCGAGTTTTACCAACGGGTCTTCCGTGCTGCTGGCAGACACCCAAACCGTGCCGTCATCGTCGCCGGACGCGATCAGTGCGTTGAACCCAGCATCGGTTAGAGCGCTGCCGCCAGTGGAGGAGCTCCAAAACTCAAACACGCTGTCGGCGGGGTTAATATTCAGCGATGCCTGCCAATCGCTCATGCTCGCGCTTTGGTTTTCGATATTGGTGTAAAGCGGGTTGATCGACGCTTGCAGTTGAAATTCTACGCGGCCGCCGTAGCCGTTGACAAAGATGTTGACCTCCTGGCAGGCATCGACCCAATCGACGTAATCGCCGGCATTCGCGGACGCCACGTTGGGATTGACGGTAACATTGGTCGGCCGAATGCTGACCGTGGGCCAGATGGCGTGGATCATCACGTCGCCTGCGCAGAGCATGTCGCCGGAAGCGTACGAGCTATCGGAGAGTTCGACCTGGATCGTGTCGCCGACCGGGACGTTCCAAACCCCCAGACGCGTCCACGGCCGGTCGTTGGGCTCGGGCGATTGACCAAGCGGGGCGTCGGCCTGGTTGACCGTGAGTGCGCCTAAGGTCGTGTCGGCCGTTACGTCATAAACCGTATAGACCGCGTTTGCGGCCCACTGCGTGCCGGGCGAAAAACTGCCGTCCGACTGCCACGTGGCATAGACCGCCACGGGAGTCGACGTGGCCGCGCCAAGACGGGCACCCGAGTTAAAGTTGTTAAAGCTCCAGTCGGCAACCGCACCCCCATAGCCCAAATCGGGATTGGGATCGATCGCCTGATAGTCGCCCGAATAAGTATTGCCGCTGGCATCGATCGTGCCGTCGAAAGTCAGGTTGTTGTTCGAGTCTTTGACCTGGATGCTGCCCAGGCTGCCGCTGGGATTCGGCTGAATGAAGTTCTGCCCACTTCCGCCTTCGAGAATATCGTTCGCTCCGTTGCCGTAGATGAAGTTCGTGCCCGACCCGCCGTAGATATCGTCCAGGCCGCTGCCGCCGATGAGGGTGTCGGTACCCGATCCGCCGTGAATGACCTCGGTTCCGCTGCCGCCGGTGATCTTGTCGGTGCCCGAGCCGCCATAGAGCCAATCATCCTCTGGGCCGCCGTAGATCGTGGCATTCCCCGACCCGGCCTGAATCCAGTTATTGCCCGTGCCGCCATAGATCGTGTCCGCGCCCGAGCCGCCGTAGATTTCATCATTGCCCGCGCTGCCGATGATCGTGTCGCTGCCCGACCCGGCGTAGGCCGTCAGCGGCAAGTTCACGCCAGAAGCGTCGATGGTGTCATTGCCGCCGCCGGTCGCAACATAAAGCGCAGCCGCGCCGCTGAATTGCTGAGCCGCTCCGTTGATGGTCACGGTGGTCGCGCCAGCCGCGGGGTTCTGTAAAAACGTTACGTTCTCGTTTACGCTATCACTCCCCATGACATAAACCGCGCCGTCGCCGTTCTGGAACACACCGCTTAAAGGCGACGAGACGTTATCGGCCTTGCTCGTCTCGGTCACCTGATCGTAGCAGTCCAGCATGGCGACGAGGTAAGGGCTGGAAGCGCCGCTCAGGTCCGGGGGAATACTGACGGTGTAGGTCTGCCCGCCGCCGCCGAGCAGCGTGGGATCGGTGATATCGTAGGTCTGGAGCAGACCGCCCTCACCCCCTGCCCCTCCCCCGGAAGGCGAGGGGAGCAAGCCTGCCTGGCGGCCGTCGGGCGAGCCGTAGATGCCGATGCTGAAGGGCGGCGAATCTTCGCCGTTGATCGTGTACGTGACCGAGAGGTTACCACTTGAATCCACGCCAAAGCTGTCCATCGCGAGGTTCGTGACCGGGGCCGTTTCGAGGGGCACGACCATCGCCGCGTTGGCCAGGACTTCCCCGCTGCCGTCCGTGCCAAGCTGCATGATCAGCGTCCCCGACGCTGCCTGATACACGCCCAGATCATGCCAAAACACGCCTGCCTCCTGGAGGTCGGCCGGCGACTCGGTTTGGTTGACCGTGGGCAGCGTCCCGCCAAGCTGGGTCAAATCGTCGTAAATGCTGTATTGGGCGGCCGTCGAGGCAAGGGCAATCGGCGACCAGGTGACATATACGTCATAATACCCGCTCGGGTCGAGATTGGCAAATTCCCACGTCGCTTTATCGCTGCTGGTGCTTTCCGCGTGCGTCAGCTCCTCGCCGTTGAAGGCCCCCGCAACGGATTGGCTGCTCCATGCACCGAAGAGCCGGTTGCCAGGAAGTAATCTTCCAGGCCCGGAAACGTCGCCTGCGTATCAAGGTCGTCAATCGTCTGCGGCGTGCTGACCCCGTTGCTGCTTTGGATGGTGTTCTGGCCGCTGCCGCCGACGATCACATTATTTCCCGAGCCGCCGGTGAGCGTATTAGTGCCGTTGCCGCCGTTGAGCCACAGTGGCAAGGTCACGTCGGAGGCGGCTTCGAAAGTATCGTTGCCGGCTTCGCCCCGGACGTGAATCCCCGTGATGCTCGAGCTGATCGAGAACGGCGTCCCGCCGTCGAACACGACCGAATTGGTGTTGGGGCTCGCGTCTGAGGGGCCGTAGATATTGACCGTGTCGCCGCCGCTTATCGGAACGTCGCTCGCGTTGCTGCCGAAAACGTACAGGATGTTCTGGGGAGGACTCGCCGTCACGCTCGGGGCGACGAAGACCCCGCCGGAGAATTCCACGGTGCTATCCGAAGAGTCAGCGTCGCTCACGGCGATCATAAGGTAGTTCGACGCAATGTCGTCAAACGCCGCCGGGAACGAGGCCGTATAGGTTCCGGTCGTCAGCGGAAAGTTGCTGCCATTGACGGTATACGACATAAGCTCGGAGTCAGGCGTCGTGCCGTCCGGCGAGGTGTAGATTCCGATGTCGAAGGGAGCGGCGGTCGCGTTGGCGACCGTGTAGGACACCTGAAGCTGCGAACCGTCGCTGGACGCGCTGAAACTGTTGAGCGTCACGGCCGCAGTTGCGACATCGACCATGAAGTTCTGCGTCGCCGAATTGCCGCTTTCGTCCGTTAACGTGATCGTGCCGGTATAGGTGTCGGCAGAAGCAAAGACGTGCGTGTCGCTGATCGCGCCCGGAATCTCCGTAACGCCGTCGGTGTCCAGGTACGGCTCGTTGACCTGGGCGTCATCGGCGCGCTGCCGTCGCCCCAGTCAATCAAGGCAGTGTGCGTGTCGTTGATTCCCGAGTCGGTGAAGGACACGCCGGACAGGGTGAACGTCTGGCCCACGTTCGCGCTACCCGTAATCGGCGACGACGTGATTACCGGAGCGACGCTGTTGACCGTAATCGTCGAGGCGACCGGGGCGCTGGTGACGTTGTCCACGCTGACCGCGAGTGTGACCGTGTAGGTGTCGGGATCGGCAAACGTGTAGCTGAGGGTGGGATCGGTGCTTTGCTCCAGCGTATCGCCCGAGGAATCGGTGATCTGCCAGTTGTAGGCGACGGGATCGGTGAGCGTGGTAGCGACCGTGGCGCCGAGGTTCACGGTCGTCCCTTCGTCGCAGGTGTCGCCCGAAGGCAGCCCTGTGATCGTCGGGGCAAGCGCCACGACGTTGATCGGAATCGTCTGCGTGTCGCAAAGGCCGCTGTCGTCGGCGGTTACGGTCACCGCCAAGTAATACGTGCCCGCGCTCGCGTAGACGTGCGTGAGCGGACCGTCCCCGGCGTCGCTGGCCAGCGCCCCCAGGAAGGGCGAACTGCCGTTGCCCGCCGCGATGACATCGACGTTCGAGCCGCTGAAGGGCGGCGTGCCGTCGCCCCAGTCGATGCTATAGGTGAAGCCGCTGGAGTCGCTGGCGCTAGCGTAGCTGAACGAGGCGAGGTTATCGAGCGCGAAGGTCTGGCCCTGGGCCACGGTCTGAGGGCCGGCGACGTGCAGCGTGGGCGGCGCGGTGGCCAACGTAACCTGGTATCCGCCGCTGCCGCCGATGCCGGCAAAATCCGCGAACCCGCTCGTTGACGATTGACCCGTATAGCTGCCATCCGGGCTGTCGGCCGTGACGACGACCGTATATTGCCCGGCGGTCGCGGACTGGTGGACGACCCAGGGTTGCGGCGAGATGGTCTGCGGGTCGCCGCCATCGCCCCAGTCGATCGTCCACTGCGAGATCAACATGCCGTTGTCGTCCAGGTGCAGGCGATATTGATTTGCGGCGGCAGCCAAGGTCTCGCCCCAAAACCCCGGCCGCGCGGCCGGATTGCCCTCGATGTCGGCCTGAACCTGCGCAAGCCCGGCGATGAACTGGGTGATTGCGGGGTCGACGCCCGGGTCGGGCGGCAGTGGATTTGTCGTGTAATTGGTCAGCAGAATCTCCTGGCCGAGGTCGGCCGGCTGGTCGCCGCTGGGATGCGGATCGGGCGTCATATTGATCAGGAGCTGGGACAGAGACACGACAGGCGCGCCGGAGAGCAATGTCCTGGACTCCAAATATTCGAGGCGGAGGAAGCGGGGCTTGGGGCGATAGGGTTTACTCGCGGCGAAGGGCGATTTTGCCTTGCCGAAGAGTTTCGCCATCCACCAGCGGTTGCGCGTTGCCAAGATGCTAACCTCCAATTCTTCTGCGGAGTGTAAGGAGTAGAGGAGTGTTGGATGCCACCGGCTTGCCCGGTGGAGGCTCACGCTCGTCGCTACACGGGAGATGTCCCCCGTTCTTTTCGTCCGCCGCTCCCCAGCGACGGTGAAGCCGTCGCTGGGGAGCGGGGGACGAAGGCGCGCGAGGAGGCGCGTTGTAGGTAGCGACGAGCGTGAGGCTCCACCGGGCAAGCCAGTGGCATCCCTTTCGCTTCGGCGAGAAACATATATGGCCGCGATCCCGATGGCCGCCACAAGCAGAAGCGCCAGCGGGCTCGGCTCGGGAACAGCGGCTGCGGCCGGGTCGGCGAGCGTTGCGGTAGAAGACATCGGCGCCCGGACGGCATCAGATCGCCGCCGAAGATCGCCGCATCCGAACCGACCGTAAGCGCACTACCGTTTGGAAGAGCGCCGGGGCAGGTCGCTTCCAGGGTGCCGGCCTCGACCGTGGTGCCACCGCTATACGTGTTACTGCCGGACAGGACCAGTGTGCCGGCACCCTCTTTGACAAGGCTGACCGAGCCCGCTCCGTCCGCGATCGAGCCGGAGTAATTGTCCGTCATGTACGTGGACGGATTGACCAACAAACTGGCGGTTCCAGAACTGGTTTCGATCATGCCGCCGGCCCCCGCCAGCGTGGTGAGCATGAAGTTGGACCAGCCGCCCAAGTCGAGCGTGCCTCCGTTAATGGTCAACGCATTGCTGCCCAATGCGGCCGTGTTGGCGATCTTCAGCGTGCCCGCTTGCAGCACGATGCCCCCATACGTCGAAGACGCGCTGCTGCCGACCGTCAGCGTTCCGCCCGCCGGCGCGTCGAGCGTGAGGACGGAATTGAGGCCCGAAAGGACACCCGAGAAGTTGCTTTCGGCACTGCTGGAAAGGTCCACGTTGCCGACGATCGTTGCCGAGGGGCTGACCAGCAATGCACCGCCGTCTGTGACATTGAGGCCGCCGGCCGTGGAAAGGTAATTGCCCGTGGCGTTGCCCACCGTCAGCGTGCCGCTGCCGATGGTGACCGCGCCCAGGATGGTCCCGCCCGGCGAAAGTGCGATCGTGCCCCCGGTGGCCGTTACGTCGCCGCCGATCGTGCCGCTGCCGGAAAGCACCGCCGAACTTTGCAACGTGACCGCGCTGTTCGGGCCAAGCGCGCCGTCAACGCACAGCCCTCCGCCGGTGATGGTCGTCGCGCCGGAATAATCGCTCATGCCGGTAAGCGTCAGCGTGGCCGTACCCGATTTCGTCAGGTTCCCCAGTCCATGAATGGACCCGGCATAAGTGGCGTTCAGCGGCGGAATATAAACGAGGGTCCCGTTATTGAGATAGGTGTCGCCCGTGTAGCTCGTGGTCCCCGAAAGCGTCAGCGTGCCCGCCCCCGTTTTCACGAGCGCCGTAGGGCCGCCGTTGTCCGGGATGGCGCTGGAAATCACGATGTCCTGAACGGTATTGACGGTCAGGTCGCCACTCGGGGAACCCTTCAGGATTCCCGCCCGGATGCCGCCGCTGGTATTGGCGATCAGCCCTCCGGAGACCAAGGTCAGAGCGCCGCTGCCCGTCATCTGCACGCCGGTTGCGCCGGTCAGGTTGAGCGAGTTCACGCTTTTTGCGGCGGCTATGTTGCCCCGCGTCCCGCTGGGTTCGGCGTTCGTGGTTGCACTCGTGCTGATCGCGCCCAAATCGCCGGGCACGTAGCCGGAGTAGGCTTGCACCCATTGCGGGGCAAGGCGTTGCGGTGTTTTTCCCGTGGCCATTCTGACCCCGGTTATCGCGGCGCTGGCGAAGGCCGCGGTTTTTCGTCGCGGATTTCAATTTTTCCCGTTCCGGAACCTCTTGCAGCCAGACAACTTAGGGCAATCGCGCCCGTCCCTGGCCGCGAGGCGGCGGAAAAACACTCGTCCGGGCCCTTGACATGAATCTAAAAGTATGGATAATTACCCGTATTCTCCGTTCATTGACAATTCGGTTCTGCGGCGGGCCTTGCCGAGGCACGCCGCGCAAACCGGGGCGGTCTCGTCAACCACCCCGGTCAGGAGCTCGCGCGCACTCGAACGCGCAATGCCCCTTTCCCGACCGCAAAATCATCAAAGCGAAACTACCCAATGTTCGTATTCGAAAGTCACGGTGATTTCCGGAAAGACGAAGCCGCCCGCCGGGCTGAAGCATCCCCGTACGGCGTGGACCGCGGGTTCCGCCGTTCCGCCCGAGCCCGAATTCTCGGTTGGGAACTAACCAGGATCGGACGGCGCTTGGCAGACCGAATTTCGGGCAAGTTCAGGCAAAAACCACCCGTCGGAAGGGTCGAACAGCCGACTGGCAGAAGGAATTTCGAGCAGGTTCGGGCAAAAACCACCCGTCGGAAGGGCGGAACGGGATTGGCGGAACGAATTTCGAGCAAGTTCGGGCAAAACCCACCCGTCGGAAGGGTTGAAAAGCGGACTGGCAGAAGGAATTCCGAGCAAGTTCGGGCAAAACCCACCCGTCGGAAGGATCGAACAGCGGACTGTCAGACCGAGTTCCGAGCAAGTTCGGGCAAAACCCACCCATCGGGAGGATCGAGCAGAACTGACAGAAGCAGTTCCGAGCAAGTTCGGGCAAAAACCACCCGTCGGAAGGATCGAGCGGGATTGGCGGAACCAGTTTCGAGCAAGTTCGGGCAAGAACCACCCGTCGGAAGGATCAAACAACGGATTGCCCTGCCCGGCCCGGAAGGCTCGATTTCGGGCAATCCATGGATCGCCCGTGCGGACAGGCCACCGCCAGCCCGAGATGTTCCGATTCCACGGCAAACGTCTTGCTACCGTCCTGTTACTTGTAATCTCGCACCAAGCGACTGGCCGGCAGTGTCGCTGGCGGTCAAATGTTCGCGTCTTCCTCCCCGCATTGTGCTCGTCCTCGACGTGTCAAAGTCACGCTACGGGAATTACGGTGTGGATCGAAACGGCCGATGCGTTTACACTATAATGACGGATTGCGGAATGCGGAGTTTGGCTGAATCCCTGATCTCAAACATCTCAAATTTCAAATCCCCAATGCTCGTTTCCTCTCCGCCAGGCCTCATGGATATCGCCAACCTTCGCCACTATCTCGATGATGCGGACGCCGCGCAGGAGTTCCTGCAAGGCCTGGGAGTGGTCGATCCGCGCCGCGCCCACGCGGCCCTGGTGAGCATGGCCTCGACGGGCATGACGCTCGATCTTCTGGCGGGGATCTGCGATCAGCTCCGCCAGGTCCTCGCCCGCTGCCCGGATCCCGACATGGCCCTGAACAACCTGGACCGCTTCGTGGCCCAGGCCCGCAACCCGCTGAGCATCGGCACGCTCTTCGAACGCGACGCCACGGCGCTGCCGACGCTGATCCAGATCTTCTCCACCAGCCAGCACTTCTCGGATCTCTTGATTGCCGACCCGGAAAGCCTCGACCTCTTGCGGCTGACCGAAGGGGCGCCGGTGGCCCGGCAGATGCTGGTCGAGGACCTGGTGGCGGAGATCTCGGCCCTGGAGCACGAGCAGACCGTCCTCCGCTCGCTGCGGCGTTTCAAGCGCCGCGAGACGTTGCGGATCGCTTATGGCGACATCATCCGCGACCAGAGCCTGCAGACGGTCACGGCGAGATTTCCTACCTGGCCGACGCGATCCTCGAAGGGGCCCTGCGAGCGGCCTGGCGAAAGCTCCGCGGGCAGCGGGGCGATCCCATCGGCCCCGACGGCGAACTCGCGCGCTTCGCCGTCCTCGGCATGGGCAAACTCGGCGGCTGCGAGCTGAACTACTCCAGCGATATCGATCTGATCTTCCTTTACGACGGCGAGGGCAAGACCGACGGCCCGCGGCCGGTCAACAACCATGAGTTCTTCGAGCACCTGGGCCGCGAGATCGTGCGACTGCTGACCGAGACCACGGAGTTGGGCGCGGTCTACCGCGTCGACTTGCGGCTGCGGCCCGACGGCCAGCGTGGCCCGATGGTGATGAGCCTGCCGGCGATGCTCACGTATTACGACGTCCGCGGCCGGACCTGGGAGCGGCAGGCCTACATCAAGGCCCGCCCCGTCGCCGGCGACCTTTGAGCTGGGCAAGCAGTTCCTGGCTCAGCTTTCGTCCTGGATTTACGGTCGCTACCTGAGCCGGGCCGACATCGGCGGCATCAAGGCCCTCAAGCGGCGGATCGAGCAGAGGGTCCGCGGCGCAGGACCAGGTCCGCGACGTGAAGGTCGGCCACGGCGGCATCCGCGACATCGAGTTCGTGATCCAGTTCCTGCAGCTCCTCAACGGCGGCGACCTGCCCCAACTGCGGACCGGCAACACGCTGGAGGCCATGACCCGGCTGGAACAATGCGGCTGCCTGACCAACCAGGAGCGGGCTCTGCTGGGCGAGAACTACAACTTCCTCCGCAAGATCGAGCACCGCCTGCAGATTCTCTTCGACCTGCAAACGCACATGATGCCGGCCGAGGATGCGGAATTGCGGAAGCTGGCCCTGCGGATGGGCTACGCGGACCACCCAACTGCCGCGCTCGTAGTCCCGCCCGGGCACCATGTACCCATGGTCGGCGGTCTTCCGGCTAAAGCCGGTACTACGAGCGAGCGGTCGGCGCTGGAGAGCTTTCTGGCCGACTACCGCGAGAAGACGTCGTTCAATCGCAAGATTCTCGACCACCTCCTGCACGACGCCTTCAGCGACGACGAAAAGTCCGAGGCCGAGGCCGACCTGGTGCTTGATCCCGACCCGCCGCCGGAGTTGATTGAAGCCGTGCTCAGCAAGTATCACTTCCGCGATGTCAAGCAGGCCTATAAGAACCTGATGGCCCTCTCGGAAGAGAAGATCCGTTTCCTTTCCACGCGGCGGTGCCGGCATTTCCTGGCGGCGATCGCCACGCAGTTGCTCAAGGAAGTGGGCGCCACGGCCGATCCCGACGCGGCCCTGGTGAACCTCGACCAGGTGAGCGACTCGCTGGGCGGCAAGGGCGTGCTCTGGGAACTTTTCAGCTTCAACCCGCCCACCTTGCGGCTGTACGTCGAGTTGTGCGCGTACAGCCCTCACTTGTCGGGCATTCTCACCAGCAACCCTGGCATGCTCGACGGCCTGATGGACAGCCTGGTGTTGGACCGTTTGCCGACGCGTGGGGGCTTGCAGGAGACGCTCAAGGAGCTTTGCTGGGCGGCGGAAGACATCGAACCGATCCTGCACAGCTTCAAGAACGACGAGCAGCTTCGCGTGGGCGTTCGCGACCTGCTGGGCAAGGAAGACATCCAGGCCACGACGGGCGTGCTTTCCGACATCGCCGAGGTCTGCCTGGCCCAGATCGCCGTGGCCGAGTATCAGAAGCTGATTGCCAAGTTCGGCCGCCCTCAGATCGCCGATGGTTCCAGGGCGGGCGAGCCGTGCGACATGGCGATCTTGGCCCTGGGCAAGTTCGGCGGGCGCGAGATGAACTACCATAGCGACCTGGACATCGTGTTCCTGTACGATGCGGACGGGCAGACGGCGTTTGACTTCGGCCAGTGGTCGGCCCGCAGCACCTCGAACCAGCATTTTTTCAGCGAGTTGGGGCAGCGGATCATCAAGACG
The DNA here is from genome assembly GCA_963824275.1 of uncultured Planctomycetia bacterium. Lineage (GTDB taxonomy): Bacteria > Planctomycetota > Planctomycetia > Pirellulales > Thermoguttaceae > JANXQG01. The sequence continues at coordinate 203,737 of CAWGOT010000007.1, read as the reverse complement.
GCGAGCCGCCTCGGCGCCCAGGGCCGGCTGTACGAGGTGGACGCCCGGCTGCGGCCGACCGGCAAGAGCGGCTCGCTGGCGATGACGATGCACGAGTTCAGCCGCTACTACGCGGAGGGCTCGGGCCAGCTTTGGGAGCGTCAGGCACTGTGCAAGGCGCGGCCGGTTTACGGTTCGCCGCGAACGCGGCGGGCCGCGGCTGCCGCCGTGCAGCGGGCCGCCTATGGCCATCGCTGGCGGCGGAAGGACGCCGCCGAGATCCGCGAGATGCGGCACCGCCTGGAGGCCACCGTCGGCGCCGGCGACTTGAAGCGCGGTCCCGGCGGCATCGTCGATATCGAATTCCTTGTGCAGATGCTCCAGCTTCAGCATGCCCGGCGGAATCCCAGCCTGCGGACGGCCAATACGCTGGCCGCCTTGCAGGCCCTCAAGGATGCCGGATTGATGAGCGCCGAGGAGGAGGCTTTCTTCGAGTCCGGTTACCGCTTGTTGCGGACGATCGAGAGCCGGCTGCGGCTGATGAACTCGACGGCCCGCGACCAGCTCCCGCACGATCCGATGGAGTTGAATAAGCTGGCCCACCTGCTGCGCTATTCGAGCAGCGATGCCCTGATGTGCGACTACGAGAAAACGACGCGGGAGATCCGCGCGCGGTTCGACGGGGCGCTGGAGGCGGCAGGGAAGTAGTGTGTGAGGCCAACATGCTTGCAATGGAAAGTTCTTTGAGAGAATTGCTGGAGAAACGGCAGAAAGAGCATGATGCGTCAATTGCGGCGACGATCGCGAGCCATGGTCGCATGGTTAATCCGTTGTCTCTTCGCCCAATGTCCGTAAAGAAGTTGCCTCTTGATTCCATCGCCCAGTTGCCCCAGCGATGAATCGCTGGGCTATTGTCACATGCCCCTCCGGGGCAGAACTTATCGTCGCGGCGCGCGGACGTAGTTCACGCCGAACTGCTGCGTGTCGCTGGGCTGGGGCGGAGTGGGCTGATAGTCACGCGGGTTGTAGGTCGATTCGGGGCCCGGAACGTCGGCCTGATATTGGGCGCGGACCCGGGTCAGGCGCGTTCCGCCCACGCCCCAGGCATAATTCGACTGCCAATGCACCGTCGGCGGCACGACAAGGGCCTCGGGCATTCCCCAGGCCGAATCGTAGTAGTTCGTATTCCACGCGGGGGCATTGCGTCCGCGATGAAATAGTTCTCCCGCGCGCGTCGGAAGCGCCGCCGCCAGGGTGGCTGCAATAAGGATAGCGAGACCGAGAATCAAACTGGCTTTCATGGGAACAGGTCCTTCAAAGATTTCAAGCGGCGCTTAGTTAGGGACGTGCCACTCATCGAGCTACTTGGCACAGGCCTTGGCAGGTGTGCGGAGCATCGGTTCGGCCGTCATCAGCGACGGGTGCAGCGACAGGTGATGCCCGTAGGTCACCGTGGTTCGGGTGACCTGGTGGGTGTCGTTATAGGTCTTGTAGTAGCGGGCGTGGACATACAGAAATTCCTGCGGCGCCAACGGCTGGTAAGTGATGTAAGTCTGCCCGACCAGCGGCGGCGTGGGCCGAGGGCTGGGATAGAGTGCCGCGGTCAGGCCGTCAGAGCCGGTCGGCATCGCATAGAAATTGGGTTCGGGGCTGGCCCAACCGGGGGCGCCGTAGCCCTGGGCGCGAGCATCGCCCGCCAGGACAAACCACGTTGCCGCTGCCAAAAGTACGGCAATCGAGGCGTGCAGAAGTTTATGAGCCATGATCGACTCCTCAATCGTAGTGGAGGTTTTGGGGATTCTAACTAAGTAAAGTCTCGGCCGGGGAATGTCGCGTGGGTGAGTCTTTATTTGCCGAACGGAAGACGTAGGCAGATTTCGGGAAAACGGGGCCAAAATCGCCCTGGAGAAGGCCCGCAGATTCGTTATAATTGGACGCTTCCTCCCAACCATGATAAGCAACAGGTCTGATATGTCCGATATCTCTTCGCACCTGGCCAGCGATGAAGCGGTCGAGTCCAACGGCGAGGCGATGGCCGGCAGCAATGGCGACGCCCGTTCGAACCGCCGCCGTGCGACGGCGCAGTCGATGGCCGCGAGTCAGAAAGAAATTTCGGTAAGTGAGTTTTTCGCCAAGAACCGTCATTTGCTGGGATTCGACAATCCCCGCAAGGCCCTGCTGACGACCGTCAAAGAGGCCGTCGATAACGCCCTGGACGCCTGCGAAGAGGCCGGTATCCTGCCGGAGATCTGGGTCCACATCGAGCGGGTTGGCGAGGACCGCTTCAAGGTCGGCGTGCAGGACAACGGCCCCGGCATCCTTCGACAGCAAATCCCGCTGATCTTCGGCAAGCTCCTGTACGGCTCGAAATTCCACCGCATGCGGATGAGCCGCGGCCAGCAGGGCATCGGCATCAGCGCCGCCGGCATGTACGGCCTGCTCACGACCGGCAAGCCGGTGAAGATCATGTCGAAGGTCTCGAAGCGATCCGACGCGCATTACTACGAGCTGCAGATCGACACCAAACGCAACCGCCCTGAGATCCTCAACGGCAAGGGCGAGGGCGTGGTCATCGAGCCCAACGACAAGGGCCGGCGGGATATTGAAAAACACGAAATCGAATGGATCGAGCTTGATCACGGCACGCGGGTCACGATCGAACTGGAGGCTCGCTACCAGCGCGGCCGCGGCAGCGTGGACGATTACCTCGAGCAGACGGCGATGGCCAACCCGCATGTGACGCTGCACTATGTCGATCCCGACGGCGGGCCCTGGGATCGGCCGCGCGTGACCGACACGCTTCCGCCGGAACCCCGCGAGATCAAGCCGCATCCCTACGGCGTCGAGTTGGGCCGCCTGGTCGGGATGCTCAAGGAGACCAAGACGCCGACGGTCGGCCAGTTCCTGATCCAGTCATTTTCGCGGGTCAGCCCTTCGGTCGCGCGGAAGATCTGCGAAGGAGCCAAGATCGGCGTGCGAAGCAGCCCGCTGAAGTGCGGGCGACAGGAGGCCGACGCCATGTACCAGGCGATCCAGCAGACGAAGATTCCCGCGCCGGCCACTGATTGCCTGGTGCCGATCGGCGAGGAGTTGATCCTCAAGGGCCTGCACCAGTTGATCCCCGGCGAGTTTTATGCGGCGGCCACGCGTCCGCCGGTCGGTCTATCGCGGCAATCCGTTCCTGATCGAGGTCGGGCTGGCCTTTGGCGGCACGTCGGCCGCCCAGCGGATCTCGCGCGAGGGCCTTCATGAAATGCTGGAAGCCAGCGACGCCCGCACCTTGCGGCAGTTCCTCTCCTCGTCGTTCGACGGCATCGGGGCCGAGGCGGCCGACAAGATCATTGCCGAGGCAGGCATGCGGCCGCGGGTTTCGCCCGGCAAGCTCGAGCCCGAGGAGATCACCAAGCTGCACGAGGCGATGCGGAACGTGAACCTCAACGAGGGCCAGTCGATGAACATCCTCCGCTATGCCAACCGCGTGCCGCTGCAGTTCCAGGCGGCTGGTTGTGCGATCACGCAAACGGTGATGGGCACCAATTGGCGGTCTTACGGGCTGAGCCAGTCGCGGGGCGGGCTGCCCAGCGGCCCGGTGACGCTGATGGTCCACATGGCCAGCGTGTGGGTGCCGTTCACGAGCGAATCGAAGGAGGCCGTGGCGAGCTACCCGGAGATCCAAAAAGAACTGCGGCTGGCCTTGCAGTCGGTCGGGCGGAAACTGGCGATGTTCCTCAGGCGGCGGGACCGCGTGAAGCACGAAGGGCAGCGGCGGCAGATCTTCCTGCGCTACCTGGGCGAGGTGGCCGACGCCGTGAGCGGGATCAACAAATCGGACCGCACGAAGCTCTACGAGCGGCTGCTGGAAGTGGCGAAGAAGCGGACGGTTGAGGCCGACGTACAACTGGACGACCGCGGCCGGCCGATCGACGAGGACGAGGCCGATTTCGGCGAGAATGTGATTATTGTCGAAGCAGAAGGGGAAGGGGCAGCGCCGAGCACGGGCGCGGCGGGCGGTGGGTAGACTGAGACCCCCAGTGTGATACAATTGATAGTCATCCAAATTCGAAAGGAGCAGGGCCATTATAGACATGGGGCCGCATGAGTTGTGGGATGAGCCTTGGGAAAGACTGCCGGAGGACGACTTGGCCTGGACTTGGGACTTGGTTAGTGAGAAGGAAAATGGACGAACGAAGAACCCTCCGAACGCCCGAAGAGGCTGGAAACGATGGTACTTTGTCTACCATCAACCATGTTGCACAAACACGAAGATAAGTGCCGATCGAGAACCGGAATCGGGACTTTGGTTCAACCCGCATCATTCCTCGGGGGAAGCTGACACATGATTCAATCCACACGCGCTTTGCGCAGCATGTCTGTTGGACGTTCAAGCTCTCCGGAGGAGAGTGGAGCAAATGTATGACTGGTTTGAGAAAGGCTCCTGGGAAAAGTGCTTTTCCCTGGTCGATCCGAAGCTTAGGGAGCATTCAAAAGTCAAGTTGTCGGGCTATGCGGAGCAAATGCGGGTCTTCAAAGAGGCTTACGGAAGAATCCATCCGTGGTTGATTAGAATCAGCTTGCATCCGGATATGTCATCGAGCCAGCACGACAAGCGAAGCTGCGCGTATGTTTACGTGATTTGGCAAGACGCGGCAAAGAAGTTCCACATGTTTCAAGAGCGCTGGGTCGAGGATCCGGCCGGTGGTTTACTCGGGTAGCTGGTCTTGTGCCGAATCGGGAAGAAACGGATGAAGTGCGAATACTGCTCGAGGGAAACCATAGTACGCCGCGTCCGGAAGCAGCACTGGCATAAGGGCCGGCTCTACATCGTCGAAAATGTGGAGGCCCAGGTGTGTCAGGAGTGCGGCGAAAGGTACTTCCACGCCAGCGACCTGGACAAGGTCGAGTCGATGATTGAGGGAGACCACGAAGTGAAGGAAGTGCTATCGGTCGAGGTGCTGGCCGCGAAATGAGGAACAGGTTCTTGTCAATGATCGTTGACGCGATTTACGAAAACGGCGTGCTTCGGCCCATTAGAAGCCTCGACCTTGCTGAACACCAGCAAGTGCAAGTCATCGTGGAGGTAGCGGCACCCGGCGCGGCCGCGCCCCCTCCCCGCAACGACGAGGATCCACTGGCTGGCATCCGCATCCACACCGGTCTCGAAGGTCTGGCGCGAAGGTGACCGATGGACGAGTCATTCCGCAAGAAGCTCCAAACCAAGATCAACGGTTACCGCGATTGGTCCCGAAGCCGTACCTTTTCGAATTGTCGTTTAGTCCAATACTGCGGCGTCGACTTGATCGGCGCGATCGATGTGCCACTGGCCGAAATAGAGTCACGGATCGAAGCCCTGGTCTGCGAAGGCTTCTATGTGGATTGGACAGATCGTGAGGGCCGACTAATCCTGAGGGTGTGGGAGTTCGGCGGTCCCATGCCCGATTGGCTGAACGTGGCCGCCGAGCAACCAATAGTGAAGACTGGCCACTGACAACCGACAACCGACAACTTCCAACCATGGCAAAAACCAAACCCAAACTCAACCTTCGCGATTCCCGCACCCTGAAGCGGCTCAACGAACTGGCCGACAACGTGGTTTCCGCCGCCCAGCGAGGGCGGGATCCGACCGTCGATATTCCCGCCCGCACGCTTTCCAATACCCGCTACAACAAGTCGAAGCGGATCCTGGAAATGGGCAGCAATACCAACTCCCGCCAGTTGTTCAACCTCTCGCAGGCCAAAGCCTACATGCAGACCATGCTCGTCGCCAAGGGCGTGAACCAGCTCATCGAGCAAGGCAAGACGTCCAGCCTGCGAAGCCTGTTCTACAATCTCAAACAGGACGTAAAGGGCACCAAGGAACCGACGTTCGAAGACCAGGGCGAATGCGATCCGATTGTCGAGGACATGGAGGTCCTCTTGGACAGCCTCCGTGAGGAGTTGCACCTGGCCGCGGAGGTCAAGGGCAACATGGTCGGAAACCTCGTCCTCGTCGATACGGGCGACGAGATCGATTGCTCGCCGCATGGGCTCCGGCGGCTACGGCATCCCTTCCATCGTCGAGCCCGAGGTGATCCAGTTCAAGAACTGCGATGCCAAGTTCGTGCTCCACGTCGAAAAGGGCACCGTTTGGCAGCGGTTCAACGAAGACAAGTTCTGGCGCACGAACAACTGCATCCTGACCCACGGCGGCGGACAGCCGCCGCGCGGCGTGCGGCGGATGCTCTACCGCCTGCACAACGAGTTGAAGCTGCCGGTCTATTGCCTGTTGGATAACGATCCATGGGGATACTACATCTACAGCGTCATCAAACAAGGATCGATCAACCTGGCATTCGAGTCTAAGCGGATGGCCATTCCCGACTGCCGTTTTCTCGGTATTCGCTCGATCGACTTGGAGCGATGCGAACTCTCGGACAGCGTGAAGATCTCGCTCAACGACAACGACCGCAAGCGGGCCAAGCAGATCGCCGCCTATCCCTGGTTCGCCAATAAGAAGCCGTGGCAGAAGGAAATCGAGAAGATGCTCGACAACGGCTTCAAGCTGGAAGTTGAAGCCCTCGCCAACAAGGACATCAGCTACGTGACGGAAGAGTATACGCCACAGCGGCTGCGAGATGAGGACTGGCTGGACTGAAAGGTGTAGGGTGGTGTCGAGCGCAGCGAAGACCCACCATCGTTCGGCGTTTTCCTGGTGGGTCTTCGCTGCTCGACACCACCCTACATCACGGCACGAGTACGATCTTCCCCGCCAGCGAGCTCTTCTTCTGTCCGGTGCTGCTTTCCTGAAGCTTGTGGGCCTCGGCCGTTTCGGAGAGCTTCATCACCCGGTCGATCTGCGGCCGTAGCTTGCCGCGGGCCAGCCAGCGATTGATCTCGGCCGCCGCCTTGCGCTGCTCGTCGGCGGGAGAGTTGAACATGGCAAACCCGTACATCCGCGCGTCGCGCGTATAGAAGGGTCCGAACCGGGAGGACGGGCTTGGCGTCGCGGCCGGCCATGATGATGATCCGTCCGCGCAGGGCGAGGTGGCTGATGGCCCGCTCCAAATTTGGTTCGCGTAGGCTCTCCCACCATACGTCGACGTCGCCGAACCGGCCGAGCGCGTCGTCCACGCTGCCCGTGCGGTAGTTCACGACCACGCTGGCGCCGAGCTTGCGGCAGATCTGGACCTTGTCGTCGTTGCCGGCCGTGGTCATCACGCGTGCGCCGACCGCTCTGGCCATCTGCACGACGCACGAGCCGACCCCGCCCGAGCCGCCATGCACGAAGACCTTCTCGCCCATCTTCAGTTGGGCGTCGCGGAACAGCCCTAGGTGGGCGGTGATCGCCACCAGCGCAATTGCCGCGGCATCTTCGAAAGAGACTTCCTCCGGAATGGGATAAAGCCATTGCTCGTCCACGGCCGCGAACTGGGCAAAAGTGCCCTGCCGGCCCAAGAGCCCCTGGTTGCTGCCCCAGACGCGATCGCCGATCTTCACTCGCTTGGCATCGGGGCCGACCGACTCGACGACGCCGGCCAGGTCGCATCCGACGATGAACGGCTTGGGCAATTCCATCGCCACGGCGCCCGAACGAATGTACGTGTCGATGGGGTTGACCGACACCGCCTTGACCTGGACCACCACCTGGGCGCCCGTCGCCTTTGGCTTCGGCAAATCGCCGTAGGTGATCTGATCGACCGACCCCGTCTTCTCGATATATGCAGCTTTCATGGTCCCTTTCCCCTTTTTTTCGATGCGACTGTAACAATATATTCTATCGTTTCAATCAATAAAAGGCGTCGGCGACCAGTTTTTGCGAAAGAGCTTGAAAAGTAATGCGGGTGGGTCGGGAAAAGCAGCCAAGGACAAAATGTGCCTGGAACCCCCCCTTTCAGAAATCGCCCTAGCTACTCGCCCTTCAGCAGGAAGTTCGTGCTATCTGAGAGATCCCGGTTGTCGGGGGAGAGTTCAACGCCGAGTTCCGTTTCCGTGTTGTAGCGAGCGGGAATCGTCTCTTTGCCGCCCACTTTCTTGGAAATGCGGACTCGGTAGAGGCCCACAAAAATGCCGTTCCCAAGCTCCTTGAGATCGGGATCCAACTGGAAAAGCCCCGCCCCATTTGTTTGCCCTTGATGGGAATGATACGAGGGACCGAGGAACGGCTCCGGTTCAAAGGTGACGGTCGCTGCGTCGAGCGGTTTGCCGTCCACGGAGACCATGCCCGCGGCGGGAATGAGAATCGACGGGCCCTTGGCCCATCCCTCCAAGCGGCTTGCAATGTCCGCCGCGCTTAAGGTATCCGGATGGTCGGGAGACTTTGCCTTGATGTTCTGCAGAAGGTCGAACAGCGGCGGGCTGTCTTTCAGTTCTTTCGCATCCAGGACGCCATCGCCCTTTTTGTCATAGAGTTTCAGGGCCTCCTGGGCCGCCTGCTGGGGATCGATATGGGGACGCGGCGGCGACGGCGGCTCATCCGAGCAACCGGCGATTGCAAGCAAAGCAAGGGCGGCGAGCAGGACGCGAATGCTGGACATAACGCGACTCATGACCATGGAATCCTCTTAGGTTATCAGAAATCGCCCGGCTGTGTGCCGTCATTGCGGACCGTGAGACTGATGAACAGAGCTTGACCGATCTGGAAATTCTCCAGTTTCACGGAACCATCGCAAAAGACGCAATTGAACCCAGCGGGGTGAGCGCTGCCGAAACAGAAATACTGGGTGTTGCCGCGGGTATCGCGCAGCGGCGGCTGGTAAACCCCGCCATAAGAAGACCAGCGGGTGATGTCGCGGTCGTTGCCACAGAATGCCTCGTCGTTGTCGCTCAAGTCCGTTCCCGTGGTATAGACGGCGGGATTGAGGTATTTCTCGCCCGCAAGAAGCACGTTGCTCTGGCCATCGGGAATCTGGGAAACCTCGCTTCGATAACCGAGGACGCCGTTGAATCCGTTGACGGGATCGGCGATGGCGGTATTCGCGTTCGTCGTTTGCCAGGCACAATTCGGGTAAATCGCATAGCAATTGTTGCTCAAGGGGGGCCCGGCCTCCTCAAAAAAATTGGAACCACCATTGCCCGCGTAGTCGGTCTTGGCGACCGGAGTGCCCGAGTTCGAAACGTTCGGGACGTTGAAGGGGGTCGATGCCACGGGTTCGGTGTAGGGATACGCGATCGGCCGGCGACGGGTTTGGCAAATAAAGGACGGGACGGCTGCCTTGCAGAGTTCCCCCAACAAAGGCTTCGAACTGCCCGGAGTGCCCCCCTTGCCTTTATCGTGGATCAAGTCCATCCCCAAGTAGGGCAGGCAATTGTAGAGCCAGCCGCCCGGCTGCCGGGCCGAGAAGCCGCAATCGGGATCGCCGACCCACATGTAACCCCAACCGCCGGCCGGAAAGTGGCCCTCGCCGCCAGGGTGGCCTGCGCGGCCCGCCCGAGTTGGGCGAGGTTATCCTTGCACTGGGTTCGCCGCGCCGATTCACGAACGGCGTTGACTGCCGGCAAGAGCAAGCCGATCAAGACGCCAATGATGGTAATGACGACAAGCAACTCCACCAGGGTAAAGGCCGCATTTTTCCGCCGAGAAACCGCCATAGCTTGGCACCTCCCATGAAAGGTCCCGCGGCCCCAGGACCGGCGGCCACGATTCAGAACTCTGCTCCCACCCAAATTATAATCGACCTTTTCCCCCGCTGTCAATCATGCAGTCAGCGCGATCCCCTTTTGACGCCAACCGGAAGGTCTGTTATCCTATAATTTGGTTCGAGTGGGCAGGCGAGATTTCCCCTCTGATAGGGAGGGCGTGGCAGGCTGCGGGGTGCTTCCAAGTTACGGGGCATCCGCAGCAATTCTCTGGGAAGAAAGGTGTTCTGATGCAAAAGCAAGTTGGTCTGGGTCTGGGTTTCTTGGTGATGGTGGCACTGCTCGTGTCGGGATGCGGACACGGTGCCCTAAGTGCTGTTACACCCATGAGTATTGCTTCCGACGCCGGTCGCAGGCGGTTGCCAAGTTGGATGCCAATGGGGACCACGTTCTGGACTACGACGAATTGGCCAAGGCCCCTGGTCTGCGAGCCGCCGTGCCGACGATCAAGAAGATGGGCAACTTTCGCGGACCGCCGCCGTCGGAAAGCCAGTTGAAGAGTGCAAAGATCAGTGCCGAGGAAATCGACGCCCGGATCCAGGAGTGGAAGGCCCTCGGCGCGGGACGTATCAGTGTGCCCTGCCACGTTTTCCGGGTGAGCAAGGCCGGCAAGAGGGAGCCGCTGGACGACGCCGACGTTAACCTCGTGCCGGAGAGTTTTCTCGGTTCAGGCCTGACGACAGGCACTGGCAAGACCGACAAGAACGGCAATGCCATGGTCTGCGCAGCCGAGCCGGGGAGCAGACGACCCGGCCAACGGTATGTCTCCCGGGTTCTACCGGGTGGAAATCACCAAGGGGAGCGAAATTCCGGCAAAGTACAACACGGACACGGTCCTCGGCGCCGAAGTTGCCGGGGACGCATTCTGGATGTCGTCCGGCGGCCTTACCTTCGAGTTGGAGTATTGAAGGCATCCGTACTCATCGCGCTCTGCCGTGATGGGATAGGAGCATCACGGCGGAGCGTGATGAGTACGACTGGACTTACTCCTTCAGCGCCTGCACCAGGCTCGTCATCACCGCCTTGGCGTCGCCGAAGAGCATGAGCGTGTTGTCGGCAAAGAACAGCTCGTTCTCGATGCCGGCAAAGCCGGGATTCATGCTCCGCTTGATGACGAACACCGTCTTGGCCTTGTCGGCGTCGATGATCGGCATGCCGAAGATGGGGCTCGACTTGTCGTGCCGGGCGGCCGGATTCACCACGTCGTTGGCCCCCACCACCAGCGACACGTCGGCCTCCGGCATCTCGGGATTGATCTCGTCCATCTCGATGAGGCTTGTCGTAGGGGATCTCGGCCTCGGCCAGCAAGACGTTCATGTGGCCCGGCATGCGGCCGGCGACCGGATGGATGGCGAACTTCACGGTCACGCCGCGCTTGGTCAGGGCATCGTAAAGCTCGCGCACGCGGTGCTGGGCCTGGGCCACGGCCATGCCGTAGCCGGGGATGATGACCACGGTCCGCGCGGCATCCATGATCTGGGCCGCGTCCTCGGCCGTGGCGCTCTTGGCCGTCCGCTGCTCGACCGCGCCGCTGGCGGCCTGGACCTGGCCGAACGCCCCGAACAGCACGTTGGTGAACGAGCGGTTCATGGCCTTGCACATGATGATCGAGAGGATCAGGCCCGACGAACCGTCCAGGGCCCCGGCGGCGATCAGCAGATTGTTCTTCAGGACGAACCCCATGGCCACGGCCGACAGGCCGGCATAGGAGTTCAGCAGGGCGATGACCGTCGGCATGTCGGCTCCGCCGATGGGGATGATCAGCAGGACGCCGAAGGCCAGCGAGAGCAGGACGATGACAGGGAACAAGAGCCACCACGTCGGGTGCCAGACCAGCAGCACGCCGCAAAGCAGCGCGACGCCGAACAAGGAGAAGTTGATCGCGTTCTGTCCCTTGTAGGTGATCGGCCGCGTGGGGATCCATTCCTGGAGCTTGCCCGCCGCCATGAGGCTGCCGGTGAAGGTCAGGAAGCCGAGGAGCACTTCGGCGATCAGGGCGCCGGTGGTGAAACCGGTCAATTCCTCAGGACTGTTATTCAGATGCAGGTAGTATTCGGCGACGGCCACCAGGCCGGCGGCCAGGCCACCGAAGGCGTGCGAGAGCGCGGTCCGCTGCGGAACGGCCGTCAAGGGCACCATCGCCAAGGGCACGCCGAGCACGAATCCCACCGCGATCGCCCCGATGATCCAATGAGTACGACTCCAGTCCGGGAGTCATCAGCGTACCGCCCACGGCCGCCACCATCGCCACCACGCCGGAAACGATGCCGCGGCGGGCCGTACTGGGATGGCTCATCCATTTCAGCGAAAGGATGAAGAGGGCCGTGGAGACCAGGTAGATCAACTGGATCCAGATCAGGCTTTGAGTCATGATTTGCCGGGCTCCCGCTTCTTGAACATCTTGAGCATGCGATCGGTGAGGATGAAGCCGCTGACGATGTTGGTCATCGAGCACGCCAAGGCAATCGCACCGAGGATCGTGGTGAACAGCGTCGCTGGGGGCTCTTCTGGCCGGCCAGCACGATCGATCCCACCACCGCGATGGCGGAAATCGCATTGGTCAGCGACATCAGGGGCGTGTGCAGCAACCGGGAGACGTTCTTGATAACCTCCAGGCCGATGAATGTGGCCAGCATCAAGCGTGAAAAGCGAGGTCAAAAAGGCGGTGGTCTCCGGGCTGAGCTGGCCGCCTTCCGGCCCCGTCTCCGCCAAGAGTATCAAGGAGGCAAATGACATCGTTCGCGTTGTCCTTTCTGCTATTTATTGAAGCAACTGCTGAATCCTGCGCGTGGACGATCTGGCCGTCGCGGGCGATCAGCGTGTCGCGGATGATTTCGTCTTCCAGGTTGATCTGCACCTGCTTGTCCTTCACCAGGTTGAGCAGGAACGTGGAGATGTTCTTCGCATACATCTGGCTGGCATGCTGGGGGATTTCCGCCGGCAGATTGAGCGGCCCGAGGATCGTGACGCCGTTGTGGACGATGCGCTGGCCGGCCTGCGTCACTTCGCAGTTGCCGCCCCGTTCCGCGGCCAGGTCGACGATCACCGAACCGGGAGCCATGCCTTCCACCGCCTGCTTGCGTGACCAGCAGCGGCGACTTCTGCCCTGGAACCGCCGCGGTGGTGATGACCACGTCGCTGGCGGCCACCGGCTTGACCATGAACTCCTGCTGTTTCTCGTTCGATGCCTCGTCCATTGCTTGGGCATAACCGCCCTTGCCCTCGGCGGCCGAGGTGTCCAACGGCATTTCGACCACCTTCCCGCCGAGGCTTGTGATCTGCTCCTTGGCCGCAGGGCGAACGTCATAGGCCGAGACCGCGCCGCCAAGTCGGCGGGCGGTGGCAATCGCCTGCAAGTCCGGCCACGCCCGCACCGACGATAAAAACCTTCGCCGAACTGAGCGTTCCCGCCGCCGTAATCAGCATGGGGAAGATCTTGGGCAATTCCATCGCGGCCAAGAGCACGGCTCGATAGCCGGCGATCGTGGCCTGCGAGGAGAGCACGTCCATGCCCTGCGCCCGCGTGATGCGGGGCAAAAGTTCCAGGCCGAAGAGCGTCGCCCCGGTGGCGGCGAACTCGCGGTTCGCCTGCGGCTGCCCCAGGGGATCGCACAGGCCGATGACGATCTTGCCCGCCGCTAGCTTGGGCAGATCGGCCTTGCCCGCCTGGGGATTGGCGCCGGCGGCGCGGACCTGCAAAATCACGTCGGCGGCAAAGACCTCGTCCCGCGAGGCGCAATCTTGGCCCCCTTTTCGACGTAGTGAGAATCGGGAAATCCGGCCGCCTGACCCGCCCCCGACTGCACGTGGACCTCGATCCCGGCCTTGGCCAAGGCCGGGATGCTTGCGGGAATCAGGGCGACACGGGTTTCGCCCGGAAACGTCTCGAGTGGAATGCCAACGATCATGGTTCTGCTCAATCGGTGGGATAGCGGGCATCGCTGCGGAAAGCCGCAGTTTGGTCTAAATTGTTCTGAAGTCTAGCTCTGGGAGAGCCAGCGTGTCGCAAGGCATGCGCGCCAACGACGAATAGGCATTATGACGGATGTGCTGGGGAGTTTGAAAATCCCCTCCCGAGAGTTGTGCTGTTTTGACGCACGGAATTCTTGGTTTCTGACGCGGACACCCTTGTCACGCGGCCGATATATGGGTAAATTACAGGATTCCCGCCCTTCAGGCTGGGTGGAATGATCATGGTCAGGATCGCAAGCATGCTGAAGATAGCAAAAACGTACGTGGCCAAGCCGGGCGAGCTGACGGCCAAATGGTGGCTGGTGGATGCCACCGACAAAGTCGTCGGCCGGGTGGCCAGCGACATCGCCATGGTTCTCATGGGCAAGCACCGGCCCACGTACACGCCGCACGTCGATACGGGCGATTTCGTGGTCGTGATCAACGCCGAGAAGATCATTTTCAGCGATCCCAACAAGTGGGACGAGAAAGAATACACCTGGTATACGGGCTATCCGGGGCAGCACCGCGAAACGGCCGCCGCGCGCCGCAAGCGCCGGCCGGAGAAGATCCTCTCCGAGGCCGTGCGGCGGATGTTGCCCAAGAACAAGCTGGCCTTCAAGATGCTCCAGAAGCTGAAGATCTACGCCGGCAGCGAGCATCCGCACCAGTCGCAGCAGCCCCAGCCGCTCGAGGTTGCCGTCAAGTAGTCTTTTATGAACACGAAGAGGAAATAGGTTGAAAATGGCAGAGGCAGTGACCACACTCAAGGGCCGGGCGGACGACATTCTGGGAACGGGACGGCGGAAGACCTCCTGCGCCCGCGTTCGCCTGCGTCCGGGACAGGGAACGATCGTCATCAACAGCCGTCCCTACGACGAATACTTCCGCAACGTCTCGCACCAGAACGCGGTGCTCGCTCCGCTGATGCAGACCGGCAAGCGCGAGCAGGTCGATATCATGATCCGCGTCGATGGCGGCGGCATCACCGGCCAGGCCGACGCCTGCAAGCTGGGGATCGCCCGGGCCCTGAAGAAGTCGGGCGAGGACATGGAAAAGCTCCGCGAGAACGCCCTGCTGACTCGCGACGGCCGCATGAAGGAACGCAAGAAGTACGGTCTCCGCGGCGCCCGCCGTGGGACGCAGTTCTCCAAGCGGTAAACGTACTCATCACGCTCCGCGTGATGCAAATCGAAGTCCTTCCTCACCGGGAACCCTCATCGCTTCAGGCCTCACGGCGGAGCGTGAGGAGTACGTTATGGCCTCCAAACGGATCGTTCTGGCCGGCGGCAGCGGGTTCGTGGGTCAGGCCCTTGCCGGCCGCCTGCTTGCCGACGGCTATGAAGTGATCGTGCTCTCCCGCGGTGGGCCGCAAGGCAGATCGCGGACAGGCCCTTCGGAACCGTTGTTGCCTGGGATGGTTCGACGCGTCGGCGAGTGGGCCAGCATTGCTGGAAGACGCCGTGGCCGTCGTCAATCTGACCGGCAAGAACATCAACTGCCGGCTGACGCAGTCCAATCGCCGCGAGATCATCCGCTCTCGCGTGGCTTCTGTCCAGGCGGTTGGCGAGGCCATTCGCCGCTGCCGCCGCCCGCCGCGGGTCTTCGTGCAAACGGCGGCGGTTGGAATCTACGGCGACTCAGGCGATACAGGTTTGCGACGAATCGACCCCGCCGGGATGGCGGTTTTCTGGGCGAGACGTGCCGGCAGTGGGAAAAGGCCTTTGAGGAGAGTCCCACGCCGGGCGTCCGCCGCGTGGTGTTGCGTCTGGGAGTCGTGCTCGGGCCGCGAAGGCGGGGCCTTTCCGCCGCTGGCCGCCTGACCCGCTGGTTCCTTGGCGGGGCCGCCGGCCGCGGGCGGCAATATATCAGTTGGCTGCACCTGGCCGACGCCGTGCGGATCTATCGCGAGGCGATCGACCGCGAGGATTTTCAGGGCATCTACGTGGCCGCTCGCCACAGCCGGCGACCAACGCCCAGTTCATGCGCGAGTTGCGTGCCGTCGCTGCACCGGCCCTGGAGCCCGCCGGTCCCCGCCGTGGCCGTTCGCCTGGGCGGCTGGATCGCCGGCATCAATGCCGACTTGGCGCTCGTCGGCCAGCGCTGCGCCCCGCGCAGGCTCATGGAGCAGGGGTTCGCCTATGAGTTTCCGGATTTGAGGAGGGCGCTGGCGGAGTTGGTCGGCTAGATAGCCATGGTTTTTGCCCCGGAGGGGCACCTGAGAATAGCCCAGCGATTTATCGCTGGGTAAGGAACTATCAATGTCTTATCCAGTCCCGGAGGGACGGTTGGTCCCTTTTGTCATCCGTCCCTACGGGACTCTCGGTCTTCCTTCGCTTCGTTACCCAGCGATAAATCGCTGGGCTATTTTCCATCGTCCCTCCGGGACGGGACGATGGTATCGTCCAACTTTGCCATCAGTCGTACAGCCCTTCACTGCTGACCGCTTCGTTGGAAAGAGACACGCCGCAGTCGGATGCCGCTGCAAGCAGCGTTCTTCCCCAGTCGTCCTTTGGCTGAATGCGCGGTGCACATAGCGATCTTCCAGCGCCTTGATGGCCAATTCCTCGGCCGTTATGCCTTGACGGCTAGCCGCCTCGTTCAAGATAGCCTCCAAATCAGAGCCGAGATTAAGTACCATAATAGGCCTCGTTCTCACGAATTCGTTCGTCAGACGGCTCTCCCGTACGTTTTCCTCATATTCTACCGCGCCCCAAACTCCTCCTCAACGGGTTGGCGCGTCGCCAGTCCTGGGCGAGGAAATGAGCCTCGTCCTGCCGCGCTGCCTAGCGCGCCGTCCCGATAACCTGGGACAGCGGCGGAAAAGTCCCATCTTTGCTCAGGGCTTCGCGTATGGCGTGCGACGGACAGAGCAAGAGGGCTCTTTTTGTGAACTCTCGGTTGAAGCGGATGGCCGACAGTGTACCGATCACCTTTCCGGTCTTCTGGCTGATGAACGGTGATCCGCTTTGGGACGTAAGCTCGATGTCCGAGTCAAGAACGACTGTCACACGCGTCGTTTCCACTTCGTCCACCTCACCCCCGACAAGGCGATACCCCAGTCCGGCCTTGGCATCCTTGTTGGGAAGCCAAATTCGTTCTCTCAGGTCTGGCTTCTCACGCGGGTCAAGTTCCAGCACGAGTTCGTCCGGCACCGTCTCGACCACAGGCATGACCAGGTAGTCGCCAGTGCGATCACCTTCGCGAGAGTCAATGCCCAACTTGCCGGGCTGTCCCCAGCAGTTGGTAAACGATGCCATCGGATGCTGGCCTTCCACATCCAACCAAACTGCACGCACAACCGGAGGTTCCGTCGGATCAATGAAGTGCGCACTGGTTACCCCTGCGATGCGTCCGTTGGGGGCCTTCGCAAGAAACCCCGTGCCTTGCAGGGTAGGTTCGGCGCCAGCACGGAAAAATGCCGGCTGAAAGAGAACGGGTTTATCCGGTCTCGGGACATTGGGCGCGGCTTGGCTCGGACGGTGGCGGCAGGCTTGGTATCCTGAATCGTCCCGTCGTTTGGGCGTGAATCGGTCTCGCATCCCCCGAGCGGCAAGACGGTAACGAGAATTACCATCACGCGAAGACACAACAACACTGTGCAATCCGTCGCGCAACCGAACGCGCGCGAATCCTTTTCGCAACGAGAGGTTTTCATTTTGGGTTCCCTTTCCGAATGGGGCGATCGCCCTTGGTACATGCTCTTGCGGACACTTTGTCGTCCGAATGAGAGGCACACCCGCCCATTTTATCACAAAGCCATTCGGCTAGCTAGCATTGACATCCGACCCGCAATCCGCCAAACTCGACACAGGAACGCA
The DNA here is from genome assembly GCA_963824275.1 of uncultured Planctomycetia bacterium. Lineage (GTDB taxonomy): Bacteria > Planctomycetota > Planctomycetia > Pirellulales > Thermoguttaceae > JANXQG01. The sequence goes on along the minus strand of CAWGOT010000007.1, from coordinate 186,374 downwards.
TTTTCGGAGAATCGCACATGCGGCTGATCTTGGTCGATCGTCCCACGCCCCAGCGGCGAAACTTCTATCCCGTTGGCACTCTCCCGGCCGATCTGGGAACTGCGCTGCGGCATGACGTCGCTCCTGGAAAACTCTTCGATCGCGTCAGACCGGCTGAAATGGCCTGCTTCTTGCCGCCGTACCTGACCGAAGTCTGGTGGCGAGACTGGCTGGTCAACGACCGCGCAGCGGGAGCGTGGTTCAGCGAATTGGATCACGGGCTCTGGTGGCACGACTGGGCATTAAACGATCCGCAGAGCCTTGCCGGCGCGGACCTCCTGGTGGTTGACGCCCGCGTCAAGGCCGACAGCTTGGCCAAACTCGACGAAGGCCCCAGCCAGCGTCTTCCTCGATACCGACGGCGAAGTGCTGGTAGCACGGATTGTCCGGGAAGACCTTGCAAAACTGAGCACAGACTCCCTGGACGCGCTGTTGAGCCTCGGCCAAGCAGAATCTCCCCCTGGCGGATGCCAAGCTGCCGACCTGGAACTATATCTGGGACCTGATCCTGGCCAACCCCGCACAACTGGCTGACGATTTTCGCACTGCCGGGCGGAGCGGCATTGAGGACGAAGCCAAGATCGAAGACCCCAGCGCGATTCGTGGCAGCCGTAGCGACATCTTCGTGGGCCGCGGCGCGAAGATCCATCCGATGGTCGTCCTCGATGCCGAGCACGGGCCGATCTATATCGACGAGGATGCGGAAATCCAGCCTTTCAGCCGCATCGAAGGACCTTGCTACATCGGCCGCAATTCGATCCTGCTAGGCGCCAAGTGCCGCGAAGGCAATTCGATCGGCCCCTGCTGCCGCATCGGCGGCGAAGTGGAGGAGTCGATCATCCAAGGCTATTCGAACAAGTATCACGACGGTTTTCTCGGCCATGCCTACGTAGGGCAATGGGTCAACCTGGGGGCCCTGACCACCAACAGCGACCTCAAAAACGACTACTCCGAGGTCAAAATCACGCTCGACGGCCGCACGCAACTCTCGACCGGTTCGACCAAGGTCGGGGCCCTGATCGGCGATCATGCCAAGACCTCGATCGGCACGCTGCTGAACACCGGCACTTGCGTCGGGGCGATGTCCGTGCTTGTGGCTGGCGGCCGACTACTGCCCAAGTTCATTCCCTCGTTCACCTGGTACCTCAATGACGCAATCACGCATGGCATGGGCAAGGAGTCGCTTTACGCTACCGCCTGCACAGCCATGGGACGGAGAAAATGCTCTTGGACCGAGGCTGACGAGGCCATGTGGAACACCGTCTATGAACTCACCGCGGAAGAACGAGAAGCGGCGGTCCAGCGAAGTAGTCGAAGAACCCAGGGGAAGTGAAGAAATCCGAAATCCGAAACAAATTCAAAAGAGGAAAACTCAAATGCTCGAAACAACCGCGGAACGTCGGATGCGCTGCTTTGGCCATTTGAGATTTGAAATTTGAGATTTGTTTCGGATTTCGATATTCGGATTTCGGATTTCCCTTGTTATGTGCGGCATTACCGGCGGAACCTGGATCGAGCCTCGACTTGCCATCGACGCCGACACCCTGCGCCGCATGACCGACGTGCTCCGCCACCGCGGCCCGGATGACGAGGGCTTTCACTATAGCGATCTGGCCCTGCGTCCCGGCCGGCCTTGCCTGCCGGGCGTGGCCTTGGGGCACCGGCGGCTGGCGGTTATCGACGTGGCCGGCGGACGGCAACCGCTGGCCAACGAGAACGAGACCGTGTGGGTCATCTTCAACGGCGAGATCTATAACTTCCCCGCCCTGCGACGCCGCCTCGAGGGCCGCGGACATCGCTTCAAGACGCAGAGCGACACCGAGACCCTGGTCCATCTCTATGAAGACGAAGGCCCGGAAATGGCGGGCCTGCTGGACGGCATGTTCGCCTTCGCCCTGTGGGACGCCGAGCGCGGCCTGCTGCTCTTGGCCCGCGATCGCCTGGGCAAGAAGCCGCTGGTCTATCGCCACGAGCCGGGCCGATTGCTGTTTGCCAGCCAGTTGAAGAGCCTCTTGCAGGTTCCCGGCGTGCCGCGGCATATCGACCCGCAGGCCCTGGATGAATATCTGACCTACCAGTACGTGCCGCATCCGCGCACGATCTGGCAGGGCATGAGCAAACTGCCGCCGGGCCATCTGGCCGTCTATCGCCCAGATCAGATTGGCGGGGGCCGGCTGGAAATCCGCCGCTACTGGCAGCCTGACTTCCGCATCGAAGAGCCTTTGCCCGCCGGAGAATATGCCGCTCGCTTGCGGGGCGGGCTGACCGCGGCCGTCGAGGCCCGCTTGCAAAGCGAAGTGCCGTTGGGGGCTTTTCTCTCCGGCGGCGTCGATTCGACGATTATCGTAGGCCTGATGCGGCAACTCGTCGGCGGGCCGCTGCGGACATTTTCCATCGGCTTCCCGGTGCCGGAATATGACGAAACACGCTATGCCCGTCTGGCGGCCGAGCGGTTCCAGACGATCCACCAGGAGTTTCGCGTCGAGCCCAAGGCCGTGGAGATCCTGCCCCGGCTGGTCTGGCATTTTGACGAGCCTTTTGCCGATAGCTCGGCCCTGCCGACCTGGTATCTCGCCGAGTTGACCCGGCAGCACGTGACCGTGGCACTGACCGGCGACGGCGGCGACGAGTTGTTTGCCGGCTACCCGCGTTACAGGGCGGTTTGGCTGGCCGAGATCCTCGATCACTGGCCCGCGGCACTCCGTTGGCTGGCCGCCGGTTCGTATTGGCAGCTAATTCCGTCGTCGTCTCGTCAGAAATCGCGACTGCGCCAGTGGAAGCGCTTCGCCGAGGGCTTTGCTTATCGCCCGGCGCGACGCTACCTGGAGTGGATCTCGCTCTTCGGCGAGGCCCGCAGGGCCTGGCTGTATCGCGAGGAACATCTTGCGCGATTGCCGGACGCCGACCCGCTGGAGTTTCTCACTCAGGCCTTGCTGCGAGCCCGCGGACGCGATGCCGTGACCGCCGTGAGCCTGGCGGATCTGCTGACCTATCTGCCTTGCGACTTGATGACCAAGGTCGATACGGCCTCGATGGCCTTCGGGCTGGAATGCCGGCAGCCGTTTCTGGATCATCACGTCGTGGAGTTGGCGGCCAGAATGCCGGCGAGCCTGAAGTTCCGCCGCGGTCGAGGCAAGCGGATCTTGCTGGAGACTTTTGCCGCGGAACTGCCGCCGCCGATCCGCCGGCGAAGGAAAATGGGCTTTGGCGTGCCGCTGGATCACTGGTTCCGGCACGAGATGCGGGACTATGCGCGGGAGATCCTCCTCGATCCGCAGACGCAATCGCGAGGGTTCTTTCGCCCCAAGGCAGTCGAGCAGTTGTTCGAGGACCACGTCTCCGGCCGCGCCGACCACAGCCAGCGGTTGTGGTCGCTTCTGGTCCTGGAGTTGTGGCAGCGCGAATGGGCGAGGTAGCAGGCAAAGCCGTCCGTGCCGTCCGCTCTTTGAACCTCGGCAGCGCCTGCGGGCCGCTGGAGTCCCGCCTTCAGGCGGCGTTTCCGGGAAGATTCCGGCTAAAGCCGGGACTCCAACAACGCATCTCGGGCCTGCCATTCCAATCCCCTCCCCTGGCGATCCCTGCGGATTCTTCCGTTTATGCCGATTATGCCCAATATTCTTTCAATGCCGAGGGCGACGCCTGCCGATGCACAGAGGTAAGCATCCTTTACGCACTGAAAACCTGTCCGAAACGCCTGGAATGGCCCTGAATCGTACGGGGCCCAGACCGGTTCTCGGATAGATTCCGAATCGAAGGGGGGAACTCGATGATTCGCCGCATTATCTTGGCGCTGGCCTGTGTTGCCGCACTCGAAGCCGTCTGCCTCGCACCGAAGGCCTCTGCCCAGCAGGCTTTTAATGAGCAATGGGGCCAGACCTATAGCACCCAGGACTGGAACCGCTTGTATCACTACCCGTACGTTTACTATCCTCAGAATTTCTGGGGGCCCGATTATTACCGCAGTTCGGCGAATATGTACAATCGCTATCCGCCCGAAATGCAGATCCCGGTTTATAACCGCCAGTGGCACAATGAATACCCCGAAGACAGGCGGTATTACGAAGGGCACCACTTCAATTTGGACGTGTTTTGACGGCAGTGGGGCGTCTCCTACTGGCAGCCGGTCGCAAGAGGGCATGGGACCTGCGACGCGATGTGCAGCACGCTGCGCCAGGCGATCCGGCTCCCGTAGAGCCCGAGTTGGGCAACTCCCAAGATACGGGAGCAGCGATTGCCGGTCGCTGCTCCCCGCTCCTACGCGGCGCGGATGCCTTCCCGCACGGGGATGACGGGAATCGACTCGGCATGCTCTTTCAATTCCCAAAGGACGCGCAGGCCGCTTCCGTCGCCGCGGAAGTTCAAGATGGGATTTAGCTGGTTCGTGTTGAGGCTCTTGATCGTGTCGCGCAAGCGACGCTTTGGCTCCTGATCGGCCTGCGGAGACAAGGGATCGTCGATGGCGGGCGGCCAGCCCTCTTCCTCAAAGGCCGACAAGACGGCCTCTTGGCAGAGAGACGGCACGCGATACCTCTTCACGATCCGAAGGCCAACGCGCAAAATCGCGCCGCTGGTTGTCCCACGACGGCAAGCGTGCGGCAGTTTTCGTTTCCGAATTCACGGCAGCCGGAATCTCCACCGTCGGCCCGTCCGCATCGATCCTTGCCACGCCCAATGCTCTCGGGGCCGCAAGCTGCATGCCTTGGGTGGTCAGCACGAAACAGGTCCGCTTGCCAAACGCCAAGTGCCGGCAGACTTGAAATCGCCGCCGCGTGTCCTTGCTTGACGTCACTTCCTGGGCGTGCTCCACGCAACCCTTCGTTACCAGCCAACGAAGGTCGCTCGTCGTCAGACCGACATCGATCAGGCTATCGATCTCGACAGCGAAGTCCCAAGGGCTGAGATCGGCATCCTGGGCATAGCTGGCGGCACAGGCCAACTGCTCCAGTGCCGCCTGAAATTCACGATGGCCGTTGGCCGCCTGCAAATCCAAGGAAATGCTGGTTGGTTCGTCGTGGGAAGTCATGATGTCTCCCGACTCATTCTTGTTTTGGCGTAGCTGTTTCATCACGTTTGGTCACTGTCTTGACAACTGGCTTCGGCCGCAAACAGGCAAAATTCCCTAGTCGATGTGAACTCTAGGCCGCCCGTCGCAACGGCATCTGCTCAGGTGTGGTGGCGCACGTCAGTCGAAGCCCCGCCTCGGTCAAGACGAAGCACGCTCGCTTGGAAAACTTCGACCCGCGTGACGCCATGAAACGGCGCGACAAATCTCTAGGCCCCGTTACCTCACGGGCGTGCTCCACGTAGCCGCCTTCAACCAACCAACGCAGATCACTTTCCGTGGCTCCCACGGCAAAGAGGCTTTCGATCTCCACAGCATATTGCCACGGCTCAACTTCCCCATCTTGCCCATAGTCATGGGCTTCGGCCAACTGCACAACCGCACGCTGCAGGCAAGGCGCGACCCACTCGCCTCGTGGGGCGACGAAAATACGCTGTCTGCCACCAATCATTTGCTCGCTCCTTGTTTCAATTCAGTCAAATCGGGGTTTGCCCATTATACCACAGGATGATGCACATCACCATTGCCCTGAGATTTTTTTCTGGCGTTTGTGGGCTTGGCGAGGCCAATTTCGCGCCCACCCTCGTCACCACGGTGATTCTAATACCTTTGGTGGGGTGCTTAAGTACTCTGGCGTCGCTGGGTGACATAAATTCCCGGCAAATTCTCGTCGATTCCGGCCGGATTTTAGCCACCTTTTCGTACTGGTTGTCAGATCGAAGCCAAAACCCTAGAATATGTCACGAAAAGTTACCCAACCGGCAAAATCTGGAAGCTGACGATGGAAACGGTGAACGCCGTCCCGGTGTTTCTCATCTTTGGCTGCGTGGCGGGGCTGGCTGTCGCGTTGTTCGCGATTGCTGCGCTGCTGAATCCGCGGCAATACGTGGGACCGGTGCAGAAAATGCCCTACGAGAGCGGGATGGACCCCATCCACGATACCCGCCGGCGATTTGACGTTCGGTTTCACTTGATTGCCATCGCCTTTCTCGTTTTCGACGTTGAGGTCCTGTTCCTCTATCCTTGGGCCGTGGCAGCCAAGCGACCGGATGCGACGGAAACGGCCAACGGCATGGCGACGGTCGGCGGGTCGCCATCCCCAAGGTTGGCGAGGGCCGCGCCGCCTACGCACGGCGGGGGAACGTCCACCGTATCCCCCAAGTCTTACGACATTTCCGCCGCAGTCCAGGAGGGCCTGGCCAGCGATCGTAATCTCGTCTTTGCCGGCGCAATGGTGTTTATCATGCTTTTGGGCTTAGGATTCATTTACGACTGGCGAAAAGGAGTCTTCCAATGGAGGTAGATGATCGCGTCCGCAGAAAGGGCTTTTTCCAATGGCGGTAGCCGATCTGATGGATCAAGTGGCCACGACGCGTCTCGACGAGTTGGTCAGTTGGTGCCGCAAGAACAGCCTTTGGCCAATGCCCTTTGCCACGGCCTGCTGCGGCATCGAGTTGATGGCCGTGGGGGCCAGTCGCCACGACATCGCGCGATTCGGTTCGGAGGTCTTTCGCTTCAGCCCTCGGCAGTGCGATCTGATGATCGTGGCGGGCCGCGTGGTCATGAAAATGCTGCCCGTGCTGCAGCGGATCTGGCAGCAGATGCCCGAGCCGAAGTGGTGCATTTCGATGGGCGCCTGCGCGTCGACCGGCGGCGTGTTCGACACGTACTGCGTCGTGCAGGGAATCGACCGTTTCATCCCGGTCGACATGTACGTGCCGGGCTGCCCGCCGCGGCCGGAGCAGTTGATCCAGTCGGTCGTCGATCTGCAGGAGAAAGTCCAGCGCGAGGGGACCATGTTCGGCAAGGAGTTCTATGCGGCCTCGCGGCAGCAGACCAAGCGGGCCTTGCAGGAGCCGGAATAGGACAACCATGCCGATCGAAGAGACCGTCAACGCCCTTCGCGCCGCCTGCGGCGATGTTCGCGCGAGCGAATTCCGGGCGCGACGCGCGTGGTCGTTCCGGCGGAGCGGATTTACGAAGTCCTGAAAATGCTCAAGAAGCAGCACAGATTCGACCTGCTCGTCGATATCACGTGCGTTGACTATTTGAATTTTCCGGGCGCGAAGGATCGCTTCGGACTGGTTTATCTCCTGGCCGGCACGCTCAGTAATCAGCGGCTTACGGTTCGGGCGTTCGTCAACGAGCCGGAACCTTCAATTCGCTCTGTAGTCGAGCTTTGGGAAGGCGCAACTGGTTGGAACGCGAGGTCTGGGACATGTTCGGCATCCACTTCGAAGGCCATCCCGATCTGCGTCGGATCCTGATGCCCGAGGAATTTACTGCCTTTCCCCTTCGCAAGGACTATCCTTTGCAAGGACTGGGCGAACGACACAACTTCCCGGTACTCAAGAGAGGGGAGAGTTGAAGTAATGGCAAAATCCGAAATCCGAAATCCGAAATCCGAAACAAATTCAAAATTCGAAACAGAAAATTCAAATTGCGACATAGAAATGACCAAAACCGTTTTGGACTTTTCTTCTTTGGATTTTGAATTTGTTTCGGATTTCGGATTTCGGATTTCGGATTTTTTTGACCTCCCCTGCTCCCCGCTCCCATGCCCCTGACCCTATCCGAACTTGCCGACGACCAGGCCCAAGACGGCGGACAGCCGTACTTGTGGACTATGAATTTTGGGCCCCAACACCCGGCGACCCATACCACGCTGCGCCTGGTGCTGAAGCTTGACGGCGAGCGGGTGGCCGACGCCATTCCCGACATCGGCTTTCTGCACTCAGGCTTCGAGAAGATCGGCGAGAGCCTTGATTTCAACCAGTACGTCACGGTCACCGACCGCATGAACTATATCTCGCCGATGTCCAACAACGTGGCCTGGCACATGGCGGTCGAGAATCTGCTGGGGATCGACGTCACGCCGCGGTGCAGCTACATCCGCGTGATCGTCTGCGAGTTGATGCGGCTCAGCGATCACCTGCTTTGCCTGGGCGCCATGGGTTTGGACGTCGGCGCGATCACGCACTTCATGTACACCTTCAACGCGCGGGAGACGATCTACGACATCTGCGAGGCCCTCTGCGGCGCACGCTTCACGAATAGCTACACTCGCGTGGGCGGCGTGATGCGCGACATCACGCCCCAGGTCGTGGACATGATCCGCTCGTTCCTTGCCGAGATGCCCGCCGTGATGGACGACATGGACCGGCTGATGGGCAAGAACCGCATCTTCGTCGACCGCATGCAGGGCGTCGGCGTGTTGACCAAGGAAGAGGCCATCAATCGGAGTTGCAGCGGCCCTATCGCCCGCGCCAGCGGCGTGGCCCGCGACCTCCGCCGCGACGAACCGTATCTGTCCTACGCCGATTTCGATTTTCAGGTCTGCTGCGCCCGCGAAGGCGATTGTCTGGCGCGTTATCAAGTCCGCATGGCCGAGATGGAGGAAAGCCTCAAAATTCTCCATCAGGCCGTGGAGAACATCCCCCAGGGGCCGGTCAACGTCGGGCCCGATCGGCGTTCCATCCTGCCGCCGCCGGGCAAGGTCTGGACGACGATTGAAGGGCTGATCTCGCATTTCGAACTCGTGATGCCCAACCGCGGCATGCCCGTGCCCAACGAGGAAGTTTATTGCGCCACCGAGGCCCCCAACGGCGAATTGGGGTTTTACGTGGTCGGCGACGGCAGCCCGAGGGCCTATCGGGCCCGCTGCCGGCCGCCTTCGTTCATCCATTTCGCCCTGTTTCCGCACTTGATCCGCGGCCACACCTTGAGCGACGTCGTGGCCGTGCTGGGCAGTTTGAATATCATCGCAGCGGAGTTGGATCGATAGAATGTAAGACGGATTGGCAATCCGTCCTACGGACCTGAAACATGCAAACGACACAAGCACTACCGACCGAAACGCCAACTCGCCCGTTTCTCAGCCCTGAGATCCGTGCGGCGATCGAGGCCTACTACCCGCGCTATCCGTCGCGCAGGGCCGTCGTGCTGCCGGCCCTGCACGTCGTCAACGAGCGGTTGGGCTACGTGCCGCTGGAGGCCGTGATCGAGATCGCCCACATGCTCGGCCTCGCGCCGGCCCAGGTGCAGGACACGCTCAGCTTCTATCACTTTTTTCCCCAGGACAAGCCCAGCGGCACGTACAAGGTCTGGATGTGCCGTTCGATCAGTTGCTCGTGCTGCGAGGGCGAGGCGCTGATGGATTACCTGGCCCAGAAGCTCGGCATCCAACCCGGGGAGACTACCGGCGACGGCCGCGTGACCTTGCTGCCGGCCGAATGTCTTGGGGCCTGCGACTTCGCCCCTGCCATGCTTGTGAACGATACGCTCCATAAGGCCATGACGCGAGAGAAAATCGATGCGTTTGTGGAGATGGTGCAGGCGAAATGACCTACGAACCCGTACTACTAGCGAACCTTGGCAAGCCGAACAGCCACACCCTGAAGGTGTATGAGGCGGGCGGCGGGTATCGCGCCCTGCGCAAGGCAATCAAGGAAATGAGCCCTGAAGACGTGCTCGGCGCCGTGCGGACGGCCGGCTTGCGTGGCCGCGGCGGGGCTGGTTTCCCCACCGCCCTGAAATGGTCGTTCCTGCCCAAGGACCACCCCGGTCCGATTTATCTCTGCGTCAACGCCGACGAGAGTGAGCCGGGCACGTTCGTCAACCGCGTGCAGATGGAGGGCGACCCGCACCAGATCGTGGAAGGCATCATCCTCAGTGCCTATGCCTCGAAGACCACGACCGCCTACCTCTATCTTCGCTACGAGTACCCGCTTTCCTACGGGCGGATGCAGGCGGCCATCGACGAGGCCTACGCCGCCGGATACCTCGGCGAGAATATCCTCGGCTCGAACTATTCGCTCGACCTGTTCATCCATCGCGGGGCGGGGGCCTACGTCTGCGGGGAAGAAACCGGCCTGATCGAGAGCCTGGAGGGCAAGCGGGCATGGCCGCGGATCAAGCCGCCTTTTCCGGCTGTGGAGGGCCTGTTCCGCAAGCCGACGGTGGTCAACAACGTCGAGACCATGGCCTGCGTCGTCCACATCATCGACCGCGGCGTCGCCTGGTTCCGCTCGATCGGCGTGCCGCCCAATCCCAAGGACCCCCGCGACGTCGGCAGCCTCGGCCCGAAGCTTTACGGCATCAGCGGCCACGTCAACAAGCCGGGCTGCTACGAGGCCCCGCTGGGCATCACGGCGCGGCAGGCAATCGACGAGTTGGCCGGCGGCGTGTGGAAGGGCCGCAAGGCCAAGGCGGTTATCCCCGGCGGCCTGAGCACCGGCGTGATGACGGCCAGCGAACTCGACACCCCGCTGGATTTTTCCAGCCTGATGAAGATCGGCTGTCTCGGCCTGGGCACGGCCTGCCTGATCGTGATGGACGAAACCTACTCGATGGTCGATTTCCTGTATAATAGCTGCCGCTTCTACGCCCACGAAAGCTGCGGCCAATGCACGCCTTGCCGCGAAGGCACGCACTGGTCGATGATGATCCTCGAGCGGATCAAGGCCGGCCGCGGACGATTGATCGATCTGGATTACCTGGCCGAGATCGGCAATACCATTGGCATCATCCCCGGCACCACGATCTGCGGTCTGGCCGACGGCGCCGCCTGGCCGATCAAGACCACGATCAACAAGTTCCGGCCCGAATTGGAAGAGTATATCAAGCGAACCAACCCGAGCGGCTATGCCAGCACGGAAGCCGCTACGGCGCTGACCAGTAAGAATGGAAAACCCCAGCAAGAACATGCCTTTTTGAGGACTTAGAACTTAGAGCGTAGCTGAGTACTGAGTACTGAGTACTGAATCCCAACGGTGGGCCGGCGCTCGCACGCTCGCTTGTCCCACCCTACAACCGACAACATGCCCAAGATCACCATCGACGGACGCGACATCGAACTGCCGGCCGGGCTGCGCATCAACGCCATCGAGGCCGCCAAGCGGGCCGGCGTCGAGATCCCGCACTACTGCTACCATGCGGGGCTGCCCGTGGTGGGAAGCTGCCGCATGTGCCTGATCGAGGCGGGCAATCGCGACGCCAAAACAGGCGAGATCAAGATGCAGCCCAAACTCGTGCCCGGCTGCACCGTGCCGGCCAGCGACGGCCTGGTGATCGTCACCGCCAGCGAGAAGGTGCGGCAATCGAGGGCGATGGTCGAAGAGGACCTGCTGCTGCGGCACCCGGTGGATTGCCCGATCTGCGACAAGGCGGGCGAATGCACCTTGCAAGACTACCACTTCCGCTATGGCCAGGCCAGCCGCCGGACCGACGTCCGGCCCTTCACCAGCCGCAAGCGCAACCTGGGCGACATCGACTTGTTTATCGACCGCTGCGTGATGTGCTCGCGGTGCGTGCGGTTTTGCGCGGAAGTCAGCGGCACGGCGGAATTGATGGTCGCCAATCGCGGCGCGCATGAAGAAATCGACGTCGTGCCCGGCTTTCCGCTGCACAACGAGCTTTCGGGCAACGTGGTGGATCTCTGCCCCGTCGGCGCGCTGGCCGACAAGGACTTCCTCTACCAGCAGCGGGTCTGGTTCATGCGGCGGCATCGGGGAGTCTGCACCGGCTGCTCCGTCGGCTGCTCGATCTGGATCGAGGAGAACCAGGACCATATTTATCGCCTCAAGCCCCGTGAGAATCCGCAGGTAAACAAGTGGTGGATCTGCAACCAGGGCCGCTACGGCTACCACCACGTCCACGACGAAAAGCGGCTTTCCCGGCCGCGGCTTCGCAAAGACGGCAAGACCATCGATCTGAGCTGGAACGGCCTGCCTGAGGAACTGAAGAGCAAGCTCTCCGTCTGCCGGGCGACTGGGCGGCCTGCTCTCGCCCTTTCTGAGCCTGGAAGAAGCGTACCTGCTGGCCAAACTGCTGCGGTCGATCGACCCACAGGCAGTGTTGGCGATGGGGCCCGTGCCGATGGCCGGCGAAGACCAGAAGTTTCCCGGCGGATTTGTCATCTCGGCCGAAAAGGCCCCCAATCGCCGCGGCGTTGAGGAGATCCTCGCTTACTTCATGCACAAGGTGCTCTCGTTGGAAGACTTTCTCAAGGAAATCGGGCGGAACGAATTGGGCGGCGTGTGGGTCTCCGGCGGCTACAAGGGGCCGTGGATCGAGGAGCCCGTAGCCCAGCGATTCGAGAAGATTCCGCTCTTGATCGTGCAGGACCTGTTCCCCTCGCCGCTGTCGGCGAGGGCCACCTACGAGTTGCCCGCCGCCGCCTTTGCCGAGCGCGACGGTTCGTATATGAACCGAAGCGACCGGCTGCAAACGTCGAACATGGCCGTGCGTCCGCCCTGGGGCGTGAGGGCCGAGGGCTCTTTGTTCTGGCAGATGCTCGGCGGGGCACCCGGTACTCCGGGTCGGGGCCTTTACAATTCCCGTGCCGTGTTGGATGATCTGTCTCGCGAGGTGTTTTCTTTGCCCCGGCCGCCAGCCCCTTGCCGGAAACCGGCCTGGACATGAAGATCAATAAGCTGGCCGAAGCCGGGGCGTTGACCGCCAAAACGGCGTGAATTTGAAGAATTTGGAAAATAAAATCTGAGATCTGAGATTTGAAATCTGAGATCGGAACCCTGAACCATCCATCAAGACTTGCTGACAGAAAAGTAGATGACAGAAAAATGAAGATCTTGGAACGCTAATTTCCACGAATCTACACTAATTTCTTTATTAGCGGTAATTAGTGGTTATTAGTGTTCCGCCGTTTTTCCCGTCTTTCTCTCATCGTGTTTCTGTCAAGATCGCTTTCGTGAACCTTTAACCGTTTCCTCCATGCTCCAAATCGTCCTAGTAGCCCTGGTCAAGATCCTCCTGGTAATCGGCGGCCTGATGACGGCTGCCGCCTACCTGGTGTTGTTCGAGCGCTGGGTCGCGGCCTGGATCCAGGACCGCATGGGCCCGAATCGGGTGGGCATTCCGCTGACGAAGATCCGCTTGTTCGGTCTGGGGCAACCGATGGCCGACGGCGTGAAGTTTCTGTTCAAGGCCGAATACACGCCCGCGCACGTCGATAAGGCATTGTACTTCTTCGCCCCCATGACGATTTTCGTCACGGCGATGGCAGTCTTCGCCGTGATCCCCTTTGGCAGCGTCCTGCCGGACGGCATCTTCCCGGGGAGTTGGGGCGTCCCGCAGATCAACCTGGTCATCGCGCCGGGCGTCAACGTCGGCATGATCTTCGTCTTCGCCATGGGCAGCATCGCCGTCTATGGCGTGGTGCTGGGGGGTTGGGCCAGCAACAACAAATACAGCTTCCTTGGAGGGCTGCGGAGCAGCGCGCAACTGATCGCCTACGAACTGCCGATGGGGCTGGGGATCCTCGGCGTGGTGCTCAGTTCGGGCTCGCTGCAGTTGGATGCAATCATGGAGCACCAGGCGCAGACCGGGGCCTGGAACGCCTTCGTGCAGCCGTTGGGGATGATTGTCTTTTGCGTCGCCTCCTTCGCCGAGGCCAGCCGCCTGCCCTTCGACCTCCCCGAGGCCGAGCAGGAACTGATCGGCGGCTATCACACCGAGTATTTCGGCATCAAGTTGATGATGTACCTGGTGGGCGAGTACCTGCACATGGTCGCGGCGGCCTTCTCTGATCGTGATGTTGTTCTTTGGCGGCTGGCATTTCTGGGGCCTGACCGGCTCCGGCAATAATGTCACTTGGATGGAGGCCATCCTCAGAATCGTGGTGCTCAACGTCAAGGTGTTGGGCATGATCTTTTTCTTCATGGTGGCCCGTTGGAGTTGGGCCCGTTTCCGTTACGATCAACTGATGTCGCTGGCCTGGCTGGTGATGTTGCCGCTGGGAATGGTCAACCTGGCCTACGTGGCGATTTGGGAAGAGTATGGCGGGGCATGGGCAAGCCGCGCCGGCCTTTCTCCCCAGGTTGCCATGACGATTTGCGGTTGGGCAGTGCTCGTTGCCGCGTTGTTCGTGGCCACGAAAATGGCCCCGCCGATGAGCGATAACCACCCCCGACGCCTGCCGCTCGGTTCGGACATCCGGCCTGTGACCGAGGCCGAGGGGAGGTAGGCACACCAAGGGCGATGGAAATCCGAAATCCGAATGACGAAATCCGAAACAAATCGGAAAAACGAAAAACGTCGGAAAAACGAAAAACCAAGAACAGAAATCCGTGGGTCTGTTTGGATAGTTCCTTTTTGATTTTGAGTATTTTGATTTTTTGAAATTGTTTCGAATTTCGGATTTCGATATTCGAGTTTTTGCACCACCGTAGTGAACTATGAAACGCGACGAGAGTATCCGTTGGGTCGATCCGCCCAAGTTGGGCATGTTGGGCAAAAGCTACCTGATGTTGTTCATCAAGGGCCTGACGACGGCCCTGCGGCACTTGTTCCTCCATAAGAAGATCACGCTCCAGTCGCCCGAGCAGCGGCACGAGGTCCGCGATCCGGTAAACTACCGCGGCGTGCATCGTTTGAACAAGGACGAGCAGGGCCGCGTGAAGTGCGTCGCCTGCTTCCTCTGCGCCACGGCCTGCCCGGCCCACTGCATCGACATCGTGGCCGAGCCGAGCCCCTGGCCCGACCGGGAAAAGTACCCCAAGGTCTTCAACATCGACGAGCTGCGTTGTATCTTCTGCGGGATGTGCGAGCAGGCCTGTCCCGTCGAGGCGATCGAGCTGACGAGTTTTTACGACCTGACGGGGTCGAGCCGCGAGGAGATGATCTTCGACAAGGAAAAGCTCTTGAGCGTTTTCGACCAGACCAAGGACCGCGAGCCGATGCCCTCGAAGCGCTGCGAATTCAACGCAAGACAGGTTGAAAACCTATCCTACGGCGGGAGGCACGCCATGATTTCGCCACAGGAAACGCTCGCCATAGGGACCGTCTTGGCGGCCGTAGGCATCTGGTGGCTCCTGCCGGGCAGCGGTGGCAGCCGGGCCGGGCACCCTGCCATGGTCGGCTTGCGGGTCGCAGATCTGCGGCGGACGTTGGGGGGCTTCTTGGCCGTAGTGGGGTTCGGCTGCATCGGGCGCAGGTGCCCATCGTCGGCGATTGGTTCACGATGGGCATGTTCCATGCCATCGCCGCCGCGACGATCGTGGCCGCCGTGGCCACGATCAGTTTCCGCAGTCCCGTCTATTGCGCCATCTGGTTCGGCATGACGCTCACCGGCACGGCCGGATTGTTCCTCATGGCCGGGGCCGAGTTTCTGGCCGTCGCCACGCTTGTCGTCTACGCGGGGGCCATCCTCGTGACCTTCCTCTTCGTGCTCATGCTTTCCCAACCGGAAGGCCACACGTCCTACGATCGCCGCAGTTGGGAGCCTATGCTTTCGGCCCTTACCGGCGCGGTGCTCGTTGGCATCCTCACGATGATCGGATTACGAAGGCCGAGAATTTTCCCCGCGTCCCCGTTGGGAGAGGGCGATGAGTTCCGATCTCGCGGCTCGGCGCCGAGCTTTTCACCCGCTACCTGGTCGCGGTGGAAGCGGCAGGGGTCTTGCTCTTTGCGGCACTCGTGGGCGCAGCGGTGATCGTGACCCAAGGCCGCGCGGCGATGAAACGACCGGCCGCAACGTCGGAAGGGGGAGCCCATGCCTCCTGAAGCTGATGTATTGCAAAACTGCCCGCTTTGCAGAGCTTCTTGGCCGTCGGGGCCGTCCTCTTCGGCGTCGGGCTGATCGGGTTCCTGAGCCGGCGGAACATGATCGTCATGTTTCTCTCGGCCGAGATGATGTTGCAAGGCGTGTCGCTGAGCCTGGTGGCCTGGGGCCGCTATCACCACGACCTCGGCGGCCAGATGCTGGTGATTTTCATCATTGCCGTGGCCGCCTGCGAAGCGGCCATCGCCCTGGCCATCGTGCTCATGCTCTTCGAGCGCAAGGGCCATCTCGATATCGCCGTATGGGACGAGCTTCGCGAATCGAACCAGCCGCCCTTCGAAGAAGAGCCGCTGCCGCCGGAGACGGGCGACGAGCCCAAGGAATGGCCGCACCTGACCCCGGCGGGCGTGTTGCCGGAATCGGTCGCCGAGAGAGACTCCTACCGCCCCGAGGTCTGAGAACCCATGCAAGCGTACATTCCCCAACTGCTGATCGCGATTCCCGCCCTGCCCTTGCTGGCCGCGGTGATTGTCGCCGTGCTGGGCAAGCAGGTCTTGCGCGAGCAGAGCCATTGGCCCGTCGCGCTGGCCTTGGCCGGCTCCTGCCTGGCCAGCGTGCTCTTGATCTTTGCCGTCGAGCAGGCCGAGAAGGACCATCAGCACGAGCATCTCGTGCGGCTTTGGACTTGGGCGGCAGTGGGAGCGGAAACAGGGAGCCACCCAGAGGGTACCCGGCAGGGAGCAGGGAGCCAGAATTTAGTACCGAGTACTCAGTACTCAGTACTCAGTACTAAGAACTCAGAACAAAGTACTTCCCCCGCCTTCCGCATGGACATCGTGCTCCGCGCCGATTCGCTTACTGCCATCATGCTCGGCATGGTCACGTTCATCAGCACGCTGGTGGTGATCTACGCCAGCGGCTACATGCACGGCGATCCGGGCTATTGGCGGTTCTTCGCCTACGTGGGCCTGTTCGTCTTCTCGATGACGATGCTCGTATCGGTGAGCAACTTCGTGCTGCTCTACGTGTTCTGGGAGGCGGTGGGCCTGTGCAGCTATCTGCTCATCGGCTTCTGGTTCGAGAAGCCGTCGGCGGCCGCGGCCGGCATGAAGGCATTCCTTGTCAACCGCGTGGGAGACTTCGGGTTCGCCCTGGGCGTGTTCCTGCTCTGGACCACGTTCGGCACGCTCAACTTTCATGATTCCAAGATCGAGACGATTCCGGCCCATGACGGCATTGCCGCAACGACCGTCGTCCACGTCGATCCAGCCGAGGTCAAAGACGGGCCGGGTGTGGTGCAGCACGGCATCTTCGGGCAGTGGCGGCTCACGCAGAAAACCCCTTCGGCGAGGGCGGCGTAGTCACGGCCATCTGCCTGCTGTTGTTCGTGGGGGCGTGCGGCAAGAGTGCCCAGTTCCCGCTGCACGTCTGGCTGCCGGACGCGATGGAAGGCCCCACGCCGGTCAGCGCCTTGATCCACGCCGCGACGATGGTCACGGCCGGCGTTTACCTGGTCGCGCGATGCACGCCGCTTTTTGCGGCTGCGCCGACGCGCAGGAAGTGGTTGCCACGATCGGCGGCTTCACGGCCCTCTTTGCCGCGCTGATCGCCTTGACGCAAACCGATCTGAAGCGGATCCTGGCCTATTCGACGGTCAGCCAGCTCGGGTACATGTTCCTGGCCCTGGGCACCGGCAGCCAGCCCGGCGTGACCGCGGGCATGTTCCACCTCTTCACGCATGCCTTCTTCAAGGCCCTGTTGTTCCTCGGCGCCGGCAGCGTGATGCACGCCATGGGCGGCGTGATCGACATTCGCCAATTCGGAGGGCTGCGGCGGAAGATGCCGATCACGCATTGGACCTTCCTCTTCGGCTGCCTGGCCCTGTCAGGCATTTTCCCCTTCGCCGGCTTCTGGAGCAAAGACGCCATCCTGGCGGCGGTGGCTGAAAAGGAGTCGACCCAAGGTTCGCTCTATGAATACCTTTATTACGCCGGAACGATCACGGCCTTCCTTACGGCGTTCTACACGTTCCGGGCCTATTTCCTCACGTTCCATGGCGAGGAGCGGATTCCGGAGGAGGCGGGGCATCATGCCCATGAGTCGCCGGCAGCCATGACCGGCCCGTTGGTGATCCTGGCGATCGGCGCGCTCAGCGTGGGCGCCTATTTCCAATGGACGGGCGATTTCCTGGGCCACAAAGACTATCCCGGATTCCTCATGCAATCGCCGGTGCTGACCTCTTTGCAAGCAGAACCGGCGGAAACAGGCCCCCAAGGCCCGTCGGAGCTCACCGTGACCCTGATCAGCACGGCCGTGGCCGTGGCAGGCATCGCCTTGGCATGGTTGTTCTATATTGCCCGGCGGGATCTGGCCGAGGCGGTGGCCAGGACGGCCAAGTCGCTTGGCCTTTATGCCCTTTCGCACGGCAAGTTCTTCATTGATGAGATTTACGCGGCCTTGATCGTCCACTCGCTGGAAGTGCTGGCCGCGCTGCTTGCGCTGGCTCGATCGGCACCTGGTGGACGGAATCGTGAATGTCATCGGGGCCCTACCGCGGGCCTTGGGCGCGATGTTTCGCCCGCTGCAGAGCGGAATGGTTCAGTTCTATGCCCTCGTGATGGCGCTGAGGCGTCCTGGCGCTCGTTGGGGCCTTGTTGTGGTAGTCCTATGCAAACCTTGCTGCTCGTAACCCTATTGCTCCCGGCGGCGGCCGCGATCCTGACCGGCCTGGCGGGCCGTCATGCCCGCTGCCTGGCCCTGGCGGCCTCGCTGGCGACGCTCGCGGGAGCGATCGCGCTGGTTGCGCATTTCCCCATTGGGGCCGATGACTACGCCGGCACGCATCTGCCGTGGTTCGCCGCCTTGGGCAGCACCTTGGACATCCAGTTCAGCGTCGCCCTGGATGGCCTCAGCCTCTGGCTCTTCGCCCTCACGGCCCTGCTGCTGGTCGTCGCCGTGCTGGTAAGTTGGGACTCGATCAACGATCAGCAGCCGCTTTACTACCTCCTGTTGCTCATGTTAGGCACCGGCATGCTGGGCGTGTTCGTCGCCCGCGACATTATTCTCTTCTACTTGTTCTTCGAGTTCACGCTCGTGCCGCTGTTCTTCCTCATCGGCATCTGGGGAAGCGAGCAGCGGCGGTACGCGGCGATCAAGTTCTTCCTTTTCACGCTGGCCGGCAGCGTGCTGACGCTGCTGGGCCTGCTGGCGATCGTGCTTTGGGACTGGAACCAGCGGCGGCGGGCGGGCGATGACGTTTTCCATCGCGGACCTCACGGCCCACCTCGCGATAACCCCATGCCCTACCGCTTGCAGGTCTGGCTTTTCCTTGCCCTCTTCGCCGGGTTTGCCATCAAGGTGCCGCTCTTTCCCCTGCACACCTGGCTGCCGCTGGCCCACACCGAGGCCCCGGCGGCGGGCAGCATCCTGCTGGCGGGCGTGCTGTTGAAGATCGGCACCTACGGCTTCCTGCGATTCAACCTGCCGATGCTGCCCCAGGCCACGGCCGCCAGCATGCCCTGGCTGCTCTGGCTGTCGGTGGCGGGCATCATTTACGGGGCCCTGGTGGCCTTGGCCCAAAGCGACATGAAGCGGCTGATCGCCTATTCCAGCGTCAGCCATCTGGGCTTCTGCATGCTGGGCATCTTCGCCCTCAATCGCGTGGCCGTGCAGGGCGGGGCGCTGCAAATGATCAACCACGGCCTGTCGACCGGCGGCCTGTTCGCCATGGTCGGCATGCTTTACGAGCGCTACCACACGCGGCGGATCGCCGATTTCGGCGGCATCGCCGCCGAGACCCCCGTGCTGGCCTTCTTCATGGTCTTCATGACCCTGGCCAGCATCGGGCTGCCGGGGCTGAACGGTTTCGTGGGCGAGTTCCTCCTGCTGATGGGCATGTTCCAGCGGGCCTGGGGAACGGCCACCACCCCGTGGACTACGCAATATCAGGTCATTTCCGTGCTGGCCGCCAGCGGCGTCGTGCTGGGGGCCTGGTACATGCTGTCCTTGGTGAAACGCGTCTTCTTCGGCCCCTTGCAGGAGCGGAAGCACCACGAGCCGATTGCCGACCTCGCGCCTGCACGAGGTCCTGGCGCTGGTGCCGTTGTGCGTGGTCATCGTCTGGATCGGCGTGCAGCCGAAGTTCTTCCTCGACCGCATGGCGCCCAGCCTCGACACGCTGACCGAGCAGGCAATGCGCGCCGCCGACAGCAAGGAAGATCTCACGCCAAGACGCCAAGGCGCAAAGGAGCAAGGGAAGGAATTTATTGGAGAAAGGAAAATGGGGGAAAAGAAGATGAATCAGGAAAAAGACGGGGAAAATAAGTTACCCAGGCTCTCTTCTTGTCTTCCCCTAAGCTCCTCAGTTTCGATTCATTTCCCTTTCCCCCATATTCCTTTCCACTCTTCTTTTCTTAGCCTTTGCGCCTTGCGCCTTTGCGTGAGAGTCGTTTTTCCGGTGAAATTTTGAAGTCGGCAGGGGACGGACCTTTATTGGACTATTTCGCAACGGAGATCGCCAGTGTCTCTTGACGTCGTCAGTTTCCTGAGTGCCGAGATCGTGCTCGTTGTGGCGGCCCTGGCCATTTACATGGGCGGCGCCTTCTCGACGTCGCAAAAGGTCTGGGCCCCAATTGCCTTCGGCGCCATTCTGCTGGCGGCCGCTTCGCTTTGGTCGTGCGGCGGAAACGCCCATTATCTCCAGCATGCTATGAATCCGCAGGTCTCGCCGGTCATTGCCGATTCTCTCTCCACCTACGGCCGCTGGTTCGCCTTGGCAGTCGGCGCGGTTATGGTGCTCATGGCCTGGCGGCCGCTCGTCAACGGCGGCACGCCCGAGTATCTCGGTTCGCTCCTCTTGGCCATCGCAGGGCTGATGCTGGTGGCGTCGGCGGCGAACCTCGTGCTCCTGTTCGTGGGACTGGAATTGATCTCGATCCCGACGTATATCCTTCTCTCGCTGGGGCGTCGCGACCCGGCCAGCCAGGAGGCGGCGGCCAAGTATTTCTATCTCAGCGTGCTCTCCTCGGGCATCTTGCTGTATGGCTTCAGCTTCCTGTATGGCACCACCGGCACGATGCAACTTCTGCCGGCTGTATCCATGGGATTCGAGTCCCTGACGCTGAGCAAGGTGGCCTTGGTCCTGATTGTCGCCGGGCTTTGTTTCCGCGTGACGGCCGTACCGTTCCACTTTTACGCCCCTGATGTGTACCAGGGCACGATCCAGGCCAACGCGGCCTTGCTCTCCGTGCTGCCCAAGGCGGCCGGACTGCTGGCCCTGGTGCGGCTGATCGTACTTGGCATGCCCGAGATGGGACCCTATGCCTGGAAGATCTTCCTGGCCCTCTCCGTGCTCACGATGACGCTGGGCAACGTGCTGGCCCTCTGGCAGGAAAATATCCGCCGGCTGTTCGCCTACTCCTCGATCGCCAATGCGGGCTACATGTTGATCGGCCTGGCAGTTGGTCTCGCGCCGGGCACGGCGAGCGGGTTTTGGGACGGCGTGGGGGCCACGTTCTTCTATCTCTGCGTCTATGCGGCCGCCACGCTCGGCGCATTTGCGGTCTTCGCGCACCTCGGCCGCCGGCAGCAGCAGATCGAGACCGTCGAAGAGCTGGCCGGCCTCGGCCGCACGCATCCCGTGATGGCCGCCGCATTGGCCGTTTGCATGTTCAGCCTGGCCGGCTTGCCGCCGGCCGCAGGGCTGTGGGGCAAGCTGATGCTCTTCGGCAGCGCCTTGAACGTTCAGGACGCCGGCAGTGTTTCCCTGCGGCCGTGGTTCATCGCCCTGGCCATTATCGGCGTGTTGAACGCGGCGGTGGCAGCCTACTACTACCTTCGCATCATCAGCCTGATGTACTTTCGCGAGCCGCTGGCCACGCTACGGGCCGAAGGTGGCCCCGGCGCGTACGTCGCGGCGCTGTTATGCAGCCTGGCCGTACTCGTGTTGGGTTTCTATCCCGCGCCGCTGATGAAGGGTTGTGCCGAGACGGGGAGGAATAGCGCGGAGCAGGAAGCGCGGAGCGGGGAGCAGGAGGCGGATGGCTCGCCCGCACATGCCGTCGGGCAACCGGTATTGCAGGTCGCAGATTCGAAATCTCAGATTTGAGAAGTTAGAGAAGATAAAAGAAAAAGACCAAGCCATCGGCGGAGGGATTGTCCGGCTTGCTGAGCATCCCTTCATGGTACAGCGGCATGGTCGCGCTCGTCCGTGTCACTTGACGCCACCTTAGCGGCAAAGTGGTACGCGTTCGACTCTTTCAGGCGATCCTGAAATTCGCGGTAGTATTCCAGTGGCGGGAGATTTCGTGCCGGACCCGCCGTACTTGCTCAACAACTTCATCGGACATCCGCATTGTCTCCAAGAGGTCAGGTCATGTCGCGACGAAGGACCACGGCAACGTCTCCGTAAAGATCGGTCACAGGTATCCGTGCTTGCGAGCCCAATTGAGCCAGGCCTCGGTCATGCGGGGAGTATCCCCCGCGTCCGCTGGCGGCACCGGGTCTTCGCCCGTGATTGACTTCAGCGCCCAGAACCAGTGTCCCGGCCTCTCCGACAACTCCGCGAGAATCAGCGGCAGCGCATCGGGGCCAAGACCGATAATCTGCTGATAGGCGGGGTGCATCGCCTTTGCCGTTGTCGAAGAAAGTAACTGGCATTCATCGCGCCATTGCGCGGCAAGTCGATGAAATCTCGCCCGCAACTTCTCGTCGTGCGCGGGGCCTTGAGCAATTTTCGTAGCCATCATCGCCTCCTAATTCGGCAATCGTCTTCCTCTGGTATTATAGCCTCATTTTTCGAGAAGCTTGGCATAGGCGTCATCCTCGGCATTGTCCCAGATCCCAAAAAGCGATTTCTCGCTGGCTTCCAACCAGAATTGCCTTTCATCCTCGGGCAAGCGAGTCACGAGCACCCGCGTTCCTTCCGGCAGTTCCACCGGTTCAGACGGCTCGATTCTTCCCACACCGCTTGCATCATCTTTTCACGTCCCGGTACAATAGGTCTCGCCTGAGTTATTCTACTCCTCTACTGAAATGATACGCCCTCATTTCGGGCGTGTAAAGCCGGTGAGGAGGATGCGCGAGCACCAGGAAGTCGTTTGCGGCCCCGGCTTTGGCCGGTTCTATCGCAAATCTCAAATTTGAAATCTCAAATCTCAGATTGCATCCCCCCTTTTCCGCAGAGTACAATGGAATGGCAGTAACCAGTTTATCAAGGCCCAATGCAGCTTGTCCGATGGTGAATCTGCCTGAGAAGCTTCCCGTGGTGGAGAGTACGTGAATCATGCATTCATATCGAGAATGGAAACACGATGAAGACTGGCTGATGACCGACGATCAACTGCTCGAAAATGAAATCCGTGGATGGACGTTGTACGAGAAAAGGCAATGGCGACGCGAGGAGGGGCGATATTGGCTGACGTGGGGCAATCTGCCGCCAACCAAGGACAGACCCAATGTTGAAGCGATGCGACTTCGGATAGGCGAGGCCGTCGATACTGATCTCCGGCCGTTTCCGCATAAAATAAGCCAATTGCCTCGCCTTCAGTATCTCTCGATGCCGCTGCGTTATGCCGACTGCCTCACGACAGATTCTCTCCCGCCTTCTGTTGAGACGCTAGATTTCAACGAGACGGACTACTGGGGTACTTCGAACAAGGGCACAATTCCTGAGAATGCGGTGTTTCCTTCCGTGAAGCGGATTAGCTGTGTCAAGGGTGAAATTCACTTTACACGCGAGAACTTTCCAAATCTCTCTAATGTGCAGATTCGGTTTGACCGGAAACGTTCGATGATCCCGGAGTTGCTTCGTTTTAGGCGAATGGAAGAACTTGGTGTGGGTCCCTTCGACGAGCCCGAGCAACTGGGGCAGCTTTCTCCTCTCCGACCTCGATATCTTAACATCTCTGACGGCCGTCTTTGCAGTCTTCGGTCGCTGTGCAGTTTTCATTCCGCCGAGCGGCTGGGGTTGCACCGCCTACACAAACTGGCCAATCTCTCCGGCATCGAGGGTATTGCGCAGCTTAAAGAACTTCACGTGGTGTGGTGTCGCAACCTCGCGGACATTTCGAATGCCGCGTTGCTCACCTATGTAACTTCGTTCAAACTCTTCAACTGTCCGAAGGTCGTCGGGATAGAGGCCGTGGGAGCGATGAAACGTCTGCGGTCATTTGAACTCATGTATTGCAGCAGAGTTCGCGATCTTAGGCCCATTTTGCGGGCCAGTCGTCTTCGCAAGCTTTGGATTGTCCAATGCACGGGCATCGGCCTTGTGTCAGTCGCCCATGAACTAATCGCCCTGGGCCTTGATAACCTGAGTATCAGCGGCAAGAAGTACTTACACAACGTGGACGGGAACTGGGATTCCAGTGAGAAGGAACTAAAATTTCTGCCCAGGGCAAACGAGCGACGTAACAAGTAGGGAGTTTAAATCTCAAATATCTCAAATCTCAGATTTGAAAATTTGAAATATTTGGAATCTGAAATTTGAAACCCTGCAGACCTTAATCCATTGCTTTCCTTCCATGCCCCGACAACGCCTCCACACCGAACTCGTCAATCTCCTGGATCGGGCCTCGCAGCCGCTCTATGTGCTCGATGACGCGCTGGTGATCCTCTACCTCAACGAGGCTGCCCGCACATGGCTGGGGGCTGAGGCGGAAGAACTGCTTGGACGGAAGTGCGTCTATGCCTCCGGCAGCGAGCTTTCCGGACTCGATCAGGCGGCCGCCAGGCTCTGCCCGCCGCCGGCCGTTCTGGAGGGCCATGAACGTCTCGGCCGACGTGGCCAGACTCGCGGACCAGCAGATGTCTTTTCGCCGGGCGCGTTTCGTGCCCCTTCGCCGGCCCGATGAGGAGATCGTGTGCATCGTCGCCCTGGTCGATTCGCAGGACCGCGCCGATCCGTACAGACCTCGTTCCACAATCAGGCAAGACGGATTGCCAATCCGTCCCACAGTTCGCGGAGAAATCGACTGAAGCCGATTCGTTCGAGAGCCGCGAATCGCAAGAGCTTCACGCCCAGTTGCAGCGGTTCCGGCAACAGGCGGCGTTGCGCTACCGAATCGAGCGGGTCGTCGGCGTTACGCCGGCCATGCGGCGGGTCCGCGCCCAGGCCCAGGTGGCCGCCGCCACGCGGGCCAACGTCGTCCTGCTGGGGCCGCCCGGAACCGGCCGCCGTCACCTGGCCGAGGCGATCCACTACGCCGCTCCGGCCGAATCGCGCGGAGGGCTCGTGCCGCTGGAATGCGGGCTCTTGGACGTGGAACTGGTCCAATCGACGCTCCGCTCCGCAGTAGCCGAAAAAAGAGGCGGCGGCACCCTGCTGCTCTGCGATGCCGATCAACTCTCCGCCGAGAGCCAGGCGGCACTGGCTGCGGTGCTGTCGGCGGCCGCTTGCCCTTGGCGCGTGCTATCGACCGCCGCCACGCCGTTGGTGGATCTGCCGCCGCGAGGGCAATATCGCGAGGACCTGGCCGCCCTGCTGAGCACGATCAGCATCGAGTTGCCGCCCTTGGCCAAGCGGCGCGACGACCTGCCGCTGCTGGCCCAGGCCCTGTTGGAGGAGCAGAACACGCGCGGTGGCAGACAGATCGGAGGGTTCTCTTCCGCGGCGATCGACTGCATCTCGGCCCACACCTGGCCGGGCAATGTGGCCGAACTGGCCCAGGTTGTGGCCGAATGTCATGCCCGGGCTGCCGGCACGCTGATCGGGCGCGAGGAGTTGCCCGAGCGACTTCGCCTGGCCGCCGAGGCCGCCGCCCATCCGCGCCGCAAGGAAGAACCGATCCAGCTCGATGAGTTTGTGGCCCGCATCGAACGCGAGTTGATTCGCCGTGCCCTGGCCCGCGCGAAGGGAAACAAGGCCAAGGCCGCCCGACTCCTAGGGTTGAATCGGCCGCGGCTCTATCGCAGGATGGTGCAGCTTGGACTGGCGGAGGAAGGGGAAGAATGAATATTGCAAATTGCAAAATGAAAATTGCGAATTGGATACAGGCCATCGCGGGCATCGCCCGGCTGATTGCGATGTTCGTTTTCCTGGCGATGCGACACTTGACCGCGATTGAAAGGCCTCGTCCGACAATTTGCAATTTGCATTTTTCAATTTGCAATTTGCAATCGTTTTGCCATGAAGACTTCTGCACCCGATAATCCGCCGTCCCCCGCCCGTTTGATCGTCTGCGAACGCAGCGGCCAGTGGTCGGCCGCCTTGCGCGGCGAACTGGCCGAGGCGGGCGTCCGGTTGTGGGAGTGCCGCCGCTTGCAAGAGGCCTGGGATGCCTTAGGGCAAACGCCGGCCGCCTTCGTGATCGCGGAGGCTGCCGAAGAGAACCTCGAAGACCTCTTGCGACGGATGGCTTGGTTCTCGCGAGATTTCCCTAATGCTCGAATCACCGTGGTGGCCCCACGGCACATGGCCCGTTGCGAGTGGCTAGTCCGCGAGGCGGGGGCTGTTCATTTTCTCACGTCGCCCCGGCGGCTAACGCCCCTGGCCGGCATGGTGATCCGGCATTTGGCCAATGTGCCGCAGCCCTCGCAGAGCTTGTTGGAACGTATTTGGGCAAGCCTACCCTGGGGCACGCCGGAAAGGTAAAATTGCAAATTGCAAATTGGCTGAAGGCCCTGGCTTCGTCTGGCAATTTTCCATTTGCATTTTCCAATTTGCAATTTGCAATCCTATGCCGATATGACTTCTTCACCCACTGATCCTCGACCGCATCCTACTCCCAGGAACCTTTGCTAATGCCTCCGCCTCTCACCGAACCGGCCGTCCGCAACGCCCTCGCCAGTTTCCAGGACCCCGAAACCGGCCGCAGCGCCGTCCAACTCGAGCAGATCCACGAGGTCCAGGTTCGCGACGGCAAGCTCTCCGTGACCCTAGGGCTGACCAGTTGGGCGGCGCCGCTGTGGAACGAATGCCGCGATGAGCTCGCCGCATTGCTGCAAAGCCGCTACCCAGGGCAGGCCGTCGAGGTCCACGTCGAGGAACATCGCCGCCCGGCCGAGCCTTCGGGCCAGTTGGGGCTGACCGCCAAGAGCGTGATTGCCGTGGGGGCGGGAAAAGGCGGCGTGGGCAAAAGCTCGATCGCCGCGTATCTCGCCTGCGGCCTGGCCCGCGCGGCGCCAAGGTGGGCCTCATGGATGCCGACGTTTACGGCCCCAGCATTCCGCACCTCTTCGGCATTAACGAAACGCCCCGCCTGGTGGAGGGCAAGATCGAGCCCATCGAAGCTGCCGGCGTGAAGATCCTCTCGATGGGGCTCTTGATCCCGCCGCGCGACGCGGTCGTGTGGCGTGGGCCGATGTTGCACAGCGCCCTGACGCAGTTCGTACGCGACGCGGCCTGGGGCGACCTGGACTATCTTGTGGTCGACATGCCGCCCGGCACCGGCGACGTGGCCATTTCGCTCTCGCAGTTGCTCGATGTCACGGGGGCGGTGGTCGTCTGCACGCCCCAGGACGTGGCCTTGTTGGATGCCACCAGGGCCATCACCATGTTCCGCAAAGTGAAGATTGAAGTCCTCGGCATGGTCGAGAACATGAGTTACTTCCTCTGCCCCACGTGCGGCTCGCGACACGAGATTTTCGGTTCGGGCGGGGCCAAGCAGAGGGCCGTGGAGATGGAAGTGCCGTTGCTGGGCGAGGTGCCGCTCGACACCCAGCTTCGCATCCTGGGCGACGAAGGCCGGGTCTTCGCCTCGTTCGAGCACGCTCCCACGCGCGAACACTTGGAAGCCATTCCCCACACGCTGGTCAAGAACCTGTCCCGCGCCCGACGCAACCGTCCGGTAATGCCCAAATTGACGCTGCTGTAAAGGATGAAGGCGGAAGGATGAAGGCTTCCGCCTTCATCCTATCGGGAACAGCGGCGATTTGACCAGTCCCCAGCGGGCCAGGCGATAGGTAATAGCGGTCTTCATGCAGCCCAGACCGTAGACGCAGCTCCGCCGGAAGTTGATGGACGACGATTCCTTCTCGTAGCGCGTTGGGCAGCTTACCTCGGCAATGATCTCGCCCAGCCAGAGGATCTGCGCCAGCACCTGGTTGTCGAAGACGAAGTCGTCGGAGCAGGCGTCCAGTTGCAGCCGCTCCAGGAGTTGCCGCGAGAAGGCCCGATAGCCCGTGTGGTATTCCGAGAGCTTCGCGCCGAGGATGAAGTTCTCGGCCAGCGTCAGGCAGCGGTTGAAGAAGTATTTCCAGATCGGCATGCCGCCTTTCATGGCATGCCGGCCCAGGACCCGCGAGGCCAGCACGCACGGATACAGGCCCGAGCCGATCAGGGCCACCATCGCCGGTATGAGCAGCGGCGTGTATTGATAGTCCGGATGGACCATGATCACGATGTCGGCCTGGGCCTCCAACGCGAGGCGATAGCAGCTCTTCTGGTTCGCCCCGTAGCCCGAGTTCACCGGATGGGTGTGGACGATCGTGTGCGGAAGCGTGCGGGCGACGGCCGTCGTTTCGTCCCGGCTGGCGTCGTCGACGACGATCACCAGATCGACGACGCCCTGGGCCATCACTTCGTCGTAAGTCCGCTTCAACGTCTTTGCGGCATTGTAGGCCGGCATGACGACGACCACCTTCTTGTCACGAAACATAGTTGCCTCGAGAGAGTTCCAAAGGGAAAAGCGCGCGATTCGATAGACTCCATTGTAATCGGCCTTGTTCCGGCTTGCAGTCCCGGTCCAGGGCTTTACGCGGCAAAGACGGGCCAATTGAAGCGGTCGTAAGGGTTACGCGGATTGATTCCTCATCACGCCCTCCTTGTTCGCCTGCCAGACTTGACCCGTTTCCACGTCGAGGGCCGTCAGCCAGCCATCGCCATAGCACCAGGTGTCGACGCACTTCAGGTGGCCGAGTTCGAGGATCTCGCCGCTCTTCTGCGCCGTGTGGCCCACGATTGCCGTCTTGCCCGAGGCGTGAGGGCCCGGCACGTGCCGCTTGAGCGATTCCCAGAGCAGAACCTCACGCGGCAACTGGTCCAACGGCATGTCGGCTCGATAGTTGGCATGCACGAAGAAGTGCCGCTCGGTCTCGAATGCCAAAGGGCAGCGGGCGAGGAACTCGAGATGCGTCGGCCAGACGCCGGCCGGATGGTCCGTCCCGTAACTGGCCAGCGTGGCGTCGCCGCCGAACGCCAGCCAGTAAGCCGGCAGGAATGTGTTGCCGCGGCAGACGCTAAGCATCATCTCGTCGTGATTGCCCAGCAGCGGCACCAACCGCGTCTGTTTGCCCAGCGCGATAAGCAATTCCAGCACGCCGCAGACGTCCGGCCCGCGGTCGGCGTAGTCGCCCATCGTGACGATCGTGTCGTCGCCGTGGGGGTCGAGGGCCGCCAGCACCGCCTGCAGAGCGGCCAGGCAACCGTGAATGTCGCCGATAGCTATGATTCGTCCGGACATGGTCCTGTCGTCATGCCTCTCGTAGGACGGCCTTCCCAGGCCGTCGCAAGAATCGACGGGCTGGGAAGCCCGTCCCAAATGTGTCTTCTAGCCTAGTTGAATTCCCCGCTCGCCGATGGTATAGGGAATGATCTCGTCAGGGCAAGGGCTGCCGCGGTGTTTGCTCACATACATCGCCCGCCGGAAGTGCATCCCTTCGCGGATCTTGCCGAGATGGATGACCGTGTTGGCGTTGGCCAGCAGATCGCCTTCGTCCAGCGACCGCTCGATCAGGCCGTCGAGCGTCGTTTCGTGCGACGTGTAGAGCAGCATGCAGCCGATCGACTGCGGATCGTAGGCGTGGGCGGCCACGGCGGCGGCGTGGGCACGATAGTGCTCGCGGAACAGGTCCCGTGCAACCCACTCGGCGTCTTTCCGCAGGATCTGCTGATAAATGTACTCGAAGAGGTCGATCTGCACCGAATCGCTCGGCCGATCGACCGGCTCGATGCCATCGACCACCGCGCGCCGCACGCCGCGGACGAAGTTGCCGTAGAAAAAAGCGATCGTGGTGTTGAGCCGGCGGGCCAGTTCCGCCTGCCAATCGTGCCAGGCCTCGAAATCCATGTCCTGTCGCGTGACCCGGCGGCCGCGGGAATCAAAGATGTGCAGGCAATCCTCGCAGTGGCGATCGGCAAAAAAATCGGCCCAATCAAGCTGGGCTTCCGGGTCGCCGGTGGCCAATTCCCAGCCGAACATCCGTCGTGCGTAGTCGGCGTGGTTCTGCGAATCGCCCCGCGCCGTCATGTCGAAAACCACGCCCGCCCTGCCCTCTTGCTCGATCCCGGCGCGGGCGAATTGCAGACCGAACTGCGTCTTGCCAATGCCGGTCGAGCCGACGACGACCGTCAGCGTGCCAGCCAACAGGCCCCCTCCCAACCGTTCATCCAGGCCCTCGATCCCCGTCGATAATCGCTGATTCGCGCTCATTTAGAACATCTCACTTGGAAACCACAACTGCAACTATCGCTGTGATGATATACAACGCCAACAGCGCCCACCAGCCCACCACGGCGATCCGCCTTGCCTGGGGCAGCCAGGAGAGGGCAATCATGCTCACAACGGCCACCAAGCCGAGCACCGTAGCGTACACGGCAGCCAGGGTGGCGGGTGACTTTCCCAGCGAGGTCCAGCGCACGACGCTGCCGATCATGCTCAAAAGCACCGCAATTACGGTTACCAGCCCGAGCAATTCCCCCAACGAGAACTGGTTCGTTTCGGCGTCGATCGGCCGCTCGGCGGAATCAATTGGTTGTGCCGGCATGGAATTCTCGACCTGCGGCAGCGGTTCGTCCGGCGAGAGCGGATATTCGTCCGGCGACTGGGGATCGTCATTCGGTTCGGGCATGCCTATATCCTAGCAGAATCAGCAGATCCGCGGCATCTGTTCCCCGGAGAGCAGATCGAGGATTCGCCCGCCGCCCAGCAGGCTTCGCACTTCAACGCTTCCGGGATGCGATTCGGTTACGCGGCCGATGACGGCCGGACCGTGCGCGGCCGGATGATGGCGCATGATGTCCAGCACTTGCTCGGCCGACCGCAGGGCGACGAAGGCCACCAGGCGGCCTTCGTTAGCCACGTACAGCGGGTCGAGCCCCAGAATTTCACAGGCCGCCGCCACAGGCTCAGATATGGAAATTGCCGCGTCTTCCAACGAAATGCCCACGCCGACGTCCAACGCGATCTCGTTCAGTGCCGCGGAGAGTCCTCCACGGGTCAGATCGCGGAGGCAATGCAAATCCGTGCCGGCGACCGACAACGCCTCGACCAGCCCGGCCAGCGATGCACAATCACTCTGCAATTCGCTCTCGAAACCGAGCCCTTCACGGACCGACATCACGGCCATCCCATGCCGGCCCAGGTCGCCGCTGAGGATGACCGCGTCGCCAGGGGCGACCCGTTGCGGCGCGATGTCGATGCCCTCGGGCACGAGTCCCACGCCGGCCGTGTTGATGAAGATGCCGTCGCCCTTGCCGCGATCGACGACCTTCGTGTCGCCGGTGATGATCCGCGCGCCGACCTCGCGGCTGGCGGCCGCCATCGAGTCGACCACGCGGCGGAGCGTGTCCATCGGCAGGCCCTCTTCGAGGATAAAGCCTACGCTCAGATAGAGCGGCCGAGCGCCGGACATTGCCAGATCGTTCACCGTGCCGTAAATGGCCAGCTTGCCGATGTCGCCGCCGGGAAAGAACAGCGGCCTGACCACGAAGGTGTCGGTGGTCATGGCCAGGCGTCCGCCGGCGATCTGGACCACCGCGCTGTCGTGGGCCGGCGACTCGCGGACCATCGCCGGCGAAGGCCGGGCGGAACAGCCCTTCGATCAGGTTCCGCATGAATCGCCCCCCGCCGCCGTGCGCCAGTTGGATCGTGTCATGTTCGTTGATTGGCACGGGACAGGATAGGGTGAAGTCCTGAGAGTTGGGTTGAGACATCATGGCGGACGATTGTGAGTTGGTTGGCAACCGGTTACCCAGTGTAACGGCCGTTTGCGCAGATTATACATCAACCTATGGTATGCGGGAAACCACTCATTGTAGCCGCTGATCGGACCTAGCGGTATACTGTCCGGCGCCGATTTCCCTGCAGTGGATTCCCCACCTTGACAACCATTGGGTAACCTGCGACACTATGGGTATGCGGTTACACACATACCCAATGAGGAGCCAAGACCATGGCCAAGCACAGTGAAGTGAACAAATCCCAAGCCATCCGCGACTATCTCAAAGCGAACCCCAAGGCCAGGAACCAGGAAGTGGTCGATGCCCTGGCAAAGCAAGGTGTTGGGGTTACTCCCAACTATGTCAACAACATCAAGACCGCGCACAACAAGCGTCGGCGGGCGATGAGGAACGTTGCCGCCAAGGGTGGCATCGGCATCCCCGAGGTCAAGGCGGCCCTGGCCTTCCTTAAGGTTACGGGGACCGTTGCTATAGCGACCCAGGCCCTGAAAGTTGCGCAGGAAATCCGCGAAATCGTCTAGGACCGAGTGCCCGAGTGCCATTGGATGCGAAAAAGCCGCCCGGCTGCTGGGTGAGGGGAGCGGCTTTCTTGATTGCCCATCGTCCCAAAGGTCAGTTGGATTGCGCGGAGTTGCGTCGGGTTCGCAAGTCCAACCAATAGAGGCCGGCAACAATCGCGATGTGTTCGACCATGAAGAGCACTCCCACGGCCTTAACGTGCCAATCGAAATAGCAGGCGACGATGGCCAGCACCAGAAGATAAGAGTGCGCAAACGTAAGGATGGTTCGTCTTCGCACTAATGGCAAGGCAATTGCGCGAGGCGTCCGCATCCGCACGTTGATCAGATTGGCAAAGCTGACGTTCGCCAGACCCAGGTAGCAGACGAACCACCACATGGCATCGTTCGGCACTCGTCCCAGCAGCAGCATCGGCACGCTTTGCAAGAGGCCGATCAAGAACAGAAGAAGCGTGTCGAGCAAGTCCAAGTGCCATGCCAGATTGCGAGCGACGCCGACAGCGCCATACGTGAGGATGACGATCATGAGGAATTCGGTCACCAGAAAAGGCCAGCGGTCCAGGGCACGCCACTGAAGAACGGTCAGCGTGGAGACAAAGACGCTGAGAACCACAGCTTGAATCAGCAGGGTCAGAATCAGATAGGCATTCTGGGAAAACGAATCTTGGTTTGAATTCGGCACGCGGCCCTCGGACGAAATGGAATATGCCCTAACTAATTGGTCAGGATAATCCATCGTCACGATAGCCGCCACAAGGGTATTAGGAACGCGCTGAAAAAATAACTCGCCCTAGGGCACGTTTTGGCCAGTTGTTCACATTTTGGTCATCCGCCGTGCATCGTTTTCAGCGCTTTAGGCAGGTAGTTCACGATATCGCTCGCGATCAGCGACACTTCACCCAGTTCCTTCGCGGCCAGATCACCCGCCAATCCGTGCACATAGACGCCCAGCCGCGCGGCTTCGTAAGGTTCCAGACCTTGGCAGGCCAGGGCCGTAATCAGTCCGGTAAGCGAGTCGCCGGAACCGCCAGTGGCCATGCCGGGGTTGCCCGTCGAGTTGTGCCAATGGCGGCGTCCGTCGGTCACGAAGGTGCGGTGGCCCTTGAGCACGATGACGATCTGGCAACGGCCAGCCAATTCCCGCGCGGCCGCTTCCCGCTCCTCGCCCGGATACTGGCGGCCGACCAGGCGGGCGAACTCGCCCGGATGCGGCGTCAGCACCCGCGGCGCGGCATGTTGGCAGAACAACTCCGGCTTCGTCGACAACGCGTTCAAGGCGTCGGCGTCGCAGACCATCGGCAACGTCAGCCCTTGGTAGAGCAGCGCGACGAGACGATCCAAGTCGGGCGAACGGCCCAAACCCGGCCCGATTGCTACGACGGTCGCCGAACGGGCTAACTCGACAATCCGCGCATGGGCCTCGGCGGTGATGCGGCCGTCAACGTCGTCCGGCAGGGCCGCGGTCATGTAGGAAGGCTCGTGGCCGGCGACGGTCTCCAGGCAGCGGTCGGCCACCGCCAGCCGCACCAGCCCTGCCCCGCCGCGGCCCGCCGCCATGCCCGCCAGCGCTGCCGCGCCGGTCATGCCGCGCGAACCGCCGATGATCAACGCCGTGCCGAACGTGCCCTTATGGGCATCGGAAGGACGCGGCGGAAGAGAGGGAAGCGTTGGATCTGAAGGGACACTCATGGGAAGAGTATTGCAAATTGATAAATGCAAATTGAAAATTGAATGCAACTACGAGTTGCGACTTTCCTTTAGGCTTCCATAAATTTGCAATCTCTTCCCCTCGCCTTTGCCGCGTTCTTCGCAATCAGCCCCGCCACGTAGCCGCCTTTGAATCCCGCGTCGATATTCACGACACTCACGTTCGAGGCACAGCTATTGAGCATTCCCAGCAGCGAGGCCAGTCCGCCGAAGGCGGCGCCGTAGCCGACGCTCGTCGGCACGCCGATCACCGGACAGGAAACATAACCGCCCACGACGCTGGGCAGGGCGCCTTCCATGCCGGCCACAACGACGATCGCATCGGCGTCGGCCAGCAAATGGAGATTCGCGGCCAGCCGGTGCGGCCCGGCCACGCCGACATCCTGCACGTACTTTACCGCCGCGCCGGTCCAGAGGGCCGTTTCTCGCGCCTCCTCGGCCACCGGCAGATCGCTGGTGCCGGCCGTGACGATCGTTACCCGGCCTGCGCGTGAGACCTGCTCGTCGCCGGGGGGCTGGGGAATGCGAAACGTGCGGCCGATGGGGTTGTATTGGCCCGCCGGAAACTGCGAAAGCAACTCGGCCGCCTGCTCGGACGACATCCGCGTGGCCAGCACGTCGACTCCATGCTCAAGCTGGGCACCAAATATCCTTGCAATTGCCTCGACCGTTTTGCCCTGTGAGAAGACCACCTCGGGAAAACCGCAGCGGCGATGCCGATCCAAATCGACCTGCGCCGGTCCCACGTCGGCAATGCCCGTGTCTCGCACCTGGCCGACGAAATCGGGCACCGAGAGTTGCCCTGCAACCAGGCGGGCGGCAAGCTGTTCGAGTAGGTGAGCGTTCATACCGTTATCATAAGCGGACGGAGCGGGCTGAGGCTAGCGGCATAAGATTGTAAATTGCAAATTGAAAAATGCAAATTGAAAATTGTCAGACCAAGCCGGGGCCGTCAGCCAATTTTCAATTTGCAATTTGCAATTCCCAATTTTCAATCTTCTCCCTCCCCGTCCCCTCCCCTTCCCGTCCCATGCGGAAACTGCTCCAATCAGCGGTTCCACTCCGTGAGAACATTTCAATGGACTTTGCTCGTCGACAGGAAAAACTTCGGAAACTGCTGCGAAAATCTGGCGCCGAGGCCCTGCTCGTCACCAGCACCCCTAATGTTAGCTATTTGACGGGCTTTACCGGCGATTCAAGCTACGTCCTCATGACCCAGGAGGATCTTGTCCTTGTTAGCGATGGGCGCTTTCTGACGCAGATTGAGGAAGAGTGCCCGGGGCTGGAGATGAATATCCGCCGGCCCGGGATTTTGATTCATCAGCAAGTTATCAAGATTCTCCGCTCGGCGGGAATCTCGCGGCTAGCAATCGAGGCTGATTCAATGACCGTTGCCACGCGGGAACGGATTGCCGAAGAGCTTCCCAAGCTGGAGATCGGGGCTACCACAGGCATGGTGGAGCATCTGCGGCAAGTCAAGGACAAGGAAGAACTTGCGCTGATTCGCCAAGCGGCCGGCATTGCCGAAAAGTCGTTCGCGGTGATTCGTGCCGGGCTTCGCCCTGAGCAAACGGAAAAGCAGATCGGCGATGCCCTGGAGCGCCAGTTCCGCCTCTTCGGGGGCGATGGCCCTGCGTTTGACCCGATTGTCGCGGTTGGGCCTCGCGCGGCCCTGCCGCACGCCAAGCTAACCGATCAGCGGGTCGGCGACGGAGATATCTTACTGGTCGATTGGGGGGCTCGGTGGCGGATGTACAATAGCGACTTGACGCGGGTGCTGGTGACCGGTAAAATCTCGACCAAACTCCGTCGCGTGTATGAAGTTGTGCTTGACGCGCAGGCGCGGGCCATCAAGGCCATTCGACCCGGAGTACCGACCACAGACGTGGATGCGGCTGCCCGTAGCGTGATTGCGGAAGCCGGTTTTCAGCGACGCTTCAACCACGGCGTTGGCCACGGGTTGGGTCTGGAAGTTCACGAGTCGCCGCGGATGACAGGCAAAAATACGGCCGCGCTCAAGCCGGGGATGGTCATTACCGTCGAACCGGGGATCTATATCCCTGGTTGGGGCGGTGTCCGCATTGAAGACGACGTGCTGGTCACCCGCGATGGGTATGAAGTCTTGACGAGCCTCCCCAAGCAGTTTGAGGAGATGGTAGTTTCCTAAGTATTGTAGGGTGGCGTCGAGCGCAGCGAAGACCCACCAAGCGTTCATGGTGGGTCTTCGCTGCGCTCGACGCCACCCTATGTTGAAAGGCCTGGTATGTCCGGTCCGACGCCTAACCAAGATATTTTCGACGTGCGCAGGGTCCGTCGCCTGGTCGAGCTCATGAAGGAGCATGACCTGAGCGAGATCGATATCCGTGAAGGAGAGACGCGGATCAAACTCCGCCGCGGCGCCGACCCGATAGTTACGGTTGCGCCCCGTGCCCCCGCTGCGCCCGTTGTCGCGCCGGCGGCGGCAGTGCCGCCTCCCGCCGGGGATCTGCCCAAGGCCGACGAGGCGCACATCGCCGTGATCAAGAGCCCGATCGTGGGCACGTTTTATGCCGCCCCCAACCCCGAGTCGCCGGTCTTCGTCAAAGTGGGCGACCACGTCGGGCCGGAAACCACGGTCTGCATTGTCGAGGCGATGAAGGTCTTCAACCAGATTCCGGCCGAAGTCTCCGGCAAGATTACCACCGTGCTGGTCCAGAACGGCCAGCCGGTCGAGTTCGGTCAACCTCTG
This sequence comes from uncultured Planctomycetia bacterium, assembly GCA_963824275.1. Lineage (GTDB taxonomy): Bacteria > Planctomycetota > Planctomycetia > Pirellulales > Thermoguttaceae > JANXQG01. The sequence continues at coordinate 149,903 of CAWGOT010000007.1, read as the reverse complement.
TTCAAAGTGGATACGCGGGGCTGATGTTCAAACGCATTCTGGTAGCCAATCGGGGCGAGATCGCCCTGCGGATCTTCCGCGCCTGCCGTGAGCTAGGCGTGGAGACCGTGGCCGTTTTCAGCGAGGCCGACCGCGGCGCCGCGTACCTGGAGATGGCCGACGAGGCCTACTGCATCGGTCCGCCCAAGGCCGCCGACAGTTACCTCAAAATCGATCGCATCATCAGCGCGGCCGAGGTGGGCAACGTGCAGGCCATCCATCCGGGCTACGGGTTTCTGGCCGAGAACTCCCATTTCGCGGAGGTTTGCCGCGATTGCGACATCACGTTCATTGGCCCTGCCCCCGAGGCCATGGCCAAGCTGGGCGACAAGAACTCGGCCCGCAAGATGGCCCGGCTGGCCGAGGTCCCTACGGTGCCGGGGAGCGAGGGGTTGATCGAGAGCGAGGCCCAGGCCTTGCAGTTGGCCCAGACGCTGGGTTTTCCCGTGCTGATCAAGGCCTCGGCGGGCGGCGGCGGACGGGGCATGCGGGTGGCCCTGAACGAACTTGCCCTGAAGTCGGCCTTGCAGCAGGCCCAGGCCGAGGCGGAGGCCGCGTTCGGCAGCGCCGAGATCTACCTCGAGAAATACGTCGAGCATCCCCGCCACGTCGAGGTCCAGGTCATCGCCGACCTCCACGGCAACGCGGTGCATCTCTGGGAGCGCGACTGCACCATGCAGCGCCGCCACCAGAAGCTGATCGAGGAGAGTCCCGCCCCCAAACTCCACGCTGAAACCCGCAAGGCCATGTGCGAAGCGGCCGTGCGGCTGGTCAAGCTGGCCGACTATCAGAATGCCGGCACCGTCGAGTTCATCGTCGACAAGCAGGGCAACTACTATTTCATCGAGATGAACGCCCGCATCCAGGTCGAGCACCCGGTCACGGAAATGGTCACGGGCATCGACCTGATCAAGTCGCAGATCCGCGTGGCTGCCGGCGAACCGCTGCCCTTTCGACAGAAGGACGTCGTCCATCGCGGTTGCGCGATCGAATGCCGCATCAATGCCGAGGATCCGGAGAAGAACTTCCGCCCCACGCCGGGCCTGATCACGCGGATCCTGCCCCCCGGCGGATTCGGCGTGCGGTTCGATTCGCACGTCCACCCGGGGTACACGGTTTCGCCGTATTACGATTCGATGATCGGCAAGCTGATCGTCCATCAGCCGACGCGCGGCGAGGCCATCGCCTGCATGAAGCGGGCCTTGCGGGAGTTGCGGGTCGAGGGCATCAAGACGACCATCGCCTTGCAGGAGAAGATTCTCGACCACGAGGCCTTTATCGAACATCGCGTCGACACCACGTTCATCGAGCGGACGTGGAAGACGTAAACAACCCCAGTCAGAACCGAAATTGGAGCTTTTCATGAGCAGCACATTGTCCCGCCCGCCGATGTTGGAGTCAAGCATTCGCCGCGTGGCGATCCTCTTTGCCGGCGGACCCGCCCCGGCAGCCAATGCCGTCATCTCGACGGCTGCCGTCTCGTTCCTCCGCAACAATATCGACGTCATCGGCGTCCTCCACGGGTATTCCCACCTGATCGAGCACACGCCCGAAAAGCCGCTGGTCGAGGGCAAGGACTACATTCGCATCACGCACCAGACGTTGAAGCGGACGCGGAACAGCCAGGGCATCATCATCGGCACGGCGCGGGCCAACCCGGGCAAGATGGTCTCCGATCCGGCCCATTTGCGCGATCCGGAACGGACGGCCCCGCTGAAGACCACCTATGACGCCTTGTGCTCGCTGGGGGTCGATGCCCTGATCTCCATCGGCGGCGACGATACACTGAAGACGGCCAACAAGTTCAAGATGTACCAGGAAACGCTGCCGCCCGGCAGCCGCCACATCCCCGTCGTTCACCTGCCCAAGACGATCGACAACGACTACATGGGCATCGACTTCACCTTCGGCTACTTCACGGCGGTCGAGTTCCTGGCTTCCGAGGTCCGCAACCTGCTGGCCGACGCCGAGGCCAACCGCGCCTATTTCCTCTGCGAATGCATGGGCCGCAGTGCGGGCTGGCTGGCCTACGGCGTGGCGATTGCCGGCGAGGCCAGCCTGGTGGTCAGCGTCGAGGACATCACCGGCAAGTACGAGACGAGCGAGGAATCGGTCAATGCCAAGACCGGCCGCAAGGAGATCCGCCGCGTGATGGACCTCAACGAGGTCGTCAAGCGGATCGTGGCCACGATGCGGGTCCGCGAGGAGGCCGAGGGCAAGGAGTTCGGCGTGATCGTGCTGGCCGAGGGCCTGGCCGAGTTGCTCCCCCACAAGCACATCGAGGGCGTGGCCCGCGACGAGCACGGACACATTGCCATTACCCAAGTCAACTTCGGCAGACTTTTTTCCGAACTCGTGGCGAAGGAATATGCCAAGCAGACCGGCAAGAAGCGGAAGGTGACCAGCGTGCCGCTGGGCTATGAGAGCCGCTGCGCGCGGCCGCAGGCCTTCGACGTCATGCTCGGCAGCCAGCTCGGCGTGGGCGCCTATCGGGCCCTGGTCGAGAAGCGGCTCGACGGCGTGATGGTCTCGATCCGCGGCCAGCTCGAATTGAACTACGTGCGCTTCGACCAGTTGGTCGATCCGGCCACGCTCGTGACCGTCGTTCGCTACATCGAGCCCGGCAGCGATTTCCACCGCCTGGCACGGTTCTTGGAAACGTACGTGAATGATTAGTGGTCAATTTCACAAATAACTTCAGGGTTGTGCGGTTTTGGCCGTAGGGTGGGACCAGCGAGCTTGCGAGCGCCGGCCCACCAACACCGGCGACTTGTGGGCCGGCGCTTGCAAGCTCGCTGGTCCCACCCTACGAACGTATCCCTGAGGTTATTTGTGAAAATGGACCACTAAGGTCTCGGCCGCGAACCCTTTCGGAAATTGAAACATAGGGTCCGGTCAGAATTTCCTTGAAAGCGAACGACGCCCGTGAGCGTGCGTCGAAATTTGCATCACGCTTGTTGTTGACCTTGCCGGCGGGCACCGCCCGGAAACACCCGACACGTAAACATGGGTGCTATGCAAAATTTGCATTGTCTGCGCAAACTTTTCCTCGAATACCGGATTTTCTTACAATTCGGATTGCGCCGTGTCGATACCCTCGATCAGTCAGGAAAACATTACCTGGCTTACGGCATTTGCAGTTCTAACTCAGCTTTGAAAAGTTTGGTGCGCCCAAGGGGGAAATTATGGCGAAGAGAGGTTTCTTTGCGGTCGTGTGTGTCATTTTGAGCATCCATGCCACGGCATGGGGCCAGGGCCCGGGTTATGGCCCTCAGGGTCCCTATGGCCCGCCTCCCGGACCGTGGGCCGTTGGCCCCGGCGGTGCGCCGGGCGTCGTCCCGGCGAACTACCAGCAGGGTCCGATGCCAGCGGGGCCGGCGATGCAACCGCCCTGCGAGGGCGTGGCAACGGGCGACCCGTGTGCGGCCTGCCAACAAGGCATACCGTGCTGGGAGTTCTTCGGCGATTTCCTGTACATGCGGCCGCGAAGTGCCAATGTGGCCTACGGCGTCGTTTTCAACGTCTACGCCCAGCCCGAAACGGCGCCGTCCGCGGCTACTCCGATCCAGCTTGCCCAGCCGGGAACGGCCAGCATCGATTTCCATCCGGGTTGGCGGGTCGGCTTTTCCAAGTCGCTGGACGAATGCAATGCCGTGGTGGCGACCTTCACGCACTACGAGGGCGAGGACCAGGACAGCATTTCAACCGACCAATTCGCGATCCGCTCGATGGTCTCGCAACCCTCGACATGGACTTCGAACCAGGCCAGCGACTGGGTTTCCGCTGCCAGCGACTATCAGATGATCTATAGCCTGGCCGACGTCGACTTCCGCTGGACCTTCGAGAACCAGAACGACACCCGCTTGAGCCTCTTGGCGGGCATGCGCTACGCCTCGCTCGATCAGCGCTTGGATTGCACGTTCACGTCGACCGACGTGCAGAACGTTCATTCCCAGGTCAACTTCGAAGGCGGCGGTCTCCGCATCGGCTTCGACGGCCAGCGCCGAACGCCCTTTGGACTCGTGTTCTATGGCCGCGCGGCAGCCAGCCTTGTGGCCGGCACCTTCCGTTGCGACTATACCCAAGTCAGCGCCATCAACGGTTACCAGGTCGACACCGGTTACCCTGCCGATCGTGTCGTGCCGATGATCGACGCCGAAATGGGCACCGGATTGTCGCTGTGGAACGACAAGTTGCGGCTCACTGCCGGCTATTCGTTCAGCGGCTGGTTCAACGTTGTCCGTACGGATCAGTTCATCGGCGCGGTGCAGGCCAACAACTTCTCTGGCATGAGCAGCGGATTGTCTTTCGACGGTTTCGTGGGTCGCGTGGAACTGGAGTTCTAGTTCGCTGGTCAAAGCTGTCGCGCTCGATCGGGTCTCCTGAATCAACGCAAGTGCCGCACGACTCGCCGGTCCGTCCGCAAGGACGGCCCGGCGTGCTCGTTTCTTGGTTTCTTGTAGCGATGCCTCCGAACGCAAGGCGGTGTTTCGCCAGAAGAGGGGTTAGGGAGGGCGCGTGAAGCGAACCGGCGGAAAAATGCTGGGTTATGCAGGGAGCCAGACCATTGAAAACGTGTCGAGTTGTTTTGGACCGGTTCGCGTAACGCACCCTAGCGCCAGGACTTCCGTGCTCCACCCACCCTACGCTGAAGAATGAAGAATCGAGGGCGGAGCCAGCTGCTTGACAACGGCCAGCCCCCACCTTACGATTGGAGGGCGTTTCGCGGCATCATCGTTCCTGGGTCGTGCCGGGGGATATGCGATTCTTGAGGCTCTCGTGCAGGAGACACCAATGTCCAGTCAGTATGTTTTGCTTGCAGCGTTGTTCCTTTCCAGCGGGGCGATGGCCCGCGCGGCCGATGCCGCCTTGGGCCTGTTCACCGACCAGTCCGACGTCGGCTCGCCGTCTACGGCAGGCGCCGGCTCGGCCGACTTCGATGCGGCCAAGGGTACGTACACGATTTCCGGCGGCGGCCTGAATACTTGGGCGGCTGTGGACGCCTTCCATTATGCCTGGAAAAAAATTCCGGCATCGAGCAACATCTCCCTGACCGCCAGCGTTGAGTTTGCTCCAGGCACTGCCGGCGCGGACCCGCACCGCAAAGCCTTCCTGATGATCCGCCAATCGCTGGACCCCAAATCTCCCTATGCCGATGCCTGCCTGCATGGCAACGGCCTGACCGCCATCCAATGGCGCGACACCGAGGGCGACCCGACCTTCGAGACCCAGGCGCAGGTCAACGCCCCCAAACGCCTCCGCATCGAAAAACGCGGCGATTATCTTTCAATGTCGTTCGGGTCGACCGACCAGGACTTGCAACCTGCGGGCGGCGCCTGCAAAGTCAAGTTCAGCGGCGATATCTACGTCGGCATCGGCGTCTGCGCCCATAACGCCGCGCGGATCGAGAAGGCCGTCTTCTCCGATGTCGCCATCGCCGACCTTGCGCCCGTCACAGGCAATCGCACCAAGATGATCTCAACGCTGGAAACGGTTCAAGTCTCGAGCAAGGACCGCCGCACGGTCTACGTCATTACCCAGCCCGGGCTGCAACGCGCCGAGGCGCCCAACTGGTCTTCGGACAACTGGCTGTACTTCAACAACCGCGGCAAGATGCTCAAGATCAAGGCCGATCTGCCTGCTTCCGCGCCGCCGGCCGCCGCGCCGGCGGCCCCGGTGGCGATTGATCTGGGCCTGCTCACGAACATCAATAACGATCACGATATTTCGCCCGACGGCAAACTTCTGGCCGTCAGCGACCAATCGCAGGGCGACCGCCAGTCGGCGATCTGGGTCCTTCCCATCGAAGGCGCCGGAGCCCAATCGCCCAAGCGCCTCACCGAGAAAACGCCCTCCTATTTTCATGGCTGGAGCCCTGACGGCAAGACGCTCGCCTTCTGCGGCAAACGCGGCACCCCCTTCAACATCTACACGATCTCCGTCGAGGGCGGCGCCGAGACGAAACTCACGGACAGCGCGGGCAAAGACGACGGCCCCGAATACACCCGCGACGGACAGTTCATTTACTTCAACTCCGACCGCAGCGGCTCGATGCAGATCTGGCGGATGAAGCCCGACGGCTCCAACCAGGAACAACTCACCAAGGATGACCTGAACAACTGGTTCCCGCACGTCTCGCCCAACGGCCAGCAGATGGTCTTCGTTACCTATGAAAAAGGCGTCGTCGATCATCCCGAGAACAAAGACGTGCAACTCCGCCTCATGAACCTCCGCACCGGAGCGGTTACCGTCCTGGCCAGGCTCTTCGGCGGCCAGGGCACGATGAACGTCCCGGCCTGGTCACCCAACGGCCAGTACCTGGCCTTCATGAGCTACCAGATCGTGCCGCAGTAATAACTCGGATTCTCACAGGAACGAAGTAGGGTGGGCCGAGCATGCACGTCCCACCAGTTATTGAGGATCCACAGCCCTAGATGTCGAAGCGTGGTGGGACTCGCAAGCTCGGCCCACCCTACTCCCTGCCGGATCGAACCGGAATGAACGAATAACCCCTTTCTCACCCTTAACGTACAGGAAACTGGATATGCATATTGAGACTCACGTTTCGCGCTGGTCAAAACTCGTTGTGTTGTTTGCCCTTGCAGCCTTGGCGATGGGCGCTGCCCGCTGTTTTGCGCAGGCGGCGGTGCCGGCCGCTCCTCCGGCAGCATCAGCCCCGCCGGTGTTTCTCGAGCCTCAGCCGGTATTCCCCGGCGCCAAGGTCGTCACGCTCTGGCCGGCCGGATCGCCCATGCTGAGGCCGTTGGCGGGCTACGACAAGCCGGAAGTCTTCAAGATGCGGAGTGGTTCGCCGGGCGTGGTCGACGCGGTCACCAATATCCACAATCCGTCGATCGAGTTGCATCTGGCCCCGCCGGACAAGGCCAATGGGCTGGCGATCATTGTCGCGGCCGGCGGCGGCAATAGCACCTGCAACCTTGGCACCGAAGGGACCGACATCGCGAAGTGGCTCAACAGCCTGGGCATTTCCGCCTTCGTCGAGCGCTATCGCCTCAGGCCCTACAGCTCGGCCACCGACGCGCTGGCCGATACCCAGCAATGTTTCCGCATCGTCCGCGCCAACGCCAAGGAATGGAACATCGATCCCAAGCGGGTCGGCATCATGGGTTTCTCGGCCGGCGGCGAGCAAGCGGCACGCGTGGCCATGAACTTCGACATGGGCAATCCGGAGGCCACCGACCCCATCGCCCGCCAGAGCGACCGGCCGGATTTCACCGTCCTGGTTTATGCCGGCTGGGGCCGCGGATTCGACTTGAGCAAGATCCCGAAGAACGCCCCGCCCGCCTTCTGCACGGTGGCCGGCATCGACGACATGTCGCACGCCACGCAGACCATCGATTTCGTCTCCGCCTGGCTGAAGGCGGGCGTTCCGTGCGAACTGCACATCTACGGCCACGGAGGGCACGCCAACGGCATCAAACCGCGCAATGGGATTCCCTTCGGCACGTGGCAATATCGCTTCGTCGACTGGATCACCGACCTGAAAATGTTGCCGCCAGCCGCGAGGTAAGCTCGGCCCACCCTGCCCGAAAACCAAATCTCACCTTTCACCCTTAATGTACAGAAAACCCTATCATGCAGAAGATCACTCCTTCGCTCTGGTTCGACGGTCAAGCCGAAGAGGCGGCGAGATTCTACGTCTCTGTCTTCGAGAACTCGCGTATCGTCAGGACAAATTACTTTCTAGAAGGCTCGCCAGGGACTGCGGGATCGGTCATGACGGTCCAGTTCATCCTCGACGGCGTGGAGTTCGTGGCGATGAACGGCGGACCGCAATTCAAGTTCTCGCCGGCCATATCATTCGTCGCGAACTGCGAAAACCAAGATGAGGTGGACCGACTGTGGCGGGAATTGTCGGCAGGCGGGCAGGAAGTGCAGTGCGGTTGGCTGACCGATAAGTTCGGCATCTCCTGGCAGATTGTGCCCACGGCGTTGCTTGACATGCTCGGCAGCGCGGATACCGCCGCGGCGCAACGGGCCTTCGCGGCCATGCTGGGAATGAAGAAGCTCAATATCGCCGCCTTGCGGCGGGCGTTCGAAAACGTTTGAACCGCAACATGCGACAGTGTCCCAAATGCGCTCGACGATTCGATGATTCTGCGAGGATCTGCCGGACCTGCGGCGCGTTTCTGAAGGCGGTTGAAGACATTCACGTTGAGGAGGGCGGTGCTCAGATTCCGTACAGCTCCCCATACTTAGCCCTCAAGTGCGCCAGCAGCGGCGCGGACGATAACTCCTGTCCCGTAACGCGTTTCACGAGTTCGGCCGAGGAATACCGCTGACCATGCCGATGGATCTTCTCGCGGAGCCACTCGCGCAACGGCTGGAACTCGCCCCGTGCGAACTGGGCATGCAGGCCGCCCAACTCCTGGTCGGCCGTAGCGAAGAACTGCGAGGCGTAGAGATTGCCTAGGGTGTAGGTGGGGAAATAGCCGACCAGCCCTGCACTCCAGTGAACGTCCTGCAGCACGCCGTCGGCATCGCGATCGGCCGCGATGCCCAAGATACTGCCGATACTTCTCGTTCCAGGCGGCCGGAGCGTCGGCCGCGGGCAGGTCGCCGCTGAGCAGGGCCTGCTCCAACTCGAAACGGATCAGGATGTGCAGGTTGTACGTCGCCTCGTCGGCCTCCACGCGGATCAGCGAGGGCCGCACGTCGTTGATGGCGAAGTAGAAGCCGTCGAGGCTGGAGTCGCCCAGGGCGGCGGGAAACCGCTTCTGCGCCGCGGCATAGAAATGCTGCCAGAAGGCCCGGCTGCGGCCGACGAGGTTCTCCCATAGCCGCGACTGCGACTCGTGAATGCCCAGCGAAATGGCCTCGCCCAACGGCAGGCCGAAACGGTCCGGCGGCAGGCCCTGCTCGTAGATCCCGTGCCCCGCCTCGTGCAGGATGCCGAAGAAGGCTGCGTTGAAGAACCGCTCGTCGTAACGCGTGGTGATGCGGCAGTCGTGCGGCCCGAGCGTCGTGCAAAACGGATGGGCCGTCACGTCAAGCCGCCCTCGGGCGAAGTCGAAGCCGATCGCCGCGGCCGCTTCCTTGCCGAACGACTCCTGCACGTCGATCGGGTAGTTGCGGCTCACGAGCGAGGTGTCCGGCTGGCGGCCGGAAGTGCTAATGGCCGCAACCAGCGGAACGAGTTGTTCCCGGAGATCGGCCAGCACGCCAGCGACATTGGCCGTCAGTTCCTCCGGCTCATAATCGTCCAACAAGGCGTCGTAGGGCGATTGCCGGTAGCCCAGCGCCTCGGCCTGCTGCCGCTTGAGTTCGAATGTCTTGGCCAGCCAGGGCCGAAACTGGGCAAAGTCATTCTCCCGCCGGGCCTGCTCCCATGCGCTCTGGCCCAGGACGGCGGTCCGGGCAAGCTCCTCGACCAGGCTCCGCGGCAATTTGGTCTTCTTGTCGACCAGCCGCTTCAGCCGCCGGATCGTGACGGCCGTTTCGCCCTCCGGCCCTGTTGCCAGGGGATCGGAGGCTGGGGACCGGCGGCCAGTTCGGATACCTTGGCGACGAACGCCTCGTCCGTCCACCGCTGGTGGATCATTCCGGAAAGCAGGGTCGTCTGGTCGGCGCGGTGCTCGGCCTCGGCGGCGGGCATCATCGTCCGTTCGTCCCATTCCAGCACGGCGCTGACCGAGGCCAAGAGCGACGATTGACGGACGTATTGGCAGACTTCATCAAACAGGGCAGATTGGGGCATCGGAAGCGGCTTTCGTTTCTGGGGCAAGAGTAGGGTGTCGTTGACGGGCACCATGTCGGGCACCACGTACTCGTGGTCGTGGTCGGCGAAGACCCACCAAGCATCGTTGGTGGGTCTTCGCTGCGCCCGACCACACCCTACCATTGTCGCCGAGCAGATCCGGCGAGGCAACGGTGCCTTAAGCCTAGCGATATCCCAGATCGTTTTCAATCGCCCGCGACTTGTCGGAAAGCCCTGTGCCATGTTCGTCGTCAGAATTCGCGCGCAGTTGCCGCACCTGCTTTGAGAGCGGGTCCTCATCCACGGTTTTTTTCGGCGCCGTATCGGTCGCACAACCGGCCAGCAGGCCGAGAGCGACCATCAGAGCGGCCGCGCGGCAACAGTTCCAGAGCGAGCGCATTTTGGGCCTGGCCTCCTCCGAAGGGAAGTTTTGAGGCGGAAATGTCGCAAAATTATCCTTCGCCGTCCAGAGCAATTTCTTGGTATGATGGAAGGATGCCTGCCAAACGATCCAATCACCGGGCTGAAACGCGCGAGTCCGGCGAGCCCTTCACCAGCGACGTTTTCCGCCAGCGTCCCCTTGCGCCGGACCCTGCGGCGCCGATTCCCGCGGCGTTCGTCCGTGCGCCGAGTTGGCATCCGTTTCTCTATCGCAAGCGGATCGACCGCGTGGAGAAGGCCCGGCCGGGCGACCTGCTGGCCGTTTACGGGCCGGACGACCGCGTGCTGGGCTACGGCCTTTATAATCCGCGGAGCGAGATCGCCGTGCGCATGGTCTTCTACGGCGAATCGCTGCCCGACGACGCGGCCTGGCAGGCCAGGCTCGATGACGCCGTGACGCTCCGCCGCGACATGCTGCGGCTCGACGCCGTGACCGACGCCTACCGCCTGGTCCATGCCGAGGCCGACGGTCTGCCGGGCCTGGTGATCGATCGCCTGGGCGACGTGCTTTCGGCCGAGGCCTACACGTTGGGCATGTACCAGAGGGCGGAAGCGATCCTCTCACGCCTCGCTGCCGCTTTGGGCACGACGTTCACGGTCGTCAAGGGCAGCCCTCAGTTCCTCAGCCAGGAAGGCCACGAACCGCCGGGCTTTCAATCGGAGGACTTGCCGCAGGAAGTGACGATCCGCGAATATGGCACGCGCTTCCGCGTCCGTTTTGTGGGCGGACATAAGACCGGTTTCTTTTGCGACCAGCGGGAGAACCGCAAGCGGCTGGCTGAGTTCTGCGAGGGCCGAACGGTGCTCGATCTCTGCTGCTACACGGGCGGATTTGCCGTGCAGGCCAAGGCCCTGGGCAAGGCGGCCGACGTGACGGGCGTCGATCTCGACGAGGAACCGCTCAGGCTGGCCCGCGAGAACGCCAACCTGAACCAGGCCCGCGTGCGGTTCGTGCAGGACGACGCCTTCGCCTACATGCGGGAGATGCTGCGGTTGGGCCGCCGCTACGACGTCGTGGTGCTCGATCCGCCCAAGCTGATCCGCTCGCGCGACGAGTTGGACGATGGCACGCGCAAGCATTTCGACTTGAATCGCCTGGCGATGCGGCTGGTAAAGCCCGGAGGGCTGTTTTTGAGCTGCTGTTGCTCGGGGCTATTGAAAGAGGACGAGTTCGTGAAGCTCTTGCGGCAATCGGCCTATCAGGCAGGCGAACTGATCACGGCTGCTACCGACGAAACGGCCGAGCGGCACGCCGCGCAATCGATGCAGATTCTCGCCCGCAGTGGCGCGGCCGCCGATCATCCGGTGCTGGCAACGGTCCCCGAAACGGAGTATCTGAAGGCGGTGTGGATGCGGGTGGGGTAAGCGCGTCGCTCCATCCGGGCGTCAAATCCACGTGTCACGTCAATGATCAATTAATCCCACCGGACGTCATGAACATGAAGGCTTTTTGTCTGACGGCAGCGATGCTCCTCGCACTCTGCGCGAACGCCACGGCCCAACACTTGTGGTGGGACTTGCAGGGCCAGAAGGACGCCACTTGTCTGTACGGCGAGATTACGGTCCTGGCTACCCACCCCGCCATTTACTACTGCGGGGCCAATTGGCATCCTGGGGAACCGGCCGGCGGCTATTGCGGGATCCAAGACAACAGCGAGAAAGAACGCCGCACGATCTTCTCCGTCTGGGACACGTCGCCAGAGCTTCATCCCAAGGTCACGGCCGCCGATGCCCACACGATCTGCAACCGCTTCGGCGGCGAGGGCGAGGGCGCCCACACCCACATGCTGTGGGATTGGAAGGTCGGAGATACGTTTCAATTCTTTGTCGAGAAGACCCCAGGGAAGGAACCCAACACCACCGACGCCCGCTATTACCTTTTCGATCCGCAGCAGAAGAAATGGCTGCACAGTGCGACCATCAACAGCCCGAACGGCGGCAAGAAAAGCGTGGCGACCGTCGGCGGCGGGCTCAATTCGTTCCTCGAGAACTTCGCGGGCAAGGAGCGCGGGCGCCGAAGCTCGCCCTGTATCGCCTCTGGTTGGGTTCGAGCGTGGAGAAGATGAAATGCCTTGTCAAGGCGGGCGGCGACGGCACTTGGGGCCAACTGCACGATGCGTATTTTCTGGCCGAGGGCGACCAAGGGCGGCTCACGTGGATCTTCACCGAGTCGGAAAAGGACTATGGCAAGCCCGTCTTCGGCGGGCAAGGGAAAGAACTCAAGCCGATTTCCGACAAGGCCCTGCCGGCCGCAGTAATTGACGCCCTGAAGACCCTGCCCTGATCAATCCGGCGTCGGTTCGGGGATCTCGCGCACATCGTCCGCCTGCATGCCTTTGTCGTGCGGCATCTCTGCGCGGAACTCGGCATTTCCCCTCCCCGCCAAGAGCAGGCCCCGTGGACTGCTGAAGTGGATCGGCCGGCCAGTCAGGGCTGCCTCGACCAGACGCTCCACGCCTTCCTCGAAGTCTTGCGCGTTGACGAAGGGATCGGCGCCGAGTTCCGCGGTCCACTGCCGCGGCTGGCGCAACAGTTGCTGCGCCTCCTCGACTGCCGCCGCGCCAAGCGGAACGTGCAGCTCGCAGAGCGGCACGTCGAGCTTCTCCAGGCCCAGCGTGGCAAACGTTGCCGGCGTAAGACGTATCAACGGATCGGGACCCGATCGTGGCCGTGCCGCTGCAAACGACTCGTCTTCCGGCGACGTGCATAGCACCGGCTGGCCGGGAGTGAGGCGGAGCGCGTCGAATATCGTGCGCGGCACCACAACCTCGCCCTCGGCAATCGCCGGTTCCACCACGGTGCGGGCGCGGCCGCTCCAGTCAACTCGCTTCTCCGTTGTCTGGACGACCCGTTTGATCGCCAGGTCCAAAAGGTCAATAAGCGGTTTATTGCTGCTCCCCCGCACCTTGTTGCGCACAAGACAGTTTGCGAAAAGCTCGTCCGCGCACTGCTGAAGCATCCGTCTTTCGTTGCGGAGGATTACCTCCGGCGCCTTAAGCTTGCGCAGCTTGGTCAGCCGGTTCGCACGATTGATCAAACGGCGATACAGGTCGTTGAGGTCCGAAGTGGCGAAATTGCCGCTTTCCAGCAGGATCAGCGGCCGGAAAAGGACGGGAGGCACCAGAATCACGTCCTGCACGAAAACGCTCGCATGGCCGCATGCCGCCGGCGGTAGTTCCTCGGCGGAAACCTCTGCCAACAACGCCCGGATTGCGTCTGCCCCGGTCAGCCAGCCGCCTTCGCCGTCTTCGACCGGCAGCGCGTCGGCGGCGTCGCGCCACTCGAAACCATCGCCGCAGCGGCGGACCCGCATTTGATAGTTGACCAGCGACTCGATTTGTGCTCGGGAGAAACCGAGCATCGATTCCAGCGCCGACGGTGATCCGATGCGCCACAAGTAGGGGACGATTGGCGCCGGCAGCGCGATATGACCGAAACGATAGTCGCCGCCAAACACCTTCGGGCACAAGAGACCGCCTGGAATTTCCTCGAGCGTACGGAAGTGGATGGTCTCGGGCCGGGTAATCGCCCCGTGCGAAAGGGAGAGCAGCTCATCTCGCGTCGCGGGGCGCAAGGAGAGAGTGACGTGTTCGTTTCCTTGGCACTCGACGTGCAGACCCAGGGCCATCAACTCGGCTCGCAGGAGGTAAAGCGAGTGAGGGGTTCCAGGGCGGGGATAGTCTGCCGGCGGCGCGCCGGCCTCGCGCAGGCGATGGACCGCGCCACGGTTCTGCCAGTCGTCGGATTTCAAACTGACCAACTCGGAGAGGATGGCGTTGAGTCCCCGCTGGCGAAGCCAGCCGACCTGCGCGGTCGTAATTCGGCAAGGTCGAGGGATGCCGCTGCTTGAACGGCCTGCATAGCGGCCGATCAGCGGTTGCTGGGTAATCAGGGAATGGGGCCCATCCGCGCGCGTGGACATTGAACTGGCCCAGGTCGTCGCCCTTGCCGATTTCCAGTTCATGCATCCCTTCCGTCAGCCCGAGCGGCTCGGCAGTCGCCAGGGAGACGACGATGTCGGCCGCAACGCCGTCTCGGTGGGGCGTCTCCTCGTCCGGCACAAAACAGCCGACGATTCCCAGCATTTGCTCCCTCACCGACAGCACGTCTCCGATGACCAGATCGTGCTCGACGCGGAGTTCAACCTTCACCTGCCCGGCCGCAAGGCAATCGTCCGAACCGTCGTCGGGCCTGGGAGACGTGCGGAGGCTCGACTCGACGACGGCGCCATCCCAGCCCGGCGGCACGGTCCGCGACGCGTCGCGGACCCACTGCATGCCGGCCTTGGTCGGTTGTCGGTTCCTGGCGACGGTGACCAGGCCGACCAGCACGTCGCCCTCCTGGATGCGCTCGCCGTTGCGAATTACCCCGAGCGCATCGAGCTTGGATCGCTGCTGGGCCGTAAGGAAAGGGCTGTCCGGCGCCAGCCGTAGTTCGTTGTGGGTCGATTTGGCCAGATCGACTTGGATCTCCTCAAAACGAACGGACGTCAACACGCGGCGGTCGCGCACGGCCTCTCGGACCGTCAAGCCCTCGTGCGGCCCTCCGGGTATTACCAGCACCTTCAGCAGGCGCGTCATGGCCCTGGTCACAGGGCCATCATGCGGGAGAAGGTTTGCGAGCGTCAGTTTGCTTGGCATGTCAGATATCTGTGCGGTTCGAACCGCATGCTTCCACTGCTTGCCAGGCCCCATACCCTAATCCTTGCTGCCTGCCGGATCGGCTGCTTTGGCTGGAAGGAAACTGTGGATCGGGGCCCCGTCGCGGGTGGTTGAAGGATATTGTTTGCGATATTCCTCGCCGAAGGTGCTGCATCGCTCCCATTCTTGTTCATCAATCGCAGCTGACCGAGCGAACCGGAACGGTTGCTCATTCGGTCGGTTAACGATGGGAATTTTGGATCGTGCGCCACGCCCGCGATCTTACCCTGGGCGCCAACGACTGTCAACACTTTGGCATTCGAGTATTCAAGTGATTTGCAGGACCACGACCAGGACGGCCAGAAGAAGGGCCCTAGGCTGAGACGGCCATCGCGCCGCGGCGCCGGGCAATCATGGGGTCCTGCCTCCCCCGTACTCTGCACTCCGCACTCTGCACCCCGTACTCTGCACTCCGCACTCTGTACTGTGTACTCTGTACTGTGTACTGCGTACTCTCCTGTCGGCCTGCTGGCTGCTCATGCCGCGGGCCGCGTCAACCGCGTCAGCCGCATCACGCCCCAGATGCCCAGCAGGAGCAGCGCCACTCCCGTCGCGTCGAGCCATGCCGGTTGAAACTCGACGACTCCCGCCGCGCCCCGCCGATGAAACCCGGGATGTGGATTTGCCAGCGGTCGCGCAGAACGGGAAGGAGGGCCATTTGGGCATTAAAGATCGCGTGCATGGCGATGCACGGCCAAAGCGAGCGGGTGCGGCTGAAGAGCCAGCCCAGGAACAGGCCGGTCGCGAAGCCCGCCGGTAGCTGGCATGGATTCAAATGCACGACCGCGAAGAGAATCGCCGAACAGACCACGGCCGGCGCCGTGCGGTAGCGGCGAAGGAGGCCCGTCAGGATCACGCCGCGGAAGAGCAGTTCTTCGGTGGCCGGCGCCACGACCACAAGTGCGATCACGCTCCACGCGCCGCCCTCGCCGATTTGGCGTGTAAATTCGCGGAAACTCTCCGGCTCCAGCCCCAGCCCCCGCACCACGTTCTCCCCTTCGGAACCGAGAATCCACAGCCCCCCGACGGCAGGCAGCAGCGGCGCCAGGACCAGAGGGCGAAACCTCGTCAAGGGAACGACGTCCGGCCACGGCAGCTTCGACCGCCACACGCCGAAGCAAATCACCGCCGCAAACGTAATGACATTGCCGACGGCGATGGCCCCGGCCATCTGCGAACCGCTCGGCGGCCCCCCGCCCATCAGCATCTGCAAGACCCCCAAGGCGACGCCTACCAGAACTTGCAGCACCACGACCAGGATGGCAAGAAGAAGGGCCCCGCCCAGGCTCAGACGGCCAGCCGGTCGTTCCACGGCAACGGGCGGCAATTCATCCGGCCCAGTGGGTTCGTTTTCAGTCATCTTCGCCTCACGCATTTCGTTCAAGAGCAACGCGGTCACCAATCCTCGTCAGCCACTTCATACGGATCGTCCGCGTGACGTTTTTCCGCCTCAGCGCGGAGGTTCCCCAGCAGAAGGCGATCATTTTCAGAAAGCAAGGCCATATCGATCTTGGCCATGACTCGGATCGCCTGCATCGGCCGATTCTCCGTAACCAGAATTTTCGCGAGCTTGATCCGCATGGGCAGCGCCCGCTCGCGGAACCGAGCCAGGTATTGTGCCATGGCCGGAATCGAGTCGCTGCAAAGGCCGTCTTTATGAAAGGCACGGATGAGGGCGCACAAGTCCGCTTCGGGCAGGACGATCTCCGCCTGGTCTTTGGCCATTCGCTCGTAGGCGGCCCAGGCCACGGCCGGATGGCCATCGCGGATCAGGGTCCGAACCTTCTCCAGCAGTTCCTGACGGCGGGCTTCGCATTGATCTTCGCGCCGGCGGCGATATCCGGGATCCTTAAGATCCTCCTCTTCCCGCTGCGCCGCGCTCATCTTGTGCCGGCCGGCCTGGATTGAGAAGATGTCCCAGTTCTCGCAATCCACTCGCCGGGTCTTCAACAGCCAGGTTGCGATGCCGAACCCTGCGGCTGCGCCACAAAGTGCAGTAGCGCGGTGCTTAGGGCAGATTTCACCGCGATGGCAACTCCAAGCTGTATTGCGACGATCGCGATTACGAGCACGCTGATGCGAATGCCGAATCGACGGACGTACCACCATGCCCATACAAAGAGAACGGCGTTCTCCGGCGCCCAAACCACGCTCATGGCCATCGTGCCGAAGACGATCCCCGACGCACCGCAAAAATACGCCTGCTTTGCGCCGAGAAACAGCAGTTGATCCACGGCACATGGTGCTACGCCGATCGCCAAATACACCGCGAGACTCCTCGACCATCCCAGCTTTCCTTCGACCACAAGGCCGAAAACCCACAGCGCCAGCATGTTCCAGAGGAGATGCCCAAATTCCACATGCACCAGATTGGCCGTGATCCACTGGTACGGACGGAGGCCGTTGCCAATATCGAGCGACAGCGCCAATCCGACTTTCGGGCTGATCAGTTCAGCGAGAAAGACGAGAAAGCATATCGCGATCAACGTTACTGTCGTGTGCGGCCAATAACGAACTCGAGCGTCAGTGCCATAAGGGAAGATCATGCGGTTGCTCCGCTAACCGACTCACATCGGGAGCGGGGTCAGGACCCCGCTCCGTCGCTTATACTGAAGGGGTTATTCTTGATGCAACGTCGAGGATGCTATGACAAGTCAGCGCAACGAGGACGAGGATCGCAATCAGCACAAGGCTGAACCACGCCACAGCAAGCCACCGGTCCCTTCTCGGCGTCCAGCCAAACCGGTTGAGAATTTCGCCTTGAAGCGCGAAGCCGCTCGGCGAGCAGCCCAACAGGTAAAGAACTGCGGCGTCAAGCGCGAAGCCACAGGGGAATAGCCACGGCCAGTGCCGGTATAATTGCACGTCCAATTCCATCCAAGGGCTCATCATCCTTAATCTCTCGAACAACTTCCACCACATTGACGACCAGACCACAACCAGCAGCAAGACAAATTCGGCGAGACCGTGGACGTATGCATGATGACGTACACCCTCGACGAAAGGCATTGACTGGACGGGCTTTGGGAGCCAGAGCTGTCAGCAACCGTTCTCATGCTTCTTTGGGCGTCCATGGCGACCTAGCGTGCTCTCCAGACCCTAGCGATCGAGAGGGGCAGGGTCGGCTTACGCTTCCGTTGGTTTCACCGGACGCAACGTGGCTCCGTGGTCCTGGCGGTTGTGCCCGGGCAAACGAGCAGGCGGCTCCGTCAGGGGGCCAGCAGCGTGAATGTTCGGGAAAACCAAATTCTACTCCCTCCAAAATGGTTCTGCAACAGCCGGGGGGGAAAATCCGAAATCCGAAATCCGAAATCCGTTGCCCAGTTCGAGCAAGAAACGCTCGATTTCGTCGATAATGGCGGTTTCGAGATCGGATTCCGAATACTGGGCTCGTTCCTCCAAACCCAGGAACTCCAGCACGAGCGGTTCCTTGAGGATGTCTTGGGGCTTGGCGACCAACTGGCCTTCCTTCGCCAGCTTGCGGATTCCATCCTTGTCGCGGCTCAGCGCGAGGCGCTCGTAGAGGCTGCTGTCGAACTGGCGTCTGAGCTCGCTAATGGTCCAATCCTGCGCCGTGGCTTCAATTTCGTAGAAGCTGCGCTCGACGGGGTTCTTAATGCCAAGCAGGAAGACGTAGTGCGTCCAACTCAGCGTGAAGGGGCGCGGCGACGCAACCGGAAATTGGCCGGGCCGTATCCGGCTTTTCTCGTCGGTAGCCAGTCGCTGACTGGGATTTCCTGGACGGCCAAGGGAGCCAAAACGGAAAAGATCGGCGAAAAGAGGAAAAAAGTCGGAAAAACTCGGCCAGAAACAGGAAAAAACAGGAAAACAACTCCCCTCGTCAAGATAATTCCTGAATACTTTGGGGGGTGTAAAGGGCTCGGATTTCCCCAGTTTTTCGCTTGGACGCCAGTTCCATTGGTTAAGTTGATTTACACTAGTTGTGGTATAAAATGGCTAAAAAAACTCCGAAAACGGCGTTTCTGGCCACTTTTTTTCCGGTTTTGACGTTGTGAGGCACCCCGTCAGGTTATGATGTCTCCCAACAGGACACATCTCTCTGAGAACGTGGGGAACCCTATCGCCCGCTGAAAAATTGAAGTAGATTTCATTTTGACAGGAACTATTGCTAAAATTGACGATACGGTATAAGATATCACTGTAGTGTTCGTAATTGCATTTCGGGCAGAGCGACGTCAGAGAATGAAACAGGCCCCGTTGCTTGTCGCACGGTGCCGGCTATCTCGGGCGGACCTCAAAAGTTTTGTATGCTGCGCGGATTGAAATGATGCCTCCTGTCGCGACAGGCGAGTCTCGTGTCGTTTGCAACCGTTCGCAGTAATAGAATGGGCTAACCATGAGTGTGGAAACACCCAACTCTGATGCTGACCTGCTGGACCTGATCCGCATTGCGGGTCCCTTGAGCGTCACTGAACTGTCGGATGCGATGGAGGTTACGGCGACGGCCGTGCGTCAGCGATTGACCCGCCTGATGGGCCAGTCGATGATCGAGCGCGAGGCGATTCGCGCAGGCCGCGGCCGACCCAAGCACCGCTACTCGCTGACTGACAAAGGACTGCGTCAGACGGGCTCGAACTTTACCGACCTGGCGCTGACCCTGTGGCGGGAAATTCGCTCCGTCGGCGATGAAAATCTGGGCCGCGACGTGCTGCGGCGGATTTCGCGGGCCTTGGCCTCGGGCTATGCCGCGCAGATCCAGGGCAGCAC
The DNA here is from genome assembly GCA_963824275.1 of uncultured Planctomycetia bacterium. GTDB lineage: Bacteria > Planctomycetota > Planctomycetia > Pirellulales > Thermoguttaceae > JANXQG01. Next base: position 130,277 of record CAWGOT010000007.1, on the reverse strand, counting down.
GCCGGCCGAGAGGCTGCAATCGCTGGGTGAATTGCTCAACCAGCGGCGGATCCCCGTTACAGTGGGCTCGGCGGACAACCACCCTAACCTCACGACCCATGCCTGCCCCTACCCGAATCTGGCCGAAGAAGACCAAAGTATATGCATGATGGAGAAAATGATGTTCTCCGAGCTCATCGGCCATGATCTGGAACTGACGCAGTGCCGGCTCAACGGTGGGGGGGATTGCCGATTCCAAACCGGTTCGTGACGGGTTATACTAACGGGTTTGCTGATCGATAAATCCGGCCGTTTCGTTCTGCGCACTTGACAAGCCGCTGTGGCGGAAGGCCTACGCTACGAGGAGGATCCGACGTATGACGCAGCCCTGGATCGAAGGACGGTTCGACCCGAATATTATGACGACCTCGCTGGAGCAGGCGATCAATTGGTCGCGGCAGGCGAGCCTATGGCCCATGACCTTCGGCATTGCCTGCTGTGCCATCGAGATGATGGGCGCGGGGGCCAGCCGCTACGATCTCGACCGCTTCGGGGCCGGGGCCTTTAGGGCCAGCCCTAGGCAGTCCGACCTGATGATCGTGGCCGGCACGGTGAACTACAAGATGGCCAGTCGCGTGCGGCGGCTATGGGAACAAATGCCCGATCCGAAATATGTAATTGCCATGGGCGGCTGCACGATCGGCGGCGGGCCCTACTACGAATTTGGATACAACATCGTCCCCGGCATCGACTTGATCGTGCCGGTCGACGTATACGTGCCGGGCTGCCCGCCGCGGCCGGAGTCGCTTCTGGAAGGCCTGATGCGGCTCCAGGACAAGATCATGGGCCAGAAAATTACACGCCCAGAGGAGGCGGCGCAGGCGGGAGGCTCACACTACAGCCAGAACGCCGGCGGCGCTCCCATGGTGCAAGGCGGTTTCTGGCGACGGTGGTTCGGACCCGGCGTCAAGACGCCCGACGAGCTGCCCTTGGCGCACCATTCCGGCTATGTCGACGTGGAAGAAACACCGCTGGTATACCACCAGCAACAGTTCAAGACCCCAGGGAAGAAAAGCGAGACATGAGCGACGTTTTGGCGATCAGCGATTTGCACGTCCAGGTGGCGGGCAAGCCGATCTTGAAAGGAGTCAGCCTCCTGATCCGGCGTGGGGAAATCCACGCCCTGATGGGTCCCAACGGCTCGGGCAAGAGCACGCTGGGATTCGCCATCATGGGCCATCCGGGCTATGAAGTCACCGGCGGCCGGATCGAGCTCAACGGCCAGGATCTGCTGGCCATGGAGCCGCACGAGCGGGCGCGGGCAGGGCTGTTCCTGGCCTTTCAGCGGCCGGTGGCGATCTCGGGCGTGAAAATGGCCGATTTCCTCCGCCATGCCGTGACCAACGTCCGCCGGCCGAACCGCAAGGAGGGCGAAGAGCTGATCCCCATGCGCGAGTTCCGCAAGGAGCTCCGCGAGAAAATGGAAAGCCTGCGCGTCGACCAGGAGTTCGCCCGCCGCTACGTCAACGACGGTTTCTCCGGAGGCGAGTCGAAGCGGGCGGAGATTTTGCAGATGGCCATGTTGCGGCCGAAATTCGCCGTGCTCGACGAGACCGACAGCGGCCTGGACGTCGATGCCGTGCGGTTGGCGAGCCTGAGCATCGCGCAGATCGGCGGCCACGAGATGGGCATCCTGATCATTACGCACCACGAACAACTTTTGGAATACAATCAACCGAACTTCACCCACGTGATGCTCGGCGGCCGGATCGTGGAGACGGGCGGGCCGGAGTTGGCGATCGAACTGCACAAGCAGGGCTACGACCGCATCCGCGCCGCGCATCCCGAGGTTGTGGCCGACGAAGCCGTGCTGAGCGTTGCGGCGAGTGCAGGCTAATTTCAAAATCCGAAATCCGAAATCCGAAACAAATTCAAAATGCAAAAAAATAAGAAATACCAATGACAAAAACGCCCGCAGTTTGGAGTTTCGCATTTTTTGATTTCATGTTTTGGATTTGATTTTGAATTTGTTTCGGATTTCGGATTTCGGATTTCGGATTTTTGACTTTTCGAATTTCGCGTTTCTTAACCCCTAGGAGGCGAAATTCCGCCGGCATTTACATGCTCTCCCGGAATTTCGACAGATCGATGGCAACGGATACCAAGTCCCGCCCGGAGGATATGCTGGGCAATATCAATAAGTACGATTTCCGCAACGACGAACACTTCGTGTTCAAGGCCCGCAAGGGGCTCGATCGAAAGATCGTCGAGGAAATCTCGGAAATGAAGGGCGAGCCGCGCTGGATGCGGGACTTCCGCCTCAAGAGTCTCGATGTCTTCAATTCCAAGCCGATGCCGCTATGGGGCGGCCGGATCGGCATCAATTTCCAGGACGTGTTCTATTATCTCAAGCCGACCGACGGCCAGAGCAAATCGTGGGAAGACGTCCCGGCGGACATCAAGAACACCTTCGACAAGCTGGGCATTCCCGATGCCGAGAAGAAGTTCCTCTCGGGCGTCAAGGCCCAGTACGAGAGCGAGGTCGTCTACGGCTCGCTCCGCGAAGACCTGGCCAAGCAGGGCGTGATCTTCACCGACACCGACTCGGCCGTGCGCGAGCACCCGGACCTGCTCCGCGAGTATTTCAGCACGATCATCCCCCCGACCGACAACAAGTTCGCCGCGCTCAACTCGGCGGTGTGGTCGGGCGGGTCGTTCATTTACGTGCCCAAGGGCTTGAAGATCGAGTTCCCCTTGCAGGCCTATTTCCGCATCAACGCGGCCAACATGGGCCAGTTCGAGCGGACGCTGATCATCGTCGACGAGGGCGCCCAGGTGCATTACGTGGAGGGCTGCACGGCCCCGATGTACAGCACCGAAAGCCTGCACTCGGCCGTGGTCGAAGTGATCGCCAAGCGCGGCTCGCGGGTCCGCTACACGACGATCCAGAACTGGGCCAACAACATCTATAACCTGGTGACCAAGCGGGCCATGGCTTATGGCGATTCGCTCGTGGAATGGGTCGACGGCAACCTCGGCAGCCGCTTGACGATGAAGTACCCCGCGATTTACATGATGGAGCCGGGCGCCCGCGGCGAAGTGCTCTCCGTGGCCTTTGCCTCCGCCGGCCAGCACCAGGACGCCGGGGCCAAGGTGGTCCACTGCGCCCCGCATACGTCCAGCCGCATCGTCTCGAAGTCGATCTCCAAGAACGGCGGCCGGGCCAGCTACCGCGGGCTCTGCAAGGTCATGCCCGGCGCCAAGAAGTCGAAGTCCAACGTCGTCTGCGACGCCCTGATCCTCGACCCCCAGAGCCGCAGCGACACCTATCCCTACCTCGAGATCGAAGAGCAGGACGTGACCATCGGCCACGAGGCCAGCGTCTCGCGGATCGACGAGGAGCAGTTGTTCTACCTGGCCAGCCGAGGGCTGAGCGAAGCCGAGGCCTCGACGATGATCGTCAGCGGCTTCATCGAGCCCTTGGTCAAGGAGCTGCCGATGGAATACGCGCTGGAAATGAACCGCTTGATCGAGCTGCAAATGGAGGGAACCGTCGGCTAGCATGACCGAAACGATTTCCACCGGACTCACCGAAGAAGCATTCGAGGCGTTTCTTTCTTCGCGGCTGGAGCCGCGCTGGCTGACGGACTTGCGGCGGACTGCCTGGAAGAAATTCCAGGAGTTGCCGATGCCGCACGACCAGCCGCCGGGCCCGCTGCAGGAAGAATGGCGGCGGACGGATATCCGCCGCTTCCGCCTGGAAAAGTTCCCGCTGCCGGGAGCAGGGAGCAGGGAGCAGGGAGCGGGGAGCGATTCCATCGCTTCCGGGCTTTCCGCTTCCGGGCTCCCCGCTCCAAGCTCCCCGCTCCCCGCTCCCACGCCGCTGTTGACCGCCGGTGTCGATCTGGCGGGAACTACATCGGCCGTTGACAGTTGTCCAAGCGGAACCCGGCTGGACCCCGATCTGGCCGCGAAGGGCGTGCTCTTCGGGAGCCTGGACGAGTTGGTGCGGCAGCATGGCGCGGTGATCGAGCCCTACTTGTTCACCCGCGCCGTCGACCCGCTTTACGACAAGTTCTCGGCGCTGCACGCGGCCTGCTGGTCGGGCGGCATGATCCTGTACGTGCCCAGGGGCGTGGCGATCGACCGGCCGCTGCACATGTTTTCTGTCCTCTCGGCCGGGCAGAGCGATTTCGGTCATGCCTTGATCGTCCTGGAAGAAGGCGCCGAGGCCACAGTTCTGGCCGAGACTGCCAGCATCGGTCCGACGGCCGCCGGCTTGCACTGCGGCGCGGTGGAGATCCTCGTCGGCCCGGGCGCTCGATTGCGTTACGTGAATCTGCAGAATTGGGGCAGCGGCGTGTGGCACTTCGCCCATCACAAGGCGCTGGTCGGCCGCGACGCCTCGCTGCAATGGACCATCGGCGCCTTGGGCAGCCGCCTGGCCAAAGTCAATCAGCATGTGGCCCTGGTCGGCGAAGGGGCCCATGCCCAGGTCAACGGCGTGATGTTCACCGACGGCACGCAGCACCTCTCCTACCATACGCTCCAGCACCACGAGGTCCCGCACTGCACGAGCGACCTGCTTTATAAGGGCGCGTTGCAGGGCGAGTCGCGGATCGTCTGGCGGGGCATGATCAAGGTCGATCGCGACGCCCAGAAGACCGACGGCTACCAGCGCGACGATAACCTGATCCTCAGCGAATCGGCCCGCGCCGACTCGATCCCAGGGCTGGAGATCGAGGCCGACGACGTGAAGTGTTCGCATGGGGCCACGGCCGGACGCGTGGACGACGAGCAGGTGTTCTATGCCCAGGCCCGCGGGCTGACCCGCAAGGAGGCGGTCCGCATGATCGTGGCCGGCTTCTTCCAGCAGGTCTTCGATCGGATCACGGTCGAGAGCGTCCGCGAGGCGCTGGGCGCGGCGATCGGGCGCAGGGTGCGGGAACATGACTGAGACTGATTTTGTGCGGGTCTGCAAGGTCGGCGACATCCCCGACCCAGGCAAGCAAGTGGTTGAGTTGGGAGAACGCTACGTGGTGTTGTTCCACGTCGACGGCAACTTCTACGCGATCGACGACGTCTGCACCCACGACGGCGGGCCGCTGGGCGAAGGCTTTCTCGAGGGCTTTACCATTGCCTGTCCTCGGCACGGCGCCAAGTTCGATATTCGCGACGGCCGCGTGCTGTGCATGCCGGCCACGTGCGGCACGCCTGCGCACGAGGTTCAGGTGGAGGGCGATGAGGTTTTCGTGAAAATTGTAGAACGGCCCAAGAAGAGTTACGTATGGGGATAAGGTAGCAGGCACCGGGCACCATGCTTGCATGGTCGGTGTGCCGTCCGCCGCTCCGCCCATTTATACTGTGAACGGTTTCAAATGTGCCGTTTCATACTAGGCCGAAAGCGCAAGCGAGGCAATGGGTTAGCCTCCTCGCTTGCGCGTCGGGCTGGTATTAGTTTCGACCGCGCAAAGCATATAAGGGGACAGTCACTATGTTGATCCAGGAAGAAACGGTTTATTCGGCGTTGAAGCAGGTCCGCGACCCGGAGTTGATGGTCAACGTGGTTGACCTGGGCTTGATCTACGGCGTTGCCGTGGAGGACGCGGGCGAGAAGACGAACTTGGGCGTGATGATGACGATGACCACGCCCGCCTGTCCCTACGGCCCGCAGTTGGTGGCCGACGTCCGCCAGGCCTTGGCGGCGCTGGAGGGCGCCGGCGAGGTGAAGGTCGAGGTCACGCTGACTCCGCCCTGGACGCCCGAGATGATGACCGAGGCCGGGCGCGACGAGTTGGGGATGTTCTAGGACCGGCTGAAGAATAACCTGACGGAATCCGTAGGACGGATTGGCAATCCGTCTCCGGTACGCAGACGGGTTGCCAATCCGACCTACGGCAGCCCTTTCATCTGCAGATCGTCCAGCGACAGTTCGCCCGTGGCGCCGAAGAGGCCGACGCGGATGATCGCCTCGCGTGCCGCAACGGGGACGTCGAGCTTCTTCGTCTCGGTCTTCCAGTCGCCGGTGCCGCGCGGAGAGCCGAACGTCTGGTCGCTGATCGTGACGCGGTTCTCGTCATAGAACTGCACTTCAATCAGCGGCAGTTGTGGGAACGCGGGATCCGGGTGGACATCATGCGGGCGGAAGCGGACGGAAAACTGCAATTGGCGGACATAACGGCCGTCAACGGCAAAGCCCTGCAGGGCCTGCGCGCCGCGGCCCGCCTCGGCGTTGTGGAACCGCACGTAGCGCTTGCCGGAAGGCGCATCGTCGGCCGTGACGACCTCCATCTGCCGCTGATAGTGCCAGCCCGTGACTTGGGGCGGATTTCCGTCGACCTGCTCGAAATCGCCGTTGACGATCGTGGGATGCTTTGGGTCGGGCTTGACCTTGCGGGTTTCCTCGGCCTTGCCGGTCATGGGCACGAAGATCACCGGCAGCAACATCTCGCGCAGCATCTTGCCATCAGTCTTCTTGAACAGGTACAACGTCTGCTGATAGCGCTCGCCGACTGGGATCACCATCCGCCCGCCCTCCTTGAGCTGGTCGATTAACGGTTGTGGCACCTTTTCCGGCGAGCAGGTGACGATGATCTTGTCGAAGGGGGCGTGTTCCGGCCAGCCGAGGTAGCCGTCGCCGACCTTCGCGTGCACGTTCTCGTATTTCAGCCGCTTGAGGGTTTTGTCGGCGCGCTCGCCGAGCGACTTGACGATCTCGATCGTATAGACCTCCTCGACCAGGCCGCTCAAGACGGCCGCCTGGTAGCCGCTGCCGGTGCCGATCTCCAGCACCTTGTCCTTGGGCTGCGGATCGATCGACTCGGTCATGTAGGCCACGATGAAGGGCGGGGAGATCGTCTGCCCCTCGCCGATCGGCAGGGCCATGTCGTAGTAGGCGTTGGCCCTCAGGTTGGCCGGCACGAACTCATGTCGCGGCGTGGCCCTCATGGCGGCGATGACCCGCGGGTTCTTCACGCCGGCGGCCACGATCTCCTCGTCGACCATCCGCGCAGGGCCTCTTCGGCCGTGAGATTGCCCGGCGCGGCCGGGGCCGGTTGCGCCGCTAGCCCCCTCCCCTGCCCTGCCGCGAGCACTGTGCTGACGAGAAGTCCAAGCGAAACCAATCGAACCAAGTGCTTACGGGTCATGAGATTCTCCTTCACGGCGCGGTCTGAGGCGCTTCAGTTTCGATCTTCACGATGTGCCGCAGATCGATAAAAATGGTCCGCTCGATGAGCGGCTTGTCGGCGTCGGCCTGATTGGGAAGCGGCACGACCAGCACCGCCATAGCGGCTCCTACCCAGATCAACTCCTGATGACGGATTTCGTGCATCGTCCCGTCGCCAACGTACATTCGAAATGGAACGAACGGTCTCTGTGCGGCAAGCTGCTGCAAATCTGTCGATGTCATGGCTCACTCCTGACGCTGAGAATATTATACCAGCAAATTGGGATCGCAAATCTCAAATCTCGCTCCGCTCTTCATTTTTCTGTCGAAAGTCTCTCCTTTTCAGCCCGCACGGCCTCGAGCAGTTTTCCCGGCCCCTGGCGGATCACGTCGCAAGCCGGCAACTGAAACTCGTCTTCCACCCGCTTGCATTCCGCATCCACCTCCGCAGCGGAGAACTTGATCCCGTTGACGGCGATGCCGATTACCCGGCAGGGATGCATGAGATTCGCCGCCGACTCGTAGAATTCAATAACCTTCCTGAGCGAGGGCAGCGGCACGTCGGGCATGCCGAAGACGGCCTTGCGGCCCATCTCGTAGCCGGCGATCAGGGCGTGCGGCATCGCGGCGTGGAGCAGGCTCAAGGTCACTCCCGAGTAGCGCGGGTGGAAGAGGCTCCCCTGCCCTTCCACCACGATCACCTCGTGATGCTGATTGGCCAGGACGAGCTTCTCGACCGCGCCGGCGACGAAGTCGGAAATCACGCGATCGATCGCGCAGCCGCTGCCGGCCACGAGCATTCCGGTCTGCCCCGTGGCTACGAAGGCCGCATCGACGCCCTGGGCTTGCAGGCCCCGTGCGACCTCCACGGCGGCTACCATCTTGCCGCTGCTGCAGTCGTTGGCGACCGTCTGGATGCGGAGGCACCCAGGGCGAAAACCACGGCACTGGGCAACGTCTCGTTCGTCGCTACGCCGCAGGTCGACCAGCGCCGCGCCGTGGAGTGCGGCCGCCTGGGCAAATTCCGCGTCGTCGGCCAGGAACTCGTGCAGGCCGGAAACCACGGTCATGCCGCGCCCCAGGGCTTCCAGCACGATCTGCCGCCAGTGAGCGGGGATCTTCCCTCCGGGCGGCGCGATGCCCAGCAGCAGCGTGTTGGCCGCCGGGGCGTCGGCCAGCCCCGCCACGACCGGGATCGAACCTCCCACGCCCAGTAGCTGGCCGCTGGTCCGCCCTGCCCCGCCGCGATCGAGCACCGCCACGACTTCCTCCGTGCGGTAGCGAATGACGCAAATCGCCGTCTTCGCCGTACACGGATCGGTATACCCATCGACCAGGATCACGATCCGACGCGGTGCAGTCATGCCAGTTCGCTTGCCTCCTTTTTCGCAGGTTCTTGTTTCCCTTCAGGCTAATGGTTTTCCGACACGGAAACAAGGGCTTGCGCAGTGCATTGACATGCCGCGCATTTGAGGTTATTCTACTAGTTGCTTTTCTGGGCTATGCCTTCGCGGCGAGAGTGAATTGTGCTTGCCTGCGCCGCGCAGGAAAGATGGTGGATCGCACCGTCTGAACCTGGCCCGCCTGGCGGGTGTTCCTGGACGAGGTGGTGTATGTCGATAAAGGTCATCTGCCCCAACGGGCATGAGATGCAGGTGAAGAACGAATTTGCGGGCAAATCCGGCCTCTGCCCGGAATGCAAGGCTCGCATCGAGGTTCCCATACCCACACCGAAAGCGGTCTCGGAAGACGATCTGCTCAAAGTCCTGGGGATGCCGAGGGCGGTGCCTCGCACACCTGCCCCCAGCGAACCGCCGCCCCAGCCGCAAGCCGATCCGGCGCGCTGGCCCGAATCGCAGAAGCGAGAGTCGAAGACGCCGGACCCAACGAAGCCCCCACTTCCATTGATCGCTGGGCAGACGCCGGAGCCAAAGAAGGAGGCGACTCTCCGCCGCCAAAAGGTCTGCCCGAAATGTTGCGAGATCCTCTCCGTTTCTTATTCCGACTGTCCGCGCTGTCACACGCCGCTGTCGCAATGGACCTTCCCCCTGCCGGACGACAAAGCGGCGAAGGATCGCGGCCGATCAGCCTGTCACTTTTTGGGGCTCCGCAAGCAGGGCGAAGTGCTCGTGATCCGTTTTGGCGAGCACCGCATTCTCGACGAGCTGACCGTCAAGAAGTTCGCTGACGAGCTCTTCAACGTGGCCGATCGGCCCGATTGCCAGAATATTCTCTTGAACTTCATCGGCGTCGTAGGGCTGTCCAGCGCCATGCTCGGCATCATGCTTATGCTGCGGAAGAAGATGAGCCAGAAACCGGGAAAACTCAAGCTCTGCCACGTCGGCCCGGAGATCACCGATATCTTCCACGCCACGAAACTCGGCCAGCTCTTCGAGGTCCTCGACAGCGAGCAGCAAGCCTTGAAGGCCTTCGCCTAGTTTACAGCCTCAGACCGCGGGGAACCAGCCATCGTTCGGCCCCGGCGAACAAGGCCTGCGCCAGCAGGGCCATCACAGCGGCCGGGATGGCCCCTTGCAGGATGAGATTCAGGTTGGCCAACCGCACGCCGGTGAGGATCGGCTGGCCGTATCCGCCGGCGCCAACGAGCGCACCGATGGTCGCGGTGCCGACGTTGATCACGGCCGCCGTCTTGATGCCGGAGAGGATCGACCGCGAGCCCATCGGCAGCTCCACACGCCACAGCCTGGCCAGGGAAGGCAGACCCAGGGCTAGCGCCGATTGGTGCACGCTGGAGGGAATCTCGCGCAGGCCGGTCGCTGTGTTCCGCACGATCGGCAACAGGCTATAGAGAAACATCGTGACGATCGCCGGCCACGCCCCTAGGCCGAAAAACGGGATCATCAAGACCAGCAGGGCCATCGAAGGCAATGTCTGGATCACCCCCACGACCCCCAGAATGACATTTCCGAGTCTTGGACGGCGATAGGAGACTATGCCTAGCGGCAGTGCCACCACGATGGCCGCCAACAGCGAAACGGTCACGAGAAAGAGGTGCTCTTGCGTGGTTCGCGCCAGCCGCTGCCCCATTCGTCGCCATTGGACATAGGCGTCGATCGTGGGCACGACGATCGACGGATCGATCTGACTTTGCAGGAAAGAGGCAGCCACCACCGCCTCGGGCTGGCCGTCCACGCGGACCTGGGCGTTCAAGCGGGTCATGGCAGGGCTGTCGATCCGCCCTTCCAGGCTGTGAATCGCCGATACGAACTTCGGTGCCCTCTGCTGGAGATCGGCCCGATAGACGATCACGGCGTGATACGACGGAAAGTAGTTCAGGTCGTCCTCCAACACGCGGAGACCGTGGACCACGATTTCGGGGTCGGTGGAGTAGATATCGGTGACATCGAGCTTGCCGGCCCCCAGGCCGCGATAGGCCAGGGCATGGTCGACGACCTTAAGGTTCGTTTGCGGCAGCTTGTATCGGCTCTGAAGTCCCGCCCAGCCGTCCTTGCGTTCCATGAATTCGTCGCTCAGGCCAAAGCGGAGATCGGGGTATTGCGCGAGGTCGGAGATCTTGCCCACGCCCAGTCGCTCGGCGTCGGCTTCGCGCATCGCCAAAGCGTAGGTGTTGTTAAACCCCAGCTTGCGGCTCATGCCGATGTGCTCCTCGGCCAGGACCCGTTCAATCTGCGCGTCGCTGGATAGCCCTCGGCCCGCAAAGATCTCTTCCTGGAGCGTGCCGGTGTATTCCACGTAGGCGTCGATCTCGCCGCGGAGCAGGGCCTGCCAGGCGATCTGCGTGCCGCCGAGTTCCGCGCATGACTGGCATGTGCTCCCGTTGACTCGGCCAGGCGGGTCAACATCTCGCCCAGGATCACCGACTCGGTAAAGGCCTTCGAGCCGATCTTGATTTCCATGGTTTCGGCAGCGAGAGCCGTCGCCGGAGCGGCGAGCGCCAAGGCGACGAGCGGCAGAGCGGTAGGAAAGTACTTCATGGTTGCGAACTTTCGTTTTTCGTAGCCCTGCAAAGTAGCAGGCACCGGGTACCCGCTTGCGGGTGGTGTGCCGTCCGCCCGAAGCTCCAGCTTCGGAAAACACCTGCGGCCGGGACCGCAGGGCGGACGGCAGACGGAGTCTGCCTGCTACCTTCAACCCGCAATCGGCAGCCGCTGGGCTTGGATGAAACGTGTGACAAACGGATCGACGGGCTTTTCAACCATCTCCCGCAGCGAACCCTGCTGCACGATGCGACCGTCGCTGAGCAGGATGATCGGGTCGCCGAAGAAGCCGGCCTCGCCCATGTCATGGGTTACCAAGACCACCGTCTTGCCGAGCGCGAGGAAGATCTGCCGCAGATCCTCTTGCAAATCGAAGCGGATCAGCGGGTCGAGCGCGCCCATCGGCTCGTCGAGGAAGACCACCTTGGGATCGAGCATGAACGCCCTCATGATCGCCACCCGCTGCCGCTGCCCGCCGGAAAGCTGGGCCGGATAGCGATCGAGGAACTGGCAGGGCACGCGGGTCAGATCGGCCAGTTCGCCGACGCGGGCATCGATCTGCTTGCGTGACATTGTGCCGAGATAGCGGGCCAGGAGGGTCACGTTCTCGCGGGCCGTGAGATGGGGAAAGAGCCCGCCATCCTGGAGCACGTAGCCCATCTGCCGCCGCATTTCCGCGGCGTTGTCCGGCGTCAACGCCACGCCATCGAAAGCGACGCCACCCGTGTCCGCCGTTTCCAGCCCCACCATGATCCGCAGCAACGTCGACTTCCCGCAACCGCTCGGCCCGATAAGCACGGTGGTCCGGCCCGCTCGACGACGAGGTTGATCGGTTCCAGAACGCGGGTCGATTCGTACGATTTCGAGATGTCGGTGAGTTCGATCATGGCGCCACCAGCTTGCGAAGTGTCACGTAATCCGTCTTGCCGGTGCCGAGCACGGGGATCTTCTCCAAGGGACGCACTTCGTCGAGCCGCATCACGCCGCGAAAGCCGGCCTCGACCAGCAGGGCATTCGCCTGGCGGACGGTGATCGCGGCAGTGGTAAAGAGTACGATGTGGCGGCCTTCGGGCACTTCGATGCCCTCGATGGCCACCTGGGGACCATTCTCTCCCGGCGGATAGCGCTTCGAAAAAGGCTCTTCCAAGGCCGGCAACGAGATCATCTCTCCGCCTGCCTTGAGGAACCGCTTCAATCGCCCGCGAAAATAGAGATTGCCCTCCGCGTCGGCCGCGACCAGGTCGCCCGTGCGATACCAGGTTTTGCCTTCGCACTCGACCATCGGGCTGGGGCCATCGTAGTTCAAGTAACCGCGAAAAACCGAAGGCCCGCGGACCAGCAACATTCCGGCTTCGCCGGGAGCGACAGGAGACATCGCTTCCGGATGCACGATCAGGATCTCATAACCGTCGACCGGCCGCCCGATGCTGCCGGCTCGAATCGCCCCCGGCCGGTTCGTGCTGATCAGGGGCGAACACTCGGTAATGCCGTAGGCCTCGACCAGCATCGCGTCCGGCGCCAGTTGGCGGCAACGGTCGAAGACGGCCTCGGGACATTTTTCCGCCCCGCTCAAAACGATCCGTAGCGATTGGAATTGTTCCCGTGTGCCAATGCCCAGCATGTAGCCCAGAAAGGTCGGCGTGCAGGGCACGACCGTGGCGCGGTGCGCGGACAGAGCGGCAATCAGCCCTCGGGCGTCGGTCGGGTCGGGATGATGGACGATGGGAATCCCGGCCAGGACGGGGGCCAGCATCGTTGCCGTGAGGCCGAAACTATGGAACGGCGGCAGGCAGCCCAGCATGGCGTCGCCGCGGGTAATGCCCAGGGCCGGGATCGCTGCGCGGACGTTGCAGAGCAGATTCCCGTGCGAAAGCGGCACCGCCTTCGGCGCGCTTTCCGAGCCCGACGTGAAGAGGATGGCGGCTGGGTCGTCGGGCTGCTGTTGGGGAAGTTTGCCGAGGAACTTTTGGGGCCGGAGCCAGGTTGCCAACAGCATCGCGACTTGCTCGCGCTTCGATGTCCCTTTGCGGAGATCTTCCAGGAAGATCATTTCCGCGCCAGGCAGTTCAATTCCGAGGCGATCGATCAGCTTCTGCGAAGTGACGACCTCGCGGACCTGGGCCGTTTTCAGGGCGGTTGCCAGGGCTGCCTCGCCGGTCGTCCAGTTGAGCATCACCGGCAGCTTTCCGGCCAGGTGCAGGGCGAGAAAGGCCAGGTCGGCGGCCGCTGATGCCGGCAGCAAGATGGCCACGGCGCGGCCCTGAAACTTGGCAAAACGCCGGCTCATGAGCGAGGCCCCGACAAGCATCCGGCGGTAGGTCAACACGCCTGCCAGCGGATCGGACACCGCCACGTCTGCGGGTGAGGCGAGACAGCGGCGGACAAAGGCCGCCGCGACCGTGTCGCCAAGCACTTCGGCCGCTTCCGTCGATCGCCGCCGGCCGGTCCATTGGGGAAGGGCGCTGGCCGGCTTGGCAGATGCTGCCTTCGCCCGGCCGGCGGCGAGGAGATAGAGATCGCCCATCGTCTCCGTCACCAGGTCGCTGGAGAAGCCGAATCGCTGTTCGATCTCCTGGGAAAGCTGCATGCGGTCGAGGCTATCGAGCCCTATCTCGTCCAGCGGCGTGGCCGCGGTCTTTTCGTCCGCTTCCAGCGGGCGGCCCAGGTGGACCTCGACCATCTCGTCGACCGCAGCCGAGGTTTTCGGCGGAATCTCCTTCAGGGCATTGTCATTGCCCTGGGCCTTCGAAAGGAAATTGCCGTGGCGGGGGCCGAAGAGGAAATGATACGGCACGAAGATCGGCTCGGTGGCCGCACGGGCGGCCGACTTGCTCCGCTGGTTGTACCACTCTTCCAGGAAGGGATTCAGCTCTTCGCGCGTGGTGCCCGGCAAGCGGGACCGGTCGAGGACTTCGATCTCAATTTCCACGCGCCGCCTCGGCAGGAAGAAAAAGAGGCTTGCCAGCAGCCACCCGACGGCTGTGAGGAGCGTCTTCGTCAGATCGGGCGGGCTGCCGGTCCGGCGCAGCCGAACATGCTGCCCCACAGGCCGGTGGTGCGGACGAGCACGATATTGGCCTGCGGACAGCGCTGCAGAAGGTCGGCCGCCGCGCGGGACGATCCCAGCACTTCGCTCCCCGTCCGCATCAGCCTGCCGGAAGGATAGAGCAGCAGCGACTCGCCGCGATTCAAGGCGGCGGCGAGGGCGTCGAGCATCGCGATCGCCTTCTGCCGCGACTGCCGGCTGGCCTGGCTCAAGTTGGGAACCTCGAAGGTGCGCCCCAAGACCATGAGAGGATAGAACAACGGGAAGCGGTAGGTATCTTCGTAGACGATCGGCCGCAACGGCTGCTGGAGGCGGACGTGGGCCAGCACGATGGCAGGATCAACATAACCCGGGTGATTGGGCATCACCAGCGTCGGGCCTTTCAGCCCTCGAAGCTTTTCGAGCCCATTTACGCGCACCCGATAGCGCAGTGCCAGCAACCAGCGGCAGAGGGTCCAGTAGATTTTGTGAAGAAGGCTTTGCATGGGATAACAGGCTCAATTTCCGGGAGATTATAACAGCAAACTCACTCAAAATGTAAACAGCCCCATCGACCCCGCGTCGATGGAGCGATGACTGGTGGGCTAAAACGGCCGATTCCCCTACGTTTCGCGTCTTCCACGGTCGCTGCCCGGCCCTCCGCGCCGGGCAGCGACCGTGGAAGACGCAAGGAAGCCGGCCCCGTGTCGTAATGCAGCCGAAAGGGCCTTGCCCGGCCGACCGAAGCAAGGCATAATAGATGCATAACAAAGGGAAGGAAATTCGCCATGGCCACTCTCATTGCCGATCCGGGAGTCGAGCAGCGTCTCATCGCTGAGCGCCGTGCCAGTGGCGCTGACCGCAAAGACGAGGTTTGGGACGGAGTTTACGTCATCAGGCCGGATCCGAATGTCGAGCATCAGCGCTTGGTGGCGCGACTCGTCGTCGCGCTCTCCGACGTAGTCGGTCCCCCCGCTGGCGGAGACGTCTTTCCTGGTCTGAACCTCAGCGATCGCGTCGAAGACTGGAAGTACAACTACCGCTGCTGTCCCGACGTGGCGGTGTTTCTGTCGGGCAATACGGCCCAGGTATTCGAGGCGCATATTTGCGGCCCGGCCGATTTCCTGGTGGAGATCGTCAGTCCCGGCGACAAGACCCGCGACAAGTTCGATTTCTACGGCGGCCTCGGGGTTCGCGAGTTGCTGGTGATCGATCGCCAACCCTGGTCGCTGGAACTGTATCGCCTCAGCGCCAACGAACTTGTTCCGGCGGGGCGATCGAGTGTCTCGCAGAGCGACGTGATCGCCAGCGCGGTCCTTCCTCTGAGCTTTCAACTGTTTCCCGCCCAACCGCGACCGGAGATCCGCATCGCACAAATCGGCGGCGTGCGAACATGGATCACGTGAAGTACGGATGCTGTCAGCGGACGCGGAATTACTGATAAAGGGTCGGGTCGGCCAGCGGAGGCTACTCGGTTGAACACCCTGCCTGCTCGGATCGATGAAGACCGACAAAGAGCTTTACAGAATCTTCGAAGTCGCCCCCGAATGGGTGTTCGAGTTGGCCGGGCTCCCTTCGCCGGGCAAGAGCACGCTGCGATCCGTCACGGTCAAGGCGTTGGAGCGGCGGGCCGATGGCGTGATCGTCCCCGAGGCCCCCGATCAGCCGCTAACGATTGTCGAGTTCCAGTTCCAGGCGGACGATACGATTTACCGGCGGACGGTGGTCGAGATGGCCGCCGTCCAGGACGCTTTCCCCGGACGGGTGGTGCAGGGTGTAATCTTCTTCGGGTATAATAGCTTCGGATCCGCAGACGGCGCCCTGGACCCAAATCGTGCGGTCCTACGTGCTTCCCGATGTACTCCAGGAATGGGAGCGAAAACAGCCGAAACACCCCCTGGTGGCGGTTTTCAAGCCGCTTCTGGCCGAAAGTGAAGAGGTTCTCCAGCGGCAAGCGGCCGGGTATTTCCGGACCATCAAGCACAGTTCGTTGAGCGCGGCCGGCAAAGGTCCTGGAAGAGGTATTTGTCAGTTGGCTGGTGCAACGGTTTAAGGACAAGACGAAGAAGGAGATTGAGACCATGCTTTTAGGAGAACTGCCTGATTGGAAGAAACTGTCGCCGGCAAAGAGCTGATCCACATCGGTGAGAAACGCGGTGAGAAACGCGGTGAGAAACGCGGTGAGAAACGCGGTGAGAAACGCGGTGAGAAACGCGGCGAGAAACGCGGCGAGAAACGCGGCTTGGAGGAGGGAATCCTGGCTTTTCTTGCCGCGCGGCATGGGACGGTCCCGGCGGCAATCCAGGAGAAAATCGCGAAACTCACTCCAGCCGAAGCGAAACGCATGATGCAGTTTCTCGCGCAGTGCCAGTCGCTCGACGAAGCGACCGAATGGCTGGCCCGTGCGAAAACCAAAGCCCGACGATCGAAACGCGGTCGCAACTGATCGCGGCGAGCCGTTCGCCTTACGCCGTCTCGTCCAGCAACGCCTGAACCCGACGTTCGAGCAGTCGGGTCAAACAGCCAGTTGCCTCGCGCGTTCTCCCCCGCACGATCGACGGGAATCGGTTCGCCGAAGGTGACGATCGCCTTGCGCGTGCCGCGGACCGTGGCGGTCGATGCGCCTAACACGTCTTCCTCGAATTTGTCGAGGGTCTCCGCGATCCGCTCGACGCTCGGCCGCTCGGCGACGTAATTGCCCGGATAGCTGAAGCCCTGCACCACCAGCAGCACGTCGTCCAGGTCGTCCAGGAACTGGCCACGGGCCGGGTCGTCGGCCGCCAACTCGGCTAGACGTTCGATCGCGCTCCGCCGAACGGCCTTCACCCGCTCGGGAATGGGCGCGTTGCGCGGGTCCAGCCCGTAGCGGCCTTCGATGCGGCAAAGCACGAATTCGATCAGGCTCCGAATCCGCTCGGGCAACCGCCCAGCCTGCGTTGCTCCCAGGGTTTCGACCTCCTTAAGGGCAAGCATGCCTTCCGCCAGGTGGTAAATTCTCTGCGGCAAGGTCAGGTCGGGGCGCGGCCGCCAGTGTAGGGCTTGCTCCAATCGGGCCATGAGGCGAATCAGTTCCGGCGTCGGGTCTTCGAGATAGCGGTACTTGATGGCGCATGGCACGCAGACGACCGGGCGGGCGGCCTTCTTCGCGGCCATCAGGGCAATGCCCGCAGGGCCCTCGCGAAACAACATCACCCGATCGTTGACGTGATAGACCTCGCCCTCCGGAAAAATCACCAGCGGATAAGCGCCGGACATCAGCACCTCGCGGGCCTGGCGTATGGCGTTCACGTCGGTGCCCTCGCGATCGACGCTGAAACAGCCGTGATGCCGGATCGCAAGCTGCCGGAACCAGTTGCTGCGGGCAAAGACCTGCCAGGCGGCCATCGCATAGAAGGGCATTCCCAGGGCGTCGGCGGCGCCATAGATGGCGAAGGCATCGGCGTGGCTGCAGTGGTTGGGCGTGATCAGAACGCCGTTTCCTTGGCCGACGGCCTTCTGCACGTGTTCGAGACCGCGGGCCTCGATCTCCACGAGCCGATGCTTGCCGAACTGCTCCCGCAGCCGAACCCCCCGCCAGAATCGGATCCACCCGCGGCTGAGCTTGGGCGACCACCACTGCGGCGGCTTGTTGTAGGGCTGGCGGTTCATCGCGTTTCTAGGTCTCTTCGGACAATTTGCCGAGGTGACGGGCCAGGGCGATCAAGCTTGCTCCCCATCCCAGTCCGAACAACAAGGGCGCCAGCGAGGGATCCAGAGGCAAGATCATGGCCAGAACCAGGAAGCCGGCGCCGATGCCGTAGCAGTAGCCCCAGTAGCTGCTCCCCATCATGACGAAGCCCAGGCTGCTGCGGATGGCCAGGCGCGGATACAACTTCCAATACTCGAACGCCGGCTCCCGGGGACCCATGATGTATTCTACCAGGAACAACGTGAGCGAGCCGGCCACGTAGCCCAGCCAGAGGGCCCAAAGCTGCCGGGCCGGCTTGCCCCGCGGAGGATACCAGTCCGCTCGATACAGCCACAGCACCAGCGCCATTCCCGCAAATTCCACGGCGCGGCAAGTCGACAGCCAAAGCAACATTCTCGATACCGGCAGCTTGCCCAGCAGGAAAGCGAAGAAGTTGCCTGCGAACACGATCCAGGCAAAGTGGAAGAGCATGTTCGCCCAGGCGCGGAATTCCACGTTGTGATGGCCGCGCCCCAGCGTGCAAAGCAGCCGGTCCAAGAGGTTCGGCCCGCTGATGCTGATCGAGTCGCCGTTCAGGTATCGCTCCAGGTCGTCGGCCAGTTCCTGCGCCTTGGTAGCGCTTGCCCGGCTCCTTCTCCAGACACTTCAGGCAAATCAGCTCCAGATCCCGCGGCGTTTGGGGATTGATTTGCCGGGGCGGCTTGGGATCGTGTTCCCGCACCTGCAAGAGGGTATCGACGACGGTCCGGCCGCTGAACGGCGGCCGCCGCGTCAGGAGCTCATAGAACAAGGCCCCGATGGAATAGACGTTGCTGGCAGGGCCGACGCGATCGCGCGATCCGTCGATCTGCTCGGGGGCCATGTACGGGCCGTGCCCAAGACCTGATTCGACTCGGTCAGATTCTGGTCGCACGCGACCCGTTTGGCCAGTCCGAAGTCGGTGACGCGGGCCTGGTCCTTGTCGTCGATCATGACGTTCGAGGGCTTGATGTCGCGATGCGTCACGCCACGGCCGTGCGCATAGTGGATCGCGTCGGCAATCTGCCGCACGTAGCGTGCGGCCTGCTTGGGAGGCAACGGCCCCTTGCGAACGATCTGGGACAGGGTCTCCCCCGCAACGTACTCCATGGAAAAGTAGTGCTGCCCGTCCTCCTGGCCGACTTCGTAGATCGCAACGATGTTGGGGTGCTGCAGGCTGGCTGCCGCCTCGGCCTCGATCTGAAAACGGCGAATGTCGCTCTCATCGGCCAACTGGCCGGAGAGGATCATCTTGATCGCCACGGGCCGGGGGAGACTGATCTGGCGGGCCTTGTAGACGACGCCCATCCCGCCGCGTGCGATTTCTTCCAGGTCCTCGTAGTCGCCGAAGCTCCGCGCCCGCAGCCCGCGCAGCCCTCGATCGGCCGGATCGCCGCGCGCCCCACCTTTCGACCGCCGGCCGGCGATTCCTCCGCCCTGGTGAAAACGTCGGTATGGTTCATCGGTCGCCCCCACCCTGGAAAGGAGAACTGCCGAATTATAGACACACGGAGTTGTTTTAGTCAAATTCTCACAGAGATTTAACTTGCCGGCAGGGCCTGCTTGCTCTCGATTGTATTGGCACGTATGCTAAATACGCTGGCAAAAAACCACAAGAAAGGCAGAAATATGAAAATACCGGAGGGCTACCAACAGGTGATGCCGTATCTCATCGTCGAAAGTGCAGCAGAGTTCCTGGAGTTTATGAAGAACGTCTTCGGCGCCGAAGAGAAAATGAAGGTCATGCGCGACGAGAATACGATCCAGCATGCCGAAATCAGGATCGGCCAAAGCGTCATCATGTTTGCCGACGCGACCAGCCAGTTCGAGCCGCGCCCGGCAGGTCTGTTCGTTTATGTCGAGGACGCAGACCAGACGTACAACCAGGCGCTTGTCGCGGGCGCAACGTCGATCATGCCCATGTCCGACCAGGAATACGGCAGGAGCGGGGGCGTCGTCGATCCCTTCGGGAATGTCTGGTGGCCGACGACGCCTCCCAAGCGATGATCGACTAACCGTACTCATCACGCCGACCAACGCTTCGCGTCGGTGCCCGCGTGTTGGCTTTTCATCACGGCGGAGCGTGATGAGTACGTTGGGAATCTGGCACCAATCAATATTTAGCTCACCGGTCCCAGGCGGCCTGACCGGCCTACTGCGCCGCCTTGCGCTCGGCCGTCCACTTCTCCTCCTTCCCGTCGCCGGCCTTGCAAGTGCCGGTGATCTTGTCGCCATCGACTACGCCGGAGTACTTCCGCTCCGCTCCATTCTCGCTGACGGAGAAGCTGATCTTGTCGCCTTCCAGCTTGGCATCCTTGACCTGCGCTCTTGCCGCCTGCCTTCAGGGCCGGCTCGATCTTCTGGAAAGTCTGCTTGAGCGTTAGTTCGGCGTCGCCGCCGGGGGTCGTAAACGTCCAACTGCCCTGCACGTCGGCGGGGACGAGCCAGTAATGGACCGTGCCGTCATCCAGGGTGGCCGTCTCGTCGTCCGCCCAATCGCCCATGTCGAAGTCGTGCGAGACGAACTGCGCGTGCCCGGTTTCATCTTGAGGATCTTCGGCCGCAGCTTGAGGTTCAACTCCGGCAGCAGGTACAGCGTCACGACGGTGGCCTTGCTGAAGTCGGTTTCAAAGAGGTCGGCCTTCTTGAAGGTCGCCTTGGCGGCGACGCCCGCCTTCTCGGCGTTCTTCTTCGAGAGGCTCGACCATCTCCGGCTTGTACTCGATCCCCAACGTGCGGGCCCCGCGCTTGGCGGCGGCGATCACGATCCGGCCGTCGCCGGAACCCAGATCGATCACGTAGTCCTTGTCCGTGACCTTCGTCAGGTCGAGCATCTTGGCGACGAGGGGATCGGTCGTCGGCACCCAGATCACGTCCTTGCCCCCCTGGCCGACGACCGGCTCAAAGGGCTTTTCCTCCGGTTCGGCGCCGAACAGAGTGCGGCCGATCCAGGGCAGCAGCAGTGCGGTTGCCAGGGTAAAGACGACGGCTCGAGTTCGATTCAACTTCATAGCAGTGCTCCTTAAAGGGAAAACAGGTGGGAATTGTGACCTTGCGAAACGCACATTAACCGTAACGCGGAGCCCGCCGACTGTCAAGAACCTGATAATTTGCCATGATGTCAGGCGGCTTCAACCCCAGAATTCGTACAAGACCGGCGGGGAACAACACGAAAAAAGCAACGAAGGCACGGATAACAAGAATCCGGCTAGCGCCCCAAGCCACGCTCCGAAAACGGGCGCGGCACGCAGCCGGATCGAGATTCTGCCAACGAGAACGATCTTGTTCGAGGACGACTTTACACGCGGAGGGTTTTCTTTGGACATCTTTGCAGCACGTCATAGAGCCATGGTGAACGTGGGGAGCCGCTTGATGGCCGCCGCGTCGATCATCCAGATTTCGGTTCCCGTACTGAGACGGAGATCGAAGGTGATCTTGGTCCCATCCGGCGACCAGGCCGGCAGGGTGAGCCCGCGGGACGCGACCTGGCGGGCCAGGCCGCTCTCCACGTCCAGAATGATGCACGGCATGGGGTCGCCGGCGTTCCATCCGCCAAAGCCAAACTCGCGGTTGTCGGGCGACCATCCGCCCAGCACGCCGATTCCCGGAGGCAAGACGAATCGCCTCGCAACTTTCCCGTCGTCCAAGTTCTGAATGACCAGGTCGCCGCCGTTTTGTAGGCCACGCGCTTCCCGTCCGGCGAAACGGCCGGGTATCGATAAGGCACCGCGGACCGCAATCGTGGCGGCGAGAACTGGCCGCCTCCCGTGACTTCCACGGACATCAGTTGGTTCCGATCAAACGCTTGGAAGAACAACGTCTTGCCATCGGACGACCACGAGGGCAAGCAACCGGCCGCCACCCGCAGTTGCTTGCCATCGGGGACCTCGGCCGCCCGTACGGCCTCTTCCGCTCCTGATCCGATGACATAAGCGATCCACCGTCCGTCCTTTCCCGCCCAGGCCGGATCCTTTCCGGCGGATGCAAACTCAGTCGCCTTGTTCGTTGCGACGTTGTAGATCAGTTCTTTATATCGGGCGGATGCAAACTCAGTCGTCTCCTTCGTTGCGATGTCGTAGATCAGTATTCCATTATCGCTGCCGCTGCGGCCGAAGACGATCTTCTTGCCGTCCGGCGACCAACCCGAGCGCTGCCCGCGTGCCACGAATCGACCGCCTACCGCACTGACGCTTCTGAACGACGCTTGAGGCTGAACCGGCGGTTCGGCCGGCGGATCCTGAGGCTTTGTGTCAACCTCGATTCTACCTTTGCTGCCAGCCTCAGGGACAGTTGCCACGCGGAAACCGAGACCGCAATACCTGTCGTCCGAGGGGTTCTTGTCCCGGTTGGAAGAGCGCAGGTAGTCCGAGCTGCTGTAAAAATCTCCGCCACGCAAGCCCCGCCACGAACCGGGAAAACCGACTCGTTCCACTGTGCAACGTCGCCGCCCATGTCATACGTCCCGTAGGGGCCGGGGGATAATGCAAAGCAACCCACGGAAGTCAGGCGGTTCGTCGGATCGGTGTAGTCCTTATTCCCGGTTCCAAAGAGATCCTTGTAGTTTGCGTGGTTGCCCGTATCGGGCAGCGTGTTGATCGGCGCGGCGTTGCTGCGAGTGGTGTACCACCAATAACCCGCGTTCGTCCCGCCCCCCTTGTAATAGGCGGCCTTATACCATTCATTTTCCGTGGGAATGAAGTAGGCGGCCCCCGGCTTGCGGGTTTCCGTCAAGTTGTTGGTCTTGCCGTTGAGCGTATAGGCCCCCGTTTCGGTCGTGCCGTTGCCCTCGGCGCCGGTCGGCTGACCGTTTTGCAGCCAGTTGCAGAAGCGGGCGGCATCGCCCCAGGAAACGTAGTTGACGGGGAAGTTGTCGTTTTTGGCGGTCGAGTAGCGGTAGCTGCCTGGACTGCCGGACCGAGAAATGCCGCAACCCTGCGACGTATCGCTTGCCATGTTCGAGGTGTACAAGCCGTAGGGGTCACCTGTCGTCGCCACTGCATTCAGAAAGGCGATATACTGCGCGGTCGTCACGTTGTACTTGCCTATCCGGTAGACGCAGAGAACCGCGCCAAAGCCAGTCGTATCGGCCACGTTGCCCGGGTCGCCCACGGTCACGAATTGCAGGCTGGTCTGCCCGCTGGGCATGTGGAATACGTCGGCGGAAGCAGGTACGACGGAAGCCAAGACGGTCGCCGTGCGCTGCAGCCGACGGCGATGGATTCTTCGGCGCAACACCGGGTCCTGGGAGGTTTTCGCCCCGAGCGGCTGCTCCGGCTTCTGCTTCGCGGGCTCGTTGAAAATTCTCGTTGGCCGGTTTCTCGGTTGCCGCCGCCGAGTTCTTGGCTTGCGTGCCGGCGTGTCTTGCCGCTTTCTTCTGGTCGGCCCACTGCTGTTCGGAAAGCGCGAGGTATTCGGCAACAACCACACCGACAACCATGCTGGCGAGCACCAAGATCGTCAATCCGGCGACAATTCGATTCCATCCGAGCCGCCGCTCGGCAGGCTCCGGTTGGCCGACAGCCTCGGCCAGGGTCGGCTGAGGGTAATCCATCGTTGCCGCCTCGCGGGAAACGGCGCTTTCCGGCGGCGCGGGAGCCGCAGCTTCCGCGTTGGGCGGCGATGGCTCTCCAATGCGGTCCACCCAGGCGTATTCGGCCAAGAATGCCTCCAATTCGGCGGCGAACTCCGGATATTGCCGCAGCCACTCCTGGCGGTCGGGCGTCTGTCCCGCGTCAACGGCCTCCAGGTACGCGGTGATAATTTCGTTGACTTGTCGCTCACGATCGCTGGAACCGCTCGAATCCTGATCCATCGCTTCACCTTCTTTTTACCGCCACCCCAGCACCCTAAAAATCCCTTCACGCCGTTTCACCTGGTCGGGCAACGTCAGCAAGCGGTCGCGATAAACGCTCAAGAGGATGCCCGTGCCGAAGATTACCGCGCCGCCGATCGTCATCCAGATGGCCGCCATCTGGACATTTTCCAGCATGTTGATGTACAGCACCAGCGTCACGAGGTAGATCGCCAGCAACCCTGCCCCGGCGAGCGTCGTGGAGCGAATCTGGAACATGAAGCCGCTGGCCAGCAGCAACACGCCCGCCGCCAACATGCCCAGCTCGTTCGGAGCCGAGAAGACCGGCACGCTGCGATGCTGGAGCACGGCAATCGTCAAGGGCACGGCCACCAGCAGGGCGCCGCAGCCCAGGTTGAAGGAGACCACGTCCTCCTGCTTCTCGTCCTCGCGATACCAGCCGACGTGGCCCACGGCCAGCAGCCCGATGCCCGCCGCCACGGCGAAGATCTCCAACTCCTCCCAGCGGCTCAGATGGTTGAGCAGGTGGATGGCCAGGAACATCAGCGCGGTCTCGGTGATGGCGGTAACCATGTACCACCGCCGCCAGCCAGGGTCCCGGACGATCCACGCCGCCAACAGGCTCAGCACGCCCAAGCTGCCCAGCAAGAGGACCAACGACCAATCCAGCCGCGGCAGGTCGGTCCCGGAGTCCGCCAACCGGGCCCCGATGCGGCTCACGGTCAAGCAGCGCCGCGGCCACGAAGCTCAGCGACATCAGGGCATTCGCGGACTGGAACGCGGGCTGGGCCAGATTGGCGCGCTCCCACAGGGCCAGGCGATAGCCGATCAAGAGCACGAACCCTGCCAGAGCGAAGGTGAGCGTGTAGTATTCCGGCGTCACTTGCCAGTAGAGGAACAGTTCCCAGGTGGCAAGGCAGGTGGTCGCCGCACAAAGATAGACGTTTGCGCCGTGCTTGCGGAACACGGCCATCAACAGGTAGAACAGTGCCGCTTCCGCCGAGATCAGCGACAGCGAAAGATATAATTTCTCGCCGACCGCGGGCTTTAGCTGCGGCGTGAGGTGCGCGGAGGCCGCCAGCACGGCCACCAGCATCACGGCCGTGGCGGCCTGGCCGGCCCACGCCACAGGGTTTTCCAGGGGGCGTCCGCGATAGAGCCGCGCCGCGATCGCATACAGGATCGGGATGACCATCAGCACCGGCCCCAGTTTGTCCCAGGTCTTGATGTCGTAGATCGAGAGCAGCCCGGCGACGCCGACCAGCGTGGCCGCGGCGGTGCCGAAGATGTAGGTCGACGACAGCCAAGGGATGCTGTGGCGGTAAAGGTGGGCGCCGATGCGGCAGGCGATGGCCGTGACCAGCATGGCGGCGACGTATAACCAGCCGTAGCTTCCCTCCGGCAACGGCCAGCCGACGTAGCGTTGCCCGCAGGTGCATCACGATGCCCAACAACACCGGCAGCGTGCTCAGGGCGAGGCCCAAAGGCATTCCGGCCCTCTGCAAGGGCTGGAGGGTAAGCGCCAGCGACTCGTCGCCAGCGTCGGCCGTATGGCTTTGCTGCGAGCGGCCGGCCGCCGACCATGGGTACGTGGTGCCCGCGAAAAGATTGGCCGCCAGTGCGGTCACGGCCAGGGCGATGATCACCACCTCCGTCGTCAACGGTATCGGCAACAATTGGATGACGAGCACTTCGGCCCACAACAACGCGAAGACGGCCAGGTAGATGTAAACGCCCACGCGGCGGACGATCAGGTCGGAGTAGGCGTAGGCGTAGATGGCGGTCACGACCAGGATCAGGGCCAGGATTCGCCCCGAGCCCACGACAATCAGCGGCTTGTCGGCGGGCCATGCCTGATAGAACTGTTTGAAGAAGGGCTCGTACTGCCAGTCGCCGGCGATCTGGGCCCCCAGGAGCAGCAACAACCCGGCGGCCAAAAGCGCCTGCCCCGACCAGAAAAAGGCCAGGCCGAATCGTTGCCGGGAGAAGGCTCCCTCGCCCGGGGCGAAGGCCCGTTCGCTGTGCAGGAAGATCAGCCCTAGGGCCACCAGCAGCGTGGAGGGGGCCTTGATGTCCCAGAACGCTCCCATGTGGAAGAGCATCAACAGCCCCGTCATGGCCACGCCCCCGGCCAACACGTACACGAACAGCCGATCGCGGAGGACCCGCGCCGAGGCGGCATACAGCAGGCTGCAGACCAGCGCCGCAGCCCAGAGGTGGCCATCGAGCGTAATCAGCTTATTGGCATGGTAGAAATAGAGATTCAACGGCATAACCAGGCATGCCAACAACGTGAGGGCCCGTCCGGCGGTCTGGTAGCGGGTGCGGAGGGTGACGAACCAGCCGCCGCCCAGCAGGGCGGCGTTGCCCAGTCCCAAGGCCACGGCGACCACCCAGGGTTTTTCGAAGATTCCCAGGGTCGCCAGCCAGATGACCAGGCCCACGACCAACAAGGCCCCGCCCAGCGCCAGCAGCCACTGGATGCTGCGGGGATCGAGCACGATCTCCCAGAGTGGCCGCCGCGGTGTCCTTGGCTGCGGGGGCGGGACCGCGGGACGGGCGGCGGGACGTGCCGCGGGCTGGCCCGCAGGCGCACCCGTGGGCGGCGCGGTGGAAGTCGATTCCTTGCCAAGCAGGTCACGCACGGCCTGCCCGAACGCCGCCGGTTCGTCGGCCGCGCCGTCGTCCAAAATGACAGCCGCGATGGGCTGGCATTGCTTCTCCAACGCCGCGCGGAGGACCGCGATTCGCCCTTTGGCATCGCTCATGCAGGCGTGAGTACTCGCCAACGGCACCCGGCGGGCTTCACAGTGCGACTTGATTACGGTGCAGGCATAGGTCCAGTAGCGCAACTCCCGCACTTGGGGTGCGTCGACCGGCACTCCGCAGGCCGGACAGTGCGAGGGCGAACCGCGTAGCTCGGCATTGCACCTCCAGCAGTGGTCGCGCGGCGGAAGTCCGATTCCCGTGGGAACCGGCTTGCCGTCGCGGGCCATCAGCTTCAGCCCTTGGAGAAGCTGGCTGTCGGCCTCCATGATCCCGCTGAGCTGGGTTTGGCTGATCAGGCGGTTCCGCTCCCAATCGTGCAAACGGTCGCGCACGAACTGGGCGGCCTCCAAGAGGTCCTGCCACGCGGCCGACGCATGACAGGCAGGGCAGTCCTGGCCGGCCGACGGCAGGCTTTGACCGCAAACAGCACAGACGAAACTGGCGGACGAGGTAGACATGGGACTCTTCCAGGTAAAGGATTAAATGGTCGCTCCTGCCTTTCGGGCGGAATCGGTTTCTTAGCGGTCTGCTGCAAAATACAAGGCGTCAAAGGACCCGGCGTATCACGCGCTATTTGGGCAGCCGGAAGACAAACATCCCGGCACGAAAGCTCCCCGACACGGCGAAGTTGCCGTCCGGGGTGAAGGAGAATCCGCGCGCTTTGGGGCAACTGTCATAGCGGTGAATCTCTTTTCCACTGGCCAGATCATAGACCCGCACCGATCCGTCCGGTATTTCCATATTCCAGCCTTCCACATGGTTTACCAGGCCCAGCCGCCCGTCCGGTGATGCCGTCATGCTCCAACGATCCTCGCCCACGGCCGAGAGATCGATTTCCCGCAGGAGCTTGCCGCTAGCGGTTTCCCAGATGCGAAACTTACGATAGTCGTCGCACCGCCCCACGACTTCCTTTCCGCCCGCCACGAAAGACGCGGGAACCGCGATCTCCCCGGGCCTCCAGGTAAACTCCCCCGCGAAACGGCGGATTTCCGTCCCGGTCCCGACATCCCACAGTCGGATGGTATGGTCGGCGCCGGTCGATAGAATCTGCTTGCCGTCCGGCGAAAAACAGCCCCAAACCGCCGCGTCATGGCCCTCCAGCCTTTTCAGTTCCTGGCCCGAGTCCGCGTCCCACAGACGGAGCGTCTTGTCGAGGCTATAGGTGAGGATCGTTTTGCCGTCCGGAGAGAATACGCCTTGGGCCTTGTCCGTATGTCCCTCGAGCCTTCGCAGTTCCTTGCCCGTTGCCACGTCCCACAGCCGCAGGGTCCCGTCCTTGATGCCCCAGGACAAGATCCGTTTGCCGTCCGGAGAGACGGCAAGTTGGTTGTCGACATCGGTGTGGCCGACAAACGTCCGCACGACCTTGCCCGTGGCAATGTCCCAGAGATAGAGGTCCTTGTCCAGATTGTAGCCTGCCGCCAGGTACTTGCCGCCGGGCACGAAGGCGGCGAAGTTAAACCAGAACGTCCTTGCCGGGAAGCAGCTCCTGGACCTGCTTGCCGGTGGCGACCTCGAAGATCCGAATGGCGCCTGTGGGGCCGGCATCGCCAGCGCCGAAAAAGAGCTTGCCGTCTGCCGAGACGCCCGTCTGCGCAATATTGGCGGACATGTTCTGTCGCGCGTCCCACCAGGGGATGGAGTGCAGCGGCAAGGATTGCGGCCGTTCGGGTTTCGTCGGCGGCGGGTTGCGCCCGTTTACCAGACTTTCAGCCTCCCCAAGCAGGGCTTCGGCGCCCAGTCGGTCCCACCAGTGCTCCCCATAATCCCCATGCTCCGTGCCATGATCGGCAAGCATCGACGTTTTGAATGCCTCTCTTGCCGTGGCAAGCAAGGCGCTGGCCGCCTGCCGATCGTTCAGCCGGGCTTTGATCATGGCATGGACCGCCTGATAAAGTGACGGGCCGTAGGGCCAGTCGCGCATATCCGGCAGAGAGCCGCCCGCCTCGGCGGCCGCCGATGAGAACACCGACTCGGCTTGCTCGTACTTGCCGGCACGGTAGTGCGCCAAGGCAGCCACGAATCGCATATACGGATACCGAGCGTTCGTCGCTTTGGCGGCAAGAAGCTCGCCGCCTTGAATCAGTTCCGGCCTTCCGGTCGGGAACGTCGAAAGGCTGTAAATCACCACGCTGTCTTGGAATTTCGCGAGCATTTTGGCCAGGTGCTCGGCAAGCAGGTCCTGCTGCCGGAGCTTCCCGAGCAGCATCGTCCTATGGTGCCAAGGCCCAAGGTCATCCGGCTTGAGCTCGATGGCCTTTGCCAGGTCTTCGGCCGCTTCCGACCATTTGTGCTCGTAGCGGGCCCGCAGCTCGGCGCGTTGCCTGTACAGTGCGACGTTGCGCGGATTTTTGCGGATCAACAGAGTCAAAGCGTCCTCCATGGCCGCCGGATCACTCGACGGCGATTTATTCTCCTTGGCCCCTGCCGGCTTGGCGTGATCCGCACCGTCGGCCTCGGCAAGCAGCGATTCGGCGTCGCTCGGCAACGTTGCGCCGTTGTGGTCGGCGTAACGGAAGCTGAAACTGGAAATCTGTTGTGTCGATGTGAAGGCGCCGTCGGCCCCGGTGAAACCGACGTACGCCAGACCAGAGGCCGGGTTACCCAGCGCGGCGGAGAGGTCGACGTTGGTAAACGTGTGCGACCACGTGTGGCCGTTCTGGGTGGTGCTCAAGGCGAGCGTGGAGGCCCCGTCGTACCTGACGGTGAACTTGGTGGGTGCGCCGGCAGTTGTCATGTTGACGCCGCCGTCCGTAGTGCTTAGGGTGGCCGCTACCCGCTCGCGGCCCGTCGAGTAGCCCACCATGCTGCCGCCGTAGCCGCCATAGATGTTCCAGACGATTTCGGCGGAGGGGATGATGCCGCCGACGCCCTTGTCGCCGCCCTCGCCCCCGAGGGCATTGACGCCGGCGGTAGAGGCCTGGAGGACAAACTGCGCCGCCGTCGGCGCCGCCGCCGTAGACGTTGGTGTACGTGAAGTTGGCGATCCAAGGGATGCCAACGGCCGGCAGCGGTTTGTTGTACCACAGGCTGGTAGTCGTGGCGCCGGCCGCCGCGGTCGTCAACGTGAGCACGTTCTTGCTCACGCCGATGGCGGGGCTACTCACCAAGCTCGTGTTGAGTGTCCAACCCGTGCCGTCGCCGCCGAACCCGGAAATGCCCTGGTGCAGCTTTGAGGTTTTCTCGCTGGAAGCCACGGCTTGCGGCGGAGTTGTCACGGTCGGCGCCTCCAAGTGTGCCTTGATGTACTCCCTTTTGCCGGAGCCGAGGGAGAAATCCTGGCCGAAGACTTCCACCCCGTCCTTCACCAACCGCAAACGCCCCTTGCCTGGAGCTACGCCGATCGTTACCGACCCCTTCTCCCCTTGCGCTCGATCACAACCTCGCTCTTTTCATTGAGCACCTGCACGATCGCGTTGGGATCGTCCACTTCCACGACGAGCGTCCCCTGGCTGGTCTGCATCGTGATGACAACGCCGAGCAGTACGGCGGAAAACAAGGAAGCAGCGCCCAAGGCGATCCACGGTCGCAACGGCCTGCCGGAGCGCGGCGGGCGGCGGAGATCCATGGGAAAGCTCTCAAGGGTCCAGCGGCGGTGGCGGCGGTGGCGGCCTGCGGGGATCCATGCGACAGGCCTCGAGGACAAGCCCTTTTTCCGCTGTCTTCACCACGATGGCTGAACCGGCTGCATCCGCTGGGGCAACGGCGGGAGAGTCCAGCGGCCCGGTCCCGTCCTGCGGCGGGGCCGCCGCCACGGCATCCCCCGCCGAACTTGGGGCCGTAGTCCGCGGCCGCTCGCGCTCCGCGGCAAAGGGCGCCAGCGCGGCTGCCACCTCGGCCATCGTGGCAAAACGGTCGGCCGGCGACTTGGCCATCATCCGCTCGATCACCAGGGCCAACTCCGCCGGCACGTCGGTGCGGAGCCTTTGCACGGGCGGAGGAGTCTCTTTCAAATGGCCTACCAGCTTTTCCGCGTGGGTCTTGAACTGCGGCCCGCTGAAGGGCGCACGTCCGATCAGCAGCTTATAGAGCGTGCAGCCCAGCGAATAGATGTCGGCCCGAAAGTCGACGGAGTGGGAGTCCGAAGCCTGTTCCGGGGCCATGTAGTCGGCCGTGCCCATGACCTGACCCAACGAGGTCAGCTCGCCGCTGGCGGGCTGATCGGCGCCGAGCAGGGCCAGCCCAAGGTCGAGAATCTTGACCTGTCCTTGGCGTGTCACCATCAGGTTCGAGGGCTTGATGTCCCGATGCACCAGGCCGTGCTCGTGGGCGTACTGGAGCCCGAGGGCCGCCTGGCGGACGAGCTTGCAGGCAGCGGAAATCCGCAGCCTTTTCACGCGCTTGAGCAGTTCGCCGACGTCTTCTCCATCAACATTGTTCCGGGTAATCGTCCACAGCCAGCCGCGAAAGCTGGCGTTTGGCCCTTCCCCGCAGAACCCCTCACGGTTTCCCGCCACGGCGGAAAAGACCTCCTGGCCGATATCGGCGGCGTCCTCCGCCTGGAGACCGCATTGCCGGCACCACCCATAAATCAGGGGCGTGTAGATCGCGATCAACCGCCGCCAGGCCTCCGGGTCGCGGGCCTGCACCCGCTCCAGCAGGCTGCTGGAGGTGGAACTGGCCGCTACAGCCCGGCCGATTCGGAGGAATTGGCGTTGTCTACCATGTCGATTGGGTCGAGATCGCTTTTTGCCAGGCCGATTTATTTCCGCCAGCCCAGCCCTTGGAACAATACGCTCCAACCTGATTGCCGCCGCTGAGATTATAGGCTCGATCCTCCAGAGAATGTATCGCCTATTGGTCCTTCTCGATCACTTGCCCGCCGGACGTAGCCGGGCGACACTGGCCTGACTGGTCCCGTCGTCGAAGTCAAGCTTGATCGCCTCGTCCGGCTTGAGCGCCAGCAGCATGCCGCAGGCATCCACGATGTCACGCACCGGCTTGCCGTTGATCGCGACGATACGGCGAGCGGCATTGTCTGCCAGAACGATCTTGGCGTCGATCCGCTCTCCCGATCCGGCCGAGCGACGTTCGGCCAGCTTAAAGCCGACGTTGATCCCCCGAGTTTTGACGGGGTCCATCAAGGCGGGGAGCAGGTCGCGGAGCCGGTTCACGGGCGTGGCGAATCCGATGGCCTGCGCGTCCGTAGCGGAGTCGGCGGCGATGCCGACCACCTGGCCGTAGAGGTTCACCAGCGGCCCGCCGGCGGTGCCGGGGTT
The DNA here is from genome assembly GCA_963824275.1 of uncultured Planctomycetia bacterium. GTDB lineage: Bacteria > Planctomycetota > Planctomycetia > Pirellulales > Thermoguttaceae > JANXQG01. The sequence goes on along the minus strand of CAWGOT010000007.1, from coordinate 98,640 downwards.
GATGGCGGCGTCCGTTTGCAGCATGTCGCGGGCGCGGGTCTCCGAGCGCTCGCCCCCGCCCCGGTTGCGGTGCAGCGCCGAGATCACGCCCGTGCTGATCGTGCCGGGAAGGTCAAAGGCATCGCCGATCAGCACCACCGGTTCGCCCGGGACCAGGGCATCGCTATTGCCCAGCGGAACGGTGGGCATGGCACTGGGCGCGTCGATCTTGAGCAAAGCCACGCCCGCCGCGGAATCGCTGTTGACGAGCTTGGCCGGAAAGCTGCGGCCATCGTTGAGTTCCACACTGATCGAAAGCACGCCGCCACGGCCCTCTCGCTGGTGACCAAATAGCCGTCGGGCGTGATGCAAAACGCGGTGGCGTAGGGCGGCAGGCTGGCGGCGCCGCGTTTGCCGCGGCCGCCGCCGCTCTTGCCCGCCGGCGGAGCGGCCGGCGCGGCGGCAGCCGGCGGGGTTTTCAGCCGGACGGTGACCACGGCGTCCTTGACCTTGGCGACGACCTGCACGATCGGCGTCTGCCGCAGGTCGGGCGGATCGGGCGGGGCGGCGGCCGGCAACGGCGACCCTGAAAACAAGGCGATGAGTGCGACCGATAGATCACGTATTCGCATAGTTCAGTTCCCCGTATCCGAGGCTAGTTACTCTGTTTGGCAAGGACCTTGCGGCTGGTCCCGTCCGCAAATTCCAGGGCCACCGTATCGCCCGCCTTGACCGACAGCAGCCTATGGCAGGCATCCACGATATCCCGCGGAGCGGCCCCATTGATCGTCGTCACGATCCGCTCTGGGGAATCCGCCAGGGCGATCCGGCTGACAATAGTGGCGGGGCGGGTGACGCTCACCTTTTCCACGAACTTCACACCGACGTCGACATGATTGATCGCGACCGGGTCCATGAACTGGGCGATCCGTTGGCGGAGCACGTTCACGGGAATGGCATAGTTCAGTTTCTGCAGGTCGTCCTCGCCCATGTGATGGATGCCGATCACCTGGCCGTAGGCGTTGAGGAAGGGTGCGCCGCTCAGCCCGTCGTTGGCGCCAACATCGAGTTGGATGATGTCCTTGGTCGACGGCGAGGGCCGCTCGTCGCGCAGCGTGCGTCGCAACCCCGACACGATGCCCGTGGTGACGCTGCGGTAGAGTCCGGCGTCGTCGCCGAAGATCACGACCGGCTCGCCCAGGATCAGGTCGTCGCTATCGCCCAAGGGCAGGACGGGTACGGGCGCGGGGGCGTCGATCTTCACCAGGGCCAGGTCCGCCGGCCGGTCCGAAGCGATGACTCGGCCCGGCAATCGTCGGCCGTCTTGCAACTCGACGCTGATCTTGACGGCCCGGTCGATCATGTGGTGGTTGGTTACCAAGTATCCATCGCTGGTGATGAAGAACCCCGAGCCGTCGAACATCTCCGTCCTCGGGCGCGGCGCGGTGGAACCGGCGGACTTGCCCTTGCCCGCACGGGACGGACGTTCGGTCGTAACATCGATGGTCACGATGGCGTCGCAGCACCTGGCGACCAGTTGCGCCGCCAGGGAGGCGTGGGGATCGGGCGCTCGGGCGGTCGTCGTCGCCGGCCCGCAGGCCAGCAAAGCGACGATTCCCGCGGCAATGGGAAGGCGGAAGGGAGAAATCACCATTTCTGCATTAAGGACAGCGGTTGATAAGAATTCTGACGGTGCAAAACGCACATTAACCCTACCGCGGAGGTCGCCGCCTGTCAATAACTCGCCATCTGGAACCAGGACTGGGAAAAGGTGGCGTCTTGGGGTATTTTAATCCCGGACGCCGCGCCATTCTCCGCCGAATGCGGCTCGGCAGGCAGTCCGGGTCTGGCCTGCGCAAGGGCGGCGTCTTGGGAGGACGGGGCCTTATGCGGCTTTCCTTCCGGGCCGCGCGGGACGGGCGTTTACGCCCGTTTTCGGCTTTAGCCGGTAATCGGCCCGGCATTTATGCCGGGTTCGGGGAGTCGCGACCAACGTCCCGCCCGCTCCTTCGCGATGTCAACCCCGTTCACGGGGTTCCTGTCTAGGGTTGTTCGTGGAAGCAGGAGGCCCGTAAATTTACGGGTCTTCTCTGTCCCAAATTGGCGGAGGCCGGAGCCCCATAAATGGGGCTGACAAGGGAATCAACAGATCATCAGCACGCGTTCGCTTTACCCGGCATAAATGCGCATATATGCCGGGCCGATTACCGGAAACGGGCGTAAACGCCCGTCCAAACACCAGATCAAAAGCGCTACGCTACCCGCTTCAGGACTAATGCCCCATAATAGAAGCCTCCCTGCCTCCAGACTAAAGCCCTTATGCCCGACCCGTCACTGCGAGACATCCTGATCAACCGCGTCTTGCCCCGCGTGCAGTCCCCGGGCCAGTATATCGGCGGGGAATGGAATTCGATCTGCAAAGACCCGGCGACGGTTCGCGGCCGGCTCTGCCTGGCATTCCCCGAACCGTATACGATCGGCATGAGCCACTACGGCCTGCAGGTTCTGTATGCGATCATGAACGGCCGCCACGACTGGGCCTGCGAACGGGTCTTCACGCCGCTGGCCGACCTGGAAGCGCTGCTGCGGGAGCGGAGCCTGCCGCTGGTGAGCCTGGAGAGCTTCACGCCCCTTCATGAGTTCGACGTCGTCGGCTTCAGCCTGCAACATGAGCTGAGCGCCACGAACGTGCTGACGATGCTCGACCTGGGCGGAATCCCGCTGGCGGCGGAGTCGCGGAGCATGAGCGATCCGCTGATCCTGGCGGGCGGCCCCGGCTCGGCCAACCCGGAGCCGATGGCCCGCTTCATCGACGCCTTCGTGCTCGGCGACGGCGAAGAGGCCCTCCCGGCGGTCTGCGACCGCTGGCTGGAAATGCGGCAGGGCGGCCTCGATCGGGCGGAGGCCCTCGCCCGCCTGGCTGCCGCCCTGCCCTACGTCTATGTGCCGCGGTTCTACCAGCCGCAGTTCGACGTCCAAGGGCGGCCGGCCGGAGTGCGGCCCCTGCGCGACGACCTGCCGCCATATATCGAGCCGGCCGTGATCGAGGACCTCGACGCCGCACTGGTGCCGCTGGCCCCCATCGTGCCGATGATCGAATGCGTCCACGAGCGGGTCGCCATCGAGATCATGCGGGGCTGTCCGTGGCGCTGCCGGTTCTGCCAGAGCCGGCCCTTGAAGCATCCGGTTCGCTTCCGCCGCGTGGAGACGATCGTGGCCGCGGCCCTGCAGGCCTATCGCGCCACGGGGCACGACGAAGTCGCCCTGCTGGGACTCTCGTCGAGCGACTATCCGCAGATCGAGGAGCTTTTGCGGCAACTGCATGCCGTCTTCCGGCCGCTGGGCGTGAGCATCTCGCTGCCGAGCCTGCGGGTCAACCCGCGCTGGCGTTGGATCAGCGACCTCCTGGATACCGATCGCCGCGACGGCCTCACGCTCGCGCCCGAGGCGGCCCTCGACGAGATGCGGCGGCAGATCGGCAAACCGATCGCCAACGACGACCTGTTCGCCGGCTGCCGCCGCGCGATGCAGAACGGCTTTTCCCGCGTGAAGCTGTATTTCATGTGCGGGCTGCCGGGCGAAGGGCCGGCCGACCTGGACGGCATCATCGACATGGCGGAAGAGATTTCGCGGATGGGCCGCAGCGAGCTCGGCCACCCGGCGACGGTGGTGGTCAACATCTCGAACTTCATTCCCAAGCCGCAGACGCCCTACGAGAGGGCCGCCATGCAAACGGGCGAGTATTTCGAGGAAGCCCACGAGCGATTGCGGCAGCGGAAACGGATGAGAAGCGTGACCTTGCGTTTTACCGACGTGGAATCGACGCTGATCGAGGCGGCCCTGTGCCGCGGCGACCGCCGCTTCGGCCAGGCGATCGAGGTCGCCTGGCGGCGCGGCGCCCGGCTGGACGCCTGGGCCGAGCGGATGCGGCCGTGGCTGTGGCGCGAGGCGATCACCGCCGCCGGGATCGATCTCGACGCGATCCTGCACCAGGCGTATGCGGAGGATACGACCTTGCCGTGGGAACACATGCAAGTGTAGAGGAAGGAATTGCAAATTGAGAATTGCAAATTGCAAATTTGGGAGATTAGTCTCGCGGTACGGTTGCGGCTGGTCAAGAGGTGGGACCGGGTCTTGAACTTTGCGATATAATGGGTGGACTTTTCAATTTTCAATTTGCAGTTTGCAATTTTCAATTTTCAATTCCCTATGTCCCGCTACCGCCTCTTAGCCATCGACGTTGACGGTACGCTGGTCAACAGCAGCGACGACCTCACGCCAGCCACGCGGGCGGCCTTGCGGCGGACGATTGCGGCCGGCATCCACGTCGTGCTGGCCACGGGCCGCCGCTACAGCCACACGCTGCACCTCGTTGAACCGCTGGGAATCAGCGTTCCGCTGGTCACGGCCAGCGGGGCCTTGGTGAAAGACCCGGCCGATCATCGCACGCTGTACAAGACGGAGTTCGACGCGGCGGTGCTGCGGGCCATGCTGGCCACGCTCAATCAGGCCGGCTACGATCCCCTTTTGAACGGCGATACGTTCAGCGAGGGCTTTGATTTTTTCCAGCCCTGCGAGACCCGGAAAAATGGCTACCTGGCCGAGTATCTGGCGCTCAACCCCGGCTGCGGGCGGGTGTGGCCGGACTTTTTCGCCTCTCCGCCGCCGGGGATCTTCGCCGGCTTCGTGATGGGCACGCACGACGAGATGCTGGCCGTCCAGCGGCAGTTGCAAGCCGCGCTGCCGGATCAGCTCACAACCAACGTGCTCCGCAGCCCTCGGTATCGCGGCTTCATGTGCGAACTGGTGCCGGCCGGCGTGACGAAGTGGTCGGCCGTGCGGCGATTGGCGGGCCAGTGGGGGATTGCGGACCGTGAGATTTGTGCGGTGGGCGACGACGTAAACGATATTCCTATGATTCGCTCCGCCGGATTGGGGGTGGCTATGGGAAATGCGGTGCCGGAGGTCAAGGCGGCCGCCGACCGCATCGCTCCCACGCACGATCATGACGGGCTGGTCGAGGTGGTGGCGTGGCTCTTCGAGTAAGGTACTGCAAAATGCAGTCGGTCGTAGGACGGATTGGCAATCCGTCGTGTTTTTGGACGGATTGCCAATCCGTCCTACGATGGTACGGGTCAAAATGGTGACCGGGCCGGGTTGACGCTATAATAGAGCTATGAAGCTTTCACGGTATTGGCCGCTGTCAGTTCTGCGGGGGGAAGGCGGGCTGTCGTTGCGTCCCGTGGGGCGGCTTTTCTTGCGTTATTGGCCGTTTTTGATGCTGGTGGGGGCGATTGTGCCGGTGGGAGTGATATGGTACAGGGATTCGCCCGCCGCGTCCCCTCCGGGGGGAAAATTGGCGGCGGAATGGATCGAACACGGCAACCAGGCCCTGGCACACGGCCAACTCGATCAGGCGCTCGATGATTTCAACAAGGCCGTCGACGCGCAACCCGATTCGGCGAAGGCCCACGAACGCCGCGCCGCGGCCTACTGGCAATTGAAAAAGCCGGAACAGGCCTTGAACGACTGCGACCTGGCCCTGAGATTCGACAGCCAACTTGCGTCCGCGAGCTTCACGCGAGGGCTTGTGGAAAGGGACCTGGGCGATGGCGACAAGGCGCTGGAGGATTTCACCGCGGCCCTCGGCAACGGCCTGGAGGGGGTCGACGTGCTGGCGGCCCGCGGCGCCCTGTACCACTCCAAGGCCAAGGCCATCGTGAAGTCCGACGCCGCCGCCAAGGTCCTGGACGAGGCCCTTAAGGACTTCAACCGCGCCGTCGAGCTGGCTCCGCACCATGCGGGGTGCCGCGTCGAGCGGGCCGCAGTCTGCGTGGACCTGGGCGACTACGAGACCGCCGTGGCCGATTGCGACGCGGCCTTGGAAGCCGATCCCAAGCTGGCCGTGCCCCGGTTGGCCGCGGTCCACGTCTTGCGGGCCCGCGCCGAATGCGAGTTGAGCGAATTCGACAAGGCGATTGGAGACGCCGATCTGGCCGTCTCCCTGGACGGCAGCCTGATCGAGGCCTACGTCGTTCGCGCCAGGGCCCGGCTGGAGAAGTCGTCCGAGATTCGCACGCTCGAGGAGGTGGCGGAATGCCGGCGGGTGGCGACCGACTGCCAGAAGGCGATCGAGCTGGCGAAGGCCATTCAGGGCGACGCGGAGGCCATGCAGCATGCCAAGACGATGCGCGGCCTGGGGCATGAGTTCCGCGGCGCGATCTATCAGAGCTTGCACGCCAGGACGAAGGCCCTGGCCGAGTACGAACGGGCGCTGGCCCAGGACCCCTACCTCGTCAGCGCGCTGCTCGCCGCGCCACGGCCCGTTCCACCGCGGCAGACTATGCCGGAGCGCTGAACGACTGCAACACGGCCATCAGCATCGATAGTGCCCGCGCCGAAGCCTACAGCGCCCGCGGCACGGTCTATGCCGTGAGGCTGGAGTTCCCCAAGGCCATCGAGGATTTCACGCAAGCCGTGTCGCTGAACCGCAAATGCGCCAAGGCCTATGCCGGGCGGGCCCTCGTCTATTCGGCAATGGCGGCCATCGAGCGCAAGAAGGCCGACGAGATGGAAAAGAAACTGCAGCAGCAGCCGCTCCTGCCGGCCACGGCATCTCCGGAATTTAAGAAGCAGAAGGAGCTTGCCGACGAGCAGCACCTGGCCGATCAGACGGGGCTGGCGAAATGCCTGGACGACGTGAAGGAATTGTGGCAGAAGAGCATCGAAGACGCCACCGCCGCGATCGCCGCCAACCGCCACCTGGCCAGCGCCTATGTCACGCGGGCCCTGGCCTATGCCAAGCAACGCGCTACGGCCAACGCGATGGCCGATTTTACGGCGGCAATCCGCGAGGACTCCAAGCTGGCCATCGCCTATGACAATCGGGGCGTCCTGCTCTTCAACGACCACCACCTGGATGCAGCCATCAAGGACTTCGAGGAGGCATTCCGCTTGCAGCCCGCCAGTTGGCAGTACGCTTACCGCTTGTATCTGTGCTACCAGCAGAAGCACGATCCAGTCTTGGCCGCTCAATGGTTGAAAACCTATCAGGACAATGCGAAGAGGCTCCAGCCAGGTGTCGCTGCGGGCCTCGCGGATGCTCCGGGCGTTTTGCTCGCCGCTCCCAACAAGAATCCGCTGCTCGCGCCGGAGCCCGTTGACGCGGATCCGCTGAAGAAGGCCCAGAAGGAGCTCGAGGATCTGCTCGACGCAACGGCGGAAAAGTAGAAGGAACGGAAATCCGAAATTCGAATCTCCGAAACAAATCCGAAATCACAAATCCGAAATCCGAAACAAATTCAAAATGCCAAAACGAAATGACCGAAACGGGTTGGGAATTTTGAGTTTTCTGCTTTGAATTTGTTTCGGATTTCGAGATTCGGATTTCGGATTTCCTTGCGGTAGGACGGATTGCCAATCCGTCTTACGTTGCCCTTACGCCCGCGGATGGAACTTGCGATGCACGGCTTTCAACCGCGTGGGATCAACGTGCGTATAGATCTGCGTGGTGGCGATGCTGGCGTGGCCCAGCATCTCTTGCACTTGCCGCAGGTCGGCCCCGCCGGCGAGCATATGCGTGGCGAAGCTGTGCCGCATGGTGTGAGGGCCGATCTCCGGCAGACCCGGAGTACCGGGTGCCCCTCCGGCGCGGAGGGCGTAGCGTTTCATCAGTTCCCAGATCCGCTCGCGCCGCAGACGGCGGCCGCGATAGGAGAGCAGGACCCACTCCGGCGGCGTCGAAACCTGCGCCGCCAGTTGCCCCCGCTCGTGTTCCAGATAGGCCCGCACGGCATCAATGGCCCTGCCGCCCAGCGGCACCATCCGCTGCTTGTCGCCCTTGCCGCGGCAGATCGCGTAGCCTTCCTCCAGATGCATTTCGTGCAGTTTCAGGTTCGAGATTTCCGAGGCGCGGCAGCCGGTGGCGTACAGCAGCTCCAGCAAGGCCCGATCGCGCCGCCAGCAGAGGTCGCCCGGCTTGGGCGTCTCGAAGAGGCGGTTGACCTGGGCCGGCGAGAGGACTTTCGGCACCCGCTCCCAGAGCTTCTGGCTGCCCAGCAGTTCGGCCTGGCTTTCGACCAGCACGCCCTCAAGCTGCAAGTAGCGGAAGAAGACCTTCAGCGAGGCGATATGCCGCGCGATGCTCGTGGGGCTCAACTTCCTTTCATGCAGCCAATTCACATAATCGGCCAGGTCGCGGATCGAAAGCGCGGTTACCGGCCTCGCCTCGAGCCACTGGAAGAACCGCCGCGTATCGCGGCCGTAGGCGGCCACGGTGTTCTCGGCCAGGTGGCACTCGCCCGCCGTGTAGGCAATGAACGAGTCCAGGTAGGATGTCGAGATCGCCCCGGCCGACGGCGGATGCGGGCGGAGCGGTTTTTCGGGAAGGAGGGCCATGACTGGAGTTTCGGCCCGGCAAGCTGGCAAACTTCACGACGTGCGCGAGAAAGACGAGGAAAGGAAAATGGCCGAAAGGAAGATGGGAGGAGAATGACAGAAAAATCAATTGACAGAAAAATGGGGGAAAGGCGGATTGGGGGAAGGAAAACGGGCGGCATGCCCGCGATGGGGCAGGCGGAGGGGAAGATTTCAGATTTCAGATTTCAGATTGCAGAATGCAAATTGCCAAAATCGCTCATGTAGTTTTCCAGAAACCGTTGGGGGTCAACCGTCCAGCGCCCAGCCCTTGCGATACTTCCGCCGCAACAGCTCGTTGGCCTCCGGGCAATCCGTGACGCGGCCCTCGGCGCCGTCGTAATGGATCTTCTTGCCGACGCGGTAGGCGACCAGGCCCAGCAGCAATTGCTCGATCATGTTGCCGCTGTATTCGAAGTCGCAGGCCGTCTTGCCGCCGTTCTTGCCGGCCTCGATCCATTGCTTCTGGAAATGCCCCAGCGGCGGCAAGACCTTGTCCTGCGCCGGCGGCTTGTAGTAGGTCAGGTCGGCGGTGTCGCCGAACGGCAGGAGGATGCGGGAATCGAAATCGGCGATCAGGAATCCCTTCGAGCCCTTGAACATCGCCCCGTGGTCGATCTGCTTGAGATTGATGTACGGCTTCGGCGAAGCGGGCATGGCGCCGCCCTGATACCAGCTTATGCGGATCGGACCGCGCCAGTCGTTGGCCGGGAACTCGAAGTGCGACTGGCACTCGACGGGCGTGACGTCGGGGTTGAACTTCTCGCCGCTGGCTTCCGCCGACGTCGGCAAGGCGGCGTCCACGCAGTTCCAGAGCAGGTCCATCGTGTGGCTGCCCATGTCGCCGATCTGGCCGGCGCCAAAGTCCCAGAACATGTTCCAACACAGGCAATTCGCGCCGGGGCCGCCGGCGAAATAGCCGGGGTTGTAGGGATGGTCGGGTGAAGGACCCAGCCAGAGATCGAAGTGGAGACCGGCGGGCGGCTGCCCTAGCGCGGGCAAGTACCCGTCGCGGCGGATCTGGCGGTTGCCCCAGGCAAAGGCCGCCGAGATCTCGCCGATCGCGCCGTCGCGGATCAACTCGCGGGTGCGATTGAAATTCTGCATGGCGTGCCGCTGCATGCCGACCTGCGTGGCCAGCTTGTCCTTCTTCTTCAGCCAATTCGCACGGACCACGCGGGCCTCTTCCACGCTGATCGCCAGCGGCTTCTCGCAATAAACGTGCAGATCGCGATTCAAGGCCCAATTGGCGATGAAAGCGTGCGTGTGATCGGCCGTGCAGATGACCACGGCATCCAGGTCTTTCTGCTCCAGGCACTTCCGCCAGTCGATATAGGTCTTTGCCTTGGGGAACCGCTGTAGCGCTTCGGGAAAACGCTTCTCGTTCACGTCGCAAAGCGCGACGACGTTCTCGTCGGCCAGCGAGTCGTAATGTGCGAGGCCGCGGCCCCAGACGCCAATCAGGCGCGACGTTGAGCTTGTTGCCCGGGGTGTTCTTGCCCGCACGGACGCCGCTGGGCAGAAGCAACAAGCTCGTTGCGGCCGCGGCGGTGGTCTTCAAGAATTGACGACGTTTCATAGTTGATTCTCCGGCAGGCTTGCATTTTCCAGGTCTGTGCCGCCTCGGCAGCTTGGCGGCGACAACAGTCCATGATACCAAGAAAGCATTGGAATTGTTAGAATGTCATGTTCCCGGCCTGCTAGCCGTGCCAAGCCGTGCGCAGGCTTACCATCAAGGCCCATGCCACCACATGTAGGAATCCCCCGTGAGGTATACTCCAATCCGTCCTCGCTTTGTTGTACCGTGTTCTCTGGTCCTTCTGTCCGTTTCCGTATTCGCCGCGGGCGATTGCCTGGCGGCCGAGGCGGCGTCGCCGCGGGAGTTTAAGCAGGACGATCCCGCCCATGCCGCCAGGAAGAAGATCGTCTTCCTTGCCGGCAGTCCCAGCCACGGCTATGCCCAGCACGAGCACCACGCCGGCAGCCTGCTGTTGGCCAAGTGCCTCCGGGAGAATGTCCCCGAGGCCGAGCCGGTCGTCTACCAGGGCTGGCCGACGGATCCCCATGCCCTGGACGATGCCGCCAGCGTGGTCATGTTCTGCGACGGTGGAGAGGGCCATCTGGCGATGAACCACCTCGATGAGATCGGCAAGCTGGCCGGCAAGCGGGTCGGCCTGGCATGCATCCACTACGCGGTCGAGGTGCCCAAAGGCAAGGCGGGCGACCTGATGAAAAGTTGGATCGGCGGCTATTTCGAGACCTTCTGGTCGGTCAACCCCGAGTGGAAAGCCCAGTACGAGAAGTTTCCCGACCATCCCGTGGCTCGCGGCGTCGGCCCATTTACGATCCGCGACGAATGGTACTTTCACATGCGTTTTCCGGACGACATGAAAGGCGTGACGCCGATTCTCACGGCGGTTCCGCCCGACGAAGTCCATCGACCCGGCAACGACGCCCATGGGGCCAATCCGCAGGTCTTGGCCCGCAAGGGCATGCCCGAGCATACGGCCTGGGCCTACCAGCGGCCCGACGGCGGCCGCGGTTTCGGTTTCACCGGCGCCCATTACCACTGGAACTGGGGCTGCGACGGTTTCCGCAAGGTGGTGCTCAACGGCCTCGTCTGGACAGCCGGGCTGGAAGTGCCCGCCGGCGGCGTGCCCTCGAAGACGCCGACCTTCGAGGAGTTATTGCAGAACCTCGACAAGAAGCCGCCGGGGAATTTTGACGCGGAAGCGGTGAAGAAGATGCTGGAAGGGTTTAAGGCGCAATCTGGGAAGCCGTGACCCTTGAGGATTTTGGATCGTTGAACGACTACTTCCACCGCTTCGCCACTTCCTGCTTCATGAATTTCAGCCCCTCGCCGGCCAATTGCCGCTCGCTCTGGTACATCCGCCGCCAGATCTTGGTGGCGGCCACGATCTTGTCCAGGGCCAGACCGAAGGCCTCGATCACCAGCAGGTTGTCGTAGCCGATCTCGTGCAGCGCGTTGAAGGTCTCCGCCCAGCGGACGTTGCCGGCCCCGGGCGTGCTGCGGTCGTTCTCGGAAATGTGGACGTGCGCGAGGCAACCCCGTAGCGCGCGGATGGCCGCGGCGGTGTTCTTTTCTTCAATGTGCGAGTGGAACGTGTCGTACATCATTTGACAGCGGGGATGGCCCACGTCGCGACAGAACCGCGCCCCATCGGCCGCCGTGTTCAACAAGTAACACTCGAAGCGGTTGAGATACTCCAGTCCCAACGTGACGTTGACCTTTTCGGCATGCTCGGCCACTTGCCGCATGCTCTCGACGCCCCACCGCCATTCGTCGGCGGTCGGTCCTGCGCCGGAGAAATATCCCAAGGCCGAATGAAACGGCCCGACCAGCGCCTCGCAGCCCGCGGCCGCCGCACAGTCCAGCGCCGCCTTGTTGTCGTCGACGCCCCGGCGGCGCTCAGCCGCGTCGCTGCCGATCGGGTTGTTGCCCGGCAGACGGATCGTCGCGCCCGTCCGCGCCAGGCCGAGATCGTTCAGCCGCTTGCCCCACAGGGCATATTTCTCCACGTCATATTCGTAGATCGGCAGCTCGACGGCGTCGTAGCCGATCTTCTTGATCTCCTCCACCATCGGCAGGATCGAGTCTTCCAGCGTATCGCACCACAACAGCAAATTGAGTCCAAATCGCACGGCATTCCTCCCACTTATCAAGCTTCTGATGGGTTCTGGCCGGCGACGGCGGACCAACCCCTTGGCGGCAGGCGGCAACTTCTACCCATCCTCCGGCAGTGGGAGAAAGCCCGCGCCGCGCAGGACCCAATACATCCTCCCTGATAGTTTGCCATCTCGACCGTGATTCCACAAGGCCCGAATCCGCGCCTCCTGCCTTGCCATCCGGCCCGGCGCCAATTACACTGAGATGCTGCCGAACTCCCCTTCCCCGCCCAACCGCCTAGCCGCCGGCCGCGCCGGCAATGGAGCATCGACCCATGATCCGCTCACGATTCGGTTTCTCTCTCCTCCTCACGCTCACCGCGTTTTCGCTCGCCCCCGTCGCCCGTGCCGACGACAACAAGCCGATTCGCGCCCTGTTGGTCGCCGGCGGTTGCTGCCACGATTACAAGCACCAGAAAGATCTGCTCACGCGAGGCATCTCCGACCGGGCAAATGTCGCGTGGGTGATCGCTTACGACCCCGACACGAGCACGGGACACGTCAACCCCGTCTATGCGAAGGACGACTGGGCCAAGGGCTTCGACGTGGTCGTGCACGACGAGTGCTCCGCCGACGTGAAGGACCTGAAAGTCATCGACCGCATCCTCAAGCCGCATCGCGAGGGCCTGCCGGGCGTCGTCCTCCATTGCGGCATGCATTGTTATCGCAGCGCGGGCTGGCCGCAGACGGTGACTCCCTGGTTCGAGTTCACCGGGCTGCCTTCCACCGGCCACGGGGCCCAGTTGCCGATTGCCGTTGCGTTCCTCGACAAGGAGAACCCCATTACCAAGCCTCTGCAGGACTGGACGACGATCAACGAGGAACTTTACAACAACGGCGCCGGCGGCAAGCTCTTGGCAACCGCCCAGCCGCTGGCCCGCGGCAAGCAGAAGGCAGCCAATTCCGGCAGCAAGACCGAGGACGATTTCGTCACGGTCTGGACGAATATCTACAGCGGCAAGACGCGGGTCTTCTGCACGACGCTCGGGCACAACAACGCCACGGTCAGCGACTCGCGGTATTTGGACCTGGTGACCCGCGGCCTTCTCTGGTCGGTCGACAAACTCGACGCGGCGCATCTGAGGCCGGCCGACAAGGTGCTCCTGGACAAGTAGCCCTCTTCGGCTGCTCTCGGACAAGATCGGCACGATCCTGTACGAACCAACCCGCATGTTAGGATCAAGGTCCCTGTTCATCCAGGAGAAACTCACGTGACCGCCATTCGCCGCCTTTCGACTCTTCTCGTGGCCTTTGCCACCATTTGCTTCGTTGTGATCTGGCCGGCAGTTGCCGCGCGGCCCTCGCCGGGCGTGGCCTTGCCGCAGTTTACCGGCCAGTTCCTCGATGAGCCGACCGCGTCGGCCGACCCGCTCTGCCTCTGGTACACGCGTCCGGCCAAGGCCTGGACCGACGCCCTGCCCGTCGGCAACGGCCGGATGGGGGCGATGGTCTTCGGCGGCGTGACGACCGAGCGGATCCAGTTCAACGAGCATACCGTCTGGACCGGCAAGCCGCACGATTATGCCCACCAGGGCGCGGTCAAGTTCCTGCCGGAGATCCGCCGCCTGCTCGAAGAGGGCCGCGCGGCCGAAGCCGAGGCCCGCAAGCTCGATCCCGATTTGAAGTCCCGCGAGGCACGGGAGAAGATGTCGCTGGCCGCCGCGAAGCAAAAACAGGCCGAAGACCTGGCCGGCAAGGAGTTCATGAGCGATCCGCTGCACCAGAAGGCCTATCAGCCCTGCGGCGATCTGTGGCTGGAGTTTCCGGCGGCAACGGCCGTTTCGGGCTATCGGCGATGGCTCGATCTGGACGGGGCCATCGCGGGGAGCGAGTATCGAATCGGGGACGTCAAGTACACACGCCAGGTCTTTGCTTCGCATCCTGACGAATTGATTGTCACCACCATCGAGACCGACAAGCCGGGCAAACTCGATTGTACGATCCGCCTTGCCAGCCCGCACAAAGGCGCGTCGGTAAAAGCCGACGGAATTCGGATCACGCTTCGCGGCCAGGTCGAGGAAGGCGGTATCCAGTTCGAAGCCGTCGCGCAAGTGCGGACTAAAGGCGGCACGATCGCCGTTGACGGTGAAAAGCTTCACGTCACCGGCGCCGATAGCTTGGAAATCCGACTAGTTGCCGCGACGAATTTTAAGAACTACCACGAGCTTGGCGCCGATCCTTCGACTCGTTGCGATGGAATCCTCGATAAGGCTCGATTGAAGAACCTGGTCACGCTTGTTCTGTCGCACGTTCCTGACTACCAGGGTCTCTTCAACCGCGTATCGCTCGACATCGGCGATCTCAACCCCGCCGCAACCAGGCCCACCGACCTCCGCCTCCGCGATTTCCATAACGGCCACGATCCCGGCCTGGCCGCGCTCGTCTTCCAGTACGGCCGCTACCTGCTCATCGCCTCCAGCCGCCAGGGCGGGCAGCCCGCCAATTTGCAGGGCATCTGGAACGAGTCGCTCGCCCCGCCCTGGGACAGCAAGTACACCTGCAACATCAACACGCGAGATGAACTATTGGCCCGCCTTGACCACCAATCTGGCCGAGTGCCAGGAGCCGCTGGACGACGCCATCGACGAGTTGGCCGTTTCCGGCCAGTCGGTGGCCAAGGCCCATTACGGCGCCGGCGGGCTGGGTCGTGCATCACAATTTCGATCTCTGGCGGGGGGCCGCGCCGATCAACGCCTCGAACCATGGCATCTGGGTCTCCGGCGGGGCCTGGCTCTGCGAGCATCTCTGGCAGCAATATCTCTTCACGGGCGACAAGCAGTTTCTGGCCCAAAGGGCCTATCCGGCCATGAAAGGGGCGTCGCAGTTCTTCCTCGACTACCTGGTCAAAGACCCGCTCACCGGTTACTTGATCAGCGGGCCTTCGAACTCGCCCGAGCACGGCGGCCTGGTGATGGGCCCTACGATGGACCACGCCATCATCCGCAGCCTGTTGGGCAACACGGCCGCGGCCGCCCGCGAGTTGGGCCGCGACGCCGACTCCGCCGCCCGGCTTGACGCGGTCCGCAAGCAGATTGCTCCCTACGAGGTCGGCCGCTACGGACAGTTGCAGGAGTGGCTGGAAGACAAGGACGACCCCAAGGACACGCACCGCCACGTCTCGCACCTGTGGGCCGTCTATCCCGGCGCCGACATCACCTGGCGCGACAAGAAGCTCTTCGATGCCGCCCGGCAATCGCTCATCTATCGCGGCGATGCGGCCACCGGCTGGAGCATGGGCTGGAAGGTCAACCTCTGGGCCCGCTTCCTCGACGGCGATCACGCCTATCTGATCTTGAACAACCTCCTGCGGCCGATCGGCTCGGTGCAAGGGCAGGGCGGCCTGTATCCCAACCTGTTCGACGCGCATCCGCCCTTCCAGATCGATGGCAATTTCGGCGCCACGGCCGGGATCGCCGAGATGCTGCTACAAAGTCATGCGGGCGAGGTCCACCTGCTGCCGGCGCTGCCCAATGCCTGGGCCGACGGCAGCGTCCGCGGCCTGCGGGCCCGTGGCGGCTTCACGGTGGACATCACCTGGAAGTCCGGCCGGCTGGACGAGGCCCGCATCCAATCGGACAACGGCCAGCCCTTGCGCGTCCGCTACGGAAAGCAGACGTTGGAGCGAAAGCTCGAAAAGGGGAAGACGCTAGTGCTCGATGGCAAGTTGGGCGCGCGGTAACCGATCGATGTGGTATAATAGGTTTGGGGCGTCAATTGCCGCGCAGGGACCTGGAAACGACACCCCATTTTGCGGATGGTTGTGTGCCGGGCCGGCATCGTAAGCCGCACCGGCAAGAGCGGCAAGAACGGATAGGGGGTAGAAGCACGATGGTGACGGTCACGACAATCGAACCCGATCAAAAGGTCCAATTGCCTCCCGATTGGGTCGAGGAGTTGGGTTTACATGGAACCATCGCCTTGGAGAAGGCAGCGGACGGGATTATCGTGCGCCCTTGTTCTGGCGGTACCGGGGACGACGTGTTCGCCGACAAGCTGCCAGTCGGCTCGCACGTGGGCGCGCTCGATTTGCCCGAGGTGAGCGGCGATGACTACATCTTCTAGTTCTCCTCAGCGGGGACTTGACGCTGGCCCGATCCTTTACAGCCTTCTGAGCGGACATCCTGCGTCGGCAATCTGTGAAGATGACCGAAACGACGTCAAATCGAGGCTCGTAGTAACTCTTTTCCACGCTGCCGATCATACGCCCGGAGTAGTCAATACTCGCTAGGAACTCATCGTTTTGCTTTTCTGCATTGCGGAAAATCGCGTCTCGTGCGGCTTTTGGATCCCGAACGTCTATGGCGAGCAAATGCAAGTTCCCTTCGCTACAGCAAAAGGCACGCCAATCGCGCCATATTTCGCATGCACTAATGGATTAAATTAAGTGCGGTAGCCAGAAGAAATACCTCGAGACGATTGCTTTGCTTCTGCGGGGATGTTATTCTAATGATTTCAGCATAGGTGTTTTGCGCACCTTCACTCCATGGCAGCCAGCGAACGAAGAGATAGGATTGTCCGCTTTTCTGGCGCTACCTTGGATTTCGGAGTACGCGAGTAGACTGCAGCAGGGAGCGACCCATGGCCATTGCCGTACATTGTTCCAATTGTGGCAGACGTTTTTCCGCTCCGGACTCGCTTGCTGGAAAGCGAGCAAAATGCCCGACGTGCCAAGCGGCGCTAACTATCGCCGTGCCGGTTAGCGAGTTGCAGCCGCTGGATTCAAAAGCCCTGCTGGACCTTCTCGATAGGGAAACGCTCGCGGCAGAAGCAGCAACCACGACAATGAAAAACGTGCCGCAGCGGAGGCGCGAACCCAGTCGGTCGCTGAGCCTGGCAGTGGTGTTCCGCAAGTTCGTGTTTCCCGGCCTGATCGCCTGCGCTGCTGCGCTCCTCGTGGTCCTGGCGATGAAGGGCCTTTTCTGGCTGGGCATACCGCTGGCCCTCGGTGGCGGATTGCTTGCCGTATGCAGCCACTTCGCGTCCCCCTGGGTAAGCCGCGTCCAGGCGGCAGAGCCCTGGTCGCCACCCTCGCGGCATGCGCGGCTGATTGGCGGTATATTTGGCGGACTTCTTGGGGTGACCATCCTATACGGGGTCTCGGGGATCGGGTCAGTCTGTAAAGGCCTGGTTAGACGGTTCGGCCCCCTCTACGTCCTAGGAACAGGCTACCTAGCAGCGGCGGCATTGATCCTCATAGCGGCGAGCGGGACCTTCCACGTAACTTTTGCCCTCGGCGGAAATCGCTCGTCGACTGTCCGGAACGTCCCAACCGCCCAGACTCCCGTTGCAATCGCCCAGCCGCTGGGCAGCGAGTTTTTTAGCAAGGCCGAGAGGGATTTGCAGGAGTCCCAGGCTCGAGCGGATCTCGAACGTAAAAACCGCGCCGACGAGCAAGCCGCACGGGCAAAGGAACGCCGCCTTCCCGATCCGACCGAGCCCGATTATTACGAGAAGCTGGCTGACCGCCTGGAGTCCGACGATTTCAAGCAGCGCAAGCGGGCAATGTCGGTCCTCTTGAACACGGACCCGTCGCAAGTCGCTTCGGCGGAAGCCAAAAAGAGGATTGCGCGGGCCTTCAAGAACCTGGCCGAAGGCAATTCTGCTGATCGCCTCAATGCGATTCGGGGCATGGCGCTTTGGGGCGGGAAATTCAGCGTGCCGATCTTGCTGAAGATGCTCAACGGAAGTGACGAGCTGTACGAGCAAGAGGTCGTCAAGGCTTTGGGCGAACTTAAGGACGCACGAGCAGCGCCGGCTCTGGCGGCTCGCTTGGGCGATAGCCGGCTTCATCAGGTCGCGTTCAACGCCCTGAACGACATGGGCAGCGGTGCAGAGGACGCTTTGATCGAGGCTGCGCGAACCAGCGATGAAACGGTCTGTATGGCGGCCGTGAAGTTGCTGGGCAACGTGGGCACGAGCAAGAGCTTCTCGGTGTTGGATCCCATTGCCGAATCGAGCAGCAATCACGCCGTCCGCGTCGCTGCCATGAATGCGGTGCAAAAGATCAACCTTCGACAACCGCAGGCTAAGAGCGAGGAGAAAAAGGCGCAAACGGAATAAACCGGCTGGACGGCTAAACAAACGCTTTCCCACCGCTTGTCGTCATAGGACCTGTTAGCTGTCCAGCCTCCTTCACCGACCGAGACAAGCTCGGTGGGGTCGTACCTACTTTCCGCTGAACAATTACGCGAGAATAAAGCGACCGTCTCCTGCATCCGCTCTCCACGAAATCCGCTTGCCCTCTACTTCGCCACAAACCGATACTCTCCCGATTGCACCTCAAGGACGGCGCACGACCCTTCCATTCTAAGCAACCTCACGCCCTTGGCCAGGGCCACGGCACTGCCGCCCTCCGTCACGTTGTTGATATCCGATGCCGGCACATAAACCGTGGCGGTGGAATTGACCGGTATCGCCATGTCCACCTGGATCGATCCCCCCTTCCTTTCCCAACGGCATGAGATCGGGCCATAAAGCGATTGCGTCTTGGCCTCGGCAAAGGTCAAATCGCCGACCACGGCCGGCTTGATGAGGAACGATTGATAACCGAACTGGCTCGGATCCTCGCGAATGCCTCCCAGCCCTTTGATGAACCAGGCGGCGATGCCCGTATAGCAGGTGTGAATCCGGCTAGGGCAGTTGTCGTCCCAGTATTCGGGCCAGGCGGTTTCGCCGCGGCTGAGAAAGTAACCGTAACTCGGTTCCGTAGTCTTCGAAACGATGCGTGAAGAGGATGTCGTTGCGCTCGGCATCTTCGATCAAGAACTTCAAGAGCACCGGCAGGCCGGAGCTGCCCATGTCGAGATAAGGCCGCGTTTCGAGAATCTCCTGCTGAAAATTGGCGAAGACCTTGGGCCTCGCGTCGTCCGGCGTAATCCCGGCGAACATGGGGAAAGCCAGGTGGATCTGGCGGCGTGTCCAAGTAGCGTGTTCTGTTCCGCGTTGAAGAAGCGTGCCTGAACTTTGGTCTTCAAATTCTCCAACCGCTTGCCGTAGGCGGCCGCGTCGTCGGGCTTCTCCAGTACCTTGGCGATTGCGATGAAAGTGCGAAGATCCATCGCATAGACGCAGTTGTTGAAAAGCAGGGCCTCCGGCGTGCTTCCGAACTCCTTTCCCTTCAAGGGATCGGCTTTCGTATAGGGCTCCGCCCAGTCGCCCAGAAAATTGCCTCCGCCGTTGTAGTTCGTGTTGTAAGGCTGGAGAATTCCGTCCGCCACATTCGCGGCCAGAAAATCCAGCCAGGCCTTGTCGCTGGGATATGACTCGGCAAGGATCCGCTTGTCCGCCGTAGTTCTTATAGAACTCCCAGCCAATGTTGAGCGGCGCGCTGCTCCACATGGTCCCGCCATAATGCCGGTTTGATCTGCGGGGCGGTATGGTTGATCCAGCCGCTCGGGCTGCTGCACGTCGCACCAGTCGCGGACGACGTTCGTGTAAAATGCGCCGGCCTCGGTAGTTGGGAATCCCGCAGCCCCAGGCGGTGGCGAAATTGTCCTCGCCATAGCCCAGTCTCTCACGATGCGGACAGTCCTCCGTGTAGCCCTCGACGGTGTTCGCCCGGTAGGTCCACAGATCGGTTTCGTAAATCCGGTTGAACAAATCGCTGGAGCAGGAGAAATGGCCCACCCGGTTCAGATCGGTGCCGATCGCATAGCCCTTCGATGTCGGCAAGCCCGGGTTCTTGTTCTTCAGGCCGCTGATCGTAATATACCGCCCGGCGGCGTAATTGAACCGGTTCTGGAACGTTTCCGACGAACCGCCCCGGCAGACATAGATGCTCTTTTGCCCGAACGCCTGCACCGTGTCGGGATTGTCCGAGACCTGGATGGTCACGACATCGCCGGCCGACTGGTTCTTCATGCTTGATCGAAATCCAGCCGGAAAAGTTTGTGCCGAAATCGACTTTATAAGGCCCGTCGCCGGACATGCTCTGCGCGTCGATGGTTTCGATCATGCGGCTCGGTTCGACCATTTGGGCCGAGAGCGTCGCATTGATGGAGACCGCCGCTGCGAACTGCCATTCCTTGTCGTCAAATTCAACCGCGTTCCACTCGGGAATGTATTTTCGGGCATCAATTTGCTCGCCGCCGTGGTCCCTATACTCGCAGCCGCCGATATCCTCGCTGGAGCTTATTTCGCAGCGCCAGCTTGTGTCCGACGCAAGCGAGATGGCATCGCCGCCGGTCGTTTTCCGCTCGAGTTGAACCCGCAGCGCCGGCTTGGTCTTGAAGTAAGGCGTAGCGGGACCAGCCCGGACCGGTCCAGATGGCGATGCAGTTGTCACCGGGCTTGAAGCGCGCTCGGTGATGTCATAAGTGACATAAAGCACGCGCCGTGTCGAGCCGCGTGAGCGAAGGAGCCAGGACCCGCGCATCAACCTTCTGCCCATTGACGTAAAGTTCGTGATAACCGACGGAGCGACATAAATAAACGCCGAGGCGGCCTTGTCCCGAAGCGTGAATGTTTTGCGAAACCAGATGTGATCCACCGCTGGAGCGGTAGGGTGCTTGATCCAAGGACCCGTCCAATCGCTTGGCTCAAGCAGCCCCATCGAAAAGCGGGCGGTGGGACTCCATGCGGATGTCTTTTTCGTCCTTGTCCAAACCCTGACTTTCCAAAAACAATTTTCTCCCGAGGTCAGCCTTTGCCCGCGAAAGGAACCAGCGCAGACTGCGAGGAGAGAACCTGGCCGCTGTCCCACAATATCGGCCCGCCGTTCATCAAGCAAAGCGGGACTGCTGGCGACCAGCACCTGATAGCCGGTTTGTTTCTGTCCCCGGGCATGATCCGGGTCTGATAGCTGCCAGGTGAACCGTGGCGTTTCGGACATCAATCCCCAGGGGATCGGTCAGATATTCGCACTGCAATCCGGATACGACCACCTCGGCCCGAGCGGCAGAAAGCCACAAACCCAGTGAGAGGATAATGGCCGGAAGCACGACGCGTTTTGGATTCGGCATGTTGCTGCTCTGCCAATCAGTTGCCTGATTCAAGTCCCAAATTTGATCATCGCACACCTCCGATAGTTTATTATCCCGTCGCTCGTAGAAAGTGCAAGGCTGCCGCAATTTGACGCGCGATTTCCTTCGGATTATACTATCCGCTTGCCAGGAGCAGCCGTTTCGGTCCTGGAAAACCGCTCCTTTCACCCCCGCGCGAAGCATAATTCGGGAACTTCTGCTTCCGATCGGAGGAGCGTGCGGTTCGGCATGGCAACCAGTTCCCACTCCATGAAAGGGCCCGGTCATGGGTCGAGTCTCTCGTCTTCTGAAGTGGATCGCACAATCCCAACCTCGCGGCAACCAAGCGCGACGCCCTGCCCTCGGCCGCTCTGGGCATCACCGCCGGCTGCTTTGCGAAGCCCTCGAACCGCGGACGTTGCTCTCGGTCAGCCTTCCACTATCCTTCGGATCGACGCCTGCGCCAGCGATCAGTTCCGCTGTCCCGCAGACCTTGCCTATCTCCACCACCTACGGTTCCGCGACCCCCGCGGGGCTGACGCCGAATCAAATCCGCGGGGCCTACGGTCTGGGCAGCTACACCGCCGGCGTCCTCTCCAACGGGATTTCCTTCGGCGGCGGGATTCAAGGCGATGGCAGCGGCCAGACGATCGCCGTCGTCGACGCCTACGACTATCCCACGGCCCTCAACGACCTCAATTCCTTCTCGACGTACTACGGTCTTCCGAACTTCAACGGCACGGGCGATCCCACGTTCGAGCAACTCACCCAGACCGGACAGCCCGTGAGCGAGGTTTCTGGCAACGCGAATTACGTCCCCACGGACCCTGCCGGCCCCAGCAGCAGCGACTGGGAGGGCGAGGAAGCGACGGACATCGAGTGGGCCCACGCCATGGCGCCCATGGCCAACATCATCCTCTTCGAGGCCGCCAGCGCCACGGGCACCGATGCCAGCAACCTCTACACGGCCGTTCAGACCGCGGCGACAACGCCCGGCGTCGTGGCCGTTTCCATGAGCTGGAGCCTTCCTGAATCGACCTACACCGCGAGCCAGGCGTCAACCTACGATTCGACCGTATTTACCAGCCCGTCGGGCCACGTCGGCGGTTCGGCCACGCTCGGCGGCGCGGGCCTGCCCGGCGGCGTGACGTTCCTGGCCGCAGCCGGCGACTACGGCCCCTATGGGAGCAGCGGGAGCACGACCATTACGCCCGAATACCCGGCCACCTCGCCCAACGTGGTCTCGGTCGGCGGGACGACTCTTACCGTCAGCGGCAGCAGTCCGAATTACACCTATGGCGGCGAGACGGCCTGGGGCAGCGGCACCAGTACTGGCATAAGAGGCGGCGGCGGCGGCGGAATCTCCGCCCTCGAGCCCCAGCCCTCCTATCAGAGCGGCGTGGTCAACTCCTTCAGCACCACCTACCGCACCTATCCCGACGTCTCGGCCGACGCCAACCCGACCTCGGGTGTGGCCATTTACGATTCCTATGACGACGGCACTTCAACACCCTGGAGCAATAATAACGGCGGCACCAGCATCGCCACGCCGATGTGGGCCGGCATCATCGCCCTGACCGACCAAGGACGCGCGCTCGCAGGGCTCGGTTCGCTCAACGGCCCACGCAGACTTTGCCGGAACTCTACAAGCTGCCGGCTGCCGACTTCCACGACATCACCTCCGGCAGCACCGGCCCCTCGCCCACCTACAGTGCCGCCAAGGGCTACGACCTGGCCACGGGCATCGGCAGCCCCGTCGGCAATCTGCTCGTTCCGGGACTGATCGACTATCTGCCCACGGTCACGGGGATCAGCCCTGCGAAGGGTACGGCGCTGGGAGGCACGATCGTGATCATCACGGGAACGGACTTCACCGGGGCCACGGCGGTCGATTTCGGCAAGACCGCCGCAACCAATGTCTCGGTCAATGCGGCGGGAACCCAGATTACGGCCACGAGCCCCGCGGAGGCCGTCGGCACGGTGGACGTGAAGGTGGTCGGTCCAGGCGGAACCTCGGCGACCTCGTCCGCCGACAAGTTCCTCTACGAACCGGCCGTGACGGCGGTCAGTCCGATTTCAGGGCCGACGACGGGCGGCGGCACGGCGACGATCACCGGCACCGGCTTCACCGGCGTGACGGCCGTCGATTTCGGCACGACGCCCGCAACCAACGTCGTCATCAACTCAACGGGTACCCAGATTACGGCCACGATCCCCGCGCTGCCGGCCGGCACGGTGAACGTGACGGTGACCGGCCCCGACGGCACCTCGTCCACCTCCTCGGCCGACGAGTTCATCTCCTTGGGCGTGACGGGAGTCACCACCACGCAGCCCTCGGGAACCTACGGGGCGGGGACGACGATCTCGATCGCCGTGACCTTCAGCGAGGCGGTCAACGTGACCGGCGGGCCGCAGTTGGCCTTGAACGCGGGCGGCGGCGCGGTGGCCGACTACGTCAGCGGCAGCGGCACTGCGACCCTCAACTTCACCTACGCCGTAGCGGCAGGGCAGACCACCTATGACCTCGATTACGCCTCGACCATTGCCTTGGTCGTCAACGGGGGCACCATCGCCGATGCGACCGGCACGGCGGCCACCTTGACGCTGCCCGCGACGGGCACGGACGGCCTGGCAACGCAGAACATCGTCATCGTGCCCGTGTACGACAACTTCGCCAACGGTTTCAACACGTTGCCTTGGTCGCTGACGGATTCGGGCCCGTCACCGGCCGTCTGGACGACCGAATCGAGCAACGTGGCCCCTGGCAGCGCGTATGCCGCGGAGTCGGGCGCGATCGGCGCGTCGAGCAGCAGCACGCTGAGCGTGACCCTCACCGAGCCGGCCGGCGAATTCGCCTTCTGGCGCTCGGTCTCGGCCGGCAGCGGCGTGTTGACCTTCTCGATCGACAACGTGCAGGCCGGCCAATGGTCCGGCACGTCCGCCGCCGTGCCCTGGCAGCAGTCGTTCTATTACGTCACCAACGGACAGCACACCTATACCTGGACCTACAGCCAGGCGCGCCGCCACCACCAGCGGGGCCGCCTTCCTGGATAACGTTCAATTCCTGCCCGGCACGACGCTCGCCGTCGAGGGCACCTCGGCCGCGAACGACCAGTTCACTTTCGCCGCCGCCGGCAGCGGAGCGAGCACGGTGCTCAACGTGGCGCTCAACGGCGAGAGCCACAGCTTCACCACCGCCGAGTTCAACGACTACTTGTTCCTGGGCAACGCCGCCGGCGCCGGCACAGCGCTCACCGGCAGCTCCGCCGGCGGCGACACCGCCCTGCTCTACGGCAGCGGCAGCGGGCAACTCAACAATACCAGCCAGGGCTATGCCGTTTCCGTAAGCGGCATGGCCTCGATCCACGTCAACGGTCAGGTGTCCGACACGGCAGAGTTCTTCGATTCGCCGGGCAACGACACGTTCTATGTCTACACGGATTACAACAATAGCGGCCCGGCGGCCGGCATGTACGGCAGTGGGTTCGCCAATTCGGTCAGCGGCTTCGGCACGAATCTCGCCTATTCGACCAGCGGCGGCAGCGATACGGCCTATTTCTTCGATTCGCAGGGCGGCGCCACCTACTATGCCTACGCCGCTTACGGCGCCAGCGGCAAGCCCTCGGCCGGCATGTACGGCGGGGTACCCGGTACTCCGGGTCACGGCAGCGTCGTCTATGCCGACGCGGCCACCGGCTTCGCCACGAACGTCGGGAATTCCACCCACGCCGCCAACGATACGGCCTATTTCTACGATTCGCCGGGCAATGACACGTACTATGCCTACGCGGACAGCGGCGGCACCCGGCGGCCGGCATGTATGGCAGCTATGGCGGCGGGTATGCCAATTCGGCCAGCGGCTTCGCCACGAATCTCGCCTATTCCATCAATGGCGGCAGCGATACGGCCTACTTCTTCGATTCGCAGGGCGGCGCCACCTACTATGCCTACTCCGACTACGGCACCACTGGCAAACCGGCGGCGGGAATGTACGGCGGGGTACCCGGTACTCCGGGTCACGGCGTGGTCTATGCCAACGCGGCCAGCGGCTTCGGCACGAATCTCGCCTATTCGACCGGCGGCGGCGACACGGCCTATTTCTACGACTCGCAGGGCGGCGCCACCTACTATGCCTACGCCGATTACGGCACTAGCGGCAAGCCCGCGGCGGGCATGTACGGCGGGGTACCCGGTACTCCGGGTCACGGCGGCGCCGCTTATGCCAACTCGGCCAGCGGCTTCGCCACGAATCTCGCCACTTCGACCGCTAGCAGCAGCGACACGGCCTATTTCTACGATTCGCAGGGCGGCGCCACCTACTATGCCTACGCCGACTACGGCACTAGCGGCAAGCCGGCGGCGGGCATGTACGGCAGCTATGGCGGCGCGGCCTACGCAAACTCAGCCTCGGGGTTTGGCACGAACGTCGGGAACTCCACCGCCGGCACGAGCGACGCGGCCTATTTCTACGATTCGCCCCAGAGCGACACCTTCTACGCCTACGCGGACTACAATGGCGGCGGCCAGCAATTTGCCGGCATGTACGGCAGTTATAGCGGCGGGTATGCCAACTCGGCCACCGGTTTCGACACCAACGTCGGCTATTCGAGCGGCGGCAGCGATGCGGCCTATTTCTCCGATGCGTCGGGCACGGGCACCTTCTACGCCTACGCCAATCACGCCGGCACCGGCCCGTTGGCCGGCATGTCGGGCAGCGGGTTTTCCAACACGGCCGTCGGCTTCGCCACGAACGTCGCAACTTCGACCGCCGGCAGCGACACGGCCTATCTTTACGGCCCCTCATCAGGCAGCGACGCCCTGCTCTTGGACGCGGCGTTTGCCGAGCTTTATGGGAGCGGCTTTGAAGAGCAGGCGTCGGGATTTGGGGGCGTCTATGCGGAGGGCAGCACGGGGGCCGTCAACACCTACACCCAGGATGCCTACTTCTTGGACTATGCCTTGAGTTTTATTGGCCCTTGGAGCGGCGGCCTCGGATGAACGACCTAGGCTTGCTGAATGAGCCTGAGGCGCTCGGCGATCAGGCTGTAGCGTGCGTGGAGCGAACCGCGGGAAAATGGTGGGTTACGCACGGAGCCGAACCCATGATTGCGTTTCACCCTATTCTCGACCGGTTCGCGCAACGCACCACAGGGCAAGGACTTCCGTGCTTCACCCACCCTACATGAATAATCCGGGTTAGGGGTTGGACCCGCCGGGACTGGCGATACGCCGGACTTCGGTTTTCTCCGCTGCATCGGCGCGCAGGTAGGCAGGGTGGACGTTCCACTGCTGTCCATCCTCGGTGACGATGCTCGCGGTCTTCTTATTGAGCCGGACGATAACGCCCTTTTTCTGTCCGCCGGCGGTGGTCGGAAACGTCACCCAGTCACCCACGCTGAAGTTCGCCAGCATGATCGTGCTGCGGGCTTGCTGAATGAGCCTGAGGCGATCGACGATCAGACGGTTCAGGAAGCGGAGGTCGTCTTCGTTCAATTTTCGGATCGTCTCCGCTGCCGCGGCCCGGTCCATGAGTTCTATCCGGTCGTTTCCCACAAGCGATGTCCTCCCGGTTCGATGGCAGTTTTCTTGATTCTACCCGAAATCCCTCTCGCCGCGTAGTGCGTCCCCACCCGACCCCGCGTCGGTGGAACGATGACTGACCAGCTAAACGCACCTCGCGCACACCCCTCGCTTTTTTCCGCCGGCCGCCGCGTCCTGCCCGCCCGGCCGAGTCAACGCGGCTGCGGCGACGTGACCGTTTCCGTGCATGCCCGCATCAACGAGCGCAGTTCCATGCCCTACGGCGCTTCAAGTCCTTCGATCAGGTTGTGGGCTAAAGAGCAAGACCTTCACGTCGGGCAGGCCGGCGAAGGCCGCACGGCTCCGGGGCTCAACCTCGGCCCAATCCAACCCCCCATTGCCGCAGCCCAGTGGCGGAATGGCGATCGATTTGACCCCCACCCGCCGCACGCCCTCAATCAGGGCACCGAGCCCGGCGTCGATGTCCGCCATCCGGGACTTGCCCTTCCAGTGCCGCTTCGTCGGGAAGTTGATGACGTATCGAGGGTTGACCATCAACCCAGTCGGAAAGATGAACATTGCACCAGGGCGGACTTCCCCAGCCGCGCAGGCCTTCGCGTAGGCGCGGAAGTTCTCGGGGTAGGCATGCTTGAACTGGAGCGCAATCCCGCGGCCCATGACCCCCACGCAGTTGACCGTGTTGACCAGGGCCTCGGCGTCCGCTTCCAGAATATCTCCCGACGTATTCTCAATCATAATCTGCTCCGCCGCCGATAGTACCAGCCGGACATGGCTTTGACAATCGGGTGGGGGCCGGGGGCCCGGTCGCTTTACCCGCTCGGCGCCGGCCGGGCGCCACCGACAATATCCGAAACGAACAGTGGGGCGGGGAGCGGAAGCAATCCCCCGACAGGTTGGAAACCTATCCTACGTCAGCCCGGGAAGCGTACGAGGGGAACCAGCCGCCATTTTGGCAGGCGGCCTTGCGATGTACGGGCGTTCCCTTCCTGTTTTGGCAGCCCCGGCTCGCAGAGCGAAATGCGCCGCCGCGCCAAGGGCCTCATGCGTCCCGCCGCAAGCCCTTATTCTATGGATAGTTATGGTATATTATGAAATATTTGGCGCGATTGGCACGCGGTTTGCTTGGCCCAGTAGGTCCTTCCTGCCGGAAAGGACTAGGGTTCTCCGCGCCGTCGGCAACTTCGGGCTCTCGACCGGATGATCGCCCGTTCGTCCTTTCCGGCAGAAAGGACCTACTGGCGATTCTGGCGGTGGCCGAAAAAATCGCCGCCAGCCCCTTGACAAAATATCGTAACTATGGATAATTACGGACTTCATGGGAGCGGAAGCCGAGTCCCGGAACCCTGTTTTCGGCGCAAGTGCCGCAGCAGCAACGCCTTGGTCCTTTCCGGCAGAAACGACCTACTGGACCGGTTTTGACGCGTTTGGAGCGGGAATAGAAACCTACGACGCACACTCCTCGCTTGCGCGCGGGCTTCAATGCCGATTGGCGGAACTTCCCGGATAGCCTTCAAGAAGTTGAGAAGAAAGTTGTCGAATCGAAATCCGAGCAAGTTCGGGCAAAAATACCCGTCGCGGCGGAAATGGGAACTGGGAGTTGGAATCCAGCCAGAAGGTCGTCGAATGCCGCGAATTAAAATCCGAGCAAGTTCGGGCAAAAATCCCCCGTCGGGGTGGGTCGTCGAATCGAAATTCGGGCAAGTTCGGGCAAAACCCCCGTTGGAGTTGGCTTTCCGGGTCATGTTGTCGTACCACCGTAAGTGCGAGAAGCCCTCACCCCCCTGCCCCTCTCCCAAAGGGCGAGGGGAGCAAGATGCGCTATTGTCACAAATCCTAATTTTGTCCAACCATTAACATAAGCCGTCCTAATGTTACCATTGAAGCATGTCGCTCGCTTCTTGCCTAAGAATTTGGCTGGAAAAGGGAATCCCAGGCCCTGGTAGACGCCATACCAACCCGAAGCGCAAGCGAGACGGGCCCTCGCTAGCGCTTCGGGTTAGTGTAGCGCCGCGGCCCTCGCTAGCGCTTCGGGGTAGTGTGGGCCGCGAATCGTGCGGGCTGGGCGGGTGCTGCGCGCGCGACCGCTGTTAATCGCAATAAAATCTGCTAAAATGGTTTCCCGGGATGCCAGAAGATAAGGATAAGAGTCGTTCCATTATGCAAATCGCGCCAGCGGCACAAGGGTTGTACGATCCGCAATTCGAGCACGATGCCTGCGGCATTGGGGCCGTGGTAGACATTGCCGGGGCCAAAAGCCACAAAATCGTCAATCATGCCAAGCAGATCCTCCTCAACCTGCAACATCGCGGCGCGTCCGGGGCCGACGAATCGACGGGCGACGGGGCGGGAATCCTGATCCAGATCCCGCACGAGTTCTTCGCCGCCGAGGCCGATCGCCTGAAGTTCGAATTGCCCCCCGCCGGACACTACGGCGCGGGCATCCTCTTCCTGCCCCGCGAGAAGGCCATCCGCGAAACCTGCGAAGAAGTCCTGGCCCAAGCCCTGGAGAGCGAAAGTCTGGAAGTGGTCGGCTGGCGCAACGTGCCCTGCGACAACCGCACCTTGGGCAATATCGCCCGCAGCGCCGAACCGGTCATCCGCCAGATCTTCGTCAGCGGCAAGGGCCTCAGCGGCGAACTGCTCGAACGCCGGCTGTTTCGCGGCCGCAAGCGGGCCGAACGCAGGGCCCGCGTCGACCTGGGCATCACGCCCGAGGCCTTTTACATCCCCTCGCTGTCCTGCAAGACGATCGTCTACAAGGGCATGTTCCTGGCCCCGCAGCTCTTCGACTACTACCCGGACCTGGCCGACCCCGACATGATGACCGCCCTGGCCGTGGTCCACCAGCGCTATAGCACCAATACGTTCCCAAGCTGGCGATTGGCCCAGCCCTTCCGCATGATCGCCCACAACGGCGAGATCAATACGCTCCGCGGCAACCTCAACCGGCTGAAGGGCTACGAGAAGACGATGTCCTCGCCGGCCTTGGGCAAGGAGCTGTCGAGCCTCTTTCCCATCGTCGAACCGGGGGGAAGCGATTCGGCCTGCTTCGACAACTGCATGGAACTGCTGGTCCGCGCGGGCCGCTCCGCGCCGCATGCGCTGATGATGATGATTCCCGAGGCCTTCGGGCCCGGCTACCACATCTCGCTCGACAAGCAGGCATTCTACGAATACCACGGCGCGATCCTCGAGCCGTGGGACGGCCCTGCCGCGATGCTCTTTACCGACGGCCGGTTGGTGGGCGGCACGCTCGACCGCAACGGCCTGCGGCCCAGCCGCTACGTGGTCACGACCGAGGGCCTGGTGGTGCTGGCCAGCGAGGTGGGCGTGATCGAGTTCCCGCCGGAGCAGATCGAGCGCAAGGGCCGCTTGCAGCCGGGCCGCATGTTCCTCGTCGATACGGAGGAAGGCCGCATCGTGGAAGACAACGAGATCAAGGGCAAGATCGCCCGCCAGAAGCCCTATCGCCGCTGGCTGGAGAACCGCATCGAGCTGCGAGGGCTGTTCCAGCCGGCACAGCCGGCCGCGGTCGATCCCGACAAGCTGACGCAGCGCCTGCGGGCCTTCGGCTACACGCGGGAAGACCTGCAGATGATCGTCGGCCCTATGGCGGCCAACGGCCAGGAGCCGGTCGGGTCGATGGGCACCGACACGCCGCTGGCCGTGCTTTCCGACCAGCCCAAGCTGCTCTTCGCCTACTTCAAGCAGTTGTTCGCCCAGGTCACGAACCCGCCCATCGATCCCCTGCGGGAAGGGCTGGTGATGTCGCTCCTGACCTTCACCGGCAAGCAGCGGAACCTGCTTGATGAAACACCGGAGCATTGCCGGCAGCTCGAGCTGCCGCACCCCATTCTCACCAACGAGGACATGCAGCGGCTGAGGGCCGTGAAGCGCAACGACTTCAAGGTGGCCGTACTGCCGGCCTTGTTCCTCGCCAGCGAAGAGGAACCGGGCAAGTACCTGGCCGAGGCCCTGGCCGAACTCGTCGACGGGGCGGAGCGGGCCATCCAGGACGGGGCCTCGCTGCTGATCGTCAGCGACCGCGACATTTCGCCCAAGCACGTCGCCATCCCCAGCCTGCTGGCCGTTTCGGCCCTGCACCACGGGCTGCTGGAGCGGCGGCTGCGGAGCGAGGCGGGCATCGTCGTGGAAAGCGGCGAGCCCCGCGAAGTGATGCACTTCTGCCTGCTCTGCGGCTACGGCGCCAACGCCATCAATCCCTACATGGCCTTCGAGGGCATCTACAAGCTGCGGGCCGACGGCGACCTGCCCGAGGGCGAGCCGATCGAGTCGCTCATCGACCACTACATTTCGGCGGTGAAGAAGGGGATCTTGAAGACGATCTCCAAGATGGGCATTTCCACCCTCCGCAGCTACCACTCCGCCCAGCAGTTCGAGGCCGTCGGCCTGAACCGCGATTTCATCAACAAGTACTTCCACGGCACCGCGTCGCGGATCGGCGGGGCCGACCTGGACGTCATCGCCCGCGAAGCCCTGGCCCGGCACTGCGCGGGTTTCGGCCGGCGGGAGGCGGGGCTCCTCGATCTCGATCACGGCGGCGAGTATCAATACCGTCTCGACGGCGAGCGGCACCTCTGGAACCCGACCACCGTCACTACCCTGCAGCATGCCGTCTTGAAGAACGATCAGCGGCAGTTCGACGAGTTCGTCAAGGCGGTCAACGAGCAGGCCAAGGACCTCTGCACGCTCCGCGGCATGTTCGAGTTCGTGCCTGCCGAGCCGGTGCCGCTGGATGAGGTCGAGCCCGCCGGCGAGATCGTCAAGCGGTTCAACACCGGCGCCATGTCGCACGGCTCGATCAGCGCCGAGGCGCACCAGACGCTGGCCATCGCCATGAACCGGCTGGGCGGCAACGCCAACACGGGCGAAGGGGGCGAGGACCCGGCCCGCTACAAGCCGATGCCCAACGGCGATTCGCTCAATTGCGGCATCAAGCAGGTGGCCAGCGGCCGCTTCGGCGTGACCATCGAGTATCTTTCGAACGCCAAGATCCTGCAAATCAAGATGGCCCAGGGCGCCAAGCCGGGCGAAGGGGGCCAGCTTCCGGGCTACAAGGTGACCGACGAGATCGCGCGGCTGCGGCACGCCACGTCCGGCGTCTCGCTGATCTCGCCCCCGCCGCATCACGACATCTACTCCATCGAAGACCTGGCCCAGTTGATCTACGATTTGAAGTGCGCCAACCCCGGCGGCATGGTCTCCGTGAAGCTCGTCTCCGAAGTCGGTGTGGGCACAGTGGCGACGGGCGTGGCCAAGGGCTATGCGGACGAAGTGCTGATCAGCGGCCACGACGGCGGCACCGGCGCCAGCCCTCTGTCGTCGATCAAGCATGCCGGCACGCCCTGGGAGATCGGCCTGGCCGAGACGCAGCAGACGCTCGTATTGAACGGCCTCCGCGACCGCATCCTGGTGCAGTGCGACGGCCAGATGCGGACCGGCCGGGACGTTGTGATCGGCGCCATGCTGGGCGCCGAGCGCTTCGGGTTCGGCACGTCGGCCCTGGTCTCGCTGGGCTGCATCCTGATGCGGAAGTGCCACCTCGGCACCTGCCCGGTGGGGATTGCCACGCAGGACCCCGATCTGCGGAAGAAGTTCCACGGCAAGGCCGAGTATGTCGTCCGCTTCCTGACCTTCGTGGCCGAGGATATCCGCCGCGTGATGGCCGGATTGGGCTTCCGCAGGTTCGAGGACATGATCGGCCGCGTCGACCGCCTCAGTTGCAACAAGGCCATCCAGCACTGGAAGGCCAAAGGGCTCGATTTCTCGGCCGTCTTCGCCAAGCCGGACCAGTCCAACGGCTGCCCTCTGCGCCGCACGCGACCGCAGAGCGACATGCACAAGGACCATATCGACTGGAAGATTATCGAGAAGCTCGGGCCTGCCCTGGAGCACGGCACGCGCACGCACCTCGAGATGCCGATCCGCAACGTGAATCGCGCCGTGGGCGCGATCTTGAGCAATCGCATCGTCAAGTTCCACGGCGGCAAGGGGCTGCCCGACGGCACCTTCGACCTGACCTTCACCGGCTCGGCCGGCCAGAGCTTCGGGGCCTTCCTGGCCAAGGGCGTGACGATGAAGCTCATCGGCGACGCCAACGACTATCTGGGCAAGGGCCTTTCCGGCGGACGGATCATCGTGCAGACCCCGCCCGGCTCGCCCTTCGATCCCAAGGAGAACGTCGTCGTCGGCAACACGCTGCTTTACGGCGCGACCAGCGGCGAGGTCTACATCAACGGCCTGACCGGCGAGCGGTTCGCCGTCCGCAACAGCGGCGCGATCGCGGTGGTCGAGGGCGTGGGCGACCACGGCTGCGAATACATGACCGGCGGCATCGTGGTCGTGATGGGCCGCACGGGCCGCAACTTCGCGGCCGGCATGAGCGGCGGCATCGCCTACGTGCTGGACGAACACCAGTTGTTCGACACGCTCTGCAACCTCGACATGGTCGACCTCGAACCGGTCCACCTCGACGAGGACCTGGAGCTTTTGCAAGACCTCATCCGCCGCCATTGCCGCTGGACCGGCAGCCTGCAGGCGAAGATGATCCTCGATCGCTGGCGGGAGATGTCCGGCCGTTTCGTGAAGGTCATGCCGATCGACTACCGCAAGGCCCTGAACCGCGTCCGCGAACGCGAGCAGGTCAAGAGCGAGGGGGCGGCGGCAACGGAAGAAGTATTCAGGTAAAGAAATGCAAATCCGAAATCCGAAATCCGAAACAAATCCTAATGAAAAAAAGGACGAAAGTTCCAAGTCGTTTTGTTCCGCATTTGAATTGTTTGTTTTTTCCGCATTTGAATTTCGAATTTGTTTCGGATTTCGGATTTCGAATTTCGGATTTTGCCCCCGTCATAACCACAACTTAACGCTAACCTCGCATGGGTAATCCCACAGGCTTCAAGCAATTCACGCGTTCCGAGATTCCGCACCGCTCCGTTTCGGAACGGATCAAGGACTGGTACGAAATCGATCAGCCGCTGGTGAACCACGTGCTCACCGAGCAGGCGGCCCGCTGCATGGATTGCGGCATTCCGTTCTGCCACGGCACCGGCTGCCCGGTGAAGAACCGCATCCCGGAGTTCAACGACCTGGTCTATCGCGGCCACTGGCAAGCGGCGTCGGAGAACCTGCACTCGACGAACAACTTTCCCGAGGTCACCGGCCGCGTCTGCCCTGCGCCCTGCGAGGCGGCCTGCACGCTGACCATCAACGATCGGGCGGTAAACATCAAGCACATCGAGTATCAGATTGCCGAGCGGGCCTTTCGCGAGGGCTGGGTCGAGCCGATCCTGCCCGCCACGCGGACCGGCCGGCGGGTGGCGATCATCGGCTCCGGCCCTTCCGGACTGGCCGCCGCGCAGCAGCTCAACCGGGCCGGCCACGAGACGGTGGTCTTCGAGAAGGACGACCGCATCGGCGGGCTGTTGCGCTACGGCATTCCCGACTTCAAGCTCGAGAAGCGGATCATCGACCGCCGCCTGGAGCAGATGTCGCGGGAGGGCGTGCGCTTCCAGTCGGGGGTGGAGGTCGGCCGCGACGTTACCGCCGCCGAGTTGCGCGGCCAGTTCGATGCGATTTGTCTCTGCATGGGCGCGGGGCAGGCGCGGCCGCTGAGCGTGACCGGCAGCGACCTCCGCGGCGTCCACCTGGCGATGGACTTCCTCAGCCAGCAGAATCGCCGCGTGGCCGGCGACGATCAACCTGCCGGCAAGGGGCCCGTGCTCACGGCCAAGGGAAAGCACGTGATCGTGGTCGGCGGCGGCGACACGGGCAGCGACTGCGTCGGCACTTCGATCCGCCAGGGCGCGATCTCGGTCACGCAGTTGGAGATCCTGCCCAAGCCGCCGGAGGCCACCGCCAACGACGAGACCCCTTGGCCGCAGTGGCCGAAGATCATGCGCACTTCGTCGTCGCAGGAAGAGGGTTGCGAGCGCCGCTGGAGCGTCTTGACCAAGGAGCTTCGCGGCGACGACCACCCAGAGGGTACCCGAGTCCGCGAGCTGTTCGGGATCGAGGTCAATTGGCTTCCGGGCGCCAAGGGCTGGGAGATGAAGGAGATCCCCGAGACCGAGTTCATTCTGCCCGCCGATCTGGTGTTGATCGCGATGGGCTTCCTGCACGTCGTCCGCGGCGGCCTGGTGGAAGAGTTGGGCGTGAAGCTCGACGGCCGCGGCAACGTGGCGGTGGACAACTGGATGTCGAGCGTGCCCGGCGTTTTCGCGGCGGGGGACACGGTTAAGGGGGCATCGCTGGTGGTCCATGCCATCAATCAAGGCCGCATCATGGCCGCGGCCGTGGACAAGTGGCTGCGGAAGTAAGAGCGGGGAGCGGGGAGCAGGGAGCGGGGAGCGGGAAGCAGGAGTGAGGACAACGTTCTCCCCTCGCCCTTTGGGAGAGGGGCCGGGGGTGAGGGCTGTTTGTTTGCTGCCGCCTTGCCATCGCACGACGCACAAATCACCAGCAATTCCGCGCCACTCGAATCGAGGATTGGCGCGGCTGTTCATTGACAATTCGGCTATACCGTTGAGCCGCCGGTCTGGCAAACCGGCGGCTCTTGATGATTGCGCGATTCCGCGCCCGCAATGCGGGGC
Source organism: uncultured Planctomycetia bacterium (assembly GCA_963824275.1). Classification (GTDB taxonomy): domain Bacteria; phylum Planctomycetota; class Planctomycetia; order Pirellulales; family Thermoguttaceae; genus JANXQG01. Next base: position 63,446 of record CAWGOT010000007.1, on the reverse strand, counting down.
AGACCGATCAAGTCGCCGAGTATCGGTGCGAATCGGCCGGGGAAATACTGCTAGCGGCTGCGACTGACACTGACCCGAAGCGTAAGCGAGGTCCGGAAGTCGTTGCCTCGCTTACGCTTCGGGTCAGTGTGGATTGTGACAATCTCAACCGCGAGCAGTATAGCTGGCCGATCATCGCTCCGCCGACGCAGGGTCGGCGATGGCGTCTTCAGTTCGGCCCGCCTATTCGTTACGATTGTTACGAGCGGTAACGCCATCCCAGGCCCCGCCGCAGTGTGCTGAAATTCTCCCGCAAGCCTCAATCGTGTCCTATGATTGGCAGGGAGCCCAAAAAGATGGAAACTGCAAGCCTTGCCATTGCGCCAGCGCCGGCCGGACTGGACGAACTGTTGATCGACCTCAAGAACAAGCCGATGGAGCCGCGGGCCTTGCAGCAGCATGCCGTGCTGGCCTTCGGACGCCGCACCAATGCCCAGCCGCCGCTCACGGTGCTCTGCCAGGACGCCGTGGCCCTGGTGGGCGAAATCCTCCATGCGCCGCTGGGCGGCGTCGGCGAAGTCCGGGACGACAGCCTGCGGCTGACCGTCGCGGCCCGCAGCGATGAAGGCGGCGGGGCCGCGCCCCAGGAGCATGTTGCATCCCTGGCCGACGCCAATTCGATGGCGGCCTTCGCGCTCAATTCGGGCAACGTGACCGCCGCCGCCGATCTCCGCAAGGAAACCCGCTTCCGCGACGACTTTCTCCGCAGCCGCGGGGTCGTCGGGGCCCTGACGGTCCCCTTGCACGTGAATGCCAAGCCCTTCGGCGTGCTGGGCGCCTATACTCGCGTGCCGCGGCAGTTCTCCGCGGACGACGTCGCCTTCGCCGAGACCATCGCCCACCTGCTCAGCGCTTCGGTCGCCCGCATCAAGGCCGAGGAGAAATTCCAGGAGGCCCACGAGATCAAGTCGAGCCTGCTGGGCATGGTCGACTCGATGGTCATGACGCTCGACATGGACGGCCGGGTCGTCGACATGAACCGCGCCTGCGAGGAGTTGACCAAGTACAAGCTGGACGACGTCCGCGATCGGCCGTTCTGGCAGGCCATGGTCGCCCCCGATGACTCCGAGCTTGTGGAGGTCATCTTTCGCAGCTCCCGCGGCAGCCACATCCCCAGCGAGTTCGAGGGCGAGGTCCTGACCCGCGACGGCGCCCGGCGGCGGGTCTCCTGGTCGCTGAAGGTGCTCTCGACCGGCCAGGTGCAGACGATCCTGGTAACCGGCCGCGACCAGACGGCCCAGGCCGAGATCAAGGCCGAGTTGCAGCGGATGAAGACGCTGGCCGAAGAGACCACGGCCAGCTTGAGCCAGTTGACCGCCAGGCTGGACACGCAGCGCACGGCAATTGCCGCGTCACCGGCGGCGCGGAAGTCGAACGGGGGATTCGAAGCCCCGTCGCCTCCCGCGGCGCCGGCGGCCGTGCCGGCGCCGGCAACCGACCAGCGCCGCAGTCCGCGGCGGGCCTATCGCTATCGGCAACGCATCGCCCCCATGCACGATCGGCAGCTTCCCCGGCCGGACGGCTTCTTCGACGTTCGAGTTCTGGGACCTTTCCGCCTGCGGGTTCTCGTTCTTCATCGACGAGTTGCCGAAGTTCGAGGTCTTGGTGGCGGCCCTCGGCCATCCGCCCGCGCTGAGTCATTTCTCGGCCCGCGTGATGCGCGTCGCCCGCATGAACCAGGACAACAGCACGCGCTACCTCGTCGGCTGCGACTTCATCGACCGCGTACATCTGCCGAAGACGAGGGTGTAGGTATTGCCGTGCTGCTGGCCACCTGCCGCCCGTGGCGGTATATTGGACCTCATGGCAAACTCGCATCCCGCTGTGATCGTACTGGCCGGCCCGAATGGTTCAGGCAAGACAACGGCCGCACCCACGCTGCTTCGGGACGTGCTCGGCGTGGTTGAGTTCGTCAATGCCGACACGATCGCCCAGGGTCTCGCGGCCTTCGGCCCGGAGTTGGTGGCTTTGGAAGCGGGCGCGATCATGCTTTCGCGCTTGCGGCAGTTGGCCGATCTGCGGCGAACCTTCGCCTTTGAGACTACGCTGGCCGGGCGCTCGCTGGCGCCGTGGCTATCACAGTTGGTTCGGGACGGTTACGGCTTACACCTCGTGTATCTGTGGTTGCCTAGTGCCGATCTGGCCGTCGCCCGGGTTGCCGATCGAGTCCGCATGGGCGGGCATCACGTTCCGGAGAAGACGATCCGCCGCCGTTATCAGGCGGGTTTGCGGAATTTCTTTCGTCTGTATATGCCGCTTGCCACGAAGTGGCGTGTATACGATAATTCCATTGTCGAGATGCAGTTGATCGCTGAGGGCGAAGGCACAACGCTCACGCGAATTTCTGATCCGGACAAGTGGCAAGAACTCCTGTGGATGGGTGCGTATGACCAACAAGACTGAAGTGGACATCGGTCGTTTATTTCGCGAAGGCACTGCCATCGACGCAGCCATGAACGCCGCTGCTCGCGAAGCCGTTTTGCAGCATAAGCAAAAAGGGCTTCCTATAGTCGTTTGGCGAGACGGGACGGTCGTGTGGATTCCTGCAAGCGAGATTGATATCGATCCCGACATTCCTTCGACAGCGATAGAAGGCTGATCACGCGATCGTTCTTCCCCCGTCCACCGGCAGGCAGACGCCCGTGACGTAGTCGTTCTCGATGAGAAACACGGCTGCGTGGGCGACGTGCTGCGGCGAACCGGGCCGCTTGAGCAAGGTGGCCGCCACGGCGCCTTCAACGTCCGGCTGCGTGGCATCTTCGGGCACCATCACGGGACCGGGCAGGATGCAGTTCACCCGCACCCGCGGGTTCCGCCGGGCCAGTTCCACCGCCAGCATGCGGGTCATCGTGGGCAGCGAGCCCTTGCTGATGAAATAGGCCGCATAGTCCAGGCCCGGCCGCTCGCAGGCCCAGTCGCCGATCGTCACGATCGCCCCGCCCTCGGGCTGCGCCGCCATGATCCGGCCCGCCTCTCGGCAACAAAGAAATGTGCCCAGCGTGTTGACATCGAACTGGCGGCGGACGTCGGCGGCGGTCGCTTCTTCCAACGGCTGCGATTCCCAGACGGCCGCCGCGGTCACCAGGGCGTCGAGCCGGCCGAATCGGTCCATCACCTGCTCGAACAACCGGGCAACGGCCGGTTCGTCGGCCACGTCGGCGGCAAAGGCCGCGGCATCGGTCCCCAGGGCCTTGAGTTCGTCCACGGTTCTCGAAGCCGCGTCCGCCGACTGGTGGTAATGCACAGCGACGCGATAGCCGCGCTCTGCCAGCGCTCGGGCTACCGCGTTTCCCACCCGCTGCTTTCCGCTGCCGGTTATCAGTGCGACTCTTGATAGTGTAGACATAGACAATCAAGAAAATCCGAAATCCGAATCTCAAAATCCGAAACAAATAAATTCAAATCTCAAATATCAAAATTCAAAACCTCGATCATCCGTACTTTGCGTTTGTTCGTTCACAAGTTCGTTTTCGTCATTTCTGCTTTGCATTTATTTCGGATTTGTTTCGGATTTCGAGATTCGGATTTCAGATTTTTCTCCGCTTCAGCTTTCAACCTGCTTCAACTCCTGCAAAATACTCGCCCAGGGCTTCCTTCCAGTCCGGCATGGCGGGTCCGCCGAGGCGATCGATAGGCGGTCGTGTCCAACACGCTATACGCGGGGCGGGGCGCGGGAGAGGCAAACTCGGCCGTCGTGATCGGCTCGACCGGAACACTGAGCCCTGCCAGCCGCACGATCTCGCGGGCGAAGCCGCACCAGGTCGTCTCGCCGCGATTGGTCACGTTGTAAATCCCCCACGGCGCCGGCGCCGCGCCGTCAGTCCCCAACAAGTACACAATCGCCCGCGCCACGTGCGGCACGTAACTCGGCGTACACCGCTGATCGTCCACGACCCGCAGCTTCGGCTGCGTCCGCGCCAACCGCAGGATCGTCTTCACGAAGTTGCGAGCCGTGGTATGCGAAGGCCGGGCATAGAGGCCGCAAGTCCGCACGATCAGATGCTTCCGCCAGGCAGCCGCCGCCTGCTCGCCTTCAAACTTCGTCACCGCATAAACGCCCAGCGGGACCGGCAGGTCGTCTTCCCGCCACGGTCTGCCGATTCCAGGGCTGCCGGCGAAGAGATAGTCGGTGCTGATCTGAACCAGAGGGCTGTCGAGCTCGCGACAGGCCTCGGCCAGCGACGCGACCGCCGTCACGTTCACGGCCCGGCAGCGGGCGGCATCGGTCTCGGCCTGATCGACTTGCGTGTAGGCCGCACAGTGGATCACAGCCCTGGGCGCCAATCGCTGCAAGGTTTCCCGCACGGCGGCGCGATCGGTCAGATCGAGCGTATCGACGTCCACGCCGACGGCATCCGCCCCCAACTGCCGGCAAAGCTCCGCCCCCAATTGCCCTGCCGCACCGGTAACAAGGATTCTCATGAAGAACAGACCCTATTAATCGCCCCAAAAGTGGCATCGGGTTGACAACCGACCCTGGGATAAGGTGAAATGTAGCTTCTTCTACCCCATCTTGGCAAGTGGGCCACTTGCCGCGTCAGGAGTTTGAAAACATGAATGTGATGGTTGCCGGCGGTGCAGGTTATATCGGTTCGCATGCGGTGAAAATGCTGTTCGAGGCCGGACATCGGGTGGTGGCGGTCGATAACCTCTTTCGCGGCCACCGCCAGGCGGTCCATCCCAAGGTCGCTTTCCACCAGGCCGACCTGGCGGAAACCGGCGTGCTCGCCGAACTGCTCGTCCGTTACGAGGTCGAGTGCGTGATGCATTTCGCGGCCTTGGCCTTTGTCGGCGAGTCGGTGACCGACCCCCTTGCCTACTACGATAATAACACGGCCGGCACCATTAGCCTACTGAAGGCGATGCAATCGGAGGGCGTGCATCGGCTGGTTTTCAGTTCCACCTGTGCCACCTACGGCGAGCCCGAGGGCGTGCCGATCGTGGAAACCATGCGGCAGTCGCCGATCAGCCCTTACGGTTGGTCGAAATGGTGCGTGGAGCGGGTCCTTCGCGACTACTCGGCGGCAGACCGCGAGTTTGCTTTTGTGGCCCCGCGCTACTTCAACGTGGCCGGTTGTGCATCGGACGGCAGTCTGGGCGAAGACCATGACCCCGAGACGCATCTTATCCCTGTCGTTCTCCAGACGCTGTTGGGGCAGCGCGAGAAGGTCGTCGTCTTCGGCACCGACTATCCCACGCCGGACGGCACCTGCATCCGCGACTACATCCACGTCGAGGATCTCTGCGAGGCCCACATCGTGGCCATGAACGCCTTGCGACCCGGCGATGCTCGGTTCTACAACCTGGGCATCGGGCACGGCTATTCCGTCAAGGAAGTGATCGATTCGGCCGAGCGCGTGACGGGCAAAAAGGTGCCGGTGGAGTACGGTCCCCGGCGGCCCGGCGATCCGGCCGCGCTGTATGCCGATGCCCAGAAGATCCACGACGAACTTGGCTGGAAGGCGCGGCACACGGAGATCGACGGCATCGTGGCCACGGCCTGGAACTGGTTCAAGAACCATCCGCACGGGTACGGAGCGTGAGGTCAAGAATCCCCATTCCCGCGCTGCGTTGTTGCCTCGATCTGCTCCATGCGAACGACGTGAATCAAGTCGATGTCAATCGTCCGTTCGTAGAGTGTCGCCTCCGGCCGGCTCGCGACGCCAAGCACCATCGAACGACGCCCCAGCATGAGCAGTTCCGGGTGCATCACATCATAAGCGGCTCCATCCGAGAGGTAGATTCGGAACGGCCGGAATGGTCTGGATTGCAGTTTCTTCTGTAAGTCCTGGGGCGGCATAGGGCACCTCGCTGGAAGTAGACTCTCTTTTCCATTTTACACAAGATGCAGGCTACGTCAACGGTTCCAGGCTCATTTTCCAGCGCTAGCCTATTCTGTACCGCCATACTCGGGCTGAGTGCGTGCTTACCAAATGTTGCGTTGAATCTGGTACTTCCGCAGTAGCATGGCTTTTTCACTCCGCGTGTAGTCAGACTTTTCGACGCCGTCGATTTCAAACTGCGACGGCTTATCGATTCCCTGTAATGGCACCTTTTCTTCAACTCCCTTATCGACAACAGTCAGTGACACTAGGTCACGAAGCATAAGCGGGAACGGTGAGACCGGGGACACGTCAAGGATGCCGACAACTACCGCCTTGTCAATCTGTCCGATTGGCCCGCCGACTCGGAGCCAGCGGAGCAGTTCCACGCCTAGTCCAGGATGTCTAATGAGAATGCCACTCGCTTGGCTTCTAATGTCGGGAGCGCAATCCACTTCAATCAACCAGCATCGGAAGTCCCTCATGAACAGCTTTCCCACAACTTCAACGTCGTTGTTCAGCAAACACTGTGACGCTTGAATCGCCTCGGATACGTGCATGTTCAATTCCTCAATGTGACGCCTTTGGCGATTCCTCCCTTACGCCCACCGCTCCTTCAACTTCCCCCGGATCGCCTTGCTCGTCAGCCCGAGGTTCAACGACCCCGCCGGGTCGTCTTCCTGCCCGCTCATGCCCATCGTGACCTGCCGGTCAAAAAACTTCAGCACGGTCTCGGGCAGGAACCGCGTTCGCTGGGCCATGCCGAAACTATCGCTCACGCCGGGCCGATAGGAATGATAGTATCGTAAAGGGCAAAGCACGTAGAGCCAGTTCTTGGCCCGCGTCAAGGCGACGTAAAATAGCCGCCGTTCCTCCTCCACGCCTTCGCTGTCCTTGGTCGACATGTCGGAAGGGATATTGCCGTCGGCGGCATGGATCACATACACGGCATCCCACTCCAAACCCTTCGCCGAATGGATCGTGCTCAGCACCAGGTAATCGTCGTCCAGCACCGGCGGGCCGGCAAAATCCTGCGTCGAACTGGGCGGATCGAGGGCCATCTCCATCAGCATCCGCCGCCGGCTCCGCCAGCGGGCGGCGATCTGTTCGAGTTGCTCCAAGTCGCGAAGCCGCGGCTGCACGTGGTCATAGTTCGTTTCCAGGATCGGTCCATAGAACTTGCGCACGCGATTGACCTGCGCCGGCAGTGCCTCATTGCTGACCGCCAGGTCTTGCAGGAGCGAAACCAGCTTCGGCCAGAGGCTCGCCGCGCCGGCCGGCGGTTTCCAGGCGGCCCACACGGAAAAATCGCCTCCCGCGCCGGCCAGCATTTGGCTAAACTCCCGCGCCCTGACCGGCCCTATGCCGGGCATCAGTGGCAAGATCCGCGTAGCGGCCACTTCGTCCCGCGGGTTCTCAGCCAGGCGGAGGAAGGCGAGCAAGTCCTTGACGTGGGCCGTTTCCACGAACTTCAGTCCGCCATATTTGTGGAAGGGAATGAGCCGGGCCGTCAGTTCCGCCTCCAAGAGCATGCTGTGGTGCGAGGCCCGAAACAATACGGCCTGCCGCCGCAGCGCCACGCCCGCCTCGCGATGTTCGAGAATCTTGCGGATCACGAAGTCCGCCTGCTCGACCTCGTCTTCGCACGTGACCTGCGCCGGGCGTTGCCCCTCTTGGCGTTCGGACCAGAGGTTCTTCGCATAGCGTTCGGTCGCCAAGCCGATCACGCGATTGGTGGCCTCCAGGATCGGCTGTGTACTGCGGTAATTCTGCTCCAGCCGGATGATTTTCGTCTCGGGAAAATGCTCGGGCAGGTCGAGAATATTGCGGACCGTCGCCGCGCGGAACGAATAGATCGATTGCGCGTCGTCGCCCACGACCGTCACCCCCCTGCCCTGCGGCGAAAGCTGGTAAACGATCTCGGCCTGCAGGAGATTCGTGTCCTGATACTCATCCACCAGCACGCGATCGAACTGCCCTCGAACGATCGGCCCCGCCTTGGCGTCTTCCAGCAGGCCATGCCAATAGAGCAGCAGGTCGTCGTAATCGAGAACGCCGCAGGCCTCCTTGCGGTCGACATAGCCGCTGAAGAGCTGCTTGAGTTCGGCGCCCCATTCCAGGCACCAAGGGAAGTGCCGCACCAGGGCCGATTCGAGCTTCTCGCGGGCGTTGACGCAACGGCTATAAATGTCCATGCACGTGCCCTTCTTGGGGAACCGCCGTTCCGTCTTGGCCAGGCCCAACTCCGTGCGAACGACGTTCATCAGGTCCTCGGCATCGGCCCGATCGTGGATCGTGAAACCGGGGGGCAGCCCTATGGCCTTGCCGTAGCGGCGGAGCAGGCGTGTCGCTACGGCGTGAAAGGTTCCCCCCCAGAGGCGTCCGATGTGGAATCGTCCCGCCAGAGGCTGTTCGCCATCTTCCGATTGCCCCCCCGGGCACCATGTACCCATGGTCGGCTGCAAGTGGCGAAGCAGGCTCTCCACGCGGCGCAACATCTCGCCCGCCGCCCGCCGAGTAAACGTCAGAAGGAGGATGCGGCCCGGATCCGCGCCTCGGGCAATCAACCAGGCGACGCGATGCACGAGCGTGGCCGTTTTTCCGGTGCCGGCCCCGGCCACAATCAGTAGCGGCGAATCGCCGTGGATTGCCGCTTCCCGCTGCTGGGGATTCAGCTTCTGCAGAAGATCTTCAATGGTAAGGGGTTGCGTCATGCGGTGCCCTGCTTTCCTCCGTCAGGCATTATCCCAATTGCCGAGGCCGTCGGCAACCCTCCTCGCCCAGCTTACCAAAAGTAGCAGGCACACTCCGTGTGCGTGCTACTTTGCGCTCCGATCCCCGATTTAGGGCAACTTTAGCGAACGCATCGTTCGTACCGGCCAAGGGACCGAGAAAACCGGTGTTTTCAGGGCAAGCCGGCCAGATTCCTAGTTGACATTCACGGCAACGGATGCCATTCTGAAGAGATGCCTTCCAACTCCACCAGGAAACGCCCCGGCGACCCCCGTCGGCGGAGCGATGATCGGCCGTTGGAAACGCGTCTCGCGCCGCCCCATTTCGCCTCGTCCTGCGAAGGAGACACCTCATGCAGTTGAATTTCTCTAGGTCCTTCCGTTGGTCCGCCTCGATTCTTACCGGAGTGCTGGCCGTAACGGCAGGATGTTCCTCGTCCTCCGATGACCATGGGTCGTCGGGCGCCGGCCCTCGCGGTAGCTCACCATCGGCGCAGTTCCAAAATCCGGCGAACCCGATAGGAAATTCGGCCCCGCAATCCTCCGAGCCTTCGACGTACAACGCGTCCGTTCCTTCACCAGATCCCGTGCCGCCGGTCGGACCGCCGCCGGTCATCACCTATCAGCCCGTCCAGCCCGTGGCGCCCGATGTGGCCCCCGTGGTGCCCCTCGTGGAGCCGCCCAAGACCGGACCGGCCAAGAAGGCCCCCAAGATCGATGCGACCCCGTTTCCCGAACGCAAGCCCAAGGAGATTACGCCCACCGAGCCCAAGAAGCCCGAGTAGCGCTTCCTTGGCAAGGCGATTCGGCAAGGCGATTCGGCAAGGCGATTCGGCAAGGCGATTCGGGAAGGGGCGGCGGCAGAATGTCCCGTGAAAGGGCTTTTTCAACAGGCGATGACTCCTAGCAGCATTCTCATCGCTTACGTCTTCGTCGGTTGCGTCTATTGGTTTTGGATGTTCGCGGGCACGCTGCGCGTCGTTCGCAGCATACAGTTGCTTGCGCGGTCCGACGCCTCCCCTGCAGGTCTGGCCCCGGCTCTCGATCATCATTCCCGCCTGCAATGAGGCCGCCACGCTCGAATCGGCTTTGCGCTCCGTCTTGCAGCAGGACTACCCCGAGCTGGAAATCGTTCTCATCGACGATCGTTCCACCGATGGCACCGCGGACATCGTCGACCGCATGGCCGCAGCCGATCGGCGGATCCTCGCGATCCATGTCGAACAACTCCCCGAGGGCTGGCTGGGCAAGGTCCATGCCCTGGATCTGGGCGCAAGCAAGGCGAGTGGTTCCTGGCTGCTGTTTGCCGATGCCGACGTTCACATGGCCCCCGGCGCGCTCCGCCGTGCGATGGCCTACGCCGCGGAGCACTCGATCGACCACCTGGCCGCCGTGCCCGATCTCTGGCCGAGCTCCTTGCCGGTCGATGCCGCCGTGGCCCTCTTCTGTCGCACGTTCATGGTCGCCATGCGGCTGTGGGCCGTCCCCGATCCGAAATCCGACGCGGCGATCGGCGTGGGGGCCTTCAATCTCGTCCGCCGCGAAGCCTTCCAGCGCAGCGCGGGCTTTTCCTGGCTGCGGATGGAAGTCGGCGACGACCTGGGACTGGGCATGATGCTCAAGCAGTCCGGGGCCCGCTGCTGCCTGGTCAACGCCCACAGTTTGTTAGGGCTGCATTGGTATCGGAGTTTGCGGGAAATGGCCCACGGCGCGGAGAAGGCCTATGCCTCGGCCGCACGATGCAGCCTGGCGCGCATGTCGCTGCTGGCGATCGTGCTCGTGCTCATGGAATGGGCGCCGCTGGTGGTCCTGGCCTGCGGGGCAGGTTTCCCGATAATCGGTCAAATTCCAGGGCTGCTTTGGTCCGGCGTCGCCATGCTGGCAGCCGCAATCGGCAGTTCCGTGATTCTCGCTCGCTGGTCGAGAAGCCGTCTGCTGCCCGCGCTGCTGTTTCCCCTTGCGGCCCTCCTTGCAGGCGGCATTCTGCTGCGGAGCGGCTGGCTCGGGTATCGTCGCGGTGGAATCCTATGGCGCGGAACGCTCTATCCCAAGGATCAATTGATTGCCGGCCGGCGATTGCGGATTCCGTGAACGTACTCATCACGCTCCGTCGTGATGATTTTCCATCACGGCGGAGCGTGATGAGTACGGCTTGTCCGGCATCGCCCCATAAGCTAGAATCGCGGCTCAAACACGAATCATCGCATCATCCACCAAGGAACGATCACCCATGGAACGAACGCTCATCCTGTTGAAGCCCGACTGTGTGCAACGCCGGCTGGCTGGCCGGGTTATCGCCCGTTTTGAGGAAAAAGGCCTGAACATCATCGCCATGAAGATGATGCGCAGTGACGCCCGAACTGGCCAAACGGCATTACGCCGAACACGTCGCCAAGCTCTGGTATCCCGGCCTCGAGGCATTCATCACGTCGGGTCCCGTTGTGGCCCTGATTGCCGAAGGACCGGAGGCGGTCCGGGTGGTCCGCGAGATGGTGGGCGCGACCAACGGCCGGAATGCGGCGCCCGGCACGATCCGCGGCGACCACGGCACAAGCCGGCAGTTGAATCTGGTCCACGCTTCGGACAGCCCCGAGGCCGCCCAGCGGGAAATGCCCATCTTCTTCCTCCCGGAAGAAATCTGCGAATCTACGCCGGCCCTGCTGCCCTGGCTGCTCGCCGACGACGAGCGCTAACAATACAATCTCCCGGCCGGCGTTTCCGCCCGGAGTTGGGCGATCATGTCGTTGGTGGCCGCTTCCACGGCTTCCTGCCAGCGTGCCGGCCCGAATCGTTCCTTGTAGGGCTTGAGGGAGTGGGCGAAAATGATCCCGCGGGAGTTGTTGACGATGGCCCCCCTGCCCTGCGGATCGAAGGCCGCCGCCACGTCGGCTGCCGTCCCGCCTTGGCTGCCGAAGCCCGGCACGAGGAACCAGGCATGCGGCATGACCGCCCGCAGTTCGGCCAGTTGTTGGGGATAGGTGGCGCCGACCACGGCCCCCACGGCCCCGTATTCATTGTCGCCCTCGGTCGTCACCGCCAGGCGTTCGACGAACTCTGCCACGTGCCGATAGACCGGCTTGCCGTCGGCGACGAGGTCCTGGATCATCCGCCCGCCGGGGTTGGAAGTCTTCACCAGCACGAACAGCCCTGCCATTTGCTCCGCGGCGACCTCCACAAACGGTTGCAGGCTGTCGTCGCCCAGGTAGGGGCTGACGGTCAGCGCGTCGGCGCCCAAGGGCTTTCGCGTCCCAGGAAGCCGCGGGCATAGGCCAGGGCGGTGGAGCCGATGTCGTTGCGTTTGCCGTCCACGATCACCATCAGTCCCTGGTCGCGGGCGTAGCGGACGGTGCCGGCCAGGGCCGCCATTCCGGCCGGTCCCAGTTCTTCGAAGAAGGCCGCCTGGGGCTTCACGGCCGGCACTCGGCGGGCGACGACATCGATGATTTCCCGGCAGAACTGCTGGTAGGCCGCGGCGATTTGCTCCGGCCGCGCCGTGTCGCATTCCGCCAACAGCCCTGGAGGCAGCATCTCGGCCCGCGGATCAAGTCCCACGAGAACCGGGTTTTGACAGCGGACAACGGCCGCTTCCAGTCGGTCGGGAAATGCAAGCAAGGGCTGCTCCTTGGGCGGAATTCCGGGGGTTTTGCCCCGCCACGGGTCGGAAATCGGAGCCCGAAGGGGCACCCGTCGGCCTCCGATCATTCTCAATCGCGAGCAGTATAACAGCCGGCGGCCGAGAATTCCATGAGGTGGCTCTGTTGCAAAATCGCGTCAATGCTGTAATACTTATAAGGTTGGCTGGCGATGCTGGCCGGTACGGGGCGTGGCGCAGCCTGGCTAGCGCGTCTGAATGGGGTGAATCTCGTCACCCCGCACGACCCTCGTTGCAAGTCCTTTGCAGCACTCTCTTTGCGACCAGGTTTTCGCGGACCCACCCCCTCTTGTCCGCAGATTTGTCCGCAAGTTTCTCCCGCCTAAGCTGCCTTTCCGACCTAGACTTACAGGTGCAAGGCACCAGGAGAAGCAGCAAAATGAAGTTCCAAACCGAAGGCTGGGTCGTCGGCGACAAGTTCTGGAAGAAGTCCCACAAGTCCTATTATTGTGACATCGTTCACCCCGACCGCCGCCGCGAACAACGCCGATTGAGCGACGACGCCAACACGGCCGAGGGCCTGCGGGCCGAAATCATCGCCGGCATCCGCCGCGAAGGGGTGCCCACCAAACACTCCACGGCCCACCAAATCTTCAACGAGTTTCTCGACCGCAGCGAGGCCAACAACAGCCCCAAGACCTACAAGGGCTACCGCACCTACCTCCGCAGCCTCGACAAGACGCTCCCCAAGAACCTGCGGATCGCCGACTTCAGCGTGGCCCACATGGACCGCTGGATGACGAAATGCTACCCCGCCAAGGGCAACCCCAACACCCGTCGCGCCGCCGTGGCCGCCGTGAAGATTTGCTTCAACTGGGCCACGAATATCCTGGGCGTGCTCGACAAGAACCCGCTGGCCAAATACCCCACCCCGGCCGCCGCGCCCCGCGAGGTCTATTTGCAACCGCAACAGTGGGCCGTGGTACTTGACCACTATCCGCCGGAAGACCCTTTCCACGATTATTTGCGGGTCTTGATCTGCACCGGCAGCCGCCCCCAGGAAGTGCGGATCATGGCCGCCCGACATATCGACTGGAAGCGGCAGACGGCTTCCTTTGCCAAGGGCGAAGTGCCGGGCAAGAAGAGCGTGGCCCGTGTTATCCGCCTGCCCACCGACGTGCTGGCCATTCTGCGGAAGCGGGCCTTGCGGTATCCCCAAGGCCCCTTGCTCCGCAACGAAGACGACAAGCCCTGGTCGTCCAACGCCGTCCGCTGCCGATTCACCCGCCTGCAAAAGAAAATCCCCGACTTCCACCCCTTCGCCTATCTGGCCCGCCACTCGTTCCTGACCCTCGTGGCCGAACAGGGCAAGGCCAAGGCGGGCGACCTGGCGCAGATCGGCGGCCACAAGGACGCCACGATGGTGCTGAAGGTCTACGCCAACCACTTCGACCACCGCCAGGAACATTTGCTGGATTGCGTGGAGAGCGTGGACCCGCTGGGCGAGAAGGCCAAACAAGGGAAGACGGCCAAGAAGGACCACCTACAAGACGCATCGACACAGGATGCTCAAGCGGGTTAAAGATGTTCTTTGCCGCCGATGCGGCGTGGAGTCTCGGCGGGTCGCACGTTGGCCTCAAAACGCTCGATCTCCTCCATCGGGATGCGGATCACGCGACCGACCTTGACGTTGGGCAATTCGCCGGCGCGACACATGCCGTAGACCTTCGCGCTGCACAGATGCAGGCGCTCGGCGGCCTTGTTCACGGTCAGCATCGTCGTGGCCTGGGGCGTGGCCTCTGGGGTCTTGGCATCGAAGGTGCTTTGCAGCGTGTCCGCCAGGGCCAACGAGGCGGCCACGGCGTCGTTGCCGGTCTTGTCGAGGTACTCGCGGTAGATCGTCCAGGTAGTCGGGTTCATGGTTGGGCGCGAACGTAATCCTGGTCGGCCAGCGACAGCTTGGCGAAGGGCACCCGCGTGTAAACACCGTTGGCCTTCAAGAGACGGACCACGCCATCTTGATAACTGACGAAGCGGGCCTGGACCTGATAGAGACCGCTGGAATCGGTCCAGGTCCGCATGACCGGAGCGAAGGGCGGCGGGGGTGCCACAATGGGCAGCGGGGCGGGTGCCACGACGGACAGCGGGGCGGGCGGGGTGGGTGCGAACCTCTCTGCCAAGGTGGCAAAGGTGCCGGCCGCCGAGAAGGCCAACAGCACGAGGGAGATGCTCACGCCGGGGTGGGAAACAACCGAGGAAAATGTGCGGCGCGAACGCGATTCTGTGCGTCTTTGAATCATTTTGGGACTCCGCTGAGTGATTGGCACACTTAGAGAGTCGTAAAGCGTCCGCCGCTGGTTGGAGAATCTCCAAAAGAAATAGGCCGCCCTTTCAGGCGGCCTGCTTAATTTGACCCAGGGCATTTCATGGGCAGGTTGCCATTACACTTGGAGCTAGCCTGGTGAGACAATTCGCTAACCGATCCGCGCCAGATTCCTGGCGTCGATGCCGCAAGATTATCGGCAGTCGCCATTTAGCGGCAGGGGCAAAGTTCCTCGGTAATCTTCCGGCAGGGCTGTCAGGAAGCGGTAGACGCGATTGACATGGCCGAGACGGTGCTTGGCGACGAACCTAGCAAGAAGCGCAGCGCCCTTTCCCGCCTTGCCGACCGCGAACTTGCGATGACGAAGACGGACGATGAGGTCTCCGTTTCTGAAAGTCACGCGGACCTTGCCTGATGCCACCACGTCGATTTGCTTGACTGAGTAGTTCTGATTCATGGGGTCTTGAAGTTTGCCTAAAGTTTGTAGTTCCTCTATATCGAAACAATACTACAGATATTCCAAGATGGTATAGTCTAAGATGGCATATTCGTTAAACTCCTGAGAATCTCGATGTTGCAATCCGAGTATTCGGTACGATACGCCAAGTTCTGCCAACTGCTGATCGCTGCCCGGAAAGAGCACGGACTCACGCAGGTCGATTTGGCCCAGCGGCTCGGCGCACCGCAACCGTTCGTGTCGAAGTACGAGCGAGGCGAGCGTCGTATTGACCTCGTGGAGTTCTTGGCCATCATTCGCACAACCGGAGCGGACCCGCACGAGATCATCCGACAGATGGAGGAGGGGCGATAGCGGTCCCCCAAGCCGTGTACTGTTATTCTCATGGCGATTGCACAGGTTGCTGACGAGACTTCTTGGCGCGTGTCACCAAGGGTCATCCGGCCGAGACAATGAAGGCGATTGCGCACTTCGGTAATTGGCATGAAAACCAAAGAAAAAGGAGGCGCCGAACCAAGGCCGCTCCCGAAACCCCGACCAAGGGGCAAGTGAACAGCACTTGGCCGACGCCCCCAAACGGGGGCGCGGTCCAAGCACTGCTTCACTTGCAAGAGCCTTACGGCTCAAGTTGGTCGTTTTTTCGGGAAGCAGAACTTAACGCACGCGCGTCAATTTCAAATTATCAGTACAACTCTACCCCACTAGGACTGCCCTTGCAAACCGGGGTGCGAGAAGTGCCATGTTGGTAGCGGCCGACTCAGCAACGGGCTCCTCAGACGGCCGACTGGCCGAGGCACGCAAGGCCAACCGCCCGATCCGTCCGGCATGGGACGCCACACGGCGGCATGGTCGCCAGGAATCTGGACGCCCGTGGGAGGCCAGCCCGGTTCTTGGCCATCGCCAGGGCAATTTGCGCCGATCCCCACGAGATCATCCGAAAGCTGGACGAGGCGTGATGGCGTAAGGATGGCGAGGACGGTTGCTGACCGTCCGCAAGATTCATGGCGTGGATGGTGCGACGATGCTGGCTACAATATGCCCGGTGTCGGCCGTCGATCTCGTCATGGCCTCAGAAGCGCCGGGAGAGGGGTCAGATTCGATGTTCTGGCAAGCGTCGAATGACCGGGGTGGTGTCGAGATTGACGAGTTTGGATTCTCCACGTCGAGAGATCAGAAGCCGCGTCGGTCCTGCATCGCTTGACGGCCAACATTGTTGCCAAGAGCTAGGCATTCACGGCTGGCACTCTGAACACCGCTTCTTGCCGGCTTGAATCGGCTCGTCCTGATGCTGTTGTGATTTACGCGACAATTCCCACGACCGCCGTTGTCGAATTCTTCACGGTCGAGAGCGTTGAACGCTTGCCGCTCGGGCCGCTTTGGCGTCGAATCCGGGATGTTGTCGGTGTGGCACGGGCCGAATACCTGGCCTACTTCGATGGGCTGGTGGAAGGAGTGGCGATCTTTGTCAGTAAAGCCCAGCGATTGAGCCAGCCGCTTCCTCTTCGCGAGCTTCGGGCGGTTTGGCCGGGCTTCCACCCGCCACAAGACTTCCGTTACTTGGATGCCGGGGCCATAGACGGGATGTGCTCGCTCATTGTGGAACTCAGAAGGGCAGCGTAATCAGGGCTGACACTATAAGCACGACCGCCTGCCGGCCTTGTCGATTGCCAGCCATGAGGAAGAGGATTTTCATGTCGGAATCGGATTCATAGGATGCTACACCGTCGAATAGATGCCGACGTGGGTAAAGTAAAGCCCTTTTTCTACCACGCTCAAGCCAGTCATTGTTCGCCACACATCGGCATAGGTTTCCACCTGGCCACGATAGTGATCGACCAGTGCGGGGACATAGCTCCTGGGGCGTGCATCGGTTTTGTAATCGACGATAACCCAGCCTTTCGGTTCGTGGAAAGCCAAATCTATTACGCCTCGCAACAAAGTTGGAACGGCATTGCCATCCGCAGAATCGGTGGGCATCAGCGTGTGAAACGGCACTTCCATCAGCCGATGATCGCTCATCTGGGCACGCTTCCAAATTCGGAAGCCATCACTGACTGAACGACTGCAATGGCTTCATCGGCACGGGCAGGATCAAGTCCCTCATGCTGAAGGCTGGCGTAGGCAAAGTCGTGGAGGTCCGCACTGGAATCCCGCATGGCTGCTTCCAGAAGCGCATGGATGACGGTTCCCCACTCGGTCCCGTGCTCTCCCGAGGTCGCCCCCGGCACCGAGCCACTTACGGAGATCGCTTTGGCGGCAACCAGAGCGTAGGATCGAGCAAGCGTCTTTTGCCAGCGTTCACCGATGGCATTGGCAGCCTGGATGGGTTCTTCGTCGCCGACCGTCACCCCCGACGTTTTAGGCGGTGCGGCAATCTTCGGAACCTCCAAATGGTCGCAACCGTCGAGATGGGCATTCAGTGGACTCCAGGGGTTCCATCGGTTGCCCTCTTCCCGCTGGGTGATGATCAGCCGGTTGCCCGCACGGGTAGCGGCGACGTACAAGAGCCGATTCTTCTCGGCCTTCTGGAACTTCCCCTCTTCCTCGGCGAATTCCTGCCATCGCTCGGGATAGGCAAGTAGCGGACGATGAAAGTTGTTGCTGGGGCCATAGAATCGCCAAGTAGCCACGGGTGGGACCATCGCCGCTACGGTCAATATGGATTTGGGGATCGTGGCTAAATGCGCCAGTTGGGTCCGCCAGGAAAACGACGGGGGCTTCCAGACCTTTTGCCTGGTGCAAGTTCATGATCCGCACGGGAGCTTGCGAAGGAGATGCTGCGGGAACGGCATCATGGCTTTCCGCACCATCGACGACCTGACGGAGGTAGGCGGCAAGTTCGGAAATAGATGTTGCGGTGGATTGGGCAGCCCTCAACAACTCCACAGCCCGAGCCAGACCGCCAGCAAGCGTATTTCCGCCACGTTCTGCGGCGGCGCTGGCAACAAGCCCCAGGTCCGCCATGATTCGTTCCACGGCCGCCACAGGCGGAAATGTCTTCAACCACATGTCGTAGCGGTGCAGTCGTGAAAAGGCATCGGCAAGTGGATCGGCGATATCGGCCGACAGACCCTCGGGAATCTTGGTGTGGAACGAGAACCTTCCTCCTGCTGTCTTGAAGGCATATAGCGCCCTGTCGCTGATGCCGAACAGTTCGCTGCGCAGCGCGGCCACCAGAACGACGGGGTTATCCGGCTGCGTGACCGCCTCCAGGCAAAGACACAGAAGGCTCAACTCGTGAATTTCGCTGAGTACCGCACCGCCCGTAACCTGCGATGGAATCCCAAGCTCCGATAGCTGTTGGGCATACCTGGACAGGTTCTTCTTTAACGCGGCGATGATCATGAACTCACCGGGCTTCGCTGGCGGCTCGGTCTTGGATTGTGGTGCCACGGCATTGTGAATCACCTGCGAGATGACATCGGGTTCGTAGGCGAGAGCCTCTGGATTTGTGCCGTATTCTTCGGGGACGTTCAAAACTTCTACTCCGGCCTTGTCCTCGCTGGGGGACTGGCCAGACACCATCGAGCAGTGGGCAGGAGAATACTTGTCGGCAACGGTGGGCAACACCTTCTCGAACGTCGTGTTGACCCAATCGATTACGGGCTTCTGGCTGCGGAAGTTGGTCGTCAGGGCAACCATTTCGCCATGCTGTTTGATGATCCGTTTGACTTCGCTGTACGTAACGATGTCCGCTCGGCGGAAACGATAGATCGACTGCTTGGGATCGCCCACCACAAACAGGGAACCCGGTACGGGCTTGCAGCGATGCCAATCCGTCTCCTTGGGATCGTCTGCCGTAAGCAGCAACATCACTTCGGCCTGAATGGGGTCGGTGTCCTGGAACTCGTCAACCAGCAGGTGCGTGAATCGCTTGCGGAAGTATTCCCGATCTTGGACTTGTCTCGCAGCAAACCTGCCGCTTGCAACAGAAGATCCTGGTAGTTCAGCCCGCCCAAATCTCGCCGCAGATTCTCGTATGTCGTCGCTGCCTTCTGAAGCACTCGCATGACGACCGCATAGCGGCGATGACGCCACTTTTCGACGAGCGGCTGGGCATGCTGCTCCACGAACTGCCTCCCAGCGTTCCTTCTCCTGTCTCCCCTGCCTCTGCCCTTCGGGCCAATTTCTTTGTACGACGTTGACCGTGACGCACTCAGCGAGAATGTCAAGAAGATCAGCCGGGTTCTCAAGGTCGGCCTGCCGCACGATCCTCGCAATCCGGCGATACTTGTTCATCAGAAGATCATTGCCAACATCGACAGGGAACGTGGGAGCAAGCCGCTCCATGTGGGCGGCATAGCTGCGTAGTTCAGCGGTGACGGGTTTCAGATTGGGCAGTTCGACCTCAGGTGCAGGCCATTCCGCGACATCCGGGTAGGTGGCATAGCTGATGAAGGCACTTTCAAGCTGCCCAATTTCCAGCCCCACGGCGTCCAATTCCCCAAGCACGGCATCGCCGGTCGAAATCAACCCAGCGACGTACTGCTGCCATGCCTGCTTTCGCAACCGGAAGTCCACGGTCTCGTCGAACTCCCCAAATGCAGGATCGATGCCAGCCTCAACAGGGCGTTCCCTGAGCAGCCGCCCGCAGAACGAGTGGATGGTGCCGATGTAGGCACGTTCGGCATGGTCCAGAGCGTCGGTCAGCCGTTGGCACACCTCACCCTCGGCCTGCCGAACCGCCTTCTCCAAAGCTATCTGGAAGCGGGCACGAAGTTCCGCTGCCGCCTTGCGGGTAAAGGTAATCGCCGCCAAGGTGGAGATGTTGCACTTGCCCTCTCGCAGCAGAGCGATCATGCGATCCACCATGCTTCGAGTCTTGCCGGTGCCTGCGGACGCCTCGACCAGCATCGTCGTGTCGAGCAGGCTAACGATGGCATCCCGTGCGGGCTGGTCAGGGGGCAAGCCCATTACTTCTTCCTTCTTACTCTTCGACATGATTCCTAAGCTCCCGAATCGGTTGAAGCAGTTTGTTTTTGACGTTTTCCAACTTTTGCACACTTGTCGCAGCGACCGCCTCGACATCGCCACAAATGTTCTTGTAGTTGCAGTAGTTGCAGTCATCCTTGTTGTTCGTGGGAAGAAAAAGCCCGTGGCGGATGATGCTGACCAGATGCCCGAGGACTTTCTTTCCCTCGGCAAGCTGAGCCGTGTCCCACTCGATGCGACGACCACGTTCCCTTGCACCGGGGAAGAAGAACCCGAAACGGGTGACCTTCGCTTTCGAGGAAGTCTCTGCTCGCAGTCGATGAGCGACCATCGCAATATAGAGCGTGGGTTGGATTACACGGCCCTGACGGAACGGGTCCGCCTCGTTATATTTCCAGGCATACCCGACTTGTAATCCCACACGACATAGGTTTCCGTAGCGCCCGTCCCGATCTGGTCAATGCGGTCAACCCGGCCACAAACACGGATTTCGCTTCCATCGGAGAGCTTGACGGGAATCGGCTCGGTCGTATCCAGCGGGCCGTCACCTTTGTCCTTCAAACCGAAGGAAGACTCCAGGTACACCGGCGTGCCCCGACCTTCGGCGCAATACCGATCTTCTTCAATCAGGAAGACCCTTGCCGCTTGCTGCAATTGGCTGTGCTGGGTCTGGAAGGCATGGTCGGTGGGAGGCGGATATTTATCACGGTACTCGTCAACGAGATCATCGACGATTTCATTCAGGCATTCCATGTCCTGCGGGTACTTGGGTTGGCGTCCCGTCTTAACCAATTCACGGACGAACCTCTCAAGAGCGGAGTGCAAGAGTTTGCCGTAGGCGAGCGGGTCCAGCCATCGGTCGGGCTCGACAACAAGTTCATCAGGCAGGTCGATTCCCAGCCCCCGCTGGAAGAAGAATAGGAGGGGACAACGCCCAACTGTTTCCAATCTGCTGCTCGACATGACCGGACCCTTTGGTGCGGTGGGATCAAGCTGCTTTCCCGCCTCTGGAACATGTCCATCGTACTCCGTGAAATCGGCGGATTGCCGTTGTTTCGCCGCTTGCTTTCCTCGGACCAGATGGGGAAACGCCTTTCCAACTAACTGCTCCGCATTGCGCACCTCGTCGCCAGCACACAGCCGCCACAGCCACCACTCGGTCGAATTCAGGCAGCACTCCTCGGCGACAGGTGCAAAGCAAGCCGCCGCAGGCATCCATTTCAGGAAGTCCTCCTGGGTTCCTTCGTGATTGCCCGAAATGATCCGATAGGCGGCCATGAGCAGCGGGCTGGGAAACTTCTCACGATTGTCAACGAGGTCGTGGCAGGAGTAGCTCAAGGTGAGCTTCCCACGAAGTCGAGCCAAAAGGCGGTGAAAATCTTTGATTTTCTCCTCAAGGTCGCCGGTCGCCGTGGGCAATGCGGAAGAAACTGCTCGCCGCTCACCGTCCAGGAACAAGGGGTCTTGCAAACCAGCCCCCGGAAATCGGCTGTCGTCGAGGCCGACGATGAACGTGTGGGTCCGGCCCGAATGACCGCCGGAAAGAGCATGGGCGACGTGGAGGCGACCTGGTTGAGGTCCGCTGCCGAGAATGCTGGCGCTGGCGGGCAGTGCGGCCAACCAATCCCATGCGTCCAATGCCAACTCGTCATCATCCACCAGCCAATAGCTGAGGCTGCCGATGTCTTCAACAAGTCGCAGAAGGGCATAGCTATCAGTCTTGTTTGCAGTGCGGGCACACTTCTCCAACAAGCCCTTGGCACCATCCAGAACGACTCTCTGATCGGCCGCCTTCTCGGGAGAAACGTCAAGCAGATCCTTCACGAGTTGCCGCAGGATTTTCATTTCTGCCAACCGCCGCTCAGCCGTTTGCAATCGCTGCATGATGTCTTGCGGGTCATCGGTGTCGGCAGAGCGGGCATCCTTGACTCGTTGCTTCAGGGCTTCGATCTCTTCATCAAGTTTCGGAAGGTAACGGTCCCGCCGCAGTCCGATACTAACGCCACGCAGTACGGCGGCAAGGCGGGCAAAGCTGAACCCTTGCTCCTCCGCTTCGGGCACCTTGAGCAATCCCTCGACAATCATGCGAACCAGACGTGCTTGCGGGTAATCCTCGTCGATCCACGCCACCCAAGCGGACAGCAACCGTCCGGGTCGAGAATAGGTCGTCGGAATGCCATCGGCAAAGGTGGCTGGGAATACGTCGTCGGCAACCGAGTCGCATGCCGACTGGGCGGCGATTGTCTCGAAGATCAGCGGCACGTAGGTTTCAGCTTCCGTATAGAGCAGTTCCGCCTCGTCCAACTTCGTCTGACGTGCCAGCAATCGTCGAAGGACTTCCCGCACTTCGTTGACCTCGCCAGTCGCACGGAAGACCTCCACGGTGCCGTCCGAGTCCTTTGTTGGAGCGAGGTCAGGGTGAGGCAACCATCGCAGGAGATCAAGAGCGGTATCTGCTTCGCTAATATCGTCTCCGGTTCCGTGTGGTTCGTCCACGGGAAGGTAGCAAACACGGTCCTGCGGAAAACTGTCCAGCAGTTGCTTCTCCAGCGGCTTCAACCGGATGCAGGATGGGCAGACGACAAAAACATCAGTGCCAATGTCGTTGAGGGCGCTTTGTACCTTGGCAATCGCAAGCTGGAGGACGCCCGCATAATCGACAAGCCCTTGCGACTTCAACTCATCGAGGTAGCCTTCTAGTATCTGGAGCAGGTCTTGCCCTTTTGCCGAGACCTCGAACCGCCGTGGCACGAGTTGATCCGGCGCGAGTCCCGCCAAGCGGATGTCCTGGATGGAACGGAACATCGTCTCAGCCAGACCGGCGCTGGCGGGCAGGTTGCCGAGGTAGCGGAGTCCGGCCTTCAGGCGACGGAACACCTGCTCAATCAACAGGGGACCGGCTTGTTCGGCCACGAGGGCGACCTTGCGAGCGACCATCTCTTGCCCGGCAATTTCGGTGGCGACCGATTTGAGCGTCTTGACTCGCAGGTTGACGGCTGCTTGCCCGCTCCGGGCAACGCATTCGGCCCACTGGTTGCCGATACGGCGACTCGGGGCGATAAGCCACTTCTCAGCAAGCATGTGACTGCCGCAAATCCCGGATATTTCTTGGACCAATCGGGTCATGTTCACTATCTGGTCCTCCTCAATTTGGTGCTTCGATGGCCCCATTATAGGCCAGTGGCGGAACGGGGTGGAAGTGTGGGCTTGGCAACGACTCTTATTAGCTTATCTCCTGCACTTAGGACAAAACCACTGAAAATTTGTACGGGTTGGTCGTGATCTGACCAAGCACCTCTGTATGATCTGAGTAGGTTCGGTCACCGAAACCCGGCGACCGGGCTGTGGTGCGAAATCGAATTCCATTTCAACGAAAGGGTACAGCGATGTCAGAAGAGAATGATCAAGCCGATTCGGATACGCCAGAAGAGAAGGCGAAGACGCAGGGCCAGAGGCGGAAAGCAGGGCAGAAATCGCCGCCGCAGTGGAATATGGAGAGACATTCGAGGCATGTCAGGTCACGGCCCGCAAGGTGCGGGCGGCGAGGGAGTTGATCGAACTGGCGGGCGGCTACAAGGAGGCCATTGTCTTGGCGGATGCAGTGTGGTTTGTCGCTTCAGAATCCGACGAAGCCAACGCCGGGGTGAGCAAGGGAGTAGCCGACGAGGACGATTCCGAAGTGGAATACAAGGCAGACTACGAGGCGTGGGAGGCCAGAACTCGCAAGGTGATGGCGGCGGAAAAGCTGCTGGAACTGACAAGCGGCTATGAGGAAGCGTTCATGCTGCTGGACACGATGGAGGTCGTCAAGCACGGAAAGCAGGGACACAAGCAAGTGGCGAAGGTTCGTGGTGCCGCTGGCGGTTATCACAAGAGGGCTGCGGCGGCATTGAAAGAAACGGATGAAAGTGAGTAGGGAGCGAAGTTCCCAAGAGAATTGCCAGGAGAGCGTTATGCCAACCTATCTCGATGAAAAACGTCGTCGTATCCGCCAATTTGCCGATTACCTGCGGCTGATGGGCCTGCGTGCCCATAAGGTCGTGAAGGACAGTTCTTTCATCATCTTCGACGAAGCACCTCCCGAAGATGCCGAGTCACCCAAGCTCAAGGAATCGGTGGCGATCAAGGTCGATTGTCTGGCCGTTGGTGGCTCGGCATCGGGAGGGTCGGGACGGTGCCGTGGGGCTGCCGAAGCATGGCAAACCGAGAAAACGTCGTTCCCGCTATATCCAATTTGCCTTCATGCGGGACTGTTTTTACCTGGAACTGCCCAACAACACGGTCTTCCCCCAGGAGGCCGAGCAGATTTTTCGCTGCCGCCAGGGATTCTACTGGGCGAAGAACCGGCCCGACCTGCGCTGGGTTCGGTCCAACTGGGAGGACATGGTGAAGTGGGAGCCATTGCAGAAGATCTACCTCTACCGGGACGAGGAATCTGCCGCCGAAGACATGGCCTTCATCCTTTTCCAGATTTGGCACTTCCCTGTCGATTCGCCGCTTTACGTCAAGGCAGCATCGTTCCATACCAAGCACCGCTTTGAACACGGCAAGCGGATTGATTAGACCATTTTTATTCGAGGAGCATGACCATGATTAAGAATTGAAAGAAGAAGTCCGAAACCCGTTCCTTGGCGAGATCGAAACCGAGATCGTCGGGATGCAGCACCACAAAGCCAAGATACATCCTGGCGAGCAGATCAACTTGGAGCGGGAGCCCAAGAACACCCACGACCGGCATGCGATCCGGGTGGAGAACGGCCACTTGGAGCCGGTCGGTTATCTGCCCAAGAGCACGGCTTCGTGGCTGGCCCCGCTGATCGACAAGGGGAAGATTCATCTGGATGGCTATGTGCCGAAGGAATTCCAGGGACACCGGCGAAGAGACTTCACGCCCGGTGAATCTCATGGTCTTCCAAGGCAAGAAGGGCCGTCGCCTGCTGGAAAAGAGCCGAACCTCAGACCGAGCTTGAAGCCCTGCACCAGACCGTTCTTCAGGCTTACCAGAATGCCCAAGGCTACCGCAATCCAGAGTTGATCGTCGGGCTTGCCAAGGGCCTGCAACCGCTGGAGAAGCAGGAGTTGCTGCCGGAAACCCGGCTGCTGCTGGCCCTGCTGCCCCGGATGGCCCATGAGCTTCGCATGTCGCAAGGCATGCGGACCACGGTCAAATTCCGTGAATTGCTCGGCACGCTGACCATCGGCGAGCCCAGCCATCACCACAACCTGACGTTCTTCCCGCTGCTTTGGCCGGAAACCCATGAGCCATCGTACACGCTGCTCAGCACGGCGATTGAAGAGGGGCTGGCCGTGGTGGAAGAAGTCAACGAATCGGGCAGCGTTCCCAATCTGGCCGTCAAGAACAAGTGCAAGCGGCCATTGCTTGATCCCCGAAGGCGAGATCCTCATGGGGGCCAAGCAGAACCGGGTCATCAACGTCACGGTCCTGGTGGCGGCGGGCGTGAAGTTCGTCCTGCCGGTCAGTTGCGTGGAAGCGGGCCGCTGGCGATACAAGTCCCGGCATTTCGAGTCGAAGTTCTGTGCCCCGCCTTCGCTTCGCAACAAGAAGCTGAAGGCGGTCCACCGGAATCGTTCGGAACAGCGGCATTGCGGCCAGCGACCAGGGCGAAGTCTGGGACGAAGTGCAAGCCTGCCTGTCCGGCGTTTCCGCCCAATCCGAAACGGCCTCTTTGACCGATGCTTTCGATGCCGCCGAGGAGACGTTGAAGGAACACTGCAAACGCTTGGTGTTGCCGGAAGGGGCTGCGGGCGTCCTGGTTGGCCGCAACGACCGGATCATCGGCATGGACTTGTTCGATTCTCCCGACGACGCTCAAGACGCTTTGGGATCGATTGTCGGACGCCTATTTCTTCGATGCCTTGCGTGATCCGGCCGCCGCCAAGCCAACCCCAGCGAGCCATGCCCAACGATTCATCGAGCGGCTGGGCAGTGCGGCCAAGCCACGGATTCCGGCCCTGGCCCTGGGCGACGAACTGGAAATTGCCGGCGAAGGACTTGTCGGGGCGGCCCTGCTCTATGACGGCGGGGTCTGCCATCTGGCCGCATTCAGCGATGGAGAATAACCGATGAATTCATTGACGGAAACGAGTGCTGATTCTGCTGGACATACCCTCCACGCTTTCCCTTGGGGCACCGGTGGATTATGCTCATATTCTGATCCGATGCTGCCTCAACAGGATGAATACGACGATGGCCGATCAACTGCCCCTGGTGCGTCAATGGATTCTGCTTGCGGAAGCTCTGCTCCTGCCACTACGGCGTGACCGTCCAGGATATGGTCCATGAACTGGGCGTGAGCGAGAAGACGATCCGCCGTGACCTGGAGACTTTCCAGGCAGCGGGCTTCCCCTTGAAGGAAACGGTGGAGGAGTTTGGCCGGAAGAAGTGGCACATCGAGGAGGGCAAAGCCGAGCCGGGGCTGCACTTCGCTTACGACGAGGCGATTGCCTTGTACCTGGGCCGACGTTTTCTGGAGCCGCTGGCCGGGACCGTGTTCTGGGAAGCCGCCCAAAAGGCTTTCAAGAAGATCCGTGCCACGCTGGGTGCCGATGCCCTGAAGTACATCGACCAGTTCGGCACGATGTTCCACCAGACGATGGTCGGTGCCAGCGACTACACGAAGAAGGCCGAGTTGATCGACGAATTGATGGTCGGGATCGAGGACCGCAAGGCCGTCTTCATCACCTACCAATCGCTGCGGGCCACGGAGCCGGTCACTTACGATGTCTACCCCTACGGCCTGATTTATCACCGGGGTGCCTTGTACTTGGTTGGCCGGTCGCCGCAGCATGAAGAAATTTGCCACTGGAAGATCAGCCGGATCGAGGCTGCCGAAGTGACCAAGGTCCATTTCCAGCGGCCCGAAGATTTTGATCTTCAGCAGCACTTGGCGAAGTCGTTCGGCGTTTACCACGGCGACGGCGACGTGAAGATCAAGGTGCGGTTCGCTCCCGCCGTGGCCCGCTACGTTTCCGAATCGAACTGGCACGAAAGCCAGAAGCTCACGCCGCAGAAGGATGGCGGCGTGCTGGCCGAGTTCGATTTGTCGGACACCGAGGAGATCAAACGCTGGATCATGAGCTTCGGGCAGCACGCCGTCGTGCATGGAACCGGAGTCGCTTCGGGAGGAGATTGTTCAGGAATTGAAATCGCTGCTGGCGGCGTATAAGGACGAACCGGGGAGAACCCCTCGTCGCCGCCAGGGTGCGGAGCCGTAATAACATTTGACCATGAGGAAGATGCGATGGGCGAACAATGGTATTGGTACAACGGCAGACAGCAGTTTGGGCCGGTTTCCCGTGAGGAACTTGCACGTCTCGTGGCATCGGGTCAGATGCAGCGGACGGATGTGGTTTGGTGCCAAGGCATGGCAACCTGGACGCCAGCCAATCAGGTCCAAGGGTTGCTCCCGCCTGCCGATCCGAGATTTCCGCCACCACCACCCCAGAGTTCGCCGCCGACGTGGGACGAATGGGCCAAGCAGCGGCCCGGCAATTCATCTTATGGCAATCAAGGCGACCTCGTTCATCCTTCGAATCCGCCCAAAGACCCTCTGCTCATGGGCATCCTTAGCGGGTGTTGCATTGCCGGGCTGGGGCAAATGTTCCTCGGTCAAGTCATCAAGGGCGTCGTGATCCTTATTGGCTCGATGATCGCCGCCGTCCTCACCGCTGGCGTGAGCATTCTGGTGACGTGGCCGCTTGGGGGCATTGACGCCTACCTCGTTGCCAAGAAACTCAAAGCTGGAAGGAGCGTGGGGCAATGGGAGTTCTTCTAGGCCGATTCCACTTCGACCGCTGGCGACATTGGTGCGAATTGCTGCTCATCGCGGCGATAATCACTTATTTTGCAGCATCAGCGACGATCTGCGATTTGCCCCTGTGTCCCTTTCGGCATTTCCTGGGCTGGTCCTGTCCGACTTGCGGCACAACCCGGTCGGTGTGGGCCATCCTGCACGGGCATCTCGCCGCCGCCTGGGGCTTCAATCCGATTGGTTTTATCGTCGTGATCGCCCTTGTTCGGCGGTCGGCGGCGTTGCTCTGGCCGAAGTATCGGTGGGTACGGATCGTCAACGCCGATTTGCCGTCCCTCGTGTTCCTGGTCGCATTTTTCGTCCTTGGGTACGCCCGCTTTGTTCATGTTCTGTAGAGCGTCTTGGTATAGGAGCGGAGTAAATGGAACCACGTCCGTATTCGATGGCTTGCCCTCATTGTGCGAAGACGCTGAGGTATGGCACAGGCGTAATAGGAAAATCCGCTCGTTGCCCTGGCTGCGGCCAAACGGTGACTGTGCCTTCGCCAGAAGTGATTCAGCCGGTCAGGCCGCAGCCGCCCACCGCCAAACCCCCGGCCTTGCCGCAGGCCGTTGCCCTGCCGCCAGAACCACCAGCATTGCCGCAGCCAGTCTTCCCCGAGCCGGAATTCACCGCCCCAGAATCGACTCCTCCCGTTCCGGTCGAATGGAATGATTTTCGTTCATCGCCAACCGTGCCGTCCAAGCAGCGGGCCTTGCCCGTAATACGAAAGGCATCATCTGCTCCGAAAGTCGCTGGTCTTGGCATTGGTGGCGTCGTGCTGTTCGTCTTGCTGGCCGTGGGCGGGGTCTATGGAATCAACTATACGGTCAACGGTCCCTTGCAGAAAACCATTGCCGACGATGCTCGAAACAAAGGGGTGGAGGCCAAGGCGTATTACGGCAACATGGGCCTTTCCATCCTTGTTTTCGACTTGACCAAGATTTCTGCCAGCAACTCTCGACTCGACGTGTTCCGGGTTTTCTTGCAATTCGCCAAGACGTTGAAGGACAAGCGATTCGATTCCGTGCAACTGGCATGGCGTGGCAAGGTGAAGTTCGTTGTCAGCGGTGAATACTTCCAAAAACTCGGCCAGGAATTTGACAGCCAGAATCCGATGTACACGATTCGCACGTTTCCTGAGAATCTGCGAACCGTAGGAGGAGAGCGAGCGTTCTCGGAATGGGAAGGCGGTGTCCTCGGCGTGCTGAAAGCCCAAATGGATGACTTCAATCACTTCCACGATCAATGGTATTTGGACGACTTGAGCCGTGGTTCGTAGGACTCGGATTGAGCCATGAAATCCTTCATGATGAAAATCAAGGACCAGTTTATTAGAGCAACGCAGGTCGTGGACCGTTGGCTGTGGAAGCTCGTCGGCAAGGAGAACGACATCCTCTTCCATTTCCTCCGCATCGTCCTCGGATGTGTTCTCCTGGCCGTGCTTGTCGCTGCCGCCTTGGGCGTGGGTAAGGTGCTTGCGATGGTGATTCCTCCCTGATCGCCGCCCTGGTCGCAGCTATCCCTTATCTAATCACGATTGCAGTCTTCTTGGGGATCGTGGGGTTGCTCGTGCTTCAAAGCCGCCACGAAAAGCGGCAAAGGTTTCGTGAACGAGAAAAGCAGGAGACGCTAAAAAGGCAAGCCGAGGACCGCCAAAGGGCCAGGGCCGTCAGAATCCGTCAATCGGTGCTTGCCGCCGATCCAACGACTCGGAAGCATATCGAGTCCGTTCTCGCCTCATTGCGGCGTTTCGACCATCGCCTCGAACTCTCGCTTACCCCGGACCACTACATGAATCTCTTTGGCGATAATTGGGTGAATGTGCGGGAGTTTGCCGAGTCCTCCTATGGCCGTAAAGTGCCGGAAGTATCCGGCCTGCTGGTGGAAATAATCATCCTTTACAAGCAGGCTCAGGAGATTCCGTGGATTCCCGATAACCTACGGCGAATGCAGGCTTGGTGGGGCGAGGCTTCCAGAAAGCGGAAATGGCTTTCGGAAATCGTGGAAGAGGCTCAGACACCGACACCGATTGCTTCCAGCCCGATGGTTCTGGAAGCTGAGGTCTTGGAGGAGCCGGAATTACTTCCGATTCCCGAAATGAGTGTGCAACCGCCGCCCAGCCCGCCAGGAAAACGGGGCGGAATACCCGAGATGGCCGTACAGCCGCCACCATCGATTCCGGGGACCAAGACCAGCCGCGTCTTCGATACCGGAGATGGCCGTCGTGCCGCCGCCTGCTCCATTGATGAAGACGCCCGAGATGGCCGTGCAACCGCCGCCTGTTCCTTCAATGGTGCATCGGCCCGCAGAAGTCGCAGTCGTTAGTCCTGCTCCACGATTGAGTTCTCCTCCGACCCTTGAAGAATTGCAGCGGTATTGTATCTGGATCAATGGGAAAGCCTAAAATGAAATTCTTTCGCTACCGCCGCCCATCCCTGAAAACGATGCTTGGCATCACGAAGGCCAAGAAGCGGATCAAGAAGGAACTCGGCATCACCGAGTTCATGAAGCCGTTCCGCTGGTGGACGAATACGAAACGGACGTTTAAGAGGAAGATCGGCTACGAGTCCCCGACCGGGCGGCTGATTCGGGATGGATTGCCCAGGCCGGGCGGCTGCTTGGTGCTGATTGTGTGTCGGAGGTCTGGTGCTGAGTGCGGTCGCGGTCGTGATGGCGAGATAGGGCGGGTGATCTGATGCTGGAAACGAGGGCGGCGTTCGTTTGGGCGGGCCAGGACGATGGTGGTCGTGGTGATCGGCTTCCAAGGCGACGGGAGACAGTATTATCTGTACCGATATGATCGGGCCGGGGTTCGGTATTCGATTATTCGCTGGTCGTCGGTCCCAGAATGTGGGCCGCCCGAGGTCAAAACCCTGGAAATCCGTGCGTAACCATTGGGCCGTAGAGTCCAAGTTCCCTTGGCGAGTATGGGGTTTTTGGGCAATTTTCGGGCGGCCCGAGCCGCAGGCTTTGCCAAACTTGCCCGACCGACCTAACCCGATGGCACAAAAACACTTGGAATCCCTGGATTGCTTGCAATTGGGTTTACGCAGATATAAAATCAGGTTTTCCCCGAAATTCGAGATACTGGCCCCCCCAAAAACGGCCCCCTGCCGGTTGCAGCCCCTCCGTGAAACCGGAGCAAAACCGTCAGGAACCGTGGGGTCAAGGTGCGTCGGTGAAATTGGCAGAACTAATAATGAGTGGGCAAGTAAGGATTGCGGTTTCGCAACCCACCATGACCGAAGGTTGGACTGAGGGCGGGATACCTGCTGGCGGCGATTGCGAAGATCAAAAGGTCGAATAGAGAAAGTTCAAAATGACCATTGCCACACATAGTCTCCCCGAACAGGGGCAGCTTGTGCAGGTGCGTTGTCGTCCGTGGGTGGTTACGGACATAGATGCCAATACTTCCCTACGAGTCGGATATTTACCCAGATACCTTGCTGGACTCCCCGCCGACAGATGCTAGATGGTGGGCTGCCTATACGCTTGCCCGTCGTGAGAAGGTCTTCATGGAGCGTCTTCGGAAGTTCAATGTTCCGTTTTACGGTCCTTTGATTAAGAAAACAACCCGGTCGCCTTCAGGTCGGGTAGGCACAGCGTTCGTGCCTCTCTTTCCTGGCTATGTCTTCCTGTGCGGCAACGAGGAGCAGCGGGCAGAGGCATTCAGGACAAAATGCGTTGTCCGCATCATCGAAGCACCCGACAAGGCCGAGTTGCTATTTGACTTGCGGCAGATACATCAACTCATTGCATCGGATGCACCCCTTACTCCCGAAGCACGCCTTGTCGAAGGGCATGAAAGTACGCATTCGATCCGGCCCCCTTTGCAGGCATTGAGGGAAGCGTAATCAAGCGGCATGGAAAAGACACGCTCCTTGTTGCGGTCAATTTTCTGCAACAAGGTGCTTCTGTCGTGGTAGGAGACTATGAAACGGAAAGGATTGGGTAAAGTGGCGAGTTGTTTCCGCACAGCCATAGGGAAGCCCATAGCCGGGACAGCAGCAGCCCGTATTGGAAGAGCTGACACCCATCGGTTTCCCACAACGCCTTCTCGGAACATGAAATGGTTGACGTGACCAACTCATTGAAACAGGCGATCAAGGATGCCGGGCTACGGTATCATCGGCTGGTAATTTTGATTGGGGCGTCGGGGGCCGGAAAACCGGGCTGCTGCGGTCCCTCGCTGGCAGCGAGGGCTACGCCTATCTGAACGTGAACCTGAGCCTCAGCCAGAAGATGGTGGCCCTTACCAAGGCCCAACGTGCCAGACAAGCAAATCGACTCATGGAGGGACTGATCAGTTCGCAAGCGACGGCGGTCGTCGTTCTGGACAACCTGGAAATTCTCTTCGACCCCGCCCTGAAACTCGATCCCCTCAAACTGTTGCAGGGAATAAGCCGGAACCGGACGATCGTTGCATCATGGAACGGTTCCTATGTTGAAGGAACGCTCACCTACGCCAAGCCCGATCATCCTGAATACCGGTCATATCGGGAACTTGATGCGATCCCTGTGCCGCTGAAAACAAACGAAAAAGCGCAAACCTGACGGAAAGAGCCATGAAGTATTCTGAACTGATCGACTTTGAGCCAATCGAAACCATCATCGAGTTGCGGGATGCCGACGCTCACGACAAGGCACGGACGCTGGTCGAGACGTTCGTCATCTCGGAAGGCATGGCCAAGCAACTGACCGATCTGGTCGTGCCGCATCTTCAGTACGACAAGCCCGCCGACAATAAGGGCATCCTGATCGTCGGCAACTACGGCACTGGCAAGTCGCACTTAATGTCGTTCATCTCGGCGCTAGCCGAACACGAAGACTTGGCAGACGCCGCCAAGAACAAGGACCTCGTGAAAGCAGCCAAGTCGATCACCGGGAAGTTCAAGGTAATCCGCACCGAGATTGGCTCGACCACGATGAGCCTGCGGGACATCATCACCGGCGAGCTTCAAGATCATCTGGCTGAAATCGGCGTCAACTTCACTTTTCCGCCAGCGGAAAAGGTCCGCAATAACAAGGATTCCATCAACGAAATGA
Source organism: uncultured Planctomycetia bacterium (assembly GCA_963824275.1). GTDB lineage: Bacteria > Planctomycetota > Planctomycetia > Pirellulales > Thermoguttaceae > JANXQG01. Next base: position 30,689 of record CAWGOT010000007.1, on the reverse strand, counting down.
TGGGGAAGTTCCACGAGAAGTTCCCCAAGCACGGTCTGCTCATGGTGGTGGACGAGCTTCTCGATTACCTCCGTACCCGCAACGATCAACAGCTTGTTCTCGACCTGAATTTCTTGCGTGAGGTCGGTGAAGTCTGCGACCACCTGAAATTCCGATTCATGGCCGGATTGCAGGAGGCACTCTTCGACAACCCGCGATTCCAATTCGTGGCCGACAGCGTGCGGCGGGTGAAGGCTCGCTTTGAGCAACTTCGCATTGTCCGAGAGGACGTGGCCTACGTGGTTTCCGAGCGTTTGCTCAAAAAGACCCCTGAGCAACAGGCACGCATCCGGGAACACCTGGAGAAGTTCACTCCACTGTACGACACGATGGCTGAACGGCTCGACGAATTCGTGCGGCTTTTTCCGATCCACCCAGCTTACCTGGAACAGTTCGAGCAGATCACCGTGGCCGAGAAGCGGGAAGTCTTGAAAACCCTCAGCGCCGAAATGCGGCTGCTCCTCAACAAGACCGTGCCTGCCGAAGAGCCGGGCCTATTGAGCTACGACTCCTACTGGAGTTACCTCTGCCAGGACGTATCCATTCGTTCTGACGTTGACGTGCGGCAGGTCATCGACAAGAGCAACGTGCTGGAAAGTCGGATAAAGCAAACCTTCACTCGCAAAGCCTACGTGCCAATGGCATCCGCATCTGCCACGGTCTGTCTGTGCATCGGCTCACTACCGGCGACATCCGTGCCAAGATCGGCCCCACCGCCAGTGAGCTGCGCGATGGGCTGTGCCTCTTCCATGCAGCACTGCCCGAGAAGAACAGCGACTTCCTGCGGACGACGGTGGAAACCTGCCTGAATGAAATCGTGAAGACGATGAGCGGGCAGTTCATCACGCACAATTTGGAGAACGACCAATACTTCCTCGATCTCGACAAGGACATCGATTACGACACCGAAATTGAGAAGCGGTCGGAGAGTCTCTCGCCGAGTGAACTTGACCGTTACTACTTCGACGCTCTCAAGCGCGTCATGGAGTGCGCCGACACGACCTACGTCACCGGCTACCGCATCTGGGAACACGAGGTCGAATGGCGCGAACACAAGGTCACTCGGCGAGGCTATTTGTTCTTTGGTGCTCCGAATGAGCGATCCACGGCCCAGCCGCCCCGTGACTTCTACGTCTATTTCATGCAGCCGTTGCAGCCGCCGAAGTACAAGGATGACAAGCTGGCTGATGAAGTTTTCTTCTACCTCAAGCACCCCGACGAAGAATACAACCGCGCGCTCAGGCTCTACGCCGGCGCACGGGCGATGGCTTCCCAGGCAGGCAGTGCTACGAGAAAGAACTACGAAGACAAGGCGGACCTGCATCTCAAGACGCTGACGAACTGGCTGCGGCAACACATGCTCAATGCGTTCGATGTCGTCCACCAGGGAGTGTCGAAAAAGATGGTCGAGTTCCTCAAGGGACAAAAGACAGGGAATATGACCGTGCGCGAATTGGTCAACCTGGTCGGCTCCGTGGGGCTTGGCCCCTGTTTCGAGGAACGGTATCCGGAATACCCGTCCTTCTCCATCACGCTCACGGCTTCTAATCTCAACGACGCCGTATCGGATGCAATTCGTTGCCTCTCAGGCGGGTTGCGGACGAACACTGCGACGGCGGTCCTTGACGGGCTGGGACTTCTCGACGAAGAGAAAATCCGTCCGCACGAGTCCCGATATGCCAAGTCGATCATCAAGAAACTGGAAGCCAAGCCGCAGGGCCAGGTTCTCAATCGCAATGAAATCCTTGTCGAAAAGTACACCGGCGTTGAGATCGAGATCGACTACAAACTAGAGCCGGAACTGCTGGTCGTGGTTCTGCTGGGGTTGGTCCACAGCGGCGACATCACGCTGACCCTCGTCGGCAGGAAGAAGATCGACGCCGCCACGCTGAGCGAATCGGGCAAGACTCCGGTTGATGAGTTTTGCAAGTTCCGGCATGTCGAGCGTCCCAAGGACATTCCGCTTTCGTCCCTCGTGTCGCTATTCGAGCTTGTGGGACTGCCGGAGGGATTGATCCGCAATCCAGATACACGGGATGAGGCAATCAGGCAGCTTCACGACAAGACGGGCGGCATCGTCAAGAGAATCGTCGTTGCAAAGCAGCACGCCCAATCGGGAATGCCTTGCTGGGGACACGAACTGATCCCGGTCGAAAAACGTGAGGAGTATCGCAAGCAACTCGACACTCTCCAGGACTTCCTGGAAAAACTCCAAGCCTTCAACACCCCTGGCAAGCTCAAGAACTTCGCTGCCACGGTGGAAGAGGTCAAAGGGCATGCCAGCGAACTCAAGCTGCTCGACAGCCTTGAAGGCACGCATGGACTGGTGGCGGAATTGACGCCGCTCACGTCGTACCTCTCCACGGTGCAGGCTGTACTGCCCGCAGACGACTTGTGGTCGGAGAAGGCCAATGCAGTCCGCACCGAATGGCAGCCGCAATTGCTCGATCCGGCCAAGCGAAGCGATGCGGGCTTCCGGCAGAAGCTGGTGGCAGCAATGGATCGCTGCAAGAAGGATTACCAGGACCATTACCTGGCGCTTCACAAGAAAACCCGATTGGGAATCAGTGAAGACGAAAAGAAGCAGAAGCTGCTAAAAGACTCTCGGCTAGGGCGACTGAAGAAGCTGACTGGCGTGGCACTCCTGCCGCACGCCAGCCTGACTGATTTGCAGAACCGGCTGGTGAGTCTCAAGCCGTGCTTCACGCTTGTTAAGGATGACCTGAACACGAACCCGATCTGCCCACACTGCGGCTTCCGACCAACCGACGAGAAAGCTGGGCCATCCGGTACGGCTGTGATGGATGCCATCGACAACGAGATCGACAAGTTGCTCGACACCTGGGCCGACACGCTGCTCACCAACTTGGCCGATCCTACGGTTGAGGCAAGCATTAAGCTGCTCGATCCCGACCAGAAGAAGGCGGTGCAGAAGTTCCTCAAAGACAAGGGGCTGCCCGACAAGATCAGCAATGAACTGGTTCAGGGCATTCAGAACGCTTTGTCGGGATTGACGCCGATCGGCGTAAAGCCCGCCGAGCTATTGCTTTCGCTGGGCGATAATAGCGCTCCCTGCACGGTCGCGCAGTTCCGCACGCGATTTGATGATTTCGTTCAGAACATGGTGCGAGGCAAGGATGTCAACAAAGTTCGCATTGTCATCGAGAAAGGCGATTGAGGTAAGACAGAATGGCTACCCATCTATCAGCAAGAATCGTCTGGCACGAAGGCGCTTGGAATGGTCGCATTTGTGAGCGCCCCGGCCAAAATGTGTATTGTGTGGTGCAGCAGAACATCCGCGAGACCCTGGCCGACCCAAGGAAACTGCAACGAGAAGTGAATGCTGCCGGTGAGCCGTTGGCTGAACTCGACGGTTGGCAGCCGCCCTGCTCTCGTGACCCGATCGCCTTTTCGCCCATCGGCTACACGATCACCCACAACGATCCTCTTGAATTCCGTCGTCTGCCAGCAGCCACCGAGGCGATTCCGCCCTACTCGGTGTGTCCATCACCCTATCGCTGGATGCGCGAGGAGAATTTCCGCCAACTGTGCGAAGACGAGCATCTCGAAATCCGTGGCCCCGACGATCCGAAGAAGGAGTACGGTTGGGTCTTCGAGCCAGATCGTCAAATCGCCCTGCTGAAGAACTTTTGGGACCGACTGGAAAAGAATCGCTCCCTGGTTTTCTTCTATTGCAACGAAGGCAATCCACTGGAGGAGAACCTCAATCGAGTATTGATCGGCGTTGGGCGCATCTCCAATATCGCCAGGCAAGCGTACTTCGGCAACAAGCCGCCGAAATTCCCTGATGAATATCCAATCTGGTCCCGCTGCATCACCCACGACTTCGAGAACCAGGGCTTTCGTCTTCCTTACCACGAGTATCTGCGGGAAGGTCACGACACGGCGAACATCATTTGCCGCATCCCCGAAGGCACGATGCTCGATTTTTCCTACGTGGGAGAGCATGTCAGCGACGACACCGCTGTGGGCGCTCTGGAACGGTTGTTGCAATCCGTTCAGGCCGTCAAGGACGAGAATAAGGTTCCTGGCGACTGGAAACGCCACATCGTTTGGCTGAACGATCTGCTGTCGGAGGTTTGGCAGAATCGTGGTCCGTTTCCAGGGATTGGCAGCGTGTTGCAATTCCTGGGCGTTGTCGTGGGCACGGCGTTTCACCGCCAAGTGCTCTTGCCCCGTATTCAAAAGGGAGAGAATGTCTGGGAATACCTGCTCGCGGTACTGGAAGGCAAACAACCGTGCGCGGAGCCAGAATACGTCAAGCCTATGAAACAGGCAGCCGGGCGCTGGGCCGCCTACAGCGCGACTCGCCGCCAACTCCTTTCTCTGCTTGTTCGCTTTGAACTAACTCCAAAGCAGGTGCGCCGGATAGCCGACCCAGACGAGCGAACCAACGCCGGGATCAGCGCCAGCGAGGAACAACTCGTCGATAACCCCTACCTCATATCAGAGATGGACCAAGGTGGCCCCGACCGGGACATCATCTCACTCGAAGTGATCGACCGAGGAATGCGCCCCGAATCCGACGCCGCCATCTTCCTGCCTAAAGAAGATGTCATCTCGCAGGACGACCCTCGTCGCGTGCGAAGCTGCGCTGTCGCCATCTTGAAGGAAGCCGCAGGCAACGGGGATACGCTATTGCCGTTTGCCGAGACGCTAGATCGGATCAAATCCCGCTTTCCCGAGCGACGGGCCTGTCGTCCCGACCGAGAACTCGTTGTCGGCCAGCAGACCTTTTATCAAGAGGCAATTGATTTTCGCGCCGATGTCGATTCTCCGACGATGAGCCTGCGAATTCTCTCCGAATTAGAGCAGGAAGTCGCTGGCCGAATTAAGCGGCGCGTTAAGCGGAGGAATAGCCCGCCCAAAGAGGGCTTCTCCTGGGAGGAACTTCTCAAGCAGGAATTCGAGGACAGCGAAGAAGGACAAAAGCTCCCACCGGAAGTTGAAGAGCGAGCCAGAGCGGAGAAGGCAAAGGCGCTCGACACCCTCTATCAGTCCCGGTTCAGCGCGTTGACCGGACGAGCGGGAACTGGGAAAACCAGCGTCCTCAAGGTGTTTCTCAGGGGGCTTGAAGAACTGGAAGGGAAGAGTAGCGTATTGTTGCTTGCGCCGACAGGCAAGGCCCGTGTGCGGTTAATGGATCGCACGAAGAGAGACGCTCGCACGATCCACCATTTTTTGTGGACAAATGGGTGGATCAATAAAGAGAACTTCGCTCTGCGATACACCGGGGGCAAGGAACAAGGTGCTTCCACGGTCATCATCGACGAAGCCTCGATGCTCCCGATGGACCTGCTCGGTGTGTTATTCCGGGTGCTCGACCTGAACCAGGTCTCTCGGCTGATCTTTGTGGGCGATCCCAATCAGTTGCCGCCCATCGGCCCTGGTCGTCCGTTTGTGGACATCGTAAGTTGGTTCAAGGCAGACGAAGAGACGATCCAGAAGTTCTATCCGAAGGAATTCCGCCTTTCCGCATCCGAGCGTCAGGGCTGTCTCGCCCACCTCACCGAACGGGCGAGGTACGCCGACTACAACAGCTTAGCGCTGCAACTGGCTGACGGCTATCTTAGCGACGACGGTACGGCTGGCGACGACGAACTGCTTTCCCGTGCTGCCCGCCAGGATGTCGGCGGCGACCTGGAGGTCCATTTCTGGCGGAATCCCGAGCAGCTCGACGCGCTTCTGGCGGCTCGCATGAAGCAGGTGCTTGAATTGACCGAGGGGAACGGAGCCTACATTCCATTCAACAGCAGCGTCGGCATTTCCAACGACAAGGGTGGTGAACACGATCCTCGCCTTGCAGAACACTGGCAGATTCTCAGCCCAATACGCGGGTACGAGTTCGGTACCACCGACATCAACCGCAAGATTCAAGCTCGCTACCGGGGCGGCCTGCTCAACAAAGCCAGACGGGCGTGGAGTTCCAAGGAGAAGCCGTTTGGCGAACAGGAAATTGTCTGGACCGACAAGGTAATCCAGGTCCACAACTGCCGCCGCAATGCCTGGCCTCGTGGCGAAGGATTGGATTACGTCGCCAATGGCGAGATTGGCCTGGTGACCGGCACGAGCAGTGCCTACGACAGCCTGGATGTCTTCTTCTCGACGCAGCCCGATGTTTCCTACCGCTACTACCGCAGCGAAGTTGATGGAAACCTGGAGTTGGCCTACGCCCTCACCGTCCATAAAGCGCAGGGGAGCGATTTCAACTATGTGTTCCTGATCCTGCCTCGCAAAGCCACGACACTTTCCAAAGAACTGCTTTACACCGGCCTCACTCGCTTTCGGAAGAAAATCATCGTGCTGATCGAGCGCGATACCGAGGTATTGGAGCGGCTTCGCAGCCCGCAGGCGTCGGCCACGCTGCTCCGCAGTACCAACCTCTTCACCAAGGCGGTGCGGTCGGATTCCGAAGGCAAGTGGTACGCCAACCATCTGATCCACCGCACGGCAAAAGACGTTTTGGTGCAGTCGAAGTCCGAGGTGATTGTTGCCGACACACTGACTCGGCTGGGCATCAGCTACGAGTATGAGAAGAAACTGCTCAACAAGGAGGGCAACCCGAACGACTATCGGTTGCCCGACTTCACCGTCAGCTTCGACGGCGACATCTTCTATTGGGAACACCTGGGGATGCTCTCCGTGCCCTCGTATCTGGCGAAATGGGAACGGAAGCAGGAGTGGTACGTGAAGAACGGCTACATGGATCGGGTCATCACGTCCGAGGACGGGCTCGATGGCAGCATAAGCTCCCCTGAAATCGAACGCATCGCCCGCAAACACATTCTTCAGGAAGACGACGAGTAACCAACATGGCGAAGAAACCACAAAGGCAGCAGAAGGAACGACTGTTCGAGGAGAAGCTCGTTCCCGCCAAGCCTGGGTCGAACAAGCTCTTTGAGGTCAGCTATGGCAGCGACCAGCCGGTCGAGTGCCTCGGCAAGAAGTTCGAGAACGACGAGGCGCGATGGGCGTACTTCCTGGAGAAGTTGCGCGAGAAACTGAAAGACCCGAAATTCCGCAAGATTGAAGGATTCCCGATTGGAGAAGATGAGGACATTCTTGCATTATCCGATCCGCCATATTACACGGCTTGCCCAAATCCGTTTATCGGCGCTTTTGTGCGGCTGCATGGAAAGCCTTACGACCCGTCTGAGGACAGCTATCACCGAGAGCCATTTGCGGCGGACGTGAGTGAAGGGCGCAGCGGTACGATTTACGATGCTCACACGTACCATACCAAAGTGCCGCACAAGGCAATAATGCAATACATTCTTCACTACACCGATCCTGGTGCAATCGTCTTGGACGCTTTCGGCGGCACTGGAATGACCGCCATTGCCGCTGATCTTTGCAATAATGCTGCCTCAGAACTTGATGACTTTGAGGGTACCGCTGGACGACGATTTGCAATTGCATCTGACCTCGGCCCAGCAGCAACTCAGATAGCCGCGGGATATTGTGCCCGTGTCGGCGCAGACGTGTTTTCTTCCGCTGCCACAGACCTACTTTCCAGTGCGGATAAGGACATCGGATGGGTTTACCGTACTCGCGACGACAAAGGCAAGCCCGAGACACTTATCTATGCGATTTGGTCCGATGTGCTTGGTTGCGCAGATTGTGGAAGCGAAATTGTATTTTGGGACGCCGCGTATGATCCAACCAAAGTTGAAATCAAGGACACTTTTTTGTGTCCTGCCTGCAACGCACACAATACAAAACGGACAACTCACGCCTCACCGAAACAGTGTTTGATTCACTCCTGGGCGAGACGTTGACTGTTCCAAAACAAGTTCCAGTATTGATGAGTGTAATATCCGGAACTCACCGATATGAAAGAAAACCCAACGTACACGATTTTGAATTACTACAGCGCATCGCAAACGTAGACACGCCCTTTCCATATCCAACCAACCGCATTATGAACAGCGAATCCGATAACCCTTGTTGGGGAGACAAGTGGAGATCAGGCACGTCCAGTTTTCAGCACGTACAGGAGCTTTACACGAAAAGGAACCTATTAGTTCTTGCATGGCTCTTCGAGAATATTCGACGTATCGACGACAGCAGTCTTCGCTTGGCTCTTTTGTTTTTCGTTTCGTCGTACAACTTGGCGCACAGCAATAAGATGGCTCGTGTCATCTTCAAGCAGGGGTCGAAAAAGCCCGTACTGACCGGGTATCAGAGCGGCACACTTTATGTTAGTTCGCTTTCCGTGGAGAAGAATATACTCCACGGTCTTAGATCCTCGAAGCTCGGAGGCATAGCGAGTCTTCGATCGTACTCGTTGACGGGCAATCTGGTAAGCACACAATCAGCCACCGATTTGTCACAAGTGCCGGATGCCTCTGTTGACTATGTTTTTACAGACCCACCGTTTGGAGACAACCTGGCGTACTCCGAACTGAACTTTTTGTCAGAATCGTGGTTTAGGGTATTCACCAATTCTCGTTCGGAGGCAATCGTCAGTCGGTTTCAACGCAAGGATTTGCTTGACTATGGCACGTTGATGGAAAAGTGCTTCCACGAGTATCATCGGGTCTTAAAGCCAGGTCGCTGGATTACGGTTGAGTTTCACAACAGCAAGAATGCCGTATGGAATGTTATCCAGGAAGCTCTACTGCGTGCGGGATTCGTAGTGGCTGATGTTCGGACGCTCGACAAGCAGCAGGCGGGCTTTAACGCCATCAATGCCGCTGGAGCCGTGAAGCAAGATCTTGTAATATCGGCATACAAGCCGACCAAACAACTTGAAGAGCGGTTCTCGCTCGAAGCTGGCACAGAAAAAGGTGTATGGGACTTTCTTGCCACGCACCTGCGACAACTGCCTGTGATGGTCATCAATGAGGGACGAGGGGAAGTCATTGCGGAACGGCAGGACTACTTGCTTTTTGATCGAATGGTGGCGTTTCATGTTCAGCGAGGAGTCACCGTGCCAATGTCTGCCGCCGAGTTCTACGGGGGCCTGCGTCAACGATATCCGGAACGAGACGGGATGTTCTTTCTGCCGGAACAAGCTGCGGAGTATGACAAACGGCGATTGAGTGTCAGCGAGCTACACCAGCTTGAACTTTTCGTGTCCGACGAATCAACGGCAATCAAGTGGCTGAAACAGCAACTTACCAACAAGCCGCAGACATTTTCTGAACTTCAACCGCAATTCATGAGGGAAGTCGCTGCATGGGAGAAGCACGAGAAGCTCCTGGAACTGACCGAATTGCTCCAGGAGAACTTTCTTAACTACGACGGTGGTGGCGACGTTCCCAGCCAAATCCACAGTTACCTTTCCACCAATTTCCACGAACTTCGCAGCCTGAAAAAAGGCGATCCACGGCTGATGGGCAAGGCGAAGAACCGTTGGTACGTTCCTGATCCTCGCAAAGAAACGGACCTGGAGAAGATTCGGCATCGAGCGTTAATGAAGGAATTCGAGGAATACCGACAATCGAAGGGCAAGCTCAAGGTGGTTCGCACCGAAGCCCTTCGGGCAGGCTTCAAGGAGTGCTGGCAGACGGGCGAGTATCAACCCATCGTGGAGATAGCAAAACGTATCAAGGACGAGATCATCCAGGAAGATCCAGCGCTGCTCATGTACTACGACAATGCCTTGATGCGAACCGGCAATTAACCAACTAGGCGGCAGAAGCCGTATGGAGGGAAACAGCCCGGATGTCAAGGCACAAACAGCCCCAACTTCTGGATACGAAAAATGAGGCTGGTCCTGGTGGACCGGTCGAGTGTCTCGGTATGTCTTTTGCGAACGACGGCTCTCGCCGGGCTTACTTCCTGGAGCGGCTTCGAGAAAAGCTACTCGACCCTGCGTTTCGCAAACTTGAAGGCTTCCCGGTGGTCGATGACGACACGATCCTCGACCTGTCGGACCCGCCTTATTACACGCTCTGCCCGAACCCCTTCTTGTCGGACCTGATTTCCCAGTACGGTAAACCCTACGACGTGGATGAGGAGTATCACAGCGAACCATTCGCCGCCGACGTGACGGCAGGCAAGAACGACACGATCTACATGGCCCATAGCTACCACACCAAGGTGCCGCACGGGGCCATTGTCCGTTACATCCTGCACTACACCAAGCCCAGTGACCTGGTGCTGGATGGATTCTGCGGTTCAGGGATGACCGGTATCGCCTGCACGCTCTGCGGCGAGCCGACGCCAGAAGAGCGAGCCGCCATTGAAAAGAAGATGCCCGGCGTCCAGTGGGGCAAGCGAATCGCCATCCTCAACGACCTCAGCCCCGCCGCATCCTTCATCGCCCATAACTACAATGCGCCGGTCGATGCTGATCAATTCGAGGCCGAAGCAGCCCGGCTGCTTGAACAGGTTGAAGCAACGTGCGGAAAACTCTACCGAACCGCGCACAACGGAGAGGATGGCAGGCTGTTGGCTGCGGCGGAAAAACCGGGCGTGATGAATTACACGGTTTGGTCCGAAGTGTTGCTCTGCCCCCAATGCGGCCACGAGATCGTCTTCTTCGACCATGCCGTGGACATAAACGCCGATCCACTGGAGGTGCGGTCGGAATTTCCGTGCCCCGAATGTGGCGTGACGTTGACCAAGCGGGCGATGGAGCCGTTCAAGGAAACCGTCTTTGACCCGCTCTTGGATCGCAGTATCCAACGAACCAAGCGAGTTCCGGTCTTCCTCAAATACATGATTGGCAAAAGCCACCGGACGAAGAAACCGGATGCTGACGACCTGCGGGCGATCTCCTCGGTACGGCTGGAAGATGCCGCTCTTCCGCCAGCGCTCGAACTGCCAAAGGGGAGCATGTCGTCGGGCAACGAATCCGTTGGATTGACCCATCTGCACCACTACTACACTCCCCGGAACTTCCTGACGATCTCCAAGCTCCTTGCTGGGGCCAATGGCCGTTGGCGGCGGCAGTTGGTCAACCTGGTCCAATCGGTCTCGGTACGGCTTTGCTCTTTCCTGACCACGTATCAGTTGGGCAAGCGTGGCAACGTGCCGATGACCGGCACGCTGTTCGTAGGCTCGCTGATGGCCGAAGCGAATCCGCTCAAGGCCCTGGAAGGGAAACTGCGGGATTTCCTCGTCGTCTACCGTCAGTTGCATGAGCCACAGTTTGTCAGTTGCGGTTCGAGCGCCGGCCTGCCAGTGATTCCCGACTCCAGCATCGACTACATCTTCATTGACCCACCTTTTGGCGACAATTTGAACTACGCGCAACTGAACGCCTTGTGGGAGGGCTGGCTACGGGCGCAGACGAATGTGGCGTGTGAGGCCATTGTGGACCGCTCGACGCAGCGGGACTTGGCCTTTTACCAGGAGGCGATGCGAAAGTGCTTGGCCGAGTTCTACCGGGTATTGAAGCCGGGACGCTGGATGACCGTCGTCTTTCATAATAGCAAAAACGCCGTATGGAACGCCATTCAGGAGGCGATTCTCCAGTCGCGGTTCGTGATTGCCGACGTGCGGACCCTCGATAAGACGCAAGGGACGCCAAAGCAGGTCAACAGCGCCAATGCCGTCAAGCAGGACTTGGTGATTTCGGCCTACAAGCCGACAACTCAGTTTGAAGAACGCTTCACGCTGAAGGCGGGGACTGCCGAGGGTGTCTGGGACTTCGTGGCCGAGCATCTTGGCCAGTTGCCGGTCTTTGTCGAACGGAAGGATCGAGCCGAAGCAATCGCTGAACGCGAGAAGCATCTGTTGTTCGACCGCATGATCGCTTTCCACGTTCAGCGCAACATTTCCTTGCCGATGTCGGCGGCTGAGTTCTACACCGGCCTGGCCCAGCGGTATCCCGAGCGGGACAACATGTATTTCCTGCCGGATCAAGTTGCGGAGTACGACCGTAGACGCTTGAATGTCGCGGATGTCGAACAACTGCAACTCTTCGTCAGCGACGAGAAATCGGCCATCCAGTGGGTGCGGCAGCAACTTAACCGCAAATCGCTGACATTCCAGGAACTTCAGCCGCTCTACATGAAGGAAGCGCAACGGGCATGGGAAAAGCAGGAAGAGCCCATCGAACTCCTGAACATCCTCAACGAGAACTTCGTGCGGGATTCCAATGAGCAGTGGCACACGCCCAAGGCTGGCAAGGAAGCCGACCTGGAGCAGCTTCGGCATCGCCACTTGTTGAAGGAGTTTGAGCAGTACCAAGCAACCAAGGGCAAGCTCAAGGTCGTGCGATCGGAAGCGCTGCGAGCTGGTTTCAAGGACTGCTGGCAAAAGGGCGAGTACAAGACAATCGTCGATATGGCGAGGCGCGTTCCCGTTGCATTGATACAGGAGGATTCGGCGCTCTTGATGTATTACGACAATGCCGTCATGCGCACCGAGGAGTAGCAAGCTGTGAACGCTGAGAATCTCGCATCGAAGTTCAACGTGGGGTCTTGGGCATTTAGCCAAGACCATCGGGAGCCGGTGCGCATTCTCGAATCGCAGACGGTCTGGAATCACACGACATATCTCGTATGGCGTCCGACAGAGGAGGCGGTGGCCTGGGTCAATGCCGACCGCCTCACACCGCTCGATCAGCCGAAGACGGTAAAGAGTTTCGATCAGATTGTCTATCGAGTTGCCGCCGCACGAGTGGCTGAGGGGCTGGCCGAGGACGTGCTTCTGGCTCCGCTTGAAGGCGGTGTCATCCCGTTGCCGCATCAGTTGCTCGCTTTGTCGAAGGCGATGGCGGGCGACCGAGTGCGTTACCTGTTCGCCGATGAGGTCGGTTTGGGCAAGACCATTGAAGCTGGGCTGGTCATCCGGGAACTCAAGCTGCGGGGCTTGGTCAAGCGGGTACTGGTCGTCGCCCCCAAGGGACTTGTGGCGCAGTGGGTGCAGGAAATGCGGACCCACTTCCACGAACAGTTTCAGCTTCTCTCCCCCAGCGACTTCTCAGCTATCCGGCACCTGGTGGCCGACGACAACATCTGGCGGCAGTTCGATCAAGTCGTGTGCCCGCTCGATTCTGTGAAACCCATCGAACGACGGCGGGGCTGGAATCAGGAGCGTGTCGAGCGTCACAACCAGGAACGCATTGGCGATCTAATCGCCGCTGGCTGGGACTTGATCATCGTGGACGAGTCCCATCGGCTTGGCGGCAGCGCCGACACGGTGGCCCGCTACAAACTCGGCAAGGCACTCGCCGAAGCTGCCCCGTACCTCTTGCTCCTCTCGGCAACGCCGCACCAAGGGAAAACGGAGAGTTTCTTTCGGCTTATGTCGCTACTGGATCAGGATGCCTTTCCCGACATCAGTTCGATCAAGCGGGAGAAGGTTGCCCCATTCGTCATTCGCACCGAAAAGCGGAAGGCGATCACAGACCGAGGACGAGCCGCTTTTTATGCCGCGCACGACGAAACTCGTGCCGGTGCAATGGGAGGAGAGGCATGCACTCCAGAAGCAACTCTATGATGCCGTGACGGAATACGTGCGCCAGGGCTACGACCAGGCGATTCGGGACAATCGCCAATACCTTGGTTTCCTGATGATCCTGATGCAGCGGCTCGTCACCAGCAGCACACGAGCGATTGCCACGGCACTGGAAAGCGGAGGGACGTTCTGCAATCGACGACGATCACCCAGGACGACCTGAACGGCGACGAGGCGGACCTGTCGAACGAAGACGGGCAGGAGCAACTGGATGAACTGCTAGCGGCACGCATTGCCGGTCTGCAAACGGAGAAGGAAGAGGTTAGGCTGCTTTTGGAAACTGCCCGCCGCTGCCAGGCCCAAGGGCCAGACGCCCGTGCCGAGACGCTGCTCGATCTGATCTATCACACGCAGCAGGCGGAGAACGACCCGGAGTTGAAGTTCCTGATCTTCACCGAATTTGTTCCGACGCAGCACATGCTCAGCGAACTTCCTGGAAGAGCATGGCTTCAAGATCGTGTGCCTCAACGGCTCAATGGACCTGGAAGCCCGGCAACGGGTACAGAGGCAGTTTTCGCAAAGAGGCCCGCATCCTGGTTTCGACCGACGCCGGTGGTGAAGGCTTGAACTTGCAGTTCGCCCACGTCGTCATCAACTACGATTTGCCCTGGAACCCGATGCGGATTGAGCAGCGGATCGGTCGTGTGGATCGTATCGGCCAGAAATACCGAGTCAAAGCCTTCAACCTGATCTTTGCCGACAGCGTGGAATTGCGGGTCCATGAGGTCCTGGAAGAGAAGCTCCAGACGATTTATGCCGAGTTCGGCGTGGATAAAACGGGCGATGTTCTCGACTCTGCGGAAAGTGGCGCATCCTTTGAGAAGGTTTACGCCGATGCCATCCTCAATCCCGGATCGGATCGAACAGAGTGTTGAACAGTTGATGAAGGACGTGCGAGAGCGGGCCGAATCGGAGCGCGAGGGCAAGTCGCTCTACGACGATGCGGCGCTCGATGCCTCGCTGGCCGCGAAGTACATCAATCACCCGATGCCCTTTTGGATCGAGCACATGACCACAGGCCTATTTGCGGGCTGAGGGCTGCCGGGTTGAAAAGAAGCTGTTCGCCTACGACCTGGAATGGCCCGATGGCGAACGGATGCAAGACATTGTTTTCTTTGGTCGGGAAGCTCAGGACCGGGGATTGAACCACATCAGCCTGGAGAATCCCAAGTTACGTTCCCTGGTGGAACGGTTGCCGCGTGCAATCGCTGGTGAGCCAATAGCTCGGATCGCAGTGCCCGGACTCTCGTCGCAAATCCAGGGTTTCTGGTCGCTGTGGCAAGTTGCCTTGCGATGTACCGGTCGGCACGTTGTCCGCATCCTGCCCCTGTTTTCGCATGATGATGGTCGTACTCTCCTGCCGACTGCCCGCTTGATCTGGGAAAAGTTGCTGCAAGACGGGACCAAGATCGAAGACAAGGGGCTGATCGAGACATCGGTCAGCAGTGAAGTCTTTGACCGCCTGAGACACGAAGCGGAGCGACATGGCGAGAGTCTCTTCCAATCGCTTCATGCAAGGCATCAACAGCGGATCGGCAGTGAACGAGAGAAGGGGCGATATGCCTTTCATGTTCGGCGGCAGGCACTCAACCGGATTGGTCTGCCTGAAGTGAGGCAGCATCGGATCAAACGACTCGACGAAGAAGAACGTACCTGGGAAGTCAACCTACGGCAGCAGGAATCCGTGTTTCCCGATCTCCAGCCCATCGTTGTCTTGCGAGTGGAGGCAACCAATGGCTGATTGGCGCGAATCAATCCTGAAGCATTTCAAGCGAGGCATTGCCCGGCTGACGCTCGTATCCGACCCAGACGGCCTGCTTACCGACGAAGGTACGCTCACTGCCATTAAGGATCGGGGATTCGATTTGATCCCTTTCGAGGACTCGATTTCGTTCCGCTACGCCTACGAATCAAAGTATCGCTCGGTCTGGGACCAGGGCCAGAAGACGGATCTGATCGTCATCTTGCGCTCCGAAGCTGAATTGGCATCATTACCGTATGACCTATTGCATGTCATTGATGGCCGCAAGCTTGAATTCAGTCTTTACAAGCTGTTTCCGAATCTCAATTATCCGGTTCTGAAGTCGCTCGACAGCGCATATCTCGACCCACTGTTCGAGGCGTACCAGCAACAGGCCGGATCGGTGCTGGCCGAGAATGGCACGAAAGACTTCGTGCTGACCCACTGCTTCCACATCGTGCCCAGCCTTGTAACGACGACGGTCGGATTGATGGAGATGTTGCTCTCCAGGCACTACCGGAATGCGCCGATTCCACAAGGACTTGACGAACATCTGCTCCAATCGCTGCGATCCAAAAAGCAGTTCGCCGACTGGCCATTGGAAAGAATCCTTGTGAGTCGATCCGAGTTTTTCGACTTCTTGCAAGAGCAGTGGCCCGTTTACCTCGGCTCACTGAAAGGTGATGGCGAGAAGTGCCTCATTCCCTTTGACCACCAGAATGTTCGGGCATTCGTGGATACGTTCTTCTTGGAAGGTTTGCTCAAGCCCGTCCAAACCGAGGATGCCAAGTCATTGCCCAACTGGGTGCAGACCGGGGTGTTGCACGACCATCAGGCTGATGCGCTGGCCAGACTGCGAAAGCTGTTGGATCGCTGCAAGGAAAAGATTCCCGGCGAGGATGCGGTGCATCGGGACTGGCTGTCGCTTGCACGTACCTGGGCTGAGTTAGTCGTTCTTCGCTGGGAACTTGAATCCCGGCTCGACGCTCCGGTTCGCCAAGCCTGGGACGAGCTACATGAACAAATCGAACAGCAGTTTGCGGCCTGGATGCTCAATCGCTTTGGCTCGCTGCATAATCTGCCGCACACGATCGAGCCGGTGATGGTCCATCATGTTCCTCGCTACATGGCTTCCCTGCGAAACAAAGATAGCCTGGCCAAGGTGGCGTTGGTCGTCGTAGATGGCCTAGCCTTGGATCAGTGGCTCCTCCTGCGGCGGTTGTTCGAGTCAAAGCACGTTTCGTGGAAGCTACAGGAATCACTAGTGTTCGCCTGGGTTCCGACGTTGACATCGGTGTCCAGGCAGTCGATTTTCGCTGGCGCTGTGCCGCACCTCTTTTCCGACTCGCTCTACACAACGGATCGAGAGCCGACTCATTGGACGCGGTTTTGGGAAGACGAGGGCGTGAGCCGGGGGTCGATTGAATATGCCAAAATGATTGAATCGGGTCACTCGGAGGAATTGGAACAGTGTCTGCAAAACCCGCATGTCGTCGTAATCGGCATTGTGGTTAATACCGTGGACAAGATCATGCATGGCGAGCAGCAAGGGACCGCAGGGATGCATGACGCAATTCGGCTCTGGTCGGACGACGCGGCGTCGGTGGTGAACCGGCTCTTGGACGATAGCTTTGAGGTCTTCCTTACTGCCGACCACGGTAATGTAGCCGCAGAGGGGATGGGTGTGCCACGGGAAGGCGTGCTGGTCGAGGTTGGCGGCAAGCGAGCCAGGATATATGACAACCCCAACTTCCGGGACGAAGCGAAGTCTGATTTCCCGAATAGTATTGAGTGGCCCAGCATCGGCCTGCCCTCGGATAGGCAAGTCTTGCTTCCGAAGGGCTTGTGGGCATTTGCACAAGAAGGAAAACACGTCGTTTCGCACGGCGGCATTTCCCTTGAAGAGGTCATTGTTCCGTTTGTGCGAATTACCAGGGATGTGAAATGAAAGCGGTTGTCGGATTTGACCGGAAGCTCAAGCGAGAGTGGCTCGATGCCTTGGCCGACCAAGTGGCGAAGGGACAGAATGCAAAAAGCCTGCGCACGTTTCTGAGCGGAACATTGAAGCCGGAGCATCCCGGCGAGACCGCCCGTGGGAAAACGATGACGGTGCTAATGCGGATCTGGGCGCTAATCCCAGAACAAGATCGGCCTCTTCGGCAAGACGCCTTCGATCTCCTGAAAGTCGTACCAGCCCAAAGATCGCATCTGGCTGCATTGGGGTATGTGCCTGCTCGCCTACCCGCTGTTCCGGGACACCGCAAACGCGATCGGGCGGCTCCTAAAGCTCCAAGGCGAGTTCACACTGGCGCAGTTGCAGCGAAAGCTGATCGACCAATGGGGAGAGCGATCGACTGTGACAAGGGCTTTCCAACGTATCGTCCGCAGCATGATCGAGTGGGGGACGCTGGCCGACGCAGATACTCCAGGACACTTCGAGGCTGCCCCGGTCATCGTCACCAACTCCAAGCCCTTGCAGCTTTGGTTTCTCCAAGCCTGCCATCAAGCCGGTCACAAGGAGGCCGTCGAGGCAGATCAACTGCTTAGCCAGCCTTTGGCGTTCCCTTTCAAGTTGTCGATCAAGACGACCGATCTGCGTAGGTCGAAGAACTTCACTATCCACCGCCAAGGTATCGACATGGACATGGTAGCGATGACCGTCGCTGGCCGCACACACAAATGCATTACGACAGCGCATCCAGAGGAATGAAATCACGCGATGATCACATTGGTCGTTTCCAGGAATTGAAATCGGATCAAGCATGACGTGCGAATTGAAATGCTGCAAGAAGCCGGGAAGAACCTAGTGCAAAGGCTTGCCCAACCGTGGCTAATTGACGATCAATAGGGTTCATTATGGCTCGACCATCTGGTTCACAAACGGCACTCGGAGGCTTTCGCAATGAAGCCCAGATTGTCAGGGCATTCAATGCGAATAACTCATTTGCCAAAGCATGTCTCCTGCAAATGGGGGTTTCTCCATCCGCAATCGTCAAGGCCGTGTGCGTTCCAGCCCACATGGGCGGGGAATGCGCAAAGAGCTTCTGGAACTCGTGAAAGTTCCGACACGGATCGAGTTGTGCGAATCGCGGAACGACAAAAAGCTGACATCCTGCTGAGAATCGACGACAATGATCGGCGAAGTCTCATCACCCTGTCGCTGAAGAAGGCGAATGCCAAGTCTAACTTCAATCAAGTTGACAAACGTAGCGTTGAGGCTTATCAGGCGTTTTGGGGTTTCGACGACAATATTCGCTTGTGGCTCAGACTCTTTACCGGCGCGGCAAGTCTAGCTGAGTTCAATCGCTGCACGGAGGGCTTGACCGTGGATGCACGTCGGAGGCGAGTGCAGTTTAGGCATTTGTCAATCGAAGCCAAGCGGGAGGTCCTCGAATTTCTGGAAACAAACAAACGTGCAATTGTCACTGATGTGCTTCAGGGCCGGGGCACTTTAGCGGCACAGCACGTAATGGTTACACAACACTCTGGGAACACGATTCGAGTTCATTTATGCGAGATGAATAAAGTGCTGGACTACGCTTTGGCCGGGCCAGTCGCTGAAGGCCCTCGGAGCAGCGTATGCCTTGGACGGCTGACCATGCAGCGCTATGGCGGGAGTCCTCATCCGGAATTGTTGCAGTTCAAAATAAAGCCGGGTGAGCTATTTAACGTCGAAGGACTAACACGGACTGTAAGAATTGCTTAACGCAAAGCAGCCCATTAGTTTACGTGTAAGGCCCGCGTGCCAGGATCGGTGCGATACCGTGTTTAACCTGTCCCGTCGGCAGTGCATCCTATGTCATTTAACAATTACCTAACCCTCACAGTCCCATGCCTATAGACCCGCACATTGGCGAAGCTGGTGGCCAGGAGTACGATGTTGCCCGCGCGATACGCACCTTCCTCGGCCAGATGGCGGAAGGCGGCATCAATGTTGCCGCAGCCGTGATCAAGGAACTGCTACAGAACGCGGACGATGCGGAAGCGACCGAAGTTCATGTCGTACTCGATGAACGTCCACAGGGTGATGGCATCCCAGCGGAGTACCAACCGCTCCTCGTTCCTGCTCTTCTGGTCCGCAACAACGCGCCCTTCAAGTTGCGGGCCGACGTTGCTTTGCAAGAGAAAGATGATTTTACCGCGATACGTGACGTTGCCAGCGGGCACAAACGAGCGCAGGCGACAGCCGCAGGTCGATTCGGGATAGGCTTCAATAGCGTTTACTTTCTGACCGACACGCCGGTGCTATTTTTGCGCGCGAGGTGCATGTTTTTGATCTCCTCCACCACATCTTCGAGAAGAACGGCTGGCGGTTTCTCCTCGACCAGTTTCCCGCCGACGCAGGCGGCGTAGCCGGGCCAATCAAGATGGTCCTTGAGCGGGCACTTCCGAAGCTTGCCATGAAGGTCTGATCGCAACTTTGGGCAACTGGCCGGAGAGGGTGACGACTACAAGCAGGCAATCCTGCGTCTACCGCTTCGGGTGACTGGCATTGGTGGACCAGTCCTGCATCAAGACCGTTTCCCGACGCTCGCTGATCGCTTAGCCGCCGTGGAGGCGATGGCGCAGCAAGCGGCGCGATCAGTGCTTTTCCTAAAGAGCGTCGAGAAGGTGTCCTTTGATTGTTTGACGGCGGCTGGTATTCAATCACTCGCTTCTGTGACAATCACGCCACCCACGCCGGAGTTCAAGGCTTTCGTTGCCTCGGTTAAAAGACTTGGCCGGATACTAGAACCAGGCGACAGGTTGGCCTGCAACTGCGAACGTCAGATTCGGTTTGTACCAGTGGAAGGACGGAGCAGAGGAATCGAACACCATCTGGTCGTTCCTTGTGAAACATGTTGCGTGCTTTGACGATCCCGAATTGCTGAGACTTCGACAATGGCTTGATCGGAACGACGAAAAGGCCATCCCGTGGGCCTCACTTGCGGTGCCACTGGATGCAGAGAGTCTTGAAATGGACGGCGCGGTGGTTCCTTCCTGGCGGGTATTCCTGCCGTTGCTCGAACCCGGCCCTTGCGCCTGCGTAGTTAATGCAGCGCTGTTTGTTGGGCCTTCGCGACAACGGGTGGAGTTCCGACTGGAGGGATCGGACGAGGCGACACGCAAGACGGAATGGAACAAACAGCTCATCGCGCGTGGAGTCGTACCACTGATGCGGGACGCGAGTTCCGAGTTGCTCGATCTCGTACCTGGGCTTATTCAATCCCATCCCAAGGAATACCTTTCGCTGTTCCCCATTGCGAGCGACGGGCGTCCGGCTGATTCGCTTTCTGCCCACTTGCAGGCCCTGTTTGCGAGCGAACCTTGGTTTCTTCGTGTTTATGACATCTGGCAGCAGCCAATTGAAATTCTGGTTGGTGATGCCGACAACCGACTGCTCCTAGAAATGGTGCCGGAGTGGCTCACCAAGTATCAACATACGTTTGCGGATGTTTCTGCCGCCGAGCGTCGTTTCATACCTTGGGCGCTTGGCGATGCAATTCGGGAGCGGTTGGGAAAAGGCAAAGCGATTAGCTTTAATCGTGGAGTCTCTGCCGATATTGCAGCCGCTGTCCTAACGCATGCTGACACACCAAAGGAAGAACACCTGGTCCCCCTTATCCAGGCAATCCTTCGCGATAAGGACACGCCGCCCGCGAACCTGCTCACGGGTCTATGGGCTCTCAAGAGTTCGCGTGACGGTACGCTGGTCAGGTATGATCCTGGGACGTTGTACATTTTCGATCATCCTGATCAGGAGACCCCGATTCACCGGCACCTGTGCGTGATGGGGATTGATTTTGATGCGACCGAGTGGGTTTCTCCCGATGTTGGACTTCCCTGCGTCAAGGAAGAGCGGACCCGCGAGTTACGAAATCTCCATGTCGCCGACGTTACCACAGCTCTTGAACTCCTTGAGCGGGTTGCGGAGGGGCAGGAACACGATTCTTTGTCCCAGCCAGAGGCCATTGTGCCCCTGGTTGATTTCCTGCTCGAAGTCGATCCTGTGCGGCTTTCACAGAAGCTGCGGCTTGCATTTATGGTCAAGACGGCCAGTACCGCCTTTAATCGACGCGACATGGGCGTGGTTCTGCTCAAGCCAGAACCAGTTTCGCAGGAAGGCCCGGAACCAGCCTCGCAGGACGACAATGCCGTGTGGGAGACACTTTTGCGACCCGCTTTTGCACAGGTTGACCCAGGCTTCGCACGCGAACTACGGCGATTGATTCATGCACGTCCTCAACTATTAGCGACCCTGAAATCCCAGGATTGTGACGTAGCCATCGCCTCGGCAGAAAGCTCCTTTGATGTCTTGCATACTGCTCGAATCCGGTGTCCTGCACGTTTTGCCGGGCTTGCGGATAGTATGAACAACCCCGCCAACAGAAAACACGCGAGCAAGGCGTCCCTGGCTGTGCTGGGAACAATAAGAGCGCCGTTGGAGTGAACTCACCGAAGAGCAGCGTATGACTGCTCTGGCGCTGCCAGTCCACCGCCTTGCTGACGAAACGTTCGTTTCGCTTTGCGATGCTACGGGCACCGATGCGGCAAGCATAGCCGACCGATTCCGCCTGCAATCGGAAGATGACATTCGTGACGCCCCCGTCAGCCTGCCGGAATGCCAGTTGCTGCGCAGTGGCAGCAGGCTGCTCGCTCACTTTTACCGACTAAAGGTCGGGCTGGAAGAACATGGGCGTGCTGCTGTGCTCAAGGCCGCACTGCGACAAATCGGAGACACGAAGTCGGAAAACTCGAAACTCCTGCAATACTTGGCAACCCATTATTCGGAGACTGTGAATCGGCTCTCTGAGTCTGCCGAGCCTGGGCATAGTGAAGATTTGTCGGAGATTCGTCGGCTGTTTGCTGCGGCCAGGCTCGTGCCGTGCTTGGATGGTGAATGGCGGTCTGTGGAAGAGTGCGTAGATGGCTGGGAGGTGGCAGAGTACCTGCGGAAACGAGGCTGGGACCGAAGGAGTCTGCCCGATTTGGTAAAGGAGTTGTTTTATGCGATGCATGTCGTATCCTTGGCCCCAGAAGTACGTCGCCTATTGCAAAATCTGGGCTGCAAGTTGTCGATGCTTGACTCGGGGTTAGTATCGCAACATGCTATCAGCAGTGAATCCCCACGGCTTTCCCTCTTTGAGCGTTTGCGACTCCTGGCTGGCTGCCCGGTATGCGCAAGAAGTGGCGAGGGCTGCGGTCCTTGCGGATGCACAAGTTGCCTCACTGAGTGGCACTACGAGCTTAAAGTGCGTCGAACTTCTGGCCGAACAGACTCAAGAGTTGCCAGCACAGGTTATCCGATATATCGCACCCACGGCCGCAGACATCAGGACGCTTAGCCAGGAGTGCAAACTTCAAGCTACAGATGTCGAGAAGGCCCTTCGGGCGTTGCAAGTTCCTGTGGCCGATGCGAACATTATTCACGAGAGATTGGGGACGAAGTTCGCGCAATTGTGGTCTGACCTGGGCGAACAGGACCGCCTTGACCTGCTCACCTATGTTGCTTGCCGACCCAGTTTGGAGCAATCTCTGTCCGCACAGATTCAGTCGCTTCCAATCGTGCTCGTAAACCCCAGGGGCAAGGAATGGAGGAACCCGGATCAAGTCGTCGCCCCGAAGTGGGTTGCAGTGACCCCACCACGCTTGCTGCCCGAGCAAAAACCCGTTATCCGGGGCGTCCCGGAGGATCTGGTAGGGCTATGGAACCGATGGTGTGGCATAAACAGCCTCGATGCGATCGTGTTGACGCTAGTCCAGCAGGTGAAGGTGCATCGGTCCGATACATGGGCCTCCTTTGCAAAAGAATTGTACGACTGGCTGGATCGCCTCTCGCAATCGGTTAACACTGACGACCACGAATCCTATCATGTTCTGCAAGAAGTCTCCTGGGTCTTGGCACGGAAGGGAACCGAAATCGGGTTCCTTGCCCCGTCTCACGTTGTTATCCACGATGGAGCCGATGTCCTCTCGCAGCGATTCTGGGTGGCTGCATGCCCCTTGCCACGTTTCGTTGGCCACTCATTTGAGCAATTCGGGTTTGTGAAGTCGCCATTGCCAACGACTGAGAACCTCATAGCACTTGCAGATTGTCTCCAGTTGACCACGGTTTCGGATGGTCGTGCGCTTTGTTCTATCTACCAGTTAATTCTGGACATGGTTGCGGATGACGATCATCTGAAAGCCCTGTGGTTACGAATTGCCGGGGAAAAACCCGTCTACCATCTCTTCCGTGGCATTCATGGCCCAGTCAGCCAAATGGAGGTGTTCCTCGGGGACGAAAAGTTTGGCGAGGACTATGATAACGTGTTGTTTTGCCTCAAGGCTACCAGCCAATTGCCCAAAGGGCTAGTGAAGACGTATCGCGAATTAGAAGTCGAAAACCGCCCAACCGTCCACCAAGCGGTTTCGGCACTCTGTCGATTTACCGGCTCCCAAAGGCAACTCCGAACGGCTTATCGCGGACTTGTCGAGATTTTCCTCGCGGGGGCAACGGATCTGGTGCCCAGCGCTGAAATTCAGAGTACCGGCCTGTTCTGGAACCTACGAACCCGTCGAGCGATGCTTCTGGAGCGAAGAATTTGGGCACTCGAAACGGATTAAGGCCCCAGGTCGCAAGTACCTGATTGACGTGGATGACCCGTCCGCCCGCCGCTTGATGGATTGGGTTCCGTCCGGTAACTCACGGTTGTCGTCCGCCGAGGCATTCGCCAACTCGCTCATACCGGAAGAGATAGTAGCCGACCCTCTTTTCAGCACTTGGCTCGGAATATCGAATGCAGCTACGCCCCCACCACTAAGGCCCGAGCGCCTGGGGCCTGACGAGACAAAAGAGTGGTTAAGTGCCGTCTTTGACTGGTGGCGCGTTCACGGCGACACATGGACGGGACAATACGAGCAAAAGGTATACCCAGACGGCAGATTGTACGCAGTCCGACGAGATTTTCACACCAGTGATCTTCGTGATCGGCGGGAGTGGCTCAGTCTCTTTCTGACAGGCGCATTGCATACGATGGGGCGACAAAAGCCGGTGCAGCACGCCGGATTCTTGCGACTTTGTGATCGTAAAGGCTGGTTGAATACCTTTGCTGACCCAGTGATGAACGCAGCAAATTGGATGCACGTGCTAGAGGAATACCTGGAGGAGAATTCCGACCAGCTCGCCTATTACCAATGGATGTCACAGTTTTTGCGCATTTACCATCTTGCACGATGGCTTCCGGAGTACGTCGAGGGCTTCCTCGCCGTAAATCGCGCTCGGAATGTTGATGAAATACCACAGATCGTGACACCTGGTTCCGCAACGATGTTCCAAGGAGGCGGGCCGATTGGACCCGCCATCCATCGCACGTTGGGACTCGGGTTCTGCTTTGTGATTCGTGAACTGACTAGACAACAAGTGTTGACGACTCCCTTGGCGTGGCCCCACTGCTTTGTTCCTTCTGAAAGCACTCGCGACGTGCTTTGGCGTGCCGGTTGCGATGATGTGGCAGACAACTCGTCGCGTGGCATTGCCTGGTCGCCACTGATTTACTCGTTCCTGGAACAGCACTTAGGCCCGGATAAGGCTAATTTCCTTGGAGCCTTTGACCTTCCGCTGATCGCTATGGCGGAAGGCGTAGGTCCAGCAGACAGACTCCCTCCAAAAGTACGGTAAGTGGAATAGTTCAATGGCAGTTAATACGCAACAGTTTTCATCTGGTTGGCTCGTCAAGAGCGATAAATTTGGGCGTGGACGGGTTGAACTCGACAAAGGCGAGACGGCAATTGTGCGTTTCGATCACGGCATCGAAGAGTGCCTAAAGACCAGGTTGTCGCCCCTGAGCAGGCCGCTTGACGTATTGCAAAATACTTCGTGGCAGTCCGCACTTCGTGTTCTGGGACGGTCACTCGGCGCGGCAATTGAGTCAGTGAATGACCAATGGGGTGTTTTCTCTCGTTCTCGGATTACTCTTCTACCGCACCAGCTTTGGGTGTGCAATCGTGTCCTATCGCGTCTCCCCGCCCGTTGGCTGGTTGCCGATGATGTTGGCCTCGGAAAGACCATCGAAGCCGGACTTATGCTTTGGCCTCTGTTGTCCAAAGGGCTCGTCAAACGACTGCTGATTCTCTGTCCGGCGTCGCTTGTCGTCCAGTGGCAGGCGCGCCTCAGGGACATGTTCGATATTCGCCTCGCACAGTATGTCCCACAGGCCGACACCGCAAAGAGCGACTTTTGGGGTACGCATCATCAAGTCGTCGCGTCACTCCAGACATTGAGGGCAGATCACGATGGACGGCATGTCCGAATCCTCGATGCCGATCCGTGGGATCTTCTGGTGGTTGACGAGGCACACCATCTAAATGCTGACGAAGAGGGTGGCCCAACGCTCGGTTATCGGTTCGTGCAGAGCCTTGTAGACGAAAAGAAGGTCTCTTCTGTAGTGTTCTTCACCGGTACTCCGCACCGGGGCAAGGCTTTCGGGTTCCTTTCGCTTCTGAAATTGCTGCGGCCTGACCTGTTCAATCCTCGGGCTCCGATGCACCAGCAACTGCCGTTTCTGAAGCAGGTGATGATTCGGAATAATAAGCAGAACGTGACCGACTTACAGGGCAACCGCCTGTTCCGTCCGCCTGTTGTGTCTGCGGAGACGTATTCGTATTCCGCCTCGGAGTCACGATTTTACAACATGGTGACTGAATTTATCTCCACGGGCAGGGCCTATGCGTCGTCGTTGGGCACAGCGGATGCGCGACTCGTCGTACTTGTTTTGATAGCAATGCAGAAACTTGCATCCAGTTCAGTTGCCGCCATACGTCGCGCCCTTCAGAATCGCCTGGGTCGCATTCAAGAGCAACGACAGCAACTCTCGAAATTGAGCGAGCGTCTGGCTGAATGCACAAAAGATGCGGAAGCTCTTGCAAGGTACAACGATTTGGAGGCAAACAGCGATACCGACGACATTTCCCAGTTGGAGGAAACGATCGTGGCTTCGCAGGCCAGCATACGGCTGATGGAAAACGAGGAGTCAGAACTACGGGAACTCATCGCCGCCGCAGAGGAGGTCACGGACGAAACGAAGATCAACAAGATACTGACTGTGCTTGATACGACGTTTGCCGGTCGCTCGGTACTGTTCTTTACTGAGTATAAGGCCACCCAGTCTTTGCTGATGTCTGCGTTGATTCGCAAGTACGGAGACTCAACGGTTGCCTTTATTAACGGTGACGAGAGAGCGGAGAATGTCATTGGCTCAGACGGTGTGGCCAGGGTAATCCGTGAAGACAGAGAGTCCGCCGCCGAGAGATTTAATGCCGGGAAGGCGCGTTTCCTCGTCTCTACAGAGGCTGGCGGGGAAGGAATCGACCTGCAAGAACGGTGCCACTCTCTAGTTCACGTCGATCTTCCGTGGAATCCCATGAGGCTCCATCAGCGAGTGGGGCGACTCAACAGGTACGGGCAAACGCAACAGGTCGAAGTGATCACTGTTCGTAACCCAGATACTGTGGAGTCACGAATATGGGACAAGTTAAACACAAAAATCGCGAGTATCATGCTGGCGTTGAACCAAGTCGTGGATGGATCGGAAGACTTGCTGCAACTCATTCTAGGGATGACATCACAGTCTCTGTTCCGGGAACTCTTCAGTGAGGCTCCCGATGTGCCCGAGGAGTCTCTGTCGAAATGGTTCGACAGTCGTGCTGCAAGTTTTGGGGGCAGGGACGTTGTTGAAACGGTGGGTGAGTTGGTAGGACATAGTGATCGGTTCGACTTCCAGCAGGTGTTGAAGAGGATACCACCGCTCGATCTGCCTGCATTGAAGCCCTTCGTGGAGACTATGCTGGCTCTTAACCACCGGAGGATTCGACGCGACGGGGACCATATTTCCTTCAAGACGCCAGACCCGTGGCTCGTAGAGCCAGCCGTCCGAACATCGTATGAGGGATTGCATTTTGATCGTAGCGTGCGTGGCCGCGACGCAGTTCAAAGTGTTCTGGGTGTCGGCCACAAGGTGGTCGATCATGCGATCAGGCAGGCTGTGTTGCAGACGGAAAGTGTGTGCAGCATTGGCGAAAGGATACTCAAGCACCCCTGCGTTGTGGCCCGTGTCACGGATCGTGTTACGGGAAAAGCCGTAACCAGGAACGCGGTGGTTGTGGGTGCAATTCGGAATGGCAATGGTATCGAATCATGGCAGTTCCTGCGCGACTGGGAGGTTGTGCAGCATCTGAATAGTATTGCGACCTCTGGTATAGCTGATCTGGAGGCATCGCCAAAGGCGACCGAAGACGCTTGTGTGACGCAGGGGATAAACGAGGCCCTGCGATTCCTGGAATCGCAGATAGCTTCGCTGGAATTGCCTTTCGAGATTCCTGAGTTAGAGGTCTTAACCGTTCTGTGGCCTGCTGCAAACCAAGAAGCCGGGAAAGAACTACCCACCGACCACGGTGACGAGGTGTAGTGGTCATGTTGTCTGCCGATCGCCAACGTGGAACACTTCTCGGCCTCGCCGTGGGCGATGCCCTTGGTGCCGCCATCGAGTTCAAGCGGCCAGGCACCTTCGCCGAGGTCACCGGCTAGCAAGTGGAGAGTATCACCATGCAGCACGATGAACAATTCGACGAAGAACCCAGCGATGACCAGTATGTACTGTCCCAGCGGGACCGAGGCATCGTGACGGCAACCAAGCTGCTGCTCTGGAAGATCGTTCGCAGCACGCTCGTTAAGCCGCAGCAACTGGAGGTGGTGGCGAAGTTGCTAAGTCTGTTCGATGGTCTACCGAAGACGGTGGGCGACATGGACCTGAGACTACAGTTGACCGGGCCACGTCGTTCGTTTGGCGAGCATGAAATCTATCACTGGTGGACTATCACTGTGGAGGGGCAAACAATAGAGGTGTCGTCCGGTGGGTATTTTTATCGTCCATCCACGGGCGGCGATTCTTTCACGTCGATGACCTGGGCTGCCGCACCAGGGTTTGATACGGAGCATAGCGACTACCTTGATACTCTTCGGATCGTGGACGACGCACAGCCCTTCGACGCCGAAGCGAGCCAACTTGACCTTTCCTCGCCAGGGTATTCACTTGAAATCACCGTGGACGGAGAGGAGGTTGGAGTCACTGATGAGGACGAAGATCAGGATGAAATGGAAGATGATGAAGAACGTCCCGTAGCCGATGATGCGGCACGACCGCTGAAACCTGACTACGGCTTGATGTTGGTGAGCGGCGGCCAGGGGAACGTGTTGCAGTGTTTCTACGCCGTTCCGCTGTCCCATTTTTCCGTGAGCGGCCCGAATCTTATCACGTCAATGATGAACTTACTCCATGACGGAGTTGAGTACGCCGTGTCCTTCGATTTTGGCCCCAAGGAAGTAGTGGCTGCGTTGATGAAAGCGCCCGTCGCACAGCGTAATCAGGTCGAGGGCGATCTAAGGAAAGCAAAGATCGGAGACATGATTGCACTTAAGCCGCCGCTTGTTGTGGATCTTCAAGCTCGGACCGGCGAAATCCAGACGGGAGCTAACGAGCAGTTCGTCCCGCTTGTTGTGAAACGAGTTAGTTAGAGCCAGATTGACATGACGGAAATTACCACCATCCCGACCGTCCACGATCTCCGCCGCCGCTGGAAGCCGCAAAAAGAGCGGCTGGCGGCCTTGGGCGGCGAACAGCCGACATCCATCCGCTTCCACCGCGCCTGTAGCTGGATGGCCCGCGTCGAGCAGATGCCGGACGGTCAGGACCACGACCTGGGCCTCGTCAGCCTGTGGATCGCCTTCAATTCGCTCTACGGCCAGTGGGACTGCCAGCGCCGGGAGCCGAAACCCGACCGCGAAAGCTGGCGGGCGTTTATCGACCGGATTCTCAAGCTCGACCGCGACGGCCACGTCTCAGCGGCGCTGCAAGAGCACAAGCGGCTGGTGATGGCCCTGTTCGACGACGAGTACGTCAGCGCCTATTTCTGGCAGGAGCCGACCGCCGAGCGGGGCAGGAAGGCCCGAAGGTCGGCGTTCAATGCGCAAAGCTGGTATGTCGAGCAGCGTTGGACCCAGATTCTCGACGAGATCCTGGCCCGCGTCTACGTCATGCGCTGCCAGCTCGTCCACGGTGCGGCGACCTACGGCGGCAAGCTGAACCGCACGTCCCTGAAGCACTGCGTGACGATGATGCAGCGGCTGCTCCCGGCGCTGCTGCTGGTATGGATCGACCACGGGGCCGACGAGGACTGGGGGCCGATGTGCTATCCGCCGATGGGCGCGTTACCAGGATCGGTGGCCGATGGAAATGGCAGGCAGGGGAGGCCGAGGTAGGCTGCCGAAGAATAGGACGAACGCATGACACAACAGGATAAGATGCGGCACTTGTTTCAATTGCATGGCGACAGCAGACTGGAGGAAATCGTTCGGCAATACATCAAGGCTTAGGCCAGCGGGGAGGTCCGAAGTAGGAAAAAAGCATATTGAGCACCGAAGAATATGCAATCTTGCCGTACAAAGACGGCATCAAGAGGGGATCAATTCGGGAACAATTATCAACTTCCCAATTGTAGATAGCTGCCTATTCGGGGATCATCATGGACTTCCACACCTACACCACGATGCGTGACTGGACACGGCGGGCGGACCCCGACGACCGCCCCGCCCAGGACATCGACCAGTTCTACCGGAGAGCGATAGCCGACGCACAGAAGATGGGTTCCGGCCAATTCTTCGGCCAGATGCTCAACGAACGGGACTGGGAAAAGGCACGAAGGCCCTACTACAACATGTGGCCGAGCATCATCCCGATGCTGACCCGGCTGAACCTCGACTTCGATTCCGACCTGATCCAGCTGCCGCTCCCCGCCCTGTGCATCCGTTTCCCCAAAGACCCGGCCAAGAACCCGCTCAAGTTCGAGTGGAAGGGGGACGAGATTGCCCGTCCGCTGCATCATGCTGGGCGAGATCAACGAGGGGACCGGCCTCTCGGTGCTGGTGGACATCGGGGAGGTCATGGGCGGCGTCGGCGTGCCGATCTACACCTACCGCAATTTCCCCCGCAGGCCCGGTTTGACCGTGGAGCAGTCCATCGACGGCCTGGGGAAAGTGGGCCTATTTTCCGAGATTGGCGTCCAGGTGCCCGATGCGTTCGTCATGGATTGCATTCGGTTGTGCTGCTCCCTGTGCTTGCTGGAAAACGACCCGTCGATCATTTCGCCCGATGTTCTGGCCGATGACCGGGCGAAATTCGAGGCCAGCGGCGACCAGAGATTCGTCGATAAGGCCCACCGCCGTGGCAAAGTCGGCTGGGACGTTGGCCGCCATATCGAGGTCATCCCGCATTTCCGGCGACCGCACATGACTTTGGTTTGGACGGGCCGGGGGCGGGCCGTGCCTCGCATTGTCCCAAGGAAGGGCAGCATCGTGCATCGGGAGGCCGTGGAGAAGTTGCCGAGTGGGTTTGCAGGGCAAGGAACGTGACGTTTCCCCAGAGCGACATTTGCATGTGACAAATGGACTGGCTTACCG
>CAWGOT010000006.1:0-1526265 GCA_963824275.1 uncultured Planctomycetia bacterium | reverse complement strand
AGCGGGGAGGAGGAAGCGGCCGGCTGCTACCCTCGCCCTTTGGGAGAGGGGCTGGGGGTGAGGGCTTCGTGTCCCCTTTCGTGTTCGCGAGCACGACCTTGGAGTCCGGCAATTCCTTGCCGTTTTCTTTTTGCTTTTCCTCCCCGTATGTTTCCGATTTCGGATTTCGGATTTCGGATTTCCCTATTGGGCGTGAGGGCTGTGCGGCGGCTGAGGGCGTCTTTTCGGATTTCGGATTTTGATTTTCGTCTTCATTTGTTTCGGATTTCGAGATTCGGATTTCGGATTTCCGCATGACCTGTTGCTGGACCCTGGCTTGCTTGGCGTAGGAGACCAGCAGGAACAATCCCGTGGAGAAGATCACAACGATCGCTGCGTTTCGGGGCAGTCGCTCCACAAGCGAGGGCTGCCGCTTGGCACGTTTTCCGTCCGAGTGGTGCATAGTGTTTTCTCCTGCGATTGCCGTCATCCCGGAGGGATGCCAGCCATTAGCCCCGGATCGCGGAGCGAAATCCGGGGTCCGGGATCCGGCATCTTCATTTGACCCCGGAGGGGTCGCAGCGCGTCCGGACCGCTGGCGCCGTCACCGCGCCGCTGTGACCCCTCCGGGGTCGGAATACGTTTCGGGTCTCGATACCGGTGGTGACTCCGCAACCA
Organism: uncultured Planctomycetia bacterium; assembly: GCA_963824275.1. GTDB lineage: Bacteria > Planctomycetota > Planctomycetia > Pirellulales > Thermoguttaceae > JANXQG01. The sequence goes on along the minus strand of CAWGOT010000006.1, from coordinate 1,525,608 downwards.
CCGGCTAATCGCTCGCATCCCTCCGGGATGAATGCTCTTCATCCCCGCCTCGTGAGCGCCGCCCTATCTTCCTTTCTGCCCGCCTGCCGCCGGCCCTGAAAAAATCCGTGTTTCCTCCGCGTTTCATCCGTGGCCGCTATTTCCCTTCTTCCCGCCGGCCGGCGCCGCCGCGCCCGCCGGCGCCGCCTTCCTCGCCGCCGCGACCTTCGGCACCAGGCCGTGCCGCTGGAGCGTCACCGCGCACTCGCCCGAGGCCAGGAACTCGGCAAAGTCCTTCGGCGCCTGCCCTGCCTCCGCCGAGACCCACAGGTCCACCGGCTGGCACAGCCAATAGCCCTGGGGCAGCGTACTGTAGGTCCCTCCTGCCGGGAGGGACGGCCCGATCGCCAATATCTTCACCGAGGCCTCCCCGGCCGGCATCTGCGAGAGGTCCACGATGCCCATCGCCAGCGGATCGCGGGCCACGGTCTGAATCAGTTTGCCAATATCGGCCCTGGGCAGGACCTTGACGTGTTGTTTCCAGCCGAGCTCAATTTCCATGAGCCGGCTGATGGGGTCTTCGGCCGGCGGCCCATACAGGTGGATCGCGCCGAAAAACAACGCCAGCGCCTGCGCCTTTGCTTCCTCCGCCGCTGTCTTTACTCCCTGCTCCCCGCTCCCTGCTCCCCGCTCTTGCCTCCACGCCCTTACCACGTCGAACCAGTCCTTGCTCTGTCCGCCGTAGACGTCGCGGAGGGCGTGATACGATATGGTGAAGACGGGATTGGTGGGATGGACGACGATCGCCGCCGCCCGCCAGCCCAGCGTGACCTTGTTGGGCTTGATGACTTTCCATGCCGCATCGTATTGGTGTGCAGTCTTGGCTTCCAGCATCGAATCGATCAGCAACAACTGGCTCCCCTGGCCTTCCGTTTCCGATTTCGGATTTTGATTTTCTTCCCTATTTGTTTCGGATTTCGAATTTCGGATTTCGGATTTTTCGTCCGCTCCCACAAATTCCCCAATCGCCTCATATTGCGTCCCGGCGTGATACCTTATCTCCACCGCCGTCTTGGCCTTGGAGAACTCCGTCCCCAGTTCCTTCATCATCCCCTGCCAGGCCAGGCTGCCGCTGACGGCCACATCCACGCCGCGATGGGCCTTGACGTCGGCCAACCGTTTCACGCCGCGCACGTCGTTCAGTTCATATTCCGGCCAGAGTCCGCACTGTTTGATGATCTTTGCCCCTTCCGGGCCAACGGCGAACTTGCAGAACTCCCGCACCGATTGCGGCGCGGCCGGTTGCAGATAGAGCGTCAGCGAATCGGTCAAGGGATAGCTGCCGTCGGCAACCGTCGCCGCCGTGGGAAAGACTGGCTTTGCGCCTTTTGCTCGACACGATGCCCAGAATTCGGACCCGCTTATCGAGTTGTCCGCCGGGCGGACAGCGGAGGAATCCTATCGCACTAGGGCGCTTGATGAGCGCGGCGACCACCTGCCCGTCGGTCTCCTTTTGCGCGGGCGGCGTGGCGGACGGAGCGAACAACGCCGCCGCGAAGGGCCGGCCGCGCAGGACCTTATCTACCATGATCATCCCTTCCGTGCTGATCGCCATGCGGCCGAGGATCTCGATCGGCGCGCTCAGCCCCGAATCGCGAACGTCGTTCCAAGACGTTGCTTGCCCCGCGAATATCCTTCGTAGGTCCTCGACCGCGAGAACCCGTACGGGTTTTCGCGCATTGACGGCCACGCCGAGCACGAAGCGGCCGAGAACGGCGTCCTGGAGGCCACGGCCCGTTTGCTTGTCATCCGATGAAAGGCGAGAGTCGAGCGTGATTCCGACATCGCACCGGCGACCCGAAAGAGAGCCCAGAATTCGATCGCTATTGCACGGCATGAAGTCAACGAACCGCGCACGGCGCTCGCCTTGATATTGGCGGATGAGCGCCGTCGCGACCGGCATTCCGTTCCAGGTGCCCAGCGCGGTAAACGGCGCCGACCCGGCGGATGCGGCGCACGCGTTTTCGCTTGCGACCGCCGGTACCAGAACGAGCACCGCTAACGTAAGGCGGATTACTAACCACGAAGTTTCGTGCATACCGTTACCCCTCGCGTGATTCTTGCGTTTCCGTATAGGGCTCCGCAGACAAAGCAAGACAATCCTATTCTTTCATCGCGCCTGCTCGAAACCCACGATACTGGCGCATGAAATCAAGCACGTCCGGATCGCGCTCCTGTTCGATCGCGGCGTCAAGCGCGCTAATCCCCACATTAGCCACCGCACCGCGATCTTTCTTGGACGTAATCCGATCGCAGAGGTACAGCAGTGATCCGGCACCGGCTTTTCGGACCTGGCCATCCGTCGACTTTAAAAGGGAAAGCAACGCCGCACAAACGTCCGATGCCGTTTCGGAAGTCGGATGCTGGTAGTCGAAGCACGCTGGGTCCGAAAGGGCGCACCTTGAGGACATCCGTACTGGCCGCGGCTTCGTTTCGTCGCTCATGATCGGCAGGAAATAGCCGACGCGATCCTCGCACTTCGTGAACCCCCCGATGATTTCAGCGGCCAGCGAATCCAGCTCTTCATAGCTGTCGGTCTCGCTCACCGCGAAAGTCGTCCGCGCCCATTGTGCTGCATCGGCGTCGGCCTGATCGCGCACGGCGGCGTAACGGCGAGTAAGCCGGTTGGCGGAAATTCGTAACGGGATCGGCCGCGACGCGTCCCCCCGCAGTGCCTTTAGCTGGTTGGCGAACGCGTCGTCACTCTTTTTGGGTGGAAAGGTCTCGAGCACCGAGAGGACATACCGGAGAACGGTAGGGTCCTTACTCGCCGCACCGCGCTCTAACGCCGCCTCGCCCCCGGCGTCGCGGAGTTCCGTCACACGTTTGAGTTCGTCACCGGTCTCAAACCCTTGGCTTCTGCCGCCAGCCTCGCGGATCTTGCAGATTTCCTCGAGCGTTTGAACCACGGGGCTCTTCGCGGCCTTGCCTGAGACCTTTTCGCCCGGCAGGAAAGGGTGTTCGGCGGGCTGCCAGCGACCCGGCCACACGACCAACGCGTCGCCTTCCTGCACGCTGACGGCGTTGGCAACAATAGAAAGCGGATTCTCCGGAGGGTGGTGCCAGCCGAACCAGATTGCGGAAAGCGGAACGCTTACTTGCGGGTTTATCTTGCCCGCGTACAGTGCGCTCGGTCCGCAGGTTGACAACCCCGTCCTTAACGCTGATTACGCGAAGCAAGGCAATGTTGTTTTCCAGCCAAACGGCTTCGGACCCGAAATCGGGCGGCCCCGGTGGGGTCTTTGCCAACGACTCGCCAGCGATCAAGAAAGAGCCGAGGCAAGCAAGCACTTGGAGTTGAAAAAGCGATGGTTTCATGGGATCCTCCGGTTCTGGGGGCTTTACTAAAGAAACGTTAAATGACGCGAATCTTCTTGCGACGAAGTTCAAGACTGCCCGCCTGCGCTACGGCGGGGACGGGTTCAATTGCGGGTCCCACATTTCGAATCCCTGTCCTCCCGCCGGCCGCGGAGCCCATAGGATGATCGCGGGCGTAACGTCGACCGGAATGTGCGTGGGGGCCGCCGTCCAGCTCCACTGGTTCCCGGGCGGCGGCGTCACAATCGACGCCGTCGGATCAACGGTCCAACGAGCTTTGACTGTAAGCGCCGCGCTTGTGTACTGGAAGTAGTGCTTGTACGCGTTACATGCTCGTTCCGTTGTGTGGGCGGCAATTTGGCTAACGAACTGCTTGGCGACGTTCGCAGCCACCAGCCCATTCGAGTACGGCGGGACGCTTCCGCTACTTGAGTTCGTCGGGTTCCATCGGGACGGAATTCCATAGCTCGGCCCGTCCGACATTCTAAGCGTTAGAGCGCAAGCATTGCTGCCCGACGGCGCGACCGGCGCGGCCATCGCCGAACTATCATACCACGGCCAAAGGTCGGTCGGGCCAGGACCCGTGGAACCAAAGAGCCAGTCTAATCCAGTTGTGGCGGCCGTGGATTCATTTCGAACAAGCGTCCCGGAGGACGAGCCGAGGGTGCCTGACCCGTATGAGGCGGTGCCTCGCGATGGCTCAGTAGCGTTTTGGATAAAGCCAACCTCGATCTTGCCGATTGCATCTTCTCGTCCCACGGGCGCAGTGACCGTTACGCTGCACGAGACAGTCCACGCTGTTCCCGAAGTACTTGACAGGATGCCATCACAGTCCTCCAATGCTGCGTAGGAGCCAGAGTATCTGAACGCCGTGTAATCGCTCCCGGGGTCGTGGAAGGTAGTGCATGAGCCATTGGTTTGAAAAAGACACGAATAAGAATAGCCGAAGTCGCTTCCCGGCAAGCCGGGGTACGTGAGGCTAGCCGAGCCGACCGTGACCATGACCACGGCGACCTGCGCCGGCTGCACGGCGACGGTGCCGCCTCCCACCATGGTGGCGCTGGCACTGAGGGTTACTACTTGCGCCGCCGTGTTGCTGTATTCGACGACCGCCAACTCGGCGTCTTGGTAAACGACCGTTCCCCCACCGGTGGCGCTCCAACTCGCGGAGCTCACGAGGCCGGCAGGCAGGTTGCCGAGGGTGTATTCGTACTGGCTGAGCCCCGGCACGTTACGCGGACCAACGATTGCCGGCCACGGACTTATGCCTACATAGTCTACAGCGGTGTACGGGTTGTCTTTCCTTGCCGGTGCGGTCGAAGTCGTGGCGGTCGAAGTCGTCGCGCCCGAGGTCGACATCGCGCCAACGAACGTGTTCGATTCGTTGATTCCGCGTTGGCTCTCCCCCTGAGCGGGCGGCGTGAAATCCGAGCCCCACCAAAAGGCCGCTCCGAGTACGGTGGGTTTGCTAAAGTGGCTGTTCGCTACGATGAGGAAGGGCTCTTCCTGGAATCCGGTGCTCGGAACGGCGACGCCCGTCCCGGTTCTCACCAAAGCGGCGCTACCGCTCGCGGTTCCGCTTCCCACATGGTAGACGGCGATCTCGTCGTCGCCGTCTACCAGCCGGAACGTTGCCCATCCTATATCCCCCGTCCCGGAATAGCTCGCCGGAAGGTGCGGATCGAGGTTCAGGCCCATCGGACAGACCACGACGGGCTCCGTTACCGTCAAGCCAAGTCCCGGAGCTATTCATCATGAGGGAGTCGGGGAATGACCCGGTGAGGGACGCTGTAAGCGCTATCCCGCCACCCTCACTCGGCGAAAGGCGGCCGTTCTTTCCCGGTTGCCAACCCGCCTGCCATCCTAGCAGGGTGCCCCATAAGCCGACATCCATCTGGATGTCGGCGACGGCGGTGTTGAAACCGGCGGTGCCTCCGGTTGTCGTGCCTCCGCTCCCGGTGGAGGCGAGGTTTCCAAAGAGATCGACGCTGTGATCGTCGACCGGCTCCATTCCGAATGCCTCGAAGGGCCAGGGAGAGCCTGACGGTGGAGGGGACGGCGGTGGCAGAAAGATCGTTCTTCCCGAGCTTTGTGCGCTCGGCGACGGCTGGATCGCCATTCCCGACGGCGAGTTGAGCAGGATGTACAAGTCGTCTTGATAAACCGTAAGCGCCACCCCGAACCCGGCACCCTCCTGGCCACTCCCAACCCCGGTTGTACCGCCGCTCAGCGGCCGAACCGTGACCGAGATCGTCGCGCTCTTTGCGAGGTTGCTGGGAGCGGATTGCCATAGGCCGGCCTGGCCTAGCGCGGACGTTGCCACGAACGTCGCCGACAACACGGCTGCAAACCAGGCTAACTGCGGAGCCAATCGACTTGTCCTGGCTGAAAACATCGTCATGCCTCCTCTTCTCGTGAAAACCAAACTCATCTCAAAAAAACGGATTACTCACGACTCCTCGTGTGACCTGTTTCCCTCACGCGGAGCGTGACGAGTACGATCTATTTCGGCTTCGCCGCCGCTTTCATGTCTTCCTCGCACCGGGCAAGAAGCCGCCTTGCCGAGGGAACATGGCTGGAATCCGGGTAACGGGCCAAAAACTCCTCCAGCGCCTTGTGGGCCTCTGGATACTGCTTTTTCCAGTAGTGCGCCACCCCGATGTAAAGCGCGGACCTTGGCGCTTCATTGCTCTTGGGATATTCCCTGACGAGGCGTTGCCAAACCAAAACGGCCGCGTCGGCGTCCTGCTCATGGTTCCAATGGACGTTCGCGGCAAGAAAGAGCGACTCGTCGGCCCACTCCACCTTGGGCGCGGCCGACACCGCGGCCAGATAATCGGCGATGGTCGCGTTGGGATCGAACTTCTGCCCCATCATTAGGTACCTGTTTCTGGCCCGCTTGTAGTAAGCGTAGGACCGCTGTTCCGGCGTTGCGCTTTGATCGCCGCGCTCGTTAGCAGCCGATTGCAACGGTCGAGCGATTTATCATACTGGCGGGCCTCGTGGTAAATATCCGCCAGCATCATCGCGAGTTTCGCCGTCGAATCGCCTTTGCGAGCGATATCCGGCGTCAGCGTCTTTCCGGTCTTGGCGGCCTCAATCAGTCGCTCGACGCCCGTGGAAGGCGGCTTGCCGACAACCTGCATGTTCAGGGGAGCAGCAAGGGGCTTGGCCTTTTCGAAGAACGCGAGTGCCGCTCCGAATTGCTCGTGCAAGTACTCGAGAAGACCTGCTCGGAGGTAAATCTGGTAAGCCACGTCACGGATCGGACGCGCGGGCGTCGGAGGAAATGGGGAGAACGGGTCGGCGGTTCGGAGGTCAGGAGTCGGAGGTCGGAGGTCAGGAACTGCCGAATGGTCCGTTTCGTACCATTTCACGGCGGCGTCGGCGTAAATCTGCGCCCATTCCAAGTCCAAGAGCCGTTCGAGCCGAATATCGATGAGCGCGACATACGCATCGCCGGCCCAGGGGCTTGTCGGGAAATCCTTGACGAGCTTTTCGAGGTTCTCGGCGGCAGGCTTCCACTGGTCGGCGGCCAATTGGAGGTTGGCGGCATGATCGAGCGCTTCGGCCGCGTAGGGGCTGGATGGAAATTGGGTTGCCAGCTTTTGCCAGTAGGGCGAGGTCTCTTGTATCGCAGGCGGCTTGACTGCGGCTGCTGGAGTCCCGCCTTTAGGCGGTGCGCTGCCACCATTTCCGCCTGAAGGCGGGACTCCAGCAGTCTGCACTCCAGTCTGCCGCTCAATCAACAGCGCCAACTCGCGGAGGGTCGCGTCGTGAAATGCGGCCCGCTCGTTGGCTTTCAGGCTCAAAAGGTAGGCTTCCTTGGCATGCGCCGGGTCATCTTTCGCCACGCAGGCGCGTGCCACTCCCTGACAGGCAAACGAAATCTGAATTGCAGTCGTGCCTTTGATCCGACCCGCTTCAACGGACGTGAAGAGCGCGGCGGCCTGGTCCTTGCGGCCCATGAGGCTGGCGATACGCGCCAGGCCCAGCGCGAGCCCCGCGCCCTGATCGGTCGAGCCCAACTCCACCGGAACGAGAGGCTGCTTCCTGGCGGCGAACCGCAAGAGTTCGTTCGCGCCGGCAGGCGGCTTCCGAACCTTCACCGCCAAATCGAGCGCCGTGACGGCCACCTCACTTTGACCGGCCAGAAGCGCGAGGATCCCTTGCCGCAAACGGATGTCTGGCGCGGCATCCGGCCATGAGGCATCAGCGCCCGGCGACAGACTGTCGAGCACCGCCGCCGCCTGACGGATCTGGTCCGTTGCGCCCGCAAGGTCCAATTGGTCCAAGAGCAAGTCGGCCACGGCAACGCGGGCCTGACCCCGCCAAGCGCCGGCGGGAAGTGCCTTCAGAAATTGGGTCCAAAGCGTCATCGCCTGCTCGGGCTTCTGAAGGCCAAGCAGGCATTCCCCCATGTGGTACGTCGCGGCCTGGGCCAATACGTCCTTAGCGTACGTGCTCTGTACTTGCGAATAGACCCTGCCGGCTTCAAGGAACTTCTTGTCGTTGCGGAGCTTTTCGGCCGCATCGTAAAGCTTTTGGGCCTCGCTCAGCTTCGCCTTGAGACGGTTCTTAAGGATCTGGTCAATGTAGGCCGTTTTTCGTGGTTGATACCCCGAGAACTGTTTGAGGCCCGCCTCGACGACGCGTTTCGCGTCGGCCGTATCGGTGCGGGCAATATACAACTGGGCAAGCACGTCTGCGGCCTCGGAAGTGGCATCGCAGTTCTCGTTCTTGCCCAGGATCTCTTCCAGGGCCTTGATTGCGGCGTCGGCCTCGGCAGGGCGGGTGATGGCCTGCGCCCATGCATCGTACACGTCGACCAGCGCGGCGTCCGTGCCCTTGAGCTTCAGCTTGCGGAGGTTCTTGCGGTAGTCGGCAAAGTCCTTCTTGTCGTTCTGCGCGAGGAGGATGCGGCCGTAGGCCAAGGTCACGGCGGCCCTTTCGGCCGTCCCGCCGGTCTGGAGCAAGACGCCGGCCATCTGCTGGGCATCCCCATACCGCTCCGCAGCCATCGTTTTGTCGAAGTCGCCAAGCGTCGGCAGCTTCGGCGCCTTGGGCTGGGCGGCAAGCAACTCGCGGCCGGCGAGGATCAGAACGAAAGTCAGCAGAAGCCGGATGGATCTATCAAGCACCAGCGATCTCCTCAATTCACTGACAGGAAGATCTACGACAGGAAAATGGGACATTCGTCACAGGACCCGCTATCCCATCTTTCTGTCGTACATCTTCCCGTCATTTCCCACGCGTTCCAGACATGCAAACCTCGGCAACTCCACCACTTGATCTATGGTACCGCGAAATCATCAAACAAGAAGTCCCCTAGGCATGTGACGCCGACTGGGTTGTTCAGCAGCGCCCGATAATAGACACGCATTCGTCTTGGTCGTCAGCGATCCTTGACGACTTCGAAGATTCGCATGATCAAGCCCACCCGGCTCGACACGCCAAGCTTGGAATAAATCCGTTTCAAATGCGTGTGGACCGTCGATGGCTCAACGTGCAGGCGGCGGGCGATTGTCCGCTCCGGCAGGTCGTCCATAACGTATTGAGCCACGCGGACCTCCGTTGGCGATAGACGCAAAGCCGCCTCCAACCCTTCCCATGTCTGGACCGAAAACAGCCGGCTGCCGGTCGGAGCGACTGCCGGGCGGTGGCAGGATTTCGCCGGCCTGAGCCCGTCGAGCCGAAAGACGTGCTCGCTATCAAGGCCCGCCGCGCCATGCGGACAGGCCCCGCCGTCTGGGGCCGCGCAGCCGATGATCTCATCGCCCCGGCCAAGTTCCACGAGATGGCGGAGCCTGAAGTCTCGCCTGCGCCCGCCGACTATCGCCCCAAGCGCCCCGTTGTTGCGTAGCTCGATCGCCAGCCGAGCCATGCGGTTAGGGCACGGTCCATGATGCGGTCCGTCGCAAGATACAAGCCGTTGCTTCGTCATAATAACGATCTCCTGATGTTGCCCTCATCCCTGTCGCGCTCCCGCGAACAGCGCCGGGCGAAACCGCCATCGGCGCGTGGAGCGAGACAGGATGTGAAGGAAAAGGTCCGCCGGGCGTTGGATAGGCCGATCCGCTAAAGAACTAGCGGCCACCGCCGAGCGAATGAAGAAGGAACACGCGGCCTCTATATAGAAATTGCAATCGGCGCGAAAAGTGGCGCGAATTCCGGACTATTTTCGCGATTTTGTCGATTTTTCTAGTTTTTGATGGCCCAAAGGTGGTAAATTGCAGTTCTATCGATGTTTTATACAAACCCATAGATTGTATTTGTCTAATGCGAAAACAATTATTAGGGCGACTTGGACGCCAATCGTTGCTGCAAAAAGCGAATCGAGAGTATCACACAAACAAATTAAATACTTGAAGCATTATGAGTTTAGACCGTAGGATGGGACGGTGGCCATCTGCGCGGAGGCGCCTTCGGGCTGGGGTACCCAGGGGAATCTCGGGACACGTTATGGGCCCCCTGACAATCGGCCCGCGGCCTTTATCCGCCCCGCCGCCCTCGCGCGATCCAATAGTCCTTCGAGGGCTCGATCGCAACCTGGCTGAACCACTGCGGCATGTGCTCGGCGTACCACGCGGGCTGCTTGCCGACGACGAAGATCCGGCCGCCGGGGCGCAACGCCGCATGGGCCGTTTCCAAGAAGAAGCGGGCGATGCGAAACCCGGCGTAGTAGGGCGGATTTGCCACGACGACATCAATGCTCCCCGGACCACACTGCGGCCCGCGGGCGCTGTGCTCGACCGCGATCTTGCCGAGCCCGTTCTTGACCGCCCCCAGCGCCGTACACTCGACGGCCCGTGCGTGCGAATCGACGGCCAGGACTTCCACGCCCTCTGCCCGGAAGGCCGCCGCCAACGAAACCGTTCCGCTGCCGCAACCCATGTCCAGGACGCGGTCGCCGGCCGCGATCTCCATCGCGGCCATGAGTTGTCTCGCTCCGGGATCGACTTCGCGGTGGGAAAAGACCCCGGGCCGGCTGACGGCGTGAATCAGGCGGCCGCGGTCGCGAAAGGCGAAGTTGCAGCGGAAGTCCTTGACCCGCTTCAGCGGCCGGTCGCGCCGCGCAAGATAGACCGTGCCCTGCGACGACTGGCGGCGGGTCACGGCGGCAAACAGCTTGCGCATCTCCGCGTGCAGCCAGCGATCGCAGGGGTTGTCCGTGCTGGCGATGAGGGCCCCGCCGGGCTCCAACCGCTGGTGCGCCTCTTGCAATAATTCCCGCGTCAGCTCCGCCTCGCCTTGGGCGCTGAAAGGCAGTGCGGCAAGGTCAACCCTTTGCGGCGGAAAGTCGGCTGAGCAGCCGAGCGTGAGATTTGCCCGGCCATCGCCCAGGTGTCGCTGGGCTTTTTCAGCCCTGTAAAGATCCAGATAGTGGCAATAGACGGCCGCCGCGGGGAACCGCTGCGCCGCAGCCGCAGCCAACTGGGCGATGCCCTGTGAAGTGCAGAGCACGCGCTGCGGCGAGAAGGCATCGAGCGCGTCGATGAGCAGTTGTTCCTGCGGGCGGACGGCAACCGCGTACGCTTCGTGCTGGGAGTCGGGCATGTTTCCCGAAAGAGGGGCGGAGAAAGCAGGCTGGGTGGCGAAGATAGCCATGGTGCCCGTCGGCCCAACCTGCTTTGCTACTTTGCCGCAGGCGGTTCTTCCGCCGTGATGGCCAGGCAAAACGGAGCAGTCTTGCTGTTCAACGAAACGTAGTCGATGCTCTCGATGCTCTTTTCCGGATGCGGATTCTCCCAAGTTGAGAGAAACAACCGGACGTAGCCATGGTTCTTGCGTATGGCCGCATTGGTGCCTGCCCATGCGACCTGGCCGCGGGAGACTTGTGTCTGGTCGTCGAGCCACCAATCGCGGACGTCCTGGCCGATGACTACTGGGATCGTTGCCTGATCCCCGCCGGCGTAGCGAACGCGGTATTCGGCAATCAAATCGCCGTCGCGGAGTCCTTGACTTTTCATTCCCCGCTGGGTGGCGTGGAGGATGTACAGCCGCGCCACCGGATGACGAACGGGAATGGCGTTGACCGAGGGCGGCATCTGCGCGAATTGCGGGCCTTTTAATTGGATCATGCGGCTTCCAATCTGGAATTCCACGCCCGCCAGCACCTGCTTTCCGGCGGCCAAATCGAGTTGACTATCGTCGGTGGTGCCGCGTTTCTCGGCGGTAAAAAAGCGGTTCAGATCGATTGGGACGAGCTTGCCTGTCGGACTGTGCCAGGGACCGATCAACTCGGCGGCGGCCTCGGGAACGCCGGGGCACTCGGCTGCCGGCGCCAAGGGCTCCGATTGTCTCAGGAGACTTGTTTCCAATGACCAATTTTCGGCCTCGCCCTGCCGCCAGACGACGACGGCCAATTGGGACCCATCGGTCGACCACCTGGGGCAATCGAAGCGGTTGTCGCCCACGCGGAAGAGGAGGTTCTTTTCGACATCCAGCACACCCAAGATCACGCCGCTGGCACATCGAAATCCGGCAAAGGCCAGATACGCGCCGTCGGGCGACCAGACCGGCGCGTTGTCCGCAACCTTGACCGCGGGCCACTGCCGAACAACCGCCCCGGTTTTGCGATCGATGATCTCCAGACGGCCTTCAACCTGCCGGGCGGAATAGACGCTGCTGCTTCCCTGGGCAGCCCAAGGCGGCCCGGAAACGTTGGCGAGGAAACGCCCGTGAAGCCGCTCGATGTCCGCTTGGTGTTTCTATTTCGGACGGCAACTGGCCGGTGGCTTTCGCACGGCCTGCGTCCCTTTCCAGCGAGGCGTCCGATGCCGCCATGGACTGGACAAAACTCCGGCTGCCGGCTGCAACCTGCTCGATCTTCATTGCCCCGTGGCCGGGCGCGCGCTGACGCGGGCCGCCTCACTGGCAGCCATGGTCAACTCCTGCGGACCAGTTCCCGATTGTGAGCCGTCGAGCCGCAGGACGACCTTGCCGGCAAAGACCTCGACGTCCGTCTGATCCGCCTGGCAAGCGACTCCGAAACGGGTGCCGAGATCGACTACCGTGGCGTTGGGTGTATGAACGGTAAAGCCGTGGGCCACAGCGGGCACGTCGGCGGTCAAACTGCCGCGCAGCAGGAGGACCGCAGAAGGCGACTGCAACTCAACCTTGGCCGGACCTTGGACGATGGTCTTTGCGCCGCCGTCAAAGACCACTTCCATCAGACCGCGCTCGAAAACCAGTTTGCGGCCTGCCGCAAGCAGAGAATCTGCCGCCGGGGCCGTGGCATCGCAATCTTTCAACTGCCCAATGCGAGCAACGCTTGAAGGATGGGCGGACTGCTGGACGACACCACGAATGTAGATGCTCAGCCCCAGCGCGACGGCAACCAGCAAAGCGACCGCCACCGCGGCGGATCTCCAGCCATGGCGTTGTTTGCTCGCAGGCTTCGAAGGCGGGGCCGGAAGCTTGTCCGCAACGATGTCCGATCGGTCGGGAGCGCAGAGTGCGCCAGACCGGCGCTATCCCGACGCAATTCCCAGGCGAGTTCGCAGTGGACCTGGAAGCAGTCCAGGAGGTATTGTCGCGACTCTTCCGACTCGGCCACGAGCGCTTCAAGCCTGGCAGCCTGCTGCGGCTCGATATCGCCTTCGCAGAACATGTCGACCAGCACCACCAGTTCCGATTGAATAGGATTCATTCCTTTTCCTCACTGTTCCCCAGCTTGCGGCGCACGCACTTTGCCAGAATTTCGCGAATCCGCTGGAGCGAACGCCGCGTTCCTTGCACACTGCGCTTCAGCGCCTCGGCGGCCTCCCTCGTGGAGCCATCCTTGCGGTAGCGGCGGGCAATCAAATCCTGATCGGCCGCCCTCAGTTCCTGCATGCACTGCGAAATAGCCTTTTGCCGCGCCTCGAGTTCGGCCTGCGATTTCTCCTCGGAGGCGGCCGCAATCATGGCCAGGAAGTCGTTGCTGAAAACCTGCGGCCCGCGGAAACGGCGGGCCCGCACCTTGAGCGACTGAAAGCGGGCGATCTGGCAGGCCCAACGGATGAAGTCCGTGCCCGGCCGGTATTCGGCGAATTTCTTCCACAGCACCAGGCCGCTCTCCTGAACGACTTCCTCGGCATCGTCCACGTTGCCCAACAAGGACATTGCGTACAAGAAAATCGGCCGTTGGCAGCTTGCCAGGAGCGCAACAAAATCGGCATTCGGAGCAACCAGACCCGAATCGGGATGCGAACATCGAAGAGTTTCGGGATCCGCGTCCACCAAGGTCACTCCACGGCCCAACGCCAAGCGCTTGGCGAGGTCTACACTGGGGATGTCTACGCTGGGGATGTCTACGCTGGGGATGTCTACGCAACTCGCAAGAAAAAGCGAACCGTCGCCGGATGCGGAAAACCAATTCCAGACTCGTTGCAATATCTCTAAGAATAGTCAGTAACATCGTGAAATGCAACCCGTAGCCGGAGCGAAGCATACACTGTGGACTTTCTTGAGTTGGAAACCGGGCAGAAAAGAAAGCTGTCCCACCTGGGTGAGAGACCCCATCCCTAGGGAGCCTAAATTTCTATTAGGTGGCATCCTTATCCGAAGATTCCTGCCAGAGACAACCGAACGCGAAGAAGTCCCAGATCCTACCCTATTATCCGGGCACCTGTGGAAATCGGTATAGAAAAAAGCCGCGGGCGCTTAAATTTTCAAACGAGCACACAATCCGCGACCGGCTGCGGTTCCGCTAGTTCGAGGTAGCCGCTGCACTCCTGCCACGCAAGTATGGCGAACCTCTGCAGTTCAAGCGTGGATTTCAAACCTAATTTGTCCATTACCGCGCGCCGCAACTCAACGGCACGGGCGCAAATCGACAGGTCCTTGGCGATCGCTTTGATTGACTTTGCAGCAGCAATCAGGCCCACCAACTGCCGATCTTTGCGGGTCAACATGGCAATCGACTCTCTCAGCCAACGCTTTCCCGACTCCTTGCGGCGCAGCGTTCTGGTCAATATTCAGGGCCTCCTGAATGGCGTCATGCAAGACCAGCGTGTTCTGGCGCAGCGGCTTTTCCAGGACATGGATTGCCCCGCCTCGCATCAGGGCCACCGCGGTCGGGACATCGAGGCCCGCAGCTACTACGTAGATCATAGGCAGCCGCTGATTCCGCTCGGCAAGGCGCCGCTGAATCTGCAGGCCGCTGATGTCGCAGATCCGCTGCTCCAATACCAAACATCCTGGATCGTCCCCTGAGAAGGCGGCAAAGAACTCCCGCCCTGACGAATACACTTCAACCGTCATTCGATACCCTTGAAGCAGCTCTTTGACGATCGTGCCCGTGGCCGGGTCTGGATCGACCACGAAGACGGTCGGATTCGGCCCAGACGCATCATCCGGGTCTCCCGCCATCTCGAACCCAGGGGGAGGCGCCGACCACCTCGGAGCCATCGTTGCTCCAAGAACATTGCTCTCGGTTTCCGCATGAAAGTAGTGATTCTGGGCTATCATAGACTAAGAACCTATCTAAGTTGTCACTCTTAAGTAGCGTTGCCTGCGTCACTACCAACTTTAACTAAAGACGTAAGCGATTGCAAGTATATACATATCCCTCCACGACAGAAACTCGGTATGTCGAATTGATACCGCGAACCCTAGTTTAATTCATAAGTTATTGCTAACAAAGCAGTTACAACTTGAATTTTTTTGCGACGAATTCGCGATTTAACCGAACAAACATCAATTACTAACCATTACTTGGCATGTTCCTCCTCGCTCTCTCCCGGCATGCCGTACTGCCGCAGCTTGCGATAGAGCGTCTTGCGATCGAGCCCTAACTTCTTGGCGGCCAGGGTACGATTGCCTTGAACGCACTCCAGCACGTGGAGCACGTATCGCCGCTCGACCTCTTCCAGCGGTACAAGTTCGGCCGGATCGCTGCCGCCGATCACGACTTGCGAACCGCGGAAATCGCGGATTTTTTCTGGCAAATCCTCGATCGTCAGGCGGTCGAATCGCGTCAGCGCCACGGCCCGCTCGATCACATTCCGCAGCTCGCGGACGTTGCCGGGCCAAGTGTAAGCCAGCAGTTTCTCGGCCACGGCCTCGGAAATTCCTTGCACGCACTTCTTCGCGCGGGCGGAACAAAGCTCGATGAAGTGCTGCGCCAGGAGCAGGGCGTCGGTTCCCCTCGTACGTAATGGGGGCAAGTCGACTTGAATGACGTCGACGCGATAGTAAAGGTCCTTGCGGAAACGCCCTTCTTCAACCGCGGTCTCCAGATCGCGATTCGTAGCGGCAATCACGCGGACATCAATGGCAATCTCCTTCTCGCTGCCGATCGGCCGGATTCTGCCTTCCTCCAGGGCACGTAACAGCTTGGGCTGCGTGGCCAGCGGCATTTCGCCGATTTCATCGAGAAACAAGGTCCCGCCCTCGGCCATTGCGAAAAGTCCCTTGCGGTCGCTGCGGGCGTCGGTAAACGCTCCTTTGACGTGCCCGAATAACTCGCTTTCCAGAAGCGTATCGGGCAATGCGGCCACGTTCACGGCGACAAGCGGCTTCTCCCGCCGCGTGCCATGTTGATGCAGGGCCCGTGCCACGACTTCCTTGCCCGTGCCGCTTTCGCCCAGAATCAGCACGGAGGCCTCGGAGCCGGCGATCTGCGCCAACTGGTCGTACAGTTTGAGCATGGGAGGGCTCTGGCCCAAGAGGTCTTCAAAGCGGCCCGCTTGCTGCAGCGTCTCGCGGAGCGAATGGATCTGCTGCTGGAGTTGCCGCCGTTCGACCGCGCGGCGGAGAATAACAGCCAGCAACTCCATTTCGATCGGCTTGGTGACAAAGTCGTAGGCCCCCGCGCGAATGGCCGCAATGGCCGACTCCAGGCTGCCGAAGGCCGTCATCACGATGACCGGCAGGTCGGGCCGGTTGGCCACGAGCCGCGGCAGAATTGCAAGCCGTCCATGCCGGGCATCTTCAGGTCGGTCAGCACGACGTCAAAATCTTCGCGCAAGGAAGCGGCAAAGGCCTCGTTTGCGGAAGTGAAGCAGTGGGGTGCGAAATCCCGCAGCCGCAGGTCGGTCTCCAGCAGCTCGCACATGCTTCGCTCGTCGTCGACGATCAGGATTCGGGGATTCAAGTTCTGGCTCCTTGGGGCAGGAATACGGTAAAGCAGCTTCCCGCGCCGACGCGGCTGGTGACTTCGATCCAACCGCCGTGCTCCTGCACGATGCCGTAAGCGATCGAGAGCCCTAGGCCCGTGCCGGCTCCGACCTCCTTGGTGGTGAAAAATGGTTCGAAGAGCTGTTGCATGTGCTCCTGCGGGATGCCGACGCCCTGATCGTGGACCTCAACGGCGAAAGAGGCGGTGGGGCGGTCGCCGCCGGGCGAACTTGCCAGGCGGCGGATGAAAAACTGCACCTGGCCGCCGTTGGGCATGGATTGGATGGCGTTGATGGCGAGGTTCGTCAGCACTTGCTGGATTTGTCCGGCGTCGATCTCGGCGACGGCCTGCTCCGCATCGGGCGCGTAGGTCAGCCGGACCTTCTGCTTTTCGGCAATCGCATCGAGCATGTCGATCGTCTGCTGGACGACGGTCCGCAGATCGACCGGCACTTTGCGCGGCGTGCTGGCCCTGGCAAACGCGAGAAGCTGGCCGATGATGCGGGTCATCTTGTCGGCTTCCAGTTTGATCGCCGCGGCGCTCTGGGCGATCTGCTCTGCGTGGAGTTTTCCCGAGCCGATCAGCCCTGCCCTGCCGGCGACCACGTTCAGCGGCGTGCCGAGCTCGTGCGCGATGCCGGAGGCCAGCCGGCCGACGGTTTTCAGGCGGTCGGCGTGTCGAAGCTGCTCCAGGGCGGCGATCCGCGCGGCGGTTTCCTGGCGGAGCCTGGTCTGCGATTCGGCCAGGTTCGCGCACATGGCGTTAAGGCTCTCGGCCAACTCCGCCAGTTCATCGTGGGACCGCAGATGAACGGGGCCTTCGAGGTCGCCGCCGCCCACCCGCCGGGCCTTGGCAATCAGGAGTTGCAAGGGCCGTCCCACGAGCCGAATCCCCAGCCCTACGGCCAGCAGCCCGCTGATCAAGAACATGCCGCCGATGAGCAGCGCGGTCCGCCGCAGGATGTCCCGCTCGTCGGCCTGCAGTTCGGTCTCGGGATCGGCGAATTCCAGCCCTCCCCTTCGCGCGTTGCTCAACTTCACCGGCCAGTAGACGTGCAGATAGGAGACGCCGTCGGGCTCTTCGGCCTCGAGGGGGAGGTGCTGCTCGATGACGATCAACGTCAGCCGCTCGGCGGGGACACGCGGACGAAATCTCGCGTCGGCCCCGGTCTCGAACGACACCCAGCGGATCCGCCACGGCTCTTGCTGCGAGGGAATGACTCGGTCGAGCGATTCCTGGATGTCGCGATCCGGTGCGGTGCGCCAGGCTTCGGCCAGCAGCTTTTCGATGACGGGGCAGATCTCTTTGGCGTCGTCATCGGCCCGCCTTTTGAAAAGGTCCACTTCGCGGCGGACGGCCAGATACCCGTAGATGCCGGCCAGTGCGGCGCTGGCCAGCATGAATGCGAGGACGAGTTTGAGTGCCAACCGCATGTTGAGTTCCTTGATTGTCCGCCGTACTCGTGACGCTCCGCGTGATTCCATCCGCCGTACTCGTGACGCTCCGCGTGATTCCATCCGCCGTACTCATCACGCTCCGCGTGATGCATTTCCAGCACGCGGAGCGTGATGAGTACGTTGGGGCAATTTGCCCCAACGGGGAGTTTTGCCGCGCCGAAACGGCCGTGCAACCGCCCGCAAACTCCATCTTACGCGGCTATCTCGCGATATTGTAGCCACTTTCGCTCGCTGCGCATAGTTTGGCACAAGCTGTGCATTATGCCGAACGCAACGAATGGGCGAGGGAGCAGAGGCATCGAAACCGAGTGTCATGCCAACCCGCCCTGGCTTCATTCGTTCCGAACGAACCCATCCCGGTCGCATTGACGGCGCTAGCGGCCGGCGCTGTTCTGGCGTCGGCGTCAGTGCGACCTTTTCCCACTTTTTTCAGCAGTTTCCTGGTAACTCGAGATTGAAAGCCGAGCCCAAAGGACTGTGAGCCATGTTGGAGAAGGTACCCTCCGGAGCGTCGCCCGACGACAACCAAAACGCGCAACTTGCAGGTGCGACGTCCGGAGGCCCTTCTTCAATCACGCACTCCCCGGCCAAGACGATCCAGAACTCAACCGGCCTGACACATCAATACACCCTTCAATTTCTCATTGCCGCGATCAAGACCACATCCAAGTAGCCAGTCCGGCGTCTGCCGCTTTACCAAGGGAGAAAAGACCATGTTGCCACGCACGATCGACGAGACGGGAATGTATCTGCGGAAGATCTCCAAGACCCCGCTCTTGGACCGCGACTGCGAAGCGGCCATCGCAGACAGGGTCTGCCGCACGCGCCGCACGTTCCTCACGGGATTGCTGGCCAACGATTACTCGCTGCGGCTTGTGTTGGCCGCCGCCCGCAAGGCCGCCGCGCACAAACTGCGGGTCGATTTCGTCGTCGACGTGCAAGGGATCGACGCGGCCGCACGGCAAGAGGCGTATCGTCGCCTTGATGCGGGCGTGAAAGTGCTGCAAGGGGCGCTGCGGAGGAACCGCCGGGATCAACGGATCGCCGGCGACCGGCAGCAACCGGCCGAAAGGCGGCAAGAGGCCCGGCTGTCGCTTTCACGCCGCCGCCGTGCGGCCGCACGTCGAATCCAGAAGCTGCAGTTTCAGGTGGCCGTGCTGAGGAAGCCGCTGGCCCGCCTCTCGCGGATCGCCGTCGAGATGACCGATGCCGTGGTGCAGCTCAAGATCCTCGATCCCACGCCCGCCAACGCGGCGCGGCGGCGTGAAGCCCGCGGGCAACTCCGCCGCCTGGCGCGGCTGACCGGCGAAAGCTCCCGCTCGCTGCCCCGCCGGCTGGCCAATATTCGCCGCCTCAGCGGCGAGCACGAAGCGGCGGTGCACGCCTTCCTGCTGCCCAACCTGCGGCTGGTGGTCTCGATCGCCAAACAATATTCCACCACGCATGACGACCTCCTGGACTTGATTCAAGAGGGAAACCTGGGCCTCATGCGGGCGGTCGACAAGTTCGACCCTGCGCGGGGGCACCGCTTCTCGACCTATGCCTTCTGGTGGATCCGGCAGACGATCCGCCGCGCGCTGGTGCAGCAGCGGAACGGCTTTCGGACTTCCTATGTGATGGCCCAGAAGCTCGACAAGATCCAGCATGCCCGGCAGCGGCATCTGCAAGCCTGCGGAACCGCGCCCGGCGCGGAAGATCTGGCCGCCGCCGTGGGCCTTGGGGTTCGCGAGACGGAGAGCCTGCTCCGGGTGCAGCGGCCGCCGCTCTCCATCGACGGCTCCGGCGGGGAAGACGATTCGCGGACGCTGGCCGAAGTCGTCGCCGATCCCCGCCAGGAATGTCCCAGCGACGGCCTCGACCAAGGCGGCCTGGAGCGGCGGATCGAGGAGATCCTCGCCCATCTCGACATTCGCGAGCGGCAGGTATTGCGGATGCGCTACGGCCTGCAAGGCGTGCAGCCGCTGAGCCTCGGCGACATCGGCAAGGTGCTGCGGGTGAGCAAGGAGCGGATCCGGCAGATCGAAGAGAGCGCGATGTCGAAGCTGCGGCAGCCGCAGCACGCAGCCCAGTTCGTCCAGTTCTTCCACGACGCGCCCGAGCGGCTGATGAAAGCCGCGGCCGCGCTGAAGGGCTGCAACGATTTGTGCGATCCCCGCGGCCGCAAGAGGACGGCGCGGCGCATGGCATGAACGTCTTTTGCCCGGCGTCGAGATCGATTATACTGGCAGGCGTGGGAGTAGAAGCAGGGTGGGTGGAGCACGGAAATCCCGCTCGCGGTGCGTTACGCGAACCGGTCCCGAGCCACCAAAGGCGTTTGCGACGTTTCAACTCCGTGCGCAACCCACCATTCTCCCGCGGTTCGCTTCACGCACCCTGCGGCCTCGCTGCCAAGGTCCCATGCCCGAGATCTACGTCCATTCTCACGTCGTTCAACCTGGTGAGATCGACTCGTTGGGCCATGCCAACAACGTATTCTACATTGCCTGGCTGCAGGCCGCCGCAGTGGCCCACTCCGCCGCACAGGGCTGGCCCGGCACGCGCTACGATGAATTGGGCCAGGGCTGGGTCGTCCGCTCGCATGCGATTGAATATCTGCTGCCGGCCTTTGCCGGCGATCATCTCGCGGTCGAGACCTGGGTCGCCACGATGCAGAAGGTGACGTCGCTACGGCGCTACCGCATCGTCCGCCACGGCGACGGCGCCCTGCTGGCCACGGCCGAGACGAATTGGGCCTTCGTCGATCTCACCAGCGGCAGGCCGGTCCGCATTCCGCCCGAGGTCGCAGGGGCGTTTGCGGTCGTGCAACGCTAGGCGAAGCGTTCAAACCCAATAATTCGCTCCCTGGCGCAACAGCTCAACCGCGCTGCCGGGCGGATCAAAGCCGTCCGGG
This sequence comes from uncultured Planctomycetia bacterium, assembly GCA_963824275.1. Classification (GTDB taxonomy): domain Bacteria; phylum Planctomycetota; class Planctomycetia; order Pirellulales; family Thermoguttaceae; genus JANXQG01. The sequence continues at coordinate 1,504,799 of CAWGOT010000006.1, read as the reverse complement.
TAATGCACCACGAGCATCTTCCCCCGCAACACGGGGGGCAACTCGGCCAGCCGCTCGTAGGGCGTGTGGGGAAAACCGCCGTTGGCCTCGTGGACGATCCGATCGGCCCTCGACAGCCACTCGATCAGCCGCGGATCGTAGGCCGTGTCGGCGCTGTAGCCGAACTTGCGGCCCGCGGCCTCGACAAAGATCGCCGTCGTGGGCAGCGAATGCGTCGCCGGGTAGACGGAGATCGTGAACGGCCCGCTGGAAACCGCTTGCCGCTCGTCGACGTTGATCAGGTCGAAAAAGTCCTCGAAGCGGCGGTTGATTTCCGGCAGGCCGGGTTCTCGCATCGACCGTCCCATGCTGGCGGCCAGGTGCCCGCTCCAAAGGTGCTCCGAGACGCTCGGATGGGCAATCAGGCGCGACTTTCGCTTCAGCACGAAATGGTTGTAGAACGCCAGCCCTTCCACGCCGGAAACATGGTCCGCATGCAGGTGGGTCAGCACGACGGCATGCACCGCCGCCACGTCGAGATCGACCGCGGCCGCCGCCGCGGCTTCACGCATCATCTTGCGAATCGGATGCGGGCAATCCAGCAGCAGCCAGCAGCCATCGGCCTCCAGGGCCAGGCAGGTCGAATAGGACAGGGCCGAAAAGGCGTTTCCTATTCCCAACGGCAATAATCGCAATCCGCGCATTGGACATTATCCTTGCTCACGCAGTCTGGTCCTCGCTCTCAGAGGCTGTCAGAATCGTGAAAGTTCATTCAGGTCAGAAACTCGAAGCAGATCAATCTCACGTCCTTCTTCGCCAGCGCGGATGAGGGGTTCTGGTCAGCGCCTGGGGGGCGCTGGCGCCCTTGCGGCGTACTTTTCGGCGACCGATTCGCAGACCGAAAGGAACGTCTCCACGTCGCCCCCGCGCTGCCATTGCAGCATGGCCTGCCGCGCTTCCTTGACCGGCGCACTCAGCATCGGCCGGCTCAGCGCAGTCAGCAGATTCAACACGCGGGCGCGGTCGGTTCCTGGTCTGCCTAACGCCTGCTGCAGGGCTACGACGATCGCGCTCTGGTCGCTGCTCAGTTCCTTGGGCGCCGCCTGAATCGTCTCCTGATGTTGGACCGAATCGACAATGCTCTGCTCCACCATTTCCATGATCGAGTGAATCTCGGCCTTGAGATCGGGATCGATCAGTCTCGGCTCGTCGGGCTTGCAACGGACCAGGTCGGCGACGGCCAGCCGATTGTCCTCGATCCGGCCGGTGGCCGTGTCGTAATACCGCCAGTAGTGCTCCGTGTTCGCGGGCGATTCGCCCCTTCGCTGGTAATACAGGAAGACGCCGCGCCGCCCCCGCCCATGCTTGCCGCTGTGGATGCCGTCGGGCAGGTCGCTGAGTATCTCCGCGCCGCTGGCCTTCACGAACTCGGCCAGATGCCGTAGCAAGCCCTCGTCGGAAGCCAGTTCCGCCTCCGCTTCCTCTTCGTCGATGACCGTCTCATCCTCCTTTTCGATGCGTTGGATCGTATTGAAGACCTTGGGATTGATCGGCTCGCCCAGGACGCTGGCGTCCAGTCCCACCACGTCGTCGATCTGCCGGATCTTGGTCTGCAGCGACTGGACCAACCCCAGCAGCCGCTCCAGCCCTTCATCCGGGAAGAAGTTGTGGATCGAGAGCGTATCGAACTCCGTCCCGATGCGGTCGATGCGGCCGGCCCGCTGGATCATCCGCGTCGGGTTCCAGTGCAGGTCGTAGTTGATCAAGAGGGCACAATCTTGCAGGTTCTGGCCCTCGCTCAAGACGTTGGTGCTCAAGAGGATGTCGATCTCCCGTTCCGTGCCGGCCCATTCGGGGCGATCGTTGCTTTTCGGGGCAAATGCCTGCACGATGTTGAGCCGGGTGGAACTGTCCGTTCCTCCGTGAATGACCTGGACCCGGCGCTCCCCCAGCTTGGCGAGAAAGCCAGGGTCCTTGGCTATCCAGCGGTAGAGATACCGCACCGTGTCCCGGAAGGCGGTGAAGACCAGGACCTTGATCCCCGCCGGCTGGCCGGCAAGCATCTCCCGCAGCCGCTGGAGCTTCTTGTCGTCCGCGGCCTTGATCGGGTGGACCAGATCGAAAACGCCCCGCAGGGCCTGAAGATCAGCGTCCAGCGCGTCGTTCAGCCGCTGCACGTCGTACGTCCCCGCCGGTAGCCGGTTGGCCTGCTTCAACAGCGCCGCCGCCTTCGGACTGGCCTCGATCTCCGCGTGCCGCGATCGCGGCTGGGGGATCGATCGTTCCTCGTCATCGTCATCTTCTTCCGCGTGTTCCTGGGCCTGGGCGTCGTCCTCCAGGTCGCGTTCGATCGTGCCCAGCAGTTTCCAGAAATCCAGCGGTTCCAGCAGCACGTTGCCATGCACGTAATGGCGGAACGTGAGCAGGTATTCCATCAGGCGAAAGACCGAGATGCGGAAGGCCGCCACGCTGCTTTCGAGCCGCTTCAGATACCGGCTCTTGAAAATCCCGACCAGGGCCTGGCCCCGGCCGGCGAGCATCGGGTCCCGGTCGTCGGGGTCGGCCTTGTAGGTCTCCAAGTCATAGGGAACAAGCTTCAGGTCTTCGATCGAACGCACGATCCTCTGGTAGATGCCCGCATAAGTGCCCTCGAGGTCGTAGCGCACCGTTCGCAGCCGGCGGCTGGGAAAGCGGACCTTCTTGCCGTCGACGGTCGCTTCGGGGTACGCCTTCTTGATGAACTGCCGCGTGCGGCGGATGACCACCTCGTCCAGCAGGTTCGAGACCGCGCGGGCCACCGTGCCGTCGCCGGCCAGCAGCTTGCGGCGGGCCGCCAGGAAGTACTTGTCCAGCCGGCCGATCCCCGCAGCGGCGAAAAACGCGTTGTCGCCCCGCGTGAAGAAGCGGATCTGGTTGTGAAGATCCATCACGCTGTTGTTGATCGGCGTGGCCGTCATCAGGATCAGCTTCTTGCGGTAGCCATGCTCGCCCCGCCCGCCATTGAGGCCGATCAGCCGCGACAGGTTTTCATACCGGCCCGAATCGCGATTGCGGAAGTTGTGCGATTCGTCGACCAGGATCACGTCGTACTTGCCGTAGGGCTCGGGGTCGAAGTCGTCGCGTCCCAGCAGTTCCTGGCCCAGGATCGTGGCCTGGATCTTCGTCTGCTGCAGCCGCATCGGCCCACATCGGCCGCAGCGCCGCCGGGCAAACGACCAGGGCATGCCAGCGGCGGTGGTAGGCGAAATCCAGCAGCAATTGCAGGCCGATCCACGTCTTGCCCAGCCCTACCGCGTCGCAGATCATCACGCCGTCGTACTTGGCCAGGATGCGGCGGGCCCGCTCGACCGCATCGCCCTGGAACTCCGCCAGATCGAGCGAATACAGGTCGGCCGGCACGCCGCCCGCCGCCTCCAGGTCGGCCCGGAAGAACTCGAAGAGCGCCTTCGAGGTAGACCTGGTAGGGCGTGTACTCCACGCTGCCGAACTTCGAGGTGTCCAGCAGGTCGATCAGTTCCTGTTTGAAATCGCGGGATTGGTTCCACTGGCCCTCGAACCAATCGGCCAGGTCCCAGATGGCCCCGGCCCCGACTTCCGCCTTCAGCACGCGCCGCGAGTCAAAGGAGATCTGGCGGCTGACGCGCGGTTTTGCCCCGCCCTCGTAAGGATCTTCGCCGTCGAGGCCGCCCGGCCCGAGTAGTGGCTGAGCACCGCCTGCCGCGCCCGCTCGTCATCCACTTCTTCTGGGGAAATGATGCCCTTGTGGACAAGGTTCAATTCGCGATTCGTGGCCAGTCCCGGCCCGGTGAAATTGGACGAGCCGACGATGCCCAGCACAGGGCGGAAGCGGTCGAAGAGGGGCGCGTCCTTCGGATCGCCGTAGAACAGGTAGCACTTGGCGTGCAGGAAGCCGTGTTCGAAGAGCCGCACGTGGACGCGGGCCTGCCGTAGGAAGCGGATCAGGTCCTCGACCACCAGCAGCGTCTCCGGCGTGTACGGCTCGGTTGCCAAGTCGCCGCGGAGGGCGGCCTGCAAGGCGGCGAGCCGCGGTTTGAGGCCCAGTTCCTCGCCCGAACGCGGCTCGGCGCCCAGCAACAGCCGCAGGCTTCCCAGGTTCCGCAGCTTTTCCCGCAGGAATCCGTAGCCGCGGATGTTGAAGAAGGCCGTCGCCACGTCCATCGCCAGGTCGCGATGCGTTTCCAGCACCTGGTTCAGCACGTCCGCCAGTTTGTGCCGGTCGTTATCGATGACGTAGGGGATGCGAGACACGGGGGGGCCCTTTTGCTATTGCGGCCAATTCTCAGTAGAATGGTCTTGTCACGCAGCATTCTTGGCTTGACCGGCCCAGGTGCTAGCGCCGAAACCGATTAGCGCCGGATTCGGGTTTATTGTTCACGCCATTTTTCCCAACGTCTGCTATTATTGCATAGACAAGAGGGGCTTGCGACTCCTGACCCTGTTGACACGGCTCCCTCCGGCAGGGTATAAGGATGCTACGGTACTATACTGCACGCGGGCGGAAATGATCAAAACCCGAAGCGTAAGCGAGGAATCTAACCGCTTTTCTCGCTTACGCTTCGGGTTTCGATGGCCCGGAGGAAAACGTCTCATTTTCGCCCGCGTGAAGTATAACGTGCGGACGGCTTTTTGTGACGGAAACCGGCTGCACGAGAACACGATCTGCCGTGCATATCGTAGGGGCTGGAGGATAACCTATGCCAGAACGTGTTTTTCTAGTTTCTGCCTCACAAGCCGACTTGGCCCGCGGGTCCGTGGTTCCACCCCAGATGATCGAGGATTTGCTCACGGTGTCCCAGGTCCCCGCGGAGGCGATCGACACGCTGGCCACGTCGCTCCAGGCGGCGCCGGGTTTCCTCGATTCCGAGTCGTTCGAACAGATAGTCCTTGAGTCGTTGGCGGATGACCGCCTGGCGTCGGCGGTCGTGGCGCACCCTTGAGAACTTGAATCCCGAGTCCATCGACCGAACCCTTCGCACTGTGAGCCATTGGCGAGAGGCCGATCCAGGGAACGCCGCGCAATTCCCGGCAGAGTCGTGGGAATCACTAGAAGGCAAGCTCCGACAATTGATCCAGGAGTATCCCGCCGTCGAACGATACCGGAAGGCGCAGCGGCTAGCCTCGATCACCGGCTTTCAAGTCGTAGGTGTGGAATTTGTCTGCGATGCGCGGCCGGTCTTCGACAAGGACCGCGAGCGCATCGAAGGGATGCTCCCAGTCACTACGCTCAAATTGGTTTACGAAAAACAGAATGAAGACATCCAAGTGACGGAGGTTCTCTTGTCGGCGGCGATGTTGGGGGAACTGCTTGAAAAGGCGAACCGAGCCCAGCAGAAGCTGCGGGTGCTCAGCGAATCGATAAATCAGTGGATTCCCCAGGGATTGGCCAGCGCGGATGCGTGAGAAGGATCTAATTGGAGAGAAAATCATGAGCACCGTTTCCCAACGTGCCTGGAATCGCCTAACAAAGCACGCGTTCAAGCGTTACCGGAAAGGTGCTGTTGAAGTCGTGCAGTGGGCGGGGGCCAATTCCCGGGCGCATCGTCAGTGGTGCGGCTACTCCATCGTCCCAATGCGCGAGCGGCTGCAACGTGAACTTGATGCGACGAGCCAGCCGACCGCGATCCGCGTCTTTCAAATCAAGCCTGTTCCATGCATGTGCCGGCTTCTGCGCATCGCAGGGACCGGGTGGCGATGCGCAGTCCGGGAACGAGGCTGGAGCACGATGCTGTTTGCCAGTACGTTTCCTTGAAGACTCCCATCCGCAAATCGATCACTGGGCCATTCGCGTTGGACAGTTTACCGACTTGCTTGACAACAGTGAGTGGGTCGAGCAAGTTCGAGGTGTTTTCGAGTCATAAATATGAGTTGGCAGTGGCTTCCCGCTGGTTGCTCAAATGGTGGCGGTTGGCTGCTTGGCGGACTGGCGTGGCCAGAGCGTGGCGAACTTCCGCCTACTCCTCCGCAACCGGAGGCGGACATTGCGCCGGAGAATGTGCCATCGTCGGAAGATGTTCTGAACAAGCTGCGGGACCAGGCCATCCCGCACGAAGAAAGACGAGCATGGGTCGTCGAGGCCGAAGCGCTGAGTTTTGTGCCTGCTCAAACGGAGGAGCTTGGGTCTTTGTTGCGAATTCATCGAAGAACACCGCGATAGCGACGAACCTCAAGACATCGTGGCTGTGGGGTCGGCAATCCGAAAATACGTAGCGACGACGCGGTTTGACGACATGCCGAGCATAGCGAAGCTTTTGGATGCCGGTCACAAGGCCCAGGTGCCTTTGAGCCTTGAGCTTGAAATCTGCAAGATGGTCTTTCGCAAGCTCGTTGCCAACCCCCACGAGCAGAAGTATGAACTGCCGGATTTGGAGTCGCGGCTGGACGACTTGGTGCATTCCTATGTGAATGACCGGCTTCTTCCTCGCGAGAAGTATGGAGCCACGGCGCTGAACGCGGTTCTGGCGCTTGCTCTCCTAAACGACGAGCGGATACCGAGTATTGCCGAACAACTGCGGACGCTGAAAGCCACATGGTTCCGGCAGCTTGTCGCACGACAAGCACGCAAGACGAGAGATGAAATGAACCGCCGTTCTCAAAACGGTAAGGCCGCGCTTAGCGTAGGTTGCTTGGAAATGTTGGCTGATGCGCTTGTATAGACAACGGACTAGGGAAATGCCGGCACAACGTCTCAGCAATGACCCCGTATCGGTGGGCAAGTACGATGTCGCTGGTGTCGATGCAGATTCCCCGATGCTGCCAAATTTTGTCAGGCACGTTGGCTTGTTCGGCGACGAGCGAAAGGAATTGCGGCGAAATGAGCAATTACCCCTCGTGCACATGGGTCCGCCGCTTGGCGTGAACGAAGGCGAAATCCCGGTCCATGCCGTGGGCACCGCTGGTCTAAGCACCGACGACATTCTTCAAGTACAGGTTTTCGTTGACGATCGGGCAGGCGAGTACGAAGCAGCAAAAATCCGAAATCCACGAGCCCAATACTGCGTAATTCCACATGCTGAGCCGCACGAGGAACCGGATGGGACTGTTACCTACTGGAAGTTCAGTTGTGCCGGATTTGTCATCGAAGCTTACAGGTACGTTGATCTTGATCTGCTCGTTACAGACCAAGAGCGACTGCCGCCTGTTGATGTTGATCTGATTGAAGCAGCTTATCCCGGCATTTTCGACAGCGCTCGCCGTCGCGAGCGCTACAATTTGCGTGGCGATGGACCGTGGAAAATCGTGTTGGCCGGCTACGTAATCAACGTGCTCGACCGCCCTGTCGATGCGATTCGGGGCATCCCCTACCAGCCGGTGTCGGGAGACGGTTTTTTCCCCAGAAACGAAGAATCGATGAGGGAAGGAATGCCGGCAATTCAATAATCTCACGGCCCTTGAATCCATGCCGAACAACCGCGGCCTTCCACCGCCCCCTTCCTTGGCCCTTTTCCGTTTCCCGCCGCGGTGCGGGGCAGAGGGCGGCCGGGGCCGACGCGGGAGAGCATCAGACGCTGCTCGTCCAGCGTCAGGTCGAAGAGGCGGAACACGATGCGGTCGATCAGGAAGTCGAGCTCGGCGGCGCGGGCGCGGTTGGCGCGGATCCGGCGATGATGATCGAGGAACGTCTCGCGCAACTGCCGCAGGCCGCCGGTCGGATGCGCGATGGGACCGGCGCCGGTCAAGTCGCGCGGACCCGCCCTGTTCGCTAAGGCTTCTCGTAGACGTTCCTTGCGGTCGCGAACTCTGGTAATCAGGACTGTCTTGGTTTCTTAGTCGATCTCGAAGAGAATCCGATAGTCGCCGTCTCGGATCCGAAACTTAGTATCGCCGGAGAGTTTTCAACGCCGTTTGGGCGTGGATTGTTTTTGAGTGCGACAATCGTCGCGTCAATGCTCTTCAGGACGGGTTGATTTCCCTTGAGCCTCTTGAGATCCCGTCCAGCGGCAGGTGTATATTGGATTTTGTACATCCTGGGCTTCTGGTGTCCGAATCTGCCGAGACATTCACCCTAAAGCCCGAGCTCACTTCGCAAGTCATCGTAGGAGCCGGCAATTCCCACGGCCTTGGCTGCGTCAGAGGCCGCGATGTCATCGGCATCTTCAATTTCCGCGTTCGCGGGAATCGACTGCACGCTCAGTACGTAGGCAAGAGGCTCAATCTGCGCGTCCGGCACAGGACGAGTTGTCGGTTCGTGTTCCGCGCTGCTCATGTCAAATCCTGTCTTTTGGGTTATATAGTGCACACAAGTATACATTCAACCCTGGGACACGTTTCGTGTTAAGCTGGTTCGTGCGGGTTGCGGAATTCCGGAGAGCGGCCCGTGTCTCGATGGCCCGGCAGAATTATTTACCAACCGCTGCCGGAAATCGCGGGCTCATGGAAAAAGCTCGGGCGGACTCGTCCTCTCTCGCGTTTGCGACTATTCTCTCTAGGTCGTCCAGGCGCCCGACGGCTTCCAGAATGTGGGCCAACGGAATTTCCTGGGACGAATCCCCAGGGTCATTTATTTGCCACTCGGGTAACTTGTGGGTGATCTCGACCATTCCCCATTCGTCGAGATTTTCATACCGGGTGGCAACTTCCTCCAATTTACGAGCGACGTACCTTGACAGCAGCCTCACCCCCGGGTCCTTGACCATTTCCAAACGGTATCGATCAACCTGAATATAGGCAGCCCATTTATGGGTTGCGCTGTGCTCGCCACGGATGAGGTGCAGCACATCCTCAAGGACCGGCCCTCGCTTCATGGCAATGACCGTGCTGCCGGTCAGCGGCGTGCTGGATTCGGCAAGAATTTCTCGTTCGGCGATATAGAGGACCTTCAACAAGCGCATGTAATTCATGCGATGGCCGCGCTCCCTGCGCAGCAAAAAGGCCAGGGCTTCGATGGCTTTTTCTGGATAAAATTGAAATGGACGACTCACGCTACACTGCCATCAGTTGTCAAACGAGCCAAGTCACGATAAGACTATTTTAGCGTGTTTCCTTTCGGCGACAATACCGTGCAGCCGGTCAAGCCGTATTGAAGGACCGGGGATTACCGTCGCTCCGCTGTCCTTTGCCTTTTTGTTCGTTCGCCGCCACAGCGGCCCGATCGCGGTTGGCGCGACGACCGCGCCGATCCAAAGACCTCCCAAACTATGGCTGCGCCAAACGCCGCGATATTTCCGGGAGGAAACTGCACCCTGCTCGACCGGCGCTATCGACCAAGGCAACCCGCCCGGCATGATCTTCGGGCACCGTAACGATCTCGATTCCCGCTTCGCCCGCGCCGGGCCCCATGCGGACCTCGACATCCCCGGCACAGTGAGGAGCGGCGAGAGGGCCACTCTGCGGCAGGAAAGAATCGCCGCAGCAGGTCGGGGTAAACTGCGTGCATTTCAGCCCTGTTAGCCGGCCCGTGTCGCGGTGGTATTTTTCCAGCAGGTCAAAGACCTCGCGGCGAACGTGCCGATACCCGTTTGCGAAGCCGGCCGACAGAATGACCGCGGAGGGGGCCACCGACTGAATGAAGTCTTCTAAAGTCCGCCTCGGTACTTGGACGCCGGCGATCCCCGGCCATTCGATGGGCCAAGCGCCGTGGTGCGGGAACTTCAAAACGTCGGCGGCCAGCGGCTCGCGCGGCTCCCGATCGAGCAACAGAGAAATGCCCGCGAGCTGTATGTCGGCGGCCAGCAGCATGCTACGGCATCGGCCTGGAGCGACTTCGCAGCGGACCATCAGTACCCCCGCGGTCTCGTTGACATTCTGGCCGATGAGTGTGCTCTGGTCCGCGCGCTCGGGATGGATCACGCGGACCGAGGAAGGATGGGGAAACAGAGCGCTGAAATCGGGAATCCGGTTCAAATTCGTATTGAAGTCCGCGTAAAGAAATCGCGGGGCAACTTTCGTTTGGGATTGGCTGAACCGGCCGATCAATTTCGTAAGCCGGACATATTCTGAGTCCCTTTTGGTGTTCAAGCGGTCGTGATTATAGAAGATTCCGAGGATCTTCCCCGCTTTCGGAAACTCCGCGATGAAGTCCGATGCCCCGGCGGTATGGTCGCGATCGGAATGCGAAAGGAAGAGAACGACCTCAGAAACGCCTTCGTTGGCCAGGAAGTTGAGAACGCTGTCCGAGTCGCGGATATCGACCACGAAGGCCCGGTCTCCGCCCGGAAGGATGCCGACGATCGCATCCCCCTCTTCCGACATTGAGCACGCGTACCCGAACTTGCGCCGCCATCAACGCACCCCGCTTCAAGTCGTCGTGTCCAGGCTGCGAAATCCGGCCATCCGCTCGATCTGCTCGGGTTCCAGGTAGGAATAGGGCAGAGCACGGAATTCCCGAAGCAGCCACGGATTCTTGAGATCCTCCGGATCGCGCCTGCTTGCCGGCGCGAGGCAGGTGAATTCAATTCCCTCCCGCAGCGCCCACCCGGGCATGTGCTTGGGAAGCGGAATCACAAGCGGTTGGCCGGCACGCCGGGAGTAGCGAGGAAGATCAAGGGTCACGGTTTGTCGAGTGACATCCATGCCCAGCACCTTGCCGGTGATGCGCCGGTATGCCGTCTTATTCGGAAGATGCGCCGTTTCGTCGCCGTCGACCCAAGGATCCGTCATGCCCTCAAGGAACCTCGCCAGGGACGCGGTCTCCTCGCTTCCCAGTGCGTATGACGCGAGCACGCGATCGTTGATCTCGGCCGCCAAAAGCATGAACTCGTCTTGAGCCGCGCCGACGATGGTCGTCCAAACCGGGTGTTCATCGGTGACGGATCGCTCGATGTCCTGTGTCCTCTCAACCAGTTTTGGAATTACCGGATCGAATCGGGAGGGCAGCGGCAGGGTATCGAGGACGACCCCCAGCAAGCCTCTCGGTGGTGAGCAGGTCGCAACCCAGGCGTTTGCGACAGGGCTGTTGAGTACGGCCGTAAGCCACAGCAGAACCGATCTCGGGTCATGCTTGGACAACAACTTGTTGACCCACCCATGGTTGCGGTCTGAGATTTCGCCAAGACCTACGCAACGGAAATGATGGTCAGGAAAACCCCATTCTCATCGAATGCCGCGGCGATCTGCAATTTCGCGTTTCGATTGGTATCACAGCGAACCACGACCTTGGGCACTCGAAATAGTGGCCAAAACAGTTCTTTCGCGATGTCCAGAAGAGGGGTCAACGAAGTTATGTTCGTGATCGGGATCGCCCTCCCAATCCTCTGGCAGCATCAGGTATGCCTTCAGACGCCGCTGGGTCCGAAGGTACGGCTCGAATCCAGCCAATCGTTGTGGCGAGAACTTGGCTTGGCCCAGCGGCGCATCGATTCCTGTGCCGCCGACACAAAGACACGAAAGTGTTCGTTCGAGGTCCAGTCGCTGCCATACGGTGTCGATGGGGCTGGCAATGATTCGGACATTCTGGTCCTGGCGCCACGAGAAGCCCGGGCGCCCAGGCACGCCAGTAGCGGCAAACGTCCAAGTCGAGCGTAGCTCGTCGCAGAGCGCCGAACCGCTGAGTGCTGGCTGGTGTACGTTGCCTTAAACAAGGCGGGGGCGCACTTTCCAATCGACTGCCGCCCTTTGCGGGCGATTATCACGCACGTTTCTTGCCGCGCGGTGAGACCGACGGCTTGCAGCGGTTGCTCCCAGACCTCAAGCAGCTCACACGCCTCCAGAAGACTCCCGCGCACGTTCCCCGCCTTCTGCCTCCGCATCTTGAGGAACGAACCCGGCATGACCATTCCTAGAAATCCGCCGGGAGCCAAGAGTTCAAGGGCCTTCAATAAAAAGCGGCTTGCCATTTGCTTGCCGTCTTCGGTCGCACCGAACGGAGGATTACCCACGATCACCGAGGGGGGCATACCAGCGAAGCGCTCCGGCGCCAGATCGAGAGCATTTTCGCCCCACAGGCGGCGTGGCTCAGGCACGTCTTTTGCCTCCCCCGTCTTTACCCAGTGTTCAAGCAGGTAGATCAGCCTGGTCACAAGCCGCGCAATCTCATCGGTGTCGTTGCCGATAACGTGTGCCATCAGGTGCTCCAGCAGGTTTGCCTCCGCGTCGGATTCGCGGGCGTCGAAGACCTCCTCCAGTCGTTGCGTCGCTGCCAGCAAAAAGCTCCCGGAGCCGCACGCCATGTCCAAAATGCACCGTTGCGACGGAGGCAGTTCTTCAAGCGGGATTCGCTCCAGGATATGCCGGGCAAGAGAGCGGGGAGTGTAGTGGATTCCGCTCAGTTCGACGGCACTATCACGAGATTGCTTTCGTTCCGCCACCAGCGCGGTCTCGTACAGATAGCCCAGCATTTCGGGCGTGACCATGGAGAAAGACGCGGGCCCCGTGAAGTGGGCCATCAGGCAGCGCAGGATGTCGTTCATTTGCTGCGCGCTCAGGTCGCCGTCGAGAGTCGCCAGATCGCGCGCTATGACGGTCTGGAAGAAACCGTTGGCCTTTTGCTCGGCGCGATGAAGGATTTCGCGGGCGTCGGTGGCCGCGCTTTGCGACGGGAAGAAACCCTTGTCCTCGAGTATCCTGGCAGCCAGCAGGCCGATCGCGATGCGGGACAGCGCCTTACGGTCCGCTTCATGCCCTTTCCCGGTGAGAGTTGGCGAAAGCCACGTCGCCTTGGAAATGCCGCGGTGCAGGAACTGGGCCAATTCGTCGCGTTGAGCGTTATATACCCCTTCGAACAGGTAGCGTTGGCCTCCGCGCAGTCTGGCCAGCGCCTCGCGCTCGAGCTCGCGCCGGTGCTCGTGGAAGTGCTGCTTCAGCGCGTCAGGGGTGAAGGGGATGTCATGCACGACATGTGCTTCCCCCCAACATCCGAGCCAGAGGTCCGCGCTGCCGTTCCCGGCAAACAGTACATTGGGCGCTGCGGTCGTATCGAAGAGTTGCTTTGCCCTTTGCGCTCCGGCCTCCCGATCGCGGACGAGATCCAAGCGATTCAACTCGGCCGCAAATGCGGTGGTAGCCCAGTTGCGTTCCCGTTCGTCGCAAAAGGCAACGACATCAAGACGCCACGGCTTCCCACCCGGCAAGTTATACGGATCCTGGTCCTGGCCGTATTGACGCAACTCCTCGGGGTTGCTCACGGGCCAGTCGAACTGGATGCAGGAATCTGCGTACCCGACGTTGTTGAGCGCGTGTTGAAGAATCGCACGCCGCTTCTGCACGTTTCCGTTGGTGGCGTTCATCGCGGCTCTCAGGAGGCAACTGAGCGAAGTACCTGCAAGACGATCGCGAAGCGTGTCGCGTCACGCAAGTAATATACGCAAGTACATTGTTTCTGTCAATGGATTTTCGGCCAGCCGCCGCAAAGACATCGGTTTCTGTTATCGGCTTTGCCGCCCTAAGTCTTTACGATAATACGGCTTGCGGCGACGGATGGCGTTGCCGCATTGTACGCTATGCGCGACACGGCGGCAATCTTGATCCTGCAATAACCCGCACGCGGGCCGCGTAAGCGCATGGTATCCAGTGGATTGCGCCAGCAGCCATCGATAACAGGCCCTTTAATCCATCTCGAACAACCGTGGCCCTCCCGCGCCGCTTTCCTTGGCCCTTTTCCGTTTCCCGCCGCGGCGCGGGGGCAGCGGGCGGCCGGGGCCGACGCGGGAGAGGATCAGTCGCTGTTCGTCCAACGTCAGGTCGAAGAGGCGGAAGACGATGCGGTCGATCAGGAAGTCGAGCTCGGCAGCGCGGGCGCGGTTGGCGCGGATGCGGCGATGGTGATCGAGGAACGTCTCGCGCAACTGCCGCAGGCCGCCGGTCGGATGCGCGATGGGGCCGGAGCCGGTCAAGTCGGCGCGGATGCGGGTGTTGCCGATCTTGGTCTTGTTCTTCCGCAACACCTCGCAGAGGTCGTCCCACGCCGCCAGCTCCCAGGCCGCCGCGTCGATCCCCGGCAGCGGATAGGACGGATAGACCCGCGCGATCAGCTCCCACGCGATCGCGCCCGGCCCCTCGCCCGCCAGCGGCGGCGATACCCCGTTGGGATACCACCGCCCCTCCTCCGCCGAACGATCGTCCGGTTGCCAGGCGGGAAAACGGCCTTCCCAGCCAAGGTAGTCGAGGTCGCGAAGCGCCGAGACGCCAGTCCATTCGTCGATGTTTTCCGACGTGGCCATCTTGGATAGATGACACCGGCACTGGTCCATGCATGTCCGCGCAGTGCTGCTTAGTTCGCACATTTCGTCCGCGAGCGACGCGAGCGCGGCGACTTCGGCCCCCCAATGGCCATTGGCATCTGGTTCCTGACGGAGGATTTCGCTCACCGCGTTGAGCATGTTATCCACTCTCTTAGGGTGGGGGGTACGCGGAGACTGACCCTCGCGAAACGCCGGGACTGGGAACGCATAAACTTTGTACCGGCTCACGTGGTTATTCGAACTTACCAAGTCAAAAAACCATTCGGAAAAACTGGAGGCAAGCAGGGCGAGCAGCGTTGAAAGCGAGGAATTGCACTCTGACTCGGGCACGTAGTGGACGGTGTGTCCGACGTACTGCCCGCTCGGAATCATCGCGGGGATAAGACGCCGATAGTTGTCTTCCGGCGCGCCCTCTTGATAGACGACGCGAGGGCCTTTGACGTGTTCGGCGCGTGTATCGTCGCCCAAAATAGTCTTCGAAAACCGATCCAAGATCAGGAAGAGCTCCTCACCTTGTCTCGCCTCCTGCAAACCGTAGCGACCGAGATGAGCACCGCGGAGAACCCGTGGGCCTGCGTCCGAGCCCCCGAACAACCCGAGTGGCTTCTTTTGTGGAACCTCGCCCTCATAGTGGCGGGCAAACCCTCGCATTCGTTGCGTTCGGACGCGACCGCTTTCTTGTCCAATTGTGAGCCTCTTGGCCAATTCCCACTCGGCCGCGGAACAGCGGGGAATCGGACAGTTTTCTGGCTCAAAATCGAAAAACGTCGTCTGCCGTTCCGAAAACACTGGGCTGTCGGCGAGTATGAGCTTGCCTGTGTGACAGCGGACGACCACGCGATGGTCTGCGCTCTGGGCAGCGGGCTCGATGACGAACACCATCGTCGAGAGTTTTGCTTCTTCAAAAACGCGGTTCTTGGGGTCATCTTTTTGTGGAAAGGCCTCGACCCGACAAATAGTCGCGTTGGCCAACAAGTGCTTGCGCAAATCGACAGCCGAGTCGTCGGCCAACAGCCCCATCGGAATGATCATGCTGAACCGCTTTGGAGGACGGGGAAGACCAAGCACTTGGCTTAGGAACAGGCGCCAGAGGTTCATCTCCTTGGATGCCGATGTCTGGAAGCGACGCTGTGATTTGAAGTAGACCTTATCCACTTCAATCTCTTCACCCAAATCGGCAGCACTTAGCCGATCGTACGGCGGATTTCCCACAACCGCGTCGAACCGCCGCAGTTCCTCTGGCCTGCGGCTTGTAAAAAACACGTCCGGGAAATCGACGTCCCAGTGGAAGAATGTTCGTTCCCGGCCGATCTTCTCGGCCTGCTCAATCCAGCGGCGTTCTTTGGCCGCGAGGCCCTTGACGCACTCGTCCCAGTGCTCCAGGTCGAGGTCGCTGCCCTGGCTGACCAGCTTGCTGGCCCCCGGCGCGCCGAAATGCTCGGCGGTCAGGCAATCCAGCAGCGCCCGATAACCGCGGACGCCAACCAGCGCCTTCTTGTAGGTCTCCGCCGACTGCGTGACCTCGCTGAGCGTGGCGTCGGTCAGATTGGCAACCACCTCCAAGCCGGCCGTCGCCCGCTCGAGCGGCTCCATCTTGATGCCGAAGACCCAGCCGTGGGCGGCCCGTTTCAAATCCTCGATCGTGGTGCCGACCAGCGAATTGCCGCACTTCAAATGATGGTCCAGAAACGAGAGCGGCGCGCCCAGCGTGAAACTATCGAGCCACAGCGAGACCTTGGCCAACTCGACGGCCATCGGGTTCAAGTCCACGCCGTACACGCAGCGCTTCATCACCAGCCGCTTGATGAGATTCACGTCGGTCAGCCGCTGTTCGTTGATCTTGACTTCCTGCTGGTCCAGGGCCTCGAGGATCTGCCGCCGGATCCGCTGGTCCACCACCACCTGCACCGGATTGGTGGGGAATCCGGCCAGGAAATCCAAAACACGGTCGGTGATGTAGTCCACCGTCTCGACCAGGAAGTGGGCGCTGCCCATCGCCGGGTCGAGCACCTTGAGGTCCAGCAGGTCCCAGACGACGGGCTCGAACTTGTCGAGCATCCAGCGGCCGATCTGTTCGTCGCTGGGCGGCTGGGCGCGGAGTTTTTCCGCCCTGGCGTCCTCGAACTTGCGCTTGTCGGCAGACCACCGCTGGGCCTCGCGGAGCTTCGGCGCCACGGCGGCGAACTTCTCGTCCAAGAGCGGGCCCACGGTGTTGGTCACGATGTACTTGACGATGTGCTGCGGCGTGAAATAGGAGCCGGTGCTCTTGCGCTGCTGGTTTGAAGGCACCAGGGCGACCCGCAGGTTGGGGCGCTGGAAGCCCCGCTCCCAGTCGTCGCGGGGCACCACCACGTGGTACATCAAGAGCCCTTCGTAGATCGTGCCCAACTGCCGCACGCCCAACGAGCGGTAGTCGACGAACACCAACTCGTGGGTCTTGGGGTCCTCTTCGCGGGCCATCAGATCCAGGGCACGGGCCAGAAAGTAGTCGGGCACGCGGTGCTTTTTCAGGAAGCGGGCCGCCTTGGCCTCGCGGGACTGGTCGTACTCATCACGCTCCGCGTGATGGCCATCACGCGGAGCGTGATGAGTACTAATGAACAGGCCGCCGTTGTAGGCCGGGACGTTGTGCTCGCGGCTGCCCTCGGCAATCGCTTCGAAGAGCTTGCCCAGCCGCTGCCAGAGGCCGGTGTCCGACCTGGTGAAGCGGTCCTTCAGGCGCTGGTCGACGGTGTCGGCGTCGTCGCCCGCGGCGTCGCGCACCTCCTGCTTGAGCCGTGTCAGGCTGATGGCCGCGTAGACCGGTTCGTGGACCGGCAGCAGGTCGAGCGACTCGGCGTACAGCAGGAACAGCAAGCGATACAGGAGCGTCAGCGTGGCGTCATAGGCCTGGGCCAGGAACTCGTCGCCGGGCTCGGTCTTCTCGTCAAAATGGCTGCGACGGTACTGCACGAAGCCTTCCGCCAGGTAGGGAAAGACCTCGTCGAAGATCCGCCCCCGCAGCCGATCGCCCACTTCCTTGGCAAAGGCCTGAGAGTCGAGGCGGACCTGATCGAGGAAAGAAAGCACGCCCTCACCCCCTGCCCCTCTCCCGGAGGGAGAGGGGAGAATAGGCGCGAAGGCCGCCGCGCGGAAGAAGAGCCAGAAGTAGCGCAAGGCGAGCAGGTCGTCGCGGGCCAGGGCTTCGGGCAATTCGACCTCGTAGTAGTTGCTGGCGCGGGAGTGGGCCGCCGCACAGTACAGCCGCCAGTCCTTGCCGTTGGTTAAAATGGCCCACGGCGTTTTGTGCTTCTCCAAGGCCCCCACGACGCGAATGCCCGGCACGTGCTCGGCGCGGTCCCGGCCCAGGTCATCCTGGCGGTCCAGCGGCCGGTCCCAGGGATAAACCAGCAGCGCGGCAAGGGCCGGGGCGCCGGTCGCCCCGTCAGCGGCATGCAACAGGAAGTCGGCTTCGTCATCCTTCTGAAGCGCCGTCGCCTTGAACCCCAGCGCGGCCAGGGCCGGCCCGACGAGCTTCGAGTGCATTTCCTTCGTGTCCAACTGGCGGACGTCACCGGCCTTGGCGAAAATGGCCGTCAACTCCTGGTGAATGCCGCGGAGATCGGTGTTCCAGACGGGGAACGCGCGGGCGTCGGGCAGCCGCGACTTAAGGAAGTAGTCGCTGAACAGCCCCCGGTTATTGAACTCGTCTTCGGACCATTCGGCCAGGCGGAAGGCGTCGCGAATCCGATCGAATTGGGCGTAGGGGTCGGTCGCCGCACGGCTCATCCGTTCCAGGACGCGCAGATGCACGGGCGACGGATTGCGGCGATCGACCGATATCAGCCGATGGGAGACGGCAACGCGGGCCCCGCCCGGCCCTCCGGCTGGGACCTCCTTTTCCACCAACACGAAGTCCAAGGGATCGAAGTCGCGGGTGGCCACAATTAGCAGCGCGTTGGCCGGCTTGTTGCGAAAGGCCGCGACCAGTGCCTTGCGGAGCTCGGCCGTGAGCACGGTGGTCTCGAAGCAATAGACCTCCAATGCCGGGGGCAACCCCGGCCCCAGCCGCTCGGCGGCAACCCGGCAGACTTTCCGAATCAGGCGCTCCGCCCGCTCGGCAACGCCCAGGCCGGCGGCCGTCTGCTCGCTCGGCTCGCTGGTGTCGTAGCCCAGCGCGGCCAGAAGTTGCTGGACGCCCGCCCGATCACTGGCCGCCTGCACCGTCGCGATGTCGATCCTTCGTGGCCCGCCAATCAAGGAAGTCCTCCCTTACAAACCCGCAGGGCGAGGCCGCCCAGCCATGATGCCGAAGCTGAAATTGACCCGTTTCACGCGCGGGCCATCGAAGCCCGAAGCGCAAGCGAGGTAAGCGTTTATGTCCCTCGCTCACGCTTCGGGCTTCGATCATTTTCACCCGCGTGCAGTATAAGGGCAGAAGCCGCCGGCCGCAACAAGCCCACCACGTCTAGGAATGACGTCTAGGCAGAAAGCAGGGTTTCAAATCGACGCGGCCTGCACCTATTTGTTGTCACACGACAATTGCATAAGTCGTTTTGCAATAACATCTTGTAGAGCAATCGCCAGCCATGGCCGAAAGTTTTTTTCCCATCGGCGACCGCAAATCCGTATATGTAGGATTGTCAAACTAATCAAGAATTTGTTATGATATGGGATTCCGCGCTATCGAGCGGAATCGGAGTTGCTGTGCGCGGCCGCAATCGCGCTTTGTACCTATGTTCGAGTCCCTTCAAGAAAACCTCAGTTCGGCCATCAGGACCCTCCGCGGACGCGGCAGGTTGACCGAGTCGAACATGCGCGAAGGGCTGGCCCTGGTGCAAACGGCCCTGCTCGAGGCCGACGTGAGCATCGATGTCGCCAAGGATTTCGTCGCCAAGGTCTCGGAGCAGGCCGTCGGCGAGACGGTCCTCAAGTCGCTCGACCCCACGCACCAACTCGTGAGCATCGTCCATCAGGAGCTCGTCAACCTGATGGGCCCGGTCGACCACTCGCTGCACCTCAAGCCGGGAGTGACCGTGCTCATGCTCTGCGGCCTGCAAGGCTCGGGCAAGACGACCACCTGCGGAAAACTCGGCAAGCTGCTCCAACAGCGCGGCCGCAAACCGATGCTCGTGGCGGCCGACTTGCAACGCCCCGCCGCCATCCAGCAGTTGCAGATCCTGGGCGAGCAGCTCGGCATCCCCGTCTATGCCGACCTGTCCGCGAAAGACCCCGTAGCCCTCTGCCAGATCGCCGTCAGAGAGGCCAAGGCCAAGGGCGCGGAAGTGGTGATCCTCGATACGGCCGGCCGCTTGCACGTCGACGAAGAGTTGATGGGCCAGTTGACCCAGATCGACCGCCGCCTCGGTCCCGACCAGGTCTACCTGGTGGTCGACGCGATGACCGGCCAGGACGCGGTCCGCAGCGCGAAGGCCTTCAACGACGCGCTGGAGCTCGACGGCGTGATCATGACCAAGCTCGACGGCGACGCCCGCGGCGGCGCTGCCCTCTCGGTCAAGGCCGTGACCGGCGTGCCGATCAAGTTCATCGGCACGGGCGAGCACCTCGACGCCCTGGAGGAGTTCCATCCCGATCGGCTTGCCGGCCGCATCCTGGGCATGGGCGACGTCCTCTCGCTGGTCGAGCAGGCCCAGCAGAAGTTCGACCAGGAGGAGATGGCCAAGGCCGAGGCGAACCTTCGCAAGGGCGAGTTCACCCTCGACGACTTCAAGAAGCAGATCGGCCAGGTCGGCAAGCTGGGGTCGATCCAGAAGATCATGTCGATGATCCCCGGCATGGGCGCCGCGAGCAAGATGCTGGAAGGCCAGAACCCCGAGGCCGACCTGAAGCGGCTGGTGGGGATCATCGATTCGATGACGCCCGACGAGCGCCGCAACCCGTCGAAGACGGTCGACCAGAGCCGCCGCCGCCGGATCGCCGCGGGCGCCGGCGTCGAGCCGCACGAGGTCAACGAACTGGTCAAGCAGTTCGACGGCATGGCCGACATGATGAAGAAGATGGCCAACATGGGCATCATGGAACGCATGAAGACCATGCACCAGTTGGGCTCCGGCGGCATGCTCAGCCCGAACGTCAGGTTCAGCAAGCCGAAAGGGGATACCGGCAAGCGGCTGACTTCGGCCGAGCGGGCCAAACAGAAGAAGAGGCTGGAGCAAGAGTTGCGCCGCCTCAAGAGAAAGAAAAAGGAAGGGGAAGGCTAGGGAGCGGCGGGAAGTTGCCGCCGCCTGTTTCTGAAATTTGAGATCTGAGATTTGAGATTTGAAATCTGAGTACTGAGTACTAAGTACTAAGTACTAAGACCTAAGAGGAGACGAGTGTGTCAGTTCGAATTCGTATGAAGAAGATGGGCCGCAAGCATCGCCCTTTCTTTCGCATCTGCGCGATGGAAATCCGGGTGCCGCGCGACGGCCGTGTTTTGGAGGAGCTTGGCACCTACGATCCGATGGTGCCGGAGACCGATGCGCGGGCAAGGCTCAATTCCGAGCGGATCAAGTATTGGCTGAGCGTCGGGGCCCAGCCCTCGGACAAAGTCAGCGTATTGATCAAGAAGTATGGCGCCGAGGGGACGCACGTCGAGGCCCAGCGGTTGGCCTTGGCGCGGCTGGCCCAGGGCAAGCGGCAGTCGGTGTCGCGTCCGGCGGCGCAACCGGCGGAAGTTCCGGAAGCCGCGGCAGCCGAAGCCCCCGCCGAGCCGGCAAGCGAGTGAGAGGTAGGCGGCACGGGGGCTGAGCGAGCGGTTCGAATTCTGGAATTTGAAATTTGAGATTTGTTTCGGATTTCGATATTCGGATTTCGGATTTTGTAACTTCGGTGGCTTGCCGGCCGTGGTAACCCCGTTATGCGTTTTGACGTTTTGACCCTGTTCCCCGACATGTTCCCGGGATACCTGGGTCAGAGCCTGTTGAAACGGGCGATCGACGCGGGCCTGGTTGAGGTTTGCCTGCACGACATCCGCAACTGGTCGCAGGACAAGCACAACAAGGTGGATGACCGGCCCTTCGGCGGCGGACCGGGCATGGTGATGATGGTCGAGCCGGTGGTGGCCTGCGTCGAGGCGGTGCGGGCCTTGGCCGGCGATCCGGGCACCTGGTGATGCTCACGCCGCAAGGGCGGCCGCTGGATCAGGCCGGCGTGGAACGGTTGGCCCTGCGGCAGCGGCTCTTGCTGCTGTGCGGCAGGTATGAGGGATTTGACGAACGCGTGCGGCTGGTGCTCGAGCCGGAGGAGATTTCGATCGGCGACTACGTGCTCAACGGAGGCGAGGTTGCCGCGATGGTGATGATCGACGCAGTCATGCGGCTTGTGCCGGGCGTCCTGGGAGACGCCGAATCGAGCCAGTGCGACTCGTTTTCCACGGCCCCGCGGCTGTTGGAGTTTGCCCAATACACGCGGCCCCGGGAGTTCCGAGGGCTGCCGGTGCCGGAGATTTTGTTAAGCGGAGACCACGGCGAGATCGCCCGTTGGCGGGAAGAAGACAGCCGCCAGCGGACGCAGGAGCGCCGGGCCGATTTGCTGGATACGTAGGGTGTGGTCAAGCGCAGCGCAGACCCACCAATTCAAACTGCAACGAACTCGGTGGGTCTGCACTGCGCTTGACCGCACCCTACTAGGAAAGGTATTTCCATGAGCCACGTATTGATGAACCTGGTCGAGAAATCGAGCCTGAAGCCGGAGATTCCGCATTTTGAGATTGGCGACACGGTCGAAGTCCAGTGCCGCATTCTCGAAGGCGAGAAGGAACGCATCCAGAATTACACGGGCGTCGTTATCGCCAGGGCCGGCAGCGGCAGCCGCGAGACCTTCACGGTCCGCCGCATCGTGCAGGGCGAAGGGGTCGAGCGGAAATTCCCCATCCATTCGCCCAAGATCGGCAAGATCGTCGTGCAGCGGAGCGGTGTTGCCAGGCGGGCCAAGCTCTATTACCTCCGCGACCGCGTCGGCAAGGCCGTCCGTTTGCGCGAGCGGCGGAGCGATAATGTGAAGAGATAAATACGAAATCCGAAACTCGAAATCCGAAACAAATTCGAATACAAAACAACCAAAGGCCGAAAACAACTCTTGATCATTCGAATTTTGCCATTCGGATTTGTTTCGGATTTGGGATTTGGGATTTGGGATTTTTGCCCGGATGCGTCTCTCCGATTTGTTTACACCCTGGCTGCGGCGCATCTTCCCCAAGAAGACGCTCGGCCAGCGTGGCGAAGCGGAAGCGGCCCACTATCTCCGGCGGCTGGGCTACAAGATCCTTGCCCGCGGCCGACGGCTGGTCTCGGGAGAGTTGGATCTGGTGGCCCTCGATGGGCGAACAATCGTTTTTGTCGAGGTCAAGACCCGCACCTCCCAGGAGGCGGGCCATCCGGAGGACGCCGTCGATGCCGTCAAGCAGCGGAAGCTGACGCGGCTGGCGGTGACCTTCATGAAGCGGCATGGTTTGCTCGAATTTCCCGCGCGGTTCGAACGTCGTGGCGATCACCTGGCCGGAGGGCCGCGGTCGGCCAACGATCGAGCATTTCAAGAACGCCTTCGAGGCGGTTGGTGAGGGAGAGTTTTTTTCATAAGGTGTAAAGCGACAACTAGCGCAGTTGGTTGTGGGACGGATTGCCAATCCGTCTTACTTGGTCGTGGGACGGATTGCCAATCCGTCTTACTTGGTGGTAGGACGGATTGCCAATCCGTCTTACTTGGTGGTGGGACGGATTGCCAATCCGTCTTACTTGGTCGTAGGACGGATTGCCAATCCGTCTTACTTGGTGGTGGGACGGATTGCCAATCCGTCTTACGGTGATTGGCTCCAAAGAAGGAAGAGGGATCATGCAAAATCTCAATAACTGTTTCATGTGGGCGATCGTTCTTGCGGCGGCCGTGGCTAGTCCCGCTGCTGCCGCCGAATCGAAAACCGAACTTCTTTGGCCCAATGGGGCCCCAGGCGCCAAGGGTGACCGTCCTGAAGACAAGCCGACGCTCACCGTCTTCCTGCCGGACGCGAGCACGGCGACCGGCGCCGCGGTGGTCATCTGTCCGGGCGGCGGCTATGGCCATGTGTCTGTTGAGCACGAAGGCTCGGACGTGGCCAAGTGGCTGAATTCCATCGGCGTGGCGGCATTCGTTCTCGACTACCGTCATCACGGCCGCGGCTATCAGCACCCGGCGCCCTTGGACGATGCCCAGAGGGCAATCCGCACGGTCCGCGCGGGCGGCGGAGTGGAAGGTCGATCCCAAGCGGATCGGCATCATGGGCTTCTCCGCGGGCGGGCACCTGGCATCGACCGCGGGAACGCACTTCGACCGCGGCAATCCTGCGGCTGACGACCCGATTGCCCGCGCAAGCTGCCGGCCCGATTTCCTCATCCTCTGCTACGCGGTCATTGCCTTTGACGAACCGTATACGCACCGCGGCTCGCAGGAGAATTTGATCGGCAAGGACGCTCCGGCCGAACTGGTGAGAAGCCTTTCCAACGAGAAGCAAGTGACGAAAGAAACGCCACCGACGTTTCTGTTCCAAACCGACGCGGATAAAACCGTGCCCGCGGAAAACAGCCTCTATTTCTACCTTGCCCTGCGCAAGGCGGGCGTGCCGGCGGAGTTGCATATCTTCCGCCCTGGCCAACATGGCGTCGGCCTGGCCAAGGATATCTCGGGCACTTCCGAGTGGCCCAAGTGCTGCGAGGGCTGGCTGAAAAGCCAGGGGTTCCTGGGAAAAAGCGGAATGGGACTGGGCAGGTAGGCCGTGTATGTGTCGCCCATCCCCCTCTACTGGAACCTGGGTCCCGACACTAATCGCGTCATGGCGGGCGAACCGAAGGAAGTCTAGCGATTCCCGTGTCCGCTGATTGGAATACGGGATCGAACTTGCCGCTGGTGCGTTCCACTCGGCGTCGGGCAAATCAGGCCCCGCCTTGGCGTGAACGCCGAGTTCGCTATACTAATTTGTTTTCACGCATGCCCTTTCCTCACGCTGGAATGAGACCATGACACGCATTGCCATTTTAGGCGCCACGGGCTACACGGCGCTCGAACTGATCAAGATCCTGCTCCGCCATCCGGGGGCGGAGATTGTCGCCGTTACCAGCCGGCAGGAAGGTCAGCCGCCGATCGCCATGATCCATCCTTCGCTCACCGATCGATTGGACCTGCGATTGGAAGACCTCACGCCGGCGGAGATCGCCGCGCGGGCGGAGTGTGCCTTTAGCTGCCTGCCGCACGGCGCCAGCAGCGCCGTGATTCCGCACCTGCTGGCCGCCGGCACGCGGGTCGTCGACTTCAGCGCCGACTATCGCCTCAACGATGCCGAAGTCTTCGCCCAGTGGTACGGCCAGAAGCACACCGACCCCGAGCGCTTGGGCAAGGTCGTATACGGTCTGCCGGAGTTGTATCGAGCCCAGATCCCGTCGGCCCCGCTCGTGGCCAACCCCGGCTGCTATCCGACCTCGGCGATTCTCGCCCTGGCGCCGCTGCTGAAGGCTGGACTCATCGAGAGCGACGACATCATCGTCGATTCCAAGAGCGGCGTGAGCGGCGGAGGGCGGACGCCCAAGCTCACCTATCATTACCCGGAGTGCAACGAGAGCATCTCGGCCTACAACATCGGCCGCCATCGCCATACGCCTGAGATCGACCAGGTTCTCTCCGCGGCGGCGGGGAAGCCCGTCGAGGTGATCTTCACGCCGCAGTTGGTGCCGATGGATCGGGGCATTTTGACGACGGCCTACGCCCGGCCTGTGGGAGCGATCAGCGAAGAGCAGCTCATGCAGGCGCTGGAGGCGTTTTATGCCGACGAGCCGTTCGTGCGCGTGGTCCAGCACTTGCCGGGCACCAAGGACTGCGCCATGACGAACTATTGCGACATCACGGCGCGGCGGGTTCGCGGCCGCGTGATGACGATCAGTTGCATCGATAACTTGATCAAGGGCGCCTCGGGGGCGGCCGTGCAAAACTTCAACCTCATGTTTGGCTATCCGGAAACGATGGCGTTGTAATACGTAGGGTGTGGTCAAGCGCAGCACAGACCCACCAGAATGAACCAAGGAGACTCAGCATGTCGAACCACGTACCTCAGGGCTTTTCGCTGGCCGGCGTCCACTGCCGCATCAAGCGCGATCCGAGCAAACTCGACCTCACGCTGGTGGTCTGCGACCGGGCGGCAACGGGCGTGGGAGTCTACACGCAGAATCTTGTTTACGCAGCGCCTGTGGCCCTGGATCGCAGCCGCACGCCCAGTGACCGGATTCGGGCGGTCGTGATCTGCTCGGGCGTGGCCAACGCCTGCACGGGCGACCGCGGCCTGGAAGATGCCCGCGAGATGGCCCGCCTTGCCGCGGCGCAGTGCGGAGCGGCCGACGATCAGGTCCTGGTGCTTTCTACGGGCGTAATCGGCGCGTTTCTGCCGATGGAGCGAATTGCCGAGGGCATTTCGGCTGCCGCCGGGCAATTAGGCACGTCGCAGGCCCACCTGGAAGCGGCCGCGCGGGGAATGCTCACGACCGACACGGTCATCAAGACGGCCAACCGCTCGGCGACTATCGGCGGCCGCAAGATTCAAGTCACCGGCATTGCCAAGGGGGCTGCCATGATGGGGCCCAACATGGCAACCATGCTGGCCCTGATCATGACCGATGCCCCGCTCGATCCGGCCGCGGCCCAGGAGGCGCTGCGGGCGTCGGCCGACGTGAGCTTCAATTGCATGAGCGTTGACGGTCACATGAGCACGAACGACACCGTGCTGCTGGTGGCAAGCGGCGCCGCGGGCGGAGAACCGTTGGCCGGGGCCGAGTTGGCGAGCTTCCGCCGCACGCTGGATGAAGTCGCGATCGACCTGGCCAAGGCGATTGCCGGCGACGGGGAAGGATCGACGCACCTGGTGACCATCGAGATTTCCGGCTGTGCCGACCGCACCGCGGCACTGGCCATCGCCAAGACCGTGGCCAACAGCCCTCTGGTGATGACGGCCATTCATGGGGCCGATCCCAACTGGGGGCGGATCGTTTCGGCCGCGGGTTACGCCAACGTGCCGTTCGATCCGCGGGGCGTGACCTTGCATCTGAACGGCTGCCTGCTGTATCGCGACGGAGCGCCGGTGCAATTCGACGCGGCGGCCGTCTCGAAATCAATTCGCGACAATCGCGACACGTTGATCGAAATGGCCTTCAGCGAAGGCGCCGCCGGAGTGCGATTCTGGACCGCCGACCTGACGGCGGAGTATGTGCGGCTGAACGCCGACTATCACACGTAAGATTATTCTTCGAGCGGCTCCTGCAAGTCGGCTTCGGTAATCATGCTGAATTCCTTGCCCGCCAAGGTCTCCTGCCCCATCTCGATATTATCGACCATCAGCGCCACGGCGGCCCGTCCGCGGGGACGGATCAGAAGGGGATAGGCCTGGATGATGTTGACCTCCGCCTGCAACAGCGCGGTGCAGATCCTCAGCAGTGCGTCGGAACCGTCCGGCAAGTCCACGCCGATCAGATCGCTCTCGATAATCGCCAGGCCGGCCCGTTCGAGAATCTCGCGGCCCTCCTCGGGATGGCTGAGCAGGAAACGCACGAAAGCGCACTCGCCGGCATCGGAAATCGAGAGGGCGACGATGCGGACCTTGGTGCCCTCGAAGCGGCGAATGACCTCGAGGAGTTGGCCGACGCGGTTTTCGAGGAAAACGGTGAACTGGCGGATGGCAGGGTAGTTTCTGCCTCGCCCTGTGGCAAACGCCGTACCTGTGCCCTCGCCGGAACTCATTGCCATACCCCTACTATTGAGGAACATCGCATAACCATAACTCGTCTTAATATAGGGGGCGGGGAAGGTTCCGTCAACCATCGCCGGCGTATAGAATCTTACTCATGCTTCGAGAACACGAAATCGAACTCCGCGTCCGCTACCAGGAAACCGACCCGATGGGCTTCCTGCATCATGCCTTCTACTTTACCTATTTTGAGATCGGGCGGACCGAACTCTTACGGGCATCGGGAGGGAATTACCGGCAAATGGAAGCCGAGGGCATGCTGGTCGTGGTGGTGCGAGCCGAATGCCGCTTCCACCGCCCGGCGCGCTATGACGACATCTTGCGTTTGCGGACGACGATCGTGCGGGTCACGCCGGCCAAGATCGAGCATGAATATCGGCTCTTCCGGCAGGAAGAACTACTGGCCGTCGGCAACGTAACGCTGGCCGTCATCGACCGAGAGGGAAAGGTGCAGCGCGTGCCGGAATATTTTCAAACGGAGGGTTAGTCTTGTGTGGCATGCCACCCAAAACCGGAAGTTACTCGTCCTCAGAGGTTTCCGGCGGTTTCTCGCCGGTATTGCTCCAATCGCGTCGCTGCCGCGAACTGGGGATATTCATCGCCTTGCGGTACTTGGTCACCGTGCGGCGGGCCACGGTAATGCCGGCGGCGGCGAGATCCTGCACCAACAGGTCGTCGCTCTTGGGGTGCTGCTTGTCCTCGTTGTCGATCAGCTCCTGAAGCTTCAAGCGGATCGTGTCCCAGGCCACCTCTTCGCCGTCGGCGCTGACGGTGCCGCCGCAGAAGAACCGCTTCAAAGGGAAGATCCCGCGCGGCGTCTGGATCCACTTGTCGTCCACCGCCCGGCTGACCGTGGTCACGTGGACCCCGACCTTGTCGGCGATCTGCTGCATCTTCAAGGGCTCGATCGCCTCGGGGCCCTTGCTGAGGAACTCGGTCTGGTGATCGACGATGGCCTGCGAGACTCGCGTGAGCGTGCTCCGCCGCTGCTGGATGGAGTCGATCAGCCATTGGGCCGAATTGATCTTCCGCTTGATGTACTCGCGGGTCTCGTCATTCACCTGGCCTGCGGCGAACAGCTTGCGGTAATAGGGACTGATGAAGAGGCTGGGCGTGCGGCCGTCTTCCAGGCGAACCAGATATTTGCCGTCTTCGCCCAGTTCCACGAAGACGTCGGGCGTGACGGGCGGCACCGGCACGTTGTTGTACTCGGCCCCCGGCTTGGGATTGAGCTTCCGCAATTCGGTCAAGGCCTGCTGGATCAACTCGATCGAGAAGCCCGTGCGGCGGCTGATCACCGGCAGGCGGTTGTGCTCGATGTCCTCCAGGTGCGAAGTGATAAGCGTTTGCAACTGTTCGAAAAGCGGTATGCCAGGAATGAGCTGCAGCAGCAGGCATTCTTGCAGACTGCGGGCAGCCACGCCGGGCGGGTCGAGCCTCTGCACGACGGCCAGGGCCCGCTCGGCCAGGGCGTGATCTTCCCGCGTCGCGTCCAGCCCTAAGAGGTCTTCCAACCGGCCTTGCAGATAGCCGTTGGTATCGAGATTATAGATGATTCGCTCGCACATCGCCCTCAGGTCCGGCTCGATCCCGAACCAGCCCAACTGGTCGCGGAGGTAGTCCTGCAACGACTGCGGCCGGGCGATCATGTTGGCCATGGCGTCGAGCTTCCGCTCGCCGGCCTCTTCCGTTTCGCCGCGCGACGGACGGGAGTGTTCCTCGAAGTGGTCCGGCCACTCCTCGTCCATCTTCATCAGCCGCTCGAAATCGTCCTCGTTCTTGGTCGTTTCATTGATGACCAGCTCCCGCTCTTCCTCGGAAGGCGCGTTGGGCGAATCCTGGCCCTCCGGTTGCTCGGAAGTTTCCTCCGAGGGCAGATCGGGATCGTCCTCGCGCAGATCGAGAACGGGATTCTCTTCGATCTCCTGCTCGATCCGCTCCTGCAGTGCCAGGATGGGCAACTGCAGAATCTCCATCGACTGGATCATCCGCGGCGCCAGAACCTGTTTCTGCTGCATCCGCAAGTCTTGACCGAGTGAAAGTCGCATCGCTAATCAATCCAATCAAAAAGCCTGCCGTCCGGAAAGGGCGTCTGCCAGGACTTCCTTATTAGCAAATTCTAGCATACTGCCGGTCGTAATGCCACGTGCCAGACGCGTAACTCGCACCGCACAATCGCTGAGGAGGTTCGAAATGTAGAGGGCCGTCCCGTCGCCTTCGACCGTCGGGTTCGTGGCCATGACGATTTCCCGAACGGTGCCGCCGCGCACGCGCTGGACCAGGGCGTCGATCGTCAATTGGTCGGGCCCGGTCCCTTCCAAGGGGGCAATTCGCCCCAAAAGGACGTGGTACAAACCGCGATAGACCCCAGACTGCTCCAGGGCCATCAGATTGCGCGGCTGCTCCACAACGCAGATTACCTCGCGATTTCGGCCCGGATCGCGGCAGATCTCACACTCCTCCTGCTCCGCCAGGTTGTAACAATTGCGACAATACCGCACGTTTTCCTTGACATTGCGAATTGCATCCGCCAGGACCAACGCCTCCGCACGGTTCAGCCGGAGCACGTAATACGCCAACCGTTCGGCCGACTTCCGGCCGATGCCGGGCATTTTGGCGAACTCGTCAATCAGTTCGGTTACCGAGCGGGTCAGTTCAGACATCGATGAGTCACCTCCCCTCTACTCCCGGCCGCTTGCGGCAGGATGGGAGAAGTGCAGGGGGTGAGGGCAGTTTGGTTAGGTCAGACATTTTTGGGGCCGATTCCGCCGATCTTCGCCAGTGCTTCCATTACGCCAGGCAATTGCAGACCGCTGGTGAGTTCCTTCAGTGCGCCGGCGTGGAGTTGTCTGCCCTTGGTCACGGCATCGTTCATGGCCGCCACCAGCAAGTCTTCTAACAGTTCGCGGTCGCCCTGAGCGAAGAGTTGCGGTTCGATCTTGCAACCTAGAACTTCCAGCGCTCCGTTGATCTCGACCTCAACCATGCCGCCGCCGGAAGCTCCCGTGGTCCGCCGGATCTTCAGCTCCGCGCTAAGCTTTTCCAATTGACCTTGGAGCTCGTTGGCCTGCTTCCAAATAGAGCCCATATCGCCAAGTCCTTGAAACATACCTTGCCGCTTTCCTAAAAACTATCCTTCTTCAACCGTGGTGGGATGGGCGCCGAACAACTCGCCCGTGCGCTTGACCAACGGGTGGCTGGCAGCCTCCATGAGCCTCTGGTGCGGTGACACGACCGGCCGAGCCGGAGCCTGCGCGGCCGTGGTCTGTGGCGGCGCCTCCAGCAGCTTGAACTCGACCCGGATGGTCTGGCCCGTGACATCCTTGAGGGCCTGCTCGAACCGCAGCACTTGCTCAGGCCGCTGGCAGGCCGTCTTGCAAAACGCATGCTCCGGAGAGAAGAAAACCGTCACCCGGTTCATGCCGGACACCTCCAGCCGATTGAACTTCTTGGCGTGCTCGCCGGTCATTCCGGGAATCTTCTCGATGGCCCGCTGCCAGGTCTCGCCGGCATTGGCGGCGCTCGAGCATGAAACCGGCCTCGGCCGGAGAGTCGTCGTCTTCTTCGGAGTCAAGAGCAGGGAGCGGGGAGGAAGCGGGGAGCGGGCGGGGAGGAAGCGGGCGAGGCACCTGCGCAGCGGGTCGGGGAGCGGGGAGCGGGGAGTTGGAAGCGGGGGACGCTGCTGGCGGCACTACCGCGGGCTCATACTTTTTTTTTGCAGCCGGCGGCGCAGACGCACGGGCTGGCACAGACGACGCCCCTTCCTGCCTGCTCCCCGCTCCCCGCTCCCCGCTCCCCGCTCCTTGCAATTGGACGATCAGGTTGGAAATTTCCTCCAGGTCTTCCAGGTTGCAAATCCGAACCAAAGCCAGTTCGGCGAGGATCCGCGCCTGCGTGCTGTATTTCATGCGCGAGAGCGCTTGATCGAGAATCTGCATCACGGCCAGGATTGTCTGCAAACCCAGCCGCCGTCCGGCCTCGATCACGTCACTGCTATTGGCAGTCGACGCATAGAGAAACGTATCGGCCGGGCAACCGACCGCAGCAACCATGCAGTCGCGGAAGTAACCGAAGAGCTGCTCGATCAACTGGGCCACGTCGACGCCTTCCTGGGCCGCCGCAGACAATTCACCCAGCGCCGCCGCGGCATTTCGCTCGACAAGATGTTTCACGATCGCCGTCAGGCGCTGGTCGCCCGCCGTGCCGAGCATGCCATGCACGTCGGCCACGGTAATCCGCTCGGAGGCGAAAGACAGCAGTTGCTCCAATAGCGACTGGCTGTCGCGCATCGAACCGGCGGCCCGGCGTGCCAGTACGTCCAGGGCTTCGTCCTCGGCCTGAACCCCTTCGGCCTCGACAATCTGCCGCAGCCGGTCAAAGATCGCCCGCGTCGAAATGCCGGCAAAATCAAACCGCTGGCACCGCGATAGGATCGTAATCGGGATCTTCGTTGCATCGGTCGTGCAGAAGATGAATTTGACGTGCTCCGGGGGCTCCTCGAGCGTCTTCAGCAAGGCGTTGAAGGCATCTTTCGTTACCTGATGGACCTCGTCGATGATGTAGATCTTGAACCGGGATCGGCTAGGCCGAATGTTGACGTTCTGCCGCAACTGGCGGATGTCATCAATCTGGCGGTTGCTGGCCCCGTCGATCTCCAACACGTCGACGTTGTCACCATTGCTTATTCTCTGACAAGTATCGCACTGGTTGCAGGGCTCGGCCGTGGGGCCGTTAACGCAATTGAGGGCCTTCGCGAAGATGCGGGCCGTGGACGTCTTCCCGGTTCCGCGGGCGCCCGTAAAGAGATACGCATGGCCGACGCGGTTGGTGGCGATGGCGTTCGAGAGGGCCTGCGCGATGTGTTCCTGGCCAATCAACTCGCCGAACCCTTGCGGCCGATACCGCAGGCAACGACGCGGTAGGAAGGCGAAGGTTCAGAATGGAGATCAGGATTTGGCATGGGCAATCCGTCGCGGCCAGGCTGCCAGTTCGTAGTTCCGCCTTTAGGCGGAAGAAGTAATGTGGGCCCACCCTACTTCTGCCAACGCAAAGCCGGTCTCCGATGAGAAGCCCACCGCACCTGGAACGAACTGCTTATGGCTGCTTCGTTTCCGACCTGACCAGGTTCACAGGGCCCCATTACGGGGGCTCCTCATCGGAGACCGGCGCAAGACATGTAATTATTATTGTCGCGATTGGCACGCAATTGTCAAGCGGGGCAGGAGACTGGAAAACAAATCGGTGTATTCGTTGAACCCGGCTCGCGGCGGTGGCCAGCGTGCGAGATACTGTCCAGGTTCGTCGGGAGATTTACGATAGAGCCACATTACGAGGGGTCGTCATGGAGACCGGCCCGCTATTTGAAACGATGCTCGCAGCGAGGGCAAAACTCTTGCCGTAACCGAGTTTTCCCGTCCACACTTCGGACAGGTGAAGACCTCTTGCGAGGCGGCCAATCCCTGCTCAACTTGTTGATCTGCGGCGGCCTGATCGCGTCCGTCGGCAGTCGGCGGCAGGAGGAAAACGATGATCAAACTCAGCGGGCCGAAGGGCGTACACATGGGGATACACACGATCCTGCGGTAGCCCTTGTATACGGCAAGAAGCCCTCCCCAGTAGCCAAAAGCGCCCCAAACAAGCACTAGAGCTAATCCGACCATTTTGGAATCCGTCCAACGCCGCGACCTTTTGGAATGTGGATTGCGCGGCTGAAATCAGTCGCTGGGTATTGGCGGGCCGGCCTCATTCTCGACCGCGCAACCTGAATTCTACTCAGAAAACCGCTCCGCGCAAAGGGTGCAAGTCCCCGGACTTTCCTCTTGTACGTCCGGCCGCGAATCGATAAAATCCCACCTCTCAATCTGCCCGTCCGTGAACGGGGAGGCCCTTCAAGTGCCGGCACACGTGGATACACAGTTAGAAGCAAAACGGATCCCGATAACCGGCCGCGCCCCGGTCGGAAGACCGCTGACAACGCCGGAGCCCCGCGGCGAGGTCATCGGCCCCGAGGTCGTATTTTCCGACGGCGATACGCGTTACGATCGGTCCGGCCTTCGATCGCACCGGCCCTCGTACATGCGGCGGATTTGCTTTCCCCTGCTTGCCATCGGATTGGGACTGGTCGCGGCCTGCGGGGTTGCCGAGCTTGGTCTGAGGATTTGCGGCTTCGGCCACAACTATACCAACCCCATGGGCTCGTTCTTCGAGCCCGACGGCGAGCTGGGCTGCCACGGCAAGGCGAACTTCGCCGGACGGTTCCGTCACACGGACTTCGACGTTGTGGTCGAGCACGACGCTAACGGCTTCCGCCGCAACGAATTGCCGCTCGATCCGGCGGCCCAGCACGATCTCTACGTGCTGGGCGACTCCTTCGTCTGGGGTTACGGCGTCGGACAGCACGACCTGCTCACCAACCAGATCGAGCGGCGGCTCGAAGGCTGGCGGGTCCACAACCTGGGCCTTATCGGCGCGGGCACGGTCGAGGAGTACTTGCTCTTCCAAAAGCACGCCGTCGATCGGCTCCACCCTGGCGACACGGTGGTCCTGGTCTTCTTCAACAACGACTTTGGCGACAACATCGGCCTGCATTCCCGAGGTCGGACCTACGCCACGATCGACAACGGTCAGATCCGCCTCGTGCCGCCCGTGCCCGCTTCCAAGGCGCGGCAGTGGAAAAACTGGCTCAAAGACGAATCCTATCTCTTTAATCTGGTGGCCTACTGCGCGGATCAATTCAAGGAAGGCCGATCGTTGAAGGACCTCTTCAATCGGGACACACGGCTCTTGCCCTCGCCCGCAACTATCCAGGCCGACGCCAGCGACAGCGGGCCGGCGGTAGTGATCACGCGGCATTTCCTGTCCGAACTGAAAAATGCCTGCGCCGCGAAGCAGGTCCGATTTCTGGCCGCCTACGTGCCCGGCCAAGGCGAGTTGGGCGAAGACGACGTGACCTCTACGAGCGATCTTTCCCTGCCGGAGGAGATTGCCAGCCGGCGGGCCTTTGAACGCATGGTCCGCGATCTGGGCATCGACGCCATCGATCTCATGCCCCCCATGGTTGCCGCCAAGCGCAGCGGCCGCTTTGACCGCATGACCTTCACCCACGACTTCCACTGGACCGCCGCGGGGCACACCGTAGCCGCGGAGGCCATCGCGGCTGCGATCCAGTAATTTGGAACGCGACGAGGGCACCGTGCGCAGCATGGTCTCCGTCGCTTTTGCCCGCGCTCAGGCCGCCCAACGTGTCGCATTCGCTTGATGCGACGAATTTGACGGGCATGACACGATGGCCGGGCCGGCGTCTTGCGACTGGTCGAACGCGGCTGGCTTGCCAGCTGTTTTCACTGCCCGCCGCCATGCGTAACCGAAAAGGGCGACGGTGGCCGCACCGAGCAGGACCAGCGTCGAAGGCTCGGGCGTGACGGACGGGGAGACGGCAATGCCCCTTGGATTGCCCAGCCCCGAGACTATCGCGGGGTTCACCGTTGCCCCCGATGTGGTGAATTCGGCAACCCACGGCGACATCGATACCATGGAGAAGCTCTTGGACGGCGGGTTCTTCCGCGATGCCGACGATTTTACCAATTGGCTAGATCTCGCGTCACACGCCTTGAGGATTGGACGACATCCAGAACGTCCTCGACATGCTCGAGGATTATCGCTAGTAGCAGCTTCCTGCTTGTCAAACAGGGCGGAGACGATTTTCCGCACAATCCGGTCCCCGTGGTTCTAACCCCACTGGTCGGATGCCCCGCACTCTTGTACATTGTTGGGATGACCGATTCGCAGCAGTCCGATACTCCCGAACGGGGCGCGCAGCCGGGCAAGACCCGCACGTTGTGGCATCCGTTGTTGGTGCGGATGCTGGGCTTCGCCTTGGATTCCGCGTTCAAGGTCGAGCAGGAGGTCTCCGTCGGCAAACTTCCTCTGCGCGTGGACATCCTGCTAATTCGCCGGGAGAATGGACAGCTTTCCGAAGTCGCAGCGCGTGAACTGGCCGAGTTGTTGGCACTCTTGAACCGTTTCACGCTGATCGAATTCAAGGGCCCGACCGACGTGATGGAACGGGGCGATTTCGCCCAGCTTGTGGGCTGTTCCTATCTGTGGCACAGCCAGATGGGTGAGCCGATCCCCCATGAGGAGGTCTCGCTGATCGTCTTGGCGCCGACGGTCACCGCTGCGCTGCGCGACGAATTGCGGTTCTTGGGGTGCGAGGTCAGGCAGCACGAAGCGGGGATCTTGCGCGTGACGGGCCTGCCGTTCACGACCTGGTTGGTGGAAACCGACGTGATGGCCGAGCGTGGCCAACCCATCCTATCGCTGGTGAGCCGTGTTTTCCTGAACGACCGCCAGAGTATAATAGAGAGGTTGGCCCGCAGAGGCCACGGAACCTTAGCTCACTACCGCTACATGGTGCAGCAAGTTAAACAGTTCCATAATGAGGAGGATTTTGCCATGCAACAGGCACTTTCGGATAACCTTGAGCAGTTTGAGGAAGAGCTCTTTGCCAAGATGATCGAGGAAGCGTCCGTCGAGCAGCGGCTCCGCGGGCTGTCGCCGGAGGAGCTTCTGACTGGCCTCAGCGAGGAAGATATCACACGGCTTCGTGAACTACTCGAACGGAAGCAAGGCCGTTGATGTCGAGGCAAGCTCACATTGCAAATGGCTGACGGCATCCTGTCTTCACAACCGTACTCATCACGCTCCGCCGTGATGTCCTTCCATCACGGCGGAGCGTGATGAGTACGAATTCAACTCTGGCTCAGCCTCAACTTCGGCGCGTCGTGCAGCAGGTCGTGAATCTCCCGCAGCCAAAGCGGAATCTGCTCCTTCAGCGGCGAGGCGGCCAAGGCGGGCGGCAGATTCAACTCCGCGACATGCGCGGCGTTGAGCCCCGGGAACCAGTGGCCGCCGTTGCCCAGAAGGTTGTAACGCATCTTGCCGTAGTCCAGCATGTCGTAGGCCAGCACCAGGTTCCGCAGCCAGAGCATCGTAGTGATGTTCATGTAACCGGGACTCGACTGCCAGGCCGGCAAGCCCTCGGAAAACCGATCGGCCACCGCTTCGCCGACCGCATCGACCATCGCCTTGCGCAAGCGGGCCTCGATCGGCGGCAGAAGTTCAACCGCCCGATCCAAAAGCGGCAAGGCGTCCAACGGCAGATCGAAGTCGGTCGGCCGGGCGGCGCCGATGCTCAAGGTATGAACCTCCGGCCGCGCGAGACAGAACAGGGCGTTGAAGACCAGCGGGTCGAGCGGTTGACAAAGTCGCCGTGAGCTTCTCCGGCGGCTTGTAAAGCATGCCCCCTTTGTCCGACGGACTGATGATGAAGACGCCCATGTCGGCCGCGGTGGCGGCACGGATCGCCGGCCAGTTCTGCTGGAAGATGTAATACCAGTGCAGGTTGACGTACTCGAAACCGCCGTCGGACTGGTGGGCGATTGCCGCCTGGATCACGTCCAAGGGCCCATGCGTCGAAAAGCCGACGTGACGCACCAGGCCCTCGGCGACCAGTTCCCGCGCGGCCGCCAGGCATCCGCCGGGCCGTAGCGACCACCACAGGGTCTCGTGGTCGTTAATGCCGTGGATCCCCAGGAGATCGACGTATTGCATCTCCAGGCGGGCAAGCGAGTCGCGGAAATCGGCCAGGAACTGCCGCGGTTCGGCGGTCGGCTGGATCTTGGTCTGGAGGATGAACTGCTGCCGCGGAAGCCGCTTCAGGAGCTGGCCGAGTTGCCGTTCGGAAGAGCCGTAGCCGCGGGCCGTTTCCACGTGGTGGATGCCCAGGTCCAGGGCGCGGCGAACGGTGGCTTCCAGGTTCGCCTGGTTCTCCGCCGGGACGCTGGAAAGCGGCGTATCCTGCCATTGAAACTGGTAGCGCATGCCGCCGCAAGTAAGGACCGGCATGCGAAGTTCCGTTCGGCCAAAGCGTCGGTAGAGCATAAACCCAGTATAATCCTACCGCACGAGTTTCTTCAACTCCCCCTCGATCTCCGCGGTCTGGATATTCCGATTCACGACCTTTCCTTTGGCATCGACGAGGATCATGGTCGGCACGGTGATGATGCCCAGGGCATTGGCCGGGCGGCTGTCCTGGCCCCCTTCCTCGAAGATCTGCGGCCAAGGGAGGGGATTTTCCGCCAGATAGCCCTTCAGCGTCTTGGCGTTGGCGTCGACGCAGACGCCCAGCACGGCAAACGAGTCGCGGTATTTCGCCGCAAGCTGCTTGAGCGCCGGCATGTCGCTCTTAGCCGACTCGGACCAGGTTGCCCAGTACTGAACGAGCACCACCTTGCCACGATAGGCGGCCAGGTCGACCGCTTCGCCGCCGGGGCCCTTGCCGCTGAGGTTCAGCAGCGTGCCGACGGAATCGATGCGGCGGGCGGCGCCGGCGGCCTTCTTCGCCTGCGGCGAATCGGCGAACTCGCGGGTGAGTCGCGAGTACCACTTCTTCGCGTCGTCGTCCTGCCCGGCATATTCCCGCGCGATCCCCAATTGGAGCATCGCCTCCGCCGCGTCAGGGGTCGTCGGGTAGTCCGCAATGAACTGTTCGAGGCTCTTCGGCCATTCGGCCTGGATCTTGGCCACGTCGGCCCTTGTGGAGGAAATCGCAAGGGCATAGCCGGCCGTCAGCAGCCGGATCTTGGCGTAGGCAGCTAGGTTCTTGTCGGAATCTTTTTGGGCATTTTCCCAGAGGGCCTGCAAACGCTTCTCGCCGTCGGGCAGGTTGCCCGTCTGCACGCCGGCGCTGAGCGTATCGGCCAACTGCCGCAGCCATTGATTGCGTTCCTCCGGCGACTTGGCCTGATCGACCAATTTTTGAATGATCTCCACCCTCCGCGGATCGCCGGGGTCCATGCCTTCCATCTTGGCGATGATCTCTTGCGTTGCATCGCTGGCGGCCACGGTAGTACTGGGCCGAGCGGCTTGTGCTGCCTGGAAGAAGAAACCCATCGCAGCCACTTGCGACTGGCCCTCACCGCTGATGACCGGCGGGTCGATCGCCTTCCAGGTGTTGCCGACGTGGATCAGCGTGCCGATCTGCACTTGGGTATGCTTGTCGCCGGTCTCGACGATGGCCACGACGTTCTCGTAGACCTCAAGATCGCGAGTGGAATCTTCGGTGCCGGCAGGCACGATTCCCGGCCGGCTGCCGCTGAACTGCTCCCATTTCGATTCGGGCGTGAGAGTCTTCTGGCGATCGGCCAGCGCGCGGAAGTCGGATTTCGCCTTGGCGACCTTGGCGGCCACGGCCTCGCTCTTGGCCTTGCCGAGCCCCAGCGACTGGAGCTCGTCCGGCGTCAAGAGCACGCGGGCGAAGCGATCGTTGTCGCGATTGGCCAGGGCGGCAACGATTTCCGCGGTGACTTCCTCCGCCGAGATTGTTTTCCACGTCGTGAGCTTGCCGTTGCCGACCGTATCGACGCCCCAGCGGGTCCCGGCCGTGTTGAGCCAGCGGAACTCGTCTTTCTTGCCCGTCGGCCGGGTAGCAACCTCGCGGTATACCTCCACGCCGTCCTTGTAGAAACTCCACTGATTGACCACGTTATTGCCGGTCGTGTCAAGGAACTTCCGCAGGAGGAGGCCGTCAGGACTCTCGACGATCCAGCCGATGTGCCCCTCGATCTTCTTGACCGAGATCTTGCAACGCGGCACGTCCTCGGGTTTGGGCCGGTCGTAATCGACGCCATCCTGACTGGGGGTGACTTGCAGAACTTGGGCGGCCGTTGCACTGGCGGCCCAAACCGGTTGCGAACAGTGAAGCGCCGCGGCAATGCCTAAGAGGCAGGCAGCGGCAGCCGAAAACGTGCGATTCATGGACTCGATCCTCATAACAATGCTCTTCGCGGTTTGATCAATCATGGCACCGGGGAGAAGACTGCATATACTTTGCGCGGCTGAGTTCGATACTAACCCGAAGCGTAAGCGAGGACGCTAAGTCGTTTCCTCGCTTACGCTTCGGGTTAGTGTGAATCGTATCATTTCAGGCCGCGCAAAGTATAGTCGGATTTTTTTGCCGGGAGGTCAAGAGCACGCGGGAAAAAAGCGGAAAATGCGCAGATCTGCGCAAACTTCGCGATCGAGTTGCTCCGGTTTGTCTTGTTCCGGCGGACGCCTGATGACGCCTGCTGCCGCGCAGGTCCAATATCGAGCCCAGAGACCGAAGGGTGTTTCTCGCCATCGGCCATTTCACAAGATCCCCGGGCCTCTTCAAGCAGGCCGGTAGTCACTATAATAGCGACTTTTTGGCGTTGCCCACACGATAGTCTATAGTCTATGACCCGACTACCCAAGACCGTTCGGGATTTCATCAAGCGGCAGGCCACGGTTCCCATCGGGAAGGTCTGGACGTGCGACCCCAAGAAATGGCGTTCCCCCTACGGCAGTTGTTGGTACAAGGCGACTGCCTGCATGTTGCTTTCGGGCCGCGTCGGCGCCAAGTGGGGCGGCCACCCCAACAAGACCGAACTCAACCGGCTTTGCAAAGAGGCCAACTTCAGTACGTATTGGGTCAAGGGCTCGTCGAATCTCGACAATTTTGTTTATCGCTGCCGGGCGTTGGGATTCGACGTCAGCGTGCTGTAACGAACGAAAAGAAACTGGGAAAGGAGGCTCCCATGGGACGAGGCAAAAATCACCCGGAACTCAAGACCCTGTTCGATACTGCCGTCTCGCTCAGGCGTCTCAACCGGAGGGAAGAGGCGGTCGAGGGCTTGTGCGAGGTGCTGCGGTTGGATGCCGGCGACCGTCAGTTTGCCCGCTACTGGCTGGCTGCATCCTTGTTCGACTTGCAACGGCACGAGGAGTTGCGGCGCCTCTTGCAGCATTACGAAGAGCCGACCGCCGTTTGGCGGTACGCACAATCGCTGCTGGCCTTTCGGCTGGGCGGAGATAGCGACGACGCCCGCCGTCTGCTGGAGGAGGCATCCCGGCTTGACGCCGACTTTCCCGCTTATCTGCTTGGCGACAGCCTGGTCTATGCCGAAAGGCCGGTCCGTTTCGGCCGAGACCGGCAGGAAACGACGCACAGCTTGGCGGCGTTGTTTCTTCCCGCCTGGCGGGCCACTCCCGGCGCCGCCTCATGGGTCCGCCGGGTGTTGAAAGTCCCGTTGGGCGACCCGCCCGCCGAGTTGCCCTTCCCGCGACGCGAACTCCGCGAGTTGCCGCAACGGAACGTGACATGGCAAATCGGGCTTCGCCCGCTGGACGACGATGAGCCGGCGTCCGGCGCAGATCGGGCATGGGGCCTGGGGATTGCCGACATCGACGAATATCCTGCTGCACGTGACGGTCATCGAAGGAAAGGCGACGCCGGAGGCGGTCTGGCGCGGGCTGCTTGCGGCATTTCTCCAACCCATGGACGGCGGACCCCATCGGCCGGCCCGGCTGGAGGTGCCGCGGGCCGAGTTCTGCCGGGCTTGGGCGCCGATGTTGAGGGAGATGTCCGTCAAGTGCGTCTACCGGCGCGAGCCGCAACCGATAACGCAGATGCTCGACGGCATGGCCGCGATGATGCGGGAACAGCAGTTGCCGCCCCTGTCCGACGACCTTGATCCGCGGGACTTCCCCCAGACCGATGCGGTGTGGCAAGCCGAGTGGTTCCATAGCCCGATGATGATTTCCAACGAGGACGTCGGCATCGAGCGGCCGTGGTCGGCGATCGTCGTCGACAAACGGTCCTCATTCGTCCTTTGCAACGAGTCGATTCGCGGCGAGCCCACGTCCGAGCACTTGTGGGAACATCTTCTCCGCACCATGGCCCGACCGGGGCCGCACGATCCCATGCGCCCGTCCAGGATCGAGTTGTCGGATTCCGACGGTTACGATTTCCTCAAGCCGAAATTGGGTGAATTGGACATCGGCTGCGTGTTGACGGACGAGTTGCCGAAGTTGCAGCAGTTCTGCCGGAGCCTGGCGGCGGGTTACGGGGGACCGGAGAAATGCGCCTTGGCCGACGGCGCCGGTGTAACCCGCGAGCAAATGGAATCGTTTTATTATGCGGCCGCGCGATACTTCGAGCAGGCCCCTTGGAAGCACGTGACTGGCGAAATCCCCATCGAGATCCGCTGCCGCGGCCTCGACGTGGGGATCTTGTACGCCATCGTCCTGGGGCGCACGGGAGTGACGATGGGGCTGGCCCTGTACCGCGGCTGGGACGACGTCCGCGGCACTGTCCGCGGTAAGAGCGATATTAACCGGATGTCGGGGTTTTCCGTCATTTTCGACGAAGTCGCGATCTTGGCGCCGGTCGATCTCTATCTGGTCGAGCGCAACGGTTGGCCGATTCGCACGCCGGAGGCCTATCCTGCGGTCATGCGTTACGAACCGGGCCGGCAGCCGCACTCGCCCGGCGGCGAGGAACTGGCCTACGTCGAGTGCTGCCTCCGCGTCGTTCCGGATTTCGTCGCGGGCGGCCAGAGGGCGAAGACCTTCGCAATCGTCGCCGGCGGCAAGCAGATCAAGCTGCGCCTGGCTTGGAAGGTCTGCGACGGGTGACCGGTCCGCTCACGGTGGGCCGATCGGCGAAGACCGGTAGACCGGTCGGGTTCGCAAGGCCACGTTCGTGGCCGAGAACTCGCATGGATTGAAAAACAGGGGGGCGGGCGAAATTTCCTATAAACCCAACGCAGCCGTTGACGGCGCGATGAAATAGCTAGATTGGCACGCCCCTCTTATGACTTTTGGTTGTGGTATAGCGGTGTTCGTCGACGCAAACGTGTTGGTCTATCACTTCATGCCCGAGCCCGTCCTTGGCGCGGCTTGCCGGGACCTCCTGGAACGCTTTGCGCGGCAGGAACTGGCAGGTTGTTGTGGATCAGGTACCAGGTGCGCGTGCTCTCCGGCTCAAGGACGAATGCCCGTGAGTAGAAGGAAATCGCAGACTCAAAGTCCTTCATCTGCTCCATCAATTGTCCAAGCCCCAAGCAGCATCCAGCGCGCTTCTCGGGATCGTCCGTGTTGGCGATGCACCGCTCCAAGTATGCCTGTGCCTGTCTTTGCCGGCCTGTCGCGCTGTAGAAGCACGCTAGATCCGAGAGCACGCTCAGGAAATCTCTCTCGCAGCATTTCAATCGTTCCAGGAGCAAGCGTTCGGCATCCTCCGCGGATATTCTCTTCCCCTGTGGTTGGCCCCGAAGCGAGAAGCTAAAACCATCTTGACCGCTGATGCCACCGCCCGGCCAGCAAGAGATTGCCCAAACAACTCCCCCCGACTGTGGCAAAGAGCTTCCGAAGGCGGCAAGGGGCAGCGCGGCCTGCCGCGCTGCCCCTTGCCGCCCTGCTGTTCCCCAACTATACTCATTACCGGATGTGAAATCCACGATTTGCCCTGGAGTGACCACAACGCTTGAGCAGTTGGCCTATTTGGGGAAGAAGCATGCAATCCAGTCGCTGAACCCGACGGACGGGATTAGTATTACGAGCCCGCGCCATTCTCTTGAACATGACCTTCATTCTGCGATAAAGT
Source organism: uncultured Planctomycetia bacterium (assembly GCA_963824275.1). Taxonomy (GTDB): domain Bacteria; phylum Planctomycetota; class Planctomycetia; order Pirellulales; family Thermoguttaceae; genus JANXQG01. The sequence continues at coordinate 1,462,483 of CAWGOT010000006.1, read as the reverse complement.
ACTCCTCATGAAGACTACAGCGCTCGCACCGAAGACCGAAGCGGAAGTGTGGCTACGTATCCTTCACCCAGACGAAGAAATGTCGCCGCGCGCGGCCCGTGCCATCCTCGGGCTTTCCTTCTCCAACACCGACTTGACTCGGATGCACGAACTGTCGGCCAAGGCTCGCAGCGGGACTCTCACGCCCGAAGAAGACGCGGAGATGGACAACTTCGAACGCGTTGGCTCGATTCTCTCCATTCTCAAATCGAAAGCTCGGCAGGTACTCAAGCGTTCCCACCGTGGCGATTGACCTGCCATGAACATCGCTCTTGTCGAGTTGGTTTGGCAGCGCGCCCACCGCTGCTGTGAATACTGCCGGATGCCGCAGGTCTACGACGAACTCCCGTTCGAGATCGATCACGTCGTCGCTGAACAGCACGCGGGCAAGACCGCGGCCAGCAACCTCGCGCTGGCCTGCTTCGCCGACAACCACCGTAAAGGCCCGAATCTTGCAGGCATCGATCCCAAGACTCGCAAACGCACTTGGCTCTTCAATCCCCGCCGCCACAAGTGGGACCGCCACTTTCGCTGGGAAGGGCCGATCCTCGTCGGTCTCACCGCCGTTGGCCGCGCGACCATCGCCGTCCTCGGCATTAACCTGGCCCATCGTGTTCGACATCGGGCGCAGCTTATTGCCGAAGGTGTCTTCCCGCCCGCGGAGCCCGCAGAATCGCCTTGATGTGCAATAGCCCGCTCACTATCCGTGGCGGTCCGTCTTCGGTGGCGGGCCATGAATGGTGGGCAAGAACGCGACAGCCGCCAAATCCGGGAGGACAATACGGGACGGGTTCGATATTGACAAAATGGGCAATCGTTAATTCTGCTTGTCTTCGCTTAATCGGACCTGTCCCGTTGTCTCGTCCGATCAGGTACCGGGTGCGTGCTCTCCGGCTCAAGGACGAATGCCCGTGAATAGAAGGAAATCGCAGACTCAAAGTCGTTCATCTGCTCCATCAGTTGTCCAAGCCCCAAGCAGCATCCAGCGCGCTTCTCGGGATCGTCCGTGTTGGCGATGCACCGCTCCAAGTATGCCTGTGCCTGTCTTTGCCGGCCTGTCGCGCTGTAGAAGTACGCCAGGTCCGAGAGCACACTCAGGAAATCTCTCTCGCAGAGTTTCAGTCGTTCCAGGAGCAAGCGTTCGGCATCCTCCGCGGAGATTCTCTTCCCCTGCGGTTGGCCCCGAAGCGAGAAGCTAAAACCATCTTGATCGCTGATGTCACACATTCGACTTTCTCTCAATTCCGTGTTGCCTTACACTGGTGGCGAAGTGGGGTGTCTATGGTAGCGGAATTGCTCTTGCGGACAGTGCTCCCGCGTCCTGGCACACGCCGTTGTGGGCCGGACACCAAGGGGCAGTCCGTGATTTTTAGCATTGGATCAGCCGTAGCTGAAGAGACGCTAAGAATCACGGACTGACCCCTTGGTCCCGACTTTCCTCAATCGGCCACCGTGCTTTTTATACGTCTCGGCACGAGACTGGTCAATCTTCGGCGGCGGATACGGCAACGCCTCCGAATAGCAATTTGCTATCTGCTCAGGCGCGGCTCCCTTCCTCGCATTTTCATACGCCTCCACAAGTTGGTCGGCAATGTCGGGGGGAATAGATTCCTTTCTGGCGCGGAAGCGGGACGAGAACTTTGCCTCTAGCGTACTGCGGTTTGTGCCCAGAACCATCTTTTCGAGGGCAGGCACATCGCTGGTGCCATCATTGGCAATCAGTACGGGAGCATTGGCGTACTTGAACGGCATATCCGCTGGTGACCAAACAACCTCAAAAAATTTGCTCCCTACCGGTCGGACCGAGACGGTCGGTGTCAGGTAAACAAGGCGAAAACCCTCGCTGCCACCCTGAGCAAAGGCCAGTCGTGCCCCTTCGAGATTCGAAGCACTGTTATTGTTCAGCAGATTCTTGGAGTGACAACCTGTGCAGCCAAAACTGCCGAACTCCCAGAATGGATCAGAGCGCATCTCTTCGGGGTCGTTCTTTTTGGGACGACGCAAGTGAACAATGAAGACCGGTGGCTGTTCCATCAGTTGTTCCTTTCCAATAGCGGTATCTGCTGCCTTTTGAACCATTCGTAGAATCGCTCCGGCTCAAGGAAGCTTGGGGGCACCGCACTACGTTGAATGAAGCCGTCCTTTACGGACAGGTCGCCCCATTCCTTCAGAATGTCGTCGCTGACTCGGTACGCTTTGTCACGAAATTCACCAATTGGGATGCAGCGTTCCAATCTGCCCGACACCCCCCGTTTGGCCCGCACCACGATGTCGTGAGGCCAGTGTTTGGTTTTGCGGGTGTGGGCGTTCTCGTTCCATCGTGAAGCAGGGATGTTCGGCACACCGACAACTTCATGGACCACGTACAGCCCCACGAGGGCATAAATAAGTCGGTGGCCGCATTTTGATGTTGGCTTCAAGCCACCGTAGAACGCCAACAGATCGTCTTCTTCCAATTCTGCGATGCCTGCACCACGGCGTGATCCATCGTCGCCGTAGGTCAGGTGCTCAAAATCAGGGTCCAGATGCACTGGCTGGGCCAAAAGCTCGTCTTTGAATTTCACGTCGGCATGTGGTCCCAAGGCGTGAGCGGCGCGAAAAGCTTGCAGTGCCGGAACAAACTCACTGTACCTGCGGCAACAGCCATCGTGGAAGCTGTCTGCACTATCCGGAATCGGGATGAAGACGAATTCGCCGGTTGTTGGATCAACTGGTGCGTTCCAGCCGCCAAAAGCTTGGTCAATACCGATTCTGACGAGATACGCTTTCATCCTCTTTCCTTCCTGATAGGAGATTTGATTACCTTTTCGGCTCGGCCCACCTCGCGAACAAACGACGCTAGGCCGGATGGCGCCAGATCGCGGCGATACTTCCAGCCCTTGCTCTGATCGCTCGACAGGCAGTCCCTTGCTCCCCGGGGCTGGTAAGGGGGAGTTTCTCCGTTCACCCGTTTCAGCACCACGCTCCTGAAATGCCGCAGGTGTTCAGTGCAGATGCACCACCCAAAGACGCAAATCTGCGGCGATTTCAGGTCGAACCGATCGGCGGTTCGCTCCTTGATGGCTCGCATTGCGTTAAGCCAGTCATCCTTATCAAACATGATACAGCTCCTCGTTTGGATCGACTAATGACTTTTTCCAGGCCGCTCAGCCAACTGTTCCATAATACTACTCCTCCGAGCCAAATACAACCGTCTGCCTCCTACGGAAGTCATGCCCTGCGACGATCCGCCAGATCGCGCGGGCGATCTTCGCGCCGCCCACGGCCGAGGGCTCGATTGGGGATTTGTCCGAGTAATCGGCGGGATCGTCGCAGATCGGCCGCAAGTCGAGGACGGGCACTCGGGCGCGGATCGCCTCGCCAATGATCAAGTCGTCGAACACCGCCACGGACGCCTGCAAAACTCTGTCCTCGCCTGGTAGGCCCCGCTCGGCGCCGAGGGGGCAGCGATCATAGATCGTACATACGACCGTTGCCTTGCCGCGGGCACAGACTGCGTCCAGCATTTGCCGGTACTCGCGGCGGAACTTCTCCCTGGTCCGCGCGAGCGTCACGAGCGCGTCACTCACCGTCCCGGCGCGTCCGTCCAGCACGCTGCCCTGGCCCAGGGCGTCGTTTCCGCCCACGCTGATCACCAGATGCGAAGCGTCCGCCGGCACACGATCTAGCTGCCGGCACACGTCGGCGATCCGGTGTCCGTCAACGGCTACAAGCGTCACGTCCCACCCGCCGGGCAGCAGGCCGCGCAGTTGATCGAGGACCGGCTTCTCGCCCCGGCCGTCCTGATGAACGTACTTGCCGTTGTCGAAAATCGAGTCGCCCAGTAGTACGACGTGGTTAGATTTCATGGATTTGCTGCCTTTGCTTCTTTGTTCTTGCAGTTGAGCGGAATTGCTCACTCAAACCGTAAACGCCACCACCGGGCCTGCGGCCGTGGAGCGATGACTGATAGGCTAAAACGAGGCTCTGCAACCCGTCCTCCATCCTTGGGGCGGCGATCCGGCCCGGAGGGCCGGATCGCCGCCCCAAGAATGGAGAACGTAGGGAAATTCGCCCGTTTTAGCCTATCGGTCATCGCTCCACCGACACGGGGTCGGTGGGGACGTTTATCCCATAAGCCCAGCCCGTCGAGTATCGCGAGGTAGTGCTTCTGGATCTCGGCAAGCGCCTTCCGGCAATCTCGCTGGCGGGAAAGCCTTTCAGGCGGCAACCGCGCTGGGCGACGTCGGCGAAGTTCAGGCCGTCGCCTGCCAGCTCCCAATGGACGCTGGCGAGCGTTTCACCCAACGACACCCGGGCGGCGAGATCGTTTTCGGCAGGGAGTTTCAGGGCGATGGCCTCGTGCAGATACGGATCGCCTCTGCGGAATGCCTCGGTGCAGGCCAGTTGCTGCGTCAACGGTTCGGCAAACGGCCGCTTCCCCGGGTAGAGCAACTCCGGCAGCTTGCCGGCAGTAACCATCCGCGGCGGGCAGAGTTGCAACTCCAGCCGCTCGGCCTCGGCGACGAGGATTTCCAGCAACCGCCGGCCGGCCCGACCGCCAGGAAGCGCAAGCACGACCTTTTGGAGGTCCAGTGGTCCCGCCGCGGAGAACCGCTCCGTCGGCTGGCCAGGAAACTTCCACAGCAAGGGAAAACCGTAAGGATGCGTCCGGAATTTTCCGGCGAACTGCTTGACGGGAGGCGGCACCCCGGGGATAATCGGGGGGTATGATCGCGATATTGCCGAAGTTGACGGCAACGCTCCAATTCAATAAACTAGTGATGCGACACTTTTATGCCCCGAGCCGAACAAGTTACGCCCAATAGATGGCAGCAGATCAGGATTCTGTTTGACAACGGTGTCTACTCGGTAATCGCAGGCGAATATGACTCGCCCGACGACGGTGTGGGAGAGCACCTCGGGGAGCGATGGAATGGGAGGGACGAAGGGCTTGGCTTCCCCAACGTAGCTGGCTTCCCTGTGTGGCACAGGGTTCCTCCTTTCATGGAAGTGCCGACGCTGCACGGGTTGCTGGACGAGTTGGCAAGGTGGCCGGATGCGCAGGTGCCGGAAAGCAATTTTACAGATGGGACGCAGACGGAGGCTCGGAGGGCTAAGATTCTCGAAGTGTTGGCTCAACGGCTTGGACAGGGTAATTAGTCAGAATACGGGGTAACTAGCCAAACTTGGAGGAAAAGACGAAATGACAGACAAATCGAACCTGTCCGTTGGGGCAAGGCTCTTGCTTTTGGCCGCTGAAAAATCCGGTCAAATTCTCGTTGACACAACTACCGGCGGGTTGACCGTCAATACCGGGGGGCAATTTTTTGGGGCCACCCCTGACAACCCTAGACGCACGGCGGAGGTTGAATCGGAGCTAAGTGAGCTTGCGGTTTACGGCTTAATCACTCCCGAAGGTAAGAAAAGGACCGTAACCGACCGTGGCTACCGATGGATTGAAGCTGACCGTGCTACGGAAGCCGGGGCCGGGGAGCCGTAGCCGGGGGCAAGGGCCGTGTAGCCAGCGGAGCCGGAGAGACTGGACACCTGAAAAAAATAGAATTGACCTTTGGAAGATGCCATCATAAAAACAGGTTTGGAGAAATCGTGATGAAACAGTTCTTGGGTTGGGTGCTGGTGGTGCTAATCCTGGCTTGCGGGTGCGGCGAAAGTGAGAAAGACAAGGTGGTGAAGGATTTGAAGCAGCAGAGAGAGCAAGAGAGAGCCGACCTTAGTAAGAAATCGGATGCGGACCCTTTCTCGCAAAAAATCGCTGACGACAAAGCCGCTGCCGTAAAAGCCGCACAAGAGCAAAAGGATAAACAGGCACAAGAGGCGGAAAAGAATTCGGTTACTGTGCCGGATGACTTGCTTAAAAAAATGGATTACCGCCACTGGACGGTCGTGCGATCAGCGGGGGTGGGTGGATTGATTCTTGGTGGCGATCCTAATGATCTAATGCCAGAGCATTCCCCCGGAATGTCCCGTAAAGTTGTCGCAGCTAAATTAAAAAAGATTTATTTCTTCCGACCGCCATACGAGACAGTTTATAAAATTGTTATTTCCGATAAAGACAACCGTGACTTTGCCCTTGACGTTGATGACAATAGGGCCAGCAGTAATCCTATAAAACCGGCGGAAGAGGATCTTAAATATATCCACCTAGTGAAAGAGGAACTTCACCCGACGAAAGACAACTAAGCACCAAACGCCACGCTAAAAGAAAGGGGGCTATTGCCCGTTCCTTGAACGATTGATTATGCGGATTTAGGAGTGTGCTATGAAAGGTTTCATTGTTCTGTTGCTCTGTTTGTTCTGTTTGACGGGCTGTGGCAAGAGCCTTCAAGGAACCTGGAAAGTTAATTCACCAGGAACCCAACGGATTCTTAACGGCACCGTATTTGCGAATGATGCGAACAAGTCCTTATTATCGCCTGCCGTTTCCGGTGCAGTCGAGTTTCGATCCGATGGCTCTATTACCTCGGAGGCTGGAAAGGTAGAGGGTTTGACTTGGCACGGTGATTATATTTCCCTGAAAGCTGATATAAAGAAGATTCGGGAAGGCCGAGAACCTACGTTGAGGTTTATGGGGAGGCTACTTTATTCGGATGAATCAATCGCCCAACAACTTAAAGACTTGAAGGACGGGAAAGTGATGGAAGGGGATGCCTACTGTCCTATGGCAAGGGGAATCGATAAAAAGGACATTTCCGAATCCGCAGATAAGGTGGAGTTTAGAATCCATTGGGTTGATGCCGACCACTTCGATCTTGGTTCAACCTCTTTTTCAAGGGTGAAATAACCGAAGCAGTGCGGGCAAAATCTAAACACAATACCAATTTCATCCGTATTGAGTCTGGATTTCGGGAGGAAATCGAACTCGGCGGACATGGCTATTAAACCGCGCGAAGCACTCCCGTACCCACGAACAAGAGCCGCGCGGAAACCATCGCGGGCGGGATCGCCAGCATCCGCGCGGCGATATTCCGTCGTCACTCGGAATTGCCCTCGCCTGCAAGGAGCTTCACTTCGAGACCCTCGATTTCGTGGAGGGTCTTGCCGGCAATTCCCTGCAGGTCGCCGTACATGCCAGCGGTGGACTCGACGACGCATCGAATTTGCACCTCGCGTTTTGCCCAAAGTCTCGTCGTTGCCCTGCGTTCTTTTTCGAGGTCGTCGTGCATGTCCGCGAATTTTTCGACGATGGCTTCAATGCGGAGACGAAAACGCGGACCTGTGAGGTACTGATAGAGCATTTCCATCTTCGTCTGCTGGCCCTCGCCCGCCTTACGGGCCGCCGCAACCTCAATCAATGACTGCCGCAAAGCTATGGCAAGGTGCATGGCATAGCGGGGGCTAGTAACCCACACCCCATCGATGAGATTGAACGAATCCATGTCCTTGGGAAGCGCCTGGGTGACGATCAAGGCAATATCCGCCTTTGCGGCCCGTTGGTCATCTCGCAACTTCGGCAGCCAGCCATCGCTCCAGTTCTTCGTACGCTTCGATTCCCAGAGCATTGTGCCGCAATGCTGCCCAAGTGGACCGGTGACTCGCTGAATAACGTCGCCGCCATGCTCTCCCTTCGGCACTGGCTCAATGGTATCCATTGGGAAGGCCGCACGCGCTTGCGACTCCAGGTCGAGTTCCTGGACTTCACCTTGGAGTTGTTGGGAGCCCTGCTCGGCCCTTCGCTTGAGGTCCTCGATCTGTCGCTGCATGGCGGTAATGGTCGTCTCCTTCTCGGCCACTTTCAGCCGCAGAGACTCCTCGGCTTCCAGCCTGGCTCTGTTCCGCACTTTGTCGAGCGACTCCTGCACCCGCGTTTCGATGGTCAGATCCATTTCACGTCTGGCGTCGTCAAGCTCCCGCTGTTTTCGGATGAGCTCCGCCTGCGCCTTTTGGGCTTCCGCAAGTTTCTCGTCCCGCTGCTTCAAAACTTCCTGCAGGTCGGACAATTCCCTCGTCTTCGTTTCCAGGTCCCCTGCAAGCAGAAGGCGAGCCTTTTTTGCCTCTTCCGCGGCGATTGCAGTGCGCTCGGTATTGAGCCTCGCCGCAACTTGCTGATCAAGGGTCTCTCTTGCCTTTGCCAACGCCAGTCGCTCTTCGCGAACCGACTCTTCGCGCCTGGCAACCTCTGCATCCTTTGCAGCGGTCTGCTCTTCGAGTCGCTTGCGGGTGGCCTCAATCAACGGAGCGGCAAGCGACTCCGTGAATTTGATTTCCGTCTTGCAGTTTGGGCAAGTAATGGTTGGGTCGGTCATTCTTTCACCAAATGTAGCTGTTTCGGATGGTCTCATGGGATTTTTCATCCCGGAACCTGTCGGGCAGCCGATGCTCCGAAGCTGCCTCAAGCTACGACAGCGTTCAAAGTGTGTGGAAGGGGCCAAACCGATCGGAGATTTTCGAGAATAGGCGAATTCGACGCAGATACTTGCCAAGTCGGGCACGGCCACTTGGGCGCTGGTCGCCTCGTCGATGACCAGGTCGGACATCTCCGCGGCCGCCTGCACGACCTCGCCTTGCTCCGCCAGGCTCCGCCTCGATGCCGAAGTACTGCTCGGCGGCAGGTGGCCAAGAGCAGCGCCAGACTGGCCGAAGATCGCCCGCCAGCCAGATGGGCGCGATACCGCGTCGGAGTCCAGATCGGCGAAGTCGGTTCTCGCGATCGGCTTGGCTGGCTTGCCGCGCTTTGCCCGAGGTCGATGAGGAGGTCGACCATGGTCAGTTCGTCGCGCCGGATGGACTCGTAGGCGGTGGGGGCGTCCTTGTCAGGGATCGGCAGCGAAATCATGCGGCCGTCGGGCAGCAGCGGACTTGCGACGCGGCCGTATTCGGAGTCGAATCCCTTGGGGCTATCATGACGGTCTAAACGCCTGATTTGATTGTTTACCGCTAGGCACTTATAATTGCCCAACCTATTATACGCTGCTGAACCAAAAAAGTAGGTTATCGGTACAAAAAATTCTAAGCCGTGACTGTCCCGATGCTTTTGGTTTATCCTCCGTTTCGCGTGAATTCCGGGGACGCATGACCCAATCCGCGTCTTCTTTCGGCTCTGGACCGCACCATTGCGGCTTCTTAACCGGCCGCTCCATCGGCCCAGAGTTTCCGAAGTTCCTCGGGGCTGTCAACGGTCTTGGCGGCCTGGAGAATCGTCTCCAGCTTTTCCGGGTTGCTGATGAGGCGAATCTCCGGCATGAGCTGGAGCCCGGCATCCTGAAACCTCACTTCCAAGACCGCCTCGATGCCCTCGAGGCGACCCTCGGCACGGCCCTCAATACGGCCATATCGTTCCGGGGTTGTGATGAATGGCATGTGCTGCTCCTCATTGTATTGCTTGAGTTCGATTCCAAAATTCACTGGCCAGGGGCTCCGGCAGTTCCATAAGCCAGTCGATCAACTTAAAAAGCTGGCGGACCTGCGTCTCGCTCCAGCCTCGCTGACGAAGCCTCTTGATCAACCGGAGTTTCCGCTCCTTCCGCTCGCTTTGGTCCTGGCGGGTCTGCTGCGTATCCAAATGGGCCAGGACCACCGTGGCAAAGGGGTTGGAGCTTTCCTCCAACTCCGACCGTCTTGCCGCAAAATCCAGCAGCTTGACCATCGGGAAGCGGAATCCCACTTCCACGCCCCACCGCCGGTAGCCGAAACTGTTCGGACGCCAGTCGGGGTTGTCGTCGCCCAACACGGCGAAACTAGCCACCTCTCTATTTCCTGCGGCCTGCCTGATCATCGGCCAATCGAGTCAACGGGAACCTGGCCGCTGCGTGCCGCCTCTACACCAGCGTCCAACCCTGGCGATACTCGCGGCGGAGGAACTGATTGGCCTCCGGCAAATTGGTGATCTTCAGGGCCACCGGGTCCCACATCAGCTCGTGCCGCGTAAGCGGCTCGCGCAACTGCGAACGCAAGGCCACATTGCCCAGCAACACCACTTCGGCCAGCGGGCCGGCAAAATCGAAGTTCGATCCCCCCGGGCCCTGACCTTTGCAGGCGTTAACAAACTCGCGGTAGTGGCCAGGTGATTGGGGAATGAAGTGAGTCTTGCCGGCAATGTCGGAACGAAGCGACTCGGGATAAACACTGTTGCCCAGGATGAAGCCTTTTTCGCCGACCAGCAGACGCCCGTTGTCACCCATCATGCGATCCTCGGGCAAGCCTTCGGGACGCGGTGGCCGCAGCCCGCCGTCATACCACGTCAGCTTGACCGCCGGCATCTCCACGGCCCCAGCCTGCACGCCGGAAAGACCCTTGATGTGGGTATTGTTCGTCTGCGGATCGGCACTACGGGCGGGGAAGGAATAGGTCACCATGGAACCCAAAGGATAGGTCTCGGTATTGACCCGCGTGGAGGATGCCTGCACCCAGGTCGGATGTCCCAGCTTCAAGGCGCGGAAGAGCGGGTCCATGGAATGGCAGCCGATATCACCCAAGGCGCCGGTGCCGAAATCCCACCAGCCGCGCCATTTGAACGGGTGGTACGCCGGATGGTACGGCCGCATCGGCGCCGGGCCAATCCACAGGTCCCAGTTCATCCCAACCGGAACCGGCGGCGTATCGGTTGGGCGGCCCACGCCCTGTGGCCAGTACTCGTTGAACAGTCCCTGCGACGGCCGGTCGGTCCAGATGTGCACCTCGTGAACAGGCCCGATGGCGCCCATCCACACCATCTCACACAGCGCACGCGTCTCCGCGCTGGCCTGGCCTTGATTGCCCATCTGCGTGGCCAGTTTCTTCTCGCGTGCGTACGTCGCCACCTGGCGAGCTTCCCACACCGAGTGTGTCAGCGGCTTCTCGCAATATACATGCTTGCCATGCTGCATGGCTGCCATGGAGGCAAAGGCGTGCATGTGATCGGGCGTGCCCACCACCACCGCATCGATTTCCTTCCTCTCATCGAGCATCTTGCGATAGTCCTGGTAGTACGTGGCCTTAGGGAAGGCCTTGAGCAACTCCGTGGCCCGGCGCTGGTCCACGTCGCACAGGGCCACGATGTTCTCGCTTTCCAACTGACGGATATCGTGCCCGCCCTGCCCACCGATACCGATACCGGCGAGGTTGACCTTCGCACTGGGCGGTGTCTGCCCCTGCCCCAATACATGCCGCGGAATGATTTGCCAGGCCGTTAAGGCGGCCGCGGAACCAGCGCTCCTTTTCAGGAACGAGCGTCGTGCAATGTACTTCATACTAAGCTCGTGAATTGGACGTACCCCGTTGCGTAATAGCCACCGAACGCCCCTTATTATAATCCGCGAGGTCGAGATTACCACTGGGCGGTTGGAGAGTTAACCGTGGGCGTTGCCAAGGCAACCATCGAGAATTCCGTCGAACGGATGAACCTCTTCATGGAATCGCTGGTCACCATCCGCAAAAAATAAGACCCGGCCGGGATTTCTCCCGGCCGGGTCTCGATTTACTTTTGACTTGACTGTGATCCTCGCATCTGCACCAGCTAAAGAACTGGCCCCAATCTTGCCCTCATGTCGGTCGTGAACCGACGGGCAAAACTTATCCTTAGAAAGGAGGTGATCCAGCCGCAGGTTCCCCTACGGCTACCTTGTTACGACTTAGTCCCAATCGCGGAGTTCGTCTTAGGCGCTTAGCTCCTTGCGGTTGCCTCGGCGACTTCGGACGCCCCCCACTTTCGTGGCTTGACGGGCGGTGTGTACAAGGCTCAGGAACACATTCACCGCGGTATGCTGACCCGCGATTACTAGCGATTCCAGCTTCATGCAGGCGAGTTGCAGCCTGCAATCCGAACTGAGGCGCGATTTTTGGGATTTGCTTGCTCTCGCGAGTTTGCTTCCCTTTGTGTGCGCCATTGTATGACGTGTGCAGCCCTAGTCATAAAGGCCATGAGGACTTGACGTCATCCCCGCCTTCCTCCGGCTTAACGCCGGCGGTCTCGCTAGAGTCCCCGACTTTACTCGCTGGCAACTAGCGACAAGGGTTTCGCTCGTTAAGGGACTTAACCCGACATCTCACGACACGAGCTGACGACAGCCATGCAGCACCTGTGCTTGTTCCACCCTTGCGGGCGTGGCCCTGCTTTCACAGGGTTAATCCAAGCATGTCAAGACTAGGATAAGGTTCTTCGCGTAGCCTCGAATTAAGCCACATCATCCACCGCTTGTGTGAGCCCCCGTCAATTCCTTTGAGTTTCAGCCTTGCGACCATACTCCCCAGGCGGAGCACTTAACACTTTCGCTACGACTAGAGGGTTATGGGGGACCCTCCAATCCAGTGCTCATCGTTTACGGCTAGGACTACCGGGGTATCTAATCCCGTTCGCTCCCCTAGCTTTCGTGCCTCAGCGTCAGAAAAGACCCAGTAAGCCGCTTTCGCTCCTGGTGTTCCTTAGGATATCAACGCATTTCACCGCTCCACCCTAAGTTCCGCTTACCTCTATCTTCCTCGAGCCCGGTAGTTTTGGGCGCAATTCCTCGGTTGAGCCGAGGGCTTTCACACCCAACTTTCCGGGCCGCCTACGCACCCTTTAAGCCCAGTGATTCCGAATAACGTTTGGACGGTTCGTCTTACCGCGGCTGCTGGCACGAACTTAGCCCGTCCTTCCTCTGAGTATTAGTCAATCCAGAGGGAGTACCCCCTGGAATTTCCTCCACTCCGACGGCGGTTTACAACCCGAAGGCCTTCATCCCGCACGCGGCGTCGCTCGGTCAGGCTTGCGCCCATTGCCGAAGATCCTCGACTGCAGCCACCCGTAGGTGTCTGGGCAGTGTCTCAGTCCCAGTGAGCGGGGGCATGCTCTCACACCCCGTACCCATCAATGCCTTGGTGAGCCGTTACCTCGCCAACTAGCTAATAGGACGCAGTCCCCTCCTTAGGCGGAATCACACCTTTGGTCCAAAGACGTTATCTGGTATTACCTCCGGTTTCCCGGAGCTATCCCAGTCCTGAGGGTAGGTAACTACGTGTTGCTCTCCCTTTCGCCGCTGTCCTTCCCCTTGCGGGGAATTCTCGCTCGACTTGCATGCCTAATCCACGCCGCCAACGTTCATTCTGAGCCAGGATCAAACCCTTCAATTAATTATTCGCTTTTCCGTCAGGCCGTTCTATTGAACAAGTTCAGAGAACTGGCTCCCGCCGGATTGATTAGCGCTTCTTATTGAAAAGCCTATCTGGCAAACAAACAAACTTCTCTTTTGGCATCGACTCCCGACTTGCGTCAGAAGCCGAATACCCCTATCAAATCCAGTTCAAAAACTGGCTGAAAATCAGAATTGAGGTTATCACAATCAAATTGTCAAAGAGCAAAATCAACTTCCCGGCTAAAACAGGCCGTTTCAGTCGAGACGAGTCATTCTATCAGATCTCGAAATCGGCGTCAATAGGGTCTCGGGAAGAATTTTCCCAAAACCGGCACCAATTCGCGAGATTTCAAAGATCGGTTCCCTGCGGCGCGAAACTTGAATTACCCAGGTCGCAATCGCAGTGTTGATGAGCCCGATTATGGCAGGTTCGCCCTGAGATACAAGGGGGCCCCGACGGGAATTTCTTCAGAGAATTGAAAAACGAGGTTTTCGCGGGTCTTCTGGGGCAGGTGGGGAGAGACAGGCAGGATTTGCGGGCGATCGGAATTCCCGCGATTTCGCGATGGGAATGGCTGTTTTCGGGAGGAATCGGCGGTGTGGCGTAGCAGGCGGGCACTGGTGGGTAGAATGGGAGTGAGCGATTGCAGGGAATTCTGGTTTCTCAGCGACTCTCTCGCGGGACCCTTTTTCATGGGCAATAACGAGTTCTGATTGACACTTATCGGCCGTGAACGCGCTTTTTCCCGCGGAAAAGGCAGCGCAATCCCCCTGCCTTATCCTTTCTTAAGGCTGCCTTAATTTACCCCACCGGAAAACCCGATGGAATCGGTAAGGACTCTTCTCGCTCAGCCTCTTGGCAGACTGCACCATGATCGCCATCGAAACCTTGGCCGGCCACTACGCTGTGCCGCTACCGCTGAGCCGATCTTCCGGCCAAGTCGGGCCGCCACAGGTTGGTCGATGGCACTTGATCACACAGGTAGGGCATGGGCAATGGGCTGGCGTTTATCGAGCTTGCCCCGCAAATGCGCCCGTCAACCGCCCGGCCGCTTACGCTGTCAAAATGCTGCACGAAAATCGGCAGCAAGACCCCGTGGCCATCGAAATGCTCGCCCGCGAGGCCCTGGTGGGCCGACAGGTTTCCCATCCGCACCTGATTCCTATCCTGGAATCACAAACCAAGAGGGCCCCGCAATTCCTGGTCATGCCCTGGCTGGATGGCGCATCGCTTCAGACTTATGTTGCCGCGCGGCGCTTGCTCGATCCGCCGGCCGTGCTCTGGATTGCACGCCAAACGGCCGAGGCGCTGGATGGCCTCGACAAGGCGGGTTGGATGCATGGCGACATCAAGCCCAGTAACATCCTGGTTTCACCGTTAGGGCACGCCACGCTGCTGGACCTCGGCTTCGCACGGCATCGCGACGAGAAGCTCGAAAGCCCTCGGGCGATTGCCGGCACGGGATACTATCTGGCCCCGGAGCACGTCAGTTCCGTTTACCGCCCTGACATCCGAAGCGACATCTATAGCCTGGGCGTCGTGACCTATCAGTTGCTTGCCGGGCGTCTGCCGCTGGAGGGCGAGACTCTCGCGGAAATGGCCCTGGCGCATAAGCAGACGGCCCCGTTGAACCTTCGCCGCGTGGCGCCAAACGTTCCGCCGCGGGTGGCCGAGCTCGTGCATCGGATGTTGGCCAAAGATCCGCTTCGGCGCCGACAATCCCCGGCGGAACTGGTGGCGGAACTGGTGCGACTGGAGATCGAGACGTTCAGCGAAAGGGCGGCGTGAGGCCGGTGGGGATTGCAAATTGTGAATTGGAAAGTGCAAATTGTGAATTGGAGACACAACGGTGCCCTGCGAAACGGTTGACACATGCGTGGCGGCCGACGATAATTGGGTTGTTGGAGATTATCGCGGGGAATGAACGTTGGCGATGTGTTGCGAGTTTGACATAATCGGACTATGAATAAGCCAGGCGGAGGTTGCAAATGCCCTTTTTCCGAGACAACGAACTTGTATTCAAAAAATCCGGGGCGGAGATAAAGGAAGTCGTCCGAGTTCGTATGCTCGACCTAGATCAACGCTTGGCGAAACGTAACGCCCAACTCGATCGCATCATTGAAGACCGGGAATTACTGCGATCGTATCTTGTTCGCGACCCTGACAACGACTGGCCACATGGTGGCCAACGGCGCCATGAGGCCCCAAGCGAGGAGCACCAAGAGATCACTGAACTCTGCCGCCGGATCTGCGTTATTGAAAGAGAGTTGCTCCAATTGAGGATGGTTGCTACGCACATGCAGGACGACAAAGAGTTTGACCTGACATTTGAAGACATGGTCAGATACGGGTTTCCCGTGCAGACGACGTAGCGTCGCGACGTTCAGCAAGAGGGCGGCCCGCGGTCGGGGATTGCAGATTGTAAACTGTAAGATGAACAGCGCTAGCGCAACGCCCTACTCCGCCAAGTTCCTTGCCCACTCGTGAAACGCCCGAATCCAGGTCGTTCGTCGCTCTCGTGCCGGCGGGCAAGGAAGCCCTCCAGAATCTCTGTCGTAAGTTGCGGCAACTGGGAACTGCGAGTCTTTATTTTGTACGTTTCATCGGATTGCAGCACGTGCATCCGCAGTGATTCGCCGTCGTAGAACCAGACTTCCGCCACGCCCAAGTCGGCATAAATTGCCAGCTTGTCGATGGAACTGCGAGAGATTTCCACTTCGATTGCCAGATCGGGCGGCGGGTCATGAGCCAGGTCCAGGTTCCGTACGCAACGGACGATCGCCTCCTCGGTAATGAAATAGGATTCGTCTGGTTCAATGCCGCGCTCTGTTAGCGGGGCCTTCAAGGTTGTCCCACCGGTGCTGTGAATGGGAATGTTTCGCTCGAGTGTGAACGCCTCAACCAGCCGGCCCAACAACTTGTGATACCGCTCATGTTCTGCGGAAGGCGACATGATTTCCAGCGTGTCACGATCGTAGACCACGCGTTTGCCGGGCGAGTCATTTTCAGCCACGAGGCCCTCGTAGGTAGCCCAAGAAATGTTCGAAAGCATGATGCGTGTCTCAGGATGAGGGGCGGCAATCAACATGGGTTTATCCGTGTTCCATCCGTGTTTCATCCGTGGCCGCCAGTTCTTATTCTGCTCGCATCGGGACCGGCCTTCAACTCCAGTCTCTCGCCGCGATAGCTCAAGTCCATCAGTTCCATGGGATGCATCACCTGGATCGCAAGCCCCGCCTGCCGCACTTCGCGCTGAATCTGCAGCAGGCAACCGGCGTTGGCGGCGAGCACGATCTGGTGCCGGTGCCGAGGATGTTGTCCAACTTGCGGCGCGAGAGCCGGTCGGACATCTGCGGCTCGGTGAGATTATACGTTCCGGCCGCGCCGCAGCAGACGCCGGCCTCGGGCAACTCGCGGAGATCGAGGCCGGGGATCTTGGCCAAGAGCCTTCGCGGGGCCGCCGCCACCCGCTGGGCATGGGCCAGGTGGCAGGCGTCATGATACGTGGCCACGGCCTCGATCCGCCCGCTGAAGGGCACGATGCCCAGGGTATCGAGAAACTCATGCACGTCCTTCACTTTCTCGGCAAAGCGTGCGCGGTGCGGCTGCAAGCCGTCGTGCCAATGCAGGCCGTATTCCTTGAGCATCGCCCCGCAGCCGCCGTGGTTTACCAGGACCGCGTCGTAGCGATCGAGGCTCGAAGGCCACCAGATTGGCGTCGGCCAGCCGCCGGGCGCCGAGCGGGTCGCCGTTGTGCAAGTGGATCGCGCCGCAGCAGCCTTGCCCTCGCGGCACGAATACGTCGCAGCCGTTCTGCTGCAGCACGCGGACCGTCGCCCAATGCACGGGGCGGAACATGGCATCGGCCACGCAGCCGACGAAAAACGCCACGCGGGCCCGCTTGCGACCTACCGCCGGCAGAAATTTCGGCAGCCGAGGGCCAGGGCGGGTCGGCGGCGGCAGCAGCGGTGCCAGCCGACCCAACCGACCCGGCAGGAGTTTCAGCAGCCCTAGCCGCTCGATCGCCGTCATCATGCCCAACCGTTGCACAAGCCGCAATGGGCCAAGCACGCGGCGCAAGCGGTCGGCGTAGGGGAAGAAATTCAAAAGGATCCAGCGCCGGAAAAGGTCCCAGCGTTTTTCCAGGCTCGTGTCGCGGGCCTCGACGGCCTGGCGGAATGGTTCAATCAGCCGGCCGTATTGCACGCCGGAAGGACAGACGCTCTCGCAGGCGCGGCAGTCGAGACACAATTCGAGGTGCCGCTGCATGCGATCGCTGAGATCGGCGCGGCCGTCGGCAACCAGACGGATGAGTTGGATTCGGCCGCGAGGGCCGTTGTTCTCGTCGCCCGTCTCCAGGTAAGTGGGACACGACGACGTGCATAGCCCGCAATGGACGCAGCGCAGCAACTGGTCGTAGGCGATGTTTGCCGACCATGGGTCCATGGTGCCCGGGTTGTCTTCGCCGGACTCGTTCGCGTTGTCGGGGCTATTGGGGTTCATAAGGTGCCGCTAATGTAGGGTGTGGTCGAGCGCAGCGAAGACCCGCCACACAGCACAGGAAATTGGTGGGTCTTCGCTGCGCTCGACCACACCCTACGTCCTACATCCCAAACGTCAACCTCCCGGGATTGAGGATTCCTGCAGGGTCGAAACGCTGTTGGATCGAACGCATCAATGCGGCAGCGGGGCGGGGCGGGCCCCAAATCTCGGCTGGGGCAAGTTCAACATCGGCAGGCGTGGCCAGCACCGTCAGGTGGCCGCCGGCCGCAACGGCAATCGGCCGAAGCGTCTTTTGTACGAGTTCGGCGAATCTCCCCTCGCCCTCTTGTGGGAGAGGGGAATAGATGCGAAGCACGCCATTTCCCGCGTGGGCCTGCAGCGGTGCGGCGGGCAGTCTTGCCGCAACCTGTTCCACGACTTCCACCAAGCGGCCGGGCAGCACGTTGATCTGGAACACCGCAGGGCTCTCGCTCAACCAGTCCCAGACCGAGTCGACTCTCGCGCCGGTGATCGTCGTCAGCCCGTCGGCCCCCAAGGCATGCCACTCGTCGCACAAGAGATGGGCCATCCCTTGAACCTCGGCGGCGCCGCCCTCGAAGCCGACGGCAAGTCGCGTGACGGCCCTCTCGGGCAGCGGCGGCAAAGGGCAGTGCGGCAGCGAAGGCCCGGCCAGAAGTTCGACGATCATCGGCGTTGCAACGCTACGCCCCAGGGCCGCCAGCAGACATTCTGCCTGTTGGAAGTCGGGCACGTCGCACAGCACCAGGGCGGAATGCGTCGGCAAAGGGCGGACCATGAAGGTCAACTGTGTGATTACGCCGAGCGTGCCCAGCGATCCGACCATCAGCCGCGGAAGGTTGTACCCGGCCGCGTTTTTCACCACGCGGCCGCCGCCTGTGAATGCCTCGCCGCAACCGTCGATCGCGCGGATGCCAATCAAGTAATCGCCGATCGTGCCATGAGCGCAGCGCCGCGGCCCGCTGGCGTTGGTCGCCACGATGCCGCCTAGCGTCGCGCGGGCCGGCTGCGGGGCGTCGATCGGCAGCCATTGCCGCTTGGCCGCGAGCTGCCGGTTGAGCTCCGCCAGGGTCAGGCCCGGCTCGACGGTGACCGTCAGGTCGTCGGCCGGATGGTCGATTACGCGCTTCATCTGGCTCATGCCCAGCCCGATTCCCGGCCGCCGACCACGACCATCGGCACATGGTGCCCGAAATGGCGCCGGCCGCGGGCCATAGTCGAGACTCGTTCCGCCGCCGATCGGATAGACCGGCGTGCCCGATTCGCAGGCTGCAGCGATCAACGCCGCCACGGCCGCCTCGTCGCATGGCGCGACGGTCTCTTGCAGCGGCGGATCGGGTGCGGTATTGACGCTCATGAGCACGGGACCTTGAACTTCTTTCCGGGATTCAGCAGGCCGGCCGGATCAAAGGCCTGGCGGACGCGGTGCATGGCGCGGAGATCGGCCGGGGCGAAGAGCTTTTCCATGAGCTCGATCTTCTCGATCCCGACGCCGTGTTCGGCTGTAATGCTGCCTCCGCAGGCGATGCACTCTTCAAGCACCTCGCGACTGGCCGCCTGGACCCTGGCGGCGAGGTCGTGGTCGCGCTCATCCATGAGCAGGATGGGATGGACGTTGCCATCCCCGGCGTGGGCCACGTTGACGATGCGGACGCGATGCCGGGCCGCGATTTCCGCGATGCGGCGGAAGACGTGCGGCAGGCGGGTCCGCGGCACGACGCCGTCCTGAAGCACATAATTCGGGCTGAGGCGGCCCACCGCGCCGACGGCCATCTTGCGGCATTTCCACAGCAATTCCCGCTCGGCCGCTGTCTTGGCCTGCAGGATTTCACCCGCCGCGATCGCGGGGGACTGGCACTTCCGGCAGAGGCCGATGACCTGCTCCACGAGCGGATCGAGGCCGGCCTCGGGGCCGTCGAGCTCGATCACGAGCACCGCGGCCGCTTCTGCCGGAACGCCCAGGTTGTATGCCGCCTCAACGGCGTCGAGGATCCCGCGGTCCATCAGTTCCAGCGCGGCCGGAACGATCCCGGCGGCAATGATCTGGCTGACGGCCTGCGCGGCGGCGTCGATCGAAGCAAACGTGGCGCGGACCGTGCGACAGGCCTGCGGATTTCTCGTCAGCCGTGCCCAGATCTTGGTAACGATCGCCAGCGTGCCCTCGCTGCCGCAGACCACTCGGGCCAGATCCAGCCCGCCGGGGTCTTCCACGGGTCCGAACTGCACGATCGAGCCGTCGCCCAACACGACCTCCAGCCCGGCAACGTGGTTGACGGTCACGCCGTATTTCAGCGTGTGCGGACCGCCGGCATTGGTGGCCACGTTGCCGCCGATGGTCGCAGTGCCCTGGCTCGACGGGTCGGGAGCAAAGTGATAGCCGGTCCCGGCGAGGGCGTTGGTGAGTTGCAGGTTGAGCACGCCCGGCTCGACCAGCGCCAGGGCGTCGCGGAGGCGGATCTCCAAGATCTTGTTCATCCGCGTGAGCATGACCACCACGCCATTGGGCGGTGGAGTGCATCCGCCGGCCAGCCCGGTGCCGGCGCCGCGGGCAACGACAGGAGAGCCATGGTCCGAGCAGATTCGCACGACTTCAGCCACATCTTCCGTGGAACGAGGAAAGACCACGGCCAATGGCATGCGCCGTTCGACAGCGAACGCGTCGCAATCGTAGACGACCAACTCCGAAGGCGCCGAGAGAACATTCTCGGGCCGCAGTGCCGCGCGAAGCCTGCAGATCAATTCGGTGTTGGGCATGATGATCGTTCAATTATAGCCCGCGACCCACAAAGGGGTGCCCCGGTTACTTCTTGATCGGCCGGCCGAGTTTCTCTTCCACGCTGGCGACCTTGGATTGCAGACGGCCCGAACTGCCCTTGCGGGAGTCGATCTTGATGGAACATTCGATGCGATTGCAATCCGCGGACATGGCCTCGTAGCAACGGCGAACGACTTCGAAGACCTGGTCGATCTCGCCCTCCAAGACCGTGCCCATGGCGTGCGTCTGATAGGCAAGCCCGCTGTGGTCAATAATATCGATGCTGCGAGCCACGTAGCGGCTCAAGCTTTCCCCCTTATCGAGGGGAAACATGCTGAATTCGAGAAGAACCATGTCTGACTCCTGGTTGGCGGAGGATTAACTCACGATTGGATTTCACGGAAGCATTTTACCCTGAATGGGCGCGAAAGTAACCAGCGCCTCGCATCGATGCCGGAGTGGCAAGGTCGTCGTAAGATATTACAGGGCCATTGTTTGCGTTCCGATGTTCGGCAGAACTGGCTGGCCCGGTCCTACATCGATCTTGATCCCAAAACCTGAATTTCGGTAGACTTCCGCGGCCGAAGGGAAGAGGTCCATGGCGAGTGACTTGAAACGTGGAATCATTGGAGTGGGTTTTCTGGTCGGGCTGAGCTTGGTGCTCCCGGCGACTTCGGCGCATGCGCAGCCCCAAGCGATGCCGATCACCGTGCTGGAGAGCTCGACCAATGTTCCGCCACCGGTCATGCCGGGGCCCTACGCGCCACCGCCATCGATGGGTGTGGGGCCACAGCAGTTTCTTGAACAGCCCTTGCCAAGCATCGGCCCGCCCGCCGGCGATAATCCCTTTCCCCAATCTGCTTCTGGTTCGCGCAGGCGCCGCCGTCGTCCGTGTGGGCCGTGCCTTGGACCTGGCAGGCCTTGCCCGACGGGCTGATGTTTAAGAACTATCTGGCCGGCCTCGAGGAGGGCCGCCTCGGCAGCCAGTTGTATTACAACCAGACAGTCGGCTGGACATGGGACGCCAGTCTCGGCGGTCACGTCGGCCTCATCCGCTATGGCACGCAGGACCCGGCCTGGCCGGAGGGCTGGCAGCTTGATGTCGACGGCGCGGCGCTGCCCCGGCTGGATAGCACCCGCAGCATGGTATCGACCGATTTCCGTGCCGGGTTTCCGCTGACGCACCGCGAGGGGCCGTGGGAATTCAAGTTCGGCTACTATCATCTCAGTTCGCATCTGGGCGATCTCTACATCGAGAACCATCCCGGCGTGATGCGGTTGCCCTACCTCCGCGAGCAACTGGTCCTCGGCGTGGCCTATCGCCCGATCCCCGACCTGCGGTTTTACAGCGAGGCCAATTGGGCCTTTGCCTTGGGTGGCGGTTCTCAGCCCTGGGAGTTTCAGTTCGGCATCGATTATAGCCCCTCGCAGCCGAACGGGTTCTGGGGCGCGCCGTTCGCGGCCATCAACTCGAAGATCGAGGAGGACTTGAACTACAGCGGCAACGTCAACTTCGAGGCCGGCTGGCAGTGGCGCGGCCCCACCGGCCACACGCTCCGCACAGGGATCGACTACTTCGACGGCTACAGTTTCCAGCGGCAGTTCTACAATGTCTATCAGCAGTTCATCGGGGCAGGGGTTTGGTACGATTTCTAAAGAGCACTGCGAGGCCATAAAGAAGGGGCTATTTGGCCCGTTTGGCCAAAGTGGCCCAAAAACTGCTTTCGCAAAAATGTTTCCGTCAGTTTTTGCCACCAATGAAATAAATGTTATCCACCACACGATTGGTAACCTGCTGGAAAAACTGGGGAGAAAACGAGGGTTTACATTCTTCGGAGTGTGAGGTATATTACAAGTTTGGTCTGGCCAGAATTGCACGATATTGGCGACGCATTGGCCAGGCTGGTTTTCGATTTTCATTTTCCTTTCGTACATCTTCATTTCTTCAAGTCCGATCTGTGTTTTGGGGAAGGCGATGGTTCACAAGTTTCGTTACTCTTCAGCCAGGTCAAGTCGCTCCCAGGGGCTTCCTCTAAATTCGTAGTTATCCATATTTCTACATACTAATACGGATGAGAAGGCCGCGATGGGAAAATTTTTTCGGGCCGGAAATCGATTTCGAGTCGGATCTCGTTGCCGGTTCAGGACTTAGAAAATTTTGGAGTTTGGGATTTTCCATGCACGATTATGAGCGCCGCATGCCGCTGGCGGCGGGGTGCGATTGGCACATGGTAGGGAGAAGGCAGTCGGGCCGAAGGCCCAGTGGTTCGCTCAGCGAAGGCGCACACCCGGTATTTCCGGGTCGGCGCTGGAACACGCGACGCGATCGCAAGACCCTCTCCGGCCCAACGGGCCAAGCGCTCTCCTCTGGGGCGAGGCTGCAAGGTCTCGCTAGTCAGCGTACCCGACACCATGCTAGAGATGGTTCGTCGATAACCTCTTCGGGTCTATTGCGGGACATACCCTTCGGGACTAAACTAATAGGCTGGCTTGGCCAAATACTGGGATTGATGCTCCCTCGAAAATTCACGCAAATCGTGTCCAAAAAGGGCCGGGGAAAAGCCTCGGCAACCCAGGAGAACGGAGTGCCGACCGAGCGACGTATCGTCCTTTCCACGGAGTTCCTTTGGAGTTGGAGATCGAGCGGCAGGGAGCAGGGATTGACGGGGACGAGTCGGGATGTTTCCCGACCGCGATTGCGAAGATCAAGAGCGTGAAATGAGCGAAATGGCTGCCAATACTAACGATATGCTGAACCAACTCACGGAGGGCACGATCCTCGAAGGCCCGCATTGGACCGAGCCGGTCAGAGTCTTGACGGCCAAGGTTCGCGGCCATCGGATTGAGGTTCAGGCGGTCGGTGTGAATACGAAGCGGCTTTGGACTAAGCTGCTTAACGCGGAGGAATTCGACGGCGTGATCAAGCTCACGCTGGCGGGGGAGTTGGCGGCCCTGGACGGCAATCCGACCAATTTCCGCCTGGCCGCCGAAGCGCATCGCATCCGCTTGGCCTACCAGTACGACCCGCACTTCGCGGTCTCCGTGTCGCAAGTCGATCCCCTGCCGCACCAGATGGATGCCGTATATGGACATCTGCTTACCCAGCCCCGCATCCGGCTCCTGATTGCCGACGATCCGGGGGCCGGCAAGACGATCATGAGCGGCCTGGGCATCAAGGAACTCAAGTTCCGGGGCCTGATCGAGCGGACTCTCATCGTCACCCCGGCCAATCTCACGGACCAGTGGCGTCGTGAGTTGCACGAGAAGTTCGGGGAAGTCTTCACGGTTGTCAATCGAGCCACGGTCAGCGCGGCCTACGGCAAGAATATCTGGGAAGATAATCCCCAGTGCATCACGTCCATCGACTTCATCGCCCGCCAGGACGACATTCTCAATCACCTCCGCGACGTGCGCTGGGACCTGGTGATCGTCGACGAGGCCCACAAAATGGCCGCCTACAAGTATGGCAACAAGGTCAACAAAACCCAGCGCTACGAGCTGGGCGAGTTCCTGCGGGAACGCACCGACCACTACCTCTTCTTGACGGCCACGCCGCACAAGGGCGACCCCGACAATTTCGCACTCCTGCTGCAACTACTCGACCGCGACCTGTACGCCAACGGCAAGATCCTGGCCGAAGCCAGCGCCCGCGACGAGAACCGCATCATGATCCGCCGCCTCAAGGAGGACATGAA
Organism: uncultured Planctomycetia bacterium; assembly: GCA_963824275.1. Classification (GTDB taxonomy): domain Bacteria; phylum Planctomycetota; class Planctomycetia; order Pirellulales; family Thermoguttaceae; genus JANXQG01. Next base: position 1,438,441 of record CAWGOT010000006.1, on the reverse strand, counting down.
GCAGTTTGACGGCACCCCCTGCTTCCCGCCCCGGCACGTCAAGACGCTTTCCTATCGCCTTAGCCATGACGAACTGGCCCTCTACGATGCCGTCACCGAATATGTGCAGAACAATTTCCAGCGTGCGGAAGCAGCCGAGAACCGCAACGTCGGCCTTGCGCTGACCGTGCTTCAACGCCGCCTGGCGTCGAGTCTGGCAGCGATCCGCCTCTCCTTGGAACGCCGCCTCAGGCGGCTCCGCGATCTCCGCAAGCTGGGCAAGCTCAAGCAGGAGTTCGGCGAACTGCCCGAGGATTTGGAAGATCTGACCGAATCGGAGCGATGGCACTTCGAAGATGACATCGTCGAGCGGCTCACAATGGCCGAGAACATGGCCGAGTTGGAGGCCGAGATCGAGGAGCTTGACCGCCTCGTTCGGCTGGCCAAACAAACCGAAAAGAACTCGCCCGAAACCAAGTTCGAGGAACTCCGGGCGGTCGTCTCCGAGCATCTATCGGGCCGGGCCGAGCGGCTCCTGGTCTTCACCGAGCACAAGGACAGCCTCGATTCCCTGGTCGACAGGCTCACGAATCTCGGTTTCCACTGCTGCACAATCCACGGCGGCATGTCGCTGGAAAAGCGGATCGCCGCCGAACGCGAGTTCTTCGAAGTGAAACCCTCCATCATGGTGGCGACCGAGGCGGCCGGCGAGGGCATCAACCTCCAGTTCTGCTCCCTGATGGTCAACTACGACATTCCCTGGAATCCCAACCGCCTCGAACAGCGGATGGGCCGCATCCACCGCTATAAGCAGCAGCGGGAGGTCATGATCTTCAATCTGGTGGCCGACAACACCCGCGAAGGCGAGGTCATGCATCGGCTACTCGTAAAATTAGAGGACATGCGTCGGGCACTCGGCAGCGATCGCGTCTATGACGTGATCGGGGAAATCGTTCCCGCCCCCAAGTTCGACGCCCTGATGAAGGACTGGCTAGCGCGTCGCAAGACGATGGTCGAGATTCTCGCGGAAATCGACGTGCAGACCGATGAGGAACAGGTGGCCCGCATCCGCAGCGAAATGCAGGACAAGTCGCTGGGCTCGCGCTACATCGACATGAGCAGGCTCCTGGCCGATCAGCAACAGAGCAAAGAGCAACGGCTGATGCCGGAGTATATCGAGCGGTTCTTCATCGAGGCCTACCGGTCTTTCGGCGGCACGATAACCGAGCTGAGGGATAAGGGATCAGGGATGCGGGACGAAAGCAGCGTCGATCCCTCGTCCTTCATCTCTCATCGCTCGTCAAAGCGGAGCGCGGTCTATTCCATCGGCCGCGTTCCGCCGGACCTCCGCAAGCTGCCCGAACACACTGAACGTCGCTGCGGCCGGATCGGGGCGACTTACCCGCAGGTCACTTTCGACAAGGAACAGGTCGTCGGCTATACGGACCTGGAATTCGTCGGGCCGGGGCACCCGCTCTTCGAGGGCGTGGTGGAGCGGGTCCTGCGGGAATACGGCGGCTCGCTGCGTCAGGGCGCCTGTTTCTTCAACGCCGATGCCACAGAGCCCACCGTCTTATGGCTGCTGAAATGCGGCGTCGAAGACGGCCGAGGCCAGGCCGCAGGCGAACGCCTCTTCGCACTGCATGCGAGGATACGGGATGAGAAAGGGATAAGAGATGAGGGATTAGGGATGAGGGATGAACAACGTGCGCTGGAAGGCGACGCTTCATCTCTCATCTCTCATCCCTCAGCCCTTATCTTTAACAAGAGCCAGCCTTATGCCCTGCTCGACCTCAAGCCGCCGGACGGCAGGCCGGAGATTACCGAGGCCATCCGCGAGGCGGCCACCGACCAGGACCGGGTGATCAACTGGTCGCTGGACGAGGTGACGCCCGAGTACTTTGGCGAGATCCAAGAGCGCCGCGGCAAGGAACTGGGGATCAGGGAGAAGTACGTCCGCAAGTCGCTGCAATTCCTGATTAGCGAATCGAACAAGAAAATTGCCAAGTACGACAACCAGTTGCGGCAAATGCGGTTCGAAGACGACCCCGCGAGTCTGAACATCCAGGGCAACCGGGCCAAGGAAGAGGCCCGCCGCAACGAACTTTCGCAGCGGCTCAAGGACCGGCTGGCGGAGATCGAGCAGGAGAGGCACTTGTCGGAGAAGCCGCCCGAGATACTCGGCGTGGCGGTCATTCTACCCGCTCCGCGCGAGGTCATGGACGCGGTGGCGGGCATGGAGAACGACCCGGAGGTCGAGGCGATCGCCATCGAAACGGCCAAGAAGTATGAGGAAAGCCAGGGGCGGCAGCCGGTATCGGTGGAGGACGAGAATTGCGGCTGGGACCTGACCTCCCTGCTTGAGGGCCAGGTTTTCCGCTATATTGAGGTCAAGGGCCGGGCCGGGGTCGGCGCGGTGGCGCTGACTCCCAACGAATGGATCAAGGCCCAGCGGTTCGGCAGGGACTATTGGCTTTACGTCGTGGTCAACTGCAAGACCGGACCGGAACTGTACTTGATCCAGGACCCGGCCGCGAAGCTGAGCCCCAAGGAAGAGATGAGCGTGGTGCGGTACATGGTGGGAACGGAAGATTGGAAGAGGGCCGCGCAGCCGGAGTAGGGTTCGCATGTCGCGCTTAACCCGGATGCTAGGACCGAAGGGAACCATCGGATGCCGTTACCAGTTAGACTCCCTGATCCCGACCTAACGCTTCGCGACGCAAGAGATTTTATTTCCGGCAGCCAACTTGCCCGGAGGGCGTACGGCACCGCCTGGTCGGGGTTTCACCTGGCATTGCGGGACCTGCACGAGGGGATATATCGCCTTGTCCAGAGCTGCCACATGCCTGAGTTTACCGATCACGGCTTGCCGCACATTTGCAGCCTGGTTGACCGCATCAGCACCTGGCGATGTGCCGACGATCACGATTTACCGCAGCAGGTTAACGCAGATCACGCCGCAGTTCTCTTGGTTGCGACATTGGTTCATGATCTCGGTATGCTTTCCCAGAAAGCCGAGGATATGCCGCCCGACGCACCGGCTTCGGAGAATAAAGCTCAGTGGAACGACATCCCCGCTTGGGTGCGACGAACTCATGTGCGACGCCTGCCCCGCCTATTCCGCCGAGTAATGGAGGAAGCAGGCCATAGCGAGTTTGTTAGAGATGCGAGGTTCCAGCTAGCAGTCGATGTGGCCGCAGCCCATGAAAAATGGCCGTGGGATTGGGCAGGAGCCTGGCAGGATACCGCCTTACATCGGGCACTCGCCTCCGTGGTTGCGGTAGCCGATTTGCTGGACGAGGACGCCGCCCGCTGCGATACGATGACACTTCTTCGTCATCGGGACGGGAGCCAGTTGAATATGGCGCACTGGTTGCGGCACTCGCTCACGCATGGAAGAATACTGATCGAAAGGGGACGTATTGCCGTCCAGATGGTAAAGCCTCCGAACTGCACAACCCGCTTGGCCCCGGTGTTCGGAGCGATTCGGAATCAGTTTCGGATCGTTAGTTTGTACGCACGGGACCTCAGTTCCATCGGCGCTCAGATCGCGAATGTGGATCTTTCCCCAAGCACAGGAATACCAGGCCAGGAAGAAAGCAACCTCGGCGGATGGACGACGCTACCGGGCTTCGCAACCGAACCCGCGATGTGCTATCAACTCCTGAATACTTTCATGCCGGAGGTTTTGAAAGATGAACGTCGCTTGAGCCGTGACACCCTTGCTCGTATCAAAGCCGCCGCGCTCGAAGACGTCGATCTATCGTCGTTGACAAACGTGCAAGGGTCGTCGGAGCCTCGTAGTAACGACGAACACGCTTTTCTTTCACTACAGGAATAAGTCGATGACGACGACGGGAATTCGGTGTCACGAAGGGCTTTCTTTCTTGGCCCATGAGGCGCGAGAGGCCCATCTGGCAGGGGATGGAATCCGGGTGCTGCATCTTTGCAGCGTGGTGTTCGATTACCTAAAGCGCCAGTCTCGATCGAAGACGCTCGGCGAGCTCGCAATTGAAGACGTTCGATGGTGCTTTTCGCTCGCGCTGTACTGGGCATTTACTGACTATGAGTTCATGGTTATCCGTGAACTGATTGGGGCGATTCCCTCGAAAGGCGCGGCGCGTCCTGATGGAAAAGTGCTTGCGCACGTGCTTGTGTTGCTCGATAATCCATTTTCTGCACAGCCAACCGACGAGTTAGTAGCACTTCCGCAGGCATGGTTAGCATCACGGTCGAACGACAGCGCAGATATCGCGTTGCTGACGCTTGCCGTGGAATTAACGTGGATGCGCGACCCCTTTGGAGACTCGTGGCAGGCAATGGCGATGAAATGGAGCGAGGGTGCCGGTGCCACGTCAGCGCTCTCAGTGTCGCTCCGGCAGTTGCTTGAGCGCCTTCGCTATCAGACATATCTGACGCTGGGAAGATGGCCGAAGGACTGTGGAACTGGGAACGTGCCGCCGGAGCTACCGCCATTGGTTGAGGGGTACCGTTTGTTCTCGGACTGTGCTTGGGATGCGCTCGATCGTCTGATTAGGGAGCAGGTCCCGCGTGTTCGTATCGAGAACCCTTCGTATATGGCGTTGTTTAACCTGATTCATGCAACGCGATTCTATCGACGAAGTGAAGACGACCAGCTCGTTTCGCTTTCGCGTCATCATCTATCAGCAAGCCATCAGCCATTGCAAGCGTATCTTGGCTTACGACAAACATCATTTTTGGACCACTCGCTTAAGCTCGCACGGTCGTCGGGAAATGGGGGCGGAGCCGTGGACCGCGTGGCAACCTTCCGGTTGGGCCTCCTTGCGGAACTATCAGCATTACGGGCTTGGGATCTCGTCGCATGGCGGTATGCCATAGGCGAGCAGGCGCAGGTGGCCCTGGAGTTGGCTGCTCATCGGTTCGACGCAGCGGCAGAAACTCACTTTGCAAAACATGGGATCATGCATGCCGTTAAGGCATTGCAGTGCGACGAGAAGGACGAGCGACTGCACAAGGCTGTCGAACGGCTGGATGAAGCTACAACTGAGGACAGGGCTGAAGTTGTACGGAATCTTCTCTCTGCGCACCCCGTGGAATGGGCAGACGCGTACTCCGCCCTAAAGCTGCTTTCCGACGCAATACCGGAAACATTGCTGTGCGATGTCGCGGTGGTCGGTCGAACTAGAAATAACCAACCGCAGGCTTCGCGCTCAACGGTCCACTTGGCTCGGGTTCTGGGGCGATGTTCTCGGCTGCGTGCCGTTTACGTCCGAACTTGTCGTGATTTTGAAGCCTGCACTTGAAGTGGCTTGCAGAACCCCAACAGCATGGAGCCAGATCGGCAACGGGCTGCAAAAGGCGTTGATCGGGGGCCCCTTGGAGGTTGCTGTTGAACTGCTCAGTACGGTGGTCGCCGGTTCGGCACAGCACACGCTGTTCGCACGCGAGCAATGGGCGATAGTCTTTAACGCGTGTGCCAGGCGCGAGGGGCTAAGGGAGATGTTCTTGCCCTGGCTACGACATGCGGCGGAACGAGACGCAACTCTTAAGAACCACATTCGTCGCATGGAATCGGGATTCCCGCGAGCGCCAATTGAGGACGATGAATTGCGTGATTCACTGATCCAGGAGGCAACGCGCCTCGCTACGGAAATGAACAACCGTCAGCCTGGTCCGTGCGGTATATCGGCGGGAATTGGGTCGCAGCCGTACCGCTTCGTAACTTGGACCGACGCAGAGATCCCGTTTGTAAACAACCTTGCGAGAGCGGTCGATAGCGAGAATGGCACCGCAGGCGAGAAGCTATGCCTCCTTCAAATACTCGCCGCTATTGTGCAGACAGGTGGTGAGGGGATTGTGGATGTAGTGGCGACAAGCGCAAATCGGTGGCTCCGGCAATCAGTGCCCTACTTCGATCCGTATTCCCAGCAATCCGGCCCGTTGTCGAGTTTTACTATCTCGTTGGGTGGGCCAGAGCTACTTGAGCGAGGATTATGGTGGTTGGGACACGCCTTTCTGCGACGCCGGCCCGAGGCGGTGCGCGATGTATTGACGAGGCGCGTGCTTCAGGAAGGACCGTATGTATCTTCCGATGTCGTGGATATTGCCTTCGCGGTCATGATTCAATTGGCATTGGCAGCGCCGGTCGAGAGCACGTCCACAAGTATGGCAATTGCAGGGATGAGCGAGGCGTTGACGACTCTCGCTGCGCCGTCCGATCTTGGACGTTCGATTCGCACATTTGCCGGACTGCTTGAAGGTGACGACTTCGGCATAGCTCGGCTCGGCAATAACGACGTTGGCAGGATGCTTCTGGAATGCTGGACACGCCGACTGCCGAAGATCGCGAAGAGCCCGTCGGCGGAGGTCCGTGTTGCCGCGGCGCAGGCTGCGGGTCTGGTCGCAACTGCCTGCTAAGTATCCCTGGATTTCGTTCTCGGGCGAGATTGCGGCCTGCCTTGAAGGACTGCATTCCGACGCGCGCACGGGTTCGGTGGATGGCAAGCCCGGAGCGCAATGCGGACGTTGACTTAGATGACTAGAAGTGCTGAGATGAACCGTGTGGTGTTGGCTTTCGCTTGCCTGTCACGTGAGTTAGGAACCTACCAGAGGCGTCTATGCTTAAGCGTTTGATCGAAGTTGCCCTGCCCTTGAAGGAAGTCTCCGAGCAGTCGGCGCGGGAGAAGTCGATCCGGCACGGGCACATTTCTACGCTGCACATCTGGTGGGCGCGGCGGCCGCTGGCGGCCTGCCGGGCGGCGGTATTCGCCTCGCTGGTTCCCGACCCGGACGACCCCGAATGTCCCCAGAGCTTCCGGAAGCTTGTAGACGACCTGCTCGGCGAGGGCAACAAAAAGGCGGAGTTCAGGCCGAAAAACGGCGACGGCTCGGCGGTTGCCGACACGCCGCGGAATCGCTGCCTGGAGTTCATCAAGCTTCTGGTCCGCTGGGAAAACTCGAATAACCCGGAGTACGTTGAACCGGCACGGAAGCTGATCGCCGTGGCACATAAGATCTTAAATCCAGGCGCCGACAACCATGCCCCTAGAGTTCTGGACCCGTTCTCGGGCGGTGGCGCGATTCCCCTGGAAGCCCTGCGCCTCGGCTGTGACACCCATGCCATCGACCTCAATCCTGTGGCCCACCTTATCGAACTCTGCACTCTGGTCTATCCACAGAAATACGGCCAGCCCGACAGCCGTCCGGTGCCCAAGTACGTTAATCGCCTGATAGCCTTTAATCGGGGGAAAAGGAAAGGCAGAAAGGCCAGGCCGCTTCTCGACAAGGGGGAGAAGCCTGTCGAGGCTACAAGTGATGAGATCGTTCCTGATGTTCAGATCACCGAGGCCGAGTATCGAAAAAACCCACTGGCGGCTGACGTGAAATACTGGGGAAACTGGCTGCATGAAACAGCGAGACGAGAGTTGGCCCAGTTCTATCCCGCCGATCCTGACGGAAGCGTTCCGGTCGCGTATATTTGGGCGAGGAGCGTTAAGTCGCCGAATCCCCAGACTCCGTATCTGACGCCGCTTCTGCGCCACGCTTGGCTCACGAAGAAATCGAAAAGCAAGGTGGCGTTCAAGATCATCCCCGACGTGACAAAGGGGACATGCTGCTTCCAGGTGCTTCGGGACGCCGACATTGACTTTGATCCTGACGACGGGACGGTGAAGCAGGCCAAGGCAATCTGCGTCTATTCCCAAACGACGATCCCAAATTCCTACCTCCAGAGCGAAGGAAAGGCAGGCCGCCTCGGGCAAATGCTGGCCGCCGTAGTGCTGTCGCCGGAAAAAGGACCGCGGAAATACCGAGCAGCGACCGACGCAGACAACGTCGTGTTGGCAATGGCTGCCGCACGCCTGGCCGAAATCACCAAGGAACAGCCGTTTGGCAAACTCTCGACAATCCCCGACGAGCAGATTCCGAAGACGGAAATCCGGCGATTGTCCGTGCCGCTGTACGGGTGCGACACGTTCGGCAAACTCTTCGCACCGCGGCAACTGTTGACGGTCATCACGCTGGCGAAACTCGTTCGGTCGGCTATCGAGCAACTTGAGCAGTGGCAGGACAAGGAGTACGCACTCGCCGTTTCCCATTACGTCGCCACGATTTTCGATCGCGTCCTCGACCGGGCCAGCACCGCCTCGATCTGGCACACGACGCGGGAGACTGTGGAAGGTGCAGTCGGTCGTCATACGTTGCCGATGACGTGGGACTTTGCCGAGACAAATCCCGTCAGTGGCGGGAGCGGGAATGTCGCTGGCGCTATCGACTGGGTGGTGAAGGCTATTGAGAGCGCCGCCCAGTCGTCAACGGCTTCGGCTCACGTAACGCGTGGAATGGCACAACAGTTGCCGATCGCGGGCCTTGACGCCGTTATTACCGATCCGCCCTACTACGACTCTGTGCCGTACTCGCACCTGGCAGACTACTTCTATGTCTGGTTGCGTCGTATTCTCGGGGACCGAGTGCCGGGATTGTTCTCCACGCCGCTCTGCCCCAAGGGGCCGGAAATCGTGCAGGATCGGCCGCACCGCCTTTCCAATAGCAATAAGACAAAGGAGTTCTACGAGGCCGAGATGACGAAGGCGTTGATCGCCGCGAATCAAAGCCTATTGTCGAGCGGCGTCCTGGTCTTGGTTTTCGCTCACAAGACGACCGTCGCCTGGGAAACGCTGGTGCAATCGCTCCTGTCGGCGGGCCTTCAGGTGACTGCCTCCTGGCCGCTCCATACTGAGATGACCGGTGGAATGGTCAAGACGGGCAAGGCCGTCCTCGCATCGTCTGTCTTCCTCGTTTGTCGAAAGCGGAGCCTTGAATCCACAACAGGACATTGGGACGACGTTCGGCAAAACCTCAACCGCGTTGCGAGGGAGCGTCTCGATTTTTTCTGGAACCAGGGCATCCGTGGCGCGGACTTCTTCATTTCGGCCATCGGCCCCGCGCTGTCCGTCTTCGGCCAGTATGAGCGGGTGACGAAGCTCTCGGGCGAGGAGGTTACGGTCGGCCAGTTTTTGGACGAAGTGCGCGGGCTGGTCACAAACTACGCCCTGACCAAGATCATGAAGACGACCCATACGGCCCATATCGACCCGGATAGCCGCTTCTACGTGGTCTGGAAATGGTCCTACGGCGAGGCGAAGGTGCCGGCCGACGAATCGTTCAAGATGGCGCAGGCGCTGGGCATGGACACGGAAAGCATGTGGGACCGCACGGGCGTGCTGGAGAAATCGGGCGAGAACGTGGCCGCGGTGCCCGTGGCCAAGCGAATGAAGGTCAAGGACTTGGGCGACCCGGCCGCCGACGGCACGCCGGCCAGCCTGATCAACGTCCTGCACCGCCTCTGCGCGTTCCGCGAGAAGGGCGACACCGCGGGCATGGCGGAGTTCCTTGGCCACAGCGGCCAAGGGCAGAACTCCGCTCTCTGGGTCCTCGCCCAGGCCATCAGCGAAATCCTGCCCGACGGCGACAAGGAAAAGCAGTTGATGCAGGGACTCTTGAACCGGAAAGACCAGCTTGAAGAGGCGCAGGGAAGGCTGTTCTGAAGGATCGTAGAGCCCCAAGTATTTTGATGGTACGGCGTGTCACTAACGGCACCAAATGGCTAGAATGGTTTGTTCGGGTCGCGCGTGCGATCGCGGCCTGCGCCGGGGCAAAGTGATTTTGGAGTTGAGACTTGGGTAAGCCTTACGACCTTGAGCTCCGTGAATTGCGAGCGACCTATCGATGGGCTATGGAGGCGCCGGTCGATCGTTTGGCCAAGCCTTTGAGTTCCGCCGCTCCTCTCCCCCTCGTTGCCATTGGTTCGGGGGGATCGCTGACGACCGCCGACTTTGCGGCCGGACTCCACCGGAAGTTCAGCGGCAAGTTGGCTTCCGCAATGACTCCGATGGAAGCGGCCGTGCCATCACTCGACCTGCGAACGATGGGGGTGGTGCTGGCGACGGCCGGCGGCAAGAATCCCGACGTGCTCGCCGCGTTCCGTGGGCTCGCCGTCCGTGAACCCCGCCGCTTCATTGTGCTCTGTATGACGGTCGGTTCGCCGCTCGCTCGGCTGGGAGCGAAATACCCCTTTGTCGATTTTGTCGAGATGGATCTCCCTTCAGGAAAGGACGGCTTCCTGGCGACGAATTCGCTTCTGGCATCAACAATCCTGCTCGTGCGGGCCTACGACGAGGTATTCGGTACGTCATGTCTGCTGCCCAAGGACCTTTCCACGCTTCTGGGGACGGATTGCGACAAGCGCTTTGTTGACCAGCTCGATCGTCGCTGTGCACCCCTGTGGCAGCGGGAAACCGTAGTCGTCCTCTACGGCCCAGCCATCCACTCCGCGGCGATGGACCTGGAATCGAAGTTCACCGAGGCAGCGTTGGGGAATGTTCAATTGGCAGATTACCGGCATTTCGCCCATGGCCGGCACCACTGGCTGGCCAAGCATCCTCAGACAACCGGGATCCTCGCCATTGTCACTCCGCACGACGAGGAGATTGCATCGACAACCCTGAAGCTTATTCCCGCCAACATTCCTGTCCATCGGGTCGATGTTCCCTTAGAAGGGAGCACGGCGGGCGTTGCAGCGCTGGTTTGGGGATTGCACGTCGTCGGCAGTGCCGGCCGGGCCCGGGGCATCAACCCCGGCAGACCGGGCGTGCCAGGGTTCGGGCGCCGCATCTACCACCTCAAAGCAGCGACGGGGGTCTCCTCCGCTGAGCCGTCGATGCCTCCGGAAGAGGTGGCAGCCGTGGAGAGGAAGGCCAGGAAGACAGTCGATGCCCTTGCCCACTCGGGGCAACTCCGCCTCTGGAGGGACGCGTACGCCGCATTCATTGCGCGACTTGCAAAGGCGTCGTTCCGCGCAGTCGTGCTGGATTACGACGGGACGCTGTGCGATGAGGCGGACCGCTGCAAGGGACTTTCCACGCCCGTGGCTCGCGAGTTAGTTCGCCTGCTGAGGGCGGGTGTGATGCTGGGATTCGCCACCGGCCGGGGAAAGTCCGTGAAGGTGGCGCTTCGCGAGCAGATCCCGAAGAAATACCAATCGCGGGTTGTAGTTGGCTATTACAACGGCGGCGACATCGCGCGGCTTGATGACGATGGTCGCCCAGACGGAAGTGAGCAAGTCGTCGACGCGTTGACGGCGGTTGCGGACGCGATTCAGGGACATGCACTGCTTTCTCGCCTCGCGGAATTCGAGTTCCGGTTGCCGCAAATAAAGGTCACTCCCGCGCGGGCGCTTCCGCCGAGTTGCTCTGGGCGTCGCTTCAGCAGGTCGTCTACGGGTTGGGGATTCCTGGCGTCGTAGTCGTCGGTTCCAGTCACTCCATGGACGTGCTTGCTCCGGGAGTGAGCAAGCGTGCCGTCGTAGTCGCCCTGATGGAACTCCATGGATGTAACGAGAATTCGGTTCTTTGCATCGGCGACCGCGGCCAATGGCCGGGGAACGATTTCTCCCTCCTGAATCAGCCCAATAGCTTGAGCGTGGACGAAGTTTCTCAGGATCCCGAGACCTGTTGGAATCTCGCACCGCCGGGGCTGCGCGGTACACAGGCAGCCCTTGCCTATATCGGTCAACTCAGAGCGAACGAAAGGGGACTCCAAATGGCCTTGCAGACGGCGAGGAGCAGAAAATGAAACAGGATTTTATCCTTGGAAAACTCTCCGAGATCATGCGATGGGATACCGAGTCGGCGCGAAGCGAGTTCGGTTGGCTGCGTCTCATGTCCCGCATCAAGTATGACGGCTATCAGGATTTTCTGGCAGGCGCGCGCTTTATTGAGAGTCTCGCCGATTGGCTTCAGCAATTCGAATTGGAAGATCGAGCGGCCGCCTACGGATTTGTACGGAATCACCTCGTCTACATCGGACAGCCTGAGATGAGCCACCTCGTGTCGCTTTTCTACCCTGATACCGTGCAGTGGCGATTGATGCAAGCCGTGGCCTCGCGCCTTAGCATACCAACCTATCGCGTCTGGGCAGAACCCGAAGCGATAAGATGCTTTGAAACACTTCTCCGGAAGACGCTTTTTATCGAGTTGAGCGATGGTGCGCGGATCGACCTGTTTCGCCGTGCCAACGCGCTGACGATCAGCAATGAGCAAATCGTCACCGCCCCTCGAATCATTCAAGCTAAATGGGATTCGCTTCTGGAGGACTTGCGTTCCGACCTCGGTGACGCTGAAGCGCGGTTCGCGTTCGTCTTTTTGGTCGACGACTTCGTGGGTAGCGGTTTGACTCTGTTGCGAAAGAAAGACAGCGTGTGGAAAGGAAAGCTCCTTCGTTTTTGGGATGACCTCCAGAATGTCAACGTCATCGGGAGCCATCTTGAACCCACCTGGGTACTATGCGTCCACCATTACATTGCCACGCATCAAGCGACTCGAGCCGTGTTGGAGCGCCACAGGCAGGCAAGTGAGGAGCGAGGTGATCAGTGGTTTTCGTTCCAATCGGTCCAGTTTTCGTACGGCGTGATCTTGCCGGAGGATTTCCCGGTAGATGCCGTGCGACACAGAGACTTCTTGCGCCTTGTAGAAGAATACTACGATGACTCGGTCGAGAATAGGCACACGGAAGTCGGCGGCAAGGATGTGCGTTTCGGGTTTGGTGGCTGTAAGCTCCCACTCGTCCTTGAGCACAATACGCCAAATAACTCCCTTGCGCTCCTCTGGGCGGAGACACTCGGGGGCGCGAATAAGCGAGCCATGAGACCTCTGTTTCGCAGGCGTCAACGGCACTCGTAAGAGGAGCAACGAGGCAGACGATGGATAATCCATTTCTTAAGCGAGCGACTGAATTCCTGCGCGACGAGGAAGCGTTTCTCTCGATCGTCAGCCCGGAGCCAGTCACGTTCTACCTTCAGCGGCCCGGTCGGTTGGGCACCCTCTACGACCGTCTCGTGCTCGTGCGCGGGACGCCCGGCAGCGGCAAGACGACACTCGCGCGTCTCTTCGAGTTCCCCGCGCTCACTGCTCTGCTCAAGAACAGTAGCACCTCGACGTACCAGGCTTTGGTCGCTGCGCTAACTGAATGCGGCGCGCTTTCCGCGGACCGGCCGGTTGTGCTAGGGTGTCGCTTGCCGCTCGAAACGGATTACCGCGACTTTTGGGAGTTTCCGTACAGTGAGAGCCTCAAACTCGGGCTAATGACCGCGTTTCTGCAGTCTAAGTCGATCTTGGCCTGGATGCGACATCTTGCAGCGGCCGGTATTGAGGCCGAACGCGTGCGAATTGTGCCTCGGGCAGGCGCGGAAGCGATCGTAGATGCAATCGGTGGCACGGCGGGGCCTCAGATTGCCGAGCGTGCCAGGGAGGTTGAAAGGGCGTTGTACAAGGTTGTGGGGGCGCTAATCCCTCCGAACGACCAAGGAATCGATCCCAGAGCCACGGACGCTTACCGGCCTTTCGACATTATCGAGCGTGTCGTCGTGACGGCGGCCTCGGGCTCGGCCGAGCACCTGCTTGAGCTGCGGCCACTCGCTATACTGGACGACGCGCATAACCTCCACCCGGCCCAGTTTCGCGCCCTGGAACGCTGGCTCGCGCGGCGCGAATTGCGGATTGCACGTTGGGTTATTGCGCGATTCGAACGTCCTGTTGCCGCACGAAGCTCTTCCATCCGTGACGGAGGACCGATCCGAGGCAGTCGATTACCCTGGCTTGAAGGCCGACCGTGAAGTTGAGGTAGTCTTGCTACAGAGCAGCGGAGCGCGGCGAGAGCATCGCACAAACTTCCGGAGGATGGCGAAGGACATGTCGCGTCGTTATCTTCGCCGGATGCCCATTTTTAGCGGACGAAATCTCGTGGAGCTAGGGGACCTGTTGGGCGATGACGAAGAATGCATCTCCCCAGCAAAACTCAGGCAACTTGAGGCCGCCGTTGACGCCGCCCAGCGAAGACTCCGAATCACCGATGAGCGGCGGAAATCGCTTTACGAGCAGGTAAAGGGGTTCAAGGTAGGAGGTGCAGTTAAGGGGAAGGAGGTCGCGGAGGACGTAGCGTTGGCCATGCTAGCGGTGCTCCTCCACCGGCATAAGATCCGGACCAAACAGCCGAGCTTGTTCGAGCCTGAAGAAGATTCGCAGCCGTCCCGACCGATCATCGCGAACGAGTCCGTGTACGACGCCGCGAAGCTGCACTTGCTGCATGCCTACGATCGACCATTTTACTTCGGAATCGACGATCTTTGCGATGCCGGTTCGGAGAATGTCGAGCAATTCCTTCAATTGGCCGCCATCCTCGTCGAAACGAGCGCGACGCAGATTATCCGCTCCAGGCCCGCGACTCTCACGCCCGGCATCCAGAACAAGCTGCTTCGCGCGCGCGGTGAAAAGATCATGGAAGGATGGAACTTCCCCCACCACCATCGTGTCAGACGACTGGTCACGAGAATCGCGGAGGCTTGTGTAGGCGTGACTCTTGAGCCAAATGGGTGGGACACGCCCAACGCGTTCGGAATCCTCCAGGCAGATTTTGAGCGACTTCCCGAAACGCATGCCGACCTAGCGCGTGTTCTTCAATTTGCAGTGGCATATAATGCCATCACCGTCGTTCCTCGCCGCGAATGCAAGGAAAAGCAATGGTGTCTTCTTGAGCTGGGGGGGATGGTGATTCTTAAATACGGCCTGACTTTTAAGCGCGGGAACTTCGTCGAAGGGACGGTGCAGGATCTCGTAGGGATGATCGAGGAGCCTGTTCATGAGTGACGGAATTCGCTGGGATCGCTGCATTTGGCATCGCGGGCGCCACGTCGAGCCGTTCTGGACCGAATACCTTGCACAGAGCCATCGTCGCGTTCTGCTCGTAGGCGGGGCCGGCTTCGATCCGCGCCGACCGCCGTATGTGACCAAGTTGCTCGGCTCGCACCGTCGCGAGCACGAGGCTTTTTCATCCGCGAGGATCGGCCAAGCCCCGATGTGGAATTGCTCACGCGTGCCGAAGCGAATCAGGAACACCTCCTCAGTCAGCTTCCAGGCAGCGCAGTCGAGCATATTCCGATCTTCGCGACGGACGGGGCCGTTATTGGCGGGCGAGCGGCCGTCACCTCGGTTGACCGCGTCATCCTGGACGGAATCACCGACGTGTTTGTTGACTTCAGCGCCTCTTTCGATAGGGGTCGCGTTTCCCATCGTTCGGCATTTATTCGCGGGGTGGAACTGATGGGTAAGACTGCCCCGAACCTTCATTTGGTAGTAACTGACGAGCCGGCGACAGACTCGCAGATCGCCTCAACGGCCTGCGACTTCGCAAGCACCGTTCACGGCTTCAAGGGCGGCTGGGGACTTGACTTCAACTCCCAGGCGGCTAAGCTATGGATCCCGCAGCTTAGCGTCGGCAAAAAGGCTGTCCTAGAACGGATTCACTTGGCGGTACAACCCGACGCAGTTTGCCCTATCCTCCCCTTTCCCGCGTCCAACCCGCGCCTACCGGATGAGCTTATCGAGCATTATGCGGAAGAATTCCAAAATCCCTGGGAAGTCGACGCTCGCGACATTGTCTTTGCCGACGAAAGAAGCCCAATCGATCTTTACCGCTCCGTTCTGAAAATTGGCGATGCGAGGCGACGCGTGTTCGCCGACGTAGGCGGCTCATTGATCATTCTCTCTCCGGTTGGGAGTAAGGCCCTCGCGATCGGTGGCGTGATGGCTGCCATCGAGAGGGACTTCACGGTAATGTACGTTGAGTCTATCGACTACGCGGTGAATTTTGCCAAGATCGAGCACACGCGAGAACACGCGCCATCCGATATCGTTCATGTCTGGCTTAGTGGCGAGGCGTATGCATTCGGAAAGGAAGCAGGAGTCGGGAGCTAATGAAGAAACCCAAAATGGAAGGCGGCGGGTCCCGCCCAAGGATCCTCGGCACTGGACTCGTCGCCCTCAACGTCGTGGTCAACATTGAGTCCAAGGACCTTCCCCGCTGTTGCGCGGGAGGTACTTGTGGAAATGTCCTAACCATTCTTAGCTACCTGGGCTGGAGTTCTTCGCCGGTTAGCCGGCTTTCCCAGGGCCCGGCCACCGATCAGTTGCTTGCCGATCTTCGCGACGAGAACGTATCAACCAAGTTCGTCACGGTCGAAGCCGATGGCAGCACGCCGGTCATCATCCACTGGATTTCGCGAAACGCGGCGGGCGAACCTAGTCATAGCTTCTCGCGGCGGTGCCCCGGATGTGGTTCATACCTGCCCGGGTACAAGCCGGTGCTTGCGAGTGCCGCCGAGCGACTGGCGTCCCGATTGGGCAAGCCCCAAGTCTTCTTCTTTGACCGGGTCTCCCGAGGTGCATTGGACCTGGCCAAGTCAAGCGCCGGTCTCGGTGCCTTGGTCGCGTTCGAACCGTCCGGAATTGGGGATCCGAAATTGTTCCGCGAGGCCTGGTCCTTGGCCCACGTAATCAAGTACTCACATGAGCGGCTTCGAGATATTGCCGATCTTGAGTTGAGACAGTCCGATCATGCGGGAGTCTTGCTCGAAATCGAGACGCTTGGAGCGGACGGACTGCGTTATCGCAGCCGGCTCCCGAAAGCAGGAGTGAAGGGGTGGCTGCAAGTGGGTGCCCTCAAGCCCCTGGCCTTCAAGGACGCGGCCGGAGCGGGCGACTGGTGCACTGCCGGCATCCTGAGTCGGCTTGCACGCGGGGGTCTAACAGGGTTCCGCAGAATTTCATTCGAGAAACTGCAAGACGCCTTACGCTATGGGCAGGCCTTGGCTGCATGGAACTGCGGGTTCGAGGGGGCTCGCGGCGGGATGAACCACGTCGACAAGCGCACGTTCAAACGGCAAGTGGAAGCGATTCTCAGCGGCTCAGAGACGGTGCCCGCCGCGGTCACCACCGTCGAACCTTCCGTTGTCGAATTCCTGAGGTCCTTGTGCCCTGCCTGTAAGCAGGCCGACTTCGCTGGACCCCGACGAACACGGCTTAACGGAGCGCCATTGCATCACTGATTTCGCCGAATGAAACGGCTGACAATGGCAAAGAATTGTGTCAAAGCGGGAATTGACTTGTCGTCGGACGATTCACGATTTTCGCTGTTATGGACAGATTACACGCCTCGGTCTATACTACAACCCAGGCGATCAAGACGATGAAGTTCTCGCACATGACCCCCGCATGTGGGGGAGCAATCGAAATTGCGGCTGTCACCACAGATCGAAGATTCCGTTGGGTGCGTCATAAAGAATTCGATGCGGCAATTGGCGAGGGAGGTTGATTCGATGCCTACTTTAGCTGGCGATGAACTGCAGCGGGAAATCCAGGCCAAGATGCGGCAACTTCCGCCCGCCGATTGGGTCAGGGCGATGATCGAGCACTACCAGCGTACGGGATCCTATCGCACCGAAGACCTGCGGCGGTTGCTCGGTGATCCAAACCGCGCGGTTGAGGTTGGTCCGAACGCCAGTTTGGCGTCTTTCTTTTCGCAGTGAGTGGGCGGCTAGGTTGACCTTTGGGGGGATCGGTTGTCCACTTCGATGGGCAGTCGACCAGCCAACATACGGCCCAGGCGCCGGATCGGAGCGATCGTTATGAAGTTGATCTACTCTTCTGCAGAATGACCGACGTCCTGATCTACTGGCGAGACTACCAAAAGAACGCGGCGGCGCATTTCGCCGGTTGGCATTCCAATTCTCGGCTGCTGGGCAACCTCCAGCCGGGCGACCGGCTTTGGATGGTCACCGCGGGCAGGAACCTGGGCCAGGAAGCGGAACAGGCCGGCTTTCTGGTGGCGATCTGGCAGGTCAAGCAGGCGGTCCCGAACCCAAGCGACGACCCGGCCTACCCGTCGGAAAAGTACCGTTACCGTGTCGTGGCCGATCACGAACACTCGACATCGTTCGCCCAACCGGTGCCGGTGGACCACATCTTGCGTCCCATCGGCCGGGACCGGGCGGTGTCGATCGGAACATTCTTGCAAGGACCGCGAAAAATTAATGGAGAGAAGTTCCGGCAGTTACGAGCCGCTGCCGGACCGGATCTGGCAATCCAATGGCTCAGAAAGAAGGATGAAAGATGAGGGAGAGGAAGTAAGAAAGGAAAATGGAAGAAAGGAATATGATCATTTTCCTCTCCGTCATTTTCCTTTCCCTAATTCCTCGCCTCGGTGGAAGCACTCGGGCTGCCCGTCGCCGCGGGGGATATACGGATCATCAAAGCGCGGCAGGTCATAGGCGATGGCAAGTATGAGCGCCGGAACAATGCCCCAACCGCCCAGGAACCAGACCAGGGCCACCGCCAAAGCCGCGGTGAGAACAAACCGCATAATCCACTCCTTCTCCGTGTTATTATAGCTATGTCCGATGCCGAGGGACAAGGGACGAGAGATAAGCGATAAGCGATAAGGGATGAGGCGTTCGCCCTTCGCCGCCCGTCCCTTTGCCAACGATGAAAGGAAGACCAGTGTCTGAACTCAAAGCCTGGCGACAAGTCGCCGTACCCCATAGAGACATCCGAGACGGCAAGTTCGATTCGTCGGTCTTTGCGGCCGACTTGGGCGAGGTGCTCGCCGGCCGCGGGGCCGTCGATTATCGCGATGCCACGACGTTTTTTGCCAAGACCTACTTGACCGGCGGGCTGTCGCAACTGGTGATCGACGTCATGCAGCGCCTGGCCGGGAGCGGCAAGAACGAACCGGTGATCCAGCTTCAGACGGCCTTCGGCGGCGGAAAAACCCATACGCTCTTGACGCTTTATCACCTGCTGAAAAAGCCCAACGAGGCGTGCAAGGTGCCCGACGTTCAGAAGCTGATCCACGCGGCCGGCTTGAAGCAGATCCCCGCGGCCAAGGTCGCCTGCCTGGTCGGGACGGCCATGACGCCGACCGGCAGCCGGACATTCTGGGGCGAAATGGCCTTCCAGTTGGACGGGAACCGCGAGGGACCGATGTATGCGATCGTCGCCGAGAGCGACGCCAAGAAGATCGCACCAGGAACCAATCTGCTCGGCAAGCTGCTCGATCAGGCTGGCCCTTGCCTGATCCTCCTGGACGAGATCCTGGTCTACCTCATCAAGGCCGGCGGCGTGCAGACCGGCGAAAGCACGCTCCGCGGCAATACGCTTACCTTTTTGCAGGAATTGACGATTGCCGTGGCAAACTGCCCTCATGCCGTCATGATCGCCACGCTCACCAGCCAGCTTGCCGAATTCATGGACGAAGGGGGCGAGCGGGCCTATCAGTCGCTGGAGAAGGTCCTGGGACGCGTGGAGAAGGTCCGGCAGACGGTCGAAGGGGCGGAGATTTACGAAGTCATCCGCCGCCGGCTCTTTGAGAGCCTGGGCGACGAGTCCGAGCATCGCAAAGCGGCCGAGGCCTATTGGAAGATGTATCGGGAGTTGGGCGAGGACGTCCCTTCCCACTGCCGGGAGCCATCTTACCGGGACGAGATCGTCAGGGCTTACCCGTTCCACCCGGAGATGATTTCAGGGCTGTACGAGCGGTGGGGCACGATCCCCGAGTTTCAGCGCACCCGCGGCGTGCTGCGGCTGCTGGCCGACGTGATCAGCAACCTGTACCAGGCGAAGGACAACGAGGTCCTGATTCAGAACGGGTCGGTCGACTTGGGAGCGGCGGCAGTCCGCGGCGAACTGGTCAAACACACCGGGGCAGCCAGTGTCTATGCTTCCGTGATCGAAAGCGATATCTCGGGCCGGCACGCCAAGGCCCCCGAGATCGACCGGCAACTTGGCAGCGAATACGCCAAGGAAAATGTCGCCGAAAAGCTGGCCAGGGCCGTGTTCATGTATTCTTTCAGCGGCGGACAGCAACGCGGCGCGACCATGCCGCAGTTGCGAGTCGCCGTGCTCAATCCCGAGATGGCCCCGCCCTTCATCGCCGACGCGCTGGACCGCATGGCCAAACGCCTCTGGTATCTGTATCACGACAACGGCCTGTACCGTTTCGATTCGCGGCCGAACCTCAACCGGATCCTGGTGGACCGCGAGGAGATGATTCGCGCCGAGCCGGACAAGGTTCGGGATTTCGCCAAGGCGAAGCTCAACGACATGATCGGCGATGCGGCGTTCCGCGTCTATCGCTATCCCGAACCGGGCGACGACAGTTTCGTCGGCGACGAGCCGCGCCTGAGCCTGGTCGTGCTCGACCTGCCGCACGGTGTCAAGGAGGACGGTTTGCCCCCGGAAACGGAGCAGTTCGTCGGCCAGATCCTCAAGCAGCACGGCAAGGGATTCCGCAAGCACGCCAATATGCTGGTGTTTCTGGCCCCGGACCAGCAGCGGTCTGCGGAAGTGACCGACGCCGCCCGGCGGCTGCTGGCGCTCAGGAGCATCGACGAGCACAAAGCGACGAAGGCCCAACTGACGGAGGAGCAGTTGCGCGACCTGGCTGGCCGGCTGAAGGAGGCGGAGGCCCGGCTGCCGGCGTCGATCGTCACGGCGTACCGCTACATCCTGGTGCCGGCGGAGAAGAAGACATTGCGGTCTTTCGACATGGGCATCAGCATGAGCAAGGCGCCGCTGAGCCAGCGGGTGCTGGACAAGCTGAAGGACGAGCAGCAGATCCTGGAGAAGCTCGACCCGCAGATCCTTATCGGCCCGCGGTTCGGACTGTGGCCGGACGACCAGGAGATACTCAATCTCCGCACCCTTGCGGACTATTTTACGCAATTGACCCACCTGCCCCGCCTCCTGAATCCTGGCGTGTTGCCGGAGTCGCTGGCAAAGGGCGTGGGGCGTGCGTCTTTTCGGCTACGCGCTGGGTGACGGCGAGGCCAAGCGGTTCGATACCATTCACTTGGGCGACAAGAGCACTGTCGGCGGCAGCACCGTCAGGCGCACAGCGACGGTCGCGGACTGTGAAATCACCGACTCGGCCTGGCTTTTGCGGCCGGCACTGGCGAAGTCGCTCATGCCCGAGCCGAAGACTTCGGAGATTACGATTCCAGGCACGGGCGGGGAGAAGCCTGACCCGGAGGTCAAAGAGGGCGGCGGTAGTGAGGGCGGCGGCGAAGACACATGGAAGCCCGGTGGAGGCCAGGTCAAGATCGTCGAGGGCGAGCGTCGGCTCAACCGAGTCCGCATCAAGATAGACAACGTTCCGTGGGAGAATTGGAACGACATCTACAACGAGGTCATCGACCCGCTGGCCCAGGAGGGGGCTGAGGTCCGATGCGACGTGATTGTGATTGCCAAGGGCGATGCCGCGATCCGCGAAAACACCATTGAATTGGGCATCAAGGAATCCCTCGGGCAGCGAGGGATTAAGGCAGATATTCAGACGGGGTGAAATGGGGTGGTAAAATCGGCTGGGACGTGGGCGAGCATATCCATCGGTTGCCTTGGCGTATATTCATTGAAATGAGCGATACCGAACCCACCCGCCGTCCGTTTCAATACAGCCTGTGCTCGCTCTTCGTCTTGACCAAGATGGTCGCCCAAGCGATAAAGAGGATACGAATGCGCAAGGTTGCAAACCCTTGACAAACCTCCAAGGCCCTGCCACACTATTGCTTTCTAATTTCACCCCCGACGCGGAGCAAGGAGCAAAATAGTATGCCCGAAATCAACAAATCCGAAGCCAGGAGGTGGTCGAGGCGTTAGGCAGAGAAGGCATCCACGTGAGCGTCAGCCTCGTCACCACCGTCAAGGCCAAGCGCAGGAGGCGGCGGGCCGTCAGGAAGGTCGTCGAGAACGTCGTTGCCGAGGGCGGCGTGGGCGTGCCCGAGATCAAGGCGGCCTTTGCCTTCCTCAAGGCCACCGGAAGCGTTGAGATTGCGAAGCAGGCCCTTGCAGCGGCTGTGGAGATCAAGAAGATCGTGTAGCACTCAAACCGGCTACTGCATCACCGCCGCGCTGGCGCCGAAGTTGGCGGTGCCCAGGGCCGGCAGGCGATGATCGACAAAGGCCGCCAGCTTCCGCGTGGGGCCGGGATACTGGAGCTTGCGAATGGCCTCGGTCTCGATCTGCCGCACCCGCTCCCGCGTGACGGAGAATATGCGGCCGATCTCCTGCAGCGTATAGGTGCAGCCGTCGGCCAGCCCGTAACGCAGCCGCAGGATCTCCCGCTCGCGATAGTCGAGCGTCTGCAGCACGTCCGCGATGCTCGAACGCAGCATGGATTGATTCATGCCGGCCAGCGGATCGTCCTCGCGATGATCGTAGAGCAGGTCGCCCAGGTAGTTCTCCTCCTGGTGGCCGACCGGCTGGTCCAGGGAGAGCGGCTGCCGGCTCATCTTCAAGGCCCGCTGCGTGTCGGCGATCGAGAGGCCGCTGAGCTGGGCCACTTCTTCCAAGGTCGGCTCGCGGCCCTCGTTATGCACCAGGTCGCGATTGATGTCGCGGACCTTGCCCATCTTCTCGATCATGTGGACCGGCACGCGGATCGTGCGGCTCTGATCGGCGATGGAGCGGCTGATCGCCTGGCGGATCCACCAGGTCGCGTAGGTCGAGAAACGGAAGCCGCGGGAGCACTCGAACTTGTCCACCGCCCTCATCAGACCGGTGTTGCCTTCCTGGATCAGATCCAGGAAGCTCAGGCCGCGGTTGCGGTAGCGCTTGGCGATGGAAACCACCAGCCGCAGGTTGCCGGAAACCAGGTCGCGGCGGGCCGCCTCGTGCAGCTTGCTCAACTGGGCGATCCGCACCAGCCGGCGCAAGTCCGCGGGGGGTGTCCAAGGTTATCCGCTTCAAGCGGCGAAGGTTGCCGCGCATCTCATCCAGCGGCGCCGCGTCGGCCGCCGCACGGGCTGGACCCGAGCCGTGACCCACGCCGGACAGGTGCTCGGCCATGGCGGCCATCTGCCTGCCCATCTCGCGGAGGCCGTTGTAGCCGGGTTGCAGCCGCGCCATCCGCAGGCCGATCTCGTCGACCAGCCGCGCGGCCCGGCGGCGGCGCAGGGCCAGCCGCCGTTGGGCCTGTTGGCGGCAGTCCCGCGGGCGGCTGCGGTCGAGGGCCGCGCGGAAGTCCTCCCGGTTCCGCGTCATGAGATGTGCCAGGGTCCGCCGGTTGGCCTCGATCCGCCGCATCAGCCCTCCGGCCATGATCGGATCGGTGAGCGATACCTCGACGGCCTGCTCCAGCCGCATGCGGCCGGTGAGCACGGCGTCCAGCACGCTGAGGGCCGATCGCAAGACGAAGTCGCTTTCCAAGATCGCGCAGCGGAAATCGCGCCGCGTCCGCTCGATGCGCTGGGCGGTGGCCAGTTCCTCGCGCCGCGTGAGCAGAGGAATGTCGCCCATTTGCATCAGGTACGTGCGGATAGAACCAGGCTCATATTCCTCCATAGCTGCCTCCTCAGCAATAGATTCCCCCTAGCGGAAGTTCCCAATCGAAAGACTGTTCCTGTCCGCAACACGTCTTGCCCGAAAGGATGAGACCGGTAACGTGCGACGGCGAGCGAGAGACGCTTTGCGGACTATTCTATTATACGTAGCCACGCCCTGAAATTGTTCACTGCCACTTACATTATTCTGCGCGAAGGCAGCCATGTATATGCCGCCGAAAGGTCAGGAACCCATGATTCAAGGGTTTTTCAACGGTAAAGTCTTCGCGTTCGGGAAATAGGGAACGAGGGAAGGTCGTAGGGCGGACAAAGCGTAGGGTGGGACCAGCGAGCTTGCGAGCGCCGGCCCACCAGATATCGGCGCGGTGGGCCGGCGCTCGCAAGCTCGCTGGTCCCACCCTACGAATTTTTAGTGGGACTCGCAAGCTCGGCCCACCCTACAGGAAATACTCCAGGATCCGCCGGCTGCCGCCGTCCATTCCGCGCACGCTCGTGATCAGATAGCGAATGCCGTGCGCATCGACGATCGAGGCCTGGTCGGGCTCGATCCGCCGCACGTCGTCCTCGCTGTTGAGTTGGAATGACGTGCGGCCGCGGTCGGTCTCCACGATCCAGTCCGAGGGCTCGTGTTGCGTGGCCGAGAGAATCCGGCGGATGACGGGCACGAACTCGCGCTCGGAAAGCTCGAGTTCCAGCGCGGTTCGCACGTCCGCCGGCAGATCGTGGATGTCGTCGATGCGGAGGATCTCCTGCCCCTGGCGCTGCAGATCGAGATCCAATGGTCGGGATCGGAGACGGGAAAGGCCCTCACGGGCACGACGCCGGAAAACTTCCGGCCGTCGTCGGTCTCCATGAGGAGTTGGCCCCAGGGATCGTGGTCGAGGCGCAGGGGGCGGAGCGGGGGGCGGGGAGCGGAGAGCGGGGAGCGGGGAGCAGAGATGGGAGATGGGAGCTGGGAGCTGGGAGCAGGACTCTTGCTCCCCGCTCCCCACCGGGTACCCTCTGGGTGGCTCCCCGCTCCCCGCTCCCCGCTGCCCGCTCCCAACTGGGCGCGATAAAGCCGGGCATACAGGCCGTCGCGGTCGAGCAGTTCCTGCTGTGGACCGGCCTCCACGATCTGGCCGCGTTCCATGACGATCAGGCGGTTGGCCCGGCTGAGCGTGCTCAAGCGGTGGGCGATGGCGATCGTGGTGCGGCCGCGGATGAGGTTGTCCAGGGCCAACTGGATCTCGCGCTCCGTCTCCGTATCGACCGAGGAAGTGGCCTCGTCGAGGATCAAGATGCGGGGATCGATCAGCAGCGCGCGGGCGATGCTGATCCGCTGCCGCTCGCCGCCGGAGAGCGACTGGCCGCGCTCGCCGACCAGCGAATCGTAACCGTCGGGCAGGCGGAGGATGAACTCGTGGGCGCGGGCCGCCTTGGCCGCGGCGATCAGTTCGTCGCGCCGGGCGTCGAAGCGGCCGTAGGCGATGTTCTCCGCAATCGTGCCGTAGAACAGGAACGGCTCCTGCAGGACCAGGCCGATATGCCTGCGATATTCTTCGATGGGGAACGAGCGGACATCGGTGCCGTCGACGAGCACGGCCCCTTCGGCCACGTCGTAAAAGCGGCAGGCGAGGTTCACGATCGTCGTCTTGCCGGCGCCGCTGGGGCCGACCAGCCCGATCATCTCGCCCGGCTCGATCGTGAGGTTGATGCGTTCCACGACGGTGCGGGCGCCGTAGCGGAAGCGCGACGTCGCGGAATTCGATGCGGCCGCGGAGGCGGCCCGGATGGACCGGATGGACCGGTTCGGGGACCGTCGCCTCGCGGTCCATGACGCCGAAGACCCGCTGCGCCGCGGCCGCCGCGCGCTGCGTGGCCGAGACCATGCGGCTCATCGAATCCAGCCGCATGTAGAAACGGCTGATGTAGGCCAGAAAGAGCGTCAACGTGCCGACCGTCAAATTGCTGCGGTAGACCTGCCAGACGCCCACGATCCAGACCACGAGCAGGCCGGCGTCGGTCAACAGCGCGATCACCGGCCCGAAGAACGACCACAGCCGATTGACGCGGTCGTTGGCGTGCAGCACGCGGTCGTTGGCGCGGCGGAAGCGTTCCACCTCGCGCCGCTCCTGGGCAAAGGCCTTGACCACGCGGATGCCGGGAATGGCGTCGGCCAGCACGCTGGTCATGTCGGCCCAGGCCCGGCTGCCCAATTGGAAACCGCTCCGCAGCCGGGTGCGGACCTTGTAGACCAGGTAGGCGATCAGCGGCAGCGGCACGAGCGTGGCCAGGGCCAGACGCAAGTCGATCGACAGCAGTATGACGGCCGTCATCAAGATCATCAGCATGTCGGTGGAAAAATCGAGCAGATGGACCGAGAGGAAGTACTGGATGCGGTCCGAGTCGGAGCTGACCCGCGAAATCAGGTCGCCGGTCCGCTTTCCGCCAAAGAACTCCAGCGACATCCGCTGCAAGTGGGCATAGGTCTGGTTGCGGAGGTCGGAGGCAATCCGCTCGCTGACCCAGGCGACAACGTAGGTCCGGGCCCAGCTCAATAACCAGGAGAGGACCGATGCCGCGGCAAACCCTCCCAAGAGCCAAGGCAGGAGATAGAGCTTGGCGTCGGCAATTTTATTTTCCTGGTAAGGAATCAGCACCTCGTCGAAAATGGGTTTCGTAAGGTAGGGCGGTATCATGCTGACCGCCGTGGCTGAGATCGTCAAGAGAAAACCCAATCCGCCGACCCAGGCACGCTTTCTGGCGAAGGTCAGTAACCGCAGCAGCGAGCGGCCGGGCCTGGCCCCCGGCAGCAACGCGCAATTCTCGCAAAACCCCTGCTCGCCCTTCATCGGCAGGCCGCAACTGGGGCAGAGCGCCTCGCTCGATTCGCCCGTTTCGCTGGCTGCCGGCAGCCCGCTGCGAAACAGTTTCCAGCGGTCGACAAAATGGTGGGCGGCCTTGTTCCGTGCAGGGCTATGCCGCCATTGGGCCAGCAACCCCTGGCCGTCGACGAGTTCCAGGGCGGAAGCGCCGCCCTTCTCCCTGGTCTGCAAGCTGATTTCCGGCGAAAGCTGCCACGCCTTATTGGCCGTCAGCGGGCCATTGGCAGCGGCAGGCGGGGAGCGGGGAGCGGGGAGCGGGGACGAAGATCCCCGTTCCGTGCTCCCTGCTCCGTGCTCCCTGCTCCGTGCTCCCTGCTCCCTGCTTTCATTGTCCGCGAGGCTGATGAGCCGCTTGTCGGTCAGGAGGATCAACCCCTGCGAAAATCTCAGTTGGCGGTCCAGGTCGGGCTCGAACCACGCCAATAGGATCTCATTGCCTTGCAGTGCTGATTCGGCCTTCGCACGCAGCCGAGGAGGGAGCTCCTGGCGAATATCGGGGATCTCAGGGGAGCGGACGGACACAAAAGCCCTAGATCAAAAAGCTGGGAGTGGTTGGCCCACTTCATGGGGGTATGGCTGCGAGGGTGCCGTAGATTGTAACATCGGTGCATAGATTCAGGGAAGACCGCCAAAATGCCGATTTGGCACTCAGGCAGGTCTCTTTCCGGAAAATTAGGCTGGTGTCGTGATGGGAACCGCAGACGGAAACGCAAGAGTGGCTCGTCAGAAGTCGTTTCCAGGTTTGGATTTAGAGACTGGAATAGGAGGTCCAAGGCGGCTGGGCTAGATAGAGAATCTCCGGAAAATCGGCTGACTCCCCATTGCTTTTCCTGAAGTTCGAGGCTTCAATCAATGGATCGGGAAGTTCGAAGATCGACGGAACGATTCACGCCACGTTCCTCCCGCCCTCCAGGAAGCCTTTTGCTCGTGTCCCAACCCTGATTGAGACCGCAAAGGCAGGCTTAGGTATCTGCGGTGCGGCCGCCCCCCCAACGAAGGTTTTGCGAGTGCGTGCCCGCATTTCCAAGAGGCCCGAACCAATACCCAACGGCGAATCGGCTTGCGTGACGGGGCCGGCGTAGTCGGCATCCAACTCTATGTCTCGAACACCTTGAATGGATCCGAAGCGATAGGGACAGCCTTAGTATCATGATTGAGCGTTCGCAATATTAGGACCAGTGCTAGCGTAGACGATCAAAGTTGGAGAGGTGCTCTGGATTTTTGAGAATGCCGATGAAACCTTTACGCCTCGCTTGGCGTAAGAGAAGGAATCTTTCGAAGGCTGCGACGTTTCTCCAACGGCGATGTCTTCATTTCCCTGCGGTGAGAATCAACTATGGAATTTCGTAAAGTGCTGGCCTTGCGGGGTCCGAACATCTGGACCAACGCGCCCGTGATTGAAGTCTGGGTGGATCTGAAGGATCTCGACCGTCCCTCCACCGACTTCCCCGGATTCAGCGATCGGCTGATGAGCTGGCTGCCGACGCATGATCGAGCACCGCTGCAGCATCGGCGAGCGCGGCGGGTTCTTTCAAAGGCTGCGCGACGGAACCTATCCCGGCTCATATTCTCGAGCACGTTACGCTGGAACTGCAGTCGCTTGCCGGCCGCGAGGTCGGATTCGGGCGGGCCCGCGAGACCTCGCAGCCGGGCGTTTATCGCGTGGTCGTCAAGTACCACGACGAGCAACTGGTGATCGGAGTGCCTGCATGCCGCGCGGGAGCTCATCCTGGCGGCGATCCACGATCGGCCCTTCGACGTGAAGGCCGAGGTCGAGCGGCTGCGGGACTTCGCCCACGAGGTCTGCCTCGGACCCAGCACCGGCGCGATCGTCGCGCGGCCAAGGCCCGCGGCATTCCCTTCCGGCGGTTGAACACCGACAGCATGGTGCAGTTCGGCTACGGCGAGAAACTCCGCCGCATCCAGGCCGCCGAGACCGACCGCACCGGCGCCATTGCCGAGACCATCGCCCAGGACAAGGAACTGACGCGGATCGTTGTTGAAGGCCGTGGGCGTGCCGGTGCCCGAAGGCCGGCCGGTGACCGATGCCGACGACGCCTGGGCGGCGGCCGGCGACATCGGCGTGCCGGTGGTCGTCAAGCCCCGCGACGGCAACCAAGGCCGCGGCGTGGCCACCAATCTCACCACTCGCGAGCAGATCGTGGCCGCCTATCAGGCCGCCTTGGCCGAGAGCAAAGCACGTGGTCGTGGAGAAGTTCGCCCCGGGCCACGATTATCGCCTGCTGGTCGTCGGCGGCAAGGTCGTGGCGGCGGCCCGCCGCGAGCCGGCCCAGGTGCTGGGCGACGGCGTGCGGACGATTCGCGAACTGGTCGACGTCGTGAACCTCGATCCGCGCCGCGGCGAGCACCACGCCACCGTCTTGAGCAAGATCAAGCTCGACGCCGTGTCGCTGGCCGTGCTGGCCGATCAGGGCTACACGCCCGATTCCGTCCCGCCCGCCGGCACGCATCGTCCTCATTCGCCGCAACGGCAACCTGAGCACCGGCGGCACGGCCATCGACGTCACCGAGCGGGTCCATCCCCAGGTGGCGGCCCGCGCCGTGGAAGCGGCCCAGGTGATCGGCCTGGACATTGCCGGCGTCGACGTCGTGGCGACCGATATCAGCGTGCCGCTGGAAGAGCAAGGCGGCGTGATCGTGGAAGTCAACGCGGCGCCGGGACTGCGGATGCACTTGCAGCCCTCGGTCGGCATCTCCCGCCCGGTCGGCGAGGCGATCGTCGCCACGCTCTTCCCCGAGGGCGAGGACGGGCGGATCCCCATCGTCGCGGTGACGGGCACCAACGGCAAGACGACCACCACGCGCTTCATCGCGCACATCCTTCGCGGCAACGGTCTCCGCGTGGGCATGACCTGCACCGACGGCATCTACGTCGACAGCCGCCGCATCGACACGGGCGACTGCTCCGGGCCGAAGAGCGCCCGCGCCGTGCTCATGAATCCGGCGGTCGAGGCCGCCGTCTTCGAAACGGCCCGCGGCGGCATCCTGCGGGAAGGCCTGGCCTTCGACGCGCTGCGACGTGGCAGTGGTGACCAACATCGGCGAGGGCGATCACCTCGGCCTGAGCGAGGTCCACAACGTCGAGACGCTGGCCAAGGTCAAGCGTTGCATCGTCGACGTCGTGCCGCCCGGCGGCACTTCGGTCCTGAATGCCAACGATCCGCACTGCGTGGCCATGGCCCCCTATTCGGCCGGCAGGATCCGCTACTTTGCCCTGGACGGCAATCATCCCGTGATCGTGCGGCATCGGAGTCTCGGAGGGCAGGCGATCTTCGTTCGCGACAACACGATCATCGTGGCCGAAGGCGCGCGGGAAGAGGCATTCCTGTCCTTGAGCCGCGTGCCGTTGACCCGCGGCGGAAGCGTTACGTTCCACGTGGAAAACACGCTGGCCGCGATCGCCGCCGCGATGGCCTTGAAGGTGCCGGCCGACGTGATTCGCGCCCGGGCCGAATCGTTCACCGCCGACCTCGACAAGGTTCCGGCCCGCTTCAACTTGCTGGACATCCACGGGGCGACGGTGATTGTCGACTACGGGCACAATGCCGACGCCCTGGCGGCCTTGATTCCGGTGATGGACAAGTTCCCGCACCAGCGGCGGACGTGCGTCTACAGCACGGCCGGCGATCGCCGCGACTGCGACATGATTCGCCAGGGCGAGTTGTTGGGCGAGGCCTTCGACCAGGTGATCCTGTACGAGGACCACTATCTCCGCGGCCGGGCGGAAGGCGAGATCATCCGCCTCTTTCGTGGCGGCGTGGAGAAGGGCAAGCGGGTGCGGCAGATCGATGAGATCCGCGGCGCCGATGCGGCCGTCGAGTACGCCCTCCGCGGCGCCAAGCCCGGCGACCTGATCCTGATTCAGGCCGACACGGTCGACGAGACCGTGAGTTTCATCCGCCGCTACATGGAATCGATCGCGCCGGAGCCGCTCTTGGAGGAGCCGATCGATTCCCCCGCCGCGCCCCGGCCGACGCGGCCGCCGAGCCGGCCCCCATGGTGCAAGCGGTTTCGACGGCAGCCAAGGTCTGAGGTTTGAACAGCCACGGCAGCTTTCCGCCGGCGTGTGGAATATGATTTACTCGAACGTAAGAGCCCCCACTGCCCCTGCGGCAGTGGAGCGTCTGTTTGGCCACTACGAGCGCCGGCAATCCCCATTTTCGCCGCGCTTCGCGTGCCGCCCGCCCGGCCCGGAGGGCCGGGCGGGCGGCACGCGAAGCGCGGCGAGGCGACATTGCAGGGAAAGCCAGTGTAGTGGCCAAACATCGCTCCACTGCCGCAGGGGCAGTGGGGGCGTTTGCCGGCATCGCCAAGCCCATGACTCCGCTCGATCCTCAACCCGACGCGCCGAAGTCCGAACGCCACTGGTTCCAATTCAGCCTTGCTGAGCTGCTCGGCTTGACGACGGTCGTTGCGGTCACGCTGTCGCTGATGAAATGGTCCCCATGGTTTGGTGTGCTTGTCGTCACGCTTTATGTATGGATCGCGGCAATCCACATCGAGCGTCGCTCCTCGTCGAGCTTCTCTTGGAAAACGCTGGTCGTGATCATCGTGGCCTGGGTCCTGTTTGGGCTGCTATGGGCGGCGATGTAAGGTAGCCTGGCGGCGGGCCAAAGCGGCAACTTCCCGGCATCAAAGAGACTGCAAGCAAACTCGACGATCGGTTCGCGCGCTCAAGCCCGCAAGTTCTAGAATTTCGTCCGGAATTTCCAAGAGCGGCATAAACTAACCCTCCTTCCGTATTGTATATTATTCGCCGGGACCGAGCAAGACGGGGGAAGAGTAGAGGGTCCGTTGCTCGGCAATCCGAATTAGCCTATAATTGCAGTGAAGTGGGCAGACGTGCCTCCGCTTGGATGCCAATTTCGCTGCATGTCGCGAGGAATCTGGAGGAGACAACCATGGCGCAAACGGCACTTCACGAAATACTCGACCAGCTTCGGACCTTGGAACCCGACGAGTTGCGGCACCTCGAACGAGCCGTTCGCTCGCGTCTTGGGCCGCAGGCGGAGTCTCCGAAGCGCGAGACTTTCCATCAGGCGCTCTTGGCTGCTGGCTTGGTCAAGCAGATCAGGCCGCCGCGCCAGGATTGCAACGCGCAGCGACGACTCGTCGAAGTGCAAGGCCAGCCCGTCTCCGAAACGATCATTGCGGAACGCCGTTAAATGGCCGACTATTTCGCAGATAGCAGCGCCCTCGTGAAACGATACGTAAGCGAAGTTGGCTCCACGTGGGTGGCCGGTCTTTTCAACCCTTCTTTGCGCAACGAAATATCCGGCGTGGAGATCGTCGCAGCCATCGCGCGGCGTGCGCGGTGGGGCGATCGCAACTTCGGACGCGGCTTCCATTTACAGCCAACTTCGATCGGATTGGGTTTCCGACTATCAGGTCGTTGAGGTCAATGATCTTCTCTTGCAGCAAGCGATGTCGCTCGCGGAAGCGCATGGCCTGCGCGGCTATGACGCGGTCCAGTTAGCCGCGGGATGCCAAGTGAATCAAATCTCTGTCCGAATCGGCTTGTCACCGGTTGTTTTTATCTCAGCGGATAATGAGCTAAACGCGGCAGCCGCACGGGAAGGGCTCGCCGTAGACAACCCGAATCTCCATCCTTGAGGCGGGAGATCAAAGATCGAGGCCCGGGATTCGTGGAACGCCATCGGCCAAAGTGTTGCATTTTGCTACAAGTGCTGTACGAGAACGCAATCGCAGTCGAGGAATGTTCGCAAGCGCTTTCGTTGCCGTCCCGGTTGCCGACGCGCAAGGCTAGATGCGGCAAGGCTTTCTGATGCAACAGCGGATTGTCCACTTTTGGCATGACGAATGCATTCTTACGGAATCCTGAGGCAAGGCAGTCGTCGCCCAACCTGTTCCTCCTCGGGATCCGAGAGTCGTTCCGCGGAGCTCTGCCGTTGGGATTGTCAGGGAGGTGGAAAATGCTGCCCAGACCGCGCGGATTCACACTGGTCGAACTGCTTACGGTGATTGCCATTATCGGCACGCTGCTTTCCCTCTTGTTGCCGGCGGTGAACGGGGCTCGCGAAGCCGGTCGGCGGATCGCTTGCGGCAACAATCTCCACCAGCAAGGAATCGGTTTGCACTGCTACCTGACGGCAACGGAGGCCTTTCCGCCGGCATACCGTGGTAATCGTAATGACTGGTCGAGTCCCCACTGGTCCTGGTCCGTTTACCTTCTGCCCTATTTGGAGCAGACGCCGCCTTATGAGACCTTGGATCCCGATACGAGCAAATTCGGTCAGGGTGCGGGCTTTGCGCCGCCGTGTCCCGCAACCCAGACCGCGCTGAGCGTCTACCAATGCCCTTCGGATACGGGGCCTGGGCTGAATCAGCGCAAGGGCTTTCACGCCAAGTCGAATTACCGCGGCATCGCGGGAAACCAGACGACTCCTTTCGCGTCGTACGATTCCTTGTCCAATCAGAACGGCATGCTCTACCTGAACAGCTCGCTGCCGATGGCCGCGATCCCCGACGGCGCGTCGAACACCTTGATCGTCGGCGAGTGCTTGCTGAGTCCCGGGGACCAGGGCTACGTGGCCGCTATCTGGGCCGGCATGCGCGGCATGGAAGGCGGATCGGTCTACACCAGCGATTGCACATGGTGGCTCAATTCCAGCCCGGACTATTGCATCAATGGACAGGCGGTCCAGGCGTGCGGCAGCAACCATCCGGGCGGCGCCCAATTCCTCTTCTGCGATGCCTCGGTCCACTTCCTCGAGCAGACTATCCAGGGCAGCGTGCTGGATTGTCTGGCGGCACGAAACGACGGGCAAGTCGTGGGCAATTACTGACGGGAAAATATTGACAGCAATTGGCGCTCGCGGTATAATGCATCCGATTCCTTCCATCAGCCCCCGTCCCGAAGGACCTGTCTGAGAGTGCCGATCATCCTCGGTGCGCCGCCCGGAATCTGCTTCTCAGATGGGCTCCACTCTTGCGGCCTGGGCTCGGCAGCCTAAAAAGTCGAGAGTCCCATGAACTTGCCGTTGCGCAATTCCATCCGCGTTCTTCTTCCCGCCTTGCTGACGTTGTCAGCCCTGCCGCTTTACGCGGCAGATTCGCCCGAACTGAAGACCCCGGCCACGGCGCAGGTGAGCCGCATCGACGCCTTGGCCCGCACGGCGGTGGGCGAGATGGGCTTTCTCGGTCTCAGCAGCGACGTGGCCGCGGGGAAGTTGCTCGTCACGGGTGTGGCGGCCGGCGCGCCCGCGTCGAAGGCCGGAGTCATGACCGACGATGTCATCGACCGCTTTGACGGCCAGCCGGCGGCGACGCCCGACGCCCTGCGGAAGTTGATCCAAGCCAAGGCCCCCGGTCAGACCGTCAAGCTCTCGCTGCTGCGGGGCGGCAAGCCGCTGGAAGTGTCGGCGAAGCTCGCATCGCTGGGCGCCGTAGGCCGGCCGATCGAGCGGATCCGGCTCGGCGTTTCCACGCGGCCGGCCTCAAGCAACGAGGGCGAGCAAGTCGAGAGCGTAGACGCCGATTCGCCGGGGGCCAAGGCCGGCTTGAAAGCGGGCGACCTGATTCTCCACCTGGGCGACGCCGCGCTTGACGCTTCCCTGCGGCTGCACGACGCGCTGGCCGACACGGGAACGAACAACGTCGCAGCCCTGGCAGTTCGGCGCGACGGCAAGGAGCTGCAACTCAACGCCTCGCTGGCGTCGCTCAGCTCCCCGGACATTCCCATCAGCGGGCGGGGCGGGAATTTCACGGCCCGTCGCGCGATGGGTGCATCCAGGCCGCAGGAGGCCCTGAAGCTCGCCTTGGTCCTGATCGAATTCCCCGACGTGAAGCACAACGCCAACATCACGCCGAAAGACTGGGAGCGGGAGTTCTTCAGCACCAAGACCTACACCCGCACCGCGACGGGGCAGACCGCCTACGGCAGCGTCAACGATTTCTATTCCGAACTGTCCAGCGGGCTGTTCCACGTGCAGGGGAAGGCGTTTGAGGCGGTCCAGGTCAGCCGCAACCGCTTGGAGTATTCCACGACCGGTTCCACCGCCGGAACGGGCAATGCCGGCGGCGGCAACCGGGACTCGCTCCTCCTGCGAGAAGCCCTCGATAAGCTCGTGGCCCGCGAGGGCGCAAGCGTGCTGAACGCCTATGACGCGGTGGCTTTCATCTACGCGGGAGGCGTGGCGGCCCGCGAACTCACGAGCGTCTACTGGCCGCATTCCAGCATGATGGCCTACCGCAACCGCCGTTTCCGCTATTTCATCGCCCCCGAAGGCGGAAGGCGGATGTCCGACATCAGCGCGATGTGCCACGAGTTCGGACACGTGCTGGGCTTGCCCGACCTCTACATCCGCCGCACGCGCCCGGCGACGCCACGCCCCAGCCGCCTCAGCGTCCGGCAAACCCCTACGCGCAGAGTCTGGGAAACTGGGACCTAATGTCGGTCCAAGTCGGCGGCGGGCGGCCGCAGCACATGAGCGCATGGTGCAAGGAGAGGCTCGGCTGGCTGACGCCGGCCATGATCGATCCCACGGTGAAACAGGATCTCGTGTTGGCAGCCGTGGAGAACACGACCAACCAGTGTTTCAAGATCCCGGTCCGCCCCGACGGCAGCGAGTACTTCCTGCTGGAGAATCGGCAGCGGATCGGCTTCGACGCGAGTGTTCCGGGCACAGGTTTGTTGATCTGGCGGGTCGTTTACGGGCGGCCGATCCTGGAAGCGGCCAATGCTGCGAGCAACTTGCGCACGGATGTGCGGAACATGCCCTTTCCAACCGCCGGCAACACGTCTTTCACGCCCTTCACCAGGCCTTCCAGCGCGGCCCTGACAGGAAACGGGCTGCCGGTGTATCTCACCAACATCCGCCGCTTGGCGGACGGGAAGGTCGCCTTCCGCATCGGATATGGGTTCGACTAACGCCCAATGAACGCACGTCCGCCTCTGTCAAACAGTGACGGGGGGCGGCTTGCCCTGACGAAGTCTATCGAGTCAGGTTGCCAATCAGCACGGGTTTAGGCGCCTGCGGGCCACCTTCGCTCGAGGTGTCGCTCACCGCGAGTTCACCTTGGGTGATGTTGCCGATGAGGGTGGCCTTGGCCTTGGCTCCCGCCAGGCCCAGATGGCTGGGACGCGCGGAGCGGTTGCCGCGTCCCGTGTAGTTCACATCGACGGCCGTGACCTCGCCCTGGTGGATCTGCAGTCCGTTGCCATACTGGGTGGCATGCAAGCCCAGCAGCCACAGCGCACCGTTATCCACTTGTGCGAGGGTGCTCGGATCGCCCCAGACCATCGTATTGATGAGGCGGGCGACGCCTTGAAAATCGGGCCCCAGTTTGATAACCACTTTATTGCTCGAGGACATGGACACCAATTCGGAGTTGACCAGGTCGATACGACCCGTGCCGCGTTCGAAATAGACCCCCGTCTTGGAACCGTCGGTGCCGTGCCCGTGGACAATGCAATCTTCGGGTCCGCGGCCCTCCTGCTGGGTGAAGTGCATGCCGTAGAGCGAGCCATAGGCGAAGTTCTGGTAAAGCAGTTCGCGTTGGCAGTTGCCCACCCATAAGGCATCCAGATTCTCCTTTTGATATCCCCAGACCGCGTTGAACGCCGACCGGGCGGTGCTGCTGGCAAAGAAGCGATTCCCGCCCACGACGCGGGTCCAGTAGTGGGTATTGAACATCACGTTGCGGACCTGTCCGTCGCTGCTGCCTCCTCCCACCGCAACCCCGGTGCGGAGCGGCGATCCCGACAGGTAATCGACATAATGCCTGTCGCAGCGCTTGGTCTTGAGGTCCAGAAGCTGGTAAGGATTGCCGCAGTTGACGTCGATGATATAGAGGTCGTCTCCCTGGCCCTGGATCAGGAAGGGATATTCCTTCCAGTTGCCGGCCGATTGCTCCGGGTAGTTGAAGGTGAGACCGCGCAGGCCGGCGCGGGCGAGGAGCGCAACGCTGGGCTTGGTTCCAGGATAGACGTGCAACATGCTGCCGCCGCCGACGGTGTGGTGCGGCACGTCATAAACGCCCCGCAATTCGACCCCGCTGGGCACGACGAGCAAGTCGCGGATGACATAATTGCCCCCCGGCACAAACACGATGCCGCCGCCGTCTTTGCCGGCTTGCGCAGGCGCTTTCTGCACGGCCGGAGCGTCGTCTTCCTCACCGCGGCCATTGGCCTTCCAGGGCGCATCGGTGACCACATACGACACATCGCGGGCGGGACGCGAAACGCGGGTCTCGTTTGCGTCGTATGTGGGAAAGGGACCCAAATCCACCGCTTGGTCGCTCACAAACAACTTCCCGGCAGCCAATTCACTCTTGATCGGGGGCGCCAATTTGCGATTGACCGGGTTGGCAAACGTATTGCCCACCAACGAAGCCCCGCACACTTTTGCCCAGTGAAATCTGCCGCCTTGACGTCCTGGATCTTGCATGCGGTGAGGGCCAGCACGCCGCCGGTGAGGGCGATGTTGCCGCGTGTGATCCGGCTGTTCTGCGCAATGAAACAACCGCTTCCCTCCGAATACAGGGCCTGTTCGGCCGAGAGATCGCAGTCGTTCAACAGAATCGCCGCGCTAAAGCGGCTGCCCAGGCGGAAGCCGTATTCTCGTCCCTCGAAGGTGCACTTGGCAAACTCCATGCCAAAGGGATTGGTCGCCTGGACCTCGACGGCGGTCTGGCAGTCGCGAATGATCATGCCGTAGAACTGGGCATTGGCGCCCCTCCCGCGCCGCTGGTCATCAAAAAGCCGTAGTGGTATCCGTCAAGGAAAACATACGCCACGTACTCCCAATCGCTGCGTTCCATGTTGATCGCCGTGCCGTTGGTCATCAACCACGCGGCCAGGGGGCCATGGGCGGCCGGCGCGTTCGAGAGACCGCTTTGGCACCAGTAATCTGGTGAAAAATGGATGTTCTCCAAGCGGCCGATGTCCGTGGTCATGTCGTAGCGAAGCCCGACGCTCAGGGGCGTGCCATAGACATTATGCACGTAGTGCAACTCATTCCCCCGGGGCCCGATGCGGATGCCCAGATAGGGATTGACCAGGGTCAGGTTTTCAAAGGTGGCGTTGTCCCCGCCCGTCTGAACCAGGCAATAGGGATAGGCCACGATGGCCTGGGCAGTCTGCTCGGGATACCAGATGGACAGGTCTTTGATGCCGGCGCATTGGTTGAGGCCGATAAAGGGCGCGGCGTTGGCATCGCCGCGGCCGCTGTATGCCATCAGCACGGTGCCTTGGACGGCGGGACTCTTGGCGGTCGGCGCGGCCCACTCGCCGCGCAAGGTCACCGACGTGGGAACCTGTAGTGTCCCCTTTATGACGTAGCGGCCCTCGGGCACAAACACGGTGCCCCCGCCCGCCTTGCGCATATTGTCCAGGGCCTGCTGAAAGGCCTGCGTGCAATCGGTCTTCCCATCGCCCAGGGCGCCAAAATCCAGGACATTATAACCGGCGACCACCGTGTCCGCGGTCGGGTATTTGGTTTTGATGATCTTCCACTGCGGAAAGCTGGGTGCAGCCGACGCGACACTGCACAACAGGAGGCTCAGTATTAAGTGTTTCATAGAGCGTTCATTCTCAAAAAAAGACTGGTAGGAATCGTGATCTCGCGACGCCCCTGATTTTGGCATAGATGTCGGTCACGGTCAACGGCCCGCTGCAAATTCTGGCATTAAGAGCCGCCAACTGGCTCAACGATTATGTCTTTGGCCCTCGATTTCGGCGTCACCTGCAGATTGGTAATCTTGCCGTTTTCGACGTGGCCTTCCACCGTCGTTTGATAGGGCGCGTGGAGTTTGAAATCGGCCGTCCACTTGGCCGGCCAGGCGGGCAACAAGAGGATCCGCTGGCCGTCGCATTGCATCAACATCATCTGTAGCGTGATCATGCCCGAGCCGCCGCATTCAGGGTCCCAAAACCAACGAAACTGCTGGCGCCCGTAAGCGGTAAACTCTCTCGCGACGACCCTCTGGGCCTCATTCGTCAGGCCCAGAACCGCGGCCTGCGTGCCGTCCTGCCCCCAGCCGCGATCCATGGGAAACCGCCGGGCATTGTAAGTCTCCCGTGCCAGTTGGAGATCGGGTTTGCCCACACCATAGAGGCGATAGGGATAGGCCACATAGAGTTCGGGATTTTCGCTGTTGCG
Source organism: uncultured Planctomycetia bacterium (assembly GCA_963824275.1). Lineage (GTDB taxonomy): Bacteria > Planctomycetota > Planctomycetia > Pirellulales > Thermoguttaceae > JANXQG01. The sequence continues at coordinate 1,400,246 of CAWGOT010000006.1, read as the reverse complement.
GGTTGCGCCGTATTTTTCCGCGGGCAGAATGGTGGGCCGGCCGTCGGTATCACCGACGCCATCGGGAGGCAACTTGCCGCGCGCGGTTTTGCCCATGGGAATCGGCGGCAAATCACTGAGCGTCTTGGCCCAAAGATCGCGCTGCTCTGACGAAGTGAATTCTTTAGGCAAGGCCAACAGTCGCGGAATGACGCTTTTTAGTCCGGCAATATCAGGCGTGGGATTGACGGCGTCCACTTCATACGTTTCCAACGATTGAACCGGCGCCATGTGAATTTTGCCCTTGGAATCGCGCGGCCAGTGGTTCGCATAGAAGGTGATAATGGCGTCAGCAAAAGGAACAAGTTCCTTGGCATAGCGCGAGTCCTGGGTGTTGTCGTAGACATCGAGTATTTGCGCGATGATTTCGAGTGTGCCTTGAATATGGTAGCGGACCCATGGGCTCTGCAATTCCACCGTGGGATTGTTGAAACCAAAATCATGGAGGTTGGGTAAACCCCAGAAATACATGGTCTCGGGAAAATACGCCCCAGCGTGGTGGTAGTAAACGACCGTCCGAGCCTTCTCCAACGGCAGCGCTTGCAAATACATATCAAACCAAGGCTCAAGCAAGTCATAGTCCCCGGCAGCGATCAAAGGATAGTAAACAAGGCGGGTGTCTTGATTCCAGAAACATGCGCCCCATGCCCGGTAATCGGGATCGTGGTTTGCCGCGGTCGGAACCGTGCCCGGCGGCAGATCGTGCCCCACCGTGAACGCCGTCTCGTTGAACTTGATCGGCTGCGCGCCACGACCGGCGCAGGCCGTCATGAAGCGCTGCATGGCGTAGCCTTGGGTAACCTTTTCCGTATCCGGCATGCCTGTCACGTTAATCCAACTACGATTCCAAAATTCCTTCCACCAATCCTCATGCGCCGTCCGGGCTTTGCTGATTTCAATCGCGTCAAGCTGCTTGATTTTCTTGTCCAGATCGGTGCGCCATGCCTCGGGCGATTCCGTTTGCTCCGTGAGCGCATAAATGTCAAGCTGTTGCGAGCTTGAAGCCTTTACCGATTTCAAGCTCTGATTATCGCTGCTTACCAGGTTGTCCCCTTTCATCGTGAGGCCGAAGCAGCGATGCAGCAGCGGATCCGGATACTTGGGCAACAAGGATCCCAAGTGTTCTTTTTCAAAAACCAGCGGGTAAATGCTATGCGTATTGAAGTGGCACGTGGACACCCGGTTGTCTTTTGCCTGGAGAATGGTATCGGGATAAAATGTTAAACTGCCAGGGTAACCTCCCCATTCAAAGAACCCCAATCCGGTGCGATCGATCGCACGAGTATCGAGACTATATTCTTTGGTCCTCCAGACCTCCGATGTGGCTTTCACCTCGACGGGAGCTTCGGTTTGAACCTGCACGTGCACCACCGGGTTATTCGCGTCCACCCAGATGCGGACGGAATTGTGACCCGAATGCAGTTCCACGTCGCCGGTTTCCAATCTCAGTGCTTGCGCAAATGAGGCTGAATTCACGAACGGATTCGGTTCGAGGCGGACGCGCACCCGGCCGGGCTTGAGTAGTTGTCCATTTTCGCTCCAAGTGTCGGATTTCGCAATGAGCACTACAATGTCGCCGTTCTGCTCCGTCCAGACGTTCGACGCCACGTCGCCGTTGCCCAACGGCATGGAACTGTTTTCGTTGGTCCCCAGCGTCGTCCAAGTCACGTCATTACCGGTGACGAACGGATTGCCGTCGCTGGGAGCGGCCACCGCAATGGCAGCAAGGGAAAGGAGGATAAGGGCAATGGGAAACGAATTCATTCTCATAGAGTCAAACTCCGTCACTTCGGGCAGCCAAATCGGCCCGGAAAATAGGAACTGATAGCAATTTTGATGCACGCGCGGCCCTGATTATTGCAGGGTCTTCGCGGCGGGGACTTTGCCTTTCGGAACCAGGGCGAGGCGTTCGCCGGCAGTGGTTGACAGGGTCAGCGACTTGCCCGAGACGCTCTCCATAGCTTTGCCATTGCGGTAAACGGTGGCGTCTCCCTCCGGCCAGGGATTCTGCAGGATGCACTGCCCGCCTTTTTGGGAGAGGATTTCGACGAATTCGACCTGGTCGTTCTGCATCAACGCGCTGATCAGAAAAGCGTCCCGCGCGGCGAGCGTGAACTGCGCGTCCCAACCTTTCGGCCAAGCCGGGAAAACCGTGTTGACCGGCTCTTTCTCGACGGACGGTGGAACGCTTTGGAGGAGGGCGTTTTGCAGTCCGTGGGAGGCGTTGCCCAGATGCTCAAACTCGATGGCTCCGGGCCCTTCGCCCATGATCATGCGATTTCGAAACAGGCCCCGGCCCCGGCCGCCGGCGGAAGCGTTGGTTTCGGAGTTGGAATGCATCTGGCCGGGTACGACCGTCTTGATGAGCTCGCCCATGCCGAGGTTGGCGGCGATGACCGGCTCGCGGGAAAGGATGCCAAGGTTCCCTCCGTCGCCGCCCCGGCGGCTGCCGAGTCCGGTGTAGGAGGCCTTGAGGCTGTTGAACAACGCAGTATCGTCCGAGACCGGGGTGCATATATCATAGTATTCGCCGGGCTGGGGCGCCGGGGGAACGGGCAGGAGGTTGTCCGCGATTTCCTTCCACTTGGGACGGAGGCCGGCATCCACGTTGAGGATTTCTGAGGCCCGGATGGCAATCGGGAGCATGACGCGCATGGCCAGCAGTTCCTCCGGCGTATCCGCGCTGCCCCAGGGCGGTTCTTCCAGATTGTTGACATAACGGATGTGATATTTGCCGTCGTCGGCTTTGTAAAGGTTGGGGAAGTTCCGATAGAACTCCGCAGTGCCCCGGATCACGGGGTAGCCGGTGGAGCGCAGCCACTCCTGGTCGGGCCAATAGGCGTAATGGAGCCAATAGAGGTTGGCGATCTTGGCAGTCGTGGACAGGACGTGAGAGGTCCAGGCGAATGGCCCCTTTTGGTCGGCCGTGTAACGGTAATTCCAGCGGCTATTAAGGCCGTTTTTGTTCCGCGCATAATCATCAAATTCCTTTGAGCGTTCGCTCCAGGGCTTTTTCGCCAGATACAAGTCGCGCATCTCAGCGGCGATGTTGTCAGGCAGATCCTCCAGGCCGTTGAACCACGTTGTCTCGGGGATCCAAATGCCCTGGCTGCCCCATTGCTGCTGCGCGGCGCGGGCGTAACTGTCCAGAAAGGTGCTGTAGGTGTTGAACACGCAGGTCATCAATTCGGGCCGGTTGGCGGGCGTGAAACCGTCAAAGAGGCAGCCCTGGTTGTGCCACCAGTACATCGAGCCCCACTGGCGCAAATCGCCGTCGCTGCCCCAGACCATGCCGCAGAAACGCGGCATGTAGGTCCCGCGGGAACAGGAGCCCATGAGATAAAGGAAGTACGTGTAATACTTCTCCACGTTGTCCGCCACGCCGTCGGCACTGTGCAAATGAACGAAACCTTCGGCCCAGAAACTGCCCCACCATTTGCGGTTGTCCTGGAGCAGGTCGTCAAAAGACTTGCCTTGGGCGGCCGCCAATTGTTTCAACGCCAGGTCGCCGACGTTCTGATTGCGGTTGTAACTGACGGCGGTGGCGGCGAGGATCATCATCTTGCCCTGGCCCGGCTCGGCGGACAAACGGACAGTCAGCTCGTTGTAATACGATGGCTTGGCTGCGCGCCCCACAACGCCGATGGCCACGGCCGAGGCGCTGTAAAAGTCGCCTTCGGTGAATTCCTGGGTCAGCAGGATTTTCCCGTCGCGGATGTCCAGGCGCGAGATGGCCACGTGATCGTCGGTCCGGATTTCCGCGCCGTGCGGTCCGATCGGCGAGGGGCTTGGTTTGACGGTAAAATTCTGCGCGTAGCGGAGCATCCGGAGGTCAATATTGATCGTGCCGGGATGGCTCCGCTGGTCGTCGATTTCGGTGGCGATGACGTTGCCGTCCGTCCATGCCAGGCTGCGGGTCTTGAGACCATCGCCGTCGGCGGTTTCCAGACCCTCATAGACCGACAAGTGCTGGTTGAACTTCTCACTAGCGAAAACATCGCTGCCGAAGTCCACCAGGTTGATATCCACGTATCCACAGCCGGCGGAATAGTCGGTGTGCCCTCGGGGAGAAGCCTGGGTGTTTTTGCCGCTACAGAACAGATCAACGTGATTGATTTGATAATGCAGGGCGGCGGGAGTGGTCCAAACCAGGGTGCCCATGCGGCCATTGCCGATCGGCAGGCCGTCGTGGCTGCTTGGCGGGGGAGTGTTGAAAGAGAGGTCGGAGTGCGCGACCAGCCTGCGGTAGTCGTATTTGACCAAACTGTCGGAGCTTTGCGCGACGGCTGTTCCAACTGCCAGCAAAGAGAGACCTAGGGCTGCAAATGTTGTTTTCATAAACTCTAATGTAAGCGAAATGACCGTTTTTGCAATTACGAAATCTGGTAAAAGACTTATGAAATTCAACCTAGCCGCCGCCTTGCGGTCCGTCTTGTCCAGCAGCGGCAGGTTTTGTGCTAGGAACGGCGGGCACCACGTACTCATGGTCGGCGGCGCCGCGGGCGTAGCGTTTCCGGTATTCTCGCGGCGTTTCGCCAAAATGCCGCCGGAACTCCCGTGTGAAGTGGCTCTGGTCGGAGAATCCGCAACTTGCGGCCACGTGCGATAGCGGCTGGTTGCCGTAGACCAGGGCGTGGCTTGCCATCCGCATCCGCAACTTCCGCAGGTAGGCCTGCGGCGTGAGATGGAAGCAGCTCTGGAACTTCCGTTCGAAAGCCCGCACCGACATGTGCGCCAACCGCGCCAACCGCTCGTTGCTGATCGGCGAACCGTAGTGCTCGCGCATACAAACCAGGACCGCTCCGAATTCAGTACCCGGCATAGGGCCCTGGTTGCTTGTGTCGAGCCGCCGGCTGATGCCGGCCGTGCCGATGATCGTTCCGGCGCTCCCCAAGAGGGGAATCTTGTTCGTGACGTGCCAGGCGGTCGTCCCATCGGGTTGGGGAACCAACTCAATACGGTTGACGATCCGATTGCCCGCCAACACATATTCGTCATCGCTGCAATACTGATCGGCCAAAAAAGCGGGGTACAGGTCATGGTCCGTTTTGCCCAGTATTTCTCCAGCGTCCTCGCCCGGACCATGGGGTAGATGGTGCCCGCCCTCCGGACCGTCGCCGAAATCAACAACAGGTTGGCCCGGTTGACCCAATAAAAACGGCCCTCGCGATCCTTGATCCAGGCCAGGACGTCTTCGATGTAGTCGAAGAGTTCCATCAATTGGAGGAAGTGCGGTTCTCGTAGCATCGGAACCTCGTGTCCTTGGCGCCTCGCGCCAGTCTCATTCGCGAGCTCCAATGTAAGCGGAATGGCAGTTTTTGCAATTGTGAAATCTGGTAAAAGCCTTATGAAAATTCGCAAACCTTCATTGCGGTTTCACGGACGAAGGAGTACTATGCAGGCGAGGGAACTTTGCTCCGTGTTTCATCCGTGGCTAACATCGCCCCAATGCGTCAGATCGCCGTTTTGGCCTTGATGTACCAGAACTACGACCAGCGGGTCCTCCGCGGGATCGCGGCCTACGTCCGCGCCCGTAGCGACTGGTCGCTGTACGTAGAGGAAGAGCTGGTCCATAAGCTTCCCGACCTCCGCAGTTGGAAAGGCGACGGCATGATCGTCAATTTCGACGATCGGAAGGCCGCCGCGGCGGCTCTGAAGTTTGGCAAGCCGGCGGTGGCCTACGGCGGGGGCCGGGGATGGTACGAAGACGACTGCGGCATCCCCTATATGGAAACCGACGATGAGGGCATCGCGCGGCTTGCGGCCGAGCACCTGCTCGCGCGCGGCCTGAAACACTTCGCCTACTGTGGCAACCCGCCCACGCGATTGAACGTGTGGGACGCCCGGCGGTGCGCAGGCTTCAAGGCGCGGTTGGCGGAGGCCGGCCGCTCCTGCGGGGTTTTCAAAGGCCATTACACTACGTCGCGGAATTGGGACAAGTTGCAGCAGGAATTGGTGGAATGGCTGGCGGTCCAGCCCAGGCCGCTGGGCCTGATGGCCTGCTACGACGCCCGTGCCCGGCATGTCTTGGAGGCCTGCCGCGCGTTGGGCCTGCGGGTGCCCGACGACGTGGCCCTCATCGGCGTGGACAACGACCCGATCATGTGCGAACTGGCCAACCCGCCGCTGTCGAGCGTGGAGCAGGGCTGTTTTCGGCTGGGCTACGAGGCGGCCGCCCTGCTGGACCGCTTGATGCGCGGGGAGAAGCCGCCTCACTTGCGGGTCTCCGTTATGCCCGCCGGGTTGGTCCCGCGGAAGTCGACCGACCTGCTGGCCGTCGAGGACCCGCAGGTGGTCGCGGCCATGCGCATGATCCGCGACAAGGGCTGTGCCGGCCTGACCGTGGAGCACGTCGCCCACGAGCTGGCCGTTTCCCGCTCGACGTTGGACCACCTCTTCAAGGCGGTCCTGGGGAGCACGGTCCACCGCGAGATTCGGAAGGTGCGGCTCCAGAACGCGAAGCGGCTCCTGGCCCAGACCGACCTGCCCGTGAAGGTCGTGGCGCAGAAATCGGGCTATGCCACCGAACAGTACTTGACCGCCATGATGCGGAAGGAAACGAAGACCACGCCCGGCAAGTTCCGCCGCGAAGCCCAGCGGGTGGACGAAGATTTGGCCATGTTTCGCTCGTTGCAGGAGTGAAGACGCGGGAATGGCCCGCATCGAAGGGCTCCGCAGCCATCGAATCGCCGGTTTTGGGAGAATTCGCACGGGTTCTTGACCGCGATCACCGCTTACGCTAGCATTGGCGGCGTTTCGCGGCATCAAAATTCCAATCATTCCAATCAGTTAGTTATTGACAACAGGCAAGGGAGATCACCACATGTCTATCTCAACCGCGATGAAATCCTTTCTGTTCCTACCGCTAGTCCTTGTCTTTGCTTCCACCGCCCTGGGGGCTGCCGGCCGACCCGCCCCGGTTCCTGTGGGGCCGCCCGTGCAAGCCGGTCAGCCGCCGGCCGATGAAACCCTGACCTTGTGGTATGCCAGGCCCGCGGGCCAGTGGGTCGAGGCCGTGCCGCTGGGCAACGGGCGGCTGGGCGCGATGGTCTTCGGCCGCGTCGACCGCGAGCGGATCGGCCTCAACGAGGATACGCTGTGGGACGGCTACCGCCGCGACGCCGACAACCCGGCCGCGCTGGAGGCCCTGCCGCAGGTCCGCAACCTGCTCTTCGCCGGCAAGAACAATGAGGCCACCCAGCTCGGCAGCCGCACGATGATCGGCAACCCCCGCGGCGTGCGGTCCTACCAGGGCCTGGGCGACCTGAGCATCGAAATGATCGACACGCCGAAGTCGGCCGAAGCGTACCGCCGCGAGCTGTGCCTGGACACGGCCATCGCCACCACGCGCTTCCGGGCGGATGGCGTCACGTACACGCGCGAGGTCTTCTCCTCGACGCCCGACAACTGCATCGTGATCCGCCTCAACGCCGACAAGCCGGGCAAGATCAGCGTCCGCGTCGGCATCAACCGTGAGAAGGACGCCCAGACCCTGACCGATGCGGGATTTGCCAGCGGCCTGATCCTCCGCGGCCGCATCAATTGCCCGGACGACCGGACCCGCGAGCCGCGCGGCATGAAGTTTGAGGGCCAGGTCCTGGCGATCCCGCAGGGCGGCACGGTGGCCGCCAAGGACGGCCAGCTTACTGTCGAGAAGGCCGACTCGGTCGTTCTGCTGCTGGCGGCCGCCACCGATTTCCACGGCGGCGACCCGGCGAAGATTTGCCGCGCAACCCTCGCGGCCGCCGCCAAGAAGCCGTACGACGCGCTCCGCTCCGCCCACGTCGCCGAGCATCAGCGCCTGTTTCGCCGCGTGACGCTCGACCTCGGCACGACGGCCGACGACATCCGCCGCCTGCCCACCAACGAGCGGCTGGACCGCGTCAAGCGCGGCAGCCAGGACCCCGGTCTCGTGGTCCAGTATTTCCAGTTCGGGCGTTATCTGCTGGCCTCGTGCTCGCGACCGGGCGGCCAGCCCGCCAACCTCCAGGGCCTGTGGAGCGAGGGCACCAGCGCCCCGTGGAACGCCGACTATCATACCAATATCAATATCCAGATGAACTATTGGCCGACTGAGGTCTGCAATCTCTCGGAGTGCCACCTGCCGCTGTTCGACTTCATGGATACGCTGGTCGAGCCGGGCAGCCGCACGGCCAAGGCGATGTACGGCTGCAACGGCTGGGTGGTCCACCACCTGAGCGACATCTTCGACCGCACGGCCCCGGCCGACGGCATCCAGGGCGTGTGGCCGATGGGCTCGGCGTGGCTGGCCCAGCATCCCTATGAGCACTACCTGTTCACCAACGACAAGGCGTTTCTGGCCAGGCAGGGCTATCCGCTGATGAAGGGCGCCGCCCGCTTCATCCTCGATTTTCTCATGGAGGCCCCCGCCGACCATGGGTACATGGTGCCCGCGCCCGTGGCCGGCAAGCTCGTGACGAACCCCTCGTACTCGCCCGAGAACACCTTCATCAAGGCCGACGGCAGCCGCGCGATGTTCACTTATGCGGCCACGATGGACCTCGAGATTGTCAACGACCTGCTCACCAACTGCATCGCGGCGAGCAAGGTCCTGGGCAGCGACGAGGCCTTCCGGGCGGAGTGCGAGAAGGCGCTGGCGCGGCTCGCGCCGCTGCAGATCAGCAAGAAGACCGGCCGCCTTCAGGAGTGGGTCGAGGACTACGGCGACGCCGACCCGCAGCACCGGCACGTGTCGCACCTCTTCGGCCTGCACCCCGGCCACTCGATCTCCGTGACGGAAACGCCCGACCTGGCGGCCGCCGCCCGCAAGTCGCTGGAAGGCCGCGGCGACGGCGGCACCGGCTGGAGCATGGCCTGGAAGGTCAACTTCTGGGCCCGCCTCCGCGACGGCGACCACGCCTACAGGATGCTCTCGAACCTGCTGAAGAACGGCACGCTGCCCGACCTCTTCGATACGCACCCGCCGTTCCAGATCGACGGCAACTTCGGCGGCACGGCCGGCATCGCCGAGATGCTGATCCAGAGCCACGCCGGCGAGATCCATCTCCTGCCCGCCCTGCCGAAAGCTTGGTCGGCGGGTGAGTACCAGGGCCTCTGCGCCCGCGGGGCCTTCGAGGCCGACGTGACGTGGAAGGACGGCGCGGTCGATAGGGCGACGATCCGCTCGAAGGCGGGCAACGTGGTCCGCATCCGCACCGCGGCCCCGATGGACGTGACCGTGGGCGGCCAGGCCGTGAAGCTCACGCGGCCCGAGAAGACTGTCGTCGAGTTCCCCACGGAAATCGGCAAGGCCTACGTGCTTGCCCCGTTTTCCGCGCAGCCGGCGGCGCCGCAGCCGGATTTTGCCGTGACGATGATCGTCGATGCAGGGCAAGTCAAAGGCGAGATGAAGCCGTTCTACCGCTTCTTCGGCGCCGATGAACCCAACTACGCCTGCATGAAAGACGGCCTGAAGCTGCTTGGCGATATCGGCAAGCTGGGCCCGCCGCAGGCCTACTTCCGCGCGCACAATATGCTCACCAGCGGCGACGGCACGCCGGCCTTCAAGTGGGGATCGACCAACATCTACAGCGAAGACGCCAAGGGCAATCCCCTTTACGACTTCACCATCGTCGATCGCATCTTCGACGCCTACCTGAAAAACGGCGTCAAGCCCTACGCGCAGATCGGTTTCATGCCCGAGGCGACTTTCCACCCACCCCGAGCCCTACCAGCACCATTTTGTGCCCGGCGGAAGCGGTGCGGGCAATTCGATCTTCACCGGCTGGGCCTATCCTCCCAAAAGCTATGACAAGTGGCGCGAGCTGGTCTATCAGTGGGTCAAGCATTGCGTGGAGAAATATGGAAAATCGGAAGTCGAGCAATGGTATTGGGAAGTCTGGAACGAACCCAACATCGGCTACTGGAAGGGAACCAAGGAGGAGTTCTTCAAGCTGCAAGACTATGCGATCGACGGCGTGAAGAAGGCGCTGCCGGCGGCGCGGGTCGGCGGCAGCGACTGCGCCGGCAGCGGCGGCAGTTGGCAGCGCGATTTCATCGCGCACTGCCTGCATGGAACCAACTACGCCACCGGCCGGGTCGGCACGCCGCTGGATTTCCTCTCCTTCCATGCCAAGGGGTCGCCGAGCTTCGTCAACGGCCACGTCCGCATGGGCATTTCCAATCAGCTTCGCGCGATCGACGAAGGGTTCGGCATCGTGGCTTCCTTCCCGGAAAGCAAGGGCAAGCCGATCGTCATCGGCGAATCCGACCCCGACGGCTGCGCCGCCTGCACGGGGCCGCAGCTTGCCTATCGCAACACGACGATGTATTCGAGCTATTCCGCCGCGAGCTTCGGGCGCGAACTGGAGATCGCCGACCGTCGCGGCGTGAACCTGGAAGGCGCTGACCTGGGCCTTCGAATTCGAGAATCAGCCGATCTTCGCCGGCTTCCGCGTGATGGCGACCACGGGCGGGATCAACGTGCCGGCCTTCAACGTCTTCCGCATGTTGGGCAAGATGAGCGGCAAGCGGGTCGGCGTGGAAAGCAGCGGGGCGACACGGCTGGATGACATCCTCCGCAGCGGCGTGCGCGGGCAAAGCCCGACGTCTCCGCGTTGGCCGCGATCGACGGCAACAAGCTGTTCGTCTTGGCGTGGCATTATCATGACGACGACGCGCCGGGGCCGGCGGCCGAGATCGCGCTCTCGCTGAGAATCTGCCCGCCGCGGCGCAGCGGGCCAGGCTCGTGCAATATCGCATCGATCACGATCACAGCAACGCGTTCACGGCCTGGCAGCAGATGGGCTCGCCGCAAAAGCCCACGCCGCAGCAGTTCGTCGATTTGGAGCGGGCAGGACAGCTTGAAACGATCGGCAACCCCGAAACCGTAAGCATCGCCGCCGGCGCCGCCACCGTGAAGCTGAAACTCCCGCGGCAAGGCGTCTCGCTGATGGTGTTCGCACTATTTTAGTCCCCATCAGGACCGCAGCATGTTCAGTTCCGGTCACCGCGTTCAAGTACACCTCTTGCGGGTCGGCCATTGCCGCCATTGCGAACGCGTGACGTACAGGGCCGCGCGCTGGCGGATCATCCAGTTTCCCTCGATTTGTGCCCTTTTGTTACATCCGCAGCAGGGCGTCGCCTTGTTTGATACCGGTTATGCCGAGCGGTTCTTTTCGGCCACGCAGGCATTTCCTGAACGTCTCTACCGCTGGATCACGCCGATGACCTTGCCGCCGGAGGAATCCCTGACAGCGCAACTTGCACGGCTCGGCCTGCGCCCGGCGGATATCCGCGTCTGTTTTATTTCCCATCTCCATGCCGACCACATCGCCGGTCTCCGCGACCTGCCGCAGGCCCGCTTCCTGCTGATGCGCCGCGAGTGGGAGCTGGCATGCCGGCAAACACGACTGTCGGGCCTGACGCATGGCTTTCTACCCGCCCTCTTGCCGGACAATTTCGCCGCCAGACTTCAATTTGTGGAAGATCTCCCTGCCGGCCCCCTGCCTAGCGCGTGGTCGGCATTGGGTGAGGGTCGTGACGTGTGGGGCGATCATAGCGTCCTCGCGGTGCCGCTTCCAGGCCACACCGCGGGGCAAATGGGCTTGCTGTTTCGCGATTCGCAGGAGCGCGAGGTGTTTCTCTGCGCGATGCCTGTTGGTCTCGCCAGGCCTGGTTGAACCATGTGCCGCCCAGCCGCCTCGCCGGCCTCATCATGCACAACTGGCCGGCATATCGGCGGACCTTGGAATCCCTGCACCACCTCGGCGCCCAACACCCGGAGCTCTTTATTCTCCCGTCACACTGCCAGCAAAGTATGGATCTGTATCGTGCCCTTGGCCAAAACTGCTGATGCGCTGACCCTCTTGGCGCAGTTCATGCGGACGCGTTGGGGGTATCGTTTTGCCAGTCGCGACCATCTGCTGCGCTGGCAGGCACGGCAGATCCACCGCTATCTTCAACGCGTATTGCCCCACTTCCCATTTTACAAGAACTACCTGCCCGGCCGCGGCGTTGTTGAATTAGCGGACTTGCCCTTGCTCGAAAAAGCGCAGGTCCGCGAGCATTTTGACGAACTCAACCGCTATGGCATCGCCCGCTCTCTGACGCTCGCCGAGGGACTGGCAGCCGAGCGCAGTCGCGACTTTACCCCCGCGCTGCGGCATGGCATCAGCGTAGGGCTCTCCAGCGGCACTTCCGGCGAGCGCGGTTTTCTCGTCAGCCGGCAGGAAAGCAGCCGCTGGGCAGGCGCCGTCATGGCAAAATTGCTGAGCCACAGATCGCTTTGCCAACTCGTAAGTCCCCTCGCGCCGCCCTTGCGCGTGGCCTTTCTGCTCAGGGCCAACAGCAACCTCTACACCCGCGTGCATAGCCGGCGCTTGCAATTCAGTTATCTGGATCTCCTGGCAGGACTCTCCGGCCTGGTATCGGAGTTGAACCGGTTGCAACCCCATGTCCTGATTGCGCCGGCCTCTGCCCTCGGCTTACTGGCGCAGCAGCAGGGCCAAGCGCTCAATATCCGTCCTCAACAGGTGGTGAGCGTGGCCGAAACGCTGGAGCCGGACGACGCCCGACATGCCCGCAACGCATGGCATCGGCATCTGCAAGAGGTCTATCAATGCACCGAGGGCTTTTTGGCGGCAAGCTGCCCGCACGGCCGCTTGCACCTGAACGAGGAACACGTCCATATCGAGCCCCAATGGCTGGACGCCGGGCAACAGCGCTTTGTGCCTGTCATAACGGACTTCAGCCGGCGGACGCAGGCCTTTGTCCGTTACCGATTGGACGACGTGTTGCGCATCGATGCGGAGCAAGACTGCCCGTGCGGCCGGCATACGCGCACAATCGCGGCGATTGAGGGCCGGCAGGACGATGTCTTATGGCTGCCCGACGTGCGGAACGACGCCTTGACCGCCCTGTTCCCCGACAGTCTGCGTCGCGCCATGCTGCTGGCGCAGGATTGCTTTTCCGACTACCGCCTGGAACAGCATGCGCTGACGTGGCTCGTGCGCCTGCAGCCCATGCAGGGCGTGGAAAGCGGGCAGGCCGAAGCGCAGATCGAGCGCGAGCTTGCCGGGCTCTGCCGGCAGTTGCGGCTGCGGCCTCCCGCTGCTGAGTTTCGCCCTGGCCACAGACCGGGCAAGAGACGCTGGACCGGAAACGGCGCCGCATACGCTGCCTGCAAAAGCCCATTCCGGAAAAGGGGACACCCGCATGAATATCCTCGTCACGGGGGCTTCCGGCTTTGTGGGCAGTAGTTTCATGCGGCAGTTCGCAGCAGTGCCCAACCTGCGTTTGTATGGGGTGGGACGGCGCCCCTTGCCGGACAAGGCGGCCGTGCCCGACACGCCGCTCGACGAGAACAACTACCAGTCCCTTGATCTCAGCCAACCGGTGCACGAAGCCTGCGGCTGCCCTTTTTGCCGGACGTTGTCATTCATGCCGCGGCGAGGGCGGCTCCCTGGGGCAGCCGCAGGGCTTTCGAGCGTGATAATGTCGAAGCCACGCGGCACGTCATTGCCTATTGTGAATCGCAACGCCCCAAGCCGCGGCTCATCCATATCTCCTCCAGCTCGGTATTTTATCGCGACGGCCACCAGTTCGATTTGACGGAAGCCAGCCCTATCGGCCCCCATTTTGTCAATACTTACGCGGCCACCAAATATGCCGGGGAATGCCTGGTGCGGGCCTATAGCGGCGAACACGTGATCTTGCCCGCGTGCCGTCTTTGGGCCTGGCGACACGGTGTTATTTCCCCGCGTGCTGACGGCCGCTCGCAAGGGCCGCCTGCCGCTGCTGGTTTCCGACGGGCCACCGCCGCAAGGCGACGTGATCTACATCGACAATCTCTGCCATTACATGCTGCAAGCTGCGACCCGTCCGCTCAAGCACGATGCCTACAACCTGACGAACGCCGAGCCGGTGTCGATACATGAGTTCCTGCTGGAAGCGCTGGAAGGATTGAATCTGCCTGCGCCGAAACGGCGGGTGTCCGTGGCCATGGCCCTCCGCGCCGGCGATGGACGGAACGGGTTTACCGCTGGCTGCACCTGCCGGGCGAACCGCCGATCACGGTGTTTGGCGTAAGCGTCTTCGCCTGCTCGAAGACCTTTGACGTGTTGCGTTGCCGCGAGGGATTCGGCCCGCCGCCGATCGGCGTGCATGAAGGACTGCGACGCTTTGTGGAGTGGCAACGGCCGAGGATGTAAGGCGTGAAAGCACGAGTTGACGACCCTTGTAGGACGGCCTTCCTAGGCCGTCTGCAAATTGACGGGCTGGGAAGCCCGTCCTACAGTTCCAATTTTCACAACACTTTCATTTACGGCGCCTAAACGTATGTTCAACCTTCTGCTGGTTTGCCTGATCGCGCTGGGACTGTATCTTGCGATCGCGATCGTGAAATTCCAGTCCAGCCTCCGCTGCCTGCGCCGCGAGCCGGCCGGCGACGCGCCGCTGGCGGCCGGCCAGATCACGATCGTGCAACCGATCCTCGGCGGCGACCCGCGGCTGGCGGACGTGCTTCGCCAGACGTTGCTCGGCACGCCGCAGGCGACCCGCTTCCTGTGGCTGGTCGATCGCGACGATGCAACCGGCCGAAGCGCCGTGGCGCCGCTTTGCCGGGAACATGCCGGGCGTGTTGAAATCGTCTGCTGTGACCGCGCCCCGGATAACGTCAATCCCAAGGCCTACAAGCTCGCCAAGGCATGGCCCAAGATCGACACGCCCTACGCGGCGGTTCTCGACGACGACACGACGATTTCCGAGCGGAACCTGGGCGCGGCCGTTTCGGCCCTCGATCGCTGCGACCTTTACACGGGCATTCCCTGCTACTCGTCGGCGGCCGCCGGGTGGGATTCGCTCGTGACCCATTTTGTCAACAACAACAGCATCATGACCTATCTTTCGCTGCTGCCCGTCGTGGGGCCGCTTTCGATCAACGGCATGTTCTACGTGACGCGCACGGAGACCATGCGGTCGCTGGGCGGGTTTTCGTCGATCCAGGAGCGGCTGTGCGACGATTATGCGCTGGCCCGATTGCTGCTCGACAGCGGCCGGCGGATTCACCAGGGGAGCGTCCCTCAATATCTTTGCACGAGCGTCACCGGCATTCGACATTATTCCCAGATCATGCATCGCTGGTTCGTGTTCGCCGCCGCGCTGGTTCGCGACCAGCGTCCGGCCGTTCAACTGCTTCTGCTGGCGGTGCTGGGACTCCCGCCGCTGTTGTTGTGGACCGCCTTGATCGCGACGTTCTGGTTGCTGTTGTCGTCGTGGTTCGCGCCCGCCGTGCGCCGTGCGCAGCTCTCGCCGCCGTTGCCTTGGGCGTCACGCTGCGCGTGCGGCACGTATTGATTCGTTTCCTGCATCGCCGTTGTTTCGATCGCGAAGTCCGCTTTCGATTTTTCCTATCGATCGTGTCGGAGCTGTTGCAGCCGATTCACGCCTGCCACGCCCTGCTCGTGCCGACGATCCGCTGGCGAACGCGGCGGATTCGCGTCGCTGCCGACAATACCTTTGAGATTCTGGAGTGGTAAGCGATGAATAAGAGGGAAGGTGGAACCATGGATTTCCACCAGCATTTCACGATCATCGGTTCGGGGACCTGTTTCCCGCGAAAAGAGGTCTGCGCCGAAGGGATCGACCGGCGGCTGGGCAAGGCCGCCGGCTGGACGCGTGCGAATATCGGCGTGAATCGCCGCTTCGAGTGCCTGTCGCCGGAAACGGTCGCGACGATGGGCCGCGAGGCGGTTGTTCGGGCCATGGCCGCCGCCGAGGTCTCTTGGTCCGACATCGACCTGATCCTCGACTGCAGCACTTCGCGGCATCGGCCGATTCCTTGCAATGCAGCCCACGTCCAGGCGATGTTCGGCCCGGCCGCGCAGGGAATCCCCGGCTTCGACATCCAGACGACGTGCCTGGGGTTCATCGTCGCCCTCCGCGTGGCCAGCGGGCTGATGCAAGGTGGAACGTATCGCCATATCCTGATCGTCTGTTCGGAATCGCCGCTGGCCGCCGTCGATTGGCGCGAGCCCGAGGTTGCGTCGCTGTTCGGCGATGGAGCGGCCGCCTTCGTCTTGCGGCACCGCGAATCGCCCGGTTTGGGAGTCTTCGTGCAGGAAACGCACTCCCAATATCTCTTGGCCTGCCGGGTCGATGGCGGCGGACATCTGCACATGGCCGACGAATACACCCCGGAGAACGACTCGGATTTTCGCTTCCACATGGACGGCAAGGTCCTCATGAAGGCCGTGCATAAGCACCTGGCGCCCATGTTCCGGCGGGTCGTCGGCCGGCCGCAGGTGGACCGTGCCCGGCTGCAGGTGGTCCCGCATCAAGGCGCCCCGAAGGCGCTGGAGATGGTCCGCCGCTGGATCGAGATTCCGGCGGATCGATTTCATCGTCACGTGGCCGACTAAGGCAACCTCGTAGCCGCGAGCATGCCGGCCTTGTTGCACCAGTGCATGGAGAGCGGCGCGATCGCCGGCGGGAGCCAGGTGATGCTAATGGGAACGTCGGCCGGCTATTCGCAGGCCGCGATCGTCTTCGAACGTCTGACGCAGGTAACCGTTCACGGACGGCAAGAAAAGTAGCAGGCACACTCCGTGTGCCGTCCGCTTGTCGTTCCTCGACAATGCCAGCCAACTTGGGAGGACGGCACACGGAGTGTGCCTGCTACTTTGGAAAAGAGATGGCCCGATGCGACTCGACATGCTATCCCCGCCTTACGCCTCGAACCAGGGCCGCTGCTATCCCTGGCTGGGACGGTTCGGCGTGGTGCTGTTCGTCTGCCACGTGGTCTACTGCGCAGCGACGGAACACCTGGCCGAGGCCTTCTGGCTATGCCATCTGGCGTTCCTGGTTCTGAGTCTGGGGATGTGCTTCGGCTGGGCGCGTTGGGTGAGCGTTGGCGGGTTGTGTCTCCTCGTGGGAACGCCCGCCTGGCTGGCGAATGTCGCGGCAGGGCTGCCGATCGGCATCACGTCGGCCGGAACGCACCTGGGAAGCCGAAATCGCCAGGCTGATGGCAGAATCCGAAGAGGTCGCGAAGCTGGCGGAAGCCGTTCGCCGGCCGTCAGACGTGTTCGTTTGGGACATCGCCTTTGTCGAAATCTTCGAAGGCGACAAAGGCGGATTCGACATTGTGGTCGGCAACCCGCCTTATGTTCGTCAGGAAAACATCGCCGACCCGCTGCTGCCCCGCGAGAAGATTACCATTGCCAGCAAGAAGGAGTACAAGGCAAAACTCGCCCGGTCTGTATATCAGCTTTTCCCGCGGTTCTTCGGCTACAAGGCCGGCAAGGACACGGCGGCCCACAGGCTCGACGCCAAGAGCGACCTCTACGTCTACTTCTATTTCCACGGACTTTCGCTGCTGAACCCGAAGGGAGCGTTCTGCTTCATCACGTCCAACTCCTGGCTCGACGTTGGCTACGGGAAGGATTTGCAGGAGTTCTTGCTCAAGCACAGCCACGTAAAGCTCGTGCTCGACAATCAATCGAAGCGATCCTTCGCATCGGCTGACGTAAACACCGTAATCGTGCTGTTCTCGTCTGCAAACGACCGAAAGGAACGCGGGCTCACCCAAGTGGCACGATTTGTAATGTTCAAGGCATCTTTTGAGCACATGCTTTCGCCGGCAGTTTTCTGTGCCATCGAGAGTTGCCAGGGGCGGTCCGCCACTTCGGAATACCGGGTTCTGCCCGTGGTCCAGAATTGCCTGCTTACGGCCGGTTTACGAGCGGAGGGAGTTGAGGAATCGGAGGACGATTCAATACAAGACCGCAAACGTCCGAAGGTTTCCGCAAGACGCCTGCTGCAGATGCAGCAGTATCGGGGAGACAAGTGGGGTGGCAAGTACCTGCGTGCCCCGGACGTGTATTGGACCATCGTGGAAAAGTGTAGCGAAAGGCTGGTAAGGCTCAGCGATGTTGCCGAAGTGAGATTCGGAATCAAGACCGGAGCAAACGAATTCTTCTACTTGCGGCCTGACGCGGCACGCGAATGGGAGATTGAGAAACGCTTCCTGAAGCCGGTAATTCTCCGACCCGCGGAGATCGTTATGCCCGAGGTCCGGCGGGAGCACTTGAGCACCTTGTTGTTTCTCGCCGACCAGTCACGAAGTGAACTTCGGGGGACAAATGCTGAGAAATATATACGTTGGGGCGAGAAGGAAGGTTACAGCGATACTGCCACGTGCAAAGCCCGTGGCCGGGACTGGTATCGCCTGGAACTGCGAGAACCGGCCGCAATCGTAATGCCGATTGTCAACAAGATGCGTCTTGTTACCGGACTCAATGAGGCCAAGGCTCCGATCGACCATAATTGTGTCGAGATCAGGCCGAAGAAGCACGTTGAACCTGTGCTGCTTGCAGCCCTGATGCTTGGAGCCTTCAATTATCTGGTCAGGCAAGCCCACGGCCGAAGCTATGGCCGCATGATTAAAGTCGAGACCTATGAGGCAGCCGACCTGCTCGTTCTTGACCCTCGTTCATTGGAACCTGGGGAAATTAACATGTTGACCCGTGCATTCGAGCGAATTCGGACAGAACCGTTTGCATGGTTGACGGAAGAATTGAAGGGATCGACTCGGCAGGCGTTCGACAACGTGTGGTTGACATTGCATGGCTTCGCTTCTTCAGAGGAGCGGGCAACGGCACTGAGCGAGATCTACGCCGCAGTGCAGTCCACATCAGCGGAGATGAACGCACAAGAAGAAGACTGGATTGGAGACCGCGTTGCAGTCCGTTTGGACGGCAACCCGCAAGACGTTATGAAGGGAAAGCGGACCCGGCGGTAAGCCTCAGAAAGGCCGATTGTTAGCATGCCCACCCACGACATTATTGACAACCGCAACGAGAAGCTCTGCGACCACATCAACCGCATCCTGGGATCGACGGAGGCGGCCCGATTTGCCGTTGGTTACTTCTTCGTCTCGGGATTGACCTGCATTGCGGATAAGCTGGCCGCTGTGAAAGAACTCCGCCTGCTAATCGGCAACACTACCGACCGCCAAACGCTGGAGCAATTGGCCGAGGGCACGCGGCGTCTGGAACTCGTTGCGGATAAGCTTGAAAGCCAGCGTTTCCGCAAACGCACCGAAGCGAAGCAGGCGGTAGCCGAAACGGCCGAGAACGTCGCCGCCGCCCTGGAAACGATGGACCAGACCGACGAAGGCGAAACGGTCGTCAAGACCCTTGTGCAACTCATCGAGGAGAAGCGGCTCAAGGTCCGTGTCTACACCAAAGGGCGGTTGCACGCCAAGGCGTACATCTTCACCTACGGCCAAGTGTTCGATGGGCACGGCCAGGCAGTCGAGCGGCACGAAGAGGGCATCGCCATCGTCGGCTCTTCCAACCTGACGCTTTCGGGCGTGACCCACAACACCGAACTGAACGTCGTCGTCCAAGGCAACGACAACCACACGGAACTGGTCCATTGGTTTGACGAACTGTGGAAGGAGTCGCAGGAATTCGACGAACCGCTGATGCAGGAGATGCAGCAGTCATGGGCCGTCAACCTGGCGAGGCCATACGACATCTACATGAAGACCATGTACTCGCTGGTCAAGGACTGGCTTGAAGGCGAGGACGACCGAGACATCCTCTGGGACGACGACATCACCAGTCGGCTGGCCGATTTTCAGAAGGTTGCCGTGCGGCAGGCCGTGCAGATGATTCGCGACTATGGCGGGTCGTTTGTGGCCGACGTGGTGGGCTTGGGCAAGTCCTACATCGGAGCGGCCATAGTCAAGCATTTTGAACGCACCGACCATGCCCGACCGTTGATTATTTGCCCGGCCCCGCTTGTGGAAATGTGGGAGCGGTACAACGAGGTCTACGAACTGAACGCCCGCGTGCTGTCGATGGGCTACCTCCGGGAAGAGGAGGACGGCGGCATGAGCCTGTTGATGAAGGACGTGAAGTTCAAGGATCGCGACTTCGTCCTGATCGACGAAAGCCACAATCTCCGCTACCCCGACACGCAACGCTACAGGGTGGTGCAGGAGTATCTGGCCACCGGCCGGCGATGCTGTTTTCTGACGGCCACGCCCCGGAACAAGACCGCTTGGGATGTTTACCATCAAATCAAGCTCTTTCACCAGGACGACAAGACCGACCTTCCGGTCGACCCGCCCGACCTGAAGGAGTATTTCAAGCTCATCGAGAAGACGGAACGAAAGTTGCCCGACCTGCTGGCCAACATCCTGATCCGGCGGACACGCAACCACATCTTGCGTTGGTACGGTTTCGACGCCGAAACGCAACAGCCGGTTGACCCGACCAACTTCCGGCCGTACCTCGACGGCCGCCGGAGGGCATACGTGATTGTCGCCGGCCGGCACCAATTCTTCCCGAAGCGGGAATTGGAGACCATCGAATACAGCATTGAAGACACGTACCAGGGGCTTTACCAGGAATTGCGGGGCTACCTGGGCAAGGGTCGCAAGAAACTGACGGCCAAGCCGCCCGCCGGGGAATTGACCTACGCCCGATATGGACTCTACCACTACGTTGACGCGGCCAAGCAGCGGCGAGAACCCTACGCCAGTTTGCACCGGGCCGGGTCGAACCTTCGCGGCTTGGTTCGCGTGCTGCTGTTCAAGCGGTTCGAGTCGAGTGTGTACGCCTTCCGGGAAACGGTCCGCCGGCTGCTGCGGGTGCATGAGTCGTTCGTTGCCGCCTTGGACGAGGGCATGGTTCCCGCCGGCAAGGAAGCGGAGAAGATCCTCTACGAATCGGACTATGCCGAAGAAGCCGACCTCTTGGAGGCACTTCGCCAGGCATCCGGCCGCTACAATGCGGCCGACTTCGACATCGACGTTCTTCGCGAACACATCGAGCATGACATCAAACTCTTCGGAAAGATCCTCAAGCTGGTCGAGCCGATCACGCCCGAGCAAGACGCAAAACTCCAAACGCTCAAGGCCCGGCTGGCAAAGAAGCCGCTCAAGGACGGCAAGCGGCTCATTTTCACGCAGTATGCCGACACGGCCCGATACCTTTTCGAGAATCTCAATCCCGGCGGAAAACGCGACGACATCGAAGTGATCTATAGCGGCGACAAGAGCAAGGCCCGCGTTGTCGGCCGCTTCGCCCCGAAAGCAAATCCCGAGTACCAATTTGGCCCCGGGGAAACCGAGCTGAATGACCGTGGTCGCCACCGACGTGCTTGCGGAAGGTTTGAACCTTCAGGATTGCGACAAGATCATCAACTACGACCTTCATTGGAATCCGGTGCGGCTCATTCAACGATTCGGCCGAATCGACCGTATCGGCTCAGAGCATGACACGGTATGGGGATTCAACTTCCTGCCGGAAACGGCCCTGGACCGGAATCTCGGTCTACGCCAAAGCCTCCACAACCGGATTCAGGAAATCCACGACACCATCGGTGAAGACGCTGCAATCCTCGACCGCACGGAGCAGCTTAACGAGGAGGCCATGTACGCCATCTACGAAAAGAAGGGCGGACAACTAAGCCTCTTCGAGGACGAGGAAGACGAATTCGTTGACCTGAACGAGGCCGAGGAAATCCTCCGGCAGTTGCAGAAGGACAACCCCGCTGAGTTTGATCGGATTGCCGCATTGCGGGACGGCATCCGAGCCGTCAAGCCGGCTGCCACGCCGGGGATGTACGTTTTCTGCCAGGCTGGCCGCTACCAGCAGCTATTCCTGCTGGACGAACAGGGCGAGATTGCCAGCCGAGACATTCCCCGCGTTCTCGGGGCAATCAAATGCGGCCCGGATCTCAAAGGCCAGCCCATTGCCGCAGGCTACAATGCCAAAGTGATGGGGGTCAAGCGGATGTTTGCTGAGGAAGTCAAGCACCGGCAAGCGGAGCGGGAGCACACGCTTTCGTTGACGCACGGCCAACGATACGTCTTGCGGGAACTGCGGGTTCAATTCGGGGCGTCGAGCGACGAAGACATGAAGGCCCAAATCAACATCCTGGCCAAAGCATTCCGCGGCCCCATGACGCGAGCCCTGAACCGGGAACTGAACCGCATCCGCCGCAACGCCCTCACCGGCAAGTCACTTTTCAAGCACCTGACCGAGCTTTACCACCAGCACAACATGCGGGAATGGCTGGACCGCCAGAGCCTGGAAGCGGAAGGGCAGCCGATTCCCCGCATCGTGTGCAGCGAAGGGCTGGAATAGGCATTGATATGAACTGGGGCTTTGGCCGAAGATACGTCGTTTTCGGCGAGGTTGTTGGGGTGGGCGGAGGTGAGTTAGGAGGTTTTCATGGCGGAGAAGAGAAAACCAAATGGCAACGAACCTCTCGAACCGATTGTGAACGAGAAACCGGAGTTGGCACTGACCAGTCAACCCGTCGCGGATACCCCGGCGACACCGGCCGAGCCGGCAGCCATCGTCCAGGAAGTCCCGGAAGATACCACGCGGCTTGAGGAGCATGTTGCTCGGGGCGACACCTTCTTTGAAACTGGCGAATACGACAAAGCCATTGCCGCTTATACCGAGGCTATCCAGATTGAATCGAAGTATGCCGCAGCGTATTTCGGCCGTGGCCACGCTTATCAGACAAATGGCGAACCTGACAAGGCTATCGCCGACTACACCGAGGCCATCCGGCTTGACCCGGACCTCGCCGTGGCGTATAGCTTCCGTGGCATTGTCTTCCGGAACAAGGGCGAACACGACAAGGCCATCGCCGATTACACCGAGGCCATCCGGCTCGAACCCGATGACGCCAATGTATACTGCTTGCGAGGCTGCGTCCACGAGATTGGCGACGACTACGACAAGGCCATCGCCGATTACACCGAGGCCATTCGACTGGCACCACACATTGCCAATATTTATGGCTTACGTGCCCGTGCTTACCGGAGACAGAATGATCACTACAAGGCCAATCTGGACTTCGAGCAAGCCAAAAGAGTAGAGTCGAATGCCGGCTTGTCAAAGCGTAAGGCTGAGGCTCTGGCCGAAGTCGCTCGTCGCGTGGCTGTCTGCAATCGTTGCCCGATCCTGGTTTCCAACCGGACACAGACAGTTTTCGGCGCGGGCAATCCGTCTGCCAATCTGGTCTTTATTGGCGAGGCCCCGGCGGTCGATGACGATCGCCACGGCGAACCGTTCGTGGGCACGGCAGGACAGTTGCTTACCGACATCATCACCAAAGGCATGAAACTTCGCCGCGAGGACGTTTACTTGATGAACATCGTCTGTTGCCGCCCGCCGGACAATCGCACCCCGCTGCCGCCCGAACCGGCCAACTGCCGTGAATACCTCGACGCCCAACTGGCGATCATCCAGCCGCAATTTATATGCTGCCTTGGAGGTTGTGCCGCGCAGAACCTATTGAACGTCGAAATGCCCATCGGCAAGCTTCGCGGCCGCATGATCGACTTTAATGGGATGAAGGTCCTTTGCACCTATCATCCCGACTTCGTGCTGCAAAATCCGCCGGCAAAGCGGCAGGTGTGGGACGATATTCAGGTTCTTATGAAAGCCATGGGGTTGAAGTGAGTAAAAGACAATGGAGACATTTCGATGGCTGAAGCAAACTCAGGCAAAGGCATGCACCGCGTCCAACTCGCCGATGGGCAGTTGCACGTCCTAAGCGACAAGCATCGCGTTATCATCCAGTTGCGGAGCCCGAAGATCGTCACCGACACCGACGCGGTTTCGCCCGCATGCAAGATCGGCGTGGTGCTCGATCCGATTGAGGCGGTGCGGCTGGCCGGGATTCTGGCATCGGCGGAGTGTGTTCAACGGCTGTCGAAGCCGCCGGGCAAGAGCGAATAGCGCCGTCACCCCGGCGTTAATCGCAGTTTACTTGATCTTGTCCCACTCGCCCTTGTCGAGCGTGACTTGCAGCGGTGCGCCCGGCGTGCCCGGGTCGCCGACGCTGGCAACATGTTCGCCGCTCTTGGTCAGGATGACGTGGGTAATGGCCGACAACGCGATGTGGATTTTCTCTCCCTTGCTGCTCGTGCCGGTGACGTAGATGAATTTCTGCATGATCTTCTCCTTATTATTTGCAGTCACATGGCTGCTTCTGTGTGCGCCTCGCCACGATGGCTTGACGCTTGAGTCGCTCCGCTCGCCTGTCGCGCGGCGGATTATGCGCGGACCAGAAATCGGTTCGTTCGCGAACGCGACCGCTAATATCGCTCTGCGTCTGGCCCACCTGCCCGATCAGAAAATTCTCCGGACAGTAGACTTTGTACTCCTTCATGTGGTGTTTGAAAGCATTGTCGATATGCTCGCCGTTCAGACCGATCCAAAAGTCATAGAGCCGCTGCATGGCGGTATTGCGCACCACGTAGCCGTGGCAGTTGATGGCCGCTGTCGCCCTCGTAATGCCCTTGCCGACCATTTCCGGCTTTCGCGTATGGCAGCCACCGATCCAGAGGATTTCCCAATCTTCCGGCACGTGATTCAGGAACCAAGCAATTTTCTCCGTGAAGCCCGGGCAGAGCGTAAAATCGTCTTCAAGCACGAATACGTGCTCGTCGCCGGCCTCCATCGCTGCCTTCAGAACGCCGCAGTGTGATTGCTGGCAACCCCACCGTCCGGACTTGCCGTGCGCCTTGCCATCCACCCCAACGAATATCCGCGGCGTGAGAAACGGCCATTGCTCCAGTTCCCGCCTGCAATGCCGCAAACGGTCTGCTCTTCGCTCCAGGTTAATCAGGTAAGCCGACTTCACCCAGTCGTTGACGATATTGACCGGCCGTAGCTCGGTCTGAATGAACTCGCGGCCATAGTCGATCCGCTGATTCTCAGGATCGAACAGCAGGTGGTAATAGAACTGATCGTTCACTACCTTGGGGTGGCTCGGGACGGCCGCAACCGCCTTTTCCAGCCAGCCAGTCACGTAGTCGGTTCGGCCGAACCAGACCCCGGCGTTGATCTTTTCGTCGCCAGGCGAATTGACCGGCCACTTCATGTGGTCGGCACTGAGAAGCATCTGCTTGCCGCGAAGAGCCTCTTTAAGTACCGACAGGCTACCTGAGCAACAAACGTCGAAAGCGTCCATTGCGGCCACGTAGGGCTCTCTGGTGGCCTGACAGCCCTTGAGCAGGACTTCCATCTTCTTGATGTGTGACCAAGCCTTGTCGCGGCACTCAGGGCACTTCCCAACCACGCCGTAAGGCTGGCCGTTCTCGTAAAGCTGTCGCTCGATAAGCGACGTGGCCTTGGTGTTCGGCACTAGGATGCGAATGTCCGGATCGGCGCGATCTTCTGCGCCAGGGCCCACACCCGGATCTCCGGCCACATGGTATTGCGACTGTCCTGGGGCTTGCGTTCCAAGCCGGTCACGTAGTCGCCGGAGTTGTGCGGCACGAGGCCGCAGGCGTGCCAGATGATCGGATGCGTGAGGGTATGGCGATTATAGTAACTCATAGCGCGTTAAGTTGAAGCAGAAGCCTCGCCAGATCCGGGGGCCGTGTTGGCAGTGGTCCCGGTAAAGATGGTTTCGTCTTCTCCATTAGTGAAAACCTGCACTGTAGCGCCGGAGAGGTCTGTGCAACCGTTGCCTACCGAGGTTTCAGGCTGGATGTAATAGTAAGTGCCCTCGTTGGTTACAGTATTGATCTGAATCGCTCCAATGACTTGCTGCGAACCGTCGTTGTCCACAACCATCACGAACTGCCCGGTGCTGAAGCTGAGAGCGCCGCCATTTGAGGAAATGTTCATGTTCGGGTACGCGAAGGCCAACACCGGCGCACCATCTGGGGGATTGTCTGGAGAATAGCAGGTGCATTCAAGGTTTGCGCCAGGAACGCCTTCGCCAGATAGACTCGAATCATACGTGTAAGTGTTGCCACTGGACTCAGAAGCAGGAATAACCTGGAGATAGCAAATAACGTTCCCACTTCCGCCGTCGATGAAGGCCATGACGCCGCCACTAGAAACCAAGGCTGCGAGTTCGCTTTCATCAGCGTTTCCACCGCCGCCAATATAACCGAAGTTATAGGTGCCGGCATTATAGGAAATTGTGCCAGACTCAGGCCAATTAGCATCAGTAAATCCAGCGTACAAGTACCCGCTGCCGTCAGGGAAGACGGCGATAACGCGGCTGTAGCCCGCAACGCTTACGCATGAGAATGGTGGCGAACTAGAACTGCTGCTAGAACTACTAGAACTGCCACCCAACGGGCAACTCACCATCATCATGCAGCCGTCTTTTTGGCGCTCCAATTTCCACGGGCCGTATCCCCGGGGCGAGTGCTCGTCGGGTGGCGCGGAGCAAAGCTGATCGATGCCGATACAACGTTTCGGTTTGATCGGCGTCCCGCTGCCGCTGCCGCTCGCCAGCGTTTCGCAGGGTTGCCCACCATGCAGAAGCCAGTAGGCGCCGTTTGGAGAATTTGGCGACAGCCACACCGTGCAGTAGTATCCGGCTGGAATATAGAGGCTTCCGAAGCCATCCTCGACCGCCGCCAGGTTCCACGTGATCATCCCGGCCGGATCGTCGCACATCGCCGTCTGGCCGGTGTCGCTGACGATCCGCTTGCCATCGGAATCAAGTGAGACGGAAAGGATCGTCGCCTGGGCGGAATCGCAAGCGTACCAGTCTTCCGTCAGGTTGACGAGAATTGGGAATTTCTGCGGCGGCACGTCCACCGATATGCCGTTGGGGAGTTCGGTAATGGTGCAGCCTGTGCCCGACAAGTTGCAGAGCTTCCGCAGGTTGGCAATCAGGTCCGCCATTAGCTGGGGGCTGATTTCCGCGGCGGAGGTTGGGCTGCGAAGGGTGCGCATGGCTGGCGGTTAGGGAGCGTTATTCAAGAAAAGGGCGTCAAAGGGATGGCCAACGCCATAGACCTTGGTGGTGCCCTGATTCAATGGCAACGTAGGATCTTCGGCGTCGAGATATTTATGGTGCTGAACAATGTCAGCGGGAAATATCTGACTGCTCAGAATAAACGGGAAGGTTGCTTCATACCAGCCTGGTATTATGTTCGCCCACGTGGAGCCGTCGTACCATTCCACAAACCACGGAAGCGGCATCGGCCCTTGTGATTGAAGACTCTTGTTGCCCCATACCGCAAACGTCGTCCGCCACGAGAATTTATAGATGATGTCGTACCATTGCATCTGCCTGGTTGTTGGAATCGCGCCGGGCGATCCTGTGGGCATTGTCGTTAGGATCGTTGTCCCATCCGCTGCAAGGCACGTCGGAATGATCCGCTTGATCGGTTCGGCCGAATCGAATCGCAAAGTGCCTAGCGGGAAGGTGTTGTTTGGCAAGCCGACAATCGACATGTTTGCCGGCGACCATGCCTTTTGGCCGTTGATGCGATTGGTTAATTGCTGAATCGTACTCCACGGCACGCTGGGGCACATCACGCGCCGGATAGTGAATTCGGACCACGTGTCAGTAAGCAGCCCTGAATCCGCGACGTAGTAATCACTCAACGGTATTACGCCACGAATAGCTAGCGTTTTGATCGGGACCGTTCGGCTGCACGGATAAAACTGCGGATCGATGTAGTCGAAGGCGTTCGCTGGCGTGTTTCCCGAATAGATCGATGAGAGCGGGCGGTAGACGGCTTCGATATAGGCTCCGCACATGTTTTGGGCTAGCCCGGCCTGCTCAATACCCGTGGTCCCCGCCGTCGCAGGCTTGCCCTTAATCACCGGCCCATCGAAAGAAATCGGGTTTGCCAACGCGGCTTGGACCGCGGAAAGTGTTGTGACGTTGAAGTTCCCGAATTTCAGCGGCAACCGCGCCGGCGAACTGGCCACGCTCCTCTTATCGAACGGCGTCTCATGGGCTTCCACACAATAGCAGAACGGATACTGATAATCCTGCGCGGGGAGATTCCGGCCATAGTTTGCGAGCGAGGTCCCCGTGACCTGTCCGAGCAACGCGCAAACCACAATCGGGGCCGCCGTCGCCGGTTCGACATAGAATGTCGTGACGATCTCCATCCCGGTGGATGTGAGCCGCGACCGTCGATCGACCGCCTCCAGGAGTTGAAGGTACTGAATATTCGCCATTAGATGATGCTCCCGGCCGCCCGCCGATGGTCCCCACGAACAAAAAGGCCGTCATTCACCAGGGTTTTGATGTTCATGCTCATTTCGCGGAGCAGGCGAACCATCTCGCCGCCGTCGCCTTCACCGCCGCCAGAAACGGTAGTTTCGTGTCTGGAGGGACGCGTTTTGGAAGAACCGCGAATCGAGTTGGCAAATTACCTCCAGGGTGCCAGGCACCGCGACCAAATGAATGCTCCCGTGATCTGTCACCGGGTATCGCGGTACGCCTCGCAAATGCTAAAAGAAGACGAGCCCATGTTCAGGTGGTTCGTTTTGGGGCAAGAACTCGGACGCTGCGTGATTCGCCGACGCGTCTGGAAACGACAACTGAAACAGGGACGAGGGCTACCGGTTCAATCGGGCGAGCTCCAAGATGGGATCAACTTGCTCGCTGATGGGTGGCGATTGTACCCGCTTCCCTCCGTGGCGCGTATCGAGAGCTATTTGAACTTGTGGTTTTCAAGCGACTCCGCGGAAATTCATGATGGAGAGCAGATTTCCACGCTTGTAGAATACTGGAATGAAATTTGGCCGTTGGCGGCAAAAGACGGTTCCCCGGCCGTATACCCGCCTGCTTCGGGAGATTATTCCCCTGGAAGCACGTCACCGGTCGACAAGGTTTCGCACGGGCACGACGACGATATGAGCTCCTTCGAAAATGTTCTCCGCGCCGTCACGGAAATGGTTGAGCAGCCCACCCCGAACTTCACTGAAATCCGAAAACTGGTGGAGCCTAGACTTTGCGAGTGGTCTGCCGATGAGGTTCGCCGGCTGCTTGAAGTCAAGCGAATGTCCGATACGACGGATACGCTCCGTTGGGCACTGAAGCAACCGGACGCTATTGATAAGTCGGCCGGTGGATTGAAGGAGTTCATCCGCTACAACAACAGTCTCAGAAACAGCCAAAAAAGAAAGGGCGGCGGCAATAATCAACGGGTCCGTCTCGTGCTGCGAATTCTCAAACGCCTGGGCGAATACGATGGCTTCGGCACCGACAAAGCCGCCCGGTAGCGTCGCATCGTCCTGGAACAATCGCGGCGTGCCGCCCGTTCTCTTCATTCCGCTG
Source organism: uncultured Planctomycetia bacterium (assembly GCA_963824275.1). GTDB lineage: Bacteria > Planctomycetota > Planctomycetia > Pirellulales > Thermoguttaceae > JANXQG01. The sequence continues at coordinate 1,371,161 of CAWGOT010000006.1, read as the reverse complement.
TCGTGAAATGTGTTCCGGAACTCCGGAACACATGGTCTTGCCCGATAGCGGCCCGGTAGACTTGCATCAATGGCAAGTCAACTTCCGGTCCAGCTGGACATGGCGTCGAACCGTAGTCGCCAGTCAGAGTCTGGTTCGTGACCTGAAAGCCCCACAGAACAGGGCAAGGATGCCAAGGATGCCAAGGTTTCGTGTTGGCACCCTTGGCCTCCTCGCTAGGAAAGGAATTACAATGTCCGACCGCCGCCTCGTCAGCCCCTCCGAAATCTCCGAACGCCCCCTGCAATGGCTGTGGCCCGATCGCCTTCCTCTTGGCGCGGTCACGGTCCTGGACGGCGATCCGGGCAGTGGAAAGTCGACCATCACGCTCGACATTGCCGCACGCGTCACCACCGGCCGCCCCATGCCCGGCTGCGACACAGCCACGGTCGATCCGGCGGGCGTCGTCATCATTCAAGGCGAAGACATGGCGGCGCAGACGGTGCTGCCCAACCTCCGCGCGGCCGGAGCTGACCTGACCAAGATCAGGCTGCTGGACCGGAGCCAATTCACTGAGTCCCCGCTGCGCCTGCCCCACGATATTCCGGTGATCGAGCAGGCCGTGGTCGAGGTGCAGGCCAAATTCCTCGCGATCGACCCGTTCAACGCCTTCCACGCCGGCAACTCCAACAGCGACTCGGCCGTTCGCAAGGCCCTCGGCCCGCTGTCCGTCTTCGCCGAGCGTCGCGATCTGGCCGCCGTGATCGCGAGGCACATGGGGAAGGCGGGCCGGAGCAATCCGTTGTACGCCGGCCTGGGCAGCATCGGCATCATCGGAGTTGCGCGGTCCGGCTTGATGGTACTCGCCGACCCCGCCAGCGAAGACAAACATCAGCACGTTCTCGCCCAGAGCAAAGGCAGTTTGGCCGCCGCTGCCTCGCTCTCGTACCGGACGATTAAACGCCACGACGGCACACTTGGCGTGGAATGGCTGGGAACGAGCCAGTACTCCGCCGCGGACCTGATGGGCGGCGTAGCCGACGACAATTCGGCGGTGGCCGAGGCCGAATACGTGCTCTATTCGATCTTGGTTGTAGGGCCGGTTCCTGCCAGGGAGTGCATCAAGTTGGCCGGCGAAGCTGGGGTTTGCGAGCGGACCCTCAAGCGGGCGAAGAAGCGGATGGGCGTCCACTCTTGGAAAGAAAGCAGCGGAAAAGACTGCCGGTGGCTTTGGGAGCTTCCCAACGATTCCAAGCTGCTCAAGCGGTTCCACGACAAGGACATCTCCCAGCTCGTCGAGCGGTTGGTCCACGGTAACGTCGCACGTGCTCAATCGAAAGGCAAGGCCGGCGTCGAGCACGAAGATCGTCAGGGCGATGAGCATGACGACGATGGCGGCAATGAAGTCGGGGTTGTTGGCTAGATCAACCGGGATAGTCGTGTCGGAATCATGCCACGCTCGCAAACACAACTTGATGCCCTTTCCCCTGGCCAGTTGGCCAAGCGATGGGGCCTGGCCGTGTACCGAGTGCGACGGCTCGTAGAGAGCGGGCGGCTGACCGGAGCTTTCAGGATTCCAGCGGCAGGAAGATACGGCGAGGGCCGCCGTGGACGAGCAAGCTAAGATCACCTGATCATTGATTCGAAGCACACCAAGTATATACGGTAGCAGACCTTTCCAACGTCGGAAAGTGCCCTGTCGGGGAGCATCACTTCCCCTCACTTGTTGGGATTGCTACCCACAACGCCCACGAAAAATCCAACGAATCGCCCCTGGAGAACGCGAACCCGATGCATACAATTAGAGATGAGCCACCGCCTCTCAGCGCGGCGGCTTACCCTAGGCGTCGGCGGACCTTCCGCCGGCCGCCTGAAGCCCTTGCGGCTATAGCATTTTTGGCATTCGCGTGACCACCGCCGACCTAGGCCGGGAAGCCTTACAGGTCGAGCGTCGTGGAGTTATTGAGACCGCAGATTGCTGGTCCCCTCAGATCGTGGATGCCCCAGGTTAGGTCAGGAAGATATGTCGCAAGTCAATGTTGGACATCGAAGACGTAGCTCAAGCCCTGGGCTGCACGGTTAGTGGCGTCCGAAAAGTTGTTGCCCGTGGTGAGATCCGCTACTTCCAGCACGGCAAGCGCGGGCGGTTGAAGTTTAAGCAGGAATGGGTCGACGAGTTCATTGCCAGGCACACGGTCGCTCTGGCGGACGAGCAACCTCGCCTTGCGCCGCAAAACGTCCTGCCAAGCCGAAGCCTCCTAAAGACAGCGAAGGAGTCTGCGGGTTTGGCTGGGACCTGCTCAAGAAAGGTGCTTGCTAGCGGTGACGACCGCGTCCCAAAGCGGATCTGAACGCTTGGCAAATCGACCCCGTCGGGGCAGTGGGAACGCTCAACGCTTTTTCCCGTCTCGTCCGTTTACGGCTTTCCAGAGGGGGGCGATATAATCGCCGCACCACTTGGCGTAATGGTCATAGCAAACTTGGGGTGTGTTTCCCATGAGCCCCGCCAGAATCTCCAGAGTTATCGGTTCGCCGGTCCAGTAGCCTCCCAGCATCCGCTTGGCATAGGTGTGGCGGCACGAATACAAACAGGCATCGGCGTCGAGTTCGATCCCTTTGGCTGCCAGCTTGTCTTTCAGACGCGAGAAGTTCTCCTTCAGCGTGGCGACCTTCCACGGCGTATTGTTCCGATTGCGGAACAGCGCTCCGCTTGGATGTTTTTTCACGAGTTCCCGCACGAGGTCGGCGATCTCGGCTGGCACATAGATAACCCTGCTTTTTCCTGTCTTGGAGCCGGTTTTGTTCTCGTCCGCACTGAACCGCCAGAGCATTCCCTCCGGCGTTTCTTCAACGTGCCGGGCAGTCAATGCGGCAATCTCCGCACCATACCTTGCACCGGTGCGAACAGCGACTTTGATCAGCAGCGCCATGGGTTTTGAGGCGTGCTCGTATAGTGCTTCCTCTTGCTCGTCGGTGAAGTAGGTTATCCGTTTCCGGCCTGTCGGTGCGGTCATGCCCTTGACCGGATTGGTCGGGATCAGGCCCATCTTGAGGCAGTAGTTGAATGCCCTTTTCACCGATTGGATCGCAATTCGCTGCGTGGATTTTCCCCAAGTCGGATGTTTATCCAACCAATTTTGAACATCCATCGGGATGATTTCCGCCACGCGCTTGTTGCCAAAGCCATCATGCAGATAATCGTGGGCCGATGGCTTGGCGACTTTCCGACCGACGCCATAATCCCAGAATCGGCACGGCAGTCCGAAACAAAAATCGAACAAGAACTCGCCACGCTTATTGAAGGTCGCAAGTCGGTCTTTGGCCTGGCTGTGCTTCAAGTAGTCCATGACAGCCGTCAGGACCAGCGCACCGTTCCCGGTCGTGGATTGCCTGCTCTGTTCATCCATCCCCAGACGGTAACGGGCGTATGCGTCCTGCAGCACGTCGTTGGGGGTGTTCTCGGCTTTGATTTGGTCTCCGGCCTGATCGGTGAGAGGGCGTATTTTTTGCCCCTCGCTGATATACCAACCCCGCCCCTTCCGAAACCAGTAGCCTCGATTGTGCCCGCCGGCCGAACGACCGACAGAACGCTTCCTGACCGCGCACCGCTTGACCATCGCTATTGCTCCCTGATAGACTGTCCGTATGCAACTGACTGCCAGAACTGCCGATTTCCTCTGCTCAGCCCCTGTCACAAAGGGGACGTTTCGGCGTCTGTTTTATGCCAGATTTTATGCCAGCCAGTCTATAGAGAAATCATAACTCCTTGCCACGTAAGTGTCAACGGAGACGAGCGCCCGTAGCTCAATGGATAGAGCATCGGTCTTCGGAACCGAGGGTTGGGGGTTCGAGTCCCTCCGGGCGCACTTGGAAGTCGGAGAAGCACTCGCATGCGTTGGCAAGAAGGCGGCGAAAGCGAAAACGTCGAAGATCAGCGGGGCCTGCCCGTCGGCATGGCGTTGGGCGGCGCGGGGACCGTGATCGTGGTCGTGCTCGGCCTGCTCCTGGGCGAGAACCCGCTCGACCTGCTCCAGCAGGTGCAGGGCCAGGCCGGCCCGCCGGATGTTCGCGCCCGCGGCAGGATAGTCCCGAAGAGGCCCGCAAGGTCTCGTTCGTCAAGCACGTCCTGTTCCAGACCGAGCAGGTCTGGACCGACCTCTTTCAAACGCAAGTCCCCGCGCGGCCGATTTATCGCAAACCGAAGCTGGTGCTCTTCACGGGCCGAGTGAATTCGGCCTGCGGGCAGGCCTCCGCGGCCGTGGGCCCTTTCTATTGCCCGGCCGATGAGCGGGTCTACATCGACCTCGAATTCTATGACGAACTGAAGAACCGGTTCCACGCCGGGGGCGATTTCGCCAATGCCTACGTGATCGCCCACGAGGTCGGCCACCACGTTCAGAATCTGCTGGGGATCAGCACCCAATCAATGCACCGCGACTGCCTCACGATACGGAGAACCAGCTTTCCGTCCGCTTGGAACTCCAGGCCGACTTTCTGGCCGGCGCGTGGGCCCATTACGCCGATCAGAAATGGCACATCCTGGAAGCGGGCGACGTCGAGAATGCGATCACCGCCGCCCAAGCCATCGGCGACGACAAGCTGCAGAAGCAGTCGCAAGGCTATGTCGTGCCGGAGAAGTTCACACACGGCACCTCCAAGCAGCGTGTCTACTGGTTCAACGAGGGCTTGAGAACCGGTAATCTCAAGGAGAAGGATCGGCTGACCAGCTTGCCCTACGAGAGACTCTAGTTTTCATCCGCCGGCGCGAGCGTCAACTGCCGCAAGGCCTCCAACGTGGCCAGAACGTCCTCCCTGCGGACCTCCTGCCAGTGGGAAATCCGGTGGTGGATGATCGCCAGCTTGAAGCCGTCGAAGGCATCGCGAAGATCGGCCGGCAGCGAGGGCAGGTTTTCAAACGGGCGCAAGGGCGGCTCGTCTCCCGCGTACGAGTCGGCCGTGTCGAGTGGGGCACTAGCGTCGATCGCGTCGGAAAAATTTGCGTCGTCGGCGTCGGCCTCATCCGCCTCGCGGGCCTCGATCATTGAGGCCGAACCGGCCGGCGGCAGATCGACCGGCGCGACCACGGCATCTTCATCGACCTCCACGGCCGTCGCTTCCACGCTCTCCTCCACTAGGGCCCCCAGCGTTCGCGAGCGCTGGCCCTGCATCTCGGCGATCGACCAGCGGTTCTGCACGGCCCCTTCCAGCCACATCTCGGCGTCGTCCCAATCCAGTGCGGCCTGGAAGTGGCTCCAGTACAGACCGTGATAGGCCTCCCGCATTGCGGCAAACCGCTGGTAGACCCGCCGCAAGCGGCCGGTGTGCTGCGGCGTGACGCTGCCGACCCGCCGGCTCCAAGCCTCGTCGCTATAAGCGGAGGGCGGGGCATTGGCCGCGACCAGAATCTCGCGCCACTCGGCCACAATCCGGCCCTTCTCCCAGTTCGTCGTGCTCACCAGCCGATTCCAGCGGCCCAGGTACTCGTTGGAGGCCGTTTCGATTGCCGGGTTTTCCGCGGGCTCAGGCAGGGTCAGGTCGGGCGCGAGCGATTCATCCATTCGTCAAAATCCTTTCGACACGGGAAAACGGCTTGGGGCTTGGGGCTTAGGGCTTAGGGCTTAGGGCTTGGGGCTTGGGGCTTGGGGCTTAGGGCTTGGGGCTTAGGGGGACTAGGGCTTGGACGCGAAGCGCAACCTCCGGTCCCGCGGTCGAGGACGCGAGTTCAAGACCGAGAAGATCGATTCTAGCAGGCTAGCGGCGATCTGCCAGCGGTTGCAAGTCTCGGGCGACCTTGTAGCGGAATACGTCCGGAGAATCACGGCACAAACCGCTGCCGAGAGGCGCCGTCAATCGAATCCGCACGGCGGTCGCGCTGGGGAAAAGTTGTCGGCCCTGATCGGCCCAACAGTTCCCGCTGTCGCTTGAAGTCCAATGGCTGGCAGGTCTTGGGACAATACAGGTGTTCTTATCGCTCATCTTCTTTTCCACTTACCGCTGCAACTTCGCCGAGACGGCGCGAATGAACTCGGGCGACGTGCCGCAGCACCCGCCGATAAACCCGGCCCCGGCGGCCACAAGCTGGGGAACGTAGGCGGCGAACTGCTCCGCAGTTTGCGCATAGTGGGTCTTGCCGTCGCGCATCTCGGGCAGCCCTGCGTTGGCCTTGACCCACACGGCCCGACCGCTTGCGGCGTGCAGGCGGCGGCAGATCTCCACGTAGCCCGCAACCCCCTGCCCGCAATTCGCACCGATAACGTCCGCGCCCGCCTCGAGCAACTGCTCGGCGGCCTGCTCGGGCGTGGTGCCCATCATGGTGCGATCGAGCTTGGCCCCCGAATCGAACGTCATGCAGGCCACCACCGGCAAACCGGTCTCCTTGGCGGCGCTCACGGCCAGGCGGGCCTCGGCCGGATCGCTCATGGTCTCGACGACGATGGCATCGGTCCCGGCGGCGGCCATCGCCTGGGCCTGTTCCGAGAAGCCGGCCCGCAGGTCGTCTTCGCTGACCTCGCCCATCAGGAGCATTATGCCGCTGGGGCCCAGCGAGGCGAAGACCTTCGCCCTATTGCCGGCGGCCCGCCGCGAGATCTCGACACCTGCGGCGTTGATCGCTGCCACGCGGTCGGTGAGGTCGTGCCGGGCGAGGATAAAGCGATTCGCCCCAAAGGTATTGGTCAGGATGATCTGGCTTCCGGCCTCGACATAAGCCCGTGCGACCACTTCGACCGCTTCCGGATGGCTGAGGTTCCAACCGTCGGGACAGGCCCCGACGGGCAAACCGCGAGATTGGAGTTGGGTGCCCCAGGCGCCGTCGGTTACAACAGGGCCGGAGGCGATGAGCTTTTCAAGGGTGGCGTGCATAAGTTAGACTCTCGGGAAGACAGGAATCGCGTAAACGGTGAATCGTCTCTTGCGGCTTTGATTTTACGGTGCGAGAAGAACTGACGCAAGGACGCGCGACATGCCCCCACCTTGACGGCATGATCGGTTCTGCGGAGGATCAAGCAAGAAGCGAGGTTCAGGTGTTGCTGCCGCGGACCACGGGTAGTAAGCTCCCGGGGCTGTCGTCTCGACCTTCGGCTGCGGGAAAAAAATCGCAAAACCTCCCATTGACTCGCTACGGCCCTAGTCGTATGATACGGATACGACTCTAGTCGTAAACCTCTGCCCGTAAACACGGAGCAGAACCCGCATGTCCCAGAAAATCCCCTACCTCGGCGACTTCGAACTCCGCGTCCTCCAGCTCGTGTGGGAGAACGAGCCGTGCATGGAGCGGCAGATCAGCGACCTGGTGATGAAGGAACGCCCGGTTGCTCGCACCACCGTCTTGAAGTGCGGCTGGGTGCTTCGTAGTAGCAAGGAACGTAACGACCCCCGGGCAAGCCGGGGGCATTCAGATACGGAGTCGGTAGGCAGATACAGGACTCTGACAGTCAAGGCAGGCGATGCCGTGGAAGATGTCGACTTCGCCATCCGAGGTGTCCCAAGGTTCACCGGCCGCGTACTCCTGCCGGACGGCACGCCCGCCGCGAACGTGCCGGTTCTGGCCATGATTCATTGGTCCCATTCCAACACGGAGGACGCGGAACGCATCGCCGAGGCCCGTAGCAGGCTCGAGGCGAGGGTCAAGGCGGGCGCCGAAGCTCCGCCGCCAGCGAAGGCGGGAGGCGGCACGATAATTCACGTAAGTGAGTTCGGAATGGGGAAGGACTTCCGGCTCCAGACAGACGACGCGGGGCGTTTCCAGGGATACCTCCGCCGGCCGGAATATGGCCGGTCCGACGCGGACGATGCGATCGATATCGTTCTCGTCGTCCGCACGGGCGACAAAGGGCTTGCCGCGTTCCAGGTAATGGCAAGTAATCATCCTCACGCAAACTAGAGACGTGCAACGCCGGTCCAGCGCCGCGGGCAAATGGCGCCGGCGAAATCACCCATGACCAATTCCGCAGACTGGTGGGCCGTCATTTCTCTCAAAACTCGATTCGCGGCGGCTCGTCAGGATGGGAGACCGCCTCGCCAGCGCCAACAGCGCTAATTTCGCCAGCCGGGACTCAATCGCCCCGCAGTTCCGCCGAAAGAGGTCCGCCAATTCCCGGATCGTGCAGCCCGATTCGTGCAAATACCAAAGACGATCATCATCCTCTGGCGTCCACGTGACGCAATTGTCGCAACCGCCGCAGCTTGCCTGCAAATGCTCTTGCCCGAAATAGGCGAGCAGCTTGCGGCGGCGGCACGTCGTCAGTCGGGCGTACGAAGCCATCTCGTCAAGGGCTGCGCGAAGCCGTCGCCGCTCCCCGGAATCCCCCAACTTCTTGATAAAGGACGCCAGGCGGGGAATGTCGCCCGGCGAGTAGAGCAACAGGCAGTGTGCAGGTTCGCCGTCGCGGCCGGCGCGTCCCGTCTCCTGGTAGTAGCTCTCGATGTTCTTGGGCAGGTCACCATGGACCACGTAGCGCACGTTCGACTTGTCGATCCCCATGCCGAAGGCGATCGTCGCGACCACGACCTCGGCCCGGTCGCGGCGGAAGGCCTCCTGGTTCCGCGTCCGGGTCCCGTCATCCAGACCGGCGTGATAGGGCAGCGATCGGATGCCGCTGGCGCAAGAGATCGTCGGTCTGCTCCACGCTCTTGCGGCTCAGGCGGTAGACGATGCCCGGCTGCCCGCGGCGGCGCTCGACGAAGGAGAGAATCTGCGAACGCGCATCGGCCTTGGCGATCACCTCGTAAAAGAGGTTGGGCCGGTCGAACGACGCCGGCGGAACAAAGGGATTGCAGAGCCCGAGCTTCGCGATGATGTCGCCCTGGACCCGCCTGGTCGCCGTGGCCGTGAAGGCCGCAATCGGCACCGAGGGAAAATGCTTGCGGATCCCGGCGAGGGCCAGGTAGTCCGGCCGGAAATCATGACCCCACTCGGAGATGCAATGCGCCTCGTCGATCGCCACCAGGCACACGGCGGTCCGCTTGAGGCAGCCGAAAAACTGGTCGAGCGCAAATCGCTCGGGCGAGACGTACAGCAGGTCGAGACGGCCCGCTGCAAGCTGGCGGAGCACGTCCAACCGCTCGCGTTCGGTCTGCGAGCTGTTGAGGTGCGCGGCCGTGATGCCGTGCCCCCGCGCTGTCCACCTGGTCCTTCATCAGGGAAATGAGCGGGCTTACAACCACGCACGCGCCCGGCAGCAGGCAGGCGGAGAGCTGGTAGCACAACGACTTGCCCCCGCCGGTGGGCATCACCGCGAACACGTCGCGGCCATCGAGAATCGCACGCACCGTTTCGCGTTGACAGGGAAGGAAGGAGTGGTGCCCGAAAATGGCGCCCAGCGCCTCGTCAATCCGCGCGTCGTCGATCCGCGGGCGCTCGGCCAGCGGCACGGGCGCCGCGGGTACCCGCGACGTGCGCGGGGCATCCAATTCGATGACTCCCGCAACAAGTTTCCAGCAGGGCGTCCCCGCCGCTTCCCAGTCCAACGGGCGGTACGGCATGCTGAGGCTGACGGTGAGCAGCACGTGCGGACTGGGGACGTATCCCGTTTCCAGCTTCTCCATAAGCACGGGGTCGGTAAGCATGCAGGTCATGCGGGCGCCGTTAACGGTGGAGAAGGAGACTTTCCATTTCCGGCCGCCGTTGGCGCTCGGTCCGGCGCTGAAAACCCGCACGTCGCCGGCCTCAACCAGTTGCAGTGTCCGCCGTTTCTCGAAGGGCAAGGATTTCAGGAACTCCACGGTCACGTAGTTTTCATGATTGTGAAGAACGGGACCATCGCCGCAAACGCGGGCCCGAATCTCCTGCCTGGACGCGACGCGGGCGAGCTTCCACGGACCGGGAAGGATGGAGCGGTTCTCGCATTCGAACCCGAAGTCGGGACCCTTGTCGGCAAGCGGGATCTGCAGCATGTCGCCGAGCGACGGCTCCCTGCCGTCAACAAGCCGCGTCGCCCGTTCCACGCGTCCGTCGTCCAGATCCGAGACCGGCCGGACCCACGCGCCGCTCGAAAGCACGATGCCCGCGACACAGCGAGCGCCGTGCTTGCGGGAGTTCGCCAGACAGAGGATTTCCGTAAGGGACGACATATTGGAAATCGACCACGGCAGGCAAGGGCAGACTGCAAGTTCAGGACAACCCCGATTCTACCCCCGCAAAGGTGGCCGTGCAACCGCTTGCCGCCAACGATCGCCTGCGTTTCTGTGGGCTAACCCACTCTGGTTATTGACAAGTTTTCGAGTGGTGCTAAATTGGACGAATACTCTAGTGGAATTTGAAGTCAACACTTTTTTAGCGGATTTTCCCGGTCCATCCATCTACGTGGACGGATGAGGAAATGCGTGTTGACGGCATGGTAATCTCTGCAGGCTCCCCAAGCAAGTAGTAGATGCAGCGACCGCATAACCGCAATTCTTCGGATTAGCCACGTGCGTGCTTTTGGTCCGTGAGGGCCGGGAGGATGTCATGTGCGAGCTTTCTTCTTTGCCTGAGAAAACACGGGGTCAGGAGCGGGCAGGAGTGCCCAGACCTTTCTACCGGCAAGGCGATTCTGCAACCCACGAGGACAGCTTCGCCCATAGGTGTTGTCGTATCTCATTCACGGCCTTTTTTGCCCAGTCGATGAGGCACTCGGCAACCGATCGCTTCTCGCTTCCACCCAATGGAAGCTAATAGTAAACGAGTCTCTCACTTCAGGCCCAAATAGAATTGCGGAGGTCTCCCATGTCGTCCTCAAAGCGGTTGCGCCGCAAGTTGCATCGAAAAACGTCCAGGAACAGCAACCCCCGCGACCGCCTGGGGCTGCGGCTCCGCCCGCTGCGGCTGGAACCCCTGGAGGCCCGGCGGCTGCTCTCGCTGTACAGCGGCGACTTGGGCAACGAACTCTCGAGCATTTCGGGCAAACTGGACAACGCGCTGAGCGGCGCCAGCGGTCAGCTCCAACAGCTTGCCATGATCGAGTCGCAGGTCCAGGGGATGATCAGCTCGGCCGAAGCGAGCCTCCAGTCGACGGTCACCGACGTCAAATCGAAGGTGGACAATGCGATCAACGCCATCCAGAACACCACGGACCCAACGCAGGCGCAAAGCTATTTTGTCGGCGCCCTCTACAATGCCTTGGGCCCCGGCGGCGAAAATATCCTGGGCTGCACCCAGTTCAACCAACCCGACAACAACATCCACGCGCAACCGGGCGACATCTACGTCCCCACCCCCTTCACGCTCAACGGGACCTCGCCCAGCGGGGAAGCGGAGATGCGGCTGCACTTCCCGCTCTACAGCCAGAACGTGGACCTGAGCCAGATCCTGCCGGACTTGCCGATCCAATTTGCGTCCGGCAACGGACACCTCGCGCTCTCGGCCGACCTCAGTGTGGAGGTGGCCATCCTGGTCACCAATGGGAGCCTGAGCCTCGCGCCCGTGCACCTGAACGTCAACGGCGCACAGCCGCCCGACAATCCGACCCCGACGCAGGCCCAGTCGCAGATGATGTTCTCGATCAGCGCCACGATCCCCAACGGTGCCAGCATGACCGCCTACGTGGGGCTTTTGCAGGGGAACGTCACGGGCGAGGGGGCCAACGACGGGATCAACGCCGCGCTCTGGGTCACCAGCCTGGCCAGCCCGGCGCTGGCCAGCCCGGCGCTGAGCGGCACGATCAACCTCGACCTCAGTGCCTCGCTGACGCTGGCCGTCTGCGGCCAGAATAGCAACGGCCTCTCGACGAATTTTCCCAGCGTCGGCACCACGCTCCAGATGAGCTGCGCGGACATCAACAACCCCTCGGACTACAATTTCACGTTCGGCGGTTTGCATCTCGACCTGGGGACCTTCCTGCAAGGCTCGATCGGCCCGATCCTCAAGGGCATCCAGACGACGATCCAGCCGCTGTTCGACGCGGTCGACATCCTCACCACCCCGATCCCGGGGCTCCAGCAGATTGCCGCGATGGCGGGCATGCAGCCGCCCACCGTGGTCTCGCTGCTGGAGACGTTCGGACTGTTGAACCCATCGGACGCGCAGGACATCAACGGACTGGCGCAGTTTGCCATCGAGCTGCACAGCCTGTGCAACGAAGTCTCCGGCCAGGGGGGGACTATCAACTTCGCCAGCTACACCCTGCCCGGCAACACGATCGACCCGGCCGTTTCGAGCCTCGGTTCCCTGACGCCAGGCGTGCTGGGCAACACGATCGCGACGGGGGCCTACCTGGGCGATCTGACGCCCGACGACCTCGTGGGCGGCGCGCCCTCCGCCGATACAAGCTATCTCTCGCAACTCGGCAACAGTTTTGGCAGCACTGTCCAGCAGGGCTCCGGGTCCGGCGGCGGCCCTTCCCTGTCCTTTCCGATCCTCGACGACCCCTCGTGCGTGCTGAAAATGCTCTTCGGCCAGGACGCGGACCTGGTGAGCTTCGACAGCGGCCCGATCAGCTTCTCGACGCCCAGCCTCCTTCCCGGGTTCGATGTCACCATCCCGGTAGGCGGGTTTGCCGGCATCGACTTCTTCTGTTCTTTCAACTTCAGCGCCAGTGCGCGGGTCATTCTGGGGTACGACACCTACGGGGTGCGGCAGTTCCTCAGCCAGGGCTGCCAGCCGAGCGCGCTAAGTGACCTGCTGGACGGGATCTACGTCGTGGGCGAGACCCCATCGAACCAGGGCAGCCAGGACTACTGCTACGCGACCATTGGCGCCGGCGTCACCCTCGGGGGTGGCGGCGGCGTCACCCTGGCGGGGCTGGCCACCGTGTCGATCGACGCCTACGGCACACTCACCGCGCACGTCGGGTTCGGTTTGAACCCGGCGCTGGAGAACGGGGACCCGGAAGGCAAGATCCGCCTCATGGGCCCCGACGGTATCGCCAACAACATCGGCTCGGCGTTCCAACCGACGGGCAGCATCACTTTCAACGCTGGCGTCAGCCTGAACTTCTCGGCCGTGGGCATCCAGATCGCAAGCATCTCCCTGGCGAGCTTCCCCCCGACCACGCTCTGGAATTCCAGCAACTACGTCGGCGCAGCGGCGGAAACCGCGCCGCCGGTGCTCCTCGGGTATGACAGCGCCCAGGGGCCGATCACGCCGATCAACGGGAACAACTCGGTCCTCACTGTCTACGGAGTCAACCTGGAGAACACGACCGCGGTGATTTTCGAGATTCCGAGTGTCGAGTACGTGTCGCAGTCCATCAATGACAACGGGAGCGACGTTTACCCCTGGCTCTGGGGTACTCCTCCTCCTTGCGAGCCAGTGTGGATGTTCGGGGACGTTGGGGGCGGGCAAGTCGATGCCCGAATTGTGCCGGGCAGCGTGACGAACACCTCGCTGCAGGTCTATGTGCCGGACGCCAGCGCGGACTCGATGGTCGGCAAATACCAATGGTACAATTCCATCCCAGGGGACGAGCCCTACGAGCCCCCGCTGACGCTCTACAACACGCCGTCGTACGTGCAGGTCACCACGCAAACGCAGACGAGCAACGGTCAGACCGTCACACAGGGTGGCGCAGTGTACGATACCCTATACCCTCGATCCACCCCCGACGGTCTCATCGATCGCCAACGTGGATGGCGCTTCGCCCGCCATGGCGATAGGCGGGGGCGGCACGCTCGCAGAAATCAAGGGGTCGGGCCTGTTGGACGCCACGGAGGTGGATTTCGGCAGCACAGCAGGTGTCCTTGACGCTTCCGAGAGCGTGGGGAGTGACAGCCAGATTTACGCCTACGTTCCGGCGGGTAGCGGCACGGTGCCGGTCACCGTGAGCAGTCCGGGCGGCACGTCCTCGCCGGTCAATATCGAGTTCGCAACCCAACCGGTGGTTACGGGTGTCAGCCCGGCGTACGGGGCGGTGACTCCGCAAGGCGGGTCGTACGAACCCAACGGCGAGACCGTCACAATCACCGGCCAGAACTTCGGAACGTTGCAGATTTCGGGGGGATCACTAATTGGAGCCTTCCCGGACCCCAACCTAGAGGTCGCTTTCAGCATCGGGTCGGGGTCGTCCGAGCAGCTCTTGGGAGCAGCTTCCGGGCAAGAGTTACAGTATCCGATTCCGGATTCGACGACGTATACGTATCCGAGTAACGACCCGGAGGCCGGATATTGGCAGACGACATGTTACGTGCCGTCTTGCTACCAGGCCTGTACGGCCGACGTGCGGCTGCAGACTTCGCCGGCCGGAGTGGTACCGGAGCTTGCTGAGGCCGGACAGTCTCCCGGCAACTGGTCGGCCACGACGACGGCCGATCTGTTCACCTATGAAGATGCACCCGTGGTCCAGTCGGTAAGCCCCACGGCAGGCCCGGCGGCGGGCGGCGAGCCTGTCACAATCTGCGGCAGCAATTTCGGCGGCGCCTCGGCCGTGAACTTCGGCAGCCAGACTGTGGATATCGACCCTAACAACTTGACGCTTCTGACTCCCGCCACGTATAACTCCGCCGGCGTACAGGCCTCACCTTCGCAGTGGGAGATCACTTGCGCGGCGCCGGCGGGCACGCGCGGCACGACGGTAGACGTGACGGTGACTGCATACGGCGCCACGTCCCGCGCCGCCAACGCCGCCGTTGGGAGGGCTCCGCAACCGCTGGGTCGACCCCGATGCCTATACGTGGCTGGCACCGCCCTCGGTCAGTACCGTCAGCTACCTGAATCCGCCTTCTACGAGTTTCATTTCCGTGACTCCATCGTCTCTGGGTTGGGGGCCCTTGGGCGGCGGCACCGAGCTGTTGATCTGGGGCACGAACCTGGAAAACGTAACAGCCGTTGACTTCGGCGGCACGCCCGGGACCATCTTTAACATCCGCAATGATGATCAGATCACGGTCTACAGCCCGGCGGAGGCCGCCGGCACGGTGCAGGTGACCCTGGCGTCGCTGGGGATCGTGGGCGGCAGCCTGGACACGGGCGACCAATTCTACTTCGAGGGCCCGCCCGTCGTCAGCGGCGATTCGACGACCAGCGGAGTTTCCGTCAACTGCATGGGAGGCACCCAGGTGACGATCACCGGCACGGGCCTGTACCCGGCCACGGTGGTGGACTTCGCCAACTATCCGGGCTCCTCGGTCAGCGGTACGTATCCGGTGGTGCTCCCCAACGGGATTGTCAGCAACACGCCCACGCAGGTCGTGGTCGTCTATCCCGGGGATGGTGGTTACACCTACCCGACCTATAATGAATATGCGAGCGTGACCACGCCGCAGGGCACGTCGCCCGACCCGGGGGTCTGGGTCTATGTCCACCCCGTGGCCGATCTGATCGCCATCAGCGGCCTTAGTACGTCCAGCGGCCCGGCGGCGGGCGGGACGCCTGTGACCATTACGGGCACAAATCTGAATGGCGTCTACCAGGTTTTGTTCGGCGACATAGCGGCGGCCAGCTTCACCCCCGATCCGGACACTACCGGCGGGCCGATCACGGCCGTCAGTCCGTCGGGCTTCGCCGGCCAGTTCTCACTGACCGTCGTGGCGCCGGACGCCGAGACGGCCAGCGCCTTGGACCTACACGCCGTCGTCCATGATTACCGGCGTGAGTCCATCGTCGGTCCTGATTGCGCCCGGGGAAACGCTCACGGTCACGGGAACGGACATCGAGCCCCGCGGCGGCGTGGCGAATTTCGTCCTGCCCGGCGGCAACGTGGCGAATTCCATTTCGGTCCCGGTTCTGGCCGGCGCGACGGACTCGCAGTTCCAGGTGGTCAGCCCCGTCGTCCCCTTGTCCGACGCCGGCCAGTATTGCGGACATCCAGGTCTATGCCACCTACGGTTGGACGCCGCTGGGCGCGGCAGACGAGTTCAAATTCTTGATTCCCACCAGTCTGGGCGTGAGTGGCGTGAGTCCGTCGTCCGGCCCGGTGGCGGGCGGGACCACGGGCATCATCATCACCGGATCGGACCTGGACGGCGTCACGGCGGTGAAGTTCGGCGCTACCCTGGCGGCCAGCTACACACCCGTCTCCGACACCATGATCGTGGCCACCAGCCCGGCCAGCCCCGCAAACGCCACCGGTCCGGTGGACGTGACGGTCGACACGGAATACGGGTGGACAGCCGCTAATCCGGCGGACCAGTTCACCTATTACGTGCCCGCCCCCGCCGTTGCCGGACTCAGCCCGGCTGCCTGCGGGGTGACGCCGGCGGGCGGCCCGCCGGTGCAGACTGCGGTGACCATCACGGGCTCGAACCTGTCGTACGTCACGGCAGTCGATTTCGGCAGCCTTGCTTCAGTGACCAACATCACCTACAACCTCAACGGCTCGATCACGGTTATGTGCCCGGTAAGCTACGCTGCCGGCGCGATGGACGTGACGGTGGTCTCGGCGGGTGGGACTTCGGCCACCTCGCCGGCCGATCAGTTCGCTTACGGCCTGGTGCCGACGATTTCAGCGATCGTGAGCAACTTCGGGCCCGCCTGGCTGGGCAATTCCGCGATAACCTTTATCGAGGGTGAGAACCTCTCCGGCGTCACGGAGGTCGATTTCGGATCGAACCAGTACGCGGTAACGCCAGCAAACCCTCAGCCTACCTCTATTGCTGTCATGGTTCCGTACCACCCGCCCGGCACGGTGGTCGTAACGGTGGTGGAATCGCCGTCGGGCCTCTCGTCGTCTTCCATTCCTACACCGGCCAATCAGTACACTTTCACCAGTGGGCCCATCGTCACGGGGCTGAGCGTCAGCGGGGACCTGGACGGCTACGTCTACGGTCCGGCGTCGGGCGGCACCACCGTGACCATTTCCGGTTACAATTTCATGCAAAACATCGGCACTGGCGCAACGGTGGTCGATTTCGGCGGCGTCCCGGCGACCAGTTTTACCAACAACTACGCCGGGTCCTCCAGTACGATCACGGCCGTCACCCCGCAAGGTTCCCCCGGCTACGCGAGCGTGACGGTGACGACGGAGTACGGCACCTCATCGACCGAGTACAATTACGATGTGTTCACGTACTTCGGGGCCCCAAGCGTGACGGGCATCACGGCCGCGGCGGGTCCCTTGGCGGGAGGCAATTGGGTGGCGATTTCCGGCAGCGGCCTGATCGATGGCACGGTGAATGGCTGGAATGTGGGCTTGTTGGACACCATGGTGGACTTCGGCAGTGTCGCGGCGACGGATTGTTACGGCATCAGCGGGAGTCTTTACGTCGAGGTCCCGGCAGGACTGTCTTTGGGCCCCGTGGACGTGACAGTGACGAATGTGGGCGGCAGTGTGACCCGCTCGTCGGCATACACCTACATGCCGCCCCCGGTGGTCACCGGCCTGAGCGCGCCTTCGGGCGCGGCGGCCTCCGGCGCGGTGGAGGGCGGCACGCCGGTCGTGATCACCGGCACGCTCCTGGCCGAGCGCCACGGAGGTCGATTTCGGTGCCCAAGCGGCCACGATTGTCAGCGATACGGACGACCAGATCGCGGTCGTCAGCCCCGCTTCTGCCACGGGCCTGGGCCCGGTCGACGTGACCGTGACCACTCCCGACGGCACATCGGCGATTTCCGAGCCCGCCGATCTGTTCACGTACACGGACGCACCGTTCATCAGTCAAGTGACCGGCCCCCTGACGATCAACGGCACTCAAGCCGCGGGCCTGACGGCGGGCTTCAACACGGTGACGATCAGCGGCGACGACCTGACCGGGGCCACGGCGGTCAATTTCGGCGACACCGTGGTCCCCCAAGTGACCATCGGCCCGAAAGGAAATCAGACCACCAATTTCACGATCAGCCCGGATGGAACCTCGATCACCGTCACCGACCCGGCGGGCACGGCCGGCATGCTGGACATCACGGTCACGACTCCGCTGGGCACCTCGGAACGTCTCGACGGCCGACCAGTTCACTTACCTGCCGATGCCCATCGTCACGGCCATCAGCCCGTCGCTAGGGACAAGCAGCGGCGGCACGCAGGTGACGATCACCGGACGGCCGGCGGCACGTCGGACACCTCGCCGGCCGACCAGTTCACGTACGTGGCAGTGCCGAGCGTATCGGGCATCAGTCCGCCGGAGGGCTTCCTGGGCGGCGGCACGCAGGTTACGATCTTCGGCGCGGGCCTGGCCAACGCCACGGCGGTCTACTTCGGAGACCAACTGGCCACCCTCGTCAGCAATAATACGGATGGCCAGATCGTGGTCAACGCCCCGCAATGGTCCACCGGCATGTTTTCGGATGACGTGACCGTGACCACGGCCGGCGGCACGTCGGCCACCTCCCCGGCCGACCAGTTCACCTACTACATCGCGCCCTCCGTCACCGGCACGGGCCCCTCGTCTGGATTGCGCACGGGCGGCACCCTGGTGACGATCACCGGCTATTGGCTGAGCGGGGCGACCGCCGTGGACTTCGGCCAGAATCCGGGCTCAATGCTCGACGACTCGTTCAACCAGATCGACGTTTACAGCCCGGCGGGAACCGTCGGCATGGCGGACGTGACGCTGGTCATGCCAGGCGGCAGCGTCTCGGCGGGCCAGTTCACCTACCTCCCGCTCGCGCCGGCCGTCAGCGGCGTCAGCCCGTCGGTGGGCGCGGCGACGGGCGGAACCGCCGTTACGATCACCGGCACGGACCTCGAGGACGCTACCGAAGTGGACTTCGGCGGCGTGGCGGGCACGATCGTCCCCGGCTCGGACACGGCCACGCAGATCGTGGCGACCGATCCGGCGGGCACCGTCGGTACCGTGGACGTGACGGTGACGACGCCCGCTGGCACGTCGAGCACTTCATCGGCCGACCAGTTCACGGGCATTATGGCGCCCGCGGTTTCCGGGGTCAATGCCTCGGCAGGCTCCACAGCGGGCGGCAGCGACGTGACGATCACCGGCACGGACCTCGGGGGCGCAACGGCCGTGATGTTCGGCCAGACTGCGGCCACGATCCTCGTCGATGCGGATACCTTTATCGTGGCCGCCGCCCCGGCAGGCGCCGCCGGCACGGTGCATGTGACGGTGACGACGCCCTACGGGACCTTGGCCACTTCGTCGGCCGACCAGTTCACCTACGGGGCCGCACCGGTGGCCGCGGCCGATACGTACACGATGACCTTGCCGACACAGGCCGGGGGCTCGAGCCTGGTGGTCGCCGCCCCCGGCGTGCTGGCCAACGATACGGGTCCGAAGGGCAGCACCGGTTTGACCGCCAGCCTGGTTGCCAGCCCCGCCGACGGGACGCTGTCCTTCAATAGCGATGGCTCGTTCACCTATACCCCCAACTCCGGCTATTTCGGCACGGACAGCTTCACCTACAAGGCCGTCGACCCCTACGGCAATTCCACCCCGACGATCGTCTCCATCACCGTGGCCCCGGCCACGATGTGCTGGGCGGGATGCCAAACGGGCAATTGGACGGACCAGCAATGGTCGGGCACATGCCTGCCCTGCCCCGATTGCACGACCAATGCGGTTGTCGATACACCCAGCGCCGTGCAAGTGACTTCCAGCCAGGCGGCCTACGCCCTAGCGGTCCAGTCCGGCGGAGAAGTAGCCGTCGGCCCGGACGCGGCCCTCTCGGTAACGACCGCTACCAGCGTGACGGGCGGCAGCACGCTCAGCGTGGCTCCCGGCGGTGCCTTCTTCAGCGGCGGGACGGTGACCGTCGTTACGGGCACCCTCTGCGGCGGGCCGGTTATCGCCGCCGCCTATCAGCTCAACGACGGCACGGTCAGCGCGGACCTCTACGGGGCGGGCGGCGTGACCGTGGGCACCGCCACGGCGACGGGCGGCACGGTGACGCTTTCCGGCGCCAATTTCTACGCCGGTCCCACCGTGGTCAAAGCGGGGACGCTCATCGTCGCCAGTGCCGGGGGCTTGCCCAGCGGCTCGAGCCTCGTGGTTGGATCGAGCGCGAGCATATTGTTCGGCGCGAGCCAGGCGGCGCCGGTTGCTTCGCCCGTGGAACCTGCCGCGCCTGCCGCGAAGAGTGCCACCGTATCGGCAACTTTCACGCCGATGGTTGCGGCCAGCGTGGCGGCAAGTGCATCAGTCACCACACGCGATGCACCGGCCAGGTCGGCTTCCGCATCCGTCGCCAGCGATGCGCCTTCGACCGCAATGCCGGCAGCCGTCTCAACTGCCACGATCGATGCCGTCTTCAAGTCGGATCGATCCGCTCTCGCTCCGACCGCCGCATCGGCCAATATCCCGCAATCCGTGCGCTGGGCATGGCTCGCGGAGATCGAAAGTTCCTGGAACTCCTCCTACCAAAACAAGACGACCGATTCCACGGTCAAAGTCCGGGACGAGGTTCTTGCCCGGTTCGGACTTTGACGGAATTGAGTGGTTAGAAGAATGAGGTGCGTGATGATGAAAGTGGCGCGAACCGTTGCGATGTTGCTTCTCTTCCGTCCGGCCTCCGCTAGTTCGGCGGCGCCGGGCGGTACTACGCCGGAACTGCGCAAAGAGATGCTGAAAAAGGCTGACGATTGGTCCGTCCCGCAGCCCAAAGCCGGCGCGAAAGTGGTGAAGATTTGGGTCTATCGATCAGGATTCAAGACGGATGAAATGGTTGAAGATATCTACGACCGCTATCGCAACGACGCGACGGTTCGCGACGTGTCGTCGAGCGACAAGTTCTCCGGCCTCGGTGCGGGCTTCCCGCACGACCGCATCGAGTTGCGCGATTTCATCGCCTGCCACTGGGCTGGCTGGTTGAAATTAAACCCGTATTTTTCTGACATCCCTGTCGGAGTTTGAACGATTTCCGGCCAAACTGGCCAGATTTTCGGGTCCTTCAGCCGGAATTGCCCCTCGAATGAGCCATTCAACGTCAATAATTGGGAGTGTGAATGGGTCACAAACCGCTGGAATTCGATCACTTTACACTCCTGAGAGTCATTTACTTTCATAGCCCTTATGGCGGTAAAGTGGCCAGTAAAGTGGCCACATTCGGCCACGTTTTGGCCAAATCCGGCCAAATCCGGCCAGATCCGGCCAGATCCGGCCACGTTTGGCCACGAATCCCATATTGCACCCCCAGCAATAACGAGTTATCCATTCGATGGGTCATAAAATTCCCTCTTTTATGGGACTAGTCGGCGTTCTGCGCTCATCCCTCATCCTCCATCGCTCATCCCTCGTCCTTCAAACTCGATCGCTCATCCCTGTTCTTTCATTCTTCATCTTTCTGTCGGTCGCGGCGAAACCGGGTGATTTCAAGCCGCGACCGACACCCGGCGCGAAACAGACGCCGGGCCGCCTTTCATCTCGCCCCTGGTTGGCTACACCGAGGGCGGGTTTCTTTTCACCGAATTGTCAAAGAACAACGCGTTTCCACACATATATACGGATGAGGGCCTTGAAATGGGAAAATTATTTTCTGGTCTGGGCTGGAATCACGTCCTAATGCCTTTGCTAGTAACCATTTAGGAAACTTCTGCCCTACGACAAATTGGTGCGCACCGGGCGGGATTTCTGGGACCATTCCGGCCGGTGCCAAAACGCTAATCGGTGGGGGACGGTTTGCGCGTCGGACGGGAAAAACGGTGGGACTCGTTCCGCTCGGCCCGCGCTACGGCATGGATAACTAAATACTGTCAGATGAACACTCGCACGAAGCATCGCTGCGCCGGGGCGAACGGCAACTGCCGTTCCTGACACCTTACCGCCCTTTCGACGGTCAATGCCGTGGACGCCGTGATGGCCGGCTGGAACGGCCTCATAGGGGACATTGAGCTTGGCGGCCCGCTCTGGGGGCGATTTTCCACGACATCTGCTTCCCGGCTGGAACATTGGTCCACAGCGCCACTGGCATTCGGACGATCGACACTTTGCGTGTCGGACAGAGCAGATCAGGAGGCAGATCAGAGGCAGATCAGGGTCAGACTTTAGGCGAGTACCTCCGCACGAGGTCCGGGGAATCAGCCGCCGTCGAGTCCGTGGGCTTGAAGGCGGGCGAGCATCGGGTGTATAAATTGGAGGTCGAGCAGGAGCACCAGTTCTACGTCGGCGAGACAGGGGTTCTGGTACATAATGGATACGTGACCGGACTGAGGAATCGGGACGCGTTCAAGGGCATGGCGGTCACGGGTGAGACCGAAGGCGGATTGAATAGGGTTAGTGCGGCGTGGCGGGAAGAATACGGTCCTAGCGCGATGCGAGCATCATCTTGTGCCACAGGAAATGCTGGAGAACCCCAGCTTTATGCAGCAAATGCGAACTCTCGGTTACACCGACGCAGAAACTGTCGACTTTGTGCATCGTCAGATTGCGGAGTTGCCAAACGCGAATCACATCCAAGCTCACGCCGAGGGATGGAACCAAACCTGGCGCAATTAGTTGGGGAGCAATCCGACCTTCACAATTTCTGACATTAGGATGCAGATTAAGGCTTCTATGCAGGAGTTTGATATCCCACACGCCTCTCTGGAGGGCCTCGTTACGGAGGCTGAAAGGATGGTAGAGTGCAATCTGTTTGAACTCAGCTGTGGACGTCGAAAGCGCATGGCGATACGCCTCAAGTCCGCTATTTTTTTTACACGGACCTGCCCGCAGGAACGAAGGTGATTCTATCCTGTCAGCGAACTTACACGAACACGCAAGGCGAGCGATGCGTTTGGGTTGGACGCGACGAGGCTGTACTTACCGAGCCTTCCGCTACTGCACCGCCGGCACGGGCGAAAACACGGCGACCTGGACCTTCGCCAATGTCAGCCCTACGGCCCAATATCAGATCTATGCCACCTGGTCGGCTGCAGGAAACCGCGCAACGAATGCCCCATATACGATCTCGGACGGCGGCAACCTGCTGGCCACCATCGATATGAACCAGCAGTTCGCCCCCGGCGACGCCACGATCGATGGCCAGAACTGGGCCAGCCTGGGCGTCTTCACCGCCGCCAGCGGCACGCTGGTAATCGGTCTCTCGGACAACGCCGACGGAATCGTCGACGCCGACGCAATCAGGATTCAGCAAATCGAGCAGGTCAGCCCGCGCCGAGTCTCATTGATACCGCCGACGCAGCCTATTCCGAGGTCGGCAGCGGCTGGCGAGGCTATAGCGACACGTCCGACTATGGGGGCAGTTTCCGCTACTGCGCGGCCGGCACCGGCGAGAACACCGCCACATGGTCCTTCGCGGGGGTCAGCCCTGCGACGCAATACCAGGTCTATGCCACCTGGTCGGCTGCCGGAAACCGCGCGAGCAACGCGCCCTATACGATTTCCGATGGCGGCACTCCGCTGGCCACCATCGACATGAACCAGCAGTTCGCCCCGATCAACGCCCAGATCGACGGACAGGGCTGGGAAAGCCTGGGCGTCTATGCTGCGGCCAGCGGCACACTGAACGTCAGCCTCTCGGATAATGCCAACGGAATTGTCGACGCCAACGCAATCATGATCCTTCCGCTGCAAACGCCTGCGGCGCCCGACTTTGCCCGCCATCGTGGACAACGGGGACGGCGCGTTTGCCGAAGCCGGCAGCGGTTGGCAAGGCTACAGCGACCCCTCGGCCTACGAGGGCGATTTCCGCTACTGCCCGGCGGGCACGGGCACCAACACGGCCCAATGGAGCTTTGCGAACCTGCCCAACGGCCAATATCAGGTCTTCACGACGTGGTCGCCGGCGGCCAACCGCGCCGACAACGCCCCTTACACCATTTCCGACGGCGCCACTGCCTTGGCCACGGTGCCGATGAACCAGCAGAATGCCCCGAGCGACGCCACGGCCGACGGCCAAGGCTGGGCGAGCCTAGGCACCTTCACGGTCCAGAGCGGCCGGCTCACGGTCAGCCTCTCCGACAACGCCGACGGCCTGGTGGTCGCCGACGCCGTGCGCTAGTGGCCATCGACCTCGCTCCCACCGTCGTCGCGACCGCGCCGGTCAACGTGCCGCAGGGCACGACCGATTCCTCGCTCAATCTGGCCTCGGTCTTCAACAACCCCAACGGTCCGCTCAGCCAGTTGACCTTCACGATCGATGCCAACAGCAATTCGGCCCTCGTGCCCGCGGCCTGGGTCGAGGACCAGACACTGGAGTTTGCGGCCACCCCAGGCCTCTCCGGCACGAGCAGCGTGAGGGTCCTCGCCACCGACCCGGCGGGCGAATCGGTGCAGGCCACGATTCCGATCGTGGTCGCCCCAAGCCCCCTGCCGGCGGCCCCGACGAGTCTGACGGCGAACCCCGTCTCCGCCAGCGAGATCGACCTGACCTGGACCAACAACTCGGGCGACGGGACCACGTTCCAGATCCAGTGGGCCACGAATTCCGCCTTCACACAGAACGTGTCGCTGGTGACCACCGCCGCCAACGCCACGAGCTGCGCCAGCAGCGGCCTGGCCGCCAATACGACCTACTACTATCGCGTGTGGGCGACCGACGCGGCCGGCAATTCGGTCCCCAGCAGCACGGCCACGGTCGCCACGCCGGTCGCCACCGCCCTGCCCTCCGGCTGGAGCGACGCCGACATCGGCGGACCCTCCCCGGCCGGTTCCGCCAGCCTCACCAACGGCGTCTACACCCTTTCGGGCGGCGGTGCGGATATCTGGAACGCGGCCGACCAGTTCAACTTCGCCTCCCAGCCGGCCAGCGGCGACCAGACGCTGATCGCCCGCGTGACCTCGCTGGGCAACACCAATGTTTGGGCCAGAGCGGGCGTGATGTTCCGCGACTCTTCGGCGGCCGGCGCGATGTGCGTGGCCGTGCTGGCCACGGAGGGCAACGGCGTGACGATGCAGTGGCGGAATGCGACCGGCGGCCAGTCCGTCAATACCACGACCGGCGGCATCGCGGCCCCCAGCGTCTCAAACCCCGTGTGGGTGATGCTGATCAAGAGCGGCAGCAACTATGCCGGCTACTACTCGCTCAACGGCAGCACCTGGGTGCAGCTCGGTTCCACCAGCGTGACGTTCTCCAACAGCGCGTATCTGGCGGGCTTGGCGGTCACCAGCCACGATAACGGCACGCCGACGACGACCACCTTCGACAACGTGAGCATGACCGCGACCGCCGCCGCCTGCGCGCCGCTGCCCTCCGGCTGGACCGACGCCGGCATCGGTGGGCCCTCCCCGACCGGCTCGGCGACGTTCGTCCCCTCCCCCGCTGGGGGAGGGGCTGGGGGTGAGGGCTCCGGCGTCTACACCGTCTCCGGCGGCGGGGCGGACATCTGGAACGCGGCCGACCAGTTCAACCTGGCCTCCGAGACCGTCTATGGCGACCAGACCCTCATCGCCCGCGTGACCTCGCTGGGCAACACCAACAGTTGGGCCAAGGCGGGCGTGATGTTGCGCGACTCTTCGGCCGCCGGCGCGATGTGCGTGGCCGTGCTGGCCACGGAGGGCAACGGGGTGACGATGCAGTGGCGGAACGCGACCGGGGGCTCGAGCGCCAATACCACGATCGGCGGCATCGCCGCGCCCAGCGCCTCGAATCCGGTGTGGGTGATGCTGGTCAAGAGCGGCAGCGCCTATCGGGGCTACTATTCCCTGAACGGCACTACGTGGACCGAGGTCGGCTCCACCAGCGTGACGTTCTCGAACGCCGCCTATCTGGCCGGCCTGGCGGTCACCAGCCACAACAACGGCACGGCGACGACGGCCACCTTCGACAACGTGAGCGTGACCGCCGCGCTGCCGGCAGGCTGGAGCGACGCCGACATCGGCTCGCCCTCGCCCGCCGGCTCGGCCACGTCGTCGGGCGGCGTCTACACGCTGTCCGGCGGCGGGGCGGACATCTGGAACGCGGCCGACCAGTTCAACCTGGCCTCCGAGACCGTGAGCGGCGACCAGACCATGATCGCCCGCGTGACCTCGCTGGGCAACACCAACAGTTGGGCCAAGGCGGGCGTGATGTTCCGCGATTCCTCGGCCGCCGGCGCGATGTGCGTCGACGTGCTGGCCACGGTGGGCAACGGCGTGACGATGGAGTGGCGGTCGAGCACCGGCGGCGCCACCTACAGCACCACGATCGCCGGGGTCGCCGCGCCCAGCGCCTCGAACCCGGTGTGGGTGATGCTGGTCAAGAGCGGCAACACGTATATGGGCTACTATTCCTTGAACGGCAGCACGTGGACCGAGGTCGGCTCCACCAGCGTCACGTTCTCGAACGTCGGATACCTGGCGGGCCTGGCGGTCACCAGCCACAATAACGGCACGGCGACGACGGCCACCTTCGACAACGTGAGCGTCGCTCCCACACTGCCCTCCGGCTGGCTGGATGCCGACATCGGCTCGCCCTCGCTGGCCGGTTCGGCAAGCTGCACCGCCGGCGTCTACACCCTCTCCGGCAACGGGTCGGATATATGGAACCTGGCCGACCAGTTCAACTATGCCTCGGCAACGGTGTCCGGCGACCAGACGCTGGTGGCCCGCGTGACTTCGCAGGGCAACACCAGCGCGTGGGCGAAGGCGGGCGTGATGTTCCGCGACAGTTTGGCGGCGGGGAGCATGTTCGTGGACGTGGTGGCCACGCCCACGAGCGGGGTGACGATGCAGTGGCGGAATTCCACCGGCGGCTCGTGCGGCGCGGCCACGACCAGCGGCGTGGCGGGTCCCAGCCCGTCGAACCCGGTGTGGGTGATGCTGGTCAAGAGCGGCAGCCTCTATACCGGCTACTATTCCTTGAACGGCAGCACCTGGATCGAGGCCGGCACGACGAGCCTGAACTTCACCAACAGCGCGTACCTGGCGGGGCTGGCGGTCACCAGTCAGAACACGGGCACGTTGTCGACGGCCACCTTCGACAACGTGAGTTTGACGGCCGCCGCCGTCGCTCCGCTGCCAACCGGCTGGACGGATGCCGACGTGGGCGGCCCCTCGCCGGCCGGCTCGGCGAGCTTCCTTCCCTCCACCGCTGGGGGAGGGGCAGGGGGTGGGGGCGTCTATACGGTGACGGGCGGCGGGGGCGACATCTGGAACGCCGCGGACCAGTTCAACTTCGTCTCGCAGGGCACCAGCGGCGACCAGACGCTGGTGGCCTGCGTGACGGCCCAGAGCAACGCCAACGCCTGGAGCAAGGCGGGCGTGATGTTCCGCGACAGTCTCCCCTCCACCTCCGGGGGAGGGGCAGGGGGTGAGGGCGGGGGCACGTCCGCGGGCAGCATGTATGTCGCCGCGGTGGCGACGCCCGGTAGCGGCGTCTCGCTCCAGTGGCGGAGCGCGACCGGCGGGCAGAGCGTCTTTACCGAGGATGGCGGCGTGCCGGCGCCCACCGCGGCGGCCCCCGTCTGGCTGGAACTGGTCAAAAACGGCAGCCTCTATACGGGCTACTATTCCCTCGACGGCAACACGTGGGTCGAGATCGGTTCCGCGAGCGTGAATTTCTCGAACGTCGACTATCTGGCAGGGCTGGCCGTCAGCAGCCACGTCGTCGGCGTGGCGACGACGGCCAGCTTCGCCGACGTGAGCCTCGCTCCCTCGCTGCCGCTGGGCTGGACGGCAGCGGGGATCGGCTCGCCCTCGCTGGCGGGCTCGGCCAGTTTTCTCCCCTCTCCCTCTGGGGGAGGGGCAGGGGGTGAGGGCGTTAGTGGTGAGGGCTCCGGCGTCTACACGGTATCGGGCAGCGGGTCCGACATCTGGGGCGCCGCGGACCAGTTCCAGTATGCGTCGCAGCCCACGAGTGGCGACCAGACGCTGGTGGCCCGCGTGACCTCGCTGGGCGACACGCACGCCTGGGCCAAGGCGGGCGTGATGTTCCGCGACTCGGCGGCGGCGGGCGCGATCTACGTCGACGTGGTGGCCACGCCGGGGGAGGGCGTTTCGCTGCAGTGGCGGAGCGCCACGGGCGGCCAAAGCGCCATGACCACGATTGGCACCGTGGCGGCGCCCAGCGCCTCGCAGCCCGTGTGGGTCAAGCTCGTGAAGAGCGGCAGCCAGTACACGGGCTACTATTCGCTCGACGGCGCGACGTGGACCGAGGTCGGTTCCACGGACGTCACGTTCTCGAACACGACCTACATGGCAGGGCTGGCCGTGCTGAGCCACAACAGCGGCGAGCTGAGCACGGCCACCTTCGACAACGTGAGCCTGAGCCCCAGCGTCTCCGACAATTTGGCCTTGAACGCCCCCGTGAGGGTCTCCTCGACCGATACCAGCGGCGACGTTGGGGCGAACGCCGTCGACGGCAACGCGGGCACCAATTGGACGAGCGGCGCAGGCGGCACGCAATGGGTCGAGGTCGATCTGGGGTCGACGTGCAGCATCAACGAGGTGCAACTCAACTGGGGCGCGGCGTATGCTAGTGCCTACCAGGTCCAGGTCTCGAGCGACGGCGTCAACTGGACGACGCTCTACAGCACGACGACGGGCGCGGGCGGCGTGCAGGACCTGACCGGGCTGGGCGGCAGCGGGCGCTACGTGCAGCTATTGATTACGGCGGGTCCGTCGTCGAATTATTCGCTCAACGAGTTTGCGGTCTACCCCGTGACGTTGACCTGGGCCGGGGGCAGCGGGACATGGGGGCCGGAAGACCCCGACTGGCTCGGCCCGAACGGCGAGTTGCAGACCTATCAGGCCGGCGCCGCCGTGGTCTTTGCTGGAGTTCCGCCTTCAGGCGGTTCCCCCCGTGTTGTCTCGATCTTTGGCCAGGTTTCGCCCAGTTCGATGACCTTCGTCAGCAGCGGCTATGTGCTACAGCCCGGCGCCGACCCGGCGGGCGACCAGATCGTGCTGCCGGCCGGCGGCGCCGTGATTGACGTTGAAGGGTCCTCCGCGACCGCCACGATCAATGCCATCGTCAGCGGTGTGGATGGGACGAGTAGCCTTACGCTGACCGGCAGCGGCCGGCTGGTGCTGGGCGCGGAGGACAGCTACGGCGGCCAGACCCTGATCGCCGGCAACGTGCAGCTCGGCACAAGCAACGCGCTGCCCGTGACGACGGTGGTGCAGGTGGGCGATCCGAACCTGGGTTTGGGCGTTCTGGACCTGGACGGCTATAACCAGACGCTGGCCGGGCTCTTTACCGGCGCGGCAGGCCCAGCCAACAACGTCGCTGCGGACGAAGTGACCGACAGCAGCGGCACGGCGTCGACGCTGACCGTGAACATCGCCGCTGCCTGCACGTTCGCGGGTTTTCTTGCTGGGAACCTGTCGCTCGTCGACAGCGGCCCCGCGACGCTGACCCTGTCCGGCGCGAACCGCAACGTGGGCGACACGACGGTGGTCAGCGGTGCGTTGGAATTCATCGGTGCGGCGGCGATCGGGCAGCTTACGACCGCGCAGCTTTCGATCGACGTTGGAGCCACGGCGGCGGTCGACGTGGCGGTGGGCGGCGATTTGTACTACCTGGGCGACGTCACGGGCAGCGGCACGCTCGCGGCCCCTGCCGGCACGTTGACTCTCGTGGGCAATCTCTCCTCCAGCGTAACGACGGTCGGCAACATCGTCGCCCCGCCCGACCCGTCTTACTTTGTGATTTCCGCCGCGACGGCGGCGCTCGGACCTATACGATCACCGGCGGCCTGACGATGCCGAGTGGTGCCGTCACCGCCAATACTTGGCAACAGGCCGTGCAAGACAGCGTGAGCAGTGTCGGTCTGAATATCGTGCAAAACAGCAACCCGATCTACCAGGACTTCCAGGGGGCGTCCCAAATCATCTACCCCGGGACGACCCTCGACCCAAGCGCGGCATTCCTCATCGGAACGGCGGACGATATTGCCAACGCGGTGGGGTCGATTTTTGACTTGCCGGGGCTTGAATCGCAGGACCCGTCAATTAATGGCGGCACGCCGATGATCGCCATGGAAGACGAGATCGGCCAGCCGTGGTGCGATTTTGACTATAACGACTTCGTGACAGTGTTGCAGGTACAGCAAGCGACCACGACGACGGTAAGCTCGTCCCTGAACCCGTCGACGGTAGGGCAGGCCGTGACCTTCACGGCCACGGTGACACCCGCTTCGGGGACGTTTGATGGCGGCGGCTCGGTGCAGTTCACAGTGGGCGGGACGAGTCTCGGCTCGGTGTCCTTGAACGGCGCCAGCACCGTCACAATTCAGGACACGAACTTGAACAATGCGGGCAACTATACGGTAGAGGCGGTCTATAGCGGTGACACCAACTTTACGCGCCAGCAGCGCGACGATGAGACAGACGGTCAACCCAGCAGCGACGACGACGACGGTAAGCTCGTCCCTGAACCCGTCGACGGTCGGGCAATCAGTTGCGTTCACGGCCACGGTGGGGGCGACTTCGGCCACCTTCGACGGCGGCGGGTCGGTGCAGTTCCTCGTGAACGGATGGAGTCTCGGCACGGTAAACTTGAACGGTGCCAGCACCGTCACGATCCAGGATCCCAACTTGGCCACCGCCGGGAGCTATTCGGTCACGGCGGTCTATAGCGGTGACGGCAAATTCAAGACGAGCACCTCGCCGGTCTTCAGTCAGACAGTGAATATGCCGACCGTCAATTGGAATCCTGGGGCGAACAACAATTGGAACGGTAATGCTCCTAATTGGAACACGCAGCCGAACGGGCAAGGGACGCAGGTGACGTGGCAGAACGGCGATCAGGGCGTATTACCGGCTTCCGCCACCGTTAACGTCACTTCGCAGGTCCAGGTTGGTTCGGCGACCCTTGGGGCGAACGTCAATATAACAAGCACACCGGCTGGCGCCGTTGATGTGCGCGCCCGACGGAACGACGAACCTCAACGTTCGTGCGGGCATGCGCCGCCACGATCGGCGCGCCGATTGCCGGCAACGGCAACCTAACGGTCGGCGGCGGCGGCACGTTGAACCTCGGCGGCGTGAATACGTACACGGGCACCACGACCCTCGACGGCGGCAGCACGCTGAATGTCGTTGGAGCGATCCTCAGCAGCAGTTCGGTCGTCGTGACCAGCGGCACCACGCTTACGGTCAACGGCACGATTAGCGGCACGGTCTTGGTCACCGGGGGCACGCTCACTCCCGGTTCGGGCGGTGCGGGGATCATGACTGCCGGCAAAGTGAGCATGAACTCGACTTCGCATTACGCCGTGCAGATCAACGGCGATACGGCCGGGGCGGGCTACGGCCAGGCCCAGGTCACGGGCTCTGTCGCGCTGGGAGGCGCGACCCTCTCGCTTTCCGGCACGGGGACCGACCCGAGCGGCGCGGCGATCGTTTTGATTCGGAACATCGGTGGCCAGCCGGTCAGCGGCATCTTCGCCGGTCTGCCGCAAGGCACGGAGGTGACGCTCAACGACGTGGGCTACGACATCAGTTATGTGTACAACGCCGAAACCGGCACGCCCGGGACGGGGAACGATGTGGCCCTGCTTCCCGTGGCGGCGACGACCACGACGTGCTCGGTGCCCGATCGCTCAGCACCTTCGCCGCTGACCGACGGCAGCCTCGTGCTGCCGATCGATTCGGCGGGCCTTGTCTACATCAGCGGCGCCGCCACCGGCCAGACGGTGCTTTCGGTCGACACCACGCTCTCGCCGACCGATGGCGACGGCGCCGCGCTGACCGACGTTACCGTCAGTGCCACGATGGGCGGCCAATCCGGCGGCCCGATCGACTACGGCGACACGGTTCTTACCAGCGGTCAGGGCCCTTCGTCGACCGCCGACTACCGCTTCGCCGTGCCGATCAGCGGTTTTGCGACCGGCCGTTATGTGTACACGATGAAGGTCGTGGAGACCTACGCCGACCACACTACTCAGCAACTGACCTTCACGGGCGACAAGGACGTGCTCAATTGGAGCCACAGCTCCTTCGGTCCCGGCTGGAACCTGATCGGGCTCGACTCGCTTGCGCCAGCCACCACGGGCGGTCCCGCGGGCGTAAGTCTCGTGCAAAGCGACGGGACGACGGGCTTCTTCTTGTCCAACGGCGTGGGGGGCTACACAAGCGAGAACGGCCCCTTCGCCTTCGATACCCTTACCGGCAGTTGGGGTAGCGGCTTCACGCTCAAGGGCACCGACGGGACCGTGGAGACCTTCAACGAAGCCGGCCAGCTCGCGGTGGTCACCGACGCCGACGGCAACCAGACGACCTATAATTACGCGTCCGTCGGCGGACCACTCGAAAGCATCAGCGCCGGGCAATCAAACGACTAACTTCGGCTATCCCGCGAACGAGATCACGATTACCGATTTCGCCGGCCGTGTGACGACGCTGACCTACAACGGCAGCGGTCAGTTGACTTCGGTCACCGAACCCAACCCGAACAACGCTTACGTGACCGGCGAGACGGTCCCCGTCATCACGTTCGGCTACACGTCCGGCAAATTGACCACGATGGAGGATCCCGATTACAACACGACGACGTATTCTTACGACTCCGCGACGGGGGCTTTGGCGTCGGTCGAATATCCGGACACCACTTCTTGCCAATTCCAGGCCGCCTTGACCCTGCCGCTGGACAATGGCAAGTGCCTGACGCCAAGCTCCGCGATCGTGGCCACGACCACCGACCAGTCACATGCCACTACCACGTACACGCTCGATCAGTTCGGCAACCCGCTGACCGTGACCGACGCCTTGGGCCACGAAACGATCTACGCCCGCGACGCCAACGGCCTAGTGACGGCGATGTACCGGCCCGATCCGACAACGGGAATAACCGTGGCGAGCAGCAGCGATCCGGCGGAGCCGGTCACTACGTACGACTACGATGCGTATGGCAATCTTATTTCGGAGATGCTTCCCGATGGGACTCAGGAAACCTCGATCTACGCATACGACACGGACGCGAGCACCGGTGCACCGATCGATGAGCTGCAATGTTCCATTCAAGCCGACGCCAACACGCCGCAGGAGGCGACGATCTACACGTACGATTCGAGCGGGGATTTGCTTTCCTCGGAGCAACTTGCCAACGGGCAATCCGCGGACGACACTGGGCAGAACATGGCGCCCGGCGGCGACCCGATCACGACCTACGTCTACACGCCCAATCTCGGCGGCTCGGCCACGCCCGCCGGGCTTGTCTGGAGCACGAGCGACCCGGACGGCGACGTGACGGCCTACTCCTACGATACGGCCGGGAACGCAACGGCCACCTATCAGGGACAGACGGTCGCTATGGTTTCCGGTTCGGCGGCCTTCCTAAATCTGCCGCAATCGCCCGGCCAGGCCAGGACCTACGCCGTGTATGTCCAGTCCTCCGTGGCTCCCGCCAGCGCCACCGGCTACACGGTAACGGAAAGCGGCACGGCCACGCCGGGGCTGAGTTTCACTGGAGCCTCGTCGACGCCCTTGGGCAGCGGCTGGTACGAGTTGGGCACGGTGAAGCTGGCAGCGGCCGACGTCAGCTCCGGGCTGACCGTCAGCTACTCGGGCACTGCGACCGTTTCGGCGGTCACATTGCTCCAGCAGACCGCAAGCACCGTCTACGACAGTCAGGAGAACGCGATTTCGCAGACCGACGCGCTGGGCGACGTCACCGCCTCGACGTACGACAACCTCGGCCGGCCCTTGGCCGCCTCGCAGGGTCAGGCCGTTGTTGTGGCTTCCGGCGCCCCGGCCACGTTCGCCAACCTGCCGTCGGCGGACGGGCAGGCTAGGACCTACGCGGTCTACGTTCAATCGTCCGTGGCGCCCACCGGTTACTCGGTCACGCAAAACGGCACGGGCAGCATCTCCTGGACCACCACCATCTCCGGGGCGACGCCCTTGGGCAGCGGCTGGTACGAAATGGGCGTGGTGACCTTGGCGGCGGGCAATACGAGTTCCGGGCTCACGGTGAGCTACACGGACGCGGGGACGGTTTCGCAGGTGGCCTGCCTGGAGCAGACCTCGGCCACGGTCTACGATGCCGCAAGCAACGTGCTCTCCCAGACCGACGGCCTGGACAACGTCACGACCTACGGCTATAATGAGTTGGAGCAACAGACGTCAACTTCGCAGGGGCAAATCGTGCCGGTCTCTTCGGGCAGCGCGACGATCAACAATCTGCCGCAGACGCCCGGCCTGGGCAGGACGTACGCGGTTTACGTCCAGGAGGCGTCGTTTGACGGCAGCTACACGGTGGACGACAACCTCAACGGCAGCCCCACCTGGACGCCGGCGCCCGCGGGTTCGACGACGCCCTTGGGCAGCGGCTGGTCCGCCGCGGGCACGATCGCGCTGGCGCGGGGGACCATAGTTCCACGCTGACCTTCCCCGGCAGCTTGGGCTCGGCCACGGAAATCTGCCTCGTCACACAGGTCTCGGGCGAAACCTATACGCCCACCGGGCTACTATGCAACGAGACGGATGCCGATGGCGGCGTTACGACCTACGGCTACGATGCGGTAGGCGACGAACTCTCAGAAACCGACCCGGCGGCACAGGCCGGCAGTCCCACAACGAATTACGTCTTCGACGCCGACGGGGATCTGACCGCCGAGACCGATCCCCTGGGGCATACGACCGCCTACACCTATCAGCTCGGCACGACGATGTTGACCCCGGGCCTGACAACGGTCACGACGTGGCAAGGCCAGACCTCGGCACCCGATCCCACCTCCACCACGACCGCGCAAACCTGGACCTTCAGCAACCTCACGCCCAACGGCGACGCCACGTATGACGTGTTTGTCCAGGCGCCGGCCTCGTCGCTCTCCAACTACACGGTCAGCAACAGTTCGACTACTGCGTGGGATGGCCTGCCTGCCACGTCGCTGGGCAGTGGCTGGACACTGCTGAAGACTGTGAAACTGAATCAGGGCGACACCAGCATCACGGTCTCCAACAGTAAAAGTGACTCGACGGCGTACGTCTGTCTGATGCAGATGGTCGACGCGAGCACCTACAATTCCGACGGCAACTTGGCACAAGAGACCGACGCGCTGGGCAATACGACGACTTACGCCTACAACAACCTCGGTCAGCCAAAGCAGCAGGCCAGCCCGACGAACGGCGCGCCCTTGGGTCCCGTCTATGACAAGGCGGGCAACGTCTTGAGCGACACGGACCTGCTGGGCAACGTCACGAACTATGGCTACCTCTGTCCGTGTCAACTGGCGGGCGCGGATTTTTTGCGGTCCGTCGGTCGGCGGGGGAGCCAGGGCACCGGCCGGTTCAACTTTGCACATAGCTCAATGGCTGCCTGATAGAGCGGCTGCCCAGTGGCTGCCGCCCAGAGATCAAGCTGGTTTCCCGACGAAGCACAGTGGAAACAGCGATATGCGTTCCGTTTCAGGTTCGCCGAAAACGATCGGCTTCCCTCGCGTTTGGGGGCGTGGATCGGGCAAGGCCCGCGCACCTGGCCGTCGCCACCCGCATGCCCAGGCACGGGGACAAAGCCCAACAGCTTTAATACCGTGTAGATACTGACCTCGTCACGCAACGTGCGAAAATCAATCCCTGCCATGGCCGTTCTCCTGCAACAGAGAAGAGGAACCCGTACCGTCGCTGCCTGCGGTTGCTTGCTGGCGGCGGGACCTGCGGGGCACGACCTGCGTCGCCGCGGTCTCGGCCACGAAAGCCTCGCTTCCGGCCGACGCCACCGTACGCCGCTCACCCGCGGAAAGCGCTCGCGGTTGCGGCAAGCCCTCGCTCTGACAAATCGTGGCCAAGGACTTGATGGTGCGACTCCCGCCGGGCAGTTTGGCCGTGCCCTTGCTGCCTTTGGGCGGCCCGCTCTTGCGCCGCTCGCCGGTGGCCTTTACGCGCAGCTTGGCCAGCTTAGTCTCCGTACTCCTGGGAATGGCGTAGCGGTAGGGCTCGTTGTTCTTCAGCATCAGCCAGGCGATCATGGCCAGCTTTCGCGCGGCGGCCACCACGGCCACGTTGCGGGTCTTCTTTTTCAGCAAGCGGCGGAAGAAGTGGCCCAAAGGACCGGGGTGCTTGTCGAGGTGCTGCGCGGCCTCGATCAGCATCCAGCGGGCTTGGCTGTTGCCGCGTTTGGTGATGGGGCCGTGGTAGCAGTGCTCCGCCGACTGCTTGGTGGAAGGCGCCAGGCCGATGTAGCTGGCGGCATGATCGGCGTCGGGAAAGCGGGTGAAGTCGCCCCAGGCGGCCAGCAGGGACTCGGCGGTGGCCACGTCCGCGCCCGGCAGGGTCATCAAGAGCTTGACGGGCTCGCTGGCGTGTCCCCGTTTAGCCAGTTCGTGGTCCAAGGAGTCGATCTCTTTTTGCAGGAACTCGAGCTGCCGCAGGTCGCTGTCGATCAGCGTGCGGCCTTGGGCGTCGATTTCCACGGTCGCGAGCCACTCCACGCCGTCGGCGTCGAAAAGATGCTTCCGCGAGACCTCGATCAGCCGCATGGCGAGCACGCTGTGGATGCGGTTCCGCATCATGGTCCGCTGGCCGACCAGGGCGCTGCGGCGGCCAGTCATTTCGCGGAGCCGGCGGGTGGCCTCGTCGGGCTGCCAGACCTCCGGGAGGAAGTCGCAGCGGAGGAGCTTCGCCAGCACGTGGGCGTCGACTTTGTCGGTCTTGACTTTGGCCTGGGCGATGGCCTTGGTGGCCAGGGGATTGGAGACCACCAGTTTGGCCACGTGCGGCCGCAGAGCGTCGGCCACGGCCCAGCAGTTGGTGGTGGCTTCGAAGGCCACGTGGTCGGTGGGCTGCAGGATCTGGGTGGCGAAGCTTTCCAGAGTGCGGCGGTTCAGGGCGAAGCGTTCGCGGTGGACCACGTTGCCGGACTGGTCAACGATGCAGACCTCGACCACTCGCTTGTGGACATCGAGGCCAACGTAACGTACCATTACAATACTCATGGGAGTTTCTCCTGTGACGCGGCAAGACCGGAGGGCGATCCGCTGGGCTTTGACGCCCCAGCGGCGGCAGAAGGTTGGACCACGAGTCCGTTTTCGCCTTCTACCGAGGTTGGGCCGAGACGGCAACTACCTCTTCGAGCTCGAAGCTCAACCGGGTGGGCCGGAAGGGTGCTCAGATACGACGGCGGGCTCGAAGCCCATACGCATAGTCGAGCGGCCCCGAAGTGTCCCGGCCCCCCGGTCTTGCTTGCTTTTGGTTGTGGTTGGAAAGGTGTCATGGTTTCATTGCGGCGGCACTTCGTCCCGAACCCGGTAGTCATCCATAGCACCTGCCGCGGGTCGCGGCGCCGCCAGCCTCTATCTCTTCATACCAGGTACGATGCGCTGGGAATCAGGTCAGCCAGAGCGATCCGTACGCGGACCCGCAGGCCGCGGAGGCCGACCCCGGCGGCTCCGACAGCCTGCTGTCGGGCGACTGGTCGTACGTCAGCGGCAGCGGTTACGATGGCAGTTACTACACGAGCGGGGCCGTGGGCGCCACCGCGACCTACTACTTCGGCGGCCTGACGGCGGGCGTGCAGTACGAGGTGCTGGCGACTTGGACCGCGAGTGGGAACAACACCGAATAGCGCGGGGTACAGCGTGTATAGCGGCGCGGGGACGTTCTCCGGGTCGGCGGACCAGCAGGATTCGCCCAGCGACGACTTCTGGTTGGGCGGCTGTTCCTGGCAGAGCGTCGTCACCTTCACGGCGAGCGCCGGCGGCGCCCTGGTCACGCTCGGCGGCGGTGCCCCTGGCAGCGTGGTCGTCGCTGACGGTGTCCTGGTCATCCCGGCCCGCACCACCAGCACCTCTGCGTTCGACGCCGATGGCGACCTTTTGAGCCAGACCGACGCTATGGGCAACGTGACTGCCTACACGTACCTCTGTCCGTGTCAACTGGCGGGCGCGGATTTTTTGCGGCCGGTTTGCCGGCGTGGGAGCCAGGGCACCGGCCGGTTCAACTTTGCACATAGCTCAATGGCTGCCTGATAGAGCGGCTGCCCAGTGGCTGCCGCCCAGAGATCAAGCTGGTTTCCCGACGAAGCACAGTGGAAACAGCGATATGCGTTCCGTTCCAGGTTCGCCGAAAACGATCGGCTTCCCTCGCGTTTGGGGGCGTGGATCGGGCAAGGCCCGCGCACCTGGCCGTCGCCACCCGCATGCCCAGGCACGGGGACAAAGCCCAACAGCTTTAATACCGTGTAGATACTGACCTCGTCACGCAACGTGCGAAAATCAATCCCTGCCATGGCCGTTCTCCTGCAACAGAGAAGAGGAACCCGTACCGTCGCTGCCTGCGGTTGCTTGCTGGCGGCGGGACCTGCGGGGCACGACCTGCGTCGCCGCGGTCTCGGCCACGAAAGCCTCGCTTCCGGCCGACGCCACCGTACGCCGCTCGCCCGCGGAAAGCGCCCGCGGTTGCGGCAAGCCCTCGCTCTGACAAATCGTGGCCAAGGACTTGATGGTGCGACTGCCGCCGGGCAGTTTGGCCGTGCCCTTGCTGCCTTTGGGCGGTCCGCTCTTGCGCCGCTGCCCCGTGGCCTTCACCCGCAGCTTGGCCAGCTTGGTCTCCGTGCTCCTGGGGATGGCGTAGCGGTAGGGCTCGTTGTTCTTCAGCATCAGCCAGGCGATCATGGCCAGCTTCCGCGCCGCGGCCACCACGGCCACGTTGCGGGTCTTCTTCTTCATCAAGCGGCGGAAGAAGTGGCCCAAAGGACCGGGGTGCTTGTCGAGATGCTGCGCGGCCTCGATCAGCATCCAGCGGGCTTGGCTGTTGCCGCGTTTGGTGATCGGGCCGTGGTAGCAGTGCTCGGCCGACTGCTTGGTGGAAGGCGCCAGGCCGATGTAGCTGGCGGCATGATC
This sequence comes from uncultured Planctomycetia bacterium, assembly GCA_963824275.1. Taxonomy (GTDB): domain Bacteria; phylum Planctomycetota; class Planctomycetia; order Pirellulales; family Thermoguttaceae; genus JANXQG01. The sequence continues at coordinate 1,332,747 of CAWGOT010000006.1, read as the reverse complement.
GGCGTCGGGAAAGCGGGTGAAGTCGCCCCAGGCGGCCAGCATGGCCTCGGCGGTGGCCACGTCCGCGCCCGGCAGGGTCATCAAGAGCTTGACGGGCTCGCTGGCGTGGCCCCGTTGAGCCAGTTCAAGGTCCAGGGAGTCGATCTCTTTTTGCAGGACCTCGAGTTGCCGCAGGTCGCTGTCGATGAGCGTGCGGCCTTGGGCGTCGATCTCCACGGTCGCGAGCCACTCCACGCCCTCGGCGTCGAAAAGATGCTTCCGCGAGACCTCGATCAGCCGCATGGCCAGCACGCTGTGGATGCGGTTCCGCATCATGGTCCGCTGGCCGACCAGGGCGCTGCGGCGGCCAGTCATTTCGCGGAGCCGGCGGGTGGCCTCGTCGGGCTGCCAGACCTCCGGGAGGAAGTCGCAGCGGAGGAGCTGCGCCAGCACGTGGGCGTCGACTTTGTCGGTCTTGACTTTGGCCTGGGCGATGGCCTTGGTGGCCAGGGGATTGGAGACCACCAGTTTGGCCACGTGCGGCCGCAGAGCGTCGGCCACGGCCCAGCAGTTGGTGGTGGCTTCGAAGGCCACGTGGTCGGTGGGCTGCAGGATCTGGGTGGCGAAGCTTTCCAGAGTGCGGCGGTTCAGCGCGAAGCGTTCGCGGTGGACCACGTTGCCGGACTGGTCAACGATGCAGACCTCGACCACTCGCTTGTGGACATCGAGGCCAACGTAACGTACCATTACAATACTCATGGGAGTTTCTCCTGTGACGCGGCAAGACCGGAGGGCGATCCGCTGGGCTTTGACGCCCCAGCGGCGGCAGAAGCTTGGACCACGAGTCCGTTTTCGCCTTCTACCGAGGTTGGGCCGAGACGGCAACTACCTCTTCGAGCTCGAAGCTCAACCGGGTGGGCCGGAAGGGTGCTCAGATACGACGGCGGGCTCGAAGCCCATACGCATAGTCGAGCGGCCCCGAAGTGTCCCGGCCCCCCGGTCTTGCTTGCTTTTGGTTGTGGTTGGAAAGGTGTCATGGTTTCATTGCGGCGGCACTTCGTCCCGAACCCGGTAGTCATACATAGCACCTGCCGCGGGTCGCGGCGCCGCCAGCCTCTATCTATTCATACCAGGTACGACGTGTTGGACAACCTGGGCGAGACCGCCTACGAGTACGTCTATGCGGGGAACGGCCTCACCGCCGACGAGATCGGGGACTATGCCAACGATGGCACGCCCAGTTCAAGTTCTTCGATCGCCGACCGGTTGCGTTCGGAGACCGACTCGTCGTACAACCTCGACGGCAACCAGTATGGTAGTGACGACGATCCGGCCGATCAGACGAATGGCGGGACCGACGGCGATTCGGCGGAAGACGCGGCGACCCTTTATGACAACGACGGAAACGTGGTGGCCACGATCGACCCGTCGGGCGATGTCACGGCCACGAGCTACGACGACCTGGGAAACGACGTGGCTGACTATAGGGGCCAGGTGCTCTCGCCCACCGGGGGTAGTGCGACCTTCACGGACCTCGCGCCGAACTACTCGCTCACCTACGACATCTACGTCGAGGGGTCGTCGGCGGCCGGCTGCGGCGCGGGCGACGCGGGCGGAACCTATACGCCCAACCCCGATGGCGACCCGACGCATCCCGCGCTGGACGGGTGGTCGTTTGCGGGGACGGTGACGGTTTCCTCCGCGTCGAGTTCGTGGCTGGATGTCACCGGCACGGGCGAAAACGACGTTTGCCTGCTGCAGCAGACCTCCGCCACGGCCTACGACGGCGACGGGAGCGTGACCGCCACGATCGACGGCGTCGGCGACGTTACGGCTACCGCCTACGACAATGTGGGCGATGACGTGGCCGAGTATGCGGGCCAGGTGCTCGCCGTAAGTGGCGCGAGCGTGACGTTCGACGACCTAACGCCGAACTACCAGGACTGGTACGACGTTTACGCGTACAACGGCAGCGCAACCGCCAGCGGCAACGATCCCAACGCGCCGAACCTGGGCGACGGCTGGAACTACGCGGGAGAGGTCTCGGGCGCGGCCTCGCTGACCATCGCAGCGAGCGCGAGCTACGTCTGCCTCTTGCAGCAGACCTCCGCCACGGCATACGACGCCGACGGGAACGTGACTGCGACCATCGACGGCACCGGCCGCATGACGGCCACGACGTTCGACGACGCGGGCGACGACATCGCCGATTACCAGGGCCAAGTCGGGGCGAGCGGGACGGTCTTCGAGGACATCTCGCCCAACGCCACGGCGACTTACGACATTTACACCACGAGCGGGGACACGCCCACGATTGACGGCGCCGCCTGGGCCGCCGTGCCCGGCGGGGATCCCGACGCCCCGTACTTGGGCTCAGACCTTACGTATTGTCAGACCATCCAGTTGACGTTGCCCGCCACGGCCACGTGGCTCAGCTTGACCTCGTCCGGCGACGACGTCTGCCTGCTCCAGCAAACCTCCGCCACAGCCTATGACGGCGACGGCAACGTGACCGCCACGATCGACGGGACGGGCGACGTGACCGCGGCCTACTTCAACGACTTGGGCCAGGACGTGGCCGACTACACCGGCCAGGCGCTCGGCGGCACGGACGTGACGTTCCAGAACGTCGCGCCGAGTTCCTCGGGGTTGTACGAGGTCTACGTGCTCGATGGTTCCTCGGCTACGGTCAATAGCGTCGCCCCGGTGCCCGGTGCGGACTCGACCGCGCCGTCGCTAGGTGGCGATTGGACCGACCTGGGCACCGTCTCTGTGTCGAGCAGTGCGACCACGCTCGTCGCGGTGGACGGCGGCCAGGCGATCTGTCTCTTGCAGCAGACGACGGGCACGAGCTATGACGCCGCCGGGAACGCCCTCTCGACGACCGACGCCAACGGCAACACGACCTACTTCACCTACAACGCCTTGAACGAGCAGACGACGGCGGAGCAGCCGACGCCCGGCGGGACAACCCAGACGGTCACCGACCCCGCAGGGGAGGTGACGGCCACGATCGACGCGCTGGGCCGCGTCACGGCCACGACCTATGACGCGTTTGGGCGGGCCGCCGAGAGCTACCAGGGGCAGGTCGAGCCGAGCGGCACGGCTTTCCAAAGCCTCTCGCCCAACGCCACGGCGAGTTACGATATTTACACCACCAGCGGGGGCACGCCTACGATTACCGGGACCTACTCCTCGGCGGCCAACGACGCCACGCATCCCTCGCTGGGGCCGGGCTGGACGTATTGCGAGACCATAACCTCGACGGCTTCGTCGCTCACCTTGACTTCTTCCGGCAATGTCTGCCTCCTCGAGCTGACCTCGACCACGGCCTACGACGCCGACGGCAACGTCACGGCCACGACCGGCGGCATGGGTGACGTCACGGCCACCGCCTACGACGACTCGGGCAATGACGTGGCCGACTACCAGGGCCAGGTGCTCCCTGTCAGTAGCGGCAGCGACTACAGCGCGACCTTCAACAACCTCACGCCCAACTACCAGAACTGGTACGATGTTTACACGCAAGGCGGCAGCCTGAACACGTCCACAACCGGCACGGACCCCAACGCGCCGTACCTGGGCCAGGGCTGGTACTACGCGGGAGAGGTGCAGGGCGCGACCTCGCTGACCCTCAGCGCTACGAGCGAGGCCACGGCGATCTGCCTCCTGCAAGTGGCGACGAGCACGGCCTACGACGATGACGGGAACGTCACGGCCACGATCGACGGGATGGGCCGCGTCGCGGCCTCCTACTTGGACGACTCGGGCAACGACGTGGCCGACTACCAAGGCCAGGTGTTAACCGGGTCCGGTTCGCTGACCTTCCAGAACCTCACGCCCAACAGCGGGTCGACCTACGACGTCTACGCGCTGGGTGGTTCGGTTTCGGGGCTGACCGCAACGACAAGTGATCCTACGGCCCCTGATCTCGGCGACGGCTGGAGCTATGTGGAGACCGTGAACTGTTCGGGCACGAGCTTGGCGCTGACGGGCACGGGCACGAGCGCCGTCTGCCTGCTCCAGCAAACCACGGCCACGACCTACGACGACGACGGGAACGCGTTGACGGTGACCGACGGGCTGGGCCGCGTGACGACGAATACCTACAACGACCTGGACCAGCTCGCCAGCACGGCGGGCCCGGACGAGGGCGTCATGACCACGTACACCTATGACGCCGACGGAAACGTGCTGACCGAGACCGACCCCGACAACTACGTGACGACCTACACCTACAACGACGCCGGCCAGGTGGCGAGCACGACGCAGAATATCTTACGCACCTACGGCGGGACGACCACAACGGCAAAGACGACCTGCCAGTACGATGCCGACGGCAACCTGGTGGAGACGGCCAACGCGCTGGCCAACGCCGGCGGCGGCACCGGCACCGGCAATGTGATCGTCTACACGTACAATGCCTTGGACGAGCAGACGGGCGAATCGTGGTATACCACCGTCGCTCACGCCAACGCCGGCACCGATTGTACGGCCACAATTTCGTACACTTACGATGCCGACGGCGAGATGACCACCGCCCAGCAGACGGGCGTGGGCGGGACCAGCGGCTACTATTACACCTACAACAGTCTCGGCCAGCAGGCGAGCGTGGACAACAACAACGCGGCGGAAGGCGTGAGCACGTCCAACGTGCCCGACGTCGTGCTCGCCTCGACCTACGACGGCGACGGCGACCGCACGTCGCTTTCGGCCACGATCGGCGGCACGGCCGATTTCGTCAATACCTATTCCTACGACAGTTCCGATCGCGAAGTGCAGGTCACGCAGGGGCCGGCGGCGGGGAAGAGCAACGTCGACCCGAAGACGGTCAGCTTCACGTATGACGCGGACGGCGAAGTCTCGACGATCGACCGCTTCAACGCACTGAACACCGCATCCGGCCATGTGGTGAAGACCACCTACGGCTACGATTCGTTCGGGCGGATAACGGGCCTCACGCACAGCACTTCCACGCCGATAGACGACGCCTGGACTTACGACGCCGACGGCGAAGTGAAGAGCTTCAGCGATTCCGCGAATACGGGCGACGACTTCTCGGGCTGCACGTACGACAACGACGGGCAGTTGGAATCCGACACGGGCGGCTTCGAACCGGTCAGCAATACGTACGACGACAACGGAAACGCGACAAGCCTTGACGTTGGGGTGACCAGCACGTCGATCGGCGCGGGCAACACGGTCCTGTTTGACGGCACGAACAGCTACCAATATAACGCGGACGGGCAAGTGGTTCTTTCCTGGACAAGCCCGGGCGGGGCGGAGTCGGCGCCGGGTGCTGGCGACAGCAATATCATGAGCTACTCCTGGGACGCCCGCGGCCGGCTGGCGTCAGTGAAGGCCTACAGCTCCTGCACCAAATACACAAGCGGGAATTACCAACTCGTCACGTATTCCTACGACATGTTCAGCAACCTGATCGGCCGGACGGTGACGACCTACGCCTCAGGTGTGCCGACCGGCAGCACGACGCAGCGTTTCGTCTTTGACGGCACGAACATGGTCTTGGCGTTCGACGGCAGCGACAACCTCACGGACCGCTACCTTTGGGGCCCGGCGGTGGACCAGGTGCTGGCGGACGAGTACTTCCCCAGCCCGACGAGCCAGTTGCCCAGCGCGGCGGGCACGACGCTCTGGATGCTGGGCGACAATCAGAACTCGGTGACGGACGTCGTCGGCGACAGCGGCACGCTGTACGAGCACATCGACTACAGCCCGTTCGGCGTGCAGAATGTCTCGATCAAGAACACCCCGCCGGCCGGGTATGTGCTACCGGTTGGCTTCACGGGGACCTACACCGATCCCGTGACCGGCTATCAACTCCACGGCGCGCGCTGGTACAACCCTGTCAATCAGCGCTGGCTGAGCCAGGATCCGAGCGGGCTGAGCGGGACCAAACCCGTACGAGTACTGCGGGAACGGGCCGACGGACGGGACCGACACTGGTGGCTTCGCGGAAAGCTCTGATAGTCCACCCGACCAGGACATGGTTCCAAGTATTGTCCCTGGACTGTGGCTTGACAAGCCACTTTCCGCAATAGCAGATTACGACCAATGGGATGCAGTGATTTGTAACGCGGTCGAGCCGGAGTCTCATACTTCCCGCTCAGGCAAGCTGGTGGCGAAGGCAGTGCTCGATGCCGATGTTTACAATAACGTACCATCGAAATATACAGGCTTTGGCGATGCCGTAGCGCCATCGAAAGACGGGTTTGCAATGAAAACCGGCGCCCTTAGCCCAACCTTTGTGGGCGCTGTTATCCACATTACTGACGAAGATGCATCAAACACGAAAAATGGGGAAGAACGCTTCTTCGTGCCAGTATTTCGCATGAACTTCATGTCATTCCAAAGGGGCGATAAACCAAAAACAGTCTTCGATTCTCGCCCGTCTCATTCCGACAATTTCGCGCGGCCATTGGTACCTGGACGAGGCACGGTCCGATAACCCTCTGGCGAATATGTTCAGTTTGCCGCCAAGGGTCGCCTGGAGGACTTCTGAGAAGATGCATCCCGCGCTTGCGCGTCCCGGCTACTGGGACTCACCGGGGTTGGCCCTTGATGCCGATGTCATCAAGATGGAGAACAACGCTCATGCCCATGATATTAAGTATGGATGGGATGATTTCTCGACCGTCGAATCGTACTCGTACGCGGTTGGTGTGTTTTGCGGCAAAAAGACCGGCAAGGACGCGGTGCAACTCCATTCGCAGCCGGAAGACGTGATTTACTTTACGGTAAAAATCGAGTTTCTCTATGGCGAAAACGTCGGCAGGCGCTACGACCAGTGGGAAACGCACGACAGGGACGATGTCGATCACATGAGAGTGCGAGTGTCGCTTAAGTGGGATGCGCAAACAAATTACTAACTGGACTAAACTTCCTTCGACGGGTGCTGCGTTGGCAAAGCCTGATCCAGACGTTGGCGACCCTGGTCGATGGAACCCAAATATTAAGTGGATTCCATAATAGTGGTAAACGTGGTGTAACTCTTATGGCTCACGACCGGGGCTTCGCGGCAGCGGTTGCTGCCTGCGACGGCACGTCGTGGTGTGGAGGCAAGGTGCAATGCCATCGTTCGTTGTCACGACTTTCTTTCTGCTCGGGTCCGGCCTCCTTGGCCAGCCTTCTAACCCCGCGTCGCTGCCGATCCAGTTGTCGAGCCACGTCCAAGTCACCGCCAAGGACAGGGACGGGCGAATCGAGTCAGTCTATTGTCATGGCCACCTTGCCGAGGACGATTTGGCTAATGTCCTGAAGTTGGCCGACCTTAAAGCCGCATGGTTCTATAGAACCATGCTTTCATCTGACGACGTGTCTAAGATCGGTAAATTGACGAAACTCGAAGCACTGGAACTGACGGAGTCGCTACCGGACGATTCTATGAGCGGCCTAGCTGGGCTGGTCGGCCTAAAGACTCTTTCGCTTTCAGGCAACGAACAGTTCTCCGGGCGGGGATTGGTGTATTTTAAGGGCTTTACTAAGCTTGAGTGTCTGGATCTTCGTGACACAACGCTACGGGATGAATTCACGGATTCATTGGGCGCAATCAAGAGCCTAAGAACGCTTGTTCTACGAAATTGCGTTACGGTGAATGGTACCGGGTTGAAGCATCTGATTGGAATACCGGGACTAACGTCACTGAACCTGGAGTTCACCGGTGTCGACGATTCAGCGATGGGATATGTGGGTCAACTGGCGGCTCTTAGGCAGTTGTGGCTTGAGGGCTCTACACGAGTTTCCGACGCCGGATTCGCCAAGCTTGGGGACCTTACGAAGCTTGAGGAGATTGGGCTGCCAAGCGGCTTGTCGCCAGATAGGATGACGACAGTTGCCCGGTTCGTAAACCTCCGTACACTGCGTGGGCACGGTGCCGCTTTCGCAAATGGCTTCGGTTCGATACAAGGCGTCGCGCGGCTGCGCGACCTGGAAATCGATGATTTCAAATTCCGCAGCGCATTTTCGTTTAGGCCTTTCCAACAGATCCGCTCACTTCGCCTGCGAAATGCGCTCGGGGCGGACGACATCGTCAAAGACATCGCGTGCCTTGCGCAGTTACGCGAACTGGACCTCGAGGGAGCTGATTTGTCAGACCGTGGAGCGGCGCAGCTCGTTGCGTTGCCCGCTCTGATTGCACTGGACCTTTCTGGTACAAGGGTCACCAATCAGGCAATCCCATTTCTAAAGCAGCTCAAGAATCTTCGGAAGCTCGACCTGCGCGATTCGATGATGGATGGATCCGCGCCTTATTCTGAGATTCGAAAAGCGATACCAGGTTGTCAAGTCGAATGGCCCGCAGAGCTACAAACGAAGTAATGCATCGTGTCCTGGTGTGTTGGTCCGTAAGGAGAGGAAAAAGGGGTCAGAGAAAGCGCCGGTCAAGACCGGCATGGAGTAGCGGATGAAAGAGCCGCATGGAAAAGGATTAGCGAACCGTTCCAACCCTGAGTCATGCGCCGGGGAAGAAAGGGGTCAGAACTATTTCTCTTGACAAAAAGGGAGGGTGAGGCTAGGATGCGTAAATGCCACGACCCTTGCGTCCCATTGCCGACGGACTAATCTACCACGTCATCAACCGTGGCAACAATCGCCAGACGGTTTTGACAGCGATGGCGATTACGCGGCGTTTCTGAAAGCGATCGCCGACCTGAAAGAGCGGAGACAATTCGACTTGTACGGCTACTGCCTTATGGGCAACCACATCCACCTATTGATTCGCCCGCGAGACTGCTCGATCAGCCGCATCGCGCAGAGCCTGCTGGTTTCGCACACGCAGCGCTACCACCGCTTCCATCGATCGAGCGGACACGTTTGGCAAGGGCGATTCAAGAGCCCGGTGATTCAGGACGATGACCACCTTCTGACGGTGTTACGATACATTGAAGCCAACCCGTTGCGCGCGAAGCTTATGGAGCGCGCGGGCGATTACCGGTGGAGCAGCTTTGCCTGTCATGGTCTGGGCCGTAGCGATCCGTTACTCGACCCGGTCGTGGGCTACGACGGGTTGGCAAGCGATCCGGCGGCGCGACAGCGGCGTTGGTCGGCCTACGTGCATCGGATGCCCGAGGAGGAAGAACTGGCGGCCATCCGTCGCAGCAGCGAGACGGGACTGCCCTACGGTGAGACCGACTGGGTGGATCGTCTATGCCGGGAATTAAGGCTCGACTTGACCATTCGGCCTCGAGGCCGACCACGAAAAGATGCCGACGCAAGTAAATAGTTCTGACCCCTTTTTCCTCCCTTGCACATGGTGGCGCAGCAGTTCCAGCACCAGGTGGGCTTGCCTTTACCGGGGAGTCCTCGATCACGGCAGGCGAGTTGAAAGGTCTGGACTTGAGTTTCTACGCGGAAAAATACGGCAAGGTCAATGCGCAGGTGTTGAAGATCTACCAGTCGGAACCGGGCGGGCTTCTGCTCTTTGGGCCAAATCCTAGTCATACGACCGCTACCAATTTCTGGAACGAAGTCGGGCGATGGCAGCGTGCAAATGGAGCTAGATGAACATGGGTTTTGGGTCAATTCCGTACAGAGCGTGCTTTTATGGCGAGCAGTTGCCTCGGGCGACTGAGGACGCGAACGATCCGAGTAGCGACATGGAGGTATTGAAGGGACTGTTGCAGGAACTTAAGGATGGGCAGTTTTCGGCAGTGGAGAAGCTTGTTCCCTTGATTGCAGATTTGTCATACGATGTTCGGCAGTACAGCCAACAGTTGTTTGCGAGCGTCTGCAACCACAAACAGGTTAAGTATCTCGAGAACGCTCTGGAAACTACAACCGATCCATCGGAGCTTCAGCGCCTGGTCGTTCGACTTGGGGAGACATTGTCTCCAAGTGCCATCCCGGTCCTGCTGTCGTGCAAGGAAGCACATGATGACGACGAGTTGGATGAATATATTGGTACAGCTTTGAGGATTATCCTGTTTCCGGAGATGGTTACGGAGTCCTCCCTTTCGCAACCTAACGGCACTGGTTTGGCAAGGGCAGTCGAGGAGCTTGAACCAAGTAAATACTATTACCGCGGACGCCCCGTCTTTGCTGGAGATGTCACAAAGGAATTGGTTGTAGCCGCGGTAGTGGCGAACAGAGAGAGGCGGGCGGTGGTGTTGGTTCGGCAGGCGCAAATCCTCTCGAACTTCAGCGGGATCGAATGTCCCATCAAGCATGGTCAGCCTGTGAGTGATGATGATATGAACAAGGTCTTCAGCTACGTAGACGTTCTGGCAAAGATTAACTGGAAAGCAGGGGAGAAGTACTTCTACCGCCATCCGATTGAACCGGAAAACGGGGCGTCGAAAGCGCCGGTCAAAACCGGCATGGAGTAGCGTGGTGTCGGGGGACAAATGGGGTCAGGGGATTAAAGGGGTCAGAGAAAGCGCCGGTCAAGACCGGCATGGAGTAGCGGATGAAAGAGCCGCATGGAAAAGGATTAGCGAACCGTTCCAACCCTGAGTCATGCGCCGGTCATGGTAACATGGCGGGTGAAGCGTTGACAAGGGGGATAAAAGGGGTCAGAACAATTTAATAAATTGTTCTGACCCCTTGTGCCCATCGCAACGGTGTCCGGCGACCAGACGCTGGTGGCTCGCGTGACTTCGCAGGGCAATACCAGCGCGTGGGCCAAGGCGGGCGTGATGTTCCGGGGAAGAAAGGGGTCAGAACTATTTCTCTTGACAAAAAGGGAGGGTGAGGTTAGGATGGAGGATAAAAGGGGTCAGAGAAAGCGCCGGTAAAAGCCGGCAGGGAGTAGCGGATGAAAGAGCCGCATAGAAAAGGACTAGCGAACCATTCTAACCCCGAGTCATGCGCCGGCGGTGGTAACATCGCGGGTGAAGCGTTGACAAGGGCACACGCAGGCCAGCCATTGAGCTCCGAAATCAGTCCTTCGGCGTGCCGACCTTGTTCTGACAAGGGGAAGGCAACATCATGAGCGACGCTAATCGCAAGCCGCCCATGGACGCCGCGGAGTCTGAGACCCTGCGCATGCGTGGAAACTCTATGCACGGGAACCGGGAGACCCTGGAAACTCCCGCGTCGCAAGACGCGGGACGGTCCGGAAAGGCACTTTGCCGCACGCCGGACATGGACGTTTTCAGGGAGTCGGACGGTCCCATAGTGCCGAAGAAGCGGGCGAACAAGGCCGGCCTGATGGCGGCGGCGGAGTCCGTGGAGGGAAGGGGATCGACCAAAGGGAACGATACGCAAGTCTTACTCGCTGCGGACACAGCGCCGCGGAAAGCGTGGCATCGACATGCGTGGCGTACGAGCGGCCACTGGCCGACTCGTCATACCCAAGGTAAGAGCCGTATGAGGTAGTGCTTCACGTACGGATCTGTGCGGAGGGCGCCGGGCAACCGGCGTCCCTACCACGACACAATTTAATAAATCGTTCTGGCCCCTTTTGCCCTCAATAAATCGTTCTGGCCCCTTTTGCCCTCTTCAAACTCGTCCCTAGAACAATCCAACCGTTTCCCCGTTCTCATCGATATCGATCGACTCGGCGGCGGGCACCTTCGGCAGGCCCGGCATGGTCATGATGTCGCCGGTGAGCACGACCACGAAGCCGGCACCGGCCGAGACCATCACGTCGCGCAAGGGCACGTCGAAGTTCTTCGGCCGGCCGATGAGACCAGGGTCGGTCGAAAGGGAGTATTGCGTCTTGGCCATGCAGACCGGCAGATGGCCGAAGCCGGCCTCCTGGAGCTGATGGAACTTCTCGCGGAGCTTCTTGTCGGCCAGCACGTCGGTCGCGCCGTAGATTTCGCGGCAGATGATGCCGACCTTCTGCCAGAGCGTGCAGGAGTCGGGGTACAGCAGCGAGAAATCGGTCTTCGTCCGCTCGACGACCTCGACCACGGACTGGGCCAGTTCCTCGGCCCCCTCGCCGCCGCGGAGCCAATGCTCGGCGCGGACGATCTTCACGGAAAGGTAGGCGCACTTGTCGCGAATGAACTCGATCTCCGCGTCCGTGTCGTGGGAGAAGTGGTTGATGGCCACGACTACCGGCAGGCCGAAACGGTGGATGTTCTCGATGTGCTTCTTGAGATTCTCGACGCCCTTGTCCAGGGCCTCGACGTTCGGCTTGGAAAGCTCCTTCAGCGGCACGCCGCCGTGCAATTTCAGGGCCCGCACGGTCGCCACGATGCACCACGGCGTCGGGCTTGATGCCGGCCTTGCGGCACTTGATGTTCATGAACTTCTCGGCCCCCAGGTCGGCGCCGAAGCCGGCCTCGGTGACCGTGTACTCCGAGAGCCGCATCGAGAGCTTCGTGGCCAGCACGCTGTTGCAGCCGTGGGCGATATTGGCGAACGGCCCGCCGTGGATGAAGGCCGGATTGCCCTCCAGCGTCTGCACGAGGTTCGGCTTGAGGGCCTCCTTCAAGAGCACGGCCATCGCACCGTGGGCCTTCAGGTCGGCCGCGGTCACGGGCTTGCGGTCCCGGGTATAGGCGACGATGATCCGCCCCAGCCGCTCGCGCAATTCCGAGAGCGACTCGCAGAGGCAGAAACAGGCCATGACCTCGGAGGCCACGGTGATGTCGAAACCGCCTTCCCGGGGCATGGAATTGTTCACCCCGCCCAGGCCGAGGATGATGTTCCGCAACGCACGGTCGTTCATGTCGACGACCCGCTTCCAGACGATCCGCCGCAGGTCGATCCCCAGGGCGTTGCCGTGGTGGATGTGGTTGTCCAGCATCGCGGCCAGGAGATTGTGGGCCAGCTCGATGGCGTGGAAATCGCCGGTGAAATGGAGGTTGATGTCCTCCATGGGGATGACCTGGGCGTTGCCGCCGCCGGCAGCGCCGCCCTTCATGCCGAAGCACGGACCCAGCGACGGCTCGCGGAGGCAGACGCTGGCCTGTTTGCCGATGCGGTTCAGGCCGTCGCAGAGGCCGATGCTGGTAGTCGTCTTGCCCTCGCCGGCGGGCGTGGGCGTGATGGCGGTCACCAGGACGAGCTTGCCGGTCGGCCGGTCCTGCAGCCGATGATAGAGTTCCAGGGAGACCTTGGCTTTGTATCTGCCGTAGTGCTCCAGGTGGTCGGCGCCGATGCCGAGCCTCTCGGCGATGTCCTCGATCGGCCGGATGGGCGCGCGGCGGGCGATTTCGATATCGGGCGGAAGGCGACGGGAAACGTCGGGCATGATGATCCTTTGGTGATAACAGCCCCGAAGGGGTGCGCTATGACAGCCCAGGGAGCAGCTCAGGGACACACTTTTGCCTATCTTTGATACCGATTGGACGACGAGGCATAGGCTTCACGCACGCTTTGAGATATAGGTCATAAGCCAACTTGATATCTCAAGGATTGGACACTTCGCGCAACGAAACGGGAGCCACGTCAAGCCCGACCGGGGGCGAAATCGGCGATTTACGCCGTGCGCGCCACTCCTCCAAGTGCTTCTGTGCGACCGTGAGCAATTCGTCGTCTTCCATGTCCCAGATCGATTCGTTCGTCAGGCCGCGGGCCATGTAGGACAGGTTTGCCATAAGCTGGCCCAACCGCACCTCTGGGACTAATTCGGCAATCTCGGAGAAGAGGCGTAACGCTTCGTGTCGTTCGGAACTTATCATGGCGATCTGCCGGTAAAGCTTCACAGCGTCAGCGCCGGATGCCCGGGACGGCGGCAAACGCAGTGTTGCGGGGTCCACGTTGAGCAGGTCCATTATCTATTCTATCCTTAATCGGCGCGTTCTGCTACGCGTAAAACTCCCGGACCCGCATCAGCACGTCGAATCCCTCCAGCTTCAGGCACTCTTCGATACACTGCATGGCCGGATGTTCGGGCGGCAGGAGTTCGTAGTTCCGCTTGACCGAACCGATGACCATGTCCAGTCCCAGCGGCATGGCCTTGGTCAGAAACGCGCTTTCCAAGGGGCCTTTGACCGGCTCGCCGTTGGCCCGCTTGGCAGGCAGCATGACGGTGAAGTTGCTCAGTCCCACGGAGGCATGCACGCCCGCAAAGGCCGGATCGGCATGGATCAACCCCAGGGCGCCGATCAGGCGATGGAGGTTGCCCTCCGTGTCGCTGCCGATGGGGGCGATGCCGGGATCGATGATGCAATCGTCGTTGCCCGCGCCGGGGCAGCGGTCCTGGAAAGCCTTCACGATCCGCTGGGCCGTACAGTGCGTCTCTTCCGCCGTGCGGCATGGCTTCGACTCGCCGTCGACCACCTGCTCGGAAACCAAGAGGATGGGGCGGAAGGGCTGGATCGCGTACAGATCGAACATCTCCATCCGCAGCGGGCTGATGGAATTGATGATCGGCCGCCGGCCGCCGGCCCGGTCCGGATCGTAGGCCTCCAGCCCGGCACGGGCGATTTGCGGATCGGGCGTGTCGATCGAGAGCGGCTTGGCCGTCACGGACTGGATCTTGCGGACCATTTCGGCCATGAACTCCGGCGGCCGGGCGCCGATGTTGACGTCGATGTAGGCGGCGCCCTTTTCGTCCTGAAAGCGGGCAAGTTCCAGCAGCCCTGCGATATTGTCCGCGTCGAAAAGCTGCTTGGTGGAGGGTACGGAATCGTTAATCGATTCGCCGATGATGGTCAGATTGGGGATTGGCATTGGATGGCCTCAAGGACTTAGGATTGCGGGCAGGGAAGGGGGAAATCCGAAATCCGAAATTCGAAACAAATTCGAATATCGAATGTCGAATGTTCAAAAACAAGCGTTTTGGTCATAAGGGTTTTGCGATTTGCGATCTAAGATTTGTTTCGGATTTCGGATTTCGAATTTCGGAATTTCTTCCGTCATTTCTTTTCCGCCGTATGGTCGCGCTCGAGGTAGAAGTTGGCCCACGACGAAGTCCGCTCCAATTCGGCATTATGAAACGCCAGCGGGCCGTCGAGCATCGTCTGCGACTGGCCGTAACTCTTCAGCCGCTCGTAAATCCGCGCCCATAGGCACTCCTTGTCGCCCAACTCGCAGCGTCCGTCGGCCGAACCGCCGCAGGGGCCGTTGCGGCCGCACTTGGAACACGAGTAGCGAGGGCAAAGATAGGCGCACTCCGGCAGGCTGCAATCGCCGCAGTCCTGACATCCGTACAAGAGGTGCTTCGACGCCCTTTCCAGGGAGTAAACCAGCCGCCCGCCGACCCGACCATGGGTACATGGTGCCCGACCTGGTGCCCGCCCGGCTTCCTGTCCCAACGGCGAAAGAGCCGCTGCATCACGCCGTGAAGCCCTTGGCCGCGGGTGAAGGCCAGGGCATGCACGAAGCGCGACAGCCGATAGTTGAACGTGACCTCTTTCGATTTCGGCGGATGAGCCAGCGAGGCGATGAATTGCGGATTGAAACGATCGGGGCTTCCCAGGCCTGTCTGGGGATCGTGCTCGAAGAAGAAAACTCGTCGGGCTGCGAGAACTGGATTTCCTTGATGAACTCGCGCCAATCGTCGGCCGCGTAGCCCTCGGCCAGGTCGATGATCTGGCCGAAGGTCTCCAGCTTCGCGATGCCGCCCAGGTAGCCGGCGGCGAAGCCCAGACCGCGGAAGACGGCCAGTTGCTTGGCGGCCAGCTCGCGGAAGAATGCCCGTCCCTTGTCGGGGCCGGCAGCGTACTTTTCGCATTGCGCCAACAGCGTGTCGCTGACCACGCAGCCGGCCAACTTGCCGCTGTTGAAGAGCCTGGCCACGCCGCGCGCCAGCAGGTAGACGTTGCCGATGACCGGGATCTCGGCCATCCCCCGTGAAGCCAGCAGCAGCTTGATTTCATGGAACTTCCGCATGTCGTATCCCAACTGCGGAATAACCCACCGGTGCCGGCACGGATCTTTCGCAAGAGCTTGTAATACTGCGGCAGCAACTCCCGCTCGTGCCGTTTGAAAGGCGAGACCGCCGCGCCGATGAAGAAGTCGGTCTTGGCCAGAGTCTCCCGACCCGGAGTAACGGGTGCCCCGCCGCCGCGACCGGGCACTTCCAGGCCGTCGTTCATCGCCCGCAACAGGGCGATCAGCCCTGCCGAGTCGAGATCGAAGACCGGCGAGGGCAAGCCATGAAAACCGGCGGTGGGGTAATCGCCGGTCAGGGCCAGGATGTTCTGGAAGCCTTCCGAGGCATAACGCCAGGCGGCCGTTTCCAGACCGTTGCGATTGGCGTCCTTGCAGGTCAGATGGATCACGACGTTTGCGCCGCGACCCGCGGGCGGGTAGGCGGCGAACTTGCCGGCCAGCCAGTCGGGCGGAAGCATCGGTCCGCCGCCCGGATTGTCGGTAATCGAAATCCAGCCGATGCGCGGATCATCGAGCAGGCCGCGCGCCAGGCCGACGACATCCTGCGGCCGTTCATCCGTGAGCATTCCGCGCGTGGTGACGACCTCGGCGCCGTAACAGAAGCGATCGCCAGCTAGCATCTCGCGAAAGCCGGCTTTGGCATGGGAGGCAGACATAGCGGCCGATCCTGGATTGGGTGGCGCCCTTGCGCCAAACGTCAATTCTTCATCAACTTTCGAGCCAGGACCACGGCGGCGCCGGCATTGTCGCTGAAGCCGTCGGCGCCGATTTCCTCGGCGTATTGCTGGGTGATCGGGGCGCCGCCGATCATCACGCGGGTCTTGCCGCGGATGCCCGCCTGGCGCAAGGCGTCGATCACCGTCTTCATCATCGTCATCGTCGTGGTCAGCAGGGCGCTGAGGGCGACAATCGTGCCCTCCTTCTCTTGCGCGGCCTCGACGAATTTCTGCGGAGAGACATTCACGCCCAGGTCAACGACCTGAAATCCGCCGCCTTCGAGCATGGAGGCAACGAGGTTCTTGCCGATATCGTGCAGATCGCCCTGCACGGTGCCGATCACGACTCGGCCCGCCGGTTCTGCCCCGCTCTTGGCCAGGCGCGGCGTGATCAGGGCCAAGGAGATCTTCATCGCGCGGGCGGCGATCAATAGCTCGGGGACGAAGTAGTCGTTGCATTCGAACCGTTTGCCCGCTTCGTCCATCGCCGGGATCATGTATTTTTGCACCAGTTCCGTCGGCTCGACATTTGCCGCCAGCGCGGCCTTGGTGATTTCCTCCGCCTTCTTGGCGTTGCCCTTGAGAATTGCGTCATACAGTTCGGAAGCTTCGGACATCAAATCCCTCCCCAAGAATCGTCTCAAATTCACGCTAGAGCCGATCATAATCGTCTCAGCGCCGATATTCCAGGCCCCAAGCCAAAATTAGCCAATTCTCCCCAAATTTCGGAGGCAGGACCTCAATTCTTGCCAGCCCCACCCGAAAGCATGGCGTCAACATCAGTTCTGAGGCTATTCTAATCTTACCTTCGGGCGGGTGCTTGCAACATACGGTCAAAAGAGTTATCGTGATAGTGGTGTGTTGGAGTCGCGAATTGTCCTTTTGGACTGTTTTGGGAGGAATCGCCGGCCGACCATGATTACATGGTGCCCGCCGGGCGAAGCAGATGCTCGTGTTATCGCGAAAACCGGGGGAAAAAATCCTGATTGGGGATAAGATCTCCATCACGGTGGTTCGCATTGCGCCGGGCATCGTTCGTATCGGCGTCGACGCCCCCGATGACCTTCCCATTCTCCGCGAAGAACTTACCACGGGGAATTCGTTGCCTGCGGCCCCCGCGGATGTCAGTGCTTCACACGATGCCAAGACTCCCACGTAGGTTCACACGGTTCCAGGTGTTGTAGCATTTGTAGGGTGGGACCAGCGAGCTTGCGATGCCGGCCCACCGAGCATGCGTGTTGGGTTGGTGGGCCGGCGCTCGCTACGCGAGCTTGTCCCACCCTACATCTACGGTTTTGCCGCTCCAGCCGGCGGGATCCTGCGGACATCCAGCGGCGCTCCGTCGAGACTCCCATGGGCCGCCGCGTACTGCATCGAGCCGGGCTACCTTCTCTTCCGCGGACGGTTCGCCCGATGCCGGGCCTCCGCTTCCACAGCCCCAGGTGATCCGCGTGCCCGCGCGTGTGTAAAGTTCATACGTCGGTCCTCGATCACCGGGCGACGCGCCTGCGCCGCCGGCTGAATGCGATAGAGCTTGAGTTGCTGCCAGGAGGGCAAGAGCGCCGCGGCAATCGCTGCACCATCGACCACGCGGGCATCGCCCCAGGGATGTCCCACGGGCTGGATCGGCCGGCGATCGATGCCTGCCAGGCAGGGGTAAGACTCTTTCTGCTTTTGCGAAAAGTCCTCGCCTGGAAGCCATACGCCTTCGCCGTCGACGGGCAGCAGATCGACCGTTGAACCGTTGGCAACTTCCACCATGCAGACCGGCCGGCGATAAACAATGTCGACATTCACCCTGCCGCCAGCGCGCTTCGTGACCGTTGCCTTGGCGACCCAGGGGTGAAGCTTGAAGGCCGCTGTGAATCGTTTGCACCAGGCCGTCGTCGAGACTGGAAAGGGGCCGATCGGGCTGGCTGGCCGTGCGGAAGGCCTCGGCACGAACGTCGCTGCGGACCCATTCGGGCTGCGGCGTGATCGTGATCTGCTCGACGCTCACCAGGTATTCGCGGGAATTCTCCACGTGCTTCTCGACGTGCCGCCAGACGGCCCACGCGCCACCGCTGAAACCGGTCACTACCAGCGCGGCCAGCGTGACGGTGCGGCCCGGGCCGAACAACAGTGCGACTGTGTGCCGCAACCAGGGCGGCACGATCGCTACGGGACTCTTCTTTTTGGCTGCGTTCATCCGTTCACCAGATCTCGACTTCCAGTTCCAGCCGCACGCCCATCCGGTCGTTGACCTGACTGCGGACCAGGTCGATCAAGCGCAGCACGTCCTGGCTGGTGCAATCGGGTTCGGCGACAATGAAATTCGCGTGCCGCTCGCTGACGACCGCCCCGCCGATGCGGGTGCCCTTCAGGCCGGACATCTCGATCAACTCGCCCGCGCTGGCCCCGCGGGGGTTCTTGAAGATGCAGCCGGCGCACTGGTGTCCCATCGGCTGGTTGGCCCGCTTGATGATCCACTGCTTCTGCATCCGTTTGGCCAGCTCGCGGGGATCGTCTTCTTCCAGCACGAGCGTGGCGGAGAGGATGACCGTCTCGTCGAGGCTGCTTTCGCGGTAGCCGAAGACCAGGTCGTCGCGCGAGCGCTCGATCGTCTCGCCGGCCGCGGTGATCATCGTGGCCGACGCGGTCCACTGCCCGATGTCGCCACCGTGTGTGCCGGTGTTGCCGTGCAGGGCCCCGCCGACGGTGCCGGGGATGCCGACGAGCATTTCCATTCCGGCCAGGCCGCGGTGAACGGCCGTCGTCACCAGGCGACCGAGGTTCGCGCCGCCGCCCACGGTGACCCGCTGGCCGTCGATCTCGATCCGGCCGAACTCCAGCGCGGTGAGCCGTACGATCAGACCCCGCACGCCCTCATCGCGGATCAGGACATTCGAGCCCTGCCCCAGCACGCGGACCTCGACGCCTTGTTCCTGGCTGCGTTGGAGCAGGGCGATCAACTGATCGGGATTTTCCGGTTCGGCGAAGTATTCCGCCGGCCCGCCCAATTGGAACCAGGTGTGCATGGCCAGGGGTTCACCCTGCCGCACGATGTTCTCGAAACCAGTCCATGAGACCATAACCAATCCTTCCGATATCGCCCGCCCCCATGACGACCAAAATATCGCCCGGAGTCAAGTGCGTCTTGAGAAACTGTTGGATATCCCCGGGGGCGTGCAAGCCCGGCACATCTTGCCCCAGGGCCCTGGTGCGTGCGGCCAGATCGGCGGCCGTAACCTCGCCAGCCTGGGGGGGCCCTCTCGAGCGCGAAAGATGTCGGCTATCAACACCCTCTCGGCATTTTGCAGGCTGGAGGCCAGTTCGTCCAGTAGACGTGCCGTTCGCAACGCCTGGTGGGGTTGGAACAGGCACCAAATCCGAGCCGGGCACCACGTACTCGTGGCCGCCGCAACTTCGCGCATGGTCTGCAGCGTCGTGCGGATTTCCGTGGGGTGGTGGGCGTAATCGTCCCAAAACGTGACTCCGCCCGCCATTCCGAGTGGTTCCAAGCGGCGGCGCAAACCGCGGAATCGTGAAAGTCCGCTAACGATTTTTTCTGCCGGCACCCCGCAGCCGGCCGCGAGCGCGGCAGCGGCCAGAGCATTCAGGACATTATGCCGGCCCGGGACGGAAAGCTCGATCCGGCCCAGGTTTTGGTCGTCGTGAATGAGATCGAAGCCATATTGTCCTTGGCGGCCCTCAACTTTGGAAGCCACCCAGTCGGGGGTGGGAGGCGGGGAGCAGGGAGCGGGGAGCGGAGAGCGCGCAGGGTGGCATGCCTTCACGCCGGGCACCACGTCTGGCTGGCATGCCTTCACGCCAGGGCACCCGGGGGGCACCCAGTACTCTGGGTCCGGGTCGGCGGGTAGGCATGCTGGTGGGACGCAGGGATTAGGCAGCATCCCAAACGTCTCGATCCGGCAGCCAGCCGAGGCCACGACACGCGCGACAACCGCATCGCCAGAGGGCACGATCAATCGGCCGTCCGCCGGCAGCAGGCCCGCAAAAGTGGCAAACGCCGATTCGAGCGCCTCCTGGGTGCGGTAGCAATCGAAGTGGTCAGGCTCAATATTCAGGATCACTGCATGTGCGGGGCGAAGATACAAGAAATTCTGGCGAAATTCGCAAGCCTCCACCAGGACCGTCTTTCCTTTGCCCGCCCGGCCGCCGTCCCCTCCGTCGCGCGTGCCGCGCCGCAGACTACCGTAGGATCGCAGTCGGCTGCCACAAGAATTTGAGCGGCCATTGCTGTAGTGGTCGACTTGCCGTGCGTTCCGGCGACCGCCAGGCCTCTTTTCCCTTCCATCAGCGCGCCGAGTAATTCGGCATAGCTCAGGATCGGAATACCGAGTTCTGCGGCTCGAAGCAGTTCAGGATTGTCGGCTGGAATGGCGCTGCTATGGATCACGCACTCGACATCCGGGCTCACGTGTTGGGTGGCATGTCCCGAAAACAGCAGACGCCTGCCGTGGCAAGCGGGTCGTCGTCGCCGATGGAAATGTCCGAGCCGCTCAGCCGCCAGCTCTTGTCGAGCAAGACACGTGCCAAGGCCCGCATGCCGGAACCGCCGATGCCCACCATGTGGGCACGTCGCGCTTGGCCGGTTTCAAGGATAGAAGTTGCAGGTCCCACTCGTCGCTTCCCAAACCGTCAGTATACCACATCGCGGCGGCGCTTTGTCGCCAATGGCCGCTGGAAAGGGGTGTTGACCGTGACCCGCCCGGGATGCTATTATTTAATCAGTGGAGGAAGCATGCTATGACCGTCGAAATCCCCTTGGAATTCCAGCAGTTTGTAGATAGCGTCGTCGGCCGCGGCAGCTACAAGAGCGAGGCGGATGTCGTGGGAACGGCCCTCGGGCTACTGCGGGAGCGCGAACGCCGGATCGAGGATCTGCGCCGCGAGATTCAACCGGCGTTGGGACGATTCGATCGAGGTGAAGGCACGGAATTTGACGACGCGGGGCTCGATGCGCTCTTTGAGGAAATCAAAACGCAAGGTCAATCGCAAGGGCCAGCCGGACGGGAATCGCAATGAAGCGATACCGCCTGGACGTCGACGCTAAGGACGATCTCGCGTCGATCTACAAGTACGTGGCTAGCCAAAATCGCGTCGCGGCCGATCGGCTGATCGACAACCTCAAGCAGAGGTTGCGTTTGCTCGCCGCACAGCCGCTACTTGGTCAATTGCGCCCGGAACTGGCACCAAACCTGCGCAGCTTCTGCGTTGGCAGCTACGTCATTTACTATCGCCCAGCGCGTGGCGGAGTCGAAATAGCCCGCGCAATTCCAACCGGCCCGGACAACCCCGAGACCAGCGAAGCGTTCACGACTGCACCGGACGTTGTGTATTCGCCAATCGTGCCGCCGTTATTCGCGACATAAATATGCTGTGCGAGTGCGGTCGCTGACAAGAGCGAGGCTCCCGACGAGAGGACCAACACGACGATCGAAATCTTGCGTAACTTGAACCAACGCATGTTCTTTCCTTCTTTCTCTCTGGATTTAAGAGTTGGACCTTGGCTGGCGAGCATCGTTTCGGACGCTTATCGGCGGTCGCCGAGCCCAGGGTGGCGGGGTCAAACTTCTGCTCTCTTTGTACTAAAAAGACCACAAAACGTAAGACTGGACTGCTTTCCCTTCCTTCGCTTCCCGATTCCGGCCGGCAGACCAAATCGTCGCCGAGTTGCAGCCGCAAAACCTGGAATATCCATTCCTCGCTTCTGCTTCGCGCCACAATGTCAATGTTGCGGACGAGAGCTTTTCGGATAGCGCCTGACCGCCGTCCATTATGGCTAGGCACAATTTGCTTGTCAAACGGCGCGGGGACGATTTTTCGCACGATCTGGTCCGCGCCGCTGCTATAACCGCATGCCTTCATTCAATGTGGAAGTCGATCGCTTCCCGGATCAGTCGCTGGGTAATATCCACGGCCCGGGGGCATTCCATCGGGCGTCAAACCGTTGGGCATCATGGATTGCGCGAGCTACGGGCAGGAGGAAAGCGGCTAGAGCGTCGACCACCTGACGCAAGTCGTCGGGGGCTGACTTGATTCGAGATTTGCGAAGAAAACCGCGCCACTGGTCAACCTTCGCCGGATCGGATACAAACTCTGACGTGAACGCCAGCGGCGACGCGGTGAGGGCTGTGCCTCGATGTGCGAAGGTTTTTGCGATGGCCTCGGCCAGAATCGCGCCGTCGAAATTGAATTGCCGCGCGAGGAGCCAGATGTCGAAGAAGTCCTTGAGGCGGCTATTGAAGTTCCCAAGCTTCACCATCGCCTCGAACTTCTCGGCTATCCAGGTCTCGCGGCTGTAGCCCCAGAGTTTCGGTGGGGCAAGATCGAGGATGGTTGGGTACTCTGCCAACGTGGCCGCCGGAGTGAGGACGTCGTCGAATCCCATGTCGAGTTGCATGCGGATTTCGGCGTTCTGAAGACGTACCAGGAACGTCGCACGGACCCCCTCGTAATCGGCGTCTTCTTTGATCACCATGCCTTGGAGGCTTGTCGTGTCGAACTCCAAGCCATCTGGCTCTACCGGCAACAGGCAGATGTCCCTTACGATAGCCAGGACCGTATCGACACGGTTGTTGGTTCTCGCCAGAAAGTCGATGTCCCTGGTGGGACGCGTGGATGGTGTCCCCCATGCCGTGAACATGAGGGCGCCCTTCAAGACGAACTTGTCGCGTGAGGAGACTCCGCCAGCCGGTAGAGAAATCGCTCCATGGCAAAGTACTGGAGCACTTCTTGGAACGGTCGCCCGGTTTTTTTCGCATGGTCTTGAAGGCGATACCGGATGGAAGCTGCCAGATCTTTGACTGGTCGCTTGGTCATAGTATCGCCTCCAGGTAAGGCCGCATGACCTTGGCCACACGACAGATTTTGGCGTATCGCAGCAGGGCGTCGACATCCGTGCGGCGGCTTTGCTTGTAGAGGCGGACCGCTTCGAGCACCGTATCCAGTCCGATCTTGTTGCGGTACTTGAAGCAATCGGCGAGGGTTTTCTCGCGGGAGTAGATGCGGACCGGCACGCCATCCAGTTGGTGTTTCTCCGCGCCTTCCGTGAATGCACGGCCGGTGAACCAGAAGGTCCGCACGGGCGGATGGTCCACGCGGGGGGGTTCGGTCCCACGCCCAATGGCCACGTAGACTTCGTGAGCAATCTGGGTCGTCAGTTCGTGAAACGCAAGGGCCGAGATCAGGCAAACGACTCCCTGGGCACTCGCAGGGCCACAGTTACCAGATCGGGGTTTCCAAGAGGCACCGCTGTAGCCAGACGGTAGACCCCCCGGCTGAGCCGGTCCAGGACTCCTGAATCCCGAAGTCGGTAGAGTGTCCGAGGATGAATTCCCGCTCGCAGCGCGTCCTGGGTCCGCATCATGCCGCCGTTTCGGCGAAATACGTCTTCGGCCTGTCGGAGCGAGGAAGGAGGAGACGATCGTATATTTGGGTTCATGGATAAATATACCGGCACATTATCGTATCTGCTGGTGATTGTATCCGCCCGACATTCCAGCGGTCAAGGCCGTTGTGCGAGTCTTTTCACGCACGCGAGCAGCGCCGCTGGGTCAAGATGGCCAGCGCCTTTCCCGAGTGTCCGACCCGCCGCTACCGCCGCGGCATCAACAAGACCGACTAGATTCCCGTCGATCGCGTCACGTACGACGCGTGTCTCGACCCCGGCGATTACCGGCCGGGAGACATAGGCCGTGATGAGGAGGTCTCGCTCATCGTCTTGGCGCTGCCGTCAGAGTTTTCAGCGGCAAAAAACGACTCCGTCGACGGGCCCGGCCAGCACGATCTTGCCTTCACAGCAGGACCCACCCCTGCTAAAATAGGAGCTATGATTACGATTGACTTGTCCGAGGTTGCCGCCCTGGTTCCGCACGTTCAACCGGGAAGCCGCGAGCCGGTCATCGTGACACACGGCGGGCAGGCCGTGGCGGCGGTGTTTCCCGGCAGCGAAGAGGACGTCGAGAACCTGCTCCTCAGCACGAATGCGCAGTTCCAGACCATCCTGGAGCGCTCGCAACGACGCTTCGAATCGGAGGGCGGCATGAGCAGCATGGAAGTGCGGCGCCTGCTTGAGCTACCGGGACAGGATGCCCGCGCATCAAACGAATGAACACAAGTTCCGGTTAATCGCCCGAACGGCTGGCTTTCCCAGCGTTCCCAGTGCATCAGCGTTGACGGTGTGCCGATTCTGGTCCTATTAATAAGCTGCGTAAAGGTGCCGCGGATAGCGCAGACCCATCAATACGTCGGCGGCCGTCCATAAGGTCCCGGCCTCGCCTGCCGTGGCCTCCGCGCAAATCCGCTCGTCCATTCGCCGGATCACTCCGGGCAGTTCGGCTTCCACCACGGCGCTGAGCGGGGGCAGGGGCGCAAAAAGGTCTCCGGCGACAGCTGCCAAACACGCACGACTCCATATCGGAACACAAGATAGGGTGGTTCGCCGGGAAACTCCCGCTGTCCGGCCGCACCGCGGCAGCTTTCGTCCGTCACGGTGTTGCGAGCAACTCTTCCCAACTGGAAACGTCGAGCAGTGCGTCAATCAAGCGCGAAAGGCGATCCGGGTCGGTAATGCCGCGCAGGGCCATCTCGCTTACGGGATTGGGCGTCCCGAATCGTTTCCGGCCAAGTTGTAGGAGCACTTCTTGCCGGGCCTCCACTTTGCCTTTCACTTCGCCTTCCTCCACAATCGCCTGATAAGTCACAGATTCTTTCATGCCATGTACTCCCCGTAATAGTTGAGCCACCAATTGTCGCGGATAGCGTAGCCCCATCAGCACGTCGGCGGCCGTCCATAAGGTCCCCGCTTCGTCTGCCGTGGCCTCCGCGCGAATCCGTTGGTCCATGCGCCGGATCACGCCGGGCAACGCGGCTTCCGCCACTGCGCTGAGCGGCGCCAAAGGCAAAATGCCCAGGCCTCCGCTCAAAAATATCTCCGGCGAAAGCTCCCAGACTGCGCACAATGTCATAGCGAAACACGAAATATTTCGTGCTGGCGTCGTAGGGATGTGGCATGCCACGATAATATCATGACGGCTTGCGGAGTGCAACCGCGTCCAACCGGGGGTATAATAGTCTTGGTAATCGATTTCGCGCAAGCCTATTTCCTCACCCATCTCCTCGATTTCATTTCCCCCTTGGGCAGAACCCCCGGCGGACATACCGTGACGGGCACACGGAGATTGAACGCCGCCCGGAACTGCGATTGCACGCGGGCGGCAAGCTCGACCTCATCGCGACCCGGAGTACCGGCTGCGGAGGGCTCGACACGCACATGAAGTTCGACCATCGGACCGCGGGCATCGACTTCGACCTGGTAGACGGCCACCTCTGGCAAAGAGAGCATGAGGTTCTCCACGGCGGCCGGATAGAGGTTTACGCCGCGAACGAGGATCATGTCGTCGGCCCGGCCCAGAATGCCGCCCCGCAAGGCAAGCTCGTGGCGGCCCTCGCGCGGAGCGATGTCGAGGTTCTCCCGCACCAGATCGCCCGTGCGATAGCGGATCAGCGGCGAGCCGACGCGGCCCAGCGTGGTCAACACCAATTCGCCGACTTCCCCCCGAGGAACCGCCTTGCCGCCCAGTGGATCGATGATCTCGGCTATATACGACGACTCGATGACCATCAGCGTGCAGGGCCGGCCTGGACACTGGTAGCTTGCCGGGCCGACCTCGGTCATGCCATGATGATCGAAGACCGTGGCGCGGGGCCATGCGTTTTCGATCTGTTCGCGGGTGGTGGGCACGCTGCCGCCCGGCTCGCCGGCGACGATGATCGTCCGTATGGCCAGCGCCGCCAGATCGATCCGCTCCGCGGCGGCGATCTGGCCGAGGTGCACGGCGTAGGTCGGCGTGCAGCAGAGGACGTCGACGGCGTTGTCGCGCATCGCCTGCAAGCGGGCGAGGCTGCTCAGCCCTCCGCCCGGCAGGCAGCGGCAGCCGATCTGGCAGGCCGCCTCAAACGCCGTCCAGAAGCCGAGGAAAGGGCCGAAAGAGAAGGCGAAGTACAGGGCGTCGCCCGGCTTGATTTCCGCGGCGGCAAGGACCTGCTTCCAGTTGTCGAGCATCCATTGCCAGCTCTGCGGCGTGTCGAGCCAGCGGAGCGGCACTCCGCTGGTGGCGCTGGTCTGCGTGAAGCGCGTATAGGCGCTGGACGGAAAGGTGAGGTTCGTGCCGTAGGGCGGATGGGCCTGCTGGTCGGCGGTAATCTCCTCCTTCCGCGTGAAGGGCATGTTGTGGAAGAAATCATCGAGGCTGGCGAGCTCGCCCGCCAGTCCCGCTTCTTGCAACCGGGGAGCGTAGAACGGATTTCCCACCGCCACGGCCGCCAGAAGCTTGCGGAGCTGCTGCAACTGCCGGGCGAGGATTTCATCGCGGCTGGGAAAACACTGCGGGTTCATCGAATGGGATCTTTGGTTACTCGCGTTCGGCCGGTCTCGGAGCAGGCGGCAGCGGCGTTCGTCCGCAAAATAGCGCTAGCCCATCACACGGCGCAGCAATTCGACCTGCCTGCCGGCGTCCGCCGCGACTTCCTCCAGTTTCCGAGCCAATTCTTTGCCCTTGTTCTGAGAGATAGCAGCGGTGAGGCTGTTCACGAACCCCGCTTCCGACATCCCATTCGTTGCACCGTTGATGCCGAAGCCGCCAAGAAAATTGAATCGGCTTAGCTTGGTTTCGCTGAGCTTGAGTACCGCTCGATAATCCTCAAGAATGTCCGTCGCGGCAGCGGTAAAGTTCGGAAAGGTCCCTGCGTACTCGAGTGCGTCGATCTTTACCAAAATCCTGCTCAAGAGCGTTGCCAGATCTGTCGGGAAGGAAATTCGCGTGCTGGCGTGGATTTCACAGAACTTCTCGAAAATGTCCATTGCACGCGGGTCCGTTTTTACTGCGCTCTCGCTCGCTAGAATCTGATCGATCCGTAATTCCTGTTCCCGAATGTGCTGCTGCCGCTTCTGCTCAAGTTCCTGCCGGTTCTGTTCCAACTCTTGGAGCTTTGCCAGTCGCGTCTTGCGCAGTTCTGTCATATCCTCCAGCCTCAGCCAGAGGATGGCAATCGAGCCGAGGAGGACCCCCAGGCCAGCCACAAAAAGCGACCATTGCTGCCCGTAATGACTGTAATGCCCGATGATGCTGGTCAACTTGCCGAAGATCATCGCACCCAGCGCCATCGACCCCCACAGGACAAGCACATAGACTCCCATCGCCCGGCCCTTGATCCAGGCTGGAACGGCCAACTGCGTGGCGATGTTGAAGTTCGTGGGAATGATCACCCAATTGAATCCGGCGACGAACATCGCGGCGCATCCAAGGGGGATATTGGGCATTCCGGCGACCATCATCATCGCCACGCCGTAGAGCACGGTGCAGACGACGACGACCGGCTCGACGCCGAATCTTCGCTGCAGCTTCTGCATCTGATAGACGCCGATGATCGCGCCGACGCCGAAAAACGCCATCATGATCGACGCTGCGGTCTCGCCCAGATCTGGCGTCGCCTCCGAATTCCAAGTTGCCTGGCAGATGCGGGCACAGGCGGTGGGCAATATCCCCGCGAACACGATGAACAGGAGAATGCGGGCGTTGATCGCCAAGAGGCGCGGCGAGGTGAACGAATAATGGACGCCTTTCCAAACCGACCCCAGCATCGTTTCGTTGTGGGCGACCACTTTTTGCTTTTCATGCTTCCACTTGGCCATGACGTAGACCACGCCGACCAGCGACAGCGCGGTTGCGAGGAATGCGATCCCCTTGCCGACGTAGTATTGCTGCGAGCCGCCGATGACCACAATCGCCAGGCCGCCGATGGCAGGGCCGAGGACACGGGCAATATTCATATTGACGCTGTTGAGCGCCATCGCCGATTTGAGCTCGCGGGGTTCCACCAGCTCCGGCAGCACCGCCAGAAGCGCCGGATTCATCATGGCATAGCCCGCCCCGATGGCGAAGAGAAATCCGAGCAATAGCCAAGGGGTCATCATACCGGCGATCGTGAACACGCCCAACAGCCCGGCGGCCAGCATCATCCCGATGTGCGTGACGATGAGCAGCTTGCGGCGGTCAACCCGATCGGCCAGCGCGCCGGCGAAAAGAACAAGAAACGGAATCGGCAGCGTGGAAGCCGTAAATGTGAAAAGGGGCATCCCCTTGGAAAGCCCGAAGGGCTTGATGAAATCGCCCATGAGCAGCGGCGCGGCGTAATTGCGGATCTCGTAACCGGTATACGATACGGCCGACGCGATCCAGAGCGCCGCGAAATATCGGATTCTTCAGCGGGCTCCAGTCGGAAACCGGCGGCGACGCACCCGCCGGCGGCGCAGGGGAAGAAATCGTGGCAACGGTCGCAGCAGGCGTCGGCCTCTCCGTCGCGGCCGCCGCGCCGGCGTCGCCGGCCAAAACTCCCGCACCCGCGTCGGTTTTCAAGAACTCTTCATCAGCCATTAAAACCACTCACTGAAAGGTCCATGGTCGCCTTTCGCTCCGCGAAAGCCGCATCTTTCGCGGAGCGAAAGGCGACAGTTATTTCCACAACAGTCCTTACTTCTCTTCGAACAACTCCCCCGGCGCGACCTCGATCAGCCGGTCGATCGATTCCGGGATCGGGATCGACGTCATCCGCCCCGTGGTCCGATCGATCGAGACCGAGACCACGGTGATCGACCCGATGGCCACGAGCTTCTCGTCGCCGCTTTTATAAAACCGGAACTCATAGGTGACCGACTTCGGCCGCTTCTCCCGCACCAGCAGATGCACTTCCAGTTCGTCTTCGAAGCTGAGCGGGGCGCGGAACTTGCACTCCGTCTGCACCCGCGGCCAGGAGACCAGGTCGTCGCCGTTGATCCCGTGCACGGACAGCCCCAGCGACCGCAGGAACTCGTGCTCGGCCCGTTCCATGTAGCGGAAGTAGTTCGAAAAGTGAACGATCCCCGCCATATCGGTGTCGGCGAACTCAACGCGTTGTCGGCAGCGGAACTCAAATGGCATCAATTACCTCAAAATCCGAAATCCCAAACCCGAAACAAATTCTAAATGCAAATGTCAAATGCCTCAAAACGTTCGTCGTTCGAGCCTGGTTTTCTCTCATTGAGATTTCCTAATTCAAATTTGTTTCGGATTTCGGATTTCGGATTTCGGATTTCACGGCGCCAGCTTCTGGTATTCCTGGTCTTCACGCACCAGCGGCCGGCCGTGCGGCAACGGTTCGGGGATGGCCGCCTGCTCCTCGACGGCCTCGAACAACTGCTGAAAGTCCTTGTCGAGATTGCCGATCAGGCAGTCGGTCAGGTCGCCGCGAATGTCCGGGTTGGCGCGAATCAGTTTGCCGAAGCTGAAGCTCTGGTGATAGAAAACATAGACCAGCTTCCGCATCGACTCGATCTCGCGGCACATCCGCTCGGCATAGGGACCGAACCGCCGCGACGAAACGTCGCCGTCCCTCAGGGCTTCATGAACGGTGTCGGCGGCCAGCACGCCGCTCTTCAGCGCCAGGTACACGCCCGACGAAAAGACCGGGTCGAGGAAGGCGAAGGCATCGCCCACCAGCACCAGCCCGTCCTCGGCGCTATATTCGCCGCGATAGGAATACTCGCGCGTCGTATGGTACTTGCCAAACTGGCTGCCCTGCGCCAGGTGCTGCTTGATCCAGAGGTTCTTCTCGACTTCGCCGTGGAAGATCTCAGACAGATCTCGCGGTTGCGCGAAAAGATACTCCTTTTCCGCCACCACGCCGACGCTCACCACGTCGTCGGGCAGCGGGATGTACCAGAACCAGCCGCGCTGCGGCACCATGGCCACCGTGGTCGAACCGGCGTCGATCCCCGGGTCGCGGAGCGCGCCGCGATAATAGGTCCAGACCGCCATCTTGTTGAGCACGGGGTCCCACTTCCGGCCGTTGGTTTTGCTGAGGGTGAAAATCTCGCGGCCGCTGGCGTCGATCGTCATCCGGGCCCTCACTTCGTACTCGCGGCCATCCTTGCCCGCAACCGTCACGCCCGCGACGCGACCTGCCTCGCGGAGGATTCCGGTGGCCTTGGTTTCTTCGCGGACCTCGACTCCTTTTTCCCTGGCGTTCTCCAGCAGCATCTGGTCGAACTCGCTGCGAAGGACCTGCCAAGTGACGGCCGCCTCGTGCTGCAAATGCTTGTGGAAATAGAAAGGCGCAGAGACCCGCCCGTCAGGGCTGGCGAACTGCACCGCATACTTCCGTGGGAAGTGCGACTTGTTGAGCTTCTCGATCATGCCAATCCGTTCCAGCGGGAAGTAGCCGAACGGCAGCAGCGACTCGCCGATGTGGTAGCGGGGGAATTTCTCCTTCTCCACCAACAGCACCTTGTGCCCTTGCATGGCCAGCACGGCCGACGACGACGAGCCGGCCGGCCCGCCACCGACGACGATCACGTCATAAATATCTTCAGTCACAGTCAGGCACCCTCAGGCTTAGGAGCGAACACAAATCCGAAATCCGAAATCCGAAATTCGAAACAAATCCTAAATGCCGAATCCCAAATTTCTAAACGGACCATCCAGTCGTCGATGGCGGTTTTCTGCCATTAGATATTTCCCTCATTCGAATTTGTTTCGGATTTCGCGTTTCGGATTTCGGATTTTCCCCTGTTTGTTTCGGATTTCGGATTTGTATTCGCCCGGATTTCGGATTTTCCTCGGTTATTGCGGGGGAAGCACTTCCACGACCTCGGCAACCACCCGCCCCACGCTGTCGCTCATGCAGTTGCAGCGGCCGTAGAGCCATTGCGGCCTGGTCATCGCCAAGGCAAGTTCGATCAGGTGGTTCGAGCGGATTTTGAAAAACCCGCCGGGGCAATGGCGGAAGGCCAGTCCATGGCGAGCCAGGACCTCGCCGAGCGGTTTGCGTGCGGCGAGCACTTCCAAGCGGGCCGCCTCGCTCAACAGCGGCAGGAGGATCCGCATCGCCCCATATTCCACCGGCCGCCGCGAAACCGCCGTCTCCAGCACGATATGCCGTCGATACCACTGCGGACCCTGGTGGCGATGGAGCACGTCCAGGGCGATCGGCTCGCCGTAATGCCGGCCGAGCGTCGACGTCATGTCCTGGAAGTGTACCAGCAGGTTGCGCTGCGGCTGGGGAATCGTTTCGGCCGGCACGAACGTGACGTCGATCGCCGGCGGCTCGGGCAGCGTTTCATAAAAGTCGCTGAGCAGGGCTAGAAAGTGGTCGCAATTCTCATTCGCTCCGCGCCCGCCTGCCGGAGAGGGGCAGGGGGTCAGGGCGAGGGGCGCGAACTGCCGTTGTGGTTCCATCGGCGGGCTTTCCGTATTGGTTCGCAGGTCGGGTGACTTCATGGTTTCACTCCATTACGTGTATCGTGTGCTGAGGTGTTCGGGACGGAAAAACTCGTGCAGCAGTTCGTCGACCCGCAGCAGCCCTGGCCGCGTGAGCGTCACGTGACCCGGAGTACCGGGTGCCCCGTCGCCGTACGCCAGGTATCCGGCCGCAGCATGCAGTTTCAACGGCGCGGCGAAGCGCTGGAGGATATCGACGCCGAACTTGTCCTGGAAGTAGGCCGTCTCGACCTGCCCCAGCTTCAAGAGCAGGATGAACTCGCGAATCAGCCGGTCGTCGTCGCTCAAGGCCATGCCGCGGGCGATCGGCAGTTCGCCGCGGGTCGAGCGCTCGACGTAGGGACCGAAATCCTTCTCGTTCTGGTAATGCGTGCCGCGGAAATGGCCGAACGAGGCCACGCCCAGGGCCATCATGTCCGCGCCCCGCCACAGGTACTCGCGATACTGGAAGCGGTTGACGCCGGGATTGCGGATCGCCGTATAGCCGCTGGTGATCGTGTAGCCCGCTTTTTCCAGCTCGGAAAAGGCGTAATCGACCCACGCCCGCTTGGTCGGCCAGTCGG
Source organism: uncultured Planctomycetia bacterium (assembly GCA_963824275.1). Lineage (GTDB taxonomy): Bacteria > Planctomycetota > Planctomycetia > Pirellulales > Thermoguttaceae > JANXQG01. Next base: position 1,300,419 of record CAWGOT010000006.1, on the reverse strand, counting down.
CAACGGGGGCCACGATCTCGCCCTTCTCGTGCATCTCCTTGTAGATCTTGGTGTTGAAGGGCACCTCCATCTGGTAGACGGTCACGCACTCCGGCCCCAATTCGATGGCCTTGCGGACGCAGACCTTCCAATTGGCGTCGGTCTCGTTCAGCATGCCGGCGATAAGGTCGATGTTGATCTGCTGGAATCCGGCCGCCCGCGAAACCTCGTAGGCCCGATAGACCTCCTTCGAGAGGTGTGCCCGGCCGTTGCTGCGAAGGATCTCGTCGTCGAAATTCTCGACCCCGATACTCAGCCGCGTCACGCCCAGACCGTGCAGGGCATGCAGCTTTTCGTCGGTCAGCGTGCCGGGCTCCGACTCGAAGGCAACCTCTTCGATTTCATTCCAGGGAAAGTGCTTTTGCAGTCCCGTGAAAAGCTGCGTGAGCTGCTCGATGGAGAGGAACGAGGGCGTGCCGCCGCCAAAGTAGACGTAGCGCGGCCGCCGGCCTTCGAGCAAAGGCGTCTGGCTATACAGTTCCGCTTCCCGGATCACCGCGTCGAGATATTGCGTCACTCGGTCCTGCCGGGCGTCGCGGCCCGTATAGACCCGAAAGTAGCAGAAGTGGCAGCGGCGGCGGCAGAAGGGCAGATGGATGTAGATGCCCATCGGCGTGCCGTCGATCGGCGGCTGGGCAATCGCGGCCCTGGCCCGCTCGGCGCCTTCGGCGTTCCAAAACGAGAAGGGCGGGTAGTTGCCGACAAAGTAGTTGCCGGCAGTCGTCTTGGTCTGGCTCTCCGGAGGGAGTTCTTCCACTAGGCTCGTCATGGCTGGACCTTTCGTTGCACCTTTGCGCCTTTCGCCTTTGCGCGAGGCACCCAATCGCGATGGCTATCATTTGCTTGCTGCCCCTTCGTTGTCGGCCAGCACTTGGTGATACAGTTCCGCAAACTCTCTTTCAGTCACGGGACGCGGATTGAACGTCGCCGTCCACTGCTTGGCGGCGTCCGCTGCAAGAACTTCGATATCGCCGTTGGACAGGTCGACGCCGGCAAGCGATCGCGGCAGTCCGACATCCTGCTGAAACGTGCGGAGAAAGCGGGCGATCTTTTCGCCGGCCGGCGTGCCGTTGGCGGATCTGGGGTCGATCAACCCGCCTTGCAGGGCCAACTGATGATACAGCGGAGCAACCTCCGGATCCTGGGCATTGAATCGCACCACGGCCGGAAGCATCACGCCGACGGCATGCCCATGGACGACGCCATAGCGTGCCGTGAGTGGATTGGCCGCCGCGTGGGCCGCTCCGAGCATGCTGTTCTCGATGGCCATCCCGGCCAGGGCCGCGCCCAAAAGCACATCCGCCCTGGCATGTAGATCGTCCGGATGCTCGAAGACACGCCTTAGCCCTCGGGCGCAAAGGCGGAACGCCTCGCGGGAGAGCATCTGCGAGATCGGATTGCGGCGGCGCGTGACGGCCGTTTCCAGGGCATGGGATAGCGCGTCCATGCCCGTTGCCGCCGCCACGGCCGGCGGCTGGGTGCGCGTCAGCTCGGGGTCGAGGATCGCCACTTTGGCCGCCGCTTTCGGATCGCCGCAAGCCATTTTCGCGTGCGTTTCGGGGTGCGTGATCAGGGCGAAGGACTGGCACTCGCTGCCCGTTCCGGCGGTCGTGGGGATGGCAATCAGCGGCAGCATCGGCCTGGTTGCCTTGCCGACTCCCCAGTAATCTTCCATCCGCCCGCCATTCGTAAGTATGAAATTGCAGCCCTTCGCCGCATCCATGCTGCTCCCGCCGCCCAGTCCGACGAGGAAATCGATGTTCTCGCTGCGGGCAGCGGCCACGCAGGCATCGACCACCTCGACTGTGGGGTTTTCGACCACGCGATCAAAGCGTGCGAAGTAAAGGCCGCCGGCGGCCAGCGAGTCTTCGGCCCTTTGGACATGTCCCGCCGCGACGATTCCGGGGTCGGTGACCACGAGCACGCGGGTTCCGCCATATTCGCGGACCAGCGTCCCCAACTGCTCGATAGTCCCAGGGCCGAACACGATCCGCGTCCGCGGCTGGAAGTCGAAAATTGGGGAAATTGCGGGACTCAAGGAGACATTTCCTGCCCGCACCGCAGGCGGCCAAGCAAAGCGAGCGGGTGAGGCTCGGCGTCGGTCTCGCGGTGGAGGCGCTGGGAGTTCAGGGCGTGGCGGGGGTGGGTTTTCTGCTACTTCGCCTGTCAATAATAGAGACCATGCCGGTGGCGGTCAAGAGGTTTTTGGCAATATGCGAATATTTCACGCAGCTTGAGTGCGAAAATCTCACCGCCGAATCTGGTCCAAAACGGTCGGATCCTGAATCTCCGAATCGCGGGCCAGCAGGATGACCTTCGACAACACCTCGGCCGTCCGCGGATCGTCGTCGGCAAAGGGCAGAAACAACCGCCCTCGATGCTGCGCCGGAACCGCCACCAGGCAGATCGATCCGCCCGGCATTCGATGGACCGTCGCGCTGCCCAGGTGAACGCTGTAATTGGCCAGGCTGCCGTCGATCAGCACATGAGGGCTTTTGATCCGCACATTCTTGAGGCCCAGCAGGGAACATGTCTCGCGGAGCAGGGTCGCCCGCATCTCGACCGTCGAGGCGCTCGCCTCCGGATCGACGCCGCCGCGATGGGCCACGCTCACCACCAGGTCGATGTCGCGCATCGCCTCGCTGAAGATCCGCGGGGGCACGTCGGCCAGCTTCAAGGGCCGATAGTCGTCGCGGGGGCGGAATTCGACGCCGCCGATCGTCAGCCCTTCCACCTCCAACGGCGTTCCACCGCCGTACTGGAAATTGACCGACACGGTCAGCCCTACGTCGAAGAACGTCTTCCAGACCCCTTCCTGCGTGTGCCAGCCGCGCTGGCCCCAGAGCGCCATGGCCTGCGTGGGCTGGATCTGCTGCTGGGCGTAGCGGTTCGAGACCGTGCCGTCGCGTTTCTCCTGCTTGGTAACGACATACAGCTCGCGGAAGACCTGCTTGAAGGGCTGCACCCGCTCGGCCTGGAAGCACTCCTTCTGGTAGTCAGGCCAGGCCTTGCTTTCCAGGAGGTCGTGCGGATGGGCGATCCGCAGCGGTTCGTTCTTTTTGACTGGCTCCAGTTTGCCGGCCGCATCGCGGAGGGCCTTGCCGAGTTTTTCCGGATAGCCCAGGATGCCCTCGCCCACCAGCACCAGGTGCGAGAGTTGCGGCGCGAGAATGGGGTGGCGGCAGAGCTGGCCGAGCTCCTCGCCGCTGAAGGTGTCGCCGCGGCACATGGCTTCTTCCAGCGACGTCCGCATCCGCGAGGCCTGGCGCTTCAGATCGGCGGCCTGCTCGGTCAATTCGATGATCTTCTTCTCCTTCTTCAGCGCGGGCGGGATCGACTTCAGCGGCTTGCCCCCTCTCTCCACCGTCACCTGCGGTTTGGCGTCGGCGTCCAGCGCCAGGGTCACGGTCACGCCCGCCTTGGTGACGCTCAAGGGTCCGTCGGCCAGTTCCTTCACGCGCTCGGCTTCCATGGCCCATTCCAACCGCAAGGGATCGGCGTAGCCGGCCGTGCTGGCCAGGTTCTGCATGCCGACCTCCAGCGAGCGCATGGCCTCGGGCTTGCTCATGGAGCTCAGTCCCCGGGCGTAGCGGCGGTAGTCCTGGAGGATCTCATAGCGCTCGGCCAGGTCCTTTTCGCGCCTGGCGCCGGAGGCCAACGGATAGAGTCCCAGGAGCCGCACGTGGTCCTTGAGCTGCTTCTTGCGGATGCCGTCGACGAGTTGCTTGCGGCTGGCCTTGCCGGTAAGGACGTTGGCGACGAACTGGGCATGCTTGGCCTGCGCGGCATTGGCGGCGAAGCGGGCCCCGGCGGCCATCGCCTGCCAGCGCTTGGGCGAAATGCCCTCGTAGGTCTTGCGGAACCAGCCGACGTTGACGGCCCCCGCCCGGCGATCGGCATCGCTCAGCGGCGTCCGCTCCGCAATCAACCGTTCCCAAGCCGAGGGCTTCGTGCGATCGTCTTCCTCACTGGCCGATTCGCTTTCGCTTGGTTCGGCATCTTCCACTCCGGCCCCCACCGCGGCCTGCTCGGTGGCCGAGGCGTAACGCATGTGGGCCAGGAACCAATACAGGGCCTCGTCAAAGCCGGCCCAGCCAAGGGCGGCCGCAATATGCTTGACCCATTGCGGCGCGAGGAAGGCTAGTTCCAAGAGGAGTTTCTCCGTCAACCATCCTTCCTTCATGGCCTTGCGGGCCAGGGCGAAATTTCTCCGCAGTGTCGTCGGCGCGGGGATAAGTCACGGAAACGAGATGTGTCAGCGTGCAGGGCTTGCTGTCCAAGCCCTTGGCGCGGTACCCGGCGACGACCTTGAAGCCCTGCTTGCCCAGGGCCGCAAGGAGCTGAAGCAGCAGTTCCGCACCCCACAGCGCTTGGATGGCATGCGCGGCCGGGGTGGCAACCGTAGGCGTTTCGCCGCGGGCCAGCTCGATCTCGACGATCCGCGCGCGGCAGGCCTCCACCAGGTCGCGGATTTCCGCATGACGTGCGAGGAAGGTCTGAGGGTCCTTTTCGAGCTTGCGCCAGTCAAAGTCGATAACAAGGAAAAGCTGCTTCGCTCGGGTACGTCGGGCCCCAGCAGATTGTCGGCAAAATCGGCGAAGGTCGCGTCCCCCGTGTCATAGGATCGAGCCAGCAGCGCATAGTCCGGCCGGCGTCGCACGGCCCCGGCGAACGGTTCATCGTACCACCGTGCCAGCCGCCATACCCGGCGGATTGCTGGGAAGTCAGAGACGCGGCCCGTTCAGTGCGCTCGCCCAACGCCTTGCCCCAATCGGAGAAGGGCGACTTCGTTCGCCAGTCAGAATCGTTGAAATAACCGTAGTGCGTCTTTTCGCCGGGCGAGGAAAGTTTGCTCATTTCGCCCGGCGGGACGAGCGCGAACGACGTCTCGACGGCATCCAGCAGGAAATCGAGTTCGCCCTCCGGCGGATAGAGAAACATCAGCCAATTGACCAGATGCGAGACCTGGTGGGGATACTTCAATTCGGTCCGAGCCTGACCGTTGGTTAGCCGCGCTGATCAGCGCAACCCGCGCCGACAGTTCCTTGTCGTCGGCTGCGTTCTTGGCCCACTCCTCGATCCCCCTCCATTCCCATTCCGATTCCACCATTCCGAACCAGACCTCGGCACGGGTCAATTCGAAACCGTCCTTGTCGCGCAACGTCTTGGGCCGGGCGGCATGCCATCGCTGCCAAACCTCACGGAGCGGCAGCGCTTCAGCGGCCTTTTCCTTCGGCTTCTCCCGATCCGGCGAGGGAAAGTTCCATGCCATATTTCCCAGGAGCTCCTCCCTCTCTTCACCTCGCCAATTCTTGACCTTGATCGGTTCCTCGCGGTGCTCATGGATCAGGTCATCCAGCGAACGAAGGCAGGCAACGGCTGCTTTGGTGACGAACTGCACCTTGCGGTCCGTGGCGCAATCGCCGCCGAGCGCTGCGACGGGTCGAAAAGGCCCAGGCCGTTGTCCAAGGTAATCGCATCCTTCGCCGACTCCAGGATGCCGTCGATCTGCACCTGCTCTTCGCCGCTCAGCTTGCGGCGGCCGGCTCGGTAGGCCTCGGCGCGGGCCTGACATTCTGCCCGGCTTCGATCGGCGGCCGACAATTGCCGCAGGAGTTCCAGGCCACCCAGTCGCTTCTGCGCCGTCCAAGGCCGCCAGCAGTCGTTCCGAACTGGCCAGGGCGTCATCATCGGATTGGGCCAGCAGGAGCGGCAAAATGCCCTGGCGGAGGTCGTTCGACTTCCGCGTCAGATAGTCTTCCAGAGCCAGGATTTCTTGCGGCTCAAGGGTTACTGCGGGCAAAACGGCGTAGACGGCCCCCCGCACGTCGCTCGACGCGTCGCCGGCCAGGCGAATCAAGGTCTCCCGCGTCAGGCCATCCCATTTCTTCTGCTCTACCGACCGCAGCACCCAACTGCGGCGGCCCCAATTCGACATCGCCGGCAGGTACGGAATGAGCGCCGTCGGCGGCCGATTCCCCAAGTGTTCAGCCATCAGGGCGGCAACCTGCTCGCGCGACGTCTTCCCCTCCGTCCACGGCCAGACCAGCGGTTTCAGCGACGCGGGTTTTTCGGGCAAGCGGGCGAAAAGCCGTTCCAACCGCTCGAAAAACCCTGGCCCGCCGTCCGCTTCGGAAGCGCTATAAGCCTCTTGCCACGGAGCCCCGCCGAAGGCCTGCCAGGCGATGCGCAGATCTTCGTCGTCCAAGGCCGCTACGCGCACGGCATCGGCTTGCGGCAGGGCAAGCTGGCAGAGGTGAACTGCGGTCACAAAGCGGATCTCCTCCTGCCCGTGCTGGAGCAGTTCCGCCGCCACGGGAATCGCAGCCTGGGCATCGAAAAAGGCGATCGACCACAGCGCCCAGAAGACGTCCTCCGCGTCGTTGCCGGCCAGCGCCTTTTTGCGAGCACCTTCATCGGCCAACAGCGTGAGCACGCGATCGATGGTGTCGTTGACGACCTTCACGCTCACCGAATCCCAGGCCAGGCCGAACCACACGTTCACGGCGCAGACCACGGCACTGAATCGCGCCAGATCGTGCTCGCGAATCAGGCGCAGCATGCGGATGAAGGCCTCGGGGTGGGCCTCGTCGACCGTCTCCACGATCACCTGCCGCAGTCCTTCCTGCCGCTGGGCCGCAATCAGCGTTTTTTCCACCAGCTCCCAGCCTTCGGGCCGGGAGGCCATCAAGAGGCCGCGGATCACGTGCCGGCCCATGCCGCCAACTTCATGCTCGTTGCGGATCGACTGGCAGAGAATGTCAAATACCTCATCTCCCACCTTGCCGCCGCCGTCGATGACTGCCGCCAGCAACCGGCCGATCGAATCGTGCCCGGCGCCGTACCCGCGGCCAAGGTGCGGCGCCCAGGCTGCGAGCCACGCGGGCGTCAGCACGTCGGATTTCAACTCTGCGGCGACGCCCATCATATCGTCCAGCCAGGAGACGCGCCTCTCGAAGGTGATGCTTTCGTCGCCGGCGGCCCTGAATGACTTTCGCCCATGCGTCTCCTGATAGGGAAATCGCTTGAGCAGTTGCCAGGCAGACTCGATCGCCGGACCGAGGCCGCAAAAGAACATGCCGAACAGCCGCACCCGGTCCTTGGAAGTCAAGTCGTCCAGCGGCCGGATGGCCCTGGTCTCGCAGGCGTTTGCGCTGCTGCCAATCCTCCGCCTGCAACTCCTCCCCCTTGGCGTCCCGCCCCAACAATCCGTAGGCGATCGTCCGCAGCTTCGCCGGCAAGGCCTTGATCTCGGGCAGGTAGCGGGTTTCGTCGGCCTCGATCTGCCATGTTTTCAATCGTTCTTTGGCTACTTCGGGTGCGAGCATGATTCATCCTCCGGCAAGCAGGGTTAAACGTACAAACGTGACGCGGCTGTCGGGCCGCAGAAAAACCTGGCGGTCGATCTCTGGCTGTTGCTGGTCGTCGACGACGACGAGATACAGTCCGTCTTCGAAGGCTTGCAGGGCCGTGCCGACCGCCGCTTCGACATCGACGCCTTGCAGGCCCACCTCGCTTGCGCCGGACTCGACCTTGCCCTTCTCAAGGCGCTCGTCGATCTCGCGGGCCGAGAGGACCCGCAATTCAAGCCGGTCTGCGCTGCCGCTGTTTGAAGGCCGCGACCTCCGCGCGGACGACGTGCTCGATGAGTTGCCGCAGGGTGATGCCGTCGTCGCCGCGGGCGGCGGGCGGCGGGGCGATGGAGAAATCGGCGAACAGCGGCTTCTTGCGACCCAGGGCTTTTCCGCTGACCGTGAGCATAGTACCCTCCGTTAGAGTGGATTCTGAGAATGGGATGTCCACACCAACGGTGAGCGTACCAGATGGCATTGCGCCGTGCAACTACCGCAACAAGGCATAAGGATGAGCGATGAAGGATGAGGGCGACGAAGCACAATGCGTTCCGCTGAGAAATCCGGGTCAGAACGCTCGTCTTGAAGCATGATTCTGCGGACGTATAATAAAGTCTTCCCTTCGGCACGAGCCGCACGTATATCCCTTCCACCAAGATCGACTATGGCCACGGTCACATCGACTGCAATCCCGGACGACTGGACGGTTGCCGACATGCTGGTCCAACTGGGCGACGTGTCGCCGCGGCGAGTTCACATGAGCCCGACGCCGGGCTGGGCCACGGAAGAAGATCTGCTGGCGTTCCAGGCCCGATCGGGGCGGATCTGCGAACTTGTCGACGGCGTGCTGGTGGAGAAAATCATGGGAGCGCCTGAGTCCTTGCTGGCCGGCTTTATCCTCCATCTATTCTGGCAGTATCTGGAGGTTCACGATTTGGGAATCGCGTTGGCCCCTGACGGACTCTTGCGGATCCTGGGCCGGCAGATTTGCGCCCGGACGTTTCGTTCATCCGCTGGGAGAAGCTTGCCAACCGGCAGATTCCGCGCGAACAGGTTTTCCCCGTGGTGCCGGACCTGGCGATCGAGATTCTTTCACCCGGCAACACGAAAGGTGAGATGGCGCAAGCTCCGCGATTATTTTGCCGCGGGTGTTCAACGCGTGTGGTATATCGATCCAAGCACGCGAACCGCCCGGGCGTATACTGCGGAAAACGACGGCGTCGAGTTCGGGATTGGCGGCGTGCTTTCCGCCGGCGACTTGCTGCCGGGCTTCGAGTTGTCGCTGGCACGGTTGTTTGCGAAGCTGGATCACGGGGCCGGGGATGAAGGATGAAAGATGAGGGATGAAGGATGAAGGATGATAAAGTACTGAGTACTGCGTACTCCCTGCTCCCTGCTCCCTGCTCCCTGCTCCCCGCTCCCCGCTCCCTGCTCCCTGCTCCCTGCTCCCCGCTCCCCGCTCCCCGCTCCTGCTCCCCGCTCCCCGCTCCCTGCTCCCCGCTCCCTGCTCCCCGCTCCCCGCTCCCCGCTCCCTGCTCCCCGCTCCTAATACGGGAACCGCTCATCCAGCGGCGAGGCCGCCAACTCGACCAGAAAGCCGCCGATCCTCTCGACCAGGACCTCCATCAACCGCAAGCCCTTGTCGGCGGTGGCGGCATGCGGATTGCCGCAACCGGTGTTGGTCGTCAAGAGATGCCAAGGACGCGTAATGGAGACCCAGCCCCGATTGACCGCCTCGAATCGCGACGGCGCCGCCTGGCCGTCGTCGGCCGTCAGCGTGCCGTCGTCATTCCGTGCCACCAGTCCGGGATGGTAGGCCAGCATGAGCGAGGTCTCGACCTCGCCGGCATGGTCGTCGGCCTCGCAGAAAATCTCGCGGTAAAGGTCCGCGAAGGCCGCGTACCAATTGCACAAGAATAGCTTCGCCGGCGTCTGGCCGTAAAGCTCCCGCAAGACCGGCTTCAGCTCGTTGCCGCCGTGGCTGTTCAGGAGCACGATCTTCTGGATGCCGTGGCGGGAAATCGACTCCACCAGGTCGCCCAGGACGATGGAAAGCGTCGCCGGATTGAGGTTCATCGTCAGGGGAAACTGCATCTGGTTGGTCTGCGTGCCGTAGGGAATCGTCGGCAGCAGCACGACCTTGGCGCCGCGGTTCCAGGCCGCCTCGCAGATCTTCTCGCCCACCAGATCGGCCTCGTAAATATCGGTCCCGTAGGGCAGGTGCAGGTTGTGCGGCTCGGTAGCCGCCAAGGGAAGCACCGCAACCTCATAGGCTAGCTCCTTCACGACACCGTAATTGACTTCCGCAAGTTTCCAGGGACGCATTCACTCACCTTTACTGCACCGAAGCATAAAGAGGGGAGAAATCCGAAATCCGAAACTCGAAATCCGAAACAAATTCGAATAAGGGAAAATCCCAAATCCGAAACTGTTTCGATCATTCCGATTTCGGATTTTGGATTTGTTTTGGATTTCGGATTTCGGATTTTCCCTTATTTGTTTCGGATTTCGGATTTCGAGTTTCGGATTTTCTTTCATATATTCCTGATATTGCTTGTCCAGCTCCGCGTACCCGACGCCCGTCGTGCGGGCCAGCAGCTCCGGGTCCTGGCTGCCGTCGTAAATCGCCGCCAGGCACTTCACCAGGGCGTCGCGATACCGGCCGTCGTCGTAGTGGATCAGGAAATTGGTCATCGCCGCGATCTGGCTGTAGAGCTTGGCGATTTCCGCGTGCCCTTGCACGTCCTGCAGGCCCATGCGGACGAGCTTGTCGAAGGGCACGTAAAAGTCCTTCTTTTCCAGGTGGGACCGCGCGGCTTGCATCCGCGGGTCGTCAAGCCCTCCGAGGATAAAGCAATCGCCTTCGCGGCGGAGGGTTTCCATGTACATGGCAATCCCTTCGATCAGCCAGAAGTTGGCCTTGCCGCCCACGTCGTCGCCCACGCGCCGCGATTGCTGAAAAAGCTGGTGTGTGGCCTCGTGATACATGGTCCGCTCGGTGTCTTCGCTGCCGGCATAGAAATAGGCCGTGTGGTTCCTGGCCACGTACAGGCCCATCGAAATGCCGATCTCGGGCATGCTCGGCTTCAAGGCCCGATGATACTCCTCCTTGCTGCGGAAATAGACCACCTCCAGCCGCGAGTCTGCTGTTCGCAACGGCCGCCCGCTGAAGAGGGCTTCAACGTCCGCCTCGGCGGCGTAGTAGCCCAGGAAAATCTGCCGCCAGAGCCGCTGCAGGTTTTCCAGCTTCACGCCCAAGGCCACGGCGGCCTCGATGCTGTGGTCGCAACGGATTCGGTAATGCTCCGTCAGAATGTCCCAGCCGGTGGCGATCTCGGCGTGCAGCTTGGCGTCTTCCGCGGCATCGATCCAGGTCAGGCCGAAGGGCCGTTCGCCCCGCTCCCAGCGCGGCACGCTCGCCTTTTCGATCCAGCCGAACTTCTCGTGCCAGACCATGCCCTGGCGCAGCAACCCGACTTCAAACGGCGTGTGCCATTGGTTCTGGTACTTTTCATAGCCGAAGACGCGGCGGGCCGCTTCGTGATCGGGATTGGCCTGGATGGCCTCCATCGCCAGGTGGTAGGCCGGAGACGCCTGATGGTTGTGGATGCTTCGCAGGGCCAGGGCGAAGAGCGCGGCAGCCTGCTCCTGCCGCAGCTTCATTAGCCGCCGCTGCCACTGGGCCCGATTGCCCATCGCGCCTTCCGGCGGGTTCAGCGCGCCGACTACCCGCGGCAGCACCGGCAGCACGATCGTGTAGGGGTCGGTCGGCGCAACCAGCTTGACCGTTATTTCCGCTTCGTCCGCCATGTTGTTCTGCCGGCACCAGGCGGCCAGGCTGCCCAGGTCGGCCGCATATTGGGCCTTCAACTTCCCCGCTTCCTGGGCAATATCCTCGGCCGCTGGGCAGCTTCCGGCAAACATGGCGCAGCACAGCACGGCGGCCGACAGGCCCAGGCGGCTCAACGGTTGCCGGCGACACGGAATCATAGGTTGCGCAAGGGTTTGGTTATTGGGAAAAAGGCACTCCCCTCAAGTTTAGCATAGACCGCATGGCCGTGAAGACAGATCCCTAGAGATCCCGATAGAGGAGCGAAATGAGACTGTAGGGTGGGACCAGCGAGCTTGCGAGCGCCGGCCCACCGATTACGGTTGGTGGTGGGCCGGCATCGCAAGCTCGCTGGTCCCACCCTACAAACCTCTTCCTGGCATTATTCGCGAACGTCCGAACCTGAGGCCATGTTTCCCGTGGCCCAAGCGTGTACAATGCACATGCATCGATCCCCAGCCGAAGGAACCGAGAATTTGGCCGAAAACGACAACTCCGCCCTACCGCCTCCCGCGGGCATGACGCCCGAGCAACTGGCCGAGGCCAAGCAGTACGGCCGCTACTCGCTGGCCTGCACGCTGGCCGACAAAGGGCTCGACCTGCTGTACTTGACCTTTGCGGCCGTCGTTCTCGCCCAACCGCTGGACGCCTGGCTGCAACGCTCGCCGTTGCTGAAGCGATGCGATTCCCTGCGGCTGGTCGTGTTCTTCCTGCTGATCACGCTCTTGCACATTGCCGTCTCGGTGTCGCTCTCGTTCTATGCCGGTTACATCCTGGAACATCGTTTCCACCTCAGCACGCTCTCCGTGGGCGGGTGGCTGCGACGGTATTTGAAGCGGAACCTGTTGGCCCTGCTCTTCGGCACGCTGCTGATTCTCGGCCTGTACTGGCTGATCTGGACGACCCGCGGCTGGTGGTGGCTGACGGCCGCCGGGGCCTTTTTTTGCGTGACGATCGTCATGGGCCGAATCTTCCCCGTGCTCATCATGCCGCTCTTCTACAAGATCGAGCCCTTGGACGCCCCGGAACTGGCCGAGCGGATCGCAGGGCTGGCGGCCGGCACCGGCCTGGCGATCGAGGGCGTCTATCGCATTGCCCTCAGCCAGGAAACGGTCAAGGCCAACGCCATGCTCGCAGGGCTGGGCCGCACACGGCGGGTGCTCCTGGGCGATACGCTCCTCGACCATTTCTCGCCCACGGAGATCGCCGTGGTCTTCGCCCACGAGATCGGCCATCATGTCTTCCGGCACGTCCGCAAGATGATCCTCCTCGGCTCCCTGATCAGCGTGGCCGGATTCTGGATCTGCGACCGCTTGTTGATGGGCCTGGCCGCCCAGGGCGGGCAGCCGCTCGAGTACGCCCACCTGCCGATCTGGACCGAGCCCTGGATCATGCTCATCCTCTCGGTCTTTGGCCTGCTCTTGGAGCCGCTGATGAACGCCGTCAGCCGGCATCACGAGCGGCAGTGCGACCGCTACGCCTTCGAACGGATCCGCCAGCCGGAGGCCTATATCTCGGCCTTCAGCAAACTGGCCCAGCAGAACAAGGACGACCCCTGCCCGCACTGGTTGGAAGTCTTCTGGTTGCACGACCATCCGCCCATCGGCGAGCGGCTGGCGATCGCAACGGCAAAATAGAGTGCTGTAGGGTGGGCTTCAGCCGGGATTATTCATAAACTGTAGGGTGCGTGGAGCGGTGCGTGGAGCGAACGGGAAGGGAAATGGCGGGTTACGCACGGAGCCAAACCCCGTGAAAGCGTCTATCGCTGTTCTGGACCGGTTCGCGCAACGCACCATCGAGCAAGACCTTCCGTGCTTCACCCACCCTACCAAGTGAGCGAGCCCAAACACGTTCATGGAAAGCCGCAAAAAACCCTCTAGCGATACGAAGCTTATTGCCCGGCACGCGATCGGCACGTTCGGCGCCCCGCCCAGCGTCTGGCGATTCACTTGCGAGCGCGAGGACTTTTCACTGGACATTGGCGGCTGCATGGACCGGCCGTTGCCGGGCGTGGTTTCCTACACGACGATCGGTCTTTCGGACACGGATGTGGTGACCGGATCGGCGCCGCCCTCGCACCTGGAGTTGGCCGCCGCCTGTGCGCGCGGATCGGCCCTTGTTTCCCAATATCCTGGCCGCGGCGGCGATGCTGCTCATCCGCCGCGACCCGCAAGCGGGCGCCCGGAAGTCAAGCCGGGCGATGCCGTCCGCGACGTGATCGCCGAGTTCTATCCCCGCGACGGCGTAAAGCATCTCTATCTTACGAGCCCTTTTCTCTGGGGTCAGAGGCTTCAGGCCCTCCGCGGCGAGGCGAAGAGCATCGCCTGGCTCCTCGCCGTCCCGGTCACGAGCGACGAGTTGCGCTACCTGGAGGCCCAGGGCGGCGACGGGCTGGAGCCGCTCTATCGCCAGCGGCGGATCGACATGTACAGCCTGGGCCGCAGGACGTGGCTGACGTGAGTGCGTGAGTGGCCGGCTTCAACCCCACTTGCACCGCCAATCGCGAGTTGGTATACTCCAGTGGCTGCCGAATATCTGGATGGGCGTGAGCGTCGAGAAGGAGAGCTATACCTATCGCATCGATCATTTGCGGCAAACCCACGCACATACGAAGTTCCTCTCGCTGGAGCCCTTGCTCGGCCCGCTACCGGATCTCGACTTCACCGGGATCGACTGGGCGATTGTAGGCGGTGAATCGGGGCCTGGGGCGCGGCCGATGGAACCCGAGTGGGTAACCGACATTCGCGACCAGTGCCGCCGCGCGCAAGTTCCGTTTTTCTTCAAACAATGGGGCGGCGTCCACAAGAACCGCACCGGACGTGAATTGGACGGACGAACCTGGGACGAGATGCCTGGATCGAGACCGGCCCCCGACCGTAAGGCGCCTGCCCGGTGTCAATCGATATCGCCTTCAAATCGAAGTTGAGTACTGCAACGACGAGCACAACCCGGGACTATTCCACGTCGCCTTCAAGATGGTCAACCTGAGCATTTGTCCTTTGGGCACGGCGTGAGGAGCGGAATCCGCCCGAAATCTACAAGGCAGCCGCAGTGCCGACAGCAGGGTTGCTCTAGTGCAAATGATTCCGACTCGTAGGGGTTCCCGCAACAAGGGCACGCGGGGGCTGTGCAGCGGCAAATGCGCGAAACGTGCGGGCGCTTACCGACAGGGTTGCGAAGGTCGGATGAGGGAAGAGACACGATTGCCATAACTGCGTTCCTTTATGGCTGGAAGTGAAAACGGGTTGCCAAATACGGTTGCAAACAATCAGCGCAGGAATTGAATGTCTCCATTCCACGCCGGTCGTTGCATCGCCGGTATATGGCGTCCCGTTTTTTCGAGACCCAAGGCGAGTTCACCTATTAGGTTTCCCGCCAAGGTTGGGGGAGAACCGCCTTGTATCACGAGTTCAACCAGCTTACTTCCTCGGAACGCATGGACTGCGCAACCAGTTTCGGCACCGGCTGCTCAGCAGCAGCGCTATGTCGGACGGTTCAACTGCGTCTGGCATCGGATCCCGATTCCAAACGCAGGGAAACCGCTTTAACGTCATTCTAGGCGCACTCGTTATACGATCTTATAGACCTGCCGCTTTCTCGTCTCGATCCCATGGATCAAAGCGGGGCTTCCGCTTCGGACAGGCCCTTTCGGCCAGGCCTGTCGCACCCGCTCATTCCAGCAGGGCTGCTTCAGCCACCAAACCGGGTCCAAACCCCAAGACGACGCATGGCGGCCGGGCGGCTTGTTCCTGCAAGCGTTGCAGCACGAAGAGGATCGTGGGCGAAGACATGTTGCCGCAGCGGGCCAGGATCTCCGCGGACGCCGCAATGGCCGGCGGCGGCAGCCGCAGCGTCTCCGCGACGCTGCTCAGGATCCGCGGACCGCCGGGATGAATGGCCCACGAGCGGATCTCTTCCAAGTGGCGTCCCGACCTGGCCAGCCAGGCTTCCAGCCAGGGGCGAAGGTGCCCGCCGATCAACTCCGGCACGCGGGAGGAAAGGGTCATTTCAAAACCGTGGTTGCCGATCTTCCAGGTCATGCCGTCTTCGGAATCCGGCACAAGGTACGAGCCGCTGGACACCAACCGCCAGGGCTCTTCCCAGCTAGCCGCAGCACGTCCCACCAGCGCAGCGGCGCCGTCGGCAAAGAGCGCGTTGGCCACCAGCGCGTCGGCCCCGTCGCCGTATTGGTAGTGCAGGCTGCAAAGCTCGACGGCCACAAGCAGCACGACCGCCGCCGGATCGGCCGTCACTATGGCGCTGGCCGCTTGCAGGGCGTTGAGCACGCCGTGGCAGCCCATGAATCCGACGTGTAGCCGCGAGACCGTCGGCAAAAGCCCCAGCCGTTTGACCAGGCCGATGTCGACCCCCGGGGCGAAAAAGCCCGTGCAGGAGACCGTGATCAGATGGGTGATCGCCTCCGGCGCCGGTCGCGGCCAGGTCGAGCGACCGCGCGGCGGCCGCCGCGGCCAGCGGCAGCGACTCTTCTGTGTAGCGCTGCATCCTTAAAGCGGTTGCCGGACCGCGATCCGCCGGCCCTGTGGACGGTGGATAGAACGACTGGCTCGGTCCGCTTCCATTGCCGGATTCCAGCAGCACGCTGCCGCGGCTGCGGACCTGGGTCCGCTGAAACAAGGCCGGCAGAAGCCGGGCCTCGCGCCCTCGGGCAGAAAGGTCCGTGCAATCCGCGCCGCGTCCGCCTGCGCGATCGACCGCGCCGGTTGCGCGGCAGCCAGCCCTAAAATCGTCATGCTCATCGGATGCACCTCGGCCTGATATCCGCGGAGGGTCGATTCAGAGCCCGCAGCAATGGAGAGGCCAGGCCCGGAAAGCGGCTGAGCAAGGCAACGGCAAGCGTCCCTAGCCTGAAGGACCGCCGCATCCAGATCGCAGCCTGGCAACACCGCCGCTGCTGCCGAAAGAACCGCTGGCACTGAATTTGCCACCGCTGGGCATGCTCAAGTGCAGGCCCGGGAATCGCCTCCCTGACGATCGGCGCCAGGAGCAACGCCTGCTGCAGGGCCCAGGCGATTCCTTCCCCCGTAAATGGTTCGAGGTAGCCCGCGGCGTCGCCCAGGACGAACAGCCCTTGGGCCGCTACACACCCGCGGCGCCGCGTCAGCAGAGGCGTGCCGCGAATTTGCGCCTCGGCCGGCAGGCCAGGGAAGCCGGCCGCGTGCAGAATCTGGCCGATCGCCGCGACCGCCCCGCCCAGGCTCCGCATCCGGCTTTGCTCCATCGCCGATGCCACGTCGAGCCGGCCGTCTTCCAGCCGCACGGCCCCGACGTATCCGTCGCGGGTGCATGCCATATAAATCGTGCCCGGCTTGTAAAAGTCGTCGCTCCCCTCAACGACCGTGCCGGCGCCCAGCGGCGCGGCGGGGGCCACGATCGGCTCCATGCCGGGCGTTTCCTTGAGAAAGCCGCCGGAAAGCCCATCGGCCGCGACGGCGATCCGCGCCTTGACCTTGAATTCCCTCCCGCCGCTGCGAAGCCGGACCGCGCGGAATTCGCTCGTGGGCGGTTCCAGCGTGGCGTCCGTGCCCGGCGCGAAGGCCGCGCCGCTCTCGACGGCTGCACGCACCAGGGCCGCGTCCAGCGCCCGGCGCGAAAGCGACACGCCGCCCGGCAACGCCAGATGGGCCTCGTATCGCCCGGCGCGAAGCCGCATGTTCTGCAGCGGCACCGCGCCCAACCGTTGCGGAAGATCGGCCAATCCGGCAACTCGCAACGCCGCCAAGGCGGCGCCGTTGAGACATGATCCGCAGACTTTTTCCCTGGGAAAAGCCGCCTTGTCGACCAGCAGCACGCGTGCCCGTTCGGCCGCCAGCGATCGCGCGAGCAAGGAGCCGGCGGGTCCTGCTCCGGCGATTACCACGTCCCAGGGCTGCAAGCCGGCCTCTTCCAGCGAGATCGTGCCCGCAATCGACGCATCACTCGTGCCAAGACTCATGGGCGACTCCATTCCAAGAGCATGCGGCAGAACCAGTGACGTGTCAGCCGCCCGCCGTGCATTCCGGCCGAACGGGCCAGGTCGTGCAACTCGCTCACCGTAAACGCGGCACGCATCGATCGCGAGGCGTCGGTCCACACGACGGGCGATCGGGTGAAAAGCCGCGCGGCCGCGGCAACCACCACCAATCCCCCGCGATTTCGCACCAGATCGTTCACGAGCACCAATTGCCGGGCCGCTGCCGCCATCCGTCCTAACAGCCGTATCGCGTCGTCTTCATCCAGGTGATGCAGAAACAGCGAGCACATGACAATGTCGTAATCGTCTGGCAGATCATCATGCAGCACGTTTAGCTTTGCGAATCGGAGTGCGGCCCGCGCCTTTTCGGCCCGCACCTCGGCCACTTCCAGGGCGATCGGACGGATATCGATCCCCAGGATCTCGACCTGCACACTCGCCTGCTGCGCACGTCGCCAGAGTTTCAAGGGGATGTCGCCGCCCCCGGTAGCCAGGTCGAGTATGCGGACCGGCCGCCGCAATCGGCAAGCGATTCGATAGATGCGAGGCCACAAGATCTCTACGCTGCGGCTGAGGAAATTCAGCGTCGCCAAGCCGTGAAGCGCGCGACGGTGCAAGTCCGGCTCCAAGTCGGGCCGATCCATGATTTCCGCCACGCGACAGCGGTCGTTCAGATTGCCCGGGAGACGCAACAAGAGATTTCCATCGCAAGAATTTCCAAGAAGGTCAGGCACGTTTCAGAACCGGAACGCTTTCCGGCTTGCAGCAATTGGACCTCGGTAGCGAATTGGCCTTTGCACGACCTTTCCATTCTTGCGGCGGCCGGTCAAAAGTCAACTCGCCCGCAAAGTCCGGGGCCCGGTCCATTTTTCGGCGAGCGCCGGCCTGACGCCGCTCTGAGGCTCGACTTGACGACCCCGACTTGAGTGGCGTCGCCAATTTGCAATTTGCATTTTTCAATTTGCAACTGCGCTCAATCCCACCCTTTCCCTATGAAAGCTTTTTTCGCTCCTATCGTTCCTTGAAGTCGTGTACCGCAAGCTCGTCCCGGAGACGAATTGCGCCCACAACTCGCTCCACTTCTTGAAACGCTTCATCGGTAATCAGCCAGCGCACGACCACCGGTTGACGACAATGCGGTCCGTGTGGGGCGTCTCGAAGAGGACCGTGGCGACGATCGTACCTTGCAACGGGAACGCCACAATGACCCCATTGAAGCGGATTTCGCAATTCAGGCGCCCATCCCAGGAGTTCTCGCCATTCCTTCGGCGGTTTTATTTCAAAGTGGTCATAATGCAACCGTTGACGCCCACCGACAAATACTCCCGATACAAACGCACTCAATTCGGGCTCAACACAATCGCTTAGCCACCAAAAGAATGAACGACCGTTCCGACACATAGGACATTGACTTCGCCGGAGAATCAGGTCATTTCTCGCCTGCTCCCACCAAAGTCGCAGGTCGTAGTCATTTTTCCACGTATAGCAAGTAACGCGGGCGCAGAATGTCCGCCAGCCAGCCGGCACATCGATCGTCATTGCAATCTCGCGGAGTCGTCGCGTCAGCTCATCGTCTGCAATCTTTTCGCGGCTACCATATTCGTCACGCGGCCACAGGTCCGTTGTGCTTGCCGGGCATAGAGGCGAAGCCTGCATCCACCCATCTTCGCTGTCCAGCAGCCCCTGCGCTAGACGCATGATTCCCGTCTCGTCACAAACACTCGTCGAGAGTATCGAAAGAATCGAATCGCCGACCGCGTCGTCACTATCGAGGAGGGTACACACAAAGTCGCCATGCCGATGGGGCCCGATTCGCTCGCGCGTCGTCGGTCGTCTCCCCGAAGAAACTCAGTCGCTGGGAGATCACCCCTTTAAGCGTTGTTAGATCCCAACCGCACGCATATAGGTCACGAAGCGTACTCTCTACGCCTGAGAACCGATCCAGTAGGCTTCTTTGTCCGAACGGCGTTGGCGGAACATGGAGGAGCCCAATCGTGCTGGCTCGGCTAGAACTTTCAGTGTCCGCAGGCTTGTTCGGCAGCGGAAACGCTGGGCGCGCGCTATTCACTGTCTCGCTCCATTTGCACAAGATTATCCAAGCTTGAAGTCTCTCCTGCAAGCGTCCTTCGTGCAAAGTGCGTTCGAGGTCGGCTTGAACCGCTTCAATCGCCGCAGGATAAAGCGCTGCCCACGGTTCCGCCGCGATGAGCAACCAGCGCCGTTGCCAAGCTGTTTCAAGCGATTCAAATAGCGACGAAACTACCGAGCTATCCGTCGCGACCAACGAGTGCATGCCATCCGCTGCAGCTTCAAGAACCTCCACGCTCCGGGAAGCGAAAAGCGTACTGAGCAGCCGGACAGCGATATTTCGCCAAGACAGTCCGACTTCGCGGTCTGGCAAGGCAGCCGATGACTCCCTGCGGTAAGGGCCGCCGCCAAAAGCCCACCGCGAATGCATCGCAAGATGGTGACTAAGTCCCACCAATAGCTCGTCGAGTCCACGGACCTTGGCTCGTTCGAGCGCGAGACGATTTAGATTTGACGCAACGCTGTCCGGCCAGTAATCGGAATCCCTGTATTCTCGCGCCAATGCCGCGACCGCCAGCCACAACTCATTGTCAGTCGCGATCCTAGCCAAGAGATGAACCGACTCGGCGACGCCGTGATCAATGTGACTCCAGGATATAGCGTAATCCTCCTTCGCTCCGAGCGCACCGAAAATCCTAGCTCTTATTTCCGCGCTATCGACGCGGCCTAACCGCTCTAGATCACGTATCGCCTGCGCCGCCTCAGACGGCAGAACGTAACCACCCTCACTTATTCGGCCGAGGAGAGCCTCAATGCTGCTCTCATTAAGCGCCATCTCATCTTCTCCTGGCAACACGGGCCGTTGTGAATCATCGGCTTCTTCCGCGAACTCGAATGCCTCCTCCGGCATCTTTCCACGGGGAGTACGCGAGATTCCAGCCGCCAACTCTTCTCGCTGCCCCGGCGCACTAGCCGCATCGAGCATCGCAGACCGTAGTCGGCCGAGCGACACGATTTCACTCTTTTTGAACCACATATTGAGTGAAACCGCAGTGCACCACACTGTGAGCAGGTCAGCGACGCTATACTGCAGCACATCCTCCAGCGCGTTGTGCGTGCCCTCAATGAGAAGCTCTCGCGTTCTCCAGTGCCAGCTTTCATCATTCACATCGGCCAATGTCGACGAGATGAGCGCCCACCAATCCGGTGCACCGCAGCGTATTGCGGCCGCGCTTATTGCAGTCCTCACCTCAATATCGCAGCGATTGTCGCCACCCCGTGCATCGCAGACATTACACAACGACCAGAGACTCCAACCCAAAGTTCGCCAGATTTCAGGTGATAGCGCCGACGCCGCACGAAACCACTCGAGAATCGGCGCAAACTCATATTCCTTATGTACACGATAGCTAAATGGCATCCAAGCGAGCCTTGAAATGGCGTCGCGTGCAAGAGTGCCTTCTCCGATTCGCTCAGCGAGCGGACCAAAATCTTTCAGGATACGAACGATTTCGTCGCGCCCCAATTCCCATACACCACTAGTCGGACCAAGCCAATGGCGAACCCATTTCCTCAGTAACTCCCGGTCTCCGTGCCGCTCCACGACGGACCATAATCCCTTTTTTCTGAAATCGGCTGGGAACCTTTCTATAATGGGAAACGCAACATCTAGCACCCGCTTATCAAACTCGGCGCCCAGGCTGTGACACACCGTTGCCAACTCATCAGCCAAGTCTGCTGCCAGTTGTCGATGTTCGAAGTGGTAAGATTTCATGATAACGTCGCCCCATAGCGACTTAAGAATCAGGCTGACGCTCGTAGCGGATACTAATGCAGATGCCTCTTCGGTACCGCCGCGGCTAATCGCCGACTGGATTCTGCCCAGCATCGCCGCGGCCCGGAAAATCAACAAGGTCGGCGATCTTCGTTCTTCAAGTTGCTCAATCGGGTATAAGACGGTGTAGAGCTTGTCCGCGATATCACCTGCATCGAGGTCCAATCGAGCCCAGCCAAGGGACCGCGCGAAGTTGAGGAAGGCGCAGAAGTACTCGCGGCATGTTGCCAGTATGCTTAGTTCCGGATCGCGGACCGGAATCAACCAGTCTTGCGAGTCCCTGACTGCACCCGATCGCAAGGCCCACCACGTTGCCTCCGCGAGAACGCTTGGATCAAGCTTGCCCCGACAAGATTGCAGTTTGTGAAGCATTTCCCGGACCAACCGCCAGTGCCCACTCCCGGAAAGTCGACGTATCGCATCGACCCAATTCGAGAGATAAGCAGGGGAAAAGCCGTCAAACAGTTCGCTTAGTGATTGAGTCGCCGGAGACTCCGTAAGCGCTTGCACATAACCGCTTTCGAATGCAAAGGCGGAATCATTCTGCAAATCCGACGATAGCTCGCCTCGCGAAAGTGACCAATTCAATATACAGCATAGGCGTCCCAAATCCTCGAAGGTGGTATGGCCCGATTCACTAAGTCGTTTGGTTTCATGCGACGGAGTCCCATGCGGTTGGATCGGTTCGTCTGAGCATGCGTCCGGCAATAGCGTCACGATTTCACTGATACTCAGGTTCGTTAGCCAGCGCTGCAAGAGCGCGAACGCGCGTGGTTGCTCCAAAGAGTCGACCAATTGTCTCGCGTCCGCAACAAGAGATTGAAGATCACTCATTGACCATTGCGTCATCGGCCGCACCATTGCCTCGGATGGAAGAAACGGAGGAAGTGCGGCTTTCACAATTTCGCCGAGGGAATCCGCGTGCTCTCGCGCATCATCGACACGCGCGACAGTAGCTGCGCCACACGCGACCGCTCCAACTAACGACCAATCCTTAATGACCGGTAAACCGCGAAGTGCGGCCATGCACTCGTTTCGTAGTTGCTCAGTCGCAATCCCCAGCGCAGCAGCCTCGAAAACCCAATCCACAGTGAAAACACGGGCCGCTTCCGCTGACCGGCCAGAAATTGCCAGTAAATCGAAAAGCTGCAGGTGTGCCACCAGACGGTCGGATGATGGGTCTTGATAATAGTCTGCCAGTTGGGACACGACATGCTGTCGCCTTTCCGGCAAAAGCTGCGCGAATCGCGTGGTCAGAAATACCCGGACATCATTGTGGCGTACGCGAAAGCCATCGTCGCCTACGGTAAGCAGTGGGCCGAGCCCCTCCAGCAGACTTCGCCACCACGCCATGGGCCGCTGCCATTCTCGAAACGCGCTTGCGAGGACGCTCGGTGAAACACTGCGTCGCGCTAGGGAAAGTGCAGCAACCAAGCAAGCGTCGATACCGCTCGCCAAGTTACCAGCAGCCAGAAGCATGTGTTCCCAGATCGCGTTGTAGTAGGCAGCCAGTCCGTCCGCCAGGCGACGGTTCTCCAGTCGTGCAGCAAAATCGTCTATTGAAGAACTACGTTCAGCTTCAGCCACGGCAAAAACGGTTGCCAGAGTGTTGCCTTTTGCGGTGTCGGCAATAAGCCGAATTGCCTCTTCACGCTGTTCAATTAGCAGGTGGCTGTGTACCGATTCGTAGAGGGCTCGGACGTCTTCGATGCCGAGTTGCTGCAGCGAC
Organism: uncultured Planctomycetia bacterium; assembly: GCA_963824275.1. Taxonomy (GTDB): domain Bacteria; phylum Planctomycetota; class Planctomycetia; order Pirellulales; family Thermoguttaceae; genus JANXQG01. Next base: position 1,277,637 of record CAWGOT010000006.1, on the reverse strand, counting down.
AAATGCCTGACCTTGGGATGCAATCCCTGTAGCCACTGTGGGTATTGAGCTGCGTAGAACGGGGCGGGCTGTCCGGCTATAAGTATTCGAATTGCTTTGTGCTCAACCTCGTCTGGACTTGGCAGGGACTCAAAGAAATCCTTAATTTGCTGGGGCATCGCTTGCACGGCCCTTGCCGCGTGGTCGATCCCGTCAATCACAAACACGAAGCTCTGGCGTCGCTCGCGGCCAATAGTGGACGCCAACCGCAGAACATGCGACCTTGCGTCGACCCATTCAAGCAGGTCATTGCGTAAGGGGACCCGCAGCTCGTGAAGACGACCACGGAGGCCCTCGCGTAGCTGCGAAAGAAGGCTGAACCAAAGGTCGTCAGGACGTACCCGTGATGCGTCCGGCGCGATTACGGGCATCTCGGGGCGGATTGGCTCAAAGCAAAAAAATCTGGCACCTATGAGACCGCCAAAGGGCGTTTCCGGTCGCCGATTAAAGAGCCAGCTAAGAACACTGGTTTTCCAGCGCCTGGCTCCCCGGTTAGAAAGATAATCGGCTCGCAGAGGGGATCGCGTAGGAGCGTTTCAAGAGTATCTGCCGCCGGAACTCGACTTGGGAAAAACGGTGCTGGCGGTGGAGGAGCCGGTGCCAGATCCTTTGCTTCAGGCCGCAACGCGAGTTCAGAGCAAAGCGCCTCCGCAGTCACTCCCGGGTGACCCGTAGTCCAGTTTCTAAGTGCGCGGTGCAGTGCGTCGAATATGGGTGCAATACGTTCGCGGCTTACACCAAACGTGGTTGAAAGTTCGCGTCTTAAGCGGTCTTCGAGTCCGTCAAGATCATCCTGCCGGACACGAATTTCCAGTGCCTTCAAAAACGCGAGTTGCTCGGAGTCAGTCCCGGTCCCCAACTGCGCTCGCCATTCGGACCAGGCGTCGCTTAGTGAATCGTCCGGCACAAGCTCCGCCAGAGTCGTAGCCGTTGCGATACCAGTTCGCAGCCAGCCCATGAACTCTAACAAGGGTGGACGACGAATTCCATCATCCGTCGTTGCCCACCTCTCCCCGGCTTCCCGATTCGTGTACAATATGCAAATGGTTCTTCCATCATTTAGCCCGCCGAGTTGCCAAGCTTCAAAGAGCGAATGCAAGAGTGTGGCCCCCTTGCTGTCGCGCTGCACTAAGTCGCCAAACGTAAGATTGTCATTCACGCGCGAGTGCTTCACTTGGTAGCACCGGCGCTCCGCTCCGTGTTTTGACCACTACGTCGTCCCACCCTTTGGCACCCTCAACTTGAAATGCGACTGATTCGACATCATTTGTGGCATCAAGGAGTGCGACGACCTCAGTGAGCCCTACAAACCACTCGTACCAGTACGGGTCACCACGCCCCGCCGAGGATACATTTTGAGCAGACATCGAACGGCCCCCTTCAGTTATAATCCAGGTTGTTTCGGCGGGTGGCGACTCTGCGGCCCGACGTTGGTTACTGTTTTCCTGCCGTCTGCCGTGGTCCCGTCTGTGCGCACTCCGTTCTCCTCACTTGCGCACTCCAAGTTTGAAAAATGCGCTCGCCGTTTCTAGCCGATGTCCGAACCATCGCCAACGATTGGCGAGCGGTTCGTCGCTGTACGTTCCCAGCGGAGGGCCCCGTTCTGGCGCGAATCGGTTGGCACTTCGTAAAACGCCCTCTATGATAGCATCGCAGGGCCCATCACAATAGTGGGTGCCCGTGTCGGAAATCGGAAATCCGAATCGCCTTCACACTTGCCCCTCCCCCGCACGGGCGGGGAGGAACTTGCCAAATAGGTCAAGCCGGCAGCGACTTCGAGAACCCAGGTGGTGTCGAACTGTGGGCCGCCGTGTTGCGATTCGCCGACCTGCGCGGACTGGTCATGCACGGCGGTGGCGAGGACGCGTTGGCCTTTTACCACTACATGCTCCAAAACATCAAACAGTTCCGCAGTGAGAGGATGATGTCATGCAGCAAGCCGTTATTGAGAACCTTGAACAGTTTGAGCACGAGCTTTTCGCCAAGATGTTGAAGGAGACTCCAGTCGAGCAACGACTGGAGCAAAGTGGCACCGGAGGAACTATTGGAGGCACTGCCGCCGGAAAAGTTGGCGAGGCTTCGCGAACTGCTTCAGGAAAGACAAGAGAAGTAGGTCCTCCACCGTCGGGGAACGCGGAGCGCGGGGACCTCCACCGAATAGAGCCGGCCGTCATGCTTGATCTGTGAGCCCATACGCCCCAAACGGCTAAAGTCATACCCGAATACCGGGTTAGCAAGAACCAAAAAGCCGCGCACCAATTCCCAAAAATCTGGATTTTCTTAAGTCCTTTCGAACTAAGGTATTAGGACGTGACTTGTGTCCGGACTCAGAGATTTTTTTCCCATTTCAAGGCCCTCATCCGTATATATGTGGAAACGCGCCGTTCTTTGACAATTCGGTGAAAAGAAACCCGCCCCCGGTGTAGCGAACCGGGGCGCAGGGGATCGGTGTGTGCCATCGCTTGATTCGGGCACGGAGCGCGATCGGAGCCCGAACGCAGGCGAGGCCGTGCAGACCGAAACCTGGCTTGCGTTCGGGTTCCGATGGCGAACCGAATTTCGAGCAAGTTCGGGCAAAAACCACCCGTCGGTAGGAAGGATGAAGGGATGAAGGATGAAGGATGAGCGGAGTGAATTTCGAGCAAGTTCGGGCAAAAACCACCCGTCGGTAGGAAGGATGAAGGATGAAGGATGAGCGGAGTGAATTTCGAGCAAGTTCGGGCAAAAACCACCCGTCGGTAGGAAGGATGAAGGATGAGCAGAGCGATTTTCGAGCAAGTTCGGGCAGAGCGATTTTCGAGCAAGTTCGGGCAAAAACCACCCGTCGGGCGGGAAAAGAAACTAGGAGTTACAAGTTAGGCGACAGAAGATGGCTGGCCCAAAATGGCCATACCTCGCTCGCTAAGAACGCTACACCCAAAGGAATTGCAGCCTGCGTTTCTCCGCAGTTTTTCAATAGAAATACACTTCCTACGGGTGCAATTTAATAAATCATCAGTATGCCAAAACGCCAGAAAACGCGCGAAGTATTGATTTTGGGCCACTTTGGCCAAGTCCATTTCCCCGTGGGGTTCAATCGCCATTTCTGGCTATACCGCCGCATGCCACATGCCTTCCACCCAAGCAAGCGTCACCCCTTGCTCTTTGCCGCCTGGTGCCCGCCCCGTTGTTCGGCAAGCGACCTGTGATGCAACGCATCGCCACGGAGTTTGCGGTTCGCGTCGGGGCAGTCGGCCAGGGCCTTGTCGAAACATTGCACGGCCTCTTGGAATCGCCCAAGGTGGTAGCAGCAAAGTCCCTTCTCATACCACGAGAGTGGATTGGGGTCGGACTCCAAGACCTTCTCAAAGCACTCCATGGCCTCCTGGTATCTCTCCAAGGCAAGCAAGGCGTTGGCTTTCAGGCCCCATGCCGGCAGATAACCGGGGTTTATGGCCAGAGCACGCGTGAGATACTTCACTTGCTTGCCGGGATCGCCTTCCGCGGCCAGTGCGGCGCCAACCCAGTAGTCGTACCTGCCGCGAAATAGCCATCCCAACCAAGAATCCATGCTTGCACCCCTGCCTTCATGGGGCAAAGAAAGAGCTCGGTCACATCCCTCGAATTCGTTGGGCGCAAGGGCTAGCCTGCATTGCCAGACATTCGCCCAATGGCCAATAATAGTGCCACAACGACCGGCTTTCCATCCTGATCCTGGGGGATTCAGTTTCCGGCCAAAAGAAGAGTGTTCCTCGCTACCGCTTCGGGTTAGTATGGATTGGCCCGGCGGTAGCCGCAAGCGATGGGACTTCCGCGACCTCCACTTCGCGCGCCCGATTCGCCACGCTCTCCCCATCGAGCCGGCACGGCATTAGCTTTCGAAGGTTGTCGCCCGCGGCGCCGATGCCAAAACGCACGGCGTCGATGATCGAGTCGCCCTGTCGCGTGGCCCAGGCGATGCCGGCGGCCAGGGCGTCGCCGCAGCCGATCGGATTGACGACCTCGGCAACCCGCGGCGGAACGAAACGATAGACCTGGTTCGAGGAACTGAGCCAAACGGCCTGGGGCCCTTGCGTCACCACCACCCATTGCGCGCCGAGCCGATTCAACTCGCGCATGGCGGCCAACAGACCGGCGTCGTCGTCCAGCGATCGGCCAAACGTCTGCCCCAGCTCCGCGCGATTGGGCTTGACGACGTAGGGCTTCAAGTCGAGCACGGAAAGCAGCCCTGCGCCGCGGAAATCGAGGACCATCGGGCAGGGCGTGCATGCCACGAGGTCGCGATAGAACGAAGGCGGCGCGGCGTTGGGCAGCGATCCGATGAGGACCACGACCTCGGCCCTTGCAGCCTCCTCGCTGTACGCGGCGCGGAAGGCAAGGTACGCGCTTTCTTCCAGCGGCCGGCCGTTCTCCACCAGTTCCGTGATGTGGCCGGTGGCGCGGTCGAGAACCGTCGTGCAGACCCGCGTCGCCGCGCGGGTCTCAATCCACCGCCGCGGCACGCCGATCGCGGCAAACTCGCGCTCGATTTCCGCCAGCGGCAAACCGCCCAGCGGCGCGAGGGTGAGACTCGGGCCGCCCAGGTGATGGGCCGCCATCCCCGCGTTGAGCACCTTGCCCGAACCGCACCAGGCAACCTCGCGGGCCCGGTTCACCTCGCCCCAGCGGACCTGATCGAAGACCAGGATCTGCTGCCAGGCGGGCGTCAGTCCGGCCGAGAGGATCAAAGCAGCTTCTCCAGCAGGCGGGTCAGTTCCGCGTCCGACACGTCGCGGGGATTGCCGCTCATGCTCTGCCCCCGCGAGCTCTTCACGACGGCGGAAATCTGGTCGTGGCGGACGCCCAGATCGGCCAGCCGCGGCGGCACGCCGACCTGGCGGCACAACTCCTCGATCTTCTCGATCAGGATGTCGACCGCTTCGCCGTCGGGAATTGTGGGCGAGATGGCGTAGAGAGGCCGGGCCAGCGTGGCCAACTCGGCCTGCCGCACCTGCCGATTGATCCGCAAAGCCGACGGCAGCATCACGGCACAGGCCATGCCGTGCGGCACGCGACAATGGATGCCCAGGGCCGGGGCCACGCCGTGGGCCAGCCCTAGCCCTGAGTTGGCCAGCGCCATGCCGGAAAGCAAGGCCGCATGCGACATCCGCTCCCGCGCGGTTCGCGAGCGGGGATTCTCCACCGCCTCGGCAATCGCCGGCACCGCCAGCCGGAGCCCTTGCACTGCCAGCGTCTGGGGAATCGGCTGGGCTTTGCGCGAGATGTAGCTTTCGATGAGCTGCGTGATGGCGTCCATGCCGCTGGCCGCCGTCGCCTCGGGGGGAACGCTCACGGTCAGCTCGGGATCGATCAGGGCGATCCGCGGCAGGATGCGGTCGTCGCGCAGACTCTTCTTGAAGGGCGGGTCGTAGGAGGAAATGACGGCGTTGCGGGTCGCTTCCGCGCCCGTCCCGGCCGTGGTGGGCATGGCCAGCACGGGCAGCGGCGGATCGATGATCGAAAGCCCTCGGCCGACATTCTCCAGGTAGTCGGCCACCGTGGGACTTTGCCGATTCGTGGCGACGACGGCCGCCGCCTTGGCCAGATCGATGGCCGACCCTCCGCCGATGGCTAGGAGGAAACAGCCCCGGTTGGCGCCGTTGCCGCGGAGATCCCGGGCCACGCGATCGACATCCTGCACCTCGGGCTCATGGAGGATGGTCTCGACCAGCGTGGGCTCGATGTCTTGCGTGGAAAGCAATTCGCGGATCTCGCCCAGCACGTCGGAAGCCACGTCGGGCGGCAGGCCGGAAAGGATCATTGCCCTGCGGCCGAGCGTCCGGCCCAGCGTGCCGACCTCGCGGCGGCGGCCCCAGCCGAAAACGATCTTCGGCGGGGCGACAAAGTCGTAGGAAATGGTCTCGTTCATAGCCTAAGTATAGTGCCTTGATTATAATACGACAATGACCGACTTTGTGGAGATTCAGCCGAGCGGGCCGCTACGGGCCAGGATCCGCCCCCCGGGTTCCAAGAGCATCACCAACCGGGCCCTGGTTTGCGCCGCGCTGGCCCAGGGCGAGTCGCGGCTCATCGGGGCCCTGGAGAGCGACGACACGCGGGTCATGATCGAGGGCCTGCGGCAATTCGGCGTGGCGGTCGACCATGATCGCAGCCCACGGACCATCCGTGTGACCGGCTGCGACGGCCGACCCCCGGCCGCATCGGCCGACCTGATGCTGGGCAACAGCGGCACGACGGTCCGGTTCCTTACGGCGCTGGCCACTCTTGGGCATGGCGTCTACCGGCTCGACGGCACGCCGCGGATGCGCGAGCGTCCGATTCAGGACTTGCTCGACGCCTTGCGGCAACTGGGCGCCCAGGCCGTGAGCGAGTGTGACACTGGCTGCCCCCCGGTCCTGGTTCGTGCGACGGGGTTGCCCGGCGGCAGGGCGGAAGTGGGCGGAAACATCTCGAGCCAGTTCCTCAGCGCGTATTGCAGGCCGCTCCTTGTGCTTCAAGCGAGGTCGAGCTTTCCGTCCGCGGCGAGCTGGTCTCGAAGCCCTATGTCGCGATGACGCTGGCCGTGATGCGGGACTTCGGCGTCGACGTACTCTCGGAGGATTCTTCCTTCCGCGTGCCGGCGCCGCAGTCGTATCACGGACGTACCTACGCCATCGAACCCGACGCCTCGGCGGCCAGTTATTTCTTCGCCGCCGCCGCCATCGCCGGCGGCAGCGTGACCATCGAGGGCCTGTCCCGCAATAGCCTCCAGGGCGACGTGGCCTTTTGCGATTGCCTGCGGCAGATGGGCTGCGAAGTCATCGACGGCGACGGTCAAATCACCGTCCTAGGCAAACCGCTGCATGGCATCGACGTCGCTATGAACGGCATCAGCGATACAGTGCAGACCCTCGGCGCGGTGGCCCTCTTTGCGGAAGGTCCGACGACGATTCGCAACGTAGGACACATCCGCCACAAAGAGACCGATCGCATCGCGGCCCTGGGCGCCGAGCTGCGCAAGTTCGGCGCCGAAGTTGAAGAACGGGCCGACGGGCTGCGGATCACGCCCAGACCGCTGCACGGCGCTGTGATCGACACCTACGACGACCATCGGATGGCAATGAGCATGGCCCTGGTGGGGCTCGTCGTGCCCGGCGTGGTGATCCGAGATCCGGGCTGCACGTCGAAGACCTACCCCGATTTCTTCGGCGATCTGGCGGGCCTGGAACGGGCAACCTGTTCCAGTCCATGACGCACCATCTTGCCCAGCGGCCCTTTGGAGTGCGGGGGCTTGCCTACTTAACCGCTTCAAACCGCCATTCTTGTGCCGGGTCTCCGGCCCGGAATGTGGAATGCCGAACAACATTACGGTCAGCCTCGCGCACCTCGAGATACTTTCCCGTCTGGCGATTGGCGATGCTCCAAAAGCCGTTGCCGCGATACTCGACTTTCCAAAATATGGATTGGTCGCCTGCATCTTTTGCTAGTTGCAGTACTCCAATCTCACCTCCAGAGCCAACTTCCGCGCCGTTTTTCGCCCAGTCTTGAACCCCAAGGAATTGGCCAGAGTTTTGACAACGAATCTTGAAATAGTCCCCAGCGGCCTCAAGTCGCTTCGGAATATTGATGTAGAACATTATCCACCCCGTCTTTCGATTGACGATTTTCACCCAACCGGACGGAACGGGTTGTTTGTTTGCCTGTAGGGGCGGGTCGGCTTTCACGAGTTCCGCTCGCTTCTCGACCTTGTCCTTTGCCAGTCCGGTCAATCCAGGCAACGCCTGTCGATACCAATACACCGCCCGTGCCTGAAGCTGCCTCTTCGCTGTCCCCGATTGCTTCTCTGCCAAGTCCCACCAGCCATCGCCAAGCTTCGCCCGATCCGAAGATGATTCGACCCCAGCAAGATCCTTTGCGGCCAACGCCTTTAACGCATCATCCTTCCCAAAGGCCAGCATCGGCAACCCGTTCTCCCAATCACCTTTGACAAAGCAAAGGTACTTGCCGGCAACCAGGTTTGCTTCGGGGTCATCGGGCGTTTTCGCCAATTTGACCCTTGCGGTCTTCACGTCCTCGTATGCCTTGGCCAATTCCGTTGCTTCAACGGCCTGACCCTCAGCTTGCGCAACGAGTTTCTTGTCGAGTGCCTTTCGGGCTTCCGCAACGCCGAGTTTTCCAAGGTCATTGGCAAGCGTGAAGTTGTCTCGACTGACGGCTTGATCCACCAGCTTCAATGCCTCCTCCGCAATAGTTTTGTGCTGCGGGAGTTTCTGGGCGACGGAAGCAAAGTTGGTCAGTGCCGTCATCTTCATCTTGAGAGCATCAATTTCGAATGTGTCGGCCATTGCATCAATTGCTTGATACGCCGTCTCACCATCGCCTAACTGCATCGCAATTTCCATCGCCATTTTTAGCAAAGCGAACTGGCTTGTCGGATCGTCCTTCGTTGCGCTGGCCTTCCCGACCAGCTTCTTCGCCAGGGTTTGCTTATCGGCCGGCGTTTTGGCGGCAGCCCATTCACTGCCATAGACCTCCTTGATTAGCTTCGTTGCTTCGGCCACGGCAGCGTCGGCGGGAATGAGCCTCTTTTCGGTGGCATCCTGACCCGATGAAGAGGAAGCACCGGCCAATAACGTTGCCAGGATCGTAAAGCACCAACCTCTGGAAATGCGCATGATTGAATTCTCCTTCGCCTAGTGCCGCAAATCACATTTGTCAGCCCACCAAAACCAAAGTTTCACCAGATTCTCGGTGACTTACCCATTTTTCCTTCCAGGTCGCCGGGCGTTTCACGGTGGCGGCTGTTACGGGACGCCCAGTGTAGGTCCAGCGGAAGGGTTTAGCAAACGTGCGGTTGAAGTAGTCGATGAAGGCCAACAGTCGCTCCTGTAACGCCTCCGTCGATTTGAAGTTGCCGCGTCGCAGAACACGTCGGGTCACGATCCCGAAAACGATTTCGATCTGGTTCAACCAGGAACTGTGCTTCGGCAAGTACACGAAGCGAATCCGATGACTACCGTCGGAGAGAAAAGCCTGACGACTGGCCATCGATTTCAGAATGCCGGCCTTGTCTTTCTGGCCCAAGGTGCTCGGGTCGATTCCCTCCAAACGCGCGACGTAACGGACGAGACTCTCGCTACAGTGCGTGTTCAAGTTGTCCACTACAAACCTCCAGCCCGCCTGCGGCTCAGTTGCAACCGTTTGTTGGATATGCCGATAGAAATCCTCCTCCGTCCGCGTCAGACCAATCGTCGGTGCGATCATTTGTCCAAGCACCACGTGCCAATTCCCGATCAAACACAACGTGCCGTGACGCGTGTATTCGAATTCGGGCCGCGCCGGCTGACCGGGCTTCATGGGCTTCGTCTTTGCGTTCCGCTCTAATGCCTGGATGCCCGTCATCTCGTCCACGCTGACCGTGTGCGTATTGTACTGGAAGTACAATTCCGGGGCTTCCAGGTAGCACTGGCAGACGATCTGGACTTGCTGCTCAAAGAGCTTCGGGTCTTTCTCGGTGGTGTTCAGCCAATACTTGCTGCGATGCGGTTGCAGTTCGGCCCCGGCCAGATAACGATTGACCTGACTAACCGAGATGGAGGTGACGATGTTGCGGCGGACGAGTTCGTCGGCGAGTTCTCGTCCGGTCCACTCGTTAATGGGCCGTCCCGATTGGTCTGCCGGTTCACAGGCAATGGCCAGGACCTGCGTGACTTGTTCGGCCGTGAATTTGCCCGGCGACCCGCTCCGCGGCGCATCACTCAGGACATCTTCGATGGCGCGGCGAAGTGCGGCTTGCGATTCGCGACACTCGATGGCCACCAACGCGTCGAACGACTGCTTCCAACGTCGCCTCCACACACCGATCTGCTTTCGCCGCAAGCCGACGATGCCGCTGATCGCCCTATTGAACATGCCGCCAAATGCCAGTACGATCAAGTGCGCGCGCTGGACGAGCCGTTGGGCCGCGGTCGTCGAGTGGATCATCTCTTGCAAAATTGAATGTTGCCTCTCCGTAAGCACGATTTTGGCCGCCTTGCCAGACATATCCTTCCTCCTGTTTGAGACCGAGACGTAAGACATCGCGGTTATCAGACAGGAGGAAGGTCTTTTGATGCAATGGAAATGGGGTAAAATGCGTTATCTAGGAAGCAAGGAAATGCCGGAATCTGGGCGAAACAAGGTCTTCATGTACCATCAATTGTGATTTGCGGCACTAGGTGTAGCAAGAGCGGACGAAAGTGCCGCTCAGCCCCCATCAATATACACCCTTGGCCAGAGCAACGCAACTCGCCCGCGACAACGTGTTGCATTTGCTGAATTGCCCCACAAGGGCGAGGTCAAAAATTACGCTCGTTTTACGTGACCGCGCGGATCGGCGAGCGGGCCTTCAGCATACATGCCGAAGGCGAGCGGACGTAGGTCTCGATACGGGATCAAGAGACTGCCAGATTCCAAGCAGTTTGACGGCAATCGGCGTTTATAGTACCCTCAAAGGCGTCGCACCGGCCCAAATTACTATCAATCGGCGCTGTGGGCCGGTCACTAGCATCATGAATCACGCAACAGCGGGCAAATTGCACTGGATCTACTTCATCGCGCCAGAGCGTCTCCCGCTGCGTCGAGTTCACACCCGACAACTTCAACGTCTATTCCATTGAGCTTGCCCATTTGCTCTTTACCGCACCACCTGAAGTGGATGTTGTCGCTAAGCATGTCTGCCAGCACGTTTCCCCGAATGCGCCGCGCGGCAAAATCGACGAGTACCGCGCCGTTTTGGTAGCAGCGTTTCCAGATTTGCCAACTAGCAGGTTTTTGTTCCCCGCTACGGCCTTACGCTCACCCCATGGGACAACTGGGCCGGCGGAAATAGCCCGCTGTGGTGGCGAAGTTACAACAAGGTCAAGCACGAGAGGGACGCCCATTTCATGGAGGCGACATTCAAGAACGCTCTCAACGCCCTCGGTGCGCCGCTGGCTGTCACGTACCACTATTATAGTTTCGCTCTCGCCGCGCCAGGTGCAGGGCGGCTGGCCGCAAAGGATACCACGCGAGCGCTTCAACCTGAGTCGATGCTCCTGCGACTGCCGGAGGACCACTACTACTCGAACCTCATCGTGTGAGTTCCCATTCGATTGCAACGGAGGTAGCTTGACACGACAACCTCAGCGGCGGTAGAATCGGCATTTCGCTGAGCAAGACGAGGAAAAAAACTCGGAAACGTTTTAACCTGGGGAAAATCGCGATGGCTGATTCTTCTGACCTGGAGGATGACGACTATTTGGAAGAGGAGGGAGACCTGGAAGCAGACAGCGACTCCCCTGCTTCCGCTTACCCTGTGGCGCGCGCATGTCCCGAGTGCGGCGGCAAGGGTCTTGTTCTCGGCGGCGGGCAGTGCCCGTCGTGCGGTGGATCAGGCTGCGCGGAAGAATAACTTACGACTCAGTCAAACCGATCGGGCTTGCGGGCATTGTTTTAGGCCCTCACGTCGAGAGTTTATGGCGCTGCCGACGTTCCTTTGCGGGGGCATTGCCAGCAATTGAGCAAGACCTGACGTGGCGGCGACTGCCAAACAATGGCCGTATCCCTGGCGTTGCGCTGAGTGCGGCACTGACGACGTGGTACCGGCGGCAACCGACTGCACCGGGCAAGTGAATTACGAGGGACGACTGCAAACGGCGGATGTACCAGGCTTTGAGATCCCCGCGTGCCGCAAGTGCGGTGAGCGGGTCTTCACAAACCGGGTCGAGGAGCAGATCAACGCGGGCAAGTCGGGGTCACAGGCAGGCAAGTCGGGGTCAGGCAAGTCAATCGATACGCAGGTCGCGGCACGTCTGCTCGTAGCTGGCTTCGAGATCGAGCGTGATCGCCAAGTCCTCGGTCAACCACAGAGGCAGGCACGGCAACGGCAACCCCGGTTTCAGTTCACGGTTCCACGTCTCAAGCCAGCGGCTCGCGCCGCGCGGCCGCCAGCAACAGGCCACGGCATAGGTTGCGGGAGGCTGGCGCCGAGCGACGGGTCCGACTGGCCGATCAAATCGAGCAGATCGGCGTACAGATTGAAGCAGTGCTCCGTAACCACGTCCACCAGCACCAGCGATACACCATTCCGCAACAGCGACGCGCACTTCGCGGTGAATTGGCTGCGTTGTTGCGGTCGATCCTTGTTGCCGGGGCTGATGAGTTCGACGGCGGCCACCAGCCGCTGGTCGCGGCTCGTATCGTAGACGCAAACCTCAAACGCGTCGAAGTCGGCTAAATCGGTTTCCACGGCCAGCGTCGGTTCCGCGGGCGCCCACACGGCAGTCGCCGTGCCGCCGTTGCCCTGCCCGCGCATCGCTGGCCACGAAGACTGCGACTCAAACGTCCCAACGTCAACCTCCGCCTCTCTTCCTAGATGTACGGTTGGACCGGCCCTGTACTGAGGGGGAAGTGTTGAATTAAGCTGGCGAACGATGACCCCCGGCCATTGACCGTGAAACTGCCCCCACGAGAGGATTCTGCTGAACGGTGGATGGAAGTGATCGTGTAACGGCATGGAAGACCCCTTCTACGAATTCTACCAGTTCCCGAAGAAAAAGCGATAGGCGGCTTGCGAAAATACCCTCTCAGGGCATCTGCGGCGAGCCATTCATCGCAGCCGGCACCGTTTGGAGGCCATTGCTGATTCGGCCGGCATCGTGGTCGAAAACCTCAATTTGTTTCTGAGCGGGGAACACACGCTGCGACCACGGCATGGCGGAGACGATGGTTGTACAGGTCGGCCTGAACCACAACCACGGGGCGTTTCTTTCCGCGTTCGCCAGAGGCGTGGGGGAATCGGGCCTTCAGCACGTCGCCACGCTGAACGTTCATCCTTCATCCAGTTCGTCAAGTCCGTCGCCGGACACCAATTCTAGCGCTTCGTCAGCGAGCGAGTCCATTTCCTTGGTGGTCCAAGGGCTGAAATCCAGCGAATCATCATAGATCCGCTGGCTGAGCAAGACGAAAGTCTTCCCGTCCGCTTCAATCCTCACCGCGTCGCCCTGCTCGGCGGCGTTCAGTTGTTCTATTGTCAGTTGCATGATTTGACTCGTCGTCGTACCATCCACTCGATCAAATGCCCGAAAGGTCCATAGACCCACTTTTTAATAATAAATGGTGCCCGTCGGCCCACAATACCACCCCTACGGCTACAATCATACCCCAATGCCGGGTTGGCCGGAACCAAATTGGCTCGCGCCAATTCCAGAAAGTCCGAGTTTTCTTAAATGGTTTGATACCACTCATTGGCACGGGAACTTATTGACATTATCCGCCGCCTGCCAACGCGCGCAAAAGCTGAAATGCAGCCCTCTTGACCCCTGGCCACGGAATTGTTATCGTTCCGCCCCTGATTGTCTTTTTTCAGGCGATCTGGAAGGTCTGTCGGGCAAGGATGCCGAATTGCCGCGAGACGATTTCCGGATAGCTTCCGTTCGCGACGGCTCAGTTTACGGTGCATGGACGCATGAAACGACGCCCCTTCCTCCTGCTGTGCGCTTCTTCGTTGCTGACTGGCTGCTCGACGTGGAGTCTCTTCTCCCCGAGCACGTCGAAAGTCCCCAGCGAGACTGCGGATGATCGGCCCCACACGGTCGGCGATCTGGCGGTTCCCTATGGCATGTTTCCGGTCAAGATCGAGGCCGTGGGCCTGGTCTCCGGACTGCGCGGCACGGGCAGCGATCCCGAGCCCTCGCCGCAGAGGGCAATGCTCATCGATGAAATGAAGCGGCGGAAGGTTGAAGATCCGAATAACCTGCTGGCCACGCGCAATTTCTCGCTGGTGCTGGTCCGCGGCTTGCTGCAACCGGGCATTCAGAAGGGCGACCGTTTCGACGTGGAGTTGCAGGTCAAAGACCGGAGCGAGACGACGAGCCTCCGCGGCGGCTACCTGCTGGAGACCCGCTTGTCGGACGTGGCCGTGATCTACGGCAGGGTGCTGGACGGCAAGGTCCGCGGCATCGCCCAGGGGCCGGTGCTGGTCGATCCCTCGGCCACCGAGAAATTCAACAGCGTGGAGTTGGGACGCGGCGTCGTGCTGGGCGGAGGCGTTGCCCGCGAGTCGCGTTCGGTCGGCTTGTACCTCAGCGGCGCCGAAGCGACGAACATGACCCCGGAGCAGCTCCGCAATGCGGTCGTGAAAAGCGCCCAGGTGGCCAATGCCATCAATCGCCGCTTCAGCACGCACAAGCATGGAAACAAAGAGGGTGTCGCCAAGGCGATCCGCGGCAACTACGTCGACCTGGTCGTCGATCCCGCCTACAAGGACAACCTGGTGCGGTATTTCCAGGTCTTGAGGGCAATCGAGTTGAGTGAAACGGAGGCCGATCTGGCCCTGCGACTGACCAAGCTCAAGACGAAGCTCCTCAATCCCGTCACGGCGGCTGAAGCGGCGATCAAGCTGGAAGCGATCGGCAAGCCGGCGGCCGACGTGCTGGTCGCGGGCGCGACGTTGCCCGATCCGCAGGTGCAGTTTTACTCCGCTGAGGCGCTGGCCTATCTCGATCGCCGCGAGGCCGCCGAGCCGCTGGCCAAGGCGGCCCATATCCCGGCCTTCCGCAGTCAGGCCCTGACGGCCCTCAGCGTGATGCGCGATCCGGCCGCCTACGATCAACTCCGCGAGCTGCTGGCCGTGCCCAGCGCCGAGACCCGCTACGGCGCCTTCCGCGCCTTGACGATCTCGAGCCCGGACGACAGCCTGGTCAAGGGCGAGAACCTGGGCGAGCAGGGCGAACAGTTCAGCTATCACGTCTTGGACACCAAGGGCCCGCCCATGATCCACGTCACGCGGAACCGGCGTGCGGAGGTGGTGCTCTTCGGAATAAACCAACACTTCCTCACGCCGCTGATCCTCAACGCCGGCAACCAGATCATGGTCACCAATACGCCGGAAGGCGAGATTGCCGTCAGCAAGTTCGCGGCGCATGAAGCCGACCAGAAACGCATCGTCTCCAGCCGCGTCGACGACGTGATCCGCGCCATCGTGGAACTAGGCGGAACCTATCCCGACGTTGTCCAGGCCATTCAAGAAGCCAAGGCGGCGGGATGCCTGGAAGGACGCTTCGAAATCGACGCCCTGCCCGAATCGGGACGAAGCTACGAAGCGGGTGAGGAAGACGGGGTGAAGGAGGGCGAGACCAAGCCGGAATAAAGAAATCCGAAATCCGAATCTCGAAATCCGAAACAAATCCAAAATCCAAATACCAAAATCAGATACATCCGCCACCTTTCGTCGCCGACCGCGCAGCTTCAGCGGTCTGGGCACGAGTAGTTTTGAACATTTCTGCTTGATATTTTGAATTTGTTTCGGATTTCGAATTTCGGATTTCGGATTTTCCTTGAATCGGGTTTCGCCTCCTCCCGCCTTCGCTTGGTACAATAGAGTATTTGGTTTCCCTCCCGCACCCCTCTTTCAGTTATGCTCAAGGCGCTCGAACTCGCCGGCTTCAAGAGTTTCGCCGATAAGACGCGGTTCGAGTTCCCCCCCGGAATTACCGTAGTCGTAGGCCCCAATGGGTCGGGGAAGTCGAACGTCGTCGATGCCATCAAGTGGGTGCTGGGCGAGCAGAGCGTCAAGAGTCTCCGCGGCAAGGAAATGGCCGACGTCATTTTCAACGGCTCGCCCACCCGCCGGGGAATGAACGCCGCCGAGATCACGCTCACGCTTGACAACGCCAGTCGCCTCCTGCCGATCGATGCGCCGGAGGTCCACATTACGCGGCGCGTGTATCGCGGCGGCGAGGGCGAGTATCTGATCAATCGCAGTCCCAGCCGGCTCCGCGATATCCGCGATCTGCTGGCCGGCAGCGGCCTGGGCACGCAAGCCTATAGTGTGATCGAGCAAGGCAAGGTCGACGTCCTGTTGCAGTCCTCCGCCAAGGACCGCCGCATGATCTTCGAAGAGGCCGCCGGCATCAGCCGCTTCAAGCTCAAGAAGCTCGAGGCCCTGCGCCGACTGGAGCGGGTGGAACAGAACCTGCTGCGATTGTCGGACATTGTCGACGAAGTGGAAAGCCGCCTCCGCGGCGTGCGGGCCCAGGCCGGCAAGGCGCGGCGCTACAAGGAACACACCGATCGGCTGCAGGAACTCCGCACGCAAGTCGGCCTGGTCGACTGGCGGCGGTTGAGCCAGCGGCTGGCGGAGGTCGAGGGCGAGATCCATGCTTTGACATCCGAGCGCGACGCCGCCCTGGCTGCCGCCGAGGCCAGCGAAGCCCAGGTCCTGACGCTCGACCTGCGGGTCGCGGAAATCGACGAAGAGGTCCGTCGCGGCGAGGGCCAGATCTCTGCCAATCGCGAGCGGATCGCCGCCCAGGAATCGTCGATCGAACACGAGCGCGAGCGCGGCAAGGATCTGGACGAAGAGATCGAACGCCACCGCCGCCAGGTCGTGTCGCTCGATGCGCACGGGCCGACGACTTGCAGCAGCAGTGGCGGGAAACCGCCGAAGCCGTGGAAACCGCCGAGGAACTCTATCGCAAGATCGCGCAGCGGTTGGTCGAGGGCGAGCGGGCCCTGACGGAGTTGATGTCGCGGCTGGACCAGGTCCGCGGCGAGCACGAGCAGCATCGGGCGGCGCAACTCGAACAGATGCGTGCGATCGGCGTGCTGGGCAACGAGATCAGCGGGCTGGAGAACCAGGTCGCCAGCACCTCGGCCGCGCGCGATCGCAGCCGCAGCCGGATGGCCGATCTCGACCGGCAGATCGCCGCCGTGGGCGTGGAACTTGATGGTTTCCGCCGCCAGCGCGATGAACTGGCCCTGGATGTCCAGTCGCACGACGAACTTCGCCAGGCGGCGGAGCGGCAGCTTGCCCTGGAGCAGCGCGAGCTGGCCGTCCGCAACGATGAACTGGCGGCCTTGCGGCAGCGGCGGAGCGGCGTGGCGGAGCGCGCGGCCGTACTGGAAGAGCTGCATCGCCGGCAGGAAGGCGTGACGGCGGGCGTGAAGGAAGTGCTGGCAAGGTCCGCAAATCCCGACGCGGGCCCGCTGAAGGGTGTGCATGGCCTGGTGGCCGATCTGCTGAGCGTGAGCGTGGAAATGGCCCCCCTGATTGAAGTCGCCCTGGGGACCGCAGCTCAGCACGTCGTCGCCCAACCCGGCGGCGAACTGTTGGAGTTTCTCGCGCAGAACGCCGCGAACTTTGCCGGCCGAGTGGGCTTCGTATGGCATGAGGCGGGGAGCCACCCAGAGGGTACCCGGCGGGGAGCAGGGAGCAGCGAGCCGTCTTGCTCCCCGCTCCCCGCCGGGTACCCTCTGGGTGGCTCCCCGCCCGATTTGACCGGCCAGCCGGGAGTCGTGGGGCGTGCCGATCGCTTCGTCCAGGCGCAGCCGCAATATGCGACCCTGGTGGCCCGGCTGTTGGGCCGGACCTGGATCGTCGAGAAGCTGGAGCATGCCTTGCGACTGGCGGGCGAGCATGGCGGCGCCGTGCAGTTCGTGACGCAGGCCGGCGATCTTCGCCAGACCGACGGCACACTCGTCGTTGGTCCTCGGCAGGCGGCCAGCGGGCTGATTTCACGCCGCAGCCAGTTGCGGGAGTTGAACGAACAACTGACCGGCCTCGACGCACGGATCACCGCCGCCGAAGCCGCCGTCAGCGAGATGCAGGTCCAGATCACCGAGCGGCAGGCAGAGGTCGGGCATCACGCCGCCGCCCATCGCCAGGCGGCGGAGGCCCTGGCCGAACATCGTCTCAAGCTGACGACCGCCGAGGAGCGGCGGGCCCAGTTCCAGCAGCAGCGATCGGCGCTGGACGGCGAATTCCGGGCCGCCTCGGTGCAGCATGACGCGGCCATCGCGCGGCTGGCCGACGCCCGCGAGAAACGCCAGCGAAACGAGGCCGCCCTCTCCGAGATGGAAACCCGCCTGGCCGGTTTCCAGCAGCAGGTCGCCCGGCTGGAAGGCGAGCGGCAGGCCCGCAGTCGCGATACGACGGAAACCAAAGTCGAACTTGCCAAGAGCGAAGAGCGTTTGCGGAGCCTGCGCCTGCGCTTGCGGCAGTTCGACGAGACCCGCCAGGAACGGGGCCGCGCGATCGACGAGGGCCGCCAACAGTTGGAACTTTGCATCCAGAGGGCCGAGGCCTCGCGCTGGAACATCCTGAGGGCCGAGTCGGAGCTTGCCGACTTGTATCTCCGCAAGGAGGCCTTCGCCGCCGAGACCATCCGCGCCGTCGATCGCCGCGAGGCGGTCAAGCAGCAGCGCAACCAGTTGAACTCCGAGGTCCAGCGGGCCCGCTTGCGGGGCCGCAAAATCGACGAGCAGCTCCACGCCCGGGATCTGGCGGCCAACGAGGTCCGCCTGGAACGCGAGGCCCTCGCCGCGCGGCTCCGCGAGGATTACGGCATCGAGTTGGCCCAACTCGAGCAGCAACCGACGAGCGAAGAAGAGCGGCAGCGCGAGGAAGTCCAACAGGAGATCGAGGAGCTGCGGCACAAGATCAATGCCCTGGGGCATGTGAATCTCGACGCCCTGGAAGAGCTGGAATCGCTGGAGTCGCGGTTCAAGACGCTCTCCGGCCAGTATCAAGATCTGACCGGGGCCAAGGCCGCGTTGGAGAAGATCATCGAGCGGATCAACACCGACAGCCGCCGGCTCTTTGCCGAGACATTGCAAACGGTCCGCGGGCATTTCCAGAAGCTGTTCCGCGACCTGTTCGGCGGCGGGCAGGGCGATATCGTCTTGGAGGAAGGGGTCGATATCCTGGAGAGCGGCATCGAGATCCTGGCCCGGCCGCCCGGCAAGGAGCCGCGCAACATCTCGCTCTTAAGCGGCGGCGAGAAGACTCTCACCTGCGTGGCCTTGCTTTTGGCCATGTTTCGCAGCCGTCCCAGTCCGTTCTGCGTGCTGGACGAAGTTGACGCGGCCTTGGACGAGGCCAACATCGACCGTTTCACCAGCGTCCTGAAGGACTTCCTGGCCTGGACGCAATTCATCATTGTCACGCATTCGAAGAAGACGATGACTTGCGCCAACACGATCTACGGCGTGACGATGCAGGAGTCGGGCGTCTCGAAGCAGGTTTCGGTCCGTTTCGAGGATGTCAGCGACGACGGTCACATCCGCCCCGAGCGGCTGGCCGAGGCCGAAAAAGAGGCCGACGGAGAGGCTGAAAAGGACACTCAGGCGGCTTGAAAAGGCATGTCGTCGCGGTTTCATCGTTTCATGGTTCTCTGGGATCGAAATCTGCGCATTCTGCTTAGGCACAGGTAAAATACGCAAAATACGTGTATTACGTCCACATTGCCGATAAAAGAGAACCTCGCAAGTTTAGTGACTGGGTTGTCGATAACAACTTTGCCGGTTAGTTGGTTTTGGCAGCTTGCATGCGTTGCGCCTGCTAAGGACCACTGCCGGCAGAGGGGGCAAATACAACTTGTGCTGCTGACGGGAAGGCTCCGGTCATTCCCCTGTGGCGTCCCGTATTCGAGGAACGCGACCTTATGCGTTGCCATCCCCCGAAACTTGCAGTGGTCCTGCTGTGCATTGCGGCAGCCGTCAGCGGTTGCGCACCGCAGCAGCCGCTGTATTTCCGCAGCAGCAGCGACCTCTCGCACTATGTCGGGTTGTCGGCGACGATCGATGCCCCCGACCTGCCCGAGCCTCGTTTCAGTGAGCTCGAGGGCACGATCAAACCGTTTCTGCTGAGCGGACAGGCGCCCAAGGATCTTTGGAACCTGTCGCTGGAAGATACGATTCGCTTTGCCCTGCAAAACGCCAAGGTGATGCGGCAGATCGGCGGGCAGGTCCAGGGCCCGGCGTCGTTCCTGACTTCGAACCCCGGCGGGGCGCCGACGATTTACGATCCGGCGATTACGGACACCGATGCCCGTTTCGGTCTCGGCGCCGGCCTGTCGCTGTTCGACCCGCAGTTGACCACGGACCTCTCCTGGCAGCGCAATCACGAGCCGCGGAACGTGAACCAGAACGACTCGGCCACCTTGCCGACCGAGTTGAATCAAGACGCGGCCCAGCTCAACATGGGGTTGAGCAAGACCACGGCCGACGGCTCGACGCTCTCGGTGAGCATGTCGACGGCCTATGACCTGGAGCGCAACAACCCCACGATTCAGTTCCTGCACGACTACCAGACGGCGTGGCAGGTGGAAATGCGCCGGCCGTTGTGGCAGGGCTATGGCGTGGAATACAACCGCATCGCCGGTCCCGGCGCCATTCCGGGCTTCAACCAGGGCGTGCTCATCGCGCGGGTCAATTCGGACATTGCCCTGGCCACCTTCGAAGTGGGCGTGCGGAACATGGTTTCGGACGTGGAAATCGCCTACTGGGAACTGTATTACGCCTATCGCAATCTGGACACGGCGGTGCAAGGCCGCGACAGCTCCTTGAAGATGTGGCAGAAGGTCGCTTCCTTGTACACCAACGGGCTGCCCGGCGGTGATGCCTCGTCCGAGGCCCAGGCCCGCGAGCAGTACTTCCTCTTCCGCAGCACGGCCGAGCAGGCCCAGTCGCAGCTCTACCAGATCGAGAGCAAACTCCGTTACATGATGGGCATTGCCGCGACCGACGGGCGCTTGATCCGTCCGATCGACGAGCCGACGACGGCCAAGATCACCTTCGATTGGTCGCAAGTCGCGACCGAGGCGATGGCCCGTTCGCCGGAAATCCGCGAAGCCCGCTTCCGCGTCAAGCAGCGGGAATTGGAATTGATCGCGGCCAAGAACTACCTGCTGCCGCGGCTCGATTTGGTGGGCACCTACCGCTGGCTGGGCATGGGCAATAGCCTGATCGATCGAGGGAACAGCAATATTAGCGGCGGGGCGCTCGATAACCTGGGGAGCGGCGAGTTTCAGGACTGGAACATCGAGATCCAAGGCTCGATTCCGATCGGGTTCCGCAAGCAGAAAGACGGCGTGCTGAACGCCGAATTGGCTCTCGAGCGGGAACGGGCCAAGCTCCGCGAGACCGAATTGGAAGTTTCCAGCCAGTTGCAGTACGCCCTCCGCGACATGGACACGAACCTCGTGGTGAGCGAGACGAACTTCAATCGCCGGCTGGCTTCGCAGAAGGTCGTGGAGGCGGACCTCGCCAGCTATGATACCGGACAAAACGGACCTGAATTTCTCAACAACCTCTTGAACGCCCAGCGCAGCCTGGCGCAGGCGGAAAGCGATTATTACCGATCGGTGACCAACTATGCGAAGTCGATCTCGCAGGTCCATTACCGCAAGGGATCACTGCTGGAATACAACGGCGTCTACCTCACGGAAGGGCCCTGGCCGGCCAAGGCCTATTTCGACGCCCGCCGCCGTGCCCGTGCGCGTTCGGCCGCCTTGTATCTCGACTACGGTTTCACCTATCCGAAGGTCGTCAGCCAAGGGCCGATTCCGCAGGTCTCGGGCAAGGTCTTGGGCGCGGAGGAGATGCCGGCCAAGGCGGCGGATTCGGCGCCCGGCACGCCCTCGAAGCAGACGCCAGGCAACGGTCCTGAGGTATTGCCGACGCCTCCGGCGCGGCCGGCCGCGCCGTCAGAGCCCGCTCGTCCCGGTTCGACGGCCGTCGAGGTTCTGCCGATTCCACCGGCGCCTGGGACGCATGACCTCGGTTTCCTGAATTGGGGTCCCCTGGCCCCTTCGGCCGGCGCGGCCGCGGCGACATCCAGCCGTGACCCGGCCGTGCAAAAGGCCGCTTACATCGACATCTACGACCTTGGCAAGGGCTTGCCGGCGGCGGAAAGGCCATAAGCGCCGGCTAGCCTTGGAATCCCAAGTAGGTCCTTTCTGCCGGAAAGGACTAAGAATATATCTCAAAAGCGGTTACGGGCTAGTCAGGCAATGGACGCGGCGGTACCACAACAGGGAGCAGGCGAATTGAATCAGGCCAAGGTAGTTGAAGTCGTTCTTGTCGTAACGGACGAGGATCGCACGGCACTTGGAAAGCCAACCAAGTGTGCGCTCGACGACCCACCGGCGCGGTTTGTGTTTGTTCTTTCCGCTACGAACCGCTTTTTCTTCGCCGATTGGCCGAATGTGTGGCGTGTAGCCGTGTTTTTCTGCCGCCTCATGTCCCGTGGGGTTATCGTATCCTTTGTCCAGGCAAAGGTTCTGGGGATTCTCCTTCGTCGGTTCCGGACGATCCACGACGATCGCTTCAATGGTGGCGTCCAGCAATTTCGTATCGTGGACGTTCGCACCGTCGATCACCACGCCCAGCGGACCGCCGTTTTCCTCGACGATCACGCTACGTTTCGTGCCCGGCTTGCCGCGATCTGTGGGGTTTCGGCCCGTTTTTTTCCCCCAAGCGCCTTGGCCATGGCGCCATCGGCAGCTTGCCACTCCCAGCTTACTCCGCCCAAGTCCTCGCATTCCTCCACCAGGGTGGCCCAAATTTTCTCCATCACGCCGTTCTTGTTCCACCGCTGGAACCAACGATGTACCGTGCTGTCGTCGCCAAACTGCTTGGGCAGTTGGTTCCATTGGCAGCCCGATCGCATGCGAAAGATGATGCCGTTGAGGATCTGCCGCCAATTGGCGGTCCTGCGTCCGGTGGCTTTCGCCGGCCAGTACTCCTTCAAGATTGGTTCGATTCGTTCCCATAATTCGTCGGGGATTTCCCAAATTACGCCCAGCGCCACTCGCCCGCGCCTACGCCTACCACGTCGTTTAGCCATCCTTGGTCCTCCTGTGTGCTTGTCAGGAGGCGGCTTTTACCCGATCCCGCCGCGGACGGCAAGATGACTTTTGAGATATATTCTAATGTGTGATGATCTGACGCTGGGAAAAAATCCGGGTATAATGACTTTCTTTGCCTTCCAGACCTTTGGCCTTTGCTTCCATGTTCTTCTCCATCGACGGCGGCGACGGAACGGGAAAATCAACCCAGATCGACCTCTTCTGCCAGTGGCTTCGCCAACAGGGTCACGCGGTAGTCAACTGCCGTGATCCGGGCAGCACGCCCTTGGGCGAGGCGATTCGCGATCTGCTGCTCCACCGCCACGACCTGGCCATCGAGCGGCGGAGCGAAATGCTCCTCTACATGGCCGCTCGGGCGCAACTCGTTGCCGAACTGATTCAGCCCGCCCTGCAAGCCGGCAAGATCGTGGTTGCCGACCGCTATTTGCTGGCCAACGTGGTTTACCAGGGCTATGGCGGCGGGCTCGACGTGCCGACGCTTTGGGAGGTCGGCCGCGTGGCCACCGGCGGCCTCTCGCCGGACTTGACGATCGTGTTGGATCTGCCGGCCGAAGTGGCCGCCGCGCGGATCAACCGCGATCCCGACCGGATGGAAAGGCAGGGATTGGAGTTCCACAAGCGGGTTCGCGACGGCTTTCTGACCGAGGCCCTGCGGCAGCCGGGCCGGATCGTGGTCGTCGACGCCTCGCGGCCGGTCGAGATCGTGCAGGCCGACCTGCAGCTTGCAGCCACGCGGGTATTGCATAGAATGGCCTATCAGGAGTTCGCGGGCACCATGTACCCATGGTCGGCGGCGGACGGAAGTTGAATCCCGTAGGGTGCGGTCCAGCGCAGCGCAGACCCGCCAAGAGAAGCGATTTTCCCCTGTTGGTGGGTCTGCGCTTGACCGCACCCTACCTTGAAAGCCCTCACCTATGACCTGGCAAGGCATCGAAGGACACGACAGCGTAGTAGAGAAACTCGGCCGGGCGGTGGCGCGGAATCGCCTGGCCAGCAGCTTCCTGTTCTGCGGCCCGGCGGGCATCGGCAAGCGCACGTTCGCCCTGCATTTTGCCCAGGCCCTGTTGTGCCATGCCCGGCCGGCGGCGGAACTTGATCCGTGCAATACCTGCCCGAGCTGCGCGATGGCCCTGGCCGGCACGCATCCCGATATCGAAGTCGTCGCCAAGCCGGAGGACAAGGCGTTCCTGCCGGTCGAGTTGTTTCTCGGCGACTTGCAGCATCGCGGGCACGAAGGGCTCTGCCACTGGATCGGCCTGAAGCCCTTCCTGGGCGGGCGGCGGATCGCGATCATCGACGACGCCGATTTCTTCAACGACGCGGGGGCGAATTGCCTGCTGAAAACGCTGGAAGAACCGCCGCCGCAGTCAGTGCTGATTTTGATCGGCACGAGCCCCGCGCGGCAACTGCCGACGATCCGCTCCCGCTGCCAGTTGATCCGCTTTCTGCCCCTGGCCGAGGAAACCGTCGCCCGGCTGCTGGTCTCCAAAGGGCTGGTGAGCGACGCGGCGGAAGCTGCCCGGCTGGCCCGCTTCAGCGAGGGGAGCCTGCAACAGGCCCACGAACTGGCCGACGCGGACCTCTGGAGTTGTCGGCGCACGCTGCTGGAGAAACTCTCGGCCGAGACGCTCGACAGCGCAGGGCTGGCCAAGGCCCTTTTGGCGTTCGTCGACGCAGCAGGCAAGGAGGCGCCTGCGCGGCGGGCCCGCTTCCGCCAGGTCGTGGCCTTTGCCGGCGATTTTTATCGCCGTCTGCTGCATGCTCGCAGCGACCTTCCCCTGCCGGCAGACCCTGAGTTGCGAGGCCCGTTGGAAGCGGCGGTCCAGCATTTCCGCGGCGACGCGATGACGGCCTCTGCCTGCCTGGAGCGATGCCTGGAGGCCCTCGGCCAGATCGACCGCAACGCGAACCAGGCGACGCTGATGGAAGCCTGGCTGGACGATCTGGCGGCAGAAACGGCAGTGGTGTAGGGCGGGAATCCCGCCGGCTTGCCCGGCGAATCGTTAGGCTCCTGACGGCCGGCTTAGTGGTCCGTTCCACAAATAACTTCAGGGTTGTGCGGTTTTTAGCCGTAGGGTGGGACCAGCGAGCTTGCGAGCGCCGGCCCACCAACACCGGGGACTGCTGGGCCGGCGCTCGCAAGCTCGCTGGTCCCACCCTACGAACGTATCCCTGAAGTTATTTGTGAAATGGACCACTTAGCGTGGAGCGTAAGTATCCGACGGGCAAACCGGCGGCATTAAGAACGACCGCATTGCGCATGGCGTTCCCGATTTTTTTCGCGGCGTGAATCGGCGGCCGACCGGGAAATCGTCCCAGTTCTGACCGAAGCGATTCGATGGCACTCGGTAGATCGACCTGGTCGACGGGAAATTCAATTGTCACGACCTCAACAGTGAAATTGGTGGGCCGGCATCGCTACGCGATCTTGTCCCACCCTACGTCCCCTACGTTTCAGCACCCATCTCGCCTTGAAGCGTCAGCACCAGCCGCCGGCGGTCGCCCTGCCGGCGATGCTCGCACAAACAGATGCCTTGCCAGATTCCCAGGCAAAGCTGGCCGTCGCGGATCGGGATCGTCAGCGAACAGCCCATCAGCGATGCCTTCACGTGCGCGGGCATGTCGTCGGGCCCTTCATCGCGGTGGCGGTAGGGCGCGTCGTCGGGGGCCAGCGAATCCAGCGAGCGGTCCAAATCGTAAAGCACGTCCGGATCGGCATTCTCGTTGATGGTCAGACTGGCCGACGTATGCTGCACGAAGACGTTCAGCATGCCGACCCTCACGCGATCCAGTTCCGGGAGGGCCGCGACGACCCGATCCGTGATCTTGTGAATGCCCTGCGGAAACGAGGGCAATTGAATTTCATGCTGGAACCAGCCCACGCGCAGCGCCTCCCTTGGTTTGACAATCGAGTAAGTCTACACCGCCGCGGCGAACATGCCCGGGCACACGGTACTCCGGGTCGGCGACCGGTTGCGTATCCCTCTTTTTGACCAATTGGCCCCGACCTTGAAAAACGCCATCTACCGCATTGCCCAAGAAGCCCTGGCAAGTGCCTAACTAAAAGCCCGCCTCCGCGAAGAACCGCTCGTGCTCGCGAACCGCTTCCAGGTCATTAAACAACAAATCGCTCTTTTCCGCAATCCGCTCGGTTACGTATTTGCGATACTCCCGATCCGTCGCCACCTGCACCGCCTTCGTGATATACTCCTCGGGCGACTGGACGACCAGATCCTCAATTCCCATCTTCCGATAGCACGCCTGAGTGACGCGGCCGACGATCAATTCGCCCGGCAGGGTGACGACCGGCAGGTTGTACGAAAACAGGTCGTAGCACGTGCTTCCCGCCCCATAATGCGGCGGG
The DNA here is from genome assembly GCA_963824275.1 of uncultured Planctomycetia bacterium. GTDB lineage: Bacteria > Planctomycetota > Planctomycetia > Pirellulales > Thermoguttaceae > JANXQG01. The sequence goes on along the minus strand of CAWGOT010000006.1, from coordinate 1,251,606 downwards.
TCGAGGACCACGGCCGCCAATTGCAGCAATCGGCAGTAGTCGCCAAAGGGCTGCGGCGGCAAGAACACCACTCTCCCCTCTCCCATCGGGAGAGGGGCCGGGGGTGAGGGCGGATCGGCGGGGAGCAGGGAGCGGGGAGCGGGGAGTCGGAGGTCGCGAGGGCTCGCTGACAGCTCACCGTCTCCCCTCGCCCTATTTGGGAGAGGGGCCGGGGGTGAGGGCGGATCGGCGGGGAGCAGGGAGCGGGGAGCGGGGAGTCGGAGGTCGCGAGGGCTCGCTGACGCCGTTTCGAATTTCGAGTTTCCAATTTTAGATTTCGGATTTGTTTCGGATTTCGAATTTTGGATTTCGGATTTTCCGCCTTGGATTTCGGATTTGCGGCCTTCGATTGTCCGCGCAAACCGCTCCATCAGCCTCGCCGCCGCTTGTCCGCCACGGTCCGCCAGCAGCACCACCAGCCCCCGCGGATCGGCCTCCAGCACCCCGCGCCAGGAGCCGATCGAAGTCCGGATGCAGCTTGAGCGGGTTCTGAAGGCAGACGTATAGGTTCCGGCCCTCGGGCAGGCCGAAGTCGCAGGGCGTCGCCGCCGCAGTGGCCGGCAACCGCTCCTGATACCGCCACAGTGTCCGCGACTTCCAGAGCCGCTCCGTATATTGCGACTGCGAGCCGGGCCGCTCGACCAGTTCGCTGGACAGGAACCAATCAACGGCCGGCACGCCGGAGGTGATCGTCGAGCCCCAGCCCGTGCATTGCACGGGCGAAAGCCGGGCGTAGGGCAGGAAGTAGTTCATCGCGTCGCTGCCCACTTCCCAATAGTAGATCAGGTCGCAGGCCGCCGCGCGGATCTGGCGGATGGCCTCGGGGAGCGAGTCGCCAAAGGGCGTAAACCGCAGGCCCTGCCGGGGGAGTTTCACCCGCAGCGATTCCACGATGGCCCTGGAGGCCAGGATCACGACCTCGAACCGTTCCAGGTCGAGCCTCTCGACGATCCCCCGCATCGATTGCAGGAACATCCGTTCGTGCCGCCGCGTGACCAGGATGCCGACCCGCCTGCGGTCGCCCAGTCCGCTTCCTGTCGGCGGCGGCTGGTCGCGAAAGCACGGTTCGTAGAGTGCGGCGAACCGTTCCTTCAGCCGCCGCTGGTCGCGGCCGTGGTACGAAAATGAAAAACCGGGAAACACCCCCGCCTCCAGGATGTCGTTCAGGGCGGGGAGCAGGGAGCGGGGAGCGGGGAGTCGGAGGCTGGGAGCAGGCCGCTGCGACGTACTCCCCTCGCCCTCCGGGAGAGGGGCCGGGGGTGAGGGCGATTCGCTCCCTGCTCCCTGCTCCCCGCCTTCCGCCTGTCCGTGCTCCCCGCTCCCTGCTCCCCGCTTATGGCCGCATCCACCTTCGCGCAGTGCTCCTCAATCTCCCCGTGGCTCTCGAAAACCACCGGCCCGCACACCAGCGCCCGGAGCCGCCAGAGCGGCTTGTCCAGCCGAAGTTCGGCCGCGCGGGCGAAGTTCGACGCCGTGCCGTCCGTATCGTGCAATTCCTCGCACGCATTCCCCATATTGAAGTGCGCGATCGCATCGCCCGGTTTCAGCTTGATCGCCAAACGGTACTGTTCGACTGCATCGTCGGGCGAGCCCGTTCTGAGGAGGAGGTTTCCCGAAGCCGCGTGAAACTCGGCACATGGCGCCGCGGCAATCGCCGCTTCCAAGAGTGCCCGGGCCTCACTGGCGCGGCCCAGTTCGCCAAGGAGTGTCGCCAATCGGATTGTGGCGTCATGATGCCAAGGCTGAATCTGAACCGCCCGGCGAAACGACGCCTCGGCCACCGTCTCGTCGCCCGCCATGGTCTGAGCGATGCCCAGGTTCGCCAGCGCGTCGGCGTACCGGGGACGAATCGTCAAAGCGCGTTGAAAACTCTCCGTAGCTTCAGCGAGCCGTTCCAACGAAAGCAGCGCCGCGCCGTAGTTATTGTGGTAAACGGCCTTGCTGGGACTTATCTCGATAGCCCGGCTGATCAGTTCGAGCGCCTCTTCGTGGCTGCCCCTGCTGTTGACGGATCACGCCCAAGAGGTGAAGCCCGCCCGGATGAGCGGGGTCGGCAGCGAGGATATTCTGATACGCCTGTTCCGCCTCCTCGATATCGCCTTCCTGATGGAGGCGAATCGCGTCGTCAAAAGATATTTGGTCCGGCATTGCTTTCCTACTGCCAGCGCCCGATCGGGCAGCGGAACACTCGCCCCCGTGCCTTGACGGTTATCCAGCAGCCGCAGGCCGCGCAGCGATTCCCGCTGCGGCGGTCGCACGTGCGGCAGATCTCCAATCGCTTGCGGTACTGCTCGTCGTCCACGATCCCGCAGCCGTCGCCAACGAAAGCAACGACTGACTGAAAGAGATTCGATGCCTGCGTGGTAAGTGGCGGAAGCGGCTGCTGCGGCAGGCGCGGGCTAGCTCCCCTCGCCCAGCGGGAGAGGGGCAGGGGGTGAGGGTGGGTTGGATGCGTGATCCTTCGGGGGGCCGGGGGCGGGTTGACCGACTGGGGCTTGAGCCACCTTGCCGCACTCCTTCAGCGTCAAAAGAACCTTCCGCCATCACGATGATTACGCCGTTCGCGCCTCCTCGAAGATTTCCCATTTTGCCCCGTTCTGCTATATTTGGGCGGTGAAAAGTCTCCATGCTGCCCAGTGAAAAATAAGAAGGTCCCAAGGGTGAATGTCTTCGTCGCTGCGCATGTAGCCTCCGCCAGGGCACTCTCTATACTTCATCGTCTTTCGTAGTCCGGATCAGAGCTATACCAAAAATAGGCTTTTTGCTGATCGCGGCTTACCGCCAAGCCCGTAACGACACCGTCGTCCCGGCGTGAGTAGAACGTTCCGTTCTCCCGTGTTATCGGCGCAACCGGGTCGATCGCGGTGAAGGCTTCGAGGGGAAACTGCCCGTCTATGGCGCGCCAACCTGAAGTGCTTCTGAACGATGATTTCTTGGAGATCGATTGGGCCAATGGTGAACGACAAAAAGATATTCCTCCCTTGAAAATGGGGTGCGCAGTGGATCTTTATCTCTGAGACGGACGACGGAATCGGATCCGCAAGATACCATCGAAACGCCTCCGTGCCGCTCGGCCCAATGTTGTAGCTATAGATACCCCAGGCAAACCAGACGACCAGAGCAACGACAATTACAGACGCTATAGTCGGGATCACCCTGACTTTCCACCGGCCGCAAACCAGTAGTGCCATTATGCTTGAAATCATCACTCTCGGTCCCAAAATGAAGGCCCCCACAGACAACGGACCGCATGCGATTACGACGCCGGGTCGGAGCGCTTCAGCGCAAGTTCCAACGTGCGGATAGCCCCCTGGCATTCGACCGCCGGCGTCATACAGGACATCCCGGGTTTCGTGCGAGGCAAACCCAACCGGCGGCGCATGCCATTACTATAACTGGATCGCCGCCAGCCGGGTGCCGGGTCTCCAAGTTCGCTATGCATAAGCTCACATCAAATTTCGAATTCGGTCACCTGTGATGATGGCGCGGGCGGCCGCACCAGGGGTGCTGATTGCAGCAGATCCCAAAGCTGCGTCTCCCGGTCATGTGGCGAAGACCCGGGCACCAGGGCTATCGTCCTTTGCTTTGCGATTTCTTGCCAATGGATACGCAAGTCGAAGGCCAAGCCCAAAAGATCGCTTTCACCTCGCCATGCCCCCTCGACTACGCCATTCGGTAAGGACGAGAAAATCTGTCCCCAGGGTGCGGCGCCCGGACTGCACTTCCTCTCTCCACCACTGTGTGATGTCCCGCCCTTCGATCCCATCGTACCAATACCAGTTCGCGTTAAGGTTCCTTAACAGGAGGTTCGTTTTTTCGAGGCAAAAATCGGTGTCGACGTTTACCCTCACCTGTCGTGCGCCGTTCAGCCACCACCCAACGTCGAAAACAGAATTTGAACGCTGAATCCAGCCGCCCGTATACTTCTGTACGTCGGGATAAACCAAGAATCTCGTGCGCTGCCACTGACCCAGGGGTGCGCCGCGCAGGCCAGCTTCGCCAATCTCTTGATAAAACCTAAACATTTTCATACTCTGCCCCGAGGCTAATTCGCCCTTTTCATCCTCAAGCAGGTAAAGAGTACGCGGGAGGCTGTCCTGCAATCGTTGAAGCAATCGTTGAAGCAATATATACGAGATCTTCTCTCCAATCGTGTACGCCTGACCGATCGGCGATGGAGGTGTCGATGTCTCGATAGTGGGTATCACGGGCATGGGCGCCGCGGGTGCAGCAGGAGCCGCAGCTCCAGCAGGCACCGGAGCCGAAGGTGCCGGAGCCGAAGGCGGCTGATGCGAATTCTTACCCAACGCGCTGTTCGGAAACCCGTAATCAGCCATCCCGCTCGGATCGATCCCATCCGTCGGCGCGTTCCCGCAGTAGCGATAGAGGTTCGCGTCGCCGGCCGCCAGGCCTGACGGGTCCTCGCTGAGCCACTTCCCGACGCTCGGATCGAACCAGCGACTCTGGTTGATCCGTGATTTGCCTATCGGCCCGGCGTGACCTGCCCGGCGTGACGGGGCCGACGCCAACGTCGTCGGCTTGACACTCCCCTCGGACACTTTTCGGAACTCAGCATGTTCATTTCTCCGGTTAGATTTGACAGAAAACAGCGTCTCTCACGGAACTCGACGGCAAGTTCCTCTCGAGATAGTTGCTAACGATCCTCTGCAACTGCTCCAGGCAAGCGGCCGGAACTGCGGTTCCCATGGTTCAACGCTGGGGGGCAATCGAATGTCCGCGGCCCGCGTCGCCAACAGCATATCGCGCCCAAAATATTCTACCGCACGGTGCAGGATCGTCGCAATTGCCCAGGCACACTGAACGCCCAAAAGCTTCGGGGCCAGTCGGCCTGCTTCGGCAAATGCCTCAAGCGCCGGCCCGGTCCGCAGGTGGTCGAGCCAGCACTGCCCTCGCTCGCGGTAAAACGCCGCATCCTCTTCCTGAGGCGTCAGGTTTCTCAGAAACAAGCCCTGGCGGATCTCTTCGTCGGGTATCGGCTTGGGCCAGCGTCGAAAATGCTCATCGTCGCGCGGCGTAAAGCCAAGAGTCGTGGCCTCGACATTGAATCGCTCGCCGCCGGGCTCTTCCCAACGCACGAAATAGTGTTCGCGTGCTTGCGCGAGAAACAGCGGGTAGCCCAACCGCCGTCCGATCGCGATATACAAGATTGGCATGGTCACGCAGGTGCCTCCGTGGCCGTCCAACAGACCGTGAATGAAGAGGGTGCGGGGATCGAGGGCGCAGTAAGAACCCTCCTGGCATGCAGGGTCGTATCGAACTCCCAGATCCCGCTGCAGCACGGTTACCAGGGCCATCATCCGGAACTTGGCAACGGAATTGTCGAATTCGGAGGGGGACCGATGGAACATCGGCAGGCAGCGCTCGGTCTTGGTTCGGACGAGTCCTGCCCATGTGGTCAGCCGCTCAAGATAACTAGGGACATCAAGTGTCTCAGCGCCGGGTAGACCACGAGCGAGGTTCAGGTTCGTTTCGGCTATTTCTGTCATCGTCGTCTCATCGTTGGCGGGAAAAGACTTCATGGGTGGGGGCGATGCGGGAAGACCGTCGCCTGGGCTGTGGGACAGGGCGAAGCTAATTTTCGCGTCAACATGGTACGGAAAACTCCACTTCTTTCCCTTACTCCCACCGCCCGATGGGGCAGCGGAAGATTCGGCCGCGGGCTTTGACATAAATGAAGCAGCCACAGGCGGTGCAGCGATTGCCGCTCAGGCGGTCGCATGTACGGCAGATCTCCAGACGGCGGCGGTACTCCTCGTCGTCGACGATCCCGCACCGTCGCCCACGAAGGCGACGACTGACTGAAAGGGGTTCGGCGCCTCGGTCGCAAGCGGCGGAAGGGATCGTTGGGACTCGGGGGCGGGGGCGGGTGGCTCCGCTGCAACTTTGGCAAAGGCGCAGGGGATGAGCCGGGATTGCACGGCTGGTGTCGGCGAACTTCCCGCTATGACGATGGTCACGTCCTCTCTGCTCCATGGCACACCGCCCATGTTACCTAGATCCCCTGTACTTCGTGGCTGTCACATTCATCCCGCTCTCCGCCTCGTCGGTTATCAAAGTTCGATGGACCGTACTCGTTATTCCGTTCCGCTCGTAAAGGGTCTCACTACAATGTGTGTATCACGCAAACACCGTTGAAGACTATAGACCGCGTCGTCGGTTAGATTTGGTGAACAGAGCGAAAGATCCTTCAGCCAAGTCATCGCGCGAAGACGGATCAGCCCTGCGTCTGTAACGTGAATGCTCTGTACTTCGAGATAGACGAGAGACCTGAGCCCCGCGAGTTTTCCGAGATCGTCATCCGTGATTGTCGCTGTGAACGGAAACGATACCGTAACAACATCATCGACGTAGTCCCGCCCCAGTAAGGTTCGTAAGCGTGCCTTACCCGGCCAGTTTTTGACCGTCGGTGCCATGGGCCCATGGCGGCCATAGCCGTATGTGCTATATTTGGGAACGTCATTATCGTACTGCACGGATCCGCCCGCAATTTCGATAAACCGCGCTATGGCGCGCTGCTAACGCGCCCGTTGGCAGACCCGCCCAAGGAGCAGTCCCGTAGCAACAAAGAGAAGAAGCAAAGTTTTTAGCGTGAATTGGAACCTCCACAGAGGACCTTGGCCGCGCCTGTCACTCGCCTTGCTCTTAAACGCCATAACGGATCGCTCCCTGGGGCAGGCAACACCCCGGCAATTTCGTCTCCGAAGCAATGGTCATTTCCCTGCCGCGCCCTCACTGTTCCAAACGTCCTTGTCGAAACCGTCCTTCCACTCCGGGGGCACGAGCGTGGAGTTCCCGCCTTTTTCTTTCGTGAAAAGCACGTCGTATCCCCAAGTCACATAACCGACGACGCGAGAGGCGTCCCCTTGCTTTGCCTTGCACATGAGATAGGTCTGGAACCTCCCCTTCACAGACGTTCCTACGAGGTACTGCTGCGTTGTGTTCACGATCGTGTTGAATTGGTCGGCGGTCACGAGATTCCCCGCGCTGGTTAAGGCGAAGCTGATGCTCGTCGGCTTCTTTTTCTCGGCGTCGGCGTAGGTTATATGGTGCTTCTCGGCTGCGATTTGAAAGCCTCACACCGGGGTATCCCTCAGCAGATGTTTCTCTGTATCATCCTGGTCCACGTATTTGTTTGGAAAATTCGCGTCGTTCGTAGCCGCGCCGTCGAGTTTCCATGCCGCCGCAGGCGATTCTTCCGCCTTGCCTTTAAGCTCCTTCTTGACCTCCATTTTCTTGTACTGGACCCAGTAGTACTGAAGCGACTTGTCTCCCGTCGCCTTGAACCCGATACGCGCACGCATTCCCCAACTCAACTCGAAGTGCGTGAATTCCATTCCAGACGGAATCCCTACGAGGTCGGTGGCATTTCCGTCCTCAACCTTTGCGACTTGAAAGGTCGCTGTGAATGCGTCATTGCCGGTCGTTGGCACGACCACAAAGCCAAAGTGCTTCTCGCCCTTGTCCGAGTAGACAAGGTGTAACTCCTTGTTAAGTTCCGAACCGTTGTAACTGACCACTCCTTCCTTGGTGGGCAACTCCTTCTCGATAACCAACCCGCTCGGATCCGTCCCATCCGTCGGGTCGTTGCCGCAGTAGCGGTAGAGGTTCTCGTCCGCCGCCGCCGGGTCCTCGCTCAGCCACCTTCCCACACTCGGATCAAACCAGCGACTCTGGTTGATCCGCGATTTGCCGATTGACCTGGCGCAACGTGCCGGACCTGCCGGACGCCGACGTTGTCGATTTGGCACCGCCCGCGAACACTTTTCAGAAATCAGCATATTCATCGCTCCTTTTAGATTTGACAGAAAACAGCGTCTTACTTCATTCGCTCGCCGCCATCGGTCGGGAACCGGCTGGCGAGGAGAGGTGGCTCAGGCGTCGCCATCAGCCGACAACGAAGCCATCGCCTTCGGGGGCGATCTCGTGTCGGTCTCGTTGGTTGTCGAGGGGCGATATAGCGGGACAGCGGCGCATGACTCATGGCTGGGGCGGGTCGCTAGCCCTTTCCCGTACGACTCTTTCATTCGCTACTCCATGCCGGTTTTGCCCGGCGCTTTCTCGGACCCCGATCCCCGTCCCCCATCCATTGTCGAGGGGCGGGGGAGCAATATGGCGGAACAGGATAGCCAACGTCTTTCTTATCAAAGTGACTGTACGAAGGATGCATGCGATCGTTGCAGCAATAATGACTGCTCCGACAAGCATTCGAAAGGCGTTCTCAACTCCGCACAACCAGGGGATTGTTCCCAACGCGAGGCAAGCGACGACATGGAGCATAAGAAGGGAACGAATGGTGTACGAATAACGCGGAACGGTCCGTCGATTCAAGAAACTTGCCGTGCCAACAAGTAACATTCCCGCGAGCAGAGCGTCAAATAGCGCGTGTCCAACTAACAGCGGTGCGTGAAACCTGGGCGCAGTATGAAGAAGTAGAAATCGCTCAGAGATCTGCGGCAAGAGCGGACGGTCTCTCGTGAAAAGCACATCATCAAAGCTATAGACATGCGATTCCGAAAAGGGGTTTATTGGCCAAGCCTCCCGATAAAAAACGAGTGGAGAGCCATATGCTACAACAATCGTAGGAGCGGCGAAAGAGCACGGAGCGACACTTGTTCGCCCCACAAGGTTGACATAGGATAACGTTAGCCCAACCAGGACGGTGCCGGCGCAGACTACGAGGCGTTTCACCCAATGTGTACGACACACGTCGCGGAAGGACTCGATCACCGTATTCTCTGCTGGATATATCGACATTTTGCGAAGGAGAAGAAAAGGTGGCAGCCACGAATGGCACTGTCGCCGTCCGAAGTCGTTTCACGTGCAGTGTTTGCGCAATTCGGCCCGGAGCGTCTCGCGGGGCTTCTGCATGAGTGGATAACCATGCCTGCGCCGTTTGAGAACCCTTGGTTCGAGACGGCCCGGGCGATTGGCGACTTCGCAGGCAGCAACGTGGCGGAGTATTGTTTGGCAATGAACGACCAATTGCGAGGCGGGTATCAGCCCGCAGGAGATCGACATCCACGACGCCAGCACGTACTGGCACGTTCCGGTGAAGCTGATCTGACGCGGCTGTTTGCCGTGGAGCAGCGCTGCTGCGGCCGCCGTCGTGCGGATGAGGTTGTAACCGAGGAGGGTGGCCCAGAGTTCGCGGCGAACCATTTCCGGCGACTTGCAACGAACGTGAGCGAGATTCAGATTAGATTTGATGCTGCGGATGTCCAACTCCGAGTTCCAGCGAAAACCGTAAAGCTCCGCGATCTCCTCATGGCTGTAGAGTGTCGCATCGGTCAACGTGGTGACCACCGTAATCGTCTTCGTGCGGCGGCCCGGTTCCACGACAGTGTAACACAGCTCACGCAGTTCGAGGGTTTCGGGAATGCGGTCATAAGTCTCCTGGTTCATCCAGTCCGGCCGTGCGGGCTTGGTCCACACGATGAGATGATCGTTCTTTCCCAGGCGTGTGCCGCGGCGAAAATCAGAGTTGCGCTTTTGATGCAAGCGGGCGCAGGTATCCACGTCCTGGAGTTGCAACAGGGCGATCATCATGAAAGAACAATAGTGGCGGTCGAACACGGCAATATCGCCCGCAGGCAGCGACGCAAGCATGGACCGCAGCAGAGCCGTCTCGCCGGTCTCCTTGCCCTTATACGGACCGATCGTGGCATCCGTCAGGCAAGCCGTTGCCAGGGAGATGATCGCTACTGCACGCGCGATCGGCAGGCCCACGCCTTTCTTCTGGGTCCGCGGATGGGGAAACTCCGCCAAGTTCTGGGGCGTGGCGGGCATGGTGAACGTAAATCCGTCGATCAGTTTTGCGTGCTTGCCCTTCCACAGCCAATCCTTTGGGGCGGCTCCCTGCATCTCGGCGGCCACTTCGCGACTGAGTTCGTGCAGCGCCACTTCGGAGAGCTTGGCGCGGGCGCGGCAGTAGTCGCCGGTGTCGGCCGTGGGCGGCGTGATCTGCTGGTGCTCGCAGTAGTTGACGACCCGCGCCACGGCCGCCTGGCACGAGGCCTCCTTGCCGTCGCGCAACACTTGGCCGAGAAACGACCAGACCATCATCGCCGTCGAGTAGATTGCCTGCTTGCCGAACAGGCCATCATGTTTGGCGAACACACTCCCGACGCGCTCCGCGGAGAGGATGCGTGCGAAGGGCAACGACTCGTCGGCGAGAAACGCTGCCACCATTTTCCGAAAATTGCTACTGCCCCCGCTGGCCGAATTTGGTATATCCCCAGCCATGAAAAAACCCTCCGTGGCATCTTTGCGATCGCCATGCCAAGGAGGGCTTACAAATCATAGCCAAGAGCGGGCAAAAACTTCAAGACCACCTCGGCGAGAAAGGGAATCTAGCAAAACCCCCCAACTCGTCCATGCCCAATCTGCGCCGATCCTAACGCGACAGTGCCATTCGTGGCAGCCACCGAATTTAGAGTATATAGGCATTTCAGTAAAACAACGGGCTTTCGGCAATCCTAACGTTCTTTCCTTGGCCTTCCGAGAGATCGGAGTGTTGATTCGAGTTTCAGTTGCTTCGCGGTTGCGGCGGCCCAATCGGCACTCCCAAACGGAGAACCGCGGCGAACGCATCGACGCAAAGCCTGCAACTCGGCTTCGGACTGCGCTTGGTTTACGATTTCCAGCCAGTCGGCGGGCCGCGGCAGGGGCCAGTCGGAAAGGATTGGAAACGATGGGTCCTCGCGCTCCGCTCGCCGCAGGCTCGACCACGGCCACTCCTCCGCACGCGGAACCAAGTTCGCGCATAGCGCATTTCGCTCGACGTAGCGGACTACCTGATAAAAATAGCCTTCCGTCTCCACCGGGAAACACTTATAACGCCCCTGGTACAAATGGCCAAACCCGATCTCGTGCCGATGCTCTTTCCATCGCTTAACATGCATATTAGTCATCTGCTGCATAAAGGCCGGAAGATCGCCGTCGGCCTCGGGCCAGAGGACAAAGTGCCAATGGCTAGACAAAACACAATAGACGCAAATTCGCATCGCGCAGGTGCGCAAGCTTTCTTCTATGACTCTCTCGAAGGCCAAAAAGTCCTGGTCCTTATCGAAAAGCCACCTTCGACCCACGCCTCGATTGAGAACATGGTACACCATGCCGCCCGGGCAATATCGCGTTGGTCGTGACATGCATACTTTTTACACATACCAAGCGATCTTGTCAAACCTCCTCGTGGCCAATTTTGCAGTCATTAACCAAAGACATATTTCGTATTCTTGCTATTTTACCTATATTCGGTGGCTGCCACCTTTTTCCGTACCAGCGCCTCTTCGTGACGCCCCCGTTGCTGACGAATGACGCCCAAGAGGTGCAGCCCGCCCGGATGACCGGGGTCGGCAGCGACGATTTCCTTATACGCCTGTTCCGCCTCCTCGATACGGCCTTGCTGATGCAGGCGAAGCGCAGTCGTCAAAAGATATTTGGTTCGGCATTGCTTTCCTGCTGCCACCGCCCGACCGGGCAACGGAACACTCGCCCGCGTGCCTTCACGTTGATCCAGCATCCGCGGGTGGCGCAACGTCTGCCCGTTCGACGTTGGCAGTTGCCACTATGGATGGTGTTGTCGTTACGATCCAGCGTGGCATAAACTGTTCATAGTAGGTCGCCCCTTTCCTATTTGGTGGCTGACATGTTTTCGGGGAACGCATCAATCCTACAGCCAGGAAGCGCGCTGGAGTTGGGCGACGCCGCTGTCGGTGACATTATCGCCGATCCCAGTGGATAGATAAGTTAGGCTATGCAATCTGGCGAGTTCCATCAGTCCTTTGTCCGTAATTGCAGGATCGAAATCGAGGCTGAGCGATTCCAGACGGCCTAGAGCCGCAACCTCCCGCAACCCTTCGTCGCTTATCTTCGTCTGAGACAAGCAAAGAACCCGGAGGTTCGCGAGCCTCGCGACGCACCTCACCCCCTTATCGGTAACTGCCGTTTCGGTCAGGTCCAGTTGCTCCATGAATGGCAGTCCGACGAGATGGGCGATTCCCGCGTCTGTCGTCTTCGTTGCGCATATGTCGAGAAAACGGAGCTTCGGAAACTGCCGTGGAATGAGCTCCAGGCCCCGGTCGCTTATGTTGCCGGCCCGAAGGGACAGCGTCTCGAGATTCCCAAGGCCCTGGAGGTCTTCAAGGCTGGCGTCCGAAAAGCGATCGGTGCTGACGCCCAAAAGTCGCAACCGCTTATGCCCGGCAACGTGCCGAAAGCCGGCCTCGGTTAGCGACAGAGGTCCCCTATAAACCATACGTCCCATACCGACTGAGCCTAGTTGAAGTCCCTCTAGCTCAGGAAACGACTCAATCGCGATCAGGCCGTTGTCGGTGATCTCTCGGGAGGATTCGCAGACAAGCGTTCGGAGGTGCTCAAACGTTCTGCAATGCTCGAGGTCCTTGTCAGTCCAACACGTCGCCTCTGCAACGTCCGCGAAAAAATCCTGACCGAAAAACCCGCGCAGCCAAGCGGGGCCGGGCGGCCTCGCGGAGCTTGTGGCCGTGCGCACCAAAAGCTCGAAGTCGTACTTGATTTGACTGAATTGGCTCAGTCCCGCGACCGCGTCGCGCTGCCTAGCTGCCTGTCGCATGTCCGACGCCAACCAACTGAACGGCAGTGCCGAGCAGGTCACGAAGAGAATCAACGACGAAAGCCGGAACTGGAACCGGAGGCGAAGCAAGAGGCAGAGCGCAAGCCACAGCACAAGCGAAAGCAGCGCTCCGGCCACTGCGGCGCAGCCCAGAAGCACTGCGTACCCTTTCCATTGGCCAAACCAAAACCGGTAGCGCTCGGCAAGGAACAGCACGGTCTCTACCGCAAGGAGCAGCAGGATCGCAATTGCCTCGAACGAACAAGTGCGCTGCCATTTGAAAGAGCGGACTACGAACATTCTATGGCCATTGTCTGAGCGCGTAACGGGCGTCATCGCATGGAAATATGTAGCCAATATATATGCAACTAGCTCATTTTGGGGTTGCCGGCTGCACAAACTGCCTGATCAAGAGCACGTAATATTTGGGGCCGAAGAGCTTTTGGTTGACCACTTTCTGAACTTGTACCTCGATACAGTACCCGGCGGCCGCGCGCCCTGCAACTCCAAGCCCAACTCCTTCTGCGTTGGCGTGAGTGCGGCCCCTTGTCCCACGCTCGCGCGCGCGTTGCCGGTGGCCGACAAAACGCCGCCACCGTAGCTTGGATCGTACAAGTAGGTTTTGTTGGACTTTGAATCGTAGTACTGGCAGCCCCAATGGCCGCCGAAAATCGAAAGCGGACTGGCAACTGGTCCCTTACCCTGCACGCCCTGCACCCGGGCAACATCCGTCTTGTCCGACTGGAAATTATAGCCGTTGGTGCTTACGAGCACTTCCTTGGTCAAAATATTCGCATAGGCGTAGCAGGACCCGAGCAGCTGTTGGAACGCAGCACTCTGTGGAACGGGAACCAAGTTGCCGTTGTCGTTGAAGTTCACAACTTGCAATATCTGCACGTTGGCAAGGCTGGCCCTGACGGGTGCAAGTCCGCCCTCGGGCAGCTTCGGAAAACTCCAGTTGTTTACCATGAGCTGTTCGTAGTTCGTCGCGAACTGGCTGACTTGGGCTTGAAGCGGCGTTGCGCTAGCGTCCTGGACCGGCACTTGCGGGGGGGAAGAGAATATGTCCACGTCCGCGATTCCTTGGGCGCTTGCGACGTTGCGCAACAAAGCGGCCCATGTCTCGCATTGACCATCATGTGGGGCAGCGAGTAGCCCCGGGAGTGTGGTGGCAGAGGAATTATAGGTCTTGTAGTAATAAAGACGCTGGTTGTTCGCGTTAGTGAGTTCGTTCTTGCTAAAACCGTTGTTCCAGATGTTCTGGAGAACCGCGAAATCGTTCCCTTGACCCCCTTGACCCCCGTATTTGCAGCCCAAATAAACCACAGTGTTGCAGTCCCACGAATGGTCGCTGTCGGGATCAAGAGGAAGAAAGGGGTCAGAACTATTTCTCTTGACAAAAAGGGAGATTCGAGTGGTCCTTGGCATTCCGCCAGTATAGCCAGATCCGGCCGGCCGTCAATATTTGGATCTGCACCATTTTATATTTTAGATATGCCACCGATAGAAGTTCTGGCACCAGCCGAAATGGTCCCAGAAATCCTGCCCGGCGCGCACCAATTTGTCGTAGGGCAGAAGTTCTCTAAATGGTTACTAGCAAAGGCATTAGGACGTGATTCCAGCCCAGACCAGAAAATAATTTTCCCATTTCAAGGCCCTCATCCGTATATATGTGTGGAAACGCGTTGTTCTTTGACAATTTAGTGAAAAGAAACCCGCCCTCGGTGTAGCGAACCCAGGGCGGGACGGAGCGCGGAACACTAATTGCCGCTAATTACCACTAATGACAGAAATTAGTGATGATTAGTGGTAATCAGTGTTCCGAGCTCTCGGTCGAACTGCCAAAGAAACAGAAATTGCGTGCGGTTTTTGTTGACCCATCGAATGGATAACTCGTTATTGCTGGGGGTGCAATATGGGATTCGTGGCCAAAACTGGCCGGATCTGGCCGGATTTGGCCGGATTTGGCCACTTAATGGCCGAATGTGGCCACTTTTCTGGCCAGTTCACCGCCACAAGAGCTATGTAAGTAAATGACTCTCGGGAGTGTAAAGCGATCGAATTCCAGCGGTTTCTGGCTAGTATACACTTCCTATGGCCAATATTGTTAAATTTATTCGAGGGGTCAATCTGCCGGGAAAACAAACCAAACGGGCGATTTTGGCCAGAAATCGTCAAGACTCCCACTGAAGTGCAAGAAAAATTCTGAACAAGATGAGGAGAAAAACTGAGCCGGGCACTGCAATCGAGCAAGTTCGGGCAAAAACCACCCATCGGCATGGTGTTTAACGATCGGACGGCTCGGCTAGCCGCCCTGGAAACGGAAAGATAATAGACATCGCCCCAACGGCAAGCTAATTCTATATGGGGGATGCCTTGCTATCGAGAGTTCCCCTGAACCACGCCGTGCCGATGCAATCATGATCGAACTCGAAGCACCTGACCGGAAAACGCCCAGGCCAGCCATCGGCAGGACCAGCCGACCGTCCGGCCGCGGGGCCTTTCGTCGTCGCTCGGCAACCCATGTCCTGCTGATCAGCGGCTTCGTTCTCTTTACGGTCTGGGGACTGCGCTACCTCGGGGAAGCCAGCGAGGTATTTCACTTTGCGGCGGAAGGCGGTCGGGGCCAGCCGTGGGACCAGGTGCTCGATCCCCTGTTTATCGCCAAGAGCTGTCCTCAGGCGCTCACGATCCTGATGGCGGCGGTCGTCTGCTTCTATTTCTTCCTCCGCTTGAAATCGGTGCGACCGCTTGAGCACCTGCTTCTGGCGGCGCTCAGCGCCGGCGAGCGAAGGGCAAAGCCGTCGCTTGCGATCGTGGCCGTGGGTCGCCGCCGGGTTGGCAACCATGGCGATAGCGTTGGCCATGCTGGAACGAATCGAGCCTTGTTACTTCGTTCAAGACGATAACTTCTCCGGCGTGCTGCCGGCGGTCTTGCACGGCTGCCGGGCGCTTTTCCAGGGGGAGTTCCCCGACTTTGATCCCTGCCAATTCATGGGCGTGCCCAGCGCCGGATCGGTGCTCTATCCGCCGACAGTCGTTTCCTACGCCATCGTGCGCTGGGGGCTGGGAAACGAGTATTGGACGCTTGAAGTCTTCGCGGCCATGCATCTGTTGGCGGGCTTTCTGGCGACGTTTGCCGCGGCCAGAACGGCAGGGCTGCGGCCGTCGCTGGCATTCGTCCTGGGAATCTCCTTTACGCTCTCGGGTTATGTTTTGCTGGTGGGACGCGGATGGCTCTTCATGGTAACGCTGGTCGTTTGGATCCCGCTGTTGTTCTGCGTCACGGAGCATTGGCTCAACGGGCGCGCCGGCTGGCGCTGGCTGTTGTCCGCCGGTTTCACGATCGGCGGTTTCTACTACATCGGCTTTCCCCAGGTCTGGTTCTATGGCATGCTGCTGTTGGGGTGTGCCGCCGCCGCAGCCGTGATCTGTGGACGCATCGCCGCACGGCAATTAATCTGGCCGATTGCCGCGACACTTCTCGGTTTGGCTTTGATTTTGCCGACGTTGATGGTCCAGCTTGAGCTCAGCCGCGGCATGGCAGAGACCACCGCCGTCGCCAGGCCGGCGACTGGCCAGGGAACGGATATTACCGCCACCCTCCGCAACATGGCGCTAAAGCAGCCCAATTACGGCAAGGGCATCGAGCCAGGGCTCCTGGCGATGCTTGCACCGTTTCCCCTCACCCACGCGGAAAACTTCATGGAACTGCCCGCCAACCGGGAGCAGGTCCTGGAAACCCAGTGGTACTACGCCGGGACCTTCCTCATGGCCTGCGGGTTTCTGAGCCTCGGGGCGCTGCTCGCTTATCGCTGCCGCCCGTCCTGGTTGGGGCAACATCCGTGGACGGCCAGCGCCGTCCTCGCATTGTGGCTCGGCCTGGGCAGGGAAGGCATGCTGTGGACGGTGTTGGGAAACCTGCCCGTGATTCGCGCGGTCAATCATCATCCCCACCGATTGATTCCCTTTGTGGTTTTCCTCTGCCTGATCGTGGGCGGTATATTTCTGGAGCGGCTGCTGCGCCTCGGCACATCGCGAAAGTGGGAATACGTGCTTGCCGCAGCGACCGTCGTGCTGATGCTCTATCACGTATCGCTTTCGCGGAACAGCTTGTGGAGCTACGGCGACCGCCCCTATCCCGAACTGCCGCGTGAAATTGCCGACCGAGTCCTGCCCAGTCACGATCCGCAGGCCGGGCGCGTCTGGTGGTATGGGCCGTTTCGATCCGGCTTGCCGGGCTTTGCCAACATGCTGCCGTTGAGTTTGCCCTCGGCCTATGGGGCTTACGGATTCGGCGGCTACGATCCGGTTATCGAGGTCCGGCCGGAGACCCGCGCCTTCCAGGAGAAATTTGCCGCGTCTCCGGCGGAAGCGGGCAGGGCCTACGGGATGCGCTGGGTGCTGGTTGCAAACCCTGAATACTACAAACAGGAGTGGGAATACTGGTGGACCGTGCGCAAGAGCAACTGGTGCTGCGGGTTCTCGGACTCTGCCTGGCCCAACTACCAGGCGAAGTTCCTGCCTGCGGCCGAATTGCGAGTCCGCCGCGAGGAAGTCAGTCTCTACGAACTCCCGGATGCCGACCCAATGGCCTTTGATCGGGCGAATCCGAAGACGCCGTTGCCGCTTGAATTTCACGGCTGGGGGGCCGAAGTGGAGGTCCCCGGCAAGGGGCCGCGTACTATCGTGGTGAATATCGTAGTTCGGCCGTGGCTCCAGGCGGCAAGCGGGTCACAGCGGCTGGAATCATCCGCCGACGAGTGGGGCCGCATGGAAATCCAAGTGCCCGACGGCGTGACCCACATCGAAGTTTCCACCGACCTGCACTGGCGGCGGGGAATTGTCGCCGCAATGGGATTGGCGGCAGCGACCCTTGCAGGCATGGTTCTGATGGGAAAATCGCGGTACAATGGGAGCGAAGGAGGACCGAGCCATGCCATGCCGACATCTGCGTGATCTTTACGAGATTTGCCGCACTCACAACCTGAAACTCAGCAGTTCCGACCTGATTCGCATCGTCTGCCCGGCATGTGGCGTGGCCGACGAATGCCCTTCCGTATTGTGCGCGGAGTATGACAACCGCCATCCGGAAGAGCGACTTTCGGAGAAAGCGGCTGAAAACGCGCCGCAAGGTTGATAGCTTCGTCAATCTCTTGCCAATCTGCCTATTTTACACGCAGTTGATGGCGTTAAATAATCCAATTTAACACAACAAAAATTCCATCCTAGCGCTTGACAAATAATCGCGTTGGTGGATAATAGACTATTTAAGGTTTGCGGCACCACATTCCTCAAACGGGTTGAGTCCACACCCCAGGCGATCCATTGGTGTCGTGGGATCTGATGCCAGCCGCCCTTCCCCCATGACGGGATCTACGGATGAATGGGACGCACCATTCTTGGCTGGAGCAGAGACAGAGATTTTTATTGGGAGTATTATTTCGATGCGGAACGTATTTGAAGCAATTTTGGAGTGTGGCCACGACGAAGACTTTAACCCGACTGAGGGCGCAGAGTTTCGGCGGACGGACGCGCCTGCGGGTTCGAAGGCAAAGATCGACATGTTGGCCGAGCGGGTGTTGCGCGGTCTCCCCTTGTGGCATCCTGAAGATCGCACCGACTACAGCGGTCTGAGCGGCAGCGGTCGAGGCACCGGCGGCAACCCGCGGACATAATCGTAATTTGTGAGCCAGTTTTTTTCGCTCGAAGGCCAAATGCCTTCGAGCTTTTTTTGCGCTCGCTTGGTACTCATGGTCGGATATCTGCAACAGAAAGACCATCCCCAGGATCCCCGATACGGCAAACACCAGCACGTTGAGCAGGCACATGAATGCGCCGTTGCTGGTGCTGAAGGAGAAGAAGGCCACGATCGGACCGGCCGACGCCAGGACCGCCAGGTTCACCGCCAAGGCCGCCACCAGGAGTTGCATGACCGCGCTCAAATGCAGCCGCGAGCCGACCAGGGCATTGACCACGTACAGCGACGGAAACGTGACGCAGAGGGTCAGGAAGAAGAGCGCCGGTATCTTCAGCGTGCAGGCAAGCCAGCGGAGCGCTGAGGGGTCGTCAATCCGGCACCCCGGATACATGCCCATGCAGAAGCCGTACAGCAACGCCAATCCCAGAATCAAAAGCGAGAGGCCCGCCGTCGGGATCTGCAGCGACTTCTCCCGCAGGACCGAAGGGCGAGTCGTCTCGCCGCGAAGGATCTGGTCGAGTGCGTACAGCCAGCCTCGGAAGGCCCGCCAGGGGCCGACCGAACTTCCGGATTGCAAAGTGCTTTGTGACATAAAGAAACTTTCGAAAAAAAAGCGGATGGAAAGGGAAACACTAGGAAGAACCTTGCCCCTCGCGGCTGCCCTGGTCGACGATCTGCCGCAGGGTTTCCAGGTAACGGGCGAAGGCCTTGCGGCCCTTGGCCGTCAGCCGCATGGACGTATGAGGGCGGCGGCCCTGAAACGACTTGTCCACGATGATGTAACCGGCTTCCTCGAGCGTGCGGGCATGCACGCTGAGATTGCCATCGGTCAGGCCGAGCATCGACTTCAATTCGCCGAAGCTCAGCTCGGCGGTCACGGCCAGGGCCGAAACGATCGACAAGCGGGCCCGTTCGTGGATCACGCCGTCGATGTCGCCGGGTTTGATCGGTTCGCTCATGGGGCCGCGACCTGCCGCTGTATCGTGAGGACATAGGCGCCAAAGACGACGTGCAGCACGCCGAAGGTTGCCGCGACGGAAAGCACGCCGTAGTCGGGGAAGGCGAACAAGGCCACGATGCCCGCCAGCAGGAAGGCCAGGCCGAGCACGCGGCGCGCGGAGCGAGAACAGGCCGGCCGTATAGACTCCGGTGCCGTAGAGCAGGATCCAGACGGGGGCGATGTAGCGAATCTCCTGGGGCTGCCAATCGGTCAGGAACTTCAACGAAAGCACCGCTGCCACCACGACGCAGGGAGTCAAGGCGAAGGTGGCCACCTGGGCCGGACGCGGATTGATCGCGATCCGCTGCCGGGCGGCCAACCGCAGGGTGAAGAACGCGTTCACGGCCACGCTGGCCACGGCTATCGCGAACCACATCATGCAGAGCGAAACCGAGCCGGGCACGGTCAGCCCTACGATGTCGCCAAAGCTCAGCGATTGCAAGAGCCAGCAACTGATTCCGCAACCCACGAGGACCAGCAGTCCTCCCACGATCGCCGCCGTGCCGGGCAGGAGCGTGAAGAGCGTCGCCGTCTCCATGATCCGCTGGATTTCCCGCATGCGTTCCCGCGCTTCATCGACTTCCATCGGACGACTCCCGGAATCATTAGCTTTGTATCATAAAGTAGTTTACTGCAAGGAAATCGTGGCGTCAAGGGGTGATGCGTGAAAAAAATATGGGCGGAATTGTAGGGTGGGCCGTAGATAATCAAGGCCCGGCTCAGACCTAAAGCCTATCAGCCGCCATGCTGCTCATCGTCCGCAGGCGGGTCACGCTGTCGATGGCGCGGGCGATCACAAACTCGATTTCCTCCGCCGTCGTGAACCGGCCTAGTCCGAAACGCAGGCTGCCGCGAACCGCGTCCTCGCTCAGGCCCAAGGCCCGCAAGACGTGACTTGGTTCGGGCTGGGCCGAGGTGCAGGCGCTTCCGGTGCTCAAGGCGATGTCGCGCATCTCCATGAGCAGGGCCTCGCCCTCCACATAGCCGAAACTGACGTTCAAGTTGCCGGGCAGCCTCAAACCCGGCAGATCGAGGGCCGGACCATTCAGCGTTACGTGGCTGAGGCCCTCACAGAGACCGGCGAAGAGCCGGTCGCGGAGCCCGCTCAAGCGGACCGCTTCGGCCGGCAGTTCTTCAAGGCATAGCTCCAGGGCCCGTGCGAAACCGATGATGCCCGGCACGTTGGCCGTGCCGCTCCGCAGACCGCCTTCCTGCCCTCCGCCGTCGATCTGCGGCTCCAGGCGGACCCGCGGACCGCGACGGCGAACGTACAATGCCCCGACGCCCTTGGGCCCATAGATCTTGTGGGCCGTGAAGCTCATGAGGTCAACGCCCAAGGCATCCACGTCAACGGGCATCTTCCCCACGGCCTGCGTGGCATCGCTGTGCAGCAACACGCCGCGCTGCTTGCACAAATGTCCGATCTCGGCCAAGGGCTGAATGGCCCCGGATTCGTTGTTGGCCAACATGATCGAGACCAGAATCGTGTCCTCGCGAATGGCCGCGGCCAGTTGCTCGATGGAAATCAACCCGGCTCGCGGGTCGGGCGCGGCAATCACCGGCAGGAGCGTGACTTCGAATCCGTGCTTCGCGAGTCTGGCCAGCGGGTCGAGCACGGCCGGATGTTCGGTCGTGGCGCTGATGATGTGCCGCCCGCGACCCGCAAGCGGGTGCCCGGCGTGCCGCTGGGCCACGCCGCGAATCGCCAGGTTGTTGCTTTCCGTCGCACCGCTGGTGCAGACGATCTCCTTGGCCTTGGCCCCAATGGCGGCCGCGATCTTGCCTCGCGCATCTTCCACGGCGTCCTTTGCCGCGGCGCCGAACGCATGCGTCGTGCTGCCCGCGTTGCCGTAGATTTCGGTGAAATACGGCCGCATCGCCTCCACCACGCGCGGATCGACGCGGGTCGTGGCGTGGTTGTCGAGATAGATGGGAAGTGTGGGCGTTGTCATGCTTCATTTCGCCTGGATCGAATCAGCCGCGTCTCCGCAAGGAAGCCTCGCACCTCGGACAAACCACTGTAGACACAGAACACTCCCGCCCGCATGAGGGACAGAAACGCGTCTTGTCCCCCGCGACACGTTCATCGCGGTCGTCGAGGATGTTCAATTGCCATCGGCGGAGAACCACTACCAGTGGGACCAAAACTAAAACCAGCACCGTTCCCCAAAGCCAGCGAACGTCAATATCCTCGTACCTGCAAGCGTACACCATTGCGCCGATGACCAGGACGGGAAACAAAACGATAGAAGCCGTCACCGTCTGCGAGACCACAGAAAGCAGGGCCGTGCTTCGCCAGTCCTGTTTGTCGGACAACCAACGCTCCACGCGTTCGTCCAGAAACTCCAAAAGCCGCCACAGCAGTTTAATCATGGCACCGTCCTTCGGTTCCAGACGTCTTTTTACACGTGCCCTACTCGCCGAACAGCGCCTTCATACAAATCTGGGACCAGGTTTCAAAGCCGTCCATGTCGGCGAGGATTTCCTCGACCGGGCGGAATCCGCACTCGATGATCTCGGTTTCCCGTGGACGTACCGCGGGGCGCTCGACATCGAACATGTGGACCACGCCCAGGTGGACGCGGCCCACTTCGGACACATCGTCGTTGATCAGCCCCACGCAGCGCGAGGCATAGGGCGTATCGATCGAAACCTCCTCGTCCAACTCCCGCCGCATGCCTTCCTGATAGGGATTTCCGCTGCCGTCGGCCGCCACGTCAACGGCCGAGATATGTCCGCCGATGCCCACGCTCCGCTTGCGATGCAGGCGCCCCTCGCCCTGGCCGCTGCCGCGCGTGTATTGAAAGACCGACTGGCGACCCGCCGCGTCGCAATGCCGGAATATGACGTAGGGGATCAATTGCTTGAAACTCGGGTCGTGCTCCATCGCCGGCCGCGGGCGGAAAGAGATGTTCTGAGGGCTGAACAACTCACCCAGGTAGCGGTCGATCTCGCGCGAGAAACCCTGAAAGTAACCCAGGCGGTGAAAGAGCTCGGTGGGCACAACCAGTATGTGTTCAACAACAGACTCGACAGGAATATCCGACAAGGCAGTCTCCCAAAAAATTGTCTCTTACGGTTCGATGCGGTCCTCGTCGCTACGCGACGGGGGTTTGCGAATCTCCTTATAGTATTAACATCGCATCGCCATAGCTATAAAAACGATAACCTTCGCGGATCGCTTCTGCATAGGCCCGCACGATCAGGTCGCCGCCGCCAAAGGTGCGAACCAGCACCAGGAGCGTGGTCCGCGGGAGGTGAAAATTCGTCAGCAGGGCGTCGACCGCCCGGAACTGAAAGGGCGGCCGAATGAAGAGGTCCGTATAACCGGTGAACTCCTTGAGCGTGCCATCGGCGGCGGCCGTCTCCAAGAGCCGGACGGAGGTCGTGCCCACCGCCACCACCCGCCCTCCCGCCGCGCGGCAGTGGCGAATTCGATTGACGATTTCCTGCCCGATCGTGCCCCACTCGGCATGCATCTTGTGCTCAGTCAAGGAAGTGGCGATCGGCCGGAACGTGCCCGCCCCCGTGTGCAGCGTCAGAGGGCAGATGACGACCTGATCCTCTTTCAGACGGGCCAGCAGCGACTCGTTGAAGTGCAACCCGGCGGTCGGCGCGGCGACCGCCCCGGGCCAGCGGGCGTAGACCGTCTGATACTGCTGGCGGTCGGCCTCCTCCATCTCGCCCTTGCGGATGTAGGGTGGCAGCGGTACGCGGCCCACGCGGGCCAGCAAGGCAAAGGTCTCTTCGTCGCTCTCCGGAGCCGCAACCCAACTGCCGTCGTCCTGCTTGACGACCAGCCGGAGTTGAATGTCCTCCTGGCCCTCGGCGTTGCTGAGGCGAATCGTCTCGCCGGGCACGAGTTTTCCGCGGGCCTTGCAGAGGATTCGCCACAGGCCGCCGGTCCCCACCTCCAGGAAAAGGCCCTCGAAGTGCCCGCCCGTGCTTTCGCGGCGGCCCAGCAGGCGGGCGGGCACCACCTGCGTGTCGTTCAGCACCAGGCAATCCCCCGGCCGAAGGATCTCGGGCAGGTCGCGAACGTGACGATGCTCCAGCGACTGCCGGCCGCGATCGACGACCAGCAAGCGGGCATCGACCCGCACCGGGACCGGATGCTGGGCGATCAAGTGCCGTGGCAGTTCGTAGTCGTATTGGTCAAGCTCGCTCATTATCATTAGAGTATAAGCGACTGCCCCCAGACAGGGTAGGGGATTGGGCCATGACAAGCATTGCACTGTGCATTACGGATCTGAACGTCGGCGGCGCGGAGCGATGCCTCTTGGAGTTGGCCACGCGGATCGACCGAAGCCGTTTCACGCCCGTGCTCTACTGCCTGTCCCCGCGCCGCCGCCCGGCGCGACGACGTTGCTCCCCGCACTGCAAGCGGCGAGGCTGGAAGTCGAATGCCTCGGGGCCCGCAGGACGAAGGATTTCCTTTCCGTCGTGGCACGCCTGGCGGAGAAGTTCCGGCGTCAGCAACCGCAGATCGTGCAGTCGCTTTTATTCCATGCCAACCTGGTCGGCCGCGATCGGCGGCCTGGAGGGCTGGCGTGCCGCACATGGTACTGCGGAATTCGCGTCGCCGAGCGGAAGTCGGCGTGGCATCTCTGGCTCGACCGCGCGACCCACCGCCTGGTCGAGCGCTATGTCTGCGTCAGCCAAGCGGTGGCCGACTTCTCTGCCGGCGCCGCACGCCTGCCACCCGACAAGCTGGTGGTAATTCCCAACGGCATCGACCTCGCCCGGTTCACCAACGTGCCGCCGGCCGATAGGGTAAACCTCGGGGCCGCCGGCCGAAGGCTCGTCACGTTCATCGGCCGCCTGGAGGGCCAAAAGGGGATTCCGCATCTCCTGACGACCGCAAAAGACTGGCTGCGGCGGCTGCCCGATTGCGACCTGCTGATTGTCGGCAAGGGGCCTTGGGAAGGCGCGTTGCGGCAACAATGCCAAGACTTGGGAATTGCCCAGCGAGTCCACTTTGCCGGCTGGCGCACGGACGTGCCGGCGATTCTGGCTGCTAGCAGCCTGTTGGTCCTGACCTCACTCTGGGAAGGCATGCCGAACGTCGTGCTGGAGGCGATGGCCTCCGGCCTGCCGGTCGTCGCCACACAGGTGGAGGGCGTTCGCGAACTGCTCGGCGCGGGGTTTCAGGAACAATCCGTGCCCTACGGAAAGTGGGAAGACTTTACCGAATCGGTCGTGCGGATTCTGAGCGACCACAATCTGGCCCAACGCCTCGGCCGCGAGAACCGGCGCTATACTGAACAGAATTTCACAATCGAGCGGATGATCGTGTCCTATCAACGACTTTGGGACCAGATTCTGGCAGGCTCGCGCTGAGCCGCCAAAAATCTTTTTCGCGACTTACAACGCCGCGCATCGCCGGAAGTTCCGTGCTGGTTAGGAGCTTAGGACGACGGCCCGCGCCGAAGTCCTGGACAACTCGGAAAAGAGTGCTTGACGGGGAGCAAGAAGTGGTTATTCTTGGGTTCTTGTGGGACCTTGTGGGGAATTGTGGTGAACCATGCTGCTCACTGGCACTTTTAATCGTGCGCTGGACGAAAAGCTGCGGATCGCCATTCCCAAGCATCTCCGCGACGCCTTGCCATGTCCACCCGGGCGCTAGTCTCTACGTGACCCCTGGAACCGATGGCTCGCTGACCCTGTACACGGACGCGGCATTTCAATTGCTGGCCCAGCGGCTGGCCCAAAGCCCTCCGACGCGGCAGGACGTGAGGGCCTTCAGCCGCCTCTTCTACGGTCAGGCCCAATACGTGGAGCTTGATCGCCAAGGACGGATCCGCGTTCCAGCGGAGCTAGCAGCGCTAGCAAAGCTGCAGAATGAAGTTGTTCTCGTGGGTGTGCAAGATCACCTGGAAATCTGGGCACGGGAGCATTGGCAGACGTACGTGGCCGAGAAGCAGGCCCATTACGATGAAATTGCGGAAACGGCGCTAGGAGGAGGTGCCGCACCGGTAGGATAGATTTTCAATCTGTCGGGACGGCTGTGACAGGTTGAAAACCTCTATCTGCCGCGACACCGTAGGATAGATTTTCAATCTGTCGGGACGGCTGTGACAGGTTGAAAACCTATCCCACGGGAGGAGCTTGATAGCGAAGTCCGTTTGAGGGGTTCGCCACTTGGGGAAACACGGTCGCCGGTAGCCATTGGCCACTCACCAGCGACACTGCATCGACCTCCGAATGCAAAGTGTGTTCCCCGCAAGTAGGGAGGAATGGATGCCTCTTTGATGCGAGTACGGAAGCAGCCCGTCTGCCTTCGCCAACGGGCTTCCCTCAATGCCCAACCCCGGCGCAGGATGCGACCGGGGTTGGTGTTTTGCAAAGTAGCAGGCACTGCTACTTTACGTGCTTTTTGGTGGTCTTCCGCCGGCGGCGCTTCGGCCATAGGATTAAGGGATGACTGCCAATTCCATCCACGTGCCCGTGATGCTGGCCGAAGTGCTCGATGGGCTTGCGCCCCAGCCGGGCGGTGTTTACGTTGACGGCACGCTCGGTGGCGGAGGGCACACGCGCGCCTGGCCGAGCGGGCCGGGCCCACCGGAACGATCATCGCCCTGGATCGCGATCCGGCGGCCATCGAGTCGGCCGCCAGGAATCTGGCCGATCTGCCTGTCCGGGCAGTGCAGGCCAACTTCTGCGATCTGCCCGAAGTGCTTGTCGAGCTTGGTCTTGAAGCGGTCGATGGAATCGTGCTCGACCTCGGTCTTTCCAGCGATCAATTGGCCGACATGGAGCGGGGATTCAGTTTCTCCTCGACCGGCCCCCTCGATTTGCGGTTCAATCCCATGCAGGGCAAGCCGGCCTGGCGATTGCTGGAGCGGCTCAGCGCCGAGCATCTGGCCGACCTGATCTACCTCTATGGCGAAGAACGTTATAGCCGGCGGATCGCCAGGGCGATCGTCGAGCGGCGGCGGGAGAATCCGGTGGAAACGGCCGCCGATCTGGCCGACCTGGTCCGCGGCTGTGTCCCCAGGTCGCGGCACGACCGCATCGATCCGGCCACGCGGACCTTCCAGGCCCTGAGAATTGCCGTCAACGACGAGCTGAAGTCGCTGGAGATCGCGCTCCGCCGTCTGCCCGACTGCCTGCGGCCCGGGGGGCGGCTGGCGGTGATCAGTTTCCATTCGCTGGAGGACCGCCGGGTGAAAGAGGCCTTTCGCGACGACCCGCGGCTGACCGCTTTGACCCGCAAGCCGCTCGCGCCCTCCGATGCCGAAACCGCCGAGAATCCGCGGTCTCGCAGTGCAAAGCTGCGATCGGCGGTTCGAAGATAACGGGCGTTGGGGTCCCGGCTGTAGCGGGAAAATCTGGCGATTTCTCCGGCGTGGGCGCTAGCTTCCCTGGCTGGGGCGATTTACAATCACGTTCGTAAGGCGCTGTAAAGAAATAACTTGACCGATCACCGTAGGACGGATTGCCAATCCGTCCCCAAAACACGACGGATTGCCAATCCGTCCTACGACCAAAGGAGGAGTGCCATGCGTTGCGTAATTGCGAGTGTTCTGGCGTCGATCGTCGTCTTGACTCTCTGTGCCGCGCCGCTGCCTGCGGCGGAAGACCTGCGAGACCAGTATGGCACCTCGTCGTCCACCGCGGCCAAGGCCATCGACGATGGTATCCGTGCGGTCAAAGCGCACAAGTCGGCCGACGCCCTGACCGCGCTGGAAACGGCCATCAAGGAAGACCCCCATTGCCAGATGAGCTATTACTGGAAGGCCCTGGCGCAGGTCGATGCGGGCGACGTGGACCAGGCCCTGGCCACCTACCGGCAATTGATCGCTGTCGCCGAAAAGACCAAGGTCAACAACGTCACGGTCGATGCCTGCATCAACGCCGGCCTGACGATGGCGAAGCTCAAGCAAGAGAAGGAATCGCGGCTCTGGTTCTCCCGCGCGATCACCCTCGACCCGAACGACAAGTTCCACCTGCATTGGAAGGCCTACCGCAACATGGCCATCAGTTGCCAGGTCCGCGACGAGCATGCCTCGGCGGCGATGTGCGCTTATGCCGGCTACCTGGCCGATCCGCAGCACGTCAGCGCGCAGATGGTCCTCGAATACCTCAACAAGGCCGACAAGGACGAAGTGGCCCGCGTGCTGGCCTTCGACGATCCCCCGCCGACGGTCGCCGCCCGCAGCGCCGAGAACAAGCTCGGCGACCCCGCCGAAGTGCAGGGCCTGTCCGGCACTCCCACGCAGTTGATCGCCGATCCCGCCGCCAATCGCATGCTGGCCCTCTGTCGGGCGCGAATCGAAATACTACCTGATCGATTGCAACAAGCGGAACGAAGTCAAGGCCGTGGACGCGCCGGGCGAGATCGTGGCCGCATCGCTGGCCGGCGGCGAGCTGTACCTCAGCCTTCGGCCGTCTTCGATCGTGAAAGTCGATCTGGCTTCCGGCAAGGAGCTTGCCCGCTGGCCGGTCTCCGTCGTGCCCACCAGCCTGGCGGCCTTGCCGTCGCAGGGCGTGGTCCTTTTTCCCGCCGCCGGCTTGCTCCGCGTGCTCGATCTCGATACGGGCAAGTTCGCGGAAACGAAGTTTTCCGCCCAGTTCGTCGCCGCCGATCCGCGGCAGCGCTTCTGCTACGCCTACGTCCGCGAGGAATCGGTGCCCACCAGCGGCCACATTACCATCAACGGCCGGCCGATCTTCTTCCGCAGCAACCACGTCGACTGGGCCCAGACCGCCTTGTACAAGTATGCGGTCTTCCAGAAACAACCGATGCTGGCCGAACTGCGGCTCAACGCGGCCTCGAACGGGCGGGTCCTGCACGTCTCGCCCGACGGTCAATGGGTGGCGATCGCGGGGGGCGGCGGCTGGCGGCCCTTGGACCACACCGGCCACGGCGCCGGCTATGGCGTCGCCGTCTTCGCCGCGCCCGATTTGGGGCAAGTGCAGGGCTTCTTCGAGACCGGGAACTATCCCTCCGCGGTCGCCGTCAACCCCGTCACCCGCCAGGTCGTTGGAGTCCGCGGGCAAGACGCCAAGATCTACGCCCTCGACAAGGAAAAGGATCCCCTCGTGGTGACCGGACCCTTCGGCACGCTCGCCGCCTGGAGTCCCGACGGCAAGTATCTGTATCTTTCCGGCAGCAAGAGCGGGCTGCGGGCCTGGCCCAATACGCTCTCGCCGCAAGAGGAGCAGGTCGGCGTGAGTTGGTGGAAGGCGGTCGAGCCGCCGAAGCGCGAACTGCACGCCCAGCAGGAGGCCCAAGCCGAGCCGATTGCGGCCTACAAGACCTTCGAGGTCAAGTCCGACCATAAGGAAACGCTCTCCGCGATTGCCCAGGCGGCGGTCGAGGGCCGGACCCGCAAGCCGATCGAGTGGCTGACCTATGCGCCGTACCTGACCGACAAGGCCCTGAACGACGAGTTCCGCGCGCCGGTCAACGCGAACAACCGCGAGAATGCCGGCATTCGCATCTACCAGCTCAAGAAGCTTCGCGATGCGCACGCGACGCATCCGGGAGTCGCCCTGCTGCTGGGAATGACCTATTACTTCGCGGAGGACTTTGACAAATCCGAGCCGGAGCTTCTGGCCGCGATCCACCTCGATCAGGGCCGGACGAACCTCACCGTGCAGGCCCTGCGCGGCCTGCGGCAGATCCGGGATCGCAAGGGCGACCACGAGGCAGCGGCCTTCTGCGCCGCCCACGTCCTGCAGCTCGACCTGGCGACGCCCAAGTATCTGGATGAGGCCAAGCTCTGTTTCGATCAGGCGAAGGTCGGCGCGGAGGGCGACAAATTGATCCAGCGCGGCCGCCAGTTGGCGCTGCCTGCGGAAGCGGGCCGGGGCGAAGCGGGTGGCAAGCTGCCGCGCCTGCCCATCATCAAGGAAGGCCCGGTTTCCACGCCGGAGAAGATCTTTGCCAAGGCCGCGCCGAGCGTGGTCATGATCCGCGCGGGGACCGGCACCGGCTCCGGCGTCTGCGTCGCGGACAAGGGCATCATCCTCACCAACCAGCACGTCGTCGCCGGCAACGAGCCGAGCCTGCACGTCTATCCTTACCGCTACCTCAACGGCAAGCTGAACCGGCTTCCGCCCTTGACGGCGAGCGTCCTGTACGAGTCAGCGGAGGAGGACCTGGCCGTCCTGCAAGTGCAAAACCCGCCGGCCACCTTGCAGCCGCTGGCGGTGGCCAGCGCGCCGCCGCACGAGGCGCCAAGGTCTGCGCCATCGGCAATCCGGGCCTCGGCGCCAACGTCCTCGAACAGACGATCAGCGAGGGCATCGTCTCCTCGGCCAGCCGGCGATTGAACGGCAAGACCTTCATCCAACATTCCGCCGCCGTCAATCCGGGCAACAGCGGCGGCCCCCTGCTGAACGAGCGGTGTGAGATCATCGGCATCATCACCACCAAGGCGAATCTGGAGAACGTGAGCTTTGCCATTCCGGCGGAGAAGTTCCGAGAGATCTTCGACTCGCAAGGAAAGGGGGAGGAAGAAAAGCCGAAGTGAGCCGGAGGTTTCCGCCGGATACAGGGGAAAAAGACGGTTCGGCGCTCGCCACGAAT
Source organism: uncultured Planctomycetia bacterium (assembly GCA_963824275.1). Taxonomy (GTDB): domain Bacteria; phylum Planctomycetota; class Planctomycetia; order Pirellulales; family Thermoguttaceae; genus JANXQG01. The sequence goes on along the minus strand of CAWGOT010000006.1, from coordinate 1,221,716 downwards.
GCCCGTCAAAGCTGAAGAACGCCGTTCGCAGGCAGTCAGCTTCAATTTCGCATTTCGGACGGTCATCCCTGTCTTGGCAGCTCGTGTCTCTTGGCGACAATTTGCCGTACAACTTCACCAAAAGTCAAGTCTAACGATTTCCGCCAGAAGTCGTCTCCGAACGCTGTACCCAGTTCCTTTTCAATTCCAGCAATGGCTTCTTCAAACGCATCGAATGCGTCCATTGTCTGAAAACGTGGACCGTATCCAATGACGCACAGGCGGTCTTCCGGCAGGAAGAATTCCGCCTTCCAACCGCACGCACGAAAATGATTACCCATCACCAACGCCATCTGACGCTCTGCCGGTGTGGGCCACACGTCCATGTTCTTGTTTGTGCGTCCGGCTTGCCGTATACGAAGTTCCTTGAAGAACCCCAAATCAGGGCCGAGCCAACGAATGCCTATGAAGAACCTCTTCACGGCGTTCGTCGGTGGAAAATCGTCTGGCCATACGAGGGCTTCTTGTGGTTCTCTTATCATCGTTCACTTACTACTGGCGGCGACGGTCATTCCCGTTAGCATAGCCCTCAGGAGGAAACCGGGAGGAAACCGGGGTCGGAGGAAACCGGGGTCGCGGAGGAAACCGGGGTCGCGCTTTAACTGCTAACTGTCGCGTGAAACCGAGGCTCAGCTATTGCTCAAACATGCTCCGTTGGGCATACCAGTCGGCCGATATTTCAAGCTCCTTGGTTGCGGCCGGATGAAAGTCAACTCGCACCTTCAACCCCGTACCTGTGGAACAGACGACTCCGAATGGAATCCCATGTTTCCGTCGTGACTGGCCCGCTGTTGATCTCTTCGGAGCGCCGATCAATCTCCGCGAGCCACTGTTCCGAAAGGGTCGGAGGCTGGTCGTCAGGAACGGATGACGCAAGCTGGTCGATCAACCGCAGACGATCAACAACAGAAAGCTGCGAGGCTTCCGAAAGAACCATGTCAAAGTCAAGCATGTCTGACTCCTGAGTTTCTGCTTTACGAAACCAAAGGCCGCAGCACACCATTCTACCTTCTATCGAGCGGTCGGAGAAGATGATAAAATACCCGTTAGACCCCAAACCGCCCACACGCAGCGATCGCCCACCCGTAGTGGGGGTGCCGCGCCTGAGGCCGCCAAACAATGAAGGGAGAGAAATCATGAACGTCCGTTGCTTCTGTTTGAATCTTGGTCTTCTCGTCGGAGCGAGCTTGCTCGTATGCCCGCCGGCCGTGGCCGCCGATGGCGGTGCGGCACGCGAAGTCCGCTCGCCCGACGGCAAGGTCGCGATCACAATCCATACCGACGCCCCGCTGGGCTACAGCATCACGGTGGACGGCAAGCCGTTGCTGGTGCGATCCCGCCTGGGACTGGAACTGGCCGGCAACGTAACGCTGGGCGAGAAAGCCACGCTGCAGGGCGAGGAGCGGAAGTCGGCCGACAATCACTGGGAAAATCTGTATGGCAAGAACCGCGACGTGCGCGACCACTACAATGAACTGAGCCTCACGCTCAAGGAAGGCGATCGCACGTTCGGCATCGTCGCGCGGGCCTATGACGACGGCGTGGCCTTCCGCTACGTGCTCCCCAAGCAGCCCGGCATCGACTCCTTTACCGTCACGCGCGAGGCCACCGAGTTCACCTTCGCCGACGACTACGCGGTCTGGGCGGGCTGGAACAACGCGGAGCCGCCCTCCCGGCCCGAGGGCGGATTCATCGGCTCGCAGGAATGGCGATTCCTGCCCAACAAGCTCAGCGGCCTGAACCCGAAGTTCAAGAATGGACTGCCGGTCCTGGTCGCGACTCCCGCGGCCTATGTGGCCATCACCGAGTCCGACCTGCTGGACTGGTCCGCCATGTGGCTCGTGCCCAAGTTCGGCGCCAATACGACGCTGGAGGCGCAACTCGCTCCGCCGATCCCGGCACAGCCTTGGCCGTCGCGCTCGCCATCGGCAAAGACGGCACGGACGCAACCCGCCGAGCCGCTGGTTCCAACCCAGAAGGGCCTGGTCGTGGCCCAGACGCCGCACAACTCGCCCTGGCGGACCTTCATCATCGGCCGCCAGCCGTGCGACCTGATCCAGAGCGACCTGGTGTTGAACCTCGCCACGCCGAGCAAACTGGCCGACACGTCCTGGGTCAAGCCGGGCATGTCGTCCTGGGGCACGTGGTGGCCTAACGTAGGGAAAAACGACCTTCCCACGCTCAAGCACTACATCCAGCTTGCCGCCGACGAGGGCTGGCAATACCAGTTGTCGGAGATCGGCGACAAATCGATCGTGCCGGACCTCGTGGCCTACGGCAAGGAAAGAAACGTGAAGATCTGGCTGTGGTACCACTTCAACGACTTCATTGACAGCAAAGTCTATAAGAAGCAGTTTCCCGAGATTGCGAAATGGGGCATCGTGGGACTGAAGATCGACTTCATCGACCGCGACGACCAGTGGGCGGTCAACTGGTACGAAGACGTCGCCAAGACGGCGGCCGAGAACCACCTCATGATCGACTTCCACGGCGCGTTCAAGCCGACCGGCCTGAACCGCACCTGGCCCAACCAGATCACGCGCGAGGGCATCCAGGGCAACGAATACAACAAGTGGAGCGCCAAGGAAACGCCCGAGCATAGGGCCACGCTCCCCTTCACCCGCGTGCTGGCGGGGCCGGGCGACTACACGCCGGGCGGGTTCAGCAACCGGCAGCCGGGGCAATTCCAGTCTGCTGCCAAGCCGACGCAGGTGCAAGCCACGCGAGCCGGCGAATTGGCAATGTTCATCCTCGTCGAGAGCCCTTTCACCGTCGCCTGCGATTCGCCTGAGGACTACAAGGACAAGGACGGCAATTACCTGCTGGGCATGGATTTCCTCAGCGGCCTGCCGACCGTCTGGGACGAGACCCACGGCCTGGCCGGCGAGGTGGGCAAGTACGTGGTCGAGGCCCGGCGGAACGGCAAGAAATGGTATCTGGCCGCGATCACCGATCGCAATCCCCGCGAACTGCCGGTCCCGCTCAACTTCCTCGGCGAGGGCGATTGGAAGGTCACGCTCTGGGAAGACGCGCCCGACAGCGGCGAGAACGCCGAGCACATGGTCAAAAACGAAAAGACCGTGCGGCGGTCCGATAGTCTGCAATTGAAATTGGCGCCCTCCGGGGGCGCCGTGGCGATCTTCTCGCCCGCAAAGTAGGTTGTATCAGCTCTCAGCCGTTGGGATTATCGAGCAGACTCTGCAAACGCTCGGCAAGCGGCGGCGGCAGACGCGCGGGCCACGTGGCGTCGATGAGTCCCACTTGGATCATGTCGCGCAGGTGCGTGCGGTCCTTGTCGCGCCAAGCCGCCAGTTTCATGCGCACCAAGGCGAGAAGCGTCGCCACCTGGAACTCGACCGCCCGTTCGGATTCGTCAAGTCCAGGGCAAGGAAAATCATCGGCCGCCCGCAGCTTTTCGCCCGCGAAGAGAAGATGCACGTCAGCGCTCGGTTTGCCTTGCGGGCCGTCGATGAACCCCTTCAGCTCCATCGAACACGGCACGTCCATCAGGAGGTGGTAGACGAAGCCCGCGGCTTCCAGCGCCGCTCGGACCGCGGCGAAATCGGCGCGGCGGACCAGGAGATCGACATCGCGCGTGTTGCGAACGGCCTCCTCATCGATGCGGGCCACCCACTCGGCGACCGCATTGCCGCCGACAACGGCATAAGGCACGCCGGCGGCCTCGAGTGCCCGGGTGGCCCTGCGAGCCTCTCCTTGACCTTTTCCGCCGCCATGAGCGCCCTTTCCCAGCCGACAATGATCGTTTCCGCCATGATGGTCCTGTTCTCCCGGCAATTATAGCTAAGAGGGCCCGAATTGGCGATAGCCTTGCGAAAGTGGTCCGCGTATTGCAAGCACGTTCGCCCTTGGCCGGGATGGCGGGCCCGGAACGGCCGCCAACCCACCGTATTTGGAAACTGTGCGCACGTACCCTATCGGTCCTTCAAAGAAAATCGGCCCGCCGCCGCCCTTGCCAGGGAAACGACGAACTATACTAGAATAGTCGCGATTCGGCGGAAATACTGCTCGCGGTTGCGACTGACACGAACCCGAAGCGTAAGCGAGGTCCGGACGCCGCCGCCTCGCTTACGCTTCGGGTTGATTGTGACGATCTTGACCGCGCAGTATAAATTTGGAAGACGGCCTGGCGCCGGTGATCCGAGGGGAGAATTCATTCCATGAGCCAAGAGCAATCGAGGCTGAAGGCAACCCGAGTACAGGGCATTGCCTGGAAAAAATGGGGACCCTACCTGAGCGAACGGCAGTGGGGCACCGTCCGCGAGGACTACAGCGCCAACGGCGACGCCTGGAATTACTTCACCCACGATCAGGCCCGCTCTCGCGCCTATCGTTGGGGTGAAGACGGCCTGGCGGGCATCTCCGACGACAAACAGCAACTCTGCTTCGCCCTGGCCCTGTGGAACGGCAAGGACCCGATTCTCAAGGAGCGGCTCTTCGGATTGACCAACAGCGAGGGCAACCACGGCGAGGACGTCAAGGAGTACTACTTCTACCTCGACAGCACGCCGACGCACTCGTACATGAAGTACCTGTACAAGTATCCGCAAGCGGCCTATCCCTACTCCGAGCTTGTGGAGACGAACCGCCGCCGCGGCCGGCAGGACCTCGAGTACGAGCTGCTCGACACCGGGGTCTTTGACGACGACCGGTACTTCAACGTCTTCGTGGAGTATGCCAAGGCCGGTCCGGAAGACGTGCTCGTGGAAATCACCGCCATCAACCGCGGACCGGAAGCGGCCGAGCTGCATCTCCTGCCGACGCTCTGGTTCCGCAACGACTGGGCGTCGTGGATTGCCAGGCCGGGTGAAAAACCGCTGCTCAAACAGGTCGAGGGACCGGCGGGCACGGGTACGGTGGCGGCGGATCATCCGCTGCTGGGCGGCTATGCCTGGTACTGCGAGGGCGATGCGCCGCTGCTCTTTACCGAGAACGAAACGAACAACCAGCGGCTCTTCCCGGAATACCCCAACGCCAGCCCTTACGTCAAAGACGGCATCCACAACTGCGTGGTGCTGGGTCAGCAGGGCGCGGTGAACCCCGAGAAGACCGGAACGAAGGTGGCCGCGCACTGCCGGCGGACGATCGGCCCCGGCCAGTCGGCGACGGTGCGGCTGCGCCTGGCCTCGCGGGCGCCTGCCGCCAAAAGCCGAAGAGAAGCCGCCGCCGCATTCCCCTTCGGGCCGAAGTTTGCCGCGAAGCTGGCCGCCCGACGCCAGGAAGCGGACGAGTTCTACGCGGCCATTATTCCGCGTTCCTTGCACGCCGACGCGGCCAACGTCATGCGCCAGGCCCTGGCGGGAATGCTCTTGGGCAAGCAGTTCTACTACTACGACCTGGACAAGTGGCTGGCGGATCGCGGCTGCGACCCCTTCAAGCAGACGGGGTGGTCCCCGCGCAACGACCAGTGGCACCACATGTACAACGGCGACGTGCTCTCGATGCCGGACAAGTGGGAGTATCCGTGGTATGCGGCTTGGGACCTGGCCTTCCACGTGCTCGCCCTGACGCTCGTGGACGTCGATTTCGGCAAGCAGCAACTGCAATTGATGCTCCGCGAGCGGTACCTGCATCCCAACGGCCAGATCCCGGCCTACGAGTGGAACTTCGGCAACGTCAATCCGCCGGTCCACGCGTGGTCCACGATCTTCACCTATCGCCTGGAACGGGCGCAAACCGGCAAGGGCGATACCAAATGGCTCAAGAGCTGCTTCCAGAAGCTGCTCTTGAACTTCACCTGGTGGGTCAACCGCAAGGACCGCTACGGCAAGAACGTCTTCGAAGGGGGCTTTCTGGGGCTCGACAACATCGGCGTCTTCGACCGCAGCGCCCCGCTGCCCACCGGCGGCCACCTGGAGCAGGCCGACGGCACGGCCTGGATGGCGCTCTACGCCGACAACATGCTGGAAATGGCCATGGAGCTTTCCATGACGGACGACGACTACGCCGACATGGTGCTCAAGTTCCTCCAACACGACGCCATGATCACCTCCTCGCTCGTCAACCTGGGCGGCGGCACCGGCATGTGGGATGAGGAGGACGGCTTCCTGTACGACGTGCTCCGCCTGCCCGACGGCCAGGCCCAACGGCTCAAGGTGCGGTCGATGGTCGGCCTCCTGCCGCTGTGCGCGGCCACGGTCTTCGAGCCCGAAGTGTTCGAAAAGTACCCTGAAGTCGCCCAACGTTTCCAGTGGTTCATGGAGAGCCGCCCCGAGCTGAGGGCAGCGTCTCACGACCCAACGAAGGTCGGCTGCGGCGGCCGCCACCTGTTTGCGGTCCTGGACGAAACGAAGCTCCGCCGCGTGCTGGCGAAGCTGCTCGATGAGAATGAGTTTCTGGGACCCTATGGCATTCGCTCCCTTTCCCGCTACCACGCCGATCATCCTTACGTGCTCCACGTCGGCGGGCAGGAATACCGCGTCGGGTATCTGCCGGCGGAATCCGATAGCGGCATGTTCGGCGGCAACTCCAATTGGCGCGGACCGGTCTGGATGCCGGTGAACATGATGATCCTCCGCGCCCTGCTGAACTATTACGCCTTCTATGGAAATAATTTCACCGTCGAGTGCCCGACGGGCTCCGGGAGGCGCCTGAACCTGTATCAGGTCGCCGAGGAGATCGCCCGCCGCCTGACGAACACCTTTCTCAAGGACGAGCAGGGCTGCCGCCCCGTCTATGGCGGCTCCCGGAAGTTCCAGGAAGACCCGCACTGGCGCGACCTCGTGCTGTTCTACGAGTATTTCCACGGCGACAACGGGGCCGGCCTGGGGGCCAGCCACCAGACCGGCTGGACCGGGATCATCGCCCGCGTGATGCACATGTTCGCCACCAGCACCGCGGAACAAGTGCTTGAACTCGGACAAAGAGCCGCGCTCGTCGAGACCGAGTCGGCGTGGAGCAGCCAACTAGCGGGCGCGAAATCGCGTAAATGAAAGGCAAGGCGCGCGATGAGAACATGGCCCAAGAATCCCGTCATCTACGAGATCAACACCTGGGTTTGGCTGGCTGAGCTGGGCCGGGAATACGAGCGGCCAATCAGCCTCGCCACGGTTCCGCCCGAGGAGTGGGACCACATTGCCTCCTTTGGGTTCGACGCTGTGTGGTTGATGGGCGTCTGGGAGCGGAGTCCCGCCGGGATTGAAATTTCTATGCGGAACCAGGGCCTCGTCGAGGATTTCCGCCGCGCCCTTCCCGACTTTTCGGCGGAAGACAACGTCGGCTCGCCCTATTGCGTGCGGCGTTATGTGGTTGACCAGCGGCTTGGCGGTCCCGCGGGGCTCGCGGCGGCCCGGGAAATGCTCGCCAAGCGAGGCATCCGGCTGATTCTGGATTTTGTGCCCAACCACGTGGCCCCCGACCATCCCTGGGCGTCCGCGCATCCCGAGTATTTCATCCAGGGAGACGCGGAGGACCTGCGCAAAGACCCCGCCTCCTTCCTTGCCGTCGGCGGAAAGGTCCTTGCCTGCGGACGGGACCCGTATTTCCCGGCTTGGCCCGACGTGCTCCAGCTCAACGCCTTCAACCCAGGGCTGCGAAGCGCAATCGTTGAAACCGTTCAGCACATCGCCCAGCAGTGCGACGGCGTGCGCTGCGACATGGCCATGCTGCTGATCGGCGATATCTTCCAGCGGACCTGGGGATCGCGCGTGGGCGAGAAACCGGCCAAGGATTATTGGCCCTCTCTGATCTCCGTAGTGCGGTCGCGGCAGCCGGGGTTTCGCTTCATCGCGGAAGCCTACTGGGATCTGGAGTGGGCGCTGCAGCAACAGGGCTTCGACTACTGTTACGACAAGAAGCTCTACGATCGCATGGAGCATGGCAACGCGGAGAGCGTCCGCCAGCACCTGCTGGCCGACATGGCCTACCAGGAGCGTCTCGTCCGCCTCCTGGAGAATCACGACGAGCCCCGCGCGGCGGCCTCGTTTCCCGCCGAAAAGGCCCGCGCTGCCGCTGTGCTGGTCCTCGCCCTGCCCGGCGCCAAGCTCTTCCATGAGGGGCAGTTCGAGGGCCGAAAGGTACGGCTTCCCGTCTTCCTCGGCCGCCGCCCCGACGAGTCACCCGATTTGCATCTGCAAGCCTTCTACGAACGCCTGCTCAGGGAGACTGCGCGGGACGTCTTCCGGAACGGCCGGTGGCGGCTCTGCGACCGCAGCGGCTGGCCGGACAACGCGAGCCATTGGAACATCATCTCCGGTTGCTGGGAACTGGGCGACGATCGCTACCTGGTTGCGGTCAATTTCTCGGGCAGCCCTTCCCAAGCCGTCATTCACATTCCCTGGGAGGATCTCCGCGGGAAGACCTGGCGGCTCTCCGAACTGCTCTCCGACGAATCGTACCAGCGCCACGGCGACGAGTTGACCGAGTCAGGGCTCTTTGTCTCGCTCGGGCCGTGGCGGTGGCACTTCTTCCAGGTCACTCGCTGACGCGGTTGTTCCGCTCGGCGGCCTCAAGTTTCTTGACGTCCTCCGGCGACAACTGCGGGCGGTCGATCTTCAGCGTCAGCTTGTTGAGCTTGCCGGTGAAGGTGAACGGGCACTGGTAGTCCTGATCGTCCACGGGCGTGCCCGTGTCGGAGCCGATGTCGAAGGTCTCGTCCCACTGCAAGATCAGCGGGAGCGTGTGTTCCATCTTCTGCGTGGCGACTTCCTTGCCGTCCACCTTGAGCAGGCCCGTGCCGCCGGCCCCGATGCCGCTCATGCTGTTGAAGGCCACCGTGCCCATGCCCAGGCCGTCGTACTTGAAGTCGAACTCCAACGTGTGCTTGCCCGGCTTGAGCGCTTCCGGCCCTTCCCAGCGGACCCGCTTGAGGCCCGCCAGGTTCCAGAGGAAGACCGGCTTGCCCTTGAGCAGGTAGAATCCATAGCCGGCAAACCGGCCGCCGGAAGTCAGGAGCATGCCCTCCGCGCCGCCCGCCGGCACGTCGATGTCGGCGGTGATGGTGTAGGAGCAGTTCAAGAGCAGCGGCGAGTCGCCCTGCGGGATGCCGGTCATCGGCTGCGTATACACGAACTCGCTCCGGCCGGCGGTGATGTTGGGCCGCGGCTCGACCAGGCGGCTGGCGACGGAGGCGTCCAAGGGCAGCACCTGGTACTTGCGGGCTTCCTGGGCGAAGATCGCCTTCATCTCCTGGACCTTCGCCGGGTACTTGGCGGCCACGTCCTCGCACTGCGTCCAGTCCTTGGCCAGATCGTAAAGCTCCCACGTGCACGTTGTTGAAGGGGGCCTGGTTGACCGGCCCGGCAACCACCCAGGGCGGGCGGATGACCTTCGTGCTGGCGATCCAGCCGTCGTGATAGATGGCGTGGTCGCCCATCATCTCGAAATACTGCGTATGATGCTGCGAGGCGGCATTGGCGTTGGCCTTGTCGAAGGTGTAGGCGAAGCTCACGCCTTCGATGGGCGCCTGCGGGATGCCGTCCACGTTTTCCGGGGCACGGATGCCGCAGGCCTCAAGGATCGTCGGCACGACGTCGATCACGTGATGGAACTGGTTGCGGATGCCGCCCGCGTCCTTGATGTGGCCCGGCCAGGAAACGCACATCCCCTGCCGTGTGCCGCCGAAGTGCGAGGCGATCTGCTTGGTCCAGCTAAACGGCGTGTCGAAGGCCCACGTCCAGCCGACGGCCATGTGGTTGTAGGTGCGGTCGGTGCCCCAGGCATCGTAGAAGTACTTCAGCTGGTCTTCGACCGGGACGTCGACGCCGTTGAACATGGCGACCTCGTTGGGCGTGCCGATCAGCGTTCCCTCGGCGCTGGAGCCGTTGTCGCCGCTGATGTAGATGATGAGCGTGTTGTCGAGCTTGCCCATGTCCTCCACGGCCTGGATCACGCGGCCGATCTCGTGGTCGGTGTAGGCCAGATAGGCGGCATAGACCTCGACCTGCCGGATGAACAGCTTCTTCTCATCGGCCGTAAGTGCGTCCCAGTTCTTCAGGAGGTCCTTCGGGCCAGGGGGTCATCTTGGCATCCTGCGGGATCACGCCGAGCTTCTTCTGGTTGGCGAAGATCGTCTCGCGGAGCTGGTTCCAGCCGTTGTCGAAGAGGTGCATGTTGCTGATCTTGTCGATCCATTCCGGGTCGCGTGATGCGGGGCGTGCGTGCCGCCGGGGACGTAGTAGCAGAAGAAGGGCTTGCCGGGGTCGATCTGGTTGAGCTGGTTCATCCAGTCGATGGCGTCGTCGGCCTGGGCGGTGGTGAGGTTCCAGCCGGGCTTGCCGACGTAGGGATAGATGGCGGTCGTGTTGCGGAAGAGGTTCGGCTCCCACTGGCTGGTATCGCCGCCGACGAACCCGTAGAAGTACTCGAAGCCCATGCCGATCGGCCACTGGTCGAACGGTCCCACCTGGCTCGCCTGGAAAGTCGGCGTGTTGTGGTCCTTGCCGAACCAGGAGGTGGAGAAGCCGTTGTCCTTGAGGATGCGGCCGATGGTCGCCTTATCCTTGGGGATGATGCTGTTGTAGCCGGGGAACCCGGTCGATTGCTCCGAGACCACGCCGAAGCCCGCCGAGTGATGATTGCGGCCGGTGATCAGCGCGGCGCGGGTCGGCGAGCAGAGCGCGGTGGAATGGAACTGCGTATAGCGGAGGCCGCTCTTGGCGACTCGGTCCAGGGCCGGCGTGGGGATCACGCCGCCGAAGGTGCTCGGCGCGCCGAAGCCGACGTCGTCGGTCATGATCAAGAGCACGTTCGGCGCGCCCGCAGGCGGCACCACGCGCGGCGGCCACCAGGCCTTCGACTGCGCCGCGTTCTCCTTGATCACGCCGCCGAACGGCGGATCGGGCGGCGGGAGCTGCTGGCCGCTGATGGTGGTCGTGGCACTGGGGGAACCGGGCTGCCCTGTGACCTGCGGGGCCGAGGCTTCCGACGCCGTGCCTGCCGCCGGGACGCGCCGGACACGGCGAAGGATCTGGCCGGAACTCGCCGGCACGAAGCTCAACAACAAGGCAGAGACCAATCCGGCCACGGCTAGTGTTGGACCGTAGCGGTTTGCCAGACAACGCTTCAACATGACGATCTCCTTGATATCTTGAAAAACTAGACTAGGGCTGAGGTTTGGTTGGGTGCAATGCAAAGTAGCTTAAGCGTGCCTTGTGGCGTTGTCAATTACCCGGCCCTGGGACCGACGGGATTGACAACGCCCGTACCGGCTGGCCCTGCACCATGTGCAAGAAGCACGGCATTGAGATCGACGAACGTTACGTTTGGGATTGCAGATGAATGATTTGCCCTTCGGGCCGAAATGCACGGACGGCGCAGCGGACGACCTTTCCAGGGCTCTGCCCTTCGCTTGGCGAACGGCTGGCCCTTCGGGCCGGAGGAGGCGGGGCGGACGAGCACACCAGGGCTCTGCCCTTCGCTGGGTGAACGGCTGGCCCTTCGGGCCGAAATGCAGGGAGGAGGCGGGGTGGACCGCCATACCAGGGCTCTGCCCTTCGCTGGGTGAACGGCTGGCCCTTCGGGCCGAAATGCAGGGCTTACCCCTTGGGTTGCAGCAGGCGGACAAATGCTTGGTCTTGCGGGCTGAGCTTGTTCAACGGGACTGCGATCTCCTTGCCGTCGGCGCGACGGAGCTGCACGTCGCCGTCGCGGTAGCCCAGGTAGCAGGCGTCGGTGCTGTGCTGGCCGCTGGCGTCGAGCCACTGGCGCTGGATGGCCGCCCCCGCACCGCTGGCATTGACCGAAGTTGCCAGGAAGGCCCCCAACTCCTCCGCGGGCACGGCAAAGCCCGCGTTTTCGATGTCGCCTTTGAGCGCCACCAGCCCGATCACCTGGCCCCGACTGTTGAACATCGGCCCGCCGCTGTTGCCCGGATTGATGGCCGCCGAGGTCTGGATCAGCGTCTCGTGCCGCAACTGCCGCCGCGCATTGCTGACAATGCCCTCGGTCATCGTGTAGTCGAGCATCGTCGCGCCTAAGCCCGGATTGCCGATAATCGTCACCCGCTCGCCGCTCTCCACATTCTCGCCGACCGCCAGGCAGACCGACGGCAAGAGCGGGGCGCCGTCGATCTTCAGCAGGGCAATGTCCTTATGCGTGTCGGCGTAGAGGACCTTGGCCGGCAGGGTCTTCATCGATTTCTTTTCGCCGCTGCCCGTGCGGTAGGAAACGGTGAATTTTCGGGCCTCCGTCTTTGGCGCGGTCTTTCCCGGCTCGGTTTTTCCCGTCCCGGCTTTTCCGGCCTCGCTCTTTTCCCCCCGCACACAGTGCGCAGGTCATGATGTAGCCCGTCTTGCCCACGACAAACCCCGTGCCAAAGCCCTCCTCGTCCTGCACGACGACTACGGCATCCATGTAGGCGCGGCCGATTTCGAGGGCCGACATCTCCTTGCCGTGGCCGCCTTGAAAAGCGTCGATGTGGGCCAAGGGCACGCTGCCCTTGCCCGGCGGCAGGGCGTGATCGGCCAGCAAATCGCGGCCCAAGGCGGCCATGTTCGCCAGGCGGCGGCGGACCTTCTCCAATTCCCCCGTGGAGAGATTCAATTTGGCGCGGTACAGGAAATGCTCGCCGCTGGCGGCGGTCATGTCGAACAGCAGGCCCTTGCCGTCGGCCGCGAACCAGACGTGATGATAACGGGCATTGAGCAGCTCGCCGGCCTGGGTCTTCAGGGCATCCGGCTGGAGCTTGCCCGTTTCCCGGTCGCAGACGAACGAGAAGTTCTGTCCGACGCAGGCCGCCAGCGGCAAGACGGGGTGATAGGCCAGATCGAGGACGGGACCGGTCCCGCCGCTGTAAGCGACGGGCTTCGCATCCAGGTCGTCCAGGTCCGCCGCCTCGCGATTGTCGCCCGCCGCGCGGATTAACGTGGCGCGCATGCCGTCGGGCGCCATCCGCAGCCCTGAATCAGGGCTCGACGAGCGGACGGCAAAGTCCTCGGGCCGGGGAGTCCCGTCGTCCTGCAGATCGTAGACGAAGAGGGCGTCGATCGACTCGCGCCGCGTCACGACGCGAACGTCGGAGGAGGCGGAAGAGCCGCGTCGGGGCGGTTGGGCGGGGTTGGGACGTATGCCCGTGCGCGGCCCCGGCTGGGGAACCGCCGGATTCCCGGGGGTGTTGCGCGGAACGACGATCAACTCCGATCCCACGACGCGGCTGAACGTGCCCGCCGCCAGCAACCGCTGGCCGGCGGCGTCGACGACCAGCCATTGCCCCAAATAGTTCTTCGAGTCGCGGATCGTGCCGCTCTTTTCATCCACGATCACAAAGGAGGGCCTGTCTTGCTGTCCCGCGGCGATGACCGAAACGTAACTGATGGCTTGCGTGGGATAGATCGCCAGATCGAAGGGCCGGCCGCGATCGCAAGCGATGCGGCGGATCGTGGCCAGGGTTTTCTTGTTCAAGAGGTCGATCGCCGGCGGGTTTTCGGCAATCGCCACGTAATAGTCGGCCCGCTCGGCAATCCGCTTGTAGACCGTCCCCAGTTCGTGGATCTTGGAGATCGTGATCCCGTCCGGGGCCAGCACCGCCAGATGGTTCCGCTGCAGGAAGAGCATCGACTGGTATCGCAGTCCGGGCGTCAGAACGGCCTCGCCCTCGGACATTTTCAGGCGATGATCATCGACCTTGGTCAACTGCCACGGTCCGGAGGGGATGGGAGTCACAGGCGCCGCGGGCGACCCGGTAGCGGGCCTGCGCGTGAATCCCCCCCTTTGCACCGTGCCGGGGGTCTGCACCACTGCGGATGGCGGCGTCGGTTGGACCGCGGCGACCGGGGGCGGCGTCTCACCCGAGGATTGGACCGTCAGGTTAAAGTCCTGCCGCGCCGTTTGGGTTCCGCACACGACGCTGATGTCGATCGGGACGATGCCCATGGTCGGGACCGTCTTCACCTCCCAGCGCACCAGGCCGCTGGGGGAGATCGTCATCCCGTCCGGGCCGCCGACCCGATACTCGAGCTTGTCGCTCTTGGCTTTGACGACGACCTGGTACTCGAGCGTCTGGCCAAGCGAGACCGAGTACGGCGGGCGCGACATCACAACCACGTAGTCCTTGCCCGATTGCTGCAACTCCTCCTCCGGATCGAAGTGGCGGATGACGACCGAATCCTGCCGCTCGGGCAGAATCGCTATCAGCTTTCCGCTGGGAACGAGGTACACCCGCTTGTCGAGAGTCACGCGATCACGGGCGAAGGAATCGTTGTTGTTCGATGAGCGGATGGGCAGGTCCCGCAGCGTCGTCAAGGGCTGGGTGTCCTCGGCAAGGCAAACGCCGGCCGAGGCGGTGGACTGCTGCCCATTCATGGAGCCCGGCTGGGCCTTGCTGATGCGAACGCAGAACGGGCCCTGGACGGCGGGGATTGGCGCACCGGCGTTGATGTCGAAGTTTGAAGGGGGCTGCGTCGTGAGCTGGTTTTCAAAGACGCCGTGCGTGGTGTAGACGCGGCCACCGGTCTCATCGGGGACTACCCAGCCTGGGGTCGTGTGCTGGTAGAACAAGGCGAGTTCTTGGCCGTCGAAAATGAGAAGCTGCATGCCGGCCGGCGAAACGTTCGTGGCCCAGGAGCCGAACATGCGCCCGTCGGCGGACGCGCGAATCCGGCTTCCCGCACCCAGTTGCACGCGGTATTGCTGCGGCATCTTGCAATCGATCGGCTTCAGACTGTCAAGATTCACGAGCATCGCCTGCGGACTGTTGGGCCTGGGGACTCCACTGGGTCCGCCGAGGCCGACCAGTACCGGCCCGTGCGAAGCGGCGCCCATCGCAACCATCCCCGGCGATCCGGCCGGAAGCGGCTGCGAGGCCTCCAGTTTCTGGGTCTGGAGGTCGAAACGCTCAATGACGGACTTCCCAGGATTGACGACAACGAGCTTCTCCGCGCCGGCCGCGAAGAGACACTTGCCCTCGACCGGCACGTAGCCGATGATCTTGGCCGCAAAGAGGTCGAGGACGGCCAGCTTTTGCAGCGAATCGAGGCTGAACACCAGGAACTGGCCGCTCCCGCCGGCGCACACGTCGTCATAGGCGGCAGGCAATTTCAAGCGGACATCCCCGGCCGGCTTGTCAGCGGACACGGCAGCCGCCGGAGGGCCTTGGTCGGCAGGGATCAGGACCTCTTCGGGCGGCTGCACCGTCAGCACAATGGTGTGGAACTTCGATTGGCCGGAATCGGAAATCGAGACCACGGCGCTTACCGTGCCGGCCGGCGGCTGGGCAGCCGGGGTCCACTCGAGCAGTCCGCTCGCGGAAAGCACCATCCCGTCGGGGGCCGTTTCGAGCTTGAAGACCGGTTTCCCGCTCTTGGATCGCGCCTGGATCTGGTAGTGGAGGGTTTCGCCGACGTGGATCGACTTGGGGGGCCGCGACAGGATCACCGGCCCCATCGCCACGCGATTCCACTGGGCATCGAGGTCCAGTTGGTGCAAGACCAGGGCGTTGCGCGGTTCCGGAATCTCGGCAATGACGTGCGCGGCGGGAATAAGGAACAGCCGCCGGCAGAGGGCCGGCGTCCTGTCCGAAAGCTGTCGCAGGACCTTGGGGAGTCGAAACTCGGCCAGCGGGAGAGTCGCCAGCGGCGCCGATTCGCCCACCACGTGCACGGAAATCACCTGGTTTCCCCCCTGGGCGCTGGACGCTGCCGGCTGCGTTTTCGTGCGGTTCGTGACGCGCGGCGCCACGCCCGTGCGCTCGTCGCTGGGAACGGTCAAATAGAAAGGGCCTCCCACAGCCGGAACCGCGAGGACTCCCGCCTGGCTTGCCGGGTCTGCGTCGTCGAGTCGCTCCCCGTGGGAATTCAGCAACCCGTTACCCGTATAGATCCGCTCGCCAAGGTCGTCCGGGCAGACATAGCCGCTCGATGTCCGCTGGTAGAAACACTCCATGCGATTTGCCGTCGTGGATGCGATCAGGACACCACTCGGTTGCATGCGATCGTTCCAACCGCCGAGCACGGAACCGTCGCCCGAGGCGTTCAGGCGCAAGGTCTCGTTGAGGACGTTCAGCACGATGTTCCGCCCGGTTCCATTCATCATCTCGAATTCCGAGAGTTGAAATGTCGCCGGATCGAGCGCGAAAATCTGGTGGTGGAGATTGTCGTTGCAGGCTACGAAGAGCGGCCCTGGCGAGGCCGCTCCCATGGCGACGGCCACAATCGGGACCTCGCCGGGGATCGGCTGGGCGGTTTCCTGCTTCAAGCCGGGGAGCGAGTAGCGCTTGGCAATGCGGCTTTGCCGGTCGACGACCATCAACTTCTCGGCATTGGCGGCGAAAACGTCATTGGCGCCTTCCAGGGAAACGTATCCGGCGATCTTGCACTCGCTCACGTCAAAGACGGCCAGTTTCTGCAGCGATCGCAAGTCGAGGATCAGGAATCGGCCGCTGCCGCCGACAACGGCGTTTTCCACGGGTCCGGGAAGGCTGATCGTCGTCACTTTCTCGGGCAGTTTTGGCGGGACGTAGGCCGAGACCGGCAAGGTTTCCTGATTCGGGGGCGTCGCCGCCGGTGCCCCGTTTTCTGGTCATTCGACTGCTCCGTGCCGTCCGGTTTGCCCCCCGAACAGCCGGGTAGAACGCCCGAGAGCCCAAATACGATCCATGCCGCCAGAACCGGTAAGCGCCATCCCTTTTTCATGATTATTGCTCGCTATGCAATAGGAAGGAAAACGGTTGACCAATTTCCGCACGATCCCCCCTTTTTAATCCCGTCCTTGGCAAATGTCAACAGGGCATCGCGCTTTTGTAGTGCGACTTGCGGCCAAGAACAATACTAACCCGAAGCGCAAGCGAGGGCCGCAACTTATTCCCTCGCTTGCGCTTCGGGTTCGTAGGAAACAGTCCATTTCTGCCCGTAAGATAAAAGGCCCCTCGTTTGATTGACACCCTGGCGTGACGTATAATTCGGCAACTGTTCCAAGCCGTGCGCACGAGGCAACGGCTTCCAAACTACTGTTCTTGTCGCCTGGAAGCGAATCCGCGCCGCCTGGCTGTCTGCCGAGCAGCACGGCGAGTCTCATTATTTTCTCAACCGAGGAGGTACCGATGAAACGCAGCATGCTGTTGTTCGCGCTCTCGATTGCGCTCGCCGCCGGTGTGATTGCCGTCAGGGCGATGGCCGCGGAGCCCGAGGCCCAACCCAATGAGGAAGCGGCCGTGAAGGCCGTTGCCGATGCCTATCTCGCCGCATACAACCGCGGCGACGCCAAGGCCCTGGCCGACCTGTGGAGCGAGAAGGGCGATTGGATCACCCCCGCCGGCCAACGCGCCCATGGACGCGCCGCCATTGAAAGAGAACTCGAATCGCTCTTCGCCGCCAACCAGGGCGGGCAGCTTGAAATGGTCGAGTCGTCCGTCCGCTTCGTCACTCCGGACGTGGCCATCGACGAAGGCCGCGTTCGCGTGACGCGGCCCGGCGAGGACGCAAGCGAATCGACCTACTTCGCCGTCGTCGCCAGGCAAGACGGCCGATGGAAAGTCGATAGCCTTCGCAATACGGAAATCCCCCCGAGGCCCTCGTCGCAACTTCTCCGCTCAGCGATCTGGAATGGCTCGTCGGCGAGTGGACCGACGCCGGCGGCAACGCGGCCATTTCCACGACCGTTGCCTGGACCAAGAATAAGAGCTTCCTGACCTATTCCTTCAAGGTCTCGGTGCCCGACGGCGACGACTTCGAGGGCACGCAGGTCATCGGCTGGGACCCGGCCGAGGGCACCATCCGCTCCTGGATGTTCGACTCCGACGGCGGGTTCGGCGAAGGGACCTGGACGAAGAAAGACAACCGCTGGACGATCAAGTTCAAGCAGGTCCTGCCCGACGGCCGCAGGGCCTCGGCCACGAACATCTACACCATCATCGACAACAACACGATCACCTGGCAATCGATCGGCCGCGAGGTCGATGGGCAGTTCATGCCGAACGTTGGACCGGTCAAAGTGGTCCGAAAGGAGAAATCATGAAAACGTCGAAATATCTGCTCGCTACCGCGGCTTTCCTCGGCTTGCTGCTTCCCGCTTACGTCCTTGGCGGCGGCGCACGCGCCGGCGGCGGGGGCGCTGCACGCGCTGGTGGCGGGGCTGCCGCGCGACCGGCGGCCGGCGCAGCCGCTTCCCGCCCCGCGGCCAGCGCGCCGCGGCGCGACCGGCGGCGCCGCAGCGCCGCCTTCGATCGCACGCCGTCGATGAGCCGCTCGGCGCCGCCAGCCGCTCAGCGTCCCGCCGCAGCCGCATCGCCGGCGCAGCGGCCGGCACAGCCCGCGGCGGCGCAGCGGCCGGCCAATAATATTGCCAATCGCCCGGCGGCCGGCGGCGGCAACACGCCAGGCGGATTGCAACCCGGCAACAGCATCGCCAATCGCCCCGCGGTGGGCAGCGGCAACAGCAATTCCGGGCAACGCCCGATCGCATCGCAACCCGCGGCCCGCCCGAGCCAGGACCAGCTCAGCGGCTTCTTGAACCTGCCGCAGCAATCGGCGGCGGGACGCCCCGCGCCTCCCGCGCCCAGCCAGCTTCCCGCCTCGGGCGCGGGCGGCAATTCGAAGTCGGTTACCACCCCGGGTGGTTCGACGATCACGGCCAGCGGCGGCAAGGGCTCCATCACGACCCCCGGCGGCGCAACCCTCGGCGGCGCGGCTGGCGGAGTCAAGATTGAAGGCGCCAACGGCAACACGTATGTCAAGGCCGGCGGCGTGGGTGGAGCGACCAACGGCGCCAACTCGGCCATCCGTGGCGGCAGCGTGACCGGCATCCAAGGGGCCGGCGGCAATTCGGCCGCCAACGTCCGCGGCGGTTATGCCGATTCGGCCGGTAATCGTGCCGTCGGCGGGGCCACGGCCGTCCAGGGCAAGAACGGCTACACGGCCGTCAACGTCCGCGGCGGCTCTGCCGGCGGCGGCGTCGCCAGCGTCGGTTCCGCAACGGCCATCCGCGGACCGGGCGGAACCACCATCGCCGCCGGCCGCGGCGCTTCCTTCGTCAACGGCCAGTTTGTCGGCGGCCAGTCGTGGCGGGCCGTCAACGCCAACTTCACCAATTGGCACAACTTCACTCCCGCCTGGTACGCACGCTATCCCGGCTGCTGGTGGCCGGGCAAGTGGGCCATCGCCACCACGGCCTGGGCCACTGCCACCTGGGCCGTCGCCGGCAGCTACTGTGGCTGCACCGGCGATGGCGTCTACTACGACTACAGCCAGAACGTCGTTTACGATCAGGGCACGGTTTACTACGGCGACCAACCCGTGGCCACGGCCCAGCAATACTACGACGAGGCCGCACACCTTGCCGATGCCGGACAGAACACCAGCGACGAGCAATGGCTGCCGCTGGGGATCTTCGCCGTCGCGGCCGAAGGACAGACCTCGACAGACAAACTGATCCAACTCGCTGTTAACAAGGACGGCGCCATTCGCGGCAACTATCAAGACCTCATCGCCGACAAGATCACGCCCATCGTCGGCAGCGTCGATAAGGAAACGCAGCGCGTGGCCATGAAGATCGAGGGCAATGACACGCTCGTTGCCGAGACCGGCCTCTATAACCTCACCAACGATGAAGTACCCGTGCTCCTGCAGTTCGGCGCCGACCGGCAGGAAAACCGGACGTTGATCCGCCTGAGCGAAGAAGAAGCCGCGGGCGGTGCGCAGTGATGATCGACAAGGAAGTTATTTCTCGCCAAATCCTAAGTTAGCAATTCGTGAATCCCTCCCCAAGCTGCTTGCCTTTGAGAAGCGGCCGCGTAGAATGGGGCCGGTTGTTCGATTATTTTCCCCAGAGAAGGAATGCATCATGCTCAAGCTTAAGACGACCGTGGCCGCCTGCCTCGCCCTTTCGGCGATTGGCGGCATCATCGCCTGTTCCTCGCAGTTGGCCAAATCGGGCAGCGGCGACGGCAAGGCCAGTTCCACTCCGGCCCTGGCCGAGAAGGCCGCTCCGGTCGTAGCCGGGAAAGCCGCAAGCCCGGCGGCCGCCACGCCGCTGCCTTCGGCGAACGAAATTGCCAAGGCCGGTGAGCCGGCCGGCGGCCCCGCCGCGGGCGGCAAGAAGCCCAACATCCTCTTCATCATGGGCGATGACGTGGGCTGGTTCAATATCGGCGCCTACCACCGCGGCATGATGTCCGGCAAGACGCCCAACCTCGACAAGCTGGCCAAGGACGGCATGATGTTCACCGACTACTATGCCGAGGCAAGCTGCACCGCCGGCCGCGCGAACTTCATCACCGGCGAGATCCCGCTCCGCACCGGTTTAACCACCGTGGGCCAGGCCGGCGCCGACGTGGGCCTGCCCGACCAGGCCTGCACGATCGCCACCGCGCTGAAGGCCCAAGGCTATGCCACCGGCCAGTTCGGCAAGAACCACCTCGGCGACCTGAACAAGTACCTGCCGACGGTGCATGGCTTCGACGAGTTCTTCGGCTACCTGTATCACCTCGACGCCATGTCGGACCCTTATTGGTTCGACTATCCACAGGACTGGATCGACAAGACCGGTCCTCGGAACCTCGTGCATTGCTGGGCGACCAACGAGGATGATCCCACCGAGCAACCCCGCTGGGGCAAGATCGGCAAACAGAAGATCGTCGATGAAGGGCCCTTGGCGCCCTTCCCCGACATGAAGGACATGCAGAACTGGCAGAAAGGCCGCCCGGCCAAGTACGACATGGAGACCTTCGACGAGGTTCTCGTGAAGACGTCCTGCGACTTCATGGACAAGGCCAAGAAGGACGGCAAGCCGTTCTTCGTCTGGCACAACACCACGCGGATGCACGTCTTCACCTACCTCCCGCCCAAGTACCAGAAGGCGATGAATCCCACCGACAACTACGGTCTGGAGGAGGCCGGCATGGCGCAGTTGGACGACAGCGTCGGCCAACTCCTCAAGCACCTCGACGACATCGGCGAGGCCGACAACACGATCGTGGTCTTCACCACCGACAACGGCGCCGAGGTCTACACCTGGCCCGACGGCGGCATGACGCCCTTCAAAGGCGGCAAGGGCACTTCCTACGAAGGCGGCTTCCGCGTGCCGGCCATCATCCGTTGGCCGGGCCACGTCAAGCCGGGCAGCGTCGAGAACGGCATCTTCTCCGGCCTCGATTGGTTCCCGACCTTCGTGGCCGCCGCCGGCAACCCGAACATTACCGAGCAGCTCCTCAAGGGCGTGAAACTCGGCGATCGGGAGTACAAGAACCATCTCGACGGCTACAACCAGATGGCGCTTTTGGAAGGCAAGGGGCCCTCGGCACGGCACGAGCTCTTCTATTTCAGCGGTCCCCAGCTCGGCGCGCTGCGGATCGACGACTTCAAGTTCCAGTTCCTGCAGCAGCCCTACGGCTGGCCGGGAGAGAAGGTCGCGACCGACATGCCGACGATCATCAATCTCCGGCAAGATCCCTTTGAACGCCTGTCGATTCTCCACGGCGAGACGCTCAACACAAGTTCTCCGGCCTACCTCAACGATTTCATGGCCCGCGAGTTCTGGCGTTTCGTGCTCGTGCAGAAAGAAGTGGGCAAGCTGGCCCAGACGGCCATCGAGTTCCCGCCCATGCAGGACCCGGCTTCCTTCAATCTGGAGGCATTGAAGGCCAAGATCGAGGCCATCCGGGCGGCGATGAAGCAGCACGAAGGTGAATAGGCCGCCGTGTGCGTTGTACTATCCGCGGGCCGCTTCCCATTTCGGGAGCGGCCCCACCATCTTAAAGCCTGTTTCCATTATTGGTGGGACTCGCTCCACTCGGCCCACCCTACTTCTGTCTTCCCACGCAACACAGAGACTTTTCCTTCATGGCTCCGATTTTGATCAGCTTCATCATCTTCGTCTGCATCTTCGCCGGCACGCTGCTCGGGATGTACCTTCGCCGCGTCCTGCCTCCGCACCATTTGAGCGACGAGACCAAGGACATCGTCAAGCTGGGCATGGGCCTCATCGGAACGATGACGGCGCTCGTGCTCGGCCTGCTGGTTGCATCGGCCAAGAGTTCGTTCGATGCGCAAAGGGGCGGGCTGGCCCAGTTGTCGGCAAACGTCATCTTGCTCGACCGTGCCTTGGCGCACTACGGCCCGGAATCGAAGGAGGCCCGCGACATGCTCCGCGCCTCGGTGGCCGACCTGCTCGCGCATACCTGGCCCCAGGAGAACCAATCCGGGCCGGCCGCAGCCAAGGAAGGCACCGAGGGCCGCTATGAGGCCCTCTACGAAAAACTCCAGGAACTCGCGCCGAAGAACGACTCGCAGCGGATGCTCAAGGACCAGGCCCTGAAGACCGCGACCGATATTGCGCAGATGCGCTGGCTAATGTTCGCCCAGAAGGGGAGCTCGATCCCGACCCCGTTCCTGGTGGTGATGGTCTGCTGGCTGACGCTCATTCTCGCCAGCTTCAGTCTCTTTGCGCCGTCCAACGCAACCGTCTTCAGCACCTTGCTCGTCTGCGCTTTTCGGTATCCAGCGCGGTTTTCCTGATCCTGGAATTGGATCGGCCGTTCGATGGCATGCTTCAGATTCCCAGCACAACGCTCCGCGCCGCCCTGGAGCAGTTGGGAAAGTAGGGATGTGTTTTTTCAGTGGACGGCCTACTTGATTTATCGCGTGCCGGGGCCAAAAATGGTGGAGATTCAACCAAGTTCACAGTCTGCGTAACCAGCTAATCGAAAGGAATAATTCCATGATCGAGCAAATCACAGGGCTTCCCGCCCACACGGTCGGTTTCAAGCTGAGCGGCAAGCTGCGCGACGAGGACTATAAGAAATTCGTCCCGCTGGTGGATGCCGAGATCGCCAAGGAGGGCAAAATCAACTTCCTCGCCCAATTCCACGATTTCCACGGTTGGGATGCCAAGGCCCTCTGGGACGACATCAAGTTCGCCACCACGCACTGCACGAAGATCAAGCGGATCGCGATGGTGGGCGAAAAATCGTGGGAGAAATGGATGGCCGTGGTCTGCAAGCCGTTCACGATGGCCAAGATCCGCTATTTCGACGCGGCCGAGATCGAAGCCGCCAAGGCCTGGCTGGGCGAAACGGCCTGAAAGCCAAGATGAAAGCGCTGCTGGCCGTAACGGCCGTCATTGAACTCGGCCCGGCCTGGTGCTGCTGGCCTGCCCGTCGCTGGCCGTCGAGTTGCTGCTCGGTTCGCCTTTCGGATGCGCTGGCCGCGGTGGCATTGGGGCGCGTGGCGGGGGCCGTGCTGCTGGCGCTGGGCGTGGCCTGCTGGCTGGCGCGTGGCGATGAACCAAGCCGCGCCGCGAAAGGACTGGTCGGGGCAATGGTGTTATACAACCTTGGCGTGGTTGTCGTCCTCGGTAGCGCCGGCATGCAATGGAAAGCGGTCGGAATCGCCCTTTGGCCGGCCGTTGCGCTGCACTCGGCCATGACCACCTGGTGCATTGCATGCCTGCGGAGCGAGATTCGGAAATCGAGTTAAGTTCAGCCACAGGATGTAGGGTGGGCCTCCGACCGGCCCTTATCGATGCTCTTCAGCTTGCTTCAGGTGAATGACGTTCGCCTTGGGAGCGGCGTCGGGGTCCTTCAATCCGCCTGTCTTCCGCAACAACTCCAGCGTGGCCTGGACCTGCTCGTGGACGTCCTCGGTTTCCCAGACGACCAGCAGGGGACGATTGCCGACGACGATCGCCGCGATGCCGCCGCCGGCGTGGCTGCAAGTTCCCGCCTCGGCCAACCTGGTCGTGGTCGTGAGCAGGTCCTTCAAGGGCTTCAGGTCGAGCGGGCCGCCGCGATGATCCGGAAGGGCCAGGTCCGCCACCGGATAGACCCGCGCCTCCATCAGTTCATTGCTCTGGGCCCGCGTCGGAGTGGTGATCAAGAGCACGCCGTGGCGCACGACGTAGGTCAACGCCAGCTCGTCCAGCACCGTTTTCAGGGCCGAGCGGAGCGAAATGCCCTTGAGGTTCTTGTTCACGGGCACCGATTCTCCAACGTCCCCTTCCTTGAACGCGGAGTCATCGGTTTGGATCTCGATATGATGCAGGTCCTTGAGATAGTCGATGACGTCCTTCAAGGGCGTGTCAACGAACTCGATCTGCGTGGGCTGATCGAGCGCCTCGCGGATCCGGCGCTCGGCCGCTTCATCGACGCCAACGTGCTGCGAGGCGGTCTTGAGCCCGCCCTCGCGGCGCAGAATTTCTAGCACGGAGGCGATCTGCTCATGGACCTCCTGGGTTTGCGAAACGACGAGCAAGGCACGATCGCCGACGACAAACGCGGCGATGCTGCCATAGCCCTTGTTGGCTGACCAGGTCTCGGCCGCAATGGTGGTAAGCACTGCTTTCAAGGGCTGCAGGTCCACCGCCCCGTCGCGGTCCGGGGGCGCCAGATCTTGTACCGAATAGGCCCGCGTCTCCAGGAACTCGTCGCTGGTGGCCTTTGCCCGACTGGTGATCAAGAGCACCTCGTCATGAATTACGGACGTCAACCTCAACTGATCCAGCATCAGGCGGAGGGCCGAGCGAAGCGAAATGCCCTTGAGGTTCCTGGTCACGGGCGTCGATTCTTCGACACCCGCTTCTTTCATCGCGGGCCCGTCGAGCTGAATCTCGATATGATGCAGGTCTTTCAGGTAGTCGACAACATCTTTCAAGGGCGTGTCGACGAACTCGATCTGCGTCGGCTCGTCGAGCACTTCGCGGATCCGCTGCTCGGGCGTGGGCCGGCTGGTGATCCATAGCGCACCGTCGCGAACGACATGGCGCAAATGCATCGGATCCAGCAGCAATTTCAGGGCGGGACCGAGCGAAATCTCCTTGACCTCCCTGCCGTCAGGGCGGGGCGCGCTCGGCCGGGAAGTAAACGTCACAGGCGTCGATTCGTCGACGCCCACTTCCTTGAGCGCCGGCAGGTCGAGCCGGATGTCGATTTGGAGCCGGTTTCTCAGATTCTGGACAACGTCGCGCAAGGGCGTGACGACGAACTCGATCCCGGCCGGCTGATTGAGCTTCTGGCGGATCTGCCGTTCGGCCGCAACCGTTTCCGAATCCGGCTGGGCCGCCAGTCCGGCGGCAGGCAAACACGCCAAGACGACCAAGGTGAAAGCAAAGCGTTTCATGGAAGACTCCTTGTTCCGGGGTTGTGATTGGAAAGGAAGGAAGTAGGAAGTAGGCCGACGGGCACCATGTACTCATGGTCGACGAGTCCCACCCTTTTCTGATCGCTCATGGTGGGACTCGCTCCACTCGGCCCACCCTACTTCTTATCAGAACATGCCGCCGCCCATGCCGTTGTTATTCATGCCGTTGTTCTGGCCGGCATCCTGGCGTTGCTTGAGGCGCAGGACATTCTGGCCCTGATTGGCGGCGTTGGATCCTCTCAGACCGCCCAGCAGGTCGGCGTCGTCGCCGCTGCCTCCATCCATGCCCATGCCCGTGCCGCCCATGCCACCGCCCATTCCACCCATGCCCATGCCGCCCATGCCGCCGCCCATTCCAGCAGCGCCGCCGCCAAAGCCTGCTCCAGGCGTTCGGATCCGCACGCTGGGAGCGCCCGAAGTACTCGGAGGCGTCATCACCGCGGGATTAGCGCCCATCACAAACGGCTGCTGAGGTTCCTGCCCGGCGGCCTTCAGGCCGCCTGCCTTGCGGAGGGTTTCCAGCATCTCCTCGATCTGCTCGTGGACCTCCTGGCTTTGCGACATGACCAACAGGGGACGATTGCCGACGATCATCGGGGCCACGGTGCCGGTGCCGCCGTTGTCGGCCCACGCCTTGGTGGCCACGGTGTTGGTGATCATGTCCATCAAGGGCTGCATGTTCACGAATCCGTTGGCATCCGGGACAACTAGATCCGCCACCGGATAGGCCCTGGTTACCAGGTAGTCGTCGCTTTCAGCCTTGCTAGGACTGGTGATCAAGAGTATTTCGTTGTGAATCACGAACTTCAACTGCAGCTCATCGAGCAGCAGCTTCAGCGCCGAGCGGAGCGAAATGCCCTTGAGGTTCTTGGTGATCGGCGTCGATTCTTCGATCCCCGCTTCCTTGAGTGCTGGCCCGTCGAGTTGGATCTCGATGTGGTGCAGGTCCTTGAGGTAATCGACAACGTCCTTCAAGGGCGTGTCGACGAACTCGATCTGTGTGGGCTGCTTGAGAGCCTCTTCGATCTTCTTCTCGGCCGGGCTGGCGTGCGAGAGTTCCGTGGGGCTGTACTTTTCCTTGCGACGCTCCGTAAGCTCCTTCCAGGTCTCGGCATCCGGATAGTTCATCGGCTCGTCGTCGGGGAAGGGACGTTGCGCCTGGGCAGCCGCACGCGCCGCGGCGGGCCGCTCGCGCTGGGCCATCTCCCCGCGAGCTTGCTGGGTTTGCGAGACGCGAAGCGAGAGATTCGTCGGGAAGGGGGCGATCGTGCCCGTGCCGCCGTTGTCCGCCCACGGCTTCGCGGTCACCGTCTTTTCGATCAGGTCGATCAACGGCGCATAATCCGCAGGCCGGGACTGGACCACAAAAGGCGCCGTCGGATCGTCTTCGCCCTGTCGCGCGGCGACGGCCTCGCGGGCTTCATTGGCCGCCGGCGCGGTGGCAAAATAGGCATACTGCCCGCTGCCGGCCTGGACCACGATCGTCGTCGCGCTGGCCGGGCAACGGCCCACGAAAACCCCGCGGAGATCGGTCGTGCCGTTCACATTGGCCTGCCCGGGCACAGCGCGCGGCATGACCTTGACCTGCGCGTCGCTCACGTACTTGCCGCTCTCCGCCTCCTTGACGAACACGCGGACCTGCCCGGTCGACGGATCGAAGCGGGACTCGATCTCCACAGGGCTGATCAGGAGCAGGCCGCTGGCATACAGGTCCTCGCCGCGGCAGACGACCAGGTAGGCCCCTTCCTTCTGCAGCGGCAAGGCCAGCTTCCGCACGTGGTCGCGGTAATCGGCGCCGTCGCCCAGCGCAACCGAGGCCTCATACAACGGACGGATGCCGGCCAGGTTGACCTGCGAGAGGTCGCCCAGGGCCTGGGCCGCTTCGCAGAACTTCATCAGGTCGATGCGATAGACCTTCACGTCGCAGGCAGCGATGTTGTGGTAGCTCAGCTCGACTTCCGCCGTGCCTGACTTCGACACCGCGGCGGGCTTGAGCGTCGTGCAGTCGGGCAGCGCGATCTGCTTCCGCGTGAAATAGCCGACCGACGATTTCGCGTCGGCGATGCGGCCCTCCACGCGGCGATACTCGCGGATGGCGTCGGCCCTCTGGCCGAGGCTCTCGTGGATCTGGCCGAGGATGTAGATCGCCCGGTACTTGTTGGTGCTGTCGACCATGCTGCCCGACTGCTTGTCGAGGTGCTTGGCCTCGGCCACCTTGCGGCACATCTCGATCGCCGCGGCCGAATTGCCCGTGGCGAAGTCGCAGTAGGCGGAAATGTACCAGTAGGAATCCAAGAGGTCGCTCTTAGGGTAGCGGCGGGCGTAAGCGGCGGCGGCCTTGCCCGCCTCGTCGAACCGCTTCAAATCAAGTTGGGCGTTGGCGGCGGCAAAGGCGGCCTGGTCCGCGGCCGGATCGGCCGGACAGCCGGTCAGGAAGGCCTCCAGCTTTTGCCAAGCGCGGCCGATGAGGGCCTCGCGCGTTAAGCCCTCACCCCCTGCCCCTCTCCCGGAGGGCGAGGGGAGCGAACCGCCCTCACCCCCGGTTTGTGGGACGGAATGCCATTCCGTCCTACCGGCCGGCGAGGGGAGTGAACCGCCCTCACCCGCCCCTCTCCCCGTCTGACTCCCCGCTCCCCGCTCCCTGCTCCCCGCTCCCCGCTCCGCGGCCTTGGCATAGACCCGCTGCGCCAGCCCCATTTCGGCCTCGGCCAGATAGGGCTCGGGCGGGTAGTCCCGCAGCAGCCGGTTCATCAGGCCGACGCTGCGGAGGAACTCGCCCTGGGTGTCGAGGAAACCGGCCACGCCGCTTTCGCCGGTGAAGCTGCCTTCCACGGTCGCGCGGCAGGCCATGTAGCTCCGCTCGATCTCGCCGATCTCGCGGTAGGCCCCCGCAGCCGTTAGGAGTTGGTCGAGCGTGACCGGCTCCGAGGGCCATTTCTCCTTGATGACTTCGCAGTACTGGACGAGCCTGGCCGGGGCCGCTCGGCCCATGCCCAGTTCCATGAGCGCGAAAATCGTCTGCTTGTAGGCCGCCTCTGAGAGGCCGAATCCGGGCTGGGCGTGCCAGGAGTCGAGAAGCTCCGTGTAGTAGCGGGTTGCCGCGTCGATATCGCCCTTCCGCTTGGCGTGTGCGCCCAGCCAGAGCAGTTCATCGGGCGAGAGGCGATAGGAATCGGCGCTCTCGGCGCCTTGCCGCAGCACGACCAGCGACTTCGGCCTGGCCACGGCCAGCGGCGCGTCTCGGCCGGCTCGGCGGAGGACCGTAGGGCTGATGAGATTCGAGCCCGGGAACTGGCCCTCAAGCTCGTAATGGATCGTGCCGGGGGAATGAAACAGGCCGCTGACGTAGAACACGATGCGGCCGGGCAGGATCTCGGCATGATAGAAGCAGCCTTGCAGCGAAGAGGGCACGACCCGCGCACCGCTGGGAAGCGGCTCGACGATCAGCAGGTCGCCGGCATCGGCGAGGTCGTCGGCTCCCGAGCTGCTTTTGGTGATTTCCAATTCCACGCGGCCGCGGCGGGCAGCGGGTAGTTGCGTCATGCGATTGCTGAACTCCGCACGCCGCACATTGCCGGAAAGGGCGCTGAAACCGCGGGGGACGGCGGTTTCCTCGACCTCCATCGGGCCCGGCTCATAGCTCCGCCGAATGCCCCAGGCAGCCGAGCTGCCTTGCGCGAACTCCGCCGGATCGACCCGCGCAACGTCGAGCGATAGGCGAACCGCGCCGGATCGCTGGCGTGCAACTCGATCCGCTGTTCGCCTGGGACAAGCATGGCCATCGGCACGTCTACCGTCTGCGTCGGCCCTTGGGGATCGAGATCGAGCGTCTTGACCGGTTTGCCGTTGACCACGATCGAAAGGTGGTACGGTCCGGCGGGCGTCTTTTCCTTTGCCAGCGCGGCGGCCACGGCCAGGACGGCCGGCCCCGTGGCCCTTTCCGGAGTCCAGCACAGCCCGCTCCGCTGGCTCAGAATATTCTCGATCAAACCTTTGGCTTGGGTCGATGCCGGATCAAGGCCGAGCAGGGCCAAAGCGGTCACGGCCTGGGCCTCGACGTTGCCCGCTGGAGTCCCGCCTTTAGGCGGCGTTTCCGCGGTACTCCGGCTAAAGCCGGTACTCCAACCGCTCATCACGTCGGCTGCCGTTTCCTTGCGGTCCATTTGCAGCAGGGCCAGGGCGAGATAGGCGCGGCTCCAGGGCGAAAGCAACTTGCGGTCGCGCAAGAGCTGGTTGGCCAGGGCGAAGTCGCCCTTGCCGCTGATCGCTAAGGCATGCAGCACGATGGCCTTCGTCTCCAAGTCGCCTTCCTGGTCGGCCGTGGCGCCGCCGCGGAGCCGCTGCAGGGCCGAATCGAGCACCTCCTTGGGCACTTCGAATCCGGCCTTGTCAGCAAGCACCAGCGCCCAATGGGCCACGGCGTGGGTGGCGACCATGTTGCATAGCCGGCCGTCGATCGACCACATCCCGTCTTGCTGTCCGGCGATCAGCAGGGTCAAACTGGCGTTAATCCGCTCATCGAGCGTGCGTTGCACGGGGCTGTCGGCCGGATAGACCTTCTTCAAGGCCAACGCGGCCATCAAATCGCTGGCAGCCGGGAGGCCCTCCGTGCCGATGAAAACCTCGTCCCGCTCCGTGCTCCCCGCTCCGTGCTCCCCGCTCCCTGCTTCAAGCAAATCCAGCAAACTCCGCTGGATCGTCGGGCTGACGTCGATCTGCAGCGTCGGCGCAGTCCAGTGGGGTCGCGACGGCGCGATCTTGACCGTGACGCCGACTTCGCCAGCGCCCGCAACGGTCACGCGACAGGGCGTGCCGTAAGGCACAATCGGCGCGCTGCGGCGGCAGACGTTGCTTTGCGAGCCGGCCTTTACTGTAACGGTAAACTCCGCCTGTGGCCGCAAGGGCAAAAATCCGCTTTCCTGGCTCGGACGCTGCACCTGCCGAATGGTCGTCTTGAAGCTCGTTTCCAACCGTCCGCGCGACTTCACATCGAGGACTTTCCTCTCACTGGTTTTGACGCCGTCGATGCTCGCTTCCAGCGTCACTTCCAGTTTCCCGCTCTCGATGACCTGGTTCTCGACGACGACCGGCAGTTCCACTTCGTCGCCGTCGGTCAAGGCCGAGGGGAGATGAATGACGGCCGAGAGGTCCTTCTTCAAGACGATTTCTGCGATACCTGGCCGGTGCGGGTATCGGGCGTGATCGCCTTCGCCACGAGCGTCAGGTTGGCGGCATCGTCCGGCAAGGTCAGGGTAACCGTGGCGCGGCCATCCGGCCCGGTGGTGATGGCCGGATTCCAAAAGCCGGGCCACGTCGGGCGAGCAATTTGCGCGACAGCCAAATCCGCGCGCGGACCGCACGTTCAGCCGGCTGCGGACGGCCGGCGCCAGCTTCGCCGTTGGTTGCTCCGAATCGTCGCCGAAGGGATCGGCCGATGGCATCGATTCGTCCCGCCGGGCCGACGCCGCCGGGGCCGCGGGAGAGTCGCCAAACGGATCGGCATCGGCCGGCAGGGGACGGCCGACCGGAATTCCCACCTGCGGGGAAATATGCGATGGGATGACCGGCGCGTCCTCCTCGGGTTCGGCCGGGCCAATCACGCGATTCGCGGGCTGATAATGGAACTGGATACTGGAGGCCGTCTGGAGCTGGGTGGCATCGCCGGGCGTGTGCGGCAGCCACTGGCCCACCGAAAGTTCGCGATCGGTCCGCTCCGTCGGCAAGAGGGCCAGGCTGACTTGAGCGGACACCGGTTTGCCCTGGGCATCGCAGGTCGTGACGGTCACGTCGGCCGCCTCGCCCGCGCGGCGCGGCGGTCGCATCACCGTGCCGATGGGTCTCGACCTTCACCTGCAGATCGGCATCGACGTGCAGGATGCAAGCGGCCTCAAACAGGCGATTGTACTCATCACGCTCCGCGTGATGGACGTCATCACGCGGATCTCGATGCGTACTTTGTCGATCGGCCATGACCGAGACCAAGAGCTGAAACGTGGGGCCATTTCCACGGTCACGGGAATCTGCAAACGATTCACTCCGGTTTGGAGCAGGATCTGCCGCTGACCCGGGAGTACCGGGTGCCCCAATGAGCCGGTCGGAGTGGCAGGCGACCACCGCCAAGGCCGGGGCTTCCCGCCAAACGACCTGGGCCTCGACCGCCTCACCGACCTTGAGGTTCCGGTGATCGACCAGCAACAGCAACCGCTGCCGATCGTCCTCGCCGGAGATGGTCAGCGACCGCTTGCCGACGATGGTATTGCCGAAGCGATCCGTTCCGGTGGCGCGGACGGAGTACTCGCCGCCCTTGGCCAGTTTGAGCGTTTGGCGGGCGGCGCCGTCGGCTGCCGTGGCCAGCGGATGCTCTTCAACCAGTTCCTCGCGGGTGGTTTCGCCGACTTGCTCTTGCCGGAAGACCTTCAATACGAGCTTTTCCGCGATTGGCTTATCGGCGGCGTCGTGCGTCGTCAGGCGGACATCAAACGTCTCGCCCGCCACATACAGCGGCCGGTCTGTTTCCAGGCCGATCGAAAAGCCGCGCGTGGCGACCGCGAGATCGCGGCGAAGGAGAGCGCTCGCGACGGGACGGTCGCCTCGAAGGTCATGGCTCCGTAGGACTCCATTTCCGCCGTGGGGATGCTGAAATGGACCTCGCCGCGGTCGTCGGTCGTGACGGTGGTCGCCGGCACGCTGCCCAGTCTGTAGCGCAGCTTCACGCCGGCCAAAGGGCGGTCCTGAAGCAACACGCCGCGCACGGTGCCCTCGATCGTCTCACCGCGATAGTAGACGGTCTTGGGCAGATCGAGGACTAGGCGGGGCGTCTCTTCTTGCGGCCGGCCGACCTGGAAAGCGGCGGACTGTCGATGCCCGGCCTGATCGCTGACGAGAACCTGAAAAGCCCCCTCGGGCATTTCCGCCGGCAGGGGAAAATCGAAGGCGAAGTGCCCGCGGCCGAAAGCGCCACCTCCTGCCGCCGCAAGCGGCGGTCCTCGCCGCCCCAGACCTCGACGGTCAGCTTCTTGCCCGGTTCGACCACGAAGCGGTCGCCGTCGGCATGGCGGGCGGCGCCGGAAACGTGGACCGTCTCGCCCGCATAGTGGACCACGCGATCGGTATCGACGGTGATCCGGTCGGCCAGCTCGCGCGCGACCGGCCCGCCCTGGAGCCTAACGGCGGTCGAGGCCACGTGTCCGCCCTCGGCGGCGGCAAAGACCCGCAGGCATTCGACGTCCTTGGATTCGGGGTAGCGCTCCGAGCCCCATTGGCAGAGGATTTCCGCTTTCGGACCAAGGCTGGAGGTGTCTTTCAACGCCGGGTGTGGATACCGCTGGCGGAAGAAGCCGTCGTCGCCCGTCTTCCCTTCGGCAAAGACGCTGCGGCCGTCGGAAAGCAGCAGCCGGACTCCCGGCCAGGGCTTGCCGGTCGTCATGTTCTCGGCAAAGATCAGCACTTCATCCCGAGAGCTCTCGACGAGGATTTGCAGGTTGCTTTGGATCAACAAGGTGGTGGTCTCCAGCGTAGGGCTGCTGACGGTCACCGCCGCCACGCCCGCCTTCAGGCCATTGGGCAACGAAACGGGGATCGAGCTTGTCAGCGGCTTGTATTTCGCATAATCGGGGACCGCGAAGTCGAGCGTTGCGTCGGGATCGATCAGCGAGACGTCCAGGCGCTGGATGCCGGCGATGGAGTGCATCTTGCGGAAATAGGTCTCCAGGTCGATCTTATAGACGCGGACCTTGACCGAGGGCACGTTCCGCGTGGTCAGTTTCAAGTGCGGCGTCTCGGTGGAAAGAAATCGCGCTCGGTCGCGACCTGCATGTCCTTGGCCGAAATCGCCGTCCGCGCCTGCTGGGCGGCGGCCTTGTCGCGGCCGGCGACCAGGGCGTAGTGCTGCCGCGCCTCGTCGTAGCGATGGAGTTCTTCTTCCAGCGTTCTGGCGATCGAGAACTCGGCGTGCGAGGCCTCTTCCGACTGCGGATACTTGGTCGCCAGCCGCTGCCAATCGGCAATGGCCGCTTCCCATTTCTTCTGCCGCTGGTGCATCTGCCCGAAAAGGAAAAGGATGCCCGGATTGCGGGCGTCCAGCGGATAGCGGTCCATGAACTCGGCCAGCAGTTTGGCGGCCGCCTCGTCGTCGCCCGCCTTGAATTTCTCCTGGCCGATCAGATATTCGGTGTCGATGATCGCTTGCTGTACGGCGTTCCAGCCCTCATTGGACGTGTAGCGGGTGAGATACTCGCGCCAGGTGGCAAGGGCTTCCGCGTATTTCTTTTGCCCGTGATAGATCTGGCCCAGTGCGCGGCGGGCCTCGGGCAGTTCCTTGCAGTCTTTCCAACGCGGGTCTTGCAGGAACTGCTGGAGCGTGGCCACGGCCTGGTCGTCGTGGCCCCGATGGAGCTGGCTCTCGGCGACTCGCAAATGGGCGCGTCCCGCCAGTTCGTGCGTGGGGAAGCGGCTGAGGAAGTCCTGCAAGGCCGCGACACCCCGCTCGAGATCTTCATCGTTATCGGGGCTAGGGCAGTGCCAGGTCTCGGCGATATGGAAGGCCGCCTCGGCAGGCCAATTATGCGGCAAGGTAGCAGGCACACTCCGTGTGCCGTCCGCCTGGGGTGTGCCGTCCGCCACGGGTTTGACGGGTACCGGCTGCACCGTCTTCACCAGCTCCCGCCACTGCTTTCGCGCTTCAGGCAGGTTGCCCGCGGCCAAAAGGCATTCGCCGAGGTGATAACGGGCCTCCATGATGTCGCGGGTCGTCGGCGTATGTGGCGAGGAATTTCTGATAGGCCTTCACGGCTTGGATTTGATTACCGAGTTTCTGGCAGCAAACGCCGAGGCGGAATTGGGCCTCCGCGCGGTGCGCAGCCGCCAGGCCCGTCTCCAGGGCCAGGGCGTAGAACTGCTGCGCCGTTGTAGTCGGGCTTCTGATCCTGGCGGCGGGGTTGGAACCGCGCGTCGGCGAACTCCAGGTAGACAGCCGCCGCCTGCTCCCGCCGCGCGGCGGAAAGCAGATACTTCGCCTCTTGTTCGTAGATCGCCTGGGCGCCGCGGAAGTCGTGTTTGGCGACCATCGCCTGGGCCTTGGCAAAGCGGGCGCGGCGGAGCCACGTGCTTTGGGGAAAGTCCTTCTCGAACTTCTCCAGCGCGGCGATGGCCTGGTCAGGCTGGTTGTCCAATTGGAACGACCAGGCCCTGAGATAGGCCAGGTAGTCGCTGGGCGCGTCCTTGGCCTTGGCGGCTTCGTCGATGGCCTTGCGGGCCTCGGCAAAATTGCGATCCTGCATCGCCTGCCTCACGGCGGCGTCAACCAGCGGCACATCCCCGTAGGATAGGTTTTCAACCTGTCGCTGTCCGGGATTCAGGTTTTCAACCTGTCGCTGTCCGGGATTGTTGGCCGGCGGCGTTTCCGCGGCGACCAGTGGGTGGTAGGAAGGGGCAGAAGTCCCAAGAAAAGACCGACACTCAGGCAGTACCTGCGCATAGCGACACTCCTCATCGGTTATTCGGCCCGCATGGCAGGGCCTTTTGCCTCTGTTCCTTGGCCAGAATTGCCAAGAGCCCGGAAGATGCCCGGGAGTGCCATGCGCCTCTTAAAATACACTACCGCGGGGCGAAAGTAAAGCAGCGGCACAAAAATCTTGCGTTAGAATGACGGCGGCTAAACCGTCCGGTCCGCCATCTCCTGCCCCACCATCTCCCAGTCGTCCTGGAAACGTCGGACGGCTTCGCTAGGGCTGAGATTCAGAATCACCCGGCCATCGGTCACCCAGCGGTTCTTTTCAAAGCGAAAGACCGCCGTGCCAGCCTGTAGATTGCCCATCCAATCGCTCGCGGAGCCAGTCGTATGACCGATCCCCTCCAGGGCCACGGTCACCTCGACGAAGGCCGAAAGCTCACCCGTGGCGCGATGCCGCACGTAGCACACGGAGTCGTCGAAATCGCAACTCGACCAGCGCGGGCCGTCAGCCTTCATCGGCGACCCGGCCAGCGACCCGGCCTGGGGCCCTGCCAGGGCAATGAACTTCACTTCCAGCCATTCCCGCTGCTTGTGGAACTCCTTGCGGGCTTGCGTAAGGCGAGCCTCTTGTGCCGCCGCCTGACACGGGCGCCACAACAAGAAAACAACCACAGCCAACGTTGCGCACGCAACTGGAACCCACAACCAAGGCTCGGGCATACCGAATCCCATTAAACCTGGCCTCCCCTGCGATCGAACGATCTATCGGAAGTAGCGCCTTTATTCTACGCTGAACTGCCGCGTAGATGCAAGCACCCGCCGCGACTTCGCCCGTAGAATTTCCTGGCGCGATGCGGTATACTGCCTGTTGCTGTCCCGTAGGCTACCCCCGAGGGCGGAGTTTCCCTCGAAAACAATGTTCAAGTTTCTTCACGCCGCCGATATCCACCTCGACAGCCCTTTGCGAGGCCTGGAACGCTACGAAGGCGCACCCGTCGACGAAATCCGCCAGGCCAGCCGCCGGGCCCTGGAAAATCTTGTCCAGATTGCCATCGACCAGTCGGTGGCCTTCGTCCTGATTGCCGGCGACCTCTACGATGGTGACTGGAAGGACCATCGGACGGGCCTCTTTTTCGTGTCGCAGATGGTCCGACTCCGCGAGGCAGGAATTCCCGTAGTCGCAATTGCCGGAAACCATGATGCGGCCAACAAAATGACTAGGACACTTCCGCTGCCCGAGAATGTCCGCATGCTCGACCACCGCCAGCCAGAGACCTTCCTCTTGGAGCGGTGGGGCGTGGCGATCCACGGCCAGAGCTTTGCCACTGCGGCCGTGCTGGATGACCTTTCGGCCGCCTACCCGCCAGCGGTGGGGGGAATGCTGAATATCGGCATGCTGCACACCTGCGCGACGGGCCGCGAAGGACACCAGCCCTACGCCCCCTGCACCATCCCCGGCCTGATCTCCAAGCACTACGACTATTGGGCCCTGGGCCACGCCCATCGGCAGGAAGTGCTCAACCGCGAGCCGGACATCATTTTTTCCGGCAATATCCAGGGTCGTCATATCCACGAGCATGGCGCCAAGGGCTGCATGCTGGTGGAAGTCGATGGCCAGCAGCGGTTGCGGCCGGAGCTTCGGCCTTTGGACGTTTTCCGCTGGCAGACGTGCTGGGTCGATGCCACCGCTGCCGCGACCAAGGAAGACCTGCTCGACCGTTTCCGCCAGCGGTTGGTAAACCTGATGGCCGAAAGCGATGGCCTATCGCTGGCCGTGCGGGTCGAGACGAGCGGTCCCTGCGGGGCCCATCAGGATATTGCCGCCAGGCCGGAGCAGTGGGTCGACGACATTCGCGCCACGGCCCTGGACGTTAGCGGCGGCCGCGCCTGGATCGAGAAGGTCCGCACGGCCACCACGCTGCCGGTGAATCTCGACGAGGCCCTGCTCTCCGACGGCCCTGTGGGCGAGTTGGCCCGTTTGATTGATGAGCTTCGCAGCGATCCCGAGGCCGTGCTGCGACTCGTGGCCGATGATCTGGGCGAGCTGCGCAAGAAACTTCCGCCGGAGTTGACGGAAGGTCCTGAGGCCATCGATCTCGGCAAGCCCGACACGACCGGCGAACTGCTCGACCAGGTCCGCCAGATGCTCGTCGGCCAGATGGTTTCGCGGGAGAGTCCACGATGAAAATCCTGCGACTCGATCTGCGTGCCTTCGGTCCTTTCACCGACGTCTCGCTCGACCTGGCGGCCGGCAGCGAGGGCTTCCACCTCGTCTACGGCCCCAACGAGGCCGGAAAAAGTTCGGCCTTGCGGGCGCTGCGAAACCTGCTCTACGGGATCCCCGGCAACAGTGCGGACGACTTCATCCACAACAAGCCGAACCTGCGGATCGGCGCCATGCTCGCCCGCCGCGACGGCCAGCAGTTGGAAATCGTTCGCCGCAAGGGCAACAAGGGCACCCTGCTTCCGCCCGATGAAAAGGAACCGCTGGAAGAGTCGGTCCTGCACGGCTTTCTCGGCGGTTGCGACCAGGCCCAATTCGAGACCATGTTCGGCATCGACCACGCCGGGTTGATCGCTGGCGGCAAGGACATCATCCGAGGGCAGGGCGACATCGGCCACGTGCTTTTCGCCGCGGGGGCGGGAATCTCCGACCTGCGGACGATCCGCAATAACCTGGAAAAGCAGGCCGAGGAACTCTTCAGCCCTCGCGGTCTCAAGCCGGCGGTGAACCAGGCGCTGACCGAGCTCAACAAGGCCAAGAAGCTGATTCGCGAGAGCCAGCTTCCCAGCAGCGAATGGCAGAAGCACAAGGCGGCACTCGACGAGGATGACCAAACAACTGACGACAATCGAAGAGAAACTGGCGACAATTCTCGCCAGAGGTCGCGGCTGCAGCGGCTCGCCGGGGCCCTGCCGACGATCGGCCGGCTACGGGAGTGCGATGAAAAACTGGCGCGACTGGGCGATGTGCCCCTCTTGCCGGCCGATTTTGCCGAAAACCGCCGCGACACGATCTCGCGCCTGGAAACGGCCCGGCAAAGCCGAGCAGGACGCCGTGGCCGAAATTGCCCGGCTCGATGGACTGATCGCCGCCCTGACCGTGCCGGAGGGCCTCGTTGCTCGTGCCGAGGAGATCGAAGCCGTCTACAAGGAACTGAGCGTTGTCCGCAAGGCCCAGAGCGACCTGCCCGGCCTGATCGCCAATCGCGAGCATTCGAAAAAGAAGCAGCGGCGCTGCTGGCCGAGCTGCGGCCGGACCTGACTTTGGCCGAGGCCGAACAACTAAAACTTTCGCGGCGGCAGCAGGTCGAGATCCAGAACCTGGGCAACCGCAAGGAAGCCCTGGAAAAGCAACTGTCCAGGCGCGGAACGAAATCGCCGAGAGCCGGCAGCGCCTGGACGAGGTCTGCGGCAGTTGGCGCAACTGCCGCCGCCGTGCGATCCGGCCCCGCTGGCCGAGGCCATCCGCCAGGCACGCAGCCAAGGCAACCTCTCGCAGCAGGCGGCCGCCCTGCGGGCCGAGATCGCCGCCTTGACCAAGCAGGCGGCCATCGATCTGAAAAAGCTGGGGCTATGGAGCGGAACGCTGGAGGCCTTGGAGCAACTTGCCTTGCCAGCGGCGGAAACGATCGTCCGCTTCGATCGCAGCTCTGGCCGATGCCCAAGCGGCGATCGCGGGCCTGCAAGGGCAATTGGAAAAGGCCCGTGGCGACGCGGCCGACATCGAACGTGAACTGGCGCGGCTGAGCTCGAGGGCGAAGTGCCGTCCGAGACCGAGCTGGCCGAGGCCCGCAAACTCCGCGACGCCGGCTGGCGGCTCGTGTTGCAAGACTGGCGGAAGGAACAAATCGATGCCGCTGCATTGCAGGACCTTTCTTGCCGCCACGGGTGAAACCTCCGATCTGGCAGCGGCCTACAGCAGACGGTCCGCCAGGCGGACGATCTGTCCGACCGCCTGCGCCGCGAAGCGAATCGCGTAGCCCATCGTGCAACGCTTCAGGCCCAGCAACTTTCCTTGCAGCAGCAGACGGCCGAACTCGGCCGCCGCCTGGCTGCCGCCGAGACCAACTCCAGCAAATCGAGGTCCAATGGAGGCAAACCTGGAATCCCGCCGGCATCGATCCGCTGCCTCCGCGGGAGATGCAGGCCTGGGTCCAGCGGCAGCAAGGGCTCGTCCAGCAGGCCCAGAGGATCCGGCAGCGCACGGCGTCGCTCGAGCAACTGGAGACCAAATCGCCGCGCATGCTGTCAGGTCTCAGGTCTCAGGTCTGCAGGTCGTCAGGTCTCAGGGAAGAGCGGTCGGGCGTCTCTTTACTGACACCTGACACCTCGTCACCTGACACCTGACCTTGACTCCCTGCTCGCCCGTGGCGACTCCCTCTTGGAGCAGATCAAGGAGACGGCCGACTCGCGGCGGCAGTTGGAGCGAGAGAAGAATCGCTTGTCAAAGGCCGCGACCCAGGCCGAAGCCAAGGCCCTGCAGGCCGAGGCCGATCTGACCCAGTGGCGGACCCACTGGACCGCTGCCATCCAGCCGCTTGGGCCTGCCCGCCGACGCCTCGCCGGTTGCCGTCAATGAAGTCGTGGCCCAGACGGTGGAATTGCATGAGCGGCTCAAGGAGGCGGCCGGCTTTTCCGAGCGGATCGAGGGCATCGGTCGCGAAGCCCTGCGTTTCCGCCAGGTTGCGGAGCGGCTGCTGCAAGCCGTCGATCCGGACCAGCCTGCACGCGGCGAGCGCTTTCAGGAAGCCTTCGAGGAGCTTCTCGGCCGGCTTCGCAGGGCGGTGGCCGATCAAAAGAATCTCGACCTCTTGCAATCGCAGCGGACTGACGCAGGAGGAAAAGCGCCAGCAGGCCCTCGCCGCGGCCGACAGCTTGCAGGCCCTGCTGCTTGTGCTCTGCCAGGAGGCCCGCTGCCCCACAGGCCGACGAGCTGCCCGCAGCCGAAGCCGCCTCGGCCGAGTTCCTGCGGTTGCGGCAGGAGCGGGAAGCCTGCCACGCCCACCTGCTGGAGTTTGCGGCGGGGGCCACGGTTGAAGCCCTGGTGGCCGAGGCGGCGGCGATTTCCCCCGACTCCTTGCCGGGCGAGTTGCGGCAGATCGGCGATGCGATCGCCGACCTGGAGCGCGAGCGGGGCGAGCTGCGCGAGAAGATTGGCGGTGAGAAGACGGTCTTGGCCGGCATGGACACCGGCGCCGCGGCGGCCGAAGCGGCCGAGGACGCCCAGGAGATCCTTGCCCGCTTGGAGCCCGGCGTGCAGCATTATTTGCGCCTGCGGCTGGCCTCGGCAGTCTTGCGGGAAGGGATCGAGCGCTATCGCAAGAAGAACGAAGGGCCGGTGCTCGGCCGGGCGAGCGAGCTTTTTCGACGGCTCACGCTCGGTTCGTTCGAGGCCTTGCGGATCGGTTTCGACGGTCGCGACGAGCAGGTTTTGGAGGGCGTTCGCCCCGACGGCAAGACCGTCCCGCCGACCGCGATGAGCGAAGGGACCTGCGATCAGCTTTACCTGGCCCTGCGGTTGGCGAGTCTGGAGACCTGGCTCCAACCGATCCGCTCCCACAAGTGGGAACCCGCCGTGTGCCCGGAGCCGATGCCGTTGATCGTCGACGACATCCTCGTGAGTTTCGACAACCGGAGGGCGGTGGAGACGCTCAAGATCCTGGCCGAGTTATCCGCGCGGACGCAGGTGATTTTCTTCGCCCATCACGAGCATTTGCTTGATCTGGCCGCGCAGTGCATGCCGGGCGAGGTGCTGTACGTGCATCGGCTGTAGGATCAATTCGACCGGCATCGGATCGGCGTCCGCAGTATTTGTTCCACCGCCATCGGATCCCGGTTCCGCATCCCCAGAACATGGACCGCGAGCGCCGGCGGCAGGCAATCGGAGAACTTCATGCCCTCCAGGGCCTCGGGGCTGACCGCAGGCAGCAACGTGCTGGGATCACCGGACCCCAGTTCCTCGATTGCTTGCTGTACGGGCTCTAGCGGCATGGCCTGGTCGAACTCGATGCCCAGATTATCGCTCGACGCCGGCACATGGGCGAGATTGGCCAGGGCCGGGGCAAGGGCGGCGTTGGCTTTCTGGCCGGCAAAGGTCCACCACGTCACGTTGCCGTTTTCAGCAACCAACACAGTTCCCTCGGCGGTCACCCACGGGAACTTGCCCCGCACCTCGTCGATCTGCGTCCTAGCACGCTGCGACCACCAGGGCCGGGCCTCGTCTTCTGCGAGCACCCGCTTGATCGCCTGGGAGAGCCGGAAGGACAACCCCTGGCCTGTGCCCTTCCATCGCGTCCGGCCACGGGCCTCTGAGACCTCGACGTGGGCGACTTTCCGCTGCCAGTCGATGTGGGTCACGCGCCAGGCGCGGCCGCCCAGCAGCAGCACGCGTTGGCCTTCCTGCTTGCACAGGAACGTCAGCTCGTCCACGAACCCCAGTTCCTGGCGACCGTGTAAGACAGCGAACAGCGGCTGGGAGAGAAACACGGAGAGCAACTCCAGGAAATGCCGCCGGCCGTAGGTGTCCTCGCCCTTCTGCCCGATCCCCAAGATGCCCTGCTC
Organism: uncultured Planctomycetia bacterium; assembly: GCA_963824275.1. GTDB lineage: Bacteria > Planctomycetota > Planctomycetia > Pirellulales > Thermoguttaceae > JANXQG01. The sequence continues at coordinate 1,180,643 of CAWGOT010000006.1, read as the reverse complement.
CTCCCAGAGCATCCCCTGCGAGAGCATCCGCGCGACGACCTCCTGGATACGCTCCGACGGCAAATTTGTAAACGCCGGCACGCCGACAACCCACTCCAGCCAAGTGTGGCGGCCGATGCCCTGCTCCTGGAGCACCAGGGCCATGAGTTGCTGCGCCAGGACGTGGTATGGCTCCGCCGGCGGTTGGATCGGCTCGACGTAGCCCGTGTGCCAGAGATCGATCAGGCCGGCGGCCTGAATCAACGTTTCGTCGCGGGTGGCTAAGAAAAGGCAGTTGCGGGTGGTTTCGGCGCGGCGGCCGGTGCGGCCCATCCGCTGGAGGAAGCTGGACACCGTGGGGGGGCTATCGATCTGGATCACCCGGTCGAGATCGCCCACGTCGATGCCCAACTCCAGGACGCTGGTGGCCACGATCACGCAGTCGTCGCGGTTGGCGAAGGCATCTTCCGCCTGCCGGCGCTGTTCCTGGCTGAGCGAGCTATGGGTGACGAAGGCCGTGATGCCCAGTTGCCGCAGGCCCGCTCCAAGCTCCTCCGCGCGGGCACGGCTATCCACGAAGACCAGCCGCTTCTCGCCCCGGTGCAGCCGGGAAATGACCACGGCCGCGTTCTCCAGCGAGCCGACGTAATCGAGCTTGACCTCGGCATGGGCGGCCGCGGCCTCCGCCGGCCGGATCACGACGCGATCGCCCTTGCACGACCCGGCCAGCCAGTCGATGAGTATCTCCGGGTTGCCGACCGTCGCCGACAGGCCGATCCGCTGAAGCTCCCGGCCGGCCAGCCGCGTAATCCGCTGAAGGACCGAGAGCAGGTGCCAGCCGCGGTCGTCGCCGGCGAAGGCGTGGATCTCGTCCACGACCACCACCCGCAGATTCGCGAACAGGGTGCGGGCATCGACGTTCGGCGAAACCAGCATCACCTCCAGCGACTCGGGCGTGGTCAAGCAGGCAGTCGGGCGGATCGCGGAGCACGTGCCGCCGGGCCGTGGTGGTGACGTCGCCGTGCCAGAGGGCCGAACGCCGGCCCAGGAGTGTGCAGTACCGCTGGAGCCGCACGTCGAGGTTATTGAGCAGGGCCTTGATCGGGCAGATGTAGAGCACGCTCAGGCCCTTCCAGTCCTCGGCGAGCATGCGGGAGGCGATGGGCAGGAAGGCGGCCTCGGTCTTGCCGCCCGCCGTGGGCGCCAGGATGATCATGTGCTGCCCGGCCAGGATGCCTGGAATCACCTCCTCCTGAAAAGGCCGCAACTCCCGCCAACCCAAGCTGTTGACGACATGGTGCTGGACTGCAGGATGTAGTTGTTCGAAGCTGCTCACAGTTCCAGCTCGATTTCATCGACGTTCGTCGCGCCCATCGCCTGCCGCTCCACCGGCGTTAATTCGTTCTCGGCGATGGTCAGGGCATAGTGCTGCCGCGGCTGAAAGTCGGGAAACTGGTCCACGCGGTCCAGAACGTCGGCCACGAGTTTCTTGAGGAAGATCCGCGGGGCCACGCCGACCTTGCCGCCCAGCCGGCCGGTCACGGCCTCGGCCAGATCCCGAATGTAGTCGAATCGCAAGACGCGGCGATCCGCTCCGGGGCCTGTGGCATGCTGTGTGAAGATGTCGCGGACCTTGCAGCCGACCTGGCAGAGACGATCGAGGTTGAAACCGGGCAGCCGGATCTGCACGGCCCGCGGGTTGTCGAAGCGAGCCTCGGTCTGGAAATCGACGTGCAGCCGCTGGGCCAGGGGTTCCAGCCGTTGGGCACCCTGCGGACCATCGAAGAAGGACGGCGTCCCCGTGACGAGCAGGTAGAGGCCCGGAAAGCGGCCCGCATCCACCTCGTCGATAAGCTGCCGCAAGGCGTTGAGGCTCTTGTCGCGGACGTCGCCCGCGGACCCGCTGGATGGTCTCCACCTCGTCCAAGATCAAGAGCAGGCCGGGTTGCCCGGAGTCCCGCAGGACGATCAGTACGCCCTGGAGGAAGCTCAGTGCGCCGAAGTGGTCGATGTCGCCCTTGACGCCGGCAGCACGTTTTGCCGCCGCTGCTATGTTCGGCTGGCCGGCCAGCCAAGCCAAGATGCCCTCGGCGGCCGGCTTGTCACTTCGTGCCTGGGCTTCCCGGTAGCCCCGCAGGGCGGCACTGAACATTGGCGCCGTGGCGGTGACCTTGGCCAGACGCTGCTCCAGCAGTTCACCGGTGCGGCGGACCAAAGCCTGTTGGTTGTCCGGGCCAACGGTGCCCTCAGCCAACACGTCCTCCTCCAGGGCATAAAACCAGCCGTCCACGACGTTGCGGAGTGCCCCCTGGGGCGTGTCAGCCGTGGAGAGCCGCTCCATGAGCCGGCGGTAGACGGTCTCCAGACGGTGTAGCGGAGTTTCGGTCTCCGAGATCTGGACCTCGGATGTGGCGAAGCCCAGCTTGCGGGCGCGATCCGCCAGCCAGCGGGCGAAGAAGGTCTTGCCGCAACCGTATTCGCCACGCACCGCCTTGAAGACGCTGCCCCCGGCACTGACCTTTCGCAGGTCCTCTTCGATGGCCCCCTCGAACGGTTCGAGACCAACCGCGAACGCATCGAGGCTGCTCCGCGGCACCGTGCCGCGCCGCAGGGCGTCGATGATCTCTTCTCTCCGCTGAGGGCTTAGTGACATCGCGAATTCCTACACCAGATCGAACTGCTTCAGCAGCAGCTCTCGGTTCAGCTCTACCGTATCCGAGGCGTCATCGCGGCTCAAGACCGCGTAGCCATCGATGTTCAGCACACGCTGCGCCTTCGCCAGCAGCCCCGGCAGACGTATGGCTGAGAACTCCAACGCCCGAGCCAGGGCCACGGAGGTCATTTTGCCGCCCCGCCGGTCGAGCGCGGCCAGGAGCTTGCTGAAGACCTCGTCGCCTGGCAGGCCGCGCCCGCCGAACTGCTTCTGTTGCTCGAAGACGGCCGAGGCCAAGAGCCTGGGGACCCACGCCGGACACGGTTCGTCGGCCTTCCTCAACTCTTCATCCTTCTTCGGCTCGTCGGGCTTCTTCGGCTCCGCCGGCAGTTCGTCGCCGCCGCGGAGGTTGAAAAGGGTCCCCGGCTCGGGCTTGGCCGGCTTGAGCACCGGGGCCGGCTTCTCGACGGCAGGTTCGATCGGTGCGGGCTCGTCCCACCAGGCAGGCGTGTCCACCGGCTGCTCGCGCCAGCCCGCCGGAGACTTGTCGGTACCGGAAAGCACGACGATCGGCACGACCATCTCTTGGGGCGTCAAGCCGCCGTGGTAGCCATTCTTCATCATGCCGTAGCGGACCCGCTCGGTCCAGGGTGCAATCAGCCGATGCCCTTCGACGGCCACCCGCGGCCCTTGGATCAGCAGCTCATCGGCGGCCGGCTCGCCGGAGGCCACCCGCCACCGCTCCCCGCCCTCGCCTGCGCGGGCCACGGTCTGACAATCCAGTACGTGGCCATGGTCGGCCACCAGCACCACCAGCCGCCGGGCCATGCGGCCCTCGTGCAGCAGGGCTGGCAGGACCTTGATCTCGTCCCGCGACCAGCGGACGTCGATCTGCTGGCCCTTCAAGAGATGGTCGTCCACGGCGTTGACCACCACGCCGACAATCTTGCGGTTGGGCGAGCCGATCTCCTTGCGGACGTCGGCTGCCAGCGACGCATCCTCGGCTTCCTGGAGGGTTGCCTTATGGAACAGCACGGGCGGATACCCGCTGCGACAGCGGGCCACGAGGGCCGGGTGTTCCGTAAAGCCGGCCCGCTCGTCGGCCGCGCCCCCGGCTCGCAGTCGGCCGGTAAGCAGGCTGGTGCGGGAGAACTCCGTGACCGAAGGGACCGTGGCGATCGCCGGCCGGTTGAACGTCGCGCCCGCCTCGCATAGGGTCAGCCACTCGTGTTGTGTCAAGTCGGCCAGCAATTCGCGGCAAACCGCCACGCTCATGCCGTCGATGACGATCACCAGCACCGGATTATCGGCAGCCAGGGGGGCGACGATCTGGTCCAGGACCCGTTCGACCGGCACCACGCCGTCACCTTGGGAGCCGGCAGCGGTCCAGTCCACCAGCAGCCGGGCAAAGACCTGGGACTGCGACTCCCGGACCTGAGTCACGACCTCGAAGAGCTTCGCGTAGGCTTCGGAAAGCACCTGGACCGGATCGCCCAGACGCAGGCTGAGCCGGGCCCAGTCCACGAACCCGCCATCTCGCAGATGATCGGCCGCAGCCTCAGCAAGGGACCGGGGTTGGGCGGCGTCCTGCTGGCCCCGTTTGCCCAGCCAGCGCACCAACCGCACGGCCATATCCACCCGCTCGAGCCGCCGCGCCTCGCGGGCCGACTGATCGTGGTCGCGGACCACCTGCCGGGCCTCGGCCAAGGCATGGCCCTCACCTCCTGCCCCTCTCCCAGAGGGCGAGGGGAGCAAACTGTCGGCCAGCACGCTGCTGAGGCAGTGGCCGAAGCGGGCCAGACGCTGGTCGAAGCCGATGGGTGACACGTCGCTCAGGTAGGCGAAGCCCTCGGCCTGCACCTCGGTCAGAATCTCGTCGGCACGCTGGAGCGTCTGCCATTGGGCGCGGGCGTCCGTATGCCGCAGGGCTCGCACGGCCTCTGTGGCCGCGGTGCTCCAACGCTGGACTACGGTGGCCTCCGGCGGCTTGTCGCTCCCCAGGAACCGCTCTTCCAGCTTCCCGCTGGCCCGTTCCAACTTGCCGGCGGCGGCAGGATGATAGACTACGCCCACCGCCAGGCCCAAGGGCACGGCATCGGGCCGCTCTAACCGCGAGACGCATGATAAGACGATTTCGACCACCGGCCCGGCCTTCTCGGCCAACCAAACCGTAGCCGCCTCGCGGAAGGCCGTGGCCGCACGGCGAAAACGGCCGGTCGCCTCGGCGTCCAGGGACCACTTCAAGAGCGACGTCAGGTCGGGCGTGTCCGCCGTCAACCCGATCCCGTGCTGCAGCAGGAGCGGCCAGACCGTATCAGCGTCCAGGAAGCCGCCACGGGCCGCCGGGTAATCCTCGGCCGGCACCAGGTCCAGGAGCATCTCGGCGATCCAGCCGCAATGGGACAGCCTTGGATCGACCGTCTGGGCCTGAAACAACGAGCGGACAATCTGCCAGGGGTCGATGGGAAAGAGTCGCCGCTTCGCCAGCCGCATGAGGATGTCCGCGCTCAGGTCCTTGTCCTCCAACGGCGTGATCAGGATCTTGGTCGTGGCCTCGTCGGCCGGCTCGCGGAGGGCCAGCCGCATCGCGAGGGGCGAGTCGCACTGTTGGATCAGGTAGGAGTGCTCCCCGTCCCGTTTCTGCCGCTCGGCGGTCCACCGCCCGGCGGCACGGATGCCGATCACGCGGGCCTGCGGCACCTTCTGGCGGATGGCGGCCACCTGGGCCTTAAGCTGACTAAAGGTCGGACTGGCCGTACTCACGATCCGGCTCCCTCTTCGATGACCCAACTCACATTCACGCGAGTGGTCTGCCCTGGTTTAACCTGCGCGTGCAAGTCGGCCAGAACCTGCCGTGCGTCGGCAAGTGGAAGGTCTAGCTTCGTCCCCTGACCGACGATCTTCTTGCCCTTGGGCTGGGGCGGCGTGACCGGAGGCGTAGGAGTCGGCGGCAAAACAACTGCCGGCGGAACGACGGTCGGCTGCGGCGGTGGCGGCACAGGCTTTGTCAAAAGCCGCACCGCTCGGGCGTGTGCCCCCTTAAGCGCCGCGCCAGGCCCGCGACATGTTCGTCCGCAGCGAGGGCCTTCCGCACCTCGGCCAAAACTTCCGCGGCAGCGGCCTTGCGGTCATCGGCAAGCTGACCAATGGCCTCGAAAACCTCCCAACCCGCCGTCTCGAGGTTGCCTTCCAACTCCGCGGCCTTCTCAACGCACTCACCCATGGCGGCCTCGCTCGTAGCGATCTGGGCCCGGGCCAGCAACCCGATCACATTGGCCGGCTCCGCGGCCACCACGAGGCCCACGAGCTTCTGCGTGGCAAGGGCCGTCTTCATGCGGTTGGTGCTCTCGGGGGCGAGCCCCATGCAAGCCATGCGGTCATGGAGCTTCTGGCGAAAAGTCTCGCATCCACGACGCGCCCCTCGGCCTTCTTCTTGACCTCCGCCGAGAGTGCGCTTGACGTTGCCAGCGCTCAGGACCTTGTGCCCCGCGACGCCAAAAATGCTCCCGGCGCGAGCCACGGCCGGTTCCCAAACCGCGGCGTCCGGCAGGTTGACCTTCCGCAGCTCACAGTCGTCGGGAAGCGTCTGAAGCGTTGTTGCTTCGTAGGGGCCGCCATGCCGATAGAGCGTATAGCCGTTCTGGGCGGCGAAGATCAGGATCACCATGTTCTCGGCCTCGGGCGGCAGGCCCATCGGCCGTGGATCGTCGATCCAGTCTCTCAGGTGCTTGACGTCCATCGGGCTGCCGGTCTCGGCGGCCTTGCGAGCGAAGTGCGTCTTCCAGTGTTGCCCCAGGACGAAGTACGTGGCGTCGTTGCCCATATCGCCCAACAGGAGCGGATTGGCGACCTTCCGCAGCAAGGGCCGCTGCGCGTTCTCAATCGCCAATCGGCCGTCTGCCGACTCTGTGGCCGGCAGGACCAGCTCGTAGACCTTCTTCAGCACGCTCGGCTTCACCTCCGTCTCGAAGTGCGGGGCCGCGGGAAACTCATGCTCAAGGGCCTGGCTCAAGAGATGTTGCATGGCCCCTGCCAGGTTCGCGGCCACGGGCGGCCGCGGCGGGAAGCCCGGCAGAAGCGAGGCAAATTGCTCGTTGGGCTCCATTTCGTGGGTCGTGTCCAGCGAGCCGGGAATAAGCGTCTCCAAGCCGTAGGCCGCATCCAAGTGGCCTTGCACTCGCTGGTGCAACATGCTCCGCTGGCTTTCCAGAATCGACTTGGCCGCTTGACGGTCCTGTGGGGAAAGGTGGTTTGCGTACTGGGGGAACCGCTCGCCGGTGAGGATGTGCTCCAGGATGACGAGCATCCCGAGGTCCTTTTGGGCGTCCATGCTGAGGAACAACGGCATCCAGCACAGGGTCCTGGCCCCGTCCGGGTGCGAGCCGCTGAACCGCTGGATCGTGCTCAGGTCGTCGCGCGGGCCATGCCCAGCCTCGTCGAAGGGGAAGTCGATCACCAGCTTCCAGCCCTCCTCGGTGTTCTCCAGCGACGAGTCGGGCAGCTCGCGGATGTTGCGAAACAGCACCGTCGCAGCTCCGCTTGGTGTTCCGCCACCAGAACTCGTGGTACTGCTCGAACTCGCCCTCGCCCTCGATGCCGAGCTGCTCGTAGAGCATTTGCCGCACGCGGCGGATGCGGTTGCCCTGGTTGTCCTCGCGGCGGGCCTGCTCGATGATGCTCTCGGTGTCCACGCCGGAAAGCTGCACGGTGATCGTCGGGTTGACCTCCTCGCCGATGCGGATCTCGCCGACGCCGGCCGCCCAGGCCCGGCAGCGGCGTGAGGACTTCCTGGGCTTCGCGGCCGGGGATGGGCGTGCGGATGGTGCCGTGGTTCAAGGCCGCCAGCTTCTCGGCGTTCAGGCCCCGCAGCGACTCGACCTCCGGCACCAGCGCCGACAGTAGCAGCGTCTTCACGAGCCGGTCGTCGTTACGGAAGGCCGCTCGCCGTGGGTCGTCGAAGGCCAGAGTTTCGATCTCTTCGCGGCGGCCGTGCTTCTTCTCCAGCATCGGCAGCAGCTTTTGGTGGTAAAGCCGCTTGGCGTTATCGAAGTGGATGGCCATGTCGCGGCTGAACGCCTCGTCGCCGTGGGCCACCACGTCGAACAGGTCGCCCACCGGCACCACGTCACCGACCTTGAGCGTCTCGCGGTGGTCCACCAGGAGCTGCATCATCACCTTGAGTGCGGTCCGCTCCCGCTGGAGCACGCTGGAGACGGCGATCAAGGTCTGCACCAGGGCCGGGCTGAAGGGGTAGACCTGGCGGAACATCTTGCGGTCGCCTTCGCGCGTGAGCAGGATGTTCATCACACTGTCCTTCATCCGCGCCACCTGGTCGAAGGCCGCGTCGAGTTCCGCCCTGGCCGTCCCGTCCTTGCACTTCAGCACTCGCTTCTCGGCGATCGCCGGCAGGTTCCGGTCCTCCAGGGTGATCGTGTCGAAACGGCCTTGCTGGAAGTCCAGCGAGTCGCCGAAGCTCAGCGCCACCGCCCCGGGAACATGTTCGCCGATCAACTCCCGCAGGTCGCGCTGGCGGGCCACGAAGCTGACGATCGGCACGGGCCGGTCCACCGTCTGGGCCTCCACCAGATTCGTCAGCTTGCCGGCCTCGCGGTTGACGAACCCCAGGTCGGCGGCGTGCTGCGCCAGCCAGAGGATCAACTCGTCGAGGAACAGGATCAAGGCATCGTAGCCCAGGCCCGCTTGGCGTGCTGGCTGATGATCGACAGGCCCTTGTCGAACCGTACGAACCGCCCGCCGCGGTGGCGATGACCTCGGCATGCGAGGTGGCCACCGTCTGTAACAGCGTGCTCACCAGGCGGAGATGGGATTCCGAGTCGGGCGGCGCCGCGGCGGCGGCATCGAACGACGCTGCATCCCACGCCGCATCCAGTTCGCCCCAGCCGCTCCCGCCGCCGGGCGCCCGCTTGCGGGTCCGGCGTTGAGCCGCTTGAAGAACGCCTCGTCGCCGTAGTTGGCCCGCTCGGCATTGGCCTGGGCGATAATCGCCGCCGACATGTAGACCGGTGGCGTCGGCGTGCCGGGGTGCTTGCGGCGGATGAAGTCCACGTAGCCGCCGAGGATGCCCGACTCCATGTCGTGGGCGTTCGAGCATGTGGTAGGGCACCAGCAGGAACCGCTTGCCGGCCAGCCAGTCGTTGTGCTTCTGGATGACCCACGCCAGTTCCGGGATCGCCCGGGCCGCCGTGTTGCCTTGGAGGATCAGGTGCAGCACGGCCATGAAGTGGCTCTTGCCGCTGCCGAAGCTGCCGTGCAGGTAAGTCGCCTTGCTGGTGCGGCCCTGGATGGCGCTGCGGATGAACGTCAGGGCCGCGTCGAAGTCCCTGGCCAGTTCCGGCGTGACGACGTAGTTGTCCAGCACCCGCTCCGGGTACTCGATGTCCTCGGACAGTTTGCAGGACGAAATCGCCCTTCTGCACGCGGTCGGGGATCTCGATCAGGTCTTTGATGAGGGTCATGGGACTTCTGCTAACATTCTGTTAAATTAAACCACGCCGCAAGCTGTTGGTAAATAAGGATTTCTGTCGTGCCGTCTTTGCCGTCCACCCGAAAGCTGGGTTCTTGCTAAGATTTGTTAAGATTCTCCGTGTGCAGGACGTAATGCACCTGGTGCTGGGGGCAGATGCGGGTGAGCAACGGCTGATTGCCGAAGAGCAACAGGCCCGCTCGCGTCACCCGGCCCTCGTGGATGGCGCCCACGGCGACCAGCAGGGAGCGGTCGTCAACCTTCAGCAGTTCCGACTGTGGCTTGAACCGCTGCAAGACATTGCGGGCCCTGGCAATCTCCACAACGTCCAGATCCCCGACCTCGACACCCTTGGCCGGCAGCCCGCTCCAATCGACGATGCCTGCGGATGCCTGCGCTCGGGCGAAGGCGTGCGGGTCCATGGGCATGGAGTTCTTCCCCACCCGTTGCTTGAACAGGCCCTGCATCGTGCCGTAGGGCGGGCTTGGGCCCTTGGGGATTCGCACCACAATCAGCCGGCCTGTCCCTTCGGGTACCGTCAATTCCTCGACCTCGACCACAAGGTGGGGGCGTGTGGAGTTGAAGATGTCGCGCCGCCAAATGTCCAGGTCGCAACGGCCCGCCCCGTGGATTGCGGCGACCCGCCCCCGAGTCCGGTCGGCCACGCCGAAGACGATGACGCCCCCCTCGGCATTGGCAAAGCAGACCGCGTACTCGACCGCGATGCGCATATCATCCTTGGGGCTCGACCAGGGCTTGAACTCCAGCCACTGGGTTTCCAGATCGTCGGCGGTCTGGGTATCCAGCCGGGTTAGTTCTGTCAGGATTTCTGGGTTGGTGGGGATAGGCGGCAACACTATGACTTCGTATCCAAGAAGGTGGAGATGGCGGCAAATTCATCACGCGCGGCATTCGGATCGTTCTGGCATAGCCGATGAAAGGCTCGCAGACAACTTGCGAAAGGCTCAGAATCTCGTAACATGCGTTCCACATTAGTCTGTGCTGCGTCCCGAACGACCGGGTCTGGATCATGCTCGATCGCACGCGTATTGGTGAAAAAGTCGGAAAGTGCTCTCGCTCGTCCCCCATAAAACATCGGCCTCTCACTCGGGTCGTCGAGCTTAAAGATCTCAATCGTGACCATCGCGCGCAATCGATCGAAGCCATTCGCGCTCACGGGTTGCGGGTGGCATCCCCTCCAACTGATCAGATTCTCTGGATCATTATCCAAGTTGCCGATCGGATAAATCAGGAATGGACGCTCCGTGCCTCGCGCTGGTGGTCGGCGTGCCGCGCTTTTCCTGCGACCCGCGATCGGAAAGTAATTCGCCTTGAGCACCGTGTTGCAGGGCTTGCAGGCGACGGCATAATTGAATGGATGGTACGCAAGGAACTTATAGCCGCGTTCCTTTGATCCATCCGCAGGCTGCACGATGGTAACCCCCTCTGCTGCTAGGGCCGCCTCGATATCTGTCGGCGGAGTCCACGGAGTCACCGCAGTCTTGGGGCGGAAGTGCTCGACATCCTCCTCAATCAGGCCCTCAAGGGGTTTCTCGCAGAAGATGCACTTGGAGTGCTGGAGGGCACTATAAACGGGTTTGATCTCACTCCATATTTTGGCGAAGTCCTCGGACGTTGGGTTGCCAGGAAGCGAATCCCGCGCCGTGATGGCGGGTAAACCATGTTGGCTTCAGCCTGCGAATACGAGCCCGGAGTGCTCGAGAGGTGATCGGACGGCGGATCACGATTTGCCCTCCGTTCCGCGGCTCATTGCAAGGATGATATTCCGGGCTGCCTCCTGGTCGCCGTGCCGTGCCCGCCGCCGAAGTTCATCCAACTCGCTGACTTTCCCCGGCGGCGTGTCGTTGACAGGCCGAAAAAATCGGTCAACAGGATTTGGTCCGCATCGAGACCATGAATCCCGTCTTTCAGTCGCTCCACCGTGGTCCGGTTCGTCTTAGGGTCCCCGTTTAGCGTAAGAATGTTCATCCACTCCAGGCTGCCCGCGATGAGCGGACTATGCGAGGTGAAGATGAACTGCATACGCGGGAATGCCCGCGAAACCTGCTCGATCACCTGCATTTGCCAAAGCGGGTGCAAGAGCAGGTCGATTTCGTCGACCAGGACGATGCCGCGAACATCGCCGACCTTGCGTCCGGCGGCATGCCGCGAGTCAGGTGGTACAAGAAGTCCGTCACCCAGCCAATGAACCCGCGGTATCCATCGGACATGCTCTGAAAAGGGATGAGGGTCCCGCCGCGATCAAACGCAAGTTCAGCGCCGCGCCGTTGATCGCCGGCAAAGAGAAACTCGCCGGACGGGAGGAGTTGAATTGATGAGGTTGACGATTTCCGCGTAACGCTCGGGGTGACTCGATGAAAGAGCTTGGAACCATGCCGAAACGGGCACGAGCGAGAACGATTCTTGGAAAAGGCTTTGAACCCGCTGATCGCGCATCGCCTTCGCCTTGACCCTTGCACCTGGATCAAGTGTGTCGAGACGCTCGACGCGGCGCGTAGGGCCGTATCCAACGATGAAGAGCGCGTCGTTCGACGACTCGTAGATGGGCTCCCACAAGTGTTCCTTGTAGGGCTGCCGCAGGGTCACCGTGAGCCGCTCGCCTTTACGAGTGATCTCAATGTCACTCTTCAGCACAGTCTCGGCCGTGCCATCTTGCTTGTGCAGCCGAAGATTGCCGAAAATCCGTGCCGTGGTTTCGCCGAAACGCACGATCGTAGGATCATCGCGCAGCAAATCGGCGGCCGCCGGACCAAAACATGTTGCCGCGATAGAGCGTAAGACAGTGCTCTTGCCTGCCGCGTTATTCCCAAGCAAGAGATTGACATTGGCGAGGCGGGGTTTCGGCAGTAGCGAACCGTTCGTGTCCTTGTTCTCCGGACGGAATTTGCAGTCCGGATGCACGAATTCCATGTCGGCGGTCGCAAAGGCGCGCACGTTTTCGAGGTGAATCCGATCAATATACATACTTGTTACTCCAAATTTGGCTCTGTACTATTGTAGCGAGCGGCGGCCCCCTCGTTTTGGCGGCTGCCAGGCTTTGATCTCGGGGACCGTCTTGCCAAGCTGCCGGGCCTCTTCGTTAATAAAGCCCTCAAAGTAGTCGCCCATCCGCAGGCCGTCGAAGGCGGCGTCGGGTTCATTATGCCACTGCTTGACCCAGGGGAGCAATTCCAGCAGGCAGGCCAGGAGCGGGATCAGGCGGGGGTCGTCACGGCCGCCGAGGCGTTCCTGGATGTCTACGTAGTAGGCGCTGATGGCCCGGGCCAGTTGCAGGTGGTCGTAGCCGGCCCAGGCGATGACGAGCGTGCCGTCCGGGCCCTCGCAGTGCGGGAAACTGACCCAGCGCTCCTTGGGCACGTCGAGCTTGCCGCGGAGCTGCCAATGATCGCTCTTGAGGAAGTCGGCGCTGGTGTACTTAGGCGGCACGTCGATGTCCGGGTCTGGCGGGATGGCGGCGTATCGCGCCGCGGCGGCCTGGTAGGCCGCATCCGTCTGGCAGAGCTTGCCAACGGCGATCTCGAACTCGGTCACCTTTTTCTCCACCCGTTCCAGCTTGGCCTGCAGGTCCTTTAGGGCGTTGCCGCCGTCAATCGCAACGCCATGTTGCCCCAGGATACGGACGGCGATTTCCGCGTCCGCGTCCGCGTTCTGCGGAAGCTCGAAGCCGCGTGCAAACCGATCTCGGACCTCAATGCACTCTTTCCAGAGGGCAGCCCGGAGAGCGTCCACCTCGGCCTTCTCGGCCGCGAGCGACTTGGCCACGCGCTCTCGCTCCTGTCGGATCGCTCGCATTGCCTCCTTGCGGTCTGCGGCGAGTTCGTCCTGCCGGCGTTGCAGGTCCCACGTCTTTTCCCATTCGGCCCGCTTGCGGAGCCCAGTGGCTTTGTAACGGAGCACGGGCAACAGAGGCACGCTTTCGGCCTCGACCAGTTCGGCCACGAGGCGCTGGACATCGAAGGCCGGATCGTTGCGGTACAGCTCGCCGACCTGCATGAAGTCCGGGTCCTGCCGGGCAACGTCGGCCAGGCGGGCCACGGAGGTCAATGCCACGTCGAGCTTGGCCGTGGGTTTGCCTTCGTCATTCATCCGGCCATCGAAATCGAAGTAGCTTTCCAGGCGGTCGAGGAGCCAACATCGCAACGCGCGCTCAACCTGAGACTCCCACGACTCTGTGTTCCAGCGGCGTTTGTACTCCGGCTTGTCAATCAAGGCGATGTTGTGCTCGGTTTCAATCACTCCGATCCGCCGCTCGACGAGCCGCCGATAATCCTCAGGCCAGTTGGCCGGAAGCTCGGTAATCGGCGTCGAGCCGTGCCGATCAAACCACGTCGTTTGCAACTCACCAGTCGCTATCTTGCGGGCCATAGCGATCTCGAACGCGCGCTGGCCCTGGTCAATGGAGAGCGACTCGCCTCGATAACAAAGGTCCTCGTCGATAAGTCCGTAGGCACGGTAGCACCACCAGTCAATTTCCTCCTGCAACGCAATCATTTGTTGGCGGAGTTCTTGAAACCGCTGTCGCGCGGTATTCAGCAACGTAGTGGAAGGCGCGTTACTTCGCGTCAATAGTGAAGGGGCGTGCTGCGACCAACGCTGTGCAATAGCACCTGCGGAGGCTGCCAGGCATGACGGAAGTCCCGCAGGAACTGGAAACAGCTTCAGCTTCGTGCCATCGAACTGATAGTGCTTCTCCCAACCCTCATCGTACACACCGCGGCCAATCCCACTGCTGCCCTTCGTCTGCAAAACCTGCTTCATCCAAAAAGCACCAATAGAGCTGTTTAGCACAGCAACAAGCTCGTGGTGCTGACCTTCTGTGGCATCGCTCTTTAGCTTCGCGATACACGCGGTCACATTGAAGAGCGAACCCCCGAGATCGACAACAAAATGGTTGTGCGTGGCGACATTCGCCCATACGATGGTCAGCGGAGTTCTGAGCTTCGTGTGAGTGAGCCGGCCATACTCGTACCACTTCAGACCGGCATCAACCTTAGTTTTTCCGCCAAACATCATGTTATTCGACAGAGACGTACGACAGGGCCAAAGCCACCGATACAAGCTCGCCACCAAACTGAGCGCAAGCGGAGCATAACCGTCATCGTAGGGGAAAATCGCAGATTCTTCTGAGGTAGCGATCCAATCGCGGACACCGGTGCCAACAAGGATCGGACGTGTGTAATCCCGCGGTATTCCAACGCGCCTCGCCGCCGCAACGGGCGTGAAGAAGACATCGTCTTCCAGCGTGAACATTAGAATCCCAAGCGATTCAGCTCTGTCCCCTAAGATGGTGTCGGCGCTTTCATCTAACGACTCCTTCAGTTCCGCAGCACCGCCACCACCGATCGACCATGGGTGCTTGCGGAACATCTCCCGCTGGGAATCGGCCACGCTAACGAACTCGCTCTGAGACCCAGGTTGGTCGATCTGCGTCAAAATGGCCGACCAGGCGAGCCCTCGGGCCGGGTCGTCCGGTGTACTTGGCTCGCCCCGGATACCCATCACCGTACGGATGGTTTTAATCACCGGCTTACGATTGCGTCCGAAGAGGATTACGGTGGGCGTGCCGTGCCCGGGTATGAAGGCGCCGCTCGCGTCGATGACATGGGTCAGGTCAATTCCCGAATTGCCATCACGGCCGGCAAAGTACTCCTCAATAAGCTTCTTGCCGAACTCCCGCTTCATAAAGCTGTTGGCGGTGATCTGCCCAACAAATCCGCCGTGACCAGGATTCAGGAAGCCCTCTTGGGCCAGTTGGAAGAGCCGCTGCATGAACGGGACCGAGAGCGAATACTTCATGTGACAGACGTTCTTATACCGTTCCCGGTAGGCTTCGTTCAGCGCCCTGTCCTTCGGCGTGATGTAGGGAGGGTTCGCTACGACGGCATGGTAATGGCCGGGCTTCAGGATGCGGACAAGTTCGGCGTGGTCCTCGGCTTGGTAGACGTGGTTGAAGTCGTCGAAGCCAAAGGTGCCGATCGCCCCGGAGCCGTGCAGCAGCGAGTCGCCGCACGCTAGGTTGAAGTGGAACGCCGGGGCGTCGGCCAACCGCGTCACGCCACATGCCTTCATCGCCACCAGCAGCAGCCGGAAGCGGGCGATGGCCACGGCATAGGGGTTGATGTCCAAGCCGTGGATGCTGTCGAGCGTCCGCTGAACCAGGTCGCGGATGCTGGCCCCCGGTTCGTTCCGCTGCCAGCGGTCGAGGATTCGCCGGAAGCTGCCCAGCAGAAAGTGCCCGCTGCCGCAGGCCGGGTCGATCATGCGGAAGGGGGCGTAGAGCCGCTCCTGCCCTTCGAGGTTGATGCCCGGCAGTTCCTGCTGCGCGGTCGTGGTGATCTTCTCCGCCCGACCGAATTCATTCAGGGCCGGCTCCAAGGTCCGGTCGAGGATGAACTCCTCCACGAACTCCGGAGTCTGGAGGAGTGCATATTTCTTGCGGGCCGCTTCGGACAGGTCCTGGTAGAGGTCTCCCAGGAATCGCGTCTCCCAGGCCGGGTCGGTGAAGTCATGGATGAGCTTGTTGCTCTCGGCCGAGTTGGCGTCGATCTTCTGGAAGAACGCCAGCATGTCCCGGGCGCCGTCGCCGGAGAGCCAATTGGGCAGCTCGCGGATCGGGTTGTGCTCGCCGAAGATCTCCTTGGTGCCCGGCAGCCGGACCAGTTCGTCGAAGACGCTTAGCAGGTAGTCGCGCTCATTGGGATGCTTCGCCTTGCCCAAATAGAGTTCCCACTCGTCGCGGGCTTGCTGCAGCCGCTTGCCGGGCCCGGCGATCTTGGGCGGGTCGATCAGCCGGTTGTCCTCCAGGAACCGCACGAACACGCAGGAGAGCACCCAGGCCGCGGCTGCCTGAGTGATGGCATCGCTCCGCCAGTCCTCGTAGTTCTGCGCCGTCCGCTGGGCCTTCTTCGCCCGCTCGTATTCTTCGCGCAGCCGCCGGCCCACCTCCGGCACGTCGGCCGATTCGCTCCGCGCAACCAGATCGGCTTCCAGCCGCTGGAGCAGTTTTTGAAGGTCGGTCAGTAGGGCGTGGCGGTCGATCATGAGGAGGACACGGTGCTCTAGTTAGTCAAGCGAAGTCACTTCGGGCTGGCGGACTCTGCATTTCGGATTTTCTCTCGGCGCCAAACCCCGGAAAGTTTGATGGCTGCGAAAATGGCGATCGAACCGACAACTACGGTTGCGATACCGCGCCAGAGCCACGTGAGGCCCTCCTGCACCGGCTCCGTTAGCCTCTGAAGCGGGCCTTCTGCGATACCTGTCTTATGCACGACGTGCGGTTCACCGGCCTTGTCAATGATGATTTCGTCGCCGCCCAATATGCGTTCCGCATTGGGAAGAAACACGGCGAGAAATGTCGCTGAACCGATCGTCTTTCCGGGGTTTGCCTCCACGAATCGGCCTAGCCACGCGAAGAATCGGTCTTTGTCCCTCCCGATCAACTCTAAGAGACCTTGCCGTTGCGATGCAGGCACGGTCGCTAGTCCATCCATGTGCCGACCCAGTGCGATCACCTCATCAGTCGTGCATGTGTTGCAGAGTGCAGCCCCATCTTCACCCAACGCTCGGACCAACCGGCCGCCGACGCCGGGATGGGCCACCTCGGCGCAGAGCCTTTGTGCCGTAGCGAACGGTCGTCTCGGCTAGTTCCCTGCCCTGCTGCCCTGCCGCCAGTCGCGCGATGGCCTTAGGGACTTGTTCCTCCGGAAGAGTTTCCAATGCCTTCAGCACGGGCGCGACAGCCGGCGCGTTCTCAATGGCATGGATGACATCTGGCCCGCACTTGGCGGCGAGCTTGGAGACCTGCTTCAAGCCCTGTTCGCCGCTATCCTTAAGGACTTGCTCGGCAACGCCCTCGATCGCGGCCTCGCCAACTTCCTTGGTCAGCGTCTCAGCGCCTTTGCCGGCCACTTCCTTCTCCGCGTAGCGAGCCAATGCCTCGGTAAGCTCCGAAGCAGGCGAAGCCATCAAGGGGGTACTGACCCCGGCGATCGAAAAAAGCACGAACACGAAAACTCGAAGATTATTGTGGTATTTCATTTTGCACCCGTGACGATACGGTCATAAAGTGATTGCCGATAGGCATTCCCCAGAGCATCACACGACTTATCCAAAGAGACGCGAAGGCCTGGTTGACTGTCCGCACCATCGATTAAGGACTTCTCGGTTTCGTCAATCATGCCACTAAGCTGACCACTTAGCTTTTCCTTAAAGCTGCTGGTCATCCACCAGTCGATAGCCACACCGACTACAATCCCAACGCCAAGCCCGACCGCCGTGCCGGCTGGCCCGGCTGCCGATCCACCGCCGCCGCCAATCGCTGCCCCTCCCGCCGTCGCGCCGCCTTCGGTAGCGGCGGTTGCAGCAACGGCAGCCGCAATTCGTTCGGCAATCGCAGTGGTGAGGCTGGTGGCCGCCTCGGTCCCGACAGTGGAAGCGATCTCGGTGATGATGAACTTGGTTACACTATCCACGGCGGAGTCCGTAGCAAACTTCTCGATGGACTTCGTAACACTGCTGCTGAAGTCGGCCATTTCGATTTTCGCGAGGTCCGGCAGGTTTCTTCTTGAAACAGCCGCGTTCACATTTGTCAGGAGTTGGTTGTTGTTTGCCTCGATGTCCGTTCGGAAACCTTTGACGGCGTCATCAATCCCGTCCTGAAGCGATTTCGCTGAGAAGAGGTGTTCCTCAAACTTGGCGGTAATCATCTCCTGGACTTTCGTGTCTTTGTGCCACCAGTCGGACGGCATGCGACGCAAAATCCCAAATCGGGTCCCCCAGCTCGTCAGGTCTTCGACGAACGGTTTGATGCCCTCACGATGCTTGGCGAACATGTCCTTTAGTCGTTGAATACAACGATCGGCCGCCTCGTGGTTCGCCTTGGTTGCAAAGGTAATTGCCGGTTGGACATCACTGTCAAAGAACTTTGCTTTGTCAATGTACGGCGGTGCGTCAATGACTACTGGCGGCGGTGGCGGAGGAGGGGGCGTTGGGCCAGGCTTTCGCGCGACGTACACGATGACTCCAACGCACGCCACCAAGATGCACGCCACCAAGATGCACGCCCCGCGTGTAATCTGGCGACGAATACTGCTTCCGAGAAAACTGCGTGACGACATGGTCTTGATCTCCTTGCGAGTCTTAGGGACGCTAACTCAGACGTTCTGGACCTTTCACTCGTGCCGGCACGCCGCGAAACTTCTGTGGACATTCTGGAGCCAACTCTCTGGGATGCAGGCGCGCTGGCCGGGGCCAAGCAGCGGGACCGCCTTGCCGTCGATCAGGGCCTGATGGTCGCCGGGCAGGAGCAGCCACAGACCAGGGATTCCGTCGCGGCGGCCGACCTTCTGCGAAAGCCGGCTGAGCAGGTCCATCTGGTCGTAGCGAGCCAAGAGTCCGGGGTAGATCAGGAGCATCGTCTGCTCGGCTGCCAGCAGCCGCTCCTCGACCGCCGGCATGGCGCGGCCCACCAGCATCATCAGCTTGTCCCAGTCGCCGGCCTGCGGTGTGGCGTCGGTCTTGAGCACCAGATCCCAGTTCACCCCTGCCTTGCCCGCGACGGCTTGCAAGGCATCGAGGAACACGCCCTCCAGGTCCACCAGCTCGACAGGGAACCGCCGGCAAATTTCCTCGCGGGCACGGTCGTAGTCCTTCACGTTGACCAGAAGACTGAAAAAGGCACCTTCATTGATCGCACGCTGGAGGCGTTCCTCAAACTGCCGGGCGTCAGCCTCTTCGGGCGTGACCTCGCCGGCCTCGGGTCGAGACGATGTGGTAGGAAAGCGAATTGTCGCGTGCGTGCCGCTGGTGACAGAAATAGCGTCGCGCACATTGCTGACATAGCAGCCCTCACCCCCTGCCCCTCTCCCAGAGGGAGAGGGGAGCAAGCCGCCTGGCTCCCAGCGGAAATCGAAGCCGGCCTCGCGGAGCAGGTCGTCGAGCAGAGGACGGTCGGGCAGCGGAGCGGCCTCGGGATAGCGCCCAGCGACCCGTTCCTTGACCTGGGCCACGGTTAGCATCCGCAAACCATTAAGGGCCCCATGCGATAGCCGGACGGCCCGAGCTGCCGGCATACCGCGCGGATAGAGTTCCTGCCGGCTGGAAATCGCGGCATACCTGGAGACCGCGGATGCCAAGCGGACGATCCTAGTATCTGATAGGCTGACGTCGGGCGGGGCCGGGATCTCCCGCAACCGTTCCACGACGCGGGCCGGTGCCACCAAGGGATCTTCGTCGGCCAGTTGGTCGGCGACCTCGCCGAGACGCCGGGCGTAGGTGGCCAAGGCGGCGTTCTTGGCGATCAGGATGACACCCTCACCCCCTGCCCCTCTCCCAGAGGGAGAGGGGAGAACCGGGGGAGCGCGGCGGACTATTAGCCGCGGATCGCTCCTTGACCGCTCCACTTCCACCGCGGCGCGGACCACGGCGGAGGCAAGTTGCGTGCGGCGGGGGCCTTCCTGCGACGATCCGCGGGCCACGAGCACGGCCTCGACCATTTCCGGCACCGTCATTACGCCGCCTTGGCCGGCCATGATTTCCACCATGTCGGTGCGGAGGCGGCGTGATGGCCGGGTCTCTCGCCCAGCGATCCTGGAGCTTACTGAGGATCTGCCCGACCCTTGCCCTGGTCACCTCAAGCAGACGGGCCGCGTCGGTCTGGCTGGGCCAAGTAGGTCCCTCTTGCCGAGAGGGACTTATGTGCCGTCCCTCGTAAAGAACGTCAGGGCTCGCTGCCGCGTTGGTCCCATTAGTCCCTTCCGGCAGAAGGGACCTACTGCCTGCCCCGCTCCGGGCACCATGCGCAGCATGGTCGGGAGAGGGGAGATCGAGGAGCACCTGGATCGTGCGGTGGACTGACTCGCTCTCGCGGGCGCCGATACTTTGCAAGCGCTCGGCCAGGAGATCGACGCCCAGCGCGGCGAGGTCGAGCATTTCGGGCGGCGACTCGGCCTCATCGCCGGCAGCAGTCTTCCGCGAGGGCGTGCCCAGCCGCTCGCGGAGGATTTTCACGGCCGCGGAAATCTCCCGGCGGGTCAGGTTGCCGACGCCCCGCAGCCGCGCGAGTCGACGCATCGATGCGGTGAGCAGGTCTTCGACGGTGAGGATGTTGGCCCGGTCCAGTGCGTTGGTCGCCCGCGTGCCCAGCCCTAACTCGGCAATCGACGTGTCATAGTCCGCGGCGGCCAGCAGTTCGCGGAGTTGGGACTCGTCGGCCTGGTCAGAGAACTGTCCTGGCTGATCGATGTCCTTGAAGCAGTCGCGCCAGGCCGTGAGCATTTCCTCAGCGTTGTCGAACCGCTGGTTGATCTCCCGGCGGAAGGCCTGTTGAAAGAACCCGGCGAGCGTCTGTCCCAGGCCCGTGTCGAACGCCTCCGGGTTGATGGTGATCTCCGTGCCGGGCGGCAGGTGCGAAGGATCGGTCGTGCCGTCGCCCCACTGGGGGAGCGTGCCGGTGGCAATTTCGTACAGCGTCATGGCCGCCGCGTAGCGCTCGGCATGCAGGTCCCACCGCGGCGGCTTGCGCAGCGGCAACAGGGGGTCGATATATCCGGTGGTCCCGGCACGGATGTTGTCGGCCGGCGTACGGGACAGAGAGAAATCGAAAAGGACGACGTGCAGCTTGTCGCCACGGCCGACCATGCCGACCGCGATGTTGTCCGGCTTGATGTCGCGGTGCGGGATGCCCTGTTCCTCCAGGTGATTGACCACGCCCAGCAGGTCCTCGCCAAACCGCTGCAAGAGGTCGATGTGCAGCCGGCCCTCCTTGCGCCGCCGCTGGCCGAGGGTCTCGATGATCTTCTTGTCTTTGTCGGCGAGGACGGGCCACATGAGGAACCCGAAGCGGTCGCCCACCTCGACGGCGGCGACGAACTCTATGATATGGGGGTGGCGGAGCTTCTGCAACACGTCGGCTTCGTCCTTGAGCCGGGCGTTGTGCTGCGGGTCGTTGGCCACCTTGAGCACATATTCCTTGCCCTCCCGCTCCACGAGCAAGACGATCGAGCAGGCCCCCTGGCCGATGCGCTTCTCGACCTTGTAGCCACCGGGGAGCATGTCGCCGGGCTTGGCCAGGGCCGGGTCCTCAACGTAGTCCTGATCGGGGGTGGTCAGCTCGTTCTCCACGTCGTCCAGCAGACCCAGGAAATCGACGACCGTGCCCGTGCGGTCCGGCACCACGGGATCGGTGCTGCACTGGATCAGGCACTGCAGGTCCTCGCCGGCCCCATTCAGGACGGAACTGATCTGAAGGCCGCCGCTTTCGCGGAGCTTGTTGCTCAACTCCAGCCCGTTGGCCGCCGGCGGCACGCCCGAGAAGATGTGGTAGGCGATCGCGCCCAGCGAGAAGACGTCGAGGTGCTCGCCCAGGTTGTCGTCGGTGAGGGCCTCGGGGGCCATGTAGGCCGTGCTGACGTCTTCGACGAGCCGGTCTATGTGCGACGTGGCCGACACGATGCGGGACGCGCCCGTGGAGCTTGACGGCTCGCGGTAGCCAACCTGCCAGTTGAAGACCTTGATCCGCGGCCGGTCGTCGACCACGGGTACGTGGTGCCCGGCTTGCGTGACAAGGATGCTCTGCGGCGACAGGGCACGGTGGATGATCTTCTTGTCGTGGGCGTAGCGGACGACCTCGGCGATCTGGCGAACCAGGTCGAGCCGGGTGTCGATGCTCAGCTTATCTTGCTTTTGGGCCAGGAAGTGGTCGAGGCGGATGGCCAGCGGGTCGTGCTCCAGGATCAGGGCCGGGCCGAGTTCATGTTCCGTAAAGTTGTAGGCCCGCAGGATGCCGGGATGCTGGAGGGTCTCCAGGAGTTGGAACTCCCGCAGGGCCGCCCGTTCGCGGGTTTGCCGCTCTTCGGCCGTGGCCCCGGCACGGACCAGATAGAGCCGGACCCGGCGGCGGGAGTCCGAGACCTGGCAGTGGACGGCCTGCCAGTCTTGGTAGCCGGGGCCTTCGCCCACAAGCTGCTCCAGCAGGTAGTCGCTGACCTTGCGAGACCGCTGCGAGGGTCGGATGCCGGCCTGGTTCATTGCCTGGGCGATGATCTTGGCCATGGGGCCATTGTGCGTGCCCTTGGGCGACGGGTCGAGGCCGGCGCAGTCGCGGCGCATCACGGCGGCCATGATTCCCGGACGGGCCGCCTTGTCACCGTCCTTGTCCCGGTCGCGGAGGCAGACCCGCAGCCGCGCGTTGCCCGTCAACTCGCACATCAGGTCCGGGGCAGAGCAGAAGACCAGGGCCTCGATGAAGGGGATGCGGCCCTTCTTCTGAAACGCTTTTTGCCGCTGGAGCAGGGAACTGAGCTTCTTGGCCTTGAGATTGGCGGCGATGAGGGGGTTGTCTACCGTGTAGAGCCGGCCCTCGTGCTCCCATGTCCAGGTGCCGGCATCACCGAACAGGCGGCCGGGTCGGCTTTTGATCTCAGGCAGGAAGAAGCCCTGCGGCGTAAACAGCAGCAGATCCACCTCGTTGACGCTGCCGTCGTCGGCAATGAACTCGAAGTTCGCCCAGGCCCGGTAGGGCTCGTGCGGCGGAAACTGCTGGCGTATGAACTCCAGCGCATCCCGTTCCCAGGGAAACTGCGACTCGGTCATCGTGGTCCAGTTGGTGCTCATGGCAGGATGTTTCCAATACCAGAACATTACCAATAGTTACGGTCGTCCGCAATCCCCCACCACATAGTCTGCTAAGTCATCGCGGACCATGCGGTTGCAGCGTGTTTCTGTAGCGGGTGCGATTTTGGTCGCCGTTTCGCTGACGGCGGCTGCGATTTTTTCCCGGGCATTGCACCGATTCGTCGACCGCCGGAACCATTTGCCATACAACCACTTACGGCGATCCGGACCGCCGCGAGCCGTGCCCCGCGGGAAAAAACTTCCGCCTGCCCCCTTGACATGAATCCAGTTATATGGATAATTACCCGTATCACTTGCTCTTTGAAAATTCGGCTCTGCGGCGCGCCTTGCCAAGGCCCGCCGCGCAAACCGGGGCGGACTCGTCAACCGCCCCGGTCAGGGACTTGCGCGACTCGACGCGCGATGCTCCTCTTCCCGACCACACAATTGTGGAATGGCCCAGCAACCGCTCGAAGTGCATCGCCAACCGCCCCGACGGACCCGAAATGGCCCGAATCGCGCTGATTCCTGTCCCCCTCCCGACTTGTGTATGTCTTCCCCCCGAAAAAGCCAGCGACCCTGTTTTCCTCGTGTTTTTCCCATGTCCTTCGAGAGCGATACCTGTCTATCGGAGAAACGCTCCCCGCCATTCGTGGTGGAAAATGACCGAAAACACGGAAGAATTTCAATTCGGGCCAGTTCGGGCCAAAATCGCCCCATCGGATCGGCTTCCGTTGAGACCCCGGACTTTGCAGTTCCCCGGGTTGAGATTCCCGGTAGCTTGACAATTCCCCGCCCCGCGATTATTTTGGGGCATATCCGAATTCCGCCACCAGGCTGCCTGACGCGGCGTCGCCCCCATCGGAGTTCGGCCCACCTTCGGCAACCGTGATTGCATGGGCCCTCTGCGTGCATGGCGCACTGCGGCCCCATTCTGCCGCGCTTTAAGAAAGGAAGAGAATTCCATGAAACAACGTGCCAATCGGCGAGACTTTCTCAAGACGGCGGCTGCCACAGCCGTCGCCTGCCCCTGCCTGATCCCCGCTTCGGCCCTCGGCGCTGACAACCGGCCGGCGCCCAGCGGGCGGATCGTGATGGGCGGCATCGGCATCGGAAACCAGGGTTCCGGCGACCAGGGGGCCTACCTCGGCCGCGGCGACGTGCAGTACGTGGCGGTTTGCGATTGCGAATCGAATCACCGCAACGCCGCTCGCGATCGGGTCAACCGCAGGTATAACAACAGCGATTGCAAGACCTACACCGACTTCCGCGAGCTGCTGGCCCGCAGCGATATCGACGCCGTCCACATTGCCACGCCCGATCACTGGCACGCGGTCATCATGATCGAGGCCTGCCGCCACGGCAAGGACGTCTATTGCCAGAAGCCCGAGACCAGGACCCTCCACGAGGGCCCGCTGATGGTTGCGGCGGCCCGCCGCTATAACCGCGTCGTTTCCGGCGGCAGCCAGCGGGTGCTGGAAGATTATCGGAAGACCGTCAACCAGTGCTGGAGCGGCGAGCTGGGTCCGATCAAGTCGATCAACGTCAAGACCGATATGCCCTCGCAGCCCTGCTACCTGGCCGGTCAGCCGATTCCCGAGAGCATGGACTGGAACATGTGGCTGGGCCCCGCGCCCTGGGCCCCGTATCATCCCTATCGTTGCAGCGGCAGCTATAACATCGACGGCACCAGTTGGCGGTCGTTCTCGGATTATTCCGGCGGCCACATGACGGACTGGGGCGCGCACCACTTCGGCGGCGCGATCTTCGCCATCGATTGCCGCGAGTTCGAACCCGAGGAAGTCACCTACCACAATGAGAACGGCAGGCCCTACTTGAGCTACCGCTACCCCAACGGCATTCTCCTGTATCACAATTATCCGGGCCAGGGCAACCTGCAGGTCGTGGGCACGCCCGGCGAGAAGCGTGCGGCGAAGACGGTGCCGGTCTACAAGGGCAACGGCGGCATCTACGGCGACTTCATCGAGTGCGTCAAGACCCGCGAGAAGCCCTTCCGCGACATCGAATTCGCCACGCACAGCATCGCCGTGGCACACCTGGGCATCATCGCCTACCAACTCAAGCGGTCGCTGAAATGGGACGCCGCCAAGAACGAGTTCCCCGGCGACGAAGAAGCCAACCGCATGGTCGATCGCGCCCGCCGCGAGCCATGGACCCTCTAATTCAACGAGACTCAAACGAAAGAAAGACGATCACGATGCAAAATCAGACTATCACGCGAACTGCCGCGGCAACCGCCGCTACCGTAATGGCCGCGGCCGCCTCCGCGGCGGAAGACAAGCCGGCCTCGGACCAGCCGATTGACAAGGCCTTCGAGGCCCTCAAGACGTTTGACTGGGGCACGGACTACAGGAAGAACGAGAGGAACCAGGAAAAGAAATACCAGGACGCGCTGGGCGCAATCGACGCCGCAGTGCTGGCGACGCACGGCGATGCCGCCGGCCGCAAGGGACTGGAAGCCCGCCTGGCCGCCGTGCTCCCCACGGGCGTGTCCCGCGCGGCCAAGGATTTCATTTGCCGTAAGCTGACGATCGTGGGCACGGCCGAATCGGTGCCGGCGCTGGCCGCGTTGTTGCCTGACAAGGACCTTTCTCACATGGCCCGCTATGCCCTGGAGCGGATCCCGGCGCCGAAGCGGCGAAGGCCCTCCGCGAGGCCGTGGCCAAGACCAGCGGTGCCGAGAAGGCAGGGGTGATCGGCTCGTTGGGGGCTCGCCGCGATGCCGAGAGCATTTATGTGATTGCCCCGTTGGTTGGTGACGCCGATGCCCAAATCGCCCTGGCCGCAGCCACCGCCCTGGGAGACATTGGCACCGTTGATGCGGCCAAGGTCCTGCAAGATGCCAGCCCGGCGTCGGAGCCCGTCAAGCTCCGCGTGGCCGACGCCCGACTGTCCGCAGGCGAGCGATTGTTAACTGCCGGCGACAAGGCAGGGGCCTTGGCGGTTTACAAGTCGCTGGTTGCCAGTCCGGACAAGAACGTCCGCTTGGCCGCGACGCGAGGGCTATTGGTGGCCAGCGGGAAGTGAACGGCTATCCGGAAAGTTCGTTCGGTTACTTGGGGCATAGAAGCCCGACGCGCAAGCGAGGAATGCGCTTTTTCACGCACATTCCTCGCTTGCGCGTCGGGCTTCTATGCCGCCTCGAGACTTTCCGAATAGGCTCTGAGAGAATCGGCAAGCAAATACCATAAGTCCCTTGTTTTCCCTAAGTTGCGCGTTATCGGAACTTCCCATTCCCCCCTTGAGTCGCATTGCTGAAACAACCGATCTAATCCGATGCCAGATGCTGCAAGTTCTGGGCACGCAGTTCATGGATGGAGGCGCGGGATGTTTCGTCGGCGAACGGATTATAGTTGGCCACTGATACTCGGTTTGGTTGGGCTTCTTTTCGTCAGTCTCAAGCTGCCCCGGCAGTGGGAACGAATTGCCCGGCCGACCGGATTGGTGTTTTCGCCGCATAAGTCAATACTAACAAACGAGTTAGCATCATCGACAGGCACCGCGCCCGAGGCCGCGCCGGCGGATGGATTCCGTTCCATCCAGCCCGCTCCCTACGTTGCCGGCAATGCCGACGGACCTGCCACTTTCCCTGTGCCGGCGGACAACGAGACGCGGCCGGCGGTTGTTGTACCGGTGGTGGTTGCGAAATTGCCTGTGCCGGAAGTCGTTCCGGTTGTCGCGCCGGTCGAAGAAGCGGCGCCCGTCGCGACGGTCGAAAAGCCGAGAGATTTGTCGAACGACCCGGCAGTCCTTCCCGAGCCGAGTGCGGCGCCTCAGCCGGCTTTGTCTCTAGGGGTCGTGGCCAGCGAGACGCCCGCTGTTCCCGAGCGGAGCGACGAGGTGCAAATCTTGCGCGATCTCCCGTCGTCGGCGCCTGGTCCCAGTCTGGCCCTGGATGGTGTCCGCGTGCCCGAACCTGAAGTTCGCCGCTTGCCGCCGCTGGGGTCCGGTTTGGCTGAGACCCAGCCGCTCGAGCAGGGCGGCGATGGCGCCGCTGTGGTTCGCCAAAACCAACCGTCGGTGGTAGCCCCCGAACCCTACGTCGCGGCCGAATCGTCTCCCGCGATGACGGAAACGGTTCCCGCTTCGGATCGTCCCATTGCCCCCGAGCCGCAATCGCCGGCCGCCGAGAATGCGGCATCGGCCGGCCCGCCGTCTGCTATGCTCGCGCAACCCAATTCGATCGCGACGGGCGATAGTGCCGGGGTGGCCGTCGCGTCGCCCGCGACATCGGCGGCGGCGGCCGAATCGTCGATGGCAGGCATCGAGCCGATGAAGGCCATCGGGCAGGCATGGCAGGAGCCGGCCCACTTGCTGCTTCAATTGGAGGAATTGAAGAAGCACGAGATCACCAAGGCGTGGGCCATCGAAGCATCGGCTGCCGTCCACAAGCTGGGGCCGGCAATCTCGGTTGGGGCGCCCGAGACGGCGGAAATCCTGCAGCGCCTGGAACAACTGACCGACGAGGGTTCGTCGCTGGTGACCAAGGTCAGCGACGAGACCCTGGCCCAAGACCTGTCGCGGACCTCCCACGCCCTGGAACGCCGGATCCCCGTCTGGAAGCAGATTGGCCGTATGGGCGGCATGGTCGCCGCCAACGCCCCCGTGCCGGAAGTCGATCCGCGAAGCTTCAACAAGTGTCTCAGCGAGATCGATCAGCTCACGGCGAATTCAACGGAAGGGCGGGCCTGGCGGAACTACCTGCTGATCGAGTCGCTCCACGACTGGGCGGCACGGCGACGCGCCAACGACGAGCGGTTGCCGCGGGATCTGGCCCAGAAAGTGCTCGCGCGATTGAACCAGATGTCGCTCACCTCGCACCAGCGCCAGTTCCTCACTTCCGACCCGATCGCCGCGCTCCAGCGGGAGATGCTGCGGCATACGGCGGAAGCGGTGGAAGCGACGCGTCTCTTGCAGCACCTGGAGAACTACGAGACGGGCGGACTGCCCAGCGACGCCCAACTTCTGGCGCGAGACTGCCAATATCTGGCGGTCGGCTCGCCAGCGGCCCGCGAGTTGGGCGTGCAGATTGAACTGCACTATCGCAACGCCAACATCCGGATTGCCGTGAGCGCGGATCTGCTCAATCGCCTGATGCCCAAACGGGAACCGGAATTCGCCCCCGTGAAAGATACCATCCAGGGCGCCGCCGTTCGCGGCCAGAGCCTGATGGCAAGCGATATTACCGTGCGGATGATCCCCGATCCCGGGCGCATCCGCCTGGCGTTGGAGGTCAACGGCGAGGTCGCCTCGCTGACCCACTCGACGGCCGGCCCCGCCACGTTCTATAGCGATAACGAAGCGAGTTACGTCGCCCGCAAGCCGCTGGAGATCAGTCTCCGCGGCATTGAGATGGGACGGACGGAAGTGGCCGTGGACAACAATTCGAAATTGCGGGGCGTGGCCACCGACTTTGATAACGCGCCGATTTTCGGCCAAATCGCCCGCAATGTGGCCCTCAAGCAGTTTGGCCAGAGCGCCGGCGGCGGACGCGGAAGTTCGCGAAAAGATCGCCGCCAAGGCCAAGGAACGCATCGATCGCGAGACGAGCGAGCAGATTTCAGCGGCCTCAAAACGGCTGAACGACGACTTGCTCGGCCCGATCGATTCGCTGCTCTTGGAGCCGGTGATGATTGCCGCCGAGACGACCGAGAAGCGGTTCAGCACGCGGATTCGCCTGGCGGGTCCCGATCAGCTTGGCGGGCACACGCCGCGGCCCCAGGCCCCCGCCGACAGCCTGGCCAGCGTGCAGATCCACGAGAGCCTCGTGAACAACGTGCTGGAGCGGCTGGAGCTGGACGGCGAGACCTTCGACCTGGCAGGGCTTGGCCAGCGGCTTGCCGAGCGCTCCATCGCTTCCAGCCCAAGCCGGTCGATCCGGACCAGGAGGACGTGAAGATCACCTTCGCCGCCAAGGATGCGGTCCACGTTCGTTGCAACGACGGTCGCCTGGAGATCACGCTGGCGATCGCCCGCTTGAGCAAGGGATCGCGAAAGTGGAGCAATTTCCAGGTGCGGGCGTTCTACCGGCCGGTGGTGCAGGGCCGCAACGTCGATCTGGCCCGCGAAGGTGTCGTGCAGTTGATCGCCCCCCGGATCGGCGCAACCGCGAAGATTGCCCTTCGCGGCGTCTTCTCGAAGGTCTTTTCGCAATCGGAGGCGATTCACGTCACGCCCGAGAAGTTCGTCAAGAACCCGCAGTTGGAGGGCGTGGTGGTGACGCAGTTGGTGATCGACGACGGCTGGATCGGGGCTGCGATCGGCCCGCAGCGGACGGTCACGGCGCAAGGGGCGACGACCAAGCGATAATGGGACCGATGTAGATATCTGCCGGCGCAGAGAGCCGACAACGCGAATTGAGCCGTGCATCGCCGGAATTCCCAGGGCGGAGCGCCCCTCAACCTGACGCCGATTCCTATTTCTCGCCCGTCCCGCTCCCCAGTTCCGGTGCGGTGCCGCGGCCGACCCGGCATAAATGCGCAAAAATGCCCGGCCTATTGCCGCCTGCGGCCAGCAGGCCTGAAGGCCCTGTGCAGTGAAGCAGCGCGAAACAAAAGCGGCATATTCCTGGATCTCCCCGCAGCCCAAAACTCCCCAGGCCGCTTGACAACCGTGATCTATTTCTTTAGAATACGAATATCAGCCCTGGAACCGAGGACCTCTGCCGATGGCTCGACCCCCTAGCATTAACCCCACCGACGGGGAACTGGAAATCCTGCTGGTCCTCTGGCGGGAAGGTCCCTGTACCCTGGGACAGGTTTGTGCCGCGCTCCGCACCCAGCGGCGCTGGCCACGACTACCGTGGCGACCATGCTCAAGGTTATGCTGGAAAAGAAACTCGTCGAGCGAAAGCAGGGCAAGCAGAGCTATCTCTGGTCGGCAAGAACGACCCGACAATCCGCCGCTTCGGGCATGGTCCGCAAGCTCGTCAACCTGGTCTTCGACGGCTCCGCCCAGCGGCTCGTTGCGCACCTGGTGGAATCGGGCCAGCTCAGCGACAAAGAGCGGAAAGAACTCCGCCGCATGATGAGCGACGAAATCGCCGCCAAGGAAGCACAGATCCACAACCACGCCAGGCAAAAGACCCCGCCCTGCTTGCCAGGGCGGTGAATGAGATTCGTAGGGTGGGACCAGCGAGCTTGCGAGCGCCGGCCCACCAACACCGCCGATTGGTGGGCCGGCGCTCGCAAGCTGGTCCCACCTTACGGCCTGAGAACCGGGCGAAGAATAACGTGGCAGAATGTCGTAGGACGGATTGGCAATCCGTCTGCGATTTCCAGACGGATTGCCAATCCGTCCTACAACGAGAGGGATTCGACCATGATCGACGTCAGAATCTGGCAGGTTGCGGGCTGGACGATGCTGCACTATCTTTGGATCGGCAGCCTGCTGGGAATCGCGGTCCTGGCGGTGCGGCGGCTGCTGCGATCGCGCGGCGCAAATCTTCGCTACCTGGCGGCGGTGGGCTGTTTCGCCCTGCTGGGCATCGCGCCGCTGCCGATCGCCGTCGTCGTAACCAGCGGCCTTCCGCCGCCGCGAACCGAACCGCTCGTCGAATCCGCGCAGGGTCCGGCGGGGAGGCCGCTGCCGCCACCCTTGCCGGCGGCGGAAAAGTCTTTGCAAGCTGGGGCGGCCGCGCCGGCAGTTCTCCCGAGCCCGGCCCCCGCGTCCGCCCCGCAGCCGGGCGAATGGCTCCGATCCGCGCTCGATCGCGCGGCGATGGGCCTCCCTTGGCTGTGGCTGATCGGCGCGCCGATCACGTTTCTCGTGACCACGCTCGGGCTGCTGGGGGCCGAACGGCTGCGGCGCCAGAGCCGCCTCCTGGAAGACTCGCCGATTGCGGAAACCTGCCGCCGCTTGGCCGCAGGGCTGGGCCTCTCGCGCCGCGTGGGCGTGGCGATTTGCGACCGCATCGCCGCGCCGATCCTGGTAGGCGTCTTTCGCCCGCTGATCCTCTTGCCCGCGGCCGCCCTGACCGGTTGGGACCCGCAGCAACTGGAGATGGTTCTGCTGCACGAATTGGCCCACGTGCGGCGGTTCGACAACCTGGTGAATCTCGTGCAGCGGATCGTCGAGTCGCTGCTCTTCTTTCATCCGCTGGTGTGGATCGTCTCGAGTTGGGTGCGGCGGGAGCGGGAGCACTGCTGCGACGAGTTGGTGGTGGCCCGCACGCGGCAGCCGAGGGCCTACGCCGAAATGCTCGTCGACCTGTCCGAGAGAGTTACGAAGGACGTCCTGCGCAGACCGCCGCTGGCAAGCAGCCGCGCGGCCTCGTCCATGGCGGAGCGGCCGTTGGTGGCCCGCATTCGCCGCATTCTGAAGAAGGAGGAGCAGTCGATGCAAGTCTCGCGCAAGACAGTGGGCCTGGTGTTTGGCGGCCTTCTGGCCCTCGCGGTATTGATCGTCGGATACTACACGCGGCCCACCTTCGCCGCGCCGGACGGCGCGTCCGTTTCCGTGGACACGGCGAAGGAAGGGTCTAAGGCCGAATCGAAAGCCGAGGACGCTTCAAACGGCAGGTACGCTTCCGGTGTCGTCGTCGACGATCACAAACGCGCTGTCGAAGGGGCTGAAGTTCGCCTCTACGAAACGAACCGGCAATGGTCATCGGAACGCTTCTTGCGAAAGACCCTGACGGACGCCGAGGGCAGATTTCGGCTTAGCCTGTCGCTTGGGGAAAAGCACGGTAACAAACTGACCGTCACGAAGAGAGGTTTTGCCTCGCTGGTCTTTTGGGGCAGCCCGCTCGATGTATTTCATGAGCTGAGCCTCTCGAAGCCGCAATCGCTGCGCGGCCGCGTTACCGGGCCAGACGGCCAGCCGGTTCGAGGGGCCGACGTGTGGACGCCAGACCTCGAGGAACCGATCACCGGAATTGAAAGCGCGAAGACTGACGCGAACGGTTACTTCGAGATCCCCGATCTGGAGGCATGGCAGGGCGAAGGGAATGGCGGGCTCCTCTCGACGCCTACTCCCGAACATCGTGCCGAGATAAAGGCCCAAGAAAAGCTGGACTCGATTACACAGGCCCTTCGCGTTGGCCACCCCGACTATGGCGTAAAACTGGGGCAATATTCCCAGGTGCCTGCCACCGTAAATGTTGCCTTCCATAAGCCCGCGATCGTCACGGGCCGAGTCGTCGATCAGTCCGCGGGAACGCCGCTTCGCGGATTCTTGGCCAGACTGCAAAATGCCGACGGTAACCCCGACTTTGCGTATGCCGACGCGATTACTGACGAGCGGGGCGGCTTCCGAGTGCTGCTTCAGGGGGCGGGAGCGTGCAAGCTCTGGTTTGAGTGCGAACCCGCGGTTGCCAAGGGGGAATTTGCTGCGAGGCAAGTCGAGGCCGTCCCAGGTGCTCAACTGGACCTGGGAACCATACGCGTCGATCTTGGCAAGCAGCCCAGCCCAGCTACATCCGCCCCGGCAGCGGAAAAGCCCAAGGCGAACGATCCCTCCGGCAAGACTTCCGCGAAGCCCGCTGACGAAGCGCCGCCCGCAAGCGGCCCATCTGCGACGAAGGCAGGGGCTAACACCGAGTCGAAACCTGGTCCCACACCCGCCTTGACGACGGAATCGAACGCTGAACAAGCGAAGGCGATTGCCGAAATCGAAAAGCTGGGCGGCAGCGTGACCCGCGATGAAAAAGATCCCGGCAAGCCAGTGATTGGAGTCTATCTCACGATGGGTCTAAGAACCGGTACGTCCAAAGTCAGCGACGATGATCTGGCATGCCTCAAGGGGCTGACCCAGCTACGATTGCTTTGGCTGACGGGAACCAACGTCACCGGCTCCGGACTGGCCTACCTCAAGGACCTGACCCGGCTGCAAGACCTGGACCTCCGCTATACCCCGCTCACCGACGCCGGGTTGGAACACCTCAAAGGGCTGACTCACCTCAAACGGCTGCTGCTCGTCGAAACGCAGGTTACGGACGCCGGGCTGGAGCAACTGAAGGGATTGACCGAACTCCAGGAACTTTTCCTCTGGCACACGAACGTCACGGATGCCGGGCTTGAGCATCTCAAAGGGTTGACGCAACTGCAAAAATTGGTCCTCACGTACACCAAGGTCACCGACGCTGGGCTTGAGCACCTCATAGGGTTGACCAACCTCCGCTCGCTGGACCTGGGGGCGCGTGTTACCGACGCCGGCTTGGAAAAGCTCAAAGGGTTGACCCAGCTTCGCAGTCTCGATTTGGCCGGAGCCAAGGTGACCGACGCCGGGCTGGAGCATCTCAAAGCGCTGCAAGGAATGCTATCGCTGGACCTTGGACACACCAAGGTGACCGACGCCGGGCTGCTTCCCCTCGCTGGGTTGATCAACCTTGAATTCCTGGGCCTGACGGCAACCAAGATCACGGATGCCGGGCTGGAGCATCTCAAAGGGCAGACGAAACTCCGGCAGTTGGACCTCCGCTCCACCCCAGTCACGGACGCCGGGCTGGAGCACCTCAGGGGGCTGACCAAACTCGAGCGGTTGCTGCTCGACGACACGAAGGTCACGGACGAAGGCGTGAAGAAGCTCCAGCGGGCCTTGCCGAAGTGCGAGATCGGCTACAAGACCGCCGAGGAACACTCCACACCCGCCGCGCCGGAACCTGCGACTCCCAAGGCGAACGACCCATCCGGCAAGACTTCGGCCAAGCCCGCCGATGAAGTGTCGTCTCATCGGGTCCGGGTTTCCAAGGATGCTCCCTTGAGCAACCGTCACCAGGTGAAGCTGGGCGCCCTGGAGCGAAGACATAACGGACATCGCCGTCGTCTGCTACCGGGCGCCAATCCTCCTGGTCAAGGCCGTGGCTGAGGACGGCACGACGATCGAGGGATCTCGCGCGACGATCAAGTACCAGCCGGGCCGCGAACCGCAAGACGAAGCCACCCGCGACGGAAAGCCGGCGGGCGACGTACACTTTGAACGTCAGGACGACGGCCGCTGGCGCTCCGCTCAATTACTGCCGGACGAGGAATTTACCGTTCACGTTGAGGCCGACGGGTACGAGCCGAAAGCGGAGAAGCTCACCTTGCCGGAAGGCGCGGTCAAAGAGTTGGAGGTGAAACTGTTTGGAGAAGGCCAAAGAGCAATGCCGCGGTAGCTCGCCTTACGCGATCCAATGCCGCGTTCCGCCAACTTCCGCAAGGTGGATTTCCGGCCGCGACCCGCAAGCCGACCACTGCTGCGGATCGGTGCCCGCCCCGGCCGGAAGAAGCTGGAAGGTGAGCGGGAGCACTTCGCTGGCAAGAGTCTCGCTCTGCTGTTCGCCCGCTTGGCCGGTCAGCACGAGTTCCCGGCCGTTGTGGCGGTAGAGTCCCAGCGACCAGGGATAACGATCGATCACCAGCAACTCCCGGACGCCCAACTCCGCATAAAACTCCAGCTTGTCGCGGCTCTTGTCGCCTGGACTGACGATCTCGACCAGGAAATCCGCCGGCCCGCGGATATGCGCCTCGAAAACCTGGGCCGAGTTGCCCGCCAGGAACACTGCCACGTCGGGGCAGCGGAAGTTGTGCTTCCAGTCGGTGACGCGATCGCTGAGATTCAATCCTGGAAAGACCGTTCCACCAGCCGGGACATTAATCGCTGCGGAAAATGCAACTCCAAGTCGCATAACAAGGAGCTGATGTTCAACATTGGGATCAGGCATGATAATGTAGACTCCGTCCCAAACTTCATCTTTGCGATCCCAGCCCCGCGCGGCGTTCCGCAATAAGGCGTTCTGCGACCCCGGGATCGGCAATCAAAGCAGTCATGGCGATTCTCCTTCGACCTATTATGCGCAAAACGCGCCGCGGCGGCAAGCGCATGTCCGTTCAACTTCCCGAGTTGCAGACCGTGATCCTCCGGCTCGCCCGGCAGAGGGGGATGCAAGCGGCCGACGCCGGGGACGTTGCCCAGGCGGTCCTGGCGGCGGTGGCCAAGCCGGTCGAGCGGCGGGAACACGACCCCGAGCGCGAGATTCCGCACTTGGCTGCATCGCGTGGACTCGAGCGGCCCGGTCAAATGTGTTATCCTAAGAGAAGCATCGGCCGCGTCTGAGAAAGCTGTTAAGCAAGGAACTTGCAAGGAGAAAGTAATGGCTCAGGGCAGCCGGTAGGCCACCTCACACGAAAGGATAAGACTGTGAAACGTCGATTTTCCATTTTACTCTTGGTGGGATGCTGCTTCCTCTTTGGATGTCAGCGCGAGGTGAGTATTCCCAGTGACAGCTTCCGGCTCACTGTGCAGGATTGCTTTGATCAGCAACTCCTCTTCGAGGTAGAGCCATGACCGACACCGCACAAGATCCGCCTTCGTCCAGAGGCGGCCGGTTTACAACAACCCATTGGAGCCTGGTGCTGGCGGCAGCGGGCGGCAAGGATGCCCGCGGTGGCGAAGCGCTCGACAGGCTTTGCCAGGTCTATTGGTATCCGCTGTACGCCTTCGTCCGGCGGCAGGGTCATGCTCCGCACGATGCCCAGGACTTGACGCAGGAGTTCTTCCTGCGGCTCCTCGACAAGGATTTTCTCGCCGACATAGACCGCTCGAAGGGCAGATTCCGCTCGTTTCTCCTGGCGGCCCTAAAACACTTTCTGTCCAAGCAATGGGCCCGCGGCAAAGCCCTCAAACGCGGCGGCGGCCGCACGCTGCTTCCACTCGACACGCTCTCCGCCGAAGATCGCTACCGCCGGGAACCGCAAGACAACGCCACTCCCGAACGACTCTTCGAGCGACGCTGGGCCTTGGCCCTCCTGGACCAGGTGTTGTCGCGATTGAGCAAGGAATATGATTCGGCGCGCAAACGCGCGGTTTTCGAGCAGTTGCAGGGTTGCCTGACGGGCGACCGCGACTTGCTGCCCTACGCCGAGTTGGCGGCCAGGCTGGGCATGACCGAAGGCGCGGTCAAGGTCGCCGTGCATCGGCTTCGTCAGCGCTATCGGTCGGTGCTCCGGCAAGAGATCGCGGAAACCGTGGCCGATCCGGCCGAGATTGACGATGAAATCCGCCAGTTGTTCGCCGTGCTGGGAGAATGAACTTCGCGCGACTGAATTCGATACTAACCCGAAGCGTAAGCGAGGACGCTAAGTCGTTTCCTCGCTTACGCTTCGGGTTACTGTGAATCGTAACATTTCAGGCCGCGCAAAGTATAAACCCGCGAACCACTGTAACCTTTCGGTCGGTTTCTGTCTTTACGTAATGGAGGCCGAAGCACCGATGAACACACCAGGCACCTGCAAGGAATGTGGAGCGGAACTAGCGGACGACGCCGTCCGCGGCCTCTGTCCCCGCTGCCTGCTGCAAGCCGGCCTGGGCAGCCAATCGGACCCGGACGCGACCGTCCGCTCCGCCGGGGCGCGGGACGCCGCCGCACCCTGCCCGAAGTCGGCGAGCGGTTCGGCCCCTATCGCATCCTCCGCCTGCTCGGCAAGGGCGGCATGGGCGTGGTCTATGAGGCCGAGGAGCAGGAAACGGGCCGGCGGGTGGCGTTGAAGGTCCTCGGCCGGCAGTTCGACTCGTCTGCCGACCGCGCACGGTTCCTCCGCGAGGGCCGCATGGCCGCCTCGATCAACCACCCCAACAGCGTTTACGTCTATGGCACCGAGGAAATCGACGGCACGCCGACCATCGCCATGGAACTCGTCTCCGGCGGCACGCTCCAGGAGCGCGTGAAGAATCACGGTCCGATGCCCGTGCCCGCCGCCGTGGAGGCCGTCCTCGACATCCTTGCCGGACTGGAAGCGGCGCAGGCGATCGGCATTCTGCACCGCGACATCAAGCCCGGAAACTGCTTCGAGGACACGGCCGGCACGATCAAGATCGGCGACTTCGGTCTCTCGATTTCCACCGCGGCGCGGGCGGAAACCAACATCACGGCCGAGGGCACGATGGTCGGGACCCCGGCCTTCTGCTCGCCGGAACAACTCCGCGGTGAGGAGCTGAGCGCGCGGTCGGACATGTATTCGGTGGGCGCGACGCTGTTCTATCTGCTTACCGGCCGCGTGCCCTTCGAGGGACACAACATCGTACAACTTACCGCCAATGTGCTGGAGAAACCGGTGCCCTCGCCGCGCGGCTTCCGCAGGGAAATCCCCAAGGGCTTGGCGGTCGCGGTCCAGCGCTGCCTGGCGAAACAGCCGGCGGAACGCTTCAAGAGCTACGATGACCTCCGCCAGGCGCTGGTCCCCTACAGTTCGGCGGCGCCCACGCCGGCGACCTTGAGCCTCCGCTTCCTGGCCGGGGTGCTGGACATGCTTGTCATAGGTCTTCCCGGTACAGCAGTCATGTTTCTGTGCTTTGGAAACCTGATGGATTATATGTCTTTTCTGTATGGGAGTTCACCAAGGGCATTGCTCTGGAGGCTCGGGGCTCTATCCGCAATCTTTTTCTACTATGCGATGTTCGATGGGGTTTGGGGTGCCACTGCGGGCAAGGCCCTCTGCCGCCTGAGGGTCGTCAGGCCGGACAAGAACCCGCCAGGGTTCTTGCGGGCCTTGTTGCGGGCCTTGATCTATGTCGTGTTGCCCTCGTTGCCCGTCTGGATCGTTTACGGCCGCGATCCCAAGGCCATCCTGCAGAGCTCGATCGTAATTCAGCAGTTGATTGGATTCTCGTTTTACCTCTTGCTGGCGCTGCTCTTCTGCACGGCCCGCCGGCGGAACGGCTTTGCCGCCGTGCAGGACCTGGTCACGGGCACGCGGGTCATTTCGCGGACGGCGCTCGAACTGCGGCCCGTCCTTTCGGCAAGCGAAACCCCGCCGCCGGCCGCGGATGCCAAGCCTGCGGTCGGGCCGTATCACGTGTTGGAAACGTTGGAAACAAACGCCGCCGGGCAGTGGCTGCTGGGCTACGACCTGCGCCTCTGCGCAAGGTGTGGATCCGCACGCTGCCGCCCGGCGCTCCGCCGGTTGACGCGGCGTTATCGAACATCGGCCGCGTCGGCCGCTTGCGCTGGCTCGCGGGGCGGCGCTCGCCGGAGGAGAACTGGGATGCCTTCGAAGCGGTGGGCGGCGAACCGCTGCTGCGCCTGATCCGGGACCGTCAGCCGTGGCGCCAGGTGCGGTTCTGGCTCTACGATCTGGCCCGGGAAATCGGCGCCGCGGAAAAGGACGGCACGCTGCCGCCGGTGTTGGCACTCGATCGGGTGTGGATCGCCGGCGACGGTCGGGCCAAGCTGCTCGACTTTCCGGCACCGGGCCTGGCAACGGCCGAACCGCATCAAGCCGGCGCGATGCCCGCCGCGCCTCCATTGCCGGACACGGGAAGGACCCAACGCTTTCTCGGCAAGGTGGCCGTTGCCGCCTTGGAAGGGAGGGCGGATGCCGACGTGAAAAATGCGGTCGAGGCGGCCGTTCCCCTGCCGCTGCACGCTCGCAACTTCTTGAAAAACCTGCCGCGACCCGCACCCACAAGTGGCCCAGTTCGATCGGTATCGGCGCCGGGTGCCCCTTCCCCTGCGGATGCCGTCGCCGCCGCGCTCCAGCCGCTCTTGAAACGCCCCACCGCCGTCTCGCGTCTGCGGCGCGCGGTTGTGGTCGCAGGATGTGTCGTCTTTCCCCTGTTTGCGGGTCTTTCCTCGGTCGTCAGTATGGCCATGCTCCAACACAGCTACCCGGGGATCTTCGAACTCTCGATGTTGTTGCAGGCGCGGCAAGGAAACTACTTGCCCGCGGAAAAGAAGGGCGAGGCAGACACGGCCGGACAGGGGGAGAAGGCCAGCCCCGAGCGCCAGGTCGCCGTCTTCATCGCCAGCCATTACCGCGCGACCATCGCCGACGACGCGCTTTGGAACAGCCCGATCGCGATCTCGATGATCAAAGGAGATGCGCGGCAGTTCGCCGAACAGAGCCTTGTCGATTATCCCGCCCCGACGAAGGAAGAAATAGCCGCTGCTGACGCCGCCTTGAATCCGTGGCTGCAACAGATGCTCCAGATTTCCCGTCCCCATCCGCTGTTCATCGTGACAGTGGTGCTGATTATCTACGTCTGCCTGCCGGCATTGATCGCCGCGCTGCTGTTCCGCGGCGGCCTGGTGCTGCTCCCGGCGGGCATCAATTTCGTCCGGCGCGACGGCAAACGGGCCTCCCGCCTGCGCGTCTTCTGGCGGGCGCTGGTGGCATGGTGCCCGTTGTTGTTCGGGCTGATCGGATTTATGCTCATGTTCGGCAAGCTGGACAACGGCATGTTCAACGACTTGCCGTTCGTCTTGAATTTCGGCCTGTATTGCGGGCTGGCGGTGCTCTCCGTGGCTTTGCCCCAGCGCGGCCTGCCGGACCGCCTGGCCGGGACCTGGCCCGTGCCGCGGTAGGCCATTGGGCCGCCAGCAGGGCAGCCAGGCAGTGACCGGGTGTGAGGTGGAAGCGGCGTCGTTGAGGTTCAGTCGTCAGCATGCTTGATCTTGCAGTTGGGCAGGGCCTGCTGGAGTTTGTGTACGCCGGTGTCGGTCACATCAGTTTCTATGAGGTCCAGCGTGCGGAGTTGAGACAAGCCCCCTAGTTGGTCCAGGCCGACGTTCTCACGGCCAGCCAACTACACGGGATGGCACAGACCAGCATGAGAAGCAAGAGCGATCGAATGTACTGGAATCGCCAGCGAAAGGCCAAAGCTGCTGCCCACCAGAGCAAGAGCAACAGGACCGTCAAGCCGACTACTGCCACAGCAATCAGCACCGGCCAGCCCGGTGGAGAGCAGCCGAACCTCTCCGAGAGCCACAGAAGCCCCTCGATGGCCAGCAACGCGATCACGACGCGGCCGGGCGTGAGGTGGAACCAGCGCACTTGTGGGGGCGTCGTGTCGTCCATGATGGCCATTATTGCGGATTCCGGGCTCGCTCATTCATCTTGCGACACCTGCGATGGCTGCCGTTCAGTATTCTTGGAAAGCTCCGTTCTTTCATACTTGTCGACCGAGACCCCAATAACCAGACCGGCAATGAGACGAATCCACGTCTTCTCCACCTCTGACCGCTGGCCGTTCTGCGTTCCGACTATCGCGGCTCCCGCCTCTTCTCCGTGTTCAGTTCCGGCCCGACCTTCCGCCGCTTGTACGTCACGCTGTACTGGACGACCTGCTTTTTGCCCGGCGAGAGGTCCATGAAATACTTGACGTGCTGCTGATCGACCCGTTCCACGCGGCCGGCGACCGCGTGCAGATCGACGTAGGCCCCCGGCTCGTTGCTCGTCCAGCCCTGCGGCTGGCCTTCCGAGCCCCAGAGCACCACGTCGGCGTCGAACTGCCGCTCGACCTCGATCTTGGCGGGCACGGGCTTGCCGGAGACAAGCTCTTCCTCAAAGAAGAACGTCTCGTCGTAATCCACGAGGTCGTAATACAGCACGAACTGGTCGTCGAGCCGGCGTTGGTACTGCCGGGCGACGACGCTGGAAATCGTCTCGTCCTTCAAGCGGCGGCGGATCGTGATGTCCTTGTCAGGGCCGACGTTGACCTCCACGCGGTCGCCGATGGGCACGTACTTGGTCTCCGTGCCGCCGACGTAGGCCAGGTCCTTATTCTTGTATTCCGAGAAGAGCCGGACGGTGCCGTTGGGCAGCGGCGAGAGGCCCAGGTTCTCCATCGCCGAGAGCTTCTTCTCCTTGCCCTTGTCATCGAGCAGCTTGACGTTCTTGAAGCGGTAGAATTTCGTAAAGCCCTGGTCGCGGGTGCGGTCGCTGAGCTTGTAGATCGTTTCCAACGGCACGTCGGCCACTTTCAGCGCGACCAGCCGTTTGGGCTCTTTGTCCTGGATGTCCTCGCGGCCTTCGATGGTGAAGAGGAAGTATTCGGAGAGGCCCTGCTTCTGCACGTCTTTTCTTCTCTCGACGACGAGCCCGCCCGCGTCCAATTCGCCGCTTAGTCTCTTCTGGTCATAGTCCCTCTCCAAGTCATTCAAAACGATGCCGCCCAGAGACAGAGTTCCGGATCCGGATCCCATTTTTACGAGCCCAGTCGGCGGCGGCCTCCGCGCCAGATCGGCGATCTTTTCCACGAGGTTGATCTTGCCGACCACGAGCCGCGTCTGGGCCTTGTCATAGACCTCGCGCGAGTTATTGCTCACCTGCACGTAGCCGGTGACGGCCAGCTTCGTTTCGTCTTCGTTGGCGATGCCCACGTAATCGGCGGACCAGGTGATGCCCGACGTAAAATAGCGGATCTCGACCGGGATCTTGCCGGCGATCTGGCTCTTGACGTTCCATTGCAGGGCGTCGTTGCGGCCGGAGGGAAAGGTCGTGTCCGCGAGGTCGACCTTGTCCTGCTGGTCGAGGATGTGGAACTCGATGGAGGTCGGGTCGATGAGCGTATTGGCCCAGGAGAACTGGATGCGGTTCACGCCCTCCTTCACGGTCAGGAGCCGGTGCTCGCGGACCATGGTGATGTCTTCGGAGTTGTAGATCGTAAGCTGCGTGCCTTCGCGGGTGGGCAGCGTCACCAGATCGACGGCGGCCTGGGCCGGCGCCGCGAGGGCCAGCAGGAGCAGAAAAGGCCAGAATACGCGGTGGAGCATGACAATTCCCTTCGGCAGAGCTATTCTCTATCGTACTACGGGGGCGGCCAGTGTGCCAGGAGGCGCTGGAATAGACGCTTGGCGGCGGGAAATGGTTCCGTTGTGCCACAGGTATCCGCGGAAGCATCCTATGTCCGGTTGCCAGACCAGCAGCGTTTGATGGTCTGGCGGGTCAGCGGAGCGGTCAGAAGGGCCCGCGGTACCCAAGCCACGAGAATATCGGCAGCAACAATGCAAGTGCAAGGAGGAAACTTCAGCGGTCCCTGTCCGAACTAGACGGGGTGTCCCGCCTCAACGGGCGCAACGGACTCGATCAACACCAGCGAAATCATTTCCATTTGCTCATAAGGGTCCGCGGGTTCGCCGGCGAAGGAATACACGTTCGCGGCGGTGCGCCCACGCGCAGCATTTCGGGATGACGTATTTCGAACGTGCGTCCGCTGTTGAGGCGAATACGAAAAGGGACGAACGGCGTTGCGCGTATCCAAGTCAGCAAATCTTCGGCGCGCATAACGAAGCTCCTGGGGTCCTTCGCCAAAACCAAGTGTATCCTACCAAACGGTGCGGCCTGCGTCAAGCAATTTGGCGATTTTGTTTGAGCCGACGCCCGCCGCGTCGAATCAGGTGTTCTTCGCGGCCTCGTCTTCCCGGCCCCTGGCGTCGGACGCTGAAGAATGCGAGCACGGCAATCGCAGGAATTGCGAGCTGTCGGCGAGGCAGGTCAGATGCCCCGGTAGCGGCATGGTTGCT
Organism: uncultured Planctomycetia bacterium; assembly: GCA_963824275.1. Lineage (GTDB taxonomy): Bacteria > Planctomycetota > Planctomycetia > Pirellulales > Thermoguttaceae > JANXQG01. The sequence continues at coordinate 1,138,652 of CAWGOT010000006.1, read as the reverse complement.
TGACGGCGGGCAAGGCGGCGGCGAAGATGATCGTAGAAGCTGGTGGTCCAGGCAGAGGTGAGATTGCCCACGGCGGTCGCTTCTGCAGGTCTGCTTTCGAGAGGAAAAATCCATGAACCGCATCGCACTCGCTTTGCTGACGCTGGCCTTGTCGCTTGCCCCTGTTCTCTTGCAGTCCTGGTTGCGGTGGCTACCGTGGGCGTGGTCTTCGTGGTCATGCGTCGAGAGGGATACAGACGGCGCGTTGGGACGACTAAGCCATCAACCGCCAGATTTATCCGCCGCAGCCGGAGTTTGCCCCAGGGCGCTGTTGGCTCCGTACTTGTTGGTGTCCTTAAACACCTTAGTGCTTCCAAATGTCCCACAGCTTGAGCGTCTTATCTCGCCCTGCTGTTGCCAATAGCCCAGCAGCCGGGGAGAATGCCAAGTCCGTAATAGGCTGGTCGTGAGCTACCACATTTTCGAGCACATCGCCGGTAAGAACATTCCAAAGCTGGAGCCGTCCCGCATTGACTTGATTCCAACCGCCGGGCACTTCCTTCATTTCCGTGGAATGATCCCATCCACCCGTCGCAATGGTCTTGCCGTCCGGCGAGAAGTCAAAGGCTACCATCGACCAACCTTGCGGCTTCAGTGCTCGCTTCAACGCACCCGTCTTTGCAGCGCGAATCAGACATTCTCCATAGCTGCCGCTTCCAACCGACACGCCATCTGGGGAGAACGCAGCCCACAACGGCCAATCAGCGTGTCCAGTCCAGACCTGCATCAGTTCCCCTTTCGGCACGTTCCAGAACTTCACTGACGATGTTCGACGCTCCTGGCCGCATCCGGCGACAAGGGTCTGTCCCTCTGAGGAGAAACCAACCGATAATACGCTGCCGTCGTCGTCGAATCTCCTCAAGACTTCACCAGTGTGCGAGTCCCAGATTAACAGCAGGCCGTCCCTGCCGCCCGTTGCCACGATTCTCCCATCTGGGCTGAACGACACACTGAATACCACTCCCCTATGCAGCCTGGTTGTTAGCAGCAGTTCGCCGTTTTGAACATTCCAAAGCCGAAGCGTCCCGTTATACTCCACGCTCGCGAGTCTCTTGCTATCCGCCGCAAAGACAAGTCTGGAAACTCTATGGCCCGTTAGGCCCTTTAGCTTATCCCGCACTTTCCAGGTTCGGGTGTCCCAAAATTGCACGACGCTGCCGCCACCTGTGGCAATGGTGGCACCATCTGGAGAAAAAGCTAGGCAGTCCACGTTTTGATGGGCATCCAGCACCCGCAGCAGCTCAAGTCCCATCCGATTCTCCACTTGGCGTGAGATACAGGTCGTTCCCGTCAGCCGCGCCTAACAAGGCAACCAGCGTCGAGCCAGCTTCAATTATTCATCGCGACGGCGGCCTGCACAAGCGGGCGGCGTGAGTATCGAGCAACTGGCCCGGGTCAACCTGCCACGCTAAAATCTTTCCAGATCCAGTAAGAGCAGCAGGGCAGAAAGTACTCGCTTGGGGCATCTCGTATACGTCGATAGGCGATCTCGCTTCCGGCAAGATAGCAATTTCGCGTATCAGGCCGTGGGACCCGCACGATTTGCGCTCTCCGCCAAAGGGAATCAAGTATCCTTTTCGCCTTTAGTCGGTTGGCCTTGGACCACTTGGCGTATGGAACGGGCGACCTATTGATCCCCATGCGATCGAGCAGAATCGTCGCAGTCCACACCTTTCGGCGACGATTCTTCGGATCGAGGATCGCGGCCAACGCGGTTTCTTTTGTCAGTATATCAGCCATGTTGATTGCGGTGGACAGGGGCCTCGGCCCTCGACGCAGTCTCCTGCTTTCTCGAACTTCCAGCTATTCTACCCGCGGCCCCGAGGTCGTGAGTTGGATGCGAGGGCTGCTCGGATTCGGAAACCGGTCGGCTGCACCCTGAGACAGCGAGCAAGTACTGGACCAACTTCAATTCTGGAGGCTCGATTACACGACGGTCGCGAACGCTGGCGCAGAAGAAGCTCCAGCAGGCATTGCCGAATTGCGAGATTTACCGCTGATTCGACTGCGTTCCGGTCCCCGGCTCCCTCGCAACCCCCAGCAACCGGCACCGCGGCTGCCGGAGGCGAACAGCGGCGAGAGTGAGGCCGGCAGGCAGAGCAGCGTCCGCAGCTTGTACTGGTGCCATCGGCGACTTCGGCTTCGGCACTGCATTCGGAGAATCTGTACGGCTCATGCTGTCTCGCTCCTCACCGCCGCCCTCGGCTTCCTGCTCCGCACCGCGCACGTCAGCAGCGTGCCGACCGAAAGCAGCCACACGGCCAGCGCGGCGATGTTGGGCCAGTTCGGGTGCCGCGCCGGGTCGCCAGTCTCTTCGTCCTTGAAGCCGCCGATTTGCAGCAACTTCCGCAGATCGTCGGGCGAACGATTGCCGATCCGCAGGAAATGCACGCTGCCATCGGCCATCGCCACGTTGACGCCGGAACCGTAGTCATAGGTGAAGAAGAACTCCTTGCGCCGGCCATGTTTGCTCGACAGTGCCAGCGCGGGCGACTTGTCCTCGGCCGCTCCCAGCGTGTCCAGCGACAAGTCTCTCGGTTCTGACCAAGGGATGCCCGAGTTGGCCACCTCGACGACCATGATCGTGTTGCGCGTCCGCCGAAAATCGGTGAGCTTCCGCGACTTCTCGCCGGCCCAAGCTGCCTGCGGTCCCACCACGGCAACATAGCTTGTCTGGATCGCGCCTGCCGCGCAGGCACTGTGGTCGCTAGGGCAGGCATACACGGCAGGCGCGCGGCCAATAGCGACTTGTTTTTCGGTCCGTCCCAAGGTTCGCTGAAGTCGTAAGCCTTGTAAAGCGGACGTCTGTCCAGGTAGGGCAGTATGAGCACCCGCCAACTTGCATCGGCTTGCCGTTCTTGTCGGCGATGTAGGCCGGCGGGAAACAACCGTTCGCCGGTGATAGTCCTGCAACGCCTGCGCGATCTGCTTCAGGTTGGTCGCACACCGACGGGCGAGGCTGACTCGTCTCGCGATTCGACACCGGCGACAGCAGCCCAAAGAGACACATCAGGCACAGCCACGAACAATAGAAGACACACCAGCGACGGCAAGGATTCGACCTGATGAACGTAGATCGCCAGCCCCACCTACCAGCCCGAAAACCACGATCCCCCACGCCCCGAACACCGCCAACGACGACCCCAGCACCACGAACAGCAAGAGCAGCGTCCGCAGGCTGAATTGGAAGGGCGGGCTGGGCGGCGGTGAAGTGGGTTGGGTTTGTAGTTCGCTCATGTCCCTGCTACCGGTATGCGTCTCGCCAGTTTGAAAGCCATGTTGGCAACGATCACGTGTCAGGTCCAGCGCCGTCCAGTGCCTCGTTAGGCGATGAACACTTAATCAGCCGAACTCTGCCATGAATTCCCTCGCCACCGCGCTTGAGTTAAGCCGCCACACCGACTCGACTGAGGTCTTGCTCGTAGACCGACGCAAATCCATCGATGTCGATCTCACAGCGCGTGGCGACAACGTAGTACACCACGCGTTCCGCCAGCGGTCGCGATGCAACGCCACGGCGTCCGAGGGCGACTAGCCGATCAAACTCTTCAACGATTCGGTTACGCGAATCCATACTCATCTGCTCCACCAACGGGAGGCAGGGCGGTCGCCGCAGCCTCCATCATTCTATGTCTGAAGCGGGCTATTCTAGCATGCTGCCACGGCCTGCACCACCAGGCGGCGACTTGCGCTGCCGCCGTGCCGTGTTGGCTAGACTGCCCCCACCGTCTCACGCGGGAGCCTTCTCAGCCTCGCTGCGGCCGCCTCTTTCAGCCAGTCTCCGGCGAGGTATTCTTCAAGCTCTCGTTCTGCCGACGCCATTTTGCGCGTTTTTGCAGTCAGAAACGCGAATGCAAGCGGAAGCTGTGTGTAGTTGCGATACGGAAAACAGTTTGTGTTCTGCTCTCGAATCTCGCGGATCGGAGCGAGCATCCCGTCATAAGTCGCACCGCGGCTCCAGTCGCGACTGCCTCGGCCAACGGCGTTGGGCACAAGCGACCGCAATTCCCTGCGAAGTTGGTCTGCCCCATAAAGGAAGGTCGGTTGAGGCAACGCCACTGGATCGACGATGAGATCGAGCATCGCCGCCTTGTCGGACCGATGCCACCGCACAGCCAACGGACTGCCTGCCCAACGCCGCCCCTCACCAAGGCAACCAACGTCGAGCCGCTTCAATTATCCATCGCGAGGGCGGGCTGCACAAGCGGATGGCTTGGGAGGCGGGCTTCGCGGGCTCGCGTTGGCAGCTAAACGGTTATGGGTTGGCCGTAGCCAAGTTTGGCAATGGCCTGCAAAAAGTGATCGGGTTGAATTTCGATTGCATCTGGACCTAACGCTTTACTTGCCCGCCGTCTTCGCCGACGCCGGCCAAGCCCGCCCTATCGATTTTACCACGGCGGGCCGCGGCAGCCATCGGCGGGGCGGTCGTCTAGCCCTGCTCGGCGACGATAATCCTGATTTCGACTGGGTGAGGTCCGTTCCATCCTCGGCGTACCAGACCAGTCCAGGCTGAGGTCGCTGCGTCTCGTCGAAAGCCGACGCAAGTTCTACGATGCTTTCGATCTTCATCAGCGGCGGATCAGCCCGATCGTTTAAGACGAGATCTCGAAGTGACTTCCGATCCCGCAGCATTTGTACCGCCAAGTCTTCGGCTGCTTTTGCATCGGACGACTCGACGAAACAGGTGGCGTAGAATCCCATCCTCTTGGCCTCGTCATCGAGCTTCACCAGAAAGTTTGTGCCGTTGATGAATACGCGATAGTGCTTCATGTGCTTCAGCTTTTCCGGCTTGATCACGGGAGGCCACAACCGCCGCCGCCCGCTTTCACGAAGAACGTCCAGCTATTCTACCGGCGGCCCTGGGGCCGAGCCAGCGGGCGGCGAATCGCTCTGCAGCGTCGCGACGGCCCGCTTCGCTTGCCAGCGGATGCACAATTCGCAAACGCCCCTTACGACAAACAGGGCGACCGCACAAACTACGCCATCGAATACCAAAATCCCGTGGACGCCGAGTTCACTAGGATGAAATTTCATACCATGCACCAGGCAGACCAGACACGGGGAAAGCGGCCAACCGCGGTAGAACATATCTTCGGCCACGGGATCTAACGGGTCAGCCAGCGGAAGCCCCAATTCTCTTTCCCGTCCGGCCAGCCGCAAGTTCGCCCACAAGAACGTTCCGGCGACGAGCGTGAGCAGGACGCCTGTAGGCAGATGAACCCGATGCGGGTATTCCATGACGCCAACGGCAACCACGATGCCGGCCAGGATCACCACCGCATCCGCGTAGCCCAGTGTACGGGCCAGGGAGAAGAAGGCTGCGGTGCCGCAGGTCAGTCCGAAGAGCGACCGCAGGCGGTATTGGAACGGGCGACGTTCGGGCTTCGGTTCGGCCGGTTGGGGTTCGGGCGTGGTCATGGTCGTATCGCGGATGGTTGCCGACAACGGGCGTGGTCGTCAGCCGTCGGGCTTATCCGCCGCAGGCGGAGTTTGCGGCTGGTCAAGGTTGGCCAGGTCCATCAGTATATTCTCACGATTATGGCATGGGAGAGGTCATAGAAATATAGGTACCAGAACACGCAGATCGCCAGCACCAGGATCTCCCAGGCTGGGCGAACGCCCGCAATGGCATCTTCATCATTTTCTGGCTTGGGCCGAGAAGCCTTGACGAGTTGAAATTCGACACTTGGTTGCACGACGGCAAATCGCTCGGGCGAAATATCAGGTCGGGCGGAGATTTCCGGGCCTTGATCAATTGGCGGCAACCGTCGCACGTGCTCCGTAGCCACGATGATCAAAAAGATGCTGCCGGCGACCGCAAGAAGGATCAGTTTCATGGGTGCTCTCCATGCCAGTTTTCAACTTCTCGACGCCACACCGACCAGGGCGACCAGCGTCGGGCCGCCCGCAGGCGCGACTTTGCACTCGGTCGTTGCTAGCGACTGTCTTCGTCGGTCTTAGCGGCGATCTTGGGGAGGGCGTCGCCCGTTGCCTTACGGTGCTGCTTGATCGCCTTGCGGGAATTAGGCAACTCGGCATTATCGATTCTGACGCCAACCGTCTCAACGATCCAGCCGTCCTCCCACGTGCCGTCGTCCTGCTTCAGTTTCAGGACCTCGCCAACCTGGGCGAACGTCTCAGGAATATGTGACACCATGACCTTGCGGGCATCGTTGCCGCAGGGCTTATAAAGCGTGCATTGCCGGTAACTGGTGGTCTTGCTCATGGTTCTCCCTCCTTTGATCTCGTACGGTCAGCGGATCGGTTCTGTCGCCGCTGCCCATAGTATAAGGTCACGCCAGCACTCGTGGCAATCGACCGGCAAGAGGGCCTTTTTCGTGGCACCCGACGACATTTTCATCATGTGATCAAACCTGCTGCGATCGTGCATTTTGGCAAGCCCATCGCCGGCCCTCTGCCCCGCTCACGCCGCGTTCGGTAGGCCCAGGCCCAAGCAGGGCGACGGGCGGGGGTGGGGGGCAATGCACGCCGGCAACTGGCAGGCACGGCCCGGCCGGCACCGGCGGCAGGGGCTCGCGGGGCCAGGACGGGGCGTAGTCATGCTGGCGGCATTTCTCAGGGTATTAGAGAGCAAATTGCCAATACCACGCGAGGACAAGTCAGTCCCAGCATGGATCCAATGACGATCCCCGCAATTACGGGTGACCATACACCGAAGACCAGGATGGATAGAATCAATCCCAGCACGCCGCCAAGCGTGGCCCCGCAGACTACCGCACAAAGGCGGTCCAGAATCCATGCAGCCTTCTCGTAGTTTCTTGCACCGATCGCCGTCTTGATCCGTTTGCGGTACACCCGCTCCGCCAGACCCGCAGTAAGAACAGCGACAGTGAACGCCTGCTTGGGCCAAATCTTGGCGACGGCCAGCAGGATGCTGGCGGCCGTTGTAATCACGAAAAGCGTCATCAGAGTGAACTGGAATCTGCCAGACGGTTGCTTTATCAGCATCTGCTACCTTCAGGGGTACGGGTTGTGGAAGCCGACCTGCGGTTGTGCCTGGGCAAGCGGGCAGACGGCTCCGTCAGGGGGCCAGCAGCTTCAATGTTCGGCAAAACCTAATTCTACCCCCGCCAAAGTGGTTCGGCAACAGCCCGCCCCAACGGGGAAATCCCAAATCCGAATCTCGAAATCTGAAAGGGGAAAATCGCACGACGATTATCTTTGTCGTTCCATTCGGGCGGAACTTAAATTTTTTCCCATCGGAGGCGCGCCATCCGTATTGTTATGTGAAAGCGTTGAATGGCAGTTGCGGCAGAAAAATGAATGGGTAGGAGTACAATCCGCAGCCGAGTTGACGGCGTTGCGTCGATGTGTAATGCATAACTATAGATACTTACGTATTAACTAGCCCCCGTCGGCGGGGTTCCCGCGCGCATTGCCGTGCATGCATTCCGGAAAACTCGCAAATTCGCAAGTCGCGGCGGCCAGAGGAGTTGCGACGCAATCCGCGCTCCGGGGCCGATCCGATTTTCCCATTCTTGCCACAAAATCCGTATATATCTATATCCAGACGTTGCTCTTTGACAATTGAAACCGCCCTCGGCCGGCAGGCCGAGGGCAAAAGGAACGGCGGCCCGTCGCGTGTTGTGCGCGACTGTCGGTCGCGGTCCGCAGCCATCGTGCGGCCCCGCCGCGGCCGACAGTCGCCCATCCGCGGCCCGGGCAGCGGGATGCCGTAGCGCTTACCACGTATCGCAAGGAAACGCAGATATTCTTGTCATGTACATTGTAGAGGTAGTGCAAAGTGGATTGCCCATTGCGACGCATTGCACCGAAGTGGCCAAAAACGGAAAAATGTGGCCGAATGTGGCCAGTTTTGGCCGGTTTTGGCCACAAAGCTGGCCGAATTTGGCCAGAAACCACCCTGTCTTTCTAATCGAATAAATCGCTCGTCGGAGTGGAAAGGCATCGTTTCTCCGCAGCTTACGTGGTGCGATGCCAGCCCTCTGATAGACCAATCGGTGGGAGTGGCGGGGTAGAAAAGCGAAGAAAACCCGAAAATGGGCCATTCTGGCCACTTTCGGGTTCCACCGGCGATCGCGAGTAATCCAAACGAGGTATGGATTGATCGTTAGTGGATGACTAACACGGATTAGTCGACGCTCTCGGGGGCCTCGACCCGCTCTTCGCCCACGGCCTCGCGAAGCTTGGCCATGGCGCGGGCCTCGAGCTGCCGGATCCGCTCCTTGGTCACGCCCATCACCCGGCCCACTTCCTTCAACGTCATGGGATTGCGATTGCGGTCCAGGCCGAACCGATGTTGGATGATCAGCCGCTCGCGCTCGTCGAGATGGTCGAGGATCCGCGAAACCTCCAATTGCCGCTCCGATTGGGCCGACTCCCGCCGCGTCGAATCAGGGCGGATGTCCTCCACGCTGAGCAGACGCTCTTCGCCTCCCGTGCGGAAGCGGGTCTGCTGCCGCAACTCGGTGGGAATCGTCCGCGCAAAGTTCTTCATGATGGCCCAAGTGGCATAGGTGCTGAAACGGAAGCCGCGGGCGAAATCGAACTTCTCCGCCGCTCGGATCAACGACATGTTGCCGTCGCTGATCAGCTCGAAAAGATGATCCGGGGCACTGGCATAGCGCTTGGCGATCGACACCACCAGCCGCAGATTGGCACGCACGATGTCGTTCTTGACCGCGGTCGCTTCCTTGGCCAGCTTCTCGATCAGGTCCATCGCCGCCATGCTCGGACGGCGATCGTCCAGACGCTTGCGGAGCTCGCTGGCCTTGTGCTTCAGGTAGTTCATCTTGCGGAACAGGTGCTGCTCCTGCTCCCGCGTCAAGAGCGGAGTCTCGTACATGCTGGCCAGGTACGGCGGCAGTCCGGCCGGCCGCGGAACCGTTTTGGCCGGCTGGCGATTCTCCGGCGGAGGGCCGAGAATCGCCCTCTCCTCGGCAGCCCGCGTGCGACCGAAACGCTCGTTGGGGATGTAATCCAACTCCAGTTCCTGAATCTGCTTCAGCCGCTGCCCGGCGAGAATTCGCGAAATCCGGCCCGTGGTGGAATGGAATCGCCGCGCCAACTGGGCCACGGTCTCCCCATTGGCGCGACGACGCAAGATCTCCTCTCCCATCGCCACGTCGTCCGCTTGGGCTACGTCGCTCGATAGAAACTGGGCATGGGGCGCGTGAATGCCGCCCTGAGACCAGTTCTCGCGACCACCTCGCCGCTGTTCGGAAAGGGGGTCATTTCGGTGCATAAGGCCCGGATTGACGGGACTCCGCCCGTGGCCCTGCGGCTGGTCGGCGCCAGGATTCAATGTGCCATGTCGAACGAGCTTTTCGGTGTTGAAAATATTCATAGTGCCTCACCTGCCTTTCTGCAAATGCAATTCCGTTTGCACGGGTGTGCGGTTAATTGCTAGCGAATCTTGAACCAATTCCTCCAAGAAACTGACGAATTCTCCTGCGACCGCTTCCAACCGGACCTTGTTTTTCTCGCAACGAATCCAGTCAAAAGCGATGGCGAGCGACGATCACTCGCAACCAACTCGGACTTCTATTTTACACAGAAAATAGTTCCGAAAATCAAGGTCATTGATCCTGCGCACGAGGGCATCATCTGACGAAGGCGCAACGTCCGCAAGTTGTTATGTTGTAACGACTTGACAATCGCTGTGGCGGCGTTCTGACGGCCGAGATTCAGCAGAAATGAGTTTTCCGAGTGTACTACTGTGGACACTTTGTATTTCGAGGAAGTTCACGGGCAATTGTCCAACGGAAGCGGGCGGTAGCATCTGGATGGGAAATCGGCGAATGTCTGCGAAGAGAGTGCGCGACCCAAATGCTTGTCGCGTAAGCATTATATGCACCTGTTTTGTGCATTGAACGCCGAGCCTGCCGGACCGCACAGCTATTCTTGCAAGGCATGCCTCTGCGGAATTTGTGCCGGTGCCTGATTGCTTGTTTTCCCCAGAAACCGAGGGAAGTGACGGTGATTTTGCCCAAAAATGTCGCGCGGCGGCCGATCGGGCCTTGCCGGCCGAGCGATCTTCTCCTCTTTCTCGTCCAGCTACGCACAAGGAAAGCGACTTTCTCCACATAAAGAGGGCGCGGTTTTTGCTACCTGCCTAGTAGGGGATATTCCTAACAGAATAAGCAACATGGAAAAACGGGCGCTCGCTACGATGGCAATAGCCCCAGACACGCTGAACGTAGCCCACTCGCACGAGGTGGATCTCCGGGTCCTGGCCGAGATCGCTCGGCTTCTGGCTACGCAACACGGCCAGCGGCAGATGCTCGCAGAAGTGTCTCAAGCTGCTGGAAGAACGGCTCGCACTGATTCGCGGCACGGTAATGCTGCTGTCGCCCGACGGGAGCGAGTTGATTATTGCCGCGGCGCCCGGCATTCCGGGGCCGACGCAAAGTCAGTATCGATATCGTTACGGCGAGGGGATCATCGGCAACGTGGTCCAGACGGGCCAGCCTGCCATAGTTCCCCAGGTTTTCGAGGAACCGCGGTTTACCAACCGGCTTTATCAGCGGCAGCCGGAAACCGACGCGGACATGGCATTTCTTTGCGTGCCGATCGTATTGCTCAGCGAAGTCGTGGGAACGCTCTCGGTGGACGTTGCCATGGACGACGCCGATCAGCTCCAGGAGCGCTGCCGTTTCCTGGAAATCGTCGCCAGCATGATCGCCTATGACGTCAAGTCGCGGCGGATGGAAGAAACGCAGCGGCAGATGCTGGAGGGCGAGAACCTGCGGCTCCGCGATGCCCTGAAGGAGCGTTTCCGGCCCGGAGAACATCATCGGCAACTCGCACCGCATGCGCGAGGTTTATCTGCGGATCCACCAGGTCGCCTCGACCAGCACGACGGTGTTGATCCGCGGCGAATCGGGCACCGGCAAGGAGTTGGTGGCGTCGGCCGTCCACTACAATAGCCTCCGCGCGGAGAAGCCCTTTGTGAAGGTGAATTGTGCCGCGCTGAGCGAAGGGCTGCTTGGAGAGCGAGCTGTTCGGCCACGAAAAAGGGGCCTTCACGGGGGCCCTCTTCAGCCGCGTCGGCCGCATCGAGGAGGCCGAGGGCGGAACGCTTTTCCTGGACGAAATCGGCGACTTTTCGCCCTCGATCCAGGTCAAACTCCTCCGCGTGCTGCAGGAGCGCGAGTACGAAGCGGGTGGGCAGCAACCGGACGGTGAAGGCCAATGTGCGGATCGTTGCGGCCACGAATCGCGAGTTGGAGAACGCCGTTGAGGCGGGTCTTTTCCGCCAGGACCTCTATTATCGGATCAATGTCTTTCCGATCGTCCTTCCGCCGCTCCGCGAGCGCAAGGACGATATTCTCCTCCTGGCCGATCATTTCGTCGCCAAGTACGCCCAGAGGTTGAGCAAGGACGTGCGACGAATCAGCACGCAGGCCATCAACATGATGGCCGCCTATCACTGGCCGGGCAACGTCCGCGAGTTGGAGAACTGCGTCGAGTACGCGGTCCTCTCAGTCGCGACAACGTGATTCACGGGCACAACCTGCCGCCGACGCTGCAAATGCCCGACGCCGACGACAGCACGCAGGTCGATTCCCTGAAGCACCGCGTGGCGATCTTGGAGAAGGACATGATCGTCGATGCCCTGAAATCGTGCCATGGAAGCATCAACGCGGCCGCCCGGCGGCTGGGCATCACCGCGCGGATGGTCCGCTACAAGATCAAGAAGCTGCGGATCGACCATCAGCAGTTCGTGCGCAAAGAGCGGTGATTGACCGCGCAGCAGCCTTCTAGGCAACAACTGCGCTCGGGCCTCGCCCATCTCTGAAAAGGCGCAAGCCGCGAAGGGCGCTCGTAGTAGGGTGGGACCAGCGAGCTTGCGAACGCCGGCCCACCAACACGGGCGATCGGTGGGCCGGCGCTCGCAAGCTCGCTGGTCCCACCCTACGGCTCGCTCCACTCGGCCCACCCTACGGCTCGCTCCACTCGGCCCACCCTGCAGTCTCTACGCTCGCGTCTCGCCCATCTCTGAAACGGCGCGGGGTACTTGACAAGCCACATTCCGCGGGTCAAGATCGTCGCTGTCGGCCCGCTGCCCTGGGGTTCCGGCAGGTGCGACTACGGCGAGAACCCCGTACACGATCACGAGTTCTCAAGTAAAAGGAGGCTGTCATGAAGTTGCGATCCATTTTAGCACTGGTTGTCGTGAGCGGGCTTGTGCCCGCAGTGGCGCTGGCCCAACCGGGCTCGGACCCGAAAATCCCCCATCTGGAGAAGCGCGGCAAAGCGACCCAAATGGTCGTCGATGGAAAACCGATCCTGCTGCTGGCCGGCGAGTTGCATAACTCCAGCGCGTCAAGCGTCGAGTACATGCGGCCCCAGTGGCCTGTCCTGGCCCAAAGGAACTACAACACCATCCTCGCAACGGTAACCTGGGAGCAGGTCGAGCCCGACGAGGGCAAGTTCGATTTCTCCGTCTTCGACGGCATCCTCCAGGATGCCAGGAAGTCGAACCTCAAGCTGGTCATCCTCTGGTTCGCAAGCTGGAAGAACGGCCAGTCTTCCTACATGCCAATGTGGGTCAAGCGGGACCCCAAGCGGTTCCCGATGGCCGAGGACAAGGACGGCAAGAAGCTGCTGGTGCTTTCCACGCTGGGCGAGGCCACGTGTGCGGGCGACGCGAAGGCCTTCGCGGCCTTCATGCGGCACGTCCGCGAAGTGGACCCGCTTCACACGGTGCTCATGATCCAAGTCGAGAACGAGGTGGGCGTGCTGGGCGACTCGCGCGATCGATCGCCCGCCGCCAACCAGGCATTCAAGGCCCCCGTGCCGGAGGAGTTGATGGGCTACCTCGTCGCGCACAAGGACGCGCTGGTCCCCGAGTTCAAGGCCGTCTGGGAGGCCAACGGGTCGAAGACGGCGGGGACCTGGGAAGAGGTTTTCGGACCGGGCAAGCCCGACAGCATCGAGATTCCGGTCCGCACGACCACGCCGCCGATGGACAAGCAGGAGCACGAAAACGTGGCATGGAGGAAGCTGTATTGGTCATCGGACGAGTTCTTCATGGCCTGGAACTACGCCCGCTATTTGAACAAAGTGGCCGCGGCCGGCAAAGCGGAATATCCCATCCCCATGTACTGCAATGCCTGGTTGCAGCAGCCCGACCATGCGTGGCCTGGCACGTATCCCTGCGGCGGGCCGGTGCCCCAAGTGCTGAACATCTGGCATTGCGCAGCGCCGTCGATCGATATCCTCGCGCCCGACCTCTACCTGACGCAGCATTTCGACGAGGTCGTAAAGCGCTTTACGCGCGATGGAAACCCGCTCTTCATTCCCGAAACCAGCGCCAGCGGGCTGAACTGCTTGCGGGCCTTCGTGGACTACAACGCGATCGGTTTTTCACCCTTCGGCATCAGCGGCGAAGGCCGCCCGGGGCAGAACGATGATCTCGCGCAAACCTACAACGTGCTCCAGTACATCGCCCCTGAAGTCCTGGAATGTCAGGCCAAGGGGACCATCGCCGGGCTTCCGCCGGGCCAGACCCAGCGAGAGGTGAAACTGGGCAACTACACGCTGACCGTCAGCTATGCCAGCGGCGGCTCGATCAACGGCAGCTCGGTACGCACTCGCCCCGGGGCGCCGGTTGCTCCGCCGGCCGCACAACCATCGGCCGGCCAGCCGGCAGCGGCGGCCTTGCCGCAAAACGTCTTCCCCGGCGCGCTCGTGCTCATGCCGCGACCCGACGAGTATGTCTTCGTCGGGGCCGGCCTGAAGGTCGCGTTCCAACCGAACGCTGCCGGATCGCCGCCGGCGCGGATGGGCTACTTCGAAGAGAGCATCTACGCCAATGGCCACTGGTATCCTGGTCGCCGGCTCAACGGCGACGAGACCGGCAACAACACCCGCTGGCCGTCGATGGGACAGGGCTTTGGCATCTACCGCGTGTCGGTCTACTAGGCGATTCGCCCGTGAATATAGATGTCGCCGGCAATCTCCCGCACGGCGATGTCCTGCACTGCCAGGGCGGCCGAGATGGCTTCGACGCCCCGTCCCGCGATGGGACCGGGCGCGTCGAGGCCGCCGGCCAACTTGGGGGCGATGAAGACGTGGACCTCGTCGATCAGGCGGGCGTCGAACAGACTTCCCAAGAGCCGGCCGCCGCCCTCGACCAGAACATTGGTCATCCGCCGGCGTCCCAACTCGCCGAACAAGGATTCCAACCGGTCCTGCGGGGTCGGCCCTTCGCAGACCAGAATCTCGCATCCGGCCGCCTGAAGCCGGTTGCAGTCGTCCGCCGCGGCTTCAGGCCCGACTGCCACCAGGACCGGCACGTCCCGCGCCGTACGCGCCAGCCGGCTTTCCGCGGAAAGCGAGGCCCGCGTGTCGACCACGATCCGCAGGGCTGTCCTTGGCGGGCACCAGGTCGGGCACCATGTACCCATGGTCGTGGTCGGGGGCCGGGCCGTGAGCAGGGGATCGTCCGCCGCCGCCGTACCCCGGCCGACGATAATCGCGTCCATTCGGCCACGAAGTTGATGGACCAATTGTCGCGACTCGGAACTGGAGATCCAGCGGCTGTCGCCGGTCCGCGCTGCAATTTTCCCATCGAGCGTCATGGCCCACTTGGCTACGATCCAGGGCCTGCCCTCCGAAAGGAGTTTCAGATAGGGCGTATTGAGCTTTCGAGCCGCGTTTTCCAGGACGCCGGTCTGCACCTCAACGCCCGCATCGCGGAGTTCTGCCAGCCCGCCGCCGTCAACCGGGCCAGTTCCCAATGCATGGGGCGGGTCGGCCATTGCGGCCACCACGCGGGCCACTCCGGCCGCCAGCAGGCGCGCGTGCAGGGCGGGGTCTTGCCCTGGTGGCAGCACGGCTCCAGCGTGACGTACAGCGTTGCCCCACGGGCCCGCGGGCCGGCAATCCGCAAGGCCTCGATCTCGGCATGGGCCTGGCCGAAGCGGCGATGCCAGCCTTCGCCCACGATCTCCGCGCCGCGAGCGATCACGCAGCCGACCATCGGGTTCGGCTCGACGAGGCCCTGCCCTTGGACAGCCAATTCCAGGGCCCGTTGCATGTGCCAAGTATCGAGGAAGGCCTGGTCGGAAGGACGAAGGATGAGGGATGAGGGATGAGGGATGAAGGATGAAGGATGAGTAAGATCCCCCGCCTCGGAAGGATGATCCCCCGCTTCATCCTTCATCCTTCCGCCTTCATCCCTCATCCCTCATCCCTCATCGTTCCCCCTCACCCCGGCGTCCAGAGCTTGCCGCCCGTGCCGGCGGACTCGCTTCCGGGGGTCCAGAGCTTCGAGGGCTCGGCGGCCGGCGGCGCAACCTCGGCGGGGCCCCGTCGCCCTGGCATGGCGACGGGCGTGCCATCGGGATTCAAGAGACCGAAATTGATCAGCATCTGCGTCAAGGTCTGGGCCACGCCCTGTTCTTCGCTATGCCGCGATTCGATGTGCTGCATCAGGCGCATGGCCTGTTCGACGTCGCCGTGTCCAAAGCGGAACGAGAGCTCCATCAAGTCCCAAACGGCGCACGACTGGCCGTTGGCGAGGGCGTCGCTCCGCCCTTCGTCAATACTGGCGAGGCCCTCCTCCAACGTCGTTGCCGATTGCGCCAAGGCCCGATAGGCCTCCATCCGCTGCGGACGACGGGCAAAGGCCGGCCGATCGATGATCGCTCGGGCGAACTTCCGCACAGCGTCCCAAGCGTGATACATGGCGGTGCGGTGGAAGGCCACCACCAGATCGTCGTCGCTGAGCGTATCCACCTCGACACGGGCCAGCCGCACCGGCGGCAGTCCGCGGACCTCGCCGGGCCGCAAGGCGATCGGCCCCAGGGCAGGCAGGCCGAGTTGCACGCGCAAATCGTTGTAATCGACCTCCGTCACCGAACGTCCGGTCCATTGTTGCAGCACAAGAACTGCCGCCAGGGCCTTCACGCGGGCCGCCGGATCAGGAGCCGCCTGCCGCAACGATCGCCCGCCGAGCACGCCCAGCGGATGGTCCGGCCAGCGGTTCAAGAGCGTGTCGCGGAAGGCCCTGACCAGCAGGGCGTCGACCTCGGCACGCGGCGCATTTCTGGGCGGGACCCAGCGATGGGCAATCATGTGATGGCTGGCCGACGTCTTCGCCATGAGCGTTTCTTCCGGCTGCGGCGCCAGCGTGTCGCCGGCAATGCGGCGAAGCGTCGACTTGGCCATATCGGCCTCGGGCCTCACAATGCCGATGATCTCCAGCCGCGCCGGTCGATCGGTCTCGCGGCCGAACAAGAGCAGTTGCCCGATCACACTCGGCACGTTGTCCAAGCGGAAGCTCTCGTCGTTGCCCAGTGCGGGACGATCCAAGAGCATTCCGGACATGCGCGGCGGAGGCGAGTCGTCCACCGGCCAGGAAGAGGCGTCGACCGGCACCGGGAGCACGTGGCGATCGGAGAGCAGCGATTCGTGCAGCCGGTCGGCGTCATCGGCCGGCCACGTCCAGCGAACGATGTCGACGTTGTCGCCCAGCGGCGACTCGCTCGTCAGCATGGCGGTGGCTTCCGCCTCCACGGCGTCTTCCAAGGGCACCGCCAAGCCAGCGAATTTCTGCCGCGCCGCGCAGTCGCCGGCCTCGTCGGCCAGCCAACTTCGCACCACGGCCAGGTTGTTCCACACGGCGGGCGCATCGGGCGTTTCGGCCGACAACGCCGTGAGGCGATCGGCCGTTTCCTGCCACTGCGCCAGGTTCATGAAAGACATGGCCGCTTCGAACTTCGCCCGCCAAGGGGCATCAGGCGGGCAAGGGAGCATGGGCGGATCGCACTTCAGCAGCAGCGGAATCTCGCCAGAACCATTGATCGCAATCAGCCGCTCCATGCATTCGCGATCTTCCGGATCCAGGGTCGAGAGAAATTGGAGCAAGGCCCGGCCGGCCGACCAATGACCTTCGTGGATCAGCACGCTTGCGACAACCGAGGCCGCTTCGTAGACGCGGCTTTGAATATGGCCGTTGCACAGCCCAATCGCCCGTTGCAACTTGGCCATCGCAGCCGGGCCGCCTTCTGAAACCGCGGCCGCGAGGGCCGCCTCCGACCAGGCCGCCGAGCTTTGCGGAAAGCGATTGACGAAATCGGCCACGTAGCCCGGCGCCACGGCGACTTGACCGGTGACCCTCAGCAACTCCGACTTGAATGCCATCAGGCAGGCCCGGAATTGGCCCTTTTGCTCAAGCTGATCGATATTTTGCAGACAGGCGTTGAACTGCTCGCCCTCGATCATGCGGTCGATCTTCTCCAGTTCGGGCAAGAAATCGGGGCAGCAGAACTTGATCTTCTTGCCGGTTCCGCCCGGACAAAGGGAGTAAGCATCGAGAGACATGGTGGCGAGTTCCCGCTACGAAGGGCGATCGGCCCGCACGGGCCAAAAGAGGATTCTATCAGGTTCATGGCCCGGCGTGCAGGTGTACCAATAGCAGGACGGCAAAGTGCGCCGTGGTCCCACGCTTGCGCATTTTCTCGCCGAGAGTGGGGTGCGAACACGTGGACTCTTCCGGGTTAGGTCCAGAACAGGTGAAATTGTAGGGTGGGACCAGCGAGCTTGCGATGCCGGCCCACCGATCACGCGGTCTGGTGGGCCCGCGCTCGCAAG
Organism: uncultured Planctomycetia bacterium; assembly: GCA_963824275.1. GTDB lineage: Bacteria > Planctomycetota > Planctomycetia > Pirellulales > Thermoguttaceae > JANXQG01. The sequence continues at coordinate 1,121,027 of CAWGOT010000006.1, read as the reverse complement.
CTCGCTGGTCCCACCCTACACCCGCCGCCCACCGTACTATCGCACCAAAAACCGGAAGAGCCAATACCTGGCCCGCACGACCTGGGTGTGGCAAGCTGGGTAATCTGCAATAAGTTTAACTGTCAAGTAGATTTTGCCGATAACATGATTTGTGGCCTTCAGGGCGAATTTAACGATTATTTGTGTTCTGCGGGCTGGAACTGGCCGATTAGGCAGTTGTTGACATCCTGAGGGAGATGATGGAGGACCATCTGGTGAAAACCGCACGTCGGCACATCCTAGTGACTCTGGCATGGGTCGGACTGCTTGCTGGTCATCGGGCTTGGGCCGCTGATCTTTGGTCAGCGCCCACTCCGCCGCCGGATGGTCGAGCCTCCCAGATGGCGCCCGGCACAACCGTCGTATCAACCACCGGCACGGCGACGACCGATGGCGCACCAATCACCCCGGCCTTGACCTCAGTCCAAGGGGAGGTCATTCCACCCGGCGAAAGGGCCAATCTCGGCACGCTCGAAAGCATGCCCGACTTCGGCCAATCGCTGGTGGGCGAGCATCAAATGCCGATCGGGAGCATGAGCATCTTCGGCGATGGGGCGGCGCCGGCGTGCGAATTCTGCGGCGGCGGCAACTGCCTGCCGCCCGACTGGACGGTTGTGAACTCGGCCTCGCTGATGGCCGTGTCGCGTGCCAGCAACCAACGCCTGGGGGCGAATTCGCTGCCCGCCGGCCCGCTGCCCGCGGGCAGCGTTGTCGTCACCAACAGCGGCCTCCAAACCCAGGAGAACTTCAATCAGTACTTGAACGACGCGGTCCAGAGTCGGCCTTGGAAGTCCACAGCCCTAGTCTCTCCGTCAGCCCCGCGTGGGGCTTGACGATCAGCCGCTTCCTGGGCAGGGACGGCGAGCAGAGGGACCGCTTCCTCGAATTCTCCTTCAACGGCCTGGAGAACTTCACGCAGTCGCTCGATGCGGTCGGCGGAGCGATCATCCCGTTCTACAGCACGAAGCCGCAAATTCAAGCCATTCCGGCCACGCCGCCCCAGGTGCTGTATTACCAGGGCAGCCTCGTCAGCCCCGCCCCGATCTATCTGCCGGTCACGGGAAACCAGCAGGAGTTGATCGCCCCGACATTCTCGAAACTCGGCCTGAATTACGACCAGGCCTTCAATCGATCCGACACGATGTCGACGAGCTATAACACCACGTACAACGAGTTTGAGCTGAACTATCGCTTTGCCGGCCACGACCAGCCCGATCAACTGGTGATGAATCCCAACGGCCACTGGTACCGCCAATGTCAGACCGGCTACTACTACTCGTACTTCTTCGGCATCAAGGGCATGGTCATCGACGAAGACTTTAATTTCCTCAGCTCCGGCAGCCAATATACCGCGGTCGGTCCTGACGTCAACGGAAATTACACGCAGGGAGCGCTGGAGTTCACGCATGCCGGCTCGTACGGCGTCCACACCTACAACACGCTGCTGGGATGCCAGACGGGCGGGAAGCTCGAGTACCGCTTCTGCCGGTGGACCCTGGATACGCATGGCAATGTCGGAATGTTCGTCGACTTCGCCCACCAGGACAGTCACATCACGACCAGTTTTACCGGCGCCCCCGATCCGGCAGCGAATTACTGGCTGGCAGGCTACCCGGCGCCGACCAACACGGATAATTCCTTCGGCGTCTCCAGCAGCACGGTTGCGTTCGGCGGCGGGTTCGGCGTGACGGGCAGCTACAAATTTCGTCCCAACCTCGTGGGACACGTTTCCTACGACATGACGTGGATCGGCGACATCGCGCGGGCCCCGGATCAGATCTACTTTTCCCCGGTTCCCGAGAACGCCCGCGACAGCATCAACACCCACGGCTCCATTTTCTACGATGGAGTGAGTTTCGGACTTGAGTTGGATTGGTGAACACCAGTACCCGATGAGGCTGGCGGTTTTGCGGGTTGAACCGGCCGGATCGTCCTTTCTTCCTTTGTGGACGAACCAGGAAGTTCCTTTTCCGACACGTTTCCTTTGCCGTAACTCTTTGGCAGCACGCATGTTGCGTCTAGGATTCCGGTCTGGGCCGGCGGCTTCCCCAAGAAAATTTCGAAAAATCTTTGGATCGCTTGCGCAAAATGCTTGCAAAGATCGCGAATTTGAGTATGATAGGGTTTATACAAGATTCATCGACGATGGATTCTGTAGGTTCGTAGCCTATACACCAACCGTGAGGCAGCGTTTACGTCGTAGTCGAGTCCCGGAGTGCTTACGGGTGCCGATGCGCGCCTGCTGAACTGAACAAGCGTCAAATTGAGGCAGCGTTCGTACTCGAAAGCACAAAAGGGATCACGGCTTATGTTGCGCAACCATTCTGGCTGGGCGTGGCGACGCTTCGTCGCTTTTCTGCTCTTATTTCTCTTCTGTCATGGCCCCACGCTGCGTGGCGCCCCTTTGATTGGAGTACCTCCGCTAAGGCCGGTCATTCCCACATCCCCACCGCCGCCGGTCTATCAACCGCCGGCCAACTACATGATTTCCGGCTACGTGTATGATGATTCGACGGGCTCGGGCGTGAAGCTTTCGGGTGAATGGGGCATCTACGACGCGAAGATGACCTTGGACGAATATGCGGCCGGTTCCTCGACGCTCATCGCCTTGTTCACCACGTTCACGAACAGTGCCGGCTATTACAGTTTCGGCAATTTGGCGACGGGCACGAGCGACAGCTACACGCTCATCGAGGCGCAGCCGGCCGGCTACGCGACCACATTAAATACGGTTGGCACCTTTCTCAGTGCGACGGGAGGGACTTTGGCGGCTCCGCTGGGCGCGTCCAACGGCACGCTGTCTCCGCCGGACGCCATCACCGGCATTGTGCTGCCTTCACCGACCGGCGCATTCGCCCCCAGCGCAACGGGCGTCTATTCGGCCGTGAACTACAACTTCGGCGAGATTGCCCAGACGGTTTCCAGCGGCGGCGCCGGGGTTGGGAAGCCGCCGATCCGGCCGGGAGTCCGGGAGGCGGCAGCACGACCGCTAGTTCCAGCCTGAGCACTTCCTTGTCGCTGGTTGGCGTTAACGACCGCTTTCTCGTCGGCAGCAGCCTGAGCGTGATCGGCGAGGTGACGAACACGACGGTCAACGCCAATACGTTGAAGTGGCAGATCACCTCGCAGTCGCCCGGACTGAGTCTCACCCCCGCCAGCCAGACGGGCCTGCCCGCGGGCGACTCGACGACCCTCAGCGGCGCCGTCGCCGGCGCCACTCCCGGGACGCAGGACGCCACGGTTACGGTTTCCGCCCTGGCGCGACGAGCCAGGCCTTGAACACGAGCACTTCGTACGTGCAGATCGACCCGGTCGCGAGCCGCGGCATCAATTCGGTGACCACCGCCAATCTGGGCCGCATCATGCAAGGCGCCGGCACGTCGGCCACCGTATCGGTGACTTCGACGGGCGCCGGACCTGTACAGCGATCTTACCGTGAATGGCGGGGCTACAGCCAACGGGTCGGATGCCAACGGCGCCTACAGCGCCAGCAATGGCGCGGCCGTGACCTTCAACGGCACGACCACGACCGACCCCAACGTCACCTTGAGCGCCACCTTCGGCCCGTCGGCGTCGGGGCCGATCAGCGGCACGGCGCCCATCGCGGGAAACACCGGGCTGTTCACCGGCGAGACGCTGGCGGCCGGAACGCCCGTCTTGCCGACCTTGGATGTCCCCTATTCGGCCACCGTGCTCCAGCAGCGGCAGCTTTCGCCGGCCACCGGCACGGCGGCCAATCCGATCACCGTGCCCGCGGGCCGGCGGGCTTCTGTACGGCGCGGTCGTGCCGATAAACACCTATGCAGTGACGTCCACTTCCGATTCGAACCACGTTACCAATGTCTATGTCACCGGCACCTCGAATGCGGTTTCGTCGATCGACGGCGTGACCCCGGTGGGCGTGGTCAGCGCCACGCAGACGCTGGTCAATAGCGCCGGGAACACGACCGTTCCGCTGACGGTCGAGGCGGACGCCTTTGGGCCGATCAGCGGCTCAGCGAGTTTGAGCGTGGTGACGGCCGAAGCGGCTTCCGTGCAGGACACCAAGCCCTATGCGCCGATCACTTTGAGCTATAACATCAACAACGTGGGCTACGCGGCGACGGGCGGCGTGAGCACGTCAAATTCCAACGTGCAGAACTTCGGGGCGCCGCTGTCGGCGACTTTTTCAGCCGGATCGGAGATTGCGCCGTCGGCGCTCAACGGCTCTTCCCTCAGTTCGTTCGTGGGTTATGTCGGCTCCGCAGGTTCGCTCTCCAGCTATGCGAATTACGTCAGCACCAACACGCTGGCGACGGCGGGGACCGTCAACTCCTCGAACGTGTACGGCGTGGTCGGCAGCGAAGCCGACATCCTGGCCAGCACGATGCTTGCCGCCAGCACGACCATCAGCATGGCCTGGCGGGCCAGGGACAACGCCGAGAATGGCTCATTTCTCGATCCGTCCTACAAGACGATTCTTCCCGCGGGCGTGAAATGGCTGGCCAGCGACGTTGTCGATATCGAGGGCGTGGGAGCGGCCAGCACGGCCGGCGATCCGACCTTTGCCATGCAAATGAGCTATGACGACGGCATCAATACGTTCCTCGGCGGGCCCCCGGATACGGCATCCGTCGCCGGTTCCTACATTGCCAAGCTCGTCAACGGGAAATGGGAGAACGCGGTCCTCGCAGATTCCACGACGGGCGCTTATGCCGTTACCGGCGGTACCGGTTCCTTGACGGCTTTCCTGCAGCAATACTACGTGGATGACGGCTACACGCTGCAAGAATTGGCTGGAAGTTGGGGCGTCGACCTGGCGGACCAGGAATCGTGGGCGATTATCAACTGCGGCAGCGGCGATTTCGCCGTCGTGCCCGAGCCGTCAACCTTCGCCCTCCTGGGTGCAGGCGCTGCCGGCCTGTTCTGGTACCGAATCCGTCGCAAGAAGCACCGGATCAAGACCCTTCCGGTCTGATCAAAGCGAAAGGGCAGGGGACCCCTCGGTTCCCTGCCCTTCGTTGCATCCACGCTCGACAGAACTAGAAGCGAAATTCTCCGCCCAGCTCGCACGCCTTGGGCCAGGAAGTGCGACTCGTTGAAGCTGAAGGGCGGCAGCGTGGAGCCGATCTGCGTCCCGTAGGGAAGCCCGGTCGTAGGCTCGACTGCGATCTGGTCCGCCGCGCAACGACGGCCGTCCAGTAAAGCAGGTCATAGCCCACCGTGAACTTGAGGTGGTCCGTAAACTGGTATCCGCCGGTCACGGTAAGTTCCGGAAGCCACGAGAAGCGGTCTCGCGAGTACTCCTGCGTCGAAGCCGCCGCCGAGATCGGCGTGCCGCCGGGCGGCGTGGTGTTGCTGGCGTCAATCTCCGAATAGCCGAACAAGCGGACGTACTGGTTGTTGAAGCCGATCGCCGCCTTGCCGAGAACGTCCACCGACCAGCGGCCGAAGGTATAGACAACGTTCAGGCCGAGGTCGCAACCGTTGAAGGTGTTGACCGCCTTGTAGCTGTCGATTTCGCTATACACGTTCTGGTAGCCGGGCTGGCCGAATACGGTATACTCTTCCGAGTCCTCGACGTTAACGCTGTCGATCAGCCGCGCAAAGCGGTAACCGGCGATGCCGTCGAGGCGGAACGTCCGGGCACAAGGGTTCGTCCAGTTGACGTTATTGTTGTTCGTCGACCATTCGCTTTCCCGCAACGGGTGGCGGAGCCAGACTCCGGCTGACTGGAAGTAGTCGCTCGTGGCGACGGTCACCTGACCGACATATTGTGTCGGAACGCCAACCGCGTCAGTTGGGTGCCGTAGGGCTGTGCGTTCGTGGGGTTGATGCCCGGATCGTAGTAGGGCCGCACGATCGGAAACAAGTTTCCGTTGAGATAGCCGTTCGACAGACCGCTGTCGTAGTTGTCGGGCCGGCCGCTGACGTTGAAGTAATCGGCCTCCAAACCCCAGCAATGACGGCAGTCGAGCCACATGCCGAAGTCCATGCGGTAACCGTCGTGGTTGCCGTCGCCAACCGTGCGATCGCCGAATACGGTCGAAAGAGCCGGAGGCGCCGGCCAGATAGTCGGCGAGATTCGTCACCGTCGAGACCAGCGGAGGCAGGTTCCCGCCCGTGGTCCACCAGTGGATATACTCGCCGCGGAACCAAAACCGACCTGGGACGCCAACGAAGTCGTCGCCGCAGCACGCTACTCCTGCGGTGGACGATGGCACGCTGGATGCGGGAAGGCTCGGTTCAGCCGGTACGGCCTTCGCCGGCGCACCGACCGATTCGTCCTTGAATGGATTTGCGACTGCCGTGCCGGCGGTCGCCGACGTTGAGCTTTCAGCAAGTGCGCAGAAGTTCGTCAGGCAGATGTCTGCGGCAAAACTTCGCCCTCCGGCCGTCGTTGCCAAGCCCAGCAACAACAGGCAGACTCCTTTCAAGCTGGTCCAGGTAATCTTCATGTTTTTCCCCCTTAGACTGATGGTGAGTGGTTTGCGTGTCCTACCGGTTGTACGGGAAGTGAGGACTATTCCTTTTGTAACGAATCGGACAGTTGTAGCGATTTGCATTAGAATAGGTTTAAGAGAGGTAATTCTGGGGGTGTGGGGAATAATTTTCCGTAAGACTAGTCTGAATAAACTGGTTAAGATTTTCTGAAAACAGGAGATTTGCACCCAAGGCCTTGCGATAAACAACACTCAGATTACCCAGCTTGACATGGTTGGCTACCGATGGCCGCCATCGAAGCCCGAAGTGCGAGCCAGGCGAGCGGCTCGATCTGTCGCTGGCCCACAGGATCGGCACCATCTGTGGAGCGTCCAGACCGGCCGCTTCGCAGAACCTGCCGAACCAATTGCGTACCGGGCGGAATTCCAAAGAAAACCGGGGACGGCAACTGGTTGCAGGCGGCAAATTGCAAGGAGTTGGCTGCCAGCCCCACTGGCCAAATCTTATATACTGCGAGCGGCCTTAATTGAGCCGTTTTCGCCCCAGCCATCGAAGCCCGAAATGCAAGCGAGGTAAGCGGTTCCATCCCTCGCTTGCGCGTTGGGCTTCGATCGGTTCCGCCCGCGAGCAGTATAGCCGCGCCCGCCCGCCAATTTGGTCTAAGGGGCTGCCCTACGGCGAGACTGGGTGGGTGGATCGTCTATGCCGGGAATTGAAGCTTGACTTGACCATCCGTCCGCGAGGCCGACCACGAAAAGACGCCGACGCCAGTAAATAGTTCTGACCTTGCGCCATGGAAACTTGGAAGGGGAGGAAGAGATGTAGAAAGCATTTTGGAAACCTTTTATCGGAACCCTACGGGTAGTCAAGCCCGTCCGGCAGAGCTTGGCCAGCAGCCGGAAGCGAGTCTTGTGTCGCGGTGGGAGGACCCATCCGGCAAAGCGTAGACAGCCAGTGCCAAAGCCGTGTCATTGAGCCTCGAAAATTCATCGCGGTAGCCTTCCTTGTGGTCAGAATGGGGGCCGTGCCGCCGCATCGCAAAGGCCTGATGCGGTCGGTCCGCCGGGGTCGTAGAGCAGGGCAAAGACACAATCGGGGTTCCCCAGGAACATGGGAGATCCTGCCGTCTCCACAAGCACCAATCCTGGCCGGAGAGACCGGGTAACCAACTCCTGGCCCGTCGGGGAGCACCCGGCTCGGCGGGAGCGAACAAACCGGAGGCCTCCCGTGGTATCGCCAAACGAAGGAAAACGAAGTGCGGCGAAACGGGCGGCAGGAAGTCGTAGCGCCTTGATAGTACCGCGGAAGCCGGGGAACTCGACCCATCGAGGACCCGGGGGAGGGAAGCGAGGCGTCAGGTAACCACACCGTTGGAGGGAAACATGACGAAGGCACCGGACTTCGAGAGCGTGTCAACGCGACAACAACGGATAGCGGGGCTGGCGAAGCAGTCCCCGCAGATGGCGTTCACTTCGCTGAACCAATACCTCGACCTGTCTTGGCTGCACGAGGCATATCGGCGTACCGCGCAAGGATGGAGCGGTGGGCGTGGACGGGCAAACGGCTGCGGACTACGAGAAGGACTTGGAGGGAAACCTTCGGTCGCTCTTGGAACGCGCCAAGTCCGGCACGTACCGCGCACCGCCCGTGCGACGCACGTACATCCCGAAAGGCACGGGTGGCGACACTCGCCCAATCGGGATTCCGACCCTGGAGGATAAGATCCTCCAGCGGGCGGTCGTGATGCTGATCGAGCCGATCTACGAACAGGACTTTCATAACTGTTCCTACGGGTTTCGGCCCGGGCGATCGGCCCACCAGGCGCTACAGAGCCTCTGGGAGCAGACGATGCAGAGCGGCGGTGGCTGGATCTTGGAGGTGGACATTCGAAAGTTTTTTGACACTTTGTGTCATAGCCACCTGCGAGGCTTCTTCAGCAGAGGGTTCGCGACGGGGTGGTGCTGCGGTTGATCGGCAAGTGGCTCAACGCGGGCGTGATGGAAGAGGGGGCGATTTCGTACCCGGAGGCCGGAAGCCCGCAGGGCGGGGTGATTTCCCCCGGCTCGCCAACGTCTACCTGCACTATGTGCTGGATGAATGGATCGAGCAGGTGGTGAAGCCGCGCCTCAAGGGCCGTGCGTTTGTGGTCCGTTACGCCGACGACTTCGTCATCGGGTTTACCCGAGAGGACGATGCGCGGCGTGTGTGGGACGTGTTGCCGAAGCGATTCGGCAAGTACGGTCTGACGGTCCATCCGGAAAAGACTCGGCTGATACAGTTCCAGCGTCCGCCATCGCGGCCGGCCCGCAAGGGCCAGCCCCAGGCGGAATCGCCAGGAACGTTCGATCTGCTGGGTTTCAGCCATACTGGGCGCGTTCCCGCAAGGGAAACTGGGTGGTCAAACGCAAGACGGCCCCGAGCCGCTTTACGCGGGCAGTCACCAGGATTGCCCAATGGTGCCGCATCCACCGGCACCATCCGATTGCCGAGCAACACCAGACACTCAGCCAGAAGCTACGCGGGCATTTTGCCTACTATGGGATCACGGGCAACAGCATTGCGCTAGCCCGGTTTCGGCAGGCGGTGCAGCGCGTCTGGTGGGAATGGCTTGGTCGACGACGTGGCGGGAACCGGCCCACCTGGGCCAAGTTCCTGCAATTCGAGCAGCGCTGGGCGCTGCCGCCACCGATTGCCTTGCATTCCGTGTGCCGTGTGCGAAGCAAAGGGGTTACTTGAGGAACCGTATGCGGTAGTTCTGCACGTACGGGTCTGTGGGAGCCCCGGGTGAGCAATCACCCGGGGCCACCCGGCCTGATCCGCCCCCGCGGCGGCCCGAAATCCGTAGTTGCGGCTCGGGCACGAGGCCGTGGGCCAGCAGATATTCGACGCGATACGCCTTGACGCCCAGCAATGCCGAAACGTCCTTCAAGCTCATCTGTTCCATGGGATTTTCTCCAGGGGTTCTGCCACGCCGCTGCGGGCGTGGCGATGGTGACGGCCGAGGTTCCCAATTTTTTTCTGCCTCGGCAATCCGCCAAAAAAGAAGGCTGGGTTGAAGAACCCAGCCTTGGTCACACCGCCCGGCACCGCCTCGCCCGATGACGAACGACGGATTGCACGCCTTCCAACTCCTTGCAGTCGCGGCTTGCAAGGAGTTGCCTTGATTACGCCAGTTGTTGGCCGAACGCCGCGAGGGCCCGTCCACCGGCGGCGGCGGCATCTGGGCTTTGCCCTCCGTGTGCCCCCGTCGACGCCTCAACCGCGATGTTGCCGCCGTCGGCGCATGACTCGGGGTTAGAACGCTTCGCTACTCCCTTTCTATACGGCTCTTTCATCCGCTACTCCATGCCGGTTTTGACCGGCGCTTTCTCTGACCCCGATCCGTCCGTCGTGCCTACGGCAGGGCGCGAAGCGACTTCATGGCCTCAACGGCCGCCTCGCGCACTATAGGAGAGGGGTCATCGAGGCAACGCTTTACCTCGCTGGCATGTCTCGGATCGGCGCGACGGCGAGAAACTTCAATGCCGAAACTCTCACCTGTTCTGACTGGTGTGTCAGGCATCGAGCGGCCCTGGGACATGCGGCGCGTGCGGCCGGCCCCATCGCTGCCAGCGCGTCGAGAGAACACGAAAACACAGCATCGTCCTTTCCCGCCAAATCCATAACTGAAATCAGCGCGTGAACGGCCGCCGCCGCGTCGCGGTCAATACGCCAAACCGCCAGAGTCGCGGCCACGACAACCGCTAGATTTGGATCTCGCATCGAGTGTCTCAAGGCGAGTAATGCTCCCTGCCCAGGGCTATCAACACAGCCCAACGCGGTTGCCGCCGCCTCCCGAACGCTCGCCTCGCCGTCCGTTAGGCTGTGCGTGAGCGCAGTCTGCACAGCGGGCGGCGCACTGCCAATTTCGCCAATCGCCTTAGCGGCACACTCTCTGGTCCCAGCACGGGTCGCATTCTGTAGTATTTCGGTAAGCTTTGGCAGCGCGGGCCTTCCAGCGGCTCTCAGCCTACCCAACGAACCCATGGCGGCACGCAGAACAAGATCGTCATTGTCGTCGAGGTAACGCGTGAGGATGTCGACCGTTCTCGCGGACGGCAATTGGAACCCACCCAGTGCAGCGATCGCATGCCTCCGAACGAATTCATCAGTGTCGTGCAGCGCAATATCTGCCACGTCGTCCTCAAGATCCTGTTTTGGAACCTCAAGCCGGGCCGCGCCGTTGACCGCCGCCTCGCGGACGGACGATGAGCGACTTCGCAGGTGCCGCTGCACCACGACCTTGGTGGCTGGTACGTCCGGCACAATCGAGGTCAGGCAGTCAATAAGTGCCGCTCGCCCTTCCCCGGGTTCCTTATCGATTGCGCGCAGCACCTGCGGCGCGAATTCCCTTGCTCTAGTGCCGCCGGCTTGCAGCAGTTCGGCCGCTCGCACGCGCACAGCCGACCTGTCATCCCCCAGAAGAAGCGCAGCGACAGCAAGTTGTTTTCGTTGTATATGCATCTGCGCCAAGTTGTTAAGGACAACGTCCGCGTGCTCAACCCGTCCTGCTTCCAGTACGTTGGTCAGCGAGTCGATCGCGGCATCGTCCGGCTGACGCCGGAGGCCACCGACACCCGCCAAGGAAACCGCTAGGTCCTTATCGCGCACGGCCTTCTTCAGCCCCTCCGTCGCGTCAGCGCCTCCGATAACCGTTAGAGTGAAGGCCGCCTGAAGATGCAGCGACTTCTCATCATCCGCGCCCGGTCGGCAGTCCAAGACCCTCGACAATGCCCGTGCTGCCCCTGGACGGTCAACCGCGTCGAAAGACCGTTTGACTTCCGCGATTGCAGCCGACGTATCCCGGTCGGGCACACCTGCTGCAGGGGTCTTGGCCCACTCTGCCCACTGGTCCCATACGATAAGATGCAACGCGATTACGTCATCCCGGACCATTTCTATTTCCCTGTCCGTCGCGCCGTCGGCAATCGTCGGCGACTTAAGCTGCCAAATAATCGCGAGCCAGATGAGACACGCGAGGGCACAAGAAAATCTCCTGAAACATCCAGCGCATACTCCGGAACCAACCGTCAAAGCGTTATTCGTCATTTCACAGATCTGCTCCGTCTTGATTCGTAGGTTCGCCCCGTGTAATCGAAAGGAGGGGTAAAGTAATGGCAAGTGGCGTTTTCGCACGGTGAAAAAAGGGCGCCGACCTGTCGTATTCGCGCGAGGTCCGGCGCGGGATAGTATTATCAAACAGCTAATGACCGCCGGAGTCGTGTGGCGCGCTTGCGCCGTAGCTGGGCATTCTTCTCCGAACTCGTTCCACGAACTGATTGCGCTCATCCGGCGAAAGCCTACTAAGGTAACTTTCCTGCATCTCATGGCTACGGCTGAGGAAATAGTCGACTACGCTATCCGCATCTCCCCATGCGGCCTTCTGCACGTTTTCAAAAAGCCTGCGGACATCGGCTCGCGTCGCACCGGAGGGGATATAAACATCCATGCGCTGGGAGGTCTTATCGTACTTCTTAGTGTCCTGCTCCCAGCGTGCAACTGACAGTCCGGGCTCCGCGCGATACGTGCCGCCGCCGGAAATCGCCAGCAGCATTGCCCAAAACTCTGGACACTTACCATAAAGTGGATCGTGCTCGAAGCCAAAGCAACTGTAGTATTCTATTCTAGTCTTTCCAGTTGGCAAGACAGCCGCAAGGTCGCCCAGGATCTTCAAGACCCGTGCTTCAAGCTCTTGGTCCGTTGGCTCATAAGCCTTAATTCCAGCGGCAGCTTTCTCCGCTTGAATTTGAGACTTCGCATAAGATTGAAACGATTGCGACCCGCCGAGTCCCGCGCTGGAGTGCCCGTTGACAGCAATGGTAACGGGGTAGATAAGCCTGTGATTTCGATCGTAATAGGATGGCGGGAAGGAACGGAGCTTCTTGTCAGAGGAAGAAAGGGGTCAGAACTATTTCTCTTGACAAAAAGGGAGATTCGAGTGGTCCTTGGCATTCCGCCAGTATAGCCAGATCCGGCCGGCCGTCAATATTTGGATCTGCACCATTTTATATTTTAGACATGCCACCGATAGAAGTTCTGGCACCAGCCGAAATGGTCCCAGAAATCCTGCCCGGTGCGCACCCATTTGTCGTAGGGCAGAAGTTCTCTAAATGGTTACTAGCAAAGGCATTAGGACGCGATTCCCGCCCGGACCAGAAAATAATTTTCCCATTTCAAAGCCCTCATCCGTATATATATGTGGAAACACGTTGTTCTTTGACAATTTAGTGAAAAGAAACCCGCCCTCGGTGTAGCGAACCGAGGGCGGGACGGAGCGCGGAACACTAATTGCCGCTAATGATCACTAATGACAGAAATTTGTGATGATTAGTGGTAATCAGCGTTCCGCGCTCTCGGTCGAACTGCCAAAGAAACAGAAATTGCGTGAGGTTTTTGTTGACCCCTCGAATCGGCAGATAGTTATTGATGGGTGGTCACATGGGATCCGTGGCCGAATTTGGCCGAATTTGGCCGGAATTGGCCGGAATTGGCCACTTTGGTGGCCGAATGTGGCCAGTTTTCTGGCCAGTTTACCGCCATGAGAGCTATGACGGCAAATGACTCCCAGGAGTGTAAAGCAATCGAATTCCAGGAGTTTCTTAGGTGTAGACACCCCGTGCGATTAATATGCAAACATAATTCGAGGGGTCAATCTGGTGGAAAAACCTGAGAAACCGGCTATCTTGGCCATAAATCGTCGAAGCGCCGACTGGAGTGCAAGGAAAATTCTGGACAAGAAGATCAAGGCAGGAGAAAGAAAGGGAATTTCGTGATGCGCCTAATGGTTGATCGGCCCGACTTGGGGGGGGATCGGGGGAGGGGAGGGGATCGGGGATCGGGATCGGGGTCAGGCTTGGAATATGCACTTTAACGTGCATTTTCCAAGTCTGACCCCGGCGACCGTGAAACGGCGCACCAGCTTGCCTCCCAAGAAGAGTTCGCGGGTTTGCTCCTTGTACTTGGGCACGAAGAGACAGGGCAACCCTGGGGCGGCTTGTCGGCTGCCTGGGCAGTGCCGGAAAAGCTTGAGGCAAAACCACTTACGTCGATCCGGCCGGCGGCCGAGCAGCGCCCCGCCGCAAAATTCCCGCCCGCCCCTTGACATGAATCTACATTTATGGATAATTACGCGAATCATCCGTTCCTTGACAATTCGCTTCTGCGGCCGGCCTTGCCGAGGCCAGCCGCGCAGACCGGGGCGGCCTCGTCAACCGCTCCGCCCAGGGGCCTGCGCACGCGAACGCGCTAGGCTCCTCTCCCGACCACAAAATCATCAAGGCGAAAATACTTAAGGTTCGCATTCGATTGCCGCGGTGATTTCCGGAAAGACGAAGCCGCTCGCAGGGCTGGAGCATTCTTTTGCCGCGTGGACCACGAGTTCCGCGAAAAGCCGAATTCTTGGTTGGGAACTGACCAGAATCAAAGACGACTTAGTGGTCCGTTCCACAAATAACTTCAGGGTTGTGCGGTTTTAGCCGTAGGGTGGGACCAGCGAGCTTGCGATGCCGGCCCACCAGTCCCCGGTGTTGGTGGGCCGGCGCTCGCAAGCTCGCTGGTCCCACCCAACGAACGTATCCCTGAAGTTATTTGTGAAATGGACCACTTAGCGGAACGATTTTCGAGCAAGTTCGGGCAAAAACCACCCGTCGGAAGGGTCGAACAAGGGGTTGGCAGAACGATTTGCGAGCAAGTTCGGGCAAAAACCACCCGTCGGAAGGGTCGAACAAGAGGCTGGTAGAACGATTTGCGAGCAAGTTCGGGCAAAAACCACCCGTTGGAAGGGTCGAACAAGGGACTGCCCGAACGATTTGCGAGCAAGTTCGGGCAAAAACCACCCGTCAGAAGGATCCCAGCCGTTGGGAAATAACACGGGTTGCCCGCCGACCCTTTCGTCTCCTAAAATGCAGGGTTTCGGCAAGGTTCTCCATCGATGGCTGATTCCGACATCCTGATTCAGGGCGCCCGAGAGCACAATCTGCGGGAGGTGAGTCTTGTCTTGCCCCGAAATCGATTGATTTGCTTCACGGGAGTCAGCGGATCGGGCAAAAGCTCCCTGGCCTTCGATACGCTGTATGCCGAGGGGCAGCGCCGCTATGTCGAGAGCCTCTCCAGCTTCGCGCGGCAGTTTCTAGGGCAGATGCCCAAGCCGGACGTTCGATTTGATTGCCGGCCTCAGTCCAGCGATTTCCATTTCGCAGAAATCGAGCGGCACGAATCCGCGCTCGACCGTGGGCACGATCACGGAGATCTACGACTATCTCCGCGTGCTCTTTGCCCGCGTTGGCAAGGGCCACTGTCCGGAGTGCCATCGTCCCATTACGGCGCAAACGCGCGAGCAGATTATCGAGCGGATCTCGCTTCTAGCCCAGGGCACGCGGTTCTTGTTGCTCGCGCCGCTGATCCGCGGTCAAAAAGGCGAGTATCGCGACCTTTTCGAGGACTTGCTGAAGCAGGGGTTCGTGCGTGCCCGGGTCGATGGCCGCGTCGTCCGGCTGACCGACGACCTGCGGCTGGACCGGCAGATGCGGCACAACATCGAGGTCGTGGTCGACCGCCTGGTGGCCGGTCCGAAGATCCGAGGACGGCTGGCCGAGGCGGTCGAGTTGGCCCTGCGGCTGGGCGAGGGCAACCTGGTCGTGGCCGGGGAGGGAGACGATGGGAAGGCGGAAGGCGTCCCCGCGTCCCTCCCCGCTTCCGATCTCTCCCTCTCCGCCCATTACGCCTGCACCCATTGCCAGAAAAGCTTCGAACCACCCAGCCCGCAGTTGTTCAGCTTCAACAGCCCCCAGGGCATGTGCCCGGAGTGCAGCGGGCTGGGGCAGATCTATACGTTCGATCCCGAACGGCTGATTCCCGATGCGAGCCGCTCGTTTCAGCAGGGCTGCATCGAGCTATTGGGCAAATGGAAGGAGATGGGCCGCTGGAAGCGGCACATTTTTCGCGGTGTGGCGGAAGCCCTGGAGAGAAAGCACGGGCTTTCGCCCGGCACCGTGTTGGAAACGGCCTGGGAAGAACTCGACGAGAAGGTCCGGCAGGCCCTGCTGTGGGGCACGGGCGACGAGCACATTACGTTCACGTGGCGGGGCGGGGCCTCGGGCTACAAGTGGGGCGGGCCGTTCGAGGGGATCGTTCCCAAGCTGTTGGCGCAGTATCGCAACACCCGCAGCCGTCCGCAGCGCAGGCAACTGGAAAAGTACATGCGGATCCTCGGCTGCGGACGATGCCAGGGCCGCCGGCTCAACGCCCAGGCCTGCGCCGTGACCCTCACAACGGCGGCGGAGCTTGCCGGCCAGCACGAGCAATCGCTGCCGGAGGTCTGCCGCCTTTCCGTCAACGATGCGGCGGAGTTCTTCTCCGCCCTGGAACTCGACGCCACGGGGGCCACGATTGCCGCCGAGGCCCTCAAGGAAATCCGCAGCCGGCTTCAGTTCCTCAAGAACGTCGGCCTGGACTACCTTTCGCTGGAGCGCACGGCGCCCACGCTTTCCGGCGGCGAGATGCAGCGGATCCGCCTGGCCGGGCAGATCGGCTGCGGCCTGGTGGGCGTGCTCTACATTCTCGACGAGCCGTCGATCGGCCTGCACCCCCGCGACAACGACAAGTTGCTGGAAACGCTCGCCCAGCTTCGCGACCAGGGCAACACGGTGGTGGTCGTCGAGCACGACGAAGATACGATGCGGGCGGCCGACCATATCGTCGATTTCGGCCCCGGGCCGGGCGTGCGCGGCGGGCGCGTCGTGGCCTCCGGAACGCTCGCGGAAGTGACGGCCGCGGAGGAAAGCCTCACGGGGGCCTATCTTTCCGGCCGCCAGCGGATCGAAATTCCCGCCGTCCGCCGCAAGTGCGGAGCCGGGAGCAGGGAGCGGGGAGCGGGGAGAAAGAAGCAGTCGGCAGCAAGACAAAAGGCGAGGGCAGTGTCGTATCGGCTTCGGGCTCCCCGCTCCCCGCTCCCCGCTCTTCCTGGCTCACCGTCCGCGGCGCCCGGCACAATAATCTCAAGAACATCGACGTCGAGATTCCGCTGGGCGTTTTCGTCTGCGTGACCGGTGTTTCCGGCTCGGGCAAGAGTTCGCTGGTGAACGACATCCTGGTCGAGGCCCTGCGTCGCGACCTGAACGCGGGCCTGGGCAATCCGGGCGAGTTCGACAAGCTGGAAGGCCTCGAGCATCTCGACAAGATGATCGCCATCGACCAGTCGCCGATCGGCCGCACGCCGCGCTCCAACCCGGCCACCTACATCAAGGTCTTCGACGAGATCCGCCGCCTTTATACCCAACTGCCCGAGGCCAAGGCCAAGGGCTTCGAGCCGGGCCGTTTCAGCTTCAACGTCAGCGGCGGCCGTTGCGAGGCCTGCGAAGGCAACGGCTCCACCAAGCTGGAGATGGATTTCCTCGCCGACATCTGGGTCACCTGCCCGGTTTGCGAAGGCCATCGCTTCAACCGCGAGACGCTCCAGGTCCGCTACAAGGGCAAGTCGATCGCCGAAGTGCTGGAGATGGACGTTCAGGAGGCCCTGGCGCACTTCGAGAACATTCCAGCCGTCGCCGACAAGCTCCGCACGCTGCACGCGGTGGGACTGGACTACGTGAAGCTCGGCCAGCCGTCGCCCACGCTCTCCGGCGGCGAGGCCCAGCGGATCAAGCTCGCCCGCGAACTGGTCAAGAAAAGCACCGGCCGGACGCTCTATCTGCTTGGACGAACCGACGACCGGCCTGCATTTCGCCGACATCCAGTTGCTCTTGAAGGTGCTGCACGGCTTCGTCGAGGCCGGCAATACGGTGCTCGTGGTCGAGCACAACACCGAGGTCATCAAGACGGCCGACTGGATCATCGACCTCGGTCCGGAAGGCGGCGCCGGCGGCGGACGCATCATCGCCACCGGCACGCCGGAGGAGGTCGCCGAAGATGCCGGGTCGTTCACCGGACGCGTGTTGGCGCGGTGGTTACAAAAGCGGGGAGCAGGGAGCGGGGAGCGGGGAGCAAAGGGTCGTTTCGACCAGTCTTCTCTACTCCCCGCTCCCTGCTCCCCGCTCCCCGCTATCCGCTCCGCGTGCCGAGTTGGCCAAGGCGATCAAGGTCCGCGGCGCCCGGCAGCACAATCTCAAGGGCATCGACGTCGACATCCCCCGCGACCAGATGACCGTCTGCTGCGGGCCCAGCGGCAGCGGCAAAACCTCGCTGGCCATGGACACGATCTACGCCGAAGGCCAGCGGCGCTACGTGGAGAGCCTCAGCTCCTACGCCCGGCAGTTCGTCGACAAGATGCAGAAGCCGCGGCTGGACCACATCGAGGGCCTCTCGCCGGCCATCGCCATCGAGCAGAAGCACGCCGGCCACTCGCCCCGCAGCACGGTCGGCACGGTCACCGAGATCTACGACTATCTGCGGATCCTGGTCTCGCGGCTCGGCCAGCCGCACTGCCCCGGCTGCGATCTGCCGGTCGGCACGCAAACGGCCGACGAGATCATCGACAAGATCATGCAGCGGCCGGCCGGCACGCGGCTCTATCTCATGGCCCCGCTGGAAATCGAGGTCGGCGAGAAGTACGAGGCGCTGTGGGAAGAGATGCGTGCCGAGGGCTATGTCCGCGTGCGGATCGACGGCCAGACCCACACGCTCGACCAGCCGCCGCAGATCGATCGGCGGCGGAAACACCGCGTTGAAGTGGTCATCGACCGCGTCACGGTCCGGCCTGACGGCCGCAGTCGCATCGCCGGCAGCGTGGAAACTGCCCTGGCCAAGGGCGCGGCGTGCTGCACGTGGCCGAGCCCTGCGACGACGTGCCCGAACCCAACTGGCCGGTGGAAGTTCACAGCCAGCACTTTGCCTGCCAGAAGTGCGGGCGAAGCTTCGAACCGCTCTCGCCGCACAATTTCTCCTTCAACAGTCCCTTGGGCTGGTGTCCAGCCTGCGAAGGTCTGGGCGTGCAAACGGGCACCAATCCGGCCGCGTTGCTCCGCGATCCCAAGCTCACCTTGGCCCAGGGCGCCGTGGGCTTGTGGCCGGGCGCGTCGAACCGGCTCTTCGGACGGATGCTGGAGAGTTTCTCGCGCGGCACCGGCATTCCGATCGACGTTCCCTACGAGCAGCTTGGCGGCAAGCACCGCCGGCTGATCATGCACGGCACGGGGGAACAGTGGTTTGACGTAATGTATCCGGCACCCTCCGTGTGCCGGATACAGTTTCCGTCGTTCCGTTTTCAATTCAAAGGTCTCTACCCCGCCCTGGAAGAGGCCAGCCGCGTTTCTCCCGGTTTTCGCGGCCGGCTGGAGCACCTTGTCGACGAGGTCGATTGCACGGTCTGCGGCGGCAGCCGATTGCGCGACGACGCGGCCGCCGTGCGTTTCCGCGGCCGCATGATCGACGAGATCTGCCGCCAGCCGCTGGGCAAGATGCTGGCCGAATTCCTTGCCTGGAAGCCGACCGCCGTCGAGCGGAAGATCGCCGGCGAGGTCTACCGCGAGATCTGCAATCGCACGCAGTTCCTGGTCGACGTGGGACTCGAATACCTTACGCTCGCCCGGCCGGCCCCCACGCTTTCCGGCGGCGAGATGCAGCGCATCCGCCTGGCGGCCCAAGTGGGCAGCGGACTGTGCGGCGTGCTGTACGTGCTGGACGAACCGACGATCGGCCTGCACCCCCGCGACAACGCCCGGCTGCTGGCCGCCCTGAAGAAACTCCGCGACCTGGGCAACACCCTGCTGCTGGTCGAGCACGATCGCGAGGTGATCGCCAATGCCGACCAGCTCCTCGATTTCGGTCCCGCCGCCGGCCGTCATGGCGGGCAGATCGTCGCCGAAGGCTCGCCCGAGCAGGTCGGCAAGCGGCGCGGCTCGGTCACCGGTCCGTACCTCACCGGCAAGAAGGCGATTGCCGTTCCCACGAACCGGCGGATCGCGGGGCAGGGAGCGGGAGAGCAGGGAGCAGGGAGCAGGAAAGGACAACGCGACGATCGCTCCCCTCTACCTCCGGGAGAGGGGCAGGGGGTGAGGGCAATTTGCTCCCCGCTTCATCCTGGCTTGAGATCCGCGGGGCCCGCCACAACAACCTCAAGAACATCGACGTCAAGATCCCGCTGGGCGCGTTCACCGTGGTCACCGGCCCCAGCGGCAGCGGCAAGAGCTCGCTGGTCGAAGACGTGCTGTACGCCTCGCTCGCCCGCACGCTGCACCGCGCCAAGACCTTTCCCGGCGCCCACGATTCCATCCGCGGCATCGAGCAGATCAACAAGGTGATCCGCGTCGATCAGCAGCCCTTGGGGCAGACCCCCAGTTCCAACCCGGCCACGTTCACGGGCGCCTTCGACCTGATCCGCGCGCTCTTCGCCCAACTGCCCGAGGCGAAACTGCGCGGCTACCAGCCGCGGCGGTTCAGTTTCAACGTGCCCGGCGGCCGCTGCGAGAAGTGCGAGGGCAACGGCCAGCTTCGCATCGAGATGCACTTCCTGCCCGACGTGTGGGTCGAGTGCGATACGTGCCACGGCCGGCGCTACAATGAGGAGACGCTCTCCGTCCGCTATCACGGCAAGTCGATCGCCGAGGTGCTGGAGATGCCCTGCGGCGAGGCCGTGCAGCTTTTCAAGAACATCCCCAAGATCCGCCGCATCCTGCAAACGCTGTGCGACGTGGGCCTCGATTACCTCACGCTCGGCCAGCCGGCCCCGACGCTCTCCGGCGGCGAGGCCCAGCGGGTGAAACTGGCCGCCGAGCTTTCCCGGCCCGACACGGGCAACACGCTCTACCTGCTCGACGAGCCGACGACCGGCCTGCACTTCGACGACCTGGCCAAGCTCCTGGACGTGCTCAATCGGCTTGTCGAGTTGGGCAACACGGTCGTCGTCATCGAGCACAATCTCGACGTGATCAAGACGGCCGACTGGGTCATCGACATGGGGCCCGAGGCGGGCGACGAGGGCGGCTACGTCGTCGTGGCGGGAACGCCGGAGGATGTGGCGGCGCATGGGGAAGCGGGGAGCAGGGAGCGGGCGGGGCACCTGCGCAGCGGGTCGGGGAGAAGGAGCGACGAAGCGGGAAGGCCGCGCTTCGCTGGTCCTTCTCCCCGCTCCCCGCTCCCTGCTCCCCGCTCCTACACCGGCGAAGCTCTCGGCCCCGTCCTGGCGGCCGGTCCGCACGAGCCCCGCAAGCTGTTCGACTTTGCGGCGGTCGAGGCCCAGCACGTGGGCGACCGCGATATTGCCGACGTCGGCCAGGACGCCCGCATGCCCTGGGAAATCGACGGCCGCCACTGGCACACGGTGGCCCGCGTGGGCCGCAACGGCAAGCCCTGCCGCTGGGAGGGCCGCATCCTGGCCGAGGTCGTCGACCGCATCCAGAACCAGTCGGAGTTGTTCAGCGATACCGACTGGAACTCGCGGTCCGTCGTCGAGATCCGCGCCGCGAAGAAAGCCGACGGCTGGTTCTTCCACGCCATCACCGGCGAGGAATGGCTGTTGAAGATGAAATTCCGCACGGCCCGCAATACTTTCTCCCGCGACGAGCTCGTGCGGCGGCTGGACCTCAAGCCGCTGAACGACATGCCGGAACTGCCGCTTTATGGGACCGAGCCGCGGGTCAAGGTCCGCAGTCTCCGCGGGCCGTGGCAGGAGATCGAGATCCGCGTGACACGTACAGCGAGATCGACCGCCCGGAGTTCTGGACCTTCATCGACCAGGCGGTGGGCGGTTTCGGCAAGTACTCGCAGCAGGCCCAGGAGACGGCCGACATCTTGCAGCCCTGGAAGCAACTCGGCCGCAAATGGCATTTCGCCCGCCGCGGCTTTCCGCTGGGCGGCAAGGTCGAGTGGGAGATGGAAGTGCTGGAGGAGTTGGTCGAGCTGCTCAACGAAACGGCGCCCTATGGTCAATTGCTCTGGAACAACAAGCAGGTCGTGCCGCTCTACGTGCCCCAGCAGCGCGAGGCCTGGGCCGCCGTGCAGACGAAAAAGCTCGACGCCGTCTACCTGCATCTTACCGGACCCAAGGGCCGCTTCGCCCAAGGGCGGCTTACCGGCCTGGGGTTCGATGCCCAAGTCGACGGCGAGAAGACCGGCATGGACGTGCTGCGGATCAAGTTCCGCTCGACCGAGGACTTGCGCCGCGGAGACCTGGCGGGGTTTCTTAAGGAACATCTGGCAGCGCTGGAAAAGAAGAACGAATAGCCTACTGTCCCGCCGTTGTGGTTTCTCTGGCGGAAGCGGCTCCCGCGAGATCTTCCGGCTCGATCTTGACCCAGGCGACGCGACATCCGGCTTTTTGCACGTCGGCGATGGCCGAGCGTACAGCCTGTTCGAAAGACTCGGCCTCACGGTCGAAACCAATGGCAGCCACGCCTTGGCTCGACCAAGGCGATCCGTCGTCGCAGCCCGCCTCGAATAGGGCCTCGGCCAGATCGTCCGAAATCTCGCGCAGGTTGGCCAATACGACAGTAAAATGGTAGGTGGTCAGCATTAGTTGTCCTCGTCATGCTGGTGAGGGCACCGGTCCACAACACGCCGGATGCGCTCCGCATGGTTTTCCGGGACCCGGGGTGTCGAAAACACTTGCTGGCGGCAGCCGTCTCGCGCGTCGTGCCGGCAAAGGAGCAGGCCCCAAATGTGCGCCCGCGGCCCTGCCTTTCGCAGCCGCCAACCATGGTCCAGGGCATAGTCGACCGCGGCCCGGATATGCTTATTGGGGTGATCGTTCATCGCGGGCCGCCTCGGCGTTCAAGGATACCGCGAGTTATTATAGCATATCCGCTCCGATGCACCAATATCCGCGGCGAATAGATAGGCATGGACGTGCTGCGAATCGAGTTCCAGACGACCGTGGATCTGCGTCGCGGGAGCCGGGCGGCGTTTCTGGAAGAGCATTCTGGAAGAGCATCTAGCGGCGCTCGAAAAGAAGGATTAAACTAAGGGTTCCGTACCTTGCAACAATCCATTTGACACCGGAGTTGAAACCCATGTTCCGAAACCCGACGATCGTTCTGTTGGTGTCCGTTTTTTCCCTGGCAATCGGCTGTTCCAAGCCCGAGTTCAAGGAGTTCTCTCCGTCCGGCGGTGGATTCACGGTGCAGATGCCGGGAACACCGGTAGAACAGAAATCGAGCCCGGGAGGAATCCCGATGACGACGTACAGCTCGGACGAACGCAGCGGGGGCTATGCCGTCATCTACGCGGACGTGCCGATCGCGGACAACGAATCGCCGGCAAAGATTCAAACGCGACTTGATGGTTCTCGCGACGGCGGACTTAAAAACATGGGCGGCAAATTCATCAGCGAGTCGCAGATTCAACTCGGCGGCAAGTATCCCGGTCGCGATATTCGCGCGGACGTGCCCAGCAAACAAGCCTATGCTCGGTTGCAGATTTTCCTCGTCCACAAGCGCCTCTACTCGATTTTGGCCATGGGCGCGAAGTCGTGGGTGGACTCGCCGGAAACGAACAAATTCTTCGACTCCTTTGCCCTGACCGCAAAGTAGCATGACCGAATCCCTTCTCCCCCAACGTTTCCTTTTCCGTTTCTCGGCTCCCTGCCTCTACCGCGACGCGCTTTGGAAGGCCAACGGGGCGCGGCTCGACGAGAAGCACCGGCTGGTCCACCTGGGCGAATTGGAGGATCGCGCGGCGATGGCCGAGGTCTCGGCGGCGTGGGGCGAGGCGGGCCTCGTCTTCGCCGTCTCGGTGGGCGGCAAGAAGCAGCCGGTCTGGTGCCGGGCCTCGCGTCCCGAGGATAGCGATGGCTTGCAGGTCTGGATCGACACCCGCGACGTACACAACGTGCATCGTGCCAGCCGTTTTTGCCATCGCTTTATTTTCCTGCCCAGCGGCGGGGGCCGCAAGTTCGACGAGGCCTTCGGCCAATCGCTGCCGATCGATCGCGCCCGCGAGCCGGCCCGCCCCGTGGCCGCGGGGCTCTTGCAGGCCCGCAGCCATTTGAGGGCCGACGGCTACAAGCTGGAGTGTTTTGTCCCCGCGGAGGCGATGATGGGCTATGAGCCGGGCGAGCATCCCCGCCTCGGTTTCACCTACGCCGTGATCGATCGCGAGCTGGGCGAGCAGACCTTCAGCGTCGGCCGTCCGATGCCCTATCACGAGGACCCCAGCCTCTGGGCGACATTGGAGCTGGTGCGGGGGTAAGGGGGGGTAAGGTCTCATGGTTTCCCGTGCCGGGTAATGACGATCTCCTCTTTCTCCGCCCTGGTTCAGCACGCGCTGGTCGGTGTTCCGTTTCGGCGGCGGAGTGGCCGAGAACATCACGGTCTCGAATTGCCTGCTGACGCACGTGTATGGCTGTCCGATCAAGATTTACGGCGATCCCGGCTCGCATTTCAAGAACCTCTCGTTCTCGAACCTCGTCCTGGACGACGTGACCGGTCCCATCAGCATCAGCATGAAATCGCCGGCCGGCATGGCTGCGGCGGTCGAGCCGGATCTGTTTTCGGAGCCTTCGCAACCCGCTCAGCCTGCCTCCCGCGCCGGAGCGGTCACCGCCCGCAACATCTCCTTCAGCAACATTCACGGCACGGTTACCACGACTCCGCGGCAGCTTCCCGATTTTCCCCGTTCCACCCGCTACAACGACGGCGAGCGCATGTCGTGCATCATCCTGAATTGCGTCGGATCGGCGGTGGTTGAGAATATCTCCTTCGACAACATCAACCTCACGTTTGGCGGAGGGGGCACGGCGGAAGCCGGCGCCAATCGCGAGGTGCCGGAAGTCTCGGGCGAGTACTACGCCATGGGGCCGATGCCCGCTTACGCCCTGTACGCCCGCAACGTCAAGGGGCTGACGCTGCAGAACCTGCGCTTCCAGGTGGCAAGCCCTGAATTGCGGCCCGCGGTGGTCTTTGATCGCGTCCGCGACGCGACCGTCAGCGGCATGAGCGTCGAGGGCAACGCCCGGGCCGAGTCCGCGTTGCGCTTCACCGACACGCAAGACGCGCTTTTGAGCGGTGTCCGCCTGACGACGCCGGCCGCGGTCTTCCTGGCGGTCGAAGGCGGCGAGAACCAGAACATCAAGGTC
Source organism: uncultured Planctomycetia bacterium (assembly GCA_963824275.1). Taxonomy (GTDB): domain Bacteria; phylum Planctomycetota; class Planctomycetia; order Pirellulales; family Thermoguttaceae; genus JANXQG01. The sequence continues at coordinate 1,096,522 of CAWGOT010000006.1, read as the reverse complement.
CAAGGCGGCGATTTCTCCAAGGCCGGCAAGCCGCTGGCAGCCGCGCAGCGCCGCCGTTGACGTTCGTGAAGATCTCATGATTCCGGCGTGATAGCTCGGCGCACGGGGCCTGTTGCGGGGGCCGGCGCCGCTCCGCCGGCGGGGGGCTTGATCAGGTACTTGAGGTCGTGGATCAGGATCTCGCTGCGGTCGCTGCCCTTGCGCGCGTAGAGGCCGCACTTCAGGTAATAGGACGCGTTCCGTTTGGAGGGCAATTGGCCGGCAAGGCGGCCGTCGATATAGACCTTGACCGCGCCGGCGGCCGTGGCCTCCGAATCGTGGATCACCGTCCAGTGGAACCACCTGCCTTCCAGGTTCTTGGCGTCGATCGAGCCGCCGCCCAGCACCTGGATGCCGCCCTGCGCGTTGGCGATGATGATGATGTTCGGTCCCGTGCCGAAGACCTGGGTGATGCAGGCGAATGTGCCGGGGACGATGAACATGTCGCAGTCGATCAGGTGCAGGCCGCTGTTGGGCAGGTAGGTCGGAAGGCGGAACTCGGTCCGCGGCTCGGTGGTGTTGTTGGGCTGGTGCGCCTTGTCGGTCTGGTGGATCCAGAGGATGTCCGTGTTGGCGGCCGTGTCGTACAGGTACCGCTTCTCAGGCGCCAGGTCGTAGGGGTGCTGCAATTTGCAAGTCAGGGGCTGCAACACGAAGCCCTTCAGCAGGGCATCGGCGGGCCGCGCGGCGGGCACGCTGCCCAGCGCCGTCAGCGCGGCCGCAGACGGCTTGTCCTTGTCCGGTTTGGCCACGTCCGGTTTGGCCACGTCCGGTTTGGCCACGTCCGGTTTGGCCCCATCCGGTTTGGCCGCATCCGACTTGGCCACGTCCGGTTTGGGCGCCGCGGCGGCAAGCGCCGACTGGCGACCGCAAAAACCGCGACCAGCATCAGCGACGTTGCAAGGATGGAACTGCATTTCATGGCGAACGATCTCCCGCACGAACGAGCGACTCAAGGACTCGGATAATATCGATCCACGGGGTTGACGACGACCCGCGAAGGGCCTTTACTGGTGTCCTCGATGCATGCCGTGAAGAGGGCGATTGCCTCGTTCTTCTCATTGCAGTAGACGAACGGCCGCTCCCGCCGCTTGAACGTCTCCCGCGTGCCGTCGTCGTAGGTCACGGTCTTGTTGAAAACGATGTCCTTGCTGACGAGGTCATAGTGGATGCCGTCCTGGGAGCGGTACTCGACGCCGGCCTTGCCCACGCCGGTGGCCTTGGCGCCGATGTCGGTGGCGAGGACGTGGTACTGGTTGCCGGCCCACCAGATGGTCGGATCTTCGAGCGTGGCGCCGTTGGTCAGCAGGTTGGTGTTGGCGGAGGCCACGAGCTGGTAGGGGCCCTGGTAGCTGCCGGCAATGGCCGCCGTGCCCATCGGGCTGCCGCTCGGGTTGTAGCGGCCGAAAACATAGACGCGGTTGTCGGGCAGCACGAAGGGGGCCGGGTTGCTGAAGTGGATGACGGGGGCCTCGCAACGGGTCCAAGGGCCGGTGACGCTCTCGGCCTCGGCATAGCCCGTCTCATTGGCCGTGTTGATGTAGAAGAGGACGAACTTCTCCTTCTCGGCGGCGCCGGGCCTGGCGGGCACTGCGCACGATCTTGACGTTATGCACGCGGCTCTTGTCCCAGGCGGCGCGGGCGCTTCCGCAGCACGACTTCCTGGAAGGTATAAGGTCCCAGCAGGTTCTGCGACGTGGCGCGGACGCATTCGGATTGCGAGGTCCAGGCGGCGATGCCGCCCTGGGCGGGCCAGCGCGAGGCGAACATGTGGTAGGTGTCGCCCACCTTGATGACCGACGAGCACCACAGGATCCAGTCCTTGCCCATGTCGAAGCCGCCCTGCTTGACGGCGGGCAGGATGGAGTCCTTGAGGCTCTTCTGGGACGTATTGTGGCCGGGATCGGGCGACGGCGAAACGGGGGGCGTCAGAGGGGTCGCCGGTCCGGTTGTCGCGCTGCCGGGCGTCGCGGCGCCGACGGGAATGCCATCATCGCCGCGGCCGCGGCCAGCACCAGACGAGCAGAGAGGATACAACATCGTTTCATGCGGAAGGGCTCCTAGTCAAGCTTCCGATCATAATGACGACGCCGGTCGATGTCAAGAACCCGCCGAGAAAACGCTCTACGCTTACCCAAAACCAGTCATGTGGCCATGCCGAATGGGAGCCGGATTCTCTGACAGAAAAATGAGGGACAGGAAGATACTGCGGGAGAGAAAGAAAGATGGGAGAAAGGAAAATGCCATTCATTTTCCTTTCCCTAATCCTCTTTTCCCATTTTTCTGCTCTCCATTTTTCTGTCGAAACTTCTCTTCCTTTTGTCCCCGACTGACGATCAAGCTGCCCGCGTCGGACCGACCCCGACATCGGACGTTGCGACCCTAGTGCTCCCTTGTGCGGGGGGCGCGGCTCCGCCCGTGGCCAGACGGAGAGCCGCGAAAGCGCATGGCGCAGACTGCGGAGATTTCGGTCGCGGCTTGCGCTTCTTAGGTCCCCTTATTATGACTTAAGGCCAGTGTTGAACCAATCCTCCTAGGAATGCCAATCGGCAGGTCCCGTATCGCGGCGGAGGACGATGGCGTAGAATAGGCGGTAGATTTACGTTGGCAGTCTCCACTTGGAGCGTCGAAACAACCAAACGGCCGACGGGGGAGAACCAGAAATGAGCGCCAGCGGTCGATCGGAAGCATCTTTGTCCCAGGGTCCCGCGACCGCCGCACCGCGGCCGAAACGGCGACTGCACCCTTCGACTTGGGTTGCCGCCGGCATCGCCGCCCTCGTGGTCCTGCTTGCCAACCTGCCGGGGCAGGTCGCTTTCGTTCCGCAGCTTTTCGTGCCCGAGTACGATTGGTTGCCAGGCAAAGTGATGGATGTTGGCGTGTTCAGATACAGTTGGATCCTGGAACACGGCTGGCCGTTCGTCTATTTGTGGCGGTCTTGCGATTCGTACTGGGGATATCCATTGCCCCAGGAGCGGGCTTGCTGGCTGCTCAGCGAGGACGTGCTGCGGTTCAGCGGCGCCCGACTGGCCGGCGATGTTGCCGTGGGCGCCGTGCTGGTGGCGATTGCGGCCGCACTCTTCGAGGCCTGGCGGCGAAGGCGAGCGCGGTTGCTCCAGTTCCATCTGAGCGAATTGTTTGTGCTGACAACGCTGGTTTCGATCGTCTTGGGATGGTTGGTAAGCGAAGAGAAACGGTTTGAGAAGGAATCCGCGGCCGCCGAAGTGGCTGCCGAGGAAGCAACCGTCCATTGGCGGCCGGGTGGGCCATCATGGCTCCGCGCCCTCGCCGGGCCCGACCGCTTTCGCCTCTTCGACCAGGTCGTTTCCGTTTCTGTCCGGCAAGATCCCCGTGACGTTGAGCAAGAGGCAGACGGTGAGGCGGAGCAACGCTCGGTTGTGAAGTCACTGGCGCCCTTCCGCCGTGTAGCAGACGTTTCCCTGTCCAAACGTGCGCGATCTTGGCCTGCTCGAAGGGCTGCCGAACCTCCGCACCTTGTGGATCACCTCCAAGCTAGACGGTTCCCAACTGGCCCACCTGGAGCGATTGCCTCTGGTTTCACTTGAAATCCATTCCGATTTGTCCAAGGTCGACCTCGGGCCGCTTCGATCGCTCTCTCGCCTCCGCTTGCTGAGCCTGTCGGGTGTCAACGACGACGGGCTCAAGAACCTCTCGTCGCTCGAGCGGCTTGAAACCCTGCAGTTGGCGAGCGATCAGATTACCGATGACGGTTTGCGCCACCTCGGATCGCTCAGGAATCTGAGGGACCTTTCCTTGTCTGGCAAACAGATTACGGCGAAGGGCCTTGGCCATCTCGAATGCTTGGGCGCCTGGAGGGACTGGAACTTGACTGGAGCCGGATCGGACCGGAAGGATTGGTCCATCTGCAGCCGCTTGTGAGCCTTCAGAGATTGGACTTGTCCGACCTTTCGGCAAAGGATGATGATCTTGAGCGTCTTGCGGGCCTCAATCAGCTTCAGTCCCTTGTCCTGACGGGTTCCGGGATCACGGATGCCGGTCTGGTGCATCTGGAGGGGCTCAAGAACCTGGAGGACCTGACGCTCGACGGGACTTCCATCGAGGGCCCGGGGCTTGTCCATTTGCGTGGCATGCGCAAGTTCAAGTCGCTGAGCCTGGTGGGTTCGCCCGTGGACGATCGGGCAGTGGAGCACTTGGAGTCCTTGACCAGCCTGGAATCGCTCGACCTGATGGGAACGAAAGTCAGCGAGGCGGCGCTCCGCCGGCTTTACCACGCGCTGCCCAAGTGCGAAGTCGATCCCCTGCCCGCCGGGCTGAACCCGAAGCGCCCAGGGCCGGTGCCCGTCGTCGGGTAAGCTCAGTTTGCCCGGCGTTTGACGGCAGACTTCGGACCCTGCGCAAAATGGCGACGCCGGTCGATGTCAAGAACTCGCCGAGAAAACGCTCCCCCAAAACCAGCCATGTTGACGAAGCGGATAGGATTTGGTAGGTTGCGGTGATGCGAATATTTGCACAACGGATAATCTTGCATGGAAAGGGCGGCCATGCCGTCTTCATCCGCTGACAACAAGCCGGCCTCTGGTCTTTTGCCAACACGCCGCGACGCGATCAAGGCGGTTTCCGTGGCCGTCGGCTGCGCGCTGGCCGGCGATGGCATCATCCCCCTGCGTCGGGCCATGGCCGCCACGGACACCTGGCATTTCTTCACGCCCGATGAGGCACGGCTGGTCGAGGCCCTGTCGGAACAGATCATTCCCGCCGACCAAGACCCAGGGGGCAAGCAGGCCGCTGTCGTCGGCTTCATCGACAGCCAGTTGGCCGGTCCCTATCTGCGTCACCAAAAGGCCTACCGCGACGGCCTCCGCAGCCTGCAAGAGACGTGCCGCCGCCAATTCGGCAAGCCCTTCGATGCCCTCGCTTGGGATGAGCAAACCAAGATCCTGGTGGCACTCGAAGCAGGGCGGGCGCCCAACGAACTGTGGAAGTCGCCCACCTCCAGCGAGTTCTTCAACCTGGTTCTGGAACACTCCATGCAGGGCTTCTACGGAAGCCCGCAGCATGGCGGCAATCGCGACTACGCGAGCTTCAAGATGCTCAGCCTCGAGTATCCCCGCCCAGCGACTCCCAAGCGGGATCCAAGCGGCAAACCGTGACCCGAAGAGGAGTGCATGAGTGGCAAATCGGCATGTCAACGCGATCGTGGTGGGGTCCGGGGCCGGCGGCGGCGTCGTTGCCAAGGAACTGGCGGTGGCGGGGCTCTCCGTCGTTCTTTTCGAGCGCGGCAAATGGGTTCCCTATGAGGAACATGGCGACGACGAGCTGATGTCGCAGCGGACTACGGTCCTGGGCAACGGCTACGGGCCCGATGATCGCCGCTATCGCCGGGTGGTTGTCGAGGCCGGCGGCTCGCAGCGCGTGGTTCTGCCTAGCGACGGGGCCTACAACAACGTCGCCGCGTGCGTCGGCAGCGGCACCGTCAGCTACGGGGCCATGGCCTGGCGTTTCATGCCGCAGGACTTCAAGTTGCGATCGACCTACGGTCCTCTCGAAGGCTCGACGCTCGAAGATTGGCCGATCACCTACGAAGATCTCGAACCTTGCTACCAGAAGGCGGAATGGGAGGTCGGCGTCTCGGGCGACGATAGCGCGAATCCGTTTGCGCCGCCGCGCAAGAAGCCGCGGCCCATGCCCGCTTTCCCCTACAACACCGAGGCCGAGATCCTGGCGGCGGCCGCGAAGCGGCTGGGCTGGCACCCCTTCCCGATACCCATGCTCCGCAATACCATCCCCTACGACGGCCGGCCGGCGTGCGTGCATCGCGTCAATTGCGTCGGTTTCGCTTGCCCTCGAGATGCCAAAAACGGCACGCAGAACACGGTGATACCCGTGGCCCTGGCCACGGGCCACTGCGAGTTGCGGACGGAATCGGTGGTCAGCGAGGTCATCGTCGACGATCATGGCCGTGCCCAAGGTGTGAAATATTTCGACGCCGAGGGCCGGTTGAATGTCCAGACCGCCGACGTGGTGGTCGTCTCCGCCTCGGCCACGGAAACGGCCCGCTTGCTGCTGAACTCCCGCTCGAAGTTGTTTCCCCGCGGGGCGGGAAACAACAACGATTGGGTCGGGCGGAACCTCCAGGGCCATGCCTATACGGGCGCCTGCGGCTTCGTGGACACGGTGCTTTACGACGGGCTAGGGCCGGGGGCCTGCGTCGCCTTCTGCGACTTCAATCACGGCAATCCGGGCGTCCGCGGCGGCGGCATGCTGGCGAACGAGTTCATCGCCTTGCCCTATGCATTCACGCACGTCCGCCCGCCGGGGTCGCCGCGTTGGGGCCGCGCCACAAGGACTTCCAGCGGCAGTGGTACAAGCACACGCTGCGGGTCATGGGCCCGGTGCAGGAAATGCCCGTCTTCAATGCCCGCGTCGAGGTCGATCCTGTCGTCAAGGACCATTGGGGCATTCCCGTGGCGCGGCTTTCGGGCCGGCGGCACGCCAGCGACATCGAAACGGCCAAGTTCCTTGCCAAGAAAGCGGAGACCTTGCTCAAGGAAGCGGGCGCCAGGCAGACGTGGACCAACCTGCCGGGTCTCGGACTCAGCGGCGGCCAGCATCAGGCCGGCACGTGCCGCATGGGCAACGACCCCAAGACTTCGGTCACCAACCGTTACGGCCAGATCCACCAGATCGACAATCTCTTCGTGGCCGACGGCAGCCTGCACGTGACCAACGGCGGCTTCAATCCTGCGCTGACCATCATGGCGCTGGGCTACTGGGTCGGCGGATACATCGTGCGCGAGTGGAAAGGGGCCCGCTTCCGATCGAACTGAAACATTTGCTATAAGAATAAAGCCATAAGGTCGAGAAGATGACAATAACTCCGCAAGACGTCTTTGAGTATCACCGTCGGGGACGCCCCGGCAAGATTGAGGTCACTGCGACCAAACCGCTCTCCACGCAGCGCGACCTGTCGTTGGCGTATTCGCCGGGCGTGGCGGAAGCCGTGCTGGAAGTTGCCCGCAACCCGCTGGCAGCCTACGAGCTGACCGCGAAGGCCAATCTTGTCGCCGTGATCTCCAACGGCACGGCGATTCTCGGCTTGGGCAACAAGGGGCCGCTGGCGGCCAAGCCGGTCATGGAAGGCAAGGGCGTCCTGTTCAAGCGGTTTGCCGACATTGACGTGTTCGACATCGAAATCAACGCCAAGACCGTCGAGGAAATGGTCACGGTGGTCCGCGCACTGCGCCGACCTTCGGCGGCATCAACCTGGAAGACATCAAAGCGCCCGAATGCTTCGACGTCGAGCGCATTCTCAAGGAGGAACTCGACATCCCGGTATTCCACGACGACCAGCACGGCACGGCGATCATTTCCGGCGCCGCGCTGCTGAATGCGGTGAAAATCACCGGCAAGAAGCTGGAAGAGATGCGCGTCGTGGTGTCGGGCGCAGTGCGCAGCGCCATCGCCTGCTCCAATTTCTACGTCAAACTCGGCATCCAGCACGAAAACCTCCTCCTCGTCGATACCACGGGCGTGATCTACGCCGGGCGCGAGGAGAACATGAACACCTACAAGCTGCGTTACGCCGCCAATACCGCCGCCCGCACGCTGGCCGACGCGATTCGCGGCGCGGATGTATTCCTCGGCCTCTCCGGGCCGGGCGTGCTGACGCCGCCCATGGTGGCGTCGATGGCCAAGGACCCGCTGATCTTCGCCCTGGCCAATCCGACGCCGGAGATCATGCCGGAGGAGGCCCTGGCCGTCCGCAAAGATGCCATCATGGCGACCGGGCGCGGCGATTATCCCAATATGGTCAACAACGTCCTCGGCTTCCCGTCCATCTTCCGCGGCGCGCTCGATGTATACGCCAGCCGGATCAACGAGGAGATGAAAATGGCGGCGGCTCTGGCCCTGGCCGATCTGACCATGGAGGACGTGCCGGACAGCGTGCTGACGGCATACGGGCTGTCGTCGCTGCGCTTCGGACGCGATTACCTGATTCCCAAGCCGCTCGATCCGCGCGTCTTGCTGTGGGTCGCTCCGGCGGTGGCGAAGGCGGCCATCGACAGCGGCGTCGCCCGCCGCCGGATCGATTTGTCCGCGTACCGCGAAGAGCTGATCGGCCGCCTGGGGGTCGGCCAGCAGACCCGCAACCGCATCATCAGCAAGGCCAAGGCAGGCGCGAAACAGCGCGTGCTCTACGCTGAAGGCGATGAATCGAAGGTCGTCCGCGCCGCCGCGCAGGTCCGCGACGAAGGCCTGGCCGAGCCGATCTTGATCGGCCATGCCGATCGGATCGCCGAGACGATCAAAACGCTGGGCCTGGATTTCCAGCCGAAAATCGTCGATCCGTACGTCGACGACCTGCGCGACAAATACGTGCCGGCGCTTCACGAAAAGCGGCAACGCAAAGGTGTGACCACCGCCAAAGCCCGCTCCATGCTGCGCGACCGGAACCTGCTCGGGTCGATGATGCTGGCGGCCGGCGAGGCCGACGCGCTGATCAGCGGACTGACTTTCGAGTATCCCGACGTGGTGCGGCCCGCGCTGCAAGTGTTTCACACCCGCCCCGGCGTGGCCTGTGCCAGCGGCGTCTACCTCGTGATCGTCAAGAAGCAGGTCTATCTGTTCACCGACGCGACCGTCAACATCGAACCCGACAGCGCCACCTTGGCGGAGATCGCCATCAGCGCGGCGGATTTCGCCAGGCGGCTGGACATCGAACCCAAAGTGGCGATGCTGTCGTTCTCCAATTTCGGCAGCACGCCGCACCCGTTGTCGGAGAAAGTGCGCTCTGCGGTCGAACAGGTGCGCAGCGCCGGCCGGAAATCGCGATCGACGGCGAAATGCAAGCCGACACCGCGGTCGTGGTCGATCTGATCGAGTCGCGCTATCCGTTCAGTCGGGTCAAGGACGCCAATGTGCTGGTCTTTCCCGACCTCGGCTCGGCCAATGTCGCGTACAAGCTGCTTTCGCGGTTGGGCGGCGCGGAGACGATCGGGCCGATCTTGCTGGGCATCGGCGCGCCGGTTCACGTTTTGCAGGCGGGCGACGACGTCGAGGACATCGTGGCGATGACCGCCGTCGCCGTCATGGACGCGCAGAGCCGCGGGTAGCGCTTGCCTGGCTCAACCCTTGGGAGGTGCGACTTCGTTTAGGTCATTGGAGTTCACCGATTCGTGCCCGAATGGCCTCGACCATTGCCCTATCATTGCGGGCGGAAGCCAAGTCGAGTGCCCTATGGAAATGCTCGAGCGCCTCGTTGAGTTTTCCACGTCCGGCCAGGGCCTCGCCGAGGTTGTAGTGGGCCTCCGCCAGGTCGGGCTGGATTTCCAGGGCCCTCCGGTAATGGACGATGGCTTCGTCGATCTCTCCGCGGGCGGCCAACGCGGCTGCAAGGTTGTTGAGAACCGCCGTCTGTTCCGGCTTGATCTCCAGTGCCTTCCGATAATGGACGATGGCCTCGTCGAGTTCTCCGCGGCTGGCCAAAGCGGCAGCGAGGTTGACGTGGGCCTGCACGTGGCTGGGCTTGAATTCCAGCGCTTTGCGGAAATGGGCCATCGCTTCGTCGGCCTCCCCGCGGCCGGCTAAGACGACTCCCAGGTTGAAGTGGGCCTCCGCGTAGTCGGGCTTGATCTCCAGCGCCTTCCGGCAATGGGAAATCGCCTCGTCAACCTCTCCGCGGCCGGCGAGAGCGGTGGCAAGGTTGACGTGGGCCTCGGCATAGACGGGCTTGATTTCCAGGGACTTCCGGAACTCGGCGATTGCTTCGTCGATTCTCCCGCGGCCGGCCAGGGCGAGGCCGAGGTTGTTGTGCGCCACCGCGTAGTCGGGCTTAATCTCCAAGGCCTTGGTGTAATGCGCCATCGCGTCGTCGAGCTGTCCGCGATCGGCCAAGAGGTTGGCGAGATTATTGTGTGCCTCCGCATAGCCGGGATTGATCTCCAATGCCCTGCGGTAATGGGCCGTCGCCTCGTCGAGCTCTCGGCGGCCGGCCAAGGCGAGTCCCAGGTGGAAGTGGGCCCCCGCAAAGTCGGGCGCGATTTCCAAGGCCTTCCTGTACTGGGCGATCGCCTTGTCGACCTCGCCACGATCTGCCAACGCGCTGCCGAGGCTGCTCAGGGCGAACGGATTTCGCGAGGTGCAGGCCAAGGTGTGGGTCCACAAGGTTTCGCTGTCGCGCCACAGCCCTGCCTGCCGCCAGGCACACGCCATCAAGGCTCCCAGCACCAGCGCCGAAATGGTCGCGACGCACCACCGACCCGAGGGCCAAACGCCGGCCAGGTCCGCGGCGCCCCAGGCAATCGCCATCGCGAGCCCGATCTGCGTCAGATAGGTGTAGCGGTCGGCCATCGACTGGGCGCCTACTTGCACCAATCCAATCACCGGCACGAGCGTCCCAAGATACCAGAGCCAGCCAAAGAGCAAGTAAGGGCATTTCCACCGTGCCCCGCAGGCGGCAGCGGAAATCAGCAACAGCGCGGCGATGGCTGCAACCACTTCCCAGGCCGATGGTCGGCCCGGAGAAAAAGGATAATAGACGGCCAAATCGGCCGGGTAAAACATCTTGCCCAGGTAGGCGACACAGGTCACCGCGGCGTTGCCGATCCGCCAAGAGAAGTCCACTTGCTCCTGAATGGCGCCGCGTTGGGCCAAGAGCGTCACCAGGCAGGAGGCTGCCGCCAGGACCACGAACGGGATTTTCTCCACGACAAGCCGCACGGCGGAGGTGGATGGGTGGCCGGCGGTTCGTGGCTGGTCTGCTTCCCGGCCGCCCGCCGTCCACCGCTCACGCCCTCCCGCTCCGCTCTTCAGCCTTCCCAGCGGCCAGTAGTCCAGCAAGAGGAGCACGAAGGGCAACGTCACCAGCATCGGCTTGGCCATTAGCCCCAGCGCGAAAGAGGCCAGCACCAGCAGGTACCGGCGCCACGATTCCGGGCATCGGTGTAGCGGGCATAAAGCCAGAGCGTCAACATGAAGAACAGTCCGCTCAAAACGTCTTTGCGCTCGGCCACCCAGGCGACCGATTCGACGCGCAGCGGATGAATGGCGAAGAGTGCCGCCGCGCACGCGCTGGGCCAAAGTGCGCCGGTCAACCGCCGCAGGGACAACAGCAGGAGGATCGCCGCCGCGGCGTGCAAGAACACGTTCGTGAGATGATGGCCGCCCGGCTTCAGGTCGTAAACCTGGCAGTCGAGCATGTGCGAGAGCCAAGTCAGCGGATGCCAGTTGAAGGCGCATGAGGAAGTGATCGCCCAGACGCTCCCCGCGGCACTCAGACCCCCCAAAACATGCCAGTTCTCGTAGACGTAATCCTGATCGTCGAGGTTCACGAAGTCGTGGCGGGCGGTTTGGCCGAAGACGACAAGTACCGCCAGCAGGAGCAAGCTGCAGACAGCCAACGGGAGATAAGGCCGCCCGGCGCGAGTCGTGAAGCCCGACGCAAGGCGATCGGCGGTCCCGGGGACCATCTGGTCGGAGCGTTCCGGATGGGACTGGTCCGACGGCCGGTGTCTATTGCGTCTTTGCGTCATCGGGGCCTGGTTTCCGGGCCAAACACCGCATGCGATTGCGGGTCCAATTCTAGCATCGTACTCGGGCCGCCTGCCGCATGCAATCTCCTAAGTGCAAGGGCATGGGGAGGGTCACGGATACCAATGCCTTTGCCGTACAACTGCGGCAGCTTGGCGTCGATCCGGCCAAGTAGGGTGCTTTCGACTGGCGGAAGTTAGTCTTTTGGCGACAGAACGTCGATGATTTGATAGGACGCGCGAATCGTCAACGAAATCTCACGCTTTACGACACCACCTGGAACGTCCTCGGCCACCCAGACTGTCACGCGCCCGCGCAGGCCCTGGCCGCTGCGCCCCATCTCGGCCTCGGAATCTGTTGAATACGTGTATTTCTTGCAGGCGTAGGTCTTGTCGCCGATGTGCAGGTCTTCGGTGCCGGCTTCCTTGGGGAGTGCCGGGTCGTCAGCCATCAACTTCGCCGGGATTGTAAGCGTTTTCTCTGCCCCCTCGGCGGCAGGCAAGGTCGTGACCTTGACGAGCGCCTGCTCGGCGGTGTATTCGGAGAGCGCAAACTGGATTTGACTGGTGGTGGGTTTGCGTTGGCCACCCGGCATGGGTGCTCCGCCGCTGATCTGCACGCTGCGGTTGAACGTGACGGTCTTGCCCTCCTTGCCCTTCCAGGCAGTGTAGAGCGGATTGACCACCGCTTTACCGGCCTTTGCAGCCTCAGCGGCGCCCGCGAGTCCCCTATTTTGCCCCAGGGTCGGCATCAGCACGACCGCCGCCGTCACTCCCGCCACGGCCAGGCCGCCCACGATCATCTTCATCATTTTCATCACGATCATCGTTCCTTTCGAAATGTTTCCGGGGCCGGCATGTCTCAACACGCCGCGTGAAAAGGCGGCTGGCCCTCCGATTGCCAATTCAGACGCACGCGCAGGCCGAGAAGTTCCGTACCGCCAAGAAAAAGGTCCAGAACGTTCAGAACTTACGGTTTCGCGGACGAAGCTTCCAGCTTTTTCGCGGCAACCTCCATCATCAGGAAAACGCCTGGCCCTCGGGCGAGATGCCCGGGGCGCTGAACTGGGCGCCGCGGACATCCTGGACGAAACCACTGCGGTCGACCTTGGCTCGGGCTGCCGCCCTCATCTTGTCGGCCGCCGCGAGGTAAGAAGAGGGCGGCCATCCGCCGCGAACGCTCTCGTAGATCGCGTAGGCGATCATCTCGCCGGCGGCGGCCTCAGCAAAGGAGTCGGGCTTGTCGAGCGTGTTGGGAAATAGACCGTCCGCCCGCTGGCGAGCGATCACGCCGTCGAGGACCGTTTCCAAGATGGCCACCAGTTCCGCTTTCTCTTTTTGCATTTCGGGTGGCAAGGCACGGATGACCCGCATCGTGGCGGCACAGAACCAGCCGTTGCCGCCGCCCCAGGCGCTGGGATCGGACCAGCGTTTCTGGTCTTCGTCCCAGATATGGGCCAGGAGCTTGCGTTTCGGGTCCCACAGCTTGCGGTAGATGCCCTTGATCTGCTCGGCGGCGTCGGCTTGATTCCCCGTGACCGCCAGGTAGGGCGCGGCCGTGTTGGCAGTGTCGCCCCAGATCGTATTCTTGCCGTTATGGCAGACGATGCCGTCCTTGGTGCGGCCCGCCCCGTGCGGGCGAAGGCCAGCATCTTCTCCTGGGCCGCGACGAGCATCGGGTCCTGCGAAATCTGGGCGGCCCGGAACAACGCCTCGCCGCCCATCAGCGGATCGACGGTCGAACCGCCCACGGCGGCCACGGTTCCGTTTTTGTTGGTGTGGATCAGCATGGCCCGGCCGGTGGTGACAATCATCTCCTGATCGCCGGCCTCGACGAAATACTGGGCCAGCACGCCCTGCTCCCACGACTGCCGCTGCATCACCAGCGCCGCGTTGAGCACCTTGCGCACAAGCGGATCGGCGGCCAAGGAGGCCTCGACGGACCGCTTGGCCGGTTCGGCCGGGGCTTCTTCCGCCCGCAGGCTTCGAGCGGTACAAAGAGTCCGATCGCAAGGCACGCAACCGGCAGGTGGACGGAATAAAAACGCGTCTGGCAACGAATGCTGTGATTCATCTTTCAGTTCTCTTGAACTTCGCCGGTGATTTTACCAACCTTCCAATTGTAGCCGGTGGTTGGATTGCCTGCCACGGGCTCTTGCCGCTTCGTTTCGTGGGAGCTATCCTGAGAGGAGAAAATCATGTACCTGAACCACCCCCTAGTGCCCGGTTTTGCCCTCACGCTGCGCTACGGCGAAGAGCGGGACCGCGAGTATCTGGCGACAATCTTCGCGGAAATATGGGCGGAAATCCCCGACAACGAGCGGGCGGCGATCCTCTCGCGAGGGTATGGCGATATTGTTGTGGACGTTCTCGATAAGCAGGGTTTCGAGGGCTTGTCCAATACGGGCGGCGACTTTCGCTTGAAACGCAGCGTCGTCGATCTTTACCCGCACAGTGCCTTGGTCTATCTCGTGGCCCACCGCTTAGCCGAGAAGGTGGTGGACTTCTTCTACCCCAACCTGGTTGCCCGGCAGAACGAGCCGCGCGGGATCGCCCGGCGGCGGCTGGCCTCGATTCTCGAGCGGTGGGGCTACCCAGCCAAACCCAAGATGGAATATTCTCCAGCCGACGAAATACGCCTCCGGGCCGCCCTCGGCACGGTACCTCCCATCCCCGAAGACCGATAGCCGTCGATCGCAGGTTCTTCTCAAATCGTGCCTTCTTCTTGACGCGAACGCTTACTTGACGATGGCGAGAATCTCGTCTTCGCTGAGGATCAGCAGTTCCTGCCCGTTGATCACCACTTCGGCGCCGGCCCAGCGCTGGAAGAGGACCTTGTCCCCCTCGCTGACCTGATGCGGAACGCGGCTGCCCGAGGCGAGCAGCCGCCCGTCGCCAACGGACAAGACGCGTCCCTGCTGCGGTTTCTCGCGGGCTGCGTCCGGCAACAGAATGCCGCCCGCCGTGGTCGCTGCGGAATCGAGTCTTTTGATGACCACTTTGTCGTCCAGCGGCACAACCTTCATGTTTTTCGACTCCCAGGCCCCGCGGCAGACCCCCGTGGGAATCGGCCGCGATTGGTTGTAAACTGATATTGTCTCATCCCCGCCCGAGCGCGACAAGATACGGGCCATCGACCGCTGCCGAGTAGGCTGCGCCGGCTGGAGTCCGGCCTAGGCGGCATTGTCACGGGATTCCGGCTAAAGCCGGGACTCCAACTGGGGGAATTCCCGGATTGCCCGACGCGTATGCTAGATAAGGACATGCTCTTGGAAGCCGACCATATCGGCCGCCGTCAACCGGATGGCCCGGCGTGGCTGCTGGATGACGTCAGCCTGAAAATCGAGCCTGGGGCGCGATCTGGCACTGACCGGCCCTTCTGGTGGGGGGAAGACGCTGCTCTTGCGGGCGCTGGCCCGCTTGGATCCGCTTGACCGGGGTGAAGTGCGCTACCACGGCCAGGGCATCCACCACGAGGCGGTGCCCCAGTACCGAGCAACGGTAATCTACCTCCATCAGAGGGCGGCCTTGATTGAGGAGACGGTTGAGGCCGCCCTGCGCAGACCTTTTGCCTTGACGGTTCATCGACAGCGGAAGTTTGACCGTCGCCGCGCGGCAGAACTTCTATCCGCCTTGGGGCGCGAGGCAGCCTTCCTGGAAAAGAAGGTCGCCGAGCTTTCGGGCGGCGAGATTCAGATCGCGGCCCTGGTCCGTGCCTTGCAACTCGACCCCAAGATCCTCTTGCTCGACGAGCCGACCTCCGCGCTGGACGGCCCCACCGCGACCGCCGTCGAACAACTGATCGACGAGTGGCTGTCCAAGGGCGCCGCAAGGGCCATGATCTGGGTCAGCCACAACGAGGCCCAGGCCGAGCGCGTCGGCCGCACCGCCATCCGCATCGAAGGGGGGAGACTTACACGTACTCCTCACGCTCCGTAGGGTGGGACCAGCGAGCTTGCGAGCGCCGGCCCACCAACCATCGGTCCTGGTGGGCCGGCGCTCGCAGGCTCGCTGGTCCTCGCTGGTCCCACCCTACAGCTAAGACCGCCCAACCCTGACATCATCTCTGGAATGGACCACTAAAGCATGCAACAACCGATTGAACTTAGCGCCTGGCAGTTGACCGTCGCCGTGTCGCTGATCCTGATCAGTGCCGCCATCTCGGCTGCGCTCCGCCTGGGACTGGGCCAGCGGCTACTGCTGGCGGCCGTGCGGACCACGGTCCAACTGCTGTTGGTCGGCTACGTGCTGAAGTGGCTCTTCGCGCCGGGGAGGGCATGGTACTTCGTGTTGGCGATGATGTCGGCCATGACGCTCATCGCCGGGATTTCGGCCGTCCAGCGGAACGACCGGCGGTACGACGGCATCTGGGTCGACAGCATCGTCTCGATGTGGGCCACAAGCTGGCTGATGACGGCCATCGCGCTGTTCGGCATCGTGCAGGTCCAAGGGGCGGCGGAGCACCCGTCGTGGTACAATCCGCGCTACGCCATACCGCTGCTGGGCATGATCCTGGGCAACACGATCAGCGCCGTTTCCCTGAGCCTCGATCGCATTACCCACGAGTTGGCTTCGAAACGCGATCAGGTTGAGACCCTGCTGGCCCTGGGTGGGACCCGCTGGGAGTCGAGCCGCTGGGCCGTCCAGCAGGCCATCCGCGTCGGCATGGTCCCTACAATCAATACGATGATGGTTGCCGGACTGGTCAGCCTGCCCGGCATGATGACGGGCCAGATGATTGCCGGCCAGGACCCCAGTTCCGCGGCCCGCTACCAGATCATGATCATGTTTCTCATGGCGGCAGCCACCGCTCTGGGCACGTTCAGCGTCGTTTTGTTGGGATATCGCCGCCTCTTCACCGCCGATCACCAGTTTCAGCCGAACCGGCTGCGGAAGGCAAAGTAGCAGGCGCCTGCTACCTGCTACTTTGGTTGACATTTGATTTCCAGCGGTGCATGGGATACATTGCAAGGAGGGAATCTCAAATTGCAAATTGCAAATTGCAAATTTCAGGTCTCAGATCGCGTATTTCCCATGAAAACGCTCTCCATCGCGTTGCTGGTACTGGCGACACTGAGCTCCTGGCCGCGCGCCGATGCGGCCGGACTGGGCACGGGCATGATCGAGGCCGACGTGCAGAGCCCATACTCGCACATCCTCGTCCGCCGCCAGGGCAACATGCGGTCGATGAACTTCGTGCGCGACAACGGCGTCGAGCAGATCCAGTCGGTATTGAACCTCAAGCAGCCTTACGATCTGGTGACGCAATACAGCCGCCTGATGTTCGCCAGCTACTTCTTCATGCCCGAGCAGAAGCAGGTGCTGATTGTCGGCCTCGGCGGCGGGGCCATGATCCACTTCTACGAACACTATGATCCGCAAGTCAAGGTCGACGCCGTCGAGATCGACGAGAAGGTCGTGCAATTGGCCGAGAAGTACTTCGACATCCACACGCAGAAGAACACGAACATCATCACCGAAGACGCCTTCAAGTACTTCAAGTCGAGCAAGACGCGCTACGACGTGATCTACATGGACGCCTTCCTCAAGCCTTCCGAGGAGACCGACGCCACGGGCCAGCCGCTGCGGCTGAAGACCGTCGATTTCTACAAGGGCCTCCGCGAGCAGCTCACGCCCGACGGCATCGTGGTCATCAATTTGAACATCTACAAGGGCACCAACGACGACCTGGGCACGATCCGCAGCGCCTACCCCCAGGCATATACTTTCCGGGCCTCGACTCCCAACATGATCGTCGCCTGCACGTGGGAAAAGACGCGGGCCACTTCCACGGCCTTGAAGGAGAAGGCCAAGGAACTCGACCGCCGTTTCAAGGCCACCTTCAAGTTTGAGAGCCTGCTGGCGGTGATGGGGAAATAGCCGCTTTATTGGAATCTTGCACGGGTTCCGCGGATGGCGCCATTTTGCGTTGGCCGTCGGCCGTCGCGAGGATGCGGCGCGTCATGAACCCCAGGATGATGACGAGCACGACGAGCAGGATTTCGACCAGTCCCATGAGACCTGTCCACGGCGTTTCCGGAGACGGTTCCACCAGCGAGCCAAAGATCATCATGCCAAGGCACGGTAGGACAAGCGCGGAGGCATAACCGAGGGGAATAATCACGATTAGCGTGACAGAGCGGCCAGTCGTGCTGTGGACGCCGGCGCGGGAAAGGGTCCGCACGCCCGTCCACCAGACCAGCAGTGTCCCGGCCACCAGTGCGACCGAGATGCCGATGGCCGGCGTCCGATCCGCCATCGTGCGAAACAGCAGGCTGGGGCCCGCGAGTGCAAGTTGGACCTGCACGAAGAGGCAGAGGAGATCGGCCAAGGAGAACTGGATTGGATAGCGGCGATTCTTCGCTGCACGGTCCAGCGGCCCAAGCACCCAAATTGCCGCGAACCACGCGCCGCCAAGCGCCAAGGCCACGCCGATTATCGCGAGAATGAGGATCATATTCGCCGAGCGCGCTCTCAAATTCAAATCCCCTCCCCCGGGAGAGAGGGACGCCGGCGCCCCCAGGCGACGGCAGAAAGGAAAACCGCGCAGCGCATGGGGGGTGCGCGTCCCTCTCTCCGCGGCGCGTGGGAACGATCCCATTATCAGGCCGCGACCAGGGTGTGTCAATCACACAACCGGCCGGTCATAACCATAGCACGCAGGCGTCGAACAGCAGCCGTCGCGGCCAATCGATCGCCGGCACGCCCAACCGGTGCAAATCCAGGAGCTTCCGCCATCGGCCGGGCTGTTTGACGATCTGACAGAAGGCTTCGAGCAACTCGCGTTCTTCGCCCCAGGCGACGTTCCGCTCACGCAGGCGGTCGCAGAGCGCCTTGGCCTGTTGGAGCGATCGCAAGAACGTCTTCCAACCGATATCCCAGCGCCGCCGCCAATCTCCGCCGCCGTCGCGCAGAATATTCCAAACGGCCAATTGGCTGGCATTCGCCGCGTGACGGCGGTAGTCCAGGAGGGGAACATCGAGGCAGGTGATTTGGCCCGCGCTCGCCGCGCAGAGCGCCAGCCACCAGTCATGCGAGGCCACTACCTCCGGCAGCGGCAAGGCGAGTTCCATCAAAGGGCGATTCACGGCACAAGCACACCCCAGCACGAAGCTGCGGCCCAGCAAGGTCTTCAAAGGCCGGCCGGAACCGTAGGGCAAGCGGTTCTGGCGCAGGAAGGAAGCATGCACCGGCCGCCCTGCGGCATCGACCACTGCGGCGTCGCAATAGACCAGGCGCGGGACCTCCCGCCCACGGCCGGCCTCCGCCGCCTGCAGGGCTTGCACCTGCCGGGCGACTTTGTCCGTCCGCCAGATGTCGTCTTGATCGGCCGGCAGGATGTATGCCGCCCCGTCGCGCCAGGCCTCTTGCAGAAGCCAGGAGAAATTTTCCACCACACCGCGCCGAGGACTATTGTCGGGCGCGACGACGATCCGCCGATCGTGCCCGGCCGCATCGTGGAGAATCTGCCGGGTCGCATCACGGCTGCCGTCGTCTCGGACCAGCAAGGTCCAGTCGGAATGCGATTGCTTCTGAATGCTCCGCAGCAGCTCGGGCAGCCAGGTTTCGCCCTGGTAGGTGGCCAACAGGATATAGACGGGAGCCGTGGACATAGCCCGCACTATAACGGTTTTTCGCGATTCGACCAGTTGGGAGCTACAAAATCACGCTGCTAGCGGCTAGAATTGGCTGTCATGGACTCGCATCAAATCGTGCAACTGCTGGGCATCCTGGCCGTCGTGCTGGCTGCGGCGCGGCTCTTGGGGACTGCGGCCCGCTGGATTGGGCAGCCGGCCGTACTGGGTGAGCTCCTGGCAGGCGTCATCTTGGGGGCTTCCGTCCTGGGGCTCATCGACCTGAGCGATCACCACAGCGCTCAAACGGCCATCTTCCATTTCCTGCAAGAAATCGGGGTGGTGATACTCTTGTTTGAGATCGGGCTGGAAACGGACTTGGTGCAACTGTTGCGGGCCGGCGCGTCGTCGACCGCGGTGGCGATTGTTGGGGTCGTGCTCCCCTTTGCGGGAGGATACCTTGTCTGCCATTTGTTCGATCAGGACAATCTTGAGTGTGTCGTGGCCGGCGCCGCGTTGACGGCCACGAGCGTCGGCATTACGGCCCGCGTGCTCAACGATCTCGGGCGGCTGCACGAGCCGGAAAGCCAGATCGTGCTGGGCGCGGCGGTGATCGACGACATCCTGGGCCTGATCATCCTGACGGTCGTCAGCGGCCTGGCAGAGGGGCACGAACCGACCGTCGGCAATGTGGTCGGTATTACCGCAATCGCGTTCGGCTTTCTGATCGGCGTGCTCGCAGTGGGCCATTTCCTCGTGCCGCCTTTGGCCCGCGGGCTCAGCCGCCTGGCCGCGCCGGCCATGTTGACGACCTTCGCCCTGGTGCTGGCCTTCGGGCTGGCCTGGGGAGCTGAGATGGCCGGGTCGGCCTCGATCATCGGGGCCTTTGCCGCCGGGCTGCTGTTGCGTCGCACGCCGCAGGCCCACGAGATCGAGAAGGCGATTGTGCCGCTGGGGCATTTTTTCGTGCCGATCTTCTTCGTTGTGGTCGGGGCGTCGGTCGACGTCCGCACCTTTGCCCCGCACGATCCGGCCGGCTGGACAACGCTGAAAGTGGGCGGACTCCTGATCGTGGTGGCCGTGCTCGGCAAGTTCGCCGCCGGCTACGCCCCCTTCTGGTTCCGCGGCAAGAAGGCCGTGATTGGCGTGGGCATGATCCCGCGCGGCGAAGTTGGCCTGATCTTCGCCCAGATGGGACTGGCGTATCAGGTTTTCGACAAGGCCCTCTTCAGTGCGGTTACGCTGATGGTCGTGGTTACGACGTTTTTGGCCCCGCCGTTGTTGCGGGTTCTGTTCCCGCCGTTGAAGGAGGCGCTCGTAGTCCCGTTGAACTGGCCTTGCTAAATTTCCGTCTTTTGCGATAATTTAGCTGAACTCTTACGTTCCGTCATGGAGGGTGGTGGCGATGCCCAAGCAAAAAAAGAAAGTCGGACCGAAGGCCAGGGTCAAGATCGCGGAGCCGATCGGGGAACCCGTTGTGGTGGCGTTTGGGGAAGAAGGCGTTGCGGGCATTTTTCCCGAGTTGGCGGAGGTCCGCCTGGCAGGAGGCTGGTTGCGGATCATCGTCCTTGCCGCCACGTTCGGCGCAATCTTGGGACCGGCAGTCGCGGCCATGTCCTGGGCCAGGTGGACGGCCGGTATCGGCGCGGCTTTCTTCGGTCTGGCCATGGTCATCGGCCAGATAACCGCCGCGCAAGAACATCCGTTCCGCGTAATGCGCTTCGTCGACATTGCCTTTGCCTTGACTGTTGGACTCGTCGGCGGGGCGCTGTACGGCGTCATGGCCGTGGGATTCATCGGCGCAGGTCTGGGCGCGGTGCGTGGATCTCGCTGGGATGGTTCTACCGAGGCATCGAGCCGCCCGCGCGGGTCGACTTTCCCGGCAGTCGCACGATAGCTGCTGCCTGCGGCGTGGTCGCGGAGGCGTTCTATCTGAACCCCCAAGCCGCGACCACGGGCGTTTGCTACGGGGCGGTCATTGGATTAGGCTGTGGAGTGCTGTTGAGCCTCGCCATGTTGGCGGTCGTCCACGTCGTCTACACGAATCTCCCGCGACTGGGCTTTTGGATCATACGCCCGCAATCGTCGGCACGAAATTAGCGAAACCGGGACAGGCCAGCAGTGGCCTGTCCCGGGTTTCATGCAGGAGTCTACTTGCCTCCCTCGTCCTTCTTGGGGGCCGCGTCCGGCGCGAGTAGGTCTTTTGCTGCGTCTTTTGCCGCGTTCCCCAGTTTGTCGGCCTCGGTCTTGGCCTTGCTGGCGGCGTCATCGACAGTTTTCTTGGCTTCGGCTGCGGCCTTGTCGGCGTCGGCCTTGATCCTGTCGGCGTCGGCCTTGATCCTGTCGGCATCAGCCTTGGCCTTGTCCTCGACATCCTTGGCAGCCTTCGCTGCATCTTCCTTGACCTTGTCGGCATCGGCCTTCAGCTTATCGGCGTCGGCCTTGGCCTTGTCGGCGTCGGCCTTAGCCTTGTCGGCGTCAGCCTTGTCGTCGGGCTTCTTCGTGGCCTTGCTAGAATCGCCCGATTTCGGCGTCGGGGCTTCCGGCTCGCATCCGACTAGGAGGCAGGCCAGGCACATTGCGAAAATCCCTAAGAACACTCTCATGCGATGAACTCCATGCTTTGGAACCTGCCGCAGCCTTCTCGTGGACCTCACGCGCCGAGCGGAGCCCGAGCGAGAATCCCGTGCATGTTCTCTGGTCGAAAAATCATATCCTGAACATCTCTTTTCCCACGCGGTCCTCGCAACGGCTTACGCAAGCCGCGGAGGTTTTTGTTAGTCTGATGTTTGGGATGGAGGCTTGCAAGGGGCGCGGAGCGAATTTTTGACATTCTTGTCGCAAATTCACCGGACTTTCCCAAACCCGCATCGATTCCTGGTAATTTGCGAAGATTAGCGAAGATTGGCGTTCCCAGGAGCGACTTTTCTCCCGTCACCCAGATTCTGGGGTTGTAAGTAACTAGCCGCAGATGGTATGTCGAAATGGAAAAACAAACCCCCGCCGGGGTTGCCAATCGGCTTCCCCTCCCCTTGTCTCCGGCCGGTTGGCCGACTATTATCGATAGTTTTCTGGAGTTTGACATGCGTCACGTGCTTTCCGCATTGGTTCAAAACGTGCCGGGTGTGCTCTCGCACATTTCCGGCATGCTGGCCTCGCGCGGCTATAATATCGACAGCCTGGCGGTGGGGGCGACGGAAGATCCACAGCTCTCGCGAATGACCTTCGTGGTGGTTGGCGACGATAGCGTGCTGGAGCAAGTGCGGAAGCAGTTGGAGAAAATCGTGACGGTCGTCCGCGTCGATGACATCGGCTCGGAAGACCACGTCGAGCGGGACCTGATGCTGATCAAGGTCTCGGCGCCGGCGGGCCGCCGGGCGGAAATCTCCCAACTGACCGAGATTTTCCGCGGCCGGATCGTCGACGTCGCCCCGGAGACGATGATCGTCGAGATCGCCGGGCAGGAAGGCAAAGTCGAGGCCTTCATCGAAATGATGCGGCCCTTGGGAATCATCGAATTGGCACGCACCGGGCGGATCGCGATGGTCCGTGGCAGGGGCGACGGAACATAGGACGACGGGACAGAGGGTAACGGAACCCCAGCTTAAAAACGAATTACCTTTAGAAATCAGGAGTATCCACTATGCCGGCGAAGATTTATTACGACAAAGACGCGGACCTTGCGCGGTTGAAGAACAAGACGATTGCGATTCTCGGTTACGGCTCGCAAGGGCATGCCCACGCCCAGAACCTGCGCGACAGCGGCTGCACGGTGATCGTGGCCGAACTGCCGGGCACGCCCAACGGCGACCTGGCCGTTAAGGACGGTTTCACGCCGATTTCGGCCGCGGAGGCCACAAAGAAGGCCGACGTCCTGACGCTGCTTCTGCCCGACGAGCTGCAAGGCGAGATCTTCCGCACCCAGATCCGCGACAACCTCGCGCCCGGCAAGGTGATCGTCTGCTCGCACGGGTTCAACGTCCACTACGGCCAGTTTGACGTGCCCAAGGGCGTTTCCATCATCCTCGTGGCGCCGAAGGGACCGGGTCACCTCTTGCGGGCGGAGTTCGTGCGCGGCGCCGGAGTGCCGTGCCTGATCGCCGTGGGCGAGGGCTCGTCGCAAGAGGCGTTCGACATCGGCATGGCGTATGCCAAGGGCATCGGCGGCACGCGTGCCGGCGTGATCGAGACGACGTTCGCCGAAGAGACCGAGACCGACCTCTTCGGCGAGCAGGCTGTGCTTTGCGGCGGCGTGAGCGAATTGATGAAGGCCGGTTTCGAGACGCTCGTCGAAGCCGGCTACCAGCCCGAAATGGCCTATTTCGAGTGCATCCACGAGATGAAATTGATCGTCGACCTGATCTACCAGGGCGGCCTGAACTACATGCGCTACAGCATTTCCAACACGGCCGAGTACGGTGATTACACCCGCGGCCCGCGGATCATCACGGCGGAAACCAAGGCCGAGATGAAGCGGATCCTGGCCGAGATCCGCGACGGCCGCTTCGCTCGCGAGTGGCTGCTGGAGAATCGCGTCAACGCCCCGTCGTTCAAGGCCCTGCGGCGGCGCGAGCGGAACCACCTCGTCGAGCAGGTCGGCCGCGGCCTGCGGCGGCTGATGTCCTGGATCAATGCCAAGGAGGTTTAGAGGCCCGATTTTCACGGTAGGGTGGGTGGAGCACGGAACCATGATTGGTGCGTTTCGCGAACCGGTCCAGAACAGCGAGATACGTTGCCAGGGGTTCGACTGCGTGCGTAACCCACCAATTTCCCAGCGGTTCGCTCCACACACCCTACGATTGTGATGTCCCGGATCAACGCCGAGGAGGCCCAGATGGCCGCGACGCAGACCAGTCCGAAACAACAGCAGGAAACGCACCAGACCTTCGAGTCGCTCAAGCCGGGCGATCGGATCGAGGCGACGCACGTCATCACGATCGGCCCTCAGACGTGGACGACGAAGAGCGCCGGCACGGTCGTCCGCGCGGAACGAGGGCGGCACGGCCTGCACTTCCGCCGCAATTTCGATGACAAGGTATTCAGCGATTTCATCCTCCTGCGGCGGGATGACGGCGAATTGACCACGGTGGCCCTGGATGAGTTCACGACCCTGCGGCGATTATGATTCTGGCGGCAGGTGCGTATAATAGTGGTGTCGAGCGCGGCGAAGACCCACCATTTTCCGACGCGTGTTGGTGGGGCTTCGCTGCGCTCGACACCACCCTACGATCGTCGAACGCTCCGTCCCCAACTGCCGCATGACCCCATCTCCGCTGGTTCCCTTGTTCCAAACGCACCCGCGCAGCTTCGAAGAGAACCGCTTCGTCTACGCCGTGGTCAGCCGTCGTGCGGGCGGGGTTTCGATCGGGGTGAACCTCAATCCGGAGAAGTACTGCAACTTCGACTGCGTCTACTGCCAGGTGGACCGCACCGTCCGCGGGGGACACGTGCTGCGGAAGATCGATCTGCCGCAATTGGCTGACGAATTGGACGAAATGGTCGAACTGGCCGTCACCGCGCGGCTGTTCGAAGGCACGCGGTTTTCGACAACGCCTCCCGAGTTTCGCCGGCTCAACGACATTGCCCTGAGCGGCGACGGCGAGCCGACCGCCTCGCCGATCTTCGACGAAGTGGTTCGGCTCTGCGCGGATATTCGCCGCCGCCGCGGACTCGACCACGTGAAGCTCGTGCTGATCACCAACGCCACGCTGCTCCAGCGTGAGCGGGTTCGCCAGGCGCTCGCGGTCTTGGACGCCAACAACGGTGAGATCTGGGGCAAGCTCGACGCCGGTACGGAAGACTATTTTCAGGCGGTCGATCGTTCGAAAGTCAAGTTGGTTGAGGTGCTAGAGAATCTCATTGTCACGGCCCGCCAGCGGCCGATCGTAATTCAATCGCTGTTCATGCGGCTCAAGGGCGAGCCGCCGCCGCTGGCCGAGCAAGCCGCCTATTGCGACGGGCTGTGGGAGATCGTGGCTGGCGGCGGGCAGATCAAGCTCGTGCAGATTCACACGATCGCGCGTCCTCCGGCCAAGAGTTTTGCCACTCCGCTGGAAAACGCCGAAGTTGACGCGCTCGCGGAATTGGTCAGAAAACGCACGGGGCTGCCGGTGGCAGCGTATTACGGCTGCGGGTAGCCACCTACCACGACATCCGTCGAATGCCGTCTATGACATCGAAATGCAAATCCCGACTGATCACCGTAAGGTTGTGCTGCCGCGCCAATGCTGCGATCCAGATATTGTTGTCGGGGAGCGGTCGCCCTTTCTGTTTCAATTCAAGAATCATTTCCAGTCTTCCAGATCGATCTTGGAGAACTCCTCGTCAATGATGCGCTGCACCTCTGCGACAGCTTCCTTGTCGCCCTTGCCGAAGACCGATCGCCAACCGTGGTCGGGCGGTAGCTGCTCTGCGGCAAGCTTCTCATGGATTGCCTGGACGAGGAATGCGCTAACGGTCTTGCCTTGCTCGGCCGCGTAGGCCTGAACTTGGCTAAAGACCGAATCCGGGAGTTCGATAGTTGTTGTCATGCGACTTATCCCACCTTTCTGGCTAACCTCCCTATCATAGCCGATTTTCGCATGCTGGGCAATGGCCCGTGCGGCCTGTCATGCCGGAATTGGGTTCCCCACCCGGTTGTCGGATCGTTCCCTTGTGACTAAAATAAGAGATTCGGAATCTGCCCTTGTTGGCGCCATCCATGACCATTATGAGCGATCCCTATTTTCAGCGGCTCTTCGCCGACCGCATCGGCGGCGCAACCTACGGCAAGGGCACCGAGATCTATAAGTTCGAGAAGATCAAGCGGGCCAAGCGGAAGGCCCTGGCCGAGCACCCGGAGCGGAAGCTGGTCGATTTCGGCATCGGCGAGAACGACGAGATGGCCGCCGCCGCCGTCCGCCGCGTGATGGCCGCCGAGATCGACAAGCCGGAAAACCGCGGCTATGCCGACAACGGCATCCCCGCCTTCAAAGAGGCCGTCGCCCGTTTCATGCGGCGCGAGTTCCAGGTGGAACTCGACCCGCTGCGCGAGATCAACCACTGCATCGGCACCAAGACCGCGCTGGCCATGCTGCCGGCGGCCTTCATCAATCCGGGCGACGTGACGCTGATGACCGTGCCCGGCTATCCGGTCGCGGGCACGCACACCAAGTACTACGGCGGCGAGGTACACGCTTGCCGCTTTGCGCCGAGAACGACTTCCTGCCCGACCTGGATTCGATCCCGGCCGACGATCCGCCGCCGCGCCAAGCTGCTGGTGATCAACTATCCCAACAGCCCGACGGGCAAGGTCGCCACGCGGGACTTTTTCGCCCGCGTCGTCGATTTTGCGAAGCAGAACGAAATCGTGGTCATCCAGGATGCTGCCCACGTCATGCTCAGCTATGCCGATCGGCCGCTGAGTTTTCTGGAGGTGCCGGGGGCCCGCGAGGTGGGCGTCGAGGTCCACTCGCTATCGAAGGGCTGGAACATGATCGGCTGGCGGATGGGCTGGGTCTGCGGCCACGAGCTGATCGTGCGGGCCCTGGCCGACGTGAAAGACAACTCCGACTCCGGCCAGTTCATCGCCATCCAGAAGGCGGCGGCCGCGGCCTTGGACGACCCTTCCATCCCGCGCAATGCGCGGGAGAAATACGGCCGCCGCTTGCGCAAGCTGGTGGCCGCGCTGCGGGCCTGCGGCTTCGACTGCCGCGTGCCCGGCGGCACCTATTTCCTGTACACGGCCAGTCCCAAGGGCGTGGCGGGCGCGGACGGCAATGAGGGACGGCGCTTTGCGACCGCGGAGGCGGCCTCCCAATTTCTGATCGCCGAGCACTCGATCTGCACCGTGCCCTGGGACGACGCCGGCAGTTTCCTGCGGTTTTCCGTGACGTATGAAGCGGCCGACGAAGCGGCCGAAGACGCCTTGATGGCCGAGACCCAACGGCGGCTGAAATCGTTGAACCTGGAGTTTTAGGGGTAGGGTGGGACAAGCTCCGGGGCACCCGCCAGCGGGTCGACGAGTGCCGGCCCACCATGATCGAGAATAGAACCATTGGTGGGCCGGCGCTCGCTACGCGATCTGGTCCCACCCTACGGAGCTTTACGATGGAAGACCCGGACCTGGAACCGACTCGACCCAAGCCGCGGCGCGGCGATCAGCAAAAACCGCCGGAGGATCGCAAAGTCCCGGGCAACAATAACCTCAGCCTTTTGATCGTCGCCGTGATTGCCTGCGTGGTCCTGGCCGCGATCTTTGTCCCCTACGGTTCGTCGGTGGTCATCAAGTACGGTCATCTCGAACAGCTTATCGAGAAGGGGGCCCCGTCGGAGAAGAACAAGGATCCCTATATCGACGTCACGGAAACGCACAACGGCCGCGATCTGACGGTCCGCTATTCGAACCTCGCCGACGTCCAGGTGGGACCGAACGAGATCACGGGGAAAGTCACGCGCGAGGTCCTCGCCCCGGACGACTGCGCGGACCAAGCCCAAGGAGGACGTGGCGTTCACCTGCTCCCGCTACGGGCTGGATCAAGACAACGGCAAACTAAAGCAGGAGCTTCACGACAATCGTTTCGTCGTTGAGGGCGCATCGCCTCCCAGTTCTTTGCGGAACGGTCTGATCCTGGTGGCGATGATCGCGGTGGTTCTTGCTGTAGCCGTCCTGCTGCTCCGGCAAATGGGCGGGGCAAGCTCGGCCATGGCTTTCGGACGCAGTCGCGGGAGGTTGCTGGCCCAGGAAGACATCGGGGTCACGTTCGACGAAGTGGCCGGCATCGATGAAGCGGTGGAAGAGCTTCGCCAGGTCGTCGACTTCCTCAGGCATCCCGACAAGTACCAGGTGCTGGGCGGCCGCATCCCCAAGGGCGTGCTGCTGGTCGGGCCGCCGGGCACGGGCAAGACCTTGCTGGGCAAGGCCGTTGCCGGCGAGGCGGGAGTGCCGTTCTTCAGTCTCTCGGGATCCGATTTCGTGGAGATGTTCGTGGGCGTCGGCGCGGTGCGGGTCCGCGACATGTTCCAGCAGGCCGTGGTCAAGGCCCCCTGCATCGTCTTCATCGACGAGCTCGACGCCCTGGGCAAGACCCGCGGCACCAGCGGCGTGGGAGGTCACGAGGAACGCGAGCAGACCCTCAACGCCCTCTTGGTGGAGATGGACGGCGTCGATTCCAACAGCGGCGTGATCGTGATGGCCGCCACGAACCGGCCCGACACGCTCGACCCGGCCCTGCTCCGCCCCGGGCGTTTTGATCGCCACGTGCTGGTCGATCGGCCCGATGTCCGCGGCCGAGAGGACATTCTCGACGTCCACATTCAGAAGATCCGCGTCGACACTTCGGTCGACTTGCGGGAGATCGCCCGCATCACCTCCGGCTTCGTCGGCGCCGATCTGGCCAACCTGGTCAACGAGGCGGCGATTCTCGCGGCGCGGGCCGGAAAGAAGGCGGTCAGCATGGAGGAGTTCACCGAGGGCGTGGAGCGGGTCACGGCCGGACTGGAGAAGCGGCAGCGGGTGATGCATGCCGACGAGAAGCAGCGCATCGCCTATCACGAAAGCTGCGCACGCCCTGGTCGCCGCCAGCCTGCCGAACACCGATCCCGTGCATAAGGTCTCGATCATCCCCCGCGGCCTGGCCGCTTTGGGCTACACCATGCAGCGGCCCGAGGGCGATCGCTATCTGCTCACGCAGAGCGAGTTGGAGAGCCGCATCCAGGTGCCGCTGGCAGGCACCCTGGCGGAAGAGATGATCTACGGCGACATCTCCACGGGGGCCCAGAACGACCTGGAGCGTGCCACCGAGATTGCTCGCAGCATGGTCATGGACTACGGCATGAGCCGCTTGGGCCGGGCCAGCTATCGCGAGAGCCGCCGCTCGGTCTTCTTACCCGTGCCGAACGACCTGGTCGGCGACCGCGCCCACAGCGAGCAGACGGCCCGTGAGATCGACGAGGAGATCAAGCACATCCTGGCGGAGGCCCAGAGCAGGGCCGGCCAGATCCTCGAAATGCGCCGCGCGGCCCTGGAAGCCCTGGCCCAGCGCCTCATCGTTCTGGAGACGATCGACAACGTCGAATTGAAGGCGATCCTCGAGAAGAGCTCGCCGATTCCGATGATCGTGCCCGGCACGAGCGACACGGCAAAGTCCCGCCCGCCAGCGGCGGCGATCCCGCCGGCCGATGTCAAGGTGGAAGGCGGGCGTTGAAGGCCCTCCGCTCTGAGGGAACGCCCTCGGTGGCGTTCCGTTTGCAAGCCGTGTCCCGCTTGAAACGTCCCTGGGTTGGCTGGGGCGGAGTTTTGCGATATTCCCCGCGTCGCGCGTGCTGGTCGCCCGGGGGCCCTACCGGCTGGTCCGGCATCCGGCCTACGGCGGCGAATTGGCGATGATCGTCGCTTGCGCCTTGGCCGGCAGTGGCTGGGCCACGGTGCTCATTCCCGCCGCCGCGGCGACACTCGTGCTTCGCATCCGCGTGGAAGAGTCGGCGCTAGGCGCCAGTGCGGAATACCGGGACTACGCCAAGGCAGTCCGCTGGCGGATGCTGCCGGGCGTGTGGTGAGATTCTTCGCCAATCGCTCGCCGCGCCCTCTCTCCTGTGCCCTCTGACCTCTGACCTCCACCCTCTTCCCGCCGCTCCTGCTTTCCGAATTTCCTATAAAGCCGCCGCGGGCGGTGACGGCGTGACGAACATTGCGTCACGCTGGATGTTGCATTTCCGTTTTTTCGGAGCCGGATTTGCACCACCGCGGCCGGCCGCGCGAATCCTTTGATCGCGCATTCGCGGGAATTCTTGGCAATCAGTCGGCGGATCGGCTTACGGCCGTGTTGCGGCCGTACGCATTTTTTGCACCAAAGTGGCGTTGCCGGATTGCCCCAAATCGGCGAGTTCAAAAACGCTCTGCAATTTGTACTCTGTGTTTCCGCTATCGAATCGGCCAGCCGCCGTGCTGCTCGATTGCCAGGTTAATGGCGGCCATCAGGTGGATGCTTCCTGCGAGCGCACCGACAATCTTCTGATAGTGCCGCACGTCGTAGGGGGCGAGTTTCCGGCCCTTGCGGTCTTTCAACCATTTGTGGCAGACCTGGTAGCCCCCGACATGGAAATCCCAGACCGCCAGGGGCACGGCGCCGAAGTGCTGCGTGCCGTTGATCCAGACCCGCCCGTCCGCTTCCGAATAGCGCACCTTCTGGACCACGTTGTCTCCCTGGTCCGGCCAATCGACCAAATGGTGACCGATTTTGGGCGATTCCAGCAGGTGCAGGGCGACCAATTCGGCCCCGCACGCCGCCAACGCGCGGAACAGGTTTGCGTTGCTCGTCATCGGCAGACGCGGGAAGTCGGTCTTGAGAAACTCGGCATAACGCCTGCGATAGGCCGGCGAATGAAACACCGCATAGGCGTAGTCGAAGATGTCCTCAGGGCCGACAGTCTCGCGCAGGTCGCCCGGCCCTTCGCTCAGGAACCGCATGCCGAGCGTCGCCGTGACGGCGCCAACGAATCGAGCCGAGAGGTTGGCGACCCGCCCGCCGGCGAAATGCGGGGAGCAGGGAGCAGGGAGCGGGGAGCAAGAAATGTCTCTGACTCCCCGCTCCCCGCTCCCCGCTCCGCGCTCCAAGGGCCGGTCGCCGGTCCGCTCGTGCCGAACATTGCCGAGAAAGTGGGACGAGCAGCTTGGATAGACGTACAGCGGAAAGTTGACGCTGCTGCCGCGATAGAACAGGTTGTGGTCGCAAATCTGCCGCGAGCAGAAGACCAGGTCCCATGCCCCGCTGACGACGAGTCCCGCACGACCGACGCAGAGCGCGCGGTTCGGTTGAAGCAAGTGACGCATCACGTCCGTCCGCGGCCAGTCCAACATCGCGCCATGATAGAGCAGCCAGCGCGCGTTGAACGGGCGATACTGGCAGCGCTCGACCGCCTGACGCCATTGCGGATCCTGCCGCAATGCCTGGCGGGCCGCGCCCAGCTTCCAGCCGCGGGTGTCTCCCGGCGCGTAATCTCCGACCGATTTCGCGGCGAAGAAGCGGACCCGCACTTCGGCGTCGGAGAGGCCGGGAGCGAGAAACTGTTCGATGCGATCCACGAGCGCGTCGTCCTGAAAATCGACGACCAGGCTGTTGCGCGAGGTCTGCACGCCGTTGGAACCGATGGGAAAAATGTCGGCGACCCGCCAGCCCTCGTCATACTCCTTGCGCGGGAGAGAGGGAGGCGCGTATCCCCCATGCGACACAGTGTTGCCGCTTTCTGCCGTCTCATGGGGGGTGCCGGCCTCCCTCCCTCCGCGGCGGTCCACGGGCACGAATTCGTAAAACGGGGCTGCCGGCGCCAGTTGTTGCCAAGCGGTCGTGCCGACGTTGCTCGTGCTCAGGATCGCGAATTTTGCCGGCCGCGCGCCCCAGGCGTCGGCGTAATAAACGCCGCGGCCGCCCGCCCTGTCGCGCTTCACGAAGAGTCGCGATGGCCACGCCCTGCGAAATATCGAAGACGTTTTCGTCGGCCCCGCCGCCGGGCGCCGTCTCCCGGCGCTTGGCGTTGCCGTGCAAGTTGAGAATATAGATGTCGTCGAACGATTTCTGGAGGTTCTGACGCATGCCGCGAAACGTAGGACTGTCCAGGTAGCTGTGATCGGTGACAAACGCCAGCACGCCGCGGCCCGCGCGCTCGATCTGCCACTGGCCGAAGCGGAGGAACTTGACGTAATCGTTCTTGAGCCAGACTCTCCTCTCGCCCAGCGGCCGGCCGTCCACGAAGCGATAGTCGTCCACGAGCCGCGTGATCCACTCGCCGCGGTTGGCGGAAATGCCGGCGTAGGGCGGATTTCCCAGGACCACGAGGAGCGAATCGCGGGAGAGAGGGCGGGCCCCTCTCTCCGCTGGCGACCTGTCCGCCGAGGCTTTTTCGGCAATTCGGCCGGCAACAATGTACTCGCTCGCTGTCGCGGCCTCTTCCAGTGTGTTGGCGAGGTAGATGCCCAACGGCTGATCGGAGTCGAGCCGGTAGCCGCGGAGAGAGGGAGGCGCGCACCCCCCATGCGACCCCGTGCCTTCCCTATCCGCCGTCGCATGGGGGGTGGCGGCCTCCCTCTCTCCCGCCTGCAACTGCATGCCGAGCGTCAGATGCGCGACCACATAGGGGGCCGGCAGCAGCTCGAAGCCGAAGACGCGGCCGATCAGGTGCCGGGCGACGTAATCGTTCCATGCGCCCGCTTGCCCTGCGAAATTTCGGTGGATGTGCTTGATGACGAACGACAGGAACGTGCCGGTGCCTGCCGCCGGGTCGAGGATCAGCGTGTTTTCGTCCGCCAGACCACTGGGGCGATCGAACCGCGTCTTCAAAAGGTGGTCGATGGAGCGGACGATGTAGCTGACCACTGGCTCGGGCGTGTAGTAGACGCCGCGGACTCCCCGCATTTTCGGATCATAGGCCGCCAGGAAGGTCTCATAGAAATAGACGACCGGATCTGCCTTGCCCGTCCGCTCGTGCCGAAAATTGCCGGGAAGATGGGACGAGCGGCGGCCGAAGTCGGAAAGGACTTCCGCCATGTCGGTTTGTTTCAGCAAGTCGACGATGTCGTCCACGGCCTGAGAGATGGGCTCGGGCATGCTCCCGCCGCCGATCTCGGCAAACAACTTGCTGAGAAAGGGGTTGGTCTTGGGCAGGTTGCGGGCCGCCAACTCGCGGCAGAAGGGCTCGTCTTGGCGGAGAGCGGGATGCCGGCACCGCGCCGCGAAGAGCCCGTAGGCCGTGGTCTGCGCGAAGATGTCGGCAAACTGTCGCGTGTCGAGGTCCGAGTCGAGGGTTTCCCGGCAGGCGGCCAGCCAGTCGTGCAGCCAGTCCCGCTGCTTTTCGTGCTCGAAGCCGCCTGCGATCCGGTCGCGGAGGACCCGCGTCATGCCGGCCATGTGCCGCGCCAGTTCCTTGGCGGAGGCGATCGAAAGAGCGGGGCAGGGCGGGCGCCCGGTCGCATCGCCACCGGCGTTCTGCACAGGATTGCTCATGGCCTGGAGTCGCAGCGCTGAAAATCGCCGCACCAATCGGCCTCGTGCGTCTCGGGCCACGATACGCGATAGACGACGGAACGGCCATCGTCGGCCATTTCCTGATCTCTGGGCAGGGGCGAATTCCGACGACAAATACCGCGTTCGTCTTGCAGCACTTGCCAAAACCGGCAGTTCTTACAGCGTTCGGTTGCTTCGCTCACGTGGCAAACTCCTCCTGGCCTCACCGATCCTCAATCTAACGCGATCCGGGCAGGGTTTCAAGGGACGGCGGGAGTTTGCTGCCGATTCCCTGTCCCTCTCTTGTCGCGACGGCTCCCTGGTGGCATACTGATTCCTGGGAGTGTTTTCCATGAAGAACGCTACGAGTTTTCGAGCCATCGCCCGGCACCCGGCGATTTACCTCTGTCTGGCGCAGTTTTTCGGCTTCTGCTGGTTCGCCCATTACATGGCACGGCTGAAGATGGAAGAGTGCCACCGACAGTTCAGCGTGATGAACGACAGAACCCTGCAGGACATGGCCCTGATCGATTGCCTTTCCTCCCACGCCTGGCTGGCGCTTGCCTATATCGTCTTGATCGTTGCCGCCGTGGCATTCGCGCAATTCCGCGGTCACCCGGCGTGGACCTACTGGATGACTGCCCTGATGCTCTGCATTCCGTCGCTATTTTACGGGGCGATATGCGTCTACATTGCGTGCAAATTCCCTACGGGCCAGTTTTAGAGCGTTGCAATGGCTCCTGAAAAAGAAGAAACGGCTCGATTTGTAGGACAGGCGGGCGCGTTGGGAGGTTCGCCATCGCAGCCGTTGGGTGCGGTCGCGGCCAAAGGGCTTGTATTTCCTGCCCAAACTGTTCTAATTACCATGCCCCTCACAATTGCAATGACTTTTATCGTCCATGGAGGAAACCGTGACGCCGGATGAACAACTCGACCGCCTTGATGCGGAATTAGATCGGCTGAAGACCGAGCACCCCGGTGCGCAGGGGATCCTGCGGCTGACGAGCAACTGCCTGCGCCCCTGCTCCAAGTGGAAGTGGGAGCAGCACGGCTGGGCCCTTAGCGACGGGGAGGCATGCGGAATGATGAACGGGGACGACAAAGAGCGACGAACCGCGCTCTTGTCGATCCTGAAACAGCACATGATTCACAAGGTCGAGTTCGTCCCCGGCCTGGACGCGCTGGAGATTGTGTCGGACTCCTGACTACTTCTCGTCCAGTTCCAAACGCAGGTAGTCGTAAACCACGCCGGAAGTAAGGTCGCCAGCCGGGACGGTGAGCTGCATCTTGTTTTCGCCCGGCTTCAGCAGGGCAGCGTCGAACTTCAGGTCTCGCTCCTGCCACACGCCCGTATCCGTGTTGTACCGCAGGGCGTTGGTGGCCGTGGGGCGGATCGAGCCCACGCTCTGGCCGTTGACCGATATTGCCAGCCCGCCGTTGCCGTCGGCGCCGGCCAGCGCGATGCGGAGAGTCGCCTGCCCTCGCGAGGCCTTGTCCAGGTTGAAGAGGATCGTCCAGGTGGTCGCGCGGCCGCGGCCGATGGTCCGCCACATGTCCTGGCCGCCGGAAGCCGTCTTCATCCAGCCGAAGCGCTGATTGAGCGGGTCCTTGGCAACCGGATTCTTCCAGGCCTCGGACGTGGCGTGCGGCACCTGCTCGAAGAACCAGTCCTTGTGGTAATCGCTCTTGCCGATGGTGTACGTGATGTCGTTGGGGAACAGGTCGCCGTAGCGGACATACCAGCCCCAGAGCCAGTAGTTGTCGCCGTCGCCCTTGTAGAACTTGCCGCCGGTGCGGTCGGGGTATCCGATCTCCCAGACCTGCTTGCCGTAGCGGACCGGCTTCCACTCGATCTTGCCCAGATCGAGGGTCTGGCCGGCCGTGACCGTGATGTTGGTCTTGGCGAACTCGCCCAGCACGCCGTCGGCAAAGGCGTGCAGCGTGTAGGTGCCGGGACGGGCGTTGGTGATCGTGAACGTGCCGTCCTCGGCGCCGTCGTTCCAGAACTGGTAGTAATTCCCGTCGTGGTCCCAGGTGATCCGATTGCCGTTGCCCGACCGCGCAACAAATCCGCCGGCATTGCTGGTGTATTCCGGGTGGGCGAGGCCGACGGTCAGATGGGGCAGCTTGGTGCTTGCCGCCTGCGGGTCGTTGAGCACGAGTTGGCCGGTGACGTTGCCGCGCTCGGCCTTGTGCGGGTAATCGACGCCGTTGACCCACTCGTAGGGCCACTGGGCCCTTTCGATCTTGGCCTGTTCGAGCGCGTCCTGCCAGAGGGCGGTGGCGTTGGCTTTCCAGGCCGGCGGCACGGTGGGGTTGCCGGCGGTCGCCTCCAGCGTCGCCAGATCGGCCTGGGAGGGGATTTTCGGGTCGGCCAGGCCGTTGCAATAGACGTAGATCGGGCCGATGACCTTACTCCACTTTTCGCCGGCGGGGACGTTGCAGCCCGCGCCGCCCGCGTAGTGGCCGGCGCACCAGTAATCGAGGATGATCGGGTCGGGGTTGTCGTTGGCGTCGTAATGGCAGACCAGTTCGATCTTGGCAGCGCCGCCGCTGAGGTATTCCGTGGTCGGGTTGATGAAATAGACGCCGATATGGTCCTTGGTGCTGGACCAGCCGTAGGCGGGAATCTTGTATTGCACGGCGTTGTAGCTGTATTTGTGCTCGACGGAATTCTTGTAGTAGCCGGTGCTCAGGATCCGCTGTTCCTTGGCGTGGATCACGACCCCCGCGCCCCAGTCCTGCGGCGTGCATTCGAGCATGTTGCGGTCGGCGTCGACGGAGATCCAATTGAAGTCATGGTTGAGCTTGGTGATGTAGCGGCTTTCGCCCTCGCGGGCCGCGCCGTAATTGGCCGGATGGGAGAAAATGCCATAGGCGTAGATTCCGCTCTCGCCGCGGGCCATGGCGTAGCGGAGCCTCGATGTCGATGCCCGAGCCGCCGGTGACGCCCTTGATCGACACCTCGGCCCGCTCGCCGCCGTTTTTCGCCGGGTCAATCGTCACGGTCTGGGTCACCCGCGCCGGACGGCCTTTGCTCCCAGTATCCGCCTCCCCGCATAGTGTTGATGCCGCGAAACACAAGCGCCGTCATGTTGCCGCTGCGCTTGTTGATGGTCGCCTTGACGATGCCGTTGTCCAGAATCCAATCGCCGCCGTTGTCGCTGACGGTCACCGCGGTGTTGACTTTGGGTTTGGCGACCGCCGGCAGGGCATCGTCGGCACGGAGGGCCGGCACGGCCAGGGTCGTGATCATGAAGGCAGACGCAAAGAGGCCGCGCGGCGGCCGAAAGCTCGATTTTCATGGCAGGATCCAAGGGATAGGGGGGGTTGTTTTCCCAAACAGCGCAATGCTAAACGCTACGCGGGGGGTGCTAAAGCAGCGCGGGTAGGGCTCGCTTGATGCTGCGCGGGTGGGCCAGGGAGGGAGAAATCGTTTCCCGTCGGGGAAACCACGTTCTATGATACTTGGGGCGGCCGATTTGTCAACTGTTTGAAAACCAGGCTCAGACACGTGAGAGCGGCTTCCGCCTTTTCCAATTCCGTGATCTTGAGAGTCCGCGTTACGAATCCGCGTTGTTCCAACCGTTCCCGAGTACGACCGCAGCGGGCCGAAAGGTGGACCACGCCATTGAGGGCCAGACAGTTCGCCGCGAAAGGCTCCGCCTCCGCGACCTGGACATGCTGGAACCCGCTCAGCTTCCCGGCATCAATCCAATTGGGGTTGATCAGGAGGGTCTCTTCATCCAACGCGCTCACGGCGGATTTCAAATGCAGGCAGCGCTCAACCATCACCGGAACAACCCGGTAACCATGAAATTCCACAGCCCTCGATAGCTGGTCGTATCCGGCCTCGTTCGTGCGGGAAGACAATCCCACGAAGAGCTGGCGGCCGATGGTCAGGACGTTTCCGCCGTCCAAAGTTCCCGGCGCTTCGATGGTTGCCAGTGTGCGGTGTCGCTTGAGAGCCGCGGCAACCGTTGCCACTTCTTCTCTTCGCGTCTTGGCCCCTGGACATGTCATCACCGCCAGTTCATCCAGCACGACCGCCGTGTCCTCAACGAACGTCGCGTCCGGCAAGTGATCAACTGCGGGCAGGATCTCCACCACGATTCCCGCCTGTCTCAGCGCATCGCAGTATGCGGAATGCTGGAGGACCGCTTCGGCAAGATCGATGGGCTCTCTGGCCAGGAAGGTCAATTCGCAGTCGTTGAGCGCCGCTCCGACCGCCCGAGTTATCGCGAGATGTCTGCTCATGGGCTCATTCTACTAGCGGCGGCCTTACAGCCGGGGGTACATCGCCAAATTCGTAAGGGCATAGATCATCAGAGCGGAAGCGACGAGGAGCAGCCCCACCCGCACCTTGCGTATTTTGAACCGCTGGGCGAGCGCGACCAGGAAAAGGACTGTCGCCAGCAGCACCGTGGCGCGGACGTATTTTTCGGATATCTCCCGCGCTTCGGTCCCCTCGGTGAAGGCGGCGGTGGCCTCCTTGTTGAGCTCCGCAGACTTTTCGAGCAGGGCGTTGTGATACTCGGGCATGAAGGAGGGCCCAGGCGGTTCGTCCGGCTTCGTGAACGGCTCGGTCTTGAGCCAGGCTTCGAACGCGACGCGGAATTCAGGGCTGAATCTGCGCCCGTAGATGGCAGCAAGCTGCTCGTCCTTGGATTCCTGGGCCTTGATCCAGGTATTGAAGGTCATGACGTCCAGCAGACGCTGCTGCCCGCCTTCGGTGGCCGCGACGGCCGCTTCTACGCGGAGCCGCGAGATGTCCCGTAAAGGAGCGATTGATGGCCGTCCCATTTCGCCGCGTGATAGCCGCTCCAGGCGGTGGCCACGGCGATCAACGCAAGCACGATCGCCTCGGCTATCTCCAGCAGTTCAGCGCGACCTGCCTTGCCGGGATCGGCTTTCTGATCGGCCAGCTTGTGAGCGATCTCGATGTTCATCCCTTCCGGCATACAACTACCCTCCTTTCGCAACGACTTGTGGGTTCAAGGTACTCCGCCGGGCGGACGGAGAGATTCGGCCAGGCTACTCAGGTTCTGCGGCCTCACGCGAATAATGCCGTGGCACGGGGCGTCGATGTCCGCGATGAACATCAGCGCGATCGAGACAATCAGTGGCAGAATCGGCAGCAACTTCGATCCTGCCTTAACGCTGTGCGAACCATAGCCGACCAGCACGTTGCAGGCGATGCCGATCGCCGCCATCAGGGCCCACGCCCCGGTCGGGATCTGGTCCCAATAGCCGGCCTGGGTGTAGCCCTGCGAATTCAGGACGTTGTTCATGCCCGAAACGGCCAGCCCGACAATGTAAGAAGTCGACTGTGCCGCAGCCGGAGCGCGGACAGCGTTCCACAACTCGGTCTGCAACTGTGTGGTGCGGGCATTGATCTCGGGAAGCTCGATGTCGCGAGCCTGATAGAAGCGAATGCGCTCGTCGAGGTAGTCTCTCAGCAGCCCTCGGACGCGGGCCGCATCGGCTTCAGGCAAGAGGTCGGCCCGGACGTATTCCGTCCCGATGGCGTTGGCCTCCTCCTCCTCGTATTTCTTACGCTGGTCGTAGCGGCTGGTGGCCATTGAAAAGCTGAATCCGATGATCAGCCCGAGCAGAGTAAGCGTGGCGGCCAGGATGAAGCCGAAGTCATCACGCAACTCCGCGTCCAAGGTGCCCTGCCTCTTGCGAAACCACCATCCAGTCCACGCCGAGAGCCACAGCGCGAGGAAGGTAATCGCGAAAACAAAGAGCGGATATTGAGTCGGATTGTTCATTTGCAATTGCTCCGTTTTCTCGTTGGATTTGCCGCCACCACCGGCAATTGTCTGCGTCGCCAAGGTCCGGTATGGTGCGGTTGAGCCGGCAGGATAGGCAAAGCGTATCGTCATCCTCCGCCGCTACGAGCCAGTTGCAACCCGCCGGAGAGTCGAAGTTCTCGCACCGCCGCCACAACCGCCTGCCTCGATTCTTCCCTCGCAGCTTCCACGTATCGGGTTTCGGTCCCGGCCGTAACGCACGGACCTCGAGCAACTCCGGCTCATAACCGAGCGGTGCTCTGCATCCCAGGCAAAGGCTGTTGCGGAAGTAGACGGGCCGTCCGCAGTCGCAGCGAAAGGAGTCGCGACGCCCCGAAGGTTCCTCCGATTGCCATGCTTCTGTCAAACGTCTTACGACGGACTCAAAGATGTTGATCATTGCAGCCTCGACCTATTGAGCAACCTATGTTTGCTCAGCGATTGCCCCATTTGGTCTTGATAAAGCCGACGGCTTCCTGCAGGTCCATTTCCCTGGTGCCTGAACCAGTCCGGATGTAGAACTTCGATTGCTTGTCTTCTTTGGCATAGACGGGAACCGGCGACGGCAAGACGATGACCCGGCAGACTTGCTTGCCGCCCTGCTCGTGAAAGAGAATACGCAGCAGACGGCAGGCCGGCGTCCCGAGTTTGTCCGCCACCGTTGACATGAGCGACTGCGTGTAGCCGTCGCTGTCTTTGCGGCTTAGCGTTTGAAAATCGTTTTCCAATCCGACGATGCCCCCGTCATCCGCCACCCCGATCAGCAAAGACCCGCCCTGGGCATTCATGAATCCGGCCAGGGTCTTGATGATCACCGCCTCCAATGCCTTGTTGACCTTTTGCAGACGATAGTCATACCTGAAGGAAGACTTGAATTCCAGGCTATCGTCCTCGCCGCGACGGATGAGCGTGCCAAGGTCTTTTCCCAACTCGCGTTCCAATTGGAGGATGAGGGCGTCGCGCCGGCGGAAAAGCGACATCAAGAAGTAGGAAATCACTCCCATGATCCCGCCAAGCGCGACGTAGAAAAGGAGCTTGATAGGGGACTGAAGAACCAGAGCCTTACCTAACTGCCGAGCAAGGAACTCCCAAACCGAATAGCTCGCCTGAAAATGGTACTCGTAGTAGGATGTCAGTTCGTCGGCAGGCAAGAGAACCAATGCGCCAAACAGGCATCCTGCGACGGTGACAATCAGGAGTCTTGTTGGTTCTTTCATGCTTGACGTTCCTCGGCCTTGGTCGATCGCCGCCAATCCGGGCTTTTGCCTCTGTCCACTTTCCGGCGCAGGAACATCCAGCAGGGGCCTTGTCGCCACTTTCTGCGTCCCGGAATCAGTTCGACGAGGCGTCTTAGTTAAGTCAACACCGACCCTTCCACGTAGGGCGTTCCGGCGGCCAGCGCTTTCAGGTTGGCCAGGGTTGTTTGCGCGATGTCCGACAAGGCCTCGCGCGTCAGGAACGCCTGGTGCGCCGTGATCAGCACGTTGGGAAACGTCAGCAGCCGCGCCAGGACGTCGTCCTGCAAGACCTCGCCGGAGAGGTCCTCGAAAAAGATACCTTCCTCCTCCTCGTAAACATCCAGCGCCACGCCGCCGAGCCGCCCGGATTTAAGCCCCTCGACCAGGGCGGTGGTGTCAATCAAGGCGCCCCGGCTGACGTTGAGGATGATCACGCCGGGCTTCATCCGGTCAATAGTCTCACGACGAATGATGTGCTTAGTCTCCGCCGTCAGGGGCACATGGAGCGAGACGACGTTGCTGCACTCCGCCAAGCGGGAGGCATCGGCGTACTCGACGCCGTGCTGGGCGGCCCAGTCTCGATTCGGAAACGGATCATAGGCCAGGACCTGCATGCCGAAGCCGCGGAGGATCTGAGCCACGATGCGCCCAATCTTGCCCGTGCCTAGAATGCCGGCGGTCTTGCCGTGCAGGTCGCAGCCGACCAGGCCGTTCAGCGAGAAGTTCAGTTCCCGTACCCGGTTGAAGGCGCGATGCATCTTGCGATTCAGCGTCATCAACATCCCGACGGCGTGTTCGGCAACGGCGTAAGGCGAGTAGGCCGGAACGCGCGTGACCGTGAGGCGCAGTTCCTTGGCGGCGGCGAGGTCCAGGTTATTGAACCCGGTGCAGCGGAGGGCCACAAGCTGCACACCCTGGGCGGCCAGAGTCTGGAGGCAGGGGCGGTCCAACTGATCATTGACGAAAACGCAGACGGCCTGGGCGCCGGCCGCGGCATGAGCGGTATCGGGTTCGAGGCGAAATTCGAGAAATCGCCAATGGATCGGCTCGGCGCCTTCGGCACTCCCGAGTGATTCGCGGTCATAGGGTTTGGTGTCGTACACAGCCACGGTCGTGGGCATGATTCCTCCCGACTTCGGCGATCAGTGCAATTGCTGGATTTCCATCCGGTGGTTTGCCTGCGGGCTGCCCGCCGAAGGGCCCTGAACCAGCAGCGCCACACGGCCCGGCAATGCTTCGGCACGCACCCAGTCGCGAGTAAACGCCGTCCACTCCGCCGGGACCTGGCGCATGGGCACGGGCTCGATCCCGTAGGTGAACTGCAGATTACGCGCAACGTTGGCGCAGTCCGTAGGGCGCCGCAATCCAGACGGGGAGGCGGAAGCGGGCAATGGCGCGGGCCGTGGCGCCGCTGCACGTCGGCACGACCACGGCGGCCGGCGACGATGCGGCGATGACCGCCTCGACGCTCAGCGAGAGAAGATCGGCGTTGCTGTAGTCCACTTCCCGCGGGAGGGTCTTGAGTCGCTCCCAGAGATCGGCCCGTGCCCGGTACGGTTCGGTTGCCGCGGTGATGCGAGCCAGCGTCGCCACGGCCTCCACGGGAAAGTCGCCCGTGGCCGACTCGCCGGATAGCATCACGCAGTCGGCGCCGTCCAACACGGCATTGGCCACGTCGGTCGCCTCAGCCCGCGTGGGCTGGCGGCTATGGGTCATCGACTCCAGCATCTGGGTGGCAATGATCACCGGTTTCCCCAGGCGCACCGCCTTCTCGACAAGCGTCTTCTGCAGGATGGCGATGTGTCTCGATCGGCACCTCGACCCCCAGGTCGCCGCGGGCCACCATGATGCCGTCGGCAGCGGCGAAGATTTCATCGACGTGCTCCAACGCCCGCGAGCGCTCGATCTTGGCCAGGACGAAGGGATTGCCGCCGAAGGAACGGGCCGCTTCGCGCACGGCATGGATGTCCGCCGCCGATTCCACGAACGACTGGCTGACGGCGTCCACGCCATGTGCCAGGGCAAACTTCGAGACACTCCCGGTCGTGCTCGGTGAACGCCGAGATGCCCAGATCGATGCCCGGCAGATTCAGCCCCTTGCGCGACCGCAGCTCGCCGCCCGCGACGAACGCGGCAATGGACATCCGGGCCGCTCCACGCGCTCGACCTCCAGTTGAATGATGCCGTCGTTGAGGAACAGCTTGTCGCCGGGTTTGACGACCTGCGGCAGCCGGGCAAAGGTCATCGAGGCCCGTCCGGCGTCGCCGACGATCTCCCGAGTTGTGAGGGTAAATGTACCTCCGGGAGCGATCTGGATGGGTTCCTCGGCCAGTTGGCCGATGCGCATCTTTGGGCCCCGGCAGATCGGCCATCAGGGCGATCTCGCGGCCGACGGCCTTCGCGGCCGCCCGCAGCCGATCGATCCGGGCCGCGTGCTCGTCGAAGGTGCCGTGCGAAAAATTCAGACGCGCCACGCTCATTCCCGCGCGGATCATCTGTTCCAGAATCGGCCGGCGCATCGCAGGCCGGCCCGATGGTAGCAACGATTTTCGTCTTTTGTAGCCGCAGTGACATGGTTTTCTCCTAATCGCCAAGGCAAATCCCCTAGTGCCCGTGCCGTCCGCACAAAGCCTCCTGTCCGGCGGCACCGTCTTCAACTTCCCGACCGCTTCGGTAATCTTCACGGAGCCCACTCCAGAGCCTTGGTAGGCCACCATCTGCCCGAACTTCCCGGCGGCGATCAGTTCCACGGCTTCGGCGCCGAAGATGGTGCAAAGCGCGCGGTCGAAATTCGTCGGACTTCCGCCCCGCTGCAGGTGCCCCAGGACGCAAGCGCGGGCCTCCTTGCCGGTGCGCTTCTCCAGTTCCGCGGCCACCACGGCGGCGATGCCGCCCAGCCGGGCCTCGCGGTTGGAAACCTGTTCGGCCAGCAGTAACGAACTCGCCGCCCTTTTCTCTCGCCCCTTCGGCCACGACGACCAGCGTGAAATGCTTGTCGGCCTTTTCGCGTTCCTGGACCTTCGCGCAGATGCTGTCGTAGGTGAAGGGGATCTCCGGGATCAGGATCACGTCGGCCCCGCCGGCAACGCCCGCGTAAAGGGCGATCCAGCCCGCATAGCGCCCCATAACCTCCAGCACCATGATGCGGTTGTGGCTTTCCGCCGTGGTGTGCAGCCGGTCCAAGGCATCGGTGGCGCAGGCCACCGCCGAGTCGAAGCCGAAGGTCATCACGGTGCCTTCCAGGTCGTTGTCGATGGTCTTGGGCACGCCCACCAGGGGCACTCCTCCCTCGAACAACTGCTGGCCGATGCTCAGCGATCCATCGCCGCCGATGCTGACCAGGCCGCGAATGTTCAACTTCTGCATGCCCGCCTTCACGCCGTCGATCAGTTCCTGGGGCAGACTGCGTGTTTCGCCGTGCCCGACTTTCGCGGAGAAACGGCCGCGATTCGCCGTGCCGAGAATCGTCCCGCCGCGGGTCAAGAGCGAGCCGAGCTTTTGATAATCGAGCGTGACATATCGCTGCGGATCGAGAATGCCCTCATAGCCGCCGAGAAAGCCGATCGTCTCCCACCCGCGCTTCGCGGCCGCTTTGGTCACGGCGCGAATGACTGCGTTCAGCCCCGGGCAGTCGCCGCCGCCCGTCACGATTCCGATACGTTCGCTCATTTGGTTATTCCTCTTGGGGTTTGTTCCTTGATGGCTTGTGTGACTTTGATCCCTACAAGTCCCGCCACCAGGATTGCAAGGCGAATCGCCATCGCTGACGGATCGCCGCACACGTCATGTTTGGGCTCGGGTTCATGCCGGCTCACCTCAAACTTAGCCGCCTCCGGCCTCATGATTCTCGACCGCAGGTGGAGCCTGCTCAGGCTGCCCCTTGTCGCTAAACCACATGATGATCGAGTAGAAGACGGGCGTGAAGAAGAGTCCGAAGATCGTCACGCCGAGCATTCCGCTGAAAACGGCCACGCCCAGCGCCACGCGCATCTCGGCGCCGGCGCCCTTGGCGAGCACCAAGCGGCACCACGCCCAGGATGAAGGCGAAGGAGGTCATCAGGATCGGGCGCAATCGCAAGCGGCAGGCGTCCACGGTGGCCTCGAAGCGGCTGGCGCCCTGGTCCTGCTTCTGCTTGGCGAACTCCACGATCAGGATGGCGTTCTTGGCGGCCAGACCGATCAGCACGACCAGGCCGATCTGGGTGAAGATGTTGTTGTCCATCTTCATGAGCCAGATTCCCGCGATCGACGCCAGCAGGCACATGGGGACGATCAGAATGATCGACAGCGGCAGGGACCAGCTTTCATATTGCGCCGCGAGCACCAGGAACACGAA
The DNA here is from genome assembly GCA_963824275.1 of uncultured Planctomycetia bacterium. Taxonomy (GTDB): domain Bacteria; phylum Planctomycetota; class Planctomycetia; order Pirellulales; family Thermoguttaceae; genus JANXQG01. Next base: position 1,052,054 of record CAWGOT010000006.1, on the reverse strand, counting down.
GACCACCGCCAGCGGGAAAGCCAGCTTGGTGAGGACGTCCTGGCTGGCGATGATCTGTTGGAGCGTGATCTCCGTCCAGTCGGCCTTCATGGTCGACGGCAGCGACTCCTTGGCGAGTTCGTCCATGATATCGACCGCCTGGCCGGAACTGGTGCCCGGCGCCATGTTCCCGTTCAATTCGGCCGAGGGGTAGCTGTTGTAGTGGTTGACGATCGCCGGCCCGCTGTCGTCGCTGACGTTGACCAAGGTCTGCAAGGGAACGCGTTGGCCGTCGGCGTTGCGGACCTCCAGCCGGCCGATGTCCTCCACGCGCATGCGAAAGCGGGCGTCGGCCTGGACGTTCACCTGCCAGTTTCGATTGAAGAGCGTCACGTCGTTGACGTACAGGCCGCCGAGATACGCCTGGAGCGTGAGATTCACGTCGTCGAGCGACACTTTCTGGGCCTTGAGCTTGTCGCGGTCGATTTCCACGAAGAGTTGGGGTTGGTTCACGGTGAAACTGCTGAACAGGCCGACCAGGCGCGGATCCGCGTTGCCTTCGTCGCGCGAGGTTGCGCACGGCCCCTTGCAGGGCGCGGAGGCCGGCCCCGCTGCGGTCTTGAACCTGGAGCTTGAACCCGCCGGTGGTGCCCAGGCCGTCGATCGCCGGAGCGCCGAACACGGTAATCCGGCCTCCGCGGATGTCGCCGTACTGCTCGCGCAATTTCGCGGCGATGGCCGCGGCACTCTTCTGCGGGTCTCCCTTGCGCTTCTCAAAAGGCTCCAGGATCACGAACATGCCTCCCACGTTGCTGATGTTGGTGCCCAACAGCGCGGAATAGCCGGGAAGGTCGATCGTGTGCCAGACCCCCGGGACCTTCTCGGCGTCGCGGGCGATCGCGCTCATCTGCCGGACGATCTTGTCGGTGCGATCGAGGCTGGCGCCGTCGGGCAACTGGGCGTTGACCACCAGATAACCCTTGTCCTGGTCGGGGATGAATCCGGTCGGAACCGCCTGGAAGCCAAGGTAAGTCAGCCCCATCAAGCCGCCGTAAACCAGCAAGGCAATCACGGAGATCCTCAGAAACAGCGCCACGCCCCGGCCGTAGGCTTCGATCACGCGATCGAACGCCCAATTGAACGCCGCGAAGAAGGCGCCCAGCGCACGATTCACCAATCCGGCCAGGAACCACCCGGCCGCCGCTCCCGCGGCGAGGGAAACCAGCCGAACGCCCCAAAGTGCCGCCGAGCTTGCGTGATCGTCGGCGGCGTGCTCCGCCGTGCCCGCCGGGCAATTGCGACGCCCAGAAGGTGAGCGATGTGGGAGTGAGCACGAAGTACGCCAGAGCCGCCGACGATCAGCACCAGCCCCAGTCGCGGCAAGGCTTCCTTCTTCGCATGGCCGTGCGCCGTCGGGCCCGTGCTCCGCGCCGTGCCCCTTGAAAAGGATCGCGCACAGGCGGGACTGAGCGTCAGCGAGTTGAACGCGGAAATGATCGTCGAGGCGGCGATCGTCAGGGCGAATTGCCGGAAGAACTCCCCGCTGATGCCGGCCATGAAGGCGGTGGGAACAAAGACCGCGCAGAGCACCAGGGCAATGGCAATCACCGGCCCGGAAACCTCGGCCATGGCCAGCCGGGCCGCCTCGCGGCGGGATGACCCATCGCCAGGTAGCGTTCCACGTTCTCCACCACCACGATCGCGTCGTCCACGACAATTCCGATCGCCAGCACCAGCCCGAACAGCGAAAGGTTGTTGAGCGAGAACCCCAGCATGGCCATGAGGGCGAAGGTGCCGATCAGCGACACGGGCACGGCGATCATGGGGATGATCGTGGCCCGCCAGTCCTGGAGAAAGACCAGCACCACGAGGAACACGAGGATGAAAGCCTCGATCAGCGTCTTGAACACCTCGTGAATCGATTCGTTCACGAAGACGGTCGTATCGTAGTAGATTCCGTAATCGATTCCCGCGGGAAACTTCTCTTTCAGTTCCTCGCATCTTGGCCTTGACCGCATCGGCCGTCTTCAGGGCGTTCGATCCCGGCAACTGGAAGACGGCCAGCGTCACCGCCGGCTTGCCGTCCAGGTAGCTGTTGACGTCGTAGTTCTTGGCGCCCAGTTCGACGCCTTTCTCAAGTTCGCGGCCGTCGGCGGCGCGCTTGGTCTCGCGGACGACGTCCTTGAGGTAGACGTTCTGGCCCCGCTCGCCCGTCTTCACGATGATCTTGCCGAAGTCATCGTCGCTTTCCATGCGGCCCTGGGTGTTGATCGTGAGCTGGAACGGCACGTTTGCGCCTTCGGGCACCGGCGGCTGGCCGATGCGTCCGGCGGCGACCTGGACGTTCTGTTCCCTGATGGCCTTGATCACCTCGCCGACCGTCATGCCGCGGTCCGCCAGCTTGTTGGGGTCGAGCCAGACCCGCATGCTGTAGTCGCGCGGGCCGAGGAAGGCCACGTCGCCGACCCCCTTGAGACGGGCCAGGTCGTCCTTGATGTTCATCAAGGCATAATTGCTCAGGTGGAGCTGGTCGTAACTCGCGTCGGGCGAGATCAAGTTGACGCACAGCAAGATCGCCGGCGATTTCTTCTTCGTGGTCACGCCTTGCCGCTTGACTTCTTCCGGCAGCTTGGCTTCCGCGATGGACACGCGGTTCTGCACCAGCACCTGCGCCATGTCGAGGTTCGTGCCCACCTCGAAAGTGACGTCGAGATACATCTGGCCGTCGTTCGTGCAGCGCGACGACATGTAGAGCATCCGCTCGACGCCGTTGACTTCCAGTTCGATGGGCGTGGCCACGGTCTCGGCCACGGTCTTGGCGTTGGCGCCGGGATAGATGGCGGACACCTGGACCACGGGCGGCGCAACCTCCGGGTACTGGGCGATCGGCAAGAACGAATACGCGACCCCGCCGAGAATCACGATGACGATGGAGAGCACCGTGGCAAAAATCGGCCGATCGATGAAGAAGTTCGAGAACATGAGAAGGGTCCTTGGGCTGGTCCTTGGATGGAGTCGCGGTTGGCAAGCAGCGAGGGGTGTGGATGAGGTTACTCGGCGGACGCGGCGACGGCCGGCGCGGACTCGGGAACAGGCTCGACGGGATAGTTCAACCGCGCCCGCTCCATTCCTTCGGTGATGATCCACGCGTCCGCCTTCAGCTTCGGCGTCAGAATCACGCGCATCCCATCGTCCAGCAGGCGGCCAAGCTCGACGTTCAGACGCTTGACGATCTTGTCGTCGCCGACGACGAGCAGGTATTTCTGCTTCTGGTCGGTATTCACGGCCGTGTCCGGCACGAGCGTTGCCGAGTACTTGTCGCTCACCGGCAGTCGCACGCGAATCCGCGAACCGGGAATCAAGCAGGCCGTCTCTTGTTCTCCGCGACGCCGCGGACCAGGATCGTGCCGGTGCCTTCGGCGTACTTGATGTCGGCAAATACGAGCTTGCCCTCGTGGGGAAACCCCTTCTCGGTGTCCAGCCCGAAGGTGAACTTGATTTCCCGCTCGCGCAACGACTTTTGTTTGTCCGGCTCGACCGGCATCTGACTTGCTGGTAGCGCTGGATGGCGCGCTCGTCGACATTGAAATCGACGTAGACCGGATCGACGGTCGACGATCGTCGCCAGCATGGGATCGGTGCCCCCGGCATTGACCAGGTCGCCGACGACGAGGTTGGCCTTGCCGATTTTGCCCGACAAGGGGGCTTTGATGCTGGCATAATCCACGTCCAGCGCGTAGCGTTTTGCTTCTGCCTTCTTGGCCACGATCTGCGCCGCGAACGATTTTGCGTCCGCCTCCGACTTGTCCAAGTCCTGCTGGGAAACGGCGTTCTTCGGCATCAGGATCCGATTCCGTTCCAAGTCTGCCTTGGCGGACACCTCCTGGGCCTCGAGGGCCGCGGCCTGGGCCTCGGCCTGGCCTCGCTGGGCCACAAGCGGGGCCGCATCGAGTTCGAACAGGTCTTGCCCCTCCTTGACCAGGTCGCCGTCCTGGAAATGCACCTTGGTGATGTGACCCCGCACCCGTGCCCGCACGTCAACGGTCTTGAATGCCTCCAGCCAGCCGTTATAGTCGTCCTCATCCATCAAGCTCCGGGTGGCGGGATGAGCCACCGTGACCCGCGGCGCCTCCTTGGACTTGCCGGCCACCGTCTTTTCGCCGCATCCAGCAGCGGCGAGGCAGCCGAGAATCATGAGAATCCTGGTTGATCCGAGAAAGAGATGTCTTGTCATGAAAATGCTCCTTATTCTGTGTCTTTTTGTGGCTGGCCGGGGATCATGTCGCGAGCACGCGGTCAATCTTACCAGCGCGTGCAGGATTCTACAACCAGCGGGCTGAAAATATGGCGAACTGCGCTCATTCCGCTGCCTCGCTGACGGGCTTGATTTCGGGCACCATCAAGATCACCATCGACCGCGGCTCAACCCGGTATTGATCTGCGGTGACGGGATTCCCGCCGCTCCACTGGCAGGCATCGTCGGGGGGCTCCAATGCCGTATCGATCCACCGCCGCCAGGGACCTTGACATTCGGCCGGCACCGGCGGCAGCTTGAACTCGAGCGGTTCCCAATACGCGTTGGCCATCCAGTAGAGATGGGCGCCGAGCCGGGCGCCCTTGCCGTTGCCGCAAGACTACGGGAATGAGAACTCCAGTCGGCCTGGCTGACCTCGACGCCGTGCCAATGCACGCAGGCGCTCTCGAGAAACTCGGCCAGCGTACCATGATCGCCCACGGTATCCCGCGCGGGATCGCGACGGCAAGCCAAGAGGAGTTTCACGAACCGCAGCAAACCGGCATGTTTCTCGACCAGCGACCAGTCGAACCAACTGATTTCGCTGTCCTGGCAATAGGCATTGTTGTTTCCATGCTGGGTCCGGCGGACCTCGTCTCCTCCCAGGAGCATCGGTGTGCCGATCGCCAAGATGTTGAAGGCCAGGAAGTTCTTCACCTGCCGGTTGCGAAGCCGTTCGATCTGGGGATCGCCGGTCGGTCCTTCCACGCCGCAATTCCAACTGCAATTGTCGTTGCAGCCGTCGCGGTTCTGCTCGCCGTTGGCCTCGTTGTGCTTCTCGTTGAAGGAAACCAGGTCGTTGAGCGTAAAACCGTCGTGGCAGGTGACGAAGTTGATGCTCTGTTCCGGTTCGCGCTCCTTATGTGCGTAGAGGTCGGGACTGGCCAGCAGCCGCGCGGCCAGTGCCGAGACGAGGCCTTCGTCGCCGCGGACGAAACGCCGCACGTCGTCGCGGAACCTGCCGTTCCATTCCCGCCAGGCGTCGCCCACGAAACTGCCAACCTGGTACAGCCCGCCCGCGTCCCATGCCTCGGCAATCAGCTTCGTTCCGGCCAGCCTGGGATCCGACTCGATGTCCCAGAGGACCGGCGGATTGGCCAGGGGGTGCCCCGACTCGTCGCGGGAGAGGATGGAAGCCAGATCGAAACGAAATCCGTCCACGTGCATTTCCTGGACCCAGTAGCGCAGACTGTCGACGATCATCCGCCGCACCACAGGATGATTGGCGTTCAGCGTGTTGCCGGTTCCCGTGTAATTGCAGTACGCAGCGCGATCGGGCTCGAGAATGTAGTAGGCCGCGTTCTCCAACCCGCGAAAACAAAGCGTTGGCCCCTCGTGATTGCCCTCGGCCGTATGGTTGTAGACGACATCCAGAATGACCTCGATGCCGGCCCGGTGCAGGGCCTTCACCATGTCGCGAAATTCGTCGATCGCGGCCAGCGGGTCCGGCCGCGAGCTGTAGGCAAGATGCGGCGCGAAGAACGACACAGGGCAGTATCCCCAATAGTTGATCCGGCCCGGCGGAGCATCGAAGCGGTCAAACTGGAAGATGGGCAGCAATTCGACAGCCGTGATCCCGAGATCCTGCAAGTAGGGTATCTTCTCCACAAGTCCGGCATACGTGCCTCGTTTGCCGGCGCAACGCCCGAGTTGGGGTGTCGCGTGAAGCCTGCCACGTGCATTTCGTAGATCGCGGTGCTGGCATAGGGGTGCCGCAACGGGCGATCCCCTTGCCAGTCGTAACGGCCCGCATCCGTGACCACGCTCTTCATCGCCTGCGCCGTGTTGTCGCCCGGTTGGGCCGCCGCCGTGCGATCGTAGGCGTCGGGCACGGCGACCGCCCGGCCGTACGGGTCAAGCAGCACTTTCTGCGGATCGAATCGGAGTCCCCGCGCCGGCTCGAACGGCCCATGCGCCCGGTATCCGTAGATCTGGCCGGATCGCACTTGCGGAACGGACACATGCCAGTAATGGTAAGTGCGGTCCCGGTGCGGGTCGAGGGCAATTACCCGCGAGGGCCTGGCGGCATCGACCGCGTCGAAGAAGAGCAGGTCGATTTTCGAGGCGTTCTTCGAGTAGACGGCGAAGTTGACGCCCTCGCCAGTCAATGTGGCGCCGAGCGGAAAGGCGCTCCCGGCTGCAACTGCATTCTCCATGACAGTCTTCTCTCTTTGTGCAGAATCCCATCGCGTGCCCTGCACCGGGGAGATTATACCAAACTTCACCCCGGAGCGAGGATTCCGGAGCCCGAACCACCCCGCCACAAGACGCGCTGCCGATCGATGATTTGGCCCGAACTGGCCCGAAATAAATTTTTTCCGCGCTGGACGGCTTTTTCTACCACGAATGGTGAGTATCGTCTTCACCATCGGACCAGGATCACTTTCGAAAACCAGTTGAAAACAGGGTGAAAACAGCATGCTGAAATCCTTCGGGTGTCTCGAATCCCATAGACAGGGGGAGGGCCAAAATCAAACCAAATCGCGCCAATTGGAACCAAACCTCTCACTTGTCGTGCTGTTCTGAGGACGGTTGGGCCGGAGAACTGACTGGGGCTGGCGGAGCGTTCTCTGGGGTGGATGGAGCGCTTTCTGCTTCGGGCGGAGATTCCTCGCCCGCGTCGGCGGCGTCGATGGCCTCGATGGCGGCCTTCAATCGGGAGCAGTGGGCGTCGCGTTCCTCGGCCGTCATCTCCATCGGATCCCTTTCCAACTCTGCGGGGAAGGTGCCGCCCTCGGCCTCGATGACGTTTCGCAAACGCCTGCGCGGTTTCGTAGAGATCGGCAAGGTCCATCTCCCACAGACCGTCTAGGGAGTTTGACAGCCACCATTTGTCGGATTCAATGGTTCCTGCTTTGGGGATCCGCAGCCCGCACACGATCCTTTCTTCGTCCGGGTCAGCGGGTTTGACCGGCCTTGGCGCAGCGCGGCCCTTGAGCCGGCAGGAGGCCATCACGGCGGCCGTGGCCCTGGTGAGGAGGGCGGCGTTACGGCGCGGCGGTTGGGTCCGCACCGAGTTTTTCTTTTTCGGGTCGCCGCGGGCCCCCGAGGTGTCTTCGACGAGGCGGACTTCCATCTCGGCTTGCGAGGCCCGCCAGGCCTGCATGGCCTCGCGGTAGATCGCATCGAGGCGTGCCAGTTCGACGGCGAAGAGTTTCCCGGCGCCCTCGGCCGCCTTGGCGGTCCACTCCTGCCGCAGTTCGTGCAGCCAGCGATTGACGGTCCGCTTGGGCAAGCCGAGCTTCCGGCCGATCGTCTGGCCGGTGTGGCCCTCCAGGGCAAGTTGCGTGATCTCGGGCAGCAAGGTTTCCTTCCGCCATCGGCGGCTGCGGGGCGGGCGGCCTGCTTTGGCGGCCGGGTCAAGTGGCGGTTGAGGGTTGTCGGCGGCAGGTTTTTCGGCGACGGAAGACATGGTTTGAATCTCCTTTGCTGGTTGGACGGAAGGAATCGTACTATGAAACCGTAATAATCCAAAACTATGGATGGTTGTCAAGGGGCGGGAAGGGAATTTTTTTGCGGCGGGGTGGGTTCAAGGCCGGCCGGATTGCCCTAAGTGGCTTGCCGGCAAGGTGTTGCGGCGACGGGAACAGGCGCGGAAGAGCGCGGGAAAAACCCCGAGATGCGTCAGCCTGTGGAAGACAGGCCCGGCAGCGGCAGGCGGAGATTCGTCACAACTTCATGGACGGCAAGCACTTGGGGATTCGATTGCGCGGCGAAGCTTACTCGCTCGCTGGAAGCGCCGAGCGCGGTTTTTCCGGTTTCGGATTTCGAGATTCGAACTGCGGGGCTTTAGCCGGCCGGCGCCCTATAGTGAATTGGGCTCCGCGAGGCTAAAATGAATGGTTCTGCACACCGCCGCTACTTGCGGACGTTGGAAGAGATTCGCGTCGACATTCTGGCGGCGGTGAAGGAAACGGAAGGACATTTCGGCAAGATTGTCGGCGGCACGGGGAAACCGGAATGAAAGAGCGGATCTTCATCAGCAGCGTGCAGAAGGAACTGGCGGACGAGCGACGGGCGATCCGCGACTTTGTCCGTGGCGACGCCCTGCTTGGCCGGTTTTCGACGTCTTCCTCTTCGAGGACCTGCCCGCCTCTGACCGCCGTGCCGACGACGTGTATCTCGATGAAGTGGGTCGCTGTCAGCTCTACGTGGGGATTTTCGGCCAGCAATATGGTTACGAGGATGTAAGCGGCCTTTCGCCCACGGAACGGGAGTACGACCAGGCCACGGCCCAAGGCAAAGTCCGGCTGATCTACGTCAAGGACGAGGGTGACGCCGGACGGCATCCCAAAATGTTGGCGCTGGTCCGTAAGGCCGGCGGTGAACTTATCCGCCGCCGCTTCACCGGGATTGCCGACCTGACCGGCGAGCTTTACGCGAGCCTCGTCGAGCTTCTAGCGCGCACGGGGCGGCCTGCGCACCAAACCGTTCGATGCCGCGGCCTGCCCGGATGCTACGTTTGCCGACTTGTCGGATGAGAAAGTGAAATGGTTTCTTGGCCGCGCCCGGCGTGAGCGACAATATCCCCTGGGAGAAGACACGCCGCCCGCGGAGGCGCTGGCGCACCTGAACCTGCTGGATGCCGGTCAGCCGAGCCATGCAGCCGTTTTGCTCTTCGCGCGACAGCCCCAACGATTTCTGATCACGTCCGAGGTCAAATGCATGCGCTTTGACGGCACGGAAGTCCGCAAACCCATCCCGTCCTACCAAATATACCGGGGAACGGTCTTCGAACTTGTGGATCAGTCCGTGGATTTCGTGATGTCCAAGATCGATCGTACGGTTGGCACGCGTGCCCTCGGTCCGCAGCGCCCGTGGAATTCGAATTGCCCCGCGAAGCCGTGGCCGAAGCGATCGTGAATGCCGTCGCGCACCGCGACTACACCAGCAACGCCAGCGTGCAGGTCATGCTCTTCACGGATCGGCTGGAAGTTTGGAATCCCGGAGAACTTCCGCCCGGGCTGACAATCGATCAGTTGTGGGTGCCGCACGCCTCTATTCCGCATAATCCGCTCATCGCCGAACCGCTCTTTTTGGCCCACTACGCCGAAAAGGCCGGGAGCGGCATCCTCGACATGATTGCCCGCTGCCAAGAAACGGGCCTTCCCGCACCCCAGTTCCGGCAGGGGGGCGGGCAGTTTGTCCAGACCCTCTGGCGGCCAAAACCGGCCGCCAAAATCCAAGGTGCCCAAGTCGGCGTAACACCGACCCAGTCAACGACCCAGTCACCGACCCAGTCACCGACCCAGTCGGAAGACCCGATATTGCGGCTCTTGGAGGCCCTGCGGCAAGGGGAACGGTCCTCGGGAGAACTCCGTTGGGCGCTCGGAATCAAGCATCGGCCAACATTCCGCGAGAATTATCTTCACCCGGCTTTGACTCAGGGTTTCATCGAAGTTACGCTTCCCGACAAACCCACAAGCCGCCTCCAGAGATACCGGCTTACCGACAAGGGCCGGGCCCGGCTGGCGGGCGAAACGAAAGGTGGTTCGCCGTCAGCACGGCCGTGAGAGACACCAATGACCTCTCAGAAATGACGCAAACACCGCACATGTTGCGGAAACCCGTCAAGAACCCGCCAAACCCGTCTTTGCGGACACTGGAGGAGATTCGAGGCGACATTTTGACGCTGGAGAAGGAAACGCAGGGGCATTTGGGCGAGATCATCGGCGGCACCACGATAACGGACGCAGCGAGGAAACAAACATCCTCCGCGCGTACGCCCGAGGCGCGTCCGTCCCTGCGACGGATGCAGCATGAAGTCCAGGCCCAAAACAACTATTGCAGATTCGCGAATCAGGTCATATCGCGTATGAGCAGAACTCAGCGAACACGCGGAACACCTGGTGGAGGTGTATCTCTCCATCGGGGCGAGTATAATAGGGCGCGGGTAGATTCTACTTCAACTCCTCGTAGAGATGAAGCCAGTGGCATTATCAACGAACCTCCGAAGGAAAGGAACCAATCAATGGACGTGAGTCAATTGGCAACCACGACCGTAGCAACGTTGGCCCCGGTACTACCTTATCTCCTAGATAAGACAAAGGAAGTGATCACCGAGGAGGTGATCAATAAAGTGGGTGAGCCGCTATGGAATTGCGCGAAGGCCGTTTGGGACCGGCTATGGCCCAAGGTCCAAACGAAAGAGGCGGCACGCGAGGCGGCGGAGGATGCGGCAGGCAATCCAGGTAATCAGGATGCCCTAGCCTCCCTGCGGCGGCAAATCACGAAGCTCCTATCCGAGGACCATGCGTTGGCGGAGGATCTCGCCGGACTGCTGAAGCAGGCGGGCCAGACCAACGTCCACGTCGTCGCGTCGGGTGACAGCGCCGTTGCCATCGGCCGGGATGCTACGGGGGCGACTATCATTACTGGCAGCAACAGTACTGTGGGCCGGAAGTAGCCGGCCAGGAGCACTCGCATGTCGGCAGGGAATGATCCGCAGCAAGCCGGTGACGCCAAGAGGGTTGCTCTCGCGAGCGGCCAACGATCCGTGGCCATTGACGGCCCTGCCAACCACTCCGTAATCAACACCGGCAAACTCACTATCAATCTGAGTTCCAAGCGATTGATGGGTACAATGCTGGCCGGATTGGCGATTCTCGTCGCCGTGGCGGTCATTGGGGTTCAGAAGCAGGAAAAGAGTGCCAAGGCGATTCTGGAGAAGCAGGACGAGTTGAAGGACGTGAACAAGCAGTTGCTGGCGGCAATCGCGCCGAAACCGCTCGCCGACGGGCAGACAAAGCCGGGCCCCCTGCCGCCGGAGATTATCGAGAAGGCGAAGCTGCTGTTGCAGCAAGGCAACGCGGAGCAGCGGGTCCTGGGCATGATTGCGCTGAAACAGCACCACGAGGCGAACCGCATCATCCAGGAAATGAAGGTCCAGCCCGGAAACCCAATCGACGAGGCGTTTCTCCTGCTGATGCTCGAAGGCGACAACTGGTATCAGGCGGGCGAGTTCGACAAGGCCATCGGCCCCTACGAACAGGCGCTGGCCATCCGGCCGGAGGATTTCAGAGCGCGGAACGGCGTGCTGCTGGCTCGCGCTTCGCGCGATTGGGCGATATCGCTGATCACGAGCGTCGCGCGATCGAAGTCGCCGAAGGGACGCTGAAGATTCTCAGCCCCGGCTCTGAGATGTGGGCCATGACGCAAAACAACGTGGGCATTGCGTGGTCCAAAATGCCGACGGGTGACGGGGCCGAGAACCTACGCAAGGCCATCCGGTGCTATGAAGCGGCGCTGACGGTCTACACCAGGGCTGCCCATCCCGCCGACTGGGCCAGGACACAGAACAACCTCGGCATTGAGTGGTCCAAAATGCAGACGGGCGACAGGGCCGAGAACTACCGCAAGGCCATTGCCTGCTATGAGGCGGCGCTTACCGTCCGCACCAGGGACGCTGATCCCACTAACTGGGCACAGACGCAGAACAACCTGGGCGACGCGTGGCGGCATATGCCGGCGGGCAACATGGCCGAGAACCTCGGAAAGGCCATTGCCTGCCATGAAGCGGCGTTGGCGGTCTACACCAAGACCGCTGATCCCTTCCGCTGGGCCGCGGCACAGCACGACCTGGGCGCGGCCTGGTCCTACGTGCCGACGGGCGACAAGGCCGAGAACCTACGCAAGAGCATCGAATGCTATGAAGCAGCGCTGACGGTCTATACCAAGACCGTCGATCCCAGCCACTGGGCCGTGGTGCAGAACAGCCTTGGCGTTGCATGGGCCGACATGCCGGCGCAGGGCAAGGCCGAGGCCGAGAACCACCGCAAGGCCATCAGCTATTACGAGGCGGCGCTGACGGTCTACACCGAGGCAGCCGATCCCGCCAACTGGGCCATGACGCAAAACAACCTGGGCCGCGCCTGGCGCGATATGCCGACAGGCGACAAGGCCGAGAACTTTCGCAAGGCCATGGAATTCTATGAAGCGGCGTTGAAGGTCTACACCAAGGCCGCCGATCCCACAGACTGGGCCGCCACGCAGAGCAACTTGGGCAGCGCATGGGCTTACATTCCGACAGGCGAGAAGGCCGAAAACCTCCGAAAGGCCGTCGAATGCTTTGAGGCTGCCCTGACGGTCCAAACCAAGGCCACCGATCCCAATCACTGGGCCACGACGCAAAATAACCTGGGCGTGGCATGGTCCGCCATGCCGACGGGCGACAAGGGCGAGAACTTCCGGAAGGCTATTGTGTGCTTTGAATCGGCGCTAACCGTCTGCACCAAGACCGCCGATCCCGCCCGATGGGCCACGACGCAGTGCAGCCTGGGAACGGCGTGGTGGAACATGCCAAGTGGCGACAAGGCCGAGAACCTCCGCAAGGCCATTAGGTGCTACGAAGCAGCGTTGACGGTCTACAAGGCCACCGATCCCGAGGCCTGGGCAACGACGCAGAACAACTTGGGAAGCGCCTGGGCCAATATGCCGACAGGCCACAAGGCCGAAGACCTCCATCACGCTATCGATTCCTATGAAGCGGCGCTGACGGTCTACACCAAGGCCACCGATCCCACCGAGTGGGCCGCGACGCAAGACAACCTCGGCAACGCGTGGTTTGAGATGGCGACAGGAGACAAGGCCGAAAACCTGCACAAGGCCATCGAACGCTTTGAAGCGGCACTAACGGTCCGAACCAAGGCGGCCGATCCGACCAATTGGGCCACGACGCAGATCAGACTGGGCCTGGCATGGTCCAAAATGGCGACGGACGGCGAGGCCGAGAAGCTCCGCAGCGCCATTCACTGCTACGAAGCGGCGCTGACGGTCTACACCAAGGCCGCTGATCCCGCCCAATGGGCCCTGGTGCAGACCTACCTTGGCATGGCATGGTCCGACATGCCAGCGGGCGACAACGGCGAGAGCCTCCGCAACGCCATTCACTGCTATGAAGCGGCGCTGACGGTCTACACCAAGGCCGCTGATCCCGCCGAATGGGCGCTGGTGCAGAGCTACCTTGGAATGGCATGGTCCGACATGCCAGCGGGCGACGACGGCGAGAATCTCCGCAACGCGATTCACTGCTATGAAGCGGCGCTGACAGTCTACACCAAGGCCGCCGATCCTGCCCACTGGGCCCTAATGCAGAACTGCCTTGGCTTGGCGTTGTCTGGCGTGCCGATGGGCGAAAACGCAGAGAATCTCCGCAAGGCCATCGAATGCTATGAAGCGGCACTGACGATCTACACCAGGGCCGCTGATCCCGCCAACTGGGCCATGGTGCAAAACAACCTGGGCTTGGCATGGTCCGACATACCGGCGGGGGATAACGCCGAGAACCTCCGCAAGGCAATCGGGTTCGTCAAGGGGGCCTTGTTGGTCTATACGAAGGAGGCGTTCCCGGAAGACCATAAAGATGCCATGGCGGTCCTCGCCGAACTGCGCGAGGACTACGAATCGTTGGGAGGGTCCAAGGATAAACCATTCGACGCGATTGCCCCTGCCGAATAAATGTGGGGTCGGGGCTGGTCGTCGAGCGGAAGCGGGAGCCGCTGTAAGACAATGAACCTGTGGCGAAAATCAACGACTCAATGGACGTGACTCAACTTGCTACGACGACGGTGGCGGCTCTGGCGCCTGCGCTGCCGTATCTCGTGAAGGTAGGCAACAAGGTCGTGGATGAGGCCGTCAATACGCTGGGCAAAGGCGCATGGCACTGCGCCAAGGCCCTTTGGGACCGGCTACGGCCCAAGGTCTAAGTGAAAGAGGCAGCACGCGTGGCGGCGGACGATGCGGCGGGCAACCCTCAGAATTCCTCGACCTCCCTGCGGCGGCAAATCACAAATCTCCTGTCGGAGGACCATTCGTTGGCAAAAGATTTAGTCGGACCGCTGGAGCAGGCAGGCCAGACCACCGTGAACGTCGTTGCGTTGGGCGCTGGGGCCGTGGCGATCGGGTGCGACGCTACCAGTGCAACGATTGTCACCGGGAATCACAATATGATTGGCGGGAAGCAGTTGCGTTAGGGACGATACCATGTCTGCCGGCAAAGAGTTGCCTTCGAAACAAACTGTCCAAAACCTGGCGGATATGCACGCTGCTCGAGCGGGGGCCGTTGCGATTGGTGGTGACGCACACGGTGCCGTGATTATCCCGGGACATCATAACATCATCACCTTCGGACCCGAGGTGGCGGCGGCGGGAAGAGAATTCGCCCTTCGACCATTCCGCGGCAATATTCCATCGCGTCGCAATGCACCGTTTGTCGGTCGTGACGGTTATTTTGAAGAGATTGCTAAGCGGGTTGGCGACCTCTCCCGGGAGTGCGTCCTCATCCTGCATGGACAGCCCGGTGTGGGCAAGTCTGAACTCGCAAAGGAGTTTGCCCGCCGCTCGCAGGATCGATATCAAGGCGGCACCTTCTTTATTGACTTTGGCTCGAGCGCCCTGCCGGTTGACCTCGCAAGGATTGGAACGAGCGTCCTTCATTTGCAGTTCCCAGCGGGCCTCGCTCTCGACGACCAATGCCTCCAGACGATGGTCGCTTTGTGCTCCGCGCCAACGCTCCTCCTGTACGACAACGTCCGTTCGGCTGATCACCTTGCGCGATGGCTGCCCCCCGCGGGCATGCCCTGTCACGTTCTGGTTACGACGACGCTGGAGCGCTGGGACCCAAGCTGGCCATCGCTTCTCGTTGAGCCGCTGTCGCCGGATGCCTCGTTGCAACTTATTGAAGAGTATGCGGGGCGGGACATCGCCGTAAGATATGGCGAAGCACTAGCCAACTTCGCGGGCGGACTGCCTGTTCAACTTTGCGGAGGGGCGGCAGCTCTTGTCTACGAAGAGCGACGCGGCCGCATCAACTCCGCCCACGTAACGTTGGCCACCGAGGCCACGGGCAGTTTTCGGACCGTCTACGATCGCCTCGACGCGCGCTCGCGTCTCATCTTACGTGCCACTGCGCATCTCAAATCTCAGCACATTCCACCAGAGGAACTCTTTTCACTACTTGAGGACCCGACCGGCTGGAGCGAGCCCGAGTTCCGGCAGTCCTTGGATGCCTGCCTCGACCTCCATCTGCTCGAAGGGGGCGAAGAGATTCGCATGCATCAGGTCCTTGTGTCTTATCTCGTCGGCGCGACACTTGAGCCGGACATCAATGAGTTGTATCGGAAAATACGGCGAGTGCAAATTAACTGCATGCTCCATTGGGCACATGAGTTCGTGCAGGATCCCGGCAACGCAGATCTTGCAGGCACATTTCTTGTCTTCGAGACGAGCCGCGACGAATGGGCAGATTGCGAAGGCGACATCCCGTTCCAGTACAGCGAAATCGTGGGGCGCACCCTCGATGAGATCGGAGATTTCGAAACGGCCCTCCCCTGGCACATCCATGCCGTGGAGGCCAAGGAAAAAGTCGACTCGAAAGCAGACGCGGACCGGGAGAGCCTTGCCGCCAGCCTGAACGCCGTCGGCTGCTGCCTTGGCAACATGGGGAAGTTTGACGAGGCGATGCCGTGGCACCTGCGCACTTGCTGCCATACAGGAAGGCGACAAGCACGGCAACGTGGATAAGGGAAAGCTATCTATCGCCTTTTATCAGGTTGGCGGATGTCTGTCGGGCGTCGGTAAGTTCGAGGAAGCCGTTGCCTGGCATGAGCGCACCGTCGAGGCTGCACAGATCCCCGATGTTCAAGGGCAAGTGGATCACGAAAGGATCGGCCGCTGCCTGCACCAAATCGGGTATTGTCTCGCAAAGTCCGGCAAGATGATCGAGGCGCGGAGTTGGTACGAGCGGCGGCAAGCGCCAAAGAGAAAGGTGACGTTCAGGGGCGCATAAACTACGAGAGCTTGGCTCGAAGCTTGGGCGAGGTCGGTAACTGCCTGCTTCGGACGGGGAGATTCCTTGAGGCGCGCCCCTGGTACGAACGCGCGGCCGCGGCCCACGAAAAAGGTGATCCATACGGCCGATGCGATTACGAGAGTCTCGGAAGCAGTCTGCACCAAATCGGCTTTAGTTTGCTGAGCGTAGGGGAACTTGAACAGGCGCGGCCTTGGTACGAGCGTGCGGTCGAAACCAAGGAAAAGGGAGATTTCTTCGGACGAGTGGACCACGAGAGTCTTGGACGGAGCCTCGAAGGCATGGGAGACTGCCTGTTCCTTGAGGGCAAAACGGCGGAAGCAAGGGCTTGGTACAGTCGTGCGATCGATGCGCATGAGAAGGGCGACGTCCACGGACGAGTGGATTATGAACACCTGGGCCTTTGCCTCCATCAATTGGGGTGTCAGTTGAGATTGCTGGCCGGTTTCAAGGAGGCGATAACCGTCTTTGAGCGTGCCGTAGAAGCAGGCCAGAAGGGCGATATTTACGGGCGAGTCAACCACGATGCCATCGGCAAAAGCCTGCTCGGATTGGCCGGGTGCCTCTCGTCCCAGTCCAAGTTTACGGAAGCGTGGCCATTTTATGAACGTGCCGTGAAGAGCGCACGCAAGGGAGACACCTTCGGACGTATCAACCGTACCACGTTGGCGGCGAGTCTGCGCGAAAGCGCCGGCTGCCTGCGATCCATCGGCCAAGTCTCGCTGGCTGAAGAATGGGAAGGCGAGGCGGCGGTTACTGATCCTGGCCGGGGCAGCGTCGAAGAGGCAGTGGCACTTGTCCGCGTGGCGACGGCGCTCGGGGCGAAGGCGCACTTTGCGAATGCGGAGACAATTGTCCGCAGATCGCTGGCCATTCCCCAGCGAAGCGAGACCGAACAGCCCGAACCCATGATCTCAACCCTAGCGACGCTCGGCGTCATCTGCCATGACCAGAACAAAATCGGGGAGGCGGAATTGTCTTTCCAAGATGCAATTCAGAAATGGGAGGCACTTGGGAAGCCAAAGCTCGCGGCTGTCGTTCCGGCACTCGCGGGCTACGCGGTGATGAAGGCGAAGCAGGGTCAATTGCCGGACAGGCAAGGTCATGCTCGATGCAGCGATGGAGATCACTGAGTCCCTCGTCGGCATGGCGGACACGGGGAGGGCAGCCACCCTGAACAGTTATGGGGTCTATTTTGAGGCGGCAGGCGACGCTGATAACGCGATATCGATGTATCGGAAGGCCCTCGACGTTTGGGAAGCGGCGGGTTGGCCAAACGATCCCAAGATGCTTATCGCGTTCAAGAACCTTGTGTTGGCCCTCCGCCGACGTGGAAGGTTCGCTGAATTAGAGCTGATCTTGCCGCAAGCCATTAAGAAATATGAAGATATTCTCGGCAAGAACAACCGCGAAGTGGCCGTGTGCCTGAATGATCTTGGGGCCGCACTGATTGCGCAGCGCAGGTGGGCTGAGGGGTTCGTGGAGTTTAGGAAAGCCCTTGCGGTTTGGGAAGCTCTGGGGTGGCCGGATGATGGCGGAATCGGCACTCTTCACAAAAACCTCTACTACATTCGCCCTAATGCACCGGGAGTTTGGGATTGCGGTCGAGGCCGCAGAATCCGCGCTCGCGTATGCGAGGAAACAACATGGGGAGCAACACCCGGCGATTGTCCGGCGGTTTAATGATCTGGGCGTGGCCTATCGGGAATGGCACCAGTTCGATGTTGCCGCCGGTTACTTTGAAAAGGCGGAAGCAATGGCTAACGCCACCGTCGGCCAGGAACATCCCGACCTGCCGCTTGTTCTATCGAACTTCGCGCACTTGCGACGAGCCCAGGGCCAGCGTCAAGATGGCCGAAGAATTGGAAGACCATGCAGAGCGAGTTGTCCGCCGTCAAGCTCGCAAGCGCAGACGCCGCCAGTAGTGGGAAATCGGCCAAAGCGAGAGCGGCCGCCGTTGAAAGTGTAGAGGGCAACTCCGCGGCCACCCTCTATCCTCCGCGTCGCCTGGTGGACTCCGGCAAGAGAGCAAGTCGTCGGGCGATATGGTCATAATAGGACTCCGCCGCCGGCCGGACCTCCGCCGCGACGTTGAGCAAGTAGCGCCGATCATTCACTTGATGGGCTCGGATCGCCTCGTACCACGGACGCAATCGCTGATCGTCGCCCCGCTCTTCCAGGAGCGCGAGCAAGTAGTTTCCATAGTCCAGATGAAGCAGCACGGCCGTGGCTTGCATCCAGTCGTCCTGTGTTGCCGAAGGAAACCCGGCTGCCACCTCCTCCAGGGCAAGCCGCAGTTTTTCGCGTGCAATCCCCCAATTGGCATCGTACGCGGCGACGAGTGCTTCGTCCAAAAAGGGGCTGGCTAACCGCCGTCGGTCGGCCGGTGCGTAAAACGCTTCCAAGAACCGCGTGAGAAACTCGATCTGGCGGCGTTGCCGCCGCGATGCGCTCCGCATTAAGAACCAGACATTGAAGAACCGTTCGGCAATCTGATATCCGGCCCGCGCCGTGCCGAACAGTTCGACCTCCTCGACCCAACCGAGTTTCTGCAAGCGGTCTAATTGCGGGCTGACCTGGTTGGCGCAAGCCCCGTCGCCTCGGCAAGCTGGCGGGCGGCGATCGGGTCCCAGTGGTTGGCCATCGCCCCTGCCACGACCTGCATCTGCGGCGAAAGCTCCTCGAAGCGGGCTTTGTACAAGGGCGTCACCCGGTCGAGTAGCTGCTCCAGGTCGCCGAACACGGTGGGGGCGAAATCCTCCGCATAGAGATGAAACAAGAGCACCGTGGTCCGCGGGTTGCCGCCGGTGAGCTGGTGCAGGGCGGCGATCCGGCCGGGATTCTGCCGCACGCGCGTGGCAACGTCGTCGCGACCGGCGGACTTGGCAAGGGCGGCGAGCAGTTCCCGCATCTCGCCCAGGTCCAGGGGCGGCAGGTAATAGGTTTTGAATTGGTCATAGAACGCGGCCCCGTAGTCCTGGCTTTCGGGCGGCGGGGCCGGCGACGCGGCTACGAGCACCGGAGCGCCGGGTCGCTGCAAGACCTCGCGGAGCACGTGCTGCTGCTGATCGTCCAGGTTCTCGAAAACAAGCTGAATATTGTCGACCAGGAGCACCGGACGCCGCTGCGTCTTGCCCGCGGCTTCCAGAAAAGCGTCGAGGGCCTCCCTTGCCAGGACGCTCTCCACACGCTTGCGGTCGGCAAGTCCGGCCTGGAGTTTTCGCACGGTAACGTCAATCTCTTGCGCCGCGATTTTCTGGGCCCCGGCCTCGCCGCCCGTGCGTTCCAGAGCGTCGGCCAGCGAGTCGAGGCAATTCATCCAGAACTTCGACAAGCGATCGACCGCGTATTGTTCTTCGGAGAAGACCAGCGGAAGGAACCGCTCTCCCAGCGGCTCGCCACGGAGTTCGGCCGCCAATCGCAATAAAAGGGTCGTCTTGCCCATGCCCCGCTGCCCAACGATGAGATGATGCTGGGCGCGGCTGGTTGCGGACTCTGCGGCAAGGTCGGCCACGATGCGGTCGAATTGCGACCTCCGCGCGATGAAGGCTGCCACGATCTCGGCGTCGGTCATCCGGCCGGGATTGTAAAGGTTGAGGCGATAAATGGCCAGCGATGGTTGCGCTCATCGGACCTCCCAGCGATACCAGTACTCGCGCAGGAGCGGGGAACGGAAGGCATATTTCTCATGGCCGCTCAAAAGGTAGCCGTCGCGCTGCAGGACCAGGAGCAGCCTGGCAAGTTGCTCTTCGACCGCGCGAGGATCGGCGGAAGGCAACCCGGCCATTAGAGCATCGAAGACTTGGCCCCGTGTGCGGCCTTCCGGGTGCCGGCAAAGATGTTTGAGGATCGTTTTTGCAGCCGTGGCGTCGGCCCGGTTGAACTGTTCGTCGAGCCGCTGCCGCCACGTGTCGAAGTGGCTGAGGCCGTGCGGAAGCAGGAGATTCTCCCAGGCGCGTTCGACGTCCTGCGGGCCCACTTGCTCTTGGCCAAGATCGCGAAGCGCCTGAAAGATGAGTTGCAAGTGATAAGGCAGCGGCCAACCGATCTTGCCGAGAACGGCCGTCCGGGTAGGTTCGTCCAAGAACAGGCCGTTGTCTCGCCCGAGTTTTTCAAGGAAGGCTTGGGCCTCGGCGACAGTAAATGCGTCGAGGCCGATCCGCGTGAGGTCGTTGATCGTCTTGCTCAATTGGCGTTCTTCCACGAAGTTGTCGAGGCCCACGGAGCCAAGAAAGATCCATCGCACGCGCCGATAGGTCTGCCGCAAATACCGCAGCCAGTGCAGCAGTTGCGTCACGCGCTGAGGGCCATGCTCCTCCTTGGAGATGGTCAACAACAACTCCGGCAACTCGTCGATGGCGATCGCGGCCGACTGGCCTTCCTCTTCCAACTTCTGAAAGGCGCTTTCCAATAATCGGCTAAGCGTCCCTTGACCGGCGTCGGAAACGTCGTCGAGTTCAATGTTGACGCCGGCTCCCACTTTGATTCGCCCGAGGCCGGAACGGACCTTTCGCAGCGTGTTCAGCATGGTCTGGAGGAACTTCGGCTGCAGGCCCTCGCTTCGCAAGGTGTCGACCAGTTTCTCGGCGAACGCCAATTCGTCGCTGCATCCTTCGACATCGAAGAAGGCGACGGCGAAGTTCTGGCCCTTCAGCAATCGGCAAAGTCGCAGCACGAGCGAGGTCTTTCCGACTCGCCGAGGCGTTGTCAGGAGCAGGTTGGCGTTATTGCGGATCTCTTGCAAGAAACGCTCGATCTCGTGGCCACGATCGAAGAAATCATCGTCCTCTACCGGAACACCAGTCACGTTTCGCATGTGAGCCTCATTTAATACAATTTCGTATCAATACACTATTGTATTGTTCCATTCTTAGGTGTCAAGGGGATTTGTCATGTAACGGAAGCAGGCTATCAGAAGCCTACAAAACCGTTTTCCCCCACTTTTCAAACAGGTTCTCAGGGGCCACAATCATCTCTGCGACCAACGGGGGCCGAAGTCGCCAGACTGTTACCTGTCGGCCGTATCTGCGGCCGAGCCATCCTCGAAAAGTCGGCCCCCGTTTTCGCGAGCAGCGCAAAATCACGTTTTGGAGAACAAGCTCATGGAACATTTCCACAATCAGCCAAGTACGCCCGCGGAGGAGGCTGCCCTGGCGCAGACGCTCCTGGCCAAAGGCGAGCTGGTGCATGGCGCATTCCACCTTGCGACATCGCTAGTCGAGGAGCCCCTGAATGACGATTGGCTGGAATTGCTCGACCGATTCATCGCCGCCGCGCCGATCCACTGGAGCTTGCGCCGCTGAAGGAAGGACCGGAGGGGAACTGGCTCGGCATTGTTGCACTTCGGTGCCATTCTTGGCAAGAGCGGATGTATTCCCGAAGCAATCGGGCTCCTGTTTCCGGTAGCCATGGCCCGGCCCGACAGGCCGTATCTCGATTGGGCCATTGATTGGTTGGAGCAAGAGCCGGCCGCTGGGGCAAGCGTTGATCGCAAGGCGCTCCAGTCCTTTTTCGGGGCCGCTTTGAAACGTTACCCCGGAACCGTAATTACGGCTCCGGATCAACAGGAAGACCTCGCCCGTCTTTGCCGATTTGCCAGGCAAGTGATCGGCGATCCCGATGACGAAGTGATGCTCACGTTCGGCGGGTTGCCCTGATTCGCAAACTCGGACAGTTGGACGAAGCCTTGGCCGAGGCGGAGCGTGGCTACGAACGGCATCCAGGTTATTTCATGGCGAGTTCGCTTGCTTCGGTCTTCCGACGGTCGCGGCGATCAAGAGTCCTGGTTCAAATGGCAGCGAATCGCATTGGGGCACGACCCGAACAGCGTGCCGGTACGTCTGGAGCTTGGCGACCGCTGTCTGGATGCGGGCAAATTTGCCGAAGCAATCCGCTGGTATCGGGAAGCGTTGGAGTGCGAGCCCGAGCATGCGTGGGCCTTGCCGTCGCTCTACGCAGCGCAGCACTTGCAAGGCGAGACCGGGGCACGCACGCTGCTCGAAACCTATGCCACGGCGCATCCGGAAAACCAGCGTGCCGCGTCGCTGGTTCGCCGCGGCATTCCCTATGTCGGTTTTCTCCCGGAGCCCCAAGAAGCGACGCTCGGCATCTTGCGGCAAATTACCGCGCTGGTCGCTAGTCCCAAGGGTCCGCCGCACGGCTCGTGCAAAGTAACGCTCAATGCCATCGAGGCCCCGAGTTTGCGCCTGGCCTGCAGTCTCGGCATTGCGGCGTTGGGCCTCGATCTGGACATTCCCTTCACCATTACCGACATCCAAGTCTCCTGATCCGCGTTTGCCGCGACGGCCGGTTCAGTATCAGGTGTGGAAATATAAGGAACAAAAGAACTCACTGACGCGGCGAACGCTGACGACTGACCCCATTGCGGCGGTCCCAGAGCCTCTCCCTACAGTCACGACCGCCGTGGCCCAGATTGCCATGAGCCCTTTTGACCGCCCAGTCTGGCTAGCCGCGGTCGCTGACTTAGTGCGTCACATCAAGCCTCGAATCGAGGACCTTCTCGGGGTTTGCGCGTATCCTCCGACTTTGCCTGCGAACGTCTCCTCGCCGATTTGGATTCAGCGGGTCCAGGTTGTTGCCGCGCTTGCGATCGCGAGTTTCGATCCCGAAGTCCCGTGGCCGACCTTGCGCCGCAGGCAGGTCCTCAACGATCTTGCGTGTGGCCCAATGGACTGGACGGTGGACGCCGCCATCATTGCTCTTACCGCTCCGCGCAGTCCGAGCCAGAAATTAGCCCTGAACTCATCGAGTTATTCCTTGAACTCGTCAGACATCAGCCACACCCTGGGCATGTCTGTTATCTACGGACTGTAATCCACTGCTTCCAGCAGTTGCCGAGTGTGCCGGCGGAATATCGGGAATGGGCGGCGGAATACCAGCGGCAAATGGAGACCGACCGGTACTAAAGGCGGGTCGGCAACCGGAAGCGGACATCGACGCGAAGAATCAGGTCACGTTCGAAGATGTGCCATCCGACCTATTTCCTGCAGTGGCGGGTCGGCGTTCGGCCCAGAAGATCCGCCCTTACACCAGATCGAGCTGGCTTATAAGCCGCTCGGCGGCGGCTCGGTCGATGATTTCAAAACTCCGCGTTTCACGCTGGTAAATGTACATATCGCCTTTGGCAATATCGAACCACCAGCCGCTCAGGTAAAGCGATCCGTCGGCAATCCGCTCGCGCACGATCGGGTACGTCGCCAGGTGCTCGAGTTGGACCAATACGTTGAGCTGCGAGAGCTGGTCGCAGCGATTCCAGCGGGGATCGAGCGGCCCTTCCTGATCAAGGCGGAAGACGGCTGAAGCGGAATGGTGCAGCCACTTGGCAAGGTTGGGCGTGGCCGGCATCGGTGTGCCCGCCAAGGCCGCCTTCATCGCGCCGCACCCGGAGTGCCCGCAAACGACAATGCTGCGGACCTTCAGCACGAGAACCGCGTATTCGATCGCGCTTGCTTCCGACAAGTCACCCGTCGACGCCCCTTCCACGGTCGCCGGCGGAACCATGTTGCCGACGTTCCGCATGACAAAAAGGTCTCCCGGATCGGTCGAGGCCAGCAAGTCCGGCACCACGCGGCTATCGGAGCAGGTGACGCAGAGCACGTCGGGGGCCTGGCCTTGGGCCAGAGCCTGGAACCGCTCGGCGTACTGGGACAAAAGCTGTTCACGAAACTCGACAATGCCCATGATGAGCTTGCGCATGATTACTTCTCCGTCTGGTCCGGTCTGATTGCGGCTTTGGCCTCGTCATTTCCCCGCAGGTTCGAACCGGGGTCACCCTTGCCGCCCACTCCCTGAGAATCGCCGATTTTGGCCATCGCTCGATCTTCCGGCTCGGAAAAGAACCGCTCGGCCGATCGCTGGAGGAGGCCCAACTCCGTGCGCAGCACGCGGCGCGCTTTGGCGGCAGGGTCTCGATCAGGTTCTCCAGCATCGCCCGCAACCGCCTGGCAACCTGGATGCTCTCGCCGCCGAAATGGCGGATTTCCGTAACGGCCAGTTGCACGAAATCCTCCCATTCCGGAGTGCGGAAGACGAGCCGCACCCGGCCCGACGTGTCGCGGACCCGTTCATCGTCCAGATGCCGCTTGCCGACGTTGCGCAGGAGGTGGTGGATCTGGTCGATCGCAAGCACCGCCGTCGTGGGGTCGTTGATTGCCGGCGAAAGGCCCTTCGAGGCGACGTCCACGATGATGCGGAAGGCGAGCAGCGGGTCTTGCTCCATGGTCCGCTCCTGACCCACGGCAACCGACTGCCGGAGGTCGTCGGCTGCAAGCGATGTCCCGCCGCGGTAGACCCGGAAAAGAGGATCTCCGGCCGCGACGAAATCGCCGACCTGGGGCGCCATTTCAATGACACAGTCGGCGCGCTGGGCCATCGAAACCAGCCCTTGCACGTCGAAGGCGAGCACGACCCCACTCCGAACGCAAGGCACCGTCCGCAGCGGCTCGCCCTCCGGCATGGCGGACGGCTCCCGGGTGGCTTCCGGCAGGTCCGAGATTGCCTCGGATAGACCTTCTCGATGACTTCGCGGCCCAGCAGGGCCACGGCGCGCAACGCCCCGCTGGGCCGCAGCCACTTGCCCACGTGGTCGATGAGAAACAGAAACACGGCCAGGCAGGCCAGGCAACTATAGGCCGATAATCTCGCCGAGAGCAGGGGAACCTCCGCATTGATCCGCACCAGAACCGCCAGCGTGAACGTGAAGGAGAATACGAAGACCGTCAACGAGAACTTGGTAACCGGGTCGCGGAAGACGAAGGCGATGATCCGCGGCGTGAGCTGGGCGCTGGCAAGCTGCACGGCGATCAACAAAGCGGAACAGACGAAAATGATGAAGGTGAACATCGAGGAGGCCATCATCCCCAACACGGTCCGCGCGGTCTCCGGCGTGATGCCTGCCTCCCAGTCGAGGGTCTCCTCGAGACCGTGAAGCCACACGACCGCCTCAAGCGCGACGACAATGCCCACCAAGGGCAGGATCCAAATCGAGTTTCGGACGTAATGGCGAATCTGGTAGCGTTGAAGCCAGGTCACGGTGCTGTCTCCACTGTGCAAGTCGTTGTGGTATAAAGAGTTATGTCTTTCTGAAGGTCGGAAAATCTCAATTTGGTACATGCCTTGCTACCGGTCGCAAGACAAATTGTCTCTGGCCCCCAGTGCTTGACCCAACACAACGTGGTGGCGCTATGCTTGCGAGACACCATGTACTAGTTATACAATTCATCGTGCTTGGGAGCAAAACCCCAGGAGAAAAAGAGAAGCAAGAACAAGGAGTATCTCAAATGAATCGAATCTTACTGTGTTTGATTATTCTCGGCGGGGCCGTCGTGAACGGGTCTTTCGCCGGGCAGCCTCGCGATCCGGCGGCCGACGAAGCCGCCATTCGCAAGGCGGATGAAGCCTACGTGCAGGCGTTCAACAAGCACGACGCCAAGGCCCTTGCCGAGGCCTGGTCGCCGGAGGCCGTCTATCTCAACCGCGTCACCGGCGACGAAGTCACCGGCCGGGCGGCCATCGCGGAGGAATTCACCGCCGTCTTCAAGGACCAGCCGGAGGTCAAGCTCGAACTCAACGTGCAGTCGATCCAGTTCGTCTCGCCGAATGTGGCGGTCGAGCAGGGAATCGCCAAGACGCTGGCGCCGAAAGCCGAGCCGGAGGAGGAAGAGTATAGCGCCGTCTATGTGAGACGGGAGGGGCAGTGGCTGCTCGATCGCGTGACGGAAAAGGCCAAGGAGGCCGCCCCGTCCCAGTACGAGCAACTCAAGCCGCTGGAGTGGATGATTGGCCACTGGGTCGACAAGGACGACAAGGTCGACATCGAGACCGAGTGCCAATGGACGAAGAATCAGAACTTCATCACCCGTTCGTTCACGGTTGCCGCCGAGGGCCAAATCAACATGTCCGGCATGCAGATCATCGGTTGGGATCCGGTTGCCAAGACCATCCGGTCCTGGACGTTCGACTCCGACGGCGGCTTTGCCGAAGCCACCTGGACCTTGAAGAAAGATCGCTGGTTCATCCAGAACAAGGGCTACCTTGCCGATGGTCGAAAGGCCTCGATGACCAATGTCATCAAGCAGGTCGACCAGAATTCGTTTACCTGGCAGACGATCGAGCGGACCGCCGGGGGCGAATTGCTCCCGAACATCGATGAGGTGCTGATCGTGCGGGAATAGCGTTGCCCCGCATTCCCGCTTTTCTCCATTCCGAAAACAGACATCAAAACAAATCCTAGGTGATGACATGAAACGTGTTACGACTCTCTTGGTACTCGTCGGAGCGGCCCTTCTTTTCGTGCAGGACGACATCCTTGCTCGTGGCGGGGGCCGGGCTGGTGGCGGTGGCGGTGGGGGCGGCGGTGGCGGGGCGGCGGCGGCGGTGGCGGTGGCGGAGTGTCGGCCGCGGCAGGCCGTTCGCCTTCCATGGGCGCTGGTGCGGCACGACCCGCGGCTCGTCCTGCGGGCGGAGCGGCTCGCCCTGGTGCGGGCGCGGGCAGCGCGTCCGGCCGGCGCTGGCGCTGGCGCGCGCGACCCGGGGCCGGCGCGGGCGTCCGGCGCGCGGCGGCGCAGCGCGTCCGGGAGCTGGCGCGGCGCGCGTCCGGGCACGGGCGCGGCGGTGCGCGACCGGGAGCCGGTGCGGGCGGGCCAGGCGGAAACATTGCCGCGGGCGCCCGGCCCTCTGCCGGCCAATTGAACAACTTCCTGGATATGCCGCGGGCCTCCACCGGCGCTATCGGTGCAGGCGGCGGTGCCCGGCCGGGCGCCGGCGGCGCCGCAGCCGATTTCCTGCAAGGCGGCGGCGGGGCCGGAGCGGCTCAACTTCCAGCCGGGCCCGGCCCGGTGCGCCGGGCGTTGGGCCACCCGGCGTCGGCACCCGGTGCAGGACGGCCGGGCATTGCAGGCCCCGGTGGCGTGGGCGGCGTCGGTGGGGTACGCGGTGTTGGCGGCGTCGGTGGCGTAGGTGGCGTTGCCGTGGCGTCGGTACACCTGGCGTTGGCCGACCAGGCGTTGGCACCCTTCCGGCAGGCGGACGCGGCCAGAATCTGTCCAACAATCGTGCCAACCGCGTCGAGAACCGACAAGAGTTGCAGGGCAACCGCCAGCAGCGGCGCGACGAGGTCCGCAATCAGGTCGCCGAGAACCACCCTCGTCTCGACTTCTGGAGCGACCATCCCAGGCTGGGCGGCATGGCGCATCACGCGGCCCTATCGCTGGGCGACCTGGGCCGCATTGGGCAGTCTGGATTGGCTACGGTTCCGGCGAACCGACCAGCCTACGCCTACGGCGAAAACGTCTACTACGAAGGCGACCAGGTCTATTACGGCGACCAGGCGGTCGCGACCGCCGACCAGTATGCCGAGCAGGCCGACGCGATCGCCGCCAGGCGCCGGAGACGAAACCCGAGAGCAGCGAGTGGCTGCCGCTGGGCGTGTTCGCCCTCACGCAGGACGGCCAGGCTACCGGCGTGGAGCCGACCCTCTTCATGCAACTCGCCATCAGCAAGGAAGGCGTCATCGCCGGCACGTTCAAGAACATGGCAACGGGCCAGGTGCAGACGCTGGAAGGGATGGCCGACAAGAAGAGCCAGCGAGTCGCCTGGTGCGTCGCGGGGCAGAAGCGGCCGATCATGGAGACGGGAATCTCCAACCTCACGCAGGATTCCTCCCCGGCGCTCATCCACTTTGCCGACGGCCAGACGCAGCAGTGGCTCATGGTGCGGCTTCCGGAGCCGAAGCAGAGTTGAGTTGAGGAGCCGTCAGCCTGCTGAAGATGAGCGGAACTCCGCGGAAACCAAATGGACTCGCGGCGAGTGGGGAATGATCTCCATAAGACGCCGCCCCCATTCCAGGTCCTTATCGAGTGCCTCCTCGACCGAACAGGTGACGGGAGCGTCGAAAACGATGTGGGTATCGTCGGCGAATTCCGGATCCACCGAAACCCACACGCGAGAACCCGCCGTAAATCTCCCGCGTAAGCTCGATCACCTGGGCCAGGTACTGGGACACACCCAACCGTGCCGCCGCTTCGTGGACTTCCGCGGGGATCGCATCCGTTGGCGGCAGGGAAACAACGGCGGGGGACGTGACCGAGGCGGCGGATCGCGTGGTCATGACAAGCAGCTTTGGGGTTTCTAGTGGATCGGCAAAAGACCAACTGACAGGCGATTTGATTTCCTTTCAGACGACCAATCGTACCATCGACGAGAGTGGTGAGTCAATAAGCTCGCTTCCTCCAAGGTGAAAGTCCGGAAATCCGCGACGGCTAATGAACTTTTTGGCGCGTCTGACGTCAAAGTGATAGTGAGATGGCCTGCACGCCCTCACCCCCCGGATGGAGACGAATTCGCGAGGATGCGGAAAACGGCAAGAAACCGGCAAATATGTTCGGGAGTTGCGTCTAAGTTTAGTTTTCGGTTAAAACCCGTGTCCGGTTGTAACGGCTGGGCTGTGCCGGCTGGAGAACTAGTGGCGGCGAAGAGGGCATGTCAGGAACTTGACCCGACTCCCGATCGTGAACAACCTGGAAATTCCACCGTCAATAAGCTGAACATCGAAATGCATCTTGCAGACCCGACAACCTGGCATTGCCCGCTCGCATGGCATCCCGATTGCGACGGGCCATGGGAACTCGACCGCCTCAGGGAACTGGCGCTGGCGTTCCTCAAGCCCTGCCGCGAGCATTGGGTCCGCTTGGAGATCATGGAAACGCGCCACGTGCGGGCAGAGTTTTTCCGTGGATTGCAGCGGCTAGGCGTGGCCTGCGTCGCTCGGCCGAGCGACGGCAGGAACGAAGCCATGTTTCGACTCTGCCTGGGAGCGGCAGGTAGCGAGCAGACGGTGCGGGTTACAGTGGAAAGTGGCGTTGCGCAAGCCGTGCAGAGGATCATTGCAGCGAAGACGGCATGCAAGTCTGGATCTTGACCACGCGACATATCCGCATAACCTGCCTCCCGCTGGTAAGTCGCGAGCCGGCTTCGAGCGGGATGTGACTGCCGTTTTGGCAGGCGGATCGCCTCGTTCGCAGGTTCTCCTGCGGTTTTGGCAGTCCGTTCCGCCGGCCGCGAATATCCCCCGTCGCGTGCCGCATTCGTCCCAGCCCCGCAAAGCGTTTTAGTATCTATAGTTATGGAATACTATGGAATAATAGCCGCGATTGGCACGCGACTTGCTGCCACAAGGGAGGCTTCCGCCGGCGGCGGCGGCCGCGAGCGGCCGGAACCGTTGTAACAAATACGGTGTCACGGGAATAATTCTGGATAGATATGACGAATAGTCGCGAGAGGCCGTTTTGCCGGCGGCCTGCGGGCAACAGGCGCTGGAAGACAGCAAGGCCGGCATTTGCCCACGCGATTGGCAACAGGTGACCAAAAATGACAAAATCTGGCTATACCACCGCAGACTATATACGCTCCACCCGACTAAGCGTAACACCACGTTTCACCGCCGTTTCCAACAGGTTTCTTGAGATCTATACACTCCGATGGATTCAGCAAACAACCCATGCGGTGGACGAAATGAACGCGAAGAAAAAGAAGAAAGTCGTTTTTGGGCCACTTTGGCCAGAATTCCCAATCTGCAGCATCTTTAGTGATAGGTACTTCCGTTCGGGATGAGCCGCGTGTCTGACCAATATCCCCAGGTCTCCGTCCTCCGCGGGCCGAGTATTGATCTACTCGCCCACAGCCGCTATCTTGGAGGCATGGAGCGGCGTTGCCGTCGGTTGCTTCTATAGTGTGACTATAGGATTTGGGAAGAAACATGCGATTCGTTCATGTTCATTGTCGTTGGAACGCAAACGCCCTTGGAGTCCTAACAAGATATGCTCCCATTGCGCTCGCCGGACTCATAGTCCTGGTCGGCGGTCCAAGCTACGCCGAGACCCGCGTGGCCGTTATCGCCTCGCAGGTGGCGGGCGCCGAGAAGATCGTGCCGCTCCTGGAATTGCGTCTGGCCCAGAACAAGGAGATTGTGCTCCTGGAGCGGGAGAAGATCCAGGAGATCTTCCGCGAGCAGGGCTGAGCGCCTTGCTCTCTGCCGAAGGCACCGCCAAACGCGTCGCCCTGGGAAAAGTGCTCAAGGCCGACCTGCTGATCGTGCTCGAGGGCGAGGAAAAGCCCCAGCCGCATGCCCGCGTCACAATCTGCGAGACGCGGCAGGGCCTGCGGCTCTGCCGCGAGTTCGTTCGAGATCGGCGCCAGTCCCGAGACGGACGCCGCCAAGCTCGAACCCTTGATCGATACGGCGCTCAAGAAACAGAGCGAGAAAATCACCCAGATCGTGGCCGTCCCGCCACTGGTCAGCAACGACCTGGGCTTCGGGTCCCAGAACCTGCAACGGCCCTTGGCCGACGTGATCGAGCAATCGCTGCTGGGCCGGCCGGGCGTGCTGGTGGTGGAATTGGCCGAGGCCAAGGCCGTGGCCGACGAACTGGCCATCGAGGGCAAGGAAAACCTCGGGCGGCCGCTGCCGCTCTACCTCCTGGGCGACTTTCAGCAGCAGCCCGCCGGAGCCGACCGGCTCTCGGTCCACTTGAAGCTTCTGCGAGGGCAGAAGCTGCTGGGCGAGCGTGAGATGGCCGACATCGCCCGGCTGGAGCTCGCCGCCACACTGCGGCGGGAAGCGGCGGGGCTGGTCGACATGGCCCTCGGCCAGACGGCGGCCCTGCCCGAGCCGGCCACTGAAGCCCGTCAACTGCACCAGCGGGCGATCGTCATGTACCAGTTCATGAACTTCCTTGAAGCCCTGGAACTGGCCGAGGCCAGCTTGTTACTCGATCCGGAGCAGCCCGACGTGCATCGCCTGGCCGCCCACTCGGCGGGCATGCACGTCAGCAAGCTGCTGCGACAGGCGGCCGACACCTGGCACGGTTCGGCGGCCAAGCTCGTGCAGAAGGTACAGAGCGAGAACGAAGGGACGCTCCGCCGCGGCCTGCCGCACCTGGAGTACTTCATGACGCATGCCCAGGTCTCCGCCGCCCGCGACCGCGTGGTGATCAGCGGCTACTTCGAAGGCTACCCGGCCAAGGAGGATCTCCGCGCCATGATGCTCCGCGTGCTGGCGGCCAAGCTGGCGGGCAAGGTCTCGGACGACACGGTTATGTATCAGCGGCCATTTCGCAAGTTCTGTTTCCAGGGCGCGACGGCGGAAGAAGTGCTGCATTGGAAATTGGAAGCGGCCCGCGTATGGCCCCGCGCCGACGCACAGGGCGCACTGAACCTCGTGGAATTGGTGCTCGACGGCAGCGACGGCAGCGACACGCCGCAGACGCGGAACCTTCTCGAACGGCTGCGGGCGATTTCCAACCCGGCCTGCCCTCAGGTCGTGTGGTTCATCGAGGCGCGATGGAAGGCCGGCAAGAGCGGCCTTCCCGACGTGGCCGGCCATGAGGCCCCGCCCCCGCCGTTGCCGCCGGTTGCCGGCGGCCCCACGGTGAAACTCATCCCGCACGCTGCACCGCCCGGCATTTTGGGCTGGATGCCGGCCGGTCCCGAACGCTACGTGGCCTGGTCGCCAAACAGTCTCTTGTTGTCAGGCAGCGCGCTAGAGAAACCTGGCGCGAAGCGGGAGAGCGAATCCCTTGGACCTGATTCTGCCATGAGTTTTAAGGGCAACAAGATGGACGGGCTGGTGCGCGTGGCCGGCATCGTCGCCAGTCAAGACGGGTCGCCGGTGGCCTTTGACGGGAAGTATGTCTGGGCCTTTCAAAATGCCGAAAAGCCCCCCTTGCCCACTGGAAAAGGGGCGGAGGGCGAGGGCGTACTACTCCCCTCGCCTTCCGGGAAAGTGGCCGGAGGTGAGGGCGCATTACTCCCCTCGCCTTCCGGGAGAGGGGCAGGGGGTGAGGGCGACTCTTCCCAACCCCAGCTTCTGGTACTCGACCCGGCAACTGCGAAGCGCTGGTTTCTAACGCCGGCCGACGGACTGCCGGAGATGACGCTTCGCAACGTGAGCATTGCGCCGCTGGAGATTGGCAAGGTCTGCGTGCTGGGCCACTTCGGCGAACAGCGGATGACGCGCGTCTGGTTTGGCATCGCCCAGTTCGATCCGCGGACCGGCAAGGGAAGCGTCGCCGTCTTTCACGACGCCCGCGACATGCCGCCCGTGCGTCATGGCGAGGAGTGGAAAGACACGCACCTGGCCTTCAGCCGCAGCCGTATCACGACTCTCACCGAACCCAACGTCGGCAGCAAGCCTCGCCGGCGGGTTGTTGTGGACCGGGCCTACGGGTATCCGCTGCTGATCGATCCCGAGACGTTGGCCATCGAAGCGCCCGCGGAGGACATCGTCTACTGGCTTCCCGGATTTCCGATCGAGCACCAAGGCGCGCTGTATTGGCTCGCCAGGCTTGGGGCGAACGAGTACCGGGTCTGCCGCTTCGGCTTTCCCGATTTCAAGATCCAGCAGGGCGAACAGTCCGTCTCCTTCGGCCTACTGGCGTTCCATCGGCAATGGACCGTCTTGGTGGACGCGGGGGGCGACATGTGGATGGCGGCCCAACCGCTGGGGCCGTTTCATCGGCTGCGGACCGAGTACGCCGGCGACGGCCGGCCCAGCGTGCAGAACATGCGGATTTTCGCCAATCGCGACCACGATCTTCTGCTGTACGACACAGGGCATTCGCGGGTGTATGAGATCGTCTTTCCATCGGATACGGAATTAGCCCGGACTACTCATAACCTGTAGGGTGCGTGGAGCGAACCCCAAGGGAAATGGTGGGGCAATTCCCGCTGGGGCTTCCATAGCACGCGGGCTTGATAACTACTGCTTCTTTACAAAGGCCATTATCTTACCATGAGGCCCTCCGACATAGAACCAAAGCCCATAATCGCCCGAGTCGTCAATGATAGGACTTTGACCTAAAGAAGGCCCCGATTCAGAATGGAGAGACAGCCACCAACTTTCTTGGTCCTCAACAACTTCCCATTTGCCACTCGCACGGAAGACTTGTCGCTCTGATATGCCGTCCCTGTTATTGCACCAGTCGGGCATGTTAATCATTTGAAACGTACCGTCCTTTGAAAGTTCGAGGGACGTCTTCCACTTTGGGGTAGTCGCCTTCCTCCCTCATCAACCGAACAGTTCCAGGGGTTGGTACCCACTTCCCCGCCATGACTTTCATCTCAGGCTTGTTCTTGGCAAAACGCTCTGTTTGCATAGCATCGGAGAGGGCCCAGCAGCCGACTATTGGCAGCAGAGACAGAAGGACGAAGGCGTACCGAAAATCGTGGGCTTAACGC
The DNA here is from genome assembly GCA_963824275.1 of uncultured Planctomycetia bacterium. Lineage (GTDB taxonomy): Bacteria > Planctomycetota > Planctomycetia > Pirellulales > Thermoguttaceae > JANXQG01. The sequence continues at coordinate 1,018,722 of CAWGOT010000006.1, read as the reverse complement.
ATCGGTCCATAAGATCCCCTCTATAAAGTCCTTTCCAGCAGAAGCGAACTACTGCTGCCCATTATGGCCTTCGCGCGGCCGGATGACAACCCCGTCGTTCTCCATGCGGCTGAGGAAATGCTGCGAGATGCGGCAATGGACCACCACCCGCGAATCGTGGAAGGTCTTCGAGAGCACCTCGCCGTGAGCGGCCAGATAGGCCAGCATGCGGCCGTTCTCGACGCCCATCTCCACGTCGATGTCCAGGAAACTGCGGCTCAGGGCGGCGCTCACCGCCGCTGCAAGGTTGGCCATGCCTTCGCCCGAACGGGCACTGATCGGGATGGCGTTGGGATAGCGATTCAAGAGGCCGTCCACGCGGACCCGGTCGGGCAGGGCGTCGATCTTGTTCAACACCAGCAGCATGTCTTTCTGCTGGATGCCGAGTTCTTCCAGCACCTTGTAGGCCGCGGCGATCTGCTCCGTCACGGCCGGATTGGCTGGCGTCGGCCACGTGCAGGAGCAGGTTCGCCTGCCGGGCCTCTTCCAGCGTCGCCCGGAAACTGGCGATCAAATGGTGCGGCAGGTCGCGGATGAAGCCCACCGTGTCGCTCAGCAGCACGGGCCCCCAGCCCGGCAGTTGCCAGCGGCGGGTCCGCGTGTCGAGCGTGGCGAAGAGCAGGTCCTTGGTGAAGACGTCGGCGCCGGTCAGGGCGTTCAAGAGCGTGCTCTTGCCGGCGTTGGTGTAGCCGACCAGCGAAACGGTCATCTGCGCCCGCCGCGCGGCGACCTCGCGCTGGCGGCGATGCTCGATGGCGTGGAGCTGCTTCCGCAGATCGCTGATCCGCTTCTCGGCCAGGCGGCGGTCGACCTCCAACTGCTTCTCGCCCGGGCCGCGCAGGCCCACGCCGCCTTGGGCCTGCCGCGAGAGGTGCGTCCACATCCGCTTCAAGCGCGGCATCTGGTATTCCAACTGGGCCAGCTCGACCGCCAGGCGGGCCTCGTGCGTCTGGCGCGGCTGGCGAAGATGTCGAGGATCAACTCCGTGCGGTCGAGGACCTTCAGACCGGTGGCTTTCTCGAGATTGCGGGTCTGCCCGGGACTGAGATCGTTGTCGAAGAAGATCACGTCGGCCATTTCGGCGTGGGCCAGGGCGGCCAGTTCCTGCGACCTTGCCCTTGCCCAGGTAGGTTGCCGCGTCGGGCGCTTCGCGGCGCTGCGTGAGCTTGCCGACGACGTGCGTGCCGGCGGCCTCGGCGAGACCTTCCAATTCTTCCAGCGGGACCAGCTCGGGACCGCGGTCGGCGAGAAAGACGCCGACGAGGACCGCCGACTCGCTCGCCACGCTCTCGGTGCGGCTGATCTCATTGGCGACGGTTTGTCTCTTCCACAAGTCAGGAAAATCGGCCGGGACCTCGCTAGCGGGCGTTTTTGCCGGACGGCCGCGATAATGGCCCAACCGCGATTGTGGTCTCATCAATTCACTCTCCTCTCCGTGCTCTTCGCGTGCTCCGCGTGAGGAAGGGTCTTCCCTCACGGTGGAGCGTGAGGAATACGTTATTCCTCCAGTTGTCCGCTGCGCATGCTGCAGTAGCTCTCGTAACGGCGTTCGTCCAGGCGGCCGTCGGTCACGGCGTCCTTGACCGCGCAATCGTCCTCGTGGGTGTGGGTGCAGTCCGGAAACCGGCAGAGGCTCACGTAAGGCCGCAGGTCGCGGTAATAGCCGGCGACCTCCTCCGGAATAACGTCCCAAAGCTCGAAACTCCGCATGCCCGGCGTGTCGACGACGAAGCCGCCGCAGCCCAGCGGCAGCAGCCTGGCCGTGGTGGTCGTGTGCCGTCCTTTTTCGTTCTCTTCACTGACGGCGCCGACGCGGAGGTGCAGATTCGTGTCGATGGCGTTCAACAGCGACGACTTGCCCACGCCGCTCTGCCCGGCCACGACGCTTTCCCGTCCGGCGGCAAGGCGGCGGAGGCGATCCGTTCCAAAACCGGTCTTGGCGCTGACCAACAGCACCGGATAGCCCATGCGACAGTAGACACCCACCAGCGGCTCCAAGTTCGCCGGATCGATGAGATCGATCTTGTTGATGCAGATGATCGGCCGCACGCGGCCTTTTTCGGCGGCCACGAGCAGGCGATCGATGAGGTTCGGCTTTAGCTGCGGCTCGGCCACGCTGGCCACGATCAGCAACTGATCGACGTTGGAAACGATGACCTGCCGCCGGCCGCGAACCGCCCGCGAGAGCGTGCCGTGCCGCGGCTCGACGCGCTCGATCAGCCCCTCCTTGGGCTGCGGACATTCGCCGGGCGAAGGCCCCTCTCGATTTGCTTCTGCGGTCTGGACCGCCTGATCGTCGGCTTGGGGCAGCTTCTTTCTGCCGCAGCGGAAGAGCACGCGGTCGCCGGCGACGACCGGGTTGCGCTCGTCGGTCGAGAGCGTTTTCAGGATCCGCCGCGTGGCGCACTGGTAGGCAATGCCGTCGTCGCCCAGCACCGTGCTGGCGGCCCCGAAGACCGAGAGCACGCGACCGTGGCGACAGCACGTTTCGTCGACGTCGAGGAGGAAGTCGAAGGGCGATTCAGCGTTACCCAACTCGGCCGTGGCCTCGGCGGCGCGAATCGTGCGATGGCGGTTCATTTCGCCCCGGCCGCTGATCCGCTCCTCCGTTTCCGGGGCCTGCTCTTGAAAACCGTGCTCGTCAAACTGCCGCGTCCAATCGGTCTTGCGAGCACGCGGCGTGCGATTCTTGCGAAATTCAGCCCTGAACTTCTTCTTTTTCGCCATCGATATCGGCCTAGACGGGCTCGTCGCTGATGGTCTTGTGCTGGCGAATCTTGCCGGGCTCGTCCTTGGTGATATCGTAACGCGCCGGCGCATCGCGATCGCGACTGGGGGCGGCCTGAGGGCCCTTCGATTTAGCCGAGCGGCGGCCTTCCAACCCGGCCCGCTCCAGCAGGCTCTGGCTGAAAATCACCGCTTCGGGAACATCCGGCGGCGGCGGACCGACCGCGCCCAGATCGACGGGCGAATAATTCACTTCGTAGCCATGCTTGGCAATCCACAGGACGTCGCCCGGATCGATCCGCTTTTCGGTGACTCGATTGCCGTTGACTTTGACGCCGTTGCGGCTGTTCAAATCGCGGACGTACCAGAACCCTTCGTTGACGTTCAACTCGCAATGTTGAGAGGAAACATTGGAGAACCGCAAAACGATATCGCAGCTTTCCCGGCGGCCGACCATAAGGTTCTTCTTCAAGAGGGGTATGGGATCTCCACCTCCGATGGGGTGCAATTCACCGTACATAGCCATGTCCTTACGCAAGTTGTTCTGGCAAATGAGCTTCCGTCGCGTTGACCCTGCGCAACGGCCAGACTCTCCCTTATAGTCTAGTTGTGATTGAGTTTCGCGTCAACCGAGGAATTGCCCGCAGAAAGTACATACCCACTTCCCGGCTTGCCGGGCAACCTATGCTTGATTTGTCGGGAGTCGGTCGGATGATCGCCGGCCGGGTCTGTCAGGACTCGGCGGGAGGAAAGTCCGGGCTCCGCAGGACGCAGTGATGGGTAACGCCCACCGGCCGCAAGGCCAGGGAAAGTGCAACAGAAAGCAAACCGCCTCGCGGGCTTCGGCCCGCGCGGTAAGGGTGAAACGGCGAGGTAAGAGCTCACCAGCAGGCCGGGCGACCGGCTCTGGCTCGGTAAACCCCACTGGGAGCAAGGTCAAACAGGGAGCATGGGCAGCGGGTGCGGCAGCGCGTTTCGCTGCCCAGCGGGTCGGTCCGGCCCGCCATCGACTCCCGGGTAGACTGCTGGAGGAATCGAGCAATCGATTTCCTAGAGAAATGATCATCCTGCCGTCCACCCGGTCGGCGGACAAAACCCGGCTTATAGACCGACTTCCGACTCTTTATTTTCAAACACGGCGGGCGCTTCGGGTTCATGCGGCTGCAGCGCTTCCTCCTGAGGCGCTGCCGGTTTCTTCTCTTCGAACGCCGGGGGCACATTCTCGGCATTGATGAACTGGAGCAGCTTGGAGATGCAAAGTTTGTTCATGCTCGTTCGAAGTTCATAGGCCTCGCTCCGCAATGCCTGATGCATGCTGTTGGGGATTCGTATGGTGATTACCTGCGTGTCCTCGATACACACTTTGGGAGGGGTAATCTTCCGCAGTTCGGTAACCATGCGATGGATCTGACGATAGGTGCCGGTCTGCTCGAACTCGGCCATCTTCTCCAGGCTGGGGAACGCCCGACGAACCAGGCCCTGCAGCCCCAGGATCTCTCTGTAGAACGTCATCCAGTCGGGCTTGGTTGCGAAGAGTTTCTCGGCTGCGTGCTTGATTTCTTCCAGCTTCTTGCGATTGTGTGGCATTGGGACGAATCTCCGTATTCGGGGTCTGATCTGGGGGAACGCGGAAGGCGGCGCGCGGGCCTGACTTTCCGCTCTTGAGGAATTGTTTCCCGGCGAGCAACCGGGGATCGCTCCGCCATCCTGCCAATTCATTCAAAGTGATGCAATGCAAGCACTTATGGCATTGCTGGCACATCAAGTCCAGGCCTGGTCCGTGACGGCACCTTGCCTTCGACATACGCCGCGGCGAGCGGTCCAATGAAGATTTTTGTTGACAGATTCCGGACGGCGTTCACCTGTCATTGTTTTGTCCTGAAAATGAATATTTTGCCGCAATCGCGGATTTTGTCTTGTTCTCCAAAGTGTCTAGTGGCGGTTTGCTGGCGGCCGGCAGCATTTTGTGGATATTGCGCAAAAGAAAAGCCCCGCTCTGTCACGGGGCTGTTGTAGGTCAGGCTTTCCAGCCTGACATCAAGAGGTGGGAGGTCAGGCTAGAGCCTGACGTTACGTGACATGCCGTCTACGCAGATTACGCAGCCAACTCATCCGAAATTTTGTCAAAATAGGCAACGCACTGAGCAAGTTCCGGCAGGGACGTTGTCCAGTTGTACTCGTATTCGATCGAGAACACTGCCCTAACGCCTTGGCGGCGAACTTCGGTCAACATGCCTTTGACATCACAAACTCCAGTGCCCCAGGGCACGTCGTGGGCACCCGGGCCGGGCTGATTCAAATCCTTGAAGTGAAAGCTGATGATCCGCCCTTCGAGTTTCTTGAGGCACTCAATGGGGTTCAGGCCGGAGCGCGACCAGTGCCCCGTGTCGCAGCAGGCGCCAATCCGCTTGCTGAGCCCTTTGGTCACCTTGAGGACGATCTCCGGATCCCAATAATGCGCCGGCTTGGGGTGGTCATGTATGGCAATATTGATTTGGTACTCGCCGCACAGCTTGTCCAAGTTCTCGAAATCGCTTTCGGCCGGTTCGGCGACGAGGGTTTCAATACCCATATCCTTGGCAAAGTCGAAGGTCTTGCGGCCGCTGATGCCGGTAACGCCGAAGTTCACGAGCTTGACCCCCGAATCGCTTAGCTTCTGCTTGATGGCCTTACGCTGATCGGCAGTCGTGGACTCGTTGAACGAGGCCGAGATGTCTTTCGAGATCTTCTGCCTGGGGAAAGCCCTCGATGTAGCGGAGGCCCAGGCCGTGGGTCTTGTCGATGGCCTCAAAGAACGTATAGCGATTGAAGGTATAGGCTTGGCAGCCCAACCGCCAACCGAGCTTCTCGGCGCTGGCGTGCGGGTCCTTGGCTGGGGCTTCCTCGGCGGCGGCTCCGCCTAGCCCGGCAAGGCCGATTCCTGCCCCTAAAGCGGCTCCTGCCTTCAAAAAATTACGACGGTCAAGGGGATGATACATGCGTAGAACTCCTCAAGTAGTGCTGAGCAAGGCATAGGAAACCCAGGATGGCCATGAGAGGTGTTCTTGCCCGCTCATCGGTGGGGTGAAGGGAGGGAATTTCATGGCCGCTCGATATTCTGCAATAATATAGCAAGTTGGAGCAGAATACTACTAGGGTCTGATGTCCACGAATTGACGCGGCCCCCCTTTGACGTTAGAGTAAACAGCGCGATTTGGTTTGTCGCAATTTGCAGTGTTCTGTGTTTTGGGCATTCGCCCGCTGGTTTGTCTGTCTTTTTTCTACGATTGCCACAGCCGGAGCTGGGAACTCGGGCAGAGTGGTGCAAGATTCCTGGTGTGCGGTAAACTGCTCAACCAGATTCGACATTGGTTTGTCTTGATAATTCGCTTCTTGTGAGCCCAAAGCTCGGACCGTGAGGGAACTATGAACGAATCGGCCTCTAGCGTGCGCGGTCCGGCATATTCCCCCAATCCGCCCGAAGTGCCACCGCCGTCGGAGGGTTCGTCGGTAACCCGCACCGTATCGACGAGCCACCTCGGGCCGTTGCTGGGCGACGAGCAACCAACCGTAATTACGTCAGCGCGAGGTGTTGCCGTCCGATTCGCGATCCGATTCGGTCGTGCGGATCCTCCACGGGCGGATTCTGCCCGGCGAACGATTGGGAGACTTCGATTTATTGCAGTACGTCGGTGGCGGGGGGATGGGCAAGGTATTCCGCGCCTGGGATACGCGGCTGTGCCGCGACGTGGCGTTGAAGATCCTCTCGCCGGAGCACGCGGCAGATCAAGAAACGGTGCGGCGGTTCCAGAACGAGGCGCAGTCGGCTGCGCGACTCGATCACGACAATATCGCCCGCGTCTACCATGTGGGCGAAGACCGCGGACTGCACTATATCGTCTTCGAGTTCATCGAGGGCGTCAACGTTCGCAACCTCGTCGAGACCAAGGGGCCGCTATCGCTGGCCGAGGCCGTGAGTTACACGCTGCAGGTGGCCGATGCCCTGGCCCACGCGTCGGAGCGGAACGTCGTGCATCGCGACATCAAGCCGTCGAACTTGCTGATTACTCCCGCCGGCCAGGCCAAGTTGATCGACATGGGGCTGGCCCGATTGCTGGAAGTCGACCCGGCCGTGGCCGATCTGACGGCAAGCGGCGTTACCTTGGGGACGTTCGACTATATTTCGCCCGAGCAGGCCCGTGACCCGCGGAACACCGATGTCCGCAGCGACATTTATTCGCTGGGCTGCACCTTTTTCTTCATGCTCACCGGCCGGCCGCCGTTCCTGGGCGGCACGATGTTGCAGAAGTTGCTGCAGCATCAGGCCGACCCGCCTCCCGACCTGCATCAGTTTCGCCCTGAGTTGTCGGAGGACGTGGACCGCATCTTGCGCAAGATGTTGGCCAAGGATCCCCGCCACCGTTATTCCTCGCCGCTGGAGTTGGTCAACGATCTGCTTCTGGTGGCGCGTGCGGCGGGCCTGCGTCCGGCGCCGGGCGGGCGGACCTGGACGGTTCCCACCGTGCCGGTGGTTCCAGCCTACTATCGGCATTTGCCGTGGATCGTTTCCGTGCTGGCCTTGGTGGCGATCGTCGCAGTGCTGGAGTATCTTTGGCCCTACCTGCCCGGGCCTGCCGGTCCATCGCACGGGCCCCCCGCGATCGAAACGGACGAGGGGGCCCCGGCCGAGCTGCCTGGGGCCCCGCCGACGGCGATACCGCTGGTTCCTGCTCCCGTCGCCGCGGAAAAGTCGGGCGGGGAAAAAGCGTTGATTCCCGGCGCCAAGCCGTCGGGCGATGCCTTGCACAGTGCGGCTCCCAAAGAGAGCGGCGAGAAGAAGCCCGCCTTGAAAGCAGGCCAGACCGGCAATAGTCTCCTTCCGCCGGCCGGGCGTTGGACCAGCGGTTCGGCACAAACTCCTAGCTAGGGCTGCCGGTTCGCTGGAGTGGAGCCATCTGTCCAGATCCACGGGAGGTTGACAGCGACGCGGTGTTCCGGTTAGGATGCGAAGCTTGCGGGCGCTTAGCTCAGTTGGTTAGAGCGATTCGCTTACACCGAATAGGTCGGGGGTTCGAGTCCCTCAGCGCCCACTTGAGAGTCCCATTTGCAGACCTGGGGCTCATGATGGATACAAGAGACTTCGCGTACATCGAGTCTCAACTCAACGTCAATCTGCCCAGTGTCCTTAAGAGTTTCATGCGGCAGTTCCCAAATGACACTATCCCAGCGCCGTGGAAAGGGCGGTCCCTGCGACAAACGTCGTCTTTCGCGGAGCGAAAGGCGACCGTGCGACGGTTGATGATTGGCCGCCAGCGGCGAAGAATTCGCAAATCGCTTGTCGGGCAACGCTGACCATTCGCCATATCCAGAGTAGGCATCGTCGCCCAAGTGAACAGCACAAATCATTCCTATCCGTTTGGAGGAACCCATCGATGGAGCACGGCTTTTGCGTTCGAAGTGCAGGCAGGCTGGTCCTGCTGACACTTCTCTGGGGGAATCTGGCCTCGGCGGCCGACCCGCCGCCTGCGGAAAAGCCGCTGCTCTGGGCCGGCGATGCCGAAGGCGGCGCCCCTACGTTTCCATGGACCCCGACCATCCGGGCCAATACGTCGGTTTCGAGGTCGATCTCCGCGACGCCCTGCAACGCGAAATCGGCCGGCCGATCGAGTTCAAGCACTACAAGTTTCCCGAGCTTGCTTCCGGGCTGCTCCGCGGCGATTTCGATTTCGCCATGAACGGCGTGGAAGACACGCCCGACCGCAAGGAGCGATTCCGCCTTTCGCGGCCCTATTACGTCTACACGCTGCAACTGGTCTGCCGCCGCGACGACGACCGCTTCCAGCTCGCTGGACGACTGCAAGAAGGACGGCGTAGTTGTCGGCACGCTGGCCAATACGGCCGCATCCCGGCTGCTGACCCAGAAGGGCATTCCCATGCGGGCTTACGACGACCAGACCACGCCCTACAAAGACCTGGAGCAGAACCAGCTCGACGCCGTGCTGCTCGATCTGCCGATCGCGCTGCAATATACCAAGCGCGACCCCGATTTAACGTCAAAGCTCAAGTTCGTCGGCCAGCCGCTGGCCCCGGGGTTCTACGTGATCGTCTTCCGCAAGGAAAACGAAACGCCTGGCCGCGCAGTTCGACGCGGCCATCGAAAAGCTGATCGAGCAACGGCACGCTCAAGAAGATCTACGAACGCTGGGACCTCTGGAATGACTACCAGTTGCTGCTGGCCAAGGGCGGCGTTCAGCGGATGCCGTCGCAGCAGACCAGGCCACCCGAGCAAAGGATCCCGTTCGTGAAGTACTTTCCCGTGCTGCTGGCAGGGGCCTGGATGACCGTCAAACTCACGCTGCTTGGGCTTCCTGCTGGCGATTGCCATCGGGCTGCCGATCGCCACGGCCCGGCTGTATGCGCCTGCCCCGTTGCGCTGGCTGGCAACGGTCTATGTCGAGTTCTTCCGCGGCATCCCCGTGCTCCTGCTGCTTTACTTCCTCTATTTCAGTCTGCCCGAGGTCGGCGGCATGCTGGGCCTGCCGCCGAACCTCTTGAAGCTCAACGCCTTCCTCGTGGGCGTCATCGGTTTCGGCCTGAACTACGGGGCCTACGAGTCGGAGATCTATCGGGCGGGCATCGCCTCGATTCCCGTCGGCCAATGGGAGGCGGCGGCCTCGCTGGGGATGTCGCCGCTGCGGATCTTCTTCCGCATTATCCTTCCGCAATCGATCAAAGTCATCCTGCCGCCGATGACCAACGACTTCGTGGCCCTGTTCAAAGACACCAGCGTCGTGAGCGTGATCGCCGTGAGCGAATTGATGAAAGTGTACCAGACCATGGCCAACGACCATTTGCAGTACGTCGAAATCGGCCTGATGACGATGGTCCTGTACTTGCTCATGTCCGTGCCTTTGGCCCAGTTGTCGCGATATCTGGAACGCCGCTGGGGGAAAGGACGATAGATACCATGCACGTAGAAATTTCCAACGTCACCAAGCGCTTCGGCGACCGCACGATCCTGGACGACATCAGCCTGCGGATCGAGGCCGGCCAGACCGTGGCCCTGATCGGTCCCAGCGGGGCGGGCAAATCGACGCTCTTGCGCTGCATCAACGGCCTGAACACCTTCGACGGCGGCACGATTCGCGTTGGCGAGCACGTGCTTGGGCCCAACCGCAACAATCAATCCGGCAACAGGCGCGCAGGCCAGTCCGCCGCGTGTTCGGCATGATCTTCCAGGACTTCCAGCTCTTTCCGCACCTGACGGCCTTGCAGAACATCATGGAGGCCCCGCGGGCGGTCCTGAAAATGCCGAAAGACGCCGCCAGAGGATCGCGCATGGAGCTGCTGGCCCGCGTCGGTCTGGAGGACCGTGCCCAGGCCTATCCCTCCGAGCTTTCCGGCGGGCAGAAGCAGCGCGTGGCGATCGCCCGGGCCATGGCCATGGAGCCGCGCGGCCTGCTGTGCGACGAGATCACCAGTGCCCTGGACCCGGAGCTGAAGAACGAGGTGCTGGTCGTGCTCGAAGCGCTGAAGCGCGACGGGCTGACGCTGATCCTGGTGACGCACGAGATCGGTTTCGCCCGGCGCGCAGCCGACCGCGTGGTGGTGTTGGCGGGCGGCAAGATCATCGAAGACGGCCCGCCGCAGCAGGTGATCGACAATCCGCAGGCCCCGCGGACGCAGCAGTTCTTGAAGCAGATGATGGTTTAGTCGCGCTGCCAGAGGCTGCGGATCGAGGCCAGCTTGCGTTCGATCGTGCGGGGCGCCACGTTGAGCTTCTCGGCAATCTCGTCGTTGCTGCAGCCGTCGAGCTTGAAGAGCGCGATCTGGCGGCAGTCGTCGGGCAGACTATCCAGCAATCGCGCACATTGCTCGGCCATCTCCGCGGCAAATTCGGGCGTCGGATCGGTGCCCGCGAGGTTGTCCAGCCCCGCCGGCGCATGCGACGCATCGACGTGGAAGAGCGCCGACTCGCCGCTCACCTTGCCGCCGCCGCGCTTGCGGGTGCGATTGCGGCGGATCTCGGCCGTGGCCTTCCGCGCGATGATCGTGGTCAGCAGCTTCCATAGCGACTCGCGATCCTTGAGGTCGGGGAATTGCCCCTGCTTCGCCCTCCGGCAGAGGCTGTGAAAGGCGCTGACCGTCAAATCCTCTTCATCGGCAACCCGGCGCTTCCCGCCGGCAAGCCGCTTGCGGGCCAAGGCCAGCATCTGGTCGATATAGCGATGCCAGATCCGCTGCGCCGCCGCGGCGTCGCCCGCCGCCAGTCCTTCGAGCCACAGCGATACGTCATCCTCGTCCACGCGTCGATTGCTCCAGGGGTTATTTTCGCATATTGTACCGTTCTTCTGCTGGCGACAACAGCCCGGGGGCGCTTTTCCCGGCACGGTTCGACGATTATGCTAAGGAAGTGGTCAAAGGCAGCTTGCAGGTCGTCGACATGGATCAAGAACCTCCCAACCAGTCTTCGCGTCGATTGCGGCAGCAGGCCGCGCTCGACCGTTTCGAACAGGCGTGGCAAGGCGGCGATGCCCCGCCGGTTCGGGCTTTCCTGCCCCAGGGCACGCAATCGCCTGCGGATGATGCGGACCGCCGCGAATTGCTTGTCGAGCTTGTGATCTTGGACCTCTGGCACCGATGGCGATTGGCCGCCGGGGCGTCGGCGACCCAAACCACCTTGCCTGCGCCGGTTGCTGCCCGCTCGGCTGCAGAGACGATGGACCCTGAGGCGAGTGCATCCGGGGCTCCGCTGCTCGAAGACTATGTCAAGACCTTCCCCGAGCTAGGCCCTTTGTCGGACCTGCCGATCGAACTGGTTGTGGAAGAGTATCGCGCCCGGCTGCGGTGGGGAACGGACGTGACCGAGGTGGAATACGCTCGTCGATTTCCGGCCCATGCGGCCGAGTTGCAGTCCCGCTTGCAAGCGATCCGCAGCGATGTGAATGCCACGCTGGCCTTCATGGCCACGTCCCGTCCGCGCTCGTCGCCAGACGAGCAGGCGACGGCCGTCGGCAACCCCACGTCGGCCGGCACGCGGTTCCGCATTCTTCGCCCTCATGCCGAAGGCGGCCTGGGAAAGGTCTCCGTGGCCCGCGACGAGGAACTCCAGCGGGACGTGGCCTTGAAGGAGATCAAGGCCCAGCATGCCGACAACCCCGAGAGCCGCGCACGCTTCGTGCTGGAGGCCGAGATCACCGGAGGGCTGGAGCATCCGGGCATCATCCCAGTCTATGGCTTGGGCCAGTTTGGCGACGGCCGGCCCTACTACGCCATGCGCTTTATCCGCGGCGACAGTCTGAAAGAGGCCGTGGATCGCTATCACGGCTTGGCGGCGGAAAGATCCGCTCCGGGCAAGCGCGGCGTGGAGCTCCGCAAGCTCTTGGGCCGCTTCCTCGATGTCTGCAACGCGATGGCCTACGCCCATAGCCGGGGCGTGTTGCACCGCGACCTCAAGCCGGGCAACGTCATGCTCGGGCCCTATGGCGAGACGCTGGTCGTCGATTGGGGGCTCGCCAAGACGGTCGAGCGGCCGGAAATGCAGGCCGAAACGGTGGACGACCTGCTCAAACCTCCGTCGGGAAGCGGGGCGGCGGAGACGCAGATGGGCTCGGCCCTGGGAACGCCGCAGTACATGAGCCCGGAGCAGGCCGCCGGGCGCAGCGACCTGCTCGGCCCGGCCAGCGACGTCTATAGCCTGGGGGCCACGTTGTATTACCTGCTGACCGGCCGCCCCTTGGTCGGGGCCGACAACGTCAGCGCGGTCCTGAAGCAGGTCCAGCGAGGCGATTTTCCCCGCCCGCGGGAAGTGAATCCCGAGATCGCCCGACCGTTGGAAGCGATCTGTCTGAAGGCCATGGCACTCAAGCCTGAGGATCGCTATGCCACGCCCAAGGCCCTTGCCGACGACATCGAGCACTGGTTGGCGGACGAGCCGGTGACGGCCTATCGCGAGCCGTTGCCGACCCACGCTGCGCGGTCGGCGCGGAAGCACAAGGTCCTGGTTGCGGGACTGTTCGGTCTGGTAACCGCGGCGGCGATTTCTCTGGCGGCCGCGGCCGCGCTGATCCAGAGGGCGCTGGTGAGCGAATCGGCGGCTCGCGGCAAGGCCCAGCGGCAGCTCGCCTTGTCGTACATCGATCGGGGCGTCAAGGAACTGGAGCGTGGCGAACCGCGACAGGGACTGGCGATCCTGGGCCAGGCCTACCGGGCCGCAAATGCCGCCAAGAGCCCTGAGCTTCGTCACAGCGCATGTACGCTGCTTGGGGCCTGGCAAGGGATCTGCGCACATAACTTGCTCCCCGCCGGCGCAACCGCCGTAGCCTTCAGCCCTGACGGCGCGAAGCTCGCCACGGGGAGCCTCGACCATTCCGCCCGCCTGTGGGACGCGACCACGGGCGAACCGCTGGGGCGGCCGATGATGCATGGCGGCGCCGTGAATGTGCTGGCCTTCAGCCCGGACGGAACGAGGCTCGCAACGGCAGCCGGCAACCTTGCGCTTGCGATGTCGGGTGAACTTCGACTGTGGGACGCGGCGACATGCCAGCCGGTGGGAGAGCCGATGGTGCAGCTCGGAGTCGTCACTGCGCTGGCCTTCAGCCCGGACGGCACGAAGGTCGCCACAGCCGAGGCGCTTGGCATGGTCGGCAGGCACCGCAGCGGCGAACACCGGCTATGGGACGTCGTGACCGGCAAGCAACTCGGGCCGGCAGCAGACCATGAGAGCGAGCTGAGCGGGCTGGCCTTCAGCCCGGACGGCACGAAGGTCGCCACGGCCAGCACGAACGTCGCCCGGTTGTGGGACGCGGCGACGGGCCAACCGGTGGGCCGGGCGATGAAGCACGACGGCGCCCTGACGGCCTTGGCCTTCAGCCCCGGCGGCAGGAAACTTGCAACGGCCGGCGATGACACGACGGCGCGGCTGTGGGACGCGGCGACAGGCCAGCCGGCAGGGCTGCCGATGAAACACGACAGCAAGGTGAGTTTCGTTGTCTTCAGCGCCGACGGCGCGAAGATCGCAACCCTGAGCGGCGAAGGCGCACGGCTGTGGGATGCGACGACGGGCAAGCCGCTTGGACCTCCGCTGCAGCATGCCGACAAGGTCGTGACCGTGGCCTTCAGTCCCGACGGCACGAAACTCGTGACGGCAGAAGGAGACGGTGTGCAACTTTGGGATGCGGCAACGGGTCAACGGCTCGGTCTGCCGATGAAACACGACCACGCCGTGAAGGAGGTGGCCTTCAGCCCGGACGGGACGCGACTTGCAACGCTTTGTGACGAAGGGGCTGCAGCACTTTGGGATCTGGCAAGCCTCCAATACCAGGACGCATCGCAGCAGCACGAGGACAAGGTGAGTGCTGTGGCATTCAGCCCTGACGGGTCGAGGATGGCCACGGCCAGCGACGACAAGACGGCACGGCTGTGGGACGCGCGGACGGGCCAACCCGTCGGCCTGCCGATGAAGCATGACGGCGCAGTAACGGCGGTGGCTTTCAGCCCCGACGGCACGAAGCTCGCCACGACAAGCCTCGATAATACGGCCCGGCTGTGGGATGCGGCGACAGGTCAACCGCTCGGGCCGCCGATGAAGCATGACGACTCGGTGGGGGCGGTCGTCTTCAGCCCCGACGGCGCCAAGCTTGCCACGACCAGCCTGAACGACAACACCGTCCGACTGTGGGACGCGGCGACGAGTCAATCCCTAGCGCCGCCGATAAAGCACGACGATGCGGTGTGCGCCGTGGCCTTCAGCCCTGACAGTGTTACGGTCACAACCGTAAGCGGCCGCGAGACCCGGCTTTGGGACGCAACGGCAGGCCAAGCGCTCGGCTCACCGATCGAGCGTGAAAGCAAAGCGAGCAAGGCACAAATCAGCCCTGACGGCAGGAAACTCGCGACGGCAAACTACGACGCGGCCCAGTTGTGGAATGCGGCCACGGGCCAGCCGTTGGGTCAACCGATGAGGCATGAGGATACCATCAGCGCCGTGGCCTTCAGCCCGGACAGCACGCGACTCGCGACGGCGAGCGACGACAAGACCGCTCGGCTGTGGGACGCGGCAACGGGCCAGCCCGTCGGCCTGCCGATGAAGCATGGCAGCAAGGTAAACGTCGTCGCCTTCAGCCCTGACGGCATGCAGGTCGCGACGGGCAGCGGCGACGGCGCCCGGCTGTGGGATGCGGCGACAGGCCAGCCGCTGGGCCTGGCGATGAAGCATGCCGACAAGGTCGTGGCAGTTGCCTTCAGCCCGGACGGCATGAAGCTCGCAACCGCCAGCTATGACAAGACGGCTCGGACCTGGCCGCTTGCCCAGTCGCTGCCGGACGATCCGCGGTGGGTTTCCGCCTATGTGGCGATAACGTCTGGATGGCAGGAGGATGCCGATACGACAATCCATCCCGTTTCCCTCGCACAGGCCGAAGCGTCATGGCAGGAGCGCTTCAGTCACGCGCGTGTCTCGACCAACAGCGGCAGTCCGCCGCACGGCGAGCCCTGGCGTGGCACGACAGCGAAGCCGCCCGGCAGGAAGCGGCAGGCAAGTGGTTTGCCGCCGCCTTCCACCTTCGCTGGCTCTGCCAAGGGGAGCCCAAGAACAGCGAGTGGCAGCAGCGGCTGGCAAAGGCCGAGGAACATCTTCCGCCTTAGATTCATGTTCGTTCTCCCTGCCTGCTCTGTATATGGCGAACGGGCCGTCGCCGACCGCCAGGCTATTTCCTCGCCTTCTCCACCCTGCCCGCGCCCTTCTCCCCATCGCCCACCGGGCCCAACAACGCTTCCAATTTCTTCCCAAGCTGTCCGCCCCGGACATTCAGGGCCAATACCCGGCCGTCCCTGCCGACCAGGAACATCTGCGGGATCGTGAAAATGCCGTAGTAGGTCGCCATCGACTGGTCGGTGCCGCGGGCTTCGTTGCGATCCAGCAGGACCGTCCAGGGATACTTCTCCTTCTCCACGAAATCCTCAATCGCCTTGCGACGGTCGAGCCTGCCGGCACAAACGGCTTGCCGACCAAATCCAATCGCCGCGCCGCGCTGCGCATCGTGGCGGCCGTGGCGGCAGCTCGCTCGTTGTCGCTTGTGGCGAGAATCTGTGCGAACTCCCGGTAGGCGTTCACTGCCAACGCGGCGCGGTTGGACTGCTCCGCAGCCAAAGCCACATTCGCGGCCAACCGGGCCGAGGCGCCGTCGATCGGGCCGTCATGCAAAAAGCCCTTCAGACGGTCGACCAACTTGCCGTAGTCCTTTTCATCCATGGCGCCGGCACGCTCGCCGAGGTTCGCCAGGGCGGCGAACTGCACGTCCCGGACCAGATCCTTCAGGCCGAGTTTCTCGACCTGCTCCACCGTGGCTTCGAGCCGGTCCTGCGCCGTCGCGTCGCCCAGCCTGCCGAGCAGCGCAATCGCAGCGATTTTCCCCTGGACCGCGGCCTGGGCCTGCTCCGGCGTCGGCCGGGCCGCCAGAATCTTCTCGCAGGCCTTACATTCTGCGGTCGCCCGCTTCTTATAGAGTTCCGTAAGCCCTGGCCGGAGACTCGACGAGGGCTGGATCTGATTCAAAACGCTGATGTATTTCTGCAACTCCTCGATCGTGCCGTCGGGGACCTCGAAGGGGTCTTTCTCGGCCGCTTTGGTCTGCTGGGCCGGCTTTGACGCGGGCTCGGCAGAATTTCCATCCGCCGCCGTGGACGACCACGACCAAGCTGAGACAACAACGGCAACCAAAATGCCATGAGAAGATTGACGCATCGTTCCAGGTTCCTTCGCTTTGGCGGCGATGAGAGATAAGGGATGAAGGATGAGAGATAAGGGATGAGAGATAAGAGAAAAGAGATGAGAGATAAGGGATGAGAGATAAGAGATGGCCCTCATCCCTCATCCCTCATCCTTCATCCTTCATCCCTCATCCTTCATCCCATCCTTCATCCCTGATCCTTCGTCGTTCATCCTTCATCCCTCATCCTTCATCCTTGCCGCGCATCAACTGCTGTTCGATGACCCGCAGAATGGCCTTGGCGACCCGCCGTTTGCTCCCCGCGACCACAGCCAGAACGTCTCCCCGCGCGTCGATGACTTCGATCTTCGTATCGGCCGCATGCATGGCGGCGGGACCGTTCACCACGATCAGGTCGCACCGCTTGCGCTCCAGCTTCTGCATGGCCCGCATTCGCGCGTCCTCGGTCTCCAAGGCGAAGGCCACCATCCATTGCGTGGTCTTGATTGCGCCCAGCCTGGCGACGATGTTCCGGGGTCTCGACAAACCGCACGTTCAGCCCGCCGCCCGTCTTGCGAATCTTCTCTCGCGCCACAACCTTCGGCCGGTAATCGCACGGCGCGGCGGCGGCGATCAGGCCATCGCATTGCGGAAACGCCGCCAGACAGGCATCGAGCATTTCCTCCGTCGAGACCACGGCCAAAACCCTTGCGGCCGGCGGATAGCGGACCTCGACCGGCCCGCTGACGATCACAACCTCGTGACCGGCTGCCAAGGCGGCCTCCGCCAGGGCCTTGCCCATCCGGCCGCTGGAACCGTTGCTCAGATACCTCACTGGGTCGAGGTACTGGCGGGTCGGGCCGGAGGTGAGAAGGATGCGGGCCATAGGAGGATGAAGGATGATGGATAAGGGATGAGGGATGAGGGATAAGGGATGAGGGATGAAGGATGAAGGATGAGGGATGAAGGATAAGGGATGAGGGATGAAGGATGAGGGATGAAGGATAAGGGATGAAGGATGAAGGATGAGGGATGAGGGATGAAGGATGAAGGATGAAGGATGAGGGATGAGGGATGAAGGATGAGGGATGAGGGATGAAGGATGAAGGATGAAGGATGAGGGATGAGGGATGAGGGCCATCTCTTATCTCTCATCTCTTATCTCTCATCCCTCATCTCTCATCCCTCATCTCTCATCCCTTATCTCTCATCCCTCATCTCTCATCCCTCATCTCTCATCCCTTATCTCTCATCCCTTATCTCTCATCCCTTATCTCTCATCCCTTTTCTCTCATCTCTTTTCTCTCATCGCCGCCAGTTGCTCCTTGATTACCTCGAAAATCACCGCCGGTTCGGCCATTCTTCCCGCCCCGATTTCGCCGCAACTCAGATGCCCGCTGTCAGGACCAATGATCACCATGCCGTCGGCCCGAAGCTGGGCGATGTTCCGCTGAACAGCGGGCTTCGACCACATCTGCACATTCATGGCGGGGGCCACGATAATCGGTCCGTCGAAGGCCAGCAGCACGGTGCTCACGATTTCATCGGCCAGCCCTAACGCGGCCTTGGCTACGATGTTGGCCGTCGCCGGGGCAATACAGAGCACCTCGGCCTGGCGGGCCGTTTCGATATGCGGATGCGACCCGCGACCGTAAACGGCAGTCACCACGGGGCGGCCGCTGAGGGCCTCGAAGGTCTTCGGCGCGACCAGCTTCGTGGCCGAGCGCGTCATGACCACCGACACGCCGGCCCCGGCCTGCACCAACTGGCTCACCAGGGCTGCCGTCTTGTAGGCGGCGATTCCCCCGGTGACTGCGATCAACACTTCGCGGCCTTTCATGCGATGCTCCGCGTTCTCACAGCGTGCGGAAATCGACGTCCGGCACGCCGCCGGTCACGGCCCCGGTGACTTGCACGTTCATCTGGGCGTCGAGGAAGATCTTGTCCTGCATGATCTCCTGGATCACGACCTCCATCTTGTTGGGCAGCTTGTCGTCGACCAGCGGCCGGGCCCCGGCGTTCAAGGCCACCAGACGTTTCTGAATGAGGGTCGAAAGCTTGAATCGTCCCCCCACCTTGTTCACAATCGCCTCTTCACGCAGTTCATCAATCATTTCGCTCTTTCTCCTTTTCCTCGGTAAGTATGGTGCATGTTTCCTCGACCGCCCGGTGCAAATCATCGTTCACGATCTGGTAACGATATAAGTGGGCCTGGCCCAGTTCGTAGTGTGCCCGCTGCAAGCGTTTTTCGATCTGCTCGGGTGTATCGGTGCCGCGGAGTTTCAGGCGGCGGCGGAGTTCCTCTAGGGAACTGGGACGCACGAACAACGTGATCGCGGCCGCGAACCGCTCCATCACCGCCGCCGCGCCATGCACGTCGATATTCAATACGACCCACTTCCCTGCCTGGATCCCGGCCCGGACCTCGCTCCATAGCGTGCCGTACCAGTATCCCCGGCCAAAAACCTCGAAACACTCCAGGAACTGGCCCTGCTCCTGCATTTCCTGAAACCGCTCAGGGCTGACGAAGTGGTAATCCACGCCGTCCACCTCCTGGCCCCGCGGCTCGCGCGTGGTGGCGGAAATGCTCCGCACCAGCGGCAAAGGGCAGGTCTGGAAGAGGCGCTCCACGAGGGTCGTTTTCCCGGCCCCCGACGGCCCCGAAACCACCACCACTCGCCCTCGCGGCACTTCTTCCATCATTCAATGTTCTGGATCATCTCGCGGATCCGCTCGATGGCCGTCTTGATCTCGATGACTTGCTTGGCGATCTCCACGTCGCTGGCCTTCGAACCGATCGTATTGGCCTCGCGGAACAATTCCTGGGTGAGGAATTCCAGCTTCCGTCCCGAACTTTCCGGCAGTTTCATGATCGCGCCGAACTGATCGAGGTGGCTCTTCAAACGAACGATCTCTTCCGAGATGTCGGCGCGGTCGGCATACAGGCTGACTTCGCGAATGACGTTGGCTGCGTCGAGCGTCACCTTGTATTCCGACAGCACTTTGCCCAACCGCTCCTCCAACCGTGCGCGATAAGCGTCCAGGACCAGCGGCGCCCGCCGCTCGATCTCTTCCACTCCGGCGGCGATGATGCGGCAATTGGCCGACAGATCATCGCCCATGGCCCTGCCCTCGCGCACCCGCATCTGTGCCAGGTTCTCCATCGCCGCTTGCAAGACCCGCGAAATCGCCGGCCAATCGTCTTCAGGGCTGAAGCGGATCATCGACTGATCGTTGACCACGCCCGGCAGGGGCAAGAGGGCTTCCAGCGATACCGAGGCGCTCTGGTCCCACTTGCGATACAAGGCGGTGAGTTGATCCCGGTACCCGCCCAGCACGTCGCTGTTGATGCGAAAATCCTGGCACGACCGCAACCGCTCGACCCGCAGGTTCACCTGCACGGTGCCGCGGCGGATGCTCTGCCGCGTAATCTCCTCGATGTGCGGTTCCAACGAAGCGTAGCCTTCCGTTGCCCGCACCGAGAGCTTGAAAAAACGGCTATTGATTGCGCGGACCTCCGCGGCGACGATCAGGCCGTCTTGCTGGCTGTGGGCTTCGCCGAAACCGGTCATGCTCAGAAGCACTTCAACGATTCTCCCAACTATTTCTGCGGGCCCGGCGCGATCGGCCCGGCAGGCAGGGTCGGCAATCCGCCCTTCTCCGCCGGTTGGCTCGCCGGTTCGCTCCCCTTGGCGCCCTTCTCGGTACTCTTCTCGGCGGCGCCGGGAGCGGTGTTCGTAGCGCCGGGGGCTGGCGTCTTGCCGCTCTTGTCGGGGCTGCCAGACACGCTCTCCGTCTTGCCGCCGCTGCCAACAGGCGCGCCGCCAAGCGGCGCCGGCACAGCCGCCTGATTTGGGGCGTTAACAGGCGTCACGTTCAGCGTAGGGCCGCCCAGGTGCTTGTAGTTAATCGCCACCAACAGGCTGATCAGAATCCAGAATGAAGCCACTCCGATCGTGATCTTCGTAAACAGGTCGCCGGCCTTGGTGCCGAACGCACTTTGGCCGCCCATGCCGCCCAAGGCCCCCGCCAGACCGCCGCCCTTGCCGCGCTGCAGCAGGACCAGCACAATCATAACGATGGCCGCCAAGCCCAAAGAACACTTCACGAAAAACTCAAGCATGACAATTCCTTTATTCCGATTCCGAATGTGCGACCGCACACGCCCAGCCTGCAACTTGGTCAATCCCTGTTCAACTTACGCCCCGGCCACGATGCCCATAAACTGTTCGACCTTGAGGCTCGCCCCACCCACCAATGCCCCGTCGATATTGGCCTGGCCGAGCAGGTCCTTGGCGTTGTCGGGTTTCACGCTGCCCCCATATTGGATGGGTACCGTCTGAGCAATGTCAGTATTATAGCGTTCTGCGATGATCTTGCGAAGGGCGACATGCACGTCTTCGGCCTGCTCCGGCGTAGCCACCTTTCCCGTGCCAATGGCCCACACCGGTTCGTAGGCGATAACCACCTTCCGAAGTTGCTCAGCCGTAACGCCGGCCAGCGAACCATCGAATTGGGTCTGAATTACCTCGTGCGTCCGACCCGCCTCGCGCTCCGCGAGGAGTTCACCAACGCAGAGGATTGGCAATAAACCCGCTTTGAGGGCTGCGTGGACCTTCTTGTTGATCTCCGCGTCGGTTTCCCCGAGGATGTGCCGCCGCTCGCTGTGACCGAGAATGACGTACTTTACCCCCAAGTCACAGAGCATGGACGTGCTGATTTCGCCGGTAAATGCCCCATTCGCCTGATGGTAAACATTTTGAGCGCCCAGCGCGACTTTCGAGCCCTTGATCGCCCGGCCCACCGCCTCCAGATAGCAGGCGGCGGGGCAAACGGCAATATCGACTCCGGCAAACTTCGCCGCCTCGCGGGCCACCGCCTCCGCCAGGGCCACAGCGGCCTTGCCGTCCAGGTTCATCTTCCAATTGCCGGCAATAAACTTGCGTCGCATTTCGATACTCCTCAGTTCAATCCACGAATGACAGAAAAATGTTGACAGGAAAATAGGCCGCCGTTGTCAAATCTCAAATCTCTCAAATCTGAGATTTCAAATCCCTCATCCCTCATCCTTCATCCCTCATTCTTCATCCTTCACCCCACCGCCTCCGTCACCGGGAACGCCCCCAGCACTTCCAGCCTTAGCGCCTTTCGCTGCAGGGCGGTCATCGCCCGGCGGAAGCGTGACTCGGTGGGGTGGGTCTCGATCTCCGCGAAGAACAGGTACGCCCGGTCGCTGCCGGGAACCGGGAAGGACTCGATCCAGGTCAGGTTCAGCTTGTTGCGCTTGAAGACGTTGATGGCGTCGGCCAGGGTGCCGGGGCGATGTTCCATTTGGAAGAGGATTGCCGTGTGGTCGTTGCCGGTGCGAGCGGGGATCTGCCCTCCGATGACGACAAAGCGGGTGGCGTTGTGCGGATTGTCTTCGATCTTCTCAGCAAGCGTATCCAATCCATATTCCACGCCGGCCTGCTGGCTGGCGATGGCCGCCGCCCCCGGCTTTTCCGCGGCCAATTGTGCCGCCATGGTGGTGCTGGTGACTTCGATCGTGCGTGCGGCAGGGAGGTGCTTAGCCAACCAATTCCGGCACTGGCTGATGGCCTGCGGCTTGCTGTAAACCTCGCGGATCTCGGTCCGCGGACACTTGGCCAGGAGCGTATGGTGGATGTGCATATCCACCTGGCCGCAGATCCGTACCGGCAGCTTGGTGAACATGTCGAGCGTGTCGGCGATCCGCCCGTCGGTCGAATTTTCCACTGGCACCAGGCCGAAGTCGGAATGTTGCCGATTGACCTCTTCGAAGACGGCCGAGATCGTCCCCACGGGCACGAACTCGACGCTTCGGCCGAAGCGATGCAGGGCCGCCAGATGGCTATAGCTATAAATCGGGCCCAACAACGCGATCCGCAACGGACGCACCAAGGCCCGGCAGCCGCTCATGATTTCGCGGAACACGGCCCTCATGGTCGCCTTCGGCAGCGGGCCGGCGGTTTCCTCAATGGTCTTGACCAGGGCCAGATCGTCAAAACCCGAGGCGCAGGCAGCGGCGACCTCCGGCGATGCGGCGGCCTTGAGCAATTGGGCCCGCTGCTGGATAAGCGCGGCGATTTGGCGATCGATCTCCGCAATCTGCGCGGCACCGGCCCGGGTCATGGCATGCTCCGGCCCGGGGGTCTGCTTCTTGCTCGCGGATGCTCTGGCCATGAACGTGCCGGGGTGTGTTTTTGTGATAAACCCTCCATTTTGGCCGGATGGGAGCGAAGTGTCAACGGGGTGCCCCGATGGGGTAGGCTTAGAGGACACTATTGCCGACATTCGGCAGTGCATGGTAGACTATTTTATGAATAAGGAGTTCAAGCAATGACCACGATTCAAGTTGACGACCGCACTGCCGAAGGACTTGCCGCAATGGCCCATACTCAAGGCGTCACGGTGCAGGTTTTCCTTGCCTCACTCGTCCAGCAGCGACAGCCGTCCATGACTCCGGGCGACTCAGATGATTTCGAGGCCGAACTGCGGCAACTTTCGTTTCGCGGCCCAAGCTTACCGGCCGATTTTTCGCGAGCTGACATATACGCGGAACGCGGCTGATGGAGTACCTCGTCGATACCAGTATTCTGCTGCGGCTTTTCGATGCCAACGATGCGGAGAATCCCGCGATTCGCACGGCACTTCGATTATTGCGTGGCGGCGGACACACCCTGGTAACTTGCCCGCAGAATATCGCTGAGTTCTGGTGCGTCTCAACTCGCCCCTCAACGGCCCGAGGAGGATACGGTCAAACGCTTGCGGCCACAGAAAGGCGCGTGGAGTTTCTCGAACGCTGGGGTGCGATCCTGCCGGAATCGCCCGCGACATACTCTCTCTGGCGTTCGTTGCTCAAAGTCTATGGAATCCAAGGCGTAGCCGTGCATGACGCGCGCCTGGTCGCGATGATGCAATCTCTTGGGATTTCCCGCATTCTGACGCTGAACAAATCGGATTTCTTGCGATACGCGGGCCTTACAGTTCAGACACCAGCAGAGTCGATTGCAAGTTTTCCGCCGTGAAAGGAAATGACGCGGATGCCGCTTCTGCCCTGCGGGGCACCTGGGCTATTTTCAAATGTCCCTCCGGCACAGGACAAGCCTCTATTTCCAATCGTAGGTGAATTTCCAAACCAAGGCAGCGAGACCCAATTCACTAAGCCACGGTTGCTTCATTCTCAGTTCGCTCCGAAGTCGTGAACATGCCTCATCCACAGACTCACTATCCCATCGCGTCTCGAACATCCCTAAGTCGTTCAGACAATTCTCGATGACCGCCAGAATTTCGTCTGCCCCCTCTCCGCACGCCGCTCGAATCTGGAGCTCGCTTCGCTGCGGAAAGCTAAAACCACGCTGGTAGCCCAGGTACTGAACAATCGCCTCGTTGATTGTGGGAATAGCGTTTGCGCTCATCGTCCTCGCACTTCGTTACGGCAGCAACTCCCGCACGGGAATCCGCGCCACTTCTTGCCCGGCGATCACCAGCGGGACGTCATCCGCCGCGCCATAATCATGTCGCTGGCAGTAGTCGGGCTTCTCGTCTGCTACAGCGGCGTTGGTGTAGACCTCAACGCGCCGATCCACGAGGTTGACGATCCAATAAACGGGAACGCCCGCTTTCGCGTAGATCTCCTTCTTGAAGCCTTGGTCGCGGGCGAGCGAACTGTCGGCGACCTCAATGACCAGTGCCAAGTCGGCCGCACCCGGGTTCTCGTCAACATAGTCCTCTGCGGTTCCCCGGGCGATCATGACGTCCGGTTTGAATTCGCTGCCCAACAGGGTGAGCGACTCCTGCGCTTCCGCGTGCCAACCCGCTGGTACGCGCGGCGTCAGGGTACTCTGCGCAAGTTCTGTCGCCAAGCAATGCGCCCGACTCTTCGGCATTTTTTGGACCAGCAGTCCCTCCCAGAGTTCAACGGGGTCGTCTTCCGTGAGAATACCGTAATGCACCAAGTCGTGGTACTGTTTCAGGCTAAAACGCCACATTGCATTTCCCTGCGCAGTAAGCTGCCTCGCAAGAGGAGAGAGCGCGATCAAGGGACTGACATGCCGTTATTATACTATCCGCGGCCCAAAAAGGTACGTGCCCCTCCCTGCCATTTTGGCAGCATGGCAATCCCCTGTCCCGCTGGGAGTCCCATATTGGCAGCTTTTTAGCGCTGAAAAATCGCCCGCCCTCAGCCGAACGAGCGCCCGTCATCATAACGCGTTGCGCAATAATCATTTACGTTCACGCCCTTAGCGGCGAGTGCATGCGGCACGACCTTTGCATTATCACACCAGCAAAAATCCGGGGCCACTCGACTCCGGGCATAGAATATTTACGTCTCTAGCGGACGCCGGTTTTCATCCAGGATTGGCGAAAGGAGCATTATCAGCATGGCTCAAGGCGAAAAAATCATCGGTATCGACTTGGGAACGACGAACTCCGTCGTTGCCGTCATGGAGGGCAAAGAAGCAAAGGTCATTCCCAACCAGGAGGGAAACCGGCTTACGCCCAGCGTCGTGGCCTTCAACGACAAGGGCGAAACGCTCGTCGGCGAACCCGCCAAGCGGCAGGCGATCACCAACTCGCGGCGGACCGTCTATTCCATCAAGCGCTTCATGGGCCGCCGGCACAACGAAGTCGACTCCGAAGAGAAAATCGTGCCCTACAAGGTCGTCGGCGGGCCGGAAGAGTACGTCAAGGTCCAGATCGATAATCGCCAATACACCCCGCCCGAAATCTCGGCGATGATCCTCCGCAAGCTCAAGGAGTCGGCGGAGGCCTATCTGGGCCACAAGGTGAACAAGGCCGTGATCACCGTTCCGGCCTACTTCAACGACGCCCAGCGGCAGGCCACCAAGGACGCCGGCCAGATCGCGGGGCTCGAGGTCATGCGAATCATCAACGAGCCAACCGCCGCCTCGCTGGCCTATGGGCTGGAGCGGAAGGCTCAGGAGAAGATCTGCGTCTTCGACCTCGGCGGCGGTACGTTCGACGTCTCGGTCCTGGAAGTCGCCGAAGGCGTCTTCCGCGTCATCAGCACCAACGGCGATACGCACCTGGGCGGCGACGACTTCGACCGCGTGCTGGTCGATTACTGCGCCGACGAGTTCAAACGCGAAAACGGCGTCGACCTCCGCAAGGATCCGATGGCCTTGCAGCGGCTGCAAGAGGCCTGCGAGAAGGCCAAGAAAGAACTGAGCTCGCTGCAGACGACCGATATCAACCTGCCCTTCATTACGGCCGACGCCAACGGCCCCAAGCACCTGCAAATTTCGCTCAATCGGGCGAAGTTCGAGCAGCTTTGCGACCACTTGTTCGAGCGCTGCCGCGGCCCCGTGCAACAGGCCATGAAGGACGCCCACATGAGCTACAGCGAGATCGACGAGGTGGTGCTCGTCGGCGGTTCCACCCGCATCCCCAAGGTGCAGGAAATCGTCAAGGGGATGTTCGGCAAGGAGCCGCACAAGGGCGTCAATCCGGACGAGGTCGTGGCCGTCGGCGCGGCGATTCAAGGCGGCGTGCTGGCGGGCGAGGTCAAGGACATCCTGCTCCTGGACGTCACGCCGCTCTCGCTGGGCATCGAGACGCTGGGCGGCATCATGACCAAGCTCGTCGAGAAGAACACTACGATCCCGACCGAGCGGAAGAACGTTTTCAGCACGGCCGACGACAACCAGGGCGCGGTCACTGTGAAAGTCTATCAGGGCGAGCGGGCGATGGCCGCCGACAACCGCCTGCTGGGCGAGTTCAACCTGGACGGCATTCCCCCCGCGCCCCGCGGGGTGCCGCAGATCGAGGTCAAATTCGACATCGACCAGAACGGCATCCTCCACGTCTCGGCCAAGGATCTGGGCACGGGCAAGGAGCAGACCGTGCGGATCGAGCAGATCGCCGGCCTCTCCGAAGACGAGATCGAACGCCGCCGCAAGGAGGCCGACTCGCACGCCGACGAAGACAAGCGGAAACGAACGCTCGCCGAGCTCCGCAACCAGGCCGACGCCAAGACCTGGCAGTTGGAGAAACTCTTGCAAGAGCACGACGCCAAGCTGGCGGCTGCCGACAAGGAAGCGGTCACCAAGGCCATCGAGCGGACCCGCACGGTGGCCAAGGGCGAGGATGCCGACGCCATCAAGGCGGCCCTGCACGAACTGGAGCAGGCTTCGCACGCCTTGAGCAAGACGCTCTACGCCAAGACCGGCGCCCAGCCGGGCGGCCCCGGGCGCGCCGGGGCTGGTCCTGACGGCGGCCCGCAGGCTGCGGGCGGACAGGCCGGCGGAAGCGGGGGCGAAGATGAGCCGATTGACGCGGAGTTCGAGGTGAAATGAGATGTCATTTCGCTACGAAAAACTCACGATCAAAGGCCAGGAGGCAGTCGCCAACGCCCAGTCGCTGGCAACTGATCAGGGCCATTCGCAGATCGAACCGCTCCATCTCCTGGAAGCCCTCTTGAACGAGAGCGAGGGCGTGATCGCGCCGCTCTTGGAAAAAATCGGCGCCAATCGCTCCCAGTTGGAAGGGATCGTCAACTCCGAGTTGCAGCGGCTGCCTAAGGTCAGCGGCGGATCGCCGCCGCAGCCCAGCAGCGAGCTGGTCCGCGTGCTGGAGGCATCCCAGCGCGAGGCCGACGCCATGAAGGACGAGTTCGTCTCCACCGAACACCTCCTTTTGGCACTCACCAAGATCGATTCCAAGGCCAAGAACATCCTCAAGCTCAACGCCCTGACCGATAAAGAGATCCTCCAGGCGATGCAGGCCGTTCGCGGCAGCCAGCGGGTCACGGACCAGAACCCCGAAGCCAAGTTCCAGGCCCTGGAGCGCTATGGCATCGATCTGATCGATAGGGCCCGCCAAGGAAAGCTCGACCCCGTGATCGGCCGCGATCAGGAGATCCGCCGCGTCATTCAGGTCCTCTCGCGGCGGACCAAGAACAACCCCGTTTTGATTGGCGAACCGGGCGTGGGCAAGACGGCCATCGTCGAAGGCCTGGCCCTGCGGATCGTCGCCGGCGACGTGCCCGAGAGCCTCAAGAACCGCCGCGTCATCGCCCTCGACATGGGCGCGCTGGTAGCCGGGACGAAGTTCCGCGGCGAGTTCGAGGAGCGGCTCAAGGCGGTCTTGAAGGAAGTGAGCAGCGCGGGAAACGTGGTGCTCTTCATCGATGAATTGCACACCGTCGTGGGGGCCGGCCGCGCCGAAGGCGGCAGCGACGCGGCCAACCTGCTCAAGCCGGCCCTGGCCCGCGGCGAGCTCCGCTGCATCGGCGCCACGACGCTCGACGAATATCGCAAGTACGTCGAGAAGGATGCCGCGCTGGAGCGGCGTTTTCAGCCGGTCACCGTCAGCGAGCCGAACGTCGAGGACACGATCGCCATCCTCCGCGGCCTGAAGCCGCGCTACGAGGCCCATCACCGCGGCGTGAAGATCAAGGATTCGGCCCTGGTGGCCGCGGCCAACCTCTCCCACCGCTACATCGCCGACCGTTTCTTGCCCGACAAGGCGATCGACCTGATGGACGAAGCGGCCAGCCGCGTGGCCATGGAGTTGCAAAGCGTGCCGCAAGTGCTCGACGAGGTGGAGCGGCGGCTGGTGCAGCTCGAATTGGCCGACCGTCAGTTGGCTGCCGAAACCGAGGAACACACCGTGCAGCGCCGCAAGGAAATTCAAGAGGAGATGCTCGATCTCCGCCGCCGCCGGGCCGACTTGCGCAAGCAGTTGGAATTGGAAAAGAGCGGGTTGGGCGACGTTGACCAGATCCGCGGCAAGCGCGACGAAGCCGAGCTGCAATACAACCAGCTTTACGCCACCATCAAGGAACGGCAGTCGGCCGGCATGCCGGTCAGCGAAGCCGATTATCAGAAGCTCTACGAATGGGACATGCAACGCAAGCGGCTTTCGGAGCAGCTCGAGGCGGCCGACAAGGGCCCGGCGCCCGCGAGCGAGCGGCGACTGCTCCGCAGCGAGGTCGGCCCTGAGGAAATCGCCGAAGTCGTCAGCGCCTGGACCGGCATCCCTGTCAGCCGCATGATGGAGACGGAGCGCGACAAGCTGCTGGTGATGGAAGAGCGGATCCACCAGCGGATGGTCGATCAGGACGAGGCCGTGGCCGCCGTCGCCAATGCCGTCCGCCGCAACCGCAGCGGCCTGCAGGACCCCAACCGGCCGATCGGCTCCTTCATCTTTCTTGGGCCCACGGGCGTCGGCAAGACCGAGCTCTGCAAGGCCCTGGCCGAGGTCATGTTCGACGACGAGGCCGCCATGGTCCGCCTCGACATGAGCGAGTTCATGGAACGCCACACGGTAAGCCGGCTGATCGGCGCCCCGCCCGGCTACGTCGGCTATGAAGAGGGCGGCATGCTCACCGAAGCCGTCCGCCGCCGTCCCTACGCCGTGATCCTGCTCGACGAGATCGAGAAGGCCCATCACGACGTCTTCAATATCCTCTTGCAGGTCCTCGACGACGGCCGCTTGAGCGACAGTCTCGGCCACACGGTCGACTTCACCAACACGATCGTGGTCATGACCTCGAACATCGGCAGCCAGGTGATCCAGGAGATCAACCGCGAGGGCGGCAGCGAGGCGCAGGTGGCCGAGGCGGTCATGGAAACGCTTCGGGCCCGTTTCCTGCCCGAGTTTCTCAATCGCGTGGACGAAGTGCTGATTTTCCATCCCCTCGCGCCCGAGGCGATCCACAAGATCGTCGTGCTCCAGGTCCAACGGCTGCGGAAGATGTTGGCCGACAAGGGCGTCGAGTTGGAGGTGACCGAGCGTGCCGTTTCCGCAATCGCGTTGGAGGGCTACGATCCGACCTATGGCGCGCGGCCGTTGAAGCGCGTGATTCAGCAGCGATTGCAGAACCCCCTGGCAGTGGAGTTGCTCAAACACGAGGTCGCAGACGGCACGCGGGTCCGCATCGACTACGTCGACGGCGACTTCAGTTTCGACCGCGTCGAGGCCGCCTAGGCAGCCTTTCCGTCCGAAAAAAGTCCCGCGTTCTGATCCTCGATGCCACCGGCCTGCCCGGTGGAGGCTCACGTTCGTTGCTACATGCGACTGGCTCCCTCACGTTTTTCGCCCCCGGCCCACCGCTCCCCGGCGACGGCGTAGCCGTCGCCGGGGAGCGGTGGGCCGGGGCGACGTTGCGGCGGGCACAGTTGTAGCAACGAACGTGAGTCTCCACCGGGCAGGCCGGTGGCATCGAAATCGGTCAACACCACCCTAACGGCCATTTCGCCAAAATAGTTACACCCCCCTTGACTAGGAAGTCTCCGCCGATTAAAAGTGAAAGGATTCACCTCTCTCCGCGTTTGCCATCATGAACAACATCACGATCGAAGTTTGGGACGCCACGGGAAACAAGAAGCAACTGGTCGAGCTGCCGGCGGACGCACCGGTCAATCGGGTCATCGCCGTGCTGGTCGAAAAGATGAATCTTCCGCGATATAGTCCTGATAACCAGTTGATGAGCTACAAGTTTCAGCATCGTGCCAGCGGCCGGCAACTGCTGGACGACGAAACGCTCGCCACCGCCGGCGTCCAGAACGGCGATATTGTCCGATTGCAGCCGGAAATCACCGCCGGCACGAGGCTTGTGCGCGGCGAGATTTGGCACGCGAAGAAGTGGAAGAGATTAGAACTTAGAGATTAGAACTTAGAAGACTTAGAACTAAGCTCTAAGTCTAAAAACTAAGCTCTAAGCTCTTCCAGGCGAGTCCGACCCAAAAGCACTCAAACTCGGAGATCTGTCGCATGCCGGAGCTGCTTGCCGTCAAAGATGCGGCCGATGAGGATCGCTTTGCCCGCCTGCGATTGATCAGTTGGTGGGACCAAGAGCGGTTGTCCGCGGCCAAATTCCTCGTCATCGGGGCCGGGGCCCTGGGGAACGAAATCCTCAAGAATTTGGCCCTGCTGGGAGTCGGCAACGTCGTGGTCGCCGATTGCGACCGCATCGAGAACTCGAACCTTTCGCGTTCCGTGCTCTTTCGCGGCGAGGACTGCGGCCTGTCGAAGGCCGATGTCGCCGCCGCCAGGGCCCGCGAGATCTACCCCGGCATGCACGTCCAGCCGCTGACGCTGAACATCGTTCACGACCTGGGCGCGGGCGTCTATCGTTGGGCCGACGTGATCCTCGGCGGACTCGACAATCGCGAGGCCCGCGTGGCGATCAATCGCGCCTCGGCCAGGGCGGGAAAAATCTGGATCGACGGCGCCATCGAGCGGCTCCAGGGCGTGGCCCGCGTCTTCGATCCGGCCTGCGGCCCTTGCTACGAATGTACGATGAACGAAATCGATTGGAAGATGCTCCAGGCCCGCCGGAGCTGTGCCCTCTTGACCCGCGACGACATGGAAGAGGGCAAAGTGCCGACTGTCTCCACCACGGCTTCGGTCATTGCCGGCATCCAATGCCAGGAGGCCGTCAAGCTGATCCACGGCCTCGACGTGCTGGATGGCCGGGGCTTCGTCTTCGAGGGCATGACGCATTCCAGCTACGTGGTCGCCTATACCCGCAAGGACGACTGCCCGGCCCACGATCCGGACGAACCCGTGCGAAGCCTGCCGCTGGGCATTGCCGGCACTTCCGTGGGCGATTTCCTGGAGCGGGTCCGCGGCGACCTGGGGCCCGAGGCCGTGATTGAAACCAGCAGCGACCTGCTCTCGTCGCTCTACTGCCCCCACTGCAAGGAGGACGAGCCCTACCTGGCCTCGCTGGGCAAGGTCAACGAGCGGCAGGGCCGCTGTCCCAAGTGCCACGAGCACCGCACGCCGAACCTCTACCATACGATCGACGGCAGTGCGGCGTTCCTGGATCGGACCTTGGGCGAGCTCGGCATCCCGCTGTGGGATGTCCTGGGCGGCCGCCGGGGCACCCGGTACTCCGGGTCGGGAGTACCGGATGCCCCGCAACAGCAGGCGTTTTACGAATTTGCCGGCGACCGCGCGGCGGTATTGGGAACGATCAAGACGGAGTGATACAGTTATGGCCGAGAAAAAGGAACGCTTGGATGTTGCCCAGCTCGCGAAGCGCGACCTGAAGGAAACTGCCTTTCCCGCCGGCAAGGAGAACTTTCGCATCTTCTTCGCTCCCGAGATCCACCAGCGGATGGCCGCGCATGCCGCCGAGAAGCTCTCCCTGGAAATCTGCGGCGTGCTGGTCGGCCACTGGCACCGCGATGCCGAAGGGCCGTTCGTGCTGGTGAACGAGTCGATCCGCTGCGACAAGGCGGTCAGCAATGCCGGCGACGTGACCTTCACCCATGAGGCCTGGAACGAGGTCCATCAGCAGATGGACGCCAAGTTCACCGATCGAGACATCGTGGGCTGGTATCACTCGCATCCCAACTTCGGCATTTTCCTCTCCGACCGCGACATGTTTATCGAGGACCATTTTTTCAACGGCCCGGGACAGATCGCCTACGTCGTTGATCCGGTCAACGGGGTCGAAGGCGTCTTCGCCTGGCGCGACGGCAAGGCGAAGCTCTGTCCTCACTTCTGGGTCGGCGACGAGATCCATCTCTCCTCGCAGGGTGCGGCCCGCAAGCCCTCTTCGGCATTGCCCGCCGGGCAAACGCCCGAGTCCGCGCCGCGGCCCGAGGCCCTGCCGCCGATCTCGTCGTCGATGACGTGGCTGCTCACCGTGGTTTGCTTTCTCATGCTAGGCTATCTGCTGGGAGGTTGGATGACGGCGGCCGACCGGCTCGCAACCACGCGGGCAGCCGTGACCCACTACGGCGTCTTCAAGGGACTGAAGCTTGGCATGGGGGAAACTTTGGACAAAGCGACCACAGTCATGGAGGGCACCACGCAGACGGTTATCAATCTGGCCAACGAACTTATCGCTTCTCTGCCCGGCGACGCCCAGGAAGAGAAGCGGAAGCAGTGGTCTGAGCCCATTCAGAATTTGAAGGAAGTGCCGAGGTTTTTTCAGGAAATCAAGAATGTCTATGGCCTGACCCGTGAGGAGGAATACGAAGTGCGTCGCTTGATAATCGATGCCAAGGAGGCCGAAGAAAAGGCGCAGGCGGCCAAGGATTCTGCGGCACACGATTCCGCACAGCCGGCTGCCGCGGCAAAGCCGAGCGGCGAGCCGCCCAAGACAACTGCGGCCCCGGCTGCGTCTGAACCCAAGCCGCCGGATACTGCCAAACCGGGTGGAGCAGACAAGAGACCATAACGTGCGAAGACCCCTGCCAGCTTGCCTGGCAGGTGAACAAGTTTTGTGAGCGAAGGAACTGAGCGATTTGGGACCCGAAGACCCCTGCCAGCTTGCCTGGCAGGTGAACAAGTTTTGTGAGCGAAGGAACTGAGCGATTTGGAACCTGAAGACCCCTGCCAGCTTGCCTGGCAGGTGAACGAGTTTTGTGAGCGAAGGAACTGAGCGATTTGGGACCTGAAGACCCCTGCCAGCTTGCCTGGCAGGTGAACAAGTTTTGTGAGCGAAGGTGGTTCACCTGCCGGACAAGCCGGCAGGGGTCCGGTCCGCCGAGGAGTTTTCTGAGCACCCGAACCCGCGGAGTAACGACTGATGAGCGACGACACCCGAACCCCCATCCGCATCGACACCAGCGATCTCTTTTCGCCCCAGGTGAACGAGTTCGTCGAGATGCAGCAGGCTCTCCGCCGCGATACGGGGCCCATCGATCCGCAACCCTTGATCATCCGCATCATCTACTCCAGTTGGTTCTATCTGTCGATCGCCAGCGGCCTGGGCGGACTGCTGGGATGGGCATGCCTGGAGCCGTTCTTCGACGATATGGCAATCGCCCAAGGCCGCGGATTCCCCGTTGCCGCTTTCCTGCTCTTTCCGGTAGTCGCCGCGGCGATCGGCTTGTTTCTCGGGGCCAGCGAGGGGATCATGTGCCGCAATCCCTCGCGGGCGTTCCTTTGCGGAATTGTGGGACTGGGCATAGGTTTCGGCGGAGGTCTCATCGCCATCTTCGTCGGCGGATTTATCTTTGCGATCATGAGCGGTATTGCCCGCCAGTTCTGGGACAATCCTCGCCCCGGGGCCGTCCCTACCGGATTTGCCCTCGTGATCTTGATGATGGGACGCGCCGCCGCCTGGGCCGTCGCCGCAATTCCTGCCGGACTGGGCCAGGGACTCGCGCTGCGCGAAAAGAAGGTCATTCTCAACGGCATTGTCGGCGGTGTCATGGGCGGACTGCTCGGCGGACTGCTCTTCGATCCCATCGCCTTGCTTTTTCACGAAGGCCAGCGGGCTACCGTCAGCCGCGGCATCGGCCTGACGATCATCGGCCTCTCCGTGGGGCTTTTCGTGGGCCTGGTCGAGGGCTGGACGAAGACCGCCTGGCTGCTGATGCGGGCCGGGCCGCTGGCCGGCAAGCAGTTCGTCCTCTTCCGCGATACGACCGTGCTGGGCAGTTCGCCCAAGGCCGAAGTCTATCTCTTCAAGGACGAGGCCATCGAACCCCGCCACGCCTTGATCTATAATCGAGGCGGCCGCTTTGAAATCGAAGACTGCAACAGCCGCGACGGCACCTACGTCAACGGCGTTCCCATCCGCCGCCAGGCCCTGAACCATGGCGACCAGGTCGTGCTCGGAAAGACCGTGCTGGAGTTCCAATTGAAAGAGACCCGCCCAACCTAAACCTCAGCCGTAGCCGTAGGGTGGGACCAGCGAGCTTGCGATGCCGGCCCACCAAATGCCGTGAATGGCGGGCCGGCGCTCGCAAGCTCGCTGGTCCCACCCTACGGCTACCCGAATCCAAACCCGCTCAACCTGACCCACCCGAAGAAGGAGAGATTCGTGCCCATCAAAGTGAATTGCGCATCGTGCGGTAAAACTCTCACAGCGCCGGACTCCGCGGCCGGCAAGAAGGCCAAGTGCCCTGGCTGCGGCCAAATCGTGACGGTGCCCAATGCAGCGGCCGCAGCCGCGCCCAGAAGCGGCGCATGAGGCCGCGCCGGCGCGCCGCAGCCGCGCCGCAAGTCGCGGTTCCACTTCATTCGCCGGCTCCCGCCGCCGCCCCGCCCGCTGCCGAGGGCGACACGCGCCAGCCTTGCCCTGAATGCGGGGAAATGATCGTCAAGGGGGCCGCCAAGTGCCGATTCTGCAACGCCATCTTCGATCCGAACCTCAAAACCATGCCAGGTGCGGCGCTGGCGAGCAGAGCGCGGACCTGAAGCAACTCGCGATGTATCAACGCGGACTCATTTTATGCCTCCTCGTCCAGATTCTTGCCGGTGCGGCCAACGGTGTCGCAAGGGCCAACCTAATACCGATTTTAGCCTCCGTCACGGCCCTTGTGGTCTTGATTGCGATTATCGCGGGTGTCGTTTTTGCGATTCTCGTCGCGACCAGGGTTTACTCCACGGTACTGGGCATTTTTTTGGGTCTATTGGCGATCATTCCCTGTGTGGGACTTGTGATTCTCTTGGTCATCAACCAGGCCGCAACCAAAAAGCTCACGGAAAATGGCATCAAGGTCGGCTTCTTCGGGGCCAACATGTCGCAGTTTTGAGGATGGCAATTCGGATTGTCGCGTCACTTTCAATAAACATCTGCACCCACCGTTAACCTCTGGAAGAAGGAGAGCATTGTGCCCATTACCATGAGTTGCCCGTCGTGCGGCAAGAACCTCTCGGCGCCGGATTCCAGTTCCGGGAAGAAAGCCAAGTGCCCGGCCTGCGGCCAGATCATGATCGTGCCGGAACGTCGCGCAGAATGCCGGGGAACCCGGAGGGCCGGCGGCGCAGCCTCCTACGCCCTTCAGCCCGGAACCCGCCGCCGCCCCTGCGCAGAATTGGCTCGATAACCTGCAGGGTCCGGAGGCTCCTTCGGCCTCCGCGGGCTTGGGCGACGAAGCACGGCGACCGTGCCCCCAGTGCGGTGAGATGATCATGGCTGGAGCCGCCAAGTGCCGTTTTTGCAACGCGATTTTCGACCCGCAACTGAAACTCAAGGCGGCCAAGAAGTATGGGCCCGACGACGAAAACCTGAGCGGCGGAGAATGGGCATTCTGCATCCTCTGTGCCGGCATCGCTTGCATTGTCGGCATCGTCTACGCGATTCAGGGCAAGCCAAAAGGGATGAAAATGGTCGGAATCTCCTTCGCCGCTGCCGTGGTATGGAACATTCTCAACGTATTGCTGCAACTGGCGACGCAAGGTCCCCATAACTTCCGTTGACGCCTGCCATGCCTGAGATCATTACTTGCCCCTGCGGCGCACAGATCCGCTTGCCCGAAGAGACGGCGAACCGGGCGTTTCGCTGCCCCCAATGCAAGAACGGCATCGCCTTGACCCTGGATGCCCAGGTCCTGGCCTCGATGCCCCTCAAACCGGGCGACGTGGGCAATTCCTGCCCTATCTGCCAGTCGGCGATCGCGGCCGAGGAGCCGGTCGTCACCTGCCCGGTGTGCGACCAGTTCCACCACCGCGAGTGCTGGGCGGAGATCGGCGGCTGCGGCACCTACGGTTGCAAGCAGGCCCCGGTCCTGGAGAAAGGCCCTGTCACGTCGCAGCCGCTGAGCGCCTGGGGCGATACCAAGAAGTGTCCGGTCTGCGGCGAAACGATCAAGTCCATCGCCGTAAAATGCCGCTACTGCCACACCGAGTTGGGCACGGCCGACCCGATTTCGCTGGCCGACATGCATCGCCGCGAAAAACGCAAGCAAACCCAAAAGGGATTGCTCACGACGGTCATCGTCCTTTTCGCACTCAATCTCTTGGCCGGTCCAGCAGCCCCACTTCTGGTGGTTATCAATTGTTCGGTCTTGCTGCCCAAGCTGAAGCAGATTGCCGCCGCGAGCCCGGTGCACCTCGTGTTGGCTTATTCCGCAATTGGCATCTCTGTGGTATACTCGGTGTTGATGCTTCTGGTTTTTGTGTTCTGGCTGGTAAGTTGACCGGCGGGCATATCGCATGATCGATGGGTTTGTGTTGTCGGTCGATGGCAGGGAGATCAACGCTTTTTCTTCCTCTTCTTGATCGGTTCCGGGGGATCGAGGATCCGCATGGGCAGCACGATGCAGTTGGCCGGGAGGCCGTTACGCATCTCATCGCTAATCGTTATGACGCGGTCGGCCCGGGAAGTCTCTTCCCTGCCGCCGGAAACCTTGGCATTTTTGGTACGGGGCGATTTCGAATCAGCCATTTTCCTGGTCCTTTGAGTCGGTTTGGTCGGGCAAAACGTCTACGCGAAACTTCTGCCTATCTATTTCTTGATCGTCGGCAAAAACCACGAAATCGTAGGCCCCTGCATGGCTAACGCGGAGCGCCTTGACCGGCATGATCAAGTTCAATCGAGTAAGTCGGTCTTTCCATTTTACCCTCGGACCTTCGGTCGCAAGGACTGTACCGTTGCTTAGGTCGTGAAGTTCGACTGATATTTCGTATTCGTGTTGGACAATACCATCCGTCAGTTGTAAATATGCGGTAAATGGAGGAACTTGGCCTGGTAGTTGGGGCAAAATAAATTTCTCAAGCAACCCGACAAGGTGAACTCTCCCGGTTCCCGCTTCAATTATAGCCCTTTCGCAGCGGAGGATGGCCTTGCATTTGGGAGGAGGTGGAACACCTTTTCGGGTTATTTTCTTCGCCATTGTAGTGCCTCCCGTTTCAAGACCGCTTCCAAGAATCACGGCACTTATCGTAGTAGATTTTCCCCAAAGGGCAAGATCCCCCCTATGGTGATCGTCAATTGCTGCGTTTTGCTGCGTAATCGGCGCCGCCGCGAACCGTGTTGGCTTATTCCGCAATTGGCATCTCTATGGTATACTCGGTGTTGATGCTTCTGGTTTTTGTGTTCTGGCTGGCAGGTTGAGCGGCGGGGGACATGTTGGCTGAATCGCCTTTTTCGAGCTATACGAACCGAACTGCCGGGGACCGCGAGGCCGGCGCCCGCTGTCCCCATTGCGGCGCGGCGATCGCGCTGGGCGAGGAGATCGTGGCCTGCATGCGATGCGGGGCGGTCCACCACGTCGCCTGCTGGCATTCCAAAGACGGTTGCGGGTCGTTCGAATGCGCCCCTGCCCGGCGAGTCCTCGCGGAGAGCCGCCAGCCGGAACTGCGGATCACGGTCGACGAGGTCGCCCAGGTGAAACCTCCGCCGCGGCCGGTGATCGTGCCGGCCTCGTACTTTCCCGGCAACACGGCAAGCTTCCATCCGCTGGAACCTCGCCGCCGTTCGCGGCTGGCAATCGCCGCCCTGATCGTCGCCCTGGCCGGCATTCCGCTCTTCGGCGCGGTGACGGGCTTGATCGCGATCCTCTTGGGCAGCCTGGCCCTGGGCAGCATTCATCATACGCGGCAGCGCGGCACGGGCCTGGCCGTGACCGGCATCGTGCTCGGTCTGGCCGACGCCGTCGGCTGGATCGCAATTCTCAGCTTCTATTCCGCTGGGGGAGGGCATCTCACGATCGGCCTGAATGAATTCGAGCCGGATGCCGACGCCTTGAACCACATGGCGCCGGCCATCGCGCGGAGCGTCCGCGCCAACGCCCTGGTGGAAACCAAATTCGGCACGGGCCTGTTTGGCGGCATGGGCATCGGCTCCGGCGTGATCCTGCAGATTGAGCACGGCTCGGCCTTGATCGTCACCAACCGGCACGTCGTCGATCCGAAGTTCGAAGGCCAGGAAACCGTGCAGGGCAAGGATCGTCTGCCCGACGCCAGCCTGCAGGTCAAGCTCATCGGCCAGGCGCCCCATCCGGGGAAGGTCGTGTGGGTTGCCCCCGACGGCATCGACCTGGCCTTGATCCGCGTGGAGGTCGACGGCACCGGCGCCGGCGCCGCTTCCTGGAAGCCCAACTCGGAATTGCAGATCGGCAGCGACGTTTTCACCATCGGCAATCCCGAGCACCTTGATTGGAGCCATACCAAGGGCAGCATTTCGCAAGTGCGGCTGCAAACGCGCGGTTCGCGACAGATCCACGTGATCCAGACCGACGCCCCGCTGAATCATGGCAACAGCGGCGGCGGCCTGTACGACAAAGCGTCGGGGACCCTGCTCGGCATCAACACCTGGATCGGCGACAATCGCGTCAGTGAAGGGCTGGGTTTTGCCATCGCTTTCCAGACGCTATTGGATCTCGATCCGCCCGACGTGCACGCCGCGCTGGAAGCGGCTGCGGCGCCGGCCGAAAAGAAATAGGACGTATGGGACCCCTAGGACCGATGATACCCATCATGCACGCCAACCAGGATTCGTCCGCCAAAACCCCTTGAGGATCACCATGAGTACCGTGCGGCTGCGGCGATTGCAAGCCGACTACGAGAAGCTGCGGGCCTTTCTGGCCCAGCAGCCGCGGATCCGTCTGATCCAGGCCCAGGGCACGCCGCCGGAGCGCTACCAACTGGAGTTTCAGATCAAGGGGCTTCGCGAGGTCGACACCCAGTTGCAGACGGTGGCCAATCACATGGTGGAGATTGCCCTCCCGCTCTCCTATCCGCGGCTGCCGCCGCAGTGCCGGATGCTGACGCCCGTGTTCCATCCCAATATCGCCCCGCATGCGATTTGCATCGGCGACCACTGGAGCGCGGGAGAACCGCTGTGGTCGATGGTCGCCCGCATCGGCGAGATGATCGCCTATCAGAGCTATAACACCAAGAGCCCCTTGAACGGCGAGGCGGCGCGCTGGGTGGAGGCCAACCAGCATCAACTGCCCTTGGATCGCACCAACTTCGTGATGGACGAGCGTCTGGCGCCACCGCCACCACTGCCGCCGCCCCCGGCGGAGGCGACGCCGCCGACGGCAAATCAGCCGGCCGCGCCGCAGTCCGAGGCAGACGACCCCTCGATCATTCCCTTTGCGGCGGAGCCCTCGCCGATTCCGCAGCCGATTCCCGTGGCCCGGCTGGTAAACCCGGGTTCGCCGCCCATGGCCATCGCGCGTCCCGCCGCGGGGGCAAATCCCCAGTACGAGGCGATCAAGCGGGCCGCCGAAGCGGTCGTGCGCCAGGCCGACCACGGGTACGCGGCGCCCGAGACTGTGATGCCGGCGGCTGCCCCGCCCCCAATCGCCGCGCCAGCGCAGCCGCTCCCTGCTCCCCGCTCCTCGCTCCCCGCTTCTCCCGCTCCCGACCCGCGCCCCGCTTCTGCCGCCCCCGCTTCCGCTCCCCCCATCCTCATCGAGTGCGGCCAGTGCCGGTCTCGCTATTCGGTTCCCTCGACCGCCGCCGGAAGGAAAGTGCGATGCAAGAAATGTCAGGCCATCCTTACGATCCCGGCGCGGCAACCCCTGC
This sequence comes from uncultured Planctomycetia bacterium, assembly GCA_963824275.1. Lineage (GTDB taxonomy): Bacteria > Planctomycetota > Planctomycetia > Pirellulales > Thermoguttaceae > JANXQG01. Next base: position 979,057 of record CAWGOT010000006.1, on the reverse strand, counting down.
CATAATCCTCGCCGACGATGATCTGGCCAACCCGCTTTCCGGGCGAGCTCCGAGTGCCACTCCCGCCGAGGTCCAACTCGTGCGGCGCCACCGGCAGATGCTCTGGATCGCTTGCGGCGTCATCCTTTTGTCGCTGGTCCTGCAGGTGCGGAGCGACGAGCATGCCGCCTTCTGCTTTCTTCCCGACTGGCCGATCCCTTCGACCTGTCCGTCGCAGGTTATTTTCCACGTCGACTGTCCCGGTTGCGGCCTGACGCGGAGTTTCATTTTCCTGGCCCACGGCCAGTGGCAGGAGGCGTTTGCCAGGCACCGCGTGGGATGGCTCATGGCGCTGGCCGTGGTCCTGCAGGTCCCCTACCGCCTGGCGGCCCTTTTCGGCCGCAATCGGGAACCGTTGGGAAAGCGGATCCCCGAGCTCTTCGGCATGGCCCTGATCGCGGCCCTCATCGGGAATTGGGTGTTGCTGCACATCTGACTATAATGGAGCCTTTCCCGAAAGCCCTACTGGTCCCCATGCTATGCCACTCTCCTCGCAACCGGCCCGTTTCCTCTTTGTCACCTGCCAGGTGGGCGCGGAAAGGGCGGTCAAGGGCGAACTGGCCCTGCGTTGGCCCGACTTCCGTTTTGCCTTCTCCCGGCCCGGCTTCCTGACCTTCAAGCTCCCCGAGCAGCAATTCCTCACGCCCGACTTCAGCCTCTCCTCGGTCTTCGCCCGCAGCTACGGTTTTTCGCTCGGCAGAATAGGTTCTCAACCTGTCAGTAGGATAGGTTTTCAACCGGTCTCTTCCCCTGGTCTGCCGAGACAGGTTGAAAACCTATCCTACGGTCTGCAGCTCTCGCATGGCGACCTTTCCTCCTCCGCCGAACAGGCCTGGAAGCTGCTGGGCGAGCGGCCCATCCGCCAGATCCACGTCTGGGAGCGCGACAGGGCCGAGCCGGGCGACCACGGTTTCGAGCCCTCGATCACGCCCGTGGCCGGCGCGATGTTCGAAGCCCTGCGGGCCGCCTGCCCTCATCCCCAGCGGCTGGCCCTTGGAAACCATCTCCAGCAGCCGGCGGCCGCGGGCGACTGGGTTGCCGACTGCGTGTTGGTCGAGCCCGATCAGTGGTGGGTCGGTTTCCATCGCGCCCGGTCGGTGCCCTCGCGGTGGCCCGGCGGGATCTTCAATCTTGCCTTGCCTCCTGAGGCCGCCAGCCGCGCCTGGCTGAAGATGGAAGAGGCCCTCGCCTGGTCGCAACTGCCGGCCGCGGCGGGCGCACGGTTTGCCGAGATCGGCAGTTCGCCCGGCGGCGCCAGTCAGTCTTTGCTAGGGCGGGGATTCGAGGTCATCGGCATCGATCCGGCCGAGATGTCCCCGCAGGTGCTTGAAAACCCCAACTTCCGCCACATCCGCCGCCGCGCCGTGGCGGTTCCGCGTCGCGCCTATCGAAAGGTCCGCTGGCTCACGGCCGACATGAACGTCGCGCCCAGCTACACGCTCGACGCCATCGAGGCCATCGTGACCCACGCCGAGGTCAATATCCGGGGGATGCTCCTGACCCTCAAGCTCCCGCAGTGGCACCTGGCGGCGGAAGTGCCTGCCTACTTGGCTCGCATTCGCAGTTGGGGCTTCAACCTCGTGAGGGCCCGCCAGTTGAGCCACAATCGCCGGGAAATCTGCGTGGCCGCGCTGAAGGAAGCCGTTTCGACGGAAACCCGTATGATGGGGTTGACCCGCCGCTGATGCCCTTGCAGCGTGACTTCCGCCGCGCCGTTCTGGAGGCGACCGGCGGCTGCGACGAGTTGCCGCTGGACCGCGAATCGGCCACGGCGTCTGCACAGCGCCAATATCGCTGAAGCTCTGCCAAATGGTTGATTATTCAACCGACAAAGGATGTAGTTTTCCCTACGTCCTGGTGGTCAATGCAACCATCTATGGGTATAAAACTCGCCTCAATGGGCTTCTTTACCCTTCGTTCAGGGCATAACACTCGAGAAAATGCCGCTTCCGATTTTTGACAGCTAGTTCTGACAGTATTCGGCGAACTTCCTGCGGAAGCCCCTCCCTATTGTTATTCTGACGCGTTTTGATTATAGTAATGGGATTCCGCATCGGCGACGTTTTGGTCGTCTTCGCCCCATTGCAGGCAGTGTCCCCGTGCGACGGCCGAGGCCCCCGATCATGGTCATAGGCCAAAAAATTCGCGGCAGGCGCAATGAAGTTCTGATGTCGTGAGTCTAATCTAAAGATATAGGAATCGTTATTTCGTGGCGAAGGGCCTTGTGAGCGGGGTGAAGAATGGGTTCTTCCCTCCGCCCCGGCCCTTTCGCCGCCAGGCGGGTTGCAAGCTGGTTTGCCGTCCGTGGAACCCCTCGTAGCAGGCAGCGTTGAGAACAGAAAAATGGGAGAGAGGAAGATGGGAGGAATATTGCGGAAAAGAAGTTGATTGGCATTTTCCTTTCGCCCATCTTTCTCTCTCGCATTGTTCTTTTGTCCCTCCGTTTACCCACGGACATTTTTCTGTCGGAGAATCCGCTTTCTGGCAGCTAAAAGCCATGAATTTTGACAACACCCTTGGTCCCTGATTGCATGCCGGGGCGAGCGATCGCCCCCAGATTGAGAAAGTAAAAAGAGACGCGAAATGAGAAATTGCGTTGCAAGCGGCTCGGGATTTTGTTGTTGTCGAGAGGGACCGTGCCTTCTTGTCGCAGTGAGGCTGATCACAGGGCTTGGTGCAATGCTGCTGGCGTCGATATTGGCCCAGGTGTTCGCCCAGACCCTTACGACACTCGCCCGTTTCAACGGCAGCAACGGCAAATGGCCGGAAGCCGGTGTGACAATCAGCGGCAACACCCTGTATGGGACGGCCTCACAAGGCGGCAACTTATCGTTGAACAGCGGTGATGGGTACGGTGCGGTCTTCAGCCTCCCACTAAGCGGCGGCAGCCCCACGGTGCTGGCCTCGTTCAGCTTCACTAACGGCGCAAACCCCTATGCCGGTGTGACGATCAGCGGCAACACTCTGTACGGGACGACCAATGGAGGCGGTCCGAACGGCAATAATGGGTACGGCACAGTCTTCAGCCTCCCCCTAAGCGGCGGCATCCCGAAGGTGCTGGGCGCGTTCACCTACAGCACCGGCGAATGGCCCGATGCCGGTGTGACGCTCAACGGCAGCACCCTATATGGGACGACCACATACGCCGGCGCCAATAACGATGGCACGGTCTTCAGCGTTCCTCTAAGCGGCGGCAGCCCCACGGTGTTGACCTCATTCAACTTCGACAACACCCAAACCGGCAATGGCGCTTTGACGCTCGTCGGCAACACCCTGTATGGCACGGCCGAACAAGGCGGCGCCTATGGGGACGGCGTGGTCTTCAGCGTTCCCACGACCGGCGGCAGCCCCACAGTGCTGGCCTCCTTCAACGGCAGCAACGGCGATGCTCCTCTCGGCGTGACGCTCATCGGCAACACCCTGTATGGGACGACCAATGTGGGCGGCGACTTGTCGTTGAACAACGGTTATGGGGTTGGCGTGGTCTTCAGTGTTCCCCTAACCGGCGGCAGCCCCACGGTGCTGGCCACGTTCAACGGCAGCAACGGCCAAAATCCAAACGCCGGCTTGACGCTCGTCGGCAACACCCTTTATGGGACGACCACAGGAGGCGGCGCCTATGGGTGCGGCGTGGTCTTCAGCGTCCCCATAAGCGGCGGCGGCGCCACGGTGGTGGCCTCGTTCAATGGCAGCAACGGCTATGGTCCAAATGGCGGCTTGGCGATCAGCAGCAGCACACTGTATGGGACCACATGGGACGACACTGTCAATTCCGCTGGGACCGTCTTCGCCCTGAATATCGCACCGGCAACCATCGCCCTGAGCAGCGGCACCAGCGCCATGATCATCCGCGGCGGAACGGCCACGCTCGGCATGGCCGTGAGCAACTCGCCCACGTCCGGATACAACCTCAATTACACGCTCACCGCAGCCGTCCAAAGCGGCAGTGCCGCGCTCGGCACGGTAACTCCCGCTTCGGACAGCCTCGCACCTGGCGGCAGCGATTCCTGCAGCGTCGCGGCCACTTCCACCACCCTCGGCGTAACGACCATTTCCTTCACCGGCAGCGATCCCAATTCCAGCAACCTCAGCCAGACGGCCACCGCAACCCTCACGGTCATGGACCACTCTAACGCCTCCCTCTCTTCGATCGCCAATCAGACCACGCAGACGATCAACTTCGGCAATGTCCTGCGGGGGGCGGCAATCCCCAGCCAGACATTCGCGATCTACAACCGCGCGGCAAACACCTCCGCCGCCTACACCGCAAACCTCAAACTGACGGGATTCTCGACACGCGGCGATGCGGCGCTTACGACGAACCTCTCGACCTTCGGAGGGCTTTCGGCGGGCGGCAGCAACACCTTTACCGCTTCGCTGAACACGGCCAATTACACGACTAGCGGGCTGACGACGATCACGATGTCCGGCTCCCAATTGGCCGACGGCAGCAGTTTGCCGGGGGCCGGGAACAACAACAACGGGGGCATCACCGTCACGCTGGAAGCCAACGTGGGCAACGCCACCGCCGACATGAGCAATTCGCAGACCTCGTTCGGTCCCGCCTTGACTGCCCCGGTGGCCCAGAATGGAAGCTACGCGAACCTCCAATCGAAGGCGATGGCCACCACGGGCAGCGGCGGCTACAGCATGATCGGCACTTCGGCGACGATCCTGGCCGGCACGAACGGCAGCGGCTCATCGCAGACTGTGAGTATGCAGTGGCGAACGCAGACCGAGGCGGAACGAACAGGTCCCGGACTGTTGGGGGACGTTCTGGACCTGAGCGGCATGACGTTCAGCGGCGATCAGACCAGCCCTTTCGTGCTGCAAATGGACTTTGACGCGAACCTGCTGCCGGGCGGTGCAGCGAACGAAGGTCTCTTGGCATCCGAAGGGGTCGCTGATTCCGGGCTGGCTGAACCCGAATACGGACACCTGGGAGAACGCCGTGCTCGGCAATATCGGCAGCAGCAACGACCATTTTGCCGGCGTCGGGGCATGGAACGGCGACACGACCTTGGGCGATTGGGGTATCAACACGGCCAACAATACGATTTGGGCGGTCGTGAACCACAACAGCGACTTCGCCAGTGAAATGGCCCCGGTCCCCGAGCCCTCCACGTTAGCTCTCCTCGCGGCCGGCGGCATTGGGACGCTGGGATACGCTTGGCGGCGGCGCAGGGCTTGCAATGCCCGTTCGCAGCTTTTTCCGCCTTTTGGCCGCTCGGCCGAAAGCCGCGGGTGAATTTCGGCAAGCGCAGCCGGCTGCAGTCGGCCACGGCGTCTGCAAACCGTTAGCATCGCTGCCGCTCTACGAAATGACAGCTTAATACACGTCTCTCTGGTACCGGCCCTGCTCGCGCAAGCCGGCAACGTAGGCTTCGGCCTCTTCCTTGCTGTTTCCGCCTTCGCCCTGGACGATGCCCACCAGCGCGGCATGGACGTCGGCCGCCATGGGGTTGACGCTGCCGCAGACGTAGAAATGGGCCCCTTCCTGCAACCAGCCATACAGCTCGCGGCTCTTTTCCAGCATGCGGTGCTGCACATAGACCTTGCTGCCCTGGTCGCGGGAGAAGGCCACGTCGAGACGGGTCAGCACGCCGAGCTTCAGCCAGCGGAGCCATTCGACCTGGTACAGGAAATCGGTGCGGAAGTGCCGGTCGCCGAAGAACAGCCACGACTTGCCTCCCGAGCCGCATTCCTCGCGGTCCTCCACGAAGGCCCGGAACGGCGCCACGCCCGTGCCAGGGCCGACCATGATGATCGGCGCGTCCGGGTCGGCAGGGATGCGGAAGTTCGGATTCGAATGCACGAAGACCTGTAAATAGTCGGCCACGTCGACCCGCTCGGCACAGTGTACCGAGCAGGTGCCCAGGCGGTCGCGATTGTGGGCCTGATAGCGCAGCGCGGCAATCAGCAGATCGACCTCGTCGGAGTTCGCTCGGAAGCTGCTGGCGATCGAATACAGCCTTGCGGGCAGCTTGCGGAGCATCGGCACGAACTCGCGGGGCGGAATGCCCTGGATCGAGAAGTCGCGGATGAGGTCCAGCAAGTCGCGGCCGCGGGTATAGGCCTTCAACTTCTCGCTGGCGTCGGATTGGACCAGGTCCTGCAAGCCGTCCTGGGAGAATGTGGCCGCCTGCTTAAGTAACTGCTTGCTGAGGAGCGTGATTTCATAATGCTGGATCAGGGCCTCGCGGAGCGGCAGTTCCTGCTTGCCGGCGGGAATGACCTCCTGCGGATTCCAGCCCATGTGACCGATCACGTCGTCGACCAGTTGCGGATCGTTGTGCGGGTAGATGCCCAGCGAATCGCCCGGCTCGAAGCACAGCCCTGAGCCTTCGATGGCCAGTTTCAGGTGGCGGGTTTCCTTTTCCGATCCGCGGCCGTTGAGGTTGAAGTTCTCCAGGACCTCGGCGGTAAAGGGATTCGTGCGCGTAAAGGCCGGGGCGGCAACTGTCTGCGTCGCCGTGGCCGACCCGGAGTACCGTGTGCCCGCGGATGCCGTCACCGCCGAGAGGACGCCGCTGGACGCGTCGGCCGCAATCCGCTCGGTCACGTCGCCGCCCTCGACCGAACTACCCTCACCCCCGGCGGGCGAGGGGAGATTCTGACCGGCCAGGGCGTTGAGCACGCCTTCCATCCAGGCATTGGCCGGCTCGTCGAAATCAACGTCGCAATCGACCCGCGGGTGGATCCGCGTCGCCCCAAGCTCCTCCAGCCGTGCGTCGAAATCCTTGCCCGTCTTGCAGAATTGATCGTAGAGCTGATCGCCCAGCGAAAGCACGGAGAACCGCAAGCCCTCCAGTCGCGGCGCCCGCTTGCCGTGCACGAACTCGTGGAACAGCACCGCTTTGTCCGGCGGGTCGCCCTCGCCGTAGGTGCTGACCACGATCAAGAGCTGCTTGACCTTCTTGAGATTGTTCGTGCGGAACTCGCTCATGCACGACAGCGCGGGCGCGAAGCCCTTCGCTTCCAGCCGCTTTTTCATCTCGCCCGCCAGGCGCTGGGCGTTGCCGGTCTGGGAACCGAAAAGGACGGTCACGTCGCGCACGAGCGCGGCATGCGTCGGGCTTTCCTCTTTGACAGGCGCCGCAACGGCCGGTTGGGCGGATGCTTCCGCGCTCACTGCCCCGCACGCCCGCCAAATAGCCGCTGAGCCAGATCATCTGGTCGGGCGTAAGGGTAGCCAACAACTGATTCAGGACATCCGCCTGATGTTGGTCAAAAGGGCTATTGTCGATTCGGAACGAAAATCCACTCATGAATGTGATCCTAGGGAATCAGCCCACTCACCTTGGCAGGGCCAGGGCCGAACCGGCACGCAGGATGGGCCTTCGACGGGCACCAGGGTGGGCCAAGGAGCACCCTGCGCAGTGGGCCGTAGGGTGGGCCGAGTGGAGCGAAGTCCCACCATTTTTCGGTGTCTCGCGGTGGGACTCGCTCCACTCGGCCCACCTTACGGTCTAAAGTCTTAATCCAAGCCGCCGAAGATTATACCTTAAACGCCCCGCCACCGGCTGCGCGAGATTTCCCAATATAGTTTGCGCGGGCAGAAATGAGCCGTTGGAGTCCCGCCTTTACGCGGTTTGTCCGGCAGGTTTCCGGCTAAAGCCGGGACTCCAACGGCTCATTTCTGCCCACGTGCAGTATAATCACGGCTTAGCGAACCAATCATTACAACATCGATAACTACAGTGATTATTGTTCGGTTTTGCCCTTCGGTCAAGGTCGTCCCTGGCTCCTAACTTCTAACTCCTAAATTATATTCCCCTACCGGGTGGTTCTCGCCCGAACTTGCTCGAAATGGTCTTGCCTGCCCCGCCCGATCTTCTTATCCAGAATTTTCCTTTCATACCAGTGGGAGTCTCGACGATTTTTGGCCAGAATAGCCAGTTTTGCTCGTTTTTCCGCCAGATTCACCCCTCTAATAATGCTGCCAATATCTATCATACGGAGAGTGTATACGCGTCAAAACCGCTGAAATTCGATCTCTTTACACTCCTTAGAGTCATTTAGTGTCATGCCTCTTGTGGCGGTAAACTGGCCAGAAAACTGGCCACATTCGGCCACGAAGTGGCCAAATCCGGCCAAATCCGGCCACATCTGGCCACAAACGGCCACAAACGGCCACGAAACCCATGTGACCCCCCCATCAATAACTATTTGCCCATTCGATGGGTCAACAAAAACCTCACGCGATTTCTGTCTCTTTGGCAGTTCGACCGAGGGCGCGGAACACTGATTGCCACTAAGCATCACTAACTTCTGTTATTAGTGATAATTAGCGGCAATGAGTGTTCCCCACTTCTCCCGCCCCCGGTTCGCTACACCGAGGGCGGGTTTCCTTTCACCAAATTGTCAAAGAACAACGCGTTTCCACATATATATACGGATGAGGGCCTTGAAATGGGAAAATAATTTCGCCGCACGGCCGGCAATCTTGTCCTAACACGTTTATTCATAATGGTTTACAGAATTTTGAATTTCGTCGGATTACGTGCGCAGCAATTGATGGAACGTTCATTCCTTTGGGGAGATGAAATGCACACAAGAGGTATGGCTTCACGGGAGCTTGCGAGTGCCGGCCCAGCAATCACGGGTGTTGTTGAGAGAAGAAAAGCTTTCATCCACGTGGTTGCTTTTCTCCTCAAGAGAGCTGCGCGGATATAATGCTGCAGTGTCGGGGCCGAGCGTTCATTACCTTCAATTTCGTGCGGCGTTCATGCTTCCCAAATCGCTCAAATGCTACCTGGTCCAGGGCGGTAGTTCCGGCGCCGTCGCGGCGGGCATCGCGGAGCGATCGCTCGACGAACTGCCCGAGGGCGACGTGCTCATCCGCGTGGCATTCTCGAGTTTGAACTATAAGGACGCCCTGGCGGCCACGGGGCATCAGGGCATCGTGAAAAGGTTCCCGCACGTGCCTGGAGTCGACGCGGCGGGCACGGTCGCGGCCAGCGATGCTCAGGAATTCTCCGCCGGCGACCAGGTGCTCGTGACCGGCCACGACGGCGGCGCCACGCGCTGGGGCGGCTGGGCCGAGTTTGTCCGCGTGCCGCACGACTGGATCGTGCCCTTGCCCCAGGGCTTGACCCTCCGCGAGGCGATGATCCTCGGCACGGCCGGTCTGACCGCCGCGCTGTGCGTCGACTCCTTGCAGAAACACGGCATTCAGCCCGATGGCGGACCGATCGTCGTCAGCGGCGCCACCGGCGGCGTGGGGAGTGTGGCGGTGGCGATCCTCGGCAAGCTCGGCTACCACGTGGCCGCCGTGACCGGCAAGACCGAGGCCCACGACTATCTGAAAGGCCTCGGGGCGACCGAGATCCTCGGCCGCGAGGAGGTCGACGACCGCAGCGGCCGGCCGCTGCTCTCCGGCCGCTGGGCCGGCGGCATCGATACGGTCGGCGGGAACATCCTGGGAACGCTGTTGCGCGGGCTGCGGCACGGCGGCTGCGTCGCGGCCTGCGGGCTGGCCGGCAGCAACGAGCTACCCGTGACCGTCTACCCGTTCATACTGCGGGCCGCGACATTGGCCGGGATCGATGCCGCCTGGTGTCCTCGCGCTTCCCGCCTGGAGGCCTGGCAGCGGCTGGCCGGCGATTGGAAGCCGGAGAACCTCGACGCGATGGCCCATTTCACCACCTTGTCCGGGCTCGGGCCGCATATCAGCGAGATCCTCGCCGGGCGGATTCGCGGCCGGGTCGTGGTGACGCTGGACGAGCCCTGAACATCGGCGCCAACGGCGACTTCCTGCCGGCCGAACGTCGAAAAGCACGCCGCGGAAATCCGCCGCGCGGAGGTCTCGCTCTCGCCCTTGGAGATCCCCTTGGAGACCGCGCTGGCGGCGGCCCGCGTGGCCAAGGCCGCCGGAAAGATGTTCATCCTCAACCCGGCGCCGGCGGTGGACCTGCGAGGGCAAGACCTGACGAGCCTCTTCGCGCTGACGGTGATCTAACGAAAAGAGCCCGGACGACCGGCTGGGAAACGACCACAAGCAGCGGCAAGAGGTCGTCCGGGCCTTCTGCTTCCCCAAGAAATGACTCCAGGGAGCCGACCTTCCCTTCGAGTGCACCCGCAAGCTGACGGATGCCCTCCAGTTGCGGACCGGGCTGCGGCAAACGGCCCTGGAGAGCGGAACCAAGGGCGAATTCGCTTGCTTTTCTTCTTGCCAAAATGCGTATAATGACGCTGATTCTCGCACTGCATGGGTCGCGTATTGTGGCGGTGCGAGCCCGGGTCTGGGTTGGATCAGCAACGTACAAACCAAAGGAGCGATGATGAAAATTTCCGCCGTTTTGCCGGAATCGCTATGCGCAGGTCTGCTCACTCTTTGTGCGGTTTCCTCTGCGGCCGACGCGCCGCCGGTCGTGTTTTTGTGGCCCAACGGGGCGCCGCATGCGGAGGGGAAGACGGTCGAAAAGAACGTCAAGACCAGCAACGGCGAGCGCATCGTGACGGGCGTGAACAAGCCGAGCGTGACGGTCTTCCTGCCCGAGAAGAGCAAGGCCACCGGTGTCGGCGTGCTGATCGCGCCCGGCGGAGGGCACTATCAACTCTCCTACGACAGCGAAGGGTGTTTCATCGGGCAGTGGCTTGCCGATCGCGGCATTTCCGGCTTTGTGCTGATCAATCGCCTCTCGCGCGAGGCCGGGTCGACCTATACCATGGACGACGAACTGGCCGACACGCAGCGCACCATGCGGCTGGTGCGGAGCCGCGCCGAGGAGTGGAGCGTCAATCCGGCCAAGCTGGGAATCATCGGCTTTTCCGCCGGCGGCGAGCTGGTGAATTTGCTGGTCAAGAAGAACGACGACGGCAACCCTGCCGCGGCGGACCCCGTCGACCGCTTCGGCTGCAAGCCGGCCTTTCAAGGGCTGATGTATCCGGGCGGGGCGAAGTCGGTCGTGCCGACAAAGGACTCGCCCCCAGCCTTTCTGCTCTGCGGGGCCAACGACCGCGCCAATATTTCCGAGGTCATGCCGAGTGTCTATCTCCTCTTCAAGCAGGCAGGCGTGCCGGCGGAGTTGCACGTTTATGCCGGGACAGGGCACGGTTTCGGCTATCGCCCTCGCAGCACCTCGGCCGCCAATCAATGGCCCTGGCGGTTCCAGGAATGGCTGGCGACGACCGGTTTTCTGAAGAAATCGGACCTTGCCATTCAGCCCACAAAGACAGGCGGGCCCTGAACTTGGAAGCGGATCCTCCTCGTTGCGGAACTGTTTCGGCGGATGTGCGGCTATCCCAGCCGCTTGACCGGCATGCGGCGCTTCACGCGCTCCAGGTTGTATTGGGCGTCGTCGTAGTCCGGAACGAGCCCGAGCGCGCGGCGGAAGGCGGCCAGGGCCCCCTGCCATGACCCCATTTGCGCAACGTGTTGCCGAGGTTGTTCCAGGCCTCGGCGTAACCGGCGTCCAGCCGCAGTGCCCGCTGGAAACTGTCGGCCGCCTCGGCGTAGCGCGCCAATCCGAAGAGCACGTTGCCCAGATTGAAGGGCAGGACCGGATCGGCCGGATCGAGGAGGATCGCCCTCTGGTAGAGTTCGGCCGCCGCGGCCAGGTCTTGGGCGTCTTCCGCCGCCAGGGCCTGGTCGAAAAGCGATTCCGAGTTCTCCCGCACGTTGCTCACAGCCGCCGACCCGCAAACGGGTGCCCCGCCGGGCGGGTCGAAATTGAATCGCAACTGGCCGCTGGGCTCCGCCAGCGTGCCGTCGAGCCGGACGATGATCCGCCCGTCGTGCTCCAGCAGGGCCAACTGGGAAAAAGGGGCCTCGCGCTCCGGCAGCCAGCGCTCGATCTGCTCCAGACCGCGGCGGATATTCGCCAGCGACGCCCCCCGGCCAAGCAACTCGCAGATCCGCTTGGCGCTGGAGACTTGGACCAGGTCGAAGAAGGCCAGCCGGTGGACGGTCCGCCTGGGAGTCACAAGTCCCAGACGCGCCCAGCGGCGGACCTGCGCCGCACGGAGGCCGAGCACGCGGCTCAATTCGGCGACGGTCAACTCGCGGCAAACGCTCCGCTGGGCCTCGACCAGCCCTAGGCGGGCGAAAAACTCCTCTTCGGAAAGGACCGAGATCTGCGCCGCCGCGGCGCAGCTCTTGCACGCGCTGCGTCAGGGCGCGGGCGAACCGTCGCGGAGGCAAGGCCAGCCGTCGCCGCCCACGACCACCAGGGCAGTGTCCTGCGAAGGGGATTGAACCGGGATGCCGCCATGTGCTCGCACGACTTCCATGACTTCGGCCTGGTTCATAGCCAGGAAGCGGCCGATGACGCAAACCTTCTGCCCTGCAAGGCAGGCGGCGTGACGGTCGGGCTCGCCCTCGATCAGGGAAGGGCCCTGGGTTGCGTCGTTGGGATATTCCGTTTCCACGGAAGTAATTAGACAGCCTGCGCGAGGAAAAAGCAAGCCTGTGGATATGGCAGGTCTGCGGCCTTCTTCTCAGAGTTCGATGAGAATGCGCAAGGCTGGTCATGGTCCATCATCCTCCAAGTCGTCTGTCAACGTGGCCTCCCAGGCGGCACGTTCGGCCATCTCGTCATCCCACCTCTTCGGGTCGGCACGAAGGGCGGCGAAGTCGGCGCTAAGTCCCACCAAGAAGCAGTGCCGGGCGTACGCGTCAATGGCCTCCGCCAACACGTCGACCATGGGTTTACCCGTCTCCGCCGCGGTGGATCTCAATTTGGCATAGGTCTCCGCGTCTATCTTGACGGTTGCGCTGGGCATGACGATGGACCTTTCACTACTTGGTATACCAGCAAGCATACTCTTGAATGTCTTCGGGAGTCAATCCCCCCCGTTCGCCGTTAGGAGAATCGGAAATGGGCGAACGTCAATCGGCCGGTTGCAAGTTCTGTCGCACCCAGTCACGGAAAGAGAGGATGAGGTCGGTTTCGTGAACTGTGCCAAGTTGCCGCACGACTTCCTGCACCTTGGCGATCGGAAAGGTCGGAAAACAAACGCTCGTTGCGCGGGGAACGTACGTGCCTTCCGGAGAAAGCTCGAAGACCTTCAACGAGTTTTCTCTCCAGCACCACAACTCGGGCACGCGGAACGCCGCGTAGATCTCCGCCTTCTTGCCGAGTTTGCGGGTCACTTCCACTTCGATGGCCAGGTCGGGCGGCGGATCGACCTTGAAGTTGATCTTCGTCTTGTCCCACATCTGCGGTTCGTGCTGTACGTAATAGCAATGATCCGGTTCGAAGCCGCGCTTGAACGCCGCGCGGCTGATCGTCATCTCCCCGCAACTGGCAACGGGAATTTTGAATTCAAGTTGCCAGACGGCGATGAGGTTCCCCAGTAGCCTGCCGATCTTCTCGTGCAGCGGCGATGGTGACATAATCTCCAGTTCTCCCCCATCAAAGGTCATGCGAATATTGTAGTTCTCGCGCATTTTGCGCAGTCGACGATACATCTTCCACGAAATGCCGTGGAGGACGACCGCCCCGCCGGAACCTGCGGTCCAGACCGAATCGACTTCTTCGACCGGGGGCGCTGGGGCAATTTCCAAATCGGCAATTTCCAAATCGGTGGCCATGCTGCTTAACTCCGCGAAACTCAATGGGGCGTTGACCTCGTATAGTTTATATAGTTTACAGTTGGCGTCGTCAACTGTCCATCACGTCCTGCTGACAGCGCTGCATTTCAGAAGTAAGCGGTGGCCGCGACGCGAGGGGGTCGGTCGGCGAAGGCGGGATTGAAAGCACCCTATTTCTTAGGGGCAAGAGCCTCTCGCTCTTGGATGAACCCGCATAAGAACTGTGGTCGGAGCAGAACCGTCAAGCAATCCTCCAATAGTCGAAGCCCGCGCCCGACCACTTCCTTATCGTGTTGAATCGTCGCATAGCAAATAACAACTTCGACCGCATTTCCTAACCATACGTAAGCATCCCGTTTACCCCGATCATAGCTATTCTTGTGCCGAATATCTCCGCACAGGTGTTGATTTAATCTGTCGTAGATGCTGCTATTGGAAATACCTACGTAGAAGCATTCAAAGGCTTTACCCTCTTGCTTAGCATAAATGCAATAGACCCCTACCACTTTTTGTTTGCCAACGCATTCTCTAAGATTCTTGGCACTCGGCAGATTGGCTTCATAGCACTTCGCAATGGCCGCAGGATTCTGATTCCACCTGGTCCATTTTGTTCTAAGGTCGCGACACAACGATAATCTCTCTACCGGAACGCCTCTTGCAAATTGCTTAATGAATCGTTGAAAGTCCTTTGGAAGAATGCTTATCGGGGGAGCAACATGGATCTTCGTCATGCTCGAAACCCTCACGACACAAGGTCATCCGCAATGCCTGCTTCCGCATTGCCGTAAATAGGTTTGCTAGAGGTCTTTCAAAAAAGGTCACGCAACGGAATGAACGCCGATGTATGAAGGCAGCCTCACCCCGTCTTCTTTTTCCTCGCGGGCTTCGCCGGCTTTCGTTCGGACGGCGCCATCTTGGGCGCGTCGGCCTCGGCCGGGGCCTGTGCGGCCTCGCTGGGCACGGCCGGCTCTTCGGCCTTCTTGGCGGGCTTGGCTCGCTTCGTGCCGCTCGGAAGGCGCCATCTTGGCGGGCGCCTCTTCCGCTGGCGCTGCTCCGCTGCGCCGGCGGCAGACGCTGCAATCTGCAGCGGTTCCGCCACGGACGGCGCACCACGAAGTTCCCAGCCCTTGGCAAGGTTGCTGGCTTTGATGCCCTCCCACAGGAGGTCGATCTGCTCGCGCGAGTTCGATACGCGGAGCTCGCGTTCCAGCGCGGTCTTGCGATTGGGACTGAAGTCCGTAAAGTGCACGACGAAGGCCGGGTAGTCCTCGCTCTGCAGTTCCTTGTTCGTCTTCCAGAGGACGAATTTCCGCACCATCGTCTCGCCTTTCATAAGCTTCGTGTAGACCTCGCGCCGCAGGATCTCGCTGGCCGGCAGCACGATCTGCCGCGCATCGCGATCGGCCAAAGGCACCTCCACCAGGTCGGTCACCTGGCGGATCCGCACGTCCGAGGGCGAGACGGTCTTGTCGTCCCGCAGGCGGACGAATTGCGGCGAGATGACGCTCGCCAGCGGCAGCCGGCGGACGACGTTGTAGGCGTGCGAGCCGCGGTCCCAATCGAGCGCCATCCGCATGATCGGCCCGCCGTTGGTGGTCTGCGAGATCAGGTCGAGGCAAGTCATCTCGATCACCCACTGCGGCTCGACCATCTGGTAGGCGACGTGGTCGGAGTTGACTTCGGCGTACTCGCTGCCGGCCGCCATGTCCTTGAGGTCGGAGAGCATCGTCCGCCGCTGGTCGTCGCTGAAGCCGCCGCCGACGCGGGTCAGGACTTGCAGCGTTTCGTCGCCGCGCATCACGGCCACCAGCAGGTCGTGCAGCAGGCCCTGCCGCTCGTCGGTCGATTCGGTAAAGCCGATGACGGCCGCGTCCAGCGTCTGGCGGAGCTTGATCTTGAAGGTCCCCGCCGTGTCGCTTCGCGCCACCAGGCCCTCGGCGCCCTCGACCTCCACCCATTGATGGAGCAGGCGCTCGATGCCGTCGAACGTCCTTGACCCACTCGGCCTGGACGGGATGGACCGCCTGGCCCTTGCCGAAGATCCGCTCGATCCGCTTCCAGACCTCGGCGAAAGCTCTCGCCGGGCGATTTTCCCGTCCAGCGAGATCAGGTCGAAGACGGCGAAGCGGAGGTTCTGCAGGTCCGCGTGCGAGTAAGGCTGCCGGGCCACCGACGTCACGTCGTGGACGCGGGGCCGGCCGTCGGGCCGCGCCACGTAAAGCTCGCCGGCCACGAGGGCCTCGTGGACGCCCGCCTGGGATAGCAGGCTCGCCGCCTCGTCCATCCAGGGCAGTCCCACGCGGACGGTCCCGCCCGGATTGAGGCTCAGGGCCTGGCCGTCGCGGTAGACGCAGGACGGTGAATTCGCCGTCCACTTTGCGGCTGACGTGGTACGGCGCGGCGGGCACGCGCGTGCGAATGTCGCGCGGTTCCAGGGCCATCATCCGCGTCGCCGCTTGCCGGCGGTAGTCCTGCACCCGCGGTTGCAGGCTGGGATCGGCCAGCGCCGCCGCAGGGGCCGTGCCGTAACCGTTGAGCTTGATTTCCAGACGTCCTCGGTCGATCAAAGCGGCCATAAAGATCATGACTCCTTGACAGGGCCGCTGCGGCGGGGGCCTTCAGCTCGAGATTCGAGTAGTGCAGCAGCAGGCAGTACTTCTCGCCTTGCGTGCGTCCTTCCAGGAAACCGCGGTAGGGCGAGCCGCCGCGGCGGAAGACCAGCGGTTGGTTCGACTTCGGTCCGGCGCCCAGCAGCATCAGGCTGCCCTTCGATTCCAGCTCCTTGGCCATGGCGTACAGGAAGTCGTAGGTCAGCCCGTTGACGTGGACCAACTGCTGCTTTCCCACGAAGACGAATTTGCGGCAGGCCTCGTCCTTGTTGATGAACACGCCGGACCAGCGCATGGGCGACTCGGGCCCCGACGTTCGGCGGCGGCCGGCTTGCGGGGCCGGCGTTCCCGCTGGGAGCCGTCCGGATTCGCGCACGATCTCCCATTCCTGCACCTTGTGCACGATCTGCCGCTCGGGATCGACGTAGACCCGGGCGGTCTCGCGGAGGTATTTGCCGATCAGCTCGGCGTCGATCTCCGGGTCGCCCTCGACGATCGCCTGGCTGACTTTGCCCAGGCTGCCGCATTGGCTCTGCAGGGCGGCGGCGTCGCGCTCGATGGGAGACTTCAACAGGCGCACGCTCTGTGCCTGGCGGCCTTGGGCGTCCATCCAGCGGACCTGCCGCGAGGACCTCACGCTGCGCATGGCGACGACCGCGTCGCGTCCGGCGCTGTTGGCGATGTTGATCTCTGCCACGAAGACTCCCCTTGTGCAAGAAGGCTCAGATCATGTCGAAATCGAGCATATCGGCTTCCTCCTCGCCGCCCTCTTCCTCGGCCAGTGCCGGCGGCCTGCTGCAGGCCGACGAACTCGATTTTGGTCGGACTGCCCACGGCCAGGAAGACGTTGCCGTCGGCCCCGGCGAGCAGGAAACCGGCGTCGGCCTCCAGCCCGCCGCGGAAGCTGTAGGGGAACTTGAAGATCGTCCCGCCGCGGAGTTCCGCCAGGAGCTCCGACGGCGCTGCCGTCGCTCTGCATCAGGTAGACGCTGCGGACGTTGTGCGAGAGGTACTCCTCGAGCGAGGCTTTCTCCACCAGCGGCACCGGGCGCTGAACGACGAGGGGACGGGCTGGATCTCGCGTCCTTCCAGATCGACCGGCTTCAGGCCGCCCTTGTCGCACCAGGCGCCGTCGGGCGCCAGGTAGGCGTAGGTCACGCCGCCGCGGCCCACGACCGTCTTGCCGTCGTCGGCCAGCGTGGCCAGCTCGCAGCGTTGGCCGCGTTCGTCGAGAACCTCCAGTCTCCTTAAAACCGTACAAATCGCTGCGGTCGATCTTCGTGGGATCGAAGGAAAGATCGGCGTTTCCGTAGGCGAAGACCAAGGGCTTTCCCATGGTGCGCTCCCGTTGCGGCAAATGATCTCGGACCGTGCTGAAGTATACTTGACAATTGGCCAATCGTAGGCAATGCATTAGGGATTCCCGATCGCGGCGGCGCGATCCCGCCGTCGTCCGCAAGCGTTTTCGGGGACTTGCCGATCCTGACGTTCTTGAGGGCCGCTGTTGCCATGGCATACGATCGACTGAGCGTCGAGTTCGACGAGGACGGCTGGGTCACGTTTCGCCTGGCCGACAGGCCGCCGGCCGAGCAGTCCCGCGCCGAGTTCCAGCCGCCCAAGGGCTTCGCGCTTGACGACGTCCTGGAGGCGGCACGCGCCACGGGTTGGGTCGTCGATCGGCAGGGCGGTCTCTGGATCGACGCATCAAGACGGGCTGCACGGTGCTGGCGACTTCGTGCTCGAGATGCTCTATTACTTTGACGCCCCGAACCGGCCCTCGAAGCGGCTGGTGCGGATCAAGCAGGCGGTCGACGAGTGGCTTGCCGGAGAGAATGACGACGGAATTCGCTTCTCGCTATGGGTCTGTGCCTGGCTGGACCTGATGGTTCGCGACGATGCCCAGGAGGACGTGCTGGCGGCCGAGGACGTTTGGCGCAGCGACCTCCTGCAGGCTTGACATCGGCAAGCACCGCGAGCGGCGGCTCCGTCAGGTCTTGGAGCGGTTCGAAGCCGAGCCCCAGCCGACCGAAGGCTGCCGAGACCGGCAGAATGGCCCCCAGCCAGCGCTCGCGGCGACCGGCGGAGCAACGGCGCCGGGAAGTCGGCTGATCCCGCCCTGCTCGGACGCATCGACGCGGACTCCGGTGCTGTAGGGAACGTCCTCCGTGACGTTCCGCGCGTGTCCGGCAAGAACGGAACGCCGCGACCCGCACGCGGGTGCCCCGCGTTCCCTACGGCGATTCCTCCCGCGAACTTTCCGGCCAGCGGCCGACGCGGCGGTTGATTACGGGCGTTGGCGGCGATATACTGACGCCGGATCGTAACCAGTTTTGTATCGCAGAAGCGGGGAGTTGAAAGATGCGTTTGACTTTCGTCCCTTCCGTGTGGATGGCCGCCATTGCGCTGGAGCGCATCAGGCCATGACGGAGTTTTTGTCCGCAATTGCCACGCTGCTCTTGGTCATGGATCCCCTGGGCAATGTGCCGGCGTTTCTGGCCTGTCTCAAGAACGTGGACGAGGGCCGGCGGGTGGCGCGTGGTGGCCCGCGAAAACCTCTTCGCCCTGCTGATCCTGTTGTTTTCCTTGTTCTGCGGGCCGACGTTGCTGGGCGTGCTGCATATCGGCCGCGAGTCGCTGCACATCGCCGGCGGCGTTTTGCTGTTTTTGATTTCCTTGGGGATGATTTTCCCAGGGCACTGGCACATGGGAGCCAATCCCGAGCAAAGCGAGGACATCGAGCCCTTCATCGTGCCGTTGGCCACGCCCTTGCTGGCTGGCCCGTCGACGATTGCCACCGTCATGATCTTCGCCTCGCGGCGGCCCGATCAGCTCTTGCAGACGGGCCTCGCCATGACCCTCGCCTGGATCGCGACGGCCGCGATCCTGATGTTTTCGCCTCCGCTGAGTCGCAATCCTTGGGCGACGCGGGCTGACGGCCTGCGAGCGATTGATGGGCATGGTCCTGACCGTCATCGCCGTGCAGATGTTCCTCGACGGACTGAAGATCTTCCTTGACGGGAGACGTTAGATGCAAAATCTGGGGACACGTTATTGGTTACCGTCAATAGCCGGCCGGTAACGTGTCGCCGGAGTTCAGAGGTTGCGATCGAGTGCCCGAGGACTGGCAGGATGGCCCCCAGCCAGCGTTCGCGGCGACCGGCGGAGCAGCGGCTCGGCCACGGATGGAACACGGATGAAACACGGATTTTTTGGGAAAGGAAAATTGGGGAAAGGAAAATAAAGTCATGTAATTCATGTTCCTTTCGCGCATATTCCTCCTGTCTTCCCCCTATCCGTGTTTATTCCGTGTTTCATCCGTGGCCAAGAATTATCGGGCAGAACGTCGGCTTGGCGGCGACCGGTGTCCGCGATAAAATCAGGGGTGCCGGCGAGCGCAATGGGAATGCAAGTTCGCTTCCTTGTAGCAAGTCGCTCCGCAACGAAGGTCGGTCGAAGACGGCGACGAGCCCTCCAAGCCAATTCTCTCGCGGTGTACGCACCGCCGAGCGGTTCCACGCGGGAAAAGATGTTCTCGGCCACGGATGGAACACGGATGAAACACGGATTTTTTGGGAAAGGAATCAGTTCCAGTCGCCTCGCGAACTCAACGCGAGTCGCTTGGTCATGCGCGTCCCGTCGCGGAGGATTTCCAGGGTAGCCGTGTCGCCGACCTTCCCGGCATGAATGAGCCGAAGCAACTGGTCGTAATCGGCCACATCCGAGCCGTTGTACTGGAGGATCACGTCGCCCGCTCGCAGGTCGGCTTTTTCGGCCGGACTGCCGGGGAGAACGCGCTCGACTAAGACTTGATCTTGCCCTTCGCGCGAGCACATTATGCCGATCGCCGGAGCGTTTAGGTTGTTCGCGACGGTGGCAATAATGACCATCGCCGAAACCGAATTGTACATCCCATGCACGAGGACGTTCGCCAGCAGGGTCTTGCGCATTCGTAGATCGCAGCCAGCAGCAGTCCGATCGCGAAAGTTGTGACTACGCCGAGCGGCTGGTAAAAGTGGCCAAGTCCGAAAAAACAGGCCTGAGCGGCCAGCGCAATCCACATCGGGCAAATGCGGCGCAGCGAATTGTAGATGTACCCGCGAAAGAAGATCTCTTCAGCCAGCGGGGCCAAGGCCACGGCCATGATCGAGATCGCGATCGCTTCGCGCATGGAGAGGCGACCCCAGAAGTCGAGCGGCGATTGGGCCGGACGGCGCAGTGCAATCAGAATGGCGCGGGCCAGAGAGGCCACCAGTCCCGCACTGATCAAGACGCCAACAGCCAAGGGCACCGCGATCAGGATTCCTTGGCGACGAAGCCCGCTGTCCAAGGTCTTGGATTGGGCGCATAGCCTCGCCGCCGGACGAGCCAAAGCGGAAATGCCAGCAGGACGCCGACCTGAAGCACCAGGCTCAACGCGATGAACCAGGCAAATGAGGAGCCAAGAAACCCGCCGAGTGTGGTGAGGAATCCCAGTCCGGCAACCAGCAGCGATATCACGATGCCACCGATCGCATCGCGGCGGCGCCATGCCACGCGACGAAACAGGGACCAGCGCCGAAGCGGTTGAAAAGGGTTCGTTTCGGTGGTAGCCACGTAAATCCCCGGACGTTGGGTGTCGGGGGCCCCGTCTTCCCGCGTATCGTTCAGTCGATTTTATACGGCAGCCGGCTGCTCGATCAGATAGATGACGATGTTGGTGTCCACGAAAACCGGCATCGCCCTTATTCCTTGTGCCTGTGGACGGCGTTATACAGCCGCTCGACTTCGCTGATCTCCTCTTCGGACTCATCTCGCATCGCGTCGATCTCGGCGTCGATCTCCTCCTTGGTCCGGTCCTTCAGGCCGTGCGCCTTTCGCTCCGCCCAAATTGCCTCCAATACCGTGCGTGTGTCTTCGCGCCCGAGGGGGGCAAGACGGCTTGAACCGTCACGGAGACCGGGCCGGGCGGCAGATTCAGCTTCTCGCCCACTTCCAAGATCCCGTCTTGACTGATCCAGCCATGAACCATCACCTGTTGGGTGTCCATGGTTTTCCTCCTAAGGTTCGTTGATTCACGTCATTATTTCATTGTAATTTATCCCCGGGCGCGGTGCACTCGTCAATTTGACTGCACTCACAAAATAAACTTGCTCAAATCCTCATCCTTCGAGATGTCTTCCAGCCGCTGCTTCACATAGGCGGCGTTGATCTCGACCTTGGATTTGCCCATCTCGGGGGCCTCGAAACTCAGCTCCTCCAGGAGCCGCTCCATGATCGTGTTCAGCCGCCGGGCGCCAATGTTCTGCGTCCGCTGGTTCACCTGGAAGGCATACTCGGCCAAGGACTGGATCGCGTCCTCGGTGAATACCAGCTCGCAGCCCTCGGTCTCCAGCAGGGCCTGGTACTGCTTCGTTAAGGCCCCCCGCGGCTCGGTCAGGATGCGGATGAAGTCGTCCCGCGTCAGGTCGCTGAGCTCGACGCGGATGGGAAACCGCCCTTGCAGCTCGGGCATCAGGTCGCTCGGCTTGGCGCGATGGAAGGCCCCGGCGGCGATGAACAGGATGTGATCGCTCTTGACGTAGCCGTAGCGGGTCTGGACCGTCGTGCCCTCCACGATCGGCAAGAGGTCGCGCTGCACGCCCTGCCGCGAAACGTCGGCCCCGTGCGCCGAATCGGCGGCTACGATCTTGTCGATCTCGTCGACGAAGATGATGCCCAGGTTCTCGGCCAGGTCGATCGCCATGGCGTTGACCTTCTCGGTGTTGATCAGGGCGTCCGACTCCTGCTCGAAGATCACCCGCCGCGCCTCGCGGACGGTCATCTCCCGCCGCGACGTGTTCCGCGGCACGATCTTCTCCAGCATCCCCTGCAAGTCGACGTCCATCTGCTCCATGCCCATGCCGGTGAACATCATCGGCACGGCCCTCTGCTCGACGGTCATCTCCACGCGGCGGTCGTCCATCGAGCCCGCCGCGAGCATCGCCCGCATCTTCTCGCGGGTCCGCTGAAAACGCTCCGGCGACTCGGGGCCGTCGGTCGTCGTGTCGAAGGCCGGCGGAGTAGGGGCGAGGAGATCCAACAGCCGCTCCTCGGCCCGCTGCTGGGCCTCCTCGCGGACGTTCTCCTTCTCCTTCTGCGGACCAGGCCGATGGCGTTCTCAACCAGCTCGCGGACCATGCTCTCGACGTCGCGGCCGTAGTAGCCCACTTCCGTGTAGCGGGTCGCCTCGACCTTGATGAACGGGGCCCCGGTGAGCTTGGCCAGCCGCCGGGCGATCTCCGTCTTTCCCACGCCGGTGGGTCCGATCATCATGATGTTCTTCGGCGCGACTTCCTGCCGCATCTCCGCCGGAACCTGCTGCCGCCGCCAGCGGTTGCGAATGGCCACGGCCACGGCCCGCTTGGCCTCGTCCTGCCCGACGATGTGCCGGTTCAACTCCTGGACGATTTCCCGAGGGGTCAGTTCTCGCACGCAAGTTCCTCCACAAGTAGTGTTGGTATTCGTATAGATATCGATGCCTGCGGCAATGCCCAGGGCCTCGCGGACGATCTCCGCCGCCGAGAGCGAACTATGCTTCAGCAAGGCCCTCGCCGCGGCCACGGCATAGTCGCCTCCCGCGCCGATTCCCAGTACGCCATCGGTCGGCTGGATGACGTCGCCGTTGCCGGTCAGCAGCAGCGTATGCCGGGCATCGACCACGGCCATCAGGGCTTCCAGCCGCCGCAGGGCCCGATCGGTCCGCCAGTCCTTGGCCAGCTCGGTGGCCGCTCGCGGCATGTTGGCCGGGTAGTCCTTGAGCTTGGCCTCGAAGCGTTCCAGCAGGGCGAAGGCATCGCGCGCTGGCCCCGGCGAAACCGGTAATCACTTTCTGCTCGTTCAGGCGGCGGATCTTGACGGCGTCGGCCTTCATGATCGTGTTGCCGATCGTGACCTGCCCGTCCCCGCCGATGGCGACAACGCCCTTGTGGCGAACGGTCAGGATCGTCGTGCTGTGACTTTGCGGCATATTTCTTCTCATGCGAAGGGAACTTTCCAGAACGCCCCAGTGACCAATATGGCGGATATTGCGACCGTTGGCCAGCCGCCCTAGGGCAGAAAGTCCTGGAGCCCCACCCATAGGATGGGGATTTTGCCGCAAACTCGGGCTGCGGCGGATTTTTTTTCTGAGAATAGTTGCGTAGCACGGGGCCGGAAACTATTGTAGATATACTAGGAAGGTCTTGCGGGTAAACGGAATTTTTAGGAATTCACAAGCAGCGTAATTTGTGCCGATCTGCGGCGGGAGGAAACTAGGTATGACACGTCGTCTGGGAATCATTCTGGCAACAACATTGGTGGCCTTGCTGGTCATGACTGACGGCGCCTGGGCGTGCCGCTGCATGAACCGGCTGATTAACCGTTGCGGATATCGTCGGGCAGGTTGTTGCGTTCTGCTGCAAACGAACTGCTGCCAGGCGATCGCCATGCCTGGCTGCTGCCAGCCCGCGGCTGGCGCGATGAAGGCGGCCGAAGGCGCGGCGAACGCCGCTCCTAATGCAAACAAGCCGGCGGGAGGGTCGGGCGTGGAGGTGGTGTCGCCCTCGAACAACAAGCCGGACACCAAACCAACCGAGCCGGCGAAGCCCGCCGAGCCAGCCAAGCCGGCCCAAAACCGGCGGAACCCAAACCGCTTGAATTGCAACCGGCACAAAGCGACTGCGCCGGAAGTTCCGGCGGAGAAACGCGTGGAGAAGCCCGCGGACCCTGGCAAGATCCCGGATCTGCCCAAGCCGGCTGAAAAAGCCCCCGAGGTCGCCAAGCCTGACGTGCCGGCCCCGTTGCCCGCGTCGCCCATTCCTGCGAAACCGGATGTTGCCAGGCCCGACACACCCGTGCCCGTCGTCCCGACGCCCGTTGTTCCGAAACCCGATGCTGCGACGCCCGACGCGGCGACACCGGACGCTGCGCAGAAGCCCGAACCGGCCAAGCCCGATGCGAAGCCGCCCGCGAAGGGTGACGATCCGTTTGGCGGCCGCGATGTCAAGCCCTTGCGGATGTGGACCGACGCCAGCGGCCAATATCACGTTGAGGCCCGCTTTGTCAGCTTCCAGGACGGCACCGTTCGTTTGCAGAAGGCCAACGGCGGCTACGTCCGCATTGCCTACGATCAGTTGTGCGACGGCGACCAGAGTCTTGTGCTCCGTCAGGGGCGGAGCTTGTTCGCCCAAGAATAGCTCAACGCTGCAACGTTAGCTGTCGTGATCCAAATTTGAAACCCCCCGGCATATCGAAATGGTATGCCGAGGGGTTTCCGTTTCTTGGGTGACTGTTGACAGCGTCTCTGGGCGAATCTACCATGTCTTCCATGAAAGACAATCGAAGCCGGCCAGGTGGGTAGACCGCGCCGGGCTTTGAAAGGCAAAACACACTATTCGGAGGATGCAAAAAATGGCAGAGAGAGCGACAACCAAGAGACGACCGACGCGCCAAGCCGTGGCAGATCTTGTTGCCGAGGCGGAAAAAAAAGTCGCCGAACGCAGACAGTCCGACGCCAAGCCCAAGGAACGGGCCGAAGCCAAGGCCGTGGCCGATGCGGTAGCGGCGGCCGATGCGCTTTCGAGCGACGGCGTCGTGCGTTCGATCGGCGAGTTGAAATCGACGATCACCCGCACTCTGACGCAACTCTCCGAACGGCTCGAGGAAGAGGTCGGCAAGTACAACCAGATCCGCCGCGCCATCGACGCCAAAGAAGCCGAGTTGAAAGAGATTTACGAGATTCAGCGGACGGCATCGACCCTGCAGGCGATGGTCGAAACCCATCAGCAGAAGCAGGACGAGCTTGAGCGGGGTTACCAGGCGGAGAAAGAGGAGTTGGAGGGCGAGATCCAAACGGCCCGCGCCCAGCGTGACGCGGAACGAAAGCAGCACGAGCAAGAGATCAAGGAACGGGACACCGCAGAACAGAAGCGGCGCCAGCGAGAATTGGACGAATACAAGTATGCCTTCGCCCGCGAGCAACAGGTCGCTCGAGATCAGGCGGCCGACGAGCTTGCCAAGGTTCAGAAAGACCTGGCGGAGCGGAAGGAGCAAGCCGAGCGGCAATGGGAAGCAAGGGAAAAGTCGCTGGCGGCGCGGGAGCAGGACATCTCCTCGCGCGAGCAGGAACTGGTCGAGCTCCGCGGCCGGGTGGCGAGTTTCGCGAAGGACCTGCAGGCCGCCATCGATCAGGCCGAGGCCAGGGCCGGCGAGCGGCTTGCCGAGCAGCACAAAGCGGCTCAGGAGTTGTTGCGCCGTCAGTTGGAGGGCGAGAAAAACGTCTTGGCGGCGAAGATCGCCGGCCTGGAACGGACCGTCGCCGAGCAGGACGAGCAGATCACACGACTCGAACAACAGGCGGAAAAAGCCTATTCCCAGATCCAGGAAATTGCCGTTCGGGCAATCGAAGGCTCCGCCAGCAGCAAGCAGTTCGCCAGCCTGCAACAACTGCTGGCGGAACAGGTCCGCAAGTCGGCGTCACCCGAGCGGTAGGCTGACTTAACTCCCAAGGCGTTCGGGTTGCTTCGCGGTAGCTGGAGACCGTTTTTGCAGAGACCGATTCCGTTTGACAACCGCCCGGGGGTGAATTCTGGACGGCCACTCTATTTCATGCCGCCGATGTTCGCCATCAGAACCGACGTCGGAACGTGACAGTGCGTTGCCAAAGTCGCGATCATCGCCTTGTGTCCTGCTGCCTTTTATTGAGGAGTTTCATGGATTGACCTACTCGTCCCTGTACCCCAGTTTCCTGGCCTGGGCGAAGTCCCGCTTCGCTTTGCCTTTGCGGCCTTTTTTATCGTAGACAAGGCCCCGCTCGTAATAGGGCCTGGCATGTTTGGGATCGAGGCGGATTGCCTTAGTGAAGTCGTCGAGGGCCTTGTCGTAGTCGCCCTTGTGCTCGAAGAGAACACCCCGGGCAAAATACATGCTGGCCACTTTGGGCTCCAGGCGAATGGCCTCGGTGAAGTCTGAAAGGGCCTTGTCCAGGTCGTATTGGTGCGCATAGGCTAATCCCCTGCCGGAATACGCCCAGGCGTGCTTGGGGTCGAGGCGAATCGCCTCGCTGAAGTCGGCGATTGCGCTGTCAAGGTTGCCCTCCTGCGCGTGAATACAAGCCCGGACAAAATACAATTCGGAGCAGTCCGGTTTGAGCCGAATGGCCTCCGAGTAGTCCGCCAGCGCCTTGTCAAGTTGACCGCGGCGCCAGTAGACCCCGCCCCGAGTCCAGTACGACCCGGCCCAGTTGGGGTCCAGTCGGATGGCCTCGGTGTAGTCCGCAAGCGCCTTGTCGATCTCGTTCTTGCCGGCGTAGGCCAGGCCACGACCGTAGTAGGCCCTGGCTTGCTTCGGGCTTAACCGCATGACTTCGTTGAAATCGGCGATCGCCTTGTCATGTTCGCCCTGATCCAAGTACGCGACTCCCCGTTGGAGGTGCGCATCGACAGACTTCGGATCGAGACGAATGGCCTCGGTGCCCTTGTCGATCTCGTTTTTGCAGGCTTCCTTTGCCGCCTCGGCACTGGCCGCGATATTCGCCAGCAACAAGACAAGGATCCACGCCGCGGGACAATACTTGCACGGATTCATCGACTTTCCTCCGAATCGAACGAGATTTCCGCCGCTGGCTCCATGATAACCTCACCCATCCTCGACCGCCAGCCGGCGCGAGCGGTGTACGGTGAAACAGCCCAGCCGCAACCCTTCTCCGCATATCCCTATTGCGAAAAACCATGGAATACGTGTTATAATAGTCTGCGCGTGACATTTGGCAGGTCCCGCCAGCCAGCTTATACTGCGAACGGTTACAAATGAGCCATTCGACACCAAGCGCGAAGCGTAAGCGAGGTAACGACTTAGCGGCCTCGCTTACGCTTCGGGTTAGTGTCAGTTGCAACCGCTCGCAGGTTCGATATTGCCAAGCAGGCCGGTCCTATTACCGTGGAAGGAATCTCCCATGCCCTCGAATATCAATCCGGTTCGGTGTCTCGGCAAAAACGTGGCGGGAGGTCTGCTCGTCC
The DNA here is from genome assembly GCA_963824275.1 of uncultured Planctomycetia bacterium. GTDB lineage: Bacteria > Planctomycetota > Planctomycetia > Pirellulales > Thermoguttaceae > JANXQG01. The sequence goes on along the minus strand of CAWGOT010000006.1, from coordinate 951,860 downwards.
TGATTCTCGTGGCCACGGCGACGGCCAGCCAGGCGGCTTCGCCGATTGCCGCCTTTCCCAAGCCCTCGCCGCCGATTGTCGGGCCGTTGCCTGAACCGTCGTCGATCGGGGTGGTCACGGTTCCCTCGCCGCCAATCGCCGCCACCAGCGGTGACGTGGCCGCAGTCGTCGGCAGCGACAATCAGTTCGCCTTCAATCTGTTCGGCGCCTTGAGCACGACGGATACCGGCAACCTGGTCTTCTCGCCCTACAGCATTTCCACGGCCCTGGCGATGACCTACGCCGGCGCCCAAGGGCAGACGGCGACGGAGATGGCCCAGACGCTGCAATTCACGATCCCGCAAAGCCGGGTCGCGCCCGCCATGGGGCAACTCATCAACCAGCTCATCGCTCCCTCCGGCGCGGCCTACCAGCTTGACGTGGCCGACCGGCTTTGGGGGCAAACGGGAAAGACCTTCCTGCCCTCCTTCCTGAACACGATGAGCACCGACTATCAAGTGCCGCTTGCGCAGCTCGACTTTATCGACAACCCCGAGGCATCGCGCAACACCATCAACACCTGGACTGCAAACCAGACGAACCAGAAGATCCAAGACCTGATGCCGGAGGGCAGTGTGACCCCGTACACGCGCCTGGTCCTGACCAACGCCATCTACTTCAACGGCAAGTGGACCAGCCCCTTCACCACGAGCATGACCAGCCAGCAGAATTTTCAGATTGGCTCGGGGGGCGTGGAGTCGGTGTCGATGATGCACCAGGAGAGCGACCTTGATTTCGGGACGTTTCAGAACTTCTCCATGCTGGAGATGCCCTATCAGGGCAGCAGCCTGTCGATGGTGGTCATCCTCCCCAAGGCGACCAATGGGCTGGCGGCCGTGGAGAAGTCGCTCAATCCGCAGACGCTTGCGCAGGATGAGAGCAAGCTGAGTTCCGTCGAAGTCAAAGTCGGCTTGCCGAAATTCACGATCAACACCACCCTGAGCCTTGGCGGCACGCTGGCCAACATGGGAATGCCGGTGGCGTTCACGCAACTGGCCAACTTCAGCGGCATGGACGGCCAAGCCGATTTGCGGATCAGCTCGGTCAACCATGACGCCTACATCAACGTGACGGAGGCGGGGACCGAAGCGGCCGCAGCCACGGGAATTGGGGTTACCAGCAGTGCCGTCTTCGTCGATCCCACGCCGCCGGCGGTCTTCGATGCCAACCACCCGTTCGATTACTTGATTGTCGACAACAAGACCGGCAGCCTGTTGTTCATGGGTCGGGTGACCGATCCCGGCGGCACGCTGCTCACGTCGCCGCTGCCGGTCGATTCGTTTTTCTCCAGTTCGCCGTATATCCAACTTTCCACGATGAACGGCCCTCTGGCCGGCAGCGATCCGGCGATCCTGGCGCAGGCCGGGAGCGCGAACGCGGCTCGGGCGGAACTTCCGCCGACCGTTGCCGTCCCCGAGCCCTCGACGCTCGTTCTCCTAGTCGCCGGGGTCATCGGCCTGATCGCGCTTGGGCGGCGTCGATAACCGGCGTGCTTTGAGTCTTTTGGTGGGACTCGCAAGCTCGGCCCACCCTACTTCTATTTTGACGGTGCCGCCGGGTCCTGGACGCCGGCCTTCCGCTTGATCCGCTCGATGTCCAGGCCGTCGACATAGCGGACCAGATTCTCCCACACCCCGTGAAAGCCGAAGCCGCCCTCCTGCATCTCGTGCAGGGCTTCTTCCTTGCTCCAGCCCTGGACGGCGATGCGGTAGATGGCGCACATCATTCCCGTGCGGTCCGCGCCGTGCTGGCAATGCACCAGGACCGGCACGCGCTTGGGATCGGTCGCGATCTGCAGGAAGCGAACGACCTCGTCTTCCTTGGGCTGCCAGGCCACCATGGGGATCGACTCGTAGTGCAGGGCCGTAGCGCCGATCCATGACGCATCGGAGTGGAAGGCGCGGAGATTGACCACGGTCTTGACGGCCGGAAAAGCGGAATTCCGCAGGCCCTCGGCCGTCGGCTGTGCCGATCGGAAGAGGTCGTCGGAGACCTTGTGCAGGTTGGGAACCCCCGCGACCTGAAGCGGCTGCGCCACCTGGCTGGACGCTGGGCTGGGGCGGCGCCCGCCAGCATCAGCGCTAGCAGAAGAAGCACTGAGATCCGTCTCATGGCAGGTTCAACTCCGATTGTCTCACGCCGCCCGCTCGGCCGGTATCCGCCGGATTTCCAAGGCGAGCATGATCCAGGCCCAACCGTTGAAAAGCATCTCCAGGCCGACCAATAGGCCAAGCACCCAGATCGCATCCATCGGCAAGCGGCGGTAAATGACCAGTCCCGTGAGGAGTGTAACACAGCCGCTCAAGAGCGTCCAGCCCCATTGCGGGAAGCGGATTACCATCGCCGCGAGGATGCGGAAGAGGCCCATCACCATGAACAATATTGCGATGCAAAACGTGATCACGAGAATCGAGCGCACCGGGTGTTCCGAGACGACAAAGCCGGCTGCCAGGTACAAAAGGCCCACCAAGACGTTGACCAGAAACCCGCCCCACCTGCCCGTCCAGAACGCGCCCACGAGCGTCGCCACGCCCGCGAAAAGGAGCAGGACCGACAACAGGCTGACCGCGAACAAGGCGGGAATCAGCGGGAAGAACAGCGCCAGCGTGCCGCAGGCCGCCAACAGCGACCCCAAGATCAGGAACCACCACCAGTGCAATCGCATGTGGTGCAGCTCGTGCCGCATCGAGCGCTCGATGGCGGTCGGCAAAAGAACTTCTCGGACTTCGGTCGTCGCGACGACCTCGTGTGGAGTTTCGGAATTCATAGCGTTTATCCTCTGGTCAGTAGGGTGGGCCGAGTGGAGCGAGTCCCACCATTTGCCAATCGTTCATGGTGGGACTCGCTCCACTCGGCCCACCCTACTGCTGCTTTTTGTTGTGGTTTAGTCGCTCTGCCCGTCCGCCGGCCGCTTGACTCGCACCAGCAGGTCCTGCTCCGTGCGGTCGGCGCCGTAGTGGACCAGGGCCGACGATTCGTCCTGCGTCAGGTTGTAGAGACCCGTTTCCACCACCAGCCCTTGGCCGGTGGCCACCTTCCAGGCGACCCGCTGCGATTGCCTGTCGACCGCCCCGCTGACCGGCAGATTGGTCTGCGTGACGTGGTCGTAGTAATTGCCGCGGATCGTGCCTTGCTTATTGACCGCCAACTGGAAGACCATGTCGGGCGTCTTCTTGCCGTCGGCCATCAATCCGAAGATGCCCAAGGGCAGCCATTGTGCGTCGGGGGCCGTGTCGGCGGTTGTGGAGACGGCAAGGTTCGCGGCCTCCTGGTAATACTGTTGCGCGGTGCCGGCGTCCTGGCTGCCGTAGTAAACTTCGCCGTCGTTGTAGACGATCGAATTGCCGTAGTTGTAGCCGTAGGGTGCCGGGTTGGCATAGCCCAGCCACAAACCCACCGAGGGCCACGTCGCCGTCGTCCAGGCGGCCGCGGCCCAATCGGCGGCGGCATAGCCCGCCGGCGTCCATGCCCAGGGATGGACCGCAGACCAGGCGGGCGTGTAAAGATGGTTGCCGTAGAACCAGCCCTGGCCCGCCAGGGCCTGGGCATGGTACGCCGTGGCCGACCAGGGATGCGTGCCGTAGGCAGCGTAGCCGCGTCCGGCGACCGCCGCGCCGTTGACCGCCGTTCCCGTGGCCGTATAGCGTCCGGCGGTCACTCCGTTGGGTCCGGCAGCCACGCCGCGACCGGCGGTTGTGTCATGCGTATAGACATTGCCCTCAGGTCCCTTAACGGCCGTTCCGCTCGCGTAGCGGCCTCCGGCCGCAGCCCCTTCGGGACCGACCGCCGCGCCCTGTACCGCGGCTGAGCCGTGGGCGATCGTTGTGCCGCCCGGCGCCTGATAGACGTGGGCGTCGGCCCCGGCGTCGGCATGAAATCCGCCGTCGGTGGGCAGGCCGAGGAAGCTACTGAGTTGGCTGCGGTTCACGCTGCCGCTGGCGAAACTGCTGCCGGAGATGCCGCTGTCGCGGAAGCCGCTATCGGCCATGCCGCCGGTCCGCGCGCCGGAATCGGCGAAACCGCTGGTGCGATCTCCGCCAAGGCTGCCGGCGCTGAAGCTGTCGGTGCGCATCGCGCCGGCGCTGAAGCTGTCGGTGCGCATCCCGCCAGCGCTAAATCCGCCCCCGCTGAATCCGCCGCCGCGAACTCCGCCGCCGCTGAAACCACCGAAGCCGCGGGCGAGGCCGGTTGCCGGGGTCAGCGCGATGCCCAGCGTGAGGACGAGCGATGCCGTAAGGAGTCTTTTCATAAATCACCTTGGTTCTGATGGGCTTGGAATGGACTCTCGCAGGACGGATTGCCAATCCGTCCGCAATTTCCAGACGGATTGGCAATCCGTCCTACGGCCAAATACGGAAGTTCTGGCCGGTTTCTTACTTCTTCTCCACGACGCGATCGACCACGACCTCGGGCGTATCGGGCAAGGAAACCCCGCCCGCGCTCCGCGCGATCGACCGCCAACCGAGCACGTTGTCTTCGCCCGGCACGCGAATCACCAGGTCGAGCGACGAGGTCGGCGTGCCGTCGGGCATGACGCCGGTCGATTCGATCCGCCAGCCGTCCGGCGTGGCCGTCCAAAAACCGGTACCGTATCCGCCGGCGGCATCGAACGACCACGAGCGGATCTGCCCGGCCTTGGCATCCCATCCGATGATCTGCTTGCCCGAGGAAAAGGGGATTCCGTCCTTGCGAATCGTGAAGTCGCGTTCCAAAAAGCTGTTGTTGGCGATCCAGCGGACCGTGGTCTGGAGCGACGTGCCGTCGCGTTCGGCCTTCCATGTCCCCACGAGCCATTCGAGGCCCTGCACGCGGGCGTAGTTCGAGGGCAGTTCGATGCTCGATTCCCGCACGCTGGCCATCAGCCACTTGCCGTCCTGCTTGACATGCACGACCGTGTAGCGGCTGGCCCTGGGCGGTCCGGCACGTTCGACCACGACCTGGGCGGCGCCGTCTTCGATGGCGGTTGAGGGCGAGGGAAACTCGATCGACTTCACGGCCACTTCCATCCGTGCGCCGGGTGCTGCTTGAAGAGCTCGGCATATTGGGCTTCAATGGCGGGGCGGCCCTTGAAGATGGCGCCGCTCTCGTCGCCCTCGGTGCCGTCGCCGGTCCACAGGTCGGCCACGGCATGGGCGTCGCCGCGATTGAAGGCCTCGACGAAGGCCGCGGCGGTCGCGCGAATCTCGCTTTCTGCCGCGAGCGGTTTGGAGGGCGTCAGATTGAGCATCTTGACCGCTTCCGGTTTGGCGGGCTCTGGTTTAGCCGATTCTGGTTTGGCCGCCACGGGCGGGGCCTTCGCCTCGGCCGAAAGGGCCGCCGAGGTTGAAAACGCAACGGCCGCCACGACGGCCATCCCTACAGTTGACAGGATCGCACTTCTGGGGAAGAGCATGGGATGCTCCTGGAAGATTGGTGGTTTAGTAATTCTACGTCATATTAGTAAATTGGCTAGTCTATCGCACACATTCCTTGCACCTACTTCCCACGATTGCGGATGAATTTCTGGTCCTCGTCGCTCAGTTTCTCCATCGGCACGTTGATCGTCGAGCCGTCGGTCTTGCGGAGCCTGGCGACGCCCGCCGTGGCACTCACGAATTCGGCCTGCACTGAGAAACTCCCGGTCGTATCGTGCCACGTGCGGAGTTTCGATGCGGCAGGCGGCGTGCCCGACTTGCCCTTGGCTTGGCCCTCTGCCCCGGCCGGGGCAGAGGGCGGGTCGTCGTGCTGCGGTTGCGAGCCACCGTATCGGTAGAGGTGAAGCACGCAGTCCATTTGGCCCGCAACGTACTTGTACCCTATGCCCGCCAGATATCCCAGACTGCTATATTTCAAATCGACCAGGAGCTCATCGTCCGGCTTGTCCAGGGCGTAAAGCGTTCCCATCGTGTAGGCTTCAGGCTTGTCCGGATTGTCGGCCAGAAGTTCCTGGTAGCCGCCCTTGGTTTCAGCGAGCACACGGCCCTTTCCCGCAGCCACCAGCGGCCTGGCGCCGACGAGGCCGGAGATCTTCAAGGTCGTCGTTTTCCCGCTGGGGAGCCAGACCGTCGCCACGTCGTCGCCTTTCTTCGTCCGGGGCACGAGCCAGACGCAGCCCGAGGCGTCCACGAGGACCGGCGAGCCGACGCCGTGAAGATCTTGCCCCTTGTCGGGCGCGGTGACGCGGCGAATGGTAATGCCCGTTTCCGGGTCGTCAGCGATATTGCGGCCCGTCGAGTCCTTGACAGTCAACCATAGCCCTCCCTGCAGATCGCGATACACGTAGCTTTTGCCATCGACCTTCGGCCCAGCGGTAAAGTCCGGTTCTCCCGCGGGGGTAAGGCGGACGAAGCTGGTGCTGCCGCTACCGCTGCGGAGGAAGACAAACTCGCCGTCGCCGAGCAGTTGGAGCTGCTCCACTTTGCCCGCGGGCCCGGCAGGACCGTCGGGAAGCGGCACGTCGATGGCGCGCTTTTCCGTGACCACGCACACGCTTCCGGACGAGAGGGTCCAGATGTTCTTGAACTTGTCGATCGCAACCGCAGGAGGACTGATGTCCCTGGGCTTGATCCAGATCTGCCCGTCATCCTCGACCTGGGCGATCGGCGGCCGATAGTAACACCAGCCAAAACCTGTGCTGGGCGACGCGAAGGCCTCCCGGAAGTAGTCGCGGCTTTGCGGTATCCATGTTGCGAACGACGCCCCGCCGCTGGCGAGCTCGTTATTCAAGAGAAGGTAGGTGGGCAAGAGCACCGGCCCTCCAACCGTGTTACGCTTGAGGTTGCTCTTCTGCTGGCCGACATAGGCCAAGACCCAGCCGTTCTGAGCGGGGACAAGCGAGTAGGGGGTGATGGAGACATGCACGACGCCATCGTCGGTTCCCAGGGTGTTCACGTCCCGCCAGGCCTTGCCGTCGAAGTGCCCCAAGCCGTATGTTCCGTGGGGGGCCCAGATCGTGCCGTCGCTGGCGACGGCGAACCCAAGGCCATTGATCTTCTCGCTCTCGGGGGCAAGGTGTTTCCGCGAGTCAGGTGCGTCCTGGGCGCCCGAGCGGAAGACCATCTGCGGCGACATGCGAACGCCGCCGGTCCGGCTGCTGACGGCGTCGGCAAAGGCCAGCCCGTCGTCGCTCGCCGCATAGACCTCGTACATGGCGCTTGGAAGCTGCGCGATCCGCGTCAGTTTCTCCAGGTCGAGCAGTCCCTGGGCGGTCCACGCCCGTTTGTCGCCCACGAGGAAAAAGGGCGTGCCAAGCTGGGTCGGATCGACCGGCGAGCGGGCGCCCGCCGCTAGGTAGCGCGGCTTTTCGCCTGCGGGATCGCAAATCAGAAGACCCGGCCCGAGCTTGCGCAGGCCCTGGCTGGCACTGCCGCAGCCGGCGTAGAAAGTCCCGTCGGCATCGTTCCACATTGGGCTGTTCAAGGGTATCTTGTAAGGCCCTGCCGTGAGGGTTGATTCGGCATCGAGTTCCTCGTCCTTGCCGTCAGGGCCGATCCGCAGGACGACCGGCTTGGCCGGCACCATCTTGCTGCGGGCCATCGTGGCGCTGCGCCGGAGTCGATTTCGTCTGGTCCGGGAAACCGATGCGGCAGTAGAAATCGTGCCCCAGCTTCACGGGCGGTGCCGCACGGGCGGCGGAGTAGCGCTGGTCCGGCCAGGGTTGCTCGGTCCAGTCGCCGCTGTGGAACCGCCACAATTTCGGCTTGGGGGTTGCAGGCAGCCACGCCGTCAGGCCCTTGCCGTCGGGCTCGCGCCAGGCCTGGACGTTGTAGATCGGCTCCGTCATACCGAGGTCGAGGAAGAGCCAGTTCGAGCCGTTCAGCACGTGGCACCCTTTGGACTCGAAGAAGGCCACACCGCCGTCGAACTGCAGGAAGGAAAGGTCCAACCCAGCGCGGCCCCGCAGGAACTCGCCCTTGATTCGCCGTTCGATCCACCGTTTGCCGTCGTAGCCCAGGAGGAATTGCCCGCGGTAGACGAGCCAGATCCGTTTGAGCTTGGCGCGGCCGTCGCCCTTGAGCGACTCGCTTTCGAAGAAGATGTGTCCCACGCTTTGCAACTGGGGCGACGGCCTGGCAAACTCGCGCTCGACCACTTCCCGGACCGACTTCTGCGAGAGCGTCACCTGGGTGAGCACGTTCGGCATCTTCGGCGCCGGCTTGACCGTGCGCATCAGGTACCATACGCGCTGATCTGGGGAGACCGCGGCCGACTCGATTTCGTCGGGCAAGGGTTGCCAGCGGACGTTGGGGAGTTTGATCTCGATGGGCGGGGCGATGGTTTCCTCGCGAGAGCCGGCGCGATCGCCCGTAGGGCCGGAAATCACCGGTTGGACCTCAGGGATGGGCTTCGGGGCCGGTACGCCTTTGGGACGTTGTCCCGGGTACTTCCGGTAGACCTCGTCCTCTTGGTCCGGCGTGAGCAACTTCATGAGTTTGGCGTTGAACTCGTCCATCAGGGCCTGATAAGCGTTATAGGCCTCCGCGGCTTCGCGGCTCTGCCGTGGAAAGGGGTTGGCGGGGGTGGGCGGCTCCATCAAATCGTCCGCCGTTTTCTTCGGCTTGGGTCAATTTGGGAGCATATTCCGCGCAGTTCGTCGATCTTCGCCCACTGCGCGTTGGACAGCTTCAGGCCGTCGAGGACCGTCATCAACCGCATGGCGGGATCGGGCTGGTGAAAGTTCGGGTCTGTCTGTGCGGACGCGCCGATGCCGGCGGCCGCCAGCGACGCTATGATCAAGGCTAACATTTTATGCATTTTCGTTTCCCCAGTGTTCTCCATATTTCTGCTATCTTTGTCGAAGTCCATTTGCCGTTCAATAGTCAAGTTATTTCTTGTTTCCCTGGCCCATGACGTACGCTGCGCCACTCCGCAGTGAGTTTCTTCTCGTCCCAATCGTAGATCTTCTCGATGGCTTGCAGCTCGGGGACGCCTGTCCTCATCGCCATCAGCAGTCTGCCGAACTTGGCGGGCTGCCGGCTCAAAAGCCCCACAAGCGTCCAGGCCTCGGCGAAATGCGGTTGCAGCATGTTATGCGTGTTCATCTCGAGCAGCTTGCCCGGCGGGGTCGCCCTGTCGGCCGCCATCCGCCCTTGGACCTGCAGAATCCACGGCCGCGGGTTTGCCTCGATTTTCCGCAGCTCCTCGTGATAGCCGACGCTCGAGTACATGATGCTGGGCGACCCGCTCACGACGGCCTCCGCCCCGTCGGCGAATCCCGTCAACAACGGCCCGTCGTCTCGCCTCCATACCAGTTGCAAAAAGTACATTCTTCCCACGCTCGCCGCCAAGTCGCGGTGCGCATGTTCCAGACGCTGTTCTCCTACAGAGATCGCACAGACGTGCCACCAGTTGAATACGGACTGCTTGAAGATCAGCGACCGGGCTTCTTCGAAGGCGCCGGGGTTGTCCTTGACCTCGAATTGCTTTCCGAAGAGGTCCTTTCTCCATATTTCTTTTTGGAGTGCGGGGGCTTGCCACCGCACTCCAAATTAAGAGTTGCCCTCGCTCGCGATCAACTGCACCGCGTGCGGCACCGAGGCCGCCGACTGTTCCGTGCCCTCTGCCCCGAGGTGGAGTTGAAACTGGCCCTGATGCATGCCTGATTCGCAACGACCGACAGAGGCTGCCCCCAACTTGCGCTGCGCTGTGGAAGAACTCGGCCCGCAGGGACTCGTCGCCCTGGATGTCAAGGCGGACCCAGTGCTCTGGGGACCGCTCGACAAAGGCCAGTGCCAATTCCGTCAGCCGGTCAAGTTCCCACAACGCGTCGCCCTCCGGGCACCAGCCCAGGGGGAACTTCCAGGTCCTGCGAGCTGTGCGGTGCATTTGGGGTTCCTTCAGGCACCACGGGCGTGCCGCATTGGGGTCCTACTTGTCCTTCGCCGGCTTCACGATCTTCGGCAGCAGCCGCTCGGCGATCAGCGCCCCGGCCTCCTGCAGGGCGTTCTTGGCGGCAATCTGCTCGGTCAGGTCGACCGCCACGGTCGTCTGCCGGTCGATGGCCACGATCTTGCCCGTGGCCTGGTCCACGGCCTTGACCTCGACGCGGGCCTTGACCGAGATCGAGATTGCCGTGCCGCACGGCGATTTCGCTGAAGGCCTCGCCCTGAGATCAGGATGTCGGCGTCCTTCTTCCGCCCTTCCTTGGGATCGATCACCTTGAAGCCCGTTTCCGTGCAGAACAGCGTGAGCTCGGTTTCGGCCGCGGGGTCGATCGTATTGCGGGCCACGCCCACCACGACCACGACGCTGGGCCGCTCGACGAGCGCCTGGCCGACGTGGTGCTCGGAAATCTCGACCAGCACCGAGGGCCGCTTGCCGTCGCCCAGCTTCTTCTTCAGCGCGGCCACGCGGTCGTCGCGCGAGACCGGCTTGGCCACCAGTTCGTCGGCACGCTCGGTAATGGTCTTGCTGACTTCCTTGCCCAGATCCTCGACCAGCTTGCCCAGGTCGTCGCGGACGTTGCCCTTGACCGAGGCGCCCACCACGCGGCTGGTCTCGGTGCCGATGATCTTGGCGATCAGGTAGACGGAGTTGTCGCACCTGCAGCACGGAACCGGTGATCAGCAGCTTGGCGCCGGTGAGTTGGCCGACCTTGGTCGCCTGCTGCGGGTTGACCAGGCCGGAAAGGTTCACTTCCTGCTCGTCGAGGAGCTTCTTGATGTCCTCGCGGTCGACGAGCATCAGGGCCGGATCGGCCGACAGCTAGGCGAAGAGCAAGTCGGTGACTTTGCTCCCTTGGTCCTTGGAGTCCGCGCCGCGTTCCTGGAAGGGAAGCACGGCGACCGGGTAGACCTGGGGCGTCTTGTCTCTTCTCCTTGTCCTCCGCCCAGGCCGCAATCGCACTGCACAGAAGCAACGCGGCGGGCAGGGCGAACGTGAGTGAGGGTTCTCATGGTTTATGCTTCCTTTCTGCTTGGGGTTAACAGGTTGACTGGTTTGTCGGCGGTAAGCCGCAAAACAATTCCGAAAGCAAATAACGGGGGCGGCAGTGGCCTCCCATTGGCGAATGATCCCAAAGCCACAAATCACCAGCCGGCCTTTGGCGGCCGGATAACGCACTTCCGAGCCAAGACCAGCCCTCACCCCCGGCCCCTCTCCCGGAGGGGGAGGGGAGCATGTCGCCCTCACCCCCGGCCCCTCTCCCGGAGGGCAAGGGGAGCAAGTCGCCCTCACCCCCGGCCCCTCTCCCGGAGGGCGAGGGGAGCAAGTCGCCCTCACCCCCGGCCCCTCTCCCGGAAGGCGAGGGGAGCAAATCGCCCTCACGCCATGCTCTGGTAGTAGAGGGCGGCGGCCATCTACCTGCCTCGGCCACGACCTGGTCGCGGTCGCTCTTGATCGACAAACGGGCGGCGTCGATTGCGCCGTTAGGCGGCCAAGCCGCGGCGTCCAGGCGATTGTCCAGTTCCCGATGATGTCTTCCCGCCGCAACGTCAGCTGGCGGGCGGAGGCAAGTCGGAGCCCGCGGTGCCGGGCAGGACCAGCGTGCCCTCGCCCGGCGCCAGGCAGAGGACCGGCACGCCGCGGGCGGCCGCTTTGACGATCGTCTCGCCCAGCGAGCGGTAGTCCCGCCAGGCCGTGCCCTCGCCGATCACCAACAGGCCTTCTCGCAGTTCTCCTAGAGCGGCGGTGTTCTTGGTGAACGTGAAGGGCACGCGGGCCTTTTCCAGCACGTCGGCCGTCTTGCCGTCCGGATCGAAGAGGGTGATCTTGAGTCCCTTGAGCCACTGGCTGCGGCCGGCAAACGGATCGCGGGGAAAGATCCAGACCGTCTTGACGTGTGTCGGCGAGCGGCTTTGGATCGCCGGCCGCGTAGGCCGCGATGCTGAGCTGCGATTCCAGGATCACGCCCTCTTTGACCTCGGGCGCTTTCAAGGCCACGGTCGCTTCGGCCGCCTGACCCGGGTACCGGTGCCCGCGCCGACGTCAGCGGCAATTGCCCGTGCTCCACGGTTCGCCGTTGACCGAGAGCGACCAGTTGAGCCGGCCGTCGAAGGGCTGTGCCGTGCGGACGGGTAGTGGAACTTCACCTCGGCGCCGCTGAAGACGTTGGACCATTTTTCGACCGGCTCGATGGCGTTTCCTCCGCTGCCAGGCAGCGCGGTGGGACAGGAAGGCACGCCAGGCTTGCCGCGATGGCCAATGTTCTACTACAGAAATTCATGTTCTTGCCTGTCGGAAACGAAACCCCACTTTTCTCCTCTCGAGTCCGAATTACGAACTCTTCTTTCAATTGCAGCGGGGCCACGGTCTGGTAAACCTGGTACTCCATGCCGTCGGTTTGCGAGCGAAATACCCGCTGCGGGACGCCGCTCTGCTGGATGCCGCTGAAGGCGGAACGCACGCACGTCGCACCTTTCAGGGCAGATTGGCGTCCACGGCGATCGCGCCGTCGGGAAGGGCGTGCATCCAAAGCTGCAAACTGCCGTCCCGGGCATTCTCGGCCGCCAGATCGACGACCTCTTCATCCTGGGCAATCACGTCGGCCTGCCAAATCGGCTCCCACGCGGAGTCGCCGCTCGTGCGAGCCAGGACGACCACGCGGACCGCCAACGGGGCAGATCCGCGGGCACCGGAGACCGCGTCGGGCAGCAGGCCCACCTGGACCTCGCGCCCGGCCTCGCCGACCCATGCCAATCGGCCGGCAAAAAGCTCTTGCATGCCGGCCAGGAGTTTCCCCTTCTCCGCCAGTTCGGATTGCCCAAGGAAAACGCTCTTCGGCACGTCGCTTCCCGACAGTTTGCTTGTCGCCGTGTTGTTTGCCGGTGCGCCGCTCGTCGGTCGGTCGGCAATCGTTTCTTGCGGATGTTGCCCTTCCCTGGCACGTAGCGTGACCAAGACCGCGACCGTGACCGCGGCGCCCAGGGCAAACCCCACGGCCCAGCCCCAGGCGCGACGGCGCGGCGGCGCGGCCGGCGGGAGGTCGAGGAAGGTGTCGTTGCCGATGGCTTGACCGATCCGATGGCGGAGGCACTCGTCAACTGCCTTGGACGGCGCATGCCGCGCAACCCATCGCCGCAGCAGGTCATCCAGCGGATCGTGATGCGGGTCTTTCATGGTTATCAGCTTTCGCTTGCTGTAGGGTGGGCTTTAGCCTGCCGTTTGAATTTGAGGCGGGCTAAAGCCCACTACCTTCTAGGGTTCGATGTGCCTTGCCAGGCATTTCTTGAGTTGCTGGCGTGCCTTGTAGTATCGCCAATAAATCGTGGCCGTGCTGCATCCCTCAATGCGTGCAGCCTCGGCGGCGCTGATATGTTCCAGCGTAAGCAGCACGACCGCCGCCCTCTGCTTGGGCGGCAGATTGGCCAATGCGGCGCGGACCGCCCCGTCGATCTCACCGTCGATGGCCGCACTCTCGGGACATGGGCCCGCTGGATTCGGCCGATCGGGAGTCTCCGGATGAAACGTCAGCGGCGAGCGACGCTCCCGTGCGAGGAATCTGTGCGCGGTATTCATGGCAACCCGATAGAGCCAAGTGGAGAACCTGGCCCTGCCGTCAAAACTGCCCAGGCCGCGGATCGCGCGGAGGAACACCTCCTGGGTCAAATCGTCGGCAAGTGACGTATCGAGAACCATGGCGTAGACCGTGCCTCGCACTTTGCTCAAGTAACGGCCGACCAACTCGTCGAGGGCAGCACGCTCCCCGGATCCCAGGTAACAATCGATGAGTTGCTCGTCGGACGCCACACGAAACTCCGGTTGCGACTATTAGTTTAGACTCACGAACCGGCGGAATCTTTGCGCGAAGGCAGGAAATCCAAGATTTTCTTGGATCTAAGTGCCTCAGTGGGGTGGTTCTGCGCAGAGCACCCCCAGTCAGAAGGGAGTTTGGCGCAAATGGCAGCAATATCGCGACGGCTCGTGACTGACGCGCAAGCGAGGCCATGCAAAACCAGGCCTCGCTCGCGCTTCGGGCTTCAACGGCTTGTCGTAGGACGGATTGGCAATCCGTCGGAAAATCGTGGACGGATTGCCAATCCGTCCTACGAGACCCGAACTATGCCACCCAAGTGCCAACAAGGTTCAAATGATAGGTTGGGGCATTTTGGCCCTGGCCCACGATGTCGGTGTTTACGACACCCACCCCCGTGCCGCCGGTAACCGTGACGACGGCGAAGCCTGATGCCTGCTGCCCGTAATTGCTGCCGTAAAGCTCGGCGATCGCCGCATCCGCAGAGAGCGTGTTGCTGCCGGTCGGGCGCCAAAGAGATAGGCCGTATCGGTTCCGCCGGTGGAATAGCCGAGGTCCGCAGCAAAGCCGATGGCGGAGCTGGAATACGCGACGCTGCCGCTGCTTGTCGTGTAGGTGCCGTACATGCCCGCCGAGGTCGTGTTGGTGTTGTTGTAGCTATAGCTGGCGTAGGCATAGAACGTGTCGTTGCCCGGCGAGTCGTACAGATAGGCCGTATCGCTGCCGCCGGCGGTCGAATATCCGATGTTCGTGGCGAATCCGGTGGCCGAGTTGGAATACCCTCCGTTGTAGCTGCCGTACATGCCGGCAAATTCCCTATCGTTGCCCCCGTAATCCGGGTAGACATAGAAGGTGTCGTTGCCCGGCGAATCGTAGAAATAGGCCGTATCGGTGGAGGCGGTTGTGTAGCCGACGTTCGTGCCGAAGCCAAAGGCCGAGTTGGCAATCCCGCCGCCGTACATGCCTGATGAGGGCTTGCCCATGCCTGACGACGGGAAATAATTCGCGGCGTAGGCGTAGTACGTGGCGCCGCCCTGCGTGTCGTAGAGGTAGTCCGTGTCGCTGCCGCCGTTTTGCGAATAGCCGAGGTTGGCGCCGAAGCCGCTCACCGAGTTGGCATACGCTACGGTGCTGACACCGTTATTGAAGCTGCCGTACATGCCCGCCACCGAACCGCTGCCGTTGTAATTCGTGTAGGCATAGTAAGTGTCGTTGCCCGTCGAATCGAACAGGTAGGCCGTATCGTTGTGCAGGCTGTTGGTCGCGGAGCCAACGTTGATGTCGAAGCCGTTGGCCGAATTGGCATAGCTGGCGCCGTCGTAGCTGCCGTACATGCCCGCCGACAACTTGACAGAGCTATAGTCTGCGTAGGCATAGTACGTGGCGGTGTTCGTCGAATCGATGAAATAGGCCGTGTCGCTGCCGCCGTTTTGCGAATAGCCGATGTTGGTGGCGAAGCCGCTGGCCGAGTCGGAATACGCGCCAAACGTGCCATAGCTGCCGTACATGCCGGACGACGGCTTGCCGGTAGTGCCGTAGGCCGCGTAGGCATAGTATACGTCGTTGCCAGGCGAATCAAACAGATAGGCCGTGTCGCTGCCGCCGTTTTGCGAATAGCCGATGTTGGTGGCGAAGCCGTTGGCCGAGTCGGAATACGCGCCAAACGTGCCATAGCTGCCATACATGCCGGACGACGGCTTGCCGGTGTTGTTGTAATCGGCGTAGGCATAGTATACGTCGTTGCCCGTCGAATCGTAGAAATAGTCCGTATCGCTGCCGCCGTTGGTCGCATAACCGACGTTCGTGCCGAAGCCCGTGGCCGAGTTGGAGAACCCGCTGCCGTACATGCCGGACGACGGCTCGTTGGTAGTGCCGTACTCGGCGTAGGCATAATAAACGTCGTTGCCCGGCGAGTCGAAGAACTTCACCGTATCGCCCTCATGGCCGTTGGCATGCATCGAGGCCATGCCATCCACGGACACCGCATAGCCGGCCGTGGAATTATTGAGTTGCCCTGTGCCGTTGGCGTACAGCAGGGCAGTGTTGCCGCTGGCGCTGCCGGTCAGCGTAGCACTGGCGCCGGTGCCGTTGCCGAGGAATAAGTACTTGGTGAAGTCCCCGGCGGACCCTGCGACGAAGGTGTGATTCTCGCCGTTGAGGCCCACCACGATCGATGGGTTGCTGGCATTGCCGGCATTGCTGCCATTGAAGGTGAACTGGTCGCCGGCCGCCCCCGTGCCTTCCACGACGAGCGTCGTGCCGGGCAGGAACTGGACGTCATCGAGGAAGGCGGCATTGCTGCCACCCATTGCGGTCCCCTGGCTGTAGATCCAGGTGAAGGTGTGCGACGTTCCGCCGGCCGCGGGGACCCAATAGAACGACTGCTGCCAGGGCACGCTGCCCGTCCATTGGCCGGCGGAAACCCCGTCGATTTCGAAGGTCAACGAGCTCCCGGCAGCCGAAGAGACCTTGCGCCAGAAAGCAAATTCGCCGGCCGGTTCCGTGGCGGGGAGCGTCAACGTCAGCGTGCTGGTGCTCGATGCACCGACGGCGCCCGACTCCGCGGCATAGCTGCCCGAGTGGACCACGCTCGACTGGACCGTCCAGTTGGCCGGCGAAGGGCCCGCCGACGACAATTGCCAATTCAAGGCGCTGAAATCGCCCGTCTCGAAGCCGTCGGAGAGCGGCGCGATGACGATGTTCTGGGTCGCCAGGCCGTCGGTGCCCGTCGCGGGCAGCGTCAACGTGGCGGCGTCGTTCGTCGCGTCTTCGATCGTGCCGCCGTTGAGGCTCAAGGCCGCGGTCGAGCTGTAATCCAAATCGTAAGTGCTCTGTCCTGCCGCCACGGCGTAGGTAAACGTCAGCGTCGAATCGCCGTTGCCGCCGGTGTAACTTGCCGTCCCCCCGCTATTCAGCGCCAACAGCGGCGTGCCGGTCACGTAAACGGGCTCGCTGAACGTCACCATAATTTGGATTGTCGTCGGCGCCCCGTAGATTCCCGTCGCCTGGGAGCAAGAGACCCCGGTCACTCCCAGGTAAGTGAACTTGTCGGCCGAGGAGGTGGCCGAAATGCCGCCAACGGTGGTCACCGTCACATCGACCGTGCCGGCCGTTTCCGCAGGGCTGGTGGCCGTGATCTGCGTTCCCGCCCCGTTGATCTCGACGTTGGTCGCGGCCTGCGTGCCGAAGTCGACCGCCGTCGCGCCGCCGAAGCCTGTGCCCGTGATCATCACCGACGTTGTGCTTGTCGCCGGTCCCCGGGGCGGGCTGACCATCGTGACCGCCGGCGGCGCCACGTAGGTGAACTTGTCCGCAGACGAGGTGGCCGACGTGCCGCCAGGACCCACCACCGTCACGTCCACCATGCCGGCTGTCCCGGCGGGACTGGTGGCCGTGATCTGCGTTCCCGCCGAGTTGACGACGACGTTGGTTGCCGCCGCCGAGCCGAAGTCGACCGCCGTCGCGCTATCAAAGGCCGTGCCCGTGATCGTCACCGGCGTGCCGCCATTGGTAGAGCCCTGTGTGGGACCGACGCCCGTCACGACGGGCGCCAGATTCATCGTCACGATGGTATTGCCCTGCTGGATCAATGCATAGTTCGCCCCGCTGGGAATCGAGGAGGGCGAGATGCCTTCAATGGACGCGGTGCCGCTGGCCTGATTCCAATAGACGGGAACCGTGCCGATCAGGCCGTCTTCGGTGGTGGGGGTGCTCCCCCAATAGGCACTGACATCGGTCACGGGATTGTCGTAGGCGGAGGAACCGACGGGGTCCCAGTTTCCGGTAACGGTGAAACTGAAGTCGATCTGCGTATCGGCCGAGGAATCCCAGGTGGGCCGCGCCAGCGTGACGCCGAAGGGAGTCGTATTGGTCGAGGAGACAATGCCGGACCATTGCCCTGTCGAACTTGATGTTGCCCAGTTAATGTTCGTGTTCGTCGCGGTAAACTGCGAGGTGTCGAAGGTGCTGCCCGTGGCGAGATCTGCCACACCGGTCAGATTCGTGGGACTCGCGGGGGCGGTGACATCCACCGAGCCGCTGAGGATGTTGTTCGTCTGCACAATGTCGTCGACGTTGACGTTGAAGGCTTCGCCGGAATCGCTCCCCGAAGTGATCGAACCGGTCAGTGTGCCGGTGACCGTCCCTTGGGTCGGGCTGGTGTAGGCGATTGAGCCCGCGAGGTTGGCGGTGGCCGTGTAGCTCGTGCCGGTCACCGTGTCCGAGTCGCTGGCGATGGGGATGGTCTTGAAGGTCTGGGCGCCGACCACGACCGTGGCGGAAAGGAGTTCGCGCCGTTCCAGTATTTCGCACCGCAGTCTGCAAGGGCGGAGGGACGGCTTCCGACGCCGGGTTCCGGTGACCTTTGAAAACCAAGCACGCAACCAGCCCATTCGTTTAGTTGTCTTAACGTTCATAGTTCAACCCCGTTGAAAAAAAATGCGCCGCTGCGCCCGCTCGATCAAAATGCCAATCCCGTGGTACCACTCTCCGAGGACTGATAGATATAGATGTTGGATACATCCGGTTCCAAAACGAGTTTTAATAACCAGCTAGCCAAACTACCCAATTAGCACAGATTATACCAAGCCCGGGCAACCGAATCAAGTGTTTCACCTTTTGGTGTTGTGTCTAAAACCCAAGCGGTGGGAGATTCTACCGAAATTGGCCTTTTCGCGGCCTGAAATGACCCGATCCCTACTAACCCGAAGCGTAAGCGAGGGACAGGTTGCGGCCCTCGCTTACGCTGCGGGTTATACCCCGCGCGGCTTCAAATGACGCGAAGCCCGACGCGCAAGCGAGGAATGGAACCGCTTGCATGGCTTGCGCTTCGGGCTTCGATTGCCTGCCACTTTGGAGCCGACCAGCGGGCTATTGTCGAATGGGCTTGGGCGCGTCGGGCACGGGCATGGGAACCTGTTCCGGCGGCGCCGAAGAAGGCGGCGGCGGAGCATCTTGCATTGCCTGCGCGGCCTGCACCGCTTGCTCCACGCCCGCGGAGATTTGCCAGCCGCCTCCCAGTGCCCTGTAGATCTCAATCAATCCCTGGGCCACCTGGCCGTGCGAAGCGGCTTGCGCGTCTTGTTGCTCGACAAGGCTCTGCTCGACCTGCGAAACGCGGGTGAAGTCGATGCCCCCGGCCTCGTACTGCCTGACGACCGTGTTGACCGCCAGTTGCAAACTGCTCACGCTCTCGTCGAGCAGCTTCGAACGATCCTGCTCTTGCACGAAGTGCGACATGCCATTTTCCGCCTCTTCCGCCGCCTGGAGCACCATCCGCTGGTAGACCGTGACGAGCTCCTTGAACTTCGCGTCTTGCAGCCGCATGTTGTTGCGGATCCTGCCGTAGTTCAAAATGTTCCACTGCAGCCCAGGGCCGATGGAGCCGTAGAAGGCATTGGTCTCGAAAAGCTGCCCGAGCGTTGCCGAGGAGTAGCCCATGTCGCCGTTGATTTTGAAGACGGGGTACAGATCGGCTTCGGCGATCCCGATCTGCTCCGCCTGCGCGGCGGCGAGCCGTTCCGCACGGCAGACGTCCGGACGGCGGCGAAGCAAGTCGGCGGGAATCCCCACGACCACCGTGGGCGGTGCTGTGGGAATCGGCGCCTTGCCGAGCTGCGTTTCGAGAGCCGCGGGGGGCATGCCCATCAACACGCACAAACGCACCTCCGCCGCCCGCAGGTCGCTCAGCAGAAGCGGAATCTGCGCCTCGGTTTGAGCGAGGTTGCTGCGGGCCTGGTTCAAGTCCAGGTCGTTGCTCTGGCCTTCCTGGTAGCGCCGCCTGGCAGTCTCCAAGACGCGGAGCTGGATTGCGGCATTCGCCCGGATGAACTCGATCCGCTCTTGGTCGGTGCGGAGCTGCACGTAATACTTGGCCACGTCGCCCAGGAGCGTGACCATGGCCCCGTTGTAATCGGCGCAATTCGCCTCCAGCGTGTCCTCCGCCGACGCGATCGCGCGGCGGAACCGGCCCCAGAAATCGACTTCCCAGGCCAGGTTCAACCCCGCGTTCACGCCCTCGGTGGTTGTGGGGGGAACCAGCAAGACCGATCCCTGCCCGCCGAACGTGCCCGGTTGAGGCACCCCGCCGTTTGGCGTAAATACGCCATTGACGTTGCTGTTCACCGAATACGTTTGGGGGTTGGCGCCGCTGTTGACCGCCTTCTGGTAACCAGCGGTCGCCGTTTGCATCTGAGGGAAGAAATCGCCCTGGTTAATTCCCAACTGGGCCCTGGCCTCCAGGATCCGGAAGCCCGCCTCGCGGAGGGTCAGGTTCTGGCGGACTGCGCAATCGGTGAGGCGATTGAGCACGGGGTCCTGAAATACGGTCCACCACTGCACCAGATCGGCCGGTTCCTGACGGATCCGCGTATCGTTAGCATCGATCCAGTGCGTCTCCGTGCTGGCCTGAACCCCGTGGTAGTTTGGCCCCACTTTAAGGCCATTGCGCAAGTACTCGATGGGACCGGTACATCCGCATGTGGAAATGGCCATGGCCGCAGTCAGGGCAGCCAGCCAGACCCCAGCTTTTGGAGGCATCTTGCTTCCTTTCACGAACTGCATTCCACGCGCGTTGAGCATACCAGGCACAACCGACAGATCCGTCTCCCTCCGTAGAAATCGGACAGCCGTGCCAAATAGATCATTCGCACTCTTATCGCCGTTGCACCCGGCACAATCGGCAAATCTGGCGGTTTCCGCCCTGCGGAACCGATCCTAAGTGGTCCATTTCGCAAATAACTTCAGGGCTGTGTGGTTTTAGCCGTAGGGTGGGACCAGCGAGCTTGCGAGTGCCGGCCCACTAATCATGGGCGTCGGTGGGCCGGCGCTCGCAAGCTCGCTGGTCCCACCCTACGAACCTATCCTTCGCGCGGCTGAATTTGATACTAACCCGAAGTTCTGGTCTTGTCATGCCCGCGGGTTGGCGCGGACGAGTTCCTCCGCGTCGGCCCGCGGGGCGTTCTGCTGCTGGTCCCAATAGGGCGAGAGGCGGCGGAGATTGGATACCACGCCGGGAAAGACCTTGAGGATGTGGTCGATGTCGGCGTCGGTGTTGTAGCGGCTGAGGCTGAACCGCACCGAGCCATGCACCGCCGTGAAAGGCACCTTCATCGCCCTCAAGACGTGCGACGGCTCCAGCGATCCCGAGGTGCATGCCGACCCGCTGGAGGCGCAGATCCCGGCGTCGCTCAACTGGTAGAGCATGCCCTCGCCTTCCACGAAGTGGCAGGAGACGTTCAGCGTGTTCGGCAGCCGCGGGGCCCCGCGGCCGTTGACCTGCACGTTGGGGATCGTGGCCTCGATCGAAAGCTCCAGCCGGTCGCGGAGGCCGCGGACGCGGGTCTCCTCGTCCTCGAAGTGCTGCTCCGCCAGCTCCAGGGCGCGGGCCAGACCGACGATGTAGGGCATGTTCTCCGTCCCCGCCCGGCGGCCGCCCTCCTGGTGCCCGCCGATCAACAGCGGCCGGCAGGGCGTGCCCGGCTTGATGTACAACACGCCGATGCCCTTGGGGGCGTGCAGCTTGTGCCCCGAGAAGGAAAGCAAGTCGACGTGGCGGTATTCCTGGGCGAGATCGATCCGCATCTTGCCCACCGACTGCGTGGCGTCGCAATGGAAGACGATCGCGGGATCGGTCTCCTTGGTCAGCCGCGCGAGCTGCTCGATGGGAAAAACGACGCCCGTCTCGTTGTTGGCGTGCATGATGCTCACCAGCAGCGTCTCGGGCCCCAAGGCGCGGACGAACTGGCCGATATTGAGGTTGCCGTCGTTGTCGACCTCCAGCCAGGTGACGCGGCAGCCGTCGCGCTCGAGATCCTTGCAGACCTCGAGCACGGCCGGATGCTCGACCGAAGTGGTGATGATCTGCCGGCGACCATCGGTACATGGTGCCCGGGGATTGGCCTTGGCCACGCCGAAGATCGCCGCGTTGTTGCTCTCCGAGGCGCAGCCGGTGAAGAGGATCGGGCTGGCGTCGGCGAGGCCGAAGTGGCGGGCGACCGTCAGCCGTGCGCGGTCCAGGGCTTCGTGGACCTGGCGGGCCGGCTCGTACATCGAACTCGGGTTGAAATAGCTCTCGGCGAAGTAGGGCCCCATCGCCTCGACGACTTCCGGGGCGGTGGCGGTGGTGGCGTTGTTGTCGGCGTAGACGATTCTCATCAGAGTCCTTGGGAACTGTAATCATCACGCTCCGCCGTGATGGCATTTCATGTGCGACGGCATCACGGCGGAGCGTGATGAGTACGGCGGCGGTCAAACCTCGATCACGCGCCACCCGCTCGTCGACCATTTCTTTCAGCGTCCGCTCGACGAGCATCCGCAACGTCTGGCTTGCCCCGCTGCACCCGGCACAACTGCCGACGAGGCGGCAATAGACCAGCCGATCCTTGACGTTGACGATCTCCAGGTTGCCGCCGTCGCGCTGCAGCATGGGCCGCACGTATTCGTCGATGGCCTTGTCGATTTTCTTGGCGAACTGGTAGGGCGAAACGTCCGCCGCGTCCGGCCGGGCCGCTTGCCGGGCCTGGACCGGCGCCGTGTCGGGCAGGGTGATTTGCGTGAGGACCTTCAACTCCCGTTTACCGCCGCCGCCGCCCCAGGTTTCGTCCAGCAGGTCCTGCAGGCCGCGGGGAACGTGGTGGCAGGACATGCACGCCCCGCCGGCCTTGATGGCATTGGTGATCTCCGGAATGGTGCGGAGGTTGAGCTCCTTGATCTTGCGGCGGATGTACGGCTCGCTGAGCGTGAAACACTTGCAGACGATGCGGCCTTCGTCGCCCTCGTCGGCGTGCAGATCGACGCCCAACTGTTGCAGATCGATGCCGCGCCTCTGGGCCCAATTGAAAACGGCGGCCTCCAGCGCCTCGGCCCCCATCACCGAGCAGTGGATCTTCTGCTGCGGCAGACCGCCCAGGAAATCGACGATGTCCTGGTTGCTGATCTTGAGGGCCTGGATCGGCGTAAAACTGCCCTGCTCGATCAACGTGCATAGGGCTTCGGAGGCGGCGATCGCCGAAGTGCAGCCGAAGGTCAAATAGCGGGCGTCGGTAATGACGTCCTCGGAGGGCTGCGTCGGATGGCGGCGGACGCGGAAGGTGAAACGCATCGCATCGCCGCAGGCGATCGAGCCATGCTCGCCGACGCCGTCCGGATCGTCGATCTCGCCAAGATGCGTGCCCGGCTTGCCATGCACCGCGTCCATGAAAAGCTGCTTCGTCTTCTCGCTATACTCCCACGCCACTGCCGATCTCCTGCCGAGTTGAAAGGTCTCTCTATCCAGTCTATTCCCTGCGGTGGAAAAATGCGAGGGCTCCCGCGCGGGAACTGCGCTAATTTTCCGGCGATGTTTACAAATGTGTTCGGGCATGTCACAATCTTGTCGGATCCGGAATACCGGGTGCCCCGATCCTTTGCTCTCTTCCCCGTGGTTCGTATGACCGCCCAATCGCCGGAGAGGAACCCGCTGCTGCTGAGCATGGTGGCGCTCGATTCGCCGTCGCTCCCCGGTGCGGAGAGGGAGGCCGGGGCCCCCCATGCGATGGCACGCAGAGGGAGATCCGGATCGCATGGGGGGTCCGCGCCTCCCTTTCCGCCACAGGAATTGCTGCAGAGCTTGGCTTCCTTGTCGGGCATCGCGGTCGACACCAATAAGGTTGCGGCCAGGCAGAACAGCTTGACGTTTCCGTTGGGCGGCAATACGGCAGCCGTGGCGATCGTGCCTGAGCCCATTCCCTGGTCGAATCTGGAAGGGCCCTGTGCCACGGCCTGGTGGTGGCCGGAGGCCGGCGCCAGAATGCAGGGCCACACCAGCCACCTGCTGGTGGTCCTGGCGGGTGAAGAAGGCGGTGCGGTGCGGTGCGCTGGCCCTGACCCATCTCACGGCGGCCGTTGCGACCCATGTCAACGCCGCCGGCATCTATTGGGGCAGCGGACGACTGGTACACGATCCACGGGTCTTCGTGGCGGAAGCCCGCCGCGCGTCGGCGGAGAATCTGCCCTTGCTGCTGTGGGCCGACTTCCGCGTCGAGACCAACGAGGACGGCACGCTGCGGCTGTTCACGACCGGAATGAAGGCCTTCGAGAAGATGGAAATCGAAATTCCCCGCAGCCGGCGCAAAGCGGCGGAGGTCTTCGACTTCGCTTGCTCGATTGCCAATTACATCCTGACTCGCGGGGCGGAGGTTCGCGACGGCCACACGGTAGGCCGCAACGAGGACGAGAAAGTCGTCGCCGCGCATGCACCTTCCATGTGGGACAGCCAAATGACCGTGCTGCGGTTGGATTTCTGACCGCTAGTCTTCGTCGTCCCCGGAGGGCGGCGGCCCGGGCGCCTGCCCTGAAGCGGTGTCCTGATCGGGCCGCTTTTCCCACTTCAGTCCGGCATCGTCTTGGACCTTCTGCAGCCAGACCTGCCAAACCTCGCTCTGTTGCAAGATGCACATCTGGCGGAGGCCGGCCAGCGGGTCGGTCCCCTCGGCGGGCGCGGCATGCGTATAGAGCGTCCAGTCGTCCCTCTCGTCCATGAAATCCGACCAGAGGTCCTCAAACGGCGTGAACTTTATGGGGCGGACCACGTAGATCTCGGTCTTGGGCAGACTGGTGGCAACATCCGCCTGATTCGGGGCCAGGCTGAACACCTTCTCCATGAAAGGCGAGTGAAATGGAAATACGGGGATGCCGATCTTCTCCAGCGTGAACTCCCGCTGCTTGAACTCCGGACCAGCCATTTCCAGGCCGCTCACCTTGCCCAACTGAACTTGTCCGTACATGTCGCTCAGATAGCTGAAGGGCAGCGTGCGGAGGACCTCGATGTTTTCCTTCTTGACCGAAGGCAGTTCGTTGAGCGGCTTGGTTGGGTTTGCCGCAGCCTCGGCCTTCAACTCATCGGCGCGCTTGGTCGCCAAGGTGCGGGCCTCATTGAGCTTCCAAACCCGCAGAACCTCGGCCTGAATCCCCGGGTCTTCCCAGGTCGGAACGTGATCGGCCTGGTCATCGGTCTTCCAGAAGACGAAGGAGGCGAAGGAGCCGGCAAAACTGGTGGAAGACTCGGGTTTGTAAAGGGTCGTCGCCCCAAAAGCAATATTATAGACTTCAGCTCGCAACTGCAAGTTGAGCGATTTGCCCAACTCGGTCGCCGCGAGATCGACCTGGGAGAGCAGGCCCGTCCGGCCCGCTGTCATATTGTACTTGAGGGCCAAGGCGCCGAAGTCCGGGGGAGTCGGTTCTTTGACGCCGGAGTTGTCCTTAGCCGCCTCGTAATCAAGGCGTTCCTGGCGGTACTTTCCGAGCAGGGCCTGGACCTCGGCCACGTTGGCGCGGAGCTTCTCTTGGGCAATTTCCCCGCGGATTTCATCACGAAGCCGTTCTTCGGCCGTCTTGAGCTTGGGACGCGGCGGCGCCTTGTTCTCGCCCTCCTTCTTGGCCGTCTCCGACGCAGCCGGCTTGGCCTGGGGCTTCTCGCCCTCGGCAGTCTTCTGGCCCGATTCGGCCTTGGCGTCCGCGGGCTTCGGCTCGTCAGGCGTTTTCTTGTCGTCGGCCGTTTTCTTATCGTCGGCGGGCTTCTTTTCGCCGTCAGGTTTCACGGCTGGAGAGGCGGGCGACGGCACTGCGGCCTGTTTGGCTTTGTCGTCGGCGGGGAGGTTGGCGTCGCCGGCTTTCTTGTTGTCGGCAGGCTTGGCGGCCGGAGGGGCAGCGGGCTGGGTGGCGGCTTGTTTCGCTTCGTCCTTCGCCGGGCCGGCTTTTTCGTCCGGCTTTTCCTGGGCCAGCGCAGCAAACCGGAACGGCGATCGCGGGAAATTCGAGGAACTGCCGGACGACTTCGTCGCGGGCGCGGTTTTGGCGGGCGCCGCGTCCTTGGCGCCGGCCGGGTTCGGATTGAGTTCCAAGACCGGTTTGCTGCCAGTCGTCGATGTGCCAGTCGTCGATGTGCCAGTCGCGGCCGTGCCAGTGGTCAATGTGCCAGTTGCCGATTTGGATTCTGCCGGCAGGGTCTTCGAGGTGTCCGGCTTCTGCTCGATTTCCGGCTTCTTTTCCGTGTCGGGTTTTTTTTCGGCATCCGGCTTCTTGCCGGCATCGGGTTTCTTTTCCGCGGTCGCCTTGGCGGCCGCATCGGCCCTTTCCTGGTCGTCCCTTTCCTCTTTCTCCTGCGCCTCGAACCGTTTCTTATCCTCGGCATAGATCTGTGGATTCTTCTCGTAGCGCGCGGTGATTTCTTCTTCCGACACCTTGACTTGTTCTTCATCCGCCTGCAGGTACTGGAGATTCACTTTTCGCGGCACGTGGAAGCCCGGGTTGGGCGACATCGGCGAGGCGTAGTCCTGTTTGTGCTTGTCAAAAAAATCGTTGAGCGTTTCCCGCGATGGATCCGCGACCTGCTTGGTAAAATTCTGGGTTGGAATGAGCGCCACCTCGATCGTCGCCTGCTCCTTAAACCGCTTGAATTCCGCCCAACGTTCGGCGGGCGTTGCCGTGCTGCCGATCCAACCCAGCAGGTCCCCGGGGTACATCTCTTGATACAACTGACGGTAGCGCAGGGCAAGCAACTCCTCGTGCAAGATCACGGTGAAGCCTTCCAGCGTAACTCCCTGGCGAATGTTCTTCAGAATATTTGCGATGCCCTCCAGACCGACGCTTTTATTGGTCACCCAATCAAGAAAGTCGCTGATGGTCTTGTCGTCCACGGCAATGCCCATCGCCTCGGCCTCGCGGGCGAAGAGCCAGGTGTTGACGACGTTGGCATCGGTTACGGTCGTGCCGCCGATGACCGCCAAGGTCTTGTCGGCATTCGCGGCCAGACCGGGCGCCTGCTTATTGGCAGCCAGGCCAGCCCTCACCGTGGAAAGGAACTGGACGAACGCCAACCGATTCTGTCGCCACAAGAAAAGCTGGCGTGTCGTGACGTTTCCGAACTTGCTGGTCCGCGCGACGGTTTCATCGCGGCTGACACCGGAGCCGCGGAAGGAGGTCATCATGGGGCCGCTGAGGAACACGAAGGCCACGATCGACAAAAGCGTGGCCGCCGCCATCAACACCTTCTGATTCTTGCGGAAAATACTGAAGGGACTTGCCATGACTCAGGTATACCTCTATAGATAGAACAAGCGGAATCCATCATTTTAGAATCCAGCAACACAATTGCAATGCCAAATCGCTTGGGGCCGGCGAATCAATAGGGTCCGCGCTTCCAACAACGATACGAACTCGAAGCGCAAGCGAGGGCTGCAACTCGTTCCCTCGCTTGCGCTTCGGGTTAGTCTGAAACGGCCCTTTGTGAAAAATGGCGGTTGTGCTTTGCTTGCCACCTGTTACAATTCTTCAGCCTGCAATGTCCCTCTCGGGTGTGGGCCGGTTGTAGCGAACAAAATGAGCTTGTCGCCTCTAGCCAGGCGACTCACGTAGCATACGATAGATCGCTGATACTTATGAACAATTGCCAAAACCAGATTTGCCTAGATTGCCTAGATTAACATGGCCAAGAGAGAGTCCCCTTCCCGCGGCAATTCACTAGTGATTGTCGAGTCGCCGGCCAAGGCCCGCACCATCGGCAAGTTCCTTGGCCGCGGATACACGATTGAGGCCAGTATCGGGCACATCCGTGATCTGCCGAACGGGGCCAAAGAGGTGCCCGAAGAGTTGAAGCAAGAGTCTTGGGCCTACTTGGGGGTCGACGTCACCAAGGATTTCGAACCAGTCTACATTATCCCGCCCAAGAAGGCCCAGCAGGTTCGCAAGCTGAAGGCCGCTTTGAAGGATGCCCAGGACCTCTACCTGGCGACGGACGAAGACCGCGAAGGAGAGGCCATCAGTTGGCATCTTTGCGAGGTGCTCAAGCCGAAGGTCCCGGTCCAGCGCCTGGTTTTTCACGAAATCACGGAAGAAGCGATTCGCGACGCCTTGACGCATCCGCGGTCGATCGATCAGGCCCTGGTGCGTGCCCAGGAAGTGCGGCGGATCGTCGATCGCCTGTATGGATACGACGTGTCGCCGTTGTTGTGGAAGAAGATCCGGCCGCGGCTCTCGGCCGGACGCGTGCAGAGCGTGGCGGTGCGGCTGATCGTCGAGCGCGAGCGGCAGCGGATGGCCTTTCGCACGGCCACCTATTGGGACCTCGTGGCCACCTTCGCCACGACCCGCCCCTCTTCCATTGATGGCGGCGCCGGGCGCCCGGCAGCGAGACCTTCGAGGCCCTGCTCGTGTCGGTCGAGGGACGGAAAATCCCGACTGGCCGCGACTTCGATCCGGCCACCGGAGGGCTGAAGGACCCAACCTGTCTGCTGCTCGATGAGCAGCAGGCCGGCGCGCTGGCCGCCAAACTCCACGACGAGGCCGCTCGCGTGGCCGAGTTGGAAGACAAACCGTATACCACGCGTCCCTATCCGCCTTTCACCACCAGCACGTTGCAGCAGGAAGCCAACCGCAAGTACGGCTTCACCGCGCGGCGGACGATGGACGTGGCCCAAAGCCTGTACGAGAACGGGCACATCACCTACATGCGGACCGACTCGACGACGCTGGCCACCGTGGCCATCGAGTCGCGCGCGAGATCATCTCCCGGCAGTACGGCAAGGAGTACTTGCCCGACAGCCCTCGGATCTATCAGACCAAGGTCAAGAACGCCCAGGAGGCCCACGAGGCGATCCGGCCGGCGGGGCATCCATTCGCCTTGCCCGAGGCCCTCCGCAACGTGCTCAGTCCGGACGAATTCCGCCTTTATGACTTGATCTGGAAGCGGACCGTGGCCAGCCAGATGACCGATGCGCGGGCGCGGCGGATCACGATCGGCGTGGCGGTCGACGGGGCGCGCTTCGAAGCCAGCGGTAAGATCGTCGATTTTCCGGGCTACTTGCGGGCCTACGTGGAGGGCTCCGACGATCCCGACAGCGAGTTGTCGGGCCGCGACGTCGTGCTTCCGCCGGTCGCAGTGGGCGAGGCCCTCGAGTGCCGGCAGTTGGAATCGAAGAGCCACACCACGCAGCCGCCCAATCGTTACAGTGAGGCCTCGCTGACGCGGGCCCTGGAGGAAATGGGCATCGGCCGGCCCAGCACCTACGCCTCGATCATCGATACGATCCTGGCCCGAGACTACGTGTTCAAGTCGAAGCGCGGCAACGTGCTGGTGCCGACCTGGACGGCCTTCGCCGTCTCGCAACTGCTCGAATCGCACCTGCCGGACCTGGTCAACTACCAGTTCACCGCCGAGATGGAGGATGATCTCGACGCCATCAGCCGCGGCGAGCTCGATTTGCGCAAGTACCTGCGAGATTTCTATTACGGCAAAGACGAGAAAGGCCTGAAGGGCCTCGTCGTGAGCAAGACCGACGAGATCGAGGCCCGCGACGTTTGCCGCGTGAAGATCGGCCAGCCCGAGGGCGGGGCGCCCGGTACTCTGGGTCCGGAGGTTTTCGTGCGCGTCGGCCGCTATGGGCCTTTCCTGGAGCAGGGCGAACGGCGGGCGAGCATCCCCGACCAGATGCCGCCCGACGAACTGACGCTGAGCGCGGCCCTGGAGATGCTGGAAACGTCGGCGCAGAACGAGGCCCCGTTGGGCCATGCCCCGGACGGCAAGCCCGTCTACCTCAAGGTGGGCCGCTTCGGTCCCTACGTGCAGCAGGGCGATGCCGACGACGAGGAAAAGCCGAAAAATGCCTCGCTGCTGAAGGGGATGCAGCCTCAAGACGTGACGATTGAGGTGGCCTTGAAGCTGCTCTCGCTGCCGCGGACGCTAGGGCAGCATCCTTCGAGCGGCGAGCCGGTGATGGCCCACAATGGACCGTACGGACCTTACGTCAAGTGCGAGAAGGAGATTCGCTCGCTGCCCGCCGGAGTCTCGCCGTTGGACGTGACGTTGGAGCAGGCCCTGGAGCTCCTGGCCCAACCCAAGTCGGTCGGCCGCGGTCGCGGCGCGGTGAAGCGCGAACCGTTGAAGGTCTTTGCCGCCTCGCCGGTGACCAACAATCCGGTGCAGTTGCTGGCCGGCCGCTACGGACCTGTACGTGACCGACGGCACGACCAATGCTTCGCTTCCGCGCGGCACGGCGCCGGAGGAAGTGACGCTGGAATATGCCTTGAATCTCTTGAAGGCGCGGGCCGAACAGGGTCCCGCCAAGCGGCCTGTGCGGCGCGGCGAAGAAGGCGGCGCCTCGGAAGAAGGCCGCCGCGCCGAAGGCGAAGCGCGAAGAAGAAGAAGAAGTCGGAGTGACGTGATTCGACAGCAGTAGGGTGGGCCGAGTGGAGCGAGTCCCACCGACAACGATCAAGCACGAAACCCGAAACCGGAAACTCGCTCTCCTGGGGTCAGGGGTGCCCGGGTGCCTTCGCTGCGGTTTCGCCCTCGGAATCGGCCGGTTGCTGGGGAATCGGCACGGCGCGGATATAGAACAGCAGCAGGCCGATGACGATCAGGATCGGCACCAACGAGACGGCCAGCCAATACCGCCGGTACTCGTATTGGTCCAAGGCGCGGTTGGCTTTGCCCTGCACTTCGGTGACCACGTCCTCGCCGTCGGCCAGGGCCTTCTCGACCACGTCGACTTTGAAACTGTGGATTTGGGTCCGGGCGTTGGTGAGCGCATCGGACGCCTTGCGGAGATTGAACTTCGGCTCGCTGACCTCCATCCCCATCCGTTCGGCCTTGGCGAGTGTTGCGTCGGCCGTTTGGATCCCGCTGGTGAGGTGTTCCAGGTCGGCATGGATCTTCTTGGCGGCCTCCCGTCCGGCGAGCGTGGCGCCGTGCTGCTCCTTGCCTTCGGTGTGGCAGCGGTGCAGAATGCGCCGTTCTGCATGCCGAGCAAATCGTCCGAGGGCTCGCGAATGTCATGATTGCTGTGGCAGGTGGCGCAGCCGGGCAGGCCCTCGGCCTCGAACTTGTGCCGCATTTTGGTGTCGGCGAAGAGCTTGGCGATCTTGCCGTGGCAGGCGCCGCAGGCGTTGGCCACGGAGTCCATCTGCGGCGGGGCGGCGCCGTGATTGCCGTGGCAGTTGTTGCAGGTCGGGGCGCTGCATGTCGCCCTTTTCCAGCAGGGCCTTGCCGTGAACGCTCTGACGCCAGTTGGCAAATTCGTCGCAGGGCAGCGGTTTCTTGTTGTAGGTATAGCCGGCCATCACCTTGGGGTCGGAATGGCACTTCGCGCAAGTCTGGGCCACTTTGGTATGAAAGACCGGCGAGGTTGGCTCGCTCACGGGACGAATGCCGTGCGGCGCCGGATCGAGGGCATTGCCGTGCGGCATGTCGTGGCAGGAAATACAGGTGGCCACTCTCGGCTCGCGGCCGTTCGCCTTGTCCAAGACTAACTGCTTGCCGTGCCCGCTGGTCCTGTATTCCTCAAGCTGATCCGTCCGCGGCGAGGGATTGAAACGCCGCATGAACTCGATGTTGGAGTGGCAGCGGCCGCAGAAGTCGGGAATGTCGGCCGGCGACTTGATCGCCCGGAAGTCGTCCTTGCCCTGGTGGGCCTTGATCTCGGCGACCGTCGGATCGCCGCCGTGACAATCCTGGCAGCGAAGCCCCCGTTGCCAATGCACGTCGTTTTTCAGGGAATCGAGCAGGATATGGAACTTCTGGTCCTTGGGATCACCCGTATCAAGATCTTTGTGGCACTGGATGCAGGTGTTGTCGTCGTCGGGAATCGGGCTGAATACGATGACGGGTGCAGGCATCTTCGCCGCGGCGGGCTTGGTTTCGCCCGGCTGGCTTGCCGCGGTCGACTTGGCATCTTGGGGCTGGGCCGGTTCCGCAGGCGCAGCGGCCTTCTTTTCGTCGCCCGGCGGAGCCGCCTTATTGTCTTCGGCCGACAAGGCAAACACCGCTCCCATCAGAAGCAGGGCGGGAGTGAGAAGAAAGAGAAGTTTTTTCATGGTGTTGCCTTCACGGGGCCAGTTTATTTCAGGGAAGCCGGCTCGGGACCCGCCGCAGCGGCCGCCGGGGTCGTAGCGGGCGGATTCTCCGGGGGCTTCATGGTCAGGCTTCGAACGGTCATGAAAACCGCGTATACAACGATCAAAGCGGCAAAGAAGTTCAACACCCGCCGGGGCCGCCCCCTGGCGGCGCCACGGTCCAGGAACGGCACCAAGGCCACCATCATCCCCAGGAAGCCGAAGAACAGAATTCCCAGCACCTTTCCTTCGATCCAGGGATGGGCTTGGCTGGGCAGGAAGGACGGCAGGTCCTCCAGGGTCTGGAACATAAAGAGGAAATACCACTCCGGCTTGATGTTCAACGGCGCCGAGCCGAAGGGATCGGCCTTCTGGCCGAGTTCCCAGGGGAAAAGAGCCGCCAGGGCCGCAAGCACTCCCAGGGCCACGTACCAGCCGACCATATCCCGCAGGAGGAAGTGCGGAACAAACGGCATGCTGGGGGCCTTTTTCGCGCTGCCGTACTTCTTGATCATGTCTTCCGGCACACTGATCTCGTGCTTCTGCACCAGGTACAAGTGCAACCCCACGATGCCCAAGGCCGCCAACGGCAGGATGACCACGTGCAAGGCATAGAAGCGGGCCAGCGTATCGCCCGTTACGTTCTCGCCACCCCGCGCCATCAGCAGGAGATATTTGCCGATCACGGGAACCGAGCCCGCGATCGCCGTGCCTACGCTGGTAGCGAAAAAGGCCAGTCGATTCCAGGGCAGAAGGTATCCGCTGAATCCGAACGTCATGAAGACGCCCAGCAGAGCCATCCCCGTCAACCAGGTGAACTCCCGCGGCGGCCGATAGGCCCGCATGATATAGGTCGTCAAAATATGCAAGTACAGCACGCCGATCAGCAAGATTGGCGCTCCAGGAATGGATCGATCGGATGAGCCAGCCGAAATCGACCTCCGTGACGATCGCCCGCACGCTCTCGAAGGCCTGGTCGGGCGAGGGCTTGTAATACAGCGACAACAGGATCCCCGTGATGACCTGGATGCCGAAGAGGAACAGCGCCATCCCGCCCAGAAAGTAGAAGAGCGAGCGGCTGTGGATCGGCACGCGTTTGTGGGCCGCCAGCGCGGCAGCGGCGTCCAAGCCCAGGCGGTCGAAGAAAAATGCCACGACGGCACCGATCAAACCATGCTGCTTGCCGTCTTCAGGCAAGGACCTCTCCGAGTGGGAACTGTCAGGCTGGGGATTGTCAGGCTTTGCGGGAGACAATGATCTCCTCCTGTCCAGGTTGTCCGCTGCCCTTCTCCGCCTGGTAGACTTCCAGCGGGCGGGGCGGCGGGCCGGCGATGTTGCGGCCGTTGAGGTCGTAAATGCCGTTGTGGCAATTGCAGAAAATATCTTGGTTGGCCGGGCGGAACTCGACGGTGCATTGCAGGTGTGTGCAGACCGCATTGTAGGCCCGCGGCTGGCCATCGACCAGGATCAGCAGGCAGGGCTTCCCGCCGAAATTGAAGGGTGGGGGCCACTGGCCGCTTTTCACGGCCCGCTGGAGCTCATCCATCCTGTAGGGCGCCACCATTTGCAGGCGCCGGAATTGGTCGCAGCCCTGGGCTTCAAAAACATCGCCACGGGATAGAAGAGGGCGGCCAGCGTGGCCGCGATGCCTCCGCCAAGAAATCTCGCCAACCAGGTGCGGCGTGGACACGAATCGGACATGAGCGATCTCCAGTGATCCGTCGAGCGGCAAACGTGAAGGTTATATGATCATACCACGGATCGGATTCTCTGCAACTGGCGATTGATTATTTACAAAAAAACATGTATCAAATTTATTTGGAAATTCTTGCCTGGCAAGGCTTTCTGATTATTGACGCGACAGCTTTTTCAGGTTAAATTCAAGTGTCCATTCACGGCAAGCCGGACCCGCGCGGGTGTGCGATGTCGAGAGCCAATGCCGGTTGAATGGCGGCACTGCAATGAACACGGAAGCTATTCGAGCAGTTCGAGACGTGCCGGGACGTGCCCGGTTCAATCCACTACTCGGATAGGTTCTCAAATGATGGGAGAACAAGCATGAAGGTGCGGTACAAGGTATTTGTGGGATTGGCCACGGTGCTGAGTCTTACTGCGTGTGGAATTCTCGTTGAGAGCGTGCGGTCGCAACCGCCCGCCGAGCCGGCTGGTCCCGCGGTCAACCCGCCGGCCAATCAGACCTATGTGGGCGCGACGGCCTGCACGGCTTGCCACTTCAAGCAGGCCATGGCATGGAAGAAGACCAAGCATGCCACTGACGCCTTTGCCAAGCTGCCCGCCAAGTACAAGACCGACGCGTCGTGTCTGATCTGCCACTCGACCGGTTTCGGCGCGGCGACCGGCTTCAAGGATGAGGCGAGCACGAAGGCCCTGGCCGGAACCACCTGCGAGGCGTGCCACGGTCCCGGCAGCGCGCACGTGGCGACGGCGAAGCCCTTGGCCACCAAGAAGACGCTTACCGCGGAAGAGACCGCCTCCGTCCGCGGCACCATTTACAAGGTGCTGCCGGGGAACGTCTGCGCGCTGCCACGCGGACCAGGCCCACAAGGAACATCCCAAGTACGACAAGGAATAGCGTTTCCCGAAACGCGCCGCGTCAACCCGGCAGCGGGCCCTCAGGGGAGGCTTGAGACGGCCGGCTTGCCGGGTGGACGCATCGTAGTTTCCGGCAGCTTCATCTTCTTTTGGATTGGGAACCGATCCGAGATCCCAGTCGGCGCCTTCGGCGCCAAGCGATGGTTAATCATGTTCTCGGGTCGGTCGCAGGATCAGCGAAGATGAGAATTGTGTGGGCAGTGCTCCTGCCGATGGCTTGTTTGGCGTCGGGCATCTGGTATTGCGCTTCTCGCGCTTCCGCGGCACAGGAACCGGCGGCCGATGCAAAAGAAAAAGCGGCCGCCTCGACAACCGCCCCGGAGAAGGGCGCCGCTTCTACAATCGCCGTTTCGACAAGCGCCGCTTCCACAATTGCCGGTGCGAAGCAAACTGACAAGTCAGCGGAGCCGGCAGCCAGTCCGGCTGGAAAGCCTGACGTACGGGATGAAAAAGCCTCTCCTCCCGCGGCTGATGCCAAGAGCGGCGATACCGCGGGCTCCCTGAACGCAGGGGAGGCGGCCAAGACCAGCGAGCCGCCAAAAACTGCTCCGGCCGCCCCTGCGGAGAAGCCCGCAGCCGCCGGCGCGGCAGTAAAGCCCGTGGTGAAAATGCCGCCGCCCAAAGGCTCGCACCTCAAAGACGACGACAACGGCTGCGTCCAATGTCATACGAATCCCATTGCGTGGGACGAGAACGACAAGGCCCAATACCGGTTCTACCTGGCCCTCGACCCCCTGAAAAAG
Organism: uncultured Planctomycetia bacterium; assembly: GCA_963824275.1. Lineage (GTDB taxonomy): Bacteria > Planctomycetota > Planctomycetia > Pirellulales > Thermoguttaceae > JANXQG01. The sequence goes on along the minus strand of CAWGOT010000006.1, from coordinate 916,931 downwards.
GACGTTCACTTTCAGAAGGGAGTGAATTGCGTCGATTGTCACGGGGGCGATCCAACCCAGGTTGATGTCAAGGCCCACCAGGCCAATGACGACTTCCGCCCGAAGCTCCCCGAGATCCAAAAGTTCTGCGCCTATTGCCACGAGAAAGACGTTGCCCTCTTAAACGCCAGCCCGCACAAGATTGCGGCCGGCGACGTTCCGGCGCGGAGCGGCGCGAAGAAAATCACGAGCTGCCTCGACTGCCATGCCACGGCGGACGCCCAGGGCAAGATTGCCCCGCACACGATTTCCGCGAGCATGACGGAGAAGCTGAGCGATCCGGTGGGATTCTGCGGCAAGTGCCATGCAGCCGAGGTTGTCGATCTCCGCAAGAGCGTGCATGCGGCGGCCGGCGCGAAAACGCCCAGGGCGAAGGCACGCTCTTGAGTTGCACGGAGTGCCACGGCCCAATTAACCATAGCCTCTTGCCGGTCAAGGACCCGAAATCGCCCGTTCGCCTGGAAGGCCAGGTGCAAAAATGCGGGGGCTGCCACGATGAAAAACTCCACGATGGAAAACTACAGACTTTCCTCACCACCGTGCATGGCCAGGCGCTGGAGAAGAAGGGGCTTACGGTCGGACCGGGCTGCGCCGATTGTCATGGGTCCCACAACGTTTTTCGTCCCCGCGACGATCGCTCCACGCTCTATGTGACGCACGTCGCCGATACCTGCGGCAAGTGCCACGTGGGGATTGAAGATCGGCTGAAGCTCAGCGTCCACGGCAAGGGCGGCCTGGGCAGTCAGGCCGATCGTCCCGCTCCGGGCGGCACGACGCGGCAGAAACCGAGTTGCACTTCGTGTCATGGCGGGCACGATCTGCCCTCGCCCGAATCGGTCGCCTTCCGCGAGGCCCTGCCGGATCGTTGCGGGAATTGCCACGGCGCGATGTCCAGTTCCTATGCCTTGAGCATGCACGGCAAGTTGACCGACCTGGGCTACGGGCCGGCCGCCAAGTGCGCCGACTGCCACGGCTCGCATGACATTCTGCCCTTGGACGATCCCAAGTCGACGCTTTCGCCGGAGAATCGGGTGCAGACCTGCGCCAAATGCCACACCAACGCCAGCGCCAATTTCGTGCATTTTGATCCGCATATCGACGCCACCGACCCGGAGAAGAACCCTGTCGTCAACGGTGTCCGCGTTACCTTGTTGACGCTCTTGTACTCGACCTTTGCCTTTTTCGGCGTCCATTCGCTTTTGTGGTTCATCCGAGGGCTGGTGGAAGTGCTGAAGCACGGCCGGCCCCACGGATTGCGGCCCGGCGAGACGGCCTACGTGCGGTTCATTTCGTTCCACCGCATCGGACATACGATCATGATGTCGTCGTTCCTAGGGCTGGCCTTGACGGGCCTGCCGCTGAAGTACCACGACGCGCCGTGGGCCAAGTCCCTGGCCCGCTTCCTGGGCGGCTTCCAGTCGACCGGTTTCTGGCACCGCTTCTTCGGCGTGATCCTGTTGGTATCAATGGCGGTCTACATGACCCGCATGGTGCGGCTGCTGGTCGAGGGCCGCAAGCAGGGCCGGACGCTCTTGCAGATGATCTTCGGGTCCGATTCACCGATCCCGACGCTTCGCGACCTCAAGGACTTCCTGAAGATGTTGCGGTGGTTCTTCGGCCTGGGGCCGAGGCCGGGCTTCGACCGCTGGTCCTACTGGGAGAAGATCGACTTCTGGGGCGCGATCGCCGACACCGTGATCATCGGCTCGACGGGCCTCGTGCTGTGGTTCCCCAACTTCTTCTGCGGGCCGCTGCCGGGCACGACGCTGAACATCGCCATCGTGGTGCATTCCACGCAGGCCCTGCTGGCCACCGGCTTCGTGTTTGCCATCCACTTCTTCAACACCCATTTCCGGCCCGACCGCTTCCCCGCCGACATGTCCGTGTTGACGGGACTGGTCAGCGAAGAGGAGTTCAAGGAAGATCGGCCGGAATACTTCGAGCGCTTGGAGCGCGAGGGCAAGCTGGAAGCATTGCGGACGACCAGCCCGGGGCTGTTCGTGCTGTGGTCGATCCGCACCTTTGGATTCCTGGCGCTGGCCATCGGGCTGGCGCTGTTGTTGGGCATGATCATTGCCTCGTTGGGATAAGATAAATCACTTATGGTCTGCGCGGACAGAAATGAGCCGTTGGAGTCCCGCCTTTAGGCGGTTTGTCCGGCAGGTTTCCGGCTAAAGCCGGGACTCCAACGGATCATTTCTGTCCGCGCACAGTAAAATTGACTTATGGAACCATCGACCCCTCCCACCGCACCCATTCCCGCCCCCGCCCGCGCCGTTCCCTATGGCGGAAGGTGCGGAGCATTCTCTATCCCCTGCTGGCCGTGCTCGCGGCCTGGGCCTTCCTGATGGTGGTCATGGCCGCGGCAGCGGGCATTTATACGTCGCGGCCCGAGTTCTGCAACAGTTGCCACATCATGACGCCCTACTACGAGTCGTGGCAGAAGTCGAGCCATAAGGACGTGACCTGCATCGAGTGCCATTTCCCGCCGGGACTGGGCGGCAAGGTGAGGGGCAAGATGCTGGGCCTCGTGCAGTTGCTCAAGTACGTGACCGCCAGTGCCGGCCCTCGGCCCGCCGCCGAGATTCCCGACGCCAGTTGCCTCCGCTCCGGCTGCCATGAGACGCGTCTGCTTTCCGGCCTCGTCGATTTTCACGGCATCCCCTTCGACCACACGCCGCACCTCGAGGAAGGCCGCCGCGGCAAGACGCTCCGCTGCACGAGCTGCCACAGCCAGATCGTGCAAGGCCAGCACATGACCGTGACCACCACGACCTGCTTCCTCTGCCACTTCAAGGACCAGCCCTTCAACGCGCAGCTCAGCGCCTGCACGCATTGCCACCAGATTCCCAAGCAGGAGTTCGACCTCGGCGGCGGCGTGAAATTCACGCACGAGCTGGCATTCGCCAAGGGCGTCGACTGCAAGAGCTGCCACGGCGACCTGATCCGCGGCAACGGCGACGTGCCCCGCGAGCGCTGCCTCTCCTGCCACAACCGCGAGGGCGACCTGGCGAAGATCGCCGATCACGAGTTCATGCACAACAAGCACGTCACCGAGCACAAGGTCGACTGCATCCAGTGCCACATGCCGATCCTGCACACCCTCGATCCGATGAAGCTCGAGCATGCCGCCGGCGATTGCCAGGCGTGCCACCCGAACCATCACCAGGAGCAGGTCAACCTGCTTGAGGGCAAGGGGTCCATGCTGCTCCATCCCGACGGGGCCAATCCGGCCGCGGAGGCCAACTTGATGGTCGACGTTCGCATCGAATGCCGCACCTGCCACACGGTCCGGGAGACTTCCTCGACGGGCACGGAGCTGGTGCGCGGCTCGAAGGCCATGTGCGCAGTCTGTCACGACGACGCCACGGTGAAGAAATTCGAGACCTATCACATCAGCCTCCGCGGGGCGCTGCCCACGCTTCAGGCCACGCTGGCCAAAGTGGAAGCCGCGGTCAAGCAGCCCGGCGACCATCCGGCCAGGCAGATCGCAGAGATCGGCGACCTCCGCCACGATCTCGACCTGCTGACCAAGGGCAACGACATCCACAACATGCACTACGCCACGAAGGTCGTGCGGGAAGTCACGCAGCGGTTGGCCGCCGTCTGCCGCGACTTGAAGATCGAGGAGCCCAAGGTCTCGCTGCCCGAGGCCTTTGTGGAGAAGCCCACCTCCACGCACGTGGATGCCGCGCCGGGCACGGAAAGCCCGAAGTAGACGGTTTATAATTTGCGCGGGCGGAAATGAGCCGTTGGGGTCCCGCCTTTAGGCGGTTTGTCCGGCGAGTTTCCGGCTAAAGCCGGGACTCCAACGCCTCATTTCTGCCCGCGACCGACGTAAGCCGAACGGCCGTCTGCCGAATTTTTTGAACTCGCCCAATTGGCGGCATCCAGCAAATGCAACATCCTGTTGCAAAAAATGCATACGGTCTCGGCGCCGGAAAGGGATCCGCCGACGGATTGTCGAGAGTTCCCGCCAATTTGCCATCAAACGATTCGCGCGGCTGGCGGCCGTGGTGCAAATTCCATAAGCAAGAGAGCGGAAGTTCGACAACAGGCGTGACGGAAATTTCGGCGCACCGTTGATGTCGCGGTTCGGTTTACAGGAAATTTTGCAATCCTCCTTGGATTTGCCCCTAGGTCCGCCACGGGATCGGATTTGAACCGCGATGCCGTCTGTTCAGCGACGCTTCTCCGTATCCGCTTCGGGTTTTGGCGGCCTATCAAACGACAGTTCCCACAACCGGCCGTCTCGCAGTTGGACGAGCATTTGTGCCTTGTAGTTGAGCCCGGTGTAGCGAACGCCGTTCTCCTCGAGGTGGTCGGATTCCCATGTTACAAACCCGTTACGTCGCGGTCGGGGAGTTTGAACTAGAATGGTGAGGATCGGTGTTCTGACACAAAGTACCTTGCGGAGGTTCCAATCATGGTCTCGTGCGTTCATCCACGGCAGTTTTTCACGTCCCTGTCGCAGCAAGCGGCCCTTCTCGTCCTGAGCGGTGCGGTACTGGCAGGCGGCGCGGCCAAAGTCCAGGCCGATCCGCCCGCCTCGCCATCGGCTGCCAAGGCGGAGGACGAAAACCCGCATGTCTGGAAACCGCGAATCCGCGCGGTGGCCGTCTTCAAGAACGGCCTGGGCTTCTTCATGCGGGAAGGCGAAACGGAGCTTCGCGACGGCTGGTGCTTGACCGAACAGGTGCCGCCGGCGGCGTTCGGCACCCTGGCGATCTACTCCCGCAACGACAAGGAAACGGTCGATGTCGTCGGCTCGGGGCCGGGCGAGGTCGTCGAGTTCGACGGCCGGGACGCCAACAAGGACGCGGCCACCCGCCGCACGCGACTGGAAGCCGCCAAGCTCCTCAAGGTCCAGTTGAGCTACAAACACAAGGGCAAGGAGTTGACGGCCGCCGGAAAACTGGCCTCGGTCGGTCCGGAGTTCGTCGTGCTGGAAAACGACGCGCAGGACTTCGCGGTGCCGCTGGAGGGCATCACGCGGCTCCAGGTGCTGGAACTGCCGCTGCGGATCCACGTCGCCGGGGCACCGGGTACTCCGGGTCGCGGCGACAAGCCCGTCGTGAAGCCCTCGCTGGGGATGGCCTATCTCCGCCAAGGCATCACCTGGATTCCCGACTACACGCTCAAGGTCCTCGACGATGACACGGCCGAGCTGACGCTGCGGGGCACCTTGGTCAACGAGGCCGAGGACCTGATCCACAGCGACGTCCACCTCGTGGTCGGCGTGCCGCACTTCGTGCATACCGATAGCCTCGCCCCGCTGGCGGTCGGGCAGGTGATTCGCTCGATCGGGGCGGCAGTCGGCAGTCCGGGCCTTCCGAATAGCGTACGGACCCAGATCATGAGTCAGGCCGCGATTGTCAGCAACTTCAGCAACGGCAACGCGGCGCCGCAAATCGAACAAGGGGGCGTCGTCGAGCGGCCGGCCGATATGGCCGGCGGCAACCTGGCTGGGGCCCTGGGAAATCTGCCCCAACTCGACGGTGCGGCGGCCACCGATTACACGGTCTACTCGAAGACCGACCTCACGCTCCGCCGCGGCGAGAAGGCGATCCTGACCCTCTTCGTCAAGAAGATCAAGTACACGCATATTTACCGCTGGTCGCCGCCGGCCGCCATGGAGCACTCGCTCGTGCTGCTGAATCAGACCGATTCGGCCTGGACCACCGGCCCCTGCCTGGCGCTGAACGGCGACCAGCCCTTGAGCGAAGACCTCTTGAAGTACACGCCCAAGGGCGGACGCGGCGAATTGCCCGTCACCACGGCCATCAACGTGGCCAACGAGAAATCGGAGCGCGAGGTCGATCGCAAGCTCAAGGCTTATTCGCCGCAGAACAACGTGAATTACGACCTGGTGACGCTGGAAGGCAAGCTCAAGTTCCGCAACTTCGACAAACGGGCCGTCGATATCGTGGTCAGCAATGCGGTCATCGGCAAGCCCTTGAGTGCCGACTCGGACGGCACGCTGGCCGTCGATTCCAGCAAGCTCCGTTTGCTGGAGCGGGAAGGGAGTGTACACTGGAAGATACAGATCGAGCCTGGCAAGGAGAAGACGCTCACCTATCAGTACGAGCGGTACGTGCCATCGAACTGACCGAAAGCAGCAGGCACACTCCGTGTGCCTGCTACCCTGCCGGGCACCACACCTGAACGACCCCCCATGACCACACGCCAGCGGATCCTGACCATTGAAGACGACCCCGCGATCCGTCGCGGGATCGTCGACGCCCTGCGTTTTGCCGGCTATGAGCCGCTGGAAGCCGGCCGCGGTCGCGAGGGCCTGAAAATGGCTCTCGAACGGGCGTTCGATCTCCTGCTCTTGGACCTCGTGCTGCCGGAGTGCGACGGGATGTTCATCCTCCGCGAGGTCCGCAAGCTGCGGCCGACGCTGCCGGTCATCATCCTCTCGGCCCGCGGCGATGAAGGCGATCGCATCCAGGGACTGGGCGACGGGGCGGACGACTACGTGGTCAAGCCGTTCAGCGTCAAGGAGCTGCTGGCCCGCGTGGCGGCGGTGCTGCGCCGCAGTCCGGAGCGGCCGAGCGATCTGGCCGAGTTCGCTCTGCCCGCGGGCGTTGTCGATCTGGAGCGCCGCGAGGTCCGCTTTGCCGATGGCCGCCGCACGGAGCTCTCCGAGCGCGAGGCGGAGCTCTTCCGCTACCTGGCGGTCAATTCCGGCAGGGCCATCTCCCGCGACGAGATCCTGGCCAACGTCTGGCGGATCAATCCCCAAGGGCTCCCCACGCGGACGATCGACATGCACATTGCCAGGCTGCGTGAAAAGCTCGGCGACGACTCGGAAGAACCGCGGGTGCTTTTGACGGTCCGCGGCCAAGGGTATATGGTGGCGAAGAGTACGTCAGGCTTTCCAGCCTGACAATGAACTCCACAAGGTCAGGCTGGAAAGCCCGACGTACATTTGATGAGACGTTCCTGGCTGGTATGGATTGGCTTCACACTCTGCGTGGCGGTCACGGCCGCCGCCATGACGTGGATGAGCTGCGCGGTCGTGCGGTTGGATCGGAAGGCCGCGCTGGAAGAGAGAGTCCGCCTGGCCCTGTGGCGGGCCGACGCGACGCTCGCCCCGCTGGTCACGCAGGAGAGCCTGGCCCCGTGGGTCGCGTATCGTCCGATCTTGCCGAACCGGCAGCCGTCGCCGTTCCTCGCCGCCGCCACGCCGCACGTGCTGGTCCATTTTCATTTCGAGCCCGACGGATCGATCAGCTCGCCCGAGGCCCCGCCGCAAACCGGCAAACTGGTTTCCATTGACCATGAGCACATGGTGCCCGCGATTTCCGCCGATCGGCTCGCACGGCCCAAGAGCAACTTGCCAAGGTGATGGCCCTGGCGACGCGCGAGCAACTGGCGGCAATGCTCCCGCAGCCGCCGGTCGAAGCGCCGCCGGGCGCGGTTGCGAACGTCGCGGCGCCGACTCCGTTGTACCAGCAGCGAGTCGGGCCTCAAGCGAGCAATGTGGGCGGTCCCTCGTCCCCGCCGCCAAATCAATTTTCCCAACAAGCGAACGTAGATCGCAACCGGGCCCAGATGCGCCAGACTCCCGAGCAGCAGTCTCAAGCCGAGTACAACGCCCGAAACTTCACGATCTATAATAACGGCCTGAACGGCATGCCGAATCTCGAGGAGTCGCAGATGCCTGGAGTCGGCAACCTGCTCGCGGCGGCCGATGTCCGCGGCGTGCCGATGACTCCGCTCTGGCTCAAGGACAACCTGATCTTGGCCCGTCGCGGCTCGGCTGGCGGACGCGAATACGTTCAGGGCTGTCTCCTCGACTGGGCCGAGATTCGCGAGTCGCTCGCCAATTTGGTCCGCGATCTCCTGCCGGAGGCCACCTTCGAGCCGGTGCCGTCCCATGCGGAGGTCGACGCCACGCGAATGCTCGCCGCATTGCCGCTGCGGATCGTGCCCGGCGCATTGCCCGCCGAGGAAGCGGCCGGGCTTTCTCCCCTGTTGCTCTCCTTGGCGGTGGCTTGGGCCTGCCTGGCAGCAACCGTCGTGACCGTCGCTTGTCTGCTGGCGGGCATCCTCCGCTTGAGCAATCGCCGCGCGTCGTTCGTCACGGCCGTGACGCACGAGCTGCGGACACCGCTTACAACGTTCCAGATGTACGTGGAGATGATGGCCGAGGGCATGGTTACGGACGTGGAACAGTCGCGGCATTATCTCAAGACCTTGCAGGCCGAGGCCGCCCGCCTGACGCACATGGTCGAAAACGTGCTGGCATACGCCCGGCTGGAACGGGGCCGCACGAATGGACACGTCGAGTCGATCGGCCTGGGAGAGCTGCTCGATCGCGTGCAGGACCGCCTTGTTCAGCGGGCCGAGCCGGCAGGCATGGAAATAGTTATTCAAGGAGAGCCCTCAGGCGCGAGCAACGCGTCGAGGCCAACGTCTCGGCCGTCGAACAGATCCTCTTCAACCTGGTCGACAACGCCTGCAAGTATGCGTCGGCCGCCGAGGACAAGCGGATCCAGGTCGAGTTGCGTTCGCCGGCCGGTGCGGGAGATTCGCGTTCGCGACCACGGACCGGGGCTTCCACCCGCGCGGCGCAAGGGCTGGTTCCGCAGCTTCTCGAAGTCCGCCCAGGAGGCGGCGCACTCGGCGCCCGGCATCGGACTGGGACTGGCGCTCAGCCGCCGCCTGGCTCGACACATGGGCGGCGACTTGCGGTTGGAGTCCGGCGAAGGCACGGGGGCTTGTTTCGTGCTCAGGCTCAAGGCCGGCGGTCGAGAGGGTCGTTGATTCGCCGATCCGCACGGGAATCCAATCGAATGCTAACCTGAATTCCATACTGTTCCATACTGGCGAGTGCTTGACAGGCGACTTAGCAATCGCTAGGCTACTTACATTGAGGTTCTACACGGAGGCGTAGCGCAAGAATAGATTTTCCATCGTATAGTCACCGCTATTTACAGGTGGTGTATGTCGGACTTCGACCCGTATCACAAGTGGTTGGGAATTCCGCCCAGCGACCAGCCGCCAAACCACTACCGGCTTTTGGGGGTTGTGCCGTTCGAGTCGGACGTTGAGGCGATCAGCAACGCGGCCGACCTGCGCATGGGCTTCGTGCGAACCTTCCAGGTCGGCCCGCATTCGCGCCATTCTCAGCAGATCCTCAACGAGCTGGCCGCGGCACGAATCTGCCTGCTGAATGCCGACAAGAAGGCGGCTTACGACGAGGGTCTGCGGGCCGAGGTGGTACGCGGCGAGGCCGACTCGGGCGGCGAGGCAACGGCGGGCTCCGCCGAGCGGCAGGAATTTCCGCTGCCTTTCGCTTCGGCCCCCTCCCCCCTGCAACTCGAGGGACTCGGCCTTTCATCGATGACGCCGGCTGCGGGCCGCAGCGCGCGGCCGCGCGGGCGCGGCGGCAGGAAGGTCAGCCGCCGCCCGCTGGCCATTTTGGCCGCGATGGGCGTCGTCTGCGGGCTGGCCGTGCTTGCGGTGTTCGCCTTCGGCCCCAGACCCGAAAGCGATCTGCCTTCCCCGCCCACGCCGACCCTACAGGCGAAGGTAACGCCTCAAATCAAGGACGAGCCGGCGCCCGTAGAGGCGACGGGCGCTCCGGCCGCGCCTGACACGGGGATGGGTTCCGCAGCGACAAGTCCGGCAACAGGCGGCTCGCACGCTCAGGACGCGAAGCTTCGCAGCGCGGAAGACGCCGGCCGCGATGGAAAGCCCGTTCAACCGGTGCCGGATGACGACGTTGCGGGGCAGGCAGTCGCGCCCTCGAATTTTCGGACACGGCGGCGCAAACGGACGGCGGGGCAAATGCCGACGCGAGCAAACCGGCAGGCAGTGCCCCGGGCAACGAAAGCCTCGACACGGCCGACCCCTTGCGTCCCCGCCGCATGGGCCAATTCGTGATGTCTCTGCCGCGACCTGGACGGCAACCTCTGGGCGGGCACGGAAGACACCGGCGTCTGGCGCTGCAATCCCAACGCGGAAGAGGGCCACCACTGGACCCAGTTCACCCGCACAGGCACCGACGGCGTCGATCGCATTGCCAACCAACCCGCCTCCGCCTCAGATGCTCGATGCGGTCGATGGCTCCGTCTTGCCGCTTTATGACAGCGGTCACAGGGCGCTGATGGCGCCGTTGGGTCTGCCCAATGGGGCTGCCATGCGCTCGGCGGACACTCCATCCACGACAGTTTTGCAAGGGTTTCCCACTCCCATCATGGGTATTGACCAAACCGCTGACAAGCAGGTTGGTTACGTCAAATATACCCATGCCGGTGGAATAACCATGAACGACAGTTTCCAGGTTTGGCTTGTTGCCTACCATGTCGGTCCCGGCACGATGCTGTCGCCGAACGCTCCTTTCTCCGCGCTCCTCGTTCGCGATTGGCAGCTAGTCTTTGACAGCACGAACAATGTAGCGAAGGGAGCGCCACCGACGGCGACGTTTCCCAACCCAGCGGTCGTGCCCACCGCCGCGCCGGTGACGGCCCCGCCCCCAGCGAACTTTTATTTAGAGAATTCTAACGCTTACCAAACTAAGGGGCAAGACCCGGTCCCCGTGCCGACGCCAGCGGTGATTGTCGACGTTCCAATCGGAGGTTTTAGGTGATGCCATCCATGCGCGCCTGGAGAGTTAAGATTTCCAACGAAGTCCAGATTTGGACGTGCATTGCTGCGGCCCATGCTGAGTTCCGTTAATAGGCACCGCGAGTGTTTATTGTTTTTGTTATCACTTTCAAAGAAGCGGAGGATTAATATGTTTGCTTTCTCGATTGCGTTTTTGCTCTCATTCGTAGGCGACCCTGTCGTGGAGCCTACTCCGACCGAGGCCACGGAGACCCCCACCGGTCCGGAGGATGCAGCCGTGGGTAGCTTGGCCGGGTTCGACCTGGGGTCTATTTCGAAGAAGGATGCCGGGGACTGGGCCGTGCTGCGGCTGACTAAGGCTTTAGGCAACGGCTTTCCGGTTGTTGACGACCGGAACGAAAAAGGCTTCGCGACCGGGGGGACGTGGGAGCGGATCGGATCGCTCACTCCCTCACCAAGCGCCGACCGGGCGGGTGAATACCACTGGGTCACCGGGGAAATCGCCAACTTTCAGCATTACCGCCCGCTGAACGACGGCGGGTTCATTCTCGCACAGCACTACCCCAAAAAGAGCGGCAAGGAGCAGTTTGGGACGGTGGTGGTGCTGTCCGAAGACACCGCGAAATGGGTCGCCGCGGCCTACCAGTTCCGCACGAAGAACGCCGATCTTTTTGGCGAGCATCTGGACGAGCAGCGACTTCTGAAGCTCCTCGGCGACGAGAATCCGATGATCGCCATCATGGCCCAACAGCGGCTTGCCAAGGCCCATTCGGACCGGTTGACGGGGAAGTCGCTCGGGGCCGCACTGGGTGGTCCGGCCGACCTGCGCCTGGCGGTTGCCGTGTACCTCGGATTCGCCGCCCGCGATGAGGATGCTGCCTTCGATTACGTTGCGAAAAACGAGGGCGACGCTCGCGTCCCGCCGGAGTTCACATCAGCCATCAAGAATGCGGATGCGAAAAGGCTGCGGTTATACGCCCTCGGAATCAGCGCGGGCGCTGACCCGAGGGTTTTGACAGCGAATGTCAGGGTAGGGATGAAGCTTTGCCGGGAGCGGGCCGAAACATTGCAACTCGACCCGAAACTGCGGAACGAGCTAAACGACTTCTTTTCCCAGGCAAACCTGCCGCCGTTAGAGCCAAAGTGATCGCCAGTCTTGCCCGACCTTCCCAGTTCGAGGGAGCATCACGCCGCCGCATCACCACGCAACTCTCTCCAAAGAAAAGGATAATGATTCGATGAAAATCACCGTTCAGTCATTTGTTGTGGCCGTTTTCGCCTGTGCCGTGAATCCGTGAAGTTTTTCCGGCGGACTCCAGCGGCGCTACCGTTTCCAAGAAGGACACCGTGAGCGACTTTGAGCGCGAAGCTGCGTCGTGTAATCAGATAATCCAAAAGGCTCGCACCGACGAGGACTTTTTGCGTATCGGCGCCACCATCGAGCGTTTGCGGCCCGCACCAAGAACCAATGTCGCCGCGTGGACGCACCAACGGCGCCTTAAGTTGGAGCTTTGGCTAAAGGCAATTGATATTGACCGTTCGATCGATCCGACGTTCGACCCACGTGACGTGCCAGCGTCGAACATCGCTCCACCATTCGAGACTGGGCTCGATTCAGGGGTTGCGCCCAGCGAAATCAAAGACCCCAAACTGCGAGAACAATACGAAAAGGCGATAAAAGATAATGACGACAAGTCCGATTGGTATAATCTTCAGCACGACTTGCGGCAACTCGCCGCACGTTGGTCTTTGGTGGTTCCGATTTACGTTCGAAGCGAATACACGTCCAAGCCGGAGGATGTCAAGGAGGTGAGCGATTTGCTTGATAAACTCCTGTCCAGCAGCGAAAGGAAAAAGCAACTCAAGAAGGATTTCTTCGGCGCAAAGGACGCGGAAAGCGAGAAGAAGAAACCGGCTGAGCAGAACACTGCAGGCCGGAAGACGGGCCATCACTGAAATTCGTCCTCCAAGACGTGGTTGCGGCCCTGCTTTGCCGGAAGGCCTGCTGATCAGCCGATCGTTCGACTTCCAGCGACAGCTACGAATTATCGAATTGAGCGATCCGCCTGTAACGCCAGGGCCAGAATGCGGACGGAACAATTTATTCAGGCAGTATCCAACTTTAACATGGACCTGCTCGGTCTTCGGCAGCCAGACGCCGCACGCATGCAGCAGCGCCAACGCCTGGTGGAACGCGCCGTAATAAGCCCTGCTCACGGCACTGCGAAGCACAGCTTCCGTAAGACCTTCCGCAAATTGCTCCGCGAGGCCATGAAGTCACGACCCGTCATGATGGGAATTCCGGGATGGTCAAGTAGACCTGTGGAGAACGGGGGATGATCGCCAACATTCGCCTTCCCCACTGTTCGTCCTTATCGAGCGGCCGTTTCGTTTACCTCGGGCGGAACGGCAGACGCCGGGTGAATGGGCACAACGATAGTAGACTCGGCGGCGTCGCTGGATCGCGTCGTCATGGTAAGCTCCTTTTGGCATCCGTTGGGCAGGCCGCGTCTCGCTTCGCGTCAGAATATCAAGTAGGTCAGGCTTTCCAGCCTGACTTTGTGCGGTTCACTGTCAGGCTGGAAAGCCTGACCTACAAAAGTCCTGCATATTGGCGGGCGGTTGTCAAATATGATACATCTGCTCATCTTGGGCCTTGGCCCGTTCCAGCAAGTCGGTCAATGTAATCTCGCCCAGCATCTTCCGCTGGACGTCGCTGATCTCTTTCCAGGCTTGCATCAGCACTTTGACGGCGGGTGAGTCGGGCGAGGCACTGCTGACCTGGCCGTTCTCCTCGGGCGAACCTTCAATCACTTCCATGACCTGGCCCAAGGAAATCTCCTGCGGCGGCTTGACCAGATGATAGCCGCCCGCCGCCCCGCGCACGCTGGCCACCAACCCCGCGCCTTTGAGCTGCAGGAGGATTTGCACGAGGAACCGCGGGGGCACGTCGTGCCGTTCGGCGATCTTGCGAATTCGAACCGGCTCATTCGACCCATAATGCGCGGCCAGTTCCAGCATCGCAATACAGGCGTACTCAGTTTTTGCGGAAACTCTCATCATGATCTCATTTCGATATTATATAGAATCTTGCCGGCTAATGAAACCTAGCCAGCTAACTTCTGAATCCTTGGGAGTTTACTCCCTTAGTCAATTTTACTAATGTTACCAAACTCAGTCAAGTATAGGAATCGGGGAGTGGGGAGTCGTGGAGCGGGGAGCAAGAAAACTCCGGGCCCCTCGCTCCCTGCTCCGCACTCGGGGGGTCTTGACGGCCGTGGCGCGGGTCGAGACGATGGTAGGCTCAAAGGCTATACTGCTGGCGATTGAGATTGTCGCAATCCACACCAACCCGAAGCGTAAGCGAGGCAACGACTTCCGGACCTCGCTCACGCTTCGGGTTGGTGACAGTCGCAACTGCAAGCAGTATATTTGGCGCGATTTCAAGCTTGGAAAGGGCTGGCAGATGGCGGAGAAGGCTTATTTGGCAATCGACATGGGGGCGTCGAGCGGGCGGCATTTGATCGGACATTTCGACGGCCAGAAGCTGCGGCTGCAAGAGGTCCACCGCTTCGAAAACGGTCCCGTCGACCTGGGCGGGCGGATGTATTGGGACCTGCCGGGCCTGTGGAACTGCGTGCGGCAAGGTCTCTCGGCCGCCAGGGCGGCCGAGGGCGGCGAGAGAATCGTGAGTGTGGGCGTCGATACCTGGGGCGTCGATTTCGCCCTGCTGGGGCGCAACGATGAACTCCTAGGGAATCCCTACCATTATCGCGACAGCCGGACCAACGGCATTCTGGAGAAGGCTTTTTCGATTGTCCCCCGCGCAGAGATCTTTCGCCACACGGGCCTGCAGTTCATGCAGCTCAACACGCTCTACCAACTCCTGGCGATGAAGCTTGGCAACTCGCCGCTGCTGGACGTGGCCGAGACGATCTTGCTGATGCCCGATCTCTTTCACTGGCTGCTGACCGGCGTGAAGTGCAACGAAATGACCGATGCCAGCACCTCGCAATTCTACAATCTCGTCAAAGGCGGCTGGGCGACCGAGCTGCTGGAGGCCTTCGGCCTGCCGACGCACATCCTCGGCCGGATCGTCCCGCCGGGCACGAAGCTCGGACCGCTCCGCGGCAGCGTGTCGTCCGAAACCGGCCTGAGGGCGAATGTCGTGCTGCCGGGCACCCACGACACGGCCAGCGCCGTGATGGCCGTTCCCGCCGCCGGCAAACCGGGTGAACGGCCCGATTGGTGCTATCTGAGCCTGGGCACTTGGGCCTTGATGGGCATCGAATCGCCCGTCCCGGTGATCAACGATCAGGTCTTGCAGCGGAACTTCACCAATGAGGGCGGCGTCGGCAATACGACCCGCCTCTTGAAGAACATCACGGGTCTGTGGCTCGTGCAGGAATGCCGCCGTGCGTGGAGCCAAGGGGCGCGGACCTGGAGTTGGGAGGATCTCAATCGTCTGGCGGCCGCGGCCAAGCCGTTGGTTTCCTTTATCAATCCGGATGCCGCCGACTTCCTGGCGCCGGAAAGCATGCCTCGGGCGATCGGCGATTTCTGCGCGAAGGCCGGCCAGGCGGTCCCGCAGGATGAAGGCGCAGTGCTGCGCCTTGCGCCTGGACAGCCTGGCCATGAAGTTCCGGCAGGTCCTGGGCATGTGCGAAGAGTTGGCGGGCGGACGGATCGAGACGATCCACGTTGTCGGCGGCGGCTCCCTGAACCGTCTGCTCTGCCAGGCCGCCGCCGATGCCTCCGGCCGCCGCGTCCTGGCCGGCCCTGTGGAGGCCACCGCCATCGGCAACATCATGGTGCAGGCCGTGGCCGACGGCGCGGTCGGCTCGATTGCCGAGGCCCGCGATGTGGTCCGCCGCAGCTTCGGCGTCGAGCAGTACGAACCCCATAACACGGCCGCCTGGGACGACGCCTACCCGCGCTTCTTGCAGGTCGTCGGATAAGATCCCGGTAAGACGGATTGGCAATCCATCCTACAAAGAAAGGATACCGCAAGAATGAAATCCTATACCGAACACCTGACGATGAACATTCCCAAGCGGATGGGCTTCGTGAATATCACGCCGCAGGTCGAGGCGGCCGTCAAGAAGAGCGGGGTCCAAGAGGGCCTGGTCCTGTGCAACGCCATGCACATCACCGCCAGCGTGTTCATCAACGACAACGAGTCGGGCCTGCACGAGGACTATCAAGAGTGGCTCGAAGAACTCGCCCCCTTCGATCCGTCGCCGCAGCGCTACCATCACAACCGCACGGGCGAGGACAATGCCGACGCCCACTTGAAACGCCAGGTCATGGGCCGCGAGGTCGTTGTGGCCGTCACCGCCGGCCGGCTCGACTTCGGGCCGTGGGAACAGATCTTCTATGGCGAGTTCGATGGACGAAGGTCCAAACGCGTGATGATCAAGGTCATCGGAGAATAAGAAGGAGGGTGCCGCAACGACCAAACCGCCGTATGACGATGTGCGCACAAAAGGCAGCGTATTGCCAGAAAGCGGAGTGCCTGGTAAAATAGGTTCGGGTATGATTTTCCCAGTCCAACAAGCCTGAGTCACGCGACGTCCTTTCCGTTTCCGCCGTTGGGGCAGCGGTACGGATTTCACTGCGATCTTGATGGCAGAAGATATACCTTCGGCGTTTTCTTCTTTTACGGCGAAGATGAGCAGTCGCTTTGTGTTTTTGACCCGACGATCGTTGTTGAAGAGCCATAATGCCGCCCACGATTCGCAATCTGCTGGACGACGCCCTCGCCATCTGGCATGCCGGGCTCGCAGCCGTCCGCTCCGATCGTCTCGTCCGCGACGCGCTGCACGTCGAAGGGCCGCTGTTGGTGATTGGCGATGATGAGTTCCCCCTGGCCCGCCTGCGGCGGATCATCGTGGTCGGCGCGGGCAAGGCGGGGGCCGGCATGGCAGCGGCCGTGGAAGATGTCCTCGGACCGCGGCTGGCGGAAGAAAAACAACTCGCGGGCTGGATCAATGTGCCGGCCGATTGCCTTCGTCCGCTTGAAGCGGATCCGTCTGCATGCGGCCCGGCCGGCCGGCGTGAACGAGCCGACTGCGGCCGGCGCAGCGGGGCGGCTGAAATCCTGCGTCTGGTCGAATCGCTCGCGGCCGGACGACTTGTGCCTCTGCCTGCTCTCCGGCGGCGGCTCGGCCCTGCTGCCGGCGCCGGTGGAAGCGATTACGCTCGAGGATAAGCTCGCCGTCACTCGGCACCTCAGTGCGGCCGGCGCGAACATCGAACAACTCAACACGGTCCGCAAGCAACTCAGCCGGATCAAGGGCGGAGGACTGGCCCGGGCCTGCCGCGCGGGACGACTGGTTTCGCTCATCATCTCCGACGTGCCCGGCGATCCGTTGGATCTGATCGCCTCCGGCCCAACGGTCGCAGACCGCTCGACGCCGGAGGACGCGCTGGCCGTTCTCCAGCAGTTCTCCGCGCAAAGCGGGCATCCCGGCGGCTGTCTTCGAGTGGCTCCAGCGGGCGCCGCAAAGCAGTCGGCGAGCGACACCGCCCACGTGCCGAGTCACGAACCTGGTGATCGGCAACAACGCCACGGCCGTCGATGCGGCGGGCGCGGAGGCCGAGCGGCGGGGATATTCCCACGCCATGATCTGCGCCGGGCAGTCGGAAGGGCCGGCGGAAGAAGTCGGCCGCCACCTGGCCGCCATGGCGCGGCACATGCGCGACCAGCCCGGCCCGGATTGCCTGATCAGCGGCGGCGAGCCGGTCGTGCGGCTGGTCGAGGCGTCGCGCCGGGGGCTGGGCGGGCGGAACCAGCAGCTTGTCCTGGCCGCGCTGGAGGCCTTTTGGGAAGACGGCGCCGGCGGCGTGGCCTTTCTGTCCGGCGGGACCGACGGCGAGGACGGCCCCACCGACGCCGCCGGGGCGTTTTTCGACGCGGAAATTGTCCGGGCAGCCCGCGAGCAAGGGCTATCGCCGCGGGAGTTTCTTGCCCGCAACGATGCCTATCACTTCTTCCAGCCGTTGAATGCGTTGCTGAAAACGGGGCCTACGCACACGAACGTCGGCGATCTCCGCGTCGTATGCACGCGCCGATCAAAGTAAGTCCCTTCTGCCGGAAGGGACTATTGCGCCGCGATCCGCGTAAGATCGGCGGAGTCTTCTCGCGTAACCTCCCACAATCGTCCCTTCCGGCAGAAGGGACCTGCTCGCGGCCTTAGATCGCCGGTTCGCCCGATTCGCCGGTGCGGATCCGCACGACCTCCGTGAGATCGGAGACAAAGATCTTGCCGTCGCCGACCTGGCCGGTGCGGGCGACGTCGCAAATCGTCTCGATCACGCCCGCCGCCTCTTCCGTAGTGACGACGATTTCGAGTTTGATCTTGGGGATGAAGTCGACCACGTATTCGGCCCCGCGGTACATTTCGGCATGGCCCTTTTGCCGACCAAAACCGGAGACTTCGGTCACGGTCATGCCTTTGATTCCACGACGGTTCAAGGCGTCCTTGACGTCGTCGAGCTTGAAGTGGCGGATGATGGCTTCGATTTTTTTCATGGGATACGTCTGGCGTCAGGGAAACGAAGAGGGGAAAGGGATGAGAGATGAAGGATGAAGGATGAGGGACGAGGGGACGCTTTCATCTTCTACTCTCCATCACTCATCTCTTATCTTTCATCCTATGCATGTCGCGTGAGCGCGAAGTCCGGGTAGGCCAGCGCGCCGAGTTCCGGACCGTCGAGACCTTCCAACTCAACGTCCCGAGTAACGCGCATCGGCCAATAGCGATTACTGAAGTGGAACCAGGCCCAGGCCGTGATCAGGCCGAAGACCACCAGGACCAGGGCCCCGATTAGTTGGGCGGCGAACTGGCCCAGGTCTCCGTACAACAGGCCGCGAACGCCGCTGGCGACGCCGTTGAAGCCGGTGCCATACTTGCCGTTGGCGAAGATGCCCACCGCCAGCAGGCCCCACAGGCCGGCGACGCCGTGGACGGAGATCGCTCCCACGGGATCATCGATCCCCCGCCGCTCCAACAGCAACACGCTGCTCACGACCATGCTACCGGCAACCGCGCCGACCAGCACGGCAGCCCAACTGTCGACGAACGGGCAAGGTCCGCTTACGGCCACCAGTCCGGCAGTCATGCCGTTGCAGATCAGCGTAGGGTCGGGCTTCATTTTTTTCGCCCCCAGAGTGAGCATAGCGGCCAGCGTGCCGGCAATGGCTGCAAGCGTCGTGTTCACGACCACTCCACTGAGGGAAAAATCGGTGCCCGAGAGCGCGCATCCGGCGTTCAAGGCAAACCAGCCAAAGGCCACGATCAGGCTGCCGAAAACCACCATCGGGACGTGGTGGCCGGGAAGCGGTTGCGGTCGGCCGGCACGATATTTCCCCACGCGAGGGCCAAGCAGCCAGGCGCCGACCAGCGCGATCAGGCCGCCCATCAGATGAATCACGCCGGCGCCCGAGAAATCGATCACCCCATGGCCAAGCCGCCCGGTGAGCGCAAGGCGGGCCAGCCAGCCGCCTCCCCAGACCCAATTAGCAACCAGCGTCAGCGGCAGCACGACCCACAGCCCATACAGGCAGAAGTTCTTCCACCGCCAGCGTTCGACCATCGCCCCCGCCGGAATCAGGGCCGCCTTGTCGATCAGTGCCATCATGAACACAAACAACGCCAGCGTACCGGCCTGTGCCGTGCTTTGCTCAATGCCGGAAAGGAAGAAGCCCTTGGTCCCGAATAGGCCGTAGCCGTAGATGCCAAGACCGCGATTGAGGACCGTGTCCGGCAGAGCCAGCGCGGCAGCCCATCCGGGGGCCACCGTTCGTTGCTCAGCCAGGCCGCCCGTGAAATCTCCCCAGCCCACGGCAAATCCGTAGACCCAAAAGGCCAAGCAGCTCAGGGGAAAAACCATGAGGTTCATAGTTGCCGTGTTCAGCGCGTTCTTCGCCCGGCAAAAGCCCGTCTCGATCATGGCAAAGCCGATGTGCATGAACATCACCACGATCGCGGCTAGGAGGAGCCAGATCACTTCGCTCGACGGCATGGATGCGCCAGCGGTCGGAGCAGCAGGCTCGGCCGCATGCAGCGAGAGACAGGCCAGGGTAGAAACGGCCGCGGTTCCGGCGGAGATCAACCGTCGCTTCCGCGGATGACTAGTAGACATGATCGCGCCTTTTTCAACAAAACCCAGGAAAGGCCGGGAACGAGCGGACGGCGGAAAGCTGACTGTCAGTTAAGGTAGCGACTTTTCAACCGTTTTCCAATCCCAAATCACGGCGGGCGGTGCAAGGACTCAGGACTCAGGACACAGTACTTCTGCTCCTCCCTGTTCCCTGCCTAAACGACCCGGAACGCCGCCCCTGATGGGACACGGCGTTCCGGGATAAGTTTCACATTCATCGATCCTTCCAAGCCGCGAATCCTTACGCCGTGGCGGGTACGCCTGTGTCGGCCGGCTTCTCGGTCAACAGCACGCTACGGCCCTTCTTCTTGCTGGCCACGAGGAAGTAGTAGGCGCCGTAAAGACCCCAGACCCCGGCAATGCCCAAGGCCACGAAAGGCTCCGTCTTGCTCATGCCGGCGACCGAAAACGGACCGATGAGGTAGAACAACATGCAGGCCAGGTTCGCCAGCAGTCCGAACACCGGAACGACCATGTGCTTGAAGCCGTTGAACATGTGGTGCTCGCGGAAGGCCACGATGGCAACGACGCAGGTCAACATGTAGAGCATGAACGTGCCGAAGTTGCTCACCAGCGTGATGACGAGAAGCTGTTGGGCAGCTTTCGGCGCAAGTCCGTGCTGAAGACCAGGAACTTGGGATACCAGATGCTGTTCTTCTGGGCCTCGGTCAAGGCCGTGTTCATCGTCGCCGGCACCGACGGGCCGCAGAGATACCAAATCACCGCCAGGATGCCGATGACGGTGGAAACGACTGCCAGCGTCCATATCGCCCGGTGCGGCGTCAGCTTCTTGCCGTGCAACATGCCGAAGTGCGAGGGCACTTCGTCGTCGCGGCCCATGGCGTAGGTCACGCGGGCCCCGGTGTTGATGCAGGAGAGCGTCGTGCCGATCAGGGCCAGGAAGACCGTGAGGGCCTGGATCATCATGAACCAGTCGCCGGCGTCATAGCTGCCGAAGAGCCACGTGCCGGTGATCACCATCATGTCGCCGATCGGGGCGCTGGAACCGGCCGCCTGCCGCCAACTTGTAGCCGGTGTTGAGGAAGTAGTTGGCGGCGAAGTACTCGAACAGGTAGCAGATCGCGCCCTGGATCACGAGCGAAAGGAGCACCGCGCGGGGAATGTCCCGCTTGGCGTTCTTGGCTTCCTCGCCCATCGAAGTCACCGACTCGAAGCCGACGAGGATCAAGATGGCAATGCAGGCCTGGATGAAGGCGTAGTTCCAGGTTTTGGGGGTCGCGCCGGTCGTCACGACGGAGGCCGCGCCGGTATGGTAATTGAAGGTCTCCGGGTCTTTGGCGAAGTCGGGCTTGCCGTCGGTGATGGCCGAGCCGCCGGGGCTCGTCGCGTCGGAGCCGGCTAAGCTCATCACGAAGCCCATCGGCTGGATCTTGCCGTCCTTGAGAACCGCATTTCCTTCATCGTCTTTTTCGTAGTCCGGGAACGGATCGCCCTTGCCAATGCTGACTTTGCCGAACTTGCTGTCGTAGCTTTCGGGGAGCGGAAGATCCTTATTCGCCAGGTCCTCCTTGGCGATTATCTTGTCCGCCGTCTTCCAAATCGGCGTGGTGGCCGGCTTGCCGTCCTTGTCGACATCCTGCACGTAAACCGGCTTGCCATCATCGCCAACAACCGGCTTGCCGTCTTTGCCAACCTGCTGAACGAAAACCGGATTGCCATCTTTGTCAACTTTCGGCTTGCCGTCCTTGTCAACTTCCTGCTTGTAAACTGGATCGGTCTTGGGGGTTTTGGCATCGTCGGACCACTGGTCCTGCACATAGACCGGAATGTAGACCGGAAGCATGACCGGCTTGCCGTCTTTAACGAGCGGCTTGCCGTCATCGTCAACGTCCTGCACGAACTTCGGCTTGCCGTCTTTGTCAACGTCCTGCTTATTGACCGGTTTGCCGTCTTTGTCGGCCGGCTTGCCGTCTTTATCAAGGACCGGCTCGAACTTGGGACTGCCGTCGGCGTTCGTGTCCTGCACTTTGTCCTGATAGACCTGGTAAGGCACCGGTTTGCCGCTGCTGGCAAAGTACAGTCCCGGATCGCCGTCCTTGTTATGGCTCGTGCGATAGCCGATGGCGATCACCGAGAAGACGATCAAGGCGCTGATCTGGATCACGTTGATGGCGATATTCACGCCGGTCGAGCCCTTCACGCCGTTGTAGGCGATGTAGGACACGCCAAAGGAGAAGACTACGCAAAAGCCGATCATCAGCGTCGGGCTGTTGATCGTCTGGTTGAACGTATCGGGCCAGAAAATACTGGCCAGATAGCCGACCAGCATGGCCGTCACGCCGACCATCACGCCCGGGTAGACCCAGTAGTACAAGTGGCTGGCCCAGCCGATGATGAACTTCGACAGGCGGGCGAACTTGTAGGCATGGGTTTTGGACAGGAACGCCTGCTCGGCGAAGAAGTAGGAAGAACCGGCCCCAGGATAAAGCTTCGACAGTTCCGCGTAGGAAATCGCGGTGGCGAAGCAAAGCAAGAGGGCCAAAGATGCCGAACCACATGGCCGCTGCCCGCCATAGGAGCACCGTACTGGGCCTGTTCCACGTAGGTCAGCCACAAGAACGCGCCCTGGCGCGATCAGGGCCATGGCGTTCACGGTCAGGCCGGTAAGGCCTAACGTTTTTTTCATTTCAGGGGGCGGGGGACTCGTCGACATCAAAACACCTCGTTGGATTTCCGAATTAAAACATGAACGCAGGGCCCCTCGCCCGGACCGTCCGCGGGATGCGGCCCTAGACTCTGAGAACCCAGAAAACCAATTGTCAGAACCGCAAACGCCGCCGGCGACTGAATTTCCGTAATGCAAAATGCCAGTTGCGCCTGCGATTCTCGACAAAATGCCCAACCACTGCTCTCGCAGTGCTTATACTTTGAGCAATCCTGTCAGCGGAACGCTATTCAGCAAACATCATGCCACTTTTGTGACGAGCGGGCTTGCAAATTGCAAGAAGCCCGTTAAAACGCACGAATCACCTTTCTTCACCAGACAAAAAATGTTGGAGAACGCTTACGGCCTGCGCAAGAAGTGCGCAGCGAATGTGCATTTCAGCGAGAAAGCCCGTGAATCAAACGCGACAACTATTTCACTTCAACCTGGGTTGCTGGACAAAAAAGCAAGGGAAACTCGACTTCTTGCCGTTTTTGTCGCAGTTAGGACACGGCCGGACGTGGTATGCTTATTTCATGGTGGCATCAAAAATGCTGACCTGCTCGGGCTGATACGTCTCTGGGAAGAACGATCGACCGTAGGTTGTAGTTATGGAGCTTACGTATGCCTTTCTTACCTCCCCCGGCCCGGTCCGCCCGAATAATGAGGATTTCCTTGGATTCTGGGAGCCGGCCGAAGAAGAGCAGAGACGCAGCCATGGCGCGGTGGCCGTCATTGCCGACGGCGTGGGCGGGCAGGACTGCGGCGAAGTAGCCAGCCAAATGTCGGTCGAAGTGGCCCTGCGGCTGTTTCGCGAGGCGAAAGAGAATATCCCGCCCGCAACGTGCTGTGGGACGTGATCAACGCCGCGAATCTGGCCGTCTATGACAAGGGCATGGACCAGCGCGACAAAGGCCGCATGGCCACCACGCTGATCGTCTCCATCTTCCGCAACACGGAAGTCACCATCGGCCACGTCGGCGATAGCCGCGCCTACCTGGTGCAGGAGGGCAAGGCCCAGCAGATCACCGCCGACCACACCTACGCCGCCATGCAGCAGAAGCTGGGGCTGATCTCGGCCCAGGAGGCGGCCCACAGCGACATGCGATCGATGCTCATGCGGAGCATCGGCCGGGAACCGACCGTGCAGGTCGATCTGTACACCGTTCGGGTCAACCAGGGCGACTACATCGTCCAGTGCACCGACGGCGTTCACCAATTCCTGACCGAGGACGAAATCTGCGAGATTGTCACCCACGTCCCGCCGCGACGAAGCCTGCAAGCAACTCCTGGCCCTGGCGGAGAAACGGGGGACCGAGGATAATCTCATCGGTGCAGGTCGTTCGCGTCGACCGCGTGGAAGAAATGATGTTCTACCGCGGTCTGCCCATTTACCGCGAGGTTTCCCAGCCTATGAGTCATGAAGTGGAAGTCGGTCAAACGCTCGACGAACGGTTTCAAATCACGGAGCTGATCAGCCGCAGCGGCATGGCCTCGATCTTCAAGGGCGATCGACCTGCAGACCGGCGAGACCGTGGCCTTGAAGATCCCTTTCATGCAGTTCGAGAGCGATCCGGCCTTCTTCAGCCGCTTCCAGCGCGAGGAATCGATCGGCCGGAAGCTGAAGCATCCCTACATCCTGCGGATCGTGCCCGTGGAGGACAAGAGCCGCCCCTATATCGCCATGGAGTTCCTCAAGGGGCAGACCTTGCGGAGCGTGATGCAGAGCTGCCGAGCGGATGCCGGTCAAGGACGCCCTGGCGATCGCCAGCGCGGATCTGCGAGGCCCTGGAGTACCTGCACTCGCAGGAAGTGATCCACCGCGACCTGAAGCCGGAAAACATCATGCTCTGCGACGACGGCAGCATCCGCATCATGGATTTCGGCATCGCCAAGGCGGCCGGCCTGCGGCGGCTTGACCTTCGCCGGCTTTTCGACCTCGATGGGCACGCCCGACTACATGGCCCCCGAGCAGGTCAAAGGCAAACGGGGCGATGCCCGCACCGACATCTACAGCCTGGGCGTGATGCTCTACGAAATGGTGACCGGGGCCACGCCGTTCGAGGGCAACAACCCCTACGCCATCATGAACGCCCGGCTGATCGGCGACCCGGTGGCGCCGCGAAGGCATCTGCCCGAACTGCCGCCGGAGGTGGAAGAGATCATCCTGCACGCCCTGGAGCGCCAGCCCTTCGACCGCTACCCTACGGCGGCCGCGATGAAGCCGGAACTCGACGCCCCGGAGAAGGTGCACGTGACGGGCCGCAGCGAGCGTCTGCGGCCGCCCACCATGTGGCAAGGCCGGTGGCAGAAGATGCGGATGTACGTGCTGGCGATGCTCGTGCCGGTGCTCGCCGTGGTGATCTTGTTCTTGTTGTTTCACAAAGGCGCCAAATGACCTGGCCGATTCGCTGACCCGGGGTGCGTGTAGCGAACCGCCGGGAAAATGGTGGGTTACGCACGGAGCCGAACCCATGATTGCGTTTCACCCTGTTCTCGACCGGTTCGCGCAACGCACCACAGGGCAAGGACTTCCGTGCTTCACCCACCCTACCATGAATAATCCGGCAATTGTCTCCGATCAGCCCGGCACGACTCGCGATTATCTCACGGCGGACCTCGACCTGGACGGTGTGAAGTGCCAGTTGATCGACACCGCCGGGATCGAGGACGCCGCTTGGCAGTTGGTCTCCGTGCAGCATAAGTGCCATGAGTCCCATAGGACCGATAGGACCATCGAGGGCGCCGCGGCGGAAATGGCGCATGAGCAGGTCCGCACGGCGGACGTCCGCATACTCTGCCTGGAAGCGGGGAGCCACCCAGAGGGTACCCGGCGGCGAGCAGGTAGCGAGGAGCAAGAAGACCAGCAGGTAATCGTGGTGTGGACGAAGTGCGATCTGACTCCCCGCTCTCTGCTCCCTGTTCCCTGCTCTATCGAAACCAGCGCCGTGACGGGCGTCGGCATTGCCAAGCTCAGAGAGGCGATCCGCGCGGCGGCGGTCCGCGCAATCGGTCCGCAAACCGACGTGGTTGTGGGCACGGCCGTGCGGTGCGGCGAGTCATTGCGATTGGCGGCCACGTCGTTGGACCGTGCCCGCGAGGCCGTGAGGTCCGGCGGGCACCGTGTACCCATGGTCGGTGAAGAATTGATCGCGGCCGAGATCCGCCTCGCCTTGACCGAGTTGGGCGAGGTGGCCGGCGCAGTCTACACCGACGATCTTCTGGATCGCATCTTCAGCCGCTTCTGCATCGGGAAGTAGCAAGGCTATCAATCGCGTGCCACCCTACGGGCTTCAACGACGATCTGCGGTCCCTGTTCTTGCTGCCAGCGTTGCAGGCTCTGGTCCGGCGCTGCGTTGCAGAAGGATGACTCCTTCGCGATCGAAGACCTTGGTCCAACAGGGCTCGCGGAGCAGTGCGTCGATGTGATCGCTGCCGTAAGCCACCGGCAAGCCGCCGGCCCCCGCCGGCATCGCCAGGAAGTTGTTCATCACCATGACGACCCTGGGCATGTCGTTGCAAATGGCCTCCCGGTTGCGCTCCTCCCAGGAAGTGCCCTCCATCGTCGAGCGCAAATATCCAAAGTACAGGCCGCTCATCCGGCGGCCGGCAAAAAAATAGTACTGGCATGGGGCCGGATAGACGAGAATCGACTCGTCCGGCCGGGTGCGGCGTTGGATCTCGGCAAATGCGTCGCGGACGGCGACGTTGCGGATCGAGTCCAGCGGCCGGGCCAGTTCGGCGATGCGGGCGCCCGGCCACGGCGCGAGCGGCATCAAGTCGTACCGCCCGAATGGAAACACCGCCGCGCCGGCGGCCAGCGTCAACCCGCAATAAGCAAGCCCTCCGATCAAGACCATCCGCCGCTGAGCAAAAATCTCCCGCCCTGCTCGCAGCCATTCGTCCAACAGCAAGGCGGCGGCGACGATTACGGGCGGAATCACCTGCAGGAAGTGATAACCGTCGCAACGGTGCAAGGCTTGATGCAAAACGCTCAGCCCGACGAGCGTCGTGGCCAGCAGGGTGCGGGAGCGCGGCGATGGCTGGCGGCGGATCTCCGCCTTCAGGCCCGAAAAGCCGCAACGAAGGTACGTCACTGCGGCCAGCGCGTAGGCCGCATACAAGAGCGACGCCGGCGAGAGAGGGTGTGTCCACTCGAAGGGCGCCGGAGGATGCCCGCTGACGGCCAGCATCGAGTTGGTCCCGTCGCATAGCATGGCCACGAATTCCCGGCACGCGCCAAGGCGGCCGACCCACAGCAAGAGGCCGAACCACGCCCCCAACGGCACCGCCGCGGCCGCGACCAGGATCGCTAACGGCCCGGCACAGCGCCGCAGCGAATGGACTGAGCACGCGCTTTCCACGATGATCATGAACGTCGCGGCAGCAACAAAGCCTGTCGTCCCCATATCGAAACGGAAGAGCCACTGGATCCCCACGAGCAGGCCCGCCGCGAAAGCCCACGCCCGTCGCCCGCTGCGGGAAGCGGCCCCGTATCCATCCAGCGCCAGCAGCAGGGCCAGCGGAAACAACCAGAAGTACCACTTGTAAAAGCGGGCAAGCATGAGGTAGGCCGCCGCCACGGCCAGCAATCCGGCCAGCCGGCCGGCGTGCCGCGAGACCACCAGGTAAACGAGCCCAAGCGCCGCGGCATAGCCGAAACAGCAGAGCACGGTCTCGCCGATCAGGGAGCCCGACCAGGCGATGCCCAAGGCGCTGCTGTAGAACACCAACGGTCCGTAGGGCGAAAACAGGTCAACGCCGGGGATTTTGCCTTGGAGCACTTGCGCCCCGCCGCAGAGTTGCAGTCCATGGTCCTGACTGGTGAAATAAAAATCTGCCGGCGGGGCTTGCCATAGTAAGGCGAGCAACGTGCCCGCCAGCACGAGTGCCGCGACCGATTTGCGCAAAATAGCTCTTTGCACGGTGCGTCCTTGCCAAGTGTCTTGTCGGATCGTGAGCGACTTCCAGGCCGTCGCGCGCTACAGGAAATGCGACACCTATCTACACTTTAGAGCCGCGGGCGTCAACGGCAGAATTGGGCGTGTAGGGTGGGTGGGTTGTCGCCGTAGGGGACCAGCGAGCTAGCGACTGCCGGCCCACCAACCACGACAAGGAGCCAATTGGTGGGCCGGCGCTCGTAAGCCGACCATGGGTACTTGGTGCCCGGGTCCCACCCTGCGGTCTCTACCGCGTTGCTGCCGGCAGGACCTGCGCCGGGGGCAACACCGGCACCGGTGCAACCGGCGGCGGCATCGCTCCGCCCGGCGCCATCGGCACCGGCGGCGCGTTGTTCTCGGAATCGCCGAAGACCAGGTTCAGCCACTGCGAGTCCCACACCATGAACATCACCGGCCCCGCCAGCCCAAAGCCCGGCAAGCTGCCGCGGCTGCCCAGTTCCAGTCCCACATGGGTTCGCCGCAGCGTCGTCAGCCCCGGCCGCAAGTGCCGGCTCACCGAGGGCAGCGAGGGAATCATCGACATATCGCGGCGGCCTTCGCTAAACCCGTTCGCGCCCAGGTACGAAGGCGCGGCATAGATCAAAAGCGGATAGATCGACTCGAACAACCGCGGCGCGTCGAGATAGCCGATCGCCAGCAGCGGATCGCGGCCCGAAAGCTCGGCGGCCACCTCCGGCACGTCGGCCAAAGACCGCGTGACGCTGCCCCGCGACAGATAAGCCTTGATGTTCTGCGGGGCCAGGGCCACGACAAATTCCTTGTCGCCCGCCCACCACGCCGGGGCCAGGCCCATTTCGCCCACGTTGGCATAATGGACATCGCCGCCGGCAAAGCGAAAGCGGCGGATCCGCTGGCCATTGGAGCCGAAACCGTCGTCGGGGCAGGTTCTCCATGGCCAGCCGCTGACAGGACCTCGTAGCTCCGCGAAAACTGCTTGCGATCGGTGATCGGCACGACGCCGGTCAGCCCCGTCATCACCAGTCCGCCCTTGCGCGGCGAATTGTAGAAGCACCAATGGTCGCCCAGCGACGCAAACAGTCCTGCGGGGAATCGGCGTCTGCCGCCGCTGCTTCGAACTTCTCCAAGCCCTCCAGCAGCGACTGCTTGATCTCAGGGATCGGCCTTCTTGCCGGCGGCCGCCAGGGCGTCGACGACTTCATGCACGTTCAGCCGCGCGGCCAGGGCCAGCGTGGCATCGTCGGGAATCGCCGCCAGGTCCTCCCGCTTCAAGCCGCGGCCGTTGGCCGGCAAGAGCAGCCCTCGCGGTTGGCCTTCAATCGGCAGGACCGTGCGCGTCACGACGTCCGGGCCCGACCAGCCCGCTGGCGGAGACCAGCCAAGGCGACTGCGCCAGCCCCAGCAACTCGATCCACTGCTTGCTGGCGGCGGTCGGTGGCGGCCGGGCCGTCCTCGCGGAGACGCTGGAGGTTGATGTAGCGTCAGACCGGTGGGGCGCTCGAAGGCGGCAATCCGCCGCGCCTTTCACGCAGCCACTGCGGAGCCGGCTTCTGCATCCGCTGGAGGATCATGTCGAGCGCTTCCGTCGCCCACGGCCACGATCAAGTAGGAATCCTTGATCCCCACGATCATCGTGGGGAACTCGGCCTTGGGCTTCACGCGATACCATTTCTGGCCGTCGATGGGAACGGACCTCCACCGATTCCGACGTTGAGGTTGAGAAAGAAATCGCGGACGTTCTGGTGGAAGAGCCTGGTAGCCACCGCCGCGTCGGCCCCCAGGGCAACGACCATGCCGCCCTTGGCCGAGACTCTTCTTGTCCTTGATCTTCAGGTCCGACACGAAGAGCGTCGTCTGGTGGCGGAGGATCAAGAGCATGGCGTCGAAAGTCGCGTCGGAAAGATTGCTCGCGTCGCGATCGTTGGACGGGCTGGCTGATGGACATGCCGGATCCACTTTTCCAGATGCTCGACGAACTGCCGCACCTCCGGCTCGGCCAGCATCTGCTCGGCCTGGTTCTTGCTGGCAGGTTTGGCCGCGGCGCTGGCCGACCAGGTCGTGTAGAAGACACACTCTTCGGGCGCGAAGCGGGCCATCACGGGGTCGTCGGGCGCCGGCGGAATGCCCAGCGGAATGCCCATCCCGCTGCCCAGCGTAAGAAAGAAAATCCACGGCCCGATTTGTGAAAAGACCGACTCCATTTGCCCTCTCCTCGCTGCGCTTGTTGCACGCGGACGGACTCGCCACAACATGCAAGAAGCTCCCACCTGACTGAATTAGACGTTCTACCAGCGCGGGTCAAGCGGCCGTGTTGCACGGCAACCACTATAGTGGGTGGGAGTGTGACAAGATTGCGCAGCGGAAACGGTTTGTCGATTTACCAGCCGCGGAGCGGCGGAATGCAATAGCCAGGCGTCAGCCCCTGAAATCGGGTGCGAAACGGTATCCTAGCCGCGAAATCCGGTCCTGGGGCTCACGCCCCAGGCTACTCCTTCCGCCGCTCCGCGGCTAGCAAATCGACGGATCTCTAGCCGCCGACAAACCTACCGACTGTCCTCCGCACGCGGCCAGATCACCTCCGGCTGATTTCGAACTGGCTCGACCTTGCGATCGACCTGCACGCCGTAATGGACGAGCGTGGAATCGAGACTGACGCCGTCGCCCAGCAGTCCATCGGCCCGCGTGCGGATTCCGGCCCCGGAGCCCGCCGTTTTCGCCCGCTGGCTGCCTGCCCGGCAGATGCGTTCGAAGTACTCGATGGCGGCCCGGTTGTCGCTGGTGGGGCGGATCGGACCCGCCAAGAATCACGTAGTCGACCGCGTAGGAATCGAGCAAGTGGGGTAACTCGGCGCGGGCCAGATCCTCGCTGCCGAAGAACTCGGCCCCCACAGCCCGGCCGCCATGGACAAAAATGAAACCGACCGTGCCCCGCGGGATCTCGGGCACGATCCGCTTGCGGACGGCATCGAGTTTCCTTTCCACCGCGGGCGATTTCATGGCCCTTTCCAGGCTTCCCGTGGCGTTTTCGGCCCCCAGCGAGGAATTGTTTCCGCCGACGCCTCTCCAGACCTCGGACTGGGATTCGCCGCGGCGAAGTTGGCCCTGGATCGACTGCGGCACCTTGGCCTTGGCCGCGGAGAAGCTCTTTTCACCCTCCCAGCGATGGGCCTCGACGCAGAAAACCTCCAGGTCGAGCCGCTGTCCCGGCCCGAGGACCGTATCGTGGCGGACCGTGCGGGTTTGCATGCCGCCCTTGATCACGTCGCCCATCATCAGCAGGATGTAGGCGTCTTTGCTGCGGTTTTCCACGCTTACGACCGGGCACCGTGCCGCCGCCCTTCTCGCTGATCACGAGCGTGCCGCGGCGGAAGGCCTCGTCGAGCGTCTGCCAGCTGCCGTGCAGCAAGGGCACGTCATCGACCAGCACGGGATAGATGGCCAGGCGTCTGCTCGACGATCGGGGCGGCGATCTTCACGCCGTCGAAGAATCGCGCCAGTTCGGACACGTGCCGATCGGTGGGCGGCCGCTGGGCGACGCGCCGTGCCGGTGGCCGAGGACCGGCACCGAAAGAACAATTGCCGCTGTCAGGAAAAAATGTCGAGACTTTCATGATTCTTGCCTCCTGTCTCTTGGTAATAGGACACCCGTATCGCCATCATGTATTCTACAGGCCTTTGCAGCGCGGTTCGTAACGAGTTTGTATCAAGAAAATCGTGAACCGCTCAACAATAAGCCTTGGACGCCGCCGGGAGGCAGAAAGTTCCCGCTCTACAGATAATCCGCGAACAACTCCTTGCTCGGCCGCGGCAGCACGATTTCGGATACCAGCAGGCCGCGCTCGCGGGCCTCGTCGGCCGCGGCATCGACCCCGGCACGCACGTCCGAGACCGTGCCCGTCATCAACAACAGGCCCTTGCCGCCCAGGGCCATAGCCACGTGGATGCGGAAGAGCGTGACGCGGGCCGCCTTGGCCGCACGGTCGGCGGCAGCCAGGATGCT
The DNA here is from genome assembly GCA_963824275.1 of uncultured Planctomycetia bacterium. Classification (GTDB taxonomy): domain Bacteria; phylum Planctomycetota; class Planctomycetia; order Pirellulales; family Thermoguttaceae; genus JANXQG01. Next base: position 885,562 of record CAWGOT010000006.1, on the reverse strand, counting down.
CACGCCGCTGAAGGTCTCCACCACGCCCAAGGCCCCGGCCTCCTCCGGCTGCAAGACGACCGACTGGCCCAGGGCGGGAAATACCGACTCGTGAACATTGGGGATCGTCAACTCATCGATCACCGCGCTGGAGCCGACTTTGATGCCGGCCTCGACCGCGGCCTCCACGTCGCTCACCGAGCCGCCCACCACGACCAGGTATTTCCCGGAACAGATCGTGCGGGCGATGATCTGATTGACCGAGCCCGCCTTGAGCATTTCGTCCTGGGCCAGGTAGCCGAGGCCCACGCTGGAAAATTCAATCGCGCCGATCGCTTTGCCGGTAGACATGTTTTCTTATCCTCCATGCTTCCTAGGTGGATCTGCTGCACCCCCTTGCCTGGCCGGACCAGTCCTTAGCGAAACCGTTCCGCTGTTAATGGTGGACTGCCCTTGCGTCGCGGAGTCGTGCCTCCTACTTCTCGATCCATACCACGCCGCCGCTGACGGCCGTCACCGTGCCGTCGAGCGACGCGTGCACTGGCGCGCCCATGGCCGGCTTGCCGTCGGCCAGCGGCGGTCGGCCGACCACCTGCCCTTTCGTCACGCAATCGCCCGCCTTGACCAGCGGGTCGCACGCCGCGCCGATGTGCTGCTTGAGCTTGATGCCGACCTTGTCCGTGGCCAGCAACTCGTGGCAGAGCGGGCCGACGTTGCGGAACTGCCGCAGTCCCAACTTCTGAATCAGGCGGGCCATGGGCGCCTTGCGGTTGCCGAGGTGCGTCTCCGCCCGCCGCACGTCCAGCGGCGGGTTCTCCCACCGCTTCTTTTCCGCCGCCAAACGCCGCTTGTTCTGCGTGCAGACCTGCTTGGGATCGAGGTCCTCCGGGCAGGAATACAGGCTGCACAGGTTGCACTCGCAGCAGAAACTGGTGCCGATCGTGTTCGCCTCGCCCACCAGGTTGAAGCCCAGGCTCCGCATCGCCTTGTGGGGCTCGATCGGATGGCCCAGCAGCCAGCGAGGACAAAGCTCGGTGCAATAGCTGCACTGATCGCACGCGCTCTGCCCGATGCGGGCCGACCTGCTTCCACGTCTGCTGCCGCCGGCGGATGACCACGTGATCGCTGGGCAGCACGATCACGCCGCCGGTGGTCTTATCGACGAGGGCCTCGTGGTCGGGCTGGAGCGAGCCCATCATCACGCCGCCGACCATGTAGTTGGGATCGGGGACCGTCGGCCCGCCGGCCGCGGCCACGCACTGGGCAAGCGTCACGCCGATCGGCACGCGGAGCGTGATCGGCTCGGCGACCGCGCCGGCGATCGTGAGAAATTTCTCCGTCACGGGGCGGCTGGCCGAGGCGGACACGTTGACGGCCGTCTCGACGTTCATCACCACCGCATTCACGGCCAGCGGGATCCCACCCGGCGGAATGATCCGTTTCAGCGTGTCGTAGACCAGAATGAACTCGTCGCCCGCCGGGTAGGCGTCGCGGAGAGGGCAGACTTCCATGCCTCGGGGCAATTTGGCACGAAGCAGGTCGATCACGTCCTGGTATTTTTCCTTGATGCCGACGATGGCCCTCTCGGCCCCCACCAATTGCATGGCGACGGCCATGCCGTCGATGGTGGCGTCGAGATAGTCGCGGAGCACTTCCTTGTCTTTATGGAGCAGCGGTTCGCACTCGGCCGCGTTGAGCAGTACGGTATCGGCCTTCCCGGCCAGCTTGACATGGGTCGGGAATCCGGCCCCGCCCGCACCGACCACACCCGCTGCGGCGATCGTATCCAGAGTTACTTGTGCCATGCCAATAGTATAGTATCGGCTTCCGGTCGCTGCAAATCCTTACCCGAATTGAGGTTGCGAAAAATCCGTAATCCGTAGGGTTCGACCAGCGAGCGTGCGAGCGTCGGCCCAAAAAGGTCTGTGATTGAACTTCGCGGATAGCCCCTCATTTATGGTCCGCCACGCACCAATTCGACCTTGGAGTCCCACCTTTACGCACAGCTTCCTAACGAACTGCTAACCAAATTATTATCGTGCACTAGCACACCTAAGCTACGATTCACCATTGGCAAGATCCCGTCATCGCATGCCCGATAGCGATGCGTCGGAAGGCCAAGAGAGATTGCCGGATCGGGCAAAATGTGTCACATTGTGTTTAAGGAGAAAATGCAATGAGGTATTTCCCGTTCGTCCGGCCCTGCGGTTGGGCCGTGTTGTGCTGCGCCATGATGCTGGGGCTCAGTTCGGTCGCCAAGGCCGAGGGCCCCAGGAATTACGAGAAGAGCGTCGAGGTGTCGGGCACCGTCATCAGCATCGGTTCCGACACGCTGGCCAACGTCATGACCATGTGGGCCAAGGACTTCAAGAAGCTGCACCCCAACGTGACATTCCAGATTGAGGCCAAGGGCTCGGCCACCGCACCTCCGGCCTTGACCGAAGGCAAATCGCTGTTGGGCCCCATGTCGCGGGCCATGACGCCGGAGGAAGAGGACGCCTTCGAAGCCAAGCGCGGCTTCAAACCGACCCGTTGCAACGTGGCCTTGGACTGCGTGGCCGTGTGGGTCCACAAGGACAACCCGATCAAGGGCTTTACGCTGGCGCAGTTGGACTCGATCTTCTCGAAGACCCGCAAGAGCGGCTACGAGGACGTTTCCACCTGGGGCCAGGCCGGCGTGACCGAACCCGCCTGGAGCGATCTGCCGATCAGTCTCTACGGCCGAAACTCCGAAAGCGGAACCTACGCCTACTTCAAGGAACATGCGATGGGCAAGGGCGACTTCAAGGATACTGTGAAGCAGCAGCCCGGTTCGGCGGGCGTCGTGCAGGCCGTGGGCACGGACCGCCTAGCCATCGGCTACTCGGGCATGGGCTACCGCACGTCGGACGTCCGCTCCGTGCCGCTGGCCAAGACCGATAACGACAAGCTCGTCGAGCCGACCTACGAGAACGCCCTGAACAAGACCTATCCGCTGGGCCGCACGCTGTTTATCTATGTGGCCAAGAAGCCCGGCGAACCGCTGCCGCCGACGGTCAGAGAATTCCTGAAGTTCGTTCTCTCGAAGGAAGGCCAGGAGATCGTCACGAAGGACGGTTTCGGCCAACTCCCCGACAAGACGCTCGAGAAGAATCTGAAGGCGCTCGACTGACCGGGTGGAAAATGGAAAAGGGGTCAGATCCCTTTTATCGGCCGACAGCCTTTCCAAATCCTCAGGACCTTCCCGAGAAAAAGGATCTGACCCCTTTTCCACCGACTGACCGTATTGTCTCAATGGACCGATGTCGGAAACGAGTCAAGCAACGCTTCGCAGAGTCAAGCGGCACGATCGATGGGCACGCTGGGTGGTAACGCTCGGCGGCGCGGTCGTCATCGTGAGCGTGCTGGGCATCCTGGTCCTGATCCTGGGGACCACCCTGCCCTTGTTCTATCCGGCGCGGGCACGGCTTCTGGGCGAAGCGGCCTTGCCCCCGGCCTGCTCGACCCGAAGGCGTGCTAGGGCTGGGAATCCAGTCTGCCGCGAACGATAGTTGGGCGGTGGCCCACGTGGTCGATGCGTCGGGGAAGTTCCTCTTTGTCGATCTTCTCGGCCAGCGAACCCTCGAACCGGCCGACGCTGCCAGCGGCGGCAATCTCCCCTCGCCCTCCGGGAGCGGGGCAGGGGGTGAGGGCGGGTCCAGCGCGGCGAAGGTTGGCGCGATCAGCCCTCACCCTGGCGCTCTCCCGGCGGGCGAGGGGACGGATGCCCTGCGGACCCTCCCGGCGGGCGAGGGGAAAACGGCCCCGCCTACGCTTTTGGGGGCAACGCCAACCGGCGACTCGACCTTTACGCTCCGCTGGTCCGACGGCACGGTCTCACTGGTCAAGGTCGTCGCCAAGACGGAGCTCGCCGGGCAAGCTCCTCCCGTTTCCCAAGTTCACCGTGGCGACAGTGGCCGCGATCCCGCCCGACCGATTGGGCGTGCCGGAGCAGGCCATCCTCCGCCGCACGGGTGAGGACTCTTCGCGCTGCGCTGCGCTGTACAACGGCAACAAGATCGTCGTCACCCGTCAGAGCGAGGACCTGGCGGGAGACAAGACCCAGACGCGGATCGTTCTCGACCAGGAAATTCCCGGGCCCGTGACGGCGATCGCCTTGGACCGCAGCGGCACGATGCTCTATGCCGGCACGGCCAGCGGATCGATCCTCTGGTGGCGTTTGAACGACGAGCAGGTGCTCGATCACGACGTCGTTCCGCCCTCGCTGGAGAAGCGGGCCATCACCTCGCTCGCACTGATGCTCGGCGACGTGACTCTCGTGGCTGGAGACGCCGGCGGCGGAGTGACGAACTGGTTCTTCGTGAAGCCGGCGTCCGAATCGCAAAAGAAGCCCGAATCGGGCAAGCGAAGCATGGTCAAGGAAATCAAGAAGCTGACCTTCATCCGCGCGCTGCCCTCGCACGGGGCGGCCATTCGGGAGATCGTCCCCTCGCCGCGGAACCGCGCCCTGTTGGTCGGCGACGAATCGAACGTCGCAACCATGGACTATACGACCAGCCAGCGGCAACTGCTCGCGCTCGACGACCTCTCCAAGGTCGCCTTCGGCTCGCGCGGCGACCTGGTCGCGGCGCTTACCAATGAGCGCGGGGCGGGCGGCCGCCTCAAGGTCTGGCGGATCGAGGGCAGCCTCTTCGGGTTTACCTCCAGTCTGCATCCGGAAGCGAGTTGGTCAAGCCTCTGGGGCCGCGTCTGGTATGAGGGCCTGAACGAGCCGGAGTTCTCCTGGCAGCCGCACGGCGACGAGGAGTACGAACCCAAGTTGAGCCTCGTGCCGCTGGTCTTCGGCACCCTGAAAGGCACGTTCTACGCCCTGCTCCTGGCCGGGCCCTTAGCCTTGGGAGGGGCGGCCTATGTCAGCCAGTTCACCACGCCGCGGGTCCGCGTCTGGATTAAGCCCACGATCGAGATGATGGCCGCCGTGCCCTCGGTGGTGCTGGGCTTCCTCGTCGGCCTCTGGCTGGCGCCGTTGATCCACGACTGGCTGCTGGCCTTCTTCCTGAGCCTGGTTGCCGTGCCGCTGGCGTTCGTCGTCTTCCTGGTGATGTGGAAATGGGCGCGGCGATCGCCGACGGCGGAGAAAGTCGTCCGCGGCCGCGAGTTCGTCATCACGTTGCTGCTGATCCTCGTGGGGCTGGCCACGGCGGGCCTCTGCTCCGCCCCGCTGGAGCAGCTCTGCTTCGGCGGCGACGTCGTTCGCTGGATGTCCGCCAGGCTGGGCGTGGTCTATGTCCAGCGGAACAGCATCCTGATCGCCTTCGGCGTGGGTTTCATGGTCATCCCCATGATCTTCACGCTCTCCGAAGACGCCCTGTCCAGCGTGCCGCACAGCATGACCGCCGCCTCCATGGCCCTGGGCGCCAGCCGCTGGCAAACCCTGTGGCGGGTCGTGCTGCCTTCGGCCAGCCCTGGGATCTTTGCCGCCGTGATGATCGGCTTTGGGCGGGCCGTGGGCGAAACGATGGTCTTTCTCATGGCCACCGGGAATACGCCGCTGATCGACCTGAGTCCTTTCAACGGCATGCGAACGCTGTCGGCGAATATTGCCGAGGAGATTCCCGGCGCGCCGCTGAACGGCACGCTATATCGCACGCTCTTTCTCTGTGCGGTTGTCCTGTTTATCATGACGTTTCTGCTGAATACGATTGCCGAAGTCGTCCGCCAACGCTTGCGAAGGCGTTACGGCCAGTTTTAAGGGACCGCGCGAACATGGACATGAACAAAAAGGCCGATCCCTATTGGCGGCGCGGGGAACCCATGGTCTGGGTGACCGGCGGCGCCCTGGCGGCGATCCTCTTCGGCGCGGTCACCCTGCTCGTCGTGCTGCTGGTCAACGGGCTGTCCTACTTCTGGCCGTCACGGTTGGAGGAACTGCAGCTTGCCGACGGGCGCATCGCCTTGGGCCGGCGGATGGGCAGCATGAGCGAAGGCAGGAATCGCACAGACTTCGCCTTCCGCACGGCCAATAAGGGCTTTGATCCGAAGACCCAGACGCAAGCCATCCAACGGATCAAGCTCAGCGACGTGGTTGCATCGAGCTACCCGCCCGAGGCCGTGGTCGTCGAGCGGCTGGAAAACAGCGATTTCTACGGCGCCCTCGCCGAAGTGCAGGCCCCGGACTTGAGCGTGGCGGGCGTCGATTCGATCGGCCGCTTGCAGGACGCCCTGCGACAAATCGCCGCGCGCCGCGCCGGGGAACTCGATCCGCTGGAGCGGCAGATCGCCGACATCAGCGGCCGCCGCGACGCCGTGCAGAACGCCCAACTCCGGTTGATTCACCAGAAGGAGACACTCGATTCGTCCGCCGACCCCGACAGGGTGCCCGCCGACGGCGAGCAGCTTGCCGCGGTGTCGCGGAAGATCGCCGCATTGCAGGCCGATCTTGCCTCGCTCGACGTGGAAAGCCGAGATCGCGTCAACGAGCGGTCGAACCTGGAGGCACAACTGCGGAAGAACGTGGCCGTCTTCCATGACAGCCAAGGCCAGCCGCGATCGATCGCGCTGGTGGACGTGATCCGCGTCTACCAGCCCAATTCCATGGGTTTGCTCGGAAAAGTGGGACTATACGTCACGAAGGTCTGGGAATTGCTATCCACGGCGCCCCGCGAGTCGAACACGGAGGGCGGCGTGCTCCCGGCGCTCTTCGGCACGGTAACGCTGATCATCCTCATGGCCCTCTGCAGTTTCCCCTTGGGAGTGCTGGCGGGGGTCTATCTCGGCGAGTATGCCCAGGACGGCGTATTGGTGCGTCTGGTGCGGATCGGCGTGAACAACCTGGCCGGCATTCCGTCGATCGTCTATGGCATCTTCGGGGTCGGGTTTTTCATCAACTATCTGGGCGCGAAAGTGGACCACGCGCTGTTTCGCGCATCAGCTTTCGCGGGGACCTGTCTTCGGCACCGGCGGCGTGCTGTGGGCGTCGCTGACGCTGGGGCTCTTGACGGTCCCCGTGGTCATCGTGGCCACGGAAGAGGCGATCCGCGTCATCCCGCGCGGCGTGCGGGAGAGTTCCTTCGCGCTGGGCGCGACCAAGTTCCAGACGCTCGTCCGCGTGATTCTGCCCCTGGCCTCGCCCGGAATCCTCACCGGCTTCATCCTCGCGATGGCCCGCGCTGCGGGCGAGGTCGGCGCCCTCTGATGCTGACGGGCGTGGTCAACTCCGCGGCCACGCTGCCGCTGGACGGCAAATTCCCCTACTTCCACCTGGAACGGCAGTTCATGCACCTTGGCTACCAGATCTATTCGGTCGCCTTCCAGTCGCCCGACGCCGAGGCGGCGCGGCCGCTGGTCTACGTAATCGCCCTGTTGCTGGTGCTCATCGTGCTGCTGCTCAGCGGCCTGGCGATTTACCTGCGGAACCGCATGCGCAAGACACTTCAACTTCGAACGATCTGACGACTGCGGCGGCGGCTCCCCGCTTGCCGCCCACGCGCGACGGCCGTAGCGCCGCCGCAGGAGATTCACGATGGACGACCCGACGATCCCCCCGCAGGCCCGCAAAATCGAGGTTGCAGCCCGCCCTGCCGCCGCCGACCATGGGTACATGGCGCCGGGCCGGATGTCGAAGACGCGATCGTGCAGCGTCAACGACTTGAGTCTCTTCTACGGCCGCACCCAGGCCTTGAAGGACATTACTCTCGACTTCCCGCGCAACCAGGTCACGGCCCTCATCGGTCCGTCGGGCTGCGGCAAGTCGACGTTACTCCGCTGCCTGAACCGCATGAACGACCTGATCGACGACATCCACACCACGGGCAGCATTCTCGTCGACGGGCAGGAGATCCTCGACCGCTCCACCGACGTGATCGAGCTGCGGCGAAAGGTGGGCATGGTCTTCCAGAAGCCGACGCCCTTTGCCAAGACGATCTATGAAAACGTGGCCTATGGCCTGCGGATTGCGGGAGTCCACGACCGCCGCACGCTGGACGAGGCGGTCCAGAGGAGCCTGCAGCGGGCCGCCCTGTGGGACGAGGTCAAGGACCGGCTGCGGCAGTCGGCCCTGGGGCTTTCCGGCGGCCAGCACCAGCGGTTGTGCATTGCCCGGGCCGTGGCCGTACACCCGGAGATCATTCTCATGGACGAGCCTTGTTCGGCGCTCGACCCGCGTTCCACGACCCGCGTCGAGGACCTCATCGGCGAACTGCGGGGGGAGTACACGATCATCATCGTCACGCACAACATGCAGCAGGCGGCGCGGGTCTCGGACCACACGGCCTTCCTTTTCGAGGGCGTGCTCATCGAATTCCGGCCCACCCAGGCCTTGTTCACTTGTCCCGCGAAGAAAGAGACCGAAGATTATCTGACCGGACGGTTCGGGTAGGATGCTCGCAACGACAAGTTGGAGCCTGCGATGCCGGCCCACCATTCACGGCGTTTGGTGGGCCGGCGCTCGCAAGCTCGCTGGTCCCACCCTACGGTTCGGTTCTGACGTTATTTCCGAAATGGACCACTCAAAGAGAGTATATCCCCATGAAACTCCAAACCGTTTTCTTGAATCGTGCGCTCTGTCAAGCCGCACTGCTTTCGGCCGTGATCCTCTCTCGGCTTTCTCCTTCGGCGACTGCCGCCGACCGGCCTCTGTTCTGGATCGACGCCTGCGAGGGCGAGCCGACGGAGTACGCCACCGTCATTGAGGACCTGGGCAAGGCCCGCGTGGTCTATTTGGGCGAACGGCACACCATCGAGCGACACCACGACACCCAGGCCAAGATCATCGCCGACCTGGCGCATGGCGGCGCCTCGCTGGTCGTGGCCTTGGAGCCGCTGGAAGCCACGCAGCAGCCGGGAATCGATCGCTTCAACCGCGGGGAACTCGATTTCGACGGCCTGGCGGCGGCCATCGGCTGGGCCAAGCGCTGGCCGGACTACCAGCAGTATCGCCCCGTGTTGGAAGCGGCACGCAAGGCCAAGGCCCCGGTGCTAGGGCTCAGTCCAAGCCCTGAGGTCATCCGCGCCGTCGCGCAGTCCGGCGGCATCGACCGGCTCGACTCGAAGTTCCGCAAGCAACTCCCCGCGGAGATGGTTTTCAAGGACCCCGTCTACGAGAAGCTGCTCTCGGCCCAGTTGATGGTCCACATGGCCGCCTCGCCCGAGCGGCTGCGTCCGATGATCGAGGCCCAGATGGCCCGCGATGAAGCCATGTCCGCCGCCCTGGCCGACTATCTTCGCTCCCAAGCCGGACGCGGTCGCAAGGCGGTCGTGGTCTGTGGCTCGGGGCACGTCGCCTACGGCCTTGGCACGCCCGAGCGGGTTCGCCGCCGCTTGGGCGATACGAACGATCGCGTCGTCGTGCTGGCCGAGTGCGGCGATCTTCGCCTGACCCCGGAGGAAAAGGCCGCCGCCCGGCCCGTGGAAATCACCCACGAGCAGTTGCGCGAGATCGGGCGGCCGCTGGCCGATTACCTGGAGGTGGCCAGCCCGGCGGCGAAGTGAGGCAGACAAAGGCCCGTTCAAAAAGACTCAGTTCGGTAGTGGATCGCCAGCCAGATCGTCTTCTGGTCCGGGTCGGTCCAGGAAACCCGATGCCGGGCACGGGCCGGAATGTTCAGGCAGTCGCCGCGCCGCAATTCGACGGCATCGGCACGGCCCTCGAATTGCACCGCGGCACTTCCTTCGAGGACGAGCACCCACTCATGGTCGTCCTGGGCGTACCAGAAACCGGGGGGAGAGACCTGGCCATGGGAAACGATCCGCTCGACCCGAACGTCATCGGCCCGAAGGACCGTGGTGAATAGCTCCTCGGGAAGGTCGGCGGGAATGTCGTCGAAGATGCTTTTCGCGGTGAGCAAGAGGTTGTCGTTGTTGGACTCCGCCTGCCGTTTTTCGGCTTTGGCTTCGCGTCGTGCCGCCTTCTTCTGCTCTTCCTGCCGGGCTCGCTCTTCGATGCTGAGCACGGTCGCCGGTAAGCTGCCGAAGCGCTTTCGATAGCACTCCTCAATGAACTGTCCCAGGGGCAATTTCCAGGGCTCCTGATCGTGGTTGTCGAGCTTGCCGAACTTCTTCGGGTTCATGCCCAACTCCCTTGCCATTTGGATCTGGGCATGCGAAAGATGATGCCGCTGTCGGGCCTCGATCCACCGCTTGAGCTTCTCGGGAATTTTCGGGTTCTTAGCCATATTGCGGAAATTGACGGACGGCCGCGTCGATGACTCTGAGGAGTTGATGCCCTCGTCCCGTTTCCGTCAGACCTTCTCACTTCTTGCAATTACCTTATGCTACTGCAAAACCGAGCACGAAGCACTACGCCTCCGCGGCCTGCCTTCCCATGGAAAAGGTCCGCGCCAGCAGTCCGCGGTAGCGCTGCCGCGCGTCCCAAAAAAGCCAGCCGATATACGAATTCGACGCCGACAGGGCGATCACCAGTAGACACATCAAGAGCCACGGTCGATCGGGCTGCGGGGAATTGCCCCCGCTCGCGTTGACCCTCGGCATCTCCGGAATGGTCGATTCCGCGGAAGTCGAGTTGGCCGGCATCCCTGGCCGCGCGCCATTCTGCTCCATGCCATTCTGCTCGGGCCGGACGGAAGACGGCGGAACGCCCACCGGTTCCCCGCCAGGCCGCCGAGCCGCACCCGCAAGTGGCCCCGTTGCATCGCTTTCGGCGCCGGGTGCCCGGGGTGACCGGCCTGACGATGGCGGCGGAACGCTCACCGGCCCCGTGTCCGGCGACATGTAGGGCGGCGTAGGGGATGACGTGGCCAGCGCCGGCAGCACCGGGCTGGCAGGCCCCACCGGCGCCCTGGCCGGAGGCAACATTGCCGCCACCGACACTTCGTTCGGCAATTTTGCATCATAGGGCGTAATGCAGAAATGGCTCGCCCGCAAGCCCTGCGCCTTGCGCTGCACGTCGAACTCGATCGGGGGATCGCCGCGCCGCAATGCCTGAAGCGTCGCAGGGCTGACGTGTAGGATGAAGTCCGTCCCGCCATTCGAGGCTGGCCGGAAACCGAGGTCCACGCCCACCAGGGCCAATGCCAGGCATGTCAGCGTTGGGCTCATAAGGAAAATCTCCTGCAATCAAGAGGATCTTGAACCGATCTGCGGAGCGAGCCTCCGCGCTCACCTTCTCCATCGTAGCTTACGATGGTAAGATATTCCAGAGCCTTTTGCACCCCACACCGCGAACGGTCCGAAACGATACGGCGGGGAGAGGGAGGCCGGCACCGCCCATGCGACGACAGGCGGGGAAAAAAGGCGGGTCGCATGGGGCGTGCGCTCCTCCCTCTCCCCCGCTCCCCTCCTTTGACGCTTCGAATCCCTTCAGGCGGTGCCCAGTATGAATCGCGCACTTTGGACCAAAGCCCTGGCCGACGCCTGGCGGCAGTTGCTCATCTCGGTCGTGGTTTTGGTGGTCTTCTCCTGGATTTTCGTCTGGCTGATGAGCCAGTTCAAGGTGGGCGGAATCAGCATGATCCTCAACCTGCTCCCCGGTTTCGTGGAGCCCCTGATCGGCGTTCCGCTGAAATTGCTGGCAGGTCCTACGGGCCAACTAAGCGTGATTTACGTCGACGTGGTGACGATGCTGGTCTGCGTCGGTTGGGCGCTTGGCCGCGGTTCGGACATCGTCAGCGGCGAGATCGCGCGGGGAACCATGGACCTGATCCTCTCGCTGCCCGTCTGGCGGTTGACCGTGCTCTTGCGCCGGCCGTCGTGACCGCCCTGGGCTCGATGCTCTTGGCGGCCTCGGTCCACTTGGGTCTGATGATCGGCCTGAAATGCGTTCACCTCGACCCGCCCCCTCGAGCGATGGCGTTTCTGCCGGGAACGATCAATCTCTTTTGCATGACCTTCTGCTTCACGGCCATTACGAGCATGGTCTCTTCCTGGGGCCGCGATCGCTGGTCGACGATCGGCATTGCGGCCGGGTTCTTCGTTTTTTCGCTGATCGTGAAGATGATCGCCCGCATGTGGATCAAGGGCAAGTGGCTCTTCGGCCTGACCTTCCTCAGCAACTTCGAGCCGCAGCGGTTGATCCTCGTGCCCGATAGTACCGGCCGAACAGCCCTGCAATACGACCTCACGCTGCTCGGCATCGGGTTGGCATGCTACGCGGCGGCCGCCGTGATATTCGCCTGGCGCGATATTCCGGGGCCAAGGTAAGGCAATCGCAAGACTCCCCTCGCCCTTCGGGAAAGGGGCAGGATAGGAGAGTGGGCCGAGTGGAGCGAGTCCCACCATCAAACGCGGTCAATCGCCCTTGCAGCACTACAGTGCCCGCGTCATGTTGCTCATGGACGTTACGACACCCGCCAAGATCAGCGCAATCAGCGCGATCTCCGCCAGCCACAGGCAAACGCCCCAGGCCGTCATCAGGCGGGCTCGTCCCAGGCGATGCAATAAGAGCATGACGGCCAAATCGCCCGCGCCCAGGCACGCTGCCGGCCCAATCCCCTTGGCGGCAAACCGGCGCGAGACGTTGATCAGCGTCAGCATCGCAGCGGGCAGCTTCAAGTCAAAATCGCGGAAGACCTTCTCCGACTTGGGCACGAATCCAAGCAGCAAGTAGACAAGGACCGCACCGCAGATTGCGTGCAACACAAGCAGGAGGATCATCCTGCCGCGCGATGCTTTGGCCGATGGTGTCGCGCTCGATAGGTCCCGGCCCGTCAAAGCGATCGAATGGGGTGCGAACCGGTCGCCTGCCCGGCCTGGCAGCGGCAAGGCGGCAACGCTCCCGAGGGCAACGGCGATCATCATGGGCTTGAGCATGGCAGTCCTCGCAACATGGGGCAGATTGTCAATCTGCCATATTTCCAGTCGGCTGGCAAGGTACACTAGCCACGCCTGGGCGAGATGTCTAGGATTGTAAAGAGAAATCCTGACTGCACCACGGTTTTTTTAAGGTGTGTGAATGGCCTATCTGGTTTGGCTCTTGTTCGTTGCCGCGGCAATTCTGGAAGTGGGCGGCGACGCCTTGATTCGCAAAGGCTTGCGGGGATACGGATGGACTGCGACTGCGGCTGGCTGTGCCGCGTTGGCCCTTTACGGTGTGGCGGTCAATCTGGTGCCTCGGGTCTGGACGGCCTGGGATTTCTCCAAGCTCTTGGGGGTTTATGTGGCTTTCTTCGCCCTGGTCGGCGTCCTCTGGGGGCTGCTGATCTTCAGGGAGGCCGTGCCGGTTACCACCTGGCTCGGATTGGCTTTCATCGTTGCCGGCGGACTCGTAATTCAGTTCGGCCCGAACGTCTTGCGTTGAGCGAGCATGAGGCAGAAGCGCCCGCTTCCCCGGTGCGGATGCGAACCACCTCGTACACGTCGCGGAGCAGGATGATCCCGCCTCAGTTCCGCACGCCGTGTAGATAGCGCCGGCGTGGTGCGCCGCTGTGGACGCGAAACTCGGCCCCGCCAAGCCTCAGCGTATCCGAGTCCTTCAATGTCGCATGTGCAACCGGCGATCCATTGACGGACGTGCTACGTTGACCACTTAGGTCCCAGACCACCACCTCGTCGGCAACCTGGGCGATCAAACAAAGGTAACCTGGATCGATGTCCTGGTTTGAATTTTGAGCAAGTGTCTCGGGTGCAATCAAGACCGGCAATTGATGTACCATCGCGCGGTTCAAGTTGCTTCCCGTACCGACCAGTTCGATACTCATTTTCTTTCTCCGAGTCAGTAAATGGTGAGGAATTAAGATATTTAGCAAACACCATGCCATTTTGTGACAGCAAGCCTTGCAAATTGCAAGAAGGCCGTTAGAACGCACGAATCGTCTTAATACAGCCGCCAAAAGATGTTTGAGAACGCTTATCACCTGCGCAAGAGTGCGCAGTGAATGTGCATTTCAGCAAGAAAGCCCGCGAATCGACGGCGACAACTATTTCACTTCCGCGAGACTACGGGACAAGACTACCCCAAAGCGGCACAAGAAACAGAGCCGGCCGTGCCATCGGGGTTTCTTGCCCAGATGGCACGGCCAACGTCCACTCACCCCAAATTCGTTTCCGCGAATTAGAAGCGGATTACCACGTCGTTGCCCCACAGGAACTGGCTGTTGCTCGCGCCGCTGTCAAACGGCCGGGCACCAATAGGAGCCGAGTTGGCGGCCCAGTCCCAGCGGACTTCGCTCCGCATCGTGACGTTCTTGTTGGGTTTCCAGTTCAGGCCGAGGGTCACGTCGTTCCAATCGGAGCCCGCTTCCGCCATGGCCGGAGGACCAACCCGCGTCACCACTGCGCCGTCGAGGTCCTGGAAGTACTCGTAGCGGAGACCCGCGGACCAGCAATCGTTGATGGTGTAAATCAGGTAGTTGGACCAGCCGGTCCACGAGGCCGCGCTCAATTGCCCAGGATTCGTCCGCGTGATCGGCGTGGCCGTGCTGAACGTGTCGGAGTCGTGGGCGAAACTCTGCTCGAGGCTGTAGGTCCACTTGTCGCCGATCTTCACGTTGACCACCGTGTTGAACAGGTAGCGAGTGCTCTCGATGCCCGACGGCTGCGTGTTGCCGAGGAAAATCTCTTCCACAACATTGAACTTGCCGTCCTTGTCAGAACTGGTCCAGTTGAAACCACCAAAGAAGTTCGGCTGGCCGTTCAAGGCGCTGCCCTCGTTCCAGCCGGTGTCGATCCCGGCGTTAACCAGGAGCTTGTCCTTGACCTTGTAAGTCGCGTAGCCGCCGGTCAGTGTGGTCGGCTCGCCATACAGGAAGCTGTAGCTGTGGGAGTAGAAGAAGTTCTCGGTCGGCATGGCGTTCTCAAACCCGCAGGGGGCGTAGAAGTGGCCGCCTTCCAAAGTCAGCTTGTTGTATTGCAACTGGCCATACAACTGCGGCAGGTAGAGGCCGTAGAAGCGACTTCCGAGGTCCCAAGCACTGTCCCACTGCGTGCCGGCGGTGGTCTGCACGAAACGGCGGTCGGTGCCGTAACCCAAGTCCTGCGCGGTAGCCCCAGTCGATACCGCAGTCGTTTTCGACCTTGGTCACGCGCTCGGCGATCGCGTAGAACTGATTGAGATCGAACTCGTTGGCGCGGTCGTTGTACCCCACCGGGCCGTTGAAGCGGTTCGTCGGCCAGTCGGGATTGTCCGTGTAGCCAATGTCGAAGTAGCCGCGGATGTCGAGGTGTTCGCAGTCCAACCAAGGACCGTGGAAGATCTTATAGGGGCCTTCCTCGGCCGGCGGCGTATCGTCCGCCTTTTTCTCTTCTTCCTTCGGCTTTTCGGCTTCCGGCTTCTTCTCGTCGGCCTTGGCCGCAGGCGGGGCCGGCGGCTGATTGCTGGGCGAGGCTGGGGCCGCAGCGGCTGGAGCCGGGGCGGGCGCCACGGCCGGATCGGCCACGGCATAGCCGGATGCGTCGTCCGACTGGAAGCCCATTTGGAGCACGGAGTTTGGCTGTTGCACCGGATACGACATGGTCACTTGCGCCATGGCCGTGCCGGCGAACAATCCGCCGACAAGCGACGCTGCGATTGCCCACCGTAGAGTTTTCATAGTTCGCGTTCTTTCCATAAAACGGGAAGTGGAGGTTTCCGACAGAGTGCGTCCGCCCAAGTTTTGCCGGAGGCGGGCGGAGTACTAGGCACGGCCTTCGTCCGCTACGTGTAAAACCTGTCTCTGTCACCATTGCTACTAATCGGGACAGCGGAAAACGCCAATTGAACCGAAAGAACCGTAAATCAGCGATCTCTGCTGCGAGCGGCGTCGAAAGTGATAAGCTTTGATGCTTGCATAGGATGTTCGGCAGAACTTTCTTGGTAATGGCGGCCGGCAGATCGGAAGATCGAAAAAAACCGACTTCGCGACAAATTTGTTAAAGGAATAAAAATACGCCTCCGGAGGCGTGCAACCCTCGAAAGCGTTATTCGTGGAAAGGTCAAACCGCCGCAGAGTGCGGAATTATTTGGCCGTGGGAGCGGCTTCCCCTGCCGGCGCGGCAGCCGCGCTAGTGCTCGACGGCGGCGGAGAAACGGCGGCCGGCGCCGGCAGCGGAGCGAGCTTGTCCAGCGCGATGTTCAGCATCAGGACGTTTACGCCGGGATCGCCGAGAAAGCCGAGACTCGGCCGGTCGGTGTACTGCCAGACCAACTCCAGCACTTGCTTCTTCGGAAGCTTGCGGGCGTCCGCCACGCGCTGGGCCTGCAAGATCCGCGTTCTCAGGGCTGATGTGCGGATCGAGCCCTGAGCCCGAGCCCGTCACGGCATCGCCGGGAATGGGCTGACTGGGGTTGATGGTGGGAGTGTCCGCCGCGTTGAAAGCCGAGATCAGCTTCACGTCGTCGAGCCCGTCGGCATCGGTGAAGGCGCTGTCGGGAATGGATGATTTGTAGCTGATCGAGTTGTCCTGGCAGTAATGAATGACGCGGTCGGCGATGCCGTCGAAATCCATTTGCAGCGAGACGACCGCATGGACCGTCATGCCGTTGGCCAGGTCCGTCAAGGCGCCGGGCTTTCCGTTGACAATAAACGCCGTGTTCTTCGGATCGACATTGAGAACGGTGCTGCCGGAATCATCCAGCGTGAGCTTGTTGTTGACCGTGTCCATCGGCGCTGATGCCGGCGTCGGTTTCCTGATCGGCGACATTGATGGCGGTCGCGGCAGGGCGGCGTCTTGTCGTTGAGCGTCAGTTCCACGATCGATCCGACGGGAATCGTCGTGGCGTGGATCGTCCGGCCGTGATAGTTGACCACGGTATTTGGGTCGGCTACGGCCGGATCGAGGGCTGTACGTTGTCTTGGCCGTCGTCCCCGATGCAGCCAGTGAGATGCTGGACTTGGTCACTTCGACCACGGTGCCTTGCACGCGGCCGGCCACCGGCACGACCGCGACCCGTGTGCCCGGCTCTTGTCGGCCGCGAAGATCGGTAAAAGCGAAGTCTTTCGTGCGTGCCGTGCATGAGTTTCGCAGCTCAAGCGGGCCGAGATTGCTGCCGCCGGAACTTGCTGCCGTCGTAGCCGTTGCCGGCCGAACTGGGCCGGGGATGAAAATAGCCCGCGGCGGAAAAATTCTGGCCGATCAACGCGATCCGACCGCTTGCGTGTCGTCGGTGGTGAACTTGCCGTCCTTGGTCACCAGCGAACCGTTGGCCTGGTTCGGAAAGACGGCCTGGCCGATGGCCCAGACCGCCAGGGGATACAGCCCGCAGCAGACGACGCCCAGGACCAGGGTCACGCCGATCGAGGCCCATATATGGCCGAGAATCGAACCGCCGCGGTCGTCGGTCGCGTCGTTGGGAGTCGTTTCGGGTTTCACACTTGCGTTGCTTGCTTTCGTGTTCATGCTTCTTATGCCAGATTCAGGAAATGGAATGATTTGGTCGATCAGCCAGATTCCCGGGAAGGGGCAGATGATCCCGCCCACGCCATAGATCAGCAGATTGCGGCGGAGGATGGAGACCGCCGGGGCGGCCCGGAACTTGACGCCCTTCAGCGCCAGGGGAATCAGGGCAATGATGATCAAGGCGTTGAAGATCACGGCGCTCAGGACCGCGCCGTGCGGCGTGTTGCAGGTGCATGATATTCAGCGGCATGACTTCGGGGAACGCGCCCATCAACATGGCCGGAATGATCGCAAAATACTTGGCCACGTCGTTGGCCACGCTGAAGGTGGTCAGGGCCCCGCGGGTCATCAGCATCTGTTTGCCGATCTCGATGACCTCGATGAGCTTGGTCGGGTTGCTGTCCAGATCGACCATGTTCCCGGCCTCTTTGGCGGCCTGGGTGCCGGTGTTCATGGCCACGCCCACGTCGGCCTGGGCCAGGGCAGGGGCGTCGTTGGTGCCGTCGCCGGTCATGGCCACGAGGTGGCCCTTGGCCTGCTCGTTGCGCAGCAGGGCCAGCTTGTCTTCCGGCTTGGC
This sequence comes from uncultured Planctomycetia bacterium, assembly GCA_963824275.1. Classification (GTDB taxonomy): domain Bacteria; phylum Planctomycetota; class Planctomycetia; order Pirellulales; family Thermoguttaceae; genus JANXQG01. The sequence goes on along the minus strand of CAWGOT010000006.1, from coordinate 867,759 downwards.
CTGGGCCAGGAAGTCGTCGACGCCCGCCTCCTTGGCGATTGCCGCGGCGGTCAGCGGGTTGTCGCCGGTGATCATCACCGTCTTGATCCCCATCGTGCGGAAACGCTGAAAGCGGTCGGGCAGGCCGCCCTTTACGATATCCTTGAGGTAAATCACGCCCAGGGCCTTGTCCTGCCGCGCCACCACCAGGGGCGTCCCGCCAAGCCGGCTGATGCTGCTCGACCGCCTCGTCGATTTCCTGGGGACATGCCCCGCAGATCCAGCCGCGGACGCTCTCGGCGGCGCCCTTGCGAATCGAGTGGCCGTCGATATCGACGCCGCTCATGCGGGTCTGCGCCGTAAAGGGCACGAAGACGGCGTGCGGCATCTGGTGGATCTCCCGGCCGCGGATGCCGTACTGCTCCTTGGCCAGGACCACGATGCTCCGCCCTTCCGGCGTTTCGTCCGCCAGGCTGGCAAGCTGCGCGGCCTCGGCCAGTTCCTTGGGCTCGACGCCGGGGGCCGGGATGAACTCTGTTGCCTGGCGGTTGCCCATCGTGATCGTGCCGGTCTTGTCCAGCAGCAGCACGTCGACGTCGCCGGCGGCTTCCACCGCGCGGCCGCTCATGGCCAGCACGTTCTTCTGCACCATGCGGTCGATGCCCGCGATGCCGATCGCCGAAAGCAGTCCGCCGATCGTGGTCGGAATCAGGCAGACCAGCAGCGAGACCAGGACCGTGACCGAAAACGCCACGCTGACCTGCGTCGAACGCGGGATTGACAGTTCCATCCGGAGCGTCAGGAAGATAGGTATGCGTGAACAGTCCGAAGGGCAGCATCGTGACCACGACCGCCAGGAAGATGATCGTCAGGGCCGAGAGCAGGATGGAGAGCGCGATTTCGTTGGGCGTTTTCTGCCGTTTGGCCCCTTCGATCAGCTCGATCATGCGGTCCATGAACGACTCGCCGGGGTCGGCGGTGACGCGGACCGTGATCTGGTCGGAGAGCACCTTGGTGCCGCCGGTGACGGCCGAGCGGTCGCCGCCCGCTTCGCGGATCACCGGCGCGGACTCGCCGGTGATGGCCGATTCGTCGATCGTGGCGGCGCCCTCGATGATCTCGCCGTCGGCGGCAATCGTCTCGCCCACGGCGACGACGAAGACGTCGCCCTTGCGCAGCGATTCTGCCTCCCGCCAGACGAACGTGCCGTCCGCATTGCGGCGCTTTGGCGTGGGTCTTGGTGCGGCTCCTGCGGAGCGTTTCGGCCTGGGCCTTGCCGCGTCCTTCCGCCATGGCCTCGGCAAAGTTGGCGAAGATCACCGTGAACCACAACCAGATGGAGATCTGCAAGACGAACGGCACTTCCGAACGCCGGGTGAAGGCCAGGTCGAGGGTCGTGACCGCCGCCCCCACCTCGGTGACGAACATCACCGGGTTCTTCCACATGTGGACGGGGTTGAGTTTCCGCAGGCTATCGAACATCGCCGGAACGATGATCTCGCGGTCGAATAGACTTCGTGCTTTGGCAGACATGGGGTTCCTCAATACAGGATTTGCGATCCGAACCATCTTGAAGTGCTCGATGACCGGGCCCATCACCAATCCGGGCAGGAAGTTCAGTGCCCCGAGGATGATGATCACCGCGCCACCAGCAGGCAGAACGTCGGCCCGACCACCGGGAAACTGCCCGTATGCATGGGCACGGCCTTCTTCTTGGCCAGGGCCCCCGCCAGGGCCATCACGGGAATGATCTCGAAGTAGCGGCCGATCAGCATGCAAAAGGCCTGCGTCCAGTTGAACATCGTGCTGCTGTAGACCGTGACCGTCTTCGTGCGACCGCGTACCGGGCCCTGGCCGGGTCGGGGACCGTGGAATCGGTGGGCGAGTAGCCCACGCCGCCGAAGGCGGTGCCGTTGTTGGCGGTCCCGGAACTGTAGGCGTAGAACAACTCGCTGAAGGCGTGCGGCCCGTTGTTGTTGTTGTTCTTCGTGCCCCAGTCGGTCACGCACGACCAGGCCGTGAAGATCGACCGTATCCAACACGATCATGAGCAACAGCAGCGAGCAGCACTTGACGTCGAAGCTGACGATCTTCTTGCCCAGGTAATCGGGCGTGCGGCCGATCATCAGGCCGGCCAGGAAAACCGAGACGAAGATGAAAATCAGCATCGTGTACAGGCCGCTGCCGATGCCGCCGAAAATCACCTCGCCCATGTGCATGTTGAACATCAGCATGAAGCCGGCCATGGGCATCATCGAGTCGTGCTGGCAGTTGTTGGCGCCCTTCGGCCGTGTCCGTGACGAAGTTGGCCCACGAGGCCGAGTTGTAGACGCCGATGCGGACTTCCTTGCCTTCCATGTTGCAATTCGCCGGACCCACGCCCAGGGCCGTCAGCCGCGGATTGGGCTGGGCCTCGAAATACCAGGTGATCACGTTCGTGACAATCAGCATGGCGAACATGATCAGCCAGATGTTCCAGCCGTGCAAGCGGTGGTTGATCATGCGGCCGTAATAATAGGGCAGGCCGGCAATCACCGAGAAGAACAACAGCAACTGCAGAAACTCGGACAACGGCGTGGGATTCTCGAAGGGGTGGGCGCAGTCGACGCCAGTGATGCCCGGTCCGTTCAGGCCCAACACCTTAGGCGCCGCGTAGGCCGCGATCGGGCCCTGCACGATCGGTTGCACGGTCGGCTTGTCGGGCGTCGACGGCCGCCGACTGGTCCAGCGTCTTGGCTAGTGTACGGCCTTGTAGTTCATGGGCATCCCCTGCCAGACGTTGAGCAGGGCGTAGACCAGGCACATCGGAATGAAGAGGTACAGCGTGATCCGCGTCAGATCGACCCAGAAATTGCCGATGTTCCGGGTCTGCTGCCGGGCGATGCCGCGCACCAGCGCCGACCGCCGCGGCAATCCCCACGGCCGAGGAAAAGAAAAAGTGCAGGGCCGTGGAAACGGTCTGCGAGAAATGCGTGAACATCTGCTCCGGCTCATAGCTCTGCCAGTCGGTGTTGGTGGCGAAGGAGATGGCCTGGATGAAGGCGATGATCCCCGGCACCTTCCCGCCGCCGTTGATGACGTTGTTCTTGTCCGTCGATGCCGCGAGGCTGGACATGTTCGCCTGCAAGGGCAGAAGGTCCTGAATGCGGTACAGACCGTAGCTGATGGCGGTCGTAACCATGCCCAGCATGAGCAGCGACAGCGTGTACTGTTTCCAGTTCTGCTGCCTTTTGGGATCGACGCGGGCCACCGTGTAGACGAGCCTCTCCACGGGGCCGAGGATCTTCTCCAGCAGTCCCAGCCCGCCTTCCTTGTCGGGATCGAGCACGCGCAAAAGGTAGATGCCCATCGGCTTGGTGATGGCCGCCAGGGCAACGAGAAACACCAGGAATTGGATCCAGCCTGATAAAGTCATGTATTGCATAGTAAGGACTCTGGTAGGATAGGTTTTCAACCTGTCTCTTTACGGGGTTTTGACCTGTCGCTGTGGGATAGGTTTTCAACCTGTCGCTTGCTGTCTGCTAGAGGTTTTCCGGGCGAATCAGTGTAAAGAACAGGTACACGAGCAGGCCCAGCGACACGATTCCAACAATGATGTTTTCCATGGGTCAGATCCTATCGAAGGCGTAGGTGTAAGCGACGCACACGGCAAAAAAGCCGACGATTGCCGCCAGGTAAATGAGGTCCATCATGAGCCGATGCTCCTGAGATTTGAATGGGTCAAGTTGCAGACCGCCATTTTCTTCCACGTGCGGCGAGAGGTTCGCCGTGCGAGGATGCGGGACGGAAAGCAAGATGCGTGCCAAGAATACTGGATTTTGCCAACTTGCGACTGACTAATGACTTACGACTTGGTGACCATTCTGGCCGGGGCAAAGTGCATTGCAATTTGCCCTAAGGAGATTGCATTTTGCGAGAGTCCGGAGGCGGTAACTGGTCGGTCGCCAGTTTCTCCAGAGCGGCAAGATCGACTACCAGCGCGGCAGGATCGAGGCGTACGCTGTAAAGCCGCGGTTCTCGCAATCTGCAAGACGCGGCTTGCAGCTTGCATGTTTCTGCGCAGCGCTTTGTGAGCTGCGCTTGCGGCTGGCGGCTCGACACAAACCGTGCGTTACTTGTATGCCGGCCAGCAGTTACGTCACTTCCGCTGCCCGCTTGAGTGCCAACGGCATAGCGTTTGCAATCAACCGTTGCAGCCGGACTATGTGGGCGTTGTGCCGCACGCAATCCGAGATAACCAAGGAGAAAAATCATGGTGGCGATGGCAATTTCCAATCAAGTGGGCCTGCGGGAAACGGTGGAGCGGAAGACTTGGACCTCCGCAGATTGGCGTGAGATTGGTCTGTTCCTCGCCCAGTCGTTGGGGCTCGTCGGCAGCGCAGTGCTGCTTTATTTCCTCGGTCCTGCGCTGGGCATGGCCCTGATTGTCGGCGGAGTTGCCGTCTGGTTGCTGCTTATGAACCAGAGTGCCTCTGCGACGGATGAGGGAGGTCCCGCCGAAACCAGCGGGCAGGCGGCCACCGTGAATGCGCCGTCGCATTGCAGCGATCCCGCTTGGTCACGCGGCGGCCGATTGGCAATGTGCATCGAATCGGCCGCGCATGCGGTCCAACGGCAAGGCGCTTGATACGAAAGGACAAAGCAATGGAACCTGCTCTGATATTGACGGTTTTCCTGGCTGCGATCGTAGCGACCTGTGCGGTCTTGCACGTCTGCAACCGGGCCTGAACTTGACGCAGCACGAGTGATTTTCATGCCCACGTGCTGATCCACTATGGCAATCGGCAACTTTAGTGGCAAGGTCCTCCGATTCGTACCCAGTGCATCTGCAAAACGATCCAGTACAGAGCGGCTTGCCCAGAACCCAATCCCGAAGGGCAAATGCCGGTCCACGGACGTTGAGAGCCCTAGGAGAAACGCGACCCAAGTGATGAAGAACATTCCCTGCCGAATCGTGAAGGTCCATGCACGCAAAGATTGGCTTTTCCGGCCCAGCACGAAAATAGGCACGACTCCAAGACAGCCGACGACAAAGAGCAGTGATTGGAAATCCCCGCACACTGCCCGCGAGAAAGCATTTGCTGGCAATCGCAGATGCCAGCAATACAAAGCAATAGCGAGCATCCCCCCTGCAAGCAAGGTCCAAGTGCCGGCCGCGACAACCGCCCGCCAGCCGAATCGCCATGGAGGTCGTATCGGGGCCTGATGTTGATTTTCCATGAGGTTCGTCAGTCCACAGGGCCAACGGGTCACTTGCTCGACGCGGACTCTTTCAAGGCCGCCAGCGTCGTCCCGCCCAATTCTACTTCACCTCGCCCGCCTGCACAGCGCTAGGGCATGCCCCCCAGAAGACGATTGGGATCGGCCGTCGCGGTTGCGACCGGATCCGCCAGACCCGCCTCAACTGTAGACTCCAAAAATTCAAGGGGTTTGGAGTCCCGTAGCGCCCATTTATCATAAACCCCGCTGAATCCTGGACTTAGGATACCTGCCAACGGTTGGCAGTGCAGGTCCTATTTTGCGTTCACCACCGCTGCGACGGTGTTGCTGACCGACACGAATTCGTTTTCCTGCCGGACGGTGTAATGGCATATTTCCAGAAAGAGGACCATCGGCCCGCCGCGATCGACCCCGCTGGGAGCGGCAAACTTCAGCGGCACACGTTCCGCCTCGTGCTTCACCTGGATCCATTGGCCGATCTGATCGTACAACTGGACGTTCAGATAGGTGAGGCGAAAGGCATAGTCGCCTTTCTGGCTGCCCACGTCGAGAACCTCGACGGAGCCGGTGATTCCCTTCGTGCGATCGAGGTCCTCGCCGCCGTCGATGATCAGGTCGCGCAGGATGCGCGCTCGTCGCCGCGCCTGGCATTCTTGCTCCCCGCGATCGTCACCGCGCCCATCTCCGCCATGCCGCTCCGCTTGGCCAAAGCGGGCGGCAGTTCGGCGGCGAAGAACTGGTCGTTGTGGCCGCAAAGAAGCATGAGCTGCGATGACCGTGCCAGCCCCGGGCCCAGTAGAAGGTAAAAGCCCTGGCCGGCCGCACCCTGTTTCTCGAAAAACCCGCCCATATCGCTGACGAGTTTGGACTGCGGACCCAACGTATTGTTCTTTCGCAACCACTCGATGAGCGCGTCGGAGTCGGCGAGGGACGTGACGCAACGCGTGCCGGCAGGCGTGGCCGGCCCGGCTTGCCGGGGTTGGCCCGCCGCGGGCGGGACGGATGGCGAATCGTCGCGAGGTATCTCCACGTGCTTCTCGTCGATGGCCAGCCGTGCATCGCTTCGCGATCCGTCCGTGCGGAGCATGCGGAGGAATGCCTGATCGCCTGCGCCCAGTTTTTCCGGCAGCACGGCAACGACCTGGCCGTCCGCCCTTTCCAGCTTCACTTTGTCCCCGTCAAAGCCGCCGAAGGTGGCCTCGATATAGCGCGAGCCCGTGCTATCGCTCCATTGCCGGGCCAGTCTGCCATCGGCCCCCTTGGTCGACGCTGCCGCCAGCAGGAAGGCCGCGAGCTCCTCCGCGGGAATCGCGAAGCCCGCGCCCTCGATCCGCCCCTTGAGCACGATCGTGCCGATCACCAGGCCCTGCGCGTTGAACAGCGGAGCGCCGCTCGACCCCGGGTTGACCTGCGCCCAGGTCTGAATAAACGACTGACCGTCCAAGTCGCGCCGCGGGCTGCTGACGATCCCTTCGGTCATCGTATAGTCGAGGATCTTGCTTCCCAGGCCCGGATTACCGATCACCGCCACCCGCTCGCCCGATTCGACCTTGGCGGCGGCGGCGATCCGCACGGGCCGTAGCTGCTGGGAGACGTTGATCTTGAGGAGGGCCAGGTCGCGCGACTCATCGACGGCCACGACCCGCGGCTCGGCCGTGCGCGTTTGGGGCTCGCCGCCGCTGGAATCGCGATAGGAGACGGTCATTTTTCCATCCTTCGGCAGGCAATGGGCGCAGGTCACGAGGTACCCGCCGCTGCCGACGACGAAGCCCGTGCCCGCACTCCCTTCGCCGCGCAGGACCACGACGGAATCCATGAACCACTTTCCCACGTCGCGCGTCGACATCGCCTTGCCGGGGCCACCCTTGAGAGCCTCGAGCGCCTTCAGCGGCGGCTTCTCGCCCGCCAGCTCCAGCCGCGGCCTGCCGCCAGCGTCCGACGGCGTTCGCCACTGCGCCTCAACCGTGCGAACCTCGGCGGGCGAGAGCCGCAGGGCGCCTTGACAAGGTAATGCACCTCGCCGACGGAGGCATGTAAGATCAGGTTCTTCCCGTCGGGCGAGAATTGGATGTTGAGCACCTTGGCGCCGGCCAGGGCGGCGGCGGGCAGCGCGGCCCGATCTTCCTCCAAATCGCCCGTCTCGCGATGAAAGAACACCGCCGAACTACCGCCGGGCGACGCCACCAGTGCCAGCATCGGATGATAGGCCAGGTCGTAGGTCGTACCCTTGCCCTTGGTGGCATAGGTGACCGGGATTTTCTTGAGGTCGGTGGGATCCCAGCCGGCGAGGTTGCCCGAAAACTGCGGGTAGCCGACGTGCGAGAGGAAAGTCACGCGGCGGCCGTCGCGGGAGAAGCGAATGCCTTGGGCGTTGCCTCCCGCCTTCTCCTTGACCTCCACCGGCGTCGGCAGCCCCTCATCGTTCAGGCTATAGCGGATCAGCCAGGAAATGTCGCCGTATTCAGGCACGACGTCGACCCGGCCCGGATTAACCAGCAGCCGCGAACCGGCTTCGTAGATGTCCCGGTAGCCGACGATCAGGAATCGCCCCTTAGGATCGGCCTTGATCCAGGAGCCGACGTACTCGTCGGATTCGTGGCCCTCGCCTGTCACTTCGTCGAAGACCACGAACTGGGCCTCCGGGTTTCGGGCAAGGTCCCGCAACGCAACGTAGCTGATCGGCTTCGTGGGATGCAAAGCCAGGTCGGTGAACTGCTGGCAGTTCAACTTCATGCTTTTGCGGACCTTTACGGTCTTCTTGTCGATCACGTCCACGGACTTGGGGTCCGCCGCCAAGGCCACGTAGCAGTCGGCGCGTTCGGCAATGTGCGTATAGCGCTTGGGCAGCGTCAACTTCCGCTCGATCGTGAACCCGTCGGCGCCGAGCACCGTCAGGCGGTCGCCGTGCAGGAGGAGCATCGAACGGTAGCCGAGGCCGGGCACCCATGCAAAATCGGCGCTTTGGCAGTTTCAGGCGGTTCTCGCCGGCCTTCGCGACATCATCCGCCCCGGCCGCGACGGGCGCATGCCGGGCTAAGGTCGCGAGGGAAAGCGCGGCGAGAAAAGTCGCAGGGAAAAGACGCGTCGAAAGGCACATAAACAGGCTCCTTCACCACGACTACCAGCGAGTTTCCGCATCGCCTTGAAGCGCCGAGGCGGCAAAACCCATCGGATTGAATCGTTTTCAAAGCGTTAAGTTAAGTCATTATATCGGATGCTTGAGTACCAGGAAAGCCCGCGACCTGGCCTGCGATTTCCGAAAATCGCCGCAGCGCATCGACCGCCTCCGGCCGAATTACGATCGAAGTGCGAACCGCCCGCAAACGGGCGATGGCTTCTTCGGCGGAACGTACTGCGCCGCTTGCCAGGAGATACGCGCCCACCACGACCGCGCTCCGCGAATAACCGACCTTGCAGTGAACATAGACCGCGCCCTGGACCGCATTCTCACGCAAAAAAGCAACGCACCGCCGGAGTTGCTCCGGCGTCGGGGCCGTGAGATCGAGGATGGGCACATTCAGGTAGCGAGTCGCCAAGAACGGCGCGGCCTCGGAGAACTCGGCGGTCACGTCCAGGACCGCCGTCACGCCCTGCCGCACGGCATCGGCCGCTTCGCGGTCCGAGAGCTTCCGACCGATCCAGACCTGGGGCGTCACTTCGTCCCACGCCCGGCATTGCCGCCGGTAATAGCAAAGCGACAACTCCTGGCCAACGAGCAACGGCGCGAGCAGGAGCCGTGTGCTTAAGGTCAGCCGGCCGTCGATCTTGCGATAGATCCCAGGGCCAAGTCCGAAATAGCCGGCGGCTGCCAACAGGCAGCCAATCGCCGGCCAAAGAAAGACGCTCCCCCAAGGCCACAAGAGTGTCGCCACCAGGCTCGCGACGGCCGACGCCAGCAAGTAATACAAGCCGATCCGCGGATTGGGCGTCACCGCATGCCGGCAGGCCACCGCCGGCACAAGATAAAAAACGACGGCCGCCAGCAGAAAGCCTCCCGCGACGTTGATCACATGATGCTGATAGGTCAAGAGCGTCGAAAAGCCGACCAGGCTGAACCACAGGTGCGAGGCGATGTTCCAGAAACGCCGGGTATGGCGGGCGTAGGTCTCCGCCAGGATCGTCCGCAAGGCGATATGCAGCGAGGGGCACAAGTTGTAGGGCAGATCGGCGGCGAAGAACCAGCCGAAGAGCGCGCCGAGCCAGCCCTCCACGTGCGGACGCACGTGACCCAATTTCAACGGCATCAGCAGGAAACAGGCCCCTCCCACGAGAATCGCCAGAACGACGCGGCGAGAGAACGTCGCCAACTCGCGGCGGTCGCGGCACAAAAACGGGGCTGCCACAAAGAACAAATCGATCGACATATAGGGAATGATCATCAGCGGCACGAAAGGGATGAATCGTTCCCAATCGTAGTACCAGATGCCGACGTCCGAGCGCTGCGAGGTCAGCCAATTTGTGCCGCTGTAAACGGTCAGAAAGAGCACGGAGAGCAGCAGCGAGGCGGCGCAGGCCGGAAAAATCAGTTCGCGGCGCAACGCGCCAGCGATACCGTGAATATCCCCCACGGATCGATCTCCTCTCCGATCTTCTCGAATCCCGCCTCGCGGACCAGGTCGTCCATCTCCTCCTGCGTGCGGCGGCGCATGATCCAAGGCCGGCCCTCCCGGTTCGTAAGCACGCGGGCGATCATCTCCACCTGCGGGTGCCAGGGCTGACCGGTATAGACCGAATATCCGCCGGGCGGGACGGCCCCCGCCAGCCCTCGCAAGGAACGCCGCACGGGAGTGTTGTCGCCGAACAGCTCGTACAGACCGGAAACCACCGCCACGTTGGGCACCGGTTGGATGGCGGCCAGCGAGGCCTCGTCGAAGGCGTCACCCAGTTGAAACGTGACGTTGGCCAGCCCCATCTCGCCGGCCAGCTTCCTGCCCGCTTCGAGGTTCGCCCCCACGTTGTCGCGGAGCAGGGCCGAAAGGTCGCTGCCGGCAAGGCGGCGAAGCGTTTCGAGAATGTAGCGGCCCGGCCCCGCCGCGATGTCCGCCAACCGGATCGGCTGGCCCTCCGCGCGGAGCAGACGAATCGCCTCCTGCAACAGCTTCTCGAGGTTCTCCCGCCGCCGGCGGATGCCTTGCCAGCCGATGCTCGCGAGATAGGAGCGATCGATCCATTTGCCCAGCAGCAGGGCGCCTTCCGGCTGGTTCTCGTAGACGTAGTCGAGCGTCTTGCCGGAGTCGAAGCCGGTCCGCAGGCCGAGCCGCACGCCGCGGCTCAGCCGGCCGAGCGTCGTCATGCCCAGCCGCTGCAAGCGGAAGCCGAGCCCCTTGCACGAGTGCCAAGGGAGCGGCTCGCTCAGCCGGTCGTACTCGTTGCGAGTAAAGCCGTAACGGTCGGCATCCAGCAGCGGCGCAGGGGCTGCGTCGCGCGCGAGCGCCTCGGCGATGAACTGCCGGGCCTCGTCGATCACCAGGCGCCGGTCCTTCTCATGCAGCAGGTCGTGGTACATCCCCGCAAAGACCTTCATCCGCTTCCAGGGCGTGCCGAGACGCTCGAACAGCCGCCGCTGAGGGCCGAGTGCCACGACCCAATCGGAACCGGCCGCCAGGATCAACGTCGGCACGCGGATCGCCCCCGCGTCCTCCACCAGCCGCGCCGACGTGTCGTGCAGGTCGACCAGCACGTTGGCCGCGATCTCCCGCGCGATCAGCGAATCCTCGTCGTACCGACGGGCCTGCTCCCTATCGTGCGTGAGCATCGCCGACTTGACGTAGCTCTTGATGAAGGTCTTGCGGCCCTTGCGAAACTTCAGCAGGAGCCGCAGCCCTGGAATCGCCAGCGGCACGTAGAGCTTGATTTCCAGCGCGGGGGCCGCCAGGACCATGGCCCGAATCCGCGGGGCGTAGTCGTGGACCCAGGTGGCGACCGTCACCGCGCCCACGCTCTGGGCCAGCACGACCATGTCCTCCGGCCGCTTGTCGTACGTCTGGCAAAGATGGCGGACAAAGCACTCCACGTCGTTGACCACGGTGCCGAAGTCCGGGGCGTAGCCGCGCTCGCCGGGCGTCCGCCCGTGGCCGCGGGCATCCCAGGCAAAAATGGCCGTATCGCGCACATCGAGGGCCTCGACAATATCCTGCACCCGCCCCGAATGTTCGTGCCCTCGGTGGAAGATCACGAGCGATTTATGGGTGGGCGCGGCGGGCAGCCAGGCCCGGTAGAACAAGGCCGTGCCGTCCGGCAAGGTCATCGTATGTTCCGAAGCGACGAAGTCCGAACGGGCGTCGGACGATCCGGTTTGCAACGCGGTCATGATAGGGCTCCTTGAGGTTTAGCGAGATTCACGATGGCCTCGCGAAGGTCCCGGCTGATCTCCAGGGCCGATTCCTTGCCGCGGCCAAGATGCGCATAGGTCCGCGCCGCTCCAATCACCAGCCGCACGCGCGTCGGGCGCGGAAACCAGTTCCCCTTCGGCCAGGCGCGGAAAGTGCCGTCCAGATAACACGGGACGATGGGAACCTGGGTCCCCGCCAGCATCAGGCCGATGCCCGACTTGAACTCGCCCAGCTCGCCGGTCGTGCTCCGCGTGCCCTCCGGGAAGATCAGCAGGATGTTGCCCGGGTTCTCCAGCAGTTGCCGGCAGAGCGAGAGGCTCTGGCGGATGTTGCTCTGGCGATTGAACGGCAGGGCGTTGACCACCACGGCGGCTATCGCCAGGCGCGGAATGCTCACGAAGAAGAAATCCTGGGCGGCGGCGGGAAAGACGCGATGCAGCTTCCGCAAAGGCATCGCCGAGAGGATCGTCAAGGCGTCGAGATGGCTGCAATGGTTCGCGACCAGCACGTACGAGCCGCTGCCGGGCAGGTTTCCGCCGCCGAAAATCTGCAAGCGATGGTAAACCCGCAGCCAGCCGCGAAGCAGAACGGCTACGACCAGGCGGGCGGAGTAGACCAGCAGATCGGGCTCGCGGGGGAAATTTCGCAGCCGCTGGACCATCGTCTGGTCGATGTCTTCCGCCGTCTCGTAGTGCCAGGGCTCCATCGCCATTACCGCCTTCTCGTGGTCGGATGCTTGCCTGAAGCAGGGCGAAATCACGGACAACATATAACTCTCGCTCAGCGCAGGTCGTAAAAATAGCCTGCCATGTGGAAAAACAGCGGCGTGGCGTAGATCAGGCTGTCGATGCGGTCGAGGATCCCGCCGTGGCCGCGAATCAGGCCCCCCATGTCCTTGATCCCCAGGTCGCGCTTGATGACGCTCATTGACAAATCCCCAAACTGCCCTGCCACGCCCACAATCAGCCCCGCGAGAATCAACTCCAAAGTGCCGAAATGCGGGAACGAAAACCGCAGCAGCCAGGGCAGGACCATCGAGACCGCCAGCGCCCCCAGCGAGCCCTCCCACGTTTTCTTAGGGCTGATGTTGCTCCGCAAGGGGTGGCGGCCGAAGAGCTTGCCAAAGGTGTAGGCTGCCACGTCGTTGACCTCGACGGCAAAAATCAGGTACAGCAGGTAGCCGTAGGCGTCGGTCGCATTAGCCAGGAAGGCCAGATGCCCGAACATCCAGCCAATGTACAGGTAGCCGAGCAGCGCCAGGGCGATCACCTGAAGCTGGCCCTGGGCCCGGTTGCGGAGGATCGGGATCAGCAGGATGATCGTGGTCACGAAGGCCGGCAGGGCCACGAACATGCCGTACCAGCCGGCCACGTGATATGTGGGATCTTCCATCATCGAAACCAGGCCCGTGGCGATGATGCCGGCGTAGACCACGCCCGTCATCAGCCAATCGCGATAGAGTCCGGTGGCACGGGCATATTCCTTGAAGGCGAAAACGGCCAGAAGCGTGACCAGCAGCATGAACGGCAAGCGGCCGGCAAAGATGCCGCCCAGCACCAGCGGGATCATCACCAGCCACGAGAGATACGACTGCCAGGCATGGCTCACGTTGCGGCGGAGCACCCAGCGGAAGAACGCAATCAGCAGGCCGCCCGCGATCAGCATCCCCAGGACCACGCCGGCATAAATACGGAACACCTCGCTGGATAATGCCGCGCTGGGTGACATGGTTGTGTTTCCTATGGACCTGAGTTTCGCGTGCAGTAGGGTGGTGTCGAGCGCAGCGAAGACCCACCAACAATATCGAAAATGGTGGGTCTTCGCTGCGCTCGACACCACCCTACTGTCACCTTTGTTTTGCGGCCAGACCACGGAGGATGCGGGCCAGCCGCACGGCGATTGTCTCCACGCATCCGACGATCACCAGCAGGTTGCTCCAGTCCAGGACCGTCAACGGCCCCAGGTCGATCGGGCGTCCTGACCACAACAGCCCTAGTGTAATCCATGCCCCGACGTGCAGCACGACCATCCGCCAGGGCTTGGCCATGATGCCGCCGAACTGCCGGCCCACGCCCACGGCCTGGCCGAAGGTCCCCACATAAGCCGTCAGCAGGGCAAAAATCGCCGCCCAATAGCCGCTCGCCTCGTGGCACAGCCCGCTATGGGCGACGCCGGCAAAAATGATCGCGTCCGAAACGCGGTCGGGCAGGTCGTTGAGCAACTCGCCGCGGAGGCTCGCCTTGCCCGAGGCCAGCGCCACCATCCCGTCCAGCATGTTCAGCCACAGCCGCAGATAACAAAGCAGCGCGGCGGGAATCAGCAACCAAGGCCACTGCCCTGACCACCAGAAGCCGACCGCCGCCAACGCGGAGGCAACCACCGAACCGTACGAGACCGCATCGGGATGGATTCCCAGTCGCACGCAGCAATGGACGGCGCCGTGTGCCGTGAGGCGGAACAGGTCGGCGATCGGCCGCCGCGAGGTTGGTTGGTAGTCGGCCATGGGGAGAGGGATGAAGGATGAAGGATGAGGGATGAAGGATGAGGGATGAACGACTCCTGACGTCGTGAGGAAAACGACTGCCGCGCGGCTTGTGCGGACTTGTCTACGGCCTTAAGATACCCTTTTGGGAGTGGCCGTGCAAGTCCTCTAGTTTTCGGGCCGCAGGGCCGCTAAGATATACACCACGCGGGCAGAAATGTGCCGTTGGAGTCCCGGCTTCAGCCGGAATCCTCCGGGAACAATCCGCCTAAAAGCGGGACTCCAACGGCTGATTTCGGGCCGCGCCGACCATACAGCAGCACGATTCATCCCTCATCCCTCATCCCTCATCCCTCATCCCTCATCCCTCATCCCTCATCCTTCATCCCTCATCCTTCATCCCTCATCCTTTCCCCCATGTTTCCTACCACCCGACTCCGCCGTCTCCGCTACAATCCGGCCGTGCGCCAGCTTGCGCGGCATACCCGCCTCTCGCCGGCAAACCTGGTGATGCCGCTTTTCGTGCGGCCGGGCAGCGGCGTGCGGCAGGAGATCGCCTCCATGCCGGGCAATTTCCAGTTCTCGCCCGAGCTGCTCGTGGAGGAGATTCTCGCCCTCCGGGACCTGGGCTTGGGCGGCGTGATCCTCTTCGGAATCCCCGCCGCAAAGGATGCGCTGGGCAGCGACTCAACCAGCCCTGAGGGCATCATCGCCCAGGCGGTGCGGCTGGCCAAGCGTGCCGCGCCGGAGATGCTGGTGATGACCGACGTCTGCCTCTGCGAGTACACGGACCATGGCCACTGCGGGCCGCTCAAGGAGCTTGCCGGCCGGATGGAGGTCGACAACGACGCCACGTTGGAACTGCTCGCCCGGCAGGCGGTGGTCCACGCCCAGGCCGGGGCCGACCTGGTTGCGCCCAGCGGCATGATGGACGGCATGGTGGGGGCGATCCGCCGAGGGCTGGACGGGGCCGGCTTCACGCACATTCCGATCATGAGCTATGCAGCCAAGTATGCCAGCGCGTTCTATGGGCCGTTCCGCGACGCGGCCGAAGAGCGCCCCAAGACGGGCGACCGCCGCAGCTACCAGATGGACGCCGCCGCCGCGCCTGGACAGGCCCTGCGGGAGATCGAGTTGGACCTGGCCGAAGGGGCCGACATGATCATGGTCAAGCCGGCCCTGGCCTATCTCGACATCATCCGCCTGGCGGCCGACCATTTCCCCGGCGTGCCCTTGGCGGCCTACAATGTCTCCGGCGAGTTCAGCATGGTCAAGGCGGCGGCGGCCAAGGGCTGGATCGACCAGCGGGCGGTCGTCTTGGAAACGCTCACGGCGATCCACCGCGCGGGGGCCAGCATTGTCTTGACCTATTGGGCCAAGGACGTGGCGAACTGGCTGGGTTGATCCGGTATTCAATCCGCGAAAACGCCTTCGTCCATAAGCGAAGAACGAACGGTTACGCGATAGGGGAGGTTGATTCTCAGGACCGCGATGGTAACGCGGGCAATTGCAGTAATCGCGCAAAGCACCGGGCCATCCCATTGAAAGTGGTCGCTCCAACGATCGCTTCGCGGGTCAAACAGCCGAACGGTCTCACTCGTCGCCGTATCTCGACCGGCAATGTTTGGACCTTTGAAAGAGTTGCAGTGGAGGCAGGAAAAGGCGAGATTGTCCAATCTGGTTTGGCCCCCGTGCTTTTCTGCAATCACGTGATCCACTTGGAATGGCAGCGAGGCCCAGCGCTCCGGCAAGTGACAGTATTCGCAACGAAATCCCGCGCGCCTTGCTACCGCCTCATACATTGCCTTCTCGGCCGCCGTCAGACTCATGCTAGGTTCTTCTTGAGCGACAGCCGTGCTTTCGAATGCATGAAGTCGACAACCGCACCCACAAACATATAGGCGTTCAGAAGGGATTCCTCTTGCTCGTCGAGAACTCCCTGCCGGGCTTTCGCCGCAAGCGAGTTCATCTGCTCGTTGTCAGCATCGCCGAAGCCCAGCGCGAGAATGGATCGAGCGACATCTGCAGAAAAACTGGGATTTTCCGGGCCGATGACCCGGGAGAGGATTTCGGTTTCCTTGCTAATGGTGCTTGAACTCATGTTGGAATTATACACTACTGGGTCCAGTAAATAAAGGCCTGTTTCTCTCGACCCACTTTCACGCTTCTTCTACGCCGCGGCATTCGACGTTCGCACCAGCGCCACAACCAAGAGCACGATGCCGGCCAGCAGGACGATCATCCCGACATAGGGAAAGATGCCGCTGCAGAGCGATGCCAGCCCGATAAGGAAGAGGAGAATCGCGCCCAGCGGACGGCGGAACCAACCCAGGACCCCGCTTTGGACCACCCTCAAGGCGCCCAACACCAGCAGGCTGGCCACGACCAGGCCGATGAGCAATTCCAGCCTGCCGAGCAGGCTGTTGCTGATGCTGCGGGCGGTCAACTCAGCCTCGCCGCGGGGGGTCGTAAAGCGGAACAGGTCGTACCGAGTCTTGTCCGTGGGCAACTCGAAATCGAGGCTCGCCAGCCCTGCGGGGGTCCGGGGCCCGAAGTCCATAACCGCGGCATTCACCACCGCGGCGGCCGCTTGCCCGCCGCCCGTCTGGTCGAGGGATGGCCCCGCGAACACAAGCGTCCCGTTGTCCTTCACCAGTTTCTGCTGGTACTCGGCCAACTCCCGCTGTTGATCGTCGCGGTCCGCCAGCTTCTGAGCGGGCACATATTGAGTGGCCGCGTTATTAAAGACCAGCCCGCTGTTGTTGGTAATCGTGCCGCTGAAGGTGCCGCTGCCGTTCGCGATCACGCCGCTGAAGGTCGTGCTGCCGCCAGTGACGCCAGTGACGAGCGAGCCACGGCCGGAAAGCGCACCAGAATAGGTCTCAGCATCAAGAAGGGTGTTGCCGCCTGCGAATTGCAAGGCGCCACCGCCAAACGTAATGGCCCGGCTGGCGCCGTTGCCGACTTGCAAGGTACCGCCCGAAAGCGTCGTGTTGCCAGTGTACGTGTTGGCTGTCGTAACCTGACCGGCCGCGTAGTTTCCCTGGCCGCCAAACTGCTGTTCGCCGTTGAGAATAATCCGGCCGGCCGCCAGGTTCGGATTGGCGGTCTGCACCGTGACTCCGCTATGGGTCGTGGTAGAAGCCGAGGCGTTGCTGTCATACAGGCTGCCGTTGACAACCAGCTCGCCGTTGTTTACCGTCGTCGGCCCGGTGTACGAGTTTGATGATGAGGTAAGCGTCGGCACACCGTTGCCCGTTTTCGTAAGGCCGGCTGCGCCGCTAAACGAGCCAACAGTAACGCTGAGGCCGTTGAGGTCAAGGACGCTCCCGCTCGAAACCGTCAACGTGCCTTGGTTCAGCGCCGACGGTAGCGCTGTTGTCGTTGAGGTCAAGGAGACCCCCGTTGGCCGCCAGGGCGCCGTGCCGATAGCGTTGCCGTTGCCAAGCTGCATCGTGCCGGAGCCTAGCTTCGTAAATCCATGGCTGCTTAGCGAGCCGAAGGTTACGCTGTTGCCGTTGGTGCCTACGGCGCCCGCCTGCTCTCCTTCGGCAGCCCCGAGGGAGGCACCCGCACGGTATTGTAAATTGCCGCCACCGCTGCCTAACGGGAATTGCCCGCCCGGCGGGAAATACTGCACGTCGTCGCTCAGGTAGTTCGGGTTCGACGGCGTGGTCCCGGTCCCTGGCCCATTGGCCTGCGCCGGCTGCTGGGCCGCCGTGCCGTCGGTATTCAGGTTGTTGCGGTTGATCCACTTGTCGTTAAACTCGGTAGCGACGCCCAGGGCGTTCGCATTGCCGAGTTGCAGCGTGCCCGCGCTGATTGTCGTTCCGCCCGTGTAGGTATTCGAGCCGGTCAACTGCAGCACGCCGCCGACGACATTGCCCTGCTTGTGGAAGAGCGCGTCGAGCTGCCCGCCATTGCCGACCTGGGTCGTGCCGCCCGAGATCGTCGTGGGCGATGACTTCAAGACGTCCTGCGCCTGTTGGGCCAAGCTGGCGTTATCGGTGATCTGGCTTTCCAGGAGGACGTTGTTTTCGACGAGGCCCCAGGAGGTCTCTCTCTGCTCCTTCTGGGCCTTCTTCTGGGCCTCGGCGAGCCAATTCCCGAGGTTTGCCCTGGCGCGGATGCGGGTGAAGGCGTCGCTGTCGCGGGCGGCCTCGATCAGCCGCTCCCCCTGCCGGTTGAAGGCGGCGAGCCGGCCGGCCGCGAGGTCGGCCTCGTCGGCCGTTTGATGCATTGTTCCGCCGAAATCGAACCACTCGTGCGACTTGGGGACGTAGATCTCCACCTGGCTCTGCTCGATGCCGATGCGTGCGGCCCGCCGCCGGATAGGGCTTCACGTTGCGGACCAGGGGAAACTGCACCGTGGCCATCGCCGCCAGCGGCGGCAGCGTGCCGCCGTACTTCAAGACGACCGGATAGTTCGGATCGCCCTTGGCCGTCTTCCGCACCGGCAGCAGCACGTGGCGGACATCCGTCGAACCCGGGATCTGGGCCGGCTTGACCGGCTCGCCGGCCACGTGAACGGTCCACAGCGTGGCCCCCTCGGGCAGCTCAACGTCGAGGAACTGCTCGGACGCATTGTCGAGGCTCAGCTCCAGCTTGCGCGGTAGGCCCCGTTGGCGTCGACCACGATCGTGGTCTGGGCCAGGTCGATCCGCGCCCCGGCCGTCTCCACGTCTTCATGCCGCTGGAGATAAAAGCCCAACCGCGGCCGCTCCGTGCCGGCCTGGACGAGATAGGCCTTGTACAATTGGTTGCCGCCCAGCAGCTCGCTCAGGTTCTGCCACTCCTGCTGCTGCCGGCTGAGGGCCTGCAAGCCCTGGGTTTTCTCGACTCAGCTCATCGCGATTTTCCATCTCCAGCACGACATACTGCCGCCGCAGGATGTCGGCCCTGCCCCGGCGTCCTCTTCGAAGGCGGGCAGCGGGGCCACGTGCGGGTCCTTTTCCGAGCCTTGCGTCAGCAGCCGGTCGTTCTCCACCAGCACCCGCAGGTCGTTCATCACGTCGCTTTGCAGCTCCAGATGCACGCGGACAGGCGCTGCCGGCCTCCGCGGCCACCGGCGACAATCGTCTTCCGCCGCAAGCAGGGGCGTGGAGATCCGCGCATCGGCCATTGAGGCCGGCAGCAGGAACGTCAACTCGTGAATGCCCGCGTTGCGAATCGTGTAGATGCAGGATAATCTTCTCCTCGATCGCGCGATCGGTGATGCGGACGTTCGTCACCGTGTCGCAGACCACCTCCGGCGTCCGCGGCGTCAGCCGCAGCTTGCCGGCATACGCGCCGCCGGTGTAGTGCAGGGCCAGGCGGGTGAGCGGCCGCAACGGCGGATCGAGCCAGGCGGCCACGCGCTCGAACTCGGTCTCCTGGCAGTCGTGCAGGTCGCGGGCCTGAACGTCGAAGGCCGGATCGGCCTGCACGGCGATCTCGCCCTCCTGCCGCTTGACCCCCAGCACCTCCAGCCGCGGCAGGGCCATCTCCTGCCGGGCGTCCAAGGGGGCCAGTTTGCCGTGGACGATCACCGCCGCATCGCCCAGCACGCCTTGCTGCATGAGGATCTTCAAGACCCGCCGGCCCTCACCATGTCCCTCTTTCTCGATCGACCAGACCCCGGACGCGGGAAGTGTCACTTCCGGCAGACGGAGATCGTCGGGCACGGCGATCTCGAAGCGATAGATCCTGCGCTGGCCGACGTGGAAGGTGATCCGGCTCTCCAGGCCCGGCTCGGTGGGGTCGAGCTTGACGCTCGTCTGGGCCTCGGCGGTCACGTCGGCCACGGTCGGCGCGGCGCTCAGCCGCAGCAGCGAAGGGCATCGTGGGGAAGCGATAGGCCTCGTAAGGCCGGATCGCCAGCACGCTCTCCTCGGTCGCCGGACCGCCGCTGAGATCGGGCAGCGGGCCCAGGTCGATCCGCGTCACGCCCGATTCGCTCCGTGGTGCGGACGTCCAGGAGCGGACTGCGGCGGATCGTCAACTGCCCGCTGGAGAGGGCCGCGTCGCTGACCGTGACCATCGGCACGGCGAACGTGTCGAGCGGGGCCTGCCCCACCTTGCCGCTCCGCGAAAGGAATAAATTGAACTGCTCGCTGTCCTTGGCCGTCTTCAACAGGCTGACCTCGACGGTCTGCTCGTTCGGCCGCGCGGCGGACCTCCCAGCCGCGGACGTTGCTCCCGGCCACCTTTTCCACGAGGTAGTCCGCGGGCAGCGCGAGCGTGAAAGCATCGCGCTGCGAGCGGCGGAATTCGAGCTTCATGTGCAGGGCCATGCGGAGGCCGTCTTCCTCGATGTCCAGCAGGCCGGCGGTCTGGACGGTCAGGCCGCGATCGACCTGGGCCTCCGCCACCTTCGGCCGCCACTGCAATTGCAGGGCCCCGCCGGGCCCCAGGGCCGTCTCGATCGTTTCGTCGGGCCTGCTGCGTCTCGCGAATGCGGCGGTCGACGGCCTGGCCCAGGCGGACCTCGGTCTGCGGTTGCGGCACGCGGAAGGTGACCGTGGCGGCGGGGGCCGTGGGCAGCCGACCCGTGGTGCCGCGCCATCCGCCCACCTGCCCCAGCTTCAGCCGCACTTCCAATCTCCAGCTTGTGCGTCCCCTTGCCGGTAACTTGCAGCACCAGCAGCGTGGCGTCCATCGCCGCCGCCGGCTTGCCGCCCTTGAACTGCACGGTCGATTCCGGCTCGGCGGCGTGACGACCTTCAAGCGGGCCGGCTTGCCGTCCAGGTCGGCACGGGCCAGCACGCCGCCGCGGAGGCCGAAGGGAACCGAGACGTAGCCCTCGGCCAGGACGTTGATCTGCATCTGCGCCGCTGACGTTCAGCGTTTCCTCGCCTTCCAGCACGGCGCTGTAGGCCGCCCCGGAAAGGGCGTAAGGCAGGGGGGCGGGGTGGGCATCGATCTTCTTCTCGGGATAGGCCCGGTTCCAAAGCTCGACGTAGCGATCGTAGGGCACCAGCAGATGATCGGCATCCTTGACGCCGGTCTCCGATTTCACGTCGTAGGGCACGATGATCGCATCGCCGGGCACGACCACCGGCACTTCGGGGATCGCGGGCTGCGGCTGAGCCCGGGCGGTTGCCGAGAGCAACGTGACCAGGGCCAGAACCAGCGCCGCGGTGACCGAGGCGGGCGGCGCCGGAGGCGTCGTGATCCGGGCCGCCAGGCCGCCGCAGCATAAGGAGGATCCAGCGGACAAGGCCGGCAAGCAGGTAATACGGCACCAACAGGCGGCGGCGTAGAAGACGCCGTTGCAGATTCGTGCAAAGCTCACGGTGTCCCAGGCCAAAGGCAAGAGGGCCGAGGCCAGCGCGAGCCCTAGCACCAGGGCAATCTTCTGCCGCACGGGCCGGCCGGTCAAGGCCACGCCCAACACGAACGCGGCCAAGGCCAGGCCCCAGACCAAGACCGCGTTGCGATTGCGGCGGGCCAGCGTGATGCCGATCTGCGGGTCCGCGCCCAGGCTGCTGAAGGTCAGGAGTTGCCGCTGGTCCATGCCCGTCTGCTGCACGTCGATCTTCAGGCTGCGAAAGCCGGAGAGGCCAGTTTTATCGTACGACATTTGCAGCGCGTAGGGCGAGTTCGGCTCTCCCCTCTGATGACGCCAATTCGCGTCCGACTCACCGGCCGACTTATCCGGCTGGCCCGATACTTGGGCAACGACGACACCTGAGTTGCCGCTGATCGGGCCGGTGAAATCGACGCGGCCCGACTGCGAGGCATTAAAGCCGCTGGCAGGGCTACTGGGGTTGTGGTTTTCACTGAAGACGACGGCATCTCCGGGTTGGAACCCGCCTGGCACGCGTGGTAAGGGGGGTGCGGGCGCCGCTCCACTACGTTCTTGCAGCGCCGCAACGGTATCGGTACCGTAAATCCCTCCCGCCGCAGGCGGTGGGGCGGGAATGTTCATATTTCTCCGCGCGTCGAAACCGCCAGATGGGACTGCAGTAGCCGAAGGCGACGAAGACGAAGACCCGGCTGATACGCTCAAGGTCAATGCGCCACCGCCATTCACAACTATGCCGTTTGTGACCGCCACATTATCTGTCGCCGCGCTTGCGTCACCGCCGTTTGCCGCATAATCGCGTTTCGCGCCCGGCAGGTCGCTGACCATATTGTCCTGCGTCAGTCTGCGACGTGAAGGCGCGACCAATGCTGGCGCGGCGGGGGCCGACGCAGCCTGCGGGGGCGACCCACGTTCCCTCCACGCATTGCTCACCTCACCACTCGCTTCGATTTTTACTCCAGCGGGGCGATCGTCAGCCTTGACTTCCATCGGGGTGGCGTTTTGAACGTCAACGCCCCAGCTACCAAGTAGTGTCGTAAGGTCCTGTTGTTCCGCCACTGTTTCGCGACGGCCACTTTCCCGCGCAGACGAGACCGGCGCAAACCCGCCGCCCAGTCCATACACCGTCCCCGCCACGACCATAGGCGCGGGTAGCGGCCGCTCGAGCGATTGGGCCTCGAGCGTGCCGTCCGTGGCCACGGCCTCGTAACCGTCGGGAACCGTCACCTTCCACTCGATATTCACCAGGGGAATCGGCGTCGATTGCGTCGCGTCCCGCCCGGCTCGGTACAGCAGACGCGGCGCGACAAGGCTCAGCCGATGGCCGCTCGCCAGACTCTCGACGGGGGCCTCATACACGATTTGCAGGGTCCGCGGCGCAGCGCTGGGACTGGGCGGCAGGCCGATCAGGCGGATCTTGTTCTGTTTCTGCGGCTTCAGCGGCGTGCCGTCCAACACGGCCGACCAGAGCGATGCCTTGTCCGGCAACTCGACCTCCAAGTAGGGGGCCTTTGTCAGAATCTGGAACGTGGCCTGCGTCTGGCTCGTGCCATCCGCCGAGAGCAAGGTCGCCAGGCTCGCCCGCTGCACGATCGCCGGCGTCAGCGGGTAACTGGGATTGCGGACCACGTCGACCGAGACCTTCGGCGGCTGGCCCACGAAATCGTACGTGCCCACCAGCCGCATCGGCGACTGCCGTTGACCCGGTTCGAGGCTCGCCGGCGTGTACTTCGAAATGGCCAACTGCCCGACGTCGGCCCGCCGGGCTTCGGTCTGTCACCTTCACGCCGAGCTCCAGGTCGCCTTCGATGGCCACCATGCCCGACTGGTAGACGACCGCGTCGGCCGTCAGCAGCGGCAGGGCAAAATCCTTCAACTCGACGACGCTGGCAGACGGGGATTGCATACCGCCCTCACCCCCGGCCCCTCTCCCGGAAGGCGAGGGGAGCGAACTGCCCTCAGCCCCGGCCCCTCTCCCAGAGGGCGAGGGGAGACTCGCGCTCGCCTGGGGGCGCATTTCGAAATCGACCGCCAGGCGGACCTCGCCGCGGCGGGCCTGGTCCAAGAGCACGTTCCAGCGCCGCACGGGCGGTCCCGCAAGCGGCTGAACTCCCCGCTCGTCGCCCGCGGCCGCCGGTTCCTTGCTCGGCGTGGCTGCCACAGTCTCGGGTGTGAACTCCTTCACGCTCACGCCCTCCAGGCCGCGGATCGTCAGCGACTGGGGCGTTGAATCGGGCAACGACAGGGCCAGCCGCCGCGTCTTCGCGCCCTCGATCGTATAGATGACCACATAATGGGCCCTGAGCACGTCCGGCTCGACTTGGAAGAAGGCGAAGGTCCGCGCGGTGGCCCTCGACGCCGTGCGATCGACCACGATCGTGGCCTTGCCCCCAGGGCCTTCGCAGCGATAGGCCAGGTTCATCGCGCCGGCGGTCAGGCCGAAGCGCGACATCTCCGCCTCGGTGATCGGCACCAGGCGCTCGAGCTTGTCGGCCCTGACTTCCATGTCCTCATCGGCCGCCACGGCCACGGCGCCCTCCTCGCGCTGGGCGTCGGCCACGCGAAACATGGGGAACTCCAGCGATTGACTCTTCCAAGGGCTAAGCCAGCCCGGCGGCGTGTACTGGGCGTGAAAACTGGCCACATAGACCTGCCCCGGGGCGATGCCCTGCGGCAGCTTGACGTGGACGCGGCCCTGTACGTCAGGCTTTCCAGCCTGACCGGCGCCTCTGGCTTTCCAGCCTGACCCTCTCTGTCAGGCTGGAAAGCTTGGCCTACATAGCGTTCGATGGCCAGCGGCCGGTGGTCCGGACCGGTAACCTCAAGCACGTTCCAACCGGCCGGCACGCTGAAATCGAAGCTGAATCGCTTCTCGGCGCGTGGGCAGCAGGGCGAAACCCGCCCTGCACCTCGCAGCCCTTCTCCTGGATGTTCAAGCAGCAGGTTCGTAGTCACGGCCAGCGTGGCGGGCGTGCGGCTGAAATCGGCCTTCAGCTCGTAGCCGCCTTGCGGGGCGTAGTAGGCGGCGATGTACGCGCAAGGGCGACCGCGCCGGGATCGGGCCGCAGGAGCGTCGCCGGCAGGGCCGAGGCGAGCACGCCCGTATCGACCGGGATCAGGTCGCCGGCCGCAAGCGATTCGGCCTTCAGGTCGCTCTTCTACCAAGAGCCCCAGGACCGTGACCTGGCCCACCACGTCGGGCTCGCCAGCAGTTCCAGCCGCGGCATCCGCCAGGCTTCAACTGGCTGGGCGTCTTGATGGCGGCGAGGGAAAGCACGACGGTCTCGGTCGTCTGTTCGCGGAGCCGCACGTTGACGATCTTGCGGCCCGCGTCGGTCTCAACGTCCCAGCGGGCCAGGAGCGGCGAGTTGATCTCCGTGATCTCGAAGCCCTCGGGAACGGCAAAGCGGAAGCGATCCACCGCTCGATGGAGGATCCAGAAAGTCACCGTGGCATGGAGCTTCTCGTAGGCCTCGGTGACCTCGTCAAAGAGCACGCAGCGCGAGGCGACGGCCTGCTCGCTGCGTTGCAGGTGGCTGTTCAGCGACATCCGATGATGCAATCGCCGCGACCGGAGTACCGGGTGCCCCGGGCAGGAGCTCGAAGCGGGTGAGCTTGGCCGCCTCATCCACGACGCGGGAAACGACGTTCGCGCCGCTCTTGATCTCCACGTCGCCGGGCACGGTCAGCCGCCAGCGGCCGACGGCGGCGTTGGTGACGCGGAAACTCAGGTATTGCTGGGCGGAATTCATTTCCAGCGGGCGCGACCATGTCCAGCGCCAGCCGGTGCCGGCCCTGGCCGGAGACCAGCAGATTCAGCCGCCCGTCGGCCGCGAAGCCGATGGCGCCGGCTGTTCGTCGAGCTTCGCCGCCAGCAGGCCCACGCCGCCGAAGTCCAGCGGCAGGGCGTGCAGGCCGTCGTCCAGGACGTCGATGACGATCGTGCCCGTGGAGTTTCGCGCGGCCCTCCTCGACCGTGATGTCGTAGTCGGAAGAGACGGTCACGACCGGGTGGGGAACGTGTTTCTGCGGGGTTCTTCTTGGCCTTTTTGACCAGTTCGTCGTATTCCTGCCGCGACAGGAGCACGCGATGCGGCCCGCTTTCCAGGAGGACCTTCAGGTCCGCAACGGGAACGAAGATCTCGCGGGTTGTCCGTGGTTCGTCCGCCGGCGATTGGGCCTGCGCGGCGGTTGCGCAAAAGGCGA
This sequence comes from uncultured Planctomycetia bacterium, assembly GCA_963824275.1. Taxonomy (GTDB): domain Bacteria; phylum Planctomycetota; class Planctomycetia; order Pirellulales; family Thermoguttaceae; genus JANXQG01. Next base: position 842,255 of record CAWGOT010000006.1, on the reverse strand, counting down.
GGGCCAGGGCCGCGAGGCAAGCACGTAGGGTGCGTGAAGCGAACCGCCGGGAGAATGGCGGGTTGCGCACGGAGTCAAAGCCTTGGAAACGCGTGGCGCAGTTCCGAACCGGTTCGCGTAACGCACCATTCGCTGGTTTCCGTGCTTCACCCACCCTACCTCTTGCCGTGATGCTGATTGGCTTACTCATGGCTGGCACCTCCGTCTTTCGCGGAGTACGGGTTTTCCGGACCCGCCGCGGGCGGCGGGGCATCCGCCGGCGGCGCAGCCTCCTCATGCAGCGACTGATATTTCTTAACGGGATCCGCCGCCGGCGCGGCCTTGGCGGCCAACTCCTTGCGGCTTGCAACCCACGTCGACCAGTTCGTGTTCAGCGCCGTGCAAAATCCCTTCGCCGACTGCGACATGCGGAACGATCCCACGACCACCCACAGCAGCAAGACGATGAACACGGCCCAGAAGAGCGGCCAGCCCATGATGTGCAGCGACAACGTCGGCCAGAATACGCCCAGCAACACCAGGGCCACCACGAACACGGCCGACGGCGATCACGCGCGCGGCCGAGACTGATCAGCACCAGCGCGACGCCCGACCAGCGCCACCATGCCGAAGATCCAGCCGTCGAGCGTCTGAGTGATCGACCGTCCACAGCCGGACGTCGGTCTTGGGGTCCGGCCGCAGCGTGGAGAAGATCAGCGGCGTGCCGTCGATGTGGAACGTCTTGGCGGCGTCCCAGCGCGCCGGGGTTGCCTTCGCAGACCCACCCCACCAGGCTTTCATGGGTCTGACGCTGATTCGCGCTCAGCGGGATCCACTGGCCCTGGCTGCCCATGCCCCACTCGAAATCCTCGGACCACGATCCGGCCGTGCCGCACGACGTCCTGCGTGGGCGGCACGAACGCGCAGAGGTAGACCTTCTGCGCGGCCGTATCGTCGAGGAACGCCGGCAGCGAAAACGTGTTGCCGCTCTTGCATCGTATAGCGGATCTCCAGCACGAACGGCTCCTCGGCGCTGGCGGTCAGCAAGGGCACGACCAATTCGTCGCCCTTGCCCTTCTGCAACGTCACCGGCTGGCCGTTGATCCGGAACGGGATCGAGGTCCTGGCTGGACTCGGCGGGCAGTTGCACGGCCAGCCGCGGCAGCACGCTGCGGATGCGGTAGACGGCCTGCACGGCGGTCTCGCCGGCCGGCGTGAGCACCATGCGGCAGACGGCCCGATCGATGCTCGTCCGCTTGACCTCTTCCAGCTCGTAGCGGGTGACGGTGACCGGCAGCGTCCAGTCGTCGTGGAACTCGAAGGCCCGCGAGGCCCAGTTCACGGGCGTCGATCAGCTCGCGCTGCGGGTCGATGGGGCGCAGCCCTGGTGAGGTCCTCGGCCTCCTGGAAGTCGAGCGTTTCGGCCTTGGCCAGCACGATCTGGCCCCAGGCCCGATCGACGCCGCGGGGAATGAGCCGCGGAACGTTGACCTTCAAGGGCTTGCCCACGTCGAGCTTTCGAGCTTCTGCTCCCATTCAAGATTGATCTGGCCGTCGCCCAGCAATTCGCCTTCGCCCGCCACGCTCCAGGCGACCATGTTCTTGTCCAGGTCGGCGGGCGGCGGGTCGATCGTCTTCTCAGGCGAATGCCGGCGGTCGTGTTGGGGAGCCGCGGGGTCACGTCGGCCGGCACGTCGATGCGGAGCGATTTCACGCCGCTGTACTGGATCGTGTAGAAGAACGTCGCCTGGTACTTGATCACGCCCTCGTCGATCCGGGCCACGAGCAATTGGCGGATCGTGACCTGCGGCTTCCGCCGCTCGGCCGCCAGGCGGAGCGTGACCGGCTCCTGCGTGAACATGAAGGCCAGCACGGGGCGGAGCACTGGATGCCGGCTGCCGGCGGCGACACGCGACGATTCCCTGCCATCGCCTCTTGGAACGACACGGCCCGCAGCCCGTCGGCCTTGGCCGGATTGACCCGCAGACTCTCCGGGGCATGGACGACCAGCCTTCCGGACGAGTGCTCGACGGTGGCCTTGGTCGGTTGCGGCAGCGGCAGGTCGATCTCGGCCGGCTTGCCCGTGGGCGTCAGCAGGTTGGCCTCGTGCAGGTCGCGTTGCAACTGCACGTGCAGGCCGACGCTGTCCCATCGCCTTGCGGGCCAGATTCACGACCAGGTGGTTCTTCTTTTCGCCTTCGAGATGATGCGAATCGACTTCGGCCGCCGAATAGGCCTGGCGGCATGCCGGGCGAGGCCGAACGGCCCTGCCGGTGACGCTGCGCACCTCAAAACCCTCCGGCACGTCGAGTTCCAGCTTGAAAACGCCCGCCCGCTCGATCGTGTAAAAGCGCCGTCAAGATCGAGCGTGAGCTTCTCCGGCTCCAGCCGGGCCTCGACCAGCGAATCGACGGTGATCCGCGGCGCGACCTCCTCGACGGCCAGTTCCAGCTCGAACGGCACGGAGGCATAGCGATAGGCGAAGGTCCAGGCGGCGCGAGCGCATGGCCAGGCGGAAGTTCGTTGGCGTCGACCTGCAAGAGGCCGCTGGTCTTGGCCGCGTCGGCCCGCAGGCCCGCGCCCACCTGGGCCACGACGAAACCCTGCTGGCGGCCGACGTTCAGGGCCTTGACTACGGGCACGTTGAGCGATTCCTGCCGTTTCTGCGCCGGCGATCTTCTCCAACTCGACGACCACCGATCTGCGTGGCCTTGGCCGGCTCGAAGAGCTGGGCAGTGATCTTCTGCACGGTAGCCCCCGGCGGCCGGCGGCTCGACCGTCCACTGCCGCACGTTGGGATCAAAGACGTTGACGACCTTGAAATCGGCCGGGACCTCCAGGGCGAGCTGATTCAATTCCGCGCGGCTGATGGTGTAGGCCAGGGTCGTGCGGGTCCGCGTGATGCCTTCCTGGATCCAGACCTGCTGCTCCGCCTGCACGCTGGCCAGGGCGGTAAGCCCCGTGGCCCCTTCCGACTTGGGCGTCCAATCGATCTGCACCGTGGGCGCGGCGCCGACGAAGGCCAGGATCACGGTCTCGTCGGCCTTGGTCCCCTCGCCCTCACCCCCTGCCCCTCTCCCCGAGGGCGAGGGGAGCTTTGGCGGGCGGGACTTCCGTGGCGGCGATCAGCGGATGCAAGTTGACCTTCACGCCCGCCTGCGGGATGCGGACCTTCCAGCGGCTGACGGCGGCCTGCGGGGCCTGGAAGGAGACGCTGTTCTGGCCCGGCGACCGCGCGATGGCCCGGGCGTATTCCAGCACCAACTCGATCTGCTCCGGCTGCTTGCCCTTCTTCTCGATCAGCAGGCGGTGATCTTCATTGGCCCCGCCCAGCAGCCGTGCCGGCTGGTTGTTGATCGTGGCGTGGACGATGGCCGCATCGGCCAGCCGCAAGGGCACTTCATGCCAGCCCTCGCTCAAGAGGTCGATCTTGATGTGGGCCGTGACCTGCACGACGTCCTTGGCCACCACGGCCTCGTTCTCGATCTCCGTGATCACCGCGCCCACGGGCGGGCGGACTTCGGCCGCAGGGCGGGTCTTGTCCTGGGCCGCTTTCCACAAGCTCGTCGAATTTTTCATAAGGCAGGAAGACCCCGCGGCCATGCTTCTCGAAGACCCCGCGGAGCTTCTCGTAGGGGATGTAGATCTCCTGCTCGCGGAGCGAGCGATCCGACTTGGCAGCGTCTTCGCTTTTGGGGGCATCGGCTTTGGCCGGATCGGCCGGTTTCGCCCCGTCACCCTTGTCGTCTGCGGCAAGGGCGATCGACATAGAACTGAAAGACGCAAACGCCACGAGGGCGAATGCCGAGACCAGCGATCGGTAGATGAGCGTCATAATGGTTCCTCGTGCTTTGGCGACAGCGGCGGATTGCCAGGTCGCGTTCCAGGGCCGACAGGGGGCTGCGGATGTGCAGAACAAACTCCGCAGTGGGGTACGGTCTAGTGCGGTTCTCTAACCTTATACCATATTACCACGCTAGTTTGACGCATGGGGAAGGAAATCGTTACAAAGAAAACGGCAAAATGCAGCGAAATGCCCCAGTGAGGGGGGTGCGGCGTGGCATCGTGCCGATAATTTTGGTATGATTCCGAGTGAGTTGCACAGCCATTCGGAATTGCATTTACCAATACTCGACGTCCAACCCCGGCACTCGATCGAAGTCGCGCCGATTCTGAGAGGCCAATTTGGCGCCGTGGTCCACGCACAGGGCAGCAATGCGCAGATCGTGCGTCGCAACGCGGATCTTTTGCGCTCGCCATTCTTGAAATAGCCTCTCGGCACGGTCCGTGTAGGGCAGGATCACAATCTTTCGGAAATCAGCAAGCGATTCCCGCATCAACTCGTATGCACGCGCAATCGTAAGGGGTAGCTTTCCTGCCTCGGCTTGACGAATCGCATTCAATCTGCCGCGCAGGATCTCTTCAGCGACGACGATCGGAATGGCCTGGTCTTCCGGTGGAATCAGTAGCGCGCGCTGGACGACTCTCGGAACGCCCCGCAGGATATCCGTCAGCACATCCGTGTCGAAGATAGTCATTACAGGGTCTCGGAATCGCGCTCTCGATATGCCTCCGCACAGATATTCTCGAGAGTCGGGTCGTCGTGATATTTGCCGGCCAAACCGGTGATGCCAGCCGAGTCGATATTCGAGCGTAATCAACTCGCCGCGGTCTACCCGCTGCGCGACCTCGGTTTTGAGCGCCGCAATCGCTGCCTCGCGCGTCCGCCGACCGCGCGAACCGCCGGCTCGCCCACCAATGCGGCGGCAAATCGATCTTCGAACGGACTGACGATTACCGAAAATGTCATAGCAATCCACTTTCAAACGGCGGCCAAACGCGAATTTCTATCTCCAATGTACGGTTGAAGTTCACGCCGGTCAAGTACCCTCCTCACTCCCCTTCTTTCAGCTTCAGCTGCGGCAGTTCCTCACCTGCGAACCGAACGCATCGATGCGGGAAAACGCCTCTGTGGCCACCGCGGTTGCAGCCTCAGAGTCGGCAGCATACAATGCAATCTCGACCTGACTACAAAGGATCGATTACGACCAATTGACGGCCTGTAAATTGTACGTGATCGCACAAGGCAATGAGTAGCTTGCGGAATGCACGCCCTGGATGAAACCATTGTCGCCATCGCCTCTCCGCCGGGCGGCGCCGCGCGGGGCATCGTGCGACTGAGCGGCCCCGACCTGCGTGGTTGCCTGGAAGATTGCTTCCGGCCCGATCCGCCGCGGCACATTCCCGCAATCTCCGCGCCGGCGGTCGTGCCCGGCTTCCTCTTGCTCAGCGGATTCGCGTCGCCGTTGCCATGCGAGCTGTATCTTTGGCCGGGGAAGCGAAGTTATACGGGCCAGCCGGTGGCCGAGGTCCACACGCTGGGCTCGCCGCCGCTCTTGGAAGCCGTCGTGAGGGCCGTCTGCCGCGGCGGCGCGCGGCCCGCCGAGCCGGGCGAGTTCACGCTCCGCGCGTTCCTCGCCGGACGCATCGATCTGACCCAGGCCGAGGCCGTGCTGGGTGTGATCGACGCCACCGGCAACGCGGAACTCGACGCCGCCCTGAAACAGCTTGCCGGAGGGCTGGCCGGCCCCTTGCGGCTGCTTCGCAGCGATCTCTTGGATCTCCTGGCCCACGTGGAGGCAGGGCTGGATTTTGCCGATGAGGACCTGCCGTTCATCAAGGCCGAGGAGCTCTCGAAGCGGCTTGACGAGGCCGCCGCCGAGGTCGATCGACTCGCCAGGCAACTAGCTTTCCGCGGCGAGGCGGTCGCGCGGGTCCGCGTGGCGCTCTGCGGGCGGCCGAACGCCGGCAAGAGCAGCCTCTTCAACGCCCTGACCGGCCGCCACCCGCAAGAGGGAAGCCCGGGCAATACTTCGAGCGGCTCTAATTGAGCCATTTTCGCCGTAGCGATTGAAGCCCGAAGCGCAAGCGAGGCAAGCGGTTCCATTCCTCGCTTGCACGTCGGGCTTCGATCATTTGAAGCCGCGCGGGTTGTAAAGCCGCGGCGGCCGCACAACCTCATTCACCGTCTTCCTTCACACCCCGTTCCTTCTCCATGGTCACGCCGTTTCCCCGGGCGTTGAACTCGACCCGCGACATGAAGGCCCTCATCAGCATCACGCCGCGGCCGCAGGGGGTGTGAAGGTGGTCGTCGCAGGTCGGATCGGGCAGGGCCGCCGGATCGAAACCCCCGCCTTCATCGGTAATCTCGATGCGAACCCGGTCGCCCCCCAGCAAGCAGACGAAATGCACGTTCTTTTCCGCGTCGAAGCCGTTGCCATGATGCATGGCGTTGACCAGGGCCTCTTCCGTCGCCAGGTGCACGGCAAAGATGTCGCGCTGCTGCCAGTGCCGGGCCTCGAGTTGGGCCAGCATCTCGTCGAGAACCTGCCGGGCAGCCGTCGGATCGTTGCTAATCACACGTTCGCAGCGCCAAAGCCACGGGTCGATCATGGCCATCATCATGGTGTCGATTGAAACTGCCTAGAAGGCCGCCAAGGCGTCCGCCTCGTCTTCTTTGATGTCGAAAAAGCGATTGAGTTTTGTAATTGCAAATACCTCGTAGATATTCGGTCCGATATTGGAAAGCTTGAGCACGCCGCCCCGGGCCTTTACCTTGCGGTCCAGGGTAATCAGCTTGCCGAGCGCCGCGCTGCCCAGGAATTCAACCGTCGAAAAATTCAAAAGCAATTTCCCCCGTTTCTCGTTCTCCACCAGGCTGAACATCTCGCTGCCCAGCTCTTGGATGTCGATGTCTTCGGTAATCCGGCGACTGCGGAAACGCACGACCGTGACGTTGGCTACCTCGGTTACTTCCAAGCGTTGGTATTCGGACATCGAAAAACACTCCTGGTGTGAAGTCTTCATTTCAGAATCGGACGGCACTCCGCGCCGGGCGGGCACACCGGCCTGCCAATGCAGGAGGGCGCACCTTGGGCCAACTCACACAGCCTAGCATGCCTGCTGCGGGGCGTGCAACGATCTTCGCGCACGTTCTAACAATGGTATCGAACCGATCCGGGGGGGTCAAGTAGCTCTTGACGCCGCAACAGACTTTAGCCGCCCTTGGGCATTGCCAGGCTGTGTAGCACCAGGACGCCGCCGAGCGATAGAAACATCCAGCCTATCCATTCGGGGGGATGAACAACACGATCCACCGTCGCTTTTTCCACAGGCGCCAAGACTGGGGTCTGGGCAGTCACGCTGATCAGCGGATGGTCGCTCCGCTCGGCCAGGAACTCGGCACACTGCGGCTTAAGCTCCACCGACTCGATCGCGCGAAACTGGAGGCCCAAGAGGACCAACACCAGCCCGGCCATAAAGAACTGATTGCGAGTAATCTCCATAATCCCACCCTCCAGGGGAGCGGATGGTTGGGCCGACAAACACTCTGGCGATATGCTAGTCTACCACCCATTCGCTCACTGGGCTTCGGTTTCCGGGGCCAACCGGCATCAAGTTTCCCGCTGGAAGTCGTTTCGTAGCGAGAAGATGGGACGTAACGGCTGGGAGGCACGTTTGACTCTGCGCCCGACGCATCTAGTGACGAAATCCGAAATCCGAATATCGAAATCCGAAACAAGTTCGAAGCAGGAAAACTCAAAGGCTCAAAATCCGGCTGTCTTGAATTTCTTTCATGGTGTTTCCGATTTGTTTCGGATTTCGATATTCGGATTTCGGATTTCGTCACTAAATATCGTGTAGACTATTCTTACACGCCTCAAAGAGGACCTTGCATGCCTTCCTACCCGTTCCACGATCTGGTGCTCCCGCGGAAATTTTTGCGTATGTGCCGGCGCAATCTGCGGCGGACCAAGGTCGCCGATTCCAGCGGGCTGGAACTCACGGGCGCCGCCTTGCTTACGGCCACTTTGGCGCTACGACGGCTGCTGCGGCGGGAGGTGCTGGCCAACGACGAAAAGCACGTCGGCATTCTGCTTCCGCCCTCGGTCGCCGCCGTCTTGTCGAACGCCGCCTTGACCACCGACCGCCGCATTGCCGTCAATCTGAACTACACGTGTACTGCGGAATTGATCAACGCCAGCATGGCCCAGTGCGGCATCCGCCACGTCTTGACCAGCCGGCGGATGCTCGATCGCTTCCCGCTTTCGCTCGACGCCGAACCGGTCTTCGTCGAGGAATTGAAACGGCGCATCACCTGGTCCGACAAGCTGCTGGCCGCCGCGGCCGCCTGGCTGCTGCCGACGGCGGTCCTGGAACGCCTGCTGGGCCTCACCGCGATCCAGCCGGACGACGTGGCGACGGTCATGTTCACTTCCGGCTCGACCGGTCTGCCCAAGGGCGTGATGCTGACGTACGCCAACCTCGGCGCCAACCTGCAAGGGATCGACGGCATCATCCACTTGCTGCCCAACGATGCCGTGTTGGGCGTGCTGCCGATGTTCCATTCCTTTGGCTACACGGCGACGCTCTGGACGGTGCTGACGCTCGATCCCAAGGGCGTTTACCATTACACGCCGCTGGAACCGCGGCAGATCGGGCCCCTTTGCCGCAAATACGGCTGCACGATCCTGATCGGCACGCCCACCTTTCTGCGATCCTACGTGCGGCGCTGCCAGCCCGACGATTTTCGTTCCCTGGATGTCGTCTTCACCGGCGCGGAAAGGCTCCCGCCCGAATTGGCGGCTGAGTTCCACGAGCGGTTCGGCGTGCTGCCGGTCGAGGGCTACGGGGCCACCGAGCTCTCGCCGGTAGTCTCGGGGAACCGGCCCCCCAGCCGTGACACTTCGCCCGGAAAGTGCGGCAACCGCATCGGCACCATCGGCCGGCCGATGGCCGGCATCGAGGTCAAGGTGATCGACCTCGATTCGGGAGAGGACCTGCCTCGCGGCCAACAGGGCATGCTCCTGGTTCGCGGACCCAACGTGATGAAAGGCTACTTGAACCGGCCCGATCTCACGGCCGAGGTGATGCGCGGCGAGTGGTACGTAACGGGCGATCTGGCCACCATCGATGAGGACAGCTTCATTACGATCACCGGGCGGATCAGCCGCTTCTCGAAGATCGGCGGCGAGATGGTGCCGCACTTGCGCGTGGAAACGGCGGTCCGCGAGGTCCTTGCGGTCGATGAGCAGGACGTCCACCTGGCGGTCACGGCGATCCACGATCCGACCCGCGGCGAGCGGCTCGTGGTGCTGCACACGGGTCTCGGCGTGCCCGCGGCGGAGATTTGCCGCCGCATGGTGGCCCGCGGCCTGCCGCCGCTCTGGATCCCTTCGCCCGACAGTTTCCGCCAGGTGCCGGCCATTCCCCAGTTGGGAACGGGAAAGCTCGACATGCCGCGGTTGAAGGAAATGGCGGTAAAGGAGTTTGCGTAGACGGCAGTGCCTGCGCCGACCCGACCCCGCCCTGCTTGACAGGTCGGTGAACGGCATGGGGGCTTTCCGGCAAGAAGCGGAAGAGTGAGGCAAATCGCCGCCCACTGTGGCAAGGAGCCTAACGAAAATTTCGCCTCGCCTCTTGACAAATCCGCTGAAGTGTGTATTCTTACGCATAGTGCGAGTTTTTTAGCACTTAACGCGGCATCGAACCCCCGGTCTCGGCCGCTGGGCGCGGCGGGGACCGTCAATCTCTTGACGAGGTCTCCTCATGGCACAATCTCCCCTTTCGGCAATGAGCCGCCGCGAGCGGCAGATCATGGAAATCGTCTATTGCCATGGCCGCGCCACGGCCGGCGAAATCCATCGCGAAATGCCCGACCGGCCAAGCTACTCCACCGTCCGCACCTTGCTCAAGGTGCTGGAGGAGAAGGGCTACCTGACGCACGAAAGCGAAGGGCCGCGCTACGTCTATTCGCCCTGCATCTCCACGGAAAACGCCAAACGCTCGGCGATCGAGCAGTTGCTCCGCACATTTTTCAATAATTCGGCGGCCAACGCCATGGCCGCCTTACTGGACATGTCGTCCGCCAACCTCTCCGAAAGCGAATTGACGCGGCTCGCCCGGCTGATCCAGCAGGCCAAGAAGAAGGAGAAGTAGGGCGAAAACCTGTACTCATCACGCTCCGCCGTGATGCCTTTCCATCACGGCGGAGCGTGATGAGTGCGTACCAAGGAGAAGAACCATGACTGAAATCCTGCTGCGGGTCACCGTGCTGCTGATGGCGGCCATGCTGGTCGCCCTTGCCCTGCGACGCGCATCGGCCGCGCTGCGGCACCTGGTATGGACCCTCTCGCTGGCCGGGGCATTGCTGATTCCGCTCTGCTCCTGTGCGCTTCCCACCTGGCAATGGGCTATTCTCCCGCCGCGGACGCCGGCGCCGCCGGCAATCGCGCCAGCCGATGAGGAAATGGCTGGTGGGTCTTCGCTGCGCTCGACACCACCCTACAATAGCCCTCAAGGCTCCGCCCGCAATCCGGCATCGGCCGTCCGATTTCTCGCGACCTTCCACGGCAACTGCGCCGGTCGAGGTCCCGGCAACTCCGCCCACGGTCGCGGATCCTCCCGCCGCGGTCCCGACTCGGCCCGCGTGGTCCTGGCCGGTGCTGCTTGCCGCGGTCTGGGCGGGCGGGAGTTTCTTGGGGCTTGTCTGGCTGGCGATCGGCGTCGTGGCGGCGTGGTATGTTGCCCGGCGGGCCAAGTCCGGCCGCGGACCCGCATTGGCATTCCATCCTGCGGCAACTGCTCGGCCCGTGCGGCGTCCGCCGTCCGATTGCCGTCCGCGAGTGCCCTCAGGTGTCGGTCCCGATGACCTGGGGGCTGTTTCGGCCGGTGATTCTCGTTCCGGCCGGCAGTGCGGCATGGTCCGACGAGATCAAGCGGAGCGTGCTGCTGCACGAGTTAGGGCATATCCGCCGCGGCGACTGCCTGATGCTGCTGCTGGGCCGGCTGGCCTGCGTGGCGTACTGGTTCCATCCGCTGGTTTGGCTGGCGGCCAGGCAGTTGCGGAAGACCAGCGAGCAGGCGGCCGACGACCTGGTGCTTGCCTCCAACATCGCACCGCCCGACTATGCCGAGCATCTCGTGGGAATTGCCGCCCAGATGCGCGGTCTGCACTTGTTTCGGCCACGTGGCCCTGCCCATGGCCAGCCCTTCCGATCTGGAGGGCCGCGTGCTGGCCATCCTCGATCCGCGGCGAAACCACCGCAGCCTGAAGCGCAAGACCTGCTACGCCTTGATGGCTTTGGCGGTGCTGCTCTTGATCCCCTGTGCGATTCTGCGGCTGGGATACGCCGAGGACAAGAAGCCGCAGCAAGCTGCTGAAAAACAGCCCTTGCAGGGAACCGACGACAGCAAGGCCCGGCCGGAATTGGCAGTGGCTGAGGCCAAGTACAAGGCGGCGCTGGCCAAGGCGGAAGACGATGTCAACGTCCGCTATGCCATGGCCGTCGCGGAAGTGGCTAAGGCCGAATACCAACGCGAGAAAAAAGCCTTCGACAGTGGTTTACCGGCTGTCTCTTACGAGACGCTCAGTGAAATGTCGCTTAAGTGCAAGGAGTGCGATCTGGCCGTCGAGAAGGCCAAACTCGAACAGCGGATTGCCGGTGAAGAGGCCAAGATCGCCAAGGCCGAACTCGAAAAGGCCAAAGCCCCGAAAGATCGCAAGCTGCAGTGGGGCCCCAGGTCCTGAAACTCGACGGGGCGAGGACGGTCAGGATCAAGTTGCTCGATCCCGAGGGCCGGCCGATCGCGGGGATCGGCGTCGCGCCCTGGTATTTTGAGAGGCCGGAATGGGCAAGGGGAAGGGACGATCTGAATGTTGCCGGCGCGAGATCGTTCCAGGAGAAGACCGACGCCGCCGGCGTGGCCGCCTTCGACTGGTTCCCCACCTGGGAGAGTTCTGTCATCTTCTGGCCATTGGGGCACGACGTGTGGGTCCAGCGCCGGATAACCTGGGACGCCGAGCAGGGTGGGGCCGAAAAAACCGTGCGACTCCAGCGCACGGTGCCGGTCCGCGGTCAGGTCCGCGACAGCGGGGCGCCCCTCGCCGGGCGTCTTGCTCCAGGCGGAGGGAGAGGGCGACGATTATTACCGGGGCCGGGCCCGCACGGACGAGCGGGGACGCTTCGAGTTTCACGTCAATCCCGGTCAAGTCTATCTGATTGCCGTGATCCACGCCCGCTGGGCAGCCGTGCCGCGGGCCGATCTTTCCGTACGGCCGGACACGCCCGTTGAGCGCATCGACCTGCAACTCCTCCCGTCCGCCACATGGCTGCACGGGCAATTGACCGTGGGGCCGGAGAAGAAGCCCTGGGCCGACCAGACCGTGACCTTGATCGTGCGCGGTCCCGACCAGGAATCCCAGGGACCGAGTATTCCCCGCTGGGCGACGACCGACGCCGAGGGCAAGTACAGCTTCACGATCGGCCCCGGGAAATACACGCTGTGGGTCGACTCCGACCAGCGCGTCGAAAAGAAATTTACGGTGACCGATCAGAAGGAGCTGGTCTACGATTTCCACGCCCCGCGAAAGCAGCGCGGCCCGACCACCGTCCACGTCGTCGACCAGGGCAATCCGTCGCGACCGGGAGTACCGGGTACCCCGGTCCCGGGCGCCAAGGTGATTGGTGTTTGCACCTCCAGTCTGCAAGGGGACCTCGAGGCGACGACGAACGACAACGGCTGGTTCCGCGTCGAGCGCTGGCTCGGCAAATTGAACCTCTATGCCTTCAGCAAGGACGGAAAGCGGGCCGGCAGTGCGACCATCGGCCCTGATGACGCCGAGGTTACGATTGCACTCCAGCCCGCGGGCGGGGCCAAAGGGCAGGTGATCGACCAGTCCAACGGCCGACCGGTGGCAAATCGCGCGGTCAGCTATGCGGTCTTCTATTGGTTCGACAAGCCGGAAGGCGTGGGCACCACCTGTCTCGGGGACGGCGTGACCACCGATGCGGAAGGCCGCTTCGCGATCACGAATCTCGTGCCAGGCATCGAGTATCAGATGGACATGGAATTGTCCCAGGAGACCAAGCCGGACGATCGGGGGCGAAACACCGACCGCCTCGGCAACGTGACTGCCAAGAGCGGAGAGACTGTGGACCTCGGCGCGGTCAAGTTCCGCCGCGATTTTCGCGGGGCGAGTTGTTGGACCTGGTATTGGGCAACCATGAGCCCCGCGACCATCGCTTGAAGGGACTGGCCGCTGAGCTGAAGAAACCGGGGAAGCGGGTCCTGATCATGTTCCACAGCGACGACTCCCACCAGCACGCCTCCGACATCTATAAGAACGACTTCTATGAACGCTTTGCCAACAACGGCATACTCTCATCGCCCTGCGATCAGAAGCAGATGGACGACGCCAAGGCGGCCCACGGGAAGAAATGGGGCCTCGATCCAGCGGTCAAGGCGTGGCCCTTGTTCGCCATTGTGGACAGCGACGGCAGTACGCTCGCCGTGAAGGACACCCATGACTTCGTGAAGGATGGCAAGGTCGAGGACTTGCTCGTTACGGAGTTCCTGAAGAAATACGCGAGGGCGGAAAACGAGGCGAAACCAGGAACGAATTGACGGCCGCGAGCAGAAGATAAAAGAAAGGAAATGTACTCTGCGGAGTGGACCCCCGCCCGCTTGCCGGGCTGGTGAACAAGTCTTGTTAGCGAAGAGGCGATTGCAATGCTCCTTTGGGACCCCGGCCAGCTTGCCTGGCCGGTGAACAAGTCTTGTTAGCGAAGAGGCGATTGCAATGCTCTTTTGGGACCCCGGCTAGCTTGCCTGGCCGGTGAACAAGTCTTGTTAGCGATGCGCGCTGTCGCTCATGTGACTCATTCACCTGCCAGACAAGCTGGCAGGGGTCTAGGACAGTTCGTGACGGTCCCGTATTCGCTACCAAGACTTCTTCACCATCCAGGCAAGCTGGATGGGGTCGTGCTAAATCTCGAAGGAAGCATAGGATGTCTGATATTCTCGACCGCGTGCGACGGATGAGGCAGGATATGGGCGGCGCCGCGTCAGCCTGGGACGTTCTGCTCTCTGTGCGACGACCCTGCCAATGGCCAGTCGTTCCGATCTGGAGGGCCGCGTGCGGGCCATTCTCGATCCGCGGCGAAACCGCCGCAGTCTTACGCGCACGACCTGTCTCTCCTCCTTTATTTTCTGTCGCTGGACGTTGACGGCGGAGCCGACGGCGGTATCTTGGGATTGACTTTCATCCCGTCGCGGAATTGCGCCCTGGACGGGCCTGTCTCCGAGTGCATGCCTCTCTCGACCACCCAATCGTTCTCGGTTACTCCTTTTTCCACGATCCTCATGCCATCGTCCGCAGAATCTCCTTGTTGTACCTCGCGTTGCTGGACGACGTTTTGATCGGTCACGACGAGAACGCAATGGCGTATCCCCAACCCTCCTTCGTTGAGAAACGCCTCAAACGGAAGCAGCAGTGCCTGATACGGATCGCTCGTCACCAGCCGCACGCGGACCGACATCCCCGGCATCAGCAGCCCGTCCGGATTCGGCAGCAGGGCCCGCCAGCGGGCTTTCCCCGTGGCCGGATCGACGCGGGTCTCGGCCGACTCGACTTTGGTCTTGCGGGGATGGCCCTTCTCGTCCTTGAGCCCCACGAGCACCGGCAGCGCCGGCCCTTCCCGCAGATGGGGCGGATTGCGGCGGAGTTCGAGGATCGTCCCTTCGGAGACGTCAAACGCTACGCACATCGGATCGACCGAGTCGATGGCGGCCAAGGGCATGCTCTTGTTCACCAGGCTGCCGACGGCGATCAGCGGGCGGCCGATCCGGCCGCCGATCGGCGCGGCCAGCCGCGTGGAGGTCAGGTTCAAGCGTGCCACTTTCAAGCCCTCCTGGGCCACCGCGAAGGCCGGCTCCGCCTTGGCGATCTCGGCTTCCATCCGCTGGCGGTCGCTCGGCGCGGGGTCCTTGGCCTGCGCGGCCGCGCGTCTCGCCAGATCGAGCAGACTTGCGCAAGCCGGACCTCCGCCTCGCGCTTGTCCACTTCGGCCTGGAAGGGCACGGGATCGATCTCTGCCAGCACGTCGCCCTGCTTGACGATCGCCCCCGCTTGGAAGAGGACTTTCGCCAGTTGGCCGGCGAGCCGCGAGCGGACCTCCGCCGTTTGCGCCGCTTCGAGGTGCCCTGTGAAATCGACGTGATGCGTAACCTGGCCCACGACCGGGTGGACGACGGCGACCTCCGGATAGGCGATTGCCTGGCCGTCCCAATAGCCCAGCAGATCTTTGCCCTTGTCTGAGCACACGAACACTTCCGTGTTCTTGGGCACGTTCAGCGACTTGAGCGTCAATCGCTCGGCGGGAATAGGCTTGCCGAACTCGAAGCTGGAAACGACGACCCGTCCCATGGAAGGCCTGGCATGTGCATCCCTTCTCCAGCGTACGAGCGACGGAAAGGGCGACGTTGCGTCCTTGGCGTCAAACTCGGAATCGATTTCGATCTTGATGATGTCGTCATCTTGTACTATCTTGCGATGCATGCGATGTACCCGTGCCGAGCGCTCCTCGATCCAAAAATCGGATTCAACATCGTGGCGAACTGCCCGCACGTGGGCGACCTCCACGCCGTTGAGTTGTTCTTTGGCGACAAGTTCAAGCTTGTCGGCGGAATCGTACCGCAGGCAACCTTTTACCGTTGAGGTTGAACTGGGAATCATGGAGTCCGTTGTCATGGAGTCCGTCAAGCCGAAGACCCGCGGGTCGAACGTCCAATTGCAGGGGGCGCCAGCAGCATCGTTCATGTCGTAGTACACGCGCAGACCGTCTCCGGGGCAATAGCCGTACAGCTTGTCGCCATCGAAGAGGTTAACGGCGCCTGAGTTGCCTTTGCCGGCGAGAATTTCCAATCGCCGCCGAGGTCCGTTCATTTCGACGACGAATTTAAAATCGAGGGTGGTGAAAGTGGTCTTGAGCGACGCGTATTTTGTCCGCGCCACCTCGACGCTGCGGAGCAACGCCAAGGCGGCCTTGGACGATTCTTCGGGGCTCAATTTTGAAGGCACCACGCCGGTTTCAGCGGGGGGCGGGGAGGGCGGAGGCCGGCGGTCGGAAACCGGAGATGGAAGATGGAAAGCTTCGAGTTCCGCGGTTCCGGCATCGCCGAACTCGGCGGGCCGCTCCAGCAGAAACAGAACGTCTCGCGAGTTCGCATCGGCCGGATCGACCACGAGATTCTTCGGACGCGACTCCGGCTTCCCGGAAGGCTGCGCGGTCAGGCAGATCTTCAGCCGCCTCCCTTCCAATTCATAGATGCCCAGCGCCAGGAAATCGGGCTCGACCTTCCGGCCCGGCAAGAAGTAATCCTCGCCGCCTGGGGCCAGGGGGAATTTTTTCCGCAGGGCGATGCCGGTCGGTGTCGTGGCATTGTCGATACTGTAACCAATCGACAGGCCGTGGCCGCCGTTCAGATAGATCACGCAGCCGTAATCCGGTATCGGCGGGGGACCGCTGTGCGTTTCGGATTTGAAGAAGAAACCCTGGACCGCATCCAAATTGACGGCTTGAGCCCCGGGAATGCTCCAGGCGGAATCGGCCGCTTTGCCTTTTTCGATCCGTACGACCTTCCAGGGCCCCGCGAGCGCCTTCCGCTGGTCAGCCAAGGACGCCCGCCCGGCGGTGCTCGGGGCGGCAGTCGCGTTTTCTTCGACAACCCCCTTTCCGCCTTTCGTTGTCTTGGGCTGAAACGGGCTGTCGCCCTCCTCGGGCTCGACATTCTGCCCGCAGACGACTTCCATCCCTTCCTTGACGTCCGGGCCGCTGACTTCGGTTAGCGTACCATCCGTCCGGACGATTCGCACGTCGACGCGTCGCACGTGTATTCCGTCGGCCGCCACCGGCCAGAGAAAACCGGCGTCCGGATTCCACTTTTCATTGAGCCGCCGGCGGTCGTCGGGCAACAACATCTCCGCCGAGGGCTTCCACCGCAGGGCCGCATTGGCCACGCGAAGCACGTTCGTGCCCTTGGCGATCTGGAACTGGACATTCGCCGTCATGTAGGGCAGGAGCTTGTGGTCCGTCTTCTCGACTTCCACTACGACCGTATAAGTTACGACCTGCTGTGACATCGTGGCATTCAGGCGGATCTGCGTCACCGTGCCCTTGAAAACGGCGTCAGGAAAGGCGTCGACGGTGAAATGCGTCTCCATCCCCTTGCGAATCCGGCCGATGTCCGCCTCATTGACCGAGACCCAGACCTGCAATTTGTCGAGGTCCTTGGCAATCAGGAAGAGCCCGGGCCCGCTGGGATTGGGACCGACGTTTTGACCGACATTGACTCGGCGATCGATGATCACGCCCTTGAACGGCGACTTGATGGTCGTGTTGCCGAGATTGATCTCGGCTTCTTCCAAAGCGGCTTTGGCTTGGGCCAAGGCCGCGTTGGCCGCATGAAGGTCCGCGACCACGGTCGGCCCTGGGCTGCGGCCGGCCTGTCTGAGTCCTGCCGCGGTCGACTCGGCCTCGGCCCGGGCGCAAGCAGCCTTCTGCTGGTCGTAACGCGCTTGGTACAACGTCGGGTCGATCCGTGCCAGGACCGCATCCTTCTCGACTGGCGTGCCATAGTCGCCATGAATGTCGGTGATTTCGCCGGTCACCTGGGCACCGACCTCAATCGTCTCCTGCGGTTCGAGCGTTCCCGTCGCCTCGATCGTCTCCGCAATATCGCCGCGCGTTACGGTCGTCATGCGAAACCGCGGCAGATTGGCGGCTTCGCGCTTGCCGGCGCCCTTGGCCGGAATGCTCACGCTGGCGTTCCCGTTTTCGTCGACCACCGTGCGTGAGCCTTTGGGGACCTCAAGCTGGTAACTTCCGCCGTTCTTCGTGATCGTGATGAGGATACCCGCTGCAAAAACCGCCGCCGTAAAGCCGAAAAAGGCCAGGCCGATCAAAATTCGCCTCAAGATCGAACGGCGGGGCGGGGACGCGGGGGCCCTCACCCTAACCCTCTCCCGGAGGGAGAGGGGACCATTGGAAGCCCTTTCCCGCTTGGACACGAGACCATCGGAATCCCCCTCTCCCTCCGAGACGGGACTATTCATCGCCCGAACCATGAGATCCGCCAGGTTAGCTCCCTTGCAAAACGGCTCCATCGCCGCGGCCACGTCGGCGGGCATGGCAAAGCGGTCGGCGGGGTTCTTGGCCAGCATGCGGTCGAGAATCGCGGCCAGTTCCTCCGGCACGTCGGGGGCAACGTCGCGGATCGGCGGAACCGGTTCATGCACGTGGGCGTTCATCTTCTCCAGCGTGTTGGCGTAACGGCGTCCGCTGAAGGGTGCTCGCCCGCTGAGAAGCTTATAGAGCGTGCAGCCCAGGCTGTAGATGTCGGCGCGGATATCGACGGTGCGGCTGTCTGAGGCCTGCTCCGGGGCCATGTAATCGGCCGTGCCCATCGCCTGGCCGGTGCCGGTCATCTCCTCGGCGGAAGACGCGGGCGAGACGCCGCTCCCGCCCTCGGCATAGAAGCGGGCCAGGCCGAGGTCCAGGAGTTTCACCTCGCCCGCCGGCGTAAGCATGATATTCGAGGGCTTGATGTCGCGATGGACCAGCCCGTGCTCGTCGGGCGCATTGCAGTCCCAAGGCCGTGCGGCGGACCAGCTCGCAGGCATCGGCAATCGGCAGCCCGCCGTACTCATCACGCTCCGCGTGATGGAATGCCTCACGCGGAGCGTGAGGAGTACAATGCAAACCATCACGCGGAGCGTGATGAGTACAACGGCGGACAATCTCCGCCAGGTCCAGCCCTTCGACGAACTCCATGATCAGGACGGGCATGCCGTCGATCTCGCGGGCGTCGTGGGCCAGGACGATGTTGGGATGGGCCAGCCGGCCGACGGCCCTCATCTCGCGTGCGAAGCGGGTCACGGCCTGCGGGTCGGCCCCGCGTCCGCGGGAGAGGATCTTCAGCGCCACCACGCGATCGAGCTTGGTGTGCAGGGCCTTGTAAACCCGGCCCATGCCGCCGCGGCCCAACTCCTCCAACACCTGGTATTCGCCCAACGTCTGCGGCATCGCGGCCGGCCATGCCTCCGGGCTTGATGGCTCTTGGTTTGCAGCCCCCCGATCGGGCATGGCGATCGCTTCGGCCACGGCGGCCTGGAGTTGCGGCTCGGCCAGATACGACTCGCTGCCCAGCGGAGTCCGCAGGCGGTGGATGAGCGTGTCGTCGGCGTCGGCCAGCGTCAGGATGGTGGCCTGGCAGTCTGGGCATGCCCCCAGGTGGTCAGCCAGTTCCTCCGATTCTTCCTGCGGCACGAGGCCGACCGAATACCGCAGAAGGGTCTCCCGGCTGGGACAGGTCGTGGCGAGCATGATCGGAACCTCCGCAAGGAATGCGAGTGGAAATGGCGTCTATATTATAAACGCTGGAGTCTAACAGCACTTTCAGGGCAGTTCCCCGAGGGCCTGCGCAACCGGCGGAGGACGCGAGATTTGGCCATGTAGACGGCCGCGGCGCTCATCTTCAACTCTTCGGCCACGAAGGCCGCCGACTGCCCATCGACCGCCGTCCGCCAGAAGGCCAGCCATGTGCCGGGCTCGAATTCCGCCCGGATCGTGTCGAGCACGCGGCGCGTGAGGCAGGCCGCCGCTTCGGCATCGGGCTGGATCGTCTCCTGCGAGGTCTCCGGCTGGGCAATTTCGGCCATTTGACGCTGCGCGGTCGTGCCGCCGCGGGCCTCCGCCTTGCCGCGGCGGCGGTAGTGGTCGCTGACCTTGTTCCGCGTAATCGCGGCCAGCCAGGCCGTGAAACTATCGTGCGGCCCTTCGCGGTGGAAGTCGGACAAGTGCCGCGCGACCGAGGAGAGCACCTCCTGCAAGACATCGGCCGCATCATCCGCCGCAACGCCCGCACGCCGGCACCAGCGGTAGACCACAGGGCCATAGAGCCGCACGAAGCGTTGCCAGGCCTCCGGCCGGCCGGAGCGGAGTTGGGCCAGAAGCGTCGAGGATATCGAACTCGATCCCGCCGAAGCCGCCTCGTCCGAGCCCATCCCACTATCCTCCCGTTTCCGTCACGCGGAGCGTGACGAGTACGTTGGTTTTCGGCACGAATTCGTACATTTCCACCTGATCTACCGCAACCAACTCCTGGTTGACCCAGAACGTCATGGGAAAGTCCTCGCGGCCGACAAGCTGATATTTCTCCTCCCACGACTTCAGCCAGTCGCGGAACTCGGCCTCGTCGGCCTCCTTGCTCGACGACGGATGGAAGCGGGCCACCCGCAGCGGATGGTCCTTCGTCACGAGGTCGAGCCGCAACGGTTCCCCTTTGGCCAGCCGCGCGGAGTAGATCCGCTCGTCGCAGTAATAGATCGAGGCCAGGTCCCCCGTGACCTTCTTGCCGTGGAAGTCCTGGACGTAGCAGGCGAGTTCCGCGCCGGTCGCCTTGTCGCACCAGAACCAACGCGCCAAATCGCGGTTGCGTCCCCAGCACGGCTCCTTGTAGGGCTTCCAGAAATCGCGGACCGCGGCAGCCACGGCAATCACCACCAGGACCGCAATCGCCGCCTTCACCGGACCGGCCGTCGATCCGGAGTACCGAGTGCCCGAGCGGCGATTCTTCAAGAGCGAAAGGAAGGCGGCCGCGCCCAGCCCCGTGAGCAGGCAGAAGATCGGGGCCATGAAGAGCGCCAACCGCGAGTGGTTGCCGTAGGGATACTTGTGCAAGGCAGCCGCAACGAAGCACAGGGCCAGCGGCATCGCGCACAGCACGACGAGCGAAAACCGCCGGCCGCGGAGGAGAATCGCAAGCCCTGCCAGGCAAAGCAGGGTCGTGGCCGTGCTGCCCCCGTGGTCGCAGCCGATCGGGTAGGCGATCGACTCGCTGGTGTTGCTCTCGACGAGAAACGGCGCGAACTTCGTCGCGGAATCGAGCGGCGGAAAGGCCTCGGCAAAGGCCTTCTGCTGCCGCGTCGCCCGACTTGTCCATCTGTCCTCGGGCGGAAGCGAAGTAGACGGCGGCGAACCCGGCGACAATCGCCGCGCAGGTGATGCCCCACAGCAGCCAGTCTGCAAGGAACCTCGCCGCCAGAGCACCGTGGCCATCGTCGCGGCGATTCCGCCGGCCACGAACACGGCCGGATAGGACAGGAGCAGACCCGCGGGCAGGGCCAGCGTCAGGGCCCACCACCAGCGGCGATTGCCGGGTTGCCGGCACCACTCGACCGCCAGGCTGAGCAGCACGAGCGAGACGAACATGTCGGTCCCGTAGGGCTTCGCCTCCGCCGAGTAGCGGAGGAGCGGATAGGCGACCGCAAAGATGCCAAAGGCCAAGAGATAGGCGACACCCTGAAGAAGGCGGCCGGCGAGGTGGCGGAACAGGAACAGGCTGCCGATGCTGCAGACGAAGACGTACAATCGCAGCGTCAACTCCGAGAACCCCAGCAGCTTGAGGATCGCCTGCTGCACCCACAAATACAGGATCGGCGCGATCTGGATGTAATCCAGGGGTTGGGCCAGTTCCAGGAAGTTGCGGTCGAGATAGTTCGAGGCCAGGTACGCTTCGTCGGGCCAAAGCGGAAATTGCAGCAAGTAGCGAATCGATCGCACAACAGCGCCCAGCAGCAAGAGCGCCAGACCATGCGCTCGATTCGCGCGGGCGTGAAAATCTCAGCCGCTGCCGGAAAAGAATCCAACGGCGGGAGGTTCCAACTGCTTGCCTGCTGGCTGGAACGAGCACTTTCCATGATCCCGAGGTATCCGTTCAAAAAAGAAAAAAATCTGCGTATTTCCTTGCGTGGCGCAGATGGAAATGATACCCTGCACCGCCGTATGCGCCTATACTACTCTACGCAAGCGAAACGCCTATGCGTTCCTACTAGCCCAGTTTTGAAACACAATGGACTTCCCCATAATAAAGGACTATCGTGATGTCCACGGTTTACGCTTCCACGCATGCCGATCCACAATTCTCGGCCGACTCGGCCGTTTCGCCGGTCGGCCCTAAAATGCTCGTGCCGCCGGCCGTGATGGTCATCTTCGGCGCCACCGGCGACCTGACTGCCCGGAAACTCCTGCCGGCCCTGTTCGGGCTGCACGAGGGCGGGTTCCTGCCGGCGGAATTGGCAATCATCGGTGTCGGCCGGCGGGCGAAGAGCGACGACCAGTTTCGCGCGAACGTCCAGCAGGCATTGACCAGGTTCCGTCCCGATGCCGCCGCACAGTCCGGCCGGATGCAGCCGTTCATCGCGCGGCTCTTCTATCACTGCGCGGATTTCAGCAAGCTGGAGGGCATGCTCGGCCTGCGGCAGCGGATCGAACAACTGGAGCAGGAGCGGCGATTGCCCGGCGACCGACTCTTCTATCTGGCGACCGATCCCGATTTCTTCGCCCCCATCGTCGACAGTCTTTCGAGTGCCGGCATGGTGACGGAGCCGGATGGACGAACCTGGAATCGTGTGGTCATCGAGAAGCCGTTCGGGCGCGACCTGACGACGGCGCGGGACCTGAATCTCCACCTCTTGAAACACCTCCACGAGCATCAGATTTACCGCATCGACCATTACCTGGGCAAGGAGACGGTGCAGAACCTCTTGGCCTTCCGCTTTGGCAACGCCATTTTCGAGCCGCTGATGAACCGGCAGTTCGTCGATCATGTCCAGATTACGGCCGCCGAGACCGTCGGCATGGAAGGGCGGCGCGGGGCTTTTTACGACCGTGCCGGTGCCCTCCGCGACCTGGTCCAGAATCACCTGCTGCAGATCCTCGCGCTGGTGGCCATGGAGCCGCCGGCCTCGATGAAGGCCCGCGACATCAGCGACGCCAAGCTCAAGGTGCTGCGGCAGTTGCCGGCGAGGATCGACTCGCAGGTCGCCCGCCACGTCGTGCGGGCCCAGTACGCGGCGGGAATGGTCGATGGCCGGCCGGTTGCCGGCTACCGGCAGGAAGAGGGCGTGGCCGCCGCTTCGACCACCGAGACCTACGTCGCCCTTCGCGCTACGGTGGAGAACTGGCGCTGGTCGGGCGTTCCCTTCCTGCTGCGGACCGGCAAGTGCCTTGCGCGGCGGGTGACCGAAGTGGCCGTCCATTTTAGGCAGCCGCCGCTGAGCCTTTTCCGGACCGTGGAGTGCGAGGGCGACCAATGCGACCTGGCCGCCGCCCGGCCCAATGTGATCTGCTTCCGCATCCAGCCCAACGAAGGCATCCACCTCACCTTTTCCACGAAGCGGCCGGGGATGAACCTCGACTTGCAGGCCGTGCAGATGGATTTCGACTATGGCCAGTCGTTCAACAAGGCGCTGCCCGAGGCCTACGAACGGCTGCTGTTGGATGCCTTGCGCGGCGACCGCACGCTCTTCATGAACGCCGACGAAGTGGAAGCGGCCTGGGAGTTCGCCACGCCGATTCTCACTGCCTGGAAGACCGCCGGGAGCACTGGTCTGGTCACTTACCCGCCCGGAAGTTGGGGACCGCCCGAGGCCGATCGCCTGACCGACGGCTGCTGCGCCGGGTGGCGGCAGCCGTGAGCGCCTATTTTCTTCGCGGCTTTCCATTTGCATCGGTTCATGGTAGAATCGGAAATGTCTTCTGGTTCTGGGCAACCTACCTTCCTCCATTCCTCCCTCCGTTTTCTGGTTTAGATCCATGTCAAAACTCACACGACGAGAGTTCCTCGAAGATTCGCTCCTAGCTGCGGCCGTCGCCGCGGCTCTCCCCGCGACCGGCGCGCTGGCCGCTGAAAAGAAAGGCAAGAAAGCAGGGCCGAAGTCCGGCGACCTGCTGCAAGTGGCGGTTGTCGGCGTCGGCAGCCGTGGAGGCGGCCACGTCTCGGAGTTCATCAACAATCCCAATACTGAGGTTGCCTACATCATCGACGCCGACGAGAAACTCGGCCGATCAATGGGCCAAGAGTGCCGCCGAGCGGCAGGGGAAAATGCCCAAGGTTCGCTCAGGACCTCCGCACGGGCGCTGGACGACAAGTCGGTCCATATCGTGTCGCCGCGACGCCCAACCACTGGCACGCCCTGGTCGCGATCTGGGCCATGCAGGCCGGCAAAGACGTTTACTCGGAAAAGCCCGTCGCCAGCACGTCAGGAAAGCCGCCGCATGATCGAGGCCGCCCGCAAGTTCAATCGCATCTGCCAGATCGGCACGCAATGCCGCTCGATGAAGGGCACCATCGACGCGGTGGAGTATGTCAAGGCCGGGAAGATCGGCGAGGTCAAGCTGGCGCGAGGGCTGTGCTACAAGCGCCGCACGTCGATCGGCGCCAAAGGCGCGTACCAGGTGCCGGCGACCGTCGATTACGATCTGTGGTGCGGCCCGGCGCAGAAGCTGCCGCTGACTCGGCCCAAGTTCCACTACGATTGGCACTGGCAGCGGGAGTGGGGCAACGGCGACATGGGCAACCAGGGGCCGCACGAGATGGACATCGCCCACTGGGGCCTGGGCGTGGACCGCCTGGCCGATCGCGTCGTCTGCTTCGGCGGGCGGCTGGGCTATGAAGACGCCGGCGATACTGCCAACACCGAGGTCGAGCTTTTCTGAGTTCGGCGACAAAACGATCGTCTTCGAGGTCCGAGGGCTGGCCACCGATCCGCTCCGCGGCGCAAGCATCGGCGTCATTTTCTACGGCAGCGAAGGCTACGTCGTGCTCACGGACTATACGCGGGGCGCCGCCTTCGACCTCAAGGGCAACAAGGTCAAAGACTTCACCGGCGGCGGCGATCACTTCGGCAATTTCGTCGATGCGGTCAAGGCCCGCGACATGAAGCTCCTGCACGCCGACGTGGAGCAGATCCACCTCTCGCACGCGCACAGCCACCTCTCCAACATCTCGTACTATCTCGGCAAGCCGGCTTCGGTCGACGAGATCAAGCACGCCGCTGGCCGATTGGAAAACCAACGACACCCTCGCCGATACCATCGATAAGACGGCCAAGCACCTCACGGCCAACAAGGTCGACCTGGCCAAGACGCCGCTGATGCTCGGGCCGACCTTGACCATCGCTCACGACAAGGACAAGGAGTCGATCGTCGGCAACGAGGCCGCCTCGGCCATGTTGACCCGCGAATATCGAGCCCCGTTCGTCGTGCCCAAGGCCGGGGAAATCTGATCCGGCGACTGGACGCGAGGACACTAACCCGAAGCGTGAGCGAGGTCGACGGCTCTTCTCCTCGCTGACGCTTCGGGTTAGTATGGGATCTTCCGAATTCCAACCACGAGCGGTATCGAGGACAACCATCATGCCCGATCTCAAAGACGGCGAATCGGCCGAGGTGCAAGGCTCGGCCCGTGCGCCCGTACATCCTGAAGAACGTGGGCGGCGTCTATTCCTGCACCTGCCCGGCCTGGCGCAATCAGTCCGTGGCCATCGAACGCCGGACCTGCAAGCACCTCGAGGCTATCGCGGCGAGCAGGCGGAACAAGAGCGGCTCGGTTCGCTGGCCGCCGGCGGCGCCGACGGCCGCCGAAAGAGAGGCGCGGACACCGCGCCCAAGCTGCTCCTGGCCCATCCTTGGGAAAACGATACGGACCTGACCGGCTGGTGGATGAGCGAGAAGCTCGACGGCGTGCGGGCCTGGTGGGACGGCCAGCAGTTCCTCTCGCGGCTGGGCAATGTCTATCATGCCCCGGACTGGTTCGTCGCCGGCCTGCCCGCGTGCCGCTGGACGGCGAACTGTGGCTCGACCGCAAGGCGTTCCAGCGGACGGTGAGCATCGTCCGCCGCCAGGACAAGAGCGACCACTGGCGGCAGATCAAGTACGTGCTGTTCGACGCTCCCGGCGTCAGCGGCCCGTTCGAGGAGCGGCAGAAGGCCCTTGCCGAGATGATCCGGCAGCATCGTCCGCAGTATGCCAAGGTGCTCGACCAGGCCCGCTGCGCCGGCATCGAGGCCCTGAAGGCCGAACTGGCACGGGTCGAATCGCTCGGCGGCGAGGGGCTCATGCTCCGGCAGCCGGGCTCGCAGTACGAGGCCGGCCGCTCGTCCACGTTGCTGAAGGTCAAGACCTTCCACGACGCCGAAGGCCGCGTCGTCGAGCATCTGCCTGGCAAGGGCCGGCATGCCGGGCGGCTGGGCGCCGTGGTCGTGGAACTGCCCAACGGCCTGACGTTCTCCGTCGGCACGGGCTTTCCGATGCCCAGCGCCAGAATCCACCGGCCGTCGGCAGCACTGATTACCTACCGCTACCAGGAAATGACGGATCGCGGCGTGCCGCGGTTCCCGTCCTTCGTGCGTGTGCGGAGCGACGCGGCACAGCCGAAAGTGCCGGCGGCCGCGAAGTCCTACTCGTCCCAAACCAGTCAACCGCAACCCAACGCAAGGAACCAGCCATGAAACGCTATTTCGAGTTCGTCGACGGGAGGTTCCGCCAAGTTCTGGGAGATCGCCTCAGACGGCAACGACGGTCACCGTTCGCTTCGGGCGGATCGGCACCAACGGCCAGACGCAGACCAAGACGCTGGCCGACGCCGACGCGGCACCAAGCACGCCGAGAAACTTATCAACGAGAAGACCGGCAAGGGCTACGTCGAGAGATCCTCGCCAGGCGGCTGACCTCCAGGATCGCAGCAAAGGCGTTAGGGACTCAGTATTTCCTGGCCGTGGCGCAGGGCTCGGTCAAAGGCCCACGAGCGGATGGCGCCGACCTGCTCCTTCATGGTCTTTGAGAGCGGCACGAACTGCCGCAGCAACGGCCACAGATGCTCGTCCGTAAGTGGTTCGTTGGCGACCCGCGCCGCAATCAGCGACGAAACCACGGCCTGCTCGATTTCCGCGCCGGTCCAGCCCTCCATGCGCTTGGCCGCCCAGTCCAGGTTCATGCAGGCCGGGTCCACGCCGCGGTGGGAGTAGTGAATCTTCAAGATCTCCAGCCGTTCGTCGCGTTCCGGCAGGTCGAGGAAGAATATCTGATCGAACCGGCCCTTGCGGATGATTTCCGCCGGCAACACGTCGATGCGGTTGGCCGTCGCGACCACGAACAGCCCGGGGGCCTTTTCCTGCATCCAGGTCAGGAAGAAGCCGAAGATGCGATCGAGCACGCCGGCTTCATCCTGGTGCTCGCGCGAAATGGCGTTTTCGATTTCGTCGAACCAGGCCACGGCCGGGGCGACGTCTTCCAGGGTGTGGCATGCGGCGGAGAAATTCCGCTCCGCGCTGCCGATGCCCGACGAGAAGACGCGGACCATGTCGATGCGGTACAGCGGCAGCTCAAAGATGTTCGCCACCGCCCTGGCCGAGAGGCTCTTGCCGCAGCCTGAGACGCCCATCAGCAGCAGGCCCTTGGGGACGATCTCCGCGGAGAGGCTTTCGCGGGAGAAGAACAGGCCGCGCCGCTGCTTGAGCCAGTTCTCGAGAACGCCCAACCCGCCGATCTGGTCAATGCCGATGGTGTTGGGGACGAATTCGACCAGGCCGATTTTGCGTACCAGTTGCTGCTTTTCGTGTTCCAGCGTGCGGACGATGGAGGTGTCGACCTTGCCATGCTCGGTAATCGCCAGGCGCAAGGCGTGCCGGGCTTCATGAAAACTTAAGCCCTGCACCGCGCGGGTCAGCACGTAGACCGTTTCCTTAGGCAGTTCGACCTTGGCGCCGCCGCTGACGGCCGCGGCCTCGGCTTGCAGCAGCTCCTCCAGTTCCTTCAAATCCGGCCGCGGCAGGTCGCTGAAGGCGACTTCGCGGTTGATTTCATCCGGAATGATCTTGACCGGCGAAACGATGACCGCGAATTTACCGCTGTCCAGGCATTCATAGTACAGGTCGCGCAGCCGCCGGCGCGTTGCTATCCAATCCGAACCGGCCACGGCTTCGCGGATGAACTCGTGAAAGTCTTTCAGCAGGAAAATGGCCGGCTTGTCATGCGCGATGATGAGGTCCAGCATGCCGCGCGGCGAGTCGGGCCCGTCCTTGGCGGGCTTGCCGTTGAGTTGCAGGCCCTTGGTCACGCTCCAGATAAAGAGGTCCACGCGGCCGCCGCGGCCTTGTTCGGCCAGCCGGCTGAGCACGCCGACGATGCGGTCTTCTTCGGCGGATTGGATGTAGATCAGTGGGCGGCCGGCATCAATCATGCCCTGGATAACAGAGGAAATGGTCGGCGAATGGGGATTCGCAGGGGCATGTACCGCCGCCGGCAGGTTTTCGACGGGGAAGACTGCACAGTCATCAGGACTCTCCAAAGTACACCAGACAGGACTCGAACCTGTAACCTTCGGTTCCGTAGACCGATGCTCTATCCAATTGAGCTACTGGTGCGCAATACTACACGCCTCTCTGGTATGGGACGCAGACCGCCCCAGCGGGGGAAGCAAAGTAGCGGTGCTGAAACAAATCTCGCACCAGTTCAAGTTTACCACAATCGGAATCTTCGACAAGCCCTAGTTCTGGGCCGGCCGCCAACCCGTCCTAGGGTCCGCGGGTAAGCGCCGCTCGCTCTTCCTGCGAGCCAAAATAGTCGTCCGCCAACTCGGGCAAGACCATCACGTCGACACACGAATTCTGCATTCGGTTCTCCCCGCCCTCGCGAATCGTGTGCGGCTCGTTCGGGCCGGCCTGGCTAAGCCGAAACCGGTCGGCCTCAATGCCCGCTTCCACCAAGTACTTCATCGTTGCCATGCAGCGGGCGTACGACAATTGCCAGACGTCTTGCCCTCCTCCGGCGGCCGCCCGCGCTGCCGGGCGTGGCCGCGGATCTCGATCTTCTGCCGCTTTCCCGTCAAGAGCGGCAGCATCTGCTTCAATTGCGTCCTTGGCCTTGTCGCTGAGATCGCCGGAATCGTCGGCAAACAACAAGACCGTGCCCGTCCCCTGCTCCTTGCCGTTGTTCAAGACGAATATGTTCGGTTTGCCCACGCCGGCCGAGCTGATTCCCCTGCGCCGGCCCATGCCTTGGGCCCGGTTTCTTCGATCTTGCGGCCGATCGCGCTTGGGAGCGTCCTTGGGGCGCTTCATGCCCGGCGGGTCGCCGGGCGTGCGGGAAGGCATGAAGGTCTTCGAACCGGGCGCCAATGGTCCGGTCGTTTGATCGAACCGGCCGCCTCGGGGCCCTTGGTCTTGGAAAGGGAGTTGAAGGGGTCGTTGAAGTAGTGGGCCACGGCCATCTTCATGTTGCTTGTTCTGGGCCGTGATCCACATCACCATGAAAAAGGCCATCATCGCGGTCACGAAGTCCGCGTAGGCAACTTTCCAAGCTCCGCCGCCATGGCCTGCCATCGTCGCTTACTCCTACTCCCATTTCGGTGCCGTGTCGATCGAATTTGCCCTCACCCTGCTCTCCCGAAGCATTACGATGCCTCGACTTCGGCGAACAGTTTGTCCAGTTCCTCGCGGTGCATGCGAAACTCCGTGGCCACGCCGCGCCGCGCGTGATCCAGCGCGACCTTGGGCGGCAGGTCGTTGACGAACCCCTGCATGACCGTGGCGATCGTGCGGAAAAAGTTCATCTCCGCCGCGCCCAGAAAATCCATGCGGCCGGCCAGGGGGTTCATGAACCCATAGGAAAGCAGAATCCCCAGGAACGTGCCCACCAGGGCCGCGCCCACCTTTTCGCCGATTTCCTCCACCGGCCCGTTGATCGGCCCATCGTGATCACGATCCCCAGCACGGCCGCCACGATGCCGAAGCCGGGCAAGGCGTCGGCCGTCTTCGTGCAGGCCGCCACGGTCGCGTGGTGCTCCTCTTCAATGACCTTCAATTCCGTCTCCAGCAGCAGCGGCAATTGTTCGGGCTTTACCGTTCCTTCGATGATCGGCGAGAGGGCGCCGCAGATGAACTCCGTGACGTGATGGTTCGCCGCGATGCGGGGATACTTCTTGAAGATCTCGCTTTCCTTGCTGTTGGAGACGTGCTGCTCCAGGGCGATCAGACCCTCGCGGCGGGCGAGGCGGAAGAGGTCGTAGAGCAGCTTGAACAGCTCTTCGTAGGCCGCGCGGTTGTAGGGCGTGCCCTTGAAGCACTGCATCGATCCCCTTGATCAAGTCGATGAGCACTTTCTTGGGCGACATGACCATCAAGCGCGCCCAAGGCGGCGCCGCCGATCACGAGGATCTCCGCCGGGTGAATCAACGCCGGGATCTTGCCGCCGGACCAGACGAACCCGGCCAGCACGCATCCCATGACCATGACGAATCCGGCAATAACGAGCATGATAGTTCTTAAGGTTGTAGCGATTATGCGTTTGCGGGACGCTTTTGCTTGCAAGATTATCTAGCATAAAAAAGTGCCGTAATGGTCGCGGCGAAGACGGAGATGGGGGGAAATAGTCGCCTTCCCGTGGAGAATAGGGAGAATAGGCGGGCCATGCCTATTCCAACGGCCCAGGTGTTGCCATTCTTGATCGGCGAGGTTATCTTGAACCGCATGCGAAACGCCTCACACACCATCCGCGAAGAACTGCTGGGCATCGTCGCGTTCGTCGGCGTAATCTGGGGCGTGTTCATCGTCAGTCGGTTCGTTCCCAGCTTGGACGACTTCGGCGTCCTTCCCCGCACGCTGCACGGTCTGGTTGGCATTCCGCTCATGCCGCTGCTGCACGAGAATCTGCACCATATCCTCAGCAACACCTTTCCGCTCTTCATCCTCTTGGTGCTTTTGGCGGGCTCGAAGGCCCGCTCCTGGGAGATCGTGATCGATATCGTCCTCTGGGCGGCGGGCTGCTCTGGCTCTGCGGGCGGTCTACAGACCTTGCAACTGGCCGGCCCATAGTCCACATTGGGGCGAGCGGGCTGATCATGGGCCTGATCGCTTTCTTGATCGTCTCCGGCTTCCTGGAAAAGCGGCTCGTGCCGCTCGCCGTCGCCGTCATCGTGGGATTCGTTTACGGCACCACGCTTCTTTTCGGTGTCCTGCCCCACATCAATTCCGATGTTTCCTGGGACGGGCATCTCTGCGGCGCGATTGCCGGCGGGATCGTGGCCTATGCGTTGACCATGCCCTCTGAGAAGCGCAGCGAAGAGCCGGACGCACTATCGTAAATCGGCCGAAGAATAGCGTCCGGTTTTGGCTGTAGGACGGATTGGCAATCCGTCTGGAAATCGTGGACGGATTGCCAATCCGTCCTACGAGATTCTATCGGCGTAGCGCTACTGGTCAATCGGGAGATTCCGGCACGTCCGCCGGCGAGTTCCGGTCCCCTAGTATGCTCACGCGAGGGCGAGCCTTTAGCTCGATCGTAAGCGCTTCGCGCTCCTCCGCTACGGTGCGGAGGACCCGTTCGATGCTCTCGATCTCGTCCTTCATCAACTTTGCGGCGACCGAGTTGTGGCCTACCGAATCGACCTCGTTCCGCCTCGCTTCGACCTGTTTTTCGAAGCCCGTGATCTGCTCTGCCAAGATCTCGGCCTGCGTCTTCAAGCTGCCGAGCTCTCGGTCCAATTCGATGCGCCGGGCCTCGCGGATCTGTTGACAGGCGTCTTCTTCAAATGCGGCGAGCTGATTCCTCGCCTCCGCCAGGTCGGTGGCCGTCCGCTCGTATCCGAAGGATTTCTCCGTTCCGGGCGCGGCGGCTTTGGCATGCAAGCGGCTATTCGATTCCAGGATCGCCAGGCGGCTTTCCAGATCGCGGTACAGTTGGTTGTTGCCGAGGAACTGGACGACTTCGGCGTGCGGAATCTCGGCTTTGGGCAACTCTTCCTTGGCCATGACCGCTTCCCTCTGTTTGCCGAGAAGGACGCGGTATTGCGAACGCATTCCCTCCAATTCGCGCTGGAAATCGATGTAGACGTTCATCGCCAACTGCGTGCGAAGCGCCATGCTCTGCTCGTCGCCCGCGCCGATTTTCTGCAATTCCTGTTTCAACTCCTCCTGCCTCTTGCGGACCTCTTGCTCTTTCTCCTGGGCGATCTCAGTCAGTTCCCTCAGTCGTTCGCGCCGCTGCTGCTGGTCGACCGCAACGACTTCATTCCAATAGGCCGCGACGACGGCGTTCACGATCGCTGCCGCGTCTTGCGGATCGGGTTCGGTGGCGCTGACCTCCATCACGCCTCCGTTCTTGGCGGGGAAGTCGACGTGGATCTCGCCGGTCAGCCAGGCGAGGGCATTGTGCCTGGCGTCCTGCTCAACGATGCAGGGCCGGGTCTTCAATTTCGGGTCGCGGAGCGCCGCCATGATGACGAAGCGGCTCTTGACCAGGCTCTGCTGCGTCTCGCGGAAGGACTCGAATTCGGCCGGGTCGTCCTTCTCGGCCGCCTGCGGCAAGATGTGGGGTTGCCGCCGCTCGAGCAGCACAGAGGCGGTGGCCGTGTATTTTCCGCCCCCCATTCCGCCTCGCGAGCACCCGCCGCCCTCTATGGGAGCCGACAGCACCAGAACCAATAGCCACGAAGTCAGACTGAGTTTGGACATCACACCGCACCTCCGTCTTAGGGAACATTCTCGGGCAACTGCTATTATGACAACGCGGCTGACCCTCTGCTATGCACTATCGGATGGGGTAGACATCCACTAAATTAAGTAGGGAACATCTGGAAAAATCCGTGAAGCTGCGGGCATGAATCGCGTTGCGAAGTCCCCCCAACTTGCCCGAAAACCGTTCTGCTCCAGTATCCTGGCACAATTGATCTTTCTTGTCCCGCATTTTTCTGACATTCGTGTCGGAGTTTGAACGATTTCTGGCCAAACTGGCCAGATTTTCGGGTCCTTCGGCCGGAATTGCCCCTCGAATGAGCCATTCAACGTCAATAATTGGGAGTGTGAATGGGTCACAAACCGCTGGAATTCGATCGCTTTACACTCCTGAGAGTCATTAACTTTCATAGCTCTTATGGCGGTAAACTGGCCGGAAAACTGGCCACTTTTGGCCACGAAAGTGGCCAAATCCGGCCAAATCCGGCCAAATCCGGCCAGAAACGGCCACGAGTCCCATGTTGCCACCCATTAATAACTAGCTTCCCATTCGACGGGTCAACAAAAACCTCACGCAACTTCTGTTTCCTTGGCAGTTCGACCGAGGGCGCGGAACGCTGATTACCACTAATCATCACTAATTTCTGTCATTAGTGATAATTAGCGGCAATTAGTGTTCCGCGCTCTGTCCCGCCCTGGGTTCGCTACACCGAGGGCGGGTTTCTTTTCACTAAATTGTCAAAGAACAACGCGTTTCCACACATATATACGGATGAGGGCCTTGAAATGGGAAAATTATTTTCTAGTCCGGGCGGGAATCGCGTCCTAATGCCTTTGCTAGTAACCATTTAGAGAACTTCTGCCCTACGACAAATTGGTGTGCGCCGGGCGGGATTTCTGGGACCATTCCGGCCGGTGCCAAAACGCTAATCGGTGGGGACGGTTTGCGTGTCGGACGGGAAAAACGGTGGGACTCGTTCCGCTCGGCCCACCCTACGGCATGGATAACTAAATACTGTCAGATGCACACTCGCATGAAGCATCGCTGTGCCGGGGCGAACGGCAACAAACTGTGATTGCTAGGCCAATTCGAATCGCTAATGATCATCGAGACTCGCACTTGACTGTTCATAGTCGGTCTTTGAATCTTCCATTCAGCAAAGAAGTCCCGGTGGAATATCCTGGATGAGGAGACGTTCCAGCGGCTGGATGAGATCCCGGGGGTGAACCGGGTCACGATCGAGAACGTGATCGCGGAGATCGGCGTGGACATGGCTCAGTTTCCCTCGTCGGAGCAGTTGGCATCCTGGGCGGGGCTCTGTCCGGGCAACGAGGAGTCGGCCGGCAAACGGAAACGGAGTCGCACGACCAAAGGGGACGTTTGGCTGCGGCGGGCGTTGTGCGAGGCTGCTTGGGCCGCCGCTCGTTCCAAGGACACCTACTTCACCGCTCAATTCCGCCGCTTGGCAGGCCGCCGAGGGAAAAAGCGGGCCACCATCGCGGTGGCCCATTCCTTGCTGGTAGTCTTCTACCACCTGCTAAAGAACAGATCTCTGAAATACCAAGAACTGGGAGGGACCTATTTCGATACCTTGGATCCGATCCGACTCCCGCGTCACCTGGTCAAACGTCTGGAATCGCTCGGCTACGAGGTGACGCTGGC
Source organism: uncultured Planctomycetia bacterium (assembly GCA_963824275.1). GTDB lineage: Bacteria > Planctomycetota > Planctomycetia > Pirellulales > Thermoguttaceae > JANXQG01. The sequence goes on along the minus strand of CAWGOT010000006.1, from coordinate 808,419 downwards.
GGAGCGAAACGCCGCCTAAACCGAATGTAACCGAGAACTTGAACCCCGTTCAACCCCGAGATATACTGAGGGAGCGCTCGACGTTTGCTCTCGTTGCGAGCCGCGTCCTTCGAGTTTTCGGAGCAGTGACTCCCGCGCGGACGGGAAGGGCTCAAGTTGTTCCGGCGTCAGGTCAACGCGGCCATTCCCGACGAACATGTCTCGATCACCGCGGTGCGATTCGAAGGAGACGACATTATCGAGGCAGATTTGGTCATGGAGGCAACTCAAACGGGCGAACTGATGGGTATACCCGCGACAGGCCGATAATCATCGGTGACTTGACACTCGCGGGCCGGAGTGCGAGAATAAGCCGATTCTCCACACTGATTTCCTGTCGTATTCCGGTCCGGCAAGCGGAGGCGACTATGCAGCAGCGCATCGCAGAACTGAATGACGCTGAGCGGATTTGGCTGGCGTCGTGCCTCGACGGCGCTCAGGATCTCGTTTCGGTTCATGCCCCGGTAAAACCGCCGCAAGTGGTCGATGCCGAGGTTCTGGACCGAGCTTATGCGGCCTGGCTGGCAGCCGGCGAGACCAACACGGACCGCGTCAATCAGGTCATCAACGCCGTCGGCGCCGCATTCGGCCAACTGCTCGTGGAGGCCGCCGGGTTCCGTTGGGTGGTGGCAACGGACCAATACGGGTGCGAGATGGCAATTCTGGCCCTGCCGGGCCGGGGCGACTTCCTGGTCTACCCGGCGAATTTGGTCGCCAAGCGTTGGGAGTCGCGGGCTACTGGGTTCTGTGCGCCGATCTTCGCAGACATTGTTCAAAAGGTTCGGGAAGTGGAGGCGGGCTGGGCGGGGAAGAAACCGCTCTCGAATTAACGGCAAATCTAGGAACGGGCGATGATCGAAGAATTGATCGAAATCCTTCGCCGCAGCCGCAGGTCGTGTTCGGTCGCCGAGGTCGTTTCCGGCGGGACGGACGGTTCGGGGCCGATCTCGTGCATGGCGGGCTGGTTTTACGGTAAGCCGGGAGAGCCGTGGCCGACGAACGATCGCGGGATCATGATTCCTCTCCTCCAGATCGATTTCGCTCAGGTTTCCAACGTGCCGGACTGTCTGCAGGGCATCTCGCTGCTCACGATGTTTCTTGACCGCACACGTTTGCCGAAGCATGGCTATGCAGATAGTGGTGACGATTGGTTGCTGTGCGCCTATCGGCCTGCTCTTGCTCGGTCCAGTGATCGTCAACATCGTCGCATACCACGTCTTTGTGGACGACCCGATGCATTTGCTCAATCCCATGCTTGTCATTATCATCCTTTGCGCGACGTATCTGCTTTGCGACGCACGAGGGAAGTTCTCCGGACTTTTGAATTGAACAGCCGCCCGTGAACCGGTACCCAAATGCCAGCGGTGCTCGGATCGGTTCGGAAAAAGAAAGGAAATCCATGCTGCCCATTCTGCTCGCCGTAGCGTTCATCGTTTTCCTGTTCGGCATGGTCGTCAGCGGACGGCCCGACGAGTTCACCGTTTCGCGTTCGATCCTAGTCTCGGTCCCGCCGGAACGGGTCTGTTCGCACGTGAACGAGCTGCGTAAATGGGAGGACTGGTCGCCGTGGGCGAAACTCGATCCCCAGGCAAAGAGCACGTTCGACGGCCCGGCAGCCGGGGAAGGCGCGGCGATGTCGTGGGATGGCAACAAGAAGGTCGGCGCGGGCCAGATGACGATCGTTGCCAGCCGGCCGAGCGACCTGGTTCGCATCAGGCTCGAGTTCCTCAGACCCTTCCAGGCCACGAATATGGCGGAGTTCCGTTTCCGCTCCGAAGAGGCCCAAACGGACGTGACATGGAGCATGTCCGGCAAGAACAATCTCTTTTTCAAGGCATTCAGCCTGTTCATGAACTGCGACGACATGGTGGGCAGGGATTTTGAGAAGGGGCTCGCGAGCCTCAAGGCAGTTGCCGAAGAATAGCCCGACAGTCCAAGATGGCGTCTATTTTTTGGGCCTCGCGGCGGCCGCGTTTTCCACGATCCGCGCCTTCACCAGCTTCCGCACAAGGGCGGCCGGCAGGGGCTACTTTTTAGCATTGATGCTGAGTCCGGCCGGCATGCGGTCCAGATCGGAGACTGGCGTATGCTGGTAATCCTTGCCGAAACCGCTTGCGTGCTCATTGCTAGCCGATTCTTGCACACGGTTCTTGGATCACGATAATGTGAAGCACGTCCCAACGCGAAGCGAGGCAAGAGATGAACGGCGCATGGACAGGTGGCTTGATCGGTGTTGTGGTGGCGGGCTTGTTTATGCTCATTCTGCAGAGCGCCAAACGGCCCGTGGCGCGGGATCCCGCAAGCGGAGAGGTTGTCCTGCGATTCAATCCCGCGTTGACGGCGCTCATGGCCGTGATCGGAGTCGCAGGGCCGTTGGGGATGCTGGCTCTTTCCTTTGCCGTTACGCCGAAGACGCCCAACGAACGCTACCTACCGGTCGTGATAGGCCTTTTTTTCTTCCTGTTAGGCGGCGGTCTGGCGGCATATTTTTACAAGACATCGGTCCGCGTAAACCGTGAGGGGCTGACTGCCATGGGGCTTTTCGGCACCCGGACCATTCGCTGGCAGGACGTCACCCGCGCCCGTTTTGGGACGGACATGACGTTTTCCCTTATTGCGGCGACAAAGAAGAAAGTCCAAGTACATTTTTTTATGCGGGGCATGACGGACTTTATGGAAATGGTCGATGCCTATTTGCCGGAAGAGGCCAAGAAGGCCTCGCAGGCCGATCTTGTGAAGCTGCGAACGATGTTCCCAAGTGGCCGATAGCTGCGGGCTTGGCATATGGTACATTACCACGGAAAGCGCTATAACGCCGCCGCCATTGCCGCCCGGATCGTCGACGTGCAGTGCGAGAAATGTGGCTGTAAATACTTTTATGAGTTCGCCCGAATCGGAACGGGCAGCGCTGTTGCACCGTACGGAATTGGAAAATCTTCTGCCCGCGCCTCGGCGGATGAGCAGTCTCGCCGTGACTTGGCAAATCGACTGGCACACGAGGCCGAGTTGGTGCCGTGCCCGAACTGCCACTGGATCAACGAAGCCTTGGTGGCCGGCTATCGTCTGGGGCAGTTCCGTCAAATGGGAACCCGGGCCCTGTACATCGGCATCGTCGGAACGTGCACTTCTCTAATCGGGGCGTGGTACGTTTCCAGGGGCATGCCTGTAGATCAGGCCGCGCTGCCCCACTTTCTCTTCGGTGGTCCGGCCCTCTTTGTTTCCCTTGCCGTGGCGATGATCCTTCTGCGGAATTGGCGCCGGAGTCGCATTCAACCAAATCGGGACTTTCCCACGGCTCGTTCGGTAAATTGCATCTAGCGATCTTAATCTCTCGGAAGAAACGTGCCCACCTCGCATGGGTATTGCAATGGGGGGGAATTGACAAGTTTGGGCGGTTTGGGTAAAAGGCATGCATGTGACAATTACACGTATCGAATGCAGATCTGTCCGCACTCCCCTACCTATACTGCTCCCGGGTGCGACTGACACAAACCCCAAGCGTAAGCGAGGACCGTAAGTCGTTGCCTCGCTTACGCTTCGGGTTAGTGTTGATTGTGACAATCTCACCGCGAGCAGTATAATGGATCCATGATGTTGAACCTAATCCACAATGTCCGATTTTTGATGCTCGGATGCTTGTTGTTGCAGTCCGTTTCCACTTCGGCCATCGCTGCCGAGAACCTCGTATTCAAGGCGGAAGCCGCTGAACCGGTCGGCGGGGCGACCAAGGTGGCCGGTAGCGGGGCCTCGGGAGGTTATCTCGTCAGTTTGACGAAGCCCGGCCAAGGCGTCAAGTTTGCCGGCCTGCCGGCTGCCAGCAAACTGGCAATTCGCTATGCGTCGATGAAAGTGGGCACGATCAGTGTTGCGGTCAACGACCAGCCGGCACGCAAGCTGAATGTTCATTCCTCGGGGGCATCTCACCGTTCCTTTCTGATGCCATCGTTGACGTTACGCCAAGCCACATGAACAACGCGCCAATGCCGCGCTGACCATCAGTCTGGCGGCCGACGATGTCGCGGTGAACATCGATCGGATCATTGTCGGCGATGGAGATCTGGGGCTGCCGCCGGACATCTGGAACCTGCCGCCGCTGCCGGTGGCCGCCGGTCCCTATTCCGCCGACTGGAAGGCGGTGAGCCGGATTTACACCGTGCCGGAGTGGTGGCGCGATGCCAAGTTCGGCGCGTGGGCGCACTGGGACCCGCAGTCCATGCCCGAGCAGGGCGACTGGTATGCGCGCGGCATGTATGTGGAGGGCAGCTCGCAATATGAATACCACCTCAAACACTTCGGTCATCCGTCGGAATACGGTTACAAGGACATCTGCCACAACTGGGTGATTGACCGATGGAAGCCCGATGAGTTGATGGATCTGTATGTCGAAATGGGCGCCCGCTACTTCATGGCCATGGGCGTGTCATCACGACAACTTCGATTGCTTGGATTCGAACTATCAGCCCTGGAACTCGGTGCGCGTCGGCCCCAAGGTGGACATTGTGGGCACGTGGGAGAAGGCCGCGCGGCAGCGCGGAATGCGTTTCGGCATCGGTTTTCACGACACTCCAGGCCGAACCTGGGGCCAGTTCATGCCGGTGCGTTACACCAGCGACAAGAAGGGGCCGAAGCAAGGCGTGCCCTACGATGCGCTTCAAACCATTCTGGACGGAAAAGGAAAATGGTGGGAGGGCATGGATCCGGTGGACCTTTATGGTCCGGTCCACAGCACGCCAAGACCCGCTGCATTCGCCCTTTGCCAACCAGTTCATGTGGCGGGTGGATGACGCCATCACCAAGTATCATCCCGACGTGATCTACTTCGACGAGCATGCGGGCGATTCCCAGGTGGATATGGGCGTGCACATGGGACTGGGTTTTCTCGCTCCGCCGCTGGTCGCGAACTACTACAACAAATCCCTGCAGTGGAACCATGGGAAGATGGACGTCGTCGTCAACCTCAAGGGCGTGGGCGGGCGTTACAACAGCTTCCAGAACAGCCCCGAACTGCTTCCCTTCGTTGACCGTTCCCTGGTCAAGAGCACCGAGGCCATCATCGAATCGCAGATCATGGCCTATCCCTTCCAGACCGAAACCAGCATCGCGGACTGGCACTACCAGACCGGGCAGAAATACATGGATGCCCGAAGCCGTCATCCGTTCGCTGATGCAGAACGTCTCCCGCAACGGCACGATGCTGCTCAACCTCACCCAGCACGGCCGCGGCGATCTCGATCCGCAGGTGATTCGCATCTGCAAAGACATCGGCGCCTGGTTGAAAGTCAACGGCGAAGCGGTTTATGGGTCCCGCCCGTTTGAAGTCTACGGCGACAATTACAGTTTGCTACACGCGCAACCAAGGCAATGTCTATGCCGCGCTTCTGGATTGGAACGGCGGCCCGGTCACTCTCAAGGCCCTGCGCGCCGGCGGGGCGACCCTGGGCAAAGTGTCCAAAGTCGAACTGCTCGGCTCCGACTCTCGCGCTGACGTTCGTTCAAGACGATCAGGGGCTGACGGTGACGCCCGGCGGACCGGCGGAGCCGCTGGCGGGAATCACCAACCAGCCGCTGGCCTCTGCGCTGCCGGGTCCTGCGCATCACCCATGACAAGGGCTGGATCAATGACGACGACCCCGGCGCGGCGGCTCCCGGATGGGTTCGCCGCTGCAACCTGGGCACCGGCGACTTCAACAACGACCTCACCACCAGCGACACGCCTGGCGATGTTTGGAGTTGTTCGTTTACGGGCAGCAGCGTCTCGGTCGTCGCTCCGAAAGAAGCAGGAGCCGGGAAGATCGAGATTCAGATTGACGGCCAAAGCCGCGCGACGGCGGATCTCTCCACTCACCGGCGCGCGCCAGGCCCAGCAGGTTGTGTGTGAAGTGACCGGTCTGACTGCGGGCAAACATGCCATTAACATTGTCAATCGCGGCCCCGGACCGGTGGCCGTGGATGCCCTGATCGCCCGGTAAGGGGCATAACTCTGAACTGTGCAGTTGTTCGACACGTGTAGCCACGGCCATCCAGGGCCAAGATACGGCACAATACCCTTATTTGGAGGAATTAATCATGATGACGCGAAGTGTAGCGACGGCTCTCACGGCGGTGCTGGTGACCGCATTCGGCGGGACGGTGGCCCGCGGGGATGCGCTGGCGGACGGATATTCCAAGGATAAAGTGAAACCGGCGGTCACGTTCCAGGTGCGGGCCTTTGATCTGCGGGACGTGCGGGTGCTGGAAGGGCCGTTCGAACATGCGCAGGACCTGGACGGCAAGTACCTGCTATCGCTCGATCCGGACCGCCTGCTGCATACGTTTCGGCTCAACGCGAAAATCCCCTCCAGCGCCAGGCCGCTGACGGGATGGGAAGAGCCCAATGGGGAACTCCGCGGGCATTTCATCGGCCATTACCTGTCGGCCTGCGCGATGATGTACGCGAGCACCGGGGACGCGCGTTACAAGGACAACGCCTTGAAGGTGGTTAAGGGACTGGCCGAGGTGCAGGCGAAGTTGGGGGCCAGCGGGTTTCTGGCCGCGTGGCCGGAGACGTTTATCGACCGCGTGGAGGCGCGGCAGCCCGTCTGGGCGCCGTACTACACGCTGCACAAGATCTATGCCGGTCTGGAGGACGTGTACGATTATTGCGACGATCAGCAGGCGCTGGACGTGGCCAAGAAGATGGGGGACTGGGCGATTGCGCGGAACAGCAAGCTGACCGATCCGCAGATGCAGAGAATGTTGGGCGAGGAGCATGGCGGAATGAACGAGGCGCTGGCGAACCTCTATGCGCTTACGGGCGAGGAGAAGTACCTCGGAATCTCGCTCCGCTTCAATCATGCGCGGTTCATCGATTCCTTGGCGCAGGGAGTAGACAACTTGGACGGCAATCACGCCAACACGCAGTTCCCCAAGTTCATCGGGGCGGCGCGGCAGTATGAACTGACGGGCAAGGAAAACCTGCGCGATGCGGCGACGAACTTCTGGAATTTCGTCGTTCACGATCGTTCCTATGTGACCGGAGGCAATTCGGACGGGGAGCAATTCACGCCCAAGGCACGCTTGTCGACGGCACTCGGCCAGAACACGACGGAGACGTGCAACACCTACAACATGCTGAAGCTGACGCGACACATGTTCGCGCTGGACCCCAAGGTGGAGTATGGCGACTTCTACGAGCGGGGGCTGTTCAACCAGATCCTGGGATCGCAGCATCCGGACGACGGCGCACGGATGACGTATTACTATCGGCTGCAATCCGGTTCCACAAAGGATTATCGGGGAGGAGGCTCTTTCGTTTGCTGCGCGGGAACCGGGATAGAAAACCACGCGAAGTATGGCGACAGCATCTATTTCCATGACGGCGCAAAGACGCTGTTCGTCAATCAGTTCCTATCTTCAGAGTTGAACTGGCGGGACGCGGGCGTTAAGCTGCGGCAGGAAACAAACTACCCCGACGAGCCGTCCACGAAGCTCACGCTGACCGCCGCGCCGGCCGGCGAGTGGACGATGCAATTCCGCCATCCGTCGTGGGCCGAAAAGGGGTTCGTGCTCAAGGTAAACGGACAGGCCGTGCCGGAGACGAAGGCGGGGAGCTACGCGGCCGTCAAGCGGACGTGGAAGGCCGGCGATACGGTGGAGATGCTGGCGCCGTTCACGCTGCACACCGAAGGGTTCAAAGACAATCCGAACCGGCGGGCGGTAATGAACGGCCCCATCGTGCTGGCGGCGATTGTCCCCGCCACGATGGTGCCGGCGCCGGCCGGGGGCCGCGGTGGACGGGGGGGCCCGTCGGCGGATGCGATTCAGGCCCAGTTCCCGAAAGTCAAGGGCGAAACGGCATCGATTGTCAACGGCCTGAAGCCCGTGGCCGGCAAGCCCAACACGTTCACCGCCCCCGCCGACGCGTTCCAGTGGGCGCAAGGCGCGACGGCGGGCGAAATTGTGTTCGAGCCACTGTACAAGATTTACAACAAGCGGTACATGGTCTATTTTGATCCGGCGAAGTGACCGCTCGATGGCATCGATGTCGCGGCTCTCGATCGCGACCTGCAAGCCATCGACGGATAAGTCGAAGCAATAATCGGCGTTTTCATTTTTCCCGCGCTATATTGGCCGCCCACGCGAGCCATTATCATGAGAAAGGCATGTCGGCCTGGCAGGTTCTCTCAAGTTGGCGCCACGACTGGCGGCGGCCGAGAGCGATCCCGCAGTGCCGCCAGGACAAACGGGAGGGCCAGCAGCACAAACGGGAGGACCGCCGGAGGACAACCGTACCGCCGATTATCTTCGCCGCCACCCGCAAGTGGGTACCCGGGAGGACGAGCTCTTGCCCAAGCCGCCGGCTCTATCGGATAATCCAAAGCTCCATCCCCTAACAGCAACATTCCTCCATTACCATGAGTAGACTTCCGTTCTGCAATCTCTTGTTCGTGCTTCTCTTGCTGGCGCCGACGCCGGGCACCATGTACGCATGGTCGGCGGCGCCTACGCCAGCAACCAATCGACCCGGGCGTCAGAGTATCAACTTCAATCGCCAATGGAAGTTCCAGCTCGGCGATGTATCGGGCGCGGATGCGCCGGGCTTTGACGACGCACGTTGGGACGACGCCAACCTGCCGCACTCGTTTTCGATGCCGTACTTCGCCGCCGACAGGTTCTATGTCGGCTACGGCTGGTATCGGAAGCATTTCGCGGCGCCGCCGGACTGGGTCCAACAAGAGCGCGTCAACCTGGAATTCGACGGCGCGTTCCAGGTCGCGGAATTGTTCGTCAACGGCCAGCGCGTGGGCGAACACCAGGGCGGCTACACCGGCTTCACGTTCGACATCACGGACGCGCTGAAACCGGGCGACAACGTCGTTGCCGTGCGCGTAAACAACCTCTGGAACGCCCGCTTGGCGCCGCGCGCGGGCGAGCACACATTCTCAGGCGGCATCTATCGCGACGTGCGATTGGTCGTCACGGCGCCCTTGCACGTCGCCTGGTACGGCACATGCGTCACCACGCCCAAGGTCTCAAAGCAGTCCGCCACGGTGAACGTGAAAACGGAAGTGACGAACGATTCCCGCTCGAAAAAGTCCGCCACGGTGAGAACGCTCGTGCTGGACGCCGGCGGAAAGACGGTCGCCGAAATGGAATCGACCGAGACCATCGCCCCTGGCGAAACCAAGACCTTCGACCAGACCGGCAAGCCGATCGCCGATCCCAGACTGTGGTCGCCGGCGCACCCGGACCTTTATTCCGTAAAGACCTTCGTTCTGGACGGCGGCCAGGCGGTGGACGATTTCCTTTCGCCGCTCGGTTTCCGCTGGTTCAAATTTACCGCCGACCAGGGCTTCTTTCTCAACGGGGAACATCATTACTTCAAGGGCGCCAACGTTCACCAGGACCACGCGGGATGGGGAGACGCGGTGGCCGACAGCGGTTTCTTCCGCGACGTGAAACTGGTGAAGGATGCCGGGTTCGACTTCATCCGCGGCTCCCACTACCCGCACGCCCCGGCCTTTGCCGCCGCCTGCGACGAACTGGGAATCCTCTTCTGGTCGGAAAACTGCTTTTGGGGCACGACCGGTTTCCGCAGCCCTTGGGCTGCCAGCGCCTATCCCACCAGCGCGGCCGACGAGCCCGGCTTCAAGGCCAGCGTGAAGGCCAGTCTCCGCGACATGGTTCGCATCCATCGCAATCATCCCAGCATCATCGTCTGGAGCATGTGCAACGAGGTCTTCTTCAGCGACCGGTCCGCGGTGCCCAAGGTGCGGGACTTCCTGCGGGAACTGGTCGCCTATTCGCACGACCTCGATCCGACGCGTCCGGCGGGGATCGGCGGCTGCCAGGTCGGGAACCTCGACAAGCTTGGCGACATTGCGGGCTACAACGGCGACGGCGCGCGGAATTTCGTGAATCCCGGGATTCCCAGCGTGGTCACCGAATACGGCTCGACGATCGCGGACCGGCCGGGGAAATACGAGCCCGGCTGGGGCGACTTGCCGGGCACGCCCGGCGCGAATCGCAACCAGGCCGGCTCCTGGCGGCTGCCTTGGCGAAGCGGCGAAGCGCTCTGGTGCGCCTTCGACCACGGCAGCCTCGCCGGCCGGCGGTTCGGCTCCATGGGCATGGTCGATTATTTCCGCCTGCCGAAACGGCAATGGTATTGGTATCGCAACGAGAACTTGCACATTCCTCCGCCGGCCTGGCCGACGCAGCGGCGTTGCCGCCGCCTTGAAACTGACCGCCGACAAGACTGTCCTCGAATCTGCCGATGGGACGGACGACGCGCAGATCGTTGTCACCGTGATCGACAAGCAGGGCACCGTCCTCAGCAATTGTCCGCCCGTGACGCTGGCCATCGAGTCCGGACCGGGTGAGTTTCCGACCGGCCCGAGCATCACCTTCGCTGCCGACTTCCGACATCGCCATTCGCGACGGCCAGGCGGCGATGGAATTCCGCTCCTACTACTCCGGCACAACGCTCATTCGCGCCACCTCCCCCGGACTGGCGGACGCAACAATCCAAATCACCACCCGTGGCGACCCGCAATTCATCGCTGGCAAACACCACCCGTGAAGCCGCGTCCCTACGTTCGCTTCACCGAAACACCGTCCGGCCCGTCCCGAGCTACGTTCGGCTTGAACAATCCGACTCGCGCCAGCAGCGAAGCCCCCGGCCACAGCGCACGACTAGCCAACGACGGCGACACGGCTACCTTCTGGCAGGCCGACGCCGCAGACGCCAACGTCTGGCTGCGGATCGATCTGGAACGCTTCGTGGCCGTCAGCAGGACGAAGCTGACGTTCCCGACGGAGGGCAATTGGCGCTACAAAGTCGAGATTTCCGACGATGGCGACAGCGGGTGGAAGCTGATCGCGGACCAGACGCAGACGGACGCCGCCAGCAAGGAGCGGACGGACACTGTGCAGGGCACTGCCCCGCGCGGCGGTTTCTGCGCGTGACCGTCACGGGTGCGCCAACCGGGAAACCCGCCGGACTCGCGGAAGTGGAAGTCTCCGGGTCCGCGACGACGCAATGAAGACTGACAAAGAGCTTTACAGAATCTTCGAAGTCGCCCCCGAATGGGTGTTCGAGCTGGCCGGGCTCCCGTCGCCGGGCAAAAGCACGCTCCGGTCCGTCACAATCAAGGCGCTGGAGCGGCGTGCGGACGGAGTGATCGTCCCCGAGGCCCCCGATCAGCCGCTGACGATTGTCGAGTTCCAGTTCCAGACGGACGATACGATTTACCGGCGGACGGTCGTCGAGATGGCCGCCGTCCAGGATGCGTTCCCCGGACGGGTGATACAGGGTGTAATCTTCTTCGGCTATAATAACTTGGATCCGCAGACGGTGCCCTGGACCCAAGTCGTTCGGTCGTACGTGCTGCCCGATGTACTCCAGGAATGGGAGCGAGGAAGGAGATTGAGATGATGCTCTTGGGAGAACTGCCTGAGTTGGAAGAAACTGTCGCCGGGAAAGAGCTGATCCAAATCGGTGAACAGCGCGGGAGAAACGGGGGAGAAACGCGGGGAGAAACGCGGGGAGAAACGCGGCTTGGAGGAGGGACTTCTGGCTTTTCTTGCCGCGCGGCATGGGACGGTCCCAGCGGTAATCCAGGAGGAAATCGCGAAACTCACTGCAGCCGAAGCGAAACGGATGATGCAGTTTCTCGCGCGGTGCCAGTCGCTCGACGAAGTGACCCAGTGGCTGAGCCGTGCGAAAACCAAAGGCCGAGGTTCGAAACGCGGACGCAACTGATTGGGGACGGCTCAGGGCCGGGTTTGTCGGACTGCAAATATCTGTGTTCGGGGGACACGGGTCACGGGCTGGTCACGGGGCCAGACCGGAACTACTGGCCGGCTTCGATTCTCTCGATCACTTGCAGAAAGAACTCCTGCGACCAGACCTCCAGCGACCGGCGCTGGCGTACGAAGGGAGCCACTTCTTCCCGAAGTTCGGCGACATCCACTTGCTGGACACGCTGGCGCAGGAGGTCCAGCAGCCGTGTTCGTGTGAGCGGCTGCTCCTCGCCGTAGTCGCCGGATTGGCGCATGCGCGTCTCCAAATGGCCAAGATTCACGTGAGGATGGTGGGCCGCGTACCAAACCAGATCGTACCAGTCCCGTCCCTTGATCCGGCTCTTCCACTTCCGGCAGAGAACGGCGTGCAGCTTGCCCGCAAACAGGTCGGGCAGCCGATAGACGCGGAGGCCGAACGGGATCGGCTGAAGCAAGTACCTGCTCTCGGTCTCGAACCCACCCGGCGGGTCCGTGTCCACCTCGAGTTTGATTTTCAGCGTCTTGCCCGCAGGAAGCCCGCGAAGCAACCCGTCCCCGGTATCGATGGCGAGCAACTGACGGTAGGTGTTCGCCTTCAAGAAGGGCGACTCGATCCTCGTGTGTGCGGGCTTCTCTGTCGGCTGAAAAGCGACCTCGAACCCGAAGCTGCGGATCTCTCGCAGCAGGGCGTCGCCAAACGCGCCCAGAGTGAAGGTCGCGCTGGGCCTCAACAGTGAGAAGTCGAGATCCTCCGAGTAGCGATCCAGGCCGTAGAGCACGCGCAGGGCGGTGCCGCCGTAGAAGGCGGCATGCTCGAAGAACTTCCCCCGCCAGAGTCCAAGCAGGGCCAACTCCTGCAGGATCTCCCGCAGCGCGTTGACATAGTCGTCGCGCGTCTGGCAGTCATAGCGGTTCAACATACTGCGGATTGCGTCATGCATGGGATGCCTCGCCAAGTGAATCGAGGAAGCGGAACAGGTTCCCAATCTTCTCGGAGCCGTAGGCTTGCTGAATCGTCGGGAAACGTGAGCGGTCGAGGGCCGCAAGGCGAGCCAGGTCGATCCGCAGGTCTTCTTCCAGGTAGGGCCGGAAGTCCGACCGTCGGGTCCCGCTGAACCGCTTGTCGGTCCAGACCTTGTCCGCCAGCGCCTTTTCGGCACAGGCGATCAGGAAACAGCCCGCCGGAGATTCCACCAGGTCCGCGCCCACGGCGTAGCGTGGCAGGGATAGCGATTGATACGAGAAGGCGCCGAGCGGCGTGTCGAACGTGCGCGAACGCCCCAAGGCGACCGAGGTCACCGTCGAGACGCGCTCCGGGATCAGGCCGTGGAGCTCAACGCATACTCCAGGCTGATGTAAGACGGGCCGTGGATCAGGTTGGCCAGCACTTCCCGGCTGAGCGGTTCGCGGCGGTAGGCACGGCCGAAGGCGTAAAGCCCCTTGCGGACGCGGACGATGTCGCCCCTTGCCAACAGCTTCGCGATTTTGTCCCGTGGTTTGCTGAGGTCCGCCAAACAGGCGGTCAACTGCTGATAGTCAAACACATCGCGGCCCAGTTGCAGCCGCATTTCCGCCGTTTCCGCCATAGCAGCATCTCAGTTCGTGCCGTGTATGTCCACAAACCGTGGACATTCTATGCACACTTTGGCGAATTGTCAAGGGACCTGATGCCGTTTTTCGTCCGCCTGTTTGACCGGATAACCCAGTAGGGAGAGCATCTTCTCTCCATAGCGTTTTCCCAGTTCGCGGTAACCGGCCGCGTTGAAATGCAGATGGTCGGGACGGGCGGTGCAACTCTTCGAGGAAATGGCATAGGAGTTGGGGATTGTCGTGGGCAGCGTGGCAATGATCGAGTTCATGCCCGCACAGCGCCTTGCTGATCGGCATTCACGACTTCTCCGGCGAGCAGAGGCACGGATTCGGCCTTGAGATTCAAGTCCTTGATCAGATTGTCGTAGATGCCCTTGACTTTCTTGGGCCACTGCTTGTCGCCCGAGTTCGACTCCCCCTGATGCAGCAGAATGCCCTTGATAACGCCGTCCTTCTGCGCCAATTTCCCCATCTCGACGAGATACTGATAAGGGTTTCCGTCGTATCCTTTGATAATGCTGGTCATCCACGATGGGGCCGTTGCCGAGTAGGTCTTGAAATTGTCTTTGTCGAAAAGTTCAATTTTGCAGCCGGCCACCGCGACATTGACAACACCGACTCGGATGTTCTTCGGAAGGTTGGCAACCAGCGTTCGGCCAAAGTAATCGGCAGGGCACAGCCCGGTAGAACTCCGGCACAGCGGGGGGACGGCATCATACCAATTGCCCTTCTTCCGGTTCAGGCTTGGAAAATCAACGGCTGCCAGGACCTGAAACCGCTTATCGACCGTTTTGTCTTGCTGCTCAACTCCCGGATAGCCCTCCATGTTTGACTGCCCAAAGCACAGGAAGATGTAGAAATTCGGATCGGGATCAGCAAACGCGGTCGCCGTGATCGAGAGGAATGCTATGAGTACAAACGTTGCCAGCTTCATGACAGTTGCCTCGAGTATTAAGGTGATGGGAATCCAGTATCGTGCTAAACGGTGGTTTGGAGTTCTTGGCGGCCTGTTGGCGGCAGCCGCGTGACAAAAGCGCACATTGCGCGTTCACTACATTCGGAATGTCTTCTCCAGTGCGGCGGTCATGACGGACTCGGGCGCCTTCTTGCCTGTCCACATCTCAAACCCTATCGTGCCTTGATAGTCGGCCATGCTATTGCTTCGGTTCGGCAGGCTTTTGACCCAGCAAAGCAAGCATTTTCTCACCGTACCGCTTTCCAAACTCCCTGGAACCGGCCGAATTGAAATGCATGTGGTCCGAATTGCACGTGCATCCGGCCGAGGAAACGACGTTGGATTGCCCGAAGCAAAGGAAGACGTAAAAGTTCGGATCTTGTGCAGGAGCGTTCGCAGTGAAAGACAGAACTGCGGCGAGCAAGAACAATCCCAGTTTCACTCTCATACTCATGTTCGTGGCATCCTATTTCCAACCCCTCTGTGGACTAATTCTGTCAGTTTAACTCGGCCTTGTGGGATGTCAAGATAGGCTCTCTTTGATTTTATTCCGCATGCCGGCCCCGAACTTGACTTCGGCCAATCAATTGGTAACCGATCCCGAGGCGACAACCAAGAAATTGAAACTCTTGTGGATTTCCTGCGGCGACAAAGATGGCTTGATGAACAACAGCAGGAACTTCCACACCATTCTCGAGCAGAAGAAGGTGCCGCACATTTTCCACATCGACAGCGGTGCGCACGAGTTCCCTGTCTGGAAGAACGACCTCTACCTGTTCTCGCAGTTGATATTCCGCGACGACAAGAAGCAAGAGGAAAAGCCCAAAACGGAGGCAGCCAAGCCGTAACCGGATGCCGGCGACGTTCGGCCGACGTTGTTGGTTATTTGGTCCAGGCGGTTACGCTGCATCCGATAGGATGCGGCGACCGCTCGGAAATCTGGCCGAAGCATGGCTGGGATCAGGCCGACCTCGCTGGCGACTTCGCCTGGAGCAGCTTCGTAGATCGCGGTCTGGGGCGTGTTGACGCTCTCACTTCTTCTCGTCGATTGGCCGCAGAACTTTTCCTTTGAGGCCCGCGTAGTCTGCCGAGTAACGGTAGACCCGGAATATCTGTGCGTCCTGGATTCCGAAGCCGGGTCCGCCACCCCATCGCGGCAATGAGGTTGGCATTCCTTTTAATCCTGAGACTTGAGGGTCTTCTCGTGATACCACGAAGCGGGGAAGCTGCCGTGGTGCAGCGACGGGCTGTCCGCCAGGGCCCGCCCTTCCCGGAAAGTTTCCCATGCCGCCGAAACCTGGAAAGCCTCCCATGCCGCCCAACGTAGATTGGAGATCCGGCCCGTTGGGACCGTTTCCGCCGGTGTACGCACATCGCCATACGACCTTCCTGTCCGGCGAGACCTCGAATATAACTCCATTCGCGCCGGAGCAGATCAGGGTATTTCCGTTCGGCTGGCGCTGGGCCGGAGATATGCATCGAGAAGAAGTCGGTCTTATTGGGAGCCGCATAGCTCCAGACGGCTTCGCTGGGGCCGTAAGACTTGCCCTTCAGAAGCGGATAATTCCCGTCCGCATCTACCGGCGGGATGATCTCATCCACGGAGGAATAGTCGCCATCCCGGCGGCCTGTGCCATTATCAAAAACCATGACATGTCCTGCACCCGGCAAGCCGTCGGGAATCCAGTCCGCATTGTGCTGGTTGAATAATGTCTGGTCCTTTTTGGCGCCGGCGCGATACGCACGAGGATTTCCCCAGCGATAGAGCAGGTCTCCACCCTTTCCGTGTTTGCCGCCGGTGTGAGCCTTGGCTTCCTTGGTCGTTGTGCTGTTGCAGGCGATCGGAGCCGTCGAAGACGCAGGCGCACAAGCCCTGCGGAACCTTGTCGAGGCCGTCGAAGAACATCGCCTTGCGCATCCGCTTCGATGTCCAGGCACTGAGTGAGGAATTGCTCGTCGCTCAGGACCTCTTCGCTCAACCCCCAGGTGTCTTCCGCCAGGCCCAGCGTGGCGAAAGGCCCTTGCCGTTTCGCCAGATAGATCGAATAGACCGCTGGGTAGCCGATGACCATTGCCGGGTTTTCCGGATCGATGTTGATGGGGGTTACGTAAAGCCCGAACTCGGGCTGCGTGGACAGCAACAGAAAGCGGCAGACGCCATGAATCTTCACGCCCAGGCCCGCTCGGAAGTGGACGTGAACCCAGTCGCTGTACGCCCCCTGCTGCAAACGGTGGGTCTCGCCATTGATCTTCAGCGTTGCGTGATCCTTCGCAATCGTCACCGTGAACGGCAACTTCAGCGGCCCGTGACCCGGATCCGTGGGGTGGTCCGGCCCGAGCAGGTCCGCGTCGTGTAGTGCGAAAACGTGCCTTGCGTGCCCCGCAAATCGGGCAGGCACATCGCCGACAACTGCACGCCCCGAAGCTTTTCGGGCGGAAAGGTGATCGGCACACGCAAGATGCAGTTGAAAATGCCATAACGACTGAGGATGCTCCAGAACGGCTGGCTCTTGCAGAAGACGCACGTCGGCCTTGCTGCCAAAGGAAATGCGAAACCGTCGCCAGCCGATCGTGCGGCGGGCTGTGCGAATCTCGACGGAACTGAGTTTCGCCCGATAGGTCCGTTCGTCGGCTGTGAGGAAATGGCGGCGAGGAAGATCGACTTTTCGGCGTTGTTTCCCATAGCTCGCTCGCTGATACCTGGCCAGCGGACCGCCGCCGCTTCGAGACACACCGTCCGAGTCCCTACTTGGCAATGCGAAATCAAGGCCGTAAAGGTGCCAAACTTGCCAATACCTCAAAGCCAACGCTTGCGGAACACCCAGCTCAATCCCCCTCGCACGAGTGGTTATTGTTCATCGATCTTGCGTTGCAGCCAGGCCCGCACGAAGGCCCAATTCCTCTTTGCAGTCCGGCTCGAGATGCCCAACGCCTCGGCCGCCTCATCGACAGTCAAGCCAGCGAAGAAACGCAGCTTGACCAAAGTGGCTGCCTCCGTGTCTACGTCGGCTAGTTTCGTGAGCGCTTCATCCAGGGCCAGATAGTCTTGCGACGCCGGTGCAGACGCCGTCACCTCCGCCGCGTCCAACGCGATGCGCACATACTCCCCGCCCTGTCGCAAGGTTTTCTTGCGGCGGGCCTGCTCGATCAGGATCCGCCGCATGGCTTCGGCTGCCGCCGCGAAAAAGTGCCCTCGGGAATCCCATTGTCAGGCGGCGTCGCCTTGCACGCGTCGCAAGTAGGCCTCATGCACCAACGCCGTTGCCTGCAGAGTTTGTCCCGGTTGTTCCTGGGCCATCTTCTGGGCGGCCAATTTCCGCAGTTCGTCATAAACCAGCGAGAGCAGTTGATCCGTGGCGAACGCATCGCCCTGTCGTATGGCACTCAGGATTCGGGTCACGTCGGACATCTCTCTTCCTCGCCAAAAGTGTCAGGTGCCGCAGGCGTTGGGCGAGTTGCACAGCGCATCAGAGGCCCGGAAACGTCCTCGCGCAGCCCATCGAGAGTATATCCGATTTGGGCGTCGGCCGACACCAGGATTGAGCGGAAGGTGATCTACGTAAAGCAGCCCCCGCACGCTCCCTGCTTTAGATGGAACTCTTCACCCCTACGCGCAGTGAGAGTGACGGAGGGTATTCTTTGCCGCGCTGAATTCGTCCCGCTCGGGCGGTTGTCAAACAGAACCGGTCTCTGCTAAAATGATCCGATGCTCGAAGACCTTGAAAATGAAGCAAAGGACCCCTCAATGGCAGACGCCACATACCAGAAGATTCAATTGGTCGGCACCTCCACCAAGTCGCTGAGCGACGCCATTTCCGTGGCCGTGGCCAAGGCCGCGGCGATCATCAAGAACCCCACGTGGTTCGAAGTGATCGAGCAGCGGGGGGCTATTTCGGACGGCAAGGTGCAGCAATTCCAAGTCACCATCTCGGTCGGCGGCCGGGCGGATTAGCCCCAATGGGCTGTGGTGCAGGCGTCCCGCCTGCCTCCCAACAGGGGTCGTCTCCACGACCTGCGGATGGCAGGCGGAACGCCTGCACCCTCGGCTAGTCATGCACGAACGGATTGCTTGTCTTTTCCCGGCCCACGGTAGTATCTGCGCCGTGGCCGGAGAGCAAGACCGTGTCGTCAGGCAGGCTGAATATCTTCGCGCGGATCCCGGCCGCCAACTGGTCGAAATCGCCGTCGTAGAAGTCCGCCCTGCCGACGCTCCCGAGGAAAATGACATCGCCCACGAACGCCACATTGGGGGTGTTGTCTTTCCACACGTACACGACATGTCCCGCCGAATGTCCCGGAATCTCGCGAACCTCCAGGTCGAAGCCGGCGGCCGAGATTCGATCGCCCGTCGCGGACCGTTCGGTCGGCCGGGGGGCTGGTGATCGCTCGGCCATAGCGGGCGGAGAGATTCAGTTGCGCGTCGGTGAGCTTGGCCGCGTCGCCATGCCCGATGATCAAAGGGCAGTCGGGCCACCGCTCCTTGAGGGCCCCGTTGCCAGCGATGTGGTCGCTGTGGCCATGCGTGTTCAAGATGGCTGCCGGCACAAGCTTGTTCTCGTCCAGCAGGCCGAGAATCTGCTCCGGTTCAAATCCGGGATCGACCACCAGGCAATCCTGGCGGCCTTTCCGCCAAATAACATAGGTGTTTTCGTCGAACGGCGCTGAAACCACCCGAGCGAGGGTGAATTCTGGTTCTTTCACAAATTGGCCTCCCATTCTTCGGAGTTTCGTGATAAACTGTGCCGCCAATGCTGGTGCCGTCGGTGGCACCCACGGGCGATTGCCGGGAACTGCTGCTCGAACGTGAAAACATTGTAATCCTGCCGCTCGGAAGTTGCGATAAGGTCGAAGAGGACCGTGCTGGCGGATGAAGTCGAGTGCAGGCAGCGCGGACCATGCTGCGTTGCGCCGGGGGTTTTCCGGTGCGAAGAAGGACCAAGGAGGGTTATCTCAATGTTGCGGAGATGCAATAGTTGCGGCTGCCTGGCAGCCTTTACCGCTTGTCTTACGTTGATCTCAACCGCCGGCGCCCAGGGTCCAGGCGGCCAGCCTCAACAGGCCCCTCCGGGCGGAGGACCCAATTATCGCTTGGCCGAGCGGACCGAGCCCGCCGCGCCCCTTGCCGGACCCTCGCAGATGCGGCCGGGCGATCCCAACGAGCATCCGCTCATGCCCGCCCTGCGCTGGGCCCGCGAGGGCTTGCCGGGGATCGAGCAGATCCACGACTACACCGCCACGCTCATCAAGCGCGAGCGGATCGGCGCCAACCTCTCCGATGAGCAGTACCTGGCCATCAAGGTCCGCCACAAGCCCTTCAGCGTCTATTTGAACTTCCTCAGCCCGACGGCTCTCAAGGGCCAGGAGTGCATGTTCATCGAAGGTCAGAACGCGGGCAAGATGTGGGCCCACGGCACCGGCATCCGGGAGACGATGTTCGGCACGGTCTCGCTCGATCCCGACGGCAACATCGCCATGCAGGATCAGCGCTACCCGCTGACGCAGATCGGCATTCTCAACCTCACGCGGCGATTGATCGAAGTGGCCAGCGAAGACGTGAAGTACGGCGAGTGCGAAGTGAAGTATTTCAAGGGCGCCAAGATCAACGACCGCGTCTGCACGTGCACCCAGGTCATGCACCCCGTCCCGCGAAAGAACTTCCTTTTCAACGTCGCCCGCATCTTCGTCGACGACCAGTTGAATATACCCGATCCGCTACGAGGCCTACGACTGGCCCAAGGCGGCCGGCGGCCAGCCAGAACTGATCGAAGAGTATACTTACGTCAACATGAAGCTGAACGTAGGGCTGACCGACGCCGATTTCGACATCGCCAACCCGGCCTACCGCTTCCATAAGAAGTAGCATCGCCCACCGGCCTGTGATATACTGGGGGACGGCAGCCTCAACTGCCGTCCCTTTCTTAT
This sequence comes from uncultured Planctomycetia bacterium, assembly GCA_963824275.1. Taxonomy (GTDB): domain Bacteria; phylum Planctomycetota; class Planctomycetia; order Pirellulales; family Thermoguttaceae; genus JANXQG01. Next base: position 788,150 of record CAWGOT010000006.1, on the reverse strand, counting down.
TGGGTGGCGCGACCAATACGACTTCCGCGCGGTCCGCCTGGTCGGCCTGCAAGCATTTGCTGTGGCTTGCCGCCCGCACTTTCCTGATCGGCTACCTGGTGGTGCTCCTGATGATGATGCTCTTTGAGAACTCGTTGCTCTACTTCCCGACGAAATTTCCAGGCGGCGATTGGACTCCTCGAGGGATAAACGTGGAAGAGGCCTGGTTTACCGCGGCCGACGGCACGAAGATCCACGGCTGGTACGCCCCGCACGAGAAGCCCCTGGCGGTCGTGCTCTTCTGTCACGGCAATGGGGGAAACATCACGAACATCACCGGCGTCATCCGCGAGTTGCACGACCGCGTGGGCGTGGCGGTGCTGGTTTTCGACTATCGCGGCTACGGCAAGAGCGAGGGCAGTCCCGATGAGGCGGGCGTATTGGCCGACGCCCGCGCAGCCCGCGCCTGGCTCGCCGACAAGGCCGGCGTGGCCGAGAATCAGATCGTGCTCATGGGCGAGTCGCTGGGCGGGGCGGTGGCGGTCGACCTGGCCGCCGACGGCGGCGCTCGGGCCTTGATCCTGGAAGACACCTTCAGTTCCGCGCCGGACGTGGCCGCTTTCCACTATCCCTGGGCCCCCGTGCGGCTCTTGATGAAGACCCGACTCGACTCGGCGACGAAGATCCGCGACTATCATGGTCCGCTTTTTCAGAGCCACGGCGATAGCGATACGGTCGTCCCGCTCCGATTTGCCAGGCGACTGTTCGAGGCGGCCAACGAGCCGAAGCAATTCTTGCTGTTCAACGGGGCCGAACACTACGAGTCAGCGCCCGCCGCAGTATTACGACAAGCTGCGGGAGTTCCTGAAGGAATAGGGGATCGGACATTCGACGACCTCCGCGAGCGATTGGACAGGCAATCGGCAGGCCGGCACGGCCGTCTTTCGCTTTGAGAAGAACCGCTGGGTGACCGATGGCCGGGTGATCCTCAATCTCAGCCCGAGCGAGCCCGTCCGACGTTACCGGGACGACTGCGAGATGCTCGGGCAGGAAATGGCCGATCGCACGGTTTAGCCACCGTCCCCCAAGGCAAACGGCTTACGCGGGCTGGCCTTGGACTTCGCCACCAATGCGTGGAACTTTGGATCCGAGGCCAGCAGTTCATCGATCAGGCTGTCGTCCTCCCGGGGATCCAGCGGCTGGATGGCCAGGAGCCGCTGATCCGGCATTTCGACGACAACGGTTTCACCCGAGTCGGAGCACTCATTCAGCGTCTTCTCGAGATCCGTTTCCAGGCGGCTCAACGGGATAGTCTTGATGGCCATGAAATTCCTCGCCTTCTACTAACAGTTTATTGCCGACTTTCCGCCCGATAATCAGGACGACAACTTCGTCGCCTTCGACATTATACAGCGCACGCAGGTTTCCGGCACGTAGTTCGAACTCGACGAGTGGATTGGGTCGCAACCGTTTGACCGCTTTCGTGGGCGTTGTGGGCTGATGCTCAAGCCGGGAAAGGACGGCCGATTTCAGGATCTGCTGATCGCGTATCGGCAGCGACCGAAACTGCCTGTCGGCGTCCTCCGTAATGGTAATTCTGTAAGGCATTTCGAGCTTATGAAATCAGCATTGGCACTTCCCGCGTTCGAGCCGCTAGTTATACACTCGCCGCTCGCCGCCACTCCTGTTCGGCTGCAACTTCGGACTCAAAAACTCGTATCGATGGATTCCACCACTCACCTTCGCTGACCACGCACTCAAGCGTCGAGTCCTGAAATGTGAAGACGTAATGCTTCTTGTTCCGTAGGTACCTTTCGGAATCGTGGCTAGGGTGTACTGAATTCCGTCGCTCGAGCATTTTGATTAGCGACGAATCCAAGACCTCGTGGACGGAGTAGAACGTCAGGCCGCGACTCGACAATGGGTGACCGCCGAGAGCTTCGCCATTTGGCGCACCGAAAACCACGTAAGCGCAGAGCGGAAAATGCACGACGACGAACTTGTCGTCCGCCGTGAGATAACGTATCGCCAATCGCGAACTTTCGGCGCAGACTCGCGGGTCAGCCGCGACGGCAGGCTGAGGCCAATCTGACAGAACGATTGCGCGCTCCTCTGCTACGTGGTCCGGCATATGCCCTCCAAGCATGGCGCATTACCCCTTCGCCAGCTTCCGCAGCACGGTCTGTAAAATCCCGCCGTTGCGATAATAGTCCATCTCGACCGGCGTGTCGATGCGGACCTTGGCCTGAAACTCCTTCACGCTGCCGTCCGCCGCGGTGGCGCGGATGGTGATCTGCGAGAGCGGCACGAGCTGATCACTGAGATCGGGAATCGCAAAGATCTCTTCGCCCGTCAGGCCGAGCGACTCCCAGGTCTTGCCCTTGGGAAACTCCAGCGGCAGGATGCCCATGCCGACGAGATTGCTGCGATGGATCCGCTCGAAACTGACCGCCAGCACGGCGCGGACGCCCAAGAGATAGGTGCCCTTGGCGGCCCAGTCGCGGCTGCTGCCGGTGCCATACTCGGCCCCGGCCAACACGACCAGCGGCACGCCCTCGGCCTTGTACTTCATCGCCGCGTCGTAGATCGGCAGCACCTGGCCGTCGGGGAGGTGACGCGTAACGCCGCCCTCCGTGCCGGGGGCCAGGAGGTTGCGGATGCGGATGTTGGCAAAGGTGCCACGGGTCATCACGCGATCGTTGCCGCGCCGCGCGCCGTAGCTGTTGAAATCGACCGGCGCCACGCCCCGCTCCTGGAGATACCTCCCGGCCGGACTGCTGGCCGCGATCGAGCCGGCGGGAGAGATGTGGTCGGTGGTGACCGAATCGCCCAAGGCCGCCAAGACCCGCGCGCCGCGGAGCGGCTGGATGGGACTTGGCTCGACGGCCAGATCAATCAGGAACGGCGGCTCCTGAACGTAGGTGCTGGCGGCATCCCAGGGGAAGAGCTCGCTGGGCGTGACCGGCAGTGCGTTCCAGGTGGGGTTGGCCTCGAAGACGTTCTGATATTGCGCGCGGAACATCTCGGGACCGATCGCGTCGGCCACGACCTGTCCCACCTCGTCCCGAGTAGGCCAGATGTCCTTAAGGTAAACAGGCTTGCCGTCGCTGCCGGTGCCGAGCGGCTCCGTCGCTAGATCGATATCGACCGTGCCTGCCAGGGCATAGGCCACGACCAGCGGCGGACTGGCCAGGTAGTTGGCCTTGACGTCTTTATTGACACGGCCCTCGAAGTTGCGGTTGCCGCTCAAGACGGCGGCGGCGACGAGCTTGCCCGCATCGACCGCATCGGCGACCGGCTGCGGCAGCGGACCGCTGTTGCCAATGCAAGTCGTGCAGCCGTAGCCGACCAGGTTGAAACCGAGTTTGTCCAGCGCCGTGTCGAGGCCGGTCTTCTTGTAGTAATCGGTCACAACGCGGCTGCCCGGCGCCAGGCTGGTCTTGATGTAAGGCTTGACGGACAGCCCTCGCGCGACAGCCTTCTTTGCGAGCAGGCCGGCGGCGAGCATGACGTCGGGGTTGCTAGTATTCGTGCAGCTTGTGATGGCGGCGATGACCACCGCGCCATGGCCGATCTGAGTGCTGTGCCCGTTGTCGGCGACGTTTGCCGTCCGCGCCAACTCTTGCTCAATCAGCCCGAAACCGCGCTCTTTGACCGGTGCCTGCAGCGACTGCCGGAAAGCCTTTTTGACGTTGGCCAGCGGCACGCGGTCCTGCGGCCGCTTCGGTCCAGCCATCGACGGCTCGATCTGACCGAGGTCGAGCTTGAGGACCTTGGTGTAGGCGGGGTCTGAAGCTTGGCGCCCATAGAAAAGTTGTTGCTCCTTCGTGTAGCGTTCAACCAGCGCGACCTCGGCATCGCTACGGCCGGTGAGGCGGAGGTAGGCGAGCGTCTGCTCGTCGATGGGGAAGAAACCCATCGTGGCCCCGTATTCCGGCGACATGTTGGCCACCAAGGCCCGATCGGCGACCTTCATGCCCTTGATGGCAGGCCCGAAGTACTCGACGAACTTGTTGACCACGCCTTCCTTGCGAAGGATCTGCGTGATCGTGAGGACGAGGTCGGTGGCCGTGGTGCCCAGGGGGAGTTCGCCGCTGAGCTCGAAGCCGATGACCTCGGGGGCGAGCATGTAAAGCGGCTGGCCGAGCATGACCGCCTCGGCCTCGATGCCGCCGACGCCCCAGCCCAGCACTCCCAGGCCGTTGATCATCGTGGTGTGGCTATCGGTGCCGACCAGCGTGTCGGGAAACGCGACGGGTCCAGCATCGTCTTTGCCCAGGAAGACGCCCTTGGCCAGGTACTCGAGGTTGACCTGGTGAACGATGCCGACGGCGGGCGGCACGACGCGAAAGTTCTGAAATGCCTTCTGGCCCCAGCGGAGGAACTCATAGCGCTCGCGGTTGCGATCGAATTCGATGGCCACGTTGCGGTCCATCGAGTCGTGTTGGCCGAAAAAATCGACCTGTATGGAATGGTCAATTACCAGGTCGACCGGCACCAGCGGGTTGATCTTCTTCGGGTCGCCGCCGAGCCGCCGCATGGCGCTCCGCATGGCCGCCAGATCGACAACGCACGGCACGCCGGTGAAGTCCTGCAGGATTACGCGGGCCGGTTTGAAGGGCACTTCGATGCCAGTCGCCGCTGTCGTCGCAGCGTTCCAGCCCGCCAGGTTCGTCACGTCGCGCTGGGTCACGGCGTAGCCGTCGCAGTTTCGCAGCACCGCTTCCAGCAGAATGCGGATCGAGTAGGGCAGCCGCGCCACGCTGGTCAGGCCGGCATCTTCCAGGCGCGAGAGACGGTAGATCTCCGCCGTGCCGCTGCCAGTGTCAAAAGTGTCACGCGCATGAAACGGATCGTAAAGCGACATTCATGGTCCTCAAAAAAAATACTTGGAATTCAGGGGAGTTTGACAGAAAAATGGGGGGACAAAAAAATGGGAAGGCAAAGTCTGAGACTTGAAATCTGCGATTTGAAATTCTCTCGGCGAACCGTCGAGCAAGGTATTATACCAAGGTCTTCCGACGTAAAACGCAAGATCGGAAATTTTACCCCAACTGCGGCCAATAATCGGCCACCGGCGCTACCACGGTGACCGTTTGCCGCGTCTCCGGGTCCCGAAACGACAGGCTCCGCGCGTGCAGCGCAATGGCCTGGAGTCGCTCGTCGTCAAATTGCGGTCCAAAGGGCACGGTCGATCCGTATTGTTTGTCCCCCAGCACGGGGTGGCCGCGCGAGGCGGCCTGGATGCGAATCTGATGCGTGCGGCCGGTTTCCAACTCGATTTCCAGCCAACTGCCCCAATCAAAGGTCTTCAGGACACGGTAGTGCAAGGCGGCATGGCGACCCTCAGGGTGGCCGGCCCCGACGATCTCGGCCCTCGGCTCGCCGGCGACTTTGTACACGAAATCTTCCCAGCGGCCGGTTTCCAGTGGGACATGACCTTCGATGCAGGCCCAATAGACCTTGTGGACGCGGCGATTTTCGAACTGCGAGCCGAGCTTGCGCAGGGTGCGAAGATCCTTGGCAAGAATGATCGCGCCCGTCGCCGGACGATCGAGACGATGCGGCACGCCGAGGTAGACTTCGCCAGGTCCGTTGCTGCCGCCCAGGTACGCCTTGATGCGGACTTCAAGGCTGTCGATCCCGGGCGGCGCCTGCGTCAGGACACCCGGCGGCTTGCTGACCACGAGGCAACCGCCTTGTTCGTAGAGAATTTCAAAACCAGGTTCGGGCATAGGGGAAAATCCGAAATCTCAAATCCGAAATCCGAAACAAATCCGAAATCTCAAATCTCAAATCTCAAATTTCAAATACACCCCATGATCAAAGCAACGCACCCAACGCTCCGCGGTTGTTTCGAACATTTGAGTTTTCTTCCGTTTTCTCTTTTGAATTTGTTTCGGATTTCGGATTTGAGATTTCGGATTTTGCCTCAAGCGTACCTTGCCATCAGCTTATCAACCAGCCAGGGCGAGGCGCGATTCAAGAGCACGAGAACCTTGCCCCACAGATAGGGCGTGATTTCGTGGCTGCCGCGGCGGATCGCCCGGACCGTGGCCCGAGCGACCATCTCGGCGGTGACGGCCTTGTGCTCCGGCCATTTCGGGCCGCCTTTGCTCTCAATGACCTGATCGAAAAACTCGGTATCCGTCGTTCCAGGGCTGATTACGAGCACGTCGATGCCGGCGGTGGAGAACTCGGCCCGGATCGACTCGCTGAATCCATGCACGGCGAACTTGCTGGCCGCGTATTCGCTGTTATACGGCACGCCGCGGCGCCCGAGGATCGAACTGATATTGACGATGATCGGCCGCCGGCCCTGTTTGAGCAGCGGCAGGGCGGCGCGGGTCATTTCCACCAAGGCGAAGAAGTTGACTTCCATCAGCCGCCGCGCCCGCTGGGGATCGGCCGTCTCGAAGGGACCGATCGCGCCCATGCCCGCGTTGTTGACCAGGATATCCAGTCCGCCGAAATTCGATTGGACCGCTTCAAAGCAGCGTTGCCGGGCAGCCGGATCGGTGACATCGCCTGCCACGCAGGCGGCGCGGCTGCCCAGGGATTCAATTTCCTTGGCCAGCGCCTGCAAGCGATCTTCCCGCCGGGCCATGCAGACCACCATGCTGCCCTGGCGGGCAAGTTCCAGCGCAATCGCCCGGCCGATGCCGCTGGAGGCGCCGGTCACGATCGCTCGACTTCCTTCGATGGTGCGTTTGGTCATGGTAGGTCCCTTTTGCCGAAGGGGACTCATGGGTGAGGATTTGGGGCAAGGACCGCATTTTTTCCAACAGGCTATTCCATAATCGTCCCTTCCGGCAGAAGGAACCGACTGCTGCCCATTATGGCTCTCGCGAGAACTGATGGCAAGGCGGTCGAACATGCTGCGATCGTCATGCATTGCCGATCAGAATCCCGGCGAGAAATACCAGGATTCCTCCGCCCAACACCTGGATAATTGTAGGCACAAAGGGGCTGTCCATGTAGTGATTGCGGATCCAGGCGATTGCAATCAGTTCGATCCCCACCACGGCCGTGGCAACCGAAGTTGCAAGCCAGAAGTGCGGAATCAGATAGGGCAAGGCATGTCCGATCGCGCCCGCGAAGGTCATAAGGCCGCAGACTACGCCGCGCAGGTACGGCCGCCCGCGCCCGTAAGGCTGCCGTCATCAGATAGGGCCTCGGCAAAGCCCATGCTGATCGCCGCACCCACGGCAGCCGCCAACCCCACCAGGAACGTCGGCATTGTCGGCTCGCTACCGGGCAGATTCATCGGATCACTGAGCCACATCCTGTGCGTGGCAAATGCCGCCGCAAACAGCGGGGCCAGCGTCGACACGGAACCGTCCATCAGGCCCACCAATCCGGGCTGGATGACTTGCATCACGAAGAGCTGCCGGGCAACGCGGGCCTCGGCCGCGTGCTCGTCCTGCGGTTGGCCCTCGGGGGCCAGCGTCGCCGAGCGGGCCTCGTGGTGCCGCTCTTCTTCCGCCAGGTCACCCAGCAGTTGACGCAACTCGGCGTCGGTCGTGGCCGCTGCCGCCTTGCTGTAGAAACGGCCCGTCTCCAACTCCATCAAGGCCACGTAGCGGCGGATGCGGGCGACGTCCCAGGGCTGAATCGAGGAGATTGGGTCGCGGCGGACAAAGCCCTTGATCTCCTCGCGATGCATCAGCGGAATCTCCTCTCCGTGCCGCTTGCGAAAGACGTCGACCAGCCGATGCCGATGTCCGTCTTCCTCGCCCCGCATGGCGTCCAACTCGGCCGCCGCCTTGGGGTAATTCGGACGCAACAAGCGGGCGAACTCCTGTAGAATTCGCGAGTCTTCTTCTTCCAGAGAGATAGCCAGGGCGAGCACCTCGGCCGGCGACAAATCCTTGAACGATCGCTTCATAACGGAAAACGAGGGGTAGGGTGTGGTCGAGCGCAGCGAAGACCCACCAATTTCGGGCGATTTGTGGTGGGTCTTCGCTGCGCTCGACCACACCCTACCTATCGGAAAACTCCATTCAAACCCAATGTTCCTATAAGCCTATACGATCTCCGCCCTTGAACCAAGGTTCCCGATATTAACGAACCTGTTTATGCCACAATTCGGTAGAGAATTCCTCGATCTTATGGGAGAGGGGCGCTGGACGGGTGGATGCTGTCCCTCCGGTTGTGGAGCCAATTCTGCCATTTGTGTAAGATTTAGCGGAAAATACGCTGCACGCCAACAGTTATAAGGGCCTGACCTCTTGCTAGCCAAGGGCGGGCGGGGTAAACTTGCGGCTTTATTTCATTTTCGGTTTTCCACGAGAGGAGTTTGGTGATGAGGAGTTTGTCGGGATTAAAGAACCCCGGAAATCGACCCGCATGGCGACGTTTTGGCCGTGTGCCCACCCTAGGGCTGGTTCTGCTCTGCCTGAGTTTCTTGGGGGGCTTTGTCTGGTTGACGATCAACAATCAGGCAATGGCCAGTGCGGCGGCCAGTTCGGGCAGTCCGGCCGCAAAGTCGGCCGCTCCCGAAACTGGAGCGGAGAGCTTCGTTTGGTGGGAGCCGTTGACGAACACCGCCAAATATCAGCCTTTTGAGCGCTATTCGTTGTTTGCCGTGCTCGGCGTGGCCATTCTCGGCCTGCTCTATGCCGGCATGCTGGTCGGCCAAGTCACGAAGGCCGACAAGGGAACGCCGCGGATGCAGGAGATTGCGGCTGCGGTGCGCGAAGGGGCCAACGCCTATCTCTCCGCACAGTTCGGCAAGATCGTCCCCCTGATTCTCGTGATTACGGTGCTGCTTTATGCCACGAAATACAACGAATGGCAATTTGCCATCGGCCGTTCGGGCGCCTTCCTGGCGGGCTCGATCTTCAGCGCCCTGGTCGGCCTGTGCGGCATGATGCTGGCCACGACCGGCAACCTCCGCGTGGCGGCCGCCGCCCGCCACAGCTATGGCGAGGCCATGCAGCTTGGCTACCGCACGGGCACGGTGACCGGCATGTTGACCGACGGCCTGGGGCTGTTGGGCGGCACCTGCATCTTCCTGATCTACGGCGAGCGGGCCTACGAGGCCCTGCTCGGCTTCGGCTTCGGCGGCACGCTGCTGGCCCTCTTCATGCGTGTCGGCGGCGGCATTTACACCAAGGCGGCCGACGTCGGCGCGGACCTCGTCGGCAAGGTGGAAGCCGGCATTCCGGAAGACGATCCCCGCAACGCGGCCACCATCGCCGACAACGTGGGGGATAACGTCGGCGACTGCGCCGGCATGGCGGCCGACATCTTCGAAAGCTACGAAGTGACGATCGTTGCGGCGATGATCCTCGGCATGGCGAGCTTCGGGCACAAGGGCGTGATCTTCCCACTCCTCGTCCGCGGCATCGGCGTGCTGGGCTCGATCATCAGCACCTATACGGTGAAGGCCGGCCCCAACGACACGTCCGACACCGCCCTGAAGAGCGTTCACCGCGGCTTCTGGATCGGCTCCATGATCTCCGTGGTCGGATTCGTGCTTCTGGGCTTTGCCTACCTGAAGATCGACGACGATTACGTCCGCCAGTACCCGCAGGCTATTTCCGGCTATGCGATGAGCGAGAATTTCACCAAGGCCCAGGCAGCGTTTGTGCAGGCTGCCAAGGCCACGGGACTCAACGAATCCGACCAGTCGGCGGCCTTCCGCCTATGGCTGAAGGCGGACAACGAGGGCAAGTCGTTCGCCGTGGCGCAACACGGCGAGAAGGACGTGGTCACGCTGAAAACACTGATGTCCAACGGCAAGCCGGACGGCGACCCGGTCCTGGGCTACAAGGCCAAAGGCGACGACGGCGGGATCCTCGCCGCGAAGCAGACGCCGCTGGCGAATATCAACGGCATCGACGCCCGGCCGATCCTCACCTGCTTCATCGGCATCATCCTGGCGATCGTCTTGAACAAGCTCACGAGCTACTACACGCATACGACCCACGATCCGGTGAAGACCTTGGCGCGGGCCTGCCAGACGGGCCATGCCACGAACATCATCCAGGGTTTTGCCGTGGGCTATGAATCGGCCGTGATGGCCACCCTTGTCCTGGCGGCCGCCATCGCCCTGTCGGTCTTCTGTTACGAGGGCAGTTCTCCGGTCTTCGTCGCCTATGGCGTGGCCATGGCCGGCATCGGCATGTTGACGCTCACCGGCAACACGATCTCCATGGATGTCTTCGGCCCCGTGGCCGACAACGCCAACGGCATCGGCGAAATGGGCTATGACGAGAAGGAGATGGGCGCCGAGAACTACAAGCGGGCCCGCCAGATCCTGGCCGACCTCGACGCCGTGGGCAACACGACCAAGGCCGAGACCAAGGGCATTGCCATCGGATCGGCCGTGATCGCCGCCGTTTCGATGTTCGCCAGCTTCATCGCCGCGCTGGCCATGGGCTCGGAGGACAAGATCACGGAAATGACCATGGACCAGTACAATCGGTACGCGTCGCTGCTGACCGTGGCCAATCCGAAGGTGTTCATCGGCCTCTTGATCGGCGGAGTCGTTCCCTGGCTCTTCAGCTCGATGCTGATCCGCGCCGTGGGGCGTGCGGCCTTCTACATCATTAAGGAATGCCGCATCCAGTTCCGCGACAAGGAGATCTGGGCCGGCACGAAGAAGCCCAACTACGCCCGCGTGGTCGATATCTGCACCAACGCCGCGCAGAGCGAATTGATCGGCCCGGGCCTTGCTGGCCGTGCTCAGCCCGATCCTCGTCGGCGTGCTGCTCGGCCCCTATGCCTTGGGCGGCTTCCTGGCCGGCATGATCGTCTCGGGCGTGATGCTCGGGGTCTTCATGGCCAACGCCGGCGGCGCCTGGGACAACGCCAAGAAGATGATCGAGGACGAGCCCAAGGACCCGGCCCGCAACCTGGGCAAGGGCTCGGAGAAGCACAAGGCGGCCGTCACCGGCGACACCGTCGGCGACCCGCTGAAGGATACGGCCGGTCCGGCCATCAACCCGCTGGTCAAGGTGATGAACATGGTCGCCATGCTCACGCTGACCAGCGTGGTCTTGGCCTACAACATGGCGGGCGACAAGAGCTCGCTGCCCGGCGCTGCGGAGCCCGTCGCCTGGATCGGCGCCGTGATCGCCATCGTCTGTATTCTTGCGATCGCCTGGGCCGTCAGGAAGTCGAACGCCGAATCGGCCGAGATGAAGGAAATCCACGCCTCGCTGGAAGGCGGCGACGCGCCAACCCATTGATCCGGCGCGGTGACTGCCGCGGAACGCCCGCGGCGCGATCGGCCAAAGAAAACGCACGGGCGGCAGGCACGGCCTGCCGCCCGTGTCGTTTCTTGCGTCAGTGTCTTGAATGAAAGTCGATTTCACCTTTCTATGATCTTCTCATATTTCTGCTCACCATGTTTCTGTCTGCGCTTCCGATTTCGCGGAAGAACGACGAGAAGAACGCCGGTATCCGCTCGTCCAGCCAGTACCGCGGCGACCAGGGCCAACGGCCGCCGACAAAACCGAGATGACCGCCGCCCTTGGTGATCTCCAGCGTCACCTTCTCGGAAATCTCGCGGGGGTGCGGGATCAGGTGGGCCGGCACCAGTGGATCGTCGCTGGCGTTGACGATCAGCGTGGGGACCGCAACGTGCTTCAAGAGTACGTCCGAACGCGTCTTGGCGTAGTAATCCTTGGCCCCGCGGAAGCCGTTCCAGGGCCCGCTGATCCGGTCGTCGAAGCGGAAGAAGGTGTTCAGGCGGCGGAACTCCCGGCGGCTGATGCCGAAGTCGTCGCCCAGCGCGTCCATCTTGATCGCCACGTCGCGGCGGAGGCTCCGCAGCAGATTCCATTGGTAGATGCGGGAGAACCCGCGCTCGATATTCTTGGCCACCGCCCCCAGATTGAATGGCGCCGATACGCCCACGGCGGCAACGATCGGCAGCGACTCGCCGCGCCGCCCGCACTCGCCCAGCCACCTCAGGCAGACGTTCGCGCCTACCGAGCAGCCCACGACCCCGATCGGCGTTTCCGGCTCGCGGTCGGCCAGGTGTTGCGTCAGGTAGTGGAGGTCGCAGGTCATGCCGCAATGATAGCTCTGGCGAAAGCGGTTCGGTTCAACGCGGCCGCGATAATTCAGCAGCACGCCGCGCCAGCCCCGCGCCTGGCAGGCCCGCAGCAGCCCTCGCACATAACCCGAACCCAGGTCGCCCTGTAAGCCGGGCAACACGATCACGATCGGGCCGCTGGCGCCGACCCAGTCGAGCGGCACGAAATCGCCGTCAGGCAGTTCCATCCGCTCCGTTCGAACGTCGAGCGGAACGCGCCGGGTCAAGACCGGCCAGAGGGTCTGGCCGTGCCCTCCCGGCAGCCACCAACTTGCTTGAAATTTGCTTTGGGCCATCGGCATGTCTTGTTTAGCCGCAGGGTGGGCTTCTGCTGAAATGGGAATTCGCAGCCGCAACCGCTAGCGCGAAACAAGCGGCTCGTTTTTCCCAGTGCATAGTATATACCGTCCGACCTCCGGTCTCCGGGATCTTTGCTTGCCAAAACTGGGCAAAGGCGTTATTATGCGGGAAAGGGCGTTTTCTGTCCTGCACGGCTCGAAATATTCCGAAACCTACCAATGGAGGGAGTTTTGGAGTATTTTCACCGCTTTGCTGGCCAGGACAATGGTGGGAACTCAATTCGTGGGGAGGGGAAGCGAGATGAAAAGGCGACACGGTTTTACCTTGGTGGAACTCCTGGTGGTGATTACCATCATCGGGATTCTGGTCACGCTGTTGCTGCCGGCGGTGCAAGCGGCGCGGGAGGCCGCCCGCAAAAATAGTTGTTTGAACAACCTTAAGCAGTTGACGTCGGCCTGCATGCAGCATGAATCGGCCCGGCACTCTTATCCCACGGGCGGATGGTCCCGGCCTGGTCGGGGGACCCGGATCGCAGCGGCCAGAAGCAGCCCGGCGGCTGGACCTATAATGTCCTGCCGTATATGGAGCAGCAGCAGTTGCATGACATGGGAATCAACTTGGTTTCGAATCCCGGTCAAAAGCAGATTTTACTTTCTCAGGCCATGCAGTTTCCCCTGCCCATCTTCTATTGCCCTACCCGGCGGGCGCCGATGGTCTACCCGCTTTCCGCCGCCACGTGCAACAGCCAATCGGGTACTTCGGCCGCTGCCCGTACCGATTACGCAGCCAATGCGGGAACGCAAAGCAACCCGCCCATCGTGTGGACAAATTGCCCTGCCTCGGGCAGTCCTTCCTTCGCCGACGTGCCCGGTTACCAGTTTCCGGACATGAGTAAGAATGACGGCGTGATTTTCACGCTTAGCATGGTGACGCAAACGGACATCCGCGACGGCACGGCGAACACCATGATGCTGTCTGAAAAGTACTTGAATCCGGATAATTATACGGACGGCGCGGACCCGGGCGACAGCAGCCCGATTTTTGCCGGCTTCTCGGCGAGTTTCGAGCGTTATTCCAACAACGGCCCCTTGGAAGACCGGCGGCACGTCTCCGATGCGATCTCGTTCGGCAGTTCCCACGTGGATGGTTTGAATATCTGCACCTGTGATGGATCAGGCCACTGGACCAATTACGCCTGCGATACGTACACGTTCAGACTCCTCTGCTGCCGCAATGACGGCGAGACGTTCCAACCGACCATGCTTGGCTGGTGACCATGCTGCGAGCCGTTGCAACTGACACTAACCCGAAGCGTGAGCGAGGCCGCCAGGTCTTTGCCTCGCTTACGCTTTGGGTTGGTGTCGAATTGCCCATTTGCCAATCGTTCGCAATGTAGCTGGCAGAACTGAGACTATGCCTACCTTTTTCGCCCAAGGCTCCCCGACGACAGACCTGGACCGCGATGCGCTTCGTGGGGCCTTGTTTTCCACCTTGGAAAAGCTCGGCCCTCGCCGTAAAGTCCTGGCCTTGCCGCCCGATTTTACCCGGCTCAACAGCATGGCCGGGCCGCTGACGTGCCTGACGCATGAGTTTTACGGCGAGCGGCTGACCGACGTCATGCCCGCCCTGGGCACGCACGTGCCGATGGCCGATTGGCAGATCGAGCGAATGTTCCCCAGCTTGCCGGGCAGCCTGATCCGCGAGCACGACTGGCGGAACGACGTGCTCACCATCGGCGAGGTCCCGGCCGACTTTGTATGCCAGGCGACCGAGGGCCTATGGACCCGTCCTTGGCCCGCCCAGCTCAACCGGCTGATCTGGGAAGGCGGCCACGACCTGGTGCTTTCGATCGGCCAGGTCGTGCCGCACGAGGTGATGGGCATGGCCAACTACAACAAGAACGTCTTCGTCGGCGCCGGCGGCGTGCGGGGCATCAACGAAAGTCATTTCATCGGCGCGGCCTATGGCATGGAGCGGATGATGGGCCGGGCCGATACGCCCTTGCGCCGCATCCTGAACTACGCCCAGGAGCATTTCTGCGCCCGGCTGCCGCTGGTCTACATACTCACGGTGATCGGGCCCCGCGTCGACGGCAGCCTGGCGGTGCGAGGACTGTATATCGGCAGCGACGTTGAGTGCTTTACGATGGCGTCGGAGCTGTCGGTGAAGGTGAATTTCACGGTGCTCGACGAGGCCCCGCGGAAAATGGTCGTCTATCTCGATCCGGAGGAATTCCACAGCACCTGGCTGGGAAACAAGTCCGTCTATCGCACGCGGATGGCAATCGCCGACGGCGGGGAGCTGATCGTGCTGGCCCCCGGCGTCAAGACCTTTGGCGAGGACCGCCAGATCGACGCCTTGATCCGCAAGTATGGCTACGCCGGCACGCCCCGCGTGATGCAATTGGTCCGCGAGAGCGACGACCTGCCGCAGAATCTTTCCGCCGCCGCCCACCTGATCCACGGATCGTCCGAAGGGCGGTTCCGCATCACGTATTGTCCAGGGCATCTCTCGTGCGAGGAGATCGAATCGGTCGGCTATGGTTACGCCGATTTGGAAGCGATGCTGACGCGGTACGAGCCGCAGTCGAGACGCGATGGCTGGGCCACGCTGCCCGATGGCGAGAGGTTCTTCTTTATCGGCAACCCGGCCCTAGGGCTGTGGGCACACCCGGATCGGCTGGAGTGAGCGAAGGCGAGGCCGCCACCGATATTTTGCAACGCGCTTGCCCTGGCCGGTGGTTATGCTGCGGTCCTGTGTCGGCGGCCGCGAACGGAAACTCTGGCCAGGGCTTGATCCGACGCTCAGATGGAGTATGCTTAGAGTTAGCCATTATCCCCTGAAATTAGGAACTTGGCGTCAGGAAGTAGGGTGTGAAAACGGGTGTCAGCATCAAGACCGGGTGTCGGGTGTAGTTTCAGGTGTAGTTTTTGACACCCGCAGATTAGTGATAGAAGCGTGGCGACGGAAGGTCAATGGAGCCGAGGATTTAGAAAACGTCTTGGAGGGTAAGCGAATGGCTAGCGGCCACACTGGAAATGTGGTGCCCCGCAAGGGGTTGCGAGTTCGAATCTCGTGCCCTCCGCTCATGTGCCACTTGCGTTATTGACGCAAGTGGCCTTTTTCTTTTGGACTTACGCTCTGCGAAACGGCGCGGCACTCGGATCCCCAGTTGGCGGCGGTGCGCGATCTTCCTTGGCGGCTGGCCCAAGCAACTCCACGAACAATGGCCTCAGAGCATCCGCCCAAACCTGATACCCTTTCACGGTCAAGTGCAAACGATCCACGCTCATGCCCTGGATTAGCTTGCCGTCTTTGTCTGCCAGCTTGTCGTTGATGTTCAAGTAGCGGATCGTCTTGCCGTCAGCGAATTTGGCGATGTTCTCATTGATCCTCCTGATCGAGGGCATGACTGCCGTCGGATCGCGCCCGTCGTTGCGTGGCAAGATCCCCATGACGATGATCGTGGCCTTGGGGGCTTTCTCCCGCATGACGTTCGAGCAGTGCCTTGATGCCCCTGCTAATATCGGCGATCTTCGCGTCGCTCGCGGGAGTATTGCCAATATTGTTGGTGCCGGCAAGCAAGACAATGACCTTGGGATCGACACCGTCCAGTTCGCCGTGCTGCATCCGCCACAGGATGTTCTGGATGGTGTCGGCCCCCCAACCATAATTGGCGGCATTCCAGCCGAAGAAATTCTCGTTCCAGTTCGCTAGAAATTGCGGATAGTCCGTGGCCCGCCAGCGGCGGGTGATGGAGTCCCCCACAAAGTAAACGTCGATCCGTCCGTTCTTCAGATTCGCGACCATCTGCTCGTGCGCCAGTTTGGAGTTGGCGTCCGTTCTCGGCGCCCCTGATCGGCCGCGTTCGGGGAACGAAACCCGGCAGAGAGCTGCTTGCTCTTGCTACCATCCTCTGGGTTCTGCGCGGATGATGCGGCAGTGGTCAATAGCACGGCAGTGAGCAGCCGAACCGCCACCCGTGGCGCGGCTACCCGGCCGTAGAATGCACCATGACAACCGGTTCCCTAACATCTGTGCGGCCTTCGAAAATGTGCAACGATTTTTAGGACTTGATTTCATCTCTTCGCTCTGCCTTAGCAGGGAGGGGATTATGGTGGTTTGTCGGGGGCGACCGATTGGAGTCGCCTGATTTGGGAGCGAATCTCCTTGGCCAAGGCGCTGTTGTTCTGAGCGGAGGCCAAGCTGAGGGCCTTCGCGTAATGCGCCAGCGCCTCCTCGACCTGTCCGCGGCCGGCCAACGCCGTTCCGAGGTTGAAGTGGGCCTCCAGACAATCGGGGTTTATTTCCAGGGCCTTCCGGTAATGCGCCACGGCCTCCTCGACCTGTCCGCGGCCAAATAGCACCGCACCGAGGTTGTGGTGGGCCTCCATGTAGTTGGGATTGATTTCCAGGGCCTTTTCGTAATGCGCCACCGCCTCGTCGACCTCTCCGCGGCCGGCCAGCACGACAGCCAGGTTGTAATGGACGCCCGCGTTGTCCGGATTGATCTCCAGCGCCCGCCGGTAGTGGGCCACGGCCTCGTCGAGCTGTCCGCGGCCGGCCAGCAAGACACCGACGTTATAGTGGGCCTCCGCAAAGTTGGGATCGATCTCCAGCGCTCGCTGGTAACAGGCGACGGCCTCGTCGATCTCTCCTTTGGAAGCGAGGGCCGTGCCGAGGTTTTGCTGCATGAGCGCGTTGTGGGGCTGCATCCGGAGCACCGTCCGATAGTGCTCGATGGCGACGTCGGGTCGCTGCGCCTTCATGGCCAGCCTGGCGAAGCCGACATGCAGGTAGCAGTCGTCAGGCGCATTAGCCAACGCCGCCTCGTAGGTCCTTCGCGCCGCCTGGATGGCCTGCGGCGTCGATGCCCGTCCAAGCAGGTCGTCCCTTTGCCGCCGTGCCGCGTCCTGGCGCAGGTTGTGGTCGAGTTGATTGGTGAAGGGCGCCCTGGACGTTATCTCCACGATGCTGGCGGCCATGTTGTATTCGTCCAAGGGACTTAGCGCCAGCAACTCCGCGCAGCGCTGCCGCGACGGGATTGCCTGCTGGCCGCCCGCGCCGCCCAGTTGCGGCAAGGCGCGGCAGACCTGCTCGAAAACGGCCCTCGCCAGAAGGTAGTTTCCATCGAAGGTCAAGTGGACGTGCTCATGAAAGAGCCGCCCCCCCAGAATACCGTGGCCGTCCGGATCGCTCTCGGCCAGCGCCTGCTCCGCGTCGGCAAAACGGACGCCGGCGGCTTCCTCCGCGCCGGCCACCTGGCGGATGACGGCATTGATGCGGGAGTCGGCGCGGAACCGCAGGACGTCCAGGTCGCGGGCCAACTCGAACCGCTCCTTGGCCTCGGCAAAGCGGCCCAACTTGCTCAGGCAGCGGGCGATGCGAAACTGGAGCTCCGCGAAGCGGTCGTCGATCTTCGCCGCCGCCTCGTACTGATCGAGCGCCTTGCGCAGGAATTGCCCTCACCCCCTGCCCCTCTCCCGGAAGGCGAGGGGAGCGAATTGCCCTCACCCCCTTCCCCTCCGGAAGGCGAGGGGAGCAAATTGCCCGCTTCCAACGTGCCGCCCGCCTTGTACAAGGACTCCCATTGCGCCAGGTCCGCGGCGGACAGGTCGGGGCGATGCAGCGAGGCAAACGGCGGACAGTCGCTGAGGTTCACGGCCACGGTCGAGACGACGACCGCGGCCCCTGCCCGTCGGGCGATGCCGCAGATGTCGACCAGGTTTCGCCGATAGTTGTCATAGACGGCAGTCAGTCGAGGGTCATCGGCCGCCACGGGGTTGTTTACGAACATCTCCATGCCCCGCCAATGCTCCGGCGCGCCTTGGCTGCCGCGGAAGTGCGCAACGATGTCGCCGAGCAACTCCCCGACCCGCGTCGATTTCACCCACAGACTGGCCCGAATCATCCCCAGGCTCGGCGACCATTTCTGAAAGATGGTTCCCGGTCCGTAGGGCCCCACGACTTCGTTGTTCCCCATGTAGACGACAAACAGGTCCGGCTGGCGGGCCGCGCAGTCGCCCGCGATCTGGCGCACCACGTGCGAATTGATCGCCGTCATGGCCCCGTCGACGACCTCGAACTGCACGCCGGGATACTGCTCGCGGAGCATGGCGGCAAGGATCCGGCCGACGTTGAAGGCCGGGTCGGGCACTCCCATGGCGGCCGACTCGCCCAGAACAAAGATCCGGACCGTCCCGGCAGGCTTGGCGGAGAGAGTGCACGGATCCGGGTCTCGGGAAAGCGACTGCGGAAAGAACCGCCATCCGAAGTGCTCGTTGGTGGTCCACTTGCCATCGGCATCCGGCCCAAGGAAGAACCCCGTCGGATAACCATAGCCCCCCAGTCGCAAACCGGTTTCCACCAGCCCGAAGAAGAGGACGGGGGAGAGGACCAAGAGCGACAACCGCAGAAGCCATCCGCGCCAGCCGCGAAAGCGGCGGAGCTTGGGGCCTGAGCAGGCTGGCGGCACGCCCAAAGCGCTCTGCGGGTCCGCTGCCGCGGGAGCTACTTCGGACTGGTCTTGGTTGCGGCTCGCGTCTGCCGGCCTTTCGCTCCCCGATCTTTGCGCCATTCGGCCGCCCCTATATTACGAGAGGATAAACCTTCAGTTTCATCGCGGTTTCCCGCGTTGTCAAGCGGCGGCTACGGGATGTCGGGATCGATGCTCCGCGCGGCTTTAAATGATCTAAGCCCGACTGCGCAAGCGAGGGACGGAACCGCTTGCCTCGCTTGTGCTTCGGGCTTCGATGGCTGCTGCAAAAACGGCTTAATTAAAGCCTCTCGCAGTATAAGTTGACCCTCCCCTGCATTCCCCCTATATTGAATCAGGGAGATTTCACGCATGACAGCGATCCTGGGCATTTCGGCATTCTATCACGACTCGGCGGCGGCCCTGGTGGTCGACGGCCGGATCGTGGCCGCGGCCCAGGAAGAGCGCTTCACCCGCAAGAAGCACGACGCCGGCTTCCCGCAAAACGCCCTCGATTACTGCCTCCGCGAGGCGGGCATCACGGCCGCCGATCTCGACTACGTCGGCTTCTACGACAAGCCGATCACCAAGTTCGAGCGCCTGCTGGAGACGTATCTCGCCATGGCGCCCGCCGGCTACCTCTCCTTCCGACAGGCCGTCCCGGCATGGCTGAAAGCGAAGCTGCACGTCCCCCGGCAGGTCCGCAAGGCGCTCGGCGGCAAGTATCGCGGCCGTTGCGTCTTCACCGATCACCACGAGTCGCACGCGGCCAGCGCTTTCCTCCCCTCGCCCTTCGACGAAGCGGCCATCCTCACCATCGACGGCGTCGGCGAATGGTCGACGACCTGCTTCGGCGTCGGTCGCGGCAACCGCATCGAGCTTACGCGCGAGATCCGCTTTCCGCATTCGCTGGGCCTGCTGTACGCGGCCTTCACCTACTATACGGGCTTTCGCGTCAACAGCGGAGAATACAAGGTGATGGGCCTGGCGCCCTACGGCGAGCCGCTCTACAAGGACCTCATCCTCAAGCACCTCATCGACGTGAAGGAGGACGGCTCGTACCGCATGGACATGAGCTACTTCAACTACTGCCAGGGGTTGACGATGACCTCGCGGAAGTTCGACCGGCTCTTCGGCGGTCCGCCGCGAAGGCCGGAAAGCCGGCTCTCGCAGCGCGAGATGGACCTGGCGGCCTCGATCCAGGCGGTGGCCGAAGAGGTCGTGCTCCGCATGGTCCGGCACGTACACCGGCAGACCGGCATGAAAAATCTCGTGCTGGCCGGCGGCGTGGCCCTGAATTGCGTGGCCAACGGCCGCGTCCTCCGCGAGGGACCGTTCCACGATCTTTGGATCCAGCCCGCCGCGGGCGATGCCGGGGGCGCCTTGGGCACGGCGCTGTTCATCTGGCATCAACTCCTGCAGAACCCGCGCGTCGTTGACCCGGAAGGAGTGGCGCGGGGCACCCGGCGGGTACCCACTGGTGGGTGCGGGTCACGACGCGCAGCAGGGCTCGCTGCTGGGTCCGGCCTTCTCCGACGAGCAGATCGAACGGGAGCTGCACAAGGCGCATGCCGTCTTCGAAACGGCGGCCGACGAAGCCTGCCTCGTCGACGAAGCGGCCTCGCTCTTGGCCCAGGAAAAAATCGTCGGCTGGTTCCAGGGCCGGATGGAGTTCGGCCCTCGGGCGTTGGGAGCCAGGAGCATTCTGGGCGATGCGCGGTGCCGCTCGATGCAATCGGTGATGAACCTCAAGATCAAGTTTCGCGAGTCCTTTCGGCCCTTCGCGCCGATCGTGCTCCGCGAGTATGTCGATCGCTATTTCGAGATGCGGCCCCATGAGGACAGCCCGTACATGCTGCTGACCCCGCCGCTCCGCGAGGAGCAGCGCCTTTCCCCTCTCCCCGACCGCTCCGCGGCGCCCGCCGACAGGCAGGGGGCCGACATCTCCCCTCGCCCTCCGGGCGACAGGCAGGGGGCCGATATCTCCCTCTCCCTCCGGGAGAGGGGCAGGGGGTGAGGGCCTTCGGCATCCGGCGGCTGAACCAATGCCGTTCGACGATCCCCGCCGTGACGCACGTCGACTATTCCGCCCGCGTGCAGACAGTGGACCGAGAACGCAACCCGCTCTTGCACCGCTTGTTGACGCGGTTTCACGAAAAGACCGGCTGTGCGGTGTTGATCAATACGAGTTTCAATATTCGCGGCGAGCCGATCGTTTGCACGCCCGAGGACGCGTATCGCTGTTTCATGGCGACCGACATGGACGTGCTCGTGCTGGGACGGCACATCCTGCACAAGACGCAGCAGAAGGCCGTTATGGACGCGGCGCAGCGGAAACGGCACTTGGCACAATTCCAGTTGGATTGAGACTTGATGATGGAAATCCATTGGCATCCCAACAATCGGCAGGTCCGCATTTTTGCACTGGCATCGCTCGTAGCGGCGCCGGCGGCCGCCGCGCTCTGGACGCACGGTTTCCCGCCGGCGATTGCCTATGGTGCAGCGATCGGAGGGCTGTTTTTCGCGGTCGGCGTCGTCTGGCCGCGGGGACTGCGGCCGCTGCTGGTGGCAATAAACGTGGCGACGGCGCCGCTGACCTTGTTGATTCATGACCTGGTCCTGTCGCTGGCGTTCTTTGTCGTCGTGGCGCCGGTGGGAATGCTCATGCGGTGCTTCGGCCGCGACGCATTGCAGTTGAAGATCGATCGCGACCTCGACACCTATTGGCAGCCCAAAAAGCAGCCGCGCGACGTGCGAAGTTATTATCGACGCTGGTAGCGAGCCCCCTTATGCTTCCGAAAAACGACTTTGAGAAAGCCGGTGAAGAGAAACCTGTGGGCATTGTCCGCGAGTTCGTGCAGTTCTTGGCCGAGAACAAGAAGTGGTGGCTGCTGCCGATCCTTGTCGTGCTGGTGCTGTGCGGCCTGCTGACAATTGTGGCCACGAGCATTGCACCCTATATCTACAGCGTGTTCTAAGCCCGATTCAAAACACGTAGCGGTTGAAGAGGTTCTCCAGCAATTCCTGCCGCCCGCTGATGTTGGGCGCCGCGTCGCCCTTGGCCAGGATGTACTTCTCCAGCGAGGCGAAGTCGTGCTTTCCGGCCTCGATCTCACCGCCAATTCCCCCATCCCACGAGGAGTAACGCTGCTTGAGCAGGGCGTCGATCAGGCCCTCGGCCCGGATGGCGGCGGCGATCTTCAGACCCTTGGCAAAGGCGTCCATGCCGCCGACGTGGGCGTGGAAGAGATCGACCGGCTCGAAACTTTCGCGCCGCACCTTGGCGTCGAAGTTCAGGCCGCCGGTGCTGAACCCGCCGTACTTCAAGATGATGAGCATCATCTTCGTCGTGAGGTAGACGTCGGTGGGAAACTGGTCCGTGTCCCAGCCCAGGAGCAGGTCGCCCGTATTGGCGTCGACCGAACCGAGGAACCCCTGCGCCGGCATAGTCCAACTCGTGCTCGACGGTGTGCCCGGCCAGCGTGGCATGGTTCGTTTCGATGTTCATCTTCACGTGGTCGGCCAGGCCGTAGGCGCGGAGGAAATTGATGCAGGCCGCGCAATCGAAGTCGTACTGGTGCTTGGTCGGCTCCTTGGGCTTGGGCTCGAAGTAGAACTGCCCTTGGAAGCCGATCTGCCTGGCGTAATCGACGGCCATGTGCATGAACCGCGCCAGGTGCTCGAACTCGCGCTTCATGTCGGTGTTCCAGAGGGTCTGGTAGCCTTCGCGTCCGCCCCAGAAGACATAGCCCTCGCCACCCAGCTCCTTGGTCACCTCCAGGGCCTTCTTGACTTGCGCCGCGGCGTAGGCGAAGGCATCGGCATTGGGGCTGGTGGCGGCCCCATGCATGAAACGGGGGTTGCTGAAGAGATTGGCCGTGCCCCACAGCAGCTTGACGCCCGTCCGCTGCATTTCCTCCTTGACCACCTTGACCACCGCGTCCAGATTCTTGTTGGTCTCGGCCAGCGAACGGCCCTCGGGGGCGATGTCGCGGTCGTGGAAGCAGAAGAAGGGGGCGGTCAGCTTCTCGATGAACTCGAAGGCCACGCGGACCCGCTTCTGGGCGTTGTCGACGTTGTCGCAGCCGCTTTCCCAGGGCCGCAGCATCGTGGCCGGACCGAAGGGGTCCGAACCGCTGCCGCGCATCGTGTGCCAGTAGGCGACGCTGAAGCGGAGATGGTCCTTCATCGTCTTGCCGGCCACGACTTCCGACTCGTTGTAGTGGCGGAAAGCCAGGGCATTCTTCGATTGAGGGCCTTCGTAGCGGATCTTTTGGATTTCAGAAAAAGCGGTCATGATGGGTTCCAAAGACAAACGGTTTGAGGTTTTAGGTAGGGTTGCTAAATCCGGATTTGAGATTTGAAATCTGAGATTTCAGATCTGAGATTTGAGCTTTCGGATTTCAGATTTGAGATGTGTTTCGGATTTCGATATTCGGATTTCGGATTTCATTTTTCTCTCTTACCCGCGGAAGTACAGGTACGCCCCCAAGATCGCCGCCAGCACGAAGGCCGAGGCGGCCACTTCCCGCCAGTCCCAACTGGCCCGCGTCTTCCGATTGTCTTCCGCGGTTGCCGTGCCGAAGGTCAGGCTCCTGATCTGCGTTTCTGACGGCGGCGAGGTCATGTAGCTTACGACCACCATTACGACCATCGAAACGATCGTGATCAGGACGCTGAAGTACTGGAAGAAAATGTGGTTCACGATCCACAGGAACGAGCCCTGCTCGTAGCCCTTCTCGAAACCGGCCAGCTTCATCGTCACGGGCGTATCGACCAGCATGCGGAAGATGCCCAGGATGAAGCCCACGACCATCGCCCACAAACAGCCCTGGGCGTTGAGCCGCTTGAAGAACACGCCGAAGAAGAAAACAACGAAGATCGGCGGGGCCAAATAGCCCTGAATGGCCTGCAGGTACTCATACAGGCTGTTGGCGTTTTCGAGGACGGGAAGCCAGGCCAGGGCGATCAGCACCATGACGGCGGTGGCGATGCGGCCGGTCCGCACGATCTGGTGCTGCGTGGCCTTGGGCTTCCACTTCTCGTAGAGGTCGACGGTGAAGAGCGTCGAGCAGGCGTTGAAGACGCCGGCCAGCGAGCCCATCAAGGCGGAAAGCAGACCGGCGACGACAATCCCGCCAGACCGGCCGGTAGCATGTGCACGACCATCAGCGGGAAGGCCCGCTGCTGTGCGGCACGGGCGGCCTCGCCCGTTTGCGCGATGAGGGCCAACTCCGGCACCTTGCCCGTCTTGGCCAGGGCGAAGGCGATCAGTCCCGGAACGATGAATAAATAAACGGGAAAGAGCTTGAGGAAGGCGGCGAAGATGCTGCCGCGGCGGGCCGTTCTTTCGTCCGGCGCGCCCAGGGCCCGCTGCACGATGTACTGGTCGGTGCACCAGTACCACATGCCGATCACCGGCGCAGATCAGCATGGCCAGCCAGGGGAAATGGTCGTTGAAGTACCACGCCTCGCGCACCACATTGCCCGCCGAGTCGGTGTCCAGGACCGGCGCCCAGGTCCCTTCCACGCCCTTGGGGATGAGCGGTTTCCAGAGGTTGAACATGTCCGAACCGCAGGCCTCGCGAAGATTGTGCCAGCCGACGCCCAGTCCCTGCCAATCGCTCAACAGCAGCAGGCCGTAGATCGTGAGGGTGGCCGACCCGAAGATCAGCACGACTGTCTGGATGGCATCGTTGTAGGCCACGGCCCGCATGCCGCCCAGAACCGTATACAGCCCCGTCATGAGGATCACGAGGATCGAGCCGATCCAGAAGCTGTCGAAGACATGGCCGCCGAGGTGCAGGTTGAACGTCGGGCAAGAGCACGGAGAAGACGATTCCGCCGGCATAAATGCCCACGGCGATCTTCGAGACCACGAAGGTGATCAGCGAGACGATCGAGAGCACGTAGCGCGAGCTCGTCGAGAACCGCCGTTCCAGGAACTCCGGCATGGTGAAGACCAGCGAGCGGGCGTAGAAGGGCACGAAGACCCAGGCCAGCAGCAGCAGGCACCAGGCATGCAGCTCGTAGTGGGCCATGGCCACGCCGTCCTTGGCCCCCGAGCCGGCCAGGCCGACGACGTGCTCGGAGCCGATGTTCGAGGCGAAGATCGAGGCCCCCACGATCCACCAGCTCAAGTTCCGCCCGGCGAGGAAGTAGTCCGCCGCCGTGTCCTTGCTCCTGTAGACGACATACCAGGCCACGCCCAAGAGGAGGGCGAAATAGCCGCCGATCATTACCCAGTCCAGAGTTTCCATCTGCGTTCCTTCGTGATTGTGGCGGGTGCCGGAGGCGGCCCACTGGAATAGAAAGGAGTGAATCGTTGCAGGCGGTCGGTCAATTCACGATGCTGATTGGAGAATGGGGACGCGCCACGGAAGCTTCAGTCCAACCCTGACTCAGCCTGACAGCGAGCCCAAAGTATGAATGGCCAGCCGGAAGATGTCAAGCCACCCCCAGGACGCGATTTCATCCAAATCATCCGACTTTTGCGCAGGCCAGAGTGAGCGGCCAGCATCCAGGGTCACGGTTGACCTCCTGGAGAAATTTTCCGTTTTTTCCGTTTTTACTGGCAAATTTGGCCCCTATCTTTGCTTTACTATAGGGGCTCAACGCTCACGGACGAGGATTTCCCTATGGGGTTTTCCTCCCTATCCACCGCAGAGTGTAGCGTACAGCGTTTCTCCGGACAAGGATTTTTCACGCCAAACTGCCATGCTGAACGACTCACAAACCGCCGAATTCGTTCAGCTTGTGACTGGCCACCAGTCCGACATCTATTTCTATATCTCCTCTCTCGTATTCGATGGCGACCATGCGGCCGACATTTTGGGAGAGGCCAACATTACCATGTGGCAGCATCGCGATTCGTTCCAGATCGGGACCAACTTCCGGGCATGGGCCTACAAGATCGCCCGGAACAAGGTCTTGCAGTGGCAGGACCAGCGGCGGCGCGATAGGACCGTATTCTCCCCGGCGATGCTCCAGGAATTGGCCGACCAGGCCGAAAGGCAGGCGGAGCCCCCAAGCCAGCGACTGGAAGACCTGAGCCATTGCCTCAAGAAACTCCCGCCCGAGGATCGTGAGTTGATCTTGCGGCGATACGGCCCCGGCGCGTCCGCCGAGCGCATCGCCGCGCAAGTCGAACGCTCGACGGACTGGGTCTATAAAGCGGTCTACCGCATTCGCAAGGCGTTGACCCAGTGCGTTCTCAGGCAGATGGCCTTGCGGCGTCAGGAGGTTGCCGAATGAGTGCCGATCGTAGCGAGTTGCTCGACCTGATTGACCGCGCGTGCGACAATTTGCTGGAGCCGCAGGAGGTGGCCCGTTTGGAGGAGTTGCTGCACGGCGACGAGGAGGCCCGGCAAATCTACCTGGCCTATCGTCAGACCGAAGCGGCTCTCCGCTGGGTATTCGGCCAGGCGGCGGAAAGTATCCGATCCGCGGCCACGGTCACTCCCTGGAAAACGGACGAGCCCTGGAAAACGGATGAGAGGGGCCCTTCGTCCCTCGCGAGCGGCAAATCGTCTCCCGTCCTCGGCTTTCTGGGCGATCTGGGACGTCAAGGTTGGGGTATTGCCTCCGGCCACGCGACCTTCTTCTCAATGCTGGCCGCACTGGTCCTCGTGACCACGGTGCTAGCGATGAGCGTATGGAAGAGTGAAAAAAGTGCGCGCGGAATCCAAACGCCGGATCTGATATTGCCAATCACAAATCTGAAATCTCAAATCCCGACCGGGCACCCTCTGGGTGGCTTCCGGCCGGGCTCCCGGTTGCCCACTTGACCCGCGCCGCCGAACCGTGTTGGGGCGGCAAAGCCGGCGGGCCGGAACTGGGCACGACCTTCACTACAGGTCAGAAAATCAGCCTCTGTTCGGGAGCCGTCGAGTTAATCTTCAACGTCGGTGTCCGCGCGGTCGTTCAAGGACCGGCGAAACTCGAGCTGGTGGCCCCCGGCAAGGTCTTCCTCCGCGCGGGCAAGATGACCGCCGAAATCATCAAACCTGAGGCTCGCGGCTTCCAGGTCGAGACCCCCAAGGGCTCGGTCGTCGACCTGGGAACCGAATTTGCCGTGGATGTCACTCCCTCCGAAGACGTGCAGGTGCATGTCTTCAAGGGCGAGGTCCTGGTTCAGCGGTCGGCAGTGCAGCAGTCGGCAGAAAAAACGGGTGCGGCGAAACCAGCCGCTCCAGCCACGCCCGCCGGGCAGCACCTGCTTGTGGATCAGGGACTGCGGATCGACGGCGACCTTTCCGCGCCCTGGCTTGTCAAGGACTCGGGCGAGACCTTCATTCGCAAGATCGACGATGCGGGACGCGACCGCCACGTTGTGGCTTACTGGCGGTTTGAGGACCAGCCCCTGGGGACCCCGTTTCCCGATACCGAGGGCAACAAGAATCCGATCCGCGCCACGGTCGATTCCTCCTTCAACGGCAATGACCTGTACACGTTCGCCGCCTATCAGCGGCCGATCTTCTCGCCCGACGTGCCCTCCGGCCAGGTGCCGCGGACGGGCGCTGCGAACCGGTCGTGCTTTGACAGTTCGCAGCCCTGGGACCCGGACAGTTCCCGGAATGTCTACACCCGCTCCAAATTCAGTCATGCCGCGCCCTTGGACATCCAGAAGATCACGCCCGCCCAATGGACGATCGAGGCCTCGGTGAACGCGGTCGGCCACCTGGGAAGCTGCCCAGACCTTTGTCGGCCGGGACACCTACTACGTATTCAAGTTCCGCAGCGAACCGCCCCGGCTTGCCTTCCAGGTCAACGCTGATCAGCGGTTTGCGATCAATTTCTATGACGCCGACGACCGCCCTCATCAGGCGATCGCCGAGGAGCCGCCGGTGGAGCCGAATCACTGGTATCACGTGGCGGCCACCAGCGACGGCCGCGCCCTGCGGCTGTACGTCAACGCGCTCGACGGCCGCGGCTACGTGCTGCGGGCCTCGACGCAACTGCCCTCGCAAGGCTCGACCGCTTTGGGCAAGGGCGAGGACACCGCCGAATGGACCGTCGGCCGCGGCCACAGCGGCACGGCTACGGGCGAGTTTTTTCGCGGCCTGATCGATGAAGTCCGCGTTTGCGACGTGGCCCTGGGCCCGTCCGAGTTTTTGTTCACGGCAACGGAGAAGGAAAAAGGCAACTAGGAGTTTGATTGTGTTTCCTACGGAACCCCATCGAGGGCGTTTGCCGTGGGGGTGAGTTCGGACCAGATTCGGTCGCACTGGGTGGTGTGCGCGTTGTCCGCAAAACGGATTTGCGCTCGCGGTGCGCAACCACATTAGTAAAATTGTGCATGTCCCGTTTGGGACGACGGCGATGCTTCACCGAGCTTGGCATCTCCGTCGTCCCGGCGGGGCAGCGCACGGACCATGTACCGCGCAAGAGTTGCAAATCACTTGGTATCACACACTTGCATCGACTAATTTTGTCGCGAACCATTGGAAAAATTTTGGACTTGGGGCGACAAAACATTTGCTTTTTTTGCCGAATGCTGCTATGCTGCGGGGAGTGGCGGCTGCCTCTTCTGGCGACTGGTCTCTGGGATTAGGGGGTTTGTAAGCGGATCATGACGGTTCATCTATCGACGTTAAGGACGAGTGCTATGGGTCGCAGAAATTCCTGTTTCGTGGTTTTGGGCCTGGCTTGGTTAGTTTCGCTTGCGGCCCTGCCGCCGGCGGTCGCGCAGACCCGGCGCTCCTCTGGACCGGTTCCACGGACAATACGTGGAGCATTACGGGCACCGGCAGCAACTGGAACAATGCCGGCACGCTGCAAGGCTATACCGACGGCGCCACGGTGACCTTCGACGATACGTCGAACCCGGTGACCACCAACGTCGTGATCGACGCCACCACGGTGGTTCAGCCCTATAGCATCACTTTCAACAGCACGCTTAACCCTTACACCTACAGCTTTTCGGGCGGATCGATCGGCGGCGCAGGGTCGCTGACGCTCAACGGCAGCGGCACGGTGGTCCTCAACAACCGCAACTCCTACAGCGGCGGGACGGCGATTGAAGGCCCCGCACTCTTGCAACTGGGCGCGGCGCGAGCCTGGGTCTGGGCGCCTTGACGGTCAACGCGGGCACGCTCGACCTCGGCGGCAACAGTCAGGCCGTCACCAACCTCAACGGCCTGGCGGGCGTCGTCACCAGCAGCGTCCCCGGCGCGATCACCTTGACGGTCAATCCCACCGCCGCGAGCAACTTCGGCGGCACGCTGAAGAACGGCGCGGGCACGCTTTCGCTGGCCATGAACGGACCCGGCCTGCTGACCCTTTCCGGCATCAATACCTATAGCGGCGGCACGGTCCTTTCCGGCGGCACGCTGGACATAACCAACGCGGCCAGCCTCGGCACTTCCAGCGGCGGGCTTTCCCTCGGCGCCGCCACACTGGAAGTTTCCGGCATCGTGTCCAGCGGGCGAAACCTGACGCTCACGAGTTCCGCCGCGACGATCTCGGTCGATGGCTCGCAATCCTTCAGCAACAGCGGGACGATTTCCGGCGCCGGCGGCTTGACGCTCACCGGCCAGGGCCTGCTGACCCTCGCCGGCTCGAACACTTTCACCGGCAACGTCGCGATCAGTGGCGGGACCGTGCAACTCATCAATCCCGGAAATGGCGCATACTCCGGACTGGGCAACCCCGGAACCGCGGGCCGCATCATCTCGATCAACCAGGGCGGCACGCTCTCGTTAAACGTCCCCAATGGCAACGCCTTTGGCAACGGGGCCCAGACGCCCGCCTTCGCCACGGTGATCAATGGCGGGCAACTCGTCGAGACTGCCTACGGCAACACCTGCTTAAACACCGTAACCCTCAATGGCGGCACGATGACCGCGAACGGCCCAACGTCAGTCTTTACCGCCTATGAGGTGGCCGGCACGGTGACTGTCGGCGGCTCGAGCGCATCGACCATCAACGGCACCGGCGGCGTCAGTCTCGGCACCTATGCGGCCAACGGCTACCAAACGACTTTCAACGTCGGCCTGACCGGCCCGGGCGGCACCGTCAGCAGTAATCCAGACCTGACCATTAGCACCCCCTTGACCAACAGCGCCGGCAATTCAAACTCCACGGGACTGAACAAGACCGGCCCGGGCATCCTGCTGCTCACCGGCGCCGACACCTTTACCGGCGCGATGACGATTTCCAACGGCACGCTTGAGTTGGGCAACCCCCTTGCTCTGCAAAACAGCCCCTTGGCATACAATCTGCCCAACAGCCTGGTCTTCGCCACCGGCAACACGACCTACACCCTGGGCGGGCTCTCCGGCAGCGCCAATCTCGCGCTCACCGGTCTGGACAGCAATCCCGTGGGCCTGAATATCAATGGCGCCAGCGGCAGCAGCAGCACCTACTCCGGCGCCCTCAGCGGCGCCGGCAGCTTGAGCAACGCCGGGGGCACGCTCTTTCTCAGCAATTCCAACACGAGCTTCACGGGCCCCATCAACGTCACGGGCGGGGCGCTGTTCCTGAACAACACGGGCGTTTTGCCCTCCGCCTGGCAGAACCCGGGCACGAATATCCGTCGCCGCCGGCGGCACGTTCGGCGTCACGGCCGGGACCAACGCCGCCGCCGGCGAGTTCAGCATGAGCAACATCTCGTCCATCCTGGGTGGAAACGTCAATTTCCTCGCCGGCGCGAGCCTAGGGCTGAACGTCGTCGATTCCTCGCCCTTGCTCTTCTCCGCAAACCTTGCCAATAGCCCCAACGGATCGCTCGGCCTCCTGAAGCTCGGCGGCGGCACCCTGCAGCTCGACCAGGCCACCATCACCGGACCGACGACGGTCTCCGCCGGCGTCCTCACGACCAGCACCACCGCCCTGCAAAACAGCAACGTCACGGACAACGGCGGCCTGCTCTTCGACGCCGGCGCGGGAACGTATAGCCTCGGCGCCCTGGGCGGCAATGGCAATCTCGTCTTGGCCAACACGGCCGGCACCCCGATCACGCTCAGCGTCGGCGCCAGAACGCTGTCACCACCTTCTCCGGCGCGATGACGGGAAGCGGCGGCCTGATCGTGACGGGCGGCGGGTTGACCCTTACCGGGACCAACATCAATTACGACGGCAACACGACGGTCTCTGCTGGCACGCTCGTGATGTTTAACGCGCGGACCCAATACAGTGGGGCCCCGGTTTTCACCGGCCAAACCGGCCTGAACATCGGGGCGGGAACGATCAGTATTGCCAGCGGCGCCGTCTACAACGTCTACGTCGACACGTCGGTCAGCGTCCCCAATAACGGCAGCACGCCCATGAACATGGTTCTTGGCACCACAGGCGGTGTCTCCCTCGTTGGCAGCGGCACCTTCCTCTTGACGGGCGGCGGCACCCTCGGCGGCAACCCGAACAACAATAATACCCACGCCATCTTTGCGCTCTCGCCGGCGCGCTGATCGACATCGAGGGCGGCAGTCAGCTCATGAACGGCGGCTATCAGGCCTTTACCTGGACGAACAATTATGCCTCGATGAAGATCGGCGCAGGGCTCGATCTTCGACCTCTGGGACGGCAACACGGCCTATGTCGACGCCCTGAACGGCAGCGGCACGCTGGAAATTCTGGGCAACAACGGCGGCACGCACGGGATCGTCATCGGCGATGCGAACGGTTCCGGGACTTTCAGCGGCGTGATCACGACCATGAACTCCCAAAACACCGGCGCCGTTCTCACCTTCACCAAGACAGGCAATGGGGTGGAAGTCCTGTCGGGCTCCAACAACTTTACGGGCGCGACGACGATCGCGGGCGGCACGCTCGAGCTGGCCAACCCGAGCGCCCTGCAAAACAGCCCCTTGGCATACAATCTGCCCAACAGCCTGGTCTTTGCCAATAGCGGCGTGACCTACAGTATCGGCGCCCTCTCCGGCAGCGCCAATATCGCGTTGCTGGCGCTGGGCGGCGGCAGCGTGGGCCTGAATATCAATGGCGCCAACAACAGTACGACGTACTCGGGAGCCCTCAACAGCGCCGGCAGTTTGAGCATCGGCAGCGGCACGCTGGCCCTCTCCAACGTCAACAGCACGTACACCGGCCCGATCGGGATCAATGGCGGGGCGCTGTTCCTGACCAACTCGGGCGTCTTGTCGTCCGCCTGGCAGAACTCGGGCAGAATCTCCGTCGCCAACGGCGCCGCTTTCATCATTCCGGCCGGCGTCAACGCCGGCGAGTTCAGTTCGCTCGGCATCACGGGTTCGGTCATGAGCAACGTCAGTTTCGCCTCCGGGTCGATCCTCGGCCTGAGTGTCACCGATTCCTCGCCTTTCGTCTACTCCGGCACCCTTTCCAACACCAATGGCGGTGCCAATGCGCTGGGTCTGTTGAAGCTCGGCGGCGGCACCCTGGTGCTCAATCAGGCCACCCTCAGCGGCCCGACGACGATCCTCGCCGGCGCACTCGCGACCAGCACCACGGCCCTGCAAAACAGCAGCGTCACGGTCAACGCCAATGGCGGCCTGGTCTTTGACGGCAGCGCGGGAACGTATAGCCTCGCCGGCCTGGCCGGCAGGGCAATCTGGCGCTGAGCACTACCGGCGGCAGCGCAATCATGCTCAGCTTCGGCTCCAACGGCGTCAGCAACGCCTACTCCGGCATGTTGAGCGGCGCCGGCTCCCTGACCAAGCTGGGCGGCGGCGTCGAGACCCTCTCCGCCTCGAACACCTTCACGGGCAGCACGCTCGTCAGCGGCGGCTCCCTCATTTTGCAGAACGGGGCCTTTAGGAGCACCGCTCGCAACTATACCATTGCTTCCGGGGCCGTACTGAGCCTTCAAAACCTCGGCGGGGGGGACAACGACACCAATAACATACCCAGCGGCACGACCACATTTTCCGGTTCGGGTACCTTGCAAATTGCCAGCGGTTGGATCAGTTCCGGTAACGGCCCCAAAATCACTATGCAGATGGGCGCTGGCGGGCTCATCAGTATTTGCAGCCGGCGCTGGGATCGTGAATGGGGGCTGGCAAGATATAACCTGGACCAACAATCAGGCATCCTTGACGGTGAGCGGCACTTACGACCTCTGGGACGGCAATACGACCTATGTCGACGCCCTCAACGGCACCGGTTTTATTATTGATTCAAACGGCGGTGGGAAGACCCTTCAGATAGGCGTCGCCAACGGTTCCGGCACCTTCAGCGGCGCAGATTACAGGTAACGCGGCCTTGACCAAGGCTGGCACGGGCATCGAGGTCCTGGCGGGAACCAACTCCTACACCGGCGGCACCACGATCTCAGGGGGCACGTTGCAATTTGGCGGCAATGCTGCCACCCCCGCCAGCCAGACCCTCAGCGGCCTGATCTCCGGCGCCGGCCAACTCGTCTGGGCCGGCTCCGGCGTGATGAACCTCACGGATGCCTCGAACAGCTTAACGGGCAATCTCGCGATCACGGCCGGGACGTTGGCAGCCACAGGCGGCGGTGGCGGCTCGACGAGCGCGTTGGGCAATCTGCAAGACGGCCGGCAGGCTGGTCACCGTCGGCAGCAACGCCGTGCTCAGCATCCCGGCCGGCAACGTTCTTGGCGGCGGCAACACCACGTATACCTCGTCGATCTCCATTGCGCAAGGCGGCCTGGTCGTCGGCAACCCCGGCACCAACAATAACTCCATCCCTAACCTGATCCTCAGCGGCGGCACGATCACGGGGGTGGGCAACGGGCTTAACGCACAGTGGGGCTTGTGGGACCTGAACGGCGCGACCGCCGGGACTGCAAGCGTATACACCTCGGGTTCCGCCACCTCCGCGATTACCGTCACCGGCGGAACCGGCGCCATGAACCTGGCGGGCACCACGACCTTCAACGTGGCAGGGCCCGGCATGCTGTACGTATCGGAGCCATTGGGCAACACGGACGTTGTCGGCCCGGCCCTCTTGGTCAAGACGGGCACCGGCCTGATGGTGCTTGCCGCTACGAACACCTACACGGGCGGGACCATCGTCAACGGCGGCACGCTGACCCTCGGGGCAGCCGGCGGGGCGGCCGGGAACGGTGTGGGCATTATTAACGGCGCGCTTACCATCGCTGCCGGGGCGGAAGTCAGCCTCAATACGCAGGACGCGCTGGGCTATACCGCCGGATCGCAGGTCACGACCGTCACCATCAACGGCGGCGTGCTGAACAACGCCTCAAACAATAACAATGGCTACCTCACGAACTTCATCCTCAACGGCGGCACCATGACTTCCTCCGGCGGCGGCAGGTTCAATTTCAACGGGGGTTACGGCGTAACCACCAACGCCAACACCGCAACCTCCGTAATCAGCGGGCCGATCGATCTCCGGGGCTCTCCGGTGAACTTCAACGTGACCGCGGGTTCGACTGCCAGCGGCATCGATCTCCTCGTGACCGGCGTCATCTCCGATGGGAATTCCCTGGTCAAGCAAGGCACCGGCCTGATGCAGCTCACCGCTTCCAACACCTACTCGGGCGGCACGACAATCAGCGGCGGGACCTTGCAGTTGGGCAGCGGCACGGCAACCCTGGGGGCCACCACCGGCGCCCTGGCGGTGACCAACGGCCTCGTCGATCTGAACGGACGCAGTCTCGGCGTGGGGGCCGTGAGCGGCAGTGGGACGATCAACGACGTGGCCGGCGGCGGCGCGCTGATTTTGACCCTTGGCAACGGCGGCGGCAGCGGCACCTTCACGGGCGCGATCCAGAACACGAGCGGCACCATCTCCCTCGTCAAGAATGGGGCGGGAACGGAAGTGCTCAGCGGCGCGAACACGTACACGGGCACCACCACGATCGGGGCCAACGGCGGCATGCTGCAGTTCGGCAAACCCGCCAGCCTCT
Source organism: uncultured Planctomycetia bacterium (assembly GCA_963824275.1). Taxonomy (GTDB): domain Bacteria; phylum Planctomycetota; class Planctomycetia; order Pirellulales; family Thermoguttaceae; genus JANXQG01. The sequence continues at coordinate 753,538 of CAWGOT010000006.1, read as the reverse complement.
ATAACGGCGTTCAGGCCAGTTGGACTTCGGCCAACATCACCGCCGGCTCCCTGGCCACGTTGGCGATAAACGTCGATTCCTCGGCGGTTTCAGCCCCGGCAGGCCGCGACCCTGTATACGAGCCTGGCCGGCCCCACCAATAGCGGGCTGGGCGCCGGGTCGGCCTTCGGCATCGACACCACCAACGCCACTTCGGCGCAATCGTTCACGCCGGCAATTCAGGACTCGGCCGCCGGCTCCGTGGGCTTTACCAAGCTGGGGCCTGGGGTCTTGCGGCTCACCAACGCCTCCAACAACTATTCCGGCCCCACGACCGTGCTCAACGGAGAACTCGATCTCGGGGGCGCCAATACGAACTACCCCGCCGGACGCGTGACCGTGTCCAGCGCCAGCAGCGGCGGCCAGTCGGTCCTCTCGCTGCTCAACGCCAACGCCCTGGGGACCAACAGCAATGACAATTATCTGGCCCCCGTGAGCCTGAACTCGACGGGCGGCGGGACCGTGATCCTGCAGATCGGCGCGACGATCGGTCTGGACCCCAACGCCCCCACCTCCACCGCGGACTTCTCCTATCAGGTGGTTCCGGCCGGCCAGACGCCGACCGCCGGCCAGATCAGCCTGGGCTCTTCGGGGAATACGGCGGACGTTGTGGGCTTTTCGGCATCCGCCGCGAGCACTGCCACGACGCGAACGGTGGCCCTGTACTCGACGAGTGCCGCAACCACCCTGCAGACCCTGCAGTTCGGCACTTACATCCCCGGCAACCTGGTGCTGGGCTCCCCCACGGCCAACACGATGCTGATCCTGGGGAACCCGATCGACCTGAATTCCAACGCGGCCGGGACCAACGTGCAGTTCTCGTCGATTCGCGGGGTCGGCAGCAAGCTGCCTGAGGGCGAGTATGCGGGAGTGATCGGCAACTCCGGTTCGGCGGCGGTCAATGTGACGATCGGCGGCAACGGCAGTTTGCTCTTCGCCAACAGCGGCAACAGCTTCAACGCCGCCAGCCTGCAAGTGGCCGGGGGCGGGCTGTTGATCGGCGCCACCGACTATGCCAACAACAGCCAGAGCGGGCCCTTGGGCATGGGCACGGCCGCTCTGGTGCTGGGCACCAGCGCCACGACCAGCGGGGCCAACCTCTCCTTCCTGACCTATGGGCCCAACAGCAAGACCATCGGCAGCAGCCCGACCTTGTCCACCAACCGCAATATCGTGGTCAACGCCCTGCCTGTCGGCGCAAACAGTGGCATGGTGGTCCTGGGCGGTTACACCGACGACTACACGGCCATGAACGGCAACGTCACGTTGAACGGCCCTGTGACCTTCTTTGCGGCCCAATCGGGCCGGGTCGATTTCACCGGCGCCATCAGCAGCAGCGGCGCGGTGGCGGTCCAAATCGGGGGTACGGCCTTCACGGGAGGGACCTCCAACAACGGATCTTCCGGCAACGGCATAGGGCTCGGCGGCTTGGGCGGCAACAGCGCCGGGAACGGCACGATCGCCTTTACCGCCTCGAATGGTTTTCCGGGACGACGACCGTCGCCAGCGGCCGGCTGCTGGTCAACGGTTCGCTGTATGCCTCTTCCAGCGCGACGAGCACGGTGACCGTGGGAAATTCGCAAAATACGACGGCAGCCACGCTGGGCGGTTCGGGCATCGTCTACGGCAACGTCAACCTGTACAACGGCACGACGATTGAGGGCGGCATGGCCGGCGGCCCGTTCGTCCTGGCCAATGGGCTGCAAATCAATAACGGCGGCGGCAATGACAATGTCGTCTTCCAGTTCGACTCCGTGGCGCTCCGGGCAATCCGGGAATCGAGATCCAGAACAGCGGCGGCCTGCCCGGCCTTAACAGCAGCACGGAAGGGATCGTCATCACGGGCGCGATTTCCGGCGCCAGTACCTACGCCCTGATGTCCGTCTCCCCCAGCGACTCCGGCACGCTGGCGGGCCTGCTCCCGAACGGCACCTACGGTCAACTGGGCTACGGTTTTCCACTCAGCCAGTCCCTGCCCAACCGGGCCAACGGCAGCCTCGTAGTCAACGGAGCCGAATTGGACCTGGTGGTCAGCGGGCTGTACTCCGTGGCCTGGACCGGGCTCGGCGGCAGCAGTTGGAACGCCATTAACAATTTCCAGCAAATGGGCGGAATGGATCAGTTCGATAAGTTCCAGCCGGGCGATGCCGTGGTCTTCAGCGATTCGGCCGCGGTCTTCCTTCTCAATGTGAACGCGGGGAACGTGGCGCCCAGCAGCATGACGTTCCAGAACACGTTGCATGCCTATACGATTACCGGGACCGCCTCCATCACCGGGAACACGGGTATGACCCTGACCAACAGCGGTACGGTGATAATCGAAAACACCGACACCTTTTCGGGGCTGACCTCGATCGGGCCGGGTTCGACGCTGCAATTGGGCAACGGCGCCGCCGGCCCGGATGGCCAGTTGACGAACTCGCCGATCTCGGACAACGGCGCGCTGATTTATAGCCTCACCGGCCAGCAGACCGTCGCCAACCCGATCACGGGCACGGGCACGGTGCAGCTCCTCAGCGGCGGCGTGACGCTGACCAGCACGGGCAACACGTTCGGCGGCGGCACGACGATTTCGGGCGGCACCCTGCAGATTGGCAATAACACCGGTGCGGGGTCCGACGGTTCGCTGCCCGGCCAGGTCTTGGACAATTCGCTCCTGATCTTCGCCAACTACGCTCCTCAGACCTTCGGCGGCACGATCGGCGGCAGCGGCGCGGTGACCAAGTCCGGCCTGGGCCAGTTGACCATGATCACTGCCAACAGTTACAGCGGCAGCACGACGATCTCGGGCGGCACGCTCGTGCTTGGCAACGGGCAGCCCGGCAACGACGCCTCGCTGTCGCCGCTGGGCGGCGTGAATGACAACGCCGTTCTGGCCTTCAACTATGCAGCGAATGAGACCTTCGCCGGGCAGATCGGCGGCAACGGCGCGCTGGCCACATTGGGCAGCCGCATGCTGACCCTGGTCAACAACCAGACCTATAGCGGCCCGACGACGATCTCGGGCGGTACGCTCGTGCTTGGCAACGGCATCGCCAGCGGCGCGGTGGCCGGCAATATCGTCGACAACTCGGCCCTGGCCTTCAACAATCCGCTGGCCCAGAGCTACGCGGGGAACATCAGCGGCAACGGGTCGCTTGTCCTGCTGGGCGCCGGCCCGCTGTTCCTGAGCGGCAGCAACACCTATACGGGCGGGACCTTCCTCGATGCCGGCACGCTGAATTTCACGCATGCGCCGACGGGCCCGAACTCGATCACCTTCAACGGCGGCACGCTGCAATACGCGGCCGGCAATACCCAGGACATTTCGGCCGCCATCGCCCCGCTCGGCCCCGGTCAATCGGCCAAGATCGACACCAACGGCAACAACGTCACGTTCGCCAGCGGCCTGAGCGGTCAGGGCGGCCTGACGAAGTACGGGGCGGGCATCCTGACCCTCACGGCCTCCAACAGCTACGCGGGCGGCACCACGGTCGACGCCGGCGCCTCCTGGCCGACAACACCGGCGCTTGCCCGGCTATACGGCCGGCGGCATCATTGTCGTCAACCCCGGCGCTACGCTGGCGGTCACCGCCGGCACCAATGCCGGCGAGTTCAGCCTGACGACGGGCGGCGGCGTCGATAGCGTGCTCGGCAACGTCTACTTTGCCGGCGGCGCCAACGTCGGGATCAACGTCAAGAGCCCTGAAAACGTCAGCTACGGCACGTCGATTGCCAACACGCTCAACGGCTCGCTGGGCTTCGTGAAGCTGGGCGCGGGCATCCTCTCGCTCACCGGCAATAACACCTACACGGGCGGCACCCAGGTCAACGGCGGCATGCTGATCGCCACCAACACCGGTTCGGTGGGCGGCGACGCGCCGGCCTACATGAGCCCCGGCCTGATTTCCGTCAACGGCGCCGGCAGCACGCTGGTCGTGCAGGCCGGCTCCAGCCCGGGCGAGTTCCAGGCGAGCGACGTGTCGAGCGTCTTGACGAACGTCGCTTTCGGACCGGGCACCGTCTTCGGCATCCAGGTCGTTGCGGGCGAGAGCTTCACCTACGGCTTGGGCTACCAGGCGATCCCCGGCCCGTCAAGCGACCCCTCGATGGGCTTCCTCAAGCTCGGCAACGGCACGCTGACGCTGAATGCCGCGAATAGTTATACCGGCGAGACGACGATCAGCGCGGGCGTGCTGGTGGCGGCGGCCGGCGGGGCCCTGGGCAACGGCATGGCCATCCAGTTGGGCGACTCCAACACGCTCACCAACCCGGCGCAGTTGCTGATCAGCGGCGGGAACACCTTCCCGCAGAACATCACCGTCAACGCGGCCAACGCCGCCCTGGGGAGCGCGGACGACAGCAATTCCGTTTTCGCCGGCAACGTCACGCTCAACAGCTCGCTGACCATCTCCTCGCAGTCCGTGAGTCCGGGCAACGCCTTGACCTTCTCGGGGAATATCGTGCATGGCAGTGGGACCAACAGCCTGACCCTGACCGGTCCCGGCAACGTGGTCTTCCAGGGCAACGAGACCTACCAGGGCGCGACCACGATCAACAACGGCAATCTCACCGTGGGCGCGACCGGTTCGCTGCCCTCCACGACCACGCTGAACATCAATAACGGCCTGAGCACGGTCACGCTCAGCAACACGGCCCAGACGCTGGCCGGCTTGAATGGTTCGCCGGGCAGCACGCTGCTCCTGGCCTACGGCGGCGGGGCTACGCTCACAGTCGGCAGCGGCAGTTTCGCGGGCACGATCAATGACGAGGCGAATGCCGCCAACCTCGTGAAGAACACCACCGGGATTTTGTACCTCACCGGCCCCAACAGCTATTACGGCTCGACCACGGTCACGGCCGGCGCGCTGCTGTACGGCTCGTCGAGCGATGTTTCCACCGTTGGCATCGGGATCGCCGTGAGCACCTCGGGGGCCGTGGGGCTGGAGTCGAGCGGCCTGGGCGGCCTGCTGCCGTACCTCGCCAGCGGCCCATCCTCCCCCGGCACGCTGGTCGTGACCCCGGCGACTTCCGCCGACGCCGTCAACCTGGCGCCGTATTCTCTCAACTATCTCAGCCTGGGGGCCTTGGACAGCGAGACGTATAGCGGCGTTTTGACGCCCAGCGGCACGGGCTATCGCCTGGGCGGCGGCGGCGGCACGTTGACCGTCGCCTCCGCGCTGGCCAACAGCGGCGGTCCCACGGGCCTGGTGGTCAACAGCCCTGCCACCAGCGGAGTGGTGGTCTTGACGAGCACGAACAACAGCTTTACGGGCGTGACCACGATCAGCAGCGGCACGCTGCAGGTGGGCGACGGCTCGACCAGTCCTGGCTCGCTCGTCGGCAACGTGGTGAACAACACCCCCGTGCCATTGCTCTTCGCCACCCCCTTGAACATGAGCGTCACCGTGCCGGGCGTGATCAGCGGTAGCGGCAGCGTGAACGAGACGGCTGGCGGGACACTGATTCTCACGGGAACGAATCTTTATAGCGGGACCACGAACATTCTCGCCGGGACCGTGCAGCTCGGCAACGGCGTGAGCAACGGCGCTCTGGCCACCAACAGTTCGATTGCCATCGCGCCCAACGGCACGCTGGCCTTTGCCAACACGGGCACGACGACGCAAGGCACGCAATTCGGCAGCGCCGCCATTACGGGCAGCGGGGCAGTGGTCGAGCTCGGCCCGGGAATTACCGTCCTAAGCTCCGCCAACACCTTTACGGGCAATATCACGGTCAACGGCGGGACTTTGGCAACCAGCTACGGCAACGGCGCTAGCAATGGCACGAGCACGGGATTCGGCAACGCCGAAATCAACGGCCGAACGATTACGATCAACAACGGCGGCACGCTTGATTTCGCCAACGGCAACGCACTTGGCGGCGGCTCCACAACGCCCCTCGTCACGCTGGTGATCAACGCTGGGGGGCAGGTGATCTCGACCGGCGCTGCAGTCGGCAGCAACAACGTCCTGGGCCCGGTAACGCTCAACGGCGGCACGCTGAGCACGGCCACAGGTAACACTGCCGTTTATAATTCTTATGAGTTGGCTGGCCCGGTGACCGTCGGCGGCAGCAGCCCTTCGACCATTGCCGCCGCTGCCGGCAGCAGCGGCACGCTGAACGGCCTCAATCTGGGCATCAATGCGGCTGCCGGAAGCCAGGTTACCTTCAACGTCGGCCTGACCGCCGGGGGCGGCGCGAGCGGCAATCCGGACCTGGTCGTCAGCGCTCCCTTGGCCAACAGCGGAAACAACGGCAACGCCGCCGGCCTGATCAAGACCGGCGCGGGTGTGCTCGAACTGACCAACAGCAACATCAACTATACGGGCAACACGACGGTCAGCGCCGGCACGCTGACGATGTTTAACACGCGGAACTTCTACAACAACAACCCCGGCACGGATACCACGGCGGGGACGATCAGCATTGCCGGCGGCGCGGTCTTTAACATGTACGTCGACAATACGTATACGGTAACGAATTACCTTACGCCCATGAACGAGATGATTGGCACGCCCGGCGGAATCACCGTCAGCGGGTCGGGCACGTTCGTCAAGTCGGGCAACGGCGTCCTCGGCATTAATGCCAACAACAACGGCACCGCCTTCAATATGGCGATGTCGGCCGGGGGTATGATCGATATCCTAGGCGGCACGCTCATGAACGGCGGCTTCGGGTCGGGCGTCTGGACCAGCAACTCGGCGTCGATGTATATCGCCGCCGGGGCCACGATGGACCTTTGGGACACCAACACGATCTACGTGGATGCGCTTACGGGCTCGGGCACCGTCACGCACGGCGACGGGGGCACGAACGGCATTGTGATTGGCGTGGCCAACGGCTCGGGGACGTTTGCCGGCATTATCCGCAACGGGAGCGGATCGACCTCGGTCACCAAGAACGGGACGGGCATTGAGACGTTCAGCGGCGCGAACCTCTATAATAACGGCACGACGATCAACGGCGGGACCTTGCAGATGGGCAGCGCCACGGCACTGGGGGCCGCGACGGGCACCCTGACGGTAACGAACTCCATGAGCTCTGTGCTCGACCTCAACGGATACAGCCTTGGCGCAGGCGTCCTGAGCGGAAGCGGGCTGGTCACCGACGTGGCCGGCAGCGGGGCTGACACGCTGACCTTGGGCAACGCGGCGGGCGGCAACGCCTTCTTTTATGGAACCATTGCGAACGGCTCCGGCACAGTGTCCGTCGTCATGGCTCCCGGTTCCGCAATCGAGAGATTTGCGGGCGTAAACACCTATACAGGGCCGACCACTATCAACGGCGGCGTGTTGAGCATGAATAGCGCCGGGGCAATTCCCGCGGCCAGCAGCATCGTCTTCGGCGGCGGGGCCCTGCGCTGGTCGACCGTCAACACGGACGTTTCGAGCCAGATCGCGCCGATCAATAATCCGGGGGGCGCCATCTTCTACATCAACAACCAGAGCGTCTCCTTTGCCAATAGCCTCAGCGGCAGCGGCGGGATCACGCTTGGGACTTACGCCGGCGACACCCCCGGCAGCCTCACGCTGACCGTCGCAAATCCCAACCTCACGGGCCCGACGACGGTCACCGGCGGCACGCTGGCCATTGCCGACGCCGCGGGAAACGCCTTGGCGCAGTCCAGCGGCGTGACCGTCAATTCGGGCGGAAACCTTGCCTTGAATGTTTCGGCGGGCTCGATCGGCAGCCTGGCCGGGGCCGGCAACGTGAACTTGAATACCGGAACCTTGACGACCGGCGGCAACAACGCCAGCACGACCTTCGGCGGCGTGATCAGCGGCGCGGGCGGATTCGTTAAGACCGGCAGCGGAGTGATGACCCTGTCCGGCGCAGACCTACGGCGGATCCACGCTCATCAGCGGCGGCGTGCTGCAGCTCGTGTCGGGCGTCACCGCGGTACCGCTCACGCCGCAGCTCGAGTATACTTTCGCCTCGGGCTCGGCCGTCAACCTCGGCAACAACTCGAGCGCGGTGACTACGACGGCCACGGGCGCGCCCGGTGATCACCGGCAGCGCCAGCGGCGGCGCTCCGGTGTCCGGATTGGGGGTAATGGCGCTGACCGGCGCCAACTACCTGACACTCACAGCCACCAGCCTGCCAAACCTGAGCGGCAGCGCGAACTACACGATCGGCATGTGGATCCAGACCACTAAGGCCGGTGCCGCCTTGCTCGGCAAAGGCCCTACCACCTGGCCCGGCAATACCGAGCAATTCTTCCTCACCAGCGGCGTCGGCAACGGCACGGGCGGCACCGGTACGCACATGGGCGGCGTCCAGTCTGGCGGCGGTTGGGTCGGCGGAAACACCGCGGTCAACACGGGGGGCTGGGAGTTCGTGGCCATCGTTCGCAACGGCGGCACTTCCACCATTTACGACGCTCCCCTTGGCAGCCAAATCACCGGCGCCGACGGAACCTCCACGGCCATGGGCAATGTGGAGCAGGGTACGCAGACCATCTACATTGGCGAGGATATTGACACCATTGCCGGTGACGGCGTGCAGAGTTACGTTGGTTCGATGAGTGGCATCTACGTCTACAACAGCGCGTTGACGCAGGCGCAGCTCAACGCACTCATGTACGCCAACCAGGTAAACAGCGGCAATCTGCCGGCAACGACGCCCGTGAGCATCACGGCTGGCGCTGGACTGGATCTCAACGGCGGGCAGCAGACCATCGCCTCACTGAGCGGCGTGGCTGGCGCGAACGTCTTTCTGGGCGGAGGCGTGTTGACGCTGTCCGGCACCGGCGGCAGCACGACCTACCCCGGAAGCATCAGCGACCTCGGCGGGGCCAGCGCCAACACCGGCGGCAGCCTGGTCATGGCGGGGCCCGGATTGCAGAACCTGGCCGGCAGCAACAGCTATTCGGGCGGCACGCAGGTCACCGGCGGCACGCTGCAATTGGGCAACGTCAACGCCCTGGGCAGCGGCGGGCTGGCGGCCAACGGCGGCGTCCTCGACCTGGCCGGATTGAGCGTTACGGTCTCTTCCTTCGAGCGGGGCAGCGGGCACCGTCACCACGAGCGTTGCGCAGCCCGTCACCCTGACGGTGGCGCAAAGCGGCACGACCTTCTTCGGCGGCACGCTGCAGAACGGGGCGGGCACGCTCGGGCTGGTCTTCAACGGGGCAAACGGCGGCCTGCTCAATCTTTCCGGCGCGAACACCTATAGCGGCGGCACCCACATCGTGGCCGGCGTGCTGCAGTTGGGCGGCAATTCCGCGATGAACAACGCGGGCGCTCTGACGATCAATAGCGGCGGCCTGCTCGATCTGAACGGGAACAACGCCGGCGTGGGCGCCCTGAACGGATCGGGAACCATCGACAACGTGGCCGGCCAGCAACCATCGCTTCTGACCCTCGGCCTCGGCAACAACGGAGGCAGCTTCTCGGGCACGATCCAGAACAGCTCGCCCAACGGCAACCTGGCCGTGAAGATGACGGGCAGCGGGACGCAGTATCTCAGCGGCGTGAGCACCTACACCGGCGGCACGACGCTCGCGAGCGGCGTGTTGAACTTCACGACTTCGGCATTGGGCGCCGGCGGCATCACGTTCGCCGGCGGCACGCTGCAATATGGCGCAAACAACACGCAGGACGTGTCGGGCCAGATCGTCGGCAGCACGGCCCCCATTGCCATCGATACCAACGGCGGACCGTGGCATACACCGGCAACCTGGCCGGCAGCAACAGCGGCGGCCTGACCAAGCTCGGCGCGGGCATGCTCACGCTCAGCGGCACGAATACCTACTCCGGCACGACGATGGTCAGCGGCGGCACGCTGCAGCTTGGGACCAGCGATCCCAATGCCTTGCCGGGCGGCGCGTTGAGTGTCCGCGATGGAGTCCTCGACCTCAACGGCAACACCGTGTCGGTCAGCAGGCTCAGCGGCAGCGGCGCGACCGGCATCATCACCAACAGTGCCGGCTCGCAGGCGACGCTGACCACGACTCAGACCGGCTCGAGCAACTTCGGCGGCTCGTTGCGGGACGGCAACGGCGGCCTGGGCCTCACCCTGAACGGCTCCGGCATGCTCACGTTGACCGGCGTGAACACCTATAGCTTCCCCACGACGATCAATGCGGGCGTGCTCAGGGCGGGTGCGGCCGATGCGTTCGCGCCATTCCAACGTCTACGTCACGGGCGGCACGCTCGACGCCAGCAACTCGCCGCAGTCGATCAACTCGCTCACCGTGAGCGCTGTCGGGGCGTTGAATCTCACGATCGGCAGCGTCTTGACGACCAACAACGCCAATTTCATGAACGATTCCTTCGGCGGCACGTTGAACCTTTCCGGCGCCACCGCGTCCGGGGAGCAGTTGATTGCGTACGGGGCTAACGCCTACAGCGGCAGCTTTACCACCGTCGACCTCAACGGCGTTCCCGATCCCTCGTTGGCAAGCTCCTTGCAGTACACCGCCAATGCGCTGGAGTTGCCGAGCGGTTCCTCGTTCAGCGGAACGGCGGCATGGGCAACCGGCGCCGGCAACTGGTCGGCCGGTCCTTGGAGCCCCAACACCGCTCCGACCAAGGCCGGCAACACGGCGATCCTGAACAACGCGGGACCGGCCACCGCCCTCCAGACGAGCGTCGTGCTCGACGTTCCTGTGTCGGTCGGCACGCTGGTGTTGGGCAATTCGGATGGATCGCCCACCTCGGGATTCAGCATCTCGGCGACCGGCGCCAACGCCCTCACGCTCGATAATAGCGGCAGCACCTCGCACATTATCGTGCAGGGGGGCACGCACGTGATCTCGGCCCCCATTATCCTGGCCGGCAATCTGAGCGTGGCGCCCACGGCAACTTCCACGCTCACTTTGAGCGGCGACATCAGCGAGAGCACGATCGGTTCGGCCTTGAGCCTGGACGACGCCGGCACGCTGATCCTCAGCGGCTCCAACGGCTACAGCGGCGGGACGGTGGTGAACGCCGGCACGCTGGTGGTCGAGAACCCCAACGGCATTCCCAACGGGTCGAGCTTGACCGTGGGAGCGGGAGCGGCAACGCTCTTTGGTTCGCCTGCGGGCGGGAGCGTGGTGTTTGGCGGCGGCGCGGAAGTCGTAGTGGCCGGCGGCAATTCCGCCGCGGCGCCTTCCGCGGTGCCCGAGCCGGGCACGCTGGCGCTGCTCCTGGCGGCAGTCGCGGGCGCGGCGCTTTATCGCCGCACCGGCCGGCGGTCGAAATGAGTACATGGTGCCCGTCGGCGCACCCTACTAGCTGGGAAGCCCGTCCCACATAACGATTTTGTGCAAGTTATTCCCAAACAAAGCGACTCACGAACATTAATTCATCCCGTTGCCGTGGCAGCAAGGGAGTGGAACACATTCTAACCCCAGGCCGAGCACCCCAGTCGGCCCACGTCGGGATCTAACCCCTCCCGGCAAACGTGTTTCATGAGCTTGGATCCGCCACGGCAACGGGTTTTTGTTGCCCACGGGCTCGATTCGATTGAGGAAGGATTATTCATGAAAACTGCAATTCTAGCTCTCACATTGCTGGCCGCCGCTGCGGCCATGGCACAGACAGACCAGCCCGTCGCGGAGGATTTCAAGCCTTCGTCACTGAACCAGTCGGGCAAACCGTATCCCCAGGTCAACTCGCAGCGGCGGGTGCGGGCCCGCGTCGTCGCGCCGCAGGCCCAGAGCGTCCTGCTCGATATCGGCGCGGTAAAATACCCGCTGACCAAGGGCGACGACGGCGCCTGGGTGGGCGTCTCGCAGCCCCAGGACGAGGGCTTCCACTACTACCAGATCGTTGTCGATGGGGCCCAAGTTCCCGACCCCGGCAGCCTGTACTTCTACGGCGCCAGCCGCTGGGGCAGCGGTCTCGAAGTCCCCGCCCACGACCAGGACTTCTATGCCCTCAAGGACGTGCCCCACGGCCAACTGCGGGAGACGCTCTACCATTCCAAGACCGCCAATGCCAATCTCCGCTGTTTCGTCTACACCCCGCCGGACTACGAAAAGGATTATTCCAAGCGTTATCCGGTGTTGTATCTGCAACACGGCGGCGGGGAAGATGAAACCGGCTGGGGCGCACAAGGGCACGCCGGTCTGATCATGGACAACCTGCTCGCCGCCGGCGCCGCCAGGCCCTTCATCATCGTGATGGCCAGCAGCTATGTCCCCGGCGCTGCCGGCTTTGCGCGGGGGCCGGCTCCTGCCGCCCAGCCCGGCGCGGCGCCTCCCGCACGCGGCGCGGCGGCCCCCGGCGGGCGCGGCGCTGGCGGACGCGGCGGCTTCAATTTCAATTTCAGCGCGTTCGAGCGACTTCTGGTCGACGACCTGATTCCGCTGGTGGACGCCAACTACCGGACTCTCGCCGATCAGCCCCATCGGGCGATGGCCGGCCTCTCGATGGGCGGCATGCAGACCCGCACGATCACCCTGGCCAACCTCGACAAGTTCTCGCATATCGGCATCTTCAGCGGCGGCAGCATCGCCCCGTCGGAGATTTCCGACATGGCGGCCTTCAAGCAGAAGGTCAAGATCGTCTTCGTCAGCTACGGAAGCCGCGAGAACGGCGCCGCCGGCAGGACCAACGTGGAAGCGCTCGAGCAAGCCGGCGTCAAGAGCGTCTTCTACCAATCCCCCAATACGGCCCACGAGTGGCTGACCTGGCGGCGGAGCCTGCATGAATTCGCACCACTGCTGTTCCAAGACCAGCCCGCTCCTTCCGCGGTCGCATCGCAAGCGCCCCGCCCGAAAGGAGAGGGGAGTGCAAGTGCGGCCGCGCCTGCCCCTTCGGCCGCGCCGCAAGCGCCCTCACCCCCTGCCCCTCTCGCGAAGGGAGGGGGGAGTGCAAGTGCGGCCGCGCCTGCCGCGAAAACGATCCGCATCAAGGCCGGTTCCTCTGAGCCGTTCACCGATTCCGCCGGCAACGTCTGGAAGGCGGAGGAAGGGTTTGAGGGCGGCAGCGTGATTGAGCGCCCGGACATTACGATCGCGAATACGAAGGACCCCGGGCTCTATCGGTCGGAACATTACTCGATGGATTCCTTCTCCTGCGCCCTGCCCAACGGCAAGTACATCGCCAGGCTGCACTTCGCCGAGACCTACGAGGGGATCACCGGTGAGGGCCAGCGGATCTTCTCCTTCAACGTCCAGGGCCACGAGTTCAAGGACTTTGACGTGTGGAAGAAGGCCGGGGGCGCCAACCGCGCCTACGTGGAGACGGTGCCGGTGGAAGTGACCGACGGAAAGTTCAAGATCACCTTCACCAGCAACGTCGAGAATCCGCAGATCAACGCGATTGAGATCCTTCCGCAATCGGCGGCGGCGCCGGCGACGCCGGCCCCCGCAAAAGAGCAAGGCGTCATCCGCATCAAGGCCGGCTCCTCCGCGCCGCTGACAGATTCCGCCGGCAACGTCTGGAAGGCGGAAGAGGGGTTCGAAGGCGGCAGCGTGATTGAGCGCCCGGACATTACGATCGCGAATACGAAAGACCCCGGGCTGTATCGGTCGGAACATTACTCGATGGATTCCTTCTCCTGCGCCCTGCCCAACGGCAAGTACATCGCCAGGCTGCACTTCGCCGAGACCTACGAGGGCATCACGGGCGAGGGCCAGCGGGTCTTCTCCTTCAACGTCCAGGGCCATGAGTTCAAGGACTTTGACGTGTGGAAGAAGGCCGGGGCGCGAACCGCGCCTACGTGGAGACGGTGCCGGTGGAAGTGACCGACGGGAAGTTCAAGATCACCTTCACCAGCAACGTCGAGAATCCGCAGATCAACGCGATTGAAATTCTCCCGGCGTCTGCCGCCCCTTCCGCGCCCGCCCCTGCCCCCTCGGCGCCCGCCCCTTCCCGGACAAGTTTGCCGGCCAACGCCACGCTCGATGTTGACGTGAGCAAACCCGGCACAGCGATCCCCAAGACGTTCTACGGATTGATGACCGAGGAGATCAACCACAGCTACGACGGCGGCCTGTTTGCCGAGTTGATCCAGAACCGCAGCTTCCAGGACCCGCCGCCGCGCGGGAGGGGAGCGTCGCCGCAGAACCTGCCCGGCCACTGGTCGCTGACCGGCGAGGGCACGGGCAGCCTCGATCGCAGCGACCCGGTTAGTCCAGCCCTGCCGGCCAGCCTGCGGCTCGACCTTTCCGGGAAGAGGGCGGGCGTGGCCAATGACGGCTACTGGGGGATCCCCGTCCGGCCCGATACGACGTACACCGCCAGCTTCTACGCCAAGGGCGGGGGCGGCTTCGCCGGTCCCGTGACTGCAGCGATCGTGCTCGACGAGAACAAGGTCGCCGTGGCCCAGGGGGAGATCCCGGCCGTCGGCAGCTCGTGGCGGAAGTACACGATCAAGCTTGCCACCGGGCACGAAGCCCCGACCACGGCCAAGGCGCGGTTCGTGCTCTCCGCCGCGGGCGCCGGGAGCGTGGCCTTCAGCCTCGTGTCGCTGTTCCCGCCGACCTACGAGGACACTCCCGGCGGACTCCGCCCCGACTTGATGAAGCTGATGGCCGACATGCATCCGGCCTTCATCCGCCTGCCGGGCGGCAACTACGCCGAGGGCAGCAGCTTCGCCACGCGCTTCAACTGGAAGCAGATGATCGGCCCGGCCGAAGAGCGGCCGGGGCACATGGGATGCTGGGGCTATCGCTCCTCGGACGGTTTCGGCCTGCCGGAGTATCTGCTGTGGTGCAAACAGCTCGGCGCGGAACCGGTGCTGGCAGTCTTCGCCGGTTACGTCCTCGGCGGACAGCACGTTGACGCCGGCAGTCCCGACATGGCGAAGTACACGCAGGAGGCGCTGGAAGAGATCGAATACGTCAGCGGCCCTGCGGACAGCGCGTGGGGCAAGCGCCGCGCCGCCGACGGCTTTGCCGCGCCGTTCCCCCTGCATTACGTCGAGATCGGCAACGAAGACTGGTTCGACAAGTCCACGAGCTACGACGGCCGCTTCAGCGAGATGGCCAAGGCCATCCGCCAGCGCTACCCGCAGCTCAAGATCATCGCCACGGCGCCCGTCAAAAGCTTCAAGCCGGACCTCTATGACGACCACTTCTACCGCAGCGCGGGGAGCTGATGAACCAGGCAGCGCAGTACGACAAGGCGCGGACCCGCGCAACTGAGGTTCGCGGGCGGGGCCTGGAACGGCCGGCAGCCGGACGGGATCCTGACGTTTGTCGGCGAGTGGGCGACGCAGGAGGGCAGCCCGACGCCCGACGTCAACGCCGCCTTGGCCGACGCCGCATTCCTCATCGGCCTGGAAAAGAACTGCGACGTTGTGCCCATGGAGTGCTACGCGCCCCTGCTGGTCAACGTCAATCCCGGCGCGTCGCAGTGGAAGACGAACCTCATCGGTTATGACGCGCTGCGGAGCTTCGGCTCGCCAAGCTACTATGCGCAGGTCATGCTCGGGCAGAACAAGGGCGACGTCCTTTTGCCCGCGGTGCTCGGCAGCGCCCCGAAGACGCTCTTTGCCTCGGCCATGTACGCAACGGCCGGCCAGACCGTCATCGTCAAGGTTGTCAACCTCGGCGAGAGCCCCGTCGACACGGCGATCAACCTGCGGGGCGTCGCAAGCGTCGATCCCGCCGGCACGGCCACCGTCCTTGCCGGCGATCTTAAGGCGGTCAATACGCTCGACGAGCCCACCAAGGTTGCGCCCAAGCAAGAGACGATCAGCGCCGTGTCGGCGTCGTTCCGCCGCACGTTCCCGCCGCATTCCTTCACGGTCCTGCGGCTGACGGCGACGCGGTAGTTGCCCGGCGTTCACCAAGGAGGTGCCCATGAGACAGACACGTCTAAGGATCGGAATGGCTCAGCAGCGCGCGCTGTTTTCAGCCCGCCCTGCCAGGAGTTTCCTGTCGATCGGAGTTCTGCTCCTGACTACGGCGGCGACGGCGGCGCAAATGCCTGGCGGCGGTTTTGGCCGCGCGGCCCTGCCGGCCGGAATTAAGGCCGAGCGGAACATCCCCTACGTCGAGAAGGGCCACCGCAATCAGGTCCTGGACCTTTTCCTTCCCGAGCAGCCCTCCGATAAGCCGTTGCCGCTTTTGATCTGGATTCACGGCGGGGCCTGGATGGGCGGCAGCCAGGCCAATCCGCCCGTGCTTTACCTGGTGAGCAAGGGCTTTGCCGTTGCCAGCATTCAGTACCGCTTTTCCTCGGACGCCGTCTGGCCGGCACAGGCCCACGACTGCAAGGCAGCCGTCCGCTTTCTCCGCGCCAACGCCGCCAAGTACAAGTTCGACCCCGATCACTTCGGAGTGGGCGGCGACTCCGCCGGCGGACATCTCGCCGCGTTTGTCGGCGCCAGCGGCGATGCGAAAGAAATGGAGGGCGACTTGGGCAACCGCGACGTCTCCAGTCGCGTGCAAGCGGTCGTGGATTGGTTCGGCCCTACCGACCTGGCGCTCATGGCCCAGCAGGCAGGCCCCCGCAGCATGATCCAGCACGATGCGCCCACGGCCCCCGAATCGCTGCTCCTCGGCGGCACGGTGCAAGCCAAGCGCGATCTCGCCAGGACCGCCAATCCCTTGACCTACGTGAACAAGAATGCCCCTCCCTTTTTGATCATGCACGGCGACAACGACCAGCTCGTCCCGCTGGCCCAGAGCGCCATCCTGGCGAAAGCCCTGATCGACGCGGGCGTCGAGGTGACCATGAAGACCGTTCACGGCGCGGGTCACGAGGGCCCGCAGTTCGGCAACGCGGAAAACCGGCAGTTGGTGGAAGAATTCCTCTCCCGGACGCTGAAGGCAGCCAAGTAACCTGGGACCGTCGCGAGGACTTTCCGAAAGGCAGCCATGAAGAAGTACTTGAAATCGCCGGCGGTCCTCCTCACCATCGCCCTCCTGGCAAGCGCAACGGGGGGCGGTTCGGCTTTCGGCCAGGGGCATTACCGGAGTTTCACCGTCTCGACGTACGCCATTCAAGGCACCGTTCAGGGCCTGATGCGGGGCAACCCCGATCCCCGGCAGTCCTGGGCCGCGCTGACGCGAAACCTCAAGGTCGACAAGATCTACATCGAGGTCATGCGCAACCATACTCTCGTCGATGAGGCGGGCCTGGAGCGGCTCAAGAAGTTCTACCAGGACCAGGGCCTGCAGGTCTGCGGCGGCCTGGCCTACAGCATCAGTGAAAGCAACGGCTACCAGGGCTTCGATTATGCCGATCCGGAAAACCGCCAGTTCGCGAAGAAAGCCGCGGAAATGGCCGCCCGCCACTTCGACGAGATCCTCCTCGACGACTACTTCTTCTTCGATCGCAAAACCGACCGCGACATCGAAGCCAAAGGCAACCGGTCCTGGACGCAGTTTCGCCTGGAAACGATGCGCGAAGTCACCGAGAACCTCATCGTCAAGCCGGCCAAGGCCGTCAATCCCAAGTGCAAGATCATCGTCAAAATGGCCAACTGGTATGACCAGTATGCCGGCATGGGCAACGACACGGAAAAAGTCCCGCTGATCGCCGACGGCATGTTCTGCGGCACCGAATCCCGTCTCTGGGTCGGACAGGAGCAGCACCTCCAGCCCTACCTCAGCTACGACATCGTGCGATTCATGGACAATCTCAAGCCGGGCGTGGCCAAGGGCGGCTGGGTCGATCAAGGCGGCGCCAACCCCATCGACCGCTATTCCGAGCAGCTCCTGGACACCGTCTTTGCCCGCTGCCCCGAGATGTGCTGCTTCAACTATGGCGGCATGCTCGGCGGCGCCATCCGGTCCAACGCTGCGGCCGAGCGGACATGGGCCGACCAGCCCACCAGCCTCAACCTGGCCGAGGTCCAGAAGAGCGTGCCCAACGGCGGCAATCCCACCTTCGCCGACATCGCCGCCTACACCCTGGGCCAGGCCGACAAGGTTCTGGTCCAGACGGGCAAGCCCGCCGGCGTCAAGACCTACACGCCCTATCACGCCACGGGTGACGAATTCCTGCACGACTACCTGGGCATGATCGGCGTCCCCATGGACATCTTGCCGCAATTCCCTGCGGACGCCGGCTTGGTGCTGCTCACCGAGCAGGCCAGGTTCGATCCCGAGATCCTAGGCAAGATTCAGGGCCAGCTCAAGGCGGGCAAGGCGGTCTGCATCACCTCCGGCTTCCTCCGCGCCATGAAAGGCAAAGGGATCGAAGAGATCTGCGAAGTCGAGACGACGGGGGCCAGCGTGCCGGTCCGCCGCTTCGCCTTCGCCGGCGGTCCCGGCGCGCCATTCCGCAGGGGGGCTGCCGGCGGCAACGAAGCCGTGCGCGACATCCTCATACCCGAGATCAAGTATTCCAACATCCTCACGCACGACGCCTGGGGCGACGTGATGGGCATTTCCCCCGGCGGCACGACGTATCCGGTCGTCCTTTCTTGCGATTATTCCAAGGGTAAGTTCTACGTCCTGACCGTCCCCAACGACCCGGCCGACCTGTACGCCCTGCCCCCTGCCGCCCTGGCGGTCATCCGTGCCGCCCTGGGGACTGCCGAGCCCGTCCGCATCGCCAGCGCCCCGCGCAAGTCGCCCTCTTCCGCTATGACAACGGGGCGTTCATTGTGCAGAACTATCTGCCCGCCGCGGCGGAAGTGACCGTCTCCATAGCGGGCGAGTCCCGCAGATTCATGACCTGCTCAGCGGCAAAGAACTCGCGCCGGCGCCGGCAGCGGTAGGAGGCGGTCGCGGGTTTGGCGGGCGGGGCCAGGCCGCTCCGCGCACCTCCTTCACGTTCACCGTATTGCCCCACTCGTATATGGCCTTCGGCGTCAAATAATGAACTTGGCAGAATTAACTTCCCGATTCAATGCCACCGGCTTGCCGTATGTCGATTTAATCCCGCCCCCACTGGGGCAGGCCCAGTGGGGGCAGGACTGTAAAGGAACTGCCATGCACCGCACAGTCCTCGCGATGCTGTTTTTTTTCGCCGCCATGGCCGCCGCCCGCGGGGCGGGCCTGCAGATCGGCAAGACAGCCCGCTATTGCAACCCTCTGCCGATGATTACCGCGCCCGGCGGAAATGCGGGCGGCGATGTGACGGTGATCCGCGAGCAAGGCAAGTACTATATGTACTGCAGCGGCGGCGGGGCATGGATCTCGGACGACCTGCTCGCGTGGTCCTTCCAGCATGTGGCCAATGTCCCAGTCGCGCCGCACGTCTTCAAGTACAACGGCAGCTTCTACATGTGCGGCAACGACGGCCCGCTCATGAAGGCCGATAACCCGTTGGGGCCCTTTGAGAGCCTCGGACCATGGAAAAATACGCCCGACGTTGCCGGCGGCTGGAACGGTCCCTTCGACATGGACATCTTCGTCGACGACGACAACAAGCCGTATCTTTACTATCCCGGCCGCGGGATCGCCGGCATCTATGTCGTGCCGCTCGAGCCGAACGACCTCACGCGATTCGCCGGCCCGCCCGAGCATCTCTTCGCATTCAACAAAGATCACGTTTGGGAACGTTACGGCGAGATGAACGAGTACACGGATGTTTCCTGGATCGAGGGCCCCTGGCTGCAAAAACACAACGGCACATACTATCTGGAATACGCAGCCTGCGGGACGCAGTGGAAAACCTACGCCCTGGGATATTACACAGCGAAGTCGCCGCTAGGCCCATTCACTTATGCTCCTAACAATCCGTTGACGCGGCGGACCGAAGGCCTTGTCACCGGTCCGGGACATGGCAGCATCGTGGAAGGGCCCGACAAGAACCTCTGGCAGTTCTACACGGTGGTTCTCTCGAACCCGCCTGGCGGACGCCGCATCGGAATGGATCGCATCACCTTCGACAAGGACGGCAACATGGCAGTGAAGGTCACCGAGACGCCGCAATGGGCGCCCGCCGCGGTCCGCGACCCCGCCGCAGGCGACAGCGGGTCGATCCCGCTTACCATCAACAAGCTCCGCGCAATGAACGCCCTTTCGGGGTTCTCCTCGCAGCAGCCGGGTCACGATGCCGCCTATGCCATCGACAACTCCAACGGCACCTGGTGGGAGCCGGCGCCGACCGATGCGCAGCCGACTCTGACGATCGAGCTTTCCCCGGCAACGCGCTTTGATGCAGTGCAATTATTCACGATCGACTCGGTTCGCCTGATGTTCACCGGCGGGCGCGGCTTCGGTGGACGCGGCCGCGGAGCGAGTGGCGTCGGGGGCGCGCCGGCGGCAACGGCCAGCGCCCCGCCGCGCCCATGGCGCCGGAACCGCCGCCGACCAGCGCGTATCAATACAAGATCGAAGTGTCGTTGGACGGCCAGACGTATACGATGGCCCTTGACCAGACGAAGAACGCCGTCTCGCGAAATACGATTTTTGAAGAAATACCCCCGGTGAAGTGCCGCTTTGTGCGATTGACCATGACGAACTGGCCCCGCACCGCGCCGCTGGGAATTATCGAGTTCACCGTTTTGGAAAAGCAGCGGAGTCTCTGCCCGCGGCGGTGCCGATTCCCGCCGCGCGCTGACGTTCCGCGATTAAATCCTATTCAAAAAACCGCGGACTGCCGAAGTCCCCAAGGCTTCGGAAGTACCGGGATGGGCACTCGATGCAGGAGAATTGCTCAGTCGCCTGTTTGACTCCCCTTTACTGCGATCCTGGAGACACCATGAAATCCCACTGCCTGGCAGCCGTCATTCTTCTTCTTGCCGCGCCGCGCTGGCCCTGGACGGCCAGATCGGAATCCACGACCCGTCGACGGTCGTCCCGTGCAACGGCAAGTACTACACCTACGGCACCGGCTCCGGTTCCCTGGTGTCCGACGACGGCTGGACCTGGCGCCGCGGGACCCCGCCCGGACGGACCGGGCCGGCCCCCGACATCATCCACGTCGGCGACCGCTACTATGTGTTTGTTTGCACCGGGGCCGGCGTCATCGTGATATCGAACAAGACGCTCGACCCGGATTCCCCCGACTATCAATGGGCGGAGGGCGGCGTCGTCGGCCCGCACGACGGAGCGGAATGCAATGCCATCGATCCGGCGCCTTTCTCGATCCTACCGACGGCCGCCTGTGGCTCACGTACGGCTCGTATATCGGCTACATTCGGCTTGTCGAGCTCGATCCCAAGACCGGCAAGCGCCTGCATGCGGACGAGAAGCCGTTGGACATCGCCATCAATTGCGAAGCTACGGACATGATTTACCACGACGGCTGGTACTATCTCTTCGCCACTCACGGCACCTGCTGCATCCGCGCGGCCTCGACCTACAATATCCGCATGGGCCGCGCCAGGAGAGTGACCGGCCCGTTCCTCGACAATATGGGCGTCGACATGCTCAAGGGCGGCGGCAAGCTCTTCTGCGGCTCCGGCGGCCGCGTCATCGGTCCCGGGCATTTCGGACTGCTCGATTGCGGCGACGGCGTGCAGAAGTTCTCCTGCCATTATGAAGCCGACCTCGACAAAGGCGGCATCAGCGTGCTGGACATTCGCCCGCTCGAGTGGCGCGACGGTTGGCCCGTCGCCGGCGAGAATCTCAGGGGCGGCACCTATGAAATCGAATCGGCGCGGAACGGCAACGCGCTCGAGCTGGCTGTGGAAGCCGTGACCGTCGGCGGCGGAAAAATGGGCGAGCGAGGCGCCCGTGGCGGAGGAGCGGGCGGACGCGGCGGCAGCGGCGGAGGAGCCCCCAGCGGTGGAGCGGCGCCCGGCGGCGGTGCAACCCCCAGCGGAGCAGGCGGACGTGGTGGACGCGGCGGAACCGGCGCCGATCCCCGCGCAGGACGCCGCGCAAGTGGACGCGGATTGGCCCGCCGGCAAAGTCGACGTGCGGATGTTCCCCTACATGCTTCAGGCACAGCAGAAGTGGACCATCGCGCCGGTGGCCAACGCCGGCGGTTATCCCGGCTCCCCCTACTTCAAAATCACGGTCGCGGGGACGGACCGCACACTGGCCGCCACCGAGGACGGCGAACTCATCACGCTGCCCGCGTTCACCGGCGAGCCGGAGCAGTTGTGGCGGATCGAGCAGCTTTCCGACGGCACGTACCGCATCATTACAAAGCCCGGCCCGAAGACGAAGGAGCCGCTGGCCATTTCGGCCATCGGCAGCAGTTTTGCCACGCTCTCCAAGTTCAATCCCGACAGCGATAAGCAGCACTGGTGCTTAAAATCCCCTTGAAGTTGCAATTATTACCTGGGCAAGGAAGATCTCCTGTAGCCGCGGGCCGACCATGGGTACATGGTGCCCGAGCCCGTCTTGGACGCCCCGTCCTACGTGATCCGCGCATGAAAGGCATTCCCATGAGAACTCGATCCACGCTTTTGCTTCTCGCCGCCTTCGCCGGCAGCGCCGGCTTGACGCTCGCGGCCGTGCCCGGCGGCGCTGCCGGCCGACAGGCAGCCCCGCCTGCTCGCGTTCCGGCGCCCTCGCTGACGACCCCCGCGTCCGCGGTCAAAGCGCCCGATGCAGACGGTTTCATTCAGCGTTGGCTGATCCTCGAACCGATCAGTGTCAGCGGGCAACTCGGCGACCGCGCGGTCCAAGCGACCGTCAAGAAGGAGTATTTTCCCAATCAACTTGCGGGAATCCCGCGCGACGGCGACAAAGTGACCGTCGATGGCGGAGCTCGCTTGGCATGCCGTCGATACCAAGGAGTTCAACGTCAACCTCCTTCACTTTGCGCGAGCCTACGGCAAGCGGTACGAAAACGTCATTTTCTGGGCCGTGACCGTCATCAACTGCCCGCGGGAGATGCGCAACGTGGCGCCTGGGAGTCGGTTCCAACGCGGCCTCCGTGTGGTGGGTCAACGGCAAGGAGGTCGTCGACCTGTACCAGAACCGCCAGTCGGTCGTCGACGACGGCGTGTCGAAACGACTGACGCTTCACAAGGGCCCGAATGTCCTGCGCTCGGCCGTCATCAACAGCACCGGCGCGACTGACTTTTGCGCGCGGTTTCTCGACGCGGAGGAAAAACCGCTGAGGGAGTTTACGATAAGCTTGAGCATGCCCGCAAGTGATTGAAATCTGACCCTTCGCTCGTTACGATAACCAAATTTCCTATCCATCTCTTTCCTATCAGGTATCAGCAAATGAAAACTCAATTCACAACTGTATCGTTCGATCGAACGGAGAGCGCAATCCGCAGCGAACCTGAGTCCCAGCCCCGGACGGCTCGGAGTCGATCGCGTGACGTCACACGGTTTGCGATAGCGCCAACCGTCATGTCGCTGCTGTCCTTGGCAAGTCTATTGCTTTCGGCGCCCGCGGCGCGTGCGGCGGAAGGCTGCGACTGTAACGAAGTCGCCGCGGATGCCGCGCAGCCCTTGGTGCCCGTGGCAGTCGACATTCCCGCAGCCGACGCGACGCCGGCTTGGCGCGACCCGTCGCAGCCCTTGGAGGCGCGAGAGAAGGACTTGATCGGCCGCATGACGCTGGCCGAGAAAGTCGCACAGTTGCAGAACGGGGCGCCCGCAATCCGCAGGTTGGGCCTTCCGGCTTATGATTATTGGAGCGAGGCCTTGCACGGCGTGGCGAATTCCGGCAACGCCACCGTTTTTCCGCAGGCCATCGGCATGGCGGCCACCTGGGACCCCGCCTTGATCGGGCAGGAAGCCTCCGTCATCGGCATCGAAGGCAGGGCGAAGTTCAACGATTACGCCTCCCAGCACAACGGCGACGGCAAATGGTTCGTCGGCCTGACGTTCTGGTCGCCGAACATCAACATCTTCCGCGATCCGCGCTGGGGACGCGGCCAGGAAACGTACGGAGAGGACCCGTTTCTCACGGGCTCCATCGGCGTCGCCTTCATCCGCGGATTGCAGGGCGACGATCCGCAGTACATCAAGGCCATGGCCTGCGCCAAGCACTTTGCCGTCCACAGCGGCCCGGAACCGCAACGCCACCGCTTCGACGCCGTGCCGCCCCAGCGCGATTTATTTGAGACCTATTTGCCGCAGTTCGAGATGGCGGTCCGCGAGGGGCGCGTGGGCGGAGTCATGGGCGCTTACAATTCGGTCGACGGCGTTCCCGCCTGCGCCAGTTCTTTCCTGCTCACCGACCTTCTCCGCAAACAGTGGGGCTTTGAGGGCTACGTCGTTTCCGACTGCGGCGCGATCCACAATATATGGGGCACGCAAGAGCATCATTACGTGAACACGGCGGAAGAAGCCGCCGCCGCCGCCGTCAAAGCCGGTTGCAATCTCTGCTGCGGCGGAGACTACCTCGCCCTGGCCAGAGCCGTCCAAAACAAACTGATCGACGAAAAGGAGGTCGACAAGGCCCTGTACTACACGTTGTGGACGCGCTTCAAGCTCGGGCTCTTCGATCCGCCGGAAAAGTGCCCCTATGCCAAGATCGGCATCGACCAGAACGACACGCCCGAACATGAAGCGCTGGCGCTGAAAGTCGCGGAGGAGGCCGTCGTCCTGCTGAAGAACGACGCCGTGTTGCCGCTGGACCGCTCGAAAATCAAGCGCATCGCCGTGATCGGCCCCAATGCCGACGCGGCCCCCATGCTGGAAGGCAATTACAATGGCAGGGCCGCCCGTCCGGTGACGATTCTCAGCGGCATCAAGAAGGCCGCGGGGCCGAATATCGAAGTGACCTTCGCGGCTGGTTGTCCTTGGGCGGTTTCCAGCGACGGATCGAACAAGCCTGCCCAGAAAACAACCGACGACGCCGTGGCCCTGGCCAAGGCCGCCGACGTGGTGGTCTTCGCCAGCGGAATCACCGCGCGATTGGAAGGCGAGGAAATGCCCCGGCGGGGCGCCGGTTTCGACGGTTTCCTCGGCGGCGACCGGACAAAGATCGAGCTGCCGTCGGTGCAGACCGACTTGATCAAGGCCCTGGCGGCCGCCAACAAGCCGCTGATTCTCGTGAATTGCAGCGGCAGCCCGATGGCCATGCCCTGGGAAGCCGAACATCTGCCCGCGATCCTTCAAGCCTGGTATCCGGGCGAGCAGGGCGGCACGCGCCGTCGCCGAGATCCTCTTCGGCGACGTCAATCCCAGCGGGCGCTTGCCGCTTACGTTCTATGCCTCGACGGCGGACCTGCCGAGCTTCACGGACTACTCGATGAGCAATCGCACATACCGCTACTTCAACGGCAAGCCCGAGTTCGCGTTCGGCCACGGCCTGAGCTATACCAGCTTCGAGTTCGTCCGTGGCGAGTCGATGGCGCAAACCGTCCCCGCGGACGGCACGATGAAAGTGTCCTTTGCGGTGCGGAATATCGGCAGCCGCGAAGGCGACGAGGTGGCACAGGTCTACTTCCGCCACGTCCACTCCAGCCTGCCGCAAGCGAAACTCGCGCTGTGCGGTTTCACCCGCGTGCATCTAAAGCCCGGCGAATCGGCCAAAGTCGCCCTTGACGTTCCTGCCCAGCGCCTGCGCTACTGGGACACGCAGAAGAAGCAATACGTGGTCGAATTCGGAGACTACGAGCTCCTCGTTGGCGAGGCCTCGGACGACGTCCGGCTGAAGCTGCCCTTGACGATCCAGGGCGGCAATCAAAGCCCGGAACCCGCGCTGGCCGCGACGCCGACCCCCGCGCCGACTCCGGCAGCAACTGTGGCGGTGGCGGCGCCGGCGCCCGCCAAGGAGCAGGGCGTGATCCGCATCAAGGCCGGCTCCTCCGCACCCTTCACAGACTCCGCCGGCAACGTCTGGAAGGCCGAAGAGGGCTTTGAAGGCGGCAGCGTGATTGAACGCCCGGAGATTGCCATCGCCAATACGAAGGATGCCGGGCTGTATCGGTCGGAACATTACTCGATGGATTCCTTCTCCTGCGCCGTCCCCAACGGCAAGTACATCGCCAAGCTGCACTTCGCCGAGACCTACGAGGGCATCACGGGCGAGGGCCAGCGGGTCTTCTCCTTCAACGTCCAGGGCCACGAGTTCAAGGATTTTGACGTTCTGGAAAAAGGCCGGGGGCGCCAACCGTGCCTACGTCGAAACGGTGCCGGTGGAAGTGACTGACGGGAAGTTCAAGATCACCTTCACCAGCAACATCGAGAACCCGCAGATCAACGCGATCGAGATTCTGCCGCAATCGGCCGCAGGGCCGGTGGCGCCAACTCCGGCCGCGCCGGCCAGTGCAAAAGACCAAGGCGCCATCCGCATCAAGGCCGGCTCCTCCGCACCCTTCACGGACTCCGCCGGCAACGTCTGGAAGGCCGAAGAAGGGTTTGAAGGCGGCAGTACGATTGAACGCCCGGACATTGCCATCGCCAACACGAAGGACGCCGGGCTGTATCGGTCGGAACATTACTCGATGGATTCCTTCTCCTGCCGTCCCCAACGGCAAGTACATCGCCAATCTGCACTTTGCCGAGACCTACGAAGGCATCACGGGCGAGGGCCAGCGGGTCTTCTCCTACAACGTCCAGGGCCACGAGTTCAAGGACTTTGACGTGTGGAAGAAGGCCGGGGCGAAACTGCGCCTACGTTGAGACGGTGCCGGTGGAAGTGACCGACGGAAAGTTCAAGATCACCTTCACCAGCAACGTCGAGAACCCGCAGATCAACGCGATTGAGATTATTCCGCAAGCAACCGGAACGCCGGCAGCGCCAACTCCGGCAAAAGAGCAAGGCGCCATCCGCATCAAGGCCGGCTCCTCCGCACCCTTCACGGACTCCGCCGGCAACGTCTGGAAGGCCGAAGAGGGCTTTGAAGGCGGCAGCGTGATTGAACGCCCGGAGATTGCCATCGCCAATACGAAGGACGCCGGGCTGTATCGGTCGGAACATTACTCGATGGATTCGTTCTCCTGCGCCGTCCCCAACGGCAAGTACACCGCCAGGCTGCACTTCGCCGAGACCTACGAAGGCATCACGGGCGAGGGCCAGCGGGTCTTCTCCTTCAACGTCCAGGGCCACGAGTTCAAGGATTTTGACGTGTGGAAGAAGGCCGGGGCGCGAACTGCGCCTATGTCGAAACGGTGCCGGTGGAAGTCACCGACGGCAAGTTCAAGATCACCTTCACCAGCAACATCGAGAATCCGCAGATCAACGCGATCGAGATTCTACCGCAATCGGCCGCAGGGCCGGCGGCGCCGACTCCGACTTCGCCGCAAACCACTCCGGCGCCCAGCGGGACTGGCCGCGGTGCAGCCGGCCGTGGTGCGGGCGGCCGTGGTGGCCGTGGCCCGGCGGTGCCACCTGGACCCCCGGCTCCCGTGCCGCCGGAGGTCGCCATTCCGCAGGCACAGGTTACGCGCGCCAATCCCTGCATTCGCCCGTGCCCGACGCCCGCGGCAACCGGCATAACGCCCTGGTTCAGTTAGCCAACAGCGGCGATTTCGACATCATGTTCCTGGGGGATTCCATCACCGACCTGTGGAACGTGCGGGGCGCCCAGGGGGGCAACGATGTCCTCAAGAAGTATTTCGGCGACGTGAAAGTGGCCAACTTCGGCGTTTCGGGCGATACCACCCAGGGCGTGCTCTGGGGTTTTCAGAACGGCGAAGGACAGGGCCACAAGCCGAAGGCCATTATGCTCATGATCGGCACCAACAACACGGGAGGCAGCAGCGGCCCGGAAATCGCCGAGGGAATCGGCGCGGACGTGCTCGAGTTGCGCAAGGATTTTCCCGACGCCAAGATCATGCTGCTGGCCATCTTCCCACGCGGCCGCGGCCCGAGCGATGCCAATCGCATCAAAACCGAACAGGCCAACAAGATCATCGCCAAACTTGACGACGGGAAGCACGTCTTCTTCACCGACATCAACTCCAAGTTCCTGGACGAGAAGGGGGCGCTGATCGGTTTCCGCCCCACGGACAACCTGCATCCCGTCGAGCAGGGCTACGAGATCTGGGCGTCCGCCGTCGCCCCCACGCTCAAGGAATGGATCAAGTAAGCCTGCGGACATTGCAACTTCAGACCCGTTCAGGAATGGAACCCCGATGGTCAACAGCAATCCCAACAAGCTCTCCGTTTTCGAGAAGGTCGGCTACAGCGCGGCTGACGCCGCCGCGAACTTCGTCTTCATGACGATGGTTCTTTTCCAGACGAATTTCTACACGGATGT
This sequence comes from uncultured Planctomycetia bacterium, assembly GCA_963824275.1. GTDB lineage: Bacteria > Planctomycetota > Planctomycetia > Pirellulales > Thermoguttaceae > JANXQG01. The sequence goes on along the minus strand of CAWGOT010000006.1, from coordinate 725,610 downwards.
GTTCGGCCTGGCCGCCGGCACGGCAGCGGCCGTTTTCCTGACGGCGCGTTTGTGGGACGCGGTCGTCGACCCGATCGTCGGCATTCTCGCCGATCGCACGAAGACGCGCTGGGGCAAGTTTCGCCCCTGGATTCTCTGTACCGCCGTGCCCTGGTGCGTCGTCATGGTCATGGCCTATACGACGCCTAAGGGCTGGACCCCGACGGCGATGGTCGCCTATGCCGCGATCACGAACATCCTGCTGATGTCGATCTACTCGATGAATAACATGCCCTACGCCGCGCTGGGCGGCGTGATGACGGGCGACGTCAATGAGCGCGCCAAGCTCAACTCGTACCGCTTCGTCGCGGTCAACGCCGCACAGTTCATCGTCGGCGGTTTCACACTGCCGCTGGTGGCCAAGTTCGCCGCGGAGCACGCGGCCGGCGGGAGCGTCGCGATCGCGGACAAGCAATACGGCTGGCAGATGACCATGACCATCTGGGCCGCCGTGTGCCTGGTTCTGTTTCTTTTCACCTTCTTCACTACGCGGGAGCGCATTCAGCCTCCTCCGCAGCAGAAATCGGACATTAAGAAGGACTTTGCCGCTCTTCTGAAAAATGGTCCTTGGATCGTAATGTTTGCCTGGACCGTGGTTCATTTTTTCATCCTGCCGTTCCGGGGCACCGCGTGGTACAACTACTTCCATTACTATGCCGACAAAGGGGCGATGTATGATTGGCTGCAACGGCTGCATCTGACCGCTTCGGGGAGTGACGCTTCGGGCGGCTTCCTGGAATGGCTCGGCTACATCGTGCATGCCGACCGCTCCAACCTGGCGGGTTCCAACGTGGCCGACGTGTTCAACAGCATCTTTAACATGGTGGGCACCGCGACCACCATCCTCTTCATCGTGATCTGCGCAGGCCTGGCTCCGCGCTTCGGCAAGAAGGCGGTCGCCGTCGTTGGCTTCGCACTCACGACGCTCGCATCCGCGGCATTCTATCTGTTGGAACCGACCGATGTTGGCGGGATGATCGTCATGCAGATCGTCATCTCGGCATGCTACGCTGCGACGATCCCCTTGGCGTGGGCGATCTTCGCCGACGTGGCTGATTACTCGGAATGGAAGACCGGCCGGCGGATTACGGGCCTTGTGTTTGCCACAATCATGTTTGCCTTGAAGGCCGGCCTGGCCCTGGGTTCGTCGTCCTTCCTCTGGATCATGTCAGGGCTTTTCGCCTACGACACCGAACATCCCGATTTGCCGCAGGCGATCCACGGCTACCGCGTGTGTACCGGGCTAGTCGTGGAGCGCTCTTCGGCATCTGCACGCTGCTGCTCATGGCTTACAAGCTCAACAAGCGCGTGACGCTGGAGATGGCCGGCGAACTGGCCGAGCGGCGCAAGAAGTATTGAGAGTAAGGAGTACGAGCATGTCCCTCAAGGCGTTTTCGGGCAACATCAGCTTCAACGCACAACACTCGCCGATGGGCGCGTTCATGAGTTTCTCCTGCGGCCATTTCGGCACGCGCGGCGGCGTGGCCGCTCAGATCGGCAAGCCGGGCAACCAGGATCTGTTCGTCGGCGTCAAGCAAGGCGGCCGTTTCGACGAGGCGCCGCTCGAGTGCCTGCCGTTCTTCCAAACCGCCTCGGGCGGCGGCGCGGGAGCGGCCGACTTCCTCGCCGAGCAGGCCGGACCGAGCCAGCTGAACGTGGCACCGAAGGTCGTGGCCTGCGACCGCGGGCAGATCCGCCGCTATTACGGCTGGGCGACCGACCGCTGGGTCACGGACGCCTTCACCTTCACGGTCTACACGCCCTTCGGCGAGATTCCCGACCCGGCCGGCACAACGCCCGCCCGGATGCGTGACGCTTTATTGCCGGCGGTGGTGGCCGAGCTGGAGGTGGACAACCGGCAGGGCTCCGCGGCGAAGACTGCCTTCTTCGCGATCAACTTCAACGAGCCCGGCTGGCTGCCGGTCGAGTCGGGCGGCCCTGGGCGGCGGGTTCGCGATCCGCCGCCAGTACGGCGTGCTGGGCCAGGTGGTCGGCGCCGACGGCCGTGAAACCGTCGACGTTGAGCCCCCCGCCTTGTTCTGCCGCTGGTCGCCCGAGCAAGGGCTGGCGGAGGCCGTGCCGCACCGCCTGGGCTCGTGTCCGGGCCTGGCGGTCGAGGTGCCACCGGGAGAGCGGCGCGTGCTGCGGCTGGCGATCGGCTGCTACCTGGAAGGCATCGTCACCCGCGGTCTCGAAGGGCGATACCTCTACGCGCACTATTTCAGCGGCCTGGACGACGTCCTCGCCGCCGCCCTGGACCGGGGCGATCCGCGGCCGGCCTGCGAGACGCTCGACCGCCGCCTGCTCGACTCGGGCCTGAGCGACGACCGGCAGTTCCTGATCGCCCACGCCACGCACAGCTACTACGGCAGCACGCAATTGCTCGACGTTGGCGGCCAGCCGTTCTGGGTCGTCAACGAGGGCGAGTACTGCATGATGAATACGCTCGATCTGAGCGTGGACCACGTTTTCTGGGAACTCGAGCGGAACCCGTGGGTCGTCCGCAACCTGCTGGACAACTTCGTCCGCCACTACAGCTACGTCGACGGGCTCAAGGCCCGTGGGGCGGCAGGGCCGCGGCCCGGCGGGCTCAGTTTCACGCACGACATGGGGGCGCACAACAACTTCAGCCCGCACGGGCACAGCAGCTACGAGTTGCCGGAACTGGACGCCGTCTGCTTCAGCTACATGACCGCCGAGCAACTCTGCAACTGGACGCTGATCGCCGCGACCTACGTGGTCAAGAGCGGCGACCTGGACTGGGCGCGGCAGAACAGCCACGTCCTGCTTGCCTGCCTGTCGAGCCTGCGGAACCGCGGTCCCGAGTCCGGCGTGCCCGAGCACGACAGCACGCGCTGCGGCAGTCGCGGCGCCGAAATCACGACCTACGACTCGCTCGACCACTCGCTGGCGCAGACGCGAAATAACCTCTACATGGCCGTGAAGTTCTGGGCGGCGGCGGTCGGCCTGGCGGAGCTTTTCGGTCGCTTGGGCGATGCGTGGCGCGACCGACGCGCGGAGGCCCGGGCTGCGGCCGGGCGGACCGAGCAGACGGTCTTGCGCCACGTCGGCGGGGACGGAGTAATCCCGGCCGTCTTCGAAGCGGACAACGCTGGCTACCGCTCGCGCATCTTGCCGGCGTGCGAGGGGCTGATTTACCCGCATGTCTGGGGATTGGATGTCGCCGTTGAGGCTCCCGGCCTGTACGCCGCCCTCAAACGACATACGCTGGCCTTGCTGTGCGACGCGGAGCGGCGCAACCTGTTCCCCGACGGCGGCATCCGGCTCTCTTCCACGTCGAGCAATTCGTGGATGAGCAAAATCGCCATCTTCCAGCACATCGCCCGCGAGGTCTTCCATCTGGAAGATGACCCCGGGTTGGCGGCGCTAATGGCCCGGGCCGACGCAGCGCATGTCACTTGGCAGACGGACGGCAGCGGGTATTGGGCGTGTTCCGACCAATTCGTCAGCGGGCAGGCCAAGGGCAGCCGCTATTACCCGCGGATTATCACGTCCGCATTGTGGGCAATGTCGTAAAGATTGTAGCCGTGGCAACAATTCCCGAATCCTTGGTAAGCGCGGTCCGGCACCATCAGGCCGGCCGGCTGCAGGCTGCCGAGCAGATCTACCGGCAGGTTCTCGCGGCCGAGCCGAATCATGCCGATGCGCTCCATCTTCTGGGCGTGATTGCTTCGCAAGCGGGAAAACACGAAGTTGCCGTTGAATACATAGGACGGGCCATCAGGTTGAATGGGAACGTGGCGGCCTTCCACAACAACCTGGGGCTGGCGTATTCCGCCTTGGGCAGAATTCCCCAAGCGATCGCCAGCTACCAACAGGCGCTGCAACTGAAACCGGATTATGCCGAGGCGCACAACAACCTGGGCGTCGCCTTGCGGGACCAGAGGAAGCTGGAGGAAGCGGTCGTCTGCTGCCGCCGGGCATTGGAGTTGAAGCCGGACTACGTCGATGCGCATAACAACCTGGGCACTGCCCTCAAGGAACAGGGAAAGCTCGACGACGCGGTCGCCTGCTGGCAACGGGCGTTGGAAATGAAGCCCGATTATGCCGGGGCGCACTACAATCTGGGCATCGTTCAGGAGGAGATGGGTGATTTTCAGGCAGCAGAAGCGTCGTTCCGCGCCGCCTTGCAGCGCAATCCCCGCTTCGTCCCCGCGCATCGGGCATTGGCCAAGGTCCTGGGCGGCAGGCTTCCGGAGCAGGACCTGGCCGCGCAGCGTCGGCTGCTGGAGCAGGGTCCGGCCTCCGGCCAGCCGGGGGCGCTGGCCGACTCCCAACGAGTATCGTTGCGATTCGGCCTGGCCCAGGTCCTGGACGCGCGGGGCGAATATGCCGAGGCCGCCGAGCATTGCGCCTGGGCAACGCGCTGCAATTGGCGGATTGGCGCAGGTGCGGGCAGGAGTACGACCCGCAAGCGCACGAGTCTTTCGTCACGCGGATGACCATGGTCTGCACGCCCGAGTTCTTCCAGCGCGTCAGCGGTTTCGGATTGGAAAGCGAGCTCCCCGTGTTCGTCGTGGGGCTGCCGCGGTCCGGCACGACGCTCATCGAACAAATCCTGGCCAGCCACTGCCAGGTCTTCGGCGCGGGAGAGGTCTCGCTGCTGGCCGACACCGTCGCCGCGCTTGGGGGACCAGACGCGGACCCCGTCGAGGGCCTCTGCCGGTTGGATCGCGAGACCGCCGGCCGTCTCGCTGCGCGGCACTTGGAGAGACTTCGCGAATTGAGTCCCACAGCGCTTCGCATCGTGGACAAGATGCCGAGCAATTACCTGGATTTAGGTCTCTTGGCGGCGATCTTTCCGCGGGCGAAGTTGATACATTGCCGCCGCGATTTGCGCGACACGGCCGTCTCCTGCTGGATGACGCATTTCCACGAGATTCGCTGGGCCAACGACGAACGCCACATTGCCGCGCGATCTCACCAGTACCAACGGATCATGGAGCATTGGCGGAAGGTCCTGCCCGTGCCCTTCTTGGAAGTGGACTACGAGGAGACTGTGGCCGATGTGGAAGGCGTGGCCCGAAAATTGGTGGCCTGGTGCGGCTTGGAATGGGAGCCACGCTGCCTGGAATTCCATCGTACGAAGCGGCCTGTCAAGACTGCCAGTAATGTCCAGGTCCGCCAGCCGGTCTATGGAACGTCGGTGGGAAGATGGAAAAACTACGAAGCGGTTCTGGGATCACTGTTCGACCGGCTGCCGCAAGGTACCGTATATTCACGGTCGGCGGGTGGACCAGACAAGGCTTGAACATGGCGTCCTCGCGTGTGAACCACGGAAGTTGCAGACAATGAAGAACTCCAAGCACAGGGTCGAGCACTCGGCAAACCGAGCGATTGGCTGGTGGCAAGCATTCGCTCGACGGCAGGGCCCGGGCGCCTGGTACTCCAGGTCGGCAAGCAAACCCGCGGGCAATGCTGAAAAGCGCTCCCGCGGGGCGGGGTTTGAGCAACTCGAACCGCGGCGGCTGCTGAGCGTCACGATCAACTGGGGCACTACCGAGCAGACGATCGCCGGTTTCGGGGCCTCCAGCGCCTGGGATTTTCCAAGCGTCACGTCCTCGCAAGCCCAATTGCTCTGGTCGCCGAGCAATGGAGCGGGTCTGACGCTGCTCCGCACCAAGATCAACGAAGACGGCAACGCTTCTGACAGCCTGGCAAACATCGACAATGTGACGAGCTCGGAAAACAGTACGGCGGAAACGGTCTTTGGCCTCAATGACAACAAAATTAACTATAACCAGTTGTATGGCGTGCAGGTCTGGAGCACGCCCTGGAGCCCGCCTGCGGCGTTCAAGAGCAACGGCAATATCGACGACCAGGTTAACGGCGTCGATACTGCCGGCTATCTGCTCTCGGCCGACTATCAGAACTATGCGAACTGGTTGGTCGACTACGTGCAGAACATGAAGAACCTCGGGGTCAATCTCTACGCGGTCTCGATGCAGAATGAGCCGGATTGGAGCACGGCCTACGACTCGTGCCTCTGGACGGCTGCGGAGTTTGACACCGTTCTCTCCCAGTACCTGGAGCCTGCGTTTACTGCCGCTGGTCTTACGACGAAGATTATCCTGCCCGAGGAGACCCACTGGGACTCGTTCGCCTTGAGCGGATCGAGCAACCTGGTCAGCGCCGTGATGGGCGACTCGACGGTGAACAACGACAGCAACCTCATCTACGCTGACCACAATTATGGCAACTACGACGGCAGCAACGTAAGCCTGATCTCCGGCGCGGGTGCGATCCCCAACTTGAACGGGCACCAGATCTGGGAGACCGAGTCCACCACCACAAACAACACTACCGGCATTACCGGAGGGCTGGCAGAGGCGACGAGCATCTATGACATCGTCGCGATGGACGGGGCCAGCGCCTATAACTATTGGTGGATCGGCGGAACGGGCGCAGCCGGCATGCTGCAGAACAATTGGGTACAGGACCCAGTCTTCTGGGCCACGGCCAATTTCTCGAAGTTCATTCGCCCCGGCTGGGTGCAAGTTGGCCAGGGCGCGAGCGACGACGGCGGCAACTTGCTCATCAGCACCTTCAAGAACCCCGCGACGGGCAACTTCGCCACCGTGCTGATCAACAATTCGACCGCGGCCTACACGGAGACGATCAATCTCAGCGGCGCCTACGCGCCCGTGCTGACTCCCTGGGTGACGTCGGCCACGCTCAATCTGGTCCAGCAACAGTCGATCCCCGCCACGGGCAATGGCGGCAGCTACACGTACACCGTCCCCGCCGACAGCATCGTGACGCTTTCCGGCACCGCCACGACCACGGCCGTGACCTCGAGCACGACGCCGGTGGGACTGCTGGCCACAGCTACATCGGCCGACTCGATCGCGCTCTCCTGGACGAACAATCTCACCTCGGCCACGGGCTACACGGTCGAGCGCTCCACCGACGGCACGACCTGGACCACGCTCACAAGTTCGCTTTCCTCGAGCACCTACACCTACACCGATACTGGGCTGACGCCAAACGCGCAGTACTACTACCAGGTTATTGCCAACAACGGCACGGTCGATTCGAACGTCAGCGCGGTGATGACGCTGCCCTCCGCGCCGACGAACCTCACGGAGAGCTACAATGCGTCGGGACCGAGCGTGACGTTGAACTGGACGGGCAGCGGTTTGTCGGTCACAGACTACGCGGTCGACGTTTCCACCAACGGCGGCGCGACGTGGACCACCGAGACCGCCAGCCTTGGTTCGGGGACGACGAGCTACACGGACTCCGCGCCCCCGAGCACGACCGCCCTGGAATACCGCGTGCGCGCGATCTACGGCGCGAATTCATCGGTGGCAGACGTGGTAGGGGTCCTGCCGACTCCGCCGGCCGCGCCCACGCACGTGGAAGTGGAGTTCTCGCCGTCGCCGACACTTACGGCCCTGGTGCTCTGGGACAACAACGCGACGACTGACACCGCTTACGAGGTCGACCGCAGCAGCGACGGCGGCAATACGTGGACGACCCTCACCAACACGCTCCCCGCTGATACCAACACGACCGCCGGCAGCAACGGCATGAGTTATGCCGACACGACCGTCGTGAGCGGCACGGCTTACGAGTACCGCGTGACGGCGCTGGAGGGCACGGAGCCCTCTGCGTCCATAACCACGCTCTCGGAAACGGCCTCGGCCTTGCCTGCGACTTATGCCCACGGCGACGTTGGCGATGCCGGCACCGTGGGGCTGGCAGGTTCCGCGAGCTACAACGCTACCACCGCCACCTATACGCTCGGCGGGGCCGGGGCCGACATCTGGAACACGGCCGACGGCTTCCAGTTCGCCTACACGACCATGACCGGCAACGGGACCTACGTGGCCGAGGTGGCGTCGATGACGAACTTCGCGTCGTACGGCAAGGCCGGGATCATGATGCGCAACTCGCTCGATCCCAGTTCGGCCTACGCAGACGTTTTTCTGGACCAGACGAAGGCTGCCGCCTTCGAAGAGCGGGCGTCCTACGCCGCCGCGGCCATCAGTAACTACAACTCCGGGAGTTATTCCACCCTGTGGGTGAAACTGACCCGCAACGGCAGCACCTTCACCGCCTACTACTCGACCAACGGCACGTCGTGGACGCAGATCAGCACTACCGCCACGATCACCATGGGAAACACCATCTATGTGGGCCTGATCGCCAGCTCGCACAGCAGCAGCCAGTTGGCAACTGCCACGTTCACCAATGTGTCCGCGACAAATGCCACTTTCTCTCAATTGCCCACGGTCGCCACGGCGGCCGCGGCCAGCCCTTCGCCCGTGACCGGGACGACAACGGGCCTGAGCGTGCTTGCGGCCCTCCCGGCGGATTCCACGTACAGCTACTTTACGTACACTTGGGCGGCGACGGCGCTGCCCGCCGGCGCCGCCCCGCCGACCTTCAGCGCCAATGGCGCCACCGCCACCAATGACACCACTGCCACCTTCAGCCTGGCGGGGACCTACGGTTTCACGGTTACGATCGTCGATGAAGCCGGGCTTTCGACAACCAGCACGGTCAGCGTAACGGTCAACCAGACGGCTACGTCACTCGCGGTGAGCCCCAGCAGCGCGACGGTCCCAGCCGCCGGGCAAGTCCAGTGTACGGCGACGGCCGAAGACCAGTTTGGCAACGCGATCGCCAACCCGGGATCGGTCACCTGGTCGGTTCCCGGCAGCGTGGGGACAGTTGACTCCTTCGGCCTGTATTCCGCCCCGTCGACGGGCGGGACGGCAACTGTGCAAGCCGTACTCGGTTCGCTCTCCGGGTCGGCTGCGGTCACGGTGACGTTGACCGGCATCTTTTCGACCGATGCCGATATTGGCGGGCCCAGCCCTGCCGGTTCGTCGAGTTACAACGCCGGGTACCCGCTTGCGGGTGGCGACACCTACACCGTCGCCGGCGGCGGAGCGGACATCCAGAACGCCAGCGACCAGTTCAATTTCCTGTATAAGCCGGTCAACGGCAACGCGACGCTCATCGCGCGGGTTACGGGTCAGCAGAATACCAGTGCTTGGGCCAAGGCCGGCGTGATGTTCCGTAATTCGACCGCGGCCGGCGATATGGAAGTCTCGCTGGTGGTCAGCGAAAGTAACGGCGTTTCGTTCCAATGGCGGAGTTCCAGCGGCGGCGGTACCAGCTACTCGGTGACCACCAGCGCAATTCCGGCCCCGGCCTGGATCGAACTCGTCCGCAGCGGCAACACGTTTTCCGCCTACTACGCCACGACCACGGCTGCACCGACCTCGTCCCAGTGGATCCAGTTGCCCTCTTCCCCGCAGACTATTAACATGGCGACCGCCGCGATCGGCGGCCTGTGCGTGACGAGCCACGACAACGGGGCGCTGAACACGGCCACCTTCACGGGCGTTCAAATCACGGGCGCCACCACGGCCGCGGACGCGCCCGTGATGACGGCGGCCGCGGCCGCATCGCCCAACGTGGTCGCGGCAAAGACGAGCAGCCTCAGCGCCTCGGCGATCGACGACAGCGGCTTGAGCGGCGAGAGCAATCTCAAGTACACTTGGAGCACAACTGGTACGCCGCCGGGAAGCGTGAGTTTTTCTCCCAATGGCACGAATGCCGCCCAATCCACGCTGGCCACCTTTGCCGCGGCCGGCACGTACAACCTGGAAGTGACGGTTGTCGACTCGCAAGGCGGTCAGGCCGTAACCAGCTATGTCAACGTGATCGTCGAGCAAACGCTGACGAGCATTTCGGTCAGCCCCGGTAGCGCAACGCTCCTTCCCAATGGCCAACAGCAGTTTACGGCTACAGCCCTCGACCAGTTCGGCACGGCCATGGCCCCGCAGCCCTCGTTTACGTGGTCGACGGCCAGCGGGGCGACCAACGTGGGCACGATCAGCGCATCGGGACTCTTGACGGCCGGCACTAGCCAGGTAACCGGTCCGGTGACGGCGACCGTAGCGGGGATCGGCGGCAACAGCACCGTGACGATTTCGAACACTTCGCCCACGATCTCGATTGGCGCCCCATCGGCATCCTACACCGCCGGCGGGCCCATCACCTACGCGATAACCTACACGGACCCGAACTTGAACTCGAGCAATCTGGTCGCGGGCGACATCACGCTGAACGCGACGGGCGCCGCCGTCGGCACGGTCAGCGTCTCGGGCTCGGGCCTGACCTATACGGTCACGATCAGCGGCATTACGGGCAATGGCACGCTGGGGATTTCGATCGCCGCCGGCACGGCTTCGGATAAGGATGGCCTCCTGGCCCCTGCCGCCGGAGCCAGCGCGGTCGTGACGGTCGACAACGTTGCCCCCACGATCTCGATCGGTGGGCCCTCGGCGGCTTATGCAGCCGGCGGGCCCGTCACTTACACGGTGACCTACGCCGATGCGAACTTCAATTCCAGCACGCTGTCCACCGCAAACATTGTTTTGAATGAGACCGGATCGGCCAGCGGCACGCTGAGCGTCTCGGGCTCGGGCCTGACCCGCACGGTCACCATCAGCAGCATTACGGGCAACGGCACGCTGGGGATTTCGATCTCCGCCGGCACGGCTTCGGATAAGGCCGGCAACCTGGCCGCAGCCGCAGGGCCGAGCACGACCTTCACGGTCGACAACATTGCCCCCACGATCTCGATCAGCGGGCCTTCGGCGGCTTATGCGGCGGGCGGCCCAGTTACCTACACGGTGACCTACGCCGATGCGAACTTCAATTCCAGCACGCTGTCCACCGCAAACATTGCTTTGAATGAGACGGGATCCGCCAGCGGCACGCTGGGCGTCTCGGGCTCGGGCCTGACCCGCACGGTCACCATCAGCAGCATTACGGGCAACGGCACGCTGGGGATTTCGATCTCCGCCGGCACGGCTTCGGATAAGGCCGGCAACCTGGCCGCAGCCGCAGGGCCGAGCGCGACCTTCACGGTCGACAACATTGCCCCCACGATCTCGATCAGCGGGCCCTCGGAATCGTATACGACGGGCGGACCCATCGACTACACCGTAACCTATGCCGACGCGAACTTTGCTTCCGGCGATTTGACGACGGGGGATATTACCCTGATCCAGGAGGGAACCGCCAGCGGCACAGTGAGCGTCTCCGGCTCGGGACTGAGCTACACGGTAGCCATCGGCGGCATTACGGGCAATGGCACATTGGGGATTTCGATTGCCGCCGGGACGGCCACGGACCTGGCGGGCAACACGGCCCCGGCTTCCAGTCCCAGCGCCGGCGTCACGGTCGACACCACGGGCCCCGCGCTGGCCGAGGCAGCCAGTGCCACACCCGACCCCATCACCGGCACGTCGGCCGATCTTGCGGCGCTGGGTGCGGACATCGCCGCGGGCGAGCAAAGCCTGACCTACACCTGGCTCGCCACGGGAGTTCCCGCCGGGGCCGCACCGCCCCTATCAGGCGCTGACAACGGCACCAACGCCGCGCAGAACATCACGGCCGTTTTCAGCCAGGCGGGTGATTATACGTTCCAGGTCACGATTGCCGACCCGTTCGGTCTGTCGACAACCAGCAGCGTGGACGTGGCCGTGAACCAGACGCTGACGAGCATCGTGCTGAGCCCCGCGTCGGCAACGCTTGCCGCAGGATCTGCGCAGTTCACGGGCGTAGCCAGCGATCAATTCGGCAATGCCTTGACGGTGCAACCGGCGTTGAACTGGTCCGTAATCGGCGGCGGCAGTATCGCCGGCAATGGACTTTATACCCCTCCCTACGCCAGCGGCTCGGCCACGGTCTATGGGACCAGCCAAGGACTGACTGCTGCGGCAAGCGTGACGTACTCCGGACAAGCCCAGTGGGCCTCCGCCACCGGCGGTTCCTGGGGCGGCAGCGGGAATTGGCAAGATTCGGCAACGGGCGTCATCCTGGCCGCTGCGCCCGGTGTCCGGGGCATTGTCGGGGACAAGGCCGCGTTCGATTCACCGGCAGGTGGCACGGTCACCCTGGACAGCGCCAATCCGAGTCTTGCAGGGCTCGCGTTCGATTCCGCCAACGGTTACACGATTGCTCCGGGCGATCCGGGCGGCACCTTGTGCCTTGACAACGGCACGGCGAGCGCGAACATCGCCATCGCCGAGGGCAGGCAGACGATCAGTGTCCCCGTCGTGCTTGACAGCAGCGTCGTGGTGCTTCCGGCCGCTGGCAGCCAATTGACGATTTCCGGTCCGATTAGCGGTGAGGGCTCTTCGTTGACCTTGGACGGCAATGGGAGCTTGGTCCTCAGCGGCGCGAACAGCTACGGCGACACGACGGTATCCGATGGCACGCTCGTCGTGGCGAACTCGTCGGCGCTCGGCGGAGGGTCGAGCCTCATGGTCGGCGCGGTGCGGGTCTCCTCTTCGGTTCATCCCTGGACGCGACCTCGTCTGCGATCGTTGCGTCCGCGGCTCCCGTGGTCGCCCCTGCTTCGGCAGATGCGACCTTGACATCCCCCGCATCCAGCGAAACACCTGCGACGGCGGGCGCGGCTGGCCTTGCGAGTCCGGTCGTTGCCGGCCCGTTGAGGTTGGCGCCGGCCGACTTCGATTTCTCGGCTTTCCACACTGCGGCAACGCATCGCCTGACGGGTGCTCTCCCCTCGACTGGCGAACGCGAGATGTCGGTTCGACTCTCCGCTGCCGAGAGGGCTGCCGCAGACTTGGCTTGGCTGTGGCAGACTGAAAACAGTTTCAATCATTCGGATCAACGCCCTGCGAGGCTCCCGACGATTCAGACCTTGGATGCCCTCTTCGCCCAATATGGCGGTTGATTCCGCGACGGATCTCGAAAGTTAGAAACCCAGCGTATTTTTTCACGGAATGCGAGTTGTAAAACCAGCGTCGCCGCAATAAAATGGCGATAATCCAGCCTAACGAGCCAGGAGCATACAATCCCAAGACTCGTTGCCATAGAAGTCTCCCACGGTGGTCGTGGGTTGTTTGTCCATTTGGAAAATCTCTCTCTGAAGGAAAAAGCATGTTGAACAGATTTGTTGTATTCGGCGTGGTCGCCTATGCGGTCGTGGCGACAACCGTATTTGGCCAGAATAGCGGAGACGCCAAGTCGGCGGCGCCACAAGCAGATTCCGGGCAGGCTGCGTCGCAGCCGTCGACCGCAGCCAAGGACCCCGCGGGGCTTAAAGACGCCTTTGCCGGAAAATTCCTGATTGGCACGGCGAACGATCTGGGGAACCTCTCGGAGGCCGAGCTGGCAAACATCAAGGCCAACTACAACGTGATCACGCCGGAGAATTGCATGAAGCCCCAACCGACCCATCCTTCGGAGAACCGGTACAACTGGACGACACCAGACAGGATGGTCAAGTGGTGCGAGGACAATCACATCAAGGTCTGGGGCCATACCCTGGCCTGGCATGGGCAGACTGCCCCTTGGTTCTTCGAGCCGGGTGCCGACGGCCAGCCGGTGACGCGCGAGCTGGCGATGGACCGTTTGAAGAGCCATATCTCGACAGTCGTTGGGCGCTACAAGGGACGCCTCATGGGGTGGGACGTTGTCAATGAGGCGATCAACGACGGTGGCGGCCGCGGCGGCCGTGGCGGCGCGGCGGCCGCGGCGGGCGCGGAGAACCTGCGGAATAGCAACTGGAACCGGCTGATCGGGCCGGAATTCTTGACGCTGGCCTTTAAGTGGGCGCATGAGGCCGATCCCCAGGCGGAACTGAATTACAATGATTACAACATCGAGCAGGGCGCCGTGCAGGGAACCGGCAAGCATGCCGCCTCCATGGCGTTACTGAAGCGTCTGATCAAAGACGGTGCGCCGATCACCGGCGTGGGCATCCAGGGGCATTGGGATTTGCGACACCAATCTGGCCGACGTGGAAAAGGCGATTGCCGACTACGAATCTCTGGGGCTGAAGGTCAGCATCAGCGAGTTGGACGTGAAGGTTAGCGGAACCGGCACCGGCGCCATGCCCGCCGGCGGCGGACGCGGCCAGCAGACGTTCTCGCCGGAGGCGTTTCAGCAGCAGGCGAAGGTCTACGCGAAGTTGTTCGAGATCTTCATGCGTCATGCGAAATCGATCGAACGGGTGACCTTTTGGGGACTCAGCGACCGGCGGTCCTGGATCTCGAACACGCAGCCGCTTCCGTTCGACGCCCAGTTGAAACCCAAGCCCGCGTATCAGGCGATCATCGACGTTCGGCCTGGGCAAGACAGCGACGCAGCCGTAAAAGCCGTATGAGGTAGTGCTTCAACGTACGGATCCGTGGGGGGGCCGCCCGCAAGGGCGGTCCCTACCTCGCCCGGGAACTATGCACTTTCGGGCTTGCGGAAGCAGGAGAACGCTAATGACGACAATTCAAATCGCGGTTTCGGTTGCTTGCGTGACATGCGTCGCTCTGTTCGCGCACTAATCGTATGCTGGAGACTATTTTGTCTCGCTGAATTTCGCAGGGCAACGTTGAGAAGTTTGCCGCAAACGGCACCGACTTAGGTCCAGTCAATTCTACGAAGCTGGTCGGACCGTATGGACTCGCAGTTGATTCGTCAGGCAATCTTTTCGTCACCACTGACGGTGGTACTATTGAAAAATATGATTCGTCAGGAGCGCATTTAGAGACGATTTCGACAGGCACTTATCCGGTGACAGACCTCGAGTCTCGATTCCAGCGGCAACATTTGGGCCACGAGTTTCAACCAAAGCTCATTCCGCGAGTATAGCCCTACCGGTGCAATACTCGGGACGTTCTCCAATATTAATCTGCTGGATCCTATCGGGATCGCCTTTGATCACGCCGGAAACATCTTGGTGGTTTCACAAGGAAACAATCAAATCGAAAAATTTAATGCCGCCGGTGCATTCGTTGGAATATTCTCGACTACGCCTGGCAACCCTAGAGACTTGGTTTTCGATGCCGACGGTGACCTGTATGTCTCGATTCAGTCAAATAATACCATCCGAGAGTACAGTCCCGCTGGAGTGGATCTAGGAAACTTCATAACCACGGGACTCAGCAACCCGCAGGGCATGACATTCGACAGCGACGGCAACTTGGTAGTCGCAAATGCAACTGGCAATAACTTCCGTAAGTACAGTCCCGATGGCGTCGATCTCGGCATCATCGCGAGCTTTCCTCAATCCACCAGCCCGGTGGACGTTGTCGCTTATCCGGTGCCCGAGCCAAGTTCCGGAATCGATGGCAATGATTGGCGGTGCTCTGGCCGTCGTATTTGCGCGTTGCCGCAAGCGCCTCCGAAAATGAATCGAATCGTTTCGCTGGCCGACGGACGGTTGAACCAAATTCCATGGCGCGATCTTCCGATAGACTACACTTAAGGGGAGACGGCGTTGGCGTGCCGTGGGAAAGTGAGGACCATTTATGAGCGAGCGGATGACACGAGAGGAAATCGAAGCGACCTTCCACTCCGAGCATCTTCTGCTCGACGAGCCGGAAACCGATGAGCACTTGAATTTATTGGCCGGTACGGTCGTATTCCACAGTAAGAACGAAGTCGGACTCTACCGCAAGGCGCGGAACTGAAACTCAAACAGATGGCATTCCTCTACACGGGCAAAATCGCGGAAGATGCCATTTGGGTATCCTGATGGATGCGGAAAAATTTCTCCGCGTCGAGTTGTTCCGCCCACTTCGCCGGCCCCGCCCGCTACTCGTCGCCGAACTCGATCATGGCTTAGAAGTCGGAGGTCAGAAGTCATCGCTCGTAGTACCGGCTTTAGCCCGCTCCGGCAAGGAACTTACCGCCCCGCGGTCCACAACCTAAGCCCTCACAATGAGCGGAGTCGCGAGTCCCGAGGGCGTTCCAATGTCTCCAAACCGGAGTTACAATGGGTAACGGCACTTTCCCGATCATTTTCCAGGAGTCCTCGTGATGAGCAAATATGCACCGCTGGGCGCGACCGTGTGGCTCTTATTCTCCGTTTCCACTTCGGCCATCGCTGCCGAGATCCGTGTATTCAAGGCGGAAGCCGCGGATCGAAATTCAAATTGACGGCCAAAGCCGTGCGCTGGCCGATCTGTCCACGAGCGGCCCGCGCCAGGCCCAGCAGATTGTATGTGAAGTTTCCGGTCTGATGGCAGGCTAGCATGCCGTCAACATTGTCAATCGCGGCCCCGGACCGGTGGCCGTAGATGCGCTAATCGCCCGCTAAAGATCTGTGCTCACCAGAGCACATCCTATGGTGTATCGTATTGTCATAAAAGGTGGTGTCTCAGGACTCCAAGCCGATTCGACTTGGCGAGCACCGCTTCGGTATTCTGGCCGTGGTGGCAATTGACAAAATGAGTTCGCGGGAGGCATAATCTCAGTTGGGAAAAACTGAAACCACAACCCACTTGTAACTTCCTGATTATGAAATCTCTATTGCCATCCCGCATGTTGAACTCCACCACACTCGACTCGATTGCCGGGGGCGTGGCCGTCGGTGTCCTCGCCGCGCTGCTCGCCGGGCTCGCGCCGTCCGACCTCAGGGCTGCCGATTCACCCCGCCAGCGCATTTCCCTTGACGACGATTGGCGTTTCGTCAAGGGCGATCCGCAGGGGATGAGCGTCAATCTGACCTATCCGACAGCCTTCAGCGCCGGCCGAGGCGGGCAGCGGCCCGATCCCAACTCGGGCATTGCGGCATTCATCCTGCCCACGGGAAACTGGTTGATCGCCGACCCCGCCAAGCGCTACACGCGTCCGGCCGGCAACTACGGCGGCGACGTGCCGTACGTGCGCCCAGCTTTGACGACTCTTCTTGCGCAAGCTCGACTTGCCGCACGACTTTGGCATTGAAGGCCCGTTCATGCCCAACGCCAACGGCGCCACGGGCAAGCTGCCCTTCTACGGCGCCGCCTGGTACCGCAAGCAGCTTTCCATCCCGGCCAGCGACGCGGGCAAGCAAGTCTATTCTGGACGTTGACGGCTCGATGTCTTACACGACCGTCTGGTGCAACGGGCAGATTGTGGGCGGATGGCCCTACGGCTACACGTCCTGGCGCATGGACTTGACGCCGTACGTCAAGCCCGGCGCGCGAATGTGAACGTGCTGGCCTTACGGCTCGACAATCCGAACAACTCGTCGCGGTGGTATCCCGGCGGCGGCATCTATCGCCACGTCTGGCTGACCATGACGGCGCCGGTTCACGTGGGGCAGTGGGGCACGTTCCTGTCCACGCTGGCGGTGAGCCCCGCGTCGGCGTCCGTGAACCTGAAGGTGACGGTGGACAATGATTCCAAGGCCAAGGCGACGGTGGGCGTGGCGAGCGAGATCTTCGCGCTCGACGCCGACGGAAAGCGGGCTGGCGAGCCCGTGGCCGGCATTCCGGCCAAATCCGTCGAGATCGCCGCCGGAGAGAGCGCAACGGTCGAGACTGCCGGCACGCTGCCCAATCCGAAGTTGTGGAGCCCCAATTCGCCCCATCGCTATGTGGCCGTGACCACGCTCGTGCAGAACGGCAACGTGGTCGATTCCTACGAGACCCCCTTCGGCATGCGTTCCGTGAAGTACGACCCCGACCAAGGGCTGTTGATCAACGGCGAGCATTTCAAGCTCAACGGCGTCTGCGATCATCACGACCTGGGCGCCCTGGGCACGGCGGTCAACGTGCGGGCCCTCGAGCGGCAACTCCAACTGCTGCGGGAGATGGGCTGCAATGCCCTCCGCACCAGCCACAACCCGCCGGCCCCGGAACTGCTCGACCTTGCCGACCGCATGGGCTTCATGGTCCTGGACGAGATGTTCGACACCTGGGGTCAGACCAAGTCGGGCAACGACTACGGCGGGAATAACTTGTTCAACAAGTGGCATGAGCAGGATGCGAGGGCCCTGATCCGCCGTGATCGCAACCACCCCTCGGTGGTCATGTGGAGCATCGGCAACGAAATCGCCGAGCAGGGCCAGGGCCGGAATTCGGCCAACGGAAAGGAACTGTCGGCCATTGCCCACAGCGAGGATCCGACCCGTTATGTCACGGCCGCCTGCAGCGACGCCAACGCGATGAACAACGGCTTCAGCACCCTTTTGGACGCAATGGGCTTCAATTACAAGCCGGACAACTATATCCCCTTCCACCAGAAGTATCCCAAGCAGTTCTTTTTCAGCACGGAGACGGCATCGACGATCTCCTCGCGGGGCGAGTACTTCTTCCCGGTGGTGGGACCGGGTTTCGGCACGGTCAATCGCGGCGCCGGCGGCGGCCGGCGCGGCGGCGGCGGAGGGGCGCCGGGGGCTGCGCCGCCGCCGGCGTTCCGGAGCCAGGACGATGCCGCGCGGCAGATGAGTCTCCTACGACTTGTATTATCCAGGCTGGGCCAGCTCTCCCGACCACGAGTTCTTCGGCCAGGACCACAGCGCCTCCTGCGGCGGCGAGTTCGTCTGGACCGGTTGGGACTACATTGGCGAGCCGACGCCGTTCAACTCGCGTTCCAGCTACTTCGGGATCATCGACCTCGCCGGCTTTCCCAAAGATCGTTTCTACCTCTACCAGGCCCATTGGCGTCCCGACCTGCCGATGGCCCACATCTTGCCGCACTGGAATTGGCCGGAGCGCGTGGGCCAGGTCACTCCCGTGCATGTCTACACCTCCGGCGACGAGGCCGAACTGTTCCTCAACGGCAAGTCCCTGGGCAGGAAGAAGAAGCTCTTCGAGGGCGCCAACGGCAACAATGGCAAACCGCTGGTGGTCAACGGCATTACGCTCAACGGCCAGCCCGCCTACCGCATCCGCTGGGACGACGTGGTCTACGAGCCGGGCGAGTTGAAGGTGGTGGCGTACAAGAACGGGAAGGAGTGGGCGCGGGACACGATGAAGACCACCGGCCCCGCCAGCCAGCTTCTGCTCAAGCCCGACCGCGCCGCCATCGCCGGCGACGGCCACGACCTCTCCTTCGTGACCGTCACTGTCGCCGACAAGGACGGTCTGGTGGTGCCGCGGAGCAAGAATCCCATCCACTTTATGATTTCCGGCCCCGGCGAGATCGTGGCCACCGACAATGGCGACGCCACGGACATGAACATCTTCTCGTCGCCCGACCGCAAGGCCTTCAACGGCCTGGCCCTGGCGATTGTCAAAGCAAAGCGCGGCCAGTCGGGCGCGATCACGCTCACCGCCACGTCCGACGGCCTGACCGCCGGCACGGCCAGGATTGAGCCCAAGTAACACTGCTCGATTTGCGAACCAAAGGGATTACCATCTAGGTACCCGTTGACGGGGCGCTGAGGGCGGGAACGCGCGGATTGCCCGGCGGCTCGAGCCTCTCGAGACTGCTCCGCAAGCACGGCTTGACGTAGGTGCGCCTACTTCCACCTTCAGGCCGATATCGCCCGGTTGGTCGCGATCGGCGAAGCCCCGCATGAAGAGGAACTGGGACTCGTGGTCCTTCGTCGGTTTGAACCACAGCGAGACGGTGAAATCGCTCGACGTGAACTTCGTGGACTGCGGCAATGTGGCATAGCGCGTGCCGTCGAACTGCATGGCACGGGCGTGTCGCACCACTCCTTTTCCCGGCCCCCACGTCGCGCCGCCGCTGAACGTGCCGTCGTTGCCATTGCCGGAGAAATCGTGGACCGTCGTTCCCCGGCCTTCATCAAGATGGAAGCCGGCGACCAGATTGCGGCGCGGGGATACGGACCATCGGATGTCCGCTGCCGGCCGCCATAGAGCACCTCAACGTCGCCTGCCGAGAGGACCGTGTTGTAGACCAGCAGCTCATTGAGCGAGCCGATGAAGAATTTGGGCGTACTGCCGGCGCCGAAGGAATACGAGTCGTATCCCAGGTTGTTCTGCTTCGTGTCTCCGCCGAAGGGCGTCCGTTGAGAAAGACCGTCGGTTTGAGGCCCAGCGATCGGCCGTTGACGTAGATCGAGTAGCTGCGGACGTTGTAGGGGTCGACTCCATCGTAGGTGCATACGAGGTGGTTCCAGGCCGCCGGTGTGAAGGGCGCCGTCTGGAACCCATTGGCCCTGCCGTCGCCGCCGCGATTGGCAAAGGTCACGGTCTGCGCCTCCGCCGCCCGGATCGCCCGTCGTATTGAGCCCGACGAACATGGCCGAGAGCGATCCGGCCTTGAGGTCCAGCAGGATCGGAAACTGGTCCGTGTGCCCGTCATACTGATACCAGACGGAGACGGAGGTGGCCCCGGTGGTGAGTTGTTTGCCGCCGAGGTCGACGTGGCCGTGGTCGAGGTGCAGGGCCTGGGAGCCGCCGGCGGCCCCCTTGCCCTTCCATGCCGTGCCGTCACTGGGTGCAGTAATCGATCCCGTAAACATCGTGGCGCCGGACACCACGTCGGAACCGTTCGGCGCAATGACGAAATCGACGTGCGATCCAATCGACACGGTTGCAGGCAGGCTGTAGGCCGTCCCCGGCGAGGGCGCTTGCTCCCAGAATACCTGCTTGTCGTCGACGAAAATGCCGGCAAACATCTTGCCGCCACCGTACGCGCTGAGCGAACCGGAGATCGTGATCGTCCCATTCCTATCGCTTTTCCAGCGACGGGCAGGCCATATCGTGACAGGCAGCCGCCCGCCGTTCCCGTCATCACTATTGGGGTGGCCGCCGTTCGTCCACAGCGCCGCCCAATAGCCGCCGACTCCCCACTTGAGACCCCAGCCGCCTGTTCCTCCAAACATCGTACTGCCGCCACCCTGATGTTTCGCGTAGTCAGGATCATACATCGGAAACTGCTTGAACGTGCTCGGCTTGAGTTTGCCCGAATAGTAACCGTAGTACCAGTTGTTTAGCCCTTGCGTACCTGAAAAATCGTCCACGGAATTCGCGATCTCCACCTCCCATGGCCCGCCATGGTGGTCCGCCGCCGACCACGGGTACGTGGTGCCCGCGCGGCCCCACGTCACGCCGCCGTGCAGCGTGCCGTCGTTGCCGTGGCCGGAGAAATCGCGGACCGTGGTCCCTCGGCCTTCGTCGAGACGATAGCCGGCCACCAGGCCGGCCATCTTGCCGACGCGCTCGGCGCCGCGGGTCTGGTTGTACAACTCGGCGATCTCCGCCGGGCGTAGCGGCCGGTTGAAGACCAGCGTCTCGGCCAGGCAACCCTGGAGGGAACAGTCCCGATCGTTCGGAGTGCCGCCGAGAAAGTAGCCGCCGCCTCCACTGTCGATGGCATAGGGCATCGAATCGCGGCCGGAAGGTTTCCCGTCGATATAGAAGTTCAAGACGTGCTGGTCGAGCGTAACGGCGACGAAGTGCCACTGCGTGTCGGCGATTTTCGCGTCGGAATGCCATCCGCCCGCCCCGTGGTGCGTGAACCAAAGATAGTCGGTGAAATTTCCCGGGATGTCTATTTCCTCGCTGAAATACACGCCCCATCCGCCGTGGCGGGCACATTTGATCATGAACTGTCTCTTCGTAATCACGTCCCGCTTGACCCACGCGGCAAAGGTCAAGCGGTTCATGTCCAGATTGGGTATTTCGACGTACGAGGCCGCTTGGCCGTCGAAGTGCAGGGCCGTGAGGATGCCGGCGTCGGGCGTATTCGCCCACGTCACGCCGCCGTGCAGCGTGCCGTCGTTGCCGTGGCCGGTGAAATCGTGGACCGTCGTTCCTCGGCCTTCGTCGAGGCGATAGCCCGCCACAAGCCCCTTCCAGAATGTCGGCGCCTCGCGATCCGACGGCGCGTTCGGATCGGCGTAGCTTCGCAGCCCGCCGGCATAAAGGGTCCGCACGTCCCTTTCCTCGAGCGCAGTTGCCGAAGATCAGCGGCTGGGCGATGTCGCCTTGGAAGTGCCATGTCCCCTGGAAAAGCCTGCCGATCTGCAGATTGGCGCCCGCCTGCCGGATCCAACCGGCAAAGGGCTTGCTCTCCTGGAGAACTCCGTCCAGATAGACCTTCACGTCCGCGCCGTCGTAGGTCCCGACAAGATAGTGCCAGTCATGGTCGGTAATCGGTCTGGTGGACACCGGATGCCAGAGGCCGGGAATATTGGGCGAGGCCTCTTCGCTGCGGTCGCCGGCGATCGGACCGCGCGGCCGTCTTGGCGTTGACTGCCGCGCGCGGGCGAGCCCTCTTCCTGGTCGACGCTGTTCTCGCTGATCGAAGGAGTGAATGCCGGATGCCGGTCCGTGCCGTCATAGACCTCGAACGTGACTCGGTTCGAGGAGTCGCCGCGGTTCAGGATCACCTCGTAGGATTCGCTGCCGGCCTTCCGTCCCACCGCGTTGTTCATGTTCAACAGCGTTTGGCTCGATCCGTCCAGCCTGTCGCACTTGAACCACAGCGCAACGGTGATCGTTTTGGGGAGGAGCGACGGGCTGTTGCCGATCTCCACGTACCCGCTGCGGCCGTCGAAGTGCAGGGCCCGGTCGGGCGGGACGCGGAGTACCGGACCCGGGGTACCGGGTGCCCCTCCCGGCCGAGGTCCAAGCGGAGCGGCCGCCGACCCGTAGTACCTGGTCCCCGGAGGCCCGCCCTGGTCCGCGACGGCGGCCCCAACCCGCGTCCAGGCCAGGTCCGCCAGGCGGGGCGTGGCGGGATTGATCTTGGATTTGGCATCCGTGGTCAGCGCGCCGCGAATCTCGTCGCCCACCAGGCGCACGGATATATCGCCGAAACGGTCCTCCCCTTCCCGCCATGTGCCGTTGAACCGCCGCTCGATCCGCGACCACTTCAATTCAATCTCGCCCGGCTGCTTGCCCGCCGTGTCGGTGTACGTGCCCGCGTATTCCGCGTCGCTCGTCTCCTTCAAGACGACGCGGCCCCAGCCGTCGCCGGTCCACTCGCCGCTGATGTCCGGCGGTGTGGCGGAGAGCACGAGCATTCCCAACAAACCGACTCCCAATGCAGCGATCATGGCAATAACTCCTAGAAAAAGAGAAACGGGTTTGAAACGCAGGGCAAGCGGCCGCGTACTCATCACGCTCCGCCGTGATGTCTCCCTCATCCCTCATGCCGGCAACCGATCTCCCAAAGGCCTTGGCCTTCGCAGTATTCACGTTCGATTGCGTAGTTTTTCCTGGAGACTGCTTGTAAGCGACTCAAGCTGCTCCAACGGCATCACACGCAGGTCCTGTTCCTCGCTCAAAGCCAAATTCAGAATCCCCTGCAGCGTCCTGATCAACTTGATCTCGCCTTCGATCTTGCCTTTGATCTCGCCTTCGATCTTGCCTTCGATCTTGCCTTCGATCTTGCCTTCAAGCCGGGCAGCATCATTGCCCACTGCCGGTCTCGAATCGCCTTCTCACGTGCATCGTACATGGCTTTGTCCTCGGTTTTCCGGGCTATCTTAATGATCGATTTCGTGGCTTGCTGGATGGCCGCTTGCGGGAACAGCTTCAAAAGCTCTTCCGGCTCGTATTCATGCGCGTGCAAGAACCAGAAAATCCAGCACTCCAGCAGGCTGGCGGTCTTCAAGTCCGCCTCGCTTATAGTAGTATACCGCGGAAGCTCGATCGTGTGAATCTCCAATGTCCCCTGTAAAACCCGCCCCGACTCCCGGTCGGTCAGGCGAAAGGCATGATGGCCCTGCTTTCCGCCCTTCCAGAGAACCTCGTTCGTCAGGCAGATCGTATAAACCGGCCGGATTCGCGAGTAATCGTCGCCCTCCTTCAACTGGCCGGCGTAGAGCTCGCAGCTATAGTACACCAGCCGCTCGACCAGCCCCAGGAAGACGTCAAGCTGCATCTCGATATCATATACGGCCCCGGTCTGGTCCGCCGCCTTGACATCCAGCACCGAAAGCTTGTCCTGCTCGAACTCCTGCAGGTTGAAGGGGTTCAACAGCGTCACCTCGATAATCCGCGAGGCAGGCTCCAGGATCGCGTTGAGCAGGCTGATCAGGGCTAGCTTGTTTTCCGCTGTTCCAAAGGTGATCTGGAACGCAAGATCGTTTGTGGGTCGAATTCCAAGCGGCATGGCAGGGCCCTGTGAAAACGAGTGGGGCGTTAACGTCGCCCGTCATTTTGCCCGTTTCGGAAAGCGAATACAAGCACCCTTAATAGCCGCCCTTGAAGGACCAGCGGGAACTTGAGTGGAACGGCCAATGGTACAACGCTTTCCGGCGCATACCACGTTGGGCGGGCTGACTCCGGACGAGGTCTATCACGCCAAACGGGCCGCAAACCGCAGCCCGCGATTCGAACCTCGGCCGAGTTGGCCCCGAGGCTCGCCTTCCGCGCGGCCCCAGACCCTCATCAAGGGCCAACCGGGCGTTCGGCTTGAAGTTCAGGTAACCTACCACAAAGGCCGGAAGCACCTGCCGATCGTGACGCTTGCCGCCGCATGAAGCAGCCCGGCCCAAACTCTCCTCTCCGTCGGGAGAGGGAAGGGTGAGGGTCATCATCAACCGCGCCGCTTCCGCGCGCGGACGTCGCCGCCAATTGCTTTTCTCTGGTTAATTGGCAATGAACAGATCGCCGACGCGTCGCCGAGGCGACGCAATGAATTAGCCGTCTCCTCGATCCGTCCTCACAATGCCCACTTCTGGGTGTTCCCCTCTCCACCTCATCGGTTATAAAGCCTCGCTGGACCACGACAGGGGACCGCGACCCCACCGCATAGGTTATAAAAGGTCGGCGGACCAGGACACCGCCATTCGACGCCCGCACTTGACTGTTCATAGTCGTTCTTGAATTTCCCAACTTACCTCATGTGAGTTATCCACCTCTTCCAAGCTTCTTGGCACAATCAGCGGGTGATCTTGCAGTTGGGCAGAGCCTGCTGGAGCTTGGCAACGCCAGAGTCGGTAGCCTCCGTTTCTACAAGGTCCAAAACGCGGAGCTGATGCATGCCCTTCAGGTGTTCCAAGCTAGCGTCCGTGATACTGCGTCCTTGCAACATTAGCTTTTCGAGATCGGGACAATCCCTTGTGAGAGTTGCCATTTCGGCGTCGGTCACGTGGCCAAAGTTGAGGTCCAAGATAGGGATTTCACGCTCGTTCGGAATGGTTCGATCGTCTCTTGACCGGGCATAATACACAGCACCGCCGGTCCTATGTCGATAAGAAACGTCATTCCATCCCCATGAAATCCTAACCTTGGGGATCTTCTCTCTGAGTTTAGCGACCCCTGCTTCCGTTACTTGGGTACAGCGAAGGTCGAGGTTTGCGAGTTCCCGCAACTTCCACAGGGGCTCTAAACATAAATCTCCCACATTCGTGCCTTCCAGACTCAAGTAATGCAGATGGCGCAGTTTCGCCACTTGCGTGAGCAGTTCTGGTGTCACAATCAGACTGTCTCCGACGCAGACAACGTGAAAGTGGTCGCCTGGCGAACCGTGACGACCAAGGTAAACGTCCGAAGTCGTACAGAAGAAATCAAACGTGGCCCAATTGGGCAGCGGGGCGGGCGATGACCCAGGAAACACTTGGTCCTTCCGATCATCGTACCAGACTTCCCCTTTAGCAGCCCTAATGACGCTCACGGCATCGTATTGTGTTCTTGCCTCCTTGATGCTCGCTGCAAGCCAACTGCATGGCACGGCCACCGCAACGGTCAGCACAAGCAACGATCGCAGGCTGAATTGAAACCGGCGCCGATAGACGAGAGCCAGGCCGAACCACAGGAACATCGCCAGCATCGCCACGCCAACGGCGGCCACCGCGGTCAGGACCGGCCAGCCCTTAGGAAGCCAGTGAAAACGGTCGGTCAGGAACATAAGCCCCTCGACAGCCAGCAAAGCGATCACCGACAAACCGGGCGTCGGATGAAACCAGCGGGGTCGTGCTTTTGGAGAAGCGTCCATGAAGCGCAGTCTACGATGCAGAGGCAAGGCGGTCAAGCACTGCAATAAACACAGGTCCCTAAATTCTCAGAACACCCGGTGTTCGAAGCTCGCTAGGCTGCGATAAGCCCCAATAAATGTGACCCGGGACGTATGGCTCTGTCCAATAATTCTGCAACACACCGAACGATGGTAATCCGGGCGTTTTTCAGCATTTTCTGCGATGCTAGTGTTGCAAAACTTATGGGCGGAGCCATATTCTCCGTCGCGCACAACCACAGCGGCGTCTCGCCGCTAATCAGCGATGCCGCGAAGTGCGGGTCGCTGTGAAGATCGTATCCTGAGTGCCTGCGATCGTGCAAGATCCTCTTCGCGGAAGATGGACTTACACTCCGGCAGGCTCTTGGCGAACTAACCACAGTTTCAGTACGTACCAACCGCGGTGCGAATCATTGCGCGCCAGAATCGCCGCTTTTGAGCTCACAGGGTTGGCTCGCCGGTCTCGTCCACGGCACCTCCCGGGTGGCTTCTAAGGAACGCTCGCGCGCGCTCCGCTTGCTCTAGCGTCATTCGCGAGGACTCCAGCGCGGGCGGCGGGGAATTCGCCCCAGCACTATGGCAAAGACGCCAAGCATCCTCATAGCCTACGAGCGCATCTTTCTCCCACTGGCTCAGGCTAGGTGCGGTAACAGGAGTAAGCGTGGTCCAGTTAGTGAGCGCTTTCTGGTTTGAATCGTTTGGATCATATAGACCAGCATAAAGCTCGTTTGCACCAATGTACCTTAGTTCTGCATCTTCTTTTCCCCCGGGCTGCCAAGTTGCCCTACGACGCATGTGCCACCGATATTCAGCCAGGATTTGAACCGGCCCGTCGTCAATCCAGGAGGGAACGTAGACGACAAACGTGTCAAGATCCTGGACAGCTAGGACTGCACGTGTCCAAACATGTTTCGCGTCCGAAATACCCTTGCGAAGCTGCTCCATAGCCGGGTCTCCCGTTGGCCCGTACAGGCCAACAAAAGGCATGTCAAACATTTCAAGGCCGTGATCCTTCCGCACGGTGTCGTTCGTGTTTGTGTCGTAGTATGGACTGCCGCCACGTGCATTAACGCCATTGTCAACGCGCCTCATTCCCATATGAAGCCCCGCGAACCAGATATTCTGTTTAGCATCATCGAACTTCTCCCAGCGCGTGCCTTGGCCCGCCTGAAACTCACCATACGCGTAAGTATGAACAAACTGAAGGATATGCACGTCGGCATCGCTGGAAAACGGTACATTAGGGTCGCCGAAATTTAGGACACGCAACCGAAACAAATCAGAACCCATCTCTGCATGCCGTTCGTTGCCGTTCAAATCTCGGACTGTAGCGTCGCCGAGGTCCTGCGCGTTAATGTTAAACCTTAATGCCTCTCTCGGGTGATCGGGAATATCTGGAAGTTTCGGACCGGGAGAGTATGTAGGTAGATCGCGATCGAGGGGCGGCTCGTCGTCTTGCACGAAATCCTCCCTCCGAACCCTAAACGGCGGGAGAGGAATGCTTGGTGGGGTTGGGACTGCGCGAGCTGCGCTCGGATGGTTCGCAGGTCTAACCGGCTCGAGCAGATCGTTACCGCCGGGCGTGCTGGCGCACTGCGCTGCCGGACCCGCCCCGCCTCCAGGTTGCGCATCCGCCACGGGCCATCGGCCGGCCGGCCACATCCGCATAACCCCCAACATTTCCGCTCACCCCGCCGCCCGCGGCCGGGTTGCCGGCCGTAACGTTGGCGAAGTAATTCGCCAGCCCTGGGTGGATGATGGGGATGACATCCGCCACGTTCCACGAGCCGAAAACGGCGTCCGCACCGCGCATCTTCTCGGAACTGAAGACGGCCACCGCGTCCGCCGGGTTGCCCGAGCCCATGATCGTCTCCGGCACCGTATCGGCCGTGAAGGCCATACCCCACACCGGGCCCACCACCGTCGGCGACGCCGCCAGGCCGACCAGCGACGAGGGCGTCGCACTGCCCAACGACGGCGAGTTCTCGTCCCCCGCCGCCGGGATCGAACCCGGCAACACCGCAACCCCAAATCCGGCCGGCGAGACCGGCGCGGGGCCCGCGGCGCAATCGAGTCCGCATTACCAAACGTGGCGCCGTCCCAGGGCAGATCGATCCCGCCCGTCGTCGTCAGCCCATACTCGCCCCCCCCGTCAGAGGACGAGTCCTCTTCCGGCCCCGGGCCAGAACCGCCAAACCCGTACCCGCCATAATACAAGCTCGGTATCGAGGAATACGTGTTGGTCTCCTCCGAATCGGACGGCATCGTGACGTACGCGCTGCCCACGTCGGGGCCCCCGCTGGACGAAGTGCTTGTGGTCTCCGAGACGTTCCCGCCGCCGTCCGCAGGCGACCAGGAAGCGCTCCGCACGCTCGACCAGTCCTCGCCGCTGTTCTGACTGTTGGAAAAGATGCTGCTCGTGCTCGCTGACCCGCTGCCTCCAAAGGTCGTCGCCGTGTCCCAATAGCCCTCCCCGTAGTCATAGTTGCTGCCGGTGGTCGTGACGGCGTCGACGTTGATCGTCGTCGAGGCGCTCAGGCCGTAGTGGAGCGAGGCATAGGTCCCGGAACTGCCTCCGCTATAGCCGTAGACATCTTCCTGCCTGGTAGCCGCGGTCAGGCTGGGCTGGCCGGACCAAACGCCGTTGGTCATGGTGTACGGCTCGGAAAAGCTGCTCGTGCCGCTGCCGCTGCCGTTCTCGTTCAGGCTCCAGTTTGAACTGGTCGTGGTGCCATAGCCGTCGTTCGTGCCGGTCGATCCGCTACCGTTGCCCGCATAGGAGTAGTTGTAAGTCGAACTTGCCGACGCGCTGCCCGTGCCGTTCTGGACCCAACTGGTCGCGCCGGAGGCCAGCGTCGCGCTAGTGCTATAGCCTAGCGAAAACGTCTCGCTCCCCGACTCGCCCAGTGTTCCCGATAGCGTGCCGCCGTCTTGCGTCTCGGAATAACTGCCGGCGCCCGAGTAGCCCCAAGTCTGGCTCATGCCGCCCGACGCGCTGCCCGTGCCCGAGGGCTGGCTCCATGCGCCGAACTCATGGTCTCGGTTTCGGTATAGCTGTAGGACGAACTCGCGGAGCCGCTTCCCGAGGCCGTCCCGCTTACCGATCCGAACTGGCCGCCTGTGGTGGTGAAAGGCGTGCTGCCCGAGAACGAGCAACTGGCCAAGCCGGTGCTGGTGGCCGAGGCGTTGCCCGTGGTCACCCAGCCGCTGGCCGGCGAGTAATTCGAAGTGGTCGAGTAGCCGTAGCTCTGCGTGGCGCTGCCCGAGGCCGACACGCTCCCGCTCCAGTCGTTTGCTAGATTGGCCGCGATCTCCGCTGTTCCAGGGGCAGTGCCATAGGGCGCCGACATCGCCGGATCGAGCGCCGAGTAGCCCCCGCTGGCCGAATAGCCGGCGGTCACCGAGCCGCTGCCCGAGGAACTGCCCGCGCCGCTGGCCGCCAGCCACTGGCCGCTGGGCGTAAAGGTGAAATTCTCCGTGTAGCTATAGGAATCGCTGCCGCTGCCGCTGACCGACATGCTGCCGCTGGCCGCGTTGCCGTAGAGGCTGGTCGTGTTATAGCCGCCGCTCCCCGAGAGCGACCAACTGGTCGAGCCGCTGGCCGTGAAAGTCCCGCTGCCGCAGCCCGACGCGCCTCCCGCACCCGCCGACGCCGAGAACAAGTTCTGCCACGTGCCGTTGCCGTCCAGGAAGGCCTGCTCATGGTAGCTGTAGGAAGTCGTGCTCTGGCCGCTCATGCTGGCCGAGCCGCTGGCCGATCCGAAGGGCGTGGTGAAGGTCAAACTGCTGGCCTCCGCGGAGAGCACGTCGCTCGTGCCGCCGCTGCCGGAGGAGGTCTTTTCGCCCGTCTCGCTCCAATCGATGCCGTTAAAGAACGCCGCCGTCTGAAAATTGTACGAGGTGTTGTTGCTGCCGCTCTGCTGGTCGGTCCCGCTCAGGGCCGAACTGTAGCCGGTGGCGCTGACCACGGCGGCCGGCAAGGTCGGCGCAAAGGGAATCGTGCCGTCGTAGGACGAGTAGGTCCAGCCGCTGCCCGAGGCCCCGCCGCCGCTGCCGCTGGCCGCGTACCAGTTGCCGCTAGAGTCCACGCCATAGTTCTTCGTGTAGCTGAACGTCTCGCTGCCCGAGCCGCTCTGGCTCAGCGTCCCGGTAGGCGCGCCCTGGCTCCCGCCGTAGACCCCGCCGCCGGAGTAATAGAAGCTGCTGCCGCCGGAATCGACCGTCGTGCCGCTCGAGCCGGTGCTGCTGGCCTGCCAATAGCCAGGGCTGGTGGAAGTGGCGGGCTGGTAGGCATCCTTGGTGTTGAAGTTCCACGACTGGGTGTTGCTTTGGGCCTGCGAGAACGTGCCCTGGATCGAGCCGCCGCCGGCGTAGCCGCCGGAATAGGCCGTGTATTGGCCGCCGCCGGAGTATTGGCCGAAGGTGCTTTGGCCGCCCCACGTGGAGCCGCTGCCGCTGGTGGCCTGCCAGGTATAGACCCCGCTGGCCGCCCCGCTACTGCCCGCCGGCAGCAGCGAGAAATAGGTGGTGTGGTTCGCGCTGGCGCTGGCGCTTTCCTCCTCGGTCTGCGTGCCGGTGGAGACCCAGCTCACGCCGCTGGTCGGGGTCAGCGTGCCGGTGGCGTTTCCGCTGCCGGAGAAGGAGTCGCTGGCGGAGGTCACGAGTGTATCGCTGCCGCTGCCGCTGGGGATCCATTGCCCGTTGGAACTCGCGCTGCCGCTGCTGCTAAAGTGCGAGCGGTCGTCCACGGAGCCCGACTGGCTGAACGTGCCCGCCAGCGTGACGCCGTTGACCACGTGCGAGTAGGTTCCCCACTGGCTGGAAGTCTGCCAGGTGTGGCTGTCGTTGCTGCCGCTGCCGCTGGTCTGCTGCCAGGCGCCGCTGGCGCTCAAGGTGAAGGAGGCCGACTGAAAGCCGGAGGTCGATTGGCCGCCGCTCTCGGAGGTCGTGCCGCTATAGGCGAAGCCCTGGGCCGCCGCGCCGCCCCCGGCCGGGGCCGGGATATTGAAGGACCCGCCGCCCGAGGCGTTTTGATAGGTGTTATAGTATGAACTGGCCGACTGCCAGCCGCTCTGCGTCCAGCCGCTGGCCCCAAGGTTGCTGGTGGTGTGATAGGAATAGCTGCTGCCGTTAGAGCCCGATTCCTGGAAGGAGCCCGAAACCGAGCCGCTCGGCCCGCCGGTGGCGCCGTTCCCGATGTTGTAGGAATAGGTCCCGCTGCCGCCGTAGGAGGCGGAGGTGAAGCCGTTGCCGGAGGACCAGCCGCTGCCGCCGCTGCCCTGCCACGTGCCGTTGGAGGACAGGCTATAGATCCCGGTCGAGCTGTAGGAGGAGTAATCGCTCGCGCTTTGGTTTACGGTCCCGCTGCCGCTATAGCTGATGGCCCCGCCGCTGAAGGAGAAGGGGGAACTGGTGCCGCCCGTGGTGCCCGTCCCGGAGCCGCTGCCGGTCCCCGAGAAGGGGATGGAATAGCTGCCGCTGGCGCTGATTGTAGGAGTTCGACCAGCCGCTGGCGCTGGCCGTCTGCGTGCCCGTGGCGGGCGACCAGCCGGAGCCCGTGCCCCAGTTCGCCTGGTCCTGCAAGGAGTACGAGGTCTGGGCCAGGCCCGACTGCATGAAGCTGCCGCTGACGGTGGCCCCGCCGCTGCTGCTGGAGAACGACCCCGAGGCGATTTGCCACTGGTAGGTGTTGCCGCTCCCCGTGTTGCTGGCGGCGCCGCTTGTCATCGACCACTGGCCGCCGCTCAAGGCGAAATTGTCCGTGTAATCGTAGGAACTCGACGTGCCGCCGTGTTCGTTTTCGCTCCAGGTCGTGCCGGACCCGCTGCCGCCGCCGCTGCCGCTGCCCGAGTAAGACGTGGTGGTCGTCCCGGACGATTCCAGGCTGCCGGCGCCGCTGGCGCCGTTGTAGCTATAGGTCACCTGATCGTTCGTCGTCTGGTTCTGGCTGCCGGTGACCGGTTGCGACGAGGACCCGCTGGAATAGGTCTGGTTAAAGGTGAAGTTCGAATGGGTCACGCCGGAACCGGAGCGCGTTCCATCGCTGGTGATCGTATCGCGGTTGGTGGTCGTCTGGCTCCACGACGCGCTGGTACCCCCACCCCCTGCGCCTCCCCCGGAAGGAGAGGGGAGTTGCTCGCCGGCCGTGGCCGTGGCCGTGACGGTGAAATCGTACTCCGACCAGGGGCCGCCCACGCTGCCGCCATCGGCGTTCAGCGTGCCGGTGAGGGAGCCCGAGGCGGTGATCGTCGCCGCCCCGCCGCTGATTGTGATTTGATAGCTCACGGTCGCCAGCTCGTAGTAGCTCCAGGCGTTGCCACCGTTGCCGCCTACCGCCGTTATCAGCGTGTCGCACGACTCATCGGTTTCGACCGCCGATCTCACCATTTCGCTCCACATGTGGCCGAAGCTGCGCCGAGCAGGTCCGATGCGATCCTTTGCCGCGCTTTGCGCGAGACGGCCGTGAACACTTCGTCCGCGGAGCTGCATTCCAAGCTCTCGGCCACGACCGCCCAGTGCATTTTCTGCACGCAATCGCCGACCTTGGCGAGCGTCGTCTCCGCGCGCTCAATACTCACTTCTTTCGCCACCGCGTTGAATATGTCGCGGCAGATCTCGAAACGCGCGTAGGTCGCGGGATCCTGCGGGTTGCCGTCGAGTTCCCTCGAACTAACGACGTAGATTTGCGGCACCTTCAACTCAACTGCCAAATCGAGCCGCGGTTCACTGACAGTCCGGACCGTCGCTGCAACGAAGCCTCCCCCTTGGATCACCGCGTGCGAGCAACCGTGCGGCGCGAGCAGCCGCGCCTCCTTCGGGTCGACGAAGGATCTCCGCCGTTCGCCTTCTTCCTTCGTGGACGCCCGCGGACCGTAAGGTACGTCCGCGCTCGGGCGCAGTTCGCCCGACACTGATAAAATCTATTCGATCGTCCCGATGAAACGGCCGAGCTTCTTGAACTATCGGAAGGCACTATCATTCCCTTCAGCGAACGACAGCAGAGCAAACACTTAAGCCCCAGCGTGCGTCCAAAGGTCAAAACAATCCGTTTTAACGGACCGCGCAGATCGTCCGCAAATATAACCAAAAACAAAGCAACCCCAAGCGAAAAAAGCCGCAGAGACCGCCCTTGACAACACGGGCTCTTTCAGGGACGGGACATCACTGGTTTTCGTCTTATCCGAAATCAGTGATGTCTTTTTCATGCCCCAGCCCGTCAATGGGCAAGGTCAGGATCGCCCAGACGCTCGCCCGCGCCGGCCTGCACCTGGGCGCGACCACCGTGGGCCGCATGCTCAAAGGTGGCGAAGAGACCGCGGACCTGAGCCCAGTAGGTCCCTCTTGCCGAGAGGGACTGAGCGAAACGCCATCCGTCGAGAACGTCGCGGCCGGCGACGAGCCTGGCCTCTCCGGCCGCGGTGACCGCCCCGTAGGCGTCCTCGCGGGTCACGGCGCGGGCGGTCAGCGCGACAATCTGACGGTATGTTGTCTTCTGGACGTCCTGGATGCCATTCTCGCTGGCGCAGTCTGGCCCTTCTGCTGGTGGGTGGCCATTGTGGTCGATCACTTTTCTCGGCGCGTGATGGGCTTTGCCGCCTTCAAGCAACAGCCGACCTCCGAAGCCGTCCGCGCCTTCCTGGGCCTGAGAGCGGGCGAGATAATTGATACGCTAGCGATTAAGATAGTTGATGGGCGGTTTCGGTGTCAATGAGACGGGCAGGCGAGTACCGGTGGCCTCTTCTCTGTTGGGTTAATTGTGAGTGCGCCGATTCTCGGTTGGGCGACGATCGCGAGGGAAGTCGTCACCAACGGTAGATCCAGGGGATCTCTCGCGCCAGGGCGTGGCAGAGTTCGATGGAGGCTGGGTGGAGGGGCAGGCGGATAAAGGCCGCCCAAAGGTCGAGTTGATTTCCTTGGCTGTGGCACTTGTGACAACAGTAGAGGCGGGTTGCCACGTTCACGGAGAAGGAGCGACTCCGCCGAGAGTTCGATTCGTGCAAGGGGCACTGTCCGTACCATTGCTCGCCCGTTCGATGCGTAGGCACGAAGCCTGTCAAGTTCAGGATTTCCTCCATGGGGATCTCGCGACGAAGCCGGTTGAAGTCGATTCCGGGCACGGTTTCTCCTCAGGACGCGGGGAACTTGTTGGATGGAAGGAAGGCCACGCGGACCGTTCCGTTCCCTCACATCTTCTAGAGGCGGGAACGGGAACGGCCCGTTGGGCGTCAGTCGAGGCGCTGCCAGCCGGCTGACGTGCGGCGGAGGCGGCCGGCTTGTTCCAGCGACTCCAGGGCCTCGCCGAGACGTTCGTTCTTCACCGCCAGCGCATCGCGGAGTTTTGCCCGGGTGAGCACGGCGCCTTCGGCAAGCAGCGAAAGCACCTCTTCCGGGAGGCCCAGACGCGGTTCGTCGCGAAGTCCGGCCACGACCTCCAGGTGCGTCGTCTCGGGATTGCTCGTGACCAGTTGCAGAGGGACGGGCGGGGAAGCCGGCGCTGCGCGGTGCTCGCTGGACAAGAGCAAGCGATCCTTGCTGCGTCGCAGGTAGAGATTCGAGTCGCCGAAGGCATGTAGGTCTCCGGAGCCGCGCAGCGCCTGGCCGGCGGCGACGCCGCTGGGCGTGTTCTTTCGGGTGTGATGCACGAGCATCACCGACAGGTCGAATTCCCGCTGAAGCGTACGAATGTAGGCCAGCAACCCGGCCACTTCGCTGGCGTTGTTCTCGTCGATGCCGTGCAACCGCACCAAGGGGTCCAACAGCAACAGCCGCGGGCGGAGCCGCTGGGCCGTTTCCTGGAGTTGCCGGCGGTGTGCATCGTGGTCGAGCCGCAACGTGGGGGCGGTGATCACATGGATCTCCACCTGCTCCAAAGTCAGACCGCGATGCCGTGCCATTCCTTCCACGCGCTGCCGCACGATCGGCAACGCGTCCTCGGCCAGGTAGACCAGGACCGGCCCCGGAGCCGGGACGGCGTACCTGCCCAGGCAAGCCGTGCCGGTAGCCACGCTCAAGGCAAGGTCCAGCCCCAGCCAAGTCTTCGAGCACTTGGGAGCGCCGCCGATCACGCCCACCGACGAAGCGCCCCACAACTCTTCCACCAGCCAGCGTGGGGCGCCGTCTTCCTGCGGGATCTCTCCGATCCGCACCACCGGAAGCGACCCCTGACCGCGGTGCCCGCTTGCCGCGTACCCGCGTGCGGGTGGCTGGTGCCCCGCTGCCTCGTGCAAGTTTCCCGCCATCGTCAGGCCCTCGCTTTCTTCTTCGCCGCGGGACGCGGCCGCGCCGCCTGAAAGACCTCCAGAAAGGACTTCTCGTCGAGCTGGGCGGCTTCTTGGGCCATGCCGTAGGCCAAGAGTTCGCCGCCCATGGTCGTCAGCAGACGGCAGTTGCCGGCGGCGTGGTCGATCAGCGTGTCCCGAAGTTCGGACGTCATGAGCGTCGTGTTGCCTGCCTTGGCCAGCAGGTGGTTGAGGAGTTCGGAGAGTTCCTCGCGCGATGCGGCTTCCGTGGTCAGCCGCGTGCGGATCCGCGTTGCCAGCGGGACCAGGTCGGGGTGCCGCAAGCGTTCCAGAAGCCGGCCGTCTCCGGCCAACACCACGGTCAACAGCGAACGCGCGTCGAAGTCCGCGCTGGAGAGGATCCGCAGCTCGTTCAACACTTCCACGCTCATCTCCTGGGCTTCGTCGACCAGGAGCAGCGGCTTGATGCGGGAGGAGGTCACGTGGGCCCGCCAGCGTTCGCGGAGGGCCTTGAACCCGCCCCAACGATTCCACGGGGTGAGCTTCACCGAGAAGACATCGCCCAGTTCGCGATAGAAGTCGGCGGGGCGGGACTGCGGCCTTTCGAGCACGCCGACCACCACCTCGCGGAGCGTCGCCAGGCGTTCGGCGACGATCCGCAAGGCCACGGACTTGCCGGTCCCCGACTCGCCGCAGATCAAGGCGAAACCGCCCTCCTGGACGAGTTGCTCGACACGCCAGGCGAAGTTCTCGATGGCGGCGGTCACCAGCAGTCCGTCGCTGGGAAGTTCCGGCGAGAAGGGGTTCCATTTCAGTCCCCACAGCGATAACAGTCTCTTGGCATTCATGCTGTTTCTCCCGCGTGGGAAGGCGGATTCTTCGGCAGGTACGCCGGCGGAAGTCCCGTGGCGGAATACTCGGCGAGGATGCCTTGCAGAAGCGGCGGCAGTTCCCGAGCAGGATGCTCCCGGCCGGGATCCGGCGACTTCGGCTCTCCAGGCGACTCGGCCTCGACCGCCGTGCCGCCGCGGTCGCGCTCGAAGAGCCGCCGTTGGCTGTCGGCGTTGGCCTTGCGGTCCAGAGGATACAGGGGCGAGAGAATCGTTCCGCTGCGAGGATCGACCAGATCAACCCGTCGAAGGTCCCAGCGGGCATACCGCACCGAGACCTTGTGGAAGTGGCGATAACGTGCGGGGACCTCGAAACGCACGCCCTCCACCGAGATCGTCCCATCGCTTTGGCGCTGGTCCTTGGGCCTTCCAGGCGAAACGCCTCGCGAAGCGTGTTGCTGGAAGGACTCGGGCGGAGCACGTCGGCGGCTTGGGCGAAGCGTTCCACCGGCGAACAGCAGAGTTCGCGATGCGGCCGGCGGTTGTACTCGATCTCCACCCACGCTTGGGTGGCCTCGTTGAGGAACGCCAGCGAGAGTTCCGCCACGCCGCCGAGCATCTCCATCAGGCGTCCTTCGAGCGTGGCCCAGAAGCACTCCTGCTTGCCGTTCTGGTAGGGACTGTAGGGCAGCGTCTTCTCGTGAACGATTCCCAGCCGCAGAAGCCCCGCGGTTACTTCCTCGGCGATCATCGCCGCGCCGTTGTCGCTGAGAAGCGCCCGGGGCAGACCGCGTTTCTGGATCGCCTGGGAGAGCCCATGCACCAAGTCCTTGGCGGTCTCGGAGAGATACCACTGCAGATGACAGCACAAACGCGAGTGGTCGTCGAGGATGCCCAGGGCGAGCGGGCGCTGCCACTGGCCGCGGGAGGTGAGCACCTTGAGCGAGCCGTGGTGGAAATCGAGGTGCCACAGGGAACCGACGTACTCGGCTTCGTAACTGCGGATCTCGCGCTCTTGCGCCGCTGTTCCGCGCGGGCTGCGCCTGCGCGACCGTGGGATGCCGGCCGCGGCTTGCGGAGCATGCCGTGCGCCTGCATATACCGCCGGACCGTGCAATACGAGCGGAGCGGTCCCAGCGAGGGGTCGGCCTTGGCCGCCGCCGCCAGATTGTCGTAGTGCAACTGGTAGGTCCAGTGCGGATGGTCGCGGTACTGCCCCCCCAGATGCTCGGTCAACGCCGGAGCCAGAGAGACCTTGCCGCAGTCCTTGCGAACGCGGCGTTGGAGCACATGCACCGGGTCGTCATTCCGATGCGCTTGGTAGTACCAGCGCTCGATGGTGGCGGCGGAAAAGCAGACCTCGCCTGCGGTGACCGGGTGCGTCCAGGTCTTCGCGGCGAGGGAGCGGAGGGCCGCCTTGAGTTCTCCGCGCGGAGGGGGAGCGCTCAGCAGCGCGCCCACCACGGAGAAGCGAAAGCGGGCCCACAAGGCTGCGGTCGATAGATCGGTTTTCGGGTCATCAAATCTCCTCACGGATGGGGTGAAAGGGGTGATAACCCTACTATGAATCGGCCCGCTGGGATGGTCGAGGAGCATCTTCTGCGGGCGGCCGGTGGTCATCTGGAGAGTTCGATCGCCAGGCCTCCCGGGATGGTGATCGGCGCGAGAAAACGCAGCAGTTGCTCCCACTCTCCGCGCGGATCCTTGCCGACGAGGAAAGCTTCCTGGAGGGCCCGCGGAAGCGCGGCCACGTCGATCGCCCGTGCGAAGCGGTGCGGGCGACCTTCCAGAACCGTGTTTGAGGAAAGTGCTCACGCCACAAGACCTGCCAGTGCGCGATGGTCCGGCGATCGGCGCCGAAGAGACCGCAGAGTTCGCGCATGCTCTGCGGTGAGGGCTCCTGCCGCATGGCTGCCGCCAAGAAGATCACGGCGACCAGATACACCTTCCGGCCAAGGAACCGTGTCGAGGGCGGCGTTACCCGCTTGCGGCAACCATCTCGATCACAGCACAGACTCAACCGGTAACAACACTCCTTGGGAAGATCCTCGGGACCGCCGCGAGGGTTCCGAAGAGAGTGCGCGGAGTGCAAGCGACCATTGCAGGCACACCCCCTCTTGCGCGGTGTTGGCAAGTTCCTGGTCGATCAACAGAAGAAACGACCAAAATCTGGCATCGCGAAGCAAATCATGACGCATAATAAAGTACTCCAGGGTTCTGCTAAACCAAGCGGAGTACACCCCTTGGGACCTCGATCAGGTGATCGGGCTTTCCGAGGGGATTTTTGTGAAAACATCAGACAACTTGATCCGAATTTGCGGATTCTCCAGCTTTTACCACTGCGCCCTCAGGCCGCGCCATCCGCACGGCGGGCACCGCGCCGAAGCATCTGGTGGTCGATAAAGGCGGCCAATTCTGGAATGAGGGCTTCAAAGCCTGGTGCAAGCGGAAGGGCGTCCAACCGAGGTTTGGAGCGATCGGCCGGCATGGCAGCATTGCGCTGGTCGAACGCCTAATTTTGAGCCTCAAGACCGAATGCCTCGCGGCGCTGTTGGTGCCCACAGCGCGAGGAAGTCATGCGGGAGCTTCAGTGGTACGGCCAATGGTACAACGGTTCCCGTCCCCATACCAAGTTGGGCGGGCGAACACCCGACGAGGTCTATCATGCCAAGCGGCTGGCGAACCGCAGCCCGCGATTCGAACCCAGGCCGAGTTGGCCCCGAGGTTCGCCTTGCGCGGCCGTGGGCCTTGATGCGCGGCAAACCCGGTGCCCGCCTGGAACTGAAGGTCACGTTCCATCACGGGCGAAAACACCTGCCCCTCGTGAACTTGACATGCGCCGCATGACGCAGCGCGGCCGACGCTCTCCGCATACAGCCGCGCCGCTTTCATGCGCCAGGCTCGCCTCAAATTGCTTTTCTCTGGTTAATTGCCAATGAGCAGTTTGCCGTTGCGTCGCCAAGGCGACGCAACGACGCGGCCCTCTCCTCGATCCGTATCCAAATCTACCCACTTCCGGGATGTCGTGATCCCCTCTCGTCGGCTATCAAAAGCCGCTGGACCAACACCGTGCATCGTCAAGAAATCCAAATGTCCTTCAAGATGGATGGCCACCATTGCGCGTTCGGTACCAAACACGACGGGTCAATAAGACTGATTCTCTCTTCAAGGGATGAACGAAGTTCTGCCAGTCGCAACATGTCGCCCCGATCTTGTGCATCCTCGACTCGACTGATAATGTCTACGGCAGCATGCATGCAGTTGCCAAATTGGGCTAAGGTTGTGTTTACTGGCCCGAGTTTGTTGCCAGGACCAATCGCCCATACCCGACCTGCTGGGTTCAAGCCAAGGTAGAACGAAACCGGCAGGTGTTCCCCGAAAATGGTGTATTGAAGTCCAGTCGAGGATTCGTGCCGTCGAGGCGTGGACAAATACCGCAGGCCAAAGGCTTCGGGAAGCCCAATCGTGAATGCCGCAGTCCTTGAATCACTATCGAGTTCAAGACAGTCGAAGGCGTCTGCAGCCCATCTAAAAATATTCATTGTTTTCATCCTCCGGCTTCCTACGATCGAAATGTGCGCCTGAGCAAAGCGGCGAGGCGAGAATTCGCGACACTTTGCTCCGCCGCGGTGTTGAATGGTACGGACCACGTGACTGGAGCGCTTGGGTACTTAGTTGCGAGAAGATCACCACACATGTGGTCATCCCAATTGCAGGGTTCACGTTCTGAGTACCAGCCAGTAACTTGATCGCTTTGAATCCCGTTCTTCGCGAGCCATGCATCTAGCAATTCCTCGGAATGCCCCTTTCCGAACTCGCTGAACATGACCTTCACGCGCGTCAGGCCACCCGCCTGATACTCAACTGCAGCACCATTTCTAAGTGACGACTGAAGCCCCAATAGTTCGCGTTCGGTGACAACAGACCTGGAAAGTTTTGTGGAGTTGTATGGGACTAATCCGCCTTCAGCCGCCGCCTCTTCCTCCATGAAGGCAAACTCTTTCTGCGGATACGCATTATGCACCAGCAGCGCGGTCTCGCCGACGTAGAACTGGTGCTCCTGCTCGACCTCCAGATTATATACCTGGTACTCGCCCGCCTTCAAGCCTACCGACTCGACCGTGACCGCTTGCCCCGACGCCGTGCGGAGACACTCGCCGACACGAAGCTCGCCAGCCGCCACCCAGTCCTGCCGGGTATCGCTATAGAAGCGGTGCGGCCGCGTGGGCTCCAGGACTTCGCCGTTGGACAGGCGAAGTTCCAGCACCGAGCAGCGGGCCGTCGTGAACGTACCAGTGATGACTCGCCCACGCCCCGCTTCGATCTCCGGGCAGGGCTCGATGGCGAGCACGTCGGCGAGGCCGTCGATGCCCAATTCGGCAAGGTCGTCACTTATCGAAAGTGTTCAATGAGTGAGGAAACTTCAGTGTCCGTGTCTATGGATATTCTTGACGGGGTGCTGATCACTAAAGAACGTCAGCAATACGTCAGGTGGAACGATGCTCCGAAACCAAATCGCAAACGCAGCAGCGTCAGCCAGCGTTCCTTCAAGAGATATCAACGCTAGGGTCCGGCTCAGAAACCCGTCAAGTGTCTTTCCGGCCCGATTCCGGAAAGGGAATAGACCATTTGTGCGATGCCGGGCGATTGGTATCAGAGATAACTCGAAGCTTCGTAAGCGGCCACTGTCGCGCGAGGTCAGCGACAAAATCTGCTGGATTCAGTCGCCAGTTCGTTCGGATTTGGTCAATGGAAATGAATAGGTCCATCTTATTTTCGCCTCAATTGATTCGCACGCCATTTGTTGAAAACTCGCCGCCCTGAATGACCTCGACGTACCCGGGAATTGAGTGCTGCCCCATCTTCTCCGCTAGCCAGGCCGCGGTGGCCTCGTTGTTCGTGATCATGTGCAGTCCGCGTATTGGATTGTTGGGGTCGTTAATGATCTCGGCATAGTCTGCGAGTTGTTCGTCAAGACGCATTTCGACTGCCGCGCGTACCTCAGCGTCAGCGGCCGAGCCCGGAACATAAGGGCTGTTGTACGGATTACTTGCACATTTTGCCTCCTTCAAAAGCCCCTCCTGCACATTAACTCCGTCTGCCCAGACCTCCGCGTTCCCGCCAGCGACATGGATTTCATTCGCGCCAGCGTTTTCAACCTGGTAGTCATGCCAAATCACCCCTTCTTCTCCGATGGCGGGCCTAGTCTCAAATTGATCTGCCCATTGCGAAACAAGATCGCTGCTGACCTCGGGCTTCTGAAACTCTCCTACGGCAACGCAGCCATTATGCACCAGCACCCCTACTTCACCGACGAAGTAGTTGTGCTCGCCCTCGACCTCCAAATTATAGACCCGTTCTGGCTTGGGATTGAGTCGAATTGACTCTACCGCAGCCTTACGCCCGGTTCGAGTTTGTAGGCACTCGCCAGGGCGGAGTTGCTCGGCGGGCACGTAATCGCCACGGTCCACGCTAAAGAAACGGTGGTTCGGCGTGGGATGCAGAACCTCGTCCGAGCCCACCAGCCGCAGATCAAGATAATGGCAGTGAGCAGTTGAAAACGTCCCCGTGATGACCCGCCCACGTCCCGGCTCGATCTCCGGGCAGGGCTCGATGGCGAGCACGTCGGCGGGACCATCGATGCCCAATTCGGCAAGCTCGAAGTGGATTTGCGAGCCGACCATTGCGCGGCTCTGCTCGATCCAGGCAAGCGGACGCACCAGTTCGACATCCACAAAGTTCATGCTACCGGCGGGCTTGGCAGTCCGCAGACGCACGAACCGCCAACTCGCTGGATCGACCTCCGTTGCATCCTCTCCCAGCAAGTCGGCCGAAACCTTGGTTCCTTCCGTAAGTGCGCGCTGCCCGACACGAAGGCTTTCGATCACTTCCTTGCCGCTGGCCTTATGCACGAGAGTGCCGGCCGTGAAGCAAACCTGATGGAAGATCGCCCCCAGCGGGCCGCCGATCATCGCGCCCCACTTGGCGCCGTTCCAGCCCGCCATCACGGCGTCTGCCAGATTGCCGGTTATCAGCCCCGTGGCAACAAACCCTTGTGTCGCGCCGAAGGCGGCGCTCTGCGCCGCCCCCACGGCAAATCCGCCGACCATCCCCAAGCCGTTGGCACAGGTCAACCCCAGCGAGTCCGCCAAGAGACCGGCACCCGCGCCCGCAAGTTCGCTTGTCGCGCCGCCCGCCGCCCCTGCGACGAATCCTATGCCGGCATTTTCCGCGATTTGCTCGGCATCGCCGCCAGCGGCATAGCTGCTAAAGCCGAACATGGCCGCTCCGCCCAGGCCCGCCGCGAGCACACCCAGGCCGCCCGTGGCAATCGTGACGCCAATCCCGATAATCATCGGCGCATACGTCGCGCCGAAGCTTTCGAAGGGAGTCATCTGGTAGGGGTTGCTCTGCGGATCCCCGTAGCTGGACAAGTTCGGCTGCAACGTGCGGGCGTGCTCCGGGTCGTACCACACGCCCGACGTGCTGACATAGAGCCCGCGCCACTGGGTTCCCAAACTCAGGGCACCGGTCGTGTCCGGTTGGGTCTGGACCCATTGCTGGCCGCGATAAAGCCAATTCCAGCCTAGTTGGCTGGCATCCTGCACGGCGTAGTTCCCGAAGAACCCGGCGTTGTAGTTTGTCCAGTTGGCGCTCCGGGCCTGGGGAAAGCCGTCGCAATCGTAGACGTAGCGCTCCTGCACCGTTCCCGACGGATCGGCCACGGCCACGATGCTCCCCAAACCGTCGGTCAAAGGGTAAAGACGCTGAATGCAGCCCCCACGGTTCCACGCAATGGTCAGGCCCGTATCCGTGCCCAACTGCGCTGCCACGGCGTCGCGAAGAATCATGCGGCCGTCGGCCGGCGACCAGACGTACGTCATCAGCGGCGTGGTGTTGTCCAACTCGCGGACTTCGACCGGATTGCTCCCGTCGAAGTAGGTTTGCGTGCCGGACGTGCCGCCAGCGGAGAGAGAATTCTTGGTCGTTATCAGCCTGCCCAGCGCATCGTACCTGGTATGAATAGATAGAGGCTGGCGGCGCCGCGACCCGCGGCAGGTGCTATGTATGACTACCGGGTTCGGGACGAAGTGCCGCCGCAATGAAACCATGACACCTTTCCAACCACAACCAAAAGCAAGCAAGACCGGGGGGCCGGGACACTTCGGGGCCGCTCGACTATGCGTATGGGCTTCGAGCCCGCCGTCGTATCTGAGCACCCTTCCGGCCCACCCGGTTGAGCTTCGAGCTCGAAGAGGTAGTTGCCGTCTCGGCCCAACCTCGGTAGAAGGCGAAAACGGACTCGTGGTCCAACCTTCTGCCGCCGCTGGGGCGTCAAAGCCCAGCGGATCGCCCTCCGGTCTTGCCGCGTCACAGGAGAAACTCCCATGAGTATTGTAATGGTACGTTACGTTGGCCTCGATGTCCACAAGCGAGTGGTCGAGGTCTGCATCGTTGACCAGTCCGGCAACGTGGTCCACCGCGAACGCTTCGCGCTGAACCGCCGCACTCTGGAAAGCTTCGCCACCCAGATCCTGCAGCCCACCGACCACGTGGCCTTCGAAGCCACCACCAACTGCTGGGCCGTGGCCGACGCTCTGCGGCCGCACGTGGCCAAACTGGTGGTCTCCAACCCCCTGGCCACCAAGGCCATCGCCCAGGCCAAAGTCAAGACCGACAAAGTCGACGCCCACGTGCTGGCGCAGCTCCTCCGCTGCGACTTCCTCCCGGAGGTCTGGCAGCCCGACGAGGCCACCCGCCGGCTCCGCGAAATGACTGGCCGCCGCAGCGCCCTGGTCGGCCAGCGGACCATGATGCGGAACCGCATCCACAGCGTGCTCGCCATGCGGCTGATCGAGGTCTCGCGGAAGCATCTTTTCGACGCCGACGGCGTGGAGTGGCTCGCGACCGTGGAAATCGACGCCCAAGGCCGCACGCTCATCGACAGCGACCTGCGGCAACTCGAGGACCTGCAGAAAGAGATCGACTCCTTGGACCTTGAACTGGCTAAACGGGGACACGCCAGCGAGCCCGTCAAGCTCTTGATGACCCTGCCGGGCGCGGACGTGGCCACCGCCGAGTCCCTGCTGGCCGCCTGGGGCGACTTCACCCGCTTTCCCGACGCCGATCATGCCGCCAGCTACATCGGCCTGGCGCCTTCCACCAAGCAATCGGCGGAGCACTGCTACCACGGCCCCATCACCAAACGCGGCAACAGCCAAGCCCGCTGGATGCTGATCGAGGCCGCGCAGCATCTCGACAAGCACCCCGGTCCTTTGGGCCACTTCTTCCGCCGCTTGCTGAAAAAGAAGACCCGCAACGTGGCCGTGGTGGCCGCGGCGCGAAAGCTGGCCATGATCGCCTGGCTGATGCTGAAGAACAACGAGCCCTACCGCTACGCCATCCCCAGGAGCACGGAGACCAAGCTGGCCAAA
This sequence comes from uncultured Planctomycetia bacterium, assembly GCA_963824275.1. Lineage (GTDB taxonomy): Bacteria > Planctomycetota > Planctomycetia > Pirellulales > Thermoguttaceae > JANXQG01. The sequence goes on along the minus strand of CAWGOT010000006.1, from coordinate 681,402 downwards.
CTGCGGGTCAAGGCCACGGGCCAGCGGCGCAAGAGCGGACCGCCCAAAGGCAGCAAGGGCACGGCCAAACTGCCCGGCGGGAGTCGCACCATCAAGTCCTTGGCCACGATTTGTCAGAGCGAGGGCTTGCCGCAACCGCGAGCGCTTTCCGCGGGTGAGCGGCGTACGGTGGCGTCGGCCGGAAGCGAGGCTTTCGTGGCCGAGACCGCGGCGACGCAGGTCGTGCCCCGCAGGTCCCGCCGCCAGCAAGCAACCGCAGGCAGCGACGGTACGGGTTCCTCTTCTCTGTTGCAGGAGAACGGCCATGGCAGGGATTGATTTTCGCACGTTGCGTGACGAGGTCAGTATCTACACGGTATTAAAGCTGTTGGGCTTTGTCCCCGTGCCTGGGCATGCGGGTGGCGACGGCCAGGTGCGCGGGCCTTGCCCGATCCACGCCCCCAAACGCGAGGGAAGCCGATCGTTTTCGGCGAACCTGAAACGGAACGCATATCGCTGTTTCCACTGTGCTTCGTCGGGAAACCAGCTTGATCTCTGGGCGGCAGCCACTGGGCAGCCGCTCTATCAGGCAGCCATTGAGCTATGTGCAAAGTTGAACCGGCCGGTGCCCTGGCTCCCACGCCGGCAAACCGGCCGCAAAAAATCCGCGCCCGCCAGTTGACACGGACAGAGGTACGAATAGTCTGTAACCGCTACATTTGCCTTCATGCCTCCAACGGAAGGGGTAGAACAGGTCTCCGTAACGCGGCCCCAGGCATCGTATGTGACGCTAACCGATCGCCCGCCCGAGAACGTGACCGTGCTCGTAGTCCCGGCCAGCGAATAGTTCCCCGCGGTCGGCTGACTCTCGTCGGTACTGGTGTAGCTCGTGGCATAGGTGCCGGCCGTGTCGTAGCGGTTGCCCTGAGAATCGAGGAACCAATTATCTGAGACCGTAGGGCTGGAAATATGGTCCGTGCTGGTATTCAGCACGCCCTGGTTGTACGCCGTCAGGCGATGCATGGTGTCGTAGGTGTACGTCTGGTCCAAGCCGGGGTTGGACGACGCGGCATCCGCCAGGACGTCGTCGCGCCACAGGATGTCGCCAACATTGTCATAGCCGTAGCTGACGTCCACCAACGGCGTGCCGCCGACAACCGTGTTGTTGTTTTGGACCGTGCCGCCTTGCGTCCAAGCGATCTCGCTCGTGTTGCCGAAGTTGTCCAGGGTCACGACTTCGGCGATGTTCGGAAGCGGCAGGGTCGCGCCCACAAGCGTGGACAGCCCTAGGTAACGATAGGTCTCAAGGGTCTCAGTGCCCCCGACCGCGCCTTGCTCGGAGACCGACGAAATCCGGCTGATCGAGCTGTCAAGTCCGGAATAGCCGTAAGTCACGTAAGCGGCGGCGGGGGCCACGGTGGCCGCGTCGGGGTAAGTGACTTGCGTCAGCCGGCTGTAGTTTCCGGTCCCCGCGTACATCGTGGTGTACTGGTACTGGACGGCCGGCGTCGTGCCGATAACCACCCCGCCGCAATGCGACTGGTACTGGGTCACCAGATTGCCGAGCCCATCGTAGACATTCTCGACCTGGTTGACGATGCTGCCCGTGCTATAGTAGCTTGTCGCGAAAGTCAGTTGCCCAAGCGCGTTGTAGGTGTCGCCCAGTGCGGCGACCGTACAATCGATGTCGAAATTCATCGGCGTAACCGTGTCCCGTGTCTGCCGGCCGAGCCCGTCATACTGATATTCGTGGACGCTGCCATCACGATTGATCTGCGAGATCACTTCACCCAAGTCATCATAGAAACACCACTGCGTGGTCCCGTCGGGATATACGATCTCGGACAACAAATCGTTGCTGTAGATCCAGCCGTGGAATGCGGCATAACCCTTGACGCCATTGCCGCCCGTCGTGGCTTTATAGACGTACTGCGTACACGAAGCAGGTTCGGCCACCCAAGTTGTCGCATGTCCCGGGATTAGGACCGGCGTCACGTTTTCGACCGTGACTAGGATCTGCCGGTTGAGACCGTCGTAGCTATACAAGGTGACTTCATTGCCTTGGGTTGCGACGCTTGTTCCGATGCCCGAGTTCACGACGACTTTCCAGGCGCGTCCCAGCCAGTCGTTGAAATACGTGGTCTGAAGCGCCGCCGGGTCGGTGGTCTGGCAGAGGAAACCCCCCGCATCGTACTGGTAACTGGTCCACAGCCCCGGCACCGACGTGACGTATTGCGGCCGCTGCGAAATCGCAGTGCCGCCGTTCGTGCCGTAATTGACCGTGATCAAGAGGCGATTGTCGGGATCGTACCAGTTGCCGACGTAGGTGTTTCGCATCGTCGTCCCGTCCGGGTTCAACTGGCTGGTGGTCGCGAAGATCGGGTTCGAGTCGTTGTCGTATTGCGTGGCCGTCGATTGCACGACCGTGCCGATCGTGCCCGCAACCGCGCCCGCGTTGCCCGACTGCTGAAGCGTGACGCGGCGGGCGCCGTCGTAGGCCGTGGTCGTCACCAGGCCGCCGGGCGCCGCCGTCGCCACCACGTCACCGCGGCCGTCGTGGTAAATGTCGGTCTCCAGCGAGCCTCCAACCGTGCCGTTGTTGGGATCGACGCTGTAAACGTCGGTCTCGTAAGCGCGACCTCGGTTGTCGTAGGCCGTGGAGGTCTGGGCCCGAAGCGCGTTCGCGTTGCCCGGTGGCTGCGGAACGCCGTTGGCGATCACGATGCCCGTATTGGGAAGCGTGGCGTCGTAAACGTCGGATTGGGTGACTTCGCCTTGGTTGTCCAGGGTATTGTACGTAATTTGCAGGCCGTTGTCCTGGGCCAGCGTGTTGTTCAGGCTATTGTAGGTAAGTAGAATCCCGTCGTCCTGGGCTACGAGGCGGTCCCGCCAGTCATAGTACGACGTTGTATCGCGACCAGTGTAACCGCCGTAGCGGAGGGATGTATACTGGTTGGTCCGCGTAAGATCCCCGTCACCCACTTGGTTGTTGTCGTACTGCTCGGACTCGACGTATGTCAGGTTCGAGTCTGTGGTTCCAACCGCGACAAGCGTCGCACGTCCGAGGCCGTCAAAAAGGGTCTCTGTAATCGTGCCCACCGCATCCTGCGTCCAGTAGAGATTCCCAGAATCGTCGTAGGCGTCCAGCGTCGTGTAGGTGTCGCCCATCCCGTCATACCGCTGGGTCTTGAGCGTGCGGCCGGCGTAGTCCAGCCACGCCATGGAGACTTTTTCCATCGAGCCGCTGGGCGCGGTGGTGGTCGTTGTGACCGTCCCTTGCCCCGCGTCGGTCAGCACCGTTTGCGTCGGCGCCGTTGTCTGCCCCGCTGGCGCAACCTCGGGTGTGGTGGTAACGCTCGACTGTAACAGCCCGTCGCAGTATTGGATCGTCGTGACGTTCAGGTTGCCGTCGGTGGTCTGGACGGTCCGGCCCAAGGATCGGGCACAGAACTAGTCGTGATGGTCTGGCTTTGCGCGGTGTCGAGCCCCTGAACGGTCTTGATAAGCACACCCGTGCCAAGCCCGCCGTAGTCATACCTGTAGTTCGTCGTGTAACCGTCGGCGTCGGTGACGCTTTGGACACCGCCGAAAGCATCGTAGTCCGTAACGATCTTGCCCGTTCCGCTACGGTCATTCTGGCTGAAACCGACGACCGGCAGGTCCTCGGTTTCCGTCATCACAGGAAGACTGTTGTTTGCATAGTGGAAATACGTATCTCTCGCGCTGGAATCGTTGACGTTCGAAGTCGCCGCGGAAAAGACCCGCTCGTCGGCAACTGCCTGAATCGATACGCCATTGCCGCTGAGCGTCACATACTGGTAATACTCCTGCAGGGCCTTGGTGGACGCCTGCTGCCCCTGTTCCACGTAGGTATCCTCGACGTAGCCGGGCGTCGCGTCGTAGGGCCCGTAATAATCGGTCCCCTTCACCAGGCCCTGATTGCTGCTCACGACCGCCGTGACGCCGCCCAGATCGGGCTGCGCACTGTCCGGCTGTTGCGTGACGGCCGAGGGCTCGGCCGTCAAGAGCAGGCGTCCCTGCGGGTCGTAGGCGAAGTAGGTATTCCAGATGTCGCCATTGAGGTTGTAGTTCACGGTATCGCCGCTGTCGGTCAGCGCGCTGAGCATCGGCTCGCCGGCATAGTTCGTGTAGACTGATTGCGTGGCGCCGCTCGGCAAAGTGATCGTCGTTACCTGCATCCAGGCGTTGATGCCCACGCCCCGCGATCGACCGTTGTCGCCGTAGCTATAGCTCAGGTAGCCGATGGCCAACGGGTTCTGCAGGGACGACGCCCCCGTGCCCACGATGCCCTGCCAGTTGACGCGGTTCTGACCACCGTAAGTGAACTGGTCCGCATAATTCGAAACGTCCGCGGAGTTCAAGGACGCGGAGGAACCCGCAGCGGGGGCGGCCGCCGTGGCGTTGGCCCCGAATACGGCGGCCACCAGCCGCGCGTAGGCCGGCCCCGTCACCGCGTCCTCCAGGTCGTCCGGGCCGGTAACATAATAGTGATAGTACGAGCCGTCCACCTCCTGCAAGGGCGAAGTGCTGCTCGCGGAAGTGAAGACCCGCACCTGCTCCAGGTCGCCGCCGTTGCCGTTGTCGCTAGGGTCATTCGCCGCGTAGTACGTGTACTGGGCCTGGGCGATGACGTGGCCGTTGCGGGCCAGGGTGACGCTGGTCAACCGCTCGGCGTTGCCGCCCACCGACCCGTAGGCGTAAGTGAACACGTCGCAGCCTTCGCTCACCTGGGTCGTGTTGCCCAGCATGTCGTAGCTCGTCACCTTGATCACGTTGCCGTAAACGTCCGTCGCCGAGAGCATGGCCCCGCGCTCGTACATGCCTGCGGCCGGGTTGCCCGGGTCTTGGACCGTGAAAGCGTTGAACACGATCTGCGTGCCCGTGGTGTCGGTGAACGTGTACTGGTTGGCGGCGGCATTGAGCGTGAGCTGCTCCAGCCCGAAAACCTCTCCTGGTAGACGTTGGGCTGCACCTGGTCGAAGTAGTAAGGCTGCCCATCGACGACGGCGATGATCGTGCCGGTGGCCTGGATCAAATACGGCAGTTGGCACATGATTTCGCCGTTGCCGAACGACGGGTTGACGACCAGCCCCGGCTGGTCGGTCCAGACGCGGCTGACGGTGCGGGCCGCACCTGCGCCGGGGACGGAGAAATCCGTCGTGGCGTAGTTCACGATGCCGTCCGAGAGGCGGACCGCCCCGCTGTAGGCGTTGGACATGGGGTTTCCGCCGTCGGCTCCCTGGGCCACGCCGGCCAGCCCGCTATTGCTATAGTCGGGCACGGTGTCCTGCACGGCCGTGACGTTCACCAACGTAACGGGCGAACCGAAGCCGCTGCCATTGTCATTCACCGAGAACTTGATCGGCAGGTCGCCCGCGGTCACGCTGCCACGGACGGCCTCGATGTAGATCGTCGCCTGTTGTTGCCCGCTGGCAAAGAGCAGGTTGGCGGCGAACGGCACGTTAGGTGTGATGTAGTCGCCGCCTGAACCGATCCCCTGGTTGCTGCGCGGTTGGGTCCCGTCCAGCGTCCACAGCCGCAAGGAACCGAGCGCCGGTTGGTAATCGGGACCCGACGAGTTGCTCACGCTTTCGACACTGACCGGATCGGACCCGCTGTAGAAGAATTCCAACTGCGACGTGTTCGGATCGACACCGGCCGGCAAGGTGACGACCAGCGGCACGAAGGGCACCACGTTGTCGCCCGCGAGGTCGGCGTAGGCCGGCACGCCGCTGACCAGGCTGTCGTCGACGACAACGATCGTCGTCGGCGTAGGGCTTTGAACCTCGCCTTGCAAGGGGATGGTGTCGATGGCGTCGCCGGCCGAACTGGTCCACGATGTCACGGCCGACGTGCCGGCCGTCGCCGTGCCGTAGCGGCTCGCAACGGGAATGACGTGCGCGACGAGCTGCAATCCGGTGCAGTCGCCGATTCCCTGGACGAAGAAATTGATCTGGCCGGAGGTGATCGTCTGCGCCTGGCCGGGCGAGGTGGGGATAGGATTGCCGCTAGTGTCCCAGAGGCGGAGCAGCGAGCCCGGCGTAGATTCTCCCACGACCTGGATCCAATAGTTGCCGGACACGCCGGAGCCGAGGTTGCAGGTAAGCGTGGCCGGAACCAGGTCGGGGTCCATCACATTGAGGGCTTGGGTGAAAGGACCGCTGCCGAAACCGGGCTGTGCCGGCACTGGGATGCCGTCGATCGTTCCGTTGTCGGTCACGTTCAGCGGGCCGGTCCCGCCCGGCCCGGCGAGCTTCTTTTCCAGGTAGTAGTCGGAGTCGATTGCGATCGCGGCCTGCTGGAGTTCCGCCGCTCCTTTCGCCGTTACGCCGTTGACGCTCAGATCGACGGACACGACCTGGAGCGAGACCGAGTCCGTAAACTGGCCGACCTCATTGAGGCTACTGTCGTAGTAAATTGCCGTAAGACGGAGCGTGCCCGACCCGACCGCCATGCCTTCAATGCCCAGAGTGATGGTTTGAGAGCCATTCGTACGCGCGGTGAAGTCTTGGCTGTTGACAAGGCTCCAAGTGCTGCCGTTGCTTTGCCAGACGTGGACGCCGGCAGGAATTGCGACTTCCCACGTATAGAGGAGATTCGCGCTGGAAGGTTGCGCAAGGACGAGGGTCGCGGTCGCCCAATCGGGATCGGCCGTGCTGACCGTCATGACTCCACCGACGGTGGTAGCGCCCGGCGGAGGCCACGTGTTGTCAGGCAGCGGCGTGGTCTTGCCGTTGACCGTCTGGGTGAATTTCAGGCCATAATTGTCGTTGAGTTTCACGAACCCGACCTGGCCGGCGGCTTCCTCGCCGGCAGTCATGCCTTGGAACTGCAGGGTCGGGCTGACGACCGTGACCGTCGCCGGGGACGAGACTTGTTGGCCGCCGACCGAAAGCGTCACGTTGGTCGCGCCGACCGCCACCCCCTCCAGTTCCAGAGAGTATGTGGCCGAGTCCAGCGGGCCGGGGATCGATTCCCGGGGGAGGAGCTCCTGATAGGTCCCCGTGCCGCTGGAATACAGGTAGACGTGCAGTGTGCTGGGATCGAAGTTCAAGCTCCAGAAATCGCTCTGCAGCGATCCGGGGTTGGCGATAGTCACGGATGCCGCCTTGAGTTCCTGATCCGAGGCAACGATGCTGTTTCCTTGGAAGTTCGCCAGCGGCGTGCCGAAGCGGTTGCCGCCGGGGTGGCCGCCGGTATCGACCTGCAGGACCGTGTTGCCGAGGTTCAGACTGCTCGCGCCGCTTCCCACCTGGATCGTGACCGTGGCGATCTCCGGTTGGCCGCCGGACTGGCGCTCGGCGCCCTGGCCGTAGTCGAGGCCTGAATAAAGCAGGTTGCTATAGTTCAAAGTGTCAAAGTACTCGTAAACGTCGTACGTCTTCACGTATTGGAACTGGTCCACGCCAACGAAGCCGGGATTGGGCGTGTAGGTAAGCTCTCCGTTGTACGAGTCGTATCCGAGTGTTCCGTCGGCCGGCCCGGAACCGGAAACGACGGATATGGGATAGGTCTTGGAATAATAGTCGGTGATTGACGGTGGATCCCAATCATCGAGGAGAAGATCCTGAGCCGCGCCATTGCCCGTGTACGTGAACGAATCATCGGCCACGTAAGGATGCGACCAGGACATCGCCTGCCCGCCGAGCGATATGAATTCATTCACGACCACCAGAACGTTCCACTGCGCCGTCAAGCCGGTCGTCGCGTCCGTCGCCACGAACGTCATCTGCTGAGCGAGCCCGCCGGGAATAGCGTCCGCCGCTATGTCCCACGTAAAGACCTGGTTCGTGAAGGTGGCACTGCCAGGCAAGCCCTGGACCGTATAGTTCACGGTGTCTCCGTGAGGAGCCACGGCGCTGACGTTGAAGCTGATGTCAACGTCGCCAAAACTGACGGCTCCGGAGCCTATTTGGCTCCGAGTTACGGAAAGGATCGATTCGGTACGGTTCCCGCTCGGGGAAGAAATGCCCCACGAGGTGCCCGTGCCTGGCCCGTTGCCCCACGTTGTCGTCGGATTGGAGAATGCCGGCGTGCCGTTCACGTCCAGTTCAAAGACCAACGGATCTGCATTTCCGCCGTTTGTCAGCGTAACTGTCACGTTGTACTCTGGCGCGTAGTTTTGCCCGGCCGGACCCGTCCAGGTAATGACGCCGGTATTCTGATCAATCGTCAAGTACGGGGTCACGTCGGCAAAGGTGCCCGAATAGTAGCTGTTGACAGCAGCCGTCAACGAGTAGACGGCGCCCGAGGCCGAAACCGAATCGCACCAATGGCCGAGCGCGCTGATTTGGGTGGCGTCGGTTCGCCCCGAAAACACTGCCCATGCGGCGGTGTTAGAATCAATGTCCGGGTTTTCCAAGACCTGGACGCTCACCGGGTAGTAGGCGGACAGCCCCCCAAGATCGGTCGCGCAGACCTGGAAAGTGACCGTCTGCCCCGCCAGCGCTGGCGAAGGCGTCCAGCGAAATGCTCCCGTGCCGGACCCGATGGTCGCCGTTTGACCGCCCGAGTCTTCGCCGCCGTTCATCGACGACGGCAGCACCAGACTGTAGGTCAACGTATCGGGATTCCCGTTGGGCAGGACTTCCGTGTCGGTCGCCGCCGCGGTGAAGGTCCACGGCGTGTTGGCATACACGGTCGCGGCAGGGTTCGGAGTCAGGGCATTCGTGCCAAAGGTCGGGGGTGTATCGTCGCCCAGCACGGTGACGGTCACGGTTTGCCCCTGCGTGCCGCCGCCTGGCATGGTAGCGATAACCTGGAACGGGAAGACGTTGCCGCCGTCGCTGATGGTGGTCTGCCATGTCAGCTTGCCGGTCGAATTGTCGAACTGGGCGCCCTCGCTGGACATCGCCGACGGCTCATTTTCCAGCGCGTAGCTTGTCGGCGTCTGGCTGCCGGTAAAAGCGGGAACGTACGTGTAGAGGTCGGTCGCCTGGATCACGCTGCCCTGGCCGCCCGGCAGGGCTACGCTGAAACTACCCTGCGCGCTCAGCCCGCCCCCGCTACAAGTCACCGCGACCGTCACGCATGCGGCCGACGCCGTCTCGGAGGTCAGAGTCAGTTGGCTGCCGCTGACCGCGGCCGTAACGAGCGAACTCGCATCTCCCGCCGAATCGCTGAGCGAAACGGCGTAGGTCAAGGTTTCGCTGGCCGAAGCGGCGAAGTACTCGGAAAGATCGATCGTTTCGGAGCTGGAGGGACTGAGTGATACGTTCGGAAGCGGCGCCATGTCGACGGGTTGGTTCGGCTGCTGCATGGTCACCTGGCCGCCGCCGGTCACGTTCAAGGTCGTGTTCGAAAGGCCTCCCAGATATGCGGTATCGGCGGACTGGCTGTCGGTCACCGTAGCTGCAATGCTGCTGCTCGTAATCAGGCCGCCGTTGCCGGCAAGCGAGGCAACCGTCACGTCCTGTCCGGCGAGGTCCAACTCGCCGCCGTTGACCGTCAATGCACCCATTCGGTTCAGGGCCGTCGCGCTGCCCAGTTGTAATGTGCCGTCCTCAATATCCAAACCGCCGGCGGCGGTGTTGACACCGCCCAGGAGCAGACCTTCGGGGCCGGTTACCGTCAGCGTCCCGTTTCCCGTAATAGGGCAGTTGATCGTGGTCTGGCCGGCCGCCTGGTAAATGCAAGTGCCGCCCGCCGGCAGCGACAGGCTGTCGCCCGACGTTCCATTGACGATATAACCGCCGCTGTCAAACGTAATCGCGGCAGGGCTGACGACGGCGGATACCGTCACAGTGCCCGCGACGTTCGCAAAGAGAGCCTCGTTGCCATCGGTCCAGGCTACATCGGCGTTGCTTGCCGGGTCATACCAACAGAGGTTGGTCGGGTCGTCGTCCCATGTGCCGCACTCGTTGTCGCCGTCACCCGCGCCAACGGCCTCGCTCGCCGCGCCCTGCTGATCGGGGTCCCAATACAGCTCGCCGGGGGGAGTGCTGCTCGGGACCAGCGCCACGTCGTTTCCGTCGCCGTTAATGCCATCGTACTGATAGGTGATCTGGTAACTCGCGCCGTCCAGCGTCACCGACGCGCCCTCCGGCAACCCGCTAAAGGTGCCGATCACGGCACTCGTGCCAAGATTCCGGATCAGCACGATCGGGCTGGTGCTGCTGCCGGCGCCGAACCGGAAAGAGCGAGCGTGGCGCCGCCGAAGTCGATGCCCCCGCTCACCTGCGTCTGGCTGTAATCGGAGCCGGATGTGGCGCCGTTCACGGTCACGGCGTAGCACGAGGCGGAGTCCAGGCTCAGGCTGCTCGCCTGAAGGATGCCGGGCGACGTGTCGCCGGGCACGAGGGTCGCGCCGTCGGCCACGCTCACGCCGCCATCGATCTCGCCGTCGACGGTTAGCGAGCCGAGCATCGAGTCCGAGTCGTCGAGCAGGAGATTGCCACTGCCCGCGACTTGGCTGCCATCGGCAAAGACCACCTGATTGTTCTGGAGGTCGAAGCGGGTGGTCCCCGAAGCGAGCGTAAGCCCTTGGGCCGAGAGATCCGTGGTGTTCATGCCCGCCCAAACCAGCGAGGCCGTGTTACCGGCGCCCGGATCGACGGTGACGGGACCGGTCCCCAATCCGTTCTGCGCGAAACTGATTGTCCCGGCCCAAAGCGTGGTGCCCCCGCTGAAGGAATTTTGGCCCCCGAGGACCAGCGTCCCGTCTCCCGTCGTGGTCAAGCGGCCGGGCGAGGTCGCAAGGCCGGTGGCGTTGGCAATCGTCGCGCTCACCGTGACGGTTCCCGAATCGACACTGATCGTGGTCCCGCCGGCGCCTGCGCAAGCGCGTCGGACGGATCGCTTGCCAGCGTAAGTCCGTCGTCCGACTCAAAATCGATTGAGCTAGCCTCGATCTGTGGGTCCGCGATGGTAATGGTGTTGGAAGCTCCTGAGATAACGGCCTGTGTGCCGTTGATCCACCCCTCCTGCGTCGTCGGGCCGCCGTTTTGCACCGTGTTCCAGTTTTCCGCGGTAGTGCTCCAGATCGTTCCAAGCGTCGGCGTCGGATCCTGCTGCGGATCCCAATAGAGAACAGGCACATTGATTGTCTGATTGAGCGCAGGCGAAGTGCTGCCGCTGAAATTGCCGCCGCCGCTGTTGTAATCGGCCGTGATCGAGTCCGTTCCCACCCCCAACGTGGAAGCGGGAACGGTAATCGATGCCTGCTCCGTGTCGGCCACCAAGCTGCCGGCCTCCCAACTGACGCCATGCAAGGTGCCGGTGTTGTTGTTGCCCGAGTAGTCGTAAACGTAAGCCCTTCCGGATCCTTCGTCGCAGTGGTAGCCGGCGACGAAATCCTGATTCCAAGGCGACTGCGACGTTACGCCGTATTCTCCCACGCCGTCGTCGTAGAGTTGTGCGATCGTGCAACTATCCAATGCCTGACTCCAGATCCCCACCTCGTCGATGTCGCCCTCGAAGCTGTAAGCCGAGGAGTAGTAGCTCCCGATGTACACGGGGTAGTTGCCGCTCTCCACGGGCGTGCTGTAGCTTGCGGAGGCGTTCAGCACTCCGTTGATGTAGATATCCTCCTCGCTGCCGTTGTAGGTGCAGGTGATGAGCGTCCAGTGATCGTCGGGAATCGGGCTGTTGGCGATCACCTCCCCGGCCTCAGTCACGGCGCCGTTGAGGCGGAAATGCACGAGGTTGTAGTCGCTCCCAACCTGCCCCAAGAGGACCGACATCGTCCCTTGGCTGCCATTAAACGGCCCCTTGTAGAAGATGCCGCTGTTGTTCATGTTGGCCGTGGGATCGACCCACATCGACAGCGTAAGCTGCGAATTGCTGCCCAACGAGTCCAGCGGTCCGCTGGCGTTAATGCTGACGTAGCTGGGGCCCGCCTGGCTGAAACCCAAGGAACCCCCTTCGGTTACCGTCAACGGCTGAGGCTCACTCCCGATCCCCACACCACCATCCAAGAAGGTGACGTTTCCCGTGGCGTTCGCGGGCGTGACGGTGGCCGTCAACTTCACCGCTTGCCCTGCGGTCGCTGGATTCTGGGACGAGACGAGCGTCGTGGCGGTGTTCATTGGCAGGTAGCTGAACTCGTCCGCGGAGGACGTGGCGGAGGTCCCGCCGGCCGTGACCACCGTCACTTCTACCGTGCCTACCGCTTCCGCGGGACTGGTGGCCGTGATCTGCGTTCCCGCCGAGTTGACGGTGAAACTGCTGGCCGCCGTTGTGCCGAAATCGACCGCCGTGGCGCCGGCCAGGTTGGTGCCCGTGATCGTCACCGCAGTGCCGCCGGCTACACGACCCGCCGTTGGCGAGATTGCCGTGACCGCTGGCGGCACCTGTTGCACTTGCAGCACCCATATCGCGTCGTTGTAGTCGAAATCGCACTGCGGCTGGCCGATCTCGTCTTCCATGCAGATGACCTGCGTGCCGGCTGCGAGCGTTATCGTCGCCCCGTTCTGTTCCACCACCGTCATCCCAACCAGCGGCACGAGGTCGGTCCCGCGATAGATGCTCGGTATCAGCGCGTCGATGTCGCCTGCCGTTCCGATCAGGAACGGAGTTCCGATCGGAGGAGCGGTCGTAGCCCCGGCACGACGACGAAGCTCCGCGGGTATGAGGTGTTGTTGATGGTCACGTTTCCACTCAGCGCACCGTCGTAAATGGTCGAGTTGCTGTTGTTCTGCTCAACGGTGACTTCGGCCGTCACCGCTGTCTGAACAGCTTCCTGCCAGTTATCGCCGTAGGTCGCCGCCGTGCCGGTAGTGGAGAGGTAGCCTGTGACCGTATAGCCGCGGCTTCCCGAGGGCTGCGCCTCCTGGCTTGGGCCGGTCCCCGAGGATCTCGACGACGACATCGTAATCCGGGTCGCCCGGCAACACCAATTGCGGGTTGCCATACCCGGCCACGGTTTGCGCAGTGGCCAGGAGGATACCTTCGACATCGAGCGTGCCGTCGTAGACCAGCGCCGGCTCCTCGGTCGTGCAATCGCCGGTCAGCGTCAATGTTCCCGCGCCGAACTTATCCAGCGACAGGCTCCCCGCCAGCCGGCCCGCAAACGTGTCGTCGGCAGCGTTCTCGACCGCCAACGTCGACACCGTGCTGTTGCTGGTTACGGCGTCCGCATCGGTGTCATTGCCGGCGCTTGCCGTGCCCGTAAACAGTCCGGCCAACGTTTGGTTGTAGCCGTTGAGGTCCAGAACGCCCGAACCCAAGGTCGGATCGCCGACCTGCACGACCGTCGTTTCCGGCAGCGCGTTGCTCGTGGCAAGTTGCACGTTCCCCGCGATAAGGGTCTGGCCAGAGTAGCTGTTCTGCGCCCCAAGGACCAACAGGCCGGGACCGGTCTCGGTCAGCCCGCAGGTGGCGTCGACGCCGCTGATGACGGCATTGATCGTGTCGGTCGTGGACGAGCCTTCCACATCCACGACACCCCCGCCTGGCGGCAGCACGATCTGGTCGCCGAGCGGGTCGGCGCCGGCTTGGAGTACGTAGCCGCCGCTCAGCAAAGCGATTGAGCACGGCGAGACCTGCCCGAAGACGGAGACCGTGCCGCCCGTCCCGCCGAAGACGGCCGCCGCGCCGTCCTGCCATGTCTGCAATTGCCCGTCGGGACCGATCCAGTCCGCGCTCTCCGGACCCCACGACCCGCTGCCGCCGGCCCAGGTCAGCGTCAAGGGGTAGACGGCGAACTCGTTGAGCGAATAATTCGACGACGGACCCGCGGTGATCGAAAGCTGCACGTCACGCCCGCTGCCGCCAAGACCGGTCAAGTCCTCGACGCCGCCCTGGCCCGTCGTCGTGCTGTAAAGCGTCGTCCAATTGACGCCGTCGTTGGAGACCTGGATCTGGAAGGCGAGTGGCGTACGCGGCACCCCAGTTGAGCTGGACCTCGTTGACGCTCGTGGTCGAGCCGAGATCGACCTGGATCCACTCCGTGCCATTGTCCGAGGCGCTCGTCCAATTGGTTGCCGCGTTGCCGTCCACGGCATTCGCGCCGATATCGCCGCTGGAATCGGTCGAGGAGACCGTCACGGGGGCGTTCAGCGCCAGGTTGTCGGAAACGCTGGCGGTCAGGCTCACGGTGTCGAAGGTGGCGGTGCAGGTCACGCCGCCGCTGTGGCTGGTGACCGCCAGCCCCGCCAGATAGTCGCTGTTGGAGAACGTCACGCTGGTGGAACCAACCTCCAACCAGGTAATGCCGTCCGGTGAATAATAACCGGTATAGGTGCTGCCGCTGTTGACGAGCTTCAGCCAGACGGGGTTCGAGGCGCTGGGCGCGGCCACGCTGCCCATCGTGGAAAGGGCGCACTCGGCGCCGGTTGCGTTCCGCCACTGCATCGAGACGCCGTTGCCGGGCGTGGCGAGGATGTCGACGAACATGCTGTCGGCGGCCGCAGAGTCGCGGAACATCACGCCCGCCTTGGACCAACTGTCGGCGTCGGTCTCGGAAGTCACGCGGGCGATGAGCGTCTGGTCGCCGCTGGTGCTTTGCGAGGCGTAGTCGAACTCGTCGGAGGTGTTCCAGATGTCTCCGCCGCCGCCGACAACCGTGTAGGTGCCATTGGCGAAGCTGGCCCCGCCGGCCGGCGAAGGCGAGCCGATGCCGGCAACCGTCCAGCCGACGGGCAGCGAGGGAGCGAGGCTCACGTTGTCGAACGTGGCCGTGCAGGCCAGGCCGCCGTTGTGGCTCGTGACCGCCAGCCCGGCCAGGTAGCTGACGTTCGAGAAATTCACGCTCGTGGAACCGACCTCGTACCAGGTGTTGCCGTCGGGCGAGCAGTAGCCCGTATAAACGTCGCCATTCTTGACCAACTCCACCCAGACGGGGGCCGACGCGGTGGGTGCGGCGACCCCGCTGAGCGTGGCCATGGCGCACTGCCCGCCGGTCGCGCTCCGCCACTGCATCGAGACCCCGTTGCCGGGCGTGGCCGACCACATCGACAAACATGCTGCCGGGCGACCAGGAGTCGCGGAACATCACGCCCGCCTTCGACCAACTGTTGACGTCGGTCTCGGAGGTCACGCGGGCGATGAGCGTCTGGTCCCCGCTGGCCGGCTGCGAGGCGAAGTTGAACTCGTCGGCCGCGTTCCAGATGTCGCCGCCGCCGCCGGTCACCGTGTAGACGCCGGAGCCCTCACCCCCAGCCCCTCCCCCAGAGGTGGAAGGGACGAACGTGGCCGAGCCGGCCGGCAGGAGCGAGCCGATGTCGGCGTCGCTCCAGCCGGAGGGCAGAGGGCGCACTGACCGGAGCGGCGAGCCCGGTCACGCTCACGTTGGCGAAAGTGGCCGTGGACGAGGTGCCGTTATTGTGGCTGGTGACCGCCAGCCCGATCAGGGCGGAACCGGTCGGAAAAGCAACGGGCGAGCCGATCTGCGTCCAGGTCGTGCCGTTGGACGACTGGTAGGCGGTCACGGTTCCGCCGGAACGGACAAGCTCGATCCAGGTGTTGGCGTTGCCTGCCGAGACGTTGGTGGTGTTGGGATAGGACGAGTTGCGATACTGCAGGTTGGTGCCGTTGGAGGGCGTGCATTCCACGGCCACGAAGTTGCTGCCGGCGGCGCTGGAGGAGCGGATCATGATCGCCGCCTTGGCCCAGCCGTTGCTGTTGGTCTGCGAAGTCACGTGGGCGATGATCGAGCCGTTGCCGGGCAGGGTCTGCGAGGCATAGTTGAACTGGTCGGACGTGCCGTAAATATCGGCCCCGCCGCCGGAGAGCGTATAGACGTTGCTGGCGGAGCAGCTTGCCGCGCCGGCCGGGGAGGGCGAGCCGATGTCGGCGTCCGTCCAGCCGGAGGGCAGCGAGGCCGCCACGCTCACGTTATCGAAGGTGGCCGTGCCCAAGACGCCGTTGTTGTGGCTGTCGACCGCCAGGCCGGCCAGGTATTCGGCGTTGGATAAGGTCACGACGGTGGAACCGACCTCCGTCCAGGAGGTGCCGTTCAAGGAGTAGTAGCCCGCGTAGTTGCTGCCGTTCTTGACCAGCTTCAGCCACACCGGATGGGAGGCGCTGGGGGCCCCGACGCCAGCCACCTGGATGGTGCTGGACGAGCCGCCGGTGGCATTCCGCCATTGCAGCGAGACGCCGTTGCTGGGCGTGGCCACCAGGTCGACGCACATCGCCCCGGCGGCTGAAGAATCGCGGAACATCACGCCCGCCTTGGCCCAGCCGTTGGTGTTGCTCTGGTAGGTCACGCGGGCGATGAGCGTCTGGTCGCCGCAGACCGACTGGGAGCAGTAATTGAACTGGTCGGCCGCGTTCCAGATGTCGGCCCCGCCACCGGAGACGGTATAGACGTTGTTCGTGCAGCTTGCCGAGCCGGCGGGCGAGGGGCCGCCGATGTCGGCGTCGCTCCAGCCGGCGGGCAGCGTCGAGAGGGCCTGCGTGGCGGCTGTGGCCGTGTTGCTGGCCGGCGAGTTGCCGGCCGAGTTGACCGCCAGCACCCGATAGTAATAGGTCGTGTTGGGGTTCAGGCCGGTGTTGCTGCAACTCGTGGCGTTGGCGGCCGTCGTCATGACCAGAGTCAAGTTCTGGGTGAAGCTCGCATTCGTGGCCCGCTGGACCTGGAACGTGGTCCCGCTGCCGGCGTTATTGGTCCAGGCCAAGTCGATCTCGCCGGTAGAGACGGCGGTGGCCGTCAGGGCGGAGGGGGCCGCGGGCAGGGGGCTTGGGGCAACCACGATCGGAATCGTGGCCTGCACCGACTCGCCCGCCGGGTCGGTGGCGAGGATCGTCACGCTGCTCGTGCCGGACAGCCCTGGGGCGGCGGCGAACTCCAGCGTCTGGTCCTCGACCCAGGCCGCGGGGACCAAGGCCGAATTGCTGTTGGCTTCGATCGTGAAGGTCAATTGGCTGAGCGGACCGTTGGGGTTGTTGAAGACCGAGGCCAGATTGAGCGACGAATCAGTCGTGCCCTGCGGCACGTTGACCGGCGCGGTTGCCACGACCGTGGGGGCGAGGTCGACGACCGCCAGGCGCACCGCGTCGGCGACGACGATGCCATCGGTGTCGTCGGAGAGGCTGACCACCAACGTGTTCCCCGCTCCTTCCGGGAGAGGGGCAAGGGGTGAGGGCAGGGTGAAGGTCCCCAGGCTGGCCCAGCCCTGGCCGTCGGCCGTGACGTCGCTCGGGGCATTCTGCTGGTTAATCGGCACCGTGGCCAAGGCAGTGGCGCCGTCGGAGACCGTGTAGGGCGCGTTGTCGGCGCGGTTGGAGGCCGGTGTCCAGGTAGTGAACACCTGAAATTCGCCGTTGGGCAGGTTCGCAAAGCTCCATTGGGCCGTGTTGGTGCCCGTGCCCGCCGGGCAGTAGCGGAAATCGCCCTCGTAGGCCGAGGGGTCGCTGTAGCCCTGCCAGCCGCCGCCGCTTTCGCTAAATCCTGCGTCGCCGTTGTCCACGATCGCGGGCAAGGTGGGCGCGGCAGTCGGGGTTCGCACGGGAACAATCATAACTGCGTTGGCGTCGACAATTCCGTTGGCATTATCGCTGAGGCTGACGTTCAACGTGCCGCTGGCCGCAGCATACGCGCCCAGGCTTTCCCAGCCCTGTCCGTCGATGGTGGCGTTGATCGGGGCGAACTGCTGGTTCATGTCGACGGTGGCCAGCGTGGTGCCGCCATCGGAAATCGTATAAGGCACGTCGCTCGCGCGGTTTCCGGCAGCCGACCAGGTGGCATAGACCTGGTATTGCGTCGCAGGGCTGACCCCCGCGAAGGACCATGTGGCGGTGTTCTCGCCGTTGCCGGCCGCGCAGTAGCGGAAACTGCCCCCATAGTCGGACGTGTCGCTATAGCCTTGCCAGCCGCTGCCGACCTCGGAATAGGCTGCGTCGACGGTATCGAGGATGCTGGGCACGGGGCTGACCTGCTCGATTTGCTGAATCCTGATTGCGTCGGCGTCGACGATTCCGTTGGCGTTGTCGGAGAGACCGATTACCAGCGTGCCGCTGGCGGCGGTGAAGACGCCCAGGCTGGCCCAGTTCTGGCCATCGATCGTGGCGTCGCCGGGGGCGAACTGCTGGTTCATATCGACGGTGGCCAGCAGGTTGCCGCCGTCCGAGATCGTATATGGGGCATTCGTTGCGCGGTTTCCTGCAGCCGACCAGGTGGCATAGACCTGATAGTGCGCCGTGGGACTGACGTTGGCGAAGGTCCAGGTCGCCGTGTTTTCGCCCGTGCCGGCCGTGCAGTAGCGGAAGCCGCCGTTGACCGACGAGCTATCGCTATAGCCCTGCCAGCCGGTACCGCTTTCCGAGAATGCCGCGTCCGAGTTGTCTACCATGCTGGGCGCGGTGGTGGGCGGCTGCACGCGGCACGATCATGACGGCATCAGCGTCCACGGTGCCGTCGGCATTGTCGCTGAGCCCGACGACCAACGTGTTCCCCTCGCCTCCCGGGAGAGGGGCAAGGGGCGAGGGCAGGCTGAACGTGCCGAGGCTTTCCCAGCCTTGCCCTCCGATCGTGGCGTCGCTGGGGGCGAACTGCTGATTCATGTCCACGGTCGCAAGCGTAGTGCCGCCATCGGAGACCGTATAGGGGGCGTCGGTCGCGCGGTTTCCGGCCGCAGACCAGGTGGCGTAGACCTGGTATTCCGTGGCGGGGTTCACGTTTGCGAAGGTCCATTGCGCCGTGTTCTCGCCCGTGCCGGCGGCGCAGTAGCGGAAGCCGCCGTCGACCGACGAGCTATCGCTGTAACCTTGCCATCCGCTGCCGCTTTCCGAGAAGGCCCCATCGCTGTTGTCGACCATGCTGGGAGCGGTGCTGGGCGCCTGCGTCTGCACAATCGTGACCGCATTGGCCACGACAACCCCGTCAGCATTATCGCTGAGGCTCACGGTCAGCGTGCCGCTGGCAGCCGTGTAGGTGCCGAGGCTTTCCCAACCTTGCCCTGCGATGGTGGCATCGCTGGGGGCGAACTGCTGGTTCATGTTCACGGTGGCTAGGGGATTCGTACCGTCCGAAATCGTGTAGGGCGCGTTATCGGCGCGGTCGCCCGCCGCCGTCCAAGTGGCGTATACCTGATACTGGGCGGTGGGATCAACGTCGGCGAAGGTCCAGGTGGCGGTGTTCGCCCCCGTCCCGGGGGTGCAGTAGCGGAAGTCGCCGTTATAGGCCGAGGGGTCGGCGTAACTCTGCCAGTTGCTGTTGGGCGATTCGGAGTAGGCGGCGTCGCCGGTGCAGACGACGTTGGGAGCGGTGGTAGCGGCAGGGACCGCGGCCAGGCAGACCGCGTTGGCAACGACATAGCCGTTGGCCGCGTCGCCCAAAGTGACATTCAGGTCCCCGGAACCGGCTTGGAAGACCCCGATGCTCTGCCAAGCCATTCCACTCCCCATGGCATCAGTCGGGACCATCTGTTCGTTGACGAGCACGGTCGAGATGGCGGTCGTCCCTGAGCCGACCGTAAAGGGAGCGTCTGTAGCCCTGTTCCCGGCCGCAGGATAGGCGACGAGGCACTGGTAGGACTGGGTGGGATCGAGGTTGGGGAAATCGAACGTGGCCGCATCGCCATCGCTGCCGTCGGTGCCGGCGTGGTAGGCGAACGTGCCTTGGTAGGCGTCGTTCTCGTTGTAGGTCTGCCATGCGCCGGCCGCCGTGAAGCCGGCGTCCTGCGTGCCGACGATCTGGTGCGGCAGCGTCGCGAGATCGATGGTCAAGAGTTGCCGGACCTCCAAGGGCTCGATTGTGAAGACCCGCGTCCTGCGTTGGGAGAGGTTCTTCTTGTCCTTCCGCCGCCGGAGATAACGCCGTGTTTTGCGAGAGATTTCGTTCCAAGAACTGTTCAGCCAACCCATGATCAGAAGCTCCTAGGATCTAAAAGCTCGACGGCATCGCCAGGATGCCTTTTTGTTCTGTTACGTTCTGAGCCCAATCCAGCGCGCAGCCCGTGTTTCGTCTTTTTTCGTGGCGTTCCTGCTTGTTCGCCAACTGCTCAGGCTGCCTGGGATAGAGAGCGTGCCCCCTCTTTTAGCTACATTTTTTCGTGCGCAACCGAAACTTGCCGCCGAAAGCGGGGTATGACGACTTGGGGCGGACGTTCGTATACTGCGCCGGGTGAAAATGATCGAAGCCCCAACGCGCAAGCGAGGGCCATAACCGCTAACCTCGCTTGCGCTTCGGGCTTCGATGGCCGGCACATGAAACGGGTCATTTTCAGCCGCCGGCAGTATAGCTCGACCCTGAGAGAGCGCGGCTGAACGACTTCGGCGCCTTTCCGCCTGTTGCGCCGGCGAAACGGACAAAGGCAAGAGAGGAAGCCCTTCGACGGACGGTCATGCGTATGCACGGCGGCATCTCCCAACGTCACGCGATGTTCTTGTGTGTGAGATGCCGGGCTGATTCAGCGGAGGCGGGTCGTGGTGTTTATGCGCCCGGCGAGCCAACAAGAGGTGAAGATACCGGATCGCTGGCGAAAATGCCAGCGTTTGGCGCTTCGCGGAGTCTTAGACGGATCAAGCATCCGTCTAAGCCGGAAAAATGGCGTACGGCACACGGTTTGCTCGCCGATTTATAGTGAACGCGTGACCATTACAACGGCTTGCGTGAGGCCAGCAAAACTCGGACGCAAGGGCGCAAGCGATGTCCGGCAGTGAACGGCCTCTCGGCTGCAGGATTCAATCACGTTTGACCATTGGGGCCGGGCCCATAGGGGCGAGAAAACGCGCCGGTCCGTCGCCCACGAACTTCCAGTGCATGCCGTCGTCGCCACACCAAAAATGGATCCGCTTCCTTGGATGCTGCCGTCGATGTCTTTTGTTGAGTTCAAAGGCGATCTTGCTGAGCCGGTTTGCGGGCCAGTGCGGCATTTGGATGACGTCGGTCCAACCCTGCAACTGGCATGCCTCAAGGACTCTCGTCTGCCTGCACCGCTTCTTATACTTCAGCATCGCCTCGCCGCGGAAGGAGAGCACGCGGCCGTCGAAAATCGGCAGGTGGGGACAGGGCGACCCTGGGACCTCATCGCATTTCGGAAGCTCGTCGATCGAGTGCTTCCCGCGGATAAAGTCGAGAAGGTCCAAGATGGTCGGCGGCTTTCCGAGCCCTGGCGACGGGCAGTTGCCGTTCGCCCCGGCACAGCGATGTTTCATGCGTCGAAAACAGCGCCCGTCCAGGCGCCACCGGCAAGTGCGGATCGGCGTGTCGATTCGGATTGTCATAACAATCTCCTAAGGTTGTCCTCACCCACCGCCCCTCTCCCGAAAGGAGCGCCGAGCGAAATTGCGGTCGGCGCGGAGCGAGACAGTTTGTGAAGGAAATTCCGCCGAGCGGGGGATAGGCCGATTCGCTAAAGAACTAGCGGCCACCACGCAGCGAGTGAAGAAGGAACACGCGGCCTACAAAAGTGGCGCTATTTTCGCAAAATTCGGAGATTTTCGCATTTTGCAAGATTTTTTGTGGCCCAAAGGTGGTAAATTTAGTGCTATCAAAGTAAGTAACACACCTATAGATTGTATGTGTCTAATGCGACAAAAATTTTTCTGGCGACTGGGATCCCAAACATCGCCCCGAAAATCACATCGAGAGTACCGCACCAACAAATGTAACACTTAAAGTATTATTACAATAGTCCGTAGAGTGGTAAACCGGCCACAGATATGCCACCGATAGAAGTTCTGGCATCAGCCGGAATGGTCCCTAAAATCGCGCCCAGCGCGCACCAATTTGTCGTAGGGCAGAGGTTCTCTAAATGGTTACTAGCAAAGGCATTAGGACGCGATTATCGTCCGGACCCGAAAATAATTTTCCCATTTCAAGGCCCTCATCCGTATATATATGTGGAAACACGTTGTTCTTTGACAATTTAGTGAAAAGAAACCCGCCCTCGGTGTAGCGAACCCAGGGCGGGACGAAGCGCGGAACACTAATTTGCCGCTAATTATCACTAATGACAGAAATTAGTGATGATTAGTGGTAATCAGCGTTCCGCGCTCTTGGTCGAACTGCCAAAGAGCTAGAAATTGCGTGAGGTTTTTGTTGACCCATCGAATGGGTAAATAGTTATTAATGGGTGGCAACATGGGACTCGTGGCCGTTTCTGGCCGTTTTTGGCCAAACGTGGCCGGATTTGGCCACTTTCGTGGCCATAAGTGGCCAGTTTTCCGGCCAGTTTACCGCCATAAGAGCTATGAAAGTAAATGACTCTCAGGAGTGTAAAGCGATCGAATTCCAGCGGTTTGTGAACCATTCACACTCCCAATTATTGACTTTGAATGGCTCATTCGAGGGGCAATTCCGGCCGAAGGACCCGAAAATCTGGCCAGTTTGGCCAGAAATCGTTCAGACTCCGACAGGAATGTCAGAAAAATGCGGGACAAGAAAGATCCAGGCAGGACAAAAAAGGGAATTTTGTCGCCCTTCTGATGGCTGATCAGCGCCGGATTCCGGAGTGCATCGCCAAGAGTTCTTGATGGGGAGTTCTTACGGACGTGCGGTCGAACCAGCTTTGACCCCGTCCAACACGGGCGAATTGCGAATGGTGATCTGGCGGACACTTTCGGCAAAAGCCGCCGCCGGCACGCCTGAAGCAAGCTGCGCTTTGAAATTGTCGATTTCCAGCCCGTCCACGTCCACACAGGCGAGGGCAGGGCGAAAATCATCTTTCTCAAAGCTCAGGTTGAAGTTCGCCAGTTCCAGGCCGCGGACGTGCCGCGCAAAGAGCCCGTAAGCAGGCATCACTCCCCTCGGCTCCGGGTAACCCGTGCCGAGCTCTTGGGGAACGTTGGCCGCCTGCTCCTTCGAGCCGCCGCCCTCGAAAACCAGCCGGATGTTTTCCAGGCGGATGCCCTCCACGGGCTGTTCCGGCAGCCCGAAAATCTCGATGCCGCTCTGGCGGGAGACGCCGGTGGCCACGACGTTGGAAATCAGGATGTTCCGCATGCGGCTGGGCGCGGTAACTTCCGGGCCGCGGTTGCGTTTGCCGGTGGTGATGTAAATGGGATACGAGGCCACGTCCATCATGGAGATGTTGTTGATGGTGATGTTCTCCAGGATGCCGCCGTCCACCTCTTCGATCGCCAGCCCTTTGCAGCCGCGAAACACGCAGTTGTCGATGGTGACGTTGCGAAACCCGCCGTTGGATTCCGTGCCGAACTTGATGCGGCCATTGCCCCGCGCCGGCTTCATGGTCCCGTCCAGCAGCGTGCCCTCCCGGAATCCGGAGACCATGCAGTTCACGATCGTCAGGTTCTCCGTGACCACGTTGCGGCCCAGGGCGAAGGTGCTCTTGGGGCAAATGCCGTCGTCGCCGGGCGAATTGATGCGGCAATTGGAGACCATCACGTTGCGGCAGCAGTCGATGTCGATGCCGTCGCGGTTGGTGTCCATCGTCAGATTGTCGACCGTCATGTTGTCGCAACCGGTGACGAGCGCCGCGAACCAGCCGCCGTGATAGATGGTGAAGTCGCGGAGCAGGACGTTGCGGCAGAGTTTGAGCGCGATCGATTTGTTGGCCTGGTTGGAACTGCGCACCAGCCCGCCGCCGTTGATCATGCCGGGACCGGTGATGGAGACGTTCGTCAGGCCCTCGCCCCAGATCAGGCTGTTGTGGAAGTAGGTGTGGCCGCCGTCCTGGTAGGCATGGCCCTCAAAGCGTTCCGCCGGGTCGTAGGCCTTGCGATCTTGCGGCGCGCCGAGAATGGTCGCGCCGGCGTCGATGCGGAGGTGGATGTTGCTCTTCAAGTGGATCGAGCCGCTCAAATAGGTTCCCGCGGGAAGCAAGACCGTTCCACCGCCGGCTTGTGCCGCCGCGTCAATCGCCTTGTTGATGGCCGGGCTGTCCAGGGCTTTTCCGTCGCCGGCCGCGCCGAAATCGCGGACGTTGAAATCGCCTTTCCCGCCCGCTGGGGCAACAGCCTGCCCACCCGCAGGGGCAAGCGCCGAGAGGAGAATGCAGCAGGAAACAGAAATCGCGGTGCTGAATGTTCTCATTTCAGAACGCCTCCAGGCGGGCGTCCGAGTCGCCGAAGTGGTCGAGCCGCACGCCCATCCGGTCCATCAGTCCCAGGTACAGGCTGCAAAGCTTGCGGTCCTCGTCGCCGCGGCCGCCGTAGTCGAGCACGCGGCCGGTCTTCAAAGCGCCGCTCAGGCCGCCGGCCGTGACAACGGGCACCTTCTTGTTGTCATGCTTGGTGCCGGAGAACATGTTCGAGAGGAACATGATGCAGGAATTATCCAGCACGCTCCCCTCGCCCTCGGGCATGGCATCCAGCCGCGCGGCCAGATAGGCGAGTTGGCCGAGGTGGAAGCGGGCGATCCGCTCGTAGCCCTCCGACGTGTCGTTGTGCGAGGCCCCGTGATGGGCCTCGCGGACCTCCAGGAAGGGATAATAGAGCGAGGAGAGATCGCGGGCCAGGATCAGCGAGGCGACGCGGGTCTTGTCGGTCTGGAAGCCGAGGGCGATGATGTCGCACATCAGCCGCGCGTGCTCGCGCAAATCCTCGGGCAGGCCGTTGTCGGGCCGCTTCATGGCCAACGCCGGCTGGCCCTTGTCGCGGGCCCGGCTATCGGCCTTGTCCTTGTCGACCCGCATCCGCTCGATCCCTTTTTCCACGTCGCGGACGCTCGACAAGTACTCGTCCAGCTTCACCTTGTCCGTGGAACTGATCTTGCGGCTGAGCTGCTCGGCCCGCTCCTTCACGCGGTCCAACACGCTCGTGTTGCGGAGGCTGCCTCGGTTCTCGAACAGGCTGTCGAAGGCCAGCGAGGGATACATTTCGTTGGGCACCGGCGAATCGGCGGTTTCCCAGGAAATGTGCGAGCTGTAGGCATTCGAGAAATTCGTCTCGTGATAGCCGGTCATCGGCTCTTCGCAGGCCAGCACCATGCTCGGCTGCAGCGTCTCCTGACCGACGTGGCTGGCAATCACCTGGTCCATGCTGATCCCGGTGTGGAGGATGGCGCCTTTTGCAAAGGGCACTCCGGAAAGCAGATTGCCGGTCTGCGCGGGGTGGATGCCCTGCCCCGTGGCCCGCTTGTTGAACAAGCCGTTGATAACGTTGATCTTGCCCTTCAGCGGCTCGAGCGGGGCCAGTGTCTTGCTCAACTCCATCGCGGCCCCGTCGCCCTTGGCCGACCAATGGTCGGGGTTGACGCCGCAGCCCATGAAGAGCACGGCAAACCGCTTGGGAAACGCCGCCGACATCCCCGCCTCGGTCGGGGCGGCAGAGGCAGACACGGCAGCGAGCGATTCCAGCCAGGGCAGGGCCATCGTGACTCCCACGCCGCGGAGAAAGGTCCGCCGCGAGAGACTGAGATTGCGCTGACGACGCGAGTCGGGGGTTCGACGCATAATATTCCTACTCACTTTGACGCAGGATCGTCGCGACCCCGCTTGGTTAAGAACTGAGGACTGGCGACAATGCTGTCGACCAGGTTATTGAATCGGTAGCCGTCGGCGGCCAGCTTGCGGCGCATTTCCTCGATCAACAGATCGTCGGATGAGAGCAGGCTCCGGCCCAGGGCGTAGGCCAGCAGCTTGCCGCAGAGGTTGTCGACGAAATCGCTCTGGCGTTTCTCCCGGATGTATTGCCGCAAGCCCTCCACGCCGGCGCCTTCGCTGCCGCCGGGAAACTGGGCGTGGGCATCGATAGGCCGGCCCGCCAGGTCTTTTTCGCGGCGGTCTCCTACCGGTCCAAAGCCCTCAAAGACCAGCCCCAGGGCATCGAACCGCGCGTGGCAGGCGGCGCAATTGGGGTCGGCCCGGTGGCGGGCCAGCATCTCGCGGAGGGGCAAATCGAGTTTGGCTTCGTCGCGCGGCAGTTCCGGCACCACGGGCGGCGGCGGGGGAATCCGCTCTCCCAGCACGTTTTTCACCACCCAGTTTCCGCGCTTCACCGGACTGGTCCGCAGGCCCGGCGCGTTCTTGGTCAAAAACACGGCCATCGGCAACAGGCCGCCGCGATCGTACGGCGTGGCATCCGCAACGTGTACCCAGTGGTCCGGAGGGCCGCCCACCGCGGGCATTCCATAGTGCCGGGCGAGGACCGGATTCACGAACGTGTCATGGGCATACAGCATGTCGAGAACGGGTCGGTTGGTCTGAAAGACATCGAGCAGAAAGCGAACCGGTTCCTCGAACATCGCCTCGCGGAGGTCGTTGGTGAAGGCCGGAAACCGCTGGAGATCGACCGTGCCGATCTGCTTGAAGCGGCGGAAATCGAGCCAGTTGCCGCCGAACTCGACCGCCAGCGCCCGGCTGCGGGGGTCCTTCAACATCCGCCGCGCCTGGCCCACGACCACCGCCGGCTCGTGCAAATCGCCCCGCGCGGCATGCCCCAGCAGCTCCTCGTCGGGCAGGCTCGACCAGAGGAAATAGCTCAGCCGGCTGGCCACGTCGTAATCCGAGAGCGGATGAACGTCCGGGCCGGCGTCGACCAGGTCGATCCGGTAGCAGAAGTCGGGAGACATGAGCACGCTGACGATCGACTCGCGGATCGCGGTCTCGTGATCCAGGCCGTCCTTTTCCCGCATCGAGTGGTAATAGGCCAGCAGGTCGTCCTTCTCGGCCTGAGTCAGCGGCCGGCGGTAGGCCCGCGCGGCAAACTGCTGGAGCGCCTCCAGGTGGCTGGGCTCGGCAGCGAGGCGGGCCTTCTCGACCCAGCGGACAGTGGCGTTGACCCATTCGAAATAGTCCTTGATGGCCTGGATGCCGACCTCGCTCCCGCCCTTGGCAAGGTTCAGATAGCCGGCCTCGAGCTGCCGGATGCGGGCCTCCGAAGTGGCGTCCTTGTCTTCCGGCTGCGGCGCAGTCTCGCCCGCACGGTTGAGCGTGCCGAGGGCCTCGCGATTGCTGCCGAACTGGCGATACATGCGGATGGTGGTCGAGGCCACGAAATCCATTTCGTGCCACATCTCGTCGAGTTCCTGCTGCTGCTGATCGTCCAGGATCAGCTCGTAGAGCGGCTGATCGTCGCGAAAATAGCCCATCACGTTATGGAAGCCCGCGCTCAGGTAGCGACCGCGGTCCTTGGAGGTGTCGAAATAATTGCGTCCGCGTTCCTCCTTGTAGAACATGTCGGGAAAGACGCTGCAAAAGCGGGCGAAGGCCGCCTCGTAACGGGCCCGCTGGCCGGCGGGCACCGCCAGATCCGGGTCGCCGGGCGCGTTGACAATCAGCCGCGTGCGGCCGGGGCCGAACTCGCCCGCCGCGCCCGGTTCCGGCGTATTGGACGGAACGGGCGGGGGCTCGCCCTCGACCTGCAACTGCGCCGGATCGAAGGTCCGGCGATGGGTCGCATACTGCACGTTCTTCCAGATCAGCAACGGCTGGCGCGAAGCGTCGACCCGGCCGGCCGTGATATTCAGGAATCGGGGCTCGACTTTCTTGCGGAGTTGGAGCACGTAGGCCCGCATCTGCTCGCAGCCCTTCCGCGCGGCATCGGGCTGGCTCGTATCGGGCGGCGGCAATTTCCGCCACATGGCCTGCAATTTCACCAGCGGGCCGACCTCCTCCGGGCTGCCTTCGAGCGCGTCCCAAATGGTCGACAGGTACTTGGCGCTGACTTTGGCGGAGGCGAAATCGGCCAGGGTGGCCTTTGGCTGGCCCAGTTCGGCGCGGTGCTTGAAGCGCCAGGCGGCCTGGAAGTAGTCGGCGTAGTCGATATCAAAGCGGTGGTAGAAATCGATGATCTGCTGAACGCAGTACTTGTCGCGATCGGTCTCCGCCAGCATGGGAAAGGGCGCGAAGGCGAATCCGCTGGGCTTCAAGAACATCTGGTTGGCGATTTCCCGCGCCGCCTTGAGGTACTTGTTCAGCAGCGACGGCGTCATGGCCAGCGATTCGCCCGAATTGTCAAATCCGGCCATGTTGGACGGATCGGCGGGGAACTCCCGCGTCGGCTTGCTATCGACGCCCGTCAGGTCGCGGATCGAATAGTCATACTCCGCGTTGCTCAGCCGGCGGGCGAGCACGACGCCCGGATCGCCGGCGCGGTGCTGGGTCTGATAGTCGCGGACGGCGTGAAACCAGTCGACGGCCTGCTGCCGCGCTTCGGGCGAGGGGTGCTGCTTTGCCTCGTCCGGCGGCATCTCCTTGGCTTCGAGGCGCTGCAGCACCAGGCCCCAGCGGCGGCCGTCGTTCACCACCGCCGCCAGCGACGAATAGGCGGTGAGATCGAGATCGGCCTCGGGTTTCTCCTTGCCGTGGCAGGTCGTGCAGTAGGTCTGCAGAAAGGGGTGGACCGTAGCCGTGAAACGGGCCTCAAGCTGGGCAAGGGTCCTGTCGGGATCCTGGCGTTTGTCACCTATGGGAGATTCGTCCGCTCCCCACGCCAGAGAGGCAATCGACACAATTGCAGGCAGAACCGGAAGGAACGCGGAGGGGATGCGCATGTTTGCCAACGACTGATAGCAATAATAATCCCGCCAAACGCCAAAATTGTAAGGGAGATGCCCTGGGTTGTCAAGAACCCGTAAAATTCGCGCGTTATGGCTACTTTGTAAAATGGCCGCAATTCTGGTAGAATAGCCGAGTATGAAAGCACGAGAGTTGTCCGATCATCCGCTCGCGCCGTCTCGCGGATGCGTGGGGCCTCGACCCTGCCGTGGCCATGCTGAATCATGGGTCGTTTGGGGCCTGCCCTTGGCCGGTGCTCCGGCGGCAGTCGGCGTTCCGCGAGCAGATGGAGGCCGAGCCGGTGCGGTTTCTGGTCCGCGAGTTGCCGCCGCTGCTGGACGAGTCGCGGCGGGCTGCGCGATTTTTCCGGCTCTTCCGTGGCGCGGGCGTTCGCCCATCCCCTCTTGCCAATTCCGCGCGATTGTGCGATAATTAGCTGGAGTCGCAGCAATGACGGATAGTGCCCGCTATGTGAAGATTGTGGAATGGTCCGAGGAAGACCAGGCCTTTGTCGGTCAATGTCCCGGCATCATCGGGCCGTGCTGCCACGGCACGGACGAATCCGAAGTCTACCGGGATCTGTGCCAGATTGTCGACGAGTGGATCGAGATCGCGCAGCGCGACGGCCGGCCGCTGCCGCCTCCTACCGCCGGCCGGAATGTGGCGAAAATGCTTGCCTAGATTTGCAGGCGACGGGGGTCACGCGTGCCCGTTGTTAGCAGCGTTATATCTTGAAGTCCGCATCCAACGCCTGCTGGAACTTCTTCACTCCCTCATCGGTTACCCGCGTACCTTTCAGATCCAAGACCTCGAGGCGCGGCAAGGTCGGCAATGCCTACTTGACTTGTTCAGTCCTTCATCGGTAACCGGCGTGTCTTCCAGACATAAATCTGGTAGAATAGCCGAGTATGAAAGCACGAGAGTTGTCCGATCATCCGCTCGCGCCATCTGCGCGGATGCGTGGGGCCTCGACCCTGCCGTGGCCATGCTGAATCATGGGTCGTTCGGGGCCTGCCCTCGGCCGGTGCTCCGGCGGCAGTCGGCGTTCCGCGAGCAGATGGAGGCCGAGCCGGTGCGGTTTCTGGTCCGCGAGTTGCCGCCGCTGCTGGACGAGTCGCGGCGGGCCTTGGCCGGATTGATCGGCTGCGGGGCGGAAAACCTCGTCTTCGTGTCGAATGCCACGGCGGGAGTCAATGCCGTGCTGCGGTCGCTGCGGTTCCGGCCGGGCGACGAACTGCTGATCACCAACCACGGCTATAACGCCTGCAGCAACGTGGTCCGCTACGTCGCCGAGCGCGAAGGGGCTACCGTCGTCACCGCCGAGCTTCCGCTTCCCGTGGAATCCGCCGCGCAGGTCGTGGAGTCGGTGCTGGCACGGCTGAGCCAGCACACGCGGTTGGCGGTGCTCGATCACGTCACCAGCGCCACGGGCCATCGTCTTTCCGATCGAGGAGTTGATCCGCCGGCTGAGCGAGCAGGGCGTCGACACGCTGGTAGATGGCGCCCACGCCCCGGGGATGGTGCCGCTGGGCGTGGAGCGGTCGGGCGCGGCATACTATGCGGGCAACTGCCACAAGTGGCTCTGCTGCCCAAAAGGGGCCGGGTTTCTCTACGCCAGGCCCGACCGCCAGGCGGGGCTCCAGCCGCCGGTGATCAGCCACGGCTACAACCAGCCGCGGCAGGGCTATAGCCGCTTCCAGGACGCCTTCGATTGGCAGGGGACCGGCGATCCAACGGCCTGGTTGTGCGTGGGCGAGGCGATCCGCTTTCTGGCCGGTCTGCTGCCGGGCGGCATCGAGGCGCTCATCCGCCGCAATCACGACCTGGCGATTGCCGCAGGCCGGCTGCTGAGTGAAAAACTTTCCGCCGCTGCCGTCTGTCCTGAGCCGATGCTCGGCTCGATGGCCGCGTTGAGGCTGCCCGATCTTGGGTCATGCTTGCTGCCGGAGCCGTCCGTTTCGCCGCCGCTGCCCCGTCTCGGTCGGACGTTGCTCGAGCAGTTTGGGATCGAGGTCCCCGTTTATTACTGGCAGGAGCAATCTTACGCGATTTTGCGAATCTCGGCACAGGCCTACAATGGCCTGGAGCAGTACGTGCGATTGGCGGAGGTCATCAAGGGGCTTTGGCGAGGAGCGCAGTGGGCAGGGCCTGCTTGCCATGCCCGCGCAGGCTGGGCATAATAACGGTCTGTATGCTCGTAGAATGCGACCAGATCCGGGGCACCCGCTTGCGGGTGCCCCGGATCTGGTCCCACCCTACGGCTACGGCTCAACCCTATTCGATAGTCTGTGGAAAAGGAAAAAACCATGCCGATCCAAGTTCGTAAACCAACCGCCGCCGAAGAAGCCCGCATGCGGGCCTGTCCGATCTGGGAGAAGGAGCCCTCGCAGTTTCCCTACCACTACGACGAGAAGGAAACTTGCTTGATCCTGGAAGGCGACGTGACGGTCGAAGGCGGAGGGCAGAAGGTCACTTTCGGCCCTGGCGATTATGTGGTCTTTCCGGTGGGGCTGGACTGTGTCTGGACGGTAAAGAAGGCTGTCCGCAAGCACTATCAGTTCGGAGGATGAAGAACCCTCACCCCCTGCCCCTCTTCGGGCACCATGTACCCATGGTCGGCGAGGGGAGTTTTGGAAAGGAACGTCGTCGTGCGAGTCTCCAGTTGTCTGGTTGTGTTCGTGATGTTTTTGCCCGGCATGGCGTGGGCTGATGCGGGAGGCCCTGACGCCGGGCGTTCCGCTGCGGCTGTGAAGGCGCTGGCGGCTGAGATGCAAACGGCCAAGGCCGCGCCCATCGCAGGGCTGGCCGCCAAGGAGTTCGCCAAGATACCGCTCACCAAGGCCGACGCCGCCCGCGCCCGCGCGATGATCGCCGAGAAGCATGCGGCCTATATCCGCGCCACCCGCGCGACGGAGGTCAAGGACCGCGTTCTGAAGGAGGGCGCGCTGGCGATGCCCTTCTTCTACAAAATCTTTGGCGAAAAGCCCAAGGGCGGACGCAGCCTGTGGATCTCGATGCACGGCGGCGGCAATGCGCCGGCCGCCTTGAACGACAGCCAGTACGAGAATCAGAAGAGGCTCTATCAACCGGCCGAGGGCATCTACCTGGCCCCCCGCGCCCGACCAATACCTGGAATCTGTGGCACGAGCCGCACATCGATCGGTTCTTCACCCGCCTGATCGAGGATCTCGTGGTGCTGGAGGAGGTGAACTCCGACCGCGTTTACGTGATGGGCTATTCCGCCGGGGGAGACGGCGTCTATCAGTTGGGGCCGCGGATGGCCGATTCGTGGGCCGCCGCCGCCATGATGGGCGGTCACCCCAACGGGGTCTCGCTCCTCTCGCTCCGCAACGTGCCCTTCGCGCTGCAGGTGGGCGCGCTGGACAGCGCCTACAACCGCAACAAGGTGGCGAAGGAATATGGCGATCTGCTCGACAAGCTGCAGAAGGACGACCCCGACGGCTACCAGCACTTTGTCCGCATCCGGGCGGGGCTGCCGCACTGGATGAACCTCGAGGACAAGGAGGCCCTGCCCTGGATGGCGAAGTTCACACGCGACCCCGTCCCCACAAAAATCGTCTGGAAGCAGACGGGCGCCCTGCACGATCGCTCGTACTGGCTGGCGGTTCCCAAGGGCAAGGCG
Source organism: uncultured Planctomycetia bacterium (assembly GCA_963824275.1). Classification (GTDB taxonomy): domain Bacteria; phylum Planctomycetota; class Planctomycetia; order Pirellulales; family Thermoguttaceae; genus JANXQG01. Next base: position 649,476 of record CAWGOT010000006.1, on the reverse strand, counting down.
GCGGACGGCGCCCTGGTGATTGCCCAGCGCAAGGGCCAGAAGATCACTCTAATCCAGGTGGAGAAGGTCGGCAGGCTGGTTGTGCGTCTGGACGACCGCATGATGGATCTCGACCAGCCGGCAACTGTGGAGCAAGGCGGCACGACGTTATACTCGCGCAAGCCCGATCGCACGATCCGAACACTGGTACAGACCTTGGCCGACCGCGGCGACCCCAAACTGATGTTCGACGCGGAGGTGGAGGTGGAGTTGGCGCCACAATAGTCGTAGGGTGGGACCAGATCGACCAGATCGCGTAGCGATCCCACCCTACGGTTATGAGAAAACGTCGTACGAAAGCAAAGCAATGAGAACCGCATCCCGCTTCCTTTCCGCCCTTGCAACTCTGGCACTGGCATTTCTCCCCGGTGTGACAGCCGGCATAGCCAGCGGGCAGACGACCTCGCTGTGGTACGCCAGGCCGGCGCAGAGCTGGTCGGGCGAGGCCCTGCCGATCGGCAATGGCCGCATGGGGGCGATGCTCTTCGGCGGCGTGGAAAGCGAGCGGATCCAGTTCAATGAGGACTCGCTCTGGTCCGGCGATAATAACTGGGACGGCGACTACGATTGCGGCGACCACGGCTTCGGCAGCTATCGGAACTTCGGCAATCTGTACGTCGATTTCGCGGAGCCGCCTGTGGGCTCGCCCACGGATTACCGCCGCACGCTGGATATCGCCACCGGGATCCACAGCACGACGTTCTCCCGCGGCGGTGTGGCCTTCACCCGCGAGGCCTTTGCCAGCCGGCCGGACCAGGTCATGGTCTTTCGCTACACCGCGAGCAAGAGCGGGGCCTTTTCCGGGCGGTTGCGTCTTGTTTCCGGCCAGCCCGGCGCAAAGACGGTCGCCGATGCCAAGGGACTCTCGTGGGACGCCGTGATGCCGAACGCGCTCAAGCACGCCTGCGGAGTGCGGGTGCTTGCCAAGGGCGGCAGCATCAAGGCGGAAGGCGACTCGATCGAGTTCGCCGCCTGCGATAGCCTGACCTTGCTGGTCGATGCCCGCACGGATTATGCCCCGTCGTACCAGGCCGGTTGGCGCGGTCCGGCGCCGGCCCCCGTGATCGCCAAGGAACTGGCCGCCGCTGAAGGCAAGCCGTACGAGGACCTGCGCAAGGCGCACGTCGACGACCTTTCTCCGCTCTTGGCCCGCGTATGCGTCGACTGGGGGCGGTCCGATGCCGCCACGCTGGCCATGCCGACCGACTCCCGCCTGACAGCCTACAAGAAGGGCGCCGTCGATCCCGCTCTGGAGCAGACGATGTTCCAATACGGCCGCTATCTCCTGGCGAGCTGCTCGCGGCCCGGCGGCCTGCCGGCCAACCTGCAAGGGCTGTGGAACGACAGCAATACTCCCGCCTGGGCCAGCGACTATCACAATAACATCAACATCCAGATGAACTACTGGGGGGCCGAATCGACGGCCTTACCCGAGTGCCATGAGCCGCTTTTGGATTTTGTCACGGCCTGCGCCGAGCCCTGCCGCATCGCCACGCGGAAGGCCTTTGGGCAAGAGACTCGTGGCTGGACCGCCCGCACCAGCCAGAGCATTTTCGGCGGCAACGGCTGGCAATGGAACATCCCCGCCAGCGCCTGGTACGCCCACCACATGGCCGAACACTACGCCTTCACGCAGGACAAGCGGTTCCTGCGGGAACAGGGCTATCCGATGGTCAAGGAGATCTGTCAGTACTGGGAGGACCATCTGAAGAAACTCCCTAATGGCACGCTGGTTGCCCCTAACGGTTGGTCGCCCGAGCATGGTCCGCGGGAGGACGGCGTGATGCACGACCAGCAGATCTTATGGGACCTTTTCCAGAACTACCGCGAGATGGCCCTGGTGCTAGGCGTGGATGCCGATTACCAGGCGAAGGTGGCCGAGATGCAGGCCCATTTGGCGCCGAACAAGATCGGCCGCTGGGGCCAGCTTCAGGAGTGGCAGGAGGACCGCGACGAAGCGAACGATACGCATCGCCACACTTCGCACCTCTTTGCCGTCTATCCGGGCCGCCAGATTACGCCGACCGGAACGCCCGACCTGGCCAAGGCGGCCATCGTGAGTCTCAAGGCCCGCAGCAACGACCACGAAGAGACGACCGGCAAGCCCTTCGCGGTCGATACCACGATCGGCGACAGCCGCCGTTCCTGGACCTGGCCCTGGCGGTGCGCGATTTGGGCCCGCTTGGGCGAGGGCGAGCGGGCGGGGATCATGGTCCGAGGGCTGCTCACCTACAACACGTTGTCGAACCTCTTCTGCAATCACCCGCCGTTCCAGATGGACGGCAACTTCGGCATCTCCGGCGCGATCGCCGAGATGCTGATGCAGAGCCATGCCGGCGAGATTGCCCTGCTGCCGGCCTGCCCGCGGGCGTGGGCCAAGAAAGGCTCGTTCAGCGGCCTGCGGGCGCGGGGCGGCTACCGCGTGGATTGCGCGTGGGAGGAGGGCAAAGTCACGTCGTTTCACGTTGTCGCCGACAAGGCACTGGACAAGACCGCCAAGGTCAGGGTCCGCGTCAACGGCGAGGTCCGCGAGATTATCCCGGAAGAGGCACGGCATTGACTGGTCGCCCGCGGCGCTTGGAGCGAACCCCACCTGTGGGAGCAGCGGATCGGACCGCGCCGTTCTTCTCTTGCCGGGCTTGGATTCAGACATGCTTGGGTCCTCCTAACGGAATGAGAGGCTGTATCGAAGCCCGAAGGGGCACCCGCTTGCGGGTCAGCGAGGAATCGGGTTTCCCTACCGGTTGACGCACAATCCTCGCTTGCGCGTCGGGCTTCAATCACGTCGAACCTCAATCGCGTCGGGCTTCGATCGCGTCGGGCTTCAATCGCGTCGGGCTTCAATATTGATTACCGGCCGGAAACTCTCCGGATAGCGTTTGAGTTGCTCATCGTGGACGGTCCTGATCCTCGATCACGTACCGAATTGCGGCCGCCAAGCTGGCCTCGTCGTACAACTGCCGTTTGCTGCCGCCTTCGGTCCACCATTTCGCGCGAACGCGGGGTTGCGCTCCTCCGCGCTCACCGCTGGCTTTCGATCTCGCCAGCTCCTTAAGTCGGCGGGTACACCATGCCTTGAACTGATCTTGCACATCCTCGGGTTTGCGCTGCGGGGCGGTTACCACGACATGCACGTGTTGCGTCCGGCAGTTGACGGCGTGAAGGTGCCAGCCGCGGCGCCGGCAATGGTCGGCTATGGTCTTTTCCACCAGATCGCGTTGTTCGGGATTCAACGACACTTCCGATTCGTGCATTCGTTCGGCGGCCTCCGACTCCCGCTCGGGATCCGATGGCATGATGTTTCCGGGTTTTTCGACCCATCCCCTTTCGTCGCCCGGCAGCCACGATCCGTACGTAGTCCAGGTCAGAAAGAAGGCCAGCGGGTCGTCCATCGGGATGCTGCCGGGGTCCATCGTCACCGTCCCTCACCTAGGAAGATGATTATCGCATCATAGCTCCCATCGGTGCTCATGTAAAGACGCTTGGCGCGACCAACGCATTGACGCCGGAGCCATCGAAGCCCGACGCGCAAGCGAGGAACGCGCGTGGCAGCGCGCAAAACCGCGGCGTGCTTGCTCCCGGCCGGAGCGGCGAATTCGCGGCTGGCGCGATTCATCGCCGGTTTCCTCGCTTGCGCGTCGGGCTTCAATGCATGAGACGAAGGCCCGAGGCATTGAAGCCCGACGGGGCACCCGCTTGCGGGTCAGCGAGGAGTGTGCGTGGCACCACGTAAAAGCGCGGCGTCCTTGCTCCCGGCCGAAATGGTGAATTCGTCGTTGGCCTCGCGATTCATGGCCGGTTTCCTCGCTAGCGCGTTGGGCTTCAATGCGGGCATCCCATCCTCGCCGCGAAAGCCCGCGGCGAGATGCGAGCATTGGTGGCCGACGAATCGAAGCCCGACGGGGCACCCGCTTGCGGGTCAGCGAGGAAGGCGCGTGGCGTCGCGCAAAAAGCACGACCTCCTTGCTCGCGGCGGAAGCGGCAAATTCGTGGTTGGTTGCGCGATTCATGGCCACATTCCGCGCTTGCGCGTCGGGCTTCGATTCGGGCATCCCATCCTCGCCGCGAAAGCCCGCGGCAAGATGCGTGCATTGGTGCCCGACGCATTGAAGCCCGACGGGGCACCCGCTTGCGGGTCAGCGAGGAACGCGCGTGGCAGCGCGCAAAACCACGGCGTCCTTGCTTCCGGCCGGAATGGCGAATTCATGATTGGTGGCGCGATTCATGGCCCGTTTCCTCGCTTGCGCGTCGGGCTTCGATTCGGGCATCTCACCCTCGCCGCGGAAACCCGCGGCAAGATGCGTGCATTGGTGCCCGACGCATTGAAGCCCGACGGGGCACCCGCTTGCGGGTCAGCGAGGAGTGTGGGTGGCACCGCGGGAAAGCACGGCGTGCTTGCTCCCGGCGGAAGCAGCAAATTCGTGGTTGGCCGCGCGATTCATGGCCACATTCCTCGCTGACCCGCAAGCGGGTGCCCCGTCGGGCTTCGATGGTTTCCTCGCTCGCGCTTCGGGCTTTAATGCGGGCCTTCCGCCTTGGGGAGTATCTTCTCTGGGTCGTTCTTCCATCCATACTTAGCCTCGAACTCAGGCTGCCGAAGCGTGACTTGTCGGCCGTCGTCGGTCAACGCCACATAGACCACATCCTCGCTCATGGCCGGCGAACACCGCACGTGCCCTTCCGGCGAGAGGAAAAGGTGCTTTTCCGGGCCCCACCAAATAACCTGCGACGCCAGAAGCTCGCCGCTCGGTTCGTCGAAAATGGCGATCCGGTCCTCTTGGGCGGCGATCAGGCGGTGGAGCGGCAGCGACCAGGCCACCGAGTAGATCGGACCCGTTCCCACCTTCTTCTGGACGGCCTGCTTGTCGGCGTCCCACAGCACGATTCCATCCGAGGTTCCAAACGCTATCGTCGTTCCTGATATTTTTTGCATCGCGCCGTCATTGACATTGATCTCCACTGGGACCAAGTCGCTGCCTTGAAGGACAGACTTCTTGAGTCGGACCAGATCGCCGACGGTCTCCCATTTTGAATTCCAGACCGATACCGCGCCGTTGTGGCTGGCCGCGATCAGTCGCCCGTCGGGAAGCACAGCCAGATAGCGAATGCCGCCGTCAAGCCCCTTTCGCTCGAGGGTTTGCAGAACCTTTCCGGACGGCAGTTCGAGTATCACTACCTTGTTGTTGTCCATTCCAGCCGCGAGGATCGAACTGTCCGCGAACCAGGCCAACTTCGCCACTTCCACATCGGTGTGGAAGACCTGGTGGGGATCTTCTGATTCCAACGTCCAGAGGAGGACATCTTTCCCGCCTCTGGCCAGGGTCTTCCCATCCGGCGACCAGGCGGCATACCGGTTGCCATTGTCGCGGTACAGATGCGCGGGGCCAGGTTTACCAGCAGCCCAGATCCGTCCGCCCACGTCGTTTCGCCACCCGCCTGCTACGGCTAGCCGGCCATCATTGGACCATGCAACATGGTCGCCGCCCGAAGAAGATCGGACCGTAGTCGTGGGCGACGGCGTTCTGCATCGCATCCCATGCATACAGACGATCCCATGAAACCGCGGTTGCGTACTGACGGCCATCGGGAGAAATGCAGATACCTGTGGCGTCATAGAAAAGCCTCGCGGGGAGTTGCCAGAGACGCTTTCCGGAATTGGCGTCTATCGCAGTGGCACTGCCAGTCGTTTCGTACGTGCAGAGCAATCGCGCACCGTCTCGCAACCAGGCCAACCCTGAACCCCCATCACCCCAGCAGAGCCCGCCAAACTCGCACTCCTGGTGAGCGCTCTCCGTGCTCAGGACTGCGCAACCGCCGTAAAACGCGCAAGCCAGGCGACGGCCGTCGGGCGACCAAGCGATACATGGGCGCGCCCATCCCACGGAGCCTTCTTCACCGGAACTGACTAACTTAAACATTGAGTCGAAGAACTTCACTGTCCGATAACCGCACAAGGTGGCAATCCGACTGCCGTCCGGCGACCACGCGGCAGCGAGTCTCCCATTCTGGTCCTGCGGGGTCTGCGGGTCGAGCGTTCGAACCAGCCTCGCGCCGGCAGCATCCCAGATTCGTACCGCTACGTCAGTGGTCACCATAAGCTGCTTCCCATCCGCCGACCATGTAAGGAAGTTCACCGAGCGGTTCAAGTCGGCCGGCTCCTTGAGAACTGCACTTTGCTTGGCCTCGCGGACGTCCCAAAGAATCACCGCAGATTCCCCGCTGCGCCCGACGGCCAATAGGGTGCCGTCAGGCGACCAGGCCAAGCTGGATATTCGGTTGGTCGAAGAGGGCGTCGGGCCGATGACGAGTGCATGTTTCGCGAGGTTCCAGAGACGAACCGCGCCCTTCGCGCAGCCCACTGCAACATAGGCGCTGTCGGGCGACCAGGCGAGCGCCGTAAGATCAAGTTCGGGATTAACTAGCGCTATGCGAAGTTTTCCAGTGGCCGGATCGAGGAAGCGAATGACGCCATCGTGGCCGCCCGTGGCATACAACTTGTCATCCGGGCTGAGTTGACCGGGCCCCCCGGAACCGCGCGAGGCGCAGGTTTCGACCGTCCACGAGTGCAGGTCCTTGATGGCCGCGGGCTTGCGAACCAAGGAGGCCGGATTTAATGGAGAACCGGGATTCAAGTCCCAGGCTTTCGCGTCCGGTTTGACGTCAAGAGGCACAGGTTTTGCCGACACGATCGGTTCGACGGGAACCGCGGCTTGCTCAGCCGGCTTGTTCGCAGCACCTGCGGAAGTCCGTTGTATTGTCAACCTTGGCAAGGAGTTCTGTAGCTCTGTTACGCCAGCGTCAGTTACCGCCGTCTTGTCGAGGTTCAGGTCTTTGAGTTGCAAAAGGGGCTTCAGATAGGTCAATCCGGCATCGGTTATATTAGTATCGTCGAGAGTCAACGCTCGGAGATTACTCAGATTCCCCAGTTCTTTCACGCCGGCGTCCGTGACTGCCGTTTCGCCGAGACAAAGGTTGCGCAAATTCGACAGAGTTGCGATACTTGCCAGACCTGCGTCCGTGACCCTGGTGGCGGCGCCCAAATTGAGATTTTCGAGCTGCGTGAAGCCCTGAAGATACTTAAGTCCTTCACCTGTGAGTCGGGTATTAAAGAGATCGAGCTCACGAAGCTTCTTAAGGGCTTTGAGATGTTCAAGTCCTGGGCCTTCCAGTGGAGCATCGGCGAGGCAGAGACCGGTCAAGTTGTCGAGTCCACTCAGGTGTTCGAGCCCAGGCCCTTTGATACTCGTGCCTCGCAGCACCAACTTCTCAAGGGCCTTGAGCGAGGAAAGACCTCTCAGGCTGTCGTCAGTCACCTGCGGCCCAGTCAAGCACAGGGTCTTCAGCTTGATTAATCCACCCAGAGTTGCAAATCCCGCCCCCGTGACAGGGTTGCCCCAAAGGTCAAGAGACTTAAGCTGGCTGAGTCGCTTCAGGTGATCGAGCCCAGCATCCGTTATCTGCGAATTTTCCAGGTTGAGGCCGTGTAGTCCGGTCAAATCGCTTAGATAGGCGAGCTGATCGTCAGAAACGCGAGGAAGCCGCAACGACTCCAGTTCTTTGAGCCCTTTCAGGTATTGAAGGCCGGCACCGGTCGCTCTGGTATTATCCAGGTCCAGTACTCGCAATGAGGTCAAGCCGGCAAGATTCTCGAGACTCTCGTTTGTCACTGTCTTGTTCTCGATGAGGGAAATACCGACCACGACTAATTGCTTCTCCGGCAGTTCCTCAAGAGTCCTTACCTCGGCCTCTTTGCCATTCGCCGAGACTTTGAGATTGCCTCCGAGTTTGAGCACCCATTCCGCGGCTCGACGCTCGCGGTCTTTGGCGATGGCGGGAAGTGGGGATTTGAGATCTGAGATTTCAGATTTGGGATTTGGGATTGGAGCGGGGCTGTTGGGCGGCGTCACATCCACCTGCCCATCCTTGCCGACATTGACCGTGCTCCCATTGGGGACCGTCACGCTCGTATCTGGGCCGTCCGAGTGGTGAATGCGGATGATGACGGTTAGTGCAATAATCCCCGCCACTCCCAGCAGTCCCAGGCCGATAACCGCGGCGAGCGTTTTCTTCCTCCTCGCAACCGCCCGGAGCTTCGCGCCACCTCCGTCGGGCCTGCTGGTCTCCGCAGCCGCCGCGTGTTGGGGCACGGTCTCTTCGGCAAGACGCTCGACCTTCTTCTCGACAGCCGTCGCCAAGCCAAGCGGGGAAGTTCTCTGCTCGAACCGGAGCTTATCCTCCGGCGTGACGCCAGCCGTTGGCTCGGCACCGTTCGGCGTGGTAGGTGCGGACGCATCGGCTAAGCACTTCTCCAGAACGGCAATTACTTCGGTCATGGTTTGATACCTGTCTTCGGGGTCCTTGGCGACCATCTTCTGGTACGCGGTTTCCAGTTGCGGCGGCGCATCAGGGCAGTCCTTCGAGAGCGGCGGGATTGGCGACTCGCGGTGCGCCAAGAGAATCTGCATCAGCGACTCGCCCTTGTACGGGGCGTGGCCCGTCAACAGTCGATACAGCGTGCAGCCGAGCGAGTAAATGTCGGCGCGGGCGTCGGCGTGGTGGGCGTCCAGCGCCTGCTCGGGCGCCATGTAGTCGCACGTGCCCATCATCTGGCCCGTGCTGGTCAGGTGCTCCCCCTCGGAGTCGTCCGCCAGCCCTGCGACGCTTGCCAGGCCCAGGTCGAGGATCTTGATCGTGCCGTCCTTGGCCAGGAGCAGGTTGCTGGGCTTGATGTCGCGGTGGACGATCTGGTTTCTGTGGGCAAACTGAAGTCCACGGGCGGCCTGGAGAATACACTCCACGCCAGCATTCACGGCCATCGGGCCCCGATCCTTCATGATCGCCGCCAGGTCTTTTCCTTCCACGTACTCCATCACCAGGTAGTGGATGCCGTCGCGCTCGCTGGCGTCGTAGGCGGCAACGATGTTCGGATGGTTGAGCTTGGCGGCGGCCTCGACCTCGCGGAAGAAGCGTTTGACGGCATCGGGCGACCCGATCGCTTTCTTGGCGATCATCTTCACGGCCACGAAGCGTTTCATGCGGCGGTGTTGGGCCTTCAGGACCACGCCCATGCCGCCCTCGCCCAGCTTGTCAAGGACAACGTATTCGCCGAAGACCAGCCCCTTGGTCTTGCCCTGATAGACGGCCTGCGCCTGATACTTGGTCAAGAGGCCCGTCTGAACGAGCATGCGGGCCAACGATTCGGCCGTTGCGGGCCGCTGCTGGCGGGGAACGGACTCCACGAACTGGCGCACTTCTTGATCGGTCATCAGGCCGGACTCCGTGAGCCGGCGGGTGAAGTCATCGAGGCTAATGGAAAGCGGATTCCTCGCTGACCCGCCAGCGGGTGCCCCGTCGGGCTTCGATGTCGGTGCGGAGGGCGGCGTTTTTTGTTCATGGGGGAACCTGCCTGTTCAAGTGCAGTCCTGCGTGAGGGGAAACCGTTTGTTTCCATGCTGCCCAGCGGCAGCGCGTCTTCGCCGGCAATGCCCGACGGAAGATGCTCCCGCGATTCATGGCCGGTTTCCTTGCTTGCGCTTCGGGCTTCAATGCGGGCCGTGGAAACCACTCCATCGTCGATCGCCTGCAACTCTTTCGCCAGGTCGGGATAGCGCGACCCGAACACGTCGAGGTATTCGGCACGGGTCGGCGGATCGCCGTAGCGGCACCGGGCGTAATACTCGTTGACGATCAAGTCCTTCGGGAGTTGTGCAATTGCGCCGAGCAACGGATAGCGGGCAACGTAATCGGCCAGGCGGGGGCGCGCGGGAAGGGGAACATCTGCCCTCACCCACTGCCCGTCTCCCGGAAGGCGAGGGGAGCCAATCGCGCTCACGCTCTGCCCCTCTCCCCGGGCACCATGTACCCATGGTCGGCGAGGGGAGTATGCGTCGCTCCCCTCTACCTTTGGGAGAGGGGCAGGGGGTGAGGGCAGGTCCGCCGTCTTCCAGCGCCATTCAAGGTCGATGCCAACGAGATTCACCAAGAGGCTGCGCCGCGCCGCCTCGCCCCTGTCAGGCGATTGGGCCGGGAGAAAATCTTCGATTCGCGGCTCTTGGCCTGCCTGCCATGCCGCCTCGAATCGGGAACAAGTTTCGTCGATCAGCGCCGATGGCAAATCTGACCGTTCTCCACCTTGCTCAGCAGGTGTGTCGCCCATCTTTCGTCCCTCCACGGCAAGTAAGATGCCTGACCGGTCCTGAAGAGGCACAACGGATTCCGTTTTTATAACAGATCTGCAAGGGACAATCAAAGGGGTGCGCAAATACCCAAGACCCGTCGAGGAATGTGGTCTAACCCGTTGGGGGGCATTTCGCCAGGTTTCCCCCAGTTTTTGAGCCGTAGTTTCGATTGCGGCCCCGGCGGCATTGCTCAGACTCTCGCCCCGGCGCTTGTTGCGGCGTTTGTTTTTTGCGTTCAGTAAGGTGATTTGGAGCGTATTCATTGCGTCTTGCTCCTCTTGGAGAGGCAATTTGGAAAGTTGGGGCGATTGAAGCCCGACGGGGCACCCGCTTGCAGGTCAGCGAGGAATTAGTTTTCGGCGCTCTTTGCGGCAGCATTTCCTCGCTTGCGCAGTTCGGGCTTCAATGGCCGGTACCGCTGGTGCGCCCTAAATCCATGCGAGACAAAACACGACAAGGGCCACCACGTCTACCAAGGCCATGACCGGCACAAGCCACCCGGGCGTCCGACGCCTGGGCTGCTTGGCGCCCTCTCCGGCTATGCGCAGGCGCGGAGCCCGAATCAAGTCCTCAAGGTCCGGCCACTCGGGCCAGCTTGCGGCGGGAATGCTCGTGAGAATGGCATCTTGTCCGCGAGAATTGGCGGACCGCCAACGGCGCTCGTAGGGTCGATACTCCGCAACTGTCCGTAGCGTGTTTGAATGGATCAGCATGGCAACCTCCGATGGCTTGAACCGTGTTTCCCGAGATTTCAAAGGAACGTCTACCTTATCAAGCCGGATTTGGCAGAAGATTGGTGGAGAAATAATCGCGGAATTTCGACCGCTTTCATTGCCAACATGCCGAATTGCCACCTTGCTTCCCATTCCCACCGTGGCGGGAGCCCCCCTGTCTAGTTGACACCCCCGCTGATCCTTGGGAAAATCGGATAGCCTCCATTGCCCGGCTTCGGGGAAAAGCCCGAAGCGCAAGCGAGGGACCTAACCGCCCACCTCGCTTGCACTTCGGGCTTCGATGGCCTCTGGCTCATTCCGCACCTTGTGAAAGAGCGCTTCGGGCGGAACCCGCCCGATCTTTAGCCAATCTCGGCGAAATCCGAATTTTTTTTCCGCCCAAACGTCTCAGGATCCGGCTTAGATAGATGAACGCTCGTCGTCACAAGCGATCAAGTGCCCGACAAGCGGATGGCCGCGGCCCGTTTCTCCACGGTATCAGAGGCCGTCAATCAGATTCACCCTGAAAAGCAGGGCGGGGTTGCCCACGGATCACCACTCGATATCCAGCCGCGTGTGCAGAAGCGAGGCAAGTTGCGCGGCGTCGCGCTGGTTGTCGATGAGCGACGCGGCGACGCGCGGCAGCGACATGCCCTCGATCTCCCATCCGCACGCGCAATCGCCATGGGAGTCAATCACGACCGAGGGCGCCTGACCCGTCTCGCGCTCGATCGCTGCGCAAAGCGCGTCGCTCACTGCGTCACTCGTGCCAGTCAACCACAGGCGGCGCCGTCCGCCGCAGCCGCTCAGTCCGGGAGTTGCAGTTGCCAGACAGGACTTCAAATCGGCGGGTTCCCCTTCCTTCTCCGTCCGCTCGATCCGGCATAATCCAAAGGTCCGCACGGTCATCCCCGCCTCATCAGGCGCGCGTTCCGAGCCGAATAGCCCGCCAGCCGGCGTCGCGGTCGCCAGGTCGAGGAACTGCCCGACGCCCTCCGCCGCCTGGTCGAATGCGTTGTGGTCGAGCCCGTCGCCCAAGTGTACGACGCGGGTCACGTCAAAAGGAGGTGTCTCGGCGGCAAAGGTGGGCAGCCCGAAATCGCTGTCGCCCGGATATCCGTCACGGCTGAAGCGGTGCAATTCGCCCAGGCAGGCGCAGGTGTTGGCCCTGGCCAGCAACTTGCCGTGCGGGTCGCGGCCGGTGGAGTGCAGGAGCACGCCCGTCAAACGGACCTCGGCAATTGAGAGATCGGCCAACACCTTGCGGACGGTGTAGGCCGCATCGAGCAGCATGCCGCTGCCCGTGCCTCCACTAAGCGAAGCCACGAGGACGATCTGTAGAGGGCGGGGAGCGGGGAGCGGGGAGCCGGAAATTGCTCCCTGCTCGCTGCTCCCTGCTCCCTGCACCCCGCCTTCGGCCGAGGTCATTGCGGCAATCGCCGTCTTGAGGCGGTCGATCAATTCCTGGCCATGATCGACGAGGGCCAGCCGGCCCAGCGGTCGCAGCCCTTCCGCGGAGCGAGAGCGCGGGATGCGGCAGAGCCACCGCCGCCGCAGCCACTTCAAGTACTTCTCCGCCGCCGCGTGATACGCCTCCGGGTCGCCCAGCGGCATGAGGATCGCCTCCGCAGGCTTCAGCCCTCGGGAGGGATCGCCGCCGATGGCCTCGGCAAGGGAGCGCCGATCGCTGTCGACCAACAGCATCTGCAGGGCGGGCACTTCCGCCAGGTCGCCAAAGCGGTCGGACCACCGCCGGCGAAGGCTATTGAGCACGACTCCCGCCGCGCCGCCGACCCCAAGCACCAGGCACGGGCTCAGCCGCCACGCCGCCGACCATGGGTACATGGCGCCCGCCGTCACCAGCGGCGGCAAGTCCTCGATGGCCTCAGCGGGCTCCGTGAATACAGGCGGCCAATCCTCGGGAATGGGTCGGTCGGGCCGCAGCGGGCACCATGCACCCATGGTCGGCTGGGGAAGGTCCGCGGTGATATGCTCGATGAGACAATCGGCGGGCAGCCGGGAGCCCTCGAAAGACACGGTCGGACCGGACGGGGCCGACGGTACGTCCTCCTTCCGCGGTTTCTGCCGCCGACCCTGGGTACAGGGTGCCCGCTTCTGCTGGTCGTGGGGCACGGTCTCGACGACGTTCGTCGCGCTGGTGTCGCCGACAAGCGGGGAGCGGGGAGCGGGGAGCAGGGAGTCAGAAAGCCTGCTGCCAGCCCCCTGCTCCCTGCTCCCAGCCCCCTGCTCCCTGCTCCCCGACCCGCTGCGGGGTACCCCGCCCGCAGCCGATCGATCAGATCGCGGCAGGAGGGAAATCGGTCGTCCGGATTCTTCGACAGCGCCCGCGCGATGATCGGCCGGTCGTCGGGCGGCAACGGCGCCAAGCGGGGACTGCTGCGCTGGTGTTGCGAGATGAGCTGAGCATGGTTCCGCCCTGAGAAGGGCAAGACGCCCGTGAGCAGCTCCTGGTAGACGATGGCCAGGCTGTATTGATCGCTGTGCAGGCTGGGATGGCCCGAGAAGACCTCCGGCGCGGCGTAAACAGGCGTCAAGCCGCCGACCAGCGAAACGCTGGTGTCCTCGACGTCCTTGACCAGTCCGAAATCGGCGACCTTCACTCGCCCGCTCAGAATCAGCAGGTTCTCCGGCTTGATGTCGAGGTGCTGGAGGGAGAACGACTGCCGCATGAAATCGAGGGCGTCGGCCGCATCGCTCAAGTAGACGAGCAGTTCCTCGCGGGGGATCCCCGGGGCGCCGTCTGCCACGCATTGTTCGAAGCGGTTCATGAGGCTGGCGTCGGCCAGTTCGGTGACGATGACCAACTGCCCTTCGATGACCTCGATGCGTTCCAGCGAGAGGAGGAAGGGATGGCGGACATCCTTGATCCGGCTGAGGGCCTTGAGCTCGCGGCTGGCACGTTCGCCCTCGAGGCAGCCGTAGACGAACTTGACGGCCTTGACGAGTCCGCCGGGGGCGTCCGCCTTCCAGACCTCGCCGTAGCCGCCGGCGCCGATCCGCTCGCGGATCGTGTATCCGGGGATGATTTCCGCGGTCGTGCGGGCCAGGGCTGACAAGGTGAAGGTACCTGAAGGTTGTTTATGGCATCGTGGTCGTAGGACGGATTGCCAATCCGTCTTACAGGGGTTGGTCGAGCTATTTCTTTACCGCAAGTTATCGTCCTCGCGGACGCTTCGGGTTGGTGTCGCTCGCAACCGCGAGCGGGTCGATCTTATTCCAGGCTTGGGACAAGTAAAAGGCATCCAGGGCCGCCGGCGATTTGCCGAGGACGGCCCCGCGCAACGTGCCGTCGGCCGGTTTTCGCTCCTCGAACAACGTGCCTTGGCCAAATTCGCAGCCGGCCTCCAGGCAGGCGGCGCGTGGGCAGAGTTGCCGACTCCCGCGGCAATCACCCGCGTTCCGCTCTCGCCCACGGCGCGGACCATCGCCTGCAGCGCACGCAAGTTCATGGCATTCCCGGGGATGTCGCGGACCAGCGAGGCGGCCAGGCGGACGAAATCGGGACGGATCTCCGCCAGCAGGGCCGAGCCGGCGTCCTTGGCGCCCAGGTCGGTGACGGCAACCGCTACGCCCAGTTCGCGCAGCCGGCCGCCGGGCGCCAATGCCTGGACTGCTTCCTTGGCCGCCGCGTAGGGCAGGGCGATCACCAGGCGTCTGGGATCCGCCAGCAGCTCGCACAGCATGCCGGTCAAGTCCAGCAGTTGCCCCGCAGCGACCTCCGCGGCCTGGACCTGTACGAAGATCAACAACTCGCCCGGCATTTTCGCGGCCTGCTCGACGCCGCGCATCCGCCGCAGGTGACGCAGCCGCGCAGCGACGCGGCCCGGTATCGCCGGAAAAAGGGGACTGCCCTCGATCCCTGCCGCCGGATCGTCCTCGTCGGAAATCTGCTGGCCGGCCAACGCGCCCTGGCGGAGCTCGACGATCGGCTTCAAGCGGGCCTGCACGCAGCCGGTCACGAGCGTTTCGTGCAGGCGGCGGACGCTGCGGCGCACATTATCGGTTATCTTTTTGGATGACGCCGCCGGATCGCCGCTCTCCGCGCCGCTTTCCGCGTCGGCCGCATCGTCGCCGTCGAGCGCCAGGACCTGGGTGACCGTCGCCTGGCGGCCCTGCGACTTGCCGCAATAGAAGGCGAACTCGACGTTGGCCACCTGCAGCATGTCGCCGTCGTGGAGCTCGGCCTCCTTGGTCCGTTGGCCGTTGACGAACGTGCCGTTCGTGCTGCCGAGATCCCGGATGCGGGTCGTGCGGCCGTCGCGGACCACGGCGGCATGCTCGCGGGAAACACCGTGAGAATCGACTTGCAGGTCGGCCGAGTCGCCGCGCCCAATGACGAAGGGCGACTTGTCGAGGAGCGTTTTCTCCGCCGGGCCGCCCTCGACGGGGAAATGTTCCAGCCAGGGCAGACCCAGGGCGTTTTCCGGCATGAATTGCGTTCGCATACTCAATCTTAACATTTATTTCACCGGCAAGTGCCAAAACGCGCTCATTTTGTGACCTACAGTTGAGATAGGCAGTTGTCGCCTGACTTTTCCTGCCGCTTGTCTGCGGGCTTCTTTCGTGCGAGGACGAGCATCGCCATGGGTGCGCAACCAATCCGCGTCTTGTTGGTATCGGAGGACCGAGGGCTGCTCCGCTGTCTGAGGAAACTCCTGAAGATCTGCGGTTGCGAGGTCTGTCAGGCAGCCGCCGTCCGGCAGGCGCCGGCCGCGCTGGAGTCGGTCTCGCCCGATTTCCTGATCCTCGACGCCCAAGGCGATTTGGATGCTGTCCTGGAAATCAGCCGTTGCGCGTCGGCCCGGCGTGCGCGGGGCGAGCTCTATACGCTGCTGTTGGCGGACTCGCCGGGGGTGCATGAGCTTTATACGGCCCTGGAGGCCGGCGTCGACGACTTCCTCTCCAACCCGGTCGTTTACTGCGAGCTGCTTGCGCGGCTCCGCGGGGGTGCGGGAGTTGGAGTTGGAACGGCGTCTCGGCCAGCAGAGCGGGGTCGATCCCTTGACCGGAATGCCGAATCGGCGGGCGTTGGAAGGCCGGCTGAACCGGCAACGGACTGCCGGCAGCGGCGAGTCGCCGCGCGGGGCCTGCGTGCTGATGGAGGTCGACTTTTTCCAGCGCTTCGATCATCAATTCGGCTGGCAGGCCGGCGAGGCGGTGCTCCGCATGGTGGCGGCGAAGTTGCTGGAACTGGCAGGCGCATCGGCGTTCGCGGCCTCGTTTGGCGGCGGCCGGTTCGCCTTCCTGCCGGTGCGCAATGAGCGACGAGGACGCCGCCGCGTGGGCCGAACGGTTGCGCCAAGACTGGGCCGAAGCGGAGATCCTCGCCGGCGAGCGCCGCCTGCAGTTCACGGCGAGTTTCGGCGTGGCCGGTCCCGACGCCGAAGGTCCGATTGGGGCCGACGAACTCCTCCGCCGCTGTGAAGAAGCTCTCGACCTGGCCGAGGCCTCGGGCGGCGATTGCGTGCTGCGCTACGGCGAGCTCAATGACCAGGATGAGGCCTGGTCGAACTTCGCCGCGCCCGGCAGGCTGTTCGAAGGCGCCGCCGCCCGCGACGTGATGACGCCCCTGCCCGGCGTGCTGCGGCCGGAAGAACCAGCCGGCGAGGCGCTCCTTTTGCTTCGGCGCGGCCGGCTCCCCGCGCTGCCGCTGGTCGATGAGAGCGGAAAACTCCTCGGCATCGTCACCGAGGACTGCCTTACGAGCAATCTCTCGGCGCGGCGCGGCCGGTTCGACGGTTGGCAAGCTGATGAAGCGCGACGTTGCATGCCTCGACGAAAATGCGAGTTTCGCCGAGCTTGTCGAGGGCTTCTCCCAGGACGCGGCGCCGCTGATCGTGATTACGCACGACGGCCGCCCCACAGGGCTGGCCACGCCGGAGAACCTCGTGGTCCTCGGCCGGAAGCTGACGCGGGAGAACCTGGCCGCGACGGGTCCCTTCTCACCGTTGAGCGACTACCTGGTGGTTCCCGACCTCTGCCCGGCGGAGACAGCCTATACTTCGCACGGCTGAATTCGATACTAACCCGAAGGGTACGTTCGTAGGGTGGGACCAGCGAGCTTGCGATGCCGGCCCACCAACACCGGCGATTGGTGGGCCGGCGCTTGCAAGCTCGCTGGTCCCACCCTACGGCTAAATCCGCGCAACCCTGACATCATTTCTGAAACGGACCACTTCGTTTGACCGAAGCCGCTCGTGTTGTCGATCACGGCAGCCCATCCTCCGCCATACCGACTAACCGTGGCGGCCTCTCATTCCGCCTCGCACGTTGTCCTGCCCTTGCGGTCAGCCAGCGTTGCCTCCACGGCCGCGGTCTCTTCTGCGTCGAGCCCATAGATCTCATACACGAGTGCGTCGACTTGCTTCTCCTTTTCGGTGATGGGGGCAGCGGGATCGGCCCGTTTGCAGTCAATGATCTCCTGGACCGTCTCGGTTAGATCAGCCTGTCTTCGCTTGGATAATCGTGGCATGGGGATCTCCGAGACGTTCGGCCGCGAGAAGTTGATTCCCTGGTCGATGCCGAGGCTTCCGAAACACTCCTTCACAAAGAACCGCAGCAAGCGCGAATTTCAGGATGCCGAGGATCGCCAGGGGCGAATCGGCGTTGCGGAAGTTCCGCAAAATAACCGTCGAGATCCCGGCCACCCATTCGCCCGTCTCATCGAAGAAAGCCTCGAAATGACGCATCCCGGAGATGATGATCTTCGCCGAAGACATCTGCTCGTAACGACGGGGGAACGCTTCGCGAAACCGCGCTTTGTGGATTGCCGGTCTCTTGTATTTCGCCTTGAGATAGGTCGTGGGCCGGATGCCCCACAACGATACGTAGGGATCGATCGTGCCCGTGTTGATGAACTTGAAACGGCGGCCGCGAATTTCAGCCTTTTCCTGGACGTGGGGCGCCAGTCGATAGGCCTCATCGACCGCAAACGCCTCCTCGACATCGCAGGCGTCGGCAAGTTTCCGGTGGGAATCGATCAGTCGCATGAGGAGATCGAGATGCTTCGAGAGCAACAGGCCCCACTTTTCGAACTTCGCGGTGCAGGCAGCGGGGACCGTCGAGCGGTGCGTCAATACGTGGCCGTCGCTGAACTGCCTGACGTTGATTTGCTCGCTCCCTCCCTTTCTCATCGACACGACGATGGATGCCACGCCGAGGTCCTCGAAGGCCCGGAAGCTCGAGTAGTCAGTGATCTGGTAGAGCATGCCTCGCGACAACCTGCGGATGCCTTGCCATAGCCGATCGAAAGCCACTTGTTGGGTGTGATGAGTGTGGCGATCCCGCCCGGGGCGAGGAGTTCGAGCGACCGCTCCCAGAACGGAACATACAAATCCCAGGCGCCCTGGCCGTGCTGAATCGTGCGGCCAGAGCAGCGCGGTACTCGGGCTGATTCTTGACCATCGTGTGGGAATCGACGTAAGGCGGATTGGCCAGGACAATGTCGAACCCGCCCTGCACTGCGATATTGGAACCGAGCAGCGAGTCGCCCGTCTCGATCCTCGACTCCAGGTTCGGCAGCGGCAGCGGGGCGACGGCCTCGACCGCCAGCGAGAGCCATAGGCGCAGCCTGGCAATGTTCGTGGCGCAGGGGTCGATGTCCACGCCGAAGAGGTTTCGCCGGATGACGCGGAGTTTCAGGTCGTATAAGCTGAGGGCCTTGCCTGGCAACCCCGCCTTGTATAACGTTCGGTAAAGGAGAACCAACTCCTGGAGCAGGCCGACGAGATAAGCCCCTGAGCCACACGCCGGATCAACGGCTTTGAGATCATCGAGGGCGGCGAGAATCCGTTGCGCCTGGTCCGGCTGCAGCCCGCTCGCATCCTGCCGGTCTACCAGGGCCGTGATGGCCGGATTGCCCTCACCCCCCGCCCCTCTCCCATCCTGCTGAGTACAGCAGGCGGGCGAGGGGAGCGAAATGCCCTCACCCCCCGCCCCTCCTGAGTACTGAGTACTAAGTACTGAGTACTCAGTTGCCGCAATGGCGTCATCTTCACCATCGACGGCACTTCTCCCGGAGAAGGAGGTGAGCAGTCGTTCGGCCAGGTATGCCTTGAGGGCCTCGCGGCACATGAAGGAGACAACGACCCGCGGCGTGTAGTAGGACCCCGTTTCGTGGCGGCCCGTGACAAGCTCCTCAAAGACTTTCCCCAGCATCTCGGGATCAATTGCCGCCTTGAAGTCCGCAGGGGAACTGCAAAGTCCGGGGTCCGGTCCATTTTCCGGCGAGGACGGGTGAACTTCAGCAGAAATCGTTGCCCGAAAACATGGACCTGACCCCTTCGCGTTGGACTTTGCAGTTCTCCGGTTGAAGTCTGCTGGCGTGGATTCTTCGAGGGTGAAACTGTAACGGTACAAGAGCCCTGCCGCGTCCGCCGCGCCGAGGATGTTCGCAAACAGGTCGTCGGGCAGATCGGCGACACGCCGGTCCAGTTCCGATCGCTGGAATAGACCACCGTTGAGATACGGCACGCAACCGTAGGCGTCGCTCTGTTGTCGGCCTTTGATGGTCAGGCCCTCAAAGAAGAGTGGTCGTAGCCGGCCGTTATAGAAGGACTTTTTGCCATAGCGGCCGGCGGCATGCAGGGCGTGCAGGTAGTTCCTATCCCCCTGGAACGTGAGCCAGCCCTTGATCTCCAGGAACCGCAAGAACAGCAGGCGGCTGAAGAGCGTCTGGGTGAATATCCGCAAGTCGCCGCCCCGGAGTTCCGTCTGCGCGGCGATGCGTTTCTCCACTTGATCGAAGACGGCGGCGTAGTCTGTGTAGAACTGCCTGGCCAGTGGATGCCGGGACCGCTCGCCTTCGTCGTCAATGATCTGCGGGTCGGACATAAGAAGCGATCCTTAACGCCCATTATAAGATGGCGATGCAGCGTTCGACAGTACGGGGCCCGGCAAGATGGAATCGGCCAATCGCGCCGAAGGCGAAATTTGCCGTGGCAGCATAAACATCTTCGACTTCCGCCAGCAGTTCAGCCGCTCAGAAAAATGGTACTCGGCCCAGGTGGCTGCACTGCCGTACAGGCCCGATCTCAAGCTCGCGAGCGAATCGACCTCCCAAACGGCGTCGAAATGCCGGTCATACTCAGCGGCTTCGCCGTACCCGCGACACCGCACCAACAAAGTTCCGGACCCGCATTCTCGGAGAAACGCGTCCATCTTGCGGCGGATAAGCGAGCAGATTTCTCAAGTTGTTATCCGCCATAGGGTTATGGCGTCTCTTCTCTAGCTGCCCGTCTCGTAGCCCACCCGGCTGACGTTTTCTTGCGGACATTTCTCTGGAATTCCGCCTTTTTTCCCATCGCCGTAACCCGTTGCCGGAAGGCCACTTAGGGCGAGCGGCCCTGTCTCGCCCGCCGCCCGCGGAAAAAAATCCCTTTCCGCCCCTTGACAACAATCTACAGTTATGGATAATTACGGTCTGATAGTGCGATTCGTTCCATCCACCAAACCCAAGGAGACCTAGCCATGTGTTCCGTCCACGAAAAACCGACCGCCGACGATCTTCAACCGCAGCCCGCCAGCGCCGCGAGAGTCCACGACGCGCTGCTCGGCCCTCGACGGCGGAAGGAGACCCTGCTGCCCGAGATCACGCGAATGGCCCTCGAAGGCCACTCCAGCCAGGCGATCGCCGACAAACTCGCGATTCCCAAGCGGACCGTCAATCACTGGCTGCAAGAAGCCCGCAAGGAATGGATCGCCACGGCGGCCCAGGGCTCGGCGGAGTTGTTCGCCGCCGACCTGGCGCGGATCGATGCAACCTACCGCGAGGCCATGGAAGCCTGGCGCAAGTCGCAAGCCGACGCCGTTGTCCGGACCGTGCAGCATACCGAGTCGGCCGACGGCAAGGTGACGACCAGAACATCGATCCGCACCCAGTCGCAATGCGGAAATGCCGCCTTCCTCACCAGGGCCCTGGCCGCCGCGACGGCCTCCTGGCGACTCAAGGGCAAACCCAGCTTGCTGGGCGTCGAGGCAATTGCGCCGCAGGCGCACCGGCAGGCGCACCGGCAGGCGCACCGGTACCGGCGACGGACGACGAAGCGCCGATCACGCAAGCGGAGACCGCACGGGCCGAAAAGGCGCGATTGGAATTTCTCGAGAAGGAGGATTTGGAGCAGATGTCCCATGAGGAGCTCCGCGATGTCGCGGGAGGATTGAAGTGCGTGGTCGAAGCGGATGGCGGGACCGTTCCGGCCGAGGTGGTGGACCAGGATCTGGACCACATGAACGAAGATCAGCTTCGCGGCTACCGTACTCGGCTCTTCGCGGCAATCGAGACCATCGGCGAGTTGGCCGCGTTCCAGGCAAGCGACACCGCCGGGGATTCGCAACCCGGACAAAATTCGAGCAAGTTCGGGCAAAAATCCCCCGTTGGTGGTGTTGAGGATTCGCAGCCCGGACGAAATTCGAGCAAGTTCGGGCAAAAATCCCCCGTTGGTGGCGTTGAAAAACCGGACATTGTCCAGGCAACGTACGCCGCCTGAAATCCCAGTTTAGAAACCTGACTGTTGACGTAGTGAATAATTGTGTCATACTCCAGGGAACTTCAGTAAGACATGGTTCGTCGAACCAGGAGCAATCCCGCGAACAGCTACCGGAGCCTTTGCTCGTCCCTTTTCAAGGAGTCTCTCATGTGCAAATTCTGGTCTCTCTTGATGGTTGCAGTTCTGCTTTCGATTTCGGGACCCATGCGGGCCGGTGACCCTGCCGATCCGTTTGAAGATCTCCGGGAAACTCGGCCCAACCGCAGTGAGTCGCCGCCTTCGGCGCCGGTGGTTGCAGGCAAGATCGACGAAGCGCGTGAGACCGCACGGAAACAGAAGCAAGCGGACGATGCGCGTGACGAAGCAGAGGAAGCGGCGGCAAGGAGGCGGCAGCGAGAACAGGCGGGCGAAACTCAGCCCGACGACGCTGACGGCGGCGTTCTTCTCCCCGAATTCCAGTCTCGCCCGGAAAGCAAGGGCATCGCTCCCGCGACTCCCGCACCCGCTGCCGCTGAGCGAACATCGGGCTCGGCCGGCAAACATCGTCCTGTCCCGAGCACGCCCGCCGCCGGCAGCGTCGTTCCTGCCCACGCGCTGCGTCTCGACGGGCGCGGCGGCTACATCGACATCCCGCCGACCCCGGACCTCGACATGGGAGGCAATTCGTTGACGCTGGCCATCTGGATCAAGCCCTCGCAGGCTTACGACGGCGAGGAACTCCTCGTCGAACATGGCATTGCCCTTTCGGAACAGTCCAACTACCTGTATCAAATAGCCACGATCGGCAGCAATACTCTGCGGTTCAACTTCCCCGCCATGCAAGGCAATAACTGGGGATGGTTGGACGCCGCCGTCAACCTGGCCGACGGCAACTGGCACTTCGTGGCGGCCACCTTCGACACCAGGCAGCATCTTGCCAAACTGTACGACAACGGCGTGCTCTTGAAGAGCAAGCGGGTGGTCGAATCGATCGCAGGGGACGAGACCCCCAAGCACACGTTTGTCGGCTGTCGCGGCAACGGCACGATCCACTTCAACGGCGAGATCGGCGAACTCTTGATTTATAATCGGGCGATCTCCGCCGCGCAAATGGCCAAACTCTACGCAGAAGCCGGCGGGAATTGCGACAGCCAGGACAAGGATGGACTCGTGGCCGGCTATTACTTCGACGAAGGCCGCGGGACGACGGTCGCCGATTTTTCCGGCCACGGCAATACGGGAGCGCTCCGAGGCGGCGTAACGTGGGGTTCCGCTGAAGCGGCGACTGCGCGACCGTCTGCGCCGCTGCCGTTCCCGCCCACTCGGTGCGTCTCGACGGGCGGAGCGGCTACATCGACATCCCGCCAACCCCCGGCGAGGACCTCAACATGGGCGGCAGCTCCCTGACCATGGCCATCTGGATCAAGCCGGCGCAGTCCTACGCATGGCGAACAATTCCTCATCGAACATGGCGTCGGCCTTTCCCGAGAGTCCGACTTTCTGTATCAGCTAACCACGCTCGGCAGCAGCACGCTACGGTTCAATTTCCCCGCCATGCACTACGGTGAAGGACCGCTGGACGCCGCCGTCAACCTGGCCGACGGCAACTGGCACTTCGTGGCGGCCACCTTCGACACCAGGCAGCATCTCGCCAAACTGTACGACAACGGCGTGCTCTTGAAGAGCAAGCGGGTGGTTGAATCGATCGCAGGAGACGAGCCCCCCAAGCACACCTACATTGGCTGCCGCGGCTATGGCGAGTTCCATTTCCACGGCGAGATCGGCGAACTCTTGATTTATAATCGGGCGATCTCCGCGGCGCAAATGGCCAAACTCTACGCAGAAGCCGGCGGGAATTGCGACGGCCAGGACAAGGATGGACGCGTGGCCGGATATTACTTCGACGAAGGCCGAGGAACGACCGCCGCCGATTTCTCTGGCCACGGCAATACGGGAGCGCTCAGAGGCGGCGTAACGTGGGGTTCCGGCATGGTGGCCGCTGTGAAATCGCTCGCCGCCGATGCATCTGCAGCCCTGCACTTCGACGGCCGGGCGGGCTCCCACGGCGAACTTCCCAATCTGGACATGAACCGCTTGACCTTTGCTACTTGGGTCAAGCGGGACGTCGTTGACAAGAAGCAGTATCTGATCATGTCTGCCGGCCACGGCGGCTGGGGCGTCTATTTCAGCGAGAATCCGGTGGCCAACGCTTGGGGCAAGAACAACTACGTGTTTTTCACGCACAAAGGGGCGGGCGGCGGGCACTCCGACCTCGAGATCGCCGACACGCAGTGGCATTTCATCGCAGTTACGCTCGACCGTCAAACCTTGAATTTCTATATCGACGGCAAGCCGGCCGGCCGCGCTCCCCTGGGTTATTCGATCGATAGCCAAGGCAGCCTGTACTGCCTGGGCGGCACGCTGGACGATCCAGGCTCGACCCTCCTGGGATCTCTTGCGGAGACGCTGATTTTCAACAGGTTGCTCGACCCTGCGGAGATCGCGGAGTTGTACAGGCAGTCGCGCGACGGGCAGAACATCGGCAAGATGGCCGGACTGATCGCCGGCTACCATTTCGACGAAGGTCAGGGAACGACGATCGCCGATTTCTCCGGTCGCGGCAACCACGGCACGCTGCACGGCGGTGTGACGCGGGTTGCGGGGCGGACGCCCACCGTAAGCTCAGTCTTGCACGCGGCCGAAGGGAGCGTCTTGAATTTCAGCCAGCATTCGGGCGAGCGCTACGTTGCCATTCCGGCCAGCCCATCGTTGAACTCCCTGACCGACGGCAGCAATCGGCAGCTTTCACTGGCCATGTGGGTTTATCCCACGGCCGATATGAACAACAACGGCATTCTGTACAAGGGGCCGCTGGGCAAAGGGCCGCAGGACGGCAGCCAAGGGACGTTCCAGGTCAGTTTTGCGCATGGCTTTCGCGAGTACAACGAGTTGAACTTCCGTCTCAATGGCGTCGAGAACTTCAATCGCCCAACCGCCGAGAAACGAGATGGCGAGGTGACCTCCAGCGATCGAGTTCCGAAGAACCAGTGGACGTTCATCACCTGCACCTACGACGGCAGGCAACAGCGGATCTACATCAACGGAAAGCTCAGCGCATCGGGAAACTACACTGCCCCGCTGCAAGAGGATGCCAGCGATCTTTTCGTCGGGATCTACTGCAACACCTACGAAGACAGCAACCATGCCCTTTCCTTCCAGGGGCATATTGACGAAGTCGGAGTCTGGAAAGCAGCCCTGGACGCGGAAACGATCTCCGCGCTCTACAACAACGGCCAGGGGAAATACGGCAGTGCCTCGCAGTCGCCGTGGAACGCGGATTTCGTCGCCGGCTACCACCTCGACGAAGGCCGGGGGACGACCGTCGTCGATTTCTCCGGCAACGGAAACGCGGGCACGCTGCATGGCGGTGTGAAGTGGGGTCGCGGGGAGGCGGCGGCGAGGGCTTCCGCCGTCGGTATTTCGACTGGCCTCGAATTTGGCGAAACGGGCTACGTCAGCATTCCCGGCAAGAGCTTCCGCAACCTGCATAGCGGGACGCTGGCGGTCTGGATTCGGCCCACGGCCGGCGGAGGGGATCCGCACAAAGGCGGCGTCATCCTCTCTAGCTTGCACGATATGTCCTACGACCGCCAGTTCTATCCCAGCGTGTTGGACAAGGGCGACGGAACGTTCACCGTGGTCGTGGTGGGGGTGAGCAAGAACGACGAGTTCAAGACTTGCATGGAGAGACCGACAACCGCTTCTCGCTGGACGCCTGGCACGACCTGATTTACACCAGCGCGGCGGGGAGCGGCAGGTACGATCTTTACATCGACGGCAAGCCGCAGCACATGCACGTCTATAGCTTCGGCGGCGATACCGATTTCTTTTACGCCGATGTGATGCGGGGCGGCGACGACCTGCAGATCGGCGCCAAGTCCGACAGCCACGCGGCCCACAGCGGCTTTTTCCACGGAGCGATGCGCGACTTGATAATCTTCGACCAGGCGTTGTCCCCGGACTGGGTCGCGGCCCTCGATGCGGCCCGCCGCGGCGGCGTCGACGTGGCGCGGAATCCCTGGGTGGCCAGCTTCGTGGCCGGATACCACATGGATGAAGGACAAGGAACGACGCTCGCCGATTTCTCCGGCCACGGCCACGACGGCACGCTGCACGGCGGCCTGAAGTGGACTTGGGGGGCAAGCGCGGTCCCGCACGCCGGTGCTATGCACTTCGACGGCACGCGCTATGCCACATTGCCGCAGTCGACGAAATTCACGTCGGACGATTTCACGATCTCCTTGTGGTTTTATCCCGCCGAGGAGAGGAAGTACCAGTTTCTCTTCCTGCGAGGCTTTGGCGGTCGCGACCAGAAGGGCGACATCGGCCTGAAAATCCATCCTTATAGCGGCGATTTGGACTTCGTGGCCAACACGGAAGGTTACAACCAGTGGATATTCGGCCGGGACGCCCCGGAATCGCGACTCCGCAGCGCCTTCAGGCTCAAGGCATGGAACCACGCCGTCGTGACTCGCCGCGGCGACACGTACACGATGTGGATGAACGGAGCCCGCGTCAGCAGCGAACGCTCGCCGGCGGATATTTCCGACCTAGAAAACACGAATCCCTTCCTCGTCGGCGCGAGCGCTTTTCAAAGCGGGGTGCAGGACCTGTTTCACGGCGATTTGGACGAGTTCCGCATCTTTAGACGCTGTTTGTCCGACACCGAGATAACCGATTTGTATGAAGGAAAAGTGATTGAAAGGAGCAGCGGAAAGTACGGAGAATAGGGGGCCTGGAGAAGCCGGGCCCTGGAAAAAAATCTCGCCGGGGTTCTAAACCACCGCGGCGGCTGATGCTATAATACCCCGAGTTTTCGTAGCTTCTATCCAAACCACGGAGGGCGCCATGGCGGTTACCCGCGTTCCAATTCCCGAATGGGCAAAGACCCAAAAAACCGACAATCGGCTCGAATTGAGCCTGTCGGAGATCGATCTCGTCGTTCGCACTGTCAATTGCTTGGAGGACCACGGTATCTTCACCGTTTCCGACCTGCTGAACTCCACGCCGCAGGAATTGCTGGAGATCCCCAACCTGGGCGAGAAAACGCTCGACACGATCTACCAGGCCCTGGAGAAGATCGGCTTCTTCCGTCCCGGGCGTCAGCCCTCGACCCCCGTGCAGGTCCAATTGCCGCCCAAGGGATTCGCGCTCTTGGAAGACTAGCTAGAACAGTTTCAAAATGGCGCCGATGAGCGAGCCGCCCGCGATGATCCCCGAGGCCACGGGGTAGGTGTACTCCTCGGCGTACTTGGGCGACTTCTTCTCAATGGCATAGCCAATTAGCGCGCCGAGAAAGAACTGCAAGCTGTTGTACCAGGGGAAGGTCCAGGCAAGGCCGATCCCGGCTGCCGAAGGGATCCACTTCTCTTGCTTGGGAAAGAGCTTCGTGAGCACCGGGAGGATGATCCCGACGAGACCGCCCACGAGCATCGACCAGGCCTTGAGCGGGGCAAGCTCACTGAGTCCCTTGCTCATAACCTCCGCGACGGCCTTCCACGTCACTGCCGACGGTGCAGGGAACTGCTTCGTGGCGAGGATCGAGCCGTCCTTCACGAGGGCGTTGAAACAGAAGACCGTCACCACCGTTCCAATGAAGATCCCGGCGAACTGTGCAAGGAACTGCTTGCGCGGGTTCGCGCCCAGAAGATAGCCGCTCTTGAGATCGGTCAGGAGGTCGGCGGCGGACCCGGCAGCACCCGCGGTGATGTTGGCGCTCATCAGATTGACATTCATGTTCCCAGGGCTTAGGGCCCCAAAGAGGAGTTGCGTGACCTTGCCCATGGCGCCGATCGGAGTGGTATCCGTCTCGCCCGTAACGCGGCAAGCCACCAAGGCCAGGAGGAACGTGAGCAGGACCGCGAGAATACTCTGCCAAAAAGGCATGTTGAAGCTCACCTTGGCCAGCGTTGCCAGACCGATCAAACCCACAAGCTGCCCGCCAATGAACCACGAAACGGGGACCTCAATCGCGTCCATTTCGTCGGACCTTCCGCTTTTCTCGCCCGAGAACAATCTGCCCAGGCCGCCCAATGCCCGCAGCACGCTGCGCCACTGAAAACAGAACGAGAGCAGCCCGGAAGTAACCATGCAGGCGACGCCTCCCCAGAGTGTCCACTGCACCGTGACTTGCCACGCCTTTTCGGGATCCAGTTCGAGCGGGATGTAGCCTTGGTGCTGCAGGATCGGCACAAAGACCGCCCAGCACAGGGTGCCGCCCAAGATCATGCTGGCCGAAGCGCGAAGGCCGGTAGAGCGCCCCCGCGGCCAGAAAGATAGGGTCCCAGTCGAAATAGACCGTGCGATTGATCCAATATTGCCCGAAGATCCGGTCGTTCAATTTGTCGACCAGCGCTGCTCGTAAACGGCTCCAGCGACTTGTGAATGACCTGCAAGCCCTCGTGCCAGAATTTGTTGATCCCCGCCGCGACGCAGGCGATGCCCAGGGCCCACGCCGAGCGCGTGGCCCGTTCGCCGTGCGAGTGCAGCACTCGCAATGTCTCGGCTGCCGCGATCCCGCTGGGAAAGCGGAGTTGCTCTACGTTGACCATCTGCCGCTTCATCGGAATGGCCATGGTCACGCCGAGAACGGCCAGAAAAAACACCCACGACAACATGAGCCATACGGGGAAACCGTGATGGTTGATCATGATATAGGCGGCGAATGCCGAGATCAACGTTCCACCCGTCGAGTAGCCGGCCGAACTGGCTGTGGATTGCATGCAGTTGTTCTCCAGGATCGTCATCCTGGTCCTCACCAGGCCGATCTTGAAAAGCCCGCTCCATATCGCGTAGGAGAAAATACAGGCCGTGATCGCCACGCCGAAGCCCCAGCCCGCCTTGAGGCCGATATAGAGGTTGGTCAGTGACAGCACGCCGCCCAGGAGCGAACCCATGATTACGGCCCGCCACGTCAATTGGGCCATCGAATCGCCGCGGCCCTTGTAGACCTGTTCGAACCACTGCCGCTCGATTTCTTCCGGCGTGCCCTGAAAACCGCCGATGGGCAACTCGATATCATCTTCTTCACGCGGGGCGTTTTCCGTCATGATCGACCGTTCGCAATAGAATGCTCAGACCAGTTTGGGGGGTTAAGTACTTCAGGACTGCGTTATTATGTCCAGCCGACAGGTGGTTGGCAAGTGCGTCGCGATCGAATGCGGTGCTTTGCCGTAGGGTGGGATCGGGGCACCGTGTCCCCATGGTTGGCTTGCGAGTGCCGGCCCACCAACACCCATGATTGATGGGCCGGCGCTCGCAAGCTCGCTGGTCCCACCCTACGGAGCGACGAGCGTTTGGTCCCGGACTTTGCGTTCTGCCCCCCTTTCCTTCGCCAAGCGCCGGATTATACTGGCGCTGGGTTGTTGTTGCGCAGGGTTATTCTCTATCTGGAGGGATTTCTGATGAATCGAAGTGTCAAATTGTGGCTCTTGCTCGTATCGCTGGCGCTGACCGCCGCGCCAGTGCGAGGGCAGAAGTATACCGCGCCGCAGTCGCCGCGCTCGACCTTTAACTTCAACCCCGGCTGGAAATTCCTCCGCAAGGACGTGCCCCAGGCGGTCAACCCCGCCTTCGACGACTCCGCCTGGACCAGCGTCAGCCTGCCGCACACCTGGAACGACGTCGACACCTATCGCGCGCTGATCAGCCACGGCGGCGGCGATCGAACCTACTACCAGGGCATCGGCTGGTATCGCAAGCATTTCAAACTGCCCTCCGGCGCCGAGGGCCAGAAGGTCTTCCTTGAATTCGAGGGGCTGAAGCAGGCGGCGCGGTTCTACCTCAACGGCCAGCCCGTCGGACTCTTCGAGAATGGCATCACTGCCTGCGGGCTGGACATCACCGCACAGGTGAAATTTGGCGGCCAGGACAACGTGCTGGCCGTGAAAGTCGACAACACCATCGAATACAAAGAAGAGGCGACGGGCACGCCCTTCGAATGGAAGTTCAGCAACAGCAATCCCAATTTCGGCGGGCTCAACCGCGACGTTTCCCTGCATCTCATGGGCAAGATCTACCAGACGCTCCCGCTCTACGAAAATCTGAAAACGAGCGGCGTTTACATCTACGGTACCGACTACGACGTGAAGAACAAGTCCGCGACCGTCAACGTTGAGGCCCAGGTCCGCAATGAGACGACGGATACCGCCGCCCTCGCGCTCTCCGCGGCAGTCGTCGACGCGGACGGCGCCCTGCGCGCCAGTTCGCCGGCGCCGCCCAGAACCTTGCCGGCGGCCAGACGGCAACCCTCACCGCCACCGGTCCTCTCCAAGCCGCGCATTTCTGGGACATCAACGACCCCTACCTTTACGACGTTTATTCGATCCTCTCCGTGGACGGCAAGGTGGCCGACGTTTGCAAGATCCACACCGGTTTCCGCAAGGCCATTTTCAAGGGCGGCGCGGGCACCGGCGGGGTCTGGCTCAACGATCATTTCGTGTGGCTCACCGGCTATTCCCAGCGCTCCGTCAACGACTGGCCAGGGCTCGGCCAGGCCTATCCCGATTGGATGCACGACTTCAACGCCGAGCTGCTGCGGGAGAGCAACGGCAACTATGTCCGTTGGATGCACATCTCTCCCGCAGCGCGTCGATGTCACCTCCTGCGACAAGTATGGCATTGCCAACGTCTGCCCGGCCGGCGACGGCGAACAC
Source organism: uncultured Planctomycetia bacterium (assembly GCA_963824275.1). Lineage (GTDB taxonomy): Bacteria > Planctomycetota > Planctomycetia > Pirellulales > Thermoguttaceae > JANXQG01. The sequence continues at coordinate 619,345 of CAWGOT010000006.1, read as the reverse complement.
GATGTCTTCGACCGCCAGTGGGAGCAGCGGATGGAGGTCATGCGCGACTCGATCATTTATTTCCGCAACCACCCCAGCGTCCTCTTCTGGGAGGCGGGAAACTCCGCAGTCATCGGCACGCAGATGAAGCAGATGGTGGAGATCCGCAAGAAATGGGATCCCAGCGGCGGCCGCGTGATGGGCTGCCGCTCGCTACGGGACCCGGTGTCTGTGGTTGCCACCGAGTATTTCGGCGTCATGCTCGGCGGGCCCTACACCGACCAGGACCGGGACCATGCCCCCATGATCGAAACCGAGGATTTTCGCGAAGAAGGCCCCCGCGGCATCTGGGACGACTACTCGCCGCCGCACTTCGGCTTCAAGAAAGGCCCTCAGGACACGTACAACTTGAATTCCGAGACCTTCGCACTGGCGGGCGTCCGCCGCTATTACAACTTTGTCAGCAACCGCATCGACAATCCCGATCCGGTCCCACTCGAAGTGGTCGGCCTACGCTTCCATTTACTGGTCGGACTCCGATGCCGACGGCCGCCAGCAGAGCAGCGAGGTCTTGCGCGTGAGCGGCAAGGTGGACGGCGTCCGCCTGCCGAAGGAAATATTCTATGCCTCGCGCGTGATGCAAAGCACGTCGCCCGACCTCCATATCATCGGCCACTGGAACTATCCGGCGAAGACGAAGAAGACTGTCTATGTGATCGCCAGCCATTGCGACGCCGTCGAGTTGCTGCTCAATGGCGAGTCGCTGGGCGTCAACAAGACCCGCCAAAGCGGTTTCATCTACGCCTTCCCGGGAGTCACTTTCGCGCCTGGCACGCTCAAGGCCGTCGCCAGCGAGGGCGGCAAGGTCGTGGCCCAGCAGGAAATCGCAACGGCCGGCGAAGCGAAGGGCCTCAAGCTGACCGTACACGTCGGCCCGAAAGGTCTCCAGGCCGACGGCGCCGACGTGGCCTTGATCGACTTCGAGGTCGTCGACTCCCAGGGCCGCCGCTGCCCGACCGACGAGGCCCGCGTTGACTTCTCCGTGAGCGGCCCGGTTATACTGGCGCGGCGGCTTCTGCTCCGACAAGCTCAACACGACCAACAACTTGTATCTCGACACCGAATGCGGCATCAACCGCGTCTCGATCCGCTCCACGCTCACGCCCGGAGCGATCACCGTGACCGCCACGCGGCCCGGCTTGGCGCCGGCCACGGTCACGATCCAGTCTCAGCCCGTCGAAATTATCGATGGCCTGATGCGCGAGCCGCCGCCCGGCTTCCCCGGCCTGACGGCGATGCCAAGACCTTGATTACGACCTACCAGATCGGCGGCCAGCTCTCGGCCGGCTCGGGCAGCCGAACGCCCGGCGAAACTCGGGGAAATTGGCCACCGATCCGAGCACCCGCCAGCGGACCGGGCTATGCACGTCGCTGCCCACGTGCAGACGCACCGCCTCGGGACGCTCGTTGGTCCGCCAACTCTGGGCGAAGGCGATGAAGAACCGCTGGTCCGGCGTGAAACCGTCGGCGGACGCCGGCTTCTTGTCCTTGGTCGCCAGCTTGAAGGCCGCGTAGGCGATGCGCAGCCCGCCGACGTCGGCAATGTTCTCGCCCAGCGTCTGATGGCCGTTGATGTGCAGGCCGGGCAGCACCTCGAAGGCGTCGTACTGCCGGGCCACGCTCTCGGCCCGCGCCTGAAAGCCCTTGGCGTCGTCCTCGGTCCACCAGTTCTTCAGGTTGCCTTGCCAGTCGTATTGCCGGCCCTGATCGTCGAAACCGTGGGTCAGCTCGTGGCCCATCGTGGCGCCGATCGCGCCGTAGTTGGTGGCGTCGTCGGCCTTCTCGTCGAAGAAGGGCGGCTGGAGGATGCCGGCGGGAAAACACATCTCGTTCAGCGTCGGCTCGTAATAGGCGTTGTTGGTCTGGGGCGTCATTTCCCACTCGTTGCGGTCGACGGGCTTGCCGAGCTTGGCCATTTCGCCGCTGGAATTCGAAGGCGTTGGCGGCCAGCACGTTCAGCACGTAAGGCCGCCGCGCAATGTCGAGCTTGCTGTAGTCGCGCCACTTGTCGGGATAGCCCACCTTGCTGCGCATGGTGTCGAGCTTCTTGTAGGCCTGCGTCCTTGGTCGCCTGGCTCATCCACGTCGGCGGCGCGGATCCGCCCCCGCATCGCTTCCTTGATCAGGTTCACCATGGCCAGGGCGCGGGCCTTGGCGGCGGGACTGAACGCCTTTTGCACGTAGAGCTGGCCCAGGTCCTCGCCGATGGCGCACGTCCTCCGCGGCCAGCACCCGCTTCCAGCGCGGCCGCAGCTCCGTGGCGCCGGAGAGCTTCTTTCCGTAGAAGGAGAAATGCTCCTCCACGAAAGGCTTGCTGAGATAGTTGGCCGTTTCGGAGATGACGCGCCAGCGCAGGTAATCGCGCCAGACCGCCAGCGGCTCGGAGGTCAGCAGGCCGTCGAAGGCCGTGAAGAACTCCGGCTGGCGAACCAGCAGCTTCGTTTCGCTGGCGGGAAAGGCGATCGTGGCGAAATAGCCGTCCCAATCGAGGCCGGGGGCCAGCTTCGCCAGTGCGGTCCGCTCGAACTTGTTGTAGTTCTTCTCGGGGTCGCGGAGGTCCACGAGCGTCCGCGAGGCCTTTGCCAGCTTGGTTTCGAAGGCCATGATGGAATCGGCGGCGGCCTTGGCCGACGCGGGCGCGTCGCCGGCCAGTTCGAGCATGCGGGCGATGTGCGCAACGTAGGCGGTGCGGATCTCCTCCGCATCTTTGCCCTCGCGGAAATAGTAGTCGCGCTCCGGCAGGCCCAGGCCGCCTTGAGCTGAAGCCGGCGATCATCGCCGTGGTGTCCTTGTCGTCGATCTCGCACGTCGAAGTGGAAGCCGGCGTTCAGGCCCTGGGCCTGCAACTGGGCGATGACCGCAACCAGTTCCTTGGGGCTGGCGACGGCCTGGATGCGGTCGAACCAGGGCCCGAGCGGCTGCAATCCTTCGCGGTCGATCGCGGCCTCGTCCATGCCGGAGGCGTAGAAATCGCCGACGCGCTGGACCACGCTGCCCTTGGGCCCGCCGGTCCGGGCCGAATTTTCCAGGATTTCCTTGAGGATGGCGAAGTTGCGATTGTCGATTTCCTGGTTCACGCCATAGGCGGCGTATTCGCCGGGGATCGGCACTTTCTCGAAGGCGCCGTTGGCGATAGGCATAGAAATCTTTGCAGGGCGAGTACGGCCGAGGTCCATGTAGGACCGGTCGACGCCCCTGACCGGCTTGTCGGCCGCCGCGGATTTGCCGGTGGGTTGGCCCTCGGCGGCCCTTGTATCGGATGAAACCTGACCCAACAGGAAGCCGGCCGTAACGACCAGGATGACCACCGCCGCATCGAACCATGAACGCCTTGACATACCGATCTCCGTGTGTGAAACGAAACTTTGCCGTGCCTTTGGGCTTGGAACCGGCCCAAGGCACTTCAGCCATCCCATTTTAACTACTGGAAACTGAAACTCCAATCGATTATCAATGAGGTATGCTTTCGCATGACATAAAGAGGCTCGGGCCGGGTGGCAAGGCCCGCACAATGCCTCATTATGGGGGCAGTATTTGCCCGCTCACAAGAATGGCTGCCCCAGCGAGGACCCCGGTTGGAGTCCCGGCTTTAGCCGGAATCAGGGGAAAATTCCGCCTAAAGGCGGGACTCCAACCGGACTTTTCCCGCGACCAGTATTTTGCAACCCATAGAATCGTAATATCATTGCGCAAAAGTTCGCGAAGCGGTAGAGACGGTTCGACAGCACGGACCCATCGCACCAAGAGGACAGCCCTTTTCCGCACGCGGCGCATCGGCTTTGAGTGCCTGGAAGAGCGCCGCCTGCTCTCCACGATCGGCTTGGCGGCGATTTCCAACGTCACCCTGCCGGCCGGGGCGTCGGTCATGGTCCCGCTGAACGGCACCGACCCGAACGAGACGATCAACTTCGGGGTGACCACCTCCGACCCGACCAAGGTTTCGCCGACCGTGATGCCCCAGACCAACAAGAGCATCACCTTCAATATCGACGGCCAGGGAATCGTGGGAGCGATGACCTTCCAATTGTTCGATAACCTGACGCCCGGCATTGCCAGCCAGATCGAAGCCCTGGCTGACGCCAAGGTCTATAACGGCGACTACATCTACCGCTCGAGCGCGGATTCGTGGTGCAGGGCGGCAATATCCTGCCCACGATCAGCAATGGCGAAGTGACGGGCCAAAGCGAAGTCAACACGCCGCCGTCTTCCGCCAACATATCGACCGCGGTCAACGACGAGTTCAATCCCGACCTGACTTATTCCTCAGCCGGCGCCCTGGGGTTCGCCATCCCCTCGCCCAACGAGGGCAGTTCGGAGTTCTTCATCGGAGAGGGCACCTCCGAGGCGGAGCAGGCCCTCAACTACAGTTATTCGCTCTTCGGCTTCCAGACGGTCAACCAGGCGATCAGCGTCAATGGGCAGGCGACGACCGTCTTAGGGGCATTGGAGGCCGACTCGACCTCTGCGGACACGGCCTCGGGCGGCAGCGGCGACCTGCTCAAACCGGTCCAGATCGCGTCGGCCACGATCTTCACCGACACGCAGAACGGCGTCTTGATGCTGCGGTGCCGACGGGAACGACGGGCAGCTACACGGTGACGGTGACGGCCTTTGACGGCACGAACACGCCCACCACGCGAACGTTCACGGTGAACGTCGTGGCCAACACGTCCGGTTCGATTGCCAACCCGTGGGTCGCCAAGACGCCGGCGGCGCCGATGTCGATCACTTTCCAGCCGCCCTCCGGCCAGACCGCGACGAACTACACGTCGGAGAACAACTCGTCCGTGTTGAACGAGCTGCACTTCGTCGTTTCGGGCATTACCGTCAACTCCAACGACGTGATTACGGTTTATTCCGACGGCGTTGCCATCGGCTCGGCCCCGGCCGGGTCGGCCTCGGTGACGATCGCCAGCAACGGTACCTTCACGTTGCCGGACGGCATGCACACCTTCACGGCTACGGAGACGGCGGAGGCGGTCTCGGCTACCTGGAGCGACAGTCAGAGCAACAACCGGACCGATACGGCCAACGTGGATAGCTACAGCTCGCCGGGCATTCAGGTTCAGGTCTCGACCAGTCTGGCCGTGACGGCGAATCCCAGCACGTCGGCCCGCGTCGGCCAGCCTTATACGTACACGGTGCAAACCAACGCCCCCAGCGGCGATACGTTGAGCTTCCAGTATAGCACGTCGCCCTACACGCTGCCCTCGGGCATGGTCTACGCCGGCTCGAATACGTTCACCTGGACGCCGTCGAGCGGGCAGTTGAACACTTCGCCGGAGTTCTACGTGAAGGTCACCGACGCGCTGGGCCACACGGCGTTGATCGGCCCGACGGACATTTCGGTCGCCGTCGGGTTGGCGCCGGTCACGGTTCCCGTGAACGTGAGCCTGGGCGGCAACGTGACCGTGTCGTTCTCGGGCAGCCAGGTCGAGGTTTACGACAACGTCGGCAAGGCAGTTCTGACCAATGCCCCGTTCACGTCCAACGAGACGCTCACGGTCAATCTGCCCGCCGGCCAGGCCAACAGCGTGACGGTCGATCTGCCCTCGACCGGTGCCCCGTTGCCGCAGGGCGTTGCCATCGCAGGGGCGTCCGGTTCGACGAACAACCAGGTCACGGTGGTCGGGACGGGCGGGACGAACAAGTTCACGCTTGCCGGCGGCACGGTCACGGCCAACGGCCTGGCGACGGCCATGACCACGGTCCAGAAGGTCACTTTGCAGGGCGGGAGCGGCAACGACGACTACGTGCTCACGTCCAGCGCCGTGCCCGTGGCGATCGTCGACTCGGGCGGCAGCAACACGCTCGACTTCAGCCACGACACGGCGGGCGTGACGGTCAATCTCGGTCTCGACAAGGGGCAGCCGCAGTCGATCGCGCCCTGGAACACGACGCTGGCGATCTACGGCGTGATCAACGAGCTGATTGGATCGGCATTCGCCGACACCCTCACCGGCGGCCCGGCGGCGGCGACGATCATCCGCGCCGGCGCCGGCAACGACACGATCACCGGCGGCAGCGGCAACAACATTCTCATTGGCGGCGGCGGGGCGGACACGATTAAGGGAGGCGCGGGCGATAATCTGATCATCGGCGGCGCCGGCAATTCGAGTCTCTACGCCGAAGGGGCGGAGAACATCATTTTCGCGGGCACGACGAGCGACGATTCCAGCGACCAGGCCCTGCTCGATCTGCTTGAAGAAGGGTCGCGCGTGAGCTACGGCTACAGCGCCCGCCGGCTGCTGGCCAGCGCCGCCAAGACTCTGCCGACGCTGCCCACCCCGGTCACGTTCCAGGACACCGGCGCCCACGACACGATCTTCGGCAGTGCGATCAACAATTGGTTCGTGCTGGGGGCGAACAGCACGGTGAAGGCAGGTTGATACCAAGGGATGGGATGGGAAACCGAGTGGCTCTTGGCAGACGTGCGGAAATGAACTATAATCCAAGTGTAACGACGATTCGTTCGATCCTCGCCGCATTCGGAACATAGGCTCCCTGCGTGGTGAAGAATTGGCTATCGAATTGCCTTTCCGTCAAACGCCGGTGCCGATATGCGATACCGTTGGCACAATCCACGGGTTGTGGTACTCGTAGTGTCCGCGCTGTTTGGGCTATGGCTTCTCGGAGCGGTGGTCTTGGCCTACTGGGATAGACCGCGGGTCCAAGTCAGTGCGTGGCCCATGGTCGTTTCCACGTGGGTGCCTGCCGGTCAAGGCGTCAATCAAGATGAGTTGACTCGACGGTTGCTGTCGCCCGAGTTCGCCCGGCAACTGGAAGGTGCGACGCGCCGCCACCGGAATCTGTTTCATTTCTCCGAAGATTCTCCGCTCTCGGTCCAGATGCAGCCTTGGGGCAAACAGGAGTTGTCCGTGGAGTGTTTTGTACCGCACGCATACGAAGTTCAGGGATCTCGCTACACGTCGGTCCAATGGCTTCAAGCAAGGTTGCCCTTGATGCCCGATCTTGCGGAGCTGTACGCAGATGCCGAAGAAGCGAACGCGGATGCCAAGAGAGTACTTGAAGCCCAGGTCGAATTGGCGTTGGAAGCGATGGACCCGCTTCCCGAGGAGCGGACGGAAGCTCACTGCTTGATCGAAGGTCTTCAGAAACGCTTCAAGGCAGTCGCGTTTCGCGCGATCGAGCCGTCGAAGGGCGAAATTGGGATCGAAGCGTTCGGGGCGGCATCACAAGAAGAGTGTGACCAAATTGAAGACTGGGCCAGTATGGCAAAACTCTCCCTCTTTCATATCCACTGTGCAGTGAAAATGCGATTCTCCGGCAGGGAAGGGCCGACCAGTTACACTACAGAATATCGATTCTGATGTCTTTACTCAACTCCGGGCCTCGCCCTATCATTCCACGCCTCGCGCCATTACGCTGTTCGCGTTGTTCTTTCGGGTTCAGCCGCCCACGACCCGCAGCGCTGTCGGGTCATTGTCGGCACCGCCAACCGGCGCACCGGGCAGGCGGATGACTCTGCGAATGCTGAAGCACTCGACGGGACAGACGTCGGCACAGAAGGTGGGTTCATGCGACAGGTTCGCTCGCAAACCAATCCGACCAGTCGTCATTCGCGACGCGGCCCCGGTTCTCCCAACGGAAGTACGCGGACTCGCTTTGATGGCATTGCTGCCGGTCGGACGTTCTGGAAGTCCGACACAAGGGCCGCGAGCGTGCCGTTGTCTAGTCCGGTGTTGAACTCGTCGATGGTCAAAACTTGGCGCGCGTGCGGTGCATCGGTTTGTTTCAGCGCGCGAACGAAGCGGCCGTCTCCTGTCACGATGACCGCTGGCAGCGGAACATAAAAGAGGAGGTTGAGGTCGAATGTGTCTCCTCTCCGTTTTTCGCTCTCCGGGTTGTAGGCCGTCTTTGCGCGGAGAGAACACGCCACAAAACTAGCAATCATGCGACAAACAACATCGAGCTTTTCAGCGACGCCAGGCGCGTCCGATGGGTCGCTCCCAAAATCAGACCGCATCACTTCGCGAATGGTTTCTTCGTCAGCGCCGGTAATCCCGCGTGAAGGCAGATCGGTCTGCATTCGCCGGATGAAATCGATCCATTCCTGGCGCTGCGTCGCAATGATTTCCCTCAATGTTTGAGCATCAAGGCGGATACTGCGGGGCGCCATCCGAGACCCGGTAGACAACTTGGCACCTGCCGATCTGCCCCGGGGACACGCCGAGCAGATGGTGCCAGCAGTGCGCATGTAACGAGACTCGTCCTCGAGATTTTCGATGGGCTCGACGACCTGAGTCCCGGCAAGCCACCCAAGTTGCTTGCCGTTAGGCAGACAGGGCCAGCGCTGGTCGAGGATCGCATTTATTGGCGCGATGTACTTTTGCCATCTCGCAAACGAAAGGCGACCGTCCGCAAGCTGCGCGGCAAGCTCCACGAAGGCGGAGGCCGATAGCGAAATCCGAACAAGGTCGCGTTTTCGCCGGACGAGGTTCAGGTCGAGTTGCGGAAAGCAGCCGTCGGTGTGGTTACGAACCGTACAAGTATCGAGAACGATCCGGACAAACATTTGACACTCCTACAAGTCACCACCGCTAGCCGGCAGCCTACAAGTCCAGGGGTACCGGGATTCTACGCGCGAAATACTGTCCTTGCAACTCTTTTCAAGAGTTAAACTTTAATGCCCGGCCCCGTTCCGGACCGGCTTTGCTCGCCCCTACTTGTCCACTGACACCTGCTTCGCCCGCTTTTCCAATTTCTGCAACTTGGCTGTGGTGTATGCCCTGCCCAGCTGTTCCACGTACGGCCGCCAGATATATGTTACGCGCACGAAGCGGCGGGCAATCGCAACCGTTCCATCCGAACCTCGAGAGATCACGTCCCATCGCGAGCTATCAACGGCCACCACAAGATCCTCATTCTCAAACAACCGCTCGTATTCTCCGTCAGGATCTACTTTGCCGTGAATGCGGTAACTGTAAGGCATTATCATCTGTCCTCGCAGCACCCTCATGTCATTCACCGCGTCGGGCGCTTTGCCGTTTTGGATTAGCAATTTACGACAAGCATCGAGATTGTAGGGGTCAAGTAATAGCGCTGCCAGATGCGTGTCCTTCGCGTCCGGAGTGTACGACGTAAGCTCGACCATGTCCGCATACGGCTCCGTACGAGCTTTGTATTTCTGCGTCAGTTGCTGAAGCAGGGACTTTTCAAATTGCTCTGCTTGCGCTTTTGGAATTACGAAAGCCGGGGGTCCAAACTGTTGCTGCCAGGCTTTGGCAGCCTCGGCTGACACTTCGCCGAACTCATAGACATATCGAACCTTGTAGAGGCGCTCGGCGGCAAAATAACAGGAGACCATGCTGACGGATGCGGGAAATCCATACCTAAGATCAACAGCAGTCAGGTCGAATGCTCGGAACTCATCCTGGTACTTGCGCAACCCCGGTTTTTCATCGCCAGTAAGTGGCTCGTCCTCCTCGAACCCCCGCGACACGTACGCTGAGGAGGATTTTGGCATTGGCTCGACCTTCCTCCCGAGCTTGGTCGACAGGATTCTATTCAGATCGTCTGGACGCATGTCCATCCTAAGCGGGCCGACTTGGGGCGGTGCGGCGTCGGTCAGTTGCCCTGATAGAAGAACGAAAGGGCCGGCTGTTGCGCGGATCTTCGCTTCGGCGGCCCCCACTTCCTCTTGCAGCTTGGCGATCGTGCGTTCGATCTGCGCCACACGCCCGATGTAGTTTGAACCGTGTCCTTCAGGAATTTTCTTTAGCTGCTCAAGTTCCTCGCGCAATTCTTCCAGGTGAGATCGTTTCACAACCAATGATTGGACAAGAGCCTCTTGCGATGCGGACGCGATCGGTTGCTTGCTTTTGACTTGTGATTGGGGCGATGCGGATTCTCCGCGATCCTTGAGTCTCTTTACCGCCGTAAAGTCTGATTCCGCCTCGGTTTGTTCGCCCTTCCTTTCATGGAGCCAGCCGCGGTTGTGGTACGCTTCGGCGAAATCGGGTTTCAGTCGGATGGCCTCATTGTAATCCGCGATCGCTTGGTCGTAATTGCCTTTGTTCCCGTAGGCGATGGCCCGGTTACAATACGCCGCGGCGTCACGCGGGGTCAGTCGGATGGCCTCATTGTAATCCGCGATCGCTTGGTCGTAATTACCGTTGTTTCCGTTGGCATTGCCACGGTCGAAGTACGCCTCGGCATATTTCGGATCGAGTCGGATGGCCGCAGTGAAGTCGGCGATCGCCTTGTCGTATTCGCCCTTATTGTCGTAAGCGTCGCCACGGTTGATGTACGTGTCGGCATCATTCGGGTTTAGCCGTATGGCCTCATTCCAATCCGCGATGGCCTTGTCGTATTCGCCCTTATTCTTGTAGGCTTTGCCACGGTTGAAGTAGGCTTGGAAGAGATCTGGTTTGAGGCGAATCGCTTCAGTGTAGTCAGCAATGGACTTATCTTGATCACCCGCAGCCCCATAGGCGACGCCCCGATTGTTGTACGCTTTGGCATGTTTCGGATCAAGACGAATGGTCTCGGAGTCGTCGGAAATGGCCTTGCCCCACTCGCCCTTGTATCCGTAGGCTTTGCCCCGGTTGTAATACGCCTCAGCGTTTTGCGGATTGAACCAGATCGCCTTATCACAGTCGGCGATGGCCTTGTCGTAGTCACCTTTCTCCACGTAGGCAAAACCCCGGTTGATGTACGCCCCGGCCAAAGTCGGGTCGAGCGCGACTGCGCTAGTGCAGTCGGCGATGGCCTTTTCGTAGTCACCCTTCCCCGAATAGGCCCCGCCACGGGCGCAATAGGCCGTGGCCAATTTTGGGTCGAGCAGGAGCGCTTGATTGCAATCAGCGATGGCCTTTTCGTAGTCGCCCTGCCCAAGATAGGCACTACCTCGGTTGCCATACGCTAAGGCCAACTTTGTATCGAGACGAAGTGCATCCGTGTAATCGGCGATCGCCTTGCCGAACTCACCTTCCTCGCCATAGGCAGCGCCCCGGTTGCAAAATGCCAGGGCCAAATTTGGGTCGAGGCGGAGCGCTTCATTGCAATCGGCGATGGCCTTTTGTAGTTGCGCTCGCAAATAGGCATAGCCTTGGTTGCAAAACGCCAGGGCCAACTTTGGGTCGAGGCGGAGCGCTTCATTGCAATCGGCAATGGACGTGTCGCAGTCGCCCCTGTTCCCGTAGGCACCACCTCGCCGTGCGTAAGCCTCACCGTAGTCCGGTTTGAGTTGGATGGCTTTCGTGTAATCGGCGATGGCCTTCTCGAACTCAACCTCCTTGCCGTAGACTCGTCCCCTGTTGAAGTATGCCTCGGCAGATTGTGGGTTGCAACGAATGGCCTCGCTGAAGCAGCTGATGGCCAAGTCAAGGTCGTTCTTTTCGTTTGCAAGCAGTCCTTGACGGATTGCTTCGTCGGCCTTGTTCCGCTGCCTGCCACCACGGTTTCGTTGTGGAGGTTTTCAGAATGGGCAATATCCGGCTTGGGATTCTGAATGATGGGCCGCGGTGGGCCGATAAGCTCGAGCCCGATAGCAACGACCGCAAGTGCAGCTAGGCAACAGGCGGCAACGATGAAAAGTGGTCGCGACAAATACGGAGCAACTTTTTCGGCAATGCCACGCATGAGCCGCTGCAGATACGGAACCGCCTGTCCGACGAGGCCTGAAACTGGGACACCGTGAGCCGCTACGGGTGCAACAACCGCGGCGCTGCCAACTGGGGCAGTAACCGCAGGCTCGGGCCTCTCCACGACGGGATGAGGCGCAGGCTGCCGGTGCGGGGTCAAGGGCGGCGGCGACGCGTTTGCCGATGGCGTCGCAACGGCATCGGCTTGCACGAGAGAGGGAAAACTAAGTCCTTTGACCTGTCGTGCCAAGTACCATTTTCCGTTGCTTCCCTTTCTGACCCGATGGTCGGGGCGAAGCGATCCGCTCGCAGCCAACGTAGCGAACTGACGCGGCGAAAATGGTCCATGCACCTTGCTTCCGTCGTGATAGTACCAAAGGTCAGGCATGGTTTGGTCTCGCTGATTGCCACCAAAAAGGAGTGCCGGAAACCAACGCAAAATGGCCTAGCCAGCGAGGGCCAGGCTACCATTAGTGTACTCAGCCCAAGTAGGGCTGAAAAGTGCCCTAGCAAAAATTGGCTTACGGGAAAGTCTTTGGCTGTATATTGCTTTTGGGGGGCAAGGTCTGCAAGCTAACCGACCCTCAGCCGCATCTCAAAATCCTGTCTCGGCTGCGAGAGGCTTCCGAATAGCAAGCGAAGGGCAGGTAGCCCGAGTGCAGCAAGGCCCAGGAAGCGGAGTCGCGGCCCGGCCGTAATCACTGCTGGTTGATCGATGCAACGTAGTCCATGATCGGCACGACGTTGGCGAATGCGAGGGGCCCGGCATTGACCTGTGCGTCGATCATGACATGGGTCCGGCCGTTATTTGCTTGGTTCTGGAGCAATTCTAGGAGATAACTCAGCGCGACAGGAACGGGAAGCCAGTGGGCACCTGCGTCTCGATACTCGCTGCAAAATGCTTGCGCGGTTTCCCGTTCGTTGAATACAAGTATGCAAACCTGTCCCGCTGTCTCGCCGTGCAATACGGCCAACGCATCGGGGGCATTAGGCGAAGTTTGGACAACATACACGAGTTGCACGGGCTCTCCGGTTTGCCCGAGTGCTAAACTCATAGGCACCTCCATCTTGGATAAAACTGGCAGCATCGTCAATGCGGTCCATAGTATTGTAACGCCCTGCATCGGAAGCAGTATGGCTGAGTGTCAAATCGAGCCGCTCCAGAAAGCGAAACACCAGTGCGCCGGCTTTGACTGCGGCAAGCCGGCCCTCGACGAGTGTCGCCGATACTTAGCCGCAGATCGGCGCCGGCCATGCGCACGACTCTCCGAATGCTGAAGCACCCGGCGGGACTTATTAATTGCGAACTCAGTGCCCAGCGCCCAGTACTCAGTGCCCAGTGCTTAATACTCAGCACTATGTCTTCCGTTTAGCCGCAGTTGTTCAAGAACCAGGGTCGGTTAGCATCATTACGCCGAAAATAACTCCGAACAAGGCCGCCAGCACAACGATACCCGTGAGGATGCCGATTCCTGCGGCACCCCAGTTTGAAGCGAGAGATCCGCCCTCGCCCGGATGGGCCTCGATCGCCGGCCCTTGCAACGACTTGGCCAGATAGTACATGCCAATGATCTGCGGCGCAAGGAACGCTACGTTGGGGATCTTGACATCCTCCGGGATCAGCATCCCTGCCCCGATGATGACTACCGTGGCAACGAGCGACCAAAAGACCGCGTGAACCGCCGCCGCCCCCTGTCCCAGCCGCTTGTAGTTGATTGCCATGACGATGCCCCCCGCCAGGAGTGAGCCCAGGACGGTCGCTAAGGTCACGGCCCCGATCGAATAGAGCTTGTATGCAGGGCAAGACGGTTCGTCGGGATCGTCCACATTCGATAGGGGCGGTCGGAAGGGGTTAGTTAAGGACTCGTCCATTGCGACCTCGTTCATGTTTCGTCGCAGGCCGCAGCGCCGGGCAGGCGGATGACTCTGCGAATGCTGAAGCACTCGACGGGACAGACGTCGGCACAGAAGCCGCAACGCAGGCACTCGTCTTGATTGACCGCCAGGCGGGCCCGCTCCTGGAAGAACTCGGCCAGCGTTGGCTCCGCAAGCCCGCCTGCGCGGCGGCCGGGACCCCAAGCGGGCACGATGCAGCGGTCGGCCGACTTCACGTCCAGACACGCGCCGCAGTGGATGCAGCGGCTGGAGTCGAGTTCCAGAAGGTAGCAGCAGAGATAACAGCGGGTGGCCTCGGCACAGGCCGCCTCGGCCGAGAAACCGGTCTCGACCTCCGTGGTCAGACGGCGCTCAGCCACCGGCCGCGCAGGCATCGCCTGGCGAAGCGTTCCGTTCCCGCTCGGCGAGTGCCCCGTATACGCGGCCTTCTCGACCACCGCCAGCTCGCCCCACCGCTCCGCGCCGCAGAGGAAGGTGTCGATCTCGCGGGCGCAACGCTTGGCATGCCCTATGGCGTCGATCAGGCTCATCGCGCCTTGGGCAAAGTCGCCGGCGGCGAAGAGCTTCTCATGGGCCGTTCGGACGGCGCGGCCGCTCTTCAACCAGCCGTCGTCACCGACTAGTTGACTTCGCAAAGAGGCGTCGATCCAACTCGTATCGGGGAACTGGCCGGTCGCCAGAATGACGTTGTCCGCCGGCCAGACGTTCTCGCTGCCGGGAATGGGGACCGGCCGCCGCCGGCCGCTGGCATCGGGCTCGCCCAGCGCGGTCCGCACGAAGCGGACGCCGCGGACGTGCCCCGCGGCATCGCCCACGTAGCCCGTCGGCGCAAGCATTTCCTCGAGCGGGATGCCTTCCCGCTCCAGTTCTTCCAACTCGCCGGGCGTGACGAGCATTTCGTGGCGGGAACGGCGGTAGCAGACGGTCACGGCGGAGGTCGTCAGCCGCTTCGCCGCGCGGCGCAGTCCATGGCGGTGAAACCCCCGCCGATCACGATCGCCGCGCCGGAGAGCGAGGTCAGGCGCTGCTCATTGACCTCGAGGAGGAAGTCGAGTCCGTGCCGGATGCCGGCCATCTCACCGCCGGGCAGGTCGAGGCGGTTGCGGCGGAGCGTTCCGCCGGCCAATACCACGGCGTCATGTTGGGCCAGCAGCTCGGTCAAGGCAACATCTTTGCCGACCTCCACGCCGCTGCGGATTTCCACGCCGCAGCGGCGGACCTGCTCGATCTCGCGGTCGACGATGTCGCGCGGCAGGCGGAAGGCCGGAATGCCCTGATTCAGCATGCCGCCCGGCCGCACGTGCTTTTCCAGCACCATGACCGCATGGCCGCAGCGGGCCAGTTCCCGCGCCACCGTCAGGCCGGCCACTCCGGCGCCGATCACCGCCACCCGCTTGCCGGTCGGCTGGTCGAAGAGCGGTGGGAGGGTGACGGGCTCGCTGGCGAAATCAGCCGCCGCGCGCTTGCTGTAGCAGATGGCCAGCGGCTGGCCCTGCGCAGGGCGGCCGTGGCGGCAGGCCGCTTCACAGGGCCGCGCAGACCCGCCCCAGAACGGCCGAAAAGACATTGTCTTGCAAGTTGATCTTGTAGGCCGCATCGAAGTCGCCGCGGGCCACGGCCGCCAGATATTCGGGTATCCGCGTGTGGGCAGGGCAAGCGGACTGGCAGGGGATGACGGGCTCGATCCACGCGACATCGCGGGTCGGAGCGACGGGCTCGCAGGCGGCGGCAAGATCCTCTGCGGGCCAAGTGCGAGGGGCTGCTGACGTACTCATCACGCTCCGCCCTGATGCAATTGCACCACGGCGAAGCGTGATGAGTGCGGAACGGGCCGCGGCCAGATCGCTCTCCAGCTTGAGGGCCAGGGCGGCGGTAGGGCAGGAATCGACACATTCCCGAGCGGCGCGTTGCAGAGCCGCCGACAAGGCATCGTCGAGCGGGGCCGTAACGCGGACGTCGAATCCGCGGCCGACAAAGGCCAGCCCCAACGGCTCGCCGGCCTTCTCCGCCACGCGGAGACAATTTCCGCAGCGAATGCACTTGCCCGGTTCGTAGATCACAAAGGAATGATCGACGCGGACTTCGACCTCCCGCCGCGGCGCAGGATAGCGGTTGCGGCGGGCCCCGAGTTCCTGTGCGGCGTCACGCAAGCGGCAGTTGTCGGCCTTGCGACAATCGCAACGGCAGCAGCGGGCGGCCTCGCGAATGGCCTCCTCGGGGGACAAAGCGTCGCCCTCATCCCCGTCGCCATTCTGGAAACCGAAGACATCAACGGGCGCGGCGTCAGATCGGCGACGGCCATGAATTGCGGCATTTCTTCCGGCTTCAGGCACTTGACGTGACTGGAGAACGGCTGGACCTGGCGAACGAGCGGCGCCCCGGAAAGGAATTGATCGAGGTAGATCGCCGCCATCCGCCCGCCTGCGACGGAGTGGACCCGCCTGCCGGTGCGGCGGGCGGCTTGGCCGGCTGCAAATACCCGCTCGTGGCTGGTCTGGAGAAAGCGGTTCACTCCGATGCCGTGCAGGCCCTGCGCCAGGCCGAGCGAGGCAACGTCCGCGGCTTGGACCCGGCCGACCGCGCAGAGGACCGCGTCGAACTCGGCCAGAAGTTGGTCCAAGCCGGCGGTGTCGACGCGCGGGCTGCCGAGTTCGAACTCAGCGCCCAAGCGGCGAATCTGATGCACCTCCGCGGCCACGACCTCCGGCGGCAAGACGTTGGCGGAAAACTCCTCGAACAAGCTCCCGCCGGCCACCTCGCGCTCGTCGAAAATCGTGCAGTCGTGGCCTCGGACCAGAAGGTGCCAGGCGGCGGAAAGACCCGTCGGTCCTCCGCCGATAATCGCGACGCGGCGGCCCGAGGCCGGCGCCTTGGCGGGCAGATAGGGGGCGGGGCACCCGGTACTCCGGGTCGCGGCCAAATCCTGATCCGCAATGAAGCGCTCGATCCGGCCGATCGAGACCGGCGCATTGAACGTCTTGCGGCGGCATGGGCGTTCGCAGGGCCGGTGACAAACGCGGCCCAGCGTGGCCGGCAAGGCCAGGTGTTCCTTGGCGATGGCGATGGCGTCGGCAAAACGGCCCTCGCGGACCTGCCGCAGCATGGCCGCGATATTCGTGTGTGCCGGGCAACTCTGGGAGCAGAGAGAAATACAGTCGCCCACGTGGTCGCTGAGCAGGAGTTCCACGGCGGCGCGGCGGACCTGCTCGACCTCGGCCGTCTGCGACTCGACCTCCATGCCGTCGACGACCTGCACGGCGCACGATGGGATCATCTGGCCGGTCTTCGGGACCTTCACTGCGCAGACCAGGCACGAGGCGGAAGGCGTGCAGCCGTTGCCGCCGAAACAGATCGTGGGAATGTGGATCCCGAGCTGGCGGGCGGACGCCAGTACTGTGGCGCCCTCCGCAACCTCGACGGCTCGTCCATCGATCGTGATCTTCGGCATTCTCAATTCACCTTCACGCAGTGGGTCGGACAGACTTGCCGGCAGGCGTCGCAACGGGTGCAAATCGCCGGGTCGATGCGATGCTTGGTGTAGGGCGACCAGCCGATGGCCCCCACCGGACAGTGCTGGGCGCAGAGGGTGCAGCCGTTGCAGTCGTCCTGGATCTCGTAGCGGATCAGGTTCTTGCAGACGCCGGCCGGGCAGCGGCCCTGGAGGTGGGCCTCGTACTCGTCGCGGAAATACCGCAAGGTGGTGATCACCGGGTTGGGCGACGTTTTGCCCAGTCCGCACTGGCTGGCCGACTTGACCATGCCGCTGAGTTGTTCGAGTTCTTCCAGGTCGCCCTCTTGCCCGTTGCCTTCCGTGAGCCGTTCGAGGATGTCCTGCAGCCGCCGGGTGCCGACGCAGCAGAAGGTGCAGCGCCCGCACGACTCGTGCTGGCAGAAGCTGAGGAAATACTTGGCGATGTCCACCATGCAGTCGCTGTCGTCCAGCACGACCAGCCCTCCGGAACCCATGATCGCGCCCTTTTCCACCAGCGATTCGTAGTCGATGGGCGTATCGATCAGCGACTCGGGCAGGCAGCCGCCGGAGGGCCCGCCGATGAGGACGGCCTTGAAGCGGCGTCCGTCGGCGATGCCGCCGCCGATGTCCTCGACGACGCGGCGGATGGTGATGCCCATCGGCACCTCGATCAGCCCTCCGCGGACCGTCTTGCCGGCCAGGGCGAAGACCTTGGTCCCCTTGCTCTTGGCCGTGCCGTGCTGGGCGAAGGCCGCCGCGCCGTTGCGGAAGATCCAGGGCAGGTTGGCAAAGGTCTCGACATTGTTGATCAGCGTGGGGTGGCCGAACAGGCCGCTCTGAGCCGGATAGGGCGGGCGGAGGCGGGGAATGCCGCGGCGGCCCTCGATCGATTCCAGAAGCGCGGTCTCCTCGCCGCAGACGAAGGCCCCGGCCCCCTCGAAGACGTTGAACTCCAGTTCCAACGGCCGCCCAGGCGAAAGGCCGCCGGGCAACTTGCGCTCGCGGAGGCGGTCCATCGCTTCGTGCATCCGCTGCACGGCAAAGGGGTATTCCGCCCGCACGTAGACGATGGCCTTCGAAGCGCCCACCGCATAGGCCGCGATCGACATCCCCTCGATGATCCGGTAGGGGAACGACTCCATGAGCATGCGGTCCATGAAGGCGCCGGGGTCGCCTTCATCGCCGTTGCAGATCACGTACTTGGCCGGGTCGCGGGTCTTCCGCACGATGTCCCATTTCACGCCGGTGGGGAAACCGGCGCCGCCGCGGCCCCGCAGCCCGCTCTGGCGGACCTCTTCCACCACGTCCGCTGGCTGCATCTTCTCCAGGCAGCGGGACAAGGCGGTGAAGCCGCCGCGGGCCAGGTATTCATCAAGGTCGAGGGGATCGCTGCTGCCGAAATGCTCTGTGGCGATGTGGATCTGCGGGCCGAAGAAGGCCGCCATGTCCGGCTCGGCGTCAGTCACCGCGTGCGTCTCCGGCGAGATCGGCGCGCCGTCCAAGAGGCGATCGAAGGTACGGGTCACGAAGCTCCGCAGCCGCGTGCCGACCCGCCGCGGGCGAAAGTGCCGCGTGACGAGGGCCTCGGCGGAGGTCTCGGTGACATTCGCGTAGACCTTCGCCGCCGCGCCGGGAACGTCGATCTCGATCGTGGGGGCCTGCTCGCACATCAGCCCGCAGGCCACGCGCTTGATCCGCACCGGCACGTTGCTCTCGCGGAGGACGTGTTCCACGGAGCGAAGGGCGCGGTCGCAGCCCCTGGCCAGGCAGCAGGAATCGAGGCAAATCTTGATCTGGCCCAGGGATTCGCCATCGCCGACGATGCCAGGGCCGGCCAGCGGTTGCCCTCGGCCTTGGCGGGCCTCAATCTGGCGGATCAAGGCGGGGATGCCGTCGGTGGCCTGAGGGCCGAAAACGTCGTCTCCGCACCGCACCACCGGCGCCAAGGTGCAACAACCGATGCAGAAGACCTTCTCGACGGTGAACTGACCGGAGGCGTCCGTATCGTCGCCGCCCCTGATCTTGAAGTAATCGCGCAGCACGTCGTAGACCCGCTCGGCGCCTTTGACGTGGCAGGCGGTGCCGTTGCAGACGCTGATCAGGTTCCGCCCTACGGGGCGATGCCGGAACTGCGAGTAGAAGGTTGAGACGCTGGCGATCTGCGCCAGGGTGATATTGCTATGCTGTGCCACGTGCCGCAGGGCCTCGCCGGGCAGATAGCGGTAGTGACGCTGCAAGACCTGCAAGACGGGCAGAATTCGGTCCGGATTGCGACCCAAGCGGTCGAGCGTCTGATCGACAAAAGCAAGGTCGAGTTCCATCACCCTGTTCCCCATCACGTCGGATCTGGCATGAGCGGCAGAATAGATTCGATTTTAGACGATGCTGCTCGATGTGTAAAGCGAGGTGAACCGAGGGGTAATAAAAGAACAAAACGTTGTGCAAATCGCCCGGTCGATCACAGTGCATGGAACGGCAGGATCGTGCCAACTCGAATTCGCATCCATGAAGACGGCAGAACCAGACGGAATGTCGGCAAACGTCATGACTGCTCCCACGGGTGATTTTCCGGGCCAAGCAGATAATCCCTGGCATCGGCATGGTCGGGCAATGGGATCAAACCGGCACTCTTGCGAATCCGGCTGACTTGCGGTTGGATGCGCACCGTAACTCGCTCGTGCTCATCCAAAGGCAATGGTCTATCGAGCTTCAATACGCCGTTTTCATAGACGGCTTCTGTTTCTAGCGGCATCACGATTCCCTTTCTGAGACAGGCTTGTTTCTCTTCGAATTCTACGACAATCTCCCTCCCGCGGCTATTAGAATGGCGAAATCCCGAAATTGAACCTCAGCGCATAGTAGATGCCGACCCCCAGCAGCACTCCGCCGGCCCCCAGGTTCAGCCAGCGTTGCACCTGCTGCATGCGATTCAGGACTGAACCGAGCCATCGCGAGCCGGCGCCAAGCAGGACCGCAAAGACGAGCACGGGCAGCGCCGCGCCCAAGGCGTAGAGCGCCGGATAGACCACGTGGGATCCGCCGCCCGCCGAAATCGCGATCAGGTCCACGAAGAAGATCGTCGCCGAGACGGGGCAGAATCCCAACGCCAAGACGATCCCCAGCGGCAACGCGCTCCAGGCCCCCCAGGCGTTGACCTTCGACTGCCAATTGGGGCCGATGCGTACTCCCGGCAAGCGGAACCGAATCAGGTCCAAAAGGACCATCGCGATAACGATCCAAAGCGGCCCTAGGATCTGGTTGACGTGCTGCTCGAACCACTCGGAGAGACGCCAGGCCGAGGCGATGCCCTCGAGAACAAGGAACGCCAGGAGAACGTAGGCGATCATCTGCCCTGCGGCGTAGAGCAGTGCGGCGAAGAGTACGCCGCCGGGCGAACCGGCCCGCCTTCCCAGGTAGGAAACGGCTGCCAGGTTGGCCGTCATCGGGCAGGGTTGCACGGCGGTCAACAGGCCCAAACCAAAGGCCAGCCCGGCGGACGGCTGATGGAAATTCATGGCCGCTGCTCCTCGCCCGTCCCCGCCTGGAACGCGCGGATGCGGTCTTCGAGATACTTCGACAAGCCGGCGCGGTCAGCGGTCATGTTCCACGTTTCCGTGAGGGCCGTCCAGCGCTCGGGGCGGCCATCGCGAAACTGCACGAGCACAACGCCGCCGGTGAGCAGTTGATAGTCGGACAACCAGTGCTCGTTTCCCGGCGTTTGGTAGTCGATCGCATGCCACTCGATGCGGCCATCGGCAGCCTCGGCGGGGAATTGCTGGGCAACGACTTCGCGCGAACAGGCCTCCAGCGTCCGGCAGGCCGCACACCGCACATTGGCGCGGAAGTCGTAGACCACGAGCGCGTCAGGCCTCGCGGGAGCGGCGTCGGCCGCCGTTACATCAACAAAGGATCGGCGCCGTGCGGCAATTACGTGCCGAACGATCGGCGTCGCAATGCTGGCAGCGACGAAAAGCAGCAGTCCGGCAGTAAAGGCCGTTTTGAGCTTCATGGATCGACAGGTTTGACGAAGGCCGAGTGCTCAAGGATCTCTTCAAGCTGCTCGATCGATCGATGGGGTCCCACGAGGCGGACCTGACCGTCGATCACCAGGGCGGGCGTGAGCAGAACGTCCATGGCGACAATCCGACTGATTTCAGTAACGTGTTCGATGGCGGCAGCAATGCCCATCCGTGCAACGGCCGTTTCCATGTCGGCTTTCAGTTGCCGGCATTCGGGGCAGCCGGGGCCTAAGACTTGGATCAATGGCATAAGGGGTGTTCCGCCGGGGACATCTTACTATCCATTCTACCGTAGGACGGATTGGCAATCCGTCTTGGAATCGCAGACGGATTAACAATCCGTCCTACGGGGTTCCACCGCCGATCCGTTATTATTGTAACGGCGGCCGGGGGTTTCCCGCCACTTGCAAAACGCCCTCCGGCAGTGGAGAATAGACATTCTCGGCATTTGCTCGCCGGATCCCACCCGCTTTGCCCAGGAGCTTACCGTGTCCTCCGCCGATGTATCCCCTCCGACAGGCCCCACTCCGCAGGAACTGAAGTCGGCCCTCAAGGCCTTCCGTAAACGCCTCAAGCTGACGCAGCTTGACGACCAATCGCGGCTCGGCTACGGGCCGATGACCGGCGGGCAGCAGTCGAGCATCGTGGCCATCACGCCGCCCGACCAGTTCCCGGCGGCCGTTTGGGAAGAGCTGGCCCGGCAAGGCAAACTCAAACGGGCAGGCAGCGGGATGTACTCGCTCGGGCAGCCGTAGTTTGATTTACGTCAGCCGTAGGGTGGGCCGAGTGGAGCGAGTCCCACCAGAAATTACCTGAAGACGGTGGGACTCGCTCCACTCGGCCCACGCTGTACCCTGTCAGGCTAGAAAGCCTGACGTACGACACACTCTTATGGAAAGGGACAATCATGCGCGAGTTTTCCTTGGTCCTGTTGTGCATCTCGATGCTGCCGTTTGCCGGCACTGCTCGCGGGCGGCGGCTGACGACCAGCCGGCCTCGGTCCTCCCCAATCTGAACACGCTCACCGAGCAGGAGAAGGCCGACGGCTGGCAATTGCTCTTCGACGGAAAGACCAGCGACGGCTGGCGGAATTACAAGCAGAAGACGATCTCGGCCGGCTGGAAGGTGATCGACGGCACGCTGGCACGCGTGAGCAACTCGGCCGGCGACATTGTTTACGACAAGTCGTTCGAGAACTTCATCCTGGAGCTGGATTACAAAGTGCCCGCCGGCGCCAATAGCGGCATTATGTCGCGGGTCAGCGAGGACCAGGGCACGATCTGGATGTCGGGTATCGAATTTCAGATCCTGGATAACACCGATCCCCACGGCGACTCGGAGAAGGCCGGTTGGGCATACGCCTTGTACAAGCCGGCCGACGATCCCAAGACCGGCAAGCCCCTGGATGCCACCACGCCGATCGGGCACTGGAACCACGTCAAGATCGTCTACGACGGCCCTCACGTCGAGCACTGGATGAACGGCGTGAAGTACTGCGAGTTCGAGCTCGGCAGCGACGATTTCAACCGGCGGGTCCAGCAGAGCAAGTTCCGCGACATGCCGAAGTTTGCGAAGAACAAGTCCGGCTTGATCGCCTTGCAGGGCGATCATGGCAACGTGAGCTTTGCGAACATCAAGATCAAGGTCTTGCCGGCGAAGTGACGTACGCTACAATTTTGTCGAGGAGATCCGTTGCACCGCTACTGAAAGTCACAAGGCGATTGTGGAGAGCGCCATGAAACTAATCCTGCTCCCGATCCTGTTGCGGCCGTTCTTGAAGCAAAACCTCCTGCTCCTTGGCGTCGCGGCTTTGTTATCATTCGTATCAGCCGGCAAAGCCGTTGCCGACGATGCGCAACTCAAGCAGGCCGAGGGCTTTTGGACGACGGCGAGCGGGAACAGACGATCGACGCCTTGACCAAGGTAATACGTCAGAATCCGCAAGTGGCCCGGGCTTATTACCTCCGGGCCAGCATCCACCAGCGAAACGGCGACACGGAGCAGGCTATTGCCGACCTGAGCGAAGCGGTCCGGCTCGATCCCAAGGGACTGCGCGACTACCTCCAGCGCGGCTGGGCCTACGGCCGCACGCGCGATCTCGACAGGGCCATCGCGCGACTTTCAGATGCCATGGATCTCGAGCCGAAGCGAGAGGTCTGGTGTCGCTCGGTGCGGGCGTGTTTCCTTCTCCTTAAACGCGATTTTGATGGCGCGATCGCCGATCTGGACGTGGTTCTGCGCAGCCAGCCGAAGAGCATCGCCGATCATGCAAAACGCGCCTTCGCCTATTTTGAAAAGGGCAACTCGGAAAAGGCGATGGCCGATCTGGCAGAAGCCGCTCACTTTGCGCCAAAAGCTCCGCCTGGCCTTTTGGATATTGATACGATGTGCAGGGGCGGCTATCAGTTGGCAATCCTCCACGACATGGACCTGGCCTTTCTGCAATCGGGCGACATCGAAAAGGCCTTGGCCGACGCGGACAAGGTTGTTCGCTCTGCGCCCAGTCGGCCGGCGCGATCGCCGTCCGCGGTCATCTCTGGCAACGCAAGGGCGAACCTGAAAAGGCTTTGGCGGATTATCTGGCCGCCGTTCGCCTGGAAGCCGCCGACCCCCATGACTCGGAATTCCTCAATCTGGAAATGGTTTGCTCCGGAGTCGCCGACATATCTCTTCCCTGGACTACCTGGCTCAACGTCGAGTACTTCCGACGCGGCGCGCATATTACCCGCGAACAAGAGAAGGAGCTCCGCACATTTTCCATGCACACGATGGACGAAATGCACGATGAGCTTGGCAATTTCAATCCGAGCGCCCTTACGAACGCCGTTGCGAAGCAGGGCGATTTGGATCGGAAGCAGAAGGATTTCCAACACCTCGTCGCGGAACTACTCACTCCGGAGCAGGAGAAGGCCGGCACGACCCTGGCCCTGGATGCGATGATCCCGTGGGTGCTGGCCGCTCCTCGAAGCCGATTGGCGTCATACGGGTTCACGCCCGAGCAGCTCGACGCGATGGGACGACTTTCCGTCGAATTGGACCGCAAGACGCTCGGCACGGAGCATCGCGTCGCCGACCGCTTCCTGGACCTGCTGAGCGATCGGCAGCAAGCGAGGCTTCGCAAGGAGATTGCACGAATCGCGGAATCCGTAGATGAGGGGGTGCCCGGGGGAAACGGTCGATGCGTTCACGTCGCGGGCCAAATGCTCCTGATGTTTGACGACCACCTGGGCGCTAATGACGAAGACCCAATAAAGAGGCTACCTGCGTACCAGCAACTGTCCCGCGGTGCGGTTCGCGAAGAGTTGCACTTCACCGAAGCGCAGGAGAAGCAGTTCGCGAAGATCGTCCAAAGCGGTTTGCCTAACGGCGTGAATCGTCCCTCCAAGGATGTCGATTCCGGCGGTGACGCGGCCAGCGGAGTGATGGAAGAAACCTCGCGCTCAAAAGAGGCATGGAACGAAATGCGGCGACAGCTCTCGCACTTACTCACTTCCGAGCAGGCAGCTCGGCTGAAGGAGTGTACATTTCGCTACGAAACCTCTTCTCAAATTGGCAGTTTCTATATCGCGGAACAACTCGGCCTGAGCGAGCGGCAGAAGACCGCCGTAAAGAAGATCGGCCAGGAGTACCGTGAACAGGAAGACACGATGAACGCTCAAGTGCGTGAAGAGCTTTTCGGCTGGCTTAAGCCCGACCAGCAGAAAAAACTCCGACAGGCAATGCTGGAAGACGAGTGGTAACGCGGGGCAAGGCTCGCTGCTTGTCGTCGACAAATCCCCTCACAATTGCATCAGTCCGACGTGGAATGTCGAGCTACTGCCGATCTTGATCGTTGTCGCGGACCTCACGGCCTCGTCGAACGAATCGCCTAGAAAATACTCGCCGGATTCCGGCTCAATAGCGACGAACCGATCCTGACAGCGGGGCAACATGAGCTTTGCGAACATCAAGATCAAGGTCTTGCCGGCGAAGTAAGAGCCACTCACCGCTCATGCCGGTTCCCGAGTGGGTGGAGCAGCAAACCGCCGCCGGACAGGGTGTTGACCGTGACCCTAAGAGGATGATAGGATTGAACCAGCGGGGGAACATTGTGCGACCATACCCCCGGGGACAAAAAGGAGAGTAAAGAATGGCGTCGCGCGAACAGATATTGCAGGATGCCCTTGCTTTGGCGCCGGCCGATCGCGCCTTTGTCGTGGATCAGTTGGAGCAGAGTCTGGACAAGGGTGGTTTTGCTTCACCGGAGATTGCCGCCGCCTGGGCTCAGGAAGTCGGACAGCGGGTTGCGGCCTACGATCGCGGCGAAATCCAAGCGGAAGACGCCGAAGTAGTCTTATCGCGCATGCGACGTTTTCTTGCTGAGCACCGAAGCCGGAAAGCCGGATCGTGAACGTCAGAATTCTCTCGGTTGCGGAGATTGAAGCCATCGAGGCTGCCCTGCACTATGAGGAACGCCAACCGGGGCTTGGCGACCAGTTTCTGGCCGAGTTCGAGCATGCGGTGGACCGGATTCGTCGCGAGCCAAGACTCCTCAGTCCGGTTGAGAACTACACCGGGCCGCACGAACTGAGACGTTGCTTGCTGCACCGGTTTCCCTATATAGTCGATTTTACTCCGGGTCGTAGGCCAGCACCGGGGCCAACCACTTCTCGGCCTCCTTGAACTTCCAGCCCTTGCGGCGGGCGTAGTCCTCGACCTGGTCGCGGGTGATGCGGTCGATGGCAAAGTACCGCGATCCGGGATGGGCGAAGTAGAAGCCGCTCACCGACCCGGCCGGCAGCATCATGAAACTCTCGGTGAGCGTAATGCCCGCTGACCGCTCGGCCCCCAGCAGATCGAAGAGGATCCGCTTTTCCGTATGATCGGGCAGCGAAGGATAGCCCGGCGCCGGGCGGATGCCGCGATAGTTCTCGGCCAGCATGTCGGCGATCGTGAGCTTCTCACCCTGGCCGAAGCCCCAGTCGTGCCGCGCGATCTCGTGCAGCCGCTCGGCAAAGGCCTCGGCCAGGCGGTCGGCAAAGACCTTGGCCATGATCGCGCTGTAGTCGTCGTTGTCGGCCTCGCAGCGGCGGACCAACTCGTCCGTGCCCAGTCCGCCGGTCACGGCAAAACCGCCCATGTAGTCCTTCCGCCCGCTCGTGACCGGGGCGATGAAGTCGGCATTGCTGTAGTAATGCCTGCGCGTCTCGCTCAGCCACTGCTGCCGCAGGTTGTGCAGTCGGGCCTTTTCCTCGCTGCGGGTGTCGTCTTCATAGAGGATGATGTCGTCGCCGGAGGAGGCCGCCGGCCAGAAGGCATAGACGCCGCTGGCCCGCAGCCAGCGGTTCTGGATGATCCAGTCGAGGAATTTCCGTGCGTCGTCGTAGAGCTTTCGCGCCTCGGCGCCGCGCTCGGGATGCTCCAGGATGTCCGGGAACTTGCCCCGCATCTCCCAGGCCGCGAAGAACTGGGCCCAATCGATGTACGGCAGCAACTCCTCCAGCGGGTAATCGGCGAGCGTGCGGACGCCCGAGGAACGAGGGCACGGGGATCTCGTGCGCGGCCCAATCGGTCGGGAAGCGGCCCTCGACGGCCTCGCGATAGGAGACCAGCTTCAGTTCCTGCTTCCGCTGGTAGGCGGCGACCATCTGCACCTGGAAGGCGCGGTTCTCGGCGTCGAACAGCGGCCGCTTCTCCGGCGAAAGCAGCTTCTCGCAGACCGGGCCGCAGCCGCGAGGCGTCCTTTACGTGGACCACTTCGTGCGCATAGCCGGGAGCGATCTTCACGGCCGTATGCTTGGGGCTTGTCGTGGCCCCGCCGATCAGCAGCGGAACGTCCATCCCCAGCCGCTGCATCTCGCGGGCGACGTGGACCATCTCCTCCAGGCTGGGCGTGATCAGCCCGCTCAGGCCGATCATGTCGGCCTTGCTCTCGCGGGCCGCTTGCAGGATCTTCTCGCAGGGGACCATCACGCCCAGGTCGACGATCTTGTAGTTGTTACAGCTCAGTACGATGCCTACGATGTTCTTGCCGATATCGTGGACGTCGCCCTTGACCGTGGCCATCACGACCGTGCCGCGTGTCGAGGGCTCGTCGCCGGCGGTGCTCGTGCCGGCGGCCAGCTTCTCGGCCTCCATGAAGGGCATGAGGTAGGCCACGGCCTTTTTCATCACGCGGGCGCTTTTCACGACCTGCGGCAGGAACATCTTGCCGTCGCCGAACAGGTCGCCGACGACCTGGATGCCGGCCATCAGCGGCCCTTCGATGATGTCCAGGCAGGCGGCGTACTTCTGCCGGGCCTCTTCCACGTCGGTCTCGATATGATCGACGATGCCGTGGACCAGCGAGTGCTTGAGCCGTTCCTCGACAGAAGCATGCCGCCAGGCCGGGTCGGCCTTGTCTTCCTGCGCGGCCTTGCCTTGCAGCGTGGCCCCGTAGGTCACCAGCCGCTCGGTGGCGTCGGGGCGGCGGTCGAGAATCACGTCTTCCACACGCTCGCGGAGCGTCGGCTCGATGTCCTCGTAGACGGCCAACTGCCCGGCGTTGACGATCCCCATGTCGAGCCCGGCGTGGATGGCGTGGTACAGGAAGGCGGCGTTGAAGGCCTCGCGGACCGTGTCGTTGCCGCGAAAGGCGAAGGAGACGTTGCTCACGCCGCCGGAGATTTTCACGTCCGGCAGCAGCTCCTTGATCTTCCGCGCGGCCTCGATGAAGTTCAATCCGTAGCGGGCGTGTTCCTCGATGCCCGTGCCGATGGCCAGGATGTTCGGGTCGAAGATGATGTCGGCCGGTTTCATGCCGGCCTTTTCCGTGAGCAGCTTATAGGCCCGGCGGGCGATGTGGATCTTGTGCTCGACGGTGACGGCCTGGCCCTCTTCGTCGAACATCATCACCACGCATGCCGCGCCGTACTTTCGCACCAGCCGGGCGTGGGTCAGGAACTGCTCTTCGCCCTCCTTGAGGCTGATCGAGTTGACGATCGACTTGCCCTGCACGCACTTCAAGCCCGCTTCCAGCACGGCCCAGTTCGAGCTGTCGATCATCACGGGCACGCGGGCCACGTCGGGCTCGGCGGCCAGCAGGTTGAGGAACTCGGCCATGACCTTAGGCCCGTCCAAGAGGCCCTCGTCCATGTTGATATCGATGATGTTCGCCCCGCCCTCGACCTGCTGGCGAGCGACGGAAACGGCTTCGCCCAGGTTGCCCTCGCGGACCAGCCGGGCGAATTTCTTCGATCCCGAGACATTGGTCCGCTCGCCGATCATGATGAAGGTGCTGTCGGGACGGATCACCAGCGGTTCCAGGCCGCTGAGGACGGTGTCGCGGTGCGGCGGAGGCGGGCGGCGCGGCGGACGGTCGTGCATGGCGTCGGCGATGGCGCGGATGTGGGCCGGCGTCGTGCCGCAGCAGCCGCCCACGATGTTCACCCAGCCGCTCTGGGCAAATTCGCCCAGCACGGCGGCCATTTGCGCCGGCGTCTCGTCGTAGCCGCCGAACTCGTTGGGAAGCCCGGCGTTGGGATGACAGCTCGTCCAGACCGGGCAAAGCTGCGAAAGCTCCTCCACGTAGGGCCGCATCAGCGACGGGCCCAGAGCACAGTTGATGCCCACGCTCAACAGGTCGGCATGCTCGATTGAGGCCAGGAAGGCCGCGAGCGTCTGGCCGGAGAGCGTGCGTCCGCTGAGATCGGTGATCGTCACCGAGACCATCACCGGCACCTTGATTTGCCGCTTGGCCAGCAGGTCATCGATGGCGAAGAGGCAGGCCTTGAGGTTCAGCGTGTCGAAGACGGTCTCGGCCAGCAGCACATCGGCCCCGCCGTCGAGCAGGGCCTCGGCCTGTTCATAGTAGGCGGCGGCCAGCACGTCGAAATTGACGGCCCGATAACCGGGGTTGTTGACGTCCGGCGAGAGCGAGGCGGTGCGATTGGTGGGGCCGATGGAACCGGCGATGAAGGGCCCTAGGCGCTCGACGTTGCGCTGGCCGTCGAGTTCGCCTTGGGCGGCGCGTGCGGCCCGGAAGTCGTCGCGGGCCTTGCGCGCGCAGGCTACGCCCGCGAGGTTGATGGCCCGGACCTCGCTCGTCAGGTCGTAGTCGGCCATCGACACGCGGTTGGCGTTGAAGGTATTGGTGGAGATGATGTCCGCCCCGGCCTCCAGATAGCCGCGGTGGATGCCCGTGATGGCCTCGGGCTGGGTGATCGCCAGCAGGTCGTTGCAGCCCTTGAGGTCGCGGTGAAAGGCGGCAAACTGTTTGCCGCGGTAGTCGGCCTCGCTGAACCGCAACTGCTGGATCATGGTGCCCATCGCGCCGTCCAGAATGGCGATGCGGCGGGCAAGGAGGTTGCAAACCTGGGAAAAAGCGGACGTAGGAGCGATTGCATTCATGTGGAGTTAACATTCCTCGCGCAGCGATTCGAGCGCTTTTGTGGCTGCAACCTCGCAGCCGATTTTCTGGAGCAGCCGGACGCATTCCGACGGCCGATCGGGCGGCAGGTAGAGCGTCACGTCAACGTCGACGGTGCTCCGCGGCGGACCCCAATAGCCCAAGGCGATCGCGCCGCCGAGGGCATAATCCTGTGCATGCGCATCCAGTCGCTCGGCGAGGGCACGGGCGACGGCGGCGGCGTTGGGCGCTGGATCAGGTGCGGACACGGGCGGCGTGCCTCTTCAGGAAGTCCCGCGTGGAGGCTGGCCAAGGCGCCGGCCCGCTCGGCGGCAAACCGGCCGCGGCGCGGCTGCGCTGGATGACTGCCGCGGCCACGCAGGCCGATTCGATCAGGGCGCCCCGCTGGTCCATGCTGAGGCAGCGCAGCGGCACGAGGTCGTCGGCCTTGAGGGCCGCATGGGCCCTGGCCAATTGGTTCATTGTTTCGGCAGATTCGTGGCCCATCCCAGTTCACCCGCATCAAAGTGCCTGACATGCCATAGGGCTGCTTGGTAATTCTACATCGCTTTGATCGCAATTTCCAGTCCCGTCAAGATTACATTTCATTTAGCATTGCTTCTTGGACACCCTCCGCCCCGCGCTCCCTCTTTGCTCTCGGACGCTCGCTCAGATTGCGCAGCAGGCGAAACCGGCCTGCTTCGTTTCCGCCGCGCATGCATACCACGAAAACCAGCAGGGCGAGCAAAAAGGCGTCGACCCCCGTGATGAACGTGGCCGAAAGGAACTCGCCGACGCTTAGAGGGAACGGAAATCTGGAGGCGTACGCCAGACCGCAAAGAGTGCCCACCCCAGCCCCGAAAATAATAATGGCCGCGACGATCGCAGGGCGAGCCCGCCGGAGAAACTGCGAGTCGGCCGGCGCCCAGCCTGTGGGCGCCCGCCGATACCATTGCCATGACCACCAGGCCAGCAGCCCTAGGCCGAGCAGGCTGCTCCCGAATTGGAGCAGGCCGGCCCAGTGCAACGGATGTCCGGCAACCGTGGACATGACCCCGGCGACTTGCGGGTGCTCGCGGAGTGGCCACTCATCCTCGTGCGTAAACCCATCCCAGAGGACGTGCGTCACCGCACCCAAATAAATGAGCACGCAGATCCAAGCCAGCCGTCGCCAAGGCAGCAGCGGATAGGCTCCGCAATGCGGCCAGAGTTTCGCGCGGAGCCGCCGCGGCAAGAGCAGCACGAGCGGCCGTTTGAAAAATCGATGAAACGCATCCAGCACCGCGAGGCCAGCGGGGATGCAAAACAATACCAGTCCCCAGGACGAGTGCCCAAAGTGCCGCCACTCTTGCGGCGGGAAGACGTAGTAGAGGAAGTCCGGCGCCATGCTGCCGACAGCCAGAGGCGAGAGCCAAAAATAGGGCTTCCATCGGCTGAATGGGACCACGGCGGCGGCATGGGCGGGGGTCACGGGCACGGGCGTGGTCCTGGTGGCGGAAGTTGGTGTCGCAGGTTTCCAACCTGGAAAAGGTCGGTGCGCAGGCACAATGCCTGAACTATAATATACTACACTTGCCGGCAATTGCCGCCGATGCTGATGACGCGGGGCGGATTGCCGCGTTTTTCCGCTTGCCGCTGCCTTTACAAAGAGGGTTGCCGCCGTCGGGCAGTTCTTGCCACGGTTCCGCCCTGCCTTTATTGAAAAGCGGCGGCAAGCCTCCACACTCCAAAGAGGTATGTTTGACCGCACCCGCCCGCGTTCGGTACATTGTTGGGATCGTTGCCAAGCAATACCCGTAGAGAGACCAAGCCATGAAGAAAGCCGTTTTCCGCCTCAGTGCCGCAGTGCTCATCCTGCTGGCCGCTAGCCGCCCCTGGTTCAACCGGCCTATGCAGGCCCCCGCCGCCGAGGCTGCGGCCGCTGCTCCCGCCAACACTACCCCAGCGACGGCCCCGATCACCAATTCGATCGGAATCAAGCTGGTGAAGATCCCCGCAGGCGAATTCACCATGGGCAACCAGGAACCGCTGGAGAAGTTGCGCAAGGATTATCCGCAGTACGACGACTACCGTTTCGACACGGTCAAAGACGAAATGCCCGCGCACAAGGTCCGCATCACCAGGCCGTTCTACATGGGAGCCTATGCCGTGACGGTAGGGCAGTTCCGCCAGTTCGTCGATGCCGCCCACTACGCCACTGACGCCGAGCGCGATGACGCCGTTTCCAGCCCTGCCAGCAGCAAGCGTCAAGGCCCTGGCGGATACGGTTACAATGCCGAGACGGGCAAGCTGGACGAGGACCGCAATCCCAAGCACAACTGGCGGAACGTCGGCTTCCCGCAGACCGACAATCACCCCGTGACGAACGTCAGTTGGAACGATGCCGTGAAGTTCTGCAAGTGGCTCAGCGAGAAGGAGCAGAAGACCTACCGCCTGCCGACCGAAGCGGAGTGGGAATATGCCTGCCGCGCGGGGACGAAGACGCGGTTCTGGTCGGGCGACGATCCGGAAGGGCTGGTGAAGATCGCCAACACCTACGACAAGTCGACGGAGAAGATCCAGCCGGAGTGGGCCAAGTTCGCCTTGAAGGGCGACGACGGTTTCGAGTTCACCGCCCCCGTCGGCAGTTTCCAGCCCAACGCCTTCGGGCTGTACGACATGCACGGCAACGTCTGGCAGTGGGTATCGGACTTTTACAGCGAGGACTACTACGCCCAGTCGCCGGTCGACGATCCGCAGGGCCCGCCGCCCAGTGGAAAGCACGTTCGCCGCGGCGGGGGCTGGGCCACCTGGTCGTTCTATTGCCGCTCGTCATTCCGCAACTACAACACGCCGCAGAGCCGCTATTTCAACCTCGGTTTTCGCGTGGTGATGGAAGCGCAATAAAATGGGCCGCCCCGCTGAGCTTGCTCGCGGGCGGCCCTGAGGTCAATCGGCCATCGTCTGCAACGCCTGTCCGATGGTGGCGGTCTGTCACAACTAGTTATTGCATGGGCACGTTTCACAGGGTGCGCACGGTGGCGGGCACGCCCCTTGGGCCGTCTCAGGGGCCCGATCGCGACCCAGTTGCCACGAGTAGCATAACTTGCACCCGCCGGCCAACACCGGCATCAGCAAGAGGGTCAGTATCCACAGCCATTTCATCCCGCTGGTCTCCTTTCTTGGCAGAGCAGTTCCGTCATCAAGTC
The DNA here is from genome assembly GCA_963824275.1 of uncultured Planctomycetia bacterium. Classification (GTDB taxonomy): domain Bacteria; phylum Planctomycetota; class Planctomycetia; order Pirellulales; family Thermoguttaceae; genus JANXQG01. The sequence goes on along the minus strand of CAWGOT010000006.1, from coordinate 586,760 downwards.
CTGGCAATCCACGGAAATTGTGCGCCATAACGGTGCGCATGCAAATCAAAGCGGGTTGCCGCGCGGCGGTTTTTCCGCCCTTGACATACTAGTCCGGCAAAATGCACCGCCTGGAAAAACTCTAGGGGAGGAAATCGCCCAAGGCAGCAGGCACACGGAGTGTGCCTGCTACTTTGCCAGTTCGGCTTGGTGCCTAACGCGACACTTCGTGCTACAATCGGACTTTTTCGCTCCCGTTTCCCTGTTTATGGAGAAAACCCATGAACCACGAAGCCTACGACGCCGGTTACGATGCCTATTGGGATGGAGCGGAGATCACGGAAAACCCCTACGATGCGGAGAAGGAAGCGGTCGCCTTTCAGTCCTGGGAAAAGGGCTGGCGGAAGGCCCGCGAGCATGACTACGATGAAAGCGACGGCTGAGGCAGGGTAGCGTTTACCCGCGCCATGGATATAATGGAATAAATGGAGGCCATCGACATGCCTGTACATGACTGGACTCGCGTGGAAGCCGGCATTTTTCACGACTTCCATCACTCTTGGATCGACGAGTTGAAGCGGAGCCTGAACTCGGGGCTCTTGCCGGAAGGTTACTACGCCCTGGCGGAGCAGCGGGCAGCGGGATTCGGGCCGGATGTCCTCACGCTCGACGCGCAGGACGACGAATGGGAGGCAGAGGCCGAGGGCAGCGGAGCGCCTACGGGCGCTGGGCCGCTGTTGCTCGCCCCGCCGCGCGTGCGGATCACGGCGGAGACCGAAATGGCGTTCTACCGCCGCAAGCAGAATGCCGTGGTCGTGCGGCACATCAGTGGCGACCGCATGGTGGCCGTCATTGAAGTTGTGTCGCCCGGAAATAAGTCGGGACGCCCCTCGATGCAGGCGTTCGTCGAAAAGGCCGCCGATCTGCTTAACCGCGGCATCCACCTTCTCATTCTCGATCTGCACCCGCCGGGACCGCGTGATCCGCAGGGGATTCACGGCCTGATCTGGGAGGATATCTGCGGGGAGAAGTATGCGGCGCCTGCGGACAAGCCGCTGACCCTGGCGGCCTATGAGTCATCGATCGTAATCCGCGCTTTCGTCGAGCCGCTGGCCGTCGGCGATCGCTTGACCGATATGCCGCTCTTCCTGAAGCCGGGCGGCCACGTGCTGGTCCCCCTGGAATCGACCTATGAAGGGGCGTTCGCCGCCTTGCCTGCGCGGTGGCGCAAGGTGCTGGAAAGGTAGGTCCTTTTTCCCGAGAGAGAAAGGACCTACTCTTCCCACACCGTCCGATACGCCCCCAGGCCTTCACAATACTCCAGCAGCCGCGTGTAGAACGGATGACCGCCTAGCGTGGCGCTGTCGCCGACCATGAGCAGCTTCCGCCGGGCGCGGGTCATGGCCACGTTCATCCGCCGGATGTCGGCCAGAAAGCCGATCTCACCCTGGGGATTGCTCCGCACCAGCGAAATCACCACCGCCTCCTTCTCGCGGCCTTGAAAGCCGTCGACGCTGTCGATCTCCAGGCCCGGCACGTCCAACTGCTCGCGGAGCAGCCGGACCTGGGCCCCATAGGGCGAGATCACGGCGATGTCGCGGCCCGCAATGCCGGCCTCGACCAGTTCCCGCACCTTGACGGCCACAAGCTCCGCCTCCTGCGGATTCCGGCGGCTCTCGCCATCGGGCTCCAACTCCTCGTCGTAGCCGGCCCCGGCCGTGTCGATGAACTCCAAGGGCAATTCCGTAATCCGCGCGGCGGCAACGTCCGGCAGGTCGCATAGGCGATGCTCGCGGACCGATGCATGGGCCTCCAACTGCCCCTCGTAAAGTTCCCGCGAGGGGAAATCCATGATCGCCTGGTGCATGCGGTATTGAACCGTCAGCCGCCGCGCGATCCCGGCGCCGTAATGATCCACCAGCCGCTCGAAGAGGCTCGTGCCAAAGCCCTCGGCCGCCGCCTCCTGGCTGACGACCGTGGGCGGCAGTTGGCAGTGGTCGCCGGCCAGCACCAGCCGATCGCCGCGCAACAGCGGGATCCAGCAGCCCGGCTCCGTGCTCTGGCAGGCCTCGTCAATCACCACCAGATCGAAGCGCCGTGGGCCCAGCAGTTGGCTGTCGATGCCGGTGGTCGTGGCGCAGATCACGGCGGCCGAATCGAGGATGCCCTCGGCGGCTTGCTGTTCCATCCTCCGCATCGGCCAGGAGCGATCGGGCGTCATCGCGAAGCTGTTTCCGCTCGCCGGGATTGGGCGCGGTCCGGCGCTGCCGGCTCGCCTCACGAAAGAGGCTCATCGCCTGTTTCACCAGTTTGCGGGCCAGCCGCACGTCGCGATGCCCTTCCACGAGCAGGTCGAGCGTGTGCTCGCGGAGCTCCGGCAAGACGCGGGCCGGATGACCCAGCCGCACGGCCCGCTCGCGGAAGCCGAGCAACCGTTCGAAGATGTTATCGACCGCCAGGTTGCTGGGGGCGCAGGCCAAGACCTTCCGCCCGCGGCGGATCGCCTGGCGGATGACCTCTACGACCGTCGTCGTCTTGCCGGTGCCGGGCGGGCCGTGGATCAGGCCCACGTCGCGGGCCGACATGGCGAACTGCACGGCGTCGATCTGGACTGCGTTGAGCGAACCGTCCAGCGCGCCGACATCCCGGTCGACGCCGAATTCCGGCTCCCGCAGGCCGACGAGCACGTCGCGGAGGATCGCCGCGCGGTCGCCGCGAAGCACGCGGGCCTGTTCCAAGGCGGCCCGCTGCCGCTGGGTGGCCACTTCGTCGAAAGCAATGTCGATCCGCCACGCATCGTGCTCGCTGAGCTCGTCCGGCAGGCCGTCGATCGCCACAGAAATCGAGACCTCTGTCCGCTGGCAGACGACGCCGCGATAGGAAAGCTCCGCGCGATCCTTATGCGGCGAGAGAACGACGGGACTGCCGACATCGAGGCGGGTCCAGCCGAGCGGCCCGCGGTTGCGGCGGAGGAGTTCCACGATGAACCGCCCTCCCAGGCCGGCGCTCTCGTCCGCAACCACCAGGTCGATCAGGCTGTTGCCGGTCTTCTCGGCCTCGGTGGGCGAGAGTTTTCTGGCCTGCTGGGCGACGCGCTGCGCCTCGGCCCGGCTTTCCAGATCCAGCAGCCGGCCAAGGCGGGCAAAATGGTCTTCCGGCCCGGAAGCCGCGCGGCCGGCGGCGGCGATGCGGACCCGCGTGCGGCGATCGCCGAACATCTGGCCGTCGAGGGCCTTCAGCAGCCGGCCCTCGCAGCCGTCAGGCACTTCGACGATGGCGGCCGGGCCGCGCAATTCGATGCGGCCGACCCGCTTACGATTGAGCCCTCCGATGCGATCGAGGAAGTCGAGCACCTCGGACTTGCCGGCGCGGCGGGGCAGCGGTTCGATGTGCAGAAGTGGCATAGCGTGGCCATTACTTGCCCTGGCCTATGCAGAACAGGTTCTTCTTCCCACGGACGATCATGCGGCCGTCCTGGAAGGCGGGGCTGGTAATGCAGCCTTCGCCGAGATCGGTCTGCCGGATCCGCTTCACGCCGCTGCGGCTGGGCTCGACGATCCAGCACTTGCCGGCCTCGCCGAAGATATAGAGCAGCTTGCCCACCATGGCCGGCGACGACCTGCATTGCATGTCGTCCAGATTGTGCTCCCAGAGCTTGTCGCCCTTCTTCGCGTCGTAGCAGGTGATCATGCCGTAGCTGTTCAAGACGAAGACGAACTCTTCGGTGGCCAAAGGGCTGCAAATATCGGGCACGTTGTCCGTGCCCTTCCACAAGATATTGCTTGCCGAGACGTCGCCGCTGCCGTCGGCCCGGATGGCATAGATCGGGGTGCTATCGTTGCCGATCGCGACCACGAAATTCCCGGCCGAGACCGGCGACGGCGCCACGTCGACGCCCTCGAACGCCTTGTCCGTCACCCGCCACAACACCTTGCCGTCCGCCGGGTCGTAGGCGATGATCCAAGGGGCGGCGGTCGTAACGACCTGATCGCGACCGGGAGTGCCGGGTGCCCCGCCACTGCGAATCACGATCGGCGTGGACCAGGAACTCTGCACCTCGCGGGCCTGCTCCCAGATCGTCTTGCCGGTGGCGATGTCCAGAGCCCGGAGCTTCGAGCGGCCCGCCTTGGCCGTCGCCTGGTCCATCGGGACGAGCAGGCGGTCCTTGTAGATCGCCAGCGAGGCGGCGTGGCCGTAGGGATTGTCCGGGATGCCGAGGCTCTGCGACCAGGCGAGCGTGCCGTCCAGGTCGTAGGCCGCCAGGTCGCCATTGGCGAAAATCGCGGCCACATAGCGGCCGTCGGTGGCCATCGTGCAGGTCGCATAGCCCGGCGCCTGCTTCATGCTGTCGTCTTCGAGGGCCTTGATCACTTTCCGGCTTTCCGGCGTGGAGGGCACGTCGTGCTGCCAGAGCAGCTTTCCGCTTTTCGCATCGTAACAATAGACTTGCCGCAGTTTTTCATCCCCGCCCGTAATGAAGATACGGCCGGCCACGACCACCGGCGAGCTGTTCCCGGCAAGCGGAATCGGCGACTTCCAGACGATGTTTTTGCCGGACGGGCCGTCCCAGTCGTCGGGCACGTTCGTAAACGGCGAGATTCCCGATCCGCCGCGGCCGCGGAAGCAGGGCCAGGCGCGGGCCATTTCCTCTTCCGACAAGGGCGGAATCACCTTGGCCGGTGCGGCAGGAGTGATTGGCGCTCCCGTAGCGGCCGGCGTCGCAGTCTTCTCCTCTCCCGTTGCCGCCGTCACCTGGCTGTCCGTCTTTTGCGCGACCGTGGCGCGGAGCGGCAGGCTCAATGCGACCGCCGTCGCGGCAAGGATGAAGAACAGCCCGCCGACGGTCCACCGCGCGGCAGGGGTCCAACTCGCCTCCCAGTCGCGCTGGGTTGCGGCCGGCAGCAGTTGCGGATGCTTCCGTCGTAAGACAGACGCCCAGCGGCCGGCGGCCAGGGTGATGAGGATCCCGCCGCACAACAGCCCTGCGCCCGAATAGGTGAATGCCTTCTCGCGGAAATACTCGTCGCGCACATCCTGGTCGAGCTTGCGGATCTCCTCCTCGATCGCCTCGTCGCCCGGTTTCTGTTTCAGTGCGGCCTTTAGCGCATTGCGCGGAAAGCCGTGCGGGATCCTTCATCGTGAAGGGGTCCTTCATCGAACGGTTGACGTAATCGTAGAGCAGCAGGGCCGCAACGACGAGCGAGAAGATCGCGGCCACCGTGGCCGTGCGCACGGCGATGCGGTAAGGGACAAGGTCGGAGGTCGGAGACTGTGCTTCAGGCATATCGATTTGAAATTTGAGATTTGAGACTGGAAATGGGATATGAAATTTGAAATCCCTAGCCGCTAGTCGCTGATCCGTCGATCTGGAGGAACTCCTGCCGCACGTGCTCCTCGGGACAGTACCAGAAACACCGTCCGCAGGAGACGCAGGCGGCGCGGTCGGGCTCGAAATCGGTGCGGCGGCGGCGAATGGAAAGCTGTACCAGTTTGACGGCGAAGACCAACCCCACCCAGGCGCCGAAGAGCGTTCCGCACCAGGCAAACTCCTTGACGATCGCGTCCGCCCTGCCGTAGAGCGACTCCGCTGACTCGCCGGTCGCGAAAGGCGTCGACAGCCGACGGCTGCGCGCCTTCGATCGCCGCCTTTGCCGGGCCCGACTGCTCGAGCCGGATCTGCTCCGCAAGCTGGACGGTGGGATGCAGACTGGCAAGCGAGCCCCGCATGGCAAAACCCAGGCCCGCCCCGACGGCAATCAAGATCGGCGCTGCGCATACGACCGCGATCAACCGCCGCCGGGCGGCAACACGTTCCTCGGGCGAAGGCACGACGGTCGGCTGTCGGATCGCGCCGTAGGGACAAGCGTTCTCGCACAAACGGCACTGCACGCACTGCACGGGCGGAATCCTCAGGTGCCGCCAGGAGACGCCGCGACAGCAGCGCCAGAATAGCCCCGTAAGGGCAGAGCCAGCGGCAGTAGGGCCGGCCGATGAACAGCCCTACGGCCAGGAATCCCGCGCTCAAGGCAAGCATCGAGGCGCTGGAGGTGAGGCGGAAGAGGCCGACAAACGGATCGTAACGGCAGATGATCCAGGCCGTGCCCGTTGCGGCGAAAAGCACCGCCGCTCCGAGGTAGACGTAGGCCAGAAGTCCCAGGGCATGGTCGATCCAGGTCGGCACCTGCACCGGCCGCACGGCGACAATCTCCTGCACCGCCCCCAGGGGACAGACCGAGGCGCAAAACGACCGCCCGAAGAAGAGCGTAAAGACCAGCGGCAGCGCGAAGATGGCAATCACCATGCCGCCCGCCGCGTAGTCCTTGTCGAAGATGGACTGCGTGACGTTCTGAATGGCCCCGATCGGGCAGACGCAGCCTTCCCGCCAGAAGCCGAGCCAGCCCAGCGAGACGACGGAGAGCAGGAACAGGCCCGTTCGCGACCGGCCTTTGACGGCAAACAGCGAGGCCGCGGACAGGGCCGCCGTAAGAAACGCCAGGTCGGCGTAGTCGTGCCACGACGGTCGCGGTGCGGGCGTTTGCGCCTGCGGAATCGGATGGTCCTTGAAAACAGGCGTCGGCAGCGGATCGGCAGCGCGGACGCTCTGCACAGCGGCGAGTACCAGCAGCAACCACAGCAACCACGCAATCTTCTTCCTCTCGTGACGCATCCCACCCCCTATGAAGCACGAAGTCCGAATATCGAAATCGTAAACAATTTCCAACTGAAAAACTCAAAGGTCGCTAAACATCCCCGTCATTTCCAGTTTTGCGATTTGGATTTGTTTCGGATTTCGGATTTTGGATTTCCGATTTGCGTTTATGGGCCTGCGCCTCTTCCGCCTCCTTGGCCCCGCGGCGCAGCAACTGCGGCGAAGCAGCCGGCACGCGGCGGAAGGCATTCGCGGGGCACTGCACGCCGATCGAGCACTCGTTGCAGTTCAAACAGCGGTCGTGCCGGACTTGCAGGTAGAGCGAAGCATTCTGCAACCGGCAGCCGTGGACACACTTGCCGCAGGCGATGCACAGGCTCTCGTCGATCGTGTACTCGAAATACGTTGAGCCCTCTTGCCGGTCGATGTACTTGCGGGTGATGGCCCCGGTCGGGCAGAGCTGATGCTCGGCCCCGGTTTCCCGCACGTCCTCGTCATCGGGGAAGTAGCCCGTACACTTGTCGCAGTAGCCGCACATCGCGAACCAGTTCACCGCCTTGACCGCCGACAGGTCGAGCACGCAGTTCGTCTGGCATCGGCCACATTCGATGCAGAGATTGGGATCGAGCTGCCAGACCTGTGGCAGGCGGCAGCCCGCGGCCTGGCTGCAATCGCTGCACGTGCCCTCGGGACTCGGGCAAGCGGCTGAGACCAGGGCCGAACGCTTGTAGACGAGCCCGGCAGAAAGCAGGCCGATGCCGCCCAGGGCCATGTAGCGGGTGACATCGCCGATCAATCGGCGGCGGGTGATGGGCGATTCGCTTTCGTTCATTTCTTCTCCCCTTGCTCGCTGGAGTTGCTCTCGAATATGCGGACCTTGGCCACCGACCCAGTTCCTGGGTGCCCCGCGTCGAGCACCAGCACGCGACCGTTGCAATCGGCCGCTAGATCCGCGGGCGTGTCGCTCAACTGCGGGACCAGCCACAACGGTCTGAAAGCTCCCCGTGGGGGAATAGACCTTCACCCGTGGAATGCCCTTCTCGGCCGTCACGAAGCAGCCGTCGGGCAGCACGGCCAACTGGGCCGGGTTGCAGCAGCCGAAGAAGTCGGCTGCCTTCGACGATCCCTTGCCCCAAGCCGTTTCATACTCGCCGTTTTGTGTATAGCCTTCCACCCGCAGCACGGCCGGATTGACGACATAGACCAGGCCGTCGCTTCCAGCGGCGAGGTCGAAGTAATGGCTAGTGATCAGGAACCCCGGTCGATGCTGCGCACGGATCGGGCTTGCCGACGGACCCTAACAACTGACCCGCGGCATCGAACCGCCAGACGAGGCGATTGCCCGCATCGGCAACCCAGACTTGATGCTGGGTCGTGGCGATTGACGTAAAGATAGCTTCCGGTCCGCGAGACGGCCAGACCGCGACGCGCATGCCCTGCGGGTCGTAAACTTCGACGTGCTCTTCCATCGCCACGAACAACTGAGCCGGCTTTGCCGGATCGGCGCGCCGAAGGCCAGGCATTGGGGCTCGCCTTCAAGCGCGATCTCGGCCAGTTTCCGGCCGTCGCCCGCGCAGCGGACCACGGCCCGATCGCCGCCAACGTAGATCTGGCCGCTGGCATCGACGGCCAAGGCTCGCGGCTGCCGAAAGGCAACGGCGAAGGTGCCCGCTTCATGGTAGCCGATCTTGGCCGGATCGATCGATTCGGCTGCCTTGAGTGCCGCTGCCTCGTCGGCCTGATCGTCGGGATATTGCGGCTTGAGGCGGACGACAACGATTGCGGCCGCGATCAGGATCGCGGCGCCGACCGACGTAGCGGCAATCATCCACAGTTTGCGTTCCACGATCAGTGCTCCGCCACGTCGACGCACACCATGCGCGAACGGTCGCGCAGGATGAGCCTTCCTGCCACCAGGGCCATCGGACCCCAACTGTCGGAACCGTTTTCGATCACTTTGCGCCGGGCCGTGCGGCGATAGGCGGCGGACGTGGCCTCCGCTACCGTCAGCGTGCCCTCACTGTCCAGCACGAAAATCAGTCCGTCGGCAATCAGGTAAGGCCCCGAGCCGAACTTCTCCTGCCCGCTACTCCAGACTTCCTTGCCATCGAGGTCCATGCAGACCAGTTGCTGGTCGTTCTGCCGCACGCCGTAGAGGTGTTGCTGCCAGAGGACCGGTGTCTGCTGGTCGGAGCTGAACTCGCGAGCGGGAAGCTTGAAGACCTTCTGCGGCGTAATGCCGCCCTCCCCCTGCTTGAGTTGCAGCATCAGGGCACCGGAGTTGTAACCGCCGCAAAAGAAAATGCGTCCTTCGCCGACGGCGACCGGCGACGGGCAGGCGGCCATTGCGATCCGCCACTGGTCCGTGTCCCACAGCAGTTCGCCGGTGTCGGCCGCGATGCCTGCCGCGCCCCCGCTGCCGCAATAGACGTACATCCGCCGGCCGGCAAACTCCATCGGCGTGATCGAGACGTGGGTCATCGTCCACTTGTGCGGGTTGGGGCTCTGCCAGATGATCTTGCCCGTATGGTAATCGATGGCCATTACCAGGGCGGCGCCGCCGGGGGCGACGATCAGCCGGTCGGTCGTCGTGTCGATGAAGGGGCATTGTCCCGCATACCACGAGGGCACCGTTGCACCATGTTCCAGCACGAGGTCGATCAGCCAGCGGGACTTGCCGGTCGCCGCGTCCCAGCAGGCAAGCTGGCACTTTGGCCCTAGCGTGACGACGCAATCGCCCACGACTGCGGGAATGGTCCGCGAAAAGCCATGACTGTTGGCAATAACCACCGGATAACTGTTTCGCCAGATCTCGCGGCCGTCATCCAGCGAGAGGCAGCGGAGCGTATCGGCCGATTGGTCGACGTCATAGTCGAGCACATAAACCCGCCCGGCCTTGACTGCCGCCGCGGCATAGCCATCGCCCAGGGGCAGGCTCCAAAGGCGTTTGGGACCCGCATCAGGCCAGGTACGCGCCAGGCGGACCGTCTCCTTGTTGATCGCGTCGCGATCCGGGCCGCGGAACCAGGGCCACTCGGCGGCGATCGTCGAAGGCTGGCCGGGGCCCGCAATCGGTTCGCCCGGCACCGCTTTCTTGGGTGGCTCGGCCACGACGGTGACAACGGGCTCGGCTGGAACCATATCGAGCCCCGGCACGCGACGTTCGACCAGTACCGTGGGGCCCGACTGCACCCAGCGGACGACGAGCAAAAGACCCATGACCGCCAGAAGCACCGGGAACAGGGTGCTGCCGTACTTTAGCAGTCGTTGTGGGGAGGGGGTCAACATGAGCAGAATCCGGGCACCCGGCGGGTGCCCAGACATGGGTCGGGTCGTGGTAGGTTCCTTCCTTAATAACCTACGCTGGCCGGAATGTCAACCCCGTAGCGGGTTAACGCAATTGTAACATGCTAAATATCTGGCCATGTCCTCAGAGTTCAGCACTCAGTACCCAGTTCCTAGTTGTCGGTACTCGGTTCGCTGTTCTAAGTACTCCGCACCCAGTACTCGGCCCTCCGCACTCCCTACTCCCCCCGCCTTCCGATCCAATCCCGCAGCACCCGCCCCGCGCCGATCGTCTGCTGCCACAAACGGCGCCAATATTCCTCGTCGCGGCGCAGCCGCAGACAGCGGACGTACTTCACCCGCAGTGCAGCCGGCAGGCGATCGAGCATTGCCGGGACCAGGGCCTCCTCGACGTTATAAACTCGCTCCGGTTGCAGGCAAACCGGAATTACGTCGGCCGGCGGCAGCGCCAGGTCCGCGGCCACCGCCTCGACGGCGTCGGCAATCTGCTCGGCCTTCGGACCATCGGGCGGATCGAGCCGGTAAGGCGGGTTCCACTCCTGCAGCGGGCGCAGCCGATCGATATGCGTCAGGGCCGTAATCACCACCGGCAGATGGCGGTCCGGGTGGCGCTGGAATTCGGCCCGCAACTCGTCGAGAAAACGGCGGTCGGCCTCCCGTGCGGCGGAGGCCGCCGAGCAGACGCAAACCACGATGTCGCAGCCGTGCAATTGATCGATCCAGGGCCGCAGCATTTCCGTCCGCTCGTGCCGAAATTCAGAGGAAAAGCGTCCGCTCGTACCGAAATTTAGAAGCGAACTTGGACGAGCGGCGGACGAGCGGGCAGGGCTGGCGATGTCGTAGCCCGCCGTGTCGAGCACGATGGCCTCTTGCAGGCCCTCGCGGGTCAGCACATAGGGCTCGATGCCGTCGGTCCGCGGGACGACGTCCGTCGCTGCGCGGTATTCGCCGAACAAGGCGTTGATCAGGCTCGACTTGCCCGCCTTCTTCTGCCCCACAACCAGGATGCGAAGCGGTTCCGTGTCGAGCCGGCCGGTCCGCTGGGTTTCCGCATCGGCATCCCGCTTGGATTGCTTCAAGGGAGTGTCCTGCTGGGCATCGTCCAGGACCAGTTGGCCGCTGTAAAGCTGGATCGCGTAATACCCGGTGCGGCGGACGAAATAGCCGATGGCCCACCGCCGCGCCGTCTCGGTCGACATGTCTTTGAGCTGGCCGAAGACCGCGTCGCGGGCCTCGCGGAGGAAGGCGGCCGGGGTATTGATCACGAACGACGCGATCCGATACCAGAAATACGATCGATGGGCAATCCCCGCCAGCCGCTGCAAGCGCCGCCAGTCGCCGATCGTGAGGATATGCGAGCCGGGCACGTATCCCAGGCTGGCCTGGCGAAGGTCGCGGGCCACGAGCTCGATGATCCGCAGGACATGCGGCAGAGGCGTCTCCAGCCACGGGTCGGCAGCATCCGGATGGTAGTGCCGCGCGACAACGTCCACCACGCGGCGGACCACGGCCACAAGCGTCTCCGGCCGCTCCAGCGGGATTTCCTCGCCCTCGATCTCCCCGGCCAGTTGCTCGACCTGCTTCCAGACTTCCATGTTCCGCGGCGGCCACGCTGCATCGGGCCGCACGCGCGGCGGTTCGGCCTTGTGCCACAGCCCTCGCAGCAGATACCAGCCGGCCGCCGTGCATGCCAGGCTCAGGGCGGCCCATGCCAGCAGCAGATGGTTCTGGAAAAGCCAGATCGAACCGGCGGCAAAAAGCAGGACGTACGCTATGCAAAGCAGCACGATCGCCAGCGCCGCGCGGATCTTCGCTCTTCCACGGATCATGAGTCGGGATCCTTGGCGGGCGCCTGATGCCGCATCCGCTCGGCGATCCACAATTTGCTCTGCTTCAACTCCGTGGCGTACAGCCGGCGAATGGTGCGAACGTCCAGCTTGGCCCCGCCGCGGACGCGGCTGAAATACTGGCACAGGGCCGCGCCCAGCGCATAGGTCGATGCGGATGCATACAGGGCCGATACGCTCTCGCCCACGCCCGGCACCGGCACGAGTTTGACCAGCTCGCGGACTCCCAGGCGGGTCAAGAAGCCGACGCCCAGGGCCCCGGCGATCTCGGCCATGCGGCCCAGGTCCATCGGCTGCTGGTAGATTTCCGCGATCTTGTAAAGCATGCGGGCCTGGGCCGCCAGGACCAGCGGCACATCGACCACCGGCAGCGGCACGGCCCCCGCCCCGCCGGCCGCCATGGCATAGCCGACGATGTGCGGCAGGGCCTTGCGGAACAGTTCGTCGCGGACCGCCTTTCGCGTCTCCGGCGTCTGCCCCAGCATGCCTTGCAGTCCCAGGGGAAGCAGTTCCTCGATCACGGACCAGAGCTGTTCGAGGCCATAATCGACCGGCTCGAAGCCGTCTTCGGGGAGCGTGAAATCGACCGGCACGTAGCGCGCGGCGGGCACCATGTACCCATGGTCGGCGAAACAGTTCCCGCTCGGCCAGGAGCGAACGGGCCAGGTCGTGCGGCACCGCAGCCGGGTAAGGCGGCTCGGCGTAGGGATACGGAATTGCGTGCCGCATTGCATCAGGCGGGTAGCCCTCATGCAGCGCGGTTTGCAGCACGAGGATCGGCCAATGAGGGTGGCGCTGGGTGACGTTCTTGAGGATCTCCAGAACGTGCTGCTGGGCGTGGTCCATGGCCTTGACTACGACCACGATCAAGTCGGCCTCGGCTTCCAGCTTGGGGATCTCCGCCGAGGCGTCTTGGCCCGCTTCGCCCAGGCCGCGAGTATCGAGAAAGCGGACGAAGCACTCTTCGTCATTGGGGAAGGAGTACAAGCTGGCGGTGCGCGTGCAGGGCCGGAAGCCGTTGCCGATTTCCGCCCGGCTGCTGCCGGTCATGGCCTGCACTAGCGAAGTCTTTCCCGACTGGGCCTTTCCCAGCAGCCATAAGACCGGCGGCGGCAGAGCCGCTTTCACCGCGCAGCCGCTGATTCAGCCTCTCCGGATCGATTTCCGGGGCGAGCACTTTCCGCCAGATCTTGTTCCACAGCGATTCGACGCCTGTCATCAATTGCCGTTCTCGGACCTCCTTTGGCGAAACTACCGCCAATTTCGACAAGGTCCTGCGAGTCGACCCGAAGCTCGCTGTAGCCGGCGGTTACAGCGAGTAGCCAGCGCGGTAGTTCGGCTGGATGAACTCTTCCAACCCGCTGATGTTCTTGACCTTCAGATCCTTGGGATCCCACTCGACCTTCTCGCCCTTGCCCGTGGCGGCAACCCACACGGCCAGGTTGCCCAGCAGGATCGTCTCGGTAAGCGGACCGGCGTAGTCGGAGAAGTTCGACATGGCCTTTTCACCGCCCTTGATCGCGCGGACCCATTCGGCAAAGTGGCCCGGGGATCTTACGAACTCAAGCTCCGGCGGATTCACGTCGCCGAGGTAGTCGAAACGGTCGCCGTAGTCATCCGGGGAGTAGATCTTGGCCTTCTCGCCGACCAGCAACGCGCCGGAATTGGCGATGGTGCGGCCTTCGAACAGTTCGGCATTCGGGCGCTTGCCGCCGTCGTACCAGAAGGCCTTCACGGCCGGCCGCTTGTCCGTGGCGGGGAACTCGAAGGTGATCACCGACCACTTGGGATAGCTGTCGCCATTGTGGCCGGAAGTCTCGGCCTGCACCGAGACCGGGTCGCGGAGGTTGAGCGCGGCGAAGGGCATGTTGAAGGTGTGGCATGCCATGTCGCCCAGCGCGCCGCAACCGAAGTCCCACCAGCCACGCCACTTGAAGGTGTGGTAGGCATTCTCGCCATAGGGCCGGGCCGGGGCCGGGCCGAGCCAGAGGTCCCAATGCAGCGACTTGGGCGGCGCCACCGACGCGGGGCGATTTTCGCCTTGCGGCCAGATGGGCCGATTCGTCCAGACGTGGACCTCCTTGACGGTCCCCAGCACGCCGGCCTGCACCGCCGCGGCCGCCTTCCGCAGACCGACATTCGCTGTCCCCTGATTGCCCATCTCCGTGGCAACCCCGTTCTCGCGGGCCAACTGGGCGAGCACACGGGCCTCGTGGATCGAGTGCGTCATCGGCTTCTGCACGAAGCAGTGCTTCTTCATCCGCATTGCCAGGGCAGCGGCCGGGGCATGGGAATGGTCCGGAATGCTCACCGTAACGGCGTCGATGCTCTTGCCCATCTCGTCGAGCATCTTGCGATAATCGTTGAACTTCTTGGCCTTCGGGAAGCGGCGGGCAACGGCGCTGTCCAGCTTCTGGTCGTCGACGTCGCAAACGGCCACCATGTCGCCTGCGCGGCCGGCGTCTTCCGAATCGCTGAGCCCCTTGCCGTCAATGCCGATGCTGGCGAAGGCAATGCGTTGGTTGGGCGAGTTGCTCTCGGCGGCTTGAACATCGCCGGCCACCCAGTAGCCCATGGCGGCGGCAGCCGTTGTTGACAGGAATTCACGACGATTCGGCATGATTTGCACTCCGTGGAGTTGGTGGGAAAGCGAAGGTGGAGAAACGAACTCACGCGCCGCAGGTTGGATCGAAAGCCGCGCGGGGTTCGGCAGGTGGATTCAGCATAATGTCCTGGTCAATACATTTCAAGCCATCGCGTCCAAATCGCGTCCGAATCGCTACCCCATTGTGAGGCATGCACGCATGGAAGTTTGAATCTGAAATATCCGACATCCCAAATTCTCAGCCGCTGGCAGCGGGATGGCACACCCCGGCCTTTCAAGTTAGACTAGAGGGTTTGCCCTGCGCCCCACCCGCCTTCCAGCGTGCCTTGCGCCGCGATCTGGAGTTCGTATCATGACTGTTTGGAAAGTCCCCGTATTCGCCTTGCTGCTCGGATGTTTGGCTTGTCCAGCCCTGAGCCGAGCTGAGGAGCCGACGGTAGCCGCGGCCCTGGCCCGCATCGAGAAACTCGGCGGACAGGTTACCTATGCCCCCGACAAGACGGTCGTCGCGGTCGATCTCAATCCGCGGGCGACGACCAATGCCGACCTGCTTCTGCTGACCGCCCTCAAGGACGTCGTCAAGCTCGACCTTTTCGGCGCCGAAATCGGCGATGCGGGCATTCCGGCCCTGGCCCACTTCCCCAAGCTTCGCGAGCTCGGCCTGGAAAACACCGACATCACCGATGCGGGCGTTAAGGAACTCTCGAAGCTGAGCGAGATCCGCGTACTGAATCTCCGCCACACGGATCGCATGTCCGACGACGCCATGGCCTACCTGGCCGAGATGCCGAAGTTGGAGAACCTCAAGCTCCTCTACAACCGGATCGGCGACGCAGGCGCCGCCAAACTGGCCACGATGACGCAACTGCGGGCGATCGACCTCCGCGGCTCGAAGATCACGGATGCCGGGCTGGTGGCCCTGTCGCGGCTGCCGAACCTGAAGGACCTCAAGGTTCGCAGCCCCGTCGTGACGGATGCCGGCATGAAGACCCTGGCCGGCATGGAGAAGCTGAAGATCCTGGCCATCGAAGACGGCGTCGTCAGCAACGCCGGTTTGGCGGCGCTGAAGGGCAAGGACATGGAGCAACTGGACTTCCTCCGCTGCAGCGCCGTGACCGACGACGGTCTGGCAACCTTCGCCGGAATGACGCACCTCAAGCGACTCGTGCTCCGCGGCATCCCGATCAACGGTTCCGGACTCGTGCATCTCAAGGCGGCCAAGGGCCTGAAGCGATTGGAGTCAGCGAAACCAATACCGACGACGCCGGACTGGCCATCGTGAAAGACCTGGCCGAATTGGAATTCCTCGACCTTTGGCACACGCGGATCAGCGACGCCGGATTGAAGAACCTCGCCGCGCTCACGAAGCTCACGACCCTCAGCCTGGAAGACGACAACATCACGGACGAGGGCGTGAAGCAGCTCGCGGTCCTGACGCAGTTGGAGTCGCTCAAGCTGAACCTCAATCCGATCACGAACGCCTCGGTTGACGTGCTCAAAAACCTCAAGCGATTGACGAGTCTTGACCTGAACAACACGCAGATCGACGACAAGGGCCTGAAGCAGCTTCGCGCCGCGCTGCCCAAGTGCAAGATCCTGGCAGACTGAGGATCTCTGCTGGAGAGATTCTGTGTGCTCGTCCTCGCCGTAGGGTGGGACCAGCGAACTTGCAATGCCGGCCCACCAACATCGGCGATTGGTGGGCCGGCGCTCGCAAGCTCGCTGGTCCCACCCTACGGCTGTGCACGATCCTGGCGGATTAGAGTTGATCGTCGCTGTTCTCAGGCGTGGCATCGAGCAGCAGTTTCTCGAACAACTCGCGCTCGTCCTCGCAGTAATAGATGCGGACCTCGGTTCCCTGCTGGCCGATGCCTTGCCGCCGGGCCGTGGCGTCGGCCTCGAAAACTTCCGAGACGTGGGCCAGCATCGTCAGGTTCTCGACCTTGCGGGCGGCGATCGGATAGCAGATCCAATTTCGCCCTGCCGAATCCTGGACTGCCACGGCGTCGCGCTCCATCAACGCCAAATGTTCGCTATCACCGCACAGACATTTGTAGTAAAGTCCCATTCGATCGCTTCCCGCGTGCTTGTGGCCCAACGCCTGGATATTCTAACCGACAACCAAGTCTTGAATCCAGCCCTGGCAATCCAGGAAAAATACATAGAATATACGGCACAAAATACCGATTGCGGCAAGGAAATGACCGGCATTTGCCCTCCTCGCCCGAAAATCGCCGAGCCGAACGCAGGGAAAAGCGTTGCCTTTTTTCTCGTAAAGTGATAGGCTTAACCGTGAAGGGCATCCGATCATTGGAACAGAGGGCAAAAGGAGGTCCGAGCTATGTCGATCGTTCTAGCCACCATTCTGGCATTATCAGCCACCCCAAACGGAACCGCAGACGAAACCGGCGTACCGGCGGCGCAAGTTGCCGCGCCGGCCGCGCTTCGTAGCGGCCGCGAGTTGTTTGAAGCGGCACATGCCGCGATGCGGCATTGGGCCAAGGCCACCGACCAGGAGGCCGAAGCGGCCGCCCGAGAGCTGTTGGGCATTTATCGTGAAATTCTGCAAGACACGCGGATGGCGGCTTCGCAGCGCGAGAACTTGCGGGTTACGGTTCGGGCCCGGCTTGATCAGCTCAGCACGCAGATCAGCAAGCGGATTGCAAAGGACAAGGCGGCTGCCAAGGCGAACACCGCCGTGCCGTCGGTTGGGGTGAACAACAGCCTGCTACCGAGCCCGGTCTTGGCCCAGGTGGGAGTGCCGGCAGGCGGCGGGGCGGGCGGTGCGGCGGGACAGAACGCCACTGCCGACGCAGGTCAGCAATTGGTCGACCTGATCCAGAGCACGATTTCACCCAAGAGTTGGGATGTCAACGGCGGCAATGCCTCGATCTACTATTGGCAGCCGCAGCACGCGATTGTCGTTCGTGCCACGGGCGACATTCACGGACAGATTTCCGACACGCTGGAGCAACTCAACCGCGCCGGTCACTAACTTGCAGATGAACGCCGAGATTCTCGCCATCGGCGATGAAATCACCGGCGGACAACTCCTCGACACCAACTCGCAGTGGCTCAGCCAGCGACTGGGTGAGTTGGGTGTCCGCGTCCTTTATCACTCCACCGTGGGCGACGAATTGCAGCCCTGCGTGGAGGTCTTTCGCCGCGCGATCCAGCGGGCCGATATCGTCATCTCGACCGGCGGGCTGGGGCCGACGGCCGACGATCTTACCCGCGAGGCGCTCGCGGCGGCGACGGATCGCCCGCTGCTGATGGTGCCGGAAGCGATGGAACACGTCCGACAGCTCTTTGCGCGGCGGAAGCGGGAAATGCCCAAGAGCAACGAGTCTCCAGGCCTACTTCCCCGCAGGGAGCCGGGTTGTGTCGAACCCAAACGGCACCGCGCCGGGCATCGACATCGACGTGCCGCGGGCGGACGGCGGCCGATGCCGTTTCTTCGCTCTGCCGGGCGTTCCGGCGGAGATGCGCGAGATGTGGCAGGGCTCGCTGCTCGCGGCCCTGCGCGGCATGGGGGCAGGCGGCCGCGTTATCCTGCGGCGGAACATCAAGTGCTTCGGCGCGGGCGAAAGCCAGATCGAGTCGCTCATGCCCGATCTCATCCGTCGCGGCCGAATCCCCCGCGTAGGCATCAATGCCAGCCGGGCGACGATCATTCTGCGGATCGTTGCCGAAGGCGACAGCCAGGAGCAGTGCCGTGCCCAGATCGAGCCCACGGCAGCCGAGATCCGCACGTGTCTCGGCAGGCTGGTCTATGGCGAGGGCGATGACGAGTTGCAAGACGCCCTGCTCCGCCTCTTGGGCCAGCGCGGTCAGACCTTGGCCACGGCCGAAATCGCCACGGCCGGCCTGGTCGCCCAGTGGATCGCGAAGGCGGACGGCGGTGCCGGCCGCTATCGCGGCGGCGTGGTCGCGGCGGACGAGGCCGCGATGCTGCGATTATTGCCCTTGGCGTCGGCCGAATCTGCTGTCGAGTCGTTTGTCCGGGCCGCGGCGATCGCGTGCCGCGAGCGGTTTCGAAGCGATTTCGGCCTGGCCGTCGGCCCTTTGCCCTCGGTCAGCGAAACGGGCGAAGCCGGGCAGGTCCATTTGCGCTGGCCTCGGCGGGCGGCGTGGAGGGATTTCACGTTTCATCGGGCATCCACCCCGACATCGTCTTCGACTATTGTGCCAAGCAGGCGATCAACCTGGCGCGGCTGGAACTGCTTTCGAATGCTGTCGAGCCCGGGCCGCGTAAGTGAACGAAGTTGCAGCAATTGGGCCACCATGTGTATGCATTAGTTGTCAGTTTGGGCAATGTAATGTAATGGCGGCTTGTGGCTCCACTCTCGCGGGCAGCCGCCAATTTGGCAGTCGCCCTGCTTCGTTCAGGCGTTTTTGACCTGTTTTGGCAGTCGCCATCCATAACGAATCGGTTCCCTGGCGGCGGGCCGGAAAACCCCTCGCAGCGCAAGGCACTATGATATATATAGATATGGATAAATCTGGAATATATGGCGCGATTGGCACGCGGCTTGCTGTCAGGGAAGGGAGCTTGCATTCATCATGGCGCTCGCCGGCGGCGGCCGCCATGATGAGGGCAAGCGCCGCGCTCCAGGCCCGGTTTCCAAAGGGCCGCGATGCCCGGCTTGCTCTTTGACAATTGAAACGAACACCGCCCTCGGCGAAAGCCCGCCGAGGGCGGAATCAAGATCGACCCGTCGTGCGCTTTGACCTGGCCGCTGGCGGCGGTCTGGGATCATCCCGCCGCCAGCGGCCGACAAACGCGGCAGCACCACTCCTGCCTAGGCGGGCCAACGGGACTTGCGCCTGTGACCGAATTTGACCGAATTTGACCGATTCTGACCATCCCGCCGCATGCCACATGCCCTCCACCCGAACAAGCGTTACCCCTTGTTTCACGCCTCTTGCCGCCGTGCTTATCTACAAGTATACGTTATTATGGATAAACAGGAACAACCCATGCGACGGGCACAATGGCCGCAAAAAACGAGAAGAAGCCGGTTTTGGGCCATTTTGGCCAAGATCTCCAAATGGGTTGGTCGTTGCACAGGCCCCACCGCCTGGTGCCGTATCTTGGATTGTTCTACTCCGCCCGGCTTGAAATGATCTATGCCCGACGGGGCACGCGCCGGGTCGGCGAGGAATGGAACCGCTTACCTCGCTTGGGCTTCGGGCTTCGATAGCTGCGAAAACGGCTCGATTAAAGCCGCTCGCAGGATAGCATTACCCAGGCACGTCCACGTAGCCGCCGCACTCCGGGCACTCTTCCACGTGCCCGCGGCGGTCGGACGGGAAGCAGACCTCGGCCCCGCATTCCGGACAAGCCAGGCAGACGTTGTCGCCCGATTCGTCGACTTGGGCCGTTTCTTCCTGGGCCTCGGCCTCGAGCGTAGCCAGCACTTCTTTGGCCGCCTCGGCATCCTTGGCGGCAACTTGCAGTTTGATGCCGCCGACCAGGTTGGACCCCAGCAGGCTCCCCACGCTCTCATCGGTGGCCAAGGTGGGGATTCCGGCGGCTTCCAAGGCCAGCCGGTGCGGCTCGGCTTCGGCCAGCGAAAGATAAGTGGCGATCGTGACAAAGTCTTCCATGCTGCATGGCCTTTCGGACATTGACGGGGGTTCGCGGGCAATCGACAATTAACATATCGACCGCCGATTGTACACGGTTTCGCTCGTCCAGGCAATCATGCAAGGGAGCGAATCGGCGGGGCCAATCCTACGGCGAAAGTCACTGCCCCCCGTTGAATTTCGCCGCAAAACGGTTATTTTGGAGTCATGGCACACACCTGGGATTATCTGATTCTGACCGCGTCCAACGAGCGGCAGGCCAAGGGCTACGAAAGCCAATTGGCAAAGCGCCTCGGCGCGGGTCTTTTGCCGGAGGTCGGTACGGCCCTGGTCGTAGCCGATCCCATGGGAAAGCGCGTCGGCAGCGGGGGCAGCACGCTGGTTTGCCTGATGCGGGTTCTGGCGGCCGAGATCCAGCGCTCGGCGCTCCCACAAGTGGCCCTCCCACAAGCGGCGACGCGCATGTACTCATGGTCGGCGGCCGGCGACTTTGCGTCGCTGCAGCGGATCCTACGCGGCCTTCGCATCCTGATCCTGCACGCGGGGGGCGATTCCCGCCGCGTGCCGGCCTATGGGCCCTGCGGCAAGATCTTCTCGCCCGTGCCGACCATGAGTACATGCGCGTCGCCGCTTGTGGGAGGGCCACTTGTGGGAGCGCCTCGCGCGGCGCGGTGATCTCGACGCTCTTCGACCGTCTCTATCCCGTTTTCCTGGGTCTGCCGCGAGGGCCGCAAGAGGCGGGGCAAGTGGTCGTCGCCGCCGGCGACGCGCTGATGCTCTTCGATACCACCGCCGTGCGCTTCGATCGGCCGGGCATCGTGGCCTTGGGCGCGGCGGCCACGCCCGAGGCCGCCAGCAAGCACGGCGTATTCTGCGTCGCGCCCGACGGCCAGGTGCGGCTCTTCCTGCAGAAGCCGTCGCCTGTCGACCAGCAGCGCTATGGGGCCATCAACGATCGCGGCCGGGCGATTCTCGATCTGGCCGTGATGAGTTTTGACGCCGCCGCCGTCACGGCCATGTTCCGCGCCTTCGATGTCCAGCTTGACAAGTCCGGGCCGCAGTTTTCACCAGCCATGGAGAGTCTGGTGCTCGACAAGGGTCTTGATCTCTATCGCGAGGTCTGCTGCGCCCTGGGCACCGAGGCCACGGCCGAACATCATCGCACAAGCTGCCTGGCCAGCGGTTCCCGCTGGTCCGCAGAGCAACTTGGCCGAGCCTATCCGGTCTTGTCCCACGTGCCGCTCTCGGCAGAGGTCTTGCCCCAGTGCGACTTCCTGCACTTCGGCACCACGCGACAACTGATTACCAGCGGTCGAGAACTGCTCGTGCACGACGGTCAGCCCTCCGGACCGGACGTCTGCCTGAGCCTGAACAATCGCCTCACTCCGGATGGGCGAATCGAGGGCGGGGAGAGTTGGGTGGAAGGCTGCCGAATAACGGCCCCGCTGACGCTCGGCGGGCAAAACGTCGTCGTCGGTGTCGATGTGGAAGCCCCGCTGGAATTGCCAAAGGGGGCCTGTCTGGACGTGATCGCCGGCGAGACCCGCGAGGGCCGCGCGGCCTGGTTCGTCCGCACATATCACGTCGGCGACACGTTCAAAGACACGCTCGATCGCGGCGCCACGCTCGCCGGCCAGCCGTTGGTCGAGTGGCTGGCCGCCGTGGGTGCGAAGGCCGAGGACGCATGGGATGCCGATATTCCGCCGGCCAGCCGGAGCTTGTGGGACGCGCGGGTCTTCCCGGCCGTCAACTCGCGGCAAGGCTATCGCGAGTGGTTGTGGATGTTTGATCCGGCCACGGCCTCGGCGGCGCAGAAAACGGCTTTTCTGCGGGCGGATCGCTACAGCGTGGCCGAAATCGCGCTGCTGGCCAATATGGATGCCTTTTACCAGCGAAGAGTGGACATCTTATGCGACACGCACTGATCATTGCCGGCGGTTCGGGCACGCGGTTGTGGCCCATGAGCCGCGGTTCCCTGCCGAAACAACTCATTCCGTTCATCCAGGGCAAGAGCCTTTTGGAGATCGCCTACGAACGGCTCGAAGGGCTGATACCCGCCCAGCGCCGCCTGATCTGCGCCGGCGAGAAACACGCCCAGGCGATCCTCGACGCCATCCCAGGGCTGACCCCAAGCCAGTTTCTCGGCGAGCCGACCGGCCGCGACACGGTCAATGCCATCGGTTTCGGCGCGGCCGTAATCGCCAGGCACGACCCGGAAGCCGTGATCGCCGTCTTTACGGCCGACCATCTCATCCGCCCTGTCGATCGCTTTCAGGAGATCATCGCCCAGGGCTTCGAAGTGGCGGAGAACCACGCGGAGACGCTCGTCACGTTCGGCATCGCGCCCACCCAGGCCGCCACGAGCTATGGCTATTTGGAATTGGGCCAGTCGCTCGGTCCCGCCGCCCGCGTGGTCGAGCGATTTAAGGAGAAGCCCGATGCGGCGACGGCGGCGAGTTACTTTGCCGCCGGGCCGGCTCGCTACTTGTGGAACAGCGGCATGTTCGTCTGGCGGGCCCGGACGGTGCTGGAGTGCCTGAGGCGCTATGAGCCGGCCATTGCCGCCGGGTTGTCCCGCGTGGCCGACTCCTGGGGCGGCGCCGACCAGACGGCCGTCCTCAACGAGGTCTATCCGACGTTGCGGAAGGTGAGCGTCGATTTTGCCGTGATGGAGCCCGCCACCCGGGGATACGGGGTACCCGGCGATCCGCGGTTCCGCGTGGCTGCCGTGCCGATGCCGCTGGAGTGGCTCGACATCGGATCGTGGCCGATGTTCGCCGAGACCTGCCCTCGCGACGAGCAAGGCAACGCCCTTGCCGCCGAGCGGCACGTGTTGGTCGATTCGCGGCGGACACTGGTTGCCTCCTCCGACCCGCACCACGTGATTGCCACGATCGGCTGCGAGGACATGCTCATCATCCATACGCCCGACGCCACGCTGGTCTGTCGCGCCGATCGGGCCGAGGAAATCAAGAAGGTCTATGGCCTGGTGGGGGAGCGGTTCGGGGTGGAGTACCTGTAGGTCCCTCCTGCCGTGAGGGACGAGCGTTGTTATACCCCGCGCGGCTTGAAATGATCGAAGCCCGACGCGCAAGCCAGGAATGGAACCGCTTGCCTCGCTTGCGCGTCGGGCTTCGATCGCTACGGCGAAAATGGCTCAATTAAAGCCGCTCGAAGTATATGGCCGTTCGGAGGACGTTCGGCCTTTGAGCAAATCGTCGCACGATTGTCCCTCCCGGCAGGAGGGACCTACGCGTCGCAGCCGCACGTCACTTCCACAGCACGCGCAACCCGAAGAACGCCGTGTCTTTGATCCGCCGCTTGATCTCGCCGAAGGCGGAGATTTTTCGTTGGGTGTTAAAGGTCATACTGAGCATGATCCGCAGATCGCCTTCGGCGGTTGGTGTCGCCCGATGCAGGACCTTCGATCCCTCGAAGATCACCAGCGTGTTTTCGAACGTGTCGACCTCGACCTCCGCGCCTTGCGAGTTCTTGTAGACCAGGGTGCTTGCCGACGACCCGCCGCGGGCCGAGCGGTTGACGAGGTTGATGAGGAGGGTGAACTGGCGGCCCTCGTAGAAGTTGTGGTCGAAATGCCAATGGATGTGGTCGCCGGTCTCATCGTAATAGAGGATCGACTCGGCGCTTTGGTCGTGATCGCCGGCCGGGCGGAGGTTTTCGCCCACGACCTGCGATGCGAACCGCCAGACCTCCTCGCAGTGATAGAACGCCAAGCAGGCGGGGCAGGCCTCATGGATCTGTTCGTAGGAGATGGTGCCGCCTTTCTTATGGGTCGGCACGTAGCTGCGGATCTTGCGGGCGGAGACCGCCAGGGCCTCGTCGCGGAGAGTTGCGAGCGATGCCGGTTCGAGGAAATTACACACGCGGAGCAGATGCTCGCTGCGGAAGTGCTCAACCGATAGCCGATCCGGCCCGGAGACCTGAAGCCGCGGCGCCTTGCCGGCAATCAACCGTGAACGGTTAATCGCCAGTCCCTGGTAGTGCGACTGGCGCTTTCTACAGTAAATCGAGCCAAACAGAGCCGCACCGCAGCCGCCGATCGCCACCGCAACGCTGAGCCAGACCCACATGGAAACAGGCCTCCCGAGACGGTGTTACGATTCTGTTAGGCACGCCCAACACGTAATCGCAAGCCATGCGTTGAAATTAGCGGGGACTTGAGCAACTGTCAAGTGGTGGCAGAAATGCAAAGCCGCTCGGACCTCGACAAGCCGAGTCGATTGGCCGATAATGAGGGCCGAGGCCAAGACGCTGGTAGGATAGACTTTTAATCTGTCGAGGGGATTTTTCATCTGCCGCGACAGGTTACAAACCTATCCCACGGTGTATTTTACGCAGGCTCCTGATGGAAGGCGCGGAGAGATAGATAGGATGGCAAGTGGATTTCGCGGGGTATTTCCCGCCATGCTCACGCCGATGACGCCCGACGAGAACATCGATTTCGTCAAGCTCGAGGCCCTGGTGGAATATCTGATCGGCGCGGGCGTCCACGGCCTGATTCCGTTGGGCTCCACGGGCGAGTTTTATGCGCTGAGGCCTACGG
This sequence comes from uncultured Planctomycetia bacterium, assembly GCA_963824275.1. Classification (GTDB taxonomy): domain Bacteria; phylum Planctomycetota; class Planctomycetia; order Pirellulales; family Thermoguttaceae; genus JANXQG01. The sequence goes on along the minus strand of CAWGOT010000006.1, from coordinate 562,221 downwards.
AACGCATTGATGTTCTCAGGGCGGTGATCCATGCGGCGGCCGGCCGCGTGCCGGTGGTGGCGGGGGTCAATGCGGGCGCGACTCGCGAAGTCGTTTACTATAGCCAAACGGCCGAGAAGTATGGGGCTGCTGGCGTGCTGGTCGCCCCGCCCTATTATTCGCTGCCCCGGCCCGACGAGTTGCTGGAGCATTTCCGGTTGGTGGATCGGGCCATCGGCATCCCGATCATGCTTTACAACTTTCCGGCCCGCACGGGCGTCGACATGAAGCCGGAACTCATTGAACGCCTGGCCGAACTGAAAAATGTCGGCTCCATCAAGGACGCCACCGGGGAAACGGCGCGGACCAGCGAGATCATCCGCCGCTGCGGCGACCGCCTGCAGGTTTTTTGCGGCTGCGACGTCTTAGTGATGGAGAGCTTCGTTCTGGGCGCCGTCGGCTGGGTGGCGGGGATCGCCAACCTGTGCGCGGCGGAGCACGTCCGCTTGTACGAATTACTGCACCGGCAGGACTACGCGGCCGCCCGCGAGTTTTTCTTCCGGCTGGAGCCGTTGCTCTCTTTGCTCGATTTCAGCGGCAAGTTCACGCAGTTGGTCAAGGCGGGCACAGGTTTGGTCGGCCGTGATGCCGGCCCTCCGCGGCGTCCGCTGCTGCCGCCAACCGAGGACGAGATCGAGCCGCTCCGTGCGGCGCTGGCCGCAATTCGATAGAATGTAGGGTGGTCGAGCGCAGCGAAGACCCACCAAATACTCCACTGTCATTAGTTGGTGGGTCTTCGCTGCGCTCGACACCACCCTACCTTACAACCCTCCGGTTTCACCCATGCCAACAAACACGCCCCGTGCCCTGCTCATGGCGGGCATTCCGCAACTCAACTCGGCCCTGTACCACCGCATCCGCTTCCTCGTGGGCGACCCGGTGGCCTACGTGCAGATTCCGGCCGCCGAGGGCAGATTGAAGTCAATCCTCATTCTCCGCGACATCGAGATGGACCGCGCCCGTCGTTTCGCGCGGGCCGATGAAGTGGCCTGCCCTGGCGACTTTGCGCCGGCCGGCGGTCTCTCGGGCGACCGTGAGACGGCCACGGCCCAGGCCGCGGCGGAATGCCTGCGCCGCGCGGGCGTGACGCAGGTAGTGGCCGATCGCACGCTGCCGCTGATCTTCGCCGAAGTGGTGCGTCATGCGGGTATCGGCGTCGAGTGCGACATGGCGATTGGCGTCGCCGACCGCCGCCGCAAGGACGCCGAGGAACTCGAACACGTCCGCCAAGCGCAGCAGGCCACCGAGCAGATCATCGAGCGGACCTGCCGCCTGATCGCCCGCGCCGAGGCCCGCGGCGACGGCGTGTTGCTGGACGAAGGCCGCCCTCTGACGTCCGAACGGATCCGGGCCATGATCAATCACTGGTTCATCGATCTGGGCTACGTGAACCCGCCTTCGATCGTCGCGGGCGGACCGATTGGGGCCGATTGCCACGACCTCGGCCACGGTGAACTGCGGACGGGCGAACCGGTGATCGTCGACATCTTCCCCCGCAACGAGACGACGCTATATTACGGCGATTGCACGCGATCGGTCGTGCATGGCGACGTGCCGGATGAAGTCCTTCGTATGCATGCCGCCGTGCGCGAGGCCAAGCGTGCGGGGATGGCCGCCGCGCGGGTCGGCGTGACGGGCGAAGACGTGCATAAGGCGACGATCGCCGCGATCCTGAAGCACGGCTACAAGACAGGGCTGCCGCCCGCCGACGCGCCCGACGATTACTGTGCCATGACCCACGGCACCGGTCATGGCGTCGGCCTGGAGTGCCACGAACCGCCGCTCTTGGACTTCAAAGGACCGGAACTCATCGAAGGCGAGCTTGTGACGATCGAGCCCGGCCTCTATCGCCGCGGCGTCGGCGGCGTGCGGGTGGAAGACATCGTCCTCATCCACGCCGACCGCTGCGAGACGCTTAACAAGCTCCCCGAAGGGCTGGACTGGAAATGAGGCAGAGAGTGTGTTAGAATTGCATCGTAGTTGGATTCGTGAATTATCGCGAGCGAGGAACAAATCATGTCGGCAACCGTTGACGCACAGTCGACCGAGCTTTCAAGCCTTATGGCCCAGGTTTTCGAGATTACGCGGGAACTCTTTCCGGGGGAGGTGTCAACTTACGTATTGGACGATCCCGAGTACCCGCAAAGCCGTTTTACGGTGATCGAGGCGCAGGCAAGCGGCCCCGCCGAGGACGTGGTGGAGCGGCAAGTCGAGTGGCACCGCCGCGTATCGCGGCTCGGTGAATCGTGTTCGGACTTGTGTCTCACTTTTAATTATCAAGAATGAACGGTGCGGAATTCATTGATTTTGCGGGGAAGATCGCCGCAACGTATTCGGACGCTGCAAGTTGCCGGTCGGTGATCACGAAGGTCGTGAGCAAATCAAGGCCGGCATTGCCGAATATGAGAGGAGAATCTCCGGCAAATAGCGTCCCATTTTTCTGTCAACAGTCTTCTCTTTATCTCTTCTCCTCAGCCTTCTTTTCCGGCGAGGTCGTCACGAGGATGCTGTTGGTAAAGTACTTCTTCGCTACGCGAACGACGTCCGGCAAGGTGACCGCCTGGATCTGGGCGTCGAACTTCTTGTCGTAGTCGTAGCCCAACCCGTAGATCTCGTCGAGGGCCGCCGAACGCGCCTGCTCGCCGATGGTCACGTTTTCCTGGGCATGCAAGGCCACGATCTGGTCGATCGACGTCCGGAACTCGTCTTCCGGGATGTCCCCCTGCCGCGCCTGATCCAGGTTGCGGCGGATCCGCTGGACCACTTCGTCGAGCTTGTCGGCCTGGGGCTGCGAGGTCACGACAAAATAGCCCGGCACGGGACCGGTCAACTCGGTCGATTGCACGTAATAGACCAGGCCCTCGCCGCGAAGCTCGTTGTGCAGCCATCCGCCCGGCGTGCTGTAGCCGTTGAGGATCGCCCGCAGCACGATCATGGCGGAATGATCGGCCTGGTCGTGAATGCCCTCGCAGGCGTAGGCCAGCATCAGCATGGCCGTATCCTTGTTGGTGGCCTTGTGTATCGTCTTGGATTGGGGAATCGCGTTGCCGCCCTCGGCAACCTGTGCCTGAGTACCGGCAGGCAGTTTCCTCTCACCTGCCGCAAGCCCGCCAAAATTCTCCTTGACCAGGGCGATGGCCGCGTCCGGTTCAATATCGCCGAAGACGGTCACGACCATGTTGCCCGGCACAAAGTACTCGGCATGGAACTTCTTCAGATCGGCCACGGTCAGGGCCTTGACCGTCGCCGCGCTGCCCTCGGGGTTGATGTGGTAGAGCGACGTGGCCGGCAGGGCATCGAAGAACAGTTCGCTGATTTCGGCGCTCGGATCGGCGCTGCGGTTGGCGATATCGGCCAGCAGCAGCGATTGGGCCTTCTCGAATTGATCCTGGGGGAAGGCGGGGTGCAGGAAGGAATCGGCGAAGAGCCCTGCCGCCTTGGGAAAATCTTCCTTCAGGCAGATGGCGTTGCCGGCGACCGTGAAGCGGCCCGAGCTGAAGCCCAGCATGCCGCCGACGGAATCAAAATACTGGGCGATCTCGGCGCCGGTAGCTCCGCCCTGCGTTCCCTTGTCGAGCATTTCCGCCAGCAGCGCACAGCGGCCGGCCAGTTTGTCGCTGTCGCACGACGATCCGCCTAGCACATACGCCTGGATGTTCACCAGCGGCAGGTTCGGCACGCGCTTGACCAGCACACGCAGGCCGTTGGGAAGACGCTCCAGGCGGACCGCGCCCGCCGCGGCCGCCTTCGACTCGGCCTCGCCCTTGGGTCCGCCGCCGGGCGGGGCGATGATCACGCGATTCTCGCGCGGGCACGAAGTACTTTCGCGCCGCCGCGCGGATCTCGGCGGCGGTGACGGCCTGGATCCGCTGGGTGTACGTGGTGTCGAAGAGTGGATCACTGGTGGCCAGGTAGCTCAGCCCCAGGCTCTCGGCCTGCTGCTGGACAGTCTGGTGCTGGAAGACGAGTTCGGCCGCCTTCTGTTTCTTGGCCTTCGCCAGTTCGGCTTCGCCGATCTCTTCGTCGCGGAGGCGGTAGACCTGGCGGATGATCTCTTGTGACGCCTTCTGCCAGGTCTCCGGCTTGCTGCTGGCGGAGACGACGAAGTAGCCGCGGACGAAGTGCGGCGTGTTGCTGGCGGCGCCGACGGCCAGGACCAGCGGGTTTTCATACTTCAACTGCCGCACCAGCCGCGAGCTCTCGCCCTCGCCGAGGATGTAGGCCGCCAGGTCGAGGGCGTACATGTCGCGGTCCGAGAGCGTGACGGTGGGCCAGGCGATGGCGAAGTCGTAGACCGCGCCGTCCATCTCGCGGACCGTCTGCCGCGGCGAGACCTGCTCCGGTTCCTCGGGCAGGGCGACGAACGTCTCGCGGCCCCGCGGCGTGCCCCATTGCCGGGCGACGGCGTCCAGCACTTCCTGCGTTTTCACGTCCCCGACCACGACGAAGATCTGGTTGTTGGGCACGTAGCGTTCGTGGTAGAAGTCGATGATCGTGTCGTTCGTGGTCCCGTTGAGCACCTGGAGGTATCCGATCACGGGATGCCGCACCGGATGGACCGCATAGACGGTCAGGTTCAAGAGGTCTTCCATGACGTGCCCTCGATCGTCCTCGTCGTCGGCCAGCTCGCGGCGAACGACCTTCAGCTCGCGGGCGAATTCCTTGGGCTCGAACGTGATGTGCTGCATGGCGTCGGCCGTGAGCTCGATGGCGGTCAGGGCGTTGCGGGCAGGGCAATCGATGAAGAAGGTCGTGTGGTCGTTCGTGGTGTAGGCATTGGTCACGCCGCCGAAGCGGGCGATGGTCTTCTCGATCTCCTTCTCGCCGTGATGGACCGTGCTGCCGCCGGAGACGACGTGCTCCAACACGTGGCTCAGCCCCGCGCCGAGGTAGCGGCCCTCGAAAGCGCTGCCCGTGTTCTTGACGTAGCAGCGAACGGTGGCCACGGGGGCCGTGTGATTCTCCTGGACGATGACGGTCAGGCCGTTGTCCAACGAGGCAAGTGTCACGTTGTCGGCCAGGTGCCGTACGCTGGTGTACTCCGGCATCGCCGGCTTCACCTCGCCCGCGAGGAGGTTCAAGGCCGGCAGGCAGAGGAGGCAGAAGGCCGCAACTGATTGTTTGAAGTATCGCATCATTTCATCCTGGGAATCAAGGAGCGTGGCGTAAGGAAGACGACTACTCTCAAAGCGATTATCTTACGCGACGATCGATGCCGTACATACCCTTAAAACTGGGGGATGGATGCGTGGACCGGTCACGGTTGTTTCGTACGGACCGGCAATTATAATCAGGGGATTGTTGCGCCCGTGAGTGCCGCAGACTCAGCCGTTGGGTGAGGACTGACGAGATGACAGAAAAAAGCCAGTTTCTTCTTTACACTGCGCCTGATGGGGCGGTGAAAGTGGACGTGTTTTTAGGGACGAGACGGTCTGGCTGACGCAGAAGGCGCTGGCGGAACTGTTCGGGGTCAATGTGCCGGCCATTAACAAGCACCTGAAGAACATCTTCGAGTCCGGCGAGTTGGCCCGTGAGGCAACTGTTTCCAAAATGGAAATAGTTCGCTCCGAAGGCGAGGGCCAGGCCCGGTCGTGTCGGTGGCGGAGAGGCTCGTAGTAGCGTGGAAACCGGATAATGCCGGTTGAGCAAAGGGGCCTCACTTCGGGCGCGTTGGTGGAAGAGTGTGCGACAAGAAAAAGACACCATGAAATGGACAGACCGATGAAGCAGCCTGCACCTCCAAAGGTCTTCATCACCTCCAGGGAATCCGTTTGCGACGAGTGCGGCGAGGAGCTCGGCCGCAAGGCTTGGATCATGCTTGCCGGCGACCGAGGGGCCCTGTGCCTGGCGTGCGCCGATCTGGATCATCTCGTCTTTCTCCCCGCAGGCGATACGGCCGTAACGCGGCGCGCCCGAAAGCACTCGACTTTATCGGCGGTGGTGCTGAAGTGGAGCCAGGCCCGCAAGCGGTACGAACGGCAAGGGTTGCTGGTGGAAGGCGAGGCCTTGGAGCAGGCCGAGAAGGAGTGCCTGGCCGACGCCGAGGTCCGCACGCGGCGGCGTCAGCGGGAAGCGGAACGCCGAGAGGATCTCGACCAGCAATACGTCGCGCGGTTTGCAGCCCGCGTGCGGGAGCTTTACCCGCAATGCCCTGCCGGAAGAGAGATGGTCATTGCGGAACACGCATGCCTGAAGTTCAGCGGGCGGGTCGGCCGGACCGCGTCCGCCAAGAGCCTTGCCGATGAGGCCGTCGATCTGGCCGTGGCAGCCCACATCCGTCACGTGGAAACGCAGTACGATCAGCTCTTGCAGCGATATTGGGACCGGCGCGATGCGCGGGCCAGCATCGCGGAAGAAGTGCGCCGCGTCCGGGCCAAGTGGGGGCGTGGTGAATGACAACCTATCGGCCAGTTACTCCTTCCGCACCGCCAGCCGGATGTCGTTCATCCAGTTGAAGTCCCAGACCCGCATGGTGGCCCGCATGGCCGCCAGCTTGAGCGAAAAGAGCGGTCCCGCGCGGCCTTCGCGGCGGCGGGCGGCAGCGTAGTGCGCGACGTTGGCAAAGCCGCGATACCGCGACAAGACCTCAAACGAGCCCAGGCCGCGGAGGATCCGCAGCAGGCGGAAGTAAGAAAGATAGTAGTGCAGCCCTACCGCCTGAAAACCGAATCCCGGCTCGCGGGTCGGCACGTCGCGGCGGAGCCAGCGGGCCAGCCGCGTCTTCACACCTCGCGGCAGCCAGTGGACGAAATACAGGCCCGTGTCGTGCTGGTCGCAGGGGGCAAGCTGATTCGGCGTGTCCAGCCACAGCAATCCGCCCTGCCGGCAAAGCCGCCACATCTCGGCCACGAGCGCCGGCTGCCGATCGGGCGGAAGATGCTCCAGCACCTGCGAACAACTCACGAGATCGAAATGCCCTGAGGGCAGGTTCGTCGCCGCGGCGTCCACCGCGGCGGTGCGGATCGACGTGCCGTAGCGGGTCGCCAACTCGGCGGAAAGACGCAGGGCCTCGGCGTCGAGATCGATGGCCGTGACCTCCGCGCCGCAAAGCGCGTAAGCAATCGCCTCGGACCCCAGCCAACTGCCCATCACCAGCACGCGGCGGCCCAGGCACCATGTCGCGCACCGTGTCGGGCACGATGTACCCATGGTCGTGGTCGTAGTCGACGGCATCCAATGGCCAAGCAGTTCCACCAGCCGCAACTCGCGGGCCACGGCCTTGCAATGCTTGGCCCACTGCCGCTCGAACTCAAAGGCCCAGTAGCCGGCGGTCCCGGAGAATTGTGCGCCGCGGGAGAAATAGTCGTGAATCCGCCGCTTCCAGTCGGGGGTGTAGATGGCGGCGGGGTGGGGAAGGGATGAAGGCGGAAGGATGAAGGATGAGGGATGAGAGATCAGGGATGAGGGATCGCGGATTGAGGCCGGTCGTTTAGCGAGCGCTCTAGTGCTCTTCGTGTCTTTCATTTTTTCATCCTTCATCCCTCATCCCTCATCCTTCATCCTTCATCCTTCGTCCTCTCTAATGCTGGTAAATCACTCCCACTCCCGCCATCCCCGGCGTGATCAGCGGCGTGATCACCAGCGGGCCCTGCTGGCTCTCGGTCTTGCTGACGGCGTCGCAGGCTAGATAGGCCATCCACCAGCCGAGCCAGACCTGCGAGAGATAATGGACGTTGTCGTTGATCCGCGTCACGCCGGCCCAAGGCGAACAAGCAAAGCAGAAGAACTTTGAGAGCGGGTTGTCGGCCATGTCGGCCAGCGTGAGGAAGGGGATCGCGCCCATGAAGGCGTGGCCGCTGGCGCCGTGGGAGCCGCGAAACGGTCGCCAGTACGACTCGTCCTCAATCTCCGACGGCCGCCCACCGCCCGTCAGGTATTGCAGGGCGAGGAATGGCGGCGCGCCGACCAGGAGCGCCCGCGACGTGCGATCGCCGAACTCGCCCAACAGCGCCATGCCGGGCTCGTCAGGGAAGTACTCGCCCAGCAACTTGGCGGAGACATAAACCGGTATCGTGTAGTAGCCGTTCCCCAGCGGCCGAAAGAAGTCGGAGGCGCGGTTGGTGGCGGCCGAGCGAACGTGGTACTGATACCAGTTGCCAATGTCCGCATCCCAGTCGGAATTGGCGAAGGCCGCGGCCGGGGCGAGGATCAGGATGAACTCCCCCAGCGTACTGCGGGTGTAATAGTTCCCGTAGTCCAGGAAGACGTTGTCGATCGTCGTATTCAGGATCTCGGCGGACCGGATTTTGAAACCGCTCGACGCCGTTGCCTCGGCCGAATTGAAACTGCGGTCGTCCGCCTCGCCGGTCGAAAGCTGCGGACCCGGCGACAGATCGAGCGGTGTGCCGCCCACTTCCGCAAGGAACGTCCGCCAGCGGTCGGCCGTGTCTCTGGCACGCGATGGATCGGCCGGTTCGCCGGTCAACCCCAGAGGGCCGCCGGCATCGCCCGCCGGCAGCGGCAGTCGCTCGCCCTCGTCGTACGCGAGATCTTCCATAGTGCCTAGGTCTTGGCCGAGATTGCAATTGATCGGAGCCATCGCGATTGGGCCAGCTTTATCACCTGGAACCTGGCGGACGGCGCACGAGATTTGCCTGCTGCTTTCGCGGGCGTCGACCGCCTGGATAGGCGCGGTGGAGGGAGCGGCCGGCACGCGTTGAGGGCTATCGGCGGAGATCGAGGCGTTGGCCGGCCCGACCGTTTCCACTTGCCGGCAACCCAAAGCACAAAATACCAGGACCGCCGCCACGGCGATCCTAGCCCTCACGAAGTTCGCCCTAGGTTCCGCTGCCTGCACGCGACTGCCCGAGATGGATGGGAAAGGCGGTCCAGAAAGGCGCAGGGTGGCATCCAAACCACCCGACAATTGCCCGCGAGGGAATACTACGAAGATTGGGCAAACGACGCAAGATCAACCCGGTTAGGATTTGGCGAAGAATAACTTCGCGAAATCCCGTAGGACGGATTGGTAATCCGTCCACGGTTCCAAGACGGATTACCAATCCGTCCTACCGTCTTTGGCCAGTCCTTAGTCAAAGGCGTTCTTGTCGTCATCGTCGTCGGCAGGCTTCTTCTGGGGCTTTGACGGCGCAGGTTTTTCAACGGTCTTCTTGGGCTCGGGCAAGGGTTGCTGGACCTGCGGCGCAGGGGGCAACGGCCGGCACCGGGTCGGGCACAACCGTCTGATGGGCGCCTACGGGCGGATTGTCCTTGGCCAGCGGCAGGTCGGTGGCGGGACCTTGCGGTTGCGCCTCTTTGGCAGGGGCCTTGTCGGGCGTTGCCGCGCCCGGCGCGGCTTTCTTGCCGGCGGCGGTCTCGGGGCCGGTCTTGGCCTTTCCCGCCGGCCGGGCTGTGTCGCCGCCGGCCACGGGGCGGGGACGACGCGGTCGACTCCCCGGCGGCGCGAGGGGATTGCTCAGTGCAACCTCGACGCTGTCCACTTGCTCACAAGTCCCCTGCACAGCGTAGAACCCCTGGGCCTGAATCTTGTCCCCCGGTTGGGCCAGCGACAGGTCGCCGAGGTCCAGGTCAATCCGCGCATCGGCAGCCAGATCGACCGTGATCCTTGATTTCATGAAGCGATTCTGCACGTTCACGATCATGTGCCCGTTGCGATTGCTGACGATCTCGGCGCAGAACGTCGTAGTTCGCGACGTCGGGCACCGACTTGTCGGGCCCTTTCGCCGCGGGCGGGCGTTTTTCGGCGCCTTGCCGCCGGCTCCGTCGTCGAGGACTCCGGTCCCTGCGGCCGCTTCCGGGGGCAGCAAGGGGGCATTGGGGTCGTCAGCGTTTCCTTGCGGACGTTCGCCCGCCAACTCGACTCCCAAGGTCCGCTCCGTCACGCCCTGCGTGGGCGTGAAGATCGTGATCGCGCGATCTTGTCCTGGGCCTTGGAAGTTCGCTTGTCGATGCGTGCGGTGAATCGCACGCTGGTTCCCTGGGTCAGCATTTCAGGTTCGGCGGTGCCGGTGATCTTGATCTTGGTGGCGCTCGGCTGCAGCTTCAAGATCCATGTCCGACCGTTGGCGGCGGTGACCGCGATGCCGGCCGGTCCCATTTGGGCGATGGAGCCGGCCACGTCGACCGGCTGAAGGGTGATGATCCGCCGCTGCCCGAAAGCGGCCGCGGCGAATGCAAGAACAAGGGCAAATATCATCGGCAAGCGGAAGGCCATGATCGATTTTCCTCGAATCCCTGTTACTGTAGGTTCTCGATATAGACGACCGACGGTTCAATGATCTCCGCCAGTTCACTCAACTTGAGGTTCGCCGCGCGGGCGGAAGGAGGCGGCAACTTCCGGCTATCGGGCGGCAGGCTCTTCAGGAGGAACTTGCGGAGGCGGTCGACGGGAATCACCAGTCCATAACTGTCTTCCCGCGAATTGATGTTGCTCTTGGCGGTGACCATGCCGGCAATGCCGCCGGTGAAGCCGCAAATCAGCGGGCCGCCGCTATTGCCCGGATTGACCTTGCAGTCGGTGGCCATGTAGGCCTCATCGTCGCTAGGATCGGGCAGCATGCTGACGACGCCTTTGGTCAGGGTCAAGGTGACATTCTGGCTCAGCACTCCGGGAAAGCCCATGGCACAGACGTCCTCGCCGATCTTCAGGCCGGTGTCGGCCAGTGGAATGGGTCGGAGAGTCTTGCCGGCGGGCAGGTCGATCTTCAAGAGGGCCATGTCGCCCGTTTCGTCGTCGGCGATCACGTGGCGCGTCGTATCGCTCCTTCTCGCCGTTGAGATGCACCTTGACCTTCTTGGCGTCCTCGATCACGTGGTGGTTGGTCAATACGTAATTGCCCTGGGCCACGCAAAAGCCCGATCCGGAACCGGCGGGCAGGTCGGACTCTTCGCCGGTCAGGGCCTGCATGTAGCGTTCGAGCAGGTTCCGCACCAGGGGGTCTTGTGGCGAGAAGGCCAGGCCTTCCTTGCACTTCTCGGCGGCCTCCTTGCGGAGGTCCCCTCCGGCCCTGAGCAGGACTTCGGCCGCCATCAGGTGCAGTTCCGCGGCCAGGTCGCGATCCTTGAAAGTCCGCGACTTTTTCCATTCATCGAAGCGGTCCACGACCTTTTTCGCTTCGTCCGGATTGCCGCTGGCCAGGAAGAATTTCTGCCCCCAGATGCGGGCCATTTCGGTGGCCGGCCGGCTGTCGCCCTGGGGCAGGAAAGGCGTCAGCTCCTTGATGTAGCCGCGGTAGAAGCGGTCGAGATCGTTGATCTCCACAAAATCGAAGAACTTGGCGACCAGATCGGGATTCCGGCTTTCCTTGGGCGTGGAATCGATCGTGGCCAGGATCTCGAAGAGAATCTTGCCGTCGGCCTCCCACTTGTCCATGAGCTGCAGGAAAGAATTGATTCCACTGATCTTGTAATCTTCCAGGATGCCGAACTGGCGTCCGCGGGGATCGGTCACAACGACTGTGGGAAAGACCTTGACGCGGAAGAGCTTGATGAGCTTCTGATTGCGGTCGGCGTCGCTAACCTTTCGTTTCGCCTCGTCGCCTTGCGGATTGTCGATATAGACGCAGACATATTCCTTGTCGGCCCGCTCGCGGAATTCCCTGCGGTTGGCGACCGCTTCGGCGAAGCGGTTGGAGGCAAAGGAGCTCCCCTTGGAATCCGAGGCGTCGAAGAGGACGAGGACGTTCTTGTGCTCGGCGGCTGCCGTTTTCTTGGCCGCGTCAAAGTCCTGCTTCCAGTCGATGCCCTGGGCGATCGGCTCCCAATCGGCAGCCTTGTAGCCCTGGTCCTCCGTTCCCGAGGCGCGGGCAAATCGCTTGGGCTGAAAGCCGGGCCGTTCGAGGCGAAATTCATACTGTCCCCTGGTTGGCGGGAGGGGAATCTCAATCGGCCCCCGCAAGGGTATTTCCCGCGGCACGTCGTTGACGAACAGCGACGCGCAGGGCCCGCTGGTCCTCGGGCCAATCGATGGTCAGCACGGGGACCTGCGGTCCCGTCTTGCCCTTCGTGGCGGCGGTTGCGACCGGCGGGGCCGTGGTCGATTCGCTCTCGGGCTTCCGCTGCCTTGCCAGGTAGATCACGGAGACGAATAAGACGATGGCAACGGCGATCACTCCCATCGCGGCTGTTGCCGGCATCCACCATTTGGGAAGCCCCTTCTTTTTCTTGGGGTGATAAACACGCTCGCCAAGGGCCGGCCGAGCGGCGAGCCCAGGAACGGAAATTGCATCTCCCCGAGCGGGATCGGCCGGCTCGTCCGCGATGGCCCCTGACAAATCCAGGGGTGGAGGCGGCGGGGGCACGGGCGGCGGCTCCGCGACCGGTGGGGCCGCCGGCTCGTCGACAAACAGGAGCAGCCCATCGTCGATCGGCGGCTGAACGTCCTTGTCTTGATCGGCGGCCTGCAAATCCACAGGGCAGACGACGATGGCCTCAGCGGCCGCACTGGAAGGACGCGACGGGGTGACCTCTTCCGACCAGCGTTCCGCGGGTGCCGGGGGTGGCACCGGCGGAGGCACGACCGCTGCCGCTCTCTCGATAGGAGAGGGGCTCTTCTCGGCAGCGATCTTGGGCGGCGGCTCGATCGGCCGATCTTCGACGCGCCGAACGGCGCGGGGTTCTGACAGTTCGACCTTCGAGGAAATCGCTGGAGCGACCTTGGCTATACCCACTGATGGAGGGTGGTCGGATGCCACAACGGCTGGGCGTACGACCCGTGCGACCGCCGGCACGCCAACCGCCGAGGAGCAGTTAGGGCACTTGATCGCCTGACCGGCATATTTGTCGTCGACCTGGTATTTCGCCTTGCACGACGGACACTGGCAGATTACAGACATCGGTCGCACCTTGCAGACGGTTCGAGTTGCCAACCCCTTATTATTATCGCACTTGCCGGCCCGCGCAGCAAGTGTGGGTCGCGAGAACTGCAAGACCAGCGAGCTTGCGAGCGCCGGCCCACCAACATCCGCGATTGGTGGGCCGGCGCTCGCAAGCTCGCTGGTCCCACCCTACGGCTACGGTATTGGCCGATCGCTGCCATCGATCTGGCAACTGTAGGGTTTCCCCTGCTGGTAGGACTGCAAACGTCGCGAAATGGCCTCGGCCAGCGGCTTGTTGCCCTGGGAATTGGCCAGATTGACGGCAATTTGGGCCGCTTGCACGGCCTGCGGGAATTGGCCGCTGCGGGCCAGTGCCGCGGCCAGCGTGTCCAACGATAGCGGGTCTTTTTGCTGCGTATTTCCCACGACATGCTGGGCCAGTTTCATCGCCTCCTGGGGATCGAGGATGCTCGGCTGCGGACTGGTGGCAAAGACCCAGGCGAAGAAGTTCAAGGCCGCGGCCGCTTGGGGGATCTTGTCGGCGCTTTCGAATTGTCCTGCTCGTCAATCTCTGCTTGCCCTGGGGATCACGGGCGTTCGGCACGCATGCCTGACGGCAACGGCCGATCGCTGCCATCGATCTGGCAACTGTAGGGTTTACCCTGCTGATAGGACTGCAAACGCTGCGAAACGGCATCGGCCAGCGGCTTGTTGCCCTGGGAATTGGCCAGATTGACGGCGATTTGGGCCGCTTGCACGGCCTGCGGGAACTGGCCGCTGCGGGCCAGTGCCGCGGCGTACGAGTCCACCGACAGCGGGTCTTTCTGTTGCGTCTTCGTCACGACAGCCTGGGCAAGTGTCATCGCCTCTTTGGGATCGAGGATCCTCGGCTCGGGACTCGTGGCAAACACCCAGGCGAAGAAATTCAAGGCCGCGACGGCTTGCGGGACTTTGTGGGCGTTGTCGAATTGTGCGCAGAATTGCACAGCGAATTCCACCCGCTTCGGCGCCGGCATCCCGGCCAGCATGGGCCAAAGGCATTTTTCGCCCTCGTGATACTCGCCCCGCTCGTATTGCTGGACGGCAAGCAACTGCATCGCCGCCGGATTTTGGGGATTGCGTTGCAGCGCCTGGATCAGATATTTGATGGCGGCGTCCGAATTGTTGCGCGTGAGCTCGACTCTGGCCAGGCCGAAATAGGCCTGGCTGAAGTTATTGATGGTCTCGCGGTCCTTGACCTGGGGCGAGTCGAGTCTCGAGGATTTTCAGGAAATGGAACTCGGCCTTCTCGGGATGCAACGCGGAGGGCGAGAGATAGACCTCGCCCAGGTTCAAGCGGGCCTCCAGCAGCGAGGGGTCATATCCGACGGCCGTGTCGAACTCCGCGATGGCGGCATCGAGTTTTACCTTCGCCTCGCTCCTGAGGCGTTTCGCCTTTTCCGTTTCGTGCTTGGCATCCGCCTCGCGGGCGTCGGCCTCGCATTTCTGGCTTCTCCGCAACAGCACCCGCCCGAGATTATTGTGGGGCCGCGGAGAAATCGGTTTCAACTTCACGGCCTGCGTTAAATGCCACTCGGCCTTGTCCAGGTCGCCGGACTCCGAATAGCGATAGCCCAGGTTGCTGTGGATGTCGGTGGCCGTGGGACGGGCCGTGATGCCGTGAATCCACTGCGCCGTGGCGTCGTCTTTGAGGGCGACGGATCTTGCGTGGAACTCCGCCGCCGAGGTCAGGTCGCCGTCGGCCTCGGCCTTCGCCGCCAGCGCGTCCTGCTTCTGGGCCTCCTTCCAAAGATAGACGCCCAGGTTGTTGAGCATGTTCCAATTGTCGGGCGTGATCGTCAAGGCGTGCCGCAGATGGACTTCCACGCCGGTCCAGAATTGCAACTGGTATTTCGTCCAACCGACGCAGATTGCCAGCACCAGGATCATGGCAATGCCGGTCGCGTAGCGTAAGCCCGTGCGGAATTGGGGCAGCAGATTGATCAAGTCGGCGATGCCCCAGGCCAGCATCACGAACAAGCCGACGTAGGGGATATACGTGTAGCGGTCGGCGTGGGTCTGCTCGCCCACCTGGACGATGCCGATCACCGGCACCAAGGTGCCGAGGTACCAGAACCAACCGAAGGCCAGGTAACGCCGCCCATAGAAGGCGGCCCAGATCACCAGCCCCGTAATCGTCAAGAGCGTGACGACCGCGATCGCCGTATAGAAGTGATCGACGTGGTCCGGGTCGAGGAGGTAGAGCACGGACATCTTGCCCGGCCAGAACATCCGCGTGATGTACCGCATGTAGGACTGCAACGAGTTCTCGAGGCGGAAGCCGAGCGATAGCTCCGAGGTCGAGGCCATCGATCCGCCGTGGTTCTGGGCATAGGGCGTAATGATGGCCGAGGCGGCGGACAGGGCCAACAGCGGCACTTTTTCCAACAGCAGCAGCAAGATCTGCGCACCGCCCGTCCATTCCATGGCCCTCTCGGCGGGGACCGCTGCCTTGCGGGCCGGCAAACGCTGGTTCCGCTTGGCCTTCCGCCTCGGCACGGCCGGCCGCTCGACCAGGGCAGCTTGCAGCGGCGCATCGGAAAACAGACTGGAAAAACGGCCCAACGGCCAGAAGTCCAACAACAGGCAAACGCACGGCAACGTCACCAACATCGGTTTGGCCAGCAGGCCCAGCACGTAGAGGACGAAGATCACGCAATACAGAATCAGGTAGTAACGGCGGACAACCGCCCCATAGATCGTGATGCCCAGGAAAATCGGGACATAGATCAACAGGGCCCAGGCGTTGAAGTCTTCCGGGTGGCCCGCTCGAATGCAGTTCATGCCGATGAGCGTGAAGGCCCAGGTCAGCACGGCCAGGACCACGAAGACGATCAGCGAATCGCTGGCCAGAACGGCCTTCCGCGAGTAGCGAACATAGACCAGCAGCGTGAGCAGGCCGAGGAACGTGCTCAACATGTCCTTGCGCTCGGCGATCCACACCACCGACTCGACGTGCATGGGGTGTACGGCGAACAGGGCCGCTACGGCCGCGCTCGGCCAGCTTCGGCCGGTCATGGTCCGCAATAGCCAGAAAATCAGCAGCGTGTTCGATACGTGGAAAAGGATGTTGGTAACGTGATGCCCGCCCGCCTCCAGGCCGTAGATCTGCACGTCGAGCATGTGCGAGAGCCAGGTCAGGGGATGCCAGTTGCTCTGCTCGAAGGCCGTGAATGCCCAGTACAGGCTGGCCTTGAAAACATGGAAGTCGGAGAACAAGGGCAGGCCGCGGACGACATTCAGGTTGTCCGTCACGTAGCCCGGGTCGTCAAAATAGACGAAGTCGAAGAGCCAAACGCCCCAATAGGCGACGAGGATGATTGCCACCAGCGAGAGGCAGATCGGCAGCTCGCGATACCATTGCAGCGGCGGCCGGACATCGGGCTCCACTACGGGCTGCGCACGGTATTTTCGCCACCGCAATCGGCGCACGAAACGGATTGAGGGTTTGGTCCTCCATACCTGCTCGTCAATCTCCGCTCGCCCTGGGGCGTAGCTCAACGGAAAATCTCGTTTGACCGGGCACAGACCTGGTTGCCGCCAGCGATAGGGCAACCTCGGTCCCTCGACCAGGCTCTGGGAAAATTGGCAGCCAACCTTGCATTATACTATAAACCACGTGGGCCGGAGTGTAAACTTACCCACCCGGCAGCAGGGCGATGAAAACCCCAGACGCGGCAGGATGGGACGACTGGACGGGAAATTCAGGCGATCGCGGCACCGCACGAAGACAGAAGTAGGGTGGGCCGAGTGGAGCGAGTCCCGGGCCGAGTGGAGCGAGTCCCGGGCCGAGTGGAGCGAGTCCCACCAATTTACAGTAGCACGCGTAAAGATGGTGGGACTCGGCGACCATGAGTACATGGTGCCCGTCGGCCCACGCTATTTCCTCAGGCGAACAACATCCCCGCATAGCCTACACAGCGCTGGGGGTCATGGGAAGCTGCGGCGCTGGTCGTGTAACCTACCTCTTGGCAGCGATTGAGGGTGTTCAGGCGGGCCAGGGCGCTGAGCACGATCACAGCAGGCAGCACACCACACATACTGATCCGGTGGTCATGCACAGTGCGGTACAAGCGACGGGGGTCAAGCGACGCCAGGGCTTCCAAGGCGATGCGGTCGACGCGGCGGGTTTCAACGTCGTTGGCATAGTGGTTCATGTCGCTGGAAATGACCAGGAGCGGGCGCTCGCTCAGCCGGGCAAGCACGGCGGCCAATTGTTGGCCAAATCGCTCCAACTCGTCCAGTTCGCCCGCATGGATCGTGATTCCGACCACGCGACTGCCAGGCGCTAGCCGGGCCAGCAACGGCAATTGGACCTCGATGGCATGTTCATGGGCGTGGGCCGCCGCGTCGAGTTCCAGACCGGGGATCGAATCGGCCAACCTCCCGGCCAACTCCGGATCGGAATCGATCGAACCGCCCGGCAACTGCCAGACGTGGTGGGGGGCAACGGCCCACTCGACGCCTTCCGCGCGGTGTCGCGGCGCGAGCACGATGACTTGCTTGGGGAACTTCACGCGGCTGAAGACATTGGCGGCCAGTTGGCCCGAATAGACCCAGCCGGCATGCGGAACCATGACCGCTGCCCAGGCTTCGGCCTGCGGCTTGTCCGCGAACCACTTGTCCAGCGTGCGGTTGATCTCTCCCGCATCGCGGGGATAAAATGTGCCTGCGGCCGAGGGCCAGCGGACGTCGCCGCCAGTCCGCGCTTGAGGCAGACTGGAGACCGCGATCCGATTGGCAGTCGAGACGGCTGCCAGACTGAAGATCGATGCCCTGGCAGCGGCTGGCGACCGCAACAGATCGACGGCCTCACGCACGAGATCCTCGGGCGCGGCCTGCGGGTCCACGGCAAGCGCCCAGCGGCTCTGCTGGACCACGAAGATCGCGCAATCGTGCGGATCGAGACCTTGCAACTGCGGCGCCTGGGGAGAGCCGTGCATGGCCGCGTCCCAGAGAACGGTAATGTCGAGGGCTGCCCCGGTGAGTGCCGTGGGATGGACGCCGCTTTGCCGCAATCGCTCGGCAGCGGCCTTGGTCAGCTCGAACAAGGTCGATTGCAGCGGCATGCCCCTGAGGATATTGACCTGGCTCGAATCGATCCGATCGGCCCCGCCGGGCAGTTGCAGCGAGAGCACGATCCCTTGGATGCCGCCGTCGAACGCGCCGGGAACATAAAACGCGGGAGTTGCGCCCAGCAACACGGCTCGGAGGTTCTGGCGGCAGGTATCGGCAAGCAGTGCCAGATCGGCGCGACTCGGACCGGGCCGGCAGCACGGACGCGGGGACGGGGGCAGCAGCATGGACGCGGGGACGCGGGGACACGGGGACGCGGTGAGCCCCCCCTCTCCGTGTCTCCGCGTCTCCGCGTCGCTCCCGCCTGTCTGCTCCAGCACCGTTTTCAACTCGCCTTCGATGGCATGTCCCTCGAATGTCATCAAAGCCGCGTCTTCGCTCTGCCAGGCGTCTGCCGGCAGACCGGCCTTGTGACACACTTGTTCCAAGAACCCCAGGGCATCCAGGCGGTGTTCCACGGCAACGCCCGGGAGCAGAAGCCCTTGGCGGTCGCCTTTGGCGATTCTCAGGCCGTGCTTGCCGATGATCACGGCACTTCGACGCTCGCAGGCCGGGACCAAGACTGGTTCCAGTTTGCCCAGGAGCCAAACGTCCATGTCGAGATACGGCAACTCGACCGGCGAGATCGGCGGGAAACGCCGATCCTCTCTCGCGACGGCAACGGCGGCCTGCTCGATTGCCCTGGAAAGCGGCATGGCCGACCCCAGCGAGCCGCAGCAACTTCGCAAGACTCCCGCTCGCTTCAGCGTCACGAACGCTCCGGCCACCTCCAACGGCGCCAGCGCGGCCAGCGACTGCTCCAGCGGAACGGGGATCCGACCGAGAACGGCGGCAATCAGCCGGCGGCCCGTCGCCTGAAAGACCAGTTGCTCCTGATCCGGAGCCAAGCGGAACTCGCCGTGGCTATCGTCGGCGAGAGCAAGTGGAGCTTGTGCCATAGCTTTGTTATTACCTTCTTCGACAGGTGCCTGGGGGACGGTCGGCGCCGGGCTTCTTGGCCTGGCATAAGCCGCGATCCGCACCGGTTGACGGCGAGGACCCCAATCGCCCGGACCGTCGCCGAAGCGGCCCGCGATCGCCCGGCCGCAGCCGCGACAACGATCCTGCTCCAAGCGGTAGACACTCAGATGGTAGCCGTCGCGGCCAACCAGCACCTTCCCGCAGCCAGCACAATAGGTGCTTTGCCGCACGCGATCGCTCACGTTTCCCGTATAAACATAATTCAACCCGGCGAGTTTGGCAATCTCGTGGGCCCTGGCCAGCGTGGCAGGCGGCGTGTGTGGCACGTCTTTCATGCGGAAGTCGGGATGAAACGCCGTGAAGTGCAGCGGCACGTCGGGTCCCAGGGCCTCGACGAACCACGCCGACATGCGTTTCAAATGCTCCTCGGAATCATTCTGGCCGGGAATGATCAGGTTCGTCACTTCCAGCCAGACATTGCTTTCATGCACGAGCCATTGCAGGGTGTCCTGGACCGGGGCCAGACGCGAGCTGGTCAGTTCCTTGTAAAACTCCTCGGTGAAGCCCTTGAGATCGACGTTCGCCGCGTCCATCACCGCAAACAGCGACTGGCGGGCCAAGGGCGTGATGTAACCGGCGGTGACCGCCACGGTCTTCACGCCCGCGTCATGGCAGGCCCTGGCGCAATCGATCGCGTACTCGGCCCAGACCACGGGATCGTTGTAGGTAAACGCCGCGCTTTGGCAGCCCAACTGCCGGGCCGCGCGAGCCACGGTTTCCGGATCGGCCCGCTCGCCCACGGCATCGACTTCCCGCGACTTGGAGATCTCCCAGTTCTGGCAGAACTTGCATCCCAGGTTGCAGCCCGCCGTGCCGAAGGAGAGCACGGAGCTTCCGGGATAGAAATGATTGAGCGGCTTCTTCTCGATCGGATCGATGCAGAAACCCGAGCTGCGGCCGTAGGTGGTCGAGACCATCCGCCCGCCGAGATTCTGGCGGACGAAGCAGAATCCTCGCTTGCCCTCGGCCAGCGAGCAGCCGCGCGGGCAGAGGTCGCACATGACCTTGGTGCCGTCCTCCGAGGCATGCCACCAGCCGCCGGGCTTGACGCCATCGGCGGTTGGGGCACTTTCCGGCGGAAGAACGGTGATTTGCGACATTTTCAAGTCCTGAAAGCAAAGACTCTATTGTAACCGCAGGGGTTGAAGAAAGACAGCGATTGTTGACTGGCGTGCGGATGTTTGATACACTCGAAAATGTGCGGGACTTGACTTTAGCTGCAGGAGCCTAAGGCATGATGAAAATGACGTGCGTCGCGGCGGTCGCCCTGGCGACGATGTTGGTGGGTCTGAATCCGGCAGGTTCCCAGGAGCGGCCGAATTCGCCGGCGGGGCTCGCGCTTTCTTCCGCGAAGAAATCGCACGTTGAGATTACGATTTCCAAGGAGACGACGTACATCACCGGGCCCTTGCGCACGGACGGCTATGTGAACTACGTTGCCGCGCTGAATCGGCATCTGCGCGGGTGTAACGCCCGAGAACAACGCGGCTGTGTTTTTTCTCAAAGCCATGGGACCCGGCGAAATCGGCCCCAAGTATCGCGACGAGTACTACAGGCTGCTCGGCATCCAGCCGCTCCCGGAGAAAGGGGACTACTTCGTCGAGCCCGACACGTATGTCAAGGCATTGAAGGACGCCGGCCCCGCCACTGCGGAAGAGGAAATATCGCTAGAGATTTTTGGGGATCAACTGATTCTGGCCATGAAGGGGGCCTGGTCGAAGAAGGAGTTTCCTATCCTGGCCCGCTGGCTGGCGGCCAACGAGAAACCTCTGGCCTTGTTGGTTGCGGCTTCGAGATGTCCACGGCGTTACAATCCGCTCAGCCCCGAGGATGACTGCGTACTCGCGGCGCTCTTGGCGCCGAACAGCTATTTGCAGGACACTGTGCGGGGATGCCTCCTGGCGTCGCCCCGGTTGCGCGACGACGGGTCGCCCGGACAGTGGCAGTACCGGGCGCCTGCGCGGGCCTTGACCGCACGCGCGATGCTCCGCGTGGAGGAGGGCAAAGTCGACGAGGCGTGGGAGGACCTGCTGGCCTGCCACCGCCTGGCAAGACTCGTTGGCCAGGGACCGACGTTGAACGACGTGCAGTCCGCCGTTGCTCTGGAAGGCATGGCCTGTGCCGGCGACCAGGGGCTGTTGCAGGCGCGCCACGACTCGCTCCGGCGCAGATTGCCCGGATGAGGGCCGAACTCGACAAATTGCCTCCGCTGCCCAGGATGGTTGACAAGATCAATGTGGGCGAGCGCTCCATTTACCTTGACACCGTGGCAACGCTCGCCCGGCGAGGCTACAGCAGGCTGTTCGCCCATGACGGCGGCCTGACCCAGGGCATGCTCTTCTTGCTGGTCGACTTAGGGGCCAAGGAAGCCATCGACTGGGACCACGTGCTTCGCATCGGCAACTCCTGGTACGATCAGGTGGCCGACGCCTACGGCAGGCCCACGCGGGCTGAGCGCATGACGGCACTCGACAAGACCGAACGCGACCGTCGCCGCAGGCTGGATACGTCGGCGAAGGTCATGAAATCGCCCGGCGTCTGGATGCCGGCCGGCATGCGATGCGCCGCTTCGGAGCGGTGCGGCCAGGTTCTTCTTTCCATAATTCCGCCAAGAGTCCAGGCGTGCGCCGACGCCGAGGACCGCCGGACGATGCAGTTCAACCTCACCAGGCTTGCCTTCGCTTTGGCCGCCTATCACGCCGATCGCGGCACGTACCCGGTCAGGCTCGCGGACCTGACGCCGCACTACCTCGCCGAAGTTCCCAGGGACATCTTCAACGACTCGGAACTGCACTACCGGCAGGAAGCAGGCGGGTACCTGCTCTACAGCGTCGGGATCAACGGCAGGGACGACGGCGGCAAGGGCTACGACGACGAGCAAAAGGCCACGGAAAACGTCAAGAATGGGGAGGCGTACACCTGGGAAGGCTGGGACGACATCTCCGTCTGCGTGCCGGCGGCCACGGAACAGAAACCGTAGGTCACGCCGGACCGGGTTAGGCGGCCACTCGCCGCCGCCGCGTCTTCTCGTGCTCCGGCAGAGCAGTCGGCACCACCTGCGGTTCGACGGCACCAGGCAAGATGCCGGCCCGAACGTACATCGGGCGGATGGCCTTGCGGAAGGCGGGCAGCATTGCGGTGAAGACCCCCGCGGCCGTGAGACAGATCGCGCCGAAGATCAGAAAGGTGGGCAGGATGCCAATTTCGCCGGCCAGAGTGCCCGAGAGCAGACTCCCCAACGGACCCATGCCGAAGAAAGCCAGCGTGTAGAAGCTCATCACGCGGCCCCTCTTTTCTTCTTCGACAATCGTTTGCAGCACGGCGTTGCTGGCCGCCATCTGGGCCACCATGGCAAAGCCGATTACGGGCAAGAGCGCGAGCGTCAGGCCGAGCGAGTGCGAGAACGAGATTCCGGCCAGCCCTAGGCCGAAGACGGCGGTCGCCGTGGCAATTACACGGCCCAGGCCGATGACGCTCTTTCGCGAGGCCAGGTAGAGGCTTGCCGCCAGCGCACCGGCGCCGAGCGCGGCGGTCAACATGCCGAGCGTGTAGGGACCGCCCTGGAGGACGCGCGTGACAAGCAAGGGCATGAGCACGGTCAACGGCGCGGACATCATGCTCACGATACCCACCAGGACCAGGATCGTGCGGATCGGCATCGACCCGGCGATGTAGCTCAAGCCCTCGCTCAGCCCTGCCACGAGGCCGGCGTCCGTCGTGCGGCGGGCCAGCGGCCGCACCCGCATCGCCAGAAGCGAGGCCAGCACCGCCAGATAGCTCAGGCCGTTCAAGAGGAAGCAGGGCCACTCGCCGCAGAGCGCGATCATGATCCCGGCCACCGCTGGACCGAGCAGGCGGGCGGCGTTGAAGACCGACGAGTTGATGGCGATGGCGTTGTCCAGATCGTTGTGGCCATCGACCATCTCGATCACGAACGACTGGCGGGCCGTCGAATCGACGGCGCTGACAATTCCCAAAAGGGCGCCGAGAACGAAGATCTGCCAGACGCAGATCGCGCCGGAAACGGTCAAGGCCGTCAAGGCGAAGGCCTGGAGCATCATCAACGACTGCGTGGCCAGCACGGTGCGATGGCGGCTCCAGCGATCGGTGAGCACGCCGGCCAGCGGCAGGATCAGGGCCGCGGGGATTTGCGCCGTGAAATCGGCCAGGCCCAGCAGCAGCGACGAACTGCTCAGGCGGTAGATGAGCCAGCCTGTGGCAATCTGCTGCATCCAACTGCCGACCACGGAAATCCCCTGGCCCACGATGAAGAGGCGGAAATTCCGATGCGCAAGCCCGGCCCATGGCCGGGAGCCGTGGCCCGTGGTTGTTCGATTCATCCTCGCCTGACGATGCCATCATGTTGCTCATCCTTGCGGCACCAGCAGGTGCGACGAAAGGAGGCAGATTATGGCGAAGATCGGCTCAGGCGGCAAGGGCAATCGGCAGCCGGATCGTCAATGCGACCGCAGGGCGCGGATGGGATCGACCCGCGCGGCCCGCAAGGCCGGATAAATGCCGGCCACCACGCTGACGAGGACCGAAAATCCGATCGCGGCCGACAGCAGCCAGAGCGGAAAGGCGAAGAGGTCCATGCGGCCGGAAATGTCATGCTGGTGGGCATAGGTCGTGGCGGCAAACTCCATGGCACACGACATCAGCCAGCCGAGGGCGATGCCCGACAGACCGCCCAGCAAGCCGATGATGCCGGCCTCCGTGAGAAAAAGCACGAAGAGGTCGCCGTCGGAGGCCCCGATCGCTTTACACAGGCCGATCTCCTGGTATCGCTCCAGCACCGCCATCAGCAGCGTGTTCACAATGCCCAGCGCCGCAATCGCCAAGGCGATGCTGCCCACGGCCGTCAGCAATAATTGGATCGCCAGGAAGAACCGCCGCATGTTCTGCAGCCTGCTGAGAATCGTTCGCGTTTGATAACCCATCGTCTTGATCTCTTTCTCCACGTCGTCCAGATCGCTCGGATCGCGGACCTGCACCGTCACGCTGGGATACTCCGCGGACGTCGGGATGCGGCCGGCCTTCAGTTGATTCACGGCCTTCATGGCCGACTCCAGGTCCATCCCGCTGATCTGCTTCATCAACTCGACGGGCAGGATGAGACCCTTTTGCGCGCCCTCCGGCATCGGTAGCGGGGCCTGGTAGACGCCGACAATTTCCACGGTCAGCACCTTGTGGCCAACGGAGAACTTCTTGCCGTCCTCGGACTCCAGCCGGTCGGCCTCGACGGTGACTTCTTTGCCGATGGCGTCCTTGGGAGTGGCGAATCCCAGGCTCTTGGCCAGCGCGATGCCCAGAATGGCCTCCGACTGATTGCTCTCCTCGAAGAAGCGGCCGGCGACGAGGATTTCGTCGGCCATGTTCACCAGGGCGGCCTCGCGCGGCATGGCCAGGCCGATGGCGGTGGCCTCCTTGTCGCCATAGCGGATCTTGATGTCCTTGACGTGCGAATCGGGATAGGCCACGGCGACTCCCGGCAGGGCCTCCATCTTGGCCACGGCAACGTCGTCCAGCCGCGACGGTTTCTTGCCGCTGCTGGGCTCTGCGGGCTTGACCTGGATGTTGTTCAAGAGCGCCAGGGCCTTGAACGGCGTTTCCACTTGCCGCTGCACGCCCAGGGCCAGCGCGATCATCGTTACCAGGGCCCCGGTGGCAAAGGTCACGCCGAGCGTCGTGAGCGTCACCCGCAGCGGCGACCGCCGCAGTCCGTTGAGCGCCAGGGCGGCGATCTTGAGAGCCCTCATTTCCCGCCCCCCGGCTCGAGGCGGCCGTCGCGAAGCCGCAGCACGCAATCGGCCAGGCGGGCAGCCATCTCTTCATCGTGCGAGACCATGACGACGGTCGTGCCCAATTCGCGGTGGATCTCGCCGATCAGCCCGATCACCTCATTTGCCGTGGCGCGATCGAGGTTCCCGGTCGGCTCGTCGGCCAGCAGCAACCGCGGCCGATGGACGATGGCCCTCGCGATGGCCACGCGTTGCTGTTCTCCGCCGCTGAGCCTCGCCGGGGCGATGGCCGGCCCGCTGGGCAAGGCCGACCCGCGCGATCGATTCCGCGGCCAGGCGCGTCCGCTCCGCGCCATAGACGCCTTGGAAGGTGAGGGCCAGCGCGACGTTTTCCATGGCCGTGAGGCTGGCGACAAGATAATACGACTGGAAAATGAAACCGACCGTGGTCCTGCGGTAGAGCGTTCGTTGCCGCCGGCTCATGGCCGCCAGGTCGCGATCATCGACCCGCACGCTGCCGGCATCGGGCGTATCCAAGCCGCCCAGCAGGTGCAAGAGCGTCGATTTCCCTGAACCGCTCACGCCCAGCACCGCCACGAACTGACCCTGTTCGACCTGCAGATTGACATCGGCCAGGGCCCGAATTTCCGCCGGGCCGACGCGATACCGCCGCGTCAGGCCGCGGGTTTCGATAAAGGACGCCATGCGCGTACAGATACTCCTGATACGTCGGCGTGATCACCAACTCCGGCACGATGACGTGCTGCGGCAATTTGGCGATCGCAACCAGGCAATTGGCGATGTCCTCGGGATGGACCATCACCGCCTTCTTTTCGGCGGGCACCGGCACGGGGCGCTGGTCCAAGAGCGGCGTATCGACCTCGCCCGGATAGATGTTGGTGACGCGGATGCCGTTGGCGCGTTCTTCCAGCCCTACTTCAGTGCCGAGTGCCGTGGCGGCGAATTTGGACGCCGTGTAGGCCGGACCCGCCAAGGGCAGCGCCCGCTTGCCGGCGAGCGAGGAGACGTTGAAGATCAGGCCTTGCCGCCGCGCACGCATCTCGGGCAGCACGGCGTGCAGCACGTTGAACAATCCCGTCGTGTTGACGGCCATGATGCGGTCGAAGTCGGCCGGGTCGATTTCCGCCATCTTGCGGCGCACGACATTGATGCCGGCCGCGTGAGCGACAATGTCCACGGGCCCGATCTCGCTGTGAAACCAGGCGACCAGTCTGTCCACCGCCTCGCGATCGGCCACGTCGCAGGCACGGGCCACGATCGGCGGCTTCTCCCGATGCGCGGCGGCGGCCTCCTTGAGCTTTGCTTCGTTGCGTCCGCAGATGACCACGCGGCAGCCCTCGCGGGCCAGGGCCAGGGCGATCCCCAGCCCGATCCCGCTGCCGCCGCCGGTGACCAATGCCGTTTTGTCTTGAAGATTCATAGGTTTTCCTCCAACGTACTCGTCACGCTCCGCGTGATGGAAAGCATCACGCGGAGCGCGATGAGTACCTACGGTTCGAGAACAACTTTCATCAACCCTTCGCCGCCGCGGTGGAGCCGCTGGAACCATTGAGGACCATCGCTCAGGGGGGCGACGGCGCTCACCAGCGGCGCGACCTGGGCCCGGCCGCCGGCAATCATCTCCAAGCAGGCCGGGTAGTCGCCCCGCGAGGCGCACGAGCCGCTGATTGTGATCTCGCGGGTCACGGCGGCCTGGAGCGGAAACTCGACCTGCGGCGCGAGGTTGCCGACGAGCGTCAACTGGCCGCCCTTCCGCAGCACGGCCAGGGCCAGTTGCACGGTGGCCGTGACGCCGACCACTTCCACGGCCAGGTCGGCCCCGCGCCGCCGGTGCGGCGGAGCACTTCGGCCTTGACATCCATCGTATCCGAGCGGAAGCCCTCGTCGGCCCCGAATTGACATGCCAATTGCAGGCGGCCGGCATCGACGTCGACGCCATAAATCCTTCCGCAGCCTGCGATGCGGAGCGCCTGCACCACCAGCAGGCCGACCATGCCCGTGCCGACCACCACCGCCGTGTCGCCGATCGTCACGCGAGAACGGGCGACGGCGTGCAAGGCGATGGAAAGCGGTTCGACCAGCGCGGCATGGACGAAGCTCACGTCGGCCGGGATGCGATACAAGATGTGCCGCGGAACGGCAACGAACTCGGCAAAGGCCCCGTGGCGGCGGTAATCGTCGCAGGAAACCCCCAGCACCCGGCGATTGTCGCAAAGGTTGATTTCGCCGCGCCGGCAATGCCAGCAGCGACCGCAATAGATCGTCGAATCAAAAGTCACGCGGTCGCCGGCGGCCCAATCGCGAACCTCGGCGCCGACTTCAACAACGGTCCCGGAGGCCTCGTGGCCCATGACGATCGGCGGCTGCCGGCGGCCGGTGCTGCCGTCCATGCCGTGAATATCGCTGCCGCAGATCCCACAGGCCGCCACGCGAAGCAGGACCTCGTCCGCGGTTATCTCCGGCCGCGGCCAGTCCTGGATTTCCAAATAGTTGTATGCAGTGAGAACGAGGGCTTTCATGGGGCGGCTCGAAATGTCGATGCATTCGGGGGGAAAGACGCGATTATAGAGGAAGGCGGCCGTCTTGGCTACTAGCGTTGTGGTCGGCACCGGTGCGAAAATGTTGTCCAGGACCATGCGAATATTCTTCTGCCCTGCGGCTCCGAGATCTGAGATCTGAGATCTGGAATTTGAACCAGAAAATCCTAGAATGTTCTAGACGCGAAACGACTCCCTTGAAAAAGGATAAACCACTATGCGGACCATCCGTCATTTCTTGCTCGGCCTGATGTCGGCCGTATTTTCTCTTGCCGTTCTGGTCAGCGCCGCATCGGCCCAAAAAGCCGTCTGGCAGACTGACTTTGCCGCCGCCCAGGCCAAAGCCAAGGCGGAGAACAAACTCCTACTGGCCGATTTCACCGGCTCGGACTGGTGCCCTTGGTGCCAGAAACTCAAGGCCGAAGTCTTCGACAAGAAACCGTTCGCGGTCCAGGCCGCCAAGCAGTTCGTGTTGGTGCAGCTCGATTTCCCGCACGAAAAGGAACTGCCCGCCGAACTCAAGCAGCAGAACGACAAGCTGGCGAGACAGTATGGGATCAACACCTTCCCCAGTATCCTGATCCTCCATCCCAACGGCGGACTGATCGCGCACACCGGTTATCGCGAGGGCGGTGCGGAGGGCTACTGCGAGTGGCTTGGCGACCTGCTGAAAACCAACGACAGCCTGGCGGGGCTGCGCTTGCAACTGCCCGACGCCAAGGGCCTCGATCGGGCGAAACTCCTGGACCAACTGATCGACGCCTATAACAAGCTCGGCAACCCGATCGCCGCGATTGCCGGCTGGGAGAAGGAGATCATCAACCTGGACGTGGACAACCAGGCCGGGCTGAAGACCAAGTACCAATTCCGCACGATGATGGCCCAGGTCGCTGCGCAGAAGCAGGCCCACAAGATGGACGCCGCCTTGACCACCGTCGAGAAGATCTTGGAATTGCCCGGTCTTGCACCCCGGCAGAAACAGGGGGCATACCTGACCGTCGCCGACTATATGGGTTCCCACCAAGGGCCGATCAGGACGATTGCAAAGCTGAAGGAGGCCTTGGAAGCCGCGCCCGCCAGCCCCAATGCGCCGGCAGTTAAGGAGGCGATCGAGCGGCTGGAGGAGAGGGCGAAGGCCGAAGCGGCCGCCCTCAAGCTCAAGGCGGAAGTCGCCGGTGCCTCCGGGCCGAAGCGCCTGAAACTCCTCAATCAACTCATCGAGGAGTATGGCAAGCTCGGCAATCACATCCACGGCCAGGATCAGTCGGCCGACGTTGACAAGTGGCGCAAGGAGGTTGCCGACCTTGCCCCCGAAAACAAGGTCGGCAGCAATTAGCGACCGAAGATCGTAGGACGGATTGGCAATCCGTCTTGAAATCGTGGACGGATTAACAATCCGTCCTACAGCTTGCTCCAACTTATCGCACAGCGGTCTTAGCAGCGTAAAACTATGTCGCGTATTCGAGTCGCCGCCGCGGTGTTGAATCAAACGCCGCTGGATTGGGCGGGCAATCAGGCCAATATCCTCGCCGCCATTTCTGCCGCACGAGAAGAAGGGGTCCAACTCCTCTGCTTGCCCGAACTGTGCGTCACCGGCTACGGTTGCGAAGACGCCTTCCACAGTTCGGGGCTCCAGGAGACCGCTTCGCAAGTGCTCGCCGAGATCGTGCCGGCCACGCAGGGCATGGTCGTCAGCCTCGGGCTGCCGTTGTTCCATCGCAACGCCCTTTTCAACTGCGCCTGCCTGGCCGTTGATGGCCGCATCGCCGGCATTGTGGCCAAGCGATTCCTCTGCGGCGACGGCCTGCACTACGAGCCGCGATGGTTCAAGCCCTGGCCGCAGGGAGTTCGCGATACGATCCGTCTCGACGGCCGCGAGTACCCCATCGGCGACCTGGTCTTCGATTGCGGCGGGGTGAAGATCGGCTTCGAGATTTGCGAGGACGCCTGGGTCGCAGGGCGGCCGGGCGGAGAAATGTCGCCGCATGCCGTCGATATCATCCTCAATCCCAGTGCCAGCCACTTCGCCTTCGGCAAGTTCGACGTCCGCAAGCGGCTGGTGCTTGGAGGGTTCCAGGGCGTTCCACGTCAGCTATATCTATGCCAACCTGCTGGGCAACGAGGCCGGCCGCGTGATCTACGACGGCGGGGCCCTGGTGGCCTCCGGCCGGCGCCTTGCTGGCTGCCGGGCCGCGATTCAGCTTTGCTCCCTGGCGGCTCACGTCCGCCGTGATCGACCTGGCCGCCAATCGCATGAGCACTGCGCGGCTGGCCAGTTTCGAGCCCAGCCTGGGCGGTCCCGGCGCGATGGAGGTTGCCGCGGAATTTGCCTGGCGCGACGCCGAGCCCGAGCCGGCCCGGCCGCCGGCCGCGGCCTGGGAAACGAGTTCACGCCTCAAGGAAGAGGAGTTCGCTCGCGCCGTCGCCCTGGGCCTCTTCGACTATCTTCGCAAGAGCCGCGTCGCAGGGCTTCGTCGTCAGCCTCAGCGGCGGCGCCGATTCCTCGGCCGTCTCCTGCCTGGTCGGCGCTCATGGTCGCCCTGGCCTGCGATGAGCTGGGCGCGGTCGGAGTTCCAGCGCAGGCTGAAGCACGTTCCGGGCCTGGCGGACGATGCGACGCACGCCGATCGCGTCCGCCGCCTCTTGCATTGCGTCTACCAGTCGTCGCGCAACAGCGGCCAGGCTACGCGGCATGCGGCGGAGACCGCTGGCGCGCGGCGCTGCGGGCGGAGATGTCGTGCCTCGACATCGACGGACATCGTGCAGCGGCTATGTCGGCCGCATCGAGCAGCTCCTCGGCCGCCCGCTGACGTGGGAGACGGACGACATTGCCTTGCAGAACATCCAGGCCCGCGTGCGCGGCCCCAGCGTGTGGCTGCTGGCGAACGTGAAGAACGCCCTGCTGTTATCCACCAGCAATCGCAGCGAAGCGGCGGTGGGCTATGCCACGATGGACGGCGACACCTGCGGCGGTCTTGAGCCCGATTGCCGGCATCGACAAGGCCTTTCTGCTGGACTGGCTCCGCTGGCTGCAGACCGCCGGGCCCCAGGGCCTGCAGCCGATTGCCGCCTTGTCGGTCGTGACGGAGCATGCGGCCGACCGCCGAATTGCGGCCCCCGGCGGCCGGCCAGACCGACGAGGACGACCTGATGCCCTACCGCGTGCTGGACGCCATCGAGCGGGCGGCGATCCGCGACAAGCAATCGCCGCGCGAGGTCTTCCGGCTCGTGCATCCGCAGTTTCCGCACTACTCGACGGCCCATTTGCAGCTTTGGATCGAGCGTTTCTTCCGTCTCTGGTGCCGCAACCAGTGGAAGCGGGAGCGCTACGCTCCCTCGTTTCCACTTGGACGACGAAAACCTCGATCCCAAGACCTGGTGCCGCTTCCCGATCCTCTCCGGCGGCTTTGATCGCGAGTTGAAAGAGTTGAAGGAATATGTCAGCACTCATCATCGTTGACGTTCAAAACGACTTCTGCCCCGGCGGGCGCTTGCCGTGCCCCAAGGCGACCAGATCGTGCCGCTGATCAACAGCCTGCAGCCGCGGTATGACCTGATCGTCGCCACACAGGACTGGCATCCGGCGGACCACGGCAGCTTTGCCGCCAACCATCCCGGCCGCTCGCCGGGCGAACTGATCGAACTGGCAGGACTGCCGCAAATCCTCTGGCCCGTCCATTGTGTTCAGGGCACGCCCGGCGCGGAGTTCCATCCCGGCTTAAGCCTCGGCCGGGTCGGCGCGGATTTTCCAGAAGGGCACGAATCCGCAGATCGACAGCTACAGCGGCTTCTTCGACAACGGCCATCGCGCCTCGACGGGCCTGGGCGAATATCTCCGTGAACAGGGCGTGAAGGAAGTCCACGTCTGCGGCCTGGCGACGGATTACTGCGTCAAGTGGACCGCGTTGGATGCTCTCGATCTGGGCTTTGAGACCCATTTGCTGGACGATGCCTGTCGCGGCGTGGAACTGCACCCTGGCGACGTGCAGAAGGCTATCGAAGTGATGCGGCAGCGGGGAGTGGAGTAGGTTCGGTTGACTCCCTTCACGTCCGTTGGTAAGATTTAACGAATCGGTTCCTTGGATGAGGTACTTAGCCTATGTCTTACGCATTTCCCGGAGAGCTTCAGCAACTCGTTCAGAGCGAACTCGCAAAGGGAGTTTACGCGAGCGAGGATGAACTCCTTTTGGTGGCGGTGAAGGCACTTCGCGAGCAGGAGCATGTTCTTCAGCAGTTCAGGGCCGAGGTCCAAAGCCGGATCGAGTCGTTGGACCGCGGAGAAGGAATCGAGCTCGAGGATGAGCAGGCGCTGCGAGGGTTTGCCGATGAGATTAAAGCGGAGGGTCGGCGATCTCGTGACTGCATCCAAACCGGAATGTTCTGACAAGAGCGACGAAAGCGGTTTCGGGAGTTGCAGTCGTTGGCGCAATATTGGATCGAGAATATCGGCATAGACCATCCCGCACTGCAAACCGGGAACCTGGTGGTGCTGCGCGATTGCACGTTGTCGACAGATGTCGGTCTCGCCCTACCACATGCATATCGACTGCCGGAATTTGTGCTCGAGAGGAACGACGTCAGAAACATGCGATGTCGCTTGGCAAGAAGTTTCGGAGGCCAGTGCAGTCAAGGTGCAGAGCACTTACCAGCCCAGACGATTGACGGAGGACGCTGCGATCGGCCTTGGTGCCTCGGCTCTTGCTGTTCTGGCCGAAGGCGAGATTACCGACGTTACGGCGCATGGGACCGGAGTTGATTATTGGGTGGACGGCCTACGCGCTGTGCTCGAGATTAGCGGAATTGAGACAGGCAATTCGGGGGCTCTTGGAAAGCGTCATTCCGAAAAAGAGAAGCAACTTCGTAGCGGCTCGCTGTTTCAAGCTGGGTTTCCAGGATATGTCTTCGTTGTGGATTTTGTTCGGAAGAAGTCAATTTTGAGCTACTACGTGTAATGGACATCCAACCATGCCAAACGACAAGTCAATCGAATTAAAGATACAACGCCTTAGAACCGCCAAGTCGGCCTACATCTTGGAAGCCGATTCTCTGCTCGCACGAGGATTGGACTCGGCGGGAATGGCATTGTTCGTCAAGGCGGCGGAGTTGGAGTTGGAGCTTGCCGGCTTGTTTCGTGAACAAGGAAATGAAAGAAACGTCCTGGTGAGTATCCGAAGCGCGGGATTCTGCTACTCGCGGGCCCGCCAATACCGACACGCCAGCGATGTTCTTAACCAGGTGGCCGGGCAATTTACAGATGTGGACCAGTGGCTGGACCAAAATAACGGGAAAGAGGACGTCCCTTTGGCATCGCCAACGCCGGGGCTTCAAGCCCTTGTAGATCTCCTGGTCGCCAAAGGAGTAATCCAAGAGAACGAGTGGGCTGCCGCTCTGGGGCCGCAATGACAAGCCTGTGGTCCTTCTGAATCAGGGCGCACCCTACGGCTTCACCGCCCCCAGCCGGAAATCATCGTCAAACTCATAAACCGTCAACTCCTTGCCGATCGGCAGCTTGCGGAGCTCCGGCTCGATCGTCGCCCGGTCGCCGACGACAATGATCGTCAGGTGGTCCATGTCGAGATACTTCTTCGCCACCCGCATCGTCTCTTCCGCCGTCACGGCGCGGACCCCGGGCACCACCGTGTTGAAGTAGTCGTCGGGCAGTTTGTAGGCAAAGAGCGTCTCCAATTGGTTGGCAACCTGCGAGGGCGTCTCAAAGCCCGCCGTGTAGCCGCGGGTGACGTACTTCTTGCAGAAATCGAGCTCCGTTTCCTCCACCGGCCGGGCGCCGACCATGCCTTCCAACTCCTTGAGCGTCTCGCTCAGGGCCGGCGCGGTGACGGCCGTCTGCACGCTCGACGTGGCCACGAACGGCCCTCGCTCGTTCACGCGCCAGTCCCAAGCGCTGCGGGCGCCGTAGGTGTAGCCCTTCTGCTCCCGCAAGTTCAGGTTCAAGCGGCTGGAGAACTGCCCTCCGAAGACCATGTTCATCACGTTCTGCGGGAAGAAATCGGCCGTGTTCCGCCGCGTGCCGACCAGGGCCACATAGATCACCGACTGGGCCGCGTGCGGCTTGTCGATCAATATCAGCCGCGTCGGCTTGGACTGCGGCAAGGCGAAGTCGGGCCTGGCCGGCTCGGCGCCGCCGACTTCCACGTTCCCAGCGATGCTTCCAACTGCTCTTTGAGCTCGTCCATCGCGATGTCGCCGACGGCGATCACGGCCGCATTTTCGGGCCGGATATGGGTATCATAAAACCGTTTCAGATCAGCCGGCTTGAATCCGTTGACGATGGCTGGATTGCCCCATTGCGGATGGCCATAGGGATGGTCATAGCCGTAGAGAAGCTGCGTGGCGGCCAGCGAGGCCAGGATCGTGGGCTCATTGCGAATCTGCGTCAGGCGGCCAAGTATGGCGATCTGCTGCCGTTGGAGCTCGGATTCCGGAAAGCTGGCGCACGGAGGACATCGGCAAAGATCTCCAGCGACTTGGCCAGGTGCCGCTTGAGCGAGAAGAGCCGCACGCTCGTCGTATCCCAATCGGCGGAGATCGAAACGCTTGCTCCCATGCCGCCCAATTGCGAAGCGATCTCCTCGGCCGAGCGCGTGGCCGTGCCCTCATCCCAGACCGCGGCCGTCATTTCCGCAAGGCCCGGCGTCCGTTCGTCGGCGCGGCCGGCCGGAAAGACCACGTTCAGATTAACCATCGGCAGTTCATGCTTCTCAACCAGGATCAGTTGCATGCCGTTGGAAAGCATGGCCCTCTTGACAGGCGGCAGGCTGAACTTCGGTTCGGCCGCGCCCTCCGGCAGGGAGTCGCGGCCGCCGCCTTCGTCTCGAATCTCGCCCTCACCCCCTGCCCCTTTCCCAGAGGTAGAGGGGAACTTCTTAGCCATCTCCGCACGGGCTGCCTCGGCGGCAGCCAGCGGGTTGGGCTGAAACGTTATCTCGCTTCCCGGCACGACCTCGACCACAACACGGCCCGGGCCCAGGTACTGCTTTGCCACCCGCGTGACCGTGGCCGCGTCGACGCTCAGATAGCGGCCGAAGTCTTTGGCCATGTAGCCCGGATCGCCCGTGTAGACGTTATAGAGGTTCAGCCTGTCGGCCCGCCCTCCGAACTCGCTGACGGATTCCAGCGACCGCACCAGCCGGGCCTCGAAGGTGTTGACTGCCCGCTCCATTTCCTTGGCTGTGGGCGGTTCGGTCTTGATGCGTTCGATTTCCTTGGCCGCGGCGGCCTCAACCTGGGCGATCGTATGGCCGGGGCGGATGGTGGCCACGACGGCGAACTCGCCGGTCAATTCGAGGCCGTCCTGATAGGCCTGCACGTCCTGCGCGATCTGCTTTTCGCGGACGAGAACGCGATAGAGCCGCGAGGTCTTGCCGCCGGCCAGCACGTGGCCCAGCACGTCCAAGGCGGCGTCGTCGGCCGTGAACTGCGCCGGCGTCGGCCAGACGATATAGACGCGGGCCAGGCCGACACGATCGGTCATGTGGATCCGCTGCTCTGCCTTCAACTCGGGCGTCGAGGGCTTGGGGTGGACGACCTTGGGACCGGCGGGGATGGGGCCGAAATACTTCTCGACCAGGCGTTTCGCCTCCGCCGGGTCGAAGTCGCCGGCGATGCACAGGCTGGCGTTGGCAGGGTGATAATAGCGGCGGAAAAAGTCGGCGATGTCCTCACGCGACGCCGCAGTGATGTCCGTCATCGAGCCGATCGTCGGCCAGTTGTAGGGATGATCGGGCGGATAGAGGGCGGCCAGGATCGTCTCGTTCACCAGGCCGTAAGGGCGGTTCTCGTAGCTCTGCCGCCGTTCGTTTTTGACCACGTCCCGTTGATTGTCGAGCTTGGCCTGGGTCATGGCCGGCAAGAGAAAGCCCATCCGGTCCGATTCCATCCAGAGGGCCAATTCGAGGTAATTCGAGGGCACGGTCTCCCAATAGTCGGTGCGGTCCATGGCGGTCGAGCCATTCAGCCGCCCTCCCACCGACTGGATCGGCCCGAAGTAGACCTTGTCGTAATGCTTCGAGCCCTGGAACATCATGTGTTCGAAGAGGTGGGCAAAGCCGGTCCTGCCGGGTCGCTCGTCCTTCGACCCCACGTGGTACCAGACGTTCACCCCTACAATGGGCGTGGAATGGTCTTCGTGCAAGATGACATCCAGACCATTGGGGAGCGTATATTTCTGGAATTTCAGTACGGGAATTTGTGGCATGGGCTTCGCGGGAGCGGCGAGAAGGGTGGCTGAGCAGAGAGTAACGGCCAAAGCGAACATGGAACGGTCCTTGGTGTGGCGCTAACAAGCCTGTAGTTTACCCGTTTTCGGGCGAACCTGGAAGTACAGGCTGGGGACTTGGGGACTACGACCATTACGAGGAGCAGCGGAAATGAAAGTCGATATAGACTTGCCTCACCGCCCCAGCAGCTTCTTCACCTGCGCCCAGGTCCGCGTGTTGATCACGTCGTCCTTGGTCAGGCCGCCGCGGCGAGCCTGCAAGATGCCGTAACGCATCGCGGCAAGACCATCGATCCGGTGCGAATCGGTGGAAATCACGATCAACACGCCCTGGCTCTTTGCCTCGGCGCAGGCCACGTCGTCCAGATCGAGCCGCACGGGATGGGCGTTCAGCTCCAGCACCTTCCCCTGCTCGCGGGCCACGCGGATCACCGCCGATAGATCGATTTCATAGGGCTTGCGTTCGTTGAGCATGCGGCCCGTGGGATGCGCGAAGGCGCGGACGTAAGGGTTCTGCAAGGCATCGAGCACGCGGCGGGTGATCTGCTCGCGCGACTGGTTCTGACCGTAGTGAACGCTGGCGTTGACCCAATCGGCATCCTTCAAGACGTCGTCGCTGAGGTCCAGCCCGCCCCGCTCCAGGATGTCGCACTCCACGCCCTTGAGAACCGTGATGCCGGTCAGCCGCTCGTTCAGTTGGTCGATCTCCTCCCACTGCCGGCGGAGACGGGTCTCGTCCAGCCCGTTGACCATCGTCACCCGCTTCGAATGATCGGTCATGGCGATGTACTTCAGCCCTCGGGCCTTGGCCGCCAGGGCCATTTGCTCGATCGAGGCCTGGCCGTCGGTCCAGGTGCTGTGCATGTGCAGGTCGCCGCGGATGTCGCCCAGCTCGATCAGCCGCGGCAACTCGCCTTCGGCGGCCCACTGGAACTCCCGCCGGGCCTCGCGCATCTCGGGCGGAAAGCAGGGAAGGTCGAGCGTGGCGTAAACCTCCTCCTCCGTGCGGCCGGCGATCTGCTTCTCGCCGCGGAAGACGCCGTATTCATTGACCTTCAGGCCGCGCTCCTTGGCCAGCCCTCGCACGATCACGTTATGGGCCTTCGAACCGGTGAAGTACTGCAGCGCCGCGCCGAATGACTCGGCCGGCACGACGCGGAGATCGACGTGCAGGCCGCTCCGCAGCCGGGCGGTAAGCTTCGTCTCGCCGCGGGACTGAACCTCGGCCAGGCCCGAATACGTGGCAAAGTGGTCCATCACGACCGTGGCATCGCCGGCCACGGCCAGGAAATCGAGGTCGCCCACCGTATCGCGCCCGCGGCGATAGCTGCCGGCCGCTTCGATCTGCTCAATGGCCTTGCAGCCGCCCATGTGGGCGAGGACCTCAGCGACCAGATCGTCGGCTTCGGCCCACAGGACCCGCTTGTCGGCCTCGGCGGCGAATTGCAACCCTGCCAGGATCGACTCTTCTGTCTTAGCCCCGAAGCCCTTGAGTTCGCGGACCGTGTGGGTCTCGCAGGCCGCCCGCAGGTCGTCGAGCGAGCCGACCTTAAGTTCCTTGAAGAGCATGGCGGCCCTTTTCGGCCCCAGGCCCGGCACGCGGAGCATCGCCATCACCGATTCGCGGCACCTGCTGCTTGAGTTCTTCCAGCATCGCCAGCTTGCCGGTCGTGGCCAGGGCGGCGATCTTCTCGGCCAGGTCCTTGCCGATGCCCTCGATGTCGGTCAGCTTGCGATTGGGATCGGCGACGATTTCGGCCGCCGACTGGGGCAGGTCGCGGATCGTGCGGGCCGCGTTGCGATAGGCGCGGACACGGAACTGGTTCGCCCCCTGGAATTCCAGGATGTCGGCGACCGAATCGAAGGCATCGGCGATTTCGGGATTGGTCATAGGGGAAGTTGTCGGTTGTGAGTTGTCAGTACTCAGTACTCAGTACTTAGTACTCGGTGGTGCGGAAGCGTCTGCATTAGGGATTGCCGGCACACCCGGCGGAACGCTCGGTGCGGGCACGGTGGTCCGGCCCCAAAATGGATCAAGATCGGCGGGTGCCGGTGCCGGTGCGGCCGCGGCCCCAGCGGGCATCGCCGGGTAAGGCCCCGCTCCACCGTCGGCTGGCAGCGCGTAAGTGGGAGCGGGTGCGACAGCCGGTGGCGGCGCCAAGCCAGCCGGCCCGGCGACTGGCGGCGCAACGTCCATGGCGCCAAAAGTCGCTTCATCCTGGGGTTGCCCTTCCACCGCGACCAATCGCTCCAGCTCTTGCGGACTCAGAATCACGGCTGCGCCGGTCCAGAGCAACCCCGTGCCCGGCAGCGGCTGCCGGCTGACCAACTCCAGCCCTTGCTTCGTGCGCCGCAGGGCCGCCGTGCCCGGCACCATGTGCCGCCCGATCGCCGGGGCCGAAGGGATCGCGTCGAGCGTCAGCGGCTTTTCCCCGCCGAAATTGCTTCCCCAAGATGCAGCCAACGGCAGGAACGGGTAGAGCAGCTCGAAGAGCTTCGCCGTGTCGACATACTCGATCATGCTCGGCGCGTCGGCGCTGGCGAGCAGCCGGCTGACCTGCGGAACCGTGGCCAGCGACTTGTGCTCAGGGCCATGCTGGAGATAAGCCATGATGTTCTGCGGCGTCATGGCGACGATCAGCTCGTGCTCCGTGGCGCACCAGGCGGGGGCAAAGCCGCCAAAGCCCAGGGGAAAGCCGCCAAAGCCCAGGTTGGTGGAGTAAAAGATCCTCTGGCCCGCAAAACTGAAGGAGAGGATCCGCGGCTTGGCGGGCTGGAACGGCGAACTCGGGGCCGAGTTCAGCGCGTCCTGAAAGCCCTTGGCCAAGGATCCGCCGAGGATCTTGGCCTGGATCACGGAGATCGCGTCGCGATCCTTGATCGGCACGACGGCCGTGAGACCCAGGATCACCAGACCGCCCTCGCCGGGTGAAGTGTAGACGCAGCAGGTGTCGCCCAGGGCCTTGGGCAGGTCGCGGCGGAGATCGACCGAGAGCGACTTGGTGAGCGCGTCCCACGGCCCTTCGATGGCCGCCCGCTGGGCCGGCTCGGACTTCTCGACTAGGGCCGCAAACTGTTCGACGGCCTTCTGGGCGTCAAACCGCATCGCGAACCCCAGCGTGGCATCCCGCGGAATCGGCTTCAAGTCCTCCGCTCGTAGCGGCTGGTCCGAGAACAGGCTCAACAGAGGGCCTTGCGGCTCGCCATCGGTCGCGAGCAAGAGTTTGCTCGTGAAGGTCTCGCCTTCCAGGCCGGAGACCGAGTCTCACGGACGAGACCTTGTCGAGCCCCAAGAGGCGGAGCGCGTCGCGGGTCTTGGGCATCGCCTCGTCGGCCGAGATCTGGTCCAGCGCCATCTTGAGATTGAGATAGACGACCATCGACGTTCGCTCGACCGGCAACTGCTTGCGCACATTGACGAGCCAAGCGGGCGGTTCCTGCGAACGGCGTTTGAGGATCTCCTCGACGCTGCCGTCGCCGACCCCGACGATGAAGTCGGTGCCGTCGAATCCGCAGGTAAACGGCGCGTCGATTGAGGATGCTGTGAAACGATACCAGGTGTGGCCCGCGATCTGAACCTCCTTTACGGTTGGCTTTTTCTTGGCCGGCAGGTTGGGCTGCCCATTTGCCGGCGGGGCCGTCTCGCCGGTGGTTGCTTCCTTGCGAAACTGGTCGAAGGCGGCGCGGAGTTTCTCGACGTCCTGGCCGGCCGCCACGAACATGCCGATATTCTCCCGCGTGCCGTCCTTAGCTTCACCATGCTTGATTTCCGTGACGAAGACGGCCCCCGGATGCGCGGCAATAATCTTGGCAAGCTCCAATGCCGTCTCCCGGTCCGCGACATGGTCGGGATCGAGGAGGTCGGCGGGGGGCAACGTGACTGTTGACGCCGGATGGGACAAGAGGGCCGTCAGCACGGCAAGCGACCGTTGGACTTCGGGTTCGGCCAGCAGTTGTTCCGTCTGATTCTTGCTCTTGGGATCCGCGGTCGCCGTGCCGGCCCAACTGACATAGAAGAGGCATTTCTCCGGCGCGATGCGCGCCACGTTGGGGTCTTCCGGCGCCGGGGGCAGGCCCAGCGGCATCGTCCATCCGCCGCCAAAAACCGTCAGGAACCAAAAAGCGAAGTATTTCGTAGCAAGCGTTTCCATCTCTTTCTCCTGTAAAAGTGATTACTCAGTACTTATCCTTCATCCTTCATCCCTCATCCTTCATCCCTACATATGCAACTCAACCACATCCTTATCATGCAACTCATAGTCGCCCTTGACCACCGTGCCGTCATGAACCGCCTCGCCCCACACGCGGGCGAACTTCAGGCCCTTGATGAAATCCTTGTGGACCTGGCCGGCGAGGTCGATCAGCGGACTGCCGCGCGGCACCGTGAAGGGCCGGTCGCGATCCGGCTCCTTGGCCGTGGGCAGCTTGCTGTAGACGCGGATTACCTCGAGCGCGCGGTAGATGGCCTCGCGCAGCGTCTCCAGTCCGGTCCCCGCGGTCGCCGAAATCGGGTACTCGGGGAAATCCAAAGGGCAAAGCTCGTGGAACAACTCCAGCCGGCCCGCCGCCTCGGGGAGATCGATCTTGTTGGGCACTACGAACGTGCGCGTGTAGGAAAGGCCTACGTCGTTCTCGTCCAGCGACGACTCCGCCGCCAAACGCGTCTTCGTGCCGCCGAGCCGATCGAGCACTTCCTGGCACTGCTCCACACCGTCGTCGCTGCCCAGGTCGACCATCAACAGCACCAGGTCCGCCGAGCGGATCAGGTTTTGGATGTGCGGGTCCATGAAGTCCTTGGTGACCGGCGGCGTGTCGATAAGCTGGACCGTCACGTCCTCATAGGGCATCATCGCCGGGGCGGGCGTCTGCGTGGTGAACGGGTAGGGCGCGACCTTGGGCGTCGCCCTGGTGAGGCTGCAAATCAACTGGCTCTTTCCGGCGTTGGGTCCGCCCAGCAGGATCGCGGTGCCAGCCCCCTGCCGGGGGATGCGGAGACTCCTGCCGCTCTTCTTGCTGCTTTTCTCGGCAACCAGGTCCTTCTTGAGGTTGGCGATCTTGGATTTCAGATCGGCCTGGAGGTGGTCGGTCCCCTTGTGCTTGGGGATCTCCTTGAGCATGACCTGGAGACAGGCCAGTTCTTCCTCAAGAGTGGCGGCCCGGCGGTACTCGGCCTCGGCCTTCAGATACTGTTGGGTGAGATTGGCAGGCATGGCGGCTCGGTACACAAAATCGCAATACGCTTGCGATTAGTTTACTCGATTGCCGCCCTGCCGACTATACCGCCCGCTTTCGAGCCGTAGGGTGGGCCGTAGCCGTAGGGTGGGCCGAGTGGAGCGAGTCCCACCATGAATCAGCGAAAGACGGGAAGATGGTGGGACTCGTCGACCAACGCCGACCATGCTGCGCACGGTGCCCGGCCGGTGCCCGTCGGCCCACCCAACGGGTCGTCGCGCCCCCGATCAATTCTCGGCGTGCCGCCAGCCGCCGTCGTCCACGGGCTGCGGCTCGGAGATCCATTGTGCCGGAACCGATGCCGGCGGCGAGCCGAGAAGCTGGAAGTAAGTGGCCGGCTGCACCGGCCGGGAAGTTACGCGGTTCTCCGGCTCGGGATGCGCGTCGGGTGTGGGGTTAAGTTGCGGGCCGTCTTGGACCGGCGGCACGCCTTGAATCCGCGGCGGGGTGACGGCGCGGCTGCCCTCGCCGGCGGCCGGAACGCGATACGAGGCCCCGGCGGAGGGCGGGCTGCCGTTGGTCGCACCGGGCGCGCCGGGCGAGATCGGCGCCGCAGGCGAGCCGGGGGCGAAAGTCCGGGCGGGCGCTTCGGAGGGCAGCGACGGCGCCGTGCTTGGCGAGCCGATCGTTGCCGGGGCGGGTATCGGCGTGCCGTACGTGGGCGCTACGCTCGACGTGCATGACGAGCATCCGCCCGACGTGACATAGGTGCTGGAGACGCCTGCACTGCACGAGGAGCAGCCGCCATAACTCGTCCCGCATGACGAACAACCGCATGACGAACAACCGCATGCCGCGCCGCACGACGAGCATCCGCTGTAGGATGTCGAATAACCGCTGCAGGGGGCCACGGGCAGGGGCGTATAGCCGACCTGGTAGGTCCAGGCCCGCGTCGGTTGATAGCTGGTCACCGTGCAGCCGCTGTAAGGATCGACGCCGACCACCGGCATATAGGCCACCGTTGGCACCGGCCGGTAGGAAATGCGGTAGACAGCCGCGGGCACGCACGACTGGCAAGCGGGCTGGCAGGCCGGTTGGCACGTAGCGCAGGGGGCCGGGGTGCAGCCGCAGGCCGGCGCGGCCGGAGCGTAGACCGCCGGCGGCGCGTAGGGCGGAGCATAGGTCGTTCGTCCGTTGCCGAAGAGCCAGTCCATCAGGGCGCAGTCCGCGCGGCTTCCGCTCGGCGCCCCCAGCAGGACCGCTGCCGCGGAACAGGTCGTCAGCACTTGGCGTAGATTCTTCCAGCACATCCTCAAGTTCTCCTTCGGTGGTCGAGAGTTCATCGACTCCTTCATCAAATCCGCTTTCTTGCGCGGCGTCAAGATGCCGCCGCGATCCGCCGCGCATTTGGTTGAGTTTTCGCTTGGTAGCGGTCGGGCCGGTTATAACGGCCAGGCAATCTGCCGCGTCGCTACGGCCTCCGCGTGGCATTTTGGCAACGACACCTACAGCAAATGTAGATTACGATTCGCGACGAGGGAAAGAAAATTGCCGTAGGTACATTTGCGGCCTTTTTCAGGATACGGACCGGATTCCCGGCGAGAGGGAAATCGGCGGAAAAAAAGCCTGGGGCTTCCACATTGACCCCCAGAGGATTGGCGCCGACGCTCCGCAAGGGTCGCCTGCCGAAGTCTGGGTCGACAAGGAATCGAATCTTCCGCTGGAAATCACCGTGGACCTGAAAGAGGAGGGAGGCGGAAGCACCAGCTACCGGATTGAGGATATCCGCTGGGACGTTGAATTGGATGCGCGGATCCGAAGTGGATTGACAGCGCCACCGGCGGACATCATACTCTCAATATCCCATGCACGATGAATTGAGCGCGGCAGAATCGACGAAAATGTAGAGATACGTGAAATGAAATACCTGGCAAAAACCTCTTTCGTAGCGATTTTGTGTTCCCTTCTTCTGGCGCCGTCTGCCGTGCGCAATCCGAAAGCCAGCAGGAACTGGCCGGCGACGTTAACGCCGGCAAGGGCCTGCTGACGACGGAATCGCCGGAGGCGGTCGCCAAGCGCCTGGCCTGGTGGGCCGACGCCCGCTTCGGCATGTTCATCCACTGGGGGCTGTATTCCCAGACCGGCTGCCGCTGGCAGGGTCAGGACGGCAAATCGGCGACATGATGTACTATCTGAAGATCCCGCTGGCCCAGTACACGACGCTCGCCCGGCAGTTCAATCCCGTCCAGTTCAACGCCGACCAGTGGGCGGGCCTGGCCAAGGAGGCGGGGATGAAATACCTGGTCATCACCGCCAAGCACCACGAGGGCTTTGCGATGTACGACAGCAAGTCGAGCGCCTACAGCATCACCGCCCTCTCTCCCTGGAAGCACGACCCGCTCAAGGAGCTGAGCGAAGCTTGCGGCCGGGCCGGCATCAAGTTCGGGATCTATTACTCGCTGGGGCGGGACTGGGAAGACCCGGATGCGGTCGGCAATAGCGAGCACTACAAGGAAAACACCTGGGATTTCCCCGACACCAAGTCCAAAGTATTCGCCAAGTACTTCGAGCGCAAGGTCAAGCCGCAGGTCCGCGAGTTGATGACGCAGTACCATCCCGCCATTATGTGGTTCGACACGCCCGGCTCGATTTCGCGCGACGAAAGCCGGGAGCTCCTGGAGATGATCCGCAAGCTCGATCCCAACTGCATCGTCAACGCCCGCATCGGCAACCGCCTGGGCGATTACGCCGTCCAGGAGCAGAAGATCCCCGACGCGCCCAGCCCCCAGCCGTGGGAAACCTGCATGACGCTCAACGGCCACTGGGAGTATTACCTCGGCGACGAGAAGTGGAAATCGCCGAAGACCTGCCTCCAGAACCTGATCCGCATCGCGAGCATGAACGGCAACTACCTGCTCGACGTGGGACCGACGGACCAGGGGCTCATGCCGCAGGGCGGGGCGGACGTGCTGCGGCATATAGGGGCCTGGCTGAAGGTCAACGGCGAATCGCTCTACGGCACGCGGCCCAGCCCCTTGGGCAAGCCAGCCTGGGGCTGCTTGACGCAGAAGAAAACGCCGCAAGGAACGACGCTCTACCTGCACGTCTTCAACTGGCCGGCAGACGGCAGGCTGACGGTCCGCGGAGTGAGCCAGCCGGTGGCGTCCGCCTCGCTGCTGGCCGGCGGCAAGCCGCTCCAGGTCACGCCCGGCGAGGGCAGCGTCACGCTCCAGGTCCCGGCGGCCGCGCCGGACCCGATTTCGACAACGGTGGTTCTCAAGCTCCAAGGCGCCGCAGGCCCTAAACCTTGACTTCTTTAGAACTTAAGTTGGCCCAGTTTCATCGTCTGCCGGCTGTTTTTCAACTGGACCGTCAACGAACGGCACTGCTCGTTTTCGCGGCCGAAGTGCGTGTACATGTCAACTTGCAGCGTCATTGGGCCGTACCAGTTATTGGCGTTGGCCGATTCGTTGGCCCGCACCACATAGGTTCCACGAATGGCCTTATGAAGAAGGTACTCTACCGGCCCTTCGGCGGCGCTGGGGTGCCCGATCAGACCCCCAATCGCCGTTTGCGGGTGAGCTGCTTCGGCCCGCTCGCCCGAGGGCTCGGCAACCTCCAAGCGAATGCCGTTGCCGCCGCTGATACTGGTCACGACGATGCGGACGTCCACGTCCAAGGGCTTGATCAGCCGTGGATCGAGATCCGCCGCTTCCACGCCATAGGCCCTGGCCCTGACAAGGATGCGGTTAAGTTCCATGAGGACAGGCAACTCGATATTCGCGAACCGCTGCTGTTCCCAACGGCGGACCACGACCTCCGTGAGCAGGTCGACGGCCCGCTGGTAGTCGCTGCGGATGGCCGCCACGGCGGCGCCGCCTCCCCGCACGAACTGGATGGCCGCAATCCGATCATGCTCTGCGGTTAGCCGGAACCGCTCGCCGGCGGTGCCTGGCAGCCGGGCGGACATGGCACGCGGCGTCTTGAGGCC
This sequence comes from uncultured Planctomycetia bacterium, assembly GCA_963824275.1. GTDB lineage: Bacteria > Planctomycetota > Planctomycetia > Pirellulales > Thermoguttaceae > JANXQG01. Next base: position 517,573 of record CAWGOT010000006.1, on the reverse strand, counting down.
GGGGTTCGCCGCGTCCAGAGCCTTGGCGGCAGCGTCCGCTCGTTGCCCTAGGACCAAGGCCAGATCGCGATACGCTTGCGGATCATCAGGCCGCATTCGCAGCACGTCCTCCAAGGTGAGGACCGCCAGGTCCAAGGCGCCCATCTGGGCCAGGCGGAGGCCCAGCATGCGGGGCAGGCGGGAGTCGTACAACCCCAACTCCGCCACGTTGCTCAGGATCTGGATCGCCAGGTTGGGATCTCGTTGGCTGAAAAAATAGTCGGGCGAGGTTCATGAAGAAGGCGGGCGAACTGCGGTACTGGGCTCGGTTCTTCATGTAGACGGCAAAGGCCTTTGAGATCGGTGCGGCGGCAGTTGCGCCAGGTAGGGCGCGGCCGGGTCCCATCCGCTGAGCACGATCGGCGGCCCTCGACGCGCATTCACCGGGGAGATCGAGTAATTGGTGACCGGTGGAGCGGGCGGAGCGGCTGCGGCGCCGTTGCTGCCGGCACCGCCCATTCCGCCCATCATGCCCATGCCCATGCCGGTGCCCGATATGCCGCCTCGACCAGCCGGCGCCGGGTGGATCCGCCCATGTCCATGCCGCCGCCCATGCCTCCCATGCCGCCGCCCATGCCTCCGAAACCGCCCATGCCTCGGCTCATACCGCTCGAACCCATGCCGGCGCCCATTCCACCCATTCCCATTCCACCTGAGGCCATTCCGCCGCCCATGCCGGCGCCCTGTCCCCCGCCCATTACGTAGGCGGGCCCCACGGGCGGCTTCGGCCGGCTGAAATCGGTCTCCCACCACTTTACGCGGGCGTCCCAGAGGCGGACTACTTCCTCGATCTTGTTGTGGCGATCGTCACCGGCCTGCTGCGGCGTCGTGCCTGCCCGCCGCTTCTCCTCGTCCGCCCGCCGCTTTTCCTCGGCGATCCGCCGCTGGTACGCGGCGCGCAGCTCGGGCAGCGTCGCGGGCGGCTCGATGTGGTGCTGGACGTACTGTTCCAGCGATTCGAGCACCATCAGCGACGTGAAGGGGGTGACCAGGCCGTAGCGGGCGCCCAGCGCGGCAATCTGCTCCTCGTTCCGCTTGGGAAAGACCACCAATTCTTCCAGCTTCTTCTGCGCCAGAGTGTTCGCAACAACTGGCCGCTCACGGCCTTTGTGCGATTGATGGCGAAGGTCCGCACCGGGCTGACCTGCCCGACGAGACCGCATCCGTAGCGGAGCGTCACGTGGGCCTGCGGGCCGTCCAAGCGGCCCACGAGCAGGCAGTGACCATCGACGGCCCACGGGGCTGCGGGCAGCAGTTCGCTGGCGCCGCCATCGTCGACGGTCGCAGAGAGCAGCGACAGCGGGGGCCGTTGCACGCCCGCCACGACCGCCGCATCGTCCAGCAGCAGCAGATCGAAGTATCGCCCGCGGTTGCTGCGGGCCAGATGCCGGAGCCAAGCGGAGTCGGCCCTCACGTCCGACGAGATGACGTGCAGCGGCGTGCCGAGCTGCGGCGGGTTGTCGAGGCCGAACGTGGTGACGCCGTTGCTGAAGAGCAGGGCCAGGTCGGGATTCGCGCCGGCGAGGGGCGCAATCGCCCCCAACTGTGCGCCGCCGTCGTAAGCGACGTTTTCCAAGGCCGCGATCAACTGCTCGGCGCCCTTCTCCGTGATCGTGAACCGCCGGGGAGGCGATTGCGCATTGCGGACCAGAACCAGGTCGACTTCCAGCCTGCTCGGACCATCGTCCGCCGCCGTCCATGCGGCCAGCAGGGCCTTGACCAGGCCGATCTCCCGCCGGTGGTCGGTGATTTCCCCCGACCCGGAGGCGTCCCAGTAGATCACTACGTGTTTCGGCGGAACTATCCGCTCCGGCTGCGGCACGGCGGGCAGGTCCTGCAGCGCAAAGTAGACGCCGTCGTCCGTCCACTCGACCAGCGCGTCCTGCTTCTCCACGTCGGTCAAGCCAACGAGCAGGTCCTTGTCGAGCACGGCGTGTTCGATCTTCGATTCGGCGTGAAAGTCGTCCCGCGACTTGGAGAACTGCGGAATCGGAAGCGCCGATTGACGGATGGTCGGCGCCGCCGCCGGCCGGACCACGTCAATGCGGAGTGAAACCTCGGCGACGGGCCGATTTACGCGGAGCGGTAAGCGATAGCAGAGGCCGCCTGCCTCATCGACCAGTTCGCTGACGTATTGCACGCGCACGGTCCGAGAGCCCAGGGCCGGAATAGGAAAGACGCGCGTGCGGAAGCAGTTCCCGTTGTCCCATTCGACCAGGCCGGGGTCGACGCCCCGGCTTTCCTCCTGCGCGAATACGTCGCTTGCATGCCGCTTCTCGACCGACACGCCGTCGACCATCTTGCCTTGGACGTCCAGGGCGTAGCCGCTGACCGTGGCGCCGTCGGGCAGCGGGAAGAGAAGGTCGCCCTCCGCGACTCGCGGATTGGGATTGGAGAACGTCATCGTGACGCTCGTTTCGGCCACGCAGCCGACGATGCGGACCTCGATCGCAAGCCGCGCCAGGTCCAAAGGCTCGATTTTCCCGTCGCGCGGGACCAAGAGGGTGGGGGTCCATTGCTGGGCTAAACCCGGCCACGTAATGGCCAGCACAAGAAATGAGCCAACGAGACTCTTCATCGCAAAGCCTCCTCTGTTGTTCCGGACAGTGTTCGGCCTAAGAACTGCAAGTCGCACAAGCCTACTCATCACGCCGACCAAGCTGCGCTCGGGTGCCCGCGTGATGAAAAACCATCACGGCGGAGCGTGATGAGTACGAAGTGCCGCAATCCGCGTACAGTCTACGCCTGCGAGGGGGCGGATGTCAAGCAAAATCTACTTTTTCAGCTTGGCGTATTCGGCATAGGCCGCGGCGACTTTCCCTTCCTTTTCGTCGCCGGGATGCAGGAAGACCCGGTAGCAAAGGACGAGCTCCTTGCCCTGCGGCAACGTGTACGACACCGCGTTGGCCGCCCTGTTGCCGAAGGCCCGCGCCGAACGGGTTGGCGGCAAACAAGCCGTAGGTCCGCACGTGCCAATCGGTCGGATACCGGAAGCTGCTGGGGTGATTGAAAATGGCGATGCCCACCTTGTCGCCGTCGACGGTCCCGTGGTCATCGACCCAGTCGGCCGGCTTGCCCCAGGCGGCGCCGTTCGTCAGGCCATTGCTATTGACGATTGTCGCGCCCAGTTTCGAATCGACCCGCAGGCCTTCGGCGACCCGCAGGCCGAACGTGCCTTCCTTGGTATCGTTGAAGACCAGCGGGACTTCGCTGGCGCGGATCGTGATGTCGAAATCGATCAAGCGAGAACCGCCCCACGTGCCGAAGGTCAGGCGGCGCTCGTCCTCGCCGACCTTCTTGCCGGCGGGACCGAGCCAGTCGTTCTCCGTGACGATCTCGGCCTGCGGGCCGCTGGCGATCTTGGCGAACTTGCGATGGACGATCGTCCCTTGGACGAGGCCGGCCTCCGGCTTTTCGTCCCAGAAATCGATGCCATTCACGTTGCCGTGGGCGAACCACATCGAGCGGTGGTGAACGTGGTCGCTGGTTTCTTTCGTGCCCTGCAGCATGGGATAATCGCGGGTCATCCGCTTTCCGTTTGGTCCGAGGATGGGCCAGAGAATGGGCCTGGTGTTGGATTTCGTGACGTACTCGGTGAACGGTTTGCCATCGATTTTCACGATTACTTTGTCGCCCTGCTCCGACAATTGGGCCGTAACCTCGGCGGCCCGGAGCGGGAGGGCGAGTAGAAAAGAAATAACGATCGCGGTGAGGAAGAGCTTGGCAGTCATGGCGGGAGGGGGAAGTGAGGGTGGGAAGTGCCGGTAGCGCCTTGGCGGCGCGACGTAATACCACTATGATAGTCCGAAATCTGCCGGGTTCAAGCACCAGTAGGTTCTTGAACTGTCTATTCGATAGGTACTGGAGTTGCGTTTTCCTCCGCCACGTCAGAAGGCTGCTCGGGCGACACTCGTCGCGGTTGCCTTGTGACGTAGGTTCGGCCGGATTCGCGTTCAAGCCGCCTAATATCCTCGCAGATCAAATGTAGATCGTTATTGAATTTCTCCGCGTGCGCTTTGCGTATCGCTCGACTTTCCGCAACGATCGGATCTTCCGGGCAATCGATCATGTTCAGACCTCCGACAATTCTTCCGGTGTGCAAATCACTGGGGCGCCAAATCCAGCAAGCCATGTCAGAGGTTCGCCTGGATCAGGTCGGCAAACAACCAGAAAAGACCTCCAAACAGCAGTATAACCAAGGGCGCAACAAAGCAAAAGGCTGCGGAGATTTGCCACGGGATTCGTGAAACGGGATTCTTCCCGGCGGGATCGAAATCCGGGTCGACGCCAAGGATGCACCAGAGCGAATCCCGCAGGAGTTCCAAGATCCACCGCATTACTGTCTCCACAGTTCAGGAAATGACCGACGTTCCGGCTGACATCCCCTATTTCGGCATTTGCCGCGCCGCCCTACCATGAAAATGCTCACGGCAATCATCGAGTACCGTCGCGGCTCCTTAAGCGTAACGTATTTGCCAGTAACGATTTACGGGCATCCCATTGACAAAAATATCCCTCTGGAACGATAATTTGGGGTTTGGCGTATCGACGATATTTCCTCCAACCCCCATTCTTCGTTCCCCAGCAATGCCCATCATCGTTCAGAAGTTCGGCGGCTCGAGCGTGGCCGACAGCCAGAAGATCCTGGCGGCCGCCCGCAAGGCCATTCGCGCCCAGCAGCAAGGTAACCAGGTTGTGGTCGTCGTCAGCGCCATGGGCGACAACACCGACCTGCTCATCGATCTGGCCCGGCAGATCACCGACCAGCCGCCGGCCCGCGAGATGGACATGCTGCTCTCCACGGGCGAGCAGGTCAGCGTGGCGCTGATGGCCATGGCCATCCACTCGCTGGGCCACCAGGCCCTGAGCCTCACCGGGGGCCAGATCGGCATTGTGACCGACAGCACCCACACCAAGGCCCGCATCCAGTCGATCTCGACCGAGCGGATTCGCAAGGCCCTGGACGCCGGCAATATCGTGATCGCCGCCGGATTCCAGGGCATCGACGAGAGCCTCGACATCACGACCCTGGGCCGCGGCGGCAGCGACACCACAGCCGTGGCCCTGGCCGCCGTGCTGCATGCCGACGCCTGCGAGATCTATACCGACGTTGACGGCGTCTATACGACCGATCCCCGCGTCGTGCCGGAGGCCCGCCAGCTTCGCCAGATCAGCTACGACGAAATGCTCGAACTGGCCACGGCCGGGGCGGGCGTGATGCACAACCGCTCGATCGAGTTCGCCAAGAAGTTCTGTGTACCGGTCCACGTCCGCAGCAGCTTCAGCGACAAGAACGGCACGATGATCGTGAGCGACCCGGAGGTGGCCGGCCTGGCCGTCTGCGGCGCGGCGATGATCAAGAATGAGGCCCGGGTCACGGTGCTCGGCGTGCCCGACCGGCCGGGCGCCGCGATCACGATCTTCGCCAAGGTCACGGCCAAGAACATCCCCATGGACATGATCGCCCAGAACGTCGCCGCCGACGGGCGGGCGGACATTTCTTTCTCCGTTCCGCGCGACGAACTGCCGCACACCCTCCGCGCCGTGGACGAGGCCGTCAAGGAACTCGGCGCCGAGGGCCACACCTGCGACGACGAAGTTTCAAAAATCTCGATCGTCGGTATCGGCATGGCCACACAACCGGGCGTGGCCGAACGCATGTTCCGCGCATTGGCGGAAAAGGGCATCAACATCCAGATGATCACGACCAGCGAAATCAAGATTTCCGTGCTGGTGTCCCGCGACCACGCCCAAGAGGCCCTGCGGACCGTACATGCCGAGTTCAACCTGGGTAAAGAACCGGAAGGGACCGCGGCAAAGGCAGCCACTGCCTCGGCAGCCACCCGCGCCAACGACGTTGTCGCCCGCATGGAAAAGATGGAGCAGTTGATCATCGAGGATATCAGCCTCGACGAGTCGCAGGCCCTCGTGACCGTCAACGCCGTGCCCGATATTCCCGGTCTGGCCGCGCAGGTCTTCGACGAGGTGGCCCAGTCGGGCGTGGTGGTCGACATGATCGTGCAGAACGTCGGCCGCGAAGGACGCACGAACATCTCCTTCACCATGCCGCAACGGGACCTGGAGAAATCGCTGCACGTGATTCGCGAGCACGCCGAAGGGCTGGGCTGCCCTCCGCCCGACAGTTCGCCCCGCGTGGCCAAGCTCTCGGTTTTCGGCGTCGGCATGAAGAGTCACACGAGCGTGGCCAGCCGTCTCTTTACGGCGCTGGCCGGCGAAGGGATCAACGTCGAGTTGATCAGCACGACCGAGGTCCGCGTGAACGTGATCGTGGACGGCGCCCACGGCGAGAAGGGCCGGGCAGCGCTCTTGAAGGAGTTCGCCGATGCGATGGGGTAGGGATGCAGGCGACGGCCAAAAGGACTAACGGGCCGTCCGCCTCATTCCCCCAGCACGTCGTTCAGCACGTCCTCATTGACATAGATCGGCAGGGGCGGATTACAGGTCACGGCCACGGCGATGGCGTCGGACGGCCGGGCGTCGACTTCCACGAGTTCGCCTTGATGACGGATCCGCAGCCGGGCAAAATACGTATGTTCTTTCAGCTCCGTGATGATCACGTCCTGAAACTCCGCGCCCAGATTCTCCACGACACCGACAATCAGATCGTGGGTCAGCGGCCGGGGATACTCCTCGCCCTTCACGCGGCGATTGATGGCGATCGCCTCGTAAATCCCAATCAGGATCGGAAAGGTCCGCTCACCCCCGATTTCCTTGAGATAAATGACCTGCTGTTCATTCACCTCGCTGATGATGATCCGAGACAACTGCATCGGAATGGGCATATCGACATCCTTTCAAAGCTCCATTATAACGCATCGGGGGGTGAAGCGGCTAGAGCCCTGCGTGGGTCCCGTTTGCCCAACGGGACTAATGTGCTTCGGAGCTGGCGACAAGCCCGAAGTTCACCACTGAAACTCGGCACAATATTCCCTCCCGGCAGGAGTGACTTACTTTCTTCACGGGAGCCGCCGGATTTGACATCCCCGGCAAATCCGCTACAATCATCCTCAATTGCCCGGCTTGCGTGGTCAATACCCGCCCGCTTGCCATGCCCGAACTTCCCAGGGCCACTTTTGCGATGAATCCGCAGCCGATCCATTCCGAGCATCCTGCCGACGGGCTGAGGGAGGCGTATTTCCGCCAGACTCAGGCCCAGTTGGCGGCCAGCGCCGACCTGCCGGAGGCAAAATGCTGGCGCGACGACGCCTGGAGGGCGGCCCGTGGATGCCTGCACCAATGGGGGTTCGACCTGCGGAAACTGGAACAGCTTCCCCTGGGCTACTTTCCCTTGGCCGAGCCGATCTGGCACGGATTGCTCCGCGACGGGTTCTCGGCCGACGAAATCAGGGCCTCGAATCTCCTGGCCGACTCGCGGCTTCCAGGCAGAGTGGTGGGGCCGATCCGCGATGCCAGCCGGCGGATTGTCAGCTTCTGGGCGAAACAGCCGCAGCACCTCGAGCACAGCCTATACCTCAGCAGCGACTGGAAGGAGCAGGCGGGCGTTTTCGGTCTGGACGAGGCCTATCCGGTCGTCGCTTACGGCCGGCATGACCTGGTGCTTGTGGAGGATTTTTGGGATGCCATCCTGCTTCACAGCCATGGATGCCTGGGGGTGGGCGCGATCGGCACCAGCCCTGCGGAGATCGGCCCGCGGCGGTGGGAGCGGCTCGACGAGTTGGGCATCCATCGCGTGACGCTGGTAGTCGACAGTTTCCACGATTCGCACGAGGCCTGCGTGGCGGCCGTCCGGCAGGCGGCCTTTTCGCGGCGAGGGCCGGCCATTTACGTTCTACCTCCGGCCGCCGGACCCAAAGCGTGCCCCGGCGCCTGGCAGTCATGGCAGCAGGCCCGCGGGGCATCGACTGAAACCCTGGAGAAACTACTCTCGGCGCAGCGCATTCACGGCTTCCATTATCTGGCCCTGAGCCTGATCGCGCTCCACAAAGGCGACGGCCCTTGGACCGATGCCGCCCGCCGCGCGGCGCTGGGCGAAGGGCGGACCTTCTATGCCACGGCCCATCAGCGCAACGTGCCGCAGATGGACGCCTTTTTTCTTCCGCCGCTGTTGGACGCGCTAGGGCTGAACTGGGGCGACCGCTCCGCATGGCACGACTCCTGGCTGGAAGACGATCCCTCGTCCAACGGCAGCCAGTGGGCCGATCCAGTACCCTCGCCACATTCTCCCCAGGGCGATCAAGCGGCCCTGGACGCGGGCCAGCCAGAGGAAGCCGAGGAATTGGCGGTTGAATCGGCCGTTGCCGAACCAGCCGTCATTCATCATCCGCCGGTCGTCGATCCGCGTGCTGCCCGCTCGGCGCAAGCGAGTACTGCGACTTCCACCACTGCGACCGCATCGTCTGCCTGTGCTGGGATTGATCCTCGCCAGGGACTATTTCCCCACAACCAAAATGGTGAACGAACCGGAGACCGTCGCGCCGCCACGTCCGCCGCCTTTTCCCCCGGCCGCCGCGCCGCGATCAGCCGTGATCAGATAAATCTGGCCCGTCTTGGAATCGAGCGTCGAACATTTCGCCCCGGACTTTGTGGTCACATTCTGTTCGACCACAAAACTGGTGGGGCTGGTTTCCTTGATCACCGTCAGTTTTCCATCGCCCGACGAACTGAATGACTCCATGGTCTGCGGATTGAACTCCGCCGCATCGACGCCGCTGCCCGTTGGCAGCGTGGCGAGGACTTTTCCGTCGGCGGCGTTCAAGACCAGGCAGTTCCTTCCGGACCGGCAATAGACGAAGATCACATTATTCACGGGATCCATCGACAAGCCCGCCGGCTGGCCGCCGCTCGAGCCCAGATTGTAATGCGCGGTGGTCTTCATCGCCTTGCAGTCGACGACGGCAACCTGTGATTTGTCTTCCACGCAGATATAGGCGTTTCCCTTTCCGTCGGCAGCCCCTTCTTCGGCGCGCCGCCAATATCGATCGTGCCCGCGATACTGCCGTCAGTTCCGTTGATCGCCGTCACGTTGGGAGCGCTATGACTCAAAACGTAGATCCGCTCGGTTGACGGCTCAAAGAAGATCCCGTCGGGCCGTCCTTGGACTGGAATTCTCTTGATCACCGCCAACGTCTTGGAATCAAACATCACCACAGGATTGCTGCTGGAAAAGGCGTGCCCGGTCTTGGGATCGACGGCCACGGCATGACCGCCAGTAACGTTGGGGATTTCGCCCACCAGTTTCAACGTATCGAGGTCATAGGTCGAAATCCGCCCGCTCCCGCCGCTTCGCACCACGTAGAGATGGCGAGTATCGGGGTCCGCATCGACATAATCAAAGCCGCCTTCGCCGCCGACCTTTTCGCTTTTGAGGAGCTTATACGGCCCCGTGGCCGAGTCCGCCGGCACCGCCTGGCCGAAGGCAAGGGAAGCCGAAAGTCCGAACACCGCCGCAAGCATTACATCTGAAAAACGCATGAGTGATTCTCCGTGGAAAAGTGGTTGGATTTCGCAACGCCGCCGATCTTAGCGTAGACTTCGGCAATTGTCAAGAATCCGCTTCCGGCCGGACAGCCTCACGCCCCGACATCGGGCGTCGCCGTGAACGTGCTGCCGGCGTCAGGGCGGCTTTCGACCTCCATGTCGCCGCCGTAGAGCAGTGCCAGCTTCTTGACGATCGAAAGCCCCAGCCCGCTGCCGAGAATGTGGCGGGTCTTATCATTGCGGATCCGCTGCTTGACTTCCTCCTCGCTCATGCCGATTCCCGTGAATTCTAGCTGAGGAACACGGTTGGTTCAACAGGAACCCCCAAGCTGCCAGCCAAATCCCCGGCGTCGATAGCGACAAGTGTTTCCGGTCTGACGACAGTTAGCATTCCCGGTTGCGGGCGGTCGATGGATGTCGTGTAGATTGTCGCAATTCTCCATAGGAGGGGGGCTTGACGGCTTCAACCAAATCGCGCGAAAGGTCGCCGAAGCGGGCTTCGTGCACCGTCGCAAAATATGGCTGTACTCCTCCCCCTTGCCTTTGCCCCTTGACGGAGTACAATAAAGCTGTTGGAAGAGTCTCGCCGCAACTTGACGGCCACTCTCCAGGAAAATGTCGGATGACTAGATAGAGAGCAACTCGGCGGTGCCGAGGGGCTGGTTAAAGAGTAAGCCGACGTGGTCGAATACCTCCGGGTGTTCCGCCACGTCGGCTTTTTTCGTTTTTGGTCGTGCAAGACCGAACAGGAAAGGTTCCGATCCATGAGAATCATTTTGACGATGGCAGCCGTAGCCCTGGCGTTGGTCGCGTTGGCAGTTGTCCAAGGACCCCAAAAGAGTGTGAGCGTGTCGGGCGATGTGCCTGCCAAGCCCGCAGCAGTGTCTCCCACAACCGCCGACCATGAGTACATGGTGCCCTCCGCGCCCGTTGCGGCGCACACGCAGGACGAAAAGGCGATCGGGCTCGCCGCCGAGGCGTTTGCCAAGGCCTACAACGCGGGCGATTCGAAGGCCATCGGGGCACTGTTCGTCGCGGACGGAGAAATCGTGAGCGAAGAGGGCGAATCGACCCAGGGCCGCGAAGGCATCGAACTGGTTTTCGCCACAATTTTCAAGGAACATCCCAAGACGCATATCGATCTGGCCAGCGGATCGATTCGCTTCATCGGCCCCGATACGGCCGTCGAGGACGGTGTGGCGACCGTGACCAACGGGCCTGATGAGCCTGCCGAACGCAGTCCCTACACGGTGGTTTACGCCCTGAAGGACGGCAAGTGGCTGACGGCCAGTTCGCGAGACCTGCCCGGCGACAGGCCGACGCCCGAGGAACAACTCAAGCAACTCCAGTGGATGGTCGGCGAATGGGTCGACGAAAGCCCGGAAGCACTGGTCATGACCTCCTACCGCTGGACCGACAACAAATGCTTTATCCTGAGCGAGTTCAAGGTCCAGATCGGCGGCCGGCCGGTGATGACCGGCACGCAACGCATCGGCTGGGACCCCGTGACCAAGAACATCCGCTCCTGGGTCTTCGACTCGGAAGGCGGGTTCGGCGAAGGGATCTGGACCCGCGAGGGCAGTCAATGGATTGTGAAAAAGACCGGCGTAACCGGCGACGGGAAGATTGCCTCGGCGACCAATATCATTTCCCAAGTGTCCAAGCACCGCATGACGTGGGAGTCGCGCAATCGCGTCGTGGGCGGAGAAAAGACGCCCGACATCGCCGCAATCCCCATCACCCGCAAACCACCGGCACCCATGTAACGGCTCACGGCGAAACAACTTCTGCAAAAAGCCGCACCTCTGTCTATCGAAAGCGTAAATACCAATGGAAGCAAGCATGAAAACGATTTTGGCTCTCACAGCAGTCATTCTGACGTCGGCGGGCATGGCAATCGCGGGCCGGAGCGGTGGAGGAGGCCACGGTGGAGGAGGCGGAGGCAGCCGGGGCGGCGGAGGCGGAGGCGCCAGCCGGGGCGGTGGCGGAGCCGCCGCCAGCCGGCCGGCGGCCACGCACACGCCGTCTTTCAGCGCCCGCGCCAGGCGGTCTACACGCAGCGGCCCGCCGCGGCGGCTCCGGCCTATCGCGCGGCCTCGCCGCAGAATGCCGCCGACCATGGGTACACGGTGCCCGCGGCCAGGGAGGCGGGCACAGGCCAGCGGTCGGGAGTTGCAGGCACGCCTACCTGGGACAACCGCCTGAACGCCGCCGATCGAACGAACATGGGCAACAACGCCGGCAACCGGACGAACGCCGGCAATAACTTCGCCAACCGCACGAATATCGGCAACAGCGCCAACATCAACCGCACGAACGACTTTATCCGGCCGACGCATGGCGATTGGAACCGCGGCGACTGGTATCACGGGGATTGGCATGGCAACTGGGGCAACTCTTGGAATTATAGCCCTTGGGGCTGGTGGGCGGCCGGCGACTGGGCCGGCGCGGTGCTTTCCGCGATTCCCTGGTCCTGGGGCTATTGGCCGTACTACAACCCGTACTATTCGGGCGTGATCGTCGACGGCGGCGCAACGATCGACTACTCGCAGCCCATCGTGGTGGCCCAGGCGGCCGCCGCGCTCCCCGACACCCAGGCAGGTCTGACCGCCGCCGAAGCACGGGCGACGCCCTTGTTCGACGCGGCCCGCGCTGCCTTCATGCAGGGCGACTACAAGACCGCGCTGGTCCAGGCGGACCAGGCCATTGCCCAAGTGCCCAACGACACGCTGCTCCACGAGTTCCGCGGCCTGGTGCTTTTCGCGCTGGGCGCTACAAGGAAGCGGCCGCTGCCGACTATGCCGTGCTCTCCGCCGGCCCCGGTTGGGACTGGACGACGCTCAGTGCCCTCTATCCAAACGTGGATGTCTACACGGAGCAGCTCCGCGCCTTGGAGCAGTACGCAAAAGCGAACCCGGCCGCAACGGAGGCCCGATTCCTCCTGGGCGAAAACTACCTGACATGCGGCTATACCGATGCCGCCGCCGCCCAGTTCAAAGAAGTCGTGCAACTGAATCCCAAGGACCAGTTGTCCGCGCAGCTCTTGAAGGGCCTTTCCACACCGGATACCGCCGGGCCGGCGGCGTCGAGCCCGCCGACAGCGCCGGGCGCTCCAGCCGCACCGGGCCAACCGGCGACGCCCGCGACGCCCGCCGACGACCATGGGTACATGGTGCCCGCCAGTCTCGTCGGCAACTGGACCGCGACGCGCGCCGACAGCGCCACCATCAAACTGGCCCTGACCAGCGATGGAAAGTTCACCTGGGCGTTGGACCAGAACGGCAAGCCGCAGCAGTTCAGCGGCACCTATACCGTTGCCGACAACCTGCTGGTCCTCAAGCAGGGCAACAATCCGATGCTGGTGGGCCAGGTGGCCTCGCTTGCCGGCAACCATTTCAACTTCAAACTGGCGGGCGACAACCCCAGCGACCCCGGCCTGAGTTTCGTGCGGTAATTGGCCGCGCAAAGGACCAGCCGAAGAAGATTGTGAGGAGGACGTGAAATGACAACCGATGCACCCGTGACCGTCTGCACGGTCAATAATTCCTACGAAGCGGATGTCATTGAGACCGCCCTGCAGCGCAAGGGCGTCCTTTGCCACTTGGACGACCAGGGCCAAGCTGGACAGTCGGACGCACTGGAAATCGGCATCCTCGTTTGGGCGTGGGATGCCGACCTGGCCCGGAGAATAATCCGCCACAAGCTCCAAAACCACTCCCCCCGCAGCAGAAGACGAAGAAGAGGACAAGAAATATGAACATGCGTTGCTTTGGCAAATGGTACCTGGTCGCCGCGCTAGCGGCCCTGGGCACAAACCTTGGCTGCGGCAAGGCCAACTCCGCGGTACCGCCCCCGCCGACCGCGGCGGCTCCCGAGGAAGGTGTACACGTGCTCACCCGCGGGCCGGTTCACGAGGCCTTCGCGGAAGCGGTGACCTTCGATCCGCTGCCGGGCATCGTGGCGCCGAAGGCGCCGCCGGCGGCCATTGAGGAGTTGCCCCCGGACGAGCGACCGGCGGGAGACAACGTCGCGTGGATCCCCGGCTACTGGGCCTGGGACGACGAAGGAAGCGACTTCCTGTGGGTCAGCGGCATCTGGCGCGACATTCCGCCGGGCCGGCAATGGGTGCCCGGGTATTGGGGGCCGTCCGCAAGGTTCCCAGTGGACTTCCGGATATTGGACCGACGCCCAGACAAGCAATGTGGACTATCTGCCCGAGCCGCCCGCGTCGGTGGAAGCCGGTCCCAACGTCACCGCGCCTGCGCCGGACAACCTCTGGCTGCCGGGCTCTTGGATCTGGAATCAAAACCGCTATGCCTGGCGGCCCGGTTACTGGGCCGCCGCACAGGCGGATTGGGACTGGGTTCCCGCGCATTACGTCTGGGCGCTGCGCGGCTACGTTTTTGTCGACGGCTACTGGGATTACTCGATCGGCCGCCGCGGCGTGCTCTTCGCGCCGGTCTATTTCAGCGGGACCGCCTATACGCAGCCCGGTTTCTCCTACTCCCCGGCGACGGCGATCGATTTGGGCGTATTGACCAGTTGTCTCTTCCTGCGGCCGCAATATGAACATTATTACTTTGGCGACTACTACGCCGCCAACTACCAGACGGCGGGCTTCTACCCCTCATATTCGTACAACTCCGGCCGAATGGGATATGATCCCATTTTCGCCCACGAGCGCTGGCAGCACCGCCAGGACGGCCAGTGGGAGCAGCGCGTGGCAGCCGACTTCCAAGACCGCCGCGCACACGTGGATGCCCGGCCGTCGCGGACCTTGGTAGCCCAGGGGCGCTGAGCGGCGGAAAGGCGCGCCCGCGCTGGCCGTGCCCTTCGCGCAATTCACGAAGAGCCAGAACGGTTCGCTACGATTCCAACCGGTCGCCCAGGCGGAACGGCAAAAGCTGGCGGAGCACGGACACGACGTGCAGCGATTCGGTGAGGCACGGCAAAAGCTGGAAAGCAAGGCGGCGGCTCCCGCAACCGGTCCAGGGGTGAAACAACCGGGGCCGGCCAGCGTGAAACTTCCCACCTCGCCGATTGCCGCCAGAGCGACTGCTGCGGTTGCCAAGGACCACGTTCCGCCCCAGGCGCACGTGGCGCCCAGGCCGGATCCCACCGTCGAAGCCAAGCCGAGAGCGACCCCCTCGCCGCTGCAACCGCAGCCCAAGCCGCAACCGCAACCCAAGCCACAACCGAAGGCGCAACCGGAGACGCGAGTCGAACGGCCGCAACCGCAACCCCAACCGAAATCACAGCCAGAACCGAAGCCGCAACCGAAGCCGCAACCTGAACCGCGGGTCGAACGGCCCGCGCCGAAACCGCCCGCCGCTCCACCAGCGGCGGGACCGAACGAGGAAAAGGGCAAGGAAAAAGGCAAAGACAAGTAGGTAATCATCGTGACGGAGCTTGCCCACGTACTTGCGCAACGAGCCGTGTCACGACCAACCATCGTCCGTCGTCCTGCGACGGGCGGTTCCAAGCTTCTTAACCAATACGGAGAATCGTTATGAGATCTTTAATGATTGTAGTTCTTGTGCTCGTGGTCGGCATTGCCGGCTTCGGCTACTACCGAGGTTGGTTCGCAGTTTCGACCAACCGCACCGATCCAACGCCCAGCGCCACGATCACGGTGGACAAAGCCAAGTTCCACGCAGATGAGCAAAAGGCCAAAGACGACGTGCATGTCGCCGGACAAAAGGTCAAGGATGATGTCGGCGATCTGACCGGCAAGGCCAAGCCCTGAAACGACCTCACGGTCACTATAATTCCATCCCGGGCCGCGCTGGCATTTCGCCCGCATCGGCCCAATCGCTCGCAAAGGAGAATGTGATGTTACAGCTTGCTGTCGTATTTTTGGTGATTGCCCTGATTTCCGCCTTCTTCGGATTCGCGGGGGTCGCAGCCTTGTCCTGGCACGGGGCGCAGATATTGTTCGTTGTCTTCCTGATCCTGGCCGTGCTCTCGTTCATAGGGCACGGCTTCAGGCGGCGGAGTTACTGGGGATAGTGAACCTGCAATCGAAAGGAGTTTCTCAGATGTTGACCTTCGCACCCGCTAACCAGCCGTTGCAGCCCGCGACGAAGCAGGAGATTTTCCAGCAACACCGCCGGGGCGACTCGGCGGAGGCGCTGGCCGAGCGGTTTTGCCGCTCGTCCACCCGCATCTACAGGATCATCAACGAGATCCGCGCCGTGCGGATCTTGGACCTGCCGCTGGACTCGATGGGCGACGAGCAGTTCGCCGGCCTGCGCACGAGGAAGGCGGAGCGTGCGATCCTGCAACCGCCGCCGACCGCGAGTACATCGTGCCCGAGCGATCTGCCGGCGAAGAAGCCGCGCGTGCCCGGCGGCACGGCCGCGTACCTGGCCAACCTGTACGAGGTGCCCCTGCTCACGCGCGAGCAGGAGGTCCATCTCTTTCGGAAGATGAACTATCTCAAGTACAAGGCCCGCCGGCTTCGCGACAAGCTCGACGTGAACCGGCCCAAGAGCAGCCTGATGCGGCAGATCGAGGGGCTGTACGAGGAATCGGCGGCGATCAAGAATCAGGTCATCCGCGCCAACCTCCGGCTGGTGGTCTCGATTGCCAAACGCTATGTCGGCCCGGCGGAGGACTTTTTCGAGCTTGTCAGCGACGGGAACATGTCGCTGATGCGCGCGGTGCAGAAGTTCGACGTTTCGCAGGGCAACCGCTTCAGCACCTACGCGAGTTGGGCGATCATGAAGAATTTCGCCCGCACGATCTCCACCGTGGTTCGCCATCGCAGCCGGTTCTGCACGAACCACGCCGAAGAGTTCGGCGCCGTCGAGGACGTCCGCACGGACCTCTACGAGGACGAGTCGTCTCAAAGCCGCGGGAGTCGCAGGTGGAGGGGATTCTCAACCGGCTGGACGAGCGGGAGCGGCAGATCGTCACCAGCCGCTTCGGCTTGATTCGCGGCCGGAAACCGCAGACCTTGAAACAGCTCGGCGCCGAACTGGGCGTATCCAAAGAGCGTGTCCGTCAGATCCAGTGGAGAGCGCTCAACAAACTGAGAATGGCCGCCGCGGAGGACCACATCGAGTGATCGCGGTTGACGGAGGTAATGAAACATGAATCGAGATGCCGTGGACAGAATGGAAATCCTCCTGATCGAGGACAACCTGGAGGATGCCAGCGGCACGATCCAAGCCCTCAAATGGGGCGGCGTGCAATGCCGAGTGAGCCTGGTTTGCGATGGCCAGGAAGCGATCAGCTTTCTGCACCGCGAGGGCGAATTCGCCCGCGCCCCGACACCGAACCTGATCCTGCTGGAAATGCAGTCGTGCAAGAAGGAAGGTCAGCATGTCCTGGCGGAAATCCGCGCCTGCCGGGGACTGAAGGACATTCCCATCGTTACCCTCGCCGGCTCGCTCGATCAGGGAGCTACGCTTCAGGCACAGGAGCTTCGTATTGACGGTCTCATGACAAGGCCGGTGGAGTTGGAGAAGTTCATCAGCGTTGTCAAGTCGCGCCGCCGGTCTTGGCTGGCTGAAGTTGTTCAGTGCTCTAGGGTATGACGGGCATGATCCGAAACAGGACCGCGGATCATGCGCACCGACGAAGAACTCGTGATCGCTCAGGCGGTTTGCCGCGCTCTTGGTGTTGGCTGAAAAGAGAAGCATAGACGCGCGATTACCGCCGTTATTTCCCCGTGCATAGAAGAAGGACCACAACCATGCCCCCCGTTGCCAAACGCGGCCCTCCGGCCCTCGTAGTCAAAAGGGAAGACCGTATTTCATCCCTGCTGGCCGACTTGGCGAGCCCCAGTCCCCTGGCGCGGAGGAAAGCGGAAGGCCCTCGTGGCGCTGGGAAAACCTGCGGTGCCGTCGCTCGTCCATCTGCTGTCGCATCGGAAGCCGCATGCGCGATGGGAAGCGGCCAAGACGCTCGTCGCTATCGCCGATCCGCTTGCCGCTTCCGCGCTGGTCAATGCCCTGGACGACCGCGACGGCGACGTGCGTTGGCTGGCGGCCGAGGGTTTGGCTGCTTTGGGCCGAGCTGGACTGGATCCTTTATTGGCGGCACTGCTCCAGCGTGCTGAATCAGGTTGGTTTTGCGAGGGCGCCACCATGTCTGTCACACTTTGGTCAAGAAGAGAAAGCTGGCCCCGATTGTAGGGCCTGTATTGGCGGCCCTGGGAAAATCCGAGCCGGGAGTTGCGGCGCCGCCGGCCGCGTATGCCGCGTATCGAGACTGCGAGCGTTGTCGTGAGCACACGCTTCTTGGTTGTCCAAGACATGTACTATCGACCGTGATCGTGGCATGTCACGGAGCAGGGCCATCCGGTTAGGAGGTTCCGTACATGAGGGAAGTTGTCGCTCGGAGCGTATGCGAGCGGCAGCGAATATTACCAGGAAGGAAACCGTGCTCTTGCCTTTGCCCGTTCGCGGCGTACAATGCTGGTATTGGAAGAGTCGCGGCAGACTGGATCGCGATTTCCCATTGAAATTGATGTCGGATGACTAGATGAAGAGCAACCTGGGCCGTGCCGGGAGGCTCGTTAGCGAGTAAGCCGACGTGGTCGAATACCTGCGGGTATTCCGCCACGTCGGCTTTTTTTGTTTTTGCACTTTTGGGTTCAAGACCCACCCCATACCCAATCAGGAACAAGATCATGTCCGAAAACAACTCTCCGGTTGCGATTTGCGAATCTCACGATCAGGCCGATAATGCCGCCGACGAGGTCCGGAAGGACGGCGTCGATAGGAAGAACCCGTCCATCCTCAGCAAGCCAACTCAGGGCGCCTTCCGAAGAAGAAGTACTTGGTGATGGCGGGGGTGCTTGCGGTGCTGCTTGTGGCCCTGATCGAGGTCCCCCAGTTGCTGCAAAAGTGGTTGTGGATGGGGCAACTCGACTACGCGGGTATCTTCGGGACGCTGCTTTCCGTCCAGTGGGGAATGGGTTGCCTCGCATTCGTCGCCGTGTTTCTCTTTCTTTGGCTGAATATCCGCCAGGCGGCCAGGAACAGCTTCGCGCTGCAACGATACGATACGGCAAAGGAAGCCGGCTCAGGCGAGATGGCCCGGGGCATCGAAATCGGTGGGTTCATTTTCACAGGCCGGGTCGTGCTGCGAAGCCTGCCGCTGATCGTGGCCGCCGTCGCCGCGGTCATTGCTCTCGGCTTTTGTACGCAATGGGACACGTATCTCCGTTTTCGTTACGGTGGTCCTTGCGGGTTTTCGGACCCTGTCTTCGGAATTGACGTGGGGTTTTATCTCTTTAGTCTTCCGTTTTACCAGCTCCTGCAAAGCAGTCTCGTCTCTTTGACGGTGCTGGCGATCGCCGGCGCCGCAGCCCCCTATGCCTATTTCGAGCTCATGCGGCTCAAGGACCGCCGGCAAATCTCCGTCTGGCGGAGAGCCATTCCGCAGCTTTCCGTGCTGTTTGTCCTCTTGGCCGCTGGCCTTGGATGGGGTTACTACCTGGATCGATTCAACCTTTTGTACTCCACCACGGGCGTGGTCTATGGCGTTGGATATACGGCGGCCCATGTGACGTTGATAGCCCTCTGGATCATGATCGGCGCCTCGGCGGCGGCTTGCGCACTTCTCGTGCTCAATTTCTTCCGTCCGCAATGGAAAGCCCTGGCAATCGGATTGGGCGTCTACGGGGCACTGTATGTCCTGGGCCTTCTGCTCGTGCCTGCTCTCGTTCAGAAGTTCGTGGTGCAGCCGAACGAGCTCAGTCTGGAAACTCCCTATCTGAATCGCTACATCGACTTCACGCGAAAGGCATACAAGCTGGACGCCATCCAGGAAACATCCTACCCGGCCATGGAAGATCTGACGCCCGCGGCGATTGCGAGGAATCAAGGCACCATTCAAAACATCCGTCTCTGGGATGCGCCCGCTGCTTCAGACCTACCAGCAGACGCAAGCCATACGCCTTTATTACCAGTTCTACAATGTGGACGTGGATCGCTACCATCTGGCCGATGGCTATCACCAGGTGATGCTTTCCACCCGCGAGTTGTCGGCCGACCTCCCTGCCAAAGCGCAAACCTGGGTGAACCAGAACCTGCAATTCACGCACGGCGAGGGCGCCGTGATGAACTTTGTCTCGAAAATCACGCCGGGCGGTTTTCCGGAGTACCTTATCGACAACGTGCCGCCCGAATCCACGGACAAGACACTGAAAATCGCCCAGCCGGCCATTTACTATGGCGAGGGCACTCCGGGTTCCAAGATCGTCGCCACGGGCGTCAAGGAATTTGATTATCCCCAGGGCAATGAGAATGTCTACGCCAGCTACAAAGGAACGGGTGGAATTCCACTGGACAGCTTCGGCAAGCGGCTCTTGTTCGCCTGGACGCAGGCCAATATCAATATCCTGTTTACTTCCTATCTCAAACCTGAGAGCCGGATTCAGCTCTGGCGGAACGTGCAGGAGCGCATGGCGCAGATCGCACCCTTCTTGAAACTCGACGCCGATCCGTATGCCGTTGTGAGCGAAGGCAAGCAATACTGGATCCAGGACGCCTACACGACCTCGGACCACTTTCCCTACTCGAATCCGCACCGAGAAGGTTTCGGCGGCGGGCTGAACTACATCCGCAATTCCGTGAAGGTAGTCGTCGACATGTACGACGGCACGGTCTCCTTTTACGTCATGGATCCCAAAGATCCCGTGCTGGCGGTCTATCGGCGGGCCTTTCCCGATGTTTTCAAAGACCTGGATCAACTCTCGCTCGATCTGAAGCGCCACCTGCGTTATCCCGAGGATCTCTTCGGGATTCAGGCAAACCAATACGCGACCTTCCACATGACCGATCCTCAGGTCTTCTACAACCGCGAGGATCTGTGGGTGCCGCCCCAGGAGAAGTATGACGGCAAATTGGCGCCCATGGAGCCCTATTACATCCTCATGAAGCTGCCGGGAAGCGACCAGTTGGAGTTCCTTATCATGAGCCCTTACACGCCGCAAAACCGAGATAACATGATCTCGTGGCTGGCCGCGAGGTGCGATTTTGCCGAGGACGCGACAGCCTCTTCCAATTACGGGAAAATGCTGTTTTACGAGCTTCCTAAAGAGAAACTGATCTACGGGCCAAACCAGATTTCGGCAATGATCGATCAGAACACGACGATTTCGCAACAACTTACGCTCTGGGACCAGAAAGGTTCCGGAGTAATTCGTGGAAAACTCGTCGTGATTCCCATCGAGAAGGCCTTCCTCTACGTGGTCCCGCTGTATCTGAGGGCGGAAGGCGCAAATTTCCCGCAACTCAAGCGAGTCATTGTGGCGACAGGAAACAAGGTCGTTATGGAGCCCACGCTCGACGAAGCGCTCAGCGCCCTGTTCAGTTCGGCGGGAGCCCCACAGAACGAAGCCCAGTCGCCGCTGCGGAATTCGGTGTTGGATCAAGCCCGAGGCCAGCTTGCGGACGTTCAGAAGGCGATCGATTCGCTCAACCTCCTGCTGAATAAACCTTCGGGAAGCGCACCGGCATCTGAAGTTCGGAAAAAGTGACGGTGGTTCGTGAATCAATAGACATGCCCCTAGTACTCAGGAGGTCCTTACGATGTCCATTACCGACATTCAACCCGCAACCGCTCATTCCAACCATCCCAGCCATTCCAAGGCGGAAGCCGTTCAGGTTATCGTTTATGGCCATTCCGGTTTGTTCTACTGGTGGCCGCTGTGGTTGACGGGGTATAGCATGGCGCTGCTGACCTGGCTGCGCCACAATCAGGTCGCCGTCGACAACAAAACGGAGTGGTTCTACCCCAGCCGAAATTTGGGCGTTATTTACACCATGCTCCTGCTCTTGCTGATTCTGGTCAGCAGCACCGCGATCAAGGGCATGAAAGCGGCGTTGATCCTCTCCGCGCTGGCTTTCCTCGCCCTGCTTTTTGCCCATTTGAATTGGTGGGAGGCCATCCTGGGTTGGCTTGGCGATCAATCGATTTCCATGAGCTTTGGCTTCTATCTCTTCTCCTCTACATTGCTTTTTCTGGTTTGGGTCGTCAGCGTATTTGGCATAGACCATCTCAGCTTCTGGAGGTTCCGGCCCGGTCAGATCACCCATGAATATTTGGGAGGCGTCGTGGATAAGAGCTATGACACCGACAACATGATCCTGCTGAAACGGCAAGACGACCTCTTCCGCCACTGGGTTATCGGCCTCGGGTCCGGCGACTTGCACATGCAAACGATGGGCGGCCGGGGAGTGGAAATGAACGTGGCCAATGTTCTGTTTGTAATCGGCAAAATCTCCAGGATCCAGCGACTAATCGCGACCAAACCCGATGTGCCCGAACGGGCTTGATTCCAAGTATTCAAACGTTCCCTTAATCCTGTGATCAAAGGAGATCCAAGCATGAAGAAGCAGATTTGTATCATTAGCATGGTTTTTGCCGTGGCGGGCACTCTGGGCCTGATCGTCGGCTGCAACCAGAAAGCCGCAGACCAGGCAACGTCGGGACAACCCCACCCGCGGATTCAGGAAAATGTGGACCTTGCTCCCGGCAAGCCCATCGCCCCGCAGGACCAGGCCAAGGTCTCGTCCATCGCCATGAAGGCGCTGGTCCACATCTCCAGGGCGCAGCAGGAAATCGCGGCCAAGAACATCGCCGAGGCCAAGAAGGACGTGGCGCAGGCAGCATCTCTCATGGCCATTCTCAAGGAAATCCTGCCCACGGTGAAAGTCATCGATAGCATTCAGGTCGCCATGGCCAACCTGACCTACGTCAACACGACGGAAGTCCCGCAGGATCTGGTCACGATCACGGCTTCCCTCGACCAACTTAATGATCTGCTGCCGGAGGGAAAGGCCAAGGAACAGGCGAAGCAGGCCAAGGGAGCTTTGGCGAAGGACAAGGAGAAGGGCGCCGCGAAGGCCAAGGAAGTCGCTGGAAGCGGTCGAGGAATCGCTCGATTTCAGCGAAGCGGACATGTCCGTTTCTCACGTCTCCCGCTGCGTCAAATTGGCCCAGGAAGAACTGGACAATGGCGATAGCAAAGAGGCCGGCGAGGCATTGACCGCCGCAGTCGACGGGGTTATTTTCGTTGACTTTGACGTTGTGGATCCGGCCAGCGTGGCCGCCCGAGAAATCTGGCTTGCGACGCAGGATTGGGCTGCCAAGGATCCCAAGGCTACCAAAACCAGAATGGAAAAGGCAAAAGCTGCCCTGCACGATGTCGTCAAGCGCGGAAGCAAGGGCCAACAAGACCAGGCCCAGCACCTGCTTGGCATGATCGACGCGATTGACCTTGTGAAGGGCGGAGAGCAAGCCGGAAAAGCCCTTCAAGATCTGTGGCAAGGCGCAAAGACGCTCGACACAGGCGCACCTACCGCAAAGAAGACAGACACAGGCGCACCGGCCGCCAAGAAGGCAGACACCGACGCACCGGCCGTTAAGAAGGCAGACATGATGCACCGGCCGTTAAAAAGGCAGACACTGATGCACCGGCCGTTAAAAAGGCAGACACTGACGCACCGGCCGTTAAGAAGGCAGACACTGACGCACCGGCCCCGAAGAAGAGTTGAATCTGCCGCAACAAAGCGTAGCCAAGCATCAACGACCGCAGGAAGAATCGCAACCATGCCCAAACACCCCAAGAGTGCCGGTCGCTGCATCTTCTGCGAAGTCGGCAACGGCTTGCCTACAACCAAAAGCAAGGCCCGTGGTTACTACATGTCTCGTGAGGACGGACGCCGGATGCTCGTCGTGCAACGCCGATCTGGCGAGCGATTACGGATCAACGGCGCCGCCGAGGTCGCCATCCTTGAGGTTCATCCTGAGATGGTGAAGCTCGCCGTCGAGTGCTTGCCGGACGACGGCATAAAGTCATAACATAATTACTTTGCCTCGCGGACGATCGGCGACTCGGCAAGCGTAAAGAGAACCACTTCCTCGCCGCTCGTGGTGCTGATGTCATGGTGCATGGACACGACCTTGACGCCGGTGATCTTCTCGATCATTGCCTGCATGATCGGCCGGGCGGCTTCAATTAGATGGGTCCGGACTTGCTTCAGCAAGTCCCGCCCCTTCTCGGCCGAAAGCGACTTGACCAGATGCTGTTCGGCCGCGGTCAATACGCCTTGCAGGCGGACCACGAGAAGGTCGCCGAGCAGGTAGGTGTGAATATCCTTAGGTCCCCGCCCCATGTAGTCCTGCTCGAAGCGCGTAACTCCGTCGCAAACTGCGGATTCGATCTCTCCAATGGTCTTCTTCACCCCCCCCCCCGATACCACCCGGTTGGTGGGTTCGTCAAAGAAGATGTTTCCTTAGGTGGCGTAGGATGACTCATGCGATTCTCCCCGATAATACCCACAACCATGATATTGAGTTTGGAAAAAAGGGCAATAGTCCGGCAGGAGCCCCTTGCATTTGCCAGGAAGCGGCTTAGAATGACGGGTTGGAAGGGTGGCGGCAGATTTGATCGTGACTCTCCGTTCAGTTTGTCGGATGACTAAATGAAGGGCAACTCGGCCGTGCCGGGGGGCTCGTTAGCGAGTAAGCCGACGTGGTCGAATGCCTACGGGTGTTCCGCCACGTCGGCTTTTTTTGTTTTTGACCGTGCAAGACCCAGTTTTTGATCGACGAACACAAGGAAAATAGGAGTATCTATCGTGTCTCGAGAAGCGTCCGTACAATCCCGGTTGAATGGCTCGTGGTCGAATGGCTCGGCCCGCATCAACGTCCTGATGGCCGATCCCGATCCGTCGCTCCCGCCGGTCTATCGCGAGCCTCTCTCACGGGAGGGCTTTGACCTGGGGACGGCAGCCAACGGGTTGGAGTGTGTCGCCCGCTTGCGCGAGTGCGTGCCGGACGTGCTCGTGCTTGAGCCGCAGATGCCCTGGGGCGGGGGCGAAGGAGTCCTCGCGATCCTGGACCAGTCCCCCGACCTGGCGACAATTCCCGTGATGATCCTTACGGCGTGCCGCGATCCTCATGTTCTCAGAAGATTGGAACGCTTTCCGGTCAGCGATTACCACGTTAAACCCCTTCCGCCCGATCGATTGGCGCCGAGGCTTCGCAGTCTCCTCGATCATCCCCGGCTGCGTTTCAGTTTGGGCGACCACGAGGGCCGTCTGCAATGCGCATTGCGCGGCGGACCGGCGGCCGCGTGCGGGACCTGCGCGTCGAGGTCCATGCCGGGCGAATTATCGTGAGTGGCTGCACCGAGTCGTACCACGTCAAGCAACTGGTCGTCGCCGCAGTGCGCGAAGCGATCGAAGCATCGGAATCGCAGGGCCTCAGGATCGAGCAGGAAATCGAGGTCTGCGGCGATTGCCAATCGACGACCCCGGAAATGTGTTTCAACACGAGGAGAAAATGGGAGTCCGCCTGATAAGGAAACAGCCCTATTGCCTTTCCCGCCTGGCGGCATAGAATGAAAGTGCTGGAGGGGTCGCCGGGCGCTTGCTCGCGACTCTTCCGTGAAATTGTCGGATGACTAGATGAAGAGCAACTCGGCTGTGCCGGGGGGGCTCGTTAGCGAGTAAGCCGACGTGGTCGAATGCCTACGGGTGTTCCGCCACGTCGGCTTTTTTTGTTTTTTGCATATTGTGGCTTAAGACCCACCTGTTACCCAATGAGGAACCTGATCATGTCCGAAATGAACTCTGTTGTTGCCACCTTTCACTCTCACGAGCAGGCCGAGGACGCCGTTCGCGAACTGCAGAAGGACGGCTTCGATATGACGAAGCTCTCCATCGTCGGCAAGGACTATCACACCGACGAGCACGTCGTCGGCTACTACAACACCGGCGACCGCATGATGTACTGGGGCAAGCTGGGGGCCTTCTGGGGCGGCTTCTGGGGACTGCTGTGCGGATCGGCGTTCTTCTGGGTGCCGGGCATCGGTCAGTTGCTTGTGGCCGGGCCGCTGGTGGTGTGGATCGTCGCCGCGCTGGAAGGCGCCGTGGTAACGGGGGGCCTCACGGCCCTCGGCGCGGCACTCTTCAGCATCGGGATACCGAAGAACAGCATCCTGAAATACGAGACCGAAATCAAGAACGGCAGTCTGCTCCTGGTCGCCCACGGAACGGCCGACGAGGTGGAGCGGGCCAGAGACCTTCTGCATCAGACGGTGCGGAGAAAACAACCGTTCATGGCCAGCGGGCAGTTGCCGCCGTGTAATTCCAGGGGCGCAAAACTATGGGCATCGACCACAAACACCAGCACGAACACGAGCACGGCCATCACCAGGCGCCGTGCGCAGGAAACTGCATCGCGATTGGCGCCTCTGGCTGGTGGTCGGCCTGATGCTGACCGCGATGTTCATTTACGTTTTGTCGGATAACGAGCGCTTCGGGTGGGGAGGGGCGCATCGGCACCCGCCCGTTCCCGCAATGGCCCCCTGATTGGGAGAAAATCCAATGGACGAGAACCAACCGGAAACGCATGGTCCCAAACATCATGCGTACAGGCTGAACCCAGTGATTGCGATCCTCATCGGAGTGGTTACCAGCGCAGCGCTGTATCTCGGCGTCATGGTATGGTATTTCACGCGGGTCGATCCCGGTGGCGGGCCGCCCGCTCTCGGTGGCCCGTCGAAAGCGACTCCCAATGCGAGCGAAAACCGATAGGCTTATGAAATGAGCAATGTTATGAACGTAAAGCATGCGGTTAAGGAGAGCATCGCCGCGGAAGCGGAGAAACTCGAGAAAACGGACAAACCGCTATCGCCCGACGTGCTGCGGAAAATGAACGCCTATTGGCGGGCGGCAAATTACCTCTCCGTCGGCCAGATTTATCTCTACGACAATCCGCTGCTCAAGGAGCCGCTGAAACTGTCGCACGTCAAGCCCTTGGTGGTCGGGCATTGGGGCACCACGCCGGGCCAGAATTTCATCTACGTACACTTGAATCGGGTCATCAAGAAGTACGACCTCGACATGTTCTACATCGCCGGGCCCGGGCACGGCGGCCCGGCCATTGTGGGCAATGTCTACCTCGAAGGCACTTGGAGCGACATCTATCCCAACGTCACGCAGGACGAAGCCGGGCTGAAAAAGCTGTTCAAGCAATTCTCGTTCCCCGGCGGGATCTCCAGCCACGTTGCCCCGACCACGCCCGGCTCGATCCATGAAGGGGGCGAGTTGGGCTATTCGCTCAGTCATGCCTTCGGGGCCGCGCTGGACAACCCCGACCTGATCGTGGCCTGCGTCGTCGGCGACGGCGAAGCGGAAACGGGTCCCCTGGCGACCGCCTGGCAGTCCAACAAGTTTCTCAACCCAATCAACGACGGGGCGGTGCTGCCGATCCTGCACCTTAACGGCTTCAAGATCAGCAACCCCACCGTCCTGGCCCGCATCGAACATGAGGAGCTGGAGCAGTTCTTGCGGGGCTGCGGCTGGACGCCCTGCTTCGTCGAAGGGGACGATCCGGAAACGATGCATCAACTCATGGCCGCCGCCTTGGACAAGGCCATCGAAGACATTCGGCAGATCCAACGCACGGCGCGAAGCCAGAAGGACTTCAGTCGCCCTCGTTGGCCCATGATTGTCCTCAAGTCGCCCAAGGGCTGGACTGGACCGAAAACCGTCGATGGCCTGCAGATCGAGGGCACGTTCCGGGCGCACCAGGTGCCGCTCTTGGTCGATTCCGAGCATCCCGATCATGTCAAGCTGCTGGAAAGCTGGATGAAAAGCTACAAGGCCGAGGAACTGTTCGACGCCAGCGGCCGCTTGATGCCGGAATTGGCGGAACTGTCCCCAAAGGGCGACCGGCGGATGGGCGCCAATCCGCACGCCAACGGCGGAATCCTGCTCCGCGACCTGCGGATGCCGGACTTCCACGACCACGCGGTGAATGTGCCTTCGCCCGGCGCCGTGGAGGGACAAGATACCCTCGTGCTGGGCAAGTTCCTCCGCGACGTGGCCACGCTGAATAAGGACCAGAGTAATTTCCGCGTCTTTGGTCCCGATGAGACGCTCTCGAATCTCCTGGGCGCGGTCTTCGAAGTCACCGACCGCCAATGGGAGGCGAGGGAAGTGCTCACTGACGAATTCCTGGCGCCCGCCGGACGCGTGCTCGACTCGATGCTCAGCGAGCACCAGTGCGAGGGCTGGCTGGAAGGATACCTGCTCACCGGACGGCACGGGCTTTTCAACAGCTACGAGGCCTTCATCCGCATCGTCGACTCGATGTTCAGCCAGCACGCCAAGTGGCTGAAGGTCACCTTGGAACTGCCCTGGCGGCGGAAGATCGCCTCGCTGAATTACCTGCTCGCCTCCCACGTCTGGCAGCAGGATCACAACGGCTTCACGCACCAGGATCCCGGTTTCCTCGACCACGTGATCAACAAGAAGGCCGATATCGTGCGGGTTTATCTGCCGCCCGACGCGAATTGCCTGCTCTCGGTCTTCGACCACTGCCTCCGCAGCCGCCATTACGTCAACGTGGTGGTGGCCGGCAAGCACGCCCTGCCGCAATGGCTGAGCATGGACGCGGCGGTGGTGCATTGCACGGAAGGCATCGGCATCTGGCAATGGGCCAGCAACGACCAGGAGAGCGAGCCGGACGTGGTCATGGCCTGCTGCGGCGACACGCCCACGCTGGAGATCCTGGCCGCCGTATCGATACTCCGCCGGCATCTGCCCTCTCTGAAAATCCGCGTCGTCAACGTCGTCGATCTGATGAAGCTGCAATCCGCCAGCGAACACCCGCACGGACTGAACGAAACCGATTACGATTCGCTCTTCACCAAAGACAAGCACATCATCTTCGGCTTTCATGGCTACCCCTGGCTGGTCCATCGGCTGACCTACCGCCGCACCAACCGCAACCTGCACGTGCGAGGATACAAGGAAGAGGGCACGATCACGACGGCCTTCGACATGCGGGTGCAGAACGACCTCGACCGATTCCACTTGGTTCAAGACGTAGTCGATCGCCTGCCACAGTTAGGCTCGAAGGGGCGCACCTGAAGCAGCACATGGAGGACAAGCTCATCGAGCACAAACAGTACATCGACGAGCACGGGCAAGACCTGCCGGAAATCCGCAATTGGAAGTGGGGCGAACCGAGATGAACGCGCATGAGCCAGGTGCAATCGGGCGGCCCGCCGCGGCCAGTACAATGCGGCAATGGAGAGCCACTGGGCGTGACCGGCCTCCCGCATTGCGGGTTACATTCATAGAGACGAGACAATTCAACTACACCATCGTGCTTTCTTGAGGGCCTATGAAATGACGAACACTGAATTGGCGATTTACCACGAAAAACTTGCGGCCTTGCGGACAAGCCTTGTGGGCGATATGACTCACATGGAAGACGATTCCTTGGCGGACCATGCCAAGACTATCAGCATACCGACCGACAAGGAAGAGCTTGGCAGCGACAATGCCGACCAGGAGCTCACGCTCACTCTGTTGGAAAGCGACGAGACACTTCTCGACCAGATTGAAGCTGGATTCCACAGGATCGAAAACGGTTGCTATGGCCGCTGCGATGAATGCGGCGAAGCTATCCCCACTCCGCGTCTGGACGCCATCCCCTATGCCGCAGAGTGCGTACGATGTGCTCCAGACGCGCAAGGCCAATAGCCAATGTCTTTGTATCCGCTGCAATTCGAACCGATTTACCAGTATCGGCTTTGGGGGGGCCGGCGCTTGGCCGGGCTGCTCACCGCGCCGTTGCCGGGTGATGGCCCCATTGGTGAAGCGTGGTTGCTGAGCGACCGCGACGATCATCCCAGCCTCGTCGGCAATGGGCCGCTCAAAGGACAGACCCTCAGGCAATTGATGAAGCAGTCGGCGCGGCAGTTGTTGGGAAATCGGGCAGGGTGCTTCAAGAGGTTCCCGCTGTTGCTGAAGTTCCTTGACGTGCAAAATTCGCTCTCCGTTCAAGTCCATCCGTCGGACGGGCAAACCCAATACCTGCCGCCCGGCGAAAGCGGCAAGACCGAGGCCTGGGTGGTGCTGGAGACCGGTCCCCAAAGCCGCATTTACGCCGGTCTCAAGCCGGGCGCCACGGCGGACGGTCTGCGCCGGGCAATTGCAAACAAGACGCTCGCCGAGGACCTTGCCTCTTTCACGCCGAAGTCCGGCAACGGGGTTCTCGTGCCTGCCGGGACGGTTCACGCGCTCAAGGACGTGGTGGTTTTGAAGTGCAGGAAAACAGCGACGTGACGTTTCGACTCTACGACTGGGACCACGTCGATCCCAAGACGGGGCAGCCGCGCCCTCTGCAAGTCGATCAAGCGCTGGCCTGCGTTGATTTTGCGCAAGGTGCGAAAGGTCCGGTCGTGCCGATGGTCGAGCAGGAGATGCCGGTCGAGCGGGAACTGCTATTCTGCTGCGAACATTTTGGGGTCTCGCGAATCCGCGGGGAACGGCAGTTTCTGGTGGGCGCTGCGGAAACGCCGCGCGTGCTCGTGTGCATCGCCGGTCACGGCCAGTTGGAGCACGCCGGCGCCGATTATGGCGTCAGTCGAGGCGACGTGTTTCTCTTGCCGGCTGTGGTCGGGGCCTGTCTCTGCCGACCGCGAGGCGCGATGACTGTGTTGGACATTTCACTGCCGGAAGGGAACGCCACGAAATGAAGCAGCTCATCGTTTTCGACCTGGACGGCACGCTGGCGCAAAGCAAGGCCTCGATCGACGCCGAGATGGGGACGCTGCTTGGCGCCCTGTTGAATATCGTGAAAGTGGCGATCATCTCCGGCGGCAACTGGCCGCAGTTTGAAAAGCAAGTGCTCGCCCATCTGCCGCACGACGGGCGCCTGGCCAAGCTGTCGCTCCTCCCCACCTGCGGCACGAAGTTCTATCGATACACAGGGGATTGGGAAAAGATCTATTCCGAAGACTTCACCGCGGCGGAAAAAGAAAAAATCATCAGTGCTCTCGACAAGTCGATCGCAACAGCGGGCTGCAAGGTCGAAAAACCCTGGGGAGACGTTATTGAAGACCGCGGAAGCCAGATCACGTTCTCGGCACTCGGCCAACAGGCGCCGCTCGATGAGAAGACGAAATGGGACCCCGACTTCGCCAAGCGG
Organism: uncultured Planctomycetia bacterium; assembly: GCA_963824275.1. Taxonomy (GTDB): domain Bacteria; phylum Planctomycetota; class Planctomycetia; order Pirellulales; family Thermoguttaceae; genus JANXQG01. The sequence goes on along the minus strand of CAWGOT010000006.1, from coordinate 487,102 downwards.
AAGAAAATCAAAACGCTCCTGGGTAAGCTCATCCCCGCGTTTTCCGTGCGCCTGGGCGGCGCGACGTTCGATCGACATTACCAAGCCCGGCATCGATAAAGCCTATGGGATTCGAAAACTCCGCGACATTCTCGGCATTGCAATTCACGACATGATTTATGTCGGCGATGCCGTGTTCCCGGGCGGGAACGACTACCCGGCTGAAGAAGCCGGCGCCGAATCGATCGAGGTCCGAAATCCCGATGAGACGAAAACCGTGATTGAAGCGATCATCGCCTGTTTGGGTGGCACGGAACCGGCACAAACACTCCCGGAGATGACGCGATGAGCGGTTTTCAATTGCAGCGGCTGGGGCAGATCATGGAGCCGGAGCCGGGTAATCCGCAGGAGATCGAAGGCGTCTTGAATCCGGCTGCCGTCCGCGGCCCGGATGGAAATCTCTACCTCTTTCCGCGGCTCGTGGCGCGGGGCAATTATTCGCGCATCGGCATCGCCCGCGTAAAATTTAACGAAGCGGGCGACCCGTGTGGCATCCAACGACTGGGCATCGCATTGGAGCCAGAGGCCGATTATGAACGGCTGCCCAACGGCGGCGGCTGCGAGGATCCGCGCATCAGCTTTGTGGAGCCGCTCAAACGCTATATCATGACCTACGCGGCGCTCTCATCCATCGGTCCGCGGATCGCCCTGGCCGAATCGGTTGATTTATTCCATTGGAAGCGATTGGGGCTGGCGACCTTTGCTCCCTACGACGGCATCGATTTCGTCCACGTCGACAACAAGGATGCGAGCCTCTTTCCCGTCGCGATACCGAATCATGCCGGGAAAATGCAGATGGCCATGCTCCATCGCCCCCTTTTCCCCGGCACGCATCCCGAAGAAACCGCCCGCGAAGCCGCGTCGCGCGAGGTGGATCTCGCGCACGAAAGCATCTGGATTTCCTATTGTCCGATGGCCTTCGAAGGTCCCCAGTCGCAGCATCTTGGCCTCTTCAACTCGCATCATCGCCTGGCGACTCCGGTCTCACCTTGGGAGCGGCTCAAGATAGGTTGCGGCACTCCGCCCGTGATGACGCGCCACGGCTGGTTGATCCTCTACCACGGGGTCAGCGCAATCGCCGATCCGGGTAGGAACGGACGCCACCTTTGCTACTCGGCCGGGGTGATGGTGCTCGCGAAAGAGCATCCGCGCGTGATACGCTATCGATCCGCGGTGCCGGTGTTGACGCCGACGCTGCCGCGAGAGCGCGACGGGACCGTCGCCAACGTGGTCTTCCCCACCGGCATCGACCGCCGCGACGACCTTGGCCTGCCGGATCGCTTCGACGTTTACTACGGAATGGCCGACAACCGGATTGGCGTGGCGCGTTTGGACGTGCCGGCTATCCTACCGCCGGGAAGAGCCGTCGACTCGCCCGACGCGAAGTTGGAACCCGCCAAGGTTCGACAATTCAGTACCGTGAAAGGATAAACATCATGACACTTATAGCCGAGCAGCCGCAGGCGAAGCCAGCGCCGAAGCCCGATTCCAAGCCGGAGGGCAAGGGCGATCTGAAATCTCTACCCATGCCGGAAGTGGAAAAGCAACTGGGATCGTCGCCGGACGGCCTGACTCAAGCCGAGGCGGAGAAACGGCTGACGCAATACGGGCCTAATGAAATCGAAGAGAAGAAAACCAATCTGCTGCTGAAATTCCTCGGCTATTTCTGGGGTCCCATCCCCTGGATGATCGAAGCGGCGGTGATCCTGTCGGGCGTGGTCCAGCACTGGCCCGATTTCTTCATTATCCTCATTCTGCTGGTGGCCAACGCCTTGGTCGGATTCTGGGAAGAGCGCCAGGCGGGCAACGCCATCGCCGCGCTGAAGGCCAAGCTGGCGATCAAGGCCCGAGTGAAACGCGATGGCAGGTGGGTCAACCCGGCGGTGCGCGACCTCGTGCCCGGCGACGTGATCCGCATCCGCCTGGGCGACATCGTGCCGGCGGACGCCCGCCTGCTGGACGGCGATCCGGTCGAGGTTGATCAATCCACGCTCACGGGCGAGTCGTTGCCCGTGGAGCGCAAACCGGGCGAGGCGGTGTTTTCCGGTTCGATCCTCCGCCGCGGCGAAATCGGCGGACTGGTCTATGCCACGGGTGCGAAGACCTATTTCGGCAAGACGGCGCAACTGGTCCAGGACGCGCACACGGTCAGCCATTTTCAAAAGGCAGTGATGAAGATCGGCGATTACCTGATCATCCTCGCGGTGGCCCTGGTGGCGCTGATCGTCGCGGTGGCGCTGTGCGCGGCGATCCGATGCTTTATGCGGAGCCTGGCCGAGAGCCCGTGCTGTTGTTTGCGCTGGTCCTCACGGTGGCCGCGATTCCCGTGGCAATGCCCACGGTGTTGTCGGTTACGATGGCCGTCGGAGCCCGCTTGATGGCCAAGAAAAAGGCGATCGTGAGCAAGCTCGTCGCCATTGAGGAATTGGCCGGCGTTGACGTGTTGTGCGCGGACAAGACCGGCACCCTGACCCAGAACAAGCTGACGCTGGGCGATCCGTTCAGCGTAAACAACATCCCCGCCGATCAAGTCGTCCTCGACGGCGGCCTGGCGTTGTGCGCGGACAATAACGACACGATCGATCTGGCAGTCCTGAACGGACTGAAGGACAAGGAGTCGATCAAGGCTTATGATGTGCTTCATTTCCTGCCCTTCGACCCGGTGCATAAACGCACCGAGGCCAGCGTCAAAGCGAAGGACGGAAAGACCTTCAAGGTGACGAAGGGTGCGCCGCAGGTAATTTTGGCATTGTCGGCCAATGTTGGGCAGGTGAAGCCGGCCGTGGAGAAGGCGGTCAACGAATTTGCGGCCCGCGGCTTCCGTTCCTTGGGCGTGGCGCGGGCCGACGGCGACGGGCCGTGGCAGTTTGTCGGCGTGCTGCCCCTTTTCGATCCGCCACGGGAAGACGCCAAGGCGACCATCGCCACTGCGCTGGCGATGGGCGTGAAGGTCAAGATGGTCACCGGCGATGCGCTGGCCATCGCCAAGGAAACCGCCAAGAAGCTGGACATGGGCACGAATATTCTCGATGCCGGCAGCCTGGGCGATTCGAAGAAACAAGAGACCGCGGCCGTGGCGGAGTCGATCGAGAAGGCCGACGGCTTTGCGCAGGTCTTCCCCGAGCACAAGTTCCACATCGTGGACGTTCCTGCAAAAGCGCGGCCACATCGTGGGCATGACGGGCGACGGCGTGAATGACGCCCCGGCGCTGAAGAAGGCCGACTGCGGCATCGCCGTTTCCGACGCGACGGACGCGGCCCGTGCGGCCGCGTCAATCGTGCTCACAACGCCAGGGCTGTCGGTGATTATCGATGCCGTCAAGGAGAGCCGCCGCATCTTCCAGCGCATGAACAGCTATGCCATCTACCGCATCGCCGAGACGCTGCGGGTGCTGTTTTTCATGACCTTGGCGATCCTGGTCTTCAACTTCTATCCGCTGACCGCGGTGATGATCGTGATGCTGGCCCTGCTCAACGACGGCGCCATCCTCTCCATCGCCTACGACAACGTGCATTACAAGGACAAGCCGGAGGCTTGGAACATGCGCCTCGTGCTGGGCGTCTCCACGGTGCTGGGGATCATCGGGGTCGTCTCCGCCTTCGGCCTGTTTTATCTGGGTGAGCGAGTCTTCGGCCTCGACCGCCCGCACATCCAGACGCTGATGTATTTGAAGCTCTCCGTGGCCGGGCATCTGACGATCTTCCTGACGCGGACGCGCGGCCCCTTCTGGTCGATACGGCCCGCCCGGATTTTGTGGGGGGCCGTGCTCGGCACGCAAATCGCGGCCACGCTGATCGCCGTCTACGGCCTGTTCATGACGCCGCTCGGCTGGGGTTGGGCGCTCTTCGTGTGGGGTTATGCCCTGGCCTGGTTCCTGGTGAATGACCGCCTCAAGCTGCTCGCCTACCGGATTCTTGACCCCGCGAATGCCTCCTCGATAATTAAGAAGGCGATCGTTCCAAGACTGAAGGCCGCCGCGCCCACGACCTGACTTTTCGGTCAACGATAACGAGAGATCAAAATGAAAATCAATTCCAACGATTTCCGCGTGCCGCCCGGAAAGCGGATTGCGCTTTCGGAGTGGCCGACGACCTTGAAACCCTTCTGCAAGTCGAAGAAGCGGTATCACAAACTGCTGGAAGAGCACGTTGAGGATCTCAGCACGATGCAGGACCTTCCACTACGCCTGCGGCCGCTATGCGCTGTTGCTGATTTTTCAGGGGATGGACGCTGCCGGCAAGGACGGCGCCATTCGGCACGTCATGTCCGGGGTCAATCCGGAGGGCTGCGAGGTGTTCAGTTTCAAGCAGCCTAGCGCCGAGGAGTTGCAGCATGACTTTCTTTGGCGCACAACGTGCCGGCTTCCCGAACGCGGGCGGATCGGAATCTTTAATCGTTCCTACTACGAGGAAGTGCTCGTCGTTCGCGTGCATCCAGAGATACTTCAAAGCCAAGGACTGCCGTGGGAGATTTTGGACGAGAAAGAAAAGACGCTATGGAAGCAGCGCTATCGTTCCATCGTCGACTTGGAGAAGCATCTCGACCGTAATGGCACGCGGATCGTGAAGATCTTCCTCCATTTGTCGAAGGACGAACAGCGAAAGCGATTTCTCGAGCGGATCGATGAGCCGGACAAGAACTGGAAATTCAGCTTCGCGGACATCCACGAGCGGAAATATTGGAAACAATACATGCAAGTGTTCGAGGACTGCCTCAGCGCGACAAGCACGCGGCACGCCCCGTGGTACGTCGTTCCCGCCGACGACAAGGAGAATGCCCGCTTGATAGTTTCCAGAATTGTCCTCGATGCGCTTGAAGACCTTAAGATGGCCTATCCCAAGACCACCGCCAAACGCCGGCGGGAATTGAAAGCGATCCGCAAACAACTGAAAAACAAGACCATGGCCATTAAGCAACTTCCACAAACGTATGCAGATCAAGGCACGATGGATTCTGAGCCGGGAGTCTTGCGGGTCTTGCAGACCAAGGGCGAGACGAAGGCCTTCTATGACAAGATCGCCAAGGTGTACGACCTCCTGGCGGAGCATTCGGAGCGTCCCCTGCGCGAGGCCGGAATGAGGCTGCTTGCCGCCGCACCCGGCGAGCGCCTGCTGGAAATCGGCTTCGGTACCGGCCATATCCTGGTCGAACTTGCCACGGCGGTCGGACCAACGGGGAGGGTCTTCGGCATCGACCTCTCGGAGAACATGTTGGCCCAAGCCAAGGACCTTCTGGGCGATAACGGGTTGCTCGACAGCGTCTCGCTCGATTGCGGCGATGCCGAAAGCCTTCCCTATGGCGACGATTCGATGGACGGGATGTTCATGTGCTTTACCCTCGAGCTGTTCGACACGCCCGATATTCCCAAGGTGCTCGCAGAATGCAGACGGGTCCTGCGGCCCGGAGGGCGGATCGTCGTCGTGGCCGTCTCCAAGGAAGGCAGGGACGGCTTCATGATTCATGCCTACGAGTGGACGCATCGCCACTTCCCCAACCTGATGGACTGCCGGCCGATCTATGCGCGCCGCGGACTGGCGGCGGCGGGCTTCGCCATCGAGGACGCGCAGACGGAATCCATGTGGGTTCCCGTTGAGATTGTGAGGGGCAGAAAGGACAACATTTAGTGACCATGGCCGCTCAGACTCCACGCCAGACGTCATCTATCGGGCAGGGCCTCGATGTGGCCTTGTCGCCGGGGCCCGCGAATACCGCGACAGGCCTTACCCGTGAGGAGGCCGGCCGCAGGCTGAAGCAGTTCGGTCCCAATTCGGTACCGGACACGAGCGTGAATCCGTTGCGCATGGCATTGGAAAAATTCTGGGCGCCGGTCCCCTGGATGCTGGAAGCGGCGATCGTGCTGCAGGTGGCAATCGGCGAGTATATCGGGGCCGCGATCATCTTCTGCCTGCTGGTTTTCAACGCCGCGCTCGGTTTCATCCAGGAGGGACGGGCCCAGGCAACCCTCGCCGCGCTGAAGTCGCGGCTGGCGTTGACGGCCACGGTCCGGCGAAATGGCGCGTGGACGAATCCGCCCGCCGTCGATCTGGTGCCCGGCGACATCGTGAAGCTCTCGTTGGGGGCCGTGGTTGCCGCCGACGTCCGCCTGGCGGAGGGATCGGTCCAGATCGATCAGTCGATGCTCACCGGCGAATCGATCCCCATCGAAGCCGGCGCGGGATTCCAGACGTTTGCGGGGGCTCTGATCCGGCGCGGCGAGGCCGTCGCCGAGGTGACAGCGACCGGAGCCCGCACCAAGTTCGGCCGCACGGCGGAGCTCGTGCTCAAGGCCCACGTCGTAAGTTCCCAGCAAAAGGCCGTGCTCCGCGTGGTCCGCAACCTGGCGATCTTCAACGGCAGTCTGATCCTCGTCCTGGTGACGTATGCCTGGTTCCACGCCATGCCGTTTGCCGAAATCATCGGCCTCGCGCTGACGGCGGTCCTGGCCTCGATCCCGGTGGCGCTGCCGGCCACTTTTACGCTGGCGGCGGCGGTCGGCGCACGGGCTCTGGCGCGCCAAGGCGTTCTCCCCACGCGCCTCTCCGCCGTGGATGAGGCAGCATCCATCGACGTCCTGTGCGCGGACAAGACGGGCACGCTCACGCGGAACGAGCTGAAGGTGACCGCCGTCCGCCCGCTGAACAGTTTCGACAAGGCCCACGTCCTGGGCCTGGCCGCGCTGGCCGGCTCGGACGGAGGGCAAGATCCCGTCGATGCCGCCGTCCGCTCCGCCGCCGCGGGCAACCTGCCCTCCGATCTGCCGAAAGGGATTACGTTCGTGCCGTTCGATCCGGCCACGAAAATGTCCGAGGCAACCGCTGTCGACGGGCACCATGTACTCATGGTCGGCGGCGGCAACGTGCGGATCGTGAAGGGGGCCTTTGCCGTCGTGGCCGGTCTTACCCAGCCGTCGCCTGCGGCCTCCGCCGCGGCAAACGAGCTCGAATCGCAGGGCTTCCGGGTCCTGGCCGTCGCCGCCGGTCCGCCGCAGGCGCTCAAGCTTGCGGGACTCATCGCACTCAGCGACCCGCCTCGGTCGGACTCGGCAGGGCTCGTCAGCGAACTGAGGACGTTGGGTGTGCGGACCGTGATGATTACCGGCGATGCGCCGGCCACGGCGGCAAACGTGGCCCGCGCAGTCGGGCTCGAGGGAAACGTCTGCCCGACAGGACCGATCCAAGGGAATGTCCGCCCTGAGGATTTCGCGGTTTTTGCCGGCGTCCTGCCGGAGGGCAAGTACGACCTCGTCATGGCGTTCCAGAAGGACGGTCACACGGTCGGCATGTGCGGTGACGGCGCCAACGACGCCCCGGCGCTCCGTCAGACGCAGATGGGGATCGCGGTCTCGACGGCCACCGACGTCGCCAAGTCGGCAGCCGGCATCGTGCTCACCGAACCCGGACTCGTCGGCATCGTGGCCTCGGTCAAGGAAGGCCGCGTGACGTTCCAGCGGATCCTGACCTATACGCTCAACTCCGTGAACAAGAAAGTCGTCCAGGTGCTGTTCCTGGCAGTCGGTCTGATCATGACCGGGCATGCCATCCTGACGCCGATGCTGATGGTCATCGTGATGATCACCGGCGACTTCCTGGGAATGTCCTTGACCACGGACAACGTGCGGCCGTCTCCGCTGCCCAATGTCTGGCGAATCGGCCGGTTGACGATCGCGGGCGTCTTCATGGGGATTGCCGAGTTGGCGTTTTGCAGCGCCGTCTTGGCCTTTGGCGACTTCCGTTTGGAATTCGAGACCGGGGCCCTGAGAACCCTGGCCTTTGTCGTCATCGTGTTCGGCAATCAGGCGACGACCTATGCCAATCGCGAACGCCGGCGGCTGTGGTCTTCCCGGCCCAGCTTCTGGCTCGCAATCTCATCCGTCGTTGATATCCTAATAGCGTCGACGTTGGCCATTTCGGGAATGGGAATGACGCCTTTGCCGCTGGTCGTCGTGGCCGGCACGCTGGCCGCGGCGGTTGTCTTCGCCCTCCTCGTGGATGCGGCCAAGGTGCCGGTCTTCGGGCGGCTCGGGATCGCTTGATCTTTGGCCAGCCGGCAATGGATCGAAAGTGACGCTGAAAGATTTTGAGGTTTCAAAGCAGGTCCCTTCCGGCAGAAGGGACCTACTCGTCAGATCCCCGAAAATCGTGCCGGGGGGCTGTTGCATTTTCGTTACGGGGCGGTATAATAAGTAGTGTGTCGGAGGACTAGATGAAGGGCAATTCGGCTCGGCCGGGGGGCTCGTTGAAGAGTAAGCCGACGTGGTCGAATGCGAAAGCGCGTTCGACCACGTTGGCTTTTTTCGTTAAGAGGCACGAGTGGATTCACAGCAAGAGTAGACGATGCGAGGAAAACGCCAACCGATCCCGAAAGTGCCAACCAAGATTGCCGGCCTGGATGAGATCCTGGAGGGCGGACTTCCCCGCGGCCGAACCACGGTGGTCAGCGGCGGGCCGGGCTCCGGTAAAACCGTGCTGGGCCTGGAGTTCCTGTGCCGCGGGGCGATGGCGGGTGAACCGGGCGTGTTTGTCACCCTCGAAGAGCGCGCCGAGGCCATCCGCCTCAACGCGGCGGCCATGGGGTGGGACCTGGCGGCGTTGGAAAAGGCCGGCAAGATCGCCATCATCGAGGCCCGCTTGCCCGGAGAAGAAATCGTCTCCGGCGATTTCGACATTCAGGGCTTGTTGGCGATCGTCGGCGGGCACGTCAAGCGCATCGGCGCTAGGCACGTCGTGATGGACGCGCTGGACGTGCTGCTGCGGATTTACGAGGACGCGAACCACGAACGCAACGAATTGTCCAGGCTCCACGATTGGTTGACCAATCAGGGGCTGACGAGCGTCGTGTCCGTGAAGACACGCCACGACAACAATCAAGGATCTCAATACGAGTTTCTGGACTTCATGGCGGACTGCGTGATCCGCCTCGACCATCGCGTGGTGGGCCAGGTGGCGACGCGCCGGCTGCGCGTGATCAAATATCGCGGCTCCGGATTCGGGACCAACGAGTATCCTTACGTCTTCGGCGAGCACGGCATCGTACTCTTCCCGCTGACCACGGCGGAACTGACCCATCAGCCCCTGGGAAGCAAGGTTTCCACGGGCTTGAAGGGGCTGGACCTGATGCTGGATGGAGGCTTCCGACTCGCCTCCTGCGTGCTGATTTCGGGAAACAGCGGCACGGGCAAGACCACGCTGGCCTGCACGTTCGCGCAGGCCGCCTGCCAGCGCGGCGAGAGGGTCTTGTATCTGAATTTCGAGGAATCCAAGGAGGCCATGATCAGCGGGATGCTGAGCCCTGGGATCGACCTTCGGCCGGCCATTCGCGATAAGACGCTGTTGGTCCAAACCGCCACGCCGGAGAGCACGGGCTCGGACAATCACCTGAATCGGGTCATGGAAACGATCGCCGGCTTCAAACCGGCCCACCTCATCCTCGACGCCGTCTCGGCGTGCGTTCGCATGGGCTCTCAGCAAGCCGCGTTCGATTTCATGATGCGGCTGGTGAGCGTGGTCAAGGAACGAGGCATCACCAGCATCCTGACCAACCAGATCAGCAGCGGGCTCGCGAACGACGACGAGGAGCTCAGCGGCATCGGCTTCTCCTCGGTGGTGGACGCCGTCGTCCAAATGCGTTTTGTCGAGACCGACGAGGAGATCATCCGCCAGATGCTGATCGTCAAGTCGAGGGGCTCGGCGCATTCCAATCGCCGCCAGTCGTACGTCATTACGGACCACGGCATCGAGTTCCCTGACACGCCGCAACCGCCGCCCGGTCGCGCGGAAAAAGTCCGCCGAAAGGATGGCGGAACATGAGCAAATCGCCTCCTGTCAAGGCCCGCGCGCGAAAACCGGGACCCGGCCACTACCTGCTCCGGCTGTTCATGGCGGGCAGCGGACCGAATTCCCAAAAGGCGCTGGCCAACCTGCGGAGCCTTTGCCGGGATCGGCTCGAGGGGCGTTATACGATCGAAACGGTGGACGTGGTTCAGGACTTCGAAGCTGCCGTCAAGAACAACATCCTGGTCACTCCGGCCTTGATCCTGGTCGCTCCGCTGCCCCGGGTCGTGGTCCTCGGCAACCTGAGCGATTTGCCGGCGGTTCTTGCCGCCCTGCGACTGTCGGAGGGCGACCCATGAGCAAGGCCCGGCCGACCTATCAGGAACTGGAAAGGCGATTGGAGGCGGCGGAGGCCGTCGTCAAGGCCCTGAAGAACCAGGAAGTCGATGCGGTCGTCGGCGAGAATACGATCGCCTTCCTGCTGCTGCGGGAAGTTGAGGAAGCGTTGCGGATCAGCGACGCGGCATTTCGTGCCATGTTCGAGCTTTGCGGCGTCGGCATGTTCCAGGCCGATGCCCCCGGTTTTCGCATTACCCGAGTCAACCAGAAGTTCTGCGAGATCACTGGGTATACGGCGGAAGAAATGCTGACCAAGACCTACATCAGCCTTACGTACCCCGGGGATCGCCGGCAAGACATGAGTACCCTTGCAAGCGTGCTTCGCGGCAAGGCCGACTCGTGGTCCCTTAAGAAACGTTTTGTCCGCAAAGACGGGAGTGTCGTCTGGGCGAGCGTCCACGGGGCCGTCCTGCGGGACGCTGCCGGACGCGCTGCCACGATCGTGGGCATGATCGGCGACCTCACGGCGCAGACCGGTCGAGGAGGAGTTGCACGCCGCCGACCCCCCGGCAGCGAAGGGCAAGCCGCTGCGGCCCAAGAAGGCGGCGGACAAGAAGGCCCGAGGGTCCGCCGCTATGATGTTGTCAGACAAATCGCGACTTAGGAGGCGTTAAGGACCGGACTGGATGCAAATGTCGCCTTTCGCGGGAGCGAAGGATGCGGCTTCCGCGGAGCGAAAGGCTGCTATGCGACAATTATTGATTCGCCAAAAGACTCGGACACACGCGAGGTGCCGATGAAAACTTCAGGAGAAATCGAGGCCGCCATCTGCCAGGCGATGAGCCGCTTTGCGCAGGACTGCATGGGCCGCGGTCCCAAGGACATCCACACGCACCTCATCGGCGATCTGCTCCTGGTCCGGCTGCAGGGGGTTCTGACCCCTGCCGAACAGCACCTGGTGAAGTCGCTTCAAACCGAGAAGGGGCGGGATCTCCTCAAGCAAGTGCGAGTCCAATTGATGGAAACGGCCCGCCCGATCATGGAAGGGATGGTCAAGGAGATCACGGGCGTCAAGGTGCTGAGCATGCACCATGACATCAGCACCAGAACCGGCGAGGAGGTCGTTCTCTTTACCCTGGTCGAATCGCCGCTTCTCCGCGGCGCGAAGAAAAAGTAGCCGTTCTGGCTCAGGTTCGTAGGGTGGGACCAGCGAGCTTGCGAGCGCCGGCCCACCAACGCCCATAATTGGTGGGCCGGCGCTCGCAAGCCGACCATGGGTACATGGTGCCCGGGTCCCACCCTACGATCAAAACCAAACGGTCGTGACGCCATTTCTGAAATGGACCACTTAGGGCTGTTGCATTCCCAATTCCGAGCCCTATAATGAATCCTCGTCGGATGACTAGATGAAGAACAACCCGCGGGCACCATGTATGCATGGTCGGCCGGGTGGTTTGTTGGAAAGTAGGCCGACGTGACCGAACGCTTTGGGGTGTTCGGCCGCGTCGGCTTTTTTTCGTTTTTGGCCGCAACAGACGTTCGTATCCTTGATCATGGAGGTTTGATGATGCAGATTCCTGATGTTGTGGATGCCCATAGGCTTGGCATCCAAGGTGTTCCCAAGTCCCGCGCGGAACTCAACAAGAATAATCGAATCCGCGAAGCTCTCGGTTCGGTGAGCCACATCCCGAGGGTTCAGGAAGAGCCGCTCTTCCGATACTACAAGTATCTGGCGGAGCATCTCTGCTTCCCGTTTCTCGCGCATTTCCCCAAGCCGATGAACGTGGAAGAAGAAGACGAATTCTGCTGCACCGTGTTGATGCTGCTCGACCCCGTGAAACACCTGGGGGACGGGCTTGACGGCATCTTCTGCAAGACCCGCAAGGGGACCTACGAGATCAACTTGCCGCTCATCGACCTGTATCTGCCGGAAGACAGCTTCAGCTTCCAGTTGATCGACGATTACTGGTTCTGGTTCTGGAACTGGCGATGAGTGACACAGGTTACGGCCGAGACGGGGACATTACCCATTTGCCGGAACGGCCCGGAGGGTGCTTCGCACAAATGGGTGATGTCCCCGTCTCGGCCCAGGTTACAGCTAATCGGGGGGATTTTGCCGGCCGGCGACTGTTGCCTTCTTCCTTCCGTGGCGTAGAATTGGTTGTACGTAGATTCGTCGGATGACTAGATGAAGAGCAACTCGCGGGCACCATGTACGCATGGTCGGCCGGGGGGCTCGTTGGAGAGTAAACCGACGTGGACGAACGCCTTGGGGTGTTCCGCCACGTCGGCTTTTTTGTTTCTTGCGACAACCATGCTGATTAAAATCGGATACGAGTTCATCTTCCAGTTGAGGATGCCTTCGCTGATGCTGTTGATGGTCGCGCTGCACCTCGATCGGGTACACACGGTGCGCGGCACAACGGCATGGTCATCGAGCCCTACATCCCGTTCGAGGAGTTTAGCAACGTCTATGGCAATCGTTGCCGGCGTATCTTGCGCCAGCGGGACGACTTCGCCTCTGGGACGAAATGGTCGTCGAGGATTTAGGGCTGCCCGACCCGGTCGAGCCGTGGGCTCGGCAGCACCCCGCCCAGGAACTGCCCAGCGAAACCCTGCCGTTCTTGCTCAGCAGCCGGTATTGCGAGGTGGACCGCCTCATGGAGGCTGCCTGGAACCTGTTCGGCGGGGCGCCGGAGGGCTGGGGGCGGGTCCAGGCCGTCTGCAACTGGGTGCATGCCAACGTCCGCTTCGACTATCAGGCGGCCCGTCCGACCAAAACGGCTTACGAAGTCTTCGTGGAGCGGGTCGGCGTCTGCCGGGACTTCGCACACCTGGCCCTGACCTTCTGCCGCTGCCTCTGCATCCCGGCGCGGTATGCCACGGGCTACCTTGGGGATATCGGTGTCCCAATCGTGCCCTGCCCGATGGATTTCAGCGGCTGGTTCGAAGTTTACCTCGGCGGCCGGTGGTACACATTCGATGCCCGGCATAACATTCCGCGGATCGGCCGTGTTCTGATGGCGCGGGGGCGCGATGCGGCCGACGTGGCCATGACGACCTCGTTCGGAAACAACACTCTTCAGCGCTTCACGGTCTGGACGGACGAGGTTACCGGAGGCTGTTTTTGAAACTCTGAGCTGACAAGGAACGAAACCAATGGAAAACGTCAAGAAAGCGCCCACGCACAAGGACGAAGCTGGGCCGGCGAAGCAGCCTCACGAGGCGAGTCACACGGCGGTGATCAAGTCCCAGGTGCTGGCGAAGATCGGCCGGCCGCCTCACTTGCGCCGTGTGGAGGTTTGCAAGCCGCACCATGGCAAGTGCCGGGTCAATATCTGGGAGCAGCCGGAACCGCAGAAGAACATCGCCGTAACGCCTGGCCCCCGCATTGGGCTGTCCTATTACCTGACGGTATCGGACACGGGTGCGATTATCCACAGTAATCCGCCATTGCCCAAGGCAGGCTCCCTCGGGCAGCAACGCGCAAGGACGGTGAGCGCGCGGCAACGCCGCGGCAATCGAGGACGGCGGAGAGAGGCCGCCCTCTCTCCCGGCCAGGAGGACCGCGGCAACAAAAGCCTATCGTGCCAAGATCGAGTCTCTGCTGGATGAGGCAAGCGATGAGCCATTGGCCAACGTGTGGCGGTGGGTTTGCCCTTTCCCCGTTGACTCGGCCCGCGAAGTGCCGGATCGTCGAGGGATCATTCAGGACCTTGCGGACTTCGTTGAGGTGCTGCAGCCGAGCCTGGATGGCATGACGGCCAGTCAATTGTGTCGGCTGATTGGGGAGTATGCTGCTTGCGAGTCTCGCCGATCTTACGTGTCAGTTTCCCTGCTCGCTCGACTGACGGGGACGCTAAATTGCTAAGTGCCGCTCAATCAACTCGGCAAGGCCCTTGGGCACGGAAGTTTGCGGCCGGGCGCGACGAACAAGGGCGATTGCCCCTTCCCCTGAGTCGGCATGGCCGGAGGCAAGAAGGTAGGCTGCCGCGATGCTAGGAGCCCGGCAAAAGCCCAGCGCACAATGGATAAAGACCTTCCCGTTCTTGGCGTGGCGTCGAACGAAATCGACCGCTTCCGCGATCTGCAGGTCGGTCGGGAGCGTCAGGTCGAGGATCGGCACGTTCTTATAATTCAATTGGAGCTGCGAATGCAGATCGCGAAACCGCTCGCACTCCGGATACTCGGCGGTAAGATCGAGCACCGCGGTAAGGCCCTGCGCGAAGAACGCTTCGGCCTCGGAATTGTCCAGAAGCCGCCCGACGTAGACCCCTTCAGCCACCAGGACTCGGTTCGGCGAGCGCTTGCGGCAAAGGTGATAGGCGGCCCAATTTCCGATCATGTACGGAGCGAACAGCAATCGAATGCCAAAAGGCAGTTGGCCCGATCGTTTGCAAAACACGGCAGGGCCGGTCCCTAGGTAGGCCCGCGTCAGAAGGCAGAACCCGGCCGCCGGCCAGACGAGAATGATCCCCCATGGAAGAAAGACGAGGCAAACCAGCAAGCATGCGGCGGCCCCCACTCCATAAGACCAGGCCGGCCTGCGATTGGTCGTCACTCGCGGACCCGAAGCGGCCCGAGATTGGCGATCCACCGTGGCTTCGCAGAACGGCAAGTCAGTCCGGTGCAGCCTTCCTTTCCAAACGGTTTCAAGCATCCCATTCTCCTTGGTGTCGTTTGCTTGAAGTTGTCCTGGGCCAGGCTGAATGCAAATACGCTATCCGCCGGCAACGAACGAAGCCGACGTGGCGGAACACCCGTCCGCCCAGGTGCCTCAGGATCTTAGAATGCTGGGCGGCAGGTACTCGACCACGTCGGCTTACTCGCTAACGAGCCCCCCGGCCTTCGACAAATTGGACTTGGCGGGTTGCCCTCTATCTAGTCATCCGACATTTGCCCTGGAAAGGTTGCGGTCGATTGCAGGCAACCCATCCAGCATTAGAATTGTAGGCCGCCAAGAGGCAAAGGCAATAGCGCGAACTCGCGGTGCGTGAACAAGGTCTGGGTTGCTCACTCTGAATAGTCATTTGCGCACGGTTGTGGCCACAATCCAAAGACGACTTCTCCGGCCCACCAATAAGAGCACGCAAAATCTGGCGGACCACAAGCGCCGATTCCGCAATAACAAGTAGACGCCGAATGAAAGTGGCCCCCTGGGCCGGAACCGAAATCGAATGAAGAAGGGTGCCCCATGGTAACAATGGACAAGTCCGAACCGGGGTCGATTCACACCTATCTGACGCAGATGGGCAACGTCCCTCTGCTCAGCCGGAGCGAGGAATTGGCGACTGCCCGTCAAATCCACAAGACCCGCGGCCGGCTGCGGCGAGCCCTATTGTCCTCGGTCGCGCAGGAAACCCCAGCCGCCTTGCACCGACATTTGGCGCGGATCGCGGCAATCAGCAAAGAGCATGAAGCGGCCCGCCGCGACCTGGCGGCGCACAACCTCCGACTGGTCATTGCGATCGCCAAGCGGTATCGCAATCGCGGGCTGAGCTTGTTGGACCTGATCCAGGAAGGCAATACCGGGCTGATGCGGGCCGTCGACAGGTTTGACTACGCCGCGGCTTCCGCTTCTCGACCTACGCGACATGGTGGGTTCGCCAGGCGATTAGCCGTGCCGTCGCCGACCACAGCCGCACGATTCGCGTGCCGGTCCACATGATCGAAAAGATGGGCAAGGTCCGCGACATCAATCGCGATCTGGTTCACAACGAGGGCCGCGAGCCGACGCTGGAGGACATGGCCCGACTCAGCGGGCTGTCGATCGCCGACACGCAGCGGGCCTTGATGATGAGCCGGCAACCGCTTTCCTTGGACCAACCCGTGGCCAACCAGGAAGCGCACTCGCTTGGCGACCTGCTCTACGATCATCGCGAAGAAGATCCGCTGGCCGGCCTGAACCAGGCCATGCTCCGTTCGAGCATTACCGACGTTTTGCAGACGCTCGACTATCGCGAGCGGGAGATCCTGCGGCTGCGCTACGGGCTGGCCGGCGGCTGCCCAGCTACGCTGCAGGAGGTCGGCCGCATTTTTTCCGTCACCCGGGAGCGGGTCCGGCAGATCGAGGCCGAGGCGATATGCAAGCTCCAGCGTCCCGGTCCGTCGAGCAAACTCGCGGGCTTTCTGGATCAGCCGATCCCGCCGCTGGGCAACATCAACTTCGGTCTCGGCCGAGTCGCCATGGCCGGGAACTGGTGATGCGGATCGCCCCAGGAAGCCATGCTGTGAGCGGACGATAGCCACTTGCCTTTACCCCCTTGCCGCGTACAATGATGGTGTTGGAAGAACCGCAACTTTCAAGGACTACCCCTTATGGCGTGGCCCTTGCATTCTCCCATCAGTGCGGTATAATTACGAGTTGAGTGAGTTGGCGAAGTGTTCAACAGCTCCTCGAAACTGTGCCCAGTTCCAATGGGACCGGGAATTTGTCGGATGACTAGATAAAGAGCAACTCGGCGCCCGATGGCCGAGGGGCGAGTTGAAGAGTAAGCCGACGTGGACGAATGCCCTCAGAGCGCTGTGGAGGGGGCGGTTCCTCCACGTCGGCTTTTTTTGTTTTCTGCGTGGGAAACCATTCAAGGAGGTGACCAGTGAATATTGTACAGCCCCTTTTCCTATCGACCTACCCGCCGGAAGCCTGCGGACTGGCGACGTTCACCCGCGACTCGGCCGACGCCGTGGATATGGCGGCGGACGAGCCGGTGTCGTCGATTGCGGCGATCCGCAAGACCGCCTCGCTCCGCTACGACGATCCGCGCGTGGTCCACGTCATCAATAACGACCGGAGGGACGCCTACCGCCTGGCTGCAGAGGCGGCCAATGAAGGCCCTTGCGACGTGGTGAGCCTGCAGCATGAGTTCGGCCTCTATCCGGAGGAATGGGGCCGGCGGGTGCTGGACTTCGTGCATCAACTGCCGCAAACCGATCGTCACCACGTTCCACACGCTCTTGACCCGGCCCGAGCCGCTGCCGCGGCGGCTGATTCAGAGTTTGGCTACCCACAGCCAAGGGATCGTCGTGATGACCCGCATCGCCGCCGATCTCCTCGACCGCGTTTATGGCATATCCGGCCCAACCGTCCACGTTATCCCCCACGGAGTGCCGATCGTCCCCTTCCAGCGCAACGGCGCCCACAAGGATCGGCTGGGACTCATGGGACGGAAAGTGATATGCACCTTCGGACTCATCAATCGAGGCAAGGGGCTGGAATTCATGATCCAAGCCATGCCGCGGATTGTCGCCGCCTGCCCGGACGCACTGTACCTGATCGTGGGTGCCACGCACCCGCAGGTCAAGCGTCAGGAGGGCGAGGTTTACCGCGAAAGCCTAGTCGAGATGGCGGAGAAACTGGGCGTTGCCGCCAATGTCCGTTTCGTCAACCAATACCTGGCCCTGGACGAATTGCTGGCCTATCTGCAATCGTGCGACGTCTACGTCACTCCCTATCCGGGGAAAGACCAGATTGCCAGCGGCACCTTGGCATACGCGATGGCCGCAGGGGGCGCTGTGGTCAGCACGCCCTACCTGTACGCCGAGGAAGTCCTGGCCGACGGCCGCGGCCTGCTCGTGCCCTTCGGCGGGAGCGAAGCCATGGCCGATGCGACACTGCGATTCCTCACGGACACAGCGTTCCAGAGCGAGACCCGGCACAAGGCCTATCGTTATGCCATTCCCATGTTCTGGTCCAACGTGGGCCAGCGGTACCTGAACCTGTTCACGCAGGTTGCGTCGGTAAACGCGGGCATGGAACGGCTTTCCCGCAAGGCCTTTCCCCAACCCCGCGGCCAGCTCCAGTTTGCCGAACTTGCAGAGGAAGGCGTATGATGCCCGAAAACTACCCAGTTGCCTTGGATCACCTCGATCGCATGACCGACTCGACGGGGCTCGTCCAACATGCCATCTACAGCGTTCCCCGCCGGGAAAGCGGCTACACGACCGACGACAACGCGCGGGCCTTGCGGCTCTGCGTTCGCCTCTGGAATCGGCACCCCGAACCGCGGATGCTGGACCGGGTGACGATCTACCTAAGTTTCCTGGAGCATGCCCGCGGGGTCGGCCGGGGGTTCCACAATTTTCTCGGTTACGACCGTCATTGGCTCGATGCCGAGGGCTGCGGCGACAGTCAGGGCCAAGCGGTGCGGGCCCTGGCCGAAGTGCTTGCCAGCGGCCTGCCTGACGGCTACCGTGCCGTGGCCCGCGAATTGATCGACACCGTGCTGCCCACGCTCGCCGATCTGCGAAGCCTGCGTGCCCAGGCCTACGTGATCATGGCCTGGGGGCACCTGTGGGCCGCAGGAGTGGAAGACATCGAGCCCTTGGAAGCGGTGGCCTGGTCCGCGGCGCGAGCGCCTGGTCGAATGCTACCACCGTGCCCTACGGCCCGATTGGCAGTGGTTCGAGTCGCGCATGACCTACGCCAACGCCGTGCTGCCGCACGCGCTGCTGGTTGCCGGCAAGCGCTGGCCCGAAGAGGACTTTCTCGACATCGCGCGAAGCTCGTTCGCCTTCCTCGACCAGCATACGACAACCGCGACCGAGAGTACTGGGTGCCCCGTCTTCTGGCCCATCGGGAACGAGGGCTGGTTTCCCCGCGGAGAGGAGAAGGCGCTGTACGATCAACAGCCCGTGGAGGCGGTCACGATGGCCGAAGCCGCGCAGGCCGCCTTCGATCTGCTGGGTGGCGAGGAGTATCTGGCCACCTTCCGCCGGGCTCACGGCTGGTTCCTGGGCTGCAATAGCCTGAAGCTAGCCGTTGCGGACGTTCGCAGCGGCGCCTGCTGCGACGGCCTTCATGCCTCGGGATTGAATCACAATCAGGGTGCGGAATCCACGTTCGCCTGGTTGTGGACCGAAATGAGCAGGGAGCAGGGAGCGGGGAGCAGGGAGCCCGAGCTCCGCGCTGCCCGCTCGACGATCCCCGCTTCTTCTGACTCCCTGCTCCCCGCTCCCTGCTTCACGCTATAGAAAGCTGTTATTCATGGAAACCAACCTGCTTCGAGAATCGCCGCCTCCCGGACTGTATCCGGAACTGTTTCGCCGCCACGAGGCCAACCCGATTCTCACCGCCGGCGACTGGCCCTACCCGGCACATACGGTGTTCAACGCCGGCGCATGCCAGGTGGGCGATGAAACGATCCTCTTGGTGCGCGTCGAGGACCGCCGCGGCCATTCGCATCTGACCGTGGCCCGCAGCGACGACGGCGTATCGAACTGGCGGATAAGTCCCAAAGCGAGTTTTGCGGCCGATCCGGCACACTATTCGGAAGAGGCATGGGGCGTGGAAGATCCACGCTTGACTTGGATTGAGGAGCGCGGTCAGTGGATCATCGCCTACACGGCCTACTCATCCAGCGGTCCGCTGGTCTCCCTGGCCGAGACGAAGGACTTCATCTCCTTCAAGCGGCTCGGTCCGGTCATGCCCCCCGACGACAAGGACGCGGCGGTTTTTCCCCGCCGCTTCGGCAACCGCTACGCGATGATTCATCGCCCGGTCTCCGCCGGGAGTTCGGGCGCTCACATCTGGCTCTCCTTCTCGCCCGACCTGATCCACTGGGGCAGCCACCACGTGCTCCTGCACGCGCGGCGCGGCGCCTGGTGGGACGCCAACAAGATCGGCCTCTCGGCGCCGCCGTTGGAGACGCCCGAGGGCTGGTTGATCCTTTATCATGGAGTGCGCACGACGGCCGGCGGCTGCCTGTATCGGCTCGGTCTGGCGCTTTTGGATTTAGAGGATCCTTGCCGGGTCCTGCGACGGAGCGACGAATGGGTCTTTGCTCCCGAGATGCCCTTCGAGCGGCAGGGCGACGTCAACGGCGTGGTGTTTCCCTGCGGCTGGATCCTGGACGAGCGCAGCGGCGAGATCCGCATGTACTATGGAGGGGCCGATACCTGCCTGGCCTTGGCGACCGCTCAACTCTCCGATCTGCTGGCCTACCTTTCCGCCCTGCCCCGCGCCCGCACGCGCAATGGCAAGGGTATAATGTCGATTGAATGAAGCCCAGGTCGGCCCACCCTACACTGAGCGCCAGCAACACGCTGAGACGAACGGAGAACATCTTGAGCGACGCCCCCGGCCACGATTCCGCGATTCAAACCATTCACCGAGAAGACCGCCCTCACCCCCTCGACGTCGAGCGTCTGCCGGTTACCCTGGCCAGCGACATTCGCCGTGTGATTACCCGTTTCTTCGATCCCGGCGGCGAGGAGCGGATCGGCAGCATCGTTGAGCGGATCGTCGCCTTGAGCGGAGGGCAGGTCGACCGCTTGCTGGACGAAGTGCTTGCGAAGTTCCGCGCCCGCCACGGCAACATCGCCGCCGTGCTCGCCGAGAATTACCGCGCGGGGATGGCGATGATCGGCATCTCCGACGACCTCTCGCACAATCGTCGCCTGCTGATCGGCACGTACTTGACCGCCGAGTATTCGATCGAGTCGGCGGCGCTCTTCAACCCGTCGATCGTTTCGCATCACAACCAGCGCAACGTTCCCGAGGGCGCGGTGCGGTTCATCATGAGCCTGCGGGCGACGGGTGAGGGGCACGTGTCGTCGATCGTCTTCCGCAGCGGCACGATCACTGCCGATCACCAGATCCAAATCGATCCCTGCGGACGCCATACCAGGCCGGTCCGCGTCGTGCCCGACAAGCTGTACGAAAAGTCGCTATTTCGCCGCAAGCTCCACGACATCGGCGTCCACGACGAGCCGATGGCGCTCGTGCTCGACCGCCTCGCCGACACTTTCACGTCGGCCCAGCTCGATCGCGCCATTGTGGAAGCCAGGACTGCGGCGGCCGAGAAGCTCCCGCTGGAAAAATCGCTGCAGGACATTCGCTGGCTGGCCCATTCCAACTACCAGTTGGAGCTTCCGCGAGAAGCGGAAGCGTCTGAGGTGGTGATTTTTCCCCAGACCAGCAACGAGAGCCACGGCATCGAAGACCTCCGCATGGTTCGCTTCGTGGCCGACGACGGCGAAGTCACCTACTACGGCACCTGCACCGCCTTCGATGGCCGGCGGGTGCTTCCGCAACTGATCGAGACCCGCGACTTCCTGCGAGTGGGGGTGCATACGATCAACGGGGCCTGCGCGAAAACAAGGGCATGGCGCTTTTTCCGCGGCGGATCGGCGGGCACTATGTGATGTGTTCCCGCATCGACGGCGAGAATCTGTACATCATGTTCTCCGACATTGTTCACTTCTGGGAGACGGCCGAGTTGCTGCAGACGCCCAGCCAGCCCTGGGAGTTCGTGCAGATCGGCAACTGCGGCTCGCCCCTGGAAACGCCGGAGGGCTGGCTGTTGTTGACGCACGGCGTCGGTCCAATGCGGAGCTATGCAATCGGCGCCATGCTGCTGGATCTGAACGACCCCTTGAAGGTCATTGGCTGTCTCGATGAGCCGCTGATCGCGCCCACCGAGAAGGAACGCGACGGCTACGTCCCCAACGTGGCCTATTCCTGCGGGGCCATGATCCACGACGGGCGTCTCTTCCTGCCATTCGCCACGTCCGACATGGTTACGCGGATGGCGATGGTCTCGCTCGATTCGTTGCTGAATCGGCTCATCGGCTAGCGTGGCCCAGCGGTTCAAACCCCGCCATCCAGTGTCACGGTGAACGTGCTGCCGGCGTCCGGGCGGCTTTCGACCTGTCACGTCGCCGCCATAGAGCAGGGCCAGCTTCTTGACGATCGAAAGCCCCAGGCCGCTGCCGAGAATGTGGCGGGTCTTCTCGTTGCGGATCCGCGCGAACTCGCCGAAGAGCCGCTTGACTTCCTCCGGCGCTCATGCCGATGCCCGTGTCGGCCACGGCGATCGCGGCCTGCTTGCCGGCTGCATCGCAAGGCCACGTCCACCCGCCCGCCGTCGCGATTGTACTTGATGGCGTTGGTGAGCAGATTGTTGAAGATGATCTCGATTTCGCGCGCGTCGGCGCGGATCACCAGCGGCCCGGCGGCATGCAGCTCGATCGTGATGCCCTGGGCTGCGGCCTGCGCGGCCACGGCCTCGATGGCCGCGGCGGCCGCCGCCGGCCAGATCGACCTGGGTCAACTCGCGGTTCTTCTCGCCCGACTCGATCTGCGTGAGGTCCAACAGGTCGGCGATCAGCTTCCGCATGCCGTCCATGCGCGCCAGGCTGCGGTCGACCAGCTCGTCGTAGGCGGCCAGGCTGTCGCCCAGTTGGTGGCTCCGCAGGATGTCGAGATAGCCGGCCACGGCGTTCAGCGGGGCCTTCAGCTCGTGGCCCAGCACGCGGATGAACTCGAAGCGGACGCGGCCGTTTCTCCTCGGCCAGCTGCCGGGCCTGCTTGGCCAGGATCAGCCGCGCGGCCGCCTTGCGGATCGTGCTCTTCAGCTCGTCGGGCGTGAACGGCTTGGCCAGGAAATCGTAGGCCCCGCGCTTGGTCGCCGTCACGGCCGTCTCGATCGAGGCGTAGGCCGTGATCATGATCGTCAGCATGTCGCTCTCGCGGCCGGCCAGGCGATCGAGCACCTCCAGCCCGCTGATGCCCGGCATCTTGTGGTCCAACAGCAGGATGTCCGGCGGGCTGCGGTCGATCTTTTCCAGGGCCTCCTCGCCCGACTCGGCCTGGTCGACGGTGAAGGCCACGTCGCCGTTGACGTCGGGCACGCGCACGGAGAAATCGCGGAGCGTGCGGGTCACGCCCAGCCGCATGCCCATTTCGTCGTCGGTTACCAGGACCTTCGAAGTGTATCCATGTTTGCCTAGGCTTTCACCGCGGGCCGGTTGAAGACCCGGTCGATCTCGCGCTGGAGCTGCTCGAAGCGGATCGGCTTGGCCAGCAAGGCGTCGGCCTTGATCCACGGACCGTCTGCTCGTCGGTCGAAAGCGTGAAGTCCAGGCCCGTTTCGCTGTTGACCGAGGTCACGAGGATCACGGGTATCGAGGGGTCCTGCTTGCGGATGCGATGGCAGAGCGTGAAGCCCGCGTCGGGGTTCTCCATCATCACGTCGATGACGGCCAGATCGGGCCGCTGCCGGGCCAGGAGTTCCTCGGCCTGGCGGCCTCGCCCCTGGCCGCGGGCCAGCGACCTCGAACCCGGCCGCCTCCAGGTGCAGGCGGTGCTGGAAGAGGAAATCGTCGTCGTCGTCCACCAGCAGCACGGTCCGTTTGATTTCGGTATTCGGTCATGGTTTTCTCCATTGGTTGTCATTACTCTTTCCGCGGCAAGGTCACGGTGAAGGTCGTGCCGGTGGGGCCGGCGGCCGGATTGGCCTGCGACTGCGACGCGGATGTCGCCGCTGTGCATCTTCACGATGCCGTAGGTCACGGCCAGGCCCAGGCCCGTGCCCTTGCCCATCTGCTTGGTGGTGAAAAACGGGTCGAAAACCCTCTTGATGTTCTCCGGCGGGATGCCGACGCCCGTGTCGCGGACGATGAGGCGGACGCGGTCCTCGTCGCCCTCGGTGGCGATGGTCAGCGTGCCGCCCGTTCTCCATCGCGGCCACGGCGTTGCTGACCAGGTTCGTCAGCACCTGCACGATCTGGTCGCGATCGACTTCGGCCATCGGGTCGGCCAGGCCGTGCTTGATATGGACCGCGATGCCGTCGGGCACCGGGATCGTCAGCATCGCCCGGTTGACCAGCTCGCGGAGGTCGTTGGGGATGCGGACGACCTTGTTCTGCCGGGCGAAATGCAGCAGCCCGGCCACGATCTTCTTGCAGCGGTCGGCCTGCTCGGCGATCATCACCAGGTCTTCGCGCATCTTCGACTGCGGCTCGCACTCGTCCAGCAGCAGGTGCGCGTACATCAGCACGACGCCCAGCGGGTTGTTCACTTCGTGGGCGATGCCGGCGGCCAGTTGGCCCATGCTGGCCAGCTTTTCCGACTGCACCAGGGCTTCCTGGGCGGCGGCCAACTGGACGTGCGACGCCTCGACCTCCCGCAAGCGCCACGCGGAGCTGGTCGATCGTGTGCGGCAGGCACATCTCGCTTTCGGCCAGGCCGCTTGTGAATGGCGACGGCGTGCTCGCGGCAGGTGTCGTAGCCGCAGGCCCCGCAGTTCAACTCGTCGGCCGGGCTCGACTTGCCCATGCGGTGCATGATCTCGTCGACCTCGGCTGCGGGCGGCGTGGCGATCCGCTGGTCGTTGGCCTGGAAGGTGCGGCTGAGGTCCAGCCGCGCCATCTCTTCCATGTCGTGCTGCCAGCGCTCGTGGTCGCAGGTCTTCATGCGCTCGGCTGACGTAGTTGCCGACCCGCCGGCGGCGGTTGAACAGCGGCAGGTCGTTGGTCACGCCGGCGCCCATGATGCAGCCCTCGCAGCAGAGCACTTCCAGCAGCTTGGCGCCCAGATCGCCGTCGGCGAACTCCTTGATCGCCTCCAGCACGTGGCTGCGGCCTTGCGTGGCGACGATTTCGCCGGTCAGCAGGTCCTCGCGGAGATTGGCCGCCTGGAGCACGCCGCGGCTGATGGGAAACAGCCCGCCGGCGCGCGCCGCGGGCGGGTCGAAGTCGCTCGGCTCGACGCTCGGCCGGATCGATTCCCGCCGCGTCGAACAGCTTCCGCAGCTCGGGAAAGGTGAGCACGGCGTCGATCTCGCCGGCCACCGGCTCGCTCTGGGCTTCCACCTTCTTGGCGATGCAGGGGCCGATGAACACGATCTTCAGCGTCCTTGCCGTGAGCTCGCCGCAGCGCCCGGGCGGTGGCGATCATCGGCGAGACGATCGGGGCCAGCAGCGGCACCAGTCCGGATAGTAACGCTCGACGTAAGTTGACGATCGCCGGGCAGGTCGTGGAGATGTAGCGATGCCCGTTGCACGCGAGCAGCAGCTCCCAGTAGCGGCGGGCCACCAGGTCGGCGCCGAAGGCCACCTCGACCACCAGCTGAAACCCAGCGCCCGCAACATGCCGACCATCTGCGTGTAGTCGATGTCGATGAACTCGGCGGGAAAGCTGGGGGCCACGCAGGCCGCCACGCGCGCGCCCGGAATCCAAGCAGGGCCTCGCACCTCGTGCGACCGTGCTGCGCGAGCAGCTTGGCGTTCTGCGAGCAGACCCGCACGCAGTTGCCGCAGGCAATGCAGCGCTCGCCGATCACCTCGGCCTGGCCCTCGGTGATGCGGATCGCCTTGACCGGGCACTCCCGCACGCACGTGTAGCACATGCGGCAGCGCTCGTCGACGGTCGTGATGTAGGCCTGTCGGACACTGGATGGACCTTTACCGTAAAAGGAATCCGAAATCCGAAACTCGAAATCGAAACCAATCGCAAGAAAGCCGTAATGTTCAACAGCGGCGTTGCGTACCGCATCTTCGCTGAGCGGATCTGTGGATTTGTTTCGATCCCGATCGATTTCATGCCAACACTAGCCTCGCGCTGCGCGTAGGTGGTGTGCAGCAGGTGGTGGCTCTTCTCGCCCAGCGGTGCGCCGAGGAACTCGTCGTACAGCCGCTTGACCGACTCGTTGTGGTGCGAACGGCGGACCGCCTCCTGGGAATCGATGTTGTACAGGGCCTGCATCCGCGACCGCAACGGCCGCGCGGTTGGCGGTCATCGGCTGGCCGCCGCCGCCGATGCAGCCGCCGGGACAGGTCATGACTTCGATGAAGTGCAGGTCGCTCGCGGCCGGCGCGCAGTTCGTCGAGCAGGCGGCAGGCGTTGCCCAGGCCGTTGACCACGGCCACGCCCAGCTCGAGGCCGTCGACGTGGACGCGGGCCTCCTTGATGCCTTCCAGGCCGCGGACCGGCTTCGACTTCCAGCTTCTCCAGTTCTTTGCCGGTGACCAGGAAATGGGCCGTGCGAATGGCCGCCTCCATCACGCCGCCGCTGGCGCCGAACAGCTTGCCCGCCGTGGTCCGCTCGCCGAAGGGCGTGTCGGCCGTGTCGGGCGGCAGTTGCGCCAGGTCCAGCCCGCGCATGCGGATCAGCCGGGCCAACTCGCGGGTGGTGAGCACGGCGTCGATGTCGGGCAGGCCGTCGTGGGCCATCTCCGGCCGGGCCGCCTCGAACTTCTTCGCCGTGCAGGGCATGATGCTCACGCTGTAAGATCCGCGCCGGGTCGATGCCCTGCCTGCTGGGCGAAGTAGCTCTTGATGACCGCGCCCATCATCTGCTGCGGGCTCTTGCAGGTGGAGAGATTGTCGAGGAAGTCGGGATAGTAGGTCTCGACGAACTTGATCCAGCCCGGCGAGCAACTGGTGAGCATCGGCAGCTTGCCGCCGTTGGTCAGCCGCTGGACCAGCTCGCGAGCCTTCTTCCATGATCGTCAGGTCGGCGGCGAAGCAGGTGTCGAAGACGCGGTCGAAGCCCAGCCAGCGCAGGGCGGTGGTCATGGCCCCGGCCATGTCGGTGCCCTGGGGCACGCCGAATTCCTCGCCCAAGGCCACCGAAACGGCCGGGGCGTGCTGCACGACGACCAGCTTGTCCGTGTCGTTCAGGGCGTCGATGACTTCCTGGATCTGGCTCTTCTCGGTCAGGGCCCCGGTGGGGCAGACCGTGATGCACTGGCCGCAGTTCACGCAGCTCGAGACGTTCAGGCCCTCGTCGAAGGCCGTGCCGATCTTGGCCCGCGAGCCGCGGCCGATGAAGTCGATGGCCGACGACGCGCTGGATCTCCTCGCAGACCCGCACGCACTTGCCGCAGAGGATGCACTTGGCCGGATCGCGGACGATCGAGGGGCTGG
Organism: uncultured Planctomycetia bacterium; assembly: GCA_963824275.1. Lineage (GTDB taxonomy): Bacteria > Planctomycetota > Planctomycetia > Pirellulales > Thermoguttaceae > JANXQG01. The sequence goes on along the minus strand of CAWGOT010000006.1, from coordinate 460,305 downwards.
AGGTGTCGAGCGTGTGCCGCGTGCGGTCGCCGGCGAAGCGCCGGCTGCCGGACGCCCAACTCCTCGGCCAGTCGCTGCAACTCGCAGTTGCCGTTGCGGACGCAGTACAGGCAGTCGTCGGGATGGTTGGCCAGCAGCAGTTCGATGATCGTCTTGCGGGCCTGGACGGCGCGGGGCGAGTGCGTGCTGGACCTTCATGCCGTCGGCCGCGGGAAAGGCGCAGCTCGGCACCAGGCCCCGCTGGCCCTTCGACCTCCACCACGCACATCCGGCAGGCCCCGGTGGGCGTGAGGCCGTCGATGTGGCAGAGCGTGGGCACCTTGATGCCGGCCCGCCGCAGCGCGGTCAGCAGCATCTCGCCCGTTTCCGTCCGAACTCGATGCGTCCGTTGACTTCGATCGTGATCATGCACGTCATAATCTATCAGCCTTGCTAATCGCGTCCGTGCGGCAGGCGTCGAGGCAACTGCCGCAGCCGATGCACTTCTCGGCGACGATGTAGTGCGGCGTCTTCGGCGCGCCGACGATCGCCTCGGCCGGGCACTTCTTCAGCACAGAGCGTGCAGCCCTTGCACTTCTCGGCGTCGATCGAGTAGGTGACCAGCTCGGCACAGGCGGCCGCCGGACAGTGGCGGTCGTAGATGTGCGCCTCGTACTCGTCGCGGAACCAGCGCAGCGTGCTCAAGCACGGGATTGGGCGCCGTCTGGCCCAGGCCGCAGAGGCTCGTGTCGCGGATGCGTCTCGGCCAGGCTCTGCAGGTGCAGCACGCTCTGGAATCGCTCCAGGGCGTCGATGCCTCTCTCTCTCTCCGGCCCCGCGTGATCCGCTGGAGGATTTCCAGCATCCGCCGCGTGCCTTCGCGGCAGGGGATGCACTTGCCGCAGCTTTCCCGCTGGATGAAGTCCATGAAGAACTTGGCCACGTCGACCATGCAGGTCTCTTCGTCCATGACCACCAGGCCGCCGGAGCCCATCATCGCGCCGACGGTCTTCAGCGATTCGTAGTCGATGTCGATGTCGAGGTGCTGCGTGGGGATGCAGCCGCCGGAGGGGCCGCCGATCTGCACGGCCTTGTAGGCCTTGCCGTTGGGGATGCCGCCGCCGATGTCGAAGACGATCTGCCGCATCCGCGGTGCCCATCGGCCACTTCGACCAGGCCCGTCCGCGCGACCTTGCCCGAGAGGGCGAAGACCTTCGTGCCCTTGCTGGTCTTGGTGCCCACGGCGCTGAACCACTCGGCGCCGCGCTCGGCCAGCGATCGGGCAGGTTGGCCAGCGTCTCGACGTTGTTGATGATCGTCGGCTTGCCGAACAGGCCGCTGACGGCGGGAAACGGCGGCCGGGGGCGCGGCATGCCGCGGCGGCCTTCGATGCTGTTGATCAGGGCCGTCTCTTCGCCGCAGACGAACGCCCCGGCGCCCATCTTGATGACCACGTTGCAGCGAGAAGCCGCTGCCCAGGATGTTGTCGCCGATCAAGTCGGTAGGCCTCGGCCTGGGCGATGCGCCGCCTTGAGCCGCTTGATGGCCAGCGGATATTCGGCGCGGATGTAGATGTAGGCCTTCGATGGCGCCGATGGCGTAGGCGGCGATGGCCATGCCCTCCAGCAGGCGGTGCGGGTCGCTCTCGATCACGGCCCGGTCCATGAACGCGCCGGGGTCGCCTTCGTCGGCGTTGCAGATCAGGTATTTCTGCTCGCCGCTGGGCCTTGCGGGCGAACTTCCATTTCTTGCCGGTGGGAAAGCCGCCGCCGCCGCGGCCGCGCAGTCCGCTGGCCTCGACCATCTCGCAGACCTCCTCCGGCGTCTTTTCCTGCAGGGTCTTCGCCAGGGCCTGCGTAGCCGCCGCGGGCGATGTATTCGTCGATCTGCGACGGGTCGATCAGGCCGCAATTGGCCAGCACCCAGCGGGTCTGCGGGGCGAAAAACGGATGCTCGTCGAGGAACGGCACGTCGGCCCAGGCCGCCAGTGTCGCGTGGCGGTGCTGACCGAGGACCATCTCCTCGGGCAGCCGGCCCGGCGAAGACTGCGTCCAACAAGCCGCAGGCACCTTGTCGGCCGTGACCCGCTGGAACGAGACCCGGGTGCGGCCGGGCAACTGGATATCGACCATCGGCTCGCACGGAGCAGAGCCCGATGCAGCCCACCTTGACCACGTCGGCCTTGATTTCGTGGCGAGTCGAGATACGCCCGGATGGCGTCCATCGTCGCCTGGGCCCCGGCGCCCAGGCCGCAGGTGCCCGCGCCGACGTAGATCGCCGGCCGCACCACGCGGTCGCGCCGCAGTTCGGCCAGCCGCTGTTCGCGGAGCCGCCGGGCCTCCGGGTCGCCTCGTAGCGCGTCGGCGTCGACCAGCCAGCGAAGGAGTTCCGGGCAGGTCGTCGCATCGCCGGTGGCACGGCATCTGGCAGGTTCAGGCAAGCTTCGGACTCGTCATCGTTGCGCTGCCTTTCTGCGATAGGAGGCGAGGATCTTGCCGACGCGTCTTGGTGGTCACGCCGGCGTGGAACTCGCCGTTGACGCAGATCACCGGGGCCAGTCCGCAGGCGCCGATGCAGGCGACGACTTCCAGGCTGAACTGGCCGTCGCGGGTGGTCTGGCCGGCGTCGATCTTCAACTCCCGCTTGACCGCCTCCAGGATGGCCGCCGAGCCCTTGACGTGGCAGGCCGTGCCGCGGCAGACCTGCACGTGGTTATTGCCCTGCGGCTGGAAGCGGAACTGGTTGTAGAACGTGGCCACGCCGTAGATCTTGCTGGCCGGCAGGCGGAGATGCTGGCCGATCCGCACGACCGCATCGCGGGAAAGATAGCCGTGCTCCTGTTGCACGTCCTGCAAGATTGGGATCAGCGCATCGCGCGAGGCGTTCGGATAACGCTTCAGGACCAGATCGATGTCGGCGGCTACCACGGTATTGTCTTGAGTTCGATTGTTGGAGCGAAGCGAAGCCCCTGGCCGGCGGGTTCTTCACAAATGATGGGGAAAACCGAAGAGGCACCGCACAGCCAGGGACTTCAACGGAATCGAGCAAGGGAAGAGCAACAAGCGTGCCAGTGGCGAGAAGCGGCGTTTAATGCAAGTTTAGTGGATTTTATTCGGTCGGTTCAGGGTCGATGAGCAATTTCGTCATTCGTCAAGGGAAGTGCCAGGGACCGCGGGGAAATCATGGTTCTGCATGCACAAGATCTTGGCATGGCGGTGCGGTTTGAGAGGAGTGGCCTTGTTTGGTAGACTGTTATCGTATGTATGATGCGGCCATACACTGTATTGGCGCGGCTGGGTGTTCTTGTGACCTGGGTTCGGCGTTCGGCGTGAACGATGGCTCGCGGAATCTCCCCCTCCAGGATACACTTTATGAAGCCGAGAGGATTGATCTTGGGCGTCGTGCTCTTAGCCGACAAGTCCCCTAGCTGTGAAGGAGAAATTTGATGCAATCCCACCCTCTTGTTCGTTTTGTCTCTGGTCGCACTTTCTTTGTTGCTCGGTGGCTGCGGCGCGGGAGCGAGTAAACAAGCCGCAGAAGCGACCGCCACTGAGCTTTACCAAGCGTCGTCACAGAAGGATTGGGATGCTGTTCTACAGCTTTATTCTCCTGAGTTTTATCAAAAGACCAGCAAAGAACAGTGGCGTAGCATGATCCTTGGTCTGCATGAGAAACTCGGGGACTATAAAACTCACCAATTGAAGAACTGGAACTATCAGACCTTCTCGGGTGTGGGCGGAAGCACTCAGACAATCGTGCTTGTTTATCAAGTCCAATACGCAAACGGCGAAGCCACCGAAACGCTGACTTTTATTGGCAGCGGTGATGAGAAGACATTGAAGATCACCGGTCACCAAATAAACTCACCGGTTCTGCTAATGTCTGCTGCCCCAACCAAGTCATCGGATACTGGTGGCGTCTCAACAGAAAAGAGCCAACCGTAAGCGCAATGGGGACTCTCAGTCCAGGCGAAGTTCGGACTTTTTCAACCGTGCTTCCAGGGCCTGACTTTAGCTGATAACTGGTCCCATTGCACTTTTGCTTCGTAGACGTCGAATAGCGATTCGCTACCGTCTGCCAGAAGAGCACGCCCGAAACGCTTCCAGCGCAGTCCCAAGGTTGCAACAAGAGCCGGCGGCAAGGAGATCCAGCCGTCAAAACCGGTGTCCACGACCGCATCACTCGAAGACTGATTGTTGCCTGCATCAATGACGGCGTGACGGAGGATCGCTTCCCGGCGGGCGTTCACAGTCCCGGTGATCATCGCTTGCTCCGTCCTGCGCCGAAACGTGAGAGATAGCGAGAGCCGACGCGGACGGCCCAAATCTGTGCGTCGGGATGATTCGCTTCGAGACGATGCGCCGCGGTGATCTCATCCGGGTCTACTTCCCATGCACCGCTATCCAGATCGATCGCGACGATTTCGCCGTTGCGTTGCGGTTCAACTTGTGCGCGAACGCTGCGGTCGTAGATTTCGTCGCCGCGCCGAGCGGCTTCTTCCTTGGTGTAGGTTGGTTTGTTCATTGCCATCGTCTGTTCTCCTGCGAAACGGGCCGAACTCCTGCTCCTCGCTCTATCATGAACTCCCCAGGCCGCCAGATCAATGCGACTGTGCGGCTGGCCCCTTGTGGAAGTCGCCCGTCGCATGTATGATACGGCTATACACCGTATCGAACGGCACCGAGCGACCTTCCCCACAAGGCGGGCGGCACAAGCACTGTGCCTGCTATTTTGCAGGCGATTTCACGATGACTATTCGCTTCAAACTCATCATGGCGGCTATCGCCATCGTCGTCGTGGCCAATGCAATTCTTGCCCTGGTGGCGATCGAATACCTCGAACATCGCTGGCTGAACGAAGTCCAAAATCGTGTCCGCCTCGATCTGAACTCCGCGCGGGCCGCGTATGATGGTTCGCTATCCGGCCTGTCGCGATTCCTGGAAGGCGCGGCACTGGATCGAAACCTTGATCAAGAACTGGAAAAAACCCGTCTGCGGAGTCGAGGGCCTTATTGCACAAGGCTTTTCAGGCCGGGCAAATGGACTTCCTGCTTATGACGGATGCCACGGGAAAGGTCGTCCAGCGAGCCCAGAACGCCGCCGAGCGCGGCGACAGCCTGGCGGAGAACACCCTGGTGGCCGATTGCATCCGGCAGAAGCAGCCGGTAACCGGCACTCTGACGGTTTCGGCCGCGGACCTCGCGAGGGAAGGCCAGGCCTTGGCCGAGCGGGCGCGGATCACGCTGGTTCCCACGACGGCCAGCCGTGCGACGGACGACAAGGTCCGCGACGAAGGCATGGTTGCCGCCGCCGCCGTCCCGCTGCTGGCCGACGACGGCAAATTGCTGGGGGTGCTGTACGGCGGAAATCTCCTCAATCGCCGTGATGCCCTGGTCGATTCGATCCGCCAGTCGGTCTTTCCCATGTACCTCGATAACGACAAGGCGATCGGCACGGTGACGATCTTCCAGGGCGATCTCCGCATCGCCACCAATGTGCCCGGTGCCGACGGCTCGCGGGCCATCGGCACGCGATTGAGCGAGTCCGTATATGATGAAGTCCTCGAGCGCGGCGGCACCTGGGCGGCGCCCGCATTTGTGGTCAACGATTGGTACATCACGGCCTACGAACCGATTCGCGACCCGCGGCAACACGTGATCGGGGCCCTGTACGTCGGCCTGCTCCAGGCCCCGTTCGTTGCCACGCGGACCGCCACGACGATGCATTTCCTCTGGATGATGATTATCACGACGGTGGTCAGCCTGGGGCTGATCTTACACCGTCACGATGGTCGTGATGCGGCCCGTGGGACGGATCGTGGCCATGTCGCGGAAGGTGATTGCCGGCGACATGACGGCGCGGGTCGGCATCCGCCCGCCGGGCGAGCTGGGTTCCTCTGCCAGGCCATCGACGCCATGGCCGAGGCCGTCGCGCGGCGGGAAACGCAGCTCAAGCAGGCCGCCCGGCAGCAGGTCAGCCGAGCGGAAAAGCTGGCCTCGATCGGCCGACTGGCGGCCGGCGTGGCCCACGAAATCAATAACCCGCTCACCGGCGTGCTCACCTTCGCCCACCTGCTGCGGCAAAAACCGCACATGGACGCGGAGGACCAGCAGGATCTCGACCTGATCATCCACGAGACGACCCGCGCGGCCGAGATCGTCCGCGGCCTGCTGGATTTCGCCCGCGAACGGCCCACCACGATGGAGCCGTTGGACCTGAACGACGTGGTGCGGCGGACGGTGCGGCTGATCGCCAATCAGAAGAAGTTCGAGCACATCGTGATCGAGGAGGTCTTGCAGGACGGCCTGCCGGAAGTCTGCGGCGACATGAATCCACTTACAGCAAGTCCTCTTGAACCTGTCGCTGAACGCCTGCACGGCGATGCCCAAGGGCGGACGGCTGACGATCAGCACGACGGCCGGCGACGGCCGCGTTGTCCTCCGGGTGAGCGACACCGGGTTGCGGCATCAAGGAGGAACTGCTGGAGCGGATTTTCGAGCCGTTTTTCACCACGCAGCCGGTCGGCAAGGGCACGGGCCTGGGGCTGAGCGTCACCTTCGGCATCGTCGAGCAGCACGACGGCACGATCGAAGTCGAGAGCAAGGAAGGGAAAGGAAGCACGTTTACGATCAGTTTGCCGGCGCTGGATCCTAGACAGGAATGAACACACAATACGACGAAATACACGAAACACACGAAAAGGGCAAAGACAGACTGAATAATGACAGGAATATGAATTGACAGAAATATAGTGTTTCGCTGACCCAGCGATACGCTATATTTCCGTCAATCATAGTTCTGTCTTCATCTTCATCTGTCGTAAGTCTTCTATTGCGTGAGATCATCCTATGAGTGCCGATGAGCCGAATTCCGTCTCTCTCCGCATCGCCGTGATCGACGACGAGGCGGTGATCGGCGTAAGCTGCCGCCGGGCCTGGCGCGGCCGGGGCACGAAGTCGAGTATTTTAGCGATCCGCAGGCCGGGTTGAATTCGGCCCTTGACGGGCCAGTTCGACGTGATCCTGCTGGACCTGATGATGCCGGGCGTGTCGGGCCTTGATGTCCTCCGGCAGATCAAGGCGGCCGGCGTGCCCTCGGAGGTCGTCATCATCACCGGCCATGCGACGGTCGAGACGGCCGTCGAGGCCATGAAGGCCGGGGCCCACGACTATATTGCCAAGCCCTTTTCGCCCGCCCAGTTGAACATGGTCGTCGCACAAGGCATGGGAGCATTCGGCCCTGGTACGCGAAAACGTGGCCCTGCGGCAGGAGCTGGAAATCCGCCAGGGCTTCGAGGGCATCATCGGCGAAAGCCGGCCCATGGAGCGGGTCTTCGCCCTGGCCCGGCGTGTGGCCCCGACCGATGGCACCGTGCTGCTGACCGGCGAGAGCGGCACGGGCAAGGAGATGTTCGTCCGGGCGATCCACCGGCTCAGCCGCCGCAAGGATCTGCCCTCTGATGGCCTGCGATTGCAGCGCCTTGGCCCCCACGCTGCTGGAAAGCGAGCTGTTCGGCCACGTCAAGGGCTCGTTCAGCGGGGCGATCGCCACGAAGCAGGGCCTCTTCGAGGCGGCCCATCAGGGCACGCTCTTCCTCGATGAAGTGGCCAACCTGAGCATGGAAACCCAGGGCAAGCTGCTCCGCGTGCTGGAAACCAAGCGGGTGAAGAAGGTCGGCGACACGGCCGAACGCGACGTCGACATCCGCCTGGTGTCGGCCACCAACCGCGACCTGAGCGAGATGGTCCGCGAAGGGGACTTTCGCGAGGACCTGTATTACCGGCTCAACGTCGTGCCGATCTACCTGCCGCCGCTGCGCGACCGGCAGGGCGACATTCCCCGGCTGGCGATCTCCTTTCTGGAACGGTTCTGCAAGAAGAATCAGGTCGACGTCAAAGGGCTTCACAGCCGAGGCGATGTGCCTGATGGAGAGCTACGCCTGGCCGGGCAACGTCCGCGAGTTGCGGAACATCGTCGAGCGGCTGGCCATTCTCTGCGACCAGGACCGGATCGAGCCGCGCCATCTGCCCGAGGAGATTCGCAAGGCCGCCGCCGCGGACGACGGTCACGCAGCTGCCCCACACCTGGGAGGAGTTCAAGCGGCTCAAGCAGCAGGTCCGCGACGCGGCCGTCGAGCAGCTCGAACGGCGGTTCCTGTCGGAGGCGTTGGAGCGTTGCGGGGGCAACGTCAGCCAGGCCGCCGAGGAGATCGGCATCCAGCGGACGAATCTGCACGCCCTGATGCGGAAGTACGGCGCTGAGTTCGGAGGGGTGAGTTGGAACGCGGGCAGGTCGCCGTCGTATGTGCCGACGCGCAGTGGTTCGCGTCGTCGCTCTTCGTCTTTTTCCCCGGAGGGGCACCCTGCATGGTCGGCGAGGTACTGCTGGATGAAAAAGGCTGCTGGTGAAGGAATGGCCCATGCTGATTTCTCCGCGGGTTAAATATCAGTCGTCCCTACGGGACTAAATGTTCTTGTCGCCTTGCCACCCAGCGATAAATCGCTGGGCTATTCTCAGACGCCCCTCCGGGGCAGGAAATCGCCGGTGTGAAGCGGCACGTGAACCCGGTAGCCGTCCAGGATTCGGGTACCCACAGCAGCAATGACCATAGTCGCTATTCTAGCCAACGCTAACCCACCGAATCAAGCCGCCAGTCTTGCACAAGTCCCGCCTTGATGCCACAATACGGCGGTGACTTCTACAAAGCCCAAGCTTCCGATGGTTCCAATTCAGCCTGCGAACTCTGCTGGTGCTCGTCACGCTGTTCGCCATCGCGTGTAGTTGGCTTGGTTGGAAGATACGGGAGGCGAATCGGCAATTGGACGTAGCGGCGGCGATCGAAAAGCTTGGCGGACGTGTGCAATGGAATCTCCGTCCCGGTCAAAGTGGCAAACTGAACCGTACGGCTTATGTCGTTACCGACGTGTCATTGCGCCACGTTGAACTCACCGATGCAGATTTGGGCCATCTGGAGTGGCTGAACCAACTCGACAGTCTAAACCTCGCCGGCGCCACTTCAACGATTCTGGTTTGGGGCATCTCAAGGGGTTGAGCCAGCTCCGAGCATTGGACCTCGGCGCCACTCCGACCACTGACGCCGGACTAGAGCACGTGAAAGGCCTGGACCAACTGAGAGAGTTGGAACTCAACGGGACTCAACTCAGTGGTTCGGGGCTTAAACACCTGGCAGCGCTGAGTCGACTCGAAGTCTTGGACATCGAGAACACCCAAGTCACGGACAGTGGGCTGGACCACATCAAAGGTCTGACCAAACTCCAAAAGCTGGGGCTCGCCGGCACCAAAGTCACCGATGCTGGCTTGGAGAAACTCGCGGGGCTGAACCAGCTCGATACGTTGTCACTCGACGATACGCAAGTCACCGATGCCGGGCTGAAATACCTGAAGAGACTGAGTCGACTCCGGTGGCTAACTCTCGACGGCACCAAAATCACGGACGCCGGGCTGGAAGAAGTTAAGGGGATGAGCCTACTCTGCATCTTGGACCTCGGCCACACCCGAGTCACAGACGCTGGGCTGAAAAATCTGGGTGGGCTGACTCAACTCGGATTTCTACGGCTCAACGGTACCAGTGTGACTGACGAAGGTGCCAAACGGCTACAGGCAAGGCTCCGGCAGCCCAACGTTCAACTTAGAATCACTTGGACAGCGCAGCCGCCTGGCTTTCCTGTTTTTCCACATTGACATACACTGTATAGCTGCCGCATACAGCTTCTGCGCCCACATTCCCACCAAAACGCCCGCACCGCGTCCTTCTCCTCTTTGGCACAGATCTTGCAACGCTTCCCGCATCCAGTCAGAAGCGAGCCACCCATCCGCCAAAAAGGACGAAAGTCATGTTGGACGAGCCGAGACTCCTGGTTGTGGACGACGAGGAAGTGATCTGCGAGGGCTGCCGCCGCATCTTCAGCCGCCAGGGTTTCGAAGTCGAAAAGTGCAGCGATGCCTGCCAGGGCCTGAGCCTGGCCAAGCAAAACGACTACAGTGCCATCCTCCTGGACATCAAGATGCCGACCATGGATGGCATCGCCTTCCTGGAAGCCCTGCGGAAACAGAAGGCCGACGTGCCGGTGGTCCTCATGACCGGGCTATCCCAGCATTCCCAACGCGGCCTCGGCGATCCGGCTGGGGGCTTCCGACTACGTGACCAAGCCCTTCACGCCGGAAGAAATCACGCAGGCCGTGCACCGCCTGCTGCACCACGATCCGACGCCCCGACCGCAAAGCTGCCGCCGCCTGCCGAACCGGCCGCCTCGGCCGAGCCGTTCCGCTTCTGGCGACGACGCCTGGTTCCAGCCGGGCGACCAGCGGGCCACGCGGGTCGGGGCCGTGCTCACCGATCCCACGACCGCCAAGATCGAGTCGGTCCGCCTGCCGCGGATCGGCGAAGTCGTCTATCAGGGCCTGCCGCTGGCCGCCGTGACCGTGGCCGGCAAGCCGCAGCAGTTCATCCCCGCGCCCTCTCGGGCGTGGTCGTCGCGGTCAACGAGGCCCTGAAGCAGGATCCCGCCTTGCTGCTCAGCGACCCGTGCGGCAAGGGCTGGATCGCCTGCATCAGCGCCACGCGGGCCGACGACGAAGTCGCCAACTGCCTGTCGCGGCGCGTCATCCTGTACAATCCCGACGTGGCCACCGCGCAGGCCACAGGCCGCCAAGCTCGGCGCCTGGGCTGCGACGTGCATGCCTGGCCGCCGATTGGGCCCAATTGAGCCGCGGCCCTGGACGACCAGGCGGAACGCCCGCGTCGTGATCCTCGACGGTTCGGCGATCGGCGACGAAGGGCCGGTCACGGTCGGGCTGATCAACGGCGCCTGCCCGGGCGCCAAGGTCATCGTCGTGGCCGCGGCCGACGCGAATCGCGAAGCGGCCTATCGCCTGCGGCGCATCTTCTACTATGCGGTCGAGCCCTTCGCCGACAACGAAATCGCCGAGATCCTCGACGCCGCCTTCCATCGTCCGCGCCAGGCGCCCGCGGCGACCGCCACCGCGAGATCGCCCAGCCGCTGAACAGCATCTCCATCACCAACCGCAACGGCACGCGGGTCCGCTTCCAGATCGCGCCGGGGCTGTTGCGCCGCGAAGAAGGCCTGGGCCGGCTGATCCATCAGAAGCTCGTGGCCAGGCTCTTCCCCATGGAGAGTTCGCCCGAGGAGATCGCCATTACGCCCATGAACCTGGTGAGCCTCGCCCAGCGCTGCGATCGCGTGATCGTGCTCACAACCGGCGATCAGGGCCGGCTGCCGGGCAGCCTGCTGCGCGACACGAAGGGCGAATTCGTTTCGCTCTCCGGCAAGGGCGGCGACAAGGTCGTGGCCCTGGTCGTGCAGCCGGCCTGCGGCGAGGGCGGCATTTTGAACTTCGATCCCGAAACCAACGACGCCCTGGCCACGCACCTGGTCCGCGAAATGGCCAGTTGCTGACCGTAGGGTGGGACCAGATCCCGTCAGGGAGCACGGCCCACTAAGGGTGAGCGTCGGATCGAAATGGTGGAGCCGGCGCACGTCTACGCAATCTGCGTCCCACCCTACGTCGCCTCGCCCGAATGCACACAAGCCGATAGACCAGCTATGACGCCTGCTCGCCATTCCAACCGACGATCTTGACATCGAGCCGCTTTCCGGCACCAACGTCCGCGATTGCTATCAGTGCGGCAAGTGTTCGGCCGGCTGCCCCGATGGCCGACGCCATGGACATGCTGCCGAACCGGCTGATTCGCCTCGTGCAGTTGGGCGCAGACCGAAAAGGCGATGCGGGCCGAGGCGATCTGGAAATGCGTCTCGTGCATGACCTGCACGGCCCGCTGCCCCAAATCGGTCGATTGCGCCGCGGTGATGGACGCCCTGCGGCAGATGGCGTTCGAGCGAGGCGTCGTCGCCGGAGGCCCGGCGGCGGACGGTCGCTCTTCCAGCAGGCATTCCTCGACAACATCCGCCGCAACGGCCGCCTGCGGGAACTGGAACTGGTGGGCAGCTTCAAACTGCGAGGCGTTCCTCGGCGATCGCAGCTTGCGGGCCTTGATGAAAGATTCCTTCCTGGCCCCGCAGACTGATGAAGCGCGGCAAGCTGCATTTCGGCGGCCAGCGCGTGCGATCGCGGTCGTAGAGCGGATCTTCGCGAGCATGGTGCCAAGCGGCCGAAGTGCGAGGCATTCTAACCCCGACCGTACGCATCGCTAGATGATCCTGCCAACGGCGAGAAGGTAAATCATGGAAATCGGCTACTATCCCGGCTGTGCCCTGCACGGCTCGTCGAACGACTACGAGACGTCGGTCCGTGCCTGCCTGGGCAAGCTGGGCGTCGGGCTTGCGGGAGTTGGACGACTGGATCTGCTGCGGCGCCACGGCGGCCCATTCGCTCAACCACAAGCTGGCGGTGGCCCTGCCGGCGCGGAACCTGGCCCTCGCCAAGCGCGACGGCATGACCGAACTGCTGGCCCCCTGCCCGATGTGCTCGATGGAACTGCTGCGTGCCAATCGGGCCTTGGCGGCCTGCCCGCAGCTGCAGCAGGAAATCTCCGAGATCGTCGAGCTCGAAGTGGACGGCAGCACGCAGGTCTTGAACCTGATCCAGGTCGTGCAGAAGATCGGCCTGGAACGCGATCGTGCCGGCAGGTCGTGCGGCCGCTGGAGCGATTTCCGCCCGGCCTGCTACTACGGCTGCCTGTTGACGCGGCCGCCGGAGACGTTGCAGTTCGACGACTGCGAGCAGCCCAGCAGCATGGAAACGCTCTTGGCGGCGCTGGGCGCGCAGCCGGTCGACTGGAACTACAAGACCGAGTGCTGCGGCGCGGGCATGACGATGGCCGACGAGGACACCGTGCTCGACCTTTCGCACAAGATCCTCAGCGACGCCGCGGCCCACGAGGCCTCTGCATCGTGGTCGCCTGCCCGATGTGCCACGTCAACCTCGACATGAAGCAGGCCGACATCGAGCGCCGCTTCGGCGTGCCGGCACGACCTGGTCGTCTACTATCTTTCGGACCTGGTCGGCCTGGCGTTGGGGATCGACGAGCGGACGTTGGGCATCGACCGGCATTTTGTGGTGAAAGGTAGAGTAGCATGGCCAGAATCGGCGTATTTGTTTGCTGGTGCGGCGAGAACATCGCCCGCACCGTCGATGTCGAGCAAGTCGCGGCCGCGGCCGGCGAGCTGCCGGGCGTGGCCTGCGCGATGGCCTGCAAGTACATGTGCTCCGAACCCGGCCAGCCGCTGATCCGCCAGAAGATCGCCGCCGAGCAGCTCGACCGGCGTCGTCGTCGCCTCCTGCTCGCCGCACATGCACCTGCGCACCTTCCGCAAGGCGGCCGAGAAGGAAGGGCTCAATCCCTACCTGGTCGAAATGGCCAACATCCGCGAGCACTGCTCGTGGGTCCATCACGACCGCGCGCAGGCCACGGCCAAGGCGATCGACCTGGTGTCGCATGGCCGTGGCCAAGATCGCGATACGACCATGCCCTGGCGCCGATCGAGATCCCCGTGACCCGCCGGGCGCTGGTCATCGGCGGCGGCGTGGCCGGCATCCAGGCGGCGCTGGACATCGCCGACGCCGGCTACCAGGTCGTGCTCGTCGAGCGCGAGCCTTCGATCGGCGGCAAGATGGCCGGCCTGAGCGAGACCTTTCCCACGCTGGATTGCTCGCAGTGCATCCTCACGCCGCGGATGGTCGAGGCGGGCCAGCACCCCAACATCACGCTGCACACCTATTCCGAAGTCGAGTCGGTCGAGGGCTTCGTCGGCAACTTCCGCGTCACGGTCCGCAAGAAGGCCCGCTACGTCGACATGGAAAAATGCACGGGCTGCGGCCAGTGCTGGAACGCCTGCCCCTCGAAGAAGAACCCCAGCGCCTTCGATTACGGCATGGGGCAGCGGACGGCGATTTACATTCCCTTTCCCGCAGGCCGTGCCCGCCCGGCCGGTGATCGACGCCGCCGCCTGCATGAAGCTGACCAAGGGCAAGTGCGGCATCTGCGCCAAGAAGTGCCAGGCCGGGCGCGATCCGCTTCGACGACGAGGACCGCCTGGTGACCGAGGAGGTCGGGGCGATCGTCGTGGCCACCGGCTACAAGCTCTACAGCGTCGGACGCCAGCAGGCGCAACGGCCGCCTGACGCGGCTACGGCGAATATGGCTACGGCCGCTACGCGGACGTGATCGACTCGCTGCAATTCGAGCGGCTGCTCTCGGCCTCCGGCCCCACGGGCGGCGAGGTCCGCCGGCCTTCCGACGGCAAAGTGCCGCAAGAGCGTGGTCTTCGTCAGTTGCGTCGGCTCCCGCGACAACGCCAAGGGCCTCTCCTACTGCTCGAAGATCTGCTGCATGTACAACGCCAAGCACACGATGCTCTACAAGCACAAGGTGCACGACGGGCAGGCCCACGTCTTCTACATGGACATCCGCGCCGGCGGCAAGAACTACGACGAGTTCGTCCGCCGCGCGATCGAGCAGGACGGGGCCCATTACCATCGCGGCCGGGTGTCGAAGATCACCGAGCAAGACGGCCGGCTGATCGTCCGCGGCGTCGATACGCTGGCCGGCGAACCGTTGACGATCGAGGCCGACCTGGTGGTGCTGGCCGCGGCCATGTGCCCGGCCGACGGCGCGGAGTCGCTGGCCCAGAAGCTCAACGTCGGCTACGACGAAAACGGCTTCCTTTCCGAGTCGCATCCCAAGCTGCGGCCGGTCGAAACCAACGCCGCCGGGGTCTATGTCTGCGGGGCCTGCCAGGGCCCGAAGGACATTCCCGAGTCGGTGGCCCAGGCCACGGCTGCGGCGGGCAAGGTGCTGGTGATGTTCAGCCGCCAGCAGCTCTCGCGCGAGCCGGAAATGGCCCGGGTCGACGAAACGAACTGCGCGGCCTGCTTCGCCTGCGTCCGGGCGTGTCCCTACACGGCCATCGAGCGGGCCGAGATCCGCGACCGCAAGGGCAACGTCGTCAAGCGCACGGCGCGGGTCAATCCCGGGCCTGTGCATGGGCTGCGGCACGTGCGTGGCCGTCTGCCCTTCGAAGAGCGCCGACCTGGACGGCTTTACCGAACAACAGATCTACGCCATGGTGGAGAGCCTGGTATGAGCGACACCCAGAATTTCGAGCCGAAAATCATCGCCTACGTCTGCAACTGGTGTACGTACCTGGGCGCCGACCTGGCCGGCACGAACCGCCTGGAATATCCGGCCAACGTCCGCGTCGTCCGCCTGCCCTGCACCGGACGGATCGACTTCAACCTGATCATCAAGGCCTTCGAGATGGGCGGCGACGCGGTGCTGGTCTCCGGTTGCCATCCCGGCGACTGCCACTACACGGCGGGCAACTACCACGCCCGCCGCCGCTGGATGCTCTTTCGCGAACTGCTGGAAGCGGTCGGCATCGAGACCGAACGGGTGCATTTCACCTGGATCTCGGCGGCCGAAGGCAGGAAGTGGCAGCAGGTCGTCGCGGAATTGACGGAGAAGACGCGGAAGCTCGGTCCCTACCTGGGCTACCGCGAAGTCTGCGAGACCGAGGCATGACGACAACACTTCAAGACACCTGCCGGCAATTGTTCCACGACGGGAAGGTCGACGTCGTGATCGGCTACGGACGCGAGCCCGGCGGGCCGGACGATGGGCCGGTCTTTCCGGTCTTCATCCAGCGGCCGGAAGACGTCCGATCAACTGGTGTGGAACGACCGCTGCTTCGCCAACCTGACGGTCTATCTCAAGCGGCCAGGAGATCCGGGCCCTGGGCAGTCCGGCGATCGTGGTCAAGGGCTGCGATCAAGCGGTCCCTGGTCGTGCTGGAGAAGGAGTCTCAACTCGACCGCTCGCAGATCTTCGTGATCGGCATGGCCTGCGACGGCCTGGGCCGGCCGAAGTGCTGGAGCTGCGACGTCCACGAACCCCGCGGGGTGCGACCTGCTGATCGGTCAGGCGGCGGACAGTCCCAACCCGGCAACGGCCGACGAGCGCTACGCCGAGATCAATGCCTTGCTGGCAAAATCGTCCTCCGAGCGGCTGGCCTACTGGCGGCAGGAACTGGCCCGCTGCGTGAAGTGCTACGCCTGCCGGCAGGTCTGCCCGATGTGCTACTGTCCGCGCTGCATTGTCGATAAGAACCGGCCGCAGGCGATCAGCACCTTCGGCCACGCTGAAGGGCAATTTCGCCTGGCACATCACGCGGGCCTTCCACCTGGCCGGCGGCTGCGTGGGCTGCGAGGAATGCACGCGGGTCTGCCCGGCGGGCATCGACCTGCGGCTCTTGAATCTGTCGCTGGCCCAGGCAGCGGAAGCCAACTTTGCCTTTCGGGCCGGCGTCGATCCGCAGGCGGAACCGGTGGTCGGCGCCTACGCGACTGCAAGACAAGGAGGACTTCATCCAATGAGCCGTAGGGTGGGACCAGCGAGCGTAGCGAGCCGGCCCACCATGATCGATGACGACGAGGACAATGGTGGGCCGGCATCGCTACGCGATCTGGTCCCACCCTACGGCTTGGAGGCAAAGTGAGTTTCACCATGAGCAATGTCCTTTCCTTAGAAACGCTGCGTACGCTAGTTGACCAATGGATTGCCGCTGGCCGCCGCGTGGCCGGTCCGCGCCTGGTCGGCGATCGGCTGCTGTACGGCTGGCTCGACGCGGCCAGCCAGTTGGCTTCGTTGGCAACTCTCGGCCGCGGAACTCCATTAAGGAATTCCTCTTTCCCCGCCACGAGGAGCTTTACGGCTACGCGTTAGGGAGGAAGCGGGCCGAACTGACCGAGACCCCGCTGCCGCAGGCCGACCAGATCGTCGTCGCCGCCCGGCCCTGCGACGCCGCCTTGGGTCCGATCCTCGATCACGTCTTCAACTGGGACTACGTCGATGCCACCTACAATCGCCGCCGTGAACTGACGACCATCGTCACCCTGGCCTGCGAGAGCTTTGATGCGCATTGCTTCTGCACCTCGGTCGATTCCGGCCCGGACGACCCGCGGGGCTCCGACGCCATGCTCTACGCCCTGGATGAAGGGATCCTCGAAGTACGCTGTCTGACGGAGAAAGGCGGGCGGTTGTTCGCAGGTCATACCGAACCTTCGGACCGCAAGGCGTCGGTGATCGCCAGGGCCGGAGAGTCGATTCGATCTCGACAAGCTGGACCAGTTCCTGGAGAGCGGCTTCGAGGACGCGCGGTGGTCGGACCTGGCCCGGCGATGTCTCGGCTGCGGGGCCTGCGCCTACACCTGCCCCACCTGCCATTGTTTCGATATCGTCGACGAAGGCGCCGGGGGCAAGGGCGTGAGGGCGCGGAACTGGGACGCCTGCCAGTTCGGCCTGTTCACGCTGCACGCCGCGGGGCACAATCCTCGCAGCCAGCAGGCCCAGCGCCAGCGGCAGCGGATTTACCACAAGTTCCGCATCTATCCCGCAGAAATTCGGCGCCTTGCTCTGCACCGGCTGCGGCAACTGCACGCGGAATTGCCCCGTCGGGCTGGGCGTCCGGCCGGTGCTGGAAACGATCTCGCAAGCCGAGCGAAACAAGTAAAACAAATCCGAAATCCGAAACTCGAAATCCGAAACAAATTCGAAATCCCAAGGAAGAAAATTCAAAACCGTTTCTGTCATTCCGATTTTGTATGTTTTTGATTGTTTTGATTACTTCGAATTTGTTTCGGATTTCGATATTCGGATTTCGAATTTTGTCCGTGGGCTCCCTGTAGTAGAGGTTCTCATGCCCACTAACATCTACCAGCCCGACTTGATGGAAGTCGTTCAGGTCCGCCAGCAGACGGCCGACGTGAAATCGGTCCGCATCCGCTTTCGCGACGAAGCGCGGGCCGGCGACTTCCACTTCCGCGTCGGCCAGTTCGGCATCTTCTCGGCCTTCGGGGCGGGCGAGTCGCCGTTCAATCTCTGCTCCAGCTCGAACTGGCAGGACTTCATCGAGTTCTGCTTCCGCCGCACCGGCCGCGTGACCGAGGCCCTGTGGAACATCGACGAGGGCGACATCGTCGGCTTCCGCGGACCCTACGGCAACGCCTATCCGATGGACAAGTGGCGGGGCAAGAACCTGATCTTCATCGGCGGCGGGATTGCCATGCCGCCCGATCCGCTGCGCGATCTGGTACGCCCTGGAAAACCGCGAGCAGTACGGCCAGATCACGATCGTCTACGGCGCGCGGAAGGTGGGCGACCTGGTCTTTCGCAACGAGCTCGACCGCTGGGCCGAGTACGAGAACGTGCGGGTCGTGACGTTGCGTCGATCCGGGCGGCGAGACGCCCGACTGGAAGGGCGAGGTCGGTTTCGTGCCGGCGGTGGTCGAGCGGGCCGGCATCTCGGCCGAGAACGCGGTGGCGCTGGTGATCGGCCCGCCGATCATGATCCAGTTCACGCTGCCGGTGCTGAGCAAGATGGGCCTGGCCGACGGCGACATCTACACGAGCCTGGAGAACCGCATGAAGTGCGGCGTGGGCAAGTGCGGCCGTTGCAATTGCGGCCCGGCCTACGTCTGCAAGGACGGCCCCGTCTTCACGCTCGAGCAGATCAAGAAGCTGCCCAAAGACCGTTGATGTCGCTTTGGAGTGCGACGGCTTGCCGCCGCTTTTCGAGACGCGACGGGAGTTGTCCGACTCGAAAACTGCCGATGCCCGCTGGCGCAATCCTACGTAGGACGCGAACCTCCGGGGCTGCTTTGTAACGGCCGCTCCGCGCTCCGTCGTTCCCGCAAATGGCCAGAAAAAGGCATTCAAACTGACATTTGCCCCCAACAGAGGTAGAAGTCGGCGGACCATCACCTATGGCGTCTTTTGTGAGGGCTGCTAGAATATTGATCGTCGCTTTTGCCGAAGCCCCGCCAAATCACTCTTGGAGGCAGCTATGAAATCTCTGACACAATTTGAGGGCTATACATTCCCACTCGACAACGTGATGCCCGGTACGGAGCCATTGCCGACATGCCGTTCCTACGAGGCAGTCAGGCTCCTCGTTGGGAGCCCGATCGAGAGTTGTTCCGACTACCACGGGACGGTTGTCGCGAATCTCGGTTACCAAGGACTGCTCGCAGCCGTTTACACGGCATACAATCTGCACCGGCACTTGGTGCTCACTCCCGACGCTGTTTGGATCACGATCTCCCAAGGGGTCGCGCAGTCACATGGCACTCCATGCAGAAGAGTTGCGTTCGCGGTTCGTCGCGCATCAAGGCAAGCTGAATCTTCAGTTTCGATGCAGGGGATGGGTCGAGGGCACGCCAGAGAATCCTTGGACCGAGGCCTTTGAAAGCTGGACGCAGCAGATTCGCAATCATGTTGGCGACATGATCTATGACTCCATGATCTGCAGCTTCAGCACGACCGGTGTGGCGGAGCGGGCAGCAAGCCAGATCGTGATGATGGACGTGTTCCAGCGGTACTTTCGCTTCGAGGTCTATTGTGTTTGCGGCATTCCGGGCGTGACCATCGAGGGCACGACCGCGGACTGGCAGTCGATCGCTGACAGGGTTGCAACCTTGGATAGATTCGGGCTCGACTGGTGGCTACCGCACCTCCGTCCCATTTGTGATCACTTCGTGCGCACGAGCCGGGGCGACATCGACTTCGACCATTGGTGGAACATCTGCAAGCTCAAGAGCGAGTATGGTGGTGATATCATCAACGGTTGGATCGCTAAGATGTTCCCCTACCTGGCCGTTGGGCACCATGGACCATGCACGCGCCGCAACCCGATTTTTGAGACCGGTGAGGGATTCAAGACTTGGAGCGCACCGTCGGGACTTTCGCGAGTGCCGTTCACCTGGTACAATGAGGTCACAGAGCGGCGTCGTGCGATGGAGGCGATTGGGGGCCTGGTGGGCGTATCGCAGGACGAAACGACCTTTGCGTTACGGCCCAAGGTCGGCTGGGCCGTACGCGAGGTCGACAAGATAGAGCTTCTTTTGGACCGCGTCGTCGCTGAGCACAGAGTCTTTAGGGGCCTGCGTGAGGACGCGGCTTCCAGGGCAAAGAAGGATTTTTTCCTACGCTTGCCCGAAGATCTGGAGCGATTCCATTACCGCACGAATGGCGCGAGGCTTTTTGACACCGACGGCGTTGCTGTTTACGTGATTCTTCCCGATGGTTTATGCGACGCGATTGACTGGTCTCATGCCGATGCAAGCAACAAACGGGTCGCCGCGAGGAGTTGGCATCGCATTGCGGAGCTTGCTGACGGAACGTGGCTGGCAATCAACATCTTGCCAACAAGAGAACGGCCCCACCAGCGGGTTTCGGCGACAGAGATCTTCCAGCCACAAACGACCGACCCCACCCCGCCATTTAACCCAATATGCGTTTGTAGTCACGACACGCTTGATAAGCCGGGCCAGAATCCGGTCATCGCACTTTCGTTTACCGAGTTCCTTCAACGTGCCCTGGCTAGCGATGGCAAGCTCTATTGGAACGACCCGGTGTTTGCCGGCTATGGCGACGCTGATCAATATACTAGGCGAAGCAAGCAGCAGCGCAAGTGACGTGCAACCATGAGAGGAGGATCGCGACGGTCCGCCGGATGTGCCTTTGAATCGGCCTCGGGGCGTCGGCACCAGCCATTGAGCCATTGACCGCAATGGGAGGGCCGTGGTATGATTCTCTTGAAAGCACCAAAGTGCAAATCCATCACTCAGGAGCGTTTTGCCATGACGACGCGATCCGCTGAATCCGTTTCTCCTTCAATTGCGCTACCTCCTCAATCTGCGGATCTCATTACGGCGGAAGTCTACGAGACGGCCGTGCGGTTAAACGTCGCACGGCACTTGCAGCGAGTCATCGATCTCACGCGGGAAGTCTACGGCGGTTTTTCCGACGTGTCGGTTGCGATAGACCCGGAAATTCCCGACGACATTCACATTGTGTTCCGTGTTCCGGTTCGCTGTTCGATCGAAGAAGCGCTCGACTTGGACGAGGAATGGGGGCGGCGCATTATGCAGATTATTCCGCGCAGCCCGCAGGTCTACCTGACGTCGCTGGACTTCCAACCATGACGGGCCGCGATTTCCTTGCCTGTGCGGGGCGGTTGGCACAAAGTTCCGCCGAAGCGGACTTGCGAAGTGCTGTGAGCCGGGCCTATTACGGTGCATTCCATGAAGCGTTGTCTTTGTTGCGGGACAGCGGAGTCAGGCTGCCCAAGACAGAGCAGGTGCATGTTAAGGTTGGGTTTTGCCTTCGAGACTGCGGCGACGCGACTGCCGCGCAAGCCGGCCGGCAACTGGAATTGCTGAGGAATGAACGAAGAACGGCCGACTACGACTTCAGCGATAATCGATTTACGGACGGTCGCAAAGTGCAGTCGGAAGTGGCGAGAGCTCGGCGCATCGTTGATCACTTCGACCGGTGCCGGGCGACGGCCGGGTTCCAGTTCAACGTCCGCGCCCAGGCAAAACTGCTTGGGCTGCCGGTTTCTGATTGACCAACCATGATTGACGACTGGTTTTCAACTATCAAGCTGCCGCTCACCGTCGAACAGTTCCACCAGTTGCCGCGGAACCCGGCCTACAAGTACGAGTACATTGACGGCCAAGCCTGGTTCTCGCCACGGCCCCACAGTTACTACGCGATCCTCGATTTGCGGATCTTCGCGCGCCCCGCCGCGGGAATTGCAAGCCGCGAGAAGCTCGTGATCCGGCCACTGCAAGAGGCAGATTGGCCCCAGTTGCCGAAGTTGCTTGCCGCGGCATTTCATCGCGTGCAGCCGTTCGCAAGCCTCACCGACGATGATCGCCTGAAGGCTGCCGAAGACTGCCTTGGTCACACAAGAGCGGGCGGCGACGGCTCGTTTGTCGATGACGCCTGCATGGTTGCCGCACGCGACGACGGGCCAGTTGGAGCGATCCTGATCACACTGCCGCCCGACCCTCCCCTGCAATCCGCAGTCGGGCTGCCGCACGTGAGTTGGATTTTCGTAAGCCCGTGGGACACACGCCATGGCATCGGGACCGAACTGCTGGACGCTGCCGTTCAGGCGCTGCTGCAACGTGGATTCGCAAGACTGGCCAGCGGTTTTCTTGTGGGCAATGAGGCGAGCATGCTCTGGCATTGGCAGGCCGGATTCCGATTGCCGGAGCAGCCGTGGTCAATGCGGAAGATTTGGAGGAATGCTGCGGCAGAAGGCTGACGTATAGTCCGGTCAGGAGCTGGATCGAACCGGATTGCCGCGAGCCATTGCTTTCTTGGGCGGGCTGACTTAGAATTGATGGATATAGGAGATGCAGTATGCGATCAGTTCATGTGAAAGTTGTCGCGGAGGCAGACGGCGAGTTGCACCTTTGCAATTTGCCGATCCAGAAGGGGGACGCCGTGGAGGCCATTGTGATCGTGCCCGATGGCATGACGCGCAACCGCGCGAGCAACGGCGCGACGATTTCTTGCGGCATGCCGCGTGGCGCGCTTTCCGTTCCTCCGGACCGTATCCGTCCCGCGAGGAACTGCATGAACGCGGTTGATACGGACGTTTGGATCTACTGCTACGACAAGCGGGACGCGGCCAAATAGCAGATTGCCAGGCAGACCTCAACCGTAGAGCTTACGGCGGTCCATACGGCCGCTTGCCCACCGGCCCTGGTGGCTTCTTGCCCGGCGTCTTGGGCAGAATCGGCTTCTTTCCGGGCATCGGCCCCTTTCCCGGTATGGACTTCTTTCCCGTCGGGGCCTTGGCGAACTTGTTCGGCCGTCGCGACCCGGAGTACCGGGTGCCCCCTCGGGCAGCAAGGTAATTCGGATTCTTCGTCTGCCCGGTGATTTCGTACAAAAACCGGCTGGGCACCGTCGGCCGGGGCTTGCCCCATTTCTGCCGGCTCAGGGCCAGCGTCAACGTCAAGCGCCGCTGGGCCCGCGTCACGCCCACATAGCAGAGCCGCCGTTCCTCGTCGATGGCCGCCTCATCGCCGGCCACCGAGCGGGAATGGGGCAACGTGCCTTCTTCCATGCCGACCATGTAGACCTCGGCGAACTCCAGCCCTTTGGCGGCGTGCAGCGTCATCAGCACCACCGCGTCGCGCTCCAGCTTCGACTCCTTGTCGCGGTCCTGATCGCCGGTGGTGAGGGCGATGTCCTGCAAGAAGCCGGAGATCGTCGGGGTCTTGGCCCGCGCGGCGTAGCTGCCCAAGGCGTTGACGACCTCCTCGACCGCCTGCCAGCGCGATTCCTGGTCCTGGAGACCTCCGGATAGAGACGCACGATCTCCCGCCGATAACCGATCTCGTGGATCAGGTCGCGGACGACCTCGACCAACGGGTCCTGATGGCAGCGGCAGCGATAGCGGGCGATCAGGTCGCGGAATTTTGTCACGGCGTCGATGCCCGCCTCGCCCAGGACGTCCCATAGCGGCTTGCCCTGCCCAGTGGCCTTTTCCAGCAGGGCCTTGACCGTGCCCTGGCCGATGCCGCGGGGCGGATTGTTGATGATCCGCAGGGCCGAGACCTCGTCGCGGGGATTGGCGAGCGTCTTTAGGTAGGCCAGCAGATCGCGGACTTCCTTGCGATCGTAGAACGACATGCCGCCGACGAGGACGTAGGGGATCTTCTGCCTGCGGAGCTCCAGTTCGAACGTGCGGGGTTGCTCGTTGGTGCGGCAAAGGACGGCAAAGTCGTTGAATTTGCGCTTGAGTTGTTCCACGCGGGAGACGATCTCGCCGACGACGGTGCGGGCCTCGACCGCCTCGTCCTCGAGCTGCAGGATCCGCGGCGTCTCGCCCTCGACGGTCGCCCGCAGGACCTTGGCGTGCCGCTTGCGATTGCAGGCGATGAGCCGATTGGCCCAGGCGATGATCTCGCGCGTGGAGCGATAGTTGTCCTCAAGCCGAATGACCTTGGCATCCGGCCAGTCAAGGTGGAAGTTCAAGATGTGCGTGACCTCCGCGCCCCGCCAGCCATAGATCGACTGGTCGTCGTCGCCCACGACGCACAAGTTGCGATGCCCTGAGGCCAGGGCCTTGACGATGCGATACTGGCTGCCGTTGGTGTCCTGGTACTCGTCCACGAGGAGATGATCGAAGCGTTTGGCCTCCTGGCGGCGCGGATTTGCGGAAAGCGGGAAAAAAGCTCCTCGGTCAGGAGCAGCAGATCGTCGAAATCGACGCTGCCGGCGGCCTTCAAGGCATTCTGATAGCGGCGATAGGCCGAGGCGGCCAGATGCTCCTTATCGCTCTGGGCGACGGAAACCGCCTCCTCGGGCCGGATGGAGCTGTTCTTCCAGCGACCGATCAGATAGAGCAGATCGCCAGGCTTGAGCAGGGCCTCGCCCACCTTGATCTCGCGCAGGACGGTGCGGGCGATGCTCTCCTGGTCGCCGCGGTCGCAGATGCCGTAGGCGGCCGGGTAGCCGAGGTGCGTGATGTGCCGCCGCAGGATGCGGACGCAGAGCGAGTGGAACGTGGAGATTTCCGGTTGCTTGGGCAGTTTCCTCCCCAGGAGCAGGGCGGACCGCTCCTTCATTTCCTCGGCCGCCTTGTTGGTGAAGGTAACGGCCAGGATGCGATCGGGGGCGATGCGGTGCCGAATCAGCTCAGCGATGCGGTAGGTGACCACCCGAGTCTTGCCCGTGCCGGCCCCCGCCAGGACCAGCAACGGTCCGGAAAGCGTCTTGACGGCCTCTTTTTGCGGCGGATTGAGTTCCATGCCTTGGATCGTAAGGCAGGATTGGCGTTGGTGAAAGGGGGGAGCCTTCACTTTCGTCTTCGCGGTCAACACGGGATTGAAGCCCGACGCGCAAGCGAGGCCAGGCAACGCCCATCCTCGCTTGCGCGTTGGGCTTCAATGGCGCTCACGCGACGCGTGTCAATTATGACCGCGTGCAGGACAGATTTTTCCAAGCACGAAATGCGTCGGCAGGAAGATGCACGTCGGCAAGACGATCATCAATAAACCAAGGTACGCCAAGGGCGTCATCCAATGCTGCGGGCCTTTGTCACTCATGCCATAGACGTAATTGATGTTGACCGGCAGGTTCGGGTTGTCCAACGGCGCGGGTGGCGCGGGCATCAAGAAGAAACAGACCAGCATCAGTCCCCATGCCAGCACCGTCCAGACCGGAAAAGCCCTGCGGTCATAGCCGATCCGCCACATGATCCAAAGCAGAAAGAGCGGCAGCCAGAAATGGAATAGCGAGAGGGCGCGGGTGAAGAGCGGGATCGTAGGGCTGAACATGTAGGCGGTCATGCCCGTCATCGGCAGACCGACCGCTCTCGCCAGAAAATCGACGATCCAGAATGCCTGGGGCAAGAGGATGCCAACGGCGGGCATCGAGGCCCAAAGAGGGGCCTCGCGCCACACGGCGACCAGCGTCATCAGCACGGCCACATCGCAATAATAGAGGAAGTTCGTCGGCCCGTAACTATACAGATAGTAGGGGACCATGACGGCCACGAATCCGGTGTAAAGCAGTTTCACCCAAAGCGGGATGCGGCTGCGGGAAGGCAGATTGCTCGACGGGCTGGCTGTTTCTGACATGGCTTCACCTGGGTGCTTTCGGGAATGGCGCTATCGGCTCAATAACTCAGGCGTGAAGCAGGGCAAAATATCACGGCAGGCGGCGGCGATCTGTTCCGCACCCAGCAAAGGTCCGCGGCCCTTAGCTGTTCAGCCTTGTTCACCGCCCTGGCAAGCAGGGCGGCGTCTCGGGTTGTCTTGCGTCCGCGGCTGTTAGCTGTTCAGCCTGATTCACCGCCCTGGCACGCAGGGCGGGGTCTCGGGTTGTCCTCGCGGCGGTCGCGGTGGTGGACACCGGCTGCGGTGCGTGTCCCAAGCGTCGCAGGACCGGCCAGAGCAGCGAGGCGTTCTCGCGGAGATATTGCCAGCGGAAATAGTAGCGGCGAAAGCACTTCGCCAAGAGCCACTCGATCCGCTCGGGCGTGAGATGGTCGTACTTCAGCAGCGGCGTGTAGACGTTGAAGCGGCTGTAATCGATCTCGCCAAGGCGATCTCGCAACTGGTCGAAAAAGGCCGTGCCCGGATAGGGCGTAACTACGTTGAAATTGGCAAAGGTCGGCCCCAGGGCGATCGCGTAGTCGCGAACGCGGCGGATCGATTGCTCGGTATCCTCGGGGAAGCCGATCATGAACCCGGCCACGGTGCGAATGCCCAGCTCGCGGCAATCGGCAATGAAGGCCTGCTGGCGGTCCTTGTCGATCGTCTGCCGGCGATAGGTCTGCAGCGTGGCGTCGCTGGGCGTTTCGATGCCCACCGTCACGCTCGTCAGCCCTGCGCGTTTCAACATGCCGAAGCGTTTCCGGCGGCAGGAGCTCGATGCGGCTTTCGATCGAGAACTGGATGGGACGCCGGCCTGCGGTTCGCGGGAGCCGCTCGATCTGCTCGACGATGCGGACGGTCCGCTCGCGACTGAGGGCGAAGAGCGGATCGCGGAATTTGAACGACTGGAAGCCCCAGCGAAGGATGCCTTGCCGCATCTCCTCGCCGACCGCCTCCGGATCGCGGAAGCGTGTGGCGTTGTCCAGCACCAGGTAAGGGCAGTAGTTGCACTTGAAGCGGCAGCCGCGGCTGGCCTGGATCAAGCCGGTGGGAAATCGCCAGAAGTCGTAGCCGATGCGGAACCGCGGGGTCCAGCGGCGACCAATCGGGCAGCGGCAGGCGGTCGAGGTCTTCGAGCACTCCCAACTGCACTTTGGCCTCGGGGTGGTCGCGCACTTCGTCCAGCCGCCAGAGCAATTGCTCGGCCTCGCCCTGCACGACCGTCACGCCAAGGTCGGCGAACTCCTGCGGCAGGACGCTGGCCGTGGTGCCGACGACCAGCACACGGGCCTGCGGCTCTTCGGCCAGCAGGCGGGCCATGACCTGGCGTTCCAGGTCGAGCGTGATCAGCGACGGGTTGAAGACGTAGAGATCTGCGCCCTGCGGCGGCCGGTCGACAACATACTGAACGCGATGCCCCAGCCGGGCGAAGACCGCGGCCAGATGGGCATACAGCAAGGCCGCCGGGCGGCGATCGCGGCGGTAGAACCACCGCACGACTGCGTCCCGCCCCGTCGGCCATGCGGACACGGTGCCCGCCGCGGTACATGCCGACGCCAAAACCGCCGGCAAAATCTTTCGAGACGTCAAGTTGGCGAGTATCCCAGAGGAGGATGTTCATGGTCTGAGCAGGGAGCAGGGAGCGGGGAGCAGGGATATTTGGGATTTGGGATTTGGGATTTTAGTACTGAGTACTGAGTACTAAGTTCTACGTCGTGAAATCACTCGGCCATCTGCGCCGAGCCGATAGTCGATCGACCGCCACTTCACGTGGTTGCCAAAGGCCGAGGCGACCAGCCCTAGCCATTGCACGAAGGCCACGGCGGGACTGGCCCACATGTGCCATCGCCGCACGCCGCTCAGTTCGGCCAGATGCTCGGGTGAGTAGACGGCTGTCAGGCTCTGCATCGCCCAACCACGGTACAGGCCCAGGCCGTAAAGGACGGCAAGCACGGTCGCCGGCAGCCATGCAACCGATCGGGCTGCGAACATTGTGCCGAAAAGCAGCCCGAGCGTGGCAAGCCAGGCCAGATTGCCTACCGTCGCCGCGGCCAGGGCCAGCAGCCACCAGCGGAAGGCATAGTGCCTGGTAATGCGGTACTGCCGCCGCACGAAATCGAACATGCCGGCCCAGTCGAAATCGACCGGCGAGGTCAGCACGCAGGCCGGATCAAAGCGGACCTGCAATTGGGCGCTGTGCAATTGCTTCGAGGCCACGAGATCGTCGCTGAGCTTTCCCTCCCAGGCGGCGTGGATCTGGAGTCGCTCAAACGTCTCGCGGCGAATGGCCCACGATCCACCCCAGACCATGTGATGCGAATCGCGTCCCAAGACGGCCATCACGTTGCAGTTGATGGCGCAGCACCAGGTGGTTCGACAAGGTTGGCCTTTGGGGGATGAGCCAGCGGTAGCCCGTGGTCGCACCGATTTGCGGCACGTAGTGTTTGTAGATCGCCGCACGGACGAAATACGGTTTCGGCCGGCTGTCGGAATCGAAGAAGGCCAGATGGCGGATTTCCGGCGAAAACTCGGCCGTCGCCCTGCGGAGATTATGCACCTTTTGACCGCAGTCCTCGGCCTGCCCGGCAACGACCAGGCGGGCCGGCGTCTGAGGACACGCAGCCATTGCCCGGCGGATCACCGGGCAAGCGGGGTCGGCGGCGTCTTCGACGATGAACGCGACTTCATAGTCCGGGTAGTCCTGGGTCAACAGCGCCTGCAAGTTCTCTCGCAGATCGGCGTCACGTCCCTTGCAGGGCGAGAGCACAAGCACGCGGCCGCTTGGCGCGTAGTAGGAAATCTTCTTCAGCCGAACCAAGGCCCTGCGGCGGTGTTCGTAGACATTGATCGCTACCAGCACCGCCTGCACGATCGCAGCGCCGGCGAGAAGAAGATAACCGATCAGCCAAAACGAATCCATGCTTGCCGCGGTTCCATGCGTTTTCGGGCGGAAACCTCCGGCATCCGTTGCCGAATTTCCACCGGGCACAAAATAGCAAACCGGGGAAGTCTGGTCAAGATCAACTACTTCGCCGGATCGGCGTCGCTCACCGCCAAGGAAAAGTCGAACGGGAGAGGGGCGGTAACGGTGGCCATGGCCGCTTTGGCGTCACGGTCCAGGCCGGCCCATTGGCTATCGTCAACCGACGATTGCACCCATTGCCCAAGTCCCGTTGCTGCATTTCCACCAGGTCCGCGGTAGCATCGATATCGTCGGTCGTCGGTTGCGCGGGATCGCCAGGCCTGGTCTGAACGGTCGAGGGGCCGATGGGCTGTCCGGGCGTGTGGAAGAAAAGGGCCAGGCCGACCAACAAGCCGACCGACAAGGCAACCGACATGGCGGTCGAGACAGCCCAACTCAGGAGATTGCCGCGCAACTTGCGGCGGAAGGCGCCAGCGGTCGGTAGGCCGAGCGGCCGCACGCTACGGACTGCCGCCCGCAAACGCGCGTCGAGCGCGTGGGAGAACTCCGGCCGCGCACGTTGCGCCTCGCGCCACATCGGTTCGGCCAAGGGGTCGTAGTCTTCAAATGGTCTTCGCTTATCCATGGGACTTCTCCGCCGGTCTTGCCGGCCGCGCGCTCCGCCCTTCTGGCTCCAGGTCGCTGACCAGCGGCAGGAGCTTCTTGCGGGCGCGAAACATCATGGTCTTGACCGCGACGGAAGAGCGGCCCAATACCGTGGCAATCTCTCCGACCGGCATTTCCTCCACGTAATGCAGCCAAAGGGCCGCCAGTTCATCTTCACCGAGGATCC
Source organism: uncultured Planctomycetia bacterium (assembly GCA_963824275.1). Lineage (GTDB taxonomy): Bacteria > Planctomycetota > Planctomycetia > Pirellulales > Thermoguttaceae > JANXQG01. The sequence goes on along the minus strand of CAWGOT010000006.1, from coordinate 431,111 downwards.
GCGCCGCGGTCGACCAGAGGTATTGACGGCTCTCGGCGGACACCGCGAGTTGCTCCGGCCCAGCCGCCGGCGATACGACTTGCCGCATCCACTGCTGGTCGGCTGCCGGCTGCGGCCGCCGGTGATAGTTGATGCTGGTTCGCCGGGCGATCGTGAACAACCAGGTCGAGAACCGCCACTGCGACCGGTACTGTTCCAGCCGCGAATAGGCCCGCAGAAAGGTCTCCTGCAACACGTCCTCGGCGTCGAACTCCGGTCCCACGCGCCGCAGGAAATGCAGCAGCGGGACCTGGAACCGCCGCAGCAGTTCTTCGAAACTCGGCAGGCAGCCCTGCTGGGCTCGCGCGGCGAGCTCTTCGTTGCTCGGCAAGGAGTTGGGCAGGGTTGGCATGATGGAATGCAGTTCGGCTACTTGCCTGGGTCTTGCAGGAGTGTCTTCATGGCCTTCTCCGCGGCCTCGGCCACTTCGGCGGCCGGTGCGCGGAAATCGAGTTTGATCGTACGATCGTCAACGTGCAGCTCCATGCGGTCCAAGAGCTTGAGCGAACCGGCGTCGTCGGCCAGACGCAGCCGACCCATCGCCAACAGGCCCTCGCCCACCTGTTTGACTTGTTTGGCAATTTCGGGCGACTTGGCCTGCAGCTTGCCTTGCACAAACCACTCGCCTCGGTTCTCGCCACAGACGAAGTCGATCTGCTCCGTCTGCTTCAAGAGCGGCGACTCGACGGGCAGGCGGTCGCCAACGTGGATCATGCGCGCGACCAGGATCGTTCCGGCGGGCAGTTCCGCAGAAAGCAGGCTGTTGCTGCCGGAAAGGCTCGGCCACTTGCCGTCGAGCACCTCAAGGCCGAATTTCACTTCGCCGGGCGACTGTCCGAAGACGAAAGTCCCCGGCCTCCACAACGCCGCAGCACCGGGTCGCACCGGGTTGCCGCCTTCACGGAGAAAACGATGAATCTCGTAGGGACCCTCCACGGCCATGGCGTGCTGCGGAGAAAGGGCCAATCTCTGGCGAAAGGTCTCTGCTGCCCAATCGGCCCGCATCACGAGCACGGCGTTCTGCTGCGACGACCGCGGACCGAAGACGGTCATGCCGTGCAGATCCTTGGACAGGTCCATGCCAAATCGCCGGTTGACCCTGTCCAGGGTTGCAGCCAGCGGTTTCGATTGTGCAACGGCCGACTTGAAGACCTGCTGGAAGACCGTCGAGTCGTGCAAGGCATCCATGTCGGCGTGGACGAGCCAATCGCAGTCTGCCGGCACGTGGGCGAAATCGGGCGGCGCCGCACGGCCCCCCCGCATAGCTAGCAGCGACAGACATGGTGCCAGGAGGAAAGGAAACGATCGTAGCAGGGTTTGTAAGCTAATTAGTCGCATGGCCGGTGGTTGCTCCTCGCATAGTTCTATACACCTTCCACCGCGGCCTGGTTACTGGCAGGCAGGAACCTACTCCACCGGCGGCATCATGACCACACAAACCGGCGAGGGGATGGCCACCGACGTGCCGGTCGGGCGGAGCAGACCGCTTTCGGGATCGACGCGGAAGACGACCACATTATTTGTATCCTGATTGGCGGCCAGCAGGTAGCGCCCGCTCGGGTCGAGGTCGAAGTTCCGGGGCGTCTTGCCTTGCGTCGATTGGTGACCCAGACTGCGAAGCTTTCCTGTTTCAGGATCGATGGCGAAGATGGCGATGCTGTCGTGACCACGGTTCGAACTGTAAAGAAAACGGCCGGACGGATGAACGTGAACCTCGGCGGCCGTGCTGGTGCCGGAAAATCCGTCAGGCAGCGCGGAGATGTTCTGCACCGATTCCAGGGCTCCACGGGCCGAGTCGTAGCGGAAGACACTGACCGTGCTGCTTAGTTCGTTGACCACGTAGACAAAGCGGCCGTTGGGATGGAACGTCAAATGGCGGGGGCCGGCCCCCTTCGGGGTTTCGGCAAAGGCCGGTTCGTTCGGCGCAAGGGTTCCATGGGCCGCGTCGAGCTTGTAAATCAGGATCTTGTCGATGCCCAGGTCAGCCGAGAGGGCAAAATGATTGGCTGGGTCAGGCTCGATGCAGTGGCCGTAGGGCCCCTTTTGCCGCGCCGGATGGACGCTCGATCCGTGGTGCTGGTCGACCGACGCGGCCGGCTCCAAACCGCCGTCCGCCCTGACCGGCAGGCTGGCCACCGAGCCGCCGAGATAGTTGGCCACCAGCGCCACCTTACCCGTATGATCGAGAGTGACGTGGCACGGTCCAGGACCTTCGGTCGATTGTTAATTGAGTAGAGCGAGCTTGCCGCTCTTGGGCTGAATCTGAAAGGCGCTGACCGAACCGACCTTCTTCTGCTCAAACTGGGAGACTTCATTGATGGCATAAAGCAGCGGTCGCTGGGGGGACCGGGCAAGGAACGTAGGATTCGAGGTTTTCGCCACGACCTGGGGTTTTGTGAGGCTTCCCGTAGCAAGGTCGAACTGGCAGAAATTGATCCCCGCCTCGGGCGTCTTCGTGTAAGTGCCGACGTAGACCCAAAGTATGCCGCTCTTGGCCTCGGGCCGATCGGCTGTCATGGCAAACCGCGGAGCGACGGTTGCAAGCACCAAGGCAAGAAAGGCAGAACGAGCGATCGTTGAACGTGGGGCATGGCGGGATCCTTTGCGAGGGTTGGGGGGCAGACCGGCAACGCCGAGTCTCCCCATTATAGCCCGTAGAGTCTCAGAACACGAGTCCCGCGAGTTCCGGATAATCTGCAGAATGGAGGCGCTCGGTCATGCGAAAGCCGAGTTGAAAGAAACCGCCGCCCATGGGATCGAGATGCTTGGCCCTGGCCCGGACCCAGGTGATGCTCCCCCGCCAACGGAAGCCCAATAGGGCCTCATCCAGGCCATGCGGATGATCCACAACCACGGCCACGCCCGAACTGGAGAATTCCTTGGTAATCGCCGCAAAGGCCCGCCGAAGCTCGATTTTCCTCTCTTCGATCGGCACGACCATCACGACCATTGTCAGGTTTACGCGTCCCTCAAGCCGAGGGCCTTCCAATCGTTCCTGGATCGCGCGGCAGTTTTGATTCAGCAGCGAGACGACAAATGCCTGAACGGCCAGCTCTTTATTGCGTGAAAATAACGGCATTTGATTCTTCGCCCTGGGCTGCGGTATCATTGAATCTCTTCAACCGTTCGTTGAGAACCGGCCGAAGAATACCTTCAGTCAAATTACTCCTAAGGAAGTATAGGTCAAAAACGTCAACCCGGGAGCGAATTTTTCCGGCTTTTCCGGATCTAGGGTGACATGCGGTAAGGTTGGCTTCAGGGCTTCAGGCCGCCTATTCTGCTTGCCGTGGACAAGGCGGGCTAAAGCCCACCCTACGTCTTAGGCACATAGAGACGAACGGGGGCATGGCGTTGACTTGCGGTTTCGCCAGTGGTATAGAAGTTGTAGTTATTCAGGCGCTCTTGCGGAAGATTCGATGATCTCGCGTGACCGTGTCCTTCGGACTTTGAACCACCAGCCAATCGATCGGGCGCCACGAGATCTTTGGCTCCTGCCGGGCATGGAAGCCAACCGCCCGGACGACGTGGCGGAGATGAACGTTCGTTTTCCCAGCGACATCCTGCACCTGGAAACGAAGTGGCCCTCCGGAAAGCGCAGCAAAGGCCACGCGCAGAAGCCTGGGCCGAACACGGACGCCTGGGGATGTGTTTGGCAACTGTCCGAGCATGGCGGCCCAAGCACGCTCGTCGAATCGCCATTGGCCAACGGGGCGATTGCTGCCTATCAACCGCCGGCGGAACTGCTCGATCCGGCCCGGTTCGCAAAAATCAACCCTGTTTGCGAAGGGAGCGGGCGGTTCACCCTGGCCAGCAGCGAAGTCCGGCCGCTCGATCGCCTGCGCCAGTTGCGCGGCCCGGAAACGGCAGTCGCGGAACTGTGCGATGGCAACCAGGATCTGCGCGGGCTACTGGCCAGGATGCACGAGTTCTATTTGAAAGAGATTTCGCTTTGGGCAAGAACGCAGGTCGACGGCGTCGTTCTCGGCGACGATTTGACTTGGGTGGCTGCCTCCCGACGACACCTGGGTACCTGGCGATCGCTCTTCAAGCCGCTTTTGCGTGAATACTGTGCCGCCCTGCACGAGCACGACAAGTTCGCCTTCTATCTTTGCGATGGCACGATGGGTGAGGCCCTGAATGACCTTGTGGAGATTGGCGTGGACGCGGTCCACGCGCAGTGGCCGCACGAGGAACTCGAGCGGCATGCCGCGCGGCATCGAGGCCGAGTAACCTTCTGGGGTGGGGTTGAGCGAAGGAAAGTCGAGCCCCCCTGTCATTGCGGCGATATTCGCGAAGCGGTCTTTCAGGCGCAAGGCACTCGATTTCGGGGCGGGAGGCGTGATCAGCCAAGTTTCCTGGGGCAGCCACGTCCCGCTGCCCCATGTCGTCACCTTCTTTGAGCAGTGGCTGATCCATCTGCCTGTGACGGTGTAGGGCTTAGGGCTTAGTAGTCCATTTCACAAATAACTTCAGGGATACGTTCGTAGGGTGGGACCAGCGAGCTTGCGAGCGCCGGCCCACCAGTCGCCGGTGTTGGTGGGCCGGCACTCGCAAGCTCGCTGGTCCCACCCTACGTTCTTAGTTCTAAGTTCTAAGCTCGAAGTTCTCCCCTTGGTAAAGTCATCGCGGGGGGGTACAATTCACGGTTCACGGATCCAGCACAACTCCTCAGGAGTCACTTGTGGCAAGCAACGCATCTCAGCCCGAAGAGCAGTCCATTCAGCTCAAAGACCCCTTCATAGCTGGGGTGCTCGCCTGGTTGATCCCGGGACTGGGGCACTTTTACCAGGGAAGGAATGCCAAGGGGGCCCTCTTCACGATCTGCATTCTTGGGACATTCCTCTACGGGCTCTACCTTGGCGGCAGCAGGGAGGATGGATGGGGCAGGGCTGTCTACTTTTCCTTCCGCGCTAACGATTGGCGCCTCCCTTGGTTGTGTCAGATTGGGGTTGGATTGCCCACCGTGCCCATGACTCTCCTGCAAGCGAACCTGGAAAAGCCGATCTTCAATGGCTTCATGGCGCCGCCTCCGATGCCCAACCCGGAGCCGATGGGGACCTTGGACAACGGACCTCCAGGCCGGCGGCCGGCCCCCGATGAGATGAACCTCGCCTGGATCAATCGGTTGCTGCCGCATTACTATGAACTGGGCACCGTTTACACGATGATTGCCGGACTATTGAACATCCTGGCCGTCTACGATGCCTGCTGCGGACCTGTCCCCGCGGAGTCTGCCAAGAAAGGCGACGAAAGGCCCAAGGCAAAACAGGATGACGACGATGAAGACAGCGAGGAGGACGAGTGATGAGCAACAACTTCTGGTATGCCGTGCCGTTGGTCGTCTCCGTGAGTCTCGTCTATGCGGCCACGCGTCATGAGGCGGTCGGCGATATTCTGAAGCACGCCTGGGGGTGTGCCTTGTGGATTGCCGGCTTCATGCTCGTAGTACTCGGCGTTCTTTACCTGATATCGATGTGGGTCTCTTGACCGCACGGTAGCGGGCACTCTTCGGGTGCCGTCCGCAACGCCCGCCGCCATGTAGTTGCCTTTCGCTCCGCGAAAGCCGCAGCCGTAGGGTGGGACCAGCGAGCTTGCAAGCGCCGGCCCACCAATCATCGGTTTTGGTGGGCCGGCACTCGCAAGCTTGCTGGTTCCACCCTACGAAGCTGGTACCGGGCTGATTTGCAATAACACGCTTTCCGACTCCGTGCCGGGCAACGGGTAGGAGTCCAGCTTCCGCAGGGCCAAACCGCGCATCAGCCCAAAGTGTCGCGCCTCGCCCCGTTCCTCGATCCAACTGGGCCCCTTCAAGACGAGGATCCGGTCCATGGAGGACCAGTGCGGATTGAACCATTCCAACAACTTCTTCAGCCGGGCCACGGCACGGATCACCAACGTGTTGAAATGCCGGTCGACCAGGAGGTCTTCCGCCCTGGCATGCAGCACCACCGTCCCAAGGCCCAGTTTCTCCACGATATCGGTCAACGTGCGGGCCTTCTTGCCGACCGACTCCGAGAGCGAAATCTGCAGATCGTCCCGCAAAATGGCCAGCACGACCCCCGGAACCCCTCCCCCGGTACCGACATCCAGCACCGTCTCACCCGGACTGAGAAAACGTGCGAAAACCTGGCTGTCGACCAGGTCGCGGGTGACAAACTTCTCGAAATCGGTATGCCGGGTAAGGTTGATCTTGCTGTTCCAATCCCATAGCAGCCGGCAGTAACGGTCGAGCCGGGCAACTTGCTCTGGCGGAAGTTCGAGGTTGTGTCGTGCCAGTGCGGCGGGCAGACTGTCGTCGGAGGGATTCACGGTGGAATTCATTTGGTGGTAGAATTGGATATGTCTCAGCATACACCACCCGAGCCCTTTCTACGATGCCACTGCCGCGCGAGGAATATGTCGAGCAGGCCTACTTCTTCCGCACGATTCGCGAGCGGATGGACCAGAGCACTTCGACGCAGGATCTGTTGGAGGCGATCAAGCAGGAAGTGCTCTCCACGACGCAGTTGCCTTATGCCCTGGACTTCATGGCCAGCGAATTGCGGATGACCGGCGGCTTTGCCACCGCCATGGCCAAGCTGCCGCATTATTTCACGCCCTATCAGACCTTCGTCGTGGGGGAAGGAGAAAAGCCCGAGGGCAAGTTCGACTTCCGCGTGGGAATGGAAATCCTGCAGCGCGAGGCCGAGTACCGTGCCCAGTCACCCACGCCGCAGGGCCTGTTCCTCTTTCAGTTCGAAACGCTCTGCCGCAATCGCCTCGGCTACGACCGCGGTCTGGAAGCGATTGCCGGCGACGAAATCTACGACGAAAACTGGCGCGAGTGGATCCTCATCGTTCGCCACCAGATCGGTCTGGTCGATCTGGGCGACATGTTGTACGTCCGCAGCGAGCACTATCGGCAAACGCGCGGCGAAAGCGGGAAACCGGTCCTCTTCGGGGAAAAAGAGGGCCGCATCGCCCTGGCCAACCGGAAAAAGGACCCGCTCTACCTCTTTGCAGCGCTGTCCAGGCACCTCGGTTATCCGACCATTCCCCGCGCCAGGCCCGAAGACAGCAACCGCATGCTCATTCCAACCTTGCAACGCAAGATTGAACGGATGGAAAGCCGCGTGAAACTCCTTGAGGAAGAGATCCGCGGCGGCATCAATTTGTCCCGGTTCTATAGCCGAGAGGCGCCGCCCGAGAAAAAGTAGGTGAATTTACAAATGACTGGGAACGCTACGACTCGCAAGCGCGTGTCCCACGTTCCCTACAGTCGTCATACGCCTACCCGAATTGTGCCAGCTCGTGCGGAAAAACCTTGAATTTTCGCCCGAATCGTGGGAAAATAGGAGGATTAACCTCGTCTTCAGGAGTTGGAACATGCGTCGGCTTGCCCTTGGAAAACTGCTTCTGGCCTGTCTTTTGATAACATGCGTCGCAATCGGGCAGGCGGGTGAGCCGAAGTCGACCAAGAAGGCGCAAGCAAGGGCGGAAAAAAGCCCAGCGCCGACCAACAGCAACCCAGCGATCCGCAAGGCCAGCCCGCTTCCGACCAAAAACCGGATCAGAGCAAGGGCGCCGAGAAGAATGCCGGCGGCAAGAAACCGACCGCGGAAAAGGACGCCGACGGCAAAAAACCGCCAGCCGAAAAGGAATCGGCCAAGCCGCCCACACAGAAGCTCAAGAAAGGCCCTTTCCGCATCGAAGTCGCGCTGGACGGCATCTTCGAGGCGCAGAACCAGGCGGATCTCTTTGTCCGGCCGCAGGAATGGTCCGGTCTGTCGGTGCTCAAGGCGGTCGAGCATGGCGCGGTCGTCAAACAGGGCGATCTGGTGCTTGCCTTCGACACGGAGAAGATCGACCGGGCGATTGCCGATCTTCGCTCCGACCTGGAACTCAACGACTTGTCGCTGAAGCAGGCTGCCGCGCAGTTGACCGCCGCGGAAAAAAGCGTTCCCCTGGAAGAACAGGCCAACGACCGCGCTCGCCGCATGGCCGAGGAAGACTGGAAGCGGTTCGAGGAAGTGGGAAAGCCGCTGACGGCCAAGGTGACCGAGTACCGCTTGACCGCGGCCCGTGAATCGCTGGAATATGCCGAGGAGGAATATCGTCAGCTCGAAAAAATGTACAAGGCCGACGACGTGGCCGAAGAGACCGAAAAGATCGTGCTCAAGCGGGCCAAGAACGGCGTCGATCGGGCGAAGCTGGAGTTGGAGCTGGCCGAGGCGGCGCATGCCGAAGGCATTGAGGTCGTGCTCCCGCGGACCGAAGAACGCAACAAGGACCAGACCGAGCAGGCGCGGATCGATGCGGAATTTTCCAAGATCAACCTGCCCTTGCTCGTCGGCAAGCGCCGCCTGGATCTGCAGAAACTCCAGGTTGCCCGCGACCAGGGCCAGGAGAAACTCAAGAAGTTGATTGCCGATCGCGACGCGATGCTGGTCAAGGCCCCGATGGACGGGATCGTGTACTATGGCCGGTCGGTGCGGGGAAAGTGGTCGGCCCTGAGCGTCGAGACGCTCCGCCGCGGGGCGGCGATCCTGCCCAATGAGATTTTCATGACGGTGGTCCAGACTCGGCCGCTCATGATCCGCACTACCGTGCCGGAATCCCAGTCGCAGCGGGTCCGGGCGGGCCTGCTGGCGGTCGTGCAGCCGGTCGGTTTTCCGGGCCTGAACCTCTCGGCGGTCGTGCATCGCGTGGGCGCGATCCCGCTGGGAAGCAGCGGATTCGACTGCCAACTGACGGTTGCCGCTGACGGCCTGACCAGCGCCCTTGTGCCGGGCATGAACTGCGAGCTGAAAATGATCCCCTACAAGAAGACCGACGCCTTGACCGTGCCGCCCAAGGCGCTGTTCACCGAGGAGTTCGATCCGGCCAAGCAGTACGTCTATCTCCAGGGCAAGGATGGCAAGCCCGAGAAGCGAGTCGTCAAGGTCGGCGAGCGGAACGACAAGCAGGTCGAGGTCCTCGAGGGACTGGCCGAAGGCGACGAGGTCCTGCTGGAAAAGCCCAAGGAGGAGTAGTTAAGTGGTTCGTTCCCAAAAAAATGTCAGGGATAGGTTCGTAGGGTGGGACCAGCGAGCTTGCGAGCGCCGGCCCACCAATCGCCGGTCATGGTGGGCCGGCGCTCGCAAGCCGACCATGGGTACATGGTGCCTGGGTCCCACCCTACGGCTTTGCGTCGTGCCGGCCGTGGCAACCGCCCTTTTTGCGCCGTTTCCTGCCGCGTACGCCGCCGATGACACTACTTCTGCCGCCGGCCAAACCGCCAGCCCGCCGTCGTTGGCCGAGACAGGTCCCAAGCCCAAGCCGGTCCCCAAGGCCGATCCGAAAGAGATCGAGGCCTCGATCGACCGCGGCGTGGCCTTCTTGCTCAAGCGGCAGAATGCCAACGGTTCGTGGGGTTCCGAACGGAGCGACCGGCCGGGAGAGGTCTATGCCCCGGTGCCGGGCGCCCACCAGGCCTTTCGCGGCGCGGTGACCTCGCTCTGCATTTCGGCCCTGCTGGAAGTCGGCGGCCCGAGCCCCGACGTCCAGCGGTCGGTCGATCGGGCCGAGGTCTGGCTCATGGAACACCTGCCCGCCGTGCGCCGCAGTTCAGCCGACAAGCAGGATCTGGGCGACGGCCTGCACTATGCACCCGCCACCCTGTATAACAACTGGTGCCACGCCTATTCGATCGACGCCTTGCTGCACATGTTGCGGCGGCACCCGCAGGACAAGGAGCACGAGGGCAAGATCCGCGCCCTGATCGACCAGCAGATCGGCATGCTGGTGCGTTACGAGTGTCTCTCCGGCGGCTGGTGCTACTACGACGACGTTCGAGTTCCCGACGCAGCATCCCAACGGTTCCACGATCAGCTTCGTGACCGCCACGGTGCTGGTGGCGATGGCCGACGCCCGCGACGCCGGGATCCAGGTTCCGCAGAAGGTTGTCGATCGCGCCGTGGCCTCGATTGTACGGCAGCGGAAGCCTGACTTCAGCTACGATTACGGCGAGTATTTGAAGTACGTGCCAATGCAGCCGATCAATCGGCCCGGCGGCAGCCTGGGCCGTTCGCAGGCCTGCAACCTGGCCCTCAGGGCCTGGGGCGACAAGCAGGTGACGGACGCCGTGGTCGCGACGTGGCTCGACCGCCTCTTCGCCCGCGAGCTATGGCTCGATCTAGGGCGGAAGAAGCCGATCCCGCACGAGTCGTGGTTTCAGGTGGCCGGCTATTTCTTCTACTACGGCCATTACTACGCCGGACGCTGCATCGAGATCTTGCCTCCCGAGAAGCGCCCCCCCTTGCAGGACCAGTTGGCCCAGGTCCTCTTGCGTTTGCAGGAGCCGGACGGTAGCTGGTGGGATTTCCCGCTGTACGACTACCATCAGCAGTACGGGACGGCATTTGCCCTGATGAGCTTGGGAAGATGCAAGCACGATTGACGCCAAATGCGAGATTTCATCCTGCCGCTTACCGTGCTCCTGTTGGCCGCGATTCCGGCTGCCGCCGCGAATGCCCCGCAGCAGCACGCCCTGGCTTTCCCTTTGCCGTCGGCCCTCGGCGCGGGCGTCCAGCGGACGATGAAACTCCTCCTTGGATGCAAACAACCGACGGAAGCGGAAAGCCGACTTCCGTCCACCGGCCGTGTGAATTATACTACAATTCAGCGTCCAACATGGCAAGACCAGGGGAAAACGCCGAATGCAGAAGTTCTTCCTGTCGCTTACGATGTTCCCGTTGGCCGCGATTCCGGCTGCCGCGGCGAATGCCGTAGCGGCACGCCCTGGCTTTCCCGCTGCCGCCGGCCGAGGATCTCATGCCCGACACACAAAGGCCCACACACCGCTGGTTTGTTCCCACGCCGGGTTGGCTCGTGCTTGGGTTGCTCGCGGTCGAGGGCTTGCTCTTTTGTTCCGAGCAATTCCACTGGTTTGCCTTCAATCGGCACAAGGGCTGGACCGTGCTGATCGCGGCGGCGGCAGTGGGCGCGGTCTTCGCAGGAATGTCGCTTTGGCTCGGGGCTAGCCTGCTCTTCCGCGGGCGGTTCCAATTCAGCATCCGCTCGCTGCTGCTGCTGACCGTGGCCGTCGCCGTGCCATGCAGTTGGTTGTCGGTCGAGATGAAAGACGCAAAGAAGCAAAGTGATACGATTCGGTCCTTGCAAGAAGCAGGCGGGCACGTCTATTACGACTACGAGTGCGACGAGTCGGGGAACCTCCTGGCCGTTGCCACGCCGGCGACTCCCTCCTGGTTGCTACGCGTCTTTGGCAGAGACCAGTTCGCCGACGTTGTTGAGGCCGCGGTTGATAACGAAGCGGGTCTGGACTGCGCCAAAGACCTGGGCGGCCTGCAGATTCTCCTGGTCGGAAGCAAGGCGTCGCCGGCGGTCCTGCCGTGGACGACCGGCCCTGGCGGACTTCTAATCCTCCACGGGTTCAACACGTACAGCGGGAGGGGGCCGTTGGTTCAGCCTCCCATATCGACAGTCAATTCAGAAGGCTTGAAAAATCTCGGCGCCCTTGCCGACCTTCGACAATTGGAACTTTCGGGATATTGTATCGGCCACACCGGCCTGGAGGCTCTCGCGGGGTTGCGGCAACTTCGCCGTCTAAGCCTTCCTAACATGTTCGTCATGAACCACGACGGCGAGCGGCTAATGATGCTATTCGACCTGGACCAGGTCACGGACGCCAGCATAGAGCCTCTCAAAGGACTGACTCAACTCCAACGGTTGGACCTCAGCGGCACTCTCTTCACGGACGCCAAGTTGGAACAGCTCGAATTGGCCCGACTCGACTTGCTGCCCGGCCAGGTCGGCGAACTTGAGGGCACCGGCATGAAACTCCGAGGGCTGCCCGTCGATAGCAGCGGGGTCAAAGGCGCCGGCATGAAAACACTTCAGCAGGCATTGCCGAACTGCGAGAGTATCCACTGATTCCACGCAACCACAAAACAGCGGAAGGACAGCAAAATGTACGACAGGAAGATGCAAGGCGAGAAGATCGGCAAAATGTCCTGCCTTCCGTTTTCCAATAAGGCTCGACGAAGGGCGAATAACCATCGGAAGCGATACCGGCAAGCGATCACTCAAGTACCTGTGAGGACTCACGAACATGGCGCGCGCAATCCAGTTGGCATCCTATTCTATGGCGTTCATACTCCTCGCGTTCATCCTTGCATGCGGGGGCATCGGTTTTGCCTACCAGCAAAAAATGTCCGGCAAGTATTTCCTGATCGCAACCGACAGTCTCGAGCAAATGGACATATCCGAGGGGCCGTCGGATGGCAGCAATTCTTATCGTGGCGTGATCCCGGGGACCGTGTTTGAGGCCGGCTGGGATGAGCATTTCATCATTGCCAAGCAGCATCCACCGGGCCGCGAGTCCTCCACGAATTTCTACATCTTGCGCGTGTCGGACGGCAAATTGAGTGAGCTAATAGACGAGCCTGCCTTTGACGCGGAGCGCGAGAAGCTAGAAGTTCCGAAAGCCTTGACTTTCACCTGGAGTCTCGACAGCTTGAAGTGAGCAGAGGCAAGAGTCCGTAACAAAGCGCGAAACGACAGGAAGATATATTGGAGGAAGATAGGAAAGGCCATTCCGAATTGAATCTTCCTCTCATTCATTTCCTGTCTTCAAAAACCGGGCTGGAGGATTTACGCGCCAATATCGCCCTGCGACCACTTGCCGTCGATCAGCCGCCACATTTTTCCGTTGGGGTTCTTGTTCTGCAGCGCGGCGGGCAAACGTGGCTGGCGGACGTTGTCGAAACATTGCAGCATCGCAAATCGACGCAGCGAGGCGGGGATTCCCACGGCGGTGAAACCCGGATGCCCTGTGGCCGGAAACGGCCCTCCATGATTCATTGCCGGACTCACGGCCACGCCGGTGGGCATCTTGTCGTTCAGGAGCCGCCCTACGCGGGCCCTCAGCAAGGGCGCAAGAAGTGCATAGAGCGGATCGTCCGCGCCCGCAGTGTGGGAGTAGATGGTGCCGGTGAGGTTGCCCTCAAGTTGTTCGAGAACGGCCGCGGCCTGGTCAGCGTCGCGCACCGCAACTACGAGCGAGACGTTGCCAAAGGCCTCGGTCTGCAACTTCTCTGCGGCCGCGAGGAACTGCTCCCCGCTCGCGCGCAACAGCGTGTTGGCAAAACGATAGCCGGGCGGCGGCAAGGGCGAGCCGCCCGCGACGAGTTGTGCGCCGCGGCGCGGAGGATCTGCACGCTTTCCGCGAGCGAGCGCTGCACGCCGGACGAGAGCAAGGGCGTCGGTGGGGCCGCTTCCAGCTTCGACTTCACGGCGGAAATGAACTGCTCCGTCGCCTCGCCCGCGAATAACACCATGAAACTCGGACTGGTGCAAAATTGCCCGGTGCCCATGAGACAACTGCCGACAAGTTCGTCCGCCAGCTTTTCGCCGCGCTCGGCCAATGCGCCCGGCAGCATCAGCACCGGATTGACGCTTGATAGTTCGAGATAGATCGGCTTGCCCGCCCGATCCGCGGCCGCCTTGAGTTTGAGACCCGCCGCGCGGCTGCCGGTGTAGGCCAGGGCGGCGGTCCGCGGATCGGACGCCAACCGCTCGCCGTCCGCATGGCTCGTGCGATAAAGGAGCTGCACGGTCGCCGGCGGCAATCCCGCCTCGGTCACGGCGGCGAAGGCCTCCTCCGCGAGTAACCGCGACGTGCCGGGATGCGACGTGTTGGCCTTGGCAATGACCGGATTGCCGGCGGCAATCGCGGCGGCGAAATCCCCGCCCGAGACACTGTTGAAGGCGAAGGGAAAATTGTTCGGCCCAAAAACCCAGACCGGCCCCAGCGGCGCCAGCATCGAGCGGATGTTGAGCTTCGTATCGATTGTCGGCAGGGCCCAGGAGCCTTCCAGGGCGGCCGCGGCGGCCTGCCGCAATTGACCGCTCGTCCGCGGCAACTCAACGTCGGCCAGACGCGGCGACGCAGGCAGCCCCGTCTCCGCATGGGCCATCGCAACGAGTTCCGCTTTCCGCATCTCGATGCGTTGGGCAAAGATCGTGAGGAACTGTGCGATTTGCTGCGGCGGCGCAGCTCGCAGGTTGCTGGTCGCTCCGACGGCGGCGTCCAGGGCGGCGCTGCAATCGGCCCAGGTGCTGAGGGGATATTCGCCCGGCAAGGGCTCGCCGGTCGCGGGATTCTCCGCGTGGAAAGTGCCGCTGGACTGCGCCGCGCGCCACCGGCCGGCAATCAAGACTGAAAGAGGATTCGTGGACATGATGTTAGGCTCCTGGGAAATAGGGCTCTTTGTTCTTTATTACGGTTCGATGTAATCTGGCTCCTACGCGATAAGCGGCGTGTTCGTCGCGTAGCGACGGAGGTTTAGCGCCAGTCATCGCCCAGCAAACGTGGGGCCAGGCGGGGCGTTTATATTCCGGACGCGCACCAACTCCATTTCGCCGCTGACGACGCGGAGCGGGTTTCGCAACGGGCGGCCAAAGCCGCTGAAGGCAATGTGCATGACGTCGCCGTCCGCCAATTCTACACCGGCGCCGAAGCTCAGGCTGCACGCGCCGAAATAATGCACGTGCAGGTCCCCAGCGCGGCGATGCCCTTCGAACTTGAAATGGTGATGCTCGATGTTGGCCAGGCTGTGGCACATCTCGCGCTGGCCCGTGACGATCTCCTGCGACCAAAGCAGGCTCCCCGCGCTGGATTTTGACAATTCCCGGAACCGATTCGAATTCCGGGTCGATGGCCAGTTCGGGGCCGAGCGCGCAGGTGCGGAGTTTCGAGCCGGCAAGATTCAGGTAGTTCCGCTTTTCGAACTTGTGGTCGGAGAACTCGTTGCCGATCGCCATGCCGATCCGTAGCGGCGTTCCGTCGGCGGCGATGAAGTAAATTCCGGCGATTTCCGCCTCCTCGCCGCCGTCTTCCGCGTACGGCGGCACGTCGAGCGGTTCGCCCGGCGCACGCAGGATCGATCCAGTGCCCTTGTAGAACCATTCCGGCGCGACGCCGATGCAGCCGGGCGCCGGCCTGCCGCCTTCAACACCCCACGTGAACATCTTCATGCTGTCGTTCATCTCGCTAGCCGCTGCGGCATGCATCGCCTGGCGGTTCTTCGCGCTGCCAAGGTGCGTCAGTCCCGTTCCGGTAACGAGACACCGCGCCGGATCGATGGGGTGATCGATCGACGGCAGCAACTGCCAAGGCGACCGGCCCTCATAGACCGGATCGTAATCGATCCGCTCGCTGCCGGTCTGCTCTTGAACCCAGCGGGAGAGCGGCGTTTGACGCTCGACGGCCTGCTCGACCAATTCGTAAACCGAAGCGGCCGCCAGCAGGCGCAGGTGCGGCTCTTCCACCAGCGCCACGCGGCGGGTCGAGCCATTGCGGATTTGAACGAGATGTGTCATGTTAATCGGTAACCGTGAAGTTCTTCAGCGCCTGTTCGTTCGACCGTCAGGCCCAGGCCGGGCGTCTTCTCGTCGAGGTCGATGTAACCGTCCTTGGGCGTCGGCTCGCCCTTGAAAATATACCAGAAAAGCTCGTTGCCGACCTCGACATCGACCGGCGGGAAAAATTCGGCCATCGGCGAATTCAGGCTGGCCATCACGACGTGGTAATTGTGCATCTGCCCGGCGTGCGGAATCACGGGGATCGAGTGCGCCTCGGCGAGCGCGGCGATCTTGCGGGCTTGCGTCGGCCCGCCGACCCGGTTGGTGTCGAACTGGAGGTAATCGACCGCGCGGGCCTCGATCAGCTCGCGGAAGCCGTACAGCGTGTGCTCGTGCTCGCCGCCGGCGATCGGGATGCGGCCGAATCGCTTCAATTCCGCATAGCCCTGGATGTCGTCGGGAATGACAGGCTCTTCCAGCCAGCGGAGATGGTATTTCTCCAACAGCGGGATCATGCGTTTCGCATAATCGAGGTTCCAGCCCATGTAGGCGTCGGCCATGACATCGACGCCGTCGCCGACCGTCTCGCGGACGGTCCGCACCAGGTCGAGATTGTGTTGCATTCCTTCCGCGCCGTCCACCGGCCCCCAGCCGAAGCGAAGTTTCATCGCCTTGTAGCCCTCGACCTTGTAGCGGGGCTTCGCGGGCCAGTTCGTCCAGCGGCGTGGCATACAGGCGGCTGGCGTAGACCGGGATTTTCGGCTTCGTTCTTCCGCCCAGCAGGCGATAGACGGGCTGCCCAGCCGACTTGCCGAGGAGGTCCCAGAGGGCGATATCGACGGCGCTGATCGCGACCATGGCAATCCCCTTGCGGCCGAAGGCCATTGTCTTGCGATACATGTGTTGCCAGAGGAATTCCGTGTCCCACGGGTCGGCGCCGATCAAGAGCGGCTTGAGATAGAGGTCGATGACCTGCTTCGTCACCAAGGGCGAAAGGGCGGCGTTGCCGATGCCGACCAGCCCGTTGTCGGTGAAAATTTCCACCAGCAGCCAGCCGTGAAAGGTGAAGGTGCCCATCGTCGCCCTGGTCAGCATGGGCGAGACGGCGTCCATCGGATTGGTGCAGAAGTGCGGCGGCAGGGGAACAGTCTTGCCCGTCCATTGGATGGCGCGGGTGCGGATTTCCGTGATTTTCATGAGTCGGAGCCCGGGGTTGAAAATGAGCGGTCTGAGATGGGGAACAGCGAGACAAAGAAGGCAAACGCGATAACGTGCAGCGATGCGGCAACGATCAGCACAGGCGTGTAGCTGAAACCGTGATCGAGCAGCCAGCCCGCCAATTGACCGAGCATCACGCCGCCCATCGCGCCGCCGAGGCCGACGAGGCCGGCGACCTTGCCGAGCGCATGCTTGCGGCACGAGGTCGGTGGGGAGGATCATCACCAGGGTGGACCACGATTGCTGGCCGAAGAAGGCCAGGCTGAAAATCGCCAGGACCCACGCCACGGAAGGGATTCGCGGCACGAGCATGACCCACGGCATCACGGCCGCGCTCAGCGCCGAGCGCCAGCTTGCGGGAAGCATTGACGCTACAGCCGCGGACCAGCAGCCAGCTCGAAAGCCCGCCGCCGCAAAGGCAGCCGACTCCCGAGGCGGCGTAGGGAATCCAGCCGATGCTGCCCGCCTGCTCGAGGTCGAGATTATGCACTTCGCGGAGATAGGTCGGCAGCCAGAACATGTAGAAATACCAGGCGGCGTCGGTCAAAAATTTTGCCGCGACCACGCCCTGGATCTCGCGATGCCGCAATAATTCCGGCAGCGTGATGATCGAGCCTCGCGGCGGACTCGCTTCCCCGACGGATGGCCGGGGCGAAAAATAGATTCCCCACCAACCGATCGTCCACAGCAGGCCGAGGCCGCCGGTCACAAAGAAGACCCAGCGCCAGCTCGCCAGTTGCAGCCAGTTGGCATGCAGCAGGACCAGCACGATCAGGGGCGGCGCTACGACCGCGCCCACGGCCGTGCCGGCGTTGACGATGCCCATCGCCGTGGCGCGTTGCTCGACGGGGAACCATTCTGCCACGGCGCGGGTGGCTGCGGGAAAGCCACCCCCCTCGCCCGCGCCCAACAGCAGGCGGCTCGCCGCCAACATCAGCACGCCGCCGGCCAGCCCGTGACTGGCACAGGCCAGGGACCAGAAGAGCATGATCAGCAGGAATCCCCGTCGCGTGCCCAGCCGATCGACCAGCCAACCGCCGCCGAGATACATCAAGCCGTACGTGACGAGAAATGCCGAATTCAAAGCCGCCTGGACCTGCTTTCCGATGGGAATGTCGGCCTGGATGTTCTTGATCGCCCAGGGAAGAGTCTGCCGATCCAGATAGCTGATGGCAATTGCGGCGCTCACCAAGAGCGCAATCAACCAGCGCGAAACGTGTCTCGCTTCGGTCGCAGGCAGGGAAAGTGTCGGCGCAGGATTGCATTATCCCACGGATTTTAGTCGATCCGTGTTGGATAAACAAGCCGCCGTTGGAGTCCCGGCTTCAGCCGGAATCCCTCCGGAAACAAACCGCCTAAAGGCGGGACTCCTCGGTGGCGTTCCCTGCACCTCACTCGCGGCGGAGGACGTTGACCAGGCAGTGCAGCGCGCCGAAATTCCGGCTGGCGGCCGTGCAATCGACCGGCCGCACTTCATAGCCCTGCTCGGCCCAGACCGCCGTTGCGGCACGATTGAGCACCGCGGCGGGGCCGAAGGCCGGCATGTAGACGATGCGGCGGCCATCGCGCTGATCGAGGATGGCGTTTAGATATGTGATGTAGGTCCGCCCATCGATTCCGGGGGCCACCGGGATGCGGACCACGCGGTAACCGGCCGCCTGGCATTGCCCGGCCACGGCATCGAAGAGGGCGGCCGTCGCCGCGGAAAAGTCGGGCCCGCCCGGCAAGTAGGCATCGACCGCTTCCTTGTCAGGCGAGCCGGCCAGCAGACGCTCGGCCAATCTCGGATCCCCCACCAAGACCGTGCGGTTGCCGATCGGCATCAGGTACATCGCCACGTGGTGGTCCGGCGCCCTGTCGAAAAGGACGATCCGGCGCTGGAGGATCGTTTCCAGGTGTTCGAGCAGTTCCTCGCGGGTTTCCACGGTCCGCTGCAGATTGCGCAACAAGACCGCGGGGCGGACGAAAGCGGTCTCGCCGTCGGCGGCAAAATCGCCGCCGTCGAAGCACAAGTCGCTGCGACTCCAGGTGACACTCGACCCGAGGGCGGCGGCCAGGTCCCCGCCAACCCGCTCGTCGCCCTCCCGCGCCGGCCAGACCGCCGCGCCGTCTTCGTTGCGAGGGCAGAGCAACTGCGCCGCCTGACCGCTGGATGCACCCAAGGCCAGCCACCGGTCGCGGGACCAGGCCGTAATCGGATGGCCCACGATGACCGGCGACAGCCGGCAGTCCGTCGCGCCGACACGGGCCAGCAGGTCGTCGTAGGCCGGCCGGTCGGGGCAGACGACCTGCACGGTCACGTCGCCCGGAAGTTGCGGCAGGAACGCCCGATAGGTCGGCAGCACCACGTCGGCGGAATCGGGCGCGTACTGGATGACGGCCTGACGGAGCCCGCCCTCGCAATCGGGCAGCAAGGGACCGGCCGCCGGATGCGGAGGCTCGGCCGGCAGTGCCGCGATCGATGGAAAGCAGCCCCATCGAGACCGCCAGGCCGAGCAGAACGCCAAACGCGACGTGCCGTTTCGATGCCCTGCTCGCCATGGCTACAGCCCTGCCGTCTGGGCGGCGGCCTTCCGCGTGCTGACGCTGGTTGCGAGGATCGTCTGCTGCTCGCCCGTGATGCTGATCGAAATGACTTTGCCGGCGGGCAGTTTGGCGTCGGAATTGATGGTGAGCGCCTTCGAGGCCCCAGGCTTCAGTTCGAAGGCATAGGGATGCGACCAGAGCGTTTCCGGAGTCGGAAGCAAGCGGGCCATGGGAGATGCCGGGGCCCTCGCCGAAATGTTGACCCATACCGTCGTCGTCACGTCTTTTCCGTCTGCGGGGTTGGATGCCGTGACTTCGATCGACGGTCTGTCGCCCGCCTCATAGTCCGGCTTGTCGGTCTTAAGCACGAATCCGCAGCCTTGCGACTCGAGCCGCGGTTGAGGGATCAACGGCTTGATCGTGGCCGCTGCGTCCACCGCGCCGACGCCGTTGGGGGCCAGCAGGCTGACCGTAAAGACCGTCGTCACCGCGGCGGTTGCCAACACAACATACGTGCCTTGCAGTCTCATCGTCTCGCTCCTTGTTCGTGAGGGGATTGAAATGGGAACCGGGATCCACGCCCGTTTCTTCTACGCGTATTCTACGCGTTTTTACCCCGCCGGTTTGTAACCGGTTTGTAACAAGCTCTTGCCAGGGAGTGTTGCAGGCCGGCAGCGGAAAGGGTACGATGTGTGATAATTACAACCGGCTTCACCAGGCAGGCGAGGGAAGGTCATGAACGCGTACAGGTGCGGGATCGCAGTGTTCGTCGCCATCGTGTTGCTGCCGAATGTGGCGCAAAGCGCGGATGACGCGACGGAAGCCTACCGTAAAGGCACTTCCTGCCTCGCCAAGAACGACTACGATGGGGCCGTCGCCGCCTTTACCGAAGCGATACAACTTGACCCGAAACGCGTCAATGTCTATCTGGCTCGCGGCGCCGCCTATCGAAGGAAGGGCGATTACGACAAGGCGCTTGCCGACTACAACGAGGCCATTCGGCTTAATCCGAAGTCCGCCAGCGCTGATTACGACCGAGGACTCGCCTACTACAAAAGGGGCAACTTCGACAAGGCAATTGCTGACTACACGGAGGCCATCCGGCTCAACCCGAATTACCCAAATGCGTATATCGCACGGGGCCTTGCGTATTCCAGCGAGCGCGACTACGACAAGTCAATTGCTGACTACACCGAGGGCATTCGGCTGAGCCCGCAGTCTGCCGGTGCCTACTTGGATCGTGGCAGCAGCTACCAGAAGAAGGGCGACTACGACAAGTCAATCGCCGACTACACGGAGGCCATCCGACTTGACCCAAATAACGTCGATGCTTTTTACGGCCGCGGCCTCGCCTACTACAGCAAGCACGACTACGACTTGGCGATTGCCGACTACGACGAGGCCATTCGGCTGAACCCGAAGTACGCCAATGCCTATTACTCCCGCGGCCTGGTCTATGGCAGCAGGGGTAACTACGACAAGGACATTGCCGACTGCACGGAGGCTATCCGACTCGACGCGAAATCTGCCAATGCCTATTACGACCGCGGCCTCGCCTACTCCAAGAAGGGCGACGATGACAAAGCAATTGCCGACTACACGGAGGCCATCCGCTTGAACCCGAAGTACGCCAATGCATATATCGGCCGGGGCTCCGCCTACTCCAAGAAGGGCGACTACGACAAGGCAATTGCCGACTACACGGAGGCCATCCGCCTCAACCCGGGATACGCCGATTCCTACTACGGTCGTGGCCTCGCGTACTACAAAATGGGCGACTACGATAAGGCGATAACCGACTATAGTGTAGCCATCCGCTTGAACCCACAAAGTGGCGACGCGTATCTCGGCCGCGGCGTCGCCTACGCCGGAAAAAATGCGTACGCCAAGGCAGTCGCCGACTACAACGAGGCCATCCGGCTCGACCCGAAACGCGCCCTGCCATATCAGAACCGTGGCTCCGCCTACTCTGCTATGGGCGACTACGACAAGGCGATTGCCGACGATGACGAGGCGATTCGGCTCGATCCGGGTCACGCCAACGCCTACCAGGACCGAGGTTTCGCCTACTCAAAGAAGGGCGAATGGGCCAAAGCGGAAGCCGATTTCGCCCAGGCCAAGCGGCTAGGGTACAAGGCAGCGCCTGGGCAGAAAACGCCCGCGCTCAACAGGGATCCCAAGACGCGGATCTTGGCCCTGGCCGCGATCCTGGTGTTAGGTTTGACCGTGGTTTTGCTTATCGTGGGCGGCCTGGTCATGCACCGCAGGCTGGAAAGAGGGCGGCTGCCGCGGCCGATCATTGACCGGAACGAGGCGAGCCCATTTAATGGATTCTGAAACTCGATTCGGCGCAGGGGCTTGCGCCCTCTACTTCTCTTTCCGCTTCAGCTTGCTGTCGTTCTCCGTGATGAACTCCTTGATTTCCTCAGCGAAGCCCAGGAGCCGTTCCCACTGCTCCATATAGAGCGTAACGGGCATGCGTTGCAGGCCGTAGACGCTGACCGCGCCTTTCTCGCTGACCTTGCAGTACAGGGCGCCTCGCTTCGGCTGTTCGGATTCCGCGATCAACTTCGACGCGGCTTCCATTTCGAGTTCGCCAGCGGTTACTTTTCTCATTATTTCTTGAATTTCTTCTTTTTTCATGATTTTGCTCTCGGATGGTGATCGCGAATTCCAAACGGATAGCATACCGTTCCTGTTGACAATAGCAAGAGGGGCTTTTCGCTCCCTTTCCGAAACAAATCGGGAAATTCGAAGCAAATTCAAAACAGAAATCTCAATGGTCCAAACCGCGCCAGTGCGCCACACACCTTGACGGGCAGTGGCCTTAAGTTTTTTGGCTTTCCTTCTTCGAATTTCGGATTTGTTTCCGATTTCGGATTTCGAATCTGTGCAAAGGCCGCTACGCGACGGACATCCCTACGGTCGGGCATCGGCCTGGATCTCGATCGGCACCGCCTTCTGCACGCCGGTCGCCACGTCGCGGGCCAGCAAGGTCCAACGGCCGACCGGGTCGTTCAACGCCAGGAAGAGTTGGCTCGCCGCGCTGCCTTTCTCGGTCTCCAAGATCCAGCGGTTTTGCGGCAGGTCTTTTCCATCGGGACGGCGAAGCTGCAGGACAACTACATGCCGGGCGAGAGGGCCGCCGACAGCGGTCACCGCCACTTTCACCTCAATCGGCCGGCCCAGCGCCGCGCGGGCCGGCGACGCAACCTCCAACCCCTCAACCCGATACGGCAAGAGGGCGAAGAGATTGCCCGTCGCCGCGCGGAGTTTTACGACGTGCCCTCCAGCCGGGCCGAGATACGTGCCCGCACGGCAGTCATAGAGGTGGCCCGATCCGCTGACGCTCAGACGAGCCTCGAACGTCTGACCTTCCTTTCCATCGATGACGCAAGCCACGTAGCGCGCCGGCCCGTCAACGAGATCGATGGCGGCAACGCTCGGCTCGAGCGCCTGGCCCCGGTTGTCGCGGATGCGGAAGTTCGGCTCGAGCCCCGCCTGCTGAGCCAGCGCCGCGGACAACTTCGAAAGCGAGCGCAAGGTCTCTTCCGTTGCCGGGGAATTGGCCTGGCCGTCGACGCCATAGCCGCGCGTGTCCGCATAGCGGCTGTCCAGTCCGCGGTACAGGATGAACTTGCCCTTGCCCACCGTGCGAACGTCGCTGCCTTCCGGAGGCAGGCAATCGTGCAGCGAACCCGTGGCGCGTTTGTGGCAATGCTCGTCATAGAGTCCCGGTTCGCTGTCGGCAAGCACCACGCCGCCGTCGTTGAGGTAGCGGCGGATGGCCGCCGTCTCGCTGGCACTCAAGGCCAGCCCACCCCATAGAAAGAGGGCCTTGGTGGTCCGCGGATCGAGTTCGCCCCGTGCGACCTGTTCATAGGCGATGAATCGCGAGCCGATCCGCAGGTCGCCCAGCGCGGCCGACAACGAGGCCAGCAAGCCGTTCTGCTCGTCGCCGGCATGGTAATGCTCGTTGTCCTTCATGGCCACGATTCGCGCCCGGTAGCAGGCCGGCGAATAAAAAACGGCTGCCGCGGAGTCGTTGAGGCGGGCGCCCAGGATCAGCCGCCCGAGACCGTTGCGAATCGCCGCCAGTTCTTCGGCGTAGGCCACAATTCCCGGCTTGGGGCGATAGTCGGGAAAAAACACATTCGTGTAGCGCCCGCCATAGACCGGCGAGCCGCCGCAATGGGTCAACAGATCGCGCCAGATGCGGCTACGGCAGCCCTGCGGGTTGTCCAGCGCTTGGCCCAGATGCGACCAGGTCATCATCAGATTGCTTTCCAGGGCGAACGAGCGATACATCTCGTCGTGAATGCTGTGATACAAACAAACCGAGCGGAAATCGTGGGCCAGCAACCACCAGTCGATGCCGTTAACTCCGTTGCTGTCGCGGGTCCCGCTCAGTCCGATCCGCGCGGAGGGGATCGCCTTGCGGACCGCCTCACCCAGGGCCGCATAGAAATGATGGGCGGCCTGCTCGGAGGCGGCATGCCAGTCGGCCCAGGGCGCCGGGTTGCGGTCGCTCTGCGTAGCGAAGTTGATTGCCGTCGGGCCGGCGTCGATCTCTTCCCACGCCTTGTACGCCGTGCCCCACGAGGCATTCAGGCGGTCCAGGTCGTGGTAGGTCTCCTGCAAGTAACGGCGGAAGAATGCCACCTCCGCAGGATTGGGCTGCGCACCAAAGCCGAGCAGATCTTGCTCGTCGTGCAGGATGCAGCCCACCGGCGTCCAGGGCGCTGATGCCGCCAGCGCGCAACCACGTACTTCGTCGCCTTCTCCAACGACTTGCCATCGCAACAAGAACTGCCCGGACCCATAGCCCTGGGAAGGTCAATCCACGGAAAGGGCCTCAGGCCAAGATCCGGACGCGGAGATCCCACCAGCATGTCCGCCCCCAGCGCGCTCCAACCGTCGAAGCAGTCGTCGTAAGGGCCGACGTGAAAGTCGATCGCGGGCATCAGCCGCTCCGTGCTCAGCCAGGCGGACGCCCTCGCCAGAACCAGCGGGAGAGAGGGAGGTGCGGACCCCCCATGCGACGAATTCGCCCCCGCCCCGGCCGTCGCATGGGGGGTCCCGGCCTCCCTCTCTCCGCCGGCCGCAAGCAGGACGGACAGCCGCGCGGAACAGCTCTGGGCCTGGGTCAGGGTGAAGGACAGCTCATGCGCGGTTTCGCCTCGATGGATCGCGATCGGCCCGCTGGATCGCGCCAAGATCCTGCCCCATGCATCCGCGACTTGGGCCTCGATGCGGGCCTGCGGAACCGGTTGGTAGGCATTCTTGATCGTGCATGCCACGCGCAACGGCTGGCCGGGCAGAAAAGTGGCCGTGCCCGCGTCGAGTTTCGCGATTTCCACCGTCCCTGTGACGCTCAACGGCAACAGCGACCACCCCAAGACCTGATGGCGACTATCCAGAGTCTGCGAGACGATCATGTAGTTGCCCGCCGGCAACGGCGGCATAGCGATGTTCGTCAGGGGCAACGCCGTACCATCGGTCTTCGCCTGCACGTCGGCCACGACCGAGCGCGGCAGCGCCACGCCGTGTCCGTCCATGAGCGAGGCGCCGTCGGGTGTGGGCAGGTCGGGGACAACGCGGACTCTCACCGCCGCGCCAGGGCCGGAAACATGCACTCGCCACGGCATGTTGTCGATCGGCTTCGGGGGCAAAGCCCTGGCCTCCACCTCCGCGGCCGGCCGGCCCATCGATCGATACATAGCCTGCAAAATGGTGCTATAGGCCGTCTCGATGCCGAGCGTGCCGGCTTGCCATCCTGGACTTTGGGCGACGTTCAACGCAGTCGGACCTGACCGGACCCGGACCTGCCGGGTGCCCCTGCATCGGGCAGCTTCTTGGCCGCGTCGATCAACTCCTGGATTTTAGGGGTCGCGATTGCCCCGGGGTGTCCGGGTATGCAGATCGGTCCCAGCAGCACCACGCAGCCCATTCCGTGGCGGACGCGATCGAGGATCGCGGCGCGGTCTTGCCGATTGAGCAGTTCCAGAATGCCCTGCTCGATCACCAGCACCTGCGGAGCGCTTTCAGCGGGGAGCTTCGGCGCGACGCCCAGCCGCGCGGAACACCTCGACGCAGCGCTGGTGGAGAATGCGCACGCCCGCAAAATCGGTGCTCGATCCATTGAACACCACGCTATCGAGGGCCAAATCGCCTCGCTCGGCCAACTCGCAGGCCGTGCGGGCGTTGTTGTAGAACCCGGCCCAAAGCATCCGCGGCGCGCCGCCCGCATAGGGCCGGGCAAGCTCCACGTGGGGAGTCACGACCGCCGGGCTGCAGCGGAAATCGGCCGGCAGCGGCAGCCAGGGGATCTGCGGCTCCTGAGTATAGAGTTCACTGGAGTCAATCCAGTCGGAGCGGAAGGTCGAAGGCCGGTCGCCCTCTTCGAGTTTCAAGTCGTCGAACCAGACCGTCCCTGCCATGCCGTCCGTCGCGGCATGGCATTGGCAACGGAATTGATGCGTTTCGGCGTCCTTGGGCGCAGCATACCGGAAAGAGACGAAGACCCATCCGCCGTTCTTGGCCGGATCGGTATTGCCCGACACGCGAGGCGAATTGCCGGAACCGGGATGGCCTTCGCAAAGGTAGGCGATGGGGCCGCTCTTGCCCTGCGGAACCCCAGCAATCTTGATCCAACCTGACATCGTGTAAACCTGCCCCGGCTTAAGAACCGCGGCAAGCTGGTTGCCCGCAACGAGATAGGTTCCCATGCGGCTATCGGCATTCTTGTGGTACTCCAATCGCAGCGAATGGCCACCCGAGTGCGACACCTTGTCATCTACGGTGATGTCGCCATTGCCCTCGGACTTGGTACCCCAGTACTTCAGTCCCTCCTCAAAGCCCGGGTTGGGCAGGTAGTTTTCGCCCGGCTCGCCCCGTGCGGCCTGCGGAACGAGAACCAGAAATGCGCAACCAACGAGGAGCGTACGGAGCATGATCGGTGCTTGTTCCAAAGGAAAGGACGGCCGGGGACGTTGGCCGTGCCTACAGGCAATTGTACCAGCGGACAACCGGACGGACGAGCGCCGCGGCATTGACACGCCATATTCCGCTTGGTCTAATCGCATGAAACCTCACCGGATTACTGAAGGAGTTCGCCATGAAAAAGACCCTGGTTTTCTCTTCTCTGATCATTGCAGCGCTGGCCGCAACATCGAAGCCTCGTGCCTGCCGGGCTGCGGATCCGCCCTCCACGACGATCACCGTTCAAGTGGACCGGCCCGGCGCGTCCATCAGCCCGATCCTCAACGGCATCTTCTTCGAGGACATCAATTTTGCCGCCGACGGCGGGTTGTATCCCGAGCGGATCAAGAACGGCTCGTTCGAGTTCGCCGACCCCATGATGGGCTGGCGGCGGGACGCCATCGTCACCGGCGGCGCCGTGGGAGGTTTCGGCGTGGTCAGCGATAGGCCGCTCAATGCCAACAATCCCCATTTTCTCCGCGCCTACCTGGAACAGGCCGGCGAGGGCCTGCCTTTGACCAACGAGGGCTACCGCGGCATCGGCGTGTCGCGCGGCGCCAAGTTTACCTTCTCCGTCTACGCCCGCAGCGAATCGCCCTCGCCCATGAGCCTCGGCGTCCAGTTGCTGGGGTCGAACGATCGGCCGATCGCCCAGCCGCAGCAGCTTTCGGAATTCACCACGGAGTGGAAGAAGTACGCCTGCACCGTCGAGTCGACGGCCACCGATGCCAAGGCCAAGCTCCGGATCATCGTCAAGGGCAGCGGCACGCTCGACCTGGACATGGTCTCGCTCTTTCCGCAGAAGACCTTCAACGATCGGCCCAACGGCCTGCGGCCGGACCTGGCACAACTGCTCAAAGACCTCCAGCCCGGCTTCATGCGGTTTCCCGGCGGCTGTATCGTGGAAGGGCGGACGCTGAGCCAGCGCTACCAGTGGAAGACGACGATCGGCGACCTGGCCCAGCGGAAGCTGATCGTGAATCGCTGGAACTTCGAATTTCCCCCGCCCCGCAACGCGCCGGACTATTACGAATCGATGGGGCTGGGGTTCTTCGAGTTCTTTCAGCTCTGCGAAGACATCGGCGCCAAGCCCTTGCCGATCCTGAACTGCGGCATGGCCTGCCAGTTCAACCTGGCGGAACTGGTCCCGCTCGACCAGCTCGAGCCGTACATCCAGGACGCCCTGGACCTGGTCGAGTTTGCCAACGGTCCGGCCACGAGTCCGTGGGGCGGCAAGCGGGCGGCGATGGGCCATCCGGCGCCCTTCAACCTGACCATGATGGGCGTCGGCAACGAACAGTGGGGCCCTCAATATTTTGAGCGCTACCAGCGGTTTGCCCAGGCCATCAAGGCCAGGTACCCGCAGATCCGGCTCGTCTCGGGCGCCGGCCCCGACCCGTCGGACAGCGGCAGCGATCATCGTTTCAGCTACGCCTGGAACGAACTGCGGAGGTTGAACGCCGATATCGTGGACGAGCATTTCTATCGCTCGCCGGAGTGGTTCTATTCGCAGGTCCATCGCTACGACTATTACGACCGCAGCGGGCCGAAGGTCTTTGCCGGCGAGTATGCGGCCCACATCGCCAACAAGCAGCCCGGCTGGGAATCGAACACCTGGGAGGCCGCCCTGGCCGAGGCCGCGCTCATGACGGGGCTGGAACGCAACGCCGACGTCGTGCAATTGGCCTCCTATGCCCCCTTGTTTGCCCACGTCGAGGCCTGGCAATGGAATCCGAACCTGATCTGGTTCGACAACCTCCGCAGCATGGGCACGCCGAGCTACTACGTGCAGAAGCTCTTCAGCACCAACCGCGGGACGACGATCCTGCCGATCCGGCTTGCGGAGGGCGCGGGCAAGTTCTTCGCCAGCGCCTCGCGCGACGCCCGCTCGGGGCAGATCATCCTCAAGGTCGTGAACGCCGAGGCGAGCGCCCGCGACGCGGGCATCAGCCTGGCGGGTGCGCGGGGCGTGCAGCCGACCGCCCAGATCCAGTTGCTGACCGCTTCCGACCTGAATGCCATGAACACGCTCGACATCCCGACCAAGGTATCGCCCGCGACGAGTTTTGCCCGGGACGTGGGCGCGGCGTTCCGGCATCAATTCCCGGCCTATTCGCTGACCGTGATGCGGATCACGGCGGCCGCAAACTGAGGTTCCCCGTTTCGGGGAACTCATGTTGTAAGACGGATTGGCAATCCGTCCTACACGGGGATTCGGTTTTTGGCCAAAGTGGCCCACAAACAGTTTCTTACTGGATGTTTTTCCCATTTTCACTACCTTTAGAAGTTCTTGCTCATCAGCAAGTTGTAAGCGGCAATTAGGAATCCTCGGGAAAAGCAGGTCTACCATCCCTCTGGCACCGTTGCTCCACCATAAGGAAGGATGGCCAGAGTGGGCCAACTTCTGCCGCGCTTCGGAATCACCATGCCAACGGGTGGTTTTTGCCCGAACTTGCCCGAAAACATCCTGCTTCCCACCGTACATATTCTTGTCAGTCATTTTTCTGTTTTTCTGTCTGTCCGCCGCGCTTCTGAATCACCATGCCAACGGGTGGTTTTTGCCCGAACTTGCCCGAAAAAATCCTGCTTCCACCCTACATATTCTTGTCAGTCATTTTTCTGTTTTTTCTGTCTGTCCGCCGCGCTTCGGAATTACCATGCCAACGGGTGGTTTTTGCCCGAACTTGCCCGAAAGATCCTGCTTCCCACCCTACATATTCTTGTCAGTCATTTTTCTGTTTTTTCTGTCTGTCCGCCGCACTTCGGAATTACCATTCCAACGGGTGGTTTTTGCCCGAACTTGCTCGAATTTCAATTCGCGACGACTTTCTAACTTCTAACTCCTAACTTCTAACTCCTAACTCCTAACTTCTAACTTCTAACTTCTAACTCCTAACTCCTAACTTCTAACTTCTAACTTCTAACTTCTAGCTCCTTACTCCTGGCACTACGCAGGGCGTTTGGCCAAAGTGGCCCAAAAACAGCTTTCTGAAAAAGTTCTCGGCCATTTTTACCACCAATGATATATTCGCTATCCAGAACACGACGGGTATAAATTTGCGAAAACCGCGGGGAAACAGGGTCTTCCATCCCTCCGGCAACATTGCTCCACCAAAAGGAAGGAGGGCCAAACTGGGCCAAACCGTACTTATCCATAACGCTTGCAATCTGTCGAGCTTCCGCCAGATTATTTATCGCCCGGCCCTGGGCAGGCGTGTTTTTCCCGCGTCTTTCGGCCGCGGGCGGCGGGATGATCCCAGACCGCCGCCAGCGGCCGGGTTGAAGCGCACGACCGCTCGATCTCGCGTCCGCGCTCGGCGGGTTTTCGCCGAGGGCGGTTATCGGTTCAATTGTCAATGAGCGGCGTCTTGCCCCCGCGCGGCGTCCGCCGTCTGCGGCCGGCGCCGGGCAAAGGCGAGTTCTCCCTTGCAGCAAGTGGCGTGCCAATCGCGCCAAAGAATCCATATTTATCTATAAATATCTATAGTAAGATGCTTTGCGGCTGAGGGGAGCGTGGGGTCCGCCGCAAGGGAAGCGAGTCGCCGGGCACGGCGACTGCCAAAACGGGTCAAGAATGCCGGAGCCAAGGAGGCTGCCTGCCAGAATGGCAGTTGGCGTCCGCTCAAGCTGCCTGCCGCGGGCCACCGTACTCATCACGCTCCGCCGTGATGGAACGGCATCACGGCGATACTTGCACCTCAATCCGGTACGGGCCAAGCTGGTGCGGAGCCCGGAGGAATGGCGCTGGAGCAGTTATGCGGGCTATCGTCGTCGCAGCGCAGTGTTGGACTGGGTCAGCTACGAGCGGGTGTTGGGCGAGTTCGGCGCCGATCCGGCCGCCGCGCCGCAGCTACGTCCAATTCGTGCGGGCGGGCATCGACGACCCGCCGGTCCGCCCTTGGAAGGATGCCTTCGGCGGATTGATCGTCGGGTCCGAAGTCTTTGCATCCCGCGTGCGGCGGATGCTGGAGGGCCGTCTCGCGGCGGCGGACGTGCCGCAATTGCGAGCGCTGCGGCCGCGGCCCGACCTGAAGCGGATCGCGGCAGTCGTCGCGGAGCATTTCGGAGGATGTGGAGCCGATTGGACCGCAGGCAGGCGGAGCGACGACGCGGGCCGAGCGGTGGCCGCCTACCTGCGCGTCGGCGCTACGGCTATCGGGCGACAGAAGTGGCGGCGACCTTGGGCTACCGAGTGCATAGCAGCGTGACGATGGCCGTCGCGCGTGTGGAGGCGGAACTCGCTCGCCTTCGTGGAACCCTGAAAGAAATTGAAAATCAACTCGCTGTTGACAATTGACGGCCCGACCCCAAACCTGCCCCAGACCGGAAGCGGTCGTCACCATTGCATTTCACCTTCTTTTACTCCCACCGCCCGACTGGGCAGCGGAAGATGCGCCCGCGGGCTTTGACATTAAATGAAGCAGCCGCAGGCCGTGCAGCGATTCCCGTTGAGGCGGTCGCAGGTGCGGCAGATCTCCAGACGCTGGCGGTACTTCGCGTCGTCCACGATGTCACAGCCATCGCCCACGAAGGCGACGACGGACTGGAAGGCGTTCGATGCCTGGCTCGCAAGCGGCGGAAAGGACTGTTGCGGCGCGGGCACGGGGGCGGGTCCGATTTCGAGGCGACCCGAGGTCGAGCGGGAAACCGCAGCAGCGGTTTTTTGCGGCGGCTCTGCGGACGGACCTCCCGCGATGACGGTGAACACGTTCTCTCCTGTCCGTTGTACGCTGCCCATGTTACCTCGTCCTACTTCGGTCTTCCCGGTCTTGCCCAGACTTGGTGGCTGCCCCTCTACGTCACTTCCATTTCGCTAGTCGGCAGCGACGCGAAAGCCAGTTACGAATGTGCGCGAATCGGGCTCCGCCGCCTCACGGTAGGCCGATCGATCGTGACTGATAAGGCCAACAAAACTGCCACCTCGAGCGACGCGCTTGGTTCCCTGCTTCGGACCCGTCGGATCCGTAAGCGGTGAATTGTGATAGTAGTCTGCATCGAACCAATCGGCGCACCACTGGCATGCGTTACCATGCATGTCATAGAGTCCAAATGGATTTGGCGCAAAGGCTTCGACCGGCGACGTGAACGTATACCCGTCACGACCATGGATCGCGTATGAGTAGTTGGCAAACTTTTCTTTCAAGGAGGCATCGGCGACATTACCTACCTGAGGCAATGCTTCTGGGTCGTCACCGCACCAGAAATAGGTTCTTGTCCCACCACGGCAGGCGTATTCCCACTCAGCTTCGGTGGGCAACCGATACCGTCGCTTTTCCTTGGAACTTAGCCACTCGCAAAAGGCCACCGCGTCATTCCAACTGACGCAAACGACCGGATGGTCGTCAGTCTGGGGGAATCCAGGGGTGCGCCATGAAAATCTGGCCCGGTCTTTGTACAGTTCTCCGGTCTTCTCGTCAAACCCCAATGCACCCATGCCTAGGCTTCCTCTGCCTGCCTCGGCATCGGTCTTATAGCCGCTTGCCTCCGTAAACTTCTTATACTGTCCAACCGTTACATGGGTTGTCCCGAGCCTAAACGGCTTCGTGATGCGAACGGGATGCGCGGGCTGCTCCTTTTGAGGCACTGCCTTCATTGGAACTACCTCGCGCAGCGCGGCCGTACGCAGAGCCACATCGACAGCGACCGGCTCGCTTCCCATCGTAAACTCACCAGATGGAATGAGTGCGAGTTTCATGCCGATAGAATTGACGACTATTGCTCCTTTGACCTTCTCGGGGAGGGGGTGTACAGATTGGTTATCCGCCGCGCTCATGCAATTTGGAGTGAATAACATGAACGGTAATGAACATAGAAAATACCAGTCAGATCTTGAAGCTAACACAGGACAAAACTCCTTTTCACCACGATTGCATTTTTACTGTGTGATTGTCGTTGTGGTTTCTAATTGCGAGTTGCGAGTTGAGACTTAGAGCATGCGTCTAAAGATCGAGCAGCTTGGGTATATCGCTCACACTAGTACCTAAGTCAAGCTTTACCATATTCCACGTAACCCTTCAAACTTCCCTGCAAGTCAACTATGATATTGTTCTTATCCTTCTCACACACGAACTTTCCACGAAGCACTAAACTGCCTTCGACGCCCATGGACATGCCAGGCACTGCTGGAACGGGAACATCGATATTGGGAGTCTTAAAAAGCGGAATCTGAAACTCCGGTCGACCACGGGACATTTAACTCATCGCCTACGATGATCTGTACATCGGGTAACGCCTTCTGCAATCTCACGACGCCGTCGGCGGTGACGGTCCGCGGTAGACCGAGGTACGTCAGCGAACGCAGCTCTTTCAATTGCTCGAGCGCCGCGTCCGTAACTCTCGTGCCACAGAGATTCAGCTTCTCCAGCTTTTTCAACGCTGAAAGGTACTTCGAGCCCGAATCGGTGTTGCTCAGGCCAGCCAAGTCCAACTCGCGCAGGTTCTCGAGTTTCCCAATCTCTCTGAGAGCGCATCAGCGTAGTGATCCGTAGCTCTAATATTCCGCACGGTAATTCGTCGAAGGCCCTGAAAACGGCCGAGGAGAACCGCATCGCCGAAACCACCGGCAATTTGCAGCTCTTCCAGACCTGCGCCACCCCTCAAGCCTCGCGATCGCGCCCGCAGGCCAGTCCCTTGTGCCGATAGCGATGGTCCGCACTTGGTTCAATTCGCCGATCTGCGCGAACACCTCGGGCTTGATCCGCGAGGCGACTATCCCGAGCACCCTCAGTTCCTTGAGCCTCCCGAGGCCATTAAACTCGCCCTCGCAAAAGTCTTCTGGATCCTCGATGCCAGGAGCATCGTAGAACGTCACTTTTATTTCGCGAAGGCTTGGCAATTCCTGAAGCCTGCCAACAATGGGCCCGGACACAACTCCAGAGCCCTCGGGAAGGGAAAAATCGACGACCTGGAGATGCTGAAATCGTTTTAGGTGCTTGACGCAATCAGAAGACAACTTGGGGCCCAACGAGACCTCACGCAAGGAACCCTCAGCCGACAGTTGGTCAAGCCCCTGCTCGCTGACAGCCGTGTCGTCCACATCAAGAAACGCCAACTTGTCCATCCCTCTTAACTGGCGCATCCCGGCATCCGAAATCGAGTTTGAGTCGAGACGAAGCCTGGTCAGCCCTCTTAGGTTGCTGATGTGCGCAAGTCCGCGGTCAGTTAACCTTCTATAACAAACGCTCACGTCAAGCTCTTCAAGTTGAGTAATCCGCTGGACTCCCGCCAAGCTGTCGTCATCAACCGTGTTAGAGAGGCAGAGCCGTCGGAGGTGGCTAAGATTCCTGAGTCCGTCCAGTCCGGCACGCATAACGGCAGTGTTGCAAACAGACAGTTCCTCAAGCTGATCAAGGCTGGCGATCCGCGCGAGGGTGGCGTCCGTCAATTTGCATTGGTCGATATACAGCTTCTTGAGACGGCTAAGCCGCGACAAATGCGACAGCCCAGCGTCTGTTATCGCATTCCCCCAAACCGTCAGATCGCGGAGTTGGTCGAGTTCCTCCAGCCCGTCGAGATCACTGTCGTTAGTCACATAAAGGGAAAGCGCAACAAGTTTCGTTGCAGTGCGCAGTTTTCGCAGGAACCTCGTACCGATCGTGCAGTAGAATAACTCGATGCTCTCGGCCTCGTTGATCTCGGGACAACGCTCGACCAAGCTCTCATCGAGCGTAGTGTGGCGGAAAATAATTCCCTCCGGAGTTCCTCCCGCGTGACCGCACCGCAGTTGACAAACGGCCGCAGACTCGAGAAGCTTCGGGCTAACCGCGCGGGGAGCGGCCTCCGCGCACCAGGCCGTATGGGATAGAAAGGCCAAGGAAAAGGCAACCAGGGGAACGAGCATCACGTGCCGACGTGCCGTGCAACACTGCGGATGCCGAGTGCAATTTCCAAGAATAGAGAACATTACGAATCTCCACGAGTGCGGTCGTGCGAATTCGGGCCGGGTTGGTTACCAGTTCCAAATGTTGACGCTGACGTCCTTCCTGAAGTTCGCCAACTCTGTGGTCCCATTAACCTCTTTCGACCAGTCCAACAACGGAATCTTCGCATCAACATGGTAGGTGAAACAGAGATTACCATTCAGTGTTAGGTGCAGGAAAGGGTAACTCTGGTTGGTGGCGTTATACATGGGATCGGTCTCGCTCTTCGGTACTTCCTCATCCAGCTTTGCCCCGAAGGCCCCTTCAACAGGAGTGATGGCGCCGCAGTTGCGGTGAACAGAGAGATAGCATTGGCTTTCCCTTCCGCGCCGACCTGCACATCGAAAGTCCCGTCGGCGCTTGTGTCCGAGATCCACTTGAGTGCCTTGGTGCCCGATAAGGGCCCGGCACTGACGAATAGTGGATTGGAGTGGAATTTCTTCAGGTCGAATTCCGCCGCAAAACGGCCCCAATAGAGGCGAGAGCGGGCCCAAATGTCTTGGTGAACTTGATACTGGCCTTTTCCTCGTTCGTCAGGTCAATAATGACCAGCTCGCTGCCCTTGTGTTCCTCGTCCTTCTTCGGGCCCTTCACGCAGCCCTTGATGACATCAACCTTGAACGTCCCGTCCGGCAGCTTAAGTTCCTGGATATTGAAACCCGCCGCCTTTTCAAAGACCTCCTGCAGCTCCTTGTTCTCGGGCAAGTGCAAGGAGTTGGCGGCATAGGCGTTCTGGACCTTCGAGATGCCCGTCTTGATAGCCTCGACGGCCGCTCTTAGATCCCCAAGAAGATCGTTGAGCGGGAACTTCGGTACAACAAGGCTAGTCAACAGCTCCAGCAAACCGGCGACCTTTTCACTATCCTTCTTGTCCGGCCGGTCGGACCCGGGATCGGGGACAAACACCAATCCATCGTTACCATCCGTATAATTGCCCTGCGCATCCTTCGTCAACCCCTCTAGCCCCGTCGGGTCCGTCTCTTCCGTCGGGTTGTTGTCCACATACCGATACAGATTCTCATCCCCCGCCGAGTAGCCCAGCGGGTCGCGTCGCGTAAACTGCCCGAGCACTGGCGAATACATGAATTTGTCCTTTCAGTCCTTGGAAGCCATCTGGCTGCGTCCAGTCAGGCCGGAATGCTGCTTCTCTGCCCTGGGAAAATTGCCATCGACTACGTATTGCACGAGCTTGGGCGCACCGGCCGTGCGAAAAACCTCTGCCTCTGGACCTCTATTCGAAAATCCAAAGTGCGATAACTACTCCTCGATTTTGCGAACTATCTCGTCGATCACGTCAGAGGGCGGACCTCCACTCTTCGTCCGACTTTCGTTCAATAGTCGCTTAACGGCACTACCTGATATCTTCTGGGACCTGCCTATTTCAACCAAAGCCTCCGTTGCAGCGGCTCTCGCCACTTCGCGTCGTCCACGATGCCGCAGCCGTCGCCCACGAACGCGACGACCGACTGAAAGAGATTCGATGCCTGGGTCGTGAGCGGCGGAAGGGATTGTCGCGGTGTAGACTCGGGAGCGGGTTGACCTCCGCCTGCGGGCGAACTTGCCGCCACGACGATCGTCACGTGCTCTCTACCCATTACATAGTCCCTTTACCACCCTAAACTCCCAAATTTGGCGAGTGTCACGTTTTCCGACCACAGTTAGCAGTTAGAGTCTGACCCTGATGTCTCCTGTCTCCTGTCTCCCCTCCGACAGATCACAGCGCAGCCAAAGGACGATGCAAAGAGCCAGCCGGCGAAAAGAGGCGGGCCAGCGACGTTTTCCATTGTCCTCAGCGAACTTGCCGCGGAAGCAAAAGACATTGGACATGGGCTCATTTGCTCTGTCGTTCCTTCTTGATCGTCTGCTGAAACGGCGCAATGTCCCACAGCCTGATCGTCTTGTCGAAGCCAACCGATGCGAGCGTCTTGCCGTCTGGAGAAAAAGCAACCTTGTCCACGATACCAGTGTGCCCAACAAGCGTGGCAAACGGTGCCGCGCCAGCGCGCGCCTCGGCGTCGAACAGCAGGATGTTGCAGTCGCCTCCCTCCACATGGGGACAGGTTCCAACCGCCACCGTCTTGCCGTCGGGGCTGTAATCCATCCCCGCGGCGCCGAAGCGGCCTTCCCGGTCAATCAGCTTCGAGATCCTCTTCCCGGTCTTGGGATCCCATAACGAAACCAAAGTGTGCTTTTCCGCCGCGCCGGGACCCGTCTGCGAGGTGGCGGCCAGAACCGTGCCGTCTGGGCTAAACGCGAGTCTGAGGCATGGGTCTCGAGGTTGCCTAGCTATTATCTTGCTCTTGCCGGACTCGATATCCCAAACTCGGATTACACCCTCGGAGTTTCCAGACGCCAGCGTCTTGCCCGCCGGATTGAATGCCAGCGCGACCACAAACTCATCGTCGAAGCTGGCAACGTTCCGCGACGCAGCAAAATCCCACAGGTCGATCGTCCTTCCCGCGCCCGCCGTGGCATAGAGCTTCCCGCCCGGACTACTTGCTATGCAGTACACTGGCCGGTCGTTATGGCTCTGAAAAACCTTGCCCACCTCACCGGTTGCGGCGGCGCATAGCGAGATTTTCCCGTGGTAGTTTCCCGTCAAGAGCGTTCTGCCATCCGGGCTGAATGCGATCGCCGACGTATCGGACAACCGTTCCGGAAACGACACGAGGCTCTTCCTCGTCGACACGTCCCAAAGCGTGATCTTGTTCCCGTACCCTCCGATTGCCAACACGTTGCTGTCCGCGCTGAAAGCAACGCACGGCCAAACCGAATCGTACCGCGACAAAATGGTGGACGTTTCGAGTTCCGCGCCAAATCCATGCCGCGCCGCAACGATAAGGACGACCGCAATACCCAAAAGCCTACCTGTACCCCTCGCAGCCATCTTTACCGCCTCCGGGGAGGAGCAATCGAAACGCGCCACGCGAGGTCGAATTTCCCCCACCCTGAAACCGTGAACTCCACCCCAGTGTCAAGCTGGGCGATGTTCTGGATGGCTTTCTTGATGTCGGCAACCGTCTGAGAAACGAGCGGCTGGGATAAGAATCCCGTCAGTTGCGTGCGAAACGCCTTCACTTGCGGCGTATCGATGGAGTTGTAGAGGTCCGCACCGGCGCGACTAAACCTGTCTCCCACGGGAATGTCAAAGTCAAACAAGTCCTTGAAGAACTGGAGATCGGACTTGGCTGTGTTTCCAAGTGACCCAAGGAAGCCATCCAGCGCGCTGCTAAGCTTGTCGTAGGTCTCCTTTGCGGTCGTCTTGAGTTGCGTGACGATGTCATCGATAAGGCCGGGGATGCCGGTACCAATGAAGAGAACTGGTCCCTCCGGCGTGAACGGCGACCAACGCAGCGAGTAGATGCCCCGACGATGGCCAAGTCGCCAACTTGCTTCACCTGTGCCTCTGCGTTGACCGCGAGCTGTATGAGCGCCGAGAACATGTTTTCGGAGTTTGCCGGAACTTTCGGCAGCGATGACGGGTCCGCCTTGGCGGGTTGAACCTGCACTGGATTGCTAAGTTCGCCAAGAGTGCCCTTAATCGACAGCCCTTTGCCGTACGTGACGCCTCCGCTCCCGTGCGCCAAGAGCCAACACCAATCGGCGCCCCCCTTCTTAAGCTCGGCCGTCCCATTGAACTTGACGTAAACCACGCCCAAGTGAGGAGCCCTCACTTGCAGCGCGCCGAACGGCAAGCCGAAGGGAACGGGCGTGTCGTAGTAGCTCTTCCCGCTGCCGGGGAACACCGCGGAATACGCCGCGTCGTACACCGCTCGCGCCAAGTTTTGTTCGAAGTCCCGCTTGGGAAAGATCTTGTCGAAGTTCTGGAAGACCCTGTCGCCCTGCTCCTTGAGGAACGTGAGAAAGTCCGCGTCAGACCTCAGTAGATCCAGCAGCTTCGTCGTGACCGTATCGAGTTGGCCAGCTAAACCGCTGGGGTCCGTTCCGTCGGTCGGCGCGTTCCCGCAGTAGCGATACAGATTGTCGTCCGCCGCCGCGTATCCCATCGGGTCACGGCTAGTGAAGTTGCCGAGCACCGCGCTATACTCGCGGGCGCGGTCCTGAGAGTTCCCGTTGACACCGGCAACGCCGGAAACCGTGACAGCCGTTTCTGGGTCGAAATAATAACCGCAGTACAGAATCTGGTTGCCGTAATTGGAGGCCACGCCCTGCAACG
Organism: uncultured Planctomycetia bacterium; assembly: GCA_963824275.1. GTDB lineage: Bacteria > Planctomycetota > Planctomycetia > Pirellulales > Thermoguttaceae > JANXQG01. The sequence continues at coordinate 392,909 of CAWGOT010000006.1, read as the reverse complement.
TTGTGCTGTTCTGCGGCCCGACGCCGTTGTTGTTGCTGCTGCCCGCCGGGGGCGCGGTCAGCGGTGCCCAATTGACGTTGCAGAACGTCACCTGGCCGTAAGGCGAATAGACGTACCGCTCGACAACCGCGCCCGTCGAGGCGCTGACCAGCCCGGTCACGTTGTGGTTGGCGTCGGTCATGTAGTAATACGTGCCGGATGTCTGGATCTGCGCGATCGGCGTGTCGATGTAGGAGATGTCCCAGACGTACTGCGTCGTCACCGCGGCTTTGCCCGTGGGAGCCTCCTGCGCCTGCAAGATCTGCCCGTCCTCGTTGTAGTAGAAGTCGGTTGTGGCATTGACGGTTGTGAGTCCCGGGTTGTAGACCGTCTCCTGAATACGCCGGTTCAGGCCGTCAAATTCGTACTTGGCGATGGGGACCGGCGTACTGGCCGCCGTGGCGACGCCGACCTGCCGATCCCAGGCATCATACGTGTAGTCGAACGTGCCGTCGCTGGTCAGGTTGCCGGCCAGGTCGTAACCTGTAGCAGAGCCGTTGCCGTTGATGCTCGAAATCTCGTTGGCCGCCGAGGCCGTGCGGTCCTGCATCGTGCCGTTGGTGCTCGAACCCACCATGTTGCCCAATGGGTCCAGCGTCCAGTCCTGGGCAAAAACCTTATCCGCGATGCTCGGGTGCGGAGGCGTTTCTGTCTGCCCTGACAACGTGCCCCGCTGCATCGCCGTCAAACGGTTAAGTCCGTCATAGCTATACAGTTCGTCCAAATCAGTTGCGCCGGGACCGGCGTTCTGCTTCCAGAGCACGTCGCCGTCCGCATCACAACCGTACTTGTACTCGTCCACGGTCACGCCACCGCTCTGCCAAAGCTGGTCTACCACTCGACCCCACTGGTCGAGGCCGTTGTAGCCATTCTGCGAATTTCCCATCGTCAAGTCAAGCCCACCGGCTACCCCAGGATGGGTGGTGTCCACAATCGTCCCCGCACCGAAGTACGTGTAATCCGCGAATTCCGGCGAGTTCGTGCCCGCCAGATCGGTAATCGACGCCACCAGCGACATCTGGTTGTCGATCGAGCCCGAGGCCCCGTAGCTATAGCCGATGTCGCCCGTTGTCGACGTTGGGTACGCGACGCTGATCAGGCGCGACAGCGAGTCGTCGCAGCGCAGTGTTGGACTGGCTCACCTACGAGCGGGTGTTGGGCGAGTTCGGCGCCGATCCGGCTGCCGTGCGCCGCAGCTACGTCCAATTCGTGTGGGCGGGCATCGACGACCCGCCGGTCCGCCCTTGGAAGAATGCCTTCGGCGGATTGATCGTCGGGTCCGAAGTCTTTGCATCCCGCGTGCGGCGGATGCTGGAGGGTCGTCCCGCGGCGGCGGACGTGCCGCAATTGCGAGCGCTGCGGCCGCGGCCCGACCTGAAGCGGATCGCGGCCGTCGTCGCGGAACATTTCGGAGGATGTGGAGCCGATTGGACCGCAGGCAGGCGGAGCGACGACGCGGGCCGAGCGGTGGCCGCCTACCCGGCGCGTCGGCGCTACGGCTATCGGGCGACAGAAGTGGCGGCGACCTTGGGCTACCGAGTGCATAGCAGCGTGACGATGGCCGTCGCGCGTGTGGAGGCGGAACTCGCTCGCCTTCGTGGAACCCTGAAAGAAATTGAGAATCAACTCGCTGTTGACAATTGACGGCCCGACCCCAAACCTGCCCACTGAAATATCTTGACTTCATACTCAGACTGTAAACGCCCCCACTGCCCCTGCGGCAGTGGAGCGATGTTTGGCCACTACATGGGCTTTCCCTCGCGATGTTTCCTCGCCGCCCTTCGCGTGCCGCCCGCCCGGCCCGGAGGGCCGGGCGGGCGGCACGCGAAGGGCGGCGAAAATGCGGATTGCCATCGCTGGTAGTGGCCAAACTGGGGCGCTTCCAGTTTGAGTTCATATACTTGGCGCGTTGAATCGCCCACTGCCCTTCACGCTGCGCCCAACCCAGCGCCAGGGCGACCCACATCGTAAAGACGAGCATGCCGCGCAACGTAAACTGCCATTTGTCGAGCGTTGCCATGATGGTTCCCCCGCTGAATCCTGAGCGCGCACCAGCGCGAAGCGACAAAGCTGGCCTCGCAAAACGCCCTCCATCCTAACGCGGCCGCTGGTCGCCGGCAAGAACCCGCTGCCGGCAAACTGCCGAGGGCGCTTGACAAACGCCGCAGCCGCAACGAAGATCATATAGCCCGCACGTGCGGAAACGGGCCGTTGGAGTCCCGCCTTGAGGCGGCGACTGCGGGGCGATTCCGGCTAAAGCCGGGACTCCAACCGCACAGATCGTTGCCTGTAGCGAACGCCCTTCGTGGCGTTCCGCCTTGAGGCGGCGCCTGCGGGGCGATTCCGGCTAAAGCCGGGACTCCAACCGCACAGATCGTTGCCTGTAGCGAACGCCCCCGTGGCGTTCCGCCTTGAGAGGAGCGGGACGGAGTCCGTTCCCTACAACGCGGTATTTACGAGACACCCCCTTGGCCAATTCCTCCTGGAGCAACACGATGCCACTGCGTCCACAATTGAAACCCGTTCGCACCCTTGTTGTCTTTTCCATCCTCGCCCTGCTGGGGAGCATTCCTGGGCCGGCCCTCGCGGCCGACTCGTCCTTCGGCATGGGCCCGCCGGCGACGCCGGCGATCGTGGCCGCCGCGGCGGCCGCCAAGACGCCGCAGGTTAGCGGGCCGTTCGAGCCGACCTGGGACTCGATCGGCAAGAACTACAAAGTCCCGCAGTGGTTCATCGACGGCAAGTTCGGCATCTTCATGCATTGGGGTCTTTACTCCGTGCCCGCCTACCACAACGAGTGGTATGAGAAGCACATGTACGCCGCGTTCGTCGACTGGCATGCCCAGCACTTCGGCCCTCAGGACCAGTTCGGATACAAGGACTTCATCCCCAAGTTCACCTGCGCCAAGTTCAACGCCGACCAGTGGGCCGAGCTGTTCCGCAAGAGCGGCGCCAAGTATGTCGTGCCCACGGCCGAACACCACGACTGGTTCTCGCTCTGGGACTGCGATTGCAGCCCTTGGAACGCCGTCAAAATGGGGCCCAAGCGCGACCTGATCGGCGAATTGGGGGCGGCGGTGCGGAAACAAGGGCTGAAGTTTGGCGTCTCGAACCACAGCATCGAGCATTACACGTTCATCCAGCCGAAAGCGGGACTGAAGAGCGACCTGGACGATCCCCGCTATCAGGACTTCTACTGGACGAAGCACGACGACCAGCGGCTGCAGCAATTCCTCGAACTGTGGGTCGCCAAGAACTTCGAGCTGATCGACAAGTACCAGGTGGACATGCTGTGGTTCGACAACGGGGTGAACCACCGCGTTTACGACCCGCTCAAGCTCAAGGTGGCCGCGTACTACTACAACCGCGCCAAGCAGTGGGGCAAGGACGTTTCGATCAGCACCAAGGACAGCGCCTACCGCGCCGGCAGCATCCTCGACTTCGAGAAGACGATTCGCGGCCCCAAGGAGATCCTGCCGGGCGCCTGGCAGGTGGACGAGCCGATCGGCACCACCTGGGGCTATACGAGCGACATGCGTGTCTCCACCGCCGAAACGGTGCTCGGCAAGCTCATCGACCTCGTGAGCAAGAATGGCAACCTGCTCTTGAACCTCTCTCCGATGGCTGACGGCACGCTCCCCGAGGCCCAGCAGCAGACGCTGCTGGAGGTCGGCCAGTGGCTGACGGTCAACGGCGACGCGATCTACGGCACGCACAACTGGACCAGCTTCAGCGAGGGCACGGGCCGCACCGGCTACCACTTCACGGTCAAGGGCGACGATCTGTATGCCATTGCGCTGGCGTGGCCGGGTGAGCAGGCCACGATCCGCTCGTTGGCCGCGGGAAAGGCCCCGCAAGGCAAGATCGCGAGCGTGGGTCTTCTGGGTCACGAGGGCAACCTCGAGTTCACGCAGGACGCGGAGGGTTTGAAGGTCAAATTGCCGGCCCAGCAGCCCTGCAAGCACGCCTTCTGCTTCAAGGTTAGCGGCCTGAAGATGAACGCCGCTAGCCCGCCCGTGCCGGCGGGCTCGATGAGGCCGAGATATAACACGACGGGTATAAATTTGTAAAAACCGGAGCCCTTGACGCGGGCCTGTTTGCACGCTAAGCTATACTCTTTGCAACCCGTAATTGAACCGATGTTTGCCCATCCCGCCAACCTGAATCGCCCTGGGGCCGTCGCCACGCGCGACGTCGCCGTAGCGATTATTATTGGGGAAGCTGGGGCCTAGGGCTTTCGGTTGTTACCGAGAAACATTTAGGCCCTGAGGCCCAACAAGGCCCGAGGGCCTTTTTCGTAGAAAGAGATTGCAAATTGCAAATTGCAAATTGCAAATTTGAGATTTGAGATCCCTCCCGAACTTCAACCCCGTCCCCATGACCCGCATTCAAATTTACGATACGACCCTCCGCGACGGCTCGCAGGCCGAGGGCATCAGCTTCTCGCTGCAAGACAAGCTGGCCATCACCGAGCGGCTCGACAGCATCGGCGTCGACTATGTCGAGGGCGGATATCCGGCCTCGAATGAAAAGGACGCCCAGTATTTCCAGCAGGTCTGCGATTTGCCCTTGAAGCACGTGCGCGTCTGCGCCTTCGGCATGACCCGCCGCAAGGGCGTGAAGGCCGAGGATGACGATGGCCTGCGGTCGCTGTTGGATTCCCGTGCCAAGACGATCACTATCGTCGGCAAGAGCTCGCTCTTCCAAGTGAGCGAGGTGCTCCGCACCAGCGCCGACGAAAACCTGGCCATGATCTGCGAGAGCATCGCCCACCTGGCGGCAAACGGCCGCGAGCTGATCTTCGACGCCGAACACTTCTTCGACGGCTGGAAAGCCGATCCCGCCTACTCGCTGGCAGCCTTGCGGGCGGCCGTCGAGGGCGGCGCGCGGATGGTCGTCCTCTGCGACACGAACGGCGGCACGATGCCCGACGTCATCGCCCGGGCGGTGCGGAACGTGGTCGAGTCAGTCTCTGCGCCCGTGGGCATCCATTGCCACAACGATTGCGAGCTGGCGGTGGCCAATTCGCTGGCCGCGATTGACGCCGGGGCCGTGCAGGTCCAGGGCACGATCAACGGCTTCGGCGAGCGCTGCGGCAACGTCGATCTGATCTCCGTGATCGCCAACCTGGCGCTGAAGAAACAGGGATACGAATTGCTGATCCCCGGCGGCGTCGAGCACCTGACGGAGCTTTCGCGCTTCGTCTACGAGATCTTGAACATGAACTTCCGCTCGCACCAGCCGTTTGTGGGCAAGAGCGCCTTTGCGCACAAGGGCGGCATGCACGTCAGCGGAATCGCCCGCAATACGGCCGCCTACGAGCACATCGAGCCGGAGGCCGTGGGAAACGAGCGCCGCGTCCTGGTGAGCGAGCTGGCCGGCCGGGCGAACCTTGTGGCCCTCACGCGGCGGCACAAGATCCCCAACGACTCGAAGCTCATGGAGGCGATCCTCGCGCAGGTCGCGGCGCTGGAGCATGCGGGCTACCAGTTCGAGGCGGCCGACGGTTCGTTCGACCTGCTGGTGCGCAAGTGCCAGGGCAACTTCCGCCCTCATTTCGAGCGGCTGAGCTACCATGTCAACGTGGAGACCAACGCCCAGGGCGAGATCCGCACGGAGGCCACGGTCAAGATCCGCATCGGCGACGAGGTCCGCCACGAAGTGGCCGAGGGCGACGGCCCTGTGAACGCCTTGGACGCCGCCATGCGAAAGGCCCTCAACGGGCGTTTTCCCGCCTTGCGGAAGCTGCATCTGGTGGATTATAAGGTCCGCGTGATCAACTCGGAGGCGGGCACCGCCGCCGGTGTCCGCGTGGTGATCGAGAGCCAGGACGAGAGCGACGTATGGGGCACCGTGGGCGTGAGCGAGAACGTGATCGAGGCAAGCTGGATCGCCCTGGTGGACAGTTTTGAGTATTGCTTGTATAAACATGAGGGGCGATGAGGGATGAGGGATGAGGGATGAGGGATGAGGAATGAGGGATGAGGAGATGAGGGATGAGGGATGAGGGATGAGGGATGAGGGATGAGGGATGAGGGATGAGGGATGAGGGATGAGGGATGAGGGATGAGGGATGAGGGATGAGGGATGAGGGATGAGGGATGAGGGATGAGTTCCGCGATGTGAGGAGAGTTTCATGGCAGATAAGCGAAGACAGCTCCCATTGCCACCCGCGGCTGAGAACGATCCGAACGCGACGGAAATGGCGCGGACGTGGATTGCTGAGAACGGCCTTCATTGTGTGCTCAACGTGGGAATGTGGCATAAGGACAGTCGACACGACGAACGGCACTGTTGGGGTATGATGCTTGCCGATATGGCCCGCCACGTTGCAAATGCCTTGGAGGAAGTTACTGGTCTGGACCGTCGCGAGTCCGTGCGAATGATTGCCGAGGCGTTTAACACTGAAATAGCCCGTCCGACGTCCGAACATCGGGGACAATGGCCCGGTTCGAAGGATCCCGTTGCAGACTTCTGGAGTGATTCTGACCAATAGAGTGCCATTCGAGATGGAGGATTTGATATGTCGATTACTGTTGAACTGACTGAGGAGCAGGCGAGGCGGCTTGATGAGCGCGCTCGCGAGTTAGGGGTCGATGTGCGGGAGCTTGCAAAAGCTGCTGTGGCCGACCTCTTGTCGCGCCCGGGCGATGATTTCGACCGGGCCGCGAAGTTCGTGCTTGCGAAGAACAAGGAACTGTACCGGCGGTTGAGCTAATCCCTCATCCCTCATCCCTCATCCTTCATCATGCTCGACCTCCCCAAGCAATACGATCCCGCCGCCGCGCAAAAGCGCTGGTACGCCTTCTGGGAATCCAAGGGCTACTTCCATAGCGAGCCGAACCAGGCGAAAAAGCCCTACACGATCGTCATCCCGCCGCCCAACGTCACCGGCGCGCTGCACCTGGGCCACGCCCTGAACAACACCCTGCAAGACATCCTCATCCGCCAGAAGCGGATGCAGGGCTTCGAGACCCTCTGGATGCCGGGCACCGATCACGCGGGCATCGCCACGCAGGCCGTGGTCGAACGCCGCCTGCTGCAAGAGGAAAAGCTCAGCCGGCACGAGCTTGGCCGCGAAGGGCTGGTGGCCCGGATCTGGCAGTGGAAGAACGACTACGAAAAGCGGATCCTCGGCCAACTCAAGGAAATGGGCTGCACCTGCGACTGGCAGCGGACCCGCTTCACGCTCGATCCGCAGTGTGCCCGGGCGGTGCGGCACACGTTCTTCAAGATGTTCCGCGACAGGCTCATCTACCGCGGCAAGCGGCTGGTGAACTGGGACACCATGCTGCAAACGGCCGTCAGCGACGACGAGGTTTTCCACGAGACGGTCAAGGGCAACTTCTGGTACTTCAACTATCCCGTCATCGACCCGCAGGCCGGGCGAGCCGCAATACGTGACCGTTGGCCACCACGCGGCCGGAGACGATGCTCGGCGATACGGCCGTGGCGGTGCATCCCGATCCGGCCGCGGCGCTCGATAAGGCCGAGGCCGATCTCACGGCCCGGCTGGAGGCGGCGCCGGCCAAGGAGAAGCCGGACATCCAGAAGCAGATCGACGATCTCCAGGAGCGCCGCCGCACGATGCTCGGCGCAGTTGGAAACGCTGGCCCGCATGGCCCGCGACGGCCGCAAGGTGCGGCTGCCGCTGTTGAATCGCGAGATGCCGCTGGTGGCCGACGTTTGGGCCAAGCCCGAACTGGGCACCGGCTGCGTGAAGATCACGCCGGCCCACGACCCCAACGACTATGAAGTGGGGCTGCGGCAGGGCCTGCCCATGATCAACATCCTGAACTTCGATGGCACGCTCAACGAAAACGCCGGCCCGTACCAGGGCCTGACGGTGCAAAAGGCCCGGCAGGCCGTCCTGGCCGACCTGGAGAAGCAGGGCCTCCTGGCCAAGACCGAGGACCGCGAGATCGAGTTGGCCCACAGCGACCGCTCGAAGACGCCCATCGAGCCGCTCTTGACCGACCAGTGGTTCGTGAAGATGGACCATCTGGCCCAAACGGCGATGGACGCCGTGAGCGACGGCCGCGTGAAGATCATCCCCGAGCGCTATGCCAAGAGCTATCTCGATTGGCTGGGCGAGAAACGCGACTGGCCGATCAGCCGGCAGCTTTGGTGGGGACATCAGATCCCGATCTGGTACTGCAAGACGGCGAGCGAGGCCGATCTGAGACAGGCCTTCGCCGGCCGCGACGACGTGGTCTGGCAGCGCGACGAACAGTACGGCCAATGGCTGATTTGCCGCAGGAAGAGGATCTCGACGAAGCGGCCGTGCCAGGGCACACGCTCGTCCGCGAGCAGGACGTGCTGGACACCTGGTTCAGTTCGGCCCTCTGGCCGCATTCGACCCTCGGCTGGCCGGACAAGACGACGGAACTGGCCTACTACTATCCCACGAGCGTGCTGATCACCAGCCGCGACATCATCACGCTCTGGGTCGCGCGGATGGTGATCACGGGCCTGTACAACGTCGGCGAAGTGCCCTTCCATGACGTGTTCATCCATCCCAAGATTCTCGACGGCTACGGCGAAGGCATGTCGAAGATCGAAGGGCAACGGCGTCGACCCGGTCGACGTGATCGAGAAGTTCGGGGCCGACGCCCTGCGGTTTCGGGCTGGCCTATCTGACCACCGAGACGCAAGACATCCGCATGCCGGTCGAGTTCGAGTGCCCGCATTGCGAGAAGCTGGTCGAGCAGACCAAGGAGAACCGCATCCGGCCGCGGGTCAAGTGCAAGCACTGCGGCAAGGAGTTTTCCACGCAATGGGCCGAAAAGCCGGACGACAAGGCCCTGCCGCGCGGGGCCGTGGTGAGCGAGCGGTTCGAGCTGGCGCGGAACTTCTGCAACAAGCTCTGGAACGCCTCGCGGTTCGCCCTGATGAACCTCGAAGGCTACACGCCCGGCACGGTGGCCGACGCCGATCTGCGGGTCGAGGATCGCTGGATCCTCAGCCGGCTGGCGACGGTCACGCAGGAGACCACCGACGGCCCTGGCCGAGTATCGCTATGCCGACGCGGCGAAGGGCCTATACGGCTTCGCCTGGAACGAGTTCTGCAGTTTCTACGTGGAGATGGTCAAGGCCCGGTTGGGCGACCCGGCCGCGCGGCCGACGGCCCAGCGGGTGCTGGCCCACACGCTCGACACGCTCTTGCGGCTGCTGCACCCGATGATTCCCTTCGTGACCGAGGAGGTCTGGCAGTTGCTGGCGGAGGCTGCGCCGCAACGCGGCATCGCGAATCTCTCCTCGCCCTCCGGGAGAGGGGCAGGGGGCGAGGGCAACGGGCTCCACCTCGCCTTCCGGGAGAGGGGCAGGGGGTGAGGGCACAGCGGCCGCTGAGAGCATCATGATCGCCCCTTGGCCGCAGGCCGACGTGGCCCGCCAGAACGCGGAGATCGAGGCCCGCTTCGCCGCTCTTCCAGGAGGTGTTGAGGGCTGTCCGCGAGATTCGCTCTCGGCAGAACGTGCCGCAGCGCAAAGCGATCGAGTTCGCCGTCCGCTGCGACGCGGCTGCCGCCGCTCTGCTGCAACCGATGGAGTCGTATTTGTCTCCTTGGCCCAGGCGCGGCCGACCGGTTGGGGGCCCGAGGTCACCGCGCCGGAACACTCCGCCAACGTGGCCTTGGCCGGCATGGAGGTCTTCGTCAATCTGGCCGGCTTGATCGACGTCGGCGCCGAAGTCGAGCGGAATGAGCGAGAGATGGTGCGTCTAGATCCCCTCATTGCCGCGAAGCGGAAGAAGTTGGAGAATGCCAACTTTGTCGAGCGGGCCCCCGCAGCCGTTGTGGAAGGAGAGCGTGCCGCCTTGAAGGATCTGGAAGATCAACTCGCGGCGGCAAAGGCCGTGGTGGAAAGGTTCAAGGGAACGTCGGCGTGAAAACGGAAGGAACATGGGCGGCGCGTGCAGCTTCTCACCCCTTCAGGGCAGCCTCTTCGTGGAGCAACGCCGACTTATCGGTCTCTGGACTTTGCCCCAGCATGCGCAACATCACGGGTTCCATTTCAAGCCAAATCGGCTCGTAATAGGTCCGCATGCGAGACTTGCGTTGCCCGCCGCCCGCTGCCGACACCCGCTCGATGTAAAGACCTCGTTCAATGAACCAGAAGTAGCGATGTCGCTCGACATTCGATTCCCCGATCAGACTTGGCATATTATGCAAAAAGTCAATCTCTGCTCGAATCCACTCGTTGTCACCGGAGCAGATGGCCTGTCGTAGAACGATGAATCCAACGTGCAGCAATCTGCAATAGAGGGCATTTAGTTCTTCCATGGCGTCACCTTGTTGGATAAACGTACGCCGGCAGGTGCGTAATTCCCGCCCGACGCGCTAGTTCGACACGTGTCATACCGTTTACGATTGTCAGCCGCGTTCCGTCTTGTTCGACCTCAATCGGTTGATATTTGCGCCAGTCGAACGCACCACAGCGCTCGAGTTTCGCTGGATCCGCGAAATCCCTAGCTGGTGAAGGCGCTGAGTTTGCTTAGCTCGACTTCTATGGGAGTCATTGCAGCGATCGTCGACGCCCCACACTCTATTATATATCATACCGCGGGCCGCACCAAATACAGCGGGGAGAAGGGTGGTCCGATTCACCCTGCTTACCGCTTCTTTTCGAGTTCCCAGGCCTCGATCACGACTTCGCAGCCGGGGGTCAGGCGACGGAGTTTCTCGGCAATGACGGTCTTCTCCGAAACGGTCGCCTTGACCAGTTTTCGGGCGAAGACGTTGAATTTCTTCTTGCGATGGCGACGGCGCTTTAATTCTTGTTTCCGCTCGCTGAGTGACATAGGGATGCTCCCGAATGAGGATGTTTACTTGAATGACCTGTTGGAAACCCCTATTTCTACCATGATTTGATCGTCCAGTCAACACGGGGGAAAGGGCGACCGGCATTCTCGCATTCTCCGATCATCTGGTTCAAATATTCGTCGGGATCGCGTAGAATGACGCGCTGTGGCATCGTGTGTTCGTCGAGAACGCTGCTCGGGGAACGATTATGGACTTGACGAAGCTCTTCAAACGCTATCCGATCACGGGCGGGACCTGCCTGCTGGCCGTCGTTGCTACGCTCGCCTGGCATTGCGGGGTCAAGATCGACCTGTTGGTCGTTGACTATAGGGTGTGGTCCGGCCAGTTCTGGCGTCCATTGACCACTACGTTCCCACATTCAGATGTGTTTCATTTGGCCTTCAACCTGTATTGGACATGGCGCTTCGGAAGTCGCATCGAAGAGGTCTATGGCTCGTTGCGCACGGCCGGCCTGTTTGCCCTGCTGGCTGTCGGTTCATCGCTGGCCGAATACGACTTTGGCGGGCGGGGAGTGGGGCTTTCCGGCGTGGGTTATGGCTTGTTCGGCTTCTTGTGGGTGCTTTCTCCTCGAGACCGGCGGTTCCTGGGAATGGTTGACCAGCAGACCGTCGTAATGTTCATCGGCTGGTTTTTCCTCTGCATCGTCTTGACCGTGAAGGACGTGATGCTTGTCGCCAACGTCGCCCACGGGCGGGGGCCCTGCTGGGCCTGCTGATCGGCTGGGCCGTAGCGGGGCACTACGGCCGGAAACCGTGGTTATGCGGCGCCGTTGGGGCCATGATTCTCGCGTTGCTCGTAGCGGCCGGGACCGTGGGGCGGCCGTACATCAATTTCACCGAGTTCGCCGGCGACGAGTACGGTCAGATGGGCTACACGGCATTGACGAGAGGGCATTACGAAGATGCCGTGCGATACCTTCGCCTGGCGCTCCAGCGGCGCGGCCGCTCAGGCACATGGTACAACCTGGGCCTCGCCTACCAGGAACTCGACCGCTGGGACGAGGCCGCCGCGGCGTACCAGTCCGCCAGTAACTTGAGCCACAATGACAAGACCACGCAGGAGGCCCTGGATTTCGCGAAGTCCATGGTGGCCGAAAAATCGAACCACCTTCCAGTCAGCGGTAGCTCGGGTCCGATCGGATCATCCGCCGCACGATCCACAGGGGAATGATGCCGAAGACGCCGAACGAACAGTCGATCACTCCCCAGAACCAGGGGATTCCGCGAATCGGACCGCAAATCAGCGCCAAGGGAACCAGCGCAAGGCAGGCGATCATGCCGAACTCCACTCCCCACACGTTCCGCACGGGATCGCGAATCGGGCCGATGAAGGAAACCGCAATCACCAAATGGGCGAACGCCAGCCAGTCGGTGCCGTAAGCGAGAAAGGGATAATCGCGATCGGCCGCCTCAAGCCCGTCGCTGACTTTGCAGAGCCAAGTCGCCATGTCGGGAAAGGCCTCGCCGATGGCCGTTCCAGGGCCGAACCAGGCCTTCAGCAGTCGAACCTCCGGCGGCAGATCGAAGGCCGTGATGCCGCTCGCCGCCAGGGCAATAATGAACCCGATTAGGATCAGGCGGATGCGAAAGAGTTTCGTTGGGCTCATGGTTCTGCTCGTTCCGCCCTGGCCGGCGCGGAGATGTTGCATTCGCCGTGGGTGATCGTGATTCGGCCGGTGCCGGTGGGCATGGGCGATACGGCCAGACGCTCCACGCCCGGCAGGTCGAGGGAACCCAAAGCGCCGAGAGTCATGTCGCCGCCGATGCCGCTGGGACAATCGAAGTAAGCAATACGCATGATGAAGGTCCTGGGGTGGGAAGCGTCAGGAGGATATTGTCGCACAGTTTTGCCGGCGAGGGAAGGAGGAGTTGGCGGAAGGGAAGAATTGGCGTAAAATAGGAGGGTCGATAGCTCGCTACCGAAGAGCGAGTCGGATTATGGAAAGGACTTTTCTGATGCCGATTTTGGAAGTTAGCGACGATGGTGTGCTTCGCGTGCCTTCAGAATTTCTGATGGGTGGACAGCCCCATGCACGGTTTGAATTGGATGTCTTGGGCGAGGTGACGCTGCTTCGCCCGGCCAGCCGGGAGCCGCCGTTTTGGCAGCGGGCAACGCCGGTAGAACGAGTGCAGGCATTCCAGCACTGGGCCAGTACGGTGCCTGCCGACACGCCCGACGTCCCGGACGAGAGTCTGCGGCGTGAGGGCCTGTACGACTGATGGCACGTTATCTGCTCGACACAAATGTCGTTTTGCGGGCTGCCGCACCCAAGTCCGTTCAGTATCCGGTTGCCGTGCAGGCCATCGGGCGACTCTTGGCTCGCGGCGAAGAGTTGCTGCTTGCGCCCCAGGTCGTGATGGAGTTCTGGGCGGCGGCAACCCGGCCCGTCGAAGTCAACGGTTACGGATGGACTTCCAAAATAGCCGAAGCCAAGGTCGCAGAATTGCAGCAGCAGTTCCCGCTGCTGCCAGAGACGCCTGCTGTCTTCGGCGAGTGGCTTCGATTGGTCAGCGTTTACGGCGTCATTGGCAAGCAGACCCACGATGCTCGATTGGTGGCGTTGCTGAATACGCACGGCGTGTCAAATCTACTTACGTTCAATATTGGCGACTTCAAACGCTACGGTATTACTGTCGTTTCACCAGACGATGTCTGAGAGTGAATGCTGGAACTGGTTTTCCTCGGCCCGCCCCATCGCTACCACGAGATCTCGCTTACCCATTCCATGTCAGCAACCATCGGTTGAGCACCCAGGGCATCGTTCAGCACCTTGCATGCTGGCTCCAATTCAAGTTCCCTATTGCGACGCCGAAAGAGACATGCAATACAGCCTCGAAGCAGGAATACTTGGGCCATAAACGCATCACGCCTTTCTTCGCGGTAAATCCATTGGACGAGGACTGAATAGCTCTTACCGTCAAGGACCGTCCTGAAGTACCAAGCATGTCCATCAAAGCACAGCGATTTGGCATCGACCGCATGACCGAGATTACGAATCGCCTCGAGCAGTGCCGTCACGACCGGCTGGCCCGCTTGATTTGCCCACTGCTCACCGTAGTCTGCGGAGATACGCGTGGCCGGATCGGCGTCGATCTCTTCGTCGGAAGGTAGATGTCCTCTCCATGTGAAGACAGCAATGGATTTCAGAGTTGAGCCCTTCATTTACGATCCTCACCGACTTTTGGCCGCCGCGTGAAGGCATGCCACCCGGCCTTAACTCCCCGCTCCCCACTCTCCGCTCCCTGCTCCCCTCTCCCCGCTTACACCCAAGCCGGCTGGCCCGTTGACTCGATGACCCGCAGCCAGAACTCGCCTTCGGGCGAAAGCTGCTTCTTCCGCGCCACGGCCGTGCAAATCGGTATGTGGAGGCAAAGGCCGTGCTCCATGCCGATCAGCACGTCGGTCTTGCCGGCCAGGGCGGCATGCACCGCGTGCCGGGCCATGGCGTCGCAGAGCAGGCTGTCGTCGGAGTTGGCGGGCACGCTGCGAATGATGTAGCTGGGATCGATGTACTTCATGTTGATGGGGATGCCGGCCGCCTTGAAGTGTTGCGAAATCCGCTCTCGCAGGAACACGCCGATATTGTGCTGCTTGCGATTGCCGGAGGCGTCGCACTGATCGCTCTCACAGTCGAACAAGTGCTGGCCGGCCCCTTCGGCAACGACGATCACGGCGTGCCTGCGGGCGAGGATCCGCTTCTGCAAGGCATCGAGGAATCCGCCGGGCCCTTCCAAGGGAAAGCGGACCTCGGGAACGAGCACGAAGTTGGCCTCCTGACTGGCCAGGGCCGCGCCGGCGGCGATGAACCCGGCGTTGCGGCCCATGAGCTGCACCAGCCCTATGCCGTTGGGGGCGCCGTGGGCCTCGGTATGGGCGCAGTTGATCGCCTCGCGGGCCTTCTCCAGCGCGGTGCCGTGGCCGAACGATCGCGAGACGAAGGGCAGGTCGTTGTCGATCGTCTTGGGAATGCCCACGACGGCGATCTTGGCGTCGCGCCGCTGGGCTTCCATGGCAATCGCATGCGTGCCGCGTTGGGTGCCGTCGCCGCCCAGGCAGAAGAGCATGTTGATGCCTTCGCTTTGCAGGTAATCGACAATCACTGCCGGGTCTTCCGGCCCGCGCGACGATCGCAGCACGGTGCCGCCCTGGTTGTGGATCCGCTCCACGTATTCGGGCGTGAGCACCAGCGGCGGCGGACCCTTGGCCGGATTCAGTCCCTGGTAGCCGTAGCGAACCCCCAGCACGGTCGGCACGCCGTAGCGGTGGTAGAGTTGCAGAAAGACCGAGCGGATGACGTTGTTCAAACCGGGGCAAAGTCCGCCGCAGGTGACAATCGCCGCCTTGCATTGGGCAGGGTCGAAGAAGATTTTCTCCCGCGGGCCGGCCTTTTCGATGATCAAGTCCGGATGAGGCGGCCGGCCGGGATCGCTTTCGATGTGGTAGCGGACGCGGGCGCCGTCGGGCACGAAGTCGCCCAGGCCGTCGCCTTGGACGGTGGAAAGCCCTAACGGCGACGGGAAGGTCGCGGGGCCAAGCGTGGGTACGATGAAGTCCTGGGGCGTAAGGTCGGCATCCATAGTCAGGGCGATCCTCGGCGGTGCGAAATATCGGCAGGTCCATTGCTGAGAATATCATATTTCAGCCTGGAAGCCAACCGGCGGTCTCTCCGCACTATCCAGAAGTGGGAGTATTGGCTTGCAAGTTCTCGGTGTATAATTGAAATACGTTCCGGCGAGGGCGGTATCGCCAGGCCGGTTCGGCTGAAAACTGCCATCGTGCGGAAAATTCCCGGAGGTGGAAGATGAAACATGCATTGTTGGTCGCCGTATTGGCCGGCGGCGGAGTGCTCGGTCTGGCCGGCCCTGCGCCGGCACAGTTCTATCCAGGTTATGGCTATGGCGGCTGGGGCACCACGAATGCTTCTGCCGCCTTGCTCGGCGCCGACTACCGCCAGGCGACGGCCATGCAGCTCAAGAGCCAGAACATGCAGGCCGGCCAACAGGCGGCGATGGAGCAAAACTACGTCGTGCAAAGCGGCATTCGCAATACCCTCTCCAGCCAGGCCCAGAGCCAGGCCAGCGCGATCGCCAGCCAGCAACAGGCGACCCAGGACTGGTGGTTCCAGCACCAGGCGCAGCAAATGGCAGAGCAAAGGGTGATGAACACGGGCCTCGGCGGCATGGGCCAGGCTACATTCCAATCGGCGGCCGGCTTTGCGCCGTCGGGCGGACCGCCGCCGGTGGCGTTGGACATCATCCAGTGGCCGACCGCGCTGCAAGATCCTTGCTTCGCCTCCGAGCGGGCGAAGATCGAGGCCCCCTACCGCCGCAGCCCTCCGAAGCTGAGCGTTCCCACCGCGGCCGACTATCGCAGCATGGCCGGCACCGTCGAGGACATGAAGGCCGTGTTGGAGTGGCGGCTGAAGGACGGCCTCAACACCGCCGATTACAAAGTTGCCACGGGCTTTCTGAAGACGTTGGGTCAGGAAGTCAGCGACCGGGCCCGCGCCGCCGGTTCCAACTAGCGAACTTTGGATTGAAAATGAGCCGTACAAGCCCGAGGCGCAAGCGAGGAATGTGCCAATCAGCCGTAGAGTGGGACCAGTGAGCTTGCGAGGCCGGCCCGCCAATTATGGGCGTTGGGCGTTGGATTGGTGGGCCGGCGCTTGCAAGCCGACCATGGGTACATGGTGCCCGGGTCCCACCCTACGAACCTTCGCAATGTGTATTGAAAAGGCGGGCTAAAGCCCACCCTACGAGATGAATTAACCCCAGTTCATGGAGTCCTTAGCATGCAGCCCCGGATTGGAACTCTTTTCGCGGTCTCACTGATTGCCCTCACCACGACCGCTCTGGCCCAGGAAAAAGCGGCCGCGGACAAATCCGCCGCTGACAGCCCGAGACAGGCCGTCCTTGCCGTGTTGACCCAATTGGAAACCAGCTTCAATCAAGGCGACGCCAAAGGGCTGGCGGCCTGCTGGACGGAATCCGGCGAGTTCGTCGGTCCGGGCGGCGCCAGGGCCGATGGCCGCGAGAATATTGAAAAGCAGTTCCAAGAGGCCTTTGCCGCCCACAAGGAGCCCTGCAAACTCCAAATCCACGTAAACCACCTGCGACTGGTTGGCGAAGCTCTTGCCCTGGTGGAAGCCGTGGCCGAGGTCAAACCGGCCCCGCCCACCGGCGGCGACCCGCTGTCCGCCTTTGTGCTCGTCAAGCAGAAGGGCCGCTGGCTGATTGAAAGCGCCCGCGAGACCATTACCCATCTGCCGCCGCAGAGCAACCACTTGAAAGAGCTCGCGTGGCTCGTCGGCGACTGGGCGACCGAGACCTCCAAAGCCGGCATCACGCTCCGCACCTCGTGCGATTGGACCGCCAGCCAGGCATTCCTGATCCGCAGATACAAGATCGAGGGCAAGGATGCCATCTTGCACGGCGGCACGGAAGTCATCGGCTGGGATCCGCGTACCAGCCTCATCCGTTCCTGGATCTTCGATAGCGACGGCGGTTTCGGCGAGAACGTCTGGGTCCAAGACGGCAACCGCTGGCTGATCAAGTTTTCCGGCACGCTGGCCGACGGCAGCGCGGCCTCGGCGACGCACATTCTGACCAAGGTTGATGCCGCCACCGCCAGGCTGGAGTCGAGGGATCGCGTCGTCAACGGCGCTGCGCAGCCGGATGTTCCGGAAAACGAATTGAAACGGGCGGCGGAGACCAAGCCGCCCGCCAAGTCCGAAGAAGCGGCGAAACCGGAAAAGGCCACGCCTTAGGCCGCAAAAGAACAGCAGGCCTTTCGACAGAAAAACAAAGGGGCAGAAACATAAGAAGAGGAGAGAATATGACACGGATTTCTTCTCTTGCATCTTACGGTCATTTATCTTCTGGTAGAAATTCCTGTTTCGCTGCCCGCTTTTCGGCGGTTCTTCTTCTCCTCCTTTCGTGCTGCGTATCCTTCGCCGCCGATCCGGCCTCCTTGCGGACGGGCAAGCCGGAACCGCGGGTTGCCGGCGTGCCGGCGGCGATTCAGCCGGCGATCTTCGCGAACCCCGACGGACTGCTCAAACCGCTCGTCCACTGGCTGGTCCGCGACGCCAAGGACGATTTTCTGAAGGTCAAGCTCCTGCACGACTGGATCGCCGACAACATCGACTATGACGTTGAGAGCTTCCTGGCCGGCGGTCCGATCGATTCGTCGTGGAAAACGGCCCTCACGCGCCGCAAGGCGGTCTGCCAGGGCTACGCCGATCTGCTGCAAAAAATGTGCGAGATCGCCGGCATTCCGTGCGAGGTGATTGCCGGCTACGGCCGCGGATCGGACTTCCGCATCGGCGCCGTCGAGAACGTCCGCAAGTCCGATCACGTCTGGAACGCCGTGAAGATCCAGAAAAAATGGAATCTGGTCGACGTCTGCTGGGACGCCGGTCGCGTCGAGGACAAGAGCTATCACAAGCAGTATGGCACGTCGTATCTTTTCGCCGCGCCGCGGGATTTCGTCTACACCCATTTTCCGGTGCTGGCGAAATGGCAGTTGCTCGAGCCGCCCGTGTCGGCCGAGCAGTTCATCGCCATGCCGCTGCTCGCAGGGCGGTTCTTCGAGAGCGGCCTGCGGCTGGCGACGCCCCTCCGGCGCCTGCAACCGGCGGGCGAATCGGTCCAGTTCTCGATCGCGGCGCCGGAAGACATCGTGTTCATGGCGGGCCTTGTCGAAGCCGGCAAGACCGGGAACGACCGGATCGAAGGACGGACGCTCCTCCGCCGCAGTCGCAACGAGGTCAATGTGCTGGTGACCTTTCCCGCGGCCGGAAACTGGGGCGTCGAGATCTATACCAAGTCGCGGCAGGACCAGGGGCTGTATTGGCACGCCGCCATACTGGAGTTCGAGGCCAAGGCCGGCACGCCCTGGAACCTCGCCAAGACCTATAGCTCGACCGAGGGCATCGATTCTTTCCTGGAAGGCCCGATCTACGTGCCCTTGGCGGCCGACAAGGAGCAGGAGTTCAAGATCCGCGTCCGCAACGCCGAGAAGGTGCAACTCCGCCTCGGTCCCAGGAAGTGGATTCCCATGCAGCCGGCGGCGGACGATCCCGAGCTGTACCAGGTGACGGCCACGGTCCCGGCCGATTCGCTCGTGCGGATTGTCGGCTTGCCGCAGGGCCCCGGCGCCACCTATCGCACGCTCGCCGATTTCACGCCCGATCAGAAGTGAGACGGACCAGAAGCTATTTGTCCGCTTCGTTCACCACGGCATAGGACGTGGCCTGGGCGCCGCCGAGGTCGGTCTCGATGTGGATCGTCTTCACCACCTTGCCAATCTCGGCCCCGGCCACGAACGTCACCGGCACGACGTGAACCGGCCGGGAATCGCTGGGCGGTTCGGGGATCTCGAAGGAGGCCTTGTCGCTGGTGATCGCCGTGATGCGGAACGGCTTGTCGGCACGCACCACCAGCGGCTTGGTGATCTTCTGCCCGCTGCGCATCACGCCGAGGAAGAGGTCCGCAGGGCTGACCATCACGTTGGGCCGCACCTGCCCTTCCACCTGCACGGGGATCTGCCGCATGCCCGGATCGTTGGTCGTGAGCACGGCGTGGCCGCTGACATAACCGGGCGAGGCCTGTGGGTGCAAGATGCACCTTCAAATCGTACCAGACCTGGCCGTGCTGCCGCGCCAACTCGATCACTTCGCCCTGCAGGTTCGGATCGGAGAGCTGGACGCCCTGGATCTGCCAGTTCGGCAAGTCGGCGCGATACAGCCGCACGCGGGCTTCGCTCGCCTTGCCCTGCTCGACCGTGCCGAACTGCAGGCTGGCCGGCTCCATGAGGATGTTGGTATGCACCAGGGCTCGGATCTGCAACTGCACTTCGGCATAGTAGGGCTGATCGAAAGTCACCGTCAGCGTGGCGGCCCGCTGGCCGAGGTGTGTGTCGCTGTTGAGATGGGCCATGATTGCGCCCTTCTCGTAGGTCTTGAGCGTCCGTTTGTCGTTCGCCACAAAGGGCGTCGTGCAGCCGCAACTGGAGCGGACTGAAACAATATGCACGTCGCTCTGCAGATTGTTGCAGACGACAAAGGCATATTCGGCCTTCGCCCGCGCGCCACCGAGCCGAAGTCGTGCTCGGTCGTTTCAAACAAGTGCCGCGCCCAATCCTGGGCCGGCAAGCTCGAGGCCGTTAGAAGAACGAGGGCAAGGCCGGAAAACACCGAGCGTAACATGGCAGTTCCTTTGAGATGATGTTGTGCGAAACGACGCAGCAGAAGACGAT
This sequence comes from uncultured Planctomycetia bacterium, assembly GCA_963824275.1. Classification (GTDB taxonomy): domain Bacteria; phylum Planctomycetota; class Planctomycetia; order Pirellulales; family Thermoguttaceae; genus JANXQG01. Next base: position 372,789 of record CAWGOT010000006.1, on the reverse strand, counting down.
ATACGGGCCCCGCGTCCTGAGCGCAGACGTCTCGCTTGGGCTGCACCGTTTCAAAACCGCTCCCTACAGAAATCTATCCCGGTGGACCTGCCAATTCAAGTGGCTATCCGCGGCTCGGCCCACGATTTTCGCTCCCGGGAAACGTGGACCGAGAACGATTTTCGCTTATCCACCTTCGGCGCGACGAGCTTGCAATAAATCCTCGTTTCTGCTATCATAGGTAGTCTCGCCAGATGAAATTCCCCCCCACCCTCGCCTCTGCGACCATTATGAGCCTGCCTATTGATGCCACGGTGTGCCACGATGAGGGTAATCCCGAAGTGGAGCAGAATGGCACGGCCGTCTCCCACGAGCTGATCCGCCTGGAGAACATCACCAAAACCTACCACCTTGGTGAAGTGGACGTACCCGTATTGAAGGGTATATCCCTTTCCATTGCCCAGGGCGAGATGGTAGCTCTGATGGGGGCGTCCGGGTCGGGCAAGACCACGCTCATGAACATTCTGGGCTGTCTCGACCGGCCGAGTTCCGGCCAATTCTGGTTCGACGGCAAGGAGATGAGCAGCCTTTCGCCCGACCAGCGGGCCTTGGTGCGGACATCGAAGCTGGGCTTCGTCTTTCAGAGCTTCAACCTCCTGCCGCGGACTTCCGCCCTGAACAATGTCCTGATGCCGTTGGATTACGCGTTGCGGAGGCCGTCGCGGGTCGACGCGCGGCAGTTGGCCGCGTCGCTGCTCAAGCAGGTCGGGCTGGCGTCGCGGGCCAGCCACGAGCCCTCCCAGATGTCCGGCGGCCAGATGCAGCGGGTGGCCATCGCCGCGCATGGTCAATCACCCCATCATGCTCCTGGCCGACGAGCCGACCGGCAACCTCGACTCGCGAACCGGCGACGAAATCCTGCGGATGTTTCAGCGGCTGAAGGCCCAGGGCATCACGATCCTGCTGGTAACCCACGACCCCAAAGTGGCCGGTTATGCCGATCGCACGATCCACATCGCCGACGGACTGGTGGCGGACCATGCCTACAAACCGCCCGCAGCCGGTGTCCGCGCGGCGAAGGGGGCCTCCGGCGGGCTGCTGGATCTCGCACCGCCGCCAGGCGCTCCTCGTGGACCGGGATCGCTGCAACCGCAGACTGGCGACGGGGCCCTGCTGACCGCGGCCAACGAGGCCGAGGCGCGGGCCTTGTCGTGCCGCTTCCCGCGCGGGGCCCCTCGACCGCGGGTGAAATCGCCAGCGAAAGCGAGCCGGATGCGGAATCCGACCCTTCGCTAGGGCATTCGTCCTTGGCTGCTTCCCTGCTGCCGACCACGTTGCGCACGGCCGTGGACAACCTGCGGCGGAACAAGATGCGATCGGCGCTGACGGCACTGGGCGTGATCATCGGCGTGGGGGCGGTCATCGCCATGACGGAGATCGGCCAAGGATCCAAGGCCGCGATTGACAAAGCCATCGCCAGCATGGGCACCTACAAGCTGACCATCTTCCCCGGCGCCGCCCAAACCGGCGGTGTGAGCCAGGGCATGGGCACTGTGCAATCGCTCAAGCCTGCCGACGTCGACGCCATCGAGGAGCAGTGCGACGCCGTCGAGGTCGCCGCGCCCATGGTCTGGGCGCGGGCCCAAGTCATCTATGGAAAACTCAACTGGTCTCCGGGGACGCTCAACGGCACTTCGCCGCAATACCTGGCCACGCGCGATTGGGAAGACATGCAAGAAGGCGTCTGCTTCACGGATGACGACGTCAAGACCTGCAAAGCCGTCTGCATTATCGGCACCACGATCAAGCGCGAACTGTTCGGAGACGAATCGCCGCTGAACAAGATGATCCGCATCCGCAACGTTCGCTTCCGGGTCATCGGCGTCCTGAGTCCCAAGGGCGCAACAATATGGGGCAGGACCAGGACGACTGCATCCTGGCCCCCTGGACGACGATCAAGTTCCGCGTCAATAGCTCCGGCGCCGGGTCGATGCAGGTCGCGGCGGCTGCAACCACGGCGACCGTCAATACCTTGAGCAATACGTACGTCGCGGCTACGCCGCTCTATCCCCAGCCCATGGCCATCCAATTGGCCGACACGCCCCAGCCGGTGCGGATGTCGAGCATCGACTTCATCCAGGCCAAGGCCCGCAGCGCCGAGCAGGTGCCCGTGGCCATCGAACAGATCACCGAGTTGCTCCGCGAGCGGCATCATCGGGCCGAAGGGCAGGAGGATTTCCGCATTGTCGACATGACCGAGGTCGCCCAGGCCTCGGCCCGCACGGCCGAATTGATGGGGATGTTGCTTCTGGTCGTGGCCGGCATTTCGCTCGTGGTGGGCGGTGTGGGGATCATGAACATCATGTTGGTTTCCGTCACGGAGAGGACCCGTGAGATCGGGCTGCGGATGGCGGTCGGCGCCCGGCGGCATCACATCCTGCAGCAGTTCCTTGTGGAAGCGGTCTTGCTCTGCCTGGCGGGCGGCGTGCTCGGCATTCTCGTCGGCCGCGGCGCGTCGATTCTCGTTCGCGAGATCGAACATTGGGCGACCGGCGTCTCCGTGCCGGCGATCGTGATTTCCGTCTTCGTCGCCGGCGGCGTGGGGATTGTCTTCGGCTTCTATCCCGCCTGGAAGGCCGCGCTGCTCGACCCGATCGAGGCCTTGCGCCACGAGTAACGCCTGCGGTTTCCACGTAGGATAGGTTTTCAACCTGTCATCGTAGGATAGGTTTTCAACCTGTTGCGACAGATTACAAATCTATCCTACGGCCGCTTGCTGCTGGCAAACTTGCCGCCCGCAGATCATCGCATGGCGGGCCTTCAGGCACACCTGGCGAAAGCCCTCGGGGCGGGAAACGCCCCGAAGGCGGAAAACTTCCTTGCCCTCGTGCCGGAAAACCAGGTCGCCGGCGTGCAGCCACTCCTGGCCCGGCAGGACGGCGACCTCGATGGTCTCGAACGCATCGAGGCCTATCGACGGGCCCTCTTTGGCCGTCAGACCGCGTTGGATGCCCACTCGCCGGTTTGTGAGGGTATAGCGACGGCAGACCCAGGGCATCAGCCGCCAAAGATAGACGCCCAGGCTGACAGGGATCGTCGCCAGGGCCAGCAGTTTGCCGAGAGTGAAAAAACCGTAGCCCAGGCGATTACCGGCCAACAATCCGACCCAGCGGCCCAGTGCCATCGAACCGATTCCCGGCCAGACGGTCATGATCTTGGTTTGGGCGGCGTCAGGGGAGTTGGAAGGGAGTGTTGCGGTGGCCATGGAAATCGGATGTGCGGGTAGGAGTTCAAGGGCGTTATATATTTTAGTCTCCGCAGGCCCGTCGCGGAAGGCGAGCCACCCGAGGTTGCTCCCTCGCCGTTTGCGAGAGGGGCAGGGATGAGGGCAACCTACCTCATCGAGCATGCAAGAACTAAATTCGGCAAAGTCCGCAATTCAAGAGATAATTCCAGCAAATCAAGCGGCTGGGGTTTGACAGCGCTGGTCTGTGATATACAATGCCATTTATGGAGTGGCTGAGGGAAGTGTTCCGGCCGGATCCACGGCACCCCTATGGGATTCTTCAGGCGGGGCGCATAGCTCAGTTGGTTAGAGCGCGTCCCTGATAAGGACGAGGTCCCAAGTTCGAATCTTGGTGTGCCCACTAGTTGTAAAGTTAAGCTGAATCAGGGTTTAGGATACCTGCCGGCGGTCGGCAGTGCGGCTGTTTTCCTTCGCCAAGAACGGTACATACCGTTCACTGGAAATAGGAAAGATCCGCACATGCCCAAATTCATAGACCGTTTTATCCCTCCTAACCCAAAGTACCGTCGCCACCGGGCATCCGGGCAGGTGATCGTGTCAGTAGCGTGGGAGGGATGCGCATGGTCTCAGTGCCCTCCCAGCAACTCCAAGCGGTTCATTTCGCTCACCTGCCCGTTGAGCGTCCACAGGTCGTAAAGCAGCCCGATGCCCAGCAGCCCAGCCGTGAGCAGATAGATGATGCCCGTGATCCACTTCCCCAGATAGAAGCGATGCATGCCGAAGATCCCCAGGAACGTCAGCAGAATCCAGGCCACCGTGTAGTCCAGGGGGCCGGCCTGATAGCGACGGTCGGCCCGCCGAGCCATGCCGGGAATCAGGAACAGGTCGATGATCCAGCCAATCAGCATCAGGCCGCCCGTAAAGAACCAGATCGTTCCCGTGATCGGCTTGCCGTAGTAGAATCGGTGGGAGCCCGTGAAGCCCAAGATCCAGAGGATGTAGCCAACCAGGACAGGGTGGGTTTCGTCGAAGGTATCCATGATGCCGATATTATAGCCGCTGAAGCAAGTGGCGTAATTCGCCTCGGCCTTGCTTGCAGCGTCCCTGCTGAACATCGCTGGCTTCATCGTCGGATTTCACGTCAGTCGCCCATCACGGCAACGCCTGACGTGTCACGATGGGGACGTAGCCGCGTTCCAGCCCGACTGGTGGGGCAACGATGAGGGCGGGGTCGAGCGTGGCCAAGGTCCCACGGACAGGCGGCGGCATGTAGTCGCGCGTGATTGACCAACGGGTGTGGATGAGTTCCACGATCCTCTGTAGCCGTTGTTTTCGGCTGCGCTGAGATTGAAGGCTTGGAGCGATGGCTGGTCCACAAAGCGATACCAGGCATAAGTGACCACGGTGCGATCACTCAACTTGGCGGTGAACGGGCCTGCCTTCGGTCCCGGCACGGCCCAGACAGTTCCTGCCTTGGCCGGTGATGTGTATGCCTTCCCGGTCCTGGCCGACGCGAAGGATTGCTGTTTCAACTGCGTCTCGTCGGGCACTTCGGATGCAGTGATGGCGACCATCTTGTCGCCGTCTTGCCTGAAGTATTCGGGGAAGAACCCGATGGTCTTGGCATTCTTCCATTTCAGACCGTACGCTCTTGCATAACTGACGGACGATCATTCAATCAGGCAACTGGAATGCAGACGACGTAACCCAGCCTAGCCTACTTGGCCCCCGGACGAAACTTCTGCACGTCCGCACGCAGTTGCACCGGATCAAGCACGAGAGTCGGCTCCAGCCAGTCGGCATGATCTCCGATGGCAAGCGCAACGGGCCCCTGGGCGTTGCCTCCGTCTTCCACGGTCAGCAGCAGATTTCGCGCCCCCGGCTTGTCGCCGACCATGGGTACATGGTGCCCGAGAACCAAGTCGCCCGTCGAAATCGCCGACCGCGAGCCCGCCAGCGGCTTGCTCTGGAACAAGGGCGCTGCCGCGGAATCGCCGATGGAGATCTTGGCCACGACAGAGCCGAAGTCGCCCACGCTGGAGTCGAGGCCAAAGCCGCTGCGAAAGGCCTGCGCGGAGTCCGGCAGTGGGAAAACCAACTCGCTGGGAGCGTGAACGCCGAAGCCCCAGAAATACTGCAAGCCGCCGCTCTTCAACTCGCCGCCGGCCACGTTGTGGTCCGCTTGCCATCTCCAACCGCCGTCCAGGGCCCCGCCCTGGACCGCCGACTGGGGTGCAATCTGCGAGAGTGGAACCAGGCAAGCCGGCGCACGCCACTCGCGGCAGACCGCGGACCAGGCAATGGGAATCGCCGTCCGGCTCCAGGCCGGGCTGGATGAGGCAGGTCGACGCGGCCGCCTCGGTCTCCGCTCGAAACGACCTGACGCCCGTGCTCGACGCCGTGAATACCATGCCGTGCCGCGTTTCCAAACGGACGAGCCCCAGATCGCACGCCGGATCGACGACCGCAAGCTGCCGATAGTACGCCTCCCAAACGTCCATCGGCGGCAGGACGGCCTCGGCCAGTTCGCGGAAGCCAATCCGCGTCAGACCCTGGTCGGTGATCAGGCTCACGCCCTCCCCGCTGAAGCGGAGAGCGCGGAAGGCGATCACTCGCCCGTCGCGACAAACGAGCGAGCGCGGCGGGCAGCGGCGCGGCGGGGCGCCTGACGCTGTGGACGGGGACGAATCGAAGACGATCCGTCGCAACCAATCGATTTGCACGGAGATCGGTTTCTTCGCGGCCTTGCCAAGATCCTGACTCGGCTCGACCAACAACTGTGCCCCGACGCTCTCCCCGACACCGTCGTAGCCGCGGCGTAGCCGCAGATGCTCCCGCGGATGCGGTCGCCATTGTGGAATTCGAACAAGGTATCGGCTGAGGGGGCTTCGTCGGGCGATATTGGCCCCTTGTCAGCCACACCCGGCAGGAGCAACAGCCGTACCGCGGTTCCCATGGGGGGAAATGTTCCCGAGGAACGATCCCCGCCTTCAGGCTCGCCTGGTGCTGCGGGCCGGGAGGTTTCCCCCGGTTGGGAGCGAGCGATGCCAACGCCGCTGCCCTTGAAGCCCGATACGAGATTCCCCTCAATGCGTCGCCCGTCCGCGAAGACCGCGGCAATTTGGCCGGGACTTGGCGCCTGGTGCAGCCGCCGGGCCAGGGCACATATCTCTTCCACATCGGCCACCGTGCTTGCCGTGGGACTGATCAACACCGCGTCGAACTCCTTGCGGCCAGGTCCTTCGCTGGCGATGACGATTTCCGTCTCGCCCGCCGGCAAGTCGGTCCTGCCGGCAAGTTGCCAGCTCAAGCTCATGGCGGCATCGGTGTGCGTCAGGGCCAACGCTTTGCCGCCGACAACTGTTTTGATCCCGCCGCCCGATTCCAGATTAGCGGCCCGCACCCAGACCGAATAGTCGCCGGGCCGTGGAATGAGAACTGTCCGCCGCATACCCTCCATGCCCTGACCTGTGGCAGGGAGCGGGGAGCGGGGAGCCACCTGGAGGGTACCCGGCAGGAAAGACCGGGCTCCCTGCTCCCTGCTCCCTGCTCCCTGCTCTCGACCTCGGGTGAGACGACAGGCCCGTGACCGAGGGACGTGGGGCCGAGCGGGTCGAGGCCGGCGGCGATCTTCCAGGGGCCGTCGAAGTCCTCCGCTTGCAAAAGCATGGCGCCGGCGGGAAAGAGTGCATCGAGCACATCGAGTTGGTACTTGCTGCGGAGATAGGCGGTCAACTTGCGGCGATCGGCCGAGGGGAGGTCTCGGTTGTAGACCAACACTTCGGCAACCTGGGCGTCGTAACCCGTTTGCGTTTGGGCCTGGCCGCGCCCGCGCCTGCCCGCCAACACCCCGCCGCCCCTCAGTCGGCCCCGCCCTCCGCCAGCAAGCGCCGCCCCGCCAAGCCATTGTCCGCCCAATCCGGGCGCAGCGAGCAGACGTCCGGCGAGGGCAGGCCCGCCCAGCAAGCGTCCGGCGAGGGCTGGTCCGCCGAGGGAATACCCGGGACCGCATTGGTTGCTGAGCAGGGAGACGCCTTGCGGGACAAACTCGCGATTCGCCCCAAAGAAGTCACCCAGGCCGTTTTGCACTTCCAGGGAGGATCTCTCGTTGGCAGAACGAAGGGTAACGAGGGTAAATCGGCCGTCGGTCGCAAGTTGCAGAGGCACCGTGAGCTGGTATTCCCGATCGGTCGTGGGAAACGTCCAGTGGACGTAGTCCTGTGCCGCGTCGGACCCGCCGAGGCGATCGAAGGAGAGCGATTCCCACATGCCGCCGAGTTCTCCGGTGGAGAAAGTGGTGCTGCCTTGCTCCTTGCTGGGCTCGATCTTCAAGACGAGCAGCGTGGTCGAATTCACCTGGTCGTGCAGCGCATCCTCGCGCCGGGCCAAAGTCCGCCCGCTGCCAAAGGCAATCGTCGGTGGGGCGCCCGCTCCCGGCGCACTCATGACGTAGTACGGCGCCTGCGCGGACGGCGCAGCGAGGTCGAAGTGACGCTCGGACTGGTCGCTCCAGGACGCCACCGTGCCGCTGAAGCCCGCGTCCGAGGGACGGCGGCCGTCGGCATCGCGAACTCCGGCATCGGCCCGCAGCCAGAGGCGCAGGTCCTCGCAGCTCGGATCCGGCTGGCCGTTGGGAAGCGCCACGTCAGCCGACCAGGACATGGCGCCGGGCGCGGCCACAAGCGCAATCAGCAGGGCCGCAGCGGAAGTCAATCGTCGACGATTATGGCCGTTCATCTTTTGCTCCGTGCTTGCCGTTTCGATCGGTCTCGCGTCAAGTCGTTTCGGCATTTCTCTGACTACTGTTTACGGTTGTTTACTGCGTACTCTGTACTGGATAGCGGATACTCAACTCCCCTCGCCGGGAAGGGCCGGCTTGTCGGGGCTAAGTTCGATGATCCGAATTTCGTTTTCCGCGGTCGAAGCGCCGTTGGCAGGAGCGTAGGCAAAACAACACCATACGCGATCACCCTGGGTAATGAACGGACCGAAGAGGATCGACTCGCTCCGCTCGAGCTGGATCGTGCCATGGGCGCGCGTTTCTCCCGTGGCAGGGTCGATCCAGAGCATTACGATCTGCGGCTTGTCGCCGAGCGTCGCCTTCCGCGCAAAGCAGCAGGCCCGAACTGGTGCGGGCAGTGGCCGCGAGCATATCGGGAACTTCCCGCTGCCAGAGGACCTCGCCCGTCGCCCTGCGCAGGCCTGTCAATCCGCGCGCGGTCCGCGCCAAGAGCCGGCCCTCCGGCAGATCGACGATCGATTGCAGATCGGCGATCCCGCCGCCACAGGCACTGGCCCGTCGCCAGGTTGAGACAATCGATGGCGCGACTACCCGGCTGTTCGACGAAGATCCGAGCGGACGGCTCTTCAGAGCGGGGAGCGGGGAGCGGGGAGCCACCCGGAGGGTACCCGGCAGGAAGGTCCGGGCTCCCTGCTCCCTGCTCGCTGCTCCCCGCCTTTGCGCGGAACCAAACCATCTTCCCTTGCAAGTCGATGCAGATCACGTTCCCGGCGAGCACGACCACGAATCGATTGCCGGCCAAAGACGCCTGGCATTCGCTCGACACCTTCTCGGGCTCTGCGATTTCCAGGATCGGGCGAGTGGCGAGGACTTCCCCCGTATCGGGATTCAATTCCACGAGGCAGAGCATCGACGGGTCGCCTGCGCCTCCGGGTCGGGGGCCGCCGGGCCGGCCCCAAGGCGAACACGAAGAGCCGCCCGTGGAACCAGAGCGGATCGGCGGCCGCCGTCCCGCGACAATCGGCCAGCCAGAGCCTTTGACCCGACTTGGCATCGAGGCAGAGCACGCCGACCCGGTCGGACCGCGGGGGCGCGAAGGTAGAGGCGTTGACCGCAGACCAGGGGCCGCAGCGCGGCGCGTTCCAGAGCACCGGACCCGGGAGTACCGGGTGCCCCCCCGCGGCCGTTGTTCAAGGGGGCGTCCCAGCGCATTTTTCCGTCCGCCAGATCGAAGGCGGTGATCCGCGCTCGATCGATGACGAACATCGAGTCCGCTCCGGTCCGCACCAACAGGTGCCGCGACAGCCAATCGACGTCGCCATACCGATCGGCGGCGGCGTGGAAATACGCGAAGGACGTGGCTTGAAAAAGGACGGGCTTTGCGACGTTGATCAAGGGAAGGCCGCCGGCGGGGCGGGCAGCACGCTGGGCGCCCGGCTCCCGGTGCAAGCTGGCCGCGTATCCAGCCTTCGAATTGTTCCGGCGGGACCTTCGCGGCGCCAAACGCGACGGCTTGCGTCGGCGGCTGACCTTCGGCTGCACCGAACATGGCCGCGACGAGTCGTTTTCGGGCCGCAAGGTCGGGCTGCTGAAGCGGCGAAGCCGACCAGAGACCTTCATCATACCAATCCAGTGCCTGCGCGAGATCTGCGGCGGCGAGGGCCCGATCCCCGAGCCACTGGCAGGCGAGCGCCGCGGACGGCGTTCCCCGGTACTGCAGGGACAAGGCAGCGACGGCGGCCGGATCGCCCTGCGCCAGCGCCTGCTCGATCTTGAGCTCGTCGGCAGGTCCGACCTGGCGGATCGCGGCCTCGCGCAGTTCCGGGTGCTCCAGAAACAGCAGCCGCAAAGCGGTTGGGTACGAGACGAACAGCCGTTCGGGCGGGGAGCAGGGAGCAGGGAGCAGGGAGCCCGGCATGGGCTGGGAGCCGGGAGCGGGGAGCGGGGAGTAGGAAAGTCCGGGCTCCCCGCTCCCCGCTCCCAGCTCCCAGCTTTCCCTGCCTTGCGTCGGCGGGTCGCTACGGACTAGCATGCGTGCGGCGTCGGCGTACTGTTTGCCGTCCAAGGCGGCGCGCAATTCCGCGACGAAGTTGCCCGCCGCCCGATCCAGCGGAGGCGTCACGGGCGGATCGTCCGCGGCGGCTGCGACCGTCATTCCGCAGGCCGAAAGCAAAACCGGGGCCCAGAGAAGCGAAAAGCGGGGAGCACGGAGCAGGGAGCGGGGAGCACGGCAAAGGCAGGGAGCGGGGAGCCACCCAGATGGTACCTTGCCACCCGGAGGGTGCCCGGTAGGAAAGTCCGGGCTCCCCGCTCCCTGCTCCCAGCTCCCTGCCTTGCAACGTTTCTCTCTCATCGTCTTCGGTGCAGCCGGCTGCGCTGGTTGAGATAGTCGATCAGCACTTCACCCATGTCGCGGCTGGTATCGACCAGCACGCGCTCGATCCGATTCCGCTCGCACATTTCTTCCAGCCGGCCGTTGAAGGCCTCCACCGCCTTGAGATAATTGCGGCGGATCGCCTCGGGATTGGCGAGCAGTTCGTCGGGGATCTCCAGGCCGACGAACTTGGTCATGCGGTCGAACTCGAAGGCCAATTCGTCGTGGTGCATGATCTGGAAGAGCACGACCTCGTGCAGGCGGTAGCGCATCTGCTGCAAGACCGGCTCCAAGGCGTCCAGATCGGTGAAGAAATCGCTGAAGATGAAGACAATCTCCCGCCGCCTGGTGCGTCCGCAAAGCTCGCTCAGGCAATCCGGCATCTGCCCACGCCGCGGGAGGGCGGACGTTGGCCGAAGTGCCGCGCGTTCTCCCTGCCGCGGCGTGGTCGATTCGCTCTTCGCCGCCAGTCCGTCGAGCAGCTCGGCCATGCGAATGATCTGCGCCATCGAACTGTTGGGAGACACGCTAGCCAGCACTTTTTCGGCGAAGGCGGCCAGCGAGACCTTATCGCCCTGGCGAATGATACTAAGGCCCAGGGCGGCGACCATCTGCGCCGCGTAGGCCAGTTTCTGCTGCGGGCCGGCGCCGTAACGCATCGAGGCGCTGGCGTCGAGCATGAAATGGCAGACGAAGTTCGTCTCCATCTCGTACTGCTTGATAAACAGCAAGTCGCGCGTGAAGTACAGCCGCCAGTCGATGTGCTTGGGATCGTCGCCCCAGACATATTCGCGATGGCCGGCGAACTCCACGGCAAAACCGGAGAGGGGCGATTTGTGCGAACCCGCCAGGTTGCCCAGCACCAGGCCGCGCGGATCGATCCGCCGGCCGACGAGCCGGTTGAGCACGTCCGGATTGAGGTAGCGGGAGAGAATGGAGTGCGGCATGGTGGATACTAGGTACTGCCAGGTACCTCCGGTCGTTCGTACTTCTTGTCGGCGGGAATGTCCTCCAGCAGGATGTCGATCAGCCGATCGCTGTCGAGATTGCTGGCCTGGGCGGCATAGTTGCCGGCAATGCGGTGCCGCAAGGCAGGCTTCACGAGCCACTGGATGTCGCCCACGGTGGCATGGTGCCGGCCGTGCAGGATGGCGCGGGCCTTCGCGCAGGTGATCAGCGTCAACAGGCCGCGCGGTCCGGCGCCCCAGGAGACCCACTTGTCGACGAAGCGCGCGGCGTCGGGCGTGTTGGGACGCGTGCCGCGGACGAGGGCCCAGGCATAGCCCAACACCTGGTCGCTCACCGGGACGCGGCATACAAGCTGCTGAAGCTGGATGATCTCCTCGCCGCTCAACGAGGGCGCGATCTGGCCCTGCTTGCCCGTCGTAACTCGCCGCGCGATGTCCCATTCCTCAGCCGGACTGGGATAGCCGACCTTGATGTAGAGCAGGAAACGGTCCAATTGGGCCTCGGGCAGCGGATAGGTGCCTTCCTGTTCCAGGGGATTCTGCGTGGCCAGCACGAAAAACGGGTCGGGCAAGCGGTACACGTGCCCTCCCGAACTGATCTGCCGCTCCTGCATCGCTTCCAGCATGGCGGCCTGGGTCTTCGGCGGCGTGCGGTTGACTTCGTCGGCCAGGATCATGTTGGAAAACAACGGACCGGGCAGGAATTGATACTGCCGCCGATGCGTTTCCGGGTCCTCTTGGATGATCTGCGTGCCCGTGACGTCGCTGGGCATCAGGTCGGGCGTGAACTGGATGCGCTTGAAACACAAGTGCGTGGCCTCGGCGAGCGAACTCACCAGGAGCGTCTTGGCCAGCCCCGGCACGCCTTCCAAAAGCGCGTGGCCACGCGCAAAGATGGCGATCAAGACCTGCTCGATGACGTCGCTTTGGCCGACGATCACCTTGGCCAACTGCTTGCGAATCAGATCGTAGGCCGTTTTGCAGCGCTCAACGGCGGCCAGGTCGTCGGGGGTCACGTTCGGGTTGTCAGTCGGCATGGGAGCAGGAGTGGGGAGTGGAGAAGTGGGAGCGGAAGCGGGAGTTGGAATCCAGAAGTTCGGAATTCCAACTCTCACCTTCCGTTTACTAGCGATCGAGGTTCTCGAAGTATTCCTGGGTCCGCCGCTCGTATCCGGGCGGAGGGCGGCGCTGGGCGTTGCTGCGCATCGTGTCGCGGGCCGCAGGGGGCAAATTGGCGAACCACGGTTCGCTGCGAAGCCCGTCCACCTTGGCCTCCGGGCCGTTTGCGGACGCCGCTCCGCCGGAGCCCTCCCGCGTCGCGCCTTGCGAGGCTTGGTTCCGGTTCGAGCTCTGCCCTTGGTTCTGGCTCGACGGTTGTGCTTGTTGGCCTTGTTGCTGGCCTTGTTGCTGGCCGGCCTGCTGGTTACCCTGCTGGCCGGGTTGTTGCCCGGGTTGCCGGCCTTGTTGTTGGCCGGCCTGTTGTTGACCGGGCCTTTGTCCGCGCTGTTGACCCGCCTGCCGGCCGCGCTGTTGTCCTGACGGTTGCCCCGGCTGTTGTCCCGCCTCCTGGCCGCCCTGGGCTTGACCCTCAGCACGGGCCATGTCGGAGGCGATCTGCTGCTGGCGGGCGGACAGTTGTGCCGACGCCTGGGCGAGCCCCTGACGGACTCCGTTTTGGGCGGCCTGAATCTGGCCGGGCGTGTTGGAGGGTTGCTGTCCGGCTTGTTGGGCCGATTGCCGCTGGCCGGGCGTGTTGGAGGGTTGTTGTCCACCTTGTTGGGACGATTGCCGCTGGCCGGGCGTGTTGGAGGGTTGCTGTCCGGATTGCTGCCCCGATTGCCGCTGGCCGGGCGTATTGGAAGGCTGGCCGCCGGCCCGTTGGGCCTGTTGTTGGGCTTCGGCAAGATCTTGCGCGGCCGCGGCATCCAGCGGCGTAGCTTCTTGGGCTAGTCCGCCGGTTCTCTCGGCTTCTTCCGCCAGTTGCTGCGCTGCCTGGGCAGCCAGTTGTTGCATAGCGTCCCCCAATTCCTGCCTGGCCGCTTCGAGCGACTGCCGGGTGGCGGCGCGGTCGGACGCCGACCTCTGCGACTGGCCTTGGGACGCATTCTGTCGCGCCTGGTCGGAACGCGCGGCCGCCTGGGACAAGTTCTTCGCCGCCCGGGGCGCCCCGGCCTGGGACAAGCGGGCTGCCTCCCGGCTCGCCTGACTCACCTGCGCCTGCGGATCGGCCCTCTCGCCATCGCCGTCCTGCGGTTCCCCGTTTTGCCGTTCTCCATTCTGTCTCTGGGCATTCTGTGAATTGGCCGCCTGTTCGTTACCGCGGTCTTGGGCCGGGCTGTTTTCTCCCTGATTCTGCCGATTGCGATCTTGTTGACTTTGGGCCTGGGCCTGGTTCGCGTTTTGATCGGTTCTATTCTGGGCCTGGGCCCTGTTGGCGTTTTGGTCGGCCCTATTCTGGGGCTGGGCCCTGTTCGCGTTTTGATCGGCCTGGTTCTGACGCTGTAAAGCCTCATCAACTTTCCTCTGCGCTTGGGCCAAGTCGTTCAGGCGATCTGCCGTCTGATCCATGGCCTTGGCAAGCTCCTGATCGACCTTCTGCTGGAGATTGGCCAGCCTTTGGCTTTCGTCCTGGCTGAGCTTCGCCAAGTCTTCGGCAGACCTCTCTGCTTGATTGCGAACTTCCTCGGCAGCCCGGGCAAGATCCCGCGCTGCTTCGTCGGCATTTCTAGCGGCGTCTCTCAACGTCGACTGCCGGCCATCCTGCTGGGCCCGATCACGATCCTGGGAAGCCTGCCTATCCTGCTGGGCCTGGTTGCGGTCCTCAGGGGCTTGCTTGCCTTGCTGGGACTTGCCGCGGTCTTGGGAAGCCTGCTTGTCCTGCTGCCCTTTGTTGCGATCTTGGGAAGCCTGCTTGCCTTGCTGGCCCTTGTTACGATCCTGAGAAGCCTGTTTGTCCTGCTGGGACTTGCTGCGGTCCTGGGAAGCCTGCTTGCCCTGCTGGCCCTTGCTGCGGTCCTGGGAAGCTTGCTTGTCCTGCTGGCCCTTGCTGCGGTCCTGAGAAGCCTGCTTGTCCTGCTGGCCCTTGTTGCGGTCTTGGGATGCCTGCTTGTCCTGCTGGCCCTTGCTGCGGTCCTGGGAAGCCTGCTTGTCCTGCTGGCCCTTGTTACGATCTTGGGACGCCTGCTTGTCCTGCTGGTCCTTGCTGCGGTCCTGGGAAGCCTGCTTGTCCTGCTGGGACTTGTTGCGGTCCTGGGATGCCTGCTTATCCTGCTGGCCCTTGTTACGATCCTGAGAAGCCTGTTTGTCCTGCTGGGACTTGCTGCGGTCCTGGGATGCCTGCTTGTCCTGCTGACTCTTACCGCGGTCTTGAGAAGCCTGTTTGTCCTGCTGGCCCTTGTTGCGGTCCTGGGATGCCTGCTTATCCTGCTGACTCTTGTCGCGGTCTTGAGAGGCCTGTTTGTCCTGTGGAGCCCGATCGCGGTCGTCGGAAGCCTGCCTGTCCTGTTGGGCCTGATTGAGGGCCTTCGATGCCTGCTGGATTGCCTCCAAGCCCTTCTTCAAGTCCTCCGCGGCCTTGGGCGCAGCGTCGTTGACTTCCTTTTCCGCACTCTTCGCATCATTGCGTGCCTCATCGTTCTTCTTTTCGAGGTTCGCGGCTTCCTCCGACTTCAATCCACTTCTCTCGGCGGCCTCGTTCGCATTCTTGGCAATCTGCCGTTCTGTCTCGGCGGCCTTCTCCAGCCTCTCGGCGGCAGAAGCCAATTGCGCGATCTTGTCTTCCAGTTCCTGCCGTTTGGCGTCCTCCGCGGTCTGGACCTGTTTGGACTCGTCGGTGGCAGACTTCTCGGCCTCGCGGGCCGCCGCCTTGAGATCCACGATTGCCTTGTCCTCGTGGGCCAGCGCCTCGGGCTGTTTCTCCTCAAGAAGATTATTGGCGGCCTGCTGTGCTTCCTGCCTGGCATTTTCCAGTGCGGCACGGACCTGAGGCGTGGCAGAGGCGCTGATCTCATTGATCTTCTTCGCCAACTCATCCTGCTTGTCGGCCAGCTTGTCGGCCGCCTCGGCTTCCAGGGGTTTCTCGGCGCTGGCCGCGCGGAGGGCCTCTTCCTGCTTCAGGACCTCGGCGATTTTTTGTGCCAGCGCGCTGGCGTCCATCGAGCCTTGCAGATGGCGGATTTTTTGCAGCAGGGCCTCGAGAGCGGAAATCGTTTCCTTCTGGCTTCCGGCCGCGGACGTGAAATCGCCCTCACGCAGGGCCGATTCGGATTTGGCAAGGAGGGCGTCGAGGTGCTGCTTATCCACGAAGAGCAGGGCATCCGCGGCCTGCTGACCCACGTCGCCGGTAAAGTGACTCGTTTCCGCCAGGCTCTGCTTGAACTGCCCGAAGCTCGCGGCCACGTCCCGCTGGTCCTCCAGGGCTTCCAGGTTGGCCTCGGCGCGGTGGTCGGCGGGCTGGCCGGGCAGGGCCTCCGTCTCATTATGCACCTTGGTTTGGTGCTCGATGAGTTGCTCGACCTGGCGGGCCAAGGCGGCGACCTTCAGCCGCCGCAAGAGGATTTGCTGCTCGACCTCGATCCGCACGAGGATTTCCCGGCTCTTCGCCCGCGCCGCTTCGAAGGCATCCAGTCGCTTGGCGGCATCGTTCAGATCGGCCTTCGCCAGGATGTCGACCACCTCCTTCATCTGCGTCTGCACGAGCGTATCGAGATGATCGCGCATCGAGCGGATTTCGCCGTACCAGGGATGCGAAGTGAGGTTGTTGTCTCGAAACTGCTGAAGCTGCACGTCGAGCACGTCGCCCACGAGTTGCCGGGCGATGTCGCTGGCCTGCAGCTCGACCTGCTTCTGCTGTTGCAGCCGCTCCGGCGAGACCGCAGCCGGCTGCCCCGCGGCAGTCGCACACAATCCCGCGACGAGTCCCAGGGCCAGCCAAACGTATCGGGCGCGCTGGAGAGAGGGCTCGCTCTCTCCGATGTGCCGATCTGCGCGGCGCAGGGGTGCGCAGCCGGGCACGATGCGTTCATTGTCATCAAGGTCTTCATTGCCTATCTCCTGTGGTGGAATGTTTCTCACGAATCTCTTCCAGGGCACTAGCCGATTTTTGATCGGACTCATACATGCTTGCTTCGAATCCCGCCAGGTCGGTCACCTGAAAGACCAGCGGCGGATCGGCGTCTGCCGTCGTGGCCGCGGCCGGTCCTCGATAGTTCCTGGCATGAAATGTCACCTTCAGTGTATCACCGGGCTTGAGCGCGAGCGATGGGAGGGCCAGGGGGAAATCGCCCTCCCGCGAGGGGCCGCGTCGGGAGTGAAGTGGCAGAGATCGATCCGCCCTTGGCGCTTCACAGCCGCGGACTCATGGTCGGCGGCGTCACCCGCTTGGAGTACCTCCGGCTTTCCCGCCTGACGCGCTTCAGCCGAGGGCGAGACCTCGTCGTAGTTTGCCTCCCACGTCAGCCAGACCTCGCTCAAGGCGTGTTCGTCGGCCGCGTCGTAGTGGATGTTCGGAGTACCGGTTGCCAGCACGATCGGAGTCCGCGTCTTGGCGGCAATCGTCGGCGGCAGGTCGGGTTTGAGGTTGATGGAGCCCTCCAGGGGCCGTTCAAACGTCTGACCTTCCATGTCGTGTATCTGAATCGCATACCGCAACGGCGCGACAATGGCCGCCAGCGGTGTGCCGGAAGTGGCCAGCGTCCATGTCTCTGCTCCGCCGACTGGACCGTCCTCGCGCCGCATCGCAAAGGACGGGGTCCCCGACACGCCCGGTCCGGCGGCAGTGACTTCCGCCGCTTGGATGGGCCGGTCGCAATCGAGCCGCAGCTTGACCTCCGAACCGGCCAGCACCGAGAAATCGCGCATTCCACGGGCGAGCTTCACAACCCTGCCGGTAGACCGAAGCGCATAGTCGGGCGCCACGACCACGACCTCGACCTCGACGATCGGCAGGGGCGTCACGCTCAGGTCGAGCGGATCGGTCCAGGCGTCGCCCGCAAAGACCTGGTAGCGGGCAGCCTGGCTCAGTTTCAGCAACGTGCCGCGATAGAGCAAGGAGCAGGGAGCAGGGAGCAGGGAGCCCGGGCTTTCCTGCCGGGTACCCTCCGGGTGGCTCCCCGCTCCCCGCTCCCCGCTCTCTGCTTCCAGGCGCACCGTCGCCGCGGGGCCGCCATCCCGGGCTGAAATCTCCACGCGGGGGGCGCCCGCCGCCATGTACCCGTGGTCGCCAGGTCCTTCAGGCCGCGACCCTGCGATAGCAACCTCGAAGTGGACCGGTTGGTCGCATGCCACGTGCAAGGGCCTCTTGTCGGACGCCGTGAAGTCAATTTCCTTGCCGTTGACCAGGACCGCCTCCAGACGCGTGCGCGTCGGGTAGTGCTGTGGTCCAAATGCCAGCCGCTGGAAGAAGACCCGCACGGACATTGGCGCGGCAACGCCCAGCAGGAGCCAGACGGCCGCGGTGGCCAGGAGCCAGTTCCGCCGTCGCGCCAGCGGCTGGCGCGGCATCGCGGCCATGACGTCTAGAGTGCCTTGCCCGGCGGCAACGCGGTCGATGACGGCCGTTTCCAACTGGACCGAGCCCCAGCCGGCGGCGTGGGCCGATTCGAATTGCAACGCGGCCACCAGATCGCTGTCGATGCCCGCCTGGCGTTGGACCAGCAAGGCCATCTCCGTGTCGTCTTCGCGCGTCCCCAGCCAGGGCCCAGCGAAGCGGAGGAAGGCCCAGACCACTCCGGCCAACGCGAGTCCTTCCAGCACGATGCGCTGGAAAACATCCATCGCCCGCTGGAAGCACCAGTCCACGGCGAAGAGCGCCGCCAAGGCCCACAGCGCGGCAATCGCCAGGGCGCTGGCCGCCGTCGCCCAACGGAATTGTCGCCGCCGCTGACGGAGCCGCGCGAGCTTCTGGCGAAGCGGCCGCAGTTCATCGATCGGCTTCATGGCAGGCCGGTCCTCTACGGGCGGCGTTGCATCGCGCGAACTTGCGGCAATTATCTTCATGGCAGCCCGATCCTCTTCCGCAACAGCCATTCTCCCACCAGCAGCCCGCCGATCAGCGCGAAACAGGCCCACGTGTTGACCAGCGATATCACCTCCAGGCTCGACTCGGTGCGCAAGGCGGGCCGAATCTGCTCCACGAGCGACTGCACGTCCTTCAAGTCGCAACTGCGCCCGCCGCTCTCCGCGGCAATCGCCTCTTGCAGCGCCGAATTGCGGATCGGACTCTCCCGCTCGACCGACGTGCCGATCGCCGTAAAGCCCCATGCGACGGGCTTGTTCGTGACCGGATCAATGACGCGGACGCGATGCTCGCCCGGCGACGTGACGGCGAAGCGCGTGGCGAAGAGGCCCGGCTCCACCTGCGTCAGTGCGATCGGCTGCACGACCGGGACCTGCGACCCGGCCGCCGGCAGGACCCATTGGCCACTCAGCTTGCCGCCCGGAACTTCCTTTTCGGAAAGGGCCTTGTATTGGGCATCGGCCGCGTTGACGTTGACGGTCACGATGGAACCGACCTGGTAACGCTGCCGATCGGTCTGGACGACGAAACGCTTGCCGGCACCAAGGCATGGTTCAGCGCCAGCCGCCACATGACCTCCTTCCAGAAGCGGCGGTATAACTCTTCGCCGTGGGCCTTGCGCAGCCGCCACGTTTCGTTGAAGGCCAGGTAAACCACCTCCCCGCGGCCGTACTGCCGGATGGCGATCAAGGGCTGCTTCCGGCCGCCGCCGCAGGTCGCCGTCGGATGCTCGGCCAAAACCGTGGCCGAAGGCTGAATTGCCACTGCGGGCTGATACCAGGGCAGCGGCCCCAGCGCGTCCCAGGCCCGTTGCATGTCGTCCAACGACGACGACTCGCCCAATTGCATGAACGGATAGGCCGCCGCCTGCACGGTGAGCTTCAGGTCGAACGGCGCTTGGTCCCGAACCTGCGCCTTGGGATCGATCGTGACCGGCAAGAGGTCGGCCAAGGGCGTCTTGACCAGTTGTTGCGGGCCGAAGCGCGGCCCGCTCAGGATCACCAGCCCGCCACCCAGATCGCCGACGAACTCCTTGACCAGCTTGCAGAAGCGGTCGCTGAGGGCCGGGGGGCCGCCAGTTCCAATCTGACCGGGCTGGGTCGACGGCCCGGACGGCATGTCGCCCAGGAAGATCAGGTCGTTCTTGAAGAACTCTTCTCGGGGCGGAATCATGGTCGGCAGGAAGACTCATTCTTCTCCCGCACCTGGGGATCCGACGAGTACAGGAACGTGCGGAAGCCCTTCATGCCCACCAAGGGATCGCGATGGAAGACCTCTTTGATGAACCGCCATTCCCAGGTCGGTTCGTACTCCACGAACATCAGCCTCAAGTAGTCGTCGAGGACGATGATTTCGGCGTCGGCGCGGTTCTTCTCCTGACCCAGGGTCGCGGCTTCACCGGGCACGCGGTCGACCTCGGCCACCAGGTGCATCCGTCCCGGCTGCTCCGGCTTGTAAATGAACTCGACGGATTGGGCCGACTCCGCAAGGGGCGGCGACAGTTTATCGCCGAGGAGCGTGCGGGCGCCGCCGCCGAGCGGTTCGACATAGAGTCGCACGTGCGTGGTTTGGCCGCCGAGTCCGCTGGGCTGCAAGACGACCGTGATCGGCGATTCCTCCTTGGTCCTGGCGTAAGGAGCGGCGACGATCCTTGCGGCCACGGAGATGGCCTTCGTGGCCCCCACGCCCACCGTATAGATCCTGGCGCCGAATTGCTGGGCCGCCTTGGCCGGATCAGGACCGGTGGTCTTGTTGAAGTCGCTGAACATGACCAGGCCCGCCAGGCTGCTCGATGGATTTCGGTGGGCCAGGTCGTCGATCGCCCCGCCGATGTCGGTCACCTGGCCATTGGCCGTCAACTGCTCGGCGAGATGCCGGCCGTCAAAGGCGCCGAGTCCCTTGGAGAGCTCCAGGGGACGGACGCTCTCGGTCGACTCGAAAAGGAAGGCCTGCAAGCGATACTGCTTGTCCAACTCTTCCAGCAGGTTCTGGTCCTTCTTTCCCACCAGGGCCCGCAGATAGTCCATGCGGCTGGGAGCAGCGAGCGGGGTGCCTCCCTGGGTGGCTCCCTGCTCGATGCCGGCGGCCTTGTCGGTCGCCGCGCGAATGTCGGGCGGCAGGTCGTCGGCAATGTTCATGCTGTCGGTGCCGTCGAAGAGCAGCCACAGGGCGGGACGCTTGCGGCTCTGGATCGTGAGCGTGAGGGTCGGCTCGGCCAGCAAGAGCAGCACCTGGCAGAGGACCGCCGCGCGGATGACGAAGAGCACGATCCGCGAGACCCGATGGCGGGTTGCCTGGCGGAAGTAGAAGAAGCCCGCCACGGCCACCAGTCCCATAATGCCCAAGAGCAGCAGCACCGGCGCCCGCTGGGCCCAAGGGGCAGCGAGGCTGAAACTGTGGCCGGAGACGCTCTCGATCGGGTCCAGGCCGATCGTTCGGCCCAGCCATCCGTAGATCGTTTGCTGGAAGCTCATGCAGCGGCCTCCGCATGCGAAGCGGCACGGGCGGGGTTGCCGGTACTCTGCGTCAGCAGGAATTCAGCCAGCAAGAGGAAGAGCATCAGGCCGATGAGCCACTTCCAAACGTCGGTGCCCCCGAGTTGCAAAGGGGCCGCAGAAGGGGCCTGGGCGGAAAAATCGACAATGCCTTTTTCTGGGAATCCGCCTTCGCTCGTTGGACCCTTGACGATGGGCACAAGCCGCGATTCGTCCGCGGGCCCGTTCACGGCCACCGGGATGTCCCAGAGCAGGGAGTTGGCAGCAGCCCGCAGGGGGTCCGAAGCGCCCGCCGGCTCGCCGCCGGGCGCCCCTGGGCGGTCGGGTACCCCTTGGGTGGCTCCGCGCACATGGTAGATTCCGCGTTGCGTGAGATCGTTCAGACCGATGCCGTAAGAATCCCCGCCCAAAGCGTCAACGTTCAGGGGCTGCGCCTTGCCCTGCGGATCGACGAGCGTAAAGCGGGCCCCGCGATCGCCCGCCGCCACCGGCAGGACGAGCCCCTTTTCGCTGCTGACGTTCCATGCGGTCAACGTCTCCGCGAGGAGACAGCGGGCAATCCGGTCCATCAACCAGGCCGATTGGGGCAGATCGTGGAGGGTCGTCCACTCGCGGGAAAGGCTCGTCGTCAGGAAAAGGACCTGGCCGCGGCCCCACCGCCGCCGCACGAGCATCGGCAGATCGTTGTTGTAGCGCGCGAGGACCTCGGGCCGAGCCCGCTGGGCCAAATCGCGGACCGCGAGGCGATCAGGCGGGGAGCGGGGAGCAGGGAGCAGGGAGCCCGGACTTTCCGCTCCTCGCTTCCCGCTCCCCGCTCCCTGCTCCCAGGTCAGCCACGTCGGCTCGATCTTCTCACGCTCCTCGTGGAGATCGGCGACCTTCTGCTGCGAACCAGGCAAGCCGGCGCTCGGGTTCGCGCCTGCGGCCCCGACTTCAATGGACGCGGGCAAGGACGCCAACTGTGCGTCGATGGCGGCCAGCTTGTCGCGCTTGCCGGCGAAGTATTCGGTGGCCGCCTTGACGACGCTCTCGTCGATCGCCCCGTCACATTGCGCCGCGACGATCTTGTGAAAGTAGGTCGGCGGTCCCAACGCCTCGCGGAGGTAGTCGTCGCCGACGCCCTCGGGCCGAAAATAGTGCGCCGCCAGGCTCTCGAACTTGAGCGAAAGCGGCGGCGTCTTCGAGGTCGCCCAGCGGCGGTCGTCGCGGGCGTATCCCAGGCAGGCCGGCGCTAGCGGGGCGGGCAGAATTCCCAAGCCGCCCTGCCAGGCCGCTTGCGTCCAGGCGGCCGGATCGAACTTTCCGCCCGCCGCCAGGAGCAGGTTGCCGCCCTGCTCGACATATTGCTTCAAGAGCGACACGGCCTCCGGGGAGGGCTGCGGCACGCCGGCGATCACCACCAGCCGCGCGTCGGCCAGCGCCGTGCGGGAAAGTTCGTCGATGGTCATCCGCCGCACCCGGACCAGCGGCCGGTCCTGCCCGCGCACTCCCGGCTCTGGCGCCAGCCAGCGCCGCAGCCAGAACGTGTCGCCGAAGATCTTCTGCTTCGCGTCTTCGTGCGTCCCCAGCGGATCGACGAAGACCACCGGCAGCGAGTCGGCGACAGGCACCACGAGCACCCGCCGGTTATCGCCGGGAAGGCGGTCGAAGGCGGCCGGATCATGCCCGATCGAGACCTCGACGCAGGCGTAACGAGGCTCTGCCGACCCGGCATGCGCCGATACCAATGGAGGAGGGCCACTGGTGGGTGCGGACGAGATTTCTTGAAACGCATACTCGGGAAAGGTGACTTCCCGCAGTTGATCCGGCTGCAAATCGATCGACTGCGCGGCGACCTGCCGGCCATCGACCTTGAGAACCACCGGGACGGCCTTCCGCGGCTTGCCGCCCTCATAACCGATCGTGGCCGTGAAGACAGCCGGAGACTGCGCGCTGGCCATGCCGTCGCGAAGCTGTACGTCCTGCACCCATACGTTCTCGATCTCGTCCGCCACGACCTGTTCGATCTGCATGGGACAAGGCAATTGGGCCAAATTCTCCTTCACGGCATCCGCCGACCAGTTGCCGACTTGCTGGTCCGTGACCAGCAGAATACGATGACCGGCCATGCCCGTCGGTCGATGGCAGGCCTTCAAGGCCCGTGCGATCACAAGGTCGGCCCGCGCGGCGGAATCGATCGGCTCGATGGCTGCCAAGGCCTCGAAAGCCTCCTCGCGGCGGGCATAGGGCTCGAAGTTCAGGCCCGCTTCCGCGCCGCACGTCGGCAACACGGAAATCAGGCTGCCGCCGGGCAAGCCTTCTATGAACTCCTTCGCCTTGGCCTTGGCGTCATCCAGCAGAAGACCCGCCGGCAGCTTCTGATAACCCATGCTCAGGCTGTTATCGACGAGGACCACGGCATGCACCGGCTGATTGGGACCGGCTGCCCCTTGGGAAGAGGCGTTCCAGTAAGGCCGGGCTAGCGCCGCGCCGAAGGCCAGCAGGCAAGCGACGCGGAGCAGCAGCAGCAGCAGATCGCGGAATTCCATTATCCGCCGGTTCCGCGTCACGGCCTCGCGGAGGAAATCCATGGCCGCCCACTCCACGATGCGGAACTTGCGGCGATTGAGCAGGTGGATTACGACCGGCGCCGCGGCGGCGGCCGCGCCGGCAACTGCTAGCCAAGGATAAAGGAACGTCGGCACGTCTTACTGCTCGAATGTGGGCGGCACGCCGGAGAACGGGACACCCCGTGTGCCTGCTGCAATTTCTACAAGTTGTCTTTGAACGCTCACTTACTGCTTCTCGAACTGTTTCCGCAAGCTGTCGATCTTTCCTTCCTGCAGGATCGGCAGATACCGGTTGGGGATCGCCAGGACGAAGCAGGCCACCGCCGTCTGGTACAGCACTCCCGCCTGGCCGGAAACCAGGCCGGCGCCGGAAACCTGGCTCGACGCCGGCCACTCGCCGTCCGGCATCTGGCTGGAAACCAAGCGGTCGCGGAGGATGGGATAGCACCTCTTCCACGGTTCTCCGCCCACCTGGTACAGGGCCTGCGCGACGTAGTACATGGTGTAAGGATCGTAGGGCGGACTTCCCCCACCCCTCTTTTCCATCTGCAGCACCGCGGCCTCGATGATCTCGACGTTCTTCGGAATTCGCCAGTCGTCGTACTGCGCGAATTCCTGGAGGCAGACCACACCCGCCGCCGCCAGGGCCAGCGTCGCTTGACCGCCGCCCTTGCGATAGGTGAAGCGGCCGTCCGGTTGCGCCTGGTCGTCCTGGGGAAGAGCGCGCAAACCGAGCAGGCCCAGGCCTATCCGCCCGCGTTGCGCCGAGTAATGTTCGCGGACATCGCGTATGGCCGTTTCAATCACGCTGGGAGGTATCTCGAAGCCGCTGTCGACCGCGCTCCGCAGGGCCTTGGCCTGCATCACCGCCAGGCTGAGGTCGTGGCCGCCGCTGCGATCGTACGTCGGCTCCATCCAGGCCTCGTACTGCCAGCCCCCGTCGTTGCATTGGCTGCGGATGATCACTTTCAAGGCCCGGTCCAGCACCGGTCCCACCCGCGGATCGCTCGTCATGCCGTAGGCCTGGCCGAGCACAAAGGTCGACAGGCCGTGGTTGTACATGTCGTTATGTTCGCCGGAAATGTTCAACAACCCCGACGGCTGGGCATTGCGCAGGACGTAGTCCAGGGCTTTCTTCTCCGCGGCCCCATAGCGGCCGATTCCCGGAGAATGCCCGTCGGCGAGGAAGGCCAGGAGTCCCATGCTCACCAGGCCGAGATGGTTGCTCGACCAGTTGCCTTCGGGGCCCTGGTTGTGCGCCAACCATTGCAGGCCCCGGTCCAGCGCCTGCCGACTTTGTGGGGTAATCTCCCAGGTGCTGGCACCCCGTACGACTCCGGGACATGAATAAGTCAAAAGCGCCGCGCAAAACCATGCGCAGCAAGGAGCAAACCTGGCAGGAATCACGGGGCAGCCTCGCGATCAGCCCCTGGGGGCCTAATAACGCGTGTGAGAGACCCGAACCGTTCGGGACCCGCAAAGGTGGGGATTTGCAAGTCAAACCCCTGCCATTATATTGGCCGCGACGGCGAAGTCAACAATTTCTCCGCAGAAGCCGGAAGACGATTAGGATCGGCCGTTGCGGCCGGACACTCCAGACCCGCCTCAACTATGGACTCCCATAGACGAGAAGTTGAAGGAGGTCGTGGCGGGCCACCCCAAGATGTTTCGCCCAATTTGTGGGAAGCCATTTGCAAGGCGCGTGCCAAGCGTGAATGAGATGACCGACGAAACAAGGAATCATCCGTCATCCCATCCATCGCCTGCATTCTCGCCACTCGATAAGGCCGTGGTGATCGAGAGGCTGCAACCGAATCCTGGTGACGGCGGAATCATTGGGGAACATGGAATTATCATCTGGCGTTCGTCCTATTTCGTTGAAAAAAGCCGCTACGGCACGTCGGGCTGGCTCTACGTCGTGTATTTTCCTCAGTCAGACGCCTACGATGCTGTTGAAGAATCCCGCCTAGCTCTGACAGGAGAAGTCGTGCCGCTGGCATCTTGCCTTGGCCGCGAATATGAGATCAGCTATGATCGAGATCGGACCGATCCAGAAGCCCTTACGGGAACTTTCCGAACCCCAGGTGGCTTTTGGAACACATTCGAGTTTCGCTGTGCAGCCGTTGAGGAACCAACCTACGAAATCAGAATACCCATGCGTGCTACTTCGGTAGGAATTGCCAAGTATGAGTTCGCCGTGCCGCAGAACATTCCTCTTGCTTGCGAATATATTGAGGAAATGATGTCCAAGGAGCTTGGAGCCAAGGAGTGGCGGCGTATTTGTGGGCCTGAGTCCAAGTGGTTCTATTGAATGCAAAAAACGCCCATGCCAGTCCGTCAACTGACGGCACGGAAGCCGATGTTCGACCAAAGGCCATGATCCACATCAATCGCTACGTTCGACTTGTCTTGGCAGGCTGTGGTCTTCTGGTCCTTGGCGTCGGATTGGCAGTAGCCTACTGGTGGTTTTACAAAATGGCTCCCATGCGCCATTTGGCCGATCCAGAATGGCTTGCTGCACATTCCGAGGCGGCCCGATGGGCAGAGGAACAGAGAGATTACCGACGGCTCGGATCATCTCCCGATCTATGTTTCCAAGGAGACCGAATTGGATTCTACGGCGACAAGGAGTGGTTCTTGTGGTTGGAGGAACAGATTCGGAATCCGCAGTTTCGCCATTGTGGCTGTACAGAGTATGCCTTGGCGTTGATGGCAAACCAGCACACCACTGCATGGGACCAGTGGACCGAAGCCAACCGTGGGCACTCACAAGAGGAGTGGATCAGGGATGGCTTTCTCCGTTACGGCATCAAGGTGCATCTTCCGCCCGAACGCGACGACACCGTACCGTTACTCAGGCTTTTGGGCCGCAAGAGCTGGGACTTCCTCTTTAGCGGGCCGGAAGGTGCAGAGACACAGAACGCCATCCCAAGCTATGTCCATTACAATGCCTACCGATGGCTTCGGGATTCTGGGTTTGAGCCACTGGAGTTCGCATCCTCGAACCCCAGCCTGGCTGCAAACTCAGAGATTTCTCAAGGGCTTCTGACATTTGCTGCATGGCGTGCGGCGTATCCAGGCCGCGACCGACTGGGTGTGTTGGCCCTTGGTCCACAAAGCGCAATGGGGGCGAACTCTAATCTACGGCTCTTAGTCGCGGAGCCATGGCTTGTGGTCGCAGTCAATGCTTTCATTGCGATCTTCACAATTGGTGGCGGCATGATGTTTTTGTGGGGCATCAAGTCCAATGTCGTCACAATACCGCTTCGCCTCCTTGCCATTCTCTGGGCCTCGCCCTACACGCTCCTCGGCCTGCTTCTTGGCGTCATCGGGCTTTGCACGGGGGGCCACGCCCGCATCCGTCGCCGCGTGATCGAGTTCTACGGCGGCGGCGTGAAGTGGCTCTTGCATCGTCTTCCCAACGGGCAGTTCACGCTTGGCCTTCACCCTCGGCCATACGGTCCTCGGCCAAACGGACGCCGCCTTGGACATTTCCCGTGACCACGAAATGGTCCACGTCCGCCAGTTCGAGCGATGGGGGCCGCTGATGGGGCCTGCCTATCTAGGCTGCTCCTTGGTGCTTTGGCTGATGAGCCGCAGGCCCTACCGCGACAATCCGTTCGAGCGGCAGGCATACGAGGAAGGGGGTGGGGAATGAAGATCGGAACGATCCTCAAAGTAATCTACGGGCACGCGGCGATTTACGTCTGCTTGGCCGTGTTCTTCGCCTTTTGCTGGTTCATTCATCATCTGGCAGCTTGGCCCGCCTCCTACAATTCCATAGGAGGCAAGCCATGCTCAAACCCGCCACTTTGAATGGTTTTCCGCTCTTCGGCCTTTTCGCCCATCAGGCCGCTCGGCAGATGGGCTACGCCGAGGATGAGGCTCGCCTGGCTTGAGAAACGGGCGGGATAGGTCACTTCGCGTTCGCCGCTTCGCCCTCTCTTCTTGCAGGCAGGTGCTCGGCGTGGGATAATGTGCCGAGGAGTACGCTCTGGGCAAGAACCGTGGCCGAGCAAGAGAGAAAGGTGGCAATCCCAATGGTTCAGTGGCTCATCTATTTTATTCCTTGTATGCTGGCTCTTTGCGCCATCCTGGCGGCTCGCTCTTTGATAGCACGTCACGCTGGTCGGTCATGGGTAGTCGCACTTGTCATAGGCTTGGCCTTGGGACTGTGGTTCACGTTTTCATTTGAATGGCCGTCACAGCCCGAAGGCACTTATATTGGATTTCCGCTTCCTTGGAAGTACCCAGGCAAAGGGGGTATAGGCACTTACATCAGTTGGGACTTCGCCGTGTTGGATATGATGTTGTTCACATCTGTCTCGGTCTACCCCGTGTGGCTGACTAACACGCTTTGGCGATTCCTCCGTAAGAGAACACCAGCAAAGTTGAGGAATGCAGATGCCACTTGACGACAGATGGGACAAGCTGAATGACGCCGAATGGGCGTCGTTTGCCGACGCCTGGCTCGCGGAATTGCGCGACTGGAACGATTCCAAGGATCATGCTGTCGGCGGTGGAGTGACTTGGATGGGATTCACCGCACGGCCTGAGCAGCAATTGAAATTCATTCGTCTTGCGGTAAGCTATGCTGCTACCGACGACGAACTCGGTCATATTGCGGCTGGGCCAGTCGAGTGCCTGCTTGGGCATCACGGGGCCGAGATCATTGACGAAGTTGAAAAAGAGGCGGCCCAAAGCCCACAGTTCGCTCGAATGCTGACGGGCGTGTGGAAGTACATGATGCCCGACGACGTATGGGCACGAATCCAAGCGTTGAAGGCCCAAGTCTCCAACCCGTTGTATCGTCCGCCCAAGGCCGATGCCTAGCGAATTACGTGAAGGCGAACCGTCATGAAGCAAGAATTGACCTACCTTCCAATCGGTGATTTCCCCTTGCGCTGGCGGTTCTTTGAGGACGCCGAGAAGTCCACGATCTTGCCCGAGGAGGATCGCGCGAACTTCAAGCCGCTATCGGAAGCATCGAGCCGCACACTTTGGGATGGGTGGGCACGGCCCATTCTCGAAAACCTGGATCGAGCAACGCCTGCGATTCACGAAGGCGGTGACGATGGCTGGGAGGAAGAGGTTCGCAATGTGTTGCGAGGTTGTGTCGACCTCCCTGACACCGAGCCGCTTTATTTCTTCTGGGAGTCTACGACCGCTGTTGAGTCAACGTGGGGCATCTTCCTCAAATACTGGAACGACTTCTGCTACCCGTCCGATTATGGAAATGTGGCGATTGCCCATAGATGGCCCGAGGCCGTTGTCTATTCGGAAGAGAAGTTCTGGATCGTGCCTCGCCAAGATGCCCCTTACACCCGAGAGGAAATCGACCGTGTGGGAGCAAATACTCTTCCTTGGCGCGGTCCCTACTGCTGGAAGTGCCGCAATTTTATTCCCAAGTTCGCCGTCATCTCGCCTGACGAGGCGCAGCACTTGCTGACGCTTCCGAAAATCGAGGCGTTCAGGGAAATACGAGCAAGGACAGGCTGCTCCCTTCTATGGGCGAAGATTTGGCTCTTGCACCCGCATGGCCCTCATCCGATGTTTCCCGACGCCAATGGACCACCTTGCCCGTACTGTGGAAGGCCGCTGCGCACGGCCAAGGCCCAGCAGTGCCTTGAATGTGGGGCGGATTGGCATGGCAGATCGCCCACGAGTCCATAATTGCCGACACGAAGGAATTGCCATCAATGCGAGAATTCACTATCGTTCCCCATCTTCTAACGAGGAGAGCGGTCGTTGTATCCTGTGGTGGTGCAAGATTTTGCCTTTTGGCACGGAGGTCTATAGTTTTGAGGACAAGCGATGGAGGTTTATTGACTAATGCCTACCTGGGACCAACTGCTGATTCGCACCAAGGACATCGACTGCCAGCGGCTTTTGTCCTACTGGCGGTGGCTGCTTCAGAAGGACTTCCATCCCATTGCCATGACGGCCTTCGGGGATTGGTTCCTGCTGGATCAAGATGGCTCGGTTCATTTTCTCGACCTGGTGGCTGGGAAGCTGTCCAAAGTTGCCGACTCGGGCGACGAGTTCAAGCGGGTCATGGGCCTTCCTGAGAAACTTGACGAGTGGTTTATGGCGGGGCTGGTCCAATCACTGCTGGAAGCTGGAATGGTCCTTGAAAAGAACCAGTGCTACGGCTACAAGATTCCGCCCGTGCTGGGCGGTAAACTAGAGATTGTGAAACTGTTGATCAACTTGACTTGCCACGCCAGTCGGCCGGCGGCGGCACCTGCATATCCGATGGTTGCATTGTAAGGGCCTCCCGATGCGTGACGGCCGTCATCAGGCTTACGCTCCTCAATGATTCATCGCGTTCCCGGCGGCGGGAAGTTCTTGGCGGCGTTGTCGAGCACCAAAACCCAATCGTCCGTGCCCTGCGGCAGCTTCACGGCGGGAATGGCGAACTCGCGGGTCTCGGACCTGGCGAAGTCGCCGATCTTGTCCGCCTTGCCGGTACGCGGATCGTACCACCAGCCCGTGAGCGTTGTGCCGGCCAGTTTGCCCGTTTGCAGGGTGACCTTGGGCTGGCCCGTGGGGAGATAGACGAAGGCGTAATCGCCGCTGGAACCGCGCATGGCCTCGATCCGCTCAACGGCCCTTTGACTGGGCGTGCCGACGATCAGCGACTGATCGGGAATCCGCTCGAGCATCGGCCGCGACTCGATCAGGTAGCGAACGTACCGCACCTGCCCTGAGGCCGGCAGCTTGAGGGCTTCTTTCCAGGGCATGTTGGCCGACCAGCCGGGCATCGTGCCCCGCCCACCAGGGGTAAAGAACTCGTAGACCTCGCCCTGGCCATAAGAGTGCCCCGCCGCGCCGGCAAATACCGCCAGGTACGCCGATCGCCGCACGTCCACGGCCTGGATCCGCGGTGCGTCGGGATTGGTCCGAATCAGGTTGTTGGTGATGTTCTCGTAACCGGGTTCCATGTCGAGCGTCGGCTTCACCGGCTGCTTGGCGTAGTCATTGCCCACAAGCGTGAAATTCGTGGTGGCGATGAAGTGCCCCGATTGGATGGCGTTGAAATCGAGCCAGGGCCGCTCCTGGAACCAGAACGAGGAGCTCTGGCGGCCCGTGGGATGGAACGTGATCATAATCTTCGCCACTCCGGCCTCCTTGGCGCCCTCGAGCAGGCCGGCGGCCTCGGCATCGGTGACGGCCTGGACCGGTGCGCCCGAAGTATCGCCGCCCAAGACCCAGAAGACGTTCCGGCGGGCATAGCGCTTGGCCAGAAAGCGGCAGTAGGACTTCATCTTCTCCGGATCGGCGGCGGGACCGCTACGCGTGTTTCTTGGTCCAGAAGGGAAGGACCGCCATGCGGATTCCCCGCTCGGCAGCCTTGTCGATGATGCTGTCGACGTTCTTGAAGAAGGCCTCGTTCACGCTGCCCGGATCGCCGTTGACGAAGGGGACCTGGCCGTCCGGGTTGGCGCGATTGCGGTAATCCCAAACGGCGACGCAGCCCTGGACAACCGTGAAGCCCTTGGCCTTGCGGTCGTCGAGGTAGAGATTGACGTTGGCGGGCGAGGGGTGGTTGAAGATGCACCAGGCGGTGTCGCCGAGCCAGAAGAAGGGCGTGCCGTCGGTTGTTTCAAAGTAGCGGCCGTTGGCCGAGACGCGGATCGCGGGGAGCGGCTTCGTTGATGCCTCGTTGACGCTTCGGGTTGGTATGGCTGCAAGCGGCTCCCCCGCTATCGCGATTAATGCGCCAAGGGTCGAAATCAGTACGAACGCAACACTAGAGACGATTCGTTTCTTGCTCATGATTGGTTTCCTTAATACGGTTAGGACCCGCTTCGGCTACTGCCGGCGGCAGGCCCCACGGGGGCGGCCGTCCAGTCGTCGGAGCGGAACTGCGGCGCGGGCAGGCCGTCGCTGTTGTAGAGATTCGCACCTTCCGGCCACTGATTCCACGCATACCGCACGGCCACGGGCGCCGAAACGCCGGGGGCGGACACGACCACCGTGTTGCCGTCGATCTTCGCCGTAGCATCGACGAACTTCTTGTCGGTGCCCGCGACTTGGAACCACTTCAAGTCACCGCCTTTAGCCACCAGCCCGCCGCCGACGTGCGTGAACTTGACGCGGATCGAATTGCCCTCGACCTGCATCGATTCGTACATTGGGCCATAGTATTCGATCTTCTCGCCGTAGACGTTGGCCCTTGCGATCCGCGCCAGGCGCTCGCAAAGCTCCTGCTTGTTCTTGGGATGCACGTTTTTCTTCTCGCCGATATCGAGGGCCACGGCCATGGCCGTATTGGGGACCTTCAGGGCGAGGGCCTGGGCCTCGCGGACCTCGGGGCGGTTGCTGGCGGCGTCCTGGGCCGCAAGCTGCACGAAGTAGAAGGGGAAATCGCCCTGCCCCCACTGTTGCCGCCAACTGGTGATGACGTGCTCCATGACCACCGGATAGAGCGTCAAGCCCTTGGTGATCGATTCGCCCTGATACCAGAGCACGCCCTTGATGGCGTAGGGCTGGATGGGCTTGATCATGGCATTCCAGAGGACATAGGGATTGTGCTGATTGGTGAAGGGATTGGCGGGCCCGCCCTTGCCGCGACCGCCGCGGGCCTTGGTGCTGGGCGCGGGCTGCGTCGCGGCGGGGCCCTTGGCCGCCGACGCGGCGTCCTTGTAGGCGGCCACCTGCGCGGCAAAGCCGTCCATGATCGACTTCAATCGCGGGTCGGACTCCAGCACCTCCTTGCTCACCCAGGCCTGGGCGCAGCTCGCGCCATAGGCCGAGGTGATGAAGCCGATGGGCTGGTGAATCGCCTTCTGCAGATCGCGCGAGAAGAAATAGCCGATGGCGGAGAAGCCGGGCACGGTCTCGGGCGTGCAGACCACCCACTTGCCCGCCACGTCCTCCAGCGGCAGCTCGGTCGTCTTCAGCGGGACGCGGAATTCGCGGATCTGCGGGTAGTTGGCCGCCGCGATCTCCTGCGCCTCGTTCACCACGCCGGCAAAACGCTGGGCCATGCGGGGGTATTTGGTCATGTCGCCGGAGACGACAAAATCCATGTTCGACTGCCCCGACCCCAGCCAGACCTCACCAACCAACACGTCGGTGATCTTGATCGTGTTCTTGCCCGCGATCGTCATCTCGATGGGGTCGGACGAGGGCTTGAGATTCTCGAGATGGACCATCCATTTCTTATCGGGCCCGGCGGTGGCGGTCTGCGTCTGACCGGCGATGCTCACGGTGACCTTCTCCCCGCGATCGGCCCAGCCCCAGACCGGCACGGACATGCCCTGCTGAAGGACCATGTGATTGCTGAAGAGGGCGGCCGGTTTGACATCGGCCCTGAGCGCCGAGGGGCCGAGCGCGAGAAGCAGCGCCGCGAACAGTGTCGTGAGATTCATGCGGGAAGAGCGCGATCATGAGGTTTTCTCCTCGATTTCTCGTTGAGTTCCAGTCTGAGGTAATCGTAAACGACGCCGGACGTGACTTCTCCGGCGGGGACGGTGAGCTTCATTTCGTTCTCGCCGGCCTTCAGCAGGGCCGCGTCGAACGTCAGGGTCCGTTCCTGCCAAACGCTCTTGTTCGTGTTATAGCGCAGGGCATTCGTGGCGGTGGGCCGGATGGTGCCGACAGCCTGGCCGTTGATGGCCACCGCAAGGCCGCCGTTGCCATCCGCGCCGGCCAGCGCCACGCGCAGGGCTGCCTGCCCTTGCGGGGCCTTGTCCATGTTGAACTTGATGGTCCAGGTGGTCGCCCGGCCCCGGCCGATCTGGCCCCACAGGCCCTCGCCGGGGGCCTTCACCCAGCCGAAGCGCTGGTTGAGCGGGTCCTTGGCCGTGGGATTCTTCCAGGCATCGGACAACTCGTGCGGCACCTGCTCGAAGAACCAATCCTTGTGGTAATCGCTCTTGCCGATGGTGTAGGTGATGTCGTTGGGAAACAGTTCGCCGTAACGGATGCACCAGCCCCAGAGCCAGTAGTTGTCGCCGTCGCCCTTGTAGAACTTGCCGCCCGTGCGATCGGGGTAACCGATCTCCCAGACTTGCTTGCCGTAGCGGACGGGCTTCCACTCGATCTTGCCCAAGTCGAGGTTCTGGCCGGCCGCAACGGTGATGTTGGCCTGCGAGAATTCTCCCAGCACGCCGTCGGCAAAGGCATGCAGCGTGTACGTGCCGGGACGGACGTTGGTGATCGTGAATTTGCCGTCCTCGCCGCCATCGTTCCAGAACTGGTAGAACTTCGCGTCGTGGGCCCAGTCGACCACGCCACCGCCGCCACCGCCGCGTCCGCCACGGCCGGGATAATCGGGATGGGCCAGGCCGACGGTCAAATTGGGCAGCTTCGTGGTGGCCGCCTGCGGATCATTGAGCACGATCTGGCCGGTGACGTTCCCGCCGCTCCTCTTTGTGCGGGTAATCCACGCCGTTGACCCAGTCGTAGGGCCACAGGGCCTTCTCTTTCTTGGCCTGCTCGAGCGCGTCTTGCCAGAGCGCGGTGCCGTTGTCTTTCCAGGCCGGGCGGCACCGTGGGGTTGCCGGCCGTGGCCGCCAGCGTATCCAGATCGGCCTGAGAGGGGATTTTGGGGTCGGCCAGGGCGTTGCAATAGACGAAGATCGGGCCGATGACCTTGCTCCACTTCTCGCCAGCGGCGATATTGCAGCTTGCGCCGCCGCCGTAGTGCGTGCCGCGCCAGTAATCGAGGATGATCGGGTCGGGATTGTCGTTGGCGTCGAAATGGCAGACCAGTTCCTGCTTCGACGCGCCGCCGCTCAGGTATTCGATGGTCGGGTTGATGAACCACATGCCGATGTGGTACTTGGTGCTCGACCAGCCGAAGGCGGGAATCTTGTACTGGATGGCGTTGTAGCTGTATTTGTGCTCGACGGAATTCTTGTAGTAGCCCGTGCTGAGGATCCGCTGCTCCTTGGCATGGATCACGACGCCCACGCCCCAGTCGTGCGGCGTGCATTCGAGCATGTTGCGATCGGCGTCGACCGAGATCCAATCGAAGGCCTGGTTGAGCTTGGTGATGTAACGGCTTTCGCCCACGCCCATCGCGCCGTAGGCGGCCGGGTGGGAGAAAATCGCGTAGGCATAAATGCCGCTTTCGCCGCGGCCCAGCGCGTAGCGGACCTCGATGTCGCAATAGGTGCCGCCGCCGGGAGCGCTGGGCGTGAGCATCACCGTGCCGCCCGTGACGCCCTTGACGGCGACCTCGGCCTCGCGCCGCCGTTTTTCGCCGGGTCGATGGTGATCGTGTCGGTCAATTGGGCGCGCCTTGCGGGGTTTGCTCCCAGTATCCGCCTTGGTGCATGGTGTTGATGCCGTGAAAGATCAGCGACGGTCAGGTTGCCGTTGCGCTTGTTGATCGTCGCCTTGACGATGCCGTTGTCGAGGGTCCAGAATGCGCCGTTGTCGGTGACGGTCACGGCGGCGTTGACGTTCGGTTTGGCGACCGGCGGCAGCGACTCGGCGGCCTGGAGCATCGGCACGGCCAGGGACAGGGAAAGAAAGACAGAGGCAAACAGGCCGCGCGGCCCAGCAGAGAAAAGTGTTTTCATGGCGGGATTGGATGGGGTTTTCACGGCTGCGCATTGACTAGCGCAGCGTAGGGCGGGACTTTTTGACGCTGCGTAGGCGAGGATTTCTTGACGCTTGCTGGGGAAGGATCGGGAGGGAGAATTCGTTTCCAGTTTCGAGAAACTACCCTCCATGATACCAAGGCCGGCCGACTTGTCAACAGTCGGAACGTGATGATCGCCACTGCAAGAACGAGATTGCGCGAGCTTTGTCGAGCAACGCTTCCGACCGCCGAAAACCACTTCCTAACCACCCGACAGGGCTAGGACGTTAGTCCGTCGTAAGACTAGTTGGCTGTGGCGATTCGACGGCCTGCGACCAGTTGGCCCAAGTCCTCTTGCGATTGGAGGAACCTGACGGTAGCTGGTGGGATTTCCCGCTGTACGATTGCCATCAGCAGTACGGGACGGCGTTTGCGCTGATGAGTTTGGGGAGATGCAAGCATGATTAAGGCGGTTGTCTTATCCGACGACCGCCAGCGGCGCAACTTCCACACGGTCCAGCAAAGGCAGTGCGTACTTGGCAAGTACCTCGTTGATCGAATGCAGGGAGATTTTTAGCGGGGAGAGGATTTCGATTCCGATCGGACGCCCGTCGTCTCCAAGATCGACGAGCATGCCGTCTTGTTCTTGCACCACCCGCGCGCTCTTCGCACTCTCCTTTCGAGGCAGATAGAGATATGCGGCCAGCGGCTTTCCAAGTCGATACGTAACTTCTAGGTAGCGGTCGTGCATTGGATTCCCTCAACGTGTTCGATTAGTCCCTCGGATAGGCCGTAATGACCAGGACCACCTGATCCGTAAAGTCCGGCTCGACAATAACTTCCCAAATGCGCGAGTTGCGCTCGGTCACGATCCGATAACGACCCTTGGGTTCCGCCTCGATTTCGCGCGCGTCGGCAAGCATGATCCGCAAGTCCACCTCAGAGAACTCGCGATCGATCATCCGTTTCAGCAGGTGGGGCGTGAGTTCCAGGTCCCAATCCCACCAATCCGGCCACGACGAATCAAGGTCCATCATCTTTTCCGGCGTCGCCTTGCTGGGTTTGTCGAGCTACGTCGACTCTCTATTATTCTAGCATCGAGGTCGCCAAACGGAAGGGCATCTAAAATGGGCGGCGGAAGGGCACATTGGCCAAACCGCGGTTTTCTGCAATAATGCTGGTATGAAAACTGCACGGACCAAACCAGCACGATTCCTTCTACCGCTCCTCATGATCGCGGCTCTGACTGGTTGCGGAAGTCCCAGATCCGACAAGACCAACGCCGCACCCGATAAGTCCGGGGGCAAGGACATTGTCACGGTCTTCGCTGCTGCGAGCGCGACCAACGCCCTGGATGAGATCAAGGCAGCCTTTACCAAGAGCACGGGCGCGGAAGTCCGCACCAGCTACGCCGCTTCATCGGTCTTGGCCCAACAAATCGAGAACGGCGCCGACGCCGACCTGTTTATTTCGGCGGACACGGCATGGGCCGACCACGTCGAGGGCAAGATGCCTGTGGCCAAGCGGCGGAATCTGCTCGGCAACCGGTTGGTGATCGTTGTGCCCTCGGACTCGAAGCTCCAACTGGCAAAGCCCGAGGACCTGGTTACCGACCAGGTCGAGCACCTTGCGCTGGGCGATCCGGACGCCGTGCCGGCCGGCAAGTACGCACGGCAAGCCTTGACCAAGTTGGGGATTTGGGAGAAACTCAAGGGCAAGGTCGCCTCGGCCGAAGATGTTCGGCACGCGCTGACCTACGTGGAAACCGGGGCGGCAGAGGCTGGAATCGTCTACGCCACCGACGCCGCCATTAGCAAGAAAGTCCGCGTTGCCGTTGAGATCCCCGCCAATTTGACTGATCCCGTGCGCTATCCGCTGCTGCTTCTCAAGCGTGAAGCCGGAAACCGGTACACTGAGGCATTCTACGACTACCTAGGCTCGCCCGAAGCGAGCAAGGTTTTCGAGAAGTATGGATTTGCTGTGCTGTAATGGAACTGTTGACGAACGACGAGTGGCATGCCCTGCGGATCAGTTTTCAGGTTGCAACCTGCGCTGCCCTGGCCGGCCTTCCCTTCGCCGTGGCCGTCGGCTACTGGCTCGCGCGAAGTTCGTCGCGGGGGAAATGGCTGGTTGAAGTGCTGGTCAACCTGCCGTTGGTGCTGCCGCCGGTTGTCATCGGCTACCTGTTGCTCGCAGGATTCAGCCCCGGCGGCCCGATCGGGTCGCGCCTCTTGGCCTGGTTCGGCGTCAAAGTCGTGTTTACCTGGTGGGCGGCGGCCATGGCCTCCGTCGTGGTCAGTTTCCCGCTCATGGTGCGAGCGATGCGCCTGGCCTTTCAGGGAATCGACCCGCGGCTCGAATTGGCAGCCCGAAGCCTCGGCGCCGGCCCGCTGCGAAGCTTCCTCACGGTCAGCCTCCCCCTGGCTCGTCGAGGGCTGATCGCCGGGGGCGTTCTGGGCTTTGCCCGCAGCCTCGGCGAGTTCGGCGCCACGATCATGGTTGCCGGGAACATCGAAGGCCAGACGCGGACCATCCCCTTGGCAATTTATACCATGACAAACCGGCCGGGCGGCTTCGGCCAGTCGTGGCGGCTGGTGGGACTGGCGATCGTTCTGGCCTGCGGGGCGCTGGCCGTCAGCGAGTGGCTCGAGCGGAGGCGGCCAGCCGATGCCTCTGCTTGAGTTTCAATGCCGGCACTGCTTTCCCGGCGGCTTTCAACTCGACGTTGGCCTGGAGTGCGATCGCCGCTTCACGGCCCTCTTCGGACCCTCCGGTGCCGGAAAGACCACGGTCCTTTCGATCATTGCGGGCTTCGTGCGGCCGCAGGAAGGGCGGGTGCGCTTGGGAGACCGCACGCTCCTCGATACCGCGACCGGCGTATGCGTTCCGGTCCAGAATCGCGCCGTGGGCGTCGTTTTTCAAGATGCGCTGCTGTTCCCGCACCTGACCGTTGAAGGCAACCTGCGTTACGGCGAGCGCCATCGGAAGGCGCGTAAAGGCGGTATTGATTTCCCGCGCGTGGTTGAGACGCTGGAGATCGGCGGCCTCCTGCAACGGCACCCGCGAAACCTCTCGGGCGGCGAGAAACAACGGGTCGCGTTGGGAAGGGCCTTGCTCAGCGGGCCGGAACTGCTTTTGATGGATGAGCCGCTGGCCTCCCTCGATGCGCCGTTGAAGAGCCGGATCCTGGCCTACCTCGAGCGCGTCGTCGCTCAGTGGGACATTCCCACGTTGTTCGTCACGCATTCCCAGGTCGAAGTCCGGCGTGCAGCGCAGTGGGTCGTGGTGCTGGACAGCGGCCGCGCGATCGGCGCCGGGACGCCCGAGGATGCCTTGGGGCAGCCGGAACCGTTGGGGTGGAGCAATGCGACGGGTCCCATGAATCTCCTGCGGCTGGATCGCGTCGAGACGGCGGAAGGAGGGCCTCGCGGATGGATCGGGCCGCAACTTCTCGTCTTGCCGCCGCAGCCGCCGTCCGCCGCAGCGCCCCGGTTCGTCCAGTTCTCGCCCACCGAGGTGCTTCTGAGCAGGCAGGACGTTTCCGGCATCAGCGCCCGAAATCATCTGCGCGGAAAGGTGTGCCGGATCGCAAGCAGCAAGCAGGCGGTCTTCGTGGCGATCGACATCGGGCAGATCGTGTGGGCGGAAGTCACGCCCGCTGCCGCGGACGAGTTGAAGCTCCAGCCGGGGGTCGACGTGGTCTGCCTGCTCAAGACCCACAGCCTGAGTTGCGTGGAGTGATACTGCGAGCGGCCATCTAAGCCCAATACCGTTCGGCTAAGCATTGCTAGCAGCGCACGTTGTCCCGTCCCTTGTGGTGGCCGGTCAAAACGTCCACAACATGTTGTAGTGCTAGCGGTGCTGTCAGTGCTTAACCGAACGGTATTGCATCTAAGCCCGAAATGCAAGCGAGGCGAGCAGCTCCATTCCTCGCTTGCGCTTCGGGCTTATACTGTGAACGGTCTCAAATGAGCCATTTCATACTAGCCCGAATGCAAGCGAGGTAACGGGTTAGCATCCTCGCTTGCGCGTCGGGCTAGTATCAATTTCAGCCGCGAAGTATAGATCATTTCAATCAAGGCGCGTGGAGTGAACTACCGTGCCGCAGTGGCCGTAGCGCCGGCCGCAGCGCCGGCAGAAACTCTTCGGTCGAGCGGCCGATGTAGCGAATGCTGCTGGCGTCGCCGCGGAAGCCGACGACGCTCTTGTCGACGTTGATCTGGCGGCCGATGATCTGGCCGCGATCGATGTCGAACCGCACGCTGCCCGACGACTCGTATTGCAAGACCTGGGCCTCGATGGCCGGATCCTCGATGGGCGTGACGATCTGCGTCGACATCGAGATCGTGGCAACGCCCGTTTTCACGCTTTCCAGCGTGAAGCTCTGCTTGGCGCGGAACCGCCGCACGCTGCCGTCGGAGAGCGGAACGTCGATGTTGTTCTGGCTCGACCAGGACTGCCGACGGCCACCGGCTGCTCGGGCATTTGGATCGTGATCTCGCCCTGTCCCGCTACCGCGGCCTTGACGAAGTTCTGATGCCGCCGCAGGACCTTGCCCTGCGGGTCGATCGTCACCACGGCCAGAGGGCACGCCGACAGCGCGGGCCACGTCTTCGAACCCGTGGGGGGCGCAGGGATCGGTGCGGCTGTTGTAGTGGACCTCGTCGTGACCGCTGAGGCGATGCCGCATGTCGACGCTTTCCACCAGGTAGTCGAAAACGACCGCACCGTCCGGTTGCACTTCATGCACGCGCCAGACCATGATCGAGGTCGTCGTTGGTCTCGACCGTCTGCGTGCTTTCGGAGACCGAGGTGCGGACGCGGCTGCGATTGACGACGGTCCAGCGGAGCATTTCTCCCGGGTGAAACTTGTAGCGGAGGAGGTACCCCTGCGATCCGGAGGGCTCGGTCTTGGGCGTTTCGGCCCGAGCTGCGCAGCAGGTGAGAAAGGCCGTTCCGCACAGCAGCGATCCAGCAACCATGCCGATTTTCATTCCTCGATTCCTTTCGAGACGAAGAAGTACTCATCACGCTCCGCGTGATGCAAACCATCACGCGGAGCGTGATGAGTACGAATTACTGCGACTTCCCTTCGATCTTGCGGCGAAACTGTCCGCCCCAATTCAACTTCTCCCGCAAGGTACGATAGTAACTGTGCCCTGGCGGGGCGACCAGCCGGAATCGCACCGGGGCGCGGGTCACGCGGACGCGGTCGCCCGGCTGCAAGCAGCAGAGCACGCGGCCATCGACCACAGCCGACGTTTGCGGATGCGGTTGGACGACCTCCATCTCATACACGCGATCGGCCGAATCGACCACCGGACGCATCGTCAGCGTGTGCGGGCTCAAGGGCGTGATCACCAGCGCTTCCAGGTCCTTCCGCAGGATCGGGCCGCCGGCTGAAAGGCTGTAGGCCGTCGATCCGACGGGCGTGCTGATGATCAGGCCGTCGCCACTATACGTTGTTACCAGTTCTGAGTCAACGTAGAGATCGATATCCATCAAAAGAAACGGCGGGCCCGTCCGCACCGCGATTTCATTGAGCCCCATCTGCTGGAATTCGGTCCGGCCGTTGCGGATGAGCCGGCAGTCGAACATCAGGTGTTCGATGACTTGCAGCCGGCCGGTGTACAATTCGTCGAGGATCGCCGGCAGTTCATCGGAAGAAATGTCGGCCAGAAATCCCAACTTGCCCAGATTGACGGCGATGACCGGCAGTTGTCGCTGGCCCATCTGGTGGGCGGCCCGCAGGATCGAGCCGTCGCCGCCCAGCACGATGGCCAGATCGGCCTCCACGTGGGAGACGTTATCCTGTCCGCTGAAATCCTCGCCCACGATCTCGGCATAGTGCTTGATGACGGGGCGGAGCCGCTCGATCTCGTGCAAGAAGTGGGGCCGCTGGCCGGTGCTCAGCAGGATGACCCGCAGCCGCTGGTCGCGAGGGAAGGAGATCGATTCTGGTGGGGGATGGGTCATCGGGCGGACCGCGAGGGGGCATGGTCCACGCCGGCCAACTTGCGGCAGGTCTCGGCAATCGCCCGGCTCGAAAGTCCCAGGCCGGCCAACTGTT
Source organism: uncultured Planctomycetia bacterium (assembly GCA_963824275.1). Classification (GTDB taxonomy): domain Bacteria; phylum Planctomycetota; class Planctomycetia; order Pirellulales; family Thermoguttaceae; genus JANXQG01. The sequence goes on along the minus strand of CAWGOT010000006.1, from coordinate 331,812 downwards.
CCGAGCGATCGGCGTGCTCGACGTACCGGTCGGGAATTCCCAGGCGGCGGATATGGCTGGTGTCCAGTGCGGCGTCGTTGGCAGCCTCCAGCACGGCGCCGCCGAAGCCGCCCATCAGGCAGCCCTCTTCCACCGTCACCACGAAGGGCTGTTCGCGCACGGTCTGGAGGATCGCCCGCGTATCGAGCGGCTTGACGAAGCGGGCGTTGATGACGGCCAGCTCGATGCCCTCGGCGGCCAGATTTTCTGCGGCGTCGACGCATTCGTTCACCAACGGGCCGAAAGCGATCAGCACACCATCGGCGCCGGGCCGGACCAATTCGGATTCGCCCAGTCCGATGGGGGCCGCTTCACCCGACAATGCAGTGCGGGACACCTGGACCACGCCGCTCTTGGGATAGCGAATCGCCACCGCGTGGTCGTGGGCCAAGGCCCAGGGGATCATCAGTTCCAAATCGTGCTGGTCGCCCGGCGACATGACGACCAGGTTGGGAAAGACGCGGAGATAGGCGATGTCGAACGCCCCGTGGTGCGTCGGGCCGTCGGGCCCCACCACGCCGGCGCGGTCCAAGAGCAGCGTTACCGGCAGGTCCTGGAGCGAAACCTCCTGGAAAATCTGGTCGTAGCTCCGCTGCAGGAACGTGCTGTAGATATCGACCACGGGCCGGAGCCCGGCCTTGGCCATGCCGGCGGCCATCGCCACCGCGTGCGATTCGCAGATGCCCACGTCGAAGAAGCGGTCCGGAAACTGATCCCGGACCGGCTCGAGCATGTTGCCCTGGCACATGGCGGCTGTGACAACGACCACCCGCGAGCCTTCGCGGCCCATCTCCGCCAGCAGGGTGTCGCGGGCGACCGCCGTAAAGGGCCGTGCGCCGTTGCTCTTGAAGGTAATCGAACCGTTGTTGCTGGGAAAAGGGCGCCGGCGTGTGGAATAAAACCGGATCTTCGGCCGCCGGATCGTAGCCGTGGCCCTTCTCCGTCACCACGTGGAGCAGCACCGGACCGGTGACCTGTTTCGCCATGGCCAGGTATTTCTGCAACTGGCGGATGCTGTGGCCGTCGACGGGGCCGTGGTAGTTGAAGCCCAGGTCCTGGAAGAGCATGCCGCCCACGAGGCCCGCCTTGACGGCGTCTTTGAGCTGGAGCAAGAACCGCTCCACGGGGTCGCCGATCACCGGCACCCGCGTGAGCATCTTCTGCACTTCCGCCTTGATGCCCGCGTACAGCGAGTTCATGCGGACGCGATCCAGCGACTCGGCCAGGCCGCCGACCCGAGGGCAGATCGACATCTTGTTGTCGTTGAGCACGACGATCAGGTTCTTCTTCAGGCCGCCGGCGTGGTTCAAAGCCTCCAACACGATGCCGGAACTGAAGGCCCCGTCGCCGACGACCGCGACGCAGTGCCGCTCTTCCTCGGGCCGCAGCAAGTCGTCCGCGCAACGCATGCCCAGGACGCAACTCGTGGCGCAGCCGGCGTGGCCCGTAAGGAAAAGGTCGTATTCGCTTTCCGCCGGGTTGGGATACCCCATCAATCCGCCACGGACGCGGATCGACTGGAAATCCTTGTAGCGTCCGGTAACCAACTTGTGCGGATAGATCTGATGGCCGGTGTCCCAGATCAAGCGATCGCGGCTGAAGTCGAAGGTGGTGTGCAGGGCCAGGGTGAGCTCGACCACGCCCAAATTGGAGGCGAAGTGGGCCGTCCGCCGCGAGGCAAGGCTGCACAGGGCCTCGCGGATCTCGCCGGCCAACTGCACCAATTCCTCCTGCGAAAGTCCTTGCAAGTCGCGGGGGGATTTGATCTCCGAAAGAATCTTGTCCATCAGCGGTCTCTCTCCAGAACATAACGGGCGAGCGTAACCAAGCCCTCGGCCGGCGGTCCAAGCGGTTCCAAGGCCTCACAAGCCTCGGCGATCAGATTTGCCGCATGCGCAGCGCTTTCGTCGATTCCGAGCAAGCCGGGAAAGGTGATCTTGCCCTTTTCGGCATCCTTGCCCACACGCTTGCCCATGTTCTCTTCGGAACTGCGGACGTCCAAGAGGTCGTCGGTGATTTGAAAGGCCAATCCGAGCCTGCGGCCATATTCGTCCAAGCCAGCCAGCGATTCCGGCGCGGCCCCGGCGGTCATTCCGCCTAGACGCAAGGAGACGCGAATCATCGCTCCCGTCTTGCGGGCGTGGATCGACTCGAGATGGGTGCGGTCAGCGATTTGGCCGTCCGGTCCCGCACGAGCGGCGGTAATGTCGTCGGCCTGCCCCCCCACCAACTGGCAGGGACCGGAAGCCGCGGCCAGCGCCGCGCAACAGGCGGCCGCCACACTCGCAGGGCGGATGCCCTCGGCCAGCACCTGAAAGGCGAGGCTCAGCAGACCATCGCCCGCGAGGATGGCCATCGCCTCGCCAAAGACCCTGTGGCACGTCGGCCGGCCGCGGCGGAGATCGTCGTCGTCCATCGCCGGCAGGTCGTCATGAATGAGCGAATAGGCGTGGATCATCTCCACGGCACACGCAGCCGGCATTGCCGCCGCAAGGTCTCCGCCACATGCCTCGGCGGCCATCAACACCAGCATCGGCCGCAGGCGTTTGCCGGGGGCGAGGAGGCTGTAGCGAATCGCCTCTCGCAACGGATCGGGGCACCCCGCCGGTAGGGAGCTGTGCCTTCGAAGCGCAGCGTCAATCTCCGGACCAAGACGGTCCGCGTAAGGCGCAAGAGGCGAGGTCAGCGTATTAACCATGAATGGGGAGCGCAGGATTTCTTGTCTATTCTAGTGGAATTTTGCCTTGAGGTCTATGGTAGACTCGGCTCGAAGCTCGAACCCGAACCCCACTCATGGCAAGTCCTGGTCTGTCGGCCGCCGAACCCGCTTGCCGGTCGCCTTTTCGCGACTGTCTGCTGGACTGTGGCTGCCGACTTCTCGCTCCGATGTGAATGTGGCGGCATCCTCCATGGGACGGAGAATCGGATTTCCCTCGGAATCAACCCCGCTGAGCAGTGAAATCCGCCGCTGCGCCCTTTCCAGCAATTCGTTGGCCTTGCGAAGCAGCCCTACACCTTCCTCGTAGCGTGCCAGGGCATCGTCGAGCCCCAGGTTGCCCTCTTCCAGCAGGTGAACAACCTCTTCCAGCCGGCCGAGCGCTTGTTCAAAGCTCGGCTGTTCAGGGCTTACCTGTTCCTGGGAGTCCTCGGGAGTCTTGCCGCTCGGGGTCGTCGCCATAATGCTTGCTCGGTGTGTGATATTTTAACGCGACTTGCCGCGATCAGACAGGGGATGTCGCGATGATCATGATCTTGTCGAGATTGGCACGGTCAATTCTAGCCCGAAGTGCCTGCGAGGGAACAAGTTAGGATGCGAACCCCACAGCCGTCATGCCGGCTCGGGCCCTTTTCCAACGGTCCGCGGCCGGGGTCATTTCTAACCGTAAATGGATAAAAACCCCTTGACACGGCCAAGGGCAAGGCGTAAAGTCCGCCTCAACTTTTCCGCAAAATCTTCCTTAGATCCTATCCGGAAACCCCGATACGTCCCCGCATCATGCAAAGCCGGGTCCGGTTCTCGGATAGGCTCTCGGGATGATTTTGCCGCTCATTCGAGCACAAGCCGATCCACGAAAACCTGCATACACCAACGTCCGGGGAATCCATGCCGCCTTGGACGCCTGTTGCTGAGTTGTCCTTCCGACCAGTAGCCTTTTTGCGGGAGCAAGAGCGATGTTGCGATCGATCTACCAGCGAATTTCGAGTGCTTTGAAATTGAATCGTGGGGCGAAGACGCCGCACCGCGCCCGCCCGCGACGTTTGACAATCGAGAGCCTTGAGTGCCGAAAGCTGCTGACGGCCACCCTCACGCTGAACAGCATCAGCGACGGCAGCTTCGAGGCCCCGACGCTGGCTGCCAATTCCTATACGATCGCCCCTCTCGGCTCGCCCTGGCAATTCACCGGCGACACCGGCATCAGCGGCAATTCGAGCGGCTTCACGACCGGCAATCCCAACGCCCCCAACGGCACGCAGGTCGCCTTCCTCAAGAACAACGGTACGATCAGCCAGAGCGTCTATCTGGACGCTGGCGTCTACGACCTGTCCTTCCTCGCCGCGCAGCGGACCAACTTCCAGACCCAGAGTCAGGAAATCGAAGTTCTGGTCGATGGCGCCGAGGTCGGCGCGATCGTTCCCGGAAGCACATCTGTACGTCGCCTATCAGACGCCGAATTTCGCGGTCTCGACCGGCACGCACGCCGTCGAACTCCTCGGCATGAGCTCGCCGTTCGGCGACAGCACCGCCTTTCTTGACGAGGTCACGATCACGCCGGTGGTCGATTCGCTGTTGGACGGCGGTTTCGAGCAGCCGGCCCTGGCCGGCAGTGCCTACGCCACCGATCCTAGCGGCGCGGCCTGGCAGTTCACCGGTACCGCCGGCGTGGCGGGCAACGGCAGCGCCTTCGTCGAGAACTCGGCCGTGACCCAGAACGCCCCGGCGGGGACGCAGGTCGCCTATCTTCAAGACACCGGCAGCATCAGCCAGACCGTGTACCTCGACGCCGGCACCTACCAGCTCTCCTTGATGGCTGCCCAGCGCGCGTTCAACCAGACGTACTATCAGGAAATTGAGATCCTCGTCGACAACAACATCCTGCTCAATAGCGGCCAGCCCGATAGCATCGATCCCGCAAGCACGCAATACGAGTCCTATGAGTCGGCGACCTTCACGGTCGCGGCTGGGGCGCATTCCATCGAGTTCCTCGGCCTGAACCCGCTGGGAGGCGACAACACGGCCTTCATCGATCAGGTGGCCATCTCCACGGCCAGCGCCCTCGCCGACGGCAGTTTTGAGACCCCCGCCCTGGACGCAGGGCAATACCAATTCGCGGTCACCGGCTCGCCCTGGAACTTCTCGGCAGGGGCCGGCATCAGCAGCGATGCCAGCACCATCACCTCCGGCAACCCCAGCGCCCCGACGGCTACCAGGTGGCCGTCATCCAGGGCGCCGGCTACATGAACCAATCGGTCTACCTGGCCGCGGGCTCGTACAACCTCTCGTTCGAGGCCGCCCAATGCGTCAACGCCCAGACCGCAAGCCAGCAGATCCAGGTCACGGTCGACGGCCATCAAGTCGGCCTGGTCACGCCCCTGGGCAGCACCTACAGCCTCTACGAGACGTCGAATTTCACGGTCGCCGCCGGAACGCACACCATCCAGTTCAACGGCATGAACCCCAGCGGCGGCGTCAACGCCGCCTTGATCGACCTGGTGTCGCTGGGCACGGTGCAAGACCAGATCGTCGACGGCAATTTCCAGGCGCCCACGCTGGCCGCGAATTCCTACGTGGTCGAGCCCAGCGGCGCGCCCTGGCAGTTCTCCGGGTCGGCCGGCGTGAGCACCAATGGCAGCTCGCTGACCAGCGGCAATCCCGCCGCGCCCCAAGGGACGCAGGTCGGCTACATCTCGAGCAACGGCAGCATGAGCTATTCCGTCTACCTCGATGCCAACACGTACAACCTCTCCTTCATGGCCGCCCAACGCGCCAAGTACCAGACCCAGAACCAGGAAATCCAGGTGCTGGTCGATAACGCACAGGTCGGCGTCATCCTGCCCTCGAGCACGAGTTACACCCCTGTCCAGACGGCGAATTTCACGGTCGCCGCCGGAACGCACACCATCCAGTTCGTCGGCCTCAGTCCCCAGAGCGCCGACAGCACCGCCTTCATCGACGAGGTGTCCGTCTCGGCGGCGGAAAACTCGCTCAGCGACGGCGGTTTCGAATCGCCGGTCTTGGCCGCCCACACCTACCAGGCGGCGCCCAGCGGGTCCGGCTGGCAGTTTTCCGGGGCGGCCGGGGTCACGACCAATGGCAGCGCCTTCACCCTCGGCAGCGCCAATGCCCCCGACGGAAACCAGGTGGCGTACCTCAAGGACAACGCCGTCATGAGCCAGTCGGTCTCCTTTGCCGCCGGCACCTACGACATTTCCTTCCTGGCCACCCAACGCGCCGATTATCAGACCCAGAACCAGACCATCCGGGTGCTGGTCAACGGTGCGCAGGTCGGTTTGATCACGCCCTCCGGCACCAAATATCTCCTTTATCAGACGTCGAATTTCACCGTCCCGGCCGGGACGTATGCGGTTCAATTCGTCGGCATGGCGCCGGCCGCCGCCGACAGCACGGCCTTCATCGACGACGCGGCGATCAATAATGGCTGCGCCATCAGCGAAGGCAGTTTCGAGCAGCCGGCACTGGCCGCCGGCGCCTACGCGGTCGACCCCGGCGGCAGCTCCTGGCAGTTCTTCGGCGACGCCGGCGTGAGCAGCAATAACAGCGCCTTCACCACGGGCAATCCCAGCGCCGGCCGGCAACCAGGTGGCCTTCATCAAGAACAACGCCAGCATCAGCCAATCGGTCTACCTTACCGCCGGGTTCTTCAATATCTCCTTCATGGCGGCCCAGCGCGACAAATCGCAGACCCAGTATCAGGAACTGGAGATCCTGGTCGACGGCAACGTGGTCGGCACGGTCACTCCGACCGGCACGACGTACGGCCTGTACCAGACGCCGAATTTCACCGTGGCCAAGGCCGGCTTGCATACGATCCAGTTCCTCGGCTTGAACCCCAGGGGCGGCAGCGACAACACCGCCTTCATCGATGGAGTGCAGTTGAACGTTTGAGAACTTGAACCTAACGTGGGAGCGTAAGCGATGTTGCGATCGATCTACGAAAGACTTTCGGCTGCCTTCGGGAAGAGCCGTCGCCGCCAGGGCGCCGGAACTCCGGATCGCCGCGCCCCGCCCGTCCCCGGCGGCTGACGCTGGAAAGTCTCGAGCGCCGCGAGCTGCTGACGGTCGCCACGCTGACCTACAACAGCATCAGCGACGGCAGCTTCGAGGCCCCGAAACTGCAGAGCGCCACCTACCAGCTCGCGCCCAACACGACGGCCTTTCAGTTCGGGAGCAACAAAACCGTCTACCAGGTTGCCCCCTCCAGTTCGCCCTGGGTCTTCACGGGCAACGCCGGAATCAGCAGCAACAACAGCGCCTTCACCGTGGGCGATCCCAGCGCCCCCAACGGCAGCCAGGTGGCCTTCCTCAAGGACAACGCCGGCATCAGCCAGACGGTCTATCTCGATGCCGGCGTGTACAACCTCTCGTTCTTCGCCGCGCAGCGGCTGAACTACAACACCCAGAACCAGGGCATCGAGGTCCTGATCGACGGCACGCCGATCGAGACCATCGTTCCCAACAGCCCGGTCGTGGTCAACGATACGACGCAAACCGTCTCCTATGCGCCTTACCAGACCTACAATTTCCAGGTCGGCGCGGGCACGCACACCGTGGAACTCCTCGGCACGAGTCCCTCCACCGCCGACAGCACCGCCTTCCTCGACGAGGTGGCGATCACGCCCGTGCAGGACACGCTCGATGACGGGGGCTTCGAGACGCCGGCCCTGGCGGTCAATTCCTACACGCCCGACGTCACCGGCGCGGCCTGGGAGTTCTTCGCAGCCGCGGGCATCTCCCGCAACGGCAGCAACCTCGCCACGAACTGGATCGAGGCCCAGAACGCCCCGGCCGGAGTCCAGACCGCGTACCTCCAAAACAACGGCAGCATGCTGCAGAACGTGTTCCTCGACGCCGGCACCTACCAACTCGCCTTCCTGGCCGCCCAGCGCGCGATCAACCAGTCGCATTATGAGGAGATCGAAATCGCGGTCGACGGCGTGCCGGAGGGCGTCGTCAACCCCGTCAACAACCTCTTCGGCTACTACCAGTCGTCGACGTTCACGGTGAGCACGGGCCTGCATACGATCGCTTTCCTCGGCTTGAATCCCCTGGGAGGCACCGACACGGCCTTCCTCGATCAGGTCGTGCTCTCGGCCAACGCCATGAACGACGGCAGCTTCGAGACGCCGGCCCTGATCACCGACGCCTTCCAGTTTGCCGCCAATACCGGACCCTGGAATTTCTCGTCCACGACCGGCCTGGCCCGCAACGGCGACAGCTTCACCTCCGGAAATCCCAACGCCCCCGACGGCAGCCAAGTGGCCTTCATCCAGGGCAGCGGCGTGATCAGCCAATCGGTCTACCTGATTGCCGGCTCCTACAACATCTCGTTCTACGCCGCCCAGCGGGCCAATGACAAGATCAGGAATCAGGAAATCGAGGTCTTCGTCGACGGCGGACTGGTCGGCACGGTCACTCCTGGCGGCACTGCTTACAGTCCTTTCGAGACGTCGAGTTTCACGGTGGGGGCCGGGACGCATCTCGTCAAACTCGTGGGCGTGAACCCGCAGGGCGCCAACGCCACCGACTTGATCGACGCCGTCTCGCTGACGATGGCGGACGACGAAATCAGCGACAGCGGTTTCGAGGCGCCGATCCTGGCCTCGAACTCCTATATCACCGCGCCCACCGGCACCTCCTGGCAATTCACCGGATCGGCCGGGATCGCCGCCAATAACAGCAGCATCACCACGGTGACCGGCATTGCGCCCCAGGGGACGCAGGTCGGCTTCATCACCAACAACGGCACGATCAGCCAGACCATCTACCTCGACGCCGACACCTACGATCTCTCCTTCCTGGCCGCCCAGCGCGCCAATCAGACCCAACAACAGCAGATCCAGGTCTGGGTCGACAGCACGCTCGTCGGCGTGATCACGCCCACACCCACCAGTACCACCCTCCTTTATGCCTACACGCAGTACGAGTCGCCCAGTTTCACGGTCGCGGCGGGCGTGCATACGATCACCTTCGTCGGCACCAATCCGACCAGCGGCCAGAGCACGGCCTTCATCGACGGCGTAAAACTCCTCGACGACACCAATACCTTGAGCGACGGAAGTTTCGAGTCGCCGGTCCTGCCCTCCGATAGCTACACGCTCGATACCACGGGTTCCGCCTGGAACTTCACCGGACTGGCCGGGATCAGCACGAATCTCAGTGCCTTCACCAACGGCAGCGCCTATGCCCCCGTGGGAAACCAGGACGCCTTTCTGAAAAACAACGCCAGCATCAGCCAATCGGTCTACTTCGACGCCGGCACCTACAACATCACCTTCCTGGCCACGCAGCGCGTCGGCTATCAGCCCCAGGAATTCCAGGTGACGGTCGGCAGCATGCTCGTCGGCACGTTCACTCCCACGCTTTCCAGCGTCACCAGCAACGGCCTCGTTTCGTACACGTTCGCTCCTTACCAGACCGCGAATTTCACGCTGACTGCCGGCAGCTACACGGTCACCTTCCAAGGTCTGACCAGCGGCGACTGCACCGCTTTCATCGACGACGTGGTGATCTACGCCGGCTGCGCCATCAGCGACGGCACCTTCAACCAGACGACCTTGCCAGCCCAAAGCTATCAGACCAATCCCAGCGGCAGCCCCTGGACGTTCTCGGCGTTGTCGGGCGTCGCCACCAACGGCAGCGCCTTCACCTCCGGCAATCCCGACGGGCCCGGCACCGGCCAGGTGGCCTACATCAAGGACGACGGCACCATGAGCCAATCGGTCTACCTGGCCGCCGGCTTCTACAACATCTCCTTCCTGGCGGCCCAACGCGAAAACTTCCAGACCCAGTACCAGTCGATCGATATCTGACGTCGACGGCAACCTCGTGGGCGCCGCCACTCCCCAATGGACCAGCTACGGCCTGTACCAGACGTTCGAACTTCACCGTCACCGCGGGGTTGCACAATATCGTCTTCGAGGGCGTGAATCCGCTGGGCGGCGACAACACGGCCCTCATCGACGACGTGGCGCTCACCACGGGCGAGATCCCGGGACCGTAATCGGGCCAGTTCAGTAGGGTGCGGTCGACGGGTGCAAATCCGAAATCCGAAACTCGAAATCCGAAACAAATTCTAATCAGAAAATTCAAAGGTCCCAAAGAGGCGTTTTGGATTTCCTTCTTTTGGATTTTGGATTTGTTTCGGATTTTCGGATTTCGGATTTCGGATTTGTACATGGTACACGCCGACCGCACCCTACGGCCCTCGCTCCCCTTCATTTCGCCTCCACCGGACGGATCTGCACGTCGTCGAATGAGACTTCTCCCGTGCCGCCCAAGAGGCCGATGTTGACGATCCCCTCCCGCGCCGTGGCGGGCACCCGGACTTGCCTTGTCACCTTTTTCCAGGTGAAGTTCCCCCGCCAGGGCCCGAGGGTCCCTTGCCCTACCGTGGCGTGGCTGTCGTCGAGAAAGAGGACCGCAAATTCGGCCGCTTGCGTGGCCGCCAGCCCCGGCGCCAGATCGGAGCCGCGGACCATGCAGGAGAGCGTCAATTCGTGGACCTTGCGGCCGTCGATGGGAAAGCCTTGCAGGGCCCGGCTGCCGCGGCCCGGCTCGGTGTTCGAGAAGGTCACGTAGTTTTTCCCTTCCGGCGCATCGGTCGCGGTCACGACTTTCATCTGCCGGACGTAGTACCAGCCGGTCAACTCGCCGCTGGAGCCGATCGCTTCCTCGAAGCCGCCGTTGATCAGCTTGGGATGCAGCGGGTCGGGCTGGACCTGCCGCTTCTCTTCCGCCTTGCCGGTCATGGGCACGAAGAGCGTCGGCCGCAGGGCCTCGTTGGTCAGTTGGCCGTTCTCTTTCTTCAGGAGATGGAAGACCTGCTGGTAGCGTTCGCCCACCGGAATGATCATGCGGCCGCCGTCCTTGAGCTGGTCGATGAGCGGTTGCGGCACTTTTTCCGGCGAGCAGGTGACGATGATCTTGTCGAAGGGGGCCTTTTCCGGCCAGCCCAGGTAGCCGTCCCCGACCTTCACGGTCACGTTCGTATACTGCAGCCGCTTGAGCGTCTGCGCCGCCTTCTTTCCCAGCGCCTCCACGATCTCGATGGTGTAGACCTCTTTGACCAGAGGGCTGAGCACGGCGGCCTGATAGCCGCTGCCGGTGCCGATCTCCAGCACGCGGTCTTCCTGCTGCGGGTCCAACTGCTCGGTCATGTAAGCGACGAGCATCGGCGAGGTGATCGTTTGATGTTCGCCGATCGGCAGCGACATGTCGAAGTAGGCCAGGTCGATCGACTTGGGCAGCACGAACTCATGCCGCGGCGTGGTCCGCATCGACCGGATCACGCGCTTGTCCTTGACTCCCGCGCCGATGACTTCCTCGTCGACCATTTTATTGCGGGCCTCTTCCAGGGCCTGGGGCGTGCGTCGCTGGGCCGACGCGGCCGCCGGCAACAACAGGGCCATTGCGAACCATGCTGCCCACGGCAGCCGGCGATAGATCGGACGAACAGGCATAGCAACGCTCCTCGTGGTCATGGAATGATTCCTTTTAGTATAGCTCCGCCGGAAAGCGTCGTCCAAACGCCCCGCCCCGATGGGTGGTTTTTGCCCGAACTTGCCCAAGAATATCGTTCTTTCTGCCCACGACTATTTTTCTGCCGTCAACTTTCTGTCTTTACAGTCGGCCCCGGATCGCCAACCCCACCAACGGTGGATTCTTGCCCGAACTTGCGCAATTCACTTTCCTTCATCTCGATGTGTCTGTGCAGCAGCGCGAGAATGAGGCTGGCGGGTCTTTGCCCGAACTTGCCCGAGTTTTGCTCCGGCGGCGAACTCTGGGTGACGGGTGGCAGACCCTCCGGCGCCGGTGGTAGACCCTCTGGGGCCGGTGGCGAACTCTCGATGACGGGCGGCAGACTTTCTGTGTTAGGCGGAGGACTTTCGGGGGCGGGTGGCGGACTTGCGGATTCGGGTGGCGGACTTTCGCTGACAGGCGGCAAGCCCTCGGGGCCGGGTCCCAACGTCTCCGGGACGGACGGCGTATCATCGTTGGCGTCGAGCGCGTGGAAATCGGCCAGCTCGTCAATGGCATCGATGGTGGCAGACAGCCGAGCGCGGTAGGCGCGGAGCTGATCTTCGCTCATGTGCTCCAGGTCCTCGTTCGCCGCATCCGCGGGAAGGGGCCCGCCATCGGCTTCGATTAGCCCTTCCCGCTGGATCGCATCGATGCACGGCGGTCCGGGTTGGCCCTTGAGCCGCCAGGAGGCCATCACGGCCGCCGTGGCCCTGGTGAGGAAGGCGGCATTTCCCCGTTGCGGCTGGGAGCGGATCGACCGTTTCGTGATCGCCTTGCCGTCGGCCGACTGGGCATGCTGGACCAGCCGCACGTCGATCTCGGATTGCGAGTTGCGCCAGGCCTGCATGGCCTCGCGGTAGATGGCATCGAGCCGCGCCAGGTCGGCGGCGAACATCTCGGCCGCGCCCAGGGCCGCCCTGGCGATCCATTCCTGGCGGGCCTCCTGCAGCCAGTAATTGACAGTCCGTTTGGGCATGCCGAGCTTATCGGCGATGGCCTGGCTGGCGTGGCCCTCCAGGGCCAGTTGCGTGATCTCGGGCAACAGCGTCTCTTTCCGCCGCCGCGCGGCGAGCATGGCGGGGGTCACTCGGGCGGTCTGGCCGGTCTGCGGCTGAAGGTCGTCGGCGGTCGGTTTTTCGGCGACGGAACACATGGCTGGGTCTCCTTGGGCTTGGTGGAGTGTCTCGCGCTGGAGTCCCGCCTTTAGGCGGCATTTCCCGGCTAAGGCCGGAACTCCAACGGGTACGAAAGGAATTGCACTATCAGACCGTAATTATCCATAACTTTGGATGGTTGTCAAGGGGCGGAAAGGGAATTTTTTGCGGCGGGCCGCGCGGCAAGTGGTTGCGATTGCCCTAAGTGGCGTTCCGGCAACGGGTTAGGGCGACTGGCGGACGCCAGGAATTCGCAGCCGGAGATCCTGGACAAGCGGCCGAGCCTGGGGTACGCTGGCAGAGTCCGAAGACCAGTGCCCCTTGCCGAGGCGGGCCTGCACTTTTCTTCGTTCGTCACGACTGGAGAACATAGAACAAAAGGAGCCTTCCATGAGAACGCTGTCGTCAGTTTCGTTGATCCTCGTCGGTTTGTTTGGGAGCCCGCTGATCGGCACCCGTGCCACGGCTGCGGATGCGCCACCGGCCGGCAAGGTCTTTGAGCTTCGGGTTTATCACGCCAGCCCAGGCAAGTTAGAGGCCCTGCACGCGCGGTTCCGCGACCACACTTGCAAGCTGTTCCAAAAGCACGGGATGGAAGTAATCGGCTTCTGGACGCCGACCGATGGGGACGAGGCGAAGGACACGCTCATCTACATCCTTGCTTTTCCCAGTGTCGAGGCTCAGAAGAAAGCCTGGCAGGACTTTCGGGCAGATCCCGAGTGGATCAAGGTCAAGGCAGACTCCGAAAAGGACGGGTCGCTTACCACAAAGGTGGAGAGCAAGAACCTGAAGGCCACTGATTTCTCGCCGCTACGGTAAATGCCAATGAAAGCCATGCGACTGGAACAGCTATTGGGGCGCTGAGACGGAGTAATCTCCCGGCCGGCGGCCGGTTGGCGATGTACGGCTTCGGCTCCTCGGCCCACGTACTGATCCAGATCGCCCGGCATCGGGGCTGCGAGGTCTACGTGGTCACGCGCGACGAAAAGCACCGCGAGTTGGCCCGGCAGATGGGCGCGGTCTGGGTGGGCGCTCGGTCGGAGGAGTTGCCAATCAAAGTCGATAGCGCGATCGTCTTCGCGCCGGCGGGCGAGTTGGTTCCGCCAGCGCTGGAGAAAGGGTGGCACGCTGGCCCTGGCCGGCATCTACATGACGCCCATCCCGGCGATGGACTACGAGCGCTGCGTGTTCTACGAGCGCGACATCCACTCGGTTACCAGCAACACTCGGCAGGACGGCCGCGACTTGCTGGCCGAGGCGGCCCAAATCCCCGTCCGGCCGCATATAACCGTCTATCCGCTGGCAGAAGCCAATCGTGCCCTCCAGGACCTCAAAGCCGATCGAATCCAGGGCACCGGCGTGCTCGTGATGTAAGGCGGGGTTGGAGCACATCGTATGGAGATGGGCGGTCGCGGCGGGCTTATGCTGATCGGCGGCGGCGACGGCTTGGAGCGGAGCGGTAAGCCAGTTCCGCCGTGGCTGCGCACACGCGCACGCGCCGGGTGGCCCCGGGTGATTGCTCACCCGCGGCGCATGACTCCGGGCCGGGGTGGGTCGCTAGTGCCGCAAATCACATTTGTCAGCCCACCAAAACCAAAGTTTCACCAGATTCTCGGTGACTTACCCATTTTTCCTTCCAGGTCGCCGGGCGTTTCACGGTGGCGGCTGTTACGGGGCGCCCAGTGTAGGTCCAGCGGAAGGGTTTAGCAAACGTGCGGTTGAAGTAGTCGATGAAGGCCAACAGTCGCTCCTGTAACGCCTCCGTCGATTTGAAGTTGCCGCGTCGCAGAACACGTTGGGTCACGATCCCGAAAACGATTTCGATCTGGTTCAACCAGGAACTGTGCTTCGGCAAGTACACGAAGCGAATCCGATGACTACCGTCGGAGAGAAAAGCCTGACGACTGGCCATCGATTTCAGAATGCCGGCCTTGTCTTTCTGGCCCAAGGTGCTCGGGTCGATTCCCTCCAAACGCGCGACGTAACGGACGAGACTCTCGCTACAGTGCGTGTTCAAGTTGTCCACTACAAACCTCCAGCCCGCCTGCGGCTCAGTTGCAACCGTTTGTTGGATATGCCGATAGAAATCCTCCTCCGTCCGCGTCAGACCAATCGTCGGTGCGATCATTTGTCCAAGCACCACGTGCCAATTCCCGATCAAACACAACGTGCCGTGACGCGTGTATTCGAATTCGGGCCGCGCCGGCTGACCGGGCTTCATGGGCTTCGTCTTTGCGTTCCGCTCTAATGCCTGGATGCCCGTCATCTCGTCCACGCTGACCGTGTGCGTATTGTACTGGAAGTACAATTCCGGGGCTTCGAGGTAGCACTGGCAGACGATCTGGACTTGCTGCTCAAAGAGCTTCGGGTCTTTCTCGGTGGTGTTCAGCCAATACTTGCTGCGATGCGGTTGCAGTTCGGCCCCGGCCAGATAACGATTGACCTGACTAACCGAGATGGAGGTGACGATGTTGCGGCGGACGAGTTCGTCGGCGAGTTCTCGTCCGGTCCACTCGTTAATGGGCCGTCCCGATTGGTCTGCCGGTTCACAGGCAATGGCCAGGACCTGCGTGACTTGTTCGGCCGTGAATTTGCCCGGCGACCCGCTCCGCGGCGCATCACTCAGGACATCTTCGATGGCGCGGCGAAGTGCGGCTTGCGATTCGCGACACTCGATGGCCACCAACGCGTCGAACGACTGCTTCCAACGTCGCCTCCACACACCGATCTGCTTTCGCCGCAAGCCGACGATGCCGCTGATCGCCCTATTGAACATGCCGCCAAATGCCAGTACGATCAAGTGCGCGCGCTGGACGAGCCGTTGGGCCGCGGTCGTCGAGTGGATCATCTCTTGCAAAATTGAATGTTGCCTCTCCGTAAGCACGATTTTGGCCGCCTTGCCAGACATATCCTTCCTCCTGTTTGAGACCGAGACGTAAGACATCGCGGTTATCAGACAGGAGGAAGGTCTTTTGATGCAATGGAAATGGGGTAAAATGCGTTATCTAGGAAGCAAGGAAATGCCGGAATCTGGGCGAAACAAGGTCTTCATGTACCATCAATTGTGATTTGCGGCACTAGCCCTTTCCCGTACGACTCTTTCATTCGCTACTCCTCGCCGGCTTTCATCGGCGCTTTCTCTGACCCTGTTCCTCCACTGTTCCTCCAAAATTCCGCCAAGATTCCTCGGCCACTTTTGGACGGAATTGGGCTTATAAGTGTAGGGAGCAGTCGTACTCGCCTATTTTCAACCCATTTCAAGAAAGGGACGTTCGATGTCACTACGTAAAATCTGTTCGGGTATCGTTGGGTTTTCTTTGCTCGCGGCAGCAGCCGTTGCCGCCGCTCAGGGTGTGGCGCCGCAGGGGGTCGAGGTCCAGCCGGATCAAGAGCGCGGCAGCGTTGGGCGATCACGAGTTACACCGCTGCTGGGCCGGCTGCGGCTGGACCCGAGTCCACAAATCTTTAGTGTGCGAGTCGTAAATGACTCGAAGATCACTTTTTACTACAAATTGGTGGGCGGACCCGGAAGGCCCTACTACGACCACCAGACCTTGGTGCCGGCCCAATCGGAACTCGAGGACGCGACGGGCGGCGACAAGGTTCTTTGTATCTGGACGCCGAGCGGCACTCTGCTGGGCGCGTGGCGCACCGTAGTCAACGGAAGCGGAAAGATCGTCATCGCTGATTGCGACCTCCCGGGCCATTTTGACGGTTCAACGGCGGCTATCGTCGCTCGGGGAGGCTTAGAGGCCTTGGCAATCGCGGAGTTCGGGCCACTACGCGGTGCAACGGCGGCTGTTCTCGTCGAGAGTTTGGTGCCGCCGAGAAGCGAAGTTAAGCCAGACGTTCAGCCAAACCTGAGTTCGACAACCTTTAAGGTGCGAGTCGTCAACGGCTTAAAGGTCAACTTTTACTACAAGCTTGTAGGCGGACCCGGAAAGCAATACGTCCATAAGACCTTGGCGCCTGGCGAAGCGGAACTTGAGGACGCGACGGGCGGCGAAAAGGTTCTTTGCGTCTGGACCCCAAGCGGCACCCTGCTGGGCATTTGGCGCACTGTAGTCAACGGAAGCGGAAAAATCGTCATCGCCGATCTGCCTGGCCGTTTAGGCGGTGCGGGAGGCGCTTAGCGCCCGGGCGGCGTTTCTGAGAAGAGTTTGCCCGCAGTGGATGTCGTTCCCGACAATCAGAATAATCCGTGAGGATCATGTTATATTCAGGTCGAGATTTCGCCTTAGGAAACACGCCATGCACCCCCACCCCCCAATCGAAGGTAACGCCATGTCACGCCTTTCACTTGCTGTATTCAATGCGATTGCCTGCTGCTGTCTGATTGCCAATAGCTCCGTTTTGGCGATCACAGCGGAACAATCACCCGCGTCCCGTCCCGACTCTGGCTGATCGATACTCGCTGCGCTCCCGGCTGCGGCGACCCCGATGCCTATCTGGCGAAGATCGCGTACTGGCGCGACGCATCGCCAGGCTGCGGCGATTGGAAAGCGTCTAATGCGGTCCAGTTTCAAGCTTCCGCCCGGCCCGATGTGCCGACGACCGTCCTTGTCCACGGCTACGACACGACTGCGGGCTGGGCCGTGGAACATGGGGCAAAGTGGTATCGCTTGATGAAGCAACAGGCCAACGGGCGGCCATTCCGCCTGATTGTCTGGTCGTGGCCGTCCAACCGCGTGATGTTGCGGCCTCGCCCCGACGTGCAGACCAAGACCTGTCGCAGCGACGTGGAAGCATACTACCTGGCCTGCCTGCTTTCCCATTTTCCGAAGGGGCGCCGCTGGGCCTGGTCGGCCATAGCCTGGGGTGCCGAGCCGTAAGCGGGGCCTTGCAGTTGTTGGCGGGAGGACGCGTGTCCGGCCGCAGTCTTGCACCCGACGCCCTGGCCGCTTGGAAAAACGCGGGACCTCGGCCCATTCGCGTCGTGATGCTCGGGCCCGCCATGGACAGCGACTGGCTGGAGCCGGGCTCTCCCCGCGGATTGGCCCCCGTGGCCGTCGACCGGATCCTGGTCGTCACCAACGAGCGCGACCGCGCCTTGAAGTGGTATTCGCGGATTTACGGCCGCGGCGGCCCGGAGGCCATGGGCTACGTCGGGCCGGCGGGCACGGCAGGGGGTAAGCTCGAAGTGGTCGACGTCTCCTGCGAACTTGGCCGCAAGCACGACTTCGACCTTTATCAAGAGTCGTCGCCCGTCTGCCAGAACCTGGCCCGCTACACTTTTCTTCGTGACGCCCCAGCCACGGCCCGTCCGCTTGTTCGCGACAGCAACGATGCCAAGAGCTTGCGAACGTGGACCGACGCCAGTGGCAAATATCAGATCGAGGCCCGTTTCGTCGAATTCCAGGAGGGCACAGTGCGCTTACAGCGGGCCAATGGCCGTTATGTTCGAATCGCCTCCGATCTCTTGTGCGCGGAAGATCGGAAGTTCGTGTCCAGTCAGCGCTAGGGGCTGTGGCCATGGAATAGCTGCTCGCAGTTGAGCAGATGAATCGCCGATGGCGCTGGTCAGCACGGCAGGTGACCGTAGCGTTAGGATCTTAATTAACTTGCACTTTGTTTCAGCGGAGGCGTGAGATGAGGAAGTTGAATGCACTTTTGTTCGGCCTGATTGTGTCGTTCTCATTCGCTGGAATCGCCCGGGGTCAGGTTCAATACACCGTGACGGATCTTGGACGCGGGGTCGGCGGAACGGTAGGTTACGCCACTGGCATCAACGATAGCGCACAGATAGTGGGATGGGCCGAAACAAGCGGCGGTTCCTATCAGACATTCCTGTACAGCGATGGTTTCGCGCAGAGCATTGGCACACTAAGCGCCGGTCCGAACCCTCCATCCAGTAGCATCAACAATCGCGGACAGGTGGTGACCGAGCTGACTACCACAGCCGGCCAAACTCACGCCGTCCTTTATAGTGGCAGCGGTTCTCCTCTGGACCTCGGAACGCTCGGCGGACCAAGCAGTTGGGTGGGCGGCATCAACGACAGCGAGCAGATCGTCGGGGAGTCTCAAACCCTCGCCGGTAACTACGACGCCTTCCTTTACAGCGGCGGTTCCATGCAGGATCTCAACACTCCAACTGAGGCTTCATGCATCAATGACCTCGGGCAGATCGCTGGGTATAACCATGAAAGTAATGGAATCCACGCCTTCCTTTACAGCGGCGGTTCCGCGCAGTATCTCGGCACATTGACTGGTGGAACGCAAAGTCAGCCATTTGGCATCAACAACAACGGGCAAATCGTTGGGTATGCCCAAAACGGGAGCGGTGACTTCTACGCCGTGCTTTGGCTTTGGCACGGCGGTGGCACACCTCAGAGCCTCGGCACGCTCGGCGGAACGAACAGTTACGGCTTTGGCATCAACAACATCGGGCAGGTCGTTGGAGAAAGCGATACCAGCAGCGGCGCCGAGCACGCCTTCTTGTACAGTGGCGGCGCCATGCGGGACTTGAACAAATTGATATCCAACACCTCTGGATGGACGTTGGAGGCTGCTTTCGGGATCAACGATAACGCGCAAATTGTGGGTGTCGGTATTAACTCCAGCGGGCAAACCGATGGTTTCCTGCTCACCCCCAATGGGCTGTGGCTGACAAACGGCAGCGGCGACTGGAGCGGGACCGCGAATTGGGCGAACGGATACGTGCCTGGAGCCCCTCAAGACGTGGCGATTTTCGGCACGGCGCTGACCGGTGGCACGGCAACGGTGACGTTCAGCGGCAGCCGCAGCCTCAGCAGCCTCAGTTTCAGCACCAACGGCGGAGCGAGCTATGTGATTAGCCCGTCGGGCGCGAGCAGATTGACCTTATCGAACACGGCCGGGGCGGCGACGATCAGCGTCAGCGGCGGAAACGACGCGATTGCCGTGCCGCTTGTGCTCGGGAGCAATCTGAGCGTCAGCGCCGCAACAGGAAGCGTTTTGACCATTACCGGCGCAATCAGCGGCACGTGCTCGCTTGCGCTGAGCAGCAATGGTGAGTTGGTCCTTAGCGGCAGCAACGACTACACGGGCGGCACGAATGTCGAGGCCGGCACGCTGATCGTAATCAGCAACGACGCCTTGCGCGGGAACAAGCCTTACCGTGGCGCGGGGGGCACGTTGTTCTTCGATCCTTCGATATTCGGATCTCCAGTTTTGGCCGGCCAGTCGCTGGCGGTTTCATCCGCTCCCGCGGCAGCGGCGGTTCCGGAACCGGGCACGCCGGCGCTGCTGGCGATCGGCGCATTCGGCCTGCTTGCCAGCGCTTGGCGACGGCGGCGATCATCGAGAAAAGCAAACCGGTCCATCCTCCCAATGTGTCCAAATAGCGTTTTGCCGCAAAGATCCGTCCCGCGCCACACCATCGCTTTCGACGCTTTCGAGAGCTTTCGACGGCCTCGTTGACGGCCCCGCTAGCAGTACTCTATACCGCGCGGGCTGAAATGCGACATTTACCTCAAAGGAGTTTTTTTGTAGGATGATTCCGTCATGGCCAGGAGGGTCGTGGAAATCGGCTGCAAGGAGGCGGTTTATGAAGTGGATGCGGATCAGTCTGACGGAGGATGAGCGGAAAGTCGTGATGAGTGAGCGGGAGTCGTATCCCGATCCGCTTGTACGACGGAAACTTTGGGCGATTTGGTTGTTGCACTGTGGCACGACTCGCGAGAAAACTGCCGAGATTGTTGGCGTGGCCCGATCCACAATCGAACGGTATGTCGGCGAGTTCCGCGAGGGGGGACTCGATGGGCTTCGGAAACGTGGTCCCCGATATAAGCCGACCAGCGAACTCGCCGAGCATGCCGAGATCATTCGCCAGATTTTTGAAGACCAGCCAGCGCGGACCATTGCCGAAGCCTGCCAGCGAGTCGCGGACCGTACCGGCGTGATCCGCAAACCGACGCAGATTCGGCAGTTTCTGAAGAATCTCGGCCTGAAATGGCAGCGGGTTCGCGCGATCCCTGTGCCGCCAAAAACTTGGCAGAACACGCTGCCGATCAAGCTGCATTTCACGATGACCAACTAAAGCCAAGGCTGGATCGCGCCAAAGCGTTGAACGGACATGTGTTTTTCGTGGACGCCGCCCATTTCGTTTACGGCACGTTCCTATGCTGCCTGTGGTCGTTTGCGCGAATCTTCGTTCGAGCGGCCTCAGGGCGGCAACGGTTCAACGTGTTGGGAGCGTGGAACGCGGTCACTCGCGAGTTGGTGGCCGTGACCAACACGACCGTTGTCAACACCGAGACGATGTGTGAACTTCTGCGGAAGATCGCTGCGTTGGGGCTGTCCGGGCCGATCACGATGGTCCTCGATAACGCTCGCTATCAGCGCAACGTTGTAGTCCAGTCACTGGCTGAGTCGTTGGGGATCGAACTGCTGTTCCTGCCGTCGTACTCACCCAATCTAAATCTGATCGAGCGCCTTTGGAAATTCATCAAACGACGCTCGCTCTACGGCCGCTACCATCCCACGTTCGCCGACTTCCGCGCCGCCATCGAAGAGACCATCAACGGCCTACCCACCAAGTATGCCACCGATCTGGCCACCCTGATGACCCTCAACTTTCAGAGATTCGAAAATGTCTCACTGATGGCCGTGTAAGGTATATAATGCAGCGCGTTATCGTCGAGTACTTCCGTCGCCTGAAGGAGAGCCGAGCCATGCAATCGACCCCAAAAACGATGTTTCTTTTGACCTGCCTGCTCGTTCTTTTGGCAGGATGTCTTCCCTCAACAAATCCTCTTTCGGACCCCGAAAAGGATGAGATCGATCAAGCGCTCATCGGCACTTGGACTTCAACTGTTAGCGATGAACAGGGCAAGAAAGAGGAAAAGCTCTTTACGGTGTCGAGACCACCCAAAGGATCAAGTGTTCCGACAGGCGTTTTATTGGAGGAACGTGAAGAGGACGGAAAAAGGGTAAAGGAATTCATTATTCCGACCACGGTAAGCGGTGTGCGGTATTATTCAATCCCCATCGATCACAAGGCTGCGCCAGTAAGGTACGAGCCAAAAACAGGTTGGCCAAAAGATCCCATCGTGGCCTTTGGAATTTTCAAATACGAAATAAAGAACGAGAAAATCGTAGTTTATAGCGTTACCTCATCAGGGTTGTCTAAGCTTCGGGACGCTATCGACAAAGGCGAGATTCGCGGCGTAGATCATAGCGTGCCAGCCGAACCAACCGAAGGTTTGCGGAAATACGTCAAAGACAACGAATCGTGGATTTTTACTGAGAAAAACGAATTCACCCGGGTGGCCGAAAAAGACGGCCCTGTAAAATCACGGTTCCCCGCTTCGGACCCAGACACGGATGCGATCGATCAATGGCTCATTGGCACTTGGGCCGTTGCACCACAGAACCGGCTTACGATTTCCAGGCCACCCAAAGGGTTGAATGTTCCGAAAGGGGTTCTGCTATCTGAATCGGATGAGGGCGGCAAGAAGGAAACGGAATTTGTTATTCCGACGACGATCGGCGATGTGCGGTATCTTTCGGGGGGAGAGTACAAACGAGAAACGGGATGGAACAAAGATCGCACCACCGGTTATGAAATCGTCGAGTACGAAATAAAGGGCGACAAACTCGTACTTTACGGGGTAAGCTCTTCGGGCTCGTCCGAACTGTCGGACGCCATCAAGAAAGGCGAGATCCGCGGCCAGGGTTCAAATCTAACTGAACCGACCCCGGGTTTGCGGAAGTACATCAAAGACAACGACGCTTGGCTTTTCACCGACAAATCCCCCGAAGCGACTCGGGTCGTGGCGGAAATAGGCGGGCGCGAAGCAGGCTCGGCTGGAGGTGGCACAACACCGAATCCACCAGCGACTGCCGCGGTGTCCGAAGTGTCGCTGGCTCGACTCATCGCCAACCCCAAGGACTACGACGGCAAGGTCGTGCGGGTTATTGGATTCGTCAGCCTGGAGTTCGAGGGCAACGCCATCTACCTGCACCAGGACGATTACAAGCTCAACATCTACAAGAACGGCTTGTGGATCGACGTCAGCGACGACATTCAGAAGAAAAAGCCCGACTTTGACGCGAAGTACGTGCTTGTCGAGGGGACGTTCAACGCGAAGGAGACTGGTCACATGGGTCTCTGGAGCGGCAGCATCCAGAAGATCACGAGATTTGAGGTGCGGAGATAGGAGAAAGGCCGCGCGATCAAGTCTTATTTCTTATTCACCGGAGCGGGCGGTAGCGGTGCTGCGGGCCTCACTCGCGGTTCTGCCGGCACCTCCCGCGAAATGGGCACTCGCGGTTCTGCCGGAACCTCCAGCGGTTCTGCCGGCTTCTCCGCAGCGGGCGGTGGCGGAGCGGGCGGTGCTGCTGCCGGCGCTGCTGTCGGCGGCAGTGGTTCTCGAACCAGGGCGATGCGGAAGCCCATGTCGGCGTTACGGTCACTGGGCGCGGCGTGGGCGCGGTACGCCGACCGGCAGTGACTGGCGTCGTAGTCCCAGCTACCGCCGCGGAGCACGGGGTACAGGGCATCGCCATAATAGCAGAGCATTTGTTCCGGGGCTTTTGCAGGCCCTGTCGGGTCGCCCTGTGGCGTCTTCCTTACCGTGCCGTTTCTCGTCGCTTTAGGGGCGGGGGGGCCGGGAGGCAACGCATTAGGGGGCGGCGGTGGAGCAGGCGCGGGCGGCCGCTCAAGAAACCCCGCCGGGTCATCCTCGCACCACTGCCATACGTTCCCGGGCATGTCGTAGAGTCCCCAGTCGTTCGGCTTCCTCAAGCCGACAGGATGCGTCTGGCTGCTCGAGTTCTTGTCGTACCATGCGTAGTCGTTCAACTTCGATTCGTCGTCCCCGAAGCTGAAGCGAGTCGTGCTCCCCGCGCGGCAGGCGTATTCCCACTGCGCCTCCGTCGGCAAACGGAACCCATTGTTTTGTCCTGCCGCGAGAGGGCTGGGGTGAGGCCGCTCGTCCAACTTCTGGAGAAACTGCTGGCAGTCGTCCCAACCGACCTGCTCCACCGGATTCTTCGGCCACTTGAATTTGCTCGGATTGTTGCCTTTGCCCATGACGGCTTCCCACTGCTCTTGCGTCACCAGATACTTGCCGAGATAGAATGGCTCCGTGATCCGAACTCGGTGTTGCGGCTTCTCGTTAGCATCGGCGTCCTTTTCCGAATCGGGCGATCCCATCATAAACTCGCCGGCGGGGATCAGGACCAAATCCAGATTGACGCCGTTGCCGAGATCAAGGGAGATTTCCTTCGGTGGCGCCACGGCGACTTCGAACCTACTCTTTGTCGCCCGGCCGTCCGGCGACTTGGCCGATACGCTCACAACGTAATCGCCTGGCCCCTGAGCCGCAGCAGGTGTCCAGGTGAACACGCCGGTCTCGGCATCTATCTTTGATCCGTCAGGGGCGTGTGGGCCAAGCGAATATTGCAACTTGCCTTTCCAAGCCTGGGCGTTCTCCACCGTCACCGCGACGTTTAATGGCTTTCCCGGTTCAGCGGCCTGCGGAGCGATTCGTTGGAGCCGTGGCGGCGCGGAAGCAGGAGTTACCATCAGGCTCTGAGACGCCGCAACGGCCACCGCTTGCACGTCAGGTCGCAAAATCGCGGAAAAAGGACAATGCACTAGGGGATAGCACGCATCATCCTCGTCAAGTTGCACGTAGATCTCGCCTTCGATCTTGACCGCTTCGGGCTTCACTCCCGGGCCAAGTCGGATCGGAGCGACCCATTCCACGGTTCCCGAATGCGATTCCGAGGCAATCCCGCCGGCAAAGCCATCTTCATCGCATTCGATCTGGGGAAATCCCACGCATTGAAAATTGCCGATCGCAGGCACGTCTCCCGATACATCGACCTTAATGATCGTGCGGTTTGGACCACCGGGCGGTTGGGTAATGGAGTAAAAATGTGTGCCTGGCGGCGCGGTTGCGAAAATAAACAACTGCGCCGAGCGATCGGGCGCTGGCGCGGTAAAGCCTGCTTTGAATTTCGGGGCTTTGTTCACGCCCCCGGACACTACGGCAACTTCTGTGGGCTCCGGCAGGGCATCGACCAACCGACGCCAGGCGGCAATTTGCGGATCGCTGGGGATCAGCTTTTCGATTTCCCCCAAAATCCCTCTCGCTGCGGACTTGTCGCGCGACAGAATCTCGCATCTAAGCCATTGGCGGAGCGCCGCATCCGTCTCTTCGAGCGTCAACCTCGCCGCGTTCTCTTCGGCCTTCTTCCGCGCCGCGGACTCAGCTCGCGCCTCCTCTTCCGGCTTCTCTATGGCTTGCGGTTCAGGTGGCGATGGGGGCGGCCATGCCATCTTGGCCGCAAGACCGAGCAGCGACACGATCAACAGCGCGGCGAAGATCCGCAAGAGGTTGTGCCGAGCCGCCTTTGCCGGCAGGCGGGGCCGTCCGGGAGGACCGACGATTTCAACAGCTTGCGAATCGTCGACGCCCCCAACGTTTCGAGGCTTATCCAGAGGGATTGAGACCGCTCCCGCCGCCTTGGCTTTGGCTTCCGCCTTCAACTGTGCCCCTTCCTCTTCCCCGCTCTCCCGCGCCGGCCTGCGCTTGAGCTGGTTCATCCGTTTTACGAACAAAAAGTAAACGCCGGGGCCGAAGCAGAGCAGCATCACGGAAATGCCGGTGGCAATCCCCCAGAATGTGCCGAGGGCGCGCAGCAGTCTTCGCGGCGGCGCACGATGACGTGGCTGGGTACGGCAATAATGAGTTCCAGCATGCTCCCGCGCAGCAGCCAGCGGGTGGCCCGTCTGAGGAAGGCGGCTTCATCGTCGGCCTTGGCATAGTAGCGAAAAATCGCCGCCCATACGACCCAGAAAATCGTTGCGGTGACGATCGGCGGACCGAACGTCCAAGGCAACGGCAGCTCCTGGCCCCAGGAAAAAAACAAAATCACACACAATGCGCAGCCAGCGTCCTTGTTGAAACTGGCACAGAGCAGGGACACGAGGCCGGCAAAGCAGAGGTTCGCCAGAAAGAAGGCGGTGACGATGATGGGAACTTTCAGCGGCCGGCGCGGGCAGACGGCGTTCCGAAATATTGATGGGCAACAGGAGCAGGAGGAATTGCCCGGCCAGCAGCACGCCGAGCCAGAGCAAGTATAGCCATTGGTAGTAGATGCCCATAATGTCCTTGAGCGGGATGCCCAAGGCGGCGCCGGCCACGGGCACTGTCAGCAGCAGCAAACTGACGGCGTAAAGGAAAACAGTGAACATGGCCCAGAGCTTCGTTGACCGCCTTTTTCGGCGCACCGGGTGCGCAACCGCGGCGGCCGCGCTTTCATCGCGCTCTTTTGTGAAGGGCGCAAGCCGTATGCAGCACCCACGGTGGGTGAGTCCTCCGCCGCTTCCTCGGCCTTCTTTCGCGCCTCGGCTTCGGCTTGCGCCTTCAACCGTGCCGCCTCCTCTTCCACCTTCTTTCGCGCCTCGGCTTCGGCTTCCGCCTTCAACCGTACCGCCTCCTCTTCCACCTTCTTTCGCGCCTCGGCTTCGGCTTCCGCCTTCAACCGCGCCGCCTCCTCTTCCGCCTTCTTTCGCGCCTCGGCTTCAGCCTGCGCCTTCAATCGCGCTGCCTCTTCTTCCGCTTTCTTCCGTGCCTCGGCTTCAGCTTGCGCCTTCAATCGCGCTGCCTCTTCTTCCGCTTTCTTCCGTGCCTCGGCTTCAGCCTGCGCCTTCAATCGCGCTGCCTCTTCTTCCGCTTTCTTCCGTGCCTCGGCTTCGGCTTCCGCCTTCAACCGTGCAGCCTCTTCTTCTGCTTTCCTTCGTGCCTCGGCTTCGGCCTTCGCCTTCAACTCCGCAGCCTCCTCCATAACGGATAGCCATGCAGGGTTTGTGTTCCCCGGCGCCTCTGCAGGAACGCCGTGACCCGCAAGCAGCTGCCCCGCGTTCCCTGCAGCACCGTCCGCGGACATCACGGCCTCGACTTCGCGCGTCTCGATGGCACTCAGCGGCAGCACTTTGCCGTTGGGCCCAATGATGTCCTGAAGGAGCGGCGCTCCCTCTAACGGCCGTCGACAGGCGAGGATCAATCGACCCACCAAGGCTTCGGCGTCGGCGTTGCCTATTCCCGACAAGGTGCGAAACAACTCCGACTTCGCCGGGCAGCAGAAATCGGCATCGCGGAAGAGGAGGTTGTCGCCCGTATTGAATCGTTGCCAAAGGTCGCCCCGGCCTAGCATCAGGCAGCGGATGGACGTATAGATCACCAGATGCGAAAAGCGGTCCACCTCGACACTGTAAATGCCCTCGCGGATGCGCTGCGGATGTTGATACGCCCTGTGCCCCGACTCGCCGGATCGGCTGTCGGCCAAGGCGGGGACGTACATGCCGTCATAGTCGATCAGTGTGAGCGCAAGCGAGTTGCCGTCCGTCGGCACCAAGAGCACGTTGCCGTGCTGCAGGTCGGCGTGGGCAATGCCCGCCTCGCGGAGCCGCGCCGCCAGCTTGATCCAGAGGCCCAAGAGCATCTTGAGGTTCTGCGGTCGCTGGAGGTGCCTCTCCACGAATTGGTTGAGCGTAAGTCCTTCCACCCAGCGCATCTTCAGTACGGGATACCACTGGCCGCCGATCAAGATGCCATGCTCCAGATAGCGAAAGTCGACGGTGAAGGGTAGTTTGGCTTGTTCCAGGTGCGCGGAAATCGAACCGTAACGCTCCTGGAGGCCCTGGACCTGGCGGGTGAAACATTTCAGTGCGTATGTGTTGCCGGCGGCCGGGCAATCGATCTTAAAAACACAGGCGAAATTCCCCGGCCAGGGCAGCGGTCCCATGGGTCCGCGAACGGCCTTGCCGCCGCGGAGTTCCTCGTCTTCCATGGCGACATCGAGCCTTTGCACTGCTTCGTAGTAGTCCATTAGGTCCGGCCAAGCCATGGGATCGCTCCTAGAGGAAGATTGCCAGAAGGGTCACGTCGTCGTTATGCAGGTTGCCCGAGGAGCGGAGGGAGGAGATCCACGCGGCAAATTGGCCCTCACCCCCGGCCCCTTTCCCAGAGGGAGAGGGGAGAGTATCGCCCTCAACCGCTCCGCCGCTCCCGCAAGCGGGCGGGGAGATTAGCGATCGCTTCGAGGCGCTCGAGGGATTCCGGCCCGCCTCATGTTCGACGAGGCAACATCGCGCCAAGGCGTCGGTCATGACCCAGAGGCGGTCGCCCGGTTGTCCCGTACCATCGCCCCAGAGCCGCTGCTTCTTTCGAATCTGCTGGGAAGGCGTCCTCGCGCCTACGAGTTCCGGCATGTTGCCGAACTGTTTTGAGTGTTCGAGCGGAAACGCCCGCAGCAAACGCCCATCGCGGGTGTGAAAAAGGCATGTATCGCCGATGGCGACGGCCTGCCAACGAGCAGTCACATGGGTCACGTTTTGTGTGACGGCCATCGAAGCCCGAAGCGCAAGCGAGGTCCGGTCTTCGAAAACCTCGCTTGCGCGTTGGGCTTCTATGGATAGCCGCGGGGAGCTGGTCAGCACGATGCCCAGGAACGCGGCGTGAGCGCCCTGCTCTACACTTGGAGCCGCGTGCCAGGGGATCTTTCGTGCGCGGACATCCGCATCCCATCGCCGCTGGGTGGCCGGAAGCGAGGTCAGCCAATGCTCGACGTTGCCGGCTTGATGCACAAAGTCCTCGACCAGAAGCCGCGCCCAGAGGTCGGTAAAACAACCTTCGGAAACGCCGTCACTCACGGCATACCGGCCCGCGCCGTCGTCTGCGGCAAACGCATCTTCGTATTCAGCAGGGCCGTGACCATTGCGAGGCAGCCACAGGTGCGCGAGCCGGTGGACATGATACGTCTCCTCGATTACCCGAATCGGTTGTCAACACGCGTCCCAATGTCCAGGAACGAGACGACGGACGCCAAGTCGGCGTTGAAGGCGAAGCCCATGGTGCCTTCCTCGACCGACGCCTCCAGAATCTGCGCCTGCCGGAGCATCGCCGGGGGCAGCGGACTGGACATGCGGAAAAGCAACTTGGCCTCGTCGTTGGGCAAGTTGCTCTCATTGGCCGGGAAGAGGATCGGCTTGATCGGCTTCTCGCCCCGCGAGGAAATGTGGACATTCAGCAGCAGCACGTTGCCGTCCTGCGATGCCACGTTGCGCAGCGCGGTCGCCGCGGGCCGGGGATCGTCTTTGCTGATGCCGTCCGTGATGTTGATAACGGTGGGCGGAAAGCAGCCCGGGTGCTGGCTGACAAAGCCATCGACGACGCTGCGGGCCGCCTTCAGGGCCGCGCACATCGGCGTCTTGCCCTTCGCCTTGGGCTCGAACCAGACGGGCACGGTTACCACGTGCCGCTCGGCCAGTCCGTACTCGCCCTGCTCGACCTGTTTCGAGCGTTCTTCGATCCGCAGCGGCGAGTTGCCGATCATGCTCACGGGGCGGATGATCTCTCCCGCCAGCGCCGGGACGGGCAGTCCCAGGCAGAGCTCGTTGTCGTTGCCGTAGCCGATGGCCCCGATATAGTAGCGGTCGAGGATGAATCCGCCCTTGGCGCAGCGGAAGACGAGCGTCTGCAAAAGGCGGTTGATGGCGTCGGCAACACCTTCCGCCTTGGTCTTGCCCGACTTGCCGTCCAGAGGCTGGGCCATCGAACCCGACTGGTCGACGAGGAAGAGGAAGCAAGTTGGATTGACGCGGCTGATCTCGGCTTGGTACATGGCTGAACGACCTCCGGAGGTTGATATTGTCGTTGATCCCGTCCGGGGGGACGACGGTTGTGGTTTCGGCGGCGACTCTTGCAGACAGCGGGCAAGCGCCTCGCCCATCGCTTCGGCCGACTGGTAGCGGTCGGCCGGGTTTTTCTCCAACGCTTTGAGGCAGACGGCCTCCAGCCCAATATCCAGGTCCGCGCGGAGCGCGCGGGGTGCGGGCGGCTTCTCGTCGGCAATGCGTTTCATTAATTTGGTCGGCGGATCCGTGGGAGAGAAAGGCAGACGGCCGGTGAGCAACTGGTAGAGCACGACGCCCAAACTGTAAATGTCGGAAACGGGGGCGAGGGTCTGGCCGTCGATCTGCTCCGGCGACATGTAAGGAATCGTGCCCAGCATGTGGCTGGCAGTGGTCAGTTGGCCCCGTACATCGGCAATTCCGCGCACCAGCCCGAAATCCAGCAGCACGGGTTGCCCGTCCTCGATCATGATGTTGTGCGGCTTGAGGTCGCGGTGGATGATGCCCCGCTTGTGTACGGCGGCCAGGGCCGAGGCGATTCGACGCACGAGTTTAGCGGCCTCGCGCGGCGCCATGGGCGGACCATCACCGTGTTCGTCGAAGCGTGCGCCAAGGGTTTGCCCTTCGACCAGTCGCATGGCGATGTAATAGGTGCCATCGACCTGGTCAATCTCGTAGATGCGGCAGATATTTTCGACCCGCTCGAGTTTGGCGACAGCCCGGGCCTCGCGCAGGAACCGTTCCACCATGTCCGGCGCGGTGGAAGCATCGAAGTTCGTGGTTTTGAGGGCCACCTCGATATCCAGGTTCGGATCGTAGGCGCGGTAGACGACGCCCATGGCCCCACGCCCAAGTTCGGCGCGAATCACGTAGCGGCCGAATTGCTCGCCAGAGATCGGTTTCGGCGCACGGCCTGGCCTGGATGGTGTGTAATGGCCACGCGCGGTCGGCCTGTCCGGGCCCGCCGCGCTCTGGGAACTGTCCGTTTCGGAAAGCAGCGATGCGGTGCTTTCTGCCTGCCGCGGAATCGCGGCGAGGTCGATCTGCGGATATGCTGCCGAGAAGCGCGACTGGAGTTCTTCCAGTTCGGGCAGTTCGCCGCATTCGCCACGGACGAGACATTCGCTCTCCAGCAGTTCTGCCACGGCCGACACCGATCCCCGCAGGTCTTCCCATTGGGTGAGGTATTCCTCCAGCATTTTTCGCACTCCTCGCGACCATCGCAGTTCCTGGTCGGCCTTCACAAGGCGGGTGAGCACCAACAATCTCGCCGGATCGCCCGCCGGCGGCAGCAAGGGCGCCAGATCGACATCGTTGCTGCCTCTCCAAGCCGTCTCCAGGCAGCGAATGGCCTCGGTTACGCGGTCCCAAACGCCGTCGTCAAAGGGACTTGGAGTAGATATCTCTGGATCAGCCATTGTCATGCTCGTCGGTGCCTTTCCTTCTTTATAATCCCAAATTCAATCGTTCTTGGCTTGAAAAAAACCAACACCGGAGTGGAATTCTTGGGTAAGCGGCAATATGGCTTATCGTCATTTCCTGAGCCCCCGCTAATCGTCTGGCCGTTCCGCTTGCTCCAGGAGTTTGGCCAGGCGACTCCGCAACCGATCGAGCATGGTCGTCACTGCCTGGCGGGTGCAGTCCATTCGCTTGGCGATATTGCGCTCTCGAGCACCCCTGTAGCCGCAAGTGAAAGACCTTGGCATGAGACTCGTCCAGCCCTTCGAGCGTTTTTTCCATGAGGTCGGCGGCGAGGGTCGCCGCCTGTGGGTTTGGGTCCCTCGAACTGATCTCGCCGGGCTTAAGTTGCTCCTCCTTCTCCGGCGAACGCTTTTTGGCTTTGATCTTGGTGACGTGTTTGAGCATCTTGCGCCGCGTGATGGTCGCTAGAAGCCGCCAAAGCTGGCCGCCGCCATCGATATGGAACTCCCCCTTGGCCGCTCGGCGAATAACGGTCCGCAGTACCGACTGTACGACATCCTCGGGATCTTCTCGCTGGCGAAGGCGGTGGTCCATCTGCGCTCTACCAGGCGCAGAGCTTTGCCCGGTATTGTTGGTCGAGCATCTCTGCCCCGGAGTCGGTGCCGGCGTTGAATCCGCGGAACAGGCTCTTGTCGGACCCGGGCTTGGGCACGGTTCGGTCCTCCCAACGGAAATAGAAGTAGACTTCGGGCTCATTCTAACACAGGACGGGGGCCACCCGCAAGGAGTCGGGTCCCTCGTGGTTCCAATTCCGCGGTAATGGCAGCGGCCAGGCGATCGAGATGCTGACCCAATTTCTGAACGAAGGATCGCCCTCTGGTTTAATGCCCTTTGAGCCGGTATCGTGATCAAGCAAGCGTGAAGCGTACGTGACCACCATCTTCCGGGGGGTCGAAACAGATACCAGCTAGTTGTTTTCGTTCGCATTGCTCCCTTTCCCCTTGGGCCGGCCTTCGTTGGGCAGCGTAGGGGAAAGGCCAAGCTTGCGGGCCACGTCGGCTTGCCAGAACTCGCCGCCGTAGGGCCGGTTCCTGGCGATACATCCGCGAAGCTTCTCCAGCTCGCTCTCGCTCATCACTTCGTTCACCAGCCTCATCCAGTCCCTGGGACGCTCCAGCGGCCAGTCGCTGAGGATCGCGCGCAACTCCTCGCTCCCCTGACGCCGTGCCCAAGGACTGCCCCAACGCCAGTCCTCCGCGCGGCGGACAACGTTCGCCGTCAACGCATTCCGCTCGACGTAGCGGCAGACCGTCAGAAAGTGCCCGTCCTTTTCGACCGGAAAGCTCTTGAAGCGTCCCTGATACAAGTGCCCGCGGCCGACGGTAATCATGCGCCACGTGCCAGCGCATGGCGTGCGCCTCGCGATAACCAGCGGAAGTAGGCAGTGACCTCCCCTTCCTCCTGGGGCCAGACGACAAAATGCCAATGCGTTCGCATCGCACACCAAGCCAGGATGCGGAGAGGATGGAGCGAGGCCGCTAAACGGGTCAGAACGATTTGTTAAATCGTTCTGACCTGTTTGTCCGTACTGTCTCGGCGGAAATTTCAGTGAAGTCCCGTTTTGCGTTTCGGCTGCTAGTTATTTTTCACGCCGCTTGATTTGCCGAAGACTTCTGTGATAATAGCGCGATATATGTCTAACTAAACCTTGCTCGGCGGCCAGAACCCCAGTCTCTGCCGGTTTCTGCCCCAACGGGTCGACTGCAATCTTTACAACAGCGGTAAGGAGGATGGTCATGGGTTGGGCAAGCTACCTTGAGGACATCTCGCTTCGGGCAGCCGAATCGAGCGGCGGGGGTTTCGTCAGCGCCGGGGGTTTCGTCACCGCGCCGAATCCACAGGCGCTGGAACAAGCAAGATGCGCACGGGTACTGGAAGAAGTCAGACGCGCCGAGGTGATGGAGGAAGCAAGGCGTGAGCGCCCTGGCCGCCGCCAAAGCTGCGCCGGTCGAAGCGGGGCGAACAGGTTTCTGGCTGCGCGACACCTACGCGCGGCTGGACCGCCGGATCGCCAAGGAACTCCATGAGAACGAGTGGCAGGACTTGTCCGCGCGGATGGACGGCGTAAGCGATGAAGTTGCCAACCTGCCTCGGGATACGTTGTTCGCTGGTGAGGCGCGGCTGTACGGGGCGGAGGCCGTCATGGCAAAGCAGATCGATGCCGTCCTTAGCCCGGCGACAAAGGCGATTAAGGATTTGGAGGCCATGCAAAAGGACATGTCCGATGAGCTTGAGTCCGTCAGCTTCATCGCGCAGAGAGTCAAAAACTCAGCCGAGTCTGATGCCGACCGGGAGGCCTTTGAAAAGGCGGCCCTGTTTGCGCACGGCTATCAGACGCTCGCGAACCAGGTCGCGGCTTGCCATCGGGCGTTGCTGGAGCAGGTCGCGGCCCTGGAGGAGGCGCCGAGAACCTGAATATTGAAATGGCAGGTGGCATTTTTGAGGCGCGATGGCGGGTGCGTCGATTCGGCTCGAGGATAAGGACGCCGGATTCGTAGCTGCCGCCACACCGACCGACCGCAGACTTTGGAGGAAACCGAAATGAACCCTGAACAAGTTGTCAACATCATCGACCAGATGCTGTACGAAATTGTTGCGCAGTCGGTCGAGATAAGGAAGGATGTGCCGGGGGCGAGAACGCTGGCGATTAAATCGTACAGGGCCTTGGGCCTCGACTTTGAGATTCGCGCGGTCGCTGCGGACGACAGCAGCAATTCATTGCGCTCGGTCGAGTTCACGTCGAATGTGATTGGGGGCAGAAACCCACAGACACATCATGCCGCTACTTACGCCGGTCCGGCGCCCGGGAAACCGGATAACCTCGTCGACATTCGAGACTGGTACAGGGGTCAATTCGACACCTGCCTGAAAATGATCGATCGGGCGCTGAAAGAGGCGCCGAGGAGTTGGAAAGGGGATAAGTCCCAATACGCACCTCCCAATTATCGGACTTCTCGCCTTTTTATCGTCGCTTGCCGCGGGCAGCTTCGTGCCGGGAGGCATGTAGCGCTTGTTTCCCCTTTGTCCCCTTTCGGCCGCCCCCGTTCGCGGCGCGGCCGCCGCTATTGCCGTCACGGCCGGCCGCGAAATCCTGGACGGGGCATGAAAAACATCACTGATTTCGGAAAAGACGAAACCAGTGATGTCCCGTCCGATCCTTCGGAGTTAGCTATGCGTAGCCAGTTGTCTTCCTTGGTCGTGGCCTGGTTTTTTTCGGCTTCCTCCGTGCAGGCGCTAGAGCCGATCCTCTGCTTCTCCGACCTTCAGAGTGGGCCTCGAACCGGCAACTCCGACACTTCGCGGAGCCAGGCCGCCGGCCGGGATGGGGCCATCGTGACCGTCTGGGGCAAGAACCTGGGCAGTTCCCAGAGTGACTCGAAGGTCGTGGTCAACGGAGCGGAATCCCGCGTCTACTCCTGGGGCAACGCCACCGCGCCCGCCGACCTCTATGCCCGCCACGGCATGCAGATGATCTGCTTCCAGGTGCCGCAGGCGGCGCAGGATGGGCCGGGCGCGATCGATCTGGTGGTCGACGGCAAGAAATCCAACGAGCTGCCGTTTACGGTTCGTCCCGGACGAATCTACTTCGTAAAAACAACGGGCAGCGACAAGGCGGCCGGCGACTGGACGGAACCCTGGAAAAGCATTCCCCACGCCGCCGGCAGGATTGCGCCCGGCGACATTGTCTATGTGGGCGATGCGGTCTGCCAAACGGCGGCCGATAGCTACAGCGCCGCGGTCAACCTCGGTTCCGATGGCGAGCCCGGCAAGCCCAAGGCGCTGGTGGCCTATCCGGGGGCCAAATGCCTGATCGGCGACTCGACGATCGAACGCGGCTTCGGGCACTGGGTGTCGGGCAAGGCCCATACGGCCGAGCATTGGACGCTGGCCAAGTTGACTGTGACCGCCCGGACCAGCCCGATCTTGATGGGCTCCGGCTATCGCGTGGTGGGCAACCGCATATCGGCCCCCGCTGGAAGCGCCCGGAGGGCGCGATCGAAGGCTCGGGAAACGACCTCTTCGTGCTGGGCAACGAGATCAGCCAGGTCGGCCGGCCCAGTTGCAGCAAACTGTACCATCCAATCTACATTTCCAGCGTGCGGACTTCCTCCGGTCCGCGGCAGCCCTTGGAATCGAACCGGGAGATTGCTTGGAACTACCTTCACGACAACAACGCGCCCCGCGGCATCAACATCTACAGCGAGCAGTCATCCACGGCCTGCATGACCGGGCACAAGGTCCACGACAACTTCATCATCAACCAGGTGGGCGACGGCATACTGATCGGGCACTACGTGACCGGCGAGAACTGGGTCTACAACAACGTCATTGCCAACGCCGGCCTGGGGCCAGAGCCCCGCGAAGGCGGCGCATGCACCCATTTCGGCGTGAATCTCGACGCGGGGCACGAAACCGCTGCCAGCACAGTAATTCATTTCCACCACAACACGATCTACGGTTGCGGCTGGGCTGGGGCTTCTTCCAGGGCGCCACGGGCAACGTTCATATCGTCGGGCTGGGGCGCTACACGCTCGACTTCAGCAACAACGTCATCTGCTCGACGGGCGAACCCTACGTGTCGGGCTGGTCGGACCCGAAGATCCAGGTTCGAGGGGGACACAACCTGTGGTTCGGCAAGGGCCTGCCGCCGGCGTGGGACATCTCGCCGATCGTCGAGAAACCGCGATTTATCGATGCGGCCCATCAGGACTTCCGTCTTCAGCCGGGCGGCCCTGCCATCGGGGCCGGCGCGATTCCGCGATAAAACGGCTCGATTCGCGCGAGGGTTTGAGAGAATTTGCATCGGTGCATCGGTGTCTGCCCTATTGCAGTCGGTGCGGCACTATTTATAATGGCGCAGGTGGCGCAGTTTAGTCAGATCAACCCCAAACCCCGAAGAACCATGAAAACCACGATTACCCTACTGATCCTGGCGGCCCTGCCGCTGACGGCGGGCACCCTGTACGCAGCGTCGGCGGCGGAACGTCAGCGGCACTTGGACGGCCGAGTTCGACACGCAGCGCGGCCTGCAGAAATACACCTTCACGCTCAAGCAGAACGGCGCCGCCGTAACCGGCAAGGCGAGCGTCGATACCGGCGGCGAAAAACGCGAATCCGATTTGAAGGAAGGCAAGATTGAGGGCGACACGTTGACGTTTGTCGAGCCGCTGTCGATCCAGGGCAACGACATCCAGGTGACCTTCACCGGCAAGCTGGTTGTCACGGGATCTGGGGCCAACGAGATCAAGTTCACGCGCAAGTCGGCGATTTCGGCAGTTCGGAGGCCACGGCCAAGCTGCAGACGGCAAGCACCCCGGCCCAGCCCGCCCCAGCCCAAGCCGCCGGCCCAGCCCGCTCCGGCCCAACCTGCTCCAGGGAATGCTGGGGCGCGTGGCGGTCAGAGAGGCGGGGGACGAGGCGGATTCGGCGGCCCCATCCAACTGGGCCCGGACGACAAACCGGCCTTCCCCGATCCGCCCGCCGGGTTCAATGCCCGCCGCGCCGATGCGCCTCACGGCCAATTGACGGCCGTTCAATACGACTCCAAGAGCCTGGCAACGCGCCGGCAGATCCGCGTCTATACGCCGCCCGGCTACTCGACCGACAAGAAGTACCCGGTGATCTACTTGCTGCACGGCATCGGCGGCAACGACCAACAGTGGATGCAAACCAGTCGCGCCAATAGCATCATCGACAATCTGCTGGCTGACGGCAAGATCCAGCCGCTGATCGCGGTCTTCCCTAACTGCGACGCCAACACTACCGTGGCCAGTGCCGCGGCGGGCGGCCGCGCCGGAAGCGGGGGCGCCGGTGGCGGCCGCGGCGCGGGGGGCGGCGGGCGCGGCGGAAACCGAGGGCTATGGGATGCCCTTCGAGAACGACCTCTTAAAAGACATCATCCCTTACGTCGAGTCCCACTATTCCGTGATTGCCGACCGCGAGCATCGCGCCTTGGCCGGCCTGTCGATGGGCGGCGGCCAGAGCTTGAACATCGGCCTCAGCCACGTCGACACGTTCGCCTGGGTCGGCGGCTTCTCCTCGGCCCCGAATACCAAGTCTCCGGCCCAACTCCTGCCCAACCCGGCGGTTGCCAAGCAGTTGAAGCTGCTCTGGCTGGGGTGCGGCAACAAGGACAACCTGATCTTCATCAGCCAGGGCGTTCACAACTACCTCAAGGAGAAGGACGTGCCCCACGTCTGGCACGTGGACGGGAATGCCCACGATGGCACGGAATGGGCCAACAACCTCTACCTTTTCCTCCAGCGGATCTTCAAGTAGGTAAAGCGTGGAAGGCGGAAGGCGTTTCGCCCTTGCGATTGGTGACTGCGTTTGCTATCTTTCGTCGCTCCCACTGGGCAGTACAGATTGTGGAGTTCCCCTCTTTTGTCTAAAGCCCCAGGACGCGGCCCTTGCGCTCGATCGGTCTACTCAGAGTTGGCGCGTGGATCACAGCGGCCATGCTGTCGGACTGGGCCGCCGTCGCCAACGCACAATCGCCGGGCGCTGGGGGTGATTGCTCGTGCCGCCCAGGCGGAGAGATGCCGGCCTTCAGCCCAGATATCTCCCCAAGGCTGATGGGGACTAACTTCGCCCCGGCGGGCGATGGTAGCGGCGAGATCGTCGAACCCGAGGGCTGTGATTGCTCGCAAGGCACCGTTTGGCTCGACCCGTTGCCCGCCGATTGCCAACGGCCGCCGCAGCGAATGCCGCCCTCGGTTGGGCCGGATCGCGGATTTTTCGACCGCCTTCGCGGGCATGGACCGATCGGAATGGCAAATGACCCGCTGGCGGTT
Organism: uncultured Planctomycetia bacterium; assembly: GCA_963824275.1. Classification (GTDB taxonomy): domain Bacteria; phylum Planctomycetota; class Planctomycetia; order Pirellulales; family Thermoguttaceae; genus JANXQG01. The sequence continues at coordinate 294,456 of CAWGOT010000006.1, read as the reverse complement.
CCGGAGGCCGGAATCCCGGCTGAGTGCGACGAGATCGACGTTGGCCCCGACACGCCATGGGACGAGAGCCTGAAGCGGTGGTGGACGCGGGACCTGGAGATCTTCGCGGGAGTTCATGGCTTCAAAGGCCCTCTGGACCAGGGGCGGAACGGCAACTTCGGCTTTCACGAGGGCTTTAATTTCGGCGCCCCGCTGGGGATCTTCGACTGGGGTTGGCAGATCGGGGCGGAGGCCACGCAGAGCAATTTCTCCGGCGACGACGCCGTCGATCCGAGCTCTGCCGATCGCAACCAGTTCTTCGTCACCGGGGGAATGTTCAAACGGGCCCACGATTGGGGATTCCAGTGGGGGGTGGTTTACGACTGGCTGCACGATGACTACTACGTGCAGACCAATATGAAGCAGATCCGCAGCGACACGAGCTTCCTTTTTCCGGGCGGCATGCATGAAATTGGCTATTTTGGGGCCTATGGGACGGGCGGGGGGAACTGGGTGCTGATCGATCGGCCACTGCAGAATTTCATCGTCATGGAGACGACCGACGTCTTCGCGGTGTACTACCGGCGGTATTTTGACGGGGGCGGCGACGGGCGGATCTGGCTAGGGGTGTCGGGCCGTGGCGATGGGCTTGTGGGGGGGGAAATCCGCGTGCCGATGGGAAAGAACTGGGAACTGGAAAACCGCTTCAATTACCTCATACCCAAGCAGGGAAGCGGCACGGGTGCGGAAACGCAGGAATCGTGGGGAGTGACGATCGATCTGGTTTTCTATGTCGGCCACCCCGCCCGTTGCGAGCGATACCACCCCTACCGTCCGATGCTGAACGTGGCCGACAACACGCTTTTCATGACCAATACTTTCGTGCCGTAGCCGCGCACCACCTTCCCAAGGTGTGGAAAAAGCCCTATACTTACGTGATTATTGGGCGTGCCTGGCACGATCGCGTGCGGCGCGAGATACTCGGCGCGGCTGAATACGATACGAACCCTAAGCGTGAGCGAGGACGCTGATTCGTTGCCTGGCTTACGCTTCGGGTTAGTGTGAATCGTATCATTTCAAACCGCGCGAAGCAGAAACACGGCATTTCATTTTTCTGGGGGATCGTTTCCGAACCGATTATGACCGAACCACAAAAGACCGATCATTGGGCCTCGTTGGCAAGCAACCTTGGAGCGGAACCGGCGCCGGAAGTGTCGAAGGAGCCGGCAGTCGCAGAAACAACGGACGCTGGCCTGCCAGGGCAAGCGGCGCCCGTGGTCCCGTTGCCGCCCCCGCCGTCGTTGCGAGCGGCGTCAAAACCCGCGGCGCCGCCGCGCCGCCCCGCCCATGCCCCGGCTTGGGAACAACTGGCGGGCGACTTGGGAATTGCGCCTCCTCCTCCGCCACCACCGCCGGTTGCAAGTGTGCCGTCTCCCGCCGTGGAGCGGCCTGCCGCGCGTTTGCCCTCATTCCAGCCCTCCCCCGTAGCAAGAGAGGCATTCCCCGCAGCGACGCCAGCCGCGGAACCGCCCGAGGTGGTCGAGGAAGCGGAAGCGGTGATGCCGGATTGGGACGACTTGGCGCCGGCGGCGACGGAGCCGGAATCGTTCGAGCCGCAAGAGGCCCTGGACATCATGGACGAAACGGCCGATGAGTTCGGCGATGAGGAGTCGGACGAGGCCGCGGGGAGCGAGATGGCGGGCGAGCCCCACCGGACATCTAGTGCTGGGGGCGACAGCGAAAGCGCCACGGAAGAGCGAAGGTCGCGCCGCCGCCGCCGCCGGGGACGCGGCCGCGGACGGGGCGCGAGGAAGGTCCCGCCGACCATCAGTACATGGCGCCCGGAGGTGAAACGGTCCGCGAGCCGGGCGACGAGGCGACCGAGGAAGAAGCCGGCGGCTTCGGAAACGTGGAGTCTGACGTTGAAAGTGCCCCGATCGAGGCCGGCGACGAAGATCGGCCGGAGGGCGGGGAGACGGAGCGCGAGCGGACGGAGCGGCGCGGTCGTCGCCGCCGAGGCCGCGGTCGCGGCCGCGATCGCGAGCGTGTTCGAGAGGGCGAGCCCCTGGCACGAGGGGACGCTGCCGATGACGAGCACGTCGATTCTGAAGGCGGCGATTTTGAAGGCGGCGACTTCGAAGGCGTCGAGGAGGAGGAAGGTGCGGTGGCTGCCGAGGCCCCTGATGAGCACGATGTCGATCCCGGCCACGACTTCGAGGACGACGAAGAGCACGATGACGAAGACGGCGGCGAGTCGCCACGCATCGGTTTCCGCAATATTCCCACCTGGCAAGATGCGATCGGCATGATGATCGCCAAGAACATGGAATCGCGGGCGCGAAATCCCGGCGGTCCGCGCGGCGCGGGCGGACGTGGCGGACGCGGCGGCGGAGGGCGAGGGCGAGGCCGCCGGCCCGAGCGACGGTAGGTCGCGCAGTTGGAGTCGCGGCTTTAGCCGGAAATTCCGCCTCAAGGCGGGACTCCAACGGACGCGTAGCTTCCCGCATCAACTACCATCACGCCGACCATGCTGCGCAGGGTGCCAGCGTGATGAGTACAACAGAATATGTCTTCCGCTCCCACAGCAACGGCGGCGTCCGATCGGCTTCTGCAACTGGTCGGACGGATCGAAGCGTTGCCGGACTTCGCGGAGGTCGTCGACAGTCTGCAAGCGGGGCATGCGGCGACGCTGGACGGAGTCTGGGGCTCGTCGTGCGCGCTGGCGGCAGCCGCCTTGGCCCGCCAAGCACCGGCCCTGCTGGTGATCGTCGCCCCGCGGCTGGATGAAGTCCAAGGGCTGATCGGCGATTTGAGCGTCTTTTCTCCGCTGGAGCCGCTGCGGTTCCCCGTCCACGAATCGCTCATGGCCGAGAGGACGGTCCAGGACGAAGCGGTTGGCGATCGGGTCCGCGTGCTCAAGACGCTGCGTCGGTCCGAATCCGCCCAAGGTCGTGGTCACCAGCATCCCGGCGCTCTTGCAGCCGGTCCCCAGCCGCGAGCGCTTGGCCGAGCAGACCCGCACGTTGCGGATCGGCGAGCCGCTTTCGGTCGACGAGATTTCCCGTTGGCTCGTCGAGAGCGGCTTTCAGAACACGACGGCCGTGGAATTGCCGGGCGAGTTCTCGCATCGCGGCGGAATCATCGACATCTACGCCCCCGACTGGTTCAACCCCGTGCGGATCGAACTTTTCGGCGATGAGATCGAGTCGATCCGGCAGTTCGAAGCTGCCAGCCAGCGAAGCCTGGAGCGGGTCGAGACGATTGAGATTACGGCGGCGGTAGGAGCGGGGAGCAGGGAGCAGGGAGCAGGGAGCCCGGAGCGGGGAACAGCGAGCGGGGAGCAGGGAGCAGGGAGCAGTTCTACTCCCCGCTCCCCGCTCCCCGCTCCCCGCTCCCACCTGGCGGACTACCTTCCGCCGCGAAGCTGGTTCCTGCTGGTCGAGCCGGGAGAACTGGAAAGCGAAAGCCGGCACTACCTGGATGCCTCGAACGGCCGCAGGGATTCCATAGCTATGCCGACGTGATCCGCCGGGCGGTGCAGTTCCCGTCGATCACCGCCTCGGCGATTGCCACCGGCTCGCTGGAAGCGACCTGCCGGCTGCCGATCGAGTCGGTCGAGCGTTTCAGCGGGCACATTGAAAAGGTCCGCGCGGAGTTCGACGACGCCGGCCGCGGCCAGGAGGCATTCCTGATCTGCCAGACCGAGGCCGAGGTCCGCCGCCTGGGCGAGGTCTTTGCCGGCACACAGCTTGCCCTCGATGGCCGCCTCCATTTTTCCGTCGGCACCTTGCAAAGCGGCTTCCGGCTGGTGCCCGACCGCATCGTCGTGCTGAGCAGCGGCGAGCTCTTCCGCCGCGCATGGGTAGATGGCGCCCGCGACGTGCAACGCCCGGCGTCCCGGCGCCCGGTGGGGCAGCCGGTGCCCTGGGTCCGGGTCGGCGGCGGCTGGGCAGGGCGATCGATAGCTTCCTCGACCTCCACGAAGGCGACCTCGTCGTGCATCTCAGCCACGGCATCGCCCGCTACCGCGGCATGAAGCTGATGGAGCGGGGCGCCCAGTACGCTGGGTCGGGGCAGGTCGAGGAACATCTCGAACTGGAGTTTCAGGGCAAGACGAAGCTGTACGTGCCGGCCTCGAAGATCGGCCTGGTGCAGAAGTACGTGGGCGGCACGAAGAGCCGGCCGATGCTCGCCAGGCTCGGCGGACGCCTCTGGGACAAGCAGAAGCAGCGGGTCGAGTCGGCCGTGACCGACATGGCCGCCGAGATGCTCGAGCTGCAGGCCGTTCGCGCCTCGCGGCCGGGCATCAGCTTCCGCGTGGAGAGCGAATGGCAGAACGAGTTCGACGCCTCGTTCCCCTACAAGGAGACGCCCGACCAGTTGACCACCCTGGAAGCGATCAAGCAGGACATGCAGGCCCCGCGGCCGATGGACCGGCTGCTGTGCGGCGACGTTGGCTACGGCAAGACGGAGGTGGCCATGCGGGCGGCCTTCAAGGCGATCGATTCGGGCTACCAGGTGGCGGTGCTCGTGCCGACGACGATCCTCGCCGAGCAGCACCTGCGGACCTTCACGGCGCGGATGGCCGAGTTCCCCTTTTCGATTGCCGCGCTCTCGCGCTTCGCCACGCACAAGCAGCAGGCGGAGATCGTCGAGCGGCTGGCGGCCGGCTCGGTCGACGTTGTCATCGGCACGCACCGCCTCGTGCAGCCGGACGTGAAATTCCACAACCTGGGCCTGATCGTGATCGATGAGGAGCAGCGCTTCGGCGTGGAGGTCAAAGAACGCCTCAAGGCCATGCGGCAGACGGTCGACGTGCTGACGATGACCGCCACGCCCATCCCCCGCACACTGCACATGGGCCTGATCGGCGTCCGCGACATTTCCAACCTGGAGACCCCGCCCGAAGACCGGCTGGCGGTGGAAACCCGCGTCACGCGATTCAACCCCGAGCTGGTCCGCCAGGCGGTGCTGCGGGAACTGAACCGCCAGGGGCAGATCTATTTCGTCCACAACCGCGTGCAAGACATCCAGGTCCTTGGCCAGCGGCTGAGCCAGATCGTGCCGGAGGCGCGGATCGGCATCGCCCACGGCCAGATGGCCGAGCACGAATTGGAACGCGTGATGCTGGATTTCGTGGCCCAGCGGTTCGACATCCTGCTGGCGACGACGATCATCGAGAGCGGCCTGGACATTCCCAACGCCAACACCATTTTCATCGACGATGCCGACCGCTACGGCCTGGCCGACCTGCACCAGCTTCGCGGCCGAGTGGGCCGCTACATCCATCGGGCCTATTGCTATCTCCTCTTGGACCCGAACAAGAATCTCACGTCGACCTCGGCCCGGCGACTGAAGGCGATCGAGGAATTCAGCCAGATGGGCGCCGGCTTTGCGATTGCCATGCGGGACCTCGAGATCCGCGGCGCGGGCAACATCCTGGGCACCGAGCAGAGCGGCCACATCGCCGTGGTGGGCTACGAACTGTATTGCGCATTGCTGCAGCAGGCGGTGCAGCTTCTCAAGCGGCAGCCGTTGAAGAAGCCGATCGAGGTCGATGTCGACCTGCCGGGCGAAGGTCACATCCCGCGGAGCTATGTGCCCGACATGCGGCTGAAGATCGACCTCTATCGCCGTCTCGGCCGGATTTCCACAATGGGCGAACTGGGCGATCTGCGCAGCGAGCTGCGAGATCGCTTCGGCCCTCCGCCGCCGCTGGTCGAATATTTACTGTGGCTGGCCGAACTGCGGGTCGCCGCCCATCGTTGGCGCATCGAGTCGATCCACCTGGAGCCGCCGTACGTCGTCTTCCGTTACCGTTCGGCCCGCCTGATTCGCGAACTGGCGGACCAAAGCGGGGGGAAGTTGCGGGTCGTCGACAACCACAGCGCCTATTTGCCTCTGGAGGGCGATAAGGAATCGCCCGAATCGATCCGCCAGCAGGTCAAAGCGCTGTTGCAGCCAGCAAGCTGGGATGCCTATAATCGCCCGCCATCGTAGGTCTCTTCCCACCAATATGGGGCGAAACTCGTGCAACATCGGTTGATCAAGAAGACAGGCGCCAGACTCATCGCGGTCATCCTGACGGTACACGCGGTGGTTCTGCGTGCGCAAGACCCCTTCCCGTCGCTTCCGCCTGGCGGGTACGTGCCCTACGGCCAATCCCCGAACGGATACAATCCCGTCTATGGCGGCTACCAGCCGTCCGTCGTGCCCAGCCAGCCAATAGCGCCGATTCGGTCGGATAGTTTTCCCGGCGGACCGACGCCGCCGATGTGCGCGGCTCCGGCCTACGGGCCGACCTGGCAGCCCGGCGGGTCGCAGATGCCGGGCGGTGCCGTGCAGGCGACCTATCTTGGCCAGTCCGGACCCGGACCTGGTACGGGGGGCGGAAGGCCCATCGCCCCGCCGACGCTCTGCCCAGGGGCGCAGGTCCTCGCGCGCGTAGGCAATGACGTGATCGAAACGAGCGACGTGCTGGTCGCCATTGATACCGTATTGGCCGCCGCGAGGGAAAAGCTCCCGCCCGAGAAGTTCGCCGCGCAGCGTGCGGCATGGGTCGAGGAAGCGACGGCGGGCATCGCCGCCTTCAACGCGCACTCGAACGACCCCGATCCAGTCAAGGCCATGACGTTCGCCGCAACGTGGGCTGATCTACCAGCTCCTGCAGAAAGAGATCGAAGTCAAGATGCTTTTTCAGGACTTCAAAAAGACCGTGCCGAAAGAAGCCCTGCCGCAGTTCGAAGAGAAGATCACGAGCGTTTTCGAAGAGAAGCAACTTCCGATCCTCATGAAGCGGGAGAATGTGGTTTCGCGGGCCGATCTGGAAAACGCCCTGCGTGCCAAAGGCAGTTCCCTCGAGCGTGAACGGCGAGACTTCATGGAGGAAGTCGCGTCCCAGGAATGGGCCCGCCAGCAATTGAAACCGGAGGACGGCGACAAGTCCAAAGAAGAGGAAGTTACGCACGAAGAGATGCTGACCTGGTATAACGCGCACTTGAAGGATTTCGAGCATCCCGCAGGCCCGTTGGGAAGAACTGATGGTTTCGTTCGCCCGCCATCCCAACCACGACGAGGCCTACGCGATCCTGGCCGACCTGGGCAATCGGGTCCTGGCCGGGGCGATCCTGTCGGACGTGGCCAAGTCGGCTTCCGAGGGACCGACGGCCCGCGAGGGCGGTCAGCACGACTGGACCCACAAAGACAGTCTCGCCTCCGAAACCTTGAATCAGGCGATCTTCAACCAGCCTGTGATGCAACTCAGCCCTCGTATCCTGGAGTCGGAAAACGGCTACCACATCGTCCGCGTCTTGGCGCGGCAGGAACAATCTTGGACGAGCTTCCTGGTCGCTCAAAAACAGGTCAAAGAGAAGATCCAAGGCGAGCGCTACCAAAAACGCTACAACGAGTTCCTGAAGAAACTCCGCGACAAGTATCCTGTTTGGACCGTGTTCGACAAGTACCTGGAAGAGCAGAGGCAGTTGGAGGAGGCCCAGGATCGCTACTCGTTGCGCTAGAGCTTCTTGACGCAAGTCCTTACAAAACCATAACATAGACTCGGGTTGTCAATCGCCTGCCAGTGCCGTATAATAACCAATTGTAAATTGGCGTATTGCCTTGCGCCTAAAGTAACTGACAAGACGAAACATGGACCTGAGCAAACTCCGCAACATCGGCATTTCGGCCCACATCGATTCGGGAAAGACCACCCTTAGTGAGCGGGTACTCTTCTACTCCGGCCGGATCCATCGGATGCAGGAAGTGAAGGGCGGCGGGGCCGGCGCCACGATGGACCACATGGACCTCGAGCGGGAACGGGGCATCACGATTACCAGCGCGGCGACCTCGGTGGAGTGGAACGGCTACGCCATCAACCTGATCGATACCCCGGGCCACGTCGACTTTACCGTGGAAGTCGAGCGCAGCCTCCGCGTCCTGGATGGGGCCATTCTCGTCCTCTGCGCCGTGGGCGGCGTGCAGGCCCAATCGCTGACCATTGACCGGCAGATGCGGCGCTATCGCGTTCCGCGCTTGGCCTTCATCAACAAGATGGACCGTACCGGCGGCAACCCGCAAAAAGTGGTCGAGCAGCTCCGCAGCAAGCTGGGCTGCGATGCCGTGCTGATGCAGCTTCCGATCGGTCTGGAACACAATTTCGTGGGGGTTGTCGATCTGCTCCGCGAAGAGGCCCTGTATTTCGACGGCGACAACGGCGAGACGGTCCGCCGCGAAGCGGTTCCGGCCGAGATGGTGGAAGACGTCAAGGCGGCCCGCCAGCACTTGCTGGAGCTGGTTTCGATGTACAGCGACGAGATGATGGAACGGCTGCTGGCCGAAGAAGAGCTCTCCTTGGAACTGGTCGATCGCGTGATTCGCGCGGCGGTGCTCAGCCAGCAACTGACTCCCGTTTTCCTCGGTTCGGCCTATAAGAACAAGGGCGTGCAGCCGCTTTTGGACGCGGTCACCCGCTATCTGCCTTCGCCCTTGGAGAGCCCGATCAAGGCCCTGGCCCACGACGATCCGACCACGACCGTGGCGCTGGCGCCCGATCCCGCCAAGCCGTTGGTCGGCATGGGCTTCAAGATCGTGGAAGACCCCTACGGCACGCTGACCTTCATGCGGGTCTATCAGGGCACGGTCAAGAAGGGCGAGAGCTACTTCAACCAGCGCACGGGCCGCAAGGAACGCTTCAGCCGGATCGTGCGGATGCACGCCGATCAGCGCGAAGACATCGATTCGGCCGAGGCGGGCGACATCGTCGCCGTTTTGGGACTCGATGCCGCCAGCGGCGATACGTACTGCTCACAGTATCCCTATTGCACGCTGGAGAGCATGTTCGTGCCCGAGCCGGTCATCAAGGTGGCGGTGGCGCCCGCCAAGCGCGACGGCCAGGACCGCCTGAGCAAGGCCCTGCACCGCTTCCGCCGCGAGGATCCCACGCTCCACATTTCGACCGACGAAGAGACCAGCGAGACGATCATGGCCGGAATGGGCGAGCTGCACCTGGAAATTTATATCGAGCGGATCCGCCGGGAGTACGGCGTGGAGGTTGAGGTCGGCGCTCCCAAGGTCAACTATCGCGAGGCGCCGACGCAGGCCTGCGAGTTCAACACCAAGCATAAGAAGCAGACCGGCGGATCCGGCCAGTACGCCCACATCGTCGGCCGCATGGAGCCGCTGCCGGAAGACTCTGTCGAGACCTTCGTCTTCGAGGACGAGGTCACGGGCGGACGGATCCCCAAGAACTTCATCCCGGCGATCGAGAAGGGCTTTCGCCAGATGGTCCACAAGGGACCGATCGCGGGCTATCCGGTGGTGGGCCTGAAAGTGGTGGTGGAGGATGGTTCGTACCACGACGTTGACAGCTCGGACATGGCCTTCCAGACCTGCGCCCGGACCTGCATGCGGGAGAACTTCCCCGCCACCCGGCCGGTGCTGCTGGAGCCGGTGATGAGGATCGAGATCGAGTGCCCGACCGACTTCCAGGGCTCGGTGGTCGGCAATTTGACTTCCCGCCGCGGGATGGTCGTGGCCACCGAGGTCAGCGGCGCGAGCTGCCGGATCGAAGGCGAAGTTCCGCTCTCGGAGACCTTCGGCTATTCGACCGATCTTCGCAGCATGACCCAGGGCCAAGGCACCTTCACCATGGAATTTGCCAAGTATCGCCGCATGCCGGCGGTCATCGAACGCGAGGTCATCGCCGCCCGCAAGCAGGCGGCTTTGGCAGAGGTCTAAGGGCGCGGAGGGCCTATTCGTGGCGATCCGCGGCGACGATCCCTGGCAGGAACTCCCGACTATCGAGAAAGATGCGATGGAAGCGAAGCTAAGAGCAGAGGCAAAGATCCTCTGCGCGAGGGCAAACGCAAGGAAGCAAGTGCGCGAACTCGGCGCGCTGCGGAGATTTCTCGCCGCAAATCGAAGCGCGCCCACCAAGGCACCGACTGATGACTCGCCGGACCATTACACTCAACGCGAAGCCCACCTTCAAGCACAAATACCATTCTTTGCTTCGCAAGGAATGGTCAATGGCAACTCACTTGCAGACGTTGAACCTCCTCGACGAGCTCCTCCAAGCGTCGCGTGCCGAATTGCAGTTTGCCTTGGAAAAGAGGCAACCTTCGCCTCGACGGGGCACGATTCTGCTTTGCTTGCCGGAGCTTGAGGAACTGCTCACGATTCTCGCGTCGTTTAACATGGCCGAGCAGTTCGCTGCAACCGGGATCCCTGACCTGCCGGAGAAGCTGGCGGAACTGTCTTCCAGGCGCGATCGCGTCGTCGCTACGGCAGTCCGCACGTGGGTTTACCTGAATCTTCAGGCATTGTTCGACCTGCGGGGTGAAACGGGGTTCTTCCGCGACCTTCAAAGCCTGCTCTTTCTGCACACTGTCGAGTGGCTGTTGCCCGAGCTGCGCCGGCCAGCACGAGGAACTTCACGGCATCGTCGTCCACGCGCTGAGGTACCACCTCGTCCGGGTCTGGTCCGACAATCCGGGACATCAGCAGTTCCTTCTCTCAGCATGGGCCAGCTATCTTGGCGACCGTGGACTTGAAGAGAATGCATTGCTTTCCGCGTTCCGTTTGAGCAGTCCGGACGAGCACGATTACTTGACCTTGGCGCAATCGTACTGGCAGTTCCTCATGGACGACCGCCGCTACGAAGACGCGGAACGATTTCTCCTCGGCGTCTATCGCCAGGCACCGCGAGAGCACCTCGACGAGATCAAAGGGTTGATAGACGATACCTATGCTGAACGCGGCCTGCTGCAGGCATAGGTTCCTCGGTGTTTGATTTTCCGGTACGATGATTCTCTTTCAGGTTGAAGGCGTTCAAAAGCACTATGGCCCCGAGCCGGTTCTCGACGGCGTGACGTTCGAGCTCCGCCCCGGCGAGCGGATCGGGCTGGTCGGTCCCAACGGCACCGGCAAGACCACGCTCATGCGGATCCTCGCCGACAAGGAGGAAGCCGACGGCGGCGCGATCGTCCGCCATCCCACGCTCCACGTCGGCTATCTCGAACAGCAGCCCGAGTGGGAGCCCGGCCGCACGCTCCTCGACGAGGCCAAGAGCGCCCTGGCCGGCCTGATGGCCATGGAAGCGGAACTGATTTCGGTGGCCGAGGAGCTGGGCCGCTGCGACGACCCGCTGGAACACAAGCGCCTGGCCAGTCGCTACGACCACCTGCAGCACGAGATGCAAACCAGCGACGCCTACAACCTCGACTACAAGATCGAGCGCGTGCTGGACGGCCTCCGCTTCCGCCGCGAGACATTCGACCAGCCCGTCGAATGCTTAGCGGCGGCGAGCAGAACCGCCTCATGCTGGCCAAGCTGCTGCTGGCCGAGCCCAACGTGATGCTCCTCGACGAGCCCTCGAACCACCTCGACATCGAGGCCACCGAATGGCTCGAGGCGTTCCTGGCCGAAAGCGCCGCCGCCATGCTGCTGGTGAGCCACGACCGCTACTTCCTCGACCGCGTCACCAACCGCACCCTCGAGCTCTTCCAGGGCACGGTCGACAGCTACACGGGCAATTTCTCCGCCTACTGGCAGCAGAAGGCCGAGCGGCTGGTGGTCCAGCAGCGGACTTTCGAGCAGCAGCAGACCGAGATCGAAAAGGCCAAGGACTTCATCCGCCGCAACCACTACGGCCAGAAGCACCAGCAGGCCGAAGACCGCCGCAAGAAGCTCGACCGCATCGAGCTCGTGACCCTGCCGCGGGCCATCGTGATGCCGCCGATGGGCTTTCCGCCCGCCTCGCGGAGCGGCGACATCGTGGTCCGCGCCCAGGGCCTTTCGAAGGCCTTCGAGCGGCCCTTGTTCTCCGAGGTCGATTTGCAGATCGTCCGCGGCGAGCGCTGGGGGCTGCTCGGTCCCAACGGCTGCGGCAAGTCGACGTTGCTGCGCTGCCTGCTGGGCGAAGAGCAGCCCGATGCCGGCGTGGTGCAGATCGGCACGGGCGTGAGCGTGGGCTATTTCGATCAGCATCTCTCCGGCGTGGCGGACGACGACGACGTGCTCGATTCCATCCGGCCCGCAGCATAAGCAGTTCCTGACCCAGCAGCGCCGCGACCTGCTGGCCCGCTTCGGCATCACGGGCGACACGGCCTTGCAGAAGGTGGGCAAGCTCAGCGGCGGCGAGCGGAATCGCGCGGCCTTGGCCAGGCTGGCCGCCGCCGACGCCAATTTCCTCGTGCTCGACGAACCGACGAACCACCTCGATCTGTGGGCCCGCGACGCCCTGGAACAGGCCCTGACCACCTTCGACGGCACCGTGCTCTTCGTGAGCCACGACCGCTACTTCGTCAACCGCGTGGCCGACCATCTGATCGTCTTCGAGCCGGGCGGCGTGCGGGTCATCGAGGGCAACTACGAGGCCTATCAGCTTTTCCTGCAGAGCAAGTCGGCTGCGCCGCTACCGCAACAGCCCGCGCCCCGCGGCAAGGCGCAGCCGGCGGAAAAACCGCATGCCAACTCGCATTCGAAGCAAGCGCCGCAGCGCACGGCGGGCAAAGGCGGAGTTGCCGCAGCGCGGAAGGACGCTGGCGGCGGCGAAACGGCCACGGCCCAACGCAACAAGAAACGCCGCTTTCCCTACCGCAAGTTAGCCGATATCGAAGGCGAGATCTTCCAGCGGGAGTCGCGGATCGAGCAGATCAACGAAGAGCTGAGCGACCAGGCCACGTTTCGCGACGGCGGCCGCGTCCGGGCGCTCAAGCAAGAGCTGGCCGATCAACAGTCGGCCCTCAAGAAACTGTACGAGCACTGGGAAGAAGCCAGTGAGATGAATTGGTAGAGACGCTATAATCGTCACGAAAGTAATAGGCACACGGAGTGTGCCTGCCACCTTCCCGTAACCTAGACTTCAAGAAACGCACTTGCAGTCATCCGTTGCGGGAACCGGGCTTTGATCCTCCATTTCTGCCTTCTGTCGCTTGTCAACATCGGCGCCGGCTTCGGCCTGGCGATCGCGCTGGGCCGGCGGTATCGCAAGCTGGCCACGCGCCGCATGTGGGCGTCGCTCGTGGTGGACATGCCGGTGGCTCCGAGTCCTGCCCCCGCCCGCGCGGCCCGCGAGCGGCAGTACCGGGAGCCCGGCCTCGCCGCAGCCAGCGGCCGCGCCTCCCGTCGTGCCGGCCGCTCCCATGCCCAAGAGCCCTGGCTACCTCGCGGTCGACGATCTTCACGGCCGCGTGACCGACTTCGGGGCGAAGCTCATCGAGGCCGACGAGCAACTTCGCCAATGCGCGGCCTCGCCCGACGTGGGCACGATCGAATCGGTTTTGAGCGGCATCGAGAGCACGGCGCGGAACTACGTCGAGTCGCGCGAGTCGGCCCAGCAGCGATTGGCCGGTCTCACGCAGGGCGAGGGCGCGTGGGAGAGCATCAACAACGAGCTTGTCGTCGCCGCGCAGATGCAGGACGCCGAGATCACCGCCGCCTGCCAGGAAATCGCCAACTTCGACTACGAGAGCGACCTGGCCGGCGGCTGCCAGAAGATCGTCGGCCGCACGCACCGCCTGCTCAATTCCAACGACGTGCTCCGCGACGCCTTGGAGAAGGCCCTGGCCGAAGTCGCGCAGCAGGAAAGCCGCCCGCCCGACGACGCCGACCGCAGCGATCCGCTCACCGGCTGCCTGAACCGGGCCGGCATCGAGGCCGATCTCAACGCCTGGTGGGCCGGCGTGCCCGACCACACCCGCCTCTGCGTGGCCCTGATCGACATCGACCGCCTGGCGGAGACCAACGAGCAGTTCGGCTATCGCGTCGGCAATGAGATCCTCAAGGCCATCGCCCGGCTATTGGAAGAGAACCGCTCGGACAACGTCCGCGTGGCCCGCTTCTCCGGGCAGCGGTTCCTGCTGATGTTTTCCGACGTCGAGATGGCCGTCGCCACCAAGACCGTCGAACGCTGCCGGCAGACGATCGACACTGCCCACTTCGAGCACAAGGACTTCGACATCCGCATCACGGTCAGTTGCGCCTGACCCGCGCCAACCACGAGGACAGCCCCTCCTCGGTGCTGCTCCGCGCGGAAGCGGCCCTCCGCGAGGCCAAGCGCTACGGCCACAACCGCACGTTCCTGCACGAGGGCAAGTATCCCACGCCGGTCGTCCCGCCCGAGATGCAGATCGAGCCCTTGCACATCGCGATCTGACGCGGGCGCCTCCGCCGTAGGATAGGTTTGCAACCTGTCGCGATCTATCAACAGGTCAAACCAGCCTGGAGACGACAGGTGAAAGACCTATCCTACTTCTTCGCGAAGTCGAGCATATAGTCCCGCAGGGCCGCGACGCCGGCCTCGGGCATGGCGTTGTAGATCGAGGCCCGGAAGCCGCCGACCGAGCGGTGCCCTTTGAGCTCGACCAGGCCGCAGGCGGCCGCGCCCTTGAGGAACGCTTCGTCCTTGGCGGCATCGGCCAGCTTGAACGGCACGTTCATGATCGAGCGGCTGGCCGTCTCGGCGTGCGGCAGGTAGAAGCCGCCCGAGCGGTCGATCGCCTCGTACAGCATTCCCGCCTTGCGGCGGTTGATCTCGCGCATCTTTTCCAGCCCGCCGATCTCTTGCAGCAGCCAGTCGGTCACGAGCTTGACCATATAGATGGCGAAGGTCGGCGGCGTATTCAAGAGCGACTTGTTCTCGGCCAGCACCGGGTAGTTGAGCATCGACGGCAGATCCTTGGGGGCCTTGGCCAGGAGGTCGTCGCGGATGATGACGATCGTCACGCCGGCCGGCCCCGCGTTCTTCTGGCGCAGGCGAAGACGATTCCGTAGCGGCCCACGGCGATCGGCCGCGAGAGGAAGTCGCTCGAGGCGTCGCAGACCAGCGGCACTTCGCCCACCGCGGGCTCGGCGGGGAACTGCACGCCCTGGATCGTCTCGTTCGAAGTGAAGTAAGCGTAAGCGGCATTGGGGTCGAGCTTCAATTCGCCGGTCTTCGGCACGCGATTATAGTTGCCCGCCTTGCCGTCGAAGGCGATCTGCACGGCGCCTTGGGTCTTGGCCTCGTCGGCGGCCTTCTTGGACCAGGTGCCGGTGACGATATAGTCGGCCGCCTTGCCCGTGTTGCGCAGGAAGCTCATGGGGATCATGCCGAATTGCAGCAAGGCCCCGCCTTGCAGGAAGAGGATGCGGTAGTTCTCGGGGATCCCCAGCAGCGTGCGGAGATTCGTTTCGGCCTGGTCCAGGATCTGCTCGAACTTCTTCGAGCGGTGGCTGATCTCCAGGATCGAGATGCCCGTGCCCGGCAGGGCCAGCAGGTCGCGCTGGGCCTCTTCCAGGGCTTGCAAGGGCAGAACGGCCGGACCGGGCGAGAAATTGTAGACACGCTTTTCCATGGATCAGAACCTCTTGCAGAGTACGCTGTCGCTTGACGAAAACCTACAGTATAGCCCGTCCAAGGCGAGTGTCTAGGGCGGGGCCGTAAGCTCCCCTCGCCCGCCTGCTGTACTCAGCAGGATGGGAGAGGGGCCGGGGTTGAGGGCTGACTCTGTGGTCCCGCGCAGGGACCGAGAAAAAGGCATCGAAACCGGCCTGCTCTCCCCGAAAGTGGCAGAAATCGGCCAACCATCACCTAGGGTCTTTCAGGGCTGACGGTCACGTCGTACCGTTCCTTGGCGATCTTGGCCACGCTCTGGGAGAATTGCGGGTGCTCGCGGAGGATCCGCTGGAAGTCGGCCTTGTCGAGCACGAAGAGGTCGCAACTCGTCCTGGCGACGGACGTTGGCCATCCGCGGCGTCGACACGCAGGATGGCGATCTCGCCGAAGAAATCGCCGTCCTTGAGCGTCTTGACCCGCTTGCCCGCATCGTCGAGCACCTCGACCTCGCCGCGGGTGATGAGGTACATCTCCCGCCCGATATCGCCCCTTTCTCGATGATCTTCTGCCCTGCCGCCGCCTGCTGCGGGCGCAAGCGCCATGCTCGACCTGCGAGAGGAAGAGCGGGTCGCCGTCCTTGAAGAGTGGCACCTTCTTCAGCATCTCCTCGGTGACGACCTCGTGCCAGCGCCGGCCGTCGCGTGCGGACGAGGTCGGCCGCCGCCTTCGGGCCCCAGCTGCCGCGGGCATAGTTGGGGAACTCGGCGGCCGGCGTCGCCTCCCAGTAATCCATCAGCGGCTGGGCCACCCGCCAGGCGGCCTCGACCAGGTCGCCGCGCGAGAAGAGCGTCGCGTCGCCGCGCGTGCAGGAATAGAGCATCACCTCGTAGCCGGTGTAGCGCGAGGCCTTGAAGGCGTCGCCGTAGCCGAAGCGCATGTGGACCGGCTGGAGTTGCAGCGTCGGGCCGGGGATCTTGGCCTGAAACTGGATCTCGATCCCCTGGTAGGGCTGGATGTGGAAGATCAGCCGGTTGGCGCCCAGCGCGCGGACCGACGTGCCGCGGAACTGGCCAGCGGGGCCTTCTTGAACTCCACCACGATTTCCGTGCCGCGCTTCCAGAGCGCCTTGCCCGAGCGCAGGTAGATCGGCACGCCCTCCCAGCGCCAGTTGTCGATGTGCAGCCGGGCGGCCGCATAGGTCTCGGTCTTCGAGTCCGGGGTTGACGTCCTTTTCCTGGCGGTAGCCGGGCTGGAGCACCTTCCCGGCGTCGTCGACGTTCGGGCCGTACTGGCCGCGGACCACGTAGCGCGCGACCTCCTCCGGCGTGTAGACGCGGACCGCCTGCAGGAGCTTGGCCTTCTCGTTGCGGATGGCGTCCGGCTGGAACGAGCCGGGCGTCTCCATGCAGAGATAGGCCAGCATCTGGAACATGTGGTTCTGCATCATGTCCCGCAGCACGCCCGACGAGTCGTAGTAGCCGCCGCGCCCTTCGACGTCGACGGCCTCGGCCACGTTGAACTGGATGTTGTCGATGTGGTTCTTGTTCCAGAGCGGCTCGAACATGCCGTTGGAGAAGCGGAAGGCCAGCAGGTTCTGCACGGTCTCCTTGCCCGAGGTAATGATCGACGCGGTAGATCTGGTTCTCGTCCCAGTTCGCCAGGACGTCGCCGGTTGAGCTTGCAGCGCCGACTCGAGATCGGTGCCGAAGGGCTTTTCGACGATGATCCGCTTCCAGCCGGGGCCCTCCTTGAAGCCCGCCTGGTTGAGGTTGTCGCAGAGCAGACCGAAGAACCGCGGCGCCATGGCAAAATAGAAGAGGACGTTGCCGCCGGCCCCCTGCCGGGCGTCGAGGCCTTGCCACCTGCTCCTTCAGCCGCCGGAAACCGTCCAGGTCGCCGAACTCCCAGGGCGTGTAGTGGAAGCGGCTGACGAGCTTATCCCAGCGGGCCTGGTCGAATTCATTGCGGGTGTGGAACTTGCGTGATGTCCTCGCTCATTTTGGCGCGGAACTGCTCGGTCGTGTAAGCGGTCCATCGCCGTGCCGAGAAGGGCGAAGTTCTCGCTCAGCAGCCCGTCGCACTCCAGATTGTAAAGCGCGGGAACGAGCAGCCGCTTGGTCAGGTCGCCCGACGCGCCGAAGACCAGCATCACGCAGGGCTCGCTCGTGGGATTTTCGGCCTGGGCCTCCGCCAGCGACCCTCCGCTCACCTGGGGCGTTTCCAACATCTGCATCTCTCCTTCGGGCTAAGACTTGCCTGCACCCGTAGTATCTCCGCGAATAGCCAGCCCGCCCCGACGGCCAGCAGCACGACTGCCAGGATCGAGAACAAAATAGCGGCGGGCGAAGTCCACTGCGGCAGCGAGATCTTGGCGCCGACCGGCAATTGGTCGGGCAGCTTGAGCTTGTCGGCATTCATGGTCAACAACAAGGAGGCACGCCGGGGGGAACCCTCGACTTCCTGGGCAACCTGGCCGAGCGTCGTGTCCTTTTCCGCTTTATACGTGTTCGGAGTTGCGGGCGTCTGCTCTTTTTCCGTACGGTCCTTTTCCGCCTTTTCCGTTTTCTGTTTCGGGAGCACGAGCAGCGTGCCGCGGGGAACGAGGACGTACGGCGGCAACCGCTCCTCATTGATATCGCTGATCTCGCCCGCCATCTCCTTGATCTGGTCGTTGTGCGGGTCCTCCGGCGATAAGGGCAGCTTGATGCCCAGTTCCGCGGCGGCCGCGTCTTCGTATTCCTCTTGGAGCGGCTTGGCCTCGACGATCGCCGTCTGGCGATACTGCCAGGTGCTCAATTGCCGCGGAATCTCGTCGCTGAACGAAAGGAAGGCGATGAGCACGCCCCCGATCGCTCCGCCCGCAATGTAGCCGGTAGCAGCAGCACGCCGGGGCCCATCTCGCTCTCGGCCTCCGAAGGCGCACGGCCGCCGGATGTGCGGCCGGCGCGGTCGGCAAGATAGCGCATCAGTCCGCCCAGGAAGATCGGCGTCGAGGCGGAGAGCGGCAGATAGACACCCACCGCGAAGGGCAGCGAAGGCACGCCGCTGAGCTCCAGAACCAGGGCGATGGCCACGCCCAGGAGAACGAGCGTCCAGGGCAGTTTCTGCGTCAGGATGCCCTCGGTGATGAAGGCCATGAGCATCGTCTTCGGGCGCCTTGAATTTCTGCACCGGCGTGCCGTCGTCGCGGTGGTTGACCCCGCCGTTGATCGCCGGATCGACCAGGTATTGGAGTTGCCCCTTGTCGTCCACCAGGTATTTGCCTTGCGGCACGCCTTCCGTGTTGTCCTTCCGCGCCTGCCAGACATGATAGGGCGTGGGATCGTCGGGGGCCTTTTCCGTCTCGGCAAGCTCGCCCACGTCCAGCGGTTTGGCGAGATGCGGCAAGTTCCGGCCCGTATAGACCGTGCCCGCCCGATTCAGCGCAACCAGGATCACGCCGATCACCAGGGCCGAGGAAATCGAGCCGACCAGGATCGCCCACTGCTGGGACTTGGGCGTAGCGCCGACCAGGTATCCGGTCTTCAGGTCTTGCGAGGTCGTGCCGCCGTTGGAGGCCGCGATGCAGACGATGGCCGCAATCGAAAGCGCGATCAGCCGGTGCGTAGGGCTGGTCCAACCGAGCGAAAGGAACGTCAGGCAGGTCAAGAGCAGCGTGGCCACGGTCATCCCCGAGATCGGATTGGACGAGGAGCCGATCTCGCCCGTAAGCCGCGAGGAGACCGTCACGAACAGGAATCCGAAGAGCACGATGAGCAGTGCGGCCACGAGGTTGATGACCAAAGTCGCCCCCATGCTCAACTGGCCGAATGCGCCGAAGGTCAGCGTGGCCCAGATCAGGAGCACCAACAACAGCGAACCCACGCCGACAAACCGCAGCGAGAGGTCGCGATCGGTCCGTTTGCCGCCGGGCAATCCTGTGGCATCGGTTTGGCGGAGGTCGCGGAGGGCCGACTTGAACGAGCCGAAGATCAGCGGCAAGGCCTGAAAGAGGCTGATGATGCCGCCCGTGGCCACCGCCCCCGCGCCGATGTACAGCACGTAGGCCCGATGCAGGTCTTCCTCGCCCATTTGACTGATGAGCTGCGTGGCCGGCGCAAGCGGCGCGGTCAGCCCGCTGCCGAAGAAGCGAATGGCCGGAATCAGCAGGAAGGAGGCCAGCACGCCGCCGGCCACCATGATGCAGGAGATCCGCGTGCCGATGATATAGCCCACTCCCAGCAAGACCGGATCGACGTCCATTGCCGGATTGGCCTTCTGAAACCAGGCCAGCGGGTGCTCGATCGTCTGTTTCCAGAGCATGAAGCCCTGGTTCAAAACCTGGTAGACGAAGGCGATGCCGAAGCCGGTAAAGACCATCTTGGCGCTCGCGCCGCCTTCCTCGCCGACGATCAGCACGTCGGCACAGGCCGTGCCCTCCGGATAGCGGAGCGTGCCGTGCTGCTTGACGATGAACGCCCGGCGGAGCGGGATCATCATCAAGATCCCCAGGGCCCCGCCCAGCACCGAAACGGCCATCACCGTCCAGATGTTCATATCGAAGCCGACGAGCATCACGGCCGGCATCGTGACGCCGACGCCGAAAGCGATCGACTCGCCGGCCGAGCCGGTCGTTTGCACGATGTTGTTCTCGAGGATCGTCGCCCGGCGGATGCCGAACATCCGCGAGAAGAGGCGAAAGAGAGTAATCGAGAGCACCGCGACCGGGATCGAGGCCGAGACGGTCATGCCGACCTTCAGCACCAGGTACAGCGACGACGCCCCGAAGATGATTCCGAGCACGGCCCCTACCAGCACGGCCGGGAGACTGAACTCCGGCATTACGACTTCATCGGGCACATAAGGCTTGTGGCCAGCAGATCGAGATCCCTCCGGCAGGGTGGGCTGCGAAGGCCGGGCCGGCACAAACGGGTTCGCGCCCGATCCGGCGGGCAGAGAGCCCTCCGGCAGGCTGGGCTTCGGTGTGACCGGCTCTTCCATTATCGCGGTTCTCGACGTTTCGTAATGCGGTTGCGGAATAGTGGAATCATAACCGTGCGAGAAGGATTTGGAAAGAGGCGGTCCGTGTAGGGTGGGACCAGCGAGGACCAGCGAGCTTGCGAGCGCCGGCCCACCATGATCGGCAGGAAAATCGCGTGATGGTGGGCCCGCGCTCGCTACGCGAGCTTGTCCCACCCTGCATCTGCCTGCTGGCAAGCGGGCTCCGCGTCAATTATACTGGCCGGTAGGCATTTCAAGCTCTCAATACTGGAGGTAATCATGAAAGCGACGAATATCGGGGCGATCGCCCTAGTGCCGCAAATCACAATTGATGGTACATGAAGACCTTGTTTCGCCCAGATTCCGGCATTTCCTTGCTTCCTAGATAACGCATTTTACCCCATTTCCATTGCATCAAAAGACCTTCCTCCTGTCTGATAACCGCGATGTCTTACGTCTCGGTCTCAAACAGGAGGAAGGATATGTCTGGCAAGGCGGCCAAAATCGTGCTTACGGAGAGGCAACATTCAATTTTGCAAGAGATGATCCACTCGACGACCGCGGCCCAACGGCTCGTCCAGCGCGCCACTTGATCGTACTGGCATTTGGCGGCATGTTCAATAGGGCGATCAGCGGCATCGTCGGCTTGCGGCGAAAGCAGATCGGTGTGTGGAGGCGACGTTGGAAGCAGTCGTTCGACGCGTTGGTGGCCATCGAGTGTCGCGAATCGCAAGCCGCACTTCGCCGCGCCATCGAAGATGTCCTGAGTGATGCGCCGCGGAGCGGGTCGCCGGGCAAATTCACGGCCGAACAAGTCACGCAGGTCCTGGCCATTGCCTGTGAACCGGCAGACCAATCGGGACGGCCCATTAACGAGTGGACCGGACGAGAACTCGCCGACGAACTCGTCCGCCGCAACATCGTCACCTCCATCTCGGTTAGTCAGGTCAATCGTTATCTGGCCGGGGCCGAACTGCAACCGCATCGCAGCAAGTATTGGCTGAACACCACCGAGAAAGACCCGAAGCTCTTTGAGCAGCAAGTCCAGATCGTCTGCCAGTGCTACCTCGAAGCCCCGGAATTGTACTTCCAGTACAATACGCACACGGTCAGCGTGGACGAGATGACGGGCATCCAGGCATTAGAGCGGAACGCAAAGACGAAGCCCATGAAGCCCGGTCAGCCGGCGCGGCCCGAATTCGAATACACGCGTCACGGCACGTTGTGTTTGATCGGGAATTGGCACGTGGTGCTTGGACAAATGATCGCACCGACGATTGGTCTGACGCGGACGGAGGAGGATTTCTATCGGCATATCCAACAAACGGTTGCAACTGAGCCGCAGGCGGGCTGGAGGTTTGTAGTGGACAACTTGAACACGCACTGTAGCGAGAGTCTCGTCCGTTACGTCGCGCGTTTGGAGGGAATCGACCCGAGCACCTTGGGCCAGAAAGACAAGGCCGGCATTCTGAAATCGATGGCCAGTCGTCAGGCTTTTCTCTCCGACGGTAGTCATCGGATTCGCTTCGTGTACTTGCCGAAGCACAGTTCCTGGTTGAACCAGATCGAAATCGTTTTCGGGATCGTGACCCGACGTGTTCTGCGACGCGGCAACTTCAAATCGACGGAGGCGTTACAGGAGCGACTGTTGGCCTTCATCGACTACTTCAACCGCACGTTTGCTAAACCCTTCCGCTGGACCTACACTGGGCGCCCCGTAACAGCCGCCACCGTGAAACGCCCGGCGACCTGGAAGGAAAAATGGGTAAGTCACCGAGAATCTGGTGAAACTTTGGTTTTGGTGGGCTGACAAATGTGATTTGCGGCACTAGCGATGATTCTGGCGTGCGTGAACTTGGCGGTCTCCCAGGAGAAGGCGAAGCAAGCGGCGGCGCCCAGGCTGCCTGCCGGCGTCCAGGTCGTGCGCGATCTCCAGTACGTCCAAGGCGGCCACGAGCGAAACCACCTCGACCTGTACCTGCCGGAAAAGCCCGAGGGCCGGCTGCCGTTGGTCTGCTGGATTCATGGCGGCGGCTGGTCGGCCGGCAGCAAGGACGACTGCCCCGCCGTGTTCCTGGCGGCCAAGGGCTATGCCGTGGCGAGCATCAATTACCGCCTCAGCCAACACGCCATCTTCCCGGCCCAGATCGAGGACTGCAAAGCGGCGATCCGCTGGCTGCGAGCCAACGCCGCACAGCACCACATCGACCCCGACCACGTCGGCGTCTGGGGCTCGTCCGCCGGCGGCCACCTGGTGGCGATGCTCGGCACCACGGGCAACGTCAAGGAACTCGAGGGCCAGGGCGGGAACCTCGACCAGTCGAGCCGCGTGCAGTGCGTCGTCGACTGGTTCGGTCCAACGGACATCGCGACCATGGGCGGCAGCCACGACGGCCCGACCTCCGCAGAGGCCAAACTCCTCGGAGGGCCCGTGCAGGAAAACAAGGAGAAGGCCCACAAAGCCAGCCCGCTCAGCTATGTCAGCAAGGACTCCGCCCCCTTCCTCATCATGCACGGCGACCAGGACAAGTCGGTCCCCATTCAACAAAGCGAGGCCCTGGCCGAGGCCCTCAAGAAGGCCGGCATCGAGGCCACGTTCGTGGTCGTCAAGGGCAACGGCCACGGCGGGCCAGGTTTCAACAGCCCTGAAAACCGGAAACTTATCGAAGACTTCTTTGCCAAGCACCTTACCAAGCAGAGTCCATGAGCACCACACCATACGAGATCGACCCCGGCCGCCCTCATCCGCTGGGCGCGGTACCGGACGCCGAGGGCGTGAACTTCTCGGTCTTTTCGCGGAACGCCACGTCGGTGGAGTTGCTGCTCTTCGACGAGCACGACGACCGGCAGCCGGCCCAGGTCGTCAAGCTCGACGCCGGCGGAGAACAAGACCTTTTTCTTCTGGCACGTGTACGTCCGGGGCCTGCGGCCGGGCGCCCACTACGCCTACCGGGTTGACGGCCCTGACGACCTTCACGGGCAAGGGTTTCGCTTCAACCCCCGCAAGGTCCTGATCGACCCCTATGCCCTCGGCAATACCGACGCCCTCTGGAACCGGGCCGATGCCTGCGGCCCGGACGACAATCTGGCAACGTCGATGCGGAGCGTGGTCATCGACATTGCGGACTACGACTGGGAGGGCGATCGGCCGGTCAACCAGCCGATGAACGAGATGGTGATCTACGAGATGCACGTCGGCGGCTTCACGCGGCACGCGTCGTCGGGAGTCGCCCATCCGGGCACGTTTTCCGGGATCATCGAGAAGATACCTTATCTGAAGGAGTTGGGGATCACGGCCGTGGAACTGCTGCCGGTGATGGAGTTCGACCGCAAGGAGGTGCTGCGGATGAAGCCGGACGGGGCACCCGGTACTCCGGTCGCGGGCCGCTCACCAATTACTGGGGTTACAGCACGGTCAGTTTCTTCGCGCCGGAAACGAGCTACTGCGTCTCGCCCGAGGACGGGGCGCACGTCCGCGAGTTCCGCGACCTGGTCAAGGCCCTGCACCGGGCCGGCATCGCGGTCATTCTCGACACCGTCTTCAACCACACCAGCGAAGGCAACCACCTGGGGCCGACCATCAACTTCAAGGGCTTCTGCAACGAGATCGCCTACCATCTCTTGCCGTCCGACCGGCAGTACTACATGGACTACTCGGGCTGCGGCAACACGGTGAACTGCAACCATCCCGTCGTGCAGAAGTTCATCATCGAGTGCCTGGAGTTCTGGGTCAAGCAGATGCACGTGGACGGGTTCCGCTTCGACGAGGGGTCGATCCTCTCGCGCGGCGAGGACGGCGCGCCGATGGCCCATCCGCCGGTGGTTTGGAGCATCGAGCTTTCCGAGGCCTTGGCCGACGCGAAGATCATTGCCGAGGCCTGGGACGCGGCCGGCCTGTACCAGATCGGCTACTTCCCCGGCTACCGCTGGGCGGAATGGAACGGCCGTTTTCGCGACGACGTCCGCCGCTTCGTCCGCGGCGATCCGGGCCTCGTCGGGGCCGTGGCTTCGCGCATCGCGGGCAGCGCCGATATTTACCAGGCCAGCGGCCATCTGCCCATCAACAGCATGAACTTCGTGACCTGCCACGACGGATTCACGCTCAACGACCTGGTATCGTACAACGCCAAGCACAACGAGGCCAACGGCGAGGACAACCGCGACGGCATCAACGACAACCTGAGCTGGAACTGCGGCGCGGAAGGCGAGACCGGCGACCCGGCCGTCGAGGCCCTGCGGAGCCGGCAGATCCGCAACTTCGCCGCCATCCTGCTGCTGGCCCAAGGCGTGCCCATGGTCCTTGCGGGCGATGAGATCCGGCGCACGCAGCGAGGCAACAACAACGCCTACTGCCAGGACAACGAAATCAGTTGGTTCGACTGGCAATCCGTGAAGAGGCACGGCGACTTGTTCCGCTTCTGGAAGCTGATGATCGACTTCCGCAAGCGCCATCCGGCCATTCATCGCTCCCGCTTCTTCGACGGCAAGCTGAACGACCGCGGCCTGCCCGACGTGGCCTGGCACGGCTGCCAGCTCTTGCATCCCGGCTGGGACGACCCGAACGCCCGCGCCCTGGCGTTCACCTTGGCCGGCTTCGGCGCCGAGGCCGACATCAACGTCCTCATGAACATGGACTCGCAAGGGCTGGACTTCGAGATCCCGGTGGTCGAGGGGCGGCAATGGCACCTGGTTGTGGACACGGCACAGCCCTCGCCGCTGGACATCGCCGAGCCGGGAGAGGAAATACCGGTCGCCGGGCAGCGCATTCACGTTCAGGGGCGGAGCGTGGTGATTCTGTTGTCGCGCTAAGTTCCACTACCAGGGCTTTGCTCTTCGCTTGGCGAACGGGTGGCCCTTCGGGCCGAATGCAGGCCGCGGGCGGAGGTCCGTACCCTTCCGCGCCAACGGGCACGTCACGCGAACTGAGCAAGCCAGCGGGATTCGGGGCTCATTAAAAAAAGCTGCCGCCCCCTTCGGCAAGGAGACGGCAGCCGTTTTTCATGCATCGCAACGGAATGAATTCCGTTCTACGAAGATCGATTACGGAATATTGAACGGATCGCTGTTGTTCTTGGTGATCAAGAAGAACAGATTAGCCGCATCGGTCCGCTTGGAAATGGCCTGCACCGAGCCGTCGCCCATTCCCGAAACGACCACTGCCGGATGCGCCGACGACGGACCGTAGGTCGGACCAGGAGAGTCCGACGGAGTTGTCATAACCGGCTTGTCCACCACCTGCCAGGAACTGCCAGGATCGCCGTATTCGGCATACTCGCCTGGATACTGTCCGTTCGGTACCATCCACGGGGGGGCGGCGCTGATTTATTCATAGCCATCGCGTGGCCCACTCCCAGAGGCTTGCTTCTTACGCAGGGTGTCTTTACAATCGTTGCCATGCCGTTCCAGGCGTTCCTGTTTCCGTGTCTCCCCTGAGCGTTGGAGGTTGAACGGTGTCTAACAAATCCGGCCCCAAGCAGCGTGGGACCCTGGCAAATCGATTTTGGAGGTGCAAACGTGTCCATGCAAGTCCCGTCCCGCAAGGTCCGATCTGATTTCAGGTCCCTTTCCAAGGCCGATAAGCCTTTCGCGATTGCCGCGCACAACCGGCGTTTTGCTACGCCGCCGATGCTCTGTGCATTTGCGGCAGCCGTGTTCCTCGCCGCCGCCGCGCCGCAAGCCAATGGCCAAGTTTACTGGACGCTTTCGCCGAGCCAGACTGGCGACTGGTCTTCCGGGCTCAACTGGTCGGGAAGCAACGCGCCCACGATGAGCGACTACGCCTACATCGACAACGGCGGCACTGCGGCTATATCAGTCTCGGATACGGCCGTCTGCGAGTTCCTGTACCTTGGTTTTAGCGGCACCGACAGCGGTACGATCCAGATGCCCGGCGGAAGCCTCGCGACATACTACAACGAGTTTGTGGGCAACAATGGCGTAGGCGTATTCATGCAATCGGGTGGGACGAACGGGACCACTTCCTTCGGCAGTGTTCTACTCGGCTGTAACTCCGGCTCCAGCGGCTCGTACAGTCTCAGCGGCACTGGAGTGCTTTCTTCGCCAGGCGTAATCGTTGGGCTGTCCGGCAGCGGCGCGTTCACCCAGACAGGTGGAGTGGAGAGCAGCGGTACGCTAGCCATCGGCAGCGGGCCGGGTTCGAGTGGCAGCTATAGTCTGAGACGCCGGGCGCTCTACACCGGCTTGGCCTTCGTGGGCCAGTCCGGCTCGGGCACGTTTACGCAGTCGGGCGGCGCGGTTACGCTCGCATCCGGCGGCTCGCTTACCGTCGGGACAAACGCGGGCGCAAGCGGCAGCTACAGCCTAAACTCCGGACAATTGCTCGTATCTTCGCTGGCCGTTGGCCAATCTGGCGCCGGAACGTTCACCCAATCGGGCGGAAGCCTTACGGCAACCAATAATGAGTTTATCGGGATCAACGCCAGCGGTGCGTTCGGCCAATCCGGTGGATCCAACTCTGTCAGCTACCTCAATGTCGGCAGCCTTGGCAGCTACACGTTCAGCGGCGGCACGCTCGCCGTCGTTGGCGGTGGCCTGGCGGTGGCAAACCAAGGCGGCTTCAACGCGACAAATAGCACGGGCACGCTGGCTGCCACAAGCTCGATTATCGATCTCTCGCAGGCGACGCTCGTGAACACGGGCTCCATGTCGGTGAGTATCGGGCCTAACTCGCTTTTGTTGCTTGCGCCGAGCTTCAGCACCTCGGCATTCGGCAATTACAGCAACCCGACGTCCCTGTCGCATAATGTAGGGACTCCCCTGACGGTGCCGGCCGGGCAGGGCTTCTCGGGCATCGGCTCCATTAGCGATCACGTAAATTGTGCTGGATCGATCACGGCGGCGGCCAGCGGCGCAATCAATCTCAACGGCGGCGTCACGGTTTCAGGGACCGGCAAGGCCAGCTTGGGAAACGGTAGTTTTATTGTCAACGATTCGTCTGGCATATCCGGCGGGTCGGCGTCGCTCTCCGCGCTGAACGGCTACGTGGGCAACTACGGAACCGGGACCTTTAGCCAATCCGGCGGAAACTTAACCGTAACCAACGAGTATGTCGGAAATGGAAGCAATTCCATTGGCACCTTTATCCAGTCCGGCGGAACAAACAACGTGGATTATCCGAACACCCTCGATTCAAATTATCACGGTCTTATCGTTGCCAACACCGTGGGCTCAAGCGGGAGCTACACGCTGAGCGGTTCGGGCGCTCTGTCCGCCGGGACCGAATATGTGGGCTTCTCCGGCACGGGGACGTTCACCCAATATGGCGGAACAAACAACGCGCTGCCGTACGGTAATGACGGTGCTTCGCTTGTGCTCGGCGAAAGCGCAAATTCGGTGGGCAGCTACACCCTGAACGGTTCGGGAGTTCTCAATCCTAACGGGGGAGTTGAGTACATAGGGTGGTCCGGTTCCGGCGCGTTCACCCAGACCGGCGGGTTCAATGGGGGGAATTGCACCGTTTGGCTTGCAAACGCCGTTGGTTCCAGCGGCTCTTACGCTCTAAGCGGCACAGGAACGCTCCTGACAAGCGCGGAGGTGGTCGGGGATCCCGGCGTCGGCACGTTTAACCAGACTGGCGGGACGAACACAATAACCGCCTACGATGGCCTCGCACTCGGGGCGCAATATGGGGTCGGCACCTACTGCCTCAGCGGCTCAGGACTGCTCCACGCTTATTCCAACGAGTTTGTGGGCGTCATGGGTGCCGGGACGTTTAACCAGACGGGCGGAACGAACTTGATTGTCGGCGGAAACCTGTCGACGGAGCAGGACCTAACCGTCGGCGGCGTCGGCGTTGCCATCTATAACCTGAGCGGCGGATCTCTCTCCGTAGCGAATACCGAGTACATTGAGGGCGGTCTCGACGGAACAGCGGTTTTCAACCAGTCCGGCGGTACGAACAACGTGCAGACCGTATTCTGGCTCAGCGGAGGAACGTACAGCCTCTCGGGAGGCGCTTTGCTTGTGCCGGATATCAGCGGTTATGGTGTTTCCACGTTCAACTTCGGTGGCGGCACGCTCATCGCAAACGGGGCGTTCGTGACCAGCCAGCCGATGACCTTGACCGGCAGCAACGGCAACGCCAACATCGTTGTCAGCGGCACCAACTCGATCGGCCTCTTCGGCGCGCTTTCGGGTTCCGGCGGACTGAACGTATCGGGCGGGGCCACCCTGACACTTGGAGCAAGCGGCAACTATACCGGCGCAACCACGGTCTCCGGGAGCACCGGGCTCTGGCTCGCCAATCCCTATGCCGCGCAGAACACAACCCTGAACTTGGAATCGGGCAGCGGCTTGCTCCTCGTCACCAACAGCGGGCAGTTCACGACATTCTACGTCGGCGCCTTGCCGGCGGCGGGAATGGCTTGCTCACGGACTACACAAGCAGTTCGGGGACAAGTTACGCGGCGAGTCTGAGTGTGGGCGGCAACGGGGCCAGCACGACCTTCAGCGGCGCGCTCAGCGGCTCGGGCGGCTTCGCCAAGACCGGCAGCGGGACGACGGTCCTCTGCGGCACAAACACGTACCTCGGCGGGACAGCCATTTCCGAAGGCGGGCTGACGCTCGATTTCAGCCAGCCGGGCGCACCGGCAACGAACATCATCAACAACCTGGCCGATTCCTCGCCTCTGACCTTGAGCGGCGGCACGCTGGCAATCCAAGGCAGCCTCAGCGGGGGCACGACCAACAGCCAGCGCTTCAACGGCCTGGCGGTCAACCAGGGCTCCTCCGCGATTGTTCTGATAAGCGCCGGAACGTCGGACTCGCTTCTCTTGAGCATGGGAAGCATCTCCCGGAACGCGGGCGGGACGCTCGATTTCACCCTCCCCGGTGGAGCGCAATCAGCATCCAATGGGATCACCACGAGCAACTCAAACGCATACGGCATCCTCGGCGGGTACGCAACCGTTTCGGAAACCACATGGGCGACCGTCAGCGGGGGGAATATCTTGGCGCTAAGCCCGAGCGACTATACCCCCGGCGACCTTGGCACGCTCGGTTCCAGCAGCTCCGAAAACGTCCAGCCCTCCGGTTCCCAAAGCGTTCTCAACACCGCTGCATCTTTCAACACGCTGAACCTGACGGGCACCGTGGGTGTGACGATGGGCGCTTCAGGCAGGTTGACGTTGACGGGCAGCGGCCTGATCGGCAATACCTCGGGCGTCATCACGGGCGGCACACTGGCCGGTTCACCGAGCGGAGAACTGATCGTCATTACGCCGCAAAACCTCACGATCAGCAGCGTGATTGCCGACAATGGCGGCAGCACGGCGCTCACCAAGGCCGGGTCCGCCACGCTGACCCTTACCGGCAGCAACACCTACAGCGGCACGAGCACCATCGGCGCGGGAACCCTGCAGATCGGCGGCGGTGGCACGCTGGGGACCGGCCAGGTGAACGATTACGCGGCGCTCGTCTTTAATTTCTCCGGTGCGCCGACCTTCGCCAACGTCATCGGCGGCTATGGAAGCGTGACCCAGGCCGGCGAGGGGATCGTCACGCTCACCGCCAGCAACACGTACACGGGCGCCACGACCGTCTCGGCCGGCACGCTGCAGATCGGCAACGGCGGGACAGGCGCGTTGATTGGGAGCACGAATGACGTGCTGGACAACGGCAGTCTTGTTTTTAACCACGCCGATGCCGTAGCGTTCTACCCATCGATATCTGGAAGCGGAAACCTTACGCAGGCGGGCACGAGTGTCCTGACGCTGCAGGGCAATAACACCTACACCGGCGGCACGATTGTCAGCGCGGGCACGCTGGAACTTGATTCGGCGCTGCCAACTGGCGGGCCTGCCACGGTCAACGGCACGCTGAACCTCGGCGGGTTCGACACGAATCTCAGCGCACTGACAGGCTCCGGCGCCGTAAACAATGATTCCGCCAGTGGCATAACGCTGACAGTCGATAGCGGCGCTTTCGGGGGCACGATCGAAAACACCGGCGGAGGATCGCTTGCGCTCGAGAAGTCGGGCATAGGCGAGCTGATCCTCAGCGGCAGCAACACGTTCACCGGCAGCACAACCGTGGACGGCGGCACGCTGCAGATCGGCAACGGCGGCAGCGGCGAGTCCCTGGCCAGCCTCAGCATCAGCATCAGCGGCGGGGCTTCGCTGGTTTTCGGTCAGTCCGACTCGATGACCTATTCCGGCGACATTGGCGGCGGCGGCAGCCTGACGCTGGACGGGCCGGGGATCCTGATCCTTTCGGGCAGCAACACCTACACGGGCGGCACGATAGTGGACGGCGGCACGCTGGAAATTACGGGCTCCAACGCGCTGCCTTCCGGGACGGCCTTGACCGTCGGCGCGGGGGCTGCCTCGCTCTTTGGCTCGCCAGCAGTCGGCGCGCCGATGATGCCGGTTCCCGAGCCGGGGGCGCTGGCGCTTCTGGCCGTTGCGGTGATCGCTACGGCGGCATGGGGGCTTTCGCGCAGCAGGGCTGACCGCGGCCGCCTCCTGTAGCAAAGGGCCTAACGATCCATCGGGCAAGCCGATGGGATTCGAGAGGGCGGGACCGGCGTGTGTAGCGAGGAGCCTAACGATCCGCTGGGCAAGCCAGTGGGATTCGAGAGGGAACGTCGGGTCGCGCGAGTAGCGAGGAGCCTAACGATCCATCGGGCAAGCCGATGGGATTTCCGAATGCCGCTGGCTTGCCCAGCGGATCTTTACGCTCCACGCTACCAGAAACGCCACCCGCGTTCAGAGGGAACACCGAGCCTCTAGCAAGGAGCCTAACGATCCGCTGGGCAAGCCAGCGGGATTCGAGAGGAAGCGCCGGGCAGCGCGGGTAGCAAGGAGCCTAACGATCCGCTGGGCAAGCCGGCGGGATTCGAGAGGGACGCCGGGCAGTGCGGGTAGCAAGGAGCCTAACGATCCGCTGCACCCAGAGGGTACCCGGCCAGCGGGATTCGAGAGGGAGGCACGCGGGCAGCGCGGGTAGCAAGGAGCCTAACGATCCGCTGCACCCAGAGGGTACCCGGCCAGCGGGATTCGAGAGGGAGCCGGACAGCGGGGTAGCAAGGAGCCTAACGATCCGCTGCACCCAGAGGGTACCCGGCCAGCGGGATTCGAGAGGGAGGCCGGGGCAGCGCGGTAGCAAGGAGCCTAACGATCCGCTGCACCCAGAGGGTACCCGGCCAGCGGGATTCGAGAGGGATGCCCGGGCAGCGCGGTAGCAAGGAGCCTAACGATCCGCTGCACCCAGAGGGTACCCGGCCAGCGGGATTCGAGAGGAGGCGCCGGGGCAGCGCGGGTGGCAAGGAGCCTAACGATCCGCTGCACCCAGAGGGTACCCGGCCAGCGGGATTCGGAATGACGCCGGCAAGCCAGCGGGATTCGGCAGGGCGGGCTCATCAAAAAAAAGGTTCAACTTGCTCAAGAATGTGCGGGGGTTGAAAAAGGCGGACATGCTGATTCTCATTGGAGTTACGTTCAACAACCTCCAGGAGAGAAAACAGCATGTCCACGAGCTTACTTTACCATGCCTTCGGTGTTCGCGGCTACCGGTATTTGAAAACAGGATACGTTGGGGGTGAAGTCATCTTCACGATTGAGCAACCGTGGGAAACCTGTCGCTGCTCGGCCTGTGGGTCGGAGAACTTGATTGGACGCGGAAAAAATCGTCGTCGCTTTCGTACCGTGCCGATCGGCGGCAAACCGGTATACCTGGAGTTGTCCATCCCCCGCGTGGAGTGTCGTGAGTGCAACGTTGTTCGACAGGTAGAAATTGGTTTTGCCGATCCTCGTGTAACCTATACTAAAGCCTTTGCGCGTTATGCTTTGGAACTCTCACAGTATATGACCATCCAGGACGTTGCCGACCATTTACGCATCAGTTGGGACGTGATCAAGGAAATCCAAAAGGCCGACCTGAAACGTCGGTTCGACAGGCCGAAATTGAAACACTTGCGACACATCGCCATCGACGAAATTTCCACCGCCAAGGGGCACGTCTACCTGACACTCGTCTTGGACCTGGACAGCGGAGTGGTGGTCCACGTCGGCTCGGGAAAAGGCGGGGACGCCCTGAAGAACTTCTGGATCCGTCTTCGCCCCTCGGGGGCCAAGATCGAGGCCGTGGCCACGGACATGTCGCCTGCCTACATCGACGCGGTCACAACCCATCTGCCGAAGGCTCGACTTGTGTTCGATCGCTTTCATGTGATCAAACTCTACAACGACAAGCTGTCGGATCTGCGACGTGCCATGCATCGCGAGCTCACCGAAACGATGCACAAAGACGTGCTCAAGGGCGTGCGCTGGCTGCTGCTCAAGAGGCCGGAAAACCTCGATCCTGCCCGCAACGAACCGCAACGTCTTGAGGAAGCCCTGCGATTGAATGCTCCCTTGGCCACGGCCTACTACCTCAAGGCAGAACTTAACGAGATTTGGGAACAAGACGACGAGGAGACGGCCCAGGCGCTGCTCATGGACTGGATCGTCTACGCTGAAAGCACAGGCATCCGAATGCTACAGAGCTTTGCCAAAACGCTGCGTCTCCATGCCTGGGGAATCCTTGCCTATTACGATCACCCCATTTCCACCGGCCCTCTGGAAGGCACCAACAACAAAATCAAAACCATGAAACGTCAAGCCTATGGGTTCCGAGACCAAGAATTCCTCCGACTCAAAATCCTCGGTATCCATCAAACCAAGTACGCTTTAGTCGGATGAACCAAAAAAAAGCTGCCGCCCCCTTCGGCAAGGAGACGGCAGCCGTTTTTCATGCATAGCAACGGAATGAATTCCGTTCTACCAAGACTATGGAATGTTGAACGGATCGCTGTTGTTCTTGGTGATCAAGAAGAACAGGTTAGCTGCATCGGTCCGCTTGGAAATGGCCTGCACCGAGCCGTCGCCCATTCCCGAAACGACCACTGCCGGATGGGCCGACGACGGTCCGTAGCTTGGACCAGGGCCCGGGTTGCTAAGCACCGGCCTGTCCACGACCTGCCAGGAGCTGCCAGGATCGCCATATTCGGCGTAGGCTGCTGGATATTGCCCTTGCGGGCTGCAATCCATCATCAAGAAGGTCTGCTCGCCGGCAACGCTGACGCCCGAGGCATCACCAAACGTATTGTCGTAATGCGCTGGCGTATAGTAGTTATACGGCGGCGTGGGCGATGTGCCCTGCGGTGGCACCGAAACCGGGATGGTAGGGGCACCATTAACGCCACTAACCTGCTGATCCGGCAGCCCGGTCAAAACGCACTCCGAGCCGATCATCCAACGGCTGTTCTGGTCGTCGATGGTTTCCATGACGATGATGGTGTGCGACACGCCGTCGAGAATCTGGGAAATGGGCAGATTCGCGCCGGCCGGGTAAATCGCGCCATCGGGATGGATGGTGGCGGTTCCATACGGCGGGCTAGCCTGTGGGTTCCCGGCAAATATCAGGCTTTTCTTGGACGTTGCACCCACCGCCTTGTAGTTGGTCAGGGCGCCCGTGGGCGGATTCTGCAACGGATACTGGAAGAGATTGTTGCCGTTGCTGGGGCAGACGAACTCCTTCATCGAGGTGTTCATGGCGTTGGTCAGCGTCGTGGCTTGGGTGCCCGTGCCGCTTTCGGCCGAGGTCACGCTGCCCGGAGTGGGAAAGCTCTGCGGCAACTGCTTGTACAGCGTGTCGTAGTCCAGGAACGAGAGGAGCTTGACCAGGCAGCTATAGCCGCCGATCAACGAGGTGGTCGACGAGCCCGAGGAGCCCGACTTGATCGCCTGACCCGCGGGCGGGTAGGCATTGCTGAACGTGCTGGCATAGGTCTGGAATGCCAAGGCGACCTGCTTGACCTTTGCCATGCAGGACGCTCTGCGACCGGCTTCGCGGGCCGCGTTGATGGCGGGCAGCAAGAGACCGATCAGAATGCCGATGATGGCAATCACCACCAGCAGCTCGACGAGGGTGAAACCTCGCCTGGAACGTGTTGTGACCATAAGTCACCTCCCTAAAATAAAGATGATGAAAACTAACCGTGCGGCGAACGCCGCCGCAACGCTCGAATCCAAAAATGAATAGATGAGTAAGTCGCCGTGAATACTCTTCGGCCAAAAGACATGCCCTGGAAGAAAGTTCCCGCCGGAATCGGCGCAAACCGCACGAGATGCCCCTTTCCTCCCTCCGTCCGTGATTGTACACGATGGCATGGATCGTTGTCAAATTGTTTTCTCAATTTTAGCGAAAGCGGCGGAAAAGCGGGCGTTTGCCGTGGCGTGTTCATCCTGACCCCGCCCTGCTTACCAGGGTGGAATTGCCGAACTTAGAGGCTGTCCGGCAAGTTCTCACCACTTTTTCGCGTGTCGAAGCCCGACGGGTGCCACCCGCTTGCCGGTCAGCGAGGAATCGGCTTTCCCTGCAGGTTGACAACACATTCTAGGTACCTGGAAAATCCACCAACGGGTTTGACCGTTTTTTGAAACTAGGCCCAAAGGAGCCTCGGTAATTCGAGGAAAATCCTCCTCCGTGGCGGGATAGGCTGATCGGCACCCTACCGTTACCTTCGTTCACCGCCCTGCCAAGCAGGGCGCGGTCCGGAACTGCCCGCTTGACAGCTTCGACAACGTACCCCAAAATGGTAGTTCCTTACACGGCTGCCCGGGCGGGACTACGAGCGCGGGCACGTTCGGGTTAGCTTGACACGGAATTTGGCTGCGGATTTCAGACAAAACGGATTTTGCAATCGGTGCAACGTGCCCCCACTTGTTAAGGTACTCACTGGACCCGCGGGCTCCGGAAAAACTGCCCGCCTGCTCGAGCGGTATCGCACGGTCTTGGGGGATCGAGCGCCGGGAAGCACACTCTGGCTGGCGCCGACCTCGCGTGCCGCGGCAGAAATCCAGTCCCGCCTCTTAGGCGGCAAGCTTGACGGCTGCTTTGCGCCCGGAATCAGCACCTTCGCCCGCTTCGCGGAAAGGATCCTGCACTCCAGCCACGGTCAGCCAGCCCTCACCCTAACCCTCTCCCAGGGGGAGAGGGGACGAATGGCCCAAGGGGAGAGGGGACGCGTGGCACGCCGCGTGAGCAGCCTCGTTAAGCGGCAACTTGTTCGTCAATTGGTCGACGAAGCGCTGCGCCAGGGCCGGTTGAATCATTTCGGCCCGATTGCCACGACTAGCGGCCTCCTCGATCTGCTCTGCGATTTCATCCGCCAAATGAAACGCTTGGAGATCTGGCCCGAACAATTCGCCCAGGCATGCCGCCAGCGGGGGGTCGCCGAGAAGGACCGTGAGCTCTTAGCCATTTATCAGGCCTATCAACAGACACTCTTGGACCACAACCTCTACGATGCCGAGGGCTGTTTCTGGTCTGCCCGCGATCTGCTCCGGCTCGATCCAACCCGTTACGAGCTCGTGGTCGCCGACGGTTTCAGCGATTTCACGCGGACGGAACACGACATGCTTGAGGATCTGGCGTCCCACACCGGCGAGATGTGGATTTCGCTCTTGATGGAAGGTAGGGTGGTGTCGAGCGCATGCAGACCCACCATCATTCCCTTGGTGGGTCTTCGCTGCGCTCGACACCACCCTACTCCACGGGTCGCCCGGACCTCTTCCAAAAGTCAGGGAAGACGCTGGCAGAATTGCAGCGACGCCATGGCAATCTCCAAATTGAAGAGCAGGACAGGTTGCAAACCTATCCCACCGCGTGGCCGGCGATGGACCACGTCGAGCGGACGGTTTTTTCCAATCCACGCACGATAACGCCCTCGGCCGACGCCACAGGTCTGGAGATCCTGGCGGGCGGCCGGCAGATCGGCGAGATTGAAATGATCGGCCGCCGCATCAAACGGCTCTTGCTGGAGGGCGAGAGCCGTACTCATCACGCTCCGCGTGATGGACTCCATCACGCGGAGCGTGATGAGTACGTTCGCCCTGGGCAGATCGCGGTTGTCTTTCGCCGTCCGCAACCGGTGGCGGATCTGGTCGGCGAGGTCTTCGAGCGGCTCGAGATCCCTTTCTTCCTGGAGAGCGGGCGATCGCTGGGCCGCGTGCCGGCAATCGTGATGCTCTTGCGTTTGCTGGAATTGGATGCCGACGACTGGCCGATGCACAAGCTGCTGGCAGTGCTGGGAAGCAACTACTTCGCCCCGGATTGGACCGACTGGAACGATCGCGCCGCCGGCCTGGCCGAACGCACGATCCGCGAGTTGCAAATCCCGCGCGGCCGCCGGCGCCTGCTGGAGGCGGGGAGCAGGGAGCAGGGAGCAGGGAGCCACCCAGAGGGTACCCGGCATGGAGCGGGGCAGGTTCGTGGCGCCGCCGTCGTGCATGAGCTTCTTCTGGGTCTGGCCGAGGCCTTGGACCAGCTTCCGCGGCACGACACGCTGGCAGCGCACGCCGCGGCTTGGGCGCGACTCGCCGAACGTGTCGGCATCCTCCGCTCGATGCGCGGCGCCGACCAGGCCGGTTGGGAGCAACTCCGCCAGACGCTGCAAGAAAGCCAGCAACTGGCCGCGTGGCTTGAACGCGACGTGCCGCGATTGGACCGCAAGCAGGCCCGCGAAGCCCTCTTGGATATTCTTGGCAGCCAGACCTTGGGCATGGTCAACGAGGAATCGGGCCGGGTACGCGTGCTTTCGGCGGCAAGCGCGCGGCATCTGCGGATCCCTTACCTGTTCCTGGCAGGGCTATCGGAAAAGTCGTTTCCCGCCGCCGATCGCGACGACGGCGTCTACAGCGAGGCGGAAAATCAGC
Source organism: uncultured Planctomycetia bacterium (assembly GCA_963824275.1). Classification (GTDB taxonomy): domain Bacteria; phylum Planctomycetota; class Planctomycetia; order Pirellulales; family Thermoguttaceae; genus JANXQG01. Next base: position 257,466 of record CAWGOT010000006.1, on the reverse strand, counting down.
GGTTCATCGAGGCCGGCCTGCCGTTGCCCAGCCGCAGCGACCGCCAGACCGACGAAATGCTGTTGTTCTACGAAACGATCACTGCGGCCACCCGCCGCCTGTACCTGAGTTATCCGGCCATCGACGATTCGGGCGAGCCGCTGACTCCCAGCCCTTATTTGAAGGAAGTCGAGCAACTCTTCGGCCACGAGACGCCGATCCCGCGCTTCGGCAGATCGATCTCAGCCCCGTGCCGGACGAGGACGGACTTTGCTCCATTGACGCCTTCCGCATCCGCGCCGTGGCGGAGGCGATGCAAGGCAAATCCGGCCTGCTGGCGGGGTGGGAGCAGGGAGCGGGGAGCAGGGAGCAGGGAGCAGGGAGCAGGGAGCGGGGAGCAGGGAGCGGCGCTGCGCGGCCGACGCAGCTTTGGTTGACGGAGGACTTCGAAGCCGAAAGACCGCGGCCGACGCAAGCTCAAAGACGTGCCACCAAGCACTCAGGCTCGGCGTCTCCTGCCGGGTACGCTCTAGGTGGCTCTCTGCTCCCTGCTCTGGGCTCCCCGCTCCCCGCTCCCCGCTCCCCGCTCCCTGCTCCCCGCTCCCCGCTCCTTCGCGGGCTGGAGTTCTCGCTCTCGCGGCAGAGCCGCGATCGCTTCGGCCCGGCGGAAGGCATGCTGAGCAATGCCGCTGCCGAACGGCTGGCGGCCGACATCCCGCCCGACCGGATCTTCAGCGCCACGGAACTGGAGGGCTATGCCTACTGCCCCTACCGTTATTTTCTGGAGAAAGTGCTCAAGGCGGAGCCGCTGGAAGAGATCGAATTGGAATTCGACTACCGCCAGCGGGGCCAGATGGCCCACGAGGTGCTCGCGGACTTTCACCGCCGCGTGAACCAGTCCTGCGGCCAGGCGGAGTCGCCGGTCACTCTGGCCCCGGCGGACTACCAGCGCCTGCTGGCCGAGGCCCTGGCCGCGACCCAACCCCAGCCCGGCCGCGACAGCCTGGCCGACGCCCTGCGCGAGATCGACCGCCGCATCCTGCTCCAGTGGCTGGAGGGCTACCGCGAGCAGCACGAGAAGTACGACGCCCAGGAGGAAGGGTGCGATCGGCCGCCGCGTCCGGCCTTGTTCGAGATCTCCTTCGGCCGGCCGCTGCGGGAGGGCGACGGTCCGCCTTCGACCGCCGAGCCGTTCGAGTTGGTGAGCCACGGCGAAGTCGTTCGTCTCGCCGGCCGGATCGATCGCATCGACCTGGGCGCGGTCAGCGGCCAGGCCGTTTTCAACATCCTCGACTACAAGACGGGCAGCAGCGTGCGATTCCGTCTTGAGGACTGCCAGCGCGGCACCGTGCTGCAACTGCCGCTGTACGCATTGGCCGCCGGGGAACTGATTGTCAGCGATCGCAATGCCGTGCCCTGGCAGGCTGGATATTGGTACCTCAGCGGCGGCGGTTTCAAGCCGCCGCAGGCCCTGCAAATGTATGAGCGGGTCGACGACCACCTCGGTCCCAGCGAGACCTGGGAATCGATCCGCGGCAGCCTGGCCGAGACGGTCGTGGGGCTCGTCAGGGCGATGCGCCAGGGCCAATTCCCCGTCTGGAGCGACGACCCGAACTGCACCGGCCGCTGTCCCTATAGCACCGTCTGCCGCATCAACCAGATCCGATCGCTGGACAAAGCGTGGCGGCCACCAACAAAATGAGACCAGGAGAGGAACGCAGAAGAGGAAACCACGAAAGACACGAAATACACGAAAGAAGAGAAGAACAAAGAAAGGATGGGAAGACATGGAAATCGTCTATAAAGACGAGAGCTATCGGATTATGGGCGCGTGCTTTGAGGTCTACAAGGAGATGGGCTGCGGGTTCGTCGAGCCGGTCTATCAAGAGTGCTTGGAGATCGAGCTGGGAATGCAAGAGCTTCCCTTCGTAGCTCAAGCAGCACTGCGATTGCGGTATAAGGGCCGGCGGTTGAAACGAAGATACACGCCAGACTTTATCCTGTTTGGCAAGATCGTCGTGGAGATCAAGGCAGTCAAAGAACTGTCGGACAAACACCGCGCCCAGGTTTACAATTACCTCAAGGCGACCGGATACCGGCTGGGGCTGCTGGTCAATTTCGGCCACTACCCTAAAGTCGAATATGAACGCATCGTCTTGTAGCCGTTAGACCCACGCACAGAAACAGAAGATAGAAACCACGAAAGACACGAAATACACGAAATAAAACAAGAAAAAGGAAAAGGAAGAAGATAGAGCGGTAAAGGCATCCGGAATGAACGCCTCGTCAATATCTTGATTTTTGTCTTCTCTTTTTTCGTGTATTTCGTGTCTTTCGTGGTTTCTCTGCATTTTTTTTGGCGGACCGGTTTTTACGATGCCCCAATTCACTTCCCAGCAGGAGCAAGCGATCACCGCGCGCGACGTATCGGTCGCGTTGGCGGCGGGGGCGGGCTGCGGCAAGACTTTCGTGCTTACCGAGCGCTTTATCGCCTGCCTCGATCCGGCCCGACCGGGCGGTCCGTTGCGATTGGACCAATTGACGGCCATCACCTTCACCGAGCGCGGCGCGGGAGATGCGCCAGCGGATCCGAACGGCCTGCACGCGGCGACTGCTCGACGCGCCGCAGGAACAGGTCGATTACTGGCTCCGCACCGTCCGCGAGTTGGACTCCGCCCGCATCGCCACGATCCACGCCTTCTGCGGCACGCTCCTGCGGTCGCATGCCGTCGAGGCCCGACTCGATCCGCATTTCCAGGTGCTAGATGCCGCCGCCACGCAGACCGTGCTCTATGAGCTCATTGACGAAGAGCTTCGCCAGCGCCTCGCCGCGCGCGAGGAAGCCGTGATGGAACTGGTCGTGAGGTACAAGCTGAGAGGACTGCGCGAGATGGTCGGCCGCCTGCTGGCCGAGCGGCAGCAGATCGATTGGGAAGCGTGGCGCGGTGAAACGCCCGCACAAGCTCGTGGCCCGCTGGGAAGAGTTCTGGCGCAAGGACACGCTGCCCCGGATCCTGGCCCGGGTCAGCAAGTCGCCGGCGACGGGGAAGATTCTGCAGATCCTTGACGCCGCAGCACGATCCAGCGCCGTGATGCGCGAGCGCTGCGAATTTCTCCGCGTCAAGCTGCCGCAACTGCCCTCGGCCGCCGACCCCGCCGCGGCCTTGGAGGAGATTCGCGAGGCCGCCCGCGTGCAAGGCGGAGGCGGGAAAAACGGTTGGCCGAGCGAGGATCTGTACGCGGCCTTTCGCGACGCGGCCAAGGAGCTTCGCGACACGATCGACAAGGTCGCCGATCAGACCGCCTTCGATCCGGCGGCGGCCCTGCCCGCCGCCGAGGCCGCGCTTGGCCTGCTGGCGGTCACGCACGGCCTGGCCGACGCCTTCCAAAAACGAAAGACCGAATTGGCGGCCCTCGATTTCGACGACCTCTTGATCCGCGCCCGCGACCTGGTTGCCCCAGAGGCCCGCGCCGACTTGCGCAAGCACCTCGCCGCGCAGACCCAGTTGCTGCTGGTCGATGAGTTCCAGGACACCGATCCCTTGCAGGTCGAGCTCGTGAGGGCCTTGTGCGATGGCCGCGTGGCCGACGGCAAGCTCTTCTTCGTGGGCGACTACAAGCAGTCGATCTATCGCTTCCGCGGGGCCGATCCGCGTGTCTTCCGCAGCCTCCGCGATGAGATTCCCGCCCAGGGCCGTCTGCCGCTGACGCTCAACTTCCGCAGCCAGCCGGCGGTGATCGAGTTCGTCAACGCCCTCTTCTGCCGGGAAATGGGCCCCGAGTACGAAGCCCTGGCAACGCGTCGCCCGCAGCTTGGGCCCAGGCCGGCGGTCGAGTTTCTGTGGGCGATCGAGCCGGAAGCGGTGACCGGCAGTCTCCCCTCTCCCTCCGGGAGAGGGGCAGGGGAGGGCACAGACGACGCCGATGAAGAGGGCCCGACCGCCGAGCGGACCCGCCGCCGCGAGGCGGAGTGGATCGCGCGGCGGCTCCGCGGCATGCTCGACAAGGGCGAGAAGCTCGTTTGGGACCAGTCTGCCGGCGGCGCCGGCGAACCGGCGTTCGCGCCGTTCGCCCCGGCGACATCACGCTCTTGTTCCGGGCATTGACGAACGTCGAATACTACGAGGAGGCGCTGCGGCGCCATGGCATCGAGTATTACCTGGTGGGCGGTCACGCCTTCTATGCGCAGCAGGAGATCTACGACATCGTGAACCTCTTGCGCGCGGTGGCCAGTCCATGCGATGAGGTCAGCCTGGCCGGCGTGCTTCGCAGTCCTATGTTCGGGCTGCTGGACGAAACGCTGTACTGGCTGGCGAAGCACGACGGCGGTCTCTCCGCCGGTTTCTGGCAAGGTAGCAGGCACTCGGAGAGTGCCTGCTGCCTTGCCCCCGAGGAACGGGCCCGCGTTCAATTTGCGGTGGAAACGCTGGGCGAATTGCGCGATCGGAAGGATCGCATGCCGATCGCCCAGTTGCTGCACCTGGCCCTGCAAAAGACCGGCTACGACGCCCTGCTGCTGGCCGAGTTCCTGGGCGAGCGGAAATTGGCCAACTTGCACAAGCTCATCCAGCAGGCGCGGCAATTCGATGCGGCAGGCATTTTCACGCTGGCCGATTTCATCACGCAGTTGGCCCAGTTTGTCGCCCGGCAGCCCGACGAGCCGCTGGCCGCCACCCAGCCCGAGTCGATCAACGCCGTCCGCCTGATGTCGATTCACCAGTCGAAAGGGCTGGAGTTTCCGGTCGTGGTGGTGGTCGACGTCGATCGGCAGCGGTGCGGGTCGACAGACGCGGTGGCCTTCACGCGGGAGCTTGGCCCTATGGTCCGCTTTTCCGGCTGCACGAGCGGCTTCGATCTCTTCGCGCAGGCCGAGCGGGACGAGGAACTGGCCGAGCTGAACCGTCTGCTGTACGTGGCCACGACGCGGGCCGCGGACTATCTGATCCTGTCCAGCGGGCTGGAGGATCTCGAGCGGACGCGCGGCCCTTGGCTGGACCTGCTGCGGCGACAGTTCGATATCGAGACCGGGGCGGTTGCCAACGATCCGTCGCGGGTCCTGGCGAAGGTCATCCGCGAGGAGCCGCCTTTGACGCAAAATCCGGCCGGCCGGGCCAAACGCCACGACTTGCAAAAGACGATCGCCGAGGCCGCCGAACTGGCGGCCGCCGGCCAGGGCCGGATCCCCGCGGACCTGCGGCCCGTGCCGGTCGATTCCGCGGCGCGGAAGCACTTTTCCTTTTCGCGGCTGCATGGCACGATTCACACCCAGGCGATTCGCACTCCACGCTCGGAGGAAGACGAGTCGGTGGCCGCCGAGCCGGTCCTCGATCCGCTCGGCTTGGGGACGCTGGTCCACGCGGTTCTGGCAGACCTTGCCGCGGGCCGCGACGACTCCCCAGCGGCGATTGAGGCCCTGGTGCGGAAACACGCCTGGCTCAACCTGCCGGACGCGACGCAGCCGCTGGACGAGCCGATCGAGTTGATCGCGCGGCTGGCGGCATCGCCCCGCTGGGCCGCCCTGCGTGCGGCCTCGCGCGTCTACCGGGAGGTCGAGTTCCTGTTGGCCTGGCCGCCCGGCAGCCAGGACCCGCAAGCCCCCTTCATCCAAGGCTTCATCGATTGCCTATACCAGGACGGCCAGGGCGGCTGGCATCTCTTGGACTACAAGACGAATCGGATTTCGCCGGAGACGCTGGCGAGCACGGTCGAGAACTATGAAATGCAGATGCTCGTCTATGCCCTGGCGGTGGAGCGGATCCTGAAACGGCCGCCGGTGGAAATCGTGCTGCACTTTCTGCGCGACAGCTACGAGCACCGTTTTCCTGGGACGACGACGCCCGGCGGCGGGTTGTGGAACTCGTTAGCGGCGCAATGGACAACGCGGCGGGTCAGGATCTTGGGCAGGAGTAGGGCCTTCTTAATGCCGCCGGCAAGCCGGCGGGATTGCCACTGGCACGGGGCCAGTGGACCGGGCGAACGCGAATTTTCTTTGCCGCGCGCTTGCACTCTCCGCCGCAACGGTGTAAAATCGAGGCGGAACGAGTTACGAGGCCTTCTTATCTGTAGCGTTTTCTCATCATTCTCCTAGGCACGGTTTGACGCTGGTTCCTCCTGCGTCATCTTGTTGACTGCCGGCAGCGGCCATGCGCCACGTCGCGCCGCATCCATCGCTTGCGCGAGGAGGTGTGCTATGGACGATCCATTCGATTCGGAGTTTGTGCCCGTTACCCCGCTGCCCGACACGCCGGAGCCCCGTCCGCCCGATCCGGCCCTTTCGCCGCAACTTGCCCTCGACGCCGGTGGGAGCAGGCGTCCGCCGCCGGCCGCGACAATTGATCTGGCCCGCCTGGTGCGGCTGCTGTATTCGCACAATCCGTTCTACTGCATCAGCGCCTTCCTGGTCCTGTGGGGACTGGGAAAGTCGTTTTGCATGCAAGGCGTCAAGCCGCAGCCGGAACTGCTGATGGCAGGTCTGGCCGGCTATGCCCTGCTGCTGGCCGCGGTCAGTTTCCTGCTGATTCGCGGGCCGACTTTGGGAAGACATTCGAACCATTCTGCTCTTGATCGTTCTCATTTTTCTGGCAATTTCGATGTCTTTCGATGAAGTGCTGTCCGCGAATTTCGCCACCGGCCGCTTGTATTTCCTGGGCGGATTGGCCTTTTCGGTGCTCCTTAGCGAATTGGTCCTCCGCGGCGTGCGGCTGCGGCTGCCGAGTTTGTATCGCCTGCCCTACTACGCGCTCTTGGCGATTTTCTTCCTCTACCCGCTGCTCTTGGGTCCCTGGCAGGACCGCGAGAACGACCCGCACATCCGCTGGCTTCTGGCGGGCTTTTCGCCCCTGGCAGGGCTCATGACCTTGACCCTCCTGCCCGCCGTCCGGCGGGGCGCGAACTACGTCGGCGACAACGGCTCGCCCTGGCAATGGCCCTGGTATCCGTGGCCGCTGTTCGTGGTGCTGGGCGTGGGCGCAGGGCTACGGAGCTACGCGGCTCTGCATTGCCTTCCATCCCTCGCGCGGTGCGGCGACGATGTTCGAGCCCTATCTCCTCGTGCCTTTCCTGTTCGCCATCAATATCCTGCTCTTGGAGATCGGGATCACGTCGCGGCGGCCGGCGCTGCTGCATCGCATGCTGGCGGCGCCGCTGGGGCTTCTCTTGCTATCGACCTGGACCTTCCGCGTGCCGGAGTCGATCGGTCTGAGGCCGATGTTGCGGGAGGTCTGCGGCTGCTCGCCCCTGTTTCTCACGCTCTTGGCCACGACCGCGCTTTACGTTGCGGCCCTTGTGCGCCGCGTGCCGTATGCCCTGCATTGGCTGACGATGGCGATGGCCGCGTTTGTCGTGATCGGTCCCAGCACGGTCAGTTTTCGGGGCCCTATACGCTGCGGGCCTGGCCCTTGGTGCTGCTGGCGGCGATGCAGTTGTATGCGACGGTCCGCTGCCGCAGCGGGCTGCACGGGCTGCTGACCGCCCTTTGCGGCATTGCCGCCTTGTGCGTCCTCTGGCCGCAGGCGATCGGCATGCGCTACCTCGGGGCGATCCCCGCGCACCTGCTCTTGTTCGCCATGCTGCTGATTGGGGCGGTGCTCGGCGACCGCGTGGCACGCTTCCTGCAGAGAATGGCTGTCCTGGGGATCCTCTTAGCCTGCCTATTCGTCTTGTCGGGCGAGGCCGAGCGGTGGTCGTTCGTGCGGCCGGAAGTGCTGATGATCTACCCTGGGGTCATGCTGCTGCTTACCGCGGGCTATGGCTATTGGGTCGGGAATCGCTGGTATCGCGCCATCTCACTCCTGATCCTGGCCGGTTGGGTCGCGGTCCTCGGCGGACGCAGTTATCGGTCGTTGCGCACGGTCGTCGCCGGAATCGATCAGATCGCACTAGGCATGGCCTGCTTGCTCCTGGGACTCTTGGTGAGTCTCTGGAAGCTCGGCATTCCGCAGTCTTGGCTGGAATGGTGGCTCAAGCCGCCTCCGATTCCCGCAGCGCCGGGCGAGATGGGCAACGGCGGCGGGGCCGGGAAAGACAGGTAGTTGCGGGGCGGCAATTTCGTAGGGTGGGACCAGCGGTGGGACCAGCGAGCTTGCGAGCGCCGGCCCACCACGAGCGAAAATGATGAAGTGTTGGTGGGCCGGCGCTCGCTAGCCGACCATGGGTACATGGTGCCCGGGTCCCACCCTACGGCCAAAACCACACAACCCTGACATCATTTCTAAAATCGACAACCATGCGTGCAAAACTGCCGTTGTCCTGCCGGGGGCCGGTCGTTACAATCCGGCCCCTATGAGAAAGTCCATTTCCTGCGGATGCGTCCTTGCCGGTCTCTTGCTCCTGGCCGCCGCGCCGTGCGGGGCCAATATCGCGAGACCGTCATCGTCAATGATGCGCGGGACGTTCTCAACGAGATCATGAGCATCCCCGCCACGGGGATCCCCGCCTCCTTGCTGGCCAATGCCCAGGGTATCGTCATCATCCCCGATCTTGTGAAGGGCGGGTTCGTGCTCGGCGTGCGGCACGGCCGCGGGATCGTCATGGTTCGCGACGAGCGGGGCTTCTGGCGGCCGCCCGCTTTCGTGACGCTTACCGGCGGCAGCGTCGGCTGGCAGATCGGCGTGCAGGTGACCGATATCGTGCTGGTCTTCAAGACCCGCAGCAGCGTGCAGGGCCTGCTCCGCGGCAAGTTTACGCTGGGCGCCGACGCAGCGGCGGCCGCCGGCCCTGTGGGCGCGAGGCGGCCGCAGCCACCGATACGCAACTCATGGCGGAGATCTTCACCTGGTCTCGCAGCCGCGGCCTCTTCGCCGGGGTATCGCTGGATGGGTCCGCCCTGCAGATCGATCCGGCGGGCAATACCGCGTTCTACGGCGGCGCGAACGTTACCGATCCCACCCAGGCCATTCCCGTTCCGGCCTCAGCCATCGCCCTGATGCGGCAAGTGGGGTACTACACGGGCACGCCCGGCGAGTCGCTCACGGCCGCGCCCCTGGCGGCCGCGCCCACGCGTGCCGTCGTGCCGGCCGGCGGCCCCATTCCTCCCGCGGCAGCCGGCGCGGCGCCAGCGGCAGCCGGGGTTGCCGATCTCCAGGCCCTGCGCCAGCAACTGGCGGCGGCCTCGCTCAAGCTGCACACGATTCTCGATGCCAACTGGCGGACGTACCTGGACCTGCCGCCGGAAATCTATGCTGGCGACCGCCCCTCCAATGTCCAGAGCCTGCAGCAGACGCTCGGCCGCTTTGATGCTGTGGCCCGCGACCAGAAGTACGCGCTCCTTGCACAACGGCCGGAGTTCCGCGCCACGCACCAGTGGTTGACGCAGTACGTCGCCGCTTCCACGGCCACGGCCCGCAACACGCCCACCCTGTCGATTCCCGCCCCGCCTAAGTAACAACGTCACGGATAGGCCCGTAGGGTGGGACCAGCGAGCTTGCGAGCGCCGGCCCACCAACACCCGCTGGTGGGTCGGCGACTCGCAAGCCGACCATGGGTACATGGTGCCCGGGTCCCGCCCTACGGGCCGCGCCGTTACTCGATGCGCACCACGGCCGTCAGATCAACCCCGTCATCGTCGCCAGGCCCACCGGCTCGCGGCTGGCAAAGGCCTCGCCGTATTGCGTGCCGATCGACCAGCCCCAGGTGGCAGCCTGATCGCGAAGACGATCGATGAATGTCGGCGGCTCTTGCGGCCGGCCTTGCACGAACTGGCTCTGGTAACATTCGATCGCCAGACGCTTCCGTTCCCAATACGGGCTGATGTCGAGCACGAACGCCGGCTGCGGGATGAGCCGGAGATGGACGCAGTAGTAGTAGAAAATTCGCTGCGGGTAATACGGCTCGCCGGGGATCTCGGTCTTCGTCAGTTTCGACCAGAAGCGGGCCGCCTCGACCAACTCGGTCGCTGCCACGTGGTCGGGGTGGGCGTCGACCCAATAGGGCGCAAAGATCCACCGCGGCCGTTGCAGGCGAAAGACGGCGGCCAGCTTTGCCCGAGCGTCCAGCGTTGCTTCCAGGCTGCGGTTGGGAAGGCCCAGGTTCTCCCGCCAGTCAAGCCGCAGGATGGCCGTTGCCGCAGCCGTTTCCCGCGCGGGATCTCGGGCGTGCCGAAGGGCGTCGGCTCGCCGCTGGTGAGGTCGAGAATCCCCACCCGCCAGCCGTCGTCCTTGAACTTCAAGATTGCGCCGGCCATCCCCAGTTCAGCATCATCCGGATGGGGAGCGACAACGAGAACGTCGAGCATTGCCTGACCGCTACTTGGCCATGTCCTTGAGCAGTTTCAGGGCACGCACCTTGACCTTGTTGTAGGCCGGCTTGGCCGCAAGGTCACGGAACTCGCCGGGTTTGAAGGGGTCGGGAACACCCTTCTGGGCCTTGCGGGCCGCGACCTTCTTCTTCTCGATCTTCATCAGGCCGGGGATGACGATCGCCCCCGCGCCTTTGTTGCTGAGGCTGGTCTTGATCTCGGCGCCCAGGGCCTCCAGGACGGCGGCCACCTGGTTCTTGGGCAACTCCGTTGCTGCGGCGATGTTGGCGAGCAGTTCGTTCTTGGTCAAGGGCTTGGCGGGGACGGCGGCTTTGGCCATAATTTTCTTCCTCCGTGTGAGGTGCTAAGTGTAATAAATTGTCTGTCCGCAAGGGATCTTGGGGTAATTAGAACCGATTGGGCGAAAAAGGCAAGCCCTAACCGGCGTTTTTCCGCCCAGCGGTGTCTCGTTGACAGATTGCGCGGCACTCCATATTATCCCTGTATCGATCCTTCCGCACGAAAAGACCATTCAAGGAGTAGTCCATGAGCGATGCCAATGCGCAGGCCCATCAAGACCCGCAACCCCCATCCGATCGACCCAGCGCCGGGCCACGGATCCGCTTGCGACTCTGGCCGGGCGTCGCTCTTATGGTTGTGATGTGGCTGGCTCGCACCTGGGCCGTTACCGGCGATCCGGCGCCTCAGAAGTACTTCTTCGGCCTGGTCATCGTGCCGCTGGCCGTATTGGTGGGGATTGTGCTCTGGTGGCTGCTGGCCAGTCGTTTGCCTTGGTCGGATCGCGGGCTGGTGGTGGGGGTCTTTGCGGCCGTGGTTGCCGGCACGCTGCTTTTGATCGACCCAAGTCTGCAAGGATTCGCGCTGGCGCTTTTCGCGCCGCCGATTGTGGCCAGCGCCTGGGTGGGATGGCTGCTGCTTTCCTTCTGGCTTCCCTGGCCGGCCCGCAGGGCGGTCCTGTTGCTGCTCTTGATCGCGCCGGGGATCGGCTTCTGTCTGGTGCGCACGGAGGGCATGACCGGGAGTTTCAGTACGCCGTTTCATTGGCGGTGGAGCCCCACGCCCGAACAAAAGTACCTTGCCGAACTGCAGGCGAGTCCGGCCCAGCAGGCCGACGTCCCTCTGGCTGCGCTCAGCGAACAACCGGGCGACTGGCCCGCATTCCGCGGGCCGCGACGCGACGGCCGGTTGCTGGGCGTGCAGATCAACACCGATTGGCAGAAATCGCCGCCCCAAGAACTTTGGCGGCATCGGATCGGTCCCGGCTGGTCTTCCTTCGCGGTGATTGGCAATCGGCTTTTCACGCAGGAGCAGCGGGGCGAGGACGAGTACGTCGTCTGCTACGACGCCGCCAACGGCAAGCAAGTCTGGGCCCATCATGATGATGCCATTCGCTTCACCGAGTCGATGGGAGGCGACGGTCCGCGGGCCACGCCCACCTTCCACGCCGGCCGGCTGTATACCCAGGGCGCTAAGGGTCTTCTGAATTGCCTGGACGCGGCCAGCGGTCAGCGCCTCTGGTCCCATAATGTGGTGACCGATTGTGGAGCGGAAGTTCCCCACTGGGCCTTCGCCAGTTCGCCGCTGGTGGCGCATGGCCTGGTCGTGGTCTTCGCCGGCGCGCCGAAGGGCAAAACGCTCGTCGCCTACCACGAGGAAAAGGGCGACCTGGCCTGGACGGCGGGTGTCGGACCGGTAGTCGAGGCGGCCGCCTTGAGCTACTCGTCGCCGCAGTTGGCGACCATCGACGGCGTGGAGCAGATACTGTTTGCCACCGACGCCGGCCTCTCGGCCTTCGAACCGGCCGCCGGGAAAGAACTCTGGCATCATGCCTGGGTGGTTCCGAGCACGGCGCGGATCGTGCAGCCCGCGCTCGTCGGCGATGGCGACGTGCTCATCGGCACCGGCCTGGGCAAGGGCACACGGCGGATCCACGTCGACCGCGATGGAGACCATTGGCGTACCGCTGAATTGTGGACCAAGACCACAATCCGGCCCTACTTCAATGATTTCGTCGTCCTCAACGACTACCTCTATGGGTTTGATACGGGCAAGTTCCTCTGCATCAGTCTGAAGGATGGCAGCGAAGCCTGGCGTGCCACCGGTTACGGCAGCGGCCAGGTGCTGCTGCTGGCCGACCAGGAATTGCTGCTGATCATGTCCGAACAAGGCGAAGTGGCGCTGGTGCCCGCTCGACCGGAGAAATACGAAGAACTGTGCAGGTTCAAAGCCCTGGAGGGCAAGACCTGGAATCACCCGGTGATTGCCCACGGGAATCTGTACGTCCGTAACGGCGAAGAGATCGCCTGTTACAAGCTTGGGCTGTTGGAAGTCGCGGCGGGCGCCGCTGAAGGCCGCAACCGCCGCGCCGTGAAGCCTGTAGGGAACGCCGCCAAGTAGGACGGATTGTTAATCCGTCTTGAATTCGTGGACGGATTGGCAATCCGTCCTACGACATCGGTCCTCAATTCTTCTTCCCGCGCTTCGTGGCAATCGGAACGAGACCCGGATCGGGGTGGCCGGCCTTGTACTCGTCGATGCTCAGGTAGCCATCGCCGTTGGTGTCCAGCGCCTTGAACTCCGCTTCCGCATTCGGATCATTGGGGAAGCCCGCCTTGTACTCCTGCAACGACAGCCGCCCGTCCTGGTCCTTGTCCAACTCGCTGAAGCTAGGGCTGGTTCTGGGCAGCGAAGCGACGGCCACGTGCCGTTTGCCCGGCTGCACGACTTCAACCTTGGCGGCCGGCGGCTTGACGACTGTTACGACGGGATCCGGCCTCACCGCCACGGCCCGCGACTCTTCCGCTTTCTTGATCCGGGCGTCGGCATACTTCTGGCTCAGCTCGGCCACTTGTTTCAAGGCGGCGTCGATTTCGCTCCGCAGTTGCAAGGCCTCTTGCTCTACCGCGGCGATTTTTTTCGCCCCCAAATCGAGATTGCCCTTCGCGACTTTGAGCTGCTGGCCCAGATCGGCGTTTTCCCGTTCCAGGGCCTCGATCCGCTGGGCCGCGTCTTTGCCGGCCTGTGTGGCCTGGCTTTCAGCTTCGGCCAAGGCGGCTTCGCGGGAGCGCTCTGTCGAATTGGCTTCGAGATAGATCGCACAGCAGAGAAGTCCAGCCGCCACGGCCAACACGACAATCAACGCACGCATCGCGGATCTAGTCATGAGTAAGCTCCTGGGAGTACACCTATTCTTCAAACAACAGCCCCCTCCGTCAAGTCTTTTCGCTGCCGCCCTTTTCGGTAATTCCCCAATTTTGAATTTTTTCCCTCAGATTTCCTCGGCTTGCCATATTAAGATGGATAGGGGGTTTGTTCTGTGGGTTGTCAAATTAGGTCTTGTGACTTGTCGAACAGGGAAGATTCGGACAGGGAAGAAACGTTGGAAGCGGCCGCACGTCGGGCGGAGGAGTTCACGCAGCTCTATACGCCCTGCCAGCGGAGGCTATACGCCTATATCGTCATGCTCGCTGGTGATGCCATGTCCGCCCACGATATCCTTCAGGACACCAATCTCGTCCTCTGGGAGAAGTTCGACCAGTTCCAACCAGGAACGAGCTTCTTCGCCTTCGCCCGCGAGATTGCCCGTTACCGGGTGCTCCGCTACCGGCAGATTCACGCCCGCGACGCCGTGCTGCTGGAGCCTGACCTGTTGGAGATGGTTGCGCGGGCTGCCTACGAGAGTGACGAGGAGAGCGATCGGGCCTATCATGATGCGTTGGCCGGCTGTGTCGGCAAACTCAATCCCACCGATCGGGACCTGATTCGCCGCCGCTACACGGGCAACTTCAGCGTCAAGGTTCTCGCGGAACAGCTTGGCCGCTCAGAGAACGCCTTGTCGCAGGCGCTTGCCCGTATTCGCCGTGCCCTGAAGGGATGCGTTGAGAGAACCTTGGCAGTTGCTGGAATCAACCCGCGATGAGCAGGACAGACCAAAACCGCAGCGACTTGGAGAGCATTCTGGATCGCGTCTGCGACCAGTCGGCGACGACTGCGGATCGCCAGCGGCTCAATGAGTTGCTGGCCGCGGATCCGGCCCTCCGCAAGTATTACGTTGACCTGATGCGGCTGCAAGCCGCCTTGGCTTGGCAATTCATGCCCGGCAAACCGCTTTCGATCGAAGAGCTGCAGCGGATTTCCCTGGCCGATTCGGTGATGGACCAGATGCTAGGCCAAGAGCAAAGCAATGGGCAGCCAGCGGCTGCATCGGACGACGATCTTGCCCCGCCGCCATCGGACCCCCGCACCAAGTCCCCCGTGCTCGGTTTCCTGGGCGATCTGGGGCAGCAAGGCTGGGGCTTCGCCTCGAATCACGCCACCTTCTTTTCGATGCTCGCCGCGCTGCTCCTCATGGGCGGTTTGGCTGCCATAGCCCTGCACAAGGACGCCGGAAGAGGGGGCGACGGAGGACGGGCAAACGACCCATCGGAATTGGCCTTTCATTATCCTGAAATCTCAAATCCAGGCTCCCCGCTCCCCGCTCCCCGCTCCCCGCTTCTGCCCGTTGCCCGCTTGACCTGCGCGGTCGAAGGCTGCTGGGGCCATGCGGTCCCGGCGCCTGAGGCGGGGACGAGCTTTGCCGCCGGCCAGAAAATCAGTCTCTGTTCGGGGGCCATCGAGACTCGTTTTCGACCTCGGGGTCCGCGCCGTCGTTCAGGGCCCTGCCAGGTTGGATCTGGTTGCCCCCGGAAAGGTGTTTCTGCACACGGGCAAGATGAGCGCCGAAATCTTGAAGCCCGAGGCCCGTGGCTTCGTGGTCGAGACGCCCAAGGGCTCGGTCGTCGACCTGGGGACCGAATTTGCCGTCGATGTCACGCCCTCCGAGGATGTCCAAGTCCACGTCTTCAAGGGCGAGGTGGTTGTCGAGCAGCCGGCGAATGCTGCCGGGCAGCACGTGCTGGTGGACCAGGGATTGCGGATGGAAGGCGGCGCTGGCGCACCCTGGCTCGTAAAGGACTTGGGCGAGAACTTTATCCGCACCATCGACGATGCGCAGCGCGACCGCCACGTCGTGGCCTATTGGCGGTTCGAGGACCAGCCGCTAGGCAGCATGCCTCCCGATACGAAGCACAACACGAGACCGGTTCGCGCCACGGTCGATTCGTCGTTCAATGGAAATGACCTTTACACCTATTCCCTTGGAGACCGGCCGACCTTCGCCGCCGGAGTGCCCGCGGACGTGGTCCCGCAAAGCGGAAGCCCCAATCGCTCTTGCCTCGACAATTCCCAGCCCTCCGACGGAGAGGGGATGCGGAATGTCTACACCCATTCGGAATTCAGCCACGCCGCGCCGCTGGACATCCAGAGAATCACGCCGGCCCAATGGACCGTTGAGGCCTCGGTGAATTCCGTCCGCTTTGACGGCAAACCTCAGACCTTTGTCTGCCGCGACACCTGCTACACGCTCAGGTATCGCAGCGACCCGCCGCGACTGGCGTTCCAAATCAATGCCCAGCGGCACTTTTCCATCGCCTACTATGACGCCGAAGACCGCCAGCACCAGGCGATTGCCGGCGATCCGCTGGTGGAAGTCAACCACTGGTATCATGTGGCCGCCACGAGCGATGGCCACACCTTGCGCTTGTTCGTCGATGCGCTGGACGGGCGCGGCTACCGGCTATGCGCCTCGCAGGAATTGCCCTCGCAAGGCTCGACCGCCTTGGGCAAGGGCGAGGACGACGCCGAATGGAGCGTCGGCCGCGGCCACAGCGGCATCCATCCGGGCGAGATCTTTCACGGCCTGATCGACGAGGTCCGAATCAGCGACGTGGCCTTGCAACCGTCCGAGTTGTTGTTTACGTGGAGGGGGCAAGGGAACCACTGATTGATTGCAGCGATCCGTGAGACAATCACCCGTGAAGTCGCGGTTGGGGTTGCGCTCGCGCGCAGAAACATAAGTGGCGTGTCCCCTTACTCTCCACTTTTGTGGCTCTCGCGATTCCGGAAATTCCGATTGCAATACGTTTGCGTTTTTTTCCAACTTCGGTTATCATCCAAGAAGCGCCGTTGCTTCTTGAGGGACGGGCGCGTGGGTCTTTGCTTCGCCGTCTGGGCATTGATGGCGTTTGTTTTTTGGAGGGGTGTGATGAGTCGTAGATTTTCCTGCCTGGCGTTTCTGGGTGTTCTTGTCCTGGCCTTGCTCGCGCCAGGTCTGACCGGTACTGCGCCGCAAGCCCTAGGGCAAACCTCGTACACCTGGACGGGCACGACCAACAACGTCTGGGATCTCAGCACGACTGCCCAGAACTGGGTCGGCTCGGCAGGTACGCTGAGCTCTACACGGACGGTTCGGACGTGACTTTCGACGATACGGCGGCCGGGAACACCAACCCCATCCTGATCACTGCCGGCGGAGTTCAACCGCTCGCCGTTTACTTCAACAATAATCTCCTCACGTATAGCTTCGCCGGCGGGGCGATCGGCGGCGCGGCCACCACGGTGAACATCAACGACGGCGGCCTGGTGATTTTTGACAACGCCAATACCTACGGCGGCCAGACCACGATCACCTCCGGCACCCTGCAGCTCGGCAACGGCGCGGTCAACGGCTCGGTTGCCGCCGGGGGCGGCATCACCGTCGGCGGCGTGCTGGCCATCGACAACGCCACGGCGCAGACGTTCAGCGGCGTGATCAGCGGCGGCGGCGCGATCAATCTCATGGCCCCCAGCCTCGTCACGCTCACCAATGCCAACGGCTTCAGCGGCACGACGACCGTCTCCGCCGGAACCTTGCAGTTCGGCAACAGCACGCTTGGCGGCAACATTGTCAATAACGCCTCGCTGGCATTCAACAACGCCACCGCGCAAGCCTACGCCGGCTCGATCACGGGTGCGGGCAGTCTGCTCAAGTTCGGAACCGGGGCCGTCACATTGTCGGGCAGCAGTTCCTTTGGCGGAGCGACAACCGTTAGCGCGGGCAGCATGGCACTTGCAACCGGGGGAGCACTCAGTACTTCGGCACTAACGATTGCCGGCGGTGGTGCGACTTTGTTCGCCGTAAACGGCGGCACGCTCACTTCCACCGGGCTCGCCGCGTTCAACACCGGCGGCGGCAGCGACGGTTTTTCAATTACCGGCGGCCTTGCCAACTTCCAGGGCGGAATCAACTTTTCCACGGATACCAATTCCGCCGGCAACCTGCTTTCGGTTACGGGCGGCACTCTGACAACTTCTTTTATTTCCTCGGGCGCGCGGGAGGCGCTATCACCAGCCTGCAGACGACGCCCATCACGGCTGCCAGCGGAATTTACGTCAACGGCGGCGTTTTGAATGTGACTGGCGTTTTGGGCTTGGGCAACGCCGGCGACAACAATTCGACGAACACCATTCGGATCGACAGCGGGAGCGTGAATGTCGGCGGCGCACTGCTTGTCGAGCTCAATGCTACGGCTGGCCGGTGGACCGTTGAAAACGTCAATGGCGGAAGCCTGGTCGTGGCTGACACGGCCAATGGCGTCGTCCTGGGGAATCCCTCTACCGATACGGCCGGCGGCAACGCCGAGCTATTGCTCACCGGCGGCACGACCCAGGTCCAGAAGATCACCTTCGGACAGGCCGGCGGCCCCGCCGGAACCGGGGCAGTATACCTCGGAGCCGGCAGTCTCTATGTGGGCTCGCAGGGCATGGTTCTTGGCAATACCAGTTCGGCGTTTACCGCCAGCGTCCAGCTTGGCAACGGAACGCTTGGCGCCCTGGCCAATTGGTCCACGACCATTCCCGCCAGCCTTGTAGGCAGCGCCACCAGCGGCGTTACGATCCAGGCGGCCGATCCCTACGGCAACCCCTGGAATATCACGCTCGGCGGCAACCTTATCGGCGCCGGGGGCATGACGAAGACCGGGCTGGGTACCCTGTTCCTCACCGGCTCGAACACCTACACCGGCGTGACCACCATTTCCGCCGGCACGATCGAAATGGGTAGCGTGAGCACCCTGCAAGGCAGCGCTGTGATGGACAACACCGCCAACGGCGGGCTGGTCTTTGCTTCGGGCCTGGGGACCGCCAATGTCGGCGGCCTGCTGGGCAGCGGCACTTTGGGCCTGGCCGATCTCGCGGGCGGCAGCGTGTTGCTGAATATCACCGGTCCTTCCAATAGCAGCGCGACGTACAACGGCGTATTGACCGGCATCGGCGGCCTGAACGTCGCCAGCGGCGCGTTGTTGTTGACCAATTCCAACACCAACTACAGCGGCCCCACCACGATCACCGGCGGGGCGCTGGTCCTGGGCAACACAGCCGTTCTGACGTCGCTCTGGAACAGCCCCGGCCTCACGGTCCCGGCCGGCGCCACGTTCGGCGTCACCGCCGGCAGCAATGCCGGCGAGTTCAACCTGAACAATATCAATACCATCCTGGGCGGCACCACGGTCCAATTCGCTGCCAGCGCCAACCTCGGCATCCAGGTCCAATCGCCCGAGACCTTCACCTACGGGGCCGCGCTGACCAATACCGCCAGCGGTGCCCTGGGTCTTATGAAGCTCGGCAGCGGCACCCTGGTGCTAGGCGGTGCCAACACCTACACCGGCGGCACGACCGTCGCGGCCGGCGTGCTCGCCGTGGTCAACCCGAACGGCCTGCAGTACAGCACTCTTGCCGACAATGCGGCGGGCGGGGTGGTCTTTGCCGCGGGGGGCACAACCTACAACATCGCCGGCCTGGCCGGCAGCGGCAGTCTGGTCTTGGCCAACACGGCCGGCACCGCCTTGACGTTGAGCCTTAGCACGGCAACCGGCACGAGCGCCAACTTTTCCGGCGTCATCAGCGGCGGCGGCACCCTGGCCAAGGTTGGCGGCGGCACGCAGATCCTTGCAGGCGTGAACACCTACACCGGCGGGACGACGATCTCGGCCGGCACCCTGCAGGTGGGCAACGGCGCCACGTCCTCCGGCTCGCTCGGGTCGGGCGCGGTCGCCATCGCCAGCAGTTCCGCGCTGGTCTTCGATGGGCTGTCCGGCAACAGCGTGACCATCGGCGGCGTCATCAGCGGCAGCGGCGCGCTGGGCGAGCTCGGCTCCGGCACCCTGGTGCTCAACGCGGCCAATACCTTCACCGGCAATATTACTATTAACGGTGGAGTTTTGCAAGACGCCTTGGGCAACAATGGCAGCACCACCACCTCGGGCTTAGGTAGCATGACAGCCGCTGGCCGTACCGTGACCATCGAACAGTGGTGGCACGCTCGACTTCGCCGGCGCCAACGCGATGGGCCCCAACAGCTTCACGCCCACGCTTGCCCTGATCATCAACGCCGGGGGCCAGGTGGTCGCGACCGGAGCGCACTCGGCAACAACACTCAATTGGGAAACATAACGCTCAATGGCGGCACACTGAGCACGAATACAGGGTACACCTCAGCAAATGAGCAGTCCTATGAGTTGGGCGGGTCGGTAACCGTCGGCGGCAGCAGCGCCTCGACCATCAACGCCAGCGCCGGCGCCGGCGCCGATGACGGCATCAACCTGGGGGTCAATGCGGCTGCCGGGTACCAAACGACCTTCAACGTCGGCCTGACCGGCGCGGGTGGCGCCGTCAGCAGGTATCCGGACCTGATCGTCAGCGTCCCCTTGGTCAACAGCGGAGACAACGGCGCTGCCACCGGCCTGATCAAGAGCGGCTCCGGCGAAATGGAGTTGAGCGGCGTGAACACGTACACCGGTTCGAACGTCGGTCACCGGCGGGACGCTGCAGGTCGGCAATGGCGCTACCGGCTCCGTGGCAACCGCGGGCATCACGCTCAGCAACAACACGCTGCTGGCGTACAACATCGGGACGGCACAGACCCTCGCCGGGCCCATCGTGGGCGGCGGCGCGGTCTCCCTCACCGGCAGCGGAGAGCTCACGCTGACTTCCTCGCTCTCGAAGTATTCCGGCGGACTGAGCGTCACCGCCGGCACGCTCGGCGTGGGCAGTTATGACGGCGGCAATGAAAACGCCGCTGACCTCGGTTCGGGATCGGTCTCCGTCGGCGCCAGACGGCCACATCTTCTTCGGCGGGTTTTCGGGCGGGACGGTGGTTACCACCACCATGACCAACAACATGACCGTCAACGGTGGCGTCCTTTATTCGATGGACGGCTACCAGAGTCTTACCGGAACCGTGACCATCGGCGCCGGCGGCCTGACGGCCTACACCCAGTGGGGCAACAAGGACATGTCCTTCTCCCAACTGGCCGGCTCCGGACCGCTGGTGATCGATAGCGCGATTGCGGCCACCAGTACCCAGACCGCCGCGGGGGGAATTGTGCATATCAGTGGCAATGCCGGCTACACGGGAACCGTCACGGTCAATCCGGCCGGCGTCACGGCCCTGGCCGGGAGCCGCGCCACGGGCATGGGCGGCGAGCTTCAGGTCGACTCGGCCAACGGCCTGGCCGATGCCACGGTGGTCATGAACAGCACGCGCGGGATCGTCTTTAACGTGGCCAGCCCCACGCTCGGCGCTTTGGCCGGCACGGGAGCTATCGGCCTGCCCACGGGCACGCTGACCCTGAATACTTCCACCGGCGCCCGACCTATTCGGGCGTCTTGAGCGGTACCGGTGCTCACCATGGCGGGCAGCGGCCTGCAGACCCTCTCCGGCTATAGCACCTTCACGGGCAACGTCAACATCACTTCCGGCACGCTGGCGTTGTGGGCCGGCACCGCAAACTACTACGCCACCTCTCCCACGGCATTGGGCAACATGGGCACAGCCGGCCGACTGATCACGGTTGGCAGCGGCGCGGCGCTTGCGTTCACCTCCGCAAACACACTGGGCGATAACGGCTCCGCCGACACCACGGGAATGCTGATCAATCAAGGGGGCGAGGCCGTCGTGACCACGGCCGGGGCCAATACCTCGATCGGCCCTCTGACGCTCAACGGCGGCACGCTTGCGGGAGTCGGCGGCGTCACCAACCCGACGTATGAAATGTATATGTTCGGCGCATCGGCCAATGGGTCGGTGAGCGCCACGGGCAGCGCAAATTCCTACATTGCCCTGACCTCGAATGGGACCGCTACAATTAACGGCGTGATCGCCGACGGTTTCCAATTGGCGACGAGCAATACCTTCAGCGTGGCAGGACCCGGCAGCCTGATCGTGTCCATTCCTTTGATGAACACGCAACCTGGCGGGGCAGCATCCCTGCTCAAGACCGGCAGCGGCCTGCTGCTGCTTGCCGCATCCGACACGTACACCGGCGGCACGACCGTCTCCAATGGCACCCTGCAGTTGGGCAACAACGCGGCATTGCTGAATACGGGCGCGGTTTCCCTCGGCACAAGCGGCACACTCGATCTGCACGGCTTTGACCCCACGATTGGGCGCTCTCTGGCGGCGGTGTGGTTGATGATCTAAGCTCCACGTCCTCGACCTTGACGCTCGGTTTCGGCGGGGCCGGCGGGACGTACCCCGGAACGATCCAAAATAGCAGTGCGGGCACCGTCTCGCTCGTCAAGGTCGGCGGCGGGTCGCAGGTCCTCAGCGGCACCAACACCTACAGCGGCACCACGACCGTCAGCGCCGGCACCCTGGAGTTCGCCAAACCCACGCCCTGTACGCCGGGGCGCCAGGCAATTGGACAGGGCAGAACATCACGGCCGGCTCCCAGGCCACCCTGGCGGTCAACGTCGACAGCAACGGCGGGTTCACCCCCGCCCAGGCCGGATCGCTGCTGGCCGGTCTCACGGGAAGCAACAGCGGACTGCTGACCGGCTCGTACTTCGGCGTCGACACCTCGAACGCCACCGCGCCGGTAGTTTTCTCGGCCCTGGTTCAGGACTCGGCCGCTGGTTCCGTCGGCCTGACCAAGTTGGGCGCGGGGACCTTGCAGGTCAGCAATGCCTCCAACAGCTATACCGGCCCCACGACCGTCCTCAACGGGCAACTCATGATCCTCGGGCCAGAATACCAATATAGGTTCCCCGGGACTCGTGACGGTATCCAATAGCACCAGCGGCGGCCTGTCGATCCTCTCGCTCCTGAACCAGAAAGCCTTGGGCAGCGGCGGGGCCGTCATCGCCCTGGCACCCATCAGCCTGAACTCGACCGGCGGCGGCACGGCGATCCTCGAGATCGGCGCCGCGCTCGATCCCACGGCGGCCAACAGCTTCTCCTACATGGTGGTTCCCGCCGGTCAGATCCCGACCGCCGGCCAGATCAGCCTCGGCGCTTCCGGAAATACCTCGATGTCGTCGGCTTCTCCGCTTCCAGCGCGAACTTCGCACAGCGGACGGTGGGCCTGTATACGTCGTCCACCTTGACCACCCTCTCGACCTTGCAGCGCGGGACCTATATCCCCGGCAACCTCGTGCTGGGCTCCCCGACCGCCAATACGACGCTGGTGCTGGAGAATCCGATCGACCTGTTCTCCGCGTCGGCCGGCAGCAGCGTGCTCTTTTCGGCGATTCGCGGGACGGCTGCCCAAACGCCCGAGGGCGAGTATGCCGGGGCGATCAGCAACTCCAGTTCGGCCGCCGTCAGCGTGACCTACGGCGGCAGCGGCAGTTTGGGCGGCCTGCTTTTCGCCAGCAGTGCCAGCACCTTCAACGCCGCCAGTCTGCAGCTCTCCGGGGGCGGGCTGTTCATCGGCTCGGCGGACTATGCCAACGGCCAGACCGGCCCCCTGGTGCCGGCACGTCCGCGCTGGTCATCGGCGTCACGAGTGGGAGCAGCGCCACGGCCAGCGGGGCGAACCTGGCCTTCATGACCTACGGGCCCAACAGCCGGGTTATCGGCAGCAGCCCGTCGGCGTTGTTCACCAACCGCAATATCGTCGTCAACCCGGTTCCCGGCAACGGCAGCGTGGTGCTGGGCGGTTTCACCGACGACTACACGGCCTTCAAGGGCAGCGTGCAGTTGAACGGCCCCGCCACGTTCTATGCCGCGCAGGCGGGCCGCGTCGATTTCACCGGCCCGATCAGCGGCAGCGGCGGGGTCCAGATCGGCGGCGCGATTTCGTCTACGTGGAAGGGGCCGGGACCACGGGAATCCAATTGGGTTCCAACGGCACGATCGCCTTCACCGCCACCAACAGCTACTCCGGCAATACGACCCTGGCCAGCGGGCGGTTCCTGGTCAACGGCTCGCTGTATGCCTCGTCGACCGCAAGCACGGTAAGCGTTTCCGCAGGGACCCTGGGCGGCACGGGCACGATCTACGGACCGGTCGTGATCAACAACAACGCGCTGTCTACCACGACGATCGAGGCCGGCATGGCGGCCGGCAGCCCGCTCACCCTGGCCAACGGCCTGACGGTTCCTTTCAGCTATAACAACGGCTCGAATGTCATCTTCCAGTTCGACTTGCTCGCGCCTGCCGGCAGTCCGGGCCTGGTGATCGACAATGGGCTGAATGTCGGCAACCTTGGCACCGGCAACTCGCCCAACAACACGCAACAGATCCTGATCACGGGTGCGATTTCCGGCACGGGCACGTACGCCCTGATCGCAACCGACCCCGGCGGAGCCGGCAGCCTGGCGAACGGCTTCAGTAACAACACCTTCGTACTCAATCCGGTGCTTCCCAACCGGGCCGTGGGCAACCTGGAGATCAATCCCACCAACCCGCAGGAGTTGGACCTGCTGGTGACGGGGCTGTACTCGGTTGCCTGGACGGGGGTCGCGAACGATTGGAACGCCTACGGGAATTTCCTCCAGATGGAGGGACGGACCAGTATGAGAAGTTCCAGCCTGGCGATGCGGTCGTCTTCAGCGACTCGGCCGTCGACGACCCATGTGACCTTGAACACAGGGAACGTAGCACCTAGCAGCGTGACGTTCCAAAACAACCTGACGACCTATACGCTTTCCGGGACGGCCTCGATTACCGGCAACACCGGCCTGAGCCTGACCAACGGCGGCACGCTGATCATCGAGAACACCAACACCTATACGGGGCTGACCTCGATCGGGCCGGGGGCCACGCTGCAACTGGGCAACGGCGGGGCCGGAGCTGACGGCTTTTTGCAAAACAGCTCGATTTCGGACAGCGGTTCGCTGGTTTATAGCCTGACGGGCCAGCAGACCTTCGGCAACCCGATCACCGGGCCGGGCCTGCTGCAGCTCAACAGCGGGGCCGTGACGCTGACCAGCACGGGCAACACCTTCAGCGGCGGCACGACGATCTCCGGCGGCACGCTGCAGGTGGGCGACGGCGTGACGACCAACGGCTCCTTGCTCGGCCAGGTCAGCAACAATTCGGCCCTGGTCTTCGCCGACTACACCGCGGGGACCTTCGGCGGCACGATCAGCGGCAGCGGGGCGGTGACCAAGTCCGGCCCGGGCCTCCTGACGCTCACCAATTCCAACAGCTATACCGGCGGCACGACGATTTCCGGCGGCACGCTCGTGCTCGGCAGCGGGCAGGCCGGCCAGGACGGCTCGCTGTCCGCCACGGGGCTGCTGTCCGACAACGGCGTTTTCGCCTTCAATTATGCCTCGAACGAGACCTTTGCCGGCGCGATCAGCGGCAACGGCGCGTTGGTCACGCTGGGCAGCCGCACGCTGACCTTGATCAACAACGAGACCTACAGCGGTCCGACCACGATCTCCGCCGGCACGCTGCAGCTCGGCAACGGCGTCACCAGCGGCGCGGTCGCGGGCAATATCGCCAACAACTCCGCGCTCGTTTTCAACAACGCGGCGGCGCAGACCTACGGCGGCGCCATCAGCGGCAGCGGCTCGATCGCGACGATCGGCGGCAACTACCTTGCCTTGAGCGGCAAGAGCACCAACAGCGGGTCGGTCACCGTCAGCGGTGGCACGCTCTCGCTGGTGGGCGGCAGCCTGTACTCCAACCTCAACTGGGCGAACCAGACGGTGACCGTGAACAACGGCGGCGAGATCGTGGTCTTGGCCTGGTCCGACAGCGACAGCAACAGCAGCAGCATCAACGGCGGGTTCGGCCAGTTGGCCTTCACCGGCAGCAATCTGCTGCTCAACGGCGGCACGCTCCGCTACGTCGGCACGGCGACCGCCGGCGGCAATTACGATCGCAGCTTTACCATCGGCGCCAACGGGGCCACCCTCGACGCCTCGGGTGCCGTCACCTTCCAGTTGCTTGCCACGAGAAACGCCTATGGCTACGGCCTGATCAACAACAACGCCAACGGCCCTCTGACCCTTGAGGGCACGACCGTCGGCTCGCTGGGTCTGAGCTACAGCGGCGCGAGCAGCCTGACGAAGAACGGTCCCGGCACCTGGACCATCAGCGGGGCGAACACCTACACCAACGGCACGACGGTCAACGCCGGCGTGCTGATCGCCGCCAACACGGGCGCCTTGCCCGGATACACGGCGGGCGGCAACATTGTGGTCAACCCCGGCGCCGCCTTGGCCGTCACCGCCGGCACCAATGCCGGCGATTTCAGCCTGACCGCCGGCGGCGGCGTCGACCAGGTATTGCACAACGCGACTTTCGAAGCGAACACCTACCTCGGGATCCAGGTTAATGCCCCGGAGAACGTCACCTACGGCACGTCGATCGCCGATACCACCAACGGTTCCTTGGGGCTGATGAAGCTCGGCACGGGCATCCTCTCCCTGACCGGCAATAACACCTACACGGGCGGCACCCAGGTCAACGGCGGCGTGCTCGTCGCCACCAGCGTCAATACCCTGGGGTTGTCCAGCGGTCAGCCGGCCTACCAGTTCGGGGGCCAGATTGCCGTCAACGGCGCCGGCAGCACGCTGGTCGTTCAGGCCGGCACGAGCGCGGGCGAGTTCCAATCGAGCGACGTCTCGAGCGTATTGACCAACGTCGCGTTCGGCACGGGCACGGTCTTCGGCATCCAGGTCGTGTCCGGCGAGACCTTCCCCTACTCCTCGAGCATTCCCGACGGCTCCTCCGGCAGCGCCGGCATGGGCTTCTACAAGCTGGGGGCCGGCACGCTGACGCTCGCCGCGCAGAACAACTATAGCGGCACGACGACGATCGGCGCGGGCGTGTTGGTGGCCGCGGCGGCCGGGGCCTTGGGCAACGGCGCGGCCGTCCAAGTGGGCGATATTTACACGGGCAGCGCCCCGGCGCAGTTGCTGATCAGCGGCGCGAATACCTTCCCGCAGAACGTTACCGTCAACGCCGCCGACGCCACCCTGGGGAACATCGACGACAACAACGCCGGTTTCGGCGGCAACATCACGCTCAACAGCTCGCTCACCATCTCCTCGCAGTCCGTGAGCCCCGGCAACACCTTGACCTTCTCCGGGAATATCGTGCATGGCAGCGGTAGCAACAGCGTGACCCTCACCGGCCCCGGCAATGTCACCTTCCTTGGCACCGCGACCTATTTGGGCGCGACCACCATTAACGGCGGTTATCTCACGGTGGGCGCGACCGCTTCGCTGCCCTCCACGACCACGCTGAACATCAACAACGCCAGCACGGTCGAATTGGACAACGCGGCGCAGACGCTGGTCGGCCTGAATGGTTCGCCGCAGAGCACGCTGCTCTTGGCCTACGGCCCGGGCGCCACGCTGACGGTCGGCGGCGGCAGTTTCGCGGGCACGATCAATGACGAGGGGAATGACGCCAGCCTGGTGAAGAACACCACTGCAACCCTTTACCTTACCGGCGTCAACACCTATTACGGCTCGACGACGGTCACGGCCGGCGCGCTGCTCTATGGCTCGATGAGCTCCGTTTCCACAGTTGCCGAAGACTATTCGATCACGGTGAGCACCTCCGGCGCCGTGGGGCTGGAGGCGAGCGGCCTGCCCAGCCTGCTGCCGTACCTCACCAGCGGCACGAACTCCACCGGCACGCTGGTCGTGACCCCGCCCACTTCGGCCGACGCCGTCAACCTGGCGGCGAACTCACTCAACTATCTCAGCCTGGGCGCTTTGGACAGCGAGACGTACACGGGCGTTCTGACGCCCAGCGGCACGAACTATCGCCTGGGCGGCGGCGGCGGCACGCTGACTTTCGCCCCGGCCTTGACGGGCAGCTTGGGCCTGGTGGTCAACGGCCCGCCGACTGGCGGCGCGGTCATCCTGACCAGCACCGGCAATACCTATTCGGGCGCGACCACGATCTCCTACGGCACGCTGCAGGTGGGCGACGGCCTCACGACTAACGGCTCCTTGCCCAACAACGCTGTGACTGACAGCGGGGCGTTGATTTTCGCCAATCCGTCGAGCATGACGTTTTCGGGCGTAATCAGCGGCAACGGCCAGTTGGCCAAGACGGGCGCCGGCTTCATGCTGCTGAGCGCCTCGAACACCTACACCGGCGCCACGTCGGTCTCGACCGGCATCTTGCAGGTCAATTACCCCCTGGCCACGTCCGGCATCGCGCTGAGCAACAACGGCCAGTTTGTGGCCAACATCGCCAACGCCTGGCAGATCAATGGGCTCATCACCGGCACAGGCTCGGTGGTCAAGTCGGGCGCCGCCACGCTCACGCTTAACAACAACGGCAATACCTACAACGGCGGCACGACCATCAACAACGGCACGCTCATCGTGACCGGCTTCGGCGCCAGCGGCACTACCGTGGGCGATCTTGGCGCCGGTCCCATCGTGATCAACGCGGCGGGCACGCTCGACCTCAACCCGGATCCCGCCGGTCAGCCCGGCGGCACCTTCAATCTGGCGAACGGCATCACGCTCAACGGCGGCACCTATTTCGGCTACGACGGCCTGACGCACTTGGCCACCGGCCCTGTGGCGACGATCAACGTCACCGCGGCCAGCACGATCGAGTCGCAATGGACCGGCAAGAACGTCTACCTCGACGGCCAGATGATCGGTTCCGGAGCGCTGAACCTCGTCGACATCGGCAATGGGACGACCCAGGCCAGCACGATCTACATCACCAACAACGCGAATACCTATAACGGCGTCGTCACGGTCAATAGCGGCACCAGCGCCACCAGCGACGGCCTCCAGCTTGTCGTCAGCGGCAGCACTGCCCTGCAGTATGCGACGGTCAACGTGCTGGGCACGAACACCGGGGCCAACGGGGCGCAGGATGGCGGCAGCGCGATTATCTTTGCCGGCACCAACGGCGCAGCGCTCAGCGGCGGCCTGGCGCCGGTACGGCGAGTCTTGCCAACGTGGTCTTCGGCGCACTTGAGGGAAGCGGCAACTTCTCGCTGTCGACCGCCAACGGCAGAACCAACCTCACGGTGGGCGGCAACAACGCCACGACCACCTATTCCGGCGTGATCAGCGGCAGCGGCGGGCTGGCCAAGGTGGGCAGCGGGCTGCTGGTGCTCTCCAACACCAATGTTTATACGGGCGGCACGACGGTCAACGGCGGCACGCTCGGTCTTAGTCGCCGGCGGCACCAACGGCGCCCTTGTCGGCACGCTCACGATCAATCCCGGAGCGGTCGTCAGTTTGCTGGTAAATAACGCCCTGGGCTATACCGCCGGCGTCTCGGTCACCCAGGTCAACATCAACGGCGGCATCCTGGACGCCACCGCGGCGGGCGTAGGCGACGAAAGCTACCTTGCCAATTACACGTTGACGGGCGGCTCCATCACCAACAGCGGCGGGGGTGACGACTTCGCCATCCAGGGGGGTTACAGCGTCACCACTATCGGCACGAACGTATCGTCGGTAATCGCCGCGCCGGTTCAACTCCGAAACCAGAACACGGTAACTTTCAACGTGGGCCAAGGGACCGTTCCCGGCGGCGTCGACCTGCTTGTTTCCGGTGCGATCTCGGGCGGCTATTCGCTCACCAAGACCGGCAACGGTCTGATGTCGCTCACGGGCGGCAACAGCTACAACGGCACGACCGTTCAGGCCGGGACCTTGCAGCTTGGCAACAGTGCGGCCCTGGGACTCAACACGGGCACACTGACGGTCAACGGCGGGCTCGTCGATCTGCACGGGTTCAGCCCGACCGTGGCGGCGCTGAGCGGCACCGGCGGCGTGATCGATAACCTGATTGCAACGGCCTCGACCTTGACCGTCGGCAACGGCGGCACGGGCGGCACCTACTCCGGGACGATCCAGAACACCGCGGGCGCGGTGACACTGGCCCTGGCGGCCAACGCCGGGACGCAGTATCTCAGCGGCGCGAACACCTATACGGGCGGCACGATCCTTAACGGCGGCCTCCTGAACTTCACGCCCTCAGCCTTGCCGCTGAGCACGAACCCGCCGAACATCACCTTCAACGGCGGCGGGCTGCAATATGCGGCCGGCAATACCGAAGACGTTTCGGCCGCGATCGTCCCGGTTGCGGCGGGCCAGGCGGCGATCATCGACACCGGCACCAACAGCGTGACCTTCGCCACGCCCTTGAGCGGCGCAGGCGGACTGACCAAGGCCGGCGCGGGCCTGCTCACGCTCAGCGTCACGAACTCCTTCAGTGGACCGACGACCGTCACGGGCGGCACGCTGGCCATCGCCGATGCCGCGGGCAACGCCTTGGCGCAGTCCAGCACCGTGAGCGTCAGCGCCGGCGGCGCCCTTGGTTTGAATGTCTCGGCGGGCTCCGTGGGCAGCCTGGCCGGGGCCGGCAACGTGAACTTGAACAACGGAGTCTTGACCGCCGGCGGCAACGGCGCGAGCACGGTCTTCAGCGGCGTGATCAGCAGTGCCCCGGGCAGCGCCACCAGCGGCTTCGTCAAGACGGGGACGGGCGTGATGTCGGTGACCAATACCAGCACCTATAGCGGGCCGACGACCATCGCCGCCGGCACGCTTCGCCTGGGCGCCGCGACGGTCCTCACCAGCGGCACGACCGCCATCCCTGCGCCGGTCGGCTACTTCAATTTTTCCGGACTGGGCGCCAACCTCAGTACCGTCAGTAGCGGCACCGTGATTCAGAACCTTGGCACCGGCGGCGCAGCCATGAACGGCACGGTTTATGGCGGCAGCTTGCAGGTCGCCCAAGGCCCCAGCCAGATCGCCACTACGACGGGCCAGCCACTCCAGGGTATCAGTTTCAGCGGGGTGGGGTATATCGACATCCCGAGCAATTTCAACATCGACACGGACCGCACCGGTGCCGCGAGTGCCCTCGGCACTTGGACGTTTTCCACCTGGATCAAGACCACCCAGTCCGGCGGCACCATGTTCAGCATGCTCGACGGTGCCGCTGGTAATCATCAGGATGATTTGTTATTTTACCTGACCACCGCCGCCGGCGGCGCCGCTGGCGGGGTTCCGGGTGCCACTGAAAATGGCGGCGCTGCTGTGTCGGGCACCACGACCGTCAACAACGGCCAGTGGCAGCTTGTCACCATCGTCGACAACAACGGAGTCCAGTCGATCTACACCGACGGCACGAATAACACTCCCCTGACCGGTGCGCTCACCAAGAATGGCGGCGGCTACAACTGGGACGAAACCGAACTAGGCTCGAATGTGAACCCCACGGGGGGCGATGGTACTGGCGGTGGGGAGGCTATTCTCAACGGCTCCCTGAGCCAGGTCTACTTCTTCAACCAGGCGCTCACCGCGGCGCAGGTCGAGGCCCTCTACCTGACCAACGGGACCAACGGCGCCGCTTACACCGCCGGCTCGACTGGCTTCAACCTGCTGCCCACCAGCACACCGTTGATCGTGGCCAGCGGCGCTACATTCGACATGGCCGGCGGGACCCAGCAAATCGCCTCGCTCTCCGGCTCGGGCGGCTTGGGCGGCACCGTAATGAACTCGAACTCGGGCTTCACGTCGATTCTCACCCTCTCGGCCCCGAGCGGCGCGACCACCTTCAGCGGTCTGATCGCCGGCGGCGGGAGCTTGGGGAACCTGAGCCTGGTGATGGCCGGCAGCGGGTTGCAGAACCTGGCCGGCGTCAACACCTACACGGGCGGCACGCAGATTACCGGCGGCACACTGCAGCTTGGCAACGCCGCCGCCCTGGGCTCGGGCGCCGTGGCGGCCAACGGCGGCGTCCTCGACCTGGCCGGCTTGAGCATCCTGGCGCCCTCCTTCAGCGGAACCTCGGGCGTCGTCACGACGAACGTGGCGCAGCCTGTCACGTTCACCGTCAGCCAGACCGGCTCGACGGCCTTTGGCGGCGCACTCACCAACGGCGCGGGCGTGCTCTCGCTGGTCTTCAGCGGCGGCAGCGGCGGCCAGCTCAGACTTTACGGCGTGAACACCTATAGCGGCAGCACCCACATCATGGCCGGCACGCTGCAGTTGGCCAGCAACACCGCCCTCAATGGCGCGTAGCGCAGTGACGATCGACAATGGCGGCCTGCTCGACCTGTACGGGTTCAGTGCCGGCGTCGGCACCCTGAACGGCTCGGGAACCGTCGACAACGTGGCCGGCTACGGGACATCGCTTCTGACCGTCGGCAGCGGCAACGCCAGCGGCAGCTTCTCCGGCACGATCCAGAGCAGCACGCCCAATGGAGGGCTGGCCCTGCTCAAGATCGGCGGCGGGACTCAGTATCTCAGCGGCACGAACACCTATTCCGGCGGCACGACGCTCTCCGGCGGCGTGCTGAACTTCACCGCGTCGGCGGTGCCGCTTGCCGCGGGTAGCATCACCTTCAACGGCGGCACGCTGCAATATGCCAGCGGTAACACGCAGGACGTGTCCGCGGCCATCGCGCCGATCGCCTCAGGGCAGGCGGCCGCGATCGATACCAACGGCAACAGCGTGTCCTTCAGCGCCGGCCTCAGCGGCAACGGCGGCCTGACCAAGCTCGGCGCGGGCCTGCTCACGCTGAATGCCGCCAATAGCTACCTGGGAACGACCACCGTCAGCGCCGGCACCCTGCAGCTTGGCTTGAGCAATTCGGCCGCGCTGCCCGGCGGCGCCCTGACGGCCAACGGTGGGTTCCTCGACCTCAACGGCAACAGCGTGACGGTCGGCAGCCTCAGCGGGGCCGCGGGCACGATCACCAACAGCACCGGCCCCCAGGCCACGCTGACCGTGAATCAGTCCACGTCGAGCACCTTCGGCGGCGCGCTCACGGACGGCGGCGGCGGCCTGAGCCTGACCATGAACGGGTCCGGCATGCTCACGCTGACCGGCACGAACACCTATAGCTTCCCCACGACGATCAATGCGGGCGTGCTCAGGGCGGGTGCGCCCAATGCCTTCGCGCCCCATTCCGATGTGGTAATCACGGGCGGCACGCTCGACGCCAGCGTCGGGCCGCAGTCGATCAACTCGCTCACCGTGGGCGGCGCCGGCGCCGTAAACCTGGCGATCGGCAGCGTCTTGACTACCAACAACCTCAATTCCATGAACGACTTGTTCGGCGGCACGTTGAACCTTTCCGGCGCCACGGCGGCCGGAGAGCAACTAATTACCTACGGAACGAATATGTTCAGCGGCAGCTTTGCCACGGTCGACTTCAACGGCATTCCAGATCCGTCGTTGGCAAGCTCCTTGCAGTACACCCCGACCGCGCTGGAGTTGCCGGGCGCCTCGGTCGGCGGAACGGCGACGTGGGCGACCGGCAGCGGCAACTGGTCCGTTGGTCCTTGGAGCCCCAACACCGCGCCGACCCACGCCGGCAACACGGCGATGCTGAACAACGCCTCCTCGGCCCTGGTGGGCGTTGTGCTCGACGTTCCGGTGTCGGTCGGCACGCTGGTGTTGGGCAATGCGGATTTCTCGACCACGTCGGGATTCAGCATCTCGGCGACCGGCGCCAACTCCCTGACGATGGACAACAGCGGCGGCACGGCGCACATTATCGTGCAGGCGGGTACGCACGTGATCTCGGCGCCCATCACGCTGGCCGGCGCCTGTCGGTCGCGCCTTCCGCCAATTCGACGCTCACGCTCAGCGGGGACATCGGCGAGGAAACGCCCGGCGCGGGCTCTTGAGCCTGGACGACGCCGGCACGCTGATCCTCAGCGGCTCCAACGGCTACACCGGCGGGACCGACGTGAACGCCGGCACGCTGGTGGTCCAGAACCCCAACGGCATTCCCAACGGGACGAGCTTGACGGTAGGGGCCGGGGCGGCAACGCTCTTTGGTTCGCCGGCAGCAGGGGGCGTGGTGCTGGGCGGCGCGGAAGTCGTCGTGGGCGGCGGCAATTCGGCTGCGGCGCCTTCGGCGGTGCCCGAGCCTGGCGCGCTGGCGCTCCTCCTGGCCGGTCTTGGCTGTGCGGCGCTTTATCGCCGCCGCACTGGCCGGCGGTCAGAAAGGTAACTGACACGACACAACCACGACAGTCCGCTGCCGTGGCGGTACGATAGCAAGGCGAGACGCGTTTCAAACCCCAAATGCCGGTCGCACCCCATTCCGGCACTTGTCGGGCCCTACCAGTCCCGACAGGCGCGTTTCCCGAGCTTGGATCCGCCACGGCAGCGTTTTTTGCCCTGACGCTTGCCCATCTACGGCACGCAGCCTTGACCCACCCGAGGATGCCTAATCCGGGCCGGGGATTTTCTGCAACGCGACCTAACTCCACAATGGGTATCTTGCTATCATAGAGTGGAGCAGTCAGGGCCCGTAGCTCAGCGGTTAGAGCAGGGGACTCATAATCCCTTGGTCGTAGGTTCGATCCCTACCGGGCCTATTATCGCACTTTCCAACGGTGGCCACCCCTGCTTGGCAGGCACCGCCGCCGGGGGTACAATGGCCTGCTGATGGGAACCGAAGGCAACAAGGCAACAAAATGGAACTGAACGTTTCGCATGAAGACGGCTACGTGCTGGGCGCGAGCGTTGGGACGATCGATGACGAGGCGAGGGACCTTTTCCGAGAGTCGCTTCATCCCCTGGTCGGGCAAAGCGGCACGAACCTGGTGCTTGACTTGTCCCTTTCCACCTCCATCAATTCGGACGGCATTGGGCAGTTGGTATCGCTGGTTATCCACGCCAACGCCAGCGGCAGCCGGGTCATCTTGGCTGCTTGCTCCCCGTTTGTCTCGGGGGTGCTGGACCGCTCCAAGCTCAATACGTTCTTTGAGATGGCCGACAGCCTGCAAGATGCGATTCGTCGGGTATTGGGTTGACGTTTGACCGCTGGGTTTTCCCGAAAATTGACAGGCCCAGGGACCGGCATTATAATCTTCTTGGCATCTCCGACTTTCGGAGACTGGCCTAACCAG
The DNA here is from genome assembly GCA_963824275.1 of uncultured Planctomycetia bacterium. Lineage (GTDB taxonomy): Bacteria > Planctomycetota > Planctomycetia > Pirellulales > Thermoguttaceae > JANXQG01. The sequence continues at coordinate 223,268 of CAWGOT010000006.1, read as the reverse complement.
GCAAATCGCCTCAGCAGCAAGCAGGACGCTTGTGCCCGCGCAATGGGAACCTACCGATGACCGTGGCCGCATCAGACCTTCCGCCCTATTTGACCAGAATCTTCATGGACTTCCAAGGGGAGCCCGAGGACCAGAAACGGGCTGCCGCGGAGGCGGCAAATATCAGTCAGGACGACCGCCTCCTGCTCAAGAATGGCGCTGGACGCCTACGGTCACAAGATCCACCCGCTGAGCCGGCTGGCGCGGCTGATTCGAGCGGGCATGAACGGCGATGGAAGCGGCAAGGCCAAAGCGAATGGCGAGGGGCCTACCAGCGATCCGGCCCTCAACGACCTGATCGAAAGGGTCCAGAAGCAGAACGCCCCGCTGGGACAATCAATGTCGGGGCCGGCGCGGAAGCGGCGGAGCGTGCAGGCCAAGTGGGGCGATGCGGAGTGGGCCTTCCTCGTCGAGCGGGTGGCCGCGCTGCAACTCGAACGTCCCGAGGAGCGGCTGCCGACACTCGCCAGGCAGGCCCAGGAACGCCTGGCCCCGCACAGTCGGCGGAAACTGCACAGTTACGACATCCGGGAACTCGCCAGGCGTCTGATCCGATTCAACAAGGAGCAGGCCGACAAGCAGGCCCAACTGGAGCTGGACCTGGAGGAGGTCCGCCGCGAACTGGATGCCCGGCGGGCCGCCCCGACGCGCGAGGAGACCCTTTCGTCGCTCACGGATGACGAACTGATCGAGCGCTTCGCCAAGCGGCTCTTGTCCATTCTTCCGCCCGATGAAGTCGTGAGCAGCTTCGGCTGCGACACGATCCTCGCCTGTCTGCCGTCGTCTTCCATCGTCGCCTTTGCCATGGGGCAGTTGTTCAGCGAGTACGCCACGCACTCGAAGTTGATGGAGCAGAACCTGGCAGTCCTGGGTCGAGTGTTGGCGGAGATGCCGACCGAGAAGATCCGCCGGCAGATTCCCTCTGCGGGAGCTCCGGTTCAACTACCGAAGGTGCTGCTGGTCGGCTTCAAGCCGGAACAAGGCGGAATCATCGCCGACCGTTTTCACGGCCGGGTCAAGGTCGAGACCCAGGACAAGAACCGCAAGAACTTCGGCGGCACCACGGCCGAGATCATCGTGGTCCTGGTGAAGTTCGTTCCGCAAACCATGGTCGACCAGATCCGCAGGGCGGCGAAGGCGAGCTGCCGCGTGATTCTCCACACGGGCGGCCTGGAAACGGTGGCCCAGGAGATCGAGCGCATTCTGGCCCACTAAGGCGCGTCCTGCTGATCGGCGTCAGGGCTTGCCTTGCAGCGGGTGCGGATAGATATAGGGCTTATAGTGCTCGGGCTTGGGCTCCTCGTTGAAGAAATCCCGCCCTTCCTTGACGTGGCCCGCTTGGAGCTCTGCCTGTTTCGGATCGGCCCAAGGGCGAAGCACCATGTTGAGCTTGGCCCCATTGAACGTGTTGTTCCAGGCGTAGCAGGGCGAGGGTTCGAACACGCCGTCTCCGTCGGCATCCGTCGCCCGGCCCGGTTGGCCGAAGGCCGGATAGCCCGCCCCTTTCTGGCCCGCGGGGATCTGATTGCCGTCAATCGGATTCGTGCCGTCACAAATCCCAAACTCGCCAATGGCCATGAACGATCTTTCGTGACTGACTTGGATCGTACGGGTGTTGTAGGTCGTTCCGGTCACCGTGTTGTTGAACACCATGGCCACCCCGCCGGCGATGAAGATGAAGCCCTGGGGCCGGCCGGCCTTGAGGCCCTCGGCAGAGAACGTGTTGTCGTAAATTTCAGCACTCTGGCATCCATAGGCCCCCGGGCGGACCCGGTAGATTTCCAGTTGGCTGTTGATGATCTTGTTGTGCCTGATCACGACCCGGGCGCCTTGGTACGGCACGATCCACGGGTTGTTGCCGTCCGGGTTCACGACCGCCGGGCCGAAGCGGGCTTCATTATCCTCGAAGTACACCGCCTGGGCCGTGCCCATCGTGAGCGGCTTCGTGAAGTTGACCTTGCCGGGCCCCTGGCACATGATCGTCTGCGCCTGGTGATTCTTCTCCAGGGCGCGAAAATAGCAGTGGTCGATCAGGCCATAGGTGTCCCCGGTGATGGTCATCATCTGATCCATATTCAAGAACTTGCAGTGGTCAACGCGGAAGTTCTTGCAGTTCCCGCTGATCACGATCTCACCCGCCCAAATTCCGGCGTTGGCGAGCCCGGTTCCGTCGAACGTGATCCCTGTGATGCGGAAGGGTTTGCCCTCGACTCCATTGACCACGAACGATTTATCTCCAGGGGCCCTGCTGGTATCGGTGCGAATGATCGTCTTGTCCATTCCGGCCCCCTGGATGGTGATGGCCTTCATTTTGGCCCAATGGCCGGCGTTCCATCCCTTCGTCCACACGGCCGTGCCGGCGGGGAGTTGCACGGTGTCGCCGTCCTTGGCCGCGTCGATCGCCGCCCAGACGGCCTCGGGCGTCAAGCTGGCGGCCGTGCGGGTCTCCGCCCGAACCGCCTTGGGCAGGAAACCGCCTGCGGCGACAAGCAGACAGCCTGCCAACAACCATCGGAATCGCGGGTTCTTGATTTTCATGCTGGCTCTGAGCATAGTCCACACCTCGCGAACCGGTATCGTACACGCTCGTTCTCCAGTCACATCCTGGCAAGGCATCCAATTCTACGCCGAAAGAAACCTGAAGCAATCACGGAAACCATTCCCTTAGGAAGGCTAAGAATTGACGATGGAGGTCTTGACATGGCCCTCCGTCAGTGGCATAAACACTGATAGTGTTGCGATGTCCCTTAGAACCTGTCTTTCAGGCGTGTAATGAAACGCTTCCCAGGACCCCTAGGCAAGATCGCCCGGCGGTTTTTTTCCATGCGCGCCTATACGGCCGAGGCCCAGCCTGCCGCGGATCGACCGGCGGCGGCAAAGCCGCTGGCGATGACCTTCCGGGCCGCCGAAGATGCCATGGCAGCGGCCGAGGAGCTTTTCGCCCATGCCCGAAAGCTCGAGGATTGTCTGAGCGACATCCGCGAAGACGTGGGGCTGGCTTGGCAGGAGCAAAGCCGGGCCAGTCAGGAATACTACGATCTGGCGCGGAATCCTGCTCGCCTTGGACGATCTGCGAGAGCTTGCCGCCCGCCAGCCGGGCATAAGCGATCTGGCGGCACGGCTGGAGGGCCTGTTGCGCCAACAACACATCGTCGTGATTCCCGTGGCCGCCGGAGATGCTTTCTGCGCGGATATTCACGTTTGCAGCAGGACCGAGCCTGCGCCCAACGTCTCGCCGGGTCGCGTGCTGGCGGTCGTTTCGCCCGGCTACCGCCGCCGCTTGTCATCGGGCGAGACCGTCGTGGTTCGGCCCGTTCAGGTCGTTGTCAGTCAATCGTCTGTCGAGTGTATGGAGCCCAAGCCATGAGCGAAACCGCAACCATGATGATTGGGATCGATCTTGGCACATACAACTCGGCAGCGTGCGTGCTGATTGGCGGCCAAGCGGTGCTGCTCCGGCCCGAGGAAGGCGCCACCGAACAGGGCATTTGTTTTCCTTCGGTAGTGGAATTCGACAATTCCGGCGAGTTCATCCAAGCGGGCGAAAAGGCCCGCCGCTCGCTGCCGGTCTATCCCCTGAGCGTCGTATGGGGCGTCAAGCGTTTGATCGGCCGCTCGTACGAGCGGGCCAAGGAGTCGGGCGACATTGCCCGCTACGCCTATCGCATTGAGAAGGACGCGGACGGCGGCTGCGCGATCTGCGTCGGCCGCCGCACGTACAGCCGCGCGAGGTCACCAGCCTGATCCTCAAGAAGATCAAGTGCGACGCGGAAGCCGATTTCAATCCCATTGGGCGAGCGGTGAACGAGGCCGTGATCACCGTGCCCGCGTACTTCGATCCGCTGCAGAAGCAGGAAACCGAGCGGGCCGCGCTCGACGCGGGGTTCCAGCGGGTGTTCCTGCTGCCGGAACCCACGGCCGCCGCTTCCGCCTATCGGGTCAAGCTCACCCAGGAAAACCAATACGTGGTGGTCATCGACCTGGGGGCGGGAACTCTCGACGTCACGGTGGCGCTGTTGTACCTCGACGCCAATGGCCAGTTGCAGACCGTGGAGAAGAGCCACGGCGGCGACACGGCGCTGGGCGGGCTGGACATGGACGACGCCTTGCTCGCCTCGGCCGCGCGGCGTTTCGGCTTGGGGAGCTTGCTGAAAGATCCGCAGGCCGGCATGCGCTTGCGCACGGAATTGGAGCGCGCCAAGATCGCGCTCTCGAAGGCGGAGGAGACCGAGGTCGGCTTCGCCTGGAAAGGCGGCCCGGTGAAACTGCCCTTGACGCTGCGCCGACGTGGAATCGGCCGTGCAGCCCATCGTCCAGCGGTGCCGCGGGCCGATTCAGGTCGCCATGGCCGATGCCGGTCTTGCGCCGCAAGATATCGCCCACGTCCTGCTGGTCGGCGGTCCAACGATGATGCCCATCGTGCAGCGGACCATCGCCGAGGAATTCCGCGATAACGCCCGACTCAAGGAGGAACTGGGCCAGCTTGCGACGAAGGGCTTTCCCGTGCATCCCATGGAAGCCGTCGCCCAAGGCGCTGTGCTCGGCGTGGTCGGCAAGGTCGCCCCCCACGGCTACGGAATCCTGGTCTACGATAAGTACTACGAGTTGCTTGCCCGCCGGCAGCGATACCCGGCCAAGGGATCGCAGGGATTCCGGTATTGGGGCGAGGAAAACACGTTCCGCTTCTCGCTCCTCCGGCAGGCAATGCACCCCGAGACGCGGCGGGAAGAGTATATCCAGATCGGGCTGTTCGAGTTCGATTTCGTGCCCATGAGCAGCGTTCTCCACGTGAGCATCGACTGGGAGTATACCGACAACGGCCTGCTGCACCTGGAAGTCGCCCAGCCCGGCAGCGTTGCCATGCCCCTGTACGACGTGAGCCGGCTGGACGGCCATCCCGTGGCGCGGCCGCGGCGGCTCGATCTGGACGACGTGCTCGAGCCGACGAAGGAGCCGTCGCGGCGATCCTGGTCCGGCGGGGAATTGCAGCAGGCGGTCCGTTTCGGCCAAAGCGTGCTGGAAATGGCCCGCGCAAAATGGAGCAGGCCAAGGGTGAACCGCGAGCGCACCTGGAGCGTCTTACAGAACAGTTGGCCCTCTGGCTCGATGACGAATCGGCCGACCCCGATTCCCGCACACCCCACGTGCGGGACCTGGGCCGCTCGCTACTGAACCTGCTGCACGTGAGCCGGCTCATCGACGCCAAGGAACTAGCCGCGCTAAGACAGAACTTGTAGCCATGTTCGAGCTGACCTCCGCCCAATATCGATTTCGCTGTGCGGTGCCCGAAGGCGATCTTTATGAGGCCCTGGGGTTGTCGCCCAAGGCCACGAGTTTGGACGCGGATGTGGCCGGTGCGCGGCTTGCGGAACATATCCCCTCGATGGCCCAGGATGTCAGCCGCGTGGTCAATGTGCTCACGCATCGTCGGCGGAAGGCGTTGTACGACGTTGTGCGCAGGGTCCGCGATGAAGTGGCCGACTTGCTCGCCTCCCGCTATGGTCCGGACTTCAGCCATTCGATCCCCGACTTCCGCCGCGACCTGTGGGAACGCTGCTCGCGGCTATTTCGTTTCGACCTGGCCGGCGACGAGCAGAAGCTGGGCGAGAACGGCCGGCAGGCACTGGCGGGAGCGGCCCCTGAGTGGATCGTCCGCGGTCTTCTCGACGCGCACGTGACCGAATTCGCTTTCGAGTCGCGAGAAGGCAAAGGCGGCCGCGCCTGGCGCGACGAGTGGCACGTGCGCTGCCGTTGTCCCGAGACGGCGAGTTTCTTCTTCACGCCCCGCCGACCCGGAGTACCGGGTGCCCCGCCGACTCCGCAGGACGGCCGTCAGGCCGACCCGCCCGAGGAGTTCAGCGACGCCGACTATTGGGAAAAGCCGCCGACCTGCCCCCGCTGCCGTGAAAGGTATCGACCCATCCAGTTTGACGACCGCTATGTGTTCGTCCTGCCGGCCCGCTTGGCTCGGGGGGACGTGCTTCGCGGAGAATCCGTCGCGGGCGGCAGCCCGACCTTTGTCGTCGTCGGATCGCCGACCGGTCTTGAAGCGCCGAGGCGCTGCTGGAGCGGTTCTTCGCGCTTCAGAACGAGGGGAATGACGTAACGCTCGCGGAGGCCCAGCGCGATCTGCGGAAGAGGCCGCCGGTTGTGCCGAAGCGTTCCCGGCCATCGCAACCTTCGCCGTCGGGGAGCTTCCCCGCGTGGAACAAGGTCCTTGGTACAGCTCGCAATTTGCTTAAGCAGCATGGGGTCCTTGCCGCGCTCCGGTCGAAGAACTTGAACTTGCTTGGCAAGGCTCGCTGCGTGCTGTTGTTCCTTGTGGGCTTGGCGATGTTCACTGTCAGCGTTTACTTTCTTTGGGACTCCTACGATTTCTTGTTGGCCTACAAGGCTACCCAAGGGTCGATTACCACCGATCCCAAGCGTGGTTTCTCGGGAGGAGGAGGTCCGCTTAATCACACAGCCGTGCCGGAGACCCATGTTGAATACAGTTTTGCCGTTGACGGTTGCCGGTTCAACGGCAGTGACACACTTTCCGGCGACGAAGCCCGCAAATTCGATAAGGAGCATTCTTTGGAGCTTGGGGCCTTCCCAGCACGTGAGATTAGCGTGCCAACGACGATCGACGCTTCCGGGAGAATTTCAATCCCGTCTTTTCCATCGCGTGGGATTACGGTGTTCTATGATAGAAACAACCCAAGTCGAAACAGAGCAAGCCTACCAGAGCCGTTTGGGTTCTGGTTCGGATTGGCTTTCGGTTTAGTATTGTCCCTGTTTCCCACATGGTTGAATGACTAGTCGCGCTAAGACAGAACTTGTAGCCATGTTCGAGCTGACCTCCGCCCAATATCGATTTCGCCGTGCGGTGCCCGAAGGCGATCTTTATGAGGCCCTGGGGTTGTCGCCCAAGGCCACGAGTTTGGACGCGGATGTGGCCGGCGCGCGGCTTGCGGAACATATCCCCTCGATGGCCCAGGATGTCAGCCGCGTGGTCAATGTGCTCACGCATCGTCGGCGGAAGGCGTTGTACGACGTTGTGCGCAAGGTCCGCGATGAAGTGGCCGACTTGCTCGCCGCCCGCTATGGTCCGGACTTCAGCCGTTCGATCCCCGACTTCCGCCGCGACCTGTGGGAACGCAGCTCGAGGCTATTTCGTTTCGACCTGGCCGGCGACGAGCAGAAGCTGGGCGAGAACGGCCGGCGGGCACTGGCGGGAGCGGCCCCTGAGTGGATCGTTCGCGGTCTTCTCGACGCGCACGTGACCGAATTCGCTTTCGAGTCGCGAGAAGACAAAGGCGGCCGCGCCTGGCGCGACGAGTGGCACGCGCGCTGTCGTTGTCCCGAGACGACGAGTCTCTTCTTCACGCCCCGCCGACCCGGAGTACCGGGTGCCCCGCCGACTCCGCAGGACGGCCATCAGGCCGACCCGCCCGAGGAGTTCAGCAACGCCGACTATTGGGAAAAGCCGCCGACCTGCCCCCGCTGCCGTGAAAGGTATCAACCCATCCAGTTTGACGACCGCTATGTGTTCGTCCTGCCGGCCAGCTTGGCTCGGGGGGACGTGCTTCGCGGAGAATCCGTCGCGGGCGGCAGCCCGGCCTTTGTCGTCGTCGGATCGCCGACCGGTCTTGAAGCGCCCAAGGCGCTGCTGGAGCGGTTCTTCGCGCTTCAGAACGAGGGGAATGACGTAACGCTCGCGGAGGCCCAGCGCGATCTGCGGAAGAGGCCGCCGGTTGTGCCGAAGCGTTCCCGGCCATCGCAACCTTCGCCGTCGGGGAGCTTTCCCGCGTGGCCGGTGATACTCGCCATCATCATGATTTCAAACTTGCTGCGGAACTGTTCGCAGAATGACTCGCACTGGCGAACTCCCACGCCGCAATCGACTCCGTCGAAGCTGGAGGTGCCCGAGTTGCCGCCGTACCCGCAGTTTTCCCCGCAGCAACGGCCACGGCCCAGCTCGTCAGGTCCGGCGGTGCCGCCCAATTGGACGGTTCCGGGCTACGATTTCCCGCCGAAATCGTCGGCATCGCCCCCGCGGGCGAGCGGAGTGCAGGAGAAGGAGCGGCACGAGGCGGCGTCAGGCGACTAAAGGCTGGCGTCGATCGTTCCAAATAGTGTTTGCCTCGGCTGTTATTATTTCTACAATTACGGTACTTCGGCAGTCGAAGACCTGTTCAGCCTATTTAGCAGGGGCATGTGTGGGATCAGCCGCTCCAACAAGCGAAGCGAAAGCGCGACATGGCGGGCGTCGGATCGTTCTGACAATGTTCGGCTCCCTGGGCGACCTGTACCCCTACATTGCGGTCGCCCTAGGTTTGCAAGCCCGAGGACACCAAGCGATCATCGCCACCACCCTCCACTACCGGCGGAGGATCGAGGCGCTGGGCATCGGCTTCCATGCCGTGCGTCCGTCCGGCCCCGACATGAATACTGACCGTGACGCGATGCGGCGGATCATGGATTCTAGCAAAGGTAGTGAGTTCATTATCCGTGAACTCCTGATGCCGGTCCTCCGGGAATCGTACGAAGACCTCCTCGCGGCCGCACAGGGGGCGGACCTCCTGGTTTCCCACGTTCTCACGTACGCCGCCCGGCTCGTAGCCGAGAAGACAGGTATTTTGTGGGCTTGTTGTTTCCTCCAGCCCATGCTCTTCTCCTCGGCATACGATCCGCCCGTGGTGCCTCCCTTCTCGTTCTTGTCGAAGCTCCGGTTTATCGGCCGCTCTTTTCACCGTTGTTTGTTCTGGTTGGGAAAACGGCGGTGCCGCTCCTGGGCTGATCCGTGGCACCGTTTACGGGCCGATATTCAACTGCCTCCCACGTTGGACAATCCGCTGTTCGAGGGCCTCTATTCTCCCTCTCTGATCTTGGCGATGTTCTCGCCCGCGTTCGCCAGCAAGCAGCCGGACTGGCCTCCGCAAACCGTCGTCAGCGGCTTCGCGATGACTGACCAAGGCAATGCGGTCAAGACGTCACCCGAGTTGGTTCGCTTTCTAGACGATGGGCCTCCCCCTATCGTGTTCACGCTCGGCTCGTCGGCGGTCCTAGCCGCGGGGCCGTTCTTTGAGCACAGCGCTGCCGCCGCCAGACTGCTCGGCCGAAGGGCAGTACTTATCGTCGGCCAAGACCCAGGGAACCGGCCAGCATCCCTCTCGGACGACGTCGTCGCGTGCGAATATGCCCACTTCTCGCAGCTTTTTCCACGAGCCGCCGCAATTGTCCATGCAGGCGGTATCGGGACGACAGCCTTGGCGATGCGTTCGGGTCGTCCCATGCTAGTCATGCCCTGCGCCCACGACCAATTCGACAATGCCGCGCGGGCGACCCGACTTGGGATCGCCCGCACGATTTCCCGGCACCGATACAGATCGATCCGTGTTGCGGCTGAGTTGCGTCACCTGCTCGAAAACCCCGAGTACTCCCAGCGCGCGTCGGGGATCGCAGAAAGCGTATCGCGAGAGGACGGAGTGCAGGCCGCTTGTGACGCACTGGAAAGACTGCTCCGGCCCAGCCTGCCTTCCGAAGATCTAGTGGAGTCCGGGCAATAGTACTCGCGGGGCCGGCAAGGGTGGCCCTTTGACGACCGCTGATGAGAGGGACGGAGAAAAGCCCAGCGACGTGTTTATGCGGCAAGTCGGGATCGATCTGCTCCTCATCGATGACTGTCAGCGGAAGTACGAGCGATTGGAGATCGGCCATTGGACGCAGCAACCAGCCAACGCGCGGAAAGGAAACGTGTACGTCCCCTATTACCGGGCCCCGCGTTGCCAGGATTTTCTTTTCATTTATTTTCTTCTCTCATCCGCAGCATGCGACAATTGTCACAAATGTAAAGCTATATGCCGTCACGACTTGCGACTTTCAGGCAACCATCCGACACCATTGGTGATGGTTGGCCTTTTCTCTGCGGAAGTGGTCCATCTTACAAGAAATGCTAGACGTTGGACCTTATCCAACGCGCTGTTATAGACTGTCGGGCGTTTCGTCGCTCTTGACGTCGAACCACTCGGGCTTGAAATCGACCCGCGTTTCCGACTTCACGGCATTCACCGCGGCGACCGTGAGCACGGTCGTGTACAGACCGGCCTCGGCATCGCAGCGGGGTTTCAAGGCAAGGTTCGCCTTTTCGGCCGGCGGCTTGCAGCAGGCGGCCCAATGCTCCAACTCGGCGGCGAAGCCGGCATCGGCCCCTTGCAGCGCCATGAGGCCGTAGGCTTGCGACTCCTCGTCCGCCTTGCCGTCCTTGGACAACTCGATCGGCAGCACGCTCCCGGCGTCCTTCTCCTTGCCGGCCTTCCCCTGGACGACGTGCAGGGCCTTGTTGACGTTCGCCGCGCGGAAGAGCATCGCCTTCCGCTCGTTCTCCAGCACGAGCGATCCCTGCCGCCCCAGGATGGTCTCGCCGTAGCCGTCGAACTCGTTGCCGAGGATCACGTCGAACTGCAAGGCGATCTTCTTGCGGGCCTTGGGCGGAATGTCCTTGTCGTCGACATAGCCCTGGATGGCATACTCGAAGACGCAATGCACGTGATCGTCGATATCGCCCTCGACTGCGTGGAGGATCTGGCTGCCGGAGCCGGCCACGCTGAGCGGATAGGGCCGCTGGGGATCGCGGTTCGGCATCGTAGCGACAAACATCGCGGCCGCGTCGAAGAGCTGGCAGCCGAGCTCCGTCAACAGGCCGCCGCTGTACTTTTCGTAAAGCTGCCAGCGGACCAGCTCCAGCGGGCTGCCGTAGCCGGCGAAGTTCAGGCCGGCCTCTTCCTTGGGGACGTCCTGCCACCAATCGATCCTATTAGCCGGGCATCGTGGAGTCTGGGCCAGCGGCGGCGGCCAGTCAGCGGGGAGCGACGCCTTCTTTTCCGGCTTCGGGACGTGCCACTGCGAACGGATGTAATGCACGTCGGTCCAGGAGGTTGACGGCGGACCATTTCCAGGGCGTGATCGTAGATCCAGTTGTAGCGCCGCTGCTGGCCGACGGCCAGGACGAGGTTCTTCTCCGCGGCCTTGCGGGCGACCTGCTTGGCGTCGGCGACCGAGAGGGCCATGGGCGTTTCGACGAAGACGTGCAGGCCGGTCGTCCAGGGCCGCCAGGCGGCCGGGGCGTGCAGGTGCGAGGGCAGGGCGATGATCACCGCCTCCAGCCCGTCGGCCTTGGCCGCTGCCAGCAGTCACTCTCATAGGATTCGATAACGGCTGTGCCCAGCCTTTGACGAAGCTCGCGGCCGCACGACTGCCGATTGGAGGGGCGGAGGTCGGCGATCGCCTTGACCGTGATGAAGGTCGGGTTCACGGCCGCCAGCAGGCGCATCCCTTGCTGGCCCGTGCCGAGCAGGCCCACGACCAGCGGCTTCTCCAGCTTCTTGGCATATTGGAAGTGCAGCGGCTCCAGGCCATTGCCGGGCGCGAGCCCCTGGCGCACGGCCTTGGCGATCAGGTCGCGGCGGATCGAGCTTGCTGCCCACGGCACTCTGGAAATTCTCCACGCCGGTCGCTTTGTCGCTGGCACGCAGATACATCGACGGTTCTCCTATGAAGCTGCAAGCCACCAGTCTCTATCTGAGGTCGTCGATCTTTCCTCGGGCGTGTCGTCCTTTGCCGGGTCAAACCATTCCGGCTTGAAGCGGATGGGCTGGCCGGTCCGCACGGCGAGATTGGTCGTCAAGGCGATGATCGCGTCGGCCATGGCCACGCGGGGAGGGCAGCGGGGCTGGTTCTCCGGGCGCGGATGGCGGATGCACCAGGCCCAATGCTCCAACTCCTCGGCATAACCGCGGCTGACCGGTCCGCCGCCGGGCTCGCCCGCCGCGTGCGGACAGGGCCGCTGGACTGGGTGTCGAGCGTCGGGCCTCCGCTGCCGCCGGAGACCTTGACCGCCGTTTCGCCGTGTCGCCTTCGTCGCCGCTGCCGGTGAGGAGCTTCAGGTCCTCCTCCTTCTCCAGGGCGAGCGTGCCCTTGGTGCCGTAGACCAGCTCGCCGTAGTTCAGGTAGCCGTTGCCGTTGATCGAGGCATATTGCACGGAGATCTTGCGTGCGATGCGTCTTCGGGTCCTTCTCGTCGTATTCGGGCATGGGGAATTCGAGGATGCAGCAGACGTGGTCCTCGATGTCGCGGTCGGGCGGGAAGATGGGGCGGTTGGCCGCGGCCACGACCCGCAATGGATGCGGGTGCGGCTTTCCCTCCTCGTACAGGGCCGAGACGAAGATGCTGGCCGCGTCGAGCTGGTGGCTGCCGAGCTCGGCCATCATGCCGGCGCCGGTGCGGTCCCACAGCCGCCAGCGGATGAGCTCTTCCAGCGGCGTGCATTCATAGACCACTTTCCCCTGGGCGTCCGTGATCTTCTTGCCCTCGTAGCCCAGCGCCTGGACCTGCTGCTGCCGCCGCTGGATTGCTCCAGCGTCTGTGTCGGCGATCTGGGCTTCAAGCTGGCCGAGGACCTTGAGCCAGCCCTCGGTCTCGCTGCCGTAGGACTGCTCCAGGGCCCTTCGCGCTTTGACCCTCTCGGCTTCAAGATTGACGGGCATGTCCTCCTGCTTGACGCCGGGGGGCAGCGGCACCTTCCAACTGTCGTTCGAGGGCGGCGGCAGATTGCCGCGATGCCACTGGGCGCGAATGGAGTGGACCTCGCCCAGCACGCCGCGCTGGATCCAGTCCTTGGCCTGCCAGTACTTGATGTTGTAATGCCGCTGGTGGCCGATCGCCAGGTAAAGCTCCTGGTCGTGCGGCCACGCGGGCCATTTCCTTGCACTCGCCGACCGTCTGGGCCATGAGCTTCTCGGTGATCACGTGCAGCCCTTGCTTCATGGCGGCGATGGCGATGGGGGCGTGCAGGTGCAGCGGCGTGGCGATGATGACCGCCTCGATGCCGTCCTTCTTGGCATTTTCCAGCAACTCCTGGTACGGCCCGTAGACCTGCACGTGCGTCTTGGCTTCCGTCTCGGTCTTCCAGCCGTAGATCGACATCAGGCCGGGGCGCTGCGGCGTCAGCGTCGGCTTGTTGCCCTTGTTGAGCCAATCGCCATGGAAGGCGCGGAACTGGTTGAAGGGGCGAATGTCGGCGATCGACTTGACCTCGATGAACTCGGGCTTCAAGGCCCCGATCAAGCACGCTGCCCTCGTCGCCGGTGCCGATCACGCCCACGCGGACGGGCGAACCGATGGCCTTGTTGTAGCCGAAGTAGAATCCGCCCAGGCCTGCGCCGGCCACGGCGGTGGCGGCGACGCCCGCCTTGAGAAAGTCGCGGCGGGAGACTTCAGGGGAATTGCTCATGCTTTTCGTCCTTCGGTCGTGCTGCACTTGCCGGACCTGCAACAGAAAGGTCTGATCAGGCAGTTGTGGAGGAAGAAGTCCAATCCGGTCCAGCGCCCCAGGGATGTGGAAGCGATCACCAACAGCGCGATCATCTCCACGAAATCCCTGGTCACCAGCAGGGCGTGGCCCATTTGCGCCGGATCGAGCGGATAGACGCCCGGATACGACGGATGGCTGAGGACCACGAAGAGCATGAACCCCGCACCGGCCAGGGCCGAGAGGCGGGTGAACAGCCCTAGCATCAGGCACAGCCCTATGGCGAACAGGGCCCAGGTCAAGAGGAAGGCCAGTTGCTCGATCGGCGTCCAGGTCAGGGGATTCCGACTGGGAGCGAAGGGGCCGCCGGCGGGACGATTCTCGGCCAAGGGGCTCAAGTCCGCAACGTCGGCCGTTGCGGCGGCGGCTTCTTTCTTCGGATCGGAAGGTCTCGACTCGTCAGAGGCTTTCTCCTTGGCGGCCTTCTCCTTGGCAGGCTTTGCCGCTACGGGCGTCTTGCCCTCGTCGTCCGCCTCTTCGGCCCCCGGCTCGTCGGTTTCCTTCGACTTGGCCTTGGGCTTTGCCGGCGCGGGTGGCGTCCTTGGGCGGATCGGAGGGCTTTTCGTCCGGCGAGGTTTTCGCGCTTCATGGTCTTCGGCTGCTGGTCGGCTGGCGGCGCGGGAGGCGTGCCGGCCTCCGCGTTCGTCTTCTCGGCAGCGGCCGGCTTCTTGGTCTCGGGCTTTGCCGCTTTCTTGGCTTCGGCGTCGGCTGTTTTCTTCGCCGCTGCCTTTGCCGCCGCTTCTTCGTCTTTCTTATCGGCCAACGCCACGGCCTCCGCCTCGGACTGCCGGTCCTTTCGAACCAGATCGAGCAGGTCGGCCTTCAGGGCGGCTTCGCGCGAGTCCAATTCGGCGATCCAGCCCTTGGCCTCCGTGCGAAGGTCCTGCATTTCATCCCAGCGCCGTTGCGTCTGGAACATCGTGTGGGGATCGGTCTTGAGCCCCTCTTCGTAACGCGCGAGCGACGCGAAATGGGCCTTGATCTTGTCGCCGTTTTCCTTGACGAACTCGTTCAGGCCTTTGACGTGCCGATCGTAGACCTTCTGGGCCTCTTCGGTGAGTTTCAGGTGCAGCTTCTTTGGATCGGTGCCGGGCGCGGGGCGGTAGAAATCGACGAACTTCTGCCGCAGGGCGTCCCACGACGCGGCCAGCTTGAGGTCGCCCTTGTCGTCGGCAGCCATGCCCTCCGCTTTGCTCAGGTTGAGATTGGTTTCCAGCCGCTGGCGGCCGTCGATATCGGGGACCATCCGATTGAAGTAACCGGCCAATGGCCCTCGTGCGCTGGAGAGGAAGCCCTCGGTCTCGCCGGCGAACAGGTCGGGATGGCGAATCTTCCAAATCCCTTCGTACAGGAAATGGCAGCCCAAGGCCAGCCGCAGCACGACCAGCAACAGCACGGTCGAGAGGCCGATGGTGAATTTGTGGGTACTCAGGGGATACCTCCTTCACTCCAGGATTTATTTCGCGAGGCAGGCAGGGAATGGAAACGTGCGGCAACGGGGAATTCATGCGAAACCGGCCGCCGGACCGCAGGTGGGAAGTTCCAGGTAACTGCTATTCTAATCGTTTTATTGGCGAATTGCTAGGGCCGGAAATCCGGACGCCGCGTCCCATCCAAGGGCCGAAAATTCCGTAGGGTGGGACCCGGGCACCATGTGCCGCATGGTCGGCTTGCCAGCGCCGGCCCACCAAAACCGGCGATTGGTGGGCCGGCATTCGCAAGCTCGCTGGTCCCACCCTACGGACTGGAGCGGCAGGGCGGACGGCACACGGAGTGTGCCTGCTACTTTGAAAAGACCTTGCGGACGCGGCTGAAAAGTTGACAATAAGTCGTTTTCCTCCGTAACCAACGCCTACGACCATGCGCATCGTCCTCTGCTACGTCACGAAGCCCTGTCACCTGGAGCAAATCGCCGCCGTCATGCCGGATGCCGAGATCGTCGATGCCTCTCAGGAGCAGATTGCCAAGGAGATTTTCTCCGCCGACATTTTCTGCGGCCATGCCAAAGTGCCGCTCGATTGGGACGGCGTTGTCCGCCAGGGCGGCTGCGTGGATCCAATCCTCGGCCGCCGGAATGGACCACTGCCTGGTGCCGTCGGTGATCGAGTCGGAGATTCTCGTGACCAGCGCCTCCGGCGCGTTGGCCGACCAGGTCGCCGAGCATACGATCGCCCTGATTACCGCCTGGACCCGCAGCCTGCCGACGTTCTTCCGCGCCAGCAGAAGAAGGAGTTCATCCGCCGGCCCACGCGCGACCTGACCCGCAGCACGGTTGGCATCATCGGCCTGGGCGGCGTCGGCCGGCGGCTATCGCGGCTGCTCGCATGCCTGGAAACCGGATCCTGGCGGTCGACATGTTCCCCGTCGACAAGCCCGACTGGGTCGACTCGCTCTGGCCGGCCGAGCGGCTCGACGAATTGCTGCCGCTGGTCGATTTCCTGGTCCTCAGCGTGCCGCTGAACGCGACAGACGCGGGCGATGATCGACGCCGCGGCGATGGCGAAGATGAAGCCGGGGGCCGTGCTGGTCAACGTGGCCCGCGGACCGCTGGTCGTCGAAAGCTGATCTGGTCGCGGCGCTGGAAAGCGGGCATCTGGCGGGCGCGGTAATGGACGTCACCGAGCAGGAGCCGCTGCCGCCAGTCGAGCAAGCTCTGGGACTGCCGCAAGTGATCATCACGCCGCACGTCGGCGGGCAGGCCGCCTGGCGGAACGACAAGATCACCGATTTGTTCTGCCGCAACCTCGTCCGCTGGAAGCAGGGCCGGCCGCTGATCAATTACCTTTGCGGACAAGCGTCTCGGTTTTCCCGTTCGCGGCGGGGGATTATCCACTCTGGGGCGATCGCGGCGTTTACGGGTATAATCGTGGAGTGAAGGGCCTGTAAGAAAAACCTCGTCTGTTTCTCAGCGTGGCACGCGAAATCCGGTTTTTGGCAGACACTAGGCAGGATGGCCTTTACATTGCACGGAAGAAGAGGGTAACATGCGCAACGATTCATCAGCTTGGGAGATCTCCGACGGTCCAGAGGCACGGATGTCAACGACGATTTTTTTGGAAGGCAACGGCACGCGGACCTGGGGCGGTCAACGCCCGCCACGCATGCTTCCGACGTTCTTGTCCGTCGCTACCAATCGATGCTCGCCGAGACGGCTGAGCTGGACCGAACACCATCGCCTGGTGCGGATGCTCGGATCGGGCGGGCAAGGCGTGGTCTATCTCAGTCATGCGCCGCGGCACCGACAATTTCACGCTCCCTGTGGCGCTGAAGATTTTTTCGCCCGAGCGGTACGAAACGACCGCGCCTACGACGAGGCCATGGGCCGCATGGCCGATGTGGCCGCCCACGTGGCCCAGATCCAGCAAGACAACCTGCTGGACGTGCATAACTGGGTCGATCGCAATCGCATCCGCCTGATGGAAATGGAGTGGGTCAACGGCTACGACCTCAGCCTGCTGCTGACCCACACCATGCTCGAGCACATGCAGGGCCGCGTGCACGAAGGAGCGCTGGAACTATCATCAACGAGGTGATCGTCACGGCCGGCCCGCACCCAGCCGCGGCTGAAGCCGGGCGATTGCCATCGCCGATCGTCCGCGACTGCCTGGCGGCGCTGGCCGCGCTGCACCGCGAGGGCATCGTGCACGGCGACATGAAGCCCTCGAACATCATGCTCAAGCGGACGGGCAACGCCAAGATCGTCGACATCGGCTCGGCCTTCGAGATGAGCAACCCCCCGGCCCGGCGGACCTGCACGCCGACCTACGCCGCTCCCGAGGTGCTCGAAGGCGGCGAATGTACGCCGCGGAGCGACCTGGCAAGCCTGGGCTACGTGCTGATCGAGATGCTGGCCGGCCAGCCGCCCTTCGCCGGCCTGACCGGCTTTCGCGAACTGCTGGAGGCCAAACGCTTCCTGGCCCAGCGGCTGCCGCATCTCCTGCCGAAGGAGGTCGTCTGCAACGAATTGCTGATGACCTTCTGCCGCGGACTGGTGGCGCCCGATCCGGCCCGGCGGTTCCCCAGTGCCGAGGCGGCCGACCTGGTCAAAGACGGCGCGGCCGCCTTCCACCGTCAACTGGTCAAGGGCGACCTTTCCAGCGAGTACGACAACGAGATCCGCACCTGGCTGGCGGAGTTGGCGGAGTTGCCGCCGCAATCGTAGCGTGGACCCGGTTATACCGCCTGCGGTCAGGCATGATTGAAGCTCAAAGCGCAAGCGATGTCACGTAAGACGAAACTTCGCTTGCGACGGGGTTAGCGCGAGGGCGTCATTTCTCCGGGATCTCCCTCATCGAACGGTTCTTTTCGATTCTTCAAAAACTGCGTAGCCTCGTCAATCGCATCTTTCGCAGTGGCTGCCGTAAGCGGATGCCTATACGACTGAGGAATCGGGTTGCCAGCGATATGCGGAAATTCAGTCTTGTCAATTAGGGACCGCAAAAAGCCTTCTGGAGTCGTTTCCACAAGGAAGTACCGATGATCGTCATAGAGCACGGTAACGCCGCACTCGAAAACTGACGTTCCGCGATGGAACAGGCCGTAATGACGGGTCTTCGTGACCCTCCCAACCAACTGCACGCCCGGTGAATCGGGAATAACTGGCTGTTCGATCCGACACAACATATCATCCCGAGTAAAAAGTCCAGGCATAAAAGAGGCAACCAAGCAAACAATGACCAATGCGGTGATTGCCCACCGCTTGCCTGGACTGAACCGCGTCCGGAACCTAAGGGCGCCTGGCTGGGCTGATCCGTGCCGATGATTTTCAGTCATGCTTGCGGTTTGTCATTGGTAGCTGCCTAGTAGGGGATCCTTGGCATCGTCCGCAGCCATTACTTTGTCGATCATTGCTAGATCACCCGCCTTCGTCGCTTCCACGCATCGGTTTTTCGGGGGTGCAAACTCTCGGTCTGATCCACGCTCATCGCGTTGCAATTTCGCGACCAGCCCGTCAAGTGTGCCACCAGCCTCGGCAAGCAATCTTTCTCGTGTTTCACGCAATTCGTCAAGAATTGGATTCTTTGTCATCGTACAACTCTCCAAGAAACTCGGCGGGTGTGCAAATGAGCAGGCCACTGTAGCCACGCCCGGCTAAAATTGCGTAAACTCTGGGGAGGGTGTGCGCATTCGCAATGTGCCGACAGTTTTGCGTCAATAGATATTCTACACCAGCAAAGGCGGCAGTGGCAACATGCAACGCGTCTGCCGCAGCCTTTAGAGGCATCAGCGATGCGGATACCAGAGCATTCGCGATTTGCCGGACTTCGTCGGTAATCGGAATCAAGGGAACGCCAGCAAGCAGTTTTAATCGATCGGCAGCCGCACTTGGGTCACCAGCGGCTGCTTCGTTAATGACCAGTTGAGACGTTACGAGATCAAATTTAGGACGCTCGATTCGCCACCAGTCGCGAGCTTGCATTTGCAAGGTCGCGATGTTGATATCAGAACTTGGACGAGCCGTTGCATGGCTAACAATCGACGTCTCGATGTAAACGGTTTCCATGACCCTTACTCCAATTCCATCCGCCGGCCTTCCTGCTGCGACCGCCGGGCCTGCTCCACGATCAACAGGGCCTTGTAGGAATCTTCCAGATCGTTGGTCTTGCGGACCAGGCTGGTCACCGCGCGATGAAACTGCGTGAAAAGCTGCTCGCCCACCGGCCGCTCGCTCTCTAAGGACTCCTGGTGCCGCCCCGCCTCGTCGAACCAGACGAGCGTGGCCGGCATATCGACAAAGGCGATCCCCCGCTCGCAGGATACTTGCAGCGCCGGCAAAGGACGATACGTTATCGCTTCCTGCCAATGCGCGGGAACGTAGCGTCCGCAGCTAATCTGGGCGACCGTGCCGCTCCCAGGGCTGTTGGAGTCGGAAAAGTCGAGACTCATCATTTGATAGTCTTCTTCACCGG
This sequence comes from uncultured Planctomycetia bacterium, assembly GCA_963824275.1. GTDB lineage: Bacteria > Planctomycetota > Planctomycetia > Pirellulales > Thermoguttaceae > JANXQG01. The sequence continues at coordinate 203,968 of CAWGOT010000006.1, read as the reverse complement.
GCTTGCAGTCGCTGGGATGCATGACGCCCGAGACCCAGGAGGCCTCGCGATCCACCACATAGCGGCACCAATCGACGAGCTCGACGATGAAGCGGCTGCCCGAGGCACGCGGCCAGCGGTGCGTCGATTGGTTCAAGGGCATGTCGGCGACCGAACGCTGGTGGCAGAAAAGCAGTTTCGGATCGCCCAACCGCGTGGCGATCAGTTCCTTCAACCGTAAAGTGGCCGGGGCGTAGCGTCGCGGGAACTCGGCCATGAAGGCGATTCCCGCCTCTTCGACCCGATCTCGGATCCGCGCCGCGTCTTCCACGCTGAGATCCATGCCGCTGGCGCAATAGACCGCCTTGCCCGCCTCGCAGGCAGCCAGGACCGGCAGGGCCCCGTACCACTGCGAAGCCAAAACCAGAACCACGTCGACGTCTTCGCGCCGCGTAAGCACACGGAAGCCGTCGACCGCCGTGGCCCCAAACTCGACCGCCACCTGATGCGCTCGATGCGCCACTTGATCGCAAACGGCTCGCAACTCGAACCGGTCGGAAAGCATCCGCAGGGCCGGAGCATGGCGATTATGCCAGAAATCACCAAGCCCGATTAAACCCACGCGAAGTTTCATAAATCGTCCTGTGCAACCGCTCCGAGGATGAGCACGGCAGGAAGGGGGGATCCGTCGTCCGGATCGGTATTGCAACCACCGTGATTATATCGGTTCCATGCGGGAAAACTCAACCACCTAAGTTTCTTTCGCACGCGGAGCGGACCTCTTTGCCAATCCCGTGCTTGGGGGCCACTGGGGCCGCGCCGGAAAATCCGGCTGGAGGGGCAATGAAATTGCCCAAATTATTTTTTCATCGGGTCCACGCAACCCCCTTGAACCCTCAGACCGGTCCGCTAAACTACGGGGCAATTATTCCGCCGGGCGGAACCGGTCGGACGGTATGAATCTTAGCTCGAACCTGTCGGAGAACGCCGAATTACTCCGGATCGCACCGGCTCTGATTCCGGTCTCCGACGGGTTCTCAACGGATTGAAGGAGACGACAATTGAATAGCCTTGCGATGATTGCCTTGTGTGCCGTGACCATCAGTGGGTCGGATGGCGAAACCTACGCCGACGCCCATCAGACAACCATGAAGACCGGGAAGCCGATGCTGGTAATGGTCAGCACCGAGTGGTGTCCGGCGTGCCAGGTCATGAAAAGGCAAATCCTGCCGCGAATCCGCGAGCGGGGACTGCTGTCCCGCGTCGCCTTCGCCACGGTCAATCCGGACCAGGAAGGCGAGTTGTCCCGCCAATTGATCGGCAACGGCCCGATCCCCGAGTTGGTCATGTATCGCAAGACGCCGCGGGGTTGGATTCGCCGCGTGCTGATCGGAAGTCAAAGCGTCGAGCAAGTCGAGCAGTTCATTAACCAGGGAACCGTTGCCGACGACGCGCCCGACAGCGCAGAACCGGCCGACGCCAAGCCCTCAGGCGAACCCAAACCGGCCGATGCGCCAAGGAACCCAAGGCATAAAAATACGAAATCCGAATATCGAAATCCGAAACCAATCCGAAATTCGAAAGGCGCAAAGGACGTTTCGAGCATTTCTTATTTGGATTTCGGATTTGTTTCGGATTTCGGATTTCGAGTTTCGGATTTGCCGTTCTACCGGTCTTCCTCGATCCCGTAGCGGCGTATTTTCCTGTCGAGCGTCGAACGTTCGATCCCCAGAATGGTCGCCGTGCGGCTCTTGTTCCAGCCTGTGTGGTTCAGGGTGGCAAGGATATACCTCCGCTCGATGTCGGCCAGCGAAGCGGGCAGGAACTCGTCGGACGTTGCCTCGGCGTCGGCCGTATCGCCGGCCGTCGCCAGCTTGGTCAACAAGAGATCGCCCTGGTCGATCTGCTGCCCTTGGCAAAGGACCACGGCCCGTTCGACCACGTTCTTGAGTTCGCGGACGTTTCCGGGCCAGAGATAGGTGATCAGCTTTTCCCGCGCTGATCGGTAAAGCCGGCGATCTTCCGCCCGGTCTCGGCGTTGAATTTGCGCAGGAAGAAATCGGCCAGCAGAGGAATGTCCTCGGGCCGCTTGCGGAGGGCGGGCACCGTGACTTCCAGCACGCGAAGGCGGAAATACAGGTCGCGGCGGAAAAGGCCTTCCACGACCGCCTTCTCCAGATCGCGATTGGTGGCCGCAATCACGCGGACGTTGACCGAGATCGGCTTGCTCCCCCCACGCGCTCGAACGGATGCCCTTCCAGCACGCGGAGGAACTTGGCCTGCAAGCCAGGGCTCATCTCGCCGATTTCGTCCAGCATCAGCGTGCCCCGATGCGCCGCTTCGAACTTGCCGATCTTCCGCTCCGTCGCCCCAGTGAACGCGCCGCGCTCGTGACCGAACAGTTCGCTGGCCAGCAGTTCCGCCGAAAGTGCCGCACAGTTCAAGCAGACGAAGACCTTGTCCCGCCGAGGGCTGGAATAGTGGATGCCTCGCGCGACAAGCTCCTTGCCCACGCCGCTTTCGCCGCGAATCAAGACCGTGGCATTGCTGGAGGCCGCCTGGGCGATCTCGTTGGCCACCTGGCGAATCACGGTGCTGCGGCCGATGATCTGGCTTTGCACGCCCAACCGCTCGCGAAGCTGCACGTTTTCCGTCCGCACCTGCGTCAGGTTCTCCGCCAGTTCTTCGCGGCGTTTGAGGTTCTCCAGGGCCACCGCCACCGTGTCCGCCACCGCCAGCGTGAACTCCAGGTCATCCGGATCGGCCACGTGGTCCGCATCGATGGAATACAGATGGATCAGGCCGAGGATCTTTCCGCCGCGCCGCACGGGAGCACAAATCACGCTCGTCGTGCGGATCTCGCCTTGGCTGTCGCGGCTGCCCAGGGAACTGTCGCCCATCACGTTGCGGGCCAGCACCGCTTCGCCCTCGCGCAGCACGGTCTCGGCCAGGACATGCGGCAGCCGATGGTAGCGATGGGCCGACGAGCTCCGCGAGGCGATCGTCTCCAGGGCTTCGGCCTTCAACGGCCCCTGGTAGTCGTTGGGCAGAAGCATGATTGCCCCGGCGTCGGTCTGGGTGCCTTGCGCCAAACCGTCCAGGGCCAACTCCGCCGCACTCGAGATGTCGGGCGACTTGGCCAATTCGAAGGCCAGGCGGCAGAGTTTGGCCGCCGCCCGCCCGGTCTTCGAAACGCCCGCCTCTTCCACCTCTTCCGCCTCCAGAAACCGCGTCTGGCCCCTCCGGTGGGTGATCGTGGTCGGGCCGAAGTCTTCCAGCACGCTGGCCGCGTCGTCGCCGTCCGCCGGTCCCTTGCCGTCGCGGGTCGTTCCGTTGCGGACGATCGCGCTGGAATCGGAAAACGCCTCAGCCAGGGTATGAACAAAGATCAATTGGGAACGGCCGATGCGAATCGTATCACCCACCTTTAGGAGGTGATCACCGACGATCCGCTGGGTTCCGACGATGGTGCCGTTGCGGCTATCGAGGTCTCGCAGGACCCACTCGCCGGCGCTGAAGAAGACTTCCACGTGATTGCGACTGCAACGCTCGTCTTTCAGGACGATATGGTTGGTGGGCGCACGACCGATCGTGGCCGCCTGTCCGGGGATGAGCCGGAAAACGTCGCTCCACTTTCCTCCTTCACGAATGACGAGATAGGCGAGTTCCGACACGGACTTTCCACACGTTGTAGGGCTGAGGAGACCTTCCTATACCTTATCCTCTGTAGGGTGGTTTCTGCAAGAGGGTAGAATCCGCTTGCTTTTGTGCATCAATTGGATTAGGCTAATCTTAGGAACTTCCGGAACTTTCCTGCTCTCTCCATGACCACGAAGGGGTTTGCCATGCGATTCAACCAGACATTCGTTTCTCGCCAGTTCGGTGTTTTGTCCGCTGCCGTGCTTTTTGCGGCAGTCGTCGCGCCGTTGTCGCCTCCGCGGCTTGAGGCACAACTGGTCGTGCCCGGCTACCAGCAGGCGGTCGGCGGCATTTCAATTCTCTCCAACGGACTGATTGAAAATGCCGGCGTCGACAAGCTTGCCAAGTTCAAGGCCGAAGTGCTTCGCGTCGTCAAGAACGCCCCGGCCGACATCAACGCCCCGGCTTCCCTCCGCAAGGTCTCGCTCCGCGGACTGGAAGCAGCGATCGACCAATCGCTGAAGACCGGCAAGGCCCTGCCCGACGAGGTCCTCTTGCTGGCCGGTCTGCAAGAATATCCGCTATGTCTTCGTCTATCCCGAGCAGAAAGACATCGTCCTCGTCGGATTTGGCGAGGGCTGGCGGGTCGACGCTCAGGGCAATATCGTCGGCGTCACGACCCGCAAACCCGTCCTGCTCTTGGACGACCTGGTCACCGCCCTGCGGACCGCCGAATCATCGGCCCGCACCGGCATCAGTTGCTCGATCGATCCGACCGCCGAGGGCATCCAGCAATTTCGGAACTATGTCGCCAACTTGCAGATTATGAACAATAGGCAGGCCATCACGGCGGGAATGGAGAAGGCCCTGGGCCGGCAAAACATCACCTTCACCGGCGTGCCCGCGACCAGCCACTTTGCCGCCGTGCTCTTGGCGGCCGACTATCGCATGAAGCGTTTGGCGATGGATTTCGAGACCTCGCCGATCCGCGGCCTGCCCAGTTTTCTGCAGATGTACAAGGCGACGGGCGTGGGCATGGACAACATGATGCCGCGGTGGTGGCTGGAGCCCAAGTACGAGTCGGTGCTCCGTTCGCCCGACGGCATGGCCTGGGAGCTCAACGGCGCGAGTGCCAAGTGCATGACGGAAGAGGATTTCGCGACGGCCAACGGTCAGCGCGAGCACGTGGGCAAGGCGAGTGCCGTGGCGCAGAAGTGGGCCGACAACATGACCGCGCACTACGACGAGTTGGCTGTGGCCGTTCCGGTTTTCGGCGAGCTCCGCAACTGCATGCAGTTGGCGCTGGTCGGGGCCCTGGTGGCCCACGAGCGGATGGCCGACAAGGCCGGATGCCCGCTGCCCGGTTTGATGCAGCAATCGATCCTGAAAACGGTTTCCATGCCCGCCCCGACGCAGGTTGACAGCAGCGTCAGCATGTTGCAGAAGGGCACGAACTGGATCATCAGCGCCATCGGGCGGCGTGAACATCAGCCCTGGCCAGATCGCGGGCAAGGCCCGCGAGAGTTCCGCTCCCGCCGAGGCCCGTGTCAAGGCCCGCAGCAGCGGAAATACCGCTTGGTACTGGAACTGAGCCGCCTAGTTCCTGCTGCGGAACTTCGAGAGCAAACGGATAATCTCGATGTACAGCCAAATTAAGGTCACCATCAAGGCGAAGGCGCCGTACCATTCCATGTACTTGGGCGCCCCTTGCTTCGCGCCGGTTTCGATGAGGTCGAAATCGAGGATCAGGTTCATGGCCGCAATGCCCACGACCACCAGGCTGAAGCCGATGCCAATAAGCCCATTGCCATAGAGGCTCGCAAATCCTTGAAATCCGAACAGCGACAACAGCCAACTGAGCATGTAGACGAGGAAGATCGCCCCCGTGGCAGAGATCACGCCCAGCTTGAAGCGTTCCGTCGCGCAGGATTACGCCCAGCCGATAGGCCGCCAACATGCAGGCCAGGGTGCCGAAGGTCATCGCCACCGCCAGGATGGCGATGCCCGGGTAGCGGTCGTCGATCATCGCCGAAAGCCCGCCCAATGCCAATCCTTCGGCCAGCGCGTAGAAGGGCGCGGTAACCGGCGCCCACGACATCTGGAAGGTCGTTACAAATGCCAGCACGAGGCCGACGATTCCGCCGCCGAGCAAGTACGGCAGCACGGCTTCTTGACCACCCGGACCCGCCATCGTGAAACGGCTCCAGGTCCATGCCGCTCCCGCCAGCGTGCAAGCCAACAGGACTCCCGTCTTGTTCACCGTGCCGCTGACCGTCATGGTGTTTTCGGGGGTGGCCAAGCCGACGAATGAGCCGAAGGTGCTGTTGCTGAGGACCGGATTTGCTGTCTGCATGAAGGATGCTCCGCGTGCGAAGGTCTTGTTTTTACAGTGCGGAAGGCATTGCCACCCGCTTTGGTCATTCTATTCCTGAGCATCGCGTGCTGACAACCCCATTCGCCGCAGTTTGAAAAATGACCGCGTAGAATCCCTCCGCAATGGGTAAGCACGGAGCAGGGAGCAGGGAGCGGGGCAGAAGGAAGAGGGGAGACGCAGAGACGCGGAGAAGCGCGAAATCTCCCCGCGTCCCCCTGTCTCCTGTCGCCGTGTCCTTGCTCCCCGCTCCGCTCCCTGCTCCTGGCATACCCGCATTCTCAGCCGGATGCTAAAATAGCGATGGGTAGACGGACGAAAGTCGCGGAACTTGCAGAACTCTCACACTGTGCTAACCGTTTCCTAACATCGATTGTCTAAACTCGCGTTATGGTTACCAGCACATTTCTTACCCAGCGTCCGATGCACCAGGATGGCGCCAGGCCCACAACAACTGGGGCGACGATGAAGAATTTCGTCCTGATCGTGGAGGATGAGGAAGACATTCGCGAGCTTGTCAGCTACCACCTCCTCAAGGAAGGCTACCAGGTGGCGAGCGTTGCCTCGGGCGAAGAGGCCCTCTCGGTCGCCGAGAAGCAGACGCCCGACATCATTCTCCTCGATGTCATGCTGCCGGGCATGGACGGACTGACGGTATGCCAGCGGCTGAGGGCATCGCCCAAGACGGCCGACGTGGCGATCATGATGCTCACGGCCAAGAGCGAAGAGGCCGACATTATTCGCGGGCTGAACCTCGGCGCGACCGACTACGTCACCAAACCTTTCAGCCCTCGCGTGCTGCTGGCCCGCGTCCGCGCGGTGCTTCGCCGCTCCACTGCGACGGCGACCGCGCCGAATCAATCGACGGAGGGGCCGATCGAGGAGTGCGACGAGGTCATCGAAATGCACGGCATGGTGATACACCCCGGCCGGCACGAGGTGCGGATCGAGGGCTTCCCCGTCACGCTGAGCTCGACGGAGTTCCGCGTCCTTTACTTCCTGGCCAGCCGGCCCGGGTGGGTGTTCAGCCGCCAGCAGATTCTCGACGGCGTTCATGGCGACAATTATGCGATTACGGATCGGGCGGTGGACGTGCAGATTGTCGGCCTGCGGAAAAAACTCGGCGATGCCGGCAAGTATATCGAGACCGTCCGCGGAGTCGGCTACCGGTTTAAGGAGTAGGCTCCCATTACTTCCTTTCGGGGCTAAGCGATGCGCCGGCGGCACCTCTCTTGGCAGATCGCGTTGACGAGCTTCTCGATCGCGCTAGGGATCGCGGTCGTTCTCGGCGCGGTCGTCGCCCAGCGTGCCGGCAACGCGGAGGAAGAACAAATCTGGTCGAGGCTGGAAACGGCGGCCGATGCCTGTGTCTATTGCCTGGCCGGCACGTGGACTGCCGACGGTCCTCCGCCGCAATTGGCCGAGACCTGCCGCGAATTAAGCGAGCGGCGGGGAGTGAGGATTTCCATCATCCTTCCTTCGGGCAAAGTGATTGCGGACAGCGGAGAAGATCCGGCGACGCTGGACAGTCATTCGGACCGCGTGGAAGTCAAGGGTGCGCTGGCGGGCGAGACCAGCCGTTCGATTCGCCCTAGCACCAGCCGGCAGGTGGCGTACATGTATTTGGCGATGCCGTTGCGGCGCGAGGGCCAGATCGTGGCCGTGGTGCGGACGGCCCAGCCCCAGGCGGGCCTGACTGCCGTGCTTTGGAGCCTGTATGCGGAAATCGCCGCGGTGGGCCTGCTGACGGCCGTTTTGATCGGCGCGGGCAGTTTCCTCGCCGCGCGGCGGTTCGTCCGCGCGATCAACGAAATCCGCCACGGCGCCGAGCATTTCGCCCGCGGCCAATGGAAATATCGTCTCCCGGATAACCCCTCGGAGGAAATCGGCATGTTGGCTGATTCACTGAACGGAATGGCGGCCCAGCTCGACGAGCGAATCCAAAAGATCCTGCGCCAGCAGAGCGAGCACCAGGCCATGCTCTCCAGCATGGAGGAGGGCGTGATGGCCGTCGATCACACCGGCACGGTGCTGAGCGTGAACGATCCCTGTGCCAGTCTCCTGGGCGTCGAGCCCGACAAGCTCCGCGGCCGCAGCATCTACGAAGTCCTGCGCAAGCCCGACCTCTTGAAATTCATCGAAAACGCGCAGGCCAGCGGCAGGTCGCTCGACGGCGACCTGCGTTTCTTCAATCCCGAGGAGCGCTGGCTGCACGCCCACGGCACGGCCCTGCACGACGCCCGCGGCCAGAAGATCGGCGTCCTGATCGTGCTGCACGACGTGACCCGGCTGCGGCACCTGGAAAACGTGCGGCGGGACTTCGTGGCCAACGTCTCCCACGAGCTCCGCACGCCGATCACCTCGATCAAGGGCTTCGTCGAAACGCTCTTGGAGGATGGTTTGGACGACCAGGCCAACGCCATGCGGTTCCTGGGCATCGTGCTGCGGCAGGTCAATCGCCTCGACGCGATCATCAACGACCTCCTGCTGCTTTCCCGCACCGAGCGGGGCAACGAAGAGCAGCGGATCGACACCGACGCCGAACCGCTGGTCCAGGTGCTGCACGTGGCCCAGGAAACGTGCGAGAAGAAGGCCCAAGACAAGTCGATCCGGATCGCCGTCGATTGCCCTGCCGAGCCTCGTGGCCAAGATCAATGCGCCGCTCTTGGAACAGGCGGTCATCAATCTGATCGACAATGCCATCAAATACAGCGAAGCGGGGGCGACGGTGCTGGTCACCGGTCTGCGCGAGGATGCGACGGCCGTGATCCGCGTGATCGACAACGGCTGCGGCATCGCGGCCAACCACCTGCCCCGGCTCTTCGAGCGATTCTATCGGGTCGACAAGGCCCGCAGCCGCGAGTTGGGCGGCACCGGGCTGGGGCTGGCGATCGTCAAGCACATCATGACCGCCCACCAGGGATCGGTGCAGGTGGAAAGCGCGGTCGGTCGCGGCAGCACGTTCACGCTTCGCTTTCCGCTCTCGCTGCCGAGTTCGCTCGAAGCGCCGGATATCGAGCCGGTCGCGGCAGCCGTCGCGCCGACGAATGTTTAGAGTCCCGCGATCCAGCCGCCCTTCGGCGGTACCCGCCCTACAGGCCCGAGCGTTGCTGACCGGTGACTTGATGACGTTTCACTGCTTTTCGTGCGCCCAGCGTGGCTCGCCGTTTGGGAGTATCGCCTGGTCGGCCTTCGGCAAGGACTCATCGACCGTGATCTCGATCTTGGCTGCCACGGGCAGCGTATCGTCTTGAATGAAGCCGTCGCGTACCTTCCACCGCAGGGTGGTAATGATGTACTTTCCCGCCACCGAGAAGTCGAACTTCCTGCTCAAGGTGATGATACGCACGTCTTCCTTGCCTGGTTCCAGCGAGTAACCTGGCGGCCGGGACCCAGTGTGCATACGCTTCCCGTATTCGGTCAGCACCTCCTTTCCGCTGGGCCCGACGACCGATAGACCGAAGCTATCAACGAAGTCTCCCGGGACCGTCATTTCCGCGGGGCTCTCGCCCACGTTCTTGATGACGACGGCGACGACAACGGGGTCGCCCGGCGCAACCCGACTCGCACTGCTCATGACCGAAAGCACCAAGCCCTCCAGCGGCGCGCTCGAGTCCCGGTTGGCCCACTTCGAAAGAGACGCCGATTTGCCGACCTCCGCGGCGAACGTGCGCGGCGCCCAGTTCCAACAAGCTACCGCGGTAATCGGCGCAACCGCGGATGAAACAAGTTCTCGTGACATTATCAATCCCTCCAAGGTTGTTACGGGCTGACGACAAGCGTCTCGCCCACCATGTGTTCCCTCAGGAATCAGAGCCCGAGGCCGCCCTTGGGCGGTTTCGTTTCCCGAATCGGCGGCTTCGACCCGGGCCCACTCGAATCTGGCGCGGGTCGTTCTTTCAGCGCCGGCATATTGATCCCCGCCGCTCGTTGTTGACGCCGCAGGGTCTGGGCCCGCTTCTGCTCCTCGGCGAAGGCCCTCCCTTCCCGATACCAGACGATAAAATCCCAGATGGCCTGAATGGCCTTGACCACCACGTACGTGGCGACGACCGCCAAGAGAACCTCAGCCCACGGCATGAAAGCAACTCCCGTCGAGCCAACGAAAGAAGGATACTACAACCGCGAAATCACCACCTTCAGCATAAATGCCGGGCCGAAAAATTTCAACTGAACTTTGGAGTGCGGTGCCCGCCGCCAAAGGCGCAAGCCGAAATTGCCGATATCCGCCCGTTTCGCTATACTGCGAACGGTTACAAGTGAGCCATTCGACAACAACCCGAAGCGTAAGCGAGGCAAGGACTTAGCGGCCTCGCTTACGCTTCGGGTTAGTGTCAGTTGCAACCGCGAGCAGCATAAAATGACACATGCCCCTGGAGAATCCCATGCCCTCAATCGCCGAATCCCTCGTCCAGGCCGTCGCTTGCCATCGCGCCGGCCAACTCCAGCAGGCCGAGCAGATCTACCGTCAGGTCCTCGAGGCCGATCCGCGGAATGCCGATGCCTGGCACCTCTTGGGTGTCATTGGCTCGCAGGTCAATAACCACGAGCTGGCGATCGAGTACATCGGCCGGGCCATCGAGCTGAATCCCCATTCGACCGCCTTCCACGCCAATCTGGGCGCCGCCCACCAGAAGCTGAAGCGGTTCGACAAGGCAGTGGCCTGCTACCGCCGGGCGCTCGAACTGAATCCGAACAACGCCGAGGCCCATAACAACCTGGGCGTCGCCTTGCAGAGCCAGGGCGATCCGGCCACCGCCGAAGCCTGCTACCGCCGCGCGCTGGCGCATAACCCGGCCTACGCCGAGGCCCATTCCAACCTGGGCAATGTCTTGCAGGCCCTCGGCAAGCCGGCCGAGGCCCTCGCCGCGCAGCAGCGGGCCTTGCAGCTCAAGCCCGGCTATGCGGAGGCCCAGCACGGCATCGGCGCGGCGTTGAAGGAACTCGGCCGCCTGGACGAGGCCGTCGCCGCCTATCGCCGGGCCCTGGAACTCAAGGAAAAAGCCCCGGAGACGCACAACAATCTGGGCGTCGTGCTGAAGCAGCGCAAGCGGCTCGACGAGGCGGCCGCCGCCTATCGCCGCGCGTTGGAACTCAAGCCCGACTATGCCGAGGCCCACACCAATCTCGGCAACGTCCTGCGCGAACAAGGCAAGCTCGACGAGGCCGTCGCCTGCCACCAGAGGGCCTTGGAACTCAGGCCCGACTTTGCCGAGGCCCTGAGCAATCTCGGCAACGCCCTGAAGGAGCAAGGCAAATTGGACGGGGCCGTTGCCTGCTACCGGCGGGCCCAGGAGCTCGCGCCGCGCCTGGCCGAGACCCCGCACAGCCTGGGCGCCGTCTTGAAGGAGCAGGGCAAGCTGGAGGAGGCCATCGCCTGCTACCGCCGTGCGCTGGAGTTGAAGCCCGACTTCGCCGACGCCCATAACAGTCTCGGCGTCAGCATGCAGGACCAGGGCCGCACGGCCGAGGCCCTGGCCTGCTTCGAGCGGGCCTTGCAGGCCGAGCCGGAGAATGCCGACGCCCACAACAACCTCGGCAACGCCCTGAAGGAGGCCGCCCAATACACCGCGGCCATCGCCTACTACCAGCGGGCCTTGCAGCTCAAGCCGGACTTTGCCGAGGTCCATAACAATCTCGGCAACGCCTTGAAGGATCAGGGCCGGCTCGACGAGGCCCTGGCCAGTTACCGGCGGGCCTTGGAGATCAAACCCACGTTCGCCGAAGTCCACAGCAATTTAATCTTCTCGCTCAATTATCGCCCCGGCATCACCCTGGTGGAGCTGGCCGAGGCGCATGCCGAGTTCGACCGCCGCCACGCCGTGCCACGAAGCGGGGAGCCACCCAGAGGGTACCCGGCAGGGAGCAGGGAGAAAGACGTGCCTTGCTCCCCGCTCCCTGCTCCCCGCTCCCTGCGGTTGGGGTTCGTCTCGCCCGACTTCTGCCAGCACCCGGTCGGTTTCTTCCTGATCCGGACCCTGGAGAATCTCGATCGCAGCGAGGTGGAGATCGTCTGCTATAATGATCGCGGGCCTGCGGACCACTTGACCGCGCGGTTTCAAGCGGCCGCCTCGCCTGCGCGCAACGTCTTGGGCTGGAGCCACCAGCGGCTGGCCGACCAGATCCGCGACGACCAGATCGACGTCCTCTTCGATCTCGCCGGCCACACCGCCCGCAACCGCATGCTCACTTTCGTCCGCAAGCCGGCCCCCATCCAGGTCACCTGGATCGGCTACGAGGGCACGACCGGGCTTTCGGCGATCGATTATCTCCTGGCCGATCGACACATGGCGCCCGAGCATGTCGGCGTCCACTTTCGCGAGAAGATCTTGCGGCTGCCCGACTGCTATCTCTGCTACGATCCGCCTGATGACGCGCCGGAGGTCGCTCCGCTGCCGGTGCTACGGAGCGGGTACGTGACCTTCGGCAGTTGCAATAACCTGGCCAAGATCAACGGGGAAGTCGTCGCCCTCTGGTCAGAGATTCTCCGCCGCGTGCCGCGTTCGAAGCTCTTGTTGAAGTATCGCGGCCTGGAAGACGAGGCGGTGCGGGGCCGTTATCTGGACCTGTTTGCCGGGCAGGGAATTGGCGCGGAGCGGCTCGAGATCGAGGGCTGGTCGCCGCTGGGCGAGCTCATGGCCCGGCACAATGACATCGACGTGGCGCTCGATCCGTTTCCCTTTGCCGGCGGCGTGACGACCTGCAACGCCCTATGGATGGGCGTGCCGGTGGTAACGTGGCCAGGCGAGACCTTTGCCAGCCGGCACGCGCTGAGTTACCTATCGGCCGTCGGGCTGACAGAGACAATTGCCGGCAGCCGCGAGGAGTACGTGGAGATTGCCGCCGGGTTGGCCGCCGACCTGCCCCGGCTGGCGGCGATCCGCGCCGGACTTCGCCGGCAGGTGGCCGCTTCGCCGCTCTGCGACGGGCCGCGATTCGCGCGGTACTTCATGGCGATTCTGCGCGGCATTGCCGCCGCTGGATGGGCCGAGAAGCAGAAGTAGGGTGGGACCAGATCGCGTAGCGAGCGCAGGTCCACCATGATCAAGCCCAAAGGCAGGAATGGTGGGCCGGCGCTCGCTACGCGATCTGGTCCCACCCTACGGCTTGCCGACCGCAGCACACCCGGGTTCTCAGCTAAACTCCCCGCGGATGTATTCCTGCGTGTGCTGCTCTTTGGGGTCCTCGAAAATCTGTTTCGAGTCGCCGAACTCGACGAGGTAGCCGGTGCGGCCGCCCTGCGTCGTGTCGACGTACAGGAATCCGGTCTTGTCGGCCACGCGCTGGGCCTGCTGCAGGTTGTGCGTGACGATGGCGATCGTGAACCGCTTCTTCAGCTCCAGCATCAACTCTTCGATCTTCCGCGTGGCGATGGGGTCGAGGGCCGAGCAGGGCTCGTCCATCAAGAGCACCGTCGGCTCGGTGGCGATGGCCCTCGCGATGCAGAGCCGCTGCTGCTGCCCGCCGGACAGCGCCAGGGCGCTCTTGTGGAGCTTGTCCTTGACTTCGTCCCAGAGGGCCGCGCCGCGGAGGGCCTGTTCCACCTTCTCGGCCTTGTTGCCCTTGAAACCGTTGAGCTTCAGGCCGAACGTCACGTTGCGATAAATGCTCATGGCGAAGGGATTCGGCTGCTGGAAAACCATGCCGATATGACGGCGGACGGCAACGGGGTCGATAGAGGGGTCGTAGATGTTCGCGCCGTGAAAATGCACGTGCCCCGTGAAGCGGAAGCCGCGCACGAGGTCGTTCATGCGGTTCAGGCAGCGGAGCACCGTGCTCTTGCCGCACCCCGAAGGACCGATGAAGGCCGTAATGCAGTTTTTCTGGATCGGAATCTTGGTATCGCGGACGGCCTTGAAGTTGCCGTAGTGCAGTTCCGTGATATTACAATCGATGACAACGTCCTTCGGAGTTCCGTTGGCGGCGTTTCCATTCGCTGCTGGTTTATCTGCTGGGATCATGACAAGAAAGCTCCTATTGGTTGCGCTGCGAAAGGGCCTGGCCGATGAGATTGAAGGTCAGCACCAAGAGCACGAGGACCAGCGCCGCGGCCCATGCCATCTCGGTCTGATTACGATAGGGAGAACTGGAGAAATTGTAGATCAAGACGGCTAGGGAAGCCGTCGAACGCATGAGACTGACGTTTCCGCCGCTACGGATCCAAAAGTTGCTGAAGGCCGCCGTGAAGACGAGCGGGGCCGTTTCGCCCGCGGCCCGCGCGATCGCCAACATCACGCCGGTGAGAATGCCCGGTATGGCGGTCGGAAGCAAGATGCGGAGGATGACTTGGGTTCGCGTGGCCCCCATGCCAATGGCCGCCTCGCGCATTTTCGCCGGGACCATGCGAATCGCGTCCTCGGAGGTCAAGATCACGGTGGGCAACATAAGCACGGAAAGGGCCACCGCGCCGGCAATCGCCGAGAACCCGCCGGTCAGGACCACGATCGCGCCATAGGCCAGCACCCCGGCGAGGATCGAGGGAAACCCGCTGAGCATCTTGGCGCCAAAACGCACGACCTGGGCCAGCCGCGTGTTCGGTCCGATTTCCGCAAGAAAGACGGCCGATAGGATACCGAAGGGAATGCTGATCAGCGCGGCGAGCCCCACCATCACCAGCGTGCCGAGAATTGCGTTGCCGAAGCCCCCGCCCTTCTCCAAGGCCGCCGGCGGAAGCGACACGAAAACCTGCCAGTTCAGCCTTTGAAAGCCCTTGACGGCGAGCATGTAGACCACCGAGAACAACGGTATCAGCGCGGTGACGGTCAGGCCGGCTGTGACGGCCGTAAAAAGGAAACTCAAAAACGTTCGCGGGCGCCGCAGCGATTTCTCCAACTCGGCTGTCGAAAACCGTCGCCGGCCTCGGCGCTGGCGGCCATCGCCTGATGACTCACGACGGGGTCTTCCATCAGCGGCCTCCTTTCAAGTCCCGTGACGAACTCTGGAGAATCAATGCGCCGATGACGTTGACCAGCAAGGTCATCAACAGCAGCACGAGCGCGGCGTACATCAGCACGCCCACCATCTTGCTGCCCGGCTGGGTCTCCGAAAAGCTGTTGGCCAGGAGTGCCGCCAGCGTGTCGGCCGGGGAAAAAAGCGACATCGAGATCTTGTTCGAATTGCCGACCAGCATTGCCAGGGCCATGGTCTCGCCCAGCGCCCGGCCGAAGGCCAAGAGGATCGCGCCGAAGATGCCGCGGCGGGCCGTCGGCAGGATGACGGAGAGAATCGCCTCCCACCGCGTCGCGCCCAGTCCATAGGCCGCTTCCCGAAGCTTGGGCGGCACGCTCACCAGGGCGTCGCGGCTGATGGCCGAGACCGTGGGCACGATCATGATCGCCAAGACGATGGCCGCCGGCAGCATCCCCCGGCTTCCGAAACTCGTCGAGAAGAGCGGGATGACCTTGAGATTGTCGTACAGCCAGTCGCACATCGGCCGGATCAAGGGGATGATGACAAAGATGCCCCATAACCCATAGACCACGCTCGGAATGGCCGCCAGGATCTCCACGAGGTTCTTCAGGAACACTTCCAGGCTATTGGGCAATTTGCCCCACAAACGGTGGTACTGCACTCCAAACGGCTTGAGCGCCGCAAAGGCGACCGAGGACAGAAATCGCTCGCTCAGGAAAATTGCCACCGCCAGGCCCATGATCGAGCCGAGGACCAACGCCAAAACGGAACTGAAAAGCGTCCCCCAGATTTCCGGCAGGATGCCGAACTGGTTCTGGTTCGGGTCCCACTTCGTTCCCGCGATGAAACCCAAGCCGTATTCGCGGATCGCCGGCATCGCGGGCACGCCGATCTGGAACACGATGTAGACCACCAGCGCGACCGTGAGCCACGCCACGCCGTAGGCCAAGCCTCGGAACGCAATGTCGCAGCCAATTTCCAGGCTCGTTGGCGGCCGCGAGATCGACGTTGGTTCGGCGACGAGCTTGGTCATCGGTTTGCTCCAGGGCCGCGGGGAATTGCCGCAGGCCGACGTGGCATCAAGTTGCTTGCCATGCTGCGACAAGATTTCATGGATCTGTCTACTTCGCGTTGTTCACGTAGCCGTATTCGAGATAGCCGATCGATCCGGGGGTCCCCATGATCGAGGCCGCCACGCCTTCGTTGCCCTTGGCCTTCGTGCCCACGGGCCAGTTTGGCTGCTTGTTCACGCCCGGGCTCTTGGCAAAGTCCTCGCTGATCGCGCTGAGGTGCTTGGTGAAGACATACGTGGTGCCGCTGCCATCCGCGCGGACGACGACGTTAATCTCTCGATCGGGCAGCTTCGCGCCCGGATTCGCGTCGGCGATCAGCTTGTCGTTCCACTTCTTGACGGTGCCGAGAAAAATCCCGACGTAGGCCTCGCGCGTCAGCTTGAGGTCTTCAACACCCTCGAGATTGTACGCCAGCACGATGCTCCCCGCCGTCATGGGCAGAAGCTGGACACCGAGATCCACTTTGGCGATCTCGTCGGGAGTCATGGCGGCATCACTGGCGCCAAAGTCGACGGTCTTGTCGATGATCGCCTTCACGCCCGACCCGCTGCCGACCGATTGATAGTCGATCTGCGCTTCCGGATGGGCAGCATTGTACGTCTTGAACCACTTGGCGTATAACGGCGCCGGGAAGCTTGCGCGGCGCCTTGCAGCATGACGTTGCCCTTGGCGTCGCCGTCGACGACAATGTTGGCGAGGGCGGCTTTCACCTTGTCCGTGACTTTCGCCGGCAGCGGTATGTAGCCCAACTCGGCGCTTTCTTTCTGACCATCGCTGAGACAATAGGTCAAGACGTTTTTCAAGGCGTTGCCCTTCTTCGCGTCGGCATACTTCTTGTAAGCGATGATCCACGTGTACGTAACAATCGGATACGACCCGTCGCCGTCAGGATCGGAAGCCCAGGCAATCAGGTCGTCCGGCAGCTTGGCTCCCTCCAATGCCTTCTGACCCGAGGCAATCGTCGGCTTGACGAACTTGCCGGCCTTGTTCTGCAAGGAGGCCATGCGCATCGTCGGGGCGCTCGTGTCGCCTGAGCCCTTCCCGTCGTCGCCCGCGCCAGGCGAGCAACCAACTTCGCTGCACAGTAATGTTACCGAGAGGATCAAGAGAGACGATCGGATGGTGGTCATAGACATTTCCTTGCCAAGTAGGTAGAAGCTCCGCGAATCAACCGCAACCTCCAACCTATCGCAGAAACAAAAATGCGACTAGGGGCTGACCACACCATTAGCGGAATGCTAACAGTGCCCTAACAGTACGCTAACACTCTGGGAGTTCAGGGTGGTGGAGATCGAGTGGTGCGGCCGAAGGCGGCCATGCAAGGTGGTTTCTTGCTTATCCGCACCCCCACGCAGTAATGACAAGCGTTTAGCCGCAAGAATGCTGTCGTGCCCGACCAGGGTCTGGTTCAAAGGCAAATTGCAGGCGGAGAGTCGTGCGTGGGAAACGAGCCCGAAGCGCAAGCGAGGTGACGGGTTAGCATCCTCGCTTGCGCGTCGGGCTGGTATTAGTTTCAACCGCGCGAAGTATAAAGAGGTCAGCGAATGCACGCAGCCCCGACAACGCGCGCTATTCCGATTCGGGATAGCATGCGTTTCGGGGCCAGGAATTCACCGCACCATCTCAGAGCGCGGCCGAAGCCGTGAATGGCAGGTTCTGTTACTCTCCGCCGGAAAGATCCTCGCGAAGCTCGTGGCGGTCGGCGTTAAACTGCTGGCGGTCGGACTGGACCTGGGTCCGCTCGGCGCCCGTCGTCTGCCGGTCTTGCTGGAACGTCTGCAGGTCTTGCTGCAACGCACTGGTGTTGCCCGACGCGATGTCGGCGCGGATCTTTTGCCGATCGGCCTGCACTTCCTGCCGATCGCTGCGCAATTGCCGGTCGTCGTTTCGCAACGTCTGGCCTTCGCTGACCAGATTCTTGAAGTCCTGCTGGGCCGAAGAACCTTCTCCGCTGCCGGACGACCCTTCGCCGCTGCCGGATGAGCCTTCGCTGCCGCCGGACGAGGCCTGTCCGCTGCCGGATGAGCCTTGGCTGCCGCTGGTCGAGGCTTGCCCGCTGGTTGACGAACCCGGCTTGCCCTGCTGGCCGTTGCTGTTCGAGCCGCTGGGACTCTTGGCAAGCTTGCCGAGGTCGCGGTTCAGATCGTGTCGATCCCGCGAGGTCGCGGTCGGCATGCTCCAGGTGCCGCAAATCGGCATGCTCGTCCTGGCGGTCCGCGCGGACATCCTGCTCGTCGTGATGCAGTTGCGAGAGGTCCTGCTTGGCTTGGGCCGTATTGCCCGAAGCGAGATCGCTCTTCAGCTTGCTCCAGTCGGCATGCACGTCCTGGCGATCCTGGTGCAGGTCCTTTTGGGCGTTGTGCAGGGCCTGCTTGTCCTGGTGGATGTCGCGGTGGTCCTTCTTGAGGTCGTGCAGGTCGTGCCGAATCGGGTGCTGATTCTGTTGGGCCTGCGGATGGGCAGAGCCGTTGGCCTGCGGATGGGCAGGACCGCTGGCCTGCGCCGCGAGGGCGAAACCGACGACAACCTGAAACGCGAACGCCACGATCGCTAGCTTCTTCATGCTATGCTCCTGGAAAAAGGGGTGAAAGACGAATCTGCCGGTGCAGTCCCACGACCGTGTCGCGGAACGAGGGCCGGGACCAAAGTTGCGAAATGAATTTTGACGAGAGCCGCGGGGGCAATGACGAGAACGACGCCTCCGCAATGAAAACCTAGGTTGTTTTCAGCGCTAGGGCGGTAAAAAACGCCGCCTAAAAGCCGGATTTTGGCTCCGGCGGGCGCGTCGCTTCGATACGGTCGATACCACCGCTACTTGCCGCCCGGCCAGCTTGCAAGTATGATCGTTGTGGATGAAGTTGATGGTCCAAATTCCCTGTTTGAACGAGGAGGCAACGCTGCCGGCCACGCTCCGCGCCATTCCGCGGTCGATTGCCGGGATCGAGCGCGTCGAGGTGCTGGTGATCGACGACGGCTCGACCGACCGCACGGCCGAAGTGGCCCGCAAGAATGGCGCCGACCACGTCCTCCGCTTCACGGGCAATCGCGGCCTCGGTCAGGCCTTCGCCGCCGGCATCGATCGCTGCCTGATGCTCGGCGCGGACGTGATCGTCAATACCGACGGCGACCATCAATACGACGGCCGCGACATCCCCGCGCTCGTCGAGCCGATCCTCGCCGGCCGTGCGGACATCGTCATCGGCGATCGTCGCGTGCAATCGGTCGCCAGCTTTTCGCCGCTCAAGCGGCGGCTGCAAGTCCTCGGCAGCCGCGTGGTCAGCCGGCTTGCGGGCATGGAAGTCCCCGACGTGGCCAGCGGGTTCCGCGCCTACAGCCGGGAGGCGGCCATGCGGCTGGTGCATTCCACCGATTTCGATCACACGGTGGACCACGTGATCCAGGCCGGCAGGCGGCGGATCGTCACCGAGATCGTGCCCATCCGCACCAACGAGCCGCTCCGCGAATCGCGGCTCTTTTCCAATCTCGGCGTCTTCGTGGCGCGATCGTTGGGCATCATGATCCGCACCTACGCCTCCTATCGGGCCTTGACCATTTTCTCGCTTGCCGGCCTCGCCGCCGGTGCCCTCGGCTTCCTGCTTGGGCTGCGGTTCCTCTATTTCTATCTCTTCGATCCGGCCACCCGCGATCTGCACGTGCAATCGCTGATCCTGGCGGCAATCTTGCTGCTGGCCGGCTTTCAGATGATCCTGACCGGAATCGTCGCCGATCTGGTCAACTCGCATCGCGCGATCAGCGAGGATATTTCCTACCGCTTGCGGCGTCTCGAACTGCGGGAGCAGGACAAAGCGAAGGAGAAAAACGACCCTGAAGAAAGCAAAGAAGGTCCTTCGCCATGAAACTCGCTTATTTCTCCCTTGCATTATTCACGGCTACCTTGCTCCCCGTTGCACCTTGCCTCGCCAAGGACGTCGATCCTCGCATCGCGAAGATCGACCATTGGATCGTGATCTGCCAGGAAGGCTGGAGTTTCGACGGCCTGTATGGCAGTTTTCCGAATGCCGAAGGGCTGGCCAACGCCGGACCAGTCGCCGCGCAGGTGGACCGCTCCGGCCGGCCCCTGGCAACGCTTCCCGAATTGTCCGCCGATCCCAACGTCGCCCCAGGGCTACCCGCCAGGCCGTTCGACCTGTCCCAGTTTGTCGATAGCACCACGCGGACGACGGCACTGGCGCCGCGATTCTACGCCCAACAGTTGCAGATCGACGACGGCCTCGTCGAGCCGAGCAATGGCACCATGGACAAATTCGTCGCCTGGAGCGACAATCCGGCCCTCGTGATGAGTTACTACGATGCTAGGCTGCTCCCGGAGGGCAAGCTGGCCCAGCAGTACGTGCTCTGCGACCACTTCTTCCAAGCGGCCTTCGGCGGTCCATTCCTGAACCAGCACTATCTCGTCGCCGCGCAAGCCCCGCGCTGGAACCAGCCAATGCCGGCGCGAAAAGAGTTCCAGTCGTCGTTCAGTTCCGGGCCCGGCGGCAAGACACTCAACGACGGCTGCCTGACCGGGTACCCGCCTGCGGGTGACGGCAACTTCGCCGTCAATGCAACCTATTCCGCCGTGGCCCCGCACCCGCCGGCGCCCGCGGATGAACTGCTGAGGGCCATCAACAATGTCGATCCGAAACTCGCTGGCTATACGCCCACGATCGGCGAGCGCCTGGACGAAGCGGGGGTCGCATGGCGCTGGTATTCCGGCGGCTGGGCCGATGCCTTGGCCGGCAAGGCCGACAAGACGTTCCAGTTTGATCGGCAGCCGCTGGCCTACTACGCCCGCTATGCGCCCTTCCAGGAGGGCGGCACGACCCTCAACCCAAAAACCACCGGCCCCACGGCACACCTCCAGGACGAATCGCAGTTCTACCTCGACCTTGCGGAGGGCAAGCTGCCGGCGGTCTGCTTTATCAAGCCCATCGGCGCGCTGAATGAATGCCCGGGCTGCGCCGGCCTGCTGGCGGGCCAGCAGCACGCGGCCGACATCGTGCATGCCGTCCAGAACAGCCCTTTCTGGCCGCGGACCGCGATCCTTGTTCTTTACGCCGACAGCGGCGGACGCTGGGACCATGTCCCTCCGCCGAAGCGCGACAAGTTCGGCCCGGGCTGTCGCGTGCCGGCCCTCGTCCTCTCGCCGTACTGCTGGCGGGGAGGCGTGCAGCATACGCGCGTATGATACGCTCTCGATCCTCAAGACGCTGGAGGACCGCTATGGACTGCCGGCGCTCTGCCCCGCCGATGCGGCAGCCGCGAGCATGGCCGATTGCTTCCAGGCCGAGGCCCGCGCGGCAATCGACGCGTCTTATACGCAGCCCGACGCCGATCGCCCCGGCCGCTGGGCGCTGGTCGTGGGCGGGACGCCGCGGGCCGACCAGATCCACATTTCGCAGGAGGAGGAATGGACGGTCGTCCGCATTCACAGCGCCGGGCAACGTGACCGCCCGCCGCTCGAAGTTCCGCACCGCGCGGCTCAGTCGCATCGAGGTCTACGGCCAGGGGGGCGACGACAATATCCAGATCGAAGAGCGGGTCACCTTGCCGGCCCTGCTGTATTGCGGCGACGGCAACAACTTCGTTCACACCGGCGGCGGCCCGGCCATCGTCGTGGGCGGCGAGGGCGACAACGTGATCGAGGGCGGGACCGGGCGCAACGTGTTGATCGGCGGCCGGGGCCGCGCCACCTCAAGGCCGGCCCTCGCGGCGACATCCTCGTTGCCGGCTGGACCGATTATGACGCGGACCTGGGGGCGTTGCGAGCCATTTTGAAGCAGTGGGCCGCGCCGGACGTCGATTATCCCGACCGTGTAGCCCGCCTCAAGACCCTGCTGACGCCGGCCCACGTGCATCGCGGCCGTGCGTTCGACACCCTGGAAGGCGGTCCCAATCGCGATTGGTTCCTGGCTCGCCCCGCGGGTTCCGAAAGCGATAAGATCGAGGGGCAATCGGACGGCGCGACAGTGACCGGCATTTGACAAGAAAAGTAGCAGGCACACTCCGTGTGCCTGCTACTTTGCCGCGTGGGCTAGCCACAGCGCACCTTGTTCCGTACAATTTCCCCATGTTCTACAAAGCAACGCTTCATCTGCATATTTTGACCTGGTGGATCATTCTCTTCACGGGCCTGTGGGCCATCGTCCGCACGTGGCGGGGGCATCTGGGCGAATTGGCCTGGACGCGGCACGAGCGGCTTGCCGGCCTGGTCTTTTCCAGCGCCTTGGCCACGCAGCTTGTGATCGGCCTGGCGTTGTATTTTCAGAGCCCGGTCGTCAGCCAGTTCTTTGCCGGCGGAACCGTCGGGCTCGATCGCATGATTGCGGCATTCTTCGGCGTGATGCATCCGCTGACGATGTGTACCGCCGTGGTCTTAGGGCAGGTCGGCTTTTCCGTATCGAAGCGGCTGAGCGACGACCGCCGCAAGTATCAGGTGGCCGCGATGTGTTACACGGCCGCCCTGGTCGTTCTGCTCTTGGCCGTGCCGTGGCCGGGGCTGAGCTATGGGCGGTCGCTGATGCCGTAGGAAAGGGCATCTACGATGACCAAGATCACCGTCGGAGATCCTGCCCCGCAGTTCACGGTCACGGTCCACACGGGCCAGCCGATAGCGCTTGCCGATTACTTGGGCAAGCAGGTCGTCGTGCTTTATTTCTATCCTCGCGACGGCACTCCTATCTGCACGGCCGAGGCCTGCGCGTTTCGCGATGCCTACGCCGAGTTCACCGCAGCCGGGGCGGTAGTTATCGGCGTCAGTGTGGACTCGACCGACAGCCACCGCAAATTTGCTGAAGAGCGGCGGTTGCCCTTCCTGCTTGTTAGCGATCAGGACGGGACCCTGCAAAAGGCGTTTGGAGTGCCGAAACTGTTGGGGTTCCTGCCGGGCCGAACGACGTACGTGATCGACAAGCAGGGCGTGGTCCGCCACATCTTTTCGTCGCACTTCTCAGCCGATGGGCACATTGACGAAGCCCTGCGGGTGGTGCGGGAACTCAGTGCGTGAGCCTTATTCCAGCGACGTCTTGGTGGCAAAACGAATCAACTCCGTGTACGGCGGGCCCTCGCTCGAGGTCGTCTCGTGGACCATCCACACGCGGCCGTCGGAGTCGCACCACAGGCGGTCCGAATCCTTGACGTGCATGGCATACCGCTCGACGATCGACAAACGACCGTCCCCGGCCCGGATGCGAATCAACTCGCTGTCCGTGAGCGTCCATGCCGAACCGTCCGGAGCCTCGGCCAAGGGGCTGGCGGCAGTGAGATCGGGCACATCGAGCGCGGCGTCGCGTCCGTCGGCATCCAGGCGCATGATGCAATCCGGACCAAATGCCTTGGTGTACTTGCTCCAAAGGGCCTGCCGGAACCAGAGCCCTTTCTTGCGGTCCTCGAAGACGAGCCAGCCGCGGTGCGTTGCCGCGAGTTTCCCCCGCGAATCGATGGCCTGGCTGATCGGTCCCAGCTTGTCGTCGAACCGCATGACCCATGCACGTCCCGAACTGTCGGTCCGAGCAATGGTTGTCGGGGGATGAACCCAAGGCAAGGCGATGCCCGAGACAGGCGGGTCGGCCAGACGCGCGATGCGGCCCTTTTCGACGCCATAAACACCGGACGGGCCTATGTCGCCATAGGGGCCGAGCAAGACCCGCGTGCCGTCCCCAATCGGATAAAGCAGCGAGAACGGATTTACGCGATCCCTTTTCATCACGTCGTCCATTTCGCCGCGGATTGCCGTCGTGCCGTCGACGACGCCCCAGCCCGCGGGCCATCTCGCCCACCAGATCCGCCCCGCGGCGTCTTTGAGCAGTTGATGGCCATAGTCGATGTTGTCTTGCGGCGGATAGCGCAGGGCCTTGCGGAGGCGGTCGCCATGTTTCAACGCGAGTTCTTCGGCCGAATCGGCCACGGCGTGTCCTTCCGCGTCGAACAGGTGAAATCGGTTCCGGTCGTCCTCGAAGACCATCGCGCCGTCGACGCCGGGGAACGCCGCAACGTACTTCTCCGGTCGGTTTTGAAGGTCCGCTTCCGGGCGGGGTTGCCAACGCTTGCCGTCGAAGACCATCGTCGGCGAATCGCGGAACGTCCCAAATACACCACGGACGCCCCCTCGCGTCCCCGGCCGCAAAGCCGCGAATCCGCACGGACGACGACGGCAAAAGCGGCTCGCTGTTCGGCGCCTGCAGGTAGGCTGGGCAATCCAATCGCCAAATCGACCCGCCAACCTCGAAGTAGACGTATTGCCCGTCGGCCGCGAGGACGTGGATCGCGGGTGGAAAACGCCTTGTGATCGGGAAGCAAGTGACCTGGCGGCCGTCGGGGCTTATGGAGCTCACTCCGTCGTCGGTGGCGACCCAGACCCGCCCCTGGGGATCGACGACTGTGCTCTGGGATCGCTTGAACAACTCCCCGGCCCGGTTGCCCATGTCCACGGCCGGTCCGCGGCGCCGCAGCGCCACGCCTCGGCATTCCGGCGGGAAGAGCGAACCTTGATCGACCTCCTGCATGAGCAGAAATACCGTGCTGTCGGCCCCGCTGGCAATCCGCGAGAAGTAGGCGAAGGGCCGATTGGGCATGAGCAACCCCTGGGCCTCGTCGCCCGTGATCCGCCGGCCGCCTTTGAGGACCGAAACGTCGCCTCCGCTTGGCCCTCGGAGGTAGTTTCGCACGAGCCAGATCTCGTCGGGGTCGCGGGGCACAACCGCGCCCAGTTCCTCCGCGACATCGACCTTCTTCCAGCTTCCGTGCTCGTAAACCCAAAAACCCTTCGCGCCGGTCTCACCGTTTCCCCGCCAAAACGCCCAGGTGTAAACCCGGCCTTCCGAATCCTCGCTGAAATGGCGTATGTCCCGGAGCGGGTCGAATTCCTTCGGTGCGTCGCGGGCGGCTGCCGCGAACAACGTCCGAAGAACGCACTTCGCCGCTCTTCCGCTGATACAACTCTTGAAAATGCCAGGTCTTGCCGTCGAAGACATGCACGCCCATCCGGTCGCCGAAGAAAAGCAAGCCGGAACTGCTTTGGTAGGCGTCCCCGCCGATCTCGGGGACCATGCCTTCATCTTGCTGATTCTCGGGCGGTTTTCCGGCCAGAAGGTCCTTGTGTTCGATCCAACGATGTTGCCGCAAGTCGAACCCGTAGAGGCCGTCACTAGTGCCGCAAATCACAATTGATGGTACATGAAGACCTTGTTTCGCCCAGATTCCGGCATTTCCTTGCTTCCTAGATAACGCATTTTACCCCATTTCCATTGCATCAAAAGACCTTCCTCCTGTCTGATAACCGCGATGTCTTACGTCTCGGTCTCAAACAGGAGGAAGGATATGTCTGGCAAGGCGGCCAAAATCGTGCTTACGGAGAGGCAACATTCAATTTTGCAAGAGATGATCCACTCGACGACCGCGGCCCAACGGCTCGTCCAGCGCGCACTTGATCGTACTGGCATTTGGCGGCATGTTCAATAGGGCGATCAGCGGCATCGTCGGCTTGCGGCGAAAGCAGATCGGTGTGTGGAGGCGACGTTGGAAGCAGTCGTTCGACGCGTTGGTGGCCATCGAGTGTCGCGAATCGCAAGCCGCACTTCGCCGCGCCATCGAAGATGTCCTGAGTGATGCGCCGCGGAGCGGGTCGCCGGGCAAATTCACGGCCGAACAAGTCACGCAGGTCCTGGCCATTGCCTGTGAACCGGCAGACCAATCGGGACGGCCCATTAACGAGTGGACCGGACGAGAACTCGCCGACGAACTCGTCCGCCGCAACATCGTCACCTCCATCTCGGTTAGTCAGGTCAATCGTTATCTGGCCGGGGCCGAACTGCAACCGCATCGCAGCAAGTATTGGCTGAACACCACCGAGAAAGACCCGAAGCTCTTTGAGCAGCAAGTCCAGATCGTCTGCCAGTGCTACCTCGAAGCCCCGGAATTGTACTTCCAGTACAATACGCACACGGTCAGCGTGGACGAGATGACGGGCATCCAGGCATTAGAGCGGAACGCAAAGACGAAGCCCATGAAGCCCGGTCAGCCGGCGCAGCCCGAATTCGAATACACGCGTCACGGCACGTTGTGTTTGATCGGGAATTGGCACGTGGTGCTTGGACAAATGATCGCACCGACGATTGGTCTGACGCGGACGGAGGAGGATTTCTATCGGCATATCCAACAAACGGTTGCAACTGAGCCGCAGGCGGGCTGGAGGTTTGTAGTGGACAACTTGAACACGCACTGTAGCGAGAGTCTCGTCCGTTACGTCGCGCGTTTGGAGGGAATCGACCCGAGCACCTTGGGCCAGAAAGACAAGGCCGGCATTCTGAAATCGATGGCCAGTCGTCAGGCTTTTCTCTCCGACGGTAGTCATCGGATTCGCTTCGTGTACTTGCCGAAGCACAGTTCCTGGTTGAACCAGATCGAAATCGTTTTCGGGATCGTGACCCGACGTGTTCTGCGACGCGGCAACTTCAAATCGACGGAGGCGTTACAGGAGCGACTGTTGGCCTTCATCGACTACTTCAACCGCACGTTTGCTAAACCCTTCCGCTGGACCTACACTGGGCGCCCCGTAACAGCCGCCACCGTGAAACGCCCGGCGACCTGGAAGGAAAAATGGGTAAGTCACCGAGAATCTGGTGAAACTTTGGTTTTGGTGGGCTGACAAATGTGATTTGCGGCACTAGGACTCCGCACCATCCAAGCGCGATCGTCGCGATCGATGAGCAGGATCTCGCCCGGGATGAGGCCTTGCTTGCCGGCCGCAATCTCCTCGACCTCTCGCTTGAACTGGTCGGCAGGCATCGACCACCGCTCCCAGAACCACGGTCGTCCGGCGGCGTCAAAACTCACGCGGGCCCCAGTGCTTATCGGAAAGCCGAAGTCGAGTTTCTGCAAAGGGCTCTTCGCGCCGGCTGGCGGGACGATGGGCCGCGCCGCGGCGAACCACTTTTCCGCCGCATCGGCGCTGGCGAACCGGTAATCTCCCGCTCCCGTCGCGTTATCCGGGGCGACAATCGCCTTCTGGCCGAGTAGCCGCTCGACGTCCGGCTTTGGAACCTGGTAATGAATGGGCGCGAGCGGGTCGGCGTCCAGGACGTCGACCAGCGGCGGCAGAACGGCGGGCGCGGCTTCCTGCGACTTGCCCTGGCCGGGAACCTCTCCGAGCGCGAAACTCTCGCTCGGCCGCGCCCAGCCGATAACCGCAATGCAGCCGATTGCCAAGAGGCGATGAGCAGCCACAACGTCCTCCCTGGAACTTGCAAGAACTTCATTCTCGCGTCCGAGTCGCAGCCGGTCAAGCGTCGGCACCCGCAGCCCGGCCCCTAACCGGCCGTTTCGCTCGCTCTTCCGCGTCCGGAACCGTCCAGATCCTCCAGCAGCGAGAGCATCGCATGCGCCGGGTTGTAGTGTTTACTCACGAATAGCCGGTTCTGCTCGCGGTAGAGCGTCTCGCCGATCTGGTCCGCGATGGGGATCATCATCTGTTCGTAGCGGCAAAGGACCGGCGAGATTCGCGCGACGCTCCCCGTCGTCTGCCAGTTCAGGCAGCCGCACGTGTTGTGGCAGCGGCGGCGGATCGCGCATTGCCGGCAAGGCTCTTTCTCGTCTTGCGACTCGTCGCGAAGCCGGTTCCGCTTCCCCTCGTCGATGCCGGAAACGACGTCGCCGATGCACCAGCGGCTCTCCGGCCCGGCGATCGTGAACTGCACGCAGGGAAAGAGGTTTCCCAGGGGATCGACGGAGATCTGGCGGATGCCCAACTCGCAGTGCTCCTTGCAGACGTCCTCGCCCTGAATGTGCGAAGAGAGCTTGACCTCGAAGGGGCTCAGGTAGAACTTCCGCCCCTGCCGCGTCCACTCGATGTACAGGTCCGCCAGTTGGCGATACTGCCGCCCGAGTTCCTCCAACTCGGCCTCGCCCCACGGCCCGGCGTAGTTGAGCGAGACGATTACGTAGCGGCAGCCCTCGTCCAGCAGGAACGAGACCGACTCCGTCAAGAACGGCGCCGTATCCGGGTTGACCACCATCAGCACGCTCGCGAAGGGCCGCGCGGCCAGCAGCATCCGCAGCTTGGGCAGCAGGCGGTCGAAACTCGGCGAGCCGTCGGGGAGGCGGCGGTAGCGGTCGTGGGCCTCGCGGACGCCGTCGAAGCTCATCGCAATCAGGATGTCCTCCTCGAGGGCGAATTCAAGGAAAGCCTCATCGAGCAGCAGGCCGTTGGTCGTGAGCTTGAAATGGAATTGGCCCTCCTGCTTGCGCTGCATGGCGCGGGCCTCGGCTACCAGGTCGCGGATCAGTTCCTTGTGCAGCAGCGGCTCGCCGCCGAAGAAGATGATGCCGCACGACCCGTCCGTCGTCCTGGCCCCGAACCGCAGGACCTTGCATCCCGTTTCAAAGGTCATGCCGGGGCCTGCCTGGGGCGGCGCGTAACAGTACGAGCAATCCAGATTGCAGGCCCGCGTGAGATGCAGCGTAAGGTGCATGACTACTGGATCGCCTTCTGCTCTTTCAGCCAGGCGATGAAGTCCCGGACCTGCTGACGGAGCAGTTCCTTGGAATCGTCTTTGGTCGGCCGGGGATCGGTCACACTGTTCGACGCGCCGGAGTCATACCTGAGCCGAGCCATCGAATCCTGCTTGGACGGCTTGACGTCGGCCTTCTCGGGCGACGGGTCGTAGAACACGCCGAGGAAAACTCGGTCCTTGCCCTGTTTCTTCGCCTGCGCAGCAGCGTACTCGGCGACCTCCTTGAAGTCGTAGTGTACGACCATCGATCCAGGACTTGGTCCGCCCAAATCGAAGTAGTTCTTCGTGGAAACGAATTCTACCGCGATGTTCTTGTCGGAGTCGTTGCCGGTAGGTTTCAGCGGTATTGCTTTGTGAGGGTCTTCGACAACGGTCGTCTTGATTTCCTGCTTTCCACCACCCATGTTCACCGATTCGTCCTTCTCGGTTCTGGCCGGCACCCGAACGCCTTCGAGATTGCCGCCGGCTTTCAATCGCACCCCGTGCCTGGCAAGCTCTTCGCGAAGGATCTGCATGCCCTCTTCCTCGGACAGGAAGACGGGCGGTGTAATGACCATGCAGCCCGTGACGCCACGGCCCGCGCCATGCTTGAAGATCGGAGCGACGGCGATCTTGCCCTCTTCGGATGCCGCAAATGCGAAGTTGCCCCCGGCCAGGTTGAATAGGGCCAGCGAGGCAGCGCCGGCGAGCACCTCGCGCCGCGTAGGATACGCGGGCTGCGCATGATGTAGCACGGGCTTCGGTTCCATGATATGGCTCCTTCAGTTGCGCTTGATTCCCAGCGTGGACTCGCCTCATTCTACCCCTTAGGCCGCGATTCCGCAATCACCAGGAAGGAGGGGTGCTGGTTGTAAACAGGTCGTTGGCGGATTAAACTGGCACTCGGTCATAAATCAGCGTTCGTGTCCCGGCTTGTGCCGGTACCACGAACGCAGGGCGGGACTACGAGCACATTGCATTTCGATTCGAATGGAGAGAGCTTTGATGAATTTTCCGGAATTGAAGAACAAAGTGGCCCTGGTTACCGGGGCAAGCAAGGGCTTGGGCAAGGCGATGGCCTTGGCCCTGGCGGAGTCTGGGGTGAAACTGGCCCTCGTCTCGCGCGATGAAAAACTGCTCGGCGCGGTCGCCGCGGAGATCGCAGCCAGCGGCTCGGAGGCGGCCGTCTTCCCCACCGACGTGGCTGACGAGGCCCAGGTCGTCGCCCTGGAAAAGGCCGTCGCCGCCCGTTTCGGCCGCATCCACATCCTGATCAACAACGCCGGCATCAACATCCGCAAGGCGATCGGCGACTTCACGCTGGAAGAGTGGACCCGCGTCCAGACCGTCAACGTCACCAGCGTATTCCTCATGTCGCGGTCGTTCGTGCCACACCTCCGCGGGCAAGGCTACGGCCGGATCCTCAACATGACCTCGATGATGAGTCATGTTTCGCTCCCCGGCCGCACCGCCTACTCCACGAGCAAGGCCGCCTTGCTGGGGTTCACCAAGGCCCTGGCCCTGGAACTCGCCCCCGAGCAGATCACGGTCAACGGCATCAGCCCAGGGCCCTTCATGACGGAACTTAATCGGCCGCTCTTGGACAACCCGGAGTTGACGCAGTTCTTCCTCTCGCGGATCCCGGTCGCCCGCTGGGGCCAACCGGTGGAAGTCGCCCAATTGGCCGCTTTCCTCTGCAGTGACGCCGGCGGGTTCATCACCGGCACCGATATCGTGATCGACGGCGGCTGGACGGCGCAGTGATCTAGTCTAGTGTCTCCGAAGTCGCCTCTGTTGGAGTTCCGGCTTTAGCCGGCAAATGCCGCCTGAAGGTGGAACTCCAGCGTGGCGCATAAATGCCAATCTGCGTAACACACTACACTAGGCGAAGAGCCGCGAGTTTCGGCGGGCGTAGTAGGCGTCAGGGCTTTCCAACTCTTCGTGTTTGGGATTGTACGGGAAGAGCGCTTCCTTCAACGGCAGCCCTCGGACCTCGATCTTCTTCGGATCGATCTCGCCGACGCCGACGCTGTGCAACAGCCGCAGGTGGTTCTCGCCGCGGAAGGGAAACTGGAAGTGCTCGGCCAGCGGGTCGAAGCCCATCACCGACGCCGCGATGGCGTCGGTGCAGAGCGGATTGAAGCCGGCCAAGAGCAGACCGGGTTGGACCGGCACGGTCTTCTTCGCCCAAGGGCCCTCGCCGGCACGGTTGCTTTCGATGCCGTCGATCACCGCCAGGTCGATGGGCCGAGCGCCAAGGCAATCGGCGGTCACGCGGGGCACTCGATACTTCCACGACTTCGGCACGTATCCGGCGACTTCCTTGGGCACGCCGCCCGGCACGGCAATCTTGGCGTTATGGAGCATGTCGGCGCGATAGCTCTCCGAATTCTCGTTCGGCGCGTCGTTGCCGTAGAGCGAAACGGGCGTGATGCCGAAGAGGTTCTTGATCGAGAGCGTCACGCCCGCGCAGAGGTGCTCCTTGAGCTTGGCCAGCGAGATGAAGACGTTGGTCTTCTCGTAGGCCGAATTCAGGTCGAACGAAGGAAAAAGGAATCCGCCCCAGGGCGACTTGAGCCGGCTGTACTGCGCCGACTTGCCACGATTGCGGGTGTCCTGGAAGGTCACGCGGTTGCCGCCTGCCGATTGGATGGCACGGATGTCCCAGCCGCCGGCGGCGAGCAGTTCTTCCGGGGCCTTGGCCGAGGGATAGCTCTCCAGCACAATCATCCGCTGCGCGCGGCGTCGGCCAGCGCGGCACATAAGGCGGCCAACAGGTTCGGATGGATCTGGTATGTGCGAAAACCGGGCAGGTCGGCCAGCGTGCCCGGCCCGCCGGTCACGTTGACCTTGATGCTGACCGTTTTGTTGCTGACAAGCTTCTTCAGCCCGCCGATCTGCGTAAAGGCCGCATCGAGTTTTTCCCGCAGCGCGGCCGGTTCGTAACTGCGGCAGCGCTGGATGGAAACCGGGGCCGTGGGGAACGTGGCCGGAGGGTTGACCGCAGGGTAATAAACCTTTTCGGTAGTCTCGGCCGCCGACCATGCGTACATGCTGCCCGGGCCGCCTGCCGCGAGGACCCCGGCTGCGCCGATGCTGGAAACGAGAAACTCACGCCGCGAGAAGTGTTGGGACATGCTGTGCTCCTTTCAGGGCAGTATATCGCCCCAGTGCGTTCCGGGCAATAGCCTGTGTTGCATTTCCGCGGCCAAACGGTAGGCTATTACGGTTGGGACCGGGCCCTGTTGGACGCCGGCGAGGAGTTGCTATGAAACTCGACAATCAAGCGCTGGCCGCCGGACTGGGCGCCGCGGCGATCGTAAAGCGGAGCGAATTGCCCGCCGCGGATTGCGAAATCGTCGTCTGCCGTATGCCGGACGGGGCCGTGCGGCAATTGCTTTGCAAGTTTGGCCCGCTGGCCGAACCCGCGCCGCCGACCTGTTGCTTCGGCGTGGCCTACGAGGCCCAGGTCTACGATCAACTCTTGCCCTCCTGGAAGGACGAAGTGCCCCTGCTGCACGGTGCGCTGCTGGATGAAACGACGCAATCGGTGGCCCTGGCGCTCGAGTATCTCGACGGCGCAAAGCCCTTGAACCAGGCATCGCAGCCCAAGGCCGGACTGATGGCGGCCGCGCGGTGGATCGGCCGTTTCCATCGCTGGAGCGAGACGGCGGCGGTGCCGCCCTTTCTTCATCGCTACGATACCGGGTTCTATCGCGCCTGGATGCAGAGGGCCGGCCACTTCACCCGCCTGCACGAGCGCCGGGACCCTGGCAAATGGGCCTGGCTGCCCGATCTCTGCGAGCGTTGCCAGCGGCGCCTGCCCGCCCTCTTGCCGCCGGCGACGATCATTCACGGCGAATACCAGGCCGAGAACATTCTCCAATTCGACGGCCGCAACGTGCCCATCGATTGGGAGTCGGCCGCGCTGGCGGCGGGCGAGATCGATCTGGCCAGTCTCACCTGGGGTTGGGACGACGATCTGGCCGAGCTTTGCCGGCAGCAGTATTGTCTCGCCCGCTGGCCCGACGGCACGCCGGACGATTTCACCTTGAGGCTGACGGCGGCCCGCGTGTTCTTGCATCTCCAAGGGCTTGCCGACGTGGACGAAACGGAAAGCGAGGACGAATTGCAGAGAGAGGTTGAGGCGTTGCTGCCCTCGGCGGAAACGCTTAGGGAACTGGATCGGTAGGAGGAAAGGTAATTCATGCAGTTCGATGATCAACAATTCGGCTCGGAGCCGCCCGGATCTTCGGGGAAGCGCGCGTCAAGGGCCGGTCCGTCTCGCTGGCCGCGATGATCCCCAACTTCATCGTGCTTGGCTTGCTCATCTACGAAATGTACGCCGGTGGAGCAAATCTGATTACCGGCTTGCTCCTGATCTATGTCGCACGGAACTGCTTCTCGATGCTCACCGCCTTCCGGCAGTCGCCGCGGATGGCGATTCACAACGGCCAGTTTTCCTTCCGCTTCGCGAGGCTGAGTTTTGTTTGCCCGGCAGCCGACGTGGCCGACCTCCACTGGGAGGAAAAGGTGGTTCATCTCACCCTCTTTGACACCAGTCGGGTCGAGCCGGACACGGCCCGCCAGCAAATGGGGGCGTTCGATCGCACCACGGGATGTCATATCGGACTGCCAGCCGGCATATACAACCTGGACCAGGTCAACCAGTTGCGCAAGGCGCTGGGCGAGCCGGAGCAAGCCGGCCCAGCGGCGGCCGAACGCCCGCACGGCTCCGACGTGGAGGGCCCTTGGCCGCTCGTCACCGCGAGCCTGATCGCGGCTTGTGTCGTCGTCTGCCTGGCACAGGCCTTCCGTGATCGTTCCTTGTCCTTGTGGGGAGGAAACGTCGTCTCGCTCATTGCCTGGGGCGCCAATTTCGGGCCGCGCACGCTTGCCGGCCAGTGGTGGCGATTGGTGACCCATCTCTTTCTCCACATCGGTCTTCTGCACCTTCTGGTGAATATGTGGAGCCTTTGGATTGTCGGCCAACTGCTGGAACGCCTCACGGGCCATACGGCGATGGCCATCGTCTACCTGTTCGCCGGAATCGCCGGCGGAATGGCCAGCTTGGCCTTCCATCCGCAGGTTGTCAGTGCCGGGGCGTCGGGGGCCATCTTCGGCCTCATCGGCGCCCTGTTCGGCTTCTTGCTGCATGCCCGTGATGCGGTCCCACCCGCCCAACTGCAACCACTCCGCAATTGGGTTATCGCAATCGTGATCTTCAACGTGTTCTTCGGACTCTCGGTGCCGGGGATCGACAACGCGGCCCACGCCGGCGGGGCCATTGCCGGACTGCTGGCCGGCCTGATCGTACTGCCCTCGCGATCGGATGGGTATTGGCTGCGAATCGGCATCCTGGCCGTGGCCGGCTCCGGAGCGATCCTGCTCGGCGCCCGGTTCCTGCCTCCGCCGCCCCGCGATTTCATCGCCATCATCAACCAGTTTCCGGAGCGCGAGCGTCAGATCCTCGGGACCTACGACGACTTGCGGCAAAAACACTCTCAGCGCGCTCTTTCCGATCAGGAGTTCGCCGATCGATTGGAAGCGGAGGTGGTCGTTCCCTGGCGCGAATTGACCGCCGACACAACCGACGCCATGAAGGAGTATGTCGAACCGGCCCGGCAGCGCAAAATCGAACAGGATCTGCACCTGAAGCAGGAGCGATTCGAGAACCTGGTGGCTGCGGTTCGAGCGCATGACAATGCGCTGGCTCAGAAATCCATG
The DNA here is from genome assembly GCA_963824275.1 of uncultured Planctomycetia bacterium. Lineage (GTDB taxonomy): Bacteria > Planctomycetota > Planctomycetia > Pirellulales > Thermoguttaceae > JANXQG01. The sequence continues at coordinate 169,781 of CAWGOT010000006.1, read as the reverse complement.
CAGGAGGTGGAAGAGGCCGACAAGATCGACAAAGACTTGAATGATGAGGACGATAACGAGCCATAAGTGCCAGAAACTGGGGCTGTCTTGCAATTGTTCTCCTTGGAGGTAAACTACTGTAAACCCCCTTTTGGAGACAAGACCATGCTTCCCATGTTGATTACGCTCTTGATTTACCTGATTGTGATCTTGGCGATACTGCTCGTCTCCGCCTGGCTCACAACGCGCTATATCCCGAACGACCGCATCGGCGTCGTGGAGAAGCTCTGGTCCAGCAGCGGGTCGCTCACCGAAGGCGCGGTCATCGCCCTGCACGGCGAGGCCGGCTATCAGGCCGACATCCTCCGCGGCGGACTTCACTTCGGCCTCTGGCGCTGGCAGTATGCCCTGCACAAGTTCCCCCTGATCACGATCAAGCAGGGCAAGATCGGCTATGTCTTCTCCCGCGGCGGCGCGAACCTGGAACCGTCGCAGACCTTGGGCGAGATCGTGGAGTGCAACAACTTCCAGGACGCCCGCAAGTTCCTCGCCCACGAAGGGCAGAAAGGCCGCCAGCGGGGCATCCTCCGCGAGGGCGTCTACGCCATCAATATCGCGCTGTTCAACGTCATCACCGAAGACCGCGTCTTCACGCTGGAATATGCCAAGAGCCTGGAGGAGTGGCAGCATCAACTCCGGCAACTCAACGGCTTCAGCCCTCTGATCATCTCCGGCAAGTCCGACGAGATCGGCATCGCCACGGTCCACGAAGGTCCCACGCTGCCGCCGGGCGAGCTGATCGCCCCGGCCGTGGGAACCGACAAGGACCAGCCCAACTTCCACAACAACTATCAGGACATCGAGGCCTTCCTCCGCGCCGGCGGGCGGCGCGGCGTGCAGTATACGCCGCTGATCGACGGCACCTATTTCATCAACCGCTGGTTCGCCACCATCGAGATGATTCCCAAGTGCGTCGTGCCGATCGGCTACGTGGGAGTCGTTGTCAGCTTCTACGGCAAGAAGGGGGCCGACACCTCCGGCAAGGAGTTCCGCCACGGCGAGCGGGTGCGGGAAGGCGAAAAAGGCGTCTGGGACACCGCCCTCGGACCGGGCAAGTACGCCTTCAACACGGCGGCCGGCGTGATCGTCGAGGTGCCCACCACGAACTTCGTCCTGCATTGGATCACCGGTCGCACGGAGAGCCACCGCTTCGACGAGTCGCTGACCTCGATCGAGCTGATCACGGCCGATGCCTACGAGCCGCTGCTGCCGCTTTCCGTGGTGGTGCATATCGACTACGAGAAAGCGCCGTCGGTCATTCAGCGCTTCGGCGACGTCAAGCAACTGATCACGCAGACGCTCGACCCGCTCTTGAGCGCCTATTTCCGCGACGTGGCCCACAAGAAGAGCATGTTGGAATTGATCCACCGCCGCGACGAGATCCAGCAACAGGCGCGGGAAGAGCTCCGCTCGAGGTTCACGGCGTTCGACATCCAATGCGTCGACGTGCTGATCGGCCGGCCCGAGAGCAAGCCCGGCGACACGAAGATCGAGGGCCTGCTGGACCAGTTGCGGCAGCGGCAGTTTGCCATCGAGCAGGTGGAGACCTTCCAGAAGCAGCAGGAGGCGGCGGTCCGCCAGAAGTCGCTCAACGAGGCCGTGGCCCAGGCCCAATTGCAGGCCGAGTTGACCAAGTCGCAGGTCCAGATCCGCATTTCCGAGAACGTCGGCGACGCCGAGCTGGCCAAGGCCCGCAAGGTGGCCGAAACGACCGTCGTGCAGGCCGAGGCCGCCGCCAAGCAGGCCCGCTTGCAGGGCGAGGGCGAGGCCGGCCGGCTGCTCGTGGTGGCCGAGGCCCAGGCCAAGCAGGCCGCCCTGATCGGCGAAGGCGAGGGCAAGAAAGCGGCCCTGATTGGCGAAGGCGAGGGCAAGCGGATCGCCGCCATCGGCCAGGCCGAGGCCCAGGTCTTGCAACTCAAGATCGATTCCTATCGCGATCCGCGGCTGTATGCGGTGGCCATCGTGGCCGACGAATTGCGGCAGAGCCAGCAGCCGCTGGTGCCCTCGCAACTGATCAATTTTGCCGGCGGGAGTGAAGGAGGGCAGTCGAGCATGCTGGGGGCACTCTTGAGCCTGCTGACCACGGAGAAGCTGGGCATCGACGTTCAGCCAAAGAAACCGGCGGCGGGGCCGGCGGCGCCCGCGGCACCCGCGCCTGCGGCGTCTGCGCCGCCCGCGGCGCTCGCGCCGGGCAAGACGGCGTCTTAGGACTGGCGAATCAATAACTGCCGGATAGTCGCCTTTCGCTCCGCGAAAGGTGACAGTTTTTGATTTGCCGATCCTTAGGCCGTAATAGGGCAAGTTCCGCACGCGGCGTTTTTGTTCCGGTGCAGGGACGGGCGTTCACGCCCGTTTTCGGCTTCAGCCGGTAGTCGGCCCGGCCATTTATGGCGGGTTGGCGGAGTCGGGAGGAGCCTTCCTCCCGTTCCTTCGCGATGTCAACCCCGTTCACGGGGTTCCTGTCCAGTACTACCCTCCGCGTTCTGTCCCAGTCCCGACGTGAGTTCGGTCGAATAGGGGATCGGCTCGGCGCGCTCCTCTGTGTCGGGACCGCTGAAGCCGGCGCCTTCCGTCTTCCTCATATAGGAGATGGGAGTGCTCCTGTCCGTTGACATCATGCACGCGACTCAAAACGATCCGTTTCACGCGCAGAACCCAAATATACACTACAACGAATGCGCCCGCAATCAGCGACTGTTGTTTGCCTAAGACCCAAAACCCAAAACCCGCCAACCATTGACGCCGCACCGTGCGGAAGCGATAATCTCGGTTCACGGGAGTATTCGCGAAACTTCGGGACAATCGCCATGCAAAGACGCCAGTTCCTCAAAACGACCGCTGCCGGGCTGGCCGCGTCGGCGTTCGGGGTACACGTGGCCGGCGGCCGCCCAGCCAAAGAAGTTGTCGCGTCGGGCTCATCGGGTCGCGGCTGGTACGGCAAGAGCGACCTCTGGCGGCTGATCCAGGTCGCGCCGGTCGAGGTCGTGTCGCTCTGCGATGTCGATCGGCGGATGCTCAAGCGGCGCGGCGGAAATGGCCGCCGGCGGCAGAAGTCGCGGCAAGACGCCGCGGACCTATGCCGACTACCGCAAGATGCTCAAGGCAGAAAGATCTCGATATCGTGCTCGTCGGCACGCCCGACCACTGGCACGCCCTGCAGATGATCGCGGCCGTCGAAGTCCGGCGCCGACGTCTATTGCCAGAAACCGATCAGCCGCGACGTTCTCGAAGGCGAGGCGATGATCGCCGCGGCCCGCAAGCACGGCCGGGTCGTGCAGGTCGGCACGCAACGCAAGAGCACGCCGCACCTGATCGAGGCCAAGAAGAACATCGTCGACGCCGGCATGCTGGGCAAGGTCGGCCACGTGGATATTTGCTGCTACTATCACATGCGTTCCAACGGCAATCCGCCGTCACCGCCGTCCCGGACTTCTTCGACTACGAAACGTGGACCGGCCCCGCCCCGTTGCGGCCTTACGACGGCCTGCCGCACCGTTCGGCTGGTGGCGGACCTTCATGGAATACGGCAACGGCATCGTCGGCGACATGTGCGTCCACATGCTCGACACGACGCGCTGGATGCTCGGGCTGGGCTGGCCCAAGCGGGTCTGGTCCAGCGGCGGCATCTTCGTCCAGAAGGAAGGCAAATCGAACATCAGCGACACGCAGACCGCCAACTTCGATTTTGGCGACCTCGACCGTCACCTGGCAGCACCGCACGTTGGGCGCGCCGCCCGACCCCAAGTATCCCTGGGCCATGACGCTCTACGGCGACAAGGGCACGCTCAAGGCCAGCGTGATGTGCTATGATTTCATCCCCCAAGGCAAGGGCGAGGCCATCCATCGCGACTGCGTTTACGAGCGCGAACAGTTCCCCGAGGACGTGACGCGAGAGGGCATCGAGCTCCATGCCGCTCCCGCCACGCGCGGCCCACATGAGGGACTTCCTGGCCGCCATCGCAGCTCGCGGCAAGCCGGTGGCCGATATCGAACAAGGGCACATTTCGACCGCCTCGTGCATCCTGGCGAACGTCTCGATGCACTTGGGGCGGGCACTGGCCTACGACCCGGTGACCAAGCAAGTCGTCGGCGATGCCGAGGCCACGCGGCTTCTCCGCCGCCCGTACCGCGCCGGCTACCAGCACCCGGGGGGCGTGAGTTCCTGAACCGTTGCCGTCGGCGCGTTGGGCGATGATCTTGGCCGTCGTGTTGCCGGTTACTGCCGTGCCATCGCCAGTTGTTCAACGACCGTCATTCTCTCCGGGCCTTAAAACCTTCCTTGGTGCTCGGAAGGTTCAGGAAAACTAGTGCCCACACGCCAACGGGTACGCCAATCAGAAAACCGGGTGAACACGGGAGCATGGCGATGATCGCCGCGGCCAAAGCCAATCCCCAGTGTTGCCAGGTAATCATGGCCGCCGCGCCCGCGAGCATCAAAAGGTACAGAACGAGAACGACGGGAGTGCCGGCCGCACGCGCGACCGTCTGGCCTTCCTGTGCCGCCCTCGCAATATTGGGGTCTGGATTTGGCGCCGCGATTTGTGGAGGCGGATTGAGCATCGCGAGCAGGCTGTTCGCGATCCCCAGAAGCGCCAGTATCACCAAGATCGCACCGATGGAGCGAGACTGAATTGCTCCGCGCCCTCTCCGTCCTCTTTTCTCGGCGGCTGCGCCGGCCAGTTCTGCAACGATGATCTCGTCTGTCGCAACGTTGGTATGACCTGCTGTGTAGGCGACCTTCTGCCCACAGGAAGGGCACGTGCGTTCGGTGGCGGGCAAATCGCGACTGCCGCAATGCGGGCATGTCCGCTGGATCATGGGTAACTCCGGCTATTGAGGAAGACAGGGACTTTCGGCTTGCGATTGTTCGGCGACGCAATAACGGATTTTGAGGTTTCCGACCATTGGTCTTCGACGAAATTAGTGATTGCCCCTGTTTCCGGGCTAGATGTTTGCTCTTTAGTTTCTTTAGCCTTTAGCCTTCAGGTGAGGGGAGTTGCTCTATGGGAACAGGATTGGGGCAGGCTCGGCAATACGCAGCCGCGTCTTCGATGAGCCTCCCAAAAACAACCCGGATTACCTGATAGTCAATGCCATGGCGACCGTTGGCGACGACAGCGTCCAAATCCGTTAAAATTCTGCGCGTTGCGCCGCATTGAATACCCGTTTGCTCGGCAGCCAAGTGCGCAAAAATTCGACAAGGCCCTCGTAGTACTTGTCCCAGTTCACACAGCCGTTACGTCGGTCCTCGCTGGCCAGTCGCCCAACCGCGCGAAGGATCTCGCCCTGAATGGAGGTTGCCTGCCCTTGCTCAGGAACCAAGTCCTCCCAAAGCCCCGCGAAACTGCCGGCGCTCGCTTCGAATGAGCCGCTTGCCGTGTCGTGATACATCAGCACCGCAACATGGTGGGCAATCAATTGCGATCGATCATCGCGACTGCTCATCTCAATATCCCTATGACACGTGGCGACGGTATGTGGGACCCCATCATCTACAGTCCCAGGCCCACTTTCAGCTCCAGCGGCACGGCGACTTCCTTCCGGTCCGTCCAGCAGGTAATGATTTCCAAGCTGCAATACTTGCGGTTCTTATCGACGGCAGCCAGGGGTCCGAAAACCCAATTGGCGGGCACTCCGGCCTCGAGTTGGATCCCCGGTTCGGGCTTGGTCAGGTCCTCGCAGGCTTTGTCGGCCGTTTTCTGGGGTTGAATCAGTCTGGTTTGCCAAATACTATTATCATACCATTGCAGCGCCCGGTTCCATAGGGGGACAAGAACCCAAGGAATCGGGACGAAAAGCCAAAAAGCCGGGACAGAATGGGACAATCGATCCTCATTCCCTCGCTAACGCTTCGGGTTAGTGTTCCTCGCTGGCGCTTCGGGTTAGTGTCACCGCTCGAACCCGCGTTCCTGCAAGATGAGCCGCGTCTTGCGCTCGTGCAGGCCGCGCTCCAGGCCGACGAAATACTCGTGCGGATTGACGAATCGCTTGATCGGCCCGGGGAAACTGGCGAGCTGCTTCGCGGCCCGGCTGCGAATCGATGCCAGATCGGGCAGGTCGTACACCCGCCGCCCGCCGCGGAACACGGGCACCAGCAAGTCCTCGCTGGCGGACGCGTCGGGCACGCTCCGCCGTCGCGTCATGTCCAAGGGATCGACGATCGTCATGCCGTCTTCGCAGGGGGCGTTCTCGTCGATGATGGCGTCGGCCAGCGGCACGCCGCCTGAGTAAAAACGGCGGACCTGCAAGACGCCCGGCGTGGAAACCTTCACCGTCTGCTCCGAGAGTTTGACCTTGTATTGCCAGGCCTCGCCCGGCCGGCGAATGGCCGAGAGCTTGTAGACGCCGCCCAGGGCCGGATCGTCGCTGCCGGTGATCAGCCGCGTGCCGACGCCCCAGACGTTGATCTTGGCGTCTTGCTCCTTGAGCGTCTGCACGATCCGCTCGTCAAGGTCGTTGGAGGCGACGATCGCCGCCTGGGGGAAACCGCCCTCGTCGAGGATCCGGCGGGCCTCGATGCTCAGCGCGGCGAGGTCGCCAGAATCGAGGCGGATGCCGATCATCTCGTGGCCCTGCCGGCGCAGCTCCTGGCCCACCGTCACCGCATGCCGCACGCCCTCGAGCGTGTCGTAGGTGTCGACCAGGAAGACGCAGTTGTTGGGCATCACGCGGGCGTATTCGCGAAAGGCGGTCAGCTCGTCGTCATGGCACATGACCCAACTGTGGGCGTGGGTGCCGCGGACGGGGATGCCGAAGCACTGGCCGGCCAGGACGTTCGAGGTGGCGTCGCAGCCGCCGATGAAGGCCGCCCGGCTGGCCGAGAGGGCGCCGTCGATGCCCTGGGCGCGGCGGAGGCCGAACTCCAACACCGGCTCGCCGCGTGCCGCCAGCACCAGCCGCGAGGCCTTGGTGGCAATCAGCGTCTGGAAGTTGATGATGTTCAAGAGCGCGGTTTCCAGCAACTGGGCCTCCAGCAGCGGACCGCGGACCCGCACCAGCGGCTCCTGGGGAAAGACCACCGTGCCCTCCGGCACGGCGTCGATGTCGCAAGCCGGCTCGAGGGCCCGGAGGAAATCGAGAAAGGCCGGCTCGAAGAGCGGCCGGCGGTCGTTGCCCGCGAGCGTCGCCAGGTAGGCGACGTCCTCGTCGGTGAAGCGCGAGTTCTCGAGGTAATCGATCGCCGTGGCCAGCCCTGCTGCAATCGTGTAGCCGCCTTGGAAAGGGCTCCGCCGAAAGGTCAAATGGAAGACCGCTTCCCGATCCGAGGGGCCGGTCTTCCAGTAGCCGTAGGCCATCGTCAACTCGTACAGGTCGGTGAGCAAGGCGAGCGAGGGGCGGTAGATCGTGTTGAGATTAGTCATCCGTCGGCGTTGGTCAGCCAATCGTAGGTCCAGAGCGGGTTGCCGCACGTCGTGCATTGCTCGCCGTTCTCCAGGAGCTTGCCGCGGCAGTGGCAGCAATCGGGAATCGAGGGCAGGATCTCGGCCTGCTCGTGCCGCCACTGCAGGGCATCGGCCGACTTGCCAAAGGCCAGCGCGACGGCTATCTGCACGGCCACCGGGACCAGGCGCAGCAGCACCAACGGGGCCCGGCTCGCTTCGGGCAGGGCCGTGGCCAGGATGTTGCCGAAGGCCAGCCGCTGATCGCCGGCCGGCTTGCTGACGTAATAGGTCATGCGGCGGGCTGCGCGGCTGTCGCTGTCGATGTGCCCCATGCGAAACTCGGCAAGCCAATCGCGGAACCAATTCCCGTCGCTGACATAGCCCTTGGCCTCAGCCGCGCCGACCGCGACGACGATCTGATAGATCTCGATCTCCAACTTGGTGGTCCGCTCGGACTTTTCTTCCGAGAGGGGGAAGATCATCGAGTCCATTCCCATGCGGCGTTCCACGTCGGCGTGGACGCGGGCGTAGACGGCGTCGCGAATCAGCGTCAGTCCTCCACACAGGCTTTCGAGGACCCGCGATCCGTCGCTGCGGTGCTCGTGGCGGTCGAACTCCTCGGCGGCTGCGGCAGAACGGCTGACAATTTCCTGGGTGTTCATAAACATGCCTTTCGAAAAGGTATGATAAAAAGGCGTTGCCCGGCGGTTCAACCCACCTTCTAATCATTGTAGGCGCGCCGACGCGGGAAACTAGGGTGGGACCAGATCGCGTAGCGAGCGCCGGTCCACCGAAACGACTGAACGGCCGGTACCGCCGCTTCCGGGGCTACGAAGCCGTTTCAAACGCAACCCAGTCCAAGAAATACCTCCGTAGATTCTCGCAAATCCGCTCAGTGGCCCATGTTCCATCAAGTTTTACGAAGAAAAGTTCATATTCGTCGTCGCGCGACAAAACTGCGAAAACGTGTTGACCGCTCGATGAGTAACTGCGCATGTCAACTGGAACTACCACAAGACTTGTTTGCAAAGCGGCTTGGACCTGCTTGGCTTCACGCCGCCAGCGCTCAAACGGGTCGAGCAGAAGGCCAAACGGATTGCAGTTCTCGTAAAAGACTCGAAGATCATGTGGCAACCGTGCGCCTCCCTCTGCCTCAATTCTGCCAATTTCAGCGCTGGTCAAGCCCGGTGCATCAAAGAAGCTCACCATGGCCTCGTCTTCCATCGACTTCAGCCATCGAAAGAATTCCGCGTCAAGGCACGACTGTGGTCCAATTTCCGCCACGGATCGTTCCATCACCTAGTTCGAACAAAGCTATGGTGGGCCGGCGCTCGCTACGCGATCTGGTCCCACCCTACACGGACGATCCGGCGCCACGCACTGCCGGCCGACGGAGCAAGTAACGCGATGCGCCCAGCATCAAGGCGGCGGCCGCCAGCAGGCCCAGCGATCCAGGTTCGGGGGCCGCAAAGGGCGTCGTTCGCTGCGAGCTCCCCTTGTCAAGCTGGAGACTATCAGGCTGGAGACTGTCGGCCGGGAGAGTGTCGGCAAGGGGATCTCCGCCGTGGATTCGGGCTTCAATCCAGTCGCTAAAGGCCGAGACCCGCGTGTGGCCCGAGAAATTCCCGTAAACCGATCGCGGCAGGCCAAAATCCGAGCCCACAAAGGAATTGATCCCGGCCAGATAGGTGCCTGTGGCTGTGGTAATGAAAAGGCCTCCGCCGCTATCGCCGGGTGCGATCATGCCTTCCAAGGGCAGGGTGTGCCCGGCAGCGTTCGGCGAGACGCCGGTGGGCGGCTGGCGATTGTCGAAATCGGCCACCAGGAGGCGGTTGTTCTCGATCTGACTGATGACGTTCTGGGCGCCGCGCTTCAGACCGTCGCTCTTCGTGTAGCCGGAGTCGCACGTGCCGGTCTTGCCGAAACCGACCACCGTATCGCTCTGGTTCAATTCGCCGGAACCCGTATAAAGCTGTGCCGGCTTGATGTTGTCGACCGGTTTCGTCAGATGCACGAGGCTGATATTGCAACCCGACCAGAGGTCGCCGTTCCAGCCGGGATAGACGATCTTGCGGTCGACTTCGTAGTTCTGCCCTCCGATGTTGAACGAAAGCGTCTGGGCCCCATCGACCACGTGCGCCGCGGTGAGAACCCAGTCCGGCGCGACGAGCGTGCCCGAGGCGTTAAAGCCAGTCCTGGCCGTCGTTCCGTGGAACTGCCCTACGCTATCGTAAGGGGTGCTGCTTCCCAACGTCCTATAGAGCGAATCGTCTTGGCCATCGCGAACGACGATCGCCTGGGCGGGAACAACGGCAACGCCAGCCAGCCAAAGAACCGCCAGAACTATCCAGGTTCGATGCTGCACGCCTAGAAGGGGGGTTAAGACGAAGGAACTGCCCGAAAGTACCTTTAGCCCAAGGTATCACAGCGCGAACGGAAAGTCAATGATTTTGCGCGACAAGCGACAAGCGACAAGCGGCAACTGTGTTTCTGTTCCGATACCCCCCTTCTTTCGGATATGGCACGCATCATATTTTGCCGCCAATCGCTTTGCCCAACGCTTGAAAGAGGCGGTCACACCACTTGCAGTGCTCCCGCACGGCAATTGGGTCCACTTTTTCCAGGAGCTTTGCCCCATCCCGAATCTTCTGATACTCTTCGGCCGGCGTTGGTCGCGTTGCCTTTTTCAGCGCGTCGTTGATCATTTGCTTCGTGCGTGTCTCTGCCTGACTTGCCGGAGGGAGGGCCTTTTCGTTGAACTTCCCGCCATAGTGCTTCTTCAGCCCGGCCGGATCGGCCAGAAACCATGCCTCCATGCAAGCCACCATCATCTGGCATCGCGTATCGTCCGCGCCGACCGGTTTTTCCCACTTGTCTCCCACGCGGTTCTTAAGGTGCTCCCACGGCGATACGGTGATCGCGACCGGGTCTTCGGAATCGACCAGGAGCACGTTGAAGACTCCCGGCTCGTAGGTTAGGGCATCAACGAAGGCGTCAAAAGCCTGTTGGCGCCCGCCACACGGGATCAGGCGCCAACGGATGCGGCGATCCCGCACCAGCTTGACTACCGATTGGAGAAAGGCCGACATCCCGCGGCGAAACGGATCGATCGTCTCTGCCGTGTCTCCGCCTCCCTCGATGTAGATCGCGATGTCCTTTACCATAGGTTGCCTCCCAGTTTTCCGAGTCGCCAGACCTCGCCCAGCCGGTACTTCTCCAGCCAGTGCCTCAACTTCGCACTCTCGAGCCGCCGCAGTTCCGTTCCGTTTTCCAAATAGTCGCAAACCAGCACGGAGTCGGCTTGCTCGGTCAAGGCCGAAACCAGCACGTCCGAGTGCGTCGTGACGATCAATTGCGTCTTCTCCGATGCCTCGGCCAGCAATTCCGCCAGCAGCGACATCGCGTCCGGGTGCAGCCCCAATTCCGGTTCCTCGACGCAGATCAACGTCGTCGACCGGGGATTCAGCAATATGGCCAGCAGTGCCAGGAAACGCAACGTCCCGTCCGATAGCCGCGTTGCCGGCACCGGAACGCTCAGCCCATCCTCGTGCAGAAGCACCTGTACTGAGCCGGCAAGAAGCTTCGTCGTCAATCGCTTGAAGCGTGGAAAGAACTTGCTCAGCAGATCGTTGAATCGCGTCCACTCGTCCCGGTTTTGCAATTCGTTAAGCACCAGACCCAAATTCACAAGCTGCGGCAACAGCGCATCGGTCGGCAGATTGGACGGTTGGGGAGCGCGGTAGGCAGCGGAGCGCCCGAAGCCCCATTCCCGAAATATCTGAATGTCACCGAACCGCTTGGCGGTCGTAGTCAACTCCGGATACTGGTCCGGGTCTTTGCGCTGCGACAAGATCGACTGCTGTGGGTCGATGCTCTCGCGTTTCAGCTTTCGCTGCTTGTACCGCAACCGAAACCCTTTGCTGGAAACAACCGTTTCGTTCACGTTGATGGCCGGGTGTCCGCGCTGAAAGCGGTAGTAGAAACGCACGTCCTTGGCGGACTTGTCGGCCCTCGTCGCCTCCTCGAGCACCTCGTCGGCGATTTCCAACCGCTCCGCGCTATCGGTGAATTCCAGCGCGTACCGCAGTTCCGGGGCCTTGTTCACCGGCGTTAGCAGCGACTCGATCCGAGCCGCCGTCGCGCCTTTGCCGCCATGCCAAATCCAATCGCTGGGCGTACCGCCGAGCCGGATGACTCCGCTGAAGTCTGCCGGTGTTGCGTGCAGCAACTCAATCGCCTCGATGAAGTTCGACTTGCCCACGCCGTTCGGGCCGATGAGCACGTTCAGGTTCGTCAGGGCGACTGGTTCGCTCTTGGGCGAGAAGGAGAGGAAGCCCTTCAACTGGAGGCTGGTCAACAGATTATTGTTCATCGCTTGCCTGTTCCCGCGACTCGCGCCGCTTGCTTGGCCTTGTTCGTGTCCGAATCGAACGCGTAGACGAAAACATTGGTGTCAACGGCGTCCATGCATTTCTTCCCGCGTCAGGTGTTTCCCGCCGCCATGCACCGGCCGCTGCCGAAGCCGGGCCTTGAGTCCGTCCCAGACCGACGCGGCGTCCGGCTCGTTGCCGACCGTTTCGATCGTCAGCTTGACGCGGGTTTCATTCGGAAGAAACAACTCCTCATCCGGTTTCAGCAAACCGTTGACGACGACTGCCGTGAGTTCTGCTTTCATGTCAAATTCTCCGCTCGTTATCTCACTCAAATTTACCGTCTCGAATAAAGCAAAGCCAGCGCGTCCATTCGGTCATATCGGTTATGCCTCCGTGGAATTTTGCATTGTCCTTTTGAAAGCCCATAATACGTCAACCAGCACGGGCTTTTGAGGGCTTAGCTCGCGAATCCAAACTTGCCACTCGCGGTATGCATCGTCCCTCATTTCGGAGAGTGAGAATCGCTGCTGCGGCGATCCCTTGTGGAGCTTTTCAAGTCGGCTTGTATAATCCTCCGGGAACATCTTGCTAAGATGCTTCATTACTACCTTGTCCAGCGGGCAGTGGAGCCACGGCCGCAAACGGCTTGATGTGTCCGTATCGGGCCGCGACGCGTAATCGACGTAGAACTTCAAAAAAACGTTCAGGGACTTCTGCCCCTGGCCGTAGCTGGCTGGCTTTCCGTTGTGCGGGACTAGCATTTGCTGGAGCGATTCAACCCACGCCTCGTGTTGCTTGTCGAACTGCACGCTCGTCTCGATGGATTTCAGTTTCGGATAAACATCACACCAAGTGAAGTCCAAGAACTTTCTTTGCGATCCCTTCGCTAGTGTACGGCCTTGCGATCGCAGAAATGTCAATGACGCGACTCCCCGGACGATCGATTCCGGTTCCTCGTCCTGAAGTTGTTCCAGGAATGAACTACCGTCAGTCGCCGGCGATACGTCGGCTTCTTGGCGCGGTGACGATACGCGTGGGTTGATCTTATGACTTGCCAGCCACTCATCGGCCCGCGCGATCTCGACCCGACCGTTTGAGTCGATCGGCAAGCCCTTGCGTCGCCAACCGTAGGCGTCCTGCGGCCTGATGCCGCGCTCCCTAGCCCAACGGTAAATCGTGATTGCCTCGGTCATAAAACTCTCGCCTTGCGTCATTCTCGCACGCGGCGCACAAGCGATCCCATTACAATTGACTGATAGGGGGTTTGTTCACGCGCAACACACTAATCTACCCTCTAATCGCGGATCTGGGAAGCGGGACAATGCGCCGCACCGACCCTACTCCTCCTCCCAGACCTCGCCAACCGGCTCGAGCGTCTCCTCGAACCGTGGCTCAGGCACGTCCCAAGGAGGTTCTTCGACGGCCACGACAGATTCTGGCTCAGGGGCCGAGATTTCCGCCGCTTCGACCGGTTCATCCGCCTCTACCGGGCGCGATTTGGCGCCCGGTTTGCGTGGCCCGGCCGCCGACCGCACCGGCTTCTTCGGTTTCTCTTTCGCATCGTCAAAAATCAGCGGGGCCGGGTCCCGCTCGGCGTTGTTCGGCAAGTCGTTGACGGGGGCCTTCAGGCTGCGGAACAGCTTGGCGATGTGTTCGTGACAGGTGAAGACGAGCATCTGATGCCCTTGGGCGGCAAAATCGCGCAAGACCTGGGCCGCCGCCTTGGCCCGCTCGCCGTCGAAGTTCACCAGCACGTCGTCGAGAATCAGCGGCAGCGGCGCCCCACGGCGGGCAAAGTAGGCCGCAAGAGAGAGGCGGAGGCTCAAAAATAACTGCTCCCGCGCCCCGCGGCTGAGGACCTCGACCGGCAGCCAGTGCCCGGCGGCATCCTCGACACGCAGGATCCGCTCGCCGACCGGCGTCCAAACGCGACGGTAGCGGCCCTGGGTCATCTGGCTGAAATAGCCCGACGCTTCCTGCAGCGTCTCCGGCTGCCGATCCGTTTCATACGACGCCCGAATCGATTCCAGGATCTGGCCGGTGACCGCCAGGACCTGCCAGCGGCCGACGGCCTCCTCGATCCGCTGCTGAAGCGCGGCCTGGTCGAGTTGCCGGGCGGCGAGCTGCCGGTCGTCGGCCAGGCTCTTCATCTCGGCGTTGAGCTGGCCGCGTTTCTCGATCCGCAGGTGGATCGCTTTTTCGATCCCGGCCAGGCGGGTCCGCAGATCGTCGCGGCTGGCGTCGAGATGCGCGGCCGCAGGACCCTCGATATGCTGCCGCAAGTCGTCCTGCGAAGCCCTCTGACCGATGGTAGCGGCCAGATCGTGCTCGATCTGCTCGTGTTCGCGGCGCATGTTCTCGACGCGGGCCGCCTCGGCAGCCAGCCGCTGAAGCTGCTCTTCGCTCTCGGCCCCGCGTTGCCGCAGCAACTGCTTGCGGCGCTGCTGCAGCCGGGCGACGGCCTCCTCGCCCTTGGTCCGCGCGCGGCGGAGCTTGCGCAAACGGCGGCGAATGGTCTCGCGGCGGGCGATGCGGGCCTCTTGCCCTGTGAGCATCTCGGAGAGTTCCAGGACCTTCTCCATCGGATGCTGCGACTCGACCTTCACGCCGCAATCGGCCACGAGCTGGGCCACGCGGCTGTGAAGCATGTCGCGTTCGCGGCGGCGCTGGCCGAGCTCCTCGTCCAGCAGCGTGAGGCGGGATTGCATGTCGCGGATGCGGGCGGCGAGGCGCGCCACCTGGCGGACGTTGCGGGGCGAGAAGTTCTTCGGCAGGCCGGCCTTTTCCAGGCCCTCGTGCCAGGCCCGCCGGGCGGCACGGAGGTCTTCCTCGGCCTGGGCCGCGCGGCTCGCGGTTGCGTCGGCGTCCTGGCGGGCGGCAGCATGCCGCGAATGCAAGGGGGCCAGGTCTTCCAGCGCCGCCAGCTCCCGCTCCGCCGCGGCCAGCCGGCTGGCCATCGGTCCGCCGCCGCGGGGAAGCTGGTCGTCCAGCACGGCCCGCTCGTCCTTGATCTGCTTGACCTGCATCTGCAGCATCCGCAACTGTTCCTGCCCCTCTTCAAGCTGCTGGTCGTTGGCCCGCTGCATCATCGACCTGGCCAGCACGGCCCCCACGGCAATCAGCATGCCGACAGCCGTCAGCGTCCAGAAGCCCGTCCCCGTCCACGACTGAAAGACAAACAGCCCCAGCACGAGGATCAAGATCCCCACCACGAAGATCACGCCCAGCCCGATGACCGTGTTGAGCGGCGGCACCTGCTTTTCCAGCAGCGATTGGACCTGCTCCAGCTGTTCTTTCTCGTTGCGCGTCAGCTGCTCCAGCCGCTCGTCGAGTTGCATGCGGCGGCGGAGCTGGTTGACGAGGTTGCCCGCCTGCTCGGTGGCCGAATTGAGATCGGTGGCCTGGCGTTCGTTAAGGGCTGCGGTCACCTGTTGGTGGACGCTGGCGGCCGTGTGGTGGGCGTCCTCGGCCTCGCTCTGGAAGGCCTTGCACTTCTTAGACATTCGCTGACGCGGCGGCCGGGGTTGCGAAGCCGCGTCAGGGCCTGCGGCGAAAAATGCGGCAGACGGTCGGGCCTTGCCGGCTTGCCCAGGCCCATCTTCTCGTACTCGGCGAACATCGTGGCGTGCAGGTCGTTCCGCTGCTTTTCCAGTTCCGCAATCTGGCTTTCCAGCGCGCGGAACCAGGGCTCCTGCTCCAGCGTGGCCGTAATGCGGGCCCCATGCCGGCCCAGGGCCTCGTTGACGTTCAACTCCTCGGCCTCGCGGCGGAGTGCCTGGCGATGGTGATGCAAACGCTCGATGCCCGCCTGGTGTTTCGCCGCCCGCTGCTTGATCGCCTCCAGGCGTTCGATCGCGTCGGCCGGGCACGGTGGTCTGCGGGCCGAGCGACGATAGCTCCTCGCCCAACGCCCGATGCCGCCGCCAGCGGTCGCGGACCGCCGCCGCCAGGTCGCGGAGTTCGAGTTGCTGCCGCAGCTCTCCCTGCTCTTCTTGCAAGCGCGACAGCTCGCGCTGGAGCAGGTCGCGGTCGCCCGCCAGGCGAACATACGTCGGGCGTGTGCGACTGCTGCTCCTCGATCTGCCGGCGGATCTGCTCCCGCTGGTGCATGAGCTGCGCAATCTGGCTTGGGCCGCCGTGCTGATCGAGGATGCGGTTCCGCGCGACTTCCAACTCCCGCATGACCTCGATCAGCGAGACGCGATCCAGCCCGGCGGTGATGCTGATAGAGCACGTCGGCCGCCTGCGTGTCGCTGAGCGTCGCCAACTCCTGCATCTCGCTGAGGCTGACGGCGAAGACGTTGTTGAACGTCGCCTCGTCGATGCCCGCCAGCAGCGTCTTGATGACCTGCTCGCCTTGGCGGCGGCCGTCGGCGGCCGTGATCAGCGTTTCATCCAGCCGCGGGTTGCCGTCGGCCGACGGATAGCGGGCGATCTGGAACTGCCCGTCCGCGCCGGCCACTTCCAGCCATCCGCCCGGCCGGCCGCCATGGATTGGGCGGCAGATAGCGGCGGCGCTCGGGCGAAAAGCCGTACAGGGCCGAGCGGATGAAATGCAGCAGCGTCGACTTGCCCGCCTCGTTAGGGCCGTAGACGACGTTCAGGCCCTCGCTCATCCGCTGGAGCTTCAGTCCGCTCCAGACGCCGTAGCCTTCGATTTCCAGGGCAAGCAGTTTCATACGCGATGGTTCTAAGCCGTAGGGTGGCGTCGAGCGCAGCGAAGACCGACCAATTTATGGCGTTTTGTGGTGGGTCTTCGCTGCGCTCGACACCACCCTACGTCTATGTTTCCCCGCCCAAAAGTTCCACGGCCAACATGGCCGCTTCGTGCAAAACCCGCTTTCGTGTCCCGGCGTCGGTGATGGCGACCGCCTGGGAAAACAGCCCTGCCTCCTGTCCCTCACCCAACAACGATTCCACCGGCAACGGCTGCTGGGGATCGGTTTCGAACTCCCGCACCGTGCGGAGGAAGTCGCCGAGGATCGTCTCCTGCTCGTAGAGCGACGCGGGCAGGGCGTTTTGCGTATCCAGTTCGATGCCGACCGTCCAGACGATGGGCGACGACAGGCCGTGTTCGATCCGCAGCCATTCCAGCAGTTCGCCGCCGACCATGCGTACACGTGCCCGTTGCCGCGGCGCAGTTCAGTCATCAGCGGTCCGCTGCCGCCGATCGTCCAAGTCACGAGGAGATCGGTCTTCGATCCAGCGGTCAGGCCATGGATCCGCTGGGCGCAGCATCGCCTCCAGGCCCTCGCGCCGCGTGGTGGGCTCGACCAGACAGCGTCTCATGCACCCACTCCATGGCATTCGTGGCGACGAAGGTCATCCGTGCCGCGGCCCTGTTCATCGACGTTCACGAGCGTGCAGCCATGCGTGCCCGCTTCGGCAGGGCTGCGGCCTTGGGGAGTGCCCGGGTAATGGGCGATTCCCGGCGAGTTGAACAATGTGGTTCGCTCGGCCCTTCCGCCCAGCGCCCAATAATCCATGCCCCCTCTCTCTTTAGGAGAGGGGCAGGGGGTCAGGGTCTTTGTGTAGGATAGGTTTCCAACCTGTCACTTTTTGTAGGATGGGCTTCCAGCCCGTCGTTCCCGTAACCCTGCGATTGCAACTCCTTGGCTTCCACTTCGCCGCAGGCCACGCCGATCGAGAACAATCCCAGGGCGTCGGGCGAAAACTCCTTGGGTTGCAAGGTCCTCGACCCGTGGCTGCTCCCCACGATGCGGGCCAGCGGCGAACCGTCGTCTTGGTGCAGGAAGTCGGTCACGTGGTCCTTGGGAAGACCCGAACGTTTTCGCGGCAGGGGGAATGCAACCGGCCAGGCCTCCGGCGGATCGGATTCGCCCCCGGCCCAATAGACGCTGATGCCGGCCTCGGCCAGGCGCTGGAACTGTTCGATGAGGAAAGCCGTCCCGCGCGGCCCTGTCAGATCGGCTTGCAGGATATTGCCGGCGAGGATCACGAAGGCGACCCGTTCCGTGAGGGCCGTATCGAACACCCGGCGGGCGGCGTTGTAGGGGGCGTCGAGCAGAGTATCCCGAAGGTGGTCAGGCACTTCCGTCAATCCGCGCGGCACGGCATCCAGGCGGAAATCGCTCGCGTGCAGGAAACGGAAGGGTCGGTTGGACATGGCTGGAGAACTCAAAGACCATCGCCGGTATACTCCCCTGCATTTTACCCAATCTTCCGCCTTTCCAAAACAGTACTTTTTGGAAAAACTAGAAAAAAGCGGGAAACCGGCATCGAAGTCCAGGTTGAAATCGGGAAAAGAGGTTGCTTGGCCCTGGCCGTCGAGCATACTATTCCACCACCAGCCGCGACGCACCGGCTGCGTCTGGACTGTCGAGGCCCCCACTTCGGGCGGCACGGACTTGGCGATTTGCGGGAGTTCGTTCGTGCAAAAACTGATTCAAGGCATTCACCAATTCCAACGCGAGAGTTTTCTTCCTTTGCAAGGGCTTTTCGAACAGTTGGCCAAGGGCCAGAGCCCTGAAACGCTCTTCATCACCTGCTCGGATTCCCGCATCGACCCGAACTTGCTGACCCGATCGAAGCCGGGCGATCTCTTCATTCTGCGGAATGCCGGGAACATCGTCCCGCCGCACGGCGCGGGCCATGGCGGCGAGGCGGCGACGATTGAATTTGCCGTGACGGCCCTCGGCGTCAAGGACATCATCATCTGCGGCCATTCGCATTGCGGGGCAATGCAGGGCTTGCTGCACCCGGAGCGGATCGGCTCGCTCCCGGCACTCTCCGCTTGGCTGTCGCACGCCGAGACGACCCGCCGCATCATGCGCGACAACTACGCCCACCTTGACGGCGACCGCCTCGTGACGGCGGCCATCGAGGAAAATGTCCTCGTGCAACTCGAGAATCTGCGGACGCATCCGGCCGTCGGCTCCCGCCTGGTGCGCGGCGACCTGCACCTGCACGGCTGGGTCTATAAGATCGAGACGGGCGAGGTCTTCGCCTACGACGTAGCCAGCGCACAGTTCCTGAAACTCAGCGAGTACCACGCGCCGATCGAAACCGGCAGGCAGCAGCGGACCACGCACGTCATCTGAGCGATGAGCGACCGCGGGTGTTGGTGACGGGACGAGAAGTGTGGTAGAATCGAGCTATATCTTCAGGATAAAGGTCACAACGTTGAGTATGTCGGCGAAACCTATCAGCCGGGCGTGCGGGCCACCGAGGAAGCCATCCACAAGTGCCTGGAGAAGCTGACCGGCACGAAAAACCCCGAAAGGTTGCGCGAAGGCCTGCGCGGCGTTCTGGCAGAAATGGTGGGATGAGAACGCCGGGAAAATCGTGGACGAGAAATGACAACCCAGGGTGTAATCGCCCCCACTGCCGCAGGGGCAGTGGGGCATTTACGGCCTGTGTGATAACGCATTTGCCTCTCCCCCGGCGTGACGTAGACTTGCCTTGGAACCTCACGCTCAATCCGCACCGACAGGAAATCGTCCGATGCCTACCGTGGCCACCGCTTCGCTCCGCGAAGAACTGCTGGCGGCAATCCAGTCGGAAGAAGAATTTCTGCCGCGGACGCCGCACACCATCGAAGAAACGGGCCTGCCCACGGCGCTCGTCGAGTCGCTGGTCTGCAAGTACCTTTCCGTCGTCGGGTCGAGCAGCGGCCGGGGCATCGCTGAGGAGATCGGACTGCCGCTGGGCATCCTGGAAAACGTGTTCCATTCGCTCCGCTGCCGCCAGATCCTGATTTATTCCGCCTCGGCCCCGCTGAACGACCACATCTACGGCCTGACCGAGGAAGGGCGGCAACGGACCCAATCGCTCGCCAGCGCCTGCGCCTACGTGGGACCTGCGCCGGTGCCGCTGGCCGACTACGTCGTCTCCGTCCATGCCCAGACGATTCGTGCCGAGGCCCCCCGCCGTGACCGGTTGGAGCAGGCCTTTGCCGATATTTCCGGTCGATCCGAATCTCTTTGCCGATCTTGGCCCTGCGGTCAATTCCGGGGCCGGCCTGTTCCTGTACGGTGCGCCCGGCAACGGCAAGTCGACCTTGGCCCGGCGGATCACCAGTTGCTTCGGCCAGTATATCTGGGTCCCTTTCGCCCTGATTGAAGGCGGGCAATTGATCAAGCTCTACGACTCGGCCTATCACGAGGCGGCCAAAGACGACTCGCAGGGCCTTATGCGGAGGGCCGATTACGACCGCCGCTGGGTCAAGATCCGGCGTCCGACGGTGGTCGTCGGCGGCGAGATGACGATGGACTGCTTGGAGCTCCGCCACGACCCGCACGCCAACGTGAGCGAAGCCCCCTTGCAATTGAAGAGCAATTGCGGCTGCCTCCTGATCGACGACTTCGGCCGCCAACGCATCGCGCCGGCCGAACTGCTCAATCGCTGGATCATCCCGCTGGAGAATCGGCACGACTACCTCACCCTCGCCACGGGGAAGAAGTTCCAGGTGCCCTTCGAGCAGTTGATCATCTTCTCCACGAACCTGGAGCCGTCGAGCCTGGCCGACGAGGCCTTCCTGCGGCGGATTCCCTACAAGATTGAGATCGGCGATCCGGACGAGGCCGAGTTCCATCGCCTTTTCCAGACCTACGCCCGAAACCTCGGCTTTCCCTACGAGAAGGCCGCGATCGACTATCTTCTCGCCAAGCACTATCGTCCCTGCCGGCGGCCCATGCGCCGCTGCCATCCCCGCGACCTGCTGGCCCAGATTCAGAACTACTGCCGTTACAACGACGTGCCGCTGGAGTTGCGGCCCGAGTACCTCGACCGCATCGTGAAGAGGTATTTTACGGCCGTCGCGAAAGAGGCGGACTGAGGCACCGGAACGAAAAACCCCCCGACTCAATGCCACCCGCTCCTGGGCGCTGATCGACGTTGAAGGGACCAGAACGACGCTCGGAGGACGCGGCTGCGACGATTAGTCGTTCAGCCTGATTTACCGCTCTGACAAGCAGGGCGGGGTCTCCGGTTGCCCGCTGCCCGATTCACATCCCCTTGCGGCGGAAGTAATGAACCCCCGCAGGGTCGCTGCCGGAATGCTGGAAATGGTAGGTTTCCAGCACGTCGGCAAGCCGCATCAGAATCCAGGGCTGGGCCCGGTTGGTCCCGTTCTTCGTGAAGTAGACGTTGTCGGCCAGGAACACGGCCGCATGCACGGGCACGCCATCGTGGGCGGTCAAGATCAGCACGTCACCCAACTGATTGGGAACCGAGATCGGATCGTAGTAGCGATCCAAGCCGGCCAGGGTGTGCGTGTCTTCAACGCGATTGTCGGGCACATCGTTGAAGAAATTGAACGCCGACCAGAAACAGTCCTCCTTCACGTCCTTTTCGGCCGCCCCTGCCAAATTGTTGCCGGCCAAATTGTCGCGGGCCGTGGGGCGGCGATACAGGCGCTCGCGGGCAAAATCGGGCAAGAGATAAACGAGATTGACGTTGCAACCGCCTTCTACCCGATGCAGTGAATTGAGAAAGGGAAGAAGATCCTTCCGCCGTCCGCCAAGCCCCCAATACTGCGCGATCTGTTCCATGTCGGCGTCAGGACCGAGCCGCAAGCGGGCCAGCACGGCTCGCTCCACACGGACAGACGGAACCGAAGGCGCCAGCTCGGCAGGGCCGGCGCGTTGCCGTCCCGTGGAACCTGGCGGCACGTCCGGCTGCAAATCGGCGAAGGGAGTCGGGTCTTCGCCATCGACGGGCGCATCGAGGGGGAGAGGCATCGTATCGATCTGACCCCAAGGTCCCTTGTTGCCGGCGATCCATGCTGGGGAGGATGTATCGGCAGGCGTCACGGCCGTGGCGGATGTCGCAACGCCCGGAGTTGCGACGGCGGCGCTTCCACGATGTTCCTGGGCGGCTGCGGACTTTGCAACGCCGCGAACTGCTTGGGCCGCTTTCGGAGACTTTTCCGTGGGCGACGCCAGCAAGGAGGCAATCGCCAGCCATGGCACAACGACCGCAACGGCGATTAATAAAAGTGTCCATCGCGAAAAGCGCCAGTGGACTGCGGGTCGTTCCGCTTTGCCCTGGAGGGTCTCCGTTTCCAACTCTTCCAAAATCATCGACACAATTCTGTTCCAATCTATGCGGCCAACGCCCCCATCTTCCCTTTTCAATAGTATAGTCTCCGGCCAGGGCTACGGGACAGACATTTCAATACGAGCGCTGAAATAATCAATCAATACGGATTGCGGTTGTCGGGCCGTGCGGCAACAATGGTGTCTTATGGCAACGATTTCCGACGCATTGGGGCTTGCGATCCGGCACCATCAGGGCGGCCGGCTGCACGAGGCCGAGCAGATCTATCGGCAGGTCCTCGCGGTCGAGCCGAACCAAGTCGAGGCGCTGATTCTGCTCGGCGAGATCGTCGAGCAGCAGGGGAATCTGGACGCAGCCATCGCTTGCTGGCGTCGCGTCGTGGAACTCAAGCCGGGCTTCGCGCTGGCGCATAACAACCTGGGCGTGGCCCGCAAGGCACAAGGCAATCTGGACGAGGCCATCGCCTGCTACCGGCGGGCGCTGGAACTGAGCCCGGACTATGCCGAGGCCCACAACAACCTGGGAGTGGCCTTCAAGGAGCGGGGAAATCTCGACGCAGCGATTGCCTGCTGCCGCCGCGCCGTGGAGTTGAAACCGGACTATGCCGAGGCCCACAACAACCTGGGTGTCGCTTTGCGAGAGCAGGGCGAGTTGGAAGAAGCCGTTGCCTGCTGCCGCAGGGCAATCGACCTCAAGCCCGACTTCGCCGCAGCCCACAACCATCTGGGCAGCGCGCTTGCGGACCAGGGAAAACTCGACGAGGCGGTCGCTTCCCATCGCCGCGCTGCGGAACTGAATCCGGGCGAAGCCGAGGTCCACAACAACCTGGGAAATGCCTTGAAGGACCGAGGAGAGCCGGACGAGGCGGTCGCCTGCTACCGCCGGGCGCTGGATCTCAAGCCGGACTACGCCGCGGCGCACAGCAATCTGCTCTTCGCGCTCCAGTACTGCGCGAGTGCCACGCTCTCGACCTTGGCGGAGGCCCATGCCGAGTACGAGCGGCGGCATGCGGTACGCTGCTCCCCGCTCCCCGCCGGGTACCCTCTGGCTGGCTCCCCGCTCTTCAGCCGTGCAAACGCCCGCGGTCCTCGTCGCCGGCTGCGTCTCGGTTTCGTCTCGCCCGACTTGGGGCGGCATCCGGTCGGCTATTTCCTGGTTCGCGTTCTGGAAAATCTCAGCCAGGCCCACGAGACGATCTGTTACTCGGACCGGATCGTCAAGGACGACTTGACCGAGCGTCTTCAATCCGCTGCCAGTCGCTGGCTCGACGTGCTTGCCATGGGTGATCAGCAGTTGGCGAAGCAGATCGAGGCGGACGGCGTCGACGTCCTTTTCGACCTGGCAGGCCACACCGCGCACAACCGGCTGCTGGTCTTCGCCCGCAGGCCGGCGCCGGTCCAGGTGACGTGGGCCGGCTATGTGGGCACCACGGGCCTGAGCGCGATGGACTACCTGCTTGCCGACCGCTACGAGGTCCCGCCGGGCGCGGAGCGGCATTATCGGGAGCAGGTCCTGCGAATGCCGGACGGGTACGTCTGTTACGACCCGCCGGCCTACGCGCCGCCCGTGACGTCCCTGCCGGCCTTGGGTCGCAGGGAGGTGACCTTCGGTTGTTTCAACAACCCCGCCAAGATCACGCCCCAAGCGATCGAGGTCTGGTCGAGAATCCTCCGCCGGTTGCGGGCCGCACGGCTGGTGCTGAAGTTCAAGGGCTGGAGCGATCCGGGCGTTTCCCGGCGCTTTGCCGAGATGTTCGCCGCCCGCGGAATCGATGCCGGCAGGTTGGAGTTTCTGGGCAACTCGCCGCACGCCGAACTGTTGGGCGAGTATGGGCGCATCGATCTGGCCCTCGATCCGTTTCCGTACTGCGGCGGTTTGACCACCTGCGAGGCGTTGTGGATGGGGGTGCCGGTGATTACCTGCCCTGGCGAGACTTTTGCCAGTCGACATTCTCTCAGCCACCTTTCGAATGTGGGACTGACAGAGACGATTGCCCGCGATTTGGACGAGTACATAGAATTGGCGGTATCCTTGGCGTGCGACCTGCCGCGGCTGGCCGATCTACGGGCCGGTTTGCGGGGGCGGATGGCAGCTTCGCCTCTCTGCGATGGGAAGCGGTTTGCGGCCAATTTGGTCTCGATCTTGCGTGATCTACCCATTTTCTCTAGGCGCACGTGAGAATTTCAGATAGGCTTTCCGTTTGCTGTTGGAGCGGCATTGCCATGCCGATATTATCGATGTCGCTGAGGGCAACTGCGCCCGAAATAGGCTTATCAAGTGGTGCGGCACAGCGACAATGGAGAACTTCGGAAACATTTCAGGGCACGGATTCCCCGTAGGAGATATGCAATGAGTCACTTCGTTCGCTTTTGCTTTGGTTGCGTCGTATTGGCTCCTTTGTTTCTTTCCGGCTGCGCCACGAACACGGGCACGGGCGCGGTGGTGGGCGGCGCCACGGCGCCGGGGTGGGGGCGCTGGTCGGCAGCGCGACGGGCCACGCCGGCGCGGGTGCTGCCATCGGTGCGGGCGTCGGGGCCCTAACGGGCGCTGTGGTCGGCAACTCGGTCGACGAGCAACAGAAGCGGGACCAGGAGCGGGCTGCGATTCAGGCCCAACTCGCCCAGCGGATGACCAAGGAAGAGGTCATCAACATGACATTAAGTCATGTCGATGAAGGGCTGATTATCAACCAAATCCACGCCCGCGGCATGGCCTACCCGCTCTCTTCGGACGACGTCATCATGCTGCAAACAACCTACAAGGTAAGCCTGCCGGTGATCGCGGCCATGCAGCAGATGTCGCCGCCACCGGTAGTGGTGGTTGGCCCCGGCGCGCCGCCGCCGCCGGTGATTGTGGGCGGCTATTATTACGGCCGGCCGTACCACCGCTATTACTACTAGGCCCTCTTCGCCACAAGCGCTGCGGGGTTTGTTTCGCGGGGAAACTAGGCGGTTTTCGGCCCGAGCGGGCCTTTTAAGCGGAAAAACCCGAGAAAAACGGGGTCTAAGGCCAAGAAATGGCATTTTTTGGCCGGAATTCCGCGATTCCCTGGGTTGCAAAGTCTCGCTAACCGATTTAAGTTATCACGCATCGTGTTGCGGCGCGGTCAAATCTGGGCTCGGGCGCAGCGGTGAGGTCCTTGCGACCCCCGCGCGGATTTCCCCTTCACCTTTCCGCCCTGCCCTCCGCGCGATGCACCCCTAGTAGTTTCCTGTCAACCCTTATAGGAGAAGATCGAACCATGGCAAAAGCTGCTGCTGCCGCCAAGAAACCCCTCACCAAAAACGAACTGACGGCCAATATCGCCGAAGCGACCCAGTTGTCGAAAAAGGAAGTCTCCGCCGTGCTGGAGGCGCTCGCCGCCGAGATCCAGAAGAGCCTGAGCAACAAGGGCCCCGGCGCGATCACCATTCCCGGACTGGTGAAAATTGAGAAGAAGAAGGTCGCCGCCAAGCCCGCTCGAAAAAACGTGGAGGACCCTTTCAACAAGGGCGTGTTCCGCGACATTCCCGCCAAGCCGGCATCGAACAAGGTCAAGGTCCGCGCGCTGAAGACGCTCAAGGAGTGGGGCAAGTAAGCGGATCGCTTGTTGGCCGCGGGATGAGTTTTAGGAACGCCTTTGGAGGTTGCACGCCTCCGAAGGCATTTCTGTTCAGTAGTTGTACTCCAGTCGCAACGCGGCGCCCTGGATGCCCACTTCGCCGGCCGATTGGCCGTCGTAAATGTCCGGATCGCTCATGCGGCCCACGTTCCACCAGTATTCCGCCGTGTAGCCGAAGAGCAGGTCCAGATTGGGACGGCTCGCGGGCCGCCAATCGAGGCCCAGGAAGCCGCTGATCATCGGCGCCTGTTCCCAACACTCCAAGTCGACCGGCCCGCCGGGACCGCCCGGCGGCGGCGCCATGTCGAATCGCTGATGAGTCTGGCCGAAGAGCAGCGCGGTGTCGAGTTTGCCCAACCATCCCAGGTGCCCTGGGTCCGGCCGGCTCCGCAACTCGACGCCGCCGTGGGGGCCGATTCCCCAGAAGTTGTTCTCGATACTGTAGCGGGCTCCACCTGCGCCAGGCTCGTCAGCCTCCGACGTGAAGAGCATGTCCCCCGCCCTCAGGCCCAGCCGCCATTTCATCAGGGGCCCATTCGGTCCCAGTAGGGAGAGCGAGGTCTCGGTGGAGGCGTAGTCCGCGTCTCCCATGTTCAGATCGAAATGACTCGTCAACGACGCGGGAGTGGTAATCAGGCCTTGCAGCGAGCCGATCGGCAAGCTGCCGGACCCCTGCGTCAGCAGGAAGCGATAGTTCACGTCGAATTCCCCGAACCCCGACGGCAACCGATAGCCCGCTTCAAAACGGGGCGATACGGTCCAATCCAGTCTGGCCATCGGCACGTTCACTCCCGCGCCCGGGAGGACGGTGGGATCGATCGCTCCCACGTTATTCACGACGTGGGTCCCGAGGATGTCCACCTCCATGTCGAACAGCCAGCCGGGCTGCGGCAGGCAGTTGGGGTCCAAGAGCGGGTCCTTCTCGAAGTAAGGGCATTCCCGGTTGTAGCAGCCATAGGCCGTCGCCGCGGGGGCCGGCTGGAACAGCGTGTTCGGCTGGTCCGGGGGACGCGGCAGACCGGGCAACGGATCGGGCTCAGTCGAACCGGCCAGGCCCGGGGCCCCGGCGTAGGCCAGGCCGTCCAGACCGGTGCCGTAGGACTGGGCAGCCGCTGTTGCGCTTGCCGGATTGGAAAGCGCTCCGCTGAAAGCGACCAACACGATAAGGATGAATGTCAATCGGGTCATGATGATTCTTCTCAACCTCCCTGGCTGCCGGTCGCGGGCACCATGTACCCATGGTCGGCCGGAGCATTTTGAGTTGGACGCTGGTTAGGTTCAGGCGCCGGGAAAGTCCCCGGCACGGGAATCGTGCCGCCCGCCGGAGCCGACCCTGGGTACATGGTGCCCGCTCCCGCGCCAAGCGGTGCGGAATAGGGATGACAACAGGGCAGCGGCGGCAACTGGTCCAGATCGGGCAGCGTCGGCACGGCCTGCGGCCGGGCGAATTCGAACAGGTCGTCCGTCTGGATCAGGTCCGCCACGCTCGTTACCGAGGTCCAGACCTGCGCCAAAGTTTGCAGGTAGGTTGTCACGTCGGCGGCCAGCGTCTGCTGCGCGGCGACGACGTCGCCGAACGACGCATTGGGGTCGATCTGCCGGCGATCGTAAGCCCCACGATAAGCCCGCACCTGATCGGGCAGGATGTAGCGGCGATAATATTCGAGGGCATCCAGGTTGTTCTTGTAGTTTACGTAGGCGCCGGCCAAGGTGTTCGTCAAGTTCATCTCGACGCGGTGCGGCTCTTCTTCGGCCCGCACCAGGGCACCCTCGGCGGCGATGATCGCTCCCTTGTTGCGGTCCCAGACCGGCACCGGAACGCCGAGCGTCAGGGTCGGGCACGTCTGGTTCGGAGGGACGCTGTAGTCGTGGGTCACGCTGAAGTTGACGTCGACGTCGGGAATGGGCGTGACCTGCGCTAGTTTCAGGTTGTAACGGGCAGCTTGAATCCCGTTCTGCGCCGTCAGGACATCCGTGTGATTGCGGAGGACGTAGGCCAGGATGGAATCGTAGTCGTAGTAGGGGATGGACGAATCGACGCGGCCCGCGACTTCGGAGAGGGGCAATTGCCGCACGTCGACCGTCGACACGAGCTGCTTCCAGTCGTAAATATAGGTCTGGATCGACTGCACGTACGCCAGCCGCGCGGTGAAGGCCTGGGCTCGCAGTGTCGCCGGTTCGTAGGGGGCCGCAAACCCGCCTGACAGCAAGCGGGCCTGGAGCCGATAGACTTCATCGGTGAAGTGGGCCAGGGCTCGGTTCACCCGCACCGTTTCCTTGGCCACGAGCAGGGCGAAGTAGGCGTTGCGGACCCGCGTGGAGAGATCGCTGCGGGCCCTCCGCAGGGCCAATTCGGCGTTGTGCAGGGCGATCTCGGCCGATGCCCTTTGCAAGCCGAGCTTGCCGGCGGTCTTGATCGGCTGTTCGACGCCGAAGCCCTGGCCGCTTGGCGTGCTGCCGTCGCTGGACGGCATGAATTGGTAGCTCAGCGTCGGGTTGGGGTAGGCGTCGGCCTGCATCAGGTTGCCGCGGGCGGCTTCAACGTCGGACGCGGCCTGCCTCAACTGAGGGCTGTTCACCGCAGCGATGTGCTGGAAGTCGGACAGCGTGAAGGGCCTGCCGCCGGGCCCCGGCAGGGGCATTGGTTCTGCGACCAGCGGCGGCAAGGGGGGATACAAGCGATCGATTTGGCGCTGTTTTTCCCCAGGTCCTTGGAGAGTTCCACTCGACTAGTATTCGCGCCGGGAATCTCTGAGGGAATATTGAGGTCGACGTGCCGCTCTGCGAGCTGCTCGTTGGCCGGCAGGGGATTCGCCGGCGACCCGTTAGCGGGTGCCCCGTCCGCCGCCAACTGGTTGGGGGCGGGCACACCTTCCAAATAAGCCACCGTTCGCACGTCCATTCCCGCGCGGGCGCTGCGCTGGCGCCGGCGTTCGGCGCAGGCGCCGGTTGAGGTACCGTGGGCCCAGGCATGGCCGGCGCCGGCGGCTGTTGATCGTAGGGGCGAGACGTCTGCTCACCAACCGATTGATCGACTCGGGACTGTGTGTTGTAGGCACACCCGCCGAGGAGCAGAATCGTGGTGATCGTGAATAACGTGTGCTTTGTCATGCCAAAAACACCTTTGACCGCCGGATTGTGCCGGGACAGAATTGGTTCTCGGACAGGTCGTCAGCGGACCACGCTGTTTCCCATTGTGCCGCATTTCGGATAAAGTCGTTCAGGGTTGCCCAAGTTACCGCTGCACGGGGGAATCGATGGTGCAACCCATGATGGTTGTTTCGGCAGTAGCGCCAGCCATCTTCCACAAATGGGGTATCACCGGCAGCAGCGGAAGAACTGATACACAAGGATCAGCCGGAAGAGTGCAACTCGACGGGTCATTTTCCGGCGCAGAACGCGCCCCTGCGGAGTGCAAGAAAAAGGCATGCCCGAGATTGCTCCCGGGCAGGCACGTCATGACGCCAAGTTGGCAGGCCGTCTTGAGTGCGGTCTGATTGGGCTGGCTTACTTGGGAGCCGGAGCGGCCGGCAACGGGGCAGCGTCGGTCTTCGGGGCGTCGGGTTTCGGGGCGTCGGGCTTCGCTGGCACTTCCGGAGCGGGCGGGTTCTGGCAGAGGATGCAGGTCTTGCACTTGATGGTGAAGACTGCTTCAAGCCACTCGGCAAAGTGCCCCTTGGCGCACCCCGAATCACAGCCGCAGCCGGCTTGGCAACCGCAAGCCTTCTCGCAGCAAGCAGGCTTCGCACAGCTTGCCGGCACACAGCAGTCGCCGCTGAACGCACGGCTGCAGATGGCGACGCTCAAGAGCATCGCTCCAAACAGAATTTTAGTTCTCATATCGCAACAACTCCTTTTGCATTAAAAATCCGCTAAGGGCCGTCAATCGTATCGGCACCGATGACAAGGACCCTTGAACGCACGCAACGTGTTTTATGCAAAAGGTTTACCGTTCCGGTTAGGAGAAGATTTCCGGATGCGTAAGAGGGCCAAACTTTGCCGGATATCCGGCGCTTTCAGCGCGTTTTCGCATCGGCAGGCTTGACGTTCTCCGATTGCTTGTTCTCCAACGCGGACTTGAACTCCAGGGCTCCGGTGGTGACAACACGCTCACCCTTTTTTAGCGGCTCCGTCGGCAGAGACGCTTGCCCCGCGTCTCCCGCCGCACGGTCCTCGCCTTTCTTGGTTACGGGCACGCTGCGGACATAGGCCGTGCGATCGAAGCGGTCCGTGACTTCCACCCGGCGCATCGTATAGACGGGTTCTTTCGGATCGGTCTGCACGAACACGATCGAGTCTTTGCCGTCTTCCACCAGCGCGCCGATCGGCACTTCCACCACGTCTTTGGGCGGCAGCAGTTCCACGGTTGCCGTAACGAACTGCCCTGCCCTCAGCAGCCCGTCCGGATTGGGAATGTGGCCGCGAACGACGGCCGTGTGCTGGTTGGGATCGATCAGGTATCCGATATCATCGACGTAACCGGCAATCGGCTGCGTCCCCACCGCGTTTACGGTCCAGCCGATGTGATTCCGCGTCTGGACCTTCAATTCCTGCAGGGCAGGCAGGTCGTCCTCGGGCACGGAGGCCAGCACGATCAACGGATCGACCTTGGCGATCTGAAAGAGGTTCGTGGTGTTGTCGACGACGGTTTCGTGCAGGGCCACGTTCTGCTCGATGACGAAGCCGTCGACCGGGGCCCTCAATTCCACGCGGGCCCACTGTTTGAGGCGGTCCTTCTCCTTGTCGCGGCAGTCCTGATCGCTGCTGTAATTCTTCACTTCGTCGCGGACGGCCTGAATTTCCTCTTCCGAGATTTCCCAGGTCTTGAGCGTGTTCTCCGCTCGGCTGACGGCGTTGATGTCGGCTTGCACGTTGCGCTGGGCATTGAGCAGGAAGACTTCCGGGACGGCGGCCGCGTGGGCCTCGGCGCGTTTGAGCACTTCCTCGTCGAGCCGCAACTGCGAGAGGGCGTCGAAGAGGTCGTTCTTCTTGTTGCCCAGGTCGACGCTGAAGAGCACCGCCAGCAGGTCTCCCTTCTTCACCGGGTCGCCAGCCTGCAAGTCGCGGCGCCGGGGCGGGATTTCCCCCGGCGAAGCGTGGGGATCGTCGATCTTGCCAATCTCCACCATTTCGGCCGGCGCAAAGCGGACGCGGACGCGAATCAAGTGCGCGGGATCGAGGGCCGTGGAACCGGGCATCACCAGGGGCAGCCCGCGCGACGGCAAGTCGGCGACGGCGATTTGATCGACGCTGCCCTTGCGCATGCCCAGCGCCTCCCGCACCTCTTGCGGCACCCGCAGGCTATTCGGCTTGTCCTTCACGAGTTTCACGCCCGGGGCATCATTGGCAGTTGCGTCGTTGTTCTCCGCGTTTGATTTCATCCAGGGCAGCTTCCCCGTCTGATAGGCCCAAGCGAAAGCGATCGGGATTACCAAGATCGGCAGCAGGACTTTCGCCGTCTTTCGCACTCGCGTCCAGGGAACTTTCCCTAAGTTCGCGTTGTGAAACTGAGCGGGTTTCCGCTCCTTGCTGGAAAAGGAAGAGGGAGTTCGGTTCGGTGCCGGATCGGAACTGTGTGCATCCTTCGCACGATCCTCGAAAAATGGCGTGGGCATGGCGGCCTCTCGATCGATTGACTTGTTGCGGCGCAAGCGTTTCAGGAAATTATACAAGACAATGCGGCCCCTCGCTCTTTTCGGCGTGTGATTTTGCTGGGCATGCCGACTTTTCGGGAAGTTATGCTTCGCCAAATCCACGGTGGCTTGCAACCCGGTCATTGCGGGGGTAGACTGTTAGGCGGTATTGGCCTACCTGCGGAAAATGCGAAGCACCGACAATTCATGCCCATCATCACCCTCACCACCGACTTCGGCTTCGGCAGCCCCTACGTGGCTGCGATGAAGGGCGTCATTTTCTCAACCGACCCGGGGGCGACGATCGTCGATATCTCGCACGCCATCCCCTTACTGGACATAACGCGCGGCGCCCATGTCTTGGACGAGGCCACACCCTGGTTCCCCGACGACACGATCCACGTGGCCGTCGTCGACCCCGGTGTGGGAACCGCGCGGCCGATCCTCTACGCTCGCATCGGCTCTCAGCAATATCTCGCGCCGGACAACGGGCTGCTGGGGAGACTGATGGCCCGCACCCAACCCACGATCGTCTTGCGACTGACCGCGCAGGAGTTCTGGCTGCCGGAGGTTTCACGCAAGTTCCTGGGGCGCGACATCATGGCCCCGGTGGCCGTCAAGTTGAGCCTGGGGCTTGATCCCCGCCAGCTTGGCCCGGTCGCAGTTGAAATCGGTCAGCCCGACGGCAAAATGAACATCCGCGGCGAGGTCATGTCGATCGATTCCTTCGGCAACTTGATCACCAACATCTTGCACAGCGAATTGGTGGGCAGGCCCACCGACACGCGGGCCTGTATTGCCTGCGGTATTTATGAGACCTTCGGCGTCTACGAGACCTACGGCGGGCACGCCCCGGGGATGCTCGTGGCTCTGATCGGATCGTCCGGCCGCCTGGAGTTGGCGGTTGTCGGCGACAATGCCGCCGAGCGCACGGGCGTTTCGATCGGCACGCCCGTGGTCGTGGGATGGAGCGGAAACAACGGCGGGTGAGGCGTCAATGCGCCATGCTGCCGGAACCGGCCGGCGGTTCCCGATGCCCGTAGAAGCTGTACAGCACGGGTGCGAGATACCTGGTAAGCAGCAACATCGTGGCCATCCCGCCAACCACGACGATCGCCAGCGGTCGCTGCGTCTCGGAACCGATTTGCGTGGAAAGTGCCGCCGGCAGCAAACCGCACAAGGCTGTCAAGTCGGTCATCATCACGGGACGCACGCGCTTGGCGGCCCCCTCGATGATCGCCCGCTCCAAGGGCTCTCCGCGGGCTCGGAGCGTGTTGAAATAGGAGATCAGCAACAGCCCGTCCATGATGGCGACGCCGAAGAGCGAGATGAAACCGACGGCCGCAGAGATGCTGAAGTTGGTGTTGCTCAGGAGCAAGGCCCAAACGCCCCCCATCGACGCCGCCAGGACGTTTCCAAGCACGACAATGGCGTCCAGCCAGGATCTCAAGGCCAAATACAGGAGGATGAAAATCAGGGCCATCGACAAGGGGACAAAACACATCAGCCGCCTCAGGGTCACCTCCATTTCCTCGAACTCGCCCGACCACACGGGGCGGTAGGGGGCCTTGAAGAGGTGCTGGGTTTTTTCCTGCGCTTCGGCAACGGCGCCGGCCAGGTCGCGGCCGCGAACGCTGAACTTCACTGCGATCAGGCGTTTTTGTTGTTCGCGATAGATCACCGCGGCGCCCGGCCTCTCGAACTTGCCGTTGGCGTCCGTGGCGCCGTCCTCGCCCTCCGGACTGACCACGTCGCGCAATTGCAACCGCGGCGTACTGCTGAGTGGATTTGCGGTCGCCGCCAGGCTGCCGCCGATCGCGGGTGGCGCCTGACTGGTCCCGCTCGCCGACGGGGTGAACCCGGGACCCTGCGGTTGGACCACCTGGTTGTTGGGGATGTCGATGGGAATGTCGAGGATCGACGATTCGCTGGACCGCTTTTTTTCCGGCCAGCGAATGGAAACATCGAAGGACTTCTCGCCTTCGATCATTTCGGTGAGGGGCCTGGCCCCCAGGGCGCTGCCGATCACGTTGTTCACGTCGGCCACCTGCACGCCCCACCGCTGGCATTTTATGGGATCGACGCGGAACGTCAGGTGCGATTGGCCCAGGACGTTGAAGACTCCCACGTCCTCGAGCCCCTGGATGTCCTGCATGATGTTCTTGGCCTGGGCGGCGAGGTCCTGGAGCTTGTTCAGGTCGGGACCGACGATCTTCAGCGAGTTGTCGCCCTTGACGCCGGAGAGCGATTCCATGACGTTGTCGCGGATGTTCTGCGAGAAATTCCAAGTCACGCCCGGTATCTTCCGCTCCAACTCGTCATCCATCTCCGCCACCAGTTCGTCCTTGGTGCGCGGCCGCATGCGGCCGAACAGCCAGCGCCGCCAGCCCGCTTGCTCCTTGACGGCCGGCCATTGTTTTTGCGGCCGCAGCGGGACGAAGAACTCGGAATTGTAGTAGCCGTCGGTGTCGGTCGCGTCGTCGGTCCGGCCGATCTGGTTGACGATATCGATGACCTCGGGGAAAGAGGCCATGATCGCGCGGCCCTGTTCGGAGATCGCGGCCTGCCGTTTGAGGCTGATATTCAGCGGGGCCGTGTCGCGAATCCAGAGGTTACCTTCCTCCAACTGCGGCATGAACTCGCCTCCCACCAACGGCAGCAGGCAGGCCGTTCCCGCCATCAGCGTGCCGAAGAAGAGCACGGTCAGCCAGCGGTGTTTCAAACAGCGATCGAGTTGCCGCAGGTAGCTGGTCTTGATGAAACGGACGAGGAAATTGTCCGGAGTCGGCTTGAGATTCTTGAAACAGAGCAGGCACAAGACGGGGGTCAGCGTCACCGCCAGGACCAGGGCCCCGCCCAACGCCGAGGCGTAGGTCTGCGCCATCGGGCCGAACAAGGCCCCCGCCGGACCCTCCATCGTAAACAGTGGAATGAACGCGCAGACCATGATCAGCGTGGAAAACAGCAAGGCATGGTCGATTTCGCTCGCCGCGCGGAAGATGCGGGTCTTCAGCGGGAGATCGGGGGCTTCCTCGGTGGCCAGGTGACGGTAAATGCTCTCGGCGATGATTACCGAAGAATCGACGATGATGCCGAAGTCCACCGCGCCGATCGAGAGCAGGTTGGCCGATTTACCGCGAAAGTACAGGACGGAAACGGCAAACAACAGCGCCAGCGGAATGTTGAGCACCACGATCAATGCGGTTTTCAGGTTGTTCAAGAACATCAGCAGGATCACGAGGACCAGGCCGATGCCCGTCAAGAGGTTCTCGATTACAGTCGCGGTCGTGATGCTGGTCAATTCGCGGCGGTCGTAGTAGGGCACGATCTTGCAGCCCGGCAGCATCCGACCGGACGTGGGATCGTTGAGCTCCTCGACCTTGGCCTCGATATCGGCGAGGCAAGGCAGCGTGTCCTCGCCCTTGCGCAGTAGGACGATGCAGCCGACCTGATCGGGATCGTCGTGGCCGGCCTTGGCGAGGCTCATCGAGTGGTCGGACTGGAAGTCGTCCACCAACTCGTCATCGACCTTAAAGTGGGCCATCTTCCCCAAGCGGGTCTGGTTGCGGACGACGACGCCCTTTTCGCCCGCCCGCTCGCCCTCATCCAGCCGCCCGCCCTCGACCACGTCTTCGACGCGAACGGGCTGGTTGTTGACGGAGGTGATGACCAGGGCGCGGATATCGCGGATCCGCCGCTCCTCCTCTTTGCGGAGGATTTTGGCGGCCTCCACGGGGTCGCTGATTCCCAGTACCTTGCGGACCGGGTCTTCCCCACCGCCGAACAGTCCCACGCTGCGGACGGTCAGGGCCACGTCGCCCTGGTCGACGTAATCGCCGCCCACGGTGGCGTTGCTGTTGGTGAGCACGTTCTGCAATTGGGCCAGCTTGATCCCGTAGCGCCGCATGCGCTCGGGATCGGGCTGGATCTCGTAGCGGCGGATGGTGCCGCCCCAACTCGTAATGTCCACCACGCGGGGCACGGTACGGAACTCGCGTTCCAGCACCCAGTCCTGCAGGGCCTTGAGGTCGTTGAGGCTGTAGATGTTGCGGCCGGCGGAATCCTTGGGGGCCTTCAACCAGTAACGATAAATCTCTCCCGTGGGCGACTCCGGCGAGATCTGGGGTGTCACCCCCTGCGGCAGCGGCTGCGTCGATTGCAGGCGATTGATCGTCTCTTGACGCGCATCCTTGTACTCCGTGCCGTAATCGAACAGCATCTTGATGTCGCTCAGCCCGAAGACCGTCTTGGTGTTCATGGCGTGCAAACCGGGCATCCCGGCCAGGGTCACTTCCAAGGGAATGGTGACCAGGCGTTCGACTTCCTCGGCGGAAGCGCCCGGGAATTGCGCGATGACCTCCACGGTGGGCGGTGCGGGGTCCGGGTAGGCCTCGACGTTAATGTGGATGAACGAATAGATCCCGACGCCGGCCAGGGCAACCGCCGCCATCAGGACGATCAACACATTGTCCAACGACCATTGGATGAGCCTGCGAATCATTTAGGAAGCCTTCACCGCCTCTTCGGGCTTGGCCGCCTCCGATTGCTTGTTCTCCAGCGCAGTCTTGAGTTCCAGCGATCCCGTGGTGAGAACTCGCTCCCCCTCGCTGAGCGGCTCCGCAGAGGGCGATCCTTCGTCCGCAGCCGCCCGCGCCTCATCTTTGGACAGGGGCACGCTGCGGACATAGGCCGTACGCTCGAAGCGGTTGGTCACCTGCACGCGGCGCATCGTGTAGATCGGTTCTTTGGGATCGCTTTGCACGAAGACGATCGAGTCCTTGCCGTCTTCCACCAGGGCCCCGATTGGCACTTCCACGACGTTCTTGGGCGGCAGCAGTTGCACGGTGGCAGTCACGAACTGTCCGGCCCGCAGCAATCCGTCCGCATTGGGAATGTGGCCCCGAACCACGGCCGTGTGCTGGTTGGGGTCGATCAAGTAGCCGATATCATCCACCAGCCCCGCAACGGATTTGGTTCCGACCGTGCGCACGGTCCAAGCAATGTGATTCTGCGTGCGGGCCTTCAAGTCCTGCAGTGCCGGCAGGTCGTCCTCGGGCACGAAGGCCAGCACGACCAGCGAGTCGACTTTGGCGATCTGGAAGAGATTGGTCGTGTTGTCGACGATGGTCTCGTGCAAGGCGACGTTCTGCTCGATGACGAACCCGTCGTCAGGGGCCTTCAATTCCACGCGGGCCCACTGCTTCAGCCGATCCTTCTCCTTGGCCCTTCGGTCTTGATCGGTCGTATAATTCTTCACCTCATCGCGGACGGCCTGAATCTCCTCTTCCGGGATGGCCCAGGTCTTCAGGGTATTCTCAGCCCGGCTGACGGCATTGATGTCGGCCTGCACGTTGCGCTGGGCGTTGAGCAGAAAGACCTCCGGCACGGACGTTTTGTAGTCCTCGGCCCGCTTGAGCACCTCTTCGTCCAGGCGCAACTGCGAGAGGGCGTCGAAAAGATCGTTTTTCTTGTTGCCCAAGTCAACGCTATAAAGCACCGCCAGGAGATCACCCTTCTTCACCGGGTCGCCGGCCTGCAAGTCGCGGCGGACCGGCAAAGTCTCTCCGGGAGAGGCGTGGGGATCGTCGATCTTGCCGATCTCCACCACTTCGGCCGGCGTGAAACGGACGCGGATGCGGATCAAGCGGGCGGGATCGAGGGCCGTTGAGCCGGGCATCTCCAGGGGCCGCTCGCGGGTCGGCAGCGTGGCGACTGCGATTTGGTCGACGCCGCGCTTCGAGATGCCCAGCGACGTTCGCGCGGCTTCGGGCACGAGAAGGCTGTTCGGTTTGCCGTCAACCAATTTCACGTCCAAGCTCTTCGTGGCAGGGGGCCCTGCTTTTGCGGCGACCGGAGTTGTCCAAAGCAGCTTTCCGGCCCCATAGGCTATCGCCCCAGCGGTTAGGAGTGCCAAGATGCCGAGCAAAATCCCTGCCCTCTTTGGCGGTTCGGAGCGAATGACACGCAGCCAACCTACCGGCTGCAGTTGTGAAGCCTGCCCAGCGCGTTTTGAAGCGCTCGGCGGCGTCGGATTTGAGCGCGGATCGGCGACGTTTGCATTTTTGCGCGGAGGTTCCCAAGTGGGATTGGCATGGTGGCTTTTCCATCGGCAACCGGATAAACGACAGGCTATTTTACGTGGTCGGCGCACATATCAAACGTACCGGCACGTGTGCCATTCTTGCCGAGGCAACCGCGCATATCAGCGCACGCAAGGCGCCCGTTGCCGGTTTCAGAACAAGCGAGCTTTAGCAAACCGTGTGCCAAACAACGCTTGCATTTCAACGAGCGCCAAGTAGCCTGCTTCGTAATTGGCACAACGACTTGGCGGGTCGGCGCTTAAGAAAAGTCACGGGCGAAAGAGAACAGCCAGTGACACAGGCGAACCCGTGCCATCCGTGTGCAGTTTTTGCTCAGCGTGGCCAACTTCTGTTTGCCG
Source organism: uncultured Planctomycetia bacterium (assembly GCA_963824275.1). Lineage (GTDB taxonomy): Bacteria > Planctomycetota > Planctomycetia > Pirellulales > Thermoguttaceae > JANXQG01. Next base: position 132,294 of record CAWGOT010000006.1, on the reverse strand, counting down.
TAATTAGTTGATCTTATAGATTGAGAAGATGATGCTCGGGATTGCGGGCTCTCCCTTGGGAGCGATCTTGACAATCCCTACGCCGTTGTCAGCCGAATTCGCGGAGATCACCACGTTGAACTTGTCGCCGGCTTTGCATTCCGCGATCCCCTGGCAGACCAGCACCGTGGTGAACTTGGGGTCCTTGATGGCTTGACGGCAGCCCGAGTTGTCGACGTCTTTGCCGTTCTGCTTCATCCAGACATTAATGTAGTCGTCGCCGTCACCCTTCTCCTTGCCGACTTGGATAGCGGCGACCATGAAATAGACCCCTTCGGTCTTGATCGTTATGTCGACGCCTTTCCCCTTGTCGTCGTGGTCCAAGCCGCTCAGCGCGTCGTTGGAATCCATCTTGACGAGCGTGCCTCCCACGCTCGCAAGCTGGCTCATCGAACTGGAAAGTTGGGCGTAAATCGGCGTTGGCGGCGCACACCTGCCGACTTGCGGAATTGCGAGCAACGTTATCACAATAGCGGTGCAAGAGATCGTTCCGAGTTTCATGCGACACATCCTTATTTTGGGGTGGAAAAAAATACCCAGTCGCCAGCCGGCGAGATGACGCCTACAGCCTGGGCGACTCCGGCGCTGGGGTTGTGCAAGGGGTACGCAAATGCAGTGCCAATCAGCCAGCGGAAAGAAATCGGTCGGCGAAGAGCGACACGTTATGCGGAAGTTCCCAATTGGCAAAACAACGCGGCGGCCGCACTGCAATAAGATCGCGCATCGTCTGCGCCGGAAAGTGGCGATGCCCTGCCAACGAATGTGAACCCGTGACTTGTCCGCGCTTTCCAGGGCCGCCACTCGGTGCCACTTTGCTGCTCCGCCCATATCTGCCATAATGAACAAAATCGAATAAACTGCGGGTAATTCTTCAATGACAAGTGAGCCGCAACGTGACACCCGGAACCGCGCAACCGTTGTTCTTTTGCCGATCCTGGCCAGTTACCTGGCCGCCGTCGCGGCCGGCGGGCCGCAGCGCGCGACGCACTGATTGCCGAAAGGCCGCTGCATGCGTTGAAGGACGCCGCCGCACTGCCCGCGGCTTGCCCGCCGACGTGGATGATCCTGCCCTTCGCCCTGCTGCTGGTCGCCATTGCCGCGATGCCGCTCATTCCACGTGCCTCGCCGTGGTGGGAAAGCAACTTGCACAAGCTCTACGTGGCGGGCGGCCTGAGCCTGCCCGTGCTGGTTTATTATCTGGCCGTGCATCACCAGTCCGTCGTGGGCCATTGGCCGGTCGATTATTGGGCGAATCCCACTTCCCGCGGACTGGATTGGAACGTCGCCGGTACGGTGCTTGCCAACGCCCTCGTCAACCAATACTTGCCGTTCATCATTTTGCTGTTCAGCTTGTACACGATCAGCGGCGGGATCCGCATCGAAGGCGATCTGCCGGCCCATCCGTTGACCAACACACTTTTCCTGGCGGTCGGCGCCTTGCTAGCCAACCTGATCGGCACGACGGGCGCGGCGATGCTTTTGATCCGCCCTCTGCTAGAGACCAACGCCGAACGCAAACAGGTCAAGCACACGGTGGTCATGTTCATTTTCATCGTTTGCAACTGTGGCGGCTGCCTGTTGCCCTTGGGTCCGCCCCTGTTTCTGGGCTACCAGTTTGGCGTCCCGTTCTTGTGGACGCTGAAACTCTGGCCCGCCTGGCTGGCGGTGAATGGACTATTGCTGGTCAGCTACTATTTGTGGGATCGCGTCGCCTGTTATCGGCACGAATCGGTCCGCGATCTTCAGCGCGACGAATCCGAGGTTCGCCCGCTCGGTTTCCGCGGCTTGTGGCCCAACGCACTTCTCTTGCTGGGCGTGATTCTCTCCGTTGCACTTCTGGATCCCGGCAAGACCTTGTCGGGAACGGCATGGTATCCGTGGGTCTATCTCCGCGAGACGGTGCAACTGGGAATGGTCGTCGTGTCGCTGTGGAGCGGGCTGGCAGTGCGGCGCGACAACGACTTCAATTATCGGGCGATTCTGGAAGTGGCCGTATTGTTCCTCGGCATCTTCATCTGCATGCAGGTTCCCCTGCAGATCGTCGACGTGAAGGGGCCGGCGCTGGGGCTGGCAACCCCGGCCCATTTCTTCTGGGCCAGCGGCAGCCTCTCGGCTGTGCTCGACAATGCCCCGACCTATGCCCTGTTTTTTGAAGCGGCGCACGCTGGCAGGGCAACCGGCCGTAGCCGGGGTCCAAACGTCGCTTCTGGCCGCAATCAGCCTGGGCTCGGTATTCATGGGCGCCATGACCTACATCGGCAACGGCCCGAATTTTCTCGTCAAGTCGATCGCCGAGAAGTCGGGAGTAGCCATGCCCAGTTTCTTCGGCTACATGGTCTACAGTTTCGGCATCCTGCTGCCGATCTTCGTGCTCGTGACTATGATCCTATTGTGACTGGAGGCATTACTTGCCCGCCTCGGCCTTCTGTGGATAGCGTTCCCGCAAGGCGAGATTGACCTCCAATACATTGACCAGCGGCACACCCGCCAGCCCGCCTAGCGGAGCGGCGCTCTTCTCCTCGAGCAGCTTCTCGATCTCCTTGTGCAGTTCTTGTTCGTTGCGGCTGGTCTTCTTGGCCCAAGCGGCCGCCACGCGATTGTCGAGTTGCCAGCGGGCATTGCTGAGCGTAATGTCGGGGTCCAGGCCCGAACCGGAGGTCATCACCATGTCGGCCGGGACGGGTTCCAGGTCCACGTCGGGGTGCGCCTGCAGCCAGAGATCGAAGAACAACGATTGAATGTCGCTGCCCTCCTTGACGGGGCCGACAGTCTTGGCCGTCTTGCCGTCCTTCTCAAACTCTGCGACGCCGGGAAAAGTGCCGGGATGTTCCTTCGAGAAGGTGGCGAAGAAGCCGCCCGCAATGCCGGCGGCCAGGTCCTCGGGCTTGGGATCCGGACTGTTGTTGTCGCTTTTCCATTTGCTGACATCGGCCGCGTTGGCCGCCTCCCAGGCCGCCACGTAGTCGGCATTTTTCTTGTCGGCCTTGACCCAGTCGTGGAGCCACGACCCGGCGATGCCCGAATGCAGCGATGCCCATTGGGCCACGCGACCGCCGGCCTTCCCGTCCAATTCGTCCTTCTGGAACCAGGCCTCGACGTCCGGGGCGACGAGTTGGCCCTGCTTGGGGCCGCTGCGATATTTTACGATCGGACCAAGCTGGCGCGCGACGCGGTCCCGAAGCTGGTAGTTGTTGCCCGCCAGGTTGGAAGCGCCGGAGGCGGCAGCGTTGTACGATGCCGCCGAAGGCCGCGGTTGAAAATACTCGTCGGACGTGAACGGTTGGGCGATCAGCCGCGAGCCGATCGCATGGCCTTGTGCATCGGTCACGAGGCTTCCCTGGGCCTTGTCATGGAACACCGTCTGACCGACTCCCAATAACACCAGGGGATACAGCACCGAGCAAAGCAGCACGGTGAGGACCAACAACCAGAGATTTGCGCGTAAATGGGCAAACATGTTCTGTCTCCTAAGTTCATTGGTGGGCCTGCGCTTCGCTGTACCTCAGGCCGACCATGGGTACATGGTCGGCCTGACGCACAGCTCGCCGGTCCCACCCTACCGGTAAATTAAACCAAATGCACGGCCACCAGGATCATGTCGATCAGCTTGATGCCGACGAACGGGACGATCACGCCGCCCAATCCCCAGATCAGCAGGTTGCGGCGGAGCAGGGCGTCGGCCCCCACGGGGCGATACTTGACTCCCTTCAGCGCGATGGGGATCAGCAACGGAATGATGATCGCGTTGAAGATCACCGCCGAGAGGATCGCCGACGTGGCGGAATGCAGGCCCATGATGTCCAACGGCTTCAGCCAAGGCAGCGTCGCGGCAAACAGGGCCGGGATGATGGCAAAATACTTGGCCAGGTCGTTGGCGATGGAAAACGTGGTCAGTGCCCCGCGGGTCATCAGCAGTTGCTTGCCGATCTCGACGACCTCGATCAGCTTCGTGGGATCGCTGTCGAGATCGACCATGTTGCCCGCCTCCTTGGCGGCCTGGGTGCCGGAGTTCATCGCCACGCCAACGTCGGCCTGGGCCAGTGCCGGGGCGTCGTTCGTGCCGTCGCCCATCATGGCCACCAGCTTGCCGCCGGCCTGTTCCTTGCGGATGTAGGCCAGTTTGGCCTCGGGGGTCGCTTCGGCGATGAAGTCGTCGACGCCCGCCTGCTTGGCGATCGCCGCGGCCGTCAAGGGGTTGTCGCCCGTCACCATCACGGTCCGCAGGCCCATTCGCCGCAGGCGCTCGAAGCGCTCGGCGATGCCCGGCTTGAGGATGTCTTCCAGGACCACCATTCCGGCGATCCGGCTGCCCTCGCTGACCAGCAAGGGCGTGGCCCCTTTCGAGGCGACTTCCGCGATGACCCGGTCGGCGGAGGCCGGTGCCGCACCGTTTTGCTTCTGCACGTGGCGGAGCATCGCGTCCGGCGCTCCCTTGCGAATTAACTGCCCATTCGGCAAGTCGACGCCGCTCATTCGCGTTTGCGCGGAGAAAGCCACGAACCGCGATCCGGCCGGGACCGGAACGTCGCCGCCGGTTTTCTGCACGTCGACCGCCGGTACGTGGTGCCCGCCGGCATCGCCATTGCCGCCGGCGGAACCGTGGAACAGCTCGACGATGCTCCTGCCCTCGGGCGTTTCGTCGGCCGCAGAAGCTTGGGCCGCCAGGCGTCCGACGTCCGCCGCAGTAAAGCCGTCGAAGGGCACGAACTGCGTGGCGCGGCGGTTGCCGATGGTGATCGTTCCCGTCTTGTCCAAGAGCAGCGTATCGACGTCGCCCGCCACTTCCACCGCCTTTCCGCTCTTGGCCATGATGTTGGCCCGCAAGGCGCGGTCCATGCCGGCGATGCCGATGGCCGCCAACAGGGCGCCGATCGTCGTGGGAATCAGGCACACCAGCAGGGCCACCAGCGTCGGCACGTCGGTGCCGAGGCTCAAGATGCGGTCGCTAGCGCCGACAAAATCCTTCATGTACAACTCGACGTTGTAGGCGATCGGCCAGAGCGTGGCGGTCACGATCAGGAAGATCAGCGTGAACACGGCCAGCACGACGGAGAGGGCGATTTCATTGGGCGTCCGTTGGCGGATGGCCCCTTCGACCAGGGCAATCATGCGGTCGAGGAACGAGCCGCCGGCGGGAGCGGTGATCTCGACGACGATCCGGTCGGATAGGACCCGCGTGCCCCCCGTGACGCCCGAGCGGTCGCCGCCGGCCTCGCGGATCACGGGGGCCGACTCGCCGGTAATCGCCGATTCGTCGATGGAGGCCACGCCCTCGACGATTTCGCCGTCGCCGGGGATCACCTCGCCCGCCACCACTTCCACCTGGTCTCCCGTTGCGGAGGTCGGTGGAAACCGCCTGCTCGATCGTCCCGTCCTTGCGGAAGCGGCGGGCCGGAGTGGCACGCCGCGTCTTCCGCAAGGCATCGGCCTGGGCCTTGCCGCGGGCCTCCGCAATGGCGGAGGCGAAGTTCGCGAAGAGCAACGTCGCCACCAGCCAGAAATCCAGCGCCAACAGATAACCGAGCCCGGCCGCGCTCTGGTAGCCCAAGAGGTTGGCGATCGTGTAGATGATGGTCAGCACCGTTCCCACCTCGACCGTGAACATCACCGGGTTCTTCCACTGGATGTCGGGGCGAAGCATGACGAACGACTGCCGGAAGGCCGTCTTCAGCAGCTCCGGGTCGAACAACCCGGCCTTGCGACTGTGCCGCCGGCCGAGTTTGAGTTCTTCGGACGCGGGGCCAGCGACCTGGCGGTTCCTTTGGGTGAGCGTGGTGGACATTGTGTTTCTCCGTTGACCGTGTGTGTCGGTAATTTTCATATTCTTCTTTCGATTCGTCTTCATCGCCTAACCTCCAAAGGGCAGCGGCCCGAAATGTTCCGCGACCGGTCCCAGCGCGGCCACCGGCAGGAAGAGCAGCGCCCCGACGAGGAGGATCGTGCCCAGCAGGACGAAGCCGAAGGTAATCGTATCCGTACGCAACGTCCCCACGGTAACGGGCGTGGGTTTCTTGGCGGCCAGGCTCCCCGCAAAGGCGATGGGGGCGATGATCGGGATGAAGCGGCTGAAGAGCATCACCAATCCCGTGGCAATGTCCAGCGGCGGGCTCGTGGGGGCCGGCGGCGAGGGGTTGTCGTCCGGCGTTGTTGAATCCCCAGGTGTCTGCCAGGCCCTCGAACCCGGAGCCGTTGTTGGCCGAGCACGAAGTGAACTGATAAAGGACTTGGGAAAACCCGTGGGCCCCCGGATTGCTTTCCGCCTTGATGCCCCAGTCCGTGGCCGCGAAGAGGCCCGTGGGAGCCAAGATCATCAACGGATGGATCAACAAGGCCAGGGCCGCCAGTTTCATCTCCCGCGCCTCGACCTTCTTGCCCATGTATTCGGGCGTTCGGCCGACCATCAGCCCCGCGAGAAAGACTCCAATCACGAGGTAAATCAGGAAGGTTGATCAGCCCCACGCCGACGCCGCCCCAGATGCAGTTGAGCCACATGCCCGTCAGCGGCACGAGTCCGGCCAGCGGGTTCAGGCTGTCGTGCATGCAGTTGACCGATCCGTTCGAGGTGTTGGTCGTGAGGGCCGCCCACGTCGAACCCGCCACGGTCCCAAAACGGAGTTCTTTTCCTTCCAGGTTGCCCAAGGACTGGTCCACAGGAAGGCCGGCGACCGCCGGAACCGCCACGTCGCCCAGCGGCGCATGGTCGGCAGTCGTGACGTTCGACATGGAGTAGGTCCGCGCCGCATGGGCAGTCAGGGCCGGGTTCGGCTGGAGCGTGTCGTACCAAATCGCCCAGGCGACGGTCCCCACGGAGAGCACGAGCATCACGCCGAAAATCACGGCTGCGTCCCGGTAACGCTTGAGCATCTTGCCGAACATCACCAGCGTCGCCACGGGCAGCAGGAAGATTCCGATGCAGGACAGAAGATTGCTGAACGCATTGGGGTTTTCAAACGGATGGGCGCTATTGACCCCGAAGAAGCCGCCTCCATTGGTGCCGAACTGTTTGACCGCAACGATGGCTGCCACGGGGCCTCGGGCGATCTGTTGGACCAGGGTCGGCTGACCATTGCTGTCGGTCCCCATCGCCCCCGGCTCCAGCGTGGTCGCCTGCGCATTTCCATCCAGCGTCATGGGCACGCCGCTGGCGATGAGCAGCACTGCCGACAATGAGACACAGCGGAATGAAGACGTAGGCCGTCCCCCGCCACAGATCGACGTAGAAATTGCCCATGTGCTTGTCGCCGCGAAGGCCGCGGATGATCGCCACCAGGGCCGCCATGCCGATCATCGGCGAAATGGCCTGCTTCCAGCAGATGAAGAATATCTGGCTGAAGTAGGAGAGGTGGACCTCGCCGGAGTAGTCCTGCAGGTTGGTGTTCGTCAAAAACGAGCAGACCGTGTTGAAGATCGTGGTCGGAGCGAGCATTTTCTTGCCGTCCGGGTTCAGCGGCAGATAGGGTTGCAGAGCTCAGGATCGCGAACCCGACGACGAACGTCAGGGCGTTGAAAATCATGAACGCCAGCGCATACTGCTTCCAGTTCTGCGGGCCGGTGTCCAGCCGCGATTCGATCCAGCGAAGCCATCCCGGCGTGCCGACAGACGTGGCCCGCGGCCATCGAACACGCGGGCCATGTACAGGCCGATCGGGACCGCCAGCGCGAACGCTGCGGCATAGACTAGAAGGGGAAGAAACCAGATGTGAAAATCAAACATCGTCATGCACCTTTCCTACTGAAACGTGGCTCAGAACCACTCCGGCCGCACCAGTGCGGCAAACAGGTAAACCAAGAGCAACACCGTTACTACGGCGGTCAGCCAGGTCAGAACACCCATCTCATATTTCCTTTCATACCTTGTCACAGAGGGGCACGAAGGCGAACAGCAAGGCGAATGCCGCCACGCCTAATACAATCATTGATGGTAACCAAACTGTCAGGTCCATAGCTTTTTCTCCTTTTTGATGGGAATGCGGCGACTCGTCTCCGGCCTGCCCACGCTCAGTAGCCGGTCGAGTCGCCCTTGGAAATAACCCTCGCACTTGTCGCAGGCCCATGTGTAGCCGACCAGGACTCCCGTCACCGCCAATCCGAGCAGAGCCATACTCGTGAGAAACGCGGCGAACGACTCTTTGGGCAGAAGCGCGTCGAGCAGCGCCGCGGCGCAGGTCAGGATCGCGGCGGCAGCCAGGGCTGTGCTTGCCGCGATGAACTTATTCCATAAATTGAACCCCATGATAGGCTCCTCGCTTTCCAGGCGTTGTGGGTGGGTAGCATTTTGCGATGCTCGTTGGCGGCCTGGCGTCTAACGGCATCGTATCTGCACTTCCTGCATGCATGCGGCGTGCCGTAAAGGTGCCGAAAGCCGCAACTGGCGATGTAGACGGGACTTACAAAAATGTCGCGTCGCCGGAATGGCCTTTGGATTCCGCAAATTGCACGTTCAGTCGGGCATAATGCAAGATGCACGATTCAGCAGTCGCTTGCTGTCAGCGGTCAAAAGATGACACGACCCCTTTTATTCCCTAGCGATTCGGATTGCTTCAAGACGCCCAGAGCATGAGTACCGGCCATGAACACCTTCACGATTGATGACCCGTCGCTTGAGGTCCTCGAACAACGAGCCGTCCAAGTCCGCGATCGCACGCAAGCCCTTTCGCCGATCGACAAGGCGGAACCGCAGGCCGGCGGCATCCCGCCCGAGGCCGAGCTGCAAACGAGCGAGCCGAAGATGCGCGAAGCCCTGGACGTGGCCTTCAAGATCGCGGCCAGCGAGGCCACGATCCTGCTCCGCGGCGAAAGCGGCGCCGGCAAGGGGATCTTGGCCCGAGCGATCCATGCCCGCAGCCCCCGCGCCGCCCATCCCCTGGTTACCGTTCACTGCGCCGGCGTTTCCGCCCAGTTGCTGGAGAGCGAGCTCTTCGGACACGAGCAGGGCGGGTCCAACGGTGCGGTCCAGGAAACGCTTGGAAAGGTGGCTGTCGCGGAGGGCGGGACTCTTTTCCTCAACGAAATCGGCGACCTGCCGCATGCTTTGCAACCCAGGCTCTTGCGGCTGCTGCAGGAACAATGCTACGAGCGGGCGGGAGAATCCCAGACGCGGGCCAGCAACATTCGCGTTGTGGCGGCCACCAGCCGCAACCTGGAGAGCGAGTTGGCCGCCGGCCGCTTCCTGGCCGATCTCTATTACCAGTTGAACGTCATCGAAGTCACCGTGCTGCCGCTCCGCGAGCGGCCGGCCGACATCCTGCCCCTGGCCGAGCACCTGCTGCGGTTCTACGCCCGGCATGAAGGCAAACCGCTCTCGGGGTTTGACGAAGCGGTGCGCCAGACCCTGCTGCGCTACGCCTGGCCCGGCAACATTCGCGAGCTGCGCAACGCCATCGAGCGAGGCGTCATTATTGCGGCCGGGCCCGTCGTCGTGCCGGCCGATTTGCCCTCGCACATCGCCAACCCGAGCCGCGCAGGCCCGGAGCCGTCCGCCAGTCCCCAAGACGCGGACGACCCGCTGACGCTCGAACAGATGGAGGCCGATTATATTCGTCGCGTTCTGGCCTCCGCGGCCAGCATCGGAGAAGCAGCCGCAAAGTTGGGGATCGACCCCAGCACGCTGTATCGGAAACGGAAGCGATACGGAATCTGAAGGCTCTGGGTCATCGGCGCGTTTTACTGCCCTGGCGGACCGTAAAGGCGGGACTACGCGGTGCGATTGGCCAAAGTGGAGCAAAAACGGCTTTCGCAAAAAAGTCTCGGTCATTCTTGCCAGCCATGATGTAAACGCCTTCCCTAACTCCTAACTCCTGGATTCTTTTCCCGCCCCGACGGGTGGTTTTTGCCCGAACTTGCCCGAAAAAATCCGCCTTTCCGCCTTCATATTCCTGTCGGCCATTTTCCTGTCTTCGCTGTTTGTCCGTCGCGCTGCGGAATCACCATGCCAACGGGTGGTTTTTGCCCGAACTTGCCCGAAAAAATCCTCCTCGCCATCTTCATATTCCTGTCGGCGTCGCGCTGCGGAATCACCATGCCGACGGGTGGTTTTTGCCCGAACTTGCTCGAAAGAATCCGCCTTTCCGCCTTCATATTCTTGTCGGCCATCTTCCTGCCTTCGCTGTTTGTCCGCCGCGCTGCGAAATCACCATGCCAACGGGTGGTTTTGCCCGAACTTGCTCGAAGATCGTCCTGCTTGGGAGACCATCAAGGCGGGGACGACGAGGGGCGTTTGGCCAAAGTGGCCCAAAAACAGCTTTCTCAAAAGTGATTCGGCTATTTTTACCACCAAGGATGTATTCGCTATCCAGAACACGACGGGTATAAATTTGCAAAAACCGCGGGAAAACAGGGGCTTCCATCCCTCTGGCGCCATTGCTCCACCAAAAGGAAGGATGGCCAGAGTGGGCCAAGACAGTTGTCGTGCCCATCGGGTTCTCCTCGGGTTTGGGGACTTCAAAAATCACACGTATACCGTAAGTATCCATAACTACATTCATCTGTCAATAGGCCGCAGAGAATTGTTTGCGGCCCGCTCGATCGCTCTTCGCAGGCAAAGCGCGTTGCGATTGCGCCGTCGCGGCGGGATCGCGGGCGATTTCCTGCCGCGACGGGCACACGGCGCGGAAGGCGACGCGCCGCTTTTCGTCTCGCCCCCGGTGCGCTACGCCGGGGGCCGTGATTTTGTGTGGGTCAATTGTCAAAGAGCAACGTCTGGATACAGATATATACGGATTTGGAGGCAAGAATGGGAAAATAAAATCGGCCCGCGGCGCGGATTGCGTCGCAACTCCTCTGGCCGCCGCGACTTGCGAATTTGCGAATTTCTGGAATGTGTGCGCGGCAATTCGCGCCGGGACCCCGCCGACAGGGGATATGTGACACGTAGTTATCTATATGTATGTATTAGATGTCGAGGCGGCAACGGCGCTTGTCCTTTGCGGCAGGGGTCGGCACGTCCCGAGAAGACCGCCGCAATCTCATGGCCCACAAAGACTTGAGGATTCCGGGCATCTTAGTAGCCGCGCGGTTTGTTCCCCGCGATGGCCCTTAGCCGTTCCTCCGCCGCCTCGTAGTTCCCCAGGTGTACGCGCATCAGGCTCTTCCATAGCCGGCCGTGATTCGGCACGTGAAAATGCAGCAGTTCGTGGACGATCACGTAATCCTGGAGACGCACTGGCAGAGCGGGGAGGGAGGTGTCGAAGGTCAACCTGCCGGCGGTCGAACATGAGGCCCATTTCGTCGTCATGGGCCGAAGCGTAACCGTTCTCGCCTTCACGTCGAGCTTCTCGGCCCAGGCCGAAACCCGGGCCTTGAACTTCGCTCTGGCCTTCTCGTTCGTCATTGCTTTGGCTCAAGCGGCTGGGTCAACACGTTAAACAAATCGTCCACAATCTTGGCAACCTCGTCCAGGTCGTCGACTTGCGCATAAACGGCAAATGTCACGTCTTTCCGCAGTTCCCGCAGTTCGGCGTCGCTGTTCCGCCAATTTGGGTACTCGGCAAACGCCTTCTTGATCTGGGCGCTGGCGGCCTCGGCATCGCCCACGCCCGCCTGCGATAGCGTGCGATAGACGAAAAACGTCAGGCCGTCGAATCCCTTCCGGGCCTGCTCCTTCTTTCGTTGCTCGTTTTTCTCGATTTCCTTGAACAGCTCCGCCAGGGCGTCGGCGGCGCTGGTCTGGCGGTCCTCAAAGGTCTCCTGCACCACCTTGGCCCGCTCGGCCATCGCAATCAGGAAGGGATCGTCGCTCTCTTCCTCGGCGGTCTTCTCGATGCTCTTGATCAGGTTGATGACTTTGGTTCCGTCGCCGCTTTCCTTCTTCTTGATCAATTCGATCGTCTCGGCGTTGATCTTAACGAGGCTGCCGGCCGGGTCAATCTGGCCGGTTGCCACGTGTTGTTGAACTAGCTCGTTCGTCTTTCGTCTGAAACGCCTTATCGACATACACTCGCTTGGTATAGGCATTGCGGACGACGGCGTAGATTGCCGAAAGCGACGCGTAGTCGTCGATGTAGGGCCGCAGGAAGGCGTCGGGCGAGATGATCTCGTAGAGCATCTCGATCTCTTTGTACTCCTTGAAGAACTCCTTGCGGCGCTCTTTGTCGCGAAAGTGCTCGATCAGCGTCGTCGACGTCCTTGTCGTTGAAGTTCCGGGTGATGAGGGCGAGGTAGGCCGGAGCCTTCTGCTCCATCTTGTTCTTGAAAAGCGTCTTCAGCAGCGCGAGGTCCTTGACGATGGCGTTGATCTCGTCGCTGTCGAACGCCAATGCCTTTTCCAACTTGTCGAAAATGCCGACGAAATCGAGCACGAATCCGTGCGGCTTGCGCATCTCCTCGGCCTCATTCTCATAGGGCCGGTTGACGCGCGCGATGGCCTGCAAGCAGCGTGTGGTCGCGCATCGGCTTGTCGAGATACATCGCATACAGGATCGGCGCGTCGTAGCCCGTCAGCAGCTTCTCGGTCACGATCAGGATCTTGGGCTGCGTGCCGAACTTGGCGAACTGCTTGCGGATCTGCTTCTCGTCTTTCTCGTCGAGATGGAATTCCTTCAGGTCGGCCGTGTCGTTGTTGTTGCCCGTATAGACGACCGCCGAGTATTCCGGCGGAAGGATGCTTGTCGAGGGCCTTCTTGTACTTCGCGCAGGCCGGCGCGATCGACGGCCACCAGAAACGCCTTGTAGCCCAAGGGCTCGACGTTCTCCCGGAAATGCTCGGCCACGTACTGGGCCACCTTTTCCACCCGGTCGTCGCCCTTGAGGAAGTTCTTGAGATTGACCGCTCGATCGAGGATCTTGTTCAGTTCGTCGATGTCGGCGATGCCTTCGGTCTCCGCCAGCGACCAGAATTCCTTCTCCATCAGCTCCGGGTTGGCGAGCATCTCGTTCGGCGCCAGGTCGTAGATACAACTCCAGCGTCGTGCCGTCCTCGATGCTCTCGCCAATCGAGTACTTGTGGAGGTAGCCCTTGGGCATGTCGTCGACGCCGAAGGTCTTGAAGGTCCCCTTGCCGTAGGCGGTGCGGTCGATCGGCGTCCCGGTGAAGCCGATGCATCGTGGCGTTGGGCAGGCCGGCAAAGAGGTAATTGCCCAGGTCGCCGCCGGTGCTGCGGTGCGCCTCGTCGATCAGCACGTAGATGTTCGATCGCGTGCAGATGTCGGCCGGCATCTCGTTGAACTTATGGATCATCGTAACGATGATGCCGCGATAGTCGTTCCTGAGCAGTTCGACCAGCCGGCCGATGCGGTGGGCGTGCTCGACGTTTTGCAGCCCCAGCATGGCCAGGTTCCGCAGCATCTGGTCTTCCAACTCGTTGCGGTCGATGATCAGCAGGATGGTCGGCTTTTCATCCCGCCGGGCCTTGAAGAGCAATTCGGCGGACTTGATCATGGTGAAAGTCTTGCCGCTGCCTTGGGTGTGCCAAACCAAGCCGCGGCGCTTTTCCGCATCGAGGCCGCGCCCGACGACGCGCCGCACCGCGGCCGTCTGGTGCTGCCGAAGGATGTACTTTTGCAGTTCCTCGTCCTTCTCCGCAAAGACGATGAATTGGCCGAGCAGTTCCAAAACGTGCGGAATCGCGCAGAAGGTCTTGATCTTGGCCTCAAGCTGGCCGACCTTCTCGACCTTCCAGTTGAAAATGTTGCGGCGGATCGTGTTCCAAGTCACACCGTAGGAAAAGCCGATCGCCTCGGTGGCCGTGAAGACCATCTCCGGCACGAACAACTCGGGCGTCTCCGCGTGATAGCGGCGAAGCTGGTCGACACCCAGCGCGATCGCCTCGTCCTTGTTCGCGTTCTTGCATTCGATCACCAGTACCGGAATGCCGTTGATCAGAAAGACCATGTCCTCCCGGTTTCCGTATCGGCCGTTGTGGATGGAGAACTCCTCAGTCACCTCGTAGACGTTCCGCAGCCGTTCCCGGTCGCTGGCCGGATCGAGCATCAGGTCATCGTAGTCGATGAGCGTCAGGTCGAGCTCCCGGCGCTGGGAGTCGCAGTAGAACGTCGCCTGGTTGCGGAGATACTTCAGCAGTTCGCGGTTGCCGAAGATGCTCGCCTGAAGACGCCGAAATTCGCCGGCCAGCGCGCCGGCCGCCTCCGTGTACTTCGGGTTGAACTGGCGGATCTTGGCGTAGAGCAGGTCACCGAAGTAGAGCGAGGCCCCCTGTCCGGCCAGCGAGGGGTTCGGGGCGCTCGTATTGAATCCGCCGCCTCCGCTCGGCTTCAGCCCGCGGCACGTACGTCCAACCGATCTGCTGTGCGTATTCCAGAACGCGGGCTTGAACCGTCTTGTATTCGCCGGGCTTGGGCATGTGGTTCTTTCTCCTCCCGCGTCAACGGATATCACTAAGCGGATTTCTTCAACAAGCCGTTGAAAAATCACTCCCGTTTGATGCGCGATGACCGGAACCGGACGCCCAATTCCCGCAGCATCTGAAACGGGTTTACGCAATCGACTCCGAACCGGATGCATACATTCGGGATCGGAACCGTGTTTTGCACCTCGGGCCTGTGTTCTTCATACGTTACCACCGTGTGCCCACTGACCTTGGCGTATGCGATCAGCCAAGGATCGGCGCCGGACAGAAACCTCTGCGTCGCTTCTTCGGAGTATTGCTCCTCGCCCTCGACCCAACGACCTATTGTCGTGAATTGCTGAATGACCGCCTGGTCTGCCGTCTTCTTGAAGAATTGTGCCGGGGCCTGGTCCTTGATCCACTCCGAAAGTTCATCCCCGTACCCGACGAGTTCCGCTCTGACCCGGTCGATGCTGGAGGCGAGTCGCAGTTTGTGAAGCCGGAGCATGGCAGTCCAATACCCAGGACAAATATCGAACGCGTAGTGACTCCTTTTTGCCCGAATGAAGGTGTCAGAATCGAGAAGATAGCGTTTTGCCGGTTTCATTTCCGCATCTTCTCCGATAGGATGCGGGCGTATTCGTCGAATGTCCGCCCGCTAAGTCCAATCAGCGCGTAAGCGTCTCGATACGAAAGCCGGTCTTCCCTTGCCGATTGGATTACGGCGTACCCGAATCGGTCCCCGATGCGCACTCACGTTTCGGTAGAAATCGCCGCCGGATCGCTTCTTGCTTGCCAGCCTGCTGAGTTTTTCCAAATACTGGTGGTAGAACGCGAAGAAGGCCCCTTGCTCAATGAAACCCAAATCCAGGGCTCGTCGCGCCACGACCAGCGGACTGACCTTGAACTCCTTCGCGAGGGCCTCGAATCGGCCTTCCGCCTCATCATACTTCGGCCACAGGCCCGACAACTTTTCCTTCGGAACGAGAAACTCCGCTGCCACGCGGTTGCAGTACTTCTCAACGCGCTCGTTGGCGGGCTTCATTTCCAGCAAATTGAAAAGGCCGTCCTGCCCACACCAAACATGTACCAGCTCGTGTGCGAGCGTGAAAATCTGCGCCGATTGCGAATCTGCGCCGTTCACGAAAATCAGCGGAGCAATCGTGTCGGCCATTACGAACCCGCGGAATTCCTGCGGATCGAGCCTTCTCTTCGTGTTGTTCCCGACGATGCCGTTGACGGCAACGAGGATCCCCGCGCTCTCGATGGCTTGGCGAAGACGCCGCAAAGCGCCTTGCCAATTCGATTCGCGCTCCGCCCAATCGGCGGTGAGACCGAGCGTGCTTCTTATTATCGCAACCACTTCCGCGACGGGTTGCCCCAACTTGACCGATCCGACGAACGGCAAGGCAGCGTGCCCCATTTCCAGCAGGTATTCGCGCATCCAGGTCTGGCGACGCTGCATCGCGTGGAGGGTGTCGATGAGATTCGGGCTTGGACGCCGTATCGGCGTATCGCCGACCGTGCGATAATCGGGCAGCGGAATAGTTTCGACCGGCGGCTTCGCCAAGAACAAGTAGCCCAACGGCACCATCGTCTTCTTGGCAAAATTCTCCAGCTGCTTCAAAGTCGGCTGCTTTTTCCCGTTCTGCCAATCCTCGACCGGGAAGGCGGCGAGGTCGTCGTCCGACAAACCAGAGCGATCGATCGCCCAGCGAATGATTTCAGGCTTGACGGCGACGGTTGCGGGCATAGCTTTGGGAAAGATTATCGGTTGCGCAAAAGGTCGGGGATGTTCCGGCGGTGGGGGCCGCTTGCGGTTCCCTGACAATTATAACATCGGCAGATGCCGGCTGGCGAGCACATCGTCCCGAGTCCCGACGAGCCAGGTGCAGCGGTCGCCTGGCGCGTTTACAGGGCCGGATTCTCGCCAGCCTTCGCGATCAGTCGACCTCGATCCCGAGCGATTTCAGTTCCGACAGGTCCACTTGGTCCACCCGAATCCGCGCCGTCATGAGTTGGTGGAGCAGCGTGCGAAAAAGGTCTTGCAGCATCCTTTGTGCTTTGCGATGCTGTTCGATCCGCGTTGCCGCGCAGTTCACGGCATTGACGATTTCCTCCTGCTCGTCCAGTTCGGGCAGCGGAACCCGTAAGCCGCCTACGTCCCCCTGGTTGATGCTCGACTGCGCGACCGCGCGTTTCGCCCCCCCAACGATCTGTTTCTTGCAGATCGGCGAGTTGAGTAACCGGAGCGCATACTCGGGAAGCACCTTCTGCTCGTTCACCCGGAATCGCATCATGTTGGACTCGAACAGCATTGGCTCTGTTAGCATCCCGATAATCGCTGTTTTTCCGAGGTGCGACAAGCTATTAACCCGGTTCACGACGATGTCATCCTCTGCAAGCCCATATCGCCTAATGTCGTCCGCATCGGCTCGAACGCGATTACCTGCCGATACTACCGTATCGCCATCATTGCTGAAGTCGTCAATCCGCAAGATGAGCGTACCATCGCCATAGAGCGACCTTGGTTTATAGACTCCATTGTTCGGCGCAACCGAGAACAAGGAGCCGATCTCGACAACGTGCCAACTCTGCGGGATGGGGCCAATTGCAGATTTTTTTTGGCGCTCACCGCGGGTCCCATCGGTAAGGAGCGTTTGTACCAGGGACTTCTTGAGTTTGCCTGTCAAGGCGATCACCCGTCCCTTCTGCTCGACCGCATGCTGCACCGCCGTCAGCACACCTGCAATCCGCCGCTGCCTATCAACGTCGAAGTCAGGAAGTGGCGTCTCACATAATCGCTCACGGCTAACGCTCGCCTGGTTGACGTGGCGCCGACAAACCATCCGAAAATAACCGTGATACCACATGTAGAGGAGGTAAAACGCGATGAACCGCGCATCGGCGGCGGCTCGGTCAGCGACGCGCACGATCGTCATGTGATTTGAAAGAACCGCCTTGTTCGTGCTCACCCAAAGCGCGGTCTTCCCGACCAACTCCTCGCTGTTCGTATTATTGAAAATAACATCGTTGATTTGCAGCGCGTAGGGCTCGATATTCCGCTCGGTCTCAATGTGCTTGCAAATTGTCAGATCAATCTGTCCAAAATCAGAGACATTGAACGGCCGTATTTGAAGAAGCCCCGCACCTCTCCGTTCCATTCCCCACAGGGGAAGCCGTTTTGAATCGTGACCGCCTTCTTCGCGCAGAGATCGCCCAACTTCATCCTTACACCCCCAACTTCTTCAGCACCGCGCGTAGTGCGGCATTCGATTCGGCGGATTCGGCCTCGAGGACGCTCAGCTCTTCCACGATTTCGCCAAGCGGCCGATACTCTTCGGCCTCGGCGGTATGGATATAACGGGAGGGTGAAATGTTATAGTCGTTCTTGACGATTTCGGCCTTAGCGACGACGCGGCTGAGCCTGTCGACTTCCTTCCACGCCAGGTACGTTGTGGCGATCTGGCCGACGCTGTCCTCGGGAATGTAATTCTTCGGGTCGCCCTTGGCGAACACCTGGGAGGCGTTAACCAGCATTAGCATATTCTTCTGCTTTTTCGGCTTCGCCTTATTCAACATCAAAAGGATGCCAGGGGCTGACGTGTTGTAAAATAGGTTCTCGGGCAGGTAGATCACGCCTTCGACGAAGTCGTTTTCCACGAACCAGGCTCGAATGGATCTTTCCTTGTTCTTGTTGGCGCTTCCGCTGCCCCGGCCGGTGGCTCCCGTGTCGAGCACGACTGCCGCACGTCCGTTTTCGTTCAGGCTGGCTAAGACGTGCTGAGCCCAACCCCAGTCTGCGGACTGCTTTCCGGGAAAGCCCGCGCCCGGTGGGAAATCGGCCGAACTCGTCGGCATCGTAATCGTTCTCGCTCCACCAATCCTGGTTCCACATGGGATTGGTGACGACGCGGTCGAACGTCTTGAGTTTGCCCCCCGCTCGGAACTTGGGATTCTTGAAGGTGTCGCCCAGTTCGATCTGCCCCTGCATGTCGTGGATGATCATGTTCATATTGGCCATCGCCCAGGTGCCGGCGACGTACTCCTGGCCGAAGAGCTGGAGCGGGGCGTGTTTGGCGTTGGATTGCCGGGCCATCTTCTCGTCCATCGCCAGTTCGCACTTGATCAAGAGGCCGGCCGAGCCGCAACAGGGGTCGTAGACCTCCATGCCCGGCTCGGCGTCCATGATACGGGCCATGATCATGCCCACCTCGGCGGGCGTGTAGAACTCGCCGGCCGACTGGCCCGAGCCCTCGGCAAACTTGCGGATCAGGTATTCATAGCTGCGGCCGATGATGTCGGCCTCGACGTCCTCGAGGCCCAAACGCTTTTCAGAAATCTTCTCGATGAGCTTGCTAAGCCGGTCGTCCTCGATGTCGCGGACCTTGTGGGTGGTACCGTTGAAGTCGATGCGATCGATGATGCCGTCGAGCAGCTTATTATGCGTGGCGATTTCCCGCAGCCGGGTTGTGACTTCCTCGCCGACCTTGGTGGTGACTTGGCGGATAATCGACCAGACCGGCTCGTCGGCATTGGCCGGCACGAAGGGCAGGTAGAAACGGACGAGCTTGTTGTCCTTGGCCACCAGTTTGAACGCCTTGGCCCGCGAGCCTACCTTTTCGGCGATGCGGTTGATTTCGTCGTCGAAAACGTCGCAGAGCCGCTTGGCAAAGACCAGCGGGAGGATGAAGTCCTTGTATTTCGGGGCGTCCTGCGCCCCCGGATGCTGCACGCGGCATCCCAGATCCAACTCTCCAGCGACTTGCCGTTGCCGTCGTTGCTAGCCATCGTGCAATAGTTCGTGTTAATGCGACGGGGGCAAAGGCAGCGATTGCCGGCATGTTGCCCCCCGAATTAAGCGGTGCGATCGAGCCATTATAGCTCTCGCTGAATCGCTTCGCAAGGGTCAAGGCCGCCGTTACCCGTTACCCAGGATACACTTCGACTCTGCGCGGCCGTTCCATCCGTAAGGCCGCATGGGACCACTACTTTGCTGCAAGCGCACGCTGGTCCGGCGAGAGGCCGGGGCTGCGATTGCGCACTTGATCGCGTTCCCGCGATCCTGCGCCGGTTTGGCAGCGGCTTTTATTTTGAGAAAGCGCTCTTGATCCAATCGCTCCATCGCTGGCGAGGGGGCGGGTCTGTTTCTCGTGCTCGTGCGGCCCTCGCGCAGTTCGGCCACTTGGTGCCTCCCGACCGCTGAAACGCCAGCGTGGCCGCCGTTTGCGATTACACTGCGTAGAAAACAACGGTCATCGCAAGCGACCTTCTCCTCTTTGTCTAATGTCCCCGTAACGAAATGATAGATCTGCGCGCCTCGATTCGCCATTCCGGAAGGCGCGATCACCATCGAGATCATCTGCATAAGCTCAAGGGACGCGGCCATATTGCTAAATGCAAATACATTTTCCCGGCATTTCAGCAGGTGGTCGTCAGGAAGCCCGCGAATGTAATTCGGGTCGTCGAGTAGGCCGTCGCGCTCGACAGCGACATGCTCGGCCTTGTACTGGCCAAGGCATTCTAAACAGCGGCGTCCCGGTGCGGCCAAATGCGCACGAATGCTGCAATGCCGAAGACCGCGCGTCGGTCTTGCAGTGATCGCAATTCCTCCGTCAACGACCGGAATCAAGTGGGCGTAGGCAATCAAATTGAGGGCGAAGCGTGCCCATGGCCGGTCAACGCAACTAAATAGAATGTCGCAATCCAAAGCTCCTTGAAATCCCATCTCCTCGACTACGCTATGCTCGGAAGCAGTTACGAAAAAAGGGCTAGCGGTGGCGCTTCTTTTTATGGCGTCCGACAGGACCTTTACTTTGGCTCGGCCGATGTCGCTCGACGTTGCGTGCAAGAGACGATCGAGATTCACCTGCTCGACGGCATCGAAGTCGATTAGCGTGATCCGAGAGATCCCCATCCTGGCCAATGCCTCGGCTACGATGCAGCCAACGCTTCCAGCCCCGACAACGCCAATATGCAGACGGCTAAGGTCAGCCTGCTTGAGCGGGCCCCATGCGGAAACCGTGCGGGTAAGTTCCGGTCCCTGTTGCGGCGGCGGCAAGAGCAAGTCATTGTACGTAACTCGCATCGCTTCTCCGGCAACACGCACTGACTCACACCACGATCGCTCGTACTGGCGACAACCTCGCTTTTCCCAAAACCGGGCGTCCACGCACCATCAGTCCCGAGCGTCAGACCTACCAATGGGAGGGCTGTCGCGCTTGGGCCACCGCAGCGAGTCCGTTCTCTGCGGTTACGTCGTCCGAACTCATGCCTTGCCAGCCAGGCCCCACGTGGCTATGCAACAGGCAGATGCCTGCTTTTTTCCGATTTGCCAACCCCACGACACGTTGGACAAAGTCGGGCAGGAACGAGGCATTTCCATGCAACCGCCTTTCGCCTGGCAGCGGCAATACGACATCGCTCACCAAGGCAGTTCGGCGAGTAGCGCCGTCGCTAGGATGCCAGAGGGCAAAACACAAGTCTTCCTGCCCTTCTCGGTGAAGCAGATGCTCCTGGAGAGCACGGTCTACAAGCGTGGGTATGGCTACCGAAAGTCTCATTGGTCAAACAACCGGTCAATGTGTTCCATGTAGACCGCTGCTGTTCGTTTCGACTTGTTCCAGTCCGGGAACGGTCGGCTCCAATACTCCCATTCAGGGCCGAACGGCGACTCGCTAATGTGCCCATCAGGGTAGTCACCACCAGGCTTTAGTGGAAGCAATCGCGGCTTGATCTGCGGTCCGCCGGGAGAATTTGCCGGAAAATCGTCGTTGACAACGAATCCGAGAGTAATTGACTGCCCACGAAATCTCCCGACCCGCGGCGCATAAGGGAAAGCAATCCGGTCATCGGCCAGCACTTCAACAGCATAACCAAGGGTTTTTAACTCCTCAACAAAATCCTGTCGAGCCATCGGTTGGGTCCTTTCACGACACGGGGGTCGGTGCCATCAGCAAGGTGATGAACTTGTCGTTTTGATGAATTCGGATCGGTGTATCGGCCTTTCCTCGAAACGATTCTTGCTCGCTGCCGTTGAGCCGGATGAGATAATGGTCTTTCGGATCGACGCCGCCCAGTTCCATGATTTTGTTAGGAGTCAAATCATGTTCGCGGCTGATGGACACTTCGTCATCTACCGTAAAATGCAGATCACGGCGGCTCGTTTCAAACGCTTGTCCATCGTAAAGACGGATCGGCGAATGAGGGTGGTCGTGATACGACTCGCGGCGCTCACCCTTGACCTCAATGAGGAATCGCTCAGACGGATTCTCGCCAGCGATTTCGAGAATCTCCGTCGCGGTACGCTCTGTTACATCCGCAGTTTGCGGCTTGCCGTCGACCGTATAGTGAATGACTTGCTTGTCCATAAAAAACCTCCTTGGGGATTGGACAGGACGCAAAACAGGCCGTATAATCGGTATGGGCTTGGATGCGTCACGGGATCGAACATGTAATCGCCATAGTGAATAATAATCGCCATACCGAATATCGTCAAGTGGCGGCAGCGTTGGAAGGGCAGTCGGTGTTGTCTGACAAATACGACCGAGCGGAAGTCGGGCGGCGGATTAAGCGCCTACGGCAGGCGCAAGATATTACTGTGCAAGAACTTGCGAAGCGATCTAACGTAAGTGCCGGCTACGTTTCGGAGGTCGAGCGCGGACTTTCTGCCATTTCGGTCGACAAGCTCATGCAAATTGCGGACGGCCTTGGAATTGAACTGGACACCTTGCTCAGCGAGGCGCAAACCGAGGCGGCGCACGGAACGGTCCAGATCCCGACAGCCCTGTCGGAGGCCGCCGAACAACTGAACCTTTCTCATCGAGCGACCCTCACTCTTCTTCAGGGGCAGAAATCGCTGACCGCACGCAGGTCACAGTCTGGCACAGCAGAATGGACGGTCGACGATTGGCTGAAATTCCACGAGCAGGTAAAGGACTATTTACCCGAGTAACAGGAGACCGCAATGGTCCGACAGAGAAAACCAACCGGGCAGGAATTGCTGCGACTGGACGCAATCGCAAAACATCTCAATGTAAAAAGTCATTACCCGCAGCCCGCGTTCCCCAGCGACGTGGTGGCCGCTTGCCTTGCGCGAATCGCGCCCGTCGTCGAGAAACTGCTTCCATGCGGCGGGGAGCAGATTTCACTTGGCCTTGCGAGGCACCTGTGCGTCACATTCGAGGAGGTGTATGGTCCGCACGATGTTGAGATGCTGGAGACGCGTTACCTCAAGGGCAAGAAAGAGATCGGCTTCGCGAGGTTACGGGGTGAACTTGCTGAGCCTGGCGTGGACGCGCTGCTTTTCCAGCGGATGTATGCCGACGAACGGGAGGCTGACAAGTGGGTCGCGGTTCTGAACCTGCAGGAGACGGCGGCGAAACGGTACTGGAATGGGTTTCACGAACTGGCGCACCGGATCGCCGAGCCGCCGCAACTGATGCTTCCGTTCAAGCGTCATCAATTCGAGGCAGGCAACCCCGTCGAGGCGATAATCGACTCGGTTGCTGCCGCGATGGCGTTCTACGGTCCGGCTTTTCGCCCGATCGTGTTGCGGTTCGCAAGAGGAAACAAGCTTGACTTCAATATCGTTTCGATGATCCATGCGAATTACGCACCGTCCGCAAGCCTGTTGTCGACGATGAAGGCTATCGTGAAATACTGGCCCCGGCCAGCGGCGGCGCTGACGGCCGAGTTCCGCGGCCGGGTCGCCGCCCCGAATATGGATCAGGCCTTGCGTGTCACGTCGCAAGGCTTCAGCGACGCGGCGAGCGTAGCCGGCCTTGCGTTTTTTCCGAACATGCGAGTGCCGGCGGGCACGCCAATTGACCAAGCGTTTCAAACCGGCATACCGCACGACGGGTCGGAACACCTAGGCGAATGGGTAACGTCCAAGGGCGGGCGACTTACGCCCCTGGACGTGCATACGTCGGCACGGAAGGTCCGCGGTCAGGTTTATGCGATCGTGTCGCTCTGACGCAATTGAGTGGTCAAGAAGTGATTGAATCTTGCTTTGGATGGAAGAGCTGCGAAGAATCGCGGCGTCTACTCGGCGTGTCGCGAGGTAATGTCCCAAGAGTGTGTTACCGACGGCAGGCCCTCGGCTACCGGGGATCGGCTTGGGGGTTGTGGATATACTGCTTGAAATCCCACCCATGTTGCGTCCAGGAACCAAAAAGGTAACGATCTCCGATGTCGGTTCCAGCGTAGCATCGAACCTGTTCGATGAATTTTCTGACACAATCCTTCCAATCCCTTGGGGGTTCCTGTTCGCAGAGGAAGATGCGATGATCGGCCCGCGCAATCATCAACTTTTGGAAATCGTCGAGTATATCGCTATAGTCCCAATTCCATTCGACCTCCATGACAAGCGGCACGTCCAGAACGAGTTCGTTCTTATCCAGTTTTCGCCAGCAGAGATCATAGAGCCATTCGCAATAATCGTGGTGATGGCTACAAACCGAGTAGCCGAGTTTTTCACCGAGACCACCGACGGCCTTCTTGACCGCGTGCGTGTAATTCCTGCGCGTGCATTTCGAATCACGCCAGGACTTGACCACGGTTTTGTGAAGATCGCGAAGCGAGTCAACTATTTCCTGTTCGACATTATCCAAGGCGAGTTCCCGCAACGCCGAAGCATTTTTTCCCATGATCGTTTCCATTGTGACAAGTCAATTTGTGCCCGAAATAGGCTGGAATCTGCGTTCAATCTAGTCTGCGCCACGTGCCTGTCAATAGCCCCAGCAGAATTTCTGCTTTAATGGAAATGACCGATCCGGCGCTTTTCCCAGCGTCGGGTTGTCGCTCCGACCACTGGCACCGGATCGGCTAAGAGGGGCTGGCACCGCCAGAGCGTCAAGCGACCTCATTATCGCTTGGCGGTTATCACTGGGAAAAACCCCCAGCGAACCCTTCCCGCTGCCATTGGAACAACCCCGAACCAGGTGGGGAATAGTCAGCTAACATTGGGGCGACTGAGCGCGCCGCGGATCCACCGGCGGGTCGGCCGGCGCATGCACCAGCCTCTGGCTGGCCTTTCACGGGCCCGCCATCGGGGCCAGGGGTGCGGTCGCGGCCTTGCTGGCGGCCTGTGCCGGAGGTTCGCTTCTCTCCAGCGTATCGTAGAGCGGTTGGGCCGGAGCCACATTGCCGCTCTCCTGCGCTACCGTCACCGCCATCAGGCGGATGTGGTTGTTGCTCGGCAAGGTCAGCGTCTTGGCGCCTGCCGGCAGGTCGATCGCGTAGGCATACAAGTACGAATACGAATAAAACTCCGGGGATCCGTCCGCGGAATTGCGGTGCGAGGCGAACCAGGCCACGGGAGTGCGCTTGATGAAGCCCGCAGCCAATCTCGCGTACTGGCCATTGCGTTCGCCGCCCGCAGACCACATCCGGTTGTCCCACTGGCCCAGGAACCCGCCCCAATCCTGGATCGTCAAGGGCACCGCTTTGTCGCCGATCGTGAAGGTTGCCTTCTGGTCTCCATCCGCGGCGGCCGCCAGGACATAGACGCGATTGAATTGCCCGCTGGGCAAGTTGACGGTCTGGCCCTGGGGCGTAACCGAGTTGGGCGTCCCCTCCGTGGCCGGACCGAGCTTGAACGTGATTCCATTGTATGCCAGCTCCTTCGGCAGCATTTCGGCCGGCAAGGTGCGGCCGCCGTTGTCGAACCCGACAAGCGATTTCTTCCCGTGCACATTCGACACCGAGCGATCAAAGGTCAACGCTACCGGCTGCGACGTGATGGCGGCGACTTTGGCCGGCGCGGCGCCGAGTTTCACGGCGAACGAGCGCGGCTGATAAGGCGTGAAGTCGGCCAGCAAAGCACCCTCGACCACCGTCGCCTCGCCGACCGGCTGCTCCTGTCCATTCACCTCGCGGGCCGCCGCAATCGGGCCGGCAAAACTAAGCAGCACGCCCTGCTGCGGCTTGCCGTCGAGCTCCACCAAGCGGACGATGACTTCATCGCTGTGCTCGGCTTTCTTCAATGCCAGCAGACGCACGCGGCTGCTGCTGAGTTTCAGCAGGGAAAGCGCTTTGCCGAGGTCGCCGGCGTGTTTCGAGCTTTCAAAGGCGATCAACGGCTGGTTGAGCCGCTGTCCCTGCCAGTCGGTCTGGCCCTGGCGCCAATCGCCGGCATGCCCGGCCAGCCCGAAGACGAACTCGTGGTGGCCGTGATCCTGGGTGGCCTGGTCCCCATAGCCGCCGCGGGTGCCCGGCGTGCGAATCAGTGTCAGGCGGAGCGTGTGATCGTCGCGCTTATCGGAGCCCATCTTGCAATCGGTCAGGATCGTGGCGCCGTAGGCGCCTGACGCGTCGGTCAGATCGATCCACTGGTGCGAGGCGACCTCGAACTGATGGTCGTTTTCCGTCGGACGCTGAATCGTGCCGATGTCCCAGTTGTAGGTTGCATTGCGATTGGCGGCCGACAGGGGGAAGGTGGCCTTGAGATTGCACTGCTTGCCCTTCCAGTCGATGACGTTGGCAAACTCGACTCGATTCCCCGCATCCCCGCTCGAGAGGCGAACGGTCTCGACGAACTTCGAGCCTTCGGTCTCCCGCGTGACTTCCAGGGCCACGCGGGCAGGGCCGTTTTCCGTGACTCGCACCTTGGCGGGTCCGCTGACCCAGGCCCGCGGCGCGGCGCTCACCTGGTTCCAATCCATGTTCCACGCCGGCCATTCCCTCGGATTGTCCTCGCTGATGGCCAGTCGCATCGGGGCCGAAAGCAGTTCCTTGTTGATGGCCTTGTCGAAGATGCTCGAGACATCCCCGTTGGCGTCCAGCTTGACCCGATAGCGTGCGTTCTCCAGCGAGGACGCGCTCACTTTCAAGACGGCGGCCTGGTCGGCGGGCTCGGCATCCTGCTGCACGTCGTAGACCGCGAAGCCCACCGAGGGGGCCTTGGCCACGAACAGGACCTGGGCGCCATGTACGCCTGGTCGGCCCTGCACCTGCGCCGCTACGGGCTGACCGTCCGGGCCGGTCACGCGGACCGCCGTCGTTCCGGCGGGCAGGCTGACGTTGGCTTCCACCAGGTCTTCGCGGGCCACGTTCAAGGGATTGTAGACGACCAGCGCCGTCCCTTGGGTTTGCGTATCCAATCCGGACGCCACTCTTGCCGTGGCGCTGCTCAGCATGTCGGCGAGCTGGTTCATCACGATGACGTTGTCGTTCCAGGCAAACTCGTAGGCTTTGGGCGTGGCCGTGCCGGGGAGAATATCATGCATCTGACCGGCCAGCAGCAGCATCCAGGCGCGGTTCAGCCGCTGCTGGGGATAGGGCTGGCCGCCCAGCCACATCGCCGCCACCGAGGCCTTCTCCGCCGCATCGCCGAGCAGCTCTTTCAACCGGTTCCAGCGCTTGTGATAGGCCTCCGAGGTGAGCGAACCGGCGGAGTGATTGACCAACTCCAAGTCGCCCTTGTAGTGCGGGAAACGGCGGTAATCGGGGTTGGCGGCGATAATATCGAGAAACATCTGGTCGGCCTTCGAAGAGACCACGTGCACCGGTCCTTGCCCGACCTGCGCCGCTGAATTGGCGGCCTTGGCCTTCGTTGCAATCGCTTCAACCATCTTGACGGAGGCTTCCGATGGCGCCGCCCGTATCGCCCGTTCCATAGTAGTGATAATCGGCAAAGATGCCGCTCACGTCCCCATCGAGCTTGATCCGCTTGGGCCAATCATCCCCGCCGCCGCGCTTGCCCGTGGTGGCCGCTGTCGGACTCTGGCTCAGGTCCGAGGTCACCGAGCCGCCATAGTCGCCCGGATTCAGCGCCGCGATGATGGTCTTTCCGTCCGGTCCTTCCCATAAGCCCACGTTGAAGGGGATCCCCGTCGGGGTCTTCTTGGGCGAGTCCGGTCCACCCACAAGCGTAGCCGAACCCCAGGTCAATTTCTGCGTCGAAAAGCCCTTCACGCCGGCATGCGCCAGGATGCTGGGCAGCGAGGCCGGAAATCCGAAGCAGTCGGGGATCATATACTCGGCGCTCGCTTTGCCGAAATCGCGGCGGAAATACTCGTTGCCGTAAAGCACCTGCCGGATTATCGACTCGGCCGCAGGCGAGTTTACGTCGTTCTCGTCCACCGACGAACCGCAAGGGAACCAGCGGCCGGCGGCCACATACCCTTTGAGCTTCTCGTACTTCTCCGGGAAATACTCCTTCATCAACTGATAGCGGTAGGCGCCGGTAAAATTGAAGACATAGTTCGGATACTTCTCGATCAGCGCGAAGTTGGAGTCCAGGGTCTTGGCCAAGAACTCCCGGATGGTTTGGGGATATTCCCACCGCCATTCCGTATCCAGGTGCGCATAGCCGACGAGGTAGAGTGTCGGCTCGTGAGTGAGGTCCGGCCGGGCGTTCGGTTCCGCGGCGGCCAGGCCGCCAGCCGTGAAAGCGCCGAAAACCAGGGCGCAGAGAGAGCAGGCAAGGCTGCGTTTCATGTTCATGTTCCAGTGTCTAGGTGTTTGAGTGTCGAGTTAGTTTGACGCCGTGGCAATCGCCTGGCGACGTGCAATCGTCGGGTTTGCTATGGCTCGATTTCGTCAAAAGCCGGCGGCATGGCGTCCGGCGAGCTGCCCCAGTCCCGATTGGGCGTTGGCCCCATTTTGAAAACCAACTTCCCGCCGTTGGCGATGTCGGAGTGACGGAACCACGGCTTGTTGAGCGTCTTGCCATTCAAGGTCGCGGACTGGATATAGCAGTTCTTGTCGGAATTGTCTTCGGCCACGATGGTGAACTTCTCTCCGCTGCCCAGGTGAACGGTCGCCTCGTCAAAAAGAGGGCTGCCGATCATGTATTCGGGCCGGGCGGGATTGACCGTGTAAAATCCGAGCGCGCTCAAGACATACCACGACGAAGTCGAACCTTGATCGTCCATGCCAGGATAGGCGAGAGCGGACGCGTCACTCCCGTAAAGCCGGCGCAAAATGTCCCGCACGATTTGCTGCGTCTTCCATGGTTGACCGCCAAAGTCATAAAAATAGGCGCTTTGCTGATCCGGCTGGTTGCCCTGGCAGTACTGGCCGATCAGGCCGGTGACGTTGCGGGCAATGCCCTTCGGGCGGTACGGCGTGGT
Organism: uncultured Planctomycetia bacterium; assembly: GCA_963824275.1. Taxonomy (GTDB): domain Bacteria; phylum Planctomycetota; class Planctomycetia; order Pirellulales; family Thermoguttaceae; genus JANXQG01. The sequence continues at coordinate 103,895 of CAWGOT010000006.1, read as the reverse complement.
AAAGAACTCATCAAGCTTCGCGCAAAACGGTTCTCGCCCGCCGAGCAGCTTGATCAAGCCTGGAACATCATGCGGCACGAGCCACAGCGTCTGCCAGCCGTTGGCCTCCTTCATCATGAAATTGTAATACGGCTCCTGCGGATCGAACGGCGAGATCCAAGAGCCGTCCTCGTTGCGGCCGCGCATGAAACCGACCGAGGCGTCAAAGACGTTGGTGTAATTGCGGCGCGGGCCAGAAACATCTTGTAGTCGTCTTGCTTGCCGAGTTTTTTCGCGTACAGCGCCATCGCGGCATCATCCCAACTGTATTCCAGCGTCTTCGCGACTCCCGCGTTGCCACCCGCGTAGGGCGGACTCGGATTAGCCACAACGAGGTCGTGAATCCAGCCTTTTTTCAGATACTCGGCCAGATTGCCGCGCGGTCCGCGCGGGTCGGTGGCGTTCTTGCGCAAAAACTCGTAAACGCCCGCCCAGTCAAAATTCAATCCGCGCTGCCAGTCGCCAAGATACATCATCACGGCGTGGTCGCCGTGGAACGAGGTGTTCATCCACCCCGATTCGCGCGCCGCCTCGAATTCGGAACGGAGAACGTCCAGTTTCAAATCCGGCTCCAGCAGCGTCAGCAAGACAACCTGGTCGCGACCGGTATCCCAGTAGGGCACGGGGGTGTAGCGGTCGTAATCCGCGGTATGCATTCGGCTGTCCGAGCCGCGAAACGGCTGCCCTTTCTTGGCAACGAGGCGCGGGCTGGAGAAGGAGTGATAGAGCGCCGAATAGAAGAATTTGCGGTCGTGTTCCGTGCCGCCTTGGACTTCGATCAGACCCAGTTTCGCGCTCCAGGCTGCTTCAGCCCGTTTTTTGACGGCGTTGAAATCCCAGCCCGGATTTTCCGCTTCGAGCCGTTGCTGCGCCTCCTCGAAAGTCCTGCCGCTGGCAAGTTTCAGCAGCACCGGTTCGTCCGCGGCCTGTGGAAAACTCCAAGTAGCCGCCGGCATAACTGCCCGATTCAGACCGCGAGCCTGGACGGGTGACGTTGTTGCGGCGAACCCGTCCTCCGTCGAGTGTCGGGATGTCTTGCCGGAAGGTGCCGAAGGCCTTGAAGGGCTGGGAGAATTCCGCGACGAAACAGCGATCGCCTTGGCGGCCGCGGCCGTTTCGGCCGCGAACCAGGCGGTCGCCGGCAACTTCCACACTCCCTTCGCCGGCGCCAAGATCGAGCAGCACCACGCCCCGCTCTGTTTTCGGAAAGGTGAAACAGTAGAACCCGGTTCCCTCGGTTGTCGTCAGTTCGACCTTGATCTTGTGGTCGGGAAAATAGACTCGGTAATACCCTGGCGATGCCTTTTCGGACGCTTTGTCATAGACCGAGGCGTAACTGCGATCCGGCGGCACGGTCCAGTCGCCGACCAACGGCATGACGGTCAAACCGGGCTGCGGACTGGAAAAACCGATCATCGTCCGGCGTGCGTGCGTGTAGGGAAAGATAATGCCGTGATTGCCGGCCGCTTCGCTTAGATCTTTGTTGATCGGACCAAGGATCACCTCGTGATGAGGCAGCGCAGGGCCAGGCAGCGTGAAGCCCGTGTAAAGCTCCTCGCCCGGCGGCGGCGCATTGCCAATCACCTGCGGATCGTCCAGCGGCGCCGTGCCGACCAAGGGATTGGCATACTCAACGGGGCTTTCCGCTGCCATTCCCCGAAACCAATTCAAGTCGGCGGTCCCAATCAGCGCGAGCAGGACCGCCAGCAGGGAACTAGGGCGAAATGCCACGGTCGAGGTGGGATTGGTGGGCATGGCTGGAGTGGATTCTGGCAACCGCCGCGCGGGGAAGAAATCGCGGCAGAGCGATAACCCCATTCCAGCATGAACACGAAAAAAGTGCAAGCGAATCGCACGTGTTTTTGAAAAACCTGTTATTACAAGTCGCTGGACCGTTGCGTCCGCGCAGCCGCCTTGCTACAATCGAAACCATCGATTCTCCGGTGGTCCGCCTGGGACAATTCTCGCGGCCTCCGTGGGCATTGCTTCTTGCGAGGACAACTCCACCATGAAACTCAACGCTTATCTCCTGCGCAGCGCCGTCGTGGCCGCCTTGGGCGGTTTTCTCTTCGGCTTCGACACCGTGGTCATCTCCGGTGCGGAGCAGGTCATTCAGGGGTTATGGGGTTTGAGTCCGGACCTTCACGGGTTGGCGATGGGCTCCGCGCTGTATGGCACGGTGCTGGGCTCGCTGGTGGGCGGCTGGCCCGCGGACCGGTTCGGTCGCAAGAACACCCTCTTTTTCATCGGCTTGCTCTACATCCTTTCGGCGGTGGGCTGCGGCCTGGCGGACGGCGTGGGCATGTTCATCGCCGCCCGCTTTATCGGCGGGCTGGGCATCGGCATCTCGACGGTGGTGGCCCCGATGTACATTTCGGAAATCGCCCCGCCGGCTTTTCGCGGGCGGCTGGCGGGCATGTTCCAGTTCAACATTGTCTTCGGCATCGTTATCGCCTTTGCTTCCAATGCGGTGATTGCGAGGATCGGGGGAGAAGATGCCTGGCGCTGGATGCTCGGCATTGCCGCGGTTCCTTCCCTCGTTTACTCCGTGATGTGCCTTGGCCTGCCGGAAAGCCCGCGGTGGTTGATCAGCCGCAAGGGCTACCGCGCGGCGGGCCTTGAGGTGCTGCGGCTGATCGAGCCCGAGGTGGCGCCGGCCCAACTGGAGGCGCAGGCCGACGAGCTGCTGGCGGCGGCCCGCTCCGAGCAGGCCGCGGTCTCCGGATTCTGGTCGTGGCGGCTCCGCGTGCCGATCCTGCTGGCATTCCTGGTGGCCTTCTTCAATCAGCTTTCCGGCATCAACGCGGTGCTGTACTTCGCCCCCCGGATCTTCCAGATGACCGGCCTGGGCAAAGAGGCCGCCTTGCTGCAATCCGTCGGCATCGGCGTTACGAACCTGATCTTCACCTTCGTGGGCCTGTGGCTGATCGACCGGCTCGGCCGGCGGACGCTGCTTTATATCGGCTCGTTCGGCTACATTCTCTCGCTCGGGCTGTGCGCCTTTGCGTTCCTCTATTGGGCGCCGCAATTCAAGGTCGCTTCGACTGCCATCTCCCTCGAGGAGATCACGGCCAAGGTCGAAAAAGTCCAAAAGGCCGAAGCCCCCGAACGCGTCAAGGTGGAAGCGGAATTTGCCAAGACCAAGGCCGATCTGATGAGAGCTTCAGCCGACGCGCGCTACGCGCCCGGCCCGGTGGTCGTCGCCGAGAACGCCAGCCCTGCCGAGGTGAAGGAGACGGCGGAAAAAGCCCTCGCCGCGGCCTCCAAGGCCGCCGGCTCGGGTGGACTGATGGTAATGCTCTGCATCTTTGCCTTCATCGCGGCGCACGCCGTGGGCCAGGGAACGGTGATCTGGGTGCTCATTTCCGAGATCTTCCCCAACCGCCATTGCGCGGAAGGCCAGGTGCTGGGCTGTTTTACCCATTGGGTCTTTTGCGCGCTCTTGATCACGGTCTTTCCGACAATGGTCGCTGCGTTCGCGCCGGGCTATATCTTCCTCTTCTTTTGCGGCATGATGGTCTTGCAACTCGTCTGGGTGGCGCTCATGGTGCCCGAAACCAAGGGCGTTTCGCTGGAGGAGATTCAGCACAAACTGGGCATCGAGTGAGCCGGCATTCCGTGGCCGCCGGGCCTCGATCATTTCCACAACTTGCTTAACGAGGACTCGCTGTCATGAATCGTAGACAATTCGTCCAATCCGCATCGCTTCTTGCCGCCGGTCTGTATGCCTCGCAGGCCCTGGGGGCCGCCGGCCCCGCCTTCCCCGCCGTCCGCACGCCGCCCGCGCGGCGGAAGTTCAAGAGCGCGGCGGTCGAGCAAGTCATTGATCGCGTGAAGAGTACGATCGGCAACAGGGAATTGGCCTGGATGTTCGAGAATTGCTTCCCGAATACGCTCGATACGACCGTCGATTTCAGCGTCGTCGGGGGCCGGCCCGACACCTACGTGATCACGGGCGATATCGACGCCATGTGGCTGCGGGACAGCACGGCCCAGGTCTGGCCCTACCTGCCCTTGATGAAGGACGACCCCGCGCTCGGGCAACTCATCGCGGGAGTGATCAATCGCCAGACCCGCTGCATCCTCAAGGACCCCTACGCCAATGCCTTTTACAAGGACGAGAAGAAGATCAGCGACTGGAAGAACGACAAGACGGAGATGAAGCCGGGCGTCCACGAGCGGAAGTGGGAAATCGACTCGCTCTGTTTTCCCATCCGCCTTGCCTATCACTACTGGAAAACCAGCGGCGACACCAGTCCCTTCGATGCCGCCTGGCAGCAGGCGATCCGGCTCACGCTCGATACCTTCCGTGAGCAGCAGCGAAAAACCGGCCGCGGGCCGTACCATTTCCAGCGGCGGACGGAAGCGCCGACCGACACCCTGCCCGGCTCGGGCTACGGGCGGCCGGTCAATCCGGTAGGGCTGATCTGTTCGATGTTCCGGCCCAGCGATGACGCGACCGTTTTTCCCTTTCTCGTGCCCTCGAATTTCTTTGCCGTGGTGAGCCTGCGGCAGGCGGCCGAGATGCTCGACACGATCCGCTCCGATCGCGACACGGCCGCCGCTTGCCGGGCCTTGGCCGACGAGGTGGAAAAGGCCCTGGCCCTGCACGCCGTGGTGACGCATGCACGGTTCGGCAAGATATTCGCTTACGAAGTTGACGGCTACGGCAACTCCTACTGCATTGACGACAGCAACGTGCCCAGCCTGCTGGCGCTGCCCTATTTCGGTGCGGTGAAGCTCTCCGATCCGCTCTACCAGAACACGCGCCGGATGCTCATGTCGGACGCCAATCCGTACTACGTGCGGGGCCGCGCCGCCGAAGGGCCGGGTGGCCCGCATGCCGGCCTGGACATGATTTGGCCCCTGGGCGTGATTCTGCGCGCGAACACCAGCAACGACGACGCCGAGATCCGCCTCTGCCTGGAGACTTTGCAGCGGACCCACGCAGGCACCGGTTTCATGCACGAGGCGTTTCACAAGGACGACCCCCGGCGCTTCACACGCGCCTGGTTCGCCTGGGCCAACACGGCCTTCGGCGAATTGATCCTGAAGGTCTTTCAGGAGCGGCCGAAGCTGCTCGATTGAATCGTACAGGACTGCCGCGATGACGAGACTTCCCAGAACTCCCTTGACAGCGCTTGTCGCGTCACTTCTCACCTTTCCTCTTTACATCGGGGCTGCGGCCGGGGCAGATTTTCGCCCGCCCGCAGTTCCGCTGATCACCTACAACCCGTTTCTCAGCATCTGGTCGGAAGCCGATCATCTGAACGATGCCACCACGAAACATTGGACGCGGCACGACCATTCGCTGGTCAGCCTGATCCGCATCGACGGCAAGACCTACCGGCTGATGGGTGCGGAGCCGAAAACTGCGCCGGCGTTCGCGCAGAAATCGGTCGCGGTTCTGCCGACCCGCAGCATCTACGAATTCGAGGACGCCGGCTGTCACGTGACGATCAGCTTCATGCAGCCGGCCCTGCCCGCCGATCTGGACGTTTATGCCTGGCCGCTGAGCTACATTACCTGGAGCGTCCGCTCCTGCGACGGCGGAAATCACCAGATTGAGCTGTACGACAGCACGAGCTCGCAACTTGCCGTCAACAATCCCAGGGAGTTGGTCGAATGGTCGCGGCAGACCGCAGGCGAGCTGACGCTCTTGCGGGTTGGCACGCAAGCCCAAAACGTCCTGGGATCTTGCGGCGACGACCACCGCATCAACTGGGGCTACGCCTATGCCGCCGCGGCGAGCCGGCTTTCCGTGGCGGCGATCGGGGCCGGCCCGTTTCTGGAAGACGTATTCGCCACAGGCGGCGGCCTGCCCGCCGCGGACGACACGCGGATGCCGCGGGCCGTTCGAGAAGATGAGCCCGTGATGGCCTTCGCCTTCGGGCTGGGCTGCGTCGGCGCGGAGGCCGTCCAGCGGCAGGTCATCGTAGCCTATGACGAGATCTTCGCGATCAAGTACTATGGCAAGAAGCTGCTCCCCTATTGGGCACGGAACGGCGTAAAGATCGCCGCGCTGCTGCAGACTGCCGCGCACGATTACTCAAAGCTCCTGCAAAAGTGCGAGGCATTCGACACGGAGTTGATGGCCGACATGACGAGGCTCGGCGGTGAGAAATATGCCACGATCACTGCCCTGGCCTATCGCGAATGTGTCGCCGCCAACGGCCTTGCTGCCGATGCGAACCAGCAGCCGCTGTTTTTTACCAAGGAGAATACCAGCAACGGCGACATCGCCACGGTGGACGTCTTCTTCCCCATGGACCCGATCTGGGTCTTTCTCAGCCCTTCGCTGGCGAAGGCCTCGCTGGTCCACGTGCTGATGTACTCCGCATCGCCGCATTGGAAGTTTCCCAACGCGCCGCACGACCTGGGAACCTATCCGCTGGTCACCGGCCGCGACGACGGCGGGGAGGGCATGCCCGTCGAGGAAAGCGGCAACATGCTGATCCTCTGCGATGCCATTGCGCACGCGGAAGGCAACGCCGACTTCGTGGCGCCGTGGTGGCCGCAGCTCACGCAGTGGGCGAAGTACCTGGAAAAGTATGGCCTGGATCCCGAGCAGCAGCTTTGCACCGACGATTTCATGGGCCATCTGGCGCACAACGCCAATCTGTCGGTGAAGGCGATCCTGGGCCTGGCGGCCTACGGCGATCTGTGCCGCATGCGCGGCGACGCTGCGGCCGCGGCCAGGTACCTCGATTTGGCGAGGGCCGATGCCAGGCACTGGATGACCGTCGCCGACGACGCCGAGCAGGGGGTGCCCGGCGACCACTACCGCCTGGCCTTCGACAAGCCGAAGACCTGGAGCCAGAAGTACAATCTCGTCTGGGACCGCATCCTGGGGCTGGAGGTCTTCCCGCCCTCCGTTGCCGAAACCGAAGTCTCGTACTACAAGAAGGTGATGCTGCGCTACGGCGTGCCGTTGGATTCCCGCACGCACTTGACCAAGACCGACTGGACGATGTGGAGCGCAACGCTGGCCGACAAGCAAGCCGATTTTGAGGCCCTCATTGCGCCGATCTACGATTATTTGAACGCGACCACGACGCGCGATCCGATTGCCGATTCCTATCAGACGGACAAGATCGGCAGCGGCGGCATGCACGCCCGGCCGGTCGTGGGCGGGTTCTTCATCAGGATGCTGAGCGACCGCGCGGTTTGGCAGAAGTGGGCCGTGCGCGACACGCTGAAACCGGCAAATTGGGCGCCGCTGCCCGTGCCGCCGAAAGTCAGCATGCTCGTGCCGACCGAGCAAAACTGGCGCTACACGACGCAGAAGCCCGCCGAGGGCTGGATGAAGACCGACTTCGCGGCAACGGACTGGAAGGAAGGCCGGGCCGGGTTCGGCACGAATCCGCCGAAATTCGTGCGGCACACGCCTTGGACGAGCGACGACATCTGGCTCCGCCGCGAAATCGCGGTCCCCGCCGGCGAGCATCCGCACCTCCAGTTCATCGCGTACCACGACGAGGACGTGGAGATTTACGTCAACGGGATCCTGGCCGCGGCGGAGGGCGGGTTCACGACCAGTTACGTGACGCTGGAAATCTCGCGCGAGGCCCGCGCCGCAATGAAACCGGGCGCGAAGGTCATGGTCGCCGTCCACTGCCATCAAACGACCGGCGGCCAAGGCATCGACGTTCGGCCTGGCCGACGTCGCGGAATGATCGCGAATATCAAGAGCACTGCGGTTGGAGGAAATAGCAGAATCGCGGCGCGGTCTCGCCTAGCCGCCAGAGATGGATCGAACCGCCACGGCAACAACCGGCTTCCGGGCACGTGGCGCACTGCGTCCCCGCAAGCCAACTCCGCTCTCGGAACACGTCAAACCGGTTCTCCCAGATCCAGCGGAAGTTGTTCTCGAGAATGTTTCCCTGGTCGAAGGTCGGATCGTTGTTCGTACAGCCTGTGACGGTCCCATCACAGCGGATCGCGCCAAAGTTCACGCCAGCGCGGCAGAAAAAGGGGACATCGCGGACCCTGCGGTCCAGTTCGAACGGCAAATACCCCTCGCAGGACGCTTGCACACGGAGTCCCCGCTCCGCCAGTCGCGGCCGATTCGCGGCGATCCAGTCAAGCATTCGCCGGGTCTGGGCGAAGTCGAGATGCAAGTCCGGCCGCGTTGCCGCGCGTCCCGAGGGAAAAATGCGGAAAAGTCGCCAGGCTGGGATGGCCGAAGCGAGGATGATCTCCGCCGTCTCGTCGAGCCGGTCGAGATTGCCCGGATGGATGCAGGTGACGACATCGCGCATCGGGATCGCGGCCGCACCAATACGGCACATCGCGTCGGTGGTCTTCGAATACGCTCCGGGTGAATTCCGCAGCGAATCGTGTGCGGCCTCCGGGCCATCGAGGCTGATGGTGATTGACCCGATGCCGTGATCGATGAACGATTCGAGGCGGGCGCCCGTAAGTCCATGACCATTGGTCACGAGCCCCCACCGCATTGCGTGCGAAGCAATATGGCCAGTGATCTCTTCCAAGTCGGGATGCAAGAGCGGTTCCCCGCCCGTCAGGACGAGCATTACGTCGGGGCCGAAGCGGCGGCGGATGTCGTCAATCAGGAGCAGCCAACTTGCCGTAGTGAGTTCCTTGATCGAATCTCCAGTGCGGCCGCAGTCGCTTCCGCAGTGCAAACAACTCAGATTGCAGTGCCGTGTGATTTCCAGAAACAGATAGAGTAGCTGATGCTGGCGAATTTCCAGCCGCCGGTACGTATCGAAAGCGAAAGAGCGGACGCGGGAGAACCACACGGCTGGTTATTGCGAATGTTGTGTGTCGGCTTCAGGGGATCCGGCAGTCTTCAACCCCGCTACGGGCTCGCGGTCCGCCCCCGTCGGTGCCGGAAACGGTGTGTTTATCCGGTGCGTCGCGGGTACGCCGTAGCATCCGGCCAGCACGACCGACACCGAACCGATTGCCAGGAGGAGCAGGAGCCGTTTGACGTACGCCATCGTCTTCTCTCGCCAAAGAGTGGAATGTTCGACAGCAAACCTATACTACTGGGTGAGGGTAGCGAAACGACGCGTCTTAGTCAAGTCCGCCGGGAAGGTTTGTCGTCGGCGTACTCGATTCCCCGTCTTGCGCCACCTTTCCAGCCCACCCAGTTCTACACGACGAGACGGACAATATACTCTGAGACAACTCTACTTCGTGGCGCGGGTATCCTGACGAGTTTCTGAGACAGGTTCGCGCGGTTCCCGTCGATTCATTGCCGCAAGGGGCGGCAATTCAGGGGATCACGTTGCTTGATCGTGGAGCGAGCATTCCGAAGGTGGAAATCACAATGGTGGATACCTTCCAAATCATGTGGGATCTCAAGAAAGCATCGCCACTCGGTATTTCAATGTCGACAGCGTCCAAAGCGTTGTCCTCAGCGCTGTCCTCCGAAAACAAGATTCCACGGACTCAGGAGGGCGTGCGGCTTTTGGAAAAGTGCCTTGTTGAACCAGACGTTCCTACGGGACAAGGGAAGGTCCATCTCGGTGACATTGCGGAGATCAAGGTTGTTCAGGAACCAAGTCATGTGATCCGGCAGTTCCCGGAGGAGCCATCGGACTCAGTACCAAGGCCCGGCAAAGGTCCTGGCCGGTGATCGCCGTCATCACGACGCGAGGCGATCGATATTCCCGCAGGCACGAACCGGGTTTTTTTCCGTTGGCGTTGCCAGAACTTGCAATCCCGTCGCAGTTGCAGCAATTCACCACGGTCAACGGATTGCCGGCGATGAATTTGTAATAACAGGTTTTTTCATAAGCTCTTGCAAATCGCTTGCACTTCTCCCGTCTTTATGGTGAAATCGGAAATGCCACTAGCCTTCAATTCCGCGTTTCGTGCGTCTTCGAGTTTCAAGAAAGCCGATCCCGCCTTGCATCAACTCTACAACTTAGGGGTCTGACATGTCGAAAACACCTTCTCCCAGCCAGGGCATTGGTGGATTTGTCCAGTCCAAGACGCGCCTCTTCGGCGGCACCTTCCGCCTCCAATCGGCGGTTTTGGCCGTCTGTACTTTACTGCTTTGCGGCCAAGTGCTTCAAAGCCGGGCGGCAGACAATGAGATGACAATCAAGAGCCCCTCCGGCCAAGTAGTGCTGACGGTGAGTGCTGGCGAGCGTTTGAGTTACACGGTGAAGTTCTACGCAGCGACGGTGGTCACGCCATCGGTCTTGGGCATTTCGGTAAATGGCCTGGACTTGGGGAGCAAAGCGGCCATTACCGGCGAGGCTCCCGTGCAAACGGTGAAAGAAAACTACGTCACACGGGGCGTGCATACGAATGCCCTCAATCACTATCGTTCTGCTATTTTGCCGTTGGCCAGCGGCCCGACCAAGGCCGCTTGGCAATTGGAAGTCCGTGTGTACGACGACGGTGCGGCCTATCGCTACCGCGTGCCGGGCAGCGGCACGCGGCACATTGACGGCGAAAGCTCCGAATGGCAGCTCCCCGCGGGCACGACCATCTGGCATCAAAATGCAAATAACCGCTCGTATGAGGCGCGCTACGAGCGTCATCTCGTGGGAGAGATGGGGTCCAACCAGAATATCATGGCGCCGGCGACCCTGAAATTTCCCGGTCAAACCGGTTACGGCCTGATGACCGAGGCGAATTTGGTGAATTACAGCGACATGGCGCTGACTTCCCGCGGCCCGCTTGGCTTCAAGGCACTGTTTCATGATGATCCCAAGGGCTGGAATCAGACCGGAGAAATCGTGTCGCCCTGGCACGTCACTTTGCTGGCCAAAGATCTGAACACGATGGTCAACAGTGACCTGATCAAGAATCTGTGCCCGCCCCCTGCGCCGGAATTGGCCGACGCCGAATGGATCAAGCCCGGTCGCTCCATCTGGCATTGGCTGACCGGCGGCGCGCCGAAGCTGCCGGAACAACATACGTGGATCGACGGCACGAAGGCGATGGGCTACGAATATTACTTGATCGACGACGGCTGGCGCAATTGGAACGGCGGCGGCGACAATGCGTGGAAGGCAATGGCCGAACTGGTGACCTATGCCAAGAGTCGAAACGTCAAGCTCTGGGTGTGGGTCGGCGCGAGCTACGTCTTCAAGGCCAAAGATCGCGAAGCCTATTTTCAACGCGCCCAGGACCTGGGCATCGTGGGCGTGAAAGTGGATTTTCCCAAACCTCCGGCGCCGAATGGGTGATCGATTTCCACGGCGCCGTCAAGCCGACAGGGCGCGAACGCACCTGGCCCAATGAGATGACCCGGGAAGCCATCGCGGGGCGGAAACAAGGCAAAAACCCCTCGCTGCACGACACCACCCTGCCGTTTCTGCGTTACGTGCAAGGGCCGGCGGATTACACCCCGACCCTGCTTATTCCGGGACGGTTGAACGGCTCCTCGTTTGCGCACGAACTGGCAATGCCGATTGTTTTCACCTCGCCGTTTCTGTGCATGGGCGACAATCCGAAAAACTATCTCAACAGCGTGGCGGTGGACGTGCTGAAAGCCCTGCCGTCGGTGTGGGACGAAACGCTTGTGTTGCCCGGCAGTGAGATCGGCCAACTGGCCAAATTCGCCCGGCGGCATGCGGACCAGTGGTTCGTGGGCGCGATCAACGACCTGACGCCGCGACAGGAGAAAGTGCCTCTGAATTTCCTGGGCAAAGGTCAATACCGGTTGGTGGAATTGGCAGACAGCGCGGAACGCAACGACGCCTTCGTGCGGAGCGAGCGCACCGTGACGGCCGATGACACCCTGACCTTGCCGCTGCGCAAGGACGGCGGCTACGTTGCCTGGATCGCGCCTGTAGTCAAGAAATAACCAGCTAATCCTATGAAGAACGACAGCCTGCGGACCATCTGTCTATGCGGGGTGCTGCTCTGCCAGGCATCGTCGCTTTGCGGCAAGACCCTGAACGTCGTCAGCGACTACGCCGCGGACAACACCGGGGCAACGTATGCCACCGTCGCCATTCAGAATGGCATCAATGCATGCACTTCCGGCGATACGCTGCTGATACCGCCGGGGAAGTATCTCTTGAATAATGGGCTGACGTTGAAATCCGACATGACGCTGGACCTCTCGGCCAAAGCCTTGCTTCAGGCCAACACCGACGGCGTTTGGTTGAAGAACCGAAGCCACATCATCTCTGGAAAGGGCCTTCGCAACGTGACGATCGAGGGAGGCGGAGCCATCGACGGCGGCGGGCTGGTTTATGATCGGAACAAAGGCACGCAACCGGGCCGAGGCATCCAGTTTGTTGAATCCTCCAATATCACGCTGCGCAACGTCAAGGTCAGCAACATTCCCACCTTCGGTGTCGATTTCCAAAAATCGGAAAACCTCACTATCGATGCGGTGACGATCCGGGGCCGGGGCTTCAATAACCTGCTGGGCTCGTCCGATGGCATGGACATCGAAGGGTGCGTTCATGTTCGCATCTCCAATTGCGACATCGAAGTCGGCGACGACGCGCTTTGCTTGAAGACCAGCGTCGGCAATTTCGCCTGCCACGACATCCGCGTCCGCGACTGCACGCTGGCCACCACCTGCAATGCGTTCAAGATCGGCACGGGCACGGTTTCGGATGTCGTATGATGTGGTGGCCGAGAATATTACCGTCAACAAGCACTCCAATCCGGGCAAAGGCAGCCCGGTGCCCTCCGGCGATTGCATTTCCGCGATCTGCATCGAGAGCAACGACCATCATCGCACGCACGATGTCACATGCCGGAACTTCACCATACAAAGTTGCTACTGCCCAATCTACTTCGAACTCCAGAACCGCCAGTCCTACCAAAAAGGCACCATGGGCGAGCTCGACACGATCCTGATCGAAAACGTGAACTGTGCGAAAGCCCTGCAGCCGATTATTTTCAACTGGCAGGTCGACGCGACGAAGAAGATGAAGAATATCACGCTCGACAATGTCACCATCCATAATTTCGCGACAAAACCGGGCGGCAACCTCACCCCTATGACCGGCAGCTATCCCGACGCCAACAAGAATGGAGAGGCCGACGCCTACGGCATCTGGGCCCGCGGCGTGGATGGTTTGAAGCTGAAGCGCATGAAATTCTACGATGACGGCGGAAGCAGACGGAAGAGACTCGTATTCGACAAGTCCGTCGAGCACGTGGACTCCAGCGCGATCGACGATAGCCCGACAAGACCGCAGTAGCGACACGGGGAGGAGTATGAAGAATGAAGACCATCCGCTTTCACGCCACCCGCTCGCACCTTCCGGCATTGCTGGGAATGAGCGCGCTCGTCTGTGCTGTTGCACTCAGCGGCTCATGCTCTACGGCGACTGCCGCCGTTCGTCTGACTCCCGGCGTCCCGCTGCTTGTCGCGCCAGGAACACCCTCGCCGGTGAGAATGGCGGTGGCCGATCTGCAGCGCGATCTGGAAAAGGTCTTTGGCCGGCCTTCACCCATCATTGCGGACGCGAAGGAGTTGCGCGGCCGTTCGGCCATCGTGATCCTCGTTGACGACTCGACCAGGCCCGCATGGCATGAGGCAGCGGTCGTCGGTCGCGAGGCGCATGGAATTCACCTGGCCGAGGTTGGAAGCCAAAGCTGTGTCGTGCTCGAAGGCGCCGATCCGCGCGGCGCGATTTACGCCATCTATTCGTTTTCAGACGAGTTTCTCGGCGTGCCGCCGCTTTGGTATTGGGCGGACTGGGTCCCGTCGCGGCGCGAGGCGATCGATATTCCCGCAGGCACGAAGCGGGTCTTCCCGCCCGCCTACGTACGCTGGCGCGCGTGGCTCAACAACGACACCGACTTCCTTGCGCCCTGGGAAGGAAGATCGCCCGACAACGACCACGCGATGCTGGAGACCGTGCTCCGGCTGAAATACAATACGTTTGAGCTTGGCGGCGTCGCCGACCTGAGACCGGACGCCCCGCGGCATGCGGTGCAGTCCGATGCCGCCAAAGCCAGCGCCCGCGGTCTCGTCATCACGCATCACCACACTTCGCCGCTGGGCTCGAACCTGTCGAGCTGGAGTGCTTTCTGGCGGCGCCAGGGCCAGGAGTGCCGCCTCTCTCCGTCGGCAATATGGAGAATCTGAAGACGTTCTGGCGTTATCACGTCGAAACGGCCCAGCGGGCCGGCTTCGAGACCGTATGGACTGTCGTTTTCCGGGGTTCCCGCGACATCCCGTTCTGGGAAACCTTCAAGGACGCCCCGACCGGCGCTGCGGATCGGGCGCGTGATCAACGAAATGTTGCAGGCGCAGGTCGATGTCGTGAAGGAAGTCACGGGCGACCCGGCGCCGAACCTGCGCCGACCTTTTATAATGAAGGCTCGACGCTTTTGGCCACCGGTCTTCTGCATCCGCCTGCGGAACCGACGCTGATCTGGAATTTTGTCGCTGCGCGGCGCGACCACTTTCCTGCGGAGGATCTTCGCAATCTCAAGTCGGCGCCCAAACGCCCGATCGGCTACTACTTGAATTTTCAATTCACCTCCACCGGCTCGCACCTCGCCCCGGCGGAGGGACCATGGAAAATGGCGGCCAACTACCGGATCGTGGACGCGGCCGGAACCGAGCCGCTCGCGTTCAGCGTGGTGAACGCCGGCAACATTCGAGAGCACCTCGTCGAGCTGTCCGCCAATGCCGCGATGATGTGGCGGTTCAAGGAATTCGACGCCGACGCGTTCCTGCAGAGTTTTTGTGCCCGGTACTATGGAGCCGATCGCGCCGCGGACCTCGCCCGGCTGTATCGCGACTACTACCAAGCCTACTGGACGCAGAAGCGGCCCGACATTCCGGGCTTCGATCGGCAGTATATCTTTCAGGACATGCGCGATGCGGGGCGGTCGAAATGCTCCTCAAGGGCATGGCCGCGAACGCCTATCGGCCCAATCCGCTCGACGGTCATCCACTCGACGATCCGAGCAAGGGAAGCGTCGGCTATTTTCGCGTCGAGCTGCAGCCGGGGGACTCCAGCCAGATCGACGCGCTGCTCCGCGGCACTGCCGAGTCCGGTCGGAAATTCGCTGCGGTCGTAGCCCGCGCAACTCCTTTCCGGCATGGACGGGGCCGGGCCGGATATTCTTCAACGACAGTCTCCTGGTTCGGGCGGAGGTCATGGCAGCCCTCAACACGCTTCTCCATGAGACCGCACTGGCCTATCAGGCGCATGACTCGCGCAACGATCGGCGCAAGCATCTCGCAGCCGCAATCTCCGCCGCCGATGCCGTTCGCGCGGTGCTCGACGAGACCAGGCACGGCACGTTTGACGCATGGTATGACAGCGACCGCGTTTTGGGCTGGCGGCCATCCGCTCGGGCCTGAAAAGGGAACTAGACCGCACTCAGTAAGACCGTAAAATCATGAAAAACACCTCCATCTGCCTAATCGTATCCATGGTGACTCTCGTTGGCACCGGCCAACCCAAGTTGAAAGCTGAAAACCTGATTCCCAGCGCCTGGCAATGCGCCGGATTATTTTTGCACCTGGAACGTTCAGGGCTATGTGGCCGATTACATTAAGAAGGACCACCGGAACGCGATGACGGAAAGCAACATGTTCGGCTCTGGCAAATACCAGAACTGGCTTGGCTTCTACCCCCGCATTCGGAGCGATCTGTACTTCGTCATGGATGATTCTTGGGACGTTGGTTTCACCAACTATGACTATGGCGCGGACACCCTAAACCCGGAACGGTTTCCCTCGTTTGCCGCCTCCGGCACCGAGCCGGAGAAATTGAAAAAGCTGAATGCCGCTGTTCAGGCCAAGGGCTGGCGCGGTGGGCGGATGGATTTGCGCCAACAAAGCGGCCGCCAATAAAAACGTGAGCGACCGGGAGTTTTATGCCGAGCGGTTGAAATGGATGAACACCGCCGGATGGGGTTATTGGAAAGTCGATTGGGGGACACATTCCAAGGATGCCGACTGGCGCCGCCAGCTCACGGAGTGGGGACACCAGTATGCGCCCAATCTGGAAGTGGAACAGGCCATGATTTGGAGCTGCGTGCCCTTTTCGGATGCCTTCCGAACCTACGACGTTATTTTGGCCAATCAGGCAAAAGACATTACCGCCCAAGTCACCGTTAAGGGCAATACCGTCACGCTGCCCGGCAGTCTGATTAAGCAGATCGGCTTGGAAAAAGCCACGCCCGGGGATAAATCTGATCCGGGCATGGTGATTTCCATATCCGGAGCGGAGCCTCCCGTGAGATCAGCGGCAGAGAAAGCACCGGCGGCTGCGGAGCCGCCTGCGGTCTGGAGTAAGCCGGCAGATACCCCGAACGACACGTTGGTTTCTCCCGAAGTCTCTCCCGATGGCCGCGTTACTTTTCGCCTCTACGCGCCAGAAGCCAGGAATGTGACGATTCGCGTGAATAGCGACTTCGGCAACGCTCCGATCCGGTTTGTAAGAGACAGCAAGGGCGTCTGGTCTGCCACAACGGGGCCGGTTCCTTCCGGTGCTTATCGTTACACTTGATTCACGGCGGAGGTGATGACGATGCTGCCTGGCCCACCGTGGGACGTGCCAACTTCATTCTGGACAATCTCATCGCCGCCGGCAAAGCCAAACCCATGGTGATCGTATTTCCGAATGGCAGCATCAACGGGAACCTGCAGCGGGTTTCTTCATCCGAGAAGGACCCTTTCATCCCGGAGTTGTTGACGGTCATCATTCCCTACATCGAGGCCAACTATCGCGTCTCAAAATCGCCTGAAGACCGCGCTTTGGCCGGCCTTTCCATGGGTGGAGGCCAGACGGCTTTTATCGGACTGACCCATGCTCAGGAGTTCCGCTACCTCGGCATCTTCAGTTCCGGTTTGCCCGATCAGAAGAAGTTCGAGAAAAAGTATGGACCAACCCTCGTCCGGGAAGCTGCCCGGCTGAAGCTTATCTGGTTTGGCTACGGGACTAGGGACCCGGCGAAGCCAAATGCAGAGACCACCGTCCATTCGGGCCGCGGACCACCGTGGGCTGGCCGGTGCGGTCAGGCGATGCCCCGGTGCGGGGAAAGCCTTCTCAACGACCGGATCGGGATACTTACCGGAATTGCTGAACGCCAGCGGGGAGGAGGCGACGGCGCAGCCCAGTGCGTAATGCCCCTTGCCGGTATGATTAGCGTTGTAGATCAGGTAATACTGGCCGCGGTATTTGAAGACGAACGGCCCCTCGTTGATCGAGTCGTCGAGGAGATCCCAGGTGCGCGGCATGGCCGAGAGCAGCAGGCGGGGCTCGCCGGTGAGGGTCGAGGGGTCGAGCGCGGTTGCGCCCAGATGTGGTTGCCGGCGTTGAACTTGACCGAATAGAAATAGAAGGATCCGTCGTCATCGCGAAAAAGGTGGGGGTCGATCTTGGAGGCAAACCAGTGCCTGGTTTCCGGTTCATGGTACGGGCCCAGCGGCTGGTCGGCTACCGCGTGGCCGATCTGCACGACCCCCTGATCGCCGCGATCGACGTCCCAGTAAAGATTGAAGGTCCCATTGTAATAGCTCGGGTCGCAGGCGTTGATACAGCGGTCGCTGGAGGTGTTTCCTGGCGTCCAGTCGTTATGCATCGAGAAGACGTGGGTGCGGTTTGCCCAGTGGACGAGATCGGGCGAAACGAACATGTCGCCGGCCAGCGAGTTGCCGATGATGTAGTATTCACCATTGAATTTCATGACGCCGCAATCGACGGCGCTGCCGCGGGCGGGAACCAGCACAGGATTGGGCACGGCCGACATGTTCGCCGGAAATCCGAGGCAGATTGCAGCCGCCAACACCGCCGAGCTGGCGAAACAAGCCGCACGGCGACTGCCGCGCAATTTTCTTGCAGGAAGAGGGGGGAAGTCGCGATTTTTCTGACCTTGTTCATGGCTGACTTACTCCGTGATTGTAGACGGGCTTTAACTGCATGGCCGGGCGTCGAGGTTCCGACGGAAGCGGCTATGCCGTCTGCCGGAAACCTGGTAGTCGTAGCCCTCGCCATACATGAGGCTTTGCGAAAGTGGATTCCCGCCCAGCACCCACTGCAATGCTTGCGCCGGCCCCGTATTCCGTCAAGGCGATGTTCCATTGCGGATGTTTCTTGTGGACGGAGTCGAGAAATGTTCCCAGTCCGTGGAGGTCTTTGCTGTACCAGCCGAAATACTGGTTGAATCCGATCGCCTGATTTTAGCATAGACGCCGATTGCGATCAACGGCTTGCTGGTTTCGGCCAGGAGTTCGCCGCGGCCGGCGTCCTCTGCCCCAGCTTCGCAGCCGGCATCGAACGCCATGCTCAGCCAGGCGGCACAAAATCACCGGCTGGCCCCCGGACTTTTTGAACGATTCGGTGGACACGATTCCAAACAATGGTGATTGGCATTTGTAATAACAGGTTTTTTCATAAACTCTTACAAATCGCTTGCACTTCTTCCGTCTTTATGGTGAAATCGGAATTGTCGCTAGCCTACGATTCGAGGTTTTCGCGTCTTCGAGTGTCAGGAAAGCCGATCCCGCCTGGAGTCAGAGTCGCCACCAAGACTCCTTTGCCCCTCCGGCGCCTTGGGTGTTTGCCGGGAGGGGTGCTTACCGTAAAGGACCGACGACTTGAAACGGAACCTTCTTGCAGTCCTGTTGTTGCTGGCCCTGGCGCCCGTCGCTCGGGGTGAAATCGCGTCTGTGCGCGAGCGTCTGCTGCTCGATTTCGACTGGCAATTCCACCAGGGCGACCCGGACGACGCGAGCAACAACGGGACGAACCTCTTCGATTACGCCGAACCGGGTGTACTCGACAAGACGCGAACGCAGGACCTGACCGCCGCCGCCAAACTGGCGGCGGGCCGGCCCGACCCTGTGGCGATCAACCTGGGCGGCAAGGTCTCCTTTGTCCAGCCCGGCTTCAACGCCCAGGACTGGCGCCGGCTTGATGTGCCGCACGATTGGGCGGTGGAACTGCCGTTCAATCCCGCCGGCAACGCCGCGCACGGCAAAAAGGACATTGACCCAAAGAAAGGAACGAACATTGGCTGGTATCGGCGGGCGTTCGATCTTCCCGCGGTCGATTCGGGCAAGGCCCTGTGGCTAGAGTTCGACGGGGTCTACCGCAACGCGGTGGTCTGGCTCAATGGCCGCTGCCTGGGCCGGCACGTGAGCGGCTACGGGAGTTTCATGCTGGACATCAGCAAGCAGGCCAATTTCGGCGGCCGCAACACCTTGGTGGTGCGCGTGGATGCCACGCGCTACGAGGGCTGGTACTATGAGGGCGCGGGAATCTACCGCCACGTCTGGCTGGTCAAGGCCAACTCGCTGCATGTTGCCCATTGGGGCACGTTCGTCACCACCCCCGAGGTGACGGAGAAGAACGCGGTTGTCAAAGTGGAAACCACCCTGGCCAACGATTCAGATACGACCCGGAGCTGCACGGTGGAAATCCGACTCGTCGGGCCCCGCGGCCAGCCGCTCAAGGGGGCCAGCGGGCCTGGCTTGAGTGAAGGCCAACTCATCTCTCCCACCGAGGTGCCCGCCCACAGCCAGAAGACCATTCAGCAGTCCCTCCAGGTTCCGCAGCCGCAGTTCTGGTCGCCCGAGACGCCGCGGCTCTACCAGGCGCGAACTACCCTGCGGGATGCTGCCGCGACCGTAGTGGACGAATATGAGACGACCTTCGGCATCCGCACCTTCCGCTGGGATCCGAACGAGGGCTTTTTCCTCAACGGCAAGCATGTTGAGATTGCCGGCACTTGCAACCACCAAGATCACGCGGGCTTGGGTACGGCGCTGCCTGACCGGGTCCACTGGTTCCGCATCGAGAAGCTCAGGGAAATGGGCTCCAACGCCTACCGAACCGCGCACAACCCGCCTGCACGGAGTTGCTCGACGCCTGCGACAAGCTCGGAATGATGGTCTGGGATGAGACCCGGCGGTTCGATGACAGCCCTCTGGGACTGGCGGAATTGGAGGCGATGGTCCGCCGGGACCGCAATCACCCCAGCATCATCCTCTGGTCCATCGGCAACGAGGAACCGTTGCAGGCAGACGCCAACGCCGGCGTGCGGATCGCCACGTCCATGCAGAACCTGGTTCACCGGCTCGACCCTTCGCGCCCGGTCACCTATGCCAACAACGGCAGCAATTCCTGGGGCCGGGCCGTCTCCGCCATGATCGACATCATGGGCTTCAACTACTCCAATGGCGACCAGCCGGATCGGTACCATTCCAGCCTGCCGGCAAAACCGTGCGTCGGCAGCGAGGATGCGGTCACGCGCAGCACCCGCGGCGTTTATGCCGACGACGCCAACGCCTGCTTCGTTTCGTCCTATTGCGACAACAAGCAGACCTCCCGCGACACGGCGGAGCATTATTGGAAGTATTTCCTGGCTCGCCCGTGGATCGCAGGCGTGTTCATCTGGACCGGTTTTGATTATCGCGGCGAGCCCGTTCCCTACCGGGAGCGGGCTTATACCAACCAGGACGGCATCCTGGACACCTGCGGGTTTCCGAAAGACAATTTCTATTATCATCAGGCATGCTGGACGGACAAGCCGATGGTGCATCTCTTGCCGCACTGGAACTGGGCGGGCAAGGAGGGCCAGGAAATCGAAGTCCGCTGCTACAGCAACTGCGATGCCGTGGAACTGTCCCTGAACGGCCGGAGCCTGGGCAAACAGGTCATGCCGCGCAACGCGCATCTCGCCTGGAAGGTCAATTACGCCCCAGGCACGCTCATGGCCAAAGGCTATCGGGGCCAAACGGTCGCGGCCGAAGAGAAGATCGAAACCACCGGCGGCCGGCCGGCATCTCGCTGGTGCCCGACCGCCGCGAGATCGCGGCCGACGGCGAGGATGTCGCCATGGTCACCGTGGCGGTGACCGACGCCAAGGGACGCATCGTGCCGGTTGCCGACAACGAGATTTCCTTCTCGGTGTCGGGCGGGACGATCATCGGCGTCGGGAACGGCCATCCCAATACGACCGAGCCGGATAAAGCCAGCCAGCGGAAGGTGTTTAGCGGCCTGGCCCAAGTGATCGTGCAGTCCCGGAAGCAATCCGGTCCGATCAACCTGACGGCGACCTCGCCCGGTCTCCAACCGATCACGGTCACGATCACGGCGGCGGCAGCCAAACCGCGCCCGAGCGTGGCCGTCGTCGCCGAACGAACAAAGTAAAGTAATTCTGAATCTCGGCTTCCGGACAAAGTGCTCCACTGGATTCCGCGAGACGACCACGTACTGAAAATTCAACTGAGGAAACTTGCTTATGTCCAAGGAAATTACAGCACAGAAGGTTGTTCACCGCACCTTTACGATGATGAAATCGAATTTCACTCGGAAATTGTCCATCGTTGCGGCATCGTGCCTTTTTCTAGCCGCAAGCTGCGCCCCGGCGGTCGCGGGCGAGAGCAAGGAGTCCGCGGTCTTTGTGGCCCCGTCCCCGGAAATGGTCGACGTCAGCCATGGCCCCGGCATGCCTTTCGGCGGCATCGGCACCGGCTTTTCGACGTTCGGCAAGTATGGTTTTGTGGACGTTTATTTTGACGGCCGGGCGTTAAACGGCAGCGATTGGAGAATCGACCGGGCGCCGCGAGACAAGCCGTCCTTCGCCTTCCAACTCACCGAGGGGGACAAGAGCACGGTGCTCCAGGAGACATCGGTGGGCTGGCTGTCCAGTGCCAAGCCGGTCGACAAGGTTCGGGCCTACGCCGACCTGCCCAAGGGGCATTTTGTTTTCGAAAAGGCGGACTCGAACCTCGCGCTCGTGGCAACGGCCTTTTCGCCCATGGCGCCCCACGATCTGGCAAACTCCACGATCCCGGTGCAGGTCTTCAACGTCACGGTGGAGAACAAGGCCGACAAGGATCGCTCGTTCGAACTTGCGCTCCTCCATCGCGACGCTTTGGTGGTGCGGAACAACAAGGCGGTGCTTGTCAATACCGGCGGGGAGACGGCTTTTGCCTGCGATCACGGTGTTGCCAGCACCCACGGCGTGACCGCGTCACTGAAACTCCCGCCCGGAAAACGCCAAACGGTGCGATTCTACATCGCCTGGAATTATCCCTCGGTCAAGACCACTTCCTCGGCGGCGCCACCAGACGTATCGGCGTTATTACACAAAGCACTTTCAGAACGCGGAACAGGTCATCGACCTGGCGATGAAATCCGCCAGCGAATGGTCGGCGGCAATCGACCGCTGGCACGCCGCTTATGACGTCCCGCCTGCGATGAAGAGGCTCTGGTTTTCGGCCCTCTCCTCGGTCAGCACGTCGAGCATTCTCACGACCGACCCCTATTTCTTCGAACAAGAGGTTCCTCATGGGTGGGTCAACACCATGGACGTCAGCGTCTATCACAACTGGCTGTACCTGATCAACTGGCCGGAAGTGGAGCGGATGGATATGGATCAATATTATCAAAGCATTCCCCAGACCGGCAAGGATGCCGGTCTGGTCTACCACTCTCTGTGGAACGACAGCTCCGATTACGCCGAAGAACCGACCTTCATCGGCCGCGTACATCGCGACTCCCTTTGGTTCAACGACGCGGCTTGGACATCCAAGGGCTTCGCGCTGCGACCCTGGCCGCCAACCATGTTTACCACGCAGACAATTATAAATTTCTGCCCCACAACCGCGTCGGCAACCAGTCCTACGACATCTGGAAGATGCCCGGGCTGAACTCCTACGTCTGCGTGATGTGGGTCTATGGCCTCTACAGCCTCGACCGGATGTCCCAGGCGCTTCACCAACCGAGCACCATCGACGGCCTGCCGGCGGGAGAAATGCTCTCCAAAGCCCGTCAGAGCCTCGATGAATTGCTCTGGAACAAGGAGGGACACTATTGGAACGCCTTTTTCGTTCCCACCAACCGTCCCGAAAACGCTGATGCCCTGCGGCGCACGGACGGGCACGATACTTTCTCGGACCAGCTTTTCGGCAAGTGGCTCGCCCTGATCGACCCGCAATCCGAGAGCGTGCTGCCGGCGGAAAAAGTCCAGTCCGCGCTTCTGGCGGTTTACACGAACAATCTCGTCGACGATCCGGACAAGGCGTTTCGGGGTTGGGCCAACGGCATGCACCCGGCCACAAGCCGGAAATGCAAGCCGGCTATCACTCCCGCACCTGCTGGTTTGGGCCGCAGGAGGCCTTGGCCTCCCTGCTGGGAGACGCCGGCGACGAGGCAAAGTCGCTGGACGTCTTCAACTCGCTGGAAGCCAGCCTGCACAACAACCATTTGTTCGTGGGCGAATGGAATAAGTCGGTAGGGCCCGACGGCAAGAGCCGCACCCTGCCCGAAGAGCCGAACAAGGATACGCCCCGCTATCCTCCGTACCCGCGTTATAAGTCGGGATGGGAGTATCTCAGGTGCATTCTGGGCCTCAAGATGGACGCGCAGAATTTCTACCTGAACCCCTTCAAGACGATCGGCTTCGCGCTGGGCGACGTGGAACTGGCCGGGACGCGCTTCACCATCACCGTCCAGCCCGGTTGGACCAAAGTCCTGATCGACGGCAAACCGCAA
Source organism: uncultured Planctomycetia bacterium (assembly GCA_963824275.1). GTDB lineage: Bacteria > Planctomycetota > Planctomycetia > Pirellulales > Thermoguttaceae > JANXQG01. Next base: position 80,433 of record CAWGOT010000006.1, on the reverse strand, counting down.
ACCGGGCCGGTCCAACTACCTCGCAGTCAGCGCACGGCGAAGCTCGAATTTGTGAGGTAATCCGGCAGCCCGCTTCAATTCCTACCCGTGAAAATGACTAAAGGCCTTTGTTCCTATGATTAAGTCCATCGCTTCCGTCGCTCTGCTCTTGTTGGCAGCAACTCCTTCGCACGCTCAAAAACCGCTGACGGAGTACGTGAATCCCCTTTTGGGCACCGCCACCTTATGGGACAAAGAGGACCTGGGATTTACGCCCACTCACCGGACTTGGGGCGCAGAGGTCTTTCCGGGATCATCGCTTCCGAATGCCATGGTCCAGTTGACTCCGGTCACCAAGTTTCATAGCGGTTCTGGATACCAGTATGAGGATACCGTGATCTATGGTTTCGCCCATACCAGCAAGGGGCACTGGAACCTGTGCAATATTCCCTTGTTGCCGGCTACCGGCGTCATCTCGCCGGATGACTATAGTTCTCCCTTCAGCCACAAGAACGAGTCTGCCCATCCAGGCTATTACCAAGTATATCTTGAACGCTACGCCGTCAATGCCGAGTTAACGTCCACATTGCGGTGTGCGTTTCATAAATATACGTTCAAGGACGGGCAGAGTAAGAAGCTGATTGCGGACCTTGCCATGTCCAATGAACGGGTCAGGAGCTGGGAAATCCACCAGGAAGGCGCGAATGCATTTGCGGGCTTCCAAGAGGCCGGCGAGAAAATGTACTATTACGCAACCTCAAATCATGCAATAAGAAACATCGAGTCGCTGAAGAAGGGCAATAAAGAGATTTCGGTTGTCAGTTTTGTTGATTCGCCGAAGCCCTTGGAGCTTCAGATCGGCTTTTCCTTCGTAAGCATTGCGAATGCGAAGGACAACCTGGAAAAAGAGATGCTGGGAAAGAGCTTCTCGCAGGTGAGGAAAGAGGCCACGGATACCTGGGAATCGCTATTGTCAAAGATCAAGGTCTCGGGAGGCACGGACCGACAACGTGGGATCTTCTATTCTTGCCTGTATCGTTCCTTCCTTTGGCCTGCATTACGCAGCGATGCCAATGGAGAGTTTCTTGACCGCACGGGCAAAGTGGTCAACAAGGGTTTCAGATACTATACGGACCCCTCCTTGTGGGATGATTATCGGAACAAGCTGGTTCTGCTGGGAATGTTGTCGCCTGGCGTGACCGTTGACGTGATCAAGTCCTTGATCGACAAGGGCGAGAAGACGGGCTTTATGCCCACGTTCTTCCACGGCGACCATGCAGCGCCCTTTATTTCCGGAACCTATTTGAGAGGAATACGAGGCTATGATGTCAAGAGCGCTTACAACCTGCTTTTGCGAAATGCGACCGTGGAAGGCGGCACCCGGCCCTACATCACGGAGTATATGACCAAGGGCTACATCTCGGAACCCGACTTGAAGCATCCGGTCGTGGCGACCAAGGCCAAGGCCGCGGTTACGAAAACACTCGAATACTCCTACGATGATTATGCCGTAGCTCTGCTGGCCAGGGAATTGGGCGATCAGAGCAACTACGCTATGTTGATGAAAAGGTCGCGCAATTACAAGAACATGTTTGATCCAACAACCGAGTTGATGCGGGGGCGTCTGGCCAACGGGGAGTGGATCAAGGATTTTGACCCCGAGTATCCCTACTATGAATATATGTACCGCGAGGCCAATGCCTGGCAATCGTCGTTCTTCGCCCCTCACGACGTGCAAGGACTGATCGGCCTCTATAAGAGCAAGGATGATTTCGAGAAGAAGCTGGATGACTTGTTCACCATTCCCTGGAAGGGAATTGAGGCCGATAACCTGTCGGTCTTTATCGGCCAGTACTGTCACGGCAACCAGCCTGACCACGGTTTTCCCTTCATGTACTATTTCGTCGATAAACAGGAGAAGTCCCAGCCTATCTTGAACCACATCATGGACCATTTCTATGATATGGGGAAATACAAGCTGGCTTATGCCGGAATGGATGACGCCGGCGAGATGTCTTCCTGGTACGTATTCAACGCCATGGGGATTTATCCATTCTCTCCCGCGGATGAAGACTACATTATTTCAGTGCCGATTTTCGACAAAGTCGCCATTACGCTTGGAGAGAACGTACGGTTTACGATTGCGAGGGTGAATACGGGCAACAAAATCAGCAATATTACCTACGACGGTCGAAAACTGGATGGCTATTTTATACCTCATCATGAGATCATGAGAGGGAAACGGATGATTGTTACCACGCAGTAGCACCAACCGGACGATACGTTATTCATCCGCCGGGTCGAGTTCCAGATATGATCCCCAGGGAGAACCAGTCAGCTATGAAAAGCAGGTCGCGTACTTTCCATTTGGCCGTTGTAGTATTTCTCGCGGCGGCGCCTTACGCGCATGCCGGCAACGCGCCACTGCCGCGAAGCACGCCCGAGGCACAGGGCGTTTCATCGGAAGCCATTGGGGCTTTCATTGAGGCGGTCGACAAGATCGACACGCTGCATAGTTTCATCGTAGTGCGACATGGCCGCGTGATCGCCGAGGCCTGGTGGAAACCCGAGGCGGCCGACAAGCCCCATGTCTTGCACTCCTTAAGCAAGAGCTTCAACGCCACGGCCGTGGGGCTGGCTATCGAAGAGGGCAAGTTAAGCCTCGACGATCCCGTGGTGAAGTTCTTTCCCGCCGACGCGCCGGCCGACGCCTCCGAGAACCTCAAGGCCATGACGGTCCGCGACCTGCTGACCATGACCTGCGGCCACGACACCGAACCGCAGACCGTCGGCGGGTCGCCGTCGGTCAAGCAGTTTCTGGCCCACCCGGTTGTGCATAAGCCCGGCACGCACTTCCAATACAATACGATGGGAAGCTACACGCTCTCGGCGATCGTCACCAAGGTGACCGGCAAGACCTCGCTGGAGTTTCTGAAGCCGCGGCTCTTCGAACCGCTGGGAATCGAGAATCCTGAATGGGCGGCCAGTCGCGAAGGCAATTCCCTCGGCGGCAGCGGCCTCAAGATCTGCACGGAAGACATCGCAAAGTTCGGCCAGCTCTACTTGCAAAAGGGCAAGTGGAACGGCAAGCAACTGATTCCGGAAAAATGGGTCGAGCAGGCGACAAGCAAACAAGTGCCTAACGACCAGGAATCCCACGCAGGGATTGGCGTCGATTGGCGGCAGGGCTACGGCTTTCAGTTCTGGCGCTGCACCCACGGCGCCTTTCGCGGTGACGGCGCGGCCGGCCAATTCTGCGTGGTGATTCCCGACAAGGATGCGGTGATCGCCATCACGGCCGATACCGGCAACATGCAGGGCGAACTGAATGCGATCTGGGAGCGGCTTTTTCCTGCATTTCAAGCCGCGGCCCTGCCCGAGGATGCCGCCGGACAGGAAAAGGTGAAGCAGGCGGTCGCCAAACTGGTAGCCCATCCGGCGCATTCCCAGCCGTTGTGGACAACGGTAAGGAACGACAAAGCTCTTTTGACACTTTCTACATGGTTTACGGCACAGGACGTTCCGCAGTTTTCTCTCCGACACTGCCGGTCTGGACAATGCCGTCAATTGGTGCAAGAAGTATGGCGTCACGAAAGTCTACCTGGAGGCCTTCGGGAGGGGGCTCTATGCGGATCGGAAGACTCTTGTCGATGCAAAAGCCAGGTTCATGAAAGAGGGAATCGAGGTCCAGGGCGGTGTCACGACGAGCAAGTTCGGGAAAGACGGCGTCACCAAGGGATGGAAGGGCGCCCAATGCTATACGAACAAGGCAACCCAGGAAGAACTGCAGCGGATTTTCGAATACACCGCCTCGATGTTCGACCAGATCGTCATCGACGATTGGTATTTCACAACCTGCCAGTGCGATGAATGCGTCGCCGCCCGCGGGAGCCAGACGTGGCCGGAGTACTACGGTGATTTGATGGTCAAGATGAGCCGCGAACGCGTCATGCAGCCCGCGCATGCAGTCAACCCGAATGTGAAGGTCATTATAAAATATCCGCAGTGGAACGACCAATTCCACATGCGCGGTTACGAAGTCGTCCGTCAGCCAAACATCTTTGATGGAATCTGGGTGGGCACGGAAGATCGCAACTTTGACTATAATTCCAGTCCCGGTTATGAAATCGGGTACAACGCCTACTTCAACATGCGGTGGCTTGCAAGCCTCGGCCGCGTTGGCGGCGGATGGTTCGATACCGGCGGCGCTAGAACGACTGTGAACACCTACCTCGAGCAGGCCCGCCATACGGTGCTTGGGGATGGGAGGGAGATGATCCTGTGGTGCTATAGCGGCCACCTCGGGGCTGCCCCGAAAATGGAGGCGCTGAGCAAAGAGCTTCCCGGATTGATCAAGCTTGCCAAGATCGTACGCGGCAAGCCGATCAAGGGCGTCCACCTGCTCAAGCCGGGGAACAGCGAGCCGCTTGACGAAGAATGGGTCTGCAGCTTTCTGGGGACTCTCGGCATTCCGTTCGTGCCAGCCTCGGAAATAGATGAACAGGCCGCATCCGCGGTGTTCCCAGTGCAGGCGCTAAAGGACCCGTACTTTCCCGCCGCGCTTCAACGCATGTTGGATAAAGGCACTCCTGTCGTTATTACAGACGGGCTCGCGAAGCAACTGGCCGGCAACCAGGCGATTCTTGAGAACAAGAATCTGACGGTGCTGAAGGTTCAAGGATCTCCCAAGACGCTGCTGAAACTGACCCGCGAGGAACTCAAGCCCATCAGAGACAAGCTGCTGGCGCCGATGGGACTGAAATTCGACGCACCGAACGAAGTGGAATTGTACCTTTTTGGCGCCGATTATTTTGTCGTCGAGAATTTCAACGATGAAGCCGTTGATGTGACACTCGATTTTCCGCGCGTGCTCAAGGTCAAGAAGGCTTTGACGCTGCCTGAAGACGCGACGAATGTGGGTCTTTCCCAGAGCGGCAACAGTGTGAAGATTCGAATTTCGCCAAGAACGCTTGTTGCGGTCGAGTACCGATAGGAGAAGAACGTATGTGTTGTTTCAAGATGTTGAACCCTAGCGGTTGGGCCGCCCTGTTGGTCGTTGCGGCGGGCCTTGGCTCGCTGCTGGCCCCACCGGCCCAGGCGGTGACGCCTGCGGATGCGGATCTCGCCTTCCGTTCCTTGAACAAGGTTTACTGGGACCCCGCGACCAAGCTCTTCCGCAAGGAAGAAGAGGGGTCGAAGAAAGCCGATTTCTGGCTCGCGGCGCAGCTCTGGGACACGGTGATGGACGAGTACGATCGCACCGGCAGCGCGGACGTCAAGCGTCAGGTCAATGAGGTCTACGACGGTTTTGTCAAGCAAAACCCCGACTGGACCAAAAACAAATTCAACGACGACATCATGTGGTGGGTCATCGCCTGCGGGCGGGCGTACAAGATCACGGGCGATGAGCGCTACCTGAAGAAATCGAAAGCCATGTTCGACTTTGTTTATGATAATTTTTCGGACGCGAAGATGGGCGGCGGCGTCTATTGGATCAACCAGCGGACCTCGAAGAACAGTTGCGTCAACAGCCCCACGGTCATTGCCGCCGTCCGGCTTTCCGTATTCCTCAAGGACCCCTCCTACCTGGAAAAGGCCAAGCGCGTCTACGCCTGGCAGAAGAAAACCCTGACCGACGGAACCGGCAAGGTGTTTGATAGCATCTCCCTCGATCCAACGCGGCAAACCCCTCGGGTCGCCAGGTTCTCGCTGACGTACAATCAGGGCACCTTCCTCGGGGCCGCCGTCCTTCTTTATCAGCAAACCAAGGACAAGACGTACCTCGACGATGCGATGAAGACCGCGGAATGGACCAGGAACAACCTCTGCGTCACGGACCAGCGTATCCTCAAGAGTGAGAACCAGGGCGACGGCGGCGCCTTCAAGGGGATTTTCATCCGTTACATGAAACTGCTCGTCCACGATTGCGGCCGAACCGAGTTTCTGCCCTGGATGAAGGCCAATGCCGACGCCGCGTGGCGCAATCGCCGGCGGGCCGACAACATCATGGGTTATGACTGGAGCGTCCCCACGGGAACCAGGATTCAAAGCCAGACGGCCGGCAGTGCCGCGACGGTCGTTATCTGTTTCGCGGACGAAGGACCCAAACATTAGGCGGCATGGATGTTCGCCGATTTCAAGGCGGTAAAGTTTCGATATACAGGTAATTCATCAGGAGCCCTCTCTCATGAAAAAGTCCGACCTCGTTTTCGCCGCGACGATCCTTGCACTCGCGGCACTCTTTTCGGCAAACGCCTATTCCCAGGACAAGCCCTCGACGGTTGCGTACGATCTGTCCAAGGACAAAGTGGCCTATATCGTCACCGACGCGCACTTGGACACGCAATGGCTTTACGACATCCAACGGACCAGCGACGAATTTGTCCCCAACACGTTGCGGCAGAATTTCGCCCTTTTCGAAAAATATCCGGGATACGTCTTCAATTTTGAAGGCGCCTATCGCTACTATTTGGCAAAACTGCATTATCCCGCGGAATATGCCCGCCTGAAGACCTATATCGAAAAAGGGAACTGGGCGGTTGCCGGCGGAATGGTCGACATGCCCGACGTCAACGTCCCGTCCGCCGAGTCGGTGATGCGCCAATTTCTTTACGGCAACGGCTTTTTCATGGACGAGTTCAACAAGAAGTCGATCCATGTCATGCTGCCCGATAATTTCGGGTTCTCCTATGCCCTGCCCACGATCGCAAGCCATATGGGCATGAAAGGCTTTTCAGGAATGAGGACTGCCAGTTGCTATCCGCGACCGGCCAGTCCGATTTGCCGCTGGAAAGGCCCGGACGGCAACTTCCTGATTGCCGTTTGCAGGCCGGGCGACTACAACACGGGAAACAGGAACCCCTGGACGCGCCCCAATACGGACGGCGAAGCGATCTTCGCCAACACCAAAGGGGCTCTTTGGGCGACGTTCAACTATTTTGGCGTCGGTGACCGGGGAGGCGCACCGAGTGCCGCGAATGTGGGGCAGCTCATGGCCCGCATCCAGGACAATCCCAATCAGGCCATAAAAGTCGTCCACAAATCGTCCGACCAGTTCTTTCTCGATCTCTCGCAATCCCAGATCAACGCATTGCCGGAATATAGCGGCGAGTTCCACCTGCCCTGGGCCGGGTGTTGGACCTCAAACGCGGCCATCAAATCGAAAACCGACGCAACGAACAGAAGGCCGTCGCTGCCGAGCATGCAGCGGTCATTGCCAACGCCTACACCAACTTCAGCTACCCGTCCCACAAGCTCTGGCTTGCCTGGTTCGGCTTTCTCGTCCACCAGCAACACGATGACATTTCCGGCACAGCCAACGCCGCGGCTGACATCGCCACCTGCCGGGCGATGGATTCTTCGTATGCCGATTTTGTCCAAGTGCTGAATGACGCATCGACCAGTTTCACTTCCGCGCTCGATACACGGGTCTCCGAACCGGACCGGATCCCCATCGTCCTTTTCAACCAGCTATCGACCGACCGCAATGATATCGTCGAGACAACGGTCGATTTCGGAACCGCCGCTCCCGCGGGAATCAAGGTCTTCGATCAGGCGGGGAGCGAAGTGCCGGCCCAGATCGTAAGCACAACCGGGCAAACCGCGGCAATCGCCTTTGTTGCCCATGTTCCCTCGGTGAGCTACGCGGTGTATGAAGTTAAGCCCACGACGGCGGCAAATCCGCAGCATCCTGATCTCACCGTCGATGCGACAACCGGAGTGTTGGAAAATAAGTGCTATAAGGTCACGGTCGACAATAACGGCGACATTTCCGGGATTTTCGACAAGACGACCCATCAGCAGTTGCTTTCCGGCCCATCCCGGCTGGAAGGACGAAGGCAGACTGCGGATGCCTATAACATATCGAGAAGTGCCATGCAATCCGCGCCGAAATGGTACGTCGACGAGACGGTCGTAAAAACCGTTGCCGAAAAGGGACCGGCGCGAGTGTCGCTCAAGATCGCGAGAACCAAGGACGGTTCAACGTATACCCAATATGTAAGACTTGCGGCAGGCAGCGCGGGAACGCGCGTCGAAGTTGAAAACACCGTCGACTGGAAATCGGTGCAGACGCTGCTCTCGGTTTCATTTCCCATGACTTGTTCCAATCAAGATGCAACCTATGACCTTGGGATCGGGACGATTCGACGGCCGAATATGAGTATCGACCCCAATCGCTACGATCACGTGGCGCAACAATGGGCCAACGTCACCAGCGAGAGCAATGATTATGGCCTTTCCATCCTGAACGATTGCAAATATGGATGGCACAAGCCGGGCAATACAAGTTTGTACCTGGAACTTATCAACGGCGGAAAGGGAGGATGGGGCAATTATTCGGGGGACCACTACGTGCACAACTTCAAATACGCGTTCTACGGCCACCGCGGAGATTGGACCAACGGCACGGTCTTGGAGGCTGCGCGCTGAACCAGCCGATTCTCGCCTTTCCGGCAACTGTCCACAACGGAACCGCCGGCAGGGTCGTTTCTTTCCTGAAGACAAGCTCCCCGCAAGTCGTCGTGATGGCACTCAAAAAAGCCGAAAAGGGCGACAGGTACGTGCTTCGCGTGCGCGAAGCGTCGGGGAAGGCCCTTTCGGGGGCAAAGGTCACCTTCGCTGCAGAAGTCCTTTCAGCCAGCGAGACCATGGGTTCTGAGGAGCCAAAGCCCAATGGGAACGTCGCTGTTTCAGGAAACGACCTGGTGTTTGACTTGACGCCCTATCAGCCAAAGACATTCTCGTTTTCCCTGAAGCAGCCTTAACTCCACCGGGCAAGCCGGTGGCATCAAAGTTGGAAACAGGAAACAGGGACGTATCCGCGATTGTCAATAATCGGTATTCTGTTCCGAATTCCCCGCCACATCACCCCTGCCCGGCCGGGGGCTGTATCCCGCATCGCCCGCGGACGCGTTCGTGCCGAAGCCCGTAACCAAAGCGTTGGCCATTCGCACCGGATTGCGAATCCCCAAGACCCGCATTTCATGTTCGGCCTCTTGGCACAAGCCCGCGCCCGCGGCCGCTCCCTGGAGTCGCCCTAACTGCCAGCGGACTGCCGTAGCGTACAGGTGCATGGGAATCGCCTGAAATGACTCGACGGCCCGCGATAGATAGTCGGCGGCCGCGCGACGATCGTCCGCAAGGTTGGCAAGACCGCCGCGGAGCATCAGGGCCAGGGCGCCGGCCCAACGGGCATTTTCGCCTTCCAGTCGCCGCGCGATAGCGCGGGCGCGAGCGAGGATGGCCCTGTCGCGGCTGCCCGCGGCCGCGGCCAAAGCCGCGCGGCCGCACGTTCCCAGAAAGTCGATTCGCACTTGCTGCACATAGCTCAACAGCGACGAAGTATAGTTCTGCCAGCCGTCGCCGATAACCCGCCATGCCGCCTGCACCTCGCCGTCGTACAGCTCCAAACAGGCGCTGGCCAGAAGCCAGTTGTGGTGTTGAACAAAAAAGTGCCCGGGAGTCAGGCGCGCTCGGTCCGCTTCCAGGCGCCGCCGGGCCTCGGCCGTGTCGTCGCCGGCCAGCAACACGGCGGTCATAATCACGGTGCCGAAGTTCAGCACGGCGAAGAGATCGTCGTTCTCCTGGGCCAAACCGATCAGCTTGGGTTGTCGCCGCGCAAGTTCAGCCATGTTTCCCTGGTACATCAGGCACCACATGCTGAAGGTCCGCGCCGTGTCCAGCTCCCAATTGACGTCGCGGCAACGCCGATCTTGCAGATACGCCGCCGCACGGTCGCAGCAGCGTTGGCCCGCGGACCAGTTTCCCAAGAGATGCTCGGCAACGCCCCGGGCCATATCGCGGGTGGCCTTGGCGTAGGGGTGCTGACTGCTCCAGCGAGAGGCGGCGTCGGCAAAAGGGGCGCTCGGCTGCGACTCGTCCAGGCCGTATCGCGCCGCGGCGTTGCGAAGCGCGTGGAGATGCCGCGCCACCGAGCGACGACTGTGGCGGCCGCCAATCGCCAGGTGGCCGATCCGCAACGTCAGGGCCCGGATCAAGTCGCGGGGCGAATCGGCATCCAGGGCCAGCCGCAGATTGCGCGACACGAAAATCGCCGCCTGCAGCGGGGCGATCAGGCTCAGGCCGGCCGCGGCCGACCAGGTGACGTTCATGTGCATGCGCCTGACGGCTCGATCTCGCCCGCGATCGCCGTCCTCGGGGTCAAGCCGCGGAGGGCCAATCGCGCCTGCTCGTAGAGGAGCGCCGCGATCGCGGTGAATCGCTTCGCCGGGTAGCTCAAGCCGGCTTCACGCAAAACACCCGTCAGCGCGGCCAGACCCTCGCTGAGATGCCCGCTTGTCAGATAGCGCAGCGCCCCGCGGCAGCGCAGGTCGGCGGCCTGGCTGGCTTCGCAGAGGGTGGCGGCGCGGAGATATTCCGCCGCGGCTTCCCGGCTGCGGCCGGCATGCGCCAGGGCGTCGGCCAGGCGGACCCGCAGCTCGGCTTCCTTGGATCCGCTGCGGGGCGCCCACTCGAGTCCGCGCTGGTAAAGCCGGGCCGCGTTGGCAAAGGCCATGCTCTCTTGGGCCCGCTCGGCGGCCAGGTAAGAGTACTCGCCGGCCTTCTCTTTCTGACCGGCCCTGGCCCAAAGCTCGGCCAGCCATTCGGCGTCGCGGCCGCGGCCGCTCTCCAAGGCCTCGGCCAGCGCGGCGCTTCCCGCGCGGACCTCCTCGGCGGAGAGACTCCGCAAGACGGCATCGCGGAGGCGATCGTGATACGTCTCGATCAGCGGTTCTTCGTTCTCAGCCAACGTCCGCAAGAACCGCTGCCGGCGGAGGTCCGGGGCCGCGGCCACCGCCGACCCGCCCAGGCCGGCGGCCCTCAGCGCCAGCGACTCGGCGACGGGCCGTCCGCCGATCGCCACGATCTGCAGCAGCCGCTGCTGGTCCGGTGGAAGCCGCTCGATCCGCTGGCCGAGCACGACGGCCAGCGAGAACGGTTCCGACGCCGACGGCGCCGACGGGGCGGCTGCGCCCGGCTCCAGCAGGTAATCGATAAAGATCGGCACACCGCCCGATTCGCGGGTGATTTCCCCGGCCCTGGCGGCCTGGCCGTGACTTGCCGCCAACTCGGCGACCTCCTCTGCGGAGAGGCCCTCCAAGGCGATTTCCGCTTGCTCGGCAAAGGCCCGCCGTTGTTCAGCAGGTTGGTCGACCTTGAGCAGGCCGGGCAGGAATCGGCTGGCCGCAACGTCGTCCCGGCGAAAGGCGGCAAGCACGAGCACGGGCGGCGCCTGCGGCAATCGCATGAGTCCTTCAAACAGCTCCGCGCTGTCTTGATCGCAGCGCTGCACGTCATCGAGGAAAAGAACCACCAGCGCCGATCCGAAACGCACCATGCGGCCGAGCATTTCGCGGAGCGCGGCAACGGCCCGCTGCCGCGACTCCTGCTCGGTTCCTCCGCTTTTCGATCCCTGCAGCAACCGCTGGCAGGGGCCAACCTCGCCGAACACCGGGAACATGCGGCACAGATCGGCAATATCCATGGGCAGCAGCCGCTCGACCAGGCCCTCCTTGCACCGCGCCAGGTAATCCGCCATGCCGTCCATCGCCCCGTCAAAGGCGTTGTAGGGCACCGATTCGCCCTCGAAACAGCGTCCGCGGAAGACCAGCACGCCGGGCTGGGCGGCCAATTCCGCCAGGAACCGCTCCACCAGGGCGGTCTTGCCGATCCCCGACACACCGTGAATGAATTGTGCGAAGGGCTCGCCGCCTCGGACCCGTTCGGCCGCTGCGCGAATTGTTCGAGCTCGCGGCCGCGTCCCGCCCAAATCTGCCGGGCGCCTGATCGCGCCTGTCCGCATCCAGGCGGCGAATGATCTCGGCCCCGCTGGGACGGTCGGCGGGGCTCCGCCGCAGCAGCGCGGCGCACGATGTGGCCAGATCTTCCGGGATGGAAGTGGAGGAGCCCGCCGGCGGAGCGCGGCGGGCGCGGCCTGGGGCTCCGCCTCGCCGGGCACATTGCCGGTCAACGCCTCATGCAGCATGACGCCGACGCTATACCAATCCGAAGCCGGCGAGCCCTGGCCCATTCTCTGCTCCGGCGCCATATAGCGCGGCGTGCCCGCGACCTGGGCCGTCCGATAGTCGGCGCTGGGCGAAAGGCTTACGGCCAGCCCGAAGTCCAGGAGCACGACCCGCTCGTCGCCGCGGCGCACCATGACGTTCGAGGGCTTGATGTCGCGATGCAGTTTTCCGGCGTCGTGCAATGCCTGGACTGCCGAAGCCAACTGTTGCATGGCATGCCGGAGCCGTCTTTCGTCGAACTCCACCGCGGCCTCGGGCCTTTGCGAGTCGAATCCGCCGCGGACGTAATGGAGGAACGTCGTGCCTTCGATCAGCTCCATCGTGAAAAACGGCTGCACCGTCGAAGTGTCCAGCGAGAGCATGCGGACGAGGTGCTCGTTGATCACGTTTTGCAGTGATCGGAACTCGTTCTTGAAGCGCAGCAGCGACCCCTGGCGATCCAGGGGCAGCGTCTTCAGGGCGACGCGCGACTTGCCCTCCAAGTCCTCGGCCTCGTACACCACGCCCATTCCGCCGCGGCCTATTTCGCGGACGATGCGGTAGGGGCCAATTTGGGTTGGAAGGCCGAAAGCGGCCGGGAATGGCTGGCCCGGCGACGTTGGCGGGGCCGTGCGATAGGGATCATCGGCGAGCGAGGATGCCGCTTGAACCGCGGGCGTGGGCGGAGCGTCCAAACCGAGTCGTCGCAAGACGGCAAGGTGCAACGGCCCGAAGCGAAGGGAAATTTCGGCTAGGGTAGGACTCTCGCCATGGCGACTGCGGACCGTCCATTCCGCGCAGATCAACGTGATCAGACATTCCTGGGCAGTTCGAAGCTCGGGGAACGTGTGCAGATAATCTTCCACGCGGGGCGATTCCCCCCGCATACGCGCTCGGCCAAATCGTCCGCCAACTTCCGCACAAGTTCGTCCAGTTTCAAGGCGCCGGTCAGGTTCATTGCAGCCAAGACGCGGAGTTTGAGGCACCGGCACAATCTTTCGTGGCCGGCACGGCGAAGTCAAGGCAGGCGTCAGACAAGCCTGGCCCGCTCGGCTTAGCGGTCCGTTTCACAAATAATGTCACAGAGAGGGCCGTAGGGTGGGACCAGCGAGGACCAGCGAGCTTGCGAGCGCCGGCCCACCAAACGCGGCGTTTGGTGGGCCGGCGCTCGCAAGCTCGCTGGTCCCACCCTGCGGCGCCGATGTCTGGCGACTGTGACAGCATTAAGTTGCCTCCCTCTGTCCCCAGAGTCCGGGTCCTTACTTGAAAACTGTTATCGTCCTTAGAGTTGAATTGCGACTCATCTTAGCCATCTGTCCCAGATTCGGTGGCTGGCACCTATGTTTCCGCCTATGTTTCCTCCACCGCCTGATCGCCGCGAAGTAAAAAGTCGAGGCAATCCTGTTCCATCGGCGAATGGAAGCCGCCGGCCACGATGACACCCGCATCGCGCAACTGGCGGATGGCGTCAAAAGTCTTGATGACCACGCTGCCGGGGCACTGCACCGAGCAAATCAGGCCGAGACATCGCGACCTGAGGATATCCCGATTCCCGATGCCGTGCACCAACGACGGCTTTCCGTGCGCGGCTCGCGCTACGAGATTGGCCGGAAAACCCGCTTCGCTGCTTTGGACGTTCCATATCTGGCTTAGGTCGGCAGCGTCTGATCGCGCACGCGGTTCCATCATCGCGGCCTTTCCGCGTTGCGGTCTTGGCGAAGGAAGATCGAAAGCCGATCGGCCGGAATCTCGAAGGCCGCCAGCAGGGCGCGGAGGGCGTCACGGATACCGTTGGCGGAGAGATTGCTCTCGACAAACAGCCCGTCGCCGACCGGCAGCGCCTTGCGTAGGGCGGCACGGTCGGTGCTCACAGCGTGATTCCCGCGATTGCTGACGAAATCGGGGTGGTCGCAAAGGGCCCGAAAGCGGCTCGCATCGCGGGCCATAAGATGCCGGCAGACGAGTTCGAACAGGCGCTGCCACGTGGTGATGCCGGTCGTCGCCTGGCCCTCGAAGATCATGCCGTGCGGCCGCTTGTAGGTATAATCCTCCTGCAGCGTATGCGGCTCTTCACGGTTCAACTCGGCCACGATGCGCTCGTTGCGTTCGCGGTCGTCGGCCCCGGTTTGCTCGGCCCCTTCCAGGCGGACGCTCGTATATTGCTGCACCAGCGCCGAGAGCTCGCTGGCCACCTGGTCGAAGGCCGCGGCCTTGGCGTTGTAGGCCCGCTTGAACTCGACCCCCTCCTCGAGGGCCTGCGGGTCGTTGTGGTCGATCGAAAGCCATATATCGTCCGAAAGCCCGAGCAGATTCTCCCGCACTGCTTCCAGGTCTTCCAGAATCAGGCGCATCCGCGCCATCGCCGTGGGACTGTCTGTGGTCATGGGTTATCCTATACGATTTTGACGGGTTTGGTGGGATAAGTTACAGCCCTCATCCCAGAAGTTTGGTCTTGAAGCGATCGAAGGCGGGAATGGTCTCCAACCGGCTCAGATCCGGCAGCTTCCGGACGATTTGGATGGCATGCTGGCGATCCGAATACTTGCGGCCGGTTTTCTGCTTGAATATTTGGCCAAGGCGTTTCTTCGGGTTCCGAATCGACTCGGGGTTTCGGCCGTCCGGAACCCGAACCGGATGGGCAGCCGTCGAGAGCACCGCGGAAACCGCGCGACCGTCGGCAATGAGCCAGGCTTCCAATTCCTCGCGGATGCAAACGAGACGGACTTTCGTCGGCTCGATCCCTGCACCATGGAGTGATTTGTGAATTGCCAGCCGGTCTTCCTCGCAGGACGGCTTGTTCTCTTTTTCACGCCAAGCCGGATAGAGATCCCAAACGATCACGACCCGTTGAAAACCCTGCTCGAACAGCGTCGCCGCAGCTTTGCCACACTCCCGAACCAGTTTCGGCTTGTGGTCCAGCGGCACGCATTTGATTTCCAGCGTAGCGTCGATGCCACCGGCAAGCTCGGGAAACACCTGCACCTCGGCGCCCCCCGGACCGCACTCGCAAATGATGCCCACCTTGACCGGCCGCTTCACGACTTGCCCTCCTCGTTCAGTACGCCCATCGTGTAAAGCTGCCCGGGGGCAAAGCTCTTCGCCCACTTTTGAACCGCATCGCTGTCGGCGGGCCGGGTGAATCGCGGCTCGCCATCCACGCGGTCCACCAGCACGATCGACGATAGCGGCAGGAGGTCCAAGAGATAGGGGGAGTGCGTCGTGACGACAAGTTGCGTTCGTCCTTCCTCGACCGCCGCACGGATCTCCTCCACCAACAGGTGGATGGTGCGCGGGTCGAGACCATTTCGGCGTGGCTCGTTCTGGGCCGCGTTACGCTGTCGCCGAATGGAGAAAGCAGCAGCAAGCGGCCGGCATCGACCGCCTCGCGCCGCGGGAAGCCGCAGCCCGCCGAGGCCGCGAGCTGGGCAAATCACCACCGCCTGATCGCCGCGAAGTAAAAAGTCGAGGCAATCCTGTTCCATCGGCGAATGAAAGCCGCCGGCCACGATAACGCCGGCATCGCGCAATTCGCGGATGGCGTCAAAAGTCTTGATGACCACGCTGCCGGGGCACTGCACCGAGCAAATCAGACCGAGACACCGCCGCCGAAGAATCTCCCGATTCCCGATGCCATGTACCACCGGCGGCTTTCCATGCCTGGCTCGCGCTACGAGATTGGCAGGAAAACCCGCATCGCCGCTTTCGAGGTTCCAGACCTCCCTCAGGTCGGCGGAGCCGGATCGCGTGCGCTGGCCCTTAGACATCATCGCGGCCTTTCGGCATTGCGGTCTTGGCGGAGGAAGATCGAAAGCCGCTCGGCCGGGATCTCGAAGGCCGCCAGCAGGGCGCAGAGCGCGTCGCGGATGCCGTTGGCAGAGAGATTGCTCTCGACAAACAGCCCGTCGCCGACCGGCAGCGCCTTGCGCAGGGCGGCACGGTCGGTGCTCACGGCGTGATTCCCGCGATTGCTGACGAAATCGGGGTGGTCGCAAAGGGCCCGAAAGCGGCTCGCATCGCGGGCCATAAGATGCCGGCAGACGAGTTCGAACAGGCGCTGCCACGTGGTGATGCCGGTCGTCGCCTGGCCCTCGAAGATCATGCCGTGCGGCCGCTTGTAGGTATAATCCTCCTGCAGCGTATGCGGCTCCTCGCGGTTCAACTCGGCCACGATGCGCTCGTTGCGTTCGCGGTCGTCGGCCCCGGTTTGCTCGGCCCCTTCCAGGCGGACGCTCGTATATTGCTGCACCAGCGCCGAGGAGCTCGCTGGCCGCCTGGTCGAAGGCTTTTGCGCGACCGCGGTCAGCCGCAGGACGTCGCCGTCGACCGCCACGTCAAGCTGCGATTGGTGCTTGTCCCGTCCCAAGTGCTCGCGGAAGAGCGTGGGGAAATCGAACGCCTTGAGGCACTTGCGGACGGCGGCGAAATCGAGTTTCATGGGGGTTGGTCTCTACGCTGGACCCCAGCCCGCTTGCCGGGCTGGTGAACCAGTCTTTTTAGCGAGGGGCGGGGTTTGCTCTCTGCGTTGGACCCCAGCCCGCTTGCCGGGCTGGTGAACCAGTCTTTTTAGCGAGGGCCGGGGTTTGCTCTCTACGTTGGACCCCAGCCCGCTTGCCGGGCTGGTGAACCAGTCTTTTTAGCGAGGGGCGGGGTTTGCTCTCTGCGTTGGACCCCAGCCCGCTTGCCGGGCTGGTGAACCAGTCTTTTTAGCGAGGGCCGGGGTTTGCTCTCTACGTTGGACCCCAGCCCGCTTGCCGGGCTCGTGAACCAGTCTTTTTAGCGAGCGGAACGCACACTCGACGACAGCCGTTGAGGTACATCAGGCCGCCGCCATAGGCCGGCTGCATGACGATCGTGCCCTTTTCGAGGCCCTTGCCGTCGGCGGCCTTGGCCTTGATGGAGACGGGGGCGGTGAAGGTGAGTTTCGTCATTGTTTTGCGGTCGTTCGCGTGGTATACTGTTTGTGGGTGGCGCATCCACGGCCGTTTCGGACGTTTGAAGCCAGCGCACTCCCGCTGGTCGCCAGGCTTGCGGGCGGCGTCACCGGTTGCGGTGGTTGCCACCATCTTTTTTCTTATGCCTTCTTCTTTCTTATGCGCTTGAACGCGAGGTGCCCCCTGCCGGCCGGGTACCCTCTGGGTGCGGCAGGTGAAGTAGCCTTGTTAGCTATGCCCCGGTAAAATCGCTCGAAAAACTCATTCACCGGCCAGGCAAGCTGGCAGGGGTCTAATACGTGTTTCTGGCCGTGGTCACCTCGCTCACAAGACTCATTCACCTGCCAGGCAAGCTGGCAGGGGTCTAATACGTGTTTCTGGCCGTGGTCGTTTCGCTCACAAGACTCATTCACCTGCCAGGCAAGCTGGCAGGGGTCGGCTTCCTTATCTGATCAGTTGCTCGGGTGTGGACTTGCCACCCGCCAGTATTGCGATTGCTCAAACATTTCGCAGCCCCAGCGAGCAGATGACCTGGGGTTCGGCGGCCTTCTCGTCTTCCGCCACGCGGCAGAGCCGCCCGTCCTGGCGGAGCCCGATGACGAGCGCCGCCAGATCGGGGTTGCTGATGCCGCCCTTGAGTTGCCGGTTCAACGTGTCGGTGGCCGACTGCAAGAGCGGATACTTGTAGATGTCCTCGATGGCCCTGCTCAGCTCCGGCGTGGCGAAAAGCGTCCCCTTGACCTCTGCGGCGTAGGCTTTTAGCCGTTCGTAGGTGCGGAAGCGGGCCCCCGTCGGCCGGCCGAGTTGGCCGCCGACCGACTTTTCGGTTTCGACAATCAGCTTGACGCCTTGGGCCACCATCTCGTGATGCCGATCGTCGCGGGGAACGGCCGGCTCGCCCGGCGAGCAGTCGGCCGCCTTGAGGATCGCAAACTGCGATTCGGTGACGCTCTTGCCTTCGGTATTTACCCAGGCCAAGGCATCATTGCCCTCGGCCGTGCGGAGGTAGACCAGGGCCCCCTCCGGCTGATCGGCCGTGGGCTGATGCCGGCGTGCCGAAAAGACGACGTTCGGCATGGCGGGAATGATCTTCTCGAGTTCCGGAGCCTCGTCAACGGCGTTCTTCCAAATCTGGTAGGCCCGCGATGCCAGGTCGACTTCGGTGTCGTCGTCGCCGTCCAGGATGCCCGACTTTTCGTGGTAGAGATCGAAGAGCGGCAGATCCGTCTTGTCGTCATCATCGAAGAAGGCTTCGTCCGTGCCGACGACTTGGGCATTCTCCCGCAATCGCTGGCGCACGCGGTTGCGGAGGTTGATAATCCGGTCGACTCCATCGGCGGGCAGGAACGAGTAGCAGAGGATCGTATCGGAGTTCTGCCCGATGCGGTCGACGCGGCCCGCACGCTGGATAAGCCGGATGATCGCCCAGGGGAGATCGAAGTTCACGATAATGGCGCAGTCCTGGAGGTTCTGGCCCTCGCTCAAGAACGTCGGTCGCCACGACCACCCGCAACTCGTTGGCCGCAGGAATCACGTCGCGTTTGTCGTTGCTCCCGGGGCTGAAGCGGTGGGCGATGGCGGTTGGGTCTTCCGTGTCGCCCGTAACGTCGGCGGCCGCCGGGATACGGGCGATCTTGAGTTGATCGTCGAGGTAGTCGACCGTGTCCGCGAACTGGGAGAACACCAGCACCTTCTCCGTCGGATGTTGTTTCTGCAGGAGTTCCACCAGCGCGAGAAGTTTTGCATCACGCTTGGGGTCCCACGCTCCGGCCCGCGCGAGCACGTTCATCACTGGGCATCGGCGCGAAGGTCCTTGGCGAGCGACGGTTCGAAGAGCGCGGCCCGAAGCCATTTGAAGCGACTGCGGAATTGGCTGGAATAGCGCTCGTAGATTTCGCCGGCACGCTGCTGGAAGTCGCTCTCGGTCAAGACCGCCGCCCTTACCCCGACCATGGGTACATGGTGCCCGCCCTCTCCCGGCGGGAGAGGGGAGTCGTCATCGTCACCGTCGGCGGGGTTCCAGAGGTCGCTGTCTTGATCGTTGGCCGAGGGATCGAGCAGGCCCATATCCTGGGTGCCGATGGGCAGCGGCAGGTTGTTTTCGATGGCGTGCAGGAAAATGAAATTGCGGAGGACATGACGCTCCAGCGAGAGGATGAAGGCGTGTCCGCTGCTTTCCAGGCGCTTGAAGAGGTTGGTGCGGCAGAAGCCCTTCAGGCGGTTGCCGGCCCGCGACAGGTCGGCCAGGACCTTGGCCTCGTCGGGCGTCGGCGGCTTGTGCGGCGAGGGCGTTTCGTAGTTGCCCAAACCGTAGCGCGGCAGTGTGAGCGAATCGACCGCCAAGACCACGTCATCGGCAAAGAGCGTCGCGTATTGGTCTTTGGCATCGTCCGGATCGACCTTGAACTTCACGGTCTTGGGGACGCGGGTGGGAAAATAAGACCGCCGGCCGTCGGCGAAGGTCAGAAAGCGGTGTTCGGCCTCGGTCTTGGCCCGCCCGCAGTTCCCGCAGGCGCCGAGGTTGCAGCGACCACGGTTCCGCAGGCCGGGCACTCGGTCTGCGCGTAGTTCTGCTGGATGAAGCTGCGGGTCCGCCGCACCAGATAAAGCCGCATCAGGTCCCGCCAGTCGTCGGCGTACTCGCTCAGTTCGAAGGCGGCCAGCGAGCGCAGAGGGACCTGCCGGCGGTGCAACTCCATTTCGGTTTTTTCGCGAATGAACTTCTCAGGGCGAACGCCAATGTCGGCATTTTCATCGATGAACAGGCGGAGCTGGTTGGAAAGGTCGAGATAGGTCTTGTTGTAGGGCGTGGCGGAAAGCAGGATGACCTTGCTGTCGTTGGAGCCGATATACTCGGCAATCGCCCGGTAGCGCTTGCCGTCTCGGTTGCGGAGGTTATGGCTTTCGTCAATAAGCACCAGGCGATGCCGATAGACGCCCCTGCCGCCCTCGCGCAAGTTCGCGGACGGCTCGACTGATCGGCACCACGGTGGCGCGAAGCCGGTATCGGACCCGGTAGTCGTGCCACATCGGCTCCAGATTCTTCGGGCAGATGATCAGCGTTTCCAGGCCGTGATCGTCCTCGAAAATCCGCGCCAGGGCCGTGGCCATCAAGGTCTTACCCAGGCCCACCACGTCGCCGATCACCACCCCGCCACGCTTGTTGAGATGGTGCGCGGCGATCTGAACGGCCTTCTTCTGGAACTCGAAAAGCGTGTCGCCAAAGTCGCTCGGGATGCGGAATTCGCTCAGCCCGGCGCGGGCCTCCTGCGCCAGGTGATATGCCATCTTGACGTAGATGTGGTAGGGCGGAATCGGCTCCGGCCGGGCCCAACTGGTGTTGATGATTTCGACAAGCTCTTGGGAAATGTCGAGGCAGAAACGGTCTTTCCAGCGGTCCTCGAACCACTGGGCCAGCTTGTCGCAGGCGTCGTGGTCGAGCACGTCGATATTCAACTCGCCCTGTTTCGACAGGCCGGCGAACGTCAGGTTGCTGCTGCCGAGGTAACCGATGGTCGGATTGAGCGGGTCCGGGCGGAAGTGGAGATAGAGCTTGGCGTGGAGGTTATGCCGCAGATAGCACTTGACAACCAGTTTTCCCGACGTGATCTGCGCCGCGAGCCGCCGCAGGCCGGCTTCGTCTTCGTTGGTGGGGATACCGAAGGTCAGTTGGTCGCGGAAATCCTGCGCGAGCTTTCGCTTCAGGACAATCGCCGTGGCCTGGTCGATCTCGTCCTCACCGGGCAGCAGGCTCAACGCGGCCCGAAGTTGGTCTTGGGGCGTTTTTTGCATGCCCACGAGCAGCCGGCAGCAATGCCCCTCGCCGCCCGGCCATCGCTCGACTAGGCAGTCGATCTGCCGCCAACCGCGGAGGTTGAAGTAGCCGACGCAATAGTCGGCGCGCTCGGTCAGCGCAAGCGTCTCACGGAGCGCCGGCAGAAGCGAGCGGTCGATGTTGTCGAAGATTCGCGGCATGATTCAGGGAAGTCCGTCCGCAGTTGCCGGTTTTCTCTTTCCGTGTTGCGATCATACCCGTGCAGGGTCGAACGCAATAGGGAGTACCCTACCAAAAAATCCGAAATCTGAAACGCCCTCACCCGAAAGCGGGAAATCCAAAATCCAAAATCCGAATCGCCAAGTCCGAACCAACCGGATATGCCACCGATTGTGGTTATGGCACTAGCCGAAATGGTTCCAGAAATCCCGCCCGGCGCACACCAATTTGTCGCAGGGCAGAAATTTCCTAAATGCTTTCGTACAAACGCCTTAGGACGCGGTTTTCGTCCCGGCCAGAAAATTATTTTCCCATTTCGAAGCCCTGATACGTATATATATCTGGAAATACGTTGTTCTTTGACAATTCGGTGAAAACAAACCCGCCCTCGGTGTAGCGAACCTGGGGCGGGGGAAGAGGGGAACACTAATCGCCGCTAATTATCACTAATAACACAAATTAGTGATGATTAGTGGTAATTAGTGTTCCGTGCTCTCGGTCGAACTGCCAAAGAAACAGAAATCGCGTGAGGTTTTTTATTGACCTGTCGAATGGATCGATAGTTATTGATGGGGGGTCAGACGGGATTCGTGGCCGAATGTGGCCAGATTTGGCCAGAACTGGCCGGATTTGGCCACTTTCGTGGCCGAATGTGGCCAGTTTTCCGGCCAGTTTACCGCCATAAGAGCTATGAAAGTAAATGACTCTCAGGAGTGTAAAGTGATCGAATTCGAGCGGTTTTTGGCTTGCGTACACCCCGTATGGCTGACATTTTTAAATTTGCTCGAGGGGTGAACCTGGCGAAAAAACAAGCAAAACGGGCGATTCTGGCCAGAAATCGCAAAAACTCCCATTGGTATGCAAGGAAAATTCCGAACAAGTCTTGGGGGACGAGCAGGGTCAGACTTTAACTGCTAACTGCGGAGCAGTTAGCAGGCAGTTAAAGTCTGACCCTGCTCGTCCTGCTCGTCGCGGACCCTGCTCGTCGCGGACCCTGCTCGTCGCGGACCCTGCTCGTCGCCCGCCGCGCCGCCCCCAGATGTCCTTCTCCGGCGGCCAGCTACCGTTGGCACACTCGTCGACGTTTCGAACCTGGGTGTGAACAAGCAACTCTCGCATTTTCCGATTCCAAGTCTCCCACTCGGACCCGCTCATGTTGTGCATGACCTGCGTCGCGTAATACCAGTAGTAGCTTTCGAAGCTATCCCCACGATATAGTAGGTAAATGGCGATGTCAAGCCCTCCAACTCTCCCCGAGACCCGGCGTCTGCCGCTTCGCGGACGCCGAAGGACGCGCCGGACGTGACTCTACCGCGTCGCCGCTTTGAGCGTCTGCGTCAATCGGTCCTTGATCGTAACCGGCTGGGCGTCGATGGTGAGCGTGTCGGGCTGCAGGCCTGGCCGCGCGGCGGTCAGCGCGATCCGGCCCGGCGTCAGCGTGGAGCGGATGGCAACGCGGTTGATGCCGCACTTGGCGTCGAGATAAAGGTAGTTCGTCGCATTGACCTTGATCTCGTCCTCCAATGACGACGGCGGGGTGGAAAAATGCCTATCTGCCATTGCCGGGACCGGTTCGATCATGCGATCAGGCCAGCCTGGAGTTGCAGCCTCCGAGCAAACACCCGTTGTGGATTATTAACGCAAAGCGTCAGAACGGTGGCTTCCCCCCGGGGAGTGCGCGGCAGGATGATTCCCGAATTACGGTCAAGCACGAAATGCAAGTGCCAACCCAACAACCAGGGTTCGTAATCGCGCGGGGTGAACAAACGTTGAACTTGATGCGCACGGTCTTCACCGGCAGTTTTTTCCCCCTTGGCCAAGTTGCATCCTGGGCAACTCAGCGCCAGGTTGCTCATCGTGGTTTCCCCGCCTTGGGACCGCGGCAAGACGTGCTCAATGTGAAAGGTTACCCCCGTAGCGAGTTCGAGGAGGCGGCAGTACTCGCACGCGCCGCCGGCGCGTGCTGTGACAAGTTGCCGGTAGGCTTCCACCCGAACCATGCGTTAGCGCCCCGTGTGTTCCGGTGTCACCCAAACCGTCACGGGCACGGCCCCGGCAGGCTGCCCTGCCGCCTCACCCTGGGAGAACCGTGCCATACGCTGCGCATTGGCGACCATCAAATTCTCGGCCTCCGCGACGAGTTGCTCCAACCGCGTTTTTTCCGCGGAAGTGATAGTTCCCTCGCTGTTCTTTTCCAGCAACTCGTCGAGACGCCGCTGCTTGGTGGCGGAGAATTTCTTGACTTTGGGCGGGAGAATCTCTGTCATTGGTCCAGCTCAACTCACGTCGTTGTGTAGCGTGTGTAGCGTGCCCTTCCTTCTCACAATTATAGCACCGTTGGCGATCTACCGCAACGCCGCCTTGAGGGTCTGCGGCATCTCCTGCGTCAATCCGTCCTTGATCGCAACCGGCTGGGCGTCGATGGTGAGCGTGCCGGGCTGCAGGCCTGGCCGCGTGGCGGTCAGCGCGATCCGCCCCGGCGTCAACGTCGATCGGATGGCGACGCGGTTGATGCCGCACTCGGTGTCGAGATAAAGGTTGTTCGTCGTATTGAGCTTGGCGGCATTGAACCCGCCGCGCCAGACGGCCGGCCCGCTGACGGCGAAATCGACCCGCGCCTCGTCCGTCGGGACAACGGCGGCCTTGGGCGTCGACAACCTCGAAATCGACGAGGGCCACGTCGCTGCCGTCCGCCCTCAGTCCCTGCGGCCCGGTGTGCAGCGTGAGCTTGACGGCCTTGGGCTCGCCGGCGGTCTGTAGCTCCTGTTGGGCCACGACCTTCCCGTCCTTGCTGGCGACGGCCTTGAGTGTGCCGGGGGCGAACGCGACGTTGGGAAACGCGTAAACATAGCCGGTGTCAAGACCCGCATTCATCTCCTCGGAGCCCATGGTCCGGCCGCCGTAGGTGTCGACGAACTTGAAAGGCTTGTTCTTCACGCCCAGCGATTTGCCGTTGAGAAACAACTCCACCTGGTCGCAATGCGACGCCGCGACGTACATCGTCTTCTTCGTGCCGGCGGGATAATTCCAATGCCCGATGATGTGGATGTCGGGCTGCTCGTTCTGCATCACCCGCGAAACGTAGAACAGCGACTTGGGCAGGCGCACGCCGTCCACCTTGCCGCTGACGCGCAGGACATAGCTGCCCTGCTGCCGGCCGTCGGCGTCGGAATCGGTCCAATAGATGGAGCAATAGGCGGACCACTTCGAGTGGGCGGGATCGGGGTTGTCGATCCGGTTGCGGACGTAGCTCGCGTAGCGCGTGGCGGCGGCGAGGCTGAAGGTCTCGGAGTTCCAGTGCCAGGTGTCGACGGGACGGCCGCCCGTCGTGCCGCTCTTGGGCTTGAACCCGAAATGCGGCGGGGAGAAATCGTCCCAGACGTTGCGCCCGGCTTCGTCGCGGAAGTCCTCGGTCTCGATCAACGGCGCCTTGTCGCGCCGCGCGATGCTGTAGCCGCGGAAAATGTCGTCGCCGGCAACGCGGTCGGTTTGCGGCGCCTGGCCGATCATCACGCCGTACCACTCGCAGATGGGCGTCAGGGCCTTGTTCGCGTCCGCCAGGTCGTTGTCCCGCGTGCCCATCGCGCGGCCGCCATGCGGGTCCCATTTCTTCCGCAATTCCACCATCTGCACCATCTGCTGCGGCAAGACGATGGTGTTCCCCGCTTCCCAGAAGAAAATGCTAGGGCTGTTGCGGTAGAAGATCATCGCGTCGCGCATGACCTCGACCCGCTGCTCCCACTGCCGTCCGGTCACCTGCCGTTCCTTGTCGCCCGCCGGGCAGACCTGGACGATGCCCAGCCGGTCGCAGGCCGCGGCGTCGGCCCGCTGGGGCGAAACGTGCATCCAGCGGACATAATTGCCGTTGCTCTCGCGCAGCAGGGCAAGCGTGAAGTCGTGCATCCAATCGGGATAGGCGCCGCCCAGGCCGGCCCAGTCGTTGGCCGAGCGCTGCGAGTAGCCGGTGAGCCAGAGGAAGCGGCCGTTGAGCCAGACGCCGCCCTTGCCCGCACCGCCCTTGTACTCGGTCTGGCGAAAACCGGTCTGCGTCTCGCACACGTCCACGACCTTGTCGTCCACGCTGAGGATCGAATAGACGCGGTACAGATAGGGATCGTTCACGTCCCAGAAACGAGCGCCCGTCAGCTAGCCCGAGGCGGTAAAGACCTCCGACTGGCCGGCGACCAAGTCGGAGGTGTTGCCCTCCAGCTTCGCCCGCACGACGCCCTCGGCATCCACCACGACGGCCGAGAGCGTGATGCCGGCAAAGTCGCCGGTGTCGTTGATGACCTCGGCCTCGACCTTGATTTCGGCCGTCTTCTTCGTCAGGTCGACGGCTTCGGGGTAGACATAAATGCCGGTCGTGCCGAGGTTCTCGTACAGCGGCAGGGTCTGGTAGATCTTGCCCGCCACGATCAGCGTGGCATCCCGGTTGAGTCCGCCGAAATTCGGATTGAAGTCCTTCGCGTTCCAGAGGTAAGGCGTGTTGGTGGCCTCTTCCCTGTAGCCCGGGCTGTTGTCGACCTTGACGGCAAGGAGGTTGTCCTGGCCGCCGAACTTGACGGACTTGGTGATATCGAGGCCCACCGGCGTGACGCCGTTCTCATATTTGCCGATCGGCTTGCCGTTGAGGAAGAACCGCCCTGCCTGCCGCAGGCCGTCGAATTGGAGGAAGACCTTCCGGCCGTCGGCGCTGGCGGGCAGCTTGAAGTGTTTGCGGTACCAGCCGATGCCGTTTTTTTCGCCGCGGTCGCCGCCGCTATGGCTGATGTAGGAGCGATAGGAGTCGGTCTCGTTCCAGGTATGCGGAAGGCTGACGTTGCCCCACGCCGAATCGTCGAAGGCCGGTTGATCGGCGCCGGCCGCGTCGCCAAAGGCGAACTTCCAGCCGGGGTTGAAATTGTAGGTCGCGCGGGGCGAGGCAGGCGGGGCATATTTCTGGCCCAGCACCGGGGTCCCCGTCCCCAAAGCTGCTAGGAGCAAAACGGTCAAAGTGATGCGTCGATTCATGAATTGGTCCTCCCAAGAGAAAGTCGCACTCGCTCATCTTAATCGAGAGGCAGGTGAAATTCCAGTAGTCCCGCGGAAAACGAGCGGATGGCGTTGAGCAATCCGAGGCAGGAGGTCTGTCATGCCGATCGTACATAACCCAAGCGAAGCCCGGCAGAATTTTTCCTGCCGGCCTATTGCAATGCGGATTGCGCGGGATAATCACGGTTGTCAGGCCAAGCCATGGTTCGGGGTGGGTTAGCACTTGGGCGAAGAATAACTTGGCGAAATCCCGTAGGAAGGTTTGCTAGTCCGTCCTACAGGCAAACGCGGAGGTTGTTCTTCGGCCGGACTTTGGCACCTGGTTCCCGCCACAATTCCCCACCTTCCGCAAGAGAAACTGCCGTCGTGTTCGCACGACCCTGCACGAGGTCGCTTCGCGGCATAATGCGTCAGGTCGTCTCGATATCCCCCTTTTTCAGCGAGGATTTTATGAAGAACATCGCCTCGTTCACTCTCTGGGCGTCCTCGTGGGCGCATTTCTGGCACCTCCGGCCACGGCGCAGGCGCCGGGCAAGTACAAGAACTTCCGCGTGGCGATCTATGCCAGGCGGAGCACGGTCACGCAGTGGGCCAACCCGCAGACGCTGGCCACGGCCTACGAGGAAATGTCGCACCAGGTGAAGTTCGACAAGGTCTACCTTGAAATCGCCACCGGCGGACAAGTCCCGGAGACGATCATCGATCCGATCAAGAAGTTCTTCATCGACCGCGGCATTCTCGTCTCGGCCGGCGCGGTCACCGGCGCGACCTATGCCAGTCAGAACGATCGCGACCGCCTGAAGGCCATCGCCGAAACGGCGGCCCGTCATTTCGACGAGCTGATCCTGGACGACTGGTTCTTCACCGCCTCCAAGACGGCCGCGGACATCGCCGCCAAGGGAACCAAGAGCTGGACGCAATACCGCCTGGAGCTTCTCGATAATGTCGCCCTGAACCAATTGATCAAGCCCGCCAAGGCCATCAACCCCAAGTTCCACCTGATCATCAAGTACCCCAATTGGTACGAGCACTTTCAGGGCCTGGGTTACGACCTCGACGTCGAGCCCAAGATCTTCGACGGCATTTATACCGGCATCGAGACCCGCGATCCGATCTACAGCGAACAGCACCTGCAGCAGTATGAGAGCTACAGCCTCACGCGTTACCTGGAGAACATCAAGCCCGGCGGCAACGACGGCGTGTGGGTCGACCACGGCTGCCGCTACGCCGACCGCTATGCCGAGCAGATCTGGGACGCCGCCTTCGCCAAAACCAAAGAGATCACGCTCTGGCACTGGGAGGACGGACTGAGCCCGATCAACAACGGCCCCCGTTCCTGGGAGTCGGCGGAGACCAGCTTGGACCTGAAGAAGGTGCGCGCGACCTATGTGCCGCCGGCCGGCAGCAAGAGCCAGGCGATGACCGGGGCCGTGGCCGGTGATGCCTTGACGCAAGTCGATTCGTTCCTGGACAAGCTGGGCAAGCCCGTCGGCATCCCCGCCTGTCGGCCGCCCCATGCCATCGGCGAGGAATTTCTCCACGACTATCTGGGGATGATCGGCATTCCCATCGACCTGCATCCGACGCTACCTGCGACGGGAGGCGACGTCTGCATCCTCACCGAGGCCGCCAAGCACGATCCGGACATCGTCAAGAAGATCAAGGCCCGCCTGGGGGCCGGCAGCAACGTCGTCATCACCTCGGGCTTGCTCCGGGCACTCAACGGCAAGGGGATCGAAGACATCAGCGAGTTCGAGATCACCGACCAGAAGGTCGGCGTGACCGAGTTCATGGGCCGCGGCGGGCAGCCGATTGCCGGGGCGAAGTTGGATTCGCCGATCTTCTTCCCCGTGATCCACTTCCTCACCAACCAATCGTGGGGTGAGGTCAACGGCTACGACGGCAAGTCGCCGCAGAACGCCTATCCGATCGTGATCAGCGACGTTTACGACAAGGGGACGTTCTATGTTCTGGCGATCCCGGACAACGTGGCCGATCTCTACCGCCTGCCGGCGCCGGTCTTGAATGCGATCCGCAACCAAATCATGGGCAAGTTCCCCTATCGTCTGACCGACGCCCCCAGCCAGGTGAGCCTGTTTGCCTACGACAACAACTCGTTTGTCGTGCAGTCGTTCCTGCCGGCGGAGGTGACGGTGACGGCATCGGTGCCTGTCGGCGCCAGCACGCTGACCGACCTCTTGAGCGGTCAGAAGCTCTCGCCCGCACCTGCTCCGGCCCCGCCGGCCGGCCGGATGGGCGGTGGTGGCGGAGGCCGTCGCGGGGCCGGAACGCCCGGCACGCGCTTCTCGATCACCATCCCCCCCCATTCGTATCGCGCGTTCACGGTACAGAAGTGAGTTAGCGATTTGGAGATTCAATCCCTTTCGTTGGCGGGCTGCCGCAACGAACAAACCCCCGGCCAAAAGGAGAATCTGGAGATGACCATGCTGCGACACCTGTTTCTTCCTTTCGTACTTTCCGCGTCGGTCCTTGCGCCGGCGGCCTTTGCCGTGCCCGTGCCAGTGCCGGGCGACGCGCCGGTTCCCGTCGACCGCGTTCGGTTGGGCAATCCCTCGGTTCTGGCTATGACGGGCACCTGGCGTTTCAAGCTAGAACAGGGCATCAGTCCCGCCCTCAACGGCGAACTTCCGGCCGACGCGCCCGTGCCCGCCTTCGCCGCCCCAGATGCCTCCGACGCCGACTGGAAGAACATCCCGGTGCCGGCGAACTGGGAAATCGAAGGCTTCTCGCCGCTGACGTACCAGGACCGCGCGACCAACCAGGCGAACCAATCGAAGGACATCGGCCTCTATCGCCGCCTGGTGGACATTCCGGCTTCCTTTGCCGGCCAGCGCGTGCTCTGGCATTTCGACGGCGCTTTCGACGGCGCCGAGGTCTTCGTCAACGGCCAGCGGTGCGGCTACCACGAAAGCGGCTTCACCGCCTTCAACATCGACGTCACCAAGGCCCTCAAGCTCGGCCAGCGGAATCTGATGGCCGTCCGCGTCTACAAGAAAGCTCCGTCCAGCAGTCTGGACAAAGGCAGCTTCTGGTGCCTGGGCGGCATTTTCCGCGAGACCTACCTCATGGCCCTTCCGCAACTGCACGTGGACGACGTGACCGTCGTTACCGACCTGGACGGCGAGTACAAGGATGCCGTGCTCAAGTCGACGGTCCGCGTCGCCGGCCCGGCCGGGACGCATTTTGTGCTCACCGGCGAACTGTATTCGCTGGACGGCGCCAAGGTTGCAATCCCGGCCATGCGCCAGGCCGGCGAGATCGGCGCCGACGGCTCCGCCACCGTGGTCCTCTCGGCGGCCGTGGCCGCCCCCAGGCTCTGGTCGGCAGAAAAGCCCAACCTGTATTACGTGTTTTACCGCCTCTCGGACGGCAATCAAACCATCGTGGAACGCGTCCAGGACCGCATCGGCTTCCGCAAGGTCGAGCTCAAGAAGGGCGTGTTCATGGTCAACGGCGTGCCCGTCAAGTTCGCCGGGGCCTGCCGCCACGAGGAATTCACGCCCTACGGCCACGCCATGACCGAAGCGTGCTGGAAAACGGATTGCATCCTCATGAAGGCTTACAACATCAACGCCATTCGCACCGCCCACTACAACCACGCGGAGCGATTCTTGGAGTTGTGCGACGAGACAGGCTTCTATGTCCTGGACGAGATACCCGCCTGTTGGATCTCAAACGAGGTCCGCGACGCTTCGCGGATGTGGGCCTACACTCTGCGTGCCAAGGAGACCGTCGACCGGGACAAGAACCGCCCCTGCGTCGTCGCCTGGAGCTGCGGCAACGAAAGCGGCTACGGAGTGAACAACCAGGCCCAGTTCGACTACGTGAAGGCCCACGACCCCACCCGCCTGGCCTTCATCTCCCAACAGAACCTGGACAAGAACCCCAAGACCGACTTCGAGGACTACCATTATCCCAAGATCGATAACATCAAGGCCCTGGCCACCAGCCGCAACCGGGCCAAGGCCCCCGTCATCCTAACCGAGTATTCCCCGAGTGGCCCCGGCGGCGTAGCCTATGCCTGGGATATTATCTGGCCCAACGAGGGGATGGCCGGCGCATTCCTCTATCAATGGCAAGACCAGGGCATCGCCGACAAGTTCCCCGAACGCTGGTCGTACCACAGTCCCGATGCGCGGCCCGCCGACTTCGTGCCCGGTTCGGCGCCGCCGATCTCCGGCACTCCGGCCGCCAACATGACGACCGGCATGCGCCTGACGGGCGGCCACGGCGCGATCTCCACCGATCGCCGACTGATCAAGCCGCTGTGCGAGAACCTCAAGCTGGTCTACAGCCCCGTGAACACCACGGCCCGCGAGGTTGCCCCGGCGGGCGGCCAGTGCGTCGTTCCGCTCGAGAACCGGTATTCGTTCACCGATCTGGCCGAACTGATTTGCCGCTGGCAGGCGCTGGCCGGGGGAAACGTGCTGGCGGGCGGCGAGAGCCACGTTGCCGCCAGACCGCGCTCCTCTGTCGACGCTTCGTTTCCAGCCGCGCCCGGCATGGATACGCTGCGTCTGGAGTTCATCCACTCGGACGGACGCAGCGTGTACGTCGCCAGTTTGAAGGTCAAAGGCTGAACGAGGAGATGACCATTCGCCGGACCAAGGCCCAGGCCCGAACCGGCGGCTTCCGCCTCCGTCCGGCCAAGGCAAACTAACCAAAAGGAGAATCTCGAGATGACCACGCTTCGACACCTGTTGGTCGCCTTCATCCTCTTGGCGTCGCTTCTGGCGCCGGCGGCCTTTGCGGCGCCGGTGCCCGTGCCCGGCGACGCGCCCGTCCCCGTTGATCGCCTCCGGTTGGGGAATCCCACCGTCTTGGCTATGACCGGCACTTGGCGTTTCAAGCTCGACCACGGCGTCAGTCCCGCCGTCAAGGGCGAACTCCCGACCGACGCCCCCGTGCCCGCCTTCGCCGCACCCGATGCCTCCGACGCCGACTGGAAGAACATCCCCGTCCCCGGAAATTGGGAAATCGAGGGCTTCTCCATCCCGACCTACCAGGAACGCACCGGCAAGCCATCGACGGACATCGGCCTCTACCGCCGCCTGGTGGAGATTCCCGCTTCCTTCGCCGGCCAGCGTGTGCTCTGGCATTTCGACGGCGCCTATGACGGCGCCGAGGTCTTCGTCAACGGCCAGCGGTGCGGCTATCACGAAAGCGGCTTTACCGCCTTCGACATCGACGTCACCAAGGCCCTCAAGCCCGGCCAACGCAACCTGATGGCGGTCCGCCTGTACAAGAACACGCCTTCCGCCAGCTTGGACCACGGCGACTTCTGGTGCCTTGGCGGCATCTATCGCGAGACCTACCTCGTAGCCCTTCCGCCCCTGCATGTGGACGACATTACCGTCGTCACCGAGTTGGATGCCCAGTACAAAGATGCGGTGCTCAAGTCAACTCTCCGCGTCGCCGGCGCGGCCGGGCGCATTTCGTTCTGATCGGCGAATTGCGCACTCGCGACGGCGCCAAGGTCGAACTGCCCGCCATGAGCCAAGCCGGGGAGATCGGCGCCGACGGCACGGCCACGGTCGTCCTCTCGACGCCCGTGACCGCCCCCAAGCTCTGGTCGGCCGAGAAGCCCAACTTGTACTATGTCTTCTACCGCCTCTCGGACGGCGCCCAGACCGTCGAGCGCGTCCAGGACCGCATCGGCTTCCGCAAGGTGGAGTTCAAGCAGGGCGTCTTCGAGGTCAACGGCGTGCCCGTCAAATTCACCGGCGTCTGCCGGCACGAAGAATTTTCGCCCTACGGCCACGCCCTTACCGAAGAGTGCTGGAAGACCGACTGCATTCTGATGAAGGCCGATAACGTCAACGCCGTTCGCACCGCGCACTACAACCACGCGGAGCGGTTCATGGAACTGTGCGACGAGTACGGCTTCTACGTCCTGGATGAGATACCGTCCTGCTGGGTGGCCAACGAGATCAACAACCCTTCCCGCACGTGGGCCTATCTTCTCCACTCCCAGGAGACCCTGGCCCGCGACAAGAACCGCGCCTGCGTGGTCGCCTGGAGCTGCGGCAACGAAAGCGGCTACGGCGTCAATAACCAGGCCGAGTTCGATTACGCGAAGGCCCACGACCCCACGCGCCTGGCCTTCATCTCCCAGCAGAACCTGAACAAGAACCCCAGGACCGACTTTGAGGACTATCATTCTCCCGACCTGGCAGTGGTCAAGCGGACGGTCACCAGCCCCGACCGCGCCAAGGTCCCGGTCATCCTCACCGAGTATCATCCCGGGGGCGGCGGCCACCTGGGCGGCGAAGACCGCAACTGGGACGTCATGTGGCCCACCGACGGCATCGCGGGCGCCTTCCTCTGGGAATGGCAGGACCAGGGCATGTACGACAAGTTCCCCGAGCGCTGGAGCACCCCCGCCCCCGGAGCCAGAACCAACGACCCCAAGACCGGCTACCGCGTCTCAGGCGCCAGGGCGCCGTTACCGCCGATCGCAAGCCCACGGACATTTTCTATGTCCTCAAACCGCTTTACAGCCCGGTACACGCCGCCGTCAGCGAGGTTGCCCCAGCGGACGGCAAGATCGTGGTCCCGCTTCAGAACCGCTACTCGTTCACCGATCTATCCGAACTGACCTGCCGCTGGCAGGCGCTGGCCGGCGAGAAGGTGCTCGCCGGCGGCGAGAGCCACATTGAGGCCAAACCGCGCTCCTCAGCCGACGCCACGTTCCCTGCCGTTCCCGGCATGGATACGCTGCGACTGGAGTTCATTCACCCCGACGGTCGCAGCCTGTACGCCGTCCGCTTGAAAGTCCAGGGCTTCAGCCGGGGCGTGTCGAGTTAGTTATACCCCGCGCGGCTTCAAATGATCGAAGCCCGATGCGCAAGCGAGGAATGGAACCGCTTGCCTCGCTTGCGCTTTGGGCTTCGATCGCTACGGCGAAAATGGCTCAATTAAAGCCGCTCGAAGTATATTTGCCGATCGCTACCGTCCTTCGGGATTCGTTCAGACATGGAAGATCGCATGGAAGGGTCAAAATGCGGTTTGGCCACGCCAATACAAGACCATGCCGCTTGTGCAAAGTCAAGCGGGCGGTATCGTATTGGAACCGGTACTAGCCGCCCTGGTGCATGGGGCCGGCCGACTGTCCGTTGACGGTCAGGCGGGTGTCGGACATGACGCCTTGGAAGATGATACTAGCGTTGCAGGTCGCCGGCTTCCGCAACGCCCTTCTCGTCCAGCAATTGGATCGTGGCCGAATTGCCGAGGATCTTCTTCGGAAGCATCCAAACGATCTGTGGTATTGATTTCAGAGGTTCAACGAGCGTCGCCGGGCTGCCTTGCCGCGGTCTTCGACCGCCGGCCAGTGCGGCGATAAAGCGCCGCGCCGGCAACGGCCGCCAGGAGAAGCACGAGCGTGTCCGGCTCGGGCACCGGGGAAGGCACTGCCGCCGAACTGCCGCCAACGGCCGCAGGCACTTCCAAGCCGCCCAGGACCACGCCCCCCGCCGCCGCCGACCACGACCATGAGTACATGGTGCCCGACATGGTGCCCGCGAAGAGCGACGCCGCGCCCGCCCCCACGGTCAAGCTCGACCCGTTGGGGATGCCGTTGGCGTTCTCGACCACCAGCGTGCCGGCGTTCACCACCGTCCCGCCGGTGTAGCCGTTGGAGCCGCTGAGGATCAGCGTGCCCGCGTCGTCCAGGCTCAGAAGCCCCGTGCCGGGCGTTTCCTCGCTGATGTCTCCGCTGAGCGTGAGCGTCGAATCGGCCGAAGGCGCGACCGACAGGGCGCCGGCCAGCGTGATGGGCGCCGAAATCACGTGCGTGCCCCCCTGCACGATAATGTGCGCCGTGCCGCCGCTATTGTCCATCGTCAGGGCGTTGGCGCCGGTCGCCGAGATGCCGAATCCCGACGTGGTCGAGAAATCGGCATTGCCCAACAGCAGCGTGCCGACGCTCACCGGCTCGTCGAGCACGACGCTCACCAGGGCCGACGAGGAGTTGTTCAGGATCGCCGTGTTGCCGGCATGGGTCGGCGCGGTGTTGGGGCTCCAGGGACCAACGGACCAGTTGCCGTTGCCGGCTGCCCACGTCGCCGTTCCGCTGACCGAGGCGCCAGGCAACTCCAGCGCCGTCGCGGTGTACTGCAAGGAGCTTGCCAAGGATGGGTCTGGAATGCCGTTGAGGTCGACCGTCGTAAAGCTGCCGCTGTAGGCATTAGGTGCGTAGGCAATCAACTGCTCCCCGGATGCGGTGGCGCCGGAAAGGTTCAACGTGCCGCCGAACAAGTTGTTGACAACGAGGTTGTTGGTAGTCAACACGCTGCCGATCGTGAGATTCAACGCCCCGGCACCGCTCATGGTGAGCGAGTTGATCGACTGCGGCCCGATGCTGGCGTCGAGCGTGCCGCCCGTGACCACGACATCGGAATGCGGCGCGAACACGTTGGCCGCGCCCGCCTTGAGCACGCCCGCATTGATGGTCGTGGCGAAGCTATAGGTGTTCGTGCCGGTCAGCGTGAGCATGCCGGAGCCGTTCAGCGTGAGGTTCAGGCCGCCGCTGCCGTCCTGCAGCGTGCCGCCGAAGGTGGTCGCGGTCGTCTGATTCAAGGTCAGCGTGGCCTGCGTGTTGCTGCTGTTGGTGATTATGCCGCCCGCCGCGCTGGGGCTGCTGCTGAGGATGCCGATGGTCGGGTTGTTGCCGTTGAGATCGAGGAACCCGTTGTTCGCGGTCACCGCGCCGCCCGGCAGGGCATTGGGGTTGCTTGTGCCAAGCTGCAGAGTGCCGCCGGCAACCCGGGTCGTTCCGAGGTAGGTATTTGAGCCGTTCAGCGTGAGCAGGCCTGCGCCGAGCTTGGTCAGGCCGCCTGTGCCGCTGAGGCCCGTGCCGAAGGCCACGTTGTTGCCGTTGGTATCAATCAAGGCCGCCTGCCCTGCGGCAATGGGGGCGATGAAGGGCGACACGTCCAGCGTGTTGCCGGCTGCATATTGCAGCGTGCCGCCATTGAAGGTGACGCTGGTCGAGGAGAGCAGCGGGACTGCCAAGGCCGTGAAGTTCAGCACGCCGCCGTTGAGGATCGTGCCGCCCAGATAGGTGCCCGTGCCGCTCAGATACTGCGTCCCACTGCCGGTCTTGACCACGGCCATCCCGCCATTGGGCCCACCGTTGGGCGTGCTGTTCTGGATCGTGCCCGAGAAGCTGCCGCTGGCATTGCCGTTGCCTACGGTCAGAACCGAGGTCCCGTAGCCCGCCACGTTATCGACCGTGCCCGACCCGTTCAGGGCACCGACGCCGGCGCTGAACCCGTTCATGTCGAGCAGGCCGCCGCTGTTGATCGCCAGGGGGCCAGTGGTATTCAGGGCGGTGTTGCTTGCCAACTGCAGCGTGCCGGCCAGGATGTCGGTGCTGCCGCTATAGGTGTTGGCGCCGTACAGCCTCAGGAGGCCGCTGCTGGCGCCGCTGAAGACCAGCGAGAGCACGCCGGCCCCGTTCTGCAACGTGCCGCCAAAGGCCGTCGAGCCGGTCTGGCTGACTGTGAACGTGACAGGCTGCGCCACGCTCGTGGTGACTACGCCCGACGCTCCGCTGAAGGAGGGCACCGTGATGCTCAATCCGGCCAGGTCGAGGACTCCCCCGTTGGCCGCCACCGCGCCCGTGCCCAAGGCGTTGACATTGCCAAGCTGCAGGGTGCCGCCCGTGACGTCGGTGCCACCCGCGTAGCTGTTGCTGCCGGCCAGGTTCTGCAATCCGCTGCCTGCCATGACGAGGCTGATGCTTCCCAAGCTGCCCCCCCCGGCGATCAGGCCGCTGAAGGTGGTGCTGCCGACCGCGGCGGACAAGGTGAGGATCGAGGCCGTCGCGCCGGAGTTCTGGATCGTGCCGGAATTGCCCGCCGCGGCGTCGGAAAGCGATGCCACGGTCTGCTGACCCAAGCCGCCCAAATCGAGCGTGCCGCCGCTGGCCAGGGATAGCGCCGTGGTGACCGGCAAGATGTTGCTGCCGGTGCCGCTGGGCGGCGAGCCGATCCCCAACCACTTGTAGTCGAGGTAGTTGTCCACGGCCGCAGTTTGCCCGGCGGTGAGCGTCGCGCTGAAGGCCAAGACCTCGCCGACCTCGCCTTGGTAGAATCGCGAGTCGAAGCTGTTGCCCAACGACGTGGAGGCCCAGGGGAGCGGGTCCAGGCTGCCCGAGCTCGAGACAGCCTCCAGGAGTTGGGCGCGCCCGTCGCGGCGATGCCGGCGCCCGTGACCAGCGTCCCGTTGACGTACGTCTGTCCACCGGACGCGGAATAGGCGAAGTCGTTGACGTTGGACGCGGTGCCGGACTGGAGCACCTCGTTCTTGAATCGAACGTCGGTGTCGTTGCCCGTGTCACCCCACAAGTAGGCCCATTCCCCGTTAGGAGGAGCCGTAGTCGGAGTGGATTCGATGAAGAACACGGTCTTCGGCGAGGTGGAGTTGTTCAGAATGAGCTGGGCGCCGGTGGTGCCGCTGAAACTCAAGACATTCAAACCGTTGAAGGCGGCCCCGCCGTTGACCAGGGTAACCGAGGAAGCGGCGTTGCTGAAGCTATTGCCCAAGCTCGAGATCGAGGTGACGTAGCCGCCGGTAGTCGTGACACTGGCCGCGTTGGAGGCGTCCAGGTCATAGAGCAGACCGGCGGTCACGGGGCTGCCGGCGGCGGTCCCGGCCAGCCGCACGATCCCGGCGGAGATCAAAGTTGACCCGCCGTAGGTGTTCCCGCCGCTCAGCGACATCGTGCCGCTGCCGACCTTGGTGAAACCGCCTGCGCCGCTGATCACGCCGCTGAAGTTCGTGCTGGCGCCGTTGCCGCCGGCCGTCAGGCGTCCGTTATTCAAGTACACGCTGCCGGCCCCGGCCAGGCTGCCGAGGGAGCCCGCCGTAGCGTTCAGGGCAAGCGTGTTGCCGGCGTTGACGGTCACGCCGCCGGACTGCGCCAAGGCGTTTCCGGCAGGGTCGGCGATGGCCAGCGTGCCGCCGCTGACGATCGTCAATCCGGTGAATGAATTCACGGCGCTGAGCGTGAGCAGGCCCGAGCCGGCCTTGGTCAGGCCGCCGCTGCCGCTCAAGCCGGTGGCGAAGGTCACGCTGTTGGTGCCGGTGTCGATGATCGCCGACTGCCCTGCCGCGATGGGCGCGATGTAGGCCGACGCGTCGAACGTGTTATTGGCTGCGTACTGCAGGCTGCCGCCGTTGAAGGTGATGCTCGGTGGGTTGCTGCCCAACGCCGCCGAGGAAGCGAAGTTCAGGATGCCGCCGTTGAGAAACGTGCCGCCCGAATACATGTTCACGCCGCTGAGGAACTGTGTTCCGCTGCCGGTCTTGACCAGGGCCAGCGTGCCCGACGTGTTGCGGATCGTCCCGGCGAATGTGCCCGTGCCGCCGCCGTTGCCCACGGTCAATGCCAGCAATCCGCCGGCGGACACGTTGTCGATCGTTCCGCCACTGCCGTTCAGGGTGCCGACGGCGAGGCTATTGCCGTTCAGATCGAGCAGGCCGCCGTTCAGAGTCAAAGGACCCGTGCTGGCCCCCAAGGCCAGGGTGTTGCCCATCTGCAGGGTCCCGCCGTTGATCGTCGTGCCGCCCGTGTAGTTGTTGGCGCCGGCCAGGTTCAACAAGCTGGAACCCGAAAGGACGAAGGCGAGGTTCCCCAAACTACCGGTACCGCCGATCAGGCCGCTAAAGATCGTGCTGCCGCCCGTGGGCGCGACGGTGAGAAGCCCGAACCCGCCCGAGCTCTGGATCGTGCCGCTACTGCCCACTGCGTAGTCGGAAAGCGATGCCACGGTCTGGGTCCCGCCCCCCAGGTCGAACGTCGCCCCCGGCGTGACCGTGAGCGCCGTGCTGACCGGCAGCAGATTCAAACCGCTGCTGCTGGCAACGTTCTGCACGATCTCGATCCCGCATATACCGGCGCCGCCGCCGGTTTGCGTCAGGGTGGCCGTAAAGGCAGCCGTGCTCAAGCCCGTCCAGTCCACATAGTCCCCGGCTACATAGTCGGTCGCGGACGTAC
The DNA here is from genome assembly GCA_963824275.1 of uncultured Planctomycetia bacterium. GTDB lineage: Bacteria > Planctomycetota > Planctomycetia > Pirellulales > Thermoguttaceae > JANXQG01. The sequence goes on along the minus strand of CAWGOT010000006.1, from coordinate 42,471 downwards.
CGTTGGACTGCACGAAAGTCGCGACGTTGCCCGTGCAGACACCGTATATGGCGGAGCCGCCCGTGACGTTCAAAACGACGTTGTTGCCGTTGTTCGAGTTGTAGTAGGCGTAGACGGTATAGCCGGTGGCCTGATAGCTGGAGGGAATATTGGTGAAAGCCACGGTTTCAGCCGTGGTGGTGGTCTGGTTCAGATAGCTTTGAAGCAGATAGCCGTTCTGTGTCGTCGGGTCGCCGGTATTGTAGGTATAGTTGTTCGGGGGGCTGCCCCAGACCGCAGTGACCCCGCTTGTGCCGCCAGTGTTGTAGTTCAGGTTCGCGAGGGTCGCGTTGCCGGCGGTGGTGAGATTCCAATTACCCATGGGAACGACGCCCGCCGTCCCGGTCAGCGAGGTTGCCGCGAGGTTGTCGAACTTGATGCCGATGTCGGTGCCGGCCACCGCACCGCCGCTGAGCAGCAAGGTGCCGGACTTGACGGTCGTCGGTCCGGCGTAGGTGTTGTTGCCGCTGAGCGTCATCGTGCCGTTGCCGACCTTGACGAATCCGCTCGAGGGGCTCCCCGGCAGGCTGCTCATGGTGCCGCTGAAGGCCGTGCTCGAGTTGTTGGCCCCCGCCGACAAGAGCGTGTTATTCAACCTCACGTTGCCCGCTCCGGCCAGGCTCCCCAAAGTGGCCGCGGAGAGCGAAGGGCTGAAGTTCAGGAGGCTGCCCGCGTTGACGGTCACCGCGCTTGAGCTGGACAAGGCCGCGGCGTTGGCCAGATTGAGCGTGCCGCTGCTGATGGTCGTCGGTCCGCTGAACGTGTTCGCGCCGGTCAGGGTCTCCGTCCCGCTGCCCGCCACGACGAGGCTCACGGTGCCGGAGGTGTTCTGGATCGTTCCCGAGAAGGTCCCGATTGCGCCGCCGTTGCCGACCGTCAGGACCGACGTCCCGCCGCCGGCCACGTCGTCGATCGTTCCGTTGCCGTTGAGCGCACCGATGCCGACACTGTATCGGTTCAGATCGAGGAGGGCGGGGGCGGTCACGGTCAGGGCGCCGTGGCGGCCCCCAAGGTCGCCGCGCTACCGGCCAATTGCAGCGTCCCGGCCGTGATCGTCGTGCCGCCGCTGTAGGTATTCGCGCCGGCAATCGCCATCAAGCCGCCGCCCGTCTTGGTCAGCCCGTAGGCGTTCGTGTCTTGACTAATCACCGAACTCACGAGCAGATCGATCCCGCCGGCAACACTACCGGCTGAGACGTTGAAGGTGTTGTTCGCTTCCAGTCGCAGGGTGGCGGCGCTGATCAGCGACTCGGCGCTGGAGGCCAGCGTCGTGATGCCGAGGTGCGGATCGAATTGGACGCCCGACAAGGTGCCGCCGGTCAGCGCCAGTGCGCCAAGGTGCGAATCGCTCGTCAGTGAATTCAACACGCCGCCGTTGATGTTCACGGACAAGAGGGACCCCGGAGTTGTGTTGCCGGCCGCCGTGAAGCCGAAGGAGTTGACATAGGCCTGGACCAAGGCCCCGGGGCCGATCGTCAGCGCGCCGCTGCCAATCAAACTCGTCCCGCCGTTCAACGCATTGGGATTGATGACGAGCGTCCCGCCCGTGACCGTGGTGCCGCCGCCGTACGTGTTTACGACGTTCAAAGTCACCGAGCCGGCGGAAACCAACAGCGCGCCGCTGCCCACGATGGGGAGCGGACTGAAGTTCACGCCTTGCGTCAGCGTGCCGCTGTTGTGGAAGGCCAGCGTGCCGTTGTCGGTGATTGTGCTGGAGGACGAGAGCGAGGCCCCGTTGCCGAGTTGCAACGTGCCGGACGAGATCAGCGTCCGGCCGGTGTAGGTGCTGGGAGCGGTGAGAGTCGCCACCCCGTTGCCCAACATGACTAGATTGCCGCCGCCGCTGATGACGCCGGGCAAAGTCAGGGCTTGCGTCGCCGACGGGTCCAGGACCAGGATGCCATTGTTCACCACGTAGCCGGGCAGGGAGCCGGTGAGCGAGCCGTTGCCCACCTGCAGCGTGCCGGCGGAGATCAGGGTGCCGCCCGTGAAACTGTTGTTCGTGGCGGTGAGGATGACGGCGCCCCCGGTCGGCGGGCCGTTAACGATCAGGCCCAGGCTGCCCGTCAATGACGGGGCGAAGGTCAGCGAGCCGCCGCCGCCACCCAGGCGATAGTTCGTGCCGCTGGGCGTCAGAACTCCCGTATACGTCTCGCTGTCCAAGGCGCCCAGGCTGAGCGAATTCGCAGCCAGGTTGACGGCGTCGGCCGAAGTGGCCGGCGTCACGACGAGCGTGCCGTTGGAAGCCGATGTGAGATACGGCAGCAGGCTGGGCAGGCCGCCCGACTCCAACCCGACGGCGCCCGAAGTGCTCACCGTGATCGAATTGTTTTGGGCAACCGTGGACACGGAACTCATCGAGCCATAAAGCAGCGCGCCGGCGGTGACCGTCGTCGATCCGTAATAGGTGTTCGCGCCGGTGAGGTACAGGATCCCGGTCGTGGTCTTCGTCAGGCTGGCAGCGTTCCCGCCGTCGTTGATCGAGCCCGCAAAGCTGCCGGCGCCGACCGTCAGCATGGTGCCGCTCTCGTTGAACAAGTTCAGCGTGCTGGCCGACGAGCCGTTCAAGACCGCCAGCGTCTGGGCCGGGTTGTCCAATTCGACCGTGCTGGCGTTGTTGATGTTCAGCGTGGTCGTGGAGGGCAGCGAGCCCGTCGCGCCCACCGTGAGATTGCCGCCGTTGATCGTGGTCGCGCCCTGGTAGGTGGCGTTGCCGAGGAAGATCACGTTGCCGGGACCCGTGAGGGTCACGCTGTTGGTCCCGCTGCCATGCAGGATATTGCCGGCGAAGGTCAAGGCGTTGCCGGGGCTCACGGACTGCGAGGAAATGGTCAGCGAGCTGTTGAGCGTGACGTTGCCGCCGAAAGCGGAATTGCTGTCGTCCGCGCTCCCCAACGTGGCGTTGATGGCGTTGACGGTAATGTTCTGCGAGAAGGTGTTGCCGCCGCCGATGAACAACTGCGCCGGGCTGGCGCCGGTATTGGCGTCGCCCAACTGGATGGCCGTGCCTGTGCCCAAGGCCTGTCCCGCCGCGGCCAGCAGCACGCCCGCGTGATCGTCGTCGGGCCGGCATAACTACTCGCGGCATTCAGCGTCAGCGTGCCGGCGCCGAGCTTGAGGAAGCCCATGCCGGCGGGGGCGGGATTGCCGTCGGGAATGCTCGAGCCATAGTTAAAGCTCTCCCCAGACACGACCTGGATGCCGAAGACGGTGCCGGCGCCGAACGTGACGTTGCTCAATACGTTTGAGACGTCGCTGGGCTTGAACTCGCCCGTGCTGAGGCCGGCCTGCACGGCCAGCGTGGTGCCGGGGTTGTTGACGGAAATCTGGCCCGAGGTCAGGTAGGCTGGACCCAGAGTACTGGGTGCCCCGCCGCCGGAGAAACCCAACGAACTGGTGCTGGTGGCGATCAGCACGCCGCCGTTGACCTGGGTGCCGTTGGTATACGTGTTATTGCCCGTCAGGGAGAGAATGCCCGTGCCCAGCTTCACAAAACCCAGCGGGCCGTTGATATTGGCAATCGACGTGCCGTAGGCGACGTTCTCAGGGCTATTGACGTTGATCCCGAGGTTGGCGCCGGGGGCGAAATAGACGTTGCCGCTGAGCAGCACGGTGTCGACCCCGCCCGCCGCAGCCCCGCCAGTCAGGCTGAACTCGCCGGCGTTGGTGCCGGCAGTCAGGGCCAGCGTGGCGCCGGCGTTAACGACGATGCTGCGGGCGGCCGTGTAACCGGGCAAGGAAGCGGTGTTGGCGGCCAGCAATGTGCCGGCGTTGACCGTCGTGCCGCCCGTGTAGCCGTTCGAGGCCGTCAAGGTCAGGATGCCGGCGCCGTACTTCGCCAGGCCGCCCTGGCCGCTCAGCGCGCCGGCGAAGGTCACGTTGTTGCCGTTGGTGTCGATGTTCGCCGACTGGCTGGCGGCGATCGGGGCAAAGCCGGCCGAAACGTCCAGGGTATTCCCGGCGGCCCATTGCAGGACGCCGCCCGCAAAGGTGATCGAGTTGGGGCCGTGCGGCAGGGCATTCGCGGTGAAGTTCAGCGTGCCGCTATCGAGGAGGGTCCCGCCCGTATAGGTGTTGCTGCCGCTCAAGGCCAGCAGGCCGGCGCCCAGCATCGTGAGCGAGCCGTTGCCGCTGATGTTGCCGCTATAGCTCTCGGCAGCCGGGTTGTTGAAGATCAACGCCGAGTTGTTGGCGATGTTGCCGGTGACCGCGCCGTTGGCGATGCCGTTGCCAAGCACGAGCGTGCCGGCCGAGATCGTGGTCGTGCCGCTGTAGGTCTCATTGTTGATCAAGGTCAGCGTGCGGCTGCCCAGCGTGACGAGTGCGCCGTTGCCGCTGATCGCGCCGGCGAAGGTCTCATTCGAGGCATAATCGAACTGCAACAGGCTGTTGTCGCTCACCGCGCCGGTCAACAAGCCGTCCTGCCCCAACTGCCCGTTGCCAAGTTGCAGCGTGCCGCCCGAGATCGTCGTGCCGCCGCTGAAGCTGTTGGCGGTCACAAAAGTCAACAGGCCCTGGCCGGACTTGGTCACCGCGCCGCTGCCGCTGATCGTGCCGCCGAAGGTCCCAGCGGCGTAGTTGTCGAATACCAGGAGCGAATTGTCCAAGACCTGGCCCAGCAGCGAACCATCGGACGCCGCACCGCTGTTATTGCCAATCTGCAGGGTGCCGCCCGAGATCGTCGTGCCGCCGTTGAACGTGTTGCCCGTGCTGGTCAGCGTCACCAGGCCGCTATTGAGAGTCAGCGCGCCTGGCCCCGTGATCGGGTTGGGGACGCTCTGCTGGCCCGTGAGGCTATAGACCAGCGAACCGCTGTCCGAAATCGCGGTGCCGGGCAGATAGCCGTCCGTGCCGGCCGTGCCGTTGCCCAATTGCAGCGTCGCCCCCGGCCCGATCGAGGTCAGCCCCGTAAAGGTGTCGGTGTTTTCGATAATCAGCGTGCCGCCGTTGGTCAGGCTCAGGTTGCCGCTGGTGATCTCGCCGGTCCCGGAAATCGTATAGGTCTCATTGTGATTTTGGAATGTCATGCTGCTGGGGCTGACGTTCCCTGAGTTCAAGATCACCGTGGTGTTCGCAGCCGAGTCGCTGAAGACTACCGCATCGCCATTTTGGAACTTGCCAACATCGTCAAAGCCGCCCATCTGGAGGAAATTGCCCAAGGAAGTCCAACCGCTGGGACCGTAGGGCCCGGTCCCGTTCCCGGTCCAGGCAACCGAGTAGATCTGATTGACCACCAGGTCCAATTCCTCCGCGTTGGTGGGATTGATTTGCAGTATGCCTGCGGCCCGGTTGGGAAGCAACGCGTTGAGTACGAACGTGCCGTTGCTGATCCCGGCCAGGAGAGCGGCGGTGCCGCTGGAATCGGTATCCATCAGGGCGTACGTGCCGGTGCCGGAAATTTGGCCCGTGATCACGAAGTATTGCAGGTTGTTGTTCGAGTTGCCGGGGCCGACAATGTTCAGCCCATTCTCGACCACCAGTCCCGGCTGGCCGACGCCGCCTAGCGAGTCGAACTGGAAGGTCATTGTCGAGCCGCCAAAAAAGTTGTAAGGAACCGTCAGGCCGGCGGCCAGGGTCAGCGGGCTGCCGGCCGACACGGCTTCAATCACCACGTTACTATTATTGCTGGTATTGGGGATCGTGACCGCTCCAGAGATCGTGCCCGTGCCGCCGAGGGTCCCGGCGGAAACGGTGATCGTGCTTGCGGGCGACGAGGCATACAGCGATCCGTTGACCAGAAACCGCCCGCTGGCCACGGTCGTCGAGCCGGAATAGCTGTTGGAACCGGTGAAGGCGATGGTGCCGTTGGCGCCCAAGGGGATGCCCGTGCTGCTCCCCACGCCTTCCACGTAGGCCGTGCCGCCGATTTGGACCGCACCGCTGCCGCTGATCGGGCCGGTGAAATCGACGCGGCCCGACGCCGCCGCGTAGAAGGTGGCGGGCCCGTTCAACTGCACGCTGCCGTTCATGGCCGTGTAGTCGTCCGTGAAACCGCCCAGCACCACGCTGCCGCTGCCCGCAACCGGGTTGACGATGATATTGCGGTTGCTGACCAACGCCGACGGACTGCTGCCGATAATCCGGCTGTTGGGCCCGTCGGTCATGAAGGCCAGGTTGGCCCCGCTGGCCGTGGCGCTGCTCCCACTGGTGACGCCGATCACCAGCGCGGCCGTGCTGGTGCCCAGAGGCCCGGCGGTCTGGCCGTCGGCATGGTCGGGGGCGGTGATGAACAGCCCGCCCCCGGCGAGTTGCAGACTGGTGGCATTGAAGGTGCTCGCGCTGCTGGCGAAGATCAAACCGCCGCTGCCGCCGAAAGTCACGCTCACGGGGGCCGAACTGGAGTTGCCGATCGCTCCCGCGTACTCGCCCTCAGGGGTTGGCGACGCGGTCCCGCGAATCGACGAAAACAGCACGCTGCTGCCGGCCGAGGCGGAATACAGATCGATCGGATTCTCGAGGACCAGCGTCGTGTTGGCGTCCGACGAACCGAGCACCAGGTTGCCGGGAAGGTAGGTGCCGCGCTGCAACGTCTGCAGCGTGGTCAAGCTGGTCGACGTGTACAGGCCCACCGTCCGCGGCGCGTAGGTCGCGTTGGAAGCGGAGAAGCCGACGACGTCCTGGGTATTTCCGGACGAGCCCAGGCTGATCTGGCCGCCGGTCGGAATCTGACCGGCCGGAACCACCATGTAGGAGAAGCTGTTGGCCGCGGTGGGATCGAGCGCGGCGCCGATCTCCAGGATCGCGGTCCCGCCATTGGTCGAGTTCAGGCTGATGGGGGCCAGTGTGCTGACGGCGCCGCCGCTACCCAAGGCGTTGTGGTTCAGGAGCGCGAGGATCGACAGGCCGCCGCTGGTGCTGTTGGTTACCGTCACCAATCCCGGGGCGCCTAGATCGGTATTGGCGCCGAGAGCATCAGTTGCCCATTGAGGACGGTCGTGGGGCCGGTATAGCTGTTGTTGGCATTGGTGACCTGCAAGATCCCCGCGCCCAGCTTGGTCAGGCCCACCGAGCCGGCCGCCGAGTCCTGAAGCAGGATGGAAAAGACAGCCGGAGCGGCGGCATTCGAGGTGTCGATGCCGAAGGCGGCGCCGGCCAGCAGTCCGCTGTTGCTCCCGGTCAGATTGGTGACCAGCGTTCCGGCCTGCGCGGGAGTAAAGCCCGTGCCGCCCACGCTGACGGCGAGCGTGGCCCCGGAGCCGGCGGTGATGTTGGTCGCGAGCCAACTGGCGGGGCTGCCGCTATAAAGGGCGGCGGGCTGGGTGAACTCCAGCATGCCGCCGCTGACCGTGGTGGTACCCGAATAAGTGTTGCTCCCGGTGAGGAACAAGGTGCCGCTGCCAGCCTTCACGAGGGACACGATCCCGACCGTGTTTTGAATCGTCCCGGAGAAGGTGCTGGTGCCGTTGCCGTTGCCGGCGGTCAGCGTCGAGGTGGTGGAAAGGGCCAGGTTATCGACCGTGCCCGCGCCGCTGATGGCGCCGATGGTGGGACTGCCGCCGTGCAAATCGAACAGGCCCGTGCTGTTGATCGTCAAAAGGCCCGTGCCGGCGCCCAAGGCCGCGTTGTTGCCCAACTGCAAGGTCCCGGCGGAGATCGTCGTGCTGCCGCTAAAGGTGTTCGCGCCGGCCAGGTCGAGCGCGCCGCCGCTGAAGACGAGCGAGAGCACTCCGGCGCCGTTCTGGATCGTGCCGCTGAAGGTCGTGGGGGCGGTTTGATTCACGGTCAGCGCGAGGGAACCGGCGACGCTCGTGGTGACGGTACCCGCTGAGCCGCTCAATCCGCCGACCGTCAAGTTATGTCCGTCCAGGTCAAGAAGCCCCGCGTTGGCCGCCAGCGGGCCCGTGCCCAGGGCATTGGCGTTGCCGACCTGCAGGCTGCCGCCGTTGACGACCACCCCTCCGCTGAAGCCGTTCGAGGCGTTAAGCACCAGCAGGCCCGCGCCGGCCTGGACCAGGCCGCCGCTGCCGGTAATGCCCGCGCCGGCAAATTGGGTTCCTTGCGTCGTCGTGCCGCTGTTGTCGAAAACCAGCGTGGCGTTGTCCGTAATCGTGCTGCCGGTCGGCAGCGTGCCGGTGCCCGCGCCGTTGCCGAGTTGCAACGTGCCGGCCGAGATCGTCGTGCTGCCGGAATAAATGTTCGAGGCGGTGAGCACGAGCAGGCCGCTGCCCGTCTTGGTCAGGGACGCGGCGGGACCGGCGTTGAGCCCGGCCAGGTTCGCCGCGCCGGGATTGTTGTTCACGTTCAAGAGAGGAACGGCGATGGTCAGGTTGCCGCCCCCGGTGACGCTGATGGTGTTGGATGCCGCCAGGTTGAACGAACCGAAGGCAAGTCCCGCGGCGGAAGCGTTGGCGGTATAGCCGATGTACGAGTTCGCCGCGCCGGTGGAGCTGATCGTGGCCGCCGCCGAACCGGACGTGGCAAATCCGTCGAACACCAAATCCCCGAAACCGTTGCCGCCGCCGGAAATGAGCGTGCCGCCGCCGAGCGTCAGCGAGTTGCCAAGGACATCGTTGCCGGAGCCCGAGAAGTCGAGTGTGCCGTTGATCACCCATTTGGTGTTGATGTTGGCCTCGCCATAGCCCGTGGTGTTGCTGTTGGCGCTGAGGATGATCGTGGCGTTGTTGCCGACGGTGACCGTGGCGCCGCCGCCGATGTTGCCCAAGGGGCTTCCGCCCGTGGTCCCCTGTGCCTGCCCGGTGCCCAGCAAGGTGCCGCCGGAGACGGTCACATTGCCGGTAAAGGTATTTTGGTTAGCCGTCAAGGTCACGCTCCCGCCGCTGACCGTAAGGCCGCCGGCGCCGCTGATGACGCCGCCGACGACCACGTTGCCGCTTGGCGCGCCATTGAAGACCAGGCCGCCGGCGCCGGCGATGGAGATGTTGCCCGAGCCCAGCGAACCGGAGGAGGTAGTGCCGTTGCCGACCTGCAAGGTGCCGCTCGTGATGGTCGTGCCGCCGGTATAGGTGTTGAGGCCGGCCAAGGTCTGGTAGCCGGATCCCGCCATGGTGAGGCTGACGCCACCCGTAATTGCGCCGCTAAAGACGGCGGTGGAACCGGTCGTGGCCGAGAGGGTGAGGGTCGCGGCCCCGCCCGAACTCTGGATCATGCCGCCATTGCCGGAGGTCAAGTAGTCGGAGAGCGAGGCCACGGTCTGGCTCACGCCGCCCAGGTCGAGCGTGCCGCCGCTGCCCACCGTAAGCTGCGTGCCGACCGGCAGAGCGCCCACGGTAGACCCTGGCACCTGCGGTTGAAAGACGACGCCGGCCAACTCCTCTTGCGCTTCAGTCCCCCCCATGTTTCCGTGAGGGTCATCGATGTCGACGAGAGGTTTGAGTCCACGGCGCCGCCGAAGATGGAGTGGGCCCCACTGGCGCCATTTTCCCAGAAGGTGCCGGTGTTGGCGCCTCCGCCATTCGTTTGGTTGGTAAGGAGCGTGCCGTTGGTGGCCGCCGTGGTGAGGGGCGTGTCGCCGTTCTTGCCGGCGGCGACAACCGTCGCCAACGAGCCCGCCACGATGTTGCTGAAGGTAACGCTGGCGTTCGTGGCGTTGCCGTTGTTCGCATAGTGGGCCGTCGATGTCAGGCCGGGTCCGGCCTCGCCCGGAAGCGCGTTGAGGTTCACTCCCGATACAGGGCAATTGCACCATAAATCACGTTCCGACAAGGATTTGTGCGAGATAGGTTTCGTCCCAGGCAGCGGTGAGGCGTTTGTTCTTGATCCCGACTTTGCTCGTCGTTTCGTTCTTCAGCATTGCCAGTGCCGTGCGGCGGAGGATGCTGAAGTTGGCGTCGGCATGTCCCTTGCGGATGCGACACAGGTCTTCCTGGAAGGTTACGTCGAGTTGCCAGTGCAGCCGGTTCTCGATCCCCCAGTGGCCCCGAACCGCGCCTGCAAAGCGACGCGCGGAGAGGTACTGGCTGAGGATGTAGTAGCGGACGTTCAGTGCATTCCTTGCCATCGCGCTGGGTGATGCTGATGACCATCCCGATGGCCTTCAAGCCAGGCCAACGCGCCGCATCGGCCAAGTCGGCTGGGAGCCGACAGAGATAATAAGAGCGTGTCTCCTCCCGACCGTGCCCCTTGCCCTCGGTCTGATAGGAACGGTAGGTCGTTCCGGCGAAGTCGTTCTCCAGGCGGTTGATGAAGTAGTCCTGGATGGCCTGGTACAGCGTAGGCTGGTTTTCCTTCACATGGAGGACGTAATTGCCCTTGCCGTCGAGGATCTTTTGGGCGATCTTCGTCTGGCAGCCCATCGCGTCGATGGTCACCAGGGCCCCGGAAATGTCGATGATTTCCAGCAATTTCGGGATCGCTGTGATCTCGTTGCTCTTGGCGTCGGTGACGACTTGACCAAGGCTAATGGAGTTCGCTGTGGCCCAGGCACTGACCATGTGAATCGCCGCCTTACCGCTGGCGGTGTCGTAACTGCGGCGGAGCGTCTTGCCGTCGATGGCGATCACTTGCCCGCCGCTAATCTCGTGCAACGCGGTGACCCAACTGAGCAGACACTTCTCGAACTCCGCCGGATTGATGGTGGCGAAGATCGCGTTGAAACGATCATGGGAAGGGACGCCCTCCTTCAGATCCAGAAATCGCGAAAACCACGCGCGTCGCGCCTTGCCGAACTCCGCAATGGCCACGAAGTCGTCGGCCCCGCAGATGACCGCACAGATGGCGATTGTCACGATGTTGATCAATGGGTAGACGGGCGGCCGTCGTCGAGGATCAGTGAGAGTTGCGAAGTGGTGTTGAATCTTGGCGGACTTCTTGGCCATGACCTGGTGGACTCCTGGGCCTGCGCGACATCCACGCTCTTGCCGCTCCTCGGCAAGCAACGGAAATCGCAATCCCCTAGTCATAGCAGATTACCTAGATTCGCGCAATCGCCCTGACTCCCGATAGCGTAAAGGCGTCGATCACGGCGTCGTAGTTTTGAGTGCCCGTCCCAAAATTGACCGACAGGGAACCGGCCCCGACCGCGTAGCCGCTTGCACCCTGCGGGAGGATGAAGATGGCCGTGTTTTCGTTGCTCCCGACGTTTCCCAGACCGTTGTTGAATGCCGAGGCGACCTCCGTCAGCGTTCCGGAGGGCGGTGCTCCCGCCGGGCCATACTTGACGACCGGATTGACGCTCGCGGAGTTGTTATTGTGCCAGGCCAGTTCCACCACGAGGACGTTGGCTGCCGCGCCGATGGTGAAGCTGTTGGTATAGCTAGCGGAGGTGTTCTGGCCCGTCCCGTTCGCCAAGGTCGAGCCGACGTCCGCGATGGCAACCGGCACGCCGGCGGGGCCGAGTTTCAAGACGCCGCTGCTGATGGTCGTCGCGCCGCTATAGGTCTGGCTGTTGGTTATCAACATCGTGCCGGCGCCGGCCTTGGTGAATCCGCCGCTGCCGCTGATGGCTCCCGCGAAAGTCGTGCTGCCGTTGTTGCCGCCGGCAATCAGGGTAGGCGCATTAAAGGTCACGTTGCCGCCCCCGCCCGAAAGGCTGCCCAAGGCCCCGGCGTTGACGAGTTGCAAGGTGCCGGCGCTGACGCTCGTCGTGCCATTGAAGCTGTTCGTGATCGCCAGGAGGCCGGGGCCGAGCGCGGCCAATGCGCCGGTGCCGCCGATCACGCCGGAGTAGGTCTGGGCGGTGGAGTTGGCGAAGGCCAGCACGCCGTTGTCGGTAATAGTGGTGTTGCTGGCAAGCGAGCCGTTGGTCACGCCGTTGCCGAGTTGCAACGTGCCGGCCGAGATCGTCGTCGGGCCCGTGTACGTGTTGCTGCTGCCCACGATCAGCAGGTTGCCGGCCCCCAGCTTATTGAGGCCCATAGCACCGCTCAACGAATTGCTGAGGGTGTAAGGGGATGGGTCTACGACTTGGATGCCAAGACTCGTGCCGGCGGGGAAAGTCACGTTGCTCAGAAGGGTAGTGATGTTCGCCGCGGTGAACTCGCCGGCGGCGGTGCCGGCGGTGATGCCGAAGGCGCCCGTATTGCTGATGGAGAATGCGCCCGAAGTGGTCCAGAACAGGGGCAAAACGCCGGTGTTCCCCAGCACGAAGGCCCCGCCCGTGATCGAGGTTGGGCCGCTATAATTGCTCAGGGAATTGGTAAGGGTCAGGACGCCCCCGGTGTTGGTGAGGCCGCCGATGCCGCTCGAGCGCCGGAGTAGGTCGTGGTGTTATTTCCGTTGAAGTTCAGCGTTACTCTGCCGCCGCTGATGTCGGCCAGGGCGATATTGCCGCTGCCGGAGAGGCCGCCGATCGTGGCCGTTCCCAGGCCGGCGGCGAAGGTCAAGCCGCCGGACGGCACGTTGTTGGTGACGACGCCGTTGGCCAGGGCGTTGACGTTGGCCAGCTCCAGCGTCCCGCCGGAGAGCGTTGTCGCGCCGCTGTCAGGTATTTACCCCGGCAAGAAGCGCCAGGCCGCTGCTGACGGCAAGGCTGGCCGAACCGCCGACGAGGCCGCTGGCGCCCTCGTTCAACGTCCCGCCGGAAACCGTGATCGCCGTGGCGGTCAACGAGCCGGTGAGGCCCAAGGTCCCGCTGTTGATCGTCGTGGTGCCGTTATAGGGATTGGCGCCGCTGAGCACTTCCGCACCCTGCCCGCCGATGACCACGTCGATCAAGGAAGCATTGCCGGTGGCGTTGCCGCGACCATTGAACTCCACATCGCTGATCGTGCCCGCGTAGGTATAGCTTTGGCCGGCCGCCGGATTGATGGTATACGTTACCGTGCTCGTGGCGTTGCCATTCATGGTACCGAGGGCCGTGGTGCTGTCGCCCTGCAGCCCGGCCAGAGTTTGCGCGGCGCCGCTTGTTTGCAGGGCGAAGACGCCGGAATTCGCGAGCGTAAGGACCGTCGTCGTCGGCAGGATATTCACGGGTGGATTATCCGTCGAATCGGGGCAAACCAATGCGTTATTGATGGTCGTATTGCCCGAGTAACTGTTCGTAAGGCCGTTGATCACGAGGATATAGGGGGCGAGGTTGTTGATCTGCGCCGCCATAATTGCTGCCGCTGCCGCCGGTGACGGTCAGCCCGCCGGCGCCGGTGATTTGACCGGTAAGCCTCACCGTGGTGGCCGGGCTGTTCTGTGGACTCTGCGTATCAATGAAGGGCACATTGACGGTCCCCCCACTGGCGCCCAGGACGATGGCGCGACTGATCGTCGGCGAGCTGGTGAACGACAAGGCGCCGCCGTTGAGCGCAAGCGTGCCGCCAGAGCCCAGGACGCTATTGCCCGCGGTCGAAGAAATCGTGCCGCCCGTGGCGATCAAGAGCGTGCCGCCCGTGACGGTGGTGCCGCCGGAGTAGCTATTGGCGAGGTTGCTCAGGACCAACGTGCTGGGTCCGGACTGCAGCAGGGAACCGCTGCCGCTGATAAGCCCGCCGAAAGTCTGAGCGGCGGCGTTATTGAAGGCTAGCAGGCCATTGTCGGCGATGTTGCCCGCCACCGAACCGTTACTCACGCCGTTGCCAAGTTGCAAGGTGCCGGCCGAGATCGTCGTGCCGCCGCTATAGGTGTTGGCATTGGACAGAACGAGCGGGAAGGTCCCGCCGTTGACGGCCAGCGCAAGCGTGCCGGCGCCGTTTTGCAGAACGCCGCCAAAGGTGCTCGTGGCGTTGGGACTGACCGTCAGCGTGACGGCACTCGAGGCGCTGTCGGTGATCGTGCCAGCCAGACCGTTGAGGCTGGGCAAGGCCGCCGGGCTGACGCCCGCCAGGCTTACCACTCCGCCGTTGGCGGTCAGGCCGCCGACGCCCAAGGCGGCGCCGTTGCCGAGACTGAGGGTGCCCGATTCGACAAACGTGCCGCCGCCGTAGCTGTTGGCGCTTAAGAAGGTGACGCTGCCGCCGGGCTGGCCGAGCGTGCCCAGCGTGACCGTCGTCGCCGCGCCCCCGATCGCACCGCCCGAAAAGCTGTAGGCGTAGTTCACGTTGTTGAACTGCACGCTGAGCGGCAGCACGCCTGCGGGGTCGACCGCGATGGAGAAGCTCGTGCCCGCCGAGTCGTCGAAGATCACTGCATTGCCGCCATTGTCCGTGCTGGGAACGCCGCTCATGGTCCAATTGAGGGAACCGTTGGTATTGCTCCAGGTGATGTCCTGAGACCCGGTCCAGATGAGAGGCTGACCGATGGCTTGCGGCGCCGTACCGGTCAGACCGGGCGCGACCAAGGCCAAGACAAGGCCCAAAAGCACCAAGCACGAATATCTGCGACTCATCGCACCCCTCCTAAGGAAGACCAAACGCAATTCATGACAGGCAAAAGCACCCAAATCCCAGACGGCGGCTTCTTGATGAAAATACCGGCATTTACCGCATGCTAACCGAAATTGGATAAAAAAGCAATCATCTTGCAATGACATTTCCCAAAAACAACTCGCATCAGCCAAAAAAGGGATGAAGAGAGTCAATGACGCCCCACGGGGACGACGGGGATGCCAAGCTCGGAAAGCATCGCCGTCGCCCCATAAGGGACACTCAAATTTTATTGTACGCCGGTTAGCCGGCACGAACGCTCACGCGAGCGGCGACACGAGCACGTCGTTCCCAGGCATGACCTGCCCAGTTCAATCTCAGGCTCGGGCACGATCTAGCCATGCTCGGCCTGACGTACCCAGCCGAAACCCTTGCGGGTCGCTGCGTTTATTCCCTCCCGCGACCCTTTGGCGTAAACAAAAACTGCGACGGACTCAAGGCCGCGTCGCTGATGCGGACTTCATCGATCAGGCCCTCGAAGGTCTGGCCCGGACTAGCGCCGTCGCGGCCGCGGCAGACACTCCACTCGGCATCGTCATGGCCCTTGCCTAAGGCCGTGGAACCTTGCACGGGCAACTCCGTCGTGGCGCACAATCGATAGCCGCGCCCATCGAGGGCATCGACGTACAATCGCAGGGTCCGGCCGTCGCTCGTGGCGGCCACGTGATACCAGCGGCCGGCCTCCACGACCGGCTCTTCGGCAATTGCCTGGTGGAGACGATTTTCCGGATCGTAAAACGCGATGGCAAAATGCCGCTGGGGATCGATCTGGAAGGCCAGCCGCGGCGGCTCGCTGTGAGGCCCTGCGGACTTGCCGCAGCCGTTGAACGTATCCCGGCCGAGAAAGGTCTGCGCGCGCCCAAGTGCCTGATCGGCTCCACGGAGGCCTCGATGGTCCATTGACGCGGGCAGATCTTCTCGATGTCCAGCGGTGCGGCATGACTGAATTCCGAATGTGTATAGACGTTCCGCAAGTGCTGTGGATCACAGGGCCGTGAATTGTCGAGGCAAGAGCGGTTTGTGCTTCCGGTTTGCGGAATAACGCCCGCAGGCACACCAGGGGAAAACTCGGGCTGAGTCTTGTCGCTATACGTGTAAAGGTCGTTGCCGTTGAACGACGAGTCAACCGTCGCGCGGACTGGCCTGGTGTTGCCCGCGGTATCCGGCAGGGCGGTTCCCAACGGCTGGTCCTCGAACCGCCAGTAGGCCACGACATGGCGGTCGCGGTAGGCATCGTCAATCGTGCGGATAAAGGTCTCGCCCAGATCCTTCACAAGGCAGGGCCGCAGACGACCGCTTTCCATCCGCAGTCCCTGGTCGACCAGCAGGTGCTGTCCCGCGTCAGAGGCGGCAGGCCCTGCTGGCGGTTGCGGCGACTCTGCCGGCTGCCGCACCACCACTTCGCCCTTGAAAACATGCACCTGGACATCTTCGGAAGGCGTGACATCCACGGCAAATTCTGTTCCCAAGTCAACGACCGAGCCCTTGGGAGTCTCGACTTGGAAACCGCGGGCCTCCGGGTTCACGATTTCGGCACTGATCTTGCCGGCGTGCAGGAAGACCTTGCCGGGGGCAACCAGATCCAACTTGGCGGGGCCTTGAACGACCGCGCGGGCTCCAACGTCGAAATCCAGTTCGATGGCCCCCGAACAAAGACTGATTTTCTGACCCGCGGTAAAGGCGGTACCCAATTCAGGCGCCGGGACAGAATGGCCCCAGCAGCCGTCGACCGAGTGGGTCAAGCGGGCCACGCGGGACGGGGCGGGGAACGGGGAGTTTTGATTTGGGATTTCAGCTTGGTGATTTGCAATTTCAGTTCCGCCATTTCCCTTCCACACCGTCACAGCGATCAGTCCGGTCACGAGCAGCAGCGCAGCCAGGATCGAGAAAAGCGTGGTGTGGCCGGAGGCGAAGCCCCAACCTCGCCGGCCCAGATCGCCAAGGAAACCAAGAACGGGGGAGGCGGGCGGCGAACCGTCAGGCGTACGGGGGTCCCTGACAGGTCGGGCGTCGGCCAGAACTAGTGGCCGGAAACCGGGATGTTGCATCAAGCGGGCGTGCAAATCGACGTAACGCAGGTAGAAAGTCCGGCACTCGGGGTCGCTCCGCAGGAGTTCTTCAAGCTGGCCGATCTGCTCGGGCGAAGCGGCCTCGTCGCACAGGGCCGAGATCAACTCATCGAGGTTTTTCTGTCGTTCTGGAGTCATTGCAAGTCTTCCGATACGGCATGGTTTGCGACACACTCGTTGAGCCAACGGCGGAGCCGCTGCAGGTTCCGCAACAACGTCCGCCGGCTCTGCTTGACCTGCACCGCAAGGTCGTTGAGAGGACGTTTCACAAAGTAGCGACCCGCAAGCAGTTCGCGATCGGCCGGCGGCAGTTTGTCCATGCACTCGTCGAGTGCGGCAAGCCGCGATTCCAGGAGATGGGCCTGAGCGTCCCGGTCATGGGTCAGGAGTTCCATGACCTCGGCTGCAAAAAACCGGACGTGCCGCGGGCTTTTGTCGCGATGCTGCATGACCTTGAAATAGGCGAACCTGCAGGCCCAGGGCAGGAACGGCCGCGACGGGTCATACTCGTCGAATTGGGCAGTGATCGCCATCAGCGTTTCTTGGAGCACATCTCTTGCGTCCTCGTTATGGGGGAGGAGGCTGAAGATATAACGGAACAGCGCATCCTGATTGAGGGAAATCACGGTCACAAGCCGTTCAGTGCGGTTTTCCACCATCCCGGAGCGCTCCTACCGGAAATGCTGCCGCACACCGGTATCTTCCCAGCGTTTGTGGTTGCTTGCAGAAAGGCAACAATCCACCATTCGCCACACTATATTCGGCCTTGGGGCCAGAAAGTGCCAAATTCTCCTTCTTTGGCCGCGTTTGCCGGCTCTTCGCGCAATGTTAGGGTGCTTTGCCGGGCGCGACAGGCCGGAGGAGCCGAATTCGGGACCGAAGGCTCTCGGCCAGAGCCACGTTATTGGCGCGGAGGCCAGGTCGAGGGCTTTCTGGTACTGGACTATCGCCTCGTCAACACTTCCCCGCCCGACCAAGACGTTTCCCAGATTGCAGAGGGAATCGACGTAGTCGGGCTGGATTTCCAAGGCCCTGCGGAAATGGGCGATGGCCTCGTCAATCTGTCCACGCCCGGCCAGAGCGGCTGCAAGGTTATTGTGGGCCTCAACGTAGTCGGGCCGGATTTCCAATGCCCTGCGGTAATCGGCGATGGCTTCCTCGACCTTTCCGAGGGTGGTCAACGCGTTGGCTAGGTTGACGTAGGCGGCGGCGGCAAGATCGGGCTGCCCGTTCCCATTAGCGAGGGCCAATGCCCTGCGGTAATGGGCAATCGCCTCGTCGACCTGTCGGCCACCCACGCGCGGGTACCCGGCCAGGGCGTTTGCGAGGTTGTAGTGGGCCTGGGCGAAGTCGGGCTCGATCTCCAGCGCCTGGCGGTACTGGGCGATGGCCTCGTCGACCTGTCCGCGGCGGGCCAGGGCGAAGCCGAGATTGACGTGGACAGCGGCAGAGTCGGGCTGCCCGTTCTCATTCGCGAGGTCCAATGCCTTGCGGTACTCGCGGACGGCCTCGTCGAGACGCCCGCAGCCGGCCAAGGCGCTTCCAAGATTGTTGCGGGCCTTCGCGAAGTCGGGCTGCCCCTTCTCATTAGCGAGGGCCAATGCCTTGGTGTACTCGGCAATGGCGTCGTCGAACTGCCCACGGCTTGCCAAGGCAACCCCGAGGTTGTTATGGGCCTCCTCATCGTCGGGCTTGATCTCGAATGCCTTCTGGTACTCGGCGACGGCGGCGGCGAACTCTCCACGGTCGGCCAGTAGGTTTCCGAGGTTGTCGTGGGCCATCCAGCAGTTGGGATTCCGAACAAGCGTGGTGCGATAAAGCGTTTCGAGATTAGCATACATGTGGCATTGCTGCCAACTCAGCAGGGCCAGCGCGGCCAAGAGCAGCAGGCAACCCATCCGCCCCATCGTCCTGGCCCAGCCCTTCGCGCGAGCAGCAAGGCGACGCCTGCCGCAAACAAGGCAACGACCCCCGCGCTTGCCAAATACTGGAAATGGTCGGCCACCAGCGAGTAGCGAAAGTAATAGACATTGAAGAAGCCCAGTACCGGGAACAACGTCGCGGCAAAGAAGAGCAGCGCAGCCAGGGGCCCGCGCCAGCGCCGCGGAGCGACCATGCCAAGGCCAACAGCAGCAATCCGGCCGCGGGAAACAGGTATTGCGACCAGGCGTTCCGGCTGACTTGCCAACGCGGGTAGATGAATGCCAGATCGAACGGCCAGACGAGCTTGCCCAGATAGAACCAGATGGCCCGCCCTGCGATCAGACAGCGTTCGATCAGGCCGATGTTGAACTCGCTGCCGGCGGCCCCGGTTGCGCGCTCGACCCAAACGGTCATCGTGGAGGCCATTCCACCGGCGAGGAAGAATGGGGCCAGCGGCAGGAGGTCGCGTTTCCACGATAACCGTCCCCTTTGCCACCAGAAGATCACGGGCAACACGGCCGGCAGCATGACGGTGGCGGTCTTGCTCAGCAAGGCGAGCAGGAACAGTCCCAGTGCGCCCAGATACCAGCGTCTCTTCCGCGTGCCGTCGAAGCGGAGGTAGAGCAGCATGGCGCCCAAGTAGAAGACGCCGGAGAGGGTATTCTTCAGTTCCGTGATCCAGGCCACCGATTCCACGCACACCGGATGGAGTGCGAAGATGGATGCCGCCAGATACGCGCCGGGGACCTCCAGGCGGCGGAGGACCAAGGCCAGCAGGAGCGCTACCGTGGCGTGGAGGAAGATGTTGACCAGGTGATAGCCGAGAGTGGCGTCGCCCCACAGTCTGTGCTCGACCCAGAAGGCACTGAACGACATGGGATAATACTGCTGCGTG
Organism: uncultured Planctomycetia bacterium; assembly: GCA_963824275.1. GTDB lineage: Bacteria > Planctomycetota > Planctomycetia > Pirellulales > Thermoguttaceae > JANXQG01. The sequence continues at coordinate 23,296 of CAWGOT010000006.1, read as the reverse complement.
GCCAGGACGTCGAACCAGATCCGGTACAGTCCATGCCAGGAGCGGAGTTCGGGGCGGGGGACGTGCCCTCCGTCATCGAAGAGAAATCCGCCCTGCCAGGCGGGCTGGTAGACGAGGAAGACCGCAGCCACGAGGGCCGCCGCCCAGAGCCACTTCGGGCACCATCTCGCGATGGTCGATCCGAAAGACCCAGCCGTGGGATCGTCTCTCCGCGGCGAATCGGGGGGGCCGGAAGTCGCGTTTTCTTCGTCGCAAAGCGGTTCGATGTTCTGATCTTGGCTCATCTAAAATCTTCCGCTTGTGCAGTCTATTGCGCACTACGGTTACGGGCAAGTGGCGGCAGGTGCTGGATTTGGGCCCGAACGACTGCCGCCAGGCCCGTGTCGTTGCGGGCGGAGGCCAGGCTGAGGGCCTTCTCGTAATGGAAGAGCGCCTCCTCGTACTGTCCGAGGCTGGCCAGGGCGATACCCAGATTGCAGTGGGCCTCCGCGTAGTCGGGTTTGATTTCCAATGCCTTGCGGAAATGACCGACGGCCTCGTCGGTCTGTCCGCGGTAGGCCAGGACACCGGCGAGATTGTAATGGGCCTCAGCATAGTCGGGCTTGATTTCCAGGGCCTCTTGAAAATGGGCGATGGCCTCATCGAACTCTCCGCGGGCAGCCAGGGCGTTGGCAAGGTTGTTGTGGGCCGCCACGAAGTCGGGGTTGATTTCCAGGGCCCTGCGGTAATGGGCGATGGCCTCGTCGCCCTCTCCGCGGCCGGCCAGGGCGAGGCCGAGGTTATTGTGGGCGGCAGGAAAGTCGGGGTCGATTTTCAGGGCCGTCCGGTAGTGGCCGATCGCCTCATCTAGCTCTCCGCGGCCAGCCAGCGCGACCCCAAGATTGACGTGATTGGCAGCGTAGTCGGGGTTGATTTCCAATGCCTTGCGATAATGGGTGACGGCCTCGTCGACTCGTCCGCGGCCGACCAGCGCGATACCGAGGTTGCTGTGGACTTCGGCAATGTTGGGATTGACTTCCAGGGCTTTCTGGTAATCGGCGATGGCCTCGTCGACCTGTCCGCGGCCGGCCAGGGCGAGGCCGAGATTGTTGTACGCCATCCAGCAGTCGGGGTTCCGATCGAACGTGGTCTGAAAAAGCGTCTCGATATCGCTGTACATCCGGCTTTGCCGCCAGGAGAGCACGGCCAGCACGGCCAGGAGCAGCAAGCAGCCCGATTGCCCGATCGTCCTGCCCCAGCCCGCCGCACGCTTCAGCAACAACGCCACGCCCGCCGAGAACAACGCAATCATCGCCAGACTTGCCAGGTATTGGAAGTGGTCGGCCACCAGCGAGTAGCGGAAGAAGTAGACATTGACAAAGCCCAGCACCGGGAACAAGGTCACGACGAAGAAGAGCAGCGCCGCCAGGGGCCCCCGCCAGCGCCAGCGCAGCAGCCATGCCCCCGCCAGCAGCAACAGCAGCGCCGCCGGGAACAGGTACTGCCACCGCACGGTCCGGCTGATTTCCCAACGCGGATACATGAAGATCAGGTCGAACGGCCAGATGAGCTTGCCCAGGTAAAACCAGATCGCCCGCCCCGCAAGCAGGAAGTGCTCGATGGGCCCCAGGTTGAACTCACTGTCCACGGCCCCTTCATGGCGCTCGACCCAGATGGTCATCGTGCCGGCCAACGCGCCGGCGAGATAGAAAGGAACCAGCGGCAGGAGGTCGCGTTTCCACGACAACCGTCCCCGTTGCCACCAGAAGATCACGGGCAACACCGCCGGCAGCATGACCGTGGCGGTCTTGCTCAGCAGTGCCAACAGGAACAACCCAAAGGCGCCCAGATACCAGGGCGTGCTGCGCGTGCGGTCGAAGTGAAGGTAGATGAGCATGGCGCCCAGGTAGAAGACGCCCGAGAGCGTGTTTTTCAGTTCCGTGATCCAGGCCACCGATTCCACGTGCACCGGGTGCAGCGCGAAGATGGCCGCCGCCAGACACGCCCCGGGACCTGCCAGGCGGCGCAGGATCACGGCCACCATCAGCGCCGACGCGGCATGCAAGAAGATGTTGACCAGGTGATAGCCGAGTGTGGCGTCGCCCCAAAGCTTATACTCCAGCCAGAAGGCGCTGAACGACATCGGATAATACTGCTCCGTGGCCAGGACGTCGAACCATATCCGGTATAGCCCATGCCAGGAGCGGAGTTCGGCCCGGGGCAAGACCTCGTCGTCGTTCCAGACGAATCCCCCTTTCCAGGCCGGCTGATAGACGAGGAAAACGGCGGCAACCAGGATCGCGGCAAAGAGGCAGTCCCATGGCCGGAAGGAGTGGGCCGTGGGGATTGCCGGGCTGGAAGTCGCCTTTTCATCGTTGGGCAGCGGTTCGATCTCTTGTTCTTGGCTCATCGAACATCTTCCGCGCGTAAAGTCCGACTTGTTTGCTGTCCCCGACCGCGTCAATCGGCACTGATCGTTGCCTGGGGTCCCGTTTCCGGGAAATTCACGCGGCGGTGGATGGCATACGGCATCTTGCCTTGCGATTCGAAGTAGGTCCGCATGAGGATCTCGGCGATCAATCCGAGTTGCACGCAGATGACCCCGACCAGGAAGAACATCACGCACAGAAGCGGCATCGGCGTTTCGACGAACGATTTCCCCGCGAAGAACTTCAAGTAGAGCATGGTGGCGAACGACAGGAGCGAGGCGAAGATGCTCAGCAGTCCGCCGCCGCCGAAGAAATAGATCGGGCTGCGGCCGAAACTGGACATGAATTTCAAGTAGATCAGGTCGAGGATCACCTTCAGCGTGCGGGCGTAACCGTATTTCGACTGACCGCGAAGGCGAGGGTGATGGGCGACCGGCATCTCGACGACCTTGGCCCCTTCCCAGCTCGCGTAGATGGGAATGAAGCGGTGCATCTCGCCGTACAGACGCACGCTATGCAGCACGCTGCGGCGATAGGCCTTCAGCGTGCAACCGAAGTCGTGGAGCTGGACGCCGCTCACGACCGATATCAGGCGGTTGGCGATGCGGCTGACCAGCACCCTGCCCGACGCGTCCTGGCGATCCTTCGCCAGCCCGAGACGACGTCGCTGCCCTCGGCGATCCTCTCCAGCAGTTTGGGGATGTCGGCGGGGTCGTTTTGGAGGTCGGCGTCGATGGGGACGAGGATTTCGCCGCCCGAGGCATCCATGGCGGCCATCATGGCCGCGGACTGGCCGTAGTTGCGGCGGAAGTGCAGCACGCGGATCCGCTCGTTGTCGCGCGCGGCCTCGTCCAGCCGGGCAGCCGAACCGTCGGTCGAACCGTCATTGACGAAAATAACCTCATAGTCCGAACCGACAGCCTCCAGCACGGGAATCAATCGCTCGACCAGCGGTGCGACGTTCGGCTCTTCGTTATAGACGGGTACAATGACCGAAAGATGCACGTGGGGCTCCTCGCGGGAACACGAATACTATAGTATATCGTATCACAATTCCTGCGACCGCGGAGAGAGGGAGGCGTGCACCCCCCATGCGACCGTCCACCATCCCGATTTGTCGTCGCATGGGGGTGCCGGCCTCCCTCGCTCCCGCGGACGCGCCAGCGAGGACGGAAAACGATGTGTGGGATTTGCGGTATCGCTTTCGCTGATGGGAACCGCTCGGTGCCGCTCGAACTGCTGCGACGCATGAACGAGACCCTGCGCTTCCGCGGGCCTGATGCCGAGGGCGTGCATGTCGATGGCGGCACGGGCCTGGGGCATCGCCGCCTGAGCGTCATCGACCTCAACGGCGGGACCCAGCCGATGACCGACCCCTCCGGCAGAGTGGCAGTGACGTTCAACGGAGAAATCTACAATTTTCGCGAGCTCCGCAAGGAACTTCAAGCGGCCGGCTTTCCGTTCCGGACTGCCTCGGACACGGAAGTGCTCCTGCTGGGATACTTGCACTGGGGCGAAGAAATGGTCGAGCGCCTGTTGGGGATGTTCGCCTTCGGCATCTGGGACCGCGGGAAGGAAACTCTGCTGCTGGCTCGCGACCGCTTGGGCGTGAAACCGCTGTACTGGGCCGAGACGGCGGGCCACGACGTTGTCTTTGGTTCCCTGCTTGCCACCGTCCTGGCCAGCGGAATGATCCGGCCCCGCTTGGATCGCGAGGCCGTAGCGCGCTATCTGGCGCTGGGCTACGTGGTGGGGAACGAATCGATCCTGGGCGGCATCCGGCGCTTGCCGCCGGCCAGCGTGCTGCGCTGGCGGCGTGGCCAAGCGGCAACGATCCGCCCCTATTGGAACATGGCTGAGCGTTGGGCTGGCGAGAGGGAGGCCGGTACCCCCCATGCGACGGCAAACCGCAATCATGCCGCGTCGCATGGGGGTGTGCGCCTCCCTCTCTCCGATTGTCCGCCGATCGGCGCCGGGACGAGGCTCGCCGGGAGTTTGCCCCGCTCTTGGAGACGGCCGTCCGCGATCGGCTTATCAGCGACGTGCCGCTGGGCGCGCTTCTCAGCGGCGGGATCGACTCCACGCTCGTGGTCGCCCTGATCCTTCGCAACCGCCCGCAACTGAGCACCTTCAGCATCGGATTCTCCCAGTCCAGCTACGATGAAACTCGTTGGTCGCGGCTGGCTGCCGCGGAACTCCGCACGCAGCATCACGAAGAGCTTGCCCGCTGCGACAGCCCCGATCTGTTGCTGCACGTTGCACGGCATCAGGACGAACCTTTCGCCGACAGCTCGATCCTGCCCACGCACGTGCTCTGCCGCATGGCGCGCGAGCACGTGACCGTGGCGCTCTCGGGCGATGGCGGCGACGAGTTGTTGGCAGGCTACCTCACGCACCGTGCCGATCGCCATCATCGTTGGGCGGCCCGCCTGCCCCGGCTTGTGGTCTGTGCGCTGCAGGCCGGCCTGGACCTGCTGCCGGCAAGCCGCCGCAAGCTCAACCTGCTTTTCAAGGCCAGGCAGTTTCTCGCCGGCGCGAGCCTGGACGCTCGCGACGCGCACGCCTGGTGGCGAATGCTTTGCAGTTACGAGCGCCTAGGCCGGCTGTTGGGCAACTCGGCAGGGCTCTCTCCCAGCGTGGCTTTCGAGCCCTTCCGCGCCGCGTATGCCGAGGCCGAGCGGCTCTCGCCGCTGGACCGCATGCTGTACGTGGATTACAAAACCTATCTCGTCGACGACATTCTCGTGAAAGCCGACCGCGCGAGCATGGCCTATGGCCTGGAGGTCCGCAGCCCGCTGCTGGACCATCGGCTGGTCGAGCTTTGCGCGCGGATGCCGCCCGAGTGGAAACTGGATGGCAGGCAAGGCAAGGTGATTCTCCGCGAAACGGCGGAGGGACTAGTCCCGGAGGGGATTTTGCGCCGCCGCAAGAGCGGATTCAGTGCCCCGGTTTCGGACTGGCTGGCCCGCAGTTGCGCGAGGTCGTCCACGAGGAACTAGGCGCGGCCAACTTGCGGCGGCAAGGGCTGCTCGATCCGGCAGGGGTGGCCGCGCTCGTGGCGGAGCACGAATCCGGGCGGTTCGACCATGGCTATCTGCTCTTCGCGCTGTTGCAATTGACCTTATGGATAGGAAAACCCAGCCTGACCTTCCTTGACCCCGGAGTTTACGGCTGGACGCGGTACAGGACCGCGCCGTGCGAGTTGACCGTCACGGAAAGCGTGCCGCTGACGGTGTCCAAGTCCTTGTGGGCCCATAGATCGCGGACCTTGCACGGATCGGTCAAGCCGATATCCGCCAGAGAGACGGAGATGTTGGCCGGCTGCGTGGCAGCGGGGTCAGCCGCGGGCTTGGGGGCCGGCGCCGGGCCGCCTCGTCCGCGCCCCGGCGGCGGGGCCGGAGCGGCATTGAAGACCGCAAGATACTTGTCCTTCGAGCCCGGCACATCCCCCACCCACGCGAACTGCGTGTTGTTATTGCGGGCGAAGACCTGCTTGTTGTTCGTCGAGTGCTGGTTGACCGCGAGCACTTCGTCGTTCGTCATCAGCGAGAGCGTGAAATCGTCGTTCTTGGGCATGTTGCCGCCCATGATCAGCGGCGAGCGGGCAATCGACCAGAGGGTCATCAGTGTGTACTGTTCGTCGTGCGTAAAGTGGGTCCAGTTGTCGGTATTCTGCCAGGCCCGGACGTTTCCCAACGGCAGCATGTCGGCATCCGGGAAGTGCCCTGGGCCGCGGTAGGGCGTCCAACTGTCCAATCGCGCAACTGGGCGTAGAGGGCCCCCCAACTGTCCCAGAAGTCGCCGCTGATCCGCCACATATTGGCATTCAATTGGATGTGGTTCCCCTGGTTGACGGGCGTGCCGCCGGGTGAGGTCGAAAAGACGATCGGCCGGCCGGTCTTGTCGATCGCCTTGCGGATGGCCTCGATCTCGGGCTTGTGGTAGGGGGAAGAGAGGTCATCGACCTTCACGAAATCGAGATCCCATGAGGCCATCAGCGCGAAGACCGAATCGTAATACTCCTGCGCGCCGGGCTTGCTCATGTCGACGCCGTACATGTCGGTGTTCCAGCGGCAGACGGATGTCTTGTCGGCGATGTCGGCGGCATGAATCGTCGTGCCCAGGATGGGGACATTTCGATCGACCGCCTGCCGCGGGATGCCTCGCAGGAGGTGCAAACCAAACTTCAGGCCCTTGGCGTGGATGGCGTCCGCCACCGGTTTGAACGAATGCGAGTCCTTGGTGAGCGGGAAACGATTGCCGGCAGGGAGCAGGCGGCCGTTGGAATCCATCTCGAGGACAGCGCCGCGGCGATACTCCGTGGTGTGTGCCAGCGGCTCATACCATTGGATGTCGATGGTGATGATGTTCCAGCCGTGGGATTTGAGGTTTTTCTCCATGTAGTCGGCGTTCGCCAGCGTATCTTGCTGGTTGACGCCGGCGCCATAGCAGTCCCAGGAGTTCCAGCCCATCGGGGGCGTCTCAGCATAAGCGTAAAACTTCCGCGGGGAGGTTGCCGGCGATTCGCCCGGTTTCTGGGCCGGTGATTGGGCCGCACTGAGCGACAATCCAAAAAGCACGGTGCTAAGTGTGGTGACGGTTCGTGTCAAGTTCATCGCAGTGTTCCTCAGGGTTTGAGAAGAGACTCACATGCGTAAGATCTTAATCCATCAAGAGTTCGGCAGCAATAACCGACAGCACAAAAGAGGTCTGGCCTGTGGCTTCTGGCCTCGGACCTCTCCTTAGTGCGAATCGCCTGGCAGGGCGTTTTCCGGCAGGTCCTTCAAGCTGGCGGTGCCGTTTTCGTACGTGATTTCCCAGACGCGATCGAAGACTTCATCCTTCCATTTCTCCGGCGCGTCCTTCACGCCCAGCGCCTTGGCCAGCTCGGGGATCCTGCCGTGATGCCAGGAGATCAAGATCGTCTTGCCGGCATATTTCGGATCGGTCAGCACGGCGTGCGCGACCGCGGCGAACTCCTTGTCATCGATGGTCGAGTCGATCGGCTCGTGCAGCGCCGCGGCCAGCGCGGTGATGGTCTCGACCGGACGATTGCTGCTTTTGGTTGCCTTGGTCGCGATCAGAAAATCCGGTCGGGGAAAGTGGTCGGGAAACGTCTTGGCCAGGGCATCCGCCCGCTCGTATCCCCGCTTGGAGAGGTTGACATCCTTCTCGGCCGCAGCCGGGTCGGCGACGGGCTTCTCCGCGTGGCGGATGATCATCACGATCCGAGGGCCATGCGGCGGGCTGTCTTGCGCAGGCGCCGCGCGACCGGCGCCAGCGCCAGGGCCAGAAGTGCGAGCGAAGTCAATCTCCATCGTGCAAGTGCGTTTGGCATGTTTCGAGCTTCCTTTGCGCTACGGTTCGCGAATCACTACACCAGCACTTCACCATGAAATCGAGCGCTTGTCAATAGTCCGTAAGCCGCCTGCTCCCGTCGGCCTGGTTAGGAATCTGTAAAAGTTCCGCGATCATTTGCTTTTGACAATTTGGCTTGGTAAAATACGTGAGCGTTTCCGAATGCCTCGAAAGTGCGGATCAGGAAGATCCTCGGAAAATCTCCTCATGGCAGGGTCTCTTTCCCGTCCGGGAGCGGTCGCGAGGTTGTGTGAACCGACATCTACTTCCGTAAGGAGCCGGCCATGTTCCCAGGAGCGTTTTTCTCTCGCAGCAGGAAATTGAAGCGGCGGCGGACGGCCGCAAAACCGCTCGCCTGGCGTTCGGGTCTCGTCCCCCGCAGGCCCCGGACTTTCGAGCGGCTGGAAGACCGACTGATGCTCACGACCCTGGTGGTCAACAACCCCACGGACAGCACGCTGGCGGCCGAGCTTTCCCTGCGGCAGGCCGTGGCCCAGGCCAACACCGACGCGGCCGCCGGCACCAGCGACACGATCACCTTCGACCCCAGCCTGGGAAGCGGAACCATTACCCTGGCAAGCGATCTGGAGCTGAGCGGCGCCGGGACCGGCACGATCACCATCGACGGCAGCAGCCCTAGCACGCCGCTGACGATCGAGGCCGGGGAATTCGGGAGCCGTATTTTCCTGGTCGATAGCGGCGTAAACGTCGTGCTCACAAACTTGAACCTTCAAGAGTCCGACCTCAACGACAATGCCGGCGGGGCGATTCTCAACGCCGGCACGTTGACCGTCAGCAACACTACGGTCTCCAGAAACGAGGCCTATGGAAACTCGGCCGGGGCCGGCGGGGCAATCGAGAACACGGGGTCGCTCGTGCTAAGCAACGACGTCTTCTCCGACAACTCTGCGTCCGGCAACGGCGGCGCCGTCGACAACAATGGTGGAAGCGTGACGGTCAGCGACTGCACCTTCACCGGCGACTCGGCCTTGAACGGCGGCGCCATCTCCAACGAAAACCAGGGCACGTTGACTGTCAGCGGGAGCACCTTCTCCAACAACGCAACGTACGGATCGAGCGCCGACGGCGGCGCAATCGAAAACGTCTCCGCCACGGCGACCCTCGACAACGACATCTTCTCGAAAAATAGCGCGGGCCTGTCCGGCGGCGCGATCGATAATCAGCAGGGCAGCTTGACGCTTAGCGGGAGCACGCTGTACGACAATTCCGCCGATACATCCGGCGGCGGCATCAACAATAGCGGCAACCTCCAGATCAGCAATAGCACCATCTCCAGCAACACGGGGGATACGTCGGCCGGGGGGATCGAGAACGCTTCCGGCGGCACGCTCGCGCTGAGCAACTCCACGCTTTCCGGCAACTACTCGTACACTTCCGCCGGCGGGATCGACAACGCTTCCGGCGGCACGCTGACGGCGACCAACTGCACCATCTCCGGCAATACTGCCTACTACGCGCTGGGCGGCGGGATTGACAATGCCGGCATGCTGACCTTGCAGAATACCATTGTGGACGGGAATACGAACTATACGGCGACCCCCGATATCGGCGGCGCGATCACCACCGACAGCGGCAATAACCTGCTGGGCACGGCGGTCGACAACAGCACGAACGATCCCACGCCAGGGCCGGGCGACGTTTTTAGTAATACGCCGCTGCTTGGGTCCCTGGGCAATTACGGCGGTCCTAGCGAGACCATGCCGCTCATGGCCGGCAGTCCTGCCATCGGCGCGGCAATGCCGCGGCGGCGAACCTGCCCTCCACCGACGAGCGCGGCCGGCCGCGGTTGACGGCCGGCGCGCTCGATATCGGCGCGTTCCAAACGCAGGTCCCGACCGTGGCCTTCAGCACGCTGAGCGAGACCACCCTCGCAGGGCAGCCGACGGGGTCCATCTCTATCGAGCTGCAAGATCTGGATGGCAACCCCGCTTCGCCCGGCAGTGTGGCCTATAGCGCCAACGGCACGACGGCCGATACCACCGGCGCCAGCAATCTGACGCTGGTCAGCGGCGCCGGCTTTGCCGCCGGCCAGACGGGCCAGGCCCTGAGCCTGAATGGCGTCAACCAGTATGCTATCACGCCGAACCTGGTCGACCTGTTTCCCAATGGCGATACGAACGTCACGATAAGCGTGTGGTTCAACGCGGCCGGCGCCGGCGTCATCATGACCGAGCTTGGCCAAACGACCCTCAACACGAACTGGCACGACAGCCAGATCGAGATTCTGGCCAACGGCACCGTGAAAGTGCGAATCTGGGATTTGACGGCGGTCACGCTGGGCACGGCCAGCTTCAATGCCTGGCACAACGTGGTGCTCCGCTACAACGCCGCCACCCAGACCCTGAACGGGTTCCTGGACGGCGTACAGTCGGCCAGCTCGTCCAGCGGCGCACGCCAAACCCCTTACGGCTCCGGAAATGGGTTGTACTATGCATTCGGCGCCACGGACACGCAGAACCTCGGCAGCGGCGCGTACTTCCACGGGCTGATCCAGAACATCTGCATCTTCAACACCGCCTTGAGCAATACCCAGGTAGCGTCGTTATTCGGCGGCGGCAACGCCCCGCCGGCCCCGCTCGCCGTGACGCTGACTTCGTCCTCGCCCGGCGCCAGTTTCTCCTATCCTGACGGCCTGCCCGTCAGCGGTGGGCAAGTCATTATCCCGTTTGGCGCCAGCGGCATCACCGTCCAATACACGGATACCCAGCCGGGCACGCCGACGCTGACCGCCTCTGCCGCTGGCTACGGGTCGGCCACTCAGCAGGAGACGATCTTGCCCGCGCCGATCAGCGTCACGCCCTCGACCGATATTGTCGTCGGCCGCACGCTCTCGGCCTACTTCACGGGCGATGTCCAGAACAACCAGGAAACGATCACCTACACGGTCTATAACGAGTCGTCCGATTCCGAGACGGGCGTGCTCTTGACCGATACGCTCGCGCCGGGCGTGACGCTCCTTAGCGCCTCGCAGCAGCCGGACGAGAGTGGCCAGAATCTGGCCTGGAGCCTGGGCATGATCGAGGGCGACTATTGGACCAGCGTGACGATCACTGTTGGAGTCCCGCCTTTAGGCGGCAACCTCCCGGTGCAGCTCGACACGGGTGCATCGGCCTTTGCCACGCTTGACGCCGGGGCGGTTTCCAACTCTGCGCCCGCTGCCACGCTCACGTCCGGCACGGTCGATCCGAATCTGCTGGTCTCGACGCCCGACGCGAACACCACCGACCCGTTCATCCAGGAGGAAGCTGCGGCGCTCTATTACAACCCGCAGAACATCTTCAACTTCCTGCACGACGATATCGGCTACAACTCCTACACCGGTTCGCTCCGCGGGGCGCGAGGCACGCTCTGGTCGAGCGCCGGCAACGCGCTGGACGTGGCCAGCCTGGGCGTGGCCCTGATGCGTGCCACCGGCATCCCAGCCCAGTACGTTTCCGGGACGCTCCCGCAGGCCCAGGCGCAGCAACTCATACTGTCGATGTTTCCCGCCAGCTACCAGACGGTGGGCTACATCCCGGCCGGCACGACGGTCTCCGACCCGGCCGACGATTCGCAGTTGTTGTCCGAGACGGAAAGCCATTATTGGTTCCAGTTCAACGCGGGCAGCGGCATGGTGAACGCCGATCCGCTCGTGGCCGGGGCCGTGGTCGCCAAGTCGTTCACTGCCGCCACGGGCACGTTCACCGAGGTGCCACAAAGCCTGCGGCAGACCACCGAGGTGCAGCTCACCGCGGAGATCTACAGCCAGATCAGCGCGGCCTTCGGGCTGGGCAGCAACGGCTTGTCGGAGAACGTCGTCCTGGACCAGACGTTCAACGACGTTGATCTCGTGGGGCGACCGTTGACGATTGGGAATTTCGTCAACAGCGTCACTCCTCCGGGGCTTTTTATCACGGCGACCACGAACACCTACACGCCTTACATTGTCCTGGGAGACGATGCGCTTCCCGATTCCCAATTGGCAGACGCGATTACCGGACAGCAGTATCAGGAGGTACTGACAAACTTCCCACTGGCCAGCCAGATTCTGACCGGCCTGTTCCTGAATGTCACGCTTGCGGGCGCCGGAACTACGTCAGCAACCTACACCGACACGCTTGTGGACCGAATTGGCTATGCCGCCCGACAAGGCCTGCGCCTCCAGAAAACCTCTCGGTCAATCCATCAGGCCAGCCAATAATCACGCCATTCGACCTGACGACGCTAAACGTCTTACCGGGGTTAGAGAGTATCGACGCGGCGCCCTCGTACAAGAGGTTGCAAACCAGGAGCTCTCGATCGCGCAGTCGGATGCAAATGCCACAACTACAGAACAGATTGAGGCGCTAATGGCTCTTGCGCGTTCGAGTATCGCGACCTTCACTATTGCATCGGACGCCGCGACGGCACGTCTCGCGACCGAGGCATCGGTTGTAGCATACTTTGATGTCCCCCGTATCACCGTCTTCACCAGCGTGCTAACCACTACGAGCCGGATCCGTCTTGTCATACGGATTCGACCTCATGCGCGACTCAATCAATGCGATTGCCGCTCCCGCGCAGAACGTGCAGGCAACGATGTCGTTTGCTGCTGCCCGTGGGATTCTTGACAGCGTTATTGAGGACCAGGTGCTTCCTGTCACTCCCGGCTCCCCGGACACCAGCGCTGTTGCGATCATTCAGCAGGCTCGGCAACAGGGAATTCCGCTGGCCGCCATAACTGCGAACAGCCTGCCGCTCTTGACCAGCTTAGGTCTCCCCGCCGACGCTGTTGCGAGAATAACCACAAACGTGCAGAATGGACTCGCGGTGCTCGTTCCAACGAAGGCACTGACTATTAACGGTATCCCAACGACGGCTTGGCTGGTTATTAATCCGGTTACAGGCGAATGGATCGCGCAGGGACAGGACGGCGATATCAATCAATTGCGGAGTATGCGGCTGTCCTTGGAGGTGCCGCCGTCTTCGACATCCTGCTTCACGGTCTTGCACATGTTGCGGCCCACAATCCAAATGTGCCACCGATCGTGCCCAAGTACATTGAGGCTGCTGCGGTGTTCTTTGATTTTTCATTAGCCGCGGCAATCGCCTTGTTCGAAGGGCCGCTCGGACTCGCCATTGCCTTATCCGGTGAGGCACTCTTGGTCGCCCTTTGGGACATCTTTGCAGACCCGCCGCTTCCATCGATGCTAGTCGGTTCGACGGCACCGACATCCGCCGACTCTGCCATGGCTACGCAAGGTGCAGGCGAGCAACTCACAGGGGGTTCGATCACGGGAGCGGTAACTACCACGAGTATCCGAGCAGGTGGGCCGATCAATGCGACGTGGGCGAGCGCTTCAACTAGTAGTTTTCTCACTTCCTCCCTGGCCGCGAATGGTGCGTCTGTCGTGAATTCCCAGGGGACAAACATCGGGTCGGGATCAGTGTCGCTTTCAACGCCGTCGCCGAGCGCGTTGACGATTTCCGGAAATGACCAGTACGACGTTGACGGCATGGGCAGCCTGGCGTTCTATGGTCCGTCCGGGTCGAGTCTGGGGGTCAGCGCCGACTGGGACAACTATTCGGCTACCGCAACAGGAAATGTCTCAATGACTATCACAACCGATGGTCTCGTCCTCAACGGAACGGCCCTTCCCGCTGGAACGTACACGATTTTGACCAACTCGGCCACGCTTGCGGGCAGCGGTCAGACGACGTCGCCGAACTTTACGGGTTCTGTCGCGATCTCGGCGACCAGCGGAACCGTGGGACTCGGGCTAGGCAGCGGGACAATCAATGTCAATTCCAGTGCAATTTTGATCGGACCGAGCAAAGGGGTTACGCTGGATCGTTACACGGGCATGATCAACGTCTCGGATGGTGTTGATGGGACCGACGCTGTAACGTTGAACGGAAACGCGGCGAATCTGTTGCAAGTCTCGGCTAACGCTGTCGCGCTCACGACCACTGAGAATACTCCCATTGAGTTGACTGCGAGTACCAACACGAGCCTAGCCGACACCTACAGCATAACGGCCCAAGCACCCGCCGGTTGGACGGTAGTTATTAACGACACGGGTGTCGTCACTGTCACGCCCGCCCCGGGAGTGCAGGGTGGGACGTACCCGATCCAGATCATCGCCCAATCGGAGACGGACCCAAATCTTATTGCGCAGAGCACGCTCAATGTGACGATTACGCCCACAGTGTCCGGCATGACGCTCGCGGTCAATCCAGACTCGGAGTTTACCGTGCCGTACAACGGTGCGGAGGTTCCCACGGCCTACCACGCCGTGATTGACAACACGGGACCCACGGCCGATACCTATAACCTGACGTTCCCGACCGCGCCTGCCGGCTTCACGATCCTCGACAGCGGCACGAGCGTCACGATTCCGGCGGGCGCGACGGGCATCGTGGGGATCTACTTGCAGCCCTCCGGCACGCTGCCGCTGCCGGGCACGCCCGAATCGTTTTCGGTGACGGCCACGAGCGCGAGCGATGCCGAGCCCCCACAGACGGTGATGGTCAACTTTGCCATGCCCACCATCGCCGCCGTGACGGTCACCGATAATCCAACCTCGCTCAACAGCACGCCCGGCGTACCGGTGGCTACCACGCTCACGATCACCAACGTTGGCAACGTGGCCTACGACGCGGCGATCAGCCCCACGCTTCCCTCAGGCTGGACGATCAGCGGGGAAGACACTCCGGTTTCGCTGGCCGTCGGCCAATCGACGACGGAAACGGCAACCATCACCCCGCCCACGAGCGCCCCGCTCAATTCGACGCAGGACGTGACGCTGACCTACGGGCCGACCGTCGCAGAGGACACCGTGTCGGTCCTCGATGTGACCCCCAACCCGGCGACGGTCGAAGCGGGGACCCAGGTCGACGTAACGACCGACGTGCTAGCCGGCGTGACGCAAGACGAGCAAGGCACGGTGTCGTACACCGTAACGAATAGCCTGGGAACGGTGGTCTTCACATCCGCGTCGGTGGCGATCGCGCTGCCGGAAGTGATCGGCGTGACGAACGTCGATTTGGGCAACCTCGATACGACGGGCTTCAGCCCCGGCGCGTATACGATCAACGTCAGCGTCAGCGATTCCACGGGCACGCCCATCCTCGGCGCGACCGGCCAGGGCGAACTTTATATCGGGGCGCCCGTCACGGTCACGCAGTCGCTCAGTGCCGACACGCTGGAGCCGACCAGCGGCACGGTGACCGACACGCTTTCGATCGCCGCCGAGGGACAATTGGGCCAGGTCGCTACGGACAGCCAAGGGGGGAGCGTGATCGTGAGCGGCAACTACGCCTACTCGATCGGCGCCGCCGATATCACGATCCTCGACGTGAGCAATCCGGCGAGCCCCACGGTGGTCGGCACGTTCGGCTCGGGCGTGCTCAACAGCATCGACCCAAGCGTTGGCGTTGCGAACCTGGGTGCGCTGGCCGGAAACGACCTCGTGGTGGCCTCGCCGAACACCAACGGCACGTTCAACTTCCTGGTCTATTCGCTGGCCAATCCGACCAGCCCTGCGCTCCTGGGCAACACGACGATCGACTACCAGTTCCCGAGCAGCCTGCTTGTGCAAGGCACGACGGCCTATGTGACGACCAACGGCTACACCTATTCCGGGGCCGGACCGAGCACGATCACCCAGCAGTTCGGCGATTTCCTGGCCATCGACTTCAGCAATCCGGCCAACCCCACGCTCTCCGCCGCGCTGACGAACAGTTTGGGCACTCCCGACGGCGGCGCAAGCAACTTCAACGGCGGCGCGGCCGCTTCAAGCTCCTTGGCCTACGTGGTCGGCTCGACGTTGACCGGCGGCGCGTCGCAGACGGGGAGCGGCCAGCTCCAGGTCGTCAATATCGCCAATCCGGCCAGCCCGACCGTAACGGAAACGCTCATGATTCCGGGCACGGTTTCCGCGCTCGCCGTGGCCGTCCAGGGAAGCCAGGCCCTGGTCGTCGGCAGCACGGGGGGCTGGGAAAGCCCCTTCGACAACGCGCCCGACAACGTGACCGGCAACATTACCCTCACGCTCTTGAATATTGCCAATCCGGCCGATCCGGTGATCCTCGCAAGCACGACCGTCAGCGGCGCCTCGGTCGCATCTTCGGGAACCGTGAGCATCGTCGCCCTCGGTGGAAACCAATTCGCGATCGGCAACGTCCAATCGAGTGGTTCGCCGGCCGTGCTGGTGGTCGATGGTAACACCCTGGCCGTCACCCCCAGCCCCTCGCCCGGAGCGGGAGGTGTGTCGTTGTTCACCGCGGCCGGCGCGGTGAGCGGCATGACCGTCAGCGGCGGTATCCTCTACGCCTCGTCCGCCGCAGGGCTGGAGCTCTACCAGGCCGGCTCGATCACCAACCTGCCGGTGACCGTTACCGTGCAGGTCCCGACGACCACGGGCGTCTCGATCGTCGCCAACTCGTTCAACATCGCGCCGACGCAGACCACTGCGGCGCAACCTCCGAGACACTCACCTGGGACTTCTCCTCGCTGGCCGAGGTTCCCAGCGGCGGCATCACCTGGACAACGAGCGTTTCCAATCTGCAGGCGGGCCAGGCCCTGCCCGTGACGCTGGGCACCACCGTGCAATATACGGCGCTGGGAACGACCGGCAGCCAGACCTTGCCGCCGCTGGTGGTGGCGGGCGTGCCCGGCACCCAGACGCTGACGATCCCCGTCACGGTCGCGGTTGCCGGAATCCAAGCCCTGGCCAGCGCGGCCTACGCGGCGAATCAGATCGGCAACACGGGTCTGGCCACGCAGTTCAGCAATCTCAGTATCGCCTTGACGAGCTTGGTGCAAAACCCCACGAGCGCGGTTTATCTGAGCCAATCGCAGGCGGCAATCGCCAGCATCATCAGCCAGATTACGCCCGACCCGTTCCTGGCGCCGTACTGCGCCCTCGCTGGCCACTGCCAGCGCGGCCCTGGCGTCCGCGGTCACGCCCGGCGATTTTGCCACGGCGGTCGTCAATTTGGGCAACGCGCTCACCACGCTTTCTCAGGCCGTCACCGACGAGGTGGCCTACGGCTTTACCCTGAAGCTGGCCGCCCCGATCGCCGAGCTGCAACCGGGCTCGCCGACGACGTACGAAATCGTGCTCCAGAACACGGGCAGCCAGACCACGACCTACGACTTCAGCGTTACCGGGCTGCCGGCGGGCGTCACGGCCAGCTTCAATCAGCCGTCGATCACCTTGGCCTCGGGTGCGTCGGTCGCGGGCGGGAGCAACGGAATCACGCTGAGCCTCTCGGAGCCCGGCGCGACGACGCTCGTACCGGCTGACTTCAGCGTGGTCGCCACGGCCGAGGGGCGCGGTGGAGATCACGGACGCCGTCAGCGGAGCGCCGACGCTGCGCCCCGAGTTGCTGCTGGTGGGCAACATCCAGGTGACTCCGCCCTACACGCTCGCCGGCGGGCAGGTTGACGTCACCGCGGGAATCGAGCCGGTAGTCAACGAGCCGCGGCAACTGGCCGTTTCCTACACCGTGACCGACGCCAGCTCCAACGTACTCTTTACGTCCACGCCGGTCATGGTCAGCGTGGGCGTCACTTCGACCCTCACCAATGTCGACCTGGGCACGTTCGATACGGCCGGCTTTGCCAACGGCCAGGACCTGATCACCGTGACGGTGGTCGACCAATCGAGCCAGCCGCTGCCGCAGGCCGCCGGCACGACGTTCGTGCAGATCGGCCTGCCGGTCAGCGCGACGTTGTCGGTAAGCCCGACGATCGTGCCGACGGGGACCGTCACCGTAACCAACACGCTCACAATCAACCCGAGTCCCGGCGGCGGCGGCACGCTGTCGCTCTTGGGCCAGGTGGCCGACACGGGCACGCCCGAGGCCGTGGCGGTCGATGGGACGATGGCCCATGTGCCCGGCACGCAGGCGATCGACATCGTGGACGTCAGCAACCCGGCGAGCCCCCAAGTCGTGGGCACGTTCGGCCAGAACGACCTCGCGCAGGGAGGGACTGACCTGGCGAGGATCGTGGGAAATAATCTGGTCGTCGCCACGGAGCAGCCCGGTATTGACATCTACCAGTTCACGCTGCTCATTTACTCGCTGACCAACCCGCTCAGCCCGCAGTTGCTTGGCTCCAAGGCATTTTCGATCTCGTACCTCAACGACATGGAAGTGGAAGGGAACACGGTATATTTTTCGAGTTCGATCGGCTATTTCACCTATACAAACGGCCTGGTTGGGCAGGGCGGCAACTTGACGGCCATCGACATCAGCAATCCCAGCGTCCCCGTCCTAGCCGGCGAGTTGAGCACCGACGACATCGCCTCGCCTGCGATTTCGTCGACGTACGAAGCAGACGCCGCCGTCGTCAACAGCCAGGTGATTTACGTGCCAAGCTCGACCTCGACCGGCGGTCCGGCATCAGGCCAGACACTCACGACGGGCGAGGGCCGGCTACTCGTCGTCAATACTCAGAAACCGGCGGCAATGACGGAGTATCGCTTGCCGGACAACCAGGCCGGCGGCGGCACGGAACTGGATATTCCCGGCACGGTGTACGCGACCGGCGTCGCGCTGGATGGAAACTACGCGCTGGTGTCCGGAAGCACGCAAGGCGTCGATGCGGGCGACAACTACCACGGCAACCTCACGCTGACGGTTCTGAACGTGAGCGATCCGCTGAACCCGCAAATCGTGGCCACCGTGGACACGCCGAACACTTTTCCCAGCAACGGTTTCTTCACTCCAATTAAGGTCTACGACCTGGGCAACAGCCAATTTGCCGTAAGCGGAACGCTGCTCAACGGCAACCCGGTATTGGAGGTCGTCAACATCAGCAACCCCAGCAGCCCGACGTTTGGCGCAATTCAGGTTCCAGCCAACCTGAACGGCGGGATCACCGCGGCCGCCGGCAAGCTCTACGTGACCAGCACCAGCGGCCTGTCGATCTTCAACATCGGCCCGTTGACGTTTACCCCGGTGACGGCGTCGGTGGAGGTGCCGAACAACACCGGCGTCTCCGTGGTATCCGGCTCCTACAACATCCCGCCGACACAGATTATCCAGGGGACGAACTACAACACGCTCGTCTGGAACGCAACGCTGGTGGCTTCGGAAAACTTTACTTGGCAATCGACCGTCAGCAACGTGGTCGCCGGCGGCTCCCAGGCCGTGACGCTGGGCGCAACGGTGAATTTCACCAGCCAGGGAACCGCCGGTACTACGAGCGCGGCGGGTACGAGCATTACCGGCACGTCCATCATTAGTCTTGTTCCAACTTCCGCCACGGCGCAGCCCGGCGGCTCCGCCACGTACGACGTGCGGTTGACAAATCCGACGAACGCGACGGTGACGTACGGCGTTGACCTGTCAAGCTCCGACTCGCGGATCAACCTGGCGTATTTCAATGGCAACAGCTACTCGGAATCGGTTTCGGTCCCGGCGGACGAGACCGTCGATGTCCAGATGGTGCTGGCCTCGTATTCCACCGCCGCGCTGGGAGATGCGTCGTTCACGGTTACGGCGTATAACGAAAACGGCGCCGGCACAGAGGGGTCGGCCTCGGGAGTCCTGGTCGTCGCCGGGACGCCCATCGAACCGCCGGAGCCGGACGCATACGGCGTGGTGGCCGCCCTCACGCCGGCGACGGCGACGGCCGGAATCGGCACTGCGGCTCAGTACGTCGTCCAAGTGACCAACACCGGCAGCGCCGACGGGGAATTCTATCCACAGACCAGCGGTTTGCCCAACGGGATCTACGCCAGCTTCGGCCAGAACTACTACCTTGATGTACCGCCGGGGGCGAGCAACTTCCGCGACCTGCCGCTGACATTGACCGATGATGGCGGCGTGGCGGCGGGCGCCTACCCGTTCAGCGTGACCGTATCCCAATTGTTCGGGACCGCATCGACCACCGTCAACGGCACGCTGATCGTTTCGGCCAGCGGGGTCAGCGTCTCGCTCAGCCCGGGTAGTGCCGCTCCCGGCAGCACGTTCGACGCCTATGTGTACAATAATGGTTCGGCAACCGATACCTTCAACCTGGCGCTGGCCGGACCGGGGGCACTGGTGGCCACCCTGGGCCAGACTTCCGTGACGCTCGGCGCAGGACAGGAGCAGGAGGTGCAGATCACCACGGGACCGGTGACCTTCGCCGATGCGGGCGACCTGCCGCTTACCGTGACGGCCACCTCGCAGACCAACACGGCCGTGGTGGCCAGCGCCACTTCGCAGATCACGATCGTCCCCAACCGGGGCCTGACGGTGACCGCCAGTCCCCCGTCCGTCGTGCTGCCTCAGCCCGGCCCCACGTCGTTCGTGCTTGAACCGCAGAATACGGGCAACGAGGACGACTCGTACACCGCAACCATCGTGGGCACCACGGGACCTGTCGACGCCAGCCTGATCGGGCTCGACGGCTTGCCCACCCAGAGCATTCCGGTTTTCGAGCTGCCTGGGCTCTCCAGCGGCACAATCGACGTGGACGCCAACCTACTTTCCGCAGGCGAAGGCACGGTCACCGTCCAGGTGACGTCGACGGACGGAACGATTGTCGCGCCGCCGGTCACGTTCGACGTGGCAACCCAATCCGCCGTCGGCAGTTTCCCTGTTACGGTATCTTCGACGGCAACGGGCGTCTATGGGCCGGGGACGACGATCCCGATCACGGTTGATTTCGGCCAAACGGTCACGGTGACGGGCACGCCGCAATTGGCCCTCAACGCCGGCACGGGCGCAATGGCCGCCTACTCCGGCGGGAGCGGCACCTCGACCCTCACGTTCCTTTACACCGTGGCATCCGGCCAGAGCACATCCGATCTCGATTACACCTCGGTCAACGCCTTGACGCTCAACGGCGGCACAATCGACGCCTCCGGTTTTCCCGTGTCGCTGACTTTGCCTACGCCGGGGATCAGCGGTGACAGTCTGTTTTCGCAGGACATCGCCGTGGGCGCGTTCGCCGAGCAGTTCACGTCCGGCAATTTCAACACCTGGCCCTGGCAATTGTCCTCTACAGGGCCATCCGCGGCCAACTGGTCGGTGCAATCGAACAGCGCAGCCCCCAGCGGTTTCGCCGCCCAGTCCGGGGCCATCGGCGCAGGGAGCACCAGCACGCTAAGCATCACCATCACCGAGGCCACGGGCGGCGAGTTCTCCTTCTGGCGGAATGTCTCCTCGAACCAAAGCGACGGCGTACTCTCGTTCTCTATGGACAACGGCCAGCAGCCCGTCGAGACCTGGTCCGGCACCGTGGGCTGGCAGGAGTCGTTCTACTGGGTCTCCCCCGGAACGCACGTCTATACCTGGACCTATTCCCAAGTCTCCGGCACGACGCCCCAGACCGCCTCTCTCGACGACGTCCTCTTCACCCCTGGCACGACGCTCACCGTCGACGGCACGCCAGGCAACGATCAGTTCGTGTTCAATGCCGATGCCCAGAGCGGGGCCATGATCGACGTCTCGCTCAACGGCGAGAATCACACCTTCCTGCCGTCGGGCGAGTTCACGAATTACGTCTTCCAGGGCGGGGGCGGCAGCGACACGGCCACCTTGACCGGCAATCCCCAGGGCGGCAATAGCGCCCTGCTCTATGTCAATGGCACTGGGCAACTCAACAACACTAGCCAGGACTTCGCGGTCTCCGTCAGCGGCATGAATTCGATCGTGGCCAACGGCTATGCGGGCGACGTCGCCCAGTTCTACACGAAGAAGGGCGTCAATACGGGTGACAACACGTACTATGCCTACGCCGATAATGCCGCCTACAACAGCGGCGCCGCCGCCGAGCCCTCGGCCGGCATGTACGGCACCGGCTACGCCAACGTGGCCAACGGCTTCAGCACCAATATCGGGTATTCGAACCACGCCGGCGACGTGGCCTATTTCTACGGCTCCACGGGCAGCGACACGTACTATGCCAACGCCGATTACAACTCCAGCGGCGTACATACGGCAGGCATGCTCGGCAGCTACACGGGCAGTGCGGGCACCGTCAACTATGCCAATGCGGCCACCGGCTTCGCCACGAACGTCGGCAACACGCTGCCCAACACGGGCGATACGGCCTATTTCTACGGCGCCGCGGGCAACGACACCTACTACGCCTACGCCTATCTCAAGAACGGCAACAGCGAGCCCTCGGCGGGCATGTTCGGCAGTTTCGGCGGCGGGTACTCCAATGCGGCCACGGGCTTCGCCATCAACGTCGGCAATTATGCGCCCAGCACCAGCGGGAACCCCGATCGGGCCCACACCGCCGCCCAAATTCCGATCGCCACCGGCACGGCCTATTTCTACGACTCGCCGGGCAACGACGTCTACTATGCCTACGGGGATTTCGCCGACTACGTGAGCAGCAACGCCAGCGGTCCATCGGCGGGGATGTACGGCAGTTACGCCGGTTTCGGCGCGTATGCCAACCTGGCCAACGGCTTCGTCACCAACATCGGCGAGTCGGCCAATGGCGGCAGCGACACGGCCTATTTCTACGATGCGCCGGGCCAGAGCACGTTCTATGCCGACGCCTACGTCAAGAACAGCGCGATACCCGGGCCCACGGCCGGGATGTACGGCAGCGGCTATGCCAACTCGGCCAGCGGCTTCGGCACGAACGTGGCCTTTGCGACCCCCGGCAACGGCAGCAACGACACGGCCTACTTTTACGACTCGCCGGGCAACGACACGTACTATGCCTACGCGGATTTCATAAGCGCCAACTTCAACGGGCCCTCGGCGGGCATGTTCGGCAGCTACGCCGCCAGCGGCGGCACGCGCAGCATTTCCTATGCCGACCTGGCCAACGGCTTCGACACGAGCATCGGGAATTCGAGCAACGGCGGCGCCGATGCGGCCTATTTCTACGGCTCGCCGGGCAGCGGCAGCGGGGCATCCGGTACTCCGGGTCTCGACACGTACTACGCCTACGCCTATGCCCAGAACAGCGGCATCAGCGGGCCTTCGGCGGGGATGTACGGCAGCTACAGTTCCACCACCGGCGGCGTCAGCGGCACGGTCTCCTACGCCAACTCGGCCAACGGCTTCACCACGAACGTCGGGACGGCGTACAACGCCGCCAACGACTCGGCCTATTTCTACGGCTCGCCGAGCACGCTCAGCGGCAGCGACACGTACTATGCCTACGGCGATTACGCGGCCTACGCTAAGAGCACCACGGTGCAGTCGGCGGGCATGTTCGGCAGCTACAGCTACGGCGCCAGCGGTAATGTGACTTCCGTTTCGTATGCCAACTCGGCGCTGGGCTTCGGCACGAACTTCGGCTATGCGACTTCCGATTCCAATCCCAAGACGGACGCCGGCGACACGGCCTATCTGTACGGTTCGACCGGCAACAACACGCTGAACACGGACGCGGCGATTGCCGAGCTTTACGGCAGCAACTTCAACGACGAGGCAGCCGATTTTGGGGCCGTGACTGCCGACGGCAGCGAAGTCGGCCAGGGCAAGGTCAACACGCAAGACAACAGCGGCGCCACGGACTATGTGTTAAGCCTGGTCGGAACTTGGGGCGGTTAGCTTTCAGCCGAGCCGGTTTGGGGCCC